>KB906754.1:0-455012 GCA_000381605.1 Acidobacteriaceae bacterium KBS 89
TCAAATCATTTGGCACACTTTTTATCGCGCTATTTGGAACACGACCTGTGACGACCGTCACAGCTTTAGGGAGACGGCTGAACCAACATAGTAGGTGACCGGTTGAACTCGACAGGTTGCGAAGGAAGTTATGAAGATTGATGAAACGATTCAGGCGGACATTGCGATCGCGATGAAGGATCGCGATGAGCATAGGTTGACGACACTGCGGATGATCAAGTTGGCCTTGCAGAACAAAGTGATCGAAAAGCGCGAGGAGTTGACGGATGCGGAAGAGACGCAGATTCTGACGGCGCTGATCAAGCAGCGGAGAGAGTTGGTAGAGGCGTTTACGAAGGGCGGCAGACCGGAACTGGCGGAGAACGAGCGCCTGGAGATCGAAATAATTGAGGCTTATGTTCCGCAGGCATCGGGTGAGGAGGATATCCGCAAGCTGGTGCATGGGGCGATGGCGCATCTGCAGAAGGATGCTGGTGGGGTGAGGCCGGGGCCGAGGGATTTGGAGACCGCAGTGCAGGTGGCTGAACAGTGGATTCGGGCTGCCGGCTTACGGGCCGATCGGAAGATGGTGAGTGAGATTGTGAAGTCGGAACTGTCGAAGTAGCAGCGACGCGGTAAGCAGAAAGAAGGGTAGAATCCATGCCTGCAAGGCGGTCTGATACGAACGCAAAGGTTTACTTAGTTGGAGGTGGAATCGCCTCGCTCGCGGCAGCGGCCTTTTTTATTCGCGATGGAAACATTCCCGGCCACAACATCACGATCCTTGAGGAGTCACGAAAAATCGGTGGCAGCCTCGATGCAGGCGGGAATCCTGTAGATGGCTATATCATGCGCGGTGGTCGAATGCTTGAGAGCAAATATCTCTGCACCTATGACCTCTTTTCCTCGATTCCGACCCTCGATAGGAGCAAGACAGTCACCCAGGAGATCTTTGAGTTGAATAAGTTGATGAAAACCTCGTCCAAATCCCGTCTCGTTCGGGGTGGACAAAGAATCAACGCTCCCAGGTTTGGTCTTAGCGAAAGGCACATCCTGACCATCGAACGCCTGAGAGTTGAGCCGGAGTCGATACTTGGGCGAAGCAGCATTTCAGATCAGTTCGAACCGTCGTTCTTTGAGACGGACTTCTGGGCTATGTGGTGCACGACGTTTGCTTTCCAACCGTGGCATAGTGCGGTGGAGCTTAAGCGTTATCTGGCGCGCTTCGTCCACATGGTTTCAGGCTTCAACACGCTCAGCGGAATCCTGCGAACCGTCTACAATCAGTACGACTCGATGGTGCGACCGCTGCAGAAATGGCTGGAAGAGCACGGTGTGAAGTCTGAGTTTAATGCCAGCGTCACCAATCTCGGCTTCTGCCATGATGCTGAGGGCTTTACTGTGGACCGCTCCGTCTTCGTAGCCGCGTTCTCCGCGATAGCACTGCTGTTCGGCACAAACCTCAATCCAAGTGAACGTGCCTGGTTGATCTATGGCTGCCTCGCGGTATTGGTGTCAATCTATTCGCTTTATCTGCGCGCATGCTCTTTGCCGAGCCGGAGTTGCTTCATACCGCAAAAGCAGTACCGGAGCCTAAAACGGTCGCAATCGCTCTAGGATAGATGGGAGCAACGGAATCTCGAAGATGTTTTGGGCAATACCCAACGAGCCGCCGATGGCGGGACACAAACGAATGATCGCAGGGACTGCTTGGGCACGACTACAACTTTGCGGTTGACTGCGAAATGACTGATGTCCGGGTTGCTTGCCAAGGTAGCGCGAAAAAGTTCACTTTCTACTACGGCCAGATAGTTGTAGAGCGCTGTGGCCCGTGCGCAAAGATGGGCAAACGTGCGTAATTGCTGGTCACTTGGCGGCGTACATCCTGGGCGTTCTTCGAAGGTTGAACGGTCACTGGGCACTCCAATAGCAACTACTCTATTTTGCCATATTCGCCGGGTGTTCGCCCTTATTCTCCAGCCACTTACAAGGAAATGCACAAGTTATGAGGCAAAATCGGCTTGACTGGTAGTCGGGGTATGGCAACGATTCGCGACAAAGTGGGCCATTTGGAGACTTTGCCGATAGACCTCTGCCGCGCAAAAAAGCCGGTTTATAACTCGTTGGGCCTGGATCACTTGCGGCGATATGGCCCGGTTTGTGACGAATCGTTGCCATACCCCGAGATTCGCCAGTCGCCATCGAATCGAAATGTACCGAGTGGATGACGCCGAAAGAATCGACCTTTTCGAGCTCATACGACAAGCTAAAGACGAGCCACGGTCATTCACCGTGGTTCCACCAAATAGCTTCATTGAGAGAACAACCCAAGCGGTACAGCTTTTTAGACGCCGCCCAGTTGGTCAAGCACGCTTTTGGGGCTATACGATGTCGCGGACATCGATGAAGTGGACTGTCCTCATTGCCACGGGCGAGGCATGACGGGGCTGAGCGGTGATGTGTGCGGCTATTGCGGTGGGTCACAGATGGTTTCAAATGCCGAAGCTGCGGACTATGACCGCGATGATATGGACGAAACGGACTGTCCCCATTGTCACGGCCGCGGCACGACTGGATTGAGCGGCGATGTCTGCAGCTATTGCCGTGGATCGCAGACAGTTTCAAGTGCCACGGTGAAGGAGTACAACCGCGAGGATATAGACGAAGTGGATTGCCCTCACTGCTGCAGATTATGCATAGGCTAATGGGCGCTCTTTCTCAAGCTCGGCAAACCGGACTCCGCGATACGGTGGTCCAGCTTCAAGAGCCCGTCGCGAAGGCTGATGTCACGCTGCACTTAAAATCCCGGAATCACGCTTGTTTGTTTTCAATCCTTTTCCGGGATTTAACTGCATTGTCACTGCACTACTGTCCCGGACAGTTGCACTCAAAACCCGGACGAAGTTCCTGGTGAAGTTTGTCCGGGATATAAGTACAAAAGTCACACTATCCTTTTTCCGTCTATCGGCTTCGGTCCGGGATTTGAGTACAAGCCGCTCGACGAATTCCGGGATTTAAGTGCCGCAAAACGGTCCTCCAGAACATATTCCGGGATTTAAGTGCCGCGCGACACTGGGTCGTTGACTCAATCACCGATGGACCGTCGCTCTCTCTGCATTGTCCTTTCGGCGTGGGCCTTCGAAAGAGACTGCGATCCCTCCGAACTTGTCAGCAACACTTGAGAGATCGAGTGGCCGCCGCGCTCCGGTTTGCGTAAATGGGATTCCACGGCAAGAATGGAGTTCATGCTTCGACTATGTCTTGCTGCCGTTCTTTCTCTCGCTGCCATCTCGGTTATCGGTCAATCGCTTCCCGAAGATCTCGTTCACCCACTGACGGGCACACAAAACGAAGGGCAGACCTATCCCGCCGCCGGAGTTCCTTTTGCCATGACGCACTGGACGCCGCAGACTCGGGCAGGGGAGACCAAGTGCATCGCACCGTACTACTTTACGGATGCAAAGATTCAAGGTTTGCGGGGTTCGCACTTCCTCAGTGGAAGCTGTGTCCCTGACTACGGCAGCATGACACTGATGCCAGGTACGGGCTCGCTTAAAACGGCTGCTGTTACGCGCGCCTCAGCCTTCGATCGTGAGACCGAGCATGCAACGCCATACTCGTATGCGGTCGAACTCAAGGAATCGCGTGTAAGAGCCTCAGTAACCGCGACATCCCGCTCCGGAATCATGCGCTTCGAATTCACCACAGACGATCCAGACGGCTGGGTCGTGATGGAGAACAACGCTCGGGGAGGCGATGGTTGGGTAGCAGTGGACGTTGCAAAGAGAGAAGTCACCGGCGAAGTGCCTGTCCGTCGGGAATATGCCGGCAGCGGCAAACTTGCGGGCTTTAGTGCATGGTTTGTTGCGGAATTCGATCACACCGTAAAGTCAGCCGGAACCTACATCGGGTCGGAGACAACCGATGGACGATCCAAACAGGTTGGTGACGGACAGCCCGTCGGGGTTATCGTCGTCTCGAAGATGATGACTTCGACGGGTGGTGCTTCGGCCGCTGCCATGACGCAGCCTACCTCCGCGCCACGTCCCGGCTTTGGTACATACCTACACTTCGGTCCCGTGCATCGGGGGGATGTGATCACAGTTCGGATCGGTACCTCTTTCGTTTCGATTGAAGAGGCACGCAACAATCTTCGCGCAGAGATCCCAGACTGGAATTACGCAAGGGTGAAGGCCGCAGCACGCAGCGCTTGGCACGCACAGCTGAGCCGCATTCAGGTTGCGGGCAAAGATCCGGCCAAAGTGGTGTTCTACACCTCGCTCTATCACGCCATGCTACAGCCACGGGCGTACAGCGACGTAAGCGGTACTTATCCCCGCTTTCACGATCACGGAGAGGTCGAGCATACCGAGACGACGCAGTATGACGATTTTTCGGTATGGGACATCTTCCGCGCCCAGGCGCCACTCATGATGATTCTGGATCCGAAACTCGAGGCGTCCATGATGCAGTCAATCATCACGAAAGGAGAGCAAGGCGGCTTCCTCCCGATCTTCCCTGCGTGGAACAGCTACACCTCGGAAATGGTCGGCGATCATTCCTCCGCCATGATGATCGATGCCTGGCAGAAAGGTATCCGAGGCTTCGATATACGGCGCGCTTATCCACTCATGCGGAAGAACGCATTGGAGATGCCGGCAACACGCGAGGAGTATCGCGATGGCAAAGGACGTCGCGGTCTCGACTCCTACATCAAGTACGGTTACATTCCTCTCGAAGACCCGATCGACGATGCTTTTCACAAGAATGAACAGGTATCGCGCACGCTTGAGTATGCGTATGACGATGCAATGCTTGCCAACATTGCTCAAGAGCTGGGGCACGAGGAAGATGCGGCTCTCTTCCGCAAGCGTGGAGAGAACTGGCGCAACGTAATCGATCCCCAGACCGGCTTTGCGCGCGGACGTCATGCCGATGGCTCCTGGGCTACTCCTTTCGACCCTGCCAAAACATACAGCTGGATCACGGAGGGACTACCGTGGCAGTACACCTTCTTCGTTCCGCAGAACGTCTCGGGACTCATCGAACTCGAAGGCGGCAAGTCAAAGTTCGAAGCCAAGCTTGACGAACTCTTTGCGGGGAACTATTACGCACATGGCAACGAGCCGAGCCACCACATCGCATATCTGTACGACTTCGCCGGGGCGCCTGAGAAGACGCAGAAGCATGTCCGAGCGATTCTCGACAGCGAGTACAAAGATGGGCCCGCTGGTCTTGCGGGTAACGACGATGCAGGGCAGATGAGCGCTTGGTACGTCCTGAGCGCTCTCGGCTTGTACCAGGTTTGCCCTGGTGTGCCGAATTACTCGCTCGGTTCGCCGCGCTTCGACGATATGATCGTCACGCTTCCTACCGGTCGCAAGCTGCACGTGATTGCGACGGGCGCAGAACGCGGCAAAGTTTACGCACGTAGCATCACTCTAAACGGCAAAGTGATTATGAACTCCACACTCACGCACGCGCAACTCATGGCTGGCGGAAAACTGCGCTTTGCTATGAGCGATACTCCAGGAAAGTAAACCATCTATTTAATGAGCTGCCACGCATCAATCTGAAACGTATTCAGATTTTTTAGTCAATTTTCTCGTGGAACGAAGCGTTGATCGGTCGAAAAGCACCGCCTGCGATTCGAAGTGGATCTTGCGCTGTTCGAGTTTGGCGATGAGCCGGGTCAAAATCGGCCAGATTTCGTCGCAGCCGCTCCAGCTTCCAGACCACAAGCGGCATCTTCGACAGTTCACCGCGAGTCTGCTAAGCCGGTCCCTTTCGCAAAGGAGTAAGCCATTTAAAGAGGCTGAATGTCGGCTGCCTGCCAGCCCTTAGGCCCCTTAATCACATTGAACTGCACAGCCTGACCCTCTTGGAGGCTCTTGAAGCCGCTCGAGGTGATTGCGGAGTAATGTGCGAAAACGTCTTCGCCGTTTTGACGGCTGATGAAGCCAAACCCCTTGGCATCGTTAAACCACTTCACTGTTCCCTGTTCCATAGTGTTTTCCTCGGTTCTCATCTGTTGCCATGCTCAGTCAAATTGGGGTTCGGGTCGCATCTTTGCTGAAACCAAACTTGTTCCCGTGCAAGGTGTTTGCATAGTAGCACCTACTCGTCAAAATTGTGGCGTCCCCAAAATCTGCGAGAAGTCGCGGTCTCCACTAGAGCCCCAGGTTGTCGTTCACCGCGATCTCGATATCCTGCTCGGAGCCCAGACAGCGCTCGGTGGTCTGGATCGACGAGTGCCCCAACAGGAATTTGATCTGCTCCAGATCCCCGCCATTCTTCCGGCACAGTTTGGCGCAGGTGCGGCGCAGGTCGTGGGCGCCGAAGTGCTCGATCCCGATTTGCTTGGATGACTGTTCAACTACGGACCATACCGCCCAGTCGCTCAGCGTGTCGCGGTTGATCTTCCCGCTCTTCGAGATCGACCGCAGCAGCCGGCCGTCTTCGATGCCGGCCGCAATCATCCAGGCGTTGATTCCCTGCTTGACCCAGATCGGGATAGCGACCGTGCGGATGCGCCGGCCCTTCCCCTCAAGGTCCGCCAGGACCCAGCGTCCTTCTCTTTGCTGGATGGTCTCAACCTCGAGCCCGGCCAGCTCGTTCCGTCGCAGGGCGCAGCCCACCAGAAGCGCCAGAATGACATAGTCGCGCTTGCCCTTGAGCGTCGTCCGGTCGGGGACGGCCAGCAGAGGTGAGCTATTTGGGTTGCAGTGGCAGGACGTGGATTTCGATAAGTGCGTTATTCACGTTCGCAGGTCAATCGTGGATCAGGTCGTGGGCAACACGAAAACGGCAGGGTCAAACCGTCCTCTGCCCCTGAACGCCGAATTGTCCGACGCTCTTGCTAGGTGGAAAATTGCCACACCATACGCAAAGCCGACAGACTGGGTGTTTGCCAGCCCTAACAGCAGAGGAGAAAAGCCGTATTGGGCTAACACTCTGCTGGTTCGCCAAATCCAACCTGCCGCACTTAGGGCAGGTATCGAGAAAGTGATTGGCTGGCATACGTTCCGCCGGAGTTTCGCTACCCTGCTCCAGTCGTCAGGGGCGAGTGTAAAGACTTCGCAGGAACTAATGAGACACGCCACCCCGGTAATGACCCTCGGAACATACGCCCAAGCGGTCACATCAGATAAACGGGAGGCCCAGGACAGAATTGCAGCGATGATTCTGCCCGTTCGTGAGGCGGAAAACGGGACACTCGTGGCTTAGAGTTCCCTTCCGTTTCCACGGATTCTTTGTTGTTCCTTTGTTTCGCCTGTAAGTGATTGATTCTATGGTGGGCACAGCAGGATTCGAACCTACGACTTCCACCGTGTGAATTGTGTAAACGCAGCTATCCTATTGATTTATCTGAAGCACTAGGCACTGTTACACCCTGCAATGCACTCCTTCGCAATGCTTATCGTTCCCTTATTGTTCCTTCATTTGTTCCCACGCTGGCATCGCTAAACTGCGGTGAGAACGGCAACCAGCGCGTAGGCACAAGTCTGCAAGAATGCTCTGCCCTCGGTCCGGTCGTCCGTCATACCCCACAACACGTTTAGCCAATGTGCGGTGGTAGTCTATCCGCATTGATCCTCTCCCCTTTTGCTAACCGATCGACTTTGAAGAATGGAAGAGGATGGTTCGCAACGCCTCAGATATCGAACTCTATAGATTCCGAAATGTTGCTCTCATTTCGCTACGCGGCGACGCCGACAATAATCTGAAGAACTGGTTCAGCTTCATCGATAGCGATTGGGTCAGAATGCCAGACGGAACTCATTCAGCCATCCAACGCATCATGGGAGCGCGAGTGAGCACCTACGAAACGGTCAAGAAGGCGATACAGGACGTTATCGTCCCAGACACCCAAGAGATCACGGACGAGCTAAAGGTCGTCAACGTCCGCCTGGACGATCTCAACCAGCGATTCGACAGACTCTCTGCACTTGTACTGCACTCCAACGGCCCCCTCTCTTCGAGACGGTAGGGGTACCCCACTCGTTCAGCTTGTCGGCTATCTCCCGCAGAGTACGCGCCCCCGACTCCTTCGCCTTAGCTATGACAGGTAGAAGGTCGTTCGCTCGTTTATGTGCCGTCTCGCTCCGAACCTCTGCACTAGCCCGATTCCCCGCCTTAGCGTGTAGCGCGATAGCATCGTCACGTCGTCCTAGCTGCGTCCCTCGTGCCCTCGCAGTTGCCAGTGCCTTGCGTGTGCGTTCGGCAATCATGTCTGCCTCCTGCTCTGCCACAGCCGCCATGATGTGAACTGTGAACTTGTTGGCAGTCGGCATATCGACAGCGATGAACTCGACACCTGCTTCCATCAGGGCAGAGATGAACGCGACGTTACGAGCGAGGCGATCCAGCTTGGCAATGATGAGCGTTGCGCCGTAGGCTCGGCAGAGCGATAGTGCCTCTGCCAGCTTTGGTCTGTTCTTCCGCTTGCCACTCTCGACCTCTACGAACTCAGCCACCATCTTCCATCGTCCTCCGTTCAAGTGCGTCTGTACTGACTCACGCTGCGCTCCCAGACCTAACCCTGACTTCCCCTGCTTCCTCGAACTGACCCTGTAGTACGCCACAAACTTGCCATTTGCCATCTGATTTCACCTCGTAACATTTACCCTGTCGAACAACAAAGCAAACGTAACACAATGGATCATCAAATCAAAGCACTCCGTTTTCTGTTACACCGCCGACACCGGCTCGTCCCTGCGATTGCATCCCCAACGATGATGGTAGGGCGCATCACAGGATTCAATCGCTGCGTTGCTACCCCGCAAGTTTTCTGCGTCTAGGGGCGGATCTGCACAGTGTGCAACAAATGATCGCCTCAGCGCGGTTGAGAGCCGAGCTTCATCCCATGCTTTTCAAGGATTGGCACCAATGAGGCTTCGAGCTTCCGCTGGGCCGCCGGGGATTCGGAGGACGCGCGACCCAGCGTAAAGGTAGTCCCCTTAGGGTACTGGTCGAGCTTTGCCTCGAAGAGCTTAAGGGTGGGGATCATGTAGACGTTGCCAACATCGTAGGTGGTCTCACGCCCCCAATGGGAGACGCGCACGGTAAGATCCGGTTTCGTGAGGTGCTCCACCTGATCACACGCATCTTTGTCGAGGCAATGCTGCTGAACAGTGGCGATGAGTGCGGCATCGGCGATCCATCCTTGGCTTGCCAGAAGTGCATGGACGAACTGGATGCCGAGACTGCGTTCCTCGCGCTCCTCAAAAGGCTCTTCGTCGTCAGGGTGCTTGGCCGGTTTGGCCGACCAGCGTTCTGCCCACTTGAGGTAGTGATCCAGGACGGCTTGCCGAACTGCCTCATCATCCAATCTACCGAGATACCTTAAGGCATCGCTCACGACGTCGGGGCGAGGGTCGTCGAGTTCCGTGAGAGCGGCTTCAGTCAGAAGGGGGCTCTGAACGAATTTGGAGACCTCGGCCAAGTTGGCCGGAGGGTGGCCGTTCGCCTTTGCGATCAGGCCCTTCGCAGTCTGCGGGTCGAACTTCACCAGATAGGCAAACGCTGGGATAGTACAGTTGCCAAGAGAATACCCGTGGCTCCTGAACTTGGCGGCGATCTGCTGGGCGGCAGCGCCAGTACCGAAGCGCACCAGGAGAGCGCCCAAGCGGTCACAGCCGCTGAAGTCGTCTGGGTCTGCCGCATTGAACGCGTTGGCCCATAGCATTTCGAACTGCGGCAATGACGGGTCCGGTAGGTAATCGATGTCGGACGCCGTCAGTGTCGGGGTCGCCGACCCAATCTGACGAAGGATTTCGCGAGTCGCGTTCTCCGGCTCAAACTCGTACCAACGTTCGAACGCAATGGCCCGGAGTGATATGAAGCCAACCGTTGAGTCGAGTTCGCTGGGAGGGGTCTTCGCGAGTGCGCTGAGTTGAGGAACCAGTGTTCGCGACCTGATCGTGTCCCAGGAATCGGATAGCAGCCTAGCCTTGTCGTACGGGGAGAGAGCAGGAAAGGACTCGCGGAGGATTGCGCCGAGTTGAGCGGTCGCAGTGGGCGAGGGATTCTCTGGAGTCAGTGTCACCAAGGTCTGTGCGGTCACTGCGCGTGCCAGTCCGATCTTGCGCGGAAGCGCCTGAGCCACTCGCTCCCAGGTGGCCGTCGCGATCGGCTCAACCTTCGTCTCGTGGGCTGTGACAACGGCTTCAATTTCCTCTCGGGACATATCGCGGTCGGGCAGGCGTTCGTTCTCTAGCTCCAGGAAGGGCATCGCCTTGAGGAAGTCAGCGGAGACTGGAAAGGTAGGATCGTCGATCAGGTGGTTCATCGCAGCGAGGGCGGCATCTCGCTTGAAGCGTGGCAGCCCTATCAGGCCGCGGACGGCGTCCTCTTTCAGATCGAGGCGGTCATCGCGCAAGTTCATGGCAAGCACAGGAATAGCCTCGGCGGAAGCGAGGTAGCGGAGGTCTTCGATAGCGGCGCGACGCTCGGGCGGGGTTTCACCATCCGTCTTGTGGGGCAGGCCAAGGACGTGGAGTGCGCTTTTGAGCGTAGTTCGCTGCCATTCTGCCGTCGCGGCAACGATATGCAGTTGGAGAAGGTTGGATCGAAGATTGATCGGATCGGATCGTCTGCCGTACTGCCCATGTCCTACGAGCGTGACGCGGTGGCTGACGATGCTGACCGTGTACGTGCCCGGCTCGTCGAATCGCGCCCACTCGTTGAGGTTCACGTTTAGCGTGGTTGGCTTTGCAGAGAGCGTGCCGGATTGCTTCGCGCCGCAACATCCGAATGGTGTGAAGGCGAAGTAAGCCGCGAGGGAGTCCGACCAGCCGTCAACCGGCATGATCTCAAACGTGTCCAGTCCAAAAGGGTCCAATCGACCAAAATTGAACAGGCTGATGTCGTACGTGTCTGCCGGACCAGTAAAGGAGAGGACCATCGGGATGCGTTCGCCCAGGAAGAACGTAGTTTTGCCTGTGGCCGTTGCAATCCTGAACGCGGGTGAGGCAGGTGACTGGGCGTGGAGAAGAGCGGACCCACAGAGTGCGATCGCGATGGCAAGCTTTCCCATTCAGGGCTCCGATTAGACCAGTCAAACCGGGGACCCATGAAGCCCTGAAGAGTTCGACTGGGTACAGTTCTAGCATCTCTTGACCGGAATCGGAACGGCTTCTGATGGCGTGTACGCCGTAACCATCTGCCGCCCAAGAGAAACCCACAATCATCTGGTCGCGAACAGACTGGCCGAAAGGTCATCGTAGAGCACCTCGTCCTGGCCACAGGAGCCTCGTAGGGACGTCGGGGGTGAACGAGAGGCGTGACCCGTTCTTTCTTCGATTGAGGGAATCACTCGATTACACATGTTGAGTGTAGATTGCCGCTGGAAGACCCACCGCAATGAGACACGAGTATGTGCAACTCAAAAGGAACGCACACCTATGGAAAGCCGAAAGATCACGGAGACGCCGTAGATGCCACGCCATATAAGCTGTCAAGAACGGGGCAACGAGAATCAAGTACAACACTCCTATCGAAGCCATGCCTGACCACTCCCAAAACCATGCGGTGAGCACAACCTGCAAGAAACCACCCCATGTGAAGAACAAGACAACGAATGCAAGTTCTGGGGGAGAGGGCACTCCTTTGCGTCGCATCCATTGAGCCAAAGCCCAGTAAGACACAGTGCCAATGATCGGCAGGAAGACGTAAATGACAACAGGAGCCAGCATGGGTGCGATTGTACGGCAATATCAGCAGACCATCGTCCTTGCCCGGTTACACGCCCATCAGCCATCACGCATATACGTGGTTCAGCCATATCGCCAGATATCCGACCCGGTTCACGACCCATCCGCGCAATGTGGTTCGGCTGCATCTCGGTGTCGGCGTGATCGTGTCCAAAGCGGGTCTGCAACTTTTGCAGTGTCGGCATCGCGGGGGACGGGCCGAAGCCCCTACAATGGCGAGGCGATGCTTGACAGACGAAGAACTCGGAATGCGCCTAGTGTCCGTGAGCAGGTCATTCTGATTGGCGTGACCCTGCTGCTTTGCCTCGTTGTCCTCGTTCTACATGCTCCAGACAAATGGCTGGCCGCGATCTACTGTACCGTTCCCACCTTTGCTGGCATGATCGCGTACTTCCGAACTCGACTCGCACCAGGTCCTCTTTGGTCTGGAATCTCGATTGCACTCCTGCTGCACCTGGGATTGCTATGGCTGGTGTTCGGAGTGCTCCTTCGGGGAAGGACGGACGTTTCCTTGCTGATCTGTATCCCTGCAATCTTCGGCGAGGGCTTCATCCTGTACCACGCGGTCAGACTCGTTGCTGCGAAGGTTGATCGCTCTTGGTGAATCACCGGCAACTACCCCGTGACACACCCATCACACCCTACTTCTGCGCGAGTCTCGGCCATTTCATCAATATCCCACCCGGTTCACGGCGCACCCGCACCCTACTCATGTGCCTGTCAACAACGCGCAGGTATCGTGTGGGATCACACACATTTCACCTTCAGAAGCATCTGAGTACAACGCAAACCCGCGCCGTTATTGAGCTTTTGGCCGCACCAGCGGACAGTTCCGGGCACGAGATAGGTAGCTTCCCGGTAGTACCGTGTGAAGAGGATTACACGGTCCACCGTCGCATTCACTCTGCGCCTAGTGACAGAAGTGCCACCATACACCGTCCAATGAATGCCTAAGAATCGCGCTCAGTGGCTCTATACGGCGTCGATGACCATTCGGACATACTTACCCCTCACCAACACTAACCGGCCTCTCGTACAAATTGCTAGATGACCCTCCAATGTGCCTCTAACCACCGTCATTGTTGGCGATTTCTCATTTGTGCGTCTGCATGAACATGCAAGTGTATCTCTAAACAGTGCGTCGTTATTGGTGATTTATAGCATTACGTGCTTTTGCAATCTCCCGCGCATAGACAATGGAACTAGTTCTTATCCTAGGGAATTCCTCCAGCGTGTAGGGTATCTGCAACTTTCTCGTGAGTGTCGGCAAAAGCATTACCCCGTTATATATCGGTAATCAGCCTGCGAACTGCTGTTTATCGATCCCAACGCACTCCCCAAAAGATGTCTGGGCGTTGGCAGATTCAATCGATGTCATCTCCTCGTGTATTGGCGAGGGGTATCTGCATATCGATTGAATCGCGTCACTGCGCGGTGACGATAAGCGGGAGTATTTAGAGCACTAACAGTAGTATTCACACCGGCGAACTTGACTTGCTCACGTTCGCAATAGGGAGTCATTGGCTCTCGGTTCGTACTTACCCAAAGGAGATTTGTTGTTCGACTATCGCAATCCTACTTGGACGGGGGAAGGCCAACTTCCCACAGCTTCGAGAAGCCGAATCCCCAAGTTATGTCCCGGCACGGCATCCACCCTGCCCACATACGGTGATTTACGTTCCCACCGGGTATCTACCGTATGTGCTTTGAGGGTGTGTCTCGTCATATCAACCACATGAGAACGCTCATAGTACTAAGGGGAATACACCTGTAATGGGGTGATACACCCTGCACCACTGTCGAGCTTCTTGTATCGCTCCATTACACACTTCCTTCACCTTCAACGATCTTTATAGATACTCACAACTGATAGAGGCTTCATGTATAGACCATCTCAACTTTGGGGGACTCTCCCACAGTTACAGTTGCCTTCCTTCATGATGAAGGATAGAAGGCTCACCCTACCAGCAGCCGAACTGAAGGTACTGATCGTCCTGTTGCACCTACACAAGACCCGAGCCAGAGCACGCAGCAAGGATGACACGATTGCCAGCGTCAAGGTTTCGCAGGCAGACCTAATGAAGAGGACTGGCTACAACCGCCCCGCCACCATCAGCAAGGCTGTGCAAGGGTTGCAGAAGGCGGGATTCGTGCAGATCGTGCGCGACCGCACCGGCAGCACCAAGCGTAAACAGGTATCGTCCGAGTACAGACTCACCGATCCCGATACCCGTGGACCACTCCCCGTCACCCCAGGTAAGAGCAACTTTCTATGGTCACTCGGACTACCGTACTTCACGATTCCCACCTGGCAAATCACCACCGTCGCACACTGGTCGTTGGCGAACCTGCATGGACCAGAGGTCCGGCTGTACATTGCGATCTTGTGGACCGCCAACCTCGAACGGGGGCCATCGTTCGAGCGCATCAATGCAGAGATGTATTCCACCGCAGGGCTTACGTCGCCAACCTACAAGAAGGCTCTTGATGGGCTACAACGTCACGGTCTGATCTTTGTGACCGATGGTGAGCGGACCAACTCCGTTGTCATTCAGCTCTGCGATCCGTTCACGGGTGAACCCATACACACGCACGACGGTGACGACAGGAACGATCCCCGCAACTACAGGAATGCTGATGGAAGCAGATTCTCGTGGAATGAAGGGACGCCTGAAGAGTGGGAGAAGATCGTGCGCGATGCAGTGCCTGCGGGTGAACCCATAAGGAGGCAGACGAACGGCAACCTCACGATCCGCTGTCCGTTCCACAATGAACGGACTCCGTCGTGTTCGGTATCTTTGACGAAGCCATGCTATCAATGTTTCGGGTGCCACAGTAAAGGAACCCGGCGTGCATTGTTGGCCAAACTCACGGGCCACAGCGAGGCTGACACTATACATCGCATCGCACGTGGACTCGGCAAGGAAGTTGCATACCGCGAATCGGACTCCAAGGCCATCGCGGAGTACGTTTATCTCGATGCAGAAGGCAACAGGGTGAAGCGGGTGCTCCGGTTCCCGGATGATGAACACGGGAACAAGGTGATCAGCCAACAGAAGTGGACTCCCGATGGTTGGAGTTCGAATATCAAGGGCGTCGGTCCCGTTCTCTACAACGCACACCGTATCGCAACAGCCGGGACCGTCGTCATCGTTGAGGGAGAGAAGGATGCGGATTCGATAACGAACCTTCACCTCCGTGGGTACGGCGGCGAGGTCATTGGTGTCACCAGCGGAGGAAGCGGGAGCTGGAAGTCCAAACTCGCGAAGCAGCTCCGCAACAAGGTCATCATCGTGATGCCCGACAACGATGCGGCAGGAGAAGCCTATGCCGATGCAGTGAGGAAATCCCTTGACGCTGAGAACATCAAGTACAAGACCGTGAGCTTTGCAGGGACGGGAGCCAAGGACGTTACCGACTATCTCGCGAATGGCCACACGGCTGAGGAACTGGTCCAACACATCAAGAGCGATTGGGTCACTCCAAAGACAATCGACCTTCAGGCGGCAGCCGAGGACTTTGAGCGTTTGTTGTCAGCAGAGAAGGCGACTGAACTGCTCCCCATTCATGTAAACACCCTCCGCCTCTGGGCGCGGCAGGGCAAGATTCCCTGTTACCGGATCGGTCGTCGCGTGTTCTTTCGTGCCAGCGACCTCAATCGATGGCTCGAAGCCCCGTGCTACGCTGGACACGCCGTTCTCACCGCCTCAACCGAAAGGAAGGCGGTATGAGACATAAACGCACACGCTATCAGCATGGCTCTTTGACAATCGAGAAGCGAAACAATGGTTCCGATGTTTGGGTCTATCGCTGGCGGGAAGTAGGCAATGACGGCAGGAAGACTCAACGCAAACAGATCATCGGAACGAAGAGGGACTATCCGACCGAGACTGCCGCATGGAAGGCTGTAGAAGCGTTGCAGCTAGACATCAACGTTGACGCCGTTAGCTCTGCACCAATGACCATCAGGCAGCTTGCTGAGCATTACTGCTTGATTGAGCTTGCGGCGACCTCCAGCAAGACACCTCGAACTCGTGAGGTCTACCAGCAGCATATCGACTCTCACATCCTGCCTCGATGGGCTGACGAGAAGATCGGCAGAGTGAAAGCCTTCACTGTTGAAGCGTGGCTGAAGTCCCTGCCATATGCTCCGGCCACTAAGGCGAAGTCCCGCAACATCCTCAGCGCACTGTATCAACACGCAATGCGCTACGGATGGGCAGACCGCAACCCTATTCGTGAAGTGAGGCAGAGCAGCAAGCGGGTGCAGGAGCCAGACGTTTTGACCCCTGCTGAAGTGTCTGCGCTGCTGACCGAACTACCGGAGCCGTCCAGAACAAGCGTTCTCATCGCAGCCACAACCGGATTGCGTAGGGGCGAACTGTTCGGGTTGAAGTGGGGCGACGTGGACTTTGCGAATCGGAAAGTTCATATCGTCAGGTCTATGGTCGATCAGGTTGCTGGAGAACCTAAGACCGTAGGGTCCAAGCGTTCCCTGCCCCTGCCTCTGATGGTGATAGAAGCCCTAGAAGCATGGCGTGAGGTGACGCTCTACCGTGCTGGTGATGACTGGGTATTCGCCAGTGATTACCACCTCGGTGATAAACCGCTTTGGCCTAATACGGTGCTGGTGAGACACGTAAAGCCAGCAGCCGAACGGGCAGGAATAACGAAGCAGATCGGCTGGCATAGTTTCAGGAGAACTCTGGCGACCCTGCTGGACTCGTCCGGTGCATCCGTCAAGACAACGCAGGAGCTTATGCGACACGCATCTCCTGTTGTGACTCTGGGCACGTATGCACAAGCGGTGACAGCAGATAAACGCCAAGCGCAGGACAGAATCGCAGCCATGTATGCCTGAGCGTTTCTGGCTTATTGTTCCTTAGTGCTCCCTGACTTGTTCCTAGAGGAGCCACCTTCCCGCTGTAACTACTTGATTTATATGGTGGGCACAGCAGGATTCGAACCTACGACTTCCACCGTGTGAAGGTGGCACTCTACCGCTGAGTTATGCGCCCCAGAGCTGTTCGCTTATGGCCCGGAAAGGCCCTCGCAATCTAAGCTGTTGGTAAAGAATAGCATCTCTCCTCTGCCCCATCAATCCGTGGACGAGCGTAGCCGAGCGGTAACGGCAAGTCGTTGAAGACGGCTTGGTATGGGCGTTTTGTGGCGTTACAATCGGCAAAGCAGGATGTCCGCACCCCCTCCAAATTCCGGCCGTCCTGGCACAAAATCCGGCACCGGCACCGGCCTTGGCCGCCCCACTCCCCATGGAGACGACGAGTTTCCGGCGGAAATCGACGAAAAAGCGCAACCCGAGGGCGAAGACGGGGTTATGGATGATATGGCCACTCTGGCGATCAACCCGCGACTCCTGGAGAACCTACAGACGGCAGAGACGCATCATGCCGCAGGCGAGTTCGGCCAGATGGACGACGCCGCCATCATGCTGGAGCTTCGCACCGGCAATATGGCCGGATTCGACTTTCTCATCCAGAAATACCGGAAGCCGATTATCCACTTCATGTACCGGATGGTCCATAACCAGGCAGTTGCCGAGGAATTGGCGCAGGAGGTTTTTCTCCGAGTCTATCGGTCGCGTGAGACGTACCGCGCTGAGGCACGGTTCAGCACCTGGCTGTACCGTATCGCCACCAACCTGGGCGTGAACTATGCGCGCGACACGCGCCACGAACGCATGGCTTCGACCGTCTATCTGGACGAGACCGATGCCGAGACTGGCACGACGCCGGACGTCGCAGACACGACGCCGGATGCCGAGGCGAACATGCTGCGGCGGGAGCGGATGAACGCGATTCGCGAACATGTAATGGCGCTTCCTGAGCGGCAACGGACGGCCGTATTGATGCACAAGTACGAGGGTATGGACTACAAACAGATTGGCGACGTGCTGAAACTGAGCGAGTCCGCCACAAAATCTTTATTGTTTCGCGCTTATCAAACGTTGCGCGAGAAGTTGAAGGCCTTTGTTTAGGCCGACTCAACGCACGCGGCGTTTTCACGAGACGCGTTGAGGCAAAGAAGCTGGGAAGGGTCACAATGAACTGCAAAGACTACCAATCCGATTTCCTCGATCTGCTGCTGGATCCGGGCGCGCCTGCGAATTCTGCTGCGCGGGGTCACATCGAGTCCTGCGCCGAGTGCAGGCAGGAGTTCAAGTCGCTTGAGGCGACGTTCGCGCTGCTCGATGATTGGAAGGCACCGGAGCCTTCGGCCTACTTTGACCAGAAGCTGGCGGTGCGCTTGCGCGAAGAGCAGGCCTTGGCCCCTGCGGGATGGTTCGAGCGATTGAAGAGCCGGCTGCTGTTCAATACTGGCAGACAGTTTCGGCCTGCGATGGCTGGCGCTTTGGCATTGGCGCTGGTGGTTGGAGGAGGAACGTTTGCCAACGTTTCGGGCTTCCTTCGCTCCACGCCGCCAACCTCGGCCACGGTGCAGGACCTGCAGCTCCTCGATAAGAACGAGCAGGCGCTGCAGACAATGGACCAGTTGCTGCAGGATGGTACCGCCGATGACGTGGCCAATCCGCCCAGCAGCTAGCTTTCTACGGCAACGTACCATCGGAAAAAAATAATATCTCGAAGGAGGACGGGACACAGTAAGCTGCTGTAACAGAAGCGGATTTACCCCAACGCCCAGGTCTTGCCGGTCGAATTACCATGACATTTCACCTCCACTTGCGGCGCATCGTAGGACCAGCTCTCGCTTCCCTGTTGCTAATGGCAGCGGCGTCGACGGTCGCGGCCCAATCTGCGTCCATGCATAGGGCAGGACAGGCAACAGCGCATCCTCCAATGAACGCGCCACATCCGGGCGCGGGGCCGAAATTGACCGGCCCAAAGGGGAATCAGGAGCACCTCGCCCAGTGGATGGATCGCCACAGTAATCTTCCGCCGGCGGAGCAGCAGCGTGCGCTTGAGAAGGAGCCGGGTTTCCGCGATCTTCCACCTCAGACGCAACAGCGCATGCGCGACCGCCTCACTCAACTCAACAACATGACACCCGAGCAGCGTCGGCGAACCCTTGAGCGAACCGAGGCGATCGAGCACCTCACTCCGCCGCAACGTCAGCAGTGGCGTGGTGCGATGGAGCAATACCAGGGACTTCCCGAGGACCGCCGCCGTATGGTCGCACGCGCCTTCCGCGATCTGCGCGAGATGCCACAGCCACAGCGTCAGGAAATCCTCAACTCGGACCGCTTTCGCGGACAGTTTTCTGAACAGGAGCGCAGCACGCTTTCCAGTCTGCTCACGGTCGAACCGTATCTACCAGTGCAGCGACCGGGCGACGGCAATTCCTTCGGCAAGTAACGGTGACTTTCTCGTTTAAGAGAGGTAGCCGCCCGAAGGCGGCTATTTTTTATTGCGGGGAGGGGATGGGGCTACGAGGGAAGAACACCGTTTGCTTTTTGGCCCAGCGTCAAAAGATATCTTCGGACGAATACGATCAAGCCAATCAGAGGTGCGGCGAAATGATCGCAAAATTTAGGCAATCCAACGAATCTCCTGAACGGTCTTCCTCCCCCTTAGTGGTTGTAGTGTGCATGCATGCAACCCAACTGCATATACAACTTTTGGTTCAACATTCAAAAGAACTTGCGTCGTTTCCGACCACCCCTTGACCTCGCCCTCGCTTAGGGCCTAGGCTGAATCTATGCTTATGCAGTACACCTTCTGTTGTTGTCGCCGCTCCCCGCTGGCCTGGACAGAAGCGCGTTGCGTCCGCTAACCCGCGGCCCTCGCTAAGTTCCGATCGCACAATCACCCAGAATCGAGCCCTTTCATGAAGCTGTTCGCCAGTTTTCTTTTGCTTGCCACATCTGCCTTTGCTCAAATCCCTGTCTCTGGAACGTGGACAGGAAATGCCACCGTCCACGGCAAGCAGGTTCCCGTCCGCCTTGAAATAACGGGCAGTGGGAGCGACCTTCACGCCGCGCTGCTGAACGGGCCGGAGAGCAGCCCGGCATCAAGCGCGGTTTTCACGGGCAATCATCTCCTGCTGACATTCAACTACTACGCGCGGACGCTGGATGCGACTCTCGCAGATGGGCGTCTCACCGGCTCCTTTGGCACAGCCGCTACGCGATATCCCATCAGCCTGAGTTCGCACGGCGCTACTCCTGAAAGCGCCGGGGCACATACTCAGGATATTCAGGGGGATTGGGAGATCGCGGTTAAATCAGTCAAGGGCGAGTCTGCGTGGCAGCTTCGCGTGGAGCCCGCACGTCAACCGACTGAGATTAAGGCCGTGATTCAGCGCATCGACGGGGACACCGGCTCGCTGTATGGTTCGTGGACGGGCAAGGACTATCAGATCAGCCACTTCACTGCGGCGGGGCCGGCGCTTTACTCGCTGACACCGCAGGCCGATGGGACGTTGCTCGTCTCGAATCTGCTTCGCGCTGATGTGAATGATCAACAGAACCTGGTTGCGCGGCGGCCAGCGCAGGCGCGTGCGGCGAAGCTTGTAGGGCCAACTGATCCTACGCAACAGACGACGGTAAAGGATCCCTCTGCGCGCTTCAAATTCAGCTTTCCCGACCTGAGTGGCAAGACGGTTTCGAACACCGATTCGCAATTTGATGGGAAGGTTGTGATTGTTGCGATTGGCGGGTCGTGGTGCCCGAATTGCCATGATGAAGCGCCGTTTCTGGAGAGTCTCTACAAGCAGTTTCACGGGCGTGGATTGGAGATTGTGAACCTGTCGTTTGAAGAAGCGGATCAGTTGAAAGATCCTACGAGATTGCGGGCTTTTATTGCGAAATATGGGCTTACTTACACGGTTTTGGTGGCGGGTGAGACTGAGCAGTTGAATGAAAAGATTCCGCAGGCGGTGAACCTTAACTGCTGGCCGACGTCGTTCTTTTTAGGGCGGGATGGGCGGGTTAAGGAGATTCATGCGGGGTTTGCCGGGCCGGCCAATCCGCCGGCGCACGAGGCTCTTGTGAAAGAGACAACGGAGCTGGTGGAGCAGTTGCTGGCTGAGCCGGTTCCTACGCAAAACGCCTCGCGATAAATCGCAATTTTTCAGAAGAAAATGGCCCCGGAGAGATCCGGGGCTTTTTGCTGTTTTGCTGGGTTTTTAAGGGGGGGTTGGAAAAAGTGGGTGGTTGAATGTGGTTTTTTGATGGTGAAAACGTGGTGAAATGCGTGGTAAACGTGGTGAGAAAACGGCATCTTTTTGGGCGCTAAAAACACGCCACTTTTTTAAACTTTATTTTTGGGGGGTCTACGGGTCGATCTTCGGCGGGCTGCGAAGGGCGGCAATTGTCATTCGTCCGGCGGTGTAGGCGCCGTAGATTATGTTGGCGCGGAAGATGTCACTGCGGAAGGTGAGAATCTGCCTGCGGATGTAGCGAAAGGTAATGTTGCCGGGTTTGTAGCTGCCGCCTTTGGGAGTGGAATCGATTTGCACATCAGGGTGGCAGTCCTGAAGGCTGACGACGGCGATGGATCCGTCGGTGTGCATGGCGTCTCCAACAGAGTTTCGGGCCGTGGTGGACATCAGGGGACGGGAGACGTAGGTGACGTAGCGAACGCAGCCGGCGAAGCTAAGGTCGCGGATGACGGTGGAACGCTCATCATCGATATTGGGTGAGATGTGGTGCACGAAGCCAAGGTGCTTGATACCGAGAGCGGCGTGGGTATCGTGTGTGGACGAACTTATCCAAATGGAATCGTCGCCTAATTCCTCGTCCCATTGCCAGATGCGGAGATGGTCGCGGCGATCGTAGCTGTTGAGGCTCTTCTGCCAGTTCATGTCCTGGGGCCTGCCGGCGAGGAAGAAAGTCGTCATGGGCTCCTGAGGGTAGCCGCTGTTGTTGAGAAGCGCATACAGGTTCTTCATGACGGTTAGGCGGGAGACGGAATCGGCGTTTTGCCAGCCTGCAACACGAAACGCCGCCGTGACCTGTTCCGCGGATCCGAGGAACACGACGTTGACAACGTCAGCTTCGACGTTCTTTTTCGTCATGACACGCACAGGAAGTTGCTCGACGAGTTGTTCGAGCTTCTCTGACTGGGCTGCAGTTAGCTGCATGGACTGGCGCTCCGCGGCTGCGAACGAGGCGGGGAGGGAGAGCTCCGCGGTTGTTTTGAGGTGGATGTCTGTGCCGGCCGGGTAGTAGATCTCGGGCTCGGGAAAGATCGGGAAGGCGGCCTTAAAGGCGATGAGGACTGGATCGGAGTAGGGGTTCCAGGTGGGCAGGTGAATGAGGCGGCTATTGATGTTCCCCTGAAAGGTGTTGGTACTGCGTATGCCTTGAATGACTCCTTTGTGCACGGACTCGCGGGCGTTCTCGACCTCATGGACACGAGTAGTGATGGCCAGATCCTCGCCGGAGGCTGCATGGGCGCTATTGAAGTCGAGGGTGAGGGCGGCGGTTTCGTGTTGAATTCCCCAGCCGACCTTGCGCGTGCGGTGGACGACTCCGTCGATGGGGGTGCCCATGGGAAGAACGACCTCGTTTTGGCAGACGAGGTCCTGAGTGAGGATGGCGTGAATCGGATCACCCGGTTTCGCGGTGTAAGTGGAGATGGGTGCGGCGAGCCGAATCCGTAGCGACTGACCGGCTGGGAGCTGGTCACACGCGGAGGCTGTCCGAGCGGCGGAGAAGAGGCACACGAAGAGCAGCGGCCGATGACGGCCAAGCAGGAATCTCATGCGGATGAGCGCCCCCTCGTGTTTCCACGATAACAAAAGTGGTAAAGAGGGGTGTTAACAAAGGGGTTCTGCAAACCCCGTCTGGTATCTGGTCAGTTCTTGAAGAAATTTTTGACGAGGAAGATGACGTTCGCCGGTCGTTCGGCCAGGCGGCGCATGAAGTACGGGTACCACTCCGGGCCGAAGGGAATGTAGACGCGGACGCCGTAGCCCTCGGCGGCGAGGCGGCGCTGGAGGTCGCGGCGAACGCCGTAGAGCATCTGGAACTCGAAGGCACGTTTGTCGATCTTGTTGTCGTTGACGAAGGAGCGCATCTGGTCGACGATTGCCTCATCGTGTGTGGCGATGCCGCAGAAGACACCCTTTTGGGTCTGCGGGTTGGAGTAGGTGGCCATGCGCTTCATCAGGTTGACGTAGTTTGCATCGACGTCAGCCTTGGAGGGGAAGGCGACTTCAGAACCCTCTTTGTAGGCTCCCTTGCACAGTCGGATGCGAATTCCCTTGCTTAAAAGCCTTTCGGTATCGGTGTCGGTGCGGAAGAGATAGGCCTGCAGGACGGTGCCGACGCTGCCGGGGAACTTTGCCGACAGCCGCTCGGTCATGGCGATGGTCGCCTCGGTGTAGGGCGACCCTTCCATGTCGATCCGGACGAAGGAGTTGACTGCAGCGGCATGCTCGACCATCTCGCCGACGATGCGCTCTGCGAGAGCGGGGTCGAAGTCCATGCCAACCTGCGATAGTTTTACGCTGACGTTGGCGTTGAGCTTGTGTGCCTGGATGGCGTCGAGGAGCTGGTGGTAGATGTCGGCTGATTTTTGCGCCTCTGCTTCGGTGTTGACGCTCTCGCCGAGCGAGTCAAGGGTGGCCGCGATTCCCTCCTGATTGACGCGCTGGCATGCACCAAGAACATCCTCTACCGACATGCCAGCGACGAACCGGCCCGACATCTTTCGTCCCATCGCGGAGCGTTCTGAGAACGACCGCAGGCTTCTATTTTGAGAAAGAGCAATAAATAACGAACGCAGCAAACCCTATACCCCTGACAACGCCTGGATGGCGCACAAAAGATATTGTTTCATGCAAGGCGCAGGAAAGGCGAGGGATCGACCGGATAGCAGAAGGGTCAGGCGTCTCGCTACTTACATTCGACGCGATTATCCTGCGAGGCGATGATCTGCCAGGTACCGCCGCGCTTCAGCCAGGTGTCAGTCCAAACCTGGCATACCTTTGCGTTGGGCTGGGACTTGTCTTTGCCGATAGCATGTTCGCTGCCGTAGACAACGGCGAGACTGTCTCCGAAGAAACGCACTTTAGCCTCATCAAGTCCGCAATCATGAGCGGTGCGCGGGCCTTTCTCGTCCTTCAGCTCATCAGCCTTTGTGAAGCGCACACCTTTCGTTGAAGTGCCCTGGAAGTCGTCGGCAAGCAGACCAGCGACAACACCGTTATCAACACATACACCTTCAGCCCACTTGCGCTCCATCTCGATGATGTATTTCGCGGTTTTGTCATCCGCCGAAGACCAGTGACTCTGCTGTGCGTACGCCGGAACAAGCAACAACGTCGCGGCAATTGCCACCGCGAAGACTCGTAGATGCATTTCTCGCATGGCGAAATCCTACACTACGCTCCAATGGTGGCGGACGATCGCTGCGCATTCTGACCTTCCGTTTAGCCGTCACCCGAGTGTTTGCTGCAACCAATGCCCGGAAATCGTTGGAACGAACACCCTCAACGATCCTAACCGCTTATAATTCCGGGATGCCCCGTCGAGTTGCGTGTTATCGCCGCGCCGGTTCTGACGATGCAGCGACGTGTTCGGGAGGACAAAAACGTGTGGTGGATTAGTTATCGGGGTGAATCGGGGCACGGCGTCGACAACATCGGCGTCTTCGAGGACGACGGGGCACCGCGAAAGAAACATCCGCTGCTACTCGATCCATCGCCGACCGCGCATCCGCTGCATATTGCGCGCGGCTTCGCATTGGTAGGCGACGACCTCTATATCGCGAACGCGTGGCGCAGGGATAGCCACATTGCACGCTACCAGCGGCACGGCGACACCTTTCGCTTCATGGAGGTGCTCGCGAAGGCCGAGCAGGTTGCGGCGATGGTGCACCCCTTCGACGTGGAGCTGGGGGACGATGGTCGCATCTACGTCTCGTGCCAGGACACTAACACCGTGTTGTCGCTCGTGCCGGGGACCCGCAAGCCCGCACCGGTAGCCGCACACCTGCTCAAGAACTATCCCGACGGGGGGTTTCTCCCCGGCACGCTCGTCGCGTCCAGCCATGGGAGGCTTCCCGAGTACGGTGACCTCAGACCGTTCGATGTGCCGTCGCCTCTCGGCCTCAAGGTGGTGCTCGACAAGCGTGGCAGGCCACGGCACTCGGTACGCGGAATCGTCGTGCACAAGAAGCATCTGTACGTAGCAGACGAAGCCGGTGACGCAGTAAAGATCTTCAAGGTGCAGACCGGGGAGTTGATGGCGCACATCACGGGGAAGGCGCTGAAGGCGCCCGTGCACCTGATCATGCACGGCGAGACGCTCTACATCGGCGCCTCGGGCAGTGGCAGCATCCTGGCGCTGGACCTGACGTCCACACCGCCGACCGGGAAGCTCAAGGCGCGTGTGGTGATCGACGGAAAGCTCGACGCCCCCTCCGGCTTTGCTGTGGGCCCCGACGGCGATCTTTACGTGGCCGAACGAAAGAAGCAGCGGGTGCGGCGCTTTTCGTCCACGGGAGAAAAAAAGGGGACGTTCATCGATGACCTTCCGGACATGCCGGAGTTTCTCGTCTATGTTCCGTGAGAGATCCCAAAGCCTGGAAACGTGCATCAAGCGCATCAAGCTTGTTGATCAATCGCCCGGTTATTTACCGCACGCTCCCATGGAGGCGAGAAATCTCCGATGTCCCAGTTCGGGGAGAGTGATGGGCAATCGGAAACAAGAATTTGTACGGCTGACCCTGGCTAGGTTTCGTCGTGGACGGGTGCAGACGGCGCGTTGGTCTTGACGGACTCGATGCCGTTGTCGCGGGATTCGGTGGATTTATAGGTCTCGCTGGTGCCGATGATCTGATGATTGGCGGCCTTCAGGTTGAACATGAACTGACCGTTCTTCGTGTCCTTGCGCTCGTAACTGGCATCGTTGGCTGCGTTCTTCTTGACCGACGCAATGCCGTTTTCGGCTGAGCCTTTTTCTTTGTACATCTCGCTGGCCAGAATGATCTGGCCGTTGCTCGCCTTGAGATTGAAATAATACTGGCTGTCTCTCGCTTTTTTGAGTTCGAACGTACCTGCCATCGTTCCTCCTTGGCGGTTATGGAGTATTTTCGTGCAACACCGCTTGGGTGAGATCCAAGTGCTGAGGATTGTATTCGCGACGGAGACGGTCGGAAACCTGCACAATTAACAGGTTCTGGAACAAATGACGGACAGCTTCACTACGTTCTTTAGAGCGACTTGCGGAAGTGAACGCAGCGATCGGCTACTTCGAAGCCCAGCGCCTGATGAGCGCTGATGGACCTTTCGTCGTCGATCCATGTGTCGGAGGCCATCTCGAGGCAGCCTTGTCTTCGGGACCACTCTTCCGCGGAGCGCATCAAGGCTCGGCCGATTCCCTGCTTGCGCGAGGTCTCGCGGACGAACCAGCCCTCCACGAAGCCAACCGGCCGCGTGGGCTCGCAACCGTCCGCATGCGAGCGCAGGCCGACTTCGAGAAATCCTGCTAATGTTCCGTCCTGGCTCTGCGCTACGAGAACTGCCATCGGCAGTGTGCCGTTCATGCGGGAGCGCAGGATCGCGTCAAGTTCCCTGCGATGAGCTTCCATCGATGCGTCGGGCCATAGCAGGGTGCGCATCCTTGCGAGTTCTTGCTGGTCCGAGATCTCCGCCTGCCTGACTTTAATCGACAATGTGGTCTCCTGTGCTTTGGATCGGTCACGTAGATTTTTGTGAGCGCTGGTTGCACTACGGAGAGGCAACGACGGGGTATCGGCTTCTACGAGGGCAGTGGTCGAAAAGCAGATTTCTCCGCTCCGCCGCTCACAAAGTGCGTGAGCAGCTCCGGTCGAAATGACGGTTCTTGAATTGGGTGATTTGAATCGGGAAGAGTAGATTGAGGGATCGTGGATACGAAATTTAACCGCGAACGATGGTGGAGGCTTAGCGGGCTTTGACGCCGATCTTGACGACCTTGTCGACCTGCGGGGTCACCATGGTGCTGGTGTCCTTCATGGCGGCGATGGCTTCGTCGTAACGTCCGGCGATCGAGTTGGCGCGGATGCGCGCCATGTCCTCGAGCATCTTGATGCCGTCCTTCAAGTAGCTCATGCGGCTGCGTTCGTCGTGGCCCCAGGTGACCGGAACCTCGCGAATGACGTACTTCAGCTTGCGGGCGATGAAGAGAATTTCGGGATCGAAGCCCCAGCGCTCGATGGTCTGGAGACGGAAGATGACCTGCGCGGCGGAGCGTTTGAAGGCCTTGAAGCCGCATTGTGTGTCTTTGTAGGGCAGGCCCATGATGGTGCGGGTGACCCAATTGAAGCAGCGTCCGAAGAACTGCCGGTAGAGCGGCTGGTGGATGGTCTGGCGGCTGCGATCCATCCATCGCGAGCCAATAGCAACATCGGCGCCATCGGCGATCGCGGCCAAAAGGCGCTCAGCCTCTTCCATGGGAGCCGAGAGGTCGGCGTCGGTAAACATGACGATGTCGCCGGCGGCCTGCAGTAGGCCGTTGCGGACCGAGTATCCCTTCCCTTTGTTTCCAAGGTTCTGCACCAGGTGGAGGCGGGGATGCTGGAGCATCCAGCGCTGTACGATTGCGGCGGTATCGTCTTTGGAGCCGTCGTCGACGACGAGAACTTCGGCGTCCCAACCCCGCTCAGCGACGCAGGAAAGCACACGATCCAACGCATGCTCGATGCGGGCCCTTTCGTTAAATGCGGGAATTACGATACTTAGGTGTGGATGAGCCATAGCGATCGGCAACCTTTTCCGGGCACAACTTGCTTGAGATGCACGGACAGAGGCGTCGCCGTTCATCATACTGCAATGATTGGACGTGTGGGAATCTGATTTCGTCTCAAATTTTGCATCGCGATGCATCACTTTATCGCCGCTGTTCCCAATTTGGCTTGATCACCAGAGGCACGCGGAAGAGACCGTCCCTGCTACACTCCCAAACATGCCGGAAGACTACTCAACACCACCGCCGCCTCCGCCCCCCGCACGTCCGACGACCCCTTATGGGCAGACACCGCAATATGGGTCGCCCTATTCCTATCCTCCGGGTTACGGTGTGCCCCCGCGCCGCCGACGGTCGCCATGGTTTTACGTGGGCATCATTGCGGGTTCGCTGGCTGGGGTGTTCCTGCTGGTCATGTTCATGGTTTGGGCGGCGATGCGTTCGGCTGGCGGCGGCGACTCCGCGTTCGGCATCAACCCGGACCGCATCGCCGTGATCGACATCGCGGGAGTGATCCTCTCGCCGGATACGGTCGACACGCAGCTGCGGAAGTTTGGGGACGACGAGTCGGTGAAGGCGATTATTCTGCACATCAACTCGCCGGGCGGAGGCGCAGCGGCGTCGCAGGAGATCTATCACGAGGTGCTCCGCGTGCGGCAGGAGAAGCACAAGAAGGTCATCGCGTCGATTGAGTCGGTGGGGGCTTCGGGCGCGTATTACATCGCGAGTGGATGCGACAAGATTTATGCGAACGACGCGTCGGTTGTGGGATCGATCGGCGTGATCATGGAGTGGACCAACTACGGCGACCTGATGCGTTGGGCCAAGCTGAAGAACGTGATCATCCACGCCGGCGAACTGAAGGACGCAGGCGACCCGAGCCGTGACATGACTCCGAAGGAGCAAGCTTACTTTCAGTCGCTAGTCGACAACATGTACACGCAGTTCGTGCATGACGTCGCCACGGGCCGTCACAGCACGGACGAGAAAATTCAACCGCTGGCGACGGGTCAGGTTTGGACGGGGCAGCAGTCGCTTCCGCTGGGCCTGATCGACAAGGTTGGCGGCTACCGCGTGGCACTGATGGAGACCGCGAAGGACGTTGGAATCTCGGGGGAACCAAGCGTGGTACGTCCCGCAAAGATGAAGCGCGGGCTGTTTACCCTGCTCACGAGCGACGGGGAAGACCTGTTTCCCAACCCTGGCCAGTTGCTGGATCACGCGCCCGGCTTTTACTTCATGTGGAAGTAAGGCGCCGTGCTTCAGCGTTTAGGTTGACCTAGGTCAATCAGACCACCGGCATACCATGAAAGGCTCCCCAAAAAAGCGGGGGGCTTTTTCGCGTCGGCACGACCATTTGTCCCGTTTTGGCATCTCATTGATCGAATGTTGATTTCCTCAAAACTTCTGCTCTGTTCGCAACCTTTTGAGCCATCATCCCGTCTACAATCAACAAGAAGAACGAATTTTGACGCGGCCTCCAACAGCCCTCCCACTGTACGAAAGGAACCCAAATTATGACTAAAGCCGACCTCGTAGACCAAGTCACCGCCATCGGCGACCTCACCCGTCGCGACGGAGAGGTCATCGTCGATACTCTTTTCGACGCTGTCATCGGAGCCCTGAAGTCAGGGGACAAGATTGAGATTCGCGGCTTCGGCAGTTTCCGGACACGGCAACGGAATGCGCGCACCGGCCGCAATCCGAAGACCGGAGCGAAGGTCGACGTGCCTGCGAAGCGTGTCCCCTTTTTCAAACCATCGAAGGAGTTGCGAGACTCGGTGAATCCGAACGGAGCCATGAAGGCCAAGCCTGCTTCGAAAAAGGCCGACACGGACCATATCGATCCCCACCACCCCCCAGCAATGTAATCAGCTAAGAATAAGAACGAGCAGGTGCTTCGGCATCTGCTCGTTTTGTTTTGTTCGGCGCTTTGCTCGCCGATGGTTTATTGCGAAATTAGTCCGCCACGCCTTCGAGGACGACGGGCGAAACAGGTTCGGCGCCGAACTCTCCCTCCCATTTAGCGATGACGACGCTGGCCAGGCAGTTGCCTACAACGTTAACGGTAGTGCGCGCCATGTCGTTCAGCGCGTCGACGCCGAGGATGACGAAGATCGGCTCGGTGGGCAGGTGGAAGGTGGCCGCCGTGGCCAGAAGAACCACCAGTGTTGCGCGAGGTACGCCCGCAACACCCTTGCTGGTCAACATGAGCGTGACCATCATGACGAGTTGCTGGCCCAGAGAGAGATGCACGCCTGCGGCCTGCGCGACGAAGATGCTGCCCACGGCGAGGTACAGCGTCGAGCCGTCGAGGTTAAAGCTGTAGCCGGCTGGGATGACGAAGGCCACGATGCGGCGCGGCACTCCGAGGGCTTCCATCGACTCCATCGCGCGAGGGAGCGCAGCCTCGCTGGTGGAGGTGGCGAAGGCGATGGTGGCTGGCTCAGCCACTGCAGCAAGAAATCGGCGGACCGGTACGCGGAACAGCAGGGCCGCGGGTAGCAGCACGAGCAACCCGAATGCTATCAACGCTCCGTACAGCGTAAGGATCAGCTTGCCGAGGTTCACCAGGACGCCCAGACCCATGTGACCGACGGTGAAAGCCATGGCCGCCCCCACGCCAATGGGGGCGAGGTACATGACCACATTGGTGAACTTGAACATCACCTCGGCCAGTCCCTCAAACAGGCTGACCAGAGGAGCACGTTTCTTTGCATTGAGGGTTGCGAGGGCGATTCCGAAGAAGACGGCGAAGACGGCGACCTGCAGAATCTGCCCTTCTGCCACGGACTTGGCAATGTTTTCCGGGAAGATATGCAGCAGAAAGTCCTGCCAGTGAGTGGGCGGCGGGGTTGTGATGCCTTCACTGGCCACAGCTGCAGGCAAGGCAAGCCCAACGCCGGCTTTGCTAAGGTTGATCGCCGCGAGTCCGATGAAGAGCGCCAGTGTGGTCACGACCTCGAAGTAGATGAGGCTCTTGATGCCCATGCGGCCGACGCTCTTCAGGTCGCCATGGCCGGCGATGCCGGTTACCAAAGTTGCAAGGATCAGCGGGGCGACGATGGTCTTGATAAGGCGGAGAAAGATGTCGCTGAAGACACGGAGGTTGACCGCCACCGCGGGTGCATCGAAGCCCAGTTCCGCACCTGCCACCATTGCAACGAAGATCCACGGAGTGAGGGAGCGGCGTTGCACTGCAGATACCGCCAGCAACGCGATCGCAGCGCAGCGAAGCGAGATTCCGACAGGATGAAGAAGTACCTCGTGGGTCAGTCCTAACAAGGTACCTGCAGCAAGGAAAACCACAGCTGCAAGCAACAGAATGCGTTCCGATTTCGTCTTAAGCATCAGGTGCGAAGGATATCAGTCTTCAACTCGATGTACCCTTCCATACAGACGGTTTCCAGCGCTGATAGCATAATCGATATGCAACGCCTCACCACGCTCCGCCTGTTTTTCTGCGTTCTTGCTGCCGGTCCGCTGGTTGCCCAGACCAGTCCAAGCATCGGCACCAGTGCGCCCGGTTACGACGCGCTTGCGCAGTCCTCGAATGCCATCTCAAGCCCGGTCACACAGCCGACCATGAATCCAGGCGCCGTTCTGCTGATGGAGTTGGAGGGGCGCTTTGCGAAGTCCGTCGCGGCAGGCGGAGGCAAGGCCTTTAGCGGCTGGTTTGCCGACGACGCCGTCACCCTGAACAACGGCAAACCCGCCGTCCTCGGCCGCACCGCCATCGCCGCCCAGGCCCAGTGGGACCCGAAGACCTACCAGCTTACGTGGCAGCCGCAGGGCGCCCAGATGGGGCCGTCGAACGACATGGGCTTCACCTGGGGACACTATGAGGGCCACTCGAAAGACAAGAACGGGGAACCGGTCGTGATCTCAGGCCGGTACTTCACCGTGTGGAAAAAATTGCCCGATGGGACATGGAAGGTCGCCCTCGATGCCAGTGCGGAGGAACCGCCAGCGACAGGGGAATGTTGTGCACTTCCAAAGCCGTAACCCATTGCTGCCACGAAAGTAGGAGTGCGCAATTCTTTGCATATAGCCTACGATTGAACAAGTCGAATGAATGCTCTCCTGGTCAAAGACGAAGCTCTGCGTATCGAGGCCCTCAATCAATACGAGGTGCTCAACTCTGCGCCTGATCCCGTCCTTGACGATCTGACGAGATTGGCTGCGCAGATCTGTGAAACCCCGGTCGCTGCGGTCTCTTTCATCGGGTCCGATCGCATCTGGATTCGTTCCCGTTTTGGGATGGATTCGCTCGAACTCTCGCTCGGCAGTCTACCCTGCGAGACGACCATCCTCGGCGACACGGTGTACGAGATTCCGGAGACCCGCAACGACCCCGACTACGCTCCGGATGGCATCCTTCTCGAGGGCCGCGCATACCGCTTTTACGCCGGCGCTCCACTGACCACACCCGGCGGCGTCAACATAGGCGCGCTGCTGGTTCTCGACCGTCCCTCGCGCACGCTGAGCCCGGCGCAGTCGTCGGCTCTCGGCATTCTCAGCCGTCAGGTGATCAACCGGCTCGAACTCAACGGCCGCATCCACCAGATGGATCGCGCTGCGCGTTCGCGTCAACGGGTCGAGTCCGCACTGACCGTCGAACGCAACTTCGTCTCTGCTGTGTTGGACACCGTGGGCGCACTGGTTGCCGTCTTCGATCCCGCCGGACGCATCGTCCGCTTCAACCGCGCCTGTGAGACCGCCTCGGGCTATGACTTCGCCACACTGGTCGGCCGTTACGCGTGGGACAAGCTCATTCCGCGCCAGGAGATACCCGAAGCAATCGAGACCTTCGAGCGCCTGCGGTCTGGACACTTCCCCGCGGCCTTCGAGAACCAGTGGCTGAACCGCGACGGCAGCGTGCGGCGCATCGCATGGTCCGCCACAGCACTCACCGATTCGCAGGGCCAGATCGCCTTCATCATCGCGACCGGCATCGACGTCACCACGCAGCGCGCCGCTGAAGCGACCCTCCGCGAGAGTGAAGCGCGGTACCGCCAGCTCGTTGAAGGTTCGCTTGGTATGGTCTGCACCCATGACCTGCTCGGCAATCTGCTGACCATCAACACACACGGCGCCGAGACCATCGGGCGGACCGTTGAAGCAATGAACGGCCACAATCTCGTCGAGTTCATCGCGCCAGACCGCAGGGCCTCATTACCTGCGTATCTCAAGAAGATCGGCGAGACTGGCGAGGCACAAGGGCTGCTTCATCTCTCACACGCGGACGGCGAGGTTCGTGTCGTCGCTTACAGGAACAAGCTGATCGTGGTTCCGGGCCGCGCTCCCTATGTTCTAGGCTTTGGCGTCGACATAAGCGAGCAGGTGCGCGCCGAAGGCCGTCTGCGCACGCTTACGCGTCAGTCGGATTCGATTCTCGCGTCCGTCGGCGACGGCATCTACGGCATCGATCTCGACGGAAAGGTCACGTTCGTCAACTCAGCGGCATCGCAGATGCTTGGCTACAAGCAGGATGAGATGCTCGGCCACGTGATGCACAACCTGATCCATCACACTCGCCCGGACGGGACGCCGTACGACTCGATTGACTGCCCGATTCGCAAGAGTCTCACCAACTTTGACACGGTCCGGGTCTCCAACGAGGTCTTCTGGCGGAAGGATGGGACGAGCTTCCCGGTGGAGTACGTTGCGCGTCCGCAGATCGACTCGCAGTCGTCCGACTCCGAAGGCCTGAAGCCGCTCGGTGTTGTCGTTGCTTTCACCGACACGACCGAACGCCGTGCACTGGACCGCATGAAGGACGAGTTCATCTCAACGGTCTCGCACGAGCTGCGCACGCCGCTGACCTCGCTGCGCGGAGCGCTTGGGCTACTGGCTGGTGGTGCTCTGGCGAATCGCCCCGAGAAGACTCAGCAGATGCTCGAGATCGCAATCAGCAACTCCGACCGGCTGGTTCGGCTCGTCAACGACATTCTCGATCTTGAGCGTATCAGCAGCGGTAAGGCCGAGCTGCATTCGGCAATGTGCAGCGCCGAAGATCTTCTGCGCCGCGCCGCCGGAGTGCAGCAGAGCCGCACACCGCGACCGAACATTCGAATCTTCTTTGCCGCACACGGTGTGAACGTGTGGGCAGACGCCGACCGCATTCTGCAGACGCTGAACAATCTGCTCTCGAACGCGATCAAGTTCTCTCCCGAGGGTAGCGAGATTCATCTGACCGCGCGCAATCTGGACGAGGGCGAAGCCATCATCGAGGTTCGCGACCAAGGACGAGGCATCCCCGCTGATAAGCTCGAACATATCTTCGATCGCTTCCGGCAGGGGGATGCCTCGGACTCGCGCGCCATGGGTGGAACGGGCCTGGGACTCGCGATCTGTCGCAGCATCGTGAACCAGCACGGCGGCCGCATCTGGGCCACGAGCGTTGAGGGCCAAGGGACCACCTTCCACTTCACGCTTCCCACCAAAGCCATCACCAACCTGCGCTAGCCATCTCCTTGACCGTACGCTTTGCGGAACCGATCGGTCCTCCGCGTCGTACCTCATTGCAAAACTGAGATCCCTCCAGGGTGCCAAATGAATCGACGCAGCTTTCTGCACGCCGCCGCAGCCTCTACCGTCGCGTCCACTCTGAGCGGCCTTGCCCTATCAAAGTCCAGCGTTGGGGCCATCCATCCACCGGATAACGCGTTCGTCGCCACACTGCCCCACCTGCTGGACCTGGCCACGCTGCCAGGTCTCGGCGTTGCCGTCGTCGGTCCCGGCCAGCCTCTTTGGCAACACTACGAGGGCGTCGCCAACCTTACAACAAAGACGCCGATCACTGCGAATTCGGTCTTTCCCGGCGCGTCTATGGGCAAACCAATCTTTGCCTGTCTCGTCTTGAAACTGGCGCAGGAGGGCGCGATCGACCTCGACCGTCCGCTCAATCAATATCTGCAGGAGGATGCTCTGACTGGGCAGTGGGCGGACAAGGTTACACCGCGGCACGTCCTTACGCACTCGACGGGTCTGCCAAACTGGCGGTCACGGGACGACGACAAACTGACGCCTACTTTTGAACCGGGCACTCGTTTCCAGTACTCCGGCGAAGGTTTCTTTCATCTACAGCGTGTTGTGGAGCACATCAGTGGTTCGGGCTTCGAATCGCTGGTGCAGGAGCGAATTTTCAAACCGCTCGGGATGTCCTCCACAACCTACATCTGGGTGCCCGATGGCAACGAAAGGGTCGTCGCGGGACACAACGGCCCTCGTGCCTTTTATAACCGCGATATTGCCATCATGGTGTTCGACATCATCCAGGCATCGGGAAAGCCGCTTGCCTTCTGGACCTGCGAACAGATTGCTGATGCTCTGATGAAGAAGACCGGAAAGTCGACGCCGCCTCCGGCAAGTTCGTTCGTCCCCAATGTGGCTTTCAGTCTGCTCACCACAGTCCCTGACTTCGCTCGTTTCCTCTACGCGCTCGTCGACCCGCAGAATGCAACTCTCGGGCTGTCGCCTGCGATGCGTACCGCGATGCAGGCTCCTGTCTCTCATGTGAACAGCGCGCTGTCGTGGGGGCTCGGCGTCGGCATTGAACAGGTCGACGGACAAAGCTACCTTTGGCAGTGGGGCGACAACGGCGGCTGGAAGAACTTCATGCTCGTCCATCCGCCGACACGCACAGGGATCGCTGTCTTCAGCAACGGGAGCAACGGCCAACGCGTCAACGAGCGCATTCTGCGCGCAGCTACGGGAATCGACCAGCCCGTGTTTCTCTGGGTGTAGACCGCTGCGTTATTCGTCGCCCTCGCGCAGCTTGGCGATTACGGTGAAGTCTTCGAGCGTCGTTGTGTCGCCCTTGACCTCTCCGGTGGTGGCTAGTTCGCGCAATAGACGGCGCATGATCTTGCCGCTTCGGGTTTTTGGAAGCGCCTGGGTGAACGTCAGGTCATCGGGACGAGCTAGCGCGCCGATCTCCTTTGCTACCCACTGGCGCAGCTCCTGGCGAAGCTCTTCGCTCGGCTCGTGGCCGCCTTCGAGCGTGACGAAGACAGCAATCGCCTGGCCCTTCATCTCATGCGGGCGACCGACTGCAGCCGCCTCGGCGACCTTGGGATGCGCCACCAGCGCCGATTCGACCTCCATCGTGCCGAGTCGGTGGCCGCTGACGTTGATCACATCGTCGACTCGGCCCATCAGCCAGAAATAACCGTCGGTGTCGCGACGCGCGCCGTCTCCGGTGAAGTAGCTGCCGGGAATCTCGCTCCAGTAGGTCTGCTCATATCGTGCCTGGTCGCCGTAGATGGTTCGCGCCATCGAGGGCCATGGCTTGCGCATGACGAGCAGGCCGCCCTGACCATCGGGCACCGGCTTCCCTTCTCTTGTGACGACTTCAGGCACAATTCCGAAGAAGGGTTTTGTCGCCGAGCCTGGCTTCGTCGCGATTGCACCGGGGATGGGAGAGAGCATGATCGCTCCCGTCTCGGTCTGCCAGTAGGTGTCGACGATAGGGCAGCGCTCCTTGCCGATCATGCGGTGATACCACATCCACGACTCAGGATTGATCGGCTCGCCGACCGTGCCCAGAAGACGTAGAGAGGCCAGCGAATACTTCTCGACCCAGGAGTCGCCCCACTTGGTGAACGCGCGAATCGCTGTTGGTGCAGTGTAGAAGACCGTTATCTTGTGCGTGTCGATGATCTTCCAGAAGCGGTCGTTCTCCGGCCAGTTGGGGGCGCCTTCGTACATCATCACTGTCGCACCGTTCTGTAGCGGCCCGTAGACGACGTAGCTGTGTCCCGTGACCCAGCCAATGTCCGCGGTGCACCAGTACACGTCATCGTCGTGAAGGTCGAAGACGTATTTGCTGGTGAGGTATGTCTGCACTGAGTAGCCGCCGGTGGTGTGCAGCAAACCTTTCGGTTTACCCGTAGTGCCCGAGGTGTAGAGAAGATAGAGCGGGTCTTCCGCGTCCATCCATTCGGCATCGCATTTGGATTCGGCCTTCTCCATCTCCTCGTGCCACCACAGATCGCGACCCTTCTGCATCGCGACAGGCGAGCCCGAGCGGCGGAACACGACGACGTTTTTGACGGTCGGACACTTCACAAGCGCCTCATCGACAATCGCTTTGAGTTGGACCTCGGAGCCACGACGATGGCTCGTATCCTGCGTGATGACCGCGATGCAGCTTGAGTCATTCACGCGGTCGGAGATGGCGTGCGCGGCAAAGCCCCCGAAAATCACTGAGTGCACCGCGCCGATTCTTGCGCAGGCGAGCATCGCAATCGCGAGTTCGGGAGCCATGCCCATGTAGATGGCGACACGGTCGCCGCGCTTGACTCCAATTCCCTTCAATACATTGGCAAACTGCTGTACTTGTACATGCAGCTCACCGTAGGTCAGCCTGCGGATCTCGCCCGGCTCGCCCTCCCATAGCAGGGCGACTTTATCCTTGCGGGTGCCAAGCGCATGACGATCGACACAGTTATGCGACAGATTTAATTTTCCATTAATAAACCACTTGGCATGCGCGGCCTCGCCCTCGATTACTTTGGTCCACGGTGCAAACCACTCCAACTCTTTCGCGGCGTCTCCCCAGAACGCCTCCGGTTGTTCGACGCTGCGGCGATACATCGACTCATATTCTGCGAGGTCTTTGATACGGGCGTTTGCGGCAAACTCCGCCGGCGGAGGAAATAGCCGGTTCTCACGCAGAGTCGAATCCAGGTTCGTGTTGCCTTCCACTGTTGCCACTTAAACGACCTCCAAAATTTGCCTCAGCAAGACGAAGGTACCCTATACAACCCGCTCGGGCAACCACGCCGCTGACAGTTTGGTGACATGTTTCAAAAACGAATCATGTATCTTTGGTCGCGCATCATAACTTACATGTTGGGTTCGGTTTTCTTCGACCATTCTGTACATTGTTTCAGGACCCAATCTCCCGAGGTTTCAAAATATGGCCCTGGCTTTTCTTGATCGTGACCGTTCCATAGCCCCAGCGGGATACAGCCGCTGGCTGGTTCCACCCGCTGCCCTCGCCATCCATCTTTCGATTGGCCAAGTTTATGCCTTCTCCGTGTTCAAGAACCCGTTGCTCGCCCTGCACGGGGCCGACGGTTCCGCGTGGAATCTCAAACAGGTCGGCTACATCTTCTCGATCGCCATCGCGTTCCTTGGCATCTCCGCGGCGCTCTTCGGCGCATGGCTTGAAAAGGCCGGCCCACGACGTGCGATGTTCTACGCGGCGATCTGCTTTGGCCTTGGCTTCGTTGTCGCGTCGTTCGGCGCCAGCAGCCATCAGCTCTGGCTCATCTATCTTGGCTACGGCGTCATCGGAGGCATGGGTCTGGGACTGGGTTACATCTCTCCGGTCTCGACTTTGATCAAGTGGTTCCCGGACCGTCCGGGTCTCGCCACAGGTCTTGCCATTATGGGCTTCGGCGGCGGCGCCATGATCGGCGGCCCGCTCGCGAACAACCTGATGGCCTACTTCAAGTCCGCCGGACGGCCCTCGATCCCTAACACGATGATCACGATGGGCATCCTCTACTTCATCTTCATGATGTTCGGCGTGTTCACCATCCGCGTTCCGCAGGATGGCTGGAAGCCTGAGGGCTGGATGCCATCGACCAAACACTCCGCGCTGATCTCAAGCCACAACGTGGCTGTCCATGAGGCATGGAAGACGCCGCAGTTCTGGCTCCTCTGGGTGATGCTCTTCGTCAACGTCACTGCCGGGATCGGCATCCTCGAGCAGGCTGCGCCGATGATTCAGGATCTCTTCAAGGGAGACGTCAGCCCCGTGGCAGCGGTAGGTTTTGTCGGCCTGTTGAGCATCTTCAACATGGCCGGGCGTTTCTTCTGGGCATCAACCTCGGACTTCATCGGACGCAAAGGAACCTACTTCATCTTCTTCACGCTCGGCGCCATCCTCTACTTCTTTCTGCCGTTCACGCGCCAGGACAAGCTGAACTCCGTTCCTCTCTTCGTCGGCATTGCTGCCGTGGTGCTTTCCATGTACGGCGGAGGCTTCGCCACTATCCCGGCTTACCTGAAGGATCTCTTCGGTGGCTTTAACGTCTCCGCCATTCACGGCCGGCTGCTGACGGCGTGGTCGATGGCGGGCATCATCGGCCCGCTCATCGTCAACGGCATTCTTGACCACTACGTCGAGAACAAACTGGCAAAGGAGGACGCGTACCCGCTGATCCTGCACATCATGTGCGGTCTTCTGGTCGTCGGTTTCCTTGCGAACCTGATGGTGCGGCCGATCGCTGAAAAGTTCTGGCTGAAGGACAAGAACATCGTCGTGCCTGTAGGCGCGGCCCACTAACCTAAACCTGCGGAGTGAGCTGACCTCCGTCGGAGTTTCTCGAAACAGGAGAGATCTATGGCTAAACTCGATCCCGTCAAGAAGTCCTCGCCGCTGCTGATCGCCGCCGCGTGGATCATCGTCATCGTTCCTACAGCGTGGGGCCTCAACTACACGGTGAAAAACGCCATGAAGCTGTTCAGCGCGCCTACACCGGCGGCTGCGGCTCCGGCAAAGTAACGCAACTCTGAGTCTTATTGCAGTAACGCGATTGCATCTCCGACATCACCGAATCATCGCGGAACCCGCGTTCGACTACTGCAGCAAGGCTATGGCTGCATCCGTCATCGCCGTCACTCCAGTGCGCAGCGCTGGCTCCGGCAGAGGCGCGAAGAAAGGCGAGTGCGGCGAAGGCAGCGATGTGCCAGTCCGCTCGCTGTCTGCCACCTTCGCTGGGTCATAGGCGCCCAGCCAGAAGATCACCGCTGGAATTTTGTGGTCCATGCTGAAGATGCCGAAGTCTTCGCTGCCCATGATCGGCTTCCGTTCGATCACGTTGGCCGCTCCCAGCTTCGCCACGAAGATCTTCTGCAACTTCGCCGATAGTTCCAGGTCGTTGATCGTCGCCGGGGTGGACTCATCCTCGAGGACGGTCACAATCGGCATCCGGTCTTCTGGAACGCCCGCAGCGATCGCGACACCTCGTGCGGTTCGCTTCACGCCCTCGATCATCGTCTTGCGTACCTCTTCGCTGTAGCAACGTGTCGTCAGCTCCAGCTTGACCTCATCGGGGATGATGTTGCGCTTCGTGCCACCGTGAATGTCGCCGATGGTCACAACTGCAGGTTGAGCGGGTGGAATCGATCGGCTCACCACCGTTTGCAGGGCAACGATGAACTCGCCTGCCATCACGATCGGGTCTTTGCCGGCCTCGGGCGCGGCACCGTGGCTGCCCACGCCGCGCATCACCACATCGATCGAGGTCGAGCTCGCCAGAGCTGGCCCTGGAACCACCGACACCTTGTCTGCCGCGAAGTTCGCATCATGCAAAGCGATCGCCAAGTCGGGCTTGCCGAAGCGCTCGTAGAGATGGTCGGCCATCATGGCCTTGGCACCGTCGATGGTCTCTTCGCTCGGCTGTCCAATCAGCATCAGCGTTCCGTGCCACTGGCTCTTCAGCGTGGCCATGTTGCGCGCCACACCGATCATCGTGGTGACGTGAATGTCATGCCCGCAGGCGTGCATCACTCCAACGTCCTGCCCGGCGGGGTTCTTCGAGCGCACTTTGCTGGCGTAGGGCAGGTGGGTATCCTCGGTCACCGGGAGCGCATCGATGTCGGCCCTGATTAGAAGCGTCGGACCTGTGCCGTTCTTCAAGATCGCCACCACGCCATAGGCCTGCGAACCGTCGGGATACTTGCCGACGCGCTCGGTGACCGTATATCCGGCTTTGCGCAGTTCGTCAGCCAACAGAGCCGAGGTCTGCGCCTCATGGTGCGAGAGCTCCGGCGCTGCGTGGAGGCTTTTGTAGGTCGTCAGGAGGCCGGGAAGCTGCTTGTCAACGAGCGCCCGGACCTCCTGCGCCATTACCTTGGTCGTTAACCCTGCGGTCGCTGCCGCAGTCATCCCACACACCGCCATCCACTGCCATGGTCGCATCTGTCACTCCGTCTTCATTTGAACTGGTTTACTGAACTGTACATGCTCGCCGCGATAGACTCCAGTTATCGTGAATTCCTACTGGCCCGCGGTGATCGGTTTCCTGTTCGGCTTCGGTTTTGGGGTGGGGTGCGCCCTGGCGGTCATGTATTCCATCTTTATGGGAGGCTACCGTGCCGCAGTGAAGGAATCACAACTCTCCCCACCTCCGGACCGCTATACGAAGGCCCTGAAGAAAGTCACTTCAGGGGAAGGCTCGGTAGGAGGCTAACCAACAGCAGGGCTCGGCTTTTCCGGGCATCGCGTCGAGTATGGGAGCAAAGGGGTTAGGCGAAAGGACTAGAAACTTGCGGCGCGTCAGCAGACAGGCCGCGAGACCAACACGTATGTGATACGGCAGTTGTTAAGTTCTACCGCATCGCCAGTTCGGCACGCATATCTTTCACCTCGCGACTCAGAGACTCGATCGCCTTCATCAGTTGGGCTCGCTGGGCGTCGTCGCCCATCGCTTTGATCCCTTCCAGGTAGAAGTTGCCATTCGGTTCGAGGATGCATTTTTCCACCTGGCTGAAGTCGTCGAACCCCTGTTTGTGCAGGACTGACCGGAGTTCCAGCTCCGTGAGCGCCTCTTTCTTCGTGGCGACCCAGTCGACGACTCCGTGCCGGATCAACACCGTCTCGCTCCCCTCCGCCAGTTTGGTGAGCTTGGGCACGCGAAACAGAATGCGGGTAAGCAGCCAGTTGATTCCGAGAAGCGAAAACGCGCCAATGACGCCACCAGACACAGAGTTGTCGTCGCCAATCATCGCGTTCTGCACCGTGTTCGAGAGGCTCAGCAACACCACCAGGTCGAAGGGATTCAGCTGCGCCAGCTCCCGTTTCCCAAACAACCGCAGGAAACCGACGAGGAACAGGTAGACGATCACTGGCCGCAGAATCTTCTCCAAAATCGGCAGAGGTAGGTGAAACATGCTCTCGATCAAAACAGTCTCCTTCTATATATCCTTTGCGTAGCGCTGCTGGTGCCACTTCCACGCGCTAAAGATGATCTGGTCAAGCTCCGCGAACTGAGGTTTCCAGCCGAGTTCGGCCTTGATCTTCTCCGAACTGGCCACCAGCACGGCGGGATCGCCGGGCCGACGTGGACATTCCTCAACAGCGATAGGCCTTCCCGTTACGCGGCGCACCGACTCGATCACCTCGAGAACAGTAAACCCCTCTCCGTTGCCAATGTTGTAGATCAGCCGGCTCTTCGCTTCGCCGAGTGCGCCCAGCGCCAGTAAGTGCGCCTCCGCGAGGTCGTGTACGTGGACATAGTCCCGAACACAGGTGCCGTCCTTGGTCGGGTAATCGCGGCCGAATATCTTGATGTTCGCACGCCGCCCCAGCGCAACATCGAGAATCAACGGGATCAGATGGGACTCCGGTTCGTGCGCCTCGCCATAGCCGTCGATCGCGCCAGCCACGTTGAAGTAGCGCAGGCTCGCGTATTTGAGCCCATGGCTGAGATTCATCCAGCGAAGCATCTGTTCGACGAGTAGCTTGCTTTCCCCGTAGGGGTTCGTGGGCTGCAATTTCGCGTCTTCGAGGATCGGTGTGGTCTCGGGCTCGCCGTAGCAGGCAGCCGTGGAGCTGAATACAAGGCGGTCATGTCCCGTCGCAAGCATTGCTTCGAGCAGCGACAATGTCGCTGAAGTGTTATTTCGAAAATAAATTTCGGGCCGCTTCATGCTTTCGCCGGCCTCGATTAAGGCGGCAAAATGCATCACTCCGTCGAACCGGCCGCGGCTGAGAGTGCTCTCCAGGAGAGCCCGATCCGCGACTTCTCCTTCCACAAATTCGGCATCAGCAGGCAACGCTAACCGCTTGCTGTGGCAAAGGTTGTCGTACACCGTTACAGCGTGCCCCTGAGAGAGCAAAAGCCGGGTTAGCGTACCCCCGATATAGCCCGCTCCGCCGGTCACCAGAATCCTCATCGTTTTGCGCTCCTTCGTACTTAGTTGGATACCACAAAAGTACCAGTGTCAATCACTTACGCTTACGGCAATATACTTGCAGTAAGAGAAGAGCAGCGTACCGGCACATGAACGAGATGTGGCTCCCCAGACGCACGGTACCTGCTACAACCTTTTTCTTCGCGGCTTGCGTCTGTTTTAGACAGGTAGCGCAACTCCCGCGATGCATCCCTGGTAGCACTGGCCACATTCGTTGTTGGGACATATAAACCAGGTTCTATACTACGGCGCTCTTCGGAGCTGATTCTCCATACCGGCTCTGGCAGATCGTCAACGCCGGTTTCAATATCCCGCCTCTTGGAAGAGAGGCCATCAAGGATTTTCTATGGCAAAGCCGCTTCGCACCGAGCATCCAACACCGCCTAATATGCAGTTCGCACACTTCGGCGTCCTCAACGACGGCAACCAGAGCAAGTCCTCGCTCTTCACGTCCATCGCGTTGAACGTGTTACTTGCCTTCTGCGCGGTCGTCATAGGAGCTGCTGCGAAGAAAACGATCGACACACGGCACAAGCTCACCGAGCTAACCGAGCCGATTCCGATCAAGAAAGCTGAAGAGCCACCGCCACCGCCCAAGATCAAGATCAAATTGCCTCCGCCTCCACCCGTGGCAAAGATCGAACCGCCCAAAATTAAGTTGCCCGACGTGAAGATGCCCGACGTTCCCAAACCACCAGAGGTCAAGATGGTTCAGCCGGTGCCAGTCGTTATGCCTGCGCCGCCGAAGCTTGTTCAACCTCCTCCGGCACCGAAGGTTGTCAATCTCGCCCAGGCAATGCCGGCTTCGGTTCCGAACCAGTCTCCGCATCCGACAGCCGTTGCGCTGGGCTCGACGACAAACCCGATCGCAGTGTCAAACAAGCCCTCAACCACCGCCATCAACCTTGGCAACAAGGGAATGTCAGGCATGCCGGCGTCCAATAATGGCGCTGGAGCGCAATCTACTGTTGTCAATCTTGGTTCCGGATCCGCAGGCAGCCAGAATATGAAAGGCCGCGACAACGCCGCCGGTGCAGTCGTCGGCGTCAAGCTTGGAGTCACTGGTGGCACAGGTCCAATGAACTCTCAGGGGCGTGTTGCCGGTCCCGTCAATCTCGGACAGAACACTCCTCCGCCGTTGCCAAAGCCCGCTGGTCCCACGACAGCAACTTCGAAGAGCGGCCCCAAGGTTCTCTTTAAACCCAAGCCAGAGTACACCGCGGAGGCCAAGCAGCTTCATATCGAAGGAGTCGTCTCGGTTCGTCTTCGTGTCTCTTCCACCGGTGCCGTCCAGGTATTGGGCGTCACCAGCGACCTCGGCCATGGTCTCGGCGACTCTGCCATCCGTGCCGTCGAGGCCACTCGCTTCAAGCCTGCTACCGACGATTCGGGTAATCCGATCGATTGGGAAGGCGTCGTAAACGTCGCATTTCAACTCGCTGGCTGAGAAACATATTTTTGATTCCGTTGTTGCAGCATGCACTAGCATCTAGTCCATATTCAGGCTGACCCTAGGGTCACCGCAGGAGCCGTACATCATGATTCTCGGGAAACAGTCTATCGCCGGTTTAGCTCTGGCCCTCTTCGTCGCAACCACCCTTCCCTCCCAGGCAGGAGCAGGCCTCCTGAAGGGAAAGAAGAAGCCGGATGCGGATCTCTCGACCTCCCGCAAACCTACCGCTGCGCAGAACGCGCTCATCGACAAGGCGATTGCCCGCGAAAAGGTGGTCGTTAAGACGATCAAAGAGCGCGCCCCACTCGTCGAGACCTACATCCAGAACATGAAGCCCGATCCGCTCCTGGGCCAGGTCCCCGAGTCGGATCAGCACTTTCTCAGCCGCGTCGACTTTAAGAGTGTCATCAACGACCAGAGTTATGCGGTCAACAAAGACACCTCGACAGGCACTGGCGGCAGCAAGATGGGCTTCTTCAAGCACTCTTTGTCCGCTGTTGGCAGCCTCGGCGGCAGTCTGCACCTGACCTTCCACGAAGCCGGCTTCGTACAGATGTTGTTGATGGACTCGAACAACTTCGACCGCCAGCACTACAGCTTCGGCTATGTGCGCAACGACTTCCTCGGCAACACCCCCACCGCCGTCTTTGACGTAACGCCGATCTCGGGCAAGAAGGACTTCGGCCGCTTCTTCGGCCGTGTCTGGATCGAGGCCCGTAACGGCAACGTCGTCCGGTTCAACGGCGACTTCGCCGGCACGCAGGAAGACCAGAAGGAGTTCTATCACTTTGACAGCTGGCGGACCAACGTTCAGCCTGACCTCTGGCTCCCGACCTCGTTCTACGTTGAAGAGAGCGACCCGAAGAGCGTCTCACGCACTCTAAAGTTTAAAGCCATCAACCATATCTGGGGCTATGTTTTGAAGGTCCCGCCACCTGAATCTGAGAACACCTCACTTGATGTCGTCGGCGCTACCGACGTCAGCAACGACGCACAGGACGTCAGCCCCCTCGGAGCGCAGCGCGCTTGGGTCCAGCAGGCTGAGGACAACGTCGTCGAGCGTCTCTTCCAGGCCGGCCTTCTCGATGCGCCCAGCGAGTTCGACAAGACGCTGGAAGCGTTGGCGAACAACATTCTGGCCTACAACAACATCACACTCTCGAGGCCGATCCGCTGCCGTACGCTGCTGACCGAGCCGCTGGAGTCTCTCGCTATCGGTAACACCATCGTCGTCTCCAAGAGCCTGCTCGATACTACTGGTGTTGTGACGCAGGACGGTGCGCAGCAGATGGGCAACCTCAACGCTATCCTGGCCTTCCAGATCGCGCACATCATCCTTGCCCACCGTCTCGATACCAAGTACGCTTTCAATGATCGTCTTCTCTTCCCGTCAACGTCGGTCTTCAACCGTATCCCCATGCACCATACCGATGCCGATAACACGGCCGCAGCCAAGAAAGCTCTCGAACTGCTCAACGCGAAGGAACTCGAAGGCGGACAGCAGTACTTCAGCCTTTACCTCCAGCAGCTGCAGCAGCGCGTCAAGAGCCTGAAGGCCCTCAACGAACCGATGATCGGCGACGGTCTCACCAAGAGCGACGAGGACCCGACTTTCTGGATGCAGGCCATCACAGCCAAGGGACCCAAACTCGATATGAAGGATCTCAAGCAGCAGGCCGCTATGCCGCTTGCCAGCTTCCTCCGTTTCGACCCCTGGACCGACCAGGTCTTCGTCATGCACTCGCCCTTCGAACCGCTGCTTACCGCTGCCGACAAGATGCCGTTTGAAGTCGAACCGGTCTACCTGAAGCTTAGCTACTACAAACCGCCAGCCGATGCTGCGCCCGCAGCAGCCGCGCCAGCAGCAGCTCCACCAGCCGCCGATGCGACCACTGCACCCGCCGATCCGGCCGCAGCGACCGCGACGCCTGCAACTCCTCCAGCCGCTACACCGCAAAACTGATCTTCGGAGCGTGGTCAGCCGATGACTTATACGACTGCCCACGCTCTTCCACTGCCCGAGGCCAGAACGGCTCACAACTGAAGAAACGCCGCACGTTTCTCTTTCTAGGAGGCACCTGTTGAAGCGGCTAACCTATATCGGATGTTTTGCATACATCCTCAGCCTGGCAACCTTGCTGCACGGTCAAGCTGTACCCACCGCTTCGCGCGGGGGTTCGATACAGGTCGGTCTTGGCGGTATGATCACGAATCCCGATTACGCCCAGAGATACATCAAGGGTTTGACATTCTACGGCGACTTCGACTTCACGCACAACATTGGTATAGAAGGAGAGTTTAACTTCGCCGTCAGCACCCCGAGCGATATCAGCGAAGATTCTTATCTGGCCGGTCCGCGTTACACCATCCGTCACAAGAAATTCGGCGGATATGCCAAGGTTCTCTTCGGCGTCGGCCGCTTCGGAACTCAGGAAGGTAGCTACGTTAATATCGCGACCACGAGTTACTTCGAGTACGCTGTCGGCGGTGGGTTGGAGTATCTGGCAACCCGTAACATCAATGTCCGGGTCATCAACGTCGAAATGCAGAAATGGCCCAATTTCGCTCCCCACGGGCTTACACCGATTGCCTACACGTTCGGTGTGGCCTATGTCTTCCACTAACCCAACCCGTACCATGATCGATTGATTTCATCGCTTAACCTTGTCTCACTGTTCCATGTCTCCTTTGCGTCAAATTGGTCCGATTTTTTAGGAGTGCACGTGCTAACACGGTTAATCATCTTCATCGGTCTATTAGGCTCTGCGTCCATTTTGCACGCCCAGTCGGAACCTACAGCCTCTCGCTTGGGAGATCTCAAGATCGGCGGCGGCCTCTCAGTGGCCAACTCGGACTACGGCGGCCAGTACACCGGGGGCTCCGCTTACTTCGACTTCGACTTTCTCCCCCACATCGGCCTCGAAGGGCAGTTTCATTTCGTCAAGGACTCCTCAGATCTCTATGAAAAGACCTACGAGGTCGGTGGCCGCTACTACCGCATCCACCGAAAGTTTGCCCCCTACGCCAAAGTCATGTACGGGCGCGGTGTCTTCAACTTCCCTCTCCTGCCAAACGGGTCTCGCGCCAACCTCGCCTACAACCTGATGGCCGTCGGCGCTGGCGTTGACTACAGAGTGAAGCCCTGGCTGTACGTTCGCGTCGACGGCGAGTACCAGAACTGGTTCGGCTTCGAGAATTCCAGCCTGTCGCCAGCCATCTTCACCGTGGGCGCCGCTTATCGCTTCAAAGCCCGTTGATGGCCTTAAACGTTCAAAGCCCCGGTCATCGCCGGGGCTTTTGAGATTTGTGTTGGCCGCCCGTTAGAAGTGGTATGCGACCCCGAGTGAAGGCGTCGAAATGACCTCATATCGATTGGTATTGAAGGTGTTTCCCGGAATGCTGAAGTTCGGGGTCTTCACCAGAAAACCGCGGTACTCGGCACGTATGTCCCAGCTCGGGCTCAACTCATACGCCACACCGCCGCCAAAGAGAGCGCCGATGTTCGTATTCTGCTTCGCGTCAAGGTCAGAGGTTCCGGCGTCCTTCAGCGGTGTGAAGATCATCGCGCCCGGGCCGGCCTCAAGGAAGGGGTTGAAGTTCTTGAAGTTCAGGTTGAAGACGTACGCCCCGCTGAACTCTTGCTGCAGCGTGTGGATACCGCCATTTTTCTTCCCGAAAACCTGATAGTACTGCGTGTTTTGCTGGTATCCGTAGTTCACTTCGAGTGCGCTTCGCGGTGTCAGCATGTACCGGTAACTAGCCAGAAGGCCCATGGTCATGCTCGTATTCTTCTGCACGCTGTTTCCAGTTATCTGCGGAGCAAAGGCAGCTGTGGCGCTAACGCTCACGTCCTGCCGGCTCTCCTGCGCATAACCAGCCGCCGCAGACAGCATCAGCGCGCCCAACAACAACATCGTCTTCTTCATTCTTCGCTGGATCCCTTCAAATTCGTCCGTAACCCCTTCGCTGTCCCGCAGGCAACGCAATAGCAAGAGTTACGGAGCGCCGTAGTCACTGTTCCTTCATTGTAACCGCACCGGTGCCCGAAGGCGCGCCACCCACGCAAGAAGGCCGAAGGATATCTCTCCCTCGGCCTTTCTCTGCTGTGTTGTACCGTCCGTACGTGCTACTGCTGCGGCGCCGCTGGTGGCGGCGGAGGCTGTGGAGGCGGAGGCCCATCTCCACCATCACGGCTTCGTCTGTGCTCTCGCATCTGTGCCTGCAACGCATCAAACTTCGTCTGCTGATCGGCCGTCAACAGGGCGCGGATCTTGTCCTGCGACGTCTTGCGGATGTCCATCATCTTCGTCCGCTTGTCATCCTGAGCAGTAGAGGTGTCCTCGCGAAGCGCCTTCATCTGTTTCCACGCGTCCTCATCAATGGCCTTCACCTGGGTAACCTGGTCAGGTGTCAGGTTCAGTTGCTTGGTCAGAAACTCAACCTGGTTTCCTCTCATTCCACCGGGACCGCTATGTCGGGGGCCACCCTGCCCTTGCGGTGGCGGCGGAGGTGCAGCGGGATCCTGCGCCATCACCGGCAATGCAACTAAGGCGACTGTGCCTATCGAAAAAACCGCGACTTGTAAGACCGTTTTACGAAACATCGTCATCATCATCGGACTCTCACTCTCCAAAATCATTTCGCCGGAGAGTGTCTCTCCGGTGCTCATCTACCGGTACAGACGCACTTTTTCTGCAGATGTTTTCGTGTTTCAAAAAATTCCTGCGCCACCTTCACATTCCCCGCTCGGCTTGAAAGCAGTACGGATCGCCATGCGCCGCCGCGTAGGCCTCCACCACCTTCAAAAACGCGAGTGCTGCATGCGACAGGCTCGCCTGCCGCCGATGAACCAGCCGCAGCTTGCGCTCCATCTGCAGCTCCGGCACCTGCACCCGAATCAGCGCGCCGCTCTCCAGCTCCGGACGTACTGTCAGCCCCGGTACCAGCGCAACGCCGTTCCCCATCTCCACGAACCGCTTGATCGCCTCCAGCGACGGCAGCTCCACGCCCATCTGCAGCGGGGTTTTATGCCGTTTGAACGCCTGGATCACCTTCTGCCGCTGCGGCGACGGAATGTTATGAGCGATGAAATTCTGCGGCCCTAGCTGCCTGATCGACACCCTCCCGGCCCCGGCAAGCGGATGGCGCGGATTCACCACAAACGCCAGCTCGTCCCGGTACACCACCGTCGACTTTACCTGCGCATCGTCAGGTCGAAACGACAGCACGCCCAGTTCCACCGAATGCATCAGCACTTCGTCGGAGATCCGGCTCGCAAGCGTCCGCTGCACCGCCAGCTTGATCCGCGGATTCTGCCGGCGAAACTCGTCCAGCAGAGGCAGCAGATAAAGACACGTATATTCATTCGCCGCAAGGTTCAACCGGCCCCGGTGCAGTTCGCGAAGCTCGGTCAGCGCACCCGCTGCCTCATTGCGAAGATTCAGCAACTTAGCCGCATACTCCCGCAGCACCTCGCCCGCGTCGGTCAACGTCCCATCGCGCGACGACCGGTCGAACAGGACCTCTCCCAGCTCCCCTTCCAGTTTTGCAATTGCCTGACTCACCGCAGGCTGAGTACGATGGAGCCGTGCCGCTGCTCGCGAAAAGCTCCGCTCCTCCGCTACCGCCAGAAACGTCTCCATCTGGACTAAGTCCAATCATCACCTCGGCGCGGCGCACGATGCGTGGATCGAATACCGCAATTAGAATTTATGATAAACCCGCAGACCATCATAAGCATGCATTATGATCAAGTCCAGATCGAGAGTGTCAGACCTATGTCCTCGTCTAATCAAATCGTCTTCTTCGACACCACCCTTCGCGACGGCGAACAGTCCCCCGGCTGTACCATGCATCACGAAGAGAAACTCCGCATGGCTCATCAGCTTGCGGACCTCGGCGTCGACGTCATCGAAGCCGGCTTTGCCATCGCCAGCCAGGGCGACTCCGACTCTATCCGCACCATCGCCCGCGAGGTTCGCAACGCACGCATCGCCTCCCTCGCCCGCTGTAAACGCGAGGACATCGAAGCCGCTGCACGCTCCATCGAGCCCGCTGCAAAGTCCCGCATCCATACCTTCCTCGCCTCCTCCGACCTCCACCTCCAGGCCAAGCTGAAGATCACGCGCGCCGAAGCCATCGATCAGGCCGCGGAGTCCGTCCGCCTCGCCTGCACCTTCACCGACGACGTCGAGTTCTCCGCCGAAGACGCCACCCGCACCGACCCCGACTTCCTCGTAAAAATCGTTACCGTCGCGGTTCAAGCCGGAGCGACCACTATCAACATCCCCGACACCGTTGGCTACACCACGCCTGAGGAGTACGCCGCGACCTTCCGCATGCTGCTCGACAAAGTCCCCGGTGCCGAAAACGTCATCTTCTCCACCCACTGCCACGACGATCTCGGCATGGCAGTCGCCAACACCATCGCCGGCATTCAGGCAGGCGCCCGCCAGGTCGAGTGCACCATCACTGGTATCGGCGAGCGCGCCGGCAACGCCGCCCTCGAAGAGATCGCCGCCGCCCTCATGGTCCGCCGCGACAAGCTGCCCTACACCAACAACATTAAGATGGAGAAGCTCTACCCCACCAGCAAAATCCTCGCCGAGTTCATCAGCTTCGGCTGCTCGCCCAACAAGGCCATCGTCGGCGCCAACGCCTTCGCCCACGAGTCCGGCATTCACCAGCACGGCGTGATGGCCAACCCGCTCACCTACGAGATCATGACGCCCGAGTCTGTCGGTGTCCCTACGAACAACATGGTGCTCGGCAAACACAGCGGCCGGCGCATGCTCGAGCAGCGCCTCGCCGAACTCGGGCATCCACTCACCCGCTCTCAGCTCGACGAGGTGTACCACCGCTTCACCGAACTGGCTGATCGCAAAAAGTCTATCTACGACCAGGACCTGCTCGGCCTTTTGCAACCCGACAAGGCCACAGCAATAGCTCACTGAGTTGTGTTAAGGGCACGCCTTCAGCCGTGCCAAAAGGAATTCCGGATAACTTGGGGCTTCAGCCCCTGAGGTACAAAAAGCAATGCGTCTCAAAATTGCAGTCCTCGCCGGCGACGGCATCGGCCCCGAAGTCACCCAACAGGCAACGAACATCCTGCGAGCCGTAGCCGAACTAGGCGGCCACGACTTCACCTTCGTTCCGGGCCTCATCGGTGGCATCGCCATCACTGAAACTGGTTCTCCCCTCCCCACCGCAACCCTCGACGCGGCGCTCGAATGCGACGCCGTCCTCCTCGGCGCAGTCGGCGACAACAAATTCAACGCGCTCCCGCCCGACAAGCGCCCCGAAGCAGGTCTCCTTCAGATCCGCCAAGCTCTCGGAGGCTTCGCGAATCTTCGTCCCTCGATCGCCTACGCTGCACTCGCCGAAAGCTCTCCTCTTCGCCCCGAGGTCATCAAAGACGCCGACATCCTCTTCGTCCGCGAGCTCCTCGGCGGCCTCTACTTCGGCGCGCCACGATGGTGGAACAAGGAGCCCGCAGTTGGGGAACAGGAAGAAGCCATCAACACCATGCGCTACACCAAGGCAGAGGTCGTCCGCGTCGCCCGCATTGCCTTCGAACTAGCCGGCAAACGCCGCGGCAAAGTCACCTCTGTAGACAAAGCAAACGTCCTCGAGGTCTCACAGCTCTGGCGCGCCACGGTCAGCGAGGTCGCCAAGGACTACCCCAACGTCACGCTCGAACATCAGCTGGTCGATTCCATGGCGATGCACATCATGAACATCCCTCGCAACTTCGACGTCGTTCTCACCGAGAACCTCTTCGGCGACATCCTCTCCGACGAGGCCGGCGTCATCACCGGCTCCCTCGGCATGCTTCCGTCAGCAACCATCGGCGGCGCAGTCAATCTCTACGAACCCGTACACGGCTCTGCTCCAGACATCGCAGGCACAGGCAAGGCCAATCCACTCGGCGCGATTCTCACCGCAGCGATGGTCCTTCGCCACTCCGCCAACCTCGAGCAGGACGCCAAGGCCGTCGAACAAGCCGTCCACAAAGTCCTCAACGCCGGCTATCGCACAGCCGACATTGCGCGCGGCCAGCAGCCCGGCCAAACCCCTGTCAGCACGCAGGAGATGGGCAAGCTCGTCCACCAGGCCCTGGCCGAATCCATCGACCGCCGCCAGGCGATGCACGCCGTCTAACGAACCATGAACCCTAGATTCAAGCTTGTCCTGATGAACTGTGCCGTTGCTATAGCGCTCATCTATCGCTGGCTCACAGGCACACCGGCCGTTGTCCTTGTCATCGTGGCAATCATCATGTTCGCGCTCGTCAATGGCCTCCTGTGGCTGACTCAAAGGAAGTTCAATCAACCCAAACGTAATCGCTAGAACAAAATGAACATGCGCCGCACCATCCAACTCGCCGCCACGACTCTCATCTTCGCAGCAACGGCCACGCATGCGCAAATCTCCTCGCCGCAAATCAAAAAAGACAAAAAGCAACCCAAGGAAAACGTCGAATGGCTCTGGCAGTACGCCCCCCCACCTGCCGAAGGCCGCGAAAACCAACTCGTCCTCGATCAGCGCTTCCGCCCGTTCCTCGCGCAATACCTCACCGCTCCGCAGACCTTCTGGGGCAATCCGAAGACCGGTTACAAAACCCTCGCCGAAACCGCCCTCGACTTCCTCTCCGTTCCCGACAAAGTCCTCTCCGACAACAACCGCTACCTCACCATTACCGGCTGTGTCTTCCGCTTCTGTCCGTCGCGCGGCATGCTCTGGGTCGACCTCAACGGACCCCACCCACTAGTCGTCTTCGCCGCCATCGACTGGATCAAAGACAGCAAGACCCCCAGCGAACCAGACGCCGAATACACACTCTGGATCTTCCCTAACCACCCCATCGAACCCGACCACATTCCCGCAGCGCTGGTCCATAGCATCGCGCGCTGGACCGCCCAGCCGCCGGGCGGCAGCACCATCATCCAGCAGATCCGCAACGCCATTCTCGTCGACCCCGACGGCACACCGCATCCGGTAGAAAAAGCCGCGACAGGCGCAAACACTTTCACCCTCCCACCAACCGAGCAAAAGGCACAACCATGAGCGCACCTAAAACTCTCTTCGAAAAAGTCTGGCAACAACATCTCGTCGCCGAGCCCGCAGGCGAACCCAGCATCCTCTACATCGACCTGCACCTCGTTCACGAGGTCACCAGCCCGCAGGCCTTCGACGGCCTCCGCATGACGGGCCGCAAGCTCCGCCGGGCTGATCGCACGGTCGCAACGGTGGATCACAACGTCCCCACCAGCAGCATCGAAGACCGCCTCCACATCGTCGACCAGATCGCCTCTAAACAGATCGAGGCCCTGCGCAAAAACTGCGCCGACTTCGGCGTCGAACTCTACGACGTCCAGTCGCCCAACCAGGGCATCGTCCATATCATCGGCCCCGAACTCGGCCTCACCAAACCCGGCATGACCATCGTCTGCGGCGACTCCCACACCAGCACCCACGGAGCATTCGGCGCACTGGCCTTCGGCATCGGCACCAGCGAAGTCGAGCACGTCATGGCCACGCAGACCCTCCCTCAGGACAAACCAAAGACCTTCCGCATCAACGTCGAAGGCACACTTCCCATCGGCGTCACCGCCAAAGACATCGTCCTCCACATCATCGGCCAAATCGGCACTGCCGGAGCCACCGGCCACGTCATCGAATACGCCGGCTCCGCCATTCGCAACCTCACCATGGAAGGCCGCATGACCATCTGCAACATGAGCATCGAGGCCGGAGCACGCGCCGGCATGATCGCCCCCGACGCTACCACCTTCGCCTACCTCAAAGGCCGCCGCTTCTCACCGCAAGGAGCAGCATGGGACGAGGCCGTCAGACATTGGTCCGAACTTGTAACCGACACAGGATCAATATTCGACCGCGAACTCACCATCGCCGCTCTCGACATCACTCCAACCGTAAGCTGGGGCACCTCGCCCGGCATGGTCACAGGAGTCAAGTCAACCGTTCCCCTCCCTGATCCGGCAGCCTCGGAAGCCGACCAGAAAGCCTTCGAGCGCGCATTGGAGTACATGGACCTTAAAGCAGGCACCCCCATCGAACAAATCAACATCGACCGCGCCTTCATCGGCTCCTGTACCAACGCCCGCATCGAAGACCTCCGCGCTGCGGCCTCCGTAGTACGTGGTTATCACGTCGCCACAACGGTCCGCGCTATGGTCGTCCCGGGTTCACAGCAAGTCAAAGCACAGGCCGAAAAAGAAGGCCTCGACAAGGTCTTCACCGAAGCAGGCTTCGACTGGCGCGAACCCGGCTGCAGCATGTGTCTCGGTATGAACCCCGACATCCTCGCGCCCGGCGAACGCTGCGCCTCCACAAGCAACCGAAACTTCGAAGGTCGCCAGGGCCGCGGCGGCCGCACTCACCTCGTCAGCCCACAGATGGCCGCCGCGGCCGCGATCACCGGACACTTCACCGACATCCGCAACTGGCAGTTCAAGAACAAGTAATACGGATTAGCGTGGGGCTTTAGCCCCACGAAACAGCGTCAGTCAGCAAGGGGCTTTAGCCCCGGATCTTTTGCACAACGAGGAATAGCCGTATGCATCCCATCAACATTCTCACTAGCCACGCCGTCCCTCTCGATCGCCCCAACGTCGACACCGACCAGATCATCCCCAAGCAGTTCCTCAAGCGCATCGAGCGCACCGGCTACGGCGACTTCCTCTTCTACGACTGGCGCCGCATCCAGGACGGCCCCAACGCAGGCGAGCCGCACCCCGACTTCGTCCTCAACAAGCACCATCACAAGGGCGCGAAGATTCTCATCGCCGGTAAAAACTTCGGCTGCGGCAGCTCCCGCGAACACGCTGCTTGGGCTCTCACCGACTTCGGCTTCCTCGCCGTCATCGCCCCCAGCTTCGCCGACATCTTCTTCTCCAACGCTGGCAAAAACGGCATGGTCCTAGTCCGCCTCCCCGAAGCCGACGTGGAAACCCTCATGAGGCGCTCCGAAAAGAATCCCGCGCACAAGATCACCATCAACCTCGAAGCCCAAACCATCACGGACGACGAAGGCTTCAGCGCCAAATTCGAAATCGACCCCTTCCGCAAATATTGCTTGCTGAATGGCCTCGACGACATCGGCCTCACACTCCGCCACGAATCCGCGCTCGATTCCTACGAATCGAAACACGACGCCGAGTTCTGGCTTAAGCCACGCAGTACCGAGGCAGCCTGATCACAAATGAGCAACTTTGAGAATGTGCGCAAGAGTTACCGTCCCCGCCACATCACCACGTTGTTTGTGGGCGAGTCGGCCCCTCACGGTGGCACGTTCTTCTACAACCAGAACAGCCGGCTCTTCCGCGAGATACGAAAAGCGTTTCAAGGCACTGAACTCTTTCTCGAAGATTTCAAAAAGAATGGCTTTTACCTGGACGATCTGGTACTCGAACCGGTCAATCATCTCGAAAGACCAGATCGCATAGCACTCTGTCGAGAATCGGTTTCGTCTCTTGCGAAAAGACTGAGCAACTACAAACCCCAGGCGATTGTAATTTTGTTGCACTCGATAAGACCCATGGTCTTGCAGGCAATGAATGAGGCGGGCCTGTCCTATGCGCCCTTTTGCACTCCGTACCCGGGTTTCGGAAATCAGCCACGCTTTCACAAAGCAATGATTCAGATCATCCCCAGCCTGCCCGTCACGAAGGGCAGCAAATGGAAGGAATACTAATCTTGTCGAACGAAATCAACCCGAAGAAATACTCCATCCCCCTCACTGAAGGCCCCAACCGCGCCGCGGCCCGCTCTTACCTGCGAGGCGTGGGCTTCAGCAAAGAGGACCTGCACAAGCCCATCATCGGCGTCGCCAACACCTGGACCGAGATCGGCCCCTGCAACTTCCATCTCCGCGACGTCGCCGCCGCCGTCAAGCAAGGCATCCGCGACGCAGGCGGCACGCCGATGGAGTTCAACACCATCACCATCTCCGACGGCATCACCATGGGCACCGAAGGCATGAAAGCCTCGCTCGTCTCGCGCGAAGTCATCGCCGACTCCATCGAACTCGTCGCCCGCGGCAATCTCTTCGACGGCATCGTCTGCATCGCCGGCTGCGATAAGAACATGCCCGGCACCATCATGGCCATGGCGCGCCTCGACATCCCCGGCATCATGCTCTACGGCGGCTCCATCGCCCCCGGCCACCTCAAACAGCCCGACGGCAGCAGCAAAGACATCACGATCCTCAACGTCTTCGAAGGCATGGGCGCGCATTCCGCCGGGAAAATAAATGATGCCGAACTCGAAGCCCTGGAAGCGGCCGCCTGTCCCGGCCCCGGAGCCTGCGGCGGCCAGTTCACCGCCAACACCATGGCCATGGCCGGCGAGTTCCTCGGCATCTCCCCCATGATGCTCACCGGCGTCCCCGCCATGGCCGCCGACAAAGCGTCCGCCTCACGCGAAGCCGGCCGAATGATCATGGACCTCTGCAAACGCGACGTGCGCCCCAGCAAGATCCTCACTCGCCAGGCCCTGGAAAACGCCATCGTCGCCGTCTGCGCCTCCGGTGGTTCAACGAATGCCGTCCTCCATCTCATCGCCATCGCGAACGAGATGCACATCCCCCTCACTATGGACGACTTCGACCGCATCTCCGAGCACACGCCTTTCATCTGCGACCTCTCCCCCGGCGGCAAGTACGTCGCGAAGGACTATCAAGACGCAGGCGGAAGCCGAGTCCTCGCCAAGCGCCTCCTCGACGCGGGCCTCCTCAAAGGCGAGCAGCTAACCGTCTCCGGCAAGACCATCGCCGAAGAGGCCGCGCTCGCAAATGAAACACCTAACCAGCCCGTCATCCGCGAACTCAAGAACCCGCTCAAGCCCACCGGCGGCCTCGTCATCATGCGCGGCAACCTCGCACCCGACGGCGCCGTCATCAAGGTCGCCGGCCACGAGCGCATTCACCACACCGGCACCGCGCGCGTCTTCGAATCCGAGGACGCCTGCCACGCCGCCGTCGAAGCCGGAAAGATCAACCCCAACGACGTCCTCGTCATCCGCTACGAAGGCCCACGCGGCGGCCCCGGCATGCGCGAAATGCTCGCCGTCACCGCAGCGATCAAAGGCATCCCCGCGCTCTCGGAAACCGTAGCCCTCCTAACTGACGGCCGCTTCAGCGGAGCCACCCGCGGCCTGATGGCCGGCCACGTCGCCCCCGAGGCCCAACTCGGCGGCCCCATCGCCGCCGTCCACGAAGGCGACACCATCACCTTCGACATCCCCAAACGCACACTAACCCTCAACGTCCCCGAACCCGAGATCGCAAAACGCCTCGCCGCATGGAAGGCCCCCGAACCCCGGTACAAACGCGGTGTCTTCGCCAAGTACGCCAATTCCGTAAGCAGTGCTTCAGAGGGAGCAGTGACCACGTAGAGACTTAACGGAGGATTGCATGAGCTTAAGTATTGGTGAACGGATATTGGTCCCAGCGATCGGAGTTTCTGTCTTTGCAGCGCTAAGCGGGGGTTTTATGTTTGCTGTCGGAGGCGCAACGGCAAGAATACGGCGAATTTGGATCGCATCCGTTTTCTTCATGCTTTGCTTTGGCTATTCCGTTTTCTGGCAGGACAAGCTGGCTGGTTTCACAGGTTGGCAATCAACATACAGCGCAGTTATCGCAATAAGTTTTGGCCTCGCTCTTCTTCTCCATGGATTTTTAACGAGGCGAGCCCTACGAAAAGAGTCCGTCGGCAATACCGTTTAGCTGAACAAGGAGTAATCATGGGAAAAATCGCTGACAATCAACATCCCCAACTCACCGGAGCCGAAATCATCTGGGCCACCCTGGCCGGCGAAGGCGTGGACAAAGTCTTCGGCTACCCTGGCGGAGCCATCCTCCCCGCCTACGACGCCCTGCGCAAGTTCCCCATCCACCACATCCTCGTTCGCCACGAGCAGGGCGCCGCGCACATGGCCGACGGCTACGCCCGCGCCTCCGGTAAGGTCGGCGTCTGCATCGCCACCAGCGGCCCCGGGGCCACCAACCTCGTCACCGGCATCGCCACTGCCATGCTCGATAGCATCCCTATCGTCGCCATCACCGGACAGGTCGGCAGCAAGGTTCTCGGCTCCGACGCCTTCCAAGAGATCGACATCACCGGCATCACCCTGCCCATTACCAAGCACAACTACCTCGTCACCCGCGCCGAAGACATCGCCCCCGCCATCCGCGAGGCGCTCCAGATCGCGAAGTCCGGCCGCCCCGGTCCCGTGCTCGTCGACATCACCAAAGACGCGCAACAAGCCACCGCACCGTTCAACTTCGAAGCCGCCGCCCCCGCACCCTATCGTCCGCACCCGATGCTGCGCGCCGAATCCTCTTCGATCAAACACGCCATCGAACTCATCAAGGCCGCAAAGAAGCCCATCATCCTTGCCGGCCACGGCATCACGCACTCCCGCGCCGAAGCCCAGGTCCTTGCCTTCGCCGAACGCCAGCAGATCCCCGTCGCCAGCACGCTCCTCGGCCTCGGAGGCGTCCCCACACATCACCCGCTCTCGCTCGGCATGATGGGAATGCACGGCGAGTCGTGGGTCAACAACGCCATCCAGCAGGCCGACCTGCTCCTCGCCTTCGGGATGCGCTTCGACGATCGCGTCACCGGCAACCTCGCGCAATACGCCCCCAACGCGAAGAAGATCCACATCGAGATCGATCCCTCCGAGATCAACAAGAACGTCCGCGCCGACGTCGCCCTCATCGGCGACCTCAAAGAGGTCCTCGAACTCCTCCTCCCGCTGCTGCCGAAGAACTCCGACACCAACTGGCTCCGCGAGATCAACGCCAAGAAAGGCGACGCCGCCGTCCGCGACATCATCAATCTCCCCGACAACGGCCACCTCTACGCCGCCCACGTCATCAACGACATCTGGCGCGAGGCCCACGCCGCCGGCCGCGCCGAGCAGACCATCATCGTTACCGACGTCGGCCAGCACCAGATGTGGGAGGCCCAGTACTACAAGCATGACACCCCCCGCTCGCTCATCACCTCGGGCGGACTCGGCACCATGGGCTTCGCGCTGCCGGCAGCCATCGGCGCAAAGGTCGCCTGCCCGGAGAAAGATGTCTGGGTCATCGCCGGCGACGGCGGCTTCCAGATGACCTGCTCCGAGCTCTCCACCATCGTGCAGGAAAAACTCGCGATCAACATCGCCGTCATCAACAACGGCTTCCTCGGCATGGTCCGCCAGTGGCAGGAGGCCTTTTACGACAAGAACTACGCCGCCTCGCCCATCCTCTCACCCGACTTCGTCCTTCTCGCCGCCGCCCACGGCATCGAAGGCGCAACAGTTAACAAACGCCAGAATGTAACCCCAACCGTCACAAAATCTCGCACCAGCGGCAAACCGTTCCTGATCAACTTCCAGGTAGAAAAGGAAGACGGAGTCTACCCCATGATCGCCCCCGGCTCTGCCCTGCATGAGATGGTCCGCAGACCACAGAAAGACCCGTTGCTAGAAACCGCGGAGGATGAATGAAGATGCAATTCTCTTGCCGTCAATTCTGTTGCCACCTTTCGGAGCAAACCGAGCCGCCCACAAACGGGCTGAAGACCCGCGCTGAATCCCTAATCCGCAACTTTTGCACGGCCGCAGCACTGCTCTGGCCTATCTGCGGAATTCCGTCCCACGCTCAATCACAACCCCTTCGCATCAAAGTGATCAACGCCAAAACCAATCAACCGGTCACCAACGAAAGATTAAACGTAGCCCTCAAAGCCGATCAGATCGGCTCCGTCGCCATGGGCACCGACAAAAATGGAATCATCCTCGTGAACTATGGCAACGCGACTATCATCCGAATCCTCGCGAACATTTACGCCGACTGCCGCCCACGCGGAGAGCTCTACACCAACTATCCCATCGACATCATCCTCAAAACCGGAATCATCACTAGCAATCTCTGCAGCGCCGCCACACCAAGAGCTCACCCTGGCGAACTCGTCCTCTTCGAAGTTCCCAAATCATTCATACCCGTGTACCCCGCGCCGCCGCTGCCTCCGCCACCCCACTCCGACGAGAACCCTCACCAACCACCAAACTAACCACTAACCACTAACCACTAACCACTGCAGATAAATTTGACCCAACCGCTCCAACTCGAGACCCCGCGCCTCACTCTCCGCCGCTGGCAGGAGGCCGACCGCGAGCCCTTCGCTGAGATGAACTCCGACCCCGTCGTCATGCACTACTTCGAGGCCCCGTTCACACGCCAGCAGAGCGACGAGGCGATCGACCGCTACCTCGCCGCCTTCGACCGCGACGGCTTCAGCTTCTTCGCCGCAACCCTCCGCGACACCGGCGCCTTCGCCGGGACCATAGGCCTGCAAATCATGCGCTTCGCCATCCCCAATCTCTCGCAGCCCGCCGTCGAGATCGGCTGGCGACTCACACAATCCGCCCAAGGCAAAGGACTCGCCACCGAAGGCGCACAAACCGTCGTAGACTTCGCCTTCAACCAACTCCGTCTCAACGAAGTCGTCGCAATCACCGCACTGCCCAATCGCGCGTCACGCCACGTGATGGAAAAACTAGGAATGACCCACCGCCCGGAACTCGACTTCGACCATCCCCGCGTCCCCGCAGGCCACCAGTACCAGCGCCACACCCTCTACAGCCTGCGCAATCCAAACTCCAGCGAGGTCTCATGCTCCGTACCTTCGTAGCTCAATCCGGCGTCCTCATACGAGTCGCTTTGTTCGCGTTTGCCATGAGCGCCTTCTTACCTATGCGCGCGAGCGCGGAGCAGATCCGCCTCAAGGTGTTGAACGCGAAGAACGGCAAACCATTCAATCACGTCAACCTGACCATTGGAACAGCCGGACCACAAACATCAACGTTTCACATCGAAACGGACCGCACCGGGCTCGCATTGGTTGAGTCAGTTCCGAATGGCTCGATCTTCGTCTACGCGACGGGTTATCAAACTGATTGCCGACCTGCTATGCAACAACAGCAACCGTTCCCATTTAACGAGATCGCCAAAGCGGGAATTACCATTGCAAACTCTTGCGGAAAGGCAACGTACGTCGCCGCTCCGGGCGAACTCGTCCTTTTCGTACGAAACACGACCCTTTTTTCGCGAGACTAATCTTGCACCTTCACTCGCTCTCCCACGTACCTTATCGATTGAGGCCCACATGCTCCACACCTTCGTAGCCCACGTCCAGGACAAGGCCTGCATCCTCAGGCGAGTCGCGCTGCTTTGCGCAACCACTCTAGTCCTCGGAGGTTTGGGCTGCAAAGGCGGCGTGATCGCTATTGACGTTCAGGACAATGCAGCGGTCATCCACATCGAAACCGAGGGCAACTATTCCACTCCGATTCGCTCTCTACGTATATTTCCGCAGAACAACAAAGGCACCTCAACATTTGCCGTACAGGGTTCCTTTGATTTCAAGATCCATGATCTCCCCCTTCACACTGGACCGAACCCACTAACCACCTTCGAGACCTCAAACGGCGATTTTCGCGTGACCGCGCCGGCAGATGGCGCCACCACTTTCAACTTGCAGCCAAATCAAACGTACTTCGTCGAAGTCTGCTTCTCCCACGGTTGCCAGCAAAACAAATTCACGATGCACGAGTAAAGGACGATCATGCTCCACACATTCGTAGCCCTGGTCCAGGACAAACCCGGCGTCCTAACGCGAGTCGCATCGCTCTTCCGCCGCCTCAACATCAACATCGTCTCGCTCACCGTAGGCGAATCCGAGCGTACCGACGTCTCCCGCATGACCATCGTCTGTGAGGCGCCCGACCACGCCGCCCACCGCATCCGCGCCTCGCTCTACAAACTCGAGATCACCGTCGACGTCGACGAGGTCGGCCGCGCCGACGCCGTCATCCGCGAGCTCTGCCTCCTCAAGGTAGGCGCAGGCCCCTCGCACCCCCTCGGTCAGCACTCCCGCTCGCAGATCTTCGAGCTCGCCACCGTCTTCAAGGCCCGCGTCGTCGACCTCGCCCCCGAGTCCATCATGCTCGAGCTCACCGGCAGCTCCTCCAAGATCGAAGGCCTCATCCAGGTCATCACCGAGAGCGGCTACACCATCCTCGAGGTCTCCCGCACCGGTCGCATGGCCATGCGCCGCGGCCACCACACCAGCCGCGTCCTCAAAGCCCTGGGTACCGCCGACCCCAACGATCTCGGTCAATCCACCTTCCCGATAGAACCCGGTACCGGCGAAACCCTGCCCACCGAATTCACCGACACCCATCAACATGGAGACGAACACGACTAAAGAACATCAAAGAAACGGGAATAGAATCGGGGTAGTACAAAAAAAGTGACCCCCGGAAACCGCGACCGGTCTTAGTCCAGACTTAAGCCAAATATTTTGAAGACTTTAGACCAAAAACAGGGGAGCACGTCTCCCGCAAAGGATCGAACAGAAAAATGGCAAAGGCATACCACGACGCAGACGCAGACCTCTCTCTCATCCAGGCAAAGAAGGTCGCCATCATCGGCTACGGCTCCCAGGGCCACGCCCACAGCCTCAATCTCAAGGACTCCGGCGTCGACGTCCGTGTAGGTCTCCGCCCCGACTCGCCCAACGCCGATCGCGCCCGCAAAGCCGGCCTCGTCGTCGACACCGTCGCTAACGTCAGCAAATGGGCCGACGTCATCATGAACCTCACGCCCGACCAAACCGCAGCCAAGGTCTACCACGCCGAGATCGCCCCCAACATGAAGCCCAACGTTACGCTTATGTTCGCTCACGGCTTCAACATCCGCTTCCGCACCATCACGCCGCCCGCAACAGCCGACGTCTCTCTCGTAGCCCCCAAGGGCCCCGGCCACCGTGTCCGCGAGGTCTTCACCGAAGGCGGCGGCATCCCCGGTCTTGTTGCCGTCGAGCAGAACGCCAGCGGCAACGCCCTCGCGCTCGCTCTCAGCTACGCTAAAGGGATCGGCTGCACCCGTGCCGGCGTCCTCGAAACCACCTTCACAGAAGAGACCGAAACCGACCTCTTCGGCGAGCAGGCGGTCCTCTGCGGCGGCACCAGCGCCCTCGTCAAGGCAGGCTTCGAGACCCTGGTCGAAGCCGGCTACCAGCCCGAGCTAGCCTACTTCGAAGTCCTCCACGAGCTCAAACTCATCGTCGACCTGATGTATCGCGGCGGCCTCGAATACATGCGCCACTCCATCTCCGACACAGCCGAGTGGGGCGACTACGTAGCCGGCCCCCGCATTGTCACGCCCGAGGTCAAAAAAGCGATGAAGTCGCTCCTCAACGACATCCAGGACGGCAGCTTTGCCAAGAAGTTCATCGCTGAAAACGAATCCGGCCGCAAGGAGTTCGCCCGCATCCGCAAAGCCGAATCGGAGCTCCATATCGAAAAGGTCGGTGCAGAACTTCGCAAATCCATGCCCTTCCTAGACCCCGTCGTCGTCAAAGACGGCCAAGTCCAGAAGGCGTAACCCAAAGCGCGATCAGTAAGATAGCCTTCAAATTTACAGATCGAAATCGAAGGGGCGGCGTCTAATTAGATGTCGCCTCTTCGCTTCAATATCAATTTCCTCATCGGCAAAACTTATAGCGAAAGACTGCGATCGGAACTCCTGTAACAATGGAGACGTAGATAACAGAAACGATTCGATGCTCAGGCAGCAGAAGGAGCCCAGAGAATGGCCACTGTGAACAGTTACGAAGGCCTGCTTCCCGCACAGCCGCTCAATCAGGCAGAACAGCCGGTAATGGCCGGCCCACCGGCCCAGCCAACGCCTCTCCCCGAGATCATCGCCGCTCTCCGCACCGTCACGCAGCTCGATGGCCTTACCGAAGAGGAGTACACGTGGCTTGCGACCCACGGCAACGAGCGTGTCGGACCAGACCGCGCCATCCTCTTTCGCGACAACGACCCGGCCAAGAATATGAACTTCATCCTACGTGGTGAGGTCCAGGTGCGCCGCCGTCATGCCGGAAACGTTGCCCTCTTCATCGGACGTGCAGGATCGATGACCGGCAAGCTTCCCTTCTCGCGCATGAAGAACTACGGCGGCGAGGGCTTCGCAGTCGGCCCCGTCTGGTCGATCGACATCCCCGATACCCTTTTCCCCGAGATGCTCGCCGCGATTCCCTCCATGGCCCAGCGTTGCGTCTCCATACTGCTGGATCGCGTCCGCGAGGTCACCCGCATCGAGCAGCAATCCGAGAAACTCAACGCCCTCGGCAAGCTCGCCGCCAATCTCGCCCATGAGCTCAACAACCCCGCCTCCGCCGCACAACGCAGCGCCGCCAGCCTCTTCGGCGAACTCCGCGAGTACGGCGAGCAGAAGTACCGCCTCGGCAACCTCTGTCTCTCTGAGCAGGAGATTGCAGCCTACCGGGCGTGGGTCCAAAACGCCAGGGCTCGCATGTCCGCCTTCTGCGGCCATTCCCAGGGGCCGCAAAGCCCTCTGGCCATTGCCGACCGCGAAGAGGCCCTCGTCCGCTGGCTGGAAGCGCATAACATCCAGCAACCCTGGACCATCGCACCCGCGCTCTCCGAGACCAACCTCGCGATCGACCTGCTCGACGAACTCGCCACTATCACCCGCCCCGAGGTCCTTCCCGTCGCGGTCGCCACCGTCGCCAGCTCCTTGCGCGTCGAACGCATGGCCGAAACGGTCGTCGACTCCACCGTCCGCATCTTCGACCTCATCAGCGCCATCAAGGACTACTCCTACATGGACCAGGCGCCCATTCAGGACGTCGACCTCGCCCAGTCCCTGGAAAACACGCTCATCATGTTCAACTCCAGGCTCAGGAACGTAAAAGTCGAGCTGGACTTTGACCCCGAACTCCCACCCGTCAGCGCCTATGGCAGCGAACTCAACCAGGTCTGGACCGCCCTAATCGAAAACGCCCTTGAGAGCATGAACGACATGGGAACCCTGAGGCTCATCACCCACCTCAACGGCTCCATGGCGCTCGTAGAGGTCTGGGACTCCGGCCCTGGAATCGACCCCAAGATTCGATCGCGAATCTTCGAGCCATTCTTCACCACCAAGGCCCCCGGCCGCGGCCTGGGACTGGGCCTGGACGCTGTTCAGCGCATCGTCAGCAAGCACTCTGGCTTTGTCACCGTTGAGTCCAAACCAGGCGCCACCTGCTTCCAGGTACGCCTTCCCCTGGACCGGGCGGGCGCCTACTAGAACAAAACGGGAGCGGCCTCAGTCGCTCCCGTCGGAATTCATTTGTTATCAGTTACTTGGTGATTTCAACGCCACGCCAGAACGCCACATGATGCTTCACGCTACGTGCGGCGGGCTTCGGATCAGGGTAATACCACGCAGCATCCGGGTTTTCCTGTCCGTCCACCACGATCGTGTAATACCGTGCCTGCCCTTTCCATGGGCAACTGGACGTCGTGGAACTCGACTTGAGAAACTCCCGCTTCACCGACTCATCAGGGAAATAAAGGTTTCCCTCAACCATCTCTGTCTTTTCACTCTCGGCCAGCGTCTGGCCGTTCCAAACTGCTTTTGCCATAATCCACTACCTGCATTCTTTTCAACAATTTACGACGGGCACACCGCGTCAGCGGGTTATCGCCGTGCGATCCGATCCCCTGAGGCTATAACCTAGTTGTAACAGAAATGGGGCAAAAAGGGAACGCCGGAGAGCCGAGCCTGCGCGTCGTCGCGATCTTCGCTTTTAGTTCGCAATCTTGAAGTTCTTCAAGAACAACTCATAGCGTGCCTTGGCCGCAGGATATTTCGCAATCAGCGCAGCCGTCTGCCCCATAAATGGGTTCCCACTCTGCTTCTCCGTCTCGGCATGGAAGTGGTGGAATTTGGCGTAGATCAGAATCCCCTCGAGACTCGAATCCAGAAACAGGTCAGGATCAATCGCGCCACGCAACACCATCGAATGCGCCATCTCCCAGTAGGACATCGCCTGCCGCCAATACGGGTTGTGCTCCGATTTGGTGTCTCTCGATACCGCCCGCAGCTCTTCGAGCGTCTTGGGATTGAAGTCGAACACCATAAACCGACGCGCCTTGCGTAATGTCTCTTCCCCTCGAAGTTCGTACAGCTTCAATATCAGCTCAGCATCCGCTGCAGTCGCCATTCCTGCTCCTCATCTTTGGTTAAGCTACGCTCTCGACAACCGCCCGGGTCTTCTCCGGATCGGGACATTCCATTACCGGCACAGGCGCCGGGCCAGCGATCTTCTTCTCATACGTGCAAGGCGGAGTCGTCGGCACCTCTTCAGGCGCGCCCTTCTTCTTGCGTCTCTTCGGGAGCGCCTCACGATTATTCGGGCACACCAGGTACGTTCCCTTATCGTTCGTCACTTCGAGAAGGTACGCGCTGTCGCACTTCGGACACGTCTTATCCACCAACTTCAGGTTCGAAGCGAAGTCGCACTTCGGATAGTTCACGCAGCCATAGAACACATCCCCACGCTTGGTCTTGCGCACGGCAATATCGCCGCCATCCTTCGGGCACTTCACATCCAGCAAGTCCTGCTTGATGTACTTGCACTTCGGATATCCGCTGCAACTGATGAACTCGCCATACTGCCCATTGCGCAGCAGCAACGGCTTTCCGCACTTTGGGCACGCTTCCTCCAACTGCACCGGCGGCTTCTGCTGCACCTTCTGGTTCAGCTTGCGAATCGTCTTGCACGGTGGGTCTTCGTTGTACCCAGGGCAGGCCATAAACGGCCCCCACGGCCCATTCCGCAGAACCATCACGCGTCCGCAGTTATCGCAGAACTCTTCTTCGGCCACCTCATCCGCGCCCGGCGCACTCAGGTCAGGCTTCGCAGCAAAGTTCTCCTTCGTAAAGTCGCAGCTCACCGGCTCGACCGTCACCTTCTTACCTTGCTCGGCCGCCTCGGCGATCGCCGACGCCATCTCCTTCGCGTCACCGACCTCCTTCGAGTACTCGGTCACATCCTCCGTCGTCGCCTTCACGATCAACGGAAACTGGAACGCCTTTGTGACCTTCTTCGTCACCGTCTTCGGATCCTTCTTCCACGGTCCTGCTGCAATCGTCAACGGCTTCGCCTTGGTGAAGTTGCTGCACGAGTAGAAGCTCCCAAACTTACCCCATTTCAGAATCAGCGGAGCGCCGCAGTTGTCACATACCTCCTTCGTCGCTTCCTCCATCCGCTTGATGTCTTCCATGTTCTTTCCGGCAACACTCAGCTCTTTCTCGAAGTGGTCGTAGAAGCCATTCAGCAGATCGGTCCAACGCTCCTTGCCGTCCTCCACCGCATCCAACTCGCCTTCAAGCGTAGCCGTGTAAGCCGTATCGAAGATGTAAGGAAAGTTCTTCACAAGAAGCTTCGTGACGACGATCCCGATCTCCGTCGGCACGAACTTCGCCTGAATCTTCTTTACGTAGTCGCGATCCTGAATCGTATTAATGATGGACGCGTAGGTCGAAGGCCGACCAATCCCCTTCTCCTCCAGCGTCTTCACCAGGCTGGCTTCGTTGTACCGTGGCGGTGGCTGCGTAAACTTCTGCTGCGGATCCAGCTTCTGCAGACGCAGCGCCTCGCCATCACGCAACTCCGGCAACCTGCGATCAGCCTCTTCATCGCCCTCAATCTGTGCATCCTCAGAAAGCTTCGTCGCGGCCTCTTCCTTCGCGGCCCTGTCCTTCGCCGCCTGCCGAGCCCGCTTGTCTTCCTCATCGAACTTCAGGTGCCCATCGAACTTCAGCACGCTGCCCGTCACGCGGAAGTCATATGCCTGCTTCGCCTGCGCCACAATATCCACGGTCGTCTGGTCGAAGACCGCCGGGGTCATCTGGCTCGACACAAACCGCTGCCAGATCAGCTTGTAAAGCCTGTACTGCTCGTCGCTCAGATACTTCCGGATCGACTCCGGGGTGTACGCCACATTCGTAGGCCGAATTGCTTCGTGCGCATCCTGCGCCTGCTCCTGCTTCTTGCCTGCATACTCGTTCGGAGTCGCCGGCAGATACTGCGGTCCCAGCTTGCCGATAAATTCACGAGCCTCGGCAATCGCATCCGGGCTCACACGTGTCGAGTCGGTACGCATGTAGGTAATCAGACCGACCGTACCCTCCGACCCGATCTCCACACCTTCATACAACCGCTGCGCCACACCCATCGTGCGCCGCACATTGAAACCGAGCCGCCCCGAAGCATCCTGTTGCAGTTTGCTCGTCGTAAACGGAGCCTTCGGATTATTTCTCCGCTCCTTCTTCTCTACCGAACGCACGCTCCATTTCGCATGCTCCAGCTCGCCGATCGCCTCATCAACCGCCTCTTTATCCGGCAGCGCGTTCGACAAAAAGAGGTCCTTGCCCTCTTCATCCTTGCCGTTCGCAAGGCGCGAAGGCGTGCCATTCACACCCACAAAACGCGCCGTAAAGTTCTGTTTACCCGCAGTCGGCTCCAGCTCGGCGTCGATCGTCCAATACTCCACCGGGTTAAACGCGTTGATCTCCTGCTCGCGTTCCACAATCAGCCGCAGTGCAACCGTCTGCACGCGTCCAGCCGACAACCCTCGCCGCACCTTGTCCCACAGCAGCGGCGAAACCTGATACCCCACCAGCCGATCCAGCACCCGCCGCGTCTGCTGCGCGTCCACAAGATTCTCGTCCACATCACGAGCATGCTGAAACGCCGCCTGCACCGCCTTCTTTGTAATCTCGTTGAACGTAACTCGTCGCACCTGCGATTTGTTCTTCACCATCGGCAGCAGCTGCATCGAGAGATGCGCGGCAATCGCCTCTCCTTCGCGGTCCGGGTCTGGCGCAAGGTAGACCATGTCCGCCTTCGACGCGAGCTTCTTCAGCCGCTCGACAACTTTTTCCTTCCCCGGAGACACGATCAGCGTCGGCTCAAACGTCCGGTTCTTCAGCTCCACACCGATATCGTTCTTCGGCAGATCCATGATGTGGCCAATCGAGGCCTCCACGATGTAGTCGTTGCCGAGATATTTCCCGATCGTCTTCGCCTTCGCTGGCGATTCCACGATCACAAGTGATTTTGCCATTCGTTCCCTTCATCCACCAGAACGCATCGCCGAAGCAAAGCGTTCCAAACTCTTCTTTGTTCCCTTGCGAACCTAACACGCTTTCTGCAAACGCGTCATCTCGCTGCAATTCTTCAACTGACGAAAATTCGTCCAGAAGGTCATAACCATACAGCATCTTTCAGCGGAAAACTTGCATAGGGAACCAACTGCCAAATCAAACGGCAGCTTGCACTTACATTTATCTCTGCGATTATTTCGTCGTGACAGGAACCATACAGCGTCGAGTCGCCTCAAAAAGCCCGCACATAATTTTTTCCGGGAAGCTGTCGCACACGCCCCGCGAGTTCCAGTTCGAACAGAGCTGTGAATATCTCTGCCGACCCTAACTCCGGCTCCAACTGCTCGATCAGCTCGTCTAACTGCGTCGATTCATCATGCCGCAGCCTGTCGTAGACGATCCGCTCATGCTTCGGAAGCGGCGTGTCATTAAATAGAGATGCAGTCCCTCCAGCTTTCGATTCACCCCGCCCTCCCGCCGCCATCTGCTCATCCTCCAGCGCCAGCCGGATCTCCGATGGCAGATCCTCCCACACATCCTCCCAGGTGGCCGTCAGCTTAGCGCCCTGCTTTATCAATGTGTTAGGCCCCCAGGCGTTCTTATTCGTTACGTTCCCGGGAACCGCATAAACGTCCCGGTTCTGCTCCATCGCGCACCGTGCCGTAATTCTCGTCCCGCTGTACTCCGCAGCCTCGATCACCAGCACCCCCACGCTCATGCCGCTCAAAATCCGGTTCCGGATCGGAAAGTTCTGTGGCGCCGGAAACGTTCCTAGCGGATACTCGCTCACAATCGCTCCTCCCGTCGCAACAATACTCTCTGCCAGCGTCTTGTTTTCCTTCGGGTAGATGACGTCGATCCCTGTCCCCCAGACCGCTACCGTCTTCCCTCCCGCCTCAATCGCACCCTTGTGCGCCGCCGTGTCCACCCCCCGAGCCATCCCGCTCAGAATCACCAGCCGTCGGTTCGCCAGGTCTCGCGACAACAACTCCGCCATCCCAGCCCCATACGGCGAAGGCTGCCGCGTTCCCACCACCGCGATCCCTGGCCGCGCAAGCTGCGTCACATCACCACGAATCCAAAGCACCGCCGGCGGATCGTAGATCTCCCGCAGCCTCTCAGGATAAGCCTCATCCTCCGGCGTCAACACACTCGCGCCAGTCTCCATGGTCCGCTTTATCTCATCTTCAGCCGCGGCCTTGGCCTTCCCTTCAAAACAGAACTGCGCCGCCGCGGCCGGCATCCCCAACCCTTCCAATTCAGTCAACGAAGCCTCAAACAGCCGCGCCGCAACCCCCAACAGCGCCATCGCTTTCCAGATCCTCGTAGGCCCCATGCCCGGCGTCAACATTAACGCCATCCACGCCAGACGCGACATCTCCCGCTCCGCTACCGTCTGCTGCTCAACCCGGTGCACCAAGCTCATACCACCTCGTATTGATCTCCATTAATATATGCGGCCCCGACGGGCTGCAGAAGATTCTTTACCTAAAACCCGCAAAAACTTGCGACGTAGACCGCGCCGTTCTCCGTAACGCCACTGGTGTCACCGCCCGGATGGGCCATCGAATTGCACCTTCCCACCTGAACACAATTCGGCGTCAACGGAGAAGATCATGCTCAAGCGTATCTTTCTAACCGGGCCCCTTGTCCTCGCTCTCGCACTCGTCGTACCGGCACACGCCGACACCATCACTTACACAGCAATCCTCTTAGGCTCCAATGAAGTCCCCCCAACCGGAAGCGCCGGAACTGGGTTCGCCACCATTACCCTCACCGGCAATCTACTGTCTGTCGTCGAATCATTCACCGGATTGACCACCGCCGCGAGCGCAGCCCATATTCATTGCTGCGGTCCCGTTGGAGTCAACGAGCCCGTAGCAGTCCCATTCACCGGCTTCCCAAATGGAACATCAGGCAATTACACCAACACCTTCGACCTCTCCCTGGCCAGTTCGTACACCGCGGCGTTCATCACCCTGGAAGGTGGAACCGTCGCGTTAGCGGAAGCTGGTCTTATTGCTGGATTGAACAGCGGGAACGCATACGCCAACATTCACAACACCACATTTCCTGGTGGAGAGATTCGCGGACAAATTGCACAAGTAACACCGGAACCAGCCAGCCTTCTGCTGCTGGGCACCGGCATGATCGGGTTCGTCCAGCTGGTCCGCAGAAAGGTCCGCTCCTAACCAAAGAGCTTCAACCGAAAAGCCTCCGCCCGTTTTTTACGTGGCGGAGGCTCTTCGGCGTCTAACCCAAAGACTGGATCAACCCGCGAATATACCCATAGCAAAAAGCAAACGACTGCAGCCCATTCGCATCGCCTGGCGCCACCGGCACATGGTCCGGCATCAGCATGTACGGATACCCCACCTCCCGATACACCCGGATCGCCTTCACCAAATCCACATCGCCCTCATCCGGATACACCTCGACAAAGTCATTCCTGTGCCCACGGATATTGCGAAAGTGAACATTGAATATTTTCTTGCGTGAACCGAAGTATCGAATGACGTCGTAGATCTCGGTCCCCGGATCAACAAGCATCTCCGACACCGTACCCTGGCAAAAGTTCAACCCGTGGTACGGACTCTCCTGAATCGTAATGAATCTCTTCAATCCATCCACAGTCCCCAGCACGCGATCCACCCCCTGATATCCCTCGGGAGGCACACCGGGATCCTGCGGATGACACGCCATTCGTATCTTGTACTCATTCGCGACTGGAATAATGCGCTCCAGAAAATACGTAATCCGCTCCCAGAACATATCCGCGTCAACATGACCCGCAATCGTGAGCGGCGTCTTCGGATGCGCCTCTGCAAGCCTCCACTGGCTGTAGCTCGCATCTCCCCGCCCCGGCGTCCTGCCCGTGCGCAGCACACCAAGAATGCTCATGTTGTACTTGATGGAAGGCAAGCCCACCTGCGCACAGTTCCTGATCATCTTCTGGATCGATTCAATATCGCGGTCCCGCTCCGGACTCTGCGCCAGCATGATCGCAGGATGCTTCTCATTGTCGATGTAGCTCGACTCCAAGACCGGTGGGCCAACGCAATCAATCTCGATTCCATTCTTTGCGGCGAGGTCCTTCATGCGGCTCAACTCATCCGTCGTCGCATAAATTCGACCGTCAGCGATCTCCGGATACCCGCAGATATTGCGCACTCCGTACCGCGCTAGAAATTTCAAATGAGTGTCGTTCGTCGGCGCACTCTGGCACCCAAGCTTCATCAGCGCAGGCTTCGCCGAATGCGCTTCGGGGGCCGCTGAAACAGTCCTTCCCTGGCCAACCGCAAGCGCCGCCACACTGGAGGATGAGATAAATTGTCGTCTGTTCATAGAATCACCGCGCACCACGATTCAGGTGGTTTCCTGACATTGCCGCCAAAACAAAAGACACTCCGCACATCGCCACTGCCACAAACAAACTCGTCACCTCATTGCCGTTACGCGGCGTCGCGGCCACACGAGGCACATGCAGCAGCACGACCCAAAGCAAAAACATCGTCCCCAACAGCGTCGCGGCCAGCCGCTCCATATTGTTAGCGGCAATCGCCAACGCCGCAGCTACAAACGCCGCGCCAGTAAAGTAGGCCCAGAACAACCGAGCTGGAATCCAGGCCGGCACCAGTGTCGCCACGAATCGGGCATACATAAAGTGCTGCACCGCAAAGACCACCAGCGAGATCGCAACCAGATACCGCCCGACTCGGTCCAGCGTAATGACAAATCCACCAGCCGGAGGTGCAGGGAAACTCGCAGCCAGCACAAACGTTCCACCGCCCAGCGCCAACAGCTCAAAGAGTACCGTCCACGGCCCCGGATCGTGCAGGCGTGTTACAAGGAGCGGCAGATAGTGGACGAGCCCGAACAGCAAAATCGCCCCTCCCAGAAGCAGAGAAGCCCATCGCGCCATCGTGCCAACAGCGATGCTCAAACCGGCCACAAGAAACCCCGCAGAGACCAACCAAGCCACTACCACGCTTCCGTGTATCCATGGAGGCCCCGGCACTGGTCCCGTCAGTGCAGCCGCGAAGATCGCAAACTGGAACCCAAAAAACGCCATCGCAATTGCAAACAGAACACGGCCGACTCCCAGCAATCCGTCCATACTCTTCAGCTCCCTAAAGACAGACAAAAGACCGACGCACCTGTCGCGAGAATCCTACTATCAAACTTTCTCCTCCTCGCATTTTTTGCACTCCATCCAACTCCCAATCCGAGCCGCCCTGCCCTCCTCACTCACCACCCACTCCCTTACCGTCCACGGCGGATCGTGCCGCACATGCTGCCCATGCCCACACTCCAGCCGTGCGGCCCAATGCCCTTCTTCGTCCTGATAAAAACTCACCACCGCCCTCTGCATCGCACGCCCTCTCCCAACATCCAATAAACTGGTTCTTGGATTACACCATCGAATGCTTCGTGTCGCCGCAATCAACTTCCTCAACCCCGCCCCCCTCATGTGGGACTTCGAACACCCACCCCTCGCAGCCACCCTCGCCCAACGCTACACCCTCCACTACACCCAGCCCTCGCTCTGTGCCGACGAGCTCCTCGCTGCCCGCGCCGACCTTGGCCTCATCCCCATCGCCTCACTGACACCCGAGCTCGCCATCGTCCCTGGCTGTACCATCGCTTCACTCGATGAAGTCCGTTCCATCCAGCTCATCGTCAAATCTCCCCACACCCTCGACACAGTCAAAACCGTCGCCGCAGACACCGCCTCTCGCAGCTCCCTCGCCTACGCCGAAATCCTCTTCCGGAAATTCCACAACACACGCCCCACCTTCCTCCCCGCCACAGCCGACCCAATCGCAATGCTGCAAAACGCAGACGCAGCCATCCTTATCGGTGACCCCGCTCTCCTCGCCCTCGAATCCCGCGAAGCCATCGAATCCACCATCGGACCCTGTGAGTGGTTCGACCTCGCCCACGAGTGGCGCACCCTTACGAATCTCCCCTGGGTCGCAGCCGTCTGGGCCGTTCGCCCTGAGGCTCTCAACGGCGTCACACCTGCTCAACTCACCTCAGACCTCGAATTCTCCCGCAATCACGGCCTCGCCCACATCGAACAGCTCGTCGAACAGTGGACACCCCGCATCGCCATTCCTCCCACCACGATCCGCCACTACCTCACCTGCAACATTCACTACACCCTCACACCCGACTGCATCCGCACCATCGAACTCTTCCGCCAATACGCCTACGAAATCGATATCCTCCCCGCGCTTCCCCGCCTGCGCTTCCTCTAATCCCATCAATCCGCAAACTCTTGCGACTTCACACCACCGAACCACGTCATAATCAGGTATGAAGTTCATCGGGGCCTCGTTGACAACGGTGAAGCACCTCTTAGCGGCCGCCCCCAGAGCCGTGGCCGCTCATCGTGGAGCCCGCAGTCCATTCATGCACTTCCTCATGGGCTTCGGAATCTTCGGTGTCTTCCTGGTCTCCATCGTCGACAGCTCCTTCGTTCCGCTGCCCCTGCCCGGTGTCACTGACATCATGATCATCGTCATGGCTGCGCAGCACCAGAGCGTCATCCTGCTGATTCTCCTCGCCACCGCCGGATCCGCGCTCGGCGGATACTTCAGCCATCTGGTCGGTCAGCGCGGCGGCATGGCCTTCCTTGAAAAGCGCATTCCCCCGCGCATCTTCAAACGCGTCTGCCAGTGGATGGAGACCCACGCCATCCTCTCCGTCGCCCTGCCCGCCATTCTGCCGCCGCCTATGCCGCTCAGCCCATTCGTCCTCGCCGCTGGCGCACTCAAGATGTCGCGCAAAAAGTTCCTCACCACCTTCACCATCAGCCGCGGTCTGCGTCACTCCATCGCCGCCTGGCTGGGCATCCACTACGGCCGACACATCGTCCGCCTCTGGAACGGACTCTCGGCAAAATACGCCACGCCCTTCCTCATCGTCCTCTGGACACTCATCGCAGTCAGCTGCGCCATCGCCTTCTGGCAGCTCTACAAGACCTCACGCACCGTAGGCGTCCGCACTGGAAACCTGGTCGACCATCCCAACCCAACCACGTGACCTAAGCCGTCGTCTTCACCCGCGGCGCAAACTTGCGTTTGTAATAAGCCGTTGTCAGCACAATCGACGGAACACCAACAATCGTCGGCCACAGCCACACGTACCACGCGTTCCCGAAGTACTGCGACAGCGTCACCGCGGAGAACGCGGTCCATGCCGCGATATAGCTTCCAATCATGTTCCCCAGGTGCGTGTACCACCAGAACATCTTCTCCGTCGGCTTTCGCACAAACTTCCACATCTCCGCAACCGAAGCACGTATCCCGATAAACCCAAACACGATCGACACAATCCCGAACCCCTGCACCCACGCAGGACGAAACGCTCCAAACCCAGCCAGACAAGCGCTCGCGAGAAAGGTAATCACCGCCGCGATCCAGTCAACCGGCGTAGCACTCCCGCCGCGCGCCAGCTCTTTCAACCGAGTTACCCGGAACCCAGCAAACGCCAGATAAAAACTGAAGACCGCCACCAGCGCAAGAAACAGCACTGGCCGATACAACGCCATCGGCAGCGCCGTGGCCGCCACCACACCCATCGACCACAGATACACCATTCCCCAGCGTTTATGCTGCTTCCCGCCCTTCGCGGTAGCCAGTGCCACCGGCGCAAGTAGAAACGATGACGCCCCAGCCGCAATATGCACCCCAAGAAAAGCCTTCATCCAGACCGGATCCGCTGCATGCATCACTTGCCTCCTTTTCGCCTGCGCTCCAACCTGTCCAGCTCGGCCATCGTCTCCTTGCACCACTTCACCATCGCCGCGCTATTGTGTCGCCCCATACTTAGCGTCATCAACCAGAACGGCAGTTGCGGGTCATTCGTCTCTTCCTTCCGCAACGTCTTTGCAATCGCTCCATAAGCCCGCAACTTGCTCTCGTGCGATTCCAGATAAGCCTGCACATGCTCGCGGCTAACACTCGGCGACACCTGCCCTCCGAAGAACAGCTTCAACAGCAACTCGTTTCTCGGCACCGCCTCTTCAACCGGCAGCTTCAGCCATCTCCGCAGCCGCTCACGTCCATCGGCCGTCAGCGAATACACATGACGATCCGGACTTCCTTTCTTGCGCTCCGTCTTCTTCTCCACGAGTCCGGCAGCCGCAAGCCTCTTCAATCCTGGATAAATCTGCCCGTAGCTCTCACTCCAGAAGTGTCCAATCGACCGCTGAATGAGCTGTCGAATGTCATACCCCGACATTGGCCCCAGACTCAGAAGTCCCAGCAAAGCATTCGGTGTGGCACCGCCTTCCATTTTCATAGCTGCAAGATATATATCTACCAGATATATATGCAAACCCATTCGTCACAAACATGAGCAAATCAGGCAAAAAATAAATGGATGAAGAGATGCTCTCCATCCATTTCCGGCCATTCTCCCGAATCTCCCTAAAACTCCCACCGCAGCAAGGTAGCCCCAACCGTAAACCCTGCCCCAACGCTAGCCAGCAGAACAAGATCGCCCTTCTTCAGCCGCTTCTCCTCCAGCGCCGTCTGCATCGCCATTGGAATCGTCGCCGCCGTAGTATTTCCAAATCGATCGATGTTGATAACCACTGACTCCTCCGGCATCCCCAGCCGCTCTGCAGTCGAAAGAATAATCCGCTTGTTCGCCTGATGCGGAATGAAACACCCTAGATCCTTGCCCTCCACCCCATTCCGCGTCAGCACGAGCTCCGCGGCCTCCGCCATCTTGCGCACTGCAAACTTGTACACAGCCTGCCCGTCCTGATGCACAAAGTGCATCTTCTTCTCCACCGTCTCCACAGTCGGCGGGTGCAGACTTCCACCCCCTGGCATATTCAACGCAGCCGCGCCCGACCCATCGATCTCGTGGAAATAATCGATCAATCCGACCTCATCGCCTTCACAAGGCTCCAGCAACACCGCACCCGCGCCATCGCCAAAGATCACGCAAGTGGCACGATCCGTGTAGTCAATGATCGAGCTCATCACATCCGCCCCAATCACCAGAACCTTCTTGTGCATCCCGCTCTCAACCAGCTTCGCCCCCACCTGCAGCGCATACGGAAACCCCGAGCAAGCCGCCGAGAGATCGAACCCCCACGCACCCTTCGCCCCTAATCTGTCCTGCACCAGGCAAGCCGTCGCCGGGAAAAACATATCCGGAGTCACCGTCGCAACGATGATCACCTCAACCTCGCTCCCCTCCATTCCCCGGTTCGCCAGGCAGACCTTCGCCGCCTCAACGGCCAGGTCGCTCGTAGCCACACCCGACTCCACAATGTGGCGCTCGCGAATACCCGTGCGTTCCGTGATCCACTGGTCGTTGGTCGCGACCATCTTTTCAAGGTCGGCATTCGTCAATAACCGCGGTGGAACATAGGTCCCCACCGAACTGATCTTCGCGCGCACCTGGGTTCGCGACTTCAACGTCAAACTCAAACTCTCACCTCACCTGGTTTCACAGCAATGAAAACAAAGACACATTACAAATGAACCAATGTTCACCTGTCGCAGTTCATTCTCTCCGAGAAGCGCACGCATGTCACGTACCCATTGACGCATACGAAGAGACAAAAGACTGCGCCACGCGCAAGACTCTTCACTGGCGTAACTTCATCTCTTCGAAGAATAACTATAGGAGGATGGAGCGAGAAGTCTCGTTCGCCATGCGCCAACGAGCGCTCGTACCAGATGGAGGAAATTCAGTGCACCGGGCGACCTACTGCGCCCATAATTACCCGTTACCGTTGCTTCCTTCCGGACCTGGCGGGGTTGGCGGGATTACGTCGCGTAGGACCCGGCACAGTTACAAGTTTACCACTCCAAAACCATATCCGCTCGCAGCCGATCCACACCTGTGCATTACCGCTCCTGCTTCTCAATCCCAGCTACGAGTGCAGCCCGTGCCATCAGGTTTTTCAGCCTCACGCGCCGTGACAAAGCCATGACAAATTCAAAGTCGTTGCTGCGATAGTCTTACTTCTAAAGGAGAAGCAATGAACCGTCGCAGTTTTCTGGCGGCAGGCGCAGCCTCACTCGCCGCTGTCGCGGGCAAGCCTATCGCAGCATCCGCTGCAACCCGGCAATCCTCGCAATCCCTCCCGCAACACCCCGATAATCTCAATCCTCCAGGCATCCAGACCGCAGGCATCCGCATGGTTCCGGTCGTCGGAAGCAAATACAAGGTGTGGACCAAGCGGATGGGCAGCGGGCCCATCAAGGTGCTTCTCCTGCACGGTGGTCCCGGTTTCAGTCATGAGTACCTCGAAGCCATGGAGTCTTTCCTCCCCCAGGCGGGCATCGAGATCTACTACTACGACCAGCTGGGCTGCAACAACTCCGACCACCCCGACGATCCCTCACTCTGGACCCTTCCCCGCTATCTCAACGAGGTCGAAGAGGTCCGCCGCGGTCTCGGCCTCGACAACTTCATCCTCTACGGCCACTCCTGGGGAGGCATCCTCGCCATGGAGTATGCCCTCAATTACCAGCAGCATCTACGTGGCCTAGTCATCTCCAACATGACCGCCGGCACCAAGTCCTACCTCAAGCGCACAGCCGCCATCAAACTCCAGCTTCCTCCCGAAAAGCTCGCCAGGCTCAACGCACTCGAGGCGAAACAGGACTACGATTCGCCAGACTACGAAAAAATCATGATGGAAGATCTCTACCCGAAGATGATCTGCCGCACCCATCCCTGGCCCAACTCCGTCGATCGTGCCTTCGCCCACGCCAACCAGACCATCTACGTCCAGATGCAAGGCAAGAGCGAGTTTCTCGTTACCGGAAACCTCAAGGACTGGGAGCGATGGGACCGCCTGCACGAGATCAAAGTCAAAACCCTCACCATCGGCGCGCGCTACGACGAAATGGACCCCGAAGACATGAAGAAGATGGCAACCCTCATGCCCAACGCTTCTTCCTTCATCTGTCCCAACGGCAGCCACCTCTGCATGTGGGACGACCAGGCCCTTTATTTCCAACACCTCATCAACTTCCTTCACTCCGTCTAACCGGCCCGCTCCGGAGTCGACTCACAATTACACTTGCTCGTATGCGTATTCGACTCCTGCTCGCTGGTGCGCTCTTTACCACCACCCTCTACGCCGCCGACGTCCACATTCGCGTCGACCCCTCAGCCACGCCCGCCGCGCCTGGCAACGAAGACCGCACCGTCTTCCCCACCATCCAGAACGCCTTGGACCACCACCCGTTCGCCACTCTTAACCCCGACGGAACTCCCGGCCGCGTCTACATCGAGATTGCCCCGGGCACCTACCACGAGCGCGTCATCATCACGCAAAACCACACCAACATCACCTTCCTCGGCAAAGGTAAATCGCCGGAAGACGTAGTCATCACCAACTCCCTCAACGCCAAGCAAGCCGGCGGCACCTTCTTCACCGAAACCGTCGAGATCAACGGCACGGGCTTCGAAGCCGACAACCTCACCTTCGAAAACTCCGCCGGCAACAGCGGCCAGGCCGTCGCAGTAGCCGACCGCGCCGACCGCAGCATCTTCAAACACTGCCGCTTCCTTGGCAATCAGGACACGCTCTTCGCCGACTACGGCCGCCAGTACTATGTCGACTCCTACATCGAAGGCGGCGTCGATTTCATCTTCGGTAATGCCGCCGCCGTCTTCGACCGCACTGAAATCCACGCCAACGGCCCCGGCTACCTCACCGCACAGTCCCGCACCGCCGCCGATCAGCCCACGGGTTACGTCATCCTCAACAGCAAAGTCACCAGCGGGATCAACCACGACGCTCCACCCATGGACGCCGCAACACCGGGCGCAAAGAGCTCCGCCGCCGCACACAGCACCACCGCGCTCGGCCGTCCCTGGCGCCCATACTCCCGCGTCATCTACATCAACACCGAACTCCCAGCCGACCTCAACCCCGCCGGCTGGAACAACTGGAACAATCCCGCCAACGAAAAAACCGCCTACTACGCCGAATCCAACTCCACCGGTCCGGGTGCCAATCCTTCCGCCCGCGTCTCCTGGTCTCACCAGATCACGCCATCCGAAGCGAAGCAATATTTACCCGCAAACTTCCTCCGCGGCACAGACAATTGGCAACCTGAGGCAGAAGCGGCTACACTTCCCTGAAAGCAATATGAGGGAAAAAGCCCGTGCAAAATCGATTTTCTAGACGCACCTTCGCCCGCCTCTTCGGATCCGCCGCACTAGCCCCCGTCGCACTCACGAACCTGGCTACCTCCGCCTCGGGTCAAAGCGTCCCATCGACTCTCACCACTCGCCCGTTTCCTCAAGGATTTCTCTGGGGCTCCGCAACAGCCTCCTATCAGGTCGAAGGAGCCGTCAACGAAGACGGCCGTGGACCCTCCATCTGGGACACCTTCTCCCACATTCCCGGCAAGACCACCAACGGAGACACCGGCGACGTCGCCAACGATCACTACCACCGCTACAAGGAAGACGTGCAGCTCATGAAGGCCCTCGGCCTCAAGACCTATCGCTTCTCCGTCGCCTGGCCGCGCATCTATCCGCAAGGCACCGGCACACCCAACCCCAAGGGGCTCGACTTCTACAACCGCCTCGTCGATGAACTCCTCGCAAACAACATTCAGCCCTACTGCACTCTCTTCCACTGGGATCTCCCTCAGACCCTCGAAGACAAAGGCGGCTGGCAATCCCGCGACACCTCCGAAGCCTTCGCCACCTACGCCGGCTACGTCGCAAAGCACCTCTCCGACCGCGTCAATTACTTTATGACCCTCAACGAGATGAGCTCATTTGTCGACATCGGCTACAAAGATGGCCGCCACGCACCCGGCCTCACGCTCCCACCCGCCGGCGTCAATCAGGTCCGCCATCATGCCGTGCTCGCCCACGGTCTCGGCGTGCAGGCAATCCGTGCCAACGCCAAATCTGGCACCAAAGTCGGTCTCGCCGAAAACGCTACCGCTACGGTTCCCATCATCGAAACGCCTGAGCACATCGCAGCCGCCGCTAAAGGCTATCGCGAAGCAAACGCCGGTTACCTCACTGCCGTCATGGAAGGCCGTTACACCGACGCCTACCTCGCCAACCACGGAGCCGACGCGCCCAAGTTCACCTCTGCCGAGATGAAGGTCATCGGTAGCCCCCTCGACTTCGTCGGCCTAAACATCTACACCCCCTCTTACGTCAGGGCCGACGATTCACCCGCCGGCTTTGCCAACATCCCTGCGCCCAAATCCTACCCCCACATGATGAGCAACTGGCTCCACGTCGGGCCGGAGGCCATCTATTGGTCGCCCAAGCTTGCCGCCCAGCTCTGGAACATCAAGGAGATCTACATCACCGAAAACGGAGCCTCCTCCACCGACGTCCTCACCCCCGACGGCCATGTCTACGACTCCGACCGTGTCATGTACCTCCGCAACTACCTCACCCAACTCCATCGCGCGGTCAGCGAGGGCGTTCCCGTCAAGGGCTACTTCTGCTGGAGCTTCATGGACAACTATGAATGGGCCGACGGCTATGCCTACCGCTTCGGCATCCACTACGTCGACTTCAAGACTCAAAAGCGCACTCCCAAGATGAGCGCCCACTTCTACAAAGAAGTCATCACCCGCAACGGCCTCGCTTAAAAAGCGAAGGGCGGTCAGCACAATCACTGACTGCCCTCCGAAGAGTCCCCTCAATAACCCTTATCGCATTCCGCCCGCCACCTGAATCAGCGAGCCGGAGATCCAGCGCGCATCGTCCGACGCGAGGAAGGCCACGACTCCCGAAACATCCTCGGGAGTTCCGAGACGCCCAAGCGGTGTGCTCTGCAGCATCTGCTTCTCGAAGTCGCTTCCTTCAACCCCAGCGCTCTTGAAGCCCTCCGTCACCACCGGTCCGGGATTCACCGCATTCACGCGAATCTTCTTCGGTCCAAGTTCCTTCGCCAGGACCCGCGTAATCGCGTCCACCGCACCTTTGGTGCCACTGTAGACCACGGACATCGGCGGCGTCTGATCGCTCGCCACCGAGCCAATGTTGATCACGCTGCCACCCTCCGCAGGAAACAGCGCCACGACCGCCTTCGTCGCCAGTAGCAGACCCGTGACATTGGTCCCGTACATCTGGGCGATGCTCTCCTCGGTAATCGCCTCCAGCGGCGCAAACTGATACACACCTGCGTTGTTCACCAAAACATCGACCTTGCCATACGCCTTCTTCGTCTCGGCGAACAGGTTATCGATCTCCGCTGCCTTCGCCACGCTGCCGCCGATCGCAACTGCTTCCCCGCCCGCCTTCTTGATCGCTGCAACCACCTTATCCGCGCCTTCCTTACTGGACGCGTAGTTCACAACAACCTTCGCACCCTGCGCCGCAAGCTCTTTTGCAATGCCGGCACCAATGCCCTTCGACGCCCCTGTGACAACGGCAACCTTACCAGTGAGCTTTCCCATGCCTTTACCTCCCTCTCCTATCGTTGAAACATTTCGACAATCATCTAACTAGATGCCCGAGATGGCTTCTTGATTCAGGATTCCCTGTGAAGAAATGATCAAAGCGCGTGGCTTGATTTGTTTAGAGTGGCCGCCCCTAAAGCGCAGAAAGTGGCGTAATTTCTATCAAACGCTTACCATGTCCCTCGGAGTTGTCGAACTAAACCAGTTCGCAGGGTGGCGACGCAATGTCCCAGCAAGGTCAGGAACCTGACAAATTGGAGACTGGATATGAAAAAGATATCTTTCGTCTGGATAGCGCTGCTCCTCATGACTGTAGGGAGCGCTCTTTGCCAGGATGTTCGCTACAACTACGACAAAGGAACTGATTTTTCTAAATTCAAAACCTATAAATGGGTGCTTATCAAAGATGCCCAGATGCCGAACGATATCGTCGACAAACAGATCAAGTCCACCATCGACTCCCAACTTCTGACGAAGGGCTTAACCGCAGTCGATACCGACAACGCCGATCTCTTCCTTGCCTATCAGACCGCCGTCGGATCAGAGAAGCAATTCACTTCTTTCAGCACCGGAATGGGGCCAGGTTGGGGCTATGGTGGGGGTTGGTACGGAGGAGGATGGTACGGCGGCGGCGGAATGACCACGACCACCGGGCAAACTACAACCATCTACGTAGGCCAGCTCGTCCTCGATATGTACAATCCCGCAGGTAAAGACCTCGTCTGGCGAGGAACTGTAAGCAAAACTCTCGACCCCAAGGCGAAGCCCGACAAGCAACAGAAGAATCTCAATAAAGCCGTCGCCAAACTCCTGAAGAACTACCCACCACCTCCAGGGAAATAGAACTAACGGACGAGCACGGACATTCTTGGGCAACGATCTAGAGCCAGTGGCTTTCCTCCTTTTCTTGAAACCATCGCACCGTCTACCAACCACACAAACCAAACGAAAACCCAATAAAAATGCTAAAATAAAGCTCTGTGGCTCCCCCAACAACAACACAAAACACAGGCGTTCTTGACGCTCTCACCACGCCTTCTGGGATCAGGCCCAAGGTAGGTTTCGTCTCCCTCGGCTGCCCTAAGAACCTCGTCGACTCCGAGGTGATGATGGGCCTGCTACACCACAACGGAGCCGAGCTGACCCCCCGCGCCGAAGACGCCGAGATCATCGTCATCAACACCTGCAGCTTCATCGACTCCGCCAAGCAGGAGTCCGTCAACACTATCCTCGAGATGGTCCAGCACAAGCAGCAGAACGGCGGCAAAGCCCAGCGCATCGTCGTAGCCGGCTGCCTCGTCGAACGCTACCGCGACGAAATTCAAAAGAACATCCCCGAAGTCGACGCCGTTGTTGGCACCGGAGAACTCGAAGCCATCCTCGCCGCCGCGGGCCTCACCCCCAGCGGCCACGCGAACAACAACTCCCCATTCAACATCCTCCCGCAAGGCACACCCGAAGCCACTATCCACACCCACGCCATCGGCATGATCGAAACCAACAGCGAAGTCACGCAACTCGCAGCCGTGAGCAGTCAGAATTTAATCAACCGTGCCCCAAGCGCAGTCAGCCAGCACTCGCGCCCGCTCGCTGACCCGGAACACGATCGCGAGATCGCCCCACAACTCCGCATCGTCCAGTCGCTAGCCGAAACCGGCACCACCCACGGCGAAGAACCTCTGAATCACGCCGGCGACCACATCGCGCATCGGCCCATAAGCCTTCCCATCGGAATAGACCCCTGCAACACATCGCGCCCCGAAGGCGACCTCCGGCAGCAGCAAGGCCGCTTCTCCCGCGCCTCATGGGACGGAGCTACCGCCGCGCTCCCCGAGTACCTCTACAACGACGCGACACCCCGCATCCTCACCACGCCACGTGCGTCGGCCTACATCAAAATCGCCGAAGGCTGCGACCATCCCTGCAGCTTCTGCATCATCCCGCAGCTACGCGGCAAGTTCCGCTCCCGCCGCATGTCCTCGATCATCGCCGAAACCGAAAACCTCATCGCACAAGGCGTCCGCGAGATCACCCTCATCGGCCAGGACACTACCTGTTACGGCGAAGACCTCGGCTTCACCGACGGCCTCGCCACCTTACTCGACGCCTTAGCCGTCCTCCCAGGCCTCCGCTGGCTGCGCTTCCTCTACACCTACCCCAACAAAGTCACCACGCGCCTCCTCGAGACGATGGCCAAACACGACACCATCGCAAAATATCTCGACGTGCCCCTCCAGCACGCCAGCCCCAGCGTCCTCAAACGCATGAAGCGCGGCGGCAACGCACAGATCTTCCTCGACCTCATCGCCAAGGCCCGCCGCATCGTCCCCGGCATCGTCATCCGCACGTCATTCATCGTAGGCTTCCCCGGCGAAACCGAAGCCGACTACAAAGAACTCGAAGCCTTCATCACCGCTGCGAAAATCGACTGGCTAGGAGTCTTCACCTACTCCGACGAAGAAGGCGCCAAAGCCTTCGAACTCGACGCCGACCTCAAGGTGCCCAACCGCACCATCCAGTCTCGCCGTCGCAAGCTGATGAAGCTCCAGCAAAATATCAGCACCAAATGCAAAGCCGAATGGGTAGGCCGCGAGATCGACCTCCTGGTCGAAGGCGAATCCGAAGAGACTGAACTCCTCTGGGAGGGCCGCACCGCACTCCACGCCCCCGAGATCGACGGCAAAGTCTTCATCAACGACTTTGGCCCCCACGAAACCCTGGTCCCCGGCACCTTCTACCGCGCCGAAATCACCGACTCCCACGACTACGACGTAGTCGCCCGCATCCTCGAATAACAGCTGCAACCTTCAGAGGTTTGCCAATACCTTTAGATATTTATCATCCTTCGCCGAAGGCTGAGGGCCTGCTTCAGTCGTAGTCGTAGTCGTAGTCGTTGCCGTTGTTTTTGCCGCTGCACTTGCTGTTGCTTCTGGGTAGGCCAAGGCTTTAGCCTTGGCATCTCGACGTCGCAAGAATGCGGGCTTTAGCCCCTGGGGTATGCTCTCTTATCCCAAACACAAACTAAAAGAGTCAGATGCAACAGCTTTGGCACTTAAGAGCGGAGATCACGGTCGAACCCCACGACTTCGCTTCCGGAGACACAGTCGGATTCATGAACATCATCACGTGGGCCGATTCCGCGGATTCAGCGCGAACGAAGATCGAGGCCTACTTCGCAACCTTCAATTGGCGCATCATTGGAGTCGAAGAAGCAGCTCCCATTCGAGAAAATTTCATCTACGATAATGATGAGTTCGCAGAGATGATCGAACGCGCCAAGATCAACCCCGATGCCATAATTTGCGGGACCTTTCACACTTTCAAAGTCAATTGATGGGCTGGATATGACCACACCTAACTCGCCACTCACCCCCACATACCAATCCCTACCCCTCTTCCGCCTCGCCGGCATCCGCCGCTGGCACACCTTCGCCACTGCTCCCGAAACCATCCCACCGCAATGGAACGAGTTCAACGCTCTCCCGCTTCCCGGCCGCGCAGAAGCGACGGTTAGCTACGGCGCCACCTGCCAGATGGACATGCCCAACCAGCGCTTTGAGTACCTCTCAGGCTACGAAGTCCCCAGCTTCGACGACCTCCCCGCCGACATCGGCCGCATGATCGTCCCTGCCGCCGAGTACGCCGTCTTCCCTCTCGCCGCCGTCAAAGACATCCGCCCCTTCTGGCAGTCTGTCTTCCAGACCTGGCTACCCTCCTCCGGCGTAAAACCCGCGCACACCCCGGACTTCGAGCGCTACGATCACCGCTTCGATCCCGTCACCCGTGGCCCACTCGAAATCTGGTTTCCCATCACCCGCTGAAACGCATCTCACTCCAAGTCAGCTCCGCCACGGTATACCCTATGCCCGTGAAGACTACCGCCAAGAACGACACCGCCGAACTCCTCCAGATCGACGACCAAACCGTTCGCATCACACACGCCGAGAAGCTCTACTTCTCCCGCGAAACCCAACTCACAAAACTCGACCTCGTCCGCTACTACCTCGCCATCGCTCCAGGAGCCCTCCAGGGCATCCGCGACCGGCCCATCGTCCTCAAGCGTTTCGTCAACGGAGCCTGCCTTGAGAGCGGCCAGCCCGAACCCTTCTACCAAAAACGCGCTCCCTCTGACCTGCCCACCTTCCTCCGGACGGTCACTCTCTCCTTCCCCTCCGGCCGCACCGCCGAAGAGGTCGTCGTCGACAACGCCGCCGGCCTTGCGTTCATCGTCAATCTCGGCTGCATCGAACTCCACCCGCATCCAGTCCGCTCCACCGACCTCGACCACCCCGACGAGCTCCGCATCGATCTCGACCCCGGCCCGGGCGTCGACTGGCCCGACGTTCGCGCTGTCGCCCTCGAAGTCAAAGCAATCCTCGAAGAAAACGGCCTAACGGGCTGGCCCAAGACAAGCGGCTCCCGCGGCATGCACGTCAACGTTCGCATCCATCCCCGCTGGACCTTCACCGAAGTCCGCCGCGCTGCCCTAGCCCTCGCTCGCGCCGTCGAGCGACGCGTCCCCACCCTAGCCAGTTCGAAGTGGTGGAAAGAGGAACGCCATGGCGTCTTCCTCGACTACAACCAGAACGCCAAAGACCGCACCACCGCCAGCGCCTATTCGGTTCGTCCCCTCCCTGACGCCCGCGTCTCCGCCCCGCTCCACTGGCACGAAGTCCCCGACGCCAACCCATCGGACTTCACCGTCCTCACCATTCCTCAGCTCTTCTCCGACCACGGCAACCCCCACGAAGCCATGGACGCCGCCCCCGGCTCACTCGATCAGCTCCTCGCCCTAGCCGCACGAGATGAAGCCGAAGGTCTCGGCGACGCCCCCTGGCCCCCACACTTCGCCAAAGCCGAAGGCGAACCCAAACGCGTTCAGCCCTCCAAGGCCAAAGCATTCGATCAGCAAATGCAGGAAGGCTTCGGAGCCCACCGCTTCAAGAAACGCTCAAAATCCGCAGCCGAACCCGGCTCCTCAGACACCGAAACAACCACAGCGAAATCCACCCCACGTAAAACCCCAGCACGCCGCACCCCCAAGCACCCTCTCATCATCGTCGCCCAGTCACCCGACAAAGCCGCCGCTGAAGCTGGCCTCGCTCGCTGGAAAGAAAAACACTCAGAAGCCGCAGCCCATCTCGCCGAAGACGACATCCTCATCGACCGAATGCGCGGTAGCTCCGCCATCTGGTATCGCATCCGCCTAAATCTGCGAAACGTCCCAGAAGCCCAGCGCCCCCCACAATCCACTCCCGATCCCGACGACGACCCCACCCGCGCCTGGCGCGAATCAATCGATTCTCCTAATTGAAGGCCAAAAAAAATATATGACACGAAGAAAGAAACTTAATCTGGAGATCATCAAAAGCAATTTATCTGAGGCCAGAGAGGAACTCGAAAGACTCGAACGTCAGGCAGCAGCTGGAGCGCTAAGCGAGGTGGAACTTCAGATAGGTTTGCAACACGCATATCACCATCTCAACTTTTCATGGAACATCAGGCGAATTCCCACCAAACAGTACGCCAGCCTTACTCAAGAGGAATTTGACAGGTGGGGCCGCTACCCATCAAAAATAGAGTAACTTTAACTCTTCCGTTCAGGAAAAATCTCCATCAGTTCCTGAGCCGGCACCACCTCCAGCTGCTCGTAGGTACAATCCTGCGGCCGCTTGTCCATTCGCCATCGCCGAAACTGCGCCATATGCCGAAATCTATCGCCCTGCATATGCTCATACGCAATCTCCACCACCAGCTCAGGTCGCACCGCCTCCCACGACAGATCTTTCCCCGCCGACCATCGGCTCTGTCCGCCGGGCATCCTCCCGCTCGCCACAGCTTCAGCCCACCCCGCCCACGGATGCCCATTCAAAGCATCCACTCGGTACGGCCCAAGAAACTCCACAAGTTCCTTCCGCTTCGGCATCGTAAAGCTCGCGCATACGCCCACATGTTGCAGCGCGCCATTCGCATCGTAGAGCCCCAGCAACAGCGACCCTACCGCCGTTCCCTCACCATTCTTGTGCCAACGAAAACCCGCAACGACGCAGTCGCAGTCGCGCTCATGCTTCACCTTCAGCATCACCCGCTTATCCGGCTGATACGTTCCGTCCGCGGGCTTCGCCATCACACCATCCAGCCCGGCCCCCTCAAATCTCTTGAACCAGTCCGCCGCTACAACCTTGTCTCTCGTCGCGGGCGTCACATGCACCGGCACGCTCACACGACCAAGCACATCCTCCAGCCGCTTTCTCCGCACTTCGAACCGAACCTCCCGCAGATCCTCATCCCCTACCCACAACAGGTCGAAGAACACCACCGAAGCCGGACTCTCCACAGCCAACATCTTCACCCGCGAAGCCGCCGGATGAATCCGCAACTGCAGCGCATCGAAGTCCAGCCCATCCTTCGTTGCAATGACAAGCTCGCCATCAAGTACGCAACGTTGCGGTAACTGCGTCAGCAGTACCTCAACCACCTCCGGAAAATACCGGTTCAGCGGCTTTCCATCTCGGCTCTGTAGCAGAATCTCGTCCCCATCCCGAAACACAACACACCGGAATCCATCCCACTTTGGCTCGAAGATCCAATCGCCAACCGCTGGAATCTCCGCCACACGTTTCGCAAGCATCGGCAGTATCGGCGCACTCAGTGGCAGGCTCACACAAGCATCATAGTCTGTGTAAAACCTTCTACCGAGCCGAAATCACCGGCGCCCACGACTACGACGTGGTCGCCGCATCCTCGAGTAAGCCTTGTGGCGCGGGAATCCGGAAGGGTCGAAGTTATGAGGAAGAAATTACCTCAAGCAACAGGTTGTCCCCCCACCGCAGCTCAATACTTTTACCCGGACCGGTCAAGGTAATCGTCCCATCAGCTGAGTTGAGCGCACTCCCACTGTCAAAACCATACAAGCCGGAAGCGGTGGTAGAGAATACCCCCAAAGCGCGGGGAAATGATCTGCGGTCATTCGGTGAGGCTTCCGGCAGGCTGTAGACACCGTAGTAGTCTGCACGCCCTACCTTCCCTTGGCCACCAGCGCCTAAGACCGGGCCCACCCAGCCTGTTCGGAAGACCGAATCACCGCCGACCTGCCTCGTAGTCCAGTTCGCCTCACTGACAATGCCCATGTCAGGCCCCCCGTCAGCAGGCAGGTACGCGTAGTTGACCTCCGCAAAGTTAGCAATCGCAATTGCCTTCGTCCTGAGCGGAATAGACTGCTTGCCATACCGAAGCCGCGTGAACCGAATCGACAGAGTGGCTGGCATCGAACCGTTGCGATTGCCGGCAATCGATGCCACGACCTCGCCATCCAACTCGGCACCCGCCTTGAGATAGGTGCCCTCACTCACTGGAACCCTCTGCGTCGTCTTTACCACGATCGGTGTTCCAACCTGCACCTTGCCGGCACGAAGCGCTCGTTCCACCTTTACCGGCAGAGTTACACCTGGAGGTAGCGCCTCCAACTCCGAAACTGCGGCTTCACGTTGTGCAACCGCAGCTGCAACACACAAAAAAAACCCACCCAGCAAGAGAACGGCTCCGCGAGTCATGCGTACGGACTCACGCCTCAAAGCACCTTTCAGCATGTGAGTTCCTCTCTACATTTCAATGTGCGTTTTGCTGCGAGACAAAGAGAAATTAAAGCCACCTCGTGAAAAAGTCTACATCCGCCCACCGCAGCAAAACATCTCGCAACTGCAACAGGCCAAACACAAGAACCCAATGCACAACGTCGCCCAGGTCATCTTGCCAAAGTCGAGGGCCCACGCATAAGGCACCTCGCACCCATTAGACGCACGCGATTGTTACTCTTTCATCGCACTTTGTCGCCCACCCGAAAAGTATTAAACTAGGAGTGTTATGTCGAAAGCCTCCAACCCGAAAGTCAAAGCTCTCCGCTGCCCTACCTGCCGCAACATCGTCCTTCCCTGGAGCGAAGACTTCCCCTTCTGCTCCGACCGTTGCCGCCGCATCGACCTCGGCAAATGGGCCAGCGGCGACTACAAGGTCTCCACTCCAATCCAGGACCCCGACCTGCTGGAAGAACTGGCCCGCTCCAACAAGCACATCCGCCAGAACGACGAAGACTAGCCCTCACAAATCATTGATAACAAAGAACAAATTCATTGCCAGCTCGATCGCACGCCTCAACCCGGGACTCAACTCACTGTAAGGATAACCCACGCCGAATCAGGACTTTGACACAAAACAAGCTGTCAAATGGCGGGAAAATGGCCGAAGTCCGAACCTAACAATTGTCAAATCAATACTTTGTGACATTTTGCCGGGGAGTGGGGGCCAAACCCGTATAAAATCTCAGCAGCATTCGGCAAGACCCTAAATGGCCAACTCCAACATCCAGATCCACCCTCCCTCCAAAAAAAAGACCCTCTGGGCCTGGCTCATAGGCACTTTCTTCGGTGTAGGCCTGCTCAAACCCGGCCCGGGCACCTACGGCAGCATCTCCGCCGTTTTGCTCTGGTACGCCGCCGCCCACGTCCTGCACCTATCCCCAATTATCCTCGCACTCGGCACAGCCATAACCGCAATCATCGCCACATTCGGCGGCATCCGCGCCGCCACCATCGTCGCCAATGAATCCGGCCGCGAAGATCCCGGCCACGTCGTCATCGACGAGGTCGCCGGCCAACTCATCGCCCTCATCGCCATCCCCGCCGACTGGCCCCACGCCGCCCTCTCCCTCCTACTCTTCCGCATCTTCGACATCTTCAAGCCCCCACCCATCCGCAAGCTGGAACGCCTGCCCGGCGGCACCGGCATCATATTCGACGACGCAGCCGCCGGCCTCTTCGCCCTGGCCGTCGCCCAGTTCATCCGCCTCTGGTTCTAGGCACCTCTCAGTTGCGCTCCCCCGCACACCCGTCTACGCTAATCCCAGCATGACGACCCTCCGCTCCTTCCTGACGTCCGACAAGCCTGACGCCCCCGCCCCCCATCTCGACAGCGTCTCGCCCATCGCCGCCATGCCCGGTGGCGAAATCGACGTTCACGGCCAGCACCTGGAGCCCGACGGTGCCCACATGCCCCGCGCCACCATAGGAGACATCTCCGCTCCCGTCGTACTAAGCCGCCCAACCCGCGCCACCATCCGCGTCCCAGAAGGTACCATCTCCGGCGACCTCGTCCTCCATCGTAGCGCCACCGGGAGCAACGCCCTCACCCTCCGTGTCGCCGTTCCCATGGCCGAAAACCTCCACCCCGTCGCCAACCCCGCAGTCGACGCCGAAGGCAACGTCTACGCCACCGTCTCCGGCACACGCGGCCAGGCCGTCCCTGTCTCCATCTTTCAAATTCAACGCGACTTCCAGGTCCGCCCCTTCGTCCGCGATCTTCTCAACGCGACTGGCCTCGCCTTCGACTCCAACGGGTACCTCTACGCCAGCTCACGCGCCGAAGGCACCGTCTACCGTATCTCCCCCGACGGCGCCATCTCTTCCTACGCCGAGGGCATGGGCATCGCCACCGGCATCGCCTTCGACCGCGACGGCAATCTCTTCGTCGGCGATCGCTCCGGCACCATCTTCAAAATCGGCCGCGCCAACTCCGACGGCATCAGCGGCGAGATCTTCGTCTACGCCACACTCGAACCAAGCATCGCCGCCTACCATCTCGCCTTCAACAGCGCAGGAACGCTCTTCGTCACCGGACCAACAACTTCATCGAATCAATCGATTCACGCCATCGATCGTGATGGCAACACAACGGTCTATTATCAAGGCCTCGGTCGCGCTCAGGGTATGGCCTTCGACGTCGACGACAACCTCTACGTCGCTGCCAGCCTCCGCGGCCAGCGCGGCATCGTCCGCATCACACCACGTCACGAAGCCTCCCTCGTCGTCTCCGGCAACAACCTCGTAGGCCTCGCCTTCCTCGAAGACGGCAACGCCACACTCGCCACCCGCGAAGCCCTCTACCACGTCTCGCTCGACATTGAAGGCCGCAAGCTTATCTAAACCCCCGAATCTATCGACCACAGGGATCTATCGCAGCTCCGCGAAACCAAACACACCCTGCCCCGCCTGGATCGAATGAACATCCACAACCGCCTCCGCCTGCCGGATCTGCCGTTCGACCAGACTGGCCGCCTCCACGTTCTTGCTCTCGTGAAGGTATTTGGCATACTGCCTCAACGCGCTCACATAAGCTGGATGCCCCCACCCAAGCTGTGCGCTCATCGCCGCCATTCCGCGTTGCATATGGGGTCCCGCGTCAAACAAATCACCAGACTTCCAGTAGGCGTACCCCAACAAGAAATCGCCCAGGCCAATTGGAAAATCGAACATCGCCAGCTTCTCCCTCGCATCATCGATGGCAACCTTCAGCAGCGGAATCGCAGACGCACACTCCTTGAGATTGCAAAGCGCAATCGAGAGCGCATACCGCGCCGTTATCCTGTCAATAACCCCGGACTGTTCGTTCGCAACAAATTCAGCGACCGCCTTCTGCGCATAATCTCTCGCCTTCTCAAACTTGTGTTGCGCAAGAGAGAGCGCCGCGAGATCGCTCCAACTGCGCGCAATCTGCAATCGGTCGTCAAGCTTCTCTCTGAGCCTCAACGCCTCCAGCTCTTCCTTTTCGCTCTCGCGCAGCCTTCCCATCGCAACATGCAGACTGCCCAGTTGGCTGACCGCAGTCGCCATATCTTTACTCGACTCTGCAGAACGATGAAGCAAAGAAATTGCGTGCTCCAGTGTCGCCTCGGATCGCGCCCACTCCGCCGCGTCCTCATACAGCAGCGCAAGCTGCCGGTATGCATTGCCCAGTTCAACATCGGCCGCATGGTTGGCCTCGGCCTTTCGAATCGCCGCCTCCAGAATACCGATCCGGCGTGCAATCTCCTGTTTCAATCCAGTGCCTGTGCTTGTAGAAGCGACCACGGATGGCGAGCTTCCTCCTCCACCTTGAGCCGCCTGCTGACCTGAAGCAACGGAACACAACAACATCGAAAGAATGGGGCAGAAAAAAAGACGAACGTTCATCGCGGTCTCCTGAGTTTCTCGGTTAAGCGCGCATCCAAGAGCGCTGTGAAGACAAAGGCTCCCTTTCGCGTTCTGCAGCGTGAAAGTCTCGTCACGCTAAAGAACACGGCACAAGTTCATTTGCAAAAGCGGCAAGTCAAGGCAAAGGGAAAGCGCCACCGGGGCGTCTGCCCTCATGAAGCAGTTACAACGCAAGGCAAAGTTATACGAAGTATTTCGTAGTTGTCAACGAAAAGTTTCGTAGTAAACCCTAATTCATCGCAAATCAAGCAGGGATACGGACGTCCTTCTCCCAAATCTCAACCGACAACTTGCATCTTCAAACGATTTGCGGGCCAAATCGAATTCTCTTTCGGTGCACGCTCGATTCATGCCCTTCCAGCCTTTCTATTTGCGCAGGTTAGACAATGGACCAGTCCCGCGGTTAGGCAGGGAACCAAAATAATTCAGATGACTTGGGAATCGCCCCTTACGTAGAATCGAGGACGCCGGCCATAGTCGAGCCTGGACACGACCTGAAAAATCATACGTACGCATGAGGGAAAGTACTGTGGAATCGCGTCTTTATAGCAGGCTTCTGGTTCGACTCCTTGCCTTACCTATTGCAGCTCTCACTGTCCTGGCAATCGTCCTTGGCTACGGTCTGCAACGCGTCCAGGAAAGTGCTGCCGTTGTCGATCGCGCCGACGTGGTCATCCTCCACGCCAACCGCCTGATCAAACTGATGGTGGATGAGGAGACTGGCCTGCGCGGATATCTCCTTACGCGCAATCCCGTCTTTCTCGAGCCGCTGCACCAGGCTGACCAGCAAATCGAGCCCGAATTCAATACGTTGTTCAGCCTGGTCCGCCGCCCAGACCAGGTCGCCAGGCTCCAGCGTCTACAGGCCACACATAGGGAGTGGGAGAAGAAAGCCCATCAGGACATTCAATCTCCGATGGACGCATCTGCGATCGAGCAGCACCTGCTCCAACGCAAACAGGCCATGGACAGCCTCCGCTCCCTAATGGATGAGTTCGTCAATATCGTCATCGGACGCCGCGCCGAACGCTCTGCCGAAGACTTCCAAGTCCAACGCAACGCCAGAATTGCTCTGATCGGAGCCATCGCCTTGGTCGGTACCTTGCTCGTGTGGGAGACGCGGCGAGTCTTCCATAGGCTCACCGACACATACAACAATCAAATTAAGGAGGTGAAGCTTCGGAGCGAAGAGTCGGATGCACGCGAGCAGTGGCTCAACACCACCCTCCGCAGCATCGGCGATGCAGTCATCGCCTGCGACGTCGATGGCAAGGTCGTCTTCATGAACCCCATCGCCGAGCAACTCACCGGCTGGAACGAGAGCGAGGCCCGCGGCCAGACTCTCCACAAAGTCTTCCCCATCTTCAACGAGGACACCCGCGAAGTGGTCGAGAACCCCGTCGACAAGGTGCGTCGTCTCGGCACCGTCGTCGGCCTCGCCAACCACACTTTCCTCGTCTCCAGAAAAGGCAAGGAGATCTGCATCGACGACAGCGGAGCACCCATCCGCAATAGTTCTGATCAAATGATTGGCGTCGTCCTCGTCTTCCGTGACATAACCGAGCGCCGAATGTCCGAAGGCGCACTGATGCGCGCCGAAAAATTGGCCACGGCGGGGCGCCTCGCCGCGACCATCGCGCATGAGGTCAACAATCCCCTCGAAGGTCTCACGAACCTGGTCTACATCGCCCGGCGTTCCGACAGTTTGAACGAAGTCCGTCAACTGTTGTCCCAGGCCGAAGACGAACTTGGCCGCATCGCCCACATTACCCGTCAATCACTGGGTTTCTATCGCGAGACCTCGACTCCAGCGCACTTCATGCCCGCCACCATCGTCCGCGAGGTCACTGACTTCTACGCCTCTCGCGCCGCTAGACTTGGAATCTCATTCGTGGTCAACACCACAACGGAAAGAGAGGTTCTGGGCTCTCCCGGTGAGCTTCGTCAGGTCCTCTCCAACCTCGTCGCAAACAGTCTCGACGCCTGCACGATGGGCTCCGTAGTCCGAGTCGAAGCAAACTCCGCGATTGATCCTCGCAATCCCTCGCATACCGGCGTCCGCATCACCATCGCCGATACCGGCCCCGGCATCCCGTCTGAGCATCTCGAAAGCATCTTCGAACCCTTCTTCACCACGAAAAAAGATACCGGCACAGGCCTGGGTCTTTGGGTTTCTCGCGAACTTGTCGAAAAACATGGCGGCAGTCTCCGCGTCCGCTCCCGCACCTCCGAACCCCTATGCGGCACCGTTTTTTCCATCTTCCTTCCAATGCGAAACGGCGCCTCGACAAATTAATCGCCAGAGTCCCAGCCCTCCGTGCGTCATCTTAACTATGTGCAGAGGAGCCGCTTCATGACTAACACTACAAAACAAGCTTCGCCCAACACCACCGCAGTCTTTGATATCAACAAGATCGCCGGAAACTTTCCCGCCGCCGCCGACACCATGCTTATCGACACGCGCCTCACCGACGAGCAAAACGCCAGCGCCCGTGTCTTTCGCGTCTATCGACCCACGCCCGCGCACTATCACGCAACCTGCGATGAATATCTTCTGGTCGTCTCCGGCCGCGCAACATTTTTCCTTGGCGACTCACCACACTTTGAAGTCGGCCCCGGTCAGCTCATATTCTTCAAGCAGGGCACCGTTCACGGCACACCCGAGATCCTCGAGGAGCCCTTCGTCGTCCTGGCAGTCGACACCCCACGGCGCGACCCCAGGGACATCATCTTCATCAACCCCGCCGACGGCACGCCGGAGAGCTTCATCCAAAGCAAGCCTATCTATTGAAGGAACTCCGCGGCGTCTCGGCGAAATCGATTCACAACCGATATCATCGAGAAAAGTCCATCAATCCGGCGGAAAGACTCTACTCAAACATGATCGCTGAAATTATCGCAGCTGGCTCCGAGATGCTCACGCCCTTCCGCCAGGACACCAACTCTCTCTACCTCACCGAGGGTCTCAACGACCTCGGAGTTCAGGTCGCCTTCAAGACCATCGTCGGCGACAACCTCGCTCATCTCACCAGCGCCGCCATCATCGCAATCTCCCGCGTCGACATCGTCATCTTCTCCGGCGGCCTCGGCCCCACCGAGGACGACCTCACACGCGAAGCCGCCGCCGCCGCACTCGGTATCGACCTTCACGCTGACAACGCCGTCCTCGCCGCACTCTACAAGCGCTTCGCCGCGCGTCAGATGGTGATGCCCTCCAACAATGCCAAGCAGGCAAACGTCCTAGACGGCGCTGACGTCATCCACAACAAATACGGCAGCGCACCCGCCCAGTTCCTCGACACAACAATCCTCGACACGAACGGCAAACCCGTTCGCAAGATCGTCATCCTCCTCCCCGGCCCGCCCAAGGAACTCAAGCCGCTCTTCGATGATGAGGTGAAGCCGCGCCTCGCCGCATCCCTTCCCGTGCGTCACCTTGCCAAGCGCATCCTCCGGATGGCCCTCATTCCCGAGTCGCACATCGACGCCCGCACCGCGCCCATCTACCAGCAGTACCCTGATGTCGAGACCACAATCCTCGCCGGCTCCGGCGAAATTCAGCTCCACTTCCTCTGCGCCAAACCCACACTAGCCGATGCCGATGCCCGCCTCGACGAACTCACCGAAAAGATCGAAGCCGAAATGGAAGACGCCATCTTCTCGTCGCATGGCGAGTCCCTCGAAGAGGTCGTGCTTCTCAACCTAGGCCTTCGTCATCTCACCCTCGCCACCGCTGAGAGTTGCACGGGCGGTCTCCTCGCAGAGCGACTCACCGCCGTCCCCGGCAGCTCGCGTTATTTCCTCGGCGGCGCGGTCGTCTACAGCGACGCACTCAAAACTACTTTCGCTGGAGTCCCCACCGAACTCATCGCAACCAAAGGTCCCGTCTCACCCGAGGTCGCGCGCGCACTAGCCGAGGGCATGCGCGTCCGCACCGGCGCCGCCCTCGGCATCTCCATCACCGGCATCGCCGGCCCTGGCCCCGGCGCTCCCGGCCCCGACGCCAACAAACCCATCGGCCTCGTCTACATTGCCTTAGCCGACTCCCAGAACACGCAAGTGAAAGAGTTCCAGCTTCCCGGCGACCGTGAACGCATTCGCTTGTGGGCCAGCCAGCACGCACTCGAACTCATCCGCCACCACCTTCTTTAGAGTGGGCAATATCCAAAACTGCCCGTTCGAGTTCTTGCGATTAGCCGCAATACCTTAGCCCTCCAACTACTCGTCCGCGTTATGGGGGCTGTGCCGGCGCTTGCTTCCATCACCCGAAACTCGCCTCCTCGTCAATCCGTCAAATCAATCAGACAAGTCCCAGACTGAGAACTCCTCCACCTTGCTAAACTCATCCAGACGACCATGAACCCCTGGCTCATCTCCATTCCGCTCGCATATCTCCTGGGATCCATCCCCTTCGGCTATCTCCTCGTCAAAATCTTCCTCAAGCAGGACATCCGCGCCACGGGCAGCGGCAACATCGGCGCGACCAACGTCGCCCGCTCCGGTGCCAAGGGACTCGGCATCGCCACCCTCCTCCTCGATTGCGGCAAAGCCTTTCTTGCCGTCAAAATTGCACAGCTCATCGCACCAGACAACTACGACCTCGCCGTCGTCGCTGCAGTCGCTGCCATCCTTGGCCACGTCTTTCCAATCTGGCTTGGCTTTCGCGGCGGCAAAGGTGTCGCCAGCGCCCTTGGCGTCTTCCTCGCCCTCTCCCCAGCGGCCGCAGGCTGCACCTTCGCCATCTTCCTCGTCATCTTCCTCATCACTCATTACGTCTCGCTGGCCTCCATCATCGGCTCGGCCTTCTTCCCGCTCTTCGGCTTCTACTTCGTGCCCTACCGAACTCCCATCGTCATCGCCGGCTTCCTCTTCATCCCGCTCCTCATCATCGTCAAACACCACGAAAACATTCGCCGTCTGCTAGGCGGCACCGAAAGCCGCTTCGGCAAGAAAAAGGCGGCCGCATGAGCCGCATCGCCATCCTTGGCGCGGGAGCCTGGGGCACAGCCCTTGCCCTGTCCCTCGCCCGCCGCGGCGGACACCATCTCTGCCTCTGGGCACACTCCACCGCACTCGCCGAACAACTCACCGAGGCCGGCGAAAATCTCCCGTACCTTCCCGGCTTTACCCTTCCAGCCGACATCGACGTCACCTCCGACCTTCCGCGCGCGATCTTCGAGGCCGATATCCTTCTCTGCGTTACACCCTCTCAATACCTGCGAGGTGTCATTACCCACATCGCCCCACTGCTAACGCGCGGCCAGATCATCCTCAGCGCCAGCAAAGGGCTCGAGGAAACCACCTTCCTCCGCATGTCGCAGGTCGTCGCCTCAGCGACTGCTAGCCCCTTCGCTGTCCTCAGCGGCCCCTCCTTCGCGCAGGAGGTCGCCGCCGGAATGCCCACCGCCCTCGTCGTCGCCTCGGACTCCCCGCAGATATCCCAGATCATCCAGCGCGACCTCACCTCTCCGACCCTCCGCGTCTACACCAACGAAGACGTACCCGGCGTCGAACTCGGTGGCGCCATGAAAAATGTCATCGCGCTCGCGGCTGGCGTGGCCAACGGGCTCAACCTCGGCCACAACTCCTCCGCCGCACTCATCACGCGGGGCATCGCCGAGATGACCCGCCTCGCCGTAGCCTGCGGTGGTCGTCGCCAGACCCTCGCCGGACTCTCAGGCATCGGCGACCTCGTCCTCACCTGCACCGGTTCGCTCTCACGCAACCGCGCCGTCGGCATCGAACTCGGTCGCGGCCGCCAACTGCCCGACATCATCGCCGGCCTCAACGGCAAGGTCGCCGAAGGTGTCCGCACCACCGGGGCAGCCCTTGGCATCGCCGCCCGTTACGCCGTCGAGATGCCCATCACTGAGCAAATGGACGCCATCCTCCACCACAACAAGAGCCCCAAAGAAGCCATCCGCGAACTCATGACCCGCCCCGGCCGTGAAGAATGACGCTAGGAATACCCCTCGCATCTAGCCTCACATCGCAGCTTCGGCATCCAACCATGCATGAGCGAGCAACGGCCAACACGAAGCGATCCGACCCCTGAAGAACGCACAGGCGACTCATCCATCAAGCCCGTCGTCATCGGCTTCATCGTCACAATAGCGATCGTCCTGGTCACAGCCGTAATCTTCATCAGGGCACGCCAGACCAAATCGGTTCCAAAGGCGACCGACGCCCATCCCACCTCACAAATCATGCAAGCACCCGCCCAAAGCCACTTTCAGGCTCGCGACAAAATCGCAGCCTAGCACTTCTCTCGCAGCAACAAAATATTTTCCCTTCATGCAGCACGCAATTGCGTTTTGCGAAGTAAGCTGGTCTGCATGCACGAACACAACCACGAACGCGATCACCAGCACGAACACATCCCGCCCCCGGACCTTCCCCGTCACAAAACCGTGCTCGGATTCAAGCCGCACATCTTCATCGGCGGCCTCGTTCTCATCGCCATCCTTCTCATTTACCTGCTTCTGCTGGTGCGCCCCGGCATCTACTCCCCGGCGCCGCAGCCCGCCCCAACATCGACCAGCCCCTAGAACCGCACCCACCGCGAAACCCGGTGCATCCAAAACCGTATGAAGATCCTCGTCGTTGGTGCTGGTGCCGTTGGCGGCTATTTTGGAGCGCGTCTCGCGCAGGCAGGACGCGATGTCACCTTTCTCGTCCGGCCCTCCCGCGCGCAGCATCTCCGCAGCGAAGGCCTTCAAGTCCTCAGCCCTCACGGAGACCTCACCCTCCAGCCCAACGTCATCACCGCGCAGGAAATCATCGGCCCCTTCGACATCATCTTCCTCAGCGTGAAGGCCCCTGCCTTCGATCAGGCAATGGAAGACCTGGCCCCCGCCGTCGGCCCCGACACCATGATCTACCCCGTCCTCAACGGCCTGCGCCACATCTACACCCTCGCCCGCCGCTTCGGCGAGCGCCCAGTCCTCGGCGGCGCCTGCATGGTCATCGCGGATCTCGACCAACAGGGACGCATCGTCCAGATCAACCCGATCCAGAAGCTCATCTACGGCGAGCGCAGCGGAGAGATCACCCCGCGCATTCGCCTCTTCGATGAGACTCTACGCGACTCCGGCTTCGACACCGAGCTCTCCACCACAATCACCGACGCCATGTGGCAGAAGTGGGTGATGCTCTCCTCTCTCGGCCTCATCACCTGCCTGCTCAACGGCCCCATCGGCGAGATCAACGCCGTACCCTACGGCGAACAGACCGCCCTTCGTGCCATCGACGAGTGCGCCGCAGTCGCCACCGCCTGCGGCTTCCCTCCCCCTCAATCCGTCCTTGAAAACCTTCGCATGCGTACGACCGCCAAGGGCTCCAACCTCACCTCGTCCATGTACAGAGACCTGCAAAAAGGCCTCCCCGTCGAAGTCGACACCATTCTCGGCGATCTGCTCGACCATGGCCGCTCCCACCAGGTCGACACCCCGCTTCTCCAGGCCGGCTGCGTCCGTCTGCGCGTCTACCAAAACTCAAGGCAGAGCTCCAACCAGGCATCCTGACGAACACAAAAAACTAATCACCGAAAGACCGTTCCTCAATCAAAGGCGGTCGCTGATCGAAGTCGCTATATCGGATCCACAGCGGCCGCACAACAAAGTAAGTCATTCCCGGCCAGCTCTGTCGCGCGGGTCCATCCAACCACGCGGCAAAGTAGATCTTCTTGTACCGGTCCAGTTCCTCACCCTCCGGCAAAAACGCCTCCCCCTCTAACTGCACCGTCGTCTCCCCCTCCCAGCCAATGACAAAGCTAGCTCTGCAATTGGCAGTCAGATTTCTGAACTTCCGCGTCGTGTCCAGTGTGTCGAAGATAATCTCGAACTCCTCGCTCACAGCAATCCCCACCAGCGCAGATTGCGGAACGCCCTCAGGCGAAACACTCCCCAGTACTCCCAGCTTGCAGCCCGACATGAACTCAAACAGCTCGACCTTCGTCATGCGCAAGAAGATACGCCCCAACCGCGCCTCTGCAAAGACCGGCCTCTAAAAGCCCATACCGGTCCAATCCGATAAACTAGAATCAGCATGGCCTTCTCCCTCTTCGGCAAACGCCCCACAGAACCTGACCAGCCCCAGGCCCCCGAACCACAGGAGCCGAAGCGCGGCCTCTTCGACCGCATGAAGCAGGCGGTCACCCGCACCCGCGAGTCCTTTACCGAGTCCATCAGCTCCGTCATCGCCCTCACCCGCGAGGTCGACGAGACCACCCTGGTCAACCTCGAGCCGCTCCTCCTCGCCGCCGATCTCGGCGCTCCCACCACCGCCCTCGTCATGGAGAACCTTCGCCAGCGCGCCCTCCGCACCGGCATCCAGGGCGGCGATGAACTCAAGCAGCTCCTCAAAGCCGAACTCAAAGCCGTCCTCGACGGCGTCGCCCGCCCCATCCGCCACCCCGCCACCCCACCCGAGGTCATCATGATGGTAGGCGTCAACGGCACCGGCAAGACCACCACCACCGGCAAGCTCTCCGCCTACTTCACCGCGCAAGGCCGAACCGTCCTCCTCTGCGCAGCCGACACCTTCCGCGCCGCCGCCATCGAGCAGCTCGAAGTCTGGGCCCAGCGCTCCGACGTCCAGATCATCAAAACCAAGCAAGGCGGCGACCCCTCAGCTGCTCTCTACGACGCCTGCGCCGCCGCCAAGGCCCGAGGCACCCAGATATTAATCGTCGACACCGCCGGCCGCCTTCACACCAAAACCGACCTCATGAAGGAGCTCGACAAGATGCGCCGCACCGCGGAAAAACTAGTCCCCGGCGCCCCGCACCAAACCCTCCTCGTCATGGACGCGACCACCGGCCAGAACGGCCTACAGCAAGCCCGCCTCTTCACGGAAGCAGCCCACGTCACCGGCATCGTCCTCACCAAGCTCGACGGCACCGCCAAAGGCGGCATCGTCCTAGCCATCGCCACCGAACTCAAGCTCCCAGTCATCTACGCCGGCATCGGCGAAAAACTCGAAGACATCATCCCCTTCGACAGCAGCTCCTTCATTGACTCCCTCCTCGACTAGCGAGTCAGACTCGAAGGTTCTACCGGCTCAGCCGAAGCGCAAACTGCACAACCCGGGGATCAGTCGTCGTACTCGTAATACTCCCAAATGCAGCCGCCCCAAAGCTTCCATTGGGCTGCGAAAACGCCGGCGTATTCGTAATGTTGAACAGCTCCGCCCGGAACTGCAGGTTCGTCTCCAGCGGTAGATTCACCGTTTTTACCAGCGCAACATCCAGGTCGCGATAAGCAGGCCCCCGCACCGGATTCCTCGAAGCCGTGCCGATCACAAACTGCGGAGCCGTAGCAAACGCCGCTGTATTGAAGTAACGCGCCGGCGTCCTCTGTCCCGGTGACAAGCGCGGATTCCCAACAATATTTGGCCGCTGCAGCGCAAACCCCGCGAACGAGTTATTGTTCGTCGCCTGCGTCACCGTCACCGGCATCCCCGACTGCAGCGAGAAGATCGCATTCAGTGACCATCCCCCCAACACTGCATTTCCTACACCGGTCGACCCAAACCGATGCCCCCGTCCGGCAGGCAGATCATAGATCCCGCTGAACGAAGTCACATTCGGCATATCTCCATTCGACGAATCGCGCTCCAGATAGGGTCGAAACGTATCAGCCGCCACGAGGCTGCTCGAGTTCGGGGACGAGAGCACTGTCGACGAGAACACCGACGAAGCATCATCAATCAACTTCGAATGCGTATACGCAAACAGAAAGGCGACCCCATGCGAAAAGCGCTGCTCCACCTTGGCTTCGATCGCGTTGTAGTTCGTCGTGCCGCTATTGTTCCGATACGTCGCAACATTCAGAAATCGGGGGTAGGGCTTCAACAGTTGCGCCTGACTAACCGTCTTCGTCCCGATCGAGCTCGAAATGGGGATCTGCCCAAAGTAAGGATTATTCACCTGCGTCAGCAGCGAAGGTCCCTGCGCAAGCTGCGTCGCCGTCAACTGATTGAGATTCGAATCTGGAATCCCCACATGCACAATATGCGATCCCACATACGCTAGCTCCACCGACATATTGTTCGTAATCGACCGCTGCACCGCCAGGTTCCACTGCTGCACATAACCTGATCCCGCCGTCTTCTTCGCCGTATAAACGCTCTGCCCCAATCCCGCATCCGGAGTAAACGGAATCGGCGCAACCGACGGCCCTCCCGAAAGCACGAACGCGGAATTCACGCTGTCCTGAGTCTTCTGCTGAACGTTTTGAATAAACGGAAACTGCGGCGTAGTAAACGGAGTCGTGATCCCCGACTGGTCGATGAACACAATCCCATACCCGGCCCGCACCACCATCTTCGGAGTCGCCACAAACGAGAAACCAAGCCGAGGCGCAACATTGTCATAGTGCAGCTCGCGTGCACTCCGCGAGTTCCCATTCTTCCCCAGATAATCCAGCTGCTGCGTTCCAAGATTAAACACCGCGCCCTGGTTCGTCTTTTCGACCGAAGGAAAGTGAAGCGTCCACCGCGCGCCAACATTCAGCGTCAACCGCGGCGAAACCTTCCAGTCATCCTGCACAAAATACTCTTCGATCATGTCACGAGGACGGATGATGCTCTCCTGCAGATCGATCGCAAACGTATCCACCTGACCCAGCAGAAAACTCGCCACCGAATTGCCGCTGTTTGTCACACCCTGCTGATTGGTTCCCGTCGTAGTAAACGCAAACGACCCCGTCGGATTCGGCGGAGACACTGTATTCAGCTGATACCAACGAAAGTCGAGCCCCGCCTTGATCGCATGCGCTCCCTTCGTAAGGCTGACCATATCCACCATCTGCCACACCGCAGTCTGAAACCGCGAGAAAGTACTCGCAGAAGGTCCAAGCTGTTGAATGCCCGTGAGAGTAAAGAGCGGCAACGCATTGTTGAAAGCGGCATTCGTCGGAATGCCCGGAATCCCCAGGGCGGCCGACGCGGTCGTACCCAGGGTCGGCCCGACAATCGTGTTGCCTCGGCGCGTAAACCCCACAGCAAGATTATTCAGAAGCCGCGCGGAAAAAGTATGCGTTTCGTTGAACACGGCCTGCTGACCCAGCACATTCGACAACCCCACCACACCGCCTGTCCCCAGCACCGCACCACTAATCAGTCCGCTTCCATCCGGCAGCGGCGCCACCGGCAGTTCCACTTCGTTGTAGTAGGTGTAGCGTCCAAACGCCCTATCGCGACTCTTGTACGTTCCATCAACGCGAACATCGAACTGATTCTGATGATCCGAATCGTTCGCCGTACGCGTGTAGTTATTTGCCGCGCCAGACGTAGTCGGAGTCGGAAAACGCGCCAGCAAAGATTTCGCTGCAGGATCCAGCGGTGTGTTGATCACGTCGTTCGGAAACTCCTGGCGAACGAACTTCCCTGCGACTGTCTGCGTCGTCGTCGGATCATAAATCTTCGACACACCCGTAAAAATTCCCTGCCTCATCGGCAGCGTCGGTATCGTCGAGATGCGCGTCACCCCAATCAACTGCTTCACGCCCTGGTAGTCGCCAAAGAAAAAAAGTTTGTCATGAATAATCGGAGCACCCAGCGTAGCGCCATACAAATTACGCCGATACTCCGGCTTCCGTGCCGTCGCCGAAGCAAAATAGTTGCGGGAGTTCAAAGCTTCATTGCGAAAGTACTCAAACAAACTCCCATGGACCGCGTTCGACCCTGACCGCGTCGCAACGTTCACCACACCGCCATTGAATCGTCCAAACTCTGCCGGCACATTGTTCGCTTCAACCGTGAACTCCTGGATATCGTCGAGAATCGGAAAGTACGCCACCTGCCCCGGCTCCGGCTGCAGCGCCGAGATGCCGTCGTAGATATACTCATTCGTCCTCGGTCGTCCCCCGTTGATTCGTGGCAGCAGCGTCCCCGGCGGAAGCTCAACTCCCGGCGCCAGCGTCGAAAGCTGAATGAAATTTCGCGTATTCAATGGCATCGCAACAATCGTCGACCCCGAAATATTCGTTTGAATATCGCTCGTTCCCACCTGCATCACCGGATAATCGCTATTGACCGTAACCGTCTCCTGATCCCCGCCAAGACTCAACGCAAGATCGGCGATCACCGTCTGCCCGACACTCAAAGTGATGCCGAGACGATTCAGCGTCTGAAATCCCGACGCCGTCACGACGACCGCATAGGTCCCCGGATTGAGATTCGTAAACACATAGTCCCCAGTACTCGAGGTCGCCGTCGTGCGATGCACATTCTTCGCGGACTCGATCAACTCGACATGAGCATTCGCCACCCCAGCCCCCGAGGGATCAGCAACCCGTCCTCGAAGACCAGCAGCAATCTGCGCGAAAGCGGCGGACACACCAAACAATTGCAGCAAGAAGAAGGTCTTCAGGAATGCGAAAAAAATACCACGATACTTCATCGAAAAAGCCGCTCCTTGAGCGCAGCACGGACTGGCATCCGTCGGTCAACCAATAGAATCCTGATGAAATAACCCAGGCTGTAGGGTCGGATTCAGCCCAGCGCAAGATCAAACTAACTGCACGAATCTATGTGATTCAATACGTATAGTAAATGATTCGCACTTTTCTCGCACCCGCTCAAGCCGGAGACGGAAACCAACGCCGCAGTCGCTTTCTTGCCATTTATAAGGGGCGTTTGGTTCGCTTATCTACGCAGGATCGTCGAATCGCTCGATCATCACATCCGTCGACTTGATGAGAGCGGCAGCCGTATCACCCTTCTTCAACTGAAGCTCGCGAACCGCGTTCGACGTAATGATCGCGGTCACGCGCCCATCTCCCACAGACAGCACCACCTCTGCAAGCAGCCCCTCAATCCGAATGCTCACCACCTTGCCGGTAAGCTGGTTTCTGCCGCTCACACGCCGGTACCGCTGCCGTGACTCCGCCTCCGGCTTCGCCTTGTCCTTCACCAGAAACGGCTTCAGTGCAGCCTCGGACAATCGATGGTGGCCCCCCGGAGTCTGCACCGTCTTCAGCTTCCCGCTCAGGATCCACTGCTTGATCGTCGCATAGCTCACACCCAGCAGCCGTGCCGCTTCACGTGGTGTCAGCATGGGACTCGCAACTCGCATCGCTTAAAGTTGTAGCACCTTCGCACCGCTCTTGGCCGCACCGCAGGAAAACTTTATACGAGGCCAACAGGGAGGGGTACCCGGCAGCCCGGGCCAAAAAACCGATATCCTCGAAGAGTATGCCGCAGAATTCACCCCACACGCACGATGAGGTCTTCATGCAGCGAGCCCTCAAGCTCGCCGCCGAGACCACCGGCCTCGCCTCGCCAAACCCTCAGGTAGGCTGCGTCCTGGTTCGCGCAACACCGCAAGGAGATGAAATCATCGGCGAGGGCGCACACCTCTACGCAAACTTCGATCACGCCGAGATCGTCGCCCTCAAGCAAGCCGCGGCGCGAGACATCTCCACCAGCGGCGCAACCGCATACGTCACCCTCGAGCCATGCAGCCACCACGGCCGCACCGGCCCCTGCGCCGACGCCCTCATCGCTGCCGGAATCGCCCGCTGCGTCGTCGCCACCCAGGATCCCAACCCCAAAGTCAGCGGCCAGGGCATTCAAAAACTCCGCGAAGCCAACATCGAAGTTACCCTTGGCGTCCTTCAGCAACAGGCTCGCGACCTCAACGATGCCTTCGCCCACTTCATCCAGCATCGAACGCCCTTCGTCACCCTCAAAACCGCACTATCGGTCGACGGTAAACTCGCTCCTCCGCCCGCATCACGCTACCCCAACCAGCCGCACTGGCTCACCGGCCCCGCTGCCCGCCACGAAGTGCAGCTCCTTCGCCACGCCAGCGACGCCGTCCTCACAGGCATCGGCACAGTCCTCGCCGACGATCCCCAACTCACCGACCGCAGCGGTGTGCAAGATCCAGCCCCTAGCGGATTCCCCGGCCCCAACCATCTCCCACGCCGCCGCCCACTCCTTCGTGTCATCCTCGACACTCATCTCCGCATCCCACTCACCTCGCAGCTCGTCCGGTCCGCCGCAAACGACGTCCTCGTCCTCTGCGGCTCCCTTGCTTCACGCTCAAAGGCCGCCACCCTCGGCTCACTCGGCGTCGAAGTCGACCAGATCCCCGACCACGCAGGACGTCTCAGCCTCCCAGCAGTCCTCACCGCCCTCGCAGAACGCGACATCCTCAGCCTCCTCCTCGAGTGCGGTTCGCACCTCAACGGCGCGTTCCTGCGCCAGAACCTCGTCGACAAGGCGGTCCTCATCTATGCCGAGACTGAACTAGGCGACCAGGCCATCCCCTTCGCCCAGGGTGTCGCATCGCCGTATCTCTTCGAACAGTCACTCCACCGCATCCACCGCACAACCTATGGCCCGGATGTCTGCATCACCGGCCACGTCCACGACCCCTGGCCCAACCACTAACCACTAGCAACGAACCGCTAGCCTCTATACCCTAGTACTTATGTTCACCGGCCTGATCGAAACAACCGGCACGCTCCTCGCCGTCACTCCCACCGAAGGCGGTACCCGCATTACCATCGCCTCTCCCACGCTCACTTCGCGCCTCAACACCGGCGACAGCATTGCGGTCAACGGCGTCTGCCTCACCGCCCTCAGCATCGAACCCAACGCCTTCCCCCCACGCTTCTCCGCCGACCTCGCCGCCGAGACCATCGCTCGCACGACCCTGACACACCTCCAGCCCGACGCCATCCTGAACCTCGAACTCCCCACTCCAGCCGGCTCGCCCCTCGGCGGCCACGTCGTCCAGGGACACGTCGACGGCACCGCGACCCTTCTCGCTTTAAGCCCGATCACGCCAACCGCTCCCCAGACAGACTGGCGCCTTCGCATTCAACTCCCCGACGCCCTCACCCGCTACGTCGTCCCCCAGGGCTCCATCACCATCGAAGGCATCAGCCTCACCGTAGCCTCCATCGTCGGCAACGACGTTGAGGTCGCGATCATCCCCCATACCTACGCCGCCACCAGCCTCCGCACCCTCGTCCCCGGCGCCCTCCTCAACATCGAGGTCGACGTCCTCGGCAAATACGCCGAGCGCCAGCAGGAAAGGCCGCAAGAATTCACGCTGACCGAGCAGTACCTCATCGCGAACGGCTACTGATCGCACCAGAAGAAAGGGCCCCGAATGACATCAACGAAATCAAAAAAGACAGCGAAACTCCTCATGCTGGTCGGCGACTACGTCGAAGACTACGAGGTCATGGTGCCCTTCCAAGCGCTCCAGATGGTCGGCCACACCGTCCACGCCGTCTGTCCCGACAAAAAGTCCGGCCAACATGTTCGTACCGCCATCCACGACTTCGAAGGCGACCAGACCTACTCCGAAAAGCCCGGCCACAACTTCGTCCTCAACGCCACCTTCGCCGACATCAAGCCCCAGGGCTACGACGGCCTCGTCATCCCCGGCGGTCGTGCACCCGAGTATCTACGCCTCAATCCAAAGGTGCTCAAGATCGTCCGCTACTTCGCCGATGCCAAGAAGCCCATCGCCGCGATCTGCCACGGCCCGCAGATTCTCGCCGCCGCCCGCGTCATCGCCGGCAAACGCGTCAGCGCGTACCCCGCATGCGCGCCTGAGGTGGAACTAGCCGGTGGCACCTTCGTGTCGCTCGAAGTCACCGGCGCCATCACCGACGGCAATCTCGTCACAGGCCCGGCATGGCCCGCCCATCCCGCCTGGCTGGCAAAGTACCTCGAGGTCCTCTCCAAACACCTCGACAAGCAACAACCGTCCAAAGGTGTTCGAGAAAAAAAAGGGCGCAGCCCGAAGGCTGCGCCTTTTCGTCAACCACAACCCTAAATCGAGCTCATGTTGTGCAAAAACTCCTGATTGTTCCGCGTCTTTGCCAGCTTGTCTGTCAGCAGCTCCATCGCCTCAACCGGGGACAACGGATTCAGCACCTTCCGCAGAATCCACGTCCGCTGCAGATCTTCCTTCGGAATCAGCAGCTCTTCCTTACGCGTACCCGACCGCTGAATATCGATCGCCGGGAACACACGCTTATCAACCAGCTTGCGATCCAGAATCACTTCCATGTTGCCCGTACCCTTGAACTCTTCGAAGATCACTTCGTCCATCCTCGAACCAGTATCAACAAGCGCCGTAGCAATAATCGTCAGCGAGCCGCCCTCTTCGATATTGCGAGCAGCGCCAAAGAACCGCTTCGGCCTCTGCAGCGCATTCGAGTCCACACCACCTGAGAGCACCTTGCCCGACGGTGGCACAATCGTGTTGTAAGCCCGCGCCAGACGCGTGATCGAATCCAGCAGAATCACCACGTCGCGCTTATGCTCCACCAGCCGCTTGGCCTTCTCGATCACCATCTCGGCGACCTGCACGTGGCGCGCCGCCGGCTCGTCGAAGGTCGAGGAGATCACCTCACCCTTCACCGACCGCTGCATGTCCGTGACCTCTTCCGGCCGCTCGTCAATCAGCAGAACAATCAACACCACCTCAGGATGGTTCGCCGTAATGCTGTTCGCAATCGACTGCAGCAGCATCGTCTTACCCGTACGCGGCGGAGCCACAATCAAACCACGCTGCCCCTTGCCCACCGGAGTCAGCAGGTCCATCACGCGTCCAGAGATGTGCTCCCGCACCGTCTCCATCTTCACCCGCTCCTGCGCGTACAAAGGCGTCAGGTTGTCGAACAGGATCTTGTTCCGCGTCTCTTCAGGCGACTCGAAGTTGATCGCCTCGATCTTCACCAGTGCGAAGTACTTCTCGCCCTCATGCGGCGGTCGAACATTGCCGCTGATCGTATCGCCCGTCTTAAGGTCGAACTTGCGAATCTGCGAAGGCGAGACGTAAATGTCATCCGGGCCCGGCAGGTAGTTGTAATCGGGAGACCGTAGAAAGCCATAACCATCCGGAAGTATCTCGAGGACGCCCTCCGCGAAGATATGCCCTTCCTTCTCGCTCTGCGCCTGCAGAATCTTGAAGATCAAGTCCTGCTTTCGGAGACCGCTGGTTCCGGCAATGTCGAGGCCACGCGCAAGCTTACTCAGCTCGGCTATATTGTGTTCTTTTAATTCAGAAATAGTCATGTTTTACCTGGGATTTGAATTTTTAGGAGGGATGTTGGGAACTTCAGGCGGGATCTGCTTGACGAGGGGGTCGTGCGGAAGGCCAGAATAGAGCGAAAACCTGTACTGCGGATGGGTTGTGAAGCAGATAGTAGGGTTAGTTGAAACAGCAAGGAGGTGAAACAGCAAAGGGGTGAAACAGCCGCGCGTTAAGCTGCGCGGCGTTCCTGCAATTGTACCTTTTCCACGACAGCTTCGGACTCGTCCATAGGAATGGTGTCCTTGAAGCGATCGAGTACTTCGTTCGTCGTATCCTGGAGCCGCGTGTTCGGCTTGTGCAGCTTACGGGTTGCCTTCGACGCCAGTTGACACAGTTCGTAACGGTTGTTCACGTGCGTGAGAGCTCCAAAAATAAGATCTGAGCGCATAATTTCTCCTTTTCTTTATGAGGCGGAAGCGTCTTGTGAGCGCTCACTCGCCTGAAATACTTTCAATATGGCAACCGAATTGATGAACTGCTGCCGTGTCTGGTAGCTACATGCATTAGACGCAGAAGAACCCGGTAGGGACTCCTACAATCCGCCTTCTATTTCAATCGGTTTCATGGTCGTCAGCCTTAGCAGACAAACAAAACCGCAGCTGGCCCAAAGACCAGCAGATTTACAAAAACTGTCCCGTCCGCAAGATTCAGCGCTCACCGCGCCCAGGCCTGAAACAGAGAGAGCCAGCCAGAATCCTGGCAGGCCAAACTTCAATCGCAACGTGCCTGGCCGTCTTTCGAGTCATACTGCCGGCCCGGAGCAACTGCGACACTCATGGAAAGTAAACTGTCTGGCGCCCAAGGTCAATACTTTTTTTGGGAACCTGTTAATAAACATATTCCAGAAACAGGATTATCTCAACATCAAAAACTGACAGGTTCCACGCAGGTAATCGCCTCACGACCAGTAACTACGATCCAAAGTACGATATTGAATGGCCTCGGCAATGTGCTTAACTGCAATGTCCCGCTCGCCGCCCAGATCCGCTATCGTCCTTGCTACCTTCAAGATACGGTCATGTGCCCGGGCACTCAAACCCTGCTGTTGCATCGCCCGCTCCAGCAACCGTTCCGCGTCCGAAGACAGCTCACAGTAAGCCCGTATCTGCTGTGTATTCATCTGGGAATTGGCAAAGATCTGTCGCGAAGCCGCCTTTGCCGACCCTTTGGTCCGTTCCAAAGCCTGCCCAAAACGGGCATGCTGTCTCTCCCTCGCCGCCAGCACCCGATCCCGTATCTGCTCCGAACCCTCGGCTGCAGCTCCGCCCCGCAACTCCTTATACTGCACTGCAGGCACTTCAATGTGGATATCGATCCGGTCCAGCAGCGGCCCCGAAACCTTCGCCACATAGCGCTGAATCATAGGCGGCGTGCACATGCACTCCCGCGATTTATCGTTGAAGTACCCACAAGGACACGGATTCATCGCCGCCGCCAGCATAAACCGCGCCGGAAAGCTCAAACTCATCGCCGCCCGCGCAATCGTCACATGGCCATCCTCCAGCGGCTGCCGCAACACCTCTAGCACATTCCGCGGAAACTCTGGCAGCTCATCCAGAAAGAGCAGCCCGTTGTGCGCAAGAGAAACCTCACCCGGCCGCGGCATCATGCCTCCACCAATCAGCCCGGCATCCGAGATCGTATGGTGCGGCGACCGAAACGGCCGATGCGCCACCAGCCCCTGCTCCGCATCCAGCACCCCGGCAACCGAATGAATCTTCGTAGTCTCCAACGCCTCTTCAAACCGCAGCGGAGCAAGAATCGAAGGCAGCCGCTTCGCCAGCATCGTCTTCCCCGACCCCGGCGGTCCAATCATCAAGATGTTGTGCCCACCCGCAGCCGCCACCTCCAGCGCCCGCTTCGCCACCTGCTGCCCTCTCACGTCCTTGAAGTCGAACGGAAAGTGCTGCATCTCATTCAGCAGATCGTTCGTCTCCACTTTCAGCGGCGTCGCCTTAATCCCACCCAGCGCAGCCGAGTTCAGCAGCTCCCGCACCTCAAGCAGCGACTTCACGGGATAAACATTCACCCCATCAACCACCGCCGCCTCGCGAGCATTGCTCGCCGGAATAATCAGGTTCTTCACACCCTTGGCCCGAGCCGCCACTGCAATCGGCAGCATCCCCTGCACCGCGCGCAAACTCCCATCGAGCCCCAACTCCCCCACCAGCAGATAGTCGCTCACATCTTTGATATGCAGCGCACCATAAGCACCCAATATCCCGATCGCAATCGGCAGATCGAACCCCGACCCTTCTTTCTTCAGATCCGCCGGAGCCAGATTGATCGTGATCCGCGTAGGCGGAATCTCAAATCCTGAGTTCTTGATCGCCGACCGCACCCGGTCCCGGCTCTCCCGCACCGCCGCATCGGGCAATCCCACCGTATGGAACTGTTCCTCATTCAACTTGATATTGGAAAAATCAACTTCAACATCGATGATGTTGGCGTCAATCCCATACACTGCAGCACTACGAGCCGTAAAAAGCATTGGGGCCGATGAGTCCTTAGGGCGGAAGATGTCCGGGTGAGTATAGCATTCGCATTTCGCTATACAGTCGGGCGATGAGGGGGTTACGCTCATCCCCAACAAACATGAAAAGACTGAACCGTCTCTCAATCGCAATCCTGGCTGCGGCGCTCACCGCCAACTGCGCCGCGCAATCTCACCCGCCACAGCGAAACTTCATCGTCATCCTCGTCGACGACATGGGATACGGCGACGTCCAACCCCTCGGCGGCTCCATCCCCACTCCCGCAATCAATCGCATGGCCGAGCAAGGTATCCTCGCCACCAGCTACTACTCTCCGGCTAATCTCTGCACTCCATCTCGCGCCGGTCTGCTCACTGGCCGTTATCCCATTCGCACCGGCCTCGCCTACGAGGTCATCCAACCCGGCGACGATCGCGGCCTTCCACTCTCCGAAAAAACCATTCCGGATGCGCTCAAGCCCACCTACGTCTCTGGCCTCTTCGGCAAATGGCACCTCGGCCAAACCGGCCCCGACTGGCTCCCAACCCATCACGGCTTCGACACCTACTACGGCATCCCCTACAGCCACGACATGCTTCCACTCGCGGTCTATGAAGCAGATGCAAAAAACAGCGACGTGAAAACCTCCCCACCCGACTACCCCAACCTCCAGCAACAGTTCTATGCCCACGCAGAACAGTTCATCGAGCAGAACCGCGACCATCCCTTCTTCGTCGAGCTAGCTCTCAGCGCACCCCATCTCCCCGAGTACCCCAACAGCAGATTCAAAGGAACCTCAAAGACCGCAGGCCCCTACGGCGACGTCATCTCCGAGATCGACTCCATCGTCGGCCGTCTCCTCGACAAGCTGAAAGCCCTCTCACTCGACCAGAACACAGTCGTCATCCTCACCTCCGACAACGGCCCATGGTTCGAGGGATCGTCCGGCCCACTCCGCGACCGCAAAGGCGGAATGGCATACGACGGCGCCTCCCGCGTCCCCTTCATCGCCTGGGCGCCCAGCCTCATCCAACCCGGCACCAAAACCAACTCCATCATCAGCGGAATCGATCTTCTCCCCACCTTCTGTCACCTCTCCGGCCTACCCCTGCCTCAGGGAGTCGAACTCGACGGCCGCGACATCTCGCAGGTACTCACCAGCGGAGCCGCCTCACCCCACGACGAAATCGTGCTCTTCAACAACGAAGACGTCGTAGGCATCCGCACACAGCAATGGAAGTTCGTCGACGAGAACTACTGGCGCGGCGGCATCACCAACTTCAGTAACCGGAAGTACAAACAGCTCTTCGACGCGACAACCGACATCTCCGAGAGTTACAGCCTCGCCGACACCCACCCCGACGTCCTGCTCGACATGCAAACACGCCTCAAGCAAGCCCGCGAAACCTATGCTCCGTTCAAAAAGGGCGTACCCGCCTACTACAAAAAGCAGAAAGAACAGAGCCATCCGGACTAACTTTGGCGAACCGGAGTTCGGCCTTTGCAAAGAAAAGATCACATCCCCAAAGCCGACCCATCCCTTACGTATACTGGACCCGCCAATCCAACATTGCTTCCGTTCTACTCCAAGGAGACTTGACGATGTGTATTTCGAATGCACGACGCCTCGCCACTTGCATTGCTCTGGTCATCAGCTTTGCGCAAACCGCGTCCGCCGCTGAAATCCTGATCGCCGATGCAAAATCACAGCCGGAAAGCATGACCGTCGCGCCCGGTGGCATCCTGATCGTCGGCAGCGCCAGCACACCATTCGTCTACAAGGTGCGTCCCGGTTCATCCACCGCCGAGAAATTCATCGACGCCAGCGCCGAAGGCCCCGGGACATTTTTCTTCGGCATGCTCGCCGACGCCTCCACGAACACGTTGTGGGCATGCCAACTCACCCCGGTGCCCGACATCACTCCAGTCAAACGACACACCGCCCTCAGAAGCTTCGATCTCACCACCGGCGCGCCGAAGATCCGTTGGAACCTGCCCGGCGACAACAATACCTGCAACGACATTGCAATCGGCCCCGATAAAGCCCTCTACATCACCGACACCGCCAACGGCAAAATCTACAGGCTGCCCGCTGGCGCCTCCACCGCCGAACTCTACCTCGAGCATCGCACGCTGATGGGCATCGACGGCATCACCTTCCTCAATGGCACGCTCTACATCAACAACGTGTTCTTCAACAAGCTCTACTGCATCCCAGTCGATGCCGCCGGTAAGCCAGGACAGCCTGACGATATCTGGATGGACCAGCTGGTCAAGGGACCTGATGGCATGCGTGCAGCGAATGGGAAGCTCTTCGTCGCCGAAAATGCCAGCGGCAAGATCTCCGTCCTCACCATCAACGGAGACAAGGCCAGCGTCACGGTACTCAAGGAAGGGCTCAAAACACCAACCGCAGTCGAGCCAGCCGGCGATACTCTCTGGTTTACCGAGCGCGCCACCGGCAAAGTCATGTCCATCCCCATGCCCAAATAGAAAAAGCTATCGAACTATTTCGCGCGTCGCGCAGGCGCTTCATACTGGAACACCTGCTCCAGCGGGACCTCGAAAACATGGGCGATCCGAAACGCGACCTCAAGCGACGGCGAGTACTTGTCGCGTTCAATCGCAATCACAGTCTGGCGCGTGACAAAGATGAGGTCGGCAAGCTCCTGTTGTGTCATCGACCGCCCGCCGCGAAGCTCTCTTATGGTGTTGCGAAGGCAGGAGCTCACGCGGCCATCCTGTAGGCGACAAGTTCGCGAATGATACGCACCGAGCCCGCAAGAACCAGCAGGTGGAACAGGATGCCAATCAGAAAATTGGCTGAGCGAATGCTGCCGTGATCCCAATACAAAACGAGGATCAACACGAGACCGAGCCAGAGAATGATATTGCTCCAACGCGATCCAATTGCGGCGATGGAGCGGTCACGCTCGTCTTCTACGACGCTGCCGGAACGCCAGCGGAAGAACGTCCGGACAGAAGCAAAGAGGAAGAGCAGCACAAGAAGAACGGCGTGGAAGTAGTGGTGTCCCGGACCCGAATGAACCAGAAAGTGCCCGTAAAAGACAACGACCACCACAATGCCGGCAAGCTGCGCCCACAGCATCTTTTCCTGAAAGCTGATACGGGACATGAAACGCTCCATGTCAAAAATTTTTGACATGGAGAACTGTAAGTGAACCGCGCATTGATGTCAAATATTTTTGACATCAAACTTTTTTTTCGAGGAGACGCTAGATTACCGAGCCTCGGCGCAGGTCCTTGCCCAAATAGTTCGCTCGGCCGGCCGACCCCATCAGCAACGCACCCGGTTCCTGTTACTGGGCAGCGGCAAATAGCTCAGGTGACTGTGCCTGCGCCTTCACAATCGCCGACTTCAACATTAATTTCGCCCGAGCCGGGACGCAAACGCACATTTCCTTAAGCGAACTCCCACTATGCCGGGACTGAGAACCGACGGTTACGAGAACAAATAGGGCGACTGTAAATAGAGCAAAGCGGCTCATGGGATGACCCCCTGACGAATGATACGCAGACCATGCCATGGGAGTTCCTCAAAACTTCCATCATTCAATGCGCCAAAATTCCAAGGCCCGGCAAAATGAGAAACACCTGTTGAAATCGCAAAAACGCTCCTCCCGCCATCTCCACGACCAAAATCCCGCCCAAAAATCACATGTCAAGCCCCAAAACCACCTAAACCACTCAAAAAGCAGAAGATCGACTTGGCGTATGAGTTAGGTCAAACTAGCTATACTTAAACAGTAGAGAAAAATAAACGCACCTCAGGCAGCTCTTAAAACCCTAAGTCATTTGCTTGCAATATTTTGGGCGTAACTTCTTTCGTTGGAGTATTTTACAAGCATCAACTACCCGTAAACCAATGAGAGGAAAAGGCTTACACGCGGGCAATAGGGGGAGGGGTACCCCTTTACAGTAGAGAAGGACGGAACCAATGACGACGTTGAACTTGCGCATAGCCCTCTACCGCCGCCTCGCCCTTGCCCTCCCCGGAGCCGTCGAAAGCTCCCACATGAACCATCCCGACTTCCGCCTCAACAACCAGATATTCGCCACCCTCGCCTACCAGGAACAAGGCCGCGGCGTCCTCAAACTCACCCTCGAACAACAAGCCGCCTTCGTTACCGACCAGCCCCACATCTTCTCTCCCGTTCAGGGAGGATGGGGACGCATGGGCATGACCTTCATCCACCTCGACCAGGCCGACGAATCCATCATGGCCGGCGCCCTCAAGACCGCCTACCAGAACCTCCACGCAAAACAATCCGAGAAGAAGGCGCAAAAGAAATCCGCCCACGCCGCCAAACCGGCCAAAGCAACTCGTCGCCCCCTAAAATAGGCCACCGTGAATACCAGTCTCTTCGAACTCTTCAAAATCGGCATCGGCCCCTCCAGCTCCCACACCGTCGGACCCATGCGCGCCGCTCTCCGCTTCACCCGTGAACTCGCCACAAAGGGTCTCCTCGAAAAAACCGCCCGCGTAAACGTCGACCTCTACGGCTCCCTCGCCCTCACCGGCATCGGCCACGGCACCGACCGCGCCATCCTCCTCGGCCTTCTCGGCGAAGCGCCCGACGCAGTCGATCCCGCCACAGTCGAGCCAAAGATCGCCGCCATCCGCAGTACCAACCAACTTCAACTGAACGGAAGCAAGGCGATCTCCTTCATCGAAGCCGAGAACCTCAACTTCCGCCGCAACCAGATGTACCCCGACACCGCCCTTGTCTCGCACCCCAACGGCATGCGCTTCACCGCCTTAGACAACACCGGCACAAAGCTCGCCGAAGAAGTCTTCTACTCCGTAGGCGGCGGATTCATCGTCTCCGAAGCCGAACGCACCGCCGAAAGTACAACCAGCACCCGGAAAGTTCCTTATCCCTTCCGTAGCTCTGCCGAACTCCTCGCCACCGCCGATTCCTATCGTGTAACCATTGCAGAGCTCATCCTCGCCAATGAGTGCGAACTCTACTCCGCCGAACTTCGGCACGAGACCTCCACACGCATACAACGCCCTGGCCTTACGAGCCATGCCGACATGGATCTCCCGCTTGATAAACAGATCAAGAAGGGCATCCTCGCCATCTGGCAAACCATGCAGCAATGCACGGAGCGCGGCATCGCCACCGAAGGCATCCTTCCCGGCGGCCTCAACGTCCGCCGCCGCGCCCACCGACTCGCCGAACGCCTCAACACCATCGGCTCAAAGGACCCCTTGGCACCAATTGACTGGGTCACCGTCTACGCCATGGCCGTCAACGAAGAGAACGCCGCCGGAGGCCGCGTCGTCACCGCCCCCACCAACGGAGCCGCTGGCGTCATCCCCGCCATCGCTAACTACTACACCCACTTCATCGAAGGAACAGAAGAAGAAAAGCGCGAGGGCATCATCCGCTACTTCCTAACCGCCGCCGCCATCGGCATCCTCTACAAAGAAAACGCCAGCATCTCCGGCGCCGAAGTAGGCTGTCAGGGTGAAGTCGGCGTAGCCTGCAGCATGGCCGCCGGAGGACTAGTCGCCGCCCTCAACGGCACCAACGCGCAAATCGAACACGCCGCCGAGATCGCCATGGAACACAACCTCGGCATGACCTGCGACCCCATCGGCGGTCTCGTCCAGATCCCCTGCATCGAGCGCAACGGCATGGGCGCCGTCAAAGCCATCAACGCCTGCCGCATGGCCATGCACGAAACCGGCGACCACAAGCTCTCCCTCGACCAGGTCATCGCCACCATGTACCAGACCGGCCTCGACATGCAATCCCGCTACAAAGAAACATCCCTCGCCGGTCTCGCCCTCAACATCATCGAGTGCTGAGGGACATGATGACAGATCATGCACAGCGGTTTACGGGACGTGTTGCAGACTACGAAAAATACCGACTGCGATATTCGGCTGCTGTGCTGGATGTGCTCAAGGAACGGTGCGGACTGACAACCTCGAGCATAGTGGCAGACGTTGGAGCTGGGACGGGGATGCTCGCAGAGTTGTTTCTCGAGAATGGCAATCGCGTGATTGCCGTTGAGCCGAATGCAGAGATGCGCGCTGCTTGCGAGAGATTGCGCGAGCGGTATTCGGGTCTATCGGTGGTCGCAGCGGCTGCCGAGGCCACGACGCTGGCGGATGCTTCGATTGATTTCCTTTCGGTCGGACGCGCTTGGCATTGGTTCGATCGGAACCGGGCAGTCGTGGAGTTTCGCAGGATTTTGCGGCCAGGTGGATGGCTCGTGCTGGTGACGAATCGGCGGAGTAAGGATGGTTCGGCGGAGGCTAAGGAGTATGAAGAGATTCTGATGGAGTTTGGGACGGACTATAGGGAGCTGCAGAGCGAGTATCGGGTCTACGACGATATGGCTCCGGTGTTTCCCGCGGGTGTGGTTGTACGGGAGACGATTCGCGGGGAGCAGATGCTAACGCTGGAGGAGTTTCTGGGGCAGACGCAGTCGTCGTCAGTGGCTCCGATGCCCGGTGATGCGAAGTATGCGAGCATGCAGCGAGCGCTGCGCGATTTCTTTCAACGGTTTCAGCGCGATGGAGTGTTGCGCACGGGGACCGTCTGTTCGGTGATGGCGTGTCAGGTGGACTAAGGTTTTCTTGATCACACCGACAAAAACACAATTTATCCTCGCTGCACCGCCAGAGCCACCGAATTTCCCCCACCAAGACAAAGCGCAGCGACTCCCTTCTTCACATCTCGCCGCATCATCTCGTGGATCAGCGTCACCAGCACCCGAGCTCCGCTAGCCCCAATCGGATGCCCGATCGCCACCGCCCCACCATTCACGTTGACCTTCGCCGCATCCAGCCCCAACTCCTTCATCACTCCAAGAGCCTGCACGCTGAACGCCTCGTTCAACTCAAACAGATCCACCTCATCCCGCTCCCAACCCGCGCGCTTCAGCACCAACTGCACGCCGGTCACCGGAGCGAGCATCACCCACTTCGGCGCGACACCACTCGTAGCCTGCGCCTTGATCGTCACCAGCGCCTTCAACCCAAGCTTCTTCGCCTTCTCAGCTGACATCACCACCAGAGCAGCTGCCGCGTCGTTCACTCCAGGAGCGTTCCCCGCCGTCACCGTCCCATCCTTCCGGAACGCCGGCTTCAGCGCCGCCAGAGCCTCCATCGAAGCATCGTCCCGAACACTCTCATCCCGCGCAACCACCGTCACTGCGCCTTTCTTCCCGGGCACGGAAACCGGCACAACCTCAGCATCGAATCGTCCCTCCTTCCACGCCGCACTCGCCTTCCTATGCGAAACCAGCGCGTAAGCATCCTGCTCCTCACGCGTAATCGAGTGCTTCTCCGCGACGTTCTCTCCCGTAATGCCCATGTGATAGTCCTCACACGCGCACCACAAGCCATCCTTCACCATCGAGTCCACCACAGCCGAGTCGCCCATGCGAAAGCCCTTCCGCCCCTGCGGTAGCAGATAAGGCGCATTCGTCATCGACTCCATCCCACCCGCAACAACGATCTCCGCATCGCCCGCCATCACTGCCTGCGCAGCCAAGGCGACAGCCTTCAGCCCCGACCCGCACACCATATTGATCGTCATCGCCGAAACCGTATCCGGCAAACCACCCTGCAACGCCGCCTGCCGCGCCGGATTCTGCCCCAGCCCCGCCGGCAGTACACAACCCATCAGACACTCATCCACACTCGTCGCATCGATCCCAGCCCGCTTCACCGCCTCGCGAACCGCAATCGCACCCAACTGAACCGCCGTCATCTCTGCGAACGCCCCTTGAAACTTGCCCACCGGCGTCCGCACTGCAGCAACAATCACAACATCCTTCATCGAAAGGAATACCTCGAGGAAAACTCTACTCCTCTAGTTCACCTTCACACTAGCCGGCGTCGCACCCGGAGGCACAATGTCATACTGCGGCTCAGGCATCCCCATCAAGTACTTGTCAAACCAGTTGACGATATTCTCCAGCCGTTCCACGCGATGCCAGGGCTGCCCACTCCGAGACAGTTCATGACTCTCCCCCGGAAACCGCACCATCACCGTATCGATGTGCCTGTACTTCAGCGCTCGGAAGAAATCCTCACCGCCGGCCGTAGGCGGCGTGCGATAGTCCGCTTCGCCCAGAATGAACAGCATCGGCGTCTCCACCTTCGTGATGTATGTAATCGGCGAGTACTTCCTGAACTCCTCCACCTTGTCGAACGGTGCACCTTCAAACCACGTCGTCTGAAACAGCGTGAAGTCCGCCGTGTACCACCAGTTCGACCAGTCCGCGATATCCCGCTGCGACACTGCCGCCTTGAACCGCGTCGTCTGCGTCACCGTCCAGTCCGTCAGCAACCCGCCGCCACTCCCACCAGTCACACCCGTCTTCGCAGGATCGACATACCCCACCTTCAACACCGCATCCACGCAATCCATAAGGTCGTGATAGTCATCACCCGGATAGTTGTGCTGAATCACATTCGCAAACTGCTGCCCATACGTCGTCGACCCCCGCGGATTCGGATACACCACCACATATCCCTTCGCCGCCATCCACTGCACCTCATGGTCGAACACCCACCCATAGGCCGAATGCGGTCCGCCATGGATATTCAGGATCAGCGGATATTTTTTTGTCTTATCGAACTCAGGCGGCAACTGCACAAACGACTCGATCTTGCTCCCAGGGATGTCCTTCGCATTCGCCGTCGGAGTCACTTGCATATCCTCGGGCATAGTCAGGTTCAACTGCGAAAACAGCGCCTTGTTCACATCCGTCAACTGCGTCTGCTGCTTCGAGCCGTCCATCGCAACCGAGAACAGGTCACCAATATTGACTGGCGTCGAGATCAGCGCCAACATCTTCTTAGCATCCGGCTTCACCGCGAACCCCACCACGGCCTGCTTCTCTGCGGTCAACTCCTTCACCGATCCTGTTGTGGCATCGATCGACACCAACAGCGCACTCCCCTGCTTCCCCACCACATCGATCAGCGACTTACTATCGGAGGTCCAGGTCAGCCCCCCTCTTCCGCCACCCCGCGGAGCCGTATTGTCACCGCCTACCCCTCCACCAACTTCATAGTCGTAGTTCAAAGTAAGGTTATGAACTTGAGGCGTCGCCGACACCGGCTGTGACGGATCGATATCCATGACAAACATGTCCCCTTGCTGATGCGACCTCGGCTTGGCCAGTGGCTGGTCTTCACCATGAAACGCCACGTGCTTCCCATCCGGCGAGATCGCCAGCCCTGAAGCCTCGAAGGTCAGTTTCGCAACCAGCGCACTCGACGGCGGCGCCTTCTCCCCGTTCGCCTGACCGTCCGAAGGAGGATCCACAACGTAGATCTCATTGTGCGGCAGGTCAAAGTACGGCTCATCGACATGCTCCGACGTGTAATAGATGTGGCTCGACGATGGATACCATGCAAAATCGCTTACCGAAAACCGTCCCGCCGTCATCTGCAGCGCAGTCACCGGCTTCGCACCCGCCTCCGCCACCTTGAAGAGGTACAGCTGCGACTCATCCTTCCCATCGATGTATCCGTTGCCATTACTCCGGTAAACAGCCTTTGTGATGATTCGCACATCGCTCTTGTGCTCCTCGAGCTTGGCCCCTTCCTTCTTTTCACCCTTCGGTTCAGGCACAATCGGCGTATCGCTTACCACCGCTAGGTAGCTGCCGCTCGGCGACCACCGCGGCGAACCAACCCCCTTCTCCATCGCCGAAACCTGCACTGGCTCACCTCCAGCAAGCGAAAGCAGATAGAGCTGCGGCGGCTGAGGCTTGCCATCCTTCTCCAGCGCACGAGTAAAAGCGATCTGCATTCCGTCCGGCGACCACCGCGGCTGTCCATCATGCGGTCCATTCGTCAGCCGGCGAGCCGGCACCATCGATTGGCCCGTATCCAGAAGGTAAAGCGCCGTATCGTAGCCATCGCGCTTCGCATTCACTGTTGTCTGGACATAGACTGCGCGGCGTCCATCCGGCGAAAGCTGCGTATCGCCGATCCACGTAAAGCTAAAGATATCTTTCTCTGTAATGTTTCGCTTCTGCGCAAATATTGCGCTCGTAAGAAGAAGACAGACAACTGCCGCGATCACGTTCTTTGCACGCATCAAGCGCTCTCCGTGGTGTCGAAATCAAATCAGTCGCAGACAAACGACCTTTGTTTTTTTGCTTTCCATGACTATAGCCCACGGCGTTCCGCAACCGAACATGCACCTCAGGTCTCTCTTTTTTTCTTCATCGCATCGCCTTGAGCAGACCAAAATCGCAATATAAAAAGTCAATCCCAGGTCCGTTTTCACTCTCAGGCGCAAAAAAGAATTTGGCTTTCCTTCATTTTTTTCTTGACAGTGAATTTACGTAAATCTATACCTTCGTTAGCTGCTATGCAGCGTGTTGTAAAGACGATGTCTAATCACTAGGGAGAATAGGCAAAATGGCAACTAAGAAAGCAGCAAAAAAAGCAGCCAAGAAACCAGCGAAGAAGGCAGCAAAAAAGAAGTAGTTCAACTAAGGCAACCAGAAAGGGGGACGCGATGAGCGTCCCCCTTTCTGCGTCTTCAGTGTTATTTACCCCGTCGTTACTGGGCTACAGCAGCCTTCGGTCCACTCTTCGGAGTCGCCAGGTATCCCGACACCTTGTTCTTTTCGATCACATTCACCACCAGCTCATACAACACAGGGTCCTTGCCGTTGTAGAACTGCACCGGCTCATCGAGCCCCTTATCCTTCTTTTCGATGTTGCGATCGTCCGAGCTGACGACCAGCGTATAGCGAGAATGTTTCTCGTCAGCCTTCTTCAACTGCAGTTTGACCGTCGATAGCAGCGTCGGCTTAGCGCCCTTCTGCAGGGTGAACTCAAGATAGTTACGGTCCCCCTTGTGCTTCAGGATCTCAAGCTCATCGTGGTTCGTAGCGATCAACCCGCTCATCACGCCCGCATCACCCATCACGCGCGTCAACTGAGTCTTGGTCGCCTCCAGATCGGTCTTGGTCGCCGCAACGTCGGTCTTCACACCACCCACGTCTGTCTTCACGCTGGCAACATCGGTCGACACCGCACCAATCTGCTTCTCGGTGGCCGCCTGCTGCTGCTCTAGCTTGGCATCGGCCGCTCTCTGCGAGGCAATGATGCTCTGCGTCCGAAGCTCAATCTGCTTCTGGGTCATGCCCACACTCTGCCCCAGCGTCTCGCTCGTCGCCCGAAGCCTGGCATTGGTCGCCTCAAGCTGCTGCGTCAGCTCGACGTTCTTCTGCTCCGCCGCCGCAATCTTCTGTTCAGCCGCACCAAGATGGTTCTGCAGACCATAGCACCATATCAACCCCCCCAAAGCAGCCAGTAACGCAGCCGCAACCACTCCAAGCAATGCTCCCCCGATCGATCTCTGTTCCACGTACGCTTCGTCGCTCATTCCATTCTCCTGGTCCCGCTTTTGAATCGAGACATCCGACCCGCCAGTTCACAGACCTCATCCGCCTGCAAACTGGTACACCAAAACTATAACCTCTCTGCAACCCAACTAGACTTATTCCATGCATCACCCCGACGTCTGCATCGCCGGAGCCGGTATCATCGGCCTCTCCCTCGCCCTCGAACTTCACCACCGTGGCGTCCGAGTCACCGTGCTTGACCAGGCCACACCACTCGCCGAAGCCTCCACCGCCGCTGCCGGGATGCTGGCCGCCCGTGATCCCCACAACCCGCCCCAACTCCGTCCCCTCGCAGAGCTAAGCCTCTCACTCTATCCCGACTTCCTCGACCGCCTGCACATTCTCTCCGGCATGCGCGTCCCCTTCCAGACCCTCGCCACCCTGCAAGCCATCCCGCCCAACGTTCCCAACACAAGCGGCGAACTCACCCTCAAAGACCTCGCCCACCTCCGCCCCGCACTCAACCCCGGCGACCACCGTTTCATCCTCCTCGATGAATACAGCCTCGACCCACGCCAACTCGCCACCGCACTTCTCGCTGCCGTCCGCACCACAACGATCGACCTCCGCCCCAACACCAAGGTCCTCTACACCCGACCCGTCGATAACTCTGTCGAGGTCAGCACTCCCGCTGGCATCATTCACGCAGCGAACTTTGTAGACTGCACTGGTGCCTGGGCCTCCACCACATCACACCTGCCCAACATCCGCGTCACTCCAAAAAAAGGACAGATGCTCTCCGTCTCCCTGCCCCCATCGTTTGCGCTGAAGCTCGTCGTCCGTACACCGGACATCTATATAGTCCCCCGAACCTCCGGCCCCAACTCCAGCCGCGCCATCATCGGAGCAACAATTGAAGACGCAGGCTTCGATAAGACTGTCCACTCCGCCGACATCGCCCATCTCAGCACTCTCGCCGCTGCACTGCTTCCCCCGCTAGCCCACGCCCCTCAACTCGAAGCCTGGGCCGGCCTTCGCCCCGCAACTTCCGACGGTCTGCCTCTCCTTGGCGCTCTACCCACCCACCCCAACCACTTTCTTGCCACCGGCCACTACCGCGATGGCATCCTCCTGGCACCCGCCACCGCACACGTTATGACGCAGCTTCTCTCAGGCGAAGCCCCCTCTATCGACCTCGAGCCCTTCTCTCCTACCCGCACACGCATAACACCTTAGTCGCACACCAATACCGATATTCGCGCAGCCCGCCGTGACAACCGTTTCTCCGCTGCGCTATAACCAGATGTACTAAGTTTCGTTCTGGAGAAGCGTCTTATGTCCACCGCTGTCGCACCGAAAGGCCTGGAAGGCATCGTCGCCACCAGCTCCTCTATTTGTTGGATCGACGGAGACGCCGGCGTCCTCTCGTATCGTGGCATCGACATCCACGAGCTAGCCCAGCGTTCCACCTTCGAGGAGACCACCTACCTCCTCTGGTTCGGCAAGCTCCCCAACGCCGCCGAACTCGCCGAGTTCACGAAGCAGCTCGCAGCAGCACGCAAACTCGACCCCAAGATCATCGACCTCCTCCGCAGCGTCCCCACCACGGCCACGCCGATGGAAGTCCTCCGCACCGCAACGTCGCTCCTCAGCATCTACGACACCGACGAAGCCGACAGCTCGCACGACGCCAACGTCCGCAAGTCCTACCGCCTCACCGCGCAGATCGCCATGATCGTCGCCATCTTCGACCGCATCCGCAAGGGCAAGTCGGTAGTCGAGGCCGACCACACTCTCTCGCACGCCGCCAACTTCCTCTGGATGCTCAACGGCGAGAAGCCCTCCGACACCGCCACCCGCGCCTTCGACATCGCCCTCATCCTGCACGCCGACCACGAGCTCAACGCCAGCACCTTCGCCGCTCGCGTCATCGCCGCCACCCTCGCCGACATCCACTCCGCTATCACCGGAGCCATCGGCGCCCTCAAAGGCCCACTCCACGGGGGAGCCAACGAGGCCACCATGCGCCTCCTCTATGCCATCGAAAAGGCCGGCGCCGACCCAGTCGAGTACGTCAAGCAGATGTTCGCCGAGAAGAAAAAAATCTCCGGCTTCGGCCACCGTGTCTACCACACTGAAGATCCCCGAGCGACGCACCTTCGTCGCATGTCAGAGGAACTCGGCAAAGCCGCCGGCAGCACCAAGTGGTTCGACATGTCCCGCAAGATCGAGCTCTTCGTCAAAGACGCGAAGAAGCTCAACGCCAACGTCGACTTCTACTCCGCCTCCACCTACACCACCCTCGGCATCGACATCGACCTCTTCACCCCCATCTTCGCCGTAAGCCGCATCTCCGGCTGGGCCGCCCACGTCATCGAGCAGCACGACGACAACCGCCTCATCCGTCCGCGCGCCGACTACACCGGCCCCACCTACCCAGCGCCCTACGTCCCCATCGAAAAGCGCTAACCCACATCCATCGATCACAAAAAAAGAGCGGCCCGCAAAGGGACCGCTCTTTCACTTTAAGCCTCAGAACTACTGCTTCAGGCTGGCTGGAGGCACAATCCCGTTCATCCGCAGATACTCCACCAGCTGCCCATAGTGGTCGCACATATGCGCAATACCGAACGCCGCCAGGCTCACCTTGGTCTGGTCGTCCTTCACTGACGCAAACGCATTCGCCGCCGTCAACGTTGCCAGCTGTTTGTGAGCATAAGCAAAAGAACCCGCCAGTGCCTTCACCGTATCTTCCTTTGAAGTCATACTGCCAATCGCCTTCACATCAGCATCCGGCTTCGCCCCGCCCAACGAGCTGAAGAAGAAGTAGTTCGCCTGCGCGAGGTGCGCCACCGTCTGCACAAACGTGTTCACGCTCTTTGGTGAGTCGAAATCCACCTTCTGCGACGGCACAAAGATCGCCTGGCTCGGCGCAAAGCTGTACTTCTCCGCCGGCATAGCATTCACCGCGCCCATAATCTGGTCTTCATAAATCTTCAACAGCCCATCCAGCGACTTCCCCGGTTCAATGATCGTCCCTGCAGGGACCTTCGGGGCCGTCTGGGCCATCTGCGCCTTCCCACCCGTCGTACAACAACACACAACCGCCAACATCACCAGTACTCGCTTAATCATCATGTTCTCCAGTCCTTCAGTAGTCGCCGCGACACAAAGTCGCAGAGTCGCGCTAAGCCTACCAGATTCCATCCGTCACCGGCCTCCGCCATCCGTTCATTCGTCACAAAAGGCGACCGTTCACCCAACCAAGCGCTTCGACTCAAGACTTTCCCTCCTGATATAACAGGCAAACACCCCAAGGAGTTCTCCGGCCCCTATGAAGCTGCGCCCCCTCTCTCTGTTCATCTTTGCGTTGAGCCTCTTTGCAGCCCTCACCTGCTCCAGCCAGACCCCCGACACGCCGCGCAAGATCACTACCCCGAAACAGGCCTTCGGCTTCAACATCGGCGACGACTACTATCTCGCCAACTACGTTCAGTTAACCTCCTACTGGCAAACCCTCGCCAAAGAATCCGACCGCATGAAGCTCGTCGACATCGGCCCCACCGCCGAAAACCGTCACCAGTACATGGCCATCATCTCCGCGCCTGAAAACATCGCTAAGCTCGACCACTACAAAGAAATCTCCGCCAAGCTAGCCCGCGCAGAAAACCTAACCGACGCCGAGGCCCACGCCCTATCCGAAGAAGGAAAGGCTATCGTCTGGATCGACGGCGGCCTTCACGCCAGCGAGACCGTTGGAGCGCAGCAACTCATCGAGACCGTCTACCAGCTCAACGCACTCACCGATCTCGAAACCCTCCGCATCCTCCACGACGACATCGTCCTCTGCGTCCTCGACAACCCCGACGGCCTCGACCTCGTCGCCGACTGGTACATGCGCGAACCCGTCCCCGAAAAACGTGTCACCGATGGCCCAGCCGGAGGAACCCCGCGCCTCTGGCACCACTACATCGGCCACGACGACAATCGCGACTTCTACATGAACAACATGCCCGAGAGCACCAACATCTCCCGCGTCCTCTTCCGCGAGTGGTACCCGCAGATCATGTACAACCACCACCAGACCGGCCCTCTCGGCACCGTCATCTTCATGCCGCCCTTCCGCGACCCCTTCAACTACCACTACGACCCGCTCGTCCCCCTCAAGATCGAAGCCGTTGGAATCGCCATGCACGAGCGCCTCGTCGAAGAGAACAAGCCCGGCTCCGGCATGCGCAGCACCGCCACCTACTCCACCTGGTACAACGGTGGCCTCCGCACCGTCACCTACTTCCACAACATGACCGGCATCCTCACCGAGATCATCGGCAGCCCCACGCCCATGCAACTCCCGCTCGTGCCCGCACGCCAACTCCCATCGAACGATCTCCCCTACCCCGTCGCTCCGCAAACCTGGCACTTCAGCCAGTCCATCGCCTACGAGCAGACCAACAACCGCGCCATCCTCGACTACGCCTCCCGCGAACGCGAACACCTCCTCTACGACACCTACCGCATGGCGAAGAACTCCATCCAGCGAGGCAACGAAGACTCGTGGACCATCACCTCCAAACGCATCGAAGCCCTCGAAGCCGAAGCCGCAAAAGCTAAGCCAAGCGAACGCCCCGCCGCTCCGTCCTTCGAAAACGCACGCACCGCCCCACCCGATCTCTACAACAAGGTCCTCCATGACCCCGCCCAACGCGACCCACGCGGCTACATTCTCTCCGCCGACCAGCCCGACTTCCCCACCGCAACCAAATTCATCAACGCCCTCATGAAGAGCGGCGTCGAAATCCAGCAAGCCACCGCCGACTTCACCGTCGCCGGCAAGCACTACCCAAAAAACTCCTACATCGTCCTCTGCGCGCAAGCCTATCGCCCCCACGTCCTCGACATGTTCGAGCCGCAGGACCACCCCAACGACTTCGCCTATCCCGGCGGCCCACCCAACCGCCCCTACGACGCCACCGGCTGGACACTCGCCTTCCAGATGGGCGTCCAGTTCGACCGCGAACTAGAACCCTTCACCGGCCCCTTCGCCAAAATCACAACCAACCTCGCGACTCCCATCCCCGGAACCATCACCGGCCCCGCAAAACCCGCAGGCTATCTAGTCAGCCACGACTACAACGACGCCTACACCCTCACCAACCGCATTCTCAAAGCCAACCAGCCCGTCTACTGGCTCACCACAAAGACCACCGTCGATAACAAAGAACTAGCTCCCGGTACCCTGTGGCTCCCCCACTCCGCCGAAACGCAAAAGCTTCTCGAAGCCGCAACACAACAGCTAGGCATCAACGCCTTCGCCGTAACAAAAAAACCAACCGGCGAAGCCATCCAACTCCACACCGAAAAAATCGCCCTCTACGACCAGTACGGCGGACTCATGCCCTCCGGCTGGATTCGCTGGCTCCTCGAACAATTCGAATTCCCCTTCACCGTCGTCTACCCCCAAACCCTCGACGCCGGCGATCTCCATCAAAAATTCGACGACATCATCTTCAGCGACGGAGCCATCCCCGCACCACGCGAAGGCCAGGGCCAACAGGAAGGCCGCTTCGGCCGTCAACCAAGACCCGAACAGATCCCCGCCGAAAACCGCCCCTGGCTAGGCACCATCACGCCCGACAAAACCATCCCCCAACTTCAAAAGTTCGTCGAAGACGGCGGCACTCTCCTCGCCATCGGAAGCTCCACCAGCATCTCCCACTACTTCAACCTGCCGCTCGAAAACGCCCTCACCGAAATCGTCAAAGGCAAAGACCAACCCGTCTCCCCCGAACGCTTCTACATCCCTGGCTCTCTCATCCGTACCCAGGTCGACACCACCAACCCGGTCGCCTACGGCATCCCCACAAAGGTCGACGTCTTCTTCGACCACAGCCCCGCCTTCCACGCCACGCCCGACGCAAATCTGCGCGGCATCCAAACTATCGCCTGGTACGGCGGCGGCAATCTCCTCGACAGCGGCTGGGCCTGGGGCCAAACCTACCTCAACAACTCAATCGCCGTAGCCCAGGCAAAAGTGGGCAAAGGCAAAGTCCTCCTCTACGGCCCCGAGATAACCTTCCGCGGCCAACCCCACGCAACCTTCAAATTCCTCTTCAACGGCTTACTCTACGGCCCCTCAACCCCCACGACCCTGAAATAATTTGTCATCCCCTAGAGATCTGCCTTCGTCGTCGCATCTTCGCATTTTTGGCGAAGGATGTAACCGAGAGCATCGGCTGGGTGTGATACGCTGTCGCCATCCTGCTTAACAAAGGTCCAGCCATGAAGCGCAAAAGCAAGTTCACGATTGCGATAGTCATGCCAGTGCTCGTCGTCCTCGGCGCCATGGCCGTCTACGCGCAGGAAAAATACTCGCTGATATCGCCGAGCGGAATCGCGTTCTCCGACTTCAAGGGATACGAGGACTGGTCGGTCGTGTCTTCCGCGCGGACCGACGAAGTCCTCAAGGTGATCGTCGCCAATCCGATCATGATCAAGGCCTACAAGGCCGGCATTCCAGGCAACGGCCAGCCTTTCCCGGAGGGCTCTAAGATTGCCAAGCTCCAGTGGAAATTTAAGAAGAGCACCGAAGCCCCCTTCGTCGTGGATGTGCCAGACGTCTTTAGTCAGGCTTTCGTTATGGAAATGGACGCCAAGAGATTTCCGAAGACCGGCGGATGGGGATACGCTGTCTTCAACTACGACGCCAAATCGGACAAGTTCTCAGCCGACGCCGCCAGCCACTCAGACTGCGGACAAACGTGCCATGTGGCCGTGAAGTCGAAGGACTATATCTTCCACCCGTACCAGAAGCGTTGAACCGCGCCTGCCCCGTAAATCCGTATCTCAACCGAAGCATCAGACCGTCTCATCGTCTGTTGCGCGGTGAAGAGGCCCACTATTCGTTTTTGCTTGTCCTTTGCTTCTAGGTAACCTCAACGCTTCGGCCTTGGCCTCTCAACCACAAAAAGCAAAGGGGCTTTAGCCCTCGCATCGGCCACCACAGTAAAATCCACCCAACATCCATGAAGCGCCACATCCTCATCCTCGGCCTCGTCGGCGGCATCCTCATCGCCATCCTCCGCTGGTCCGAGTACCAGTTCCTCGTCATCGAGCACTCCCTCGAAATCTATGGCGCCATCGTCGCCATCATCTTCGTCGTCTTCGGCATCTGGCTCGGCATCAAGCTCACCAAACCCCGCGAAAAAATCGTCCTCCGCGAAGTTCTCATCACCACCACCGCCGAACCAGCCGCGCCGGCCACCTTCACCCTCAACCAAGTCCAACTCGACGCCCTCGGCATCACCCCCCGCGAACTCGAAATCCTCACCCTCATCGCTCAGGGCCTCAGCAACCGCGAAATCGCCGCCCGCCTCTTCGTCAGCGAGAACACCGTCAAAACCCATTGCAGCCGAGCCTTCGACAAGCTCGGCGCCCGCCGCCGCACCCAGGCCGTCCAGCTAGGAAAACAACTAGGCCTACTCCCCTAGAGCCGTTTCACCGTTGGCCGGATCGAGGCCTTCAACAGGCTCCAGAATCCACTATTGAGGGTGGGGAGGTCGCGTTGGCGGACGACATCTTCGAAGGCCGAGGATGTGGCAGATGCGCGCATCCGGTAATCAAATTTTCGAGAGACAAGGATGGAGATTCAACTAAGGAAACAGAGCGATACGGACCCGGGCAAAATCTCCCCCTCATCGTAGCTGCACGATGCAAATCCAGGCCGCCAAACCCTCAAGGAAATACGGAATATTCGCTTCCGGTAAAGACGATGTGGAGATTCCCCACTCCGGACTTTTCATGCTGAGCCATAGTGTGGTTGCCTACGGTTAAATCATAGTGCGCACTAAAGAAATCGCCTGTTCCCGGACTGCTACACGTAGCGTCGCCAACCACATGCAGGCCCGTCAACACAATCGTTGGCCTGGTGGTCGCGTCACCAAGGACCTTTAGCTCCTGAGGAGTCAGAGTTCCCTTAAATGTCTCGGACCCCGAAGAGCATTGTGAGTCATTGATCGGACCCGCGACAGGAAAGGACGTTCCTTGAGGGAAAGATCCAGCCGCGACTGCTACCCCGTTGATGGTCAAACCCTCCGTGTAATCGGTAACCCCACAGTTGATCTGAAGCGGAATGTGCGCATCCACGCTACACGCCAGCGTCACGTTGTTCTGGTTCCATGTGATGAGCCCTCCCAACAGGCTTCCACCATTGCCGATATTCGTAGTGGTTTGTCCGCTATCCTGGACTCCCGATGGGATATTCACTGTAACGTCAGTGACGTTTGCAAAGTTGTAGACTTCAACTCCGAAGATGCTTCGCGTTGCATTGTTTAAATTAGCTTCGTCGTTACCTGATGAGTCGATTGCGGTAGGGGCGAGTGGTGTAATCGTCGCGAACTGCTGCTGCGAGTCTGCCATGGTCTTCACGATCCACCCCCACATGGCGTTATCCGTCGTGGTGAACAAAACAATCGGAGGAACTGCTGCCGCGGCCACACGACTAAAACACAGTATTGCTCCCGTTGTGGTCACCATCAGGATGGTCATATATGTTATGGCTGTAAGTCTCCCTCTACGCTTGCATTGCATGACTCCTCCAGGTTGGTTTGTGGGATGTCTTTGCAGAGTTCTTATTCCACGGCTATGAGTGCCGTCACTGCGAATCTGGGTTTCACACATCCGATCACTTTTCACGGCGCGAGAATCAGTTGCGGACACATGCAGCGAGCGCGGTACCGACAACAAATACAAGAAGGAGAGCTCAACTAAATTAGCCCCGCCCTTCTCGACGAGGAAGGGGAAAATATTCTCAATCTTTATTGGGTAGAACTACTCGGAGGAATCAGATTCGCTCCCTTGACGAGCGCGGCACTGAAGATTTCTTCAGCGACGACGCAGGAAGTGGAGAGAAGATCTAGAATTCTGAGCGCGCTCCTATGGGCAGAGTGCCACGCCTAGGAGGTATGCTTGGAGGCGTAGTTAATTCCAAGAGCAGCCAAAACAACGAGAATGTTGGCCAGTAATACGACAACGAGAACGTGTAACGTGGCACGAACTTTTGTGACGTTGAGGCTCGATGAAAACCAGACAACCTCGACTGCCACGTACCAGCAGAAGGCCAGGAAAAAGACCAGAATGCCTGCAATCACATACGGCCCTATCTGGAACTCAACAAGCAGCCCCGCGATAGAAGCAATGAGCGCAAATGGTGCGGCAATGAAACACTGACCATAGAAGAGTGGACGCAACGCCACCCGGTCAATGCGCTTGCCTTGGTGCTTCAACAGATCAACAGCCATCAGCACTGGAAAGATACTGAATACTACGCCGCGGAACAGCAGCACATCGGTATCTTTCGAGAGAAGGCCTGAGAGTTTTATCTGCGGCTGAATCACCTTGCCGAGCAGATAAGCGATCAGTAGCGTGATGAGGAGAAAAATAGGCGGATTGATCGTGTCTGTGTATTGTTCTTCATCAGGCTCAAGAAGCTCACGGTCCGAGTAGCGCAACATCTCGAGAGGGTTCCAAACCGACCGAATGAAAGTTATCGGGTAAAAGATGATCCAGCCGACAACCTCATAAAGGAAGTCGTCGAGGGATTTGAGCAACTTCATGAAGTCCATGCTGGGTTCCAGTCAGGTCTGAGTTGCCCTCGACTTTACCAGATCTGCCTAAGTAGATGAGGTAGATATCATATGACTGACTCTCTCGCCAGATTGATATTATGCACAGTAGTTCGTTCACCCTGACCTCGACACTGAAGGATAATTTCCGTGAAGTCGGATTTTCGGTAATTGAGGGTCAGCTAGTCTCCGAAAAATCCATTTCCGAGGAAATGCGTTGATATGCGGATAGGTAAACTGTCAGCAAGAAGCAGCCAGAACAAAATGACCAACTAGCATGAAAAATCTCTTTGACCCGGCCACAGTGGAAGATGTAAAGCAGCGCATCATGCGCCTGCGTCCCGACAGCGAGCGGCAGTGGGGTAAATTGCCCGTTGCCCTGGTGCTCGCGCACTGCACTTCTGGTTTGCAGATGGCCATGGGCACCATCAACCCCAAACGTGCACCCTTTCCCGGCAACGTCATCGGCCTACTCATCAAACCGTTGGTCTTCGGCAACGACAAACCCATTCGCCGTAACTCGCCCTCCGTGCCGGAACTCTTCACGGCGGATCCCGGGCAGTGCGAATTTGAGTGCGAACGCGACCAGCTCATCAACACTATCGATGGATTTGTCTCCGTGGGTGAAGCTCGCTGCTCTCGACACCCACATCCTTTCTTTGGGCCGCTAAAACCAAATCAGTGGGCGATTCTCATGTACAAACACATCGACCATCACCTGTCACAGTTCGGCGTCTAACAGGCCACCAAGTCCACGGCACATGGAAACCGGGTCTTCATTCTGCAATGTTGAGTGTCGGCAAGTCCACCTGCGGCACGATCTGTAAGCCGTAGTTTCCGAAAACCCGTTTTTCGTGCACTTCAGGAACTACTACGTAGGAATCTCCGCTTTGCAGATTAGACTCGTCGTCCCGATCACACCGAGTCCGGCATTTCCACAGCCGGATAGGACGCTGCGTTCTGCTCGAGCCAACCGCTTCCGGGGATCGTGTCCCAATTGGTTCGGAAAGCGATCTTTCCCTCCTGTCGCGCGTAATCGCAGTATCGTAGATTCTCCGGTGTCTTAGGACGGCCATAGTAATACCAAGTCCATCGAACTTCTGTGGCGCTGCCAATCCGAAACGTTGTCTCATTGATCTCGACATCCGCTGGATTCCAGACAGCTAGGACTTCATCCTCGTTGAATCGCAGGTGTAAGCAGTCGTCGGTGGCATCGCACGCTACAAGCCAATGGTAATTGTCGAACGGCCTGCCAAACCATTTGCCCCAGAACCTTAGGGTTCCGCGCTTCACGTGGGGAAGAATCTCTGTAATGTCCTTCGCGATCTCTTGAGGCAGCACCATAGTCTCCACAGAATAGGGCATCGAAGTTCCCGCAAGTCGGGTTTGCGGCAAGTTGGGTCGTTCTCATCAACTAACCACTACCCGCTTCTCCCCAAACAAAAACGGCACTCGCATACCTCGAATTGCGCGCAGTGACAGTAAACTGCTCTAAACCCTTCACCTCAAAGCATGATTTCCACACCCATCCCCTAAAATCACCCAAAAGTATGACGACAAACACCGCCTCCGCCCCGCAAAGTGTCTCCAAGTCACCCCACAGGATCCTCACATTGAAGAAGACCATCCTCACCTTCGGCCTCATCTCTGGCACTCTTTCCTCCGTCATGATGTGCGGCACCGTCCCCTTTCTCCGTGACCTCAACCACGGCAACAAAGGCTACTACCTCGGCTACACCGCCATCGTCCTCTCCTTCCTGCTTGTCTTCTTCGGCATCCGCTCCTACCGGGACAACATCTCCAACGGTGCCATCACCTTCGGCCGTGCCTTCACCATCGGCATTGGCATCACCCTCATCTCCTGCCTCTTCTACGTCGTCACGTGGGAGATCATCTACTTCAACTTCCTCCACGGCTTCATGGATAGCTACTTCGCTCACCAAATCCAGAAGGCTCAATCCGCACCCGGCACCCCCGAAGCCATCCAGGCCAAAGTCGCCTCTATCCGCCACGGGCAGCAGCTCTACGAGAACCCCTTCTTCAACGCCCTCTACACCTTCATAGAACCCTTTCCCGTCGGCCTCCTCATCACCCTGATCTCCGCCGCCATCCTCCGCAAAAAGCCCCAATCCCACTCTGCTTCACTAGCAGCGACAGCATAAAAAGCTTGCGTTGAAAGGTACGAGCTTCAGCTCGCACCTAAATTCGCACGGTCCCAATGGGTTTCAAGCGGAGTTTGAACGAATCGCTACGAGCTTCGCCTCTGCTTCTAGGTACCCCAAGGCTTCAGCCTTGGGGTACCTCTGGGCCGCAACAGAAATGGGCTTCAGCCCCTGACGTATGCCCTCTTATCTCGCGCCGTCCTCTTTCCGCCCACAAGCTAAAATAGAACCATGCGCCGGATCTACATGGACGCGAACGCGACCACCCCTCTCCTACCCGAAGTCTTCGAAGCCATGCGTCCCTTCTGGATGGAGCACTACGGCAACGCCAGTTCCATCCACCAACAGGGTCAGCAGGCCCGCGGAGCAGTCGAACAAGCCCGTACCGCAGTCGCCCGCTTCCTCCACTGCCTCAACTCCGAGATCGTCTTCACCTCCGGCGGCACCGAGAGCGACAACCTCGCCCTCTTCGGCGTCCTCTCAAATGAGACAGAACCCGCCCACCTCATCACCACCACCATCGAGCACCACGCCGTCCTCAACGCCGCCGAGTCCCTCGAAAAAAACAAAGTAGAAGTAACCTTCCTCGAGTGCACCCCACAAGGCCTCATCGAGCCCGCAGCATTACAAGCCGCCATCCGACCCAACACAAAACTCGTCAGCATCATGTTCGCGAACAACGAGACCGGCGTCATCCAGCCCATCGCCGAACTCGCCGCCATCGCCCACGCCGCAGGCGCACTCTTCCACACCGACGCAGTCCAGGCTTCCGGCAAACTCCCCCTCGATCTCTCAGCCGACGGCCTACTCAAGCACGTCGACCTCCTCACCCTCTCCGGCCACAAGATCTACGCCCCCAAAGGCATCGGCGTCCTCTTCGTTCGCCGCAACGTTCGCCTCGCCCCCATGCTCCACGGCGGAACACACGAACGCCAGCGCCGCGCCGGAACCGAAAACGTAGCCTGCATCGTCGGGCTCGGCAAAGCACTCGAACTGTCCTCGACTTGGCTCGCCAGCGAAGCACCCGGCAAACTCGCCGCACTCCGCGACCGCTTCGAACAGGGTATCCTCGCGCAGGTGGAAGACACCGGAGTCAACGGAGACAGCGCACCCCGCGTCTCCAACACCAGCAACCTCTACTTCAATCACCTCGAAGCCGAAGCCCTCGTCATCGCCCTCGACCTCAAAGGCCTCTCGGTCAGCGGAGGCTCCGCCTGCCAATCCGGCGCCGCCGAACCCTCTCATGTCCTCACCGCAATGGGCCTCTCACCCGGCCGCGCCCGAGCCAGCGTCCGCTTCTCCCTCTCCCGCCTCACCACCGACGAAGAGATCGACGAAGCCCTCAAAATCATCCCCACCGCTGTAGCCCGTCTCCGCGAACTCTCCCCCACCTGGAGCCGCCGCGAATCTGTCGCCGTCTAAATTCCCACTTCGGGAAAATACCAAGAATAAATCCCAAAACTTTGGCGTGTTTTTAAGCACCACAAAACTGGTGATCAACTCACCACGTTTACCACGCATTTCACCACGAATTCACCATCAAAAAACCACCACAAAACACTCGCATTTCGCAAAAAACGCTGCAAAAACACCCCTCACAGGTACCAGGGAATATTAACCACCACAATCCTCTGATTCCCCTTCAACAGCAACAGCAGCTTCAGCAACTGCACTCGCTGATTGTGCAAAGCATTCTCCCACCAGTGCCGTACCACCAACTCGGGCAACAACACCGCCACTTTCCGCCCCGGATGCTTCTCTTCCAACTCCAGAATGTAGTCCATCAACGGATTGATAATAAAGCGGTACGACGACGGAATGATCACCAGCTCCGGCTCCTGCAGCCCCTCCCGCTTGATCGGCGCCAGCACATGCTCGTCCCATATCTCATCCAGTCGGCCCTCCTCATCATCCGAGTGGACATGCACCACCTTGATATCCTTCGACAGCAGCAGCCCAAACCGCATCGCCTTCTCGGTAATCCGGTCCCACCGCGCCATCGGAATCACCACAATCGGCTCCTGCAGATTCACCAGGTTCAGCGGCGTCATATCGGCCATCTCGCGCTTCACCCGCGAATAGTGCCGCTTCACCACTAGCATGATCCCCACCAGCACAGGGACCAGCAACGCCGTCACCCACGCCCCTGCCATGAACTTCGCGACCAACACGACAATCGTCGTTATCCCTGTCGCCACTGCCCCAAAGCCATTCACAAACGCGTGCCACAGCCGCCCCGGATGCTTCTCCATCTTCAGCCAGTGCACCACCATCCCGGCCTGCGACAGCGTAAATGCGAGAAACGCCCCAATCGCATACAGCGGGATCAACCGGTCCGTCACGCCTCCGAACAGGATCAAAATGACAGCCGTAAACCCGGTCAACGCATAGATACCATGCGAATAAAGCAACCGTCGCCCGCGCAGAATAAACACATGCGGGAGATAGTCACGGATTGCAATCGCCCGCGCCAGTCGCGGAAAATCCGCAAACGCAGTGTTCGCACTCAGCGATAGCGCTGCCAGCACCGACGCCATCGTCAGAAAGTAAAACCACCCGCGGCCGAATACTGCGGTCACGAGAATACTCAGCACGCTCTGGTATCCCTTGGCATCCGGCTCCATCGCCGTAACCCCATACGACTTCGCCAGATAGGCAATTCCAAAAAGCAGCACAATCAGAGTAATGACAATAATTGTCAGCGTCCGCTGCGCATTCTTAGACCGCGGTTCGCGGAACGCCATCACTCCGTTCGACACCGCCTCCACGCCCGTCATCGCCGCGCAGCCGCTGGCGAACGTCTTCATCAGCAGCCAGATCCCCAGATACTTCACCGTCGCCGGCAGCGCGGGCGGCGGAGCCACTAGCGGCAATGGATGTCCCCCGCTCAAATATGTCCTGTAAACCCCTACCCCGATCAGGATCAGCAGCGTCCCCACAAACAAAAACGTCGGCAGAATAAACGCCGCGCCCGTGTCCTTCACTCCGCGCATATTGACGACTGCCAAAATCACCAGAATCAGCAGACAAAACGCCAGAGTATGAGGTGCCAGATGCGGAACAGCTGACGTCAACGCCGTCACGCCAGCCGAAATTCCCACCGCCGCCGTCAAAATGTAATCGATCATCAGCGCGGCCGCAGCCAGCAACCCTGCGCCATCACCCAGATTCTCCGTGGCAACCGTGTACGAGCCGCCACCGCTCGGATATGCAGCTATAGTCTGCCGGTAGCTGAAGAATACGATGACCAGCAAAATCAAGATCGACCCAATTACCGGCACGATATAGTGCTGGATTCCCGGCAATCCCAGCGGTATCAGCAGCGTCATCGCCGCCTCAGGCCCATACGCCGCGCTTGTCAGTGCATCTAATCCAAAGATCGGTATTCCGGCCGCGACGCCGATGTGTTCGGCCCGCTCTTCACTTGTTGCTAAGGGTTTTCCAATAATTGAATCTGTTAAAGACATACGATTTAGATCGTACCGCCTCTGTCAACTCAACCGACCGGGCGCACTGCATTAAACTGCGTCCCCCCATAAAAAAGTCGTAAAGATTCCATAAAGATTCCAGCGACTCCACTATCGCGACCTCCCAGCTCTCAGCTTTGGCAGCCCACCTATAATCGATTGAAAACACATATCCAGGAGCCCTTCATGTCTACCTCCTCCGTCTACGACATTCCCGTCAACAAGATCACCGGCGAACGTGCCTCGCTCGCCGACTATCGCGGGAAGGTCATCCTCGTCGTCAACGTTGCCTCCAAATGCGGCCTAACCCCCCAGTACGACGCCCTCGAAAAACTCCACACCCGCTTCAAAGACTCGGGCTTTACTGTCTGCGGCTTTCCCGCCAACGACTTCGGCGCGCAGGAACCCGGCTCCAACGAAGACATCCAGACCTTTTGTCGCACCACCTTCAACGTCGACTTCCCTATGTTTTCCAAGATCCCGGTCACCGGCTCAGACACCCATCCGCTCTACCTTGCCCTCATCGCCGCGCAACCCAAAGCCATAGGCCCCACCCGCGAAAGCTTCCGCGAAAACCTCAACAACTTCCTCAAAAACAACCACAACGGCGCCACCACCAACGCCGAACCCGGCATCCTCTGGAACTTCGAAAAGTTCCTCGTCGACCGCAACGGCAACGTGGCCGCCCGCTTCTCGCCGGAGGTCCTCCCCGACGATCCCACTATCGTCGCCGCCATCGAATCCGCCCTCAAGTCCTAGCCTCAGTCCCGATCTATAAGTCCCATCCCATCAGAGGGCGTAGCGCGACTAAAATCGCCTGCGTCCCTAACCCCACCCCGGTCGTCTATCCTTGTAATATCTAAAATCCCTACCCACTCCCGAGAGGAATTTCTCGCTCATGATCGTCCGCCGTACCCTGGTTCCCTTGGCCATCCTTGCCATGGTGTCACCTACACTCATCCAAGCGCAAAAGACTCCCATTCAGATCACCGCGGACCTCTCCGAAGCCCCCCGCAAGATCTACCACGCCGAGGTCGACATCCCGGTCCAGCCCGGTCCCGTCTCTCTCACAACGCCGAAGTGGATTCCCGGCAACCACCGCCCCACCGGCCCAGTCGACCAGATCACCGGCGTCGTCTTCACCGCGAACGGCAAGGTTCTCCCCTGGCGTCGCGATGACCAAGACCTCTACGAGTTCCACGTAACGGTCCCCGCCGGCGTCACCACCATCCACGCCCACCTCGACTGCATCGTCACCGCACGGCTCAGCGCAAAGCTCGCCGTCCTCGAGTGGGAAAAGCTCCTCCTCTACCCCGCAAAGACACCGGTGAAAGACATCGCCATCCAGCCATCCGTGAAAGTTCCAACAGGCTGGGGCATCGGCACCGCCCTCACTCCAACCGACGGCTACGATCCCCAGCATCCCAAAGGCGGCCTCACCCACTTTGCCGCAACCACGGTCGAGCAGCTTGAAGACTCCCCCATCATCACCGGTGAGTACTTCCACGAGTTCGCCCTCGCCCCTGAGGTCACTCCGAAGCACTACATCGACGTCGTAGCCGATAGCCCTGAAGACTCACAGCTACGCCCCGCTCTCCTCAGCCAGCTCAGCAACCTTGTCCGCGAAACCGGCGCCGCATACAACTCGCGCCACTACAACGTCTACCACTTCCTCCTTACGCTCTCAGACGTAGCCGGAGGCGAAGGCCTCGAGCACGGCCAGTCCTCCGACAACGGCGTAGGCGAAAAGGGCTTCTCCGACGCAGCCCACCAGCTAGCCGAATCCGACCTCCTCTCCCACGAGTTCACCCACTCGTGGAACGGCAAATACCGCCGTCCCTTCAACCTCTACCAGGACGACTTCGCCAAGATGCAGGAGGGCTCCCTCCTTTGGGTCTACGAAGGCATGACCCAATACCTCGGTAACGTCCTCGCCGCCCGCTCCGGCCTCAAGTCGCAGGAACAATACCGCGACATGCTCGCAGCCTCCGCCGCAAATCTCGACTACAAGCCCGGCCGCGAATGGCGCAGCACCGAAGACACCGCAATCGCCGCCAGCATCCTTCGCGGCGGCAACCCCGCCTGGTCCAACTGGAAACGCGGACAGGACTACTACCAAGAGGGCGAGCTCTTCTGGCTCGACGCCGACACCCTCATCCGCAAGCTCACCGACAACAAGAAATCCCTCACTGACTTCCTCCACATCTTCCTCGCCAAAGGTGGCAACACCGGCCCACTCATCGTCACGTACAACCGCGACGAGCTCATCGCCGACCTCAACCAGGTCGCCAAATACGACTGGGCCACCTTCATGCATGACCGTGTCGATGCCGTCACCCCGCACGCCGATCTCGCCGGCATCGAACAGGGCGGCTACAAGCTCGTCTACACCGACAAGCCCACCAAATCCGCACGCACGATCGCCTCCGCAGGTGGTCGACGCGGCGGCATCGACGTCTGGTACTCCATCGGCATCCGCGTCACGGGCGACGGCACCGTCTCCGACGTCCGCTGGGATGGCCCCGCCGACAAGACAAAGCTCTACCCCGGACAGAAGATCATCGCCGTCAACGGCAACATCTTCTCCGGCGACGCCCTCAAGGCCGCCATCAAGCAAGCCAAGGGCAACACCGAACCCATCCACCTCATCCTTCAGGGCGACACCTTCGTCACCACCGCCGACCTCGACTACCACGACGGCGAACGCTATCCCTCGCTCGTCCGCGTAGACGGCACACCCGACTACCTTGACGACATCACAAAGCCCCTCACCATACCTGAGAAAGCATCGGCGGAAAAGAAAGACGCAGTCGATTAACTCTCAACTCACTCTCACCAGACACGGCGTGGCGGCTAAAACCTCCACGCCGTCCTCGTCTCGGCAGGCGACCCAGCATCAGATCGACACTCGAAGCAAGAACACGCACGAATTTATTCGAAGCAACCCCGCCGAAATTCGATAAGCTTGGTGATCGCCCGGAGAAGATCAAATTCCATGCTGACGCTCACGCTAAACATTGTCATCGTCATTCTCACGATCTCCGGTTCAATGTTCTTCATGGCAGCGCTTAACCGCCTATGGCCGCAGGAGAAGCGGCAAGCTCACAACGACCTGATCGGTTGGCAGCTCAACATTATCGGCACCACCTACGCAGTCATTCTCGGCTTCATGCTCTACACAGTGTGGACGGACTACGGCGCTGCAAATCTCAACGTTGACCTTGAGGCCAGCGCTCTCAGAAATATCTACCGTCTGGCCGAAGGCCTGCCCGAACAGCAACGCATCCAGCTCCAGTTGCAAGCCCGCTCCTATGCTGACGTGGTCATCAATCAGGACTGGCCAGCAATGGCCAACAACCAGACGCCGGAACAAAGCCACGAGGTCAATCAAGCCATGTGGAAGACCTTGATGACCGTCAAACTGGCAACACCCTCCGAAATCGTCGCCGAAGATCACGCCCTCACGGAGCTAAGCGTACTTACAGAACATCGCCGCACCCGCCTGCTCCAAAGCCAGTACAGTCTCCCTACCATCTTCTGGGCGGTTCTTCTTATCGGAGGATTTCTCACCGTCACCTCCGCCTCAATGTTTGGCTCGGCAAATCGCTGGCTTCACGCCCTCCAGGTGTTTTCCTTCTCCCTCCTCATCACCCTGGTCCTACTTGCCATCGCCGACGTCAATCGGCCGTTTCGTGGCTGGGTCCACGTCAGCAACTACGCCTTCTACAGAGCCCAGGAGAACATGAAGGACTAGAACTTTACACAGCAGCCATTCGTCTCACAGTCACCACCCCAACCCACAGCTCCATGGAGACCACCCTCATCATGATCACCCGTCTCATCCTCCTCGCGCTCCTCTCGACCGCGACCGTCGCCGCCAACGCCGCCCAGACCCCTAGCAAATGGCGCACCCAGGACGGCAATTACGACATCGCCAACTTCCACTTCAAAGACGGCGAGACGATCGAGAAGCTGCACCTCCACTACCTCACGCTTGGCAACCCCCACCGCGATGCTGCTGGGCACACCGACAACGCCATCCTCCTCCTGCACGGCACCGGCGGCAACGCTCACTCGCTCCTCAACCCCGTCTTCTCCGACGTCCTCTTCGGCCCCGGCCAGCCCTTCGACATCACGAAATACTTCCTCATCCTTCCTGACGACATCGGCCACGGCCAGTCCTCCAAACCCTCCGACGGCCTCCGCATGAAGTTCCCCCAATACGACTACGACGACATGGTCGCCTCCCAGCACACCATGCTTCTCGAAGGCCTCCACGTCGACCATCTTCGCCTCATCCTCGGGACGTCGATGGGCTGCATGCAATCCTTCGTCTGGGGCGAAACCTTCCCGCAGTTCATGGACTCTCTCGCCCCCTTCGCCTGCCAGCCCATCGAACTAGCCGGCCGCAACCGTATGTGGCGCTACATGGCCATGCAGGACATCAAAAGCGATCCAGCCTGGAAGGACGGCAACTACACCACGCCACCTGTTCAAGGCCTCCGTGGCGCAAGCGACCTCTTAGTCATCGCAGGCGGCGCACCTCTCCAACTCCAGAAAAACTACCCCACCCGCGCCCAGGTCGAAGCCTACGTCGACAAAATCATCGCCGCCGACATCGCCCACACCGACGCCAACGACTTCCTCTACTACGTCAACGCCTCGCGCAACTACAACCCTGCGCCCAAGCTCTCCACCATTACCGCCCCGGTCCTCTGGATCAACTCCGCCGACGACTTCATCAACCCACCCGAACTAGGCATCCCCGAAAAACTCGTCACCCAGATGCCCCACGCCAAATTCATCCTCATCCCCATCTCCGACGCGACCCGCGGCCACGGCACCCACACTGTAGCCAACGTCTGGAAGCAATACCTCATCGACTTCCTCGCCCATACCGAGAAAAAATAGACGCCATCTCAACTGCAATATCAAGCTGGAATAAAAAAGCGCCCGCGTCTCAGCTCAGAGACACGGGCGCTCTCTCGCTCTAACCTAGTTCTCGCTTCTCCGATAGTTCTGCGCGTAAATATCTTTCGGCATACCCTCGCGTTTCGCCTTACCGGAAAACGCAAACGCTTCTTCCCTGGTCATAGGGCCACCCAGAGTCACTACATATGGCCCACGTCCGTTCGGTCGAAAGACCGTCGGATTCAAATCCGGATGGCTCTGAGCGATCTCTGCAGCTTTCTGTTGCGCCTGATCCTCCCGGCTATACGTAAAGGCAATCACCCGCCAACGACCCCGGCTATCAGCCGCCGCATTCTGGCCCGCGGGGGCGGTGGCATCTCCCGACACAACACGAGCATTCGGCGCAGGCTGCGATCCAGCCTCCGTCGCGGCCGGGCTCTTCGCAGCAGCCGGCGTGCTCTCCTGTGCAGTTGGAGCCGCAGCCGGAGCAGGCGTCCCCTGCACCGATCCGCTCGAACCCGAAGAACCCGGAGAATCCGAAGCTCGGCTATGCACGAAATACCACCCAAGCAACACAATCAGCAGAGTACCCACACCATAGGCAATACCCTTCGGCCCAAGCTTTCGCGGTTCATCGTCGACAGGAACCCGAATCCTCCTCGCTACAGAAGGCGGAGTGGCAAGAGGCGCATCGACAGACGTCCCAGATGCTGACGGCGCAGCGACAACAGTTTCCGCAGCCGGCCTCTCAACCTTAGGCGCATCTGGCGTCACTCCCGCACGAACAATAGCCTGCGCAACCGAAGGCGGCTTCAACGCCGCACCGATCTGCGCCAGCCCCCACTCCCCGCTTATACCCTTGCGAACAATCTGCTCAAACGGCGCAGGCAGCGGCTGTCGCGACGCGGCTTCCAGCGTCCTCTGCTGAGTCAGTGCCTGCAACAGCACCGTGGCATAATCGCGCACATCCTTCCGCTTCAGCTGCAGTCCTTCCTCGCCCTCAAGCGTCTCCCGAATGCAGTCGCTCCGCAGCTTGATCTCCTCGCCCACTGCCAGCACGTTCTCTGGCAAAATATGCTCGTGGACAAAGCCGTTGGAGTGCAGCGCTTCAATCGCGGCCAACAGACTGGTCGCAATCTGCTTCGTCTCAAGCTCCGTCAGCCGCCGCTCCTTCAGGATTTCGCCAAGATTGGCATCAACCGGCTCTATCACCGCATATACCAGTGAGGTCTCATCCACCACAACATGCCCAAAGCTCTTCAGCTTGACGAGGTTCCGATTGTTCAGCGCCGCAACTCCGCGCCAACGTGTCAATATCTCGTCGCCATCAAAATGCGACTCGATCAGCCGTATGACCGTCGGCAGACCCGTGCCGTTTGACGTCGAGAAGAAAGCGCTCCGGCCCTCAGGCCGAATCAGCTTGGTAAGGGGGTAGGCCCCAGCGATAGTTCGTCCTTCGTATTCCGTCCAAAGGTTCATTGTTCACTTCCCTTCCGGTGCTATGGAACCAAGGAAGAAAAACCGTTACAACAAATGAAACAGAGGGTGTGGAAGGCACGCCAGCCAATTCGCGCACCGTTCGACCACTGACTATTATCGTTCATTGCGCCGCTCACCTCAACGCGAAGCGGCCTTACCGAACCACAGCCCTAACTCCCCGTCGGGATCACCAGGTACTGCTCCAGTTTGCCGTCCGGCATCTCATACACCGTTACGCGCAGCTGGTTGCCCGGAAACCCAACATTGAACACGCGAAAAGTCATTCCTCCTCGCTTCGTCTCCACCACCTGTTTGAAGCTGCTCGGCGCCCCCAGCGGCTTCAGGCTCGTCGCAAAGTCTTCCACAGCCTCGGCCGTAAAGTACGCATCGCACAACGTAGTCAGCTGCGACCGGTCCAGCTTACCCACCTGCAAACCCGTAAAAATCTCCAGAGCCCTCTTCTCCGCCGCCGCCGCGCCCGCGCTAGAAGCCCCCATACCGGATCCACCGCCCAGCACAAGCGGCGCAATCTTTCCCGCCAGCGCGCTCGCCGCGCTCGAAGCATCCTCGTTCGTCAGCACCGTCACCGCGGCCTTGTCGTCCGGATAGACCGTGTTCTGCGACACGAAACCCGACACCTCTCCGCCATGGCCCACAAACCTATGCCCATTCCTCGTCCCTACTTCGACGCCAAGCCCGTACCCGGTACCTTTGCCATCCTTCAGCTTCACCTCGGTAAACATCTCATCGTACGAAGCAGGCGCCAGTACCGACCGGTCAATCAAACTGATGTTCCACAGTGCAAGATCGCTCGCGGGCATAGCCAACTCTCCCGCCGCAAACATCCACCCCTGCCCCTCAGCCGGCGCAGGCCGCAAAGGCCCCAGTGCATGCTGGTAATACCCTGTAGGATCAGTCGCCGGCAGCCTGCTCGCGTCGGAATTAAAGATTCCCGTCATCTTCAACGGCCGAAAGATCCGCTCCTGCAGCTGATCAATCAGCGGCTTCCCTCCCGCAATCTCAGCGATCCGTCCCGCAATCACATAGTTCGTATTCGAGTACTGCCACTGCGTTCCCGGCTCGAAGTCCAGCGGCTTCTTCCCCCACCCATCCAATATCTGTTGCGGAGTCGTCGGCTTCATCATCGACGTCATCACGTAGTCCTCGGGCCAGAAGTCCTGATACCCCGACGTCATCGACAGCACCTGCCGAATCGTCACCTCATTCGCCCGCGTTAGCTCCGGCAGATACTTCCCCACTGGATCATCCAGCTTCAGCTTGCCATCCTGCATCAGCAGCAACACCATCGTCGCCGTGAACTGCTTGCTGATCGACCCGATCGAATACTGCATCGCCGGTTCAGCCGCCATCGGGGGATCCAGCCGCGCCATCCCATACGCCTTCACATACGCGACCTTCCCACCCTGGACCACCGCCACCGAAGCGCTTGGCACACCCGTCGACTTCAACACCTCAGCCGCCACCGCATCGATTCCACTCGCCGTAGCCGACGGCACAGCGCTTTGCGCCCCCATGGACGAAGCCGCAACTAACACACACACCGATCCCAAAACTCCCAGCGCTCGTACACGCATATTTGTCATGCCCGAGAGACTACCAGCCTCCCCGCCACCAAGTCAGCCAGAATCTCACCCAACTTCACGTCAACACGCGGCGAAGCGGCGCCATCCAGCATCTCGCCATTCCCCTTGCCGTTGCCCGTTTTTAAATCGGTGTCATCTGTGCAAATCGGTGTTAAGCCTTCGAACCTCCACCGAGGCGCCAACCCGCATTTCTCGAAAGTCGCTCGAATTTGCTACCCTTGCGCCCATGCATCCAAGACATCTCCCCCTCGCGTTAGCGCTGACCTGCTCCATCGCTTTAGCCCAGTCCTTCACCCCCATCCGGGAGCAGAAGAACCTCTCCCCAGCCGCCATCGCGAAGCTCCACACCCTCGAAATGCTCAACTCTCTCCCCGTCGGCGAGTGGCACTATCACGCCGGCGACATCCCCCACGGTGAATCTCCCACCCTCGACGACTCCGCCTGGCCCCTGCAAAAGCCCCGCGCCAAGGCCACGCAGGACGCCGTCTGGTACCGCCGCGTCATCGAAGTCCCCAAGACCCTCAACGGCTACGACCTCACCGGCTCCCGCATCTGGTTTCAGTTCCGCGCCGACGCCAACGGCCCCATGCCCGAGATCATCTACTTCAACGGCCGCCGCGTCGCTCTCGGCGACGACCTCGAACCCATCGTCCTCTTCGACCCCGCCAAGCCCGGCGACAAGATCCTCGTAGCCGTCAAACTCCTTCGCACAGTCGACGAAAAAACCTTCGCCGGCGTGAACCTCAAGATCGAACCCAACCCATCAGCATCGGGTAGCGCAGCTCGTCCCAACCCGGAAGACATCCGCATCCAGTGCATCAGCGCAGCGAACATCCTGCCCGCGCTCCCCACCCCGCGCAAAGACCTGCTCCCCAAAGTCGAAGAAGCAGTAGAAGCCATCAACCTCAAGGCCCTCAAGGCAGGCGACCAGTCCGCCTTTGATGCCTCTCTGCGCAAATCGCAGGACATCCTCACCACGCTCCAACCCGTCCTCGCTCAAGCCACCGTCGACCTCGCCGGCAACGCCCACATCGACGCCGCCTGGCTCTGGCCGCGCTCTGAAACCATCGACGTCGTCAAGCGCACCTTCACCACCGCCCTGCAGCTCATGGACGAGTACCCCAGCTACACCTACAGCCAATCGGCCGCACAGTACACCGCATGGATCGCTGAAAAATATCCCAAGATGAACGACCAGATCCGCCAGCGCGTCAAAGAAGGCCGCTGGGAGATCGTCGGCGGAATGTGGGTGGAACCTGACCTCAACCTTCCCGACGGCGAATCCCTCGTCCGCCAGCTCCTCGTCGGCCAGCGCTACTTCCAGAAGGAATACGGCGTCACCGCCCGCATCGGTTGGAACCCCGACTCCTTCGGCTACAACTGGCAGCTCCCGCAAATCTACAAACGCTCCGGCATGGACTACTTCGTCACGCAAAAGATGCACTGGAACGACACCAACCAGCTCCCCTTCCGCCTCTTCTGGTGGGAGTCGCCCGACGGCAGCAAAGTCCTCACCTATTTCCCCACCGACTACGTCCACGACAACGTCAACCCCACCCGCATCTCCGCCGACTTCGCCGAATCCGCGCAGCGCAACCCCGGCACCTCCGAACTCCTCGACCTCTACGGCATCGGCGACCACGGCGGCGGCCCCACCCGCGCCATGCTCGACCAGGCCGACCACTGGATCACCTCCGGCAAAACCGATGCGGTCCCCACCATGCGCTACCACACCGCGCAAAGCTACTTCACCACGGTAGAAAAAAACCTCAACCCCGAGTCCCCGACCTGGGACTACGACTCCATCGCCAAGGGCTACACAGCTCCCGCAGCCTCCTCCACCGGAGCCATCGGCCTCCCCACCTGGAAAGACGAGCTCTACTTCGAATACCACCGCGGCATCTTCACCACACAAGCCGCCCACAAACGCAACATGCGCACGAGCGAAGTAGCCACACTCGACGCAGAAAAACTAGCCTCACTAGCATGGCTCAACGGCCGCCCCTACCCCGCCGACCAACTCACCGACAACTGGAAAAAAATCACCTTCAACCAGTTCCACGACCTCGCTGCCGGCTCGGGCATCGGCGTCATCTACAAAGACGCCCAAAAAGACTACACCGAAGTCTTCCACGTCGATCACGAAGTAAGCGCCAGCGCACTCAACACACTCGCCGACACGATCGACACGTCCAGCAAGTCAGGCGCACCCATCCTTCTATTCAACGCAATGGCATGGCCCCGGAGTGAAACAGTCACACTCTCCGTTCAACTCCCCGAAGGAGCCGACGCCATCCAGCTGCGCGACGGGACGAACAATCCGATACCGACGCAAGTTATCTCGCACAACACCGCAACCCATCGTTTCGATCTGCTGGCCCGCACAACTGACGTTCCCGCTTTCGGCTACACCATCATCCACGCCGAAAAAGCAAAGAGCGGAGAAACCCCAGCCACTGATCTCCACGTCGACGAACAACCCGCCACCTTCACACTTAGCAATAAGTTCGTCAAGCTAGTTATCAACCGCAAAACAGGCTGCATCACCAGCCTCATCTCAGTTCAAAGCAACACCGAATCCCTCGCCCCCAACGCCTGCGGTAACCAACTCCAAACCTTCAAAGACACACCAAAGCAATACGACGCGTGGAACATCGACCCCGGCACCCTAGACGGCACGATGACGCCCATCAGTGCCGTCAGTGCCATCGCCATCACGGACAACGGTCCAGTTCGCAAGACCATCCGCATCCAACGCACTTGGCAGTCTTCAAAATTCATTCAGGACATCTCCCTCGATACCGGTGCCGACTCCGTCCAAGTCACCAATGACATCGACTGGCACGAAACCCACGTCCTCCTCAAAGCCGCATTTCCTCTAGCCGCCACCGGCCCCAAAGCCACCTACGAAATCCCCTACGGCTCCATCGAACGCACCACCACCCGCAGCAACTCCTGGGAGAAAGCAAAGTTCGAAGTCCCGGCCATGCGATGGGCCGATCTCGGCGACGCCAAGCAAGGCCTCTCGATCCTCAACGACTCCAAGTACGGCTACGACGCAGCAGGCAACACCCTCCGCATCACCCTCCTCCGCTCCGCCACATGGCCCGATGAAGTCGCCGACAAAGGCCGCCAGCAGTTCACCTACGCAATCTACCCGCACGCCGGCACCTGGAAACAAGCCCTAACCGTCCGCCGCGGCTACGAACTCAACGACCCCCTCACCGGCCAGCAAGTCTTCCCCCACACCGGCACCTTGCCCGCCGAACACTCCTGGGCCAGCATCGAGAACCCCAACGTGACCCTCACCGCAATCAAAAAAGCAGAAGACTCCGACGCTCTCGTCTTCCGCATGTACGAGTGGGCCGGCACCGCGACCGACGTCAAACTCCACATCCCGCCTGGAGCCACCTACGCCATCGAATCCAACCTGATGGAGAAACCCGAAGGCGGCCATATCGCCCTCAGTGGCGATGTAGTCACTGTCCCCATCAAACCCTACGAGATCCTCACCATCCAGGCCGTCTACCCAAACAAAACCGTTGCAGCGAAGTAAATTCGCTGCAACGGTCCACCCACAATCACTCATTCCGCAACGCGATCACCGGATCAACACTAGCCGACCGCCGCGCCGGCACAATCGAAGCAACAGCAGCCGCCACCAGCAAACTAAACGCCGCAAACACCAGTGAAAGCGACAACCCGGTATCCATCGCCGCAAACGCATGGACAAGAATTCGCTGCGCAACAAACGTCAGCAGCAACCCCACCAGGATTCCCGCCCCGATCATCACCATCGACTCCCTCAGCATCAGCGACACTACTTGCCACCGCTGAGCCCCCAGCGCCATGCGAATTCCAATCTCCGTCGTCCTCTGCGAAGCCGTAAAGCTCAACAACCCATAGATCCCAATCGCCGCCAGCAACAAAGCCAGCCCGCCAAACATCGTCAACAGCCACACCAGCAGATGCCGTGCCGCCAGCGAATCCCCAACAAAACTGCTCAGCGTCGCAACATCGTAAACGGCTTCAGTAGAGTCCACCGCCCTCACCGCCTCCACCAGCGGCGTCCGCATCGCATCCGGACTCATCTTCGTCCGCACCACAAAAACCGCCTCATCCACCGGCTGCTGCGCCATCGGCCGATAGATCACGCCCTTGTTCTCCTCCACCTCCAGCGAATCCCGCCGCACATGTCCAATCACGCCTACAATCTCAACCCACGGAGACTTATCGCCACCAAACCGAACATGCTGTCCGATCGCGCTCCTCCCCGGCCAGTAAGCCTTCGCCAGCATCTCGTCGATCACCGCCACCGCAGGCGTTCCAATCCGGTCATCCTCCCCGAACCACCGCCCCTGCATCAGCGGAATCTGCATCGCCGCCAGATACCCTGGCGTCGCCCATCGCCTGTCCCCATGCGGCCCCGGATCATCAGGCCCCGACGGCCGGTCCTGAATTCCAAAACTCCCCGACGGAAACATCTGACTCGCAAACGGTGCCGGAAACACCGCCGCAGCCGCCACCACACCCGGCTGCGCGCTCAGGCGAGCCGTCACATCCCGCACAAAATTCGCCTGCTTCAAATCTTGATCCTTATAGTTCGTCGCATTCAACGTCACCTTGCCCGTCAACACCGAATCGCTCTTGAACCCTGGATCAACCATCTGCAACTGTCGCAAGCTCGTCAGAAACAACCCGCATCCAGCCACCAGCAGAAACGCCAGCGCAATCTCCGTACACACCAGCGCATTGCGAAACCGCTGCTTTCCCGCCCCCGCCGTCGCGCTCTTGCTATGCTCCGTCAGGCGCAGAGATTTGTGCGTCCGCGCAAGCTGTATCACCGGAGCAAGCCCCGCAAGAAACGCAGCCAGCAATCCAAATCCAGCCGCCGCAAGTACGACCCTCAAATCCGTATGCACCGCAAAGCCCTTAGCCAGGTCGCGAGGAATCGCCAGCAGCAACAGCCTGCCCAGCAGCGGCCCGGCCACCACACCGATCAACGTCGCCGTCCCCGCCAGCAGCGCCGTCTCCAGCACGAACTGCATCGCAATCTGCCTCAGCGACGCACCCAGCGCCGTCCGAATCGCCAGCTCCCTCATCCGCGACGACGCCCTCGCCAGCATCAACCCGGAGATATTCGTACACGCAATCAGCAGCACCATCGCCACCACCGCAAACAGCGCGAACAGCGGCTTCCGCAAATCTCCCGCTGCGTCCTCCGTCCAGGGCTGCGCAAACATCCCCCATCCCGAGGTCTGTCCGAAGGTGAAGCCCCCCGTCCCCTCGCGACGAATCTCTTCCAGCCTCTTCTGCTCCAGCCCTGCGTTCAGCTGCGCCACCGTCGCACCAGGCTTCAGCCGCAGCACACTCCCATACGACTCATTGAAGCGATTGTTCGCAGCGAACGCCGTCGGCGCCAGCCCCAGCGGAGTCCACAACTCCACACTCTTCGGCCACGCAAAATCGCTCCTCATCACACCAATCACGCGATACGACTTGTCATCCAGCAGCAGCGTCTTGTCGATCACATCGTGCTGCCCGCCAAACATCCGCTGCCACGCCACATAGCTCAGCACGATCACTCGGTCCGCCCCGCTCTGGTCCTCCTCCGGCAAAAACGTGCGGCCAAGAATAGGCTCCGCCCCAAATACCCGGAACCACTGCTGCGACACTCGTGCCGCAATCAAATGCTGCGTCCTGCCATCGAAGGTTGCATTGAAGCTCGCCGCCTGCACCATCGCAGCCGTATCCACCAACCCATGCATCGACTGAACATCTTGAAAATCCGGCGCCGACACACCAATGCTAGGCAAATTCAACTGCGTATATTTCGCATGAAACGACACCACCCGTTCCGGGTCCTGCACACCGGACGGATGCAGCAACACCGCCTGAATCACGCTGAAGATCGCTGTATTCGCACCCACGCCAAGAGCCAGCGTCAGAATGGTCACAATCGTGAAGGTCGGCGCCCGGAAAAGCTGCCGCACCGCATAGCGCAAGTTATCAATCACAGTTGGCTGTCCTCCTGCTCTAACTCATACGCAATAGCAATGCACGTTGTTCACCAAATCGAATGCTTCAAATCGCCTGATTCCAAGCGGCTTTCGCGCGAAGCGCCAAAAGACTCTGTTCACTTTCGCAAATCCGAGTTCATTTGCGGACAGCGCACGGCCCAAAATCGCCGCAAGCTCCCAAACCACTCAAAAATGCGAAAATAGAAGGAGCAGAAGCTTTGCCACAACACAATGTCCACCACGCCCCAAACCGAGAGCGAAACCATCGCCGTAGCCATGTCCGGAGGAGTCGACTCCTCCGCCGTCGCCGCACTCCTGCGCTCGCAAGGCCACACCCTCGTCGGCCTCACCCTCCAGCTCTGGAACCAGCGCCGTCTCGCCGGACACGAAGGCATGCCCGAGGCCGTCCAGGGCCGATGCTGCTCCATCGACGACGTCTACGACGCGCGCCACGTAGCCGAACAGCTCGACATCCCCTACTACGTCGTCAACCAGCAGGACCGCTTCGAAGCCGAAGTCGTAAAGCCCTTCGTCTCCGAATATCTAGCCGGCCGCACCCCCATCCCCTGCACCCTCTGCAACAACCACCTCAAGTTCGACCAGCTCCTCATCACCGCCCGTCAGATCGGCGCCGACCGCATCGCCACCGGGCATTATGCACGGAATCATTTTGACCAGGAGAGACAGCGCTGGATCCTCTCCCGCCCCGCCGATCACTCCAAGGATCAGACCTACTTCCTCTTCGGCCTCACACAGGACCAGCTCAGCCGCACCCTCTTCCCGCTAGGCGAAATGCAGAAGCCAGCCGTCCGCGTCATGGCCGCAGAAGCCGGACTCGCCGTCGCAACGAAGTCGGACTCGCAAGAGATCTGCTTCATCCCCGGCGGCGACTACAACACCTTCCTCAAGGCCTACCTCGACGAGCAGGGAGAAGCGCTCCCCGACACCTCTGGTGAACTCGTCACCTCCACCGGCGAAGTCATCGGCCACCACGAAGGCATTCAGAGCTTCACCGTAGGACAGCGCAAGGGCCTCGGTCTCACATCAACCAACCCGCTCTACGTCCTCGCCATCCACCCCGACTCGCACCAGGTCACCGTAGGCGACAACGAAGACCTCTTCTCACGCAACCTCTTCGCCAACCGCCTCAACTGGATCTCCATCCCAGGTCTCGCCGAAGGCGAAACCATCCGTGTCAGCGCCAAGATCCGCCATCGCCACACCCCGGCCGTGGCCACGCTCACCCGCGTCGACGACAACACCGTCCACGCCCTCTTCGACGAGCCCCAACGTGCAATCACCCCCGGCCAATCCGCCGTCTTCTATCAGGAAGACGAGGTGGTCGGGGGTGGTTGGATCATCTAGTCAAATCTAACTCGCTGCTTCTCTACCACTCCGTGTCGCGGCCCCGCACGCCATTCGGCTTGCCGCGCCCGAACTCCTTCGCGCGCCCCACCAGAACATCAATCCCGGCCTTGAATCCATTCACCAGTCCCGTCAACTCCCGCACCGGCACCTTCACTGCCTTCTGCAATGACTCCGAAATATCAGCCGTCGTATTCAATACCGCAGTGACCATTCCGTCCACCCGTGCCGCCTGCGCGCGCGTTCTCGAGTTCAAATCGCTCGCCGTCACATCGAACTCCGCGGCCTTGCTCCGAACCACATGGCTCGTCTCCACCAGATTCTCAGTGATGATCTTCACCTTCGGCGCTGAATCCTGAAGGACACCCTGCGTGGTATCGAGGATCGGCATTATTTTTGTATGCAACTGGTCAGCGATCTCGAGCGCGCGCTTGCTCGCCTTGGCCGCACCCGCTGCGATCACGATCACAGCAATCGCCTGCACGACCATCCCAAGCGCAATAAGACCGACTAACCATAGCAACAATGTCGAGTTTCCCGACGAAAGCGAACCCGCATCCTGCAGCCACATTCCAGACATCACGATTCGCACCGCTTCCATAACGTCTCTCGCTCTCGTAAAAAGTATGAGCAACAATCATAAGGCCCGGCCACCTTCGACGGCTGACCGGGCCCTGTCCACCTTAATCAATCCTACGAACTATGATCGCTCGTCGTGTTGGCATAAGCGTCCTTGCCCGCGTCGATAGCGGCCGAAACCTTTTCTTGATGCTCCTGCACCAGGCCTTTGCCCTTCTCGACGTACTGAGCCCACTGCGTGCGTCCGCGCTCATAGTACTCCTTGCCGCGGTCAACATACTCGCCCACTTGCTGCTTGCCCTGCGCAGCATAGGCAGCCGCTTTGTCCTGGGCCTGCTGTGCCAGCACCGCAGCTCGGTCCTTGGCGTCAAGCGCGCTCGCCACCAGGTCCTCACGGGTCTCCTTACCGGCCTTCGGTGCATAGAGCACGCCTACCAGCGCACCTACCCCAAGACCCGCCAGAAACCATCCCAATCCGCTAACTCCACTCTCGTTGTCGTTTTCTGACATTTTCCTTCTCCTGTTCAGGTTTCAAATGGCGGAATCTGCTTCTCCGCTTTTATAACTCAACCTTCTAAATTCGTGTTCAGTCTGTGGATCGATGGTTGACGTCTCCAAGCATAACCTGAAGCCTGCGAAACGCACTCCACTCCTGTTTCTTAGGTGGATGCCCGTCCAGACGTTTAGGTTGCCGTCCCCCTTTCATCTTCGGTCTACATGGGCATTCCTAGGCGGCCACATCCTTCCCTTCTCGCGTAGCCTCGTATCACCTTCCGCCGTTCCCTTCGTCCTATTTGTAAGGAGTCTTCACTCGCGAATGGAACCTCCTTCGAAACCTTTGCATCAGATAGCAGTCCGGTGGTTTACAGTGTTCGAGAGTGCAACCGCACAACGCAGGAATAGGAGACCAATGTACGACCGCAAATCTCTCCCCACACCATTTGCCATCGTGGCCGCCGCAGCTCTCACCTTCGCCCTCGGCCTCGCTGGTTGCAAGAGTTCCCCACCAGCGCCGCCCACCGACGATGCCAGTCTGACCACTGCCCTCCAAAGCCGCATCGCCGGCGATGGCGCTCTCAGCGCCGAACCCATCCAGTCGGCCGTCCAGAATCGCGTCGCCACCCTGACCGGCACGGTTAGCAACGAAGCCGCCCGTTCCCTGGCCGCAGCCGACGCCGCACAGGTCCCAGGCATCCAGACCGTAGTCAATAATCTCACCGTTCAAGCGCCTCAACCGGCCACCACCGCCGCAGCCGCACCGCCACCGCCACCGCCACCGCCGGCTCCCGCGCCGGTCGCACCAAAATCAAAGAACATCCCACCTCCCGCAAAGCCAAAATCTGCACCGATCGTCCGCCAGGCTGCACCTCCGCCAACTCCGCCATCTCAGGTTGCGGAAGCCCCTGCTCCTCCACCGGCGCAAAACCTGCCTCCGCCGCCTCCACCGCCACCCGCCTTCCGTAACATCACCGTCGCCACCGGCACCACCATTCCCATTCGCATCACCGAGACCCTCGACAGCGCCACCACGCAACAGGGCGACCTCTTCACCGGCACTGTCGCCACCGACGTCATCATCGACGGTCTCGTCGTCCTCCGCCAGGGCACACCCGTCTCAGGTCGCGTCTCAGCCGTCCAGGAAGCGGCCCACTACAAAGGCAGCTCTCTGCTCACCATCGAACTCACCAGCATCAATCGCCGTGGCGAAAAACTCGCCGTCACCACCGAGCCCTATAGCGTCAAAGGCAAGGGCCGTGGTGGCAACACCGCCGCGAAGGTCGGTGGCGGAGCCGCCGTCGGTGCCATCCTCGGAGGCATTATCGGCGGAGGCAAAGGTGCCGCAATCGGTGCCGCTGCCGGAGGCGGTGTCGGAGCCGGAGCCAACACCATCACCCGCGGAGAGCAGGTCCAGATACCCTCAGAAACCCTCGTCCGCTTCAACCTCACCAACGCTCTCAACATCAGGGTTCCGACCAAAGAGACAGAAAGCACAACCACCGCCCCCGAACTGCAGACTCGGCCGTCCAATCCACCACCGCAGTAAGCCGTAACTGCATCAAATCCAACATGCGGAGAATTTCACTTCGCATAAAAACACCTTCTCCAGGCTGGTGTAAACTCAACAGCAGCAGTCCGGATGGACACTCCGTCCAGGATGCAGCCCCTACCGAAAATTTCCACTGAGGTGTTCGTCTTGACGAAGGCAACCGCCAACCGCCCAGCAGGATTTCTCACCTTCACCCTGCACGCGCATCTGCCCTACGTCGTCAATCACGGCACCTGGCCTCACGGCATGGAGTGGCTCCACGAAGCCGCCGCCGAAACCTATCTCCCACTCCTCCGCGTCCTGAAAAATCTCGAGCGCGACAAAATCCGCTTCAACTGCAACCTGAACCTGTCTCCCATCCTCCTCGAGCAGCTATCACACCCCGTCTTCATCGCCGAATTCCCCAACTACCTCCGCCGCAAAATAGTCGCCGCCCGCGAAGACGAGGCCTTTTTCATTCAATCCGGCGAAACCCACCTCGCTGAGACCGCCCGCTTCTGGCACCGCTTCTTCTCGCAGGCCCTTGAAGACTTCAACCACTTCGATCGCAACATCATCTCCGGCTTCCGCCACTTCAACGACATCGGCCTCATCGACATCATCACCTGCGGAGCCACTCACGGCTACATGCCGCTCCTCGGGACCGACGAGAGCGTCCGCGCTCAAATCCGCACCGCCGTCAACACCCACATCCGCCACATCGGCAAACACCCCAAAGGCATCTGGGCACCCGAGTGCGGCTATCGCCCCGCCGGCTTCTGGAACTACCCTGTCCCCAACGCAGACGGCAGCCCCACGCCTCCCGGCTTCGACCGCATCGGCGTCGAACAGGCCCTCTCCGAATCCGAAATCGACTTCTTCTTCGTCGACACCCATCTCGTCGAAGAGTCCGAGCGCATCCCCTCACCCTATGAGCTCCTCAACGGCGCCGTCCCCCGAGAAGAGAAGCTCGAGCAGATGACGCACGAGCCACACCGCTCTCTCTACCAGCCCTACTACGTCGACGGCCCCTACGATAAGCGTTTCGCCACCACCATCTTCCCGCGCGATCCGCGCACCGGCGTCCAGGTCTGGTCCGGCGACACCGGCTACCCCGGCGACGGCGTCTACCTCGACTTCCACAAGAAGCGCTGGCCCGGCGGTCATCGCTACTGGCGCGTCACCGGTCACAAGGTCGACATGGGCGACAAGCTCCCCTACTACCCACAGCAGGCCGCCGAACGCACCAAAGCCCACGCCGCAAACTTCATCCATCTCGTCTACGAGGCCCTCAAGTCCGGCTTCAACGACGAAATCCCGCCCATCCTCTGCTCTCCCTTCGACGCCGAGCTCTTCGGTCACTGGTGGTTCGAAGGCGTCCTCTGGCTCGAAGCCATCGCCCGCAACCTCCACGACCAGCACGCCGGAGGAGCCACCGGCATTCAACTCATCTCCTGCGCCGAGTACCTCGAAAAATATCCCCGCGCCGGCTTCATCGCCATGCACGAAGGCTCCTGGGGAGCCGAGGGCACCAACCAGGTCTGGATGAACCCCGAGACCTCCTGGACCTACACCCACATCTACCCGGCTGAGCTCTACACCCGCGACGTCTGCACCGCCGGCCACTGGCGCAACTCCCCCCTCGGCAAACGCATCATGCAGCAGCTCTGCCGCGAGCTCCTGCTCCTCGAATCCTCCGACTGGCAGTTCCTCATCACCACTGGCGCCGCCCGTGACTACGCCGAGATCCGCTTCCTCACCCACAACGATCAGTTCAACGAGGTCAAAGCCATCTGGCAGAGCTTCGAGTCCGCCGGAGCAATCACCAAGGCACAGGACGAGCGCCTCGCCGAGATCGAACGCCGCGACGGCGTCTTTCCCGACATCGACCCCGGCCTCTGGGTCGCCGGAGCCAAAGAGACTCGCCACGACGCCACCACCTCCAGCGAAGCACGCCAGCTCACCGAGCCCTCCGCAAAAGGCCGCGCCACTGCCGCCAGGTCACGGGCAGCCGTCGAAGAAGCCGCCCAGAGGCTAGTCGCCGATAGTACGAAGTACGACGGCATCCCAATGGAAAAAGGCGTCACTCCCAAAAAACCATAGCCGCCATCGCAGTTGCTGCTTCTGTCGTTGCCTTTGCTTTTCTTGTTGTCATCCCCGAAGAGCCTGCCCTGAGCGAAGTCGAATGGGGGAATCTGCTGTTGCTTGTCTACTCGTCGCTCCGCAGAAACGAATCGTACTCCAGCGTCAGTCGTTCGATCGCGATGTGCGACGTGTCCGCATTCAACTCCGTGATCGCTTCGTACCCACTCGGCCAGCAGTTTCTCAGCCTGAACGCCACCGCGACATTCCGTTGTCCATCCAGCAGCCTTATCATGATGTCCCGCCGATAAGTACTTCCTCCTCCTGCAGCGTCCACCACCTCGCTCGCCCACGCCTGAAACTCCAGATCACCCTGCACGATCTCTCGCTCCAACACAATCGGATCGTAAGCCGTAAGCCCAGGCGTCTTTTGAGGGGAATGCGTAGGGTCCGAACCATCGCGATGATTCACAACCGTCGTGCTCCACCTCAAAGGACTCACCCGCGTCATCCCTGTCCGAACCCCGCCCCAATCCACGACAAACGAGAAGTCCTCCAACGGATCGATGTTCCCCGCCATCTCTCTCACCTCACCAATATGATTTTGCTCCAAACCCAGCCCAGCCCACAGAAGCAGTTCGTACAAGAGACTCTACTCCCCACCATCCGAGTTTGAAATTCCTGGGACCACCCCTGAACCGTCATTTCGACCGGAGCTGATCACGGTCTCATCGTGAGCAGCACAGTGGAGAAATCTGCTTCTCCACCGCAGCTCCCACCCTTCAATGCGGTTTGAATGTCTTGCCAGTCTCGATCAGGGTTTTCAGCCGCGAAAGAATCCGAGGCCAACCGTCGGCGGTCCCAGCGTAAGCGGAATCACTCTCGGCCCACTCGTCATGCAACACCATCACCTTGGTCGCCTCGGTCTCAGGAATCAGCTCCAAAGTCACGCGGGAGGTCGTCTCGCCTTGCCCCATCGCAAACGTATACTGCAGCACCTTCGGCGGTTCGAACCGAAGCACCGTTCCATGAACATACTTCATAGGCTTACCGTCAGGTCCCGGCCCCACCCATGCCATCGAGCCGCCGGCTTTCCAATCCGCCTCAAGCTCCGCTCCCATGAAGAGGATGCGGTTGGACTCCTTCGATACAAAGCCGTCCCAGACTTTTTCTGGCGTGGCGGCGATGTAGAGGACATAGCTCAGCGGTGCGGGATTGGCCATAATCTCTCCAGAGAAGTTGCCCTGCGACAGAACCACAAGTGGCATTCACTCTACCAAAGAACCCCATTTGCCTTTGCATTTCTTGTTGTCATCCCCGAAGGGATCTGCTGTTGCTGTTGCTCTTAGTTCTCGGCCAGGGTGAAGCCCAAAGGGCGAAACGACTGAATTATCGCCTTTGCTTTTGCCGTTGCATTTATTTTTTTGCGTTTTCTGCCCAAAAATCGCATGTCAAGCCCCAAAACAACCTAAACCATTACCCACCAACAACATCCGCGTGGCGTATAAGTTACACTCAACCCGCTATACTGGATATATAGATCAAAACAAGCCAGCCCCGGACTCCCTCCGGGGCTAACTCGTTTAGACAGACTATTTTGGACGCAACCCTTTTATTATGAATATTTTGCATGCCGAGACCACCCGTATACCACTGAATATAAAAGGGTTACGCGCGGGCAATAGGGGGGTACCCCACCGCCGCAAGCGAAGTACACTCGGGGCAGGTAGCTGGAACCACCTGAAGTCGCGCCCCACGCAGTGAAGAGTTACTGGAAAAACCATGCCGATAAGCAAAGCACCAGGCCCGAACCGCCGCAACTTCCTCCTCGGCACCCTCGTCGCCGGCGCCACAGCCGCCCTTCCCGCGGAAACCCAGACAACCAACACCCAGGCACCCCAACAGGACCGCACCTACTGGCTCCAGCAGGTTGAGCTGGTCTCCAACCCAGTCCTGAACGCCCTCAAAGCAGGCAGTCTCCGCCAGAAAATGCCCGTCGAAGCCGCACCCGGTCAGAGCCAGGCCCGCGCCGTCGGAACCCACCTGGAAGCCCTCGGCCGCCTGCTCTCCGGACTCGCCCCATGGCTCGAACTCGAACCCTCGGCGGAGGAGACAAAAAAAGAAACCGCCCTCCGCGACCGTTACCGCGACTGCGCCCTCGCCGGAATCACCTCGGCCCTCGATCCATCCTCCGCCGACTACATGCACTTTGGTGAATCCTCCCAGACCCTCGTCGACTCGTCCTTCCTCGCCCTCGCCCTGCTCCGAGCCCCAAAGCATCTCCTGCAAAAGCTCGACGCAAAGACCCGGCAACGTCTCGCCGACGCACTTAACACCCAGCGCAAAGTCCAACCGCCCTTTAACAACTGGCTCCTCTTCGCAGCCATGAACGAAGCCCTCCTGATGACGCTGCAACAGCCCTGGGACCGCATGAGAGTCGACTACGCCCTACGCGAGCTCCAGAGCTGGTACCTCGGAGACGGAACCTACGGCGACGGTCCCCACTTCCACTGGGACTTCTACAACAGCTTCGTCATCCAGCCTTACCTCCTCCAACTGATTGACACACTCGGAAACGAATCCCCCGCATGGTCCACCATGCGCAAACCAATCCACGAACACGCCCAACGCTACGCCGCAATCCAGGAACGCCTCATCGCCCCCGACGGCTCCTATCCCGCCATCGGCCGCTCGATCACCTATCGCTGCGGAGCCTTCCATCTCCTCGCCGACGCGTCGCGTCGCAACATGCTCCCCGAAGGCCTCACTCCACCTCAGGTCCGCGGAGCCCTCTCCGCAGTCATGCAGCGCACTTTAGGACCCTCGGGAACATTCACCACCGACGGCTGGCTCCAGATCGGCCTGGCAGGCCATCAACCCGGCCTCGGCGAAACCTACATCTCCACCGGAAGCCTTTACCTCTGCAGCGCAGTATGGCTGCCACTGGGCCTGTCCCCAACCGCCCCCTTCTGGTCGCAACCCCCGGCACCCTGGACCTCACAGATCATCTGGTCAGGGAAAAATGCGCAGGCAGACCACGCCCACGACGAATGAACGGCCAGCCGACAAAACATGAAGCTCAATTTCGCTGACCTACATCCAAGAAACAGGTTGGATTCTGGCAATGAGTACGAAGGAGCGGAGACATGAGCACGCAACCTCAGGCTTTAGTACCACCATTCACACGCGAGACTGCCGCCGCAAAGGTAAGAAAAGCAGAGGACAACTGGAACTCGCGAGACCCGGAAAAAGTCTCACTCGGCTACACGGTGGACAGCAAATGGCGAAACCGCGCAGAGTTCGTGAACGGGCGTAAAGAGATCGTCGAGTTCCTGACCCGAAAATGGAAGCGCGAGCTGGACTACCGCCTCATCAAGGAACTGTGGGCCTTCGACGGAGCCCGCATCGCCGTCCGCTTCGCCTACGAGTGCCACGACGACTCAGGCAACTGGTTCCGTTGCTTCGGCAACGAGAACTGGGAGTTCGACGAAAACGGCGTCATGCACCACCGTTACGCCTGCATCAACGATCTCCCAATCAAGGAATCGGAGCGCAAGTTTCATTGGCCTCTGGGTCGACGCCCTGACGATCACCCAGGCCTCTCAGAGCTCGGTCTGTAACGAAGTAAAGGGTAGCAAATATCAATGGCCACAGCGACCCCCACCAAGCCGCCACTTACAGCAATCAGCCGCGACCGAAGCCCCTTGGCACTCTGGCATCTTCTCTCCCTCGACGCTCCCACCGTCGCTGCTCTCTGGACGTGGTTCATCGCCTCGGCGAACCACGTCCACCTCCCCCTCTCTTCCACCCTCGCGATGGCGGTCACCGTATGGATGCTCTACGCCGCTGATCGTCTCTTGGACGCGCGCGTCCTTAACATGAACCCGACATATCACGAAGACCTCGAAGCTCGTCACTACTTCCACCACCGTTTCCGCTCAGCCTTCCTCACCGGAATCCTCTTCGCCTCCATCGTCCTCGCAGCGCTCCTTCCTCACCTCGACGCTGAAGCCATCCGCCTCTATCTCATCCTCGGAAGCCTCGTCATCGGCTACTTCCTCCTCATCCACGCCACAAGGAGCGCACATCGACTCCCCAAGGAGATCGCCGTCGGTCTCTTCTTCGCCGCCGCCACCTTCATCCCCACCGTCGCCCGCCGTCCCGACCTTCGAGTTCCTCTCCTGCCCTCCGCCCTCCTCTTCGCCGCACTTTGCAGCCTCAACTGCCTCTTCATCTACGCGTGGGAACACGAGGAGGACTGCACCAACCATCCTGCACACGCGATCACACGCCGTGCCATCCGCAACCTCCCACTGCTAACGGTTCTGCTCGCGCTCTGCGGCGCCGCCCTCACCTTGCTCAGCCACGAAACTCCCTGGTCTGTTCCCTGCACCATCGCATACTGCGCAGCACTTCTGTTCCTCCTTCACACTCACCATCTGGTAATCAACCCCGTCTCCCTCCGCGCCGCCGCAGACCTCGCCCTCACCACTCCGCTCCTCCTGCTGCCCTTCCTTCGTCAATGAGCTCCACCGACCCCGACTTCAACCTGATAGCCCGACCATATCGATGGCTCGAATACCTCACACTCGGTACGGCGCTGGAACACTGCCGCAATCACTATCTCCCACAACTCCATAACCGCAACCACGCATTGATCCTGGGCGATGGCGACGGCCGCTTCCTGGCCCAACTCCTCAAGCGGAACCAAGATCTCCGCGCCGACGCAGTCGACATCAGCGACACCATGCTCAAACTCCTCAGCAAGCGCTGTGAAGAAGCGACTCCCAACGTGGCCAATCGCCTCCGCACCCGTCACGCCAACGCACTTACCTTCTCTCTCGAAGGCCCCTACGATCTTGTCGTCACACACTTCTTCCTCGACTGCCTCACCCAGCCCGACCTCAACGCCCTCATTACCCGCATCGCCCTCACTCTCACACCCGGAGCGCTCTGGCTCATCTCCGACTTCCGCATTCCGCCCGGTCCAATGCGCCTCCCCGCCCGGCTCCTCGTCCGCAGTCTCTACCTCGCCTTCCGCCTCCTCACCGGCCTCCGCACCACCCGCCTCCCCGATCACGCCACACCACTCACGCAAGCCGGCCTTACCCGAATCTCCAAACAGCATCGGCTCGCAGGCCTCTTGACTACAGAACTCTGGCAGATGTAGCCAACTCACAAACTTCTCCCACATCAAACTGGAAGCACCCTACAATCCCTACTATGCTGCGCACACACCCACTCGCCGTCGCCGCCATCCTCTCCGCATCGGTCGCCTTGCAAGCGCAAAACAGCATCGCAACGAACTCCCCAAATGGCCAGCCTCTCTCCACTCGCGTCGTCGCCTACACCATCGACGCCCGCCTCGACACCGACAAGAAGTCACTCGACGCCACCGAGACCATCACCTACAAAAACCTCACCGGCCAGCCTCTCAACACCGTTCCATTTCACCTCTACCTCAACGCCTTCCGCCCCGAGTCCTCCTTCACCCGCGAGACCCACTTCAACGGCGGCGTTCGCGACTCGGAGACCGGGAATGACTATTCCGACGAAAAGCTAGGCAGCATCACCATCTCGCACATTGACGCCGAAGGCTACGGCGACCTCACCTCCGCCATGCACTTCATCGCCCCCGATGACGGTAATGCGCAGGATCACACCTTAGCCGAGATCCCTCTTCCTCACCCGCTCGCTCCCAACGACTCCATCACCTTTCATCTTGCGTTCCACGATCAGTTCCCGCTCTCCGTCGCCCGCAACGGCTACAAGCGCGACTTCATCATGGGAGGCCAGTGGTATCCCAAACCCGGTGTCTTCTGGCACGGCGCCTGGAACTGCCATCAATACCATTCCACCACTGAGTTCTTCTCCGACTTCGCCACCTTCAACGTGACTCTCGCCCTCCCTCGTCGCTACATCGTCGGAGCCAGCGGCGTCCCCACGGGCGAACTCGTCAATCCCAATGGAACAAAGACCCTTAGCTTCGTCGGCGAAGACATCGGAGACTTCGCCTTCGCCGCAAGCCCCAACTTCACCATCACCGACGGCACCTATCTCTCAAGCATCGGCCCGGTAAAGATCCGCGTCCTCGCGCTCGCTGCCCACCCAAAAGCCGGCCCCCGATACCTCGACATCATGGAGAAGACCCTCGCCCAGTTCGACCAACGATTCGGCCCCTATCCTTACAAGATCATCACCGTTATCGACCCCGAACCCGGCTCCGAAATGGGCGGCATGGAATACCCCACGCTCTTCACCGGGGACACCCGCTGGTACGAACCCACCCACATCACTGAGCTCACCACTGAACACGAGTTCGGTCACCAGTACTGGTACGGCATTGTCGCTACCAACGAGTTCGAGGACGCCTGGCTCGACGAAGGCATCAACTCCTACACCGAGGTCACCGTCCTCGACGCGATACTGGGCCGCAACACTTCCATCTTCAACCGCTCGTACGCCAATGCCGGAGACTACGAACTCCAGCGTCTCCAATACCTGTTCATGTCCAACTACGATCCCGTCACTCGATGGGCCTTCAAGTTCCGCAACACTTATTCCTACGGAGGAATCACCTACGGCAAGTCCGCCACCCTCCTCGCCACCCTCGAAACACTCATCGGCCGCGACACTATGGACGAAGCGATGCGCACTTATTTCCTGCGCTACCGCTTCACCCACCCCACCACGGAGGACTTTCTTCGCACCATCGAAGAAGTCGCCATCAAGAACGGTCGCGCCAAAGTCACCGGTGGTACTGTCGACTCATCCAACCACTACACAGCTCAAAATCAGTACCACGTCACCTTCGAAACCGGCAAAGCCGGCATTGGCGGCGCAACCGATACAGCAAATCCAATGAAGCTCCATCCCGAGCTGGCCTCTCTCTTGAACACGCCAGATCATCACAGTGTCTTCCCCGTGTCCAGCCTCCGCCCATTCTTTGACCAGGCCGTCTACGGTACCCAAGTGCTCGACTACTCCGTCGACAGCATATCCTCAGACCCGGTGCAATGGTGGCTGGCTGCATCCAAAGACAAGAAACAAAATCAGTACCTCTCCGCCGTCTATCTCCGCCGCAAAGGCGACTTCATCCACCCCGTAACCGCCGAGATCGTCTTTGACGACGGCACGCGCATCCGCGAGAACTGGAACGGCGTCGACCGATGGGTCAAGTTCACCTACACCCGCAAAGCCAAAATCGTCTCCGCCGAGATCGATCCCAACCACGCTGTCCTCCTCGACTCGAACTTCTTCAACAACAGCTACACCACCGCCTCAAACAAAGTTCCAGCCCACAAACTGACTAACATCTGGCTGAGCTTCAATCAACTAGCAGCTCAACTCGTCGCCTGGATCGTGTAATCGATTGTTCTTCCGTGCTTCTTAGCTTTGTGTTGCCGTCGCATTATTAGGAGAAGCCACCGCACCATGCTTGAACGCCGCAACATCTTCACTCACGGCCTGTCTCTCACTCTGCGCCGGCTTCCCGCGCTGCTCTGGACCTACGCCTTCAACCTCGGCCTCGCCTTACTCTTTTCGATTGGCCTCAACCTCCAACTGACCACCCTCCTCAATCACTCCCTCGGCGCCCAACGACTCTCAAGCGGCTTCGACCTCGGACCCATCGGCGAAATCTTCCTGCACCTCCACGAAGGCCCAATGGGAGACGCCGGAGTCACCCTGGGACACGCCTCCGTCCTTCTCTATCTCCTCATCTACTTCCTGCTCGTACCCGGAACCCTCTTCTGTTATCAGACCAGCGCCCCCGCCCGGCTCGGAACTCTACTCCAGCAAGGTCTGGCACACTTCTGGCGCTTCGTCCGCATTACCGTCATCGCCCTTCTTTTCTCCGTCATCGTACTCGGCCCACTCTTTTATCTACAGGGCAAGTGGGCAGACTACGTCGACGATCACTCCGTAGGACGTGCCGCGTTCTTCCAAACCCTCTCCGGAAATATCGTCATCTTCCTCGTCGCTTCGGTCCTACGTCTCTACTTCGATCTCGTCGAGGTCTACACGGTCCAACTCGGCCTCCAACTCAGATCAAACGGCAAGCCTGACCGCCGTGTTCACCGCGTCCTCGCTCCTGCCTGGCATACTCTTCGCACTCATTTCTCGCAAGTGTGGCCCATCTTCCTCTTTCTCACCATCCTCGGATTCGCGGCGGTCGTCCTCACCGCCCGCACCTCGATGCACATGCTCGCGCAACCTCGCGTCTGGCCCACATTCCTACTCGCTCAGCTTGGTCTCTTTCTCATGCTTCTCACCCGTTTCTGGCAGCGCGGAGTAGAGACCTCGCTCGCCCTTCAACACCCCATCGCCGCGCCATCGGTCCTGCCAATCGTCCCCATCGCCGTCGTAGCCGATCCAACCCGCCGCATCCAACTCACCCCCGAACACGCCAGCCCCGCTACACTCGAACCGATCGCCGACCCTGAGCCCGCCTCTCCGTCACTGGATGAGCCCGATCCCGGCGTCTTCCACCATGATCCCGTCAAACCGCCACAATGAGCCCACGTCTCACTACACATTCACCGCAAAGACACCATCCAGAAACAGATCTGCGCTAAAATATTAATAGACTATGAATTTGTTTATCCTTCGACACGCAAGTGCTGGCCTACGACGCCCGAATCCACTCCTCGACTCCAAGCGCCCTCTCGACAAGGAAGGCAAAAAACATTGCATCCAGCTCGCTCACGTATTGAATGCTCTAGATATCCAGTTCGACCTGATCGTCTCGAGCCCCTTGAAGCGATGCCTGCAGACTGCATCCCTGGTCGGCACCGAAACCGGCTACGAGGCCAAGATCCTTCACTCCACTGCTCTCGCCCCGGAGGCCACACTCAAGGAATTCCAGAAGCTCCTCCGCGAATGCGCCGATCGTGAGAACCTGCTCGTCGTCGGGCACAATCCTAACCTAACCAGCTTCCTCGGTTCGCTGCTCGTGCCCGCCTCCGGCCCCGAGGCCAAGGTTCGCCTCCGCAAAGGTTCGCTCGCCCGCGTCATTCTCACGCGCGGACCGGCCACCCTGCAGGGTCTGCTCGATCCCCGTACCGTCCGTGCTCTCTACGCCACCTCGACAAAGAGCTCGCGCCGAAAGACCTCGCGGAAGTAATCCGCCTCTTTCCGCAACGACCAGGCCTCAAGCTCTGCTCCACCGCGTCCCGGAACCAGCTCCAGCAGGATCCGCTTAGGATAAACATGCGTCCGCATCTGCAGCACCGCGCTCGCCCGGTCCTGGTTCAACGCCACCGCCAGCCGCAGCAACACCACCGCACGCGTCACATGAACATGCTCTTCCACAGGAATCCACCGCATCGGGCGGTCCATCGGCTCCGGCCGGCTCTTCCCCATGTACCGCGCAATTGCGCTGACGATCATGCGCTGCTCCGGCGAAAAACCGAATATCTCCGAGTTCGCAATGATGTACTGCGTATGCCGGTAATGCCCCTGGTGGTTCATGAATTTCCCGACATCCTGCATCATCGCCGCCGCCTCGAGCCACAGCTTGTACTCCTCCGGCAGCTCATGCACCCTCGCCAGCGAATCGAACAGCTCCACCACATGCTGCCGAACCGGCTCAACACTCCGCTGCTCGATGTTGTACCGCTTGCATACCTCCAACACGCCCGCCCACCGCTCATTCTCGATCTTCTGGTGCACCGAAGTCCGCAGATCGACCTCTGCCAGCATCTGCGCCAGCACTCCATCCCTCAGCCCCAGCGACGAGTAACGAAATCCCTTCAGCCCCAGCCGCTCCAACAGACTCGCATACACCAGCGACCCGCCAACGATAATCTCCGACCGCCGCGGCCCGATCCCCGGCACCGCCTCCCGCTGCGCGTTATTCATCTTCGCCAGCCGGTCAGCCAGCTTGCGAACGTCGGGAGTATCCGCCGTCATCGCCCCCACGCGATCAAGTCGTTTCTTCGCCAGTGACTTCTTCGCAGCTCGCCCATTGCGTATATGCCCGCTCGCCTCTGCAAGCGCTGCCGCCGTTCCAGATGTCGCGATCACCAGCCCCACGCGCGGCATCCCCAGCTTCTTCTCCGCCCTCCGCAGCTCGCGCTCGATAAACTGCTTCAGCCGCGCCACATCTTCCTTCGCGGGCGGATCGCTCTGCAGAAACTCCTCCTGAAGCCGCACCGCCCCCAGTGGCATAGTCACCATCGTCTTGATCCGCCCGCCATCGGACGCCGTCACCTCGCAGCTCCCGCCCCCTAGGTCGATCAGCAGGCACCGTCCGCGCGCTCCCACCTCATGCGTCACTACGCCCAGATGAATCAGCCTTCCCTCTTCAAGACCCGAGATCACCTCAACACTCCAACCCGTCGTCGCCTTTACCCACTCGGTGAACGCCGCTGCGTTCCTTGCGTCCCGCATCGCGCTCGTCGCCACAACCCGGACCTTGTCCACCACATGCAGCTGCACCGCCTTATGAAACCGCTTCAGCGCGCGAATCGTCGCAGCCATCGCCTCAGGCGAGATCACCCCGGTCTGAAAGACACTCTCCCCAAGCCGCGTGACCTCGCGGTCTTCGTGAAGCGTCTTCAGCCGGTGCATCTGCACCGAAGCAATCTTCAACCGGCACGAATTCGATCCAATATCTATCGCGGCAAACGTAGGCATCGTCCTTGCATCACCTCAAACGGAAAAGTCCCGCCTCCAGCAGATTACATCCACCAACACCCGCCGCCGTGCATCCAATTCTTCATACGTGGGATCCATCTCACCCATTTATGCTGAAAGAGCCCCATGAACTCATGATGAACCAAACCCTCCTCGAAACACCCGCCGAACGTCCGGCGACTTTCTACACCGGAACCCCTCGACCCTCCACCGCTCTCCTCATCCTCAGCGGTCTCTGGCTGGTCATCTTCTTTGCCGCACTCTTTGCCCCACCTCTGCTCGACGACGCGGACGCCACCCACGCCAGCGCAGCTCGTCATATGGCCCTCACCAGCGACCTCGTCACCCTGCGCGTCGACGGCGTCCGTTATCTCGAAAAAGCTCCTCTCCCCTACTGGCTCGTCGCCCTTAGCTTTCGTCTCTTCGGCTTCAACACTTTTGCCGCACACCTCCCACAGGCCATCGCCGTTCTCTTGCTCGCGTTCCTCGGCTACCGCTGGGCCGAGTACGCCTTCAATGCCCGCGCCGCCTTCTACACCGGCCTCGCCACCCTCACCTCCACCGGCATCTTCCTCTTCACCCGTTACTTCATCCCCGAAGTCCTGCTCTCCCTCTTCCTCTGCACAGCCCTCTACTGCCTTTTACAAACACTCGAGAAAGATCAAAACTATTTCTCTGTCATAAAAAATAGAGCTGTCATTCTGAGCGAAGCGAAGAACCCCAGCATTTCGCCCGAAGCAGCTCGGTTCTCTCCTCGCACCCTTTCCCCACCCACCCACGCCTACATCATGTGGACAGCCTTGGCCCTCGCCGTATTAACCAAAGGCCTGGTAGCCCTGGTCTTCTTTTTCGGCGCTGCCATCGTCTATCTCAGCCTCACCGGCGACTACAAACAGTGGCGCAAACTCAAACCGCTAACCGGCACCCTGCTTTTCTTTGTAATCGCCGCTCCCTGGCACATCCTCGCCGGTCTACGTAACACCGGCGGCATGAACGGCCACGGCTTCTTCTGGTTCTACTTTGTCAACGAGCACTTCCTCCGCTTCCTCGGCCGCCGCTATCCGATGGACTACAACAAGCTCCCCAGCTCCCTCTTCTGGAGCCTTCACCTCGTCTGGCTCTTCCCCTGGTCTCTCTTCTGTGGCGCTCTCATCCTCCGGGCTTATCGTACCTTCCAGCGCTACTGCGAGGCCCACCCAATCCTCGAAGACCAAACCCTCTTCTGGCAGCCCTTTGCCGTCGTCGCCGTCGGTCTCGCTCTCCGCGAAACCGCGCACGTCCCTTACTTCTTCACCGTGCTCCTTGCGCTCGTCCTCTTCCTCCTCCAAGCACTCCGCAGACGCCAGCGCAGCTCTCCCACGTCCGCGCCTCTCGTCCGAATCGCCAACTTCTCTCAGCGCACCATACTCCTCCTCAGTCTCTTCGCGTCTCTCGTGCTCGTCTTCTTCTCCCTATCCACCAATCAGGAGTACTACACCTTCCCCGCCTACCTCCCGCTTCTGATCCTCATCGCCGCAGCACTCACGCATGCCGAAGGCACCTACACCGAAGACAAATCATACCGCCGCTGGATCGCCTTCGCCCACGCAACCTTCACAATCCTCGGCGCAGCAATTGCGCTCGTCCTCGCCTACGGCCTCTGGACCTCACGCCACGAACCCTTCGTCCCCGACATCGGCGACCTCCTCGCTCATCGCGGCGTCGGCGATTACACCCTCTCCATGTCCGCCCTCTTCGATCTCACCGGCCCCAGCTTCGCCGCACTCCGCGTCCCTGCAATCCTTGCCGCGCTCGCCTTCTCCCTTGGTCCCGCAATAGCGTGGCTTCTCCGTTCGCAGCGCCGCCATCTTGCCGCGACCACAACCATCGCCATTACTTCAGCAACCTTTCTCATCGCCGCGCACATCGCCTTCGCCCGCTTCGCGCCAATGCTCTCCTCAAAAGGCTTCGCCGAAACCATCCAGCAGCTCGAAGCCAGCCACGCCATCTCCACCCAGAACAAAATTCTCCTCTATGGAGACCAGGCGTACGGTTCTTCAATCCCCTTCTACCTGGGCCGCGACGTCTCCCTCGTCGAAGGCCGTTCCACCTCCATGCTCTTCGGCAGCACCTTCCCCGACGCTCCACCCATCTTCCTCACCTCGCAGGATCTCCTCGACTCCTGGGGCAAAGGCGAGCGCAAGATCCTCTTCGTCCCCATCGAAAAGCGCGACGAAGTCGACCATCTGCTCGGCGATCATAAGATTCTACTCAAAGAAAGCTCCGGCAAATCCCTCTACACCGACCGCCCCCTCGACAAGAACAGTTCTCAGCCCTCCGTGATCAGTTCTCAGTCAATAATGGATCATCGAAAACTGAGATCAGACAACTAAACGAACTGAGAACTGACAACTGACAACTGACAACCAACCCGCGCCCCGTCGATGGAGCCCCCGCTCCATCGCCATCCTCGTCCTCGCTTGGTTCATCCTCCAGATCGGCGGACTCTTCACCCCCGGCCTCCTCGACGACGTCGATTCCATCTACATCGAGATCGCCCGCGAGATGATGCAGCGCCACGACTACGTCACCCCCTACATCAACGGCATCCGCTTCTTCGACAAGCCACCCCTCATGTACTGGATGGCCGCCGGCTCCATGCATCTCTTCGGCATTCACGACTGGGCAGCCCGCATCCCGCTTGCCCTGGGCTTTCTCGCTCTTCTCCTGAGCGTCTACGCCCTCGGCATCCGTCTCTTCACAACAATCTCTCCCACCGCCAATCCCGACCGCGGCGGCTTCTACGCAGCACTCGCGATGGCCACCAGCATCGGCCCCTACCTCTACACTCGCTTCTACATCCCCGACATCCTCCTCGCCCTCTGGATGACTCTTGCCGTTCACCTCTTCCTCATAGCCCTCGACCGTATCAGTACGCCCCAAGCACAAAACGCACTCCTGCCCTGCCTCGCCTTCGCCGCCATCATGGCCTTGAACGTCCTGACCAAAGGCCTCATAGGCCTCGTCTTCCCCATCGCCTTCGTCTTTCTCTACCTGGCCATAACAAAACAACTCCACCTCCTGCTCAAGCTCCACCTCCTCGCCAGCACGGCCATCTTCCTTCTCATCGCAGCTCCCTGGCACATCCTCGCCGCACTCCGCACCCCGGCCATCGCTCTCCCGCAAGGTGTAGGCCTCCCCGCGACCGGTGGCTGGGCCTGGTTCTATCTCTACAACGAGCACATCGCCCGCTTCCTCTCGAAACGCATCCCCCACGACTACGGCCAAACTCCCATCTGGCTCTTCTGGCTATTCACCGCCCTCTGGATGGTCCCTTGGGTAGCCTTCATCCCTGCCTCTATTCCAGGAATCCTTCGCGCACTTCGACGCAAGCAGGCCTTTGTTCTCGCGCATAACAGTGACGCTCCAGCCGAAGTCATCGCGCACAAGGAAAAATCTGCAATCGCGGCAATCAGGCGCAACCGTCAGGAAGCCATCACCCTGATCCTCTGGATCGGCATCGTCCTCGGCTTCTTCACCCTCTCCGCACGGCAGGAGTACTACGGTCTTCCCGCCCTTCCCGCGCTCGCACTCCTCTCGGCAGGCGCACTCGCCGTCGCAGACAACAGGCTCGCAGACAGGGCAAAGGTTCAACGCAGTCTCCTCCGCTGGTCGGCATGGCTTCTCGTCCCCCTCACCACACTCGTCGCCATTATCTGCGAATACTTCGCATTCACCTCCCACCCTCCCGCCCCAGGCACCGACATCGTCTCTCTTCTCGCAATGGCCGGAGGCACCGAAGCCTACAACCTCTCGCTCAGCCACGTCACAGACCTCACCGGAGCCGCAATGGGATTCTTCCGCGGTCCTCTCGCGGCCACTGCACTCGGAATGTTGGGAATTGGATTTGGCAGCTATCTTCTCCGGCGCCGCGGGAGCACCTACGCCGCAAATCTCACCCTCGCCGCGGCAATGACCCTCACCCTTCTCGCCGCGCACGACGGCCTCACCCGCTTCTACCCAATCCTCGGCTCCAGGGGCCTCGCGCTAGCCATCAACGAAGCCCAGCTAAGAGCGCCACGCACCGATGACCTGATCATCATCGACGGCGAACTGACCGCCGGCTCAACCTTGATTTTCTACACGGGCCAGCAGGTCCACCTGATCAACGGCCGCGTCAACGGCCTCTGGTTTGGCAGCTTCTGGCCAGACTCCCCACACATCTTCGAGACAGAAGATTCCCTCAGCCAGCTCTGGGCCGGTCCTCGCCGCGTCTTCCTCTTCACCTATGACCCCACCACGCGCGCCAAAGTCTTAGCGACGTACGGCACCGTCCAGACCCTCGCTAGCGCCGGCGGTAAGACCGTTCTGACCAACCGCTAGCCGCTAACGCCGTTCATGGTCCGAGGCAAACCGATTCGTTGCAAGATTCGTCCTGCTTCCTGAAGCGCGGCGCATCCGCCCACCATCAATCAGCTCGTAGATCTCACCACGCCACTGAATCCGATTGCTCGCATAACTCATCATCCATGTCAACGCGCCAATCAGATCGCGTACCGGAAACAAGATCATCGCCGCCAAGATTCGTTTTTCCCGGACAACATACTTCCCCACCACCAAAGCCTGAACACTTCGTCCCAGCACGCTGCAAGCCAGTGCGCACCATCCCAGCACCGGCATCCCCAACATCAGTGCCCCGGCCCATGCAATCACTCCAAATGGCACCCCAAACGTAAGGCCCGTGCCGAGATGTCCCTTTGGCCGCGAAAATCGCGTGCTCTTCATCCACCGCACCTGATGCTTCATCGAGTCAATAAAGTCCGCCTGCAGCACCATATGGTCGATCGCGTGCCCACTCAGCACGACCTTGTGCCCGTTCTTCGCAATCCAGTTCCCCAGCACAAAATCGTCGGCGCAATACTCCGCCATACTTTCGAACCCGCCCATCTCCGCTACCCGTTCCCGTCGCGTCACCATCGTGGGCCCAAGCGCAAACTGAACCGGTTCGACGAGGCTGTCCGCACAGATGCCCGAACTCATCTCGATCGTCATCCCCACAGCCTCTAGCTGCGACCACAGCCCGCCCTTCATCACCAGTCCTCGGTACAGGCAGGTCGCGCAGCCAACCTGCTCATCGGAAAACGGCATTACGATCCTGCGCAGATAGTCCGGTGTCACGCGTACATCGCTGTCGCTGATAGCCCAGAGATCGTGGGTCGCCACCTTCGCCATCGCCGCCAGCGAGCAGACCTTCGCATTCGCAGCCCATGGCGCTCCGCTCGCCACAAACCTCGTCGTGATCTCTGGATAATAGGCAGCCACCCGTCGTGCGATCTCCAGGCCCTCGTCCGCCTCGCTGCGCGCGCAGAACAACACTTCGACCCGCGAAACGCCGTTCTCTTCCGTCACCTCGCCAGCGGCCGCAACATGCTGCAGATAATCCTGCTCAAAAAAAGTCCTGAGGTTCGACTCCAACCCAACCTCGTCCCCGTGCAGCGGCTTAAACAGGCTGATCGCCGGCAGGAACTCCGGTTGCCTTCCCAGGCAGGCTTCCTCTCGTAAGGCCGCGACTCTGAAACGCCGGGCACCCAGCAAGACCATTCCGAGATAGATACTCGAGGTAAGCAGACCGAACAATCCCAATAGCAACAGTCCCCAATGCACTGCGGACATCAACTGCCTCCAACTCCCGGCACACTGGCCAGTCTACGTTATCAATCTGTTCTTGTTTCAAAGGCCCGGCTCTTACCCATGAGTTCCACGATGTCAGTCTCGCGGGCTGATACTTTTGACGCCGAACATCGGCTCTAAGTTCTGAAATAAATTCAATTCCTAATGCGGCTCTTCGACCCTTCCCCCACCCTTGAGCGTATAAATCTTTCCTCGGTAGTAAAATTTGTCCCCGCCATAGCTCCCGATCCAAAGCACACTGCCAAGCAAATCTCTCATTGGATACAACAACATACCTCGCACCCAGCCCTCGTCTCCCATTACTTGCAATATCGCCGCCGCCTGCACCCATCGGTTCAGAACCGTCCCGGCCAGCCATGCCAGGCCTAGCGCTGCATGGCCGCTCAGTAACCCCCAAACCAGTCCCATCAAGCCAAACGGAACCGCAAACGTAAGCCCCGAACCCAAATGCCCGAGAGGCCGAGAGCGCCGAGTGCTCTGCATCCACCGAAGCTGGTTCCGAAACGACAATCCGAACGGCGTGTCCTGCACCATCAGCCGGATCACATGCGTCGCCATCCGCACCCCAACCCCTTGCGCCGCCAGCCGATTCCCCAACACAAAATCGTCGGCATAAAACTGCCCCAGATCCTCGAACCCGCCCGCCGTTCGAAACGACTCCTTTCGCACGGCCATCGACGCGCCAAGTGCAAACTTCGTCCCCTCCAGCATGTCCGCCACCAGTACCCCTGAGGTCATCTCTACGCTCTTGCCTACCGCATCCAGTTGCGAAGAAAACCCCGCCTTCGTGCCCAGATCCGTCGTCCCCAGATACACGCACGAAGCCAGCCCCATCCGCGGATCCTTTAGGTTCTGCACCATCCGCCGAAGATATTCCTTCGTCACCCGCACATCCGCATCACTCGTAATAAAGAGTGGATGCTTGGCCACTGAGTCCATCTTCGCCAGCGAGTACACCTTCGCGTTGTGGAACTTCGGAGTGGGCTCTCCGCACGTCACATATCGTGCATCCACCAGCGGATACCGCTCTCCCACCCGCCGCGCCAGTTGCAACCCCTCGTCACCCTCATGCCGCGCACAGAACAGCAGCTCAAACTCTGGGTAGTCCTGCTCGAAAAATGACTCCAGGTTCCGCTCCAGTCCCGGCTCCGTCCCATGCAGCGGCTTTAAGACACTCAGCGGAGGTAAAAACGCGGGTGTCTCCCGGTCTTCGCGCCGCTTCCGCACACCAAAGCGTACTGCAGCCGCTATCACCATCAGGCAATAGATCGTCGAGGTTACCGTGCCGCACAGCGCGACCCAAAATAAGATCCGAAGCAACAAACTCATCGCACCCTTGCATACCCTCCAGCGCGGGCCGGAGAATCTACGTCGATCCGCAGTCCTTCAGTTTATCGCAGGAGAATCCTCCTTCAACTCGGTGAGATAATTTCCGCACGGGAGAGCTCTCGCTTGCACGCTGTCTTTGCCAATGGAGTACGCCCCGCAACTCAGATCATCGCCATCTTTCTCGCGGTCGCCGGAGCTGCTGGCGCTCACGCTGCGGCAACTCACCCGGCAACTCGTACAGAGATCAACCCCCGCGACCAGCTCACCTACATCTGGATCCACCCCGGCTCTTATCTCACAGGCTGCGATCCGCAGGATAAAGAATGCATCGGTTGGGAGAAGCCGCGACACAAAATCCTCATCGAAAAGGGCTTTTGGATCGGCCAGACCGAAGTCACGCAAGCTGCCTACCAGCGCCTCATGAACTCGAATCCCAGTCGTTATAAAAGTCCGCAAAGGCCGGCCGAACAAATCGATTGGTATTCAGCCACAAATTACTGCAAACGTGTCGGCATGCGCCTACCCACGGAATCTGAATGGGAATTCGCCGCCCTGGGCGGAATTCAATCACCGCGATATGGGGCCATAGACAAAATTGCTTGGTACGACGGAAACAGCGGCGACACGACTCACGACGTGGCCCAGAAACGGCCTAATCCGTATGGTCTTTTCGACATGCTGGGCAACGTGTGGGAGTGGGTCGAAGACGTCTGCACCTGTGACCCAAAACGCCGGATCATGAAAGGTGGCTCTTTCTACAACATCTCCAGAGACCTTCGCGTTCCCAACCGTGAGACGCCCCTCGATGGCCTACAACACCGCAACATCGGCTTCCGATGCGTCGGAGACACGCTCCCGTAGCCCAAAGTCCTCTTGTTTCACCGCTTCTTCCCAGTCTTAACGGAAGTGACCTTCATCGGCATCACCACCGGCCGTCGCATTGGGACCAACCCCGCACCGGGCTGTTGTTGCTGTTGCATCCGCGTCAACATCTCCGTCCGCACATAATCGACAAACCCCTGCATCTGCCGGTTCATCTCCTCCATCCGCTCCCGCATCTGCAGCACAATGCCAATCCCAGCAATATTCACCCCGAGGTCTCGCGCCAGGTTCAAAATAAATTCCAGCCGTTCCAGGTCTTCATCGGTGTAAAGTCGTGTATTTCCTTCACTCCGCGACGGCCGCAGCAACCCTTCCCGCTCATACAGACGCAGAGTCTGCGGATGAATCTCATACATCTCCGCCACCGACGAAATCATGTACGCGCCCTTGCCCTTCCGCTTTGTCGCCATCCGCAAACCTCGACCCGACTACTTCTACGCAGTCTAGCTCTTTCCCACATACGCCCGTCAAACAAACTCAGCTATCCTCAAATTCAGCATCTAACCGGATTAATGAAAAAATCAAGGGCCGTTCTCCATACCGCGCAGCTCCTCACCGGAATCGCCGCCGTAGCAGCAGCGTACGCCCTCAAGTTGAGCACCCCGAAACGCCGCCCCGGGCAGGTTGTCCTCATCACCGGCGGCTCCCGTGGACTCGGCCTCGCCTTGGCCGAGCGCTACGGCCGCTCCGGAGCCAAACTCGTCCTCGCCGCCCGAGACATCGAAGAACTCATCACCGCCCGCCACACCCTCCTCGATCGCGAAGCCATCGAGTCCCCCGACGACGTTCTTCTCATCCCCGCCGATCTCACCGATGCAGCCCAGGCCGCCATGCTCATCGACCACGCCATCGGCCACTTCGGCCGTATCGACGTCCTCATCAACAACGCCGGCATCATCGAGGTCGGCCCTGTCGAAAATCAGCCTATCGCCGCCTACCGTCGCGCCATGGCCACCAACTTCTTCGCTGCGCTCCACACCACCCACGCCGCGCTCCCTCATCTACTTCGGCGCAATCCCATCCGCGGCGACGCCGCCATCGTCAACATCGCCAGCATCGGCGGCAAGTTCGCCATGCCCCACATGCTCCCCTACGTCGCCAGTAAATTCGCCTTAGTCGGCTTCTCCGAAGGTCTCCACGCAGAACTCCGCCACAAAGGCATCCGGGTCACCACCGTCTGCCCCGGCCTTATGCGCAGCGGCGGCGAAGTCCACGCTGAATTCACCGGCCAGACAAAAAAAGAGCAGCGCTGGTTCAACCTCGCCGCGAAAACCCCAGTCCTCGCCGCCTCAGTTCGCCACGCCGCCAACAAAATCTACAGCGCCGTGGCGGCAGGCCGCGCCGAGATCACCATCACCCCGCAAGCCTGGCTAGCCGCCCGTATCGTCGGCCTGGCCCCAGCCACCACCCAATATCTAGCCAGCCTGGCCAACCACCTTCTCCTGCCGGAACCATCCACCAGTGACCAGCTCACCCTCGGCTTCACCCTCAAAGTCTCCGCCCATACCAACGACACAATCTTCGAACACAAAATTCGCCCCGAGCAAAGCTGATTGTTCAAAACCTAAAAACCCATGTCCCGTTTTGGGGACATGGGTTTTCAGACGCCATACCGCTCATTTCAACCAAATATTTTTGCGATCGGCTTTTCTCCCTACACGGCCGCAAACAACCCCTCCCGTGGCTCCTCCGGATTCAACTTAGCCAGTTCCCTGAGTATGTCCTTGCTCCGCTCATCCTGCACCTTAGGTACCACGATCTTCACCTCAACGATCTGGTCCCCACGCTTTCCCTCATGCGCAGCACTCGGCACACCCTTCTCACGAAGCCTCAGCTTCTGCCCCGTCTGCGTCCCCGGCGGAATCTTCAACTGCGTCCGTCCTCCGCCCTCGTGCGTGTCAATCGTCGGCACGTCGATCTTAGCGCCCAGCGCCGCCTCCGTCATCGTAACCGGAACAGTTACATAAATATCATCGCCCGTCCGAGTAAACACCGGATGCGTCCCCGCCTTGATGATCAAAAACAAATCACCCGCAGCTCCGCCGTTCGTTCCCGCATTGCCCTTCCCGGCCAGTCGAATCCTCTGCCCATCCCGAGTCCCCGCCTTGATCCGAAAATCCAGTGGCTCCTTCTTGATCACCACACCTTCGCCATCACAAGTCGGGCACGCATTCTGCACCTTGCCCGAACCGCCGCACCGCGGGCACTGGATATTGAACTTCATCCGCCCGCCCATCTGCGTCACCTGTCCCGACCCATGGCACTCCGGGCACTCGATGCTTCCCCCCGTAGTCGACTTCCCCTTGCACGTCGGACAAATCTCCTGCCGCTGAATCTCGAGCCGCGCTACTCCACCACGCACCGCAGTCCAGAAATCCACACTCACCTGATATTCAAGATCGGTCCCCGGCTGCGGTCCACGAGCTGCCTGCCTCCCGCCATTGAACATCCCGCTGAAGATATCCTTGAAGCTCCCCCCAAAACCGCCGCCGGACTGCTGCTCCGCATGCCCGCCGCCTTGAAAATCCGAAAAATCAAACCCTCCAAAATCGAACGGCACCTCCTGCCCCGCTCGTCCACCCGTCTGCGTGGTGTAGCCACGATGGCCACCCCCGCCATAACCACCGCGTGCCGCAGCTTCCGCCGCAGCCGGATCGATGTTGTCCGAGTAGAACCCCAGCTGGTCATAGATCTTCCGCTTCTTGTCGTCGCTCAAAACATCGTTCGCCTCGGAGATCTCCTTGAACTTCTCCTCCGCCTTCTTGTCATTCGGATTTACGTCCGGGTGATACTTGCGCGCAGCTTTGCGAAACGCCTTGCGAATCTCATCCGCCGTCGCCGTCTTCTTGACACCCAATACGCCGTAATAGTCCTTAGTCTGTGTTGTCGCCATAGTCTTCTTCCATTCTGCAACCAGCGCGGCTCTTCCGCACCTCTAAACCCAAATCAATTGTCGAACCACTAAGCCGCCACCTGGCAAACCGGGCACCAGAACAAATTCCGTCCCGCCATTACCTCAGTCAAAATCTTAGTCCCACTCACAAAACAAGGGCGCCCCTGCCGCCGGTACACATAGTGCGCCTCTTCCTTTAACGCCTGCCCCTTCCCGTGCGGCCGGTCCTTCGGCTTCGTCGTCACAATCCGCCTATCGACCATCGCCGCCTTCATCAACACACCCGCATCCTTCCATATCGACCGCAGCGTGCTCTCCGCTACATCCTTGCCGGGAGTAAACGGATTCAGCTTCGCCCTGAATAGCAGCTCCGCCCGAAAGATATTCCCAACACCAGCCGCCACCGACTGGTCCATCAGCAACTCTCCAATCGTCTTCCTGCTCTTCTTCACCCTCTTAACGAACTTCTCCGGCCCGTCTCCATTCAGCGGATCAGGCCCAAGTCGCTGCAGCAGCTTCTCCCACATCTCCTGCGAATAAATCGTGCAATCCATCGGCCCCCGCAGCTCAACCCACGCCACCTTTTCCGGCGCCAGATTGTCCGAGCCGTCGTCCTCCGAATACCATCGGTGCGGTTTACTCGCATCCGGCCCGGCAGGCTTCTTCACCGCCGCCGCATTCCACATCCTCAGCCGCAGAGCCCCCCGAACAGGGAGCAGCGGCCCCGAGCCCTCAGTAAAATCTCCTTGCAGTCCCAGATGCACATGCAGGATCCGGTCCTTCCCAAAGTCATACCCCAGGTGCTTCCCAACAGCCATAACCCGCTCAAGCTTCCGCCCATCGATCACCGCCGAATCCGTAAACCGCCCCTGCGGACCATCTACGCGCACAGGTCGGCCACCAAACGCAGCATAGTGCCGCTCCGCCCATCGATGGATCTCATTCCCCTCTGGCATCGCCTCTCCTGAAAAACAGAAAACAATGGCGACGGCACTGGTCACACCAGAACTACCGTCGCCACCGTCAGAAAATCAACTCAATCCACCGTCAGAAAATTAGTTCCAGACTTGCTTGGCCTCAATCGCCTCAATCGAAAACATCTGGTCTGGTTCCATCTGCTGCATGCGTTGTACAAACTGTTCAGCCTCTTCACGGGTGTCGAACATCATCCGGTTGTACAACCGTCCCGCGCGTACCTGGTCACATCGCCACATTGTCTCGGTCATCGCCTTACCTCCAAGCAATCGATTGAGTTCCAGGTTCTCCAGCCAAAGCAAATCCGCGTACTGGTCATCCCTTTCGCTGCTATTCACTTCAACACCTTTCCGGGTGATAAGTCGCACTCTACACGCCCGACCACCACACCCCACCTTGAAAAAACGAGGGGCACCCTTATAGGAACGCCCCTCACCTTATGTACGTCCATACAACTTAGATGGATTACACTTACTTCTTTTCGTCCACATCGACATACTCAGCGTCGATCACACCTTCGTCTTTCTTGTGCTCTTCGGTCGTTCCTTCCGCTGCTGTGGCTCCATCAGTCGGCGCCGTCGCGGAGGCCGCAGTCGCCTTGTACATCGCCTCAGCGAGCTTGTGGCTCACCGTAGTTAGACGCTCTTTAGCCGAATTAAGCTCACTTGCGCTCGGCGTTCCCGCCAGTGTCGACTTTGCCTCAGTCAAAGCGGATTCAACCTCAGTCTTGTCGGACTCAGCAACCTTATCGCCGGCTTCCTTCACCATCTTCTCGACGTTGTACACCAGCGAATCAAGACCATTGCGAGCTTCAACCGCCTCGCGCTGCTCCTTGTCCTCAGCGGCATGAGCTTCGGCATCCTTCGCCATCCGCTCAACCTCTTCCTTGCTCAGGCCCGACGAGCTCGTTATCGTGATCTTCTGATCCTTGCCAGTCGCATTGTCCTTCGCCGTCACATTCAGAATGCCGTTCGCATCGATGTCAAACGTAACCTCGATCTGCGGCACGCCACGCGGAGCAGGAGGAATTCCAGCCAGTTTGAACTTGCCCAGCGTCCGGTTCTGCGACGCCATCGGCCGTTCGCCCTGCAGCACATGCACCTCAACCTCGGTCTGCGAGTCAGCCGCCGTCGAAAACGTCTCCGTCTTCTTCGTCGGAATCGTCGTATTGCGATTGATCATCGCCGTAGCCACGCCACCCATCGTCTCAATCGACAACGTCAGCGGAGTCACGTCGAGCAACAGCAGGTCCTTCACTTCGCCGGCCAACACGCCAGCCTGGACCGCCGCACCGATCGCAACCACCTCATCCGGGTTCACACCCTTATGCGGCTCCTTGCCGAACAGCTCCTTCACCAACTGCTGGATCTTCGGCATACGCGTCTGACCACCGACCAGCACGACCTCATCGATCTTGCTTGCGTCGATACCCGCGTCCTTCATCGCCTGCTTCGACGGCCCAATCGACCGCTGCAGCAGATCATCCACCAGCGACTCCAGCTTCGCGCGAGTCAGCTTGCGCACCAGGTGCTTCGGCCCACTCGCATCCGCCGTGATAAACGGAAGATTGATCTCCGTCTCCTGCGCCGTCGACAACTCGATCTTCGCGCGCTCGGCAGCATCCTTCAGCCGCTGCAGCGCCATCTCATTGCCCTTCGAGTGCAGGTCCAGCCCGGTCTCGCTCTTGAACTCGCTGATCAACCAGTCAACGATCCGTTGATCAAGATTGTCGCCGCCAAGGTGAGTATCACCATTGGTCGACTTCACCTCAATCACGCCTTCGCCGACCTCAAGAATCGAGATATCGAACGTACCGCCGCCAAAGTCGTAAACGGCAATCGTCTCGTCCTTCTTCTTGTCCAGCCCGTACGCAAGCGCAGCCGCAGTCGGCTCGTTCACAATGCGCTTCACATCAAGCCCGGCAATCTTGCCGGCGTCTTTTGTCGCCTGCCGCTGAGCGTCATTGAAGTAAGCCGGAACAGTGATGACAGCCTCGGTCACCGAAGTCCCCAAATAGTCTTCCGCAGCCTTCTTCAGTTTCTGCAGAATCATCGCGGAGATCTCAGGCGGTGTGTACTCTTTGCCTTGCGCTACGACAACTATGTTGTCGCCCTTCGCAACGACCTTGTACGGCACCATCTTCATCTCATCGCCAACCTCATTCAGCCGGCGGCCCATAAAGCGCTTGATCGAATAGATCGTGTTCTCCGGGTTCGTAATCGCCTGCCGCTTGGCCACCTGACCAACCAGCCGCTCCCCGCTCTTCGTAAACGCAACGACAGAAGGCGTAGTCCGCCCACCCTCTTCGTTCGGAATAACCTTCGCCTCGCCGCCTTCCATCACGGCCACGCAGGAGTTCGTCGTTCCCAAGTCAATTCCAATAATCTTCGCCATTCTTAAATCCCTCCGGGCACACAGCCCCCAATAGTTTTCTTAACCCACTCAAGAATCTCACCTTGAGTCACTTACTGTCAACTATTCTGATGCACTCTATCCCCCATAAGATTCGCAAACTTCCAAAAGCGCGAAATGCTCCTAACCGCTAACCCCGCTCAAGTTACCGCCGATAAAGGTCCATATGACCAAGCGCCTCGCAACCCACTTATTATCAATACCAGAGCTCAGCAAATCAGCCTCCAAAGCGCCTGTTTCCACCACGAATCAAGTCCCCCGAAGGTGTCATTGTCGCCCCTGATGCCCCCCGGTACGCTTGCCTCAATTCATGCAGTACCCATGCAACACCTTGGAGCCTAGCTCATGTCCTTCCTGCCAGCCTCACGCACCACACGGAATCTCTTCAAAGTTGCCTCTCTGGGTCTCGCCGGACTCCTCGCTGGACTCCTCGCCGGCTGCAACGACTCCCCTGACACCGCCGTAAGCGCCTCCTACACCCACGTCTCCAGCGACTCCCTCAGCTCCGACTCCTCAGCCACAGCTGAGACCTCGCACCTCCCGCGAAGCATCGAGGCCACCCAGATCCCCGCTCTCCGCCATCCCCCATCGACTCGCAGGCTCCAGGCGGGCACCATTCGTACGGTCTCCCAGGCGTTGCCACCAAGACCAGGCAACGGCTACTAGCCCCGGCAAGAGTACGAGCCGGAAACTCCACCAACCAACCAAAGCGGCAGCTCCTGCGAAAGCAGGCTGCCGCTTTTTCGTTTACCGCCCACCGATCTGGCCAAAAGCATCCACTTCTCCCCTTTTTGGCTCTACATAGGAGACAATCACTCCCACAAGAAGGAGTTACTCCGAGCCATGGGGTCAGCTGCAGTGGCACCGCCCGATCAATCCGCTGAAGCCTCCCACGGCGTCAACCCTTGGTTGATCGCCGCCTCCGTCATGCTTGCGACCTTCATGGAAGTGCTCGACACCGCCATCGCCTCCGTCGCTCTCCCCTACATCGCCGGCTCCCTATCCGCCTCCACCGAAGAAGCCACCTGGGTCCTCACCAGCTATCTCGTCGCCAACGCCATCGTTCTCCCCGCGAGCAACTGGTTCTCCCTCAAATTCGGCCGCAAGCGCTTCCTCATGTCCTGCGTCACCATCTTCACCATCGCCAGCTTCGCCTGCGGAGCCGCCCCCACCCTTGGCATCATGCTTCTCGCCCGTATCATCCAGGGCGCCGGCGGCGGAGCCCTCCAGCCTCTCTCCCAGGCCATCCTCCTCGAGTCCTTCCCTCCCGCAAAACGCGGTGCCGCCATGGCCGTCTTCGCCTTCGGAGTCGTCGTAGCCCCAGTCCTCGGTCCCACACTCGGCGGCTGGCTCACCGACACCTACTCCTGGCGCTACGCCTTCTACATCAACATCCCCATCGGCATCCTCGCTCTCTTCATGATCAACCGTTTCATCCACGATCCCGCCTACATCAGCAAAGCCAAGGTCGCCCCCCTCGACCGCTACGGCTTCGCCGCCCTCGTCATCTGGACCGGCTGCCTCCAGGTCATCCTCGACAAGGGCCAGGAGGACGACTGGTTTGGCGCTACCTGGATTCGCTGGGCCACCTTCTTCCTCATCACGTCCTTTATCTACTTCTGCTGGCACTGCTGGCGCGACAAAAACACCATCGTCGACCTCAAGGTCCTAAAGGACCGCAACTTCCTCCTCGGTTGCGCCCTCATCTTCATGTTCGGCATCGGCATCTACTCCACCGTTACCGTCCTCCCCCTCTTCTATCAAACGCTCCTCGGCTATACCGCCTTCACCGCCGGCCTCGTCGTCGCGCCCCGCGGCATCGGAGCCATCTGCGGCATGCCCATCATAGGATACCTCTCCAACAAAGTAGACCCCCGCTACCTCCTCACCTTCGGCTTCTTCACCTTCGGCCTCACCACGCTCTACTTCGGCAACATCACCCTCGACGTCTCCCCCACCACTCTCCTCCTACCCATCCTCATCACTGGCTTCGGCCTCAGCTTCGTCTTCGTCCCCATCAGCACAGCCGCTTACGGCACGCTCGACAACAAACAAATAGGCAACGCCAGCGGCCTCTTCAACCTGATGCGCAACGTCGGCGGCTCGATCGGCATCGCCATCGCCCAGACGCTCCTAACCCGTCGCAGCGCCGTCCACCAGAACGAGATCATCAACTCGGTTCCCCTCACCGGCCAGCAGTTCCAGAACTCCCTCAACGCCATGACCCGCGCTCTCACCGGATACTTCGGCAAATCCAACGCCGCAGATCCCGCTCAGGCAAAGCTTTACCAGGAGCTCCAGCGCCAGGCCTCCCACTGGGCCTTTGTCGACGTCTTCCGCTGGCTCTCCCTCCTCTGCTTCTTCTGCGTCGGCATCGTCTGGCTCTTCAAAAAAGTAAAACCAGGCAAAGCCCCCGCCGGAGCCCACTAACCACCTTCGTCTTTCAGCCTGTCATCCCACAGAGCAGGAACCGGCCGTTGCGGTTGCGGCTGCGATTGCCTTTCCCTTTTGCCTTTTGCCTTTTGCCTTTTAGTTGTCATCCTCCGCCGAAAGCGGAGGATCTGCTTCTATTTTTTTGGAGCTGCTCCAGAAATCGTCCTCTCGACCGAAGCTGCTCACGCACTTTGTGAGCAGCGCAGCGGAGAGACCCCCGGATTTTGTCTTTGTCATTGCAATCAACCCGTCCCTCTGCGATAACCTCACTCCATGCACCGAGTCCGGCTACCGTACCTTCTGATCCCACTAGCCGCGTTCCTCGCCATCATCCCGCTTCTCATCAACGGCTGCTCCTGCGGCCACGACTTTGACTTCCATCTCCTCAACTGGATGGAAGCCGCCCGCCAGTTCACCCACGGCAACCTTCACCCGCACTGGTCCTACACCGCTGCGTGGAACGCAGGCGAACCCCGCTTCGTCTTTTACCCACCACTCTCCTGGACCATCGGAGCCATCCTCGGTCTCATCTTTCCCTGGACATGGACTCCCATCCTCTACACCTGGCTATCCCTCACCGCCGCAGGCCTCAGTCTCCATTACCTCGCTCGCAGTTTCACCACTGCAACCGCAGCCACGCTAGCCGCGGTCCTCTACACGGTGAACCCCTACATGCTCTTCACCGCCTACGAGCGCACCGCCTACGCCGAACTCCTCGCCGCGGCCTGGATCCCCCTCCTCCTCCAAGCCATCCTGCGAGAAAAAATAACCGCCCCACGCATAGCCATCCCCGTAGCTCTCCTCTGGCTCACCAACGCCCCCGCAGCCGTCATGAGCTGCTACGCCTTGGCCCTCGTAGCCGCCGTTCGATTGGCCACAAAGCCGGGTGCCCCATACATCGCAGCCTCATCGAGATCTGTGGATATCGTGCAGAACACGACCGCTCCCGCCCATCTCAGCACCCTCGACGCCACATCCCAAACACCTCGACAAGCAATCTTCAGCACCGCAGCTGGAACAGCCCTCGGCCTGGGCCTCGCCGCCATCTACATCGTCCCCGCCGCCTACGAACGCCGTTACGTCCAAATCGCGATGGCCATCATCCCCTTCTACCGCATTCAGGACAACTTCCTCTTCCATCACACAACCGACGCCCTCCACGACGAGGTCCTCCACACCGCCTCCGTCATCGCCGTCATCCTCATCACCCTCACCGCCGCAACCCTCCTCTTCCTGCGACGCAGGAAACCCGGTGCCCCGTCTTCCTCCCGCAGCCCGGAGATTTCATCCGTCACGTGCTCCCCACAGCGCGAAGACACGAAACCTATCCCACCCTACTTCCTGACCTCTCTCACGGTCCTCACCATAGTCATCACCCTCCTTCTCACCCCACTCACCGCATTCATCTGGAACCACGCCCCCGAACTCGCCTTCCTGCAATTCCCCTGGCGTCTCGTAGCCATACTCGCCGCAGCCGCTGTGTTGGCGATCGCACTCACGCTCACACGAGCTACCCTGAAACCCATTCACACCACGGCCCTAACCCTAATCCTCGCCGGAGCCCTGATCTACCCCGCCTACCGCATCTTCCACCAAACCTGCGACCCGGAAGATACCGTACCCGCCCGCCTCACCCTCTTCCATTCCAACGAGGGCACCGATCCCACCGATGAATACACCCCCGCCGCCGCCGATAACGACTCTCTCGCCCACACCAACCCACCCTACTGGCTCTCTCAAGATGCGAACGCCAAAGCCCCGGAGAATACTGCAGCCGGCCCAACACCAACTCACTTCTCCGTCACAACCACACAGCCCGGATTTCTCATTCTCAATCTCCGCGACTACCCATCCTGGGACATCAGCAGCACCGACTCCAACGGCATGCATCTCAACCACCCGAACCACATTGAGCGTGACGACGGCCTCATCGCTCTGCCACTCGGTTACGACGCCGCCTTCACCATTGACATCGCCTACACCCACACCCTCGACCAGATTCTGGGGTTCGTAATCTCGCTCGTGGCCCTTGCATTCCTTGCACTTCTAATCTTCACCGATCGCCAGAAGAAGCTGACCTGAACCTGCGCCGTTTTTGGGACCCCCCAAATCCCTATTCCTACCCCCTGCATTTATCATCAACTCCAAATGCATTCCGACGTAAAAACCCTGCTCTCCTCCGGCGCCCAGCGTACCGACGCTGCCCTCGAGCGGCTCCTGCCCTCCCCCGACACCCTCCCCCATTCCATCCACCGCGCCATGCGCCACAGCACCTTCGCTGGCGGCAAGCGTCTCCGCCCCATCCTTTGCATGGAGGCCGCACGCATGGTCGCACGCACCGAAAACTACCCCGAAGGAGTAGCCGACCTCGGCGCAGCCTTGGAGATGCTCCATACCTACTCCCTGATTCACGACGACCTGCCCGCCCTCGACAACGACGACCTCCGCCGCGGCAAGCCCACCTGTCACGTCGTCTTCGGCGAAGCCACCGCCATCCTCGCGGGCGATGCCCTCCAGACACTCGCCTTCCAGACCATCGCCGCTCTTCCCTCCCCGCCCGCATCAACCGTCGCCATCCTCCGCGAGATCTCTCTCGCCATTGGCACCGGCGTAGGCCGCGTCGGCGATCTCGATATCCAACTCCCTCCCGGCATGATCGGCGGCCAGGTCATGGACATCGAAGCCGAGGGAACGCCACCCACAGCCGAGCTCGTAGAAGCCATTCACCGTGCCAAAACCGGAGCTCTCATCACCACCAGCATCGTCTCCGGCGGCCTCTTCGGTGTTCGTCAGATGCGTGGCTCAATGGGTCTGGGAGGAAGCCCCGGCCGCAGAAGCAACGAAATGACCAGCACCGCAAAGGCCCAGTTCGACTCGCTCCAGGCTGCCTTGAAGGAGCATCACGAAGCAACCGCCGACACCATCGCCCGCCTGCGCACCTTTGGTCAAAAGGCCGGCCTCGCCTTCCAGATCGTCGACGACGTCCTCGACATGACCCAAAGCTCAGAAGAGCTAGGCAAAACCGCCGGCAAAGACACCGCCAGCGTCAAGGCCACGTGGCCAGCGGTCTTCGGCATCGACAAGTCCCTCAAAGACGCCCAAGAACTCATCGCCGACGCCTTCGCCGCCCTCGAACCCTTCGGCGAAACTGCCAACCCCCTCAAGTCCCTCGCCAGCTACCTCGTCGAGCGCAAAAACTAGAGTCAGTGCTCAACGTCCGTCATGCTTCTTGCATCTCCTCCGCCATTTTGAGTTTTCCTAGTGCAACAGAACGGCTATCACGCGGCACCTCCGTCTGACATTGTTGAAAAGTCTGTTCGATGATGCTGGCCGCCACATCCAGTCCGCGCGTCTTTGAAATCACACTCTGAAAATATTCAGCCCGCTCGCGATAATAGCTCGGATCTTGCAAAACTCTCTCGATCAAACCTCTCAGCCGGTCCGTTGTTAGCTCATCCACTTCTACAAATTCGCCCGTGCCATGATGCGCAATTCTGGCAGCAGTTCCTGGCTGGTCGTAGCCTATGGGAATCGCAACCATGGGCACTCCATGCGCCAGGGATTCAAGCGTTGTATTCAGTCCCGCATGCGTGATGCAAAGCGCTGCACGTTCAGCAAATCAATTTGCGGAGCAGAGCGGACGACAATCGTATTGGAAGGAACAGAACCCAGATTCTCTGGATCAATATTCTTGCCAACGGAAAGTACAACTTGAACATCTTCCAGGGGCTGAACCGCTTCAAGAATGTGTTTGTAGATGTCATATCGACCATTCACCAGCGTCCCCATGGAAGCGTAAATAAGCGGTTTGCCGGTCAATTTGTCCCATGGAAACGGCACTTGCCTCCTGCCTTCATCGTCGTGAAAGGGACCAGCATAGTGAAAGTGTGGAGGCCAGGGGATTCCTGGAAAATCGAATTCCTTCGGCGTCTGAGTTATCACAGCCAACTTGGAGACAGTCGCAGCAGGATCATTCCAATCGATCTTGAGCCCAACCTTTTCTGCATAAGACCTCGCGATCTCCGCCAGCGGGCCAAGTATCGCGTCTATTTTATGTAGATTTGCAGTGTTTCGATCAAGGCCTTCCTGAGAAGTATCAAGCGGGAAGCTGAAAAGCGAGGCTGGAGTCGCTCCGGAAAAATCGAGGTGAAGAACATTCCAAATGTGTACATAAGGTATGGACATGCTTAGAGGAACAAGTTCGATGAAGAAGTGAATCGTGTCGATCACCACAGCCTCAACGCCTGTCATTGCTAGTTTTTCAGCCAGATAAGCGAACGTCACTCGACTGAGGTCAGAATTTTGATCCATACACGAATGCCGCACCACCTCAAAGCCATGCAACTGTGCGACGGAACTGTAGACTTTCTCAATAGAACCAACGGGATACTCTTTTTCGCCGAAGGGTACGAAGTCGAGACCCGCGGCGCGAGCAAATGGTTCGACATCGGGAAAGCCAAAAAATACGACTTCATGGCCGCGTGATTGAAGTCTGCGTGCGAGGGCGGTCATGGGGTTCAAATGCCCTGCTAAAGGCATGCTCACAAAGCCAATTTTCATTGTTGCTCCTTTTTTTTTCGCTCACATTCGTCGCAGCGCCGCGCAGCTCAGGGCAATGATTCTCGCCTTATGTTCAGCGACGAAATTGTGTTCTGTTATAAGGACACGGCTGAATCGGCTTTATTCCACGATGTAGAGGGGAAGGGCACATTCGGGACGGGAGCATCCGATGGAACCTTCCCTCCCGTACTCGCAAGCATGTAAACTCGCGACTTATGAAAATTCTGTCCGTCACCGGTCGCCTGCTGGCCCTGGCCCTCGCCCTCGCGATTCCTGCCGCCTTCGCCCAATCCTCAGGCACCCTCCTCGTAGCCAATCAAAAGGACCACACCCTCTCCCTGATTGACCCGGTGACCGCAACTCAGACCATAGCCATCCAGGAAGACCGCATCACCGGACATGAAGTCACCACCTCGCCCGACGGTCGCACCGCATACGTCCCCATCTACGGCGACGCAGGCGTAGGCCGCCCAGGCACCGACGGCCACGAGATGCTCGTCATCGACATCCCCTCCCACAAGATCACCTCCACCGTCGACTTCGGCCACGGCGTCCGCCCCCACCTTCCCGTCTACGACACCCACCGCAACATCCTCTACGTCTCCACCGAACTCGACCAGGCCATCACGGCCATCGACCCCCGCACCCTCAAAATCCTCTACAAAATTCCCACCGGCGCGGCCGAATCCCACATGTTCGCCCTCTCCCACGACGGCCGCTTCGCCTACACCACCAACGTCGGCCCCAGCTCCGTCTCAGTTCTCGACCTCGACACCCACAAGACCCTCGACATCATCCACCTTGGAGAGGCCGGGGCCGTCCGCGTCCAACGCATCTCCATCAGCAACGACGACAAGCTCCTCTTCACCTCCGACTGGGACAAACCCCGGCTCGCCGTCATCGACACCACCACCCGCAAACTCAAGACCTGGGTTCCTCTCCCCGGCACCGGATACGGCAGCACCCCAACCCACGACGGCCGTTACCTCATCCTTTGCCTCTCAAAATCGGCGAAAGTCGCCGTCATCGACCTCTCCAACTTCTCCGTGGTCCGCACGATCGACGTTCCCAGCCAGCCACAGGAGGTTCTCATCCGTCCCGACGGCCTCGTCGCCTACGTCTCCTGCAACGCCGACCACAAAGTCGCCGCCATCGACCTCAAGACCTGGAAGGTCCAGTCCCTCATCGACGCCGGTAACCTCGCCGACGGCCTCGCTTGGTCGAACATCTCCTCAACCGCAACAGGCGGCGGCCACTAGCATCTATCATCACGACAGATGCTCACCGAGTCCGACATCCTCACAGCGCTCCGGGACTGCTACGATCCCTCGATCCCCTGCAACATCGTCGACCTCGGCCTCATCGACTCCATTACCATCACCCCTGACCTCGAAGCCCCCGGCTCCAACATTCCGGGCGTCCCTCCGCGACACCGCATTCATATCTCACTCACGCCAACACAAACCGACGACACCGCCAACGCCGTTCTTCAAGCCCAGATCACCAATCGCCTCGCCGGCCTCGAGACCGTAAGCCACACCACCGTCACACTCCTTCACGAACCGCAATGGACGCCGCAAAGCATCACACCCGCAGGCCGCAAGATCCTCGGCCTCGACGGCAACCCTCACCTGGTCCAAATCCGCTAAACGACATGCCCACTCGCAAACCCAAAAAACCGTTGGTCATGCCGTCGCCCAAGCCACCACAACACCCCTTCGACCAGATCCACGGCGTCGAAACCAGCGGCCTCATCGCTGCTGGCAATCTCATCACCGGCCACCCCAACGACACCCACGTCACCGCATACTACGGCGTCGCCCCCAGCATCCTCCGCACGTTGATCGACCTCTGGCTAGCCACCTCCCCACCTCACCCCATCGACAACTACACCTTCATCGACTTCGGCGCTGGAAAAGGCCGCGCCATGCTCGTCGCCAGCGAGCTCCCTTTTCACCAGGTCATCGGCATCGAGCTCAACCCCGTCCTCGCCGACACCGCACAGCTCAACCTCGACCACTGGCTCGCCACTCACGCCGCCGACGCCACCGCCTCGCCGATCGCGCCCATTCGCCTGTACGAACAGGACGCCCTCACCTTCGACCTCTCCCGCACCCCCACTCTGGCCTTCCTCTTTCACCCCTTTGAAGCCCCCGTCCTCAAGCTGCTTCTCCGCCGTATCGAAGCACGCTTCGCAAAGAGTCCAGGCTCTCCCCCCGCAGCCTTCGACCTTCTCTACGTCAACGCCGAGTGCCGCGCCGTCCTCGACCGGCACCCCGCCTTCACCCGTCTCTTCCTCGGCTCCGTAGCCATGTCGCCCGAAGACCACGCTGCCGATCTCGCCGCCATCGCCCAGCAAAAAGACTACGGCTCCACCGGCGACGAAGAGTGCGCCATCTACCGGTACACCGGCCGCAGCAAATAGCCACGGGACTCGGCGCTCATTACTTCACCCGAACCACAAACATCCGCTCGTCTCCGCCCGCATGTTCAATCGCGATCTCGCCATCCGCCCGCGCCACCACGCTCGGAAACTTCTCCCCCCACTCCACCATCACCAACGCATCCGGCTGCTCCGCCATCTCCTCCAGCCCCAGCGTCAACAACTCCCGCTCCGTCTCCAGCCGATAAAGATCGAGATGATAGAGCCGAACCTTACTCCCAACATACTCATGCACCAGCGTGAACGTGGGACTCGTCACATCCGCGGCCTCCGCCCCACCCAAGACGGCTGCAATCCCTTTCACCAGCGTCGTCTTCCCTGTCCCAAGATCCCCTCGCAGAACAATCAACTTAGGAGCCGGCAGCAGCATCTCCGCCACCCTCTCTCCCATCGCCAGCGTCCCTGCTTCGCTCCGTGTCTTGAACCGCTTCTCCTTCATCCCCGCAGCCCGCCGATCCACGTCAGCCCATCGCCATCCGTCACCCGGTACCGGAACGCGTCAGAAAGATGTGTAACCGTATCGGTTGCAAGTACTGTATGCTCGTCCATTGCACTCGCGGCAAAGTCTCCCGCCAGCCCATGCAGATAAACCGCCGTCTCCACCGCCCGCACCACATCACCAGGAAACTGCGCCAGCATCGCGGCCACAATCCCCGTCAGAACATCCCCGCTGCCACCCTTCGCCATCGCCGGGTTTCCGCTCGTATTCACTGCAACGGAACCATCAGGATGTGCCACCAACGTCCGCCACCCCTTCAACACCAGCGTCAGCTTATGCTGCGTCGCAAACCGCCGCGCCAATCCCACCCGGTCTGCCTCCACCTCCTTCACCGTCAGCCCGGCAAGCCGCGCCATCTCTCCCGGATGCGGCGTCAACACCATCACTCTCCCTCTCCCATTCAGCAGAGAAGTCTTTCCGGCAAACGCGTTCAAGGCATCCGCATCGATCACCACCGGCACCGTCGTCTTCTCCACCACCTGCCGCGCAAACGCAGACGCATCGCCTTCGGTGGACAACCCCGGCCCCACCGCCACCACAGTAATCTTCTCCATCAGCGCGTCGAGCTTCGCCCCGTCCAGGTTCTTGAACGACACCGCACCCTTGCTCCCCTCTGCCAGCGGCACCATCATCAACTCCGGCGCAATCCGTGCAACGGTATTCAGGATGCTCTTCGGCACCGCCGCCGTCACCAGTCCCGCCCCGCTGCGAAGGCACGCCAGTGACGCCATCGCCGGCGCTCCCGCCTTACCGTAGCTCCCGCCCACCACCAACACATGTCCAAACTTGCCTTTGTTCGAATTCACATCGCGAGGCTTCTCCGCAATCCCCTTCGAAGCACCGGCCCACGTCAGCCCACTGTTCGAAACCACCGCCTGCTCCGGCGACCCGATCCCCGCCACCACCACAGGCCCAAACGTCCCGCCGGTCTTGTCATTGCGCGTCAGATGCCCAAAGACATGCGCCAGCTTCGGCGCAGTAAATGTCACCACAGCATCCGCCCGAAACGATCCATCAGCAGTCTGCTCCAGGGAGTCTGCATCCCACCCCGAAGGAAGATCCACCGCCACTACCGGCGTATCAAGCCTCTCCACCATCTCCCGCAGCAAGACCGCCGTCCCGCGCAGCGGCGGTTTGAACCCCGTTCCCACCACCGCGTCGACGAACAACTCCGCATCCGCGAGCGTCGGCGTGCAAACCCTCAACCCAGCTTCGTCCACGGCCTCATCGACAACTACAGCCGAAGTCTCAAGTTGAAGTCTCTTCAGCGCCCCCGCCGCCTCGCCCTTCATCTCGTCCTTCCGTCCCAGCAAAACCACCCGTACTTGCCGGCCCGCGAGTGCCATCACCCGTGCCGCGACCAGTCCATCCCCACCGTTATTTCCTCGCCCGCAAAAAACAACGACCCGCGTTGCCGCTGCATACCGCTGCAGGCTGAACGTCGCCACCGCCCGTCCCGCCGCCCCCATCAACGTCTCCAGCGGAACTCCGGACTCCTCCACAGTTCGCCGGTCCGCCGCGCCCATCTCTTCTGACGTCAAAATCTGCATTATTCCCTTCTACGCGAATCCGCGGCCCAAGCCAAACCACGGAACTCCCATGCCGAACCACATTAAAGGCTCAAAGCATAGCCATACTAGCGTGTAGACCGTCGAAAGGGATTTGTGGTTGCCTCAGGTAAGCGTTAGCGCCTCGCTCCGGAGAGCGATCTTCACCGGTTAGTTCGCGATCGCTACTGGCTGCCGCCCAAAGCGCCATCGCTCGCAACAGTCGTCTTCTGCAGAAAATAGCTCTTGTCCCACAGCGCCCGGTAAAACTCTCCGGTCAACTGGGCAGCCTTCGGTCCAAAAGTCGGCCGTCCGCCTTCAAGGAAAAATACCGTAACGATCCGCCCATTCGGAGTGTCCGCAAACGATCCAAACCACCCGAACCGCGTTCCGTTGTTGGAGCATGTTCCAGTCTTTCCCATCACCGGAAACTCACTGAAGTTGGCCCGCAGCGACCGCGCTGTCCCATACTGCACCGCGCCTTCCATCCCGACCGAAATCTCCGGAATCAGAGGGGCGATATCCAGCGTTCGCTTCACCTTTGGCTCAAAGCTTGCCACTTCAAGTGGGCTCTCAGGGTGTTGCAGGTAATAAAGTGTTCCGCCATTCGCGATTGCCGCCACCAACGCGCCCAACTGCAGCGGCGTCATCGACACGCTCTCGCCGAACGAACACATCCGTCCCACGCCACCGAGCTTCGCGGGCAGCTCTTCGTCCGGATAGACTCCCAGCTGCTCTCCCTGAATGTGATACCCGGCCAGCTCTCCAAGGCCAAACTGGTTGGCGTAGTGTTTCACCCGTTCAAAACCCAACTGGCGGCCGAGCGTCTCAAAATAAAGGTTGTTCGAGTGGGCCAGTGCCTCCGTCATAGTCAGGTGATATCTCCCGCCCAGATTGACGGGAGTATCCCGCCGCACGATTCCTTCCTCCAGCGCCGCCAATGCCACCGACAGTTTGATCGTCGAACAAGGCTCAGCCCCGCGTGACAGCGCAAGCTTCTGGTTCACCATCGCAAGAATGCGTCCAGTCGAAGGATCGATGGCAATCGCAGTCCCGTTCATGTTGCCCAGAGCCTCGATCGCCGCGGCACGAACCACCGGATCTTCGCCCTCAACCACATCACCCAAAGTCAGATTGTCCGCATACGAACTTGCATAGAACCGTTCGCGATACCGCGTCCGTTTCACCGCAAGCCTGGGACGGGCTCCATGCCCGTTCGCCACGACCCTGGTCGCCGACGCTGTGCCATGTGTCGTCCCCGAACTCTTCGCAGAGGCACTCTTTGTGCTGGTACGCGAAGCACCAGTGCGCGTCGTCACCTTCGTCGCAACCCGTGCCGTCCCGGAGGAATGGCGTTTGGCCTTGACGGTAGTGGTCGTCGTTCCGCTCGCACCCGCTCCAGCGCAAAATACGAGGCCGAAAAGAACCGCGCCCAAAACCTTGGTGAATCCCGACACTGGCGTTACCTCATATTGATTTGATTGCAATCGAAATGCCATCGACACAATATCCGCTCTTATAGAGCTCTTATTTTCCTACATTAAGCACGGCAATGCCGTCCCACTTTGGTGCTACCGTCAATTAAATAGTAGTAGATCCATCAATTTCCACGTCGCAGGAAGGCTGGAATGTCCAATTCGTCCGGTACTGTCTGGTCCACCGCTACCCCCGCACCTCCAGGAGAAGGCGACCGAACGGTTGCCTCGACAGGCGAAATCTCTTCCACAATATGACGAACGTCTTCATGTTGGACGCGTGCCGACCCCGTAAAGTGAGTCCCTTCCACCTCCGAGATCAGCTCCGCCCGAGACGAAGAGGCCCGGAAAAAATCGTCGTCAAAGACGGATGCCGGCACCGGAACCAGCTCTGCCGGACTACCCGGACCTGCACTCACCGCTTTCTCCTTCCCTTCGCCAAAAAACAAGCCCGCCGGCTCCTGCTCGGGCTCACTGGCAAACCGCGGACTTGGTCGCGATATCACCACCCTCGGCTGGATCGGCACGTCATACCGCATCGTCGGCAGTGTCGACTCTGCCAGCATCCGCTCCCGCCGCTGCGGCATCTCCTGCTGCTTGAAGCCCGTGGCGATCACGGTAATCTTCACCTCGTCGGCCATCGTCTCGTCCTGCACGGCGCCGAAGATGATATTCGCATCCTCATGCGCAGCATTTTGAATAATCGTTGAAGCCTCGTTCACCTCGCTCAGCTTCAAATTGCTCGATCCGGTGATGTTGATCAAAATTCCTCGTGCCCCGTCGATCGCTCCGGCCTCCAGCAGTGGCGAAGCCATCGCAGCCATCGCAGCCTCCACCGCGCGATTCGCGCCCGACCGCACGCCCGTTCCCATCACCGCATAGCCCATTCCCGCCATCGTCGTCTTCACGTCCGCGAAGTCGCGATTGATCACGCCCGGAATCGTAATAATGTCCGAGATCCCCTGCACACCCTGCCGCAGTACATCGTCCGCAATCCGGAAGCTCTCGAAAAACCCGGCGTCCTTCGCCACCGCCAGCAGCTTTTCATTCGGAATCACAATCACCGTATCGACGGACTCCAGCAGCTCCTGCATGCCGCGCTCAGCCTGCATCATTCTGCGCTTGCCTTCAAACGCAAACGGCCGCGTCACCACCGCCACCGTCAGCGCGCCCATCTCACTCGCCAGGCTCGCAATCACCGGCGCCGCACCTGTCCCCGTCCCTCCACCCAGCCCCGCCGTCACAAACACCATATCCGCGCCTTCGAGCGCCTCGATGATCTTGTCCGAATCCTCGAGCGCCGCCCTCCGGCCAACATCAGGATTCGCCCCCGCACCCAGCCCGCTCGTCAGCTTTACACCCAGCTGCAGCTTCACTGGTGCGTTCGACACCTGCAGCGCCTGCACGTCTGTATTCGCCGCAATGAACTCGACCCCCACAACGTTCGCAGCAATCATGCGATTCACGGCGTTGTTGCCGCCGCCACCTACACCGATCACCTTGATCCGCGCTCCATGCGGAATCTCGTCGTGATAGTGGATACGAAGGTCGTCGTTAGGCAGATTCGGCATGGCAGCAGGTACTCCTTAAAGGTTTTTTAATTCTCCCACCTCCGCGCCCATCGCAAGTGCCTCGTTTTCCACTCCCCGTACCATCAATGGTTCAACATCTGCAGGAAACGCCTGCTTCCACTCGACACAACCGCTCGTCGCATCGTTGCTAGCTCAATGCATCCGCTCTCCGCTTGACCGCACTTTGCCGCCGCGAGTATATTTCCGCGCTGTATTACCGGGCCTCCGAAACCATCCCCGAGTTTTATGGAGGAACCATGCCTACACCGAAGTCACTCTCCATTCAGGAACTCTCCGGCGCAGTCGGGAAAGCAGTCTCGGCCGCAAGACTGAAACTGCCACCCCTGGCAGGTCCATACGCCTACATCAACCCTGGCATCATCTGCGGTCTCGTCATCTTCGAGGAACTCGCCAAGATAAACGAAGCCCAGCAAATCGCCACGTCCATTGCCAAGCAGGCCTCCGACCACGCCGGCGTCAACATGCCTCCCGTGGTTCAGGAGGGTGCCGCCGGTGGCCCGGCAGGCGCCGCAGCACCCAACGCACTGCCTCGCCACGTCATCCTGGGATTCAAGGCCGATCCACAGTTTGGCATTCGCTTCTAACCGATCGAATCGCCGAACACAAAGAGCAACACCAACCCTTCCACTGCGAATCATGCCGCAGGAGCGCACCCACGCCTCTTTGGCAGCAGGAGGACCGCGATGAGTTCAACTCAGTCGGTTGGATCTGCAGGACCACGCGAAACGCATCTGATGTGTCCCAGCGCGCAACCCGAGATGGAAGGCAGCCGCGTCCTCGGCGTCGTCGGCGCCCCGGACGCGCCCCAACTCGCCTACCTCAACCAATACCTTCCCGTCACCGAAGAACTGATTGCCATGACTCAGCCGGCCAAGGCGACACAGGTCATGCGCTTCGCCGCGCCATGCCAGGAAAAAGCCTGCTGCCACTTCGACGGCGCCAACTGCAACCTCGTCACGCGCATCGTGCAAATCCTTCCCGCTGTCACCGAGGCTCTCCCGCCATGCCTCATCCGCCCCACCTGCCGCTGGTACCAGCAGGAAGGCAGACACGCCTGCCAGCGCTGCCCCCAGATCGTAACCCAGGTCGACGACCCCGACGACCGCATGCGCATGGCTGCCGAAGGCGACGGACTAAGGATGCGAGGCCCTCGCGAACAAGTCGCTTCCACCCGAGACGTCTCCGCCAGTCTGTAGTTTTTGAAAGTCACCAATCCGCGCTGCAACATCGACCGGACTCGCGACACATCGACCAAAACCTCAAAGCCGCGCTGACGTCCTGAACTTGAAGTCCAGCACGCCAGCGCAAGCCTTCAAAGTTGAACAGCAAGGGCAGCAAGCCGATCAAGACTCTGGCTCCAGCCCTGCGACATGCCCGTGAGGAACTGCGGCGCAGCCGGAGTCGTACTCGTCACCCGTGCAACCAGCGATATCTCCGTTCCCTCATCAACTGCCGTAAAGGCAACCGTGTTCAACACCTCAAACATCGGCCTGCCCTCACCATCGAGCGCAGCTGTCGTAAACACCAGCCTGTGTGGCCGATCGATCTCCACAAACCGCCCAGCCACCGGAAACATCTTGCCATCCGGCGAAAGCATGTGAATTCGAATCGCACCACCAACGCGTGGATCAACCTCGCAAACAGGATTCGTAAATCCCTTCGGCCCCCACCACTCCCCCAGATGCTTCGCGTCGATCCACGCACGAAACACAAACTCAGGCGCTGCTGCGATCCTTCTCGTGAGGCTCACCTCCAGCAACCCCGCCTCCAGTACGCTACTGTTTCCCATTCATGCCCTCCTTCGTCTGTACCTCGCCCAGATAATCCTGCAACTTATCGAAGCTGCTGTTCCATCCACGAACGTGCCCATCGCGGTCCTTATCAGTTACGAAGAATGCCTGATGGAAGTTCATCGTGGTCTTTCCGTCATGCTCTTCAAGGTTGATGGTAATCACGGTCTCAACATTGGCGGATAGACCGGGGTTTTGATCCCATTTGAACGTGTAGACCAATCGCTCCGGTTCGACCACCTCAAGGTTTTCACCACCTTGCCAAAGGTCAAATTTCTTCAACTCACCGTCGCCAGCATCGAAACCATCGGTATACAGGCGAAGCCGCCACTTCCCTCCTGGCCGCGGATCGTTCACTATATTCGTCGCCGCAAACTGACGAGGCCCGGCCCAATGTTTCATATGTTCCGGATCAGTCCACATCTTCCACACCAACTCACGCGGAGCATCGAACACCCGCGTAATATGCAGCTCATGTTGTGCAGCCACCTTCGGAGACACCGTTGCTGTACTCATCGCATTCCTCCTTGTGCCTTCGCTGCCAAACGATCCGACAGATGCTCCGCCAGCCGCTCCAGCGTCTGTTTTCCGCCCTCAATTGAGCCGTACTCCCGCACGTTCTCGGCCCTTGCTTCTGCCGACGCAAAGACCATGCGCATCGTGATCCGCGTCTTATCGCCATCGTCCTCAAACGTCGCTGTCATCTCAAACTGCGCCGCTGGTCCGCCTCGCTTGCCGCCGCTCAGCTTGTACCGAAGCCGTTCAAGTGGCACAACCTCCGTAAACACGCTCTTGTTCGGATAATCCGTTCCGTCGGGCCCATGCATCACCAGCTTCCACACACCGCCCGCCCGCACATCCATCTGCTCGATCGTGGTCGTAAAGCCCTTCGGCCCCCACCACAGCACCAACTGCTTCGGATCGGTCCACGCCTCCCAGACCATCCTTCGCGGCGCATCGAAGACCCGCGTAAGAACAATCTCGCGATCAGCCGTACTCTCATTCACTTCAATTAGTTTTTCTTTCACGCCTCTTCTCCTTCTCCTGGAGTGTCTGTAAGTACTCCTCGAACCCGATCGAAACTCGCGCATCACACTACCGCTCGTCATCGTTTGTCGGTACCGCCCTCAATCGAGTCCTACTCGCCTTCTTCCGCAAAGGTCGCCATCATCTCAAACTGCGGTGCCGGTCTGCCCTTCTCGATCGTGGCCGTAAAGCCTTTGGACCCCCACCACAGCGCCACCTGCTTCGGATCCGTCCATACCATCGGCACATCAAACTCATGCGGCATCGCCAGAGAAGCACGAATCACCTCCGGACCCTCTGCGCATTCGCCTTCACCTCGTGTCGACGCGACGCCTCCACCGAGACTCCCGCAAATCGAAATCCGGATCGACTGGTCCTCCATCAACGGAGTGGTGATCACGAACAGAATAATGAGAACGAAGACCAGGGCTGTTGTGACCCGCGTAAATGCAATCTCCCGGTCAAACACACTCTCTTCCAAGTCATTTCTTTTTCCTGGCATGTCCCTTCTCCTTTTCCTGCAAGGTCTTCAGGTACGCGTCCAACCGATCGAAACTCTCCTCCCAGAACCGGCGATACTCGTCCAGGTAATCGGCGGCTTGCTTCAACGGCTCCGGCTTCAACTTGCAGGGCCGCCACTGCGCCTCCCGCCCACGAGCAATCAACCCCGCCTTCTCCAGCACCTTCAAATGCCTGGAAACCGCTGGCATACTCATCTCAAACGGCTCCGCCAGCTCCGTCACCGACGTCTCCCCCAAGGCAAGCCGCGCCAGAATCGCTCTGCGCGTCGGATCGGCAAGTGCTGCAAACGTCGAACTGATTTGGTCCGTCATAACCTTATTCAACCTCTTAGTTAAATAACCATATTGTTAAATACAAATTCTGTCAACCCTCAGCTTTCATTTTCTTCAGAAATTGAGCATCACCCGGGAATGAAAGAATGGCGCATGGATCGGCTAAGAGGAAAAGTAGCGTTGGTATCAGGTGCCGCGACAGGCATCGGTGCGGCAATAGCACAGGCGTTCGCGTCGGAAGGAGCGTGGGTTGCCGTGACAGACATCGCCGACGAGCCTGGGCGCGAGCTTGCAGCGACGCTGGGAAGCTCTTCCGAATACTACCGTCTGGACGTGCGGCAAGAGGCAGAGTGGTCCGCCGTGATCGATCACATTCTTCGCGACCGCGGCAAGCTCGACGTAGTCGTGAATAATGCCGGAATCACTGGCTTCGAAGGCGCGATGGTACCGCACGACCCTGAACACGCAGCACTGGAAGACTGGCGTGCCGTCCTTACTACCAACCTCGACGGAACGTTCCTTGGTTGCAAGCATGCTCTGCAGGCCATGCGCTCTCAGCAAACCGGATCGATCATCAATATTTCATCCCGCTCTGGTCTTGTCGGCATTCCAGGGGCCGCAGCGTATGCTGCAAGCAAAGCCGCCATTCGCAATCACACCAAATCAGTGGCGCTATATGCTGCGGAACAAGGCTGGAAGGTTCGTTGCAATTCGATTCATCCAGCTGCCATCCTCACCCCGATGTGGGAGCCCATGCTGGGTAGCGGCGAAGAGCGCGAGCTCCGTATTCAGGCAATCGTCAAGGACACTCCCTTGCAGCGATTCGGTCGTGCCGACGAGGTTGCAGCATTAGCGGTTTTACTTGCTTCCGATGAGGCCACCTACATCACCGGAACCGAACTCAATATCGATGGCGGATTGCTGGCGGGTTCAGCTGCTTCGCCGAAGAGAGTCGGCCAAAGCTAAAAACTTCCCGCAAAAATCGCCTTCAGCTTCGCCCGCAGCCCCTGCTCTTCACTCGCTCTTCGCACCTGCGTCCGATGCGAATACAACAGCATTCCAATCGCCACAGCGAACTCCGGCGTAGCTAACTCCGCAGGCATCCTCGACAAAGGCACCGGATATCCCACCCGCGCAGGCACTCGCAGCAGACTCTCAGCATTATCCAGCAGCCCCGCCATCTGCGCACCGCCGCCGGTGAACACACATCCCGCACCCAGCGCTTCGAGCACTCCGCCATTGCGGAGATTGTCCCGCAGCATCGTAAACAACTCACGCGCCCGCGGCTCCAGGATCTCCGCCAGAAACCGCTGCCTTACCATTCGCGCCGGCTGCCCGCCCGAGATCGCGAGATTTCCGCCAACCTCAATCTCGTTCAACTGCGGCACCGCCGTCACCACGCAATGCCCATAAACCTTCTTCAAATACTCGGCCTCTTCGACAGTCACATGAAGCCCAACAGCAAGATCATTCGTAAAGTGGTCTCCCCCAATCGGCAGCACCGCCGTATGCGCGATCGACCCCTCGAAAAACACCGCCAGCTCCGTAGTGCTCGAGCCGATGTCCGCCATGCAGACACCCAACTCGCGCTCATCCGCACTCAGCACCGCCTCAGCCGCAGCGATCCCCTCATATACCGTGTCATGCACCTCGAGCCCCGCACGGTTCGCGCACGTAATCACACTCTGCGCCACACCGCCCGAGCAAGTGGAAAGATGCAGATTCACCTCAAGCTTGTTCCCCACCATCCCCACCGGATCGTGAATCCCCGGCTGATCATCCAGGATGAACTCCTGCGGCAACAGATGCAGCACCTCGCGATCCGGAGGCAGCGCCACCGATCGTGCCCTATCCACCGCCGCCCGCACCTCCTCACGCGTAATCTCCCGCATCCGGCTGCCCATGCTGATGCCGCCCCGCGAGTTCACTCCGCGTACATGAGTCCCGCCAATCCCCACCACCGCCGTCTCAATTCCCACCTTCGCCACGCGCTCCGCCGTCAGTGCCGCACGATTGATCGCCTCCGCCGCCGGCCCCAGCTCGGCAATCAAACCCTTGCGCATTCCACGCGACGGTTCAATGCCGTGTCCGCGATACCGCAGCACGCCGTCCTGCAGCTCCGCGACGAGCACACAGCTCTTTGTACTGCCCGCGTCAAGCACGGTGATCAGATTGTCTTGCTTCTGATTCATGGGTGGACCACCTGGGTAGGATGAGATTGAGTCGTGCTCGCCGATGGCTTAGCCGCCGCCGGTTGGTGCTTCGTAGCCGCAACATGGGTCTTGGCTTTGGGCGCACTCTTCTTTGCTGGAACCTTCGCAACGGGCTTCATCGTCGCAGGATGTTTTGCCACCACATGCTGAGCCTTCGCAGCAGGCTTAGCCGCAGGTTTGGCACTCGCCTTCGCAGCAGTCTCATCCGCATGAGCAGGCGCCGTCTCCATCACGTCCGCATCATTGGCCGGCGCTGCCTGACCCCCCGCAGCTCCCGGTGGCATCTGCAGCACCACCTGCCGCTCATATCGCATATCCACCGACGACAGCTTCGGATACACCGACCGCCACTCCGGCAGATGCTCCTTGAGCCTCCGATACCGCTCCAGAAAATTATCCTCGCCAAAGTGCACCAGGATCTCCGTCGAATGGTCCGGGATCAACGCCTGCACGTCCTCAGGATTCGTAAGATCGACCTCGCTCAGCTCCTGCGAGATCTTCTCTCCCGACCCATCCAGCTCCGAGGTGAACCGTTCAAAGATCTTCATCCGCGCCGTCCGCGTCGACAGCGGCTCCTCCGCCGAGATCCCCATCACCACCGGAAACGAATAATGTTCATTCGTCTTCGCGTCCACCGGCATGTTCAACAGCACGCCGCTCGCGTCCACCAATCCGATACGGCTTCCCTGCCGCACAAACGCCACCGGCGTCCTCTCCACAATCGACACCCGCATCCGGTTCGGCAGCAGCCGCATCACCGTCGCATGGGCGACCCATGGCAGCCGTTCCAACTCCATCCGCCGTTGGTCCAGCGAAACCGTAAAAATATTCCGCTCCACATCCCCGCCAAAGATCCCCAGCAGCTGCGCCCGGGTCACATGCGAATTCCCTGCAAACTCAATCGAAGAGGATGACGGAATCACAAACCGATCATCATGCAACAGGTAACTCTTCGCCATCAGATACACCGCCGCTCCCACCCCAAGACAACCCAACAGCACAAATCCGGCAAAGATCCTGCCCCACTTCGTCGCCGGCAGCCCACGAAATCGAACGCGAACCCCGCTCCGCCGCCGTGCCACCGGAGCATCGTCATCCTCAAACGGATCGTCCGCAAAATCCTCAACCATGTCGCGACGCAGCTTTCTATTCGGCGAAGCAACCACTCGCCGTGGGCCACCAGACCCCGAGGCAAACCTCTCCTCAGGCGCCTCTAGCACCGCTGTCCCGCGCTTCGATACCGCTTCGCTTTGTCGCAAGCCTGAGCAAGGCCGCGAGAATCGCCATCCTGAGAATAACCTGCACCACACCCGTCTCGGCCCAACTTCTTCCGCATGTACCCTTTCAGGAACTCACCCATTCGCTGCCAGACCTTCCAGCACCATCGCCCCAGCCTGCGAAACACTCCCCGCCCCCAGCGTCAAAATCACATCCCCATCCTTCCCCTCCCGCACCAGCGCCTTCACCGCTTCCGGTACCGAACCCGCATACTCCACCGCACTCTTACTAGCCTCCCTCATCACCTTCACCAATGCCTGCGCGTCCACTCCAGCAATCGGCTCCTCACTCGCCGCATAGATATCCAAAACCTGCACAGTATCCGCGTCCTTAAATGCCCCAGCAAACTCCGTCATCAGATCCCGCGTCCGTGTAAACCGATGCGGCTGAAACAGCACATGCACCCGCCTATACCCGCACTCCCGAGCCGCCTTCAGCGTAGCCACAATCTCCGTCGGGTGGTGCCCATAATCGTCCACCACCGTCACACCCCTCACCACACCCTTCACCTGGAACCGCCGGTCCACCCCACGAAAACTCTCCAGCCCCACCGCAATCTGATCCGGCGCAACTCCCAACTGCACTCCAACAGCAACCGCCGCCGTGGCATTCAACACGTTATGCCGCCCCGGGACATGCAGCCGAAACTTCCCCAACACCAACCCCTTGTAGTTCACCTCAAAACAGGAGTGGCAATCCTCCTCCTTCGGCAACATCTCCAATCGAAAATCCGCATCCGCACTCTCGCCATATGTATAGACCCTGCGCCGCACCCGAGGCAGCGCACCGCGCAACAACGAATTATCAACACAAGCCGTAGTCGCTCCATAAAACGGCAGCCGATCCATAAACTCCACAAACGCCCCCTCAACATCCTCCATATCGCGATAGCAATCCATATGTTCGCGATCGAGATTCGTCACCACCGCCAGCACCGGCGACAGCTTCAAAAAACTCCTGTCACTCTCATCCGCCTCCGCCACCAGATACTGCGAACTTCCCAGTCGCGCATTCGACCCCAGTGCATTCACCCGCCCACCCACCACCACGGTAGGATCCAACCCTCCACCAGCCAACACCGCGGCAACCATCGAAGTCGTCGTAGTCTTCCCATGCATCCCGGCCACGGCAATTCCATACTTCAGCCGCATCAACTCCGCCAGCATCTCCGCTCGCTGAATCACCGGAATCTTCCGCTCCCTCGCCTCCAGCACCTCAGGATTATTCTTCGCCACCGCCGAACTCGTCACCACCACATCACTCGCTGCCGCATTCGTCGCCGCATGCCCTTCAAAGATCCGAGCCCCCATCCCCAGCAGCCGGTCCGTCACCGCCGACCGCTTCAAATCCGAGCCCGAAACCGAATACCCCATCGTCAGCAGAATCTCCGCAATCCCGCTCATCCCGATTCCACCGATCCCGATGAAATGAATCCGTTGCGACGGCGCAAACAAAAAGTGCCCAGGCACAAACATGACCGCTTCTCTCACTTTCAAAATCAAATCCAGATTCTTTCGCTGCTTCGCGCAATTATCCGCAACAAGCGCACCAATCTCTCACTCTATCAGCGTCATCTCTCCGCTCTCTCACCTCTGTGATATATAAAATCCATGCCCACCGTCCTCGCCCGCGCAGCCGCCCTGAGTGCCGCTGCTCTTCTCGCCATTCCCGCCGCACTCGCGCAGGAAGCGACCCAAACCCTCCTGGCCACGCCCACCACTGTAGCCTGGGGCTACTACTCCGCACGCGCCAAACCAGTCCTCACCGTCAAGTCCGGCGACACTGTCACGATCCAAACCCTCTCCACCTGCGGCCCACCCGAGCGCCTCAAGACCCTCGGCATCGCCGAAGCCGACATCCCGCCCTACGTCGCCGACATCTACACCAAAGTCCCCGCCGCCGACAAAGGTCCCGGCGGCCATATCCTCACCGGCCCCGTCGCCATAACCGAAGCCGAACCCGGCGACATCCTCGAAGTCCGCATCCAGAAAATCGACATCGACGTCCCCTGGTCCTGCAACTCCTTCGGCGCCGGCCGCGGCTTCCTCCCCAACGACTTCCCCTACAGCCACTCCCGCCTCGTCCCCCTTGATCGCGAAAAGATGATCGGCCACTTCGCCCCCGGCATCGACGTTCCTCTCCACCCCTTCTTCGGCAGCATCGGCATCGCACCGCCCGAGTCCGCCGGCAAGTACAACTCCGCCCCACCCTGGATGCACGGCGGCAACATGGACAATAAAGAACTCGTCGCCGGCACCACCGTCTTCTATCCCGTAAACGCCAAAGGCGCGCTCTTCGAAGCAGGCGACGGCCACGCCGCCCAGGGCAACGGCGAGGTCGACATTACCGCCCTCGAAACCCAGCTCACCGGAACCTTCCAGTTCATCGTCCACAAAGCGTCAGGTGAAAACACCCACCGTCTCCTCTGGCCCCGTGCCGAAACCCCCACCCAGTACATCGCCATGGGCTTCGACGAAGACCTCAAAACCGCCACCGAGATGGCCATCCGCAACATGATCACCTTCCTCACCGAACAGAATCCCGACCACCCCCACATCTCCCGCGACGACGCCTACGCCCTCATCTCCGTTGCCTGTGATGTCGACATCACCCAACTCGTTGATACCAAGAGCGGTGTCCACGTCATGTGCCCCAAAATCCTCTTCGCAAAACCGTAGGCAACCCACCGAAACCTCTCGCCGAAGATCACTATTCCCTTTCGTGCAACAAATAGTGCAAACTCGTGTCTAATCAACTGAGCACTTGACCGGGGCGAACTTGCCCGGCTGGAACTCATCCTTGCTCGCCGCGAAGTCCGGGATCGACGCATTGCCGGACAAACGAAGGCGGGGAGGAAGGTAAAGCCATGACGTCCACTCGTCTCTTCACCACATCCATTGCAAGCGCAACCCTGGCTGCAGCTCTCATGGTTGCCCCCATCGCCGCTCAGGCGCAAGACAGTGCGCCTCCGCCCCCCGATCAATACGGCAACCAGAGTCAATACCAGGGTCAATCGGCTCCGCCCGATGACGTCATTCAGTACGACGCAGCCATGCAGAACGCCGCGCCACAACCCGGCGCTCCTCAGGGAATCGCGCAGGCGCCTCCTGCCATCCCCGACTACCAGCAACCCCCCGCCCCCGGCGACGGCTACATCTGGACGCCCGGCTACTGGGCTTGGACAGGCTACGGCTATGAGTGGATCCAGGGCGCATGGGTCGCAGCTCCCTACACCGGAGCTCTTTGGACACCCGGCTACTGGGGCTACGGCTACGGCGGCTACTTCTGGAACGCCGGCTACTGGGGTCCCTACGTCGGCTACTACGGCGGCATCAACTACGGCTTCGGCTACTTCGGCATCGGCTTCTACGGCGGATACTGGGGAGGCGGTCGCTACTATTACAACCGCGCCTACTGCAACTTCGGCCGCGGCTACAACTACCACAACGTCTATAACCGTCCCTACAACGGCTACAACGGACACGCCGGTGGCGCCAGCTTCACTCGCACCAGCTACAACAACCACAGCGGCGGATACGGCAACAGTGGAGCCTATACCGGCTACCGCGGCTCCGGCATCAATGGCCGCACCTCCAACTACACTCAGGGCAGCGGTCGCGCAGCCTACACCGGCGCAAACAACGTTCACGGCGACTCACGTGCGTACAACGGAGCCAGCAACTACGGCAACGCCAACAATGGCGCACGCAGCTTCTCCGGTAACAATGGCGCTGGCAACTACTCACGCACTGCTCAGCCGAACCAGGGCTATAACGGCGGCGGACGCAACTTCGCTCAGCCAGTCCAGAGCGCTACTGGTGGACGCACCTTTGCTCAGCCCACCCAGAGCTTCAACGGCGGAGCCCGCAACTTCTCGCAACCCAGCCAGGGCTACAGCACCGGCGGTGGACGTAATTTCTCCCAACCCAGCCAGAACTACGGCGGCGGCGCACGGACCTACTCCGCTCCCTCTGGCGGCAGCTTTCAAGGAGGCGGCGCCAGAGGCGGCTACTCTGCTCCCTCCGGTGGCGGCTTCCACGGCGGCGGCATGAGTGGTGGCGGCGGCGGCGGCTTCCACGGCGGTGGCGGCGGTGGTGGTTCACACGGTGGCGGCGGCGGTCATCGCTAACCAATAGTTGGCAAATTCAAAAGGGGCTGAGAGAAACCACTCTCAGCCCTTTTCTTCTTAACCTCCTCAACACTTCCAAACCAATTGTCATTCTGGTTAAGATCACACAGACCTTTACGATCAGACTATCGAGTACGCGTGAGGCCAAATGGCGAGGGCGCGTTTAGCAGTAAGAATCCGCCCTTTAGACAGGAAGTAATCCTGCTGTGCGATAAGTTTCGATCAGGCTATCGTAAAGCGTGATGTCTGCCCGGCTTCTCGCCATCAACTGAGCACCCATGATTCCAGAGAAGATGGCACGCGCTCGCTTCTCGGCCCCCTTGGGGCTGACAACTTTAGCGGCAACCAGAGTCTTCTTCAGCCAGGCAATATTGACGTCAGCAAAAGCTTGAACTTCTGTCTTTACTAGGTCGGGTAGATCGTCAAATTGCGCAGACATAAAGCTGCATAGGCAGATGCGATTGTCGTTCTCCAGTGCCCAGCGAAAGGTCTCGGGGTAGCGGCGGAGTGCGTCTAGCGGCTTCGCTGATTTCTGCAGCAGAGACTCAAGATAAGCTGCAGAATCCTCCCAGTAGCGCCTCGCCACCGCTCTGGCCAGGTCGGCTTTGCTCGGGAAGTGATAGTAGATACTCGCCGCCTTAATGCCCACCTGTGGTGCTAAATCACGAAAATTCAACCCCGCATAGCCGTGAGCTTGGGCAACAAGCTTTGCGGCGGCCAGGATGTCTTCGCGAGCATTTGCGCTCATCACACACCTCCAAAAATCCGTGCAAAAAAATCTCACTTTCCTGAATCTACCATGTGGCAGGTAGAATCTCAACCTCATAATCTGCCTGTTGGCAGGTGGAGAGAGGTGAACCATGAGCACAGAACTTATTTATTCCGACGCAACGAAGCTGGCCGAACTGATCCGCACACGCGAGGTCTCTCCGGTCGAAGTCATGAAGGCACACCTTGATCGCATCGAGGCCGTCAACCCCAGGGTGAATGCGATCGTCACGATTGCCGACGGTGCCCTGGAGTCCGCCAAAGAAGCAGAAGCGGCGGTACTGCGGGGAGATGAACTGGGCTCCCTGCACGGTGTGCCATTCACGGTGAAGGATTCGATCGACACCGCAAAGGTGCTAACCCGGCGTGGTTCACCGATCTTCAAAGGACGCACACCCGAGATCGATGCGACAACCGTTTCGCGCATGAAGAAAGCAGGAGGTATTCTGCTTGCGAAGACCAATCTTCCTGAATTTTCCTATGGGGTCGAAAGCGACAATCTTCTCACGGGCCGCACGAACAACCCTTGGAACCTGGATCTCACGCCAGGCGGTTCCAGCGGGGGAGAGTCGGCAGCGATCGCGGCGGGCATGTCACCACTTGGCCTGGGTACCGACCTTGCGATTTCTCTCCGTGGTCCGGCAGCCCACACCGGTATTGTCTCGCTGAAGGCGACACACGGACGAGTCCCTATGACCGGCATCTGGCCTCGGGAGCCGCGTCGCTTCTGGCATGTGGGACCGATGGCGCGGAGCATTCGCGATCTGTCGTTGGCCTTTTCGCAACTCGCTGGAGCAGACGGACACGACGGCTATTCAAGCAGCGCCGTCCCGTTCGATAACGGCATTGGAAGTTCCAACAAGCGTCCGCTTCGTGTGGGCTGGCTGGTGGAACCCGGCTTTGGTCCGATCGATCGTGAGGTCGCGGCAACGGTGGAAGCTGCCGCAGCAGCGCTCAAGGATTTCGGGCACACTGTCGAGTCCGTGCGCATCCCGGCACTCGAGCGCGATTTTGCCCTCGATGTGTGGAGCCGTCTGCATGTCCTCGAGATGAAGCCTGGATTCGTGGAGACGACGGCTGGGCGCAGCGAGGATGAAATTGGCGACATGGCCAGGTTCATGCTCTCGTTGCCCGACACTCCAGCGGCGGACTACATCGATGCAGCGCAGGCTGTGGAGCGCCTGAAGGATGGTTTTGCCGAATACTTCCAGAAGTACGATGTCTTGCTCACTCCGGTATTGCCGACACCGTCCTTCAAGCACGGCCAGGCGGAGTTGTTGATCGACGGCCAGACTGTAAACGTCATGGGCATCATGTTCGCAACAACGCCGTTGAGCGTGACCGGCCTTCCGGGCGTTTCCATGCGGTTCGGCACGAGCAAGGAAGGAATGCCGATCGGCGTACAAATCGTGGGTAATTGGCAAGCCGAGTCCACGATTCTCTACACGGCGTCGCTTCTTGAGCAGGTAAGCCCAGTAAGCGACCTACACCCAAATTTATAAATTGTTCGTAGGTTCGGAGGCGGTGGTACAAGTTTCATAACAGACTCGGATCTGCTTTTGGTCCTTGTCTTTGTGTTGGCTCGTGCTTCTGCCTTCCGCTTGTCTTTTGCTGTCGCAGTTTGCATTGTCTGTCCCAGCCACTGAGCATTGCTTCTAGGTAAAGCCGGGCTTCAGCCCAGCGTCTAGCCTGGCTGCAAAGCGGCTTACCGCTCTTGCTCGTCGGGGTGTAACGCCGGAGTGGAGCCCGAAGGGCGAAACGACTGCATCGTTGCCGTTGTTCTTGCTTTTGTCGTCGTATTTAATTTTTTTCTGCGTTTTTAGCCCAAAAAAAGCATGTCAAGCCTCAAAACCACCTAACCCATTCTCTATCATCAACTTACACTTGGCGTATTAGTTACACTCAACCCGCTATAATCAAAATAGAAATCGAGAAAGGCCTCGGCACGCCGAGGCCTTTGCATTTAACCCAATAAGTCCTTATCCAGCAATATTTTGGAAACAACCCTTTTGTTATGAATATTTGCAGACCAAGACACACACCGTAAACTATTGAATAGAAAAACCTTACGTGCGGGCAATAGGGGGGGAGTGGGTACCCCTTAGGGCAGCAACCATCTCCCCAATCCTTCGCAGGGCACCGGGCTTCCCCATCGCCCTGGCCGAGAGGCCCATCGTTCTCAACCGCTCACCGTCGGTCAACAATCCGCCAAGCCGGTCAAGAAGAACTTCGGGGGTCAGCTCCGTCTGTAGCAGCATCTCGGCCGCTCCGCCGCGAGCCACCAGCTCTGCGTTCTTCCGCTGATGGTCGTCCGCAGCCGTAGGCAGCGGCACAAGCAATGAGGGCTTTCCCGCCGCAGCCAACTCGGCAACTGTACTGCCGGCCCGGGCCAACACCAAATCGGCCGCGGCATACTCCTTCGGCATATCAGTAAGAAAGGCACTCACCTCGACCCTCGCCGGATCGACACCCGCCTTGGCATAAGCTTCTCTCGTGGCGGCAAGGGCCTTCTCGCCTGTCTGATGAACAATCGTCAGACCCGGCACCCGATCCAGCAGCCTTACCGCTATGCCCGGCATAGTCTCATTGAAGATCTTCGCCCCATTGCTTCCCGCAGTAACCAGCAATCGTCGCGTCGGTCCAAGCAATCTATCCGGCACCGCGAAGACCTCGTCCCGCACCGGCACACCAGTCACCGTCGCGTTGCGAAAATACATCGCAGTCTCAGAAAAGTTCACAGCAGCAGCCCTTACGTACTTGCCCACCAGCCGGTTCGTCATCCCCGGCACTGCATTCGGCTCGTACGCCAAGGTAGGCACTCGCAGCAGAATCGCCGCCATCATCGCCGGTCCCGAAGCATACCCACCAACGCCAACCACCACATCCGGTCTAAAACTCCGCACCAAACCAACACACCGCATCAAGCCCAGCGGAAGGTCCAGCATCGTCCGTACCCGGGTCGCCAAACTGACGTTCTTCAGCTGCCCTACCCGAATCAACTCCAGCGGAAATCCCGCCTCCGGCACCAGCTTCGTCTCGAGCCCTCGCGCCGTCCCCACAAACCGCACCTCGGCTCCATGCACATCCCGCAGCTCCCGGGCAATCGCCAGCCCCGGGATAACATGCCCACCCGTTCCGCCACCAGCAATCAAGACTCTCAGACTGGATCGATCGCCCACACTAATCGATCTCGCGAGTAATATTCAGCAACACACCCATGCCGGCCAGCGTAATAAAGATCGAAGTTCCTCCCGAAGAAATAAAAGGTAGCGGAATTCCCTTCGTTGGCAGCAGCGCCAGCACCACGCTCATATTGAAGAACGCCTGGACCAGAATCGCAGTCGTCAGTCCAAAGGCTAGAAACCGTGCAAATGGATCGGTCGACAGAAACGCCGCCCGCAGCCCGCGATACCCAAGCGACACAAACAAACCCACCACCAGGATCGCCCCAATCAATCCCAGCTCCTCACAAATATTGGCGAAGATAAAGTCCGTCTGCACCTCCGGCAGATAAAACAGCTTCTGCCTACCCTCCATCAGACCCAACCCTCGAATTCCGCCCGTTCCAACCGCAATCAGCGACTGCAGGATATGGAATCCAGTCCCTCGGGGATCAGCCTCCGGATTGATGAACGCCATCATCCGGTCATGTCGAAACTTCACATGAAACAGCATGTAATACAACACCGGCGAAGCCAGCGCGGCACCGACCGCGAAGTACCTCTTCCGAGCCCCCGCCAGATACAGCATCAACGCCGTGACGAACATGCAAACCAGGCCCGTCCCCAAATCCGGTTCCTTCAAAATCAGCGCCGTAAACGCCAGCGGCACAGCAACAGCCCGCAAAATCGTACCCTTCCAGTCATCCATCTGGTGAATCCGTGTCTGCAAAAAGTAAGCCAGAAACAAGACCAGCACCGGCTTAGCCAACTCGGAAGGCTGGAAAGTAAACAGGTCTCCAAAACGCACCCAGCGGTGAGTATTATGCGATCCGCTCACCGCAAATACACCGATCAGCATCAACGTCGTCACCGCAACCGCAGGAAAAACCACCCGAGGGTTGTTATACCGGCGATAATCCACCTGCATCAGCAGGACCATCGCAATCAGGCCAAGCACTGCCCACAACGCCTGCCTCATCACATACGAATACGGCGAGCCGAGACTCGATTGTGCCATCACGGCCGAAGCCGAAAACACCGTCACCAGCCCAAACAGCACCAGCAGCAGCACCACTCCGAAGAGCCACTTGTCCACCCCTACTCTCTTCGCCATGCCGTCACTTCCCGCTTCCCTGCTGTCTGCTCAATCGAGTTCGTTCACCAACTGCCGGAACACCCGGCCGCGCTGCTCATAATTTTCAAACTGGTCGAAGCTCGAGCAGGCGGGCGACAGCAAAACCACGTCGCCAATCGTCGCAGCCTTTGCGGCCTTCGCAACGGCGACCTGCAGCGTCTCCGCTGAAACTATCTTCACGACTCCACGCAGTTCACGCTCAATCTTTTCCGCTGCCGAACCAATGGTGTAAACAATCTTCACCCGCTCCTTCAACATCCCGGACATCAACGTGTAATCCGAATCCTTATCCTTCCCGCCAAGAATCAAGTGGATTCCGCCGGCAAATGAAGCCACCGCCTTCATCGCCGCATCCACATTGGTCGCCTTCGAATCGTTGTAGAACTCCACACCATTCACGACCTTGACCAGCTCCAACCTATGCTCCACCGCCGCGAACCCAGCCACCGAAGCCCGAATACTCTCCGCCGGAATCTTAGCCAATCGAGCCGCACATACCGCAGCCAGAACGTTCTCCACATTGTGCGAGCCCTTCAGATGTATATCGCTGACCGGCATCACAGGCTCAGCCTTCGCGCCCTCGCGAGGTACAAACAGAATGCTCTCGCCGTGCACGAACGCGCCCTGCTTGATCGGTCGACGTCCACTAAACCAGTAAATCTGTGCCTTTGTCTTCAACGCAACCATCTGCGCCGCTTTGTCCTCCGCGTTCAAAACCAGAAAGTCTTCCGCCACCTGCCGTTCCGTAATTCTCGCCTTTGCGGCGGCGTAGGTCTCAAAGCTGCCATGTCGATCCAAATGATCAGGCGTGATGTTTAGGACGACTGCAATCCACGGATGAAACTCTTCCACCGTCTCCAACTGGAAGCTCGACACCTCAAGCACGCTGACTGTCTCCTGCGTACTCTTAGCCACCAGGTCGATCACCGGCAACCCGATATTTCCCCCCACCAGAGTCGGCACGCCAGTATCGCTGAAGATCTTCCCCACCAGAGTCGTAGTCGTCGTCTTCCCATTCGACCCCGTAATCGCAACAACCCGCCCTTGCAGATACCGGCTCGCAAGCTCCAGTTCCCCAATCACCGGCAGTCCAAACGCCACTACCTGCTTCACCTCGGGCGTATCCATCGGCACTCCCGGCGAGACAACGATCAAATCCTGTCGCCGAAACGTCAGCAGCCCATGTCCTCCTGACTCAACCATGATCCCCGCCTCCAGCAGTGCAGGGATCTCCTTCGCCAGCGCCACCGCACTGCGCGTATCGCTCACGGTCACCCGCGCCCCTTGCCCGCGCAGAAACATCGCAGCCGACAAGCCGGACTTACCCAGCCCCACCACCAGCACCCGCTTGTTTTTCAAATCCATCATGACCTTCACAGTCTCATCGGAGCTTCAACGTAGTCAACGCAAACAGCGCGAACACTAGTGCCAATATCCAAAACCGCGCAATCACCTTCGACTCCGACCACCCCATCAACTCGAAATGATGGTGCAACGGCGCCATCTTGAAGATGCGCTTTCCATTCCGCAATTTATAGCTCCCCACTTGCAGCATCACACTCAGCGCCTCAAGAATAAACACGCCGCCAATAAATGGCAGCAGCAACTCTTGCTTAATCACAACCGCCACCGTTCCAATCGCCCCGCCAAGGGCCAGGCTCCCGACATCCCCCATAAAGACCTCTGCCGGATGCGCGTTGTACCAAAGGAACCCAATGCTCGCCCCCACCATCGACCCGCAGAAGACGGTCAACTCACTCACCATCGGATTCCTTTGCAATTCCAGGTAATCCGAGAAGACAACATGCCCACTCACATAAGTCAGCACCGTCAGCGCGCCACCGGCAATTATCGTGCATCCGATCGCCAGCCCATCCAGCCCATCGGTTAGATTCACCGCGTTGCTCGCACCTGAAATTACAATCATGACGAAGACGACGAACGGCACAAACACCAGCCAGTGCATGTGCGGAATATGTCCCATCCACTCCCACACCAGATCCGGCCGAAATCGCTTCGCAAACGGAACCATAAGCCGCGTGGAATACGTCCCGTGAGTCTCCATCACCACCAGTGCAGACGCCACTCCAGCGCTCACCACAAACTGCAAGCCCAGCTTCGCCCGCGCCGTCAGTCCTTTATTGCGGCGGTGCACCACCTTGATATAGTCGTCCGCAAACCCGATCGCCCCAAACGCCAGCGTTGACAGCATCACCAGCCACACATACGGATTCGAAAGATCCGACCACAGAAGCGTGGGCACAAGAATCGAGATGCAGATCAGCACCCCGCCCATCGTCGGTGTCCCACTCTTCTTCTGGTGGGACTGCGGACCTTCTTCACGGATGTATTGCCCGATCTGAAACTCGCGCAGCCTCTCAATCACATATGGCCCGATAAGCAACCCGATCAGCAGCGCCGTCAGGCTCGCGAACACAGTGCGAAACGTGAGATAGCGAAAGATTCGAAACAGTCGGAAATAGGGAAACAGTTTCTGATACAGCAGCCAATAAAGCAAATTGTTCCGCCTTTTACCTGCAGCTCAGGCCCAGTTTTATGCTGCAAGTCAGGCCTATCTTAACAGCCCGGCTACCCGAACTCCCGTGGTTATCTCATCGAGGAACCAATAGCATGAACCAACCCGAATCCCGCCCGCGCGCAAGGGCCCCAGATCAAAGCCCATTCTCCAGCGCGAAGCAAAGCGCATCCGCAGCCATGGCAAGCTCAAACGCAAGATGAGCATGGATGTCAGTGTCCTCTGCCTGCCTAAGCAACTCGGTCGCGACCGGGAACAGATCAGTCCCTTTACCTCGTTTTTCATTCGCGACCTTTTCTAACCGGCCGTCCGTCTCCGCAATCACTTTTTGCAGCCACTCCGGCGTGGGAGGTGCCACCCTTTGTCTGTGCCTATCTCTCGCCGCATACAGTCCTGCAAGCGAAAGATGCTCCGCCGCCCTTAGTATCCCCAGCGCCTGCAAAATGAGTTTGTTCTCCGCGTCTTCCTCGACTGCCTGCTGGTACAGCTTCACCCCTCGCTCAAGCAGGCCCCTCAGGTCTTTGCCGGTACCTTTCTCCATCAGAGAAATCACTACCGCAGCCCGCTGCATATGATGAAACGCCGTCATCAACCCGTAGTCTGCGGCATAAACAACCCTCGGCCTGGCTATTTGCGTAACCCTCTTCGCCTTATGTTTCTTGACGGCCTTGCGGATCGCATTGACCGCACGCTTGGTTGGCTTGGCCATCGTTTTGGATTTAGCGATGGCACCGCCCTTACTGGATTTCACGTTCTTACGGCGCGCGTTCCCTGTTGCCATAGTCAGACACCTCTCTGCGAAATATATTACTGAGGACCCGCCGCAATAATTGTGAATGCCTTCTCAAGGCGCACGCCCCGAGAAGCCTTCAACAACACTACGTCTCCCGCACGCAAGTTCGCAACCAGCCACTCTCCAGCCTCTTCCGGGCTTGCGACAAAGAGCGCCTCAACCCCACCCGCCTTTGCTGCGCTAACCACAGCTTGAGCCACCCCACGTACCCCCAGAACGAAATCCACCCCATGCTCAACCATTCGCGAACCACAGGCTGCATGCAGCGCCTCAGCCTCTGCCCCAAGCTCCAGCATCTCGCCGGCGACCACAATATGCCGTTCCCCCGGGATCGCCATCAGCGCATCCACCATCGCATTGAGTGCCGCCGGGTTCGAGTTGTAACAATCATTGATCAGAGTCGCCCCACGCCACTCCAAAGTCTCACCGCGTTTGTCGCCCGGACGCATCTCGCTGACTGCAGCCGCGCAATCATCAAGCCCCATCCCGCTTTGCAATCCGGTCGCGATCGCCGCCAGTGCATTGGAAACATTGTGCCTTCCCAGCATCTTCAGCTGCACGCTCGCACGTTCGCCCTTCACCTCTACGGTAAACACCACACCCTCCGCGCCCACCTCCGCAACGTGAACCGCCCGCACCGCGGCCCCTTCTCCGACCCCATAGAGGACCGCACGCGCCCCCATCCCTTTGCCAAACAAACACACATACGGATCGTCGAAGTTTAAGACCGCAACCCCATCCTTTGGCAACGCCTCAATCAACTCATACTTCGCCCGCGCGATCCCCGCAATTCCATCGGGGAAAAACTCCAGATGCACCGGCCCGACGTTCGAAACCACCGCCCAGTCCGGCTCTGCAATCTTGGCCAGCGCAGCGATCTCCCCAGCATGGTTCATCCCCATCTCGATAACCGCAACCTCATGCTCCCGCTCAAGCCTCAGCAACTGCAATGGCAACCCAAATCCGTTGTTCAAATTCCCCGCCGACTTCAACACCTTGAACTTCACCCCGAGGACCTGTGCCACCGCCTCCTTCGTGGTCGTCTTCCCCGCCGACCCCGTCACTCCAATGACGCGTCCACCCCAATCCTTTCGCACAGCACGAGCAAGTTGCTGCAACGCCCGCAGCACGCAATCCTCACAGTCCGCCACTTGCAGCAAACGCTTCTCATCCACCTCCGCCGGCACCACCCAGCGATTGCTTACGACTGCCGCGATCGCCCCATTCGCAAGTGCAGCCTGCACATAGTCATGCCCGTCCAACCGTTCACCGCGGACGGCAAAGAACAACTCTCCAGCGCCGATCGTCCGTGAATCGATCCCATACCCCACCGCCTCCGCCAACGTATCGAACTCGCCATCCGCGTGAATCCAATCCGCAACTTGCCCCAATGTCAGCTTCACGCAATCTCCTTCAAGACCCCAGCAGCCACCGCCACGTCATCAAACGGCACAGACCCATCCTTCAATATCTGCACCTTCTCGTGCCCTTTTCCAGCTATCAAAACAATATCCCCCGGCCGCGCCGCACGAATCGCAATCTCAATCGCCCCCGCTCGATCCTCCTCAACGATGCAGGTCGTTCCAGTCTCGCGCACCCCCACCAGCGCCTCTTCAATAATCATCATCGGTTCTTCGCTCCGAGGATTGTCGCTGGTAAGCACCACCAGATCGCTCCCCTCACCCGCAGCCAGTCCCATGCGCGGACGCTTCGTCTTGTCCCGATCACCACCGCACCCAAAGAGAGTAATCACCCTGCCATCCCGCTGCTTCACCAACTCCCGCGCCAGCGAAATTAGATTCCTCAAAGCGTCATCCGTGTGCGCATAGTCCACCAAAACGGTCACATCGCTCGACGAAGGCACTACCTCGAATCGTCCCGGGACTTGCGCCCCCGCCGCAGCACCCGCGACGACCTGTTTCAAAGTCAACCCACGAGCAAGAGCGGCGCAGGAAGCAGCAAGCAGGTTATATACATTAACTCGGCCCGTCAGCGGAGACCGTACAGCACAGTCACCGTGCGGTGTCTTGAAGACGAACCGAGTCTCCCCTGCACATAGCGTTACCTCTTCCGCGCGATACTCCCCGCTCGCCGCCGCCATTCCATAAGTCATCATCTGAGAGCACCGAACCTCGCGAATCAGCAGCCTCCCATAGGCATCGTCCCCATTCACCACTGCGACTCTTGGCGGCGGAGCACCAACTCCCTCAAATAATCTCGCCTTGGCCGCAAAATATTGCTCCATCGTCCCGTGATAATCCAAATGGTCTTGCGTTAAATTCGTAAACATCGCCACATCCACCGGCAGCGCCCAAACCCGCTCCTGCTCCAACGCATGCGACGACATCTCCATCACAGCCTCGGTCGCACCTACCTTCACGGCATCAGCAAACACCCGTAGTGTGTCGGATATCTCCGGAGTCGTATGCAGCGAAACGCGAACCTCATCAGCCACATGCGTCTCGATCGTCCCAATCAACACACACGTCCTCCCGACGCTCCTCAGCATTGCCTCCAACAAAAACGCGGTCGTCGTCTTCCCATTCGTCCCAGTCACCGCACTTAGAGCCAGATTCCGCTCCGGATACCCCAGTACCGCCGAACTAACCTCAGACAGCGACCGCCGCCCCCGCTCTACCAGGGCCGCCCCCACCGCCGTATGCTCTCGCCGCATCCTCGCGTACACCTCGCGAGAGTCGGTCACCACCGCCGACGCACCTTGCGCAATCGCGATCTCTATAAATCGGTTCCCGTCCGTCGCTTCGCCGTGCATGGCGACAAACACGTCTCCACGCCCCACTCGCCGCGAGTCATACTCAACTCCATTAATCTCAACTGAAGGGCCAGCGCATTCAATTGCGCTTAGTCCCGCACAAACCGTGTCCCAATTCATATAAGTGTGATGCTAGCTGAGATAGTGCATACCTGACAGCAAGGGCCTCTACCGGGTAAACCGCACAACGACCTCAGTCCCTGCCGGCACCATCATCCCCGCTGCCGGAAACTGCTCGCGTGCCAATCCACTCCCAACCGCCTGCACCCTCAGACCCACCGAATCCGCCCGCTCTACTACACTCCGCAACCCCGCACCCTCAAACGAAGGCACAGGCACACGCAACCCCGCATTGACCACCACTGCGCCCTTCTCTTTCGGAGTCACCGATGGCTCCGCCTTCGGCAGCGATAGATCTACAGTTGGATCGGCGACATTCTTCACCGAGGCATCCACCCCACCGTTAGGCAGAGTTCCCGTCACGGCCTTCGGCGGCAGCAAACTCGCAATATCTTGCGATTTTTCGGCTATCTTCGACGACGCCCCAATAGCCTTGCCATTCTCCCCATTCACCAAAGACTCGGTATTTGATGGTTTTCGCAAGGGATCGTCAACGGGCAGGTTATTCACATCGTCAAACATTGCATTCAAGTCTGCCATGCTTTCCGATGAGGTATCGTCGACGACCTCCTTCTGCGCGACCAACATCTCTTTCTTCGTCTTCAGCGGCTGGTCGTGCGGCACTCCAAGATACTCCAGCACCTGCTGCGCCACATTGGCGAAGACCGGCGCACTCACTGCTCCTCCATACTTACTCGCTCCTACTGTCGGCGTATCGATCACCACGGTAACCGAGATCGCCGGGCTACTCACCGGAGCAAATCCCGCAAAGCTCGCGACCAGCTTCGTATGCGAATACGTATGCGTCACAACATCGATCTTCTGTGCAGTCCCTGTCTTCCCGGCTGAGCTATACCCGTTCAGCGCAGCCTCTTTGCCGGTTCCAGTCACGACAATCCCCTGCATCATCATCCGCATCTTTGCCGAGGTCATCTCCGAGATCACGCGATGCGCCCCATCCGGCAATGTGGCCGGCAACTGGTTCGAAGGCCTGAACGCTGCGGGCTTCAGCCGCGCGTCCCCCTTCATCTCATCGGTCGACTGCAGCAGCACATGTGGCGGCATATACACTCCACCATTCGCAATTGTGCTCACCATCGTTACAAGCTGCACCGGAGTCACACCAATCTCCTGTCCAATCGCCATCGACAGAATGCTGGTCGCACCCCACTTCTTCGGATTACGCAGCAGCCCCCGCGTCTCACTCGGCAGTTCGATCCCCGACCGGTCGCCGAAGCCAAACCCCCGCATGTACTCGTAGAACTTCTGGTTCCCCAGCTTCAGCGCCATCTTCGCCGCGCCCACGTCGCTTGAGTGCTCCAGCGCATACTGCACCGTCACGACGCCAAAGTGATCGCTCTTGTCATCGTGTAACGTACGGCCATACATCGTCATCGCCCCCCCCTGGCAGTCCACCAGGTCCGTCGGCTGCACTCCCGCTCCATCCAGCGCCGCAGAGTACGTCACCAGCTTGAACGTCGACCCCGGTTCGTACACATCGCTCACCGCCAGGTTCTGCAACACACTTGCATCCATATGCTTCTGGTCGTTGGGATTGAATCGCGGCGACACTGCCAGCGCAAGAATCTGCCCGGTATGCGGGTCCTGCACCACTACCGTCCCGTGCAGTGCCTTCACCTTGTCCACCTGTGCATCCAGCGCCCGCTCCGCCATGTACTGAATGTTCGCGTCGATCGACAGCACCAGATTCTCGCCCGGCATCGGCTGGCTCTCTTCGCTGCCCAGCACACGCCGCTTGGCATCGACGGCCGTCAGCATGTGCCCCGGCGCTCCATGCATCTCGTCTTCGAACTTCTGTTCCAGGCCGCCCAACCCCAAGTCGTCCGTTCCCACATATCCCAGCACATGCGCCGCCAAGTCATTGTTCGGATAAAACCGCTTGAACTCCTTCTGAAAATAGATACCCTTCAAATTAAGCTCACGTACACGCGCCGCCGTAGCCGCGTCGATACGCCGTGCGACCCACGCAAAGTTTTTGGACGCATTGAACCGTGCCAGCATCTGCTGTCGAGATGTGAAATTGTCGCGCTGGTCGGCGTGGACAATCTCCGCAAGTATCTCCGCAGCGCTGGCACGATTGTCCCCAAGTTCGGAAGGCACCGCAAAGACACTGTCTGCCTGCACCGTTACCGCAAGCTCACGCAGATTACGGTCATACATCATCCCCCGCCGCGGAGCCACCTCAAACGTCCTCTGCTGCTGTAGCGCCGCACGCTTCACGAAATCCGGATGCCGAACAATCTGCAACCACCCCAACCGGGCTCCGATCACTGCTGTCCACGCGCAAAAAAACAGCGCCACGTACATGAACCGGATTCTCCGTATCGGAGCGGTCAACGTCTGCCGTGGCGCCTTATCCATTTCATCCCTGCTTCGTAGTTTTAACTGTCTGGACCTTGCTACTGCACTGCCTGCATCCCGGGAACATTCGCCTGAGCAAGCACAGCAGCATTCGGGTCTCCGCCCTCCGGGCGTACTACCTGGCCGGGCTGAGGCTCATACAGCCCAAGTCGCTTGGCGATCCTATCAATCCGGTTCGGGTCCGTAAGCTGCGCTTCGGACAGCCGAAGCTGCCGGTTCTGTTCCCGCAATTGTTCGACCTGCTGCTTTTGCGCCTCGACATGGTAGCCAATCTCGATCGCCGAAAAGTGCTGCCAGACATAGACCATCACCAGCAGAAACAGCACGCTCATCACTGCAGTAAACGTGCGCATCTCGCGCCGCCGCTCCGGATCATCCGCCTTCACAATGCGGCTGTTGTCGATGTGCTTGGTAAAGAAGACCTCGGGGGTCGGTCCACGCCGCGCGCGCCGTTGCGTCTCGAACAGTTCGCGGTTCCGCGCCGTGAGGGACTCTGCCCGTCTCTGCGGTTGCACTCGCGAGCCCATCATCTCCATCTGTTGTCCAGCCATCGCTGAAGCTGCCATCGCACACCTCACTTCCTGTTGCCTGCCCAGAAGTCGCTCTGGACGAAATCTTGTGCCACTCGCCAAAATACGAACCGGGCCGGGATCGCTATTGGAGGAGGGGACTTGTATTGCAGAGTTGTCTTTCGCCTGAAAGAAGGTGGGACAACCCCGGCCCGATCACTTGTACTTCAAATCTTGTCTAACCACTAACCACTAACCACTAACCACTAACCACTAACCACTAATCACTGCTTCTGCGCCGCTCGCATCTTCGCGCTACGCGACCGTGGATTCCGCATCTGCTCTTGCTCAGCCGCCACAATCGGCTTCTTCGTCAAAACCTCAAACTCTTTGTTCCGGCCCGCCTCACGGAACGCATCCTTCACCAGCCGGTCCTCCAGAGAGTGAAAGCTGATCAACACCAGCCTTCCCCCTGGCTTCAACAGAGACCCCGCGCTCTTCAGCAGCGATTGAATCTCTCCCAACTCGTTATTCACTCGAATTCGAAGCGCCTGAAAGGTTCGTGTCGCCGGATGAATCTTGTCGCCTTTCATTGATGGGGCCGCAGCCGATACGATTTGAGCCAGTTGTGCTGTAGTCGTAATCGGCCGGGCCCTAACAATGGCTCTGGCGATTCTCCGCGACCTCCTTTCCTCTCCGAATTCGTAAATCAGGTCGGCGAGTTCGTTTTCGTCTTCCTGATTTACCACTTGCTCGGCCGTCTCTCCTGTGCGCGTGTCCTGCCGCATATCCAGGGGTCCATCCGACCGAAAACTAAATCCTCTGTGCGCCTCATCCAGTTGCAGGCTGCTCACGCCAAAATCAGCAAGCAGACCATCCAGGCTCCCGGGCTCGATCACACTCGAAGCCTCTGAAAACGCCCTCGGCTCAAACACCACCTCTGGCATCTCGTCACCAAGCTCGGCCTTCACTTCCTCTAGCCGAACCTTGGCAGCCTCCATCGCCTCCGGATCACGGTCAAAGCCAATCAACTTGCCTTTGCCGCCCAGCCTCTTCGCAATCTCTGAAGAGTGCCCCGCAAGCCCAAGCGTTGCGTCACAAATCACGCCGCCCGGCCGCACATTCAAATACTCCAGAACTTCCTCTAAAAGAACCGGCACATGTCGCGGCTTATTCATCACTCCGCCTCTGCGCTGCCCCTGGGGGCCATCCTGCAACTACGAACCAACAACCTTGGTCTTATCCGCGAATGCCATCAGATCCGCATCCGTCAGCTCAACTGCACCACTTGCCTTCTTCATCTCCGCGTCGAACAGCTCCGCATTCACAACCTCCAGCAGAGTCTGAGACCCCAGAACGTTTACCTCTCCGGTCACCTTCGCCAACTCCCGTAGCTTCTGCGGAATCAGCAACCGGCCCTGCGCGTCCATCTCTGCCATCTGTCCGTAAAAGTTCGTCACGTCCTGAAACTTCTTCCGTACCGGGTCCATCGGCGACATCTTTGCCAGCGACGTCTCGATCTGCTCCCATTCCTTCAGCGGGTAAACCTGCGCCCGCTTTCCATCCATGCTCGTTATGTAGAACTGGGGCCCGTACAGCTCATCCACACGGCGCTTGAACTCGGCAGGCAGCTTCAGTCTGCCCTTCTCGTCAACGCGTGTTGGGTGATTTCCCCGAAACATGGCAACCTCGATACCCGCCCGAACCTACTTAGGTTCAAAACCAGTTCAGCGTCGTAGAATTTTGTTTGTAAGGAGTTCGTTTGGCCCACTAAACTCCAAAATCTTCTACTTCGCTCCACCAGCATCGCTGAGAGCCCACACCCTGTAAAGGGTTATTTCGCGCCAAACTCTGGAATTCCCATATTGAATTGTGGAAAACTCAGCGCCTTGCGGAATCTAGGCAGGTACCCACAATATGTAGTGTTGGTGCCCGTGGTTCATACCTGGATAGCCACTTGCACCTTCAGAATCCATCTGCTAAAGCGAAATAAAAGCGAAAATAGGCTACTTCGCTCCCAGAAGCTTCTTCCGGCGCAGCAGCCACACCAGATACCAAAGCACCGCAAGATTAATCAGCAACAGGCTTAATCGAACCCAATCCGGACGCCGCGCCAGTTCATACAGTTCCCATGGCAAAAAAGAGGCCGTCAGAATCAGCGTCAGGTACTCCGCCCACACCTTCTCCATCAGCAACCCGACCCCTTCGGTAAGCGCCAGGGCCGAGTACGCAAACGTCGCAACGCTGATCTGCCGCAGCCGATGAGCGTCGATGAGGTCTACCTTGTCCAGCAGCAGCGAAACGAATCTGCTCTCCGGATCGAACTTGAACTTCAGCGCCAGCCGCATTACTTCATCTTCAAGATCTTTATGCAGCAGGTGGATCGCGCCAACGCCAATACAGAAGAAAAATATCGCCTTCGTAAGTTTGAACAGCCCGATCAGCAACAGACCCCTGTCATGCGGACCACGAGCGTGGCCCCCATGTTCCTCTTCGTTCATTAATTCGTGACTGCTGCTCGATTCGTTTGGCATGAGGTCAGACTTTCAGTTGACGGTGACCCGAGGTAATTGTCAACGCCCCGACAGTAGCAGCACATCTTCACAGCATCAACAATCGCTCTACCGCTTTGTGCCCGCACCACAGCCACCCTCCACCCACCTTCTCAAAAGAAATTTCCTGCGCATCGTATGAACACGAGCAATCCACTCTCAACAGCGAGACGTAGATGTTTATGAGCGCCCTGAAGGCATTGGGCGAGCTTTCAGAAATCAAGAACTATAAAGGATAACGACAATGAAGAAGACTCTCCTCGCCACACTAGCTGTAGCCGCTCTCGCCATAACCTCTCTCAGCGCCCAGGCGCAGAAGGACCCAACCGTCGGCGGCGCCACCATGTACCCCACCAAGACCATCGTCGAAAACGCAGCCAACTCGCCGATCAACAAGACCCTCGTTGCGGCCGTAAAGGCAGGCGGCCTGGTCGACACATTGAACAGCCCCGGCCCATTCACCGTCTTCGCACCCACAGATGACGCCTTCGCCAAGCTCCCAGCCGGCACGGTCGAGACGCTCGTCAAACCGGAGAACAAAGACACCCTCGACAAAATCCTCACCTACCACGTCGTCGCCGGCAAAGTCAGTGCCAAACAGCTCGAAGGCATGATCAAGAAGGGTGGCGGCAAAGCCTCACTCAAGACTGTCCAGGGCGAAGATCTAATCGCCACCGAGGCCGGCGGCAAGATTATGCTGACCGACGCAAAGGGCGGAATGGCCATCATCACCACGGCCGATGTCTTCCAGTCGAACGGCGTCATCCACGTCATCGACACTGTCTTGATGCCCAACTAAGCACTTCCCTCTCACCAACTCTATCCAACACGAATCTTTACCAACGCGCTTCTTGGTGAAATCCGCGTCAATAAGAACGGGCCGCATCAGCGGCCCGTTCTTGATTCTCACTGAGATCGCTTAGTGCTTGGACAGCACATGGTCCATCATCTTGCTCAGATAAGGTCGTGCCCTCTCCAGCGCAGCCTCCGCCGTCAACCCATACTTCTCTCGCAGCGAGTCCACCTTTCCATGCTCGATAAACGCATCCGGCCAACCCACCCGCACCATTGGAACCTGCAGCTCAAGCTCGTTCAACGTCTCCATCACGGCTGATCCAAAACCACCCGCCAGCACATGGTCCTCGAGTGTAATAACCAGCCCACACCGTCCACCAAACTCCGCCACGCAATCGCGATCGACCGGCTTCGCAAACCGCGGGTTTATCACCGCCGCTGAAAAGCCTTCCAGCCTCAGCATCTCCGCCAGGCGCTCAGCCTCTGGCAGCATCGCTCCCAGCCCGAAGATCGCAACGTCACCGCCATCGCGAAGTACCTCGGCCTTCCCAATCTCAAGCGCAACCGGTCGATCCTTCACCGCCACCCCAGGGCCTGTTCCACGCGGGTAACGAATCGCACTAGGCCCCTTGTGCAGCATCGCCGTATACATCATGTCTGCCAGCTCATCCTCGTCCTTCGGCACCATGTGGACCAAATTCGGCACGCTTCGCAGATAACTGATATCGAAAAGCCCGTGATGCGTCGGCCCGTCGTCTCCGCTCAATCCGCCGCGGTCCATACAAAACACCACCGGCAGGTTCTGCAGACAAACATCATGCACCACCTGATCAAATGCACGTTGTAAAAACGTGGAGTAGATCGCGCAAAAAGGTTTGTACCCCTTCGTCGCCATCCCAGCGGCAAAGATCACCGCATGCTCCTCTGCGATCCCCACATCAAAGTACCGCTTCGGATGATGTGGCCGGAACAGATCGAGCGCCGTCCCATTCGGCATCGCAGCCGTGATCGCAACCACCTTGTCGTTCGCCGTCGCCAGCTTCGTCAACGACTCGGCAAAGATCTCCGAGTAAGTCTTCTGCCCCGCAGACTTCGTCTCCCCGGTCTCCGCGTCATACGGTCCCAGGCCATGAAATTTCTTTTGCTTCTCGAGCGCCGGCTGAAACCCTCTGCCCTTCTGCGTAATCGCGTGCAGCACTACTGGCCGGTTCTGTTGCTTCAAAAACTTAAAAGTCTCTATCAGCAGCGGCAGATTGTGTCCATCGATCGGCCCGAAGTAATTCAACCCGAACTCTTCAAACAGCATGCCCGGGCCAATCAGCCCCTTCGCCGCCTCCTCTGCCTTACGCGCCACATGCGCGACCGTCTTGCCGCCAAAGCGCTCCAGGAGTTCCGCCGCCTTGCCGTGCAGGCTTGAGATTGTCGGGTTCGTCACGATCTTGTGGAAGTACTCCGCAATCGCGCCGACGTTCTTATCGATCGACCACGCATTGTCATTCAACACAACGATCAGCCGCTTCGTCTGTGCCGCAATGTTGTTCAATGCCTCAAACGAGATTCCATTGGTAAACGCCGCGTCCCCCGCCAACGCAACAATGTGCTCTCTGCCGCCCGACATATCTCGCGCTACCGCCATACCCAACGCTGCGCTCAGCGCCGTCCCGGCATGTCCCGCACCATAGCTGTCGTGCTTACTCTCCGTGCGCAGCATGAAACCGTTCAACCCACCGGGCTGCCGAATCGTATGAAAGAGCTTCTGCCGCCCCGTCAGCAGCTTGTGCACATAAGCCTGATGGCTCACATCGAACACAAAACTGTCTTTCGGCGTGTCGAAGACATAATGCATCGCCAGCGTCAGCTCCACCACACCCAGGTTCGGCCCGATATGCCCACCCGTCTTCGCAACCCCGACAATCAGCCGCGCCCGAATCTCCTCCGCCAGCTGCGTCAGCTCAGGAATCGACAGCTTTTTCACGTCCGCGGGAGAGTTTATCGTCTCAAGAATATCGCTCATCAAAACCTGTTCTGCAGTCCCCGCTCATCAAGCGTCGAGTCCTGCCCCAAAACAAACACCGCCCACGCAACTCGGCAAGATGGCAGCAGCTTCTAAGTATATCAACCCGGGTAGACCCTCCATGTTGCATTTTCGGGACGATTCCTTAGACGCTTTCTCCCGCTTTTTGTTGCGCTTGAAAACTTCACTCCCGCCAAAATTGCCCGCTAAGGTATGCTTCAGCCACATGATGCCTGCCGTCACCACCACCGGCCTCACTCGGCGTTTCGGCGAAATCACCGCCGTTCAGGACGTTAACCTCACCGTCGCCCCGGGACAGTTCTTCGGCTTTCTCGGACCCAATGGCGCCGGCAAATCCACCACCATCAAGATGCTAACCGGCCTCCTCGCCCCCACCTCCGGCAGCATTCAGATCCTCGGCCTAGACGCTCTCGCCAACCCCATCGAGGTCAAGCGCCAGATCGGTGTCGTCCCCGAGGGCCTCGCCCTCTTCGGCCGCCTCACTGCAGCCGAGTATCTCCGCTTCGTTGGCCGCATGTACGGCCTCGACGCCGCCACCACCGCCGCCCGCACCACCGAACTCCTCGAGTTCATGGCCCTCGCCAATGAAACAAAGAAACTTGTCTCCGACTTCTCTCATGGCATGCAGAAAAAGCTCGCCCTCGCCGCCGCCGTCATTCACGGGCCAAAGGTCCTATTCCTCGACGAACCCTTTGAAGGCGTCGACGCCATCGCCTCCGGCACGCTCAAAGCGATGCTGCAGGGCATGATCGCCCGCGGAGCAACCATCTTCCTCACCTCGCACGTCCTCGAAATCGTCGAGCGTCTCTGCACCCACATCGCCATCATCGATCGCGGACACCTCATCGCAAACGGCTCACTCGAAGAGCTCCGCGCCGGCGTCCAGGCCCGTAACCCCGACAGCGACGGAGCCTCCAGCCAGACCCTCACGCTCGAGCAGATCTTCCTCAGCATCGTCGGCAACGAAGCCGGCGCACAGCAGCCGGAGCAGGAGCTTTCATGGCTGGGTTAGCTCCTCCACCACCAGCCCCAACGCAGCGCTGGACAACCACCCAGAGCCGCGCCCAGTTCGCTGCCCTCGCTCAGCTTCGGTGGTGCATCTTTCGCAACGCCTTCCGCCGCAAGGGTGGCGCCGGAGAACTCGCCGCCCGCCTCATCTTCCTCCCTCTCCTCGGCATCTTTGCCTTCGGACCTATCGTCGGCGCCGGCTATGGCGCCTACCTCCTGACCTCCGACGACCGTCTCGTGGCCCTTCCCATTCTTACCTGGGCTATCTTCGCCCTCTGGATGCTTGTTTTGCTCAACGTCTCCCCGCCCGGCCTCAGCTTCGACATCAACACCATCATCCGCTTCCCGCTCAGCTTCCCGCGGTATCTCACCGCGCGTCTCTTCTTCGGCCTACTCAGCGCGGCGAACGTCATCGGCACGCTCGCGCTTATCGCCGCATGCATTGGCATCGCAATCGCAAAACCGTCGTTGGCCCCTTGGGCCACATTGCTCTTCGCAGCCTTCGCCCTCGCCAACATCTTCTTCACCCGCATGATGCTCGCCTGGGTCGAGCGTTGGCTCTTAACCCGCCGCACGAGAGAGATCTTCACAGCTGTCTTCCTCTTCGCCACCCTCGGCTTCCAATACATCAATCTCAACTTCAACCCCGGCCTGCAGGGTCGCCATCACCACGCCCCCAACCACCTCCCTCTGTTCCGCAGTATCTTCCACCATATCCAGCCCATCGCGGCCCTCCTCCCGCCCGGCCTCACCGCCTCCTCAATCGTCAGCTATCGCCAAGGCCACATCCTCGGTGCCTTTGCCTCACTCGTCGGACTCATCGCCTTTGGCGTTCTGTTCTTCACCGTCTACGCCTGGCGCATGCACCGCGAGTTTAATGGAGAGAACCTGAGCGAAGTCACGCAACCGCCGCCGCGCTCCAACCCGAAGAGTGTCCGCCCCGCAGCTATTCCGGGCCCTGTTTCCATCGCCACAATAAAGACCAGCGCCTTCGGCCTCAACTCCACTGTCATCGCCTGTCTTCAAAAGGAATTCATCTATCTGCGTCGCAACATCAACCAGCTTTACGGCTTCATCGCTCCACTATTCATGGTGTTTCTCTTCGCTGGCCGCGTCAGCTCCACTGGACGCTTCGGCGAATTCGTCTTTCCCGTTGCCGTCGCCTACTCCGTTCTCGGCGTCTCCGTCCTCTCCTACAACGCGCTCGGCATGGACGGTCCCGGCGTCCAGTTCTATTTCCTCAGCCCCACTCGTCTGCGGGATGTCTTCCTGGCAAAGAACATCACCGGCTTTCTCCTCACCTTCTTTGAGCTTGTTCTCATCTATGCCGTCATCGCTTTTGTGGCCCATTCTCCGTCTCTCGTCATCACCCTCTCCACTGTTTTTTGGCTTCTTTTCGCGACCTTCATCAACGGCGCCGTGGGCAACCTCCGTTCCCTCATGTCCCCGAAGAAGATCGATCTCCTGAGAGCCAGTCGCAGGCAGGCCTCACAGCTCAGCGTCCTGATCGCCCTCGGCATTCTCGCCGCATCGGTCGGAATCGGCTACGGAACCATCTGGCTGGCCAGCGTCCTCGGCCGTCCATGGCTCATGGTCCCAGTCCTTCTCGCTCTGGCTCTTATCGCCTTCGTCGTTTACCTCCAGGTCCTCAACCGCCTCGACGCGATCGCCCTAGACCACCGCGAAGACCTGGCAGAAGAGCTCTGCAAGGCCTAAGCTTGGCTTCGAGCACATTGCAGCCGGCGCCTCCTGGTCGGCGAATACCGCACCCTCACCGTTCCCGGAGGGCGCAATTACCCCGAGCCGCTTATCCATCACCGTGCGAGCCCTGTGCATGCACGAAAATTTGCAGCAAAAATGGAAGAGTTCCACAAGCCTTTCTACTACGATGAAATCGTCGAAGGCGGCCACGCCGCTGGAGCCACTTCAAAGACAGGCAAAGACCTGGGCAGAGCAGTACACCTACCTGACGCGCAAGCTGATGGATTGATCCTGCAAATGACGCGACCCAAGAACGCCAGAATCGCCCCCACCCGGGGCGATTTTGGCTTTAGCAAAGCTGGGTTGCATACCTCGCAGAGGCCCTAAGCCACAACTCCCACCACATTCAACATTCGCCCAGCAACACCTTTTTCTCCGCGATGCGAAAAATATCGCAACACTCCGCTTGCATCGCGAGCACAAGCCGTGCACTCCCCTACCACGGAGATCCGCGCCTCGCCGACACCCGCATCCATCAACTGCCGTCGGTTCGCCTCCCATAGATTCAACCGCACCTCGCCAGCGTCTCCTCGGTCGAAAAGCTCCTCCGCATACCCAAATTGCGCTCCGAACTCCGACCTGACCTCATCGCCCACCGAATAGCAGCACGCCCCAATACTTGGTCCCACGGCCGCTACCAGGTCCTCCATGTGCGACCCATACTCCGATTCCATCAACGCAGCTCCCCGTTTGACGATTCCTGCCGCCGTTCCTCGCCAGCCCGCATGAAACGCTGCTACTACCCTCTTCTCAACATCGACCACAAGAACCGGAACGCAGTCAGCGGTCCCCACTCCCAGCAAAACCCCGGAGACATCGGTCATCAGCCCGTCACCTTCCAGCACCGCCTTGCCGTCTGCAGTCTGCAGCTGGCCCTCCCGTGCCCCATCCCCGTCCCTGACTGTCCGCACCGTTCCTGAGTGAATCTGCCGCACTCCCACCAGCGAAAAACCACCTTTTTCACCACCAATTGCACCCAAAAACCGTCGCCGATTCTCCGCCACCAGTCCAGGATCATCCTCCTTCGTCCACCCCAGATTCAGCGAATTCCCCCCATAAACTGAGGAAGTCCCCCCGGCTCGTGTGCTGAATCCATGCCGCAGCCACCCATACCGCTGCCACGCCTCGACTCGCACGATGTGCAATCCACCGGGTCCGCTAAATCTTTGATTATGAAGCTCCAAATCGCCGCCCTTCTCTATTACACACCAAACTAGCGCCGCTTCCAGCTATTCTAAGATCTCTCCACCAGACAATGTTCCGCTACTCGACAACTCTGGGGTTACAAGGTGTGATGTTTTCCAATTCTTAGCGTTACATTGGTGCTTCGAGTGTCTTTCCAGCATCAAACGAGCGTAACTATCTTCGGGGCCAGGTGAAGACCTAACCTCCTTACATTTCAACAGAAATTTGCATCCGTGCCCGCGGGTCTGTAAGATACCGCGATTGTAGATATGACAATGAATGTGCCTAGCGTAGCCCCGCAATTTCTTCGTTCCCGTATCGGTAAGGTCTGTGTTGCCATCATCGGCTCCACGGCCGCCGAGATGCTTGAAAAAGCCAGCGCCGTCGTTAAAGAGACGCCCTTCCTCGAGTTTCGCCTCGACTATCTCGAGAAGCCTCTTCTCGCCCTTCCGAAGCTGAAACATTTCTTCACGGATAACACTGCTGCCACCGGCATCGCCACCTGTCGCCGCACCGCCAACGGCGGGAAGTTTTCCGGTAACGTGGCCGCCGAGATCGAAGTACTCTCGAAGGCCGCGGCAGCAGGCTTTCACATCGTCGACGTTGAACTCGAGTCAGCCGCCGCAATGAAGAAGGGTGAACTCCAGAAGCTCCGCGAAACTGGAGTCGCTCTGATCATCAGCCACCACGACTTCGCCGCCACCAAAGACCTCGAGGGGATCTACAAGCGCATCGTGCCTTTTGAGCCCGATTTCATTAAGATCGTGCCCACGGCCAAGTCGCTTGTCGACAACGTCACCCTCATGCGCTTCATCGAGCGCATGGAAGATCACTCCAACATTATCGGCATCTGCATGGGCGATGCAGGGATCATCTCCCGCGTTCTCGGTGTTCGCGCGGGCAGCGCCTTTACCTTCGCTGCCGCCAGCATAGGCGAAGAGACCGGGCCCGGCCAGATCGCCGCGCGTACGCTGATCGAAACCTACCGCATCGACCAAGTGGATGCGGCTACCAAGGTGTACGGCGTTGCCGGCAACCCCATTCGTAGCTCGCTCTCGCCAATGATGATGAACACGGCGTTCCGCCGAGAGACCGTCAACGCGGTCTACCTTGCGCTCCAGGCAAACAAACTGTCGGACTTGCTCAAGCTTGTCCAGGAGATCCCCATCCAGGGCCTCAGCGTAACCATGCCGCTCAAGGAAGAGATCATGGCACACCTCGAGAAGACCGATCCGCTGTCGGCCAAGATCGGCGCGTGCAACACGGTTCTCCGTGCGCCGGACGGGAAGCTCTACGGCTTCAACACCGATGTCGCCGGCATCACCGGCCCGCTTGAAAAGCGCTTGTCGCTGCGTGGAGCCAAGGTCCTCGTGCTGGGTGCCGGCGGAGCCGCGCGTGCCGCTGTCTTTGGGTTGCGTGATAAGGGCGCAGAGGTCTTCATCCTCAATCGCACGGCGGAGACAGCGCAGAAGCTCGCGCGTCAATCTGGCGCGAAGACGATCAAGAAGGACGCGGTCGCAAAGACTGCTTTTGACGTGATCATCAATGCGACTCCGATTGGAATGGCGGGAATCAAAGGGAATCAGTTGCTTGAAGCGAAGGACCTGAATACGAAGCTGGTCTTCGACCTGGTCTATAACCCGCTGGAGACACCACTGCTTCGCATGGCTCGCCAGAAGGGCATTCCAATCATTACCGGGATTGAGATGTTTGTGCAGCAGGGGGCGCGGCAGTTTGAGATATTTACGGGCAAACCTGCTCCAGAGGAGGAGATGCTGCGCGTCGTGATTCATGCGCTGCGGCAACAGGCTGAGGCTACTCCAGAGGCCCCTGCGGCGACCTCGAAGGCACCTGCGCCTAACGCGAAGAAGGCACCCGCCGCCAAGGCGAAAAAAGCGTCTTAAATCACTGTATTTCAGAAAAAAAATGAGACCTCGGTGCGAGCCCGGGGTTTTGTTGTTTTGCTGGTGTTTTTTGAGGGGGTTTTTGGAAAACGAGGTGCAAAGAGTGGTGTTTTTGTGGTGAAAACGTGGTGAATTGAGTGGTGAAACGTGGTGGATTGATGGTGGTTTTCCGGGACGGAAAATACGCCACTTTTCCAACTATTTTTTCAGTTTTTTCCACAGACGTGAAGAAGCCGCCTCTGGGGCGGCTTCTTTGATCGGTAAGTCTGGGCTAGGTACTCTTGCCGTCCGCTGAAGCGATCTTCTCTTCGGCGCGGCGGGTGATGGCGTTGGCTTCGTCGTACTTCTCGCCGTCGTCACCAGCCTCCTGCCAGAGCTTTTGGCCCTCCTGGAGTTCCTGCTGGGCCTCAGCGCGGTCGATCTCGTTGGGATGGAGTGCGGTCTCAGCCAGGATCGTAACGCGCTCTGGGAGGACTTCTACGAAGCCCCAGGCGACGAAGAACTTCTGGTCGCCTGATGTACCACCGTGCAGCCGCACCTCGCCTGCGCCTAGCTCTGCGAGCAGCGGAGCGGCGCCATAGAGCGCCTCCAGGTAGCCCGACATGGACGGCAGCTCGACTGCCTCTGCCGTCGCGTCCAGCAGGATGCGGTCCGGCGTTACCAGCCTTACTGCCAACAGTCCGGATTGTGGTGTATCTGCCATGAGTACCCCAGGGGCTAAAGCCCCCTTCTTGCCTGGTTCCTTGCGGCACGGCTGAAGCCGCGCCCTTAACAATACGCTACACCGTCTGCTTCATCTTCTCTGCGGCTGCGATGACGTCTTCGATGCCGCCCTTCAGATAGAAAGCCTGCTCGGGGATGTCATCGTGCTTGCCTTCGATGATCTCGCGGAAGCTGCGGACGGTGTCTGCAACCTTGACGTACGCGCCGGGGATGCCGGTGAAGATCTCGGCGACATGGAAGGGCTGCGAGAGAAAGCGCTGGACCTTGCGGGCGCGCGCTACGGTGATCTTGTCATCTTCCGAGAGCTCGTCGATACCGAGGATGGCGATGATGTCCTGCAGGTCTTTGTAGCGCTGCAGAATCTTCTTCACGCCCTGGGCGACGTCGTAGTGCTCCTGACCGACGACACGCGGAGCGAGAATGCGCGAAGTGGAGGCCAGAGGATCGACGGCGGGGTAGATGCCGAGTTCGGAGAGAGGACGCGAGAGCACGGTGGTCGCGTCGAGGTGAGCGAAGGTCGTGGCGGGCGCGGGGTCGGTCAGGTCGTCGGCGGGCACGTAGACGGCCTGCACGGAGGTGATGGAGCCCTTCTTGGTGGAGGTGATGCGCTCCTGCAGCTCGCCCATCTCTGTTGCGAGGTTCGGCTGGTAGCCTACGGCTGACGGCATACGGCCGAGCAGCGTGGAGACCTCAGAACCGGCCTGGGTGAAGCGGAAGATGTTGTCGATGAAGAGCAGCGTGTCCGCGCCTTCTTCGTCGCGAAAGTGCTCGGCGACGGTGAGGCCGGTGAGAGCAACGCGGAGACGCGCCCCTGGCGGCTCGGTCATCTGACCGTAAACAAGCGTCGCTTTGCTCTTGGGCAGGTCCTTGAGGTCGATAACTCCGGACTCCTGGAACTCCATCCAGAGGTCGTTGCCCTCGCGGGTGCGCTCACCAACGCCGGCGAAGACGGAGAAGCCACCGTGCTGGCTGGCGACGTTGTTGATGAGCTCCTGAATGATGACGGTCTTGCCGACGCCGGCGCCGCCGAAGAGGCCGATCTTTCCACCCTTCAAGAACGGCTGGATGAGGTCGATGACCTTAATGCCAGTCTCGAACATCTCTTCCTGGGTCGACTGTTCGTCGAACGCGGGGGCCTGCCGGTGGATGGGCAGATGCACCTTGGCGTTGACCGGACCAAGCTCGTCGACGGGCTGGCCGAGGACGTTGAGCACGCGGCCGAGCGTTTCGCGGCCCACGGGGACCGTGATGCCCGCGCCGGTGTCGATCGCCTTCATCCCGCGAACCATGCCTTCGGTTGCGACCATCGCGATGCAGCGCACGCGACCTTCGCCAAGGTGCTGCTGCACCTCAACGATGATGTCGAGCGGCGCTGGGACGTTGAAGCCTTCGCTGACGATGCGAATGGCCTGGAAGATGGGAGGCATCTTCGACTCTTCGAATTGAATATCAACGGCCGGGCCGCTGATCGAAATTACTTTTCCAATGTTCTCTGCCATAAATTCTTTCTTTCGTTACCTAAAAATCTTTGCCATCGGGGAACGCTACAGATCCCAGGGGAAACCCAAAACTAAAGCTGCGGCTACAGAGCGGCTGCGCCGCTCACGATTTCGATAATCTCCTTGGTAATCGCTGCCTGCCGCACACGGTTCATCTTGAGCGAGAGCGCGTCGATCATCTCTCCAGCATTGGTTGTCGCCGAATCCATCGCGGTCATACGAGCAGCATGCTCTGCAGCGACACTTTCCAGAAACGCATGGAAGAGCTGCGTCGTGACGTAGCGCGGCATGAGGTGACGCAATAGCCGCTGCGGCGACTGATCGAAGATGTAGTCAACCTCAGCGGTACCGAACTTCTTCGCTTCGTATTCGATGACCGATTCCTCGGGTATGTTGGCGCTGATGCCCGATGACACTGCCGCACGGGCAACTGCGTCCCTCTGCTCTTTGGTCATCTCTTCGGCCGCACTGATCTCCTGCAAGCCAAGCTTACGGATAGGCAAGAGCTTTTCGACGACCACGCGCTGCGCGATGACGGACTTGAACTCGTTGTAGACCAGGTAGACCGAGTCGATCTCCTTACGCGAGTAGCTCTCAATGATGGAGCGGGCGATGTCGCTGACTCTGTCGAAATCAAGGCTATGGAGGAGATCCGCGTGGGTCGCGGCGACTTCGATAGGCTGCGAACGGTGACGGATAATCTCATGGTGCGTTGCGAGCTCGTTGTCGTAGTGCTCCGTCTTCTTTTCATAGACGGCCATGGGGAATCTCTTACCGACGTGCGTGACGGCCTTGCGGCCGATGAGCTCCATGTCGACTGTCTTTCCCTCTGCGATTCGACTACCGATGAAAGCCTGGCCGGCCTTGACGATGTTTGAGTTGAACGCGCCCGCGAAGCCCTTGTCGCCCGCGACGAAGACGACGAGAACGTTCTTCTCCTCGCGCTCCTCGAGCAGCGGGTGAAGGATTTCGCCGGTCTCATCGCTGTACGCGTCTGTGCGGCGGACGAGCGATTCGAGGACGTTGGTGAGCATCTTCGCGTAGGGCCTGGCCTGGATGGCGCGCTCCTGCGCGCGGCGCAGCTTGGCAGCCGAGACCATCTTCATGGCCTTGGTGATCTGCCGCGTGTTCTTGACACTGCGGATGCGTCGCCGAAGATCGAGTACGTTTGCCATTTACTTAGCCGCGGCCGTCTCTTTCTTGTCCTTAATGCTTGCGAGGAAGGTTGATTTGTATTCCTTGATGGCGTCGGTCAGACGCTTCTTGATGTCGTCGTCGAGCGCCTTCTTGGTGGCGATGTCGGTGAGGACGGATGTGTGGGCGGACTCGAGGTAGGGATAGAAGCCATCCTCAAATGCGCGCAGATCCTTCACTTCGACGTCGTCGAGCAGGCCGTTGACGCCAGCGAAGAGGATCGCAACCTGCTTTTCAACGGGGAGCGGCTGGAACTGCGGTTGCTTGAGAAGCTCGGTAAGGCGTTGGCCGCGGCTGAGCTGCTGCTGCGTCACCTTGTCGAGGTCGGAGCCGAACTGCGAGAAGGCGGCGAGTTCGCGGTACTGCGCGAGGTCCAGCTTTAGGGTTGCGCCGACCTGCTTGGTCGCCTTGATGGCCGCGGAGAAGCCGACGCGCGAGACCGAAAGGCCAACGTTGACGGCTGGACGGACGCCCGAATTGAAGAGGTCAGTCTCAAGGAAGATCTGGCCGTCGGTGATGGAGATGACGTTGGTCGGGATATACGCGGAGACGTCGCCAGCCTGCGTCTCGATGATGGGAAGTGCGGTCAGCGAGCCGCCGCCGAGCTTTTCGGAGACCTTGGAGCTGCGCTCGAGCAGGCGGGAGTGAAGGTAGAAGACATCGCCGGGATAGGCTTCGCGACCTGGCGGACGGCGAAGGAGCAACGAGATTTCACGATACGAAGCGGCGTGCTTGGAGAGGTCGTCGTAGATGATCAGCGCGTGTTTGCCGGAATCGCGGAAGTACTCGCCCATCGCAGTGGCGGCGAAGGGAGCGAGGTACTGCATCGGGGCCGGCTCAGATGCGGTGGCGGCGACGACGATGGTGTAGGCCATCGCGCCATACTCTTCGAGCGTCTGCACGACCTGCGCGACGGAGGAACGCTTCTGGCCGACCGCGCAGTAGATGCAGATCAGGTTGTTCTTCGCGGAGTTGATGATGGTGTCGAGTGCGATGGCGGTCTTACCGGTCTGGCGGTCGCCGATGAGGAGCTCGCGCTGGCCGCGGCCGATGGGGATCATCGTGTCGATGGCCTTGATGCCGGTGGCCATGGGCTCGCGGACGGACTGACGATCGATGACGCCGGGGGCGAGCCGCTCGACGGGGAGATACTTGTCGGTATTGATCGGCCCCTTGTCGTCGATGGGCTGGCCGAGCGCGTTGACGACGCGGCCAATCATGGCTTCGCCGACGGGCACGGACATGATCTTGCCGGTGCGCTTGACGGTGTCGCCTTCTTTGATCTCGGTGTAGTCGCCGAGGAGGACGGCGCCGACCTGGTCTTCGTCGAGGTTCATGGCGAGGCCAGCTACGCCGTGGGGAAATTCAATGAGCTCGCCGGCCATGACCTTGTCGAGGCCGTGGACGCGCGCGATTCCGTCGCCGAGGGAGATGACTGTGCCGACTTCGTCGACCTGGATGCGCTGCTCGAAGTTTTCAATCTGCTGGCGAAGCAGTTCAGTTATCTCATCCGCCTTAATCTGTGCCATGTCTTCCTTCTACCTGCTTCAATTCTGAAAACCTTTGCGCGATTGCCCACGAAGAACTCTACGCGTTCACAAGCTTCTGCTTCAACTGCTGCAACTGGGCCCTGATGGAGCCGTCGTAGACCGTCGACCCGATGCGCACGATGGCGCCGCCGAGCAGGGTCGCGTCCTGATGGTAGGTGGCGCGGACACGGCCGCCTGCCAGTTTGGCGACCTCGGCTTCAAGTTCCGCGCGGTCCTGCTCGTTCAGAAGACGGGCGCTGGTGATCTCGGCCTCGGCCAGGTTGGATTGCTCGTCGGCGACGGCGTGGTACTCGGTGAGGATCTCGTTGAGTTCGGCGAGGCGCTGGTGGCCCATGATGACGGCGAGAAAGTTCCGGACCTGGGGGAACATGCCGATTCGTCCGGCGATTGCGTCGAGGACCTTCAACTTCTGCTCGGTTGCAATCGAGGGATTCATCAGAACTTCGCGAAGCTCGCGGCTGTCGGCTAGGGTGCCGCTGAAGTCGCTGAGTTGCTGCTGGGCCACTGCTGTGTCGAGCCGCGACGCTTCTGCGACAGAGGCGAAGGCGTGGGCGTAACGAAGGGAGAGGACTGACATTAGTTGTGCCCACCCTTCGAGTCGTCGCCCATAAGCCGTCGCGCGAAGCTCTGCACGAGGAGGCGGTCGGTTTCGGCGGTGACGACGAGTTTGCGGGCCGCCTGGTCGACTGCGAGTTCAGCGGCGTACTGCTGGATCTGACGCTGCGCGAGGGCGGTGGCGGCGGCGATCTCCTGCTCGGCTGCGGCGAGGATCTTTTGCTTGTCTTCTTCGACGCTGGCCTTGATGCGCTGCTCGTCGGAGGCGGAGTCTTTCTCGGCCTGAACGCGCATTGCGGCGATCTGGTCGTCGAGCTTGCTGAGGCGCTCTTCAACGACCCTCAGACGCGCATTTGCCTCTTCGGTGGCTGTGCGGGCATCTACGAGGTTCTTCTGGATCGAGGTGTTGCGATCGCGGAAGGTCTTCGGGAGGGTCTTGAGGAGGAACCAACCAACTCCAATGGCAAGCAGCACAAAGTTTGCAACGATAAAGGTTGTTGCTGATTGCTCGGCGTTCAAACCAAGCATCGCTCCAAACTTACGGACGGTATCCGAATGGAGGTACTCCTCCTTCTCGTCGTGTTCCTGCTTGTTCTTCTCGGGTGACTGCGCCTCGGGCGAACTAAGCTGTCCAGCACCGGCGCTGGAAGGGGCCGGTTCTTGGGCACTTGTGTAGTGGACCGGCGCAAACATGACGACGGCCATGATCAGGGCGGGGAGAGGTCTCTTCAGACGGGCAAGCTTCACTGGGCCACCTCCGTCGAACGAACGCCAGCCGGAAGGACGGCCTTGAGCACACGCGAACTTAGTTCATCGCTCAACCCGACGATCTGGACCCGCGCCTCCTGGGCACTCTGCTCGATCTCTTGTCGCGCTCCGCGGACGCGCTCCTGCGTGTGGGTTCGCACCTGGGCCAGCGCGGCCTCGCGTTCTGCGTTCCATTGTTTCAACTTTTTGTCGCGCGCCTGAAAGATCTCGGCCTTGGCCGCGCGCAGCTTTTCTTCGTAGGCCGCCGTCTCGGCTTCAGCCGCGGCGAAGGCTTTGCGTGACTGCTCTACTGCACCTGAGGTGCGAGCGCGGCGCTCGGCGAGAACGCGGTCAAGAGGGCGTCGAACAAGCAAGTTGTAGGCTGCCACTAACAACACAAAGAGAACGATCGTCGGCACGGAGCCGAGCACAAGTTCACCGAGTTGATTCAGTATCTGATCCATGAATGGGGTCGGCTGTTGCCGCTTGGAAGTCCTGTCGTCAGCTGTCTAACACAGCTAGATTGTGGTGCTTCGAGCGCTGGTGAAGACCGTGAGCGAAGTGCGAGGTACACCTAGTTTTAGCAAAGCACTTATCAGAGTGTCAACCAATGGAGTGTCGATAATCGCCCGAGAAGGTCGATCTTCGCACGAACTCCGACTGAGCCTAATTGGTACCTTTTCGCGCCGATTAGCCTTTGACTTCCCGAGCGAAAGGACTAGACTGTTAAGTACTACCTGGACCCTACTATCTGGGTCACATAGGTCGCGTGATTGGGGACACCACCTCCGCTCCCCTTCAGGCGGCCTATGCTAGTTAAGTGGGGTTTTGAGCCTTGAATTTTGAGCTTCGAGTTCCGCGGCTTCGCTCAGGTTCGTTCTCTAAACCTTCTAAACCTGTTCAGTAGCGATGCCGGGCCGCGGGCGCTCAGGAATGCCAGATTTCCCTCGAATTTCTTTCCCTCCACAATCGCCCCCGCCTCCAAAGCTGCCAGAACGGCGCCTTCCGACTGAGGGAGACGAAACTGCATTTCGACGACCGGGTCGGCGACGAGCGCGTCGTCGATGGCCTTCAGGAGATGGTCTAACCCCAGCTTTTTCAGCCCCGAGACCGCGACGCTTCCGGGAGCGCCCATCGGCGCGCCTTCCTTGTCTGACACCAGGTCGATCTTGTTGAGCACCTCGATCACTGGCTTGTTCGAGACGTCGAGCTCGGCGAGTACCTTCTGGACTTGAGCTTTTTGCTCGGCAACCATCGGGCTCGATGCATCGCGAACGTGGAGCAACAGCTCGGCCCGCTCCACCTCTTCGAGCGTTGCGCGAAAGCTGGTCACCAGGGTGTGCGGCAGATTGCGGATAAAACCTACGGTGTCCGACAGGAGGATTTTTCTGCGAGACGGCAGCTGCAACTGCCGCAGCTTGGGGTCCAGTGTGGCGAACATCCGTGACGACTCGAGCACTCCAGCCTCGGTCAGCGCGTTGAAGAGCGTGCTTTTGCCTGCGTTGGTATAGCCGACCAGAGCGACCACGGGCACCGGGACGGCTTCACGCCTCTGCCGCTGCTGCCGGCGAATTCGGCGCACCGACTCCAGCTGCTCCTTCACATGATCGATGCGCATGTTGATCTTGCGGCGGTCGGTCTCGAGTTGCGTCTCACCGGGTCCGCGGGTTCCGATGCCGCCGCCGAGTTGAGACATGGCTTTGCCGCGTCCGGCCAATCTTGGCAGTTGATACTCCAATTGCGCGAGTTCAACCTGCAGCTGGCCTTCACGGGTACGTGCATGCCGCGCAAAGATGTCCAGGATCAGCTGCGTTCTGTCGATCACCCGGCAGGGTAGCTTCGCCTCAAGATTGCGCAGCTGGGATGGCGACAAGTCGTGGTCGAATAGCACCAGGTCGGCGCCGGTCGAGGCGATGACGCCCTCGATCTCTTCGAGTTTGCCGCCACCTACGAGCGTTGCGGGGTCGGGTCGCGGGCGGCGCTGAATCAACGTCGCGGCAACCTCCGCACCGGCGCTGCGAGCGAGCTCTTCAAACTCGGCCAGTGACGCATCGAAGTCCAGGTCCACGGCCCGCGTGGCGCCTGCGGACGACGATTCTCCGTTGCCTTCTTCCAACGCGGTCCCGGCAGATACCGCGGCTGCGTTGCGCGCAAGACGCGCCGCCGCAGTCAGCTTTCGCCGTTCGCCGGTAAACTCCACGGCGACCAGAACGGCGCGCTCCGCCTGAGGAAGACCGCGCTGCGAAGATCGCACGGCCGCCTGCTGTGCTGCGACCAGACTCCGCCTCACTGTCTTTACCTTCGTCTCTTTCGCTGTCAATGGCTAACGGCCTTGGGTGCCGTTTGCCTCTTGCACCGCCGTGACCGGGGGCGCGGAGCTTACCGTCGCCCTCATCTCCGGCTTGCTGTCCGGCCGCAAATCTCCATGTGCGCCGGCTCTACCACTCACCACGGTCGAGATCGCGTGTTTGAAGATCAGCTGCTCCTGGCTGTTGTTTTCCAGCAGTACTGAGTATTTATCGAACGACCGAATCTTCCCCGTGAGCTTGACTCCGCTAACCAGGTAGATCGTGATCGGACTCTTATCTTTTCGCACTGTGTTGAGAAAAGTATCCTGAATGTTCTGTGCCGGCTTTGATTCCATGGTGCCGATCTCCTTAGCTTTAATTCGTTACCGTGCCATAAGGTTTTGCCGTGGTCCATCAACTTCAGAAGAAATCTCAGCCCACTGCATTACTGAGCCTGAAGCCAAGACTGTCAACGATACGAGCATCCGCGGCAATAATCAACCTGGAACCGCCAAACTTCTCACTCATAGGAGTATTGAGAAGATTCCAGGACTATTAGACGCAGCCCGGAACACAACGTGGGCCTGCACTCGACCGCTGAGGGATATACGATAAAAGCGTGCCGATCAACAAGCCGCAACCCGTTCAGATGCTTGATTTTTCCCGTCAGTTTGCCAGTATTCGGCAGGAACTGCTCGATTCCATCGAGGCCGTTTGCACCTCGCAGCGGTTCATTCTTGGGCCGCAGGTTGCCAGCTTCGAACAGGCTGCCGCAACGGCGTGCGCGGTGCCTCATGCGATTGGCTGCGCGAGTGGCACCGACGCAATCTGGCTCGCCCTGGCTGCCGCGCACGTTGGCCCCGGCGACGCAGTGATCACGACGCCGTTCAGCTTCTTCGCCAGCGTCAGCGCGATTCTTCGGTGCGGCGCGCAGCCTCTGCTCGCCGATATCGACCCGGCAACCTTCAACCTCTCTGCCGCGGCTGTCGAGAAGGTCATTCGCGATCACAAAGGGACAACAATCAAGGCTATCCTGCCTGTTCACCTCTACGGCCAGTGCGCCGACTGGGACGCCTTTAGCGCTCTCAAACAGAGGCACAATCTGCTGCTCGTGGAAGACGCGGCACAGGCCTTCGGGGCTACGTGGAACGGAGTTCCCGCCGGAGCGCTGGGCGATGCTGCTGCGTTCAGCTTCTACCCTACGAAGAATCTCAGCGCCATGGGCGACGCCGGCCTGGTGACTACGCCGTCGGCCGAGATCGACGACCACGCCCGCGTTCTTCGCGCCCACGGCATGCGCCGCCGCTACTATCACGATGAGATTGGCTGGAACTCGCGGCTCGATAGCCTGCAGGCCGCAATTCTTGAGGTGAAACTGCGCTATCTGCCGATGTGGAATCAAAGGCGCCGTGATCTGGCTGTGCGGTATGACGAACTTTTCCGCGACGCGGGCCTTGTCGGAAAAACTGTGAAGGAAGGGGTCGTCCTTCCGTTCACCGATCCGCGTGCTGGCCATGTCTTCCATCAGTACGTCATCCGCGCGCCTCGGCGAGACGCTCTCCGGGAGTACCTCACTGACCGGCAGATCGGCAGCGAGATCTATTATCCGTTGCCGTTGCACCTACAGACGAGTCTGGCGTGCCTCGGTTATAAACAAGGCGACTTTCCGCTGAGCGAAGCCGCTGCTCACGAGGTGCTCGCCCTGCCTATGTATCCGGAACTACGCGAAGATGAGCAGCAGACAGTTGTCGAAGCCATTGCAAGCTTTTATGCCTGAGATGGGCCCAGAGATCTAACGCTTCTTTTTCGTCTTGGCTGCGGGCTTCTTCTTATCCGCAGCCGGTTGAGGCCGAGCCTCTCCGCCCGTTGGCGTACCTGGCGGAATCACGCGGCGGACAAGATTGCCCTCAAGCCGGTACGTCTTCAGGATCGTCTTGCCCGGCACCACCGCTCCAGTGACTGGGTCGGGAATGACAGGGCCGGCGTCATCGGCGAGGACTCGGTACGAAAAGGTGGGCGCGGGCGTCGTCGCGGTTGGGGATTTTCCGTAGGGATCGGCCGCCGTCTTTGTGATGACGGGTAGATATCCTTCGATATTTTTGTCGCGAAAGCCAGTCTCATAGCGGTGTTTCTTCACGTTCCAGGTGAACACGCGGACCTGATCGAAGTCGTACGGCAGGCCCGCCTTGTACGGATTCAACACAGTGACGTAGATCGGAATGTCCTTGTTGTCCTGCTCGGCTTCGGGATCGTTGACCGTCGTGAGAACGTAAGCGCCTACGATGCGCTGGCCCTCGGCATAGCGGCCGACTGCATCGGGAACGTCAACATCCATCATGCGGCCGTAGAGCCAACCGGTGTCGCCCTTGGAATCGCGTATCAGCCACCAGTCTTCCATCACGGGAGGCGCCGGCGCATCCGGTACGGCAGCGGCTTTGGCGTTGGTGCCAGCGGGCGGAGGTGCAGGCTTGGCAACTCGCGTACCCGGCGGCAGAGGCTTCGCCAGGGTTGCGCGAGCGAGTAGCTTCAACTTTTCGCCCTCTGCCAGACGGTAAAACTTCTCGGTATCGCGGCCGGGTTTGGCGTGGACATAGACCTCGTCTCGCACGACGGCGGACGCAACGGTCGGATCGTCTTTGTGCTGTTGTTTCAGGGTCTCGAACTGATCGAAGATCTCCTGGGCCGCGACGACCTTCTCGTCGATCCATCCCTGTTCGCCTTTCTCAGTCTGCACACGTATGAAGCGACGGCCACGCTCAAGTACCTGGAGCTTGTCGCCATTTTGGACGGTCGCGGTGCGGTTGGAGACGGCCGCGACGCGATCGCGCAGAAACGTCTGCTTCGCCGTGACGTACACGTACTGCGCCGGAGGCTTGGGCCGCAGTCGCGAACAGCCGAGACCGAACGTCAGGCACATCAGCAAGCCCGCGAGGCCTGCAATCCGCAGGGTCCTGCGGACTAGATCGAGTTGTCGGGACGAAGAGAAAATAGCCGAAGGACTCCACAACACTGCACACACCACTTCACCCATATTACTGGCGATGAGGACGATTCCCGCAAAACGGCTGTCAATTCGACACGCACTACTCAAAGGAGTATCGGCCCTGAGGTATTAACGCCTAGTGCGTCAACGCAAGTGCAACGGCACCAGCAGGATTGACACCGGTGGCAACGCTGGTCGCCGGGTCGAGCTTGCCGGGAACGGAAATATCGAAGCTGTACATCGTCATGTCCGGAGCGCCACCAACCGCAACCGATAACAGATACTTGTTCGTCGCATCGATCGCGATAGCCTGCGCGCCCGCTCCACTCAGGTACGGCGAGCCGGTCAATGGCGTGAGAGACAAGCCTAAGGCAGTCGTCGATGGCACGATTGTGTAGCCGGAGACGGTCCCGTCTGTGCGATTTGCGGCGTAGACGTAGGTTCCCGTGCTGTCCAGCGCTACAGAGAAGGTTCCACTGCCCGCGGCAAACGGCGACCCGGTAACGGCGGTCAACTGTCCTACACTTCCGACGTTATAAACCGCGACGCCTCCCTTAGTTCCGCTCCTGGCGATATAGAGGTAGGGCGTCTTCGCGCTCATCACAAGCCCATAGTCGCCCGTCGCTGCATCTCCCGTGGGGAGATATTGGCTGCTCGCAGCCACGCCGGTCGTCGTGTTGAACGTGAAGACCACATCGCCGGCTGTGCCGAGTGCGGCAAAGATCAAGGTTCCATCGGGAGACACACGCACCTGGCTCGGCTGCCATGTACCGGTTGTGCCCGAATAGGTGGCTGGAGCGGTGATAGACGTCAAAGCGCCGGTCGACGAGTTGATCTGAAAGATGTCGAGCTGTTGCGTCGTGCCATCCAGCGCAATCAGCCACTGGCCGTCAGGAGACACGTCGATCGACTGCGCGAACACTCCTGCCGGCTGAGAACCACTACTTGGCGTCGTCAACGATCCGTCGGAGTTGATGAAATACACGAAGATCCCAGACGCCGATCCGACATAGAGGAGGCCGTTGTTCGGCGTCACAACCATCGACAGCGGCTTATAGGCCGTGGCTACCGGAGTGTTGGTCACGATGGTCAGCGTTCCGGTGCCGATTGAGAATCCACCGATGGAGCTCGCCGCCTGGTTTGCCACGTAGACGCGACCGCTGGTCGTCCCTCCGCCTCCGCCGCCTCCGTTGTTAATTGGCGGAAAGAAGTCACCGCAACCCGTCAAAAACGGCACCACTATCGCGGCCGCGGCAGCCATCCACCGATGCACGCTTCCCTTTCGTTCCATCACTTCAAGCCCCTCGTTCCAATCTTCGCTGTCGCCGGTGTCCTTCAAGACTAATCCAAACTGGCGTTCTTCTATAATTCGCACAATGTATTCATCGAAATGTCAGCGCCTCTTGAGCACATTTGCGCTTGCGTCCGCTCTAACGTTAGTTCCTTCAGTAGATGGGCGGCAAACCCACCACTCCTTCGACGCATCAGCAGAAGAAACGGCATCCCAGTCCACAACATTGCAACATGAAGTTCACGCGGACATGGATTTTCTCGCCTCCGACGAACTCCACGGCCGCGGTTCGGCGACACGTGACGAACACATCGCCGCTCTCTACGTCGCAGCTCAGCTCCAGTCCCTGGGTCTTGAACCGGGTGGGGAGAACGGGACCTTCCTGCAGAAGACACCACTGCCCGATCCCCTGCCCCCGAGGATCCAGCAACGCCTCGCGAAGTTCCAGGATGTGCCGCGCAAAGAGACCTGGAACGCCATCGGCATCCTCCGCGGAAGCACCTCACCGAACGAGGTGATCCTGCTCACCGCGCATCTCGACCACCTTGGCATCGGTCCCGCCAATGCCGCGGGCGACACCACCTACAACGGCGCCGATGACGACGCCTCAGGAACAACAGCCGTCCTTGCTTTGGCGCGCATCCTCGCCACAGGCTCACGCCCCAAGCGCACCATCGTCTTTGCCTGCTTCGGTTCGGAGGAGCTCGGCGGCTTTGGCAACCGCGCCTTCCTAGCGCACCCACCGGTTGCGCTTACCGGCATCGTCGCCAATCTCGAGTTCGAGATGATCGGGCGGCCCGATCCTGCGGTTCCCGCCGGAACGCTCTGGCTTACCGGCTTCGACCGCTCCAACCTAGGTCCGGAGCTCGCAAAACATGGAGCACATCTGGTCAACGATCCTCACCCAGCCCAGCATTTCTTCCAGCGCTCGGATAACTACGCGCTTGCACTGCAAGGGATCGTCGCTCAATCCGTCTCAAGCTTTGGCCTGCATAATGACTACCACCAGCCCAGCGACGAACTCCGCACCATCGACTTCGGGCATATGACCAAAGCCATCGACTCAATGGTTAATCCCGTCCGCTGGTTGGCCAACTCCAACTGGAAGCCCGAGTGGAACCCCGGTGGCAAACCCGATCCCAATGCACCGAGGCCTGGCCCGCCTTCCGCGCAGCCGCAGTCAAACTAGTCTTTAGAAAAAAAAGAGCGGCCCATCGCTGGACCGCTCTTGCCTTCCTTTGAAGTTACGCGAGGTCAAAGCGATCGAGATTCATCACTTTGTTCCAGGCCGCGACAAAGTCACGCACGAAGATCGGCTGCGAGTCGCTGCTTGCGTACACCTCGGCCAAGGCGCGTAGTTGAGAGTTAGATCCGAAGACGAGATCAACAATGCTTCCCGTCCACTTTGGATCGCCAGTGGCCCGATCGAGTCCCTCCAACACGCCGTCTTTATCGGTCCTTTGCCATTTCGTGGACATGTCGAGAAGATTCACGAAGTAGTCATTGGTCAGCTTGCCGGGCTGCTTCGTGAAAACACCGTTTGAGGACTGTTCGAAGTTTGCACCCAACACGCGAAGGCCACCGAGCAGAACAGTCATCTCCGGAGCGGTCAGTGTCAACAGGTTTGCCTTGTCTACGAGCAACTCGGCCGCAAATGCCTCGTGTCCCGGACGCAGGTAGTTGCGGAAGCCATCTGCAATAGGCTCGAGCACCGCGAACGAGTGGGTATCGGTCTGCTCCTGCGACGCGTCCGTGCGGCCCGGAGAGAAGGGAACCTTCACTTCCTGGCCCGCCTTCTTCGCAGCCTCTTCGACTGCGGCACAACCGCCCAGGACGATCAGGTCGGCGAGCGATACTTTCTTCGCGCCGGACCCTGCATTGAACTCCTTCTGAATCGCCTCCAGCTTGTCGAGAACCTTCGCAAGCTCGGTCGGCTGGTTCACCTGCCAGAACTTCTGCGGTGCAAGACGAATGCGCGCTCCGTTTGCCCCGCCACGCTTGTCGGAGCCACGGAAGCTCGATGCTGATGCCCAGGCGGTCGTGACGAGTTGAGAGACGGAGAGCCCGGATGCGAGGATCTTAGCCTTGAGGGCATTAATTTCCGGCTCGCCGATCAGCTCGTGATCAACCACCGGGACAGGATCCTGCCAGATCAGGTGCTCCTTAGGGACGAGCGGACCAAGATATCGCGCAATGGGCCCCATGTCACGATGAGTCAGCTTGTACCATGCCTTCGCGAAGGCGTCCGCGAACTTCTGCGGATTCGCCAGGTAGTCCCGCGAAATCTTCTCGTAGCTCGGATCAAATCGCAGGGCAAGGTCCGACGTCAACATCGTTGGGGCGTGCTTCTTCGATGGATCGTGCGCATCCGGCACCGTGCCCGCAGCAGCTCCATTCTTGGGTTTCCATTGCTGCGCGCCTGCCGGACTCTTCGTCAGCTCCCACTCGTAGTTGAACAGGTTTTCGAGGTATTCAACGTCCCACCTCGCTGGGTGCGTCGTCCATGCGCCTTCCAGGCCGCTGGAGATCGTATTGACGCCTACGCCGTTGCCAAGGCTGTTCTTCCAGCCAAGGCCCTGCTCTTCGATCGGCGCACCTTCGGGCTCACGACCAACGTACTGTTCCGGATTGCCGGCGCCATGCGTTTTGCCGAAGGCGTGTCCGCCAGCAATCAGCGCGACTGTTTCCTCGTCGTCCATCGCCATCCGCGCAAAGGTCTCGCGAATGTCCCGCGCCGAACCGATAGGATCGGGATTGCCGTTCGGCCCCTCCGGATTGACGTAAATCAAACCCATCTGCACAGCACCAAGCGGGTTTTCCAGCTGGCGATCGCCACTGTATCGCTTGTCGCCCAGCCAAGTCGTCTCCGGCCCCCAATACGTATTGTCTGGCTCCCAGACATCTGCACGTCCACCAGCGAAACCGTACGTCTTAAATCCCATCGATTCCAGTGCCACGTTGCCCGTGAGGATCATCAAGTCGGCCCATGAGATCTTCCGTCCGTACTTCTGTTTGATCGGCCAGAGTAGTCGCCGCGCCTTATCCAGGCTTACGTTGTCTGGCCAGCTATTCAACGGAGCAAAGCGTTGCATACCTTGGCCCGCGCCACCGCGTCCATCGGCGATGCGGTAGGTACCGGCGCTGTGCCACGCCATACGGATGAACAACGGCCCATAGTGGCCGTAGTCCGCTGGCCACCAATCCTGCGAGGTCGTCATCAACGCATGCAGGTCCTTGATCACCGCATTCAGGTCCAGGCTCTTGAACTCCTCAGCGTAGTTAAACTCCTCGCCCATGGGATTGGTCAGCGAAGAGTGTTGGCTTAAGGGCTTAAGATTCAGTTGATCGGGCCACCAATCGTGGTTCCTTCGGGATGCGCCGTGTGACGTCGTGACTGCGCCATGGGCTGACTCATTCGTAACCGGGCATTTTGCTTCGCTTGACATCGTTCACCTCGAAATTTTGTTGCGGTTTTACCTAACCTTTACTGACACTTTGCACAAAGCCCAATCACGTCGACTGCATACCGCTGGACCAGAAATCCGCCGGGCAGCCTGTCTCGTTTCGAGACCAGCCCAAGCTCCTTCTCTCCGATGTCGGTAATCGCTTTGCACCTGGAGCACACCATGTGGTGGTGTGCCTCATCATTCATCTCCACGCGCAACGAGCCATGATGCATGCTCACCTCGCGGAAAATACCACTCTCAACGAACAAGTGTAGGTTCTTGTAAACGGTAGCCAGCGAGATCGCCGGCACCTTCTTCTTCACTCGCGCATAGACCTCTTCCGGACTCGGATGGCCATGCATCGTCTTCATCACTTCGTAGAGCACCTGCCGCTGGTGAGTCACGGCAATGCCGTTCTCCCGGCAAAGCTCACGAAATGATTTGGCCTCGTTCACCAGCATGGAGCAAAGTATAAACGATAAATATTATTGTTTAGTAGAGATAGTTATCCACAGGTGGGCTCCAGCGGAATCTCCATTTCTTCGGTACTCCGACTAGCTCGAGACGAGTCAGACGTCAGTCGTTCTTTGAAACGCAAAAAATACTCCTCAAAATATCTTCTGGACATGTAGCAGAAAAGGGTAAGGCAGGCCCCGACCATGACAAAACGAAATAAAACAAAGCTAATCGTTGGTGGTTGCAGGTTAACTCCGAGATGTTCCGTGACCCAGTCAAAGGCAAAAAAACCTAAGGTATGGAAGAGATAAAAACCGTAGCTGATATAGCCGAAAAAGCGGATCGGGGCCAGAGCGCGGTAGACCGTAGGGTGATCTCCAAACCGGAGCGAAACCAGCAGCATCGAGGAAAAGATGAAGAGAAAAGGTATTGGCTGGAAGGCCGCGCCGGAGGGGGTGCCGCGACTTAGCAGTTGAAATGAAAATCCCGCGCCTAGTAGTACAGCACCTAATCCGCCCAGGAGAACAGTCAGTTGCGCCACCCGCCGTTCCGTGGCCGCCGCGGTGCGTAAAAAGATCGCCAGCAACGCACCATAAAACAAGTTGTCGCATATCAGCCATGTAGTGATATAGGGACTTCCCAGGCGCATCGAATTCGAAACGCTGATGGCGCGCAAAACTGGCGACAGCACGATACCCAACACACACACAGCGGCTAGCGTCCGCAGCTGCAGCCGACGAACCAGAAAAGGCCACACGAGGTAAAACTGTTCCTCAACCGCAAGAGACCAGAGGGCACCATAACTTGGTCCAGGAATCCGGAATTCAACCGCAAAGTTTGCCAGGTAAAACAGGCAAAGAATCACATAAGCCCAGCTGCAATTCAGCGCAACCTTCACAATGGCCAGCACAACAAGATAAAGAGGCACAATTCGAAGAAAACGGCGGATGTAGAAACTGCTCCAATAGGTCCTTTTTGTGCGGGTATCGAGCAGAATGCCAGTGATCAGGAAGCCAGAGAGAACGAAGAAAAGGTTGACACCCAGCCATCCGAAGGACACAGCCTGGCCTATCAGTCTTACATGGGGCTCCGCCCAGGCGCCCCGGGGAAGAAACCACTTGAGACCGTGAAAGAAGAAGACGGACAGAATCGCAATTCCACGCAAGACATCCAGACCGGGCATCTCTCGCTTCAGCAGAACCGATCGAGGCCCGCTCCCGACCGGCACAGGAGATACCTCGGTCGTATCGCGCGGCACGATTGGCACTCTCACCGTTGATCTCTGCATGGAACGTGGAATGCTTTCTTTCGAGTCTGGATTGATTACATCTTCAACCGATGAATATGAGATGAATTAGAAGTTCATCGGCATGAAAGACGGGTGCATGTTCACTGCCACGGAAAATAATACACCTTGAAGGGAACATGTTTGCGCCGCCATCGATCAGCAGGTAACTAACAGAATACCGATTGCAAAACCGAAGCGGGATGCTTCTTGTAGTGCGACCGATCTTGTCTCATCGACCAAAGCAGTTCGTCAATTCAATCGCTCCGTCTTGCCGAAGCGGGGATCCAGAGGCTTCCGTCCCTCGAAGCCCTCCTCCTCGGTATGCCAGTGAGCGATGGTTGGCTCGCCCAACTTCCAGCACAACAAAATTGGCTTGCCGTCCATAACGGAAGGAAAGTCGAGCAGACCATCCTCCAGATCCTTCACCTGCACGCCGATCGATTCGATCTCCGCAAGAGTGTCCTTCGCCTCCTGCACAGCCTTTTCGCGCTCCGCTCGCCGGCGGGCTGCCGCACTCACGTCGACGTGCATGCCGCCAGAGAGAAAGATGCGATGGCCCAACTGCTGCATCTCCCGTTCATGTTCCCCGGCCTCGACGGCTGCCGCCTGCGCCTTCCGCAGAAGGGCTTCCACCACTGGCAGCAGTGTCTGCGCCTCGCTTAAGGTAAACGTCTTGCTCAAGCCTTGATCTCCAGCATTCGATCGAGCGCAACACGCGCCCACTGCTTGACATCATCCTCCACCTTGATGCGATTGACCACACGTCCCTCGACCAGGTTTTCCAGAGCCCAGGCCAGATGTTGCGGCGAGATCCGGTACATAGTGGTGCACAGGCAACCCGAATCGTCGAGCGTCATCACCTGCTTGCCCAAAGGAGCAAACCGCTTCGCCAGTCGATTGACCAGATGGATCTCTGTGCCCACGGCAAAGCTCGAGCCTGCCGGGGCTTTTTCGATGACCTCGATAATCCGTTCCGTCGAGCCGATGGCATCCGCCTTCTGGCAGACCTCCCAGCGGCACTCTGGATGCACGATCACCTGCATATTCCGATGCTCGCGGCGCACGCGATCGACATGCTCGGGAAGAAAACGCTGGTGCACTGAGCAGTGTCCCTTCCACAGGATGACCTTTGCCGCCCTCAATCGGTCGACGCTCAGACCTCCGTTGATCTGATAGGGGTCCCACACCACCATCTCGCTCAATGGGATGCCCATCGCGAACGCAGTGTTCCGCCCCAGGTGCTGGTCGGGCAGAAATAAAATCTTTCTCCCTCGCGCAAAGGCCCACTCAAACGCCGCGCGGGCGTTCGACGAGGTGCACACCAGGCCGCCGCGTCTGCCGCAAAAACCCTTTATCGCGGCGGCCGAGTTCATGTAGGTCAGCGGAATCAAGCCGCCGTCTGCGGTCAGCCCGGCGCGCTCCAGCGAGTCCCAGCAGTCTTCCACCTGGCCGATCTCTGCCATGTCGGCCATCGAGCAGCCGGCGTTCAGGTCCGGCAGAATTACCTGCTGCCAGGGCCGTCCCAACACGTCAGCGGTCTCCGCCATAAAGTGCACGCCGCAAAAGAGCATGTACTTCGCATCGGTCTCCGAGGCGACCTTCGACAGCTTGTAGCTGTCACCGGTAAAGTCGGCAAACCGAATCACCTCATCGCGTTGGTAGTGGTGGCCGAGGAGAACCACATCTGTGCCCAGCGTGGCTCGGGCCGCCGCAATGCGGGCGTCCATCGTATGGTCGGGTTGCGCAAGGTAGTTGTCGAGCGAACACGCCGCCGCGACGTTCTCCGCTACGGCCTCAGCCGAAGCAATCTCCATTAGTCCGTTCAAAGTACTCCGCCTTCAGTCTCACAAAGGTCGTCGGGCGCCGGCCAGGCCGGAACCGTCTTTTCACCTCTGAGACGGGGATGTTGAAAGCATGCACTGCTCAAGTTGCAGTGGATTCACTGTGCCGGCTCTTTCAAACCTGCACCCAACCCACGGGGGTGTTGCAACTCCTGCCACTTCTATACCCGCGGCCGTCAGCCGTTCCTACGATCATTAGACGCAATTCGCATCCAAATGATGCGTTTTGTACAAATCACTTCTGCACTTCATGCCGTACAAAAGAAATTTTACAACAGCGTCTCCTTCTTCCGTCCATTTGTTCCGTCAACACGGTAAGCCGTATCATGGGACTGACTTATGCCAAGCTTTCAGGACAGCGCCCTTCTCATCTTCCTCGCCCTGCTTCTCTTCGGGCCGAAGAAGCTGCCTGAACTCGCGCGGCAACTTGGAAAACTGATGTCGGAGTTCCGTCGCGCCTCCAATGAATTCCGCATGCAGATGGAAGAAGAACTTCGCATCGCCGACCAGGAGGAGCAACGGAAAAAAGTCGCTGCCATGGAAGCGGCCGCTCCGGTTGCACCTGCGATCCCGGACAGCACCGAGAACACTATCGCACCTCCCGCCACCGAAGAGTTCCTCGTAGGTCATCCACACGAACAGCCGCAGACCGTTGCACCAGCATCGGAGCCGCTGCCGATCGCCACCTCCGGCGATCTCAATCTCATGCCACCTTCTACAGGCCTTCCCGTCAGCAACTCCGCGCTCTCGCCCGTCCTCGACTCCATCCCACACGACGCTGATCCTGAGACTGTCTCGGCTGATTCCGCAACCGGTGAGGTCACTCACCGTGGCTGACCTCGACCCTATCGACAGAGCACGCAAGGCTGTCACCGACCGCGCCGAACTTCCCGGCATGAGCCTCATGGAGCATCTCACCGAGCTCCGCAAGCGACTCATCCACTCCGTCTATTACCTGCTCGGCGGATTCATCATCGCCTACGTCTTTCACGAACGTCTCTATGGCTTCGTCCAGGCTCCACTCGATCAGCTTCACATCGCGCTTAACTTCACTCATCCCACCGACGGGCTGAATCTCTATCTCAAGACCGCCTTCGTTGGCGGTGCCATCCTCGCCAGCCCGTTCATCCTGTATCAAATCTGGCTCTTCATCTCGCCGGGCATGTACGCCAATGAGAAGCGCTACGTCTGGCCGTTCATGTCCGCAACGGTCGGCCTCTTCCTTGCCGGAGCGTGGTTCGGCTACCGCTGGGTGCTTCCCGGCGCCATCAAAGTCCTCATCTTCGACTTCGGTAAAAAGTTCAACCCGATCCTTACGATTGAGGACTACACCGGCTTCTTCATGTCGGTCATTCTCGGTCTGGGCATCTGCTTTGAGTTACCCATCCTCATCTTTTTTCTCGCCCTCTTCGGCATCGTCGACGCTAAATTTCTTCTGCGTCAGTATCGCTATGCAATCCTGGGCATCTTCCTGATCTCCGCAATCATCTGCCCGCTGCAAGATCCCTTCAGCATGTGCCTCTTCGCTGCTCCCATGCTCGTTCTCTATTTTGTGGGGGTGTGCGTTGCCTTCCTCGTGCACCCCGCCAGGCGCAAAGCCCAAGAGGTAAAGCAATCCGCATGACCTCCCGCCACCTCACAAAAACCCTGCGCCTTCTTACATTGCTTGTTCTCACTCTCGCCGCCGCAGGCGCAAACGCGCAGCGTACCTCTGCTGCGGCAGCACCTCGCTTCAACGGCCAGGCCGCCTATACGCTTACGCAGCAACTCCTCCAGGTCGCGCCGAAGCGGTTCAATGGCTCGCCCGGTCATGCCAAGGCCGAAGAGTTCATCAAACAGCACTTCACCGCAGAGGCTGCCAAGGGCAACTTCGAAACCGACACCTTTACCGCCAGCACACCCGCCGGTCTTCAGACGATGCACAATTTCATCGTGCGCTATCCGGGCAAGAAAGACGGCGTCATCGTTCTCGCCAGCCACTACGAGACCAACTACCCGCTGCGCGACATCGAATTCTACGGAGCCAACGACGGCGCCGCTACTAGTGCACTGCTGATTGAAATCGGCAACGTCCTCCGAGCACATCCACCGGAAGGCTACTCCGTCTGGCTGGTCTTCGACGATGGCGAAGAGGCCGTCAAGGAGTGGTTCGCCAACAACGGGAAAGACAACACCTACGGCACCCGCCACCTTGCAGCAAAATGGTCGCAGGACGGCACGCTCGGCAAGATCAAGGCGTTCCTCGTCGCCGATATGATCGCCGACAAAGACCTCAACATCGACTACAGTGAGAACTCAACACCGTGGTTGCTGGACATACTCAAGGTCGCCGCAAAAAACACCGGGCATTCGGCCAATATCTTCAAATACAAAGAGGCCGAAGAGGACGACCACCTGCCCTTCGCGCAACGCGGTGTACCCATCCTCGACGTCATCGACGCCCACTACGGTCCCACCACCGACGCGACCCCCGACGGCTACCATCACACCGCGCAGGACACACTCGATAAGATCAGCGCAAAATCTCTTCAGATCTCAGGCGACTTGTTCCTCGAGATGATCCGCTTAATCAACCAGCGCCCCTGAGGCCCATAAAAGGCCTCAGAGGTACTGTCTTGGATCTGCCCGGAATCTACCCCGAAATCTAGGGAACCCATTCGTGAGTTCCGCACTACTTCACTTCGAGCAAGGCTTGCCATGATCGGCATGCGCGCCCTTGGCTTTCGCGTCAGCCTCAGACATATAGGACCCCTGCTTCGTCTTGCCGTAATACGTCGTCCCGTAGCAGTGATAGACATTGCTGTCTGTATTAACCCACACCAGGCCTGGACCGCCACCCGCCACCTGCGGCATCGCAGCGGCTTTCGCCGACGGAGAAGGCTTTGCCGGCGCCACTGGAGCGGCCGGGGCAGTAGGCGCCTTGGGGGCAGCAGGTGCCGTGGGAGCTGCGGGTGCAGTCGGAGCAGTAGGTGCGGCAGGAGCCGTAGGTGCCTTGGGAGAAGTAGGAGCGGCAGGTGCTGCGGGAGCGGTAGGAGCCTTGGGGGCAGTAGGAGCGGTAGGAGCCGCGGGAGCAGCAGGCGCATACCATTCCTTCACGCCCTCGTGCCCACGGCAGGCCCCCTGCTTGCTGGCGGCCGTCGAGTAAGTCCCGTCTTTACACTGACCTGTAGATCCTGCAGGTGCCTGGGCCGTCGCAACCTGCGCCGCGAGAAGCACCCCTGCAACCGCCATCAAACGAATCACGATCTTCATTAACGCTCCCGATGAGATTTGGATTGTACGCAATGTGACTACGAGGCAAGGATACGGCCAAAATCCTACGCTATCCCGCACTTCCTGTCATGCTTTGCCAATCCGCAATCGCGCACTCCAAATCGAATTCACCAATAATCATTACCCAATCGAGTCACAGACTGATCCATTTGAGGGATAGCTGCAAAAGCACAACTCAACCTACTCTCATTCTTGCCGATGGAGGTAGAACAATGCAGACACCAGCGTTCCCGTCTTTACAGTCAAGATTCAAGAGCCTCACCCACAGCGGTTCGCAGCGGACCCAAACACCTGGCTTCTTTCAAAGCCACCCAATAGGCGAGGTCGTGCGCAGCCTCTTCTTCTCGTCCATCCTCTGGATGGTGCTTGCGATGGTCCTTTACGGCGTGTATTCCATGGTCGCCGGCCCTCGCTGATTAGCGATTTGACCACCATCTTCGCTTACGACACGACCCTTCAGCGGCTTGGAGCCCTCCCCAGTCTTCCAGCCTGACAGGCGTACCCCTGACCGCGCGCGTGCATTCATCCCTCCCGCACTGTAGCATCCAACACAGATGCCCGGCGCAACCCCCATCAGCCACTGGATAGGTTTTCATCTCTTCATCCTCATTCTGCTTGGGATGGAGCTCGTCTACGCTCGCCGCAGAGGCCCCGCAAAGATCCACTCCACGGCCATCGCGGCTACCATCCTCTGGATCGCCGCCGCCCTCGCCTTTGCCCTTTTCATCTTCCACACCATGGGCAGCGAGAGTGGGACGCAATATCTCGCAGGCTACGCGATCGAAGAGTCCCTCTCCATCGACAACCTCTTCGTCTTCCTTATCCTCTTCCGCGTCATGCAAATCGAGCCCGTCCAGCAGCCCAGAGTGCTCTTCTGGGGCGTCGCTGGAGCCATCGTCATGCGCGGAGCCTTCATCACCGCCGGTCTCGGTCTGCTTGCCCGCTTTGAGTGGATCAGCTACGTCTTTGCCGCCATTCTTCTGATCGCCTCCATCCGCCTCGTACTCCCGTCTGCTCAGAAGGCCGAAACCACGCCAAGTTGGATCAGGTGGATCTCCCGCGTCCACCCCGTCAGCCTGCGTCAAGATAAGTTCTTCGTCCGCGAAGATGGCCGCCGCATGGTCACCGTTCTCTTCCTCGCCTTGATCGCCATCGAACTCACCGACGTCGTCTTCGCCCTCGACTCGATCCCCGCCGTCCTCTCCATCACGCGCAACCCATTCTTGGCCTATACCTCGAACATCATGGCCGTCATGGGTCTCCGCTCGCTCTTCTTCCTCCTCGCTCACCTACTCTCTAAACTTCGCTTCCTCCACTACGGCCTCGCCGGGGTCCTCGCCTTTGCCGCGCTCAAGATGCTCTCCGCCCACTGGATCGAAATCGGCCCCATCACTTCGCTTATCGTTATCGTGACCGTCCTCTCCATCACAATCGTGCTGTCCCTGATCTTCAAACCCCCCACCCCTTACCACGCCTAAGTACTGCTATTTGAGTGCCCTATCAGGCGCATAGAAGGCGCCTTAGTGAAATCCTTGCGCGACATATAGGACTAAACTTGTCGTATTTCATCTTATTGTGTACAAAGGAATAATCATGTCGTCTTCGCATACTCTGCTCAAATACATGCGCCTGATCCACCTCTACATTGGCGTCTTTATTTCGCCTGCGCTGCTCTTTTTCGCCTTCACCGGAGCCCTCCAGACCTTCAGCCTTCATGAAACGTCCCGCGGCAGCAACTACAAACCACCCGCGTGGGCCGTTACGCTGGGGCAGATCCACAAAAAGCAGACACCCGTCGTACCGGTCAGAAAAGCCACGCCACCCGAGAAGCCGGCCGAAAAGACCGGCGCCGACAAAGCCGCACAAGAAAAGCCGCAACCGCCTACTACTGGGCCCCAACAGGCGCAGAGCGCAGCGCCAAAGCCATCGTCCGATTCAGCAGTCCCTAAGCCCCACAACGCCCTCCCCCTGAAGTACTTCTTCCTTCTGGTATCCATCGGGCTCTTCGTCTCCACCCTGTCCGGCATCTACATGTCCTACAAATACATCCGCAACCGGAAGCTGATAACCGCGTTACTTGTGGCTGGCACTGTCTTGCCAGTGCTGTTGACGATCAACTAGCGCCGCCGCAACAGGAGAACCAGAATCACGACAGCCACCACCCCGCCGCCAAACAATCCAGCCATAGCCGCCGCCAGCATCGTCGGACCGCCATGCACAAAGCCGTTCCTGCTAACGTCAGCCACCTTGCAATAGATCGCCATCGCCACCACACAAAATGCAGCGAGCGCACCCCCGACTGCGACAACGAGATGGCGAAGACCCTGGTCAGGCTTCATCGAAGATTGCACCTTTCCGCGACCTAAGCGACGAACTCCAGCCTGCCCAATTGCATCACCGAATGTCTCGCAACGGAATCTCGCAGCGGAAAATCATTACGATAGTGCGCCCCCCTGCTCTCCTCCCGCCCAAGGGCCGACGCGACGATCATCTCAGCCACCGCATGCAGGTTCCGAGCCTCAAGAGCCCGCCGAAACACTCCTCGCGGCATGGTCACCGCCAGCGCATCCAGCCCTCGCTGCGCCTCCCGGAGACCACCCGCATCCCGCAACAGCCCCGCATACTTCCACATCAAACCACGCAGCTCGGAGATCCACCTCTCCGTCGCCGCTTCGGTCGTCACGCCAGTGAACGCAGCGGGCGCCACCTCCCCCCCGGATATCGGTTCGACAAGCCCCTCGGCCCGTTCCGCAACCATCGTCTCCGCCGCCAATGCTCCAAACACCAGCCCCTCGAGGAGCGAATTACTCGCCAGCCGATTCGCGCCATGCACTCCGGTGCAAGCCACCTCACCAGCCGCATACAGGCCACGCAGCGTGGTCCGCCCATGCACGTCCGTCTTCACGCCCCCCATCAGGTAATGGGCCGCCGGCCGCCCCGGAACGAGATCCCTTCCTAACTCCAGCCCATACCCCGCCAAAAACTTCGAGATCCCCGGAAACCGGGCATGCAGATCCTTCTTCACATGCCGCATGTCGAGATACACCGGACCGTCCATGCCCTCGCGCGTAATCGCCCGCGCCACCACGTCTCGCGGAGCCAGCTCCAGCAGCGGATGATACCGCTCCATAAACCGCTCGCCCTTCGCATTGACGAGGTATGCTCCCTCACCGCGCAACGCCTCGCTCAACAAGAACCGCGGAGCCCCGGGCGCACTGAACGCCGTCGGATGAAATTGATAAAACTCCATATCGCTCACCGCCGCGCCCGCTCGGTAAGCCATTGCAATCCCATCCCCGGTCGCCACCGCCGGATTTGTTGTATCGCTATAAACCTGTCCTGCGCCGCCGCTCGCCAGCAGCACAGCTCCCGCATACACGACGCGCAAACCGCCTTCACCATCCAGCAGGGTCGCCCCGACGACGCGACCATCTTCGACGATCAGATCCACGCTCGTCGTCCACTCCATCAACTCAATCTTGGAAATCGCCCTCACATGCCGCAGCAACGAAACCGCAATCTCGCGCCCGGTAGCATCTCCATTCGCATGCAGAATCCGTGACAGGCTATGCGCCCCTTCACGCGTCCGCCGCAACTCGCCATCTTCGCGATCGAACGCCGTCCCCCACGCAAGCAACTCTTCGACCCTCTTCGGCCCCTGCTCCACCAACACCGCAGCGGCTTCGCGATTCACCAGCCCATCTCCCGCCGCCACCGTGTCCTCCAGATGCAGTGCAACGTCCTCCTCGCCCCCCATTGCCACCGCGATTCCACCCTGCGCATAAGCCGTATTCGACTCGGCCAGCTCCTCCTTCGTCACCACCAGCACCGTACCCACATCCGCCAGCCGAATCGCCGCACTCAATCCCGCAATCCCCGCCCCAATCACCAGAAAATCTACTCGATCCATACCTCGATGCTACTAGAGCCATGAGCGCTCAGCGATAAGCGTTGAGTACGGTATTCATGTCACATCCCTCATCACTCATACCTCACAGCTCTGCGGTACCATCGAGATACCGTGCCTGTCATCCCCGTCAACACGCCCTCCGCAAGCTACGACGTTACCATCGGCTCCAATCTCCTAAGCACCCTCCATCCGCGCCTCCGCAAGCTCAATAGAGACAAGCCGTTCCGCCCCTTCGTCATCACCTCGCCTGAAATCTGGGCCCTCTGGTCGAAACCCTTCCTCGCTAGCTTCAAAGAATCCCCAACGATTCTCTTCCTCCCCAGCGGCGAATCCCACAAGCGCATGAGCAGCGTCGAATCTCTCGCCCAGCAGCTCGCCACCAGCGGAGCCGACCGCGACTCACTCCTCCTCGCCTTTGGTGGTGGCGTCCTGGGCGACATGACCGGCTTCCTCGCCGCCATCTACATGCGCGGCATCCGCTACGTGCAAATTCCAACGACACTCCTGGCGCAGGTCGACTCCTCCATCGGCGGCAAAACCGGCGTCAACCTCCTCGCCGGAAAAAATCTCATCGGCAGCTTCCACCATCCGCAAGCCGTCCTCGCCGACACCGATGTCCTCGCAACCCTCCCGGCGGCTCAACTCCGGGCAGGCCTGCAGGAGTCGATCAAAGCCGGCATCATCTACGACGCAAAACTCTTCCGTTACATGGAACAAAACGCCGACGCCATCCTCAGCGGTGATCCGGCCGCTCTCACCCGTGTCGTCGCCGCCTCAGTTCGCGTCAAAGCTGACGTCGTCAGCAAGGACGAAAAGGAATCCGGCTTGCGTATGATTCTGAACTTCGGCCACACGATCGGCCACGCCATCGAAGCCGCCACGAACTACAAACAGCTCCTCCACGGCGAAGCGGTCGCCTGGGGCAGCATCGCCGCACTCAACGTAGCCGCCGCCCGCAAGACCATCACGCAAAAAGACGCCGACCGCATCACGCAACTCATCCTCCGGTATGGCCCTTTGCCGAAGTTCAAGGCCACCGCAGAAAAACTCGTCGCTCTCACCTCCCGCGACAAAAAGAACCGCAGCGGCATCCGCTCCTTCGTCCTCCCGACCGCAATCGGCGAAACCGAAATCGTCCGCAACGTCACCGAACCTGAACTCCTCGCCGCCACGGAAAGCATGCTCACCCTCATGCGTCAACACACCGCGGCACCGCGCATCTCAAAAAAGCAGATGCGATGATGAGCCAGCAGAAAAAAACTGAACACGAGCGCTCCACCGGGGCCCGCCCCGTCGGCGTCACCACCGAGCAGGCGGCCGCCGCGACCATCCAACAGATGTTCGACACCATCGCCCCCACCTACGACCGCGCCAACCATGTCCTCTCCGCCGGCCTCGACCGCTGGATGTGGAACCGCACCGCTCGCGTCTTCCGCCCTATCCTCCAGCATCCCGAGACCGTCACCCTCGACCTCTGCTGCGGCACCGGCGACATGACGCTTGCCCTCGTCAAACACCGTGCCACCACACCGAACGCGGCACCCATCCTCGCTGTCGACTTCTCCCACCAGATGCTCTCCCGCGGCGCAGAAAAATTCGCCCCTCACAACATCGTCCCCATCGAAGCAGACGCCCTCCATCTCCCCCTCGCCGAAGCCTCCGTCGACCTCGTCACGACCGCCTTCGGCTTCCGCAACCTCGCCAACTACGAAGAAGGTCTTGCCGAACTCCATCGCGTTCTCCGCCCCGGCGGCCAACTCGGCATCCTCGAATGCAACCAGCCCGAAGGCCTTATCGGCACCCTCTACGACCTCTACTTCAAAACCATCCTGCCCAGGGTAGGCGGCCTCATCTCTGGCAACGTCCGCGCTTACAGCTACCTCCCCGCGTCGGTCGAACGCTTCCCACGACCACCCCGCATGCTCCAACTCATCAAAGACGCCGGCTTCACCAACGCCACCTGGACCAGCTACGCCCTTGGCACCGCCGGCCTCTATCACGCCACCAAGCGCTGAAACCTGTATTCCAATCCGATCTTTCCCATCTCAAATTTTCCAGAGAGTGATATCTTTCCCTAACGCTCTCCCCGGCCCGTTACCTTCACTCACTCGATGAGGTGGTACTCCGATGGCCGCGACCCCGCCCCCCGTCCTCAGTCAACCTGTCGTCTCATCCGACGCTGCCATCGGTGCCTCTGCCCTGCGCAAAGCTACGTTCCACCTCATTCCACTCATGGCTCTCGGATACGGCGCGGCCTACATGGACCGCGTCAACATCAGCTTCGCCGCGCTCCAGATGAATCGCGACCTGCACTTCAGTGCAACGACCTACGGCTTCGGCGCAGGACTCTTCTTTCTCAGCTACGCGGCTTGCGAAGTACCATCCAACCTCCTCCTCTACCGATTCGGAGCACGGCGCTGGCTCGCCCGCATCATGATGACCTGGGGCCTGCTTGCGATCGGCATGCTCTTCGTTCGCACTCCAACGCAGTTCTACATCATGCGCTTCCTGCTCGGCATGTCGGAGGCCGGCTTCTTCCCCGGAGTTGTCTTCTATCTCATGCAGTGGTTTCCACCCGAGCTTCGCGCGCGCACTATCAGTCGTTTTTACATCTCGCTTCCCCTCAGCTCTGCGTTCATGGGACTCATCGCCGGCGCTCTTCTCAACCTCGACAGACAACTCGGCTTTCGCGGCTGGCAGTGGCTTTTCCTCATCGAGGGCTTACCCGCCGTCCTTCTCGGCATCGCGTTCTTCCTCTTGGTCCCCGACACTCCCTCTCACGCCAAATGGCTCACCGAAGACGAGCGCGATTGGATCTTCCGCAACGTGCACAAAGATCCCTCCGGCAACGCACATCACACCGAGTCGATCGCCCATGCCCTCCTCGACCCCCGAGTGTGGCAGATCGGCATCTTCGAAATGCTGATACTTCTCAGCAGCTACGGCTACATCTTTATCGCTCCCAACTTCATCCAGAGCATCACTCACCTCAGCATCACTAACGTCGGCTTCACGATCTGCGCCCTTAGTCTGCTCGGAGTTCCGGCTATGCTGCTCGGCGCAATTCACTCCGACCACGCTCACTCCCGCTCGCAAGGGCGATACTGGCACATCATCCCCTGTTGCCTCATCATTGCAGCCACCTTGGCAGTCTGCGGCCTTTCCACCTCATCGCTCGTAGTAATGTCTGCACTTGCCTTACTCACCCTCTCTTACCACTGGATGCAGGGCCCCTTTTGGGCGCTTCCATCCAGCTTCTTCAAGGGCAGATCCGCGGCCGCGGGCATCGCTGCCGTGAACACGCTCGGCATCACTGGAGGTTTCATCGGCCCCTACTGGATGGGGTTCGCCAAAGACCTCACCGGCAACTATCAGCGCGGCCTCATCACTCTCAGCTTCCCAATGCTCCTGGCCGCCGGAATCATGCTCTACATGCGCTACCAGGCTCATCCGGCGCCGCCCGTGCATCCCGTCGCGCCACCATGTAGCATCACCTGATGAGCACAACGGCCCAGCCCGACCAAGCCGCGACCCCTCATAGCGCGAAGCGTTCCGCCGCGCTCTTCTCCGTCATCGCCGCCCTGGGTGTCACGCTCTTCAAACTCCTTACCGGTATCCTCACCGGCTCGCTCGGCATGCTCTCCGAAGCCGCTCACTCCGGCATCGACCTCATCGCCGCCGCCATCACTCTCTTCTCCGTCCAGGTCTCCGACCGGCCCGCCGACGCCGATCACGCCTACGGCCACGGCAAGGTCGAAAGCCTCTCCGCCGCCATCGAATCCGTCCTCATGCTCGCCTCCTGCATCTGGATACTTTCTGAAGCCGTACGCCGCATCTTTCTCCGGCAACACCTCTCCCTCAAGTTCTCCATCTGGCCGTTCATCGCACTCCTTCTCTCCATCACCGTTGATTTCACGCGGTCGCGCAAGCTCCACCGCATCGCGAGCGAAACCAAAAGCGAGGCGCTCGAAGCCGACGCCATCCACTTCGGCACCGACATCTGGTCTTCCCTCGCCGTTCTCGTCGGCCTCGCCGCATCCTACGCCGGCCAATATTGGAAGATCCCCGCGCTCGAACTCGCCGACCCCGTCGCCGCAATCCTCGTCGCGTGCATCATCCTCTACGTCACCTGGAAGCTTGCCCGTCGCACCATCGACGCCCTCACCGACGCCACCCCAACTGAAACCCGCGCCCAGACTCGCGACCTCATGCGCGAACTCGCTTCCATCGATGGTGTCCTCTCCGTCGACCGTGTCCGCACCCGCCGCTCCGGCCCCAGCTACTTCGCCGACGTCACCCTCGGCATGCCCCGCAACCTCACCTTCCAGCGCTCCGAACAGATCACCATGGCTGCCACCGCTGCCGTGCAACGTCATCTCCCCGGTGCCGACGTTGTCGTCCACTCCGTCCCCATCGCATCGCTCGCCGAAAGCGTCCACGACCGCATCCGCGCCGTTGCTGCCCGCTCCAACCTCGCCATCCACGACGTCAGTGTGCAGGAGTACCACCACCAGCTCCACGTCGAGCAGCACCTCGAGGTTGACGAGACCATGTCCCTCCGCGCCGCCCACGCCATCGTCACCCAACTCGAATCCGAGATGCGCCGCGAGGTCCCTGAGATCTCCTCGATCCTCACTCACATCGAAAGCGAACCCGCCACCATCGAGCGGCCCGACTCACTCGAACGCGATCGCCAGCTGGAGGTCCGCCTCCGCCGCACCGCCCAAAGCTTCCCCGAGGTCCTTGACATCCACGAAGTCTTCGTCACTCGCAGCCACAACAACGGAGCCGACCGCATCCAGGTCAACTGCCACTGCACCCTGCCCGACGATCTCCCAATGTCCCGCGTTCACGAGATCATCACTGCACTCGAAAACGCCTTCAAACTCGACTCACCCGAGGTCAGCCGCCTCCTCATCCACCCCGAACCCGCCACCGACAACCGTCGCTAGTTCGCCTGAAGCTCCCGACTCTCAGCCACAACGACTAGCTGTCGAATGTGCTCTGCCGACGTGTTCAACTGTTCAATCTCAGAATCGGATAAGTCACACTCGATAATCCGTTCCACACCGTCTCGTCCAATCACGCAGGGCACACTCATCACTACGCCATCGACTCCGTACTCACCTTCGAGTAGTGTCCCTACCGGCAACACCGCCCTCTCGTCCAACGCAATCGCGCGAACGATGCGGCAGATTGCTGCGCTAACCCCGTAGTTCGTATACCCCTTCTTGCTAAAAATGCTGTGACCAGCTTCCAGCATTCGAGCGCGCATCAGGTCCTTATCAAACGGCCCAACTCTGTTGAGACGACAGTATGTATCGACATCCATCCCACAGACCCTGCACACACTCCATGGAATCAACGCCGTCCTGCCGTGCTCCCCGATCACATATCCGAAGACGCTCCCCGGATCAATCTCGATCTGGTCGCTGATCAATCGGACCAGGCGCATCGTATCGATCAACGTGCCACTGCCGATCAGATGGCCCTTGCGAAATCCCGTGTGATTCAATGCCACCTGCGTCGTCACCTCCACAGGCACCGTGGCAATCAGAACAATGGCCTCCGGCGAATACCTCTCCGCTTCGACGATGATCTCGCGAACAATCGCGCAGTTGGCCTCCAGCACATCGTCGCGCGAACCACCCGGTCTGGGATAGGTCCCCGCCGTCACTACCACAACGTCGCTGCCAGCAAGATCCGGATAGTCCCCGACCCTGGGAGTTGAGCCATAAGCCCCGCAAAGCGCCGTCACATGGTGCAGGTCCTCAATATCACCCTCCGCCTTGGCCCGAGTCCGATTGATCGCGACGATCTCCCGTATCTCCGGCATATTCATCAACCCGCGGACCGTCTCCGTTCCGACCGCACCCATACCAATCACGGACACTTTCATCCTTACTCCTTATTTTTCGCGCACCTCTCCTGCCCCGCAGGGTGTGTCGCTTCAACGACTATTCAACGAACGCTAATAAGCCAGCGGCAAATCCGGAGTTCCCGAATAGAAGACAATCAGCACGACGGGCTCCGCACCTGTGAACCCGCGATGAATACTGTCGACAGTCTCGGCGATCGCCTCCCCTTGGACGTAGTGATGTGTCGTGCCGTCCTTTTTCTCGATTGTCAGCGCTCCTGACAAGACGTATCCAGCATTCGGAAAAGGATGAGAGTGCCACTTCATTACCGTGTTGGCAGCAATCGTGATCTTCAATACCGTGATCTTCGGCTGGCCTGAGGATAGGCCTTGTAGGGCGTCCCATCCCACGACGCAGTACTCTGAAGTAGCGTCTCCATCTTAATTCCCGAGGACTGGTCCTCTGCCGACGCAGAGCACGCAAGAGCGGATAGCAACAACGCAGCAACCATTACCTTCACAAATCTCTCCGTACCAGTTAGACTCCACGCGATGGGCTGAGCATCGCAATCTCATATGTCTCTGATGATCCGACTGTGCAAAAAGTTTCGCTTCCAGAGTTCGCAAGTCAGCGACAGATGGCGTGCCGCGATAACCTGTATGACATGAACTCGGCGCATTCGCCATGAGGAAACGATGAGACGTGCTCTTCCCTCTTTAGTCCATATCCCAAAAACATCGGCCATGTTCATTCGGCCAGACCGTCGCCGATTTCTGCTCGGTGCCGCAGCAACTGCGTTCACCATGGGACACACAAATCTTCTGACAGCTGCCCTCCCGTCCTTACCCGATCGCACAGACGCCCCGTTGAAGATCGAGGCCGTCGAACTGATCGAACTGCACGGCCGCTACACGGAAGAAGCGGGCGTCAACAGGCAACAGCAGGTCAACCCCCTCGACATCTACGACGATCTCCGCCCCGCCCCCTACACGGACAAACCTTCCGGATCGAAGGAAGTTCTCACCACAGCGATCTACCTTCGCATCCGAACTGCCGGCGGCATCGACGGTCTCTACGGCCCCATCGAAAAAAGTGCAGCAACCGTCGTGAACGACGAGCTTCGCCCCTTCCTCATCGGCAAGGATGGGCTCGCCGGTGAAAAACTCTGGGACCAGATGTATCGTTCCAATCGCCACTCGCGCGACGGCTTCTTCATGATGGCCATCAGCGCCGTCGACAACACCCTGTGGGACATCCGTGGCCGTTACTTCAATGTCCCCGTCTACCGCTTGCTCGGAGGCCCGACGCGCCCGTCAGTAGAGGTGTACGCCAGCTGCCTCGGCTTCTCACTTGAGCCTGCGGCCGTCCGCACGCGTGCACTCGCACTCAAGAACGAAGGCTACCGCTACCAGAAGTGGTTTATGGGCTACGGCCCAGGCTCCGGACCCGAGGGCATGCGCAAGAACGTCGAGCTCGTCCGCATCCTGCGCGAAACCGTCGGCGACGACACCGAACTCATGTTCGACGCCTACAGCGGATGGACCCAGAACTACGCCTTGGAGTGGGCCCATCAGGTAGAGCAATACCGGCCATATTGGATCGAAGAAGCAACGCACCCTGAAAAAATCGACAGCTTCGCCGTCATGCATCGCAGCACCACAATCCCCATCGCATCCGGCGAACACTTCTACGGACGCTGGGAGGTTGAGCGTTACCTGGAGGCCGGGGGACTCTCAGTCGTTCAGGCCGACCCCGAATGGTGCGGAGGCATCTCCGAACTCCTTCGCATCGGCACCGTCGCCTCACTCCACGACGTTCCCGTCATCCCACACGGCCACAGCCTGCGCGCCGCCATCCACACCATCGCAAGCCAGTCGCCCATGACCTTCCCGCTGGGCGAATACCTCATCAACAAGATGCGCCACTACTACCACTTCGAAGCCAACCCGCTCGTCCCCGACAAGGCCCACATCGCATTGCCTACCGGCCCCGGCTTCAACGTCCAACTCGATCCATCAAAGATCGAATCGCAAACCACACTCAAAGCGGGTTGAAACCATCGCGACTCGGCATCTTGCTTTTTACCGAGCCCACTCGATGATCTGTTCACCTACTCATACCGCAACGCCACCATCGGATCGACACGCGAAGCCCGCCTCGCCGGAAGATATCCAGCGACCAACCCCACTGCCAACAAAATCAAAACCGACAGCACAAGACTCGCAGCATCCGTCCCGCGCAACTCAAAGAGCATATGCGAGACCAGCCGCCCGCCGGCCAGCGCCACAGGAATCCCGATCGCAATCCCCACACCCACCAGCACGACAATCTCACGCATCACCAGCCAGCGCACATCAGAACGTGCAGCTCCCAGAGCCATTCGAACGCCAATCTCACGCGTTCGCATGCTCACAACATACGACATCAGCCCGTAGATTCCGATACACGAAAGAAACACGGCCAGCACCCCGAAGAACGTCGAAAGCTGCGCCACCAGTCTTTGATTTGTGATCGAGCGCGCCACCTGCTCATCCAGCGTCGTCACGCGCGTAATCGGCAGATTGCGATCTACGTTGTGGATCGCCCGCTGCACCGCCGCCGAGACAGCGCTGAAATCGCCCGTGTACCGGACCTCGAAGTCCGACAGATACTCAGTGCGCTGCGTGTACGGAATGTAGTCAAGTGTCTCAGGAGCCTCCTGCAGATCGCCGAACTTTACGTCCTTCACAATGCCGACCACTTCAATATCGTATGGATTATCCATAGACCCGATGTGATAGTGATGGCCAATCGGATTGCCCTTCGGGAACATCGTGCGCGCCATGCGCTCGCTGATCACTCCCACCCTCTGCGAAGTCGCAGTGTCCTGCGGTCCGAACACGCGACCAGCCACCAACGGAATCTGCATCGTTGCAAAATAGCCATTGCCAATCACATTGTGCTTCACATTGATATTAGGATCCGTGTCGAAACCAGCAACATGCACGTTGGTGTTCCAGCTTCCTTCATGGAAGGTGAACGACGAGAAGCTCGTCGCACTCACTCCATGCAGCGCGCTCACTCGCTCCTCAATCTGTTGATATAGGGCCGTTGTGCGCGGTTCATCCTCCTTGTAACCGATCGAACTCGGGTCAGTCTGCAGACGCAGCACGTTCTCCTTGTTGAAACCCGTATCCACGTTCGCGAGATTCACCAGGCTCCTCAAAAACAATCCAGCTCCCACCAGCAGCACAAGCGACAACGTAACCTGCGAGACGACCAGCGCTTTGGCCACCGGACTCTTCGTCCCCTCCGCGTGCGATCCTCGTCCATCCTTCAGCGCGTCGGTCAGTTGCAGCTTCGTTGCACGAAGCGCCGGCATCGTGCCAAACAGCACAGCAGTCAACACCGTGACGGCAACCGTAAACATAAGCAGTCGCATATCGATCGAAACGTCGAGCGGCACTTTCCGGGGTCCGCTTGACACCATGCGAATCAAAAGACAGTTCGCTATCGAGGCCAACCCAACGCCCAGCGTACCCCCCGCAAAGGCAAGCAACATACTCTCCGTAAGCAGTTGTCTCACAATTCGCACACGTCGTGCACCCAGCGCCTGCCGAACGGCAAGCTCACGCGCCCGCGCTGTCGACCGTGCCAGCAGCAAATTCGCAATGTTGGCACATGCAATCAAGAGCACCAGCGCAACCACCCCCATCAGCACCTTCAGCGGCTCCGAAAACTTCCCCCGCAACGATGACAACCCTATCGCCATTGGCGTCAACGGCACGTGGGTAATCGCCAGCTTCTTCAAGTTCTTTTCCGTCAGGGGAGCGTCGGGAAAGCCGCGCAGGATCTGCTGATAAACCAGATTTACGTTCGTCGTCGCCTGATCTCTGCTCACACCGGGCTTCAGTCGCCCCATCACATAAAGCGATTCCGAAAAATTGTCTTTATATCCCGTCCAGTTAGGCGGCACCTGCTGCATCATCGACAGCGGAATCCAGATATCGGGCGCCTCTCCTACCTTCGTTCCAAAAAACTCCGGCGGCGCGACCCCGACGATGTTGAACATCGCATCGCCAATCTTAAGTTTCTTGTTCAACACCGAAGGATCCTTCGCCAGGCCGCGCTGCCACCAAGCGTAGCTGACCACAGCCACAGGATTTCCGCCCTCAACCTTGTCGTCTTCGTCCGTAAGCGTGCGGCCCATCACCGCATGCACACCCAGCGTCGAAAAGTACGTGCCTGAGATCAGCTGCACACTCATCGGCTCCGGCTGATCGCGTCCTTCAACCGTTCCATGAACGCCATTCAACATGCTGAAGATCGCCGCGACATCCGAGAACACTTCGTTATTGCGCTGCATCTTGCGATAAAACGGATACGAATACAGCTCCGTAATCGGAAACCCATCGCTGATCCCGATCCAGTCTGCAGTACCCAGCAGAACAAGTTGCGACGGCTCCTTCACCGGCAGCGAACGCAACATCACCGCATCGAGCAGGCTGAAGATCGCCGTGTTCGCTCCAATCCCCAACGCCAGCGAGATCAGCGCCACCGCCGTCAACACCGGGCTGCGCAGCATTGCGCGCGCACCGTAGTGGATGTCCTGCACCAGGCTTTCAAACCACTCCCATCCCCATGTCATGTGGCTCTCTTCTTTGATCCTCGTCGCGTTGCCGAATCGTCGCTTCGCGGCCAGGCGTGCCTCGCCCGCAGACGCTCCTGCCTCCATCTGCTGTTCTTGTCGCAACTCAAGATGCAAACGCATCTCATCCTCAAGGTCCGCATCAAACTGGCGTCGACGCACCAGCATCGCGACGCGCCGTGCGAGTTCTCCGGGCCAGTTCATAGCAGCCACCTCGTCAATACGTACATCAGGCCGTCTGAATGACACGCGCAACAGCGCCCATCACCCGTTCAAAATGCGACACCTCAACCCCGAGCTGCTTCCGGCCCGCTGCCGTCAACTTGTAATAGCGCGCACGCCGATTTCCCGCCGTTGTGCCCCACTCCGCCGTCACCCATCCCTTGATCAGCATGCGTTGCAGCGCGGGATAGAGCGACCCCTCTTCAACCTGCAGCACCTCATCCGAACTCCGCTGGATCGATTCAGCAATCTCGTAGCCATGCGATTCACCCCGCACCACCAGCGTCTTGAGAATCAGTAGATAAAGCGTTCCGGGAGGAATCTCGTCACGATTCAAAGCTGCACCTCAATCAAGAAAGCTGCCTGGCATAGTTAGACTATGCCAGTCTCGCCTCAGCAATCATTCTTGTCAAGACCTGGATGGCCCACCTAAACGCATTCAAGAAAATTTTTCGCAGGTCATCAATCGAAGAGATCGAGCGCACGCTGTATCCTGTTCCTGTCCATGAAGCTGAAGACCTCCAGCATCAACCGCTTCTTCAACATCCTCCTTGGAGCCTTGGCGATGCTCGTCGTCGCGCTCCTCTCCGCCTTCATCACCATGCGCCTCGCCATCCACGGCCGCGAGGTCAAGGTCCCCAACCTCGCGGGCCTGACCCTCCCCGACGCCAGCAAACAGACGCGCGCGCTCGGCTTGCGCCTTACCCTCGAAAACCGCTTCTACTCCCCCAACACGCCACCCGGACACGTCCTCGCGCAATATCCCAAGCCCGGCGTCACCGTTCGCCGCCAGTGGGCCGTCCGCGTCACCGAGAGTCTCGGCGCGCAACAGGTCGCCATCCCTGACGTCATCGGTCAAAGCGAACGCACCGCTTCCATTAATATTCGGCGTCTCGGCCTCGAACTCGGTGCCGTCGCCCACGTCGCCGCACCCGGCGAACCTGGCATCGTCATCGCCCAGACACCCAGCCCCAACGCCGCCGGCGTCGACCGCCCCCGCGTCAGCCTCCTGCTCAGCGGCCCCGAAGACGCCGAGACGCCCGAAGCCTTCGTCATGCCCTCGCTCGCCGGCCTCACACTCGCTGGCGCCGCCGCCCGCGCCTCAGCGGCTGGCCTGCACATCGGCAGCGCCGAAGATCTCAATCTCCCGCCTCCACCCTCAGCCACACCCGCAGCCCCAACAGCGACCACGACCACACCAGCAAGCCCGTCCCCCGCGGCTACTCCTCCGACCGCATTCGCAGCTCAAGCCAACGCCGTTGGCATCGTCGTCGCGCAGACACCGCTGGCAGGTCACCGCGTCGTCAAAGGTGAAGCTGTCCACATCACCCTCACCAACTAGCCCTGGTCCAGCTCCAGAACCACCGCATAAAAACCATCACACCCATGCACACCCGGCAGTGTCCTCAGCACCCCATCGCGCACCGCCGAATCCAGTTCGACGCCGCTCAGCAGTATCCCCTGCTCTCCAAGCTCCGCGAACGCCACATCAACAGGAACCATTCTCACTGCACCCGCGCCTACAACGGCCTCCACCACCCGCTCACACTCCTCCGGCTCCAGCGAACAGGTCGAATACACCAGCCGTCCACCGGGCGCCAGTCGTTTCAGTGCCCCCTTCAAAATCGCTATCTGCCGCTCCGCCTGCCGCTCCAACTCCTCCACCTTCAACCGATGGCGAATCTCCGGATTGCCCGCCAGCGTCCCCGTTCCCGAGCAGGGCGCATCACACAAAATCAGATCGAAGCTTCCCTCCACCGCACGCGCATCCGTCGCATCTGCAACTGTCAGCTGCACCCGCTCTGCATATGCAGAGCGCCGGAGCCGGGCCTCAGTCTGCGACAGCCGCTTCACGCTCACATCGCTCGCAATAATCTCGGCACGCGCCAGCCGCCGCGCAAGAATCAAAGTCTTCCCGCCGGGCGCTGCGCAACAATCCCACACCCGTGCCGCCCCGGGCATCGCGGCCGCCGCAAGCTCAGCCACCAGCCGCGATCCATCATCCATATGCGGCAGGTCGCCACCAGTCTCGGAGAACATCCCGCCTTCCGCCGGCTCCTGCTGGTTGGCCTCGCAGATCTTTAACGCAACATCGCGTCCATACTCCGTCACCCACCGTTCCACCATCCACTGCGGATGCCCCAGCCGCTCCGCAAACGCAGCAGTCGACTCATACATCCGCGCGCCCGGCCTCTGCGCCGCCGCCACCTTGCGAAGCACCGCGTTCACCATCCCCGTCGCGTGCGGCTCACCCGCCGCCCGGCACAACTCCACGCTCTCGCTCAGCGCAGCATGTGGAGGAATTCTCTCCAGATGCACCAGTTGAAACGCACCCATCCTCAGAGCAATCGCGACAGGCTCCGCCAGCCTCTGCTCCGGCCGCTGCAGTAGCGAACGTACGCGCGCATCCAGTGCAATCTGCCAACGCAGAACCCCCATCACAAGAGCCGTCGTCAGGTTCCGATCCTCAGGCGACAACGCGTCCACCCGCGACGAATGCAGCAACTCATCGCTGTGACCTTTGCCTTCGCCTACCAGCTTCAAGATCTCAAACGCAGCCAGCCGCGCCGGCGTAATCTTCTGCAACGAGGCCTCTGCCGAAGCCGTCGGACCCGCGGATGCTGGACGCTTCTTCACCAAAACCGGTCGGCCAGCCTTTGGTCTTGCCGTCCCTGGCCCAGGTTTGTCCCTCCCAGTTTTGTCCTTCATAGCCCCAACCGCTCGCCGCTTCTCACCTGGTTGCCCCGAAGAAACTCAGCCGCACTCATCCGACGTTTCCCTTCCATCTGCACCTCATCCAGGCGAATCAGACCTCCGCCCCCGCAGCCAACATACAAAACATCGCCATCGACCCGCACAACGCCAGCCTCGCCATCGCCTGCACCGGCGACACACATCTTCTGCACGATTAATTTCTTCCCGCGCAAAACCGTATGCGCCCCCGGCCACGGCTGAAACCCCCTCCACCGGTCGTAGATCTGTTGCGCCGTCCGCGAAAAATCAATCCACCCATCCTCCCTCTTCAGGATCGGAGCCAGCGTCGCCAGCGAATGATCCTGTGCCTGCGGAAAGATCGCACCGCACTCCAACCCGCTCAGCGTCTTCACCATCAACTCCGCTCCCACCGGAGCCAGACACCCGTACACGTCCACCGCCGTCTCCTCCTGGCCAATCGGGCATACCTGCGCCAGCAACATATCTCCCGTATCGAGCCCCGCATCCAGCCGCATCGTCGTCACGCCCGTCACCGCCTCGCCATTCGCCACCGCCCATTGGATCGGAGCAGCGCCTCGGTACTTGGGAAGCAAAGATCCGTGCAGATTGATATTCCCAAACCGAGGCAGCTCCAACATCCACTGCGGAATAATCCGCCCATACGCCACCACCAGAATCGCATCCGGCCGAATCTCCTCCAGCCGCGCACGAAACTCCGCATTGTTCTTGATCTTCTCCGGCTGCACCACCGGCAACCCGCGCTCCAACGCCACCTGTTTCACCGGAGGCGCCTGCATCTCCATCCCCCGCCCGGCCGCGCGATCCGGCTGCGTCACCACCAGCGCCACCGCATGCCCCGCCGCAATCACCGCCTCAAGCGTCGGTACGGCAAACTCCGGAGTTCCGCAGAAGACCAATTTCATCGCCTACTCCTCCGGCAAGTCAACACGATTGTCAATCCCGAGCATCGCTCGGGCCCATGCAGTTCAACCCGTCAAGACAAGGTACACACGCCACGAAGTGGCCGCCCCGCGCGTAGCAGGCCCGTCCGGCAGGACTATCACCACTCACCGTTCTTAATCAGCTTCTTGATCTTCCGAATCACCAGATCCCGCTTCAACCTGCTCAGCCTGTCGATAAACAGCACGCCATCGAGGTGATCGATCTCATGCTGCATCGCGCGCGCCAGCAACTCCTCACCCTCCACCTCGAACCACTCACCCGAAACATTCTGCGCCTTCACCTTCACCTTCGCCGCGCGCGAAACCTTCTCCCGAATCTCCGGCAGACTCAGGCATCCTTCCTCCTCCACCTGCTTGCCCTCACGCGCAATGATCTCCGGATTGATCAGCGCAATCCGCTCCTCCGGATTCTTCTTGAAGCTCACATCAATCACCGTAATCCGCTTTGAGATCGCGATCTGTGGCGCCGCCAGCCCAATCCCCTGCGCCGCATACATCGAATCGAACATCTCGTCGACCAGCTTCTTCAGCTTCGCGTCGAACACCGTCACCTTCTCGCCCGGCTTCGCCAGCACCGGGTCCGGCCACTTCACCACCTCGTGAATCTTGTTATTTCCGCTCACTCAATACGCTCGAATCTGCTCGCAATAGCCATTGAAATTTCGCTGCATCTCACGCAGCGAGTCACCGCCAAACTTCTCCACCATCAACCGCGCCACCGTCAGCGCAACCATCGCCTCCGCCGCAACCCCTGCCGCCGGAACCACACACACATCGCTCCGCTCATACGCCGCCTTCACCGGCTCCCGCGTCTCAAAGCTCACCGACCCCAGCGGCCTTCGCAGCGTCGAAATCGGCTTCAGATATCCGCGCACCACAACATCCTCACCATTTGAGATGCCGCCTTCGATCCCCCCGGCGTTATTATGCTCCCGCGAAAACTTCGTAAACCCCTCGCCGTCGTACCCAATTGCATCATGCACTTCCGAACCCACCGACTCCGCCGCCGTCACTCCACGCCCTATCTCCACCGCCTTCACCGCTTGCAGACTCATCACCGCCTGCGCCAGCAGCCCATCCATCCGCTCATCCCAGTTCGCATGCGTCCCCACACCCGGAGGCAGCCCATGCACCACCACCTCAAACACTCCGCCAACCGTATCCCCGGTCCGCAGCACGGCATCGACCTCAGCCTTCATCGCCGCTTCACTCTCGGCATCCACGCAATTCAGCAGCACCTCATCCTTCAACTGCAACGCCGCAATCTCATCCCACGTCGTCGGCCGCTGCAACTCCGCCTTGCCCACCCGAATCACATGACTCGCAACCTCAACCCCCAGCGCCCGCAGCAACAACTTCGCCATCGCCCCTGCAGCCACCCGCGCCGCGCTCTCCCGTGCGCTCGCCCGCTCCAGCACATACCGGGCATCGGGAAAGTCATACTTCAAACTTCCCGCCAGGTCCGCATGCCCCGGCCTCGGCGAAGCGACAGCTTTATGCTTCGTCGCATCCCCCGCCTCAACCGGCAAAATCTCGGTCCAATTCTTCCAGTCATTATTTGCCAGCACCATAGCGATCGGCGACCCGATCGTCTTGCCATGCCGTACTCCACTCAAAATATGGGCCGCATCGCGTTCAATCCGCATCCGCCCGCCGCGGCCATACCCCTTCTGCCGCCTCCACAGCTCGCGGTCGATAAACTCCTGCTCCACAGTCACTCCCGCCGGCATTCCGCTGACCGTCGCCACCAGGCTCTCCCCGTGGCTCTCCCCCGCTGTCGTAAATCGCAACATCCCGCCTCAATCCCTCACAGAACGCAAGCCGCAAACTTAAATTGTAACAACCCCTCTCCCGACACAGGTCTGCGAGGACAGCACGCGCCAAAGTCCCTTAGCGACGCTCGCTTGGAACCAGCTCCGCCACCTTCTTATCCAAAATCGGCCTCCAGTAAGCCTGCGCCGTCGGCTCCATCTCCGCCACACGACGCAACGCCACCCCATACGCCGCCTTTGCCTCCGCCTGGTTGCCAGTCGCCGCCAAGGCATCGCCCAGCCCCATATTCGCGTCGAAGCCCTCGGGCATCAACGCCACGGCACTCTGCGCCGAACGAAGCGCTGCCTGCGGATCCTTCTTCAAGTTCCTTCGCGTCTGCTGCTCATATCCAATCGCCGCAGCCATAGGAAATTCAAAGTCCCCATAAAAGACCGCCACGCCGTTCGCAATCACATCATCCGGCTTGCGCTCGAAGAGCCGCTGGTACGGATTCCGCAGCTTCGTCCCAAACTCAAACCCGTTCAGCGTGCCATAGCTGATCAGCACCGGGCCATGCACAACCGGCGGCAACGAGATGTCCTCCTCGGACATCGTGTCCAGCGTCGGCAGAAGCTTGCAGGGAATGCCGTAGTCGCTCGGAAGAAGAAACGGACCCGCAAAGTAAGCGAACCAGCACTCCTTGACGTTATGCGCATCCACCCACTCCTTCGTCCACTTCAACTGATGTGCCCAGTCCGTCGCCGAATCCGAAAAATAAAGATTCGTCTTCGCAGGCCCTCCCCACAGCACATTCGCATACGGCAGGTAGTTCGGAAACATCCGCACTGAATCCACCACATGCCACAGCATCAACGCGCCGACAACATATCCCCACACTCTTCGCTGCTGAATCAGCCATCCGGCCCCCGCACCAATCAGCGCAAACACAAACGGAAACAGCGGCAGCACATGCCGTACACCAATGTTCAACGGCGAACCGATCGACACCGCAAGATAGAACACCGCAGGCAGCGTCAGAAAGAAAACCTCACGCGGCCGACGCACTTTGCCACTGGCAAACGCATAGATCGCCAGCGCCAGCAGCCCCAACACACCCACGCTCCACTTCAACGAGAGCAGCGCCGGAAAGTAAAACCACTGTCCATGCGCGTACACCTTCCCAAAAATGTACGTCGGCATATCGATCCCCACCCGCTGCACATCAACCAGACCGTAAAGATAGCTCTCCGGCAGCAGATGATACTGCGCACAGAAAGTGATCAGCCCCCTCATCACAGGAGACAGCGGGCCCATCTGCCCGGCAAGCGGCGGCAGCACCGCATCCGTCGAATGCATCGCATACCGAAAGCTGTAAACACCCCACAACACAAACACAGCAATCGCAGCAATCGCTCCCATTCCGAGCAGCATTCGCTTAACCACCCGGCCCGGCCACAGCCGTCCTTCCTTCCAGCGACCCGCCACCTCCCCAGCGGCCAGCAAAAGAAATATCGGCAGAAGCATCACCGCAGAATGCTTGGTCGTCAGCGCCAGACCGGTTACAACTCCGCACACCAAGGCTCGCTGCCAGTTCATCGCCTTCACAAAGCGGTAGAACGTATACAACGCCGCAAAGAAACCACACGCCGCGCCCGTATCTGTCGCGACAAACGGAGCATTGGCCACCACCGTCGGATCGAAGACAAACAACGTCATCGCGATCAATCCCGCAGCCGTGCCAAACATCTCCCGTCCCGCCACAAAAAGCAGCACAGCCAACACCAGCGCAAACACAAAAACAGCCATGTGGATGCGGAAGAGTAGAGTATCCGCGCTGTAATGTCCTCCATACTTCGGATCGTTGCGAAACAACAGCTCCCGCCCGCCGTAGTACGCCTCAGACTTGAAGAACCTGCCCTCCCTCGGAGCGACCTTCAGATCGAGCGGCACCAGCGGCAGCGTCGCCACAAGCTTCACCAGCGGAGGATGTTCCGGATTCAAACTGTATTCGCCGTGCATCCAGTTCATATAACCGGAATAGATATGATCGCCCTCGTCCCAGCTAGGCGACGCCTGCCGCGTCGACAGTCCGACTTCCGCCACCAGCACGATCAGCAGAAGAAACACCGCTTCCCCGACCCACCAACTCCGCCGCATGCACGACCCCCGTCCCCGAGAATAATAACGCGGTCAGACTCAACCAGCAGCACTGTGCCACATCGCATCGTCCCGATAGGACCGCCCGCGAGCGTTGATATACTTACTCTGATGGCTCAATCACGCACGTTGCTGCTCTTTGACCCCGACGCGCAGCCACAGTGTTGGAATGAGCGCATGTCCGCCACCGAGTACGCGGTCCTCTACTCCGGCATCCAACCCATCCCATCCGGCCATACCGACGACGCGCCCGTAAGCGGCCCTTCCTGCACCGTCTTCAGCACCTTGTCGGAAGCCGAAGAGTACGCTGCCCAGCAAGTCGCGCTCATCCCCACGCTTCGCTGTCGCATCTACGATCATCACGGTTTAGCCATCCAGCCTATCCGCGAGATTCGCGGCAGCCAGCACAAAGGCGAAAGCGAAATCTCAGCACGTTTCCGGCGATGGGCCGGCTCCATCCTGTTCTTCGGCGGGCTTGCACTCGTCGCCTTCGACTGGAGCGCCGACTTCAAACTCTCCTGGCCCGCAACCATCGGGATCCGGATGTTCCCCGTCGGCCTCGTCCTCCTCGTCACCGAGCTGGTGATCGTCATCACAGCAAGACGCGCCCATCGAGACGGTCGATGAACCCTCTCGCAGCTCTACCGCTCTTCCTCCTGCAACTCGCAACCGTCCTCGTCATCACTAATCTTTGTGGTGCCATCTGTGCGCGTATAGGGCAGCCGCGCGTCGTCGGTGAAATCACCGGAGGTCTCCTCCTCGGCCCGCTCGCCCTGGGACATCTCCTCCCTTCGCTCTCCGCGCTCATCTTTCCGCCGTCGCGCCTTCATCCTCTCGAAGTCGCCAGCAACATCGGTATCGTTCTCTTCCTCTTCCTCATAGGCGCTGAACTTGATCCCAACGCCACACATCAGAACCGCGGAACGTCTCTCACTATCACCATCGGAAGTATCGCTCTGCCCTTTGCTCTCGGAGCAGCGATCTCGCCCTTTCTTCTCACCCGCTTCGGCGCCCGGAACACGTCGCACCTAGGATTTCTACTCTTTGTCGGCATCGCCATGAGCATCACCGCGCTCCCGGTTCTCGCACGCATCCTTCAGGAGCGCAAAAAGAAAGCGAACTCCGTCGATCCCGCCATCGCCTCGACCGCCCTCATCGTAGCCGCGGCCAACGATCTCGTGGCATGGTCACTCCTCGCAGTGACCCTTACCCTCATCCACGCCGATCACACACTCCCAGCCACCGCCCTCCGTCTCCTTCTGCTCGCCGGATACATCGTCATCATGCTCTTCCTCGTGCGGCCGCTCCTCGCACGCCTCTCCGCCGCAACACTAAGCAAACCAGTGTGGCTCTGGCTTCTCACCATGGTCGCCTTTGCATTTCTCAGCGCACGCATCACCGAATATCTCGGCGTCCATGCCTTCCTCGGAGCGTTCTTCGCCGGCACCTGCGTACCAGGGTCGTTGCTGAAATCAATCCTCCATCAGAGATTGCAACCGGCCATTCAAATGACCCTCCCCATCTTCTTCGCCATGACAGGCCTGCGAATGCTGCGGGAGATGTTCTCCGCTCAAGGTTTGGGATGGCTCGCGATCATCGTGCTCGTCGCAGTAACCGGCAAAATCGGCGGCGCAGCCCTAGCAGCCACTGCTAGCGGCACGCCCTGGAAAACCGCTCTCCAGATCGGCATTCTCTTGAACACCCGAGGTCTCGTAGAACTCATCGCCCTCAACATAGGCTACAAAGAGGGCATCTTCAGTCCCGTACTATTCACCCTCTTCGTCCTGATGGCCCTCATCACAACGGCCATGACCGGCCCATGCCTCGACCTCTCCCGGCGCCTGCACCTTGACCATCCGGCAACGGCAACCTGAACCCACACCAATCAGCTCCGACGCTCACTCCTCAACGAACCGATAGCTCCCATGGCTGTCGTAATCGATCCCATGCTTCTTCTTCAGCTCCTCGATATACCTCAGCGTCGACTTCGTATGCGGTTCCACGCCCTCGTTCGTATGCAGAATCATCTCCTCAAGACAGCTATCCACGCTCATACGCTTGTGTTCGGCCAGGTCCTTCAACAGCCCGGCCAGCCGCTTCTCCAACCGCACCGGCACATCCACCCGCTCGATCCTGATCGGCGGCCCCGCGTTGTAGATGTAATGCCCAAACACCAGAGAATGCCCGTACAGATCCTTCACCACATAGTCGCGAATGCCGTACACCCTGTCGCCAATCTCTTCGACGACCTCAACACCATTCGCCCGATGAAACTCATACAACGCATCGGCATCGCCAACTGAGAAATAAGCCGCCCCAGTCTCAGGATTCGGTGTAGGTGTACCCTCCTGCAAAAAGATCTGCACCTTGCCCAGAGTCACACCTGCAAAACTCGGCGGGTCACCCCACTTAAACCCCAGCTGAAACCCAAGCTTCTTAACATAAAATTCAATAGCGGCCGAAAGATCGCTAACCGCCAAACCAGCATGAATCTGCTCGCATTCAACCAACGGCGGAGTTGAGTTCGTCATAAGCTGCGCTCCTTCCCTCGAAACCGAAACCCTAACCACATCGCGTCATCTGCTTTCGTAAAGATAGAACATAGACAATGTTGCAGCATGAGGAGAGTCTGAATGATCTATGACGTTGTAATCGCAGGCGGCGGACCTGTAGGTTCATTTCTGGCCTGCGAACTGAAGCTGGCCGGCGTTTCCGTGCTCGTACTGGAGCGGATGGAAGATCCTCATTCACCTCTGAAGGCTGGATGGATGGGAATGCGCGGCTTGAACCTTCCCTCTGTCGAAGCCTTCTATCGCCGAGGCATGCTGGAAGACGTCCGCGCAAACGCTCTCGGCTGGATGAACGTAGGTCAAGACCCGGGAATGGAGCTGCGAGGAGCAGCAGCTACAAACTCTGCCCCCGCCCCCCGCTTTGCAGGCCACTTCGCAGGCATGATGCTCGACGTAACGAAGATCGATTTTTCCAATCGCAAATACGCGATGGCGGGGCCCTCTGCATCGGGCGGCATGGTCAGTCTCGAAGCCATCGAGTTCCTGCTAGCCGAGCGCGCGACTCAGTTAGGCGTCGACCTGCGCCGCGGCATGGCTGTCACTAACTTCACCGAAGACGAATACGGCGTCACCGTCTACGCCGAAGACAAATCCTTTCAAGCGCGGTGGCTCGTTGGCTGCGACGGCGGCCGCAGCACCGTGCGAAAACTCGCTGCGTTTGAATTCGCGGGGACCGAGCCGGAGTTCACCGGCTACACCGCAGCCGTTAAGATCGCCGATCCCGAAAAGCTGCGGCCCGGTTTCAATCTCACCGAAACAGGCCTGTACCTTCTCGGCCCCGGGCCCGACCGCATCGGCATCGTCGACTTTGACGATGCATCCTTCGATCGCACGCAAACCCCCACGCTTGAAAGCCTGCAGGAAGTTCTGCGCCGCGTCTCCGCCACCGACGTCACCCTCACCTCCATGGACGTCGCCTCTACCTACACCGACCGCGCGCGTCAGGCGACGACCTATCGCAAGGGTCGCATTCTCCTTGCCGGCGATGCCGCACACGTTCATTCGCCCCTCGGAGGACAGGGCCTCAACACCGGCCTGGGAGATGCAATGAACCTCGGCTGGAAGCTCGCCGCCACCATCCAGGGCTGGGCGCCCGCCGGACTCCTCGATACCTACACTGAGGAACGTCATCCCATAGGGACCTGGGCGCTCAACTGGACCCGAGCCCAAGTCGCCATCATGAGACCCGACCCTCACGCTCGCGCCATAGCATCGGTCATCCGCGATCTCATCCAGACACGCGACGCCACAACCTACTTCGTGGAAAAAATATCCGGCATGTCGATGCGCTATAACCTGCCAGGAGAGCACCCACTGATCGGCTGCAGCGCACCCGACTTCGAGTTGGTAGACGGTACAAGACTGGGCCAGCATCTCCACAACGGCAAGGGATTGCTCCTCGACCTCACAGAAGACAAGAAGCTCCACAACCTCGGTCAACTTTGGCGTAGCCGATTAAACTACGTCTCCGCCCAGGTCAAAGACAGCAAGGGCCTCACCGCAATGTTCGTAAGACCCGATGGCTTCGTCGCATGGGTCACCGAGTCGCACCCCGACCTCTGCACAGCCGAGCAATCCATCAAGTGCTGGCTTGGCAACGCAACCTAACTCAATCTCTGCACACGCCTGCTTCTTGACTTGCGTCTTCCCACAGCTACTGATTCGCCCTCGTTGCGTTCGCCTCAGCCGTCGCAATTGGGGCACATGGATTGGGCGCGGCTGTCTGGCCCGGCAACGTCGGCGCGCTTGGCTTTCGCATTTGGCCGGCGGGACACGGTTCCAGAAGCTGCGTAGGTCGTAGGTCCACCGGCAGCGGAGGAGCCTCGACCACACCCTTCAACTCCTCAACCTTAACCTTCGAACCCGGCCATGCATAAGGAGCCACCCGGATGGGCCCATAACCCATCACTGGAAATTTGCTCGGCACCGGAAAACTCTTATCAACCAGCACATAAGCAGACTCAGGCGCCTTGCCCAACAAGCGATTATCCGAGGACACCTGCAACACATGCTCGCCCACCGTCACCGTCAGCGTCTTGTCGTCGAAGGCGTGCTTCTCTTCCACTGCGCCCGGAAATGGATCGTTCGAGATAACCGTCGTACCGATCCCCGGCACGTAAATGTAAATGAACTTCAGGTCTTTGATCTCGTAGTTCAACGCAGCCTTGCCCGTCATTCCGTCGACGGTCAGTGTTCCACGGCTGATCGAAACCGCAACTGTCTTGGGCGGTTTTTCTTTCTTCGCATGCAGCTTCTTCCCGTTCTCGTCGTATCCCAGATTGTCCTTCGTCTGCCACACTGGCTTGCCTTCGTAGAAGAGCGGATGTCCCTTCTTGTCGCGTTGCTGCCTCACCGGTGGGTTGAACATCAGCTTGCCATCCGGAGCCTGCCGCTGCTTTCCCTCCTCGTCAAGCATCGGCGTCGGCGGCAACTCAACCACAGTCGTCGGGCCCGTGTACTCTTCCTCACCCTTCTTCTTGCCCTTCACAACCGGCGCCGCGGTCGCGGCAGATTTCGGAGGCTTGGGAGACGACGCCACCGTCTTGTCGTCGATTGGCTGATCAGTTGATCCATGCTCCGTCGTGGCTCCGGATGTATCCGCCGGTGAGGCCAGCGCAGCGGGTTGCGAGGCCGGGGAAGTTACAGACTGTGTCTCCTGCGCGCCCAGAGGCCCACTTGAGGTGAACACCAACACAAAACCAAGCAATGCAGAGAGCGATCCAGCATTCATCCTCGTCATCGGGTTCGATCCTCTCACTTTCTTAGCTGCGCGGCCGGTACGTTACCGCATACTAGCCACAAAAATCACTATCGAAAGCATATCCGCCAACGAGAAATCTCCTCTCACACTTTCCTCGCCCAGGCCTACGACTTTAGGGGGTTTACTCTCCGTACACTACCCCCGACCTGCACTGGGCCACGTCGACCAAATTGCCGATCGCCTGAAGTCATTGCCATGCGGTCAGCAAAGTGGGATGTGTCATCCTCTGTCCTTATGGGATTGAATAGATCCGCAATTCTCCGGACTCGAAGCTTGCGTAGTGCATTCCATCCGGCGACAAGGCTGCGCGTCCATTGTTGGGGAAAACACGACTAGCAATTGGTGCTCGCGATCTACGATCAAACGCCATCCAATGCCCATCGGTGTCGCAATGAGTTCCCCGTTCTTCGCAACGTATATCAGTAGCGAACGTCGCATACCGCGACATGTCGGCAGTCGCACTTTCGATCGAACCCTCATAGTGTGCTGGAATCCAAGGCAATGTCTCTGCCGGTTGATCTTTGCGCCAGATGACAAGTCTCTCTGCCTCATTCACCTTCGCATTGAGCTTTCCCACCACACTTCCATCTGCCAATAGACCCACAATCGCTGCTGTGTCACCGTCGTTTAGAGAGGCGTTCCAAGTAACCCCATCCTTGCTTGCTGCATTAACTGTGCAACGTCGCTTGACCCCCGAGTAGATGACATTGCTCGACGAATATTGGTTGGGCCGAAGCTCCTGCTGACAAAGCATGTAGGCGAGCCCATGATCACCAAACTTCCTATCCATTGTTCCCACCGGCCAATCCTGTTGCCATCGATCCATTTCATGCGGTGGAACTCCATCAACGATGGAGTAAGTGCGTGGACCGCTCAGCGTATAGCCTTCTTGAAACACGAGAGCATGATTCACGAAAGTCGTCTGCTCCAGAAAACGGTCGAGACGCGCTACATCTTTCAAGTTTGCATCAAGCAAAACCAAACCAGACTTGGACTCGTGTTTTCCTTCTGCGTCGAGGTTCACTGATTCAATTCTGAAAAGAAGCGTACCGCCCGGGCCTGCTTTCCCCTCGCCGTCAGCCACGATCTCACCATTCCCATCGGCAAGATAGGTCAGGTCACGGCTGGCTTTCAAAGCTCCTAGAACATCAAACACCAGAATTCGAGCTAACCCATCAACCTTCTCATCAGGTTTCCTGCGGCAGTTTGGACTCGTGTTGAAACCGACAGCGACATCCTCATCGCTTAGCCAAACTACAAATCGGTAGCCAATAATTTGCCCAGCGCATTTTGTGTCCGCATCAGCGCGAAAGAAATCCTTTGGCAAACCGTGCGCAGAGAGATTAACGCGCACATCCGGAGGCGCTTCTTTCGGAGCCGGCTCTTCCTTGGCCTGCGTTCTCTTGCACCCGACAAGCGGCCACGCAACGAACAGTGCAACAATTGCAACACACAGCATCTTGTAAGAACCGTTCATCAATTGGCGGGCGCCTTTCCCATCACATATTCCGGCGCATCCGAGTATCTCAGGGATAAAGCCGCGACGGAACCGAAAGTTATCTACAACATTCCAACTCTAGGTACACTTCTCACACGTTCGGACCAAACCATCTTATGACTGCACTTCAACATGCTCTCTCCGCAATTAGCTTGTTCTTTGTAACTACTCTTCATGCTGCAGCCCAATCCGGCATCGACCCCACCCTCGCCGCCCAAATCGCCATCATCCCCGCCATCGACAACCACGCCCACCCGCTCCTCTCCCCACCCGCCTACGCCACCGACCGCAACTTCGACGCCCTCCCCGTCGACAACATGGAACCCGCCACCGACGCCGCCGGCCTCCGCCCTGACCTCCCTGCGCTCCACGAAGCCTGGCAGTCGATCTTCCACTTCAACGGCAACCCACCGCTCGACGCCGCCGGCCTCAAACAACTCGAAGCCGCCCGCGAAGCCACCCGTCGCGAACAAGGCGAAGCCTACGCCACCTACATCCTCGACCGCGCCAACATCGGCACCGAACTAGCCAATCGAGTGAAGCTAGGTATAGGCGTACAGCCTCCACGCTTCCGCTGGGTCCCCTACGTCGACGCGCTTCTCTTCCCGCTCGACAACTCCGCCCTCGCCGCCGCCACCCCCGACCGCAAACAATTCTTCCCCCTCGAAGACAAGCTCCGCGAAAAATATCTCCAACAAGCCAACCTCAAAACCCTCCCACCCACACTCGACCTATACCTCAAGCAACTCGTCACCCCAATCCTCGAGCAACAAAAATCTCAAGGCGCCGTAGCCGAAAAATTCGAGATCGCCTACCTCCGCTCCTTCGGCTTCGACGACGTCCCTCAGCCCGAAGCCGCCCGCATCTACGCCACCCTCCTCCACACCCCGCACCCAGATCCAGCCCAGTACAAGCGCCTGCAGGACTTCCTCTTCCGTTACATCGCGCACGAGTGCGGCCGCCTCAACATGCCGGTGCACATCCACACCACCTCAGGCGGCGGTGGCTACTTCGACATCGCCGGCGACAACCCTCTCCTCCTCGAGCCCCTCTTCAACGACACCCGCCTCCGCAAAACCAACTTCGTCCTCCTCCACGGCGGCTGGCCCTTCATCCACGAGATCGGCTCCCTCCTGCAAAAACCAAACGTCTACCTCGACCTCTCCCAACAATCCCTAATGATCAGTCCGCGCACCATGTCCACCTGGCTCCGCGAATGGCTCGAGCTCTTCCCCGAAAAAATCCTCTACGCCACCGACGCCTACCCCTACTCCCAATCCATGGGCTGGGAAGAAGCCGCCTACATAGCCAACCAGAACATCCGCACCAGCCTCGGCATGGCCCTGACCGGCATGATGCAGGACAAACAGATCACCGAACTGCAAGCCGAAAAACTAGCCCACATGGTCCTCCGCGAAAACGCAGAATCCCTCTACAAATTCTGACAATCGTGGTGCCATCTCGCGCCATTGAGACCTGGGTTCAACCCGGAAGCAATGCGGGTGCCCCACCTTTTCGCGGTCGTATGGCGACAAGGTGAGGTATTCGCGCTACCCGCGAACCGCCTTGAATTCCAAGAGCCACTCAAACTCTCAGCCTTCGTACCGCCAAAGAAAATCCACGTCATCTCGACCGAAGCTGTTCACAGTCTCATCGTGAGCAGCGCAGTGGAGAGACCCCCGCATTCGTAGTTGCCGTTGCAGTTGCATTCGTAGTTGCCGTTGCAGTTGCATTTACAGTTGCATTTGCAGTTGCAGTTGCAGTTGCAGTTGCATTTGCAGTTGCCCGTTGCAGTTGCAGTTGCCCGTTGCGGTCACTCTTGCGCTTGCTTTCGCTCTACCGGATTAAGCGTGGGGCTTCAACCCCACGAAAAAGCCGCGCCGAAAGGCGGCTACCGCTCTGCCGAAGGCAGGAGCGAAGCCCGAAGGGGCGAAGCGACAAAATCATCGCCGTTGCGTTTGACGTTGCAATTGTTTTTCCACACCCACCCAAAAATAAACTTCAAAACACTGGCGTAAACTTCGCGTCCCCAAAAGTGGTCATCAAGACACCACAATTCACCACGAGTCCACCACAACTTCACCACAATCTACCACCCAAAAAACACCAAAAAGCTGCAAACCCCCTGCAAAAACACCCCTCCACCACCCAGAAAAAAATTACTCACCCTTCAAATATTTTTGAGAATCAAACAACGGCCGCTCCATACTCCGCACCCACTCCGTAACGTCATCACTACCCTTCCCACTAGCCGCCGCAGCCGCAAACTCATTCCGCACAGCCTGCATCTTCGCCTCAAGATCATCCAAAGCACTCAAAAGAAGAGCCTCCGGAGTCATCGGCAGCTTCGGCGACCCAAACTCATACTTCCCGTGGTGGCTCAGAATCATATGCTCCACCAGCATAGCCAGCTTCTCCGGAAACGGAGCCAATTCCCGCAGCTTTTCCCGCAACATCCCCTGCGCAATGCTGATATGCCCGATCATCTGCCCTTCTAACGTATACGAAAAGCTAGACTTCCACTCCAGTTCCCGCACCTTTCCGATGTCATGCAAAATCGCCCCCGTAACCAGCAGATCCGCATCCACTTCCGGATAAAACGGCACCGTCGCCACACACACCCGCACCAGCGTCAACACATGCTCCAGCAATCCACCCAACCACGCATGATGCAGCCGCTTCGCGGCAGGAGCGGCCTTGAACGCCGGCCCAATCTGCTCATCATCCAGAAACGCAAACACCAGCCGCCTCAGGTCCGCATTCTTGAACGCAGTAACATACCCCCTCAGTTCCGCCCACATCTCCTCGACATCGAACTTCGTCGAAGCCTGATAGTCCTTCGGATCGACCTCTGAATCCGCCGCCAGCCGCAGCTTCTTCAGCGTTATCTGAAACTTCCCCTGATACTTCGAAACGTCGCCCTGCACCTTGACGTAGCAGCCCTCCGAGCAGGTTGCAATCGCGTCGGCAACGTCGTCCCACATACGCCCTTCCAGCAAGCCCGTCTTGTCGCTCAATGACAACGCGAGGTACTGCCCACCCTGTTTTTTGTCCCGCACCTGAAGCGACGACAAAACAAAATAGCTAGTGACAGTGCAGTTCTCGAACCGTACAACATCTTCAATAAAAAAATCTTTCATCCCCACCAGAATACCCCGCACGAACCACAGCAACACAAAAGGAAACGCGAGAGCCTTGAGCCCTCGCGTCGATTCAAAGCATCCGCAGTCCTACTGCGACGGAGGCGTCGTTGGAGGAGTAGCCGGCGCCATCGTATCCGGAGTCTTGGGAGCAGGCGGAAGAGTCCCTTCCGCTGGCGTTCCCCGGTCCGGAGCCTTGGACGGCGTCTCGTCCGGCAGAGGAGCCGGTGGTGTCGGCGGCTTGTTCTGCAGCCGTTCCTTCGGAGCGTTCTTGTCCTTCGCCTGTTTCTTCGGCTTCGAGGTATCGCCATTCAAGCCTAGCGGAGCTGCCTGGGTCTGCTCAGCAACCTTCTCTTCAGGCGTCGCAGCGACCGGTCCCGCGACCTGCTTCTCCTTCGTCTTCTTCGCTTTGGTGGCCTGCTTCGCCGCAGCAACCTCCTTCGCGCGAGCACTGTACCGGGTCTTGCCCGTCGGGGCCGTGGCATCCAATGGGTTAGGACCTACATCCGCACCGGTGGACGAAGAGTCCAGAGGCGCAATCGCTGTTCCTGGAGCTGCGTCGGAAGTCCCCATCGTTCCTCCCGTCGTTACCGCGGCAGACGCAGCACCCGCTCCCACATCGCTACCGGAAGCCGTCTCCTCCGGCCCCGCCGGCAACGAATTCCGCGGTGCCTGCCCATACCGTACCTTTTCGCGCTTCACCTTGGCTGGCTTGGGAGCGGGTGCCGCCTTCGCCGTAGTCGTAGGCTTCCCAGTTGTCGTCGTGGGGGCCGCCGCAGCAACCGTCTCGCTCGGTGGAATCGCAGAAGGCGCTGGCGCCGCCGTCGACTCGGCTGATGGAGTCGTTGAAGACGGATTGGAGGGAGCTGTCGCAGAAGCCGTTTCAGTCGCTGCGGGAATCGTTGGCGCTGCAGCAGGCGCAGTTGCCGCCGTCGCCTTTGCCGTCGAATACTTGGTCCCGCGGTCAAACCGCTTCTTCTGTTGAACCGTCTTCTTCTTCACCGGCGGAGGCGCATAAGCCGTAAACACCGGCTTGATCTCCTTCGAGCTCGCCCCGGAGTCCACATATCCCGCCCGGATATTGATGTACGCGTCTTCCCGTAGCTTCGTCAGGTACGTGCGCATCGCAGGCTGAATCGCCTCCACGTACATCGCCTCCTGAACCTGCTGTTCCACGTCCTTCAGCGGCGCCACACCAGCCGCCACGTGGTCGGTTACCTTCAGGATCACGAACCCCTGCCGGGTCCGGATCGGCGCCGTCCACTCCCCTGCCTTCAGAACGAATGTCTGGTCCTCAAGGACCTTGGCCAGCGCCCCGCGCTTGTACATTCCCAGATCGCCGCCCTGCGATGCTGTCGGTCCACCCGAATTCGCCTTCGCCAGCTCTTCGAAGTTGGCGCCACCCTTCAGCTGTTTCTCAAGTCCCTCTGCCTTCGCCTGTGCCTGTGCAATCGCGGCGTCATTTGCATCCGCCGGCGTCGGAACCAGTATCTCGCTCAGCTTGATCTGCTCGGGCTGCGTGAAATCCTGCTTGTGCGCCTCGTAGTAGGCCTGCTCCTGGCCCTGCGTCATCTGCAAACGCCGGCCCACTTCGTCCCGCACCACCATCTGTTGAATCGTTCTGTCCCGGATACCGGCCTTGAAGTCCTCGAAGGACACACCCTGTTGCCGTGCCGCCGCCTCCAGGTCCTCCATCGTCGCCATCTTGTTCTGCTTGCGGATCTCGTCCAGCTGCCGAATCACCTCGGAGTCGACGTTGATGTTGAGTTCCTTGCCCCTCGACAGCAACAGTTGCTTGTCGATCATGTCGCGTAGCAGATTCTTCTGCCTCTCCGCGATCTCTGCCGGACTGGCATTCGACTGGCGGTTCTCGTCGGCCAGGGCCTGCATCGCCCGCTCCACGTCGCTCCGGCTGATAATAAGGTCGTTGACATGGACGACCACGTCCTCCACGACCGTTCCGTTCGGCGTGATCGGCTGCGTAACCGGCAGCACCTGCTGCTGTGGCGCATTCGGCATGCTTAGCGGGCTCTGGTACCGCGGCGCCTGTGCTTGCACCACTCCTGGCAGTGCCAGCAGGCTTACCCCGCACACCACCGCAAACTGCGAAAATCTTAAGGTCATCGTCACTCGTATCTGGTCAACATCCGCGATTTAAGGTCGATCGCCAAGCACGTTCTGGACCTGGCTGTTGGACTCACCCTGGCATCGAACGGTATCCGTACCCAATTCTAACTGCCCTCGCCAGATCATGCGAATCCCCCTTTGGAACGAGCCTCGGCTTACCCCCGGATGCTATACTCCGTCTAAGATAGGACGACTGTCCGCGCGCGCAGTAAGCGCCGTTTTTTACCTTTTTGAGGTTACCTAAGCCTATGGCTCCCCGCACCCGCCGTGCACTCTTCTCCGCAACCCTTTTCCTCGCCACCTGCGCCATCCTGGGCTCGTTGATCAACCAGAAGGTTGCAGCCCAGTCCGCCAGCGATGAGTCCACCCTGCGCGACTCCCTTCACTCCTTCACCAACGTCTATTCGCTCGTTGAGCAGAACTATGCCGACCCAATGAACACCGACAAGACGGACAAGGCCATCTACGACGGGGCCATTCCCGGCATGCTCCACGTCCTCGATCCCCACTCCAACTTTTATGATCCAAAGGCCTACGCGCAGATGCGCGAGGATCAGCACGGCAAGTACTACGGCGTCGGCATGACCATCCAGCCTCAGCCCGTAACCAACGGCGGCGGCAAGACCAAGATCGTCGTCCTCTATCCCTTCGAAGGAACCCCTTCCTATAAGGCCGGAATCCGGCCCGGTGACGAGATTCTCACCGTCGATGGCAAATCCACCGAAGGCATGGACACCGCCGGCGTCGCCAGCCTCCTCAAAGGCGCGCGCGGCACCCACGTCTCCGTCACCATCACCCGTGAGGGCTCAGCCCGTCCCATCGTCTTCGACCTCGTCCGCGACGAGATCCCCCGCCCGTCGGTTGATCTTGCCTTCCTTATCCGCCCCGGCGTCGGTTACATTCATGTCTCCAGCTTTATTGAGACCACCAGCCGCGAAGTAGGCGACGCGCTCGACAACTTCGGCGACATCCACGGCCTCGTCCTCGATCTCCGCGGCAACCCCGGTGGCCTCCTCAACGAAGCCGTCAACATGTCCGACAAGTTCCTCCAGAAGGGACAGATCGTCGTCTCCCAACGCGGTCGCGCCTTCCCCGATCAGGTCTACCGCGCCACCCGCGGCGAAGAAGGACCCAGGTTCCCCATCGTCGTCCTCGTCAATCGCAACACCGCCTCCGCTGCTGAGATCGTCTCCGGCGCCCTCCAGGATCACGACCGCGCTCTGATCGTCGGCGAAACCACCTTCGGCAAGGGCCTCGTCCAGACCGTCTTCCAGATCACTGAGAACACCGGCCTCGCCCTCACCACCTACCACTACTACACTCCGTCCGGCCGCCTCATCCAGCGCAACTACGACCACGTCTCGCTCTACGACTACTACTACGTGCGCGACAACGACTCCAAGACCAAGGACAAGAGCAACCTCGAGGTCAAGCTCACCGACTCGGGTCGCACCGTGTACGGCGGCGGCGGCATCACCCCCGACGAGAAGATTGAGAACGTGAAGTCCAACAAGTTCCAGGACAATCTCCTCATCCACTACGCCTTCTTCAACTTCAGCAAGCACTACCTCGCCAACCACACCGTCACCAAGGATTTTGTGGTCGACGACACGATCATGCAGCAGTTCAAGGCCTTCCTCAAGGACAACCAGATCGACTACACCGACGCAGACATCGCCGGCGTCAACGAGTGGGTCAAGGAGAGCATCAAGAGCGAGCTCTTCACCTCGCAGTTCGGACAGCTCGAAGGCCTCAAGGTCCGCGCTCAGTGGGATCCGCAGATCGCCAAGGCCATCACCTTCCTGCCCGCGGCCCAGACCCTCGAAGACCACTCCCGTCTCGCCCAGAAGACCAACACGGCAAGCCGCTAACGATTCCAAAGTCGCGAACGATTCAACGATTCAATGACACAAAGAAATGGCGCCCAGGCGAATAGCTTGGGCGCCGTTTCTACATGTCCTGACTGAAAATTAGTGGAGCGGGAGACCGGGATCGAACCGGCGACATTCAGCTTGGGAAGCTGACGTTCTGCCACTGAACTACTCCCGCTTCGAGCCTAATTATAACCTGCGAAATCACAATGCTTCCGGCCGCCGGGTCGACGTGAGCACCTTACTCGACGCTTCGTTGCGCCAATTCATCCCGAAGACGGTGCTCACGACGCTGGCTATTCGACCCGGTTGAAAATTCGGAGCTTAGTCTCGGATTCGGCGACTGTCGTCGCCGAATCCGTCTTCTTACCTCCCGAAAGAGGAAGTTGCTCCATTCATACACCACGCGTTCGCAAGGAACGACGCGCCAACGCAACGCGAGACATCAGAACGTAACGCGACCCGAGAACTGCCAATCGCGGTTTCCACTCGCTGTCGTTATCTGACCGAATGTGCTCGAAGACGCACTTGACCAGGTTTGGCCAATTCCGGTCGTTCCTGTACCGAACGTCACTTTATTGCTTACGTTGAAACAATCCGCTCGGAAGATAAACCTCACCCGCTCATGAGTGATGTTGAAGCTTCGCTGCACGGCCATGTTCAGGTTGTAAGCGCTGGGCGCCCAGGCATTAAGCGCGGCGCTTCGTGGCGCGTTGCCAATCTTGGTCGTTGCCACAGCGGTCTTGGCCGCATTCGCCGGCAGCGCAAATGTATTCGGCAATTGGAAGGCGGCCGAATCCAGATACGAAATAGCGTTCAGATGAGCCGCTGTAATCCCCTTGCCCCAGCTTCCGTTTTTACGAATAGAGCCGGTAAAGTTGGGGTTGATGTCGGGAAAGCAAGTGCCCGACGTCGGAGTCGTACAGCCTGAGCCAGTAATTTGCAGCGGGACGCCCGAGCTATACGTAAAGATCCCGGACAGCGCCCATCCACCAATGATGTTCCGGACCAGGAAGTTATCGCTACCCCACTTCCCTTTGCCGAAGGGCAGTTCGTCCACACCGTAGATGTTGAGGTTTTGCGGTGTGTCCGTCGCTGTCAGGCCTCGCGACGAACGGTTGTTTCCAGGAATTGCCGTTCCAGTCGAAGAGGCCGCCGCCGGTACCGCAAAAGCGCTCCGAACGTTCGTGCTATCGTCGCCCAGATTTTTCGAATATGTGTAGTTCAGCGTATAGCTCAATCCCTTCCACGTCCGCTGCGCCAGCGTAATCTGCAGCGAGTTATAGCTGATATTCGCGACATTGTCCCATGTTGGGCTCGGTGGACTTGAGTACTGAGGATAAGGCCGCAGCATATGGCCGATCGTAGCGGTCGAACTAAGCGCGCCCGCCTGAGCATACTGCGGATACGGCACATTGATGGAGGGGTCCGCAGCCTTGGCGATCGCAATGTTCGCCGGAGTGGCCTGCGCATTCAGAATATTGGTTGCATTGTCCGTAGCCAGCACAGATCCGGTCGCGGCCACATGGACTGGATCGATCTGACCCGACCAAAAGTCGGGTACGCCGGCTCCGCCCACAAAGTGAGACTGGCTTCCCGCATAGTTGACCGTGATCGTCAGATCATTGGTCAGCGACCGCTGAAATCCAATGTTGTAAAACGAAAACTCCGGAGCCCGTCCCGAAAGATACGGATCGGCATAACCGGCCGCCCCCCCAGGCGTCACATACTTCCCGTTGCTCACATAGTTTCCAGTACCGTTGGTCAACACCGCGGCACTTGGAGTCGCCGGCGCCGGAAGCACAAATCCCGGTCCCCCAAAGTTGCTATTGGCCAATCCGGCGGCTTGGAATGTTGAACTATCGTTCAGATAATACGATGGCCCCGCGTTGACGCCGGTAGCTACCGCGGCAGGCAGAATCAGATTCGCAGTAAATCCAGCCTGACCCGTCCCGGTTGAGTCGCCGCCACGCCCACCCACACCGCCCGAACGGGAGTATGCGAGAGAATAGCCAGCGCGAATCACCGTCTTCTCATTGACCGAATACGCTAAACCGAAACGCGGCCCAAAGTTCTTCCAGTATGTGTGGACAGGCGTGCGGCACTCGCAGCTGATGTCCGCGCCACGATTCCCTGCAAACTCAAGTTGTCCCGGAGTCCCCGTCAAAGGGTTCATCGCGTTCGTGTTGAAGAAGCTGAAGCGGTCCTGCACTTCATGGTACGGAGGAAGATAGTCCCAGCGCAGCCCCAGGTTCAGCGTCAGCTTGGGTGTCACCTTCCAGTTGTCCTGAAAATAAGGGGACCACGGGTGATAGCGGCCGCCTGTCTCATCGAAAGCCTGGATCCCCGAGCCCGCACTGTTCACCGCTCCAAGCAGAAAGCTTGCGTACGAGTAGCCAGTGGCTGTGCTGTTGAGAGTGGTGCCGACGTAGTTCGCCGTCGAGTTACCGTTCCAGCTCTGCGTGTAGATACTCGATGGACCCGAGATGCTCGAGGTATTGTCCTGCAGCCATTGCGTCTGGACTCCAAAGGTCATCGAATGCTTCCCTTTCGTCCATTGCAGGTTGTCGACCAGCGTATAGGCGTTCGGTACAACGTTGTGTGTTGCGTCTGACGCGCCATTCTCCGTCCATGGCGACTGTCCAACGGGAAAAGCCGTCGTTGCCGCAAAAGCAGATCCCGGAAAATTATCCGACGACTGTCCTGGTGGCAAATTGCCAATCCCAATGTCCGGCCCAGCACGGTATGGTGCGAGGTTGTACGTTGGGGCTGTCACCGGCTGCGGAAAGCGTGTGAAACCATACACGAACTGGTTCACCATGTGCGGTGTCAGCACGATCGAATGTTCGAAGATCAGAACAGTCGGCGCGATGGCAGAGGTGTCGCTGGCTGTGTAGGGCAGAGGCAGGTTCGCGCCATAGCCGACAGACTGGCGAAGGCCATGCGAATAAAAGAATGAGACCCGTTGCGAGGCTGTCAGATCGTAGTCAATCTTTGCCGTTATCTCCCAGTTGTCGAATCCCGTAGGAATTCCCCCCGCAAGATAGTTGTTCGCGATAACGCCTGGAGGGCTCGTCGGATCGGGCATGAACTTCTGCTCATATTGCGAGATTGCCGAGATCGCACTCGAAGGAATTACGTTCGCTGTCGGCACCCCATTCTTCATCCCCATGTAGGGTTGGCGGGTACAGGTAGACGGAGTCGGGCAGCTATTGGTCGTCGGATCAAAGAGAACGGGCTTGCTCCCCAACTCCGTAAAATCGCCCTGCTTCATCAGGATCGTTGGCACCGTAAACTGCGCTGGGTTGACGCCGTTGCGGCCATGATATTTGTCATAGTTCGCAAAGAAAAAACCTTTGTGGCGCGTGAACGGGATCGGACCGCCGGCAGAGATCGACAACTCGTTCTGATGCTCGACTGGCTTGCCTGCGGGGATAACAGTGCCATTCGGGCCAGGCTTCGTTGCCGCCGGCGCGGTGAAACCCCACGTGTCGAAGATGGTATTGCGCACCAGGTCCACAACCTGGCCGTGGTACTGATTGCCGCCGGATTTCGTGGTGAATGCGATTGCGCCGGCGCCCTGATACTCGGCCGACGGTCCGCTCGAGATAACCCGCAGCTGGTCGACGGACTCCACAGGAATTGAATTCACGATCACGCGGTTGTCGCCCTGCTGGTTTGCTGTCGTCGTCGGAATGCCGTCCAGGTAAACCTCCCCGAGAAAATTTCCCGTACCGGCGAAGATCGGCACGCGGGTTCCTCCCTGCGCACCCGGCGCTAGAGTCGCAAACGCCGTAGGGTCACGCTGCTGACCGTTCATAATCAGCGGCAGGCTCTCGTAGTTTCGGTTGTCGATGACATTGCCAAGCGTGGCGTTCGTCGTCTCCAACGCCGGCGGAGCCTCCGACACCATCACTATTTGCTCCGTGCCCCCAACCTGCAGCGTCGCATTGAATCCCGTGAGGTTTAGCCCCGTGACAACAATGTGCTGCTGCTTCAAAACATTAAATCCCTTTGCCAGCACCGTCACTGTGTACGAGTCGGGAATAAGCGGAGAAATTGTGTACAGGCCCGCGGAGGAACTCGTCCGGCCTGTCGCCACGTTGGTCGACTCCGCAGTCGCTGTGACCACTGCATCTGGCACCACCGCCCCGGTCGAATCCGTTACCGTACCCTGAATCCCTCCCGCTCCGCCAGTCTGCGCAATCGCCGCAGGAACAAACAAACCAAAGCTCACAATCAGGGCGAACAAAACTCCCGCCCTCGTCATCGGTCGCGCGCCCCCGCGGCACAACATCGATAACGCCTCTCCCAACATGTTCTTCCTGCTCATCCCCATGTCTCCTGAAATTCCTTGAGTTTTTGGTGCATCCAAGAATTCAGTCAAAATGGTTCGACCATGTTGATCGATTTATGGGGCCCGCACAGCAATCTACTGGAGCGAAAAAACAAATGTCAATAGAAAAATTATTCCCCTGAAAATAACGGGCCAATTTCGCGTGCCCATATCCTGAGCCCCATCAATTTATCGCCCATGCCGCTTCTCAACCACCAGCCACGTTTAGCGGTAACCGAATTGGCGTATGATCGGAAACTGGACGTTGAAATTTGCCGGAAAACCCTCCGTCGCAGAAGTCTGGAAAGCCGTACTTAAAGCGGTAACGTCGGCAGGTCTGCGGCTCCCGTTTTGCACTTTGGTCGTACCTTAGATTCACCTAGGGCCCTTAGGCAGCTGCTCCTCTAGCGCTCTAGACGTTCCTCGGCGCAGAGATCCACCTCGCTCCAGCGGCGGCTGGAACAGTGGCGGCGAGTATCGCGTCTTCTACTACATGGTGCTCGACACACCCGCTGCGACAACGCAGACTTTGGCCCCGGAACACTCTGACTGCCGCTAACGATGCAACCGATCGGAGCCTCGTTCAACTTCACCACGAAGGCCATTCAGGTCGTTCAGGCCAAGGTTCGTAGCTACAACCGAAACAGCACGCTCAGGATCGCCACACCTTGACGATCTACAATTCTATGTGTAGATAATCATAGTATGGGAAAGCCAAGCGACCTCGTCCAGGGAACTCTCGATCTCTTGATCCTCAAAACGCTCTCTATCGAAGCCCGCCACGGCTGGGCGATCGCCAAGCGTATCCAGATGATCTCAGGCGAAGTGCTGCAGGTGCAGCAGGGCTCGCTCTATCCCGCCCTGCATCGACTCGAGCAGCAAGGCTGGATCAAAGCCAAATGGGCCGAAAGCGAGACTGGCCGGCTGGCGAAGTTCTATTCGCTCACCGCTGCCGGGCGCAAACAACTCGACTCGGAAACGGCCAACTGGGCCCGACTCTCTGACGCCATCAACCTCGTTGTACGGGAGGCGTAGCCTATGCGTTGGCCGCATAAATTTCTCATGCGATGCCAGATGCTGTTTCGCCGAGGGCGCGCCGGCGACCAACTGCAGGACGAATTGCAATTCCACCTCGACCAGCAGATCGCCGAAAACGTAGCCGCCGGAACCAACCCCGTAGAAGCTCGCCGTGCCGCGCTCCGCAGCTTCGGCAACCCAACCGTCCTGCGCGAACAAGCCCGCGATACCTGGAGCTGGCAATGGCTCGAACTGCTCCTCCGCGATCTTCGATTCGGCGTTCGCGCTCTCGCCCGCAATCCCGGCTTTTCCATCCTTGCGATTCTGGTCATGGGCCTGGGCATCGGAGCCAACGTTGCATTCTTCACCGTAGTTCGCTCCGTATTATTAAAACCGCTGCCATTCAAAGATCAGGGCCGACTGGTCAGGCTGTACGAGGCTGATGCTCACGGCGCATTTCAGGACAATGTACTCGCCGGCGGCACCTTCGCGGCTTGGCAATCACGGTCGCACAGCTTCGAGCAGATGGCCATTAAGAGAGCTATCGACTATAACCTCTCTGGTTCGGGCGGCCAATTACCGGAATTAGTTCATGGGCAGGTGGCCTCGTGGAACATCTTTCCGCTGCTTGGTGTCGAGCCGGCCTTGGGAAGAGTCTTCCTTCCGAGCGACGATCGCCGCGAAGCCAATGCCACTGTCCTCCTCACCTGGGGCTTGTGGAAGCGGCGTTACGGAGGCGCCCCATCCCTCATCGGCAAAACCATCCTGCTTGATGCACGACCCTACACGGTCCTCGGAGTCCTGCCCGAGTGGTTCAACTACCCTGACAGCAAAGTTCAGTTATGGACACCCGCGTATCACGAACGATCCCCGGCAGTCATGGCCCTCTACACGGCGCACAACCTTGACGCGATCGGCCGGCTCAAGCCCGGGATCACAATCGCACAAGCCACCGCAGAGCTGAGCACGATCCAAAGGCAGATACGCCAACAGAATCCAGATGGACCCATCCACGACGCAGCCAACATTCGGCCGATCCTGGATGCAGAGGTTTTTCACCTCAAGACCGGTCTCTACGCCATGCTTGCCGCGACCGGATGTTTGCTCCTGATCGCCTGCCTCAACATCGCGAACCTCCTTGTCGCCCGCGCGGCAACACGGCGCAAAGAGACTGCCGTCCGCGCAGCCCTTGGTGGAAGCCGCGGCCGCCTCATCCGCGAACAGGTAATTGAAAGCCTTGTCCTCTCCGTCGCCGGAGGCGCCAGTGGCCTCATGCTTGCAGAAGCCGCGCTCCGCTGGTTGGTTCACGTGCGCAAGGACATTCCCCGCGCCGATTCCATTCATATCGACAGCATGGTCATCCTATTCACAATCGGGGTGACTCTCCTCTGCGGACTCCTCGCCGGTTTGATTCCTGCGCTATCGTCGAACAACAAACAAATCCTCAGTACCCTGCAGGAGTCGTCGCGCAGCTACAGCGGTGGCCACGCCGGCGTGCGCTTGCGGCGGGTGTTGCTCGGGCTTCAGGTCGGTCTTACCGTGGTGCTGCTGACCTCGGCCGGACTGCTCCTCAAAACCTACACTCGGCTCCGTAGCGTAGACATCGGCTGTGCGACCCACGACGTCCTCACGGTGGAGATCAATCTCCCCAGAGGCAGCTACAAAACATCCGCACAGATCGTCTCCTTTTACGACCAGCTGGTCGAAAAAGTTCGGCAGCTCCCTGGCGTTCAAGCTGCCACCGTCGCCACGATACTGCCCGGTGAAGGCCACCAGCGCGACGATGTCTTCACCATCCGCGAACATCCTCCATTGCCCAAAGGACAGGTGCTCGACGCCTCAACCTTTTTCGTCGACCCAGGCCACTTCGGTGCCATGCAAATTCCGCTGCTCCAGGGACGCGTCTTCCAGTCCGATGAGCGGCTCGACCGCGCCCACTCCGTAATCGTCAATCAAACCTTCGTGCGGCAGTTTCTCAAAGGGGAAAACCCTCTCGGCAAGCACCTCAAGGTCGAACTCGGCGAGGTGGCAGGATCAGACACCGGCCTGGAAATCGTCGGCGTCGTAGCCGACACATTGGAAAACCTCTCCGACACCCCCTACCCAACAATCTATTACCCCTTCTATTCAGGGTCGCAACGTTCCGGAACTCTGGCCGTCCGCGGGCAGCAGGCCCCCTCCGGCCTTTCGCTTCCTGTTCAGCACGCGATTGCCTCCATGGATCCCGACTTGGCGGTCGCCAACGTCCTCACCATGGACCAGATCCTCGGCCAGTCCACCATCGACGCCAGCTTCGATGCTGCTCTCCTGTTCGCCTTTGCGGTGATATCCCTTCTGCTCGCCGCGGTGGGTCTGTTCGGAGTCCTCTCCTTCATCGTCGCCCAGCGCACTACCGAAATCGGCATTCGCATCGCGCTTGGCGCACAGCGCGAACAAGTAATGCGTCTCATGCTTCGCGACGGTCTCCACCCCGCGATCTTTGGATTGATTCTGGGACTCATCGCCAGCTCAGGAGTCGCGCATCTCATCCGGTCCATGCTCTACGGAACACCCGCTCTCGACCCGGCTGTCTTTCTCGTTGTAGCTGTGACACTGCTGCTGGTTGCCTCCGCGGCCTGCGCCATACCGGCCTGGCGAGCATCTCGTCTCGACCCAATGACAGCCCTTCGGATGGAGTAGGAACTCGAAACCAGGTGGCCGAAAGCCGTCGATTCGTCGAACGAGTCGGAAGCCGTGTGATCGGACCAACACCTCCGGCTGATGTCGATTCTGTTCTTTCTGAGAAGATTGGTTCCCTATCAATCTTTTGGTTGAGGTGATACACGAACACTCGGCGTACGATGTTTCCTTCAACAGAGAGAGCGCACTTCCTGTCAGGAAGACCCATACTTCGAGGTAGAAGAATGACTAGTTCATTTCGTAAGTTTTTAGCATCCACCGTCGTCGGAGTAACCTGTTTCGCCATCGCTGCAGATAACGGCCCCGAAATTAAGATCTCAGGTTGGGTGATCGATTCGGCATGTGCCTACACCAAGGGTCTCGACAAACCTATCGGTGTAGCCTGTGCCAAGGCGTGCGCAAAGAACGGCTCTCCCCTCGTCATCCTTCGCGACGATGGAACCATCTTCCTCCCTATCGACGACAAAACCCCCTCATCTTCGCAAAACTCGAAGCTGATGCCGTTTGCGGGCGAGCACGTAACCGTCACTGGCAAAGACTACGTGCGCAACTCGTCGCATGCTCTGGTCATCGACAAGATCTCCAGGTAGTGCGATCCCGCAAACCCCATCGCAGTGAGGCGTTCATGGCGCAGGTATTGGAACAAAGGAAAGTAGGAACGCGGGCGTGGCGGTTGCTGACGTCTGGACTGGCGCTTGCCATAGTGTCGGCAGCTTGCGTCTATATTCCGATACACATCATTCGGCCATTTCATCCTCAGAATCCCACGGCGTTGACCGCGGCCCTTCGAATTCATGACGCAGGACCGTGGCTCGCTGGTCTTTGTGCTGCATTGATCGTCGCGTTGACGATCTGGTCATGGAAGAAAGTCTCGGGGATTAGAACATCTGGAAAAGGCCAACAGATTGGGTTTCGAGTCGCAATGGTCTGTCTCTGCGTCGTCGCGATTGCAGGCGCCGGCCTGACCCACTTCAACATCTTCGAGAAGATGTTTCATCCCTACGATGCGCCGGCGTTTGGCAGTGCGGACAGAGCGCCGGTCGATCGGGACGACATGGTGCTCGCGGTGCTGCTTGGCGGCCATGCGCGCTCCTACCCCATACTGTCGATGGGGTATCACCACATCGTGAACGACACTGTCGGAGGTGTGCCGATAGCGGTGACCTACTGCACGCTCTGCCACACGGGCATTGTCTGGGACCCGGTTGTCGACGGCAAGAGGCTGCACTTTCGGTTGGCCGGAATCAACAACGGCAATGCGCTATTGCGCGACGAGGAGACCCGGAGCGTCTGGCAGCAGAGCACCGGCGAAGCCATCTTCGGGCCGCTGAAGGGTCGGCATCTGAATATGGTCCACAGTAGCGAACTGACCTATGCATTTTGGCGCAGGGAGCAGCCGCTGGGAGATGTCCTTTTGCCGGACGCGCCATACCTTCCTGAGTATGAAAAGAAGGGTTGGGAGAACTACGTCGAGAAGACCCCGGCCATGGTCGATACAAAAAAGTCGGGCATCCAACCGCACGAGTTGATGCTTGGAGTGACGGTGGCAGGCAAGAACAAGGCGTATCCGATCAAATCAATCTTGGCGACGAAGTTGATTCAGGACGAGGTAGGGGGCTCGCCAACGCTGGTCGTGGTGGGACCGGATGGGGTCTCCATTCGAGTGTTCGAAGCTCCTGGATTTACCTTCGCACGAGGCGAAGGCGACAAAGTGATGCAGGACGCTGAGACAGGCAGTGGATGGAACTTTCAAGGATGTGCCGTAGACGGAAAGCTCGTGGGGCAGTGCCTGAAGGAGATTGACGCCCACAAAAACTACTGGTTCGACTGGATGAATCATCATCCTGATACGAGCGTCTTCAAGGGCTGACTCGTGGAAGTTGCTTGCCAGAGCAAAAAAAAACCGCATCCGAAAGGATGCGGTGTTCAGGAAAACCCACGAATCTCTCCTTGGTGGGCGAGACTTGACCAGTTAAACATGAATATCTCTTCGAAAAATAGCTGCAAAAATTAATAGCTTTTGCGCTGTGCCTGCTAGCGGGAAATGCATCAGACAGAATGACGGCATAGGTGCAAAATGAAACGGGTCTCTGTTTTGGCTATCGCTTTTCTCTCCGCTTCGCTAACGCAAGTTGGCTCAGCTCAGGTCGGTTCAGCCGTCAACACTGATTCGACCAGTCAGACGAAAGAAAAGCCCACTCCCAACAAGCAAAAGCAAGCGGACAAGGCCAAAGCCAAATCGACCAAGCCGCCGATCAAAGCTGAGAGCGGGAAGAAGACCACGAGCTCACAGGACGCCGCTTATGCCCTGGCCGCTCGAAAGGGCAACTCAGAATCTACCCCGTCGCCAAAGTGACCTTTTGAACTGTGGAAACTGACACTGGTGGTTAGTGGCTTTGACCTCCGAGAAAAAAAAATCTGCGTTTTTGGCCCGAAAATCGCATGTCAAGCCTCAAAACCCCCTAACCCCTCCCGATCCAACAACATCCGCGTGGCGTATTAGTTAAGCTTCAACCGCTATACTTGTAATATATAGATCAAAAACAAGCAGCCCCGGACATCAATCCGGGGCTAACTCGTTTAGCTGGACGATTTGGACGTAACCCGTTTATTATGAATATTTTGCGGATCGAGACTCCACTTAAACTATTGAATCTAAGCGAGTTACGCCCCGGCAATAAGGGGGGGTACGCCCGCAGGAAGAGAGGAAAAAGGCAGAGAAACCGTCTATCGCCCCGAGTCCGCTCGCATTGCATGGGCGATCGACTCAAGCACCCGCTCCGGAGCGACATCCGTCGCCAGGGGAACCTGCATCTTCGAGCTCATTCGCTCGGCGATCCGCCCCGCAATCTCCGCCCGCTTGTCCAGTTCAAGGTCGAGCGCCCTGCTGAAGAAGGTGTCGATCACGTTCAGGTCTCCTGCGTCGAGCCGCGCCACGCCGTCCGCCGGAAGCAACACACCCGACGGTTCCCGTGCCGTCTCCTGCGGCTGCGGATACAGCGCGGACGTAAAGGTTCGGCTGTTGTGAGTCATCAGCGGCTGTTCGTCGCTGCGCTCATGCACCACGATCGTCCCTGCAATAAAGTCCCCGAGCCGCTTCTGCTCCTTGTTGCACAACATGCTGATCACACCAATCAAATAGAACGAGGGCAACATGTCGACGACCCGAAGCAGATTCCGCGCCAGCGCTTCAAACAAAGTAATCTGCCGCCCCGAGTCTTTAATAACGCGAATCTTCAGCAGCCGCTTCCCCGGCGTCTGCCCGTTCCAGAATGCCTCAAACAGCGAGTAGTACCCCCAGTACAGCAGGAAGAAAAACAGAAAAATCGTAGCAACAATCCACTTTCCGGCCGTTGAAGATGCTCCGGCAGAGGCTGTCCCCCTCGGCACGGTGCTGACGATAAGGATGAAGCAGAGGATCATCAGAAATACAGCGGCGCCTTGAATCAGCGAATCCGTTAGCACCGCAAGAAACCGGCTTCCGATCCCCGCAATCGGAAAACGCAACTCGACCTGCTCTGGCGTTTCGATGTTAAGCTGGTCGGCGTAGCCGTTGGATTCGTTAGACTCGTACATAATTCCCTTATGATCTCAAATCACTGGATCTCCCTGCGCAAAGAAAGCTGGAGCCGATTGGAAACCCTGGTCCAGCAGGTCGAGACAGCCAGCCTCAAAACACTCTCCTCCGCCGAGCTGCGCGAGTTCGGCCTTCTCTACCGCCAGGCGGCGGCCGATCTCTCCGCCGTTCGCACCGACGAAGGCTCCCGCACCCTCGAAGCATACCTGAACCGCCTCGTCAGCCGGGCACATAATCACATCTATTCCGGCGACCGGATGAACTTCCGCAGCGTGTGGCAATTCCTCTCGAAAGGCTACCCCCGCATCTTCCGCCGCCTCCTTCCCTACACCATTGCCGCACTCGCCATCTTCCTCGCTGGAGCGCTCCTCGGAACTCTACTCACAGTCGCACGACCACAATTCATGCACGCCATGCTGGGTCCAGCCATGGTCGACAAGATCGAGCACCACCAGATGTGGACCGAATCCATCCTTACGGCGAAACCACAGGCATCCAGCCGCATCATGACCAACAACATCGCTGTCTGCTTCTACACCTACGCAGGAGGAATCTTCGCCGGCCTCGGAACCCTCCTCCTCATGTTCACCAACGGCATCAACCTCGGCGTCGTCACTACCGCCTGCACGCAGAACCACATGGCCCTAAGCCTCTGGAGCTTCGTCGCCGCCCACGGTTCACTCGAGCTCCCCAGCATCTTCATCTCCGGCGGAGCCGGCCTCCGCCTCGCTTCCGGCCTCCTCTTCCCCGGCATGCTCCGCCGCCGCGACGCGCTCGCCCTCGCCGGTGGCGAATCCATCCGCCTCCTCTCAGGCACCGTACCCATGCTGGTCATCGCGGGCCTCCTCGAAGCCTTCCTCTCGCCCACCCACGCTCCGCTCGCCCTTAAATTTTCTGTCTCCGCCGTCCTCCTCACTGGCCTCTGTCTCTGGCTCAGCGAAGGCGGACGCAACAAGCCCAAAATTCGCACCATCCCGAATCCAGCGCTAGCAGAGACCTAAAGCAAGCCCTGCGCCTTCACCTCGAGATACTTGCTGATCGCGCTCGCCCCAACCTCCGCTGGTGTCGTCTCCACCACCAGGACACCCTGCTGCCGCAGCTTCGCAATCGTCTCCCTCCGCCGCTCCAGCATCTCCTGCGCCGCTGTGGAAGCGAACATCTCCTCCGCATTCTTCGGCTCCCGCGCAGCCAACGCGTCCAACTCAGGATGCTCCAGCAGCACCAGCACCACCAGATGCCGCCGTACCAACTCAGCCACGGCACTCACCACCTCCGGACGTCCCGCACTCTCCGCGATCTCCGTAATCCAGATCACCAACCCCCGTCGCTTCTGCAAATTTTTCAATCGCGAAGCCGCATGCAAATGGTTGGCCTCCGCAGCCTCGCTCCTTACCTGCGACAGCAAATCAATCATCGTACGCAGATGAACGGGACCATTTCCCGGCAACAGCTGCTGCTGGACCTTTCTCCCATAGCTCAACAAGCCGAATTTATCGCCCGATCCGCCAATCACCTGCGCCAACATCACCGCCGCAGTCGTCGCTTGATCCAGCTGCGTCACACTCAGCAACAACCTCTCCGCAAGCTCATGTTCGCTCTCACCCATCGCATTCGGCCCAGCCTGACGCAGCTCAAACGCAGTCCGCGACAGACGTCCGGCGTCGAGCACGATCCATACCTGCTGACTCCGCTCAGTCGTGTACTGACGTGTAATCAGCTTGGCCCGCCGCGCCGTAGCTGTCCATGAGATGTTCCGCAGCTCGTCCCCTGTTTGATAATCCCGCAGGCTCTCGAACTCTCTGCCCATTCCACGCAGGCGAAGACGCCGTTTCTGCAGCTCAATCTGCCGCGCCCGCATCAGATAGAAGGAGGACTTGTCCCCACCCTGCTCGGATGCAGGAAAGATACGCACATCCTGCTCCGCATCGCACACGGCCCAACGCTCTACAAGTCGCAGTGGCCCCCGATACCGAAGATAGATCTTCCCTAGCTTGAAATCTCCCCGCCGTGCCGGATGGCACTCCAACACGGCCCGGACTGCATCTCGCGGATAAGCAATCACTGTCAGAGGCCGGGGGGGCGCGATTATTGCGACATGCAGATCATCCGTGACCGAGACCGTTACAATCCCATTCGACTGTTGCGCGACTTCATACTCAATCTCTGTGCGTTCCCCAAGTGCAGGAGAATGCAGAAATCGTCGCGTTACCGTAATCACCGCCGGAGCAGGCAGGCCTATCCCGTCAATAATAACCAGCAAAGCAATCAATCCATCCCACACCAGCATCATCCACATCCGATGTGGATGAAAAAACGCCGGAGTTGCCCACACCACACCCGCAACCAGCAGCAGCAGGGTTCGCGCCGACAATCCAAAGCCAAGAATCCGGCCCGCACGCCCCAGATTTCGCGCGTTAGCCGTGACCGGTTGTGGAATCAGCGTCTGCATTATTTGGGCAACGCAGTAGCCGCAAGAATGTCCGCAACCACCCGGTCAGTGTCGAAGCCCTCGAGTTCAGCCTCAGGTCGAAGCACCAACCGATGTCGCATTACCGGCACAGCAGCCTGCTTCACATCGTCCGGAATCAGGAAATCACGCCCGTCCCGTGCGGCATAGGCCTTCGACACAATCAGCAAACTCGCCGAAGCACGTGGCGACGCACCCAGCGAAAGCGCTGGCCATTCGCGAGTACGCCGCACAACCGCCAGCAGGTAGTCAAAGATCACCGGCTCGACCTTGATCGCCCGAATCTCCCGCCTCGCTGCGGCCAGGATGGATAGCCCCACCGGCTCAATCGCCATCAACTCCAGGTCTCTTGCCTCAAGGCTCACATGATGCCGCTCCAAAATGCTTCGTTCATCCGCCAACGAAGGATAACCAACCTTGATCTTGATCAAAAAACGATCCAGTTGCGCCTCCGGCAGCGGATACGTGCCTTCAAACTCAAGAGGATTCTGCGTCGCAAACACTGTGAAGTAGTCGTCCAGCGAATGTGCTTCGCCATCCATCGTCACCTGCCGCTCCTCCATACTTTCGAGCAGCGCCGCCTGCGTGCGTGGAGGCATGCGGTTGATTTCATCGGCCAACAAAAACTGCGTGAACACCGGCCCTTTATGCAACGAAAATTCGTTTGTCTTCGGCGAAAATACAGTTGTTCCCAGAATGTCTGCAGGCATCATGTCTGGCGTACCCTGCACCCTGCGAAAGACCAGCGAAAGAAATCGTGCCAGCGTCTTCACTGCAAGCGTCTTCGCGACGCCGGGCACCCCCTCGACCAGCGCATGGCCTCCGCACAACAATGTCAGCAGCGCCTGCTCTATCAACTCCTGCTGTCCTGCAATCACTCGCCCCATCTGTTCGCGTCCCTGCTCAAACAATTGCAGCGCCGCCTGTACCTGTTGGACTTCGCCGCCTGTTGTCTCCAGTTCACTCACTCTAGTTCGCTCCCTTCAATGTCGTCCGCACCGTAAGTCCGGAGCGTATTCCCTCAACCAAATCGCGCTGGTCGCGGTCAAGCGCCTTCACCAGCTCCAATGTACTCGCCAGCGTCACGGCATGGTGCTCGGTCTCAGCCGCCTGGGCGAGATGTTCCCCGAGCCTGTTCCACCTTCCGCCAAGTCTCTCCTCCACCGCGTGGACAATGGCCTCCGGCGTGGCTCGAAGAACTTCACGCGGAACTCCACATTGCTCCTCAAGAAACTTCAGCAGCCGGCGTCGCGCACCATCGACTGCAGCCTGCGTTGCTCCGGCCTTCCCGTACAGCCGTCCCATCGACTCGGCAAACTCCAGAGGGGAGCTCCGCGGCACGCGCACGGGCAGGCGGATCGGTCCATTTCGCCTGCCGAAGCTCAGCACCAGCAGCACCCCGACCACCCCACACTGCCAGGCAATCTGGCGGAGCGGCAGCCCCTTGGCCGTGTCCCACAACGACGCACGCTCTCCATGAAAATACTCATCGAACAACACGCGCCGGTCTGCATCGCCCAGACTGGCCAACACCAGCTTCAAACTGGCGTCCTCTTTTAGTCCCCGATTGGTCATAGGCAGCGGCGAACTCCACCAGATCACGTCTCCCGCCCCGTATTTGTAGCTGACAACGACCGCATCATTTCCACACAACTGCGAAACCCGGAATCTCGGCCCCTCTGCCGCCCAACGAATATCGTCCGCAAGAGAGACCTTTCCCACCCGAGCCAGGGGACCCTGTCCTTCCGGTATCGAAGAGCAAAGCTTGCCGTAAACCCGGGTCGGAGCGTCAGTCTTTCCATCGGGGAGAAAATAGGCGCCGTCTTTTCCAGTCGCCAGTACCCTGCCACCTCGCGAGAGAAAGTCCGCAATCTGCTCCTGCACCTGTTTGGCATTCTCTGTCGGAAAATTTGACCCAGCCAAAATCAGCGTTGCCTTCACGGCGTCAACATTTTTCAGGTCTCCAGGAGGAGCCTCCCACCGCTCGACCCCATACCCGAGCTCTCCGAGCGCAAGGTAAGCCGCCTTCGTGCCGGCAGACCCACTGTTGTAGGTTGTTGGCGCAGGATTGGAATCGTCTGTTGCCGGAGAAAACATACTGAACGCAACAATCAGCACGATCATCCCGCTAAGAATCCAGAGCACAATCCGCCGATCGCGAGTCGCAGTCATCACGTGCTCCTCAGCTCCTCAAACAAGACCACCGCGCTTGCATAGTCGCTCTCCGCCGCCGGCCGCAACCCATACCAGATGCGCTCAAACAGTTGTGTCAGCCTCCGCAGCCTCTGTTGCGTCCCCGAACCTGGCTCCAACAGCTGCAGGTACTCCCGTGGCGTACGCGCCCGGTTCTGCCGCCACAGTTTGCGGCCTTCCATCATCACAATCGTCGCCCAATACAGACAATGCACTGCAGCGCGCCAGTCCTGCCGCGCTGCTTCGGTCCGTGCCATCTCCGCCCAGTTGTCCGACTCCTTCTGCCATACCTCCGCAATCCCGCTCGACTCAATGCGCACCGCCAGCCGCTGCCGTTGCATCGTCTGAAATACCCACGTCAGCAAACCAGCGGCAGCGAGCGTGATCGAACCCCACTCGATCACCGGAACCAACCATGGCGACCGCTTTCCAAATCGCGATACGCCACCAAACACTTCATTCACCCATTGCCAAAACTTCGCAATCTGTCGTTCTATATAGGACTGTTGTGACACTGTCCGAAACTCTGGCCGCAACAAAACGTCATCGGCTTTCTTCCGAGCGGCCGAAAAAACGTCACCAGATCTCCGCGCAGCATCATCCGAATAAGCAGCATCCTCGTTCAGGCGCGTCATAACCTCCTGCAACATCTTCTCTCTGCCTGGTAGTTTTGCGTTATTTGCGCTTGAGAGCGCTTCACGCAGCCATGACCACTCTGTTCGAAAGTCATATCCTTCAATGCGTTCGTCTTCGCCAACTTTTTTCGCATCGCATTCAGCGGCACTCTTCTGGCAGACTTGAACCAATGCTCTCAGGTTTTCGAGATGCGCCCGATACTCGGCGACGGTCACTGCATGGGCGCCCTTGAGTTCTTCCGGCGCATCGACTCGCATCTGCGCTGCCGCAGAAACAGCGATCAGCAATATGCCAGTAAGAAATATTTTGGGCTGCGGTGGCATTAGTCTATGCCAGCTCCGCAGTTGCTTGGTCGCCCGCTGCGGCACCACCGCCTCCCGGCGAGGTCTTGTTCATCAGGAACTCGATGTCGAACGCCTCTCTGCGAACCCGTTCGTCAATATAGAACAGATAGAGCGCGATGGATGCGACCGGTCCAATCAAAGAACTACATAGAAAAGCCACAATGAGCGAAATAAACTGCCCAACAATCTGCTCCGCCGAACGCGAATGAAGCAACAACAGGGCAAACGGAAATTGCAACGCTCCCGCGACGCAGTACAGCGCAAACATCAGAAGCAGCAACAGAAATATTCGCCCCTTGCGTCCCGCCACCAATTGCTTGCTCCGCCTCATCGCCCTGCGGACGGCAAAGTTCTCCATCACCGCAGCAGGAATTGCCAGTGAGTTTCGAATATACGCAACCAAGCCATACACGAGCCCTCCGAGCGCGAAGAACACCAGCACGGCGACCAGGCCATTGAGGTTCCTCAGGCCAAGTCTTGCCATCACTGCCACGGGAACAACCATCAGAACAAAGATCCACCCCGCGCTCCAGCTTTGCCACAAGGCAATCAGACAATAGCGCAGCCAATGACCCTTCACCGCGGCAAACGCTTTATCAATCGAAGTCTGTTCTCCCAGATAAATTGCGGAGACCGCGGACACGGTTGCGGCATGCGTCACGCTGTAAATCGCAAAGTACAGAATCAACCCTCCCAACGAAAATAGGCTGCCTGCCAACAACGCATCCGGGGACGTAACGGGTACAGCTTTGAAATGCAAATACGTTAGTCTACCGATCGACACCAGTACGTTCACCGCCGCGGCGATCGAAGAGATCCCCACATATAACCAGAAATTCGATCGGTATAGGTAAAAAGTGCGATCCAGCACCTCGCCCGTAGTCAATGGCCGAAGCTCATGGCGAACGGTTGGTTGTGTCCCGCGATACATCTCTCCAGAAGCAGTTTGGTTTCCTGAATTGCTTCCGTTCAACCAGTCATGCTCTGCCATCTCGCGTTCTCCCGGCCGCAACTATGTGTGACCGAGATAGTAGCACACGGCTCTCAGGGCTTCGACGCCTCGGCGTCAGCTACTTGATGACCTGCAGACCAGGCTGAAGGAGCCTGAAAAGGCTCCCGCCTAAACCCGGAAACTGATAGGCGAACCAGGTGAGGACCGGAACGGCTCCAAAGGTAACAATTCGCAAGTAGAAATCGAGTCCGAGTTCGTTAGGAATCGTGTCCGTGATGCGACTGAGGATCGCGTTACGGTGCATCTGCGCTAGGAGAAAGACGAAGCCGATGCCAAGAAAGATGAGCAGAAGAGTAAAGCACCAGTCGATGAGCTGATGGGGTTGGAAAGGGTAGGAGTTCCACGCGATGATGGCGAGCACGAAAGCCGACGAGACGAAGAGCATCAGGAAGCGGATGTTTACCAGCACGGAACGAATGAGGGCGACATACCGGATGACGATCAGCTCTTCGGCCAAACGGATGTAGAGCGGATCTTTAGGAGCATCCGAGTCGGGCTTTGCATGTTCTCCGCCTGGTACGTCTGCATCGTCTTCGACGAAGCCAACACGCTCCGCATTCCAATAAGGGATCAGCACGTCCGAGAGGATCAACTCACAGAATGTGGCATAACGCTTCTCAATAGAATAGATAAAACTCAGATCTCGTCGGTCCTTTTCGATCGGTAGATCGAAGTCGTCCTTTGGGTGTTCCATCGGAGCTACTCGCACGTTCTTGCTTCTCTTTTGCAGCCGTACATGTTCTCTGAGCTCTTTTAGCTTCAGAGTGAGATCGTTATATGCCTCCTTCATGGCGTCCCACTTGACTTCATCGCTGATTGCCTTCCGGAGGTCGTCGTTGTTAATCAACTGTCGGACAGATTCGTTGGATCGAGCCATGTCGCGCCATCGGATGTGGAGGCTGCTCTGGCTGAGCATTGTCATCCACCCGACCTCCTTAAGCCGGGTAAAGGCGCTGCGAATCGGCATTCGCTCCAGCGGCTCCAGCAGCCCGCGGCTAAGTGATCCCCATATGAGAATCATGCGAAGCCATCCTGTGAGCACGACCATGATTAGTGGGAAGAAGAGCGCCGCGATAAGAAACTCATATGCAGTAGGTCGGCGGCCAGGATCCAGGAGGAATCGTTCAAGGCTTTGGATCCGTCCACAGAAAACACAAAGCGCGAACAGGCTCATATAGACGAGAAAGAAGATCGCATTCAACTTATTGTGAGACCAGCGGGTGAAGCGACGCAGTACCTCGCGTGTGATGAGTAGGCAGCTAATATTTTCGAACAGGCAAGAGTGGATTGAATTTCTGCATACGCCTAGTTGATTGTCTGAAACGAAGAGGGGATACGCGGACGTCGCAGCGACGTTATCAGGAAGTCTGGGACGATTCATTGTAGAGAAACGGAGACGGGCCGTCTGAAAGGCGGACCAAAGATACCAGCCAGAAAGCAGCAGAAGGACAGGAATCACCGGAGAGACGCCGCTGCCCGGGTGAAGGCAACGGTAGCTGAAGAACAAGCCAACGTGGGACGCTGCGCCTTTCGCCGGTTCATGCACGCAGATCCATATCCAGATAACGGGGAACATAATCACCGTAGCGAGCGCTATCAGGTTGAAGACGAAGTACAGATCTGTCGGATATTTCGGACTCTTTTGGGGTTGATATCCCACGTAAGGCCAGGTCTTGAAAATGGTGGCGCCCACGGCGGCGATGCCGAATAGCAAGGTAATCGAGGCGACAACTAGATTGCCGAGATCCCACTGATACACCCGCAACACCAGAAACATCGGAGACGCAATCGCGAATGCCATGCAAAACAGCACCGCCGTCCCGATATTGAGGTAGACCGCTCTACGCCGGGGCTGGTCGTTCTGATGGACGGCAAGGTCCCGGGTAAAAGGCGACCAGTACTCTGCCGAAAGCATTACGGCGCCATGTCCGATGCAAAGACCGGCGATGAGAACACAAAGAATTGTCCAAAACAGGGATGGAGCCGCGTTTGGAGATGGGCGGGCAAGGAGCTGCATGGAGGAGATTGCGAGGTCAACACACTCTTTTGGCCCTCTCGCGTCGATGGTCGGGAGGATATGCACAGACTGGCTTGCGCACCCGGCTAGAAGACCGAGTGGATAGTAACCATCGCTGCCCACTGCCGTCGCCCATAAGGGAGCCTGTAAATTCTTGTCTTCTCCGCGCAGATAGCCCGAGAGCTTTGGAGGCTCTTTCCCAGACTCCGGCGAGCCTTGCCAGAAGATGTAACTGGCAGCGTTGTAGATCGCCTCGGCTTGCGAGTCCGAAAAGGCACGCCACGCACCCAGAGGCCTTCCCAGCGTAGTCAGATCGTAAGGAGAGACAGTGATCGACCCGATATAGCGTGCGTTGTCGACGTCCCGCTCGACGAGCAGATCACCACCGTTGAAAAAAACAATTCTCGCATCCGGACAAGCACGATGCAGAAACTGTGCGAGAAAGAGTTCATCCAGAATATTCGATGCGGTGATCAGGATATATTCGACACGAGCGCGCTGAAGCTGATGCGCTATCGCCATCAACTGCGCCTCTTGAGAAAGCGGGGTCTGAATAATCGAAAATTGCGGCACAGTGTCGTCCGCGCTCAGATCCTTCAGCGATAGGTTCAGGTAGGGCGTTGGCGACTCGGTTGGGCCGCTCGACTTGCCCGTCTGCTCACCCTGCGCATTGCGCAAGAGAGAGATCTCCCGCGGAAAGCGAATGTAGATAGGCCCAGAACTCCCTGTCCGCTGGCTGTTCATTTCACCGAACACAGTATTGTCTTCGCTGAGGATGGCAGTATGCGCGGCGTCGGGATGAGAGCCCTTGAACACCTCGACAAGCCGGTCCTCCTCAAAACGCGTATCCTCCCCAAACGAGTAATAGGTCATGGATCGGGTTGCAGATGACGAATTGAGCTCTTGCGAAGCAATGGGTGTGGAGGTGGTACCTGCTGCGACAACATGGGTTATGCCTTGGGATTTGCTGCCCACCCCACCCTTGTCAAATGTTGCGTTCACGATTCCTTCGCGAAGAGAGGCCGCCGAACCGGAAGAGCCAGGGCCAATCACAGCAAGCTGCGAGTCGTCGTTGCTCATGGAAAGCTTAGCGCTGTAGTCGCTCAATAGCATTGCTTCGTAGCGGAGCGCATTGCGAAGCTGGACGCTGTTCATACCAATGGCGGGCGACTCGCCTACAAGAAAGAGATAGATAACGCGATGGTAGCTGGACCATGCGAAGTCCTTTTCGTCAATCTGAGGACTGTACTTGAGAATAATGAGGCCGGGTTGCTGCTCGCGATCACGATCCTCCTCAGTCTGTATCGTCATGGCTGAGTTTTCCGCTGAGGCTGATGAATGCGGGCTCCGCCAGGGAAGCCAGTAGCTACTTCCAAGATAGCGATTGTCGGCTGCGGCCTGCATAAGCGAGTCAATCGTGCGATCGAACTCGAGCGTCAGATGGCTGTGAACTGGATCGGGAACAGCCGCAATGATAGCGCGAATCTCCAGCTTATGAACATCTTCAGCCGGACCTGGTGACGCTCCGTTCGCGTCATTGGAGGAGACCTTCGGGATGCCCCAGCGGTCGCCGGCAGCTTCACAGTCAGTTGTTGGATCGTCCGCTAACGAATCGGCCTGAGGCCCCCCCTCAGTTCCAGTCGTTAATTCGGGAGCCTTTTCTTTCCTTGCAGGCGCTTTCCATCTGGCAGCGGTCCAGTACCTGCAAGATGCAAGCCAAGGGCCTTCGCCAGCGGCTGGTTTCGACCCCGCCGCATGAGAGGGCGGCGACTTCAAACTACCGGACACCTTCGGAGTCGAGCCGGTCCCGACCCGGAACAATGCACCGGCTAAGAGAATTACGCCGACGACAGCACTCTGCCCTCTATTCATGTGCGTTTCGCCCTGAGAGAAAATCACGCTCCTGGAACGTGTCAGGAATGCGGGCCCGATCGCTTAGGTAAAAAGCAATGCCGGTCAGTTACGTATCTCGGACGGCTGCCGTTTCAGTTTTGCAATGAGGGCCGGGAGGAATCGCTGCAAGCTAGAACAATTGAATCAACTGGCGATGCACGGAAGTCTAGCACAAGCAGGAGTTGCGGATGGAGTCGAACTGCCTCCCCATGCTCACGCACTCGTTGAACGCCACACAATTATTTGTGGCTGAACTTCTTTCCGAGATTTCTTGCGGCGTTCTTTTGCGGCGTTCGGGGACGGCAAGAGATCTCCGGCGAGCTATCTCAATCGCCGAAGCTGCAAAGGTAGCGAAGCGCGCGGATACCCGGCAGAAAAAAGTAGGCGCCGCCTTGCACTGTGACAAACTGCGGAAGCCCCGCAACCCGCTCCCGCAGCCCGTTCTTCTGGGGGAGCGAGAAAATGTCGGTCACAGGACAACCCTGCACGGGCTCGCGATTCCCCAGGAGTGGGTCGCTCTCTTCGGTAAGCCCGCCAAACTTGGTGCTCATCATCCATGAACTCTGCACGAACTCGAATTGACGAGAGATATTGGCGCTGAGAGTGATGAAATGAATGCCATGGTCATCGGTCTCTGGCGCGTCTTTTTTGATCGCATCCTCAACGGAGAGCCCAGGGCCATACTCACGCCCTCGCCGCAGCAGCCTATGAAATCGTGTCGAGGCAATCACATCGTCACGAAAATTTGCCTCACCGAAACCCAACGTATGCGTCAGCCGCGAAAGTACTCCCGTTATGCCTGGTGGCAGGTCAGCATTGCGCGGATTAGCTCTCCGGATGTGCGCACCGAATGGGCAGAGAAGGCCGTTCGAATCCCCCTCATAAGTAAATTGGTTCTGCGATACTTCGGTCGGGTCAACGCCCCCAATTCTCCGAGTGCTGAGCGCCACCAGTGGATCGCCTTTTTGCGTACGGCCCACCAGGGATTCTGCCAGCTTTCGCCGCATCTCGGGATCGGAGTTCGCTTGCATATCCGCAAATCGCCAGAACCCTCGCACGTCCTGCTTCAGTTGGCGCAAAACAAGGTAGGTGCCATTACGTCCTAGGTCGCGCATCTCCGGCAAGTCCTCCGCAGCAGGCAACGATGCGCTGAAGGGGTCATTGATTTGAAGCAACGGCCGGTCGGTATATTTTCCGTACTCATTCGAATAGCCGAGCAGAAACTCGCCAAGTGCGGTGAGGTTGCCGTACTCCAACTCATCGCCATGTATCTTACGTCGACGCTCCCAATCGACCTTAGGCTGGCTAAGACCATCGGTGAATCCGAACGGCTCAACACCATCCAGGTTCGAAGTCGGGAGTACATCGATCACATTAAATGCAGCATCCCACTGAGGCCCCTGAATAGTCCTCATGAACCCTTCCAGCATTTGGTCGCGCGCATACACCAAAACGAGGAGATCCGGAACCTTGCCCGGTGCTCCCCATGTCCACTTCTCCGGCGAATTCGGTCCAACATCCCCCAGCCGCCGCGAGCGGCTTTCCTCACCAGCCATCCCCGACAAAAATTCAGCCGAGAAACCGGCGAGCACTTCTTCTGGCAATTGCAGCGCGTGAAGTCCCTCCCGCGTGAACGCCACCTGCAGAGCGGTCGAAGGGGCCTCCTCGAGTTGTACTGCATTGGAGATTGGCGCACCGGTGAGCCAGGCACGTGCCGCGGTCACATTACGAATGGACAAGAGGAGGAACGACGCTTCGGTGAGCTTTCCATAGCCGAACCGCACCAGACCCTGAATATCTGAGTAGTCGACCGGTGTAGTACTCGCCATCATTGCGCTCCTAGAAAAGCCGTAACCATTGCTGCACCTCGTCAGAAGTCATAGTTTCCTTCTGCAGTCCCTCGCGAATGAGCGTGTTCCGTTGTAAATCGAGCGCCGTCAGCCCCGGATGAGCGTTGTACCAAACCTCCGTGGCTAGCTCGTGCCGGCGAATGTAGTACTTGAACTTCTGCTCATCTTTCGCGCCGTCCAGAATGAGCCAGTTCGTCGTCGGATAGCCAATTCCGTTACTGAACACGAGGTTCAGGCCAAAGGCCACCTTGTTGATGAAGTCATCCATGTAACTATCGAGACTGCCGTCATAATTGCTGGCGAAGAATAGCCGCCGCTTGTTATCGAGGAACACCCAGCGTGCGAAATGAATTGTGTTCACCCGTGCCAAACGCCCCCGATTGTAGATATGCAACGTCGTGTAGTTGATGGCCCACAGAAAAAAGACCAGAGTCCAGCGACGAAACAGTCCAGGCTTAATCGTTCCAAAGGCGCTGAACTGGTTTGTGACGTCATGGTCCTCCAGAACGGCAAGCCGATCCGCATGTCCAGGCTCCACACACGGCGCGATCTCCGGGTCGGACCGCTCGCGTCGTCGAAGTTGAAACGCAAAGAACGGCGCGTAAAGCAGCAGAAACGGCGAAGCGAGAAGAAGCACGATCGGCACGCCGACAAGATGCAGAAGGTTGCGTACCTGCCAAACAAGCGGAGTAGGTTCGGGAGGCGTCAGCGTTAGGCGACCCGCTTTCAACTCCCCCGCAACGAATCGCTTAAGCGCATCGTGCACCTGGGTTGATTGCATGGAAGCAAGCGTCGCTTGATTTGTTTGTACGTAGCTTTGCAGACCATCGTACAAAGACGCTTCTTCACGAACCTGCCGCGTCGTCCGCCCAATCCAGTTCACATAAATCGTGTCCGGGGTGCGATTTCTTGCCTTCATCCAGGCAAGCAGATCCGAGTTGGGGTGGAAATCCTCGCAACACGAAAACATTTGTCTCAGCCCGCTACCCGAAGCTTTCACAACGTCAGACATGAAGCCGTCGTAGTCCCCATCGAAGTCACCCAAAAACGCTAGGTAAAGCGGATAGGTCTCCGGCTGGAGACCATAGACCTTGATATCGTTTCGCGTCAGGTCATCGAGGATCACAATTCGCGCGAAGTGCAGCCGGTCGAATCGCTCGAACGGGATCAGAGCATTTCCAGGGTCGACAACTCCCGGAGAACGATTCATGTCGGCAAGGACCTTCCGCAGATCCGCCAGCCGCTGCGCGGCGATAGGTGCAACGACCATGAAGCTGGATTGCGGAGTCATAATCAGAACTGAAGGGCAAAGTCGATTAGCCGTTTCTTGTCCCAATAAACCTTGCCCAGATACATTCCGGGGCCGATCTGACGAATCTCGTCGCGAATCCACTGCGCGACCAGCGAGGTCTCAGAGTAGTCGAGTACGATGCATTCTTTGCCATCGAACCAGCTGTTGCCTTTGTAGATAGTGGCGACAATCGCGTTCAATCCGAAAGCAAGGATCCTGTTCCGCAGAACTCCCCTCGCCGCGTCGAAGTTTTTTCCCTGCCAGCCAAAATGGCTGATCAGCGTCGCGATCTCCTGCGTATATTTGGTTCCTGGCGCGACAATAGCCGTTCCGACCGCTTCTCCATTGGGAATTTCTCCCGTTGCACTATCGGTGAACAGCTTGTCGAGTTCGGCCTGAGACATCGCTAAGAGTTGTGGAATGTCATACGCCATTTGCTCTCCTCCTTGGGGACGAAGGGAAACTTTAAATTTGGCAGAGTTCACCGGCCGATTGCGACTTACATAGTGGCCCACTATCGCCGGATTCGCGAAGGTTGTCAAATGGACAATCACTTCCGCGAAGCAGAAGTCGAGGCTTCTTCCAGAATTACATCGGCCGCCTTCTCGCCGATCATATACACCGCACTCACGATGAAAAATCCCGGAATGCGAGGGAACACGGATGCATCCACAACGCGCAATCCACTTATCCCATAGACGCGAAACTTGCTGTCGAGCACTCCATTTTGCTCCCTCGGACCGATAGCGCAACTGCACGACGCATGGTGTCCCCAGGCGTTATCGCGAACGTACTTTCGCAAATCTTCATCCGACTCAAGCGCGGCGCCCGGCAACTCTTCCTCAGCGATCACACCATCTTCCCTCAACTTCGCCGTAATTCGACGAACAAATCTAATGCCGTCCACAACGGAATCGAGGTCCTCACCACCGTCCTGAGTGCCCTCCTGAAAATAGCGGAAGTTGATCCGGGGCGTATCGCGAGGATCTTTCGAGCGAAGCGTGATCTCACCCTCACGGTTGTTCGTATGTGCCTTCAGCACCGCCCACGTAAGGTAATTCAGGCTTTTAGCAAACAGCTCCGAATAAGTCGGAAAGTATCCTTCAAAGCGGCCGAGCACGGCCAGGCAAAATAAGTCAGGGAGCGGCCGGTCATCGGCCGAGCGCTTGAAAAGTGACAGGACCGAACCATTCGTGATGTAAGGGCCATTGCGCCTTTCGCTCCAGCATTTGTATTGCGGATCGGTGCTATCGAATTTCGCGCCCTCAAACACCTCCCACTCCTTGAACTTCATTCGATTCACGACGCCTATCTCGTAGCGATCTTGTAAATTCTTTCCCACTCCCGGCAGGTCGACCCGGACCTCAATGGCATGTTTGCGCAACTCTTCGGCAGGACCAATCCCCGAAAGCATCAACAACTGTGGACTATTGAACGCTCCGCCAGCGAGAATTACCTCGCGCGTAGCATACGCCTGTCGAAGCTCTGCAGGGCCCCCGCGCGGTCGAGCGTGAGCGCGATAGAGTCTCTCGCCCTTCTGATACTCAACCCCAATTGCCCGCTGATTATCGTCAAGAATAACGCGTGTCGCCAACGCATTCATCTCGATCGTCATTCGGTCCGGAAACCTCTTCGCTACATCCAGCACGCGCTCTCGTGTTCCCCTTCGGGCGTGATTGCGCGTCGTCAGCGGCATGTACCGCAGCCCGATCGAATTCTCCTTCACTGTCCTGCAGTCATTCGGGTCGAGCAGGCTTTGCAGAAACCACCTGGTGCGATCCACCACATGACCGATGTCTTGAATTGCACTCTCAATAGAGGCAATAAGCACCTTTCGCAGGTCCCGTTCGCCCAACACAGTGTCTGGAAACGCCTTCTCTGTTTGCAGCCAACCATTCCATCCATGGCGCGACGGGTTGATGCCGAGTTTAGCGAGCAACCGATACAGTGGGCGATGATGACAGTTCTCCAGCCGCTCAAAGTAGCCTCGCATCTTCTGCGACTTCCATGACGGATCGCCGGTGAGCGCAGAAATTCCGTCCCAGTCCGCATCATTTGGGTAGACGAAGATCATCGCGTTATGAGCGGTGCATCCACCAAGGGTGCCGGCCCGAGGATAGAGAACGCCATCGACGCGCTCTCCGTCCCAGACCTCGCGATACTTTGGATCGAGTCTCTGTGCCGCATCGTCGCCGTAATGACGGACGAAGAAATCCCACTTCATCGCTTCATTTTCGGAGGCAAACGCGTGAAAGCACGGCACGTCGTAGTCATTGGGAAGGCGGTTCGTCTCCACGCTCACTGGGTCGCCGCCCGACAGCTCTCGGGGATCGCCACCAGCCTCCAGAAGCAACACCGTGTGGCCGGCCTCCGCCAGACGCGCAGCAACGGTTCCTCCGCCTGCACCGGAGCCGACCACGATATACTCCCATTCCCGTCGGTCTTCGCTCTCTTGGCTCATATCTCCTCAGTGGGAAAATCTAGCACGGCCCGACGCTCACCAGACAAGGGGCTTGTCATCACCCCGAAAAAGCATCGCCTATAGTTTGCACCTGCCTGTAAAATTCTGCATGACCGCGCGCTGATTGACCGGAGCAAATCAATGCCACTTGGACCCCGCATCAACGACGCACTTCTCGGCCTGGTGGCGCTCGAACATCGCGTTGATCCCTATTTTCGCGACGCGTTCAATGCTCTATTTCAGCGACCACTCGTCGACATCACGCAGTTTTTTCTTCGCCACACTCATGTCAACCCTGAAACCCGGCTCTGCGAGGAGATTCCCTCCGCAGGAGAAGCCGAACTGGCGGCAGGCATCACGCAGCAAATGGAAAACTTTACCAAGCGAGAGTATCAGGGACGCACAGCAGAACGCGCAGGCAACACCAAGACCTACGGCGTTGTGCGTGGCAAGTTTCAGGTTCGCTCCGATGTCCCTGCACACCTGCGCAAAGGAATTTTCGCGGAACCGAACCGCTATCCCGTGTGGATCCGCCTCAGTGGCCCCGGACCGCTCTCACCGCCCGATGTCGCTGACGCTGGCATACTCAGCATCGGCATCAAGCTGATGGGAGTCGACGGACAGAAATTGCTCGACGACGAGAAAGAGACGCAGGACTTTCTCGGTATTAGCTCTCCTACGTTTACCACTCCCAACGTAACGGAGAACTTGAAATTACAGAAACAGATCTATGCTCGAACGCCGGTCTTCTACTTCCTCAATCCATTTAATTCTCACCTTCTCGACATGGCCATGCAGGGACTCTACGCCCGCATGAACACAAGTCCACTCGAGGTCCAGTATTGGAGTTGCGTCCCATATCTCTGCGGAGAAGGTCTGGCGGTTAAGTACTCCGTCCGGCCAACTTCGAATCATAAAACAAAGATCCCCTCGTCTCCTCCGGCGAACTGGCTAAGACAATCCATGGCGATGTCGCTTGCTGAAAGGCAGGTCGAACTGGACTTCCTGCTCCAGACGCAAACCGATCCGCGGAGAATGCCGATTGAAGATGCTTCCATCGAATGGCCAGAGAGATTGTCTCCCTTCATACCTGTCGCTCGGATTACGATCCCACGGCAACGCTTCGATTCACCGGAGCAACTTGCCTTCGCCGGCGAACTCTCCTACAACCCCTGGCACGCCGTCGCGGAACATCGTCCTCTGGGAAATCAGAATCGCGCTCGAAAACTCATCTACTCCCATCTCTCGCAGCTTCGACAAAGCATGAACCATCAACCACACATCGAACCCACCGGCAAAGAAGTTTTTCCCGAATAATTTTTTCTTCACGGCTTTCAAAGTGCGGACCGCTTGTTGTATCGTCCCGCTAGGCAGCATTCGCAACGAACGTCGGCTGCAGGGTCCCGCAAATGAGCAAGCAGGGATCAAGGCCCCCTGTAAGGAGCGTCTATGACTCGATTCACCCCGAAGTGTGGGTCAGTGCTGGCAGTTTTTCTTTTGCTTTCGTTGACCGGCTGCCCCAAGAGCCAGCAGTCCGGCCAGGTATTGGACGAAGCCCGCAGAGTCGGACGGACTCCAGCATCATTCCCCGCCGCAGACGAAGACTACTTCCACGACATGGACGGCGGCATCGCCTTGACCGCCGATGAGATCAAGGGCCGGAACACTTGGCTGGTGTGGACTGGCGGAGACGATCGCCTTTGGGATGTGCTTGCAACCGCCAGCGTCGGCAATCTCGACTTTCTCAAGACCCTCTCGTCCTACCCAGGCCTCAAAGCCAGCCGCGACAATCGCTGGAACTACCTCGGCCTCGTCAACGAGCCTTGTTTCGACAAGGCCACCGGACCAGACTCAGAACGTTACGGGCTGTGGCTCGACAAACGTCGCGCAGACTGCCCCGCAGACCCCTTCGCGAACGACTCCAAATATCCGGGTGTCGTCGTCGGTGCTCGCGGCAAGAATATTCCCGCAGGATCGTTCTACGGCTACGCCACCGGCATTGTGGGTCTACGCCTCTTTCCCAATCCGGACTTTGACGAAGCCGCCGCGAAGCGTTGGGACCCAAAACGTTTTTACGACGATCCGAGTTACTACAACGACAAAAAGCTAATCAGACCCTACCGCGTCGGAATGTCTTGCGCCTTCTGCCACGTCGGGCCGAACCCAGTGAAGCCTCCCGCCGATCCTGAAAATCCGAAGTGGGAGAATCTCAGCTCGAACGTCGGCGCCCAGTATTTTTGGATCGATCGCATCTTCGCTTGGGACTCGGATATGAGCAGCTTTGTCGTGCAGCTCTTCCACACATCCAGACCCGGCACGCTCGATACCTCTCTTGTATCTTCCGATAACATCAACAATCCGCGCTCAATGAACGCAGTCTACGGATTGATGCCCCGCCTGCAGCAAGCGAAACGCTGGGGCAAGGAAACCCTCGCCGGCGGAAATCTGAACAACAAGCAGTTCAATGACTACGTTCACTCTGGAGATCTCACCCAGTTCTACCAGGCGCCAGACACAGTCTGGGCACCACGAGTCCTCAAAGACGGCTCAGACTCTGTTGGAGCGCTCGGCGCGCTCAACCGTGTCTATTTGAATATCGGACTCTTCAGCGAAGAATGGCTCCTTCACTTCCGCCCCCTCGTTGGCGGAGAACACATCACGCCAATCGAGATATCCGTCGCGAACAAAAACTCCGCATACTGGGAGGCCACCGAGCAGCAGACCCCGGACATGGCGCTCTTCTTCCTGAAGAGCACTGAACCTCACCTGTTGAAGGACGCACCCGGCGGCTCCGCATATCTCACCAAGGACCAAGCGAAGCTGCAGCGCGGCGAAACCGTCTTCGCCGAAAGATGCGCACGCTGCCATTCCAGCAAGATCCCGGAGCCCGCACCCGGAGTCGATCCCGGCGGCTGCTCCGGAAAAGATTACATGACATGCTGGAACAAATATTGGGCCTGGACCAAGACGGACGAATTTAAATCCGCCATGCGTCAGATGGTCCATCAGAAGGACTTCCTGAAAGGCAACTACCTCTCCACGGAGCTGCGCATTCCAGTTACGTTGCTGCAGACGAACGCATGCAGTCCGCTCGCGACCAATGCAATCGGCGGAAACATCTGGGACAACTTCTCTTCGCAGACCTACAAAGACCTCCCGTCTGTCGGATCGATCACTGTCTATGATCCCGTGACCGGCGCGCCTAGCAGCTATCAAATGCCGGCGGGTGGCAGAGGCTACACTCGCCCCGCCTCCCTCATCAGCGTGTGGTCGACCGCACCCTTCCTGCAAAACAATAGCATCGGAAAGTTCAACCCGAGCCCCTCGGTTGACGCGCGCATGCAGTCGTTTCAGGATTCCATCGAAAAGATGCTCTGGCCGGAGAAACGTGAGAAAGATTCCGTGCTCGGCGACAAAATACCGGGCGTCATCGATAGAACGACCACTCGCAGCTATCTCCGCATACCCGCCGGATACCTGCCCGACTATCTCAAACCTCTCCTGAGTACCGGTCCGCGCCTCCTGCCAACAGTCTTTGGCGAAGGAGGAATCGAAATTGGCCCTATCCCCGCCGGGACTCCGGTAGACCTACTGGCAAACTTTGACATCCTGGGTGAACCCGCAAACACCGGGGAACAGATCCACAGACAAGCGCAGATTTTGGCCGTCCTGTTGAAACTCAAACATGACCTCGAGGGGTTGCCAAAGGACGCCACCGACGACGACGCAAAAAAAGCCTTCGCAAACGCAGTCGCTCCCCTGCTCGCCCTAAATAAGTGCCCCGACTTCGTGGTCAATCGCGGCCACTATTTCGGCACAAGCTATTTCGCAGAGGAACCTGGCCTCAGCGACGACGACAAGCGTGCACTGATTGAGTACCTGAAGACCTTTTGAGCAATAGCTAAAGCACACGCCAGAATGCTGGTTAGGTGGCTCCAGGGGAGCGCTGTGAAAAAGACATCGATCGCGCTCGTTCTCATCGCCTTTTTCTTCGCCCTCTTCGCTCTACTCGAATGGTGGCAGGTCAATCGACCCATTCCCGACGACGCAAAGGCCGCCGGCAAGACAGTTGCCGACTTCCCCGAGTCCCTCTCGCGCGCCTTCGACTCAATGGACGGTGGAATCACTCTAAGCGAAGACGAAAGAAAGGGAAGAAACACCTGGCTGCTTTGGACTGCAGGAGATCAGGTGTTCTGGGACCGCATGGCCCAGCACGGTTTTGGCACAGCCGATCTGCTCAAAACGATCGACTCTCGCCGTCGAAGCTCGCGATTCGAAGAGATGGGGTTGGTCAACCAGCCAGGCTACCAATCTGCTGCCGCGCCCGACGAGTATGGCCTATGGCTCGATTCGGGACCTGTAGAAGCTGGAGTCGATCCAGCGGTCTACGGAAAACCTACCGGCATTGTTGGCCTCAGAATCTACCCGAATCCATACTTCGATAGCAGCGCCCGGCAACGATGGAACCCAGCCCGCTACTTTGGCGACCCCAGCTACTACAGCGACCCAAATCTAGTGCGCCCCTATACAGTTGGCATGTCCTGCGCCTTCTGTCACGTCTCCTTCAATCCAACAAGTCCGCCACCTGATCCCGAAAATCCGAAGTGGGAGAACCTCTCCTCAACCATCGGCAACCAATACATCAACGCAAGCAAGATCTTTGCCCCCGCTGCCGCAAATGACAGTTACGTCACTCAACTCTTTCACTCATGGGCCGCGGGCACCATCGACACATCGTTTATCGCCACCGACAATCTCAACAATCCAGGCAGCATCAATGCGATCTTCGCTTTGCCGCCCCGCATGGCAGTGGCCCAACAGGAAAAAATATCCGGTGGGGCATTGCTGCTACCCGGCGAACACGCCACGATGTCCATCCCGCATGTACTCAAAGATGGCGCGGACTCCGTCGGCATCGCGGGCGCGCTCAGCCGTGTCTACGTCAGCATCGGCGAGTACAGCCAGGAATGGCTGCGCGATCAGAATCCCTTTGTCGGTGGACTCCCCCAGCGACCCTTCGAGATTGCGAAGGCACAAGCCGCGTCCGTCTATTGGCAGACGACAGCGTCACGCATCCCCAACCTCGCTAGCTTCCTTCTCGAGATGAAAGGTCCCCGTCTCGAGGATGCCCCAGGGGGCGCAAACTTCTTCACTGCGAACGTTGCCCAGCTTGAGAAGGGGAAGATCATCTTTGCTGAGAACTGTGCCCGTTGTCATTCCAGCAAGCAACCTCCGGCGACAATGGATCGATCATCCCAGGAATATCTTGCGTGGATGCGCAACGAAGTCCTGAAGGCAGACTTCCTCGCGGACAACTACCTCTCGACCGACGAGCGCATACCGGTCACGATCGTGCAGACAAACGCAATACGAGCTCTTGCGACGAACGCCACCGCCGGACACGTCTGGGACAACTTCTCTTCAGCAACCTACAAAGATCTCGCACCCGTCGGAGACATTCAGGTCCTCGACCCATTTGATGGCTCAACGAAAACTTTCACGGTTCCCGGCGGCGGCCCGGGCTACTACCGCGTTCCTTCCCTGGTCGGCATCTGGGCCACCGCTCCCTTCTTCCACAACAACTCTCTTGGCGCGTACACGGCCGATCCATCCGTTCAAGGCCGCATCTCCGCCTTCAACGATGCAATCGAAAAATTGTTGTGGCCGGAAAAGCGCCGCGGCATAGAGTCCATTGCGCAAACCACAGTTGAAAGCTACATTGAGATACCGACAACTTACCTTCCCAAAGACCTGCAGTCCCTTGTGCAGGGAAGCACCCTACGCATCGGCCCCATCCCCGCCGGCACGCCCATCAATCTTCTCGCGAACGCAGACCTGGACCTATCGCGCCGCGACAAAACGATTGAAAAAATCAAGCTCGTTGCCAGAGTGCAACATGACCTGATGACAATCCGCACGCAGAAGCTCGGCCCAGCCGATGCGAAGAAACTATTGATGAATCTCGTACCCGCATTGCTGAGCATCAGCAAGTGCCCAGACTTTGTCGAAGACCGGGGCCATACCTTCGGATCCAACCTGACAGACGATGACAAACGCGCTTTGATCGAGTTTCTCAAGACATTCTGAGAAGAACGACCGAAATTTTGGACGGTCGTAAATGGCCCTCCCGGCATAACTCCTTTTTTTGCCAGATTGCACACCATGAGCCGTGGCAGTCGGCTAAGACTCCATCCCACGCAACCATAAGCGCTAAACCCGTAGTGCAGATACCGCCATCAACAGCTCCGGATTGTTGAGCCATTGGAATAACGCGGCTTGCGGAAGGATCAGGTGCGAACCGAGCGCCGCTCCCGCCGATCCCTCGCAAAGTGACTTGTCATCAATTGGTTGACCGGATCGGTCCTACCAGTCCCACCTAAAAAGCGGGGCAGCTGGGTACAACATGGAGGTTTGACGTAACCGAACCCACAGAGGGTGACCACTTCAAATTTGCATTTGGAGAGGAGTCGTAAGCAGTCTTCACCGGTTTCAATTGCCTCTACAGGTCACATCGGTAACCGTACCATCCGAATATTTTCTGTACTTTGGGCATCCCCAGGGTAACCCCACGCACCTAAATTGCTCAGGTGTGAACGCGTAGGCCAATCTGCCTTGGTTTGTCATCGTGCGAGCACCGAAGCCCCCATGTCAGTCTTCTACCGAGGATTGGTGGTGGGGGCTTTTTTATGCCTTAGATCAGGTGCTACGAGGATGTCTGAGTCAGCGTGGCTGAAACCCGCAATTCCTGTGCATCAGCCCAACCGCGATGCCACGCCAGAGTCTGGGAGGTATTGTTGAGTTCACCACGGATGGCTGCCTCGAAGCCACGTTGGTACTCTGCGTGGTCGATCTGGGACTGTCTTTGGGCGTTGAAGGGTTCGGGGGCGGCTTTCATGGTGTTCATTTCAGTCACCTCGATTCTAGACAAAGCAACGGCCAGTTTGGATATTCTCGGGGGGCAAGGTTACAGCATCATCAACAACAATACGACGCCGGAGTTGCGGGCCCTCTTCCACGAGACGGATTGGTACTCAACAGCAACATGATCTCTAACGCATACTTTGCTATCAGGATCTCGAATGGTTCGATGTCACGGCTCCCACATGCGTTGCTCTGTAGTAAGGAGTACAGAAACCGCTCCGTCAATCAGAGAAAAACAGGATTACGGAAAGGTCGAGTAGCAAATCTCATAGCGGAAGATTTAATGGCCCCGGATTATCTAGCTAAATGATTGATTCTTTGGTGGAGCTGAGCGGGATCGAACCGCTGACCTCCTCGTTGCGAACGAGGCGCTCTCCCAGCTGAGCTACAGCCCCCCACCGACGCGCATCGCATACCACCTTCGCGGGCACAGCGCTGTCGAATAACCTCTTCGAGTGTACCAGTAAGAGACCCCTCGCTCAACATGGCACCTTCAACTTACGCCATCACTCGGAAATTCGGCCTACGTGCCCCGTTACAGTCGTTCCAGCCGCCAGCGGCTTATCCACCACGTGCCACAGCTCACCCCCGTCCACCACGACCGCAAGCACCGGCACCACAATTCTCGTCCCGCTCCGCGCAACCGCCTCCAACACCCCGACGTCCCCAGCAACAAAATTCGTATGATCCAGCGCCATCTGCCAACGCTGCCTGCCCCCCACCCGCGACTCCTCGCGAATATCCGTCACCACGCCAGAAAACTCGCTCACCTTCCCACCGCCTTCACCAGCGCCTCCATCTCGCGCCGGCTTCCCACACAAAACGGCGTACGCTGATGGATCCCCTCCGGCTTGATGTCCAGAATTCTCCCGACTCCATTGGTCGCGACTCCACCAGCCTGTTCGGCGATAAACGCCAGGGGATTCGCCTCATACAACAGGCGCAACTTTCCCTTCGGCTGTTTCAGCGTCGGCGGATACAGAAAAACCCCGCCCTTCAACAGCGTTCGATGAAAGTCCGCCACCAGACTCCCGATATACCGGGAGCTGTACTCCCGCTCCAACCCACCCGACCGCAGCGTCTCAACAAATTCCCGATACGCCTCCGGCCATCCAGCCGAATTCGCCTCATTCACCGAGTAGTAATTCCCTTGCTCGGGCATCTTCATCCGTTCGTTGCTCAGCACAAACGCACCAATCGCCGAATCCAGCGTGAACCCATGCACCCCATTCCCCGTTGTATACACAAGCACAGTCGATGGACCGTACACCACATACCCCGCCGCCACCTGTCGGAACCCATGCTGCAGAATCGACTCCTCCAGCGTCCCGAGCTCTACCGGCAGCCTGCGCAGCACACTGAAGATCGTCCCTACATTCACATTCACGTCAATATTGCTCGACCCATCCAGCGGATCGAACACAATGATGTACTTCCCCGTCTCAGGATCGCGGTTAAACGTCACCGGCTCTTCGTCCTCTTCGCTCACCAGCGCAGCTACACTATCGCGCAACCCGAGGCAGTGCAACAGCGCCTGGTTCGCATACACATCCAGCTTCTGCTGCTGCTCTCCCTGCACATTCTCCGCGCCAAACGCGCCCAGCACGTCCACCAATCCCGCCGAGCGTATCTTCGCCTCCACCATCTTCGCCGCCAGCGTGATCCCACTCAGCAGCCAGCTGAACGTCCCCGTCGCCTCTCGGCCGGCAGACCTCAGCATCTCCTGCTGCTGCTGAAGAATATGCTGCTGCACCGTCGTAATCATTGCCATTCACACACCATTCTCATTTCAAACTCTCAGCCCGAAGCAGGGGTAGATGCCAAACTGTAGCATCGTCCGCGAATCGCGACCAAGCGTTCCGTGCGAAATTCGTTTATAAAAGCCGCTAATCGCGCACGCCCATTCGCTACAATCAGCACACCCCATGACATTCAACACACTGGACCGCCGACGCTTCCTCTTAACCTCTGCCGCAGCCGCTGCAGCCGCTCCCACCCTCACCCTCGCCGCCCAGTCTCACGCCTCCGACAACATCCCCGCTCCCATCGCCGCCCTCACCAGCCGCCGCGCCGAAGCCGTCCCCATCTCCCTCACCGAACGCGAGGCACGTCTCGACCGCGCACGCGCCCTCATGCTCCAACATAAGATCGACGCCATCGTTATCGCCACAGGCACCTCTCTGAACTACTTCACCGGCCTTCGCTGGGGCCAGTCCGAACGCTTCTTTGCATGGACTCTTCCCGCCAAAGGCGCGCCGTTCATCGTCTGTCCCGTCTTTGAAGAAGGCCGTGTCCGCGAACGGATGGAAGCGAAACCCGCCACGCTTCCCTCCGCGTCAACGACTCGCGTCTACACCTGGAACGAAGATGAAGACCCGTACAAGCTCCTCGCCAAGGCCCTCAAAGAATCCGGCATCGCCACCGGAAAGATAGGTGTCGAAGAGCGCACCCAGTTCGTCTTCGCCGACGGTATCTCCCATGCCAGCCCCGCCCTCACGACCACTAGCGCAACTCCAATCACCTTCGGTTGCCGCGGCATTAAGAGCCCGGCCGAACTCGCGCTCATGCAGCTCGCAAACAACATCACCCTCTCGGTCTACGAAGCAGCCTACAAATCCGCCCAGCCCGGAATGACCAACCGCCAGTTCAGCCAACTGGTCGATGTCGCCTACACCCGCTGCGGCGTAACCGGCAACGCCAGCTGCCAGGTAGGCGAATACTCCGCCCTTCCCCACGGCTCGTTGCAACCGCAAGTAATTCGCGAAGGCGAAATCATCCTCATCGACGACGGTTGCGTCGTCGAAGGCTATCAATCCGACATCTCCCGTACCTTCGTCCTCGGCGACGCCACCTCGCCAAAACTCGACAAGGCCCGTAAAGTCTTCGACATCGTTCATCAGGCACAGTCCGCCGCCCTCGCCGCCGCTCGTCCCGGAGTTCAGTGCCAGGCCATCGACGCCGCCGCACGCAACGTCGTCACCTCAGCCGGCTACGGCCCCGACTACAAACACTTCACCCACCGCGTCGGACACGGCATCGGGATGGACGGCCACGAGTGGCCCTACCTCGTCCGCGGCAACACCACGCCCCTCGCCGCGGGCATGTGTTTCTCCGACGAGCCCGGCATCTACATTACAGGCGAGTTCGGCGTCCGCCTCGAAGACGATTGGCACGTCACCGAGGATGGCGGAAAGATGTTCACCCCGCAAAGCCCCAGTCTGGAACACCCCTTCGCCACCTCATAAGCGATAATGGTTCGGATCGATAGCCGCCACTCAATCTCCTAGCTCTCGATCCGAACCACCCCATTCCGGAGCACTCCACACGATGACCAGCCTCACCCGCCGCATCCTCCCCCTCCTCCTCTGCGCCCTCTCAATCTCAACCATCGCGCAAACTCAAGACACGGGCATCTCCATCCCCAACATGGACCCTGCCGTCCGCCCCGGCGACGACTTTTACCTCTACGCCAATGGCGGCTTCATCGCCCGCACCAAACTTCCCCCGGACCGCGCATCCATCGGCGTCTTTAGCAATCTCTCCGACCTCAGCTTTAAGCAGGTTGCCAGCATCATCGAAGACGCCGAAAAAGCCACCGCCCCCGCAGGCTCGAATGAACGCAAGATCGGTGACCTCTACCACTCCTACATGGACGAAGCCGCCATCGAATCCCATGGCCTCACCGCCCTCAAGCCCCATCTGGCCCAAATCGCCGCCATCCACACCCAGCGCGAACTTGCCCACGCCCTCGGCCTCACTCTTCGCGCCGACGTCGACGCCCTCAACAACACGAACTTCCACACCGCAAATATCTTCGGCCTCTGGGTCGCCCCCAGCTTCAACGACCCCGAACACTACGCCCCCTATCTCCTCCAGGGCGGCATCCAACTCCCCGATCGCGACTACTACCTCGCCGACTCCCACAGCATGAAGGACGTTCGCGCAAAGTACAAGGTTCACGTCGCCGCCATGTTCCGCCTCGCTGGCCTCTCCGACCCCGAAGCCCGCGCCATGCGCGTGTTGTCCTTCGAGACTGCCATCGCCAAACAGCAAATCTCCTTGGCCGACAGCGAAAATATTCACAAAGCCAACAATCCCTGGCACGCATCTGATTTCAACACCAAAGCCCCCGGTCTCGACTGGCCCGAGTTCTTCCGCGCCGCCGGCCTCGAAAAACAAGACACCTTCATCGTCTGGCAGCCAACCGCGATCACCGGCGAAGCTGCACTCATCAATTCCCAGTCCATCGACGGGTGGAAAGATCTACTCTCCTACCACCTCATCGAAGCCTACGCGTCCTCCACCTCCAAGGCCCTCGCCGACGAGCGCTTCGCCTTCTTCGGCACCACGCTCTCCGGAGCCACCCAGCAGCGTCCACGTGACTTCCGCGGCGACGTTCTCGTCTCCGCCACCCTCGGCGACGCCGTCGGCCAGATCTACGTCAAGCGCTTCTTCTCGCCCGAAGCCAAGGCCCAGGCCGAAGCCATCGTCGCCAACCTCATCACCGCCTTCCACGCGCGCCTCGAAAACATCATATGGATGGCTCCGGCCACCAAGAAAGAAGCCATCACCAAACTCGGCACCCTCAAGGTCAGCATCGGCTACCCAGACCACTGGCGCAGCTACACCGGCTACGAAGTGAAGCCTGACAATCTCTTCGCCAATCTCTGGGAAGCCAGCCTCTTCGACTATCATTACTCACTCAGTCGCATCGGCAAACCCGTCGACCGCACAGAGTGGTGCATGACCCCACAAACCGTCAATGCAGTAAACCTCCCACTCGACAACGGCCTCAACTTCCCTGCCGCCATCCTGCAGCCGCCGTTCTTCGATCCCAAGGCCCCCGCGGCCCACAACTACGGCGCCATCGGCACCGTCATCGGCCACGAGATCAGCCACACCTTCGACTCCGAGGGCGCCGCCTTCGACTCCATGGGACGCGTTCGCAACTGGTGGACCCCGGAAGACCTCGCTCACTTCGAAGCCGTCACCGCAACTCTCGCCGCCCAGTACGACACCTACGCCCCCTTCCCCGACCTTCACATCAAAGGCCGCCAAACCCTCGGCGAAAGCATCGCCGACGTGGCCGGTCTCGCCGCGGCTTACGATGCCTTTCACGCATCTCTCAAAGGCAGCGCAGCCCCCAAAGTCGACAGCTTCACTGGAGATCAGCAGTTCTTCATTGCATTCGGTCAGAACTGGGGCTCCGTAACTCGCGACGCCGCACTGCGCCAGCAGGTCCTCAGCGATCCGCACGCGCCGGGCCAGTACCGAGCCCTCACCGTCCGCAACGAAGACGGCTGGTACACCGCCTTCGACGTTCAACCCACCGACAAACTCTACCTCGCCCCAAAAGACCGCGTCCGCATCTGGTAGTTCCATCGCTTTTCTGGTTGTCCGCACCTGGCGGTACCATCGCTTTTCTGGTTGTCATCCCCGCAGGGGATCTGCTGTTTCGCTCTCTGCTTCCCTTTCACTCTGGGACGTAGGTACCAAACCCACCGACCGTCTCAATGCTGTGGCACCACCAGCACCTCAACCCCACTCGCCGCATCCGCACTCCGATACACACTCTCCGTCGCTTTCACAAACTGCTCCGGCTTGGCAAACGGTATATCCACAAACGTCTGCGGATTCCTGTCCACCAGCGGGAACCAGGAGCTCTGCACCTGCACCAAAATCCGGTGTCCTGCTCGAAACGTGTGGTTCACGTCTGGCATCTCCGCATTCACCTCGACCATCTTCCCCGGAACGAGCGCCGTCGGCTTCTCCCAGCTATCGCGAAACTTCGCCCGCATAGGCTCGCCTCGCACCAGCTGTTCGTACCCACCCATCAATATCGGCGGCGCTCCGAGTATCCTCTTCCCCACCGCATCCGACGGAGGATTCGGAAAATCCTCCGGATACACATCGATCAACTTCACCACGAAATCCGAGTCCGTCCCGCTCGAAGCCACCTTCAACTTCGGCCGCACCGGCCCCGCGATCGTCACATCCTCGGTCAGCGTCTCCGTCTCGTAAGTCAGAACATCCGGCCGCCGCGAAGCAAATCGCTGATCGTCATCCATATACCGTTGAGGCACAGTGTCGGTCGTGTAATTCACAAACGGCACCGGATGCGCCGGATCGCTCACATATTCATCCACACCGACCTTCTCCACGGGCGCAGTGAAGCTCAACTTCCCGCCCGCCCGAAAATAAAGCGTCTTTGTCACCGCCGACTTAGGAGGCCACGCATCATATTTCTTCCATACATTGCTTCCAGTCTCAAATACATAGGCTTTCGGCAGCGGCGCACCATTGCGCCCTTTCAGGTAATACTCAAAGAACGGAAACTGGATCTGCGCACGAAAAAACACACCAGTCTTCGAGCCGAAGCTCACATCACCAAGCTTGTCCCCGTCCCATATCGACCAGCCCCCATGCGTCCACGGCCCCACCACAAGCGTATTCACCGCTCCAGGGTTAAACTCATCGATCGCATGAAACGTCTTGAACGGTCCGGACAGGTCCTCCGCATCAAACCACCCGCCCACCGTCATCACCGCCGCATGAATGTTCTTCATATGCAGCGACAAGTCTCGCTTCTTCCAATAATCGTCATAGGTCGTATGGACGACCTGGTCATGAAACAGAAAGTTCGATCCATCGAAAGCCTTGTCGAGAGTCTCCGTCGGCCCCGCTTGCAGATAGTATTTGTAACCATCAGGCGTACCAAAGTCGAAAGGCACTCGTTTCTCAGGTAGTGTCGGATTCTTCTGCGGCTTGAATGCAGTATAAAACCCGTAGTTCGCCGCCAGCATGAACGCCCCGCCATGGTATCCATCGTCGTTGAAAAACAAATTCGTCATCGGCGCCTGCGGACTCGCCGCCTTGATCGCCGGATGCGAGTCGATGATGCTCGCCGATGTATAAAATCCCGGATAGCTAATCCCCGAAATCCCCACCTTGCCGTTGTTGTTCTCCACGTGCTTCAGTAGGTAATCGACCGTGTCATACATATCGGTCGACTCATCAACATCCTTATTCGATTTTTTGTCCGCGATATGCGGGCTCATCTCCTGAAACACGCCCTCGCTCTCGTACCGGCCACGCGCATCGCCGCACACAAAGATGTATCCGCTCTCCAGCAGCTCCTGGCTCGGTCCCAACCGCGCCGGCATCTTATCTTCGCCATACGGCGCGCAACTATACGGCGTCCGCGTCATAAGAAGCGGGTACGGTCCCGGGTCCTTGAACGCTCCAGCCTGCGGTGTATAGACCGACACAAACAGCTTCACCCCGTCCCGCATCGGTATCCGATACTCATACTTTGCATAGTGCGTCTTGATGAACTCTTCCTGACTCGGCCCCGGCGCCTGCGCACTCATTCCACACTCAGCCAACACGAACAAACACACCGCTACCAGCAGACGCCTGATCTTCATCGAGTCCCTCAAATTGAAATTTGCAGTACTGGCAGTCTACCCGAAACGGTCGCTGCCGATCGCGAGATCGTAGCACCGACTACGTAAGATCGTCCGTGTCGAATGGAGGAACCTTTCGCCCCAGCGCAGAGACGTCCCGTCTTCCCCCCACTAGCGTCTTCACCACCACGTCGATATCGTCTTCAACCTCGACCGCAGCCGTCAACGCCCCAACCGACTCAGGAATTCCCAGGCTCTCCAGCAGCACCGTCGCATGCGCCACCGCAACGTGGTCGTGGTTCAACCCCTCCGGCGTCTTCGCCTTGATCCCCACCTCACCTGGCTTCACCCCCAGCAGCGCAGCCACAGACTCGCGGAGTTCACCCGCAATCGGCACGATCTTCGGCTTGGCCAACACCAGCACCGTGTCGACATTGACGATCTTGTACCCGGCCGTCGCCACCTCTTCCAGCGCCGTCTTCAAAAACACACTCGAAGCAGCACCCTTCCACCGTGGATCACTCGGCGGGAAAAATGTCCCGATATCCCCTGCGCTGACAGCACCCAGCAGAGCGTCTGTAATTGCATGCAGCAGCACATCGCCATCGGAGTGCCCGGCCAACCCCTCCGGATGTTCAATCGCAAGCCCGCCGATCACCAGCGGCACTCCTGCCTTGAACGCATGCGAATCAAACCCGTAACCAATCCTCATACCCATACGTTTATCTTCCCACGCCACAGGGCCCTTTTGCCCGCCGTCCCTACGCCTTGCCCAGATAAAACTCCGCCAGCTCAATATCCCCCGGCTGCGTAATCTTGAAGTTCTTCGCCGACCCCGACACCACCGCCACCTCGATCCCCGCCCGCTCAAGCAGACTCGCCTCGTCAGTGCCCGAAAACTCGTCCGACTCCGCCTCGATAAACGCCCGTCGCAGTAATCCGAACAGCGCCCCCTGCGGAGTCTGCGCCTGCACAATACGCTCCCGTGGAATCGTCGCCGTCACAATCGCCCCATCCGCGGTCCGCTCCACCTGCTTGATCGTGTCCACCGCCGGCAGCCCCACAATCGCAGCACCATGCTTCACCACCGCATCGATCGTCCGTTCAATCGTTGCCGGATCGATCAGTGGCCTCACCGCATCATGCACCAGCACCACATCGTCCTCGTCGCACTCCAGCGCCGCCAGGGCATTGCCCACCGACTGCTGCCGATGGTCCCCACCCTCCACCATATGAACCCGGGCGCCCAGGTTGTATTCGAGCATCTGAGCCTCCACGCGTTCCCGCTCCTGCGCCCGCACCGCGACGCATACCGCATCCACCCGCGGCACCGCAAGAAACGCCCGCACCGCGCGAACCAGCACCGGGACACCGCCAATCTCAAGAAACTGCTTCGGCGCCACCGTCGACGTCCCACCCGCGGCCATCCGCGTACCAATCCCAGCTGCTGGAAGAATCACAAAAACTCGCATAACCAACGGAGTATACAAGATAGCTCTAATCCCCCCGCTATACGAGTCAGGAACGCCTTTGCTGCCACGCAGTTTCATCCCCGCTCTCATCGCGGGCTGTAGTCAGAACTCACCTCACTCACCTCCATCAAACCGCGCCTCCGATAGTTTCGGTCGTCACAAAAAGAATCCGGTGTTCACCACAACTCATCGATCACGTAGCGCATTAGCTCTCAGGTTGTAGCCCAAGGGGGTGCCTCATGGCTTCCGTCCCGATGCTGACCGATCAAACCGCCTCGCTATCCCAATCAACACACATGATGGATGATCTGCTCAGGCTGCAGAAAGCCTCACAGCGGATCAGTTCCCTCCTCGATGTGGATGAACTTATCGACCGCATCGTGAATGAGATAGCGTGCTCCTTCGGTCTGGTCGAAGCGAACGTCTACCTCTACGAACCGGACCGCGAAGAACTCGTCCTGGCTTGCGTCCACGGCTGCACCGTGCACGACAAAGGTCATTGCCTGAAACTCGGTAAGGAAGGTCTGGTCGGATACGCCGCGGCCACCCGGCAGATGCGCTACGCCCCAGATGTCAGAGAAGACCCGTATTACCTCCCATGTGAGGAATCCACGCTCTCTGAGGTTGCCATCCCCTTGCTCGTCGAGGAACAGCTTGTCGGAGTCTTCACCGCGTCTCATCCGGAGCTTGACGCGTTTCGACCGCAACAGTTGAAGATCCTGCAGACTCTGAGCAGCCACATCGCCGTCGCTCTTCAGAACGCTCGCCTCTTCCAGCAGGTGCAGCACGAGCGCGAGGAGATGACTCGTGATGCCCTCGAAGCACGCACCATTCAGCAGGCTCTCCTTCCCAGAAGTTCGCCATACATCCCCGGTTTTGCCGTCAGCGGTCTATGCGTTCCCGCAGGAGCAGTCGGCGGCGACTGGTACGACTTCATCCCGCTGCACGACGGCCGCTGGGGGCTGGTGCTTGCCGACGTATCGGGAAAAGGCACAGCCGCGGCGCTTCTCATGGCAGCCACCAGGGGAGTCTTGCGCTCGCTCGCCGAAGCCTCCTGCACACCCGGCGAAGTCCTGCAGAGACTCAATCAATTACTCGTGGAGGATCTTCCGCCCGCGCGATTCGTGACCATGGCCTATGCCGTACTGGATCCCGAAAAACGCACCTTGACCCTCGCCAGCGCAGGTCATCTGCAGCCCCTACTGGTTCACGGCGACGAGGCGCGATTCCTCAATTCGGAAACAGGCCTGCCCCTGGGACTGGCACTCGGAGAGTATTCCGAGACCGAGATAGAACTCAAACCCGGATGCCGCGTCCTGTTCTACAGCGACGGCATCACTGAAGCCACCAACCCCGATGAAGAAGAGTACGGCCAGCTACGCCTGAAGGAACATCTCCTCCAACCTGGCACCTCCGGAGAAACCCTTCTTGCCGACGTCCGCTCCTTCGTCAACGGCTTCGGATTGCACGACGACGCAACCGTCATCACAGTCGAACTGTTTGCCTAAGCCTGGCTGGTGCACGCGGCTTGGCCTGAAGGTCATCACCTCTGCTGCAAGTCATCGAGCCTGAGAATCATCTCATTGGTCGGCTCGAATCCATTGCGCTCGTACAACGGTTTCCCAAACTTCGATGCATGCAGCGAAACCACTTTGATCCCTCGCCGTCGCGCATCGTCCACCGCAGTCGTCAGCAGTTCATAGGCAAGCCCCCGCCCTCGAAACGCAGGATCGACATAGAAGTTCAACAAGTACGCGCGGACCGGCTCCGCATCCATCCAGTGCGGCGGAAAATCGATCAGCCACATCCCCGCCCCAGGCACTGCGCGACCATCCTCTTCGACGATCCACCCGACGTGGGTGCCATCGATCAATCGCGGCCGAACCCAGACGAGAAAGTTATCCATCATCGCCTGCATTGTTTCGTCTTCAGCCTGTCCTGCATCGACAAACATGCTGCGCCTCTGCCGCGCAATCAACGCCGCATCGGCAACTGTAGCCAATCTCGTTTTGAACATACTTTCAGTATAAAAATGCTCGAATGAACCCGTTATCATCGAATCGTCAAACTCGAGCCGATACGCAAGGGAAGGACATGAATGTTCCAGGAATTAATTGAGAAGTGGCGCGGCATCGATCGTTGGCAAGAAACAGACGCCACCGTCGTTTCCTATGAGGTTCTTTCTCAAGGCGGATAATAGGAGGGGCCACCATCGGCCAAAATCACCTTCTTTTATCACGATGCAACTAACTCAATCCAGAGTGGAGAAATGACCGTTGACAGTCTAACTTCACTCTATAACTTGAACACAAACGATACGTTTCAGGTCCGTTTCGATCCCCAGAGGCCGTCGAAATATTACTGTAGCGAAGCCACCAGCTTATTCACCGAGCTTCGGACCGCCTTCTGGCTGTGTTTTGCCGCTTTGTTTGCAATCGTTCTGGCCATCATTCTTTTCTCACGCAGGTAATGCAATGCCCGCCACGCTCTCCTTCGACCGCACCAACATCAAACCCGGAGACCGCCTCTGCGTCGCCATCTCCGGCGGCGCAGACTCTCTCGCCCTCCTACTCACCCTCCACGCGGCCAACTCAGCGAAACGCGACTCCCTGGGCGTAGGCCTAAGCGCAGTCCACGTCCACCACGGCCTGCGCGGAACAGAAGCCGACGCCGACCAACAATTCGTCGAAGACCTCTGCATCAACCTCGACATCCCTCTCCACCTTCACCGCGCCGACGTCCCCGCTCGCGTCGCCGAGACCCGCGCATCTGGAAATCCCGAAACCCTCGAAGAGGCCGCCCGCAACGTCCGCTACGAATTCTTCACCACCCTCCTCGACTCCGGCCATGCCAACACCATCCTCACCGCCCACACCCTCGACGACCAGGCCGAAACCGTCCTCATAAAGCTCCTCCGCGGAGCCTGGACCGAAGGCCTCAGCGCCATCCACCCAGTCGTCACCCTCGCAAAGGGAAAAATCCTCCGCCCCTTCCTGCAAACTCGCCGCGCCGACATCGAAACCTTCCTCAAACAAATCAACCAACCCTGGCGCGAAGACTCCACCAACACCGACACCGCCTTCACCCGCAACAAAATCCGCCACGAGCTCCTTCCCCAGCTCCGCGCCTACAATCCAAACCTCGACCAGACCCTCGCCAACTTCGCCGAGCTCGCCCGCGAAGAAGAGTCCCGCTGGCAGACTGAACTCGCTCGCATCCTCCCCCAACTCCTTCTGCCCGGCAAACCAGTTCGCGGGGGAGGCCGTGCCGTCAGCACCGCTCCCGGCCAATCCGCCGTCTCCATCGAACTCGACCGCCTCCGCCCTCTCGATCCCGCCCTCCGCCGCCGTGTCCTCCGAGCCGCCGCCCGCCAGCTTGGCGCCCGTCTCAGCTTCGACGAAACCTCCCGTCTCCTAGCCCTCTGTGGATTTCGTCACGATCCCACCGTCGCCGCACGCACCGGCGCCACCCTCCATCTTTCCAACAACCTCCGCGCCGAACGCTCCCCCCGCGAACTCCGCCTCTTCCGCCAGGAGTAGCAGTTTCCCCCCATCCAGCGCCAAGTCACCCTAAAGTCACATCAACTTTCCGCTTTTGCTACCCCGAATCCCCTGGCCAAAGAGTAGAATCTAACTACTTGACTGAGGCAGGCCTGTTGTTGGGGACCAAGCAAGCCCATCGGCATCAGAACCTTCCTTCATAGTTAGCGTCTAACTGTTGTGGGCTTTCGTTCGCTCTTGCGTCCGGAGCCGGGTCTGACAAGCGCCAGTGGGGTCTCTCGGGCCGCTGCAGACCGGAAAATGAGGAAATACGCTTTGAACTCGACCGTCAAACAAATTCTGATCTGGGTCTTCATGATCACCTGCCTCGTCTTCCTGTGGCAGGTTGTCGTCAAAACAACTGGTGGCACTCAGGAAAAGAACATCAGTCTCACCCAGTTGCTCAACGATGCCGACCAGGGCAAGATCAGCGACGTCGTGGTTAATGGCTCTGAGGTCACCGGTCACTATCGCGATGACCCCAAGAATGTCTTCAAGACCACCATCCCGGGCAACTACCCCGACATGTACAAGTCGCTCCGCGACCATGGCGTCAACATCAACATCAAGGACCAGAGCCCCAACCAGTGGCTCAACATCCTGATCTCCATCGCGCCATTCGCCCTCCTCTTCGGTCTCTGGTTCTTCCTCCTACGCCAGATGCAGTCCGGCGGCAACAAGGCCATGAGCTTTGGCAAGTCGCGCGCTCGTCTGCTCTCCATGCAGCAGAAGAAGATCACCTTCAAGGACGTCGCCGGCGTCGATGAAGCCAAGGAAGAACTCAAAGAGATCATCGAGTTCCTCCGCGAGGCGCAGAAGTTTCAGCGCCTCGGTGGCCGCATCCCCAAGGGCGTCCTCCTCGTCGGACCTCCGGGCACCGGCAAGACTTTGCTCGCCCGCGCAGTAGCCGGCGAAGCCAACGTCCCCTTCTTCTCCATCTCCGGATCTGACTTCGTCGAGATGTTCGTCGGCGTAGGCGCATCCCGCGTCCGCGACCTCTTCGAGCAGGGCAAGAAGAACGCCCCCTGCATCATCTTCATCGACGAGATCGACGCAGTCGGTCGTCACCGTGGCGCAGGCCTCGGCGGCGGACACGACGAGCGTGAGCAGACACTCAACCAGCTCCTCGTCGAGATGGACGGCTTCGAGTCCAACGACGGCGTCATCCTCGTCGCCGCGACCAACCGCCCCGACGTCCTCGACCCCGCTCTCCTTCGCCCCGGCCGCTTCGATCGACGCGTCATCGTCGATCGTCCCGATATCCGTGGCCGCGAAGAGGTCCTCAAGGTCCACTCCCGCAAGGTTCCCATGGCCGAAGACGTCAACCTCAACGTCCTCGCTCGTGGTACACCGGGCTTCAGCGGAGCCGACCTCGCCAACATGGTGAACGAGGCCGCCCTCACCGCCGCTCGCTACAACCGCAAATCGGTCCACATGTACGACTTCGAAGTAGCGAAAGATAAGGTCATGATGGGTGCCGAGCGCAAATCGATGCTCCTCACCGACGAAGAGAAGCGCGTCACCGCCTACCACGAGGCCGGTCACACGCTCGTCTCCGCGTTGCGCGAGCACTCCGACCCGCTCCACAAGGTCACCATCATCCCGCGCGGTATGGCTCTCGGCGTCACCGTCTACCTCCCAGAGGAAGACCAGCACACCGTCACCAAGGACTATCTCGAAACCCGTCTCGCCACTCTCATGGGCGGTCGTTGCGCCGAAGAGATCTTCCTCAAGCAGATGACAACCGGCGCCGGCAGCGACATCGAGCGCTCCACCGAACTCGCCCGCAAGATGGTCTGCGAGTTCGGCATGAGCAAACTCGGCCCGATGACCTTCGGCAAGAAGGAAGAGCAGATCTTCCTCGGTCGCGAGATCGCACAACACCGGGACTTCTCCGACGACACCGCCAAGCAGATCGACGCCGAGGTTCGCACCTTCGTCGACACCGCCTACAAGTCGGCCTACACCATCCTCGAATCCAACCAGGACATCATGCACCGCATGGCAGCCGCCCTGCTCGAGCGTGAGACCCTGGACGCCAACGAGATCAAGCTGATCATCGAAGGCAAGGAGCTCCCTGCAGCCAAGTCCGCGCTCTCCGGCGTCGACCCCGGCAACGGCGGTGAAACTCAGAAGATCCTCAAACCCGAAGGCGGTCGCAAGCCAGGCTTCGGTGAGGGCCAACCTTCTCCCGCATAAACATCTAACCCAGCATCGAAGTAAAGGCAGCCCCCGTGGCTGCCTTTACTTTTTTCCATGCCTTTGCTTTGCTCCGTCACTTAAGAGCCGCCCACATTACGTGTCATCTCGACCGGAGCGCAGCGGAGTGGAGAGACCCCCGCATTTCGTTCGAAGCACTCCATGTTCCGGGCGCCGCATGTATCGATCCTGCGACCTGTGCTTCTGAATTGCGAACCATCTCCACGACAAACTCGTATAAATCACTATGCTGACCCGACCCGCCGTGCTCCTCCACATCGAAGAAGCCGTCCTATTCCTCCTTACCCTCTTCGCCTACCAGCACCTCCACTACAGCTGGCTCCTCTTCGCACTTCTCTTCCTCACGCCAGACCTCTCCATGTTCGGCTACCTCCTCAATGTTCGCGTCGGCGCTGCCCTCTACAACCTCGTCCACACGCTCTCGCTCCCTCTCGCCCTTCTGCTCGTCAGCTACATTCAAAACTGGCCCGCAACCACGGCAATCAGCCTCATATGGACAGCACACATTGCCCTTGACCGCCTCCTCGGCTACGGCCTCAAATACCCAACCTTCTTCAAGGACACCCACCTGCAACACATCTCCTGAGCGCGACCGTCTCTCGCAGAAAAAGGGCAACCCCGATAGGGGTTGCCCTTCTCCGGCATTCTGCTCAGGGGTGAAAATCAGCGGCTACGTTTGGCCACAGCCACCTTGCCGTTACTCGCTTTGCTGGCAACTACTCTCTTCTTCCCAAGAGCCTCGTCCGCCACTGACGTCGTGGCTTTCTGCGCCTCATCTTGCCTTCCGCGGTCTTCGCCAGCGATCTTGCCATTGACGTCTCCCACCGAAAGCCCTTTGCCGCCGTTCATCTGCGACTCCACCAGATGCAAACCAAAAGAAGACTCCCACGGCCCGCGCATATCCGTCTCGCCCTCGTTGCCATCGCCCGTCGACCCATTGAAATACTCATCCACAATCCCCGCCGTAGGCTTCAGCATCCCTATCGAGAATGGTGCCTTCTCCATACTCTCCAGCGCTGCCGTAAACGCCTTCATATGCGTAATCTCACGCGTCATCAGGAACTGCAGCGTATCGATCGTTCCTGGGTCGTCCGTATGATCGATCAACCTCTCATACACGATCTTCGCCCGAGCCTCCGCCGCAATATTACTGCGCAGATCGACATCGAGCTCCCCAGTCACCTTTAGATAGTTCGCCGTCCACGCATTACCCATCGAGTCGAACAGCGCCACGCCTCCACCCCCAGCAATCGTCACCAGCGGATCGGCCTCGGCCGCCTCTCGATTCGTCTTCAGCGGCTTCAAGTGCATACGAATCAGCGCCCCAACCACCTCAAGATGACTCAGTTCCTCTGTGCCAATATCCAACAGCAGATCGCGCCGCCCGATATCGTCCACACAGTTCCACCCCTGAATCGTGTACTGCATCGCCGCGGCCAGTTCCCCGTTCGCGCCGCCAAACTGCTCCAGCAACATATTGCCGAACCGAACGTCAGCCTCGCCTATATTTACCGTATACATCAGCTTTTTTACATGGTGATACATTGAAAGCCCCCAACCCACATCAAATTTCGTTCTTTCGTTCCACCTACTCACCCCTACGATGCAAATCCCGTGCCTCAAGACCAGCACTCACCCTCCTTCACCATCAAATGCGACAATAGAATTACGTCGAATGCGCCCAGGATCTTTCACCGCTTCACCTCCTCCCACCCTCGCCTGCGCCCTCGTCAGCGTCATCATCTTGCTTCTCACCGGATGCGGCTACCATCAGGCCGGCTCTGCCACCCACCTTCCCGCCGATGTCCGCACCCTCGCCGTTCCCATCTTCGCCACCAACGCTCAGGCCTACCGCACCGAAATGGCCTTCACCCAGGCCACCATCCGCGAACTCAACCTCCGTACCAAATACCACATCCTCAACGCGGACAGTGACAGCGCTGACGCCACCCTCCACGGCACCATCCTCACCCAGACCGTCGCCCCTCTCACCTATGACGCCTCCACCGGTCAGACCTCCAGCTATCTCGTCTCCATCACCGCAAAAGTCATCCTCACCGCCCACGACGGCCACATCCTCTACCGCAACGACGGCATCCTCTTCCGCGAGCAGTACCAATCCACCCAGGACCTCAGCGGCTTCATCCAGGAGGACGGCTACGCTGTCACCCGCGTCGCCCGCGAGTTCGCCCAGACCATCGTTAGCGATATGCTGGAGTCCTTCTGATGCCGTCGCCCATTCAACTTCGCAGCTTCGCCTCCACTGACCGCTTCACAGCCGAAATCGCCACGCCATCCATCAAGCCCGGCTACGTCCTCATCGGCGACGAGGTCTTCCTCTACGACCGTTGCCGCAAAGCCGTCCTCGCCACCCTCACCCCCGAAGACGCCCGCGACTTCTCCCTCCACGACCTCGACCTGGCCGAAACCAGCATCTTCGAAGTCCTCGACCGCGCCCAGACCCCCTCCCTCATGGCGCCCTTCCAGGTCCTCTTCGTCCGCAACCTGAAAACCCTCTACGGCCGCGGCAGCAAGAAGGAAGAGTTCACGGCAATCGACGCCTACTTCCGCTCTCCCAACCCGCAAGCCCTCATCCTCTTCGTAGCCGACCATCTCCGCATCCCCACCGACCTCCGCAAGATGGACTACCAGGACAAAGAGCGCTTCGAGCGCATCCGCGAAAGCCTCGGAGACTGGTGCGGCTTCGTCGACCTGGCCCGCGTCGACGAGACCGACGCCATCAAGTGGGTCACCACCACCGCTGAATCCCGCAACGTCAAGTTCGACCCCGACGCCGCCCGCGAACTAGTCGACGCACTCGGCGCCGACATGATGCTCGTCGCCAGCGAATTCGAAAAACTCCTCCTCTACGTCTCCGCCCCCTCGAACAAAGCCTCCCAAAACTCCGTCATCCTGAGCGATGGCGCTGCCGAGTCGAAGGACCCCGAAGGACTCAACTCCACCGCAACCGCTCAAGCCATTCCGCCAGCGACAGCCCTCGCCCGCAACCGAGTCACCCTCGGCGACGTAGAAACCATGGTCCTCGCCGCCAAGCAGCGCAGCCTCTACGAGCTTACCGACGCCATCAGCTCCAAGGACCGCCCCCGCGCCCTCCTCCTCCTCCACGGCCTCCTCAATGCCTCCGACGGTGGCGAAGACGCCGCCATCGGCCATCTTTACATGCTCGCCCGCACCTTCCGGCAGATGCTCATCATCTCCGAGAAGAACGTGCGCGACCCCCGAGCCATCTGGGCCGTCCTCTGGCAGGGCTTCCGCATGCCCCCTTTCGCCGCCGAAGACCTCATCAAACAAGCCCGCCGCTACAAATCCCGCCGCGAACTCACCCGCGCCATCCGCCTCGTAGCCCGCGCCGACCTCGAACTCCGCAGCTCCCCCGCCAACAAACTCCTCGTCCTCGAGCGCCTCATCCTAGACCTCTCCACCGAACCCAAACCCACCACCTACGACCCCTCCCACCAGTTCGCCATGGAGTTGTAGTTCCAAATCATCTCCGTTGTGTCGGGATTCTGTTGTGCAGAGAGCGCGCAAGAAGGTCTTACCATGAGGTATCCAAGCGATACACTCTTCTCGTGTCAGAACTCGATACCTCTCGCATAACAGCCGCGTTGGCATTCTTGCAGGGTTTGCAACTGCGTGCCTTTGGAGCCGACGTTCACGGTTTTCGATTGAATCCCCCGCTGCCCGAAGCCGACGTTATCGCGTTTGAGAATGTCCACAACGTCTCTCTTCCGCATGACTTTCGTCAGTTCCTGACTGACATTGGAGATGGTGGGGCGGGGCCGTTCTACGGTGTGTTTCCTCTCGGCAAGATCGACGAAAACTTCGGCCTTGGAACGTGGCAGGAAGATGATGGTTTCGTTGGAGTTCTTTCGGAGCCGTTCCCCCTCGGACAAGAATGGAACGAGATCGCATCTCAACCTTCGGCGGAACTAACTGAGGGGGACGAGTCCGAGTACTGGAGGCAAATGGACAATTTCCAAAACACGTATTGGCGTAGCTCGTTAGTGAACGGCGCGATCCCAATCTGTCATGAAGGATGTGACCTGCGGATTTGGTTGGTGCTTACGGGAACCCAGGCAGGATACTTATGGGAAGACAGGCGATCAGAATACGCAGGACTCAAGCCATTGCGATTGACCGATGGCTCTTCGGCTACATTCGCGAGATGGTACGAGGCGTGGCTAAATGATTGCTTGAATTCCAAGAAGAACGATCAGTAGTCGAGATATTTCCTATCACGTCTCCACGCGCCAGGTAGCCCATATCTCGATTCTGAGATGTCGACATCGTCCAAGGACGACCACTCCCCGATCGTCTACTCGCGCCCTCCTGTTAATAATTGCTTCATTGCCGCTTATGGGAGTATAAGTACCGAACCTTTGCACGCCGACGACCCGGGCCCTCTAAAAAACCATTTCGGAGGAAGTATGTCTTCAACGCTTCCAGTTTTGTTGAGCCTTAACAGGTGCAAGAAGCACTGTTCTAACCCACAGCGTGATTACCCATAAAACATAGCACTCGCCAATCAACGGATGGCCGAGGCTCCCTCTGCATCCAACGTTTCCTGGCCTTACCAAACTTCTGTCGAGACACGAGGCAAAAAATGATGAACTCCATGAAAACGGAACGAAGCAGACGCTTACTGGTCGCATCCGGCTGCTTCATAGTCTGTCTAGCTGCGACCTTAACCGCTCAAACCCGCCAGATTTCTTCTAGCGGCACTGGGTCTTTCGCCGCCTCGGCCCTTGGTGTGAACAGCGGCAATGGACCGGAACTCGACCCTGCTCTTTCGACGAACGTCGAGCACGATGGCGGCAACGATGCAACCGGAGCAGTCTCGATTAACCGCACCATTCACCGTGGTTCCAAGCACCCCGGCGCAACCATGTCGGGCAAGCACAAGACCAAGTCCAATCCGGTAATGAACCTCAGCTTCGACGGCTTGAACTTCTATCAGCAACGGTTCGCCAACGGTGGAAATCAGTTCTCAGTTGAGCCTCCCGATCAGGGTCTCTGCGCTGGAAACGGTTTTGTCCTCGAGTCGACCAACGACGTTCTCCGTGTCTTCAACTCTTCGGGAAACGCTGCCGTCGGTGTCGTCTCTCTGAACCAGTTCTACGGTTACCCCCCTGCTATCAACCGAACCACCGGAGCCTACGGTCCGGATATCACTGACCCAAGCTGCTACTTCGATCAGGACACGCAGCGTTGGTTCCACGTCGTTCTCACGCTCGACAGAGTAGGGACAACCTCGGCGCTCTCCGGCAAGAATCATCTGGACCTTGCAGTCAGCAAGACCGCGGATCCTCTCGGCACGTGGACCATCTATCGTATTCCCGCTCAGGACGACGGAACCAACGGCACGCCCAATCATGATTGCCCCGGCGGCCCATGCCTCGGAGACTATCCACACATTGGCGCCGACAGTAATGGCATCTTTCTGACGACCAACGAATTCCCATTCTTCGAAAACGGATTTATCGGAGCGCAGATCTACGCCATGTCCAAGCGGGCGCTCGCTTCCAGCTCCCCGAATATCAACCTCGTGCAATTCAACACTGGAGATGCGTCTACCAATACTGCGTCCGGCCTTCCCGGATTCACCGTATGGCCAGCCATCTCTGCAGGACCATCTCCCTCTGAGTTCGGAGGAACAGAATATTTCCTCAGCTCTCTCGCCGTCTTCCAGGATAGCGGCGCCGATAATCGCCTTCAGCTCTGGTCACTCACAAACACCGGTGCCCTTGATGCTGGCGGCGCGCCGACCCTTACCAGCTCCATCGTCAACACGGAGGGCTACGCCATCCCTGGATTTGCCCGTCAGCCGGGAGTAGGTACGAACGGCGTTGGCAAGGCTCCAGGCGGCGGAGACATCGACTTCCCCTTAGGACAATGCTTCAACTCACCGACCTGTGCGCCACTTCTGCTCGGTGGCCCCGATCCCTTTACAGAAGTGATTAGCCCCCTCGCAGCAAACGATTCGCGAATGGGACAGGTTTACTTCGCCAACGGAAAACTCTGGAGCGCCCTGGGAACAGGCATCACCTTCGACGGAGTCACCTACGGCAGTGCTGGCCTCGCCTACTTTGTCCTGCATCCAAAAGCCCACGGTGGAACTCCGATTGCCACAGTTGACATCCAGGGTTACGTCGCCGATCCAAACCTCGACCTTACCTATGGCTCGGTTGCTGTAACTCAAAGCGGCAGAGGAGTCATCTCCTATACCGCAACTGGACCGCAAAACTATCCAAGCGTCGGGTTCTCCAGTCTCGATGCCAAAGTTGGCGCCGGCGATATTCAAATTGCCGCTGCCGGAGTTGGCCCACAGGATGGCTTTACCGGTTACCAGGTCGAGGGCTTCGATCCCCGTTGGGGCGATTACGGAGCTGCGGCAGTAGACGGCAACTCTATCTGGTTCGCCCAGGAATACATCGGGCAGACCTGCACTCTCGCTCAATACAAGGCCTCCAGCCCCTTCGGAACCTGCAGCAATACCCGCGCATCTCTTGGAAACTGGGGAACACGCATCATTCAGGTCACCCCATAACATTCACGAACTTCACTAGAGCAATCCAACGGGGGTGCCCACATCTCGATTCTGAGATGTGGGCATCGTCCAGGACGCCCTCAATCTTCAATTGCCACGCCCGGTAGCTTGTACGCGAGTCGAAGAATGACCTAACCCCTCGTAATGAACGATACTGGCAACCTAATGCAAACCAGTAAATGGCCTCTCCTCCCCGCGACACTCCTAAGCATCGCCCTCCTCGCCGCAGCCAAGCCCACCTCGTCCACCTGGCAGCTAGGCCCCTTCACCCGCCCCACCAACGCTCCCATCATCACCCCGAACAAGGCCTCCCTCTTCACCGACCCCATCGCCAAAACCCCCATCCACTGGGAGTCTCTCCACACCTTCAACCCCGCGGCCATCGTCCGCGACAACAAGATCTACGTCCTTTACCGCGCCGAAGATGACTCGGGCAAGATGCAGATCGGCGAACACACCTCCCGACTCGGCCTTGCCACCAGCACTGACGGCATCACCTTCACCCGCCTTCCCGAACCCGTCTTCTACCCCGCCCCCGACGCCCAGCAGTCCCGCGAGTGGCCAGGAGGCGTAGAAGATCCCCGCATCGTCGAAAGCGATTCCGAAGCAGGCAATCCCGGCCAGCGCTACGTCCTCACCTACACCCAATGGAACCGGATCACCTACTCCATCGGCATTGCCACCTCTCCCGACCTCCAGCACTGGACCAAACACGGCCCCGCCTTCCTCGGAGCCTCCAACGGCAAGTACGACTCCCTCAAATACAAATCCGGCGGTATAGTCACCCAGCTCAAAAACAATCGCCTCATCGCGGCCCGCATCAACGGCAGATACTGGCTCTACTGGGGCGAAGGAGCCATTCACCTCGCCACCTCCACCGACCTCATCCACTGGACGCCCGTTGAAGGCGTCAAGGGCACACCGGCAGAAGTCCTCACCAAACGCCCCGGACACTTCGACAGCGGCTTCCCCGAAGTAGGGCCGCCACCTATCCTCACCGAAGCCGGAATCGTAGTCCTTTACAACGGAAAGAACGACCCCGCTCACGGCGACCCCGCCCTCGGAGCCAACGCCTACGCCGCAGGCCAAGCCCTCTTCGACGCCCAAAACCCAGCCCATCTCATCGCCCGCAACGAAGCACCCTCCCTCAAGCCCGAACAGCCCTACGAAAAAACCGGCCAATACGTCGCCGGAACCACCTTCGCTGAAGGCCTCGTCCGCTTTCACAACAAGTGGTTCCTCTACTACGGCTGCGCGGATTCAGCAGTAGGCGTCGTCACCGCGCCGTGATCATGAACAAAACTATGCGACCAAACCTGATCCCATTCCTGGTTCTTACCATGTCGTCTCTTCTCTCCTTCGCCAACGCCGCCCCAGCCTCGCAGGAGTTCATCTTCACCACGGCCCCCTTCCCCTCCGCACACGCATCCACCATCGTCGAACTCCGCAACGGCGATCTCCTCGCCGCATGGTTCGGAGGCACAGCCGAGGGCGCTCCCGACACCGCCATCTGGGCCTCCCGCCGCACCGCCGGCCAATGGTCGACCCCAAATCTCCTCGTTCGCGAACCCAACATCCCCTGCTGGAACCCGGTCCTCTTCCACTCCGCCGACGGCAAACTCTGGCTCTACTACAAATTCGGCCCCAGCGCCCGTACCTGGACCGGCGCCCGCCTCGTCAGCAACGACGAAGCCCACACATGGTCGCAGCCCGACCATCTCCCCGCCGGCCTTCTCGGCCCCATCAAAGACAAGCCGCTCGTCCTCGACGACGGCGCTATCGTCAGCGGCACCTCCGTCGAAAGCTACTCCTCCTGGGCCGCATGGATCGATCGCAGCACCGACAACGGCAAGACATGGATGAAGATCGGCCCCATCACCGTCAAACCCAGGCCCGCACCACAATCACAACCCAATCAGACAGAAAACGTCTCCGGAATCATCCAGCCCGCAATCGTCCCTCTCGGCAAAAAACATCTCCGCCTCTACGCCCGCTCTACCTCCGATATCGGCCGCATCTGCATAGCGGACTCATACGACGACGGCCTCACCTGGACGCAAGCCCGCCCAACCGATCTCCCCAACCCCAACTCCGGCATCGACGCCGTCGCTCTCCGAGACGGCCGCATCGTCCTCATCTACAACAACACCACCACTGGCCGAACTCCGCTCAATCTCGCCGTCAGCGCCGACGGCGAACACTTCAAAGTCTTCGACACTCTGGAAGACCAACCCGGCGAGTACTCCTATCCCGCCATCATCCAGGGCAAAGCCGGCGAGCTCGACATCACCTACACCTGGAACCGCAAACGCATTCGCTTCGCCACCGTCCCCCTGGCAAGCGTACCCGGCACGCAACCAGGTCATTAGCCGAACGCCCACCAAGGAAATCTACACAGCTCCCGGAGCACTCCTCCCCTTAGCCCTGCGCAACAACGTCATCGAAACATAAGCCCCAATCCACGATCCCACAGCCGCGAAACAAACATAGACCCAGTTCTTCGTATAACTGATCACGGCGAACGCCGAAAGCAAATACCAGACACTGCTCCACGTTGCTGCCGACACGCGCCGTTGCGACGACACCGCCGCATTGAACATCACATACACCGCATCCGTGGCGGCGGTCGACACCATCACACCGCACGCCAGCCAACCATCAAGGTGCGCCATAGTCCCTGCCTTCTCACTAGCTTTTTAGGAATCAGTCCGTCTGCCCAACGTCCGTCAGAATACCTCCAAGCTATTCGAAGATGAGCGGCATCGTTCGAAGCGACGACCACATCCACACTCCTCGCACACGCAGTAATCTAATTCCATGACTCCTCTCGTCTCCGCAGAATGGCTGGCCGCTCGCCTCCAGGATCCCGACACCATCATCCTCGACGCCACCCTCCCTCCCGTAGGCGTCACGCCCCCCATCAACACTTACAACCGCTACCTCGACGAGCACATCCCCAACGCCATCTTCTTCGACATCGAAGAGCTCTCCGACCACTCCACCCCACTCCCACACATGCTGCCCACACCCGAGGCCTTCTCCCGCAGCATGTCGGCCCTCGGAGTCGGCGACAACAGCACCATCGTCGTCTACGAACAAGAAGGCGTCTTCTCCGCCCCACGAGCCTGGTGGACACTCCGCACCTTCGGCGCCCAACACGTCTACATCCTCGACGGTGGTCTCAGCGCCTGGACCGAAACCGGCCTCCCCACCGAATCAGGCCCCGTCCACCCCACACCGGCAACCTTCAGCGCAACCCTCAACCACGAAGCCGTAAAAAATCTCTCCCAACTCAAAGACAAGATCAAAAACCACCAGCAGATCCTCGACGCCCGCTCCGCCGCCCGCTTCAACGGCACCGCACCCGAGCCCCGGCCCGGCCTATCCTCAGGCCATATGCCCGGAGCCACCAGCGTTCCCTTCACTGACCTCGTCGAAGACGGCCGCCTCAAACCCGCAGACAAACTCCGCGACCTCTTCCTCGCCAAACACGTCGACCTTGAGCAACCCATCACCACCACCTGCGGCTCCGGAGTCACCGCCGCCGTCATCGCACTCGGCCTCGAAGTTGCCGGCGCACCAAACGTCAGCATCTACGACGGCTCCTGGGCCGAATACGCCCAACAGCCGGACTCAATCATCGAAAAAAGCAGTTAGTCCTCGACTCGCCGTCGTCCAAACCAGGGCCGGACCTCGCCGCCCACTCTTTACATCCTTTTTACAAACAATCGTGCCAACGATAGCGCCAAGGCAGCAAGCCGGGCGCTATACTCCACTCTCCATCGGGCCACGCACCTAAATAGCTGTACTGGCAATGTGCCAACTTAGGAGGCCGTCAATGCTTCAAAATCGCCCCATCCACCGTCTTGTGACAGCGGCATGCACGGTCGCTCTGGCATTCGCACCCGCCTTCCTCCACGCCGACTCACTCGGTTTCACCCAGACCAACCTCGTCTCCGACGTGCCAGGTCTGGCCGCCAATACCGACCCCAACCTCAAGAACCCTTGGGGCGTCGCCTTTTCCGCAACATCGCCATTCTGGACCGCGGATCAACGAACCGGACTGTCAACTCTGTACAACGCCGCTGGGGTCCCCCAGTCCTTGGTCGTCACGGTTCCAGGAAGCGCCGCTCCGCCTACCGGCCCTACCGGTATGGTGTTCAGCAACATAGCAGGACAATTCGTTCTGACGAATGGCTCCGCAGCGACCTTCATCTTCGACAATCTGAACGGGTCGATCTCCGGATGGAATGGAGCAGCGGGCACAACGGCAGTTCAGATGGCCTCAACCCCCGGCGCTATCTACACAGGCCTCGCTCAGGCTGCGACTGGCGGCTCGAACTTCCTCTATGCGGCGGATTCAACCGGCCGTATCAATGTATTCAACTCCGGATGGGCTGACGTCACGAATACGACATTTGCCGGCAAGTTCGTCGACCCGAACCCCATAACGGGTTTCGTCCCGTTCAACATCCAGAACATTGGCGGCAACCTCTACGTAACCTACGCCCAGCTCCTCCCCGGCGGCACTCCTCTGCCGGGCGGGTATGTGGATGAGTACGACGCAGCCGGCAACTTCCTCAAGCGGGTCGCAACCGACGGTGCTCTCTTCGCGCCGTGGGGAATCGTCGTGGCTCCTTCCAGCTTCGGCTCTTTCAGCAACGACCTGTTGATCGGCAACTTCGGCAACGGCGAGATCAATGCTTACGACGCGACCACAGACCTGTTCCTCGGCACGCTCAACGGAGCCAATGGCCAACCGCTGGTCAATGATCACCTCTGGGCTCTTGAGACCCGCAACGGCGTAAACGGCTTCGACCCGGCCGCGGTATATTTCGCAGCTGGCATCAACAACGAAGCCGACGGGCTCTTTGGAAAGCTGAACGCCATTACGCCCGAACCCGCATCCATCTTCGGGACTGCAACCGGCCTGATCGCGCTTGCCCTCGCAAGGGTCAGACGCTACCTGCCCGGCCGGGCCCGCATCGGCTAACCGGAGACTGAAGCCTCATTATTATTTGCGAGAAGCGTAGGGTTGTCGCCCTACGCTTCGTCGCTTCAAGCCAGAAAGGCCCATAAGATAATCCGCTTTTAATCCTTCAATTTCCTGAGCAAAATCGCATGTCAACCCTCGTTTCATCGTATCCCATTACCTATCAGAGAGATAAGCGTGGCGTATTAGTTTCAGTCAAACCGCTATACTAGATACAGAGATCAGGAAAAATCTCCGAAATCCCGGTCAGCCACCGGGATTTTTAACGCTTGGAGCTTTTCTAACCTCTAAGCCATTTATTTGCACTATTTTGGACGTAACCCTTTTGCAATGAATATTTTGCGCGGCATCGCCTCCTGTAAGTCGCTGAATAAAAAAGGCTTACGCGCGGGCAATAGGGGGGTGGCGGTACCCGGCTCCACTCGAAGTACTGAGCAATACGGCACGAGTTGAACGTAGGAAATGTCGGAAATGAGAAATAAAGGATACTGCATCTAACTCAAAACGGAGCGACACCCCCATGCAGGATGGCCGCCGCGAAACACCTTGGAAAGAGATCACCTTCTTCCTCCTCACCCTCGGCGTCGTCCTTCTCTGCGCTCTCATCCTCCGCCCCTTCTCCTCCGGAATCGTCGGAGCCATCGTCATGGCCGTCGTCACCCGTCGCCCCTATGACTGGCTCGCCACAAAGATAAGAAATCCCTCCACCTGCGCCGCAATCGCTCTCGTCCTCATTATCATCGCGGTCATCGTCCCCACCTTCTTTCTCGCGCAGGAGCTCGGCCAGCAGGCACTCAACGCGGTCAACGCTCTCCGCAGCGCGCCCGGCCAGGCGAGAATCACCGACTTCATCGCCAATCGACCCGCGCTGGCTGCACAGATCGAGGCCTTCACCAGCTCCATCGACATCAACAACGCCGCTCGTTCCATCGCTGCCTATCTCGGAGGAAACCTTGCCGGCTTCCTCGGCAACTCTGTCCGCATCATCACCCAGCTCGTCGTGCTGCTCTTCCTCCTGTTCTTCCTCTTCCGCGACCGCGCTCTAGCCGTCACCTCGCTACGCGCGATCCTTCCCCTTCGCGACGACGAGACCGACGAACTCCTCGCACGGGTCGGCGATACCATCCTCGCCACCGCCCTGGGAAGGGTCACAATAGCCGTAGTCCAGGGCCTCCTCGCAGGACTGGCCTTCTGGGTTCTCGGAGTTCCCGGAGTCATCCTCTGGGCCTTCACCCTCGCCGCCTGCGCCATGGTTCCCGCCTTCGGCTCTTTCCTCGTCTGGGGACCCGTCGCGATCTACCTCGGCCTCAGCGGACACTGGGGCAAAGCCGCTCTGCTCGGCATCTGGGGAGCGTTCATTGTCAGCACCATCGACAACATCCTCTACCCGATTCTGGTCGGATCCCATATGCGAGCCCACACCGCGACCATCCTCCTCGCCGTCCTCGGAGGCATCGCCTTCTTCGGCCCCGTCGGAATCGTCCTCGGCCCTGTCCTCTTTACCGTCGCCACAACACTGCTCGACATCTGGCACGCCCGCACATCCCAGCAACCGTCCCCCATCTGATCACGGCCGACCCACAGTTCCCGGCGGTCCAAGGATGTGGATCGTATGCAACCAGGACTCGGCCAGGACAGGCCAGCGAGAGATAGGCAGATCCGTCGGACGAAGGCCGAACCCGTGGCCTCCCTGCGTAAACAGGTGAAGCTCCGCAGGAACCTTAGCGTCTTTGAGAGCTTGAAAATAAACGAGAGCGTTCTCGACGTGAGCAGTGTAGTCATTCTCAGCCTGGACCAGAAAGGTCGGAGGAATCTCTGAAGTAGGTTGGAGCGAGGAGTTCACCTTGCCGTCAGCGCCGTTGAGCCAGCCAGGATAGATGATCATCTGGAAGTTCGGACGAGTGTCAATACTAGACACAGGAACGTTCTTGCCCTGAAAGTCGGGATGAGTGCTGAGGACCGCCGCAAGATGCGCGCCCGCCGAAAACCCTATAACTCCAATGCGATTAGGGTCGATGCGCCACTCAGAGCTGTGAGCACGGGTGAGACGCATGGCCTGTTGCGCGTCCTCAAGATCTTCAACGTTTTCAGGATAGTGGCCATCTTCGGGTACACGGTACTTCACGAGAATGCAGGTCATGCCAAGCGAGTTCAGCCAGTCGCAGACCTCCGTTCCTTCGATGTTGTAGGCGAGCCGGATATAGCTGCCACCGGGGAAGACAAGCGCTGCCGCACCGTTGTTCTTGGATGCGTCAGGCGAGTAAACAGTAAGACTGGGTTTGCTGACATTCGTAACACGGATGGTGAGCTTGCCAGAGACAATGCGGTTGGCGTCAGTTGTTGGATCAACCTCAGGACCCACGACCTTGGAAGGTTCAGGGTTTCCACCGGGCCACAGCAGCAGCGTACGCTGCTGTGCCACGGCCGGCACAGCCAAAAGGAGAGCGAAGAAAATTGCAGACGATTGCATGAAACATCGTAGAGCAGACCGGAGAAATTAATAAACCGTCACTTGATGTCGCGCCAGTTCTTGCCAATGCCCACTTCAGCGACGATCGGGATTGAGAACTCTGCAACATGTTCCATCTCTTGCTTGACGAGTTCCTGAAGCTCTTCCGCTTCATCCGGCACAACGTCGAAGAGGAGTTCATCGTGGACCTGAAGCGTCATCTGCGACTTGAGCTTGCGATCCCGGATAAGCTGATCGATCTTCAACATCGCCAGCTTGATGAGATCGGCCGCCGTTCCCTGCAAAGGGGTGTTGATCGCGGTACGCTCTGCAAAGCCGCGCATGTTCGGATTGCGTGATTGGATATCTGGAATCGGACGAATACGGCCAAAGTAGGTCCTGACAGCCTGGTCGCGACGCACAGTCTCAAGCGTCTCCTCGATGAACCGCTGAACGCCCTTGTAGCGATCGAAGTAGGTCTCGATATACTGCTTCGCAGTCTTCTGGTCGATGTTAAGCTGCGCAGCCAGCCCAAACGGGCTGATGCCATAAACAATACCGAAGTTGACGGCCTTGGCTCGCGCGCGAGTCTCCTTGTCCATGGTTGCGGCATCCACCCCAAAGACCTCGCTCGCAGTGAGTGTATGAATGTCCTTACCAGTCCGATACGCGTCGAGCAGCAAGGGGTCTTGCGAGAAGTGCGCCATCAACCGCAACTCGATCTGTGAGTAGTCTGCCGACATCAACACATTCCCCGGCGCAGGGATGAAGGCCGCCCGAATCTCACGGCCAAGCGCGGTCCGGACAGGAATGTTCTGGAGATTAGGATTCGTACTGGACAGGCGGCCAGTCGCGGTCCCAACCTGATTGAAGGTTGTATGGACTCGACCTTGCGCGTCGGTGAGTTGCGGAAGTGAATCGAGGTAGGTCGACTTGAGCTTCGCCAGTTGGCGGTATTCAAGCACAAGCGCAGGCACAGGATGCTGTTCGGCGAGTTCCTCGAGAACATCCTGCGCGGTCGAAACAACCTTGCCCTTGCCATATTTCATCGGTTTAGGAAGGAGCATCTTGTTGAAGAGGACGTCTCCCAGTTGCTTGGGAGAGTTGATATTGAAGCGATGCCCGGAGTCGGAATAGATTCGCTCCGCCAGATTGTCGATCTCAACGGCGAGACGATTCGACATTTCACCAAGCACAGTGGAATCGATGCGGACACCAACTTGCTCCATCCGAAGCAGGACGGGAACAAGCGGCTTATCAATGGTGTTATAGACGTTGACCAGAGGTGACGACGCTCCTGCAGCTTTGGCCGTGACCGGCGCAGCGAAGAGCATCTCCTTCGTCATGGCGCCACCAAGTTGCGGGTCGTCCTTGGGAATGTTGTGCTCGAAGGTGCCGGCTTCGGCAATCTGTCTCCCCAGCGCAGAGGCCAGCCGGACAATCGCCGTGGCAGCCTCAGGCAATCTCCTGGGATCAGTCGGATTGTCCTTTGTAGGCTGATGCGTGAGCGCCCGGCTGGTGGCGCGCGCGGCGATATCGGGTAGCGTGTGCGAGCCGTGGGTCGGATTGACGAGGTAGCTAAGCAGCATAACGTCATCACGCACACCTGCCAGCGTGGCCTTGTGCGGCGCAAGAGCGCGCAGAACGGCCTTGAGATCGTGGATGTCCTTAGGAAGCGTCGGATCGGCAAGGGCCTCGCGCAAGCCAGTCTGATCAAGGCTCACTTCAAGCCCCGCATGCTCGGTAACAGCAAGACCAAAGCTGCAGGCAGCATCTCCCATTGGTGCTGCAGCATACGGGACGACAGGATCCGGTGGCACTCCGAAGAGGTTCATGTTCTCAGCAGCCTGTGGCTCGTCTTCGACAGCTTCGGAATCGGACTCAACAGCAATCTCCTCCGAAACAGCCCGGGCATCTTCCGCGAGGAAGATGCCCAACCCGCGAGGAAGACCAGTGTCCGGGTCGATAGTACGTGCTTCTGCAAGAAGTTGGGCCAGCTCAGCCGAAGTAGGCTTGAGATTGTAATTTATGACCGTATTGTCGACCGCGGGAGCGAGTTCCTTAAGAAGTGTCGTGAACTCAAGTTCACTGAAGAGTTCACGGCAGGCACCGTTGTCAGGAGGCTGTGTGCGCATGGCCTCAAGCGAATACTCGATGGGTACACTTGTGTGAATCGTGACGAGTTCCTTCGATAGGAGAATGTTCACGCGGTTATTCTGGAGCGACTCGCGGTAGGTCTTCTTCTTGACCTCATCGGCACGGTCGAGTGCCGTCTCGACGGAGCCGAACTGCTGAATAAGTTCGACAGAGCCTTTGTCGCCGATACCGGGCGCACCGGGGATATTGTCGATGGAGTCGCCGCGCAGGGCCATTACGTCGACGACACGCTCCGGAGGGACGCCGAGGTTCTGCTCGACACCCGCGCGGTCGAGAATGAGATTGTCCTTCGTGGGATTGAGGATGACGACATTATCGTTGACGAGCTGCATCATGTCTTTGTCGGAGGAGACGACGAAGACCTTGTGGCCAAGCGCGGAGAGCTTGCAGGAGAGCGTACCGATGACATCGTCGGCTTCAAATCCCTCGTAATAGAGAATCGGAATGCGAAAGGCCTCTAGGGCGCGTCGTATGTAAGGCTGTTGCTGGATGAGATCGGGCGGAGTTTCCGTACGGTTCGCTTTGTATCCTCCGTATTCGACGGTCTCAAACGCCTGGGTCTTGATGTTGAACTTACGCACGTCCTTAAGCTGTGTTGCAAGCTCGTTGCGATGCACCGGTGCACCGACGTCATAGATCGCCGCGAGGTATTCAGGTTTGAAGTCCTTGCGGAGCTTGTTGATCATATTGACAAACACGTAGGTCGCGGCCGTAGGAATGCCGGTGCGCGTCGACATAGGCCGCTGACGCTGCATCGCGTGATACGCCCGGAAGATAAAGGCCATGCTGTCGAGCAGATAGATAGGGGGTTTGGCGTCGGATGCGGGCGAATTGGATGCTTGTGCCATCTGTTTGATGGTAGCGCGTCCGATTGAGGGTATGAGCAGCGTCGCGAACCGCGGGAGCCTAAAGAAGGAGCATGCAATCGCCGTAACTGAAAAATCGGTACTTTTGCCGCACTGCGTGGTCGTAAGCGGCTAAAACTTTCTCCCTGCCCGATTCCCTTCCAGCAAAAGCACTAACCAGCATAAGAAGCGTTGATTTCGGGAGGTGAAAGTTGGTGAGGAGGCCGTCGACGATCTGGAATTTGTGGCCCGGACTGATGAATATGCTGGTTTGGCCGGAGTGGGGTACGAGTGGCTGCCCTTGGGCAATCGCGGCGCAGTGCTCGAGCGTTCGGGTGGTGGTGGTTCCTGCAGCGACGATGCGATTCCCCGCTAATCGAGTGGTGTTGATGGCCTTCGCGGTAGGTGAGGGCAGGGTGTAGTGTTCGGCGTGAAGGTGGATCTCTTCCAGATTTTCCGCGCGAACGGGCTGAAAGGTACCAAGGCCGACGTGGAGCGTGATGGTCTCGATCTGGATTCCCTGTTGTTTGAGCTGGGAGAGGACCTCAGGGGTGAAGTGGAGACCCGCGGTAGGGGCTGCGGCGCTGCCAAGTTGTTGAGCGAACACCGTTTGGTAGCGGTCGCGGTCGTCTGGATTGTCGTCTCGGTGAATGTAGGGAGGGAGCGGCATGTGGCCGATTTTGTTGAGGATAGCTTGAAAATCGGGAGTTGGCTTGAAGCGTAGGGTGCGTTCGCCGAACTCCCCGGCAGAGAGGATTTCAGCTTCCAGCAGGGGGTGGGCATCGTTTGGGGCGTGGAAGAGGAGGCGTTCCCCGAGCTGGATTTTGCGGCTAGGGCGGACGAGGGCGGTCCAGTCATTTTCGGAAAGTTGCTGTGTTAGCAGGACTTCTATTCGGCCAGTCGGATCGGGTGAGTTGTACTGGGTGTGCAGGCCAGCGCGGGTGGCGTACAGGCGTGCGGGGATTACGCGGCTGTCGTTGAGGATCAGAAGGTCGCCGGGGCGTAAAAATTGGGGTAAATTGCGAAAAAAATTGTCTTGGTGGGTGCCGGTGGCTCGATCGAGGACGAGCATGCGGCTGGAGCCGCGGATTTCCGGGGGTTTTTGAGCAATCAGCTCTTCCGGGAGGTCGAAATTGAAGTCGTTTACGCGCACTTTAGGTCAAATTTTGTGGTGCAAATTGTGGTGAATTGCGTGGTGAAACGTGGTGCAAAGATGGTGATTTGTGTGGTGATTTTGACTCCTAAAAAACACGCCAACTTTTCAAACTATTTTTTTTCCTTTTTCGTCGATTGGGCCAAGTCGACAGCCCGGTCGAGTGCGGCCTGAACGGAGGCCAGGTCTGGAGGAACCGGACGGGTCCAGGCGACGGTGACACGAGAGAAGGGTTTTGGGATGAGGAAGCGGTCCCAGGAGCGGAGCTCCCAAGCGCGGTGGGGATAGGGGTAGCAGACGCTGACGGTGGTGTTGAGCAGTTGAGCGAGTTGGGCTACGCCGGGCTTGGCGACCATAGCTGGGCCTCTGGGCCCATCAGCTGTGACGGCGCAGTAGTGGCCGTCGAGGTAGGCGCGCTGGAGGCTGCGCAGGCCCGGGGCACCATCGCGGGAGCTGGACCCGCGGACAGAGAGAAAGCCCATGTGCTCCGCGGTGCGGGCGATCAATTCCCCATCGAAGCTGCGGCTTATGAGGATTGTGAGGCCGTAGTTACGGAAGGGCCACACGCCGGCGAGCATACAGCGGTGCCAGAAAGCGTAGACGACAGGAGGGGGGACATCAAAGCCGACGGTAGCGCCCGGCTCACAGACGTGCTCGTAGCGGAGGGTGGCGCCGAGACACACGGCGATCATGCTCGCGAGTCTGGGAACGACGGCGAGGATGATGCGCTGTTTCAGGGTGTAGGTGGAGGCCACATATTGAGTTTACCTTTGCGATGGGGGCGGCACATTTCGGCGGGCCGTCTGCGGCGCTATCCTCAAGGTTGATGCTTGGTTTCGCTATCCACACGCCGGTCGTGATTGCAGCGCTGCTTACGCTTCTGCCGTTTTTGTTTGCGGCGTTCTTCCCACGCAGCATTCAGGACGCTGAACGGTTGCCTATCGCTGTTCGCATCGCATTGCCGGCGATTCTGTGCGTTCCGTATGGGATGGTTGCGATCTCTTACGGTGAGTTTCGATGGAGTTGGTTTGCACTCTACCTCCTGCTGCCTGTGGCGATTACCTTGCTGCTTTATCGCTCGTGCGTTGTAGATCCCGCACAGCGTGGAGACTGGCGCGAATTTCTTGTACTTGCAGTTCTTGGTCTCGCGGTGGATTTGCGTTGGTTTGAGCCGGCGTGGCCGCCTCATCTTGCTGTGTTCAACAAGATGTTGTTACTGGATGCGGGCATCTACGGCTTTCTCGCGGTCCGCAGGCTAGAAGGTGTCGGCTTCGATCTTCGCCTTCGACTATCCGATTTGCGGATTGGCGGGCGCGAGCTTGCGATCTATGCTCCCATCGCGATCGCACTTGGGCTGTCGTTTGGCTTTCTCCACTTCCACGCCTATATTCCGCCGGTGTCTCATGTCGTGTTGGCGTGGATCTTCACGTTTTTCTTTATTGCGGTTCCGGAGGAGCTTTTCTTTCGCGGCTGGATGCAAAACCTTCTGGAGCGGCGCCTGGGGCAACGCTGGGCGCTGTTGACGACAGCCGTTCTGTTCGGGCTCTCGCACTTCAACAAACGTGCCGTGCACTTCAACTGGCGATACGTCGTGCTCGCTGCGCTGGCTGGAATTTTCTATGGACGGGCGTGGCGTCAGGAGCGCCGGGTGGGCGCATCGGCGATTACCCATGCGTCCGTCGATACGCTTTGGTCGCTTTGGCTGCGATGATCGGATGAACCCTGGCGATCGACGAGACGGCGATCCTGCACGCGCGGATGGTACCGGAGGTAGCCAAGGCCAACCCGCATGTGATGATGCAGCGAGTTTGGCACGGTCACTGCCACGCACAGCCCCATGATTCCGTGGGCCAGTCCGAGAGTGTAGATGTTCCGGTAGCGCAGAAACAAAATGCAGGCGATAGTTCCCCACACAAGGGTGATGGGGGTCAGAACCGGGTTTGGCAGGTGTGCCAGCGCAAAGATGCTAGTCGCAACGATGATGGGCGCGGCCTTCCCTGGCAACAGCCGCAACAATCGCAACAGAAAATAGCTCTGCAGCAGAAACTGCTGCATGATGGACCACACGATGTAGCCCCATCCATGCAAATAGATCGGCGTAGGTCCGTGCAGACGGTGCAAGGTGTGCGTGCGCGAAGCGATGAAGATCGCACCGGCCGAGAGCAGGAGGGCAACTCCAACGATCCAGAGCGACTGAAGCAGACCTTTGCGACCGAGACCCAATGCTGTCAGGCCGTCGCGGCGTGACCATGAGGTTCCGGCAATCCAGGCGAAGGCAAGCCAGTAGAGAATTCTCTGGGTGGGATTTGGAGTCCAAATGGTCGCAATGATCAGGGTGTAGCCTACTGCAAGTTCCAGTAGATCTCGCCGTGCAGAATGAGGCTGACCCGTCCTGTTGGGTCTCGTTGATGCTGTTTCCGCCGCCACTGAGGAATCCTCGCTCTAACAGAGCATTTCCTTGGTAGATATACACCCTGCGGGACGGCGGCGGCCTGCCGCATTCCGGCTTTACGAACTTTTGATGTTGGATGTGCTTTGCTTAACCCCATTTATCAGAGGTCCCCTATGCGCTTCTTCAATCGACTTCTCGTCGTTCTCTTTCTTTTCCCTGCGACGCTGACCTGTGTCACTGGGTTTGCACAGACCACACCTACGTCTTCTTCTAATGGTGGGGATGAGGACTTGCGGCGCACGGTGCGCGAGCTGGCGTTGCGGGTGAGTGCGCTGGAAGAGGAGTTGCACAGGCAACGTGCGGGGACGCAGGTGGAGTCCGCTTCACTGAAACCGGCAGCGCTGGTTCTGCCACCGGTGGACGTTCGAAGCAGCGTGGAGAGCGTCTCCAGCAGCGGCGTTGCCGATGCCGCGCCTGTTGCTGGGGGGAGTGCCCAGGCCGCCACTGCACAGAGTGTGGCTGCAGCTTCGGTGTTGCCGACGGTATTGCCGGGGGGCGCCACGCTGAACTATATGTTCGATGGGTACTACGAGTATGACTTCAACCATCCGATTGGCCGTATCCAATATTTACGGGCCTACGATGTGCTGAGCAACAGCTTCAGCATCAATCAGGCCGACGTTTTGTTTGCTCTGGATCCGAATGTCGCTGAAGGCCGGAGATACGGGGTGCGGCTCGACCTGCAGTTTGGTCAGGCGACCGATACGCTGCAGGGTAACCCCTCGAATGAGGTGAGGCCGCAGATCTACAGGAACATCTTCCAAGCGTATGGGACCTATGTGGTCCCACTAGGCAAGGGGCTTAATGTGGACTTCGGCAAGTGGGGGAGTTCGCTGGGAATCGAAGGGAACTATACGAAAGACCAGGTGAACTATTCACGATCGTTCTTCTTCGACTATCTGCCCTTCTATCACATGGGTGTTCGTGCCAGCTATCGGGTGAATGACAAGCTCGCGTTGAACTACTGGCTTGTGAATGGAACGAACCAGACGGAGCCAACCAACTCCTACAAAGACGAGTTGTTTGGATTTACGGCGCAGCCTGCGAAGAATATTTCGTGGACCACGAATTATTACGTCGGGCAGGACCATCCCGACGTGTCGCAGGCAACGAATTGTACTGTGCCGTTGCAGATTGGGTTGTGTGTAAAGGAGATCAATCCCGCACCGGATGGGAAGGCGCATATCTTCGACAGCTATGCGACATGGAACGCTACACCGAAGCTGACATTTTCCGTAGAGGGAGACTATGTGATCTCGCGTGAGTGGGCTAACGCAGCGCCGGGGCAGTCTTCGGCTCCTTCGCTGGTAGCTGGCGGAGCAGCTTATGCGCGATACCAGTTCAAACCGCGAATGGCGTTGGGGGGAAGGTTCGAGTACTTTGACGACCGTAACGGGCTGTACAGCGGAACGTCGCAGGCCCTGAAGGAGTTTACCGGGACTTATGACTACAAGTTTGGAGAGGGGTTCCTCGCTCGACTGGAATACAGGAGGGACTGGAGCAACGTGCCGTTCTTCCTGACGAACAAGCCGGGGGTGCTGTCGCCGAGCCAGCCTACGTTTACCGTGGGTGTGGTTTGGTGGACTGGGGGAAAGCAGGGAGCCTGGTAGCGGCTTCCCTCCAACGTCGGAACGTGCGGCTAGCTGTATTTGAGCCAGCGAAGGATCTCGGGGAGGTTGGGTTTCTTGCCGTACATCAGGATGCCGACGCGGTAGATGCGACTGGCGAACCAGAGAACCGCGAGGATGGTGAGGATGAGTCCGGCGATGGATAGGGCGATCTGCCAGGCGGGTGGCTGGTGGACGGCGATCCGCACGTACATAATAAGAGGCGTGCAGAAGGGAAAGAATGAAAACGCCGTGGCTACGGCACCGTCAGCGTCCCTGACGACTCGCAGGATGACGAGCGAGCAGGCGATGAGCGGCAGCATGAGGAACATGTTCATCTGCTGAAGCTCCTGCTCAGAGCTTGTCATCGCGCCGAGCGCGGCGGCGACGCTGGAATAGAGGAGATAGCCCAGAAGGAAGAAAAGGATGAAGAACCCGACCTGCACCGGGGTGATGGAAAAGGAGACGCCGGCAGCGAGGAGGCCAAACTTCGTGACCAGAAGGCCTGCGACGATCCATATGCCGATCTGGGTAAGACCTACGGCGCCAACTCCCAGGACCTTGCCTGCCATCAGCTCTTCGGGGCGGATGGTGGCGAGCAAGACTTCAAAGATACGCGATGTCTTCTCTTCGATGATGGAGCGGGCCACGTTCATGCCGTAGAAGAGGATGACGAAGTACATGAGGAAGAAGAGGGCGTAGACGCTCGCAAAGGCGGCGTCTTTGTCTTCGGTCACGAGATCGACAGGCTTCAGGAGCGAGTCAACATCGGTTGGCTGCATGCCAAGGTTGCCGAGGCCTTCGCGTGTGAGTGTGGTGCGAATGCCCTGACCGAGCAGCGACGGCGTGAGGATGTCGGCTTTGGATTTGGAGACCCATTCGAACGTGGGTCGAGTATGAGGAGTGGCGGACGGAGTGACCCATATATAGCCGTCGAGCTGGCGGTTTTTGATCTCATCATTGAGGACCGCACGGGTGTCGGAGGCCGGTGGCGAGACCACGTCGACCTTTCTGAACCCCTGTTTTGTGCCCTCACCGTCGGAGTTGGAGTCGACGCGCTTCGTGTTCTCGAGTTCGGACTCAAGGTCGAGGCCAAACTGACGGTCCGGGGTGACAACCGCGATGTGGAGGTTGGAGCCAGAACGTCCGTTAGCGAGAGCAGCGCCGTAGACGAGACCGCCCATGAGGAGCGGGATGAGAATGGTCATAAGGAGAAAACTTTTTGCGCGGACGCGCTCGAGGTATTCGCGCTTGGCTATGAGCCAGATATTAAGCATCGACATTTTCTCCTACAGCTTCGATAAAGATCTCTTCCAGTGTGGGCTCCATGACTTCGAAGCGAGAGACGGTGGCCATGGTGAGGGCTTCGGCGAGAAGGGCCTGGGCGTCTGATCCGTCGGCGAGCCTGATCTCGGCGTGGCCGCTATAGTTCTTTGCCTCTGCAATGCTAGGGTGCTTGAGGAAGGCGTCTGAGCCCTGGAACTCCATCTGGACGCGGTTGCGAGGGTAGCGGGATTTGACTTCGCGCATTCCGCCGGAGAGAACGAGATTGCCGCGATTGATGAGAGCAATTTCGTCGCAGAGCTTCTCGACCTGATCCATGCGATGGGTGGAGAAGAGGATGGCTTTACCCTCTTTGCGAAGATCGACGAGCGTGTCCATGAGGAGCGCGGCGTTGACGGGATCGAGGCCGCTGAATGGCTCGTCCATGATGACGAGGTCGGGTTCGTGAAGCAGCGCGGCAATGAACTGGATCTTCTGCTGCATGCCCTTGGAGAGCTCTTCGGTCTTCTTGGGGATGGCTTCGGTGATCTCCATACGTTCGCACCAGACGTGCGCGCGCTTACTAGCGGTGGTGGCGTCGAGGCCGTGGAGTTCGCCGAGAAAGATGAGTTGATCCATGACCTTCATCTTCTTGTAGAGGCCACGTTCTTCGGGCAGGTATCCGACACGCTTGAGATGGTCGCGACGAAAGGGCTCGCCGAAGAGGCTGACAGCACCGGAGTCGGGAACCGTCATGCCGATCATCATGCGGATGCTCGAGGTCTTGCCGGAGCCATTGGGGCCGAGGAGGCCAAACATTGTGCCGGGCTCGATGGTGAAACTGAGGCCTGCGACGGCGATCTTGGTGTCGTAGGCTTTTCGGACATTCTGCAGTTCTACGATGGGCATGGGTTCTCGTGGATGTGGTGTTAAGGACAAGTTTAGCAGGGGTAAATGCGAGTGCCGGGCGGATCGGTGGGTGCTGGAGCGAATCACGGGCCGGCTGTTCGAAGTTGATAGCATCGATGTGTGCTGGAACTTTCTACACCGATGAAGTTTGTGAAGCGCGTGGGGGAGCGCGTTGCCGTCGAACTGGCCAAGCGCGGCGTCGAGACCGTGGAGGACCTGCTGTATCACCTGCCGTTTCGGTATGAGGACAGGTTGAATCCGGTGCCGATGAGTGCGCTGCAGGCAGGGACGATGGCGTCCGTAATCGGGGAGGTGCGGGGGTCTGCGCTGTTGCAGACACGGCATATGCCGCTGTTCGAGATGACCGTGGGGCAAGGGCTGAATACGGTGAAGTGCATGTGGTTTCGCGGGACGTATCTGCGGGACAAGTTTCATGTGGGGCAAATGGTCGCGCTGTACGGGAAGCTCGAACCTTCGCGATCGAGCGCTGGCAAGTTCAAGATGATCCAGCCGCAGTTTGAGATTTTGCCGCGGCACGGCGATCCGGATACTGAGTTTTCGATGCTGGAGGTGGGGCGGATTGTCCCGGTGTATGAGTCGCTAGGTGGGACGACGGCGTGGGGAGCGAAGCTGGGGTCGAAGTGGCTGCGGAGGGTGATCTGGTCGCTATTCGATGAGTTAGGGAGGCAAGGCGGTGAGTCGGCGGAATCGGCCGTGGAGGGAGCGATGGTGGAGACGCTGCCACAGGCGTTGTGCCAGCGGTTGAAGCTGCCGAGCCGGATGGAGGCGTTGAAGGCCGTTCATTTTCCGGAGGCGGGGACGCCAATGACGGAGCTGATGTCGGCGGCAACTCCGGCGCATCGGCGGTTGATCTTTGAGGAGTTGTTTTATCTGGAGTTGGGGCTGGAGTTGAAGCGGCGAAGGATGCGCGAGCGCGAGGGCACGGCGTTTGTGACCAACGTAAAGGTGCGCGAGGCGATCAAACAGGTGCTTCCGTTTCATCCAACCACGGCGCAGAAGCGGGTGTTGGGAGAGATTGCGAACGACATGCGGAGGCCGCAGCCAATGCGGCGGTTGCTGCAGGGAGATGTGGGATCGGGAAAGACGATCGTTGCCATGCAGGCCGCGCTGGTGGCGATTGAGAATGGCTATCAGACGGCGTTGATGGCGCCGACGGAGATTCTTGCGACGCAGCATTATCTTTCTGCCCGGAAGCTGCTGGGGGAGGTTCTTTCTCCGCGGACGGGCAAGCCTTATCGTGTGACGCTGCTGACAGGATCGCTTGATGAGGCGACGAAGCGAGAGGCGCGCGGAAGAATTTATCGCGGTGAGACAGACCTGGCGATCGGGACTCATGCGCTGATCGAGGACAAGGTCGACTTTGACAAGCTGGGGCTGGTGATTGTCGATGAACAACATCGCTTTGGAGTGCAGCAACGGTTCAGACTGATGAAGAAGCCGGGCGTCCTCGATCCGGATGTTCTGGTGATGACAGCGACGCCGATTCCACGAACGCTGGCACTGACGTTGTACGGCGATCTGGATGCGAGTGTGATCGATGAGCTACCGCCCGGGCGGACACCGATTGTGACGAGGCGTACGACCGAGGAGCGGGCAGAGGACGTCTGGGGGTTCGTCAGGAAGCAGGTTGAGGCAGGACGGCAGGCTTACGTGGTGTACCCGGTGATCGAAGGGGCGAAGGATGATCAGCCGGAGTTGGATTTTGCGCAGGATCAGGAGCCGGAGAATTTGACTGCTGCGGCCGGGAAGAAAACGGCGGGCTCGGCGCCTGCGATGCGCGTCGCTGGGGATGACACTTCAGCAAAGACCGCGAAGAAAGCTAAGACCAGAGCAGGTTCCAAGGCTAAAACCAAACCGGGGAAGAGCGAGAAGCTGTTTGAACCGAAGAAGGCGCTTCGTGCAGCGACGGATATGTATGACGAGTTGCGAAATGGGGCGTTGGCTGGGCTGCGGCTAGGGTTGTTGCATGGGCGATTGAGTGCGGACGACAAAGAGGTAACCATGCGGCGGTTTCAACGGGGCGATATCGATGTGCTGATTGCGACGACCGTGATTGAAGTGGGCGTGGACGTTGCGAACGCTTCGGTGATGGTGATCGAACATGCGGAGCGGTTCGGACTGGCGCAGATGCATCAGCTACGCGGGCGTGTGGGACGGGGCGCGGCGAAGAGTTACTGCATCCTGATGACAGGCGGAAGAGTAAGCGAGCAGGCGGAGGCCAGACTGGATGCAATGGTGCGATCGCAGAACGGCTTTGAGCTTGCAGAGCTGGATCTGCAACAACGCGGGCCGGGCGAGTTTTTTGGAACCCGACAGGCGGGACTACCGGAGTTTCGCGTTGCTAACCTGGTTCGCGATCGAGCGGTACTGGAGTTGGCCAAGGTCGAAGCGGCTCGGTTTGTTGAGTCGCCTGACCCGGCAATTTCGCGTGAAGAGAGAGATGCAGTGTGGGCACGGTTGAAACTGCAGTGGCAGCGGAAGTATGGGCTGGTTGAGGCCTGAACTGGCTTTGACGGATCAGTCGATCATCCACAGAAGAAAATTTCTAGCTCGCTGTGGCGTGAGCAAAGGCCGGCGTCTCACCGGGTTGTGTTGATGCCGGTACAACGGCTTTTTTGGGGCCGCGCTTGCGCGCGACGAGGACGCGGATGCGTTCGATCATCTCGGCCGGTGAGCTGGCGCCCTTGGGGAGGAAGACGTCGGCGTGGAGAGCGCGGTCGGAGGCGTTGACCGTGCCGGAGACGATCATCGCAGGAAGGCCGGGATGGAGCTGTTTGGCGCGACGAACGAGTTCGTTGCCGTCCATCTGCGGCATCAGGAGGTCGCAGAGGACTAGATCAACAGCGCCGGGAAGAGATCGCTCGAGAACCTCAAGCGCTTCCTGCGCAGAGCTGACAGCGACGATGCGGTAACCGCGGGTTTCGAGAAGGAAGGTACGGACGGAAAGAACTTGTTCGTTGTCATCCACGCAGAGGATCGTCTTCTTTGGGCGCATGCGGTCTCACTTCTGCCGGACGCCACCTTGTGGTGGCTCGCGGCCGATGGGCCAGCAGGCACACCTGCTGGTTTGCAGGCATACCCGTCTGGGTGTATCCAAGATTGCCCCGTGGCCCGGCCGGATTTGGCCGTGCGGCGCGTGATGGGGCCTTCTGCTCCGGGAGAACAGAAGACAGAAGAGCGAGGCTCTCCTGTCTGCTCCACTGGGGACCAGCGCCATCTGCCGGCGAGCAATGCTGCCGAACCGCGGGGTGCGAGAGAGGCCCGATGCCAATGCAGGCTGCCACGCGGCTCCGGAGGGCACGAAAACGTTCTGCTGCGAATACAGTGAGAGCCGATGCGAGGAACTCGCATCGTACTCAGTGCGTGTGCAGGCAACGAGGTTGCGCTCGGGGAGTCGCGACTGCAGGGCAGTCAAGCTTCTCTCAACTCAAATTGTCAGAAAACAGGCGAAAGCAATATTCATCTCGAACAACGCGGCACATTGCATGCAACGTCGTCGTCAACGCTTTCCAACAGTACGAATGGTTGGCGAGGTTGGCAATGGCGAAGTAAGAGCGAAGACGGGCGATATTAGGGCTTGCACATCCACCGTTAGGTGGAAACGGTGCGAATTCATTGGAGATTCACGATCGCAGCCTGTTGAAATCGCGTGCATCACGGCAGGAAAAAGCGTCCGCTTGCAACATGAATTGTGCGGCCACCGACGAACACTTTTGTCACGACATTATTTTCGATGGTGGCACTGACATGAATTCGGCTGGGACGGAGCATCTCAACTCCCTGCTCGATGACGATGGGCTGACCGCTTGCTGCGAGGCCGTGACGAACAAGATATGCGATTGTGCATCCGGAGGCCGAGCCAGTGGCAGGATCTTCTCCGGTATCGAACTGCATGCGAGCGTGCCAGTCCGCACCGGAGTCTGTATGGGCACGAGTGATGCAGTGGAAGAATTTTGCGCCGATGCGATTAAGATACGCGCGTGCTACGTGAGGAGAGATTTGCAAACGTGCCGCAACCTCCATCGATCGCAGCGGCACAATGCAGAACAACATGCCGGTAGAGATGATCTGTGCGGGGAGGTCGGGGGCCAGATCGTCGACGGAGAGATTGAGGGCCGCGGCTAAGGCGGCGCGGTCTTCCGTGCTGTCGCGAATTTCACCGAAGGTCGGATCGTTCTGCTTCATGGTGCCGAAGACGCCGTGCTCACAAGCTTGTGATGGTTTGAAACGCACTGGGATCGGGCCGACACCGAGGTCGAGTGTGATCTGCTCCGCGCCACGCAGAACCGGGTGATTCCAATAGAGCCAGCTCGCGGTACCAAGAGTGGGATGGCCGGCGAAGGGGACTTCCTCGGTCGTGAGGAAGATGCGTACTCGGACTCCACGTTCGCGTTCTATCTGTGGATCGCGAGGAAGGATAAAGGTCGTCTCGTTCAAGTTGGTTTCGCGGGCAAGCGCCTGCATCTCTTCTGTCGAGAGTCCGCGGGCGTCGGTAAAGACAGCGAGAGCGTTGCCTTCAAGGGGATTCTCCGCGAAGACATCAAGCTGGGCGAAGTCGTAGGCGCAGTGGGCCGTCTCGGGTGCTGCGGCTATAGTTGCAGTTACGCTGGTGGTGGAATCAGTTGACATGGAGGCTCCTCGGACCGTATGGTTTGGACAGACCGCAATGAGGCAAACCTGCTTCATGCTAGCTCAGCTGGCACGCGGTACGAAAGATCAGCTATGACGATGATGCCCAACATGACCGCCACACTCCGCTGCTGTTGCTGTAGCCCAGTGTGGGTGTGTGGATGAGCGAATCGAAGTAAGAATCTTCGAGCAGCACAGAACCCACCCAGAGCCAACGAGCCGGGTGGGTTTTCTACGTTAGGTAGAATCGGAGTCGGGGCCAACGCAATCAAAAGAAAAGATTAATCAAGAAAGGCGATTCGATCATGTCACTCCGTATCAACGACGTTGCTCCTGATTTCACTGCCGAGACCACACATGGCACGATTCATTTTCACGAATGGATTGGCGACAACTGGGCGGTTCTGTTTTCCCATCCGAAGGACTTTACCCCGGTCTGCACCACTGAACTCGGTGCGGTAGCCGGCCTGGAAGCGGATTTCGCAAGACGTGGGGCGAAGGTCATCGGGCTTAGCGTGGATCCCGTTGAAAACCACGGCAAGTGGGCCAAGGACATCCAGGATGTTAGCGGTTCAGTAGTCAACTACCCGATCATTGGCGATACCGAATTGAAGATTGCCAAACTCTATGACATGTTGGCCAGCGAAGCTGGTGATAGCTGCGAAGGTCGTACTCCCGCGGACAATGCTCCAGTACGTACGGTATTTGTCATCGGGCCGGACAAGCGTATCAAACTGACACTTGCGTATCCGATGACGACGGGCCGCAACTTCGACGAGATCATTCGCGTGCTGGACTCCATGCAATTGACGGCGAAACACAAGGTTGCGACGCCGGCGAACTGGAAGCAAGGAGAGGACGTGATCATCACGGGTGCCGTCTCCAATGACGATGCCGATAAGATATTTCCCGGTTATAAGACGGTGAAGCCTTATCTGCGAACAACCCCGCAGCCCAAGTAGTTTTGGGATGGCATTCTGTGCCGCAGTTGATGCGGCACAGCGGAAGCACCGGTGGCGAAGTGGCTAACGCGCTGGTCTGCAAAACCAGTATTCATGGGTTCAAATCCCATTCGGTGCTCCAATCATTTCAATAGCTTAGAGAGCGGGTCAGTGATGCGGAATAAGCTACTGTAGCGGAAAATGTAGCGAGTGCCACGCTTTTTCTGCATTCCCCTGCCCTGCTCTGTCGAATGCGATCAATCGGGTGAGTAAGGTGCGGTTTGCGGACAGTCCACCCGGAACACGAGCCAATAGCTCCTCGATGAGCGAATTGCCCTGTTAGCGACAGTTGAACTAGGGTCACTTGTCGGGAAACCCGACTTCTCGTCCAAGTGGGTATTCCTTGTGAGCATTCGTTTCTCAATCTGTATCGTTGTTGAAGCATTCCCTCTGTTTCTGAGATAGGTGGCGCTGTAGACTAGTGCGGCACTTTGGGAATGGCCTGCATCATTTCGTCGAAGTTCAGTGTGGCCCCTTTCTGAGTGGGAGGAAATTCCTTGAGCGACAAGGCACCAGACTTCTGTCGGCGAGCGATGTGGAAGCCAGCGAGCCCTGGCCAGGCAGGGTGTGCTCCGAGGGTGAACCTCTAATCTCGGGGAGCCTTCCAAAAGGTCCAGGCCATTAGCAAACAGACCATCACCGGAACACCTGAGCTATACAGGATCACGACCGTTCCTTTGTATATGAGCATCTCCTGTAGCAAGTCTTCGCAGACAGGTGCAACGAGGTCACTGTCGCCACCTGGCCGACAGGAAGGTCGTTTACACGGATCGCACTGCGGAATCGGAATAGCCCGAGCGGAGATTGCAAGACACAGCACGAGTAAGAGGAACAGACAGCATTGCTTCCCACGTTGCATCCAGGTCCATCGCTTTCCAAGAAGGACACCATCTTTGCTGTTACTGCTGCAAGGCTGGAAATCAAGTCCGGCCCACCCTGTAACGTGGCTGGAACGGGAGAGCCGGACCGGACCCACGAGGGAAATACCACTGTTACATGGTGTGACTCGCAAAGAGAATGTACGTGACGAAGAGGGAGGTGAACAGGAAATAAATGCGCTCATTGCGCGAACGCAATTTTCCATTGCCGCGTCCTGCTTAAAGGTTGACGAACGCTCGCTCCGTGAACTATTCCGTGCGCATCGTGCGGGCGTTTACACATCCACCCGCAACAACACGTCCGGCTGGAGCACCACGACCTTGCCCCTGCCCTTCCTCACCAGCCCTTGCCGCTGCCACTCGCGCATCAGTCGGCTCACCGTAAAGATCGTCACATGCGCTTCGTTCGCCAGTTCCTCATTTCTGATGTGCAGTTCCATACCAGCCGCGACTCGGTGTCCCATACCCTTCGCGAGTTGACTCAGCACTTGTGCCAGCCGCTGCGGAGCCGAGTCACAGAGCGCAGCCAGGTGCAAGGTGCGGTAGGCTACGACGTAGTCATACGCTATGTGCATCGCATTCTCCATCAGTCTCGGGAAGGTCGCCGCAAACGACTGGATCGTAACCCGGTCCCACACCAGTGCAGAACTACTCGTCACCGCCTCCATGCTCACGATATAGCTCGGTCGCTTCGTTACAATAGCCGCCCACCCCATAATGCTCCCAGCCGGGAACCAGCCCAGCCCGATCTTCTCCCCTTGCGACGTCAGAGCATACCCTCGACCGGCCCCCTCCAACAATAGGAACAGATGATTGGCACCCGACGCCTCGTTGGTAATCACATCGTTCGCGGCGTAACGCCGGACGCCAGCCTTCGCCACAACCATTTGGACCTCAGCCGGACTCAGCCCCTCCAGAAAGACAGGCTTCTCCCGGTCCAGAATAGACACCGCCCGTTTGACCGTCATCTTCGCCTTTGTCCCCATGCGCCCTCCTCAACGACTTGGTGGATTAGTGGATCCCGATTACGGCCATTAATACCGTGACGGCAATGTCAATCCTGAGTCGAAGCCGCGAAAGCGTAATGCGCTCGCATAGCTCGGGCAAAAATCTTGTTCGGAATGACGGAACAGAAGGCTAACAGTAAAATCCACTCGTCGGATAGTATCAGGGCTTCGCATGAATCGAAAGTGAAGTGCTTCCACAACGGCGTTATCGGCAACTACGCCAACTGGCTTCTACCCGCAGAGGGTGCGGAGGTTCGATGGGCGCAATTCCACTCACGTTCTCTGATCGTAGACTTGGATTTGTGAGGCAAAGGGATGAGCCAAGCCATAGAAATGCACGACTCAAAGTGTATTGCTGTCTAAGTTGATGAAGTAGATCTTCAGAGATATTTCAGCCTTTGTTGCTTACCTGCAGTAGCCACACGCAGTCAAATCAATCAATAGGTGCGAACACGCGAGGCCGATCTGCCTTGGTTGGTTTGTCAGCGTGTGAACACCGAAGCCCCCATCACCATCCCGCTATCCAGGATTGGTGATGGGGCTTTTTTCTGCTTTAGATCAAGTGCTACGTGGATGTCTGAGTCAGTGTGGCTGAAACCCGCAACTCCTGCGCATCAGCCCAACCGCGATGCCAAGCCAGAGTTTGAGAGGTATTGTTCAGTTCGCCGCGCATGGCTGCCTGGAATCCGCATTGGTACTCTTCGTGGTCGATCTGGGATTGCCTTTGTGCGTTGAACGGTTCAGGGGCCTTCTTGACGTTCGTTTCAGCTAACCTTGATTTTGATTTAGTTACGCCTAGCAGGCTGGGACGCCAGAGGTAAAGACGCTGCTCCTGCGTAAAAGTCTACGAAATAACAAAAGCCCCGTCACGCTCGATCTTCTGGAGTTCAAGTATCTCCATGAAGCAATCGAAGATGACGAGACGGTGGAGCAGAGTGTAGGGAATGAATCGAGTCGCGATTAGCTAAGATTTTTTGAGATCAAAAGAAGCTTGAATCTCGTTCCCAATGACGCACAGCTTCAATTCTCCCTGTCAGGAGTTTTCAACGGGCTTGAGCAGGGGCCTAATACCGAATTGCTTTCATTGTTGTCGCTCAAAGTGGGCTGCTATCAGCGCCTCTGGTCGGCTTTCGCGTGAAATATCAATATGCCACGCCTCTTATCGAAATCGCTGGCGCGTACCCCAGCCACTTCATGGGCGGTCAGAAAACCAAGAGACTCTGAGTTAAGTCAGACAATCATGTTTGGATTCAAATTCCTTGAGGCAGACGCGCCCGTATGATTTTGAGGAAGCAACACTGACCCGGAGCCGGTCATCGGAGCGGGAGATTATGATCACTCGAACATCCATCGACCAGGGTAATCACGCAGACGGTTACCGGGTGTTACGCTTCTTACCTTGCCGGGCCACCGCTCGACGGGACTCCGCTCTCACATCCAAGCGCCACCGGATCAGGCCAACGATATACGCACAGACATACCAGACAGCAGATACGGCTAAAACCGAGCAGCTTATCAAGAACCCCCATACGGCTAGAAATATAGTGAGGTTCCGGGCGAGCTGAGGGTTGAAGAGATAAACAACGCACGGGAGCAAAATACTCACCGTCAAGCATATAGCTGTGAGCCGCTCAAGCTGCTTGCCCAACACAGCACCTCAATCCCTGGCAGGGATTCGCACCGCGATAGGTTGTACCGTGTGGACGCCTTCAAGCCTTGAGCTTATCTTTCACTGTATCGACAAGATGCCTCAAGGCAGGAACGTCGATATCAACGGTATTCCCTCCGACGCGTGTTGATATGGGCGAAGAGCTGCGATCTTTCGTCTCGCCCTCATTAGCTCGCGGGCTGTTTACCCGTTGGGCAGAAGTCCGTATCGTTTGGTCATCCGCCCCCACGTTCATTGACCCCGACTTATCTCCTGGTTTCACAAAACACCTCACAGGCTAAGTTGGATGCAGACTTGGCCGCTCACGGGAGATAAGGAGCGTTTCACCTTTTCGCGATCTGGTTTCCCAGCAACTTTCCCTGATCCTCCTAAGTCTAGAGTCCTTAGATCGAGATATCGCGTAATAGTAGCCTCCTTTAAAATCGCAATCGGGCTGCCCCCAGAAATGGGGGCTCTTTCTTTGGTGAGTTTTCTTAATTCTTATCTAGACATCCTTTATGGAATTCGTGCTGTCTAAAAGCGAATGCGAGATTCATTAGTGTATGAGCACGGCCAGCAGTCTAACCGGCGCTCCGAATGAGCGAACCGACGTCAGACAGCGCATTGGCCGTCCTTGGCGAATTGAGTAATTCAGCCGGTGCATTAATCAATCTGCTTTTTCTCATTGAACGGGACCGCAACGATCCTGACAAAGTCCTGCTATATGTCCGAATGGCGGATGAAGCGGTAAAGAAGATTACCAACCTAACCGTCCAGGCGAGAGCCTGGCAGCAGAAGTCGAACAACACTACTCATTGATGAGTTGCATATCGGGCAGCGCTTGACGTGTTCCAGAAACGCGTCACGAGCCACTGATCCAAGATCGGGCGGCGATGCAGCCTTCAGCAATCGTTGCCGCCCTCGCGGTCGGATACGCTTATAACGCTCACCTTCTGCGGAGGCAGACAGCATAGCACTATCTCAATTTGGCATACTGCTCATCGGTCAAACAAAAGTGGATGCCTCCGCGTCCGATTTTCAATCCCATGTTCCAGGGCTTGCTTGCACGCGAGTTCTATTCACTGGCGGCCCTACTACCGGCACATGGAACGATTGCAGGAGGCGGAATCTAGAGCGGTCCCGCCGTGGATCTTCAAGTACCTTGGTTAATTGACTCTCACGAGTTTTTCATACTCTTCAACGCTGATCCTTAAGTCATGTTGTCCTGTAGCGGAGTCGTAAAGCCTCCAAGTTTGGTCTCTCCGACTTTAGTTGACTTATTCCGTTCAATGAGTTCCTGCTCGTTCCATCATCTTGCCTCGCTGTTGTGTGCAAAATTGAACAGACATTTGCCGCAAATGTTTTGCGACGTTGGCGAACGTGAAAACGGAAGCCGAGCTTGTGGATTACGACCGAGAGCATATCTGCGAAACCACTAACACTTGGGTTGCCGGTTCCCAGGCTCCGAACAGGAAACTCGTGATGCGTAACGGTATCGGATTCTTTCCACACCGCCTCAACAAGGATGGTTCTTACGATTCGATCTGCCTCAAGTGCCTAGACACGGTTGCACGCGCCGAGACCGAAGCTGAGCTGGTTGATCACGAAATCACTCACATATGCGATGCTACGAGGCTCGCGGAACGCCGTTTCGTCCAGCCTCCGGCTCTGTACATCAGGAACGCAGTCGAGTAAATGCTTTGGGTCACTGCACCTGGACTGGAAGAATCGGCGCTTCACCCGGAAGCGGTCTAGGTCTTGAGATTCGCCGAATAGCCAGCTTGTTGTTCGATTCGCGGATTCGGGCACTTGCACGGTGATGAATTACGAGAGCAGATGGCTAGTTTGAAATCAACCGCGTCCGGTTGTAATGCAGTCGCGTGATTTCCACTAGGAATCCAATCATCGCGTAGGTGGCAGCGTTAATCGCAAGAGCGATAGAGAAACTAATCGCGTGGTGACTGACCAGAGCAACGATTGGGCACGTCAGATAAGCGAAATCCAATGCAATTGGCGATACCCGGGCGACGAAGGCAAGGTTCCACAAACCTAGAACCAACGCTCCCACGATTGCCCAGATCGCAATTCGAAGTTTCATGGGGTCACCTCTTGGTTGACGCTTCGATCATCCCACCGAACCCCCGAAACTTCAAATACCCCAAAAGAATTAGGAAAATATACTCTACCATCACCTTAGGCAACGATTTCATCTGAATGAGATGAAGTGATCTCGGTCGGCTCAGGACGAAAGCGATGCGGAAGCTCTGGATTCATAGGCTGAACGGTCGCATAGTGGATCAGTGTGTCGCAAAACACGCAATTTGTTTCATGGATGACAAAGTCTACGGCACCTACCGCAAGCGAAAAAGACCGCAGGCATTCGGGGCACGAGATAAGAACCTGCCCGTCGTCGGACTCGTCGCGCCGGAAAGGCGAAATCCAGATCGGAGTCGATGCCGCGGACCCAGCCCGAATGTCTTCCACGGGAGCGGCAGTCTTCACCATTTCAAAAAGGCCGGGCAGCCCCGTCGCCTTTTCGTGGAAAGCATCTGCGGGCGATCCCATTTGGAACACCGTCCCCTGTAAATGCGCCGCTGGTTGCAATTACGTAGACCTCCGGCAATTTTCGCCGAACCACAGAGAGCAATTCAAACCCCGACATTCGCGGCATGTTCAGATCGGAGAGAAGAATGTCCGGAGTCTCCTTGCGCATCTCCTCCAGCGCGGCAAACCCGTCCTCGGCAGCCCTCACCGGGTGGCCAAGTCCCCAAAAAATCTGAGTCAGTAGTGTTCTGGTCATGGGTTCGTCGTCAACTATCAGCAGTCTTGCTTTCAGATCCGGCATCTCGCCTCCAATCCATTGGAGCTGGCTTGTCCCAATATTCTGCCAACATCTGCGAAAAGCTCGCTGTATAGAATTGCTCAATCGAGGAGGTTTCGTCTTCGCTTCGGCCGTGCCCCCACAGAGTTGGCAGGGATTGCTCGCCGCTCGCCGTTACGCTCAAGAAGGTGATCGTGCAGCACCACATTAAGAAGCGATTTATGCACCCTGATCCGGCCGTTGTATTCGACGAATCCCAGCTTCCGGAAGCGGTTCATGAAAAAGCTCACCCTGGAGCGGGTAGTTCCAATCATCTCGGCCAGCGTCTCCTGCGAGAACTTTGGGATTAGCATCTCGGGCTCACCCGGCTTGCCGAATTCAGCCATCCAGCAGCAGAATGCGTGCCAGTCTTTTCTCGCTGGAATTAAAGAGCTGATCAACAAGATCGGCCTGAGTCCGCATGCTACGCGCCAACAGAAACTTCACAAACAGGTCCGAGAAGGTGTGCTCCTCGTGCATCACGCGAATCATCTCATTACGTTCGATCTTCAACGCCGTACAAGCGGTAACCGCCGTCGCGGAAGCCATGCGCATTCCAACCGCGCCCGCCATCGACTCCTCGCCCACAAAATCGCCAGCCGAGAGCAACGTGATGGTCGCCTCCTTGCCCGATTTGGACACCAACGGTCAGCTTTGCGCGGCCGCTCTGAAGATAGAAAACGCAGTCGGCTGCAGTTCCCTGGGAGAAGATAGGACTTCGAGGCTTGAAGCTTACAATCTTGCGTCCCAGACCCGCACTTGCAAGGAAGGCCACGAGATCGAAGGGTTCGACCTGCGATGAAGACATTGCTGACGTAACTCCCGACGCCCAAAGAGGCAAACATCCATTGTCATCTGGCCCATTAGCATCGCACCTTTCACTACCACCAAACTGTGCGTTTTTGCTCACTTTTGCGCCTCGTGGCTCTTACGGCTCTCAACGGCTCAGGCGAAGCGCAATCCGAACGGCTTTCCCGATTAGTCGGTCAGTCGATACAAAATCGCCGAGTCTCACCGAAAGTGCAAGGCGGCGCCAATTGCAGAATAGCTGCGGCTTCTGATCCCAGAAACTATCCCGTTGTGCCCGAAAAGTCGGGTTTTCGGCAAGTTCGGTCGTCAGGCCAAGTTTCCGAAAACCCCGTTTTTCGCCAGCCAGACCACATAGCTTCCTAGAAGCCGACTTCTCGTTACTGATCACTGATCATTGATCGTCGACGAGTGCATCGGTGATTTGTCGCCATCGACATGAGGGCTATTTCACCTGCGAAAGAACCTGAAGCCGAAGGCCATTCGTTTGAGCGCCATGCGTCGACTGTACAGATGTCGCTTAGATTGCACCAACGGACGCTTTGGGCACCGAGCCGGGGCGGTGTTGGATGCGTGGTAGAGAAGCGGGTCTTTCCGCTGCGCTGCGCTTTGGTCGAGATGACGGATTGGGGATTGGCTGATCCGGGTTGTGTTCAGGCGTTGATTTTTGCGGTGACGGCTTCGACCCAGAAGATGGGGTCGATGCGGTACTCGATCTTGCCGATGTCGGCGTTGGTTTTGGCGTCGGGGTTGGAGAGGAATATGTAGCTGTAGTAGTCGGGTGTGACGCGCATCTCTCCCTGGGCGACGCTGAGGATGAGGCCGCAGAGAATGCCGATGGCGGGTGTCTTGCCTGCGACGAGATCGATGTGTCCGTTGACCGCTACACCGCCGGAGAGGAGGGGCGGCTCCTCGCTGGTGGGCAGGTCTTCGGCGATGGCGAAGGCGGAGCTGACGGGGTGGGTGAAGTCGATGGGGCGACTTGCGAGATCGTTAGTTGTCGCTACGGTAGCGTAGACGTGCGCGGATCCGGAGAAGAAGTCCTGTCGATAGAACTCGAGACCTGCGGGGACGTTGAAGCGATAGGCGAGCCGGCCGGGACCGGTAGGCGTGATGGGCAGAGGGATGATGTACTGCCAGGTATTGACCCACCACTGCTCCTGCGTGCCGCTGTTGGAGATGTCGGCGTAGGGGATGATGTAGCCGGGGGAGAGGATGCCGTTGACGTCGCCGCTGGTCTTGGAGCTGGTCGGCTTCTCGACGAGCCCGACGGTGGCGGTGGGCGCGGCGACGGTTTGCCACGGGCCAAAGATGTCGGCGAGGCGGTTAAGCGCGATGGCGACGCGCGGAGAGATGTCCTTGACGGCGGGAACGGAAGGACGTGGACGGGAGGCAAGCGCGGCGTACTGTTTGGTGAGCTCGCCGGCGTAGGCCTTGGGATCTTCGCCGTAGGCACGGAGAAGAGGCTCGGTCGCGGAGAGGGTTTTGAGTCGATTGCCGACGGTCGCGAACTGCGCGTCGGCGAGGGCGATGCGGGCTGCTTCGGCGGCGGAGTTGTCGTTCTTGGACGATTGGGACTTGCTCACGTAGATGCCTCCTGAGACGTACGGGTGAATGACGTGCGGAGGATGAGCCCGGGAACGCGGATAGGGTAGCAGAGTTCGCGGAAGGCGTGCAATGAAGAGTGGCCCGGGGCTGAAAGCACCTCGTTGTGAGTGTGCATGTGTCAAGGGCCTGAAGACTCCTGGGCTGCCTGTCTCGAAAGCCTATAAACCACCGTTTGCATTCAATGGGACAATCGACAGTGTCGAAATCAAGCTGGGTGCCAACAAGCTGAGTGCAGCAGACAAGAAGATTTTGGAAGAGGCTGAAAAAGAACTAGTCGCTGGAACAAACTAAACCAACACCCAGCACATCGAGCCGAACTCTTGTTTCGGTGCAACTCGTAGGTGCCCGAAATGTCGGTTTCGGCAACTTCGTGCCCAACCCGTTAGTGGTATCCCGGCCGCAATCCCATTGCGGCCTTCGAGTCTTCATTTTTTGTCCGATAGCGGGCGTAGTATGAGCAAAAACACTAAGATGTGGATCACGTTCGCTGGGACGATGATCCTCTACTTCCTTCTCAAATTCCTTGTTTTTTCACACTGAACTGTGCAGGCGGAATGCTCAGCGAATTAGACCTGTCGTTCGTATTCAAACGATATGTATATCCTGCAAAGTTGGGTTTTCGCGAGCTTGAGCACAGGGTTAGATAGACGGTTCCCATCGCGGAAGCACTCCGACTCTGCCGATCTCTGACTCACCACTTCTATCAAAACGGAGTTGTGAGTCATTGAGAACAGATTCTGCGCGCAATCCGTGTAAACATCTTGGGATGATGAAGAAAAGACAAAGTCTGAAAGACACACCAAGGACGACGACGCCAGTGTCAAAAGAGAGATGGAGAAGCCACGTCTGACTGAGTCAGTCCGCAACGAGTTAAAAGACCAAGCCGCGCCCATAGTCGAAGAACCTCCAATTCGTTCTAAGAGAGTGTGAAATCTGTTTTCGAGTCGCGTATGCAAGGTCCGTAGACAAGGAATCAGGAGTGTCGCGCGCTGCTGACTGACGCTGTCTCCGTGACAGATTAGCGGGTTCTGTTATAGCGTGCGATCCGCAGCAGACGGCTTTTCCGCACCGATTCAGTCGTGGAGAATGACGTTGAGCAGCGACTTATGAACACGAATGCGACCGTTGTATTCAATAAAGCCGAGCTTGCGGAAGCGATTCATAAAGAAGCTGACGCGGGACCGGGTGGTTCCGATCATTTCCGCTAGCGTTTCCTGCGTGATCGTTGGGATCAACGATTCCGGTTCTCCTGGCTTGCCAAATTCCGCCAGCAACAAGAGAATTCTCGCCAACCGCTTTTCGCTCGAGTTGAAAAGCTGATCGACTAGATCGGCCTGGGTTCGCATGCTTCGGACGAGCAAAAACTTTAGGAACAGGTCAGAGAAGGAATGCTCCTCGTGCATCACGCGAACCATCTCCTCCCTCTCTATTTTAAGAGAGGTACAGGCAGTGATGGCAGTAGCAGTGGCCATACGCAGCCCACCCACGGTTGCAAGCGACTCCTCACCAACGAAATCGCCTATGGAAAAAAGACTGATCGTGGCTTCTTTACCCGTTTTCGAAACGACACTGAGTTTTGCTCGGCCCTTCTGAAGATAGAAGATGGAGTCAGCAGGACCGCCTTGCGAGAAGAAGGTCTGCTTTGTCTTCAATTGGACGATCCTTCGCCCCAGACCAGCTTCTGCAAGAAATGCGGCGGCGTCAAATGTAGTGTCTCTCGGTTCAGTCATCCGAATGGTCCCTTCCCGAAGAGGTCGTGTTCGGGCGGCAATTCAGACGAGTGCGCGACCGGTTCCAATCTGGAATAAGCAGAGGGAATCTGCAAATATTATAGATCCAAGGGCCGATATGCTTCGGTATGGCCTTGCCCTTTACCTTGGCGGTCTAGATCTTGGCATTGGCATGTTCGTTACAACATGCCACTTTGTGTCCGGTATCGGTCGTAGCGCCTTGGGGGCCCAACCTGCTCCTTCCTACGAGTGAATTGGAAAACAATGTCTACGCGGACGCGCGGCGGAACGGCTTAGAGCATTTTGGTCAATTCTGACCAGCTATCGGAAATCAGAAACCTCATACTGAAAAAGAAGGCTCTCTCGCGCGACGAGTTATCAGCGTCGTCGACCAGCGCGCCGATGAATCGAGGCTCCAATGTCTAGGAGACTGATAGTGGTGCTGCTTGTTGTGTGGAAACTGCAACAGTTTGCATGCGCACAAAACACCGACGCACCCGGCTCGGTTGCAAATGCTCCATTCACTACGCAGCAAGTCATAGAAAACCTGGTTGGGCGGAATCTTGAGCGCGCCCAGGCGCTGCATGCTTACCAGGGAACGCGAATCTATCGTGTGGAATACCGCGGATTTCCAGAGGCCCGTGTCGCTGAGATGATCGTCGATATCAAGTACCGAGCGCCCGGAACGAAGGATTTCACCATCCGATCTGCGACCGGGTCCAGGCTAATCATCGACAAGGTATTCAGAAAGCTTCTGGAGGCTGAACAGGTAGCCCTGGCCGCTGACGCCCAAAGGCGCGCCGCGCTCAACAGCGACAACTATGATTTCACCATGCTCAGGTACGAAAGCACTCCATCCGGCTCAGTGTATGTGTTGAAAGCGGAGCCCAGAACAAAGGACAAGTTTCTCTACCGCGGCCAAGTCTGGGTGGATGGAGAAGACTTTGCTGTAGTCCGGTTGGAGGCAGAGCCTGCAAGGAACCCTTCCTACTGGACCAAGAATAGCGAACTCGAACTGCTATACATCAAAGTGAGTGATTTCTGGCTTCCGGCAAGCAACCATAGTATCTCCTCGATCCGGCTGGGCGGGCGTGCCGAGTTGACTATTCAGTACACCAACTACCAGATCACGGCAGCGGATCCTGTCGGCAATTTATCGACCCTGACGCCGACTCTGTCGGCGGACGCTGACCTCCGGGAACGCGAAAGCGGTCACCGTTAGCATATCTGGAGCAACTAACAACCCGTGTCGCCCGATTCCAGACTCAAGATACTGACTCCATAGCCATATCGGTTGAGATGATTGCCGAGTGACAAACCCTGGGTGGGGGCCAACCGTTGCAAAATAGAGTGCTGGCGTGCTTCGTTGTTGGATTAGCAGGGCCCTGCTCGGATCGGGGACGGCCCAAAGATTGCAGCCCTAAAGAGCCATAAAATATAGAGCGAAGACCGTGCTTAATTGAACATCTTTCCGAACAAGAATTTTGTACGTTGGAATTCTCCCCGGAAAGAGGCAGCATGATGCTTCTCCCGCTTCCGCCCTTTTTTCCGCACCGGCGAAACACAGATGGTTCTTTCGACTCTATTTGTCTGAAGTGTCTGCTCACGATTGCTCACGAGAGAAACGAAGGGGATCTGGCGAAGTACGAAAGATATCACGTCTGCAATCCCTCCGTTATTTCTCAACGTGTTTTCGACACGGCCCACGAAAATGGTAGGAATTCCGCATGAAATATGTTGCAGATTACGTCGTCAGCCACCTCGGCAACGAGCACTCAGGCACTGTTGTCCTGGGGGCCGAGAGTACCCCTAAAGTCGGCGATATTCTGGCTGTCCGGCTTGCGGGACGTCCGACGCCAATTCAGATTAACAGCGTGAATCTCAGGAAAGAGATGTACGGAATACAACATGCAAACCTCGTCTGCTCCACCTACACGCTCTAGCCGACGCGCGGGACTAGCATGGACCGTAGTCGCTTCGTTGACTGCGGTTGTGCTCTTCGGCGTTATCTTCATCGGCCAGATGCCGAAGTGGCCAATCTACGTCACCATTCTGGTGTGGTGGTGCTTCATTGTCTACGCAATCTTCCGTATGAATCGCCTAAAAGACTCTAGAGGCTAGATCCCTTCGGGCTGCATATCTCTAGAGTCAATCCTCAGCCGGGTCGCTTAGCCCTCCTCGCCTTGCATCCAATGTTGCAGAGGTTTGGCACTATGAAAATTCAAGTTGTAGTGACGCGCACGGATGCAGGGGCCACAACGAAACTGAAGTCGAACGCAGGAGAGTCGAGCAAAAGCTACGCTTCTTGGGATGACGCGCTCAAAGAGGCAGAGCAGTTGAACCTCATCAATACGGTAGAGGCCACGGCAGCTAAAGCGCTGCCGCCCGGCTTCCCTCTGCATACGACCACAGAGATGGATCCGGGGAACTTAGCCAATGACGGTTTTACTCCAGGCAAAACGCCGCCACCTCAATGAGTCACAGCATGCAACGTGCTCAGGCCAGAGCAAATCCATGCTTAGTGTGCAATACAGCACAGTCACGGACCAGAGAAAGGAAGAAGATTCGTTAGTAGGTCGGGGACTGATTCTGTCTGCCGAACTCGCATGGAAGCTCCAGCTCGATAGGTCGGAGCGAATGATGACCAGAAATTGCTAGCAGAGATGAACGAGCGCAAGCAGGCGGAAGAAGTACTGCTCAAGGCGGGTGCCTTGCAGCGCGCGATCTTCAATAGTGCCAATTTCTCAAGCATCGCCACGGACGCGCATGGCGTCATTCAAATCTTCAATGTTGGGGCCGAGAGGATGCTGGGCTATACAGCAGCCGAAGTGATCAACAAGGTCACACCCGCCGACATCTCTGATGCTCAGGAACTGATAGCACGTGCCGAAGCGTTAAGCGCGGAATTCGGTACCCCGATTACTCCAGGCATTGAGGCATTGGTGTTCAAGGCCTCGCGTGGGATCGAGGACATCTACGAACTAACTTACTGCCGCAAGGACAGTAGCAGGTTTCCTGCGGTGGTGTCGGTCACGGCGCTGCGCGACGCGCAAGACGCCATTATTGGCTACCTGTTGATCGGCACTGACAACAGTGCGCGGAAGCAGGCGGAAGAGGCATTGCTGCGAAGCGAAATGCTGGCGAGCGCGGGACGGATGGCAGCAAGCATTGCGCACGAGATCAACAATCCGCTCGAAGCCATGATGAACACACTGTATCTCGTCCGAGCCACCTCCGACCTTCCCGCGGAGGCCCTTGAGTATCTGGATATCGCCGATGGGGAGCTGATGCGAATCGCTCATATCACCCGCCAGACGTTGGGGTTCTATCGTGAGTTTTCCGCGGCAAGCAGCAACTCTGCGTCCGCCTTGATTGGCTCGGTCGTCCATCTGCTACAGGCGAAGATCAGGGCCAAGGGGGCTACCGTTGAGCAGCAGTGCGAGGAGACGCTACAGGTGATAGGGATCGCAGGGGAACTGCGGCAGGTGCTGGCGAACCTGCTTGCAAACAGTCTGGATGCGGTTGGCCAGGACGGCAGGATTGTGTTGCGCGCCTCTGCCTCCATTGATCCGATCGATGGGACCCGACGCGTCCGAATCACCGTGGCCGACTCTGGGAGCGGCATGGCGCTGGCAACAATGAAAAGCATCTTCGACCCTTTCTTTACGACCAAGGGCACGGTCGGAACCGGTCTTGGGCTCTGGGTCTGTAAGCAGCTTGTTGAGAAAAATCACGGATCTATCAGAGTTCGATCTACGACAGAAGGACGGCGGCGAGGAACGACGTTTTCCATCTTGCTCCCGCGACACGCTGGGACGTCAATCGCTACGCGATAAGGCGGCCCGATCGCCAAACCATCTTCTTTTGTAGGGGCCTGAAAAATCGCCTTTTCGGCAAGTTCACTAAGCGGCGCGATTCGGGAGCCCGTAGTTGCCGAAAACCCCGTTTTGCGGGAACGACGCCAAACCGACTTCTCAGTACCAATCCGGATGCGATGTGTGATTCGGCGATTTATCACTCACCGAGATTGAGATGCACTACTTTCCCTCTAGTCGAAAGCGGTCGAGACTCTCCCGCTGGCTATTGCTAGTCTGCCGCGGAGCCGGTCGCACTCTGTATCTCTTTATATCGGCCGGAGTCAGTTTCGGTGGATCGACCGCGATGGCCACCTTGTGGATGGTGCCGGTGAATTTGAAAGGCACCTTATAGTCGTTGTCATCCACGGGCGCGGGACCGGCGCTGCCGATGTTTGAAAATGTCGTCAAGGGGCTTGACCAGGGGAACGGTCGCCTCCAGTGTCTGGGTGGACACTACCTTGCCGTCTACCTTCAGGGTCCCCGTGACCCTTTGCCGATACCGCTTAGATTGTTGTACGCCAGCGTCCCTTCGCCGAGCCCATTGTACTTGAAGTCGTACTCGATCGTATGCTTGCCCGGGGCCAGCGGCTCCGTGCCCTCCCAGCGGGTCCGCTTGAGGTCAAGCATGTTATAGGTGTACACCGGCTTGCTCTTCAGCGGGTACAAGGCCCATCCGTTAAAGCGTCCGCCCTCGCTAACGATCACACCGTCACTCCCACCCTGAGGCACGTCGCTATCTGCCGTAATGGTGTAGGAAGTGTTGAGGAGTTCAGGCTGATTGCCGCCCGGAATACTGACGGTCGAACCCGAATAGTTGAAGACTCTTCGTCCCGCCGCCTGGCTCGGGCGCGGCGCAACGAACCGGGTTGACGCCGAGGCATCCAGCGGAAGCACCTGATACTTGGCAAATTCGCCGAACATCAGGTTCTTCATCTCCTCCATCTTCTTTGGATTTGCCGCGGACACATCGGTATTTTGCGTCCAATCCTTACTGAGATCGAACAGCTCGAACTTGAAGGCGATGGCGGGATCGGTGACTGCCGTCGTCGTAAGTTGCCAGGGTGCGCGGATCGGGTCCGCGCTTAGCATCCAACCGTCGTTGTACAACCCCTGCACGCCAACCATCTCGAAATATTGAGTGTGGTGGAGCGATGGCGCGTTCGCGTTAACCTTGTCGAACGTGTAGGCCATGCTGACGCCTTCGATCGGCTTTTGCCCGATACCGTCAACCATGACAGGTGCCGGTATGCCGGTCACTTCGAGCAGCGTCGGCGCGATATCGATAAAGTGATGAAACTGCCAGCGTATGCCTCCCTTGTCCGTGATCTTCGCCGGCCAGGAGATCGCCATGCCCCGTTTTGTTCCGCCGAAGTACGACGGAATCTGCTTGGTCCACCTATACGGCGTGTCAAACGCCCAGGCCCACCCGATCGAATAGGGGGAAGTTCAGGGGAGAACCCCAGATGTCGTAAAACGGCATCTGCTGTTCGGCCGTCAATTGCCGTCTCTAGTGGCGAGCGCAACTTTACTCGTTACGGCTATGGTGACTTCTATAAACGCGACTCAAAGATCGAAGTACTCTATCGTGTCTGGCCTGGCACACAACGGCATCTTCTTTGGGGCGATCCCACTTTGGCGTCCGGGTATGGCCGGGCGGCGAACTTTTGTGGAGCTTCAGGCATGGAGCTTTGTGAGCCATTGACTTTCAAGGGCCGTGAGGGGTCGGGGCACCCGGCCGGACGCAACTCGTACTCGGACACCACGCTTGCAAACTTCAATCGCGATACGAACAAGTTCGCCATCACCTACATGCTGTGGGGACGCTATCTCTACAATCCCGATACTGGTGCAGAGGTGCACCACCGTTATTTCCGTCAAACCTTTGGTCCGTCGGGGCCGGCGCTGGAGGCTGCGCTTGCCAGCTCCAGCCGGATTCTACCGCTCATTACGACTGCGTGGCTGCCCTCGGCTTCCAATCACAGCTTCTGGCCGGAGCTCTACAGTCCTATCTCAATCCTTCCACCGACTGGGAAGCCGCTCTACAGCGACTCCCCTGCCCCGCACAATGTCGGCTCAGTCAGTCCGCTGGACCCGCAGCTCTTCAGTACGATCGACCAGCACGCCAAGGACCTGGTGAGCGATACGAAGAACGCTCGTTACAGCCCTGGGGAGGTTATCGAATGGTTGAAGCGATGGTTCGTACATCAACTCAATCACTCGTGGTCGCGCGCGCCAACGGAGGCTCCCGTGTGCAGCCGCCAGCGTTCCAGCAGATTGTGGAAGACATCCTCATTCTCAACGGGCTGGGGCTTTACTATGCGAATCTTTTTCGCGCAGCCCTCTTCTATTCGATCTACGAGAAGACTGGCGATCCTGCGGCAGCAACACAGTCGCTCGCCGCGTATCGTAAGGCTCGCGACGCTTGGGCCGTTTTGGCTGAACGGGCGGACAAGATCTACACCACCGATATTAGCCTATGGGGATATTGCCGTGCGACGGGGCCACTGGGCCGACAGGCTTCCCGCAATCGACAATGATGTGGCGGCAGTTGAAAAATATTTCGCGGGTCAACCCGTTCGACAGACTTCGGCTACAAAGGCAATTCGGCGTACCACCAAAGCGTCCCCACGTCCGGTCGTTGCCGTAGATCACGCCGCTCCCGCAGCTTTCACTCCAGGCAGCGATTTGCGTCTCACTCTCGCCGCGAAAGCTCCTGTCACCGGGTCAACCTTGTGGTACCGCCATGTGAATCAGGCAGAGCGCTGGCTCACTGTGCCCATGGAGAAGTCCGGCAATGTTCACAGTGGTTCCATTCCCGGGAGTTACACGAACTCACCTTACCCTTTGCAGTACTACTTCGAGATCCGCACGGCTGACGCGGCTGTTCTGCATCCGGCGTTCAATGCGACGCTGAGCAATCAACCGTACTATGCCGTAATGTCGGTTCGGTAGTCAAATACCATCCAGGCGATTCACACGTGTTCGGCGAAACGTCGCTGAATAAGCGGGAGAAGTCCGTCATCCGCGGTCTTCCATATCTCTTCGTTGAAGATCTCAACTTCGATGGGGCCGTCGTAGCCTGCGGCATCTACGGCCTGCCGCAGGTTTCGCAACTCGATGACACCGTCACCCATCATGGCGCGGCCCATCAGGATGCCGGGCAAAGGCACCGGCCAATCGGACACATGAAAACCCGCAATTTTCCCGCGCGCACGCTCTATTTGCTGCATTACATCAGGGTCCCACCACACGTGGAAGGCATCGATGACGACCTGGGCGGCAGGACTTTTGAGCTGGTCGGCGATGTCGTTGGCTTGCTTCAACGTTACGACGACGGAACGCTCTGCTGCGTACATGGGATGCAGAGGCTCAATGCCCAGAACGACACCGGCTTTCTCCGCGTCGGGGAGTATCTCGAGCAGACCGTCGAGCACGGTGGCACGCGCGTCATTCAGAGTCTGTCCATTTGCAGGGCCGGAGACGATCACCAGCACCGATGCGCCGAGCGTTGCGGCTTCCTCAATGGCGAGGCGGTTATCTGCAACGCGGTTGCGACGTTCTTCCGGTGTAGGCGCCGAGAACCACCCTCCACGACACAGGCTGGAGACGCGCAGGCCTTCCCTGCGGATCATCGCGGAAGCCTTCGCGGCATCGCCTTCAAGTTTATGGCGCCAAACTGCAATGTACGGGACGCCGCTACTAGAGCAGTTGCGGACTGTCTGCTCTAGAGACCATGGATCGGCAGTCATTTGATTGAAGCTGAGGCGCTGCAATAAACTCATGCGACACCTGCAAGCAGCAGGAAACTGCGCATCCGTCGCGTTGCCAGTTCAGGATCGCGCAACGCTCCGGCCTGGTCGGCGAGCACGAACAGTTCGCACAGATGTGCGGTGGATCGTGCGCTCTCCGCACCTCGGACCATACGGAAGTGCGACTGAAATCCATTCAGATAGGCCAGGAAGACGACTCCTGTTTTGTAGTGTTGAGTTGGCGACGCAAAGATGTGCCGCGAGACCGGAACTGTGGGGGCAAGAAGTTGTTGGTAGCGAGCAACGTCCCCACTGTCGAGCGCAGACAGCGCCAGCGACGCGGCCGGAGCAATCGCATCAAAGATTCCCAGCAATGCATCGCTATGGCCATTGGCGTCGCCCAAGATCAGGCGGTCGTAGTTGAAGTCGTCGCCGGTATACATTCTTACGCCGGAAGGAAGGCTGCGGCGCATCGACACTTCCAGGTCCGCGTCGAGCAGCGAGATTTTTATGCCATCAACTTTTTCCTTGTGGGCGTCGATGATGCTGAGGCAGTTCTTCATCGCTTCAGGGATCGAGGTTCCGCCCCAGTATCCCTCCAATGCTGGGTCAAACATTGGCCCCAGCCAATGCAGGATGACGGGCAGCTTCACCTGGCCAAGCACAGCAGCATAAACAGCAGCATAGTCGTCAGCATCGCGAGCTACAGCGGCCAAGGCGCCACTTGCCATCAGGATGATACGCCCATCGACGGCTTCAATGGCTTCACATTGCTCCAGGTAGGCGTTGGTCACATCGGCCAGGGTCGCGGTCTTTCCTGCCGGCAAGTGGTCGGTGCCTGCGCCGCTGGCGACCACGACTCCGCGTGTTTTGGCGGCTGCCGTACTGCGTTTGATAAGCTCCAACGCAAGCGGCCAGTCCAGTCCCATTCCCCGTTGCGCCGTGTCCATTGCCTCGGCGACGGCAAAACCGAGCGACCATAGATACTCGCGGTAGGTTAGGGTTGCGTCCCAGTCGATGACAGATTGGGTAAGCGGCTCCGTAGTGCGCAAGGGATCCACAACGACGTGGGCCGCCGCAAACGCGATGCGGGTTTCGAATCCTGACCGTTGCTGCGGTACGAGCGGCTCATGGGACAGGCTGTAATGGTAAGCGGAGCCATCGGGCCGCACCAGCTTTATGGATTTCTCCAACATCAGACCCCCAACTCCGGCACATCGAGCCAGCGACGCTCTTGCCAGGATTTGAGGCCAAGCTCTGCCAGTTGCACGCCACGGGCCCCTTCCAAAAAGTCGTGAGGGAATGGCGCATCTTCCGCAACATGCTTCAGGAACAACTCCCACTGAACCTTGAACCCATTGTCGAAGGTCTGATTGTCCGGCACTTCCTGCCAGTTTTCGCGGAAGCGGAAAGGATTCTCTATGTCTGGGTTCCAGACTGGGCGCGGCGTATTAACACGGTGCTGCGTCCGACATTCGCGAAGGCCAGCGACGGCGCTGCCCAGTGTGCCGTCTACCTGCAGATTGAAGAGTTCATCGCGGTAGACACGAACTGACCACGAGGAGTTGATCTGCGCAATGATACCGCCATCGAGTTCAAATGTTCCGTAGGCCGAATCCTCGGCGGTGCATTGGTAGCGCAGGCCTTGCTCATCTACTCGCTCGGGTATTGCCGTGCTGCCAAGGCACTGCACTGCGCGCACCCGACCGAAGGTATGGTCGAGGACATAGCGCCAATGGCAGAACATGTCCACGATGATGCCCCCATCGTCCTGCTTGCGGTAGTTCCATGAGGGGCGTTGCGCGGGTTGCCAATCTCCTTCGAAGACCCAGTAACCAAATTCTCCGCGGACGGAAAGGATTCGACCGAAGAAGCCACTGTTCACCAACCGCTTCAGCTTGCGCATGCCCGGCAGAAAGAGTTTGTCCTGGACGACGCCGTGTTTGACTCCGGCTGCCTTTGCCAAGCCTGCTAGCCGCAACGCCATCGCCGAGTCAACGGCGAGAGGCTTCTCGCAATAGATATGTTTGCCGGCGGCAATCGCCGCCTCCACACTTGGTGCCCGGAGCGTCGTCAACTGTGCGTCGAAGTAGATCGAGTCGTCTGGGTTGGCGAGCGCTCCCTGCAAGTCTGTAGTCCAACGGTCCATTCCGTACTCTTTAGCGATCTGTTCCAGTTTGGCGGCGTTGCGCCCTACCAGCATAGGGTCAGGCACCAATCTCGACCCGTCGGCAAGTACAACACCACCCTGTTTCCGGATCGCCAGAACGGAGCGGACCAGATGCTGGTTCAGGCCCATGCGTCCCGTGACTCCGTTCATGATGATGCCGATCCGCTTCTCTTTCATTGTTTTCTCCATAGAATGTTCTTTCAACGCGCAACAGAATGTTCCTGCGACTCTCGCAGGAAACTGCGATCGCGCGCCTCCGGTCCAAACCAGAAGATAACGATCATCAGGACGATCACCGCGGCCTCGAACATCGTCAACGCCCAGGGATATCCAAAGTGGTCGCGCAACACGAATTCTATTGCTGTCGCGGGGGAGGCCAGCAGCACTCCAAGCTGATACACAAAGCCCGGGAACAGGCTCCGCACGACATCGGGCGAAAGTTCATTCAGGTGTGCCGGGATGACGCCGAACGCGCCTTGCACCCCGGTCTGCATCAGGTACGATCCCACCACCAGCACGCCGAGGGAGGTTCCAAACGCCCACGCCGGAATCGACAGCAGCGAGATTACCAGTGCCAGCATGATCGAGTTGCGCCTGCCTATCTTTTGCGACAAATGGCCGAAGAAGAGCGCGCCGACAATTGCGCCGATGTTGTACAGAATAGGTATTCCATATAACGACTTCATTCCGAAGACGGTCTTCGCCGCGATCCCCGGGATGGACTTCAGAAAATCGGGATACAGGTCCTGCGTGCCATGCGAGAGGCATAGCATTACGCTCATCATCAGCAGCAGGTAAAGGAACATTTTCTTGTGTTGTAGCAGCGAGCTGAAGATTTGTCCCATCGACGCCGGGCGATGTTGCTTCCAGGCCTCTGATTCCGGTGCGAACATCGTCAGTATCACGATCAACACCGCTACCGGTGCCCCGATGAAGAAAACCGACTTCCAGCCAAAAGCCGGTGCCAGCGTCTGCATGGCTACAGCCGCCAGCAGATAACCCATGGGGTAGCCGGATTGCATCATTCCGGAGAGCACGCCTCGAAACCGGCGGGGCGACATCTCCATTGCATACGAAGCTCCGATGCCCCAGTAGCCGCCCATTCCGATGCCATAGAGCGCACGGCAGATCACGAAGAACAGGTAGTTCGGCGCAAGCCCGGTCAGTACTGTTAACAGGGAAAAATACAGGACGCAAAAGATGAGCGGCCGCTTGCGTCCGAACCTGTCCGCAAGAGCCCCAAAGAACAATGCCCCGACAGGACGCATCGCGAGCGTCAGCGTCAACGTGTACACCACCGATGCCTTCGACACATGAAAGTGTTCCGACAGCGTGTCAAACAAAAACACCACGACAAAGAAGTCGAACGCATCCAGCACCCAACCCAGAATTCCTGAGCCGACAGCAAACTTCCAACCTTTGATCTCCCGGTTGATTCCCGAGTCTGTCCCGGTTACAAACGCCATGTTTAGTTCGCCGTTTCCACAACCATCTACTGCTGGTTGGCGGTAAATTTCACTGCTTGTAAGGTGGAAAGATTGTATCTCGTCAACCGCTCCAAACAGAAACAGGACAAAAGGCACATCGGGCGCCGCTGCGGACAACTCTGCCGATTCTAAGAAGTGCCCCTCCGAAACATAGTTTCTTCTTTGCCATTGGAAACCGGAGGTAGATACTTTGATCATGTCCACCACGGCGTCACTCTTGGGAAAGATCGGTTTGCCCGCACCTCTGAAAGAAATCGCAACACGTTCCTGGGACGTGATCGTGGTCGGGGCAGGTCACAATGGGTTGGCGTGCGCAGCCTATCTCGCACGAGCGGGTAAACGGGTGCTCGTGCTCGAAAGCCGTGAACGGGTGGGAGGGGCCTGCACCGTCGAAGAACCGTTTCCTGGTGTTCGGATGTCGCCGTGTGCCTATCTTGCCGGACTGTTGCATCCTCTGGTGATCAAGGAATTGAACTTGCCTGATCGTGGCTTTGATTGGAAACCGGCCATCAATGGCCTCTTTGTCCCCTTCCTGGATGACAGCAGTATTCAGCTGTGGGACGATGATGCTCGATGCGAAGAGGAGGTTCGACTCTTCTCGCCCAAGGATGTCGAAGGCTGGCGCGCGATGAACGATGTGATTCGCAGGTTGCGTGACAAACTTCGGCCCGCGAGCGGAGTTTTGGGCGGCGACCCACGGGACTTGTGGATTGGCGATGCACCCAGTCAAGAGCAACTGGAGGGGCTTCTCGATGGTGATTCAGAGGCACGCGGTCTCTTGTTCAATTGGTCGATGGCAGAGTTCGTCGAGCGCTATCTCGTCGACGAGCGCTTGCAGTCTGCCTATCTCGGCCAGGGGGTGATCGGCACGAACGCCAGTCCCTTCGACGCGGGGACAGCTTCCATCCGCTTCCATCATGCTTCGGGCAGGCTAGGCGGCATGCCGGGTATGTGGGGTTATGTGAAGGGCGGCATGGGAATGGTTTCTTTCTACTTTTGCGATGCCGCCCGCGAGGCCGGAGCCGTCGTGGCCACGGGTGTAAACGTCGCGCGCATTCTTCCCGCGGAAGGTGTCCTGCTCGAGAGTGGCGAGCGCATCCATGCCAAGGTCGTCGTCTCGAACGCGGATCCCATCCGCACGCTAAGCATGTTAGATGGGTCTGCGGATCCAATGTGGGCCGAAAAGGTGCGCTCGATTCCGATTAAAGGATGCACCGTGAAGCTCAACGTATTGATGCAGGAGCTTCCAAATTTCACTGCGAGGCCGGGAGTCAATGAGCCACATCACTACGGCCAGATCAACGCTCCCCTGACGAAGACAGAGTGGCATGCCGGCTATGCGGCCGCCGGCGCTGGGCGGCTTCCGGAGCAACTCTGGTGCGAGCTTTACTTCCAGAGCGCTCACGATGCAAGCGCAGCTCCAGCAGGCCTGCACACTATGAGCGTCTTCGCTCAATATGTACCCTACGCCTTTGCGTCGGGCAGTTGGGATGAGCACCGGAGCAAGGCGAAAGCCCTTGCTCTGGGTTCGATCGGCCGCTTCTGCAGCAACCTGCCTGACGCAGTTGTCGACGCGCAGGTGCTGGGACCGCCGGACATTGAACAGAGAGTGGGCCTCACAGGTGGGCACATCTTCCAGGGTGAGTGCCTGCCGGCCTATATGTGGAGCAACCGCCTAACGGCGAGAACTCCGATGAAGGGGGTCTATCTGTGCGGGGCGTGTACGCACCCTGGAGGTAGCGTTATCGGGATCAATGGGCGCAACGCCGCAATGGCAGTGTTACGCGATCTGGAAGGCGCCCCATGACCCGCGTTTTGCTACAACACCGCTGACTACTTTCTATCCGCAAGGAGAGATAGTTGCTTTCGCTCAAGAGGCGTGGAGAGCACCATGCTCGTTGTTGGGCTTCCGTACGGCAACAGTTTCTCGATCAGGTCTTCCAGTTGTGCAACGGAAGAAAGTATGACCTTCAGCAGAAACGCGTCACCGCCGGTGAGGTGATGGCATTCTTGAACAGCATCCAGAGTGGGAAGAAATTTCAGGAATGGTCTGTACCTGTTTCCATCGCACGTGAGCCTCACGAACGCCGTGATGGAGAACCCTAGCGCCTTGAGGTTAATCTCCGCGCGATATCCCTGGATCAGTTCAAGTGCCTCCAACCGGCGGACACGCTCGGCTGTTGCCGACGGCGAAAGTTTAATTCTTCTGCCGAGTTCTGCCACAGGAAGACGCGCATCGGAGCTCAGTTCCTGAAGTATCTTTCTGTCGATTAGATCAATCCCATTGTGCTGAAGCATCGATTTGCCCTCGGGAGCTCAAGGTTGCGCCTTGATTGAAATCGCCGATGATATGGCCTTTTTCCGCGTATTAATCATAATTTATCAATCAGTTCCAATGAATCAACGGAATAATCCATTTTCTACCGTGGAAACACCATTCTATTTAGGTAATGACCTGCTTAGCATAAGACCTATGGTTTATCTCGATGGAATGTCCCTTACTCTCGAGGATGTTGCAGCTGTAGCTGAAAAAGCTGGGCGGGTACAGATTGCTCCTGCGGCATTACTTCGGATGGAAGCATCGCGCCGCAAAGTGGACACTGCGATGAGTGGTACAACACCTGTCTACGCTCTTAACACGGGGGTAGGGCTTCTCGCCAACATTCGTCTCGACGAAGGTGAGATCGAAGCGATGCAGGTCAACCTAATTCGATCTCACTGCTGCGGGGTTGGATCGTCGCTCCCGGCCTCGGTGGTCCGGGGCATGATGTTGATCCGGGTTAACGTCCTCGCCAAAGGTCTCTCCGGTATACGTCCGGTGGTCGCCGAACGAATCTGCGACCTGCTGAATCACCAGATCACGCCGATCATTCCTTCTCGCGGCAGTGTTGGTGCGAGCGGCGATCTCGCTCCGCTGGCTCACATGGCGCTCGTCTTGATCGGGGAGGGGTCTGCGGAGTATCGGGGTGAAGTCCTTCCTGCTGCGATTTGTCTCGAGAGAGCAGGATTGAGGCCTTTGTCGCTCCTCGGCAAGGAGGGTATATCGATTTTGAACGGCACACAGGCAATGCTCTCAATCGGATGTCTTCGATTGAAGGAGCTGGAAGATCTCTTCTATTCCGCGCAGACCACCGCGGCCTTAAGCATCGAAGCGCTGCGCGGGACGGCCGCGGCCTTCGACCCTCGATTGCATTCTGCACGGCCACATCCTGGGCAAGTACTGAGCGCAAGCCATCTCACCAACCTTTTGGAGGGCACTCCAATTCCAAGAACACATGGCGAGGGCAGTCGCATACAGGACGCGTACTGCCTGCGCTGTATCCCACAAGTCCACGGCGCCGTCTGGGACACACTGGCGCACGCTCGGAGCGTCTTCGAGATTGAACTTAATAGCGCCACGGACAATCCGCTTGTCTTTGATGACGCAATCATCTCGGGAGGAAATTTTCACGGTGCTCCTTTGGCGCTGGCGCTCGACTATCTCTCGATCGCCCTGTGCCAGCTCGCGGGCATCTCGGAGCGCCGGACTGAGCGGCTACTCAATCCAAGCTTGAACGAAGGTCTCCCGGCTTTTCTTGCATCCAAGCCCGGTCTTGAGTCCGGTCTGATGATGGCGCAGGTAACTGCCGCAGCGCTTGTTGCCGAGTTGCGTGTTCTCGCCAGTCCAGCATCGACAGGCTCGATTCCCACCAGCGGAAACCAGGAAGATTTTGTCAGTATGGGAATGACATCTGCACTCAAACTGGAACAAGCGGTCGCGCTTGCCAGGATGGTTGTTGCGATCGAACTGTTGGCCGCTACTAGGGCACTCGATCTTCGCCACGACACAAGCACGATCGCGCTTGAGGAGGTGAGAGCCAACTTCCGGGCGTGCATTCCGGCATGGCGCGAAGATTGCGTCTTGTCAGTCTGGATGGAGCAGGCATCGAGTTTCCTGGCAGCGGGCGCTTTAGGAAGGAACTTACAAAGCGTCGATCTCGAGGAGGTTCTTCGATGAGCCAGACGTATTCTCCCGTTCGGGCAGCGCGCGGGAATACCCGGACAGCAAAGGGATGGATTCAAGAAGCTGCCAAGCGGATGTTGATGAACAATCTCGACCCCAAGGTAGCCGAAAAACCAGAGGAACTCATCGTATATGGCGGGCGAGGCAAGGCCGCGCGCAACTGGGATTGCTACCACACGATTGTTGCAACGCTGGAACGCCTGGGAAACGAACAGACACTGCTTGTGCAATCTGGCAAGGCAGTCGCGGTACTCGAAACCCATAGACTGGCACCGAGAGTGTTGATCGCGAACTCTAACCTCGTGCCGCGTTGGTCAACCTGGGAAGAATTCGACAAGCTCGACGCCGCGGGACTGATGATGTATGGCCAGATGACGGCCGGTTCCTGGATTTATATCGGCACCCAAGGTATCTTGCAGGGAACATACGAGACATTTCGCGGCGCGGCAAAAAAACACTTTAATGACACTCTCGCCGACACCATTACCGTCACGGCGGGTCTTGGCGGCATGGGCGGCGCACAACCCCTCGCGATCAAACTAGCTGGCGGAGCGAGTATTTGTATTGAAGTAGATCCCAGGCGAATTGAACGCCGCCTCAAAACTCGCTACCTCGACACAGCGACGAACTCCCTAGATGAAGCAATCCAGCTCGCCCAGTCTGCGAAGAATAGCGGTAGTGCCGTATCGATCGGTCTTGCAGGAAACGCGGCGGAGATACTACCGACGATGGTGAAGATGGGATTTATTCCCGACCTCGTCACCGATCAAACCAGTTCGCACGATCCTATGTGGGGATATGCTCCGATCGCGCATCCTGACGAGGACCTCAACGCCCTGCGTTCGTTGCAGCCGCAGGCCTACATTGAGCGTGTCCAGGCTTCGATGGCGCAACATGTGCAGGCGATTCTCGAGATGCAGCGCCGTGGGGCCATTGCCTTCGACTACGGCAATAACCTGCGAACGCAGGCGAAGCTTGCGGGAGTTGTGGATGCTTTTTCTTACCCCGGCTTCGTTCCGGCATTTATCCGCGATTCGTTCTGCGAAGGCCGCGGCCCTTTTCGCTGGGTCGCGTTGTCTGGCGATCCATCGGACATCGCCAAGACTGATCAGGCGATGCTGAAACTTTTCCCAGAAGACAAGCGGCTGAAGGAGTGGCTTACCTTTGCTGGCAAAGACGTCGCTTTTCAAGGGCTGCCGGCCCGCATTTGCTGGCTTGGGTACCGCGAACGCGATCGTGCAGGACTCCTCTTCAATCAAATGGTCCGGGATGGCCAGCTGAGCGCACCAATTGTGATCGGACGAGATCATCTCGATGCAGGCTCTGTCGCAAGTCCCTATCGTGAGACGGAAGGAATGCTCGATGGGTCCGATGCTGTGTCTGATTGGGCGCTGCTCAACTTTGCAACAGGCATCGCCAGCGGCGCTGGATGGATGAGCTTTCATCACGGAGGCGGCGTAGGTATGGGATATAGCCAACACGCGGGTCTCGTCGCAGTCGCCGACGGCAGCGATGAGGCTGAACAGCGTCTCCGAATGTGCCTGACCAACGATCCCGCGATGGGTGTGATTCGCCATGCCGATGCCGGATATGATCTAGCGAAGAAAACTGCCGAAACGCGAGGCCTCGATATGCCGAGCATCAAATGAAGGCAGACACTCTCATCACAGGAATCTCGCAGCTTGTTACCGCCTCCGGCAACGGGCCGAAGAGGGGAAAGGAGATGCGTGAGCTGAAGATTATACAGCGCGCGGCAATTGCCATTGTTTCCGGAGTCATTGTCTGGACGGGAAAAGAATCTGAATGGAAGGGCGAGGCGGAGATCGTTGTAGATGCCGGTCACCGGGCAGTCGTTCCCGGGTTAGTGGATCCACATACCCACGCCGTGTGGGCGGGAGATCGCCTGGCTGACTTTGAAGCACGAACATCCGGCCTATCCTATGAAGAGATTCTTGCAGCGGGCGGCGGAATCCGAAGCACTATTCGGGCGACCGCGGCGGCCTCGCAGGACGAGCTTGTTGCGCTGGGGAAGCCTCGAATCGATTCTCTGATTGCATCCGGTGCGACTACGATCGAGGTAAAATCCGGCTACGGGTTTACCCCCGCTGCAGAACTCGCGATGCTCGAAACAATCCAGGTGATTTCGCAGATCTCTCCAGCTCGCATTGTTCCAACTTTGCTTATCCACGTACCGCCGGTCTCTGCTGCAAACCGCCCCAGCTATATCTCAGAAGTATGCGAAGAGCTCATTCCCGAAGTAGCCAGACGCAAGCTAGCCACAGCTATTGATGTCTTTGTTGAGAAAGAAGCGTGGCAGATCGCTGAGGCTGAGCAATTCCTTGAACATGCGAAACGGCATCATCTTGCGATCAAGCTCCACAGCGATCAGTTTCATTCCATTGGCGGCGTGGAGTTGGGCGTCCGCTTTGGCGCGCTGAGCGCGGATCACCTTGAAGCTTCTGGCCCAGATCAGATCGCGGAGCTTGCGGCGAGCTCGACCATTGCTACGATTCTTCCCGGCGTGTCAATACATCTGGGAATACCTGCTGCGCCCGGCCGTAAGCTGATCGACGCCGGGGCCGCTGTCGCTGTTGGGACCGACCTCAATCCGGGGTCAAGCCCATTATTCTCCACTTCCGAGGCACTCGCTTTGTCTGTTCGGCTCAACGGTCTCACAGCACAGGAGGCGCTAGTCGCGGGGACGATAAATGCCGCCTGTGCGTTGGGCCTCAAGGACATCGGTCGTCTCGAAGCAAGTTGCTCCGCTGACTTTCTTGTACTGCATGGTAGCGACTGGCGTGAGCTTGTCTACACATTGGGAAGAAATGCCGTGAGGGACGTCTGGATTGGTGGGAAGCGAGTCCAAGAATGAATACACTCTACCGGCCCGAGCTGCTCTATTCGCGTGGAAGATTTATTGAGGATGGCGAGCTCCTGGTGGGCGAAAGCGGCCAGTTTCTGGAGATTCCGGAAGAAATGCCGCTCGCTTCGACGCGTATCGTTGACATGCCCGGAAAAGCCCTCCTCCCCGGTTTCGTCAATGTACATTCTCATTCCTTCCAACGGCTGATTCGTGGCAAGTCAGAGTCGCGGATCGTCAGCGGCAAAGACTTCTGGTCCTGGCGAGGAACGATGTATCACGCCGCCAGTCAACTTGGCCCGCAAGACGTCTACGATGTTGCCCGCATGGCGTTTCTGGAGATGGCTCTTGCTGGAACCACGACAGTGGGCGAGTTTCATTATTTACATAACGCCTCGGACGGACACCCGTACGATGACCCGAATCTTCTAAGCAAGCAGGTAATTGCCGCTGCCCAATCGGTCGGAATCCGGATTGTTCTACTGCGAACGGCTTACCTTCGTTCGGGACATAACTTACCGCGCGACCCAGGACAGATCCGCTTCTTCGAATCCACAAACGCATTCCTTAAAAACATTGGCGCGCTCGTTCAAGACCATTCCGCCGACTCATCTGAAGTACGGTTTGGCGTTGCGCCCCACAGCATTCGAGCCGTGGGGCTCCCGGATCTCAAAGAGATTGCGGCATGGGCTAGAGACAACAACCTTCCCCTTCATATGCACGCCTCCGAACAGGTTGCGGAGAACACAGCGTGCCTGGGCGAATATGGGCTTACCCCGGTTGCACTACTCAACAGAGAACGCCTTCTCGGCCCTGACATCACAGCTGTACATGCGATCCACCTTAGCTCGGATGAAATTGCGATGCTCGCCTCCGCGAACTCGACAATATGTTCCTGTCCGACTACCGAGCGCAACCTTGGAGACGGTATCTTCGCCGCCGACCATGTCATGGCAGCGGGTATCCGCGTGGCGCTTGGCTCGGATAGCCAAGCCCAGATTGATCCGCTCGAGGATGCGCGAGAGCTCGACTACCATCTTCGGCTCCTGCAGCAGGAGCGCGCGATCCTTGACCAGGTTGGCGGGAAGACGCTGGCCATGACGCTTTTTGAATGCGCAACAGTCCAAGGCACTAGTGCGCTTGCACTTCCCGGCGGAGGATTTACCCCCCGTTCATTCGCCGACTTCTTCACGATCGACTTGAATGACTTGTCTGTCGCCGGTCATTCAGCCGAAAATCTGTTGCCTATGATTGTCTTTTCGTTGAACCGATCGGCTATTCGCGACGTTGTCGTAAACGGAAGGTACGTCCTTCGCGATCAGAAACACGTGTGCCAGGATGAAATTGTCTCGCGCTACAAGGAAGTCCAACGGAAGGTATGGCCGACCGAAAGGGTCAACTTGTAGCCGCTTCAACAGGGAGGCACGAACGCAATCTCGAGTTCCCTTCGTTGTAGTTCAAGCGCATCTCGTGACGCCGCATCCGAGATGCCGGGCAGATTAGCATCCACGGTGAGCAGAAGGCTTTTGATAGACGCCCGCAGCAGTATTTCACCGGTCAAAACCTCGCTACGCACATGGGCGTCAACAATCCTCGCCGCAGCTTCAGCCGCGTCCAGGCCTCGACCCATCACCTCTGCCGCCTCGAGGGGGATTTTCGTAGCGCGTACCAGACCGACTTCCCTTGCCGCCCGACGGAGTGTCTTATCGCTTTCAGTCGTCCGCGGCCGTGCGGAGGCCTCAAGATAGTCTGCAACGGCACGGGAATCGGCGTCCGCAAGTCCACTTAAAGAGGTCATTAATGCCGATGCTGTGGAGCTAAGCTCAACGAGACTCTGATGCTTGGCGGGAACCGCCGAAGATCGTTTGAGAGAGACCAGGACTGCTTTGCGTATCGAGGCGACGCCTAAAGTCGCCGCTACGATGGAGACCGAACCGCCGCCTGGTGTCGGATCCACCGAAGAGACCTGGTCCCTGAGTTGGGCGACGGTCAACTTCCAGAGCGAAGTAGAAGCATTGTTCAATGCTGATTCTCCGAGTTACTGTCCAGTCTCTCATTCCTCGAAGGGAACTTATAAATCGCCGAGGGTGGAGGTTCGGGCCCTTTCCGCTCGGTAGCGGTAATGAAAAGGCGAACACCTGACGAAATACTCAGGTCGTTTTCGCAAGAGAAAGCGATTTTTTACTGTTGACAGTCGTACCTTAGCTCCCATACCTTGTCCGACCAAAGGAGAGAGTGGTCCATCCACAGTTGCGAGCCCACTCGTCTCCGCTTGAGTTCTGGTCCCGGCCACACCTAGTCGCGGGAAAGTATTTTAGCAGGCGAAGAACCGACGGTTGGTTTGAGATATCGAAACAAGCGATCTCTACTGTTTCCACTTATTTGGAGGTTTCATGCAATCACGTGCTCCGCACCATTCAGGGATGGCCTACCGTTGGTTCGCAGTTCTGATCTGTATCGCAGTTTTTTCCTTTGCAACAAAGGGTAACGCCCAGAGCGGAGGAAACGGGAGCATCCAGGGCTCCATCCTCGACTCCACGGGCGCAATCATTCAAAACGCCACCGTCACCGCTATCAACGTGGATACCCAGGTAAAGCAGGTGGCAATTACGGAAGGTAACGGACATTACAGCTTTCCGAATCTGGCTGTCGGTACCTACACACTGGATGTCGTGGCCCCAGGCTTTGAGCATTACACCCAATCGAAGATCGTTCTTGAGGTTGGAAGCAACATATCGGTCAACGTTGGAATGACGGTTGGACGGACAGACCAGAAGGTTGAAGTACAGGCAAGTGGTCTGGCCTTGCAAACGGAAGATGTCTCCTTCAAACAGACCATCGACCAGCAGACGGTCACGGAGATGCCGCTCAACGGTCGTCAAATGACGGGTCTGATCGCGCTTTCCGGTGGCTCGACACCGGCTCCTCCCGGCGACTTTACGGGAAGCAAATATTCCTACCAGGTGATCTCGGTTTCGATTGCCGGCGGCATGGGCAATACAACAATGTGGCGGCTCGACGGCGGAACCAACAATGACTACATGGCCAATGGCAATCTCCCGTTCCCGTTCCCGGACGCTGTCAGTCAGTTCAGCGTGGAGTCGACCGCTCTAAGTGCGCAGGATGGCATGCATACCGGTGGCCTAGTCAACGTTGTCACCCGCTCGGGAACCAATAAGTATCACGGCTCGGCCTTCGAGTTCATCCGTAACAACTACATCAATGCGTCAAATTTCTTCTCGGCGACGAAAGATACTCTGCATCAAAACCAGTTCGGCGGCACCTTTGGCGGTCCAATTCTGAGGGACAAGCTCTTCGCCTTCGCCGGATACCAGCGCAGTCAATCGAACCAGTCCCAGGCCGCCACGCAAGCCTTTGTGCCTACTGCCGCAAACCTTGCCGGTGACTGGTCGGTCACGGACGGACCCAACTGTACCTCAAACAAGTCGACAATCCCGCTGGTCGATCCTCTCACCGGGGCGAAGCTGGTTGGCAACAAGTATCCAAGTCAGCCGACATACAATCCCCAATCGCTCAAGCTGATGAGTTACCTGCCGAAGATCGATCCGGCGATCGACACGAACAATTGCGGGCTGGTCAAATATGCTATTCCGTTGCAGACGTCAGACAATTCGTTTGTCACCCGTGTCGATTGGACGATCAACGCGAAGAACAACTTTTACGCGCGCTACTTCATCGATGGCTATCAGGCGCCGGCTTTCTTCTCCCCTACGAACATTTTGATAACGACGCAGTCGGGGAATTCGCAACGGGTGCAGTCCTATACCATGGGTGAGGCATACACGATTAATTCGAAGATGGTGAACACGGCGCACGTCACTCTGCTCCGGCGGCGCAACAACCGCGGGTACGCATCCAACGACATCAACGCCAATACTCTCGGGGTTGATCTCTGGCAAGGTCAGCCCAACGGCCTGCAACTAACGACGACCAGTAAATTCACCGTAGGCGGCGGTACGAACTCCGTCTCGAAGTTCAACGACAACACCCTGGCATTTGAGGATGACATAACTTTGTTGATGGGCAAGCATCAGCTCGTTTTTGGAGGAGAGTACGCCCGCAACCAACTTAACATTGCTAATGCATATGAAACCAATGGCGTGTTCGGATTCAGTGGCGTCTACAGCGCGAACGGGCCAAGGGGAGGGTCTGCCGTTGGAGACCCCAACCTGGACTTCCTGATGGGTACTCAAGGCTCTTTCGAGCAGAGCAAACAGCAACAGAACGCCCTGCGCGGGCCGATTCCCAGCCTCTACGGACAGGACACCTACCACGCCACCCAGAGACTAACCTTAATTGCCGGCCTGCGGTGGAGTCCCAACTTTATGCCGTACGATTACTTCCACCGCGGAGTCGTCTTCGATAACGCCGCGTTCCTGGCCAACAAAACAAGTTCGGTGTATCCCAACGCTCCTGCAGGAGCGCTTTACTATGGGGACCCCGGCGTTTCCAAGACGTTCACCAAGAACACACCCTGGCAGTTTTCTCCGAACTTCGGTGTGTCGTTCGATCCCACGGGCTCCGGGAAAACAGTCATTCGTGCGGGCTTCGAAGTGGCCTTCGATCAGGCGAACTGGTACACGTCCCAACGCAACCAGCAGAATCCGCCCTATGCTACAGCCATCCGGCAGCAACAAACGTCGACCTCAGCTCCTATAAGTTTCTCGGCTCCATGGTCGGCCGGGACCATTACGACTAACCCATTTCCGCAGCCTCAGATTCCGACTCCTGCAATTGCACAATTCTTTCCTCAATCTCAGTTCATCGTGTTGCCCACACAGTTCCATCCGTCCTACAGCGAGCAGTGGACCGCCAGCGTGCAGCGTCAATTTGGCCAGGGTTGGCAACTCCAGGTCGATTATGTCGGCAGCCACACGGTGCATGCGCCTATGGGTTTTCCACTTAGCCCGGCTCTCTACGTCCCTGGCGTCTGGGGAGCAGGAGGAACGGGCTGCGCAGGCGTCGTGACAACAGGTCCCGCCGGCAAGCCAGCAGGTGCAGTCGGAACTCCATGTTCCACCGTCGCCAATCAGACTCAGCGTTTCGCCCTCACCGTTGCGAACCCGCTTCAGGGCAATCAATACACAGGTGGCGGCGGCGGCTCGGTCCTTATCAATTACAACGGAATGGCAAACTACAACGGCCTGATAACTACTGTCCAGCATCGTCTCTCGTCCAGCTTCAGCCTCTTGGCCAACTACACCTGGTCGAAGTGCCTCAGCCTTTCCGATGCCCAGGGTGACTACGCCGCGACACAGGTGGAGAACCCCACTAACCCCGCGTTTGACTACGGTCCGTGCGGCTCTGATTTCCGGAACATCGAAAATATCGTCGTCATTACGAAGAGCAACTTCCATATCTCCAACCGCATTACTTCGTGGCTCGTCAATAATTGGGAACTCGCGCCGCTGGTGCATATTCAGAGCGGCGCTCCATTTACTGTCACCTCAGGACAGGATAACTCCTTCACCGCTATTGGCAACGATCGTCCGAACCTGATTCCCGGAGTTCCGATCTATCTTCATCAGCAGATTCGATCAGGATCCGGCCAGGCAAACCGTGGCTATCTCAACCCAGCCGCGTTCGCTCAGGTGACCGCAGGGTGCCCAACGCCCATCTCTCCGGCGACGTGTGCCGGGTATGGAACTTACGGAAACATTAAACGAAACTCTTTCCGAGGCGTGACAAACTACCAATTTGATGCCCAGGTCTCCCGGATATTTCCCATTCACGAGAGTCTAAATCTGACTCTCAGGCTGGAAGCCTTCAATGTGCTGAACCATCCGAACTTCAACATCCCAACCGGCACAACAACTGGAACGCCGGGCGCACCCACTGGAGGCATGGCGGTTTTGACATCAGGTACGTTCGGTCAGGTCTCAACCACAGCGAACCAGCCCAGAATCTTCCAAGGAAGCGTGAAATTCAACTTCTAGACCGTTCCCTCGCCCGCCCCCGACGAGGGTGGGCGAGGTGACCACACGAAAGCATTTGTGAAGATCGTGGGGACCACTGCCATCATTCAGGAGGTCAGCCAGCGATATTCTTTCGGGCGATTTTGTTTGGCCATGCTGTCGGTAAGGAAGATATGAACTCTCGGCGCTTGTCGACACCGTAGTGGGCGGAGGAGGATCAGTTTCATGCTGTGCGCATCGGGTTTCGAATTCGAAAGAAAGTTACGACAGGCTACGCTTGAGCGCGCCGACGCTCAACGCGCCCTCCAATCTGTTTCTGGTTTGGGCAAGAATAATTCGAAGCGATTCGAGGACGCCACCGAACGTTATGACAGCAGATTGTCGGACTTTATGAACCACAAACGGGTCTGCACGTTGTGCAGAGGATCCCAGCCTCGGGGAGATTTTCCAATGGTTTGATTGCGTGCTCACTATTTTTGAACCACTTCGATTGAGTAACACCAGCAGTTGTCTATCCTTCTTCCACCAGCGCCCGCGCTTTCTTTTCCCCCTCGCCATATTGGCGAGACATCATGCCCAAAAATCTCAAGGAAATCTACCAACACGCGCGGTTTCTGGATGTATGGCACGATAGTGACTCTTTAGCAGTTCTTGCAAATTGGTTGTCACTTCGCCAGATTCAATATGATCAAGAGCCTGTCGAGGAGAGGTATTTGGCTTGCCTTGATACGCTCCCTTGCTTCGGCGATTGAAAACCACGCGGCACGGTCCACTTCAGGAATCTCGATCAAACGACCGGATCGCGGAGGCCATTCCACTTCACAATAATTGCTGATCATCTTGCTTGGATCGCAATTGCCTTCAAAAGCCCAGGCGAATACGACTTTTCCGCCAGCCTGCTTTATCGGGCCAAGATCGAGAAAACTCTCGGGTGACGGAAAACCAGTTTCCTCCTGAAATTCACGTCTGGCGGCTCGCAAAGGATGCTCGCCGTCCAAGTACTCTCCTTTGGGGATAGTCCACACTCCCAGGTCCTTCTTCGCGAAAAAGGGGCCGCCAGGATGAACAAGGAAGACCTCTACGTCTTGGAGGCCGCGTCGATACATCATCAAACCTGCGCTGCGTCTTGGCATAAGAGATAAACCCGTTACGATGATCGGAGTTAGTTGTTGCCTGCTTCCACGTGATCTCACCGTCAGGGCGGAAAATCGCAGATCGCATCGACACGATCCTCCCGACTACCGTCGAAGCTGCTACCGGCTTTCTTCATGGCTCAGTCCTCGCGCTTAGATGATGAGAGAACTCCAGTTCTGGCCGGTGAGTTTTCCGGGACGATGCCACGCCATCCGTCATCCTGTCAAAATGCATCAAGGCCTGAGCAGCAATTTAACCACGCGCCGAAATGGCTCTAGGGGTGTTTAGGTACGACAGGCTTACCCCGCTCAGAAGATATCCCTTTTGCTTCGATAACAGAATAATGTCGGTCAACAGCCAGATCCGTCAGAACCTCGTTGTGGCCTGATGGCCAGTGGATCTCGACGCTATCGATCTTCGTTGCGTTGGCCAATCCAAAATGTATTCGCAGGTCGTTTTGCGATAAGTAGCTGCCGCCACTATGGACCTCGTCGGTCTGTGTTATCCCACCAGCAACAATTGTGATGCGTGCATTCAACGCGAGGCGATTACTCTTGGTACCGGTTAGTTCAAAGCTCACCCAGTGACGTCCTGAGATCCCACGATTGCGCAAAATCATGGGTCCACCGTCGATGTCGCCGACAACAACGTCAATGTTCCCGTCATTGAACAAGTCTCCCACCGCGAGGCCGCGAGAGACGTGGCGTTCCATCAAGGCCTTGCCGGCCAGGTCACTGGCATCGCAGAACGTGCCGTCCTTCTGATTGAGATGAAACATCTTCGGTTCGCGATAACCACCTCCAGAGGGAAGCGAATCGACCTGCGGATAGACGTGACCGCTCACTGCGATCAGGTCCAGCCAGCCATCATTGTCCAGATCTACAAACGCGGTACCCCATTTAACCCAGGGCAAGGATGGGAGAGCGACTCCAGCCGCGTAGGAGACTTCCTTGAAGTTCCAATCACCTTCGTTCCGATATAGCAGATCGTTTTCGTCGGAGAAATTTGTGACGTAGAGCGATGGGCGGCCAGTGTGGTTGTAGTCGCCGATCGCGATGCCCATCGATGCCTGCTCTGAACCGTCATCGCTTACGGCAGTTCCTGATTCAAGACCGATGTCCTTGAATTTGCCGTTGCCTTCATTCTTGTAAAGAAACTTCGGGGTCGAGTCATTGGCGACGTAGATATCCGGCCGCCCGGTGTTGTTGAAGTCGGCCCAGATCACGCCGAGTCCGTAGTAACCATTTGGATCGTTTACGCCGGCTGCTTTGGATACCTCGGTGAACGTGCCGTCGCCGTTGTTGTGGAAGAGCGAGTCTCCGGCACCCCGCAGTCCGCGTGGGCCGCACTGAACGTCGATGCCGCGATATTTGCAGAAGGGAGCGCTTCCAAAGCCGGGCAGATCATCAAGATGAAAATCGACGTAGTTGGCGACCATGAGGTCGACAAATCCATCTCCATCGTAGTCGCCGAATGCGGCACCGGTCGACCATCGCCCGTCAGCGACGCCGGCCTTTGCCGTTACGTCGGTGAAGGTGCCGTCGCCGTTATTGCGATAGAGGATGTTGCCGCCAAGGCAGGTGACGTAGAGATCTGGCCAGCCGTCGTTGTTGTAATCTCCTATGGCTCCTCCCATGGCAAAGCAGCGCGTGGAGAGGCCGGATTTTGCCGTAACGTCGGTGAACGTGCCGTCGTGATTGTTGTGGTAGAGAACGCCGAGGCTCTTTGTGCCTTTGACTGCCATCTCGACCGTGGGAGCATTGGTGAAATAGATGTCGGGCCAGCCATCGCGATCGTAATCCAACAGGATGACTCCGCCGCTCATGGATTCTACGATGTATTTCTTCGCCGGGTCGGAGGTATGTTTGAAGGTGATGCCGGTTGTGGAAGTGATGTCTGCGAGTTGCGGAACGGGTCGTCCGCTACACTTTGACGACTTGGCGCCAGGGGGTGGCGGCGGGGCTACAGGGTGGCCGCTCTGCGCTTCCGCGAAGCTAAAGATGCAAAATGCTATCGCAATGGATCGAAGAACGTTGGAGTGAAAGTGGCGATGACGCAATCGAGTCCTGTCCGGCACTACGGGTTGGATTTTACTGCTTCCGCGGCGCGGTCTCGCGACGCTGCTTTGATCTGTTTGTAGATTTCGAGTTCGCGATCGGCATCAGCGATGCGGTTCTCTTTTCGGTACGCGGCCTGAAGCTGATAGTGGAGATAGTCAGTTTGAGGTTGAAGACGGGCGGCAGTTTCAAGGTATCCCACTGCATCCGATGCCTGTCCCTTATCCAGCAGTATCTTTCCTAGCTGATATTGGGCATTGAAGTAGTTTGGATGAGCTGCGACGACCTGCCGAAAAAGTGTGGCAGCTTCATCGGTCTTTGACTGCTGCATATAGACGAAGCCAAGGTGATACTCTGCGTCGGGATCGCCCGGCGAGAGATTCAGTTCTGCCTGGAACTCTTTGGCGGCTTCTGGCCAGTGTTCCCAGCGAATGTAGGCGAGTCCCGAATAGAAGTGCGCCTTCGCTAAGGACGAATTGGACGCAAGCGATCGTTGCAACGTCGATATCGCGCGTGCATAGTCGCCGATCTCCGTCCAAAGCTGGCCGATAAGCAGAAGCGTATCGTCGGTACGCGGTTCGGATTCAAACGCGACCAACACTTCGGATGCGTTCTTCATGTCGCCGGTATGTGCCAATGAGGCTGCCCACGCATAACCGGTCTGGCTATCATGCATCCCGCGGGCTCCGAGGGGTGCAAAGGTTCGAGCGGCCTGGGCATACTGGTTCGTCGCGAAGTACGACATGCCCAACTGGGCGAGTAGAGCGGCTTTTCCGGGCTCTTGTTCCAATGCTTTCGAGAGTCCACGAATCGCCTCAGGATAATCTTCCGCGCGGAAGGCGCATTGGCCGAGATTCTTTTCGAGACCGGGAAGAGTGCTGTCCCATCGTTCTGCCTGCTGATAGTAGCCCAAAGCGCGTGGGTATTCCTTTCGGATTGCCTCCGAAGTGCCGAGGTCATTGAAGGCCAGTCCCAATATTGCCCGAAGCTCGTTTTCCTCTGCTTCCACCGCGGTGCGCTGTTCGGGCGTTAGGGTGTTCGCGGCAGGATCGACTCTGGCTACGAGATCGGTGCTTGTCTGCGGAAGAGGCGCCGATTGGTTTTCCTGTTGGCGGCTAAGGGGAACGACTCCCGCAATGGATCCCGACCGGGCGATCGAAGCGACTTGCTGTTGGCTCTGCTCCATCGTCTTGTTCTGGAGATTGCGCGCCCTCGTGAGGTAGATTTCGCTTTCATCCTTCCGCCCACTGGTTGCGAGGATTCGGCCGAGATCCACATAGGCCCGCCGGATTTGGTAGTTGGAGCGCGCCTCGTCATCACCAGTGAGCGCAACCGCCTTCCGAAGCATCTCTTCGGCGCGCTTCATATCGTCTTGCGAATAGGCATTTAGGCCTAGGTAGAGAAAGGGCTCCGGCGCGGTCGGGTTGATCTCTGCAGCCGCCTTGAGATATGCGTTCGACTCGTCGTAGCGACGCTGTCCTGAGATGAGAAACCCGAGCATGTAGTTGGCGAGGTAGTCGTGTGGGTATATCTCCACTTCCTTCCTCAGCTCGGCTTCCGCCTCGGGCGTTGGCTTCCAATCTTTGAGATAAAGTTGGGCGAGCCCCAGAAAGTAGTGAGCGTGTGGAGTACGAGGGTCGATTGCCACCGCGCGCTGGAACTCCAAAATTGCGGAAGGCATGTCGTCCGCATCGCGGTAAGCGCGTCCGAAAAGAACATGCAGCGAACCACTATCTCCTGCGGTCTGCTTCATCTGCTCGAACACCGCCGCCGCTCGAACCTTGTCCTCCGGCTTCCGTGTCTGCAGCAGGCACATCGCCAGTGGATACAGGTTCTCGACGCTCGGCTGTGCCTGTGCGATTCGCGTGAATGGTTCGACAGCCTGTGCGTAGTCTCCGTTCTGGGTGAGGGCACTTGCGAGCACTCGGACTGCGCGCAGGTCGTTCGGATCGGAAGCGAGGACTTGCTTTGCCTGCTTGATGGCGTCCGCGTATTTGCCTGCTTGTATCTCGGCAGTGGCCAGATCGAGGTGCGTGCTGGGGACATCTTCGAAATGCAGGGAACTGCCATAGAGTTCGACGGCCTGCGGATACGCCTGTTGGGCCATTCGCAATCGGGCCAGTTCGCTGAGAGCTACTGCGATCAGGCGTTCGTTGGCTAGCTGGGCTGCAGCCGGAACTCCTGAGTCCCGAGCAGCACGGGCAGCGGCGAGACGTCTGTCGAGTTCAGTTGGCGCGGGGACCGTCTTTTGAGTGGACGGGGAATGGCGCGCCTGGGTCTGAGCAAGAGCGGCGCAAGGAACAAGCACGCTCAACACGGCAATCGCAGTGCAGAAGGTGGGGGCGGAACGGTGAGAGAGCAGTCTCAAAAGGCTAACCGGTTTTGGCGAGTTGCGCTTCATTGCGGGGAGTCCTGGCCGATTCTACTGCATAATGAAACGGCGGAACCTGAACAAAGGCTCCGCCGCGGTGGTAGTTGGGTGAGATTGAGGCTCTAGAACGTTAGCTTGAGACTATATTGCAGTTCCCGGTTGCCGCGTCCAGCCTGCAAGGCAGTTACGGCTCCGAAGCCAGATACTCCACTCTGGGCGGTGACAAGCCTGCTTGGATTTGTCGGACCGCATGCGGCAAAGCCGCAGGTTAGTGTTGCGGGAGCGTATCCCGTGCCTTCTAAGCCGCTGCTGTTGAAGTTGGGATGGTTGAAGAGATCGAAGAAGTCCATCGCGAACTTGAGCCGAAAGCGCTCCTTGATCTGCCAGTTCTTGGCCAATTGTGCATCCAGGTTTGTTGTTGGGGCGCCGAAGCAGGATCCATGCCTTTCCATGTTTGCAGGGACAGTGCCGAGGGTGTATCCGACAAGAGTGAAGTAATTCGCGTTTAAGATTTGCGCGCCCTTCTGACCCGAATTACAAGTAGTGCTGGCGACCGTCAACGGCCGATTATTGCCGATATAGCCGGTGCCGATCAGACCGGACACATTACCGCCGTTGTAGGTACCGTTGGCGTAGGCGGTAAGCGAACTGCCGTGGGCAGCAGTGAAGATGCTGTTGACCTGCCACCCGCCGATCGTGTTCTGCACAAGGGCATTTTTATTGGCAAGCTTAGGCAGGTAGTACACCTCGTTCATCACGAAGATATTAGGACGGTTAATGTTGGTACTGCCTTTGTCGAGTCCCGGCTGGCCTTGAACAGTCGTTGCTTGTTGGTTGAAACTGCCGGAGGAGTTGTCCAATTCCACATTTCCGATCGAATGTGACCAGGTGTAGGCGGCCTGGAAGGTAGAATTGCCGATTTGAGAGCGGAAGAGTGTTTGAAGCGACTGATAGGAAGCGTGGCCGCCGCGGTCGAAACCTCCAATTGTCCCAAAGTTGAATGCGGGACGGAGAGCATTCTGAGCGGAGCCGTTGGCAAATACCGACTGTGCCCAGTTTGCCTGTGGAATTGGATTCAGGTCGTACATGGAGGTCAAATGCAAACCGGTATTGCCAACATATCCGATCTCGAGGGTTGTGTTTCTGGCCAACTCCTGCTCAACAGTTATGTTCCACTGCCAGGAATTTGGCACGACTCCTCTGGGGTTCTTCCCATAGTTGGGGGAGACTGACGGGTTAGCCAAGGATGCTGGCGTGTCCAACGAACGGTTCGTATTGACGCCGATGACGAATGGCGCCGTTTTCGCCATACCTTCATCGATGCCAACTGCCTCGCGTTGAAAGAACTGGCCGCCGCCCACGCGAAACGCCGTCTTCCCGTTGCCGAATACATCCCAGGCAATTCCGACGCGAGGAGCGATGGTGTGGTTGTTGTTATTGATCAGAGCGCGGTCCGCTCCAGGCGTGCCGTTTGACAGTGGCAGATTTACGCCAAGACCGGAGAGGAATTTGGCGGCATCCGCACAAGGAGTTGTTCCGGGAACAATAATCGTGCCGTTGCAGGCATCGGACGGATTGGTCTTTGCTTGCGCAGCACTCCAAGCGGACGCGCTCCAGTTCGCCCAATGATTGTCGTCTCCATATGGTTCGCGATAGAACGACCACCGGAAGCCGAAGTTTAGGGTGATATTTCTGGAGATCTTCCACTGGTCTGCCAGGTACCACTCGATGTCATGCCACTTGACGTATGCCGTCGCGTCAATGCTGTTTTCGTTGACATTGAACGTCTGCGGCGTGGCGCCCGTTCCAGGTAGAAGCACATTGGCAAGTAAGTTATCGGTATTTCCGCATGCAGGGTGCCCCGGCCCGGTGATTGGGGTCCCATTGGCGGTGGTGTCGCAGTGCACGGTGGTCGGAAGGGTCGGCCGGTCGGCTCCGTTTCCACCATTCTCGACCTTAATGTTTGAGCTGAAGAATGCACCCGCCTTTAGCAGGTGATTGCCGTGTACCTTCGTCAGGTTGTCCTGCACGGTGTACAGGTCCTCGTGGTTCTTGTAGGGGGCAATGTTCCAGAAGGAGGCCGCTCCTTGGGAGGAACCATAAGGATTCAAACCGCCCCATCCGCCGAAGAACTCACCCGGGGTCTTGATAGACGATGGGAAGGAGGCCGGATAAGCCGTCTCTAGTCCACCGACGATGCTTGCCCTAGTGCCCCCGAGGGTCGTGATGATCGCGTTATGGCCGTACCCGAACTCCACATCGTTCACCATGGTTGGCGAGATCGTGGAACTCAACTTTGCCATCACGCTCTTGGAAGGCTGGCTCCAGCTTGATTGTACGGTGGGATAGTTGGATTCACCCCAGAACGAAGAGCCGTTATTTGGGGTTGGGTTGTCCCAGGACTCCTGGGTCCAGCGAAACGTGACGAGGTTTTTCTTCGTGAGGTTGTAATCCGCACGAACGTTCCACTCACTCCAGTCCAGGGGGTTATTGATAGGGGAGGCCCAGTTGTGGCCGTTGCTATCTAAGGTCTTTCCGTTGTTACCGGTTGTGGGATCCGGATAAAACTGCCCTAGCAGCAGGCCTGCTTTGTCTGGATTGGCTACCTTCTGCGGGTTCCCAGCCGCCTGAAATTGCACCGGAATCGGCCCATGATTTGTCTTACTGCCGTCTGCGTTGACAGTAGTGGTGCCCGGAATCGCGGCCCCGCATTGATCGAGGCCATTCGCGCCTGCACCGTATCCGCTGAAGTCGCCCGCCGACTCCCCGATTGTAGGCACGCAGGTTGCGAAGGAACTGCCGCGAATTTCCTTGTTCCACTCCTGGTTCCACCATAGGAACAGCTTGTCTTTGATGATTGGTCCGCTGGCGTGATATCCATAGTCGTTGCGGCGCAGCTTGGCCTTACCTGTGCCGTTCTGGTTGGAGAAGTAGTCATTTGCGTCGAGCGCGTTATTACGACCCGCATAGAACACGCCGCCGTGAATCTGGTTCGTGCCGGACCTCGTCGTAATGCTGATGATGGCGCCGGATGCCTGGCCATACTCCGCGCCGTAAGAGTTCCTGATCATCTTGAATTCGGCGATAGTGTCGACTGCCGGATAGACCAGGATTGTGCGGTTGGATCCGACGTCGTTGTTGTTGACGCCGTCGACCAGGAATAGATTGTTGGTATAAGGATTGCCGTTCACCGAGAAGTTGACGCCACCGGAGAGTCCTTTGCCGGTGCCATCGTAGTTTGAGGCGGCCGAAACTCCCGGGGAAAGCTGTGTCAGTCCGACAAAGTTTTCTCCGTTGAGGGGCAGTTCGCGGACCTGGGTGCCATCGATGACTTCGCCAACCTCCGCAGAGACGGTCTGGACCTGTACGTCATTCGCCTGAACCGTCACTTTTTCGGTCATCGCACCGACTTGCAGGACGGCATTGACTTCGGTTGTTGTCGAGACGTGTACGTCAACACCCGTGGTGACGAATTCTTTGAAGTTGCCGGACGTGACCTGCACCTCATAGGTGCCAACTGCTAATTGGGGGACCGAATATGACCCATGACCGCTGGAGGTTGCGGTGTAGGTGCTGTTCGTGCCGGTGTTTCGGACGGTTATCTTGGCGCCAGGGACCGCCGCCCCAGTCGCATCCGTCACATTACCGACGATAGCGCCGTAGTAGGTCTGCGCACGCATGCCGAGCGGAAATGCCAGCAACATGACGAGTATTGTGAACAGTGCGCAATTTGTAAAACATCGCTGAATAACGGCACCGCATCCTGAAATTTGATTGCTCATCTCACACCTCCAAAAGTCGTTCAGTCGATTCAGAATGCAACTGTAGAAGCGCCTCAACCTGCTGATGGACTATCCGCAGGAGGTGCCTCAACCTATCGATGGAGCACTTGCTCCACCTTCAGGACCATTGACCAGTTGCTTTTCGAGTCGCCGAGCATTGTTAGCTGCGGAAGGAGGGCTTGTCAACACAATAATGTTATTCTTGGGCATGTTTGGGTGATCCACGCTCCAGAATGAGGGCCGCGTCCCCTTTTGCGGAACCAATAGTGGCGATCAAACGTAATCTACTGCGTTGAACGCGGTGGTAGGACCCTTCAAACCCGCCTTCGCCCGGAGCGCAGGTGATAGATGGATCCGGTCGCCCGAGCGCGAAGCGGTATCTAAAAGGTAATCACTGAAACTTGGGTTCGCCGATGAAGTTTGGAAAAGCCTTGACCGCCTGTATCCTGTCACCAAGCGCGTCGTTGCAATCGAAACATAATTTCCCAACAGGACTACTTCCCATGTCTTTGAAGCGGACGACTGATCGCAACGAGCCCAAAGTGACCCTCCAGACACTGGCCAGGCACCTCAACCTAGCCGTGGGCACTATCTCTGCGGCCTTAAATGATTCGCCTGCAGCACGCGCGATTCCCGAACATACCAAGCGGCGGATTCTGGACGCGGCGCGTGAACTCAACTATCAACCCAACTATTTCGCCCGTTCGCTCCGATTGCAGCGTACTTATACCATCGGCGTAATCGCCGAACAGATCGGCGATCCATATGGCGCCATGATCATCAGTGGCGTCGAGGAACACCTAAGAAACAGTGAGTACTTTTTTCTGACGGTGATACACCGACATGACCATCGGATTTTGCAAAATTACTCGCGAATGCTGGTGACGCGCGGGGTAGAGGGATTTATCACCGTCGATACCTCGGTCACAGAAAAACCCTCGCGGCCCACGGTGGCAGTCGCAGGACATGCGCCCGTTCCAGGGGTCACAAATCTTATTCTTGACCAAGAGTTCGCCGCACGTCTTGTGTTGACCCACCTGCTTGAACTCGGTCATCGAGATATTGCCTTTATGAAGGGCCAGACCGACAGTTCAGACTCGGCAACCCGTTGGGCGGCGATTTGCGCGGCCAGCAAAGCGTTAGGTGTGCGGATTCGACCTGAGTTGGTGGTGCAGATCGAAAACGATTTAACCACACCACAGATCGGTTATCCGTATGGGAAGGAACTCCTTGCGCGGAAGGAAACCTTTACTGCGCTATTCGCTTATAACGACCTCTCCGCAATCGGCGCTATCTGGGCATTCCAGGAAGCCGGATTATCTGTGCCTAAGGATATTTCGGTCGTTGGTTTCGACGATGTGCCGCTGGCGGTTTTTTCCAACCCCCAGTTGACGACAATCCGGCAACCGCTGCAACAAATGGGGCAAATCGCCGCGAAGACACTCATCGACCAAATCGAAGGGAAGGCAAAATTTCAACCGGAAATTGTCATTGAACCGGAACTTATTGTCCGGGCATCCACCGGTCCAGCACCGAAACCGTTGTCGCGAGCGACACAACGTTCCGTTGTACCTGCCGTCTTATATGATGGCAAGTCAATGACGCGGAGACCTGCAACTTCGAGAGGGCGAACAACCGGTTAGGGATGATGCCTTTGTCAGGCCTACTCGCGCGATCTCTCTTGAAAGCAATGAGGGACGAAGTGACCCGGAAGTTTTTGCCGCCTTGTGGCTTTCTTGGTTTTCTTCTTGCGGTGAGCCTCCACGCCCCGTCTGCACTATGCCAACTTTCGACCGAGGACCATCTCGCCGAGCCCGGCTTCTGGCCCACGCAAGATAGCCCTTCGCGAGACAACTTTACGGGACCCGATGCTTGCGCGCGGTGTCACCGCTCCAAGGCGGCCTCGCAGAAGGAAACCCCAATGGCACGCGCGGCCATGTCCGCTTCGCTTTCCGACATTCTGCATGCACATCCACTGATGACTTTTGGCCCAGGCAAGTACAAGTATCAGATTGAGGGCAAGACGAGCCAGAATCGGTACTCGGTAAGTGACGGGAATCAGAGCTTGTCGTTTCCACTGCTCTGGGCATTCGGGACCGGACGCGTGGGTCAGTCCTACTTGTTCAAGAAACAGAACGCAGATTTTTTCGAGACCAGGGTCACCTACTTCGAGACCCTCGGAACAATAGACTTCACGCCATCGCGAGCGCTGCTGTCCCCCTCCAGTATCGAAGAGGCGATGTACCGTCCCGTTCCCCAGGCGGAAGTGATGCGGTGTTTCGGTTGCCACACAACTGGTTCCAGTATCGGCGGACATTTCGACGAGACCCATTTGGTTCCTGGAGTTACTTGTGAAGCCTGTCACGGACCAGGCGCAGCCCATGTCAAATCCGTGACAGCCGGGACCGTAGCTTCATCGGCAAAAGCGAAGTCAGCCATCTTCGACTCCGCTTATCTCGCTCCTGCGGATGCGGTCGACTTCTGTGGCGCGTGTCACGGCACCTGGTGGGATGTAAAACTCGCCGGAGTCAAAGGCGTCTCAACCGCGAGATCTGCGCCCTACCGCCTGGTCACGAGCAAATGCTGGGGAAAAGGAGATGCGCGGCTTACGTGTACTGCCTGCCACGACCCGCACGAACAACTGCAGACGGACGCCGCTGCCTATGACACGGCTTGCCTGAAATGCCACGCAAGCTTATCGGGGCCAAGCAAAACCGCCAGCCATGAGGGCCCAGCCTGTCCAATCGCAACCAGCCGATGCACAACCTGTCATATGGTGAAGGTCTATGTTCCAGAGATGCACAGCAACTTCACCGACCACCGCATCCGCATCGCGAAAGCAGGCGGCGCTTTTCCTGAATGACGCCCCCCGGTGCAACAGTTATTACTTCCACTTTCCTGCTCCCTCAGTGATTGTGATGTAGCGATCGAGTGGGAGATCATTGAAGCGTTCGACGCCGCCACTAGGTTGAGGCCACTTCACCTCAAGCCAGTCGATCTTCGGGTGTTGCCCAAGACCCAGAACGATCCGTGGATCGTGGGAGGAGAGGAAGCTGCCTCCGCCCACCTTCATACTTGTGCGCTTTAAATCTCCCGCCTGATAGGTTACGCGAGCGCCTACTGCATCAGGATTGCATTTGCGACCGACAAGGTGCACGCCGAGCCAGTGATTGTCCTTGCCAGCGTAGTTGCGCAATAGTACGGGCGCTCCATCGTTGTTGCTGATGAGCACGTCGACCTTCCCGTCGTTGTTAAAGTCGCCTAATGCAAGCCCACGAGCGGGAAAGTTCCGAGCGAAAATCGGTCCGCTTTCGGCGCTTACATTGCGGAACGTTTTACCTCCGTTATGAAAGAGCAGCAGAGGCTCCTTCCACTTGACCAGCGATGATGTCTGGTCGATTAGATCATCGGGAAAACCGTTCGCCAGGATGAGGTCGAGATTGCCGTCGTTATCATAGTCAAAAAACTTGAGCCCCCACCCGCTCATCCAGCGGGTCGCCATGCCGATACCCATCGGCATCGCCACATCGTCGAACGTGCCATCCGCGTTATTGCGATAGAGGGAGAAGATCTCCTGGTCGATGTTGGCGACAAAAAGATCCATGTGTCCATCATTGTTGAAGTCGGCGGAATCGACACCCATTCCCGAACGGGCGCGGCCTTCTGCGCTATAGGCGACGCCGGCAACCAGTCCGACTTCGTCAAACTTGCCGCCTTGATTCATAAAGAGGAAGTTCGACACGGTGTCGTTGGCTACGAATAGGTCCATTTTGCCATCGTTGTTCACGTCCGTCGCCACGACTCCCCAGGCTTTACCCAGATGACTGGCAATTCCCGTCACGTTGCTCACATCGGTGAAGGTACCGTCGCCGTTATTGTGAAAGAGCCAGCTTGGACGCGGTTTGAAGATCCGCGGAATGCAGTAGTGGCGTACACCGGCGCCGTCGGTGCCACAGCCGAGCGAGGCGTCAAACTCAGCAAACTGGCAGACGAAAAGGTCAAGCTTTCCGTCATTGTCGTAATCGAACCAGACGGCGCTCGAACTCCAGCCCGCCGCGGCCACCCCAGCCTTTTCTGTGACATCGGTGAAGGTGCCGTCACCGTTGTTGCGGTAGAGAATGTTGCGACCATATTGCGTGACGTAAAGATCAGGAAACCCGTCGCCGTTGTAGTCGCCGACAGCAACTCCCATTCCATATCCCCCACCGGACACTCCCGCCCGCTCCGTAACGTCCGTAAACGTCCCGTCGCGGTTGTTGCGGTAGAGAGCGTTCCGCAATGGCTTGGGTGGATTGTAGAAGTCCGATTTCCCGCTGTTGACCAGGTAGATGTCCATCCAGCCATCTTTGTCAAAATCGAGAAAGGCACATCCTGCCCCGCTGGTCTCGGGTAGATGCTTGTCCGCGGACTTACCGGCCGTATGGACCCAGGTGATTCCACTCGATAAAGCCGGGACCTCTTCGAAGGTGTAGTGCGACTGCGAAGCCACGGGACTACTGAACGAAACAGCATTCAGCTGTGAGGCGGCGGCGAAGGCGGTGAGGTTGCGAAGGAGCCTGCGACGTGTGAGCTGTTCGAGAGATCTGCCATTCGGTTGTCGCATTTCGAAGATGAAAGGTAGCTCCAAGAGCTAAACTTACAACGGAATGGAATCGCTGTCCATGCGCGCGTTTCGATCGATTGCCGTGAGCGCGGTGCTTTGCCAGCTGCCACTCCCGGCGCACGCGGCGGGGAGAATCCTGCCGGCTCCGCAGACGACTACCGGCCGACCAGCAGAGCAAATAGACATCGACGCTCTGCAAAAATTGGCGCAACGGGAGGGCGAATCTGGACAAACCTCAGCAGCGATTCGCGACTACCAGCGTGTGCTCGAGTCACGGCCCGAATGGAAAGAGGGCTGGTGGAACCTCGGCGTGCTCCAATATGGCGCCAACCAGTTCACCGACGCCAGATCCACGCTGCAACATGTGGTCGGGTTCGCTCCCGATCTCGCCGTCGCCTGGAGTCTCCTCGGACTATCCGAGTTCGAGACCAGGAATTTTGCCGATGCTCTGGTCCATCTCGAAAGGGCCCAGTCCCTTGGGATCGAGGATGACGCCGAGGTTGAGCGCGTCTCGATCTATCATCTGGGATTGCTGCTGGTCCGGACAGGGAAGTTTGATCGTGCATCCGATCTGCTGTTGAAGAACTTTGGGGGAAGCCAGATGTCAGAACAGCTGAAGATCGCGCTTGGATTGACAACACTGCGGATTGCGTTGCTCCCCGAAGAAATCGATCCATCGAAGGAGGCGCTCGTGCTCGCCGCGGGAACCGTTGCGTCCGCAGATACGGAAGCGCTCGACCGATTTCCCGCATTGCTCAAGACTTACCCGGATGTTCCCTATCTGCACTATGCCTACGGACTGTCGCTGGCGAAGGCGGGACGCGACAAGGAGGCTATCGGTCTCATGCGTGCGGAGACCTCGGTTTCGCCCGAGAGCCCGCTGCCGTGGATCCAGATCAGCCGTCTGCAGCTTCGCCTGGGCTCTCCGAAAGAAGCTCTCGCCGCGGCCCAGAGAGCAGTGATGCTCGCGCCGATGAACAAGGTCGCTCATGAGAGCCTCGCAGCAGCGCTCGGATCCGTCGGAGATACAGGGCGAGCAACCAGCGAACGGTGGGTCGCGGACAATTTGATTGCCGTCCAGGACGCTCCCGAGCAGCGCATCATTCTGCTATATAGAAATGCAACGGCCGGCCAAGCGCCCCATCTGAAGGGAGATCAGGAGCTTTGGAGCAAGGCGATGCGGGAACACGCCGAAGGACAGTACTCCGCCTCGGCGGACCACCTGAAGGAGTGGCTGCGGCAGAATCCGGACAATGGCACCGGCTGGGCAGTATTGGGCCTAGACGAATTTGCGTTAGGCGACTTCGACAGTGCGCTCATCCACTTGGATCGCGGCGCGCAGCTCGGCCTGAGTGGCAGTCCTGAGTCGCTGCAGTCGGCTAGATACACTTTCGGAGTTCTGCTGATTCACGCGGGAAAATTCGACCAGGCCTCAGATGTGCTGGCCTCGGCCTTGAAAAGCGGACCACTGGACGAGAAGGTCGAGTATGCGCTCGGTTTGGCGCTCCTCCGCAGGGCGGAGATTCCCGGCAAAGGAAAACCGCAGGACTCCGGCCTGATAACCTCCGCTGGGAAAATCGCCATTCTGCTGGGCAACAGTCAATACGATGCAGCGTTTCCGGAGTTCCGACGACTTATAAAAGAGAACCCTTCCGCACCCTTTCTCCATTACGCTTATGGGACCGCGCTTCTCGCCGTGTCCGAGTTTGATGAGGCTTCCGCCCAAATGAAGTCAGAGATGTCAATTTCGCCTGCAAGCGAACTGCCCTATATTCGACTGGCCTCGATCGCGCTACGTCAGCATAATTTCGCTGACGCGATAACGTGGTCGCGACGCGCTCTGCTGCTCGCTGCAAACTCCGCCGAAACCCATTACCTGCTTGGACGAGCTTCGCTCGAGTCCGGCGACGATGTAACTGCGCTAAGCGAACTTGAGACTGCCAGCAGGCTCAGTCCTGCCAGCCCGGAGATCCATTTCAATTTGGCCAAAGCTTACGCCCGAGCGAAGATGCCGGAGAAGGCCGAGCGTGAGCGCGCCACCTTTTCGCAATTGAACGAAATAACTGAAAGTCAGCGCAGCCAACATGGCACCCAAATCTATACGGGGCCCCACAATGCCGAGGACGTTACCGCGATGCCACGGACCCAAGCAAGGCCGTCTCCACCGCGTCCCAACTAGCAGGCTTACCCTTTGGTGCGATCTTTGATCTGCTTGGCGAGCTTCTCGATCTGCTGCGCCTTCTTTACGAAAGTTACGGGAAACACAGCTGCGAGGTTGGTATGTTCAACCTCTTCCTTGAGTTCGGACGCCAGCTTGTAGAGTTGCTGCACCATAGCGGCAATCTGCTCCCCGTTCATCGGGTTCGGCGCAGCCTTATTTGTGTTCGAGACGGGCGGACCATTCAGTCCACCCGGAAAGTTCTGGTTGGTCGGGGCATTCGGAGATGGCATCGGTTGCGGGGCTTGCGGGGCAGCAAGCATCCACGGCCCTGTTGCCACAGCACCTGCCGCCCCAACAACGCTTTTCAGTAAGCTGCGACGCGATTTAAGCATGGCAAGGTTAATCTCCTCATGCGTCCTGCCTCAGGGGCCCAATTCTATACCAACCACCTGTTGTGCAATCGAGAACAACGTTCGCCGGATTTTTCCTAACTTTTGAGCTAGGCACTTCCGCAAGCACCTGCACCACTTTAAGCGAGGGGAAGCACCGGACGGCGTACTATGGCCTTGCAACTCTCCAATCGAATCGCGGAGGATGTGGTCGCGTAGAAGTGCGCGGCCCAGCTTGCTGCACTATGGAATCGGGTTAGGCTTGAAGGGGTCGAAATGGATCGTAGTGGGAGGCTATTCAAGTGGGCATACAGAGTTGGCAGGATTCCCCTCTCTCTAGTTTTTCTTCCCCTGCTCTGCAATCCTCTGCAAGGGAGGACCAGTGTCAAAAGCCCTGCTCAGGGTGAAGCGGTTCGCCTAAATAACATTGGCACAGCTCTAATGAATCAACAGCTCTTAGAGAAGGCCATCGATAAGTTCGGCGAGGCTTACAAACTTGATCCATCGCTTACCGTTGCGGAGTTGAATAGGGGCATCGCACTGTTGTACCTTCAACGGCTGCCGGAGGCAACGACGGCATTGCAACATGCGGCGGCTCAGGCCCCGAATAATCCGCGTATCTGGTATGTCTTCGGGTTGCTCTACCGTAGCGACAACAAGCCGAAGCAGAGCATGGAAGCCTTCCGGAAAGTACTCAGGCTTGATCCCTCCAACGCAGACAGTCACTATTTCTTAGGATCTTTTCTTCTAGACCAGCGCGACCTCCCGGCTGCAGAGGCCGAATTCCGCGCCGCGCTGCGGCTTTCACCACTGCATGCGTCTGCCGAATTTGGACTCGCCCGTACGTTGCAACGTCAGGGCAGAGTGGACGAGGCCCGTGTAGCGGGGGAACGCTTTAGGCAGTTGACAAACGCGAAGCTGTCCTTCCCGTTCTCTCATACCTATGGGGAAGAGGGAAGTCTTGGACGAGCGGAGGACGCTGCCACAAACGCGCCGAAGTTAGGGCCAATGATTCCGGTCACGTTTTCGAAGGCGTGGGAGAACTCGAGCGACGAGGCACGGAGATCGGACACCGCCGCCCACACTAACAGTGCCTGCCTGATCGATGTAGACGGAGACGGTCGAGCCAGCTTACTTATGATGGTGAGCGGACCATCGGCTATTCGAATGTTTCGGAGCATGGGAACCGGCGGCTTTGAGCTGGTAGCGCCAGCTCAATCCGGGCTGGAGGTCAGTGGTGACGGCATAGCCTGTGCCGCGGGCGACTTCGATAATGATGGGTTGCCGGATGTCGCAATCGCCATGAGTGACCGGGTACTACTGTTTCGGAATATCGGTGGTGGCAGGTTTGCCGATGTGACCGAGGCCGCAAAAATCATTCCAATGAATCACCCGTCCGGCCTGATCTTTGTCGACTACGATCACGATGGAGATTTGGATCTGTTCGTCACAGGGGAAGGAAATACCGGCGCGAAGCTTAACGTTCTATGGCGAAACAATGGCAACAAAACCTTCACAGACTGGACGCAACAAGCGGGATTGGGTGGCGATGTCAGCACGACCGCGTCAGTGCTCACGGACTTGAATAATGACCGAGCCGTTGACCTCGTTGTGACGGGCTCGGGTTCGGCACCCACTTTTTTCGTCAATCCACGTGACGGAGCATTTCGCCCCATTCCTCTATTTTCGGAAAAAGGGCTCCCGCCAACCACCGGAGTTGTGGCCTTTGATTTCAACAAGGACGGGTGGATGGACATTGCACTGACCCATGCTGGTGCGCCTGGGGTCACGCTTTGGAGAAATATCGACGGCAAACGCTTTGAGCGAGTGGCTCTTCCGCTTCAAAATGCAACCAGGGGATGGAGCGTCGCAGCGATCGATTTCGACAATGACGGATGGCTTGATCTTGCGATGGTCGTCGGGACAGCGAGCGAATCGAAGCTGAGGGTATTACGCAACGTTGGGCCGGATGGGTTTGTCGACGTGACGGAGCAGTTGAAGCTGGAAGAGACACAGTTGAAGTCGCCACGTTCGCTGATGGCCGTGGATTGGAATGGTGATGGCGCGGCTGACCTCGTCGTTACGCAGACGAATGGAGGGGCTGTGGCGCTAGTGAACAAAGGTGGAGAACGAAATCACTCGCTGAAGATCTCATTGAAGGGTCTTGCCGATAGCAAGAGCGCGCTTGGCACCAAGGTGGAAGTTTTCGCAAATGGCGTGTGGCAAAAGTGGGAGGTGACCAGCACGTTGGACATTATTGCCGGGCTTGGCGGAGCAGATCAAGCTGACCTTCTTCGCTTGTTGTGGCCAACCGGGGTACCGCAGGATGAGGTTGACGTACCCGCAGGCAAAAGACTGGTGCTGACAGAGTTGGACCGTCGCGGCAGTTCATGCCCAACGTTGTTTGCCTGGAACGGCGGCAAATTCGCCTTTGTCTCCGATGTACTCGGCGCGGGAGTGGTAGGGCATTGGACGTCCCCCGTGGAGCGCAACACTTCAGATCCTGATGAATGGATCAAAATTGACGGAGCGCAATTGAAAGCTCACCACGGCAGGCTGAGTCTGCGCTTTGGTGAACCGATGGAGGAGGTCAACTTCATCGATCAAGTTCGTCTGGTTGCCATCGATCATCCGGAAGGAACCAACGTATTTCCGAATGAAAGGTTTCTAAGCGAAACACCTTTTGTGACGACTAAAACGATTTTGAGCCAAACATCCCATGCTCCTGCAGGAGCCTGGGATGACCATGGGAATGATGTGCTTACATTGCTGCGCAGCGTGGACCATACATATGTTAAGGATTTTAAGAATCTGCCGTACGCCGGGTTTACTGACTCGCATGCTCTGACAATTGACCTGGGTGAATGGACGCCAGCAAAGCCATTGCTTCTGCTGCTTCACGGATTCATTGAATACTTCTCTGCAAATTCGATGTACGCGGCGTGGCAGGCGGGTATCGCCCCGGTGCCACCCTCTGTCGAAGCTCAACTCCCGGATGGGTCTTGGCGGCGCATCATCGAAGACATGGGCTTCCCTGCCGGTTTACCCCGCACGATAGTCGTCGACCTCACCGGGAAAGTACCTGCAGGAAGTCGCCGCATACGCCTGGTTACGAATCTGCAGATCTACTGGGATCAAGTGCTCGTCGATAACGCGGCAAAGTTGACGGGCGGATCGACAGGTCGCAGGATCCGGCAAACCGAGTTACCGTTGATGAATGCATCGCTTGCCTTCCGCGGTTACCCACAACAGATTGACGGAGCCGCGCCCGGCGACTTGAACTACAACTACAAGCAGATGAGCCGTACCGGTCCGTTCATACAGCAGCGAGGTGCTTACACGCACTATGGTGATGTGACTCCACTGCTTCAACGCATTGACGATGAATATGTGATTTTTGGAACCGGCGAGGATATGGACCTGGAATTTAACGCTGCCGCACAACCCGGATTACCGGCGCATTGGGTTCGTGATTATTTTTTCTATGCCAACGGATTTGTAAAGGATATGGACTTCTATGAGGCGTCTCCTTTCACGGTAGACGCAATGCCCTTTCATGCGATGAGTAGTTATCCCTATCGGAGCAAGGAACACTATCCGGACGACGCAAAGCACATCGCGTACCAGCTGGAATGGAACGACCGCTTCGAGTCGGGCAGTGCTGCTCATAGGTATGAGTTCCGTTATTTGCCAACTCTGTCGGCGCCTGGTGCAACCGACACAAGAAATCCTCAATGAGCGACGTGGTCCTGCGTTCCGCTGTCGAGATGCTGACGATGCTCCGCGCTCGGAAGGTATCTCCACTTGAGCTTGCTGAAGAGCACATTCGACAAATCGACAGACTCAATCCGCAGCTCAATGCGTTGATCGACTTTGATGCTGACCGCGTGCGTGCGCAGGCCGCTGCTCTCGGTCAATCCGGGAGGGCGCCCGGAATGCTCTCCGGCCTTCCCATGTCGGTGAAAGCCTCGATCTCAGTGGCGGGACACCGGTGCGAGACAGGTAGTCCGCTGAACCAGGGGCACATCCCGGCCAGAGATGCGATCATCGTTTCGCGGATGCGGCAGGCGGGGGCAGTCGTGCTCGGAACGACCAACTGTCCTGAGTTCCTGATGGCGTATGAGACGGACAATTGTCTGTATGGACGAACATCCAACCCTTGGGATCTCGAACGGACGGCGGGCGGATCGAGCGGCGGCGAATCTGCCGCTATCGCTGCTGGCTTGTCTGCGGCTGGTTTTGGCAGTGACAGCGGTGGATCCGTGCGGGTTCCAGCACACTTCACTGGCATCTGCGCACTCAAGCCGACACCAGGCCGAATTCCTGGTGATGGCCACCTGCCTCCGTGCGCTGGGCCATTTTCGCTCCTTGGAACCATCGGGCCGATGGCACGTACGATCGAAGATGTGTCGCTGCTCTTTCGAGCACTCTCGGGCCCGGCGGACACCGACCCCATTGCTGCACCGGTTCCCTTGCAGCAACATTCCCTGGAAGATCTGCACCAGGTTCCCATTGGTTTCTTCGAAGATGACGGTCTGACTTCAGTCACCCCGGAAACTCGCCAGGCGGTGAGGAGCGCGGTTGCTTCCTTGCGCCGACAGGGGTTTCGTGTTGAGCCATTTCGGCCGTGTGCCCTGGAGGAGGCGCGCACACTTTGGTGGAAGATCTTCGTCCGTGGCGGGACGATGTTGATTGACCGCATGATTGCGGGACAGCGAGCCATGCTGAGTCCTATCCTCGAAGACTTTCTTAGCATCGCGCACGCCGAGGCACCCCTATCTGGAGAGGAACTACTCTCCGCCTGGGTAGATTGCGATAGGGTGCGGGGAAAACTATTAACAGAGATGCGTCAGTATCCGATTCTCCTAATGCCCGTTTGCTCAGTGCCGGCGTTTCGTCACGGCGAGCGGGAGTGGAATATCGGTGGCCAAACGGTGGCCTATCTGGATGCGATGCGATATACCCAATGGTTCAATCTACTGGGAGGACCAGCTGCAGTCATTCCCGTGGGTCGATCGGCAGAGAACCTGCCAATTGGGATTCAGATCGCGGGCAGACCATATCAAGACGAAATTGTGCTCGGAATTGCTGCCGTATTGGAGCAGGACTTCCGTTATCTGCCACCGCCCCTTGCGAATCAGGAACTAAGGACTGCAAGCGCATGAAAAATGAGCCTCCGGCGCGAACGACCGGATCTTTTTATGGAAGAGTCTAATTTCTTCCCTTTCAGCGGCGCGACAGACAATCTTCGTGCGGCGAGCCTCTTGCCAACTGCGCTCTGATTGGAAATTGGAGATGAATGTCTTCTTCATCTAAACGGCCGCGGGCGCACACCCCATAACTGATCCAGGGCCAGCCACATGATGAAGAATGTCACCAATTGTCGGAAGTGGGGCGCCAGGTCTTGTCCGGATTGTAGAGCTCCATGTTCTTGACGATGCTGATCGAATCAGGCCCTAGGTCCTTCTGGTAGACAACTCCATCGTAGTCCACCATGAATGTCTTTACGCCTGTGACGCGATATTCGGCGGGTACTGCTACGAGTGCAAATCCGCCTATCATCGCGCCCTCGATCATGTAGTCGAGCTTCCCTAAGGGCGCATCGGGACCTTGCCCTTTCAATACTTTGAAATAATATCCGTGGAAAGGCTTGGCCTTATTGTTGTACCCCTCAGCAAGAGCCTTCGCTGCCGCCTCTCCGACTGGACCTCCCCAACTGCCGTCCGGGTTTTGCCAGGCCAGTCCATCCTGTTTTCCTGGTGTGCTGATAATTCGCTGCGCGTACTGATTCACACCGGAGTCGTCGTGGATCTGCTCGGCGTAGTCCTTCTGAGCTTCCACAAAGCCGCGGCAAATAGTGATGGCGTCCAGTTCGTTGGTTCCGATGCGTCGGTACAGAATCTCCTTCAGGCCTGCCTTGGTATTGAAATACCATTTCCCCTCTTTCTTAACGATGGGGATTGGAAGTGGCCACTCTTCATTGCCGACGGAAAGAATGGCGCGATTGGGGTTCTTGGGGTCTACGACCACATCATTCTTTTCGTGAGCTTCCGCGGCAAATGATGCGGCATTGTTCTTGTCCCGAACGGCGTCCGCTGTCGAAACGATGTCCTTGCCATCCGGTCCGAACATTCCCATGAGAGCGGGCACGTTATAGTCTGCCGCTGCCTGGATGAGAGCCTCGGCAGCCTGTTTTGGAGTGGCAAACGACGTCTGTGCTGGCTGCGATGCAGCTGCTGCGGTTTGGCTCGATTGTGGAGCTGCATGGCCGAGGACCGTCAGCGCGCACGACAGGGCGACCACCTGTGCGGCGACAAGGGATCTCGATGGTAAGAAATTGAACGTATTTGAGCTCATGTGGTTTTCCTTGATCATGACTTGCTTACCTCCGCCGTCCGCCACCACCCCTAGAGCCACCGCCCCCGCCGCCGCGGGAGCCCATGCTGGATGATCCCCGTGAACCGCTGGCTCGCGCATTGCCTCCACTGTAGCCTCCACCCCCGCCGCCGAAAGCTCCGCCGCCGCCTCCGCGGGAAACGCTTTGGTTACCGACACGATCCGCACCGCCACCGCCGCCACGATTGGTTCCCCCGCCACCGCGATCCATCGTACCTGCCTGTTGCCTACCACCGCCACCGCCGCGATCCATCGTACCTGCCTGTTGACGGCCGCCGGCTTGCCCCTGGTTCTGGCGTGCGTTCGCCTGGCGGTTAGCCATCGAATCTCCCCGGGCAGTACCACCATATTGATTCGCAGTGGCCCTGTTCGAATATGGAGCGCCGCCGCGGTGCTGTGGATTGTGCTGCCAATTGCCGTTGCCGTTGCCGCGGCCACCGGCGGGCTGCTGTGACGGACGGTTGACATTGTTTCGGTTGGAATTATTTACGAAGTTATTGTTGTTGTTGATCGTGATGTTATTGTTGCCGCCCCCGCCCCATCCGCAATGGTATCCCCAGCCTCCACCCCATGCCGCCCCCATTGCCATCCCAATGCCAAACGAAATGGCCATTCCCGCGGCATAGTATCCGACCGGAGGATAAACAATTGGCGGATAGGGATATACCGGCGGCCCGTAGACCACCGTAGGGTTATAGCTGGGAACGTAAATCACCTGAGGTTGAGCCTGCTCAATCACAACGACAGTTTTGTTTTCGACGGTCTTCGTCTCAACTTTTTGCTGTTCGGTGGATTTAAGGTTTCCCGCATTCTTAGCTTTCATGCGCATGCGCTGTACGGCTTCCATCACGTCATTCTGCTGCGCCAGAAATGCATTACCCAGGTCCGTGGTCCACTTAATGTTTTCCGCAAGTTGCTTCACCGCATCGGGCAGCGGAGCCATAGCCTGGACGCTCGGGTCCCAGTCTTGCTTCTTAACAGCGTCCACCAGTGCCTTATCTTTCAGGTCCTTGTGCTGAGCCAACCACTGCTGGAGCTGGATGATTTCCAAAGGATAGGTGGACGCGGCGAGAACCTGGGCCAATAGCGGATCTGGATAGAGTGCAATTGGTGCCACCAGAGAATCCAGTTGGTCGTTCGGAATCTTCGGCGCTGGTTGTTCCTGCGACGCATTTTGTGGGGGGGGCGACTGAGCATATGCTGTGAGATCGCCGGGGACGAGAAGTAACGCACAGAGCAATGCCACCCCGCTGCGGATAACCTCAAACGGCGGCCTTATTTGAAGTATTCTCACCGTCATGTTTGTGACCTTTCCTGTTACCTTTTCCGTCATCCTGTGAGCCAATCCAGTCAATCACTTGGGTCGCCCTCGGGCAATTGGTAAAAATGCTAGGTCTGCCCTGCACCTGCCTGGAAACCGAGCCCCACTCTCTCAACGGGATGTTTACTATAGCGCGCCAATATACACTCTCCTTTTGGCAACGTCGATGGTCGCTTCTCCAAGACGTGGCCTCCAGGCCCGGTGATCGGCTGAGTGTCCCGTGCGAGATGGGGCCCCGCAAATCTAGTCCACGAAACTTGGGACAATCCCCTAGCTTTCACCTGGAGACATCGCGGGCGCCGACAAGAGGTCTTCGTCTAGCCAGGCAAGGAATAACGTGTATCCGACCGACAGAACGATCGCGCCGACGAAAAGGCCAATGATACCCATCGCCATGAAACCGCCGATTGCGCCCAGGAAGATTACGAGGATCGGAACCGGTACGCCGCGCCCGAGCAACAGCGGCTTCAGCACATTGTCCATGAGTGCGACAACGATACACCAGATCAAGAAGGCCACCGCTTTGGCCGTACCCATGGTCGCGAAGACGTAGATCACTGCGGGAATGAGCATCAGAGCTCCAATCTGCAGCACAGCGGCAATGAGGAAGAACAGTGACCATAGGCCCGCTCCGGGCAGCCCCACCACCAAAAACCCAAGGCCAGCGAACAGAGTCTGGATTAGCGCGACACCCAGAATTCCGGTGGTAACGCTGCGTATGGTCGCTTCGGCGAGCGCTTCAAACTGTGCGCCTTTGTCGCCAAAGAGATGGATTGCAAGCTTTCGCGAAAGGTTCGCACCCTGACCGGAGGTGGCGAGAAGAAATCCGGCGACCACAATCGAGATGAAAAACTGCAACACTCCGGCGCCGACTCCGGCAGAGGCTGCAAATAGTCCGGCCGCAGCGCTCTTGAGTAGCGGAGCGAAGCTTTGAAGGGCTGCAGCGAAATTAGTAGAGGCCAAGCTCCATAGCTCGCTCACACGCGTGCCGATGATCGGCCATGTTGCGATGTTTGCTGGTGGCGCCGGGATCCTCAAGGTTCCATCACGAAGGTGAGCCGCGAGAGTCTGGAAGCCTCCGATCAACGTTTGACCGAGGAGTGCAATCGGCACGATCAAGACAGTGAGAAGAAGAACGGTGAAGAGCACGGCTGCCAATCGGCCTCGATCACCGAGTAGCTTCTGCAGCCTGCGGTATGCAGGGTACCCAGCAATCGCAATGGTGATTCCCCACGCGACCATAGGAATGAAGGGGCGCAGAATGAAGAAGCAGGTGGCGGCAAGCAGGACGATGAGGCTAAGGTGAATTAAAACTTCGAGGGCGCGACTCAGGTGCGACTTGTCAGGTGGGTTAGGGGTCACGTTGTTTCTCCTTCACAGATCAGGCCGGCTCGCTTCGATCAGCTGATCACCCAGGCTCGCCAAAATATCCTCTGAGATGCCTGCAGGCGATATCCCCATTGCGAGCTCCCTGGTGTGGCAGGTACGTAGATTGATAGTGTCATTCGAAGATCTGACTGCAGACAACTAGTAGAACTTGTAGGCGACGTAAATTCTCCAAAATGGCACCATCGAATCACTCATAGTTCGAGTCATTTGAGTGGATGTTTGCAAAATATCCAAAAAGCTATCTGTCAGAGGAAGTCGAGAGTCTATGACGATGCGTGAAGTAAAGATCGGCCACGGCCAATACCGCGTCTGATGCAGTGGTAGCCCTGCGCGTGGTTGGCCCAGGGGATTCGGTTTTTTGGGGAGCGAGCTAGTGTCAAAGGCCGTATCCAGAAATATGTCTTCACAGCATCGAAACCGTATGCGAAGATGGGCGACTTACTGATGAGGTCGATGGACGTTCCACCGAACGGGCCGACCAGTCTGCTTCGGCGTTGAGCCAAGGTCATGGAGAAGTTGCAGGCAGTTGGTCCGAGCGAAAGCTGACGGACAGCCATTACAGGCCCGATGGCTATCTGGGAAGGCACGGGTTAGATGAAGTGAAATGACGTTTCGGAAGGGTAGACGATGGCGATAGCAAAGCTTGAACCACCGCCGAGAAGTGACTTCGGCCACAAGATCGTTTCATGGGAAAAGCGACATGCCATCGGCAAAGACATGCGCCGCGCAGTTCCGCGGGAGTCGCATGCCGAGTGGATGCCTTCGAAGGGCAGGCCTGACCCGTTGAAACTCATTGCCGAGAACAATAGGGGCAGGCAAAAGGACCTTATTCCATTGCGCATGGGACGTATGGCGGTCTCGCCGTTCACCTTCCTGCGGGGTTCGGCCTGCGTGATGGCGGCCGATCTATCGACGTCACCGATCAGCGGAATTCCGGTGGTCATCGATGGCGACGCGCATTTGAACAACTTCGGTTTCTATGGCACACCACAGCGGGACGTTGTCTTCGACCTGAATGATTTTGACGAGGTGACTATCGGTCCGTGGGAATGGGATCTCAAACGCCTGGTGGCAAGCGTAAACGTTGCCGGGCGCGAGAATGGCCTGAATCGGCGCGAGCGGGCCGCTGCCGTGCAGCGCGCGGTCGAGGGTTACCGATTCAATATGACCCGACTGGAAAGCATGGGACTGCTGGAGATCTGGTATCTGCATGCCCATCCAGGACGGCTGAATCCGCTGGTCAAGATCGATCCCAAGTCCCAGGCAGTGTTTAAAAAGGTGTTGGCCAAAGCGTTGGCCACTGACAATAAAGCCCTTGTACCGAAGGTCGCTGAGCGCAAGAGCGATGGATCCTGGATGTTCCGTGACGATCCCCCGGTGTTGACGCGCGTGTGCGCTTCCACCAAAGCGAAGGTGATTGATGCCTTGAACCGATACTCTGAACTTCCGCGAGAGCATCGCTTCATGTTGAGCCGCTACCAGGTAGCAGATGTCGCCCACAGGGTGGTGGGGATTGGTTGGGTAGGAACTCGCGCGTACCTGGCGCTACTCTTCGGAAACGGAGATAGCGATCCCTTATTCCTGGAAGTTAAGGAGGCGGCACCTCCAGCCCATGCCCCGTACCTGCCGGAAGTCGAGAAAGAGTTTCTGCACAATGGGAAGCGGGTGGTGCTGGGACAGAAAGCACTTCAAGCCTCGAACGATCCAATGTTGGGCTATACCGACATAGATGGAAGACATTACTACGTACGTCAAATGAAGAACCTGAAGGCTTCGATACCAATCGAATGGCTGACGGGAGCTTCCTATAACTTCTATGCCTGGGCATGCGGAGCATTGCTGGCACGCGCACATGCACGGGTGGGCGACACGGCGCGGATCGCCGGCTACTGCGGCAACTCACCTGTTCTGGATAAAGCATTGGCAGTGTGGGCTGAGAGTTACGGAGATCAGACGGAGCAGGATCACGCGACGTTGGTTGACTCCATCAAGCGAGGCAAAACCAAAGCGCACGTCGAGGGAACGGATGAAGGCTAACATGGCTGAACCAAAACCATTGCAAGATCCGCCCGATTTCTCTTTGGTTTTGGGTGGCCCGCTCTATCAAATGCTGAGACGGGCGCGCTTGACAGGTCCGGCGCTGGAGTTGGTGCGTCGTCGGGTCGTAATGTGTGTGCTCTTATGCTGGGTGCCACTGGCACTCCTGTCCCTGGCGCAGTCTCACCTTCTGGGTGGAACAAAGCTCTCCTTCTTTAGCGATATCGAGACCCACGTACGGCTTCTGATTTCGCTGCCAGTGCTGATCCTGGCTGAGCTGATCGTTCATCAACGCATCCGCCCAGTCGTGAGAGGCTTTATCGAACGGCGTGTCGTCACCGAGGAAGACCTGCCGAAATTTTACGCGGCGATCAACTCCGCCATGCGTATACGCAACTCAGTCATTGTCGAAGTCGCGCTTCTTATCTTGGTGTTCACCCTTGGCACCTGGGTCTGGCGACATCAGGTTGCACTGGATGTTGCAAGCTGGTACGCCTCGCCTCAGGGTGGCCAATTGCACTTGACGATGGCGGGATATTGGTTTGCGTTTGTCAGCGTACCCGTCTTCCAGTTCATCCTGTTGCGCTGGTATATGCGGATCCTGATCTGGTTCTGGTTTCTCTTTCGGGTTTCGCGTCTCAACTTGCACTTGCTTGCCGCACATCCTGACCGGGCAGGTGGACTCGGCTTTATCGGTAGATCCAGCTTTGCCTTCGTTCCATTATTGTTCGCCCAAGGCGCATTGCTCTCAGGTCAAATCGCCAGCCACATCTTCTACAACGGACAATCGCTGCTTGCATTCAAGATGATTATTGCTGGCTTTGTCGTTTTCTTTGTTGTTGCGGTTCTTGCTCCCCTGTTTTTGTTCACGCCGCATCTTGCACGCGCCAAGCGCGAAGGTCTCGCGGAGTATGGCGCTTTTGCCTCTTCCTACGTCATGGATTTTGATCAAAAATGGCTGCGAAGCAAGGTCAACGATGAACAATTGCTAGGTACTGGTGACATACAGTCACTGGCTGACCTGGGTAACAGCTTTGCGGTCGTCCGCGAGATGCGGGCCGTTCCTTTCGCGAAGGATGATGTGTTTCGGCTCCTCATTGCTACCGTTGCCCCTATTGTCCCGTTGTTGCTGACGATCATGCCCCTCGAACAGCTGCTCGGCCAGGTTGTCAAAATTATCTTCTGACAATGCGCAAGACTAAGAGCGCTGCGCCTGCCGATCCCGTCGGGAACATGGACAACAATCGTTGCACGAGTAGGAGGCTAACGGGGCCAGAGGGGTGTGGCAATCCCGTCTGAGGCCGGTCGTGATCTCGAGCATCACCATCAAACGGTATTACTGGTCTAGTCGCGGAAGGAGCAACTCAGGTTCAGCCACGTCGAACACATCTGGCGTAGGCTTACGGTTCGCGATCTGGCGACCCAAGAGAATGGGATTTCCCCCTTGGTGTAAAAGAGATATTCTTTTACACCGATAGGAAATTCGCTTTTAGCGAGGAGTCTTCTTGCATCTTCATAGGATCTCTTTCTTCTCTGTAGTTGCCGTGCTCGTCTTGGCGAGCCAAGGGGGCCCCGCACAGCAACCTGAAAAGGCTTCGGCCGTCACTCCGGCGCCGCATGCCAAACAGACCCATTTTAGACACGTTCTGGTTGTTGGCGAATCAAGGGGCTATGAACACGATTCGATATCTGCAGCGATGAATGCCATCTACGAGATGGGTAAGCAGACCGGATTGTGGGACACGATGATTCGGACTGATACGGAACTGATTACGAAGAAAGATCTGGGACGCAATAGCAAAAATCTTAACTATTTTGATGTCTTAGTTTTCGCCAGCACAACCGGCGAACTCGAGATGGATCCCAGTCAAAAACAAGACATGATGTCCTTCATCAAGGACGATGGAAAGGGCTTTGTTGGAATCCATGCAGCCCTGGACACGAACTACAACTGGCCGGAATACGGGGAGATGATTGGGGGGTGGTTCGATCAGCATCCTTGGATGACGTTCAATGCTCCGATCATCAACGAAGACCCGGATTTCCCAGCTGTACGCCATTTTCCAAAGGCGTTCTTAAAGTATGACGAGATCTATCAGCCCAAGGAATGGGCGCGTGACAAGGTGAATGTACTGCTCAGTCTCGACGCTTCAAAACTCGACTACAACAACAATCCGCGCATTCATCGCACAGATCGCGATTTTGCTGTTGCATGGGACAAGATGTACGGCAAAGGGCGGGTCTTTTACTCCACCCTGGGGCATACTGAGGAGTCGTGGCAGGACCCCGATATCTACAAGATGTACTTTGAAGCTGTGAAGTGGGCACTGGGAATGACGGAAGGAAGTACGGCATCCCATCCGCGCGTTCAAACAGCGACGTCTAGCCATTGAAGACATTCCAAGGAGAAACGCGGCTCTTATGAAGAAGATCGGGATGGGCTTGATTGGCCCCGGATTCGTCGCAGCTCATCACCTTGATGCAGGTCGACGTCGGGGTGATGTGGACATCGTTGCAATCGCCAGCTCGTCACAGCAGTCGGCAGATAAGAAGGCACAAGCGTACAAAGTGGACCGCGCTTATGGGGAATACAAAGCCATGATTGCCGACCCTGATGTGCAGGTCATCTACAACACGACCCCTAACCACTTGCATCTTCCAGTCATTATGGCTGCTCTTGAGGCCGGAAAGCATATTATCTCGGAGAAGCCACTCGCCTCGAATGCGGATGAGGGACGCAGACTGCGGGATACTGCGGTTGCAACTAAAGTGGCGCATGTCGTGACGTTCAACTATCGCGGTAATCCGCTCGTACAGCAAACCATGGGTACGTTCGGCTATGATGGTGTCCTCTCGATCGAGCATGAAGACAGCCTTCTCTCGCCGGAAGAAAGGCTTACCCGTGCAGCACATTTTCTGAACGACATCGTACTGAAAGAACAGCCCGTAGCACCATGGTGGATCTAAAGAACATTAGACAGAACAAGAACGTGATGACGTTCCATAAGAGGACCAGAACTGTTCATGAATCGCAGAAATTTCCTCTCCTCTGCAGGCGTTCTACTTGCTGGCCATTCATTCAATGGTTCGGCACTGAAGTCTCTTGCGACTAGCGCGGCTCCGACTAAGGCTGATTACGCTCTTCGTATTGAACCCTGCACGCTCGATATTGGACCGGGTGTATCTACCAAGACCATTGGCTACAACGGGCAGGTACCCGGTCCGCTGCTTCGTCTGCGCGAAGGTGTTCCTGTCTCCATCGATGTAACCAATGCCACAGCGCAAGAAGATATTGTGCACTGGCATGGACTGGCTATCGACTCGTTGAATGATGGTGCCATGGAGGAAGGTTCCCTGATGATCGCGGCCGGAGCGACGCATCGGTACTCCTTCACTCCGAAGCCTTCGGGGACTCGCTGGTATCACACCCATGCAACTGCGAACGACAATCTGTCGCTTGGGACCTATACGGGGCAGTTTGGTTTTTTGCTTATAGAGGGCAAGGGCCAGCCGGGGCAGTACGATCAGGAGATCAACCTCGCGATCCATCACTGGGAGCCATCGTTTGTGCCGATGGTCGAGACGATGCGTGAGCACTCCTCGAACGCACCGCTTACAAGCGGCTCCGATGTTGGTTACAAATATGCCACGATCAATGCGCATATGCTGGGTGCGGGAGAGCCTATCCGTGTAAAGCAAGGGCAGCGGGTTCTGATGCGTTTGCTAAATGCCAGTGCAACAGAGAACGTAGTGCTTGCTCTTCCGGGACACACCTTCAAAGTTATTGCTATGGATGGAAATCCGGTCCCTAATCCGAAGTCGGTAGAGGTTATCTCGCTTGCGGTTGCAGAGCGTATCGACGCAATCGTAGAGATGAACGCTCCCGGAGTCTGGATATTAGGGTCAACACTCGGGAGAGCCCGCCAGATGGGACTGGGCGTCGTCGTTGAGTATGCTGGGAAAAAGGGAAACCCGATATGGAAGGATCCTGTGCCTGCGGAATGGGACTATACACAGTTTGCTGCTACCACAGCAGTCACCAAGCCGGACGAAACGTTTGTTCTGACGTTTCGCGACATTGGCGCTTTACACGGATCGAAGTTCGACACATGGACGATCAACAATAAATCCTGGCCCAACACGGATTCGCTGATAGTGCGTGAGGGTAAGCGGTATCGTCTTGTCTTTCGTAACGGAAGCGGCGATCAACATCCGCTTCATCTGCACCGTCATACGTTCGAGGTCACGCGAATTGGGGACAAGAACACCAGCGGTTTGAAGAAAGATGTCATCAACGTAATGCCGCTTGAAACCGTTGAAGTCGACTTTGTCGCTGACAATCCGGGAGATACTCTATGGCATTGTCATCAACAGCTGCATATGGACTATGGGTTTATGCAACTCATCAAATACGCGGGATAGATTGGTAGCGAGTGATTTGAACACCCTGGAAGTAGTTATAGCGATCATGAATAGATTTCGAGCCTTAACCCTCGTTGTAGTTTTCGGATTCATTCCGGCAATCGCTCATCCCGGTTGGTCTCAGACGTCCAGAACCGAGCATGCGCCGGCTGACAACTCGGCGGGCGCGCACTCCTATGCCAAGAATTGTGCGATATGCCACGGAGACCAGCGCGAGGGCATCCTTCCGGGGTTCCCGCCTTTGCTCGATGTGAACCGCAAGTTTACGCATGAGCAAATTGAAAGCCTCATTCGCACCGGCAAGGGCCGTATGCCCAATTTTGCCAAGCTGCCCCAAGAGGAAGTTGCAGAGTTGATGCGGTTCCTCTCAACAAGCGATATCGCCGTAGGAGGAGCAAACGGCGCTGGAAATATCTCCGACGCGGGGCGTCCTTTGTTTCAAAGGAACTGCGCCTTCTGCCACGGGCGCGATGCGGCTGGTGGCGAAACAGGACCCGATCTCACACGATCCAAGCTGTTGATTTCTGATACCAACGGAAGCAAATTTTCCGAAGTAGTCCGGAATGGCAGACCGGAAAAGAAGATGCCTGCATTTAACTTTTCGAATGAAGAGGTCCATAGTCTTCTCCTATTCGTCCGCAATCAAGGGAAGTCGTCCCGGCCTGGCGGACGGCGTGGAGTGGATGTAAGTGATCTCCAGACGGGAAACGTGGAAGCGGGCAAGCGATATTTCAGTGGCCCCGGCGGCTGTGTTAAGTGCCACTCGGCAACGGGAGATCTGGCTGGAGTCGCTAACCGTTTTCAGGGTCTCCAATTGGAGCAACAGATGCTCTATCCGAATAATGCGAAGAGCACGGTAGCTGTGACGCTGCCTGATGGTCGATCGTTAGCCGGAGAGCTTGCTTATCGCGATGAGTTCACGATCGGATTGCGTGGCGCGGACGGCGTCTATCACTCATGGCCGGTCAGCCGCATTCGCTATACGGTAGATTCGCCGGTTGACGGTCATGTGGAGTTGTTCGGCAAGTATTCGGATGATGACATTCACAATCTGATGGCATACATGCAAACGTTGCACTAAACAATGGGTCTGCTGTGAGGTTTATTAGATATGAAGGCTTGGAAATACTCGCTGGTGTTTGCTAGCATCGCGCTGCTTCGCGCATCCTCTGACCCTGCGATGGCGCAGAATCTCGAGCCGGCTGCTCTTGCCCATCCTTCATCCGATAGTTGGCCTACGTATCATGGCGATTATTCCGGCAAACGGCACAGCAAGCTGAACCAGATCACCCCCGGGAATGTCGGTTCGCTCACTCTGGCGTGGGCGTTTCAGACAAATCAGAATGCTCCGATCAAGTCGACGCCGCTGCTCGTTGACGGCATCCTTTACTTCACCGTCCCCGATAACATATGGGCCGTTGACGCGCGGTCGGGGCATGCGCTCTGGCACTATAACAAGCCGACCGACGAAGGATTGCATATCGGCCATCGCGGAGTTGCGATGTACAAGGGGTGGCTTTACTACCTCACACCCGACTCCCATCTTATTTCGCTGAATGCGAAGGATGGCACCATCCGTTGGGACGTCGTTGTGGCCGATGTCAAGAAGGGCTACTGGACGACGATGGCCCCACTGGTCGTCCGCAATCACGTAATCATCGGTGTGTCAGGAGACTTCGATAACCTCGCCGGATATCTTCGCTCCATTGATCCTGAAACCGGAGGGACTCAATGGCAGTGGGACAGCACGCCCCCTGCAGGAACCCCTAACAGCACGACCGGTGGCATGACGTGGATGACGGGAACCTACGACCCCGAGCTCAACCTTCTCTATTGGGGGACGGGCAATCCTACACCGGTGTTGAATGGAAAGCCGCGGCCCGGCGACAATCTCTATACCTGCGCGATTGTTGCCCTTAATCCGGATACCGGAAAGCTTACGTGGGCGTTTTCTGCTTCGCCTCACGATACGCATGACTGGGACGCAGTGGAGACACCCATTCTTGTAGACGGTGACTTTCACGGCAAACCACACAAGATGGTGATGCAAGCTTCCCGAAACGGCTATTTCTTTGTCCTTGATCGTACCAATGGCAAGAGTCTTCTGACTTCTACGTTTGGACCCGTAAATTGGTCACTCGGAGTCGATAAAGAGGGGCGGCCGATTCCAAACCCAGCAAAGGAGCCCGCTCCTGATGGGCGCTTGATTGCACCGGATGAAGGTGGCATGACGAACTATCGCGCCCCGAGTTTTGATCCAACGACCGGCCTGTTTATTGTGGATGCACACCCCAGCTACAGCATCTATTTTGCTAAAGCCGCGGATGGAATTTATGGCTGGGCAGGTGCGGACTACGGTTTATGGGGCAAAGGGGTCATCGAGGCGATTGATTATCAAACCGGAAAGCTGCGCTGGACCCATGAAGTAGGCGACGGCGGTTCAGGTGCGGGCGTGCTTACAACCGCATCGGGTCTGACGTTTACGGGTGACGCTCACGGCAGCGTGCTGGCACTCGCGACCAAGGATGGGAGAACGTTGTGGCATTCCGGTATGGGTTCTCCGATGGTTAGTTCGCCCATCGCCTACGAGTTGGATGGACGACAGTTTGTGATGACGAGCAGCGGAGGCGTACTTTTTGCGTGGACACTTCCGCAGACTGAGCGCAACGCCGTGGCAAAACACTAGTCGTTCCGACGGTTGTGAAGCTTTCTTCCGTTCGAGGTGAGGAACATATTCTCCTGCCTTCTGTGGAGGAATAGAAATGTCCCAATTCCTGGAGTAGTCTTTCTTTAGAGGAATACCGATGATCCGCGCGACTATCAGACCTGGCATCGTTTTCGCTGCGATCGTAATGATCATAGCGGCTACGGAATTCGCATCTGCGCAGGACTCGAATTTCTCCCAAGCTGCAAAGGCGGCAGCTCCGCTTGTTATCCGCGTGGCTGGCCAACCTGCTGATGATGATGTGGATGATGCTTCAGCTCTGGTTGTGACCTCCGATTTCAATCGTGACGGTTTAGCAGATATAGCGAGGATCACTTTGCATGCTGACGGAACCTCCGATCCCGACCATTTGGTTGTGTCGTTGGGCCAGCGGAACGGTGCATTCAGACCATTGACGTCCAAGGCGTTGCCAGGTCAAATTCCTCGCGCCATGGTTGGTGGTGACTTCAACAATGATGGCAATTCTGATCTGATCGTTGGGAATGAAGATGGGACACTCACATTGCTTCTAGGGGATGGGACTGGCAGCTTCAATTCTGTTCACCCGATCCCACCTCAAAGTTCAGTCGTATCGATCGCAGTCGCTGATTTCAACAACGATGGCATTCCAGACATCGCCATTTCCGACTGGCGTGCCAGCTCAGTGACTGTGCTTGTCGGTACAGGCAAAGGCTCCTTCGAGTATTTAAGGTCGTTTCCTCTCCGCATGCGAGGAACCAAACCTCATGTCGCTACTGCAGACTTTAACGGAGATGGTGTAGCGGATATCGCTGTGATCTACGAGCAGGATGATGGTGATACCTACGACGTCATGCTCGGTAATGGGAATGGCAGCTTTACCATTGCGCCAGAGAGAGGCTTGGCGAGGAATCCAAACTCACACTGCATTATTCTTTAGATTGGATTTGAATAATGTGTCTGGGCGAGAGGATTCGAACCCATGCCCGTCGAGCTGTTCGAAAATTCAACCAGGGCTAACGACCGTGAAGCTGCGGCACTTTCATTCGTGCCGCATCTCGACGGTAAAGATCAATGGCAAGCCCTTTTCTGGAGTCACGAGTTTCTGGACGTCGCTGTAAGAAATGAAAATGAAGTGAAAATGAGCGTTAATCAAGCGTAGCTCTAGTTCGATGAGCGCATGCCCTGGTTATCGCCAATTGAAATCGTGATCGGCCAACAGAAGCCGACTAATCCGTACCGATCATCTAGGTATTGTGCACCGGTATCCATAGCAATGGTTCGGAGCGGATGTTTGCGGCAGCGTCTGTTGTTCGACTAGACGATGGCTGCCTCGGACCCTTCTGCTCGAAAAGAAGGACCTCCACCGCGGAAAACCCAAGAAGAGTATTCCTCTCCTCCCCACTTCTAGATTATTACGCACCGGGGGGCTTGCGGCAAGACCCGGGCCATGCCGCATCATCGTCGGCTGAAGCACAAGAACCTACAAGGGGAGGCACGATGAAAGAGCATGCGGTAATGATTGCAGGAGGGGGTCCGACCGGGATGATGTTGGCAGGCGAACTGGCGCTGGCAGGCGTCGACGTAGCCGTTGTCGAACGCCGCCCTAATCAAGAGCTTGCCGGTTCGCGTGCTGGCGGTCTGAGCTCACGCACTCTCGAGGTTTTAGATCAGCGCGGAATTGTGGACCGGTTCCTAGCGGAAGGACAGATAGCCCAGGTCGCGGGATTCGCGGCCATGCGTTTAGACATTAGCGATTTTCCGACCCGGCACAACTACGGGCTGGGGCTGAGGCAGAAGCATATTGAACGTATTCTCGCTGGGTGGGTCAGCGAGTTGGCGGTGCCGATCTATCGCAGCCGTGAATTAACGTGTTTCGGGCAGGACGACACTGGCGTCACCATCGAACTGTCCGATGGTGCGTCGATGCGGGCAAACTATCTCGTCGGGTGCGATGGAGGCCGCAGTTTGGTCCGCAAAGCTGCTGGCATTGAGTTTTCGAGGATGGGATGCGACAACAGCAGCATTCTCGCCGAGGCCGAGACTTGCGTAAACAAATGCCAGCCAAGCGTAGTCTAGCGAATGGGCGGAGACGCACCCAATAACCCAAGATGGCGGAGGAGCCGCCATTAGGCATCCATCGAACAGTTACTCAAAATAAAAAAGGATGAGCGCCCACCGTATTTGTACCGGGACGGACTCGGTTTGGTCTCTTCCCTGCCCGCAAATCATTGCAAAAAAATGGGATACTTGGTGCCGGGAGGGGGGCGAACCCCCACGAGGTTGCCCCGGCGGATTTTGAGTTCTGAGCCTTCTATCCATAGTGTCCGATTGAGCCATGCTTGTTCACATTTAGCTGGTTCCTATGTCCATACTTTCCATCTAAACATGCCAAAATCCATCCCGGTTGCCGTCAGCAAAGCTGTCAAAATCTAGGCGGACAAACGAACGAAAATCGGGTGCGAACTCCTTGACTCTTTTTGGGGAAATTTTCGAAGAAGGGGTGCTGAGAAGCAGGAGCCGCGTAGACAAGAATGTCACAGAATCGAGGAGCAGAGGGTCCTCAAGCTTCAATCGAAAACTGATAGGCGACCTTCTCTAAGGCCTTGCCGACCATCGCGGCGCCCGACAAGACAATCTATGTTTGTCTGAAATGAAGATTTTGAGCTGGGCGTGCTTCCTATATTGTCCAATAAATAAATATACAGCGCTATATGTAGGCAATTTAGCGGCGTTCAACTCGCGAGGGCTGGGCACCATACCAAGCGATACGACGCTATACCCGACCTGCGAAACAAATGCCCTCGCATAAGAGATCGCAAAAAATCGGTGAGCCCCAATGGTGTGAAAAACGCCTTTCCCCGGCACGATCTGGAGCTCTTCTGCGTGAGAAGTCGCAAGCGGAATAATGTTTTGTACCATCGACTATAAGTTTTGCCAGTTTTCCGGAGGATTCAATTGTGGCTAACCTTATCCATGTCTCCAAAGAGGGGCAAGGTAAAACTCCTGAGTGTTCTACTGCCGCTCCAAGACGGAGCGGCTTTCTGTTCAGATATAAATGTCTCAGCGAGTTTGAACTCAGAGCATTCATGAGTCAAGAAGTCCCTATTCATAGGATACCTAACGTTCTATCAATGCCTTCCGCGCCTCTTCCAATTCGTCCGCGTCAGCTTAGGATGCGCGAGAACTAAATGGCTGGCAGGACCCGCCATGCGCGGCGTTGCCATCCTAGAACGTTGCCGATTTCGAGCTGGATCCACGTAGTCGAACATGTCAATATCTTAGTTAATCTCACCCGACCGATACTCCAGACTCAAACAAAAGAATTTCGTTGAGAGTTTCCGCTCGACGACTTCAGGTATCGGTTCCCACACCTGATCCGGGAGTCAACGGAATCCGCGCGGTTGCGAGCTATGCCGACCGATGTATCAGTAAGGTGGAGGGTCTGAGCTGCACTGCAAGACCGTCTCCGCTCATTCGCGTGGCGTCTTGCTGGATTCTAACTTCCGGATCAAGTAACGGTATGACCCCGGGGCGGTTTGACAGACCTGAAACTTCTCAACCGCAACCCAGTCTCTGCGAAGCGCAACCGGAGGCGAGAGTTAGCAGCAGGTTCAACCGTAGCAACCGCTGCTCGCGCGAAGGTTATCTCGGCAGCTAAGGGGAGACACGCTCAGGCCCCGACAAGTGCCCGGCTAACAACAGTACTTGCTCAAAGATCGTTGGTGTAACTCTTGGGAAACTCACTCCTGGGATTCCGCGTTTACTTTGATGGCCTTGTCTGTTGGCATCGTTACCATCTTCCGCGTGTCCTTCATTGCCGATACGGCCTCATCGTAGCGTCCCGCAAACGAATTACAGCGGATGGTCGCCATGTCTTCGAGCATCTTTACGCCGTCTTTCAGGTAGCTCAGCCGGCTGCGTTCGTCATGCCCCCAGGTGACCGGTACCTCGACCACGTCGTAGCCCAGCTTGCGCGCGATGAATAGCAACTCCGGATCGAAACCCCAGCGTTCGACGGTCTGTAGCCGGAAAATTACTTGTGCCGCCTCACGCTTGAATGCCTTAAAACCACACTGGGTGTCTGTGAATGGCAGTCCGATCAGGATCCGAGTTACTGAATTGAAGCAGCGTCCAAAAAACTGCCTGTATAGGGGCTGGGAGCCGGTTTGCCGTGTTCGGTCCATCCAACGCGATCCAATCGCCACGTCGGCTCCCCCGGCAAGCGCCTCCATCAATCTCTCAGCCTCAATCAAGGGAGCGGAGAGGTCGGCATCGGTAAACAACACGACCTCGCCCACAGCCTGCAGTACCCCGTAACGGACGGAATATCCCTTGCCGCGATTTTGGAGATTTTTTAAGAGGCGAATGCGCGGATTTGTGGCCATCCAACGTTCGACGATTGAAGCGGTGTCGTCTTGCGAACCGTCGTCGACCGCTAAAACTTCTGCATCCCATCCCTGGGTTTCAACGCATGTCATTACACGATCCAGCGTCGTGTCGATGCGGGCACCCTCGTTGTAAGCCGGAATGATAATGCTCAAGGCCCGAGATGACATGGCCAGTCACGATCCTTAGGGTGATGGCATTCGTAGAGTCACGAGAACGAATACCAGAGTCGATCTTAAGTGGCCCATACAGCTCCCGCCCAGATATCGCCAAGCGGAAATAACTCGATGAAGCACAGCTCCTAAAAATGATGAGAAGCTACCAAATGCCCTTGTCGCTACCGGTAATCTTGTGACCAATCGCGGCAGCAGTTGCGAGCCATGGCAACAATCCCAGCCTTGCGCTGCTTTGCAAGTCGCCCCTGCGCAGCAGGCCGGCGAATTGTGAACGATAGAGGCCTGCCGATTGAGGCAGAATTGGAACACGAAGGAAACTGCCTTGGAAGTACACGATATTGCCCTCGAAATGCGCAGATTTTTTTACGAAGCTCGGCAGATCCAGAGCTACAGCACCGCAGCTTCTGACATAATCCGAAACAATCACGAGGTATGTCGCTACTCCTTCCCAAATCCCCGCAGCCTGGGCGGAAGAGCGTAACTCTTCGTAGTTCAGGTCTCCGGAAGAGATGAGCGTTGCCGAATCGACGATATCGCAAAGGCGGAAATAAAAATGGCGATACATACGCTGCAAGGTCGAGATCATGATTCGATCCGAGGCAGACGGGACTCGAAAGATCTCGCCTTCGATCTCGATTTTGCGAGCGCGTTTTGGCAATCGCGATGCGAGCACTAACTGTTCTCCAGTTTGCCCCAAGCGACCAGAGTGCACTTCCACCGGGTCAGGTAGCCCAGGGATATTAAAGTTCCACTTGCAGGCGAGGCGGTCTCCCCAACTTCGATGCGCAATTTCTGCGTCGAATTGTTTCTGCATCAAGGTACAAACAGCTTGAGCGGGCGCATTGGTGTAGAGGTCGATGTCACTGCCAAAATCCGGCCAGTGATCGAGTGACTTCATTACCGTGACATCGAGGCCTTCCTCGTCGAAGGCGTCGCAGATTCTTCGCAGAAATCCGATGCCAGTAACAATGCGGGCACGCTCGGAAGTAATGGGGGGCGCTGCCCATTCGGCTCGAGCCTGATCATGAACGGCCAGCATGATCTCGCGATAAATCGTTAAACCGCGGATGATGACGTGGTTTGAGTGAGCCAGATTGACGAGAGTGCCAAACTCTTCCCGGCTCAGGTTCCGCAAGGTCATCGCCATGGACGAATTCGGGTCGCGAACGTCCGGCGATAGCAAAAGGTTTGAAAGAACCTTCATTGTCTCGTTCGAAGAAAGCGGAGCGGACGGCACAGACATGAGTGTGACAATCTCCTGGCGCTACTTCGGAGGTAGCTGAGTAGAAGAATCAAGGGAAGGCGTAGTCGATGTAGGTTTCTCGGATGGGCCCTTCGGTTTTTCCGTGTTGTTGTTCCTACGCTTCAATTCAAACGTATCTTTTTTTTGCCCCCGATGTTTCTGACTGTCTTCATCGAGTTGGCGGTTTACATCCTTATGGCTTTCGTCTGCAACTGTTGCGAGGTGTTGTCCCTGGGCCGACGACTGAGTGGCCCATCCTACCCGCGCATCAGCGTCCTCGGCTTTGAGCGCTCTCGCATAAAACGACGTCGCGGTTTCTAGATCACCATCTCGCTCCGCCACGTAGCCGCGATTGTTGAGCGCGAAGGCACCTTGAGGATCGAGACGATAGGCGTCAAGAAAGTCCTTTCTGGCTTCGGTCCAGTCATTCTGATTAGTCGCGAACACACCCCGGATGGCCAGCATTGCGGCGCGTATCTGGTTGACGCTCATAGTTTGCATTCGCTTGCGAAGATCCTGTGCACTCTCGCCTGCCAACTCGCTAACGGGTTTGCCCCTCGATGAACGTTTGAGCGTGACGACGACCCGATCCATTGATTGAGAGGCGGCCGCTTGGTCGTAATATTTCAGCGCGTTTTCCAAGTCCCCCGTCGCTTCCGCGGCGACTCCAAGATTGTTCAGGGTGAAGGGATTGTTCGGATCCAACGCCAACGCCTCCTTGAAGAGAGCCTCAGCCTCGAACGGCCGGTCCCTGGACAGAAGGTCCATACCTAGAACGTTGATACGATTGATGCGCATCGGCAGATTCTTCAAGGTGCCTAGCGCATCCATCATTGGTTTGCCCCTCAGCTGGCTCGAATTGCTTTGATCGATCGTGGCATAGCTGCCCTGCGCGGTCGCAAGTTTGTAGAAGTTTTCTGCACGCTCAACCTGGCCGCGCAACTCGGATACGTAACCAAGATTGTTTAGAGTAAAAGGATCGGTGGGGTCATAGAGGTAGGCTTTGTAGAAGAGCCCCTCAGCCTTCTCATATTTTTGTTTGGATACCGCCTCAACGCCTTCGCGATTGAGTCGCTGCACTGGTGTTAGTTCACTGTGCAGGGGAATGGTTATTCTGAGGTTTTGGCATGCCACATTCAGCGGCGACGCGCAAACGACTACCCAAAATAAACCAAAGGACACAAGGCGAAGAGGATACATGGAATCAGGTGACCTTCCCGGAAACAGTCTGAGTGGCGGTCGTGTAAGCGCCGCCTCTTCTTATGTTTCGACTAACTTATGGTGAAACAGGTTGCTTTGTACCTATTGTTAGCTAACAATGAATACAAAGCCACTAAATTCGTCGCGGCATCATACAAATTATGATTCAACTCGTCGGGTCTATCGCTCTCTTACTTACTACGGTTGCGTGGACTCAAGTGCCCATTCCGCAGACGACTGATAAGACAGGACTTCCAAACGCGGGTGGGCTTGATGCGCCAAGGAAGCTTCCCCCTTCGCCGACGGGGCGTAGCACCGTTATGGGAGGATCTATCCGCAATCTAGATCCGGTACGTGATCAATTCACCCTCCACGTATTCGGCGGTCAATCGATGAAGATTCTCTTCGACAGTCGGACGGAGATCTATCGTGATGGCGCGAGAATCAAGGTAGTCGATTTGCATGACAATGACCATGCTTCGGTTGAGACAACGTTGGACGGCACAAAGATTTTTGCGCTAAGAATCCACATTTCGTCTCAGTTGCCTGAAGGCGTTTATCGGGGGCTGGTATCCCACTATGACCCACAGACCGGATTACTAACCGTTAACGTGACCTCGTCTCAACAGACAGTCACACTTCGGGTTCCACCAGATACACCGATCGTCCGCGTGGGGCAGGAAGCTTCCTCCGCCCAGCGTAAGGGCGGAGGACTCTCCGATTTGAGCCAAGGCTCTCTTCTCGATGTGAAGTTCAAGGGCGGCAACGGCGGCCATGGTATCGCCACCCATATCGATGTCCTTGCGACTACCGGCTCTACGTTCGTCTTCACAGGCAAAATATCATTCCTGGATTTGCACTTGGGCCGGTTAACCATCGTCTCCGCCGACGAGAGAAATACTTATGAGATCGAATTTGATCCGTCGCAATTTCCCGTTAGTCGAGAGTTCCATGACGGCACTGCCTTGAAGGTAACCACGCGCTACGATGGGTCGCGATATGTTGCGAGCGAGATCAAGATAGAGTAGATGAGTCCTCGAGACAGACGCGATTTTCTAAAACTCTGCGTGACCTCGACTCCGACTCTGTTTCTCGGAGATCGCGCAAACGCCTTCGAAGGATTCGAAGCGCGAACCGGACAGAAGTCCCCGCGGACTCCGACATCTATCGATCGATACGTCGATCCATTGCCAATCTTGAAGCGGCTTGAGCCTTTGAGGAAACACGGGCGCACGGTTGTTTATCAGGTCCGAATGACTGAGTTCAAGCAGCGTCTTCACTCTCAGCTTCCTCCCACAAAAGTATGGGGATATGAAGGGATGTATCCCGGGCCCATTATTGAAGCGACAAGTAAAATTCCGGTCGAGATTCTCTGGAAAAACCAGCTTCCCCAAAAACATATTTTCCCAATCGATACTCGAATTCACGGGGCCATGTCGCCTACGCCTGCTGTCAGGACGGTTCCTCATCTCCACGGTTCTCGTACTAAGTCCGAGAGCGACGGGTTGCCGGAGAGATGGTTCACGCCTGGCCATTCTGAGATTTATCACTATCCGAATGAGCAGCAGGCCGCAACTCTCTGGTACCACGACCACGCGGTGGGGATCACCCGTCTGAATGTCTACGCAGGACTTTCCGGATTTTATTTATTACGCGACGAACAGGAACTGAGCATGAATCTTCCTTCGGGCAAGTATGAGATTCCGCTTGTCATGCAGGATCGTACTCTGGATGCCGAGGCGCAATTGGTCTATGCTCCGACGAACGAAGACGGGAAAATGCTCGCTCCAGGTACGTGGGGCCCAGAGTTCTTTGGTGAGTTGCCGGTTGTGAATGGCGCGATTTTTCCCTATCTCGACGTCGAGCCTAGACAATATCGCCTGCGTATGCTGAACGGTGCGAACTCCCGATTTTTCAACCTGTACTTGAATCTCGCGACCCGTCCTACGGATATTCCCTCGCTTGTTACGTTTCACCAGATCGGCACGGACGGCGGCTTACTGGCAAATTCAGCAACGTTGAAGAATCTCTTGCTTGGCCCGGGCGAACGGGCGGACCTGATTGTGGACTTCGCGGGGCTCGATGGTAAAACCGTGACACTTTCAAACACTGCGTCGGTTCCCTACCCAGGATGGGCCATGCTACAAACCATGCACGCGCCGTTGAATGAGCTCATGCAGTTTCGGGTGAGCCGTGCTTCTTCGAGTACGAGTAAACCGTTTAGCCTTTCGTTGAAATCGCCTTTGACTCGACTAGACCCAGCAATAGCTGAAATTACTAGGGACTTTGTACTTTCGGAGCGCCTGGACACCGAGGGGCGATCGCTGGGTGTGCGAATCAACGACAAGGGATATGACGATCCCATCACAGAGTTTCCGAGGTTGGGTTCCCTCGAAAAGTGGCGATTCGTCAACATGACGGATGACGCCCACCCGATGCATTTGCACCTGGTGCAATTCCAGATTTTAGAACGTCAGGGATTTGATTTCGGGGCCATGGTTCAAGGTCGACTGGAGTTGGTCGGAGTTCCGCGACCGCCCGCTGCAAATGAAGCGGGATGGAAGGACACGGCAATTGTAAGTCCGCGGGATGTACTTACCATTTTGATTAGATGGGACGGCTATACGGGTCGTTATGTCCATCACTGTCATATGTTGGAACATGAAGACAATGACCTGATGCGTCCATTTGAAGTTGTCGCGGGCAAGTAAGCCCACCGCAAACATCTCGAAGCCGTGCAGGGTTCCCGTGTAAATGCCAACCGTCACGTCTCCGATTACAAACCGCTTCCTTGAGGTCCACTTAAGGCTTGAAGTTCTGAGGCGTGCAAGGATCGTAGCCCAACGACGCTGCTGAAACAGGGACGGGGGGCGTCGGCGGCGCAGCCCATGGAACGGCTGTGAAGTCGAAGAAGTCGAGCAGGTTCGGTTGCGCAGCATCACGCGCAGTCAGATGGACCGAAGGACCTATGAATCGATTCTCCACAAATTTGAGAATTGCAGTATGATCCATCGGCACGTGCGAGACGTAATGCTTACGCACGAAAGGCGAGATGATCAGGTTCGGCACCCGGAATCCAAGCTGTGCCGAGAAGCCCTTTATGGCGGCGGCATCGGTAGGGGTCGCTCCAGGGTCGGACGATCCGAGGTCGCAATGCAGCGTCGGAGAGCCGCCAGATGGCAAGCATGGGCCGTAAGCATCGGCGTTGACCGATATGGCAGCGATATCCGGAATATCGCCAACCAAGACGCTTCCCACCGTTGCATCGGTGTAGTCATTGGAGTGGCCGGGAACCGGCGGCACGTGATCATAGGGGCCCCCGCCCTCATCGTAGGCTAGAAAGAATACCGACTGCGGCCACGCTGGGCTAACCATCAACGCATTCACCACCTTCGCTACCTGCTGCTGACCGAACAGCATCGATTGACCCGATCCGGGATGCTCGTCGTTCACTCCATAGCCGGCCTCGATGAAGGCAAAGCTGGGAAGAGTGTTATTTGCCAGATCAGTGTAGTACGTCTGCAGTGGGGCTATGTGGTTTGGATCGATGCAAAACGAGTTCGACGAATCGCCAACCACGCTCGATGGCTGCGTGGGAGCCGTGCACGGAACACCCAGAGGATTTTCGTACAGGTACCGATAGGAATCGGTGAGATATGAAAAATCCGTCGCCGGATATTTGGCTGAGGCGCCGCCGATGCAATCGTCTGGATCGAGGCAGGCTCCCTGGGTAACGGTGTAATAAATTTTCCACGTTACATTCGCCTGATCTAACTCTGTGAAGATGCTTGGTATTGCGAGTTGAGGGAGACGATCATCATTTCCCGGATCAAAGACGAGGCCTTGCGTAGTGCCCCCTGTAAACGTCGCGATTCGATTGGGAATACTCTTGCTCGAAACAGGCGAGAACCAGCGGTCGGAGATCGCAAATTGAGACGCCATGTAATAGTAGTAGTTCAAGAAAGTTTGATCGTAGTAGCCCATTGAACGCTGACCAGTGAAATCAGTAAAGGTCCCGGAACATCGTGTACCTCCCGAACTCGCACAATTTATCGCGTAAGCCTGAGCGGTATGAACAAAGCCGTCCATGAGGATCGAGCGAGAGTTTCCGAAATCATAACGGCTAACATCGCCGTAGCTCTCAAGCCACGACGACGTTTCATCATCGATACAGCTGCTGGCGAATTTGAATGGTGAGAAGAGCGTACCTTGATCGCTCTCGTTTTTAATCGTCGTCAGTTTGTCGTCAATGCCATCGACGCTGTAGGTCTTTCCATCAGCACCGAGATTCCAACCATTCGCGCTGCGATAAGGATTGAGCATTCCAAAGTAAGTGTCAAAGCTACGATTTTCCTGCAACATGAAAACCACGTGTGCAATGGCTTGAATACCGCTCGCTGAGCCAACCGTCACGGTTGACGTCGCGGTGGCTGTCACGCCGCCGGTCCCCGTGGCCGTAGCCGTGTAAGTCGTCGTCGCAGTCGGAGTGACGCTCTGCGTACCACCTGTGGCCGCAAGCGTGTAGCTGCT
>KB906754.1:455146-1636164 GCA_000381605.1 Acidobacteriaceae bacterium KBS 89
GCGTTGGCTGCAGTCACAGTTAGAACCGAAGAACTGCCAGCAGAGATCGAGGCAAGGTTCGCACTCACCGACACCGTCGGCGCTGCAGCCACCGTTACCGTGGCGGTTGCTGTCATCTTAACGCCGCCGGCTCCCGTGGCCGTCGCCGTGTAGGTCGTCGTCGCAGTCGGAGTCACGCTCTGAGTACCACCCGTGACCGCAAGCACGTAGCTGCTGCCGTCACTGCCCGTCAGCGTCACCTGGGTGGCGTTCGCCGCAGTCACAGTGAGAACCGAAGAAATGCCAGCTGAGATCGACGCAGGGTTCGCGACTACCGACACCGTCGGTGTCGCAGCTGCAGACACTGTGACTGTCGCCGTTGCAGTCGCCTTGACACCGCCGACACCGGTTGCCGTCGCCGTGTAGGTCGTCGTGGCGGTCGGAGTCACGCTCTGCGCACCACCCGTGGCCGCAAGCACGTAGCTGCTGCCGTCACTGCCCGTCACGATCACCTGGGTCGCGTTAGCCGCAGTCACAGTTAGAACCGAAGAACTGCCAGCTGAGATCGAGGCAGGGTTCGCAACTACCGACACTGTCGGCGCCGCAGCTCCAGATACTGTGACTGTCGCCGTTGCTGTCACCTTGACGCCGCCGACACCGGTTGCCGTCGCCGTGTAAGTCGTCGTCGCAGTCGGAGTGACGCTCTGCGTACCACCCGTGGCCGCAAGCGTGTAGCTGCTGCCGTCACTTCCCGTCAGCGTCACCTGGGTCGCGTTGCCCGCAGTTACGGTTAGAACCGAAGAACTGCCAGCTGAGATCGAGGCAGGGTTCGCAACTACCGACACCGTCGGCACTGCAGCCCCAGATACTGTGACTGTCGCCGTTGCAGTCACCTTGAAGCCGCCGGCCTCGGTGGCCGTAGCCGTGTAGGTCGTCGTCGTAGTCGGAGTCACGCTCTGTGTACCACCTGTGGCCCCAAGCACGTAGCTGCTGCCGTCACTGCCCGTCAGCGTCACCTGGGTCGCGTTGCCCGCAGTTACGGTTAGAACCGAAGAACTGCCAGCTGAGATCGACGCAGGGATCGCACTAACCGACACCGTCGGCCGGGAGCCCTCGGCAATAGACACGTTTGCTCCACAACCGGCGAGAGACAGCAGCAAAAATATGCAGGAAAACGACACCGCAGCAAGCCGCACACGCGAATCTGTTTGGGCAGCAAGCACTGATAGCACCCTATCCTCCATAAGTTCACATTCGCAGTTAGCAGGTTTGATGCCAATAGGCTTGGGCGGGCGAAATTTACGGTTTGAAGTCTTTGACCCAATTATCGACTACGCGCCATTCGATCTTCCTGGAAAAGAGAAGGACGGGTAAACCTTTTCGGCTTTATAGTGCAAAATTTTGCGACTTCAGTCAGCGGTCCGGAACCAACCCTGGCTTGTCCTCGCCTAAATCGGAATTTGCCTCAAGTTCCGGCCCCGTCGGTGAATTGCGCAGCAAAGGTGACTTAATAGTGTTGCCGCCCCACTCCCGACTTAGTTCCGTTTCGTCCAGACGCGAAGTCGACGAACCAGCCCAGCGTCGACGGAATCGAGCGATACTTCCGTCACTTGCGATCGTCCGCTTGATCTTGTGGAGCTGGAACCATCTCAGATAGTTACTCGCAACAGTGGCCATCGTCATTTGAACTCCGGCCTGATAGTTGTGTTCAGACATCTGGCGTTGAAGTTCAGGAGACTGCAGGACAGACAATAGCTTCTCCGCGAGATCCGCAGCGTCGCCTGTCTTATAAAAGACAATCGCCATGTCATCGTCAGTCGCCATACAACGAAAATCCGGAATATCAGCGCATACGATGGGAACACCATATTCACATGCCTGGTGGGCGGGACCGCTCGAACCGGTCGACGAATCGTAGGGCATCACCAGGAGAGAACTTGTGCGAAATAGTTTTGGCACATCGTTATGAGGGATATATCCCAGAAACTCAATTGGAAGATTCGGAGGTTGTGACTTTTGGATCGACTCCCAGTACCCTGTCGCAGCCGGGTGATTGCCGCCTGCAACGATCAGCCGTGCGTTAGGGAGTTTTTCCAATACGAGTGGAAACGCCTCCATCAACCTCTCAAGGCGTTTATAGGTGCCCCAGTTTCCAAATGCTAGGATGCGAAGATCAGGGTTGCCACGCTTAGTCATATCAGGAGGCCGGGGAATGGTGGCAAACGTCCCATGTGTTCCGACAAGAATATTCTCAGCTGCGTACTTTGTCTTCAAGGTACGCCGATAGTCGGAGAGGAGGACAGAAACTGAATGGGCTTTGAGAAGCGTTCGTGTCGCGATGCTTGTGCCCTTGCGATAAAACTTCTCCCGACGTACTCCCGTGCCCGAGAAATCGAGATGCTCAACAATGTGGTGCAAGGTGATGTGGGTATAAAATCCGGCAGCTCGAGTCAGGACAGGAACAGACAGTCCAGCAAATGCGGCCAGAGGGCTCTCGGTCGAGCCGAAGGTCGAGAAGACAACGTTGAACCAGACGACGTCGGGTCTTAACCGGCGGATCGTGCTTAGGAGCCGACCCGGCGTCGCCAGACTACCAAACTTCCAGCAGCGAATAATGTTGACGCCAGGCAACTTCGACAATCGTTGGGAGTCGGCTGGATTTCCCTCTGCACCTTTCGCGAACGCATAATCCTCCAGTTCATCAGCCAAGATCGTCAATTCCACGTCCTTATGGCGCTGAATTTCGCGCGCAAGGTGAAAGGAATATTCGTTCAATGGCCGCATGCTAGGAGGAAATGCAGCGACCAGGCAGATCTTAATCATAGTTTCATCTTAGAGCACGTCTTTGTAAGATAGACCATTGAAAGTCACACTTTGGTTGTATGGAAGGTTCTTCATTCAGTCCTTTGTCGCATATTCGACCCGACCTGCGACCGTTCTTCGAGTTTCAGATTATTCGACGAATTGCAAAAACCAAGATATTTGCCTGATTTCAAAGCAGGTCCTCACTCAAAAAATGGTGACGTTCACGTAAGGTCTAAACTGCCTGTTCTGGCCGGGCGTGAAATTTGGAAAAGTTTCCATCTGCATCCCCGCGGAAAAACGAATCGGATATTTCAAACGGGCATCACCCGTCTTATCGTTGAACGTCCGATTGATCGGTAACGTATAAGAGACGGAAAATCCGGACTCTATGATGTCGTAGACGTGGAAGCCACGGGTACTCTCATACGAGCCCACAGCCTGAATGTCCCAGTGGCGCGTCGGAGAGAAATTAACTGTTGCGGCCGGTCGTAGTGCCTGCGATATCGCGCTATGGATGGGTGAATAAGGCACAACCCGCCATGCACGGAGGTCTTCAACGATCGCCTCAGCATTCCACTTCTTAGAAAAACGATGGGTCAGGCCGATATAAGACGAGGTGTAATAGTTCTGAATATCTCCGAGCGGTTGCGAAGTAAATTTTTGATCGTTGGAACCCCAACCGGTAATCAGCGCCGTCTTGCTCCATGGAGCACCGACTCGGAATTTGACTGCGCCTGTTAATGTTCGTTCGTACATTGGAGTTTCGGTAAAGGGCCCGGCTTCGTAAACGAAAAACCCTTGCGCCGAGACAGCATTGAAGAAGGAACTTGTGGTGAGGTAAGTGAAGACTCTAAACAAGTTCTGATTCAGTTGAACGGGGGAGACGGAGTCGCGGCGGATCGTCCCTTGAACTCCCGTGTTGAAAGTCACAACGTTGGAGCCCAAATGGACGGTTGGATCGAGGCCAAAGTTTAGCTCATAATTCGTTGTATTTCGATTCACGATCGAATTGGTGGCTGGTACAGAGATGACACCACGCGTATTCGATACCTCGAAGAACCCGCTGTTCGTCGGTAATTTTTCAGAATGCACATGGAAGGCATTGATCGAGTCCGTCTCTATCGAAGATCGAGGGGGCGGAAGTTCCGCCAGATTCGTGGGTGGAACGGGTCCGCTTGGGCTTGTCAGCTTGGAGTCCAATACGTATACGGTGCTGTCCTCAAAGATGGGCTGAACAATTACGCCAAAGAGCGCACTGAAATTGGAATTGATTCTCAGACCTTCATTCGCTCCAGCCTGAAGAAGATTCAGCTCGGCAGTCTCATCGTCTCCTGCGTTGCTGGACGCTTGGGCAAATGCCGACAGTGCCTCGGTGCTAAGGTGTTCCTGCTGGTACATCGACGCTTGGGCCAGCAGATACTGATAGTCTACGTCGGAGTCGCCAGTCTGCTTCACCGCCGCCAACTCGGCGGCTGCACGTCTGGTCTCCCCGAGACCAAGATAGCTGTTCGCCAAAGCGATTCGTATTGCCGCATCAGGTGCGCCTGCCGATTTTGCACGCTGCAGGTAAGTCTGAGACAGCTCGTACTCATGGACTTGCTGGAAAATATTCGCAGCTTCGATATACTGACTGCCGCTCAAAGGAACTGTGTCTCCGGCGTCGGCTTCCATCTGGGCGAGAGCGATCTGGCGCTCCGCATCTTCGACGTAGTTCTGCTGCGCCATCAGACTAGCAATTGCGAGACGGACCCCAGCGCGATTACTGTTGGGAGCCTGAAGCGCCTTTCCGAATCGCTCCATCGCTCCCTCCGGATCATTCAGTTCTATGAGCGCCTCTCCGATGGATACGTAGATATCGCTGGCAGCCGATTGCCCCGGCAGAGGCTTCAGAGTTGACTCAGCATTGTGCGGTGCGTACTGTTCCGCAAGCTGAATGTCATGGAAAGCCTGTTCCCTATTCTGCAGGCTGGCGTCCGTGCGGGCCATCAGGGCATAGACTGAAGCATTCTCGGGCAGAAGCTGTTCGGCGGTCTGAAGTTCAACGAGCGCTTCAGCGTAGCGGCGTTGTGAGAAGAAGATGTTTGCTATAGCCAGATAGATCGAACCATCCTTTGGATCAAACTTCAACGCTGCGCGATATTCCGATTCCGACTTTTTCAGCATGCCCTGACGACCATAAGCCGTGGCACGGATGGTATGAATCAACTCCGAGCTACCGCTGATCTCCTCTGCCAGTTGCGTCTGTCGCACGGCGGCCTGCAAGTGATTTTGATTCAGTTCAGCGAAGGCAAGGCCCATATGGGCTTCCGCGGTGTTCGGCTCACGCTTGAGCGCCTCCTCGAAGTCCGCTGCAGCGCGCGCCGGCTCGTGAAGATCGTTGAGCACGTAGCCGCGGTTGGTATAGGCCGTCACAATACTCGGATCCAAGTCGATGGCTGCGGTGAACTCCTGTACCGCCTGCTCGAACTGGCCATTATGTTTGGAAACATAACCAGCAAGGAGTGGGATGTCGGGCTCTTTCGGGAAGACGTCCCTGTACTGCGTAGTTAGGGCCTGCAGCTCACCGTACTCTTCGAGGCGGAGCAAATCGTAACCGAGGTAGACCACGACATCGCGATCCCGGGGCATGACTTTTATTGCTTCACGGCCGATCTCTGCCGAGAGCCGATAGTCGCCCATAAAGCTGAAGTACCGTTCTTTTTCTCGCAAAACCTGCGGAACGGACGCCATCTTCTCAGTCACACGATTCAGCCAGGTTCCCGCCAAGGCAAGATTATGCGACTCGATCGCAGCATTCATGCCACCGGACACAATCAGTGAGTTATGCGGCGCGACGGCGTAGCCACGAGAGAATGAGGCTTCTGCCTTTTCATAATCGCCACGGGCGGTATACAAATCGCCAAGTGCAAGATAGGGAACATAGGAGGACGGATAATTCTGTGCAAGAAGATTAAAGTACTTCTCCGCGTCGCGATCGTTCCCTGCGGCTCGCGACGCGTATCCGAGAGAAGTTAGAGCAAAACGACTCCGAGGGTCGATGGCGAGTACTTTGCTGAACATAGCGATTGCGTCTGCGGTCCGGCCCATTTTCATCAGCACATCTCCATCGAGCTGAAGGCTGTTGGGGTCAGTTGGCGCGATTGCCAGAGAGTCAGTTATGTCGTTCAGCGCGCGATCGAACTGACCGGAATTCAATTCAACGAGCGCTCTTAGACGCAAAAACGCTGCCCGGTTCGGTCCTCGCTCGTCAAGGGCATCAATCGCGGTGTGAGCGATCCGCAACTGCTGCTGCGCGAGATCTATCTCATCCAGACTCCTGTAGAGCGCCTCTATGGTCATGTGCAACTGAATGCCATAGAGCGGTCCTTCCTGCGGGAACTGGGGCAGGTTGGCTACGGCAGCGCTGTATTCTTTTACGGCTTCGCTTTCGCGATCCTGCACCTGCGCCACCTGTCCGCGAATTGCATGCAGGCGGTAGTAATTTGGGTCGAGTTTGGATGCTCGTTCAAGGAATGAGTTTGCAGAATCGATGGAACCAACCGAGACCTGGGCCTGGGCCGCCGAAAGCTGCAGCCCGAGGTCGCGGGGGAGCGCGGTTGCGGCCTGCACGTAAAGCCGTGCCGAGTCCTCCGTATTCCCAGCGAGGCCGTAGGTGTAAGCAAGCTCCCCCATAACCTCTGGATTCGGATTCCGGATTGAAGTGAGAGCGTCGATTGCTCTGGCATAATCCCCCGTTTCGCGGTAAAACGCACCTAGGGATCGGCCAACATCGGGGTTGTTGGGAGCACGGGTCTTTGCAAGCTCCAGATAATGACCGGCCATGTCCATCTGTTTAAGATGCTGGTACGCAACGGCCATGAGTAACTCGGAGTTCGCCGAAGGTTCGATGCGTTCTGCTTTACCGAGCCATGCCAAGGCCTCAGTATAGTTTGCCGATTTCAGATAAAGATCGGCCAAGGCGAGCAAATCATTTATTCGTCTTGGATCAGCAGCAATGACCCGCTTCAGCAATCGCTCTGCTTCGGCTGTTCGGCCCATCAAGTTGTATGTCTGGGCGAGTCCTGAGGTCCCATCGATTGATGAACCATTCAATCGAAGGCCTCGCTGGTATGCATCTACGGATTGTCCATATTTGCCGTCAAGCCGGGCCGAGTAACCAAGCAGGAACCAAAGCTGTGGGTCATTTGGAGCCGACTGTACAGCCCGCTGTGCGTAGTCGAGGGCAAGCGCATGATCACCGCGTTGCAGTGCCAGCTCGGCGGCTCGAGCCAAGCGGGCATTTTCGATGTTTGATCCCCATCCCAGTGGCTGCTCTTGAGATTGTTTCTGAACCGCATTGGTCCCCGGCTTGTCGGAAGAATCAGGATCTAGCTGATAGGTCTGAGAGAACCCGGGGCCGGCAAACAAGCAAAACACAATTCCACACGAAATTTTCGAGCGCTTCGATCGAACAATCAAGGGTCACCGACAAGCTAATTAATGGACTCAATTCATTTTATGCAAACGAGCTTGGTAATGTTGTCTACATAAATTTCGGATCGGAAGATTAGCCGCAGTTTGCGCAAGTCTGGAGTTTAGATTGTCTAAGGCCTTCGCAATCTGAGATACTCACCGGAAGCAACAGTTATTTTACTTTCTGCATCAAAACCCCGTATCAAGAGGACAATTTGCTAAGACCAGCGTCCACTGCAGCAAGGTCAAAACCTATACCAATTGGCTTTATCCTATTGGCTGCGGCCGCAATTCATCTACCACTGCTGCTGATGCAGCTACCACTTAAGTCGTACGACACGAACTTCCACATATTCTTCGCTTCGCATTACGCTAACCACTGGTTTGAGCCCTGGAACCCTAAGTGGTTTGCGGGCTTTTCTCAAACGACGTATCCTCCGCTGCCACAACAATGGGTGGCCGTTCTTTCCTGGATTCTGGGATTGAACGTGGCATATATGACTGTTCAGTTCATCGCGATATTACTTCTAGCAATCGGGACATACCGGTTCTCGAAGTTGTGGGTGAGTCCCCGAGCAGCATCGTTTGCGGCCCTGGCAAGTGTTTTTCTCGGATCGGAAAGCTTCCTCGTATATTCGGCGGGCCAACTGAGCACGACGATGGCCGCTCCTATTTATCTCAACGCGTTACCCTTTGTCTTCGATTGGCTCCGCTATGGAAAATGGCGTTCCTTTTTCAAGGGGAGTGTACTGCTAGTTGCCGCTGCAGCAGCACACCATGCGACCCTGCTCTTCGGATCGATGTTCTTCGCGCTCCCCGTTGTCGGACTCGTATTATTGGACAAGAGCCGAGATGATCAGGACGAAGAAAAGACTTCGGTCCAGACGCTCATTCTGCGCGCCCTGACCATCACCGTACTGGTTTGTATCGCGATCGCGGTGGTGTTGATGCCGTTCTGGATTGATTTGATTCGCTATCCAGTCACTCAGGCGCCGATTCCGCATCCTAGCCGCGCCAATTATATTCTCAGTCCGCAGTGGGGACTGAATTACTTCATCGTTCCGTACGGGGCACTGATCTTAGCCTTACCGTTCATTATCATTCGAGGTTGCTCCGTCGTCCGCCTTCGTCCGTTAATGCTGGGTTTTTGGCTTGCATTTCTGGTGGGACTGGGCGGTACCACGCCTGTCGCCCGCATGCTCCTGGGCCGCGCGTTTGAAGTATTGACCTTTGAGCGATTCACTTATTGGGCGACGTTACTTGCTTTGCCGATTCTCGGTGTGATCACTGCGGATCTCGTGGATCGATTCCGAATGCGAGCTGTCGTCCCCCTCACAATCCTAGGCGCTGCGACTTGTGCGCTGGCTGTCTCGTGGTCTACCTTTCGCCCGGCAGACGCGGCAAACTTCGACGTACAACATGTCGCCGAATGGCTCAATCGCGACGGCCACGATAAGTATCGCTACGTGACTCTTGGATTCGGAAACAAACTCTCGCGACTGGCGATCGTCACGAACGCGAACAGCGTCGACGGAGAATCCAACTCTGCCCGTACTCTTCCGGAACTCACTGAGTTTGGCGGAGCTGCGCTCACTAGTGCAAAGTATTTTGCTAAGCCTGGCCTCGATTCCCTACGCGCGATGCTGAACCATGCAGATCGATATGGACTCAAGTGGGTGATTGTGCGCGATCCCTACTACGATCCCCTACTTTACTTTGCCGGCTGGCGCCAAGTCGATATGCTTGACGACAAGACGATCACAATCTGGAGCAAAGATGGCGTACCACCAGCCATTCCAATGAACTTGGATCAGATCCCTCCGCGCTGGCAAGGAATATTGTGGGGCACGCTTCCCTTCGGCTCCAGCCTTCTTGCAATTGCCGTGCTATTTATCCCGGACAAAAAGCGGCGAGGCCTGTCGGTGGAAGATGTGTCTGCGTTCCCCACGAACGTTATGTCCGGGGGGATAATTTCGTGATCAAGGGAGGCGCACTCGCTGGGCTTATCTTCGCCGCAACCGTTGGTCTCATTGCGATTGGCACAATTTGGCCGGTTTCTACCGCGGCGGCTTATGTCGGCGGAGGAAAAGAGAATCACATTGGTTCGTCTTCCACTGCGGAAGGCGCGGTAGAAGCCCTCGGAACCCAGATCCGCTTACAGCAACTGAGCAAAGCGTACTCGAGTCTTTCGAACAAAGCCAAATTCACCGAAGCGGATTTCATCCATGACCTTACCGGATATGGGCTCAGCCTTAGAACTTACGCAACCCTTGATAATTTCGAAGTGAAGCCACTTCATCAGTCCGCGAACGATGCGGAGATGGTAATGAAGCTGCATTGGTCGACCCCCGTCGGGGTCTTTGAGGACGCTCGCGATCTGCACGTCGTGAAAAACGGTGAGACATGGGCTGTAGCTTGGCCCCTGGTGCCTGAGCAACATGTACCGCCGCAGGTAATCCGAGTGAATTACCTGCGTTGGGATGTCATTTATAGTGGCTCGGGAGATGACTGGGGAGCGCAAGACGTTGAAGCGCCGCACGTGCGCATCATCGACATGCACCCGGTGAATCGCGCTGACGGCATGGTCGTTATGGGTGAACTTTTGAATGAAGATGTGGTCCCCTCGTTTGTGTCTGTGCGTGCCACGTTACTGGCGAAAAACGGCTCGCCGATCGACACGGAAGGCCCCTTCGACATGATCTCCCACACGCTTCTACCAAAGCAGATTACGCCCTTCATCATTCGGTTTCCTGGCGTCGATCTGTCCCAGGTAGGCAGCATCCACTTGGAACCGCTTTCTGTGCTGGTTTCTGCCTCGGCAGACCCCGTGATTGAGATTCAAAACCAGAAATATAATCCCAGCCCGGGCGCATCCGCAACCGGACAGCTATCCAATCAAAGCGGTCACACGGTCAACGTGGCACATGTCCTCTCGACGTTTTATGACAAGGATGGCCAGGTACTTTGGGTCGCCGGCCAATATATTGATCGTACGCTTCAGCCGCAGATACCCGTCGACTTTCGCGTCTCTGTTCCCTCAGATCTCGCCGGGAAGGTGAGCAGTCAGCGAATTGTCGTTTCGACCTATACCAACGGGAGTTCTCTGTGAGATTCAGAAACGCCGCATTGTTGGCTGGGTTTGCCCTTACGCAATTCACTTTCTCTCGGGCGCAAGATGCAGCCATGAAGCTGCCGAAGACTATCGTCGCAGGAGATGCGTTCTCGATTCAGACGACTGGAAGCGGCAAGGCCGTTTTATATATCGTCGGACTAGGACAGGCGCTTCGGCGCGATGTGCAAATAGGAGAATCGGCGTCGTTTCCAACAGGAGTGCTTTATAACGCCGGCCACTATCTGGCCATTCTTGTCGGTCCGTCGTCGCAGAGCACTGGTGAATTCGATGTGATCGCTGGAGCTCGACCTGAAACTCTGGGATTTCTGGCGAAGCCATCTCGACTTCCAGTTGGATTGCACAACGGAATCAGTGGAGCCGTCTATGTCTTCGATGCCTACCGAAATCTGATGACCACACCTACATCGGTTTCCTTCGAGCTGTCGGTTCCCGCGGGGGCCGTTCAGAGTCGCAGCGTCACGACCCGAAATGGCTTGGCGTGGACTGAAATGGATTCGTCAACGAAAGAAGGCACCGCGAAATTCGTTGCCCGCGTCGGGGATGCCTCGAGCACACGCATTATCGAGGAAGTTCCGGGAGAGCCATGTCGGATTATGATCAGCGCGCACCCCAACGGTAACAAGTTGGAAGTGCAGACGGCTCCTGTGCGCGACTGCAGCGGCAATGCAATTCCTGACGGCACGGTCGTGACGTTTACTCAATCTTTCAATAACACACAAACCACGGTCGACGTTCCCCTCAAAGAAGGAGTGGCGCGTGTAGACATGCCGGCCAACAAAGGATCGCGAATCTCAGTCGCTTGTGGAGTTGTGGCTGGCAACGAGATTCGATGGAATGGTGGACAATGATCAATCCGCTCCGGCTAACGAGCTACGTCTTGAGCGTGCTGATGGTTTCCTGGATGGACCAACCGTCGGTGCGCGTGCAACCGCCGCAGCTGAAGGGTTCGAGGCCGGTGGAGAAACAAACGGAAATCGCAGTAATTCGCGACTATCTTCAGTCGTGGAAGACCCTGCAGGCTGCGTTCGATCAAAATCAATCGGCGCTCCTGGATGCGTACTTTGTCGGTACAGCGCGGGAGAAATTGGCGAACACGATCAAAGAGCAAGAGAGCCTCGGGATTCACACTCGTTATCTGGAGCGCACACACGATCTTCAGATTGTGTTTTATTCACCCGAGGGGCTGTCAATCCAGATGATTGACACAGTGGAGTACGACCAGCAGGTCCTCGATCACGACAAAGTTCTGGCCACGAAGTCGATGCGACAACGCTATCTCGTGGTGCTCACACCATCCGATGTACGATGGAGAGTGCGAATTCTTCAGGCACAACTGGATTGATAGAGGCGAAAAAACTTCCTCATTCATCGTGTCTCGGCGCCGACCCCTTCTCTGAGCTTTGCACAGATTTGGGCTCGGATTCGCCTCCACACGTTGGAAGGCCGAGTTCGACCGCGGAACCCTCTTCGTAGTCATTCCAGGTTTCTATAATCAAAAATGGGATAACCTGATCGGCTGGGAAAAATTTCCGCCAGTAGTCGCTGGTGTCTTTGTAAGTCTGTCCGCAGCGAGCTGAGATGTGCCGATTCAAGCTCCAGGATGCCTTCGTGTCGTCGAACGATGGCCAAGCCCCACCGATAATCAGCTTGTCGGGAAATTTGTCCGCCATTGTGTGGTAAAAATCGGCGAGGTACGACTCTCCCCAATTGCTGCCATCTTGAGACCATCCTTTGGAACCAGGACTGATCCACGGATAAAATCCGTCGAATGCCTCAGGGTGGGGTCCCGGAGTGTTTTCCTGAATGAGAAATGGCGGCGACTCCCACTTGTCCACCACAGTCCGAACCCTGGCCCAATCGGTATGTCCACCATGGGGAAAGACGAAGATGAGCGGCCTTCCTTGGTAAGTAACATAGGCTTGGCGACCGGGTGCGTTCGGAGCTAGATAGGTGTCGTGGAACATCGTAAAGTCTGCGATCACTTGATCGGTCGCGCCATCTTCCTGATCGCCTTCGTCGTACATCATCGCGATTTTGAATTTGTTTTTAGCCGCGGAGTTCTGCATGAGCGCATAACTCTGATCGATGAAGACCTCCCGATCTCCGTACCAATCAACGACGAAGCCAGCGATTCCCATGTCCTTCGCCTTGCGGATCTGCTTCCGGAGCACTTCAGGATCGTGAGACGAATAGCCCACCGAAATATGCCGGGGGGAACCGAACCACGCCTGGTAGACGGCAAGTAGCTCTGGGGACTTACCTACCGCTTTGTACTTCAGCTGTACCGGTTGAGATGAACCAGAACAGCCACGGAACATCATTAGGAGGCATAGGAATGCAGCGTTAGCGCCAACAGACATAAACAACAGTATCTAACACAAGCCCCCGAAACCACACCAGAGGATATGTTCTTACATAAAGTAGATGGATTAAACCATAGGGGGTTGCAAGATAGTGCGCTTCAGTCTACACACATCGCAATCTTTTGCCTATTAAAAGGAAAATGATTACTCATTTCCGTCATTTCAATCAACACTACTCGAACACTCGAATGCTAATTGAGAAGCTTCTTCGTACTCGAAATAACAACGCCTGCCAATAGGAAGGCGGGAAACAACCCGGAAGTGCGCAATTCCCCTCTTATATCAAGAGTTAACGCAAGGCCATCAAGAGCTCTTCCTCGGTCTCCTCGCTCTTCAACGTTGGATTGGCATAAGACGTGCTTCTATCCGACGTAACAGCTAGTTTTCGATGGGCTTATTTAGCCCATTTTGTTTCATCCCACTTTTAGTTTCATCGTGAAAAATTGGATTGCGGGACTTTCAAGCGTGAACGGGCCGACAGACAGATCGAGAGAATTGAAAGCCCGGATTATCTCCGGCAGCGTTGTACTGCTCTCCGGTTCTGGTCTCGTGACCGCGATCAACGTTGCGTACAATGTTGCGGTGGCCCGTTTCCTCGGGCCCGGCGGGTTTGGACATGCCACCGCCGTCTATACATTGCTCACCATAACTTCGGCAGTCACTCTCTCTTTTCAGATCATCGCCACTAAAGCCGTAGCGCAGCAGGCCTCCATTGGAGCTAGAGAAGCTGTTTATCGTGGTTTCCACCGTGGCGCGTGGGGTGCCGGAGTATTCGTGGCCGTACTACTGGTTTTGTTCCGCCAGGGGATTACTAATTATCTCAATCTGCCGAACACGACACTGGTGGTGCTTCTCGCCGTCGGAACCGCATTCTACGTTCCACTAGGCAGCAGACGCGGGTACATTCAGGGCGCGTATGGATTTCGTAGTCTTGCCAAAAATCTGATACTCGAAGGAGCTGTTAGGCTCTTCGGATCGTTGCTGATGATTATGCTGGGCTACGGTGTGACGGGTGTCATCGCAGCAAACGCTGCGGCTATCGTATTTTCCTACCTCGCAATTTCTCCGAAACTCTCTGCCAGTATTCCTAACCCGCTTTCATTCGGAAACGTGCTTCAGGAATTCTCTCAAGCACTAATCTTTTTCTCGGGGCAAGTACTTATCAACAACTGCGACATAGTGTTGGTAAAACACTTCTTCGACCCTCGGGTTGCAGGCCTATACGCAGCAGTAGCAATGATCGGAAGAGTCATCTTCGCTTTCTCCTCTGCGGTCGTGAATAGTATGTTCCCGGTAGTTGCGGCTACTGACCATGAAGAGAGAAAGAATTTCTCGCTTATCGCAACGTCGCTTTTGCTCGTACTATCAGTCGGATCTGTATTCGCAATTGGCCTGCGCATCACACCTGGTTGGGTGTGGATGAAGTTCTTTGGATCTGGATTTCAACTTCCAGGGCCACACGGGTTTCCGTACCTTCTGGCGCTTTACGCGATTATGACCGTCATCTACTCGCTGAGCGTCGTAGTAATTACTTACGAAATGTCCTACAAGATCGCAAACACAAGCTGGCTCCAATTAGTATTCAGCGGCGTTCTTATCGTTAGCATCTTTGAATTTCATGCTTCCTTGCTGCAGGTCATTATGGTGCAGCTGATACTGGTGTCAGTTTTCCTTGTCGTGATTGGAGCAGGGTTTCTCAAAGGTTCGCTTCGCAACAATAGAGCAATAGAAAAAAGTGCATCCAATAAGCTTCGACTACTTCGCCGTATCTCTGAAGACGAAGTCATTGCAGAATTCTTGAAGAGCGACTTCGAGAACGTAGCATATGACAAGTATCGTGAAGCTTTTCGCCCGATCGTGTTCACTCCGGACCTAGAGGACAAGACTGAAAGCGCGAAGCGGCGCGCGCTGCTTTTCGTCCGTCACCGGGCGCTCTGGAAGGAACTCCCGCTCGACACTGAATGGTATGAAGCATCGGTTAGCGATCTGTACCTTGATCGGATAAGGGTCTTCCCTCGAGCACAGTGGCTGAAATTTGCACGCGGAAATTTTGCAATTACCGAGGTGGTCCAGCGGATACAGCGTCGGGAACGAAAGAATGACAATCCTTTCCTCGTGAAGATCTCTGATATCCGTCTCAGGCTTTCGCAAGAGCATTCAAACGCCGGTTCTGTGGTCTTGATCGGCTTGGATGTAACCGAGCCCTTGACGATCCTCGACGGAAATCATCGTTTTGTCGCGGCCGTGCTCGAAGGAAAGCTGGATCAACTTCGCTTCGTCTGCGGCCTGTCACCCGAGATGGCTCGATGCTGCTGGTACAAAACCAATCCCGCGAGTCTTACCCGATATGGCCGAAACCTGCTGCAACATCTGGTGAGGCATCCGAAGACAGAGTTGGAGAGTTTGTTCGAGCATTCAGGGTAGAAATCTCGGCTAGGTGCTTTGGCCGAAGGTGGGTAAGTCGAATTCAACCAGTAAGAAATGCTGAAAAGAATTGGAAAGGATGAAAATCCGATGTCCATCAGAAAACGGGAAGTGAAGGTACATCAAGTCCCGCAAAAAGTGACGGCAAGCGTCCAGAGAAGCTTTCTCTTAAATCTGCAGCAATGTGCAGAAGCCGAACGTCCTCGCTTCGTACTGGACTGCTCGATGATCGGAGATATGAATTACGCTCTTATCAATCTATTGCTTTCTTGCTTAGAAGAGGTGATGAAATGCAACGGAGACGTCAGGCTCGCCGCGTTGAATCCGACTGCAATGGCAGCGTTCCGAGTCGCCGGATTAGACCGTATTTTTGAGACTTATGCGACAACGGAGAGTGCAGTGCAGAGTTTCCATCAGCGGCCAATCAGCCTGGCACCCTTGGCTCAGGAACCGGAAGTCTTCGGCAACGTCTCGGAGCATGCAGCGTAGCCGCGACGTCGAAGATTTGCGACGATCCACCTGGTAATAGTGAGGAGCAATTTGATGAAGGTTCTGAATTCTTGGGTAGAACGGCAGATTGCTCTGTGTCTGACGGCGTTGCTGGTTGCACCAATCGGCGCGGCTCAGACGATAGCGCCGCAGACGACCGGCGAAGTTCCCAAGGATTCAGTTACGGCTGTGACTGCAACGGAAAGCGTGGCGAAGGGCAAAAAAGAGAGAATTGCCGAGGTATCAGTCACCGACGGCTCGGCTATGCTGGCGACGCAAACTCCCGACCAAAATCAGAACACTCCCCCGAATCCTCAGACAAAACAAGAAAAACCAACGCCCGCCCCTGTGGGAACTGCCGCAGCGCCCTATGAAAGGCCCGAAGGTGTTCCCGCCTCCAGGCCATCTGGCGCCGCTATCGCGCCAGCGAAACAGAGACGTATCCATTCATTCGCGATTCGCATTGCACTCCTGGCTGGGGCAGGCGTCGCAATTGGGGTTGTGGCAGCGGCGACTTTGGGGAGCCCTAGCCGGCCTCAGTAATGCTCGAGCTTCGTTTGACAATGATTTTGGGTGCAACAATGAGTGACGTTCCAAATAAGGCCCGAGCAAGGATCATCAGTTTTTCTGGTATCGACGGTGCCGGGAAAACCACACAGATCGCGGCCCTGTATAGCAGTCTTGAGAATTCCGGCCGCACTGTTCAACTGGTTTCCTTTTGGGATGACGTCGCGACGCTTAAGTGGGTTCGAGAAGATGTTGGGCACAAGATCTTCAAAGGGGATAAGGGAATAGGAACCCCCGAGATACCAATTCATCGCAAAGACAAAAATATCCGTTCACCGGTGATGAGCCTCGTTCGGATGGCGCTTTATCTTTTCGATGCGATCTCGCTACGCAAAATAGTCAAAGGAGCTTTGCGATCCGAGGCGGATGTTGTCATCTTTGATCGCTACATGTATGACGAGTTAGTGAATCTGAATATGGGGAATGCAGTCACTCGGCTCTACCAGCGCGGAATCATGAGGTTGGTTCCGACGCCGGAGATCAGCTTCATACTCGACGCAAATCCAGTTGAAGCCTTCGCTCGCAAACCTGAATATCCGCTTGAGTTTCTTCACTCCAATAGAAATGCATATTTGGCACTGAGTAAAATACTGAACGGCATGACCGTGATTCCAGTGATGCCGATCGGTAAGGCGAAGGCGGAGATCGAGCAGTTTGTGTTTCGTGAGCCCTTCGATCGCGATCTGCAGAACCCACGAGCCGATCCTGCGGTCACCGAGCAAATCACGTAGCGCAGAACCTATTGGGCGGCGAAATGCGCCCGCCCAATAGGTTAATGATGGTCTGTATTTCTGAGCAAACGGTGAGACAGCCTTGTAAAATGACCCAATCTACCAGTACGTGAAGCTCATCTTGTCCACGTAGGTAGTATTCGGGCTCTGCTTGTAGTCACCGTCCATCTGATAATTGACTGTCATGCCCCACCAACCCGAAGGAACCGGGAATGGAGCCATTGTTTTATTGATATTGTAAGTCGCACCATTCACGGTGATGGTTTGATAGAGAAGGTCGTTGTTGGGTTGTCGCTGAACCTGAATCGTTATATGGTTCCATCCATTATCGTTCAGATTACATGGCGCACTAGTCGGCACCCAAGTGACATTGACGTTGTCAAAGATGTCCCAGGCGCCACTGCCAAGATGGTTGCATTGCGTCCCCCATTCCATCCCAACCCCGTTCGCAAACATATTTATGTCAAGCTCTATAATTTGTGTAACCGAGAGGTTAGTCACAAATACATAGGTGTCCAGGACGAAGTTATGCAGGGTAGGTAGTAGCGTATGGTTGGAGTCGGTGAGATTCTCCGTATTTCCCTGCCCAATGATGGGATTCGACCACAGCACGTCGGAGTAAGGTGTCGTGCCTCCAATGTTGAACTGAGTTGCATTACCGGTCAGAGAAACGGAACTCACATGTTGATTCATCGACCAGGTTACTCCAGGACACGGAGCGGAACAGATGGCGTAGACCGGAGCTAGCTGGCCCCACTGGTTCCAACCGCTTTTGGCCTGTACATCGGAAATTGTCGTTCCCCCTACATTGAGTTTGACTGGCGCTGTCGTGCTTCCGCCACAGTGATCCCACTCCTGAACGACTGTATTCTGAGTACCAGCTCCGAGGGGCAATTGAGTATTCAACGATGCTCCGTTTGCCACGTAAGCAAGTTGATTGTTCACGTAAACTCCCATCGCCGCTACTCCCTGCGGACAACTTGAAGTTGCTGTTGCGGAGAAAGCGACAGGCGAACCCACTGTACTCCCGTTTGCCGGCGAAATTACAGAAACACCGGCAGTACCGCTGACAGTTAAATTAACTTGCGCTGTGGTCGCGCCTCCGCAATAGTCCCAACCCACTACAACGACCCTGTGAGGACCTGACGTAAGGTGAAGATTGGTATTGAGATTCGTTCCATTGACTTGGTAGTTTAGGCCGTCGTCCACGTAGATTCCGACAGCGGCTACGCCCTTGGAACAAGTACTGGTATTTGCGGTTGCGACGAATTGAACATCAGGACTGACCGTTTGGCCATTTGTAGGATTGCTAATGACAACCGCTGCGTAAGCGGGTGCCGTAACTAAGAGAGCGAACATCAAAATTACGGAGGAAAATACGTTCATTAATCTGCCTTTGGTTGAAAGTGACCATTGTTCTTCGAGTCGGCATAATTAGAAAAGAACAGTCAAACAAATCTCGGAATGTCGCATTAAGCGACATTCCGGAGCCAAGGCGCATGACAAGAAATCGACAACCAATTCATCCATTCCCGCGCCAGCCGACCCGAGATCACTTCACTCGGACCTCCCTGCTCGGCTCGCATCCTGCTGAGTCTTCAACCGCGGATGGATAACAAAACTGTAAACCAACCAAGTGTGATTTATACGCATCATACACTTGGCCCTACCAAAATTTACGCCAAATCTTAAGACATTTTTGTTTTTTTTAAAGTCGGATATTGATCATTCAACGACGGGAAAAATGTTCGAGACGCCAGGAAAAAAGTCCTGACCACTAGTTCATTTTTGCTCTCTCTTGTGCGCCGACCATCGGAAGTCTACGTCTACCAATAGGTAAGGCTAAAATTATCGAGATAGCTTCGGATCGAGTTCTGTTTCTCGTCTCCATCCATCTGGTAGTTGACCGTGATTCCATACCAATCCGATGGGACCACGAATGGCGCGTAGGTCTTATTGATGTTCGAGGTAACTCCGTTCAACGTTATCGTCTGATATATCACAGTGTTATTCGGGCCACGCTGGGCGGTGACAGTCACGTGATTCCACGCGTTTGGTAAGGGATTGCAAGCGAATCCGCTGGGTACCCATTTAGCCCCTACATTGTCCCATATGGCCCATTCATTTCCACCTCTGATTCGGCACTCAGTTCCCCACGTGATTCCGACGGAGTCCATAAACCAATTTATATCGAACTCCATCGCCTGCGTATGCTCCGCATCAGTGACCCAGAAATAGGCGTCGTACGTAAAATTCTTTAGAGACGGAACAAGAGTGTGAGCATAGTCGGGAAGGCCCTGCGTTGAGAAAGCTCCTATCAACTGGTTATAGAAAAGCACATCCGAATAAGGTGTCGTACCTCCAAGGTCAAACTGTGTTGCATTGCCGCTCATCGAGGGCGAACTGATCCCTTGCAGCATCGAAAACGTAACTCCAGGACAGGCATCATCGCAGTCTAGGTAGGCTGGGGCAAGCTGGCCCGAGCTCTTCCATCCTGCGCTCCTCTGGAGCTGCGTGAAGGTGTTAATAGCGCCCTGCACAGCGAGTTCAATAGGCATCGTAACGGACTGTGCCGGTGAACCTGAGTCCGTGACCTTAACACCAAAGAAAAAGTCGCCGATCAAGGTCGGGGTTCCGGAGATAACGCCGCTATTAGGCGCCAGACTGAGGCCGGCAGGGAGACTGCCCACAGGAGTAGACCAGGTGTAGGGTGGTGTGCCTCCAGCCGCGTGCAAAGCATCGGAATAAATTGAGTTGACTCTGCCGGAGGGCGCAACTGAGCCTGACGTAATCACGAGTGCAGACGGCGCCACAACAAGCGAGACCACAACCGACTGGGTCTGTTGCGGGACTGATGAATCAGAAATTGCAGCGGAGAAGACGGCAGTTCCTGCGGCAGTCGGTGTGCCCGCGATCACGCCCGTCGTCGGAGTCAGGCTAAGTCCCGCAGGAAGCGCACCGGAGTTTATCGACCAAGTGTAGGGTGTGGTGCCTCCACTTGCCTGAAGGTTGGCAGAGTACGCTGCGCCACTCGTACCTGAAGGCACCGACGAGAAGCTGATAGCCAGAGGTGGGGGAGTCGCAGGTGGGGGAGTCGCAGGTGGGGGAGTCGCAGGTGGGGGAGTCGCAGGTGCTGGAGTCACTGAAAGTGTGAGCGAGGCGATCACAGTTTGTGCTGGGAAACTCGAATCCGTTGTCGTGACCGTGAAGGACGAGTTACCGCTCGAGGTGGGAGTGCCGGAGATGATTCCGGTATATGCATCGAGAGTGAGCCCCGCGGGAAGGCCGCCCGATCGGATGGACCAACTGTAGGGCGGGGTGCCTCCACTCGCCTGCTGACGATTCGAATAGGGTGAGCCAACCGTCGCCACAGGTAGTGCAGTAGAGTTTGTGGTTAAGGGTGCGAGCGGGGCCTGAACTGCGACAACTATAAGAGTGAATGTGGCAGTCGCAGACTCCGCGGGCAAACTGGCATCTGTAGTTGTAACGCTGAAGGATGTGTTACCGCTCGACGTAGGGGTACCAGAAATAATTCCGGTACTAGCGTCTAGGCTCAGCCCTGGGGTAAGTTGCCCTGCCGTGATGCTCCATCGATAACCTGAGGTTCCGCCAGTGGCGACAAGGGCTGCCGAATACGGCGTATTGGCTACACCTTGTGGCAAAGTGGTTGTCGTTATCGCAAGGGGAGCTCGGTTGGGAACGTCAGCTGCTGTGATCGTAACCATAACAGGCTGCGACTGCCGCATCGTCTGCGTGTTCTGCACCTGTAATGGAATCGTAACGGGGGCAGCAAGACTACTACTGCCGATAGTGCCAGATAAAGTGTTGGTATCAATAGTGGTAGTAGCGATTGCATTCCCATTCCACAAGATCACTGCCTGACTTTGAAAGTTCGTTCCAGTAACTTTCAAAGTGGCTGTTTGAGATCCGGCTGGAATGACTTGAGGAACCACCTGAACGATGTTTGGCACCGCAATAGCATTCTGGGTTGTAGCTTGCTGCGCCCCAGACCCACAGCCGATAGTAAAGAGGAGGGTAGAAAGGCTTGCGCCCGTCGCAATTACTTTTGATAGCTTGCACAAATTTCACCCCGCATCAAACACCCTGGTCTGGCAAAAAGCGTTCAATCCCACAAGATTTGCTCGTTCGCTGCATGAACATTACTAGTAAACTTCGGTTACTACAGTTACCCAAAGGTGTGAGGGTATTCCACTTTCGGGGGACATACAGCAAAACGTTTAAGCCATGGCTCATATGGCTTTACGGCAAATCTCTCGGAGAACATTAATTTTGAAAATAGATAGAGACGCAGGATTGACTTACTAAAGTAATAGGCCCTCCAGCAGCCCAGAACAGCGAAGCCTGAGAGGCGGGCACCAATGCAACATCAGGAAAATTATCGAAAGATTTTCACGCTCGGAGGCTGCAGTTTGTTCTCGCGACGGCGGGTGTGTCGCTCCTCTGCATCGATGACACAAGAGGCTGACTAGGGCAAGTCCGGGAGGGAGGCCTCTGGTAGGCTTGTAAAGAGGTGAATCTCGCTTGAGGCATCGAGGACCCTCAATGAAATTTTCTTTTGGCGATTACGGCATTCGGGTGAGGCGAAGGATACCTCTACTCTGCCGCATTGCCTCGCTGTCGGTCTGTCTGACAGCGGTTCATCATGCGATGGCATGGCAAGATCAGAAGACTCCGACAACTCCACAAACTAGACCTCACGCCTCGTTAAAGATGGAGCCTTCGACTCCAGGCGATGCGGGAAGCCAAACGCAGAACATCCTGTCGTCCAACGACGTACCGAGACCAGCCAAGGTTACGCTTACGAACGGGACACTCACTGTCGAGGCGAACAACTCTGACCTGAGCCAGATATTGAAGAAAGTAGCCGACGACAGTGGAATGGTCATTGAAGGTTCTATCAAAAGCATTCGTGTGTATGGCGTGTACGGACCTCTCAATCCGTTCGACGTCCTCACAACTCTACTGACGGGCTCGGGCTACAATTTCACGATGTTCGGGGTCACTCACCAGGGAGCTCCGCGAGAATTAGTGCTTACCAATCAGAGCGGAGAATCTGCACCAATTCCTGCTCACCCGCCAGCCGTCGCCGAAGCAGACCCCCTTGCAAGCGCTGGCGGCGATTCACCCAACCACGAGGTCCCCGGCCCGGGTGCAATTGTTCACGTCCCGCCTCCTCCTGCTCAATACCCTGAGCAGAGGATGGAGCAAAATATGCAGAGACTTGGGTCGATGCGCGACCAGTTGAATCGGCCCAAATAAGCGACCGCACCCGCGTTGCGGTCGAGTTATTGGGACTTGGAATAACGTGAGCTCAATGCTTCTCGCACTCAGTTCGCCAGAATTCTGAACAATGTTTGTCGGTCAACTCGTCAATCAATATCTTCAACTCGTGTCGAAATTGCAAGCAGATCGCAAAGTGTCAGAGGAGCCGAAGTCCTCCGCCACTCCGACCTCCTGGAACAACAGGAATCGTCGGTACTACTGTCTCTGATCGTTGACAGCCCATGTGTTGTGACTGTATAAACCGTCTGCGGAGAAACGGAACACTACCCGCTAGTGGGTCAAGATGTCGAACGGAAAGCGCTGGAGTTGTCTCGATAAGCCAAGCGTCTGGCGCCTGTATCTTGCTCTGCTTCCCATAGTCGTTGGAGGCTCTTCCTTTCGCGTTGCAACAGCGGAGGTTTCCAACACTCATTCTCCTAGCCACATCACAGAAACAGGCGCCGGTCTGAATCTCAGCGACGGAACAACCGTGATCGAAATCGAAGTGATAGACGCCGGTCTGGTCCGCATTCACTATCGACCGGACCACAAGGTCACCTCCCGCACATTGGTCCTGGATCCATATGCGAAACTCATTGCACCTCAGTCCGTGAAGCACGTCCGACACAACGGAACCTACGTTGTTGGAACGGGGAGAATGACTGTCGAAGTCAGCGACACCGCGCCATATTCGATCACCGTGTTTGACGGTAGCGAGAAGCGTCTACTGCGATGCGACAATCCGTTGAATGATGCGCGCACAAAGATCATCTCGCTGACCCGCGCTCGCGTAGAAACGCTTTACGGTATGCGCGGTCTTCCCCTTAAGGACAACGGCGAAGAAATCGCGCGCGACAATGGCAAATCGATTGAGGCTGGTATGCAGGGCGACAGTGGCGCGCCATTCGCATTTACCGGCAGGTGGGCGATTCTCGTCGATTCGAACGGAGGAGAATTCACAACACATCAGGACAACCTTTCGTTCCAACATTCTTCGCGTCTTGATGCAGAATATTTCATTGCGGCCGGAACTCCGCTTGAGTCAATTGCATTGATTTCGCGGCTTGTTGGCCCTCCTCCACTGCCTCCCAAGTGGACCCTTGGCTTCATCAACAGCCAGTGGGGATCAAATCAGCAAGAGGTGGAGCAAATCGTGGCACGATATCGCCAGAAGCAGTTCCCCCTCGACGGCTTCATCCTCGACTTCGACTGGAAAGCCTGGGGTGAAGACAACTATGGAGAATGGAGATGGAATAGCACCTCGAACAAGGGTGCAATCGCACCCAACAAGTTCCCCGATGGCGCATCAGGCGTATTCGCTGCACGGATGAGCAAAGAGGGTGTAAAACTAGGAGCAATCTTAAAGCCGCGAATCCTGCTGAACGCGCCCGGCAATCAAAACAAACTGACCATTGCCGCTCAGTATGCTCAGGACCACAATCTTTGGTTTGCTGGTGAGCAACCCATCGATGACTATTTTACCCACCGACCTGCACGCAACTTGGATTTCAACAAGTCGGCCACGCGTACGTGGTTCTGGAATCATTTGAAACCGGCATTCCATACTGGCATGGTTGCATGGTGGAATGACGAGGCAGATTCGTCCACAAATAGCCCTTCTTACAATTTTCAATTCTTGAATATGGGACGCGCTCTTTATGAAGGACAGCGTGCAAGTTCAAATCTACGTGTCTGGTCGCTCAATAGAAACTTTTATCTGGGAGCCAGCCGATATGGATATGCGGGTTGGTCGGGCGATATTCCAACTGGTTTTGAAAGCATGGCCTACCAGCGTAGACGTATGCTCGCTGCGCTAAACACCGGGGAATTTCATTGGAGTATGGATGCAGGTGGATTCGCCGGACATCCAACGGACGAAAACTACGCCCGCTGGATCGAGTTCGCCGCTTTTGTGCCCATCATGCGAATTCACGGTGACTGGAACGAGAAACGCCAACCTTGGGTCTATGGCCCAATTGCAGAAGCAGCGGCGCGGCGAGCCGTGGAGCTTCGTTACGCGCTCCTGCCGTACATTTACTCCTATGAGCGGGCAAACGCCGAAGGCAATGTTGGCCTTGTGCGCCCCATGCATTGGGAGTTTCCCGACGATAAGAAAGCTTGTGCAAGTTTGACCGAGTGGATGTTCGGCGATGCACTCCTCGTCTCGCCTATAGTTGCAAAAGGAGCCGCAAGCCAGCACGTTTATCTACCTGCAGGAGACTGGTTTGACTATGAGACAGGCAAACGGCTCACAGGGCCGAAGAATATTGACCTCAACGTTGACTCCAAGACATGGAGAGACATTCCTATCTATGTGCGTAGCGGTTCCATCATCGCAACGCAGCCGGTCGAGCAATACGTCGGACAACAGCCTGTGACGGAAATTACGCTCGACATTTTTCCTGCGACAGAGTCGGCCAGCTTTGTCGTCTACGAGGATGACGGAAATACGTACGGCTATGAGAAGGGGATCTACATGCGTCAAAAGGTTAGCGCGACGAAGCGGTCCAATCAAACGGAGATCGCACTTGACGGTGCAACCGGAACTTATGTCGCCCCTCTTCAAACCTATCTCTTGCGCGTCCATGCGCCAGCACGTGAAGTCTTGCTGAACGGGCGGGCAGTGAACGCTATTGAGACACCCGATTCGATTGCCCGGCTTCCGAATTGGAAGCCGGGAGTCGATAGATTTGGCCCGACCACTGAAGTTCGCGTGCCCGCAAGAGGCGTCACCCGTCTCAGCATTGTCCTTCGATAATCAATCACCTCTTGAGGCGAACCAAAACCCTTGCTGCGACTCTCATACTTCAGAGCCGTTGACCGGCGATAGGTCGACAGATTCGCCGGAGACCGTTGGCGTAAGCAGTGGCCACCCCTTACGCAGAACATAATCCAGCCATGCTCCAGCGATCTGTGAAGTAAAGACGGCTGCCACCACCAGGGTCGTGTAGAACTGCGAGCTGATGATGCCGGCATCGAATGCGACGCTGGCCAGCACTATGCCCGGCCCTCCGCGTGCGTTGGTGGTGATGGCGAGATTGATGAGGTCCAATCCACGGAATCCCGCAAGGCGGCCCGCGAGTGAGACGGAAAACACTTTGACGATACATGTCCCTCCGATGAATGCGAGCATCATCCAGAGCGACACGCCACGAATTAAATCCAGCTTTAGACCGACGATGGCGAAGTAAACGGGAATAAAAAAAGCGAATGAGACCTTCCCTATCGCGTCGAGAGCCTCAGAAAAGAGTCTGCGCTTCTTGTGCACGACGGCGAAGCCAGCCAGGAATGCTGCAAAGACCATACTGATATCGAGGGCGCCGGCGAGTACGCAGTAGGCAAGGAGCACGGCCAAGGCGTATCCAGTTGGAGAATGTTTGGCAAATACATTCAAGCTGGATTTGTTGACGCGCTTGATAAGGCGCGGAACGATAGTCAGCCCCAGGGTGAAAAAGGCCACAGTCGCCAAGAGATGATATGACATAGCCCACGGATCGAGGACAGCTTTGCCCGCCGCGGCAATTGCGACCGCCAAGGCAAGCCACAGAACGATATCTTCAAGAACGGCCACGCCAAGAACCAATCGAGCGAATCTTGTGTGGAGGATTCCGAGGTCTGAGAAGATTTTGGATACGACGGGGACAGAGGTCACAGCTACGCCGACCGCAAGAACGAGCGTGAGCGAGATGCGATTCCCATCGGGTCCCGCCAGCGATGGCCGGATAAGCCAGGGAGCAAAGAGCAAACCAAGAAGAAACGGAAGCCCTGTGCCAACAATGGTCAACCAGCCCACTTCCCGACGTTCGTCGCGAGTGAAGAGCTGCTGCGTTTCCGCACCGGCAAGAAACATCAACAAAAGCAGACCGAGCCAGTACACGAAATCCAAAATGTTGCCTTGGTGTTTGGCACCTTCAACAAAGCGAGTTACAAAAGGCAACCGACCGAAAAAGGCGTTGCTAAGAAGAACGCCAGCCAGTATCTCTCCAACGACTTTCGGCTGTCGCAATTTCACCATCACCCAGCCAAGTAATTGGGCGAGACCAACCAAAATGAGAAGGAAAAAGAAGACCTGTGTCAGCTCGGAGTTGGTCATATTTTGCGCCCCAAGAAGAGGATACTGTTCTTTTACCGATCATTCGACCCACATGCAATCAACTATTGATCCAAAGATGGGATTTAGCGAACGGATTCGTCGCGGAGCCGCGCGAACTACGGAGAAAAGGTGGTCACGCAAGATTGAGTGGCACCAGAAGTCCCTATGTTGATTTGTCGACACAGCAATGCGTTGGGGACAGGTCTGAGCACGGCGAACGTGAAACATATCAACGCCACCTTACGAGCTGCTCTGTCTCAAGCTCATCGCTGGCAGTTGGTTCATCAGAACGCGGCCAAACTTATCGCCTTACCCCGCAGCGTTCGATATCAGCCGACGATCCTCAGCCCGGCGCAAGCGAAAGTTTTGCTCACATTCGTTCGAGGGCAGCGCTATGAAGCTCTGTTCACGGTAGCACTCACACTTGGACTTCGCCGCGGCGAAACGCTCGGCCTTCGTTGGTGTGATGTCGACCTCGAGAAAGGCCTCCTCAAAGTTCGCCATTCACTCGAACGAGTCAAGGGTGAAGGCCTTCGCCTGACGGACCCGAAGTGCGAGCGCGCAAAGCGAGAACTGCGCATACCGCAGCTGTGCCTAATGGCTCTGCTAAGCCATCGCGAGACCCAAAATAAAGAACGACAGTGGGCGGGAAGCAAATGGCAGGATAGCGACTTCGTCTGTACAACGGGGTTGGGAACGCCGATGCACCCCGACGATATTTCACGACTGTTCCCTACGGTGCTCAAAGCTGCCAAACTTCCCAAGATTCGGGTTCATGACCTTCGTCATTCCTGCGCGACCCTGTTGCTGTCGCTGGGCGTTCACGCAAAGCTCGTCCAGGAGACACTAGGCCACTCGTCCTATCAACTGACGATGGATACGTATTCGTACATGATTCCAGCTCTGCGTAACGAGGTGGCGAATAGGATGAACGAAGTTCTCTCAACTACTGTCAACGAAACTGTCAAAACCTCTGGCGAGTCGGTCAACTAAGAAAGAAACCCTTTGTTAATTAATGCCGGGAGGGGGCGAATCAGGTACCTCCGAGATAGATGAACAAAACGTTTGTTCCCGCATCAATGCACTCAGTCACCAAAAATTTCCCTTAGCGCGTCTTCATTGTTCGAAGAAAGCTGCAACAGGAATGGAAATGATGAAGGGGCCGAGTCAGATTACTTCCCAGTGTGATATCTCATGGAATTAACCGCTGAATCCGAGATCGCGAGGGTGGCGCTACTTAGCAAGGCGGATCTTAGGTGTTAGCGCCGCGGTCAGACAACTAGCAAAATCTCAGACCTTCTTAGTTTTGCTAGTTGTGCAGATCTCTCTTGAGGGCGACCATTCTGGAGTGAAGGTGCCCGTTTGGTGTTCCGCCCATTGAGATCGCCAGTACGATCCTCAGCGTGCAACAGTTCTCCCGAAGCAAGTTTCAAATCGACGTTCTAGACCGTTGTTTCGCTATTTACCCTCGGAGTCCTTCTTGTAGGCGCGTTGATTCTTGTTTTGATAGTCGCTGCCATCCCGGGCCAACGCGAAAGAAGCGGCATAGTCCCTGGGTGGAGGCCATCAACGTTGTTGGATTCGTACTGAATTTAGAGTCGGGCAACTGCGACAAAAAGACTGAAAGGATTCGCATGTTGAGACGAACACAGCTTCTATCACTTTTCCTTATCTTTTTGCCGGTTCTTCCGGTATTTGCACAACAGGCTACAGCTCCCGCCACAGGCAAGCGGGTCCCAGCACCGGCCGGTCAGGATGAAACTAAGACTGCGGTTTCTGACGAGGCCCAAACAGCAGCATTAGCGAAAGCCGCACAGAATCCCATTGCCAACCTCATCAGCTTTCCACTCCAGAACAACACTGCTTTTGGCATTGGGCAATATAACCGTACTCAAAACGTGTTGAACATCCAGCCTGTCATTCCATTGCATGTCACGAAAGACTGGAATCTGATTACCCGCACCATTCTGCCTGTCATTTGGCAGCCCAACGATCAACCCACACAAGGGTGGTCTGGATTCGGAGACTTGAATCCTTCGTTGTTTCTGTCTCCAGCGAAGGCTAGTAAGTTAATCTGGGGCGCGGGCCCGGCGATCGTTATCCCTACCGCAACTGCAGACCAGCTTGGCCAAGGCAAACTAAGCCTTGGCCCGGGAGTTGTAGCACTATCGACGCCGGGTCACTGGGTCATCGGCACACTGGTTAATAACGTCTGGTCGGTTGCCGGCTCCGGGAGCCGTCCCGCGGTTAACCAGATGCTGCTGCAATACTTCGTCAACTACAACATGAAGAAGGGGTGGTACCTCAGCACGTCTCCGATCGTTACTTCCGATTGGAAGGCCGCGAGCGGCAATCAGTGGACGGTACCGGTTGGTGGCGGTGTCGGGCGCATCATGAAGCTGGGATTTCAGCCAGTCAACATCCTTGGCCAGTTTTACGGCAATGCTGTACATCAGGAGGGAGCAGCCTCATGGAGCATGCGGCTGCAGGTTCAGCTCCTGTTTCCCAGGTTCACAAAGGAGCAGGAGAAAATGATCATGGAGAAGAAACTGAAGGAGTTGGAACAGCAACCGCAGCAGCCAACAAAGAAGTGACTTCGGAGCAAGACTGGCTGGTAGAAGCTTCCTCTTTCCTCGCGGTACAGCGCACAGATGCGTCCTATTGCTGGCATTTGATGTGGATGTGTTAGTTAACAAAAACTAGGGGCTATCAGATTTGTTATGCCCCGGCTGAACTATTTGCTAGTTTCTTTTCGAAAATCAATCGGTAAATAATTACTGCTCCATCGGCACAGCGAACATACGGCTAAAAAAGCGGCGAGCGGTCTTCGACACCAAAGTGGTTAGCTTTGAAATCCAAAACAATGATGGGCACAGAGCCGTCATCCCGGCAATAAACAGGAGGTTGCGATGAAAAAGATCAATGTACTCCGTTTTGCAGCAGCCGTGATAATTCTCATTGCTTGTTCGCCAGCGCTAGCACAGGTCAAGGTGACATTCACCATGTCGTCTAGCTTCTACGGCGGAAATGCGAAATTGCCTCCAGGAACCTACACCTTGAGACAAATGCAGGATGAGCCAAATCTTTTCACTCTTGAGAACAGTACAGCCACCCATTTCCGTAATGCTTGAAGGGCGACAGTCCACTAAGACCACAACTGGAAATCCAAAAGTACTGTTCAACCGGTATGGCCAAACGGACTATCTCGAGGCTATTGAGACATCCACCGGTAATTCGGTGAACATCCAATCCAGTGCTGCAGAGAAGCTTGCCGCCAAGAAAGGCGCTCCTGAGCCGCACTCCGTTCCAGCAAAGTAGTCAAGAAGGCGAGTAAATTGCCGAAGCGATGGGTCGACACGGTTGTGGCGTACACAGGTCCGAGAAGCGACGATTCAATCCTTTCCGCGTAAGAGTTGGTCGTGCTTCAACCCGTTTAGACTTCCGCAGAATTGCTGGGGGGCAACTCCGGTCTTCGAAGAGATATAGAAGACTCGCCGAACTTCTAACGTAGCCGCTCTGTCAATGACGGTCGCGATGTTACCGCGGGAGAGGTCCTAATGAAGTGGAGTGCTATTCGTTCAAATCTTTTCTGTAACGCTCGCAATCTGATCATCTCCGGCATCGCCTGGAGTCTTGGGACTGTTGGTAATCACCGGCACCGAAACGATAACTTTGGTTCCATGCCACGGCTTAGACTCGACCGAGAAACTCCCATGCACAAGGTGGATGCGTTCCTGCATACTCACCAGCCCCAGGCCCCGGTCCCTTTTCGCCTCTTCCACATCAAAGCCTACACCGGCGTCACCCACCACAAGCTGGACCGCGTTCTCCATACCATATAAATCTATTGAGAACTGCTTTACCCCGCTGTACTTCATTGCATTCTGCAGCGCTTCTTGGGCGACGCGGAAAAGACAAAGTGAGACATCTTTAGGCAAATGAGTAGGCACGTTTCTTTCTGAAAAATCGACGTCGACTTCGAATTGCTTAGAGAACTCTTTGGAGAATCCTCTGATTGCAGCCACGATCCCCAGAAGGTCCAGCTTCGATGAATGCAGTTGATGCGACAGCGCCTGAACGTCGCCCGCGATTTCGGAACAATGCTTCCGGATCTCCTCCAGACTTGTTATCGTCGTGGGTGACCCGCTGGAAGCACGATTCGCCCGCTCAAGCTGCATAGACAACAGCGCCAATCTTTGGCAAATGTCATCATGCAATTCTCTCGCAATGCGACTGCGCTCAGACTCCTGCGCCTCGATCAATTGGCCGCTGACCCTTTCGAGCGCTTGCTGAGCGAGCTTCTGATCGGTCGTATCAATCGCCGAGCCAATGAAGCCGGCAAATGATCCGTCTCCGTTCTCTCTTGGCGATGCAACGTCGAACATCCAGCGGTAGACTCCATCGCTGCGGCGAAGGCGGTATTCCGTTGAAAACGGCTGCCTGGTTTTTAGAGCCTCTGAAACGGTATCCGTCACTTTTTCTAAATCATCTGGATGGACATAGGCAGTCCACGTATCGCCATCCCCGGCGTTTGGATTTGGACCAGTAAACGCGACTCTTCGGTCGTTGAGATAGGTAATCATCCCACGTGAATCGCACATCCAAATCAGTGAGGGCGTGGTGTCCGCCATCACGCGGAAACGTTTTTCACTCTCTCGAAGGACAGCTTCGGCCTTTCGTTTTCTTGCTCGCAGAAACAACAGACCGACAAGCCACAAAACCTGCCCAACAATCAGGACAACGCCAGGAACAATGTACTTCCGGTCACGTTCCCAGAGGCTGGCCGGGCGATACAAAACTACACTTCCCGGTGGTAGTGCTGACTCAGAGATGTGCCAGCGGCGAAGCGCCCGCCAATCCACTCGGACCTGAAGATCGGAGGCATGGACAACGGGAATGTCCTCCGGTCGCTCGCCTAACAAAACCCGTGCTGCTATTTCCGCTACCAGCGAGTCTTCTTTCGGGCCATCTTCGTACGCTCCACCTACACAACCGTGGTTCAGACAGAGCGAAGGCCAGGCGGAATAGGTCGGCAGGCGCTGCGCGACTACAGCAAGAAGGTCCAATGCGCTAAACGCGGGGCTACTTGAACCTGGGGCGAGATTAAATAGAACTATGGTGTGGGGAGGGAGTGCATCAACCCTGTCAAGCAACTCCTTGCTGGGAGGGCCGATGAGATCAATCTCCCTCACCTTATCCTGATGGCGAAGAATTTCGGCGTGGGTGGCTGCTAACCAATACCTGGCGATACTACCCGATTCGTTTGCTATGACAGCTACTCTATTTGTATCGGGATGAAGATGGAGGGCGAGATCGATCGTTTCCCGAAGGCCGACAGGTACTGCCACACCCGTCACTCCAGGCCACATCTTCTGCCCTTCCAATTCCCTGGAACTGACCGCTAAAAAAACGATCGGAACGCCCGGAAATATCTTGTCTCGGTATTGCACCGCGAACTTAAGCTGTTCGGGATTGCTGGCGATCAAAAGGTCCAGCTTTACCCCGGCGTAGGTGCGGCGGAACGTTTCTGCCTGGCTTTCCAGATAGGAGAGCTGGTCCTCCTGTGAAGCTTCCAGGTACGCACGATGGAAGGTGATTTGCCTCGGAACACGAGATCGTATCGAGAGTTCCATATCCTCAACGCGGCTACCGCGTTCAACGGAGCTAAGCAGCAGGAGCACATTCTTCCCACCCTGTTGTGCCACGGCGGTGGAGTAAGCGAGAACACAGAATAGAAAGCAAAAAAAAGTGAGCGACAATTGAGAGTCGCGCTTCCGGACGCGAAACCAACTGACCTGATCACGTACCGTCTCGACTTGCACTTTGCTCATTACAGTCATAAGTCTGCATCGATTCAACGAGACCTTTCCTCAGCATGGAATTCACCGATGAATTTACTAGGATTCGGGCAAGCCGGGCATACGACCGACTTGAGTCAAACCGAGAATTGCAACGATATTGACGTTACGTTAGTCATGCCTTGCTCCAGAGTTACGGGCAAACGGGAAGAAATCGAGGTGCCACGCAAAGTCGGAGTTTGGGCAAGTTCACTGGGCGTCGGGGTCGGCGTAAAAACAATGTTCGCGGGACTTCAACTTCCAGAGTCCCGTTGCATCAACTTGGCGGTCACGAACAACAGGCGGAGCGCCACAAGCAGAACACCCAAAGCCACTTTCGACCGGCCTTCTTAGCGTTAATGATGATCTTCCGGACATGCGAAGTTCTCATTTATACTCCCTGATAATCCGTGTGATTGGGAAAGCGTGAACTAGAAACAAATCCTCGAGATTTTATTTTCTTGTGGATAGCCGTCGCTTCTATTTTTCCTGTTGCTTGACTTCTCCAGCCCTCAAAATCGTTAGTCCGACAATGAAGCTCCCTTTATAACCCCAGAAACCCAATTCTGACCACAACTAACAGAAGAGCTGCATTGCACTATTACTTTTGCTAGTTGATCGGGACTTCTAGCCCCAAGAAGATTCATTCATCATTGACAGAGCAACGTCGCCGATCAGAAGGACCGCACAAAAGACAGACAGCAGTCATTCATGACAACGCTTGCACCGTTCCACGAATAAGTAAAGGCCCGTTCGACGCAGGGCAGAATTAGCGGATACCGTTAAGACGGACTAGTCGCTTCGGCTTGAAAGGGCCGGACTGATCAGGAGATCGAAGTCCAAATTGCGGAGGATGACGATATTGACATCCTTAAGGCCTAACTCGGGACACCGGCTCGTTGCTTCAACAGCGTTTCACAAAGCTTCTGACGCAGGGGAGATAGCCCATGCCTTTCAAACTCCTGAACGCTGGCTAGCACGACGACGCTGCGGAGCTGGTGCTCTCGCGACACCGCACGGAGGCCGGAGATGTCGGCGGACAAAGATGGAAGCTAAAGCTTGCTCTCGGAGAGGGGAACAACCTCAGGGTGCGATCTAAAGGCTATGTGTCTTGTGTGTACCGCACATTTTGGGAAGCCATATGCACAGGCACAGTGAGGATAAAGGGTTGTAGGATAAAATCTCTCTACACGTAACAATCCCCCGGCCCGGAATTATCGGTAGGTCATGCGCGTACAACTAGATTCGGAGAGTCGGGTTTGAGTTTGCAAGGGGGACAAATTGGAAACGCCATCAAGGGTTCTCGTGGTCGAAGATTTTGAACCGTTTCGGCGTTTCATTTGTTCGACGCTGGGAAAAAGACCGGAATTCCAGATCGTCGAAGAGGCCACGGACGGATTGGATGCAGTTCAGAAAGCCGAAAAACTTCAACCGGACTTGATTATCCTCGACATTGGGCTTCCTTCGCTGAATGGAATAGATGCGGCTCGACGAATTCGCAAGCTGTGTCCCAAAAGCAAAATCCTCTTCATGAGCCAGGAATCTTCTGCCGATGTGGTGCAGGAGGCCCTCGCCTTGGGGGCATTGGGTTATGTGGTCAAGGCTCATGCTGGAAGTGAACTGCTACCTGCTGTCGAGGCGGTTCTTCAAGGCAGGCAGTTTGTCAGCAGCGGGTTATCGGGCCACTATTTCGCTCCTGCGTCGGATTCGAAAACTCTCGACCGCCCCGATGTGCATCTTCCACCACCTGCACAGGGGAGAATGGGGGACACGTGCTGCCACGAGGTCGAATTCTACTCTGATCATGCAGCATTTGTGCTTGGCTTCACTCGCTTCATCGAAGCTGCTCTGGAGTCAGGAAATGCCGTTATTGTGGTCGCAACCCATTCACATCGGAAAAGCCTTCTTCAGAGATTGCAAGAACATGGCGTGGACATTGTCGCCGCTGTTGAACAGGGGCGCTATGTCTCCGTGGATGTTGCCGACGTGCTCTCGACGTTCATGGTCCATGATCAGCTTGACCCGGGTCGATTTCTGCAAGCCGCGGACAATCTGATCTCCGCCGCCGCCAAAGCATCAAGGGGGGATCGCCCTCGCGTTGCAGTTTGCGGTGAATGTGCTCCCACCTTGTGGGAACAAGGGAAGGTAGATGCGGCGATTGAGGTCGAACGCTTATTGGACGAGGCCGTCAAGAGCCGCAATGTCGATATTTTGTGCGGGTATGTATTGAGCAGCTTTCAGCGTGAACAGCAACGCCACATCTACGACAAAATCTGTGCAAAGCACTCCGCAGTTTCTTCCCACTGAGGAAGCGAAATTTCGGGCGCTAGCCAGTCACGCGCAGGGAATCGTGTCCAGGACGCAAAGGCACGCTCACCTGGACTGTAGTGCCTTTATCGGGTTGCGAATCGATCGAAGACATTCCATTCACTAGTTTTATTCGCTGCTCTATTCTGACCAGACCAAGCCCTTGTCCCATCCTTGCCGCCCTGAGGTCGAAGCCAGCGCCCGAGTCGCTTACCCTAAGATGAATCTCATCCGACTCACCCCACACTTTCACGGTGAACTTCTGCATCCCGCTGTGCATCACTCCATTGTGCAACGCTTCCTGTAGAACCCGGAATAGACAAATAGAAACGTCGGGTAGCACGAGGCTAGGCAAACCATGGCTCCTGAAGTCAATCTCCACTCTCTTCCTCTCCGCGAACTCTTCGCAGAAGGTTCTCATCACGGTAGCAATCCCCAGATACTCCAATCTAGGAGAGTACAATTCGTGCGCCGAAGCTTTCACATCGGTCAATATCTCCAAGGTTTTCCCCCATACTTCGTCCATGCGAGCCAGAGCGTCAACAGCCTGATCGGGAAGGTCATTCTTGAGTTCTTGGATCGCAATTGCCAACAATGCAAGCCGCTGACCGACATTTTCGTGAAGGTCTTTCGCTATCCGGTCACGTTCTCGTTCTTCCGCGTCAATCACTCTGCGGTTCATGCAGGAAATGGCATCTTCCGCCAACTTGCGCTCAGTGATATCCAACAACACGCCGAGCATTCGCTCGGGGCTACCGTTCCTTGCGTAGTAGAACTTGCCTCGCGCTGCGAGCCAGCGAACTGTCCCGTCGGGCCGTACAACGCGAAATTCTGCCGCGTACAGCTTCTGGTTTTGCCTTACATCCGCGATCGCTTCCGAAACTCTCTTCCGGTCATCCGGATGCACGTAACGAATGAACTCTTCCCTGGTTGTTACGTAAGTATCGGAAGATATTCCAAAGATTGTCTGTATGTCGCCGAACCAAACATCCCGCCCGCTTTTGCAGTCAAAGTCCCACCTACTGATGCGCTCGCTTCCATTGCCAGGCGTAGCCGGTCGTTGGCTAAACCAAAATGAAAATCCAGTTCACGTCTGGCGAGGTACTCCTTTATATAAGCCACGCTCGCGAGACACAAAATCGCGACTATTGCGACCAGCAGGCGAAAAGTGCGCAAACCGGTGTTCTCATTCCGTTGGAACAGCTCCCAGATAATCGGGATGGAGACCATCACAACAACGAGCATCGGCCATACCGACGCTCGCGAGTTTTGGCTTCTATCGGAGCCCACGGCTGTTGCTTCTACCTTTACCTGCCGCGCGCGCAGCGGTATCCACACAAACCAGCAAACAGAAGCGGTCAGGCCAAGGCCATACAGCTTGCCGTTTACGTACCCCCCCGAGTCAATTGCAAGGTTGGCGACGGTGGCACCTAACGCATACAGGGTGGACGCGCCCAAAAGATGAAGATAGATTGACTTCCAAGGAGCCTGCGCGCGAGGTGTCAATACGCCCACAAACAGCACCAGCGCAAAATTCTCTAGCAGGTAAAGGATGTCAAAGCGCCAGGCGTAGCCGATGGCGTTCGCGAAGTACTGGTAAGGAGAAACAATGTAGCCATAAAGAAAGCTCCAGAAAAACGCTAGCAGGAGAAAATTTAATATCGCCCTATATAGCTTGCGGTCGGAACCGTGCTGGTGTGGGAGAGTTGCCACAGCGGCCATCAGAGGTACGATGTGTAGAAACAGCGACGGATCGGCAATGGAACTGTCGGGCACCTCGATGTGCCGACCAAGCTCGTAGTACAGAATAAGGCTCTGGTGTAGCGCCCAGAGACCGTAGGCTATTGCGAGGAATACCCAGAATGGCCGCCTTCCCAGAGTGTTCTGTATTCCGTTGCGGACAGCGAAACTGGTTGCCAAAAGAAGCAGCAGGAAATAACTGATCCCGCTATATGAAAGCACAAAAGACCCTGGATTCACGTTGAGTGAAAGGGTGGCTTTGATGACTACAATTCCGATCAGTGCCGTCGGCCAAAAAGAAAATCTCAACCCTGGTCCGAGATTCGACGAGAATCGTTTTTTCATAAACTTCCCAAAGTGAGAGGCACACGAGCGTGTATGGTAGTGCCGCGCATTGGTCGCGAATTGATTGAAAGCTCTCCACCCACTAGCCTCAGACGCTCCGCCATGCTGATGAGGCCAAGCCCGCGGCTCGCCTTTGCCGCATCAATGTCAAAGCCGGTGCCGGAGTCGCGAACTGTGAGATAAATTTCATCCGGCGTTCCCCACAATTCAACCTCGAAGTGCCGTACCCCACTGTGTTTTGCCGAATTATGCAGGGCTTCTTGTAGAACTCGAAAGAAGCAAAGTGAAATGTCTGGCGATAAAGGGACTGGCAAATCGTGGATTTTGCAGTCAACCTCCACTTTCTGTTGCTCGCCGAACTCTCTGCAGAAGCCTTTTACGGCCGTAGCAATGCCCAGGTATTGCAGTCTTGACGAGTGCAACTCGTGAGACAAGGATTGAATATCGGCGGCTATCTCGCAAGTCTGTTTCTGTAGTTCGCCTATACGGCTAGTGAGTTCCGACGCATTGGGTGGGCTTGGTTGGAGTTGTGCTAGCTTAATGGCCAATATTGCGAGACGTTGACCGATGTCATCATGAAGCTCTCTGGCGATCCGGCTACGTTCCTGCTCCTGTGCGTCAATCAACCTGCGGCTCAGGCGCGCGAGCGCCGCTTCAGCCAGTTTTCGCTCCGTGATGTTCGCCACCATTCCGATCATTCGCAGCAGCTTTCCTTGCTCGTCGAAGAAGCCTCTCGCGCTTTTCTCCAACCAAACAACGGATCCATCGGGCCGCAGCGCGCGATAGCTAACCTGTGAAGTCGAGTTCTGCGGAGTAAGCTGGTCGACCGAACCGATAAACAGCGCGCGGTCGTCTGGATGAATGGTGGCTAATATTTGCTGACGAGTAAGCTCTTTCTCCTGATAGCTGTAACCGAGGACATTTACGTATTCCTCGGATCGTACGACCGTATCGGTTTGAACATCCCACTCGTAGGCATACATCGTTGCGGCCTGAGCGGCCAAACGAAAACGTTCTTCGCTCTCGCGCAGTGCCTCTTCCGACCGCTTGCGCTCAGTGATGTCCTCAACAAAGGCAAAGACGAGCGGGGATTCTCCATCCCCGTCTCTCAAGAGAGACACATTCAGATGTCCCCAAAGCTGACCCCCATGTTTTCTCGGATAGCGTTTTTCCAGCGAATACCTGTCGATAACACCCGCACGGAGCTGTTGAAAGAGAGCCCGATCGTCTTGGGAATCCTCGGGATTAGCAAACTGAGAACAATTCATGCCGCACAGTTCGTCCTCCCGGTATCCCAGCATGGAGCAAAGTGCAGGGTTGGCAAGCAAGAGGTTCCCGTCGAAGTCTTCCACTGCGATTCCCAGTGACGCTTGCTCAAAAAGGTACTGGAAAAGCTGTTTAGCCTGTGCAGGCAACGCTATCGAGGACATGACGAACCTTTCTCCGACGGACAAATAGCGCTTTACGCCGCAAAACTGAATTGTTGCGCATAATTGGCGAATTTGAAAGCCCCAATCTGCGAAACATCCATTGATGTTACTGACTAATGGTTCTCAACTCCCTACGCCGTACCTACCGGGTCAAACAAGATGCCTACCAGTCTGATAGCCGACGATCCCTAGCTAAGTCCACTCAATCCTGACGAATTTTTTGCGGTGTCGAGTCGACTTAGCGGGAGAAACCACCACAGTTCCCTTCCCGCTTTAACTCGACTATTTCTCTTCAATCTAGACGCCGTATGAAATGTTTCTCAAGCGGACCGATTGTCCGCTTCGCACTCCGTAGTTGAGCGTCAACGAGGCTAACTATATATAGATTGCTCGCTAAGAGTAAGTGCCAGAGGTCCTGAACCTGTTGAAAATACATAGGATGCGCACTGTACCCTTTTGTACCCGAGGTGTCGGGAAAGTGAGTGCCGCTCCTCGCAAAACCACTGAAAATAAACAGGATAGTTGGTGCCGGGAGGGAGAATCGAACCCCCATGGAGTTGCCTCCGACGGATTTTGAGTCCAGATTTTCCACAGTTGCACGACATCGCACCTCAAAGCACTGACGATGCACAAAGCTTTATATTTTCAGCAAAGTGCATGGAGTTTGCTCGTGGCATAGCGACGCATTACATGGCACTTGTTGCAGGCACAAAGTATCACCAAAATGAGTCGATACTCTGAGGATTTTCGGTCTGTGGTTGCGGATGATGAAAAGGACCACTGCCGATAGCCGACTTGGTAGTTAAGTGGATGAGTGACTCGGCGATTTAGTCGCTCTTCGAATGTTTTATCATCAGCGCTATGGTTGACGCCAGCCCTGAAAAGGCCGGCGTCGGCGGTAAGTGCTTGAGAATAATGAATCGACGATGTTCCCGTATTGGTCCCGCTAGCGTAACTCTGCTTTTCAAACCTCGCTCGAGTGAGTCGATCATTCGTGCAGTTCGTCCGGCGGGTTGGCAGAAGTGATCGACCGCGCGCAGTGAACACATGGGATTTTCATAAATTGAGAGACGCCTCTGATCCCGGATCACCGACTCCTATAGCGTTTGCCAAACTGAATTTGTCTAAATACGAGAGATTGGATTGCACGAGCCGCAAGACTAACAGCGATTGGCCGAGATGAACGAGACGCAGATCTCCGTCGGAAGGTGGCGCCGCTCGTTCCACAGAGTAGCCACCTTATAAATTGCGAGGCGGCCCACATGGGACGCTATTGCACCTCGATCGCGGAAACAATCGCGTCTCCTTTGGTCGGTCTGAACTCAATAATCACCATGCCATCTCTGGGATTCACTTCGAAACGCTGTTGATACGCGGTCAGCGCACCTCCCGCGGCGGCTGCCACATCCAGATTGGCCACAACCTTCTGCCCGTTCACGAAAACGTCGAAAATGCGGTCGCCGGGATGTAGAGACGGCTCCGCAAACGTGAGGATCACTCTATGCATACCGTCAGCGACGGGGACACGATAGGTGAAAGATCCGGCACGGTAGGTGGCAGCCACCTCCGGACTGCTGGTGCGGGCAATTGACACGGAGCAGGAGCTCTGCCCCGAGCCCCGGGGCCGGAGATACTCTCCGCCGTTCCGCCCTCAAAGAACGTATCCGATCCGAAGTGTTTTCCATCGCTTGCCCCGGCAACCAGGGCGCCGCAATCGATGAAGGTGTTCTTCGCGGCGGCTTCGGATAGATGCCACTCCGTCCTATCCTCTACATCTCCCTTGGGGAAGGAGCCACTGGCTATGATGTTGTTTGCACCGGGCTCGAGAACGACGCCATTCCAGACACAGATGCGCTCCGGGCAGTCTGCAAGCACTCCAATGAGCCTTCCATTTACTTTCAGCATGGTCTTCGGCGCATTGCTGTACACCCGCACATCTGCTATCCGGTAGGCTCGCTCGGTATAGAGGCTGGAGTTGATGTGTACCGTCGGCGTCGTCGTCCAGTTGGCTTTGTAAAAGAAGTACGGGTCCTTCCTATACTTGTGGTCAAAGGTCACGATTCCCTTCGTATTAATGTCCTGGGCATTGCCTTCGCTACGAGTCGTGCTTCCGAAGTCGAAGGAATTCCAGAGAAACGTACCCCAGAGGTACTGTTTGCTGCGCAGCATGGACCAGTTCTGTTCGTGAATGTAGGATTCGTATTCTTCCGCCTGGGGCCGGTTGCGAGACTCCGGGCCACCCAGCGCGTTGTCAGAGTGCAGCGAGATAGCGCCCCCAGCACCGTATTCGGTGACGGCCATAGGTTGTGACGGGCGGGCGCGATGCAGGGCATCAAGGTGTGGGGACAAGTCGGAGGGTTTGTCGTAGTACCAGCCAAAGTAGCGATTGGCGCCGGAAAGGTCTGTGACGGCACCGGTAATGGGTACGGTGGCGCCTGGAGCTAGCGCGTGCTGCTCGCAGCAGGTGGCCAGCGTGGTGGGCCTGGTGGGGTCGAGGTTGTGGGCAAGCTGGTTCAGCTCCTTGAGCAGCGGGAGAGGGTCTGGAAGGGCGCCCCCATTGTTTGTCTCGCTCATTTGCCCGGCCGCATCCCTCCAGCTAGTCGTTGAACAAATTTATCGTCTTATCCGAAACTGCGCCTTACGCACCAAGCCGACGTGCCATCGTAGCGAGCAGCTTGGGACGCACCGCCGGTCGCGTCCACGGGCACTCCGCGATGCAGATCCCACAGGAGGCCGCTTCTGCGAAGTAGGGAATGCACTTATCGAAGTCAACATACCAACGCTCTACACCGCGCACCATTTGCTTGTTCGGCGCGATTGCGCCGGGTGGACACGCCTGTGTACAAACCTGGCAGGTTGCGCAGAACTCGTCGGCCCCAAATTGTATGCGCCCGGTGGGAACGAGCGGCAAGTCGGTGGTTACGCCTGCGAGCCGGACACCGGCACCGAAGCGTGGGCTAATGAGCGATCCATGCTTGCCGAGTTCGCCGAGTCCAGCGGCAATTGCCGGTGGAATGAGTAGCAGCGCACCAGCCATCGGACCGGGGTACGGATCAGCGTGATAGCCCTGCGAGCGAATCCAGTTGGCCAAGGCATAAGAAGTCCGTGTACCCCTAGCATATTGATCGCCAACATCGCAGACACCGACACCGTTGGTCTCGTCGGAAGGAACCTCGCGGAGGCGCTCGTAGTTATGAGCGAGAGCGAGGACAATGACCCACGGTTGATTGATCGTGTAGCCCTCGAATACATAGAGCGGATCCATGACGGCGATCCCGATGTCGTCTGCCTCGTGAGAGAACGCGAAGCTCTTGGCTGCTTCAGCAAATTCCTGAGGCGAAGATTCATTGCGAGTCTCAGCGACGGGGATCAGTTCAGGATAGGTGTATGCACCTTGAAACGCCTCCGTCGATCCGGGGCACTTGCGCGAGTTCTTGCGCGCCAGGAGTTGCAGATCACCCCACGGGTGCTGATCCGGCGGATGCCAAAAAAAGGGAGACGGCCGGCGGGTCGTGCTCTCGCCGACACCATTGATTTCATTGCCGGAGGAGCGCAGGAGCGCGAGGGTCTCTGGCTTTGGAATCCATGTGCCGCGTTTTGGACGCCGAGGATTAGAGGGTTCGGTCATAGCTGGTCTCACAAACCGTCAGGATAAGGAGAAGGTAGCCCAAAGCCGTTGGCGACGCGGTTGAAGGCGGCGAAGAGAGCTGCGATATGTATAGCTTCGGCTACTTGAGCTTCCGTCCAGCCCGCGCGCATCGTTGCTTCCACATCGTGGCGAGTGACGGCTGATGAATTTGCGTCTACTTTTCCAGTGAACTTCAGCATCGCCAGCTCCAGAGCTTGTGAACAATTGAGCATTGAGATCACCCTCTAGCAGAGCGCAAATCATTTCGGGTGACGCGCCCTGCGCCGCAAGCAACGTACCGTGACTGTCAGCACAGTAAGCGCATGCGTTCTGCCGCGAAACATAGGTGGCAATCATCTCCTTGTGCCGCCGGCTCAAAAGACTATCACCGAAGAGGAGGTTCTCAGCGATCTCCAACATGCCTTTCAGCAGCGCCGAGTTAGTGGCAAAGCAGAGCACAATCCCAGGAAGATCGGTTCGGGCAAAGCGCTCGCGATATCGCGTGAACAATGCGCGGAGCTCCGCACTTGCTGTGCGTTCATCCGCCAGAGACAGATTCGTAGAAGATGGCGCCACTCGACGGCCTTCGAGCGTCTCCACCTGTGCAACATCCGATGAGAACTCCCAACTCATATCTCAAAACTCCATTAGTTCGGCGAAGTGGAAGACACGCGAGCCAGCGGAAATCTCTCAATAGTCTCCGACGATCTGTTCCACCATAGCGCTTTCTCTGCTGGCATTTCCACCTGTATTGGTTCGCACCTGCTAATACATGAACTTCAACGCAAATTGCACTTGGCGCGGAGCGCTCGCCGCAAGGATATAGTTGAATGTCGGCGAACTGATGTCGCAGTCGGGCAGCCGGAAGTTCGCGCGGTTCAGGATGTTAAACAGCTCCGCGCGGAACTGGATCTGGCTTGATTCTGTCACCTTGAAATTCTTAAGCACACCGAAGTCCCAGTCGGCATAAGCGGGGCCGACGTTCACGTTGCGACCTTCTGTGCCAAACTGCCCCGCGTTGGCTGTGGGATCAAGTCGCTGGAAAGCATTAGGATTAACCCACGCGTTAACCGTCCGCGGCCCGTTATTGGGGTTGCCGACGAGATTGGGTCGTTGCGCGGAGAAACCAGTGATCTCCGGCGCGCTGCCTTGCGCTGCGACGTCGTTCGAGTCGAACACTGTGAACGGCGTGCCGCTCATCAATGTTGCTATGCCATCCAACTGCCACCCGCCTAGTCCCCGCTGGTACCAGTTCTGCGGATTGTTCCAGAACGGAAGCGCCCATACATAGCTGCCAACGAATCGGTTGGGCGCGTTGAACAGCGAGAGCCCACGCTCTGCTGCGAGATTGAACGGATCCTGGGCGAGATCGTTTTCGCCCGCGACTGGCTTCGCCGCCGATCCGGTTATGTTGAACGAAGACACATCGTCGATCGTCTTCGACCACGTGTACGACACGAGGAAGGACAACCCATGGCTGAACCGCTTGCGCATCGACGCTTGCAACGCGTTGTACGACGAGTTGGCGATGCTCGTGATCTCGCCAGTCGATGAAAACTTGCAACTGCTCGGTGGATTTGCGAGTGTGCAGCCGGAATAGAGCCGCCGTTGATCGGCATTGCTGGAATTCGAGATCGGCTGGCCATTAACAGATCCGGGAACAAATACCGCCGGGTTCGCTTCGATAAAGCGCGGCAGGTGCGTGCCCTTTGTGCCGACATATCCGATCTCGAACACGAAATCGGACCCGAACGACTGCTGCAGGTTCAAATCCCAATCCTGTGTGTAAGGGAGTGTCAGCGTCGGTGACAGAGTCAGACTCGTAAGTGGCGTGGAAAATGTCCCTACGGCCGGAGGATGGCCGTTGAACGGATCTGCGAAGTTCGGCAGACTCACCTGTGGCGTTCCGAGGTACGGAGGCGCGCTGATGGGCGCCTGCAGAGGACCGCCCTGTCCGGTGTAATAAGGCTCATAGAAGATGCCGTACGACGCAGTGACCAGCAACTTGCCGTTACCGTTCGGGTCCCACGCGACGCCAACGCGCGGTGCGAATGCCTTCATATCGGTAGGGATCAGCCCTGCGGGCACACCGGAATCGCCCGGATATAAAAGGCCCGCCGGAGCATTCGGTATGACATGGGATTGCTTCCCCGGCTCAAACAGCGATAGCCGGTTGTGAATTTCGGTATATGGGAAGGGCAGCTCGTAACGCAGTCCTGCATTGATCGTGAATCGCGGCCCGACCTTATACGTATCCTGCACGTACAAGTTCGCATTGTTACCGCGAATACCGCGCGAAAAATCGCCGATGCCTTGCAGGAAGACGATTGGCTGTCCGACGAGATAGCTGGCGAACGCGTCCGTTACCGGGAATGGCACGAATACGAAGAAGCCATTGGTTGCAATCCCTTGCAGCACGTTGATCTGCTGATGCTGATATCCGCCGCCGAATTTCAGCGTGTGCTGGCCGCGCACCCAGCTCAACGATCCGGAATAATCAAAGACGTTTTCGTAGGTGTTGCGTGGGCCGGTGATCGGATCACCAACCGCGGAATAGCCATTCACCTGGATGAACGGCGGTCCAGTAGCAACAGCGAGACTCGGTTCGTATTGGAATCCAAGGCTTGAGGGCGGCTGATGGTTCTCGTGTTCGCCGTAGAGGAACTTGTTGCGGAGAAACGAGAATCGCCCCACACCGATGAGGTTTGGCGAAAAGGTGTGCGTCTCCTGCGCGACAAAGACCTGCGCGCGCTGATCTTCGCCTATTGGGAAGCCCGGCACGCTAGCTCCGCCGGGCGATAGCGGATCGACCTGGGAGAGCTGGTTAAACATGTAATTGAAGTTCAGCATGTCGCGCGGAGTGAGGTAGTAATCAACTTTGACGCCGAATTGATCGGTATTATTGGTTAAAATCTGGGTCGTTGAGTACAGATTGGTGCCGTCGTTTGGAAGCGGGAAGAAGCTCAACAGATTTTTTGAAATCGGGTTGAACTGGGACTGTGGCACCAGGTTATTCGGGTACGGTGCATTGGCGAAGACATTGAAGAGCTGGTTCTCCGGGTTGTTGCAGAAGCCTTTCGTGAAGCCCTCGGGGCAGAGCTCAGAGAAGTCGCCAGTACGCTGCTTCACCGATGGCACCGGGGTGAGTCCTGTCTCGCCCTGGCGGTTGCGGAAGCCTTCGTAGAAGCCGAAGATGAAGGCCTTATTCTTTTTGATCGGCCCACCAATTGTGGCGCCAAACTGGTTTTGTTTCAGCGGCTCCTTCGACTGCCCGGAATAAAAATAATTGTTAGCATCGACTACGTCGTTGCGCAGAAACTCCCACAACCTCCCGTGGATTTGGTTCGTGCCCGACCGTGTGATGATGTTTGTCGTAGATCCCAGCGCGTTTCCGAACTCGGCATTCGCGCTATGCGTGATAATGCGGAACTCGCTAATCGCGTCCACAGGCGGCTTGAGGACGAATCCGCCATCGACCCCGTTGAAGTTGTTGGCACCGTCGATGAGAAAGTTGTTCGATTCAGGTCGCTGGCCATTGACCGCATATGCCTGTCCGTTGCGCAGCGATCCGCCAGCTTCGGCTATCCCGGGCGTCAAGGGAACGACTCCAGGCTGCAATAGGCCAAGTTGCGAGAAGTTGCGCCCGTTCAGCGGTAGATCCTCCAACTCGCGCTGTTGTACTACCTTGCCCATGCTGGTGACGGTTGGCTCAATCAGCGCGGCATCGGCGCTCACCAGCACCTGCTCCTTTTCCGATCCGACCGCAAGACGTGGCGAGACTGAAGCCGTCTCGTTCACGTTGAGCATGATGCCATCCTGCACATATTCTTGGAAACCTTTCGCTGCAACTTGCAGGCGGTAGTGTCCGACAGGGAGTTCTAGAAGAACGTAATTTCCGTTGCGATCGGTGGTCGTGCTGCGCGAAAGGCCCGTTTCCGCCTGCCGTGCTGTAACCGCGGAGCCCTGAATGACAGCGCCGCTTGGGTCTATAACTGTTCCGCGAATGTTTCCCGTGATCTGCTGAGCAGACAAACTGAGGCAACCTAGCACTACTAATGCCAGCACATTGCAAACGATTTTCATGTTGTTTTCGAGTCTCCGAGAAGGCTTGGAACTACAAACGGAGTGAGGCCGATCGTCCACGCGATACCCTGTTGACATTGGTCTCGGTCACTTGTGCGCCAAAGAACGAACCGCATCGTCAAAAGCTCCGTAAGTTAGAGAATCCCGGCCCGGAAGCATCAGTAGCCGATACACCTAACGGGGAATAAATCGTTTGGTGGGCTGCACGGATGGACGGTACCAGTTAAGTCTTTGCACTGTCTTGGACCGGTCGATGGATAGCTTTCTCAACCCTTCGGTGGAGCCTTCAACGTAATCGGCCAATGCATTTTGCGTAAGACTCTACGCGATCTCGTCCGGAGCGACAGAGGCAGCATTGCCTCCGACTCCCTGGAAACGAAAAAGATGCTTGACGATACCGTCATTCTGCATACATCAGATCATGGATATTTCTTGGGTGAGTGGCGCCTCTTCGACAAGCGCCTGATGCATGAGCCGTCCATCCGCGTTCCGTTTCAGGTGCGTTATCCCAAACGTATCCCGGCCGGTACAGTACGTAAAGAGATGATTCTGGATACAGACATTGCGCCTACAATCCTCGATCTCGCGGGCATTCCTGTTCCGGAACATATGCAGGGCAAGAGCATCTTGCCTCTTGCAAGGAAAGCGGATCCAGACTTCCGTAAGGAGTGGTACTACGAATATTACGAGTGGCCAAATCCGAAAAAGGTCGCGCCGCATCGTGGCATTCGGATGGAAACAGTACAAGTTGATCCAATATGTTCAAGATCCGTCAGAGGGAGAACTTTACGATCTTCGAGCTGATCCGAGCGAGCAAGACAATCTTTATGGCAAACCTGAATTTCCTTCTCTCCAGACTCATTTAGCCCAGCGGTTGGATCGATTGCGGTCAAAAATTCCTGAGCGCAAGGAACCGAGGCGAATCTTGAACATCATAGGGGCGAAAGCTCCCTCAGAGGGACTACTGGGCAACGATTCCGCGAAATTTATCAGGTGTTGCCTTCGAATGCCAGGAGTTTACGGAAATTAGGTGCGAATCGTGCACGTTCGCGTTCAACATTGTTGCGCGTCTAGTGGATGCTAATCGCCGATTTACCCATTCATCACCGAAACCTCAGATAAATCATCCAAATGTTCCAAAGCTATCCGACCGTGCTCTCTAGGCCTGTCGGCAGCTGCTACGCTCTTGACGTCTTCCACCAAGGCGGATAAGCTAACCCTAAATGAAGCAAACGTTCACCTACGCCGCGACTTGTTGTATGTGTCCTCACATGCGCTGTTGCGTCGGTGTTTGTTTGCTCTAAGCGAAGGCCAAGCCCGCTGTCGTTCATAGAGACTCACGTACCCACGCTCACGCGGCGTGGGTTTTGCTTTTGCTGAGAACTCATATTGACACTCCTCATTTGGACTTTCTTTTCCATCGATTCTTGCTTCTACGTCTTGAATCGTTCACACACAGTGTGAGGCGCACGAGGGCCAAGTCAAGTTTCTAGCTAAGTTGTTATGATGCCCTGTTTATCTATTCTCAGCCTCTGTCGCAGCGCCGATGCTTCTCCCGCTCGAGAGAACAGCTTACACGCCAACGCGAACCTTCAAACCGCCAGCACCCGTCGCTGAGGCCCGATTTTGAACCGTCGTGATTTTCTAACTAACTCGGTTGCCGCACTTCTCGCTTCGAGCACAGGCGGTGAATCGACCTTGGCTGCTGCGGAAGGTCACCGCCCTAACGTGCTTCTGCTTATGTCCGATCAGCACAAGCGCAGCTGCATGGGGGCCTATGGCGACAAGGTTGCGCGGACTCCGAACCTGGACCGGCTTGCCGCATCGAGCGTGCGATTCACGGATGCGTACAGCACTAACCCGGTTTGCACGCCGTCGCGCGCCTCGATCATGACTGGCCTCTACAGCCACAATCTGGAGGCGCAGGACAACACGTTGCCCTATCTGCCTACACATAGGACGATGGCGCATGACTTCGATGCCGCCGGATACATGACAGCGCTGGTAGGCAAGATGCATTGGGTCGACGCCCAGTCCCACGGCTTCGAGTACCGCCTGGAGTTCAACGACTGGTACCAATACCTCGGCCCCAAAACGAAGCTGTATGCGGACGAGCTTGGACGGCGTAACTCCGGATCCGGTCTGCCGGAGATCGATGATCTATGGCGTGATGAAGACGATCCCTGGAAAGGCCACCGGACGCTCGACAATCGTGAAGGCTCCGTCGCCGTCGGCCGCGTTTCTCTGTTGGAAGAGAAAGACCACTTTGACAACTTTGTTGCTCGTGAGTCGGTCCGCTTCCTCAAGAACTTCGGTAAAGCCGGCCGGCCTTTCTTCCTCGTGAGCTCCTTCCTCAAACCGCATGACCCTTTCATGCCGGCACAACGCTTTGCTGATATGTTTCGCGCGGAAGATATGGTGCTTCCCGCAAGCTGGGCAAAGGCGGACCAGTCGAAGTTGCCCAAAGAAGTTGTCCAGTCAATCAACGTCAACGGGCCCACGCCTGAGCTACGCGATCCGGTGGAAGCGAAGAAGCGCATCGCGCTTTATTACGCGAACCTCGCGCAGATGGATGACTGCCTCGGACAGGTTGTCCAGGCGGTCAAAGATCTCGGCCTGGAAAACGACACCATCATCGCTTATACCTCGGACCACGGAGAGATGCTGGGCGAACTTGGCCTTTGGCAGAAGTTCGAGTTCTACGAGGGATCATGCGGCATCCCGCTGATGATCCACGTGCCAGGCCGCAAGGCGGGAGTTTGCGATACGCCCGTAAGTCTCGTGTCGCTCTCTGCCACTCTCACCGGATTGGCCGGCGTAACGCAACTGACTGCCAATGACGGCAAGTCTCTCGCACCGTACATCTCCGCGCCTCAAACGACTCGACCTTATGGGCCCGTGTTTGCCGAGTATGGCCTCAGCAGCAAGCAGCCTAAGTACATGGTGCGTGACCGCGACTGGAAGTACACGTACTGGGTCCACGACATCCCGGAGCTTTATAACCTTCGCACTGATCCTGAAGAGCTCCGAAACCTCGCAGCCGATCCTTCGCATTCCGCCCAAGTCGCTAGATTGAAGAATGTACTCTTCGCGTGGCACCGCCCACCGGGCTAATTCTCACCATCGCCCGAAAAGAAATCACACAATATCGACCTTTACTACGTTCCACTTCCGAGGGCATAACCCATGAAGGAGCTTCTGCTTTTCGTTACGTCTGCTCTTCTTTCCACCGCTGTGTATGCACAGCAAACAGGGAGCATCGTTGGATCCGTAAAGGACACAACGGGGGCCGTCGTTCCTGGTGTTTCTGTCACGTTTACCAACACGTCGACACAACTCGAGCGTGTTGTCACCACCAACGAAAGCGGCGCCTACGTGGCATCCTCTCTGCCACCCGGTAGCTATACCATCACCACCAATAAGACGGGCTTCCGTAAGCTGGACCGCACCGGTATAACGCTCACAACCGCATCCACATTGACGATCGATCTCGACCTCAGCGTCGGCAGTGAGGCTGAGACGGTGCAGGTCACAGAACAGGCCTCTTTACTTCAAGCCCAGTCCGGTGTGGTGTCGTCGCTGGTCGACAGCAAACAAATGGTTAACCTTCCGCTGGCCACGCGCAATTTTACCGACCTCGTTCTCCTCACTCCGGGTGCCCATACTGGATCCGCCGCAAACCTCGCCGAAGGTGGGAGCGCCTATGCAATTCGTGGTGGCGCAAACTTCAGCGTCAACGGTTCGACGGCGGCATCGAACTCTTACATGATCGACGGCCTATACGACCGCAATCAATGGCTCAACACGCTGGTGTTGGTCCCGATCGTGGACTCCATCCAGGAATACCTCGTGATGACCAGCAACTTCAACGCCGAGTACGGTGAAGCTGCCGGAGCCGTTACGCTGGTGACTACTAAATCTGGATCGAACAATTTCCACGGTGCTGCGTGGGAGTTTCTTCGCAACGATCTGCTAAATGCGAACACGTTCTTCGCCAAGCAAAGCAATTTGCCTCGTCCGAAGTACAACCGCAATGTCTTCGGCGGTAACATTGGAGGGCCAATCTTTCGCGGCAAGACGTTCTTCTTTGCTGACTATCAGGGTATCCGGCAGCACACACCTGTCACGGCTACGTCCACCATTCCTACCGTGGCTCAGTCGAACATGGTGAAGACTGGCAACTTCGGCGGAAGCGGCGTTACGATCTACAACCCCTACACGACGACCGTAGTTGGCGGTGTGAGCACGCGGACACCGTACGCTGGCAACAATGTCTCCGCCAATCTTGATCCCGCAGCGGTGAATCTCATCAGTCTGTTGCCCGCTCCAACGAACTCGAACGCGACCAACAACTACACCATCACTCCGTCCCTGATCCTTCAGGACAATCAATTCGATACCCGCATCGACCAGACAATTGGCAACTCCAATCGTATCTTCTTCAAATATTCGTATGACAGAACCTCGCAGACAACGCCCGGTACCATACTTCCCAATTCAAATGCAGGTATCAACGTCGGGCCGTACCTGGCGACGGGTGGAAATGGCTACGGGATCAATGCCTTCTCGCAGTCGGGGACCCTCGGCTATTCGCGCATACTTTCGCCGAGCATGTTGCTCGATGCTCATGCCGGCATCGTTCGCTGGAACGCAGACGTCAATCCTCTCGGCATCGCTGAAGCTGCCGCTACAGCGGTGGGCATCCCCGGCTTCAACTACTCGCCGCAGTCTGGAGGTCTGCCTGGATTTACATTGAGCGGTGGCTTCGCCCCGCTGGGCGATACTTCCTCTTACCCAGAGCAGAGCCATATCACCACCTTTCAATTCGACGGGGACCTCATCAAGACAAAAGGTCAACACACGATCAAGGTTGGCGCGTTCTTCCTGCGGCATCGCTTCAACGGATTTTCTGCATTTCCCGTACGCGGCACGTTCGACTTCAACGGTCAGTACACACGGTTCAATAACGCCACAACAATTTCATCGGCACAGCTCGCGACCTACGCGCTCGCCGACTTCGCCGTCGGCGCGACGGATGCTGTAAGCCGCAACATCCTCACCGGCGCCTTCGGCATGCGGACGTTTCAGTTCGCGCCTTATATCCAGGATACGTGGCGCGTTACCGATCGTTTGACCTTAGACTACGGAGCCCGCTATGAGATCAGCGCACCTCCTTATGAGGTCCACAATCATTGGGCGAACGTCGACATTACGTCAGGTCTGCTGCAGGTGGCGGGTCTCAACGGCAACGGAACGCGTCTACGCAACTTCGACTACAACACCTTCTCGCCTCGCCTGGGCTTGGCTTACATGCTGGATAATTCTCGTAGAACTGTTCTACGCGCAGGCTTCGGCATCTCGTATGTTGAGACGCTTGTCGGCGGGGCGCAGCTATATAAGAATCTACCGTTTTATTTCGCTCAGGCCATCACAACTTCCGCTGACGCTGTGCCCACGGCTCTCTTGAAGAACGGACTCCCCACCCCGGTAGCACCGGACCCAAATAACATAGCGGCAATCTCCGTCGGCAGCCCTACTGCATGGAATCACAACACGCGGCAGACGGGCGTGACCCAGTACAGCCTTGGTATCCAGCGCGAACTTCGTCACGATATTGTTGCGGACATTTCTTATGTAGGAACGCGGTCCCGCCATCTCCTCGTCAACAGCATCAACCTCAACCAGTCGCGCCCCGGTGCGGGACCCCAACCGAACCGCCGGCCTTACTTCACGATCAACCCCAATCTCACAAATCTCGCGTATCGCGATTCCGCGGGAGATGCTTCCTATAACAGCTTGCAGATCAATGTGGAGAAGCGGCTTTCTGGAGGCCTGAACTTCGGAGTCGCCTATACCTACGCGAAATATCTATCAGATGTCGGTCAACCGAATGGCGGTGGCAACGGAGACATTCAGGACAACTCGTGCCTGCAATGCAACTGGGGCTCCACGCCCGACGATTTCCGTCAAACTCTAGTGGTCAATGAAGTCTATGAGCTGCCGTTCGGTACCGGGCGACGCTACCTCAATCATGGGGTAATTGCCTACATCGTCGGCCCATGGAACCTCAGCAGCATCTGGAGCCTGCACTCGGGTTCGCCATTCACGGTCTTCTATGGAACGAACGTCTCAAACTCAGCAGGTGGCGGTACCCAGCGTCCCAACCGTATCGCTAACGGAAAGCTTAACTCGGGCAAGAGCATCACGCATTGGTTCGATACGGCGGCTTTCGTCGCTCCGGCGGCGTTTGCTTTTGGCAACTCTGGCACCGGCATCCTCACCGGCCCTGGATATTTCAACGTTGATCTCGCTCTTGAGCGTCATCTCATCGTGCGTGATCGCTATGATCTCGATCTCCGCGGCGAGGTCTTCAACACATTCAACCGTGCAAATTTCAACAATCCAGGTGCGACAATTGGAACAGCTACGGCGGGCGTTGTCTCCAGCACAGCTTCTGCACGGGTGATGCAGATCGCCCTGAAGCTGTCGTTCTAGTTTCACGGCGACATACCCGCGCGTCTCACCATCTGTTTTCAGCATGAAGATTTGAAATAGGTATGAAACATTTGCAAACTCGTAGATCATTTTTGAAGGCTACCGGCGCCGCCGCTGTATCCAGTATGGTGACTGGAGTCGACGCACATGCAGAGCCGACGCAGCTAGTCAATATCGTCTACTTACATTCTCACGACTCTGGCCGATACCTCAGGCCCTACGGCCACAATATTCCGACACCAAACCTGTTGAGACTTGCAAAGGGTGGTGTTCTTTTCCGTCAGATGCACTGCGGTGCGCCATCCTGCTCGCCTAGCCGCGCCGCGCTGCTCACAGGCCAAACGCCTCATCAAAGCGGTATGCTGGGCCTCGCGCACCTTGGTTGGAGTCTTCACGACTACAAGCAGCATATCCTCCACACCCTTCGCTCGAAAGGCTACTACTCGGTGCTCGCTGGCTTGCAGCACATTGCCGTCGACCCTAAAGTCATCGGCTTCGACGAAATCCTGCCCGGCACAAGCAAACACGCGGCCGATGTCGCTCCACGCGCAGCCGCGTTCTTGCAGAGCAGACCCAAGGCACCGTTCTTTCTGGATTGCGGCTTCTTCGAAACCCACCGCGAATTCCCCACACCTACAGATAATGCCGACTACATCCTACCTCCCACACCCCTCCCAGATAACGCAACCACACGTTACGATATGGCGGGCTTTCACGAGAGTGCCAGGGCGCTCGATCGTGGTATCGGCATCGTTCTTGACGCTCTAGATCAGGCTGGACTGGCGCAGAATACGCTTGTCATCAGTACGACGGACCACGGGATCTCTTTCCCCGATATGAAATGCGATCTGCGTGACACGGGAACGGGTGTGTCGTTCATCATGCGTGGCCCGGGTATTTTCGCCCAGCCCCGCGTCTGTGATGCCCTGTTATCCCAGACCGATGTGTTCCCAACTGTCTGTGACTATCTCGCGATCCAGAAGCCACAGTGGTTGACGGGAAAGTCTTTTCTACCAGTACTTGAAGGAAAAACTGAAGAAACGAACGAAGCCGTATTCGCTGAGATCACCTATCACGCAGCCTATGAACCCAAGCGTTCGGTAAGGACTCATCGATATAAATACATTCGCCGTTACGACGGGCGCACTACTGAGGTGTTACCAAACTGCGACGATGGGCCGAGCAAAAGCTTCTGGCTGGAAAATGGATGGAAGAGCGAACATCTTTTGCAGCGGGAAGAACTCTTCGACCTGATATTCGATCCCAACGAACATACCAATCTTGCAGGACACCCCGACCACTCAAAGGCTCTGAATGAGATGCGGGCCCACCTCGACGAATGGATGACCCGCACCGATGATCCTCTCCTGAAGGGCCCTGTACCTCTAGCGGCGAATGGCAGAATCGCTCCGGCAGACGCTGACTCTCCGAAAGCGATCATGCCGCCAGTTCCCACTGTGCCTTACTGACCCTAAGGCCAGATGTACAGGAAGTCTCAGGTTGCTAGCATTTAAAACATTTTCGACTGGCCCGTTCTTTCGTTCTCACGATAGTCAATGCAGAGGGGCGGCTGTGCCTCTTATCCCGCCTGTTCGTAGCATCGTAGGTCATTAGGGAGGCGATAACTTTGTCCATATGGGCCGTTTAGTAGCTTTTTTTGAAGACAAGAGAGGGGGCTATTTTCGACGCGTGCGGGGACTTTCAATCTATCTTCCGTCAAGTTTCGGAAATGCCGCTTCAGCTACCCATTCCCTTCTTTTGCAGCGTTGAATGTGTGCTAGACTTCCACCATGAACTTCGCTACCCAGATGACCGCATGTTGTACCGCCTGTATGTGCGGTATCCGCGTGTCTTCTGGCATGAGGCGATTGCAGAGCTAATTCAATTTAGTTTCGCAAACACTTCGATAGGACCCACCGCCAGGAGACCGCTGGCAGGTGGGTTTTGTTTTTTGGGCAGTCAACAAGGAGAAACCAGAGTGAGCGTTCCGGAAATTCAAGCTGAAGAACTCAAGCAACGCCTCGATCAGGGCGACAACCTTTTCCTGCTGGATGTGCGCGACGAGTACGAGTATGAGATATCCAACATCGGAGGCCACCTGATTCCTTTGGCCCAGCTCTCAAAGCGTTTGGGCGAGTTGGACGCTCGCGAGGAGATCGTTGCTGTCTGCAAGATGGGACCGCGCGGTGTAAAGGCAGTCGAATACCTTCAGCAACACGGCTTCAGCAAGATTTCGAATCTGCGCGGAGGAATCCACGCGTGGTCGGACAAGGTCGATCACAACGTCCGCAAGTATTAGAGGAGTGCCTTCGTAGCAGCAGGCCACCGCTTTTAATCAGCCATATTGCCTGGTCATGATGAATGTGCAGCTGCTCTTTATCCTCTGCGTCAGGTAGAATTTTGGGCAATCTGCACGCGTTACACAAAGGAGCCTTCCTGTGGCGGAAACAACTCGTGTATCTCTTGGCGAACAAGCTGCCTACCAATTAGCGAACGTGACGAAAACGGCTCCCGTCTACGGGGCCATCACGCCACGATGGCTCGTCCGCCTATTGGACTGGAAGCCGTTGGGGTCCGGCATCTTTCGCTTGAATCGGGTCGTCGGGGAAAAGCCAATCGAAGTGCTTTGCGGCCATGTTGATGAGTCGGAGATCCCTCAAACCTATGCCGAATACGAAGAGAAGCCGCGCGAGTACCGCCTGAGCAGCATCAATGCTCTGATCAACGTCCAGACACGCATCAGCGACCTCTTCAGCAATCCTTACGATCAGGTCCGTGAGCAGTTGCGAGTCACAATCGAAGGCGTGAAGGAACGGCAGGAGAATGAACTGCTGAACAATGCCGACTACGGGCTACTCAATAACGTGCCCGATTCGCAGAAGATCTCGACTCGTAAGGGGTCTCCTACACCGGACGACCTGGATGAACTGTTGACGAAGGTCTGGAAGGAACCATCCTTCTTCCTCGCACATCCGCGCACCATTGCAGCCTTCGGCCGCGAATGCACACTGCGTGGCGTCCCACCGCCCACCGTTACTCTCTTCGGCAATCCCTTCCTCACTTGGCGTGGTATTCCTCTGATTCCAACTGACAAGATCCACGTCACCGGTAAGGTGCCCAAGTCGAAGATCCTTCTCATCCGTGTAGGAGAGCGCAAGCAGGGTGTTATTGGTCTCTTCCAGCCTGGTCTAACCGGAGAGCAGAGCCCTGGACTTTCCGTACGCTTTACCGGAATCGATAACCGCGGGCTTGCCTCTTATCTGATTTCTCTCTATTGCGCAGCTTCCGTTTTGACGGACGATGCGATTGCAGCACTGGAGAACGTTGAAGTCGGAAACTACCATGAGTACAAGTGATCCAGCCCGGCTTTTCGTGGCACCCGATACAGACCCACGAGCGGCAACTCTTCCTTTCCAAGCTGAAACGCTGCCAGCAGGCGTACTGGATACTGTAGTGCTTGCTCGCATGGCGAACGAATTTTTCACCGTGCTTCCCGACTCACTGGATGTGCCATCAAGTCCGCTTCCTGCTCATGCAGGGCCAGCGGATCTTCCTGCGTTAGGCTCAGTTCCTGCGACCGTGCCAGCCGCGCCTCCGGAGATATCACTCCCATCGGACAAGCACTTCTCCGGTCTCCCTGCGAGCATCAGCCCAGCCTCCTTTTCTCCCGTAACGGCCCCGGCGCAAACAACGCCTCCTGCCATACCGGGAGTTATCGGCAACTTTGCCTCCGATGTCTCTCCCGAGGCCCCATCGTTCTCCTTTCTCCAGGACGCCCGCCCCATCTTCAGCAATCGGCACACACTACCGGAGGGGCCATACTCCAGGACGCAACCGATCACAGCGTTCATTCCGCAAAACACTCCAACTAACGCGGCCCCGATCGGTACTGATAAAGATTTGCTCATGCAAGCGAACCCGCCTTCGCAACCTCCGGCGTCCGGGCTACCCAGTGCCCCCAGTCCTAGCGACGTGTCTCCGGTTCCCGCGTTTTCGTTTCTCGAAGAGCTGCGCCCTCTGTTCTCATACCCTCCGACCATCCCCGGCCCGGTGCCAGCGGCGCCTCAGACTGATCTACCCACGAACGCTGCCGTGCCCGATCTCGAACTGCCTCATGAGTTCAACAGATCACCCGACCTCACCGAGTTAGCAGGATACGCCTCATTTGGATTCTTCCAAGGCAATCGCAATCTTGATTCCGCCGAACCCACAAGCAGCCTACAGCCGCTCGGCATCGAGCCGGACGTGCCACGTGACCTCAATCTCTCCTCCTACCCCTTCGATGCAGAGGCCCTTAAGCGCGACTTCCCGATTCTTCGTGAGCGCGTGAACGGCAGACCACTGGTGTGGCTCGATAATGCAGCCACGACACAGAAGCCGCAGAGCGTCATTGATCGACTGAAGTATTTCTACGAACATGAAAACTCCAATGTTCACCGCGCTGCACACGAGCTGGCGGCCCGCGCCACGGACGCTTATGAATCCGCCCGCGAGAAGGTCCGCCGTTTCGTCAACGCATCTTCTACACGAGAGATCATCTTTGTGCGCGGAGCGACGGAGGGCATCAATCTCATCGCTCAAAGCTGGGGGCGACGCAATATCCAGAAAGACGATGAGATCGTCATCACTTGGCTCGAACATCACGCAAACATCGTTCCATGGCAGATGCTTTGCTCAGAGAAAGGAGCCAATCTTCGCGTGGCGCCGGTGGATGACAGCGGGCAGATCCGGCTCGAAGAATACGAAAAGCTGCTTGGACCAAAGACCCGGCTGGTCTCCTTCACGCAAGTGTCAAACGCGCTGGGCGTTGTTACGCCGGCAGACAAGATGATCGAGATCGCCCACCGTTATGGTGCGAGGATTCTGCTCGATGGGGCGCAGTCGGTCTCCCACATGCGTGTCGATGTGCGGGCACTGGACTGCGATTTTTTCGTCTTCTCCGGGCACAAGGTCTTCGCGCCGACAGGCATCGGTGTTGTGTACGGCAAGCCTGAAGTCCTCGAAAACATGCCGCCCTGGCAGGGTGGTGGAAACATGATCCAGGACGTGACCTTTGAAAAAACCATCTATCAGGAGCCACCACAACGCTTCGAGGCAGGCACCGGAAACATCGCTGACGCCGTCGGACTCGGGGCCGCTATCGATTATCTGGATAGGGTAGGCATGCACAGCATCTCCCGCCACGAGCATGAACTTCTCGTGCACGCTACGAGCGAACTCACTCGCATTCCCGGACTGCACATCATCGGGACAGCCAAGGAAAAAGCCGGCGTGCTGTCGTTTGTGCTCGACGGTTTCCGCACCGAGGAAGTCGGTGATTACCTCAATCGGAATGGCATCGCCGTCCGCTCTGGTCACCATTGCGCGCAGCCTATTCTGCGTCGCTTCGGACTGGAAAGTACCGTTCGTGCCTCGCTAGCTCTGTACAACACTCATGAGGACATTGACAGGCTTGTGGCAGCGATTTGGAATCTGCGTTTCGGTCGAACGTCGATTACCTGAAATATTGTGCGGGCACATCTACGAATACCCCTATTTCAGCGATCGGCAATCCCATTCAATAGGGCCAATTCACGCTCTGAAATCAATCAGCGGCAGGGCCACCAAATCCCTTCCCGATCCGATCGACTGTTCAGTTTCAATCCATCGCAGGAATCTCTCGAAGCGGACCGATTGTCCGCTGCGCACTCCGTAATTAAGCGTGATCGGGACTATCTATATAGATGACCGCGGGTTAGATCGAGGCCTGCGCATCGGCAAACAACTGATCTAAATGGATTCGGCGCTGTATCCAAATTTGCACCTCATTGCCAATTCCCTGCTCCGATTGATAGCGACTCCTGGCAGCCAACTATATTGTTTTCAGATAGTTACAGGATTTTCTTTGGTGCCGAGAGGGGGAATCGAACCCCCATGAGGTTGCCCTCGGCGGATTTTGAGTCCCCCTCCCCACTTTCCATTTTCCGCGAAATCAGCCATTTTTGAGGATTCTCGTAATTCCCCTCGTTTGATCTGTGAGGTTCGGTGACGGTCGATTATGGCCGGATGATCACGGAATTGGTCACGTTCCATGTGACCAGAATCACCTCTTTGAGATACGCTGGCTCATCGTTTTCAGGCTCTTTTGGTGGGGATTTGCGACCCTACCCAAGGGGAGGAGCGTGTCCATGACTCTACTAATCGAAGACTACGCGCTTATTGGCAACAACGCTACGGCTGCTCTCGTTGGCCGAAATGGATCCATTGACTGGCTTTGCTTCCCGCGATTTGATTCCCCTGCTTGCTTTGCCGCTCTCTTGGGATCGCCGGATAACGGCCACTGGAGCATCGCTCCCAAGGCCTCGCATCCGAAAGTCACGCGTCGCTACCGCGAAGGCACTTTAGTTCTGGAGAGCGAATTCTCTGTCCCAGAAGGAGCGGTCGTGCTGATCGACTGCATGCATCGTCGTGGCGGGCATCAGGATGTAATCAGACTTGTCCGTGGCATTCGCGGTCGTGTACCCATGCAGACTGAACTCACATTGCGTTTCGACTACGGAACCGTGGTTCCCTGGGTCACCCGGTTGGAGGACAACCGGCTATCTGCGGTTGCCGGACCGGATCGGATCGTTTTTGACACTACCGTCGCGCTCCGCGGCGAGGACCTCAAAACCAGGGCCGATTTCGTAGTCGAAGAAGGCCAAACCTTCTCTTTCGCGTTGACATGGTCCCATTCCTTCGGTTCCCTGCCAAGTCCACCCGATGCCGCCGCCGTCGTCGAAAACGTCACAGACGAGTGGAAGAAATGGTCGAGCAAGCACGCCGACACGGGTCCTTATGCCGAAGCAACTCTTCGCTCTATCATCACGCTAAAAGGCCTCACTCACCACGAAACCGGCGGTATCGTGGCGGCAGCCACCACTTCTTTGCCGGAGCAAATCGGCGGGATTCGCAACTGGGATTACCGCTTTTGCTGGATCCGCGACGCCGCCTACACACTATATGCACTCATGGGGTGCGGCTTCCTGGACGAAGCCAAAGCTTGGCGAGACTGGCTGCTTCGCGCTGTGGCTGGGAAGCCGGATCGTTTACAGATCATGTATGGTATCGCTGGAGAGCGGCGCCTCACCGAGTTCGAACTGGCGGAACTATCCGGTTATGAGGCCTCTCGGCCTGTAAGAATCGGGAACGCAGCCTCGGGACAGCTGCAGCTCGATGTCTATGGCGAGCTTCTCGATTCCGCCTACCTGGCTAGGCACAAGGGGCTGCGACAGAACGAGGCCGGCTGGGAGATGGGAAGAGCGCTCGTCAATCACCTTGAACAAATCTGGACCGAGCCAGATGCGGGAATTTGGGAGATCCGCGGGCCGCTACGGCACTTTGTTCATTCCAAGGTGATGGCGTGGGTAGCGTTCGACCGCGCGGTTCGTATGGTGCAAGAGTTTGGAGTCGATGGACCACTCGACCGCTGGGTCAAGGTACGCAGCGAAATCCATGACGAGGTCTGTAGCCTCGGTTTCAGCCGGGAACTAAATTCGTTTGTCCAGTACTACGGAAGCAAAGAGCTTGATGCCAGCTTATTACTACTGCCTTTGGTCGGATTTCTCCCGCCCGAAGACCACCGCATCCAAGGCACAGTGGCCGCGATCGAGAAGAACTTGATGCAAGATGGCTTGGTCGCACGCTACAACACCAGAAGCTCGGTGGACGGCCTGGTGGGGAACGAAGGAGCCTTTCTCGCCTGTAGTTTTTGGATGGTTGACAACTACGTCCTGCAAGGCCGAATCGACGAAGCGCGCTCGCTTTTCGAGCATCTGCTTTCGCTGCGCAACGATGTCGGCCTTTTGGCGGAAGAATACGATGCCAAAGAACACCGCCAGCTGGGAAATTTTCCGCAGGCGTTCTCTCATCTTGCGCTCGTCAACAGTGCTCTCAACCTCAGCGCTGGAATCGAGACCAGACCAGCCAACGACCGTAGCCAAGCAGAACCGCAAGGCTAACGAGGGCTGGACACCTCCCCCCGCCCACACTCTGCAAAAACTCTCTTACTATTGCATCGGTGATTAGGCGTAATTATGCCCGCGCGGACAAGTCGCTTCAAACAGGTTTGTCATTCAATGTCTTTCCGTAAACCACGGCCGAAGCTCGGCGGATTTTGAGTTTCCGGATATCCCTGTAAATCCATGATAAGCAATGAAATGATAGCGTAGTTGAGCGTAGCCGTAAGTCGCTGATCGACCGTAGTTTAGAGCAGTCTACCGCAATTCACAAAAGCTGATGATTGTACCGCTATTGCACCGAAAATGTAACCGTTTATGTTACATAGTTAGATCATCCTACAAGCACATCGCTACGAAGCGTTCCACTTTACTCTTTGCTGTGGCAGCAAACTGGAGACGCGAAAACTAGCGAGTCGGGCGGAACGGATGGGCTCATATTGCGCCCTCAGGAACACCTATGTCGGGATAGCCGATTTTGCGTCCAGGTAGATTAGACACTGGCCGACTTGTCGTTACTAATCTCTGAACACTCGTTGCCCGGCCCGCCTACCAGCTCCGAAGAATGCCGAGTCATGTGGCATTCCCGGGAGTGTTTGTTTTCGCGGAAGCCGCTGGCAAGGTAAAGTGGAACGTCGCGCCACGCCCGCCATTGCCGTAGGCCCAGATTCTTCCACCATGCAATTCGACGATCGACTTGCTGATTGCCAGGCCCATGCCGCTGCCTTGTGGTTTCGTAGTGAAGAACGCATCAAATATCTGGTCGGCCTTGCCCAGGGGTAGCCCCGGTCCTGTGTCATTTACAGAAATCTCGATCTGGCCGTCCTCGCCCAGTTGCGAGTTCACCGTAAGCACGCCGCCCGTATCCTTCATCGCCTCGATGCCATTCAGCATCAGGTTCATGACCACCTGCTGAAGTTGCACCCGATCTGCCACGGTCATGGGAAGATCGTATTTTAGATCGTTGCGGACCGATACTCCGTGTCTTCTGGCTTCGCTTCTTAGCATCCCTGCCATATCGCTGATGACATCATTGATCGCGACCAACTCTCGTTTGGGAGGAGCCTTTTTGTACAACGATCGCAGACGGTCGATAATCTCTGAGGCAAAGGTGCCCGCCTCGATGATTCTTTCCGTCCCTTTGCGAACTTGCGTCAGATCGGGCGGGTCGCGCTGAAGCCATCGCAGAGACGCCTTGGCATTATTGGTTGTGGCCGTAATGGGCTGTGCGAGCTCGTGCGAGATGGAGGCGACTAGCTCCCCGAGTATGCTGAGCCGATTGGTATGTGCAAGGTCAGTCTGTAGCTGTTCCGCACGCTTGCCATCTTGAATGTCGGTCGCCGCACCGTACCATCTCACGACCTTTCCTCGCTTGTCCCGCAGCGGCACCAGGCGGCTCAAAAACCACCGATACTCCCCGTCGGTGCGGCGGAAGCGCAGCTCCTCCTCGACCGGCTCGCCACTGGCAATGCTCACGGCCAGTCGTCGCTCAATTCGATCCAGATCGTCGGGATGAATAACAGCTTTCCTGACTTCCTTTGGGCTTTCCAACTGCGACAACCCGGTATATTCAACCCAGCGTCGATTCAAAAATTGAATAACATCACCAGGTCCACCGATCCACGCCATCGCCGGAATGGTCTCAAAGGCTTCGCGAAATTTTTTTTCCTCCCGCCGCAATCGTTGCACTCGGAGTTGGTACAGCCCCCAAAGGAATGCCAGCAACGCAACCACGCACAAAAAGCGGAACCAAATGGTCTGATACCACGCCGGCGCGATGACAAAGTCCAGACGCGCACCCTCTTCATTCCAGACCCCGTCGTTATTGCAGGCGATCACGTGAAACCTGTACTTGCCGGGAGGAAGGTTCGTATAGAATGCCTGTCGTCGTGTGCCAGCGCTCTGCCAGTCGGTGTCAATGCCCTCGAGTTTGTAACGAAAAAGAACCCGCTCGGGGATGGCAAGGCTCAGAGCCGTGTAGTTGAGCTCCAGGTTCCCCTTGGCGGGCAATGCCAGTGGGCCGCTCGTCCCGCTATATATCTTGCCTTTGTCGACGATGTTATTGACGAAGACCGGCGGCGGAATTCGGTTCCTCGTACCTCCGAGCTTCGCCGGATCAATCCACACAATCCCTTTGGTAGTCGAGAACCAAAGTATGCCCGAAGAAGACTCGACAAGTGAGGGCTCCGGCCACCGTTCTTCGGCTAGTCCGAGAAGTCCGTCCTGAAGGTCAAATCGATCTGCCGATACGCCATATTCTGAATCGTTCAGCCACCTCTTTAACTCATCCCCAGGAACTCGAATGACTCCCGATGTGCCATTCACCCAAAGTTCGCCTGCCTCTGTTTCAACCAGACCGGAAACTCTTCCCGGATTGCTCTCATCCTTCCAGCGCATCAGTTGGAAACGTCCATGTGAAAAGAGAACGACGCCGCCCAACCCTCCCAGCCATATATGGTCACCCCGCACATAGACGACGGCGACGGAGATATTCAGAGTCCCTTCCGGAAAAGAAAAGCGATGGTATGTGCTGCCGTCCCATTCCACCAACTTGTTTGAAAACGCGAACCATACGTTGCCGTCGGAATCTCCCGCCATTGCGCCAATAACCCCAGGCTTCCTCCCGAGGGCTTCGGTCACCTTGGTCCATGAAGTTCCAACCCGATGGTACGAGTCGGGAGTCAACGTAGTGATCCATAGCTCATGGTTTCGATCCACGGCTATATCAGCGGCACTTCGGATATCTCCAGGCGGAGATGCCACCGGTGAAGGGTCTCCTCCAGCAGTCTGCCAAAGACGAACGCCACCCGAACTGGACGACCAGATGCTTCCGTCCCAGGTCCGGCGGATCGCGATGCTTTGGCGAGTCCTGGTAAACACTTTCGCACGGCCATCTTTGCTGATGTGAGTCAGGGGTTGCTCCCGGTTCCCAGCCCAAACACTTCCGTCGTCTCCCGCGGCGATCGCAAACTGATGATCGGTTGTCTTTGGCATTGCCACGTTGGAAAAGATGTTGCGCCGCAGCTGATCAAGGCCTGAGGTTGTGCCGATCCAGACTGTGCCTTCTCTGTCGATCAACAGGGCCGAGGCAACACTTGCACTAAGGCCCTGGTTGACGGTGAACGCTTCTGCATCGGCGATGCTGAGCGGCTCGTCCAACTTGGATTGCTCAACATTCTTAAAGCGGTAGATGCCCTGGCCGGACGCAGCCCAGAGAGCGCCATTTGGGGTAAACGCAAAGTTTTCGAAATTATAGTGTGGCTTGTGAGTTTTCTCCGCACCGGGGAGCGGTTTCGTTGGGTCAGGATACCCTGTCACTCGGCGCAATCCACGGGCGTCGGAAAGCCAGATTGAGCCGTCTGGGGCCTGATTGAGGAAAGCGTATTCGCCACCCGCACCTTCCACGGAGGAGCACCGGTCGAATTTATGCTCTCCGGCCTTCAGGAAGTAGAGAGCGCCGGTCGGCCATTTAACCCAAAGCGTCCCCGCCCGATCCATCAGAATCGCCAAGGGGAAACCACCTGGAAATGCCGGGTCATTGTGAATCTGTTCACAATTTCCGTTCTTCAGCCGGAAAAGGCCAGCAGAGCCTGCAATCCACAGAGATCCGTCGCGGTCTTCGACGATGCCGTTCAACCCCTGAGCAGGCGTGCAGCGGCGGTCAGGGTAACTGGTCACCCGGTTGTCTTTCCACAGCAGCAGTCCGTGGGATCGCGTTGTCAGCCAAACGCCGCCCGAAGGGGACGGAAATACTGTGACGATGTCCGCATTGTGTACCTGCCGATTGGTGAGTTCGTCCGTCGATTCAAAGCGCACCCCGTCAAATCGAAAGACTCCCGTTGGCGTCGTCAGCCAAAGGAATCCGTTTGGCGCCTGCTGTATGGTCCAGACAGCACTGAAGCCATTCTCAGTGGTCCACGCAGTGTGATGATAGCCCTGTAAGACCTGAGCGTGCGCAGCGGAACACAAGCATGCAAGCGCGAAGAAAAGGCAGACCTCCAGCGTCCAAACAATGGATCGAGAACCGACGGCAGAGGCCCTGCATCGTGCCGAGCCACAGAAATCCGTCTGTCCGCTGCGCGAGAGCATGAACATCACTCGGCGCACCGTTCCTGGCGGACCCGTTCGGCGTGCAAACAGCCAGGATTCATCGATACCAGCAGGGCCGATACAGTCTCGACACCGTACTGATGGCTGACATCGCGACCATAGAGCGACTCGTCCGGGTCTGGCATGGTCCATCGTATGGAGGTGAAAAACAAGCCGCTATTACATATTCCTGGTAGCAGAAGTTCTCCTAAGAAGGGCCCTCCACGCGGGTGGAGAGATCGGGGTAACGTCCTGATCGCCGGCAAACCGGTAATACTCAGAGTCGATTGCCTCACCTCAGAGTTCTAGTGTGCGGGGTACGCAAGAGGGTGAATCGAACGTGAATGGCGTCGCGGCCGACCCTGGTAGTTGTGGCAAAGGCATTCGCCATCCGCATGGCGATCGAGAGCAGGCAATATAGTTGTATTAGCTTTATGAGTAGGTAATCTGACTCGCGTCCGTTGTACGTCAATGAGAGCATTAGCTTGTCATCGCGAATGAGAATTCGAAGGAACCTACTGCGGCTCAGGCTGCTCAAAGAGCAGTCGAAGATCGAAGACATGGTTTGTTTGCAAATCGCTAATTCGTACGACACCGGCTGGAGTGTCAGGCTCACCCTTCTTAGGTATTCGTGTCTAGGATTTTCGGGACCTAGCATCGCGGTCCTCTGTGTTAGCTGCGGCATTCCGTAAGGTCTTTAGCAGTAGATTCACTTTTGATCACTGTTCGCCTCCGACTGCGCGCTGATCGCGCGCAACGATTTGCGCCTGGAAACCACGCCTAAGATATCGAAACATGGGTGATCCAGAAGGTGGAGGCGTTTGAAGTGTAATAGTCGTGTCGGCTAAGTTTGAATCGATGAGCGATGCGGCACTATCCCATACACGCAAGTCATTCTCTATTTCGTGGTGCGGCCTGTTAAAAACGCGAGCATACCAGCTGTAGTTCGCACAGTCTATTGGACGATCCTCATAAGTCATTAAGACGTTGCCTAGGATTGCCGTCTGCCTCGGGTTAGCCGCTGCGATTTCGGCCACCCCATGAAGCGGACCTCGAGCCTGATAGAAATTGACCGCGCTCGCTACGTTCGCTGGGATGATGGCCCCTTTGCTGCCTGGCTTCGCGATCGTATCTATTTGAATCGTGAGTAAAATGGGAATCCCCATTTGCCCAAGTTCGCGGGCGAATCTGACTGTCTCCGCAGCGCCCCAGCTGTGCCCATAGATAATGATTTTCGATTCGCTTTTTTCATTGGGCGTGAGAACCCCATCCTTGTCGGAGTCGAGCATTCGAACCACTTCATGAAGAGCCTTCCTTCCATGGTGGTTCCCGAACACTAAAGCTTCGATGAGCGGGTAGCGGTGGCGAAGATACGCGGCGAATTGCACCTCTGGGTGCTTCGCGTCGTCCTGACTGACAAAGCCCCCAACAAATCCAATAACGATCACTTTCGCACGTGCGGACCCGGCCACCGGATATTGCACACTCGAGATCGAGACTTGCGCTGCGCTCGATGCAGCGAAAATCATAGGTGCCAAGACCAAAGCCAACATTCTGAATTTCCAATGTTGAGGTCTATTCATTTCAATCCTCTCGACGCCCTCCATATCGAATACGGGCAGGTACAAAGCAACCCTGCTCAACGAGCTAGATATGTTCCAGATGGCTTAGGAAGCGACTTGCGGCTCTCCGCAGATTTGCACAAGTTGTCAAGCTCTTCTCAACTAACCACAGCATCTAGCCTGCGATTCAATGTAGTGGCCCGTTAACTCAGCGTCCATTACATCTTCCTAGTACGATCGTTCGCCGCGGCCGGGATAGCCTGTGCGGCCCGGTGCACGGAGGGTGTTCAACGTGTTGCTTCGATCCCCACAAACCTGCCTTTGGGCCTTTATCGCTGACTCGTTGAGGGTGTACCATCTGCACCATGGAAGCGGCCGGGTATAGAACCGTCGATGCCCAGACTCTGCGCCTTCGGCAGATTCTTGATTCATCTCCTGCACTGATCCACACAGGGATGCCAGACGGCTATCTTGATTTTTTCAATCGCACCTGGTGCGAATTTGTTGGAAAACCTCTCGAAGAACTCTACGGGTGGGAATGGACCTCCTGCGTTCACGCGGACGATCTCGGAGTGCTCCTCGAGAAGTGGCGAGAATCAATCGCTACGGGAAATCCGTTAGAGGCAGAAGCGAGAGTGCGTCGGGCTGACGGTGAATTTCGTTGGATGCTGCATCAGAAAATAGCTCAACGTGATGCGCATGGAGCAGTCATAGGATGGCATGGCACCAGCCTTGATATTGAAAGCCGCAAACGAGCTGAGGACAGCCTTCGAACAGCTGCCGAAGAACTGGAAAGAAATAAGTACTTCTTGGCGGAGGCGCAACGTCTAGGTCAAATGGGTAGTTGGTCCTTTGACCCAACGAAAGGGTTTGATCGATGGTCGCCTGAGCTTTTTCAGATTCACGGACTTGAACCGTCTAAGGATGCTCCAACCTCCGAAGCATACTTAGCCCTCGTCCACCCTGAGGATCGTGACTTCATGGCTTCGATCATGGATCGGATGCTTCTTGAACCTGTCGGATTCGATGTCACAAAGCGCATCATTCGCCCTGACGGCGAACTTCGATACGTCCGCTGTGTCGGATCGGAAGTGTCTGAAACTGGCGGTCTCAGACGAATGGGCGTAGGCATCGATATTACGGATCACGAGTTGCTGACTCAGGAGCTTCGACGTCGCGAAGCCTATTTGGCGGAGGCCCAAAGGTTAAGTCATACGGGAAGCTTTGGCTGGAGACCACGGAGCGGGGAGCATGTCTGGTCGGATGAAACCTACCGTATCTTCGAATACGATTCGGCGACTACGGTCACGCTTGACATGATCGTTGAACGCGTTCATCCCGATGATCGTGTTTTGGTGCATAACCTTGTTGAACAAACGTCATCCAGCGGAGGCACAATTGATTGCGAGTATCGTTTGCTCTTTCCCGGTGGTCGCGTTAAGTATGTACGAGTTCTGGCGAAGACGTTAGAAAACGCTTCCGATGACCTCGAGGTTGTGGGGGCAGTTATCGATATTACTGAAGCAACCCAAGCTGAAGATAAAATCCGCCTTAGCGAAAGAGAACTCCGGACTCTTGTTGAGGCGATCCCCGCGTATGTAGGAACCGCTCTGCCTGATGGATCGGTCGATTTCATAAGTCAAAGTTGGTTGGATTACACAGGGCTCTCTAAAGAGCAGGGGAAGGGTTGGGGATGGGCGAGCGCGATCCATCCCGAAGACGTGGAGCGGGTGGTAGCCAGTTGGCAGGCCGGATTGTTGGCCGGAACACCCGTCGAGCATGAACTGCGCTGCCGGCGCACAGATGGAACCTACTACTGGTTCCTATACCGTAGCGTCCCGCTCCGTGACGATAAAGGAAACATTGTTAAGTGGTATGGGACTCTTACCAATATCGATGCATTGAAGCAGACTGAAAATGCTCTTCAAATACGGGAGCATGAACTTGTTGGCATTCTTGAAACCATTCCGTCCATGCTTTGGTCAAATGCGCCGACCGGAGAGACAACCCATCTATCGCAAAGGGCCGTTGAATATTGTGGAGCTCCCTTGGACGAGTTGCTTAATCGTGGGTGGGAGAAAGTCCTTCATCCAGACGATCGCGAGGAGACTGTGAAGGCGTACTTCCGAGCAATAGAAACTGGAGAACCTTACAGCTCTATACATCGCGTGCGCCGTGCAGATGGAGAGTACCGATGGCATCACTCAATGGGCGCTCCTTTACGTGATCCTTACGGCAAGATCATACAGTGGTATGGCCTCTCGATTGACATCGATGAGCGGAAACGGGCGGAAGACCATCTTCGGGATACTCGAATGAAGCTCAGTAGAGCGTCGAAAATCGCAACCGTAGCTGAGCTCTCAGCATCGATCGCTCATGAACTCAACCAACCGCTAATGGCTGTACTCGGAAATGCTCAAGCCGCCCATCGTTGGTTGTCAGCTAGTCCGCCGGAATTATCCGAAGCAAACAGCTCAATTGAACGAATATTGAGAGATATTCGCTCAGCTGATCAGACCATGCAGCACATTCGTGCTCTCTTTAAGTGTGAGGCATATGAAAAGAGTGATGAGAGTATTGTGGACATCATTCAGGAGTCCCTACGGTTTGTCCGTGAAAGCCCTAATAAAGCTGAAGTCTGGATTAACTGTGCAATCGACGATAACCTGCCAACAATTTGTGTTGACCGTATTCAAGCCCAGCAAGTATTAATCAACCTGATTTCAAACGCAATTGAAGCTACCGACGGAAATTCAAATACCGGCGCGATCCTACTAAGAGCTTTCGCTACGCAGGAGAATGAGGTGATTGTCCAGGTAATTGATAATGGCACGGGACTCGAAAATTCGGAAAAAATATTCGATGCCTTCATGACTACGAAAGAAAAAGGCATGGGGATTGGCTTGGCGGTCTCAAGATCTATTGTCGAAGCCCACGGCGGGAGAATATGGGCAGAGAACAACGCTGATGGCGGCGCTACTTTCAACGTCGCTTTCCCGGAGTCCTCGAAGCGGGAGGTTTGCTAGCTCTAATAGTCGCAGCAACCTTCGCGCTTGATCTACATTAAAATATTTCAGTGTGCCACGGTACCGGCCTAAGAATATATAAACCCCACTCCTCCGCTTATGACCTTATCGCAATGACATCCTGAAAGTACGACAACCCCCCGGGCAACGTTCACGAATCGGAGGTTTTTTACAAGTCGTCGTCCCATAACCCTAAGATAGGGACTCCGAGCCACATTTGATCTGGATTTCAATTTAGTTGCTTGCGGAAATGGTGGGGACAAGGATCAGCTTCTTGTTCACGAACTCTTCCAGTCCAAGATTTGAGAGTTCCTTGCCGTAGCCCGAACGCTTGATACCTCCGAATGGGAGATCTGGCCAGCTGACGTCCGGGTAATTGATGAAAACCATTCCAGTATCCATCCGGCTAGCTACTCGTTTAGCCCGTTCGATGTCGGTTGAATAGACCGACCCGCCCAGCCCGAATGGTGAGTCATTTGCAATTGCGATCGCGTCGCCTTCATCCCTGGCGGGAAAGATCAGCGCTACCGGCCCGAAGAATTCCTGCTTGTACGCTGGATTATCAGGCGTAACGTTTGTGATGATCGTCGGTTCGAGGAAAGCGCCAACTTTGCCAGACCGATGACCACCAAGAACTACCTGAGCACCGTGAGCTGTAGCATCGCTAATTTGACGAAGGATAAGTTGTAGTGCTCCATCTGAAGACAGAGGACCAAGTGTTACGGATTCGTCCATCGGGTCGCCAAGCTTAAGGCTCCTCGCGGCTTCGGTAAAGCCTAGTAGAAACTTGTTCAGCACCGATTCGAGCACAATGAAACGCTTTGCGCCGATGCAGGTTTGGCCATTGTTACCAAATCGCCCAAGAACGGCCATGGCAATCGCATGGTCGAGGTCGGCGTCATCGAGAACAATAAAGGCGTCGCTTCCTCCCAATTCCATCGTCGACTTTTTGAGGTTCTTGCCCGCACGTGAGGCGAGGACCTCACCAGCGCGCTCAGAGCCGGTTAGTGCTATTGCCTTAACGCGCGGATCATCGATCAAGGTGCCTGCCTGATCATTCGACAGAAAAAGATTGGTATAGACACCGTTGGGCAAACCGGCATCGCGTAGAACCTGTTCGAATGCGAGTGCGCATTGTGGAACACCAGGTGCATGCTTGAGAAGCATCACATTGCCTGACATGAGGTGCGGCCCGACGAAGCGAGCCAGCTGGTAGTAAGGATAGTTCCATGGTTGAATGCTCAATAGAACGCCCAGTGCAGAAAACTCTAGTCGGGCGTCTCCCACCGCGGACTCGAATGGCTTAGGCGCAAGGAATTTTGCGGCGTGTTCTGCAAAATACTTGAGGATCGCCGCACTGAGCTGGATTTCACCGCGACTTTCCGCGATGCGCTTACCCATTTCAAGTGTAGCGAGCTTCGCTAATTCACTCTGCCGTTCGATGAGGAGCTGCGCGGCACCGGAAATAATTCTTGCGCGCTCCTCGATCGGACAACTAGCCCAAGACGCGAAAGCTTCGTCCGCAACGGTCAAAGCGTTCATCATTTCTTGATCTGTGTGCTCCGCGAAGGTCTTAAGAACTTCTCCGGTGGCAGGGTTTACGCTGCGGTACGGCATGATGAGCTCCTTGGCTGTCGCGAGAGTTGATCACCGAAATGCTCTTCACGGCTACATCGTGAAAACATCGCGTCACGCTATCTAAAGCGTCTGAGCGGCGAACAGTGCGATCGTAACAATGCACCGTATCTCGGTAAATTACATATTCCTAGTAAATAGGAACCGCAAAAGAATTGCAGTTCCATCAGGATGGACGGAGCCAAATCGGTCCCCGAGTACCTGTTCGAGAGTAAAGCCAGAGTATTCTAAAGCACCCTGACTCACGAACTCTGGTGTGCCATCCGGACGTTCCACCCACGTCCACCCCGGGAAAATCTTGAGCAGTGTCCCCCATATGTCATCCCGGGCACGCATGTCGTCTTCCCACCTCTTCTTTTCGTCAATGTCCCACAATAATCCGAAGTAACGGATGAGGCCCCCTCTACTGTCTCTCTGCGTGTGAAGCGAAGTTGAAAACCAGTGATATTGGCCTGTTCTGGCAAGATATCTTGCGCGGAACAGTTGCGGCTCGCCCGTTTCCTTAGCCCGATTCATCGCGCTTTGACGAACGTCGATGTCTCCAGGATGGATATAACCGGTGAAGTTCCCCGTATAGTCTGGCGAAATACCTAAATATCTATAGCCCCCGGGGCTCACATATTCGATCGATCCATCGGCGTGTCGAGACCATACGTATTTGCTTAGCTCATCGAGACGGACATCGAAGGGGCTTGGTGAAAGTCGATTAGAAATTCGGCTCGGCTTTGATGAGGTAAACAAAGCGCAACACCAAGTGGCGCTCAACATTGTTGCGAACTGTTCTATCCCCTTGAGCCCGCGCGGAAATGCATGCCCGGTTACGATAGCACCCAACCCAACGATGCTGATTGCAGCAACGGCGATAAGAGAGGGGGCGCTCTGCCCCGAAATCTCGCAAGAAGGACTACACAGACAATCACGAAAAAGGAAAACTTTGGACCATACAAGGCCCAGAGCCCGCCACTTACGGAAATAGCAAGAATCGCCCTCGAAACCATGAACGTGATCTCTCATGTGAACCCCTTGGCGATATGGTGTTCCGGTTTGAACTAGCCGGTTGCATTCGCAATTGGGCGTTGATCGACTTTTGTGATCTTCACATGAAAGGAACAGGCCACCACGTAGTGGAAATATGTAATGTTCTTTCGAAGAAGGCGCTTTAGCCTTCGTCAGGTCGGAGTGTTCTGGACACCGAGATCTGAGTGAGAAGAGATCGGGCATTCCTTACCATGCCGCTTCAACCTATTTTTCAAAGCTGTGCCTCCTACTAGAAACATGTAATAGCGACTGCGTAAGCGGTTTAATACGATAGTGTCCGTATCGGTTCCGCTCGAGCGGTTTTATGTTTACCAAGATCGTTGTCGCATTGAATGATTTGCCGCAGTCACAGCGCGCGCTTCGAACAGCGATAGACCTCGCACTCGCATGCAATGCGGAGCTCGCAACAGTCTCCATCTTAGGAGATCTTCCGACTTATGCCTCGTTTGCCATGATCGTCGATTCAAATGCTCCCAGCGAGATGAAGGAAGCCCAACGCCAAGCCCACGCTGACTTGCACGAGAAAGCGTTCCTGTTGGCCAAGGAGCAAGGAGTTCGCACGAAAGGCTCAATCATAGGGGGACGGGAGGTACAAGCGATACTCCATTTTCTTAAGATGGAGCGCGCCGATTTGATTGTTCTCGGCCTTCATCAACACGACTTCTATTTGGCTCGTCTTTGGAGCTCCGTTTATGACCTCGCACAGGAAGCTCCCTGTAGCGTTCTCGGAGTCCATTGAGTCCGTTGGTCAATACGAGTGAGGTGTTTCATACGAGATAAGTTTAGCCTCGGAGGCTTTGTGGTATGAGTAAAAACTCGTTCATCATCCCCCTGGTCGTCCTGCTCGCCGCTCTGGGCTTACTACTTGGCGTCGCCGGACGCTTTACAGAGTGGCAAGGAAACCAGCCTGACCAAAAGACGGATGACGCCTACCTGAGAGCTGACATCACGCCGTTGAGCACACGAATCTCCGGAACGGTCAGTAAGGTTAAGGTCAACGACTATCAGAGCGTCATTGCAGGTCAGACTCTCATCGAGCTTGACGACGAAGACTATCGGGCGGCTCTGAATCAGGCCCAAGCTGCCTTGGCCGCATCTGAAGCATCGCTGGCGGACAACCAGGCGGCGAAGAGTATACAGGATGCTCAAATCGACGCTGCGAAGGCAGGCATCCTGCAGACGGAGGCTGCTATCAACGCGGCAAAGGCCGGCATAGCTTCAGCCACACCCGAACTCGAGCGCGCCTTGACTGAGTTGCATCGCCAACAGACCTTGTTCGACTCGAATGCAACAACTCATCAGCAGTTGGAAAAGGCCACCGCTGAAGAGGGTCAGCTCAGCGGCTTAGTAGACGCGCGCAAGGCAGACCTTGCACGCGCAGAGGGAGCTCTGGCCACCAGCCATAGCCAATTTGAGGCGGCGAAGCGTCAACGAGACGCGCTTAATACGAAGGATGATATTTACAAAGCCGAGATAGACGCCAAGAAAGCCGCCATTGTCGTCGCGCGAGTGAATCTCGCCTATACGCGAATCGCAGCGCCGACCGACGGGACCGTTGGGGAGCGCCGCGCCCTCGCCGGTCAATTGGTCGCTCCCGGAACGCAGGTGATCGATCTGGTTCAGAGCGAAGTTTGGGTGCAGGCGAACTTCAAAGAGACGCAACTTACCAATATGCGAGTCGGTGACACAGTTGATCTGCTGATCGACACCTTCCCGAACCGAGTATTTCAAGGGAAGGTCGAGCAACTCTCTCCCGCCAGCGGTTCTCAGTTCGCCCTTTTGCCGCCTGACAATGCTACTGGCAACTACACCAAGGTGGTTCAACGGGTGCCGGTCAAAATCGTGTTTTTGTCGGGACAGCCTTACCTCGATCGGCTGCGCCCGGGATTTTCAGCGATCGTTACTGTTCATACCGGCAAGACGGGACGACCCGGCGGTAACCAATGAAGGGTTCTGATGCCAGTACGCAGGACACCCATTCGATATTGACGACACGTCCATTTCTGGGCGTGGCTGGCGTTCTTCTCGGAGCACTCATTGCAACATGCACGGGCCGCTTGATGAGCGTGGGACTAGCGGACATTCGGGGTGCGCTGCACCTCGGGGTCGATGAAGGGGCTTGGATCAACACAGCGTTCAACGCATCCATGATGTTTATCGGACCGTTTTCGGTATACCTGGGGGGACTACTTGGCCCAAGGCGAGTACTTTTGGCCTGCGCATGGATTTTCACCGTCGCAAGCTTCTTGATCCCTTTTTGCCGTTCTCTCGACGGGATGATCGCTTTACTGATCATCGCCGGCCTCAGTGCCGGAACGTTCTATCCACTAACGCTCTCCTTCGTTCTCAGAAGTCTTCCGATGCGATTCGTGTTGGTTGGAATTGCAATGTACGCGACAGACATCATCTTCACAACGGATATGGCCCAGGCATGGGAATCACTTTTCATCGAACACCTCTCATGGCATTGGATTTTTTGGAATGCAACTATTTTGACTCCAGCCATGATTGCGCTGATTCATTTTGGTATTCCTTGGCAGCCACTTCCAAAACCACAGCCCGGGCATCCCACTCCCAATTGGAGGGGTTTCTTGTATGCAAGCCTCGGGGCTGCGTTTCTTTATACCGCGCTAGACCAGGGGCAACGACTGGATTGGCTTCACTCGGGTCTCATCGTGGGGTTATTAGCTGCAGGAATACTGCTCGTACAAGCGGCCATCGTTCGGCATTTTCTACAACCCAATCCGCTGGTCAATTATCAGTTCCTCAAGCGCAGAAACACCATCTTACTGGCTCCTGTACTTATCAGCTTTCGGTTCATCATGCTTGCGACGGTTGTAAGCATTCCGAGTTTCCTTGGTTCAGTTCGGGGTTTCCTTCCTCTGCAGGAGGCACCCGTCCTAGTTTGGGTGGCGCTCCCACAGTTTGTGCTCGGAATCGCTGCAATGGCTTTGATGCGCAGAATCGACCCCCGACTAATCCTTGCTGCCGGCTTCAGCTTGGTGGGAGTCGCATGTTTGCTCGATTCACGTGTCACCTCCGTGTGGGCGCGAGCCAACTTTGGAATCTCTCAGGCCGTAATGGCGGTAGGTCTGGCGTTGGCGTTCAACTCGATGGTCGGAGCTATCGTGCTGGAAATTCTCGACACTGGCGCATTGAAGCGGCCTGCCGATGTATTGACCTTTGCGGGTTTCTTCCAAGTTATCCGTTTGTTTGGGGGTGAGATGGGGTCGACGTTTATGGGCCATTTCATTGCTGCACGTGAACAGTTCCATTCGAACATGCTTGGGTTGAATGTTCAGTTTGGGAACAGCCTCACCGACTCGAGGCTCATAAGCCTTCAACATGCAGTCGCCCCACATTCAACCGGCACTACCACGATAGGCCGCGCAGCAGAAGTCTTAGTGCTGCAAGTTCGCCAGCAAGCCTTTACGCTGGCAATCTCTGACAGCTTCCTCCTCGTGGCTATGTGCTGCGCGGCTTGCCTCGTCGTTGTTGCCTTCATGTCCAAAGTGCCAACCCAGTATCGGCAGATCACTGCTGCGCCAGTGGAAGCCAAATGAGAACCACTCCAAGAATGGAGGTCAGAATATGATGTCAACTTCTGCGACACGCCGAGAGTTTCGCCCAGCAGGCAGGCTGTGCTTGTGCCTGGCACTTCTGAGTTCGACCTTCACGGTAACTTCTATAGCAGAACAATCAAGCGCCAATGCGATCCACTTAACGCTGGATCAGGCAATCAACCTTGCCCTGAGGCAAAATCATTCCGTTCACCTACGCGATCTGTCTGTTGAGCAAATGCAAAGCAAGAAAAGCGAAGCCAAGTCCAACTATCTTCCACAGGTCAAGGCAAGTGGCAGCGTTCTCCACGTTACCGAATTCGAAGGCATCACAATCCCAGTAGGGGCATTTGGGATCTATCCATCGATCGGGCCGATACCATCGAAGCCCCTCTTTATCGACCAAGGCTCTGCTGATTGGTACACAGGGGGAATAGGGTTAGAACAGCCTCTTACTCAGCTCTTCCGTATTCACCAGGCGAACATTGCCGCGAAACAGGATCTGCTCATCGCACAAACACAACTTGACGAAACCCAAAATGCGATAGCAGTGCAGGTCCGCCAGCTTTACTACAACATATTGATCAATCAAGAGAAGCTTAAGGCGTCTGAGGATCATTTGGCCGCAGCCCAAATCAAAGATGAGGAGAGCCGGAGCGCAGTCGCAACGGGCAAGGCGCTTCAAATATCGGCTCTTCAGAGCCAGGCGAGTATTCTGGAGTCAAAGCAGGAGAGTCTAACTCTGCGTTTGCAAGGAAACGATCTTCGGCGTCAGCTAGCGGACGTCATTGGTCTGCCGGTCGATACCGCCCTCGATCTCGACTCCGCAGCGGCCGGTGTTGCGCTTGACGTTCCAACCCGGCCTGATGCGATACGGATCGCGCTCGAACATAACCATGACCTCAGAGCGGCTCGACAGACCCTGATAAAGGCTCAAGCGGGCCTAGCCGCTGCCAAGGACGCTTACATACCTGATGTGACAGCCTTCTCCCGCTATAGCTATCAGAGTGGGGTACCATTTCTTGTCCATAATTTTGGGACATTTGGATTTTCACTCAGCTATGACCTCTTTGACGGTGGGCGCCGCGAAGCGAAGATTCGGGAAGCCCGAAGCGAAGTGCACTCTGCGGAAGTTGTCGTGGACAAACTACAGTCTGAGATCCAAGTCCAAGTGCACGAAATTTACGATCGAGTCGACGAATTCAGACAAATGCTTGAGGTTGCGGGACAGGTTCTGAGGGTGAGAACAGAAGCGGCCAGACTTGCCGATCGACAGTTTGAGCAGACTTCGATGCTCAGTTCCGCCCGTAGCGAAAGCCACGCTGACTTGGCGAGTGCAACCGCTTCCTTGCTGGAAAGAAGTTGTGGACTCTCATTGGCCGAGGCGGACTTAAAGAGGGCCATCGGCCAAATGCCGCGATAGACAGGATCCGATTCACGAGACGGCTCCTACAGGAAAGCAGGTATGAATTCCATGGATAACACAGTAACGAGTGTCTTGGCTGCGCTCGGGGGCTCCGTAATCGGTGCTACAACCCCGGTACTTAGTAATTTCGTGCTCCAACGGAGCCTGACGCAGCGAGAACTGACCAATCGCGAAATAGTTCAACGCGAAGAGTTATATTCCGAGTTCATACGTCAGGGTACGGCTTGCTACGCGCAGCTACTTGCGCAAAGCCTTGAAAACATCGACGAGATTGTTGCAATGTACGCCTTGGTAAATCGAATCAGGCTATTCGCGTCGAGCAGCGTCCTTGATGCAGCAGAAGCGTTCGTAAAGAAATTGGTTGAGAAATTTGGCGACAAGAGCATGAGCATAGAGCAAATCAAGTCGGTAGCTCTGGAGCAGCATGCAGATCCGCTGAACGACTTCGCGTTAAAGTGTAGGGCAGAACTCCGTGAGGTCTACGATCGAGCTACTTGGCAACGCAAATGAGTTCCCTAGATTCATCCGTTCCAAACTTGCTTTAGAAGTTCGACTAGGGCATCGCCGTCCACCGGTTTACGGAAAAATCCTATTGCTCCTTTTTCAAGGTAGAACGATTCCGACTTCTCGGAAGGCTTTCCGGTGATGATAACGACTGGCAATAAACTAGCACCGTTCTTGATGTGCTGTAGCAAACTCAGCCCACTCATCTGCCGCATCTCGACATCAGTGATCACGCAAGAGCTTTTTTCCAGACCGCCCGAGCCGAGGAACTCCTCGGCGGAACAATATCCTTCAGCTGCATACCCGCAGGAGGCCAGGAAGTTTATAAGCGACTCGAGAACTCGGAGATCATCATCAATGACTGCGATCGTACGGGCCTGCACGCCCATTGCAACCTCCGCCCATCTGGTAGGACTCATAGAAAATCATTATGTGAAACCTAAGTCAGGTTGGGGGACTCAAGATTTAGTTTGCTGGCAAGTTTGACCAAAGTTGCGAAGGAATCGGCTTCCATCTTCCGCATAATGTGTCCCCGGTGTATCTGCACGGTATATTCCGTGATTCCCAATTCCCCAGCCGCCTGCTTGTTCAAAAGACCACGCACCAAAAGCGGTAACACCTGTTGCTCCCGCGGAGTCAACGAACGGTACCGGGCGAGTAGGTTTTTCTGCTCTGACGCAGCTAGCCGCAGTTTCCGATCCTGCTCGAGTGCCTTATCCACACAGGAAAGTAGTGTCGTCTCGTCAATAGGCTTGGTGAGGAAGTCAACAGCTCCGCCCTTCATCGCTGTAACAGTGGACGGAACATCGCCGCGACCAGTAATAAATATGACGGGAATTGTCGTTTTCGCAGCTATTGACTCTTGCACTTCCAGCCCATTCATTCCAGGCATTCTCAAATCGAGAATCACACACGCACAGGAATCCTGCCGTTTGAAGCCGAGGAAATCCTGGCCTGAAGAGAATATTTTAACTTGTTTGCCATTGGCACGAAGGAGCGATGAGAGAGCGTCCACAACAATGGCGTCATCATCGACGATGTATACCATTTCGTTTGGCTCCTCTATCCCCTTTCCAATTGAGCTAGTGATAGCTGTGCGTAACATTGTCCACAAGCCTCGATAATGTTTGCCTCCTCGATCTACTTACTTATCGGAAGCGCGCCATTGTGAGAGATTATATTGCGAAGGCGTGACGAAGTCACCGACCTTCCATTGATTTAGGCATTACATGAATATGTAATAGCGAAGCCCTTCTGGGTCCAGATGAGGGCTTAAAAGAGAGCTTTGTTCACTTCCCCGGGTACAACGAACAGGCCTATTGATGTTCATCGTCTTCTTCCAATGGGCAAGCATCGTTATTCCGATCCAATAGTTGCGGAAGGGCCGGTCTGCAAAGAACGAGGCGCAGAGTCAGGCACACAGTCATTCCGAAATCGATCCAAATCATGAATTCCTCCTATCGTTCCGACAGTCGCTGTCGTTGACGGGCGATCGAAAGCCGATCCGGGCCTAACGTCCGGCGCAATGGCAGGTACTAGCAGATGATTTGCGTCATCCTGTTCCGGAATTCGAGCTTTCCATATGACTTTTCCTGCCTTACTGCCTGCTAAACTCCAACCGTCCCTAGGATCGAGCTTACGGCGGAATAAAACGAGGTAACTCGATGCGAACACATGTCACTCCACCTTCTCGTCGAATTGCTTCGAGCGTACCTCCTTGTCCCTCAATAACAGAACGACTGATGGCGAGCGCCATGACTATTCCCTGTGATTCATCCGCCACGACCGCTTCCAGTAGACGCTCCACGCTGGTGACACAACCGCCGCTGTTTTCGACTTCAAGGCTAACGTGCTCTTCAGTAAAGCCGGTCCTCAGCGTTAGCTTCTTCGGTCCCTCAGATCGAGACATGGCTTCATAGGCGTCCACTAGCAAATTGAAGAGAACCTGTTGAACCTGAGCAACATCTGCAAAGGCGAGTGGCATGTCCAGATTTAATTCAGAACCGACTAGGACACCCTTGTCGCGAGCGTCTGGCGCCTGAAGGTTTATCACTTGCTGAATCAAACAGTTCAGGTTGATAGGCCGAAGATTGGTCCGACGGCGATCGAAGAGTTGCCGGATCTCGTGGACGATATTTCCAGCAGACATTCCGTCTCGAACCACTCCTTCGAGTGCAGCATTTGCCTGCGAGATATCGAGGTTATCAGAAGACAGCCAATTGAGCGCTGCTTGAGCGTTGGCTACCACCGCCGCTAGCGGTTGCACAATTCTGTCTGAAAGGGACGCAGAGAGTTCGGCAATGGCTGCGGACTGCGTAGCACGACCGATTCGCTCACGCGCAGCTTCGAGAGCCTCGCTGGCTCGCTTCTTTTCATCGATATCGATGTTCACGCCAACCCAACACCTAACCTGACCATCCGAATCCCGGAGTGGTTCCGCTCGAGTAAGAAACCACCGGTATTTTCCATCTGCTCCCAATATGCGGAACTGATCATCTCGCGGATGCCCCGTTCGAATTTGTTCCATCCAATTCCGGCTTGAGGCTGGTTGATCTTCAGGATGTAGAAAAGCCAAGTGAGCGTTCCATGGTGATTCGAAATTTGTGGCGAACCGAAGTGGGTGATCTGAAGGAAGGCCGAGGTAATCCGCTGTAGCCCGGTTGACGAAAGCCAGAGCTCCTGACGCTCGGGCAAACCAAGCTTGGGTTGGAAGAGCGTTGAGGGTTATTTGTAGATTCGCTTCGACAGCCGGAAGCGCTTTGCCGAGCGGTATTGAGACGACACCGGTAAAGAGCCACACTTCTAGGCCGTCCGGGGCGATATGCCCGGTTCCGACAGCATCCACCGCACGTTCTGGTGCGGAATCCCTGGTATGGAGAAAGAAATGGTCGCGATAGGGTTGATGATGAATCCTTGCCGCCTGCCATAAAGTGGAAGACTTTTGTCTGTCTTCTGCCGCTACGAGTTCCAGCCAATTCAAATTCACAAGCTCGGCCGAGCCCACGCCCGTAATGTCTTTCAACTCCTGGTTTGCGTAGATGCACCGACCGTCAGAATCAGCCAGCCATGTGGGATTCGGAGAGTACTCAAGGAAGGCAGCCAGAACAGTTGTATCCATAATTTCCGCCACGCGCCGGGCCAGTCCACAGGTAGGTTCTTACGGCAAGAATCGTCAAGCCAGTTTGCCTGCGCATCTTCCGTTTTCTTGTTGTGTTGAGCGTATTACGGAACCGAACATAGAGGTCATTACATCTTTATGGTAGCGGGTAAATTTCTGCTTTACGGGCGCCGACAATTCACACAAGATGTGAATCCCGCTGTGTAGAGACCTTCATATATTTCGGGGCTGGCCAGGCGGCGCAACTCGAAAGAACACCGGCTTCCGGAGTGGTGATTGACCGTACACCGTATCGTAGGCTGCGGTCGGCCGAGACCATCAATGCAAAGATCGAGCGGTTGATTAATCCAGCCACCGAGACGTAACAATTCTTTGGTTAGCATTTGCTGACGCCTCGGGGTTACCAGCGGATTGACTCTCCTGCGGTTTGGTGTCGCAACCTGTACAGGCACCTTGACGCCCCCTCAATATCGTCACTCCTAACAGGAACATGTAATTTCGACGATTTCACCTGATTGCTACTATCGGGCTGTCAGCGACCGCGCCTAGATGTGGGTGTTCGGGTCTTTGGTGTTCTTATCCCCGCCATCTACCTGACAACTCGATTCCTGACGAACGGTCAACTCGTGAACGAGAAGACGGGACTGGAGAGAGCACGTGCGCTGGCTCAGTAAATCAGTAGAGTTCGTCGGAAAGGTGGGGCTATTTGGCCTGCGGGTCGTCGTTGATTCCCTCAGACCCCCGTTCGAATTTGCTCAATGTTTCCGTCAACTCGCAGAAGTGGGAAACAAATCACTCGCGCTCGTCGTCGTCTCGGGCTTTGCCCTGGGAGCCGTCATGACTCTCCACACAAGAAACACCCTGGTAACGTTTGGCGCCACGTCGATGATACCGGCTGTGCAGGCTGTATCGTTCTTCGTCGAAATTGGGCCATTGGTAGCGGGACTGCTGCTTGCGGGTCGAGTTGGCTCAGGAATCGGCGCGGTCCTTGCAAACATGAGAGCCTCTGAGCAGATTGACGCTATCGAGTCGCTATCGATTGACTCGTTCAAGTACCTGGTGGTGCCCCGAGTCCTGGCCTGCGTGATCGCTCTTCCCTTTCTGACACTCTTCATGGATTTCGCAGGCCTGCTGGGAGGCTTCCTCTCAGAGGAACTCTCCTCTCACATCGCGCCGATACTCTACCTTAATCGTGCCTTTGAGTATCTTCAGTGGTCAAACTTCATCGCACCTACTCTGAAAACCGCGGTATTCGGTTTCATTATCGGCTCCATCTCTTCCTACTTTGGCTATACGACAGACAAGGGAGCGCAAGGCGTTGGCGAAGCTGCCACTAATAGTGTAGTTCTGTCTTCTCTGCTAATCATTGTTGCAGACGTATTGCTGATCAAGTGCATCTTCTTTCTCTTCCCGGAAACGGCTGTATGAGCGATCCCAAGACCATCGCCGTGGAGTTCAAACGTGTGATGAAGTCGTTCGGCACAAAACGCGTGCTGAATGACGTGTCCTTTCATATCGATCAAGGCCAGGCCTTGTGTTTGCTTGGGCGCAGCGGTACGGGCAAGAGCGTGACCCTCAAACTGATTATGGCGCTCATGCGGCCCGACTCAGGAGAGGTCTATGTTGATCAGGACAATGTCGTCAGTATGGGCGAGAAGGGTCTGTCTCTCGTTCGCAAAAAGCTGGGATACCTGTTTCAAGATGCGGCTCTCTTCGATTCCCTGACCCTCTACGAAAACCTTGCATTACCACTCAGCCGACTGACCAAGAAATCCAAGGACGAGATTGACGACGTGGTTCACCACGTTCTCACCGATGTCGGCCTGGGAGGAGATGGTGCGAAATACCCATCCGCCCTATCCGGAGGCATGAAGAAGAGGGCGGGCCTCGCCAGAGCGCTAGTGCTTGAACCGAAAATTTTGCTGGCTGACGAACCGAGCAGTGGGCTGGATCGTATCACCGCCTCCGAGATCGATGGGTTGCTCATGCGGCGCAAGGTCGAACACAGGACAGCTCTGATCATAGTGACACATGATGTGCACGGGGCCCGAAGGGTGGCTGACCGGGTTGGTGTGCTCGACAAAGGAAATCTTGTCGCCTTCGGGTCGGTGGACGAGGTAAGTCAGAGCGAAAACGAAGTCGCTCGGAAACTCATTACGGAGGGAAGCAATGTCTAGACGATATCTCGGTGTAGGAATTTTCATCATCGTCGGTCTGGTCTTGTTCGCTCTCGGGATCTTCCTCGTTGGGAGTCGTCATGAGGCTTTTTCGCGCCACGTGCTGCTGTATACGGAATTTACAGATCTCGATGGCATAGCCAAGGGCTCGAAGGTGCAGGTTTCGGGCATGGACGCGGGTCAGGTGACCAGGATCGAAGTACCTCGTTCGCCAAGTGGTCATTTTCGTGTCCAGATGAAGGTCGACGAGCAGCTTCATGGACTGGTTCGAACCGACTCTGTCGTAACAGTCGATACAGAAGGTGTGGTGGGGAACACGTTCCTGACGATTCATTCTGGTTCCCTGAATGCGGCGATCGCGCAAGCGGGTTCGGTGCTGCAAAGCAAGCCTCCCGTAACTATGTCCGACCTACTCAGCCACGGTCTCGGGATCATGAACGACGCGGACGCAACGATAAAGCAGGTAGGAGGCAAGTTGAACGTTGCGCTCGATGGGATCAATGGCGCCGTGGGTAACGTAAACGATCTGCTCCTAGGGCTCAAAGAGGGCCGCGGGCCCGCGGGCATGATCCTCCGAGATGAGAAGATGGCAGACCAGGTTCGAGAGACCATGTCGAACGTGCAGTCGACAACCTCCAACCTCAACCAGGCGTCGGGCCGAGTGAATGTTCTTGTCGCAAATATTCAGCAGCGTGATCTACCTCAGAAGCTTGATGACACAATGACACGGATTCGTTCCGCATCAACTCGGGCCGATGAGACTATCCAAAAAGTCCAGCAAAGCCTGGCCCAGGCTTTAGGGCCCGATGCAAATGGTGTAACTGCAGGTCAGAACGTTAGTGAAGCGCTAGCCAATGCCAACGTTGCGACAGGCAACATGGCCGAGGATACCGAGGCACTCAAACACAACTTCTTCTTCAAGGGCTTCTTTAATCATCGCGGCTACTACACACTTGCCAGTCTGTCGCCGGAGGAATATCGACACACCAAGCTCTTCGGTAGTACACAGAGCCCACGCGTCTGGCTGCAGGCTGACACACTATTTCGGCACGGGCCGCACGGCCCCGAGGAATTGACCCCGAACGGGAAGCATGCGATCGATGCCGCTGTTGCGTCATTCGGAAATCCGATCTTCACCCATCCCATTGTGATTGAGGGATATTCAGACGCCGCGACGCCAGCCGATGCTCTTTCGTGGTCCTACGCGCGCGCACAGCTCGTTCGAAATTACGTAGATGCGAGGTACCCATTCACCACAAAGAATATAGGGGTAATGCCCCTGAGCGCGACTCCCCCGCCCGGATTGGGGCATGATGGTTGGTCCGGTATATGCATCGTGGTGGCTGAGAAGAAGTAGTCTATTCGGCCGCACAATCACGAGCGTTCCTGATGTCGACCAGTTTCTTGAACTCGTGAAGGACGGTTGCATCTTGCCGATATGTCTGACTACCACTTCCTCCTTTGAGATCTGCAAGTCGGTAAGTCCTAACGAGCGAAGACCCCATAGTCCTCGCTCTTGGCGAGGTGTCGCCCAACCGGCGAGCTCAGCACCTCCTCCACCGGAGATGACAAATGACCTGGGATGTCCTTTGAGCTCAAGATGCTACAGATCGTGATCGTGGCCGGAGGTATAGATCGACACTGTGTCGCAGGAACAGAGATCCTCATTGGGCAATCAACTTTGTGTTTGTCGCGATGCTGAAGACATTGAAGATCCCGACCCAGATGTAGTACACGCCACCGATTCGAGCACGGCCTAACCAACGAAATAGAATATAAGCAGGTTTGACGCGAAGAACAGCGTTGTCCATCGCAGAAGCCGATTGCGGTTTAGGTGAGTTGCAATCCAGCCATACAGAGGCGCGACTCCGAGCAAAATGATCGCTTGTGCCGCAGACGAGGACGATTTGACCTCTGCTCCACCTTCCACGAGTATGAGCGACTCTCTGAGAGTCTTCAGGAGGTAATACGCTCCGAGCAGCGTGAAGAGATTGATCGGAAGAATCAAGGCGCCCGCCCTTCTCCCGGACGGACATCATATTCGACGAAAGAAGTAGCTCCAAACGGTTCTTCCCGGGGTTGCGAGTTACGTCTAACCGATCCCGTTCTCGCTAGCGACGTGGCGACCGTGACTTTGTCACGCTTTGTATCGAACTCTCCAATGAATCTTCACTGCAGCATCGCGACTTCACACATAGATGCATCGCCACGAGGTCAGCAGGGTTGATTCCCATTACATCTTCCTACCAATCCACAGGGCCCAAATGCTTCGTTTGATCGAAGAGTTTCGACATTACGGCTGCGTGCTGGGGGTACTAGGAACATGTAATTTCTTCCACTAAACATGTGGCGATAGTATTTGCACTGTGGTGAAGTGCAGGTCAGAAGAATCACTCACGTTGCTTCTTGCGACTATCTCAATGAGTCTCGCCGCGATCGTAGCGAAACTTCTCAACTAGGCGAATTTCGTTATGCCTTCGATGGAACATCTAGCAATCCGTTTCCGTCGACGGCTGAATTTGACATTTTGAGGAAGCAATGACACGCATCCGACTCGAATCTCTGCGATCCATAACGAGGCCCCAAATAGAGGGGCGAATTGCTCCGCGCACAGATGATGACCTTGTCCAATCGGCTCAGTCGGGTGACCACGAGGCCTTTGCTGAACTTTGTCGGCGACATGCTCAAGTCGCCAGAAGAAGAGTTTCTGCCATTGTCCGCCACGAGGAAGATGTCGAGGATGTAATGCAGGAGACCTTGCTCCGCGCCTATGTGAACTTGAGAACATTTCGTCAGTCCTGTAAGTTCTCCACCTGGATCACCGCAATCGGTGTGAATGCCGCATTATCCGTAATCCGAAAAAGAAAGTCTCGCCGAGAATCACAAATCGAAACCTCAAGCCCCGACGAACTAGCGTGGGACATCGCCGATAAGGCACCCAGTCCGGAAAGTCGCGTAGCGAAGGCACAGATTATTCACCTCCTTAGGGAAGAACTTCATGACCTATCGCCGCTTATGCAAGAAGCGGTGATCATCTATTATGTTCACGGCTCCTCTCTCGAAGAATCTGCTGCCGAGTTAGGAATTTCAATAGCGGCAATTAAGTCTCGCCTCTTACGTGGACGTCGCCACCTGAGAGTGTCACTTGAACGGCAGGGCCTTGCAGACGCACAAATATTGTGAATGCAACTAGTGCTGAGTGCCTTCCGAGTCAATTACATAAACATGTATAGTGGGTCTGCTCGATTTCGGTTTCGCTTTCTTTATACTCATTGAATGGCCATCTATAAAAGTATTGCTCTTGAGTAGGCTGACGATTGCCTTGATGCAGCCCCTCAGATGAATAGTCTTCGCTGTTTTGAGACACGAAGATCTAGCAGAGATATGTAAGTTCACTCTGGGCAGCTAACATGATGTCCGCTGAATCACAAATATTATCGGAGTTCACGCGGCGATCAGGCTTCGGTGAAGAGTTTCTTCCATGCCAAACCTCGTAACTAAGCTGCCGCTTACTAAGCTTCTACCAGAAATGTCATATGCTCGTTGGACGCCTAAATCAAAAAATGAAGGCACGTACTTCGCTTTCTGCAACATTTGGCCTCCCATTGAGAAGTTAGCAGTCGCATCCGTTTCAGTAGCCAGCATTGCAACATAGGGAGCGAAGCGGTTGGGCAGTTTGAAGCCTCAAGAGCTGGGGTTACACTTTACCCCACACCACTCGGAGAACATCGTGGAAGTTTCAGCAGAAACATTCAGGTTCGAATCGAATGATCTGCAGCCTGGTAGTGCAAAGCAGAGTTTGGACTTTCGTCAAGTCGTGGATAACGTCCCTGGCTGCATTCTGGTCGCAGACGCTGATGGCAAAGTTATATACGCCAACAGAGGTTTCGTTGCGGCCCTTGGCCGCCAGTTGGAGGAACTTCTTGGAGAGGGCTGGCTTAAGAGTGTGGAACCCGACTTCCTGAAGCAGGCTCGGACCAAGTGGTACGACTGCATTCGAACCAGATCCCGTTTGGATGTGACATGGCGATTTCGTATTCACGATGGCACGTTCAGATGGCAACATCTGAGAGCCGAACCTTCACCCGACAAGGAAAGCGGCGCCAGTTGGTACTTGCTAGGAGTTGATGTCGACGAGCAATTCAGAGCTCGCGAGGCTCTTGAAGCGAGCGAACACGAAGCCCGAGAAATTCTGGACCGTCTGCCGGCGATGATCTCGATGCGGACAGAAGAGGGTGTTGCATACACCAATAGACGGCTCTCCGACTACGTGGGTGCTGTCATCACAGACCTTCGAGACGTATCATATTTGGATTACACCCATCCGGATGATCGTGCTGCTATGGTCACTGAACACATCAAGTCACCAAACAAGGGACCAAATGAAATCATTTACCGTCTTCGTGGGAAAGACGGGATCTATCGCTGGTTTCACACACGCGCGGAACCATACTTCAACGAGGACGGCAGCATATACCGCTGGTATGCGTTGAACAGTGACATCGACGATCTTTACCGCTCAAGAGAATTACTTAGAGAGCGGGAGTTCCAATTGAATCTCCTGACTGAAACTCTGCCGGCCATTTTGTGGAAGTCTGATCTGAAAGGGCGAATCGTCTACATCAATAAGAAGACGGTCGAATACAGCGGCCGGACCCTTGATGAATTCCAGGAGAAGGGCTGGGAAGATCTCATTCACCCCGATGATCTGGCCGAAACGATCGCATTGTGGAACGCGTTGCTTGCCGGAAGCGACGGATTTAATATAGTGAACCGGTTTTTGTGTGTCGACGGCGCGTATCGCTGGTTCCACTCTTCGACAGGCGTCGTTCGAGACGAGGTGGGTAACAGGATCGCTTTTCATGGAGTCATGCTTGACACAACTCCTTTAAAAGCGGCGGAGATAGCACTCCAGCAGTCGGAGCAGGAGATGCAAAGGCTCATGGACACCGTGCCAACGATTATCTGGTCTATGTCTCCCGACGGGAGCGCTGCTTTCACAAATAAGGTCGCGCGCGAACTTACCGGTGCGTCGATCGAGGATATACAAAACGATAGATGGAAAGAATACATGCATCCCGAGGATCGCGAGTTAGTATCGCGGGAATTGGCCAAAGCGCTAGTAACTGGACGATCTTTTAATGCTGAGCATCGGCTTCGAAACAGGGACGGTGTGTGGCTCTGGTTCCTGAGTCGGGCAGAACCGTCACGTGACGACCACGGAAACATTGTTCGGTGGTTTGGCGTCACGCTCGACATCCATGACAGGAAGACTGCGGAAAGCAAACTTCGTGTGCTACGTGCCAATCTTTCTCGAACCTCACGTGCGTCGCTTGTGTCCGAGATATCTGCATCCATCGCGCACGAATTGAATCAGCCGTTGTCCTCGCTAATTTCGAATGCGCAGGCATGTATTCGGTGGCTAGACAGCGAAACGCCGAACGTTCAGAACGCTCTTATCTCAATCGAGCGTGTGATCCGAGATGGCCGTGCGACAGATGCGGCGTTGCGAAATATTCGCTCTCTGTATCGGCAACAACCTTCCGACAGAGCCTCATTTAACATGGTTGACCTTCTCGGGGAAGTGATCGGGTTACTCAAAGAGGATGCGAGCCGACGATCTATACTGATCGAGTACGAATTCGATGAACCAGTTCTTGAGGTTCTCGTAGACCGATATCAAATTCAGCAAATTATCATTAATCTGGTCACCAACGCGATCGACGCGATGCAAAACATCAACCGGCAGCCGCTCCTGCTTATTCGAATTCGGAAGGCTCAATACGATCGAGTAGTGACAGAGTTCATCGACAACGGTCACGGCCTTCCGGATAACGAAGTTGACAGGATATTTGACGCTTTTGTATCGACTAAGGAAAACGGGATGGGTATAGGACTCGCCATCTCGCGATCCATCGTTGAAGCCCACGGCGGGGAGCTCTGTGCCGCAAACAATCCGGGGTTCGGCGCTACTTTCAGTCTTCGGCTTAACGGATCAGGCACTAGGCAAGGATAAACGCGCGTCCGCTTCTAAACGACAGTCAATAACACGTCGAGATTGCCCCGGATTGCATTGGAATACGGGCATACTTGATGGGCATGGTCTACAAGCTCTTGGGCGATGGCATAAAAGCGGCTGAAAGACATGATGATTTGTGCGGTCGATGAGCAGCACCTTGACCGGAGAGCGTTTTAATCCCTTGGCAGCGGCAAGACCGCCAAATCCACCGCCGACAATGAGCACTACGGGCGTTCTTTTCAACATCTATTCGCACTCATATCCTGAATTTGCTAAAGGTCTTCGCTTTTGGAGCGCCATTGAGTCGATGCGTGCTCGATGCCTCATTTGCTCGACCTCGGGTCTACTAGCCGAGAGTACGGAATCTTTCACCAGAGAGTAGCCATCGTGCGGGACCAAGACAATTACATGTTTCTGTAAGAGTGTGCGTTCCGTCGCGTTACGGTTTGCTCAAGGATAGTCAACGCACGAAACGTGATGGGAATCACATAAAGATGAGATAGCAATCGACGCGGGTGAACGGTTAAGGATTTTTATGAGATCTGCTGCCCTGCTGCCAAGACATACTAACAACGAGAATCCCGAGCCGTCGTCCAATTTTGAAGACACACAATTTGCTATGTCGAGGGTATTAGCTCTGATGAGACTTGAGGATCGAGATGCAATGATCCAATTGGCCACGCTCCCACAAGATCTAGAGTTTTGCGTTACGGTCGCTGAGTTCCTTGAAAATGCTCTGTTTCCCAGTTTGGAGTAGCGGCCTTGCCCGTTGATGTCTTGTCACAAGATGACCGGATGCTGCTTCGAAGCTATCTGATATCCATTAAACCGCGTCCTTCGATATTCTTACTCGGCCGCTTCCGCACCTCCAGAGTGGCCGGGCTGGATCGATGCTGAAGACATCACCATAATCCTGAGACCATTCACTGAAGCAAGGCTTCGGGATGCCATATCTCACCCGATGGAGGAGTTTGGCGACGATCGAGGCGTCGTCAGTGCGTGATTCGCGCCTAATAATTGTTACAGCAGGACCCATACTAATGGCTATCCGGTGTCCAAATGAACACCGGATCTTTCATGAGCATTGACCAAATGCTCTGGCCTTAGGCCCAATAATCTGTCCTTAGATATTTCACGAATCGTGTTGTGAGCCTTCCAGTGCCATCGCCGTCTTTGTCAGAATTTGTTCGGGAGATAAATGGCAACGCAAAAGCATCTCTAGAGCGAGAGTAAGAGTGGTTCGCTGTTCGAAGACTAATACTTTCCACATCCCTTCATGATTGACTTCAAGGTCTGCGCGTGTCATGTGGTTGTCCTCCTGGGCAAGCCCCAGCCGCTGTGCAGGCGCCTGCCAGTGCAACGTTTTGAAAACAAATCATCATTCTTGGATCCAAAGCTGCGGTTTTTCCACGTTCACCAATCTTTGGGTAATTTCGCCGTTTTAACCTCGATGGAATTTGTGAGATACGAACTTTCCGGTCTATCTAGATCTCCAATATTGCGATGTTAACAATCATCAGTGCAGCAAACAATTACATTTTCCTTGTAGTTGCGAGTTGGATGCATACCAACAGAGCATGCTCCTCTGGCGCTTTTGACTTCGCTTGAATGCCAAGGAGAGCTTTGTTTTCGGGGCCAGGATCGCTTGACGATCGATCGTGTTCCGCCTTTTGGGTGCTCGTTCTCTCCTGAGCGTTGGACTTCAGGGCGCTATTGCAGCGCTAGCTAGGGCGATGGAACTCATACCCAGAAATGTGCGCCTCGGCGGATGCTCACTCATAGGCCTCTCTTTCATGTGCTTGTACATGCTCTGTCACCTTTCAGCTGCTTATTCATAGTGCCCTTCTGATCGAAGGATAGGTTGAAGTTGCCACGCCCCTACAGCCGAAGCCTACGCCGAGATCAAGCGTGAGTCAGGTACCAACTTTCCCTGCAGACTGCGTCTCTCGAGCGAGATGCGCAGCATGATGTGAGTCAAACGTGAAGGGACGGCCTATTTGGGGCGTGCTGGCGACGGCAGTCTCCTGCGCGCTCATTGGTCCTGCGAGAAAAGCACTTCGACCGCTCCTGATGGCTCCCGTAAAGGCACTCGCCATCCGAACCGGATCGAGAGCGCGCGATACAGCTGTGTTTAGAAGTACGCCGTCGAATCCCCACTCCATCACCTGACAAGCGTGAGACGGAAGACCGATACCCGCATCTACGATAAGTGTGATCTGTGAGGCGCGTTCGCGCAGCTCCCGTAAAGCGCGTGGATTGCGCGGTCCTTGGCCGGTTCCGATGGGAGCGGCCCATGGCATTAGTACCATACATCCCGCGTCGATGAGGCGTCTGCAAAGAATCCAGTCTTCCGTGCAATACGGCAGAACGTAGAAGCCAAGTTTTACAAGTTCAACCGCAGCTTCAACCAAACCGAATGGGTCCGGCTGCAGATTGACTTCGTCTCCGATCACCTCGAGTTTTACGAAGTTGGTCTCAAACAGCTCCCGTGCCATGCAGGCAGTTTTTACGGCTTCGCGAGCATTGAAACACCCTGCAGTATTTGGGAGAATTGCCCGCTGGCTCTCCCGAATCAAGTTCCAAAACGATTGACCAGACTCCTTCGAGCCGGAGATTTGGCGACGGAGAGATACTGTGAGCATAGCTGGGTCCGCGGCTGAGATCGCGTCGGCCAACAGTGACGGAGAATCATATCGGGAAGTCCCAAGAAGCAGACGGCTTGAAAAACCTTGTCCATACAAATTCAACTGATCTTCCATCTGTGGTTCCTTCATTTCAACCTCCCGCCGCTGGGTAAACTATTTCGATCCTGTCTCCCGTGGAGATAACGCATTCTCCGTAGGTTCCTCGCGGAATAACCTCATCGTTGTGCGCCACGACAAATGGTACTGATGGCGAAAGAACTCGCAGTAGGGTGTCGAGAGTTCTGAACTCAGGTAAAGAACAGTTCTTGCCGTTCAGGACAATTACCATTTCTGCATCTCAGCCGAGGTGTTCAGCAATCCAAAGCTCGCTACAGAGCAGTTCACATTCAGACAGGGCCAGCGTCCGCTTGACCGCCCTGACAGAAGGCCTAATACTTCCTCGACGATAGTGGGCGTCAACAAAAAACCATGTCGATAAAGCCCGTTGAGACGAAGGATCCTGCGCTCAGGATCGAACAGAATCGCCGGCTGGTTGTTTGGCAGGGCGGGCCGAACCTGGGTGTTGAATTCAAGAATGCGCGCCTCTGCCAAAGCCGGGATAATCGAGTACGCAGACGTCAAGAGCTCAAGAATTCCCCGCACAGAAGCAGGCGAGCGATCGTCGGACTCAAAGGCGGTGGCACCCACGACTAGTTGTCCCTCTGACCGCGGAACTACGTATACGGGGTAGCGCGGATGCAAAAGCCGTAACATATGACTTAGTTGGATCTCGGGTGCGTGCAAACGCACAATCTCGCCACGGACGCCTCGAAGACTGCGCAAATCGCTCTTGGCGCCCATGCCACGGCAATCCACGACAATTCCGGCGTCGGGACGATTGCTGTCATCGATGGCAGTCTCCCAATGAGACTCCACGCCCGCCTCTTCAAGGGCGAGGCCAACCGCTTTCAAAAAGCCACGATTGTCCACTTGTGCCTCGGCGGGGACGTACAACGCTCTGGGAAATCGTGAGCCGAGCTCGGGTTCTACATCAGCAACCTGCGAACCTTCCAGGTACCGTACGCACAATTGTGATTGGCGTGAAGTTAGCATGCTCTGGGCACGTGCGGCCTCTCCCGTGTCCTCGACATGCCAGAGAAGAAGAGTACCGTTATCGCGGTAGAAGACGGGTATCGGCAGTTCAGCCAACCATTGCGGCCATAACTTAAGACTATTAGCCCCCATCGAGGAGATTTGTGCGTCTGAGTCGATTACCTCTGTCGTCGGTGCGATCATTCCCGCGGCCGCCCACGCGGCTGAGTTCATTCCTTGGCTATCGGCTGAGTCGTAGAGGGCAACACGCGCACCACAGCGGGACACACGCCAAGCCAAGCAGCGACCAATCAGGCCACCGCCGACAACTGCGACATCCGGTTGACTCACCGGTAGACCTCTCCACCGAGTTCGACAAACTCCCGCGACTTTTCCGCCATTCCAGCTTCTGCCTCTCCTTGATATTTCTCGCGGATCTCCTCGGTAATCTTCATCGAGCAAAACTTCGGCCCGCACATTGAGCAGAAATGCGCTGTTTTGGCGCCGTCGTGGGGCAAAGTTTCATCGTGAAACTCACGAGCACGGTCGGGATCGAGGCTCAGGTTGAACTGATCCTCCCAACGAAACTCAAAGCGTGCCTTGGAGAGAGCATTGTCTCGAATCTGCGCTCCGGGCAATCCCTTCGCCAAGTCCGCTGCATGCGCGGCAACTTTGTAGGTGATGATGCCCGTACGAACATCCTCTCTATTTGGAAGACCCAGATGTTCCTTCGGAGTAACGTAGCAGAGCATCGCAGTTCCATCCCATCCGATGTTTGCTGCACCAATCGCACTGGTGATGTGGTCGTAGCCCGGAGCGATATCAGTCACAAGTGGGCCCAGGGTATAGAAGGGCGCTTCGAAACATTGCTCCAGTTCTTTTTCCATGTTTTCGCGAATGAGCTGCAAAGGTACGTGACCTGGACCTTCGATCATCACTTGGATGTCGCGCTTCCACGCTTGCTGCGTCAGTTCACCAAGCGTTCTCAATTCTGCAAACTGTGCCTCATCGTTGGCGTCGTAAATAGAGCCGGGACGAAGCCCATCTCCCAAGCTGAAGGACACGTCGTAGGCCTTCATGATTTCGCAAATCTCATCGAAATTCGTATACAAAAAATTCTCCCGATGGTGTGCGAGGCACCACTTCGCCATAATGGAGCCGCCGCGCGACACGATTCCCGTTAGGCGCTTCGCCGTAAGCGGAATCCATGGCAACCGAACACCAGCGTGCAGTGTGAAATAATCCACACCCTGCTCGGCCTGTTCAATGAGGGTGTCGCGCATCAAATCCCAGGTGAGTTCTTCGGCACGCCCGTCTACTTTCTCAAGCGCCTGATAAATTGGCACGGTCCCCACCGGTACGGGACAGTTGCGAATAATCCATTCGCGAAGCTCGTGAATGTCCTTGCCAGTAGAAAGGTCCATGATCGTATCTGCGCCCCAGTAGGTGGCCCAGATCATTTTGTCCACTTCTTCTGCCGGCGAAGAGGTGACTGCAGAGTTGCCGATGTTGCCGTTGATCTTCACTTTGAAGTTGCGTCCGATGATCATCGGCTCCACTTCAGGGTGGTTTATATTCGCTGGAATAATCGCACGCCCCGCAGCAACTTCGGCCCGAACAAACTCCGGCGTAACTCGTCCTGAGAGCAGTGCGCTGAAAGATTGTCCTCGATGTTGCCGGAGTAGCGATGAGTATGCAGGGTCATCACGCAAGCGCTCCAGCAGCATTGATTCCCGCAAAGCAATAAATTCCATCTCCTTCGTGACGATGCCCTTACGGGCATAGTGCATCTGGCTCACGTTTCGGCCGTCTCGTGAGCGTCGAGAAATAGGGGGAGAGGGAAAACGTGAGTGGTACGTCAGCAGATCTCGTTCGCGCTGACGTGCATACTGGGACGTGGGGCACGAAAGAGTCTCGGTATCATTGCGTTGTGTGATCCAATCGGTGCGAAGATCAGGTAAACCATGAGACAAATTTATCTGGACGTCGGCATCCGTGTACGGACCAGAGGTGTCATAAACCGGCAGGGGAGGGTTTTCTTCCGTTCGATCTCTGTGATGGGTTGCCGATAAAGCGATTTCTCGGTAAGGGACACGCAAATCCCCCCGATCGCCTTGTAGGTAACGCTTGTGCGATGCCGGATAAGAGGAAGGTGTACGAATTGTAGAAAACGTTGGTGATTGCTTTAGCATTTGATCCTCTCTTCGCAGTAGTACCGCTCCCGATCGAACGACCCTCCCTCACCGTATAAAACTCCAGTGAAAGAATTACGTTCGCGCTGTGTTCATTCTTGGCTGCCCCGGCTGGCTAGATGACTACCAGCTTCTCCGCCGGGATCTTCATGGCCATCACCTTATCAATGTTCAGGTGGGCTTTCAGCATTTCGCTGGGCACGCGTCTGAGCCACTGATTCAGAGACACGTCGCTGAATTTCTCAGACGGCATGGTTTCCAGCAGGACTAGATCGGTGTCACCGGTATTTTCGATGTAATGTGGAGCACTCGCCGGAACATATCCCACATCGTTGGCATTGAAGTCCATCGTGCGGGCGTTGTCGACAGGGAAGAACACCGTCATGCGGCCCTTGCCAGCGATGTAGAACTGCCATTCAGATGCGGTTGGGTGCCAATGAAGTTCGCGCATGCCACCGGGTTTAATCGTGACCAAGGCCGCGGCAATATGTTTCGAAGACGGAAAGTTGCGGGAGTCTACGATACGAACTTCACCTCCCTTGCCCGACTTCGTGGGCTCCATCGATTTCAGGTGGAAAGTGTATTGGTACTTCGACGCAACAATTTCTCCCCCAATCTCTGCCTTATCCCGCTCTAGGGACTTGGGGAGACTGCCAGGAAAAATGTAGAGTGGTGCACCGGGTGTTTTTGAGAAGACACTTGGATCCAGGCCTGTATTCTTTGCCAATACCTCGGGAGGTGTGTGTGCCACCCACTCTGAGAGAAGCATCGTACCATCTTCCGAGAAGTTGCCCTGATTAAAGACAAGCAGAAACTCCGTTCCGTCGGGGCCGAGCCCTTGAATGGAGTGAGGGTAGCCGGCGGGGAAGATCCAAAGATCACCTTCACTCACGTCACCAATAAACATGGTGCCATCGGGGTTCATCACCGTGATACGGGCATTGCCGTAGAGTACATAAGCCCATTCGTCAGCGGTGTGCCAGTGCATTTCACGATAGCTGCCAGCAGTGAGTCGCATGTTAACGCCGGCGATGTCCTTAGAAGATGGAAGAACTGCTTGAGTCACCTCGTGAGTCCACCCACCCTCTTCGACACGCTTCTTGACAAGATCAAAGGAATACCAAATCGGCACGAGTTCGCCGTGATCCGTTGGTGGGGGAGTATTCGAGTTCGGGTTTTCTGCGAGGAGAGGCTTATTCTCCTGTCCCGGATCGCTCGAGGAATGATCGTGTTCAGCTTTTTGAGTGCTTGCCTTCTCTTGAGCACTCGCAGTCAGTCCCGCAAATGCCGCTGTTGCTAGAGCCGCTGAACTAAACCCGAGAAAACTTCTCCGCGATGCATGCTCGATAATGGATCTTTCCTTACTGTGATTGCTCATCTACGTAACCTTTCAAACGGGAGATATTCTTTAGGGAAGTTCCGTGCCAATTTGCCAAACGATGAAATAGAATTCGTCGCTCTTGTCGGCGCTATCCAGCGCGCGGACTTCGCGGAAAATGGCTATTACCCCTCACCATGTCAAACTCGTGCGGAGAAGAAATACGTCCGCGTGGTGTTCATTGTTCGCCACCCCGGCGGCCATAGGATTCCAAATGTGTTGATAACTTGGAATCAGCCTGAGCGCCGGAGTGATCGCGAAATCGTAGAAGACCTCGAGCCCGTTCTCGTTCTTCACAGTGGCTGCGGCTCCTGTGAGCTGTTTGAAGTCATTCTTCAGAGGCTGACTGATTCCATTGTGATAGATTCCTAATCCAAAACTGTCATTGGGACGGCGGTCTGCGAGGCCATAGGCAAACAACGCTACATTCGCGTCGCGCGTGATAGTGTTGGTTTCCTCCGGAGCATATCCGATGCGCCCGAACAGTCCTACTCCTCTGAGCGACTGGCCGGTACCAAGTTTCTCGGCGACCGCCTCGGGGCGATCTTTCACGAAGAGATACTGAGAAAAGTTTCCGATCGTAACCCAGCTCTTAGCCTTGTAGTTGATGGGCAAAGCTTGGGTCGAAGGAGTGCCCAACAGAACTCCGACAGCCTGCGGAACTTCCAACGGCGACAACTGCCCAAATGGTGACGTCAAATCGATCTTCGGCTTGTTTGTCCAGTTGGCCTGCGCCCAGGTTTGGCCCGGCAAGTTGCCGATCTTGTATGAAAAGATACCGATGCCATAGATGTTTACCCGATTAAAGGCATTCGTAGCGAAGTTATTTGCCTGGCTATTCGGATCGTACACGCCGGCAGAAGCTGTTAGCCATTTTGAAGGCGTCCACACCCCAAGCCCTGCCCACGAAGTGGTGTTGTAAAAATTAAGCGCCATCGGATTTTTGTTGAAGTTCAGGTTTGCAAAATCGTACTTGTAGCTATTACCGAACAAGGTTTGGTCCGCATGGGTGAGCACGTTGACCTTTCCCAGGATGACGGAGAATTTCGGCGTCAGAGATTGAAACAGGAAATACTCCGTGGGGAGGACATCGTGGACGAAAAAGGGACCGGGGAAGGCCAGTCCGGTGTACTGCGGCACGGTTGAGCCCACGGTAAAAGTATCTTGCGCTGACGAGCTTCCATTCCTGGCTTCCAAGGTAATGTGGAATACGCCACCTGGCCAGAGTCCGGCGCGCCCGCTATCCATATTTATTGAAAGCTGGGTGTTTTGTATGAAGGAGCTGCCGGTCTTGAGACCACCTGACGCCACGTCTTGATATGCACTCGTTGAGTAAAGATCTACGAAAAATCCATGACGGGCCAGATCTGTTCGCAGTCCGCCCCAATCACCACTCAATTGAGTGCGATAGCGAAGACCTTTCGAGTCGGTTCCCGGCAACCCGAACACGGGTCCGTTGTTGAAGAATGGCAGGAGGGACGGGACCAAGTTGGCGACGGATGCTTTTTTTGTTGGAACCGGCCCCCAGGGGTCAGCTGCACCTGAGCCGGATGGCGTAGTTTTTTTCCCGATCAGACCATTGTCGTAAGTTGAATTGGCGATCTCGTTCTGAGCTACAGACACATCCGCCATCGTTGGCGCGCCGGAGCTATTGGGTGGCGCAGATACGACATCTGCCACTGACTGCCCGTCCATGTTGAGGGCCTGGCCAAACACCGTGTTTTGGACGCACGGCGCCAGAAGTGCAAATGTGAAAAGTGCAATCCTTCCGGCGCCGTTTCTGAGCATCTTTTTGAACATCATCTGTTCCTTCATTGAGTTGAAGCTAGTCCAAGTCCGCCACCAGTGGCCGGAGCTGATGCGCGACACGAATGGCGATCACGGTAGGCCCATCGGCTTTGAGAGCCGCCTTGAAAGCTGCCTTGATTTCCTCTGTTGTGTTAGCGGCCACTCCCACGCAACCAAAAGCCTTGGCCGTTGCGACGATATCGAGTCCCGGTAGATCAAGCGCAGGTACGTTGGGAGTTTTCTCAAGAACTGCAAACTCTTTGAGGATGGCGTACTCGTCGTTGCACGGGACAATATAGATAAGCTTGAGTTTTTGCCGGGCAGCCGTGTAAAGACTTTGCACTGAATACTGCAGAGCTCCATCCCCGATGGCAGCGATGACTGGGCGCCCGGTTCCCATCTTCTTCTGGGCAATCGCAACGCCAACTGCTGCCGGCTCTCCCCACCCAAGTCCACCACTCGCGAAGGTGTAGTACGAGCCAGGGTCGTTGATTGGCCAGTACTGGGCGAGATCCGCAAAATTAGAAGCCGTTTCGTTCACCAGAATGGCATTCGCGGGCCTCAACTCGCTCAACGCGGCGAATGCCTCAAGTGCCGTCAAAGGGCTGTTCGGTGGCGATGGAAGTTTTCGTTCAATGTGTGTTGCCGTAGGAGCCGGCCGCGACTTCACTTCCGGGATGGCACCATTCAATGCCTCCAGGGCCAGCTTCGCGTCGGCCAACAGGCTGTCTCCGACGATAGCGGCAGCCGCATCGTACGGGTCATTGGTGATCTGCAAGAGCTCAGCACCCTCAGGAAGGTAGTCTCCTCCAACGTAGGGGTAATACCGGAAGACCTGGGCTCCCACCACAATGATTAGGTCATGGCCGCGAAGCTTCTTGCTCAGTGGTCCAATCGCAAACGGGGTCATACCGCGAAACTGAGGGTGAGTTTGGGGGAAGGATGCTTTGTCAGATAGCGGCGACATATACACCGGAGCTCTCAAGCGTTCCGCAAATTCGATACCCGCATCCCAAGCGCCTGCGCGCTCGATCTCAGGACCGTAAATCAACACTGGATTCTTGCTCTTCCGAATTTTTTCGGCAAACTGAGCCAGCCGCTCAGGGTCTGGCGAGCAACGCAAACTCGCAGTTCGAACCGCCGCCTCTCCTAGAGCTGGCTGATCCCAGTCATCCAACGGGATTGATACGAACACTGGGCCTGCAGGCGGCTGGAGAGCGACGGTATACGCTCTCATGATTGCTCCGGGTACGTCTTGCGCCCTTACTGGCTGATATGCCCACTTAACCCAAGGCCGCGGTAGAGTCGTCTCGTCCCGGTTAGTAAGATATGGATCGCAAAGGATCATCTCCCGCGTCTGCTGGCCAGCGGTAATAATGAGAGGCGTTTTATTCTGGAAAGCGGTCATGATGTTGCCCATGCCGTTCCCCGTTCCCGCTGACGTGTGCAGATTCAAGAGCGCTGGCTTTCCTGTAGCTTGAGCAAAACCGTCTGCCATGGCGACAGCGGTTGCCTCTTGCAGGCCGAGTACATATTCGAAATCCGAGGGGAAATTTTTCAGAAACGGCTGCTCTGTCGACCCCGGATTTCCGAAAATGGTTGTCAACCCTAACTTCCGCAGGAGGTTGTAGGTGGCTTCCCAGACGGTAGGCTGAGTTTCACGTCGCTCATCCTTGAGCGCTTCCAGAACTTCGGTTTGACTTTTTGTGCTCATTTTCCAAATCTCCTTATGCGGTGTCCGACTCTTCGGTGTTCGATCGTCACGAAGTACTTCTGTAGTGCTGAAGAATCGTGACAAGTTCTCTCAATTTTGAGAATGTGAGGAACGGTGAGCACACGGTGATGGGTCTTCCGGCCTCGTCGGTATCGAATCCGCGGCACCGGGAATTCACCGCGCAGAGACATCCAGAGCAAGCAATCCAGATGGCTGGAAAGGCCCTTAGGGAAGCCGACTTCGAGCGAGGATTATGAGATCTGTATCTAGCTCACTGTCGTGGGCAAGTATCGCCGATTACCCAGGCTCCCATAGCGGCCTAATGCGGTAGGTTTCGTTGGGATCCCATGGTCTTCGCGTAAGCTTTACTGAACTCAACTCCCCAGAAGAACAGTTGTGCTGAGTAATAGACCCATAAAAACACGACAATCGGCGAGCCAGCAGCACTGTACGTTGACCCGAAGTTTGCATTTTCGAAGTACATTTCCATGAGCTGCTTACCAACCATAAACAGCAATGAGGTGAACAGAGCTGCAAGAGAGACGTCTTCCCACTTCAACATAACGTCCGGAACAATCTTGTAAAAGACGGCAAAGAGCGTCGTTATAACGAGATATAGGGCCGCAAATGTGGCATTCCGCGGCACAGCGATCCTCATCGCAGTGATCCACGTGCTCAACGCCATAAGAACGAGCAGCAGGAAACCTATGCCCAGCACTATCGCGAACGAATAAATTCGGTCACGGATCAGTCGACAGATGCCTACGGTCTGGTCTCGATTGAAGGCGAGAGGAACATTCCAAATAGTGTTCATCGCGTCGCGCAGCTCTACGAACATGGAGGACGCTCCAAAAGCCAGGGTCGCCAGGAAGAACAGAGTCGTAATGACACCTGTGCGTGGCTTGTAGTCCGCTCCGATTAGTTCCCGAACTGCTCCCGATACGTCAAACCCCATCACGCCTCGGATTACCGAACCTAGGCGGTCCTCCACGGCCTGCTGTCCAGAAAATACATTGGCTAAGGCTACGACTAAGACAATGATGGGCCCCAGGGACAACAACGTATAAAACGCAAGGGAAGCGCTGAGGCGTGGGCCATTATCGTTAATCCACTCACGCGATGCGCACGTGAGCATCTCTGGCAAGGCTTTGAGCAGAATTAATGAGGACCTACCAGTCTGGCGAAAAGCGCTTCGCACGGATGGTTTTGACTTTATGCCCATCAAACTTTAGCCGGTAAACTTAAGTGCAATTTGTCATATTAATGAGTATGGAAAGAGAGACTTGATAGGGAAAACGCGCTTCCTTCTAACTCTCGCTCTGTCAAGATACCCTTCTTAGTGCCAATGATGGCGCCGGCCCGCCACTCAGCGCAGCATCAATGTTGTCGAGTGCAACCATGCCCATATTCGTCCTGCTCTCGACGGTTGCACTGCCGATATGCGGTAGCAAAAAGACATTCTTGAGCTCAGCGTAGCTGGGATTGAGCTTTGGTTCCCCCTCGAACACATCGAGACCGGCTGCAGCAAGATGGCCGCTCTTGAGAGCAGCAATCAAATCGTCATCAACGATCAGGCCGCCACGGGCAGTGTTCACCACAATCGCTCCTTGCGGCAGAAGGGCGATCGTTCTTGCATTGAGGAAGTGATGGGTCTTCTCCGTCTCGGGGGCATTTAGGCTCAGGAATTGACTCATACCGAGAAGCTCCAATGGATCGAAATGAAAGACAGCATCGCCCACTTTTTCTGCTGGAAGCGGCTGCGGATTTGAGTAATGAATCTTCATGCCGAACGCCCGAGCACGCTTCGCAACAGCCTGACCAATTCGTCCCATACCAAAAATTCCGAGGGTCTTCCCTGTCATCTGCCAGCCTAGAAGTACGGCAGCACGAGGGACAGTCCATTCACCGGTTCTAATCAAATCTTGTGCCTCGAATGCTCTGCGACTAGCGCCAATTAGCAACAACATGGCTATGTCCGCCGTTGCGTCAGTCACTTCGGCAGGGGTATATCCAATTGCGATATTTCTCTCCGCCGCGGCGTGCATATCGATCTGGTCTACGCCAACGGAATATGTTGAGATCACCTTGACCGAGGGCGAGACCCGTCTGAAGAAATCCGCATCGAGCATGTCGAATGGCGTGATCAGGATTGCGTCTGCGCCATCCGCAGCGGTGAGGAGTTCTTCACGCGTGAAGGATTCTCCATTCCCTTTGCGCCGGACCTCGTATTCGTTATTGATCCGGGTCTCAACTGGCTTGATGAAATGCGACGTTACCACCAACACTGGCTTTTTCATGAACTGTGTCCTCCCAAGAGCTTGTTGTTCTCATCCGTTTTGACACATGGAATATTGCCAGCATCCGCGCGAGCAAAGGCTAGCTCACGGCGGCCATAAACTAAGCCAGCCGAAGAGATAACGGAAGAGAGCCTACTCGTGTCCTACCGTTTCCATGATCATTCCCATCTCCATCGCGTTGCTTGCGGGAATTTCTTGAAGACTTATCGCAAGTTGATCATTTGCGATACCAGTCAGCCTCTGAAACATGGCCCACAACTGCTTAAGCATTTCCGCCTTTTCATCGACGGCATGACCATTTCGCAGGATGCAATTCAGAGCCCCAGTCGAAGCCCTGTCCCCAGCGGTATATCCGGCCCCCTTTGGATAAGAGAGAAAGATTACCCGGACGAAGTTTTCGGGGACCTTCATGACGCCGCTGTGTATCCGTGTAATCTCCTTTGCGATTTTCGCTTTAGTTTCATCGGATATGAAACCCTCTTCAGTGATCGCGGTATATAAAGGCATTCTTTCCCTCCAGTGGTTGTGTATTTAGTTGCTAATCGAGAGCACAAGCTTTCCTGTTGTTCCCCGACCCTCCAGATCACGGTGAGCTTTAGCAACATCCTTCAAGGCGTAAGGCGGATTAACCAACAATTTGAGTTCGTCAGTCTTGTACATCGTGAATATGGCGTCGGTAATTGAAGTGAGTTCCGTCCGTGTTCGCACGTAGTCAAGAGAGATCGGGCGCGTCACGTACAACGAGCCCATTGTTGATAGCCGTGCGAGGTCAAACGGCGGTACGGGGCCGCTAGCGGCCCCATAAAGAGCCAGAAGACCTCGTGGCCGAAGGCACCTCAAAGATTGTTCAAAGGTAGCTTGGCCGACACCGTCGTATACGACATCGAGTCCGATACCATTTGTGATCCTCTTCACTTCTTCATCAAATTTTGTTTGACTGTAGAGGATGATTTCGTCCGCGCCAGCCTCGCGTGCAAGCTCGGCTTTTTTTGGATTCGAGGCGGTCGCGATCACGGTCGCACCAGCCCCTTTTGCCATTTGAGTTAGCAGGTAACCAACACCTCCCGCGGCAGCGTGAACCAAGACGGTATTTCCAACCTTCAACTCGAATGTCAAATGGCTTAAGTAGTACGCAGTGGCACCCTGGACCATCAGTGCAGCAGCACTTTGAAGATCAACCCCCTGCGGTACCCTCACTAACGTCTTTGCGGGGACAATTGCTTTTTCGGCATAACTTCCAAGAGGGCCCCACCAAGCCACGGGATCACCAACCGAGAAATCGGTTATGCCTTCGCCGAGGGTCTCCACGTATCCCGACCCTTCCCCGCCGGGAATGAATGGCAACGGCGCATGGTACTTGCCTTCGCGATAGTAAACGTCAATAAAATTTACGCCCGACGTGTGCACCCGGACGAGCACTTCTCCCGCCTGAGGCACAGGATCGGGAAGTGTGCGCAATTCTAGGACTTCTGGTCCCCCTGTTGATCGAACTTGGACCGCTCTCATCCGTTGCCCCTTTCGCAGAAATTGATCATCCCTTCCTTGGAAAGAGAAATTGCATTTGGAATCTTGCAGACCAATGGGTCGTTCCATCTGGGTACTCGGCGTTTCGAAAAAATTGCGTATAGATGTTCACGGGAAGCTTCTCAAAATGAACGATCTTTCCAACCCCACCACCGACGGGCACTACCCATCGTTCAGCTCGTTGTTTCTCCCAATCTGCGGTGATGATCGGTGAAGAGGTGAGGTACCATCCGTGACGAAGGTTATAGTTTACGAATGGCTGCATCAGCATCTGATTGACATCCTGTCGCGCTGATGGTCCCGCCACGGAAAACAGGTTGTACACCAGCGTTCCATATAGCCAATGTCCTTGGCTCCTTAGTGCAACAACTGTCGGGCCGACACTGAGTTTCTTCGTACCAAGGATGTCTTCCGTTGCGGTAGGAAAAGAGACGATTGGTCCTGCGCCCCAAATAATAGGGCCAGCCTTTGCCGGCGATAGAAACAGCGACAGGCTGACGTCTCCTAGCCCGGTTGTTCCGTTAGCTCCTGGCGCCAGGTCGGGCACCTGGATCACCGGAATGATGGTCCGCGTAATAAGATTCCAATCCTTCGTCAGAGTAAACGGGACAACAGGCTTCATCTCAAGAACGTAGCTGTCTTCTTTATTAATTCCTGTTTGAGGATTGAAGTCATTCTCGAACGGCACTGAAATTAAACGTGCGATCGGATTCTGCGCTTGCTTGGCTATATTCGAACTCTCCTGTGCCCGAGTTGGCTGGACACTGGCAATGATGGTCAAACTGATTAGGGCGATTTTGCATATTGGCTGTATCGAGCTGCCGCGCATCGATGCTTCCACACCGACGGCGGTCAAATGCTTTTCGTTGCATGTCCCTCCCTCAAAGGCGTTTGCGGCTCGGTTCGAGAGTAATCTTTGAAATTGTCCCATTGTTCCTCCTGGCTCCACCGCGAGATTCGCACTTCTGGCAAGCCAAGGGAACGTGAGCAACGGTTAGCTTACGGTGATCGGTAACAGCCAAAAATGTGCGTCAAGGCTGGACACCAGTTTTGGATGTATCCACAGGGATTGTGCCGTTCTATTGCAGGAATATGTAATTGTTTTCACCGAAGTTCAACTGATACTCTCGCGCAATGACGTGGTTATGACATTCGGCACTGCCATGGTTTTCACGGAGCACGAGCTCCAGACTCAGGAGCTCCGACGACACGAAGCGTAGTTGGCCGAAGCTCAAAGACTTGGTCACACAGGCAATTTCAGCTGGAAGCTCTCCAGCGGAGAACTCTTCTGGAGCGAGGAGACCTTCCGAATCATTCAATGTGGCGCAAAGACGAAACCAACCGTGGAATTCGCCCTTGCGCTGCTTCATCAACAGTACCGCAACTTGGTGCAGTTGCAAATCGAGAGAGCCCGTCACTGGCTAGTTCCGGCGACTTGGAGTTCGTAGGAGCTGTCATGGACCTCAGCGAGCAGTGCCACGTAGACGCTCTGATCCTGGACAGGGAGCTCGGGTTATTCGCTGGATTACACATGGATGCCACTACCCAGCCACAGGCCCACATCGAACCACAATTGCAGTCCACTCTCAACGTAATTCCGGCGTATACCTGGTACGCTGCTCCGTTTGGCGCTCTCCTCTTCGTCAATGAACGAACTGCGGAGTACCTTGGGAATACGCTGCGTGCGTTGCTGGAAGAGGACGAAGGCGTAGTCATCATCGATCTCAAAGACGTCCTCATCGTGGACCGAGAAGCAATAAAACTTTTGGCAGTGTGCGAGTTAAACGGAATGGAACTTAGGAACTGTCCAGCTTATATCCGCGAATGGGTCACAAGAGAGATGGCGGATTGGAATTCTTACAAGAATCGAACTAAAGGAACGGGGGGCAGCGAGGATGCTTGATGCGTTTAGTGCACATGACCAGCAGTGCAGTGCTTTGGATGGAGTGAGAGAGGCATTCATACCTCGGGTTCACTACCCTGGACTACAAAGCGGCTTCGCTGATCCAGATGTGATAGAAAAAAATCTTTTTGCGAGCGAAGCCGAGAGCAATGAAACGATCTCCGAAGACGCGATTCATGATGAGCTCTCTCGAATTCTGGAGAGTTCGATATTTGTTCAATCTGACAGACTAGGCCGATTTCTTCGATTCACTGTTGAGAAAACGTTGGCAGGCCAAGGGGAGATGCTGAAGGAGTATCTAATCGGCACGGAGGTGTACGCCCGCCCGACTTCCTATCGGCCCAGCGAAGACTCAATTGTGCGCGGCGAAGCGCGCAGGCTGCGAAGTAAATTGAAGGAATACTACGAATCCGTTGGCAAGAACGACTCACTTTCTATCCACTATCGGCCTGGCAGCTATATGCCCATGTTCCGCAATCGACATACACATCTAAACGTTATTGCCACAAAATCCTCTCCCCGCGAACGTTTCACTGGCAGAGACGGTATCCGCATCGCTGTTCTGCCCTTCTTAGACGCTTCCGGCAGCGCCCCGTCCGGTATTTGTGCTCAATTGATCACCGATGAGTTAATTCACGAACTGGTGCGCACAGATGGCATTCGCGTGACCGCGGCAAGTTCAGTAGCGCCACTGGTCGCAAAAGCTATGGACATTCGTTCTCTGGCCAGGACTCTCGACGTTCAGATCGTATTCGAAGGTACGGTGCGCCACGATAACAACCTATTGCGCATTACCTCAAGGGCCGTTGACCCTGCAGACGGATTTCAGATCTGGTCTGAACGGATCGAAACGGAGCAAGATCTGAAAGATCTTTCCACGGTCTCTGAGCGAATTGCATCTTCGCTTGTAAGCCGCATCCGGCCGACCATAGCTGATCTGGGAAACCGCGTATCGGCGCTGCATCCCCGAACAGGGGATTAACTCTAGGAGGTGATATGCAAACACTTTATGGAAGGGTCGCAATCGTAGTTGCGGCTTCGGATGGGGTCGGTGCTGCCATTGCACGCTGCTTCGGAGAACTGGGTGCATCGGTTGTAGTCAACTATGCATCCGATAAAGCCGGCGCCGAGGGGGTTGTCGCTGAGATAGTGAGATCTGGCGGTAAAGCGGTAGCGTTTCAGAGCGGCATGGCTAGCGCCGAGGATTTCGGCAATGCCGTCAGTTGCGCCCGCCTGAATTTTGGGAGCCCTGACTTTGTCATCAATAACACGCGTGACTATCCGCAAGATGACTCCGCGCCAAAGACAGAAGAAGACTATCTTTCGGAGTTTCGTGGCTACTTCGCCCAAGCCGACGCAAATCACGCATAAAGAACAGTGCCCTTACTGTTGGTGGACTCTAGCGTGACGCATGGAAGAGAGTCCCTCATCAAGATGATCGAGAGGAGACCGTGAAAGCATTCGCCCGGACCATACGCCTCGTGCGACGTACAGATAGCGAGTACCGATGGCATCACTCGAAGGCCCGAACAAGCGCTAGGTTCAAGTTGAGTAGTCGATCGAAAAGATCCTGCCGGCAACTTGTATCGACCGTGTTCAACCCAGCAGGTATTTATCAACCTTATTTCGAATGTCCAGGGGATCTCAAAACAGAATTCCCACGATACGGAGCACAAAGTGAAGAAGATCGAATGCAATCTGCCTGACTCGCTCTATGAAGCTCTCATGGAGCGGATGCGGACCGACAAGACAAGCTGCGATCACATCGTGGCGACGGCTTTGTCACAATGCCTTGGCAAACCGCTTCATACATTATTTCAAGTGTCGACTTCCGCCGCGCTTGTTGAGGGTCTCTATCAAGGTGCGGTGGAGGTGTCCCGACTCCTAAGACATGGTGATTTCGGACTGGGTACATTCATCGATCTCAACGGCGAGATGGTCGTTCTCGACGGAATCTGTTATCAAATTTCATCTAACGGCAAGGTTGCCCAGGTAGAAGGCGATCGACTAATCCCCTACGCGGTCGTGACTCGCTTCAATGCGCAATTCTCTCAGCAATACTCAGGTTTGGCTAGCTTTGCCGAATTAGTCTCAATCTGCGATGGCCTGCGAGCATCGGAGAACCTCTTCTATGCCTTCCGAATTGATGGCAAGTTCTCTTTGGTCGGGACGAGGGTCATGAAGCCCGTTTCTGAAGGAACCGGGTTGAAGGCAGCTGCATCGGCTCAACAGGAATTTCTGTTTGAGGAACAGGAAGGCACTCTGGTGGGTCTATGGTCGCCCGGATTTGCAGGGTCCTTCAGCGTTCCTGGGTACCACTTCCATTTTCTTTCGAATGATCGAGAGCGAGGCGGACATGTCCTCGAATGCAAGGCGCGGGATATCGTCATCGGCGGATGCACCATGCACGAGATGCATGTCTCTCTGCCTGAGACCGCGGAATTTCTCAAAGCCGACCTCGGTCGGGATCCCAATGAAGATCTGATGAGTGCCGAACGGAATCACGAGTCATAACCCCAATTCCAACACAGAGAGGACAGCATGAGTTCAAACGCTTCTAAAACAGGTGCACGAATTGTCGTGGAATCACTGGAGAGGCACGGAGTTACGCATGTATTTGGGATTCCTGGTGCAAAGATCGACAAGGTCTTCGATACGCTGAAGGCTTCGTCGATCGAGACCGTTGTGTGCCGGCACGAGCAAAATGCAGCATTCATCGCCGGGGGAATCGGACGGCTGACAGGCAGAGCGGGAGTGGCAATCGTCACTTCAGGCCCCGGGGTAAGTAATCTCACCACGGGGCTTGCGACTGCAAACAGCGAGGGTGATCCGATAGTTGCGCTCGGTGGGTCCGTAGCCACCTCCCAGAGCCTTAAGCAGATCCATCAGACGCTGCAGGCGGTTTCGGTTCTCAAGCCCGTGACTAAGTTCTGCGCCGAGGTCGCGTCGCCGGAATCCATTGGCGAGGTTATGGCGAATGCTTTCCGGGCGGCAGAGTCCGACCGCCCAGGCGCAGCATATGTGAATTTACCCAAGGACATCATGGAGGGAGAAGCGAAATGCGAAGCCCTCGACGTTCCCGCGAACCCCAGATTCGGGCCCGCCAGTCGAGGGTCGCTGGCAGATGCCGCAACGCTCATCAATGGTGCGCAACGGCCTGTGCTCTTGTTGGGTCTGTTGGCCAGTAGACCGCAAAACGCAGATGCCGTTCGGGCGTTTCTTCGTAAGACCGGATTGCCCGCCGTCGGCACCTTCCAGGCTGCAGGAGCTGTTTCCGCCGATCTCTTCAAGAGTTTTGCCGGGCGAATCGGTCAGCTCGACAACACACCGGGTGACGAACTCCTTGCGACAGCGGATGTCATCATCACGGTGGGCTACGATCCTGTTGAGTACGACCCGTCGATCTGGAATCATCCGCGATCCGCGCGGATCATCCACCTCGATTCCTCGCTGGCGGATGTCGACAACTATTACTCCCCTGCCGTCGAAGTTCTGGGAGACATTGCAGCCAGTTTGACCGGCCTGGCCGAACTCGTCGGCTCTCTCGCCCTTGCACCGGACATCGAGCGTTTCCTGGCGAAACTCGCCTCGAAGAGGGCCCTGAGGATTGAAGAGGCAGATCGTTATACCGAGGATCCCATCCATCCCCTCAGGATCGTCGCAGAACTCCAGAAGTGGCTTGCGGATGACGTAACCCTCTGTCTAGATATGGGATCGTTCCATCTATGGATCGCGCATTTTCTCTTCAGCTTCCGAGCGCGGCAGATCCTGATCAGCAATGGCCAACAGACGCTTGGCGTCGCACTTCCCTGGGGTATTGCGTCATGCCTGGTAAGACCCAACGAAAAGACGCTGTCCATCTCGGGCGACGGCGGATTTCTCTTTTCCGCAATGGAACTCGAGACCGCAGTGAGGTTGAAGCTGAATCTCGTTCACATGATTTGGATCGACGGCACCTACGACATGGTGGCCGTCCAGGAGCGAGCGAAATATAAACGTACGTCGGGAGCCGAGTTCGGACCAGTCGACGTCGTGAAGTATGCCGAAGCTTTTGGAGCAGTCGGGTTCAAGGTCGATACCCACCATCAACTCGGGCCAATACTCCAAAAAGCCTTCGAGATTCCTGGTCCCGTTCTGATTGGAATTCGAGTAGATTATCGCGACAATCACAAGCTGTTTGAAAAGGTGCACGAGCATCTTCTTAACTAAACCGCAGGAACGAGTTGCAGACCTATCCGTGAGGTTGTCGAGATGTTCCTGGAACCGAGCGAAGGATAGAAGCTTCTCTTCCTACTTTAAGAAACGGGAAGAAGGGCACGGCGATTGACATGAAGCACGGTAGAGCCTGGATCAGAATCAAACAAATATTTCCCTTGATACTGCTGCTCGGTCAGTTCCCTACCCTGCATGCACAGAATATTTCCCCCTTACCTTCCGAACCTTGGACAAACGAGAAGCGCCAGACTCAATTTGATCGTTCTCTCCAAGCCAACCAAACCGCGGCCTACACGACTGATCCGAATCACGTATACACGCTGCCCGAATTGATTAACCTTGCCGAACTTCACAACCCCGATACTCGCGTTGCATGGCAGAATGCAAAGATAAAGCTGGCAGCGGTTGGGATCGCAGCGTCCGCCTTGTACCCCTCTGTTGCAGCGGTCGCTATCGTCTCAACTTGGCGCAATGGACCTTTGATTGGGACGGAGTTTCGCCGGCAAACCATCGGGCTCTTCCAGCCTACGCTGAATCTCAACTATTTGATCTTTGACTTCGGCAAGCGCAGTGGCGCGATTGCCGAAGCGAGGAACGATCTCTTCGCTGCCGACTTCGCGTTCAACGACGTCCATCGCAGACTCATCTACCAGACCAGCTCCGGCTATTACTTTCTCCTCAACGCCCTTGGACAGCTCGAATCGGCTCGTACCACGCTTGCGAACGCGCAGACTGTTCAGAAGGATGCGGAAGCCCGACTCAAAAATGGAGTCTCGACCCTCCCTGACGTCCTCGAGGCGAGAGCGGCTACGGCGCAGGCCGAATATGACCTTCAGGCCGCCGATGGCGCACGAGAGATCGCCTTGGGGAATCTCTCTACGTCGTTGGGTCTTCCGCCGAGTACCACGCTACAGGTTCAACCGCTCGAGGAGCTCGCTGTGCCTGATGAACTACCCGAAAGTGTCGAAGATGCCATTGGTCGCGGTTTGCGGCAGCGGCCGGACTTGATGGAACAAGTCGCCAAGATGAGAGCCGCGGACGCCTCGCTAGAGCAAGGGAAGTCTGCATATCTCCCTTCGCTCTCGTTCTTCGGCTTGGGAGGTTTGCAGCGCGCTTACGGCCAACAAGACCTGCTTCCCGGAACGTACGCTGCTGGCGAGACTTGGAATGTGAGTCTGACGCTCCAGTGGAATCTGTTCGATGGGTTACATCGCGAACATGAAATCGCTGAAGCCAAAGCACAGAGAGCTCAAGCGAAGGCGGAGATAGACGCCACAGAAGACCAGATTTCGAACGAGATCTGGACGGCTTACTCCGGCCTGAAAACATCGCAGCACCAGCGAAAGGCCGCTGCCGCTCTGCTTTTGTCTGCAGAACGGTCTTATGCAGCAGCGCTCAAAGCGTATGACCTCGGAGTGCGGAGTCTCCTCGACGTAGTAGCGGCCCAGCGCACTCTGGCCCAAGCGCGTTCCGCAGATGTGGCTGCCCAGGCGCAAGTCCTAACTCAATTCTCAAACCTTGCGTTCCGTAGTGGTGACCTTTTGCGCACTGCCTCAAGAAAGGCCGGTCATCAACCATGAACCGATTGCGTTTTATATCGAAGGCTAACGTCAGGCTATTGGGCACGCTCGCACCGTTTTTAGCGACAGGCTGTCAGCGCGCACCGGCCTTCAATATTGAAGGATCCTTTTTTCCCGGATGGATGGTCTGTGTCGTATTTGGCATTATCTTCGCTGTTTGCATTCGAGGGCTCCTCAACCACATCGATCTCGAGCGGGACGTCAAGCCTCCTATTCTGATCTACCCCTGCGTCACTTTGTCATTTGCGTTAACCATTTGGCTCGTCTTTTTCCGCTGAAGCGTTTATTGAATGAGGACTTCTATGACAAACGAACCATCGACGACAAAGAGGCGCGCAGGGGAAATCCTGAGCATCGGCATTGTTGTCTACACACTCGTCGTTGGCATGATCTGCCTGCATAGTGTGAACACAAACCCGCGTACGGACGACGCGGAGGTCTTCGCAAACTTTATCGGCATCGCCCCTCAGGTCGACGGTCCAATCGTCAAGCTTTACGTCAAGGACAACCAGTTCGTTCACAAGGGTGACCTGCTAATGGAAATCGATGACCAGCCCTACCGCTACGCGCTTCAACATGCGAAGTCCGAACGTGAAGCGCTCGAGGGCCAGATCGAAGATGAGCGAAGAACCATCGCCGCGCAGACCACCAGTGTCGCAGTCGCACAGACCGCAACGCGGACCGCAGATGCTAACGTCTCGAGGTATGCGGCTTCCGTGGATGAGGCAAAGGCCTCGGTTCTCAATGCACGAGCTGGACTCACCAGAGCCCAGGAGGACCTCAACTACGCAAGCAGCAATCTCGGACGCATTCAGCCCCTTTTGGCCGAGCAATTCGTCACTGTGGATCAGGTTGATCAGGCGAAGACGCTGGAGGCGACGCGCCGGCAGGCTGTCGAACAGGCACGCTCGCAGCTAAAAGTGTCGGAAGCCGGCCTGGAATCGGCGCTCGCGCAATACGAGCAAAGCAAAGCAGCCTTAGACCAGAGCCACCAACAGGTCCAGGTCTCCAAACACAGCGTCCCAACACTCGATCCCCTCGTTGCGCAACGTTCCGGGAGAACTTCGACAATCGAGGTCGCAGAATACAACCTGAACAATTGCCGCATCTTCGCCCCATTCGACGCCCGGGTCACGAACCTAACGATCTCCGAAGGAGCTTATGCCCACACGGGCCAACAGATCTTTACGTTGATCGATACCAGAGCCTGGTGGGTGATGGCGAACTTTCGTGAGACCCAACTAAGGCACATCCGTCCGGGGATGCCGGTGGAAGTATATGTTTTGTCTGAGCCAGATCGGCCTCTTACGGGAACGGTCGATAGCGTGGGGTTTGGAGTTACGCCCGATCAAGATGTCATAGGAAAGCTGAGCGCAGGTCTGCCGGACGTGCAGCGAACACTCAATTGGGTGCATCTGGCATCACGGTTTCCCGTCCGAATCCGGATTAGCGATCCGCCTGAAGATCTCGTTCGCATGGGAACCTCGTCGATGGTCATCGTGCGCGCATCCGGTTTAGGCTCTCCGGGCAGCAGGTATCGATGAAAACCGACGCTAAGTCGACGCCTGAGCCAAGCGGGTTTATAGCGTGGTTCGAGCAATTTCTAAAAAGTGAACTCGCGCCCTATCCCGGTCGTGGAGTCGTCGTGGCCCGCACGGTCATTGCGGCAACCATCACTATGCTTCTGATCATGACCTTCCGTGTGCCCGGCGGGGCGCTCGGAGCGCTGTACGCGTTTCTCATCTCCAGGGAGAGTCTTCGCTCTACCTTTCGGTCCGGGGTCGCCATCGCAGTCAGCTATGTGGCTGCCGTGACGTTTGTGCTCGTCGCGGCAAACGCCTTCGCCGACCAGCAGTCGGCGCGCATCCTGTGGTTCGCCGGCAGCATGTTCGTTACGTTTTTCGGTCTGCGGACTCTTCGTCATGCGGAGGTGGCAACCGGATTCGCGATCCTGGTGGTGAATGCTCTTCCCATCTGGCAGGTTCCTCAAACAGCAGAGTATCGAGTCGAACAGACGCTCTGGCAGGTGTTGGCGGTCGGTATAGGAACGACGGTTACAATCACGGTCGAAATCGTCTTCCACGCATTTCGGCCGAGGGATGAGATCGTCGACGAAATCAGGGAACGGCTGGACGCGGTCCGCGCGTTGTTGTTGGCCTATGGGATCAATAAGCCCGTTCCAAGTGAGACAGTAGATCGAGTCGCAAGGTACTCTATCGTAGGAACCAGCGGTCTGCGGAGAGAGCTCGCTCGATCCGGCTACGAAGCCGCCGCCAATGATCGTTGGAGCACCGTAATCTCTCTGGTGGGCCGCGTTGTCGATTTGGGGATCAGTGCCGGCGAAAGGCCGCGCCTTTCGCTTCGAGACCACGAACATCTCCGCAAGCTCGATACGCAGCTACTACAGGTTCAAACCTCTTTGGGCAACTGGAAGAACCCACTCATCATCGACGAATCCGTGGCTTCAGCCGCTCTGACGTCGAGCATACCTCAGTTGGGCGAGATGGACAGGTCTCTTTCGCTGCTGGCAGAGGTACTACAAGGTGCGGATCGCTTCGTTCGTCCGTTCTCTACAACTGATTCTCGAACTAACAACATCGTCAATGAACGGGATCAACCCTCATTGTTCATCCCGGATGCGTTCCGGAATCCCGAACATATTATGTTCGCCATACGTGGCTGTCTGGCGGCCACGCTCTGTTACCTCATATACGAACTCGCCAACTGGAGAGGGATCGCAACATCCGTCACAACTTGCGTCATCACCGCTCTCTCAACGGCAGGATCCTCGCGGCAAAAACAGGTCCTGCGTATGGGAGGAGCAATTGCGGGGGGATTGATCCTTGGAATGGGATCGCAAGTTTTTGTCCTTCCCTACATCGACTCCATTACCTCGTTCGCCATCCTGTTCGCCGCGGCCACAGCAATCGGCGCCTGGATTGCAACTTCGAGTTCACGTCTGTCTTACTTTGGTGTCCAACTCGCTCTGGCTTTCTACCTCATCAATCTTCAGGAATTCACCATCCAGACCTCACTCACCGTGGCTCGCGATCGGGTCGTTGGCATTTTGCTTGGTCTGTTCATGATGTGGTTTGTCTTCGACGGAATTGGAGGAGCAACCGCGGGCGACACGATGATGGGTGCTTTCTGTCTCAATATACGCACGCTGGCCGAGATGTTTCAGCAAATCGGCCGACCCAATCTTTCAGCCGCGACGCAGCGGGTACATGATCTGCGTGAGGAGATTCGGTCACACTTTGATAAAGTCAACGCCCAGGCGGACGGCGTTCCTTTTGAGTTTGGGCTACGAAGAGAACGTGGAATGGCCTGGCGCAACCTCATTCATAAATGGCAACCACGGTTGCGCACAGTTTACTTTCTTGGGGCAGCTTCATTTCAACACCGACTCTTTGAGGAAAACGATGCACTTCCTGCTTCCTTCTGGACGGCGATCGATTGGGTGCACCGCGATAGTGCGCAGCTCCTCACCCTGATGGCAGACCGCCTCGAAGGGAAGTTGACGAGCCCTGGACGGACCAGCCAAGTTGATTCGAGACTTCTCCTGCTTAGAGAGTCTGTGCCGGCAATGATGCTTACGCCAGTGCAACTGCAGAGAGCATGCGGCGTTATCGACCTGTCACGACAGGCTTGCGATGAACTCACCGCAGTGTTGAGAGAGATGATCAATTCCAATGTCGTGGGGAATATCTCTCAAGCGGATCGATTATCCGCTGCGCACTCCGTAATCGAGCGCATGTAGGGGCCATCTATATATATACATGGCTGCGCCCAAGCCATACTCGAAAACCGTAAAGTATTGAAAATAAATTGGATGCGCAGTGTACCGTATTTGTACCGGAGGATCGGCTTCCGACACTTCCCTCCCCTGCAACATATTGCACACAAATAGGTTAGTTGGTGCCGGGAGGGGGAATCGAACCCCCATGGAATTGCTTCCGACGGATTTTGAGTCCGCTGCGTCTGCCAGTTCCGCCATCCCGGCCTTAATCGCTCGCCCAACGGCCAAATCTCCGTCCAGTTGTCCGCAGTCTATTCACCAACTCCAGCCACACAGCGAGTCACGGATTCGGTCCAATCAAGCTGCCTCATCCGCCTTCTAGTATCGCATAGCCTACCTGTCGACTTCTCTCAACTTCTGAGATTTGGCCAGAGCCACGCCGCACCTCGAACACCGCTCGAATCCCCGTACATCGCAGGGACGATAGGCGTAGAAGCCTCACCACCAAACACATACGCTGCCAGTTTCTTAGGTAGATCCTCATAAAAATGCGCCACCCTGGACACGCCACCACCAACCACGATCACGTCCGGATCAAGAATGTTGATCACCTCCGCGAATCCGCGCGCGAGTCGGTCTTCGAATCGATCCATGGCGGCGACTGCATCGCGGTCGCCAGTCTCGAACTGGGATACGATCTCCCTTGTCGTCTGCGCTCTTCCGGTCACAGTCTTGTAGTCCAGCGCTATTCCCGTGCCGGAGACCCACATCTCCATGCATCCTCGTTTCCCGCAGTAGCACACAGGCCCCGGATTCTCTTCCGCCTTCGGCCATGGCAGCGGGTTGTGGCCCCATTCGCCTGCGACTCCGTTAGGCCCCTCATGGACACGTCCGTTGATTGCCACGCCGCCTCCGCATCCAGTCCCCAGAATCACACCAAACACGACATGCTTACCCGCTGCCGCACCATCAGTTGCCTCGGAGACCGCAAGACAATTTGCGTCGTTGGCTATGCGCACTTCACGACCAAGAGCTGCCGTAAGGTCTCTGTCGAGCGGACGACCGTTCAGCCATGTAGAGTTCGAGTTCTTCACGAGCCCAGTGATCCGGGAGATGCTGCCCGGAATCCCTGCGCCGACCGTCCCAGTCTTTCCAGTCTCCGCTTCCAGGCGACGAACCAGCCCCACCATCGCCATAATCGTCGCAGTGTAGTCATCTCGTGGCGTGTCGATACGGTGCCGCGCCAACTCCACACCTTGGTCGTCGATGGCGAGCGCCTCAATCTTCGTCCCACCGAGATCAATCCCGATCCGTATCTCCGTATTTGTCATCGAACCTTAGCCATGTCTTAAAGTGTCTCGTTTGAAAGTGTAAGTCAGACTATACGTATCTGGCGCTCGATAAAGTGCCTGCCGCAAGCTTTATCATCTGGCTACTGAACCTTGCCCTGCGGACGCAACCGTCGCAGTTCAGTTGCACAAGCGATCGCATTGAGTGCCGCGAGCTTTAGATTGTCCGCAGCCAGCCAAATCCAGAAGCGTGTTCCCTTCTCTCCATCACCGGAGTCCTTGCGCACGCGCACCATGATATCTTCCTGCCCGGCTGCACTTAAATTGCTGGGCGGGTCGGATTCGTGGCTCAACACGTCAACATGATCCCCCGCTAACGCCGCTTCTACCTCGGCCATGGTCGAAGGCTCGCTGAACTCCACAAGCATCGACAGCACATACCCATGAAACACGGGTGCCTGCACCATCTGCAAAGCCAGCGTCGGCAGCCGCCCGTCCGATAAACCGGAATAATGCCGGCGAATGCGCTGCTCTGTCATCTCCAACTTGACCTTTGCCGCCTCGCCCAACTCTGGCAGCAGATTGAACGATACCTGCGCGTCGTACTGGTCCTGAGGCAACGTCTGAAATGACAGAAGATTCACCGTCTGCTGATGTAACTCGTCCATCGCTGCCCTTCCATGCTCCGACGCAGGCTCCATCACAATCGCGGCGACGCTCGTTAACGCCAGCTTCGCCCGCAGTCTGGCTGCAATCAAAGCGAGCATCACCGCAACGGGATGCGCGCTGACCACCGCAGGCGTGTTGAGATTCAGCAGATCGGGCGAAGTCTTCTCCACCAGCAACTCCGCAACCCACGGCGCCCGCACCAGAACATCCTTCTCTCCTTCTAGAGCGTAAGAAAGATCGACGATGCTTGCGCCGGCCCGCCGTGCGTCCTGCCAGTGCCTTTTCGTCACCGCCTCACCGCCAGCCAGGAAGACGAAGTCCATCCGATCAAACGAAGACGACTCCAGCCGCTGAATAAAGGAGACCTCATCGGCCGCCGCCGTCACCTGTCCTGCGGCATCCTCCACATCAAGCAGCACAAAATCCGATGCCGCGAGCGACGACGACGCAAGCTCCTCACTCAACTCTTTCCCTGCCAGCGACGACGCTCCGACGATTCCGATTCGATAGACATTGTTCGTCATATTGTTCTTATACCGACTGTAGTCTTCGGCACCGCAGCGCCAGATGTCTGTCCGATCTGACGATTATGCTAACTCGTCACCGTGGATTGTCGCCGTCCTCTGCTCCACGAATACGCCAACCGCGCCACCACGCCCGACACCAGATACGCCATCGCAATGATGATCAGCATGTACTCCGAATACAGTGCAATCAGGGTACCGATCGTCACGATCCACGCGACCAGTTGAAAAGGATGGCGGCCGCCCGTCATCACTTCCTTTGCGCTCCAGAACCGCCAGTTACTCACCATCAGAAAACTGGTGAACAACAGCAGGCACAGCCACACCAGCGCAATCCACGGATTGTCGATCGGCGAACCTCGCTGAAAATGGATCACAGAACTGATCACGCCCGCGCCGGCAGGAATCGGCATGCCTACAAAATACTTCTTTCCAGGCCGTCCGGGATTGCGCGGTTGCGGATCGACGCTGATGTTGAATCGTGCCAGCCGGCTCGCTCCGCAGACCAGAAAAATAAAACAGGCGAAGATTCCGATATGCATCAGCTGCCCTCGCAACTGCGGATGCTCCAACGTGGGCAGCATTCGGAAACCCCATATATAGGCCAGCAGACTCGGCGCAACTCCAAATGTAATAACGTCCGCAAGCGAATCCAGCTCCTTGCCGAAGTCGCTCGCCGTATTCGTCATCCGCGCAATGATGCCGTCGAGCCCATCGAACAGCACGGCAATTCCTAGCGCCAGCGCCGCCCGGTCGAAGTAGCCCTGGTCCGCCACCGACCCCTGAATGCTCTGCGTTATCGCGTAGTATCCCGCAGCCATATTCCCTGCGGTAAACAGCGACGGCAGAACATACATGCCTCGACTAGGCTGACGTCTCACCCTACCGCCGGCGCCTGTCTGCGCCCCGTCTGACATTAGGCCACCACTGCCACTGCAGCGTTCTTCGCCTGCGCAGGAAGCCCCGGGAGCACGGCCAACACCGTAGAACCGCCCTTCACGCGGGAACCGGTCTTCACTTTGAGGTTCGCCTCAGCCGGAATCAGAACATCTACCCGCGAGCCGAACTTGATCAGCCCGATACGCTGCCCTCGTTCCACACGGTCGCCTACCTTGAGGTTGCACACAATGCGCCGCGCCAGCAATCCGGCAATTTGTTTGAAGCTAACCTCATACTCGCCGGCATCGATCGTGATCAACGTCTGCTCGTTATTCAGCACCGACTCGGGCTTCATTGCGTTCATGAACTCACCCTTGCGGAACTCGCAAACCTTCACCACTCCGCCCACGGGCGCGCGGTTCACATGCACATCAAAGACATTTAGAAAAATACTCAGCCGCAACCGGCTTCCGCTGAGCGTCTCGATCCACTCCGCCTCCGTCACTACCCCATCGCCAGGCGAGACGACCTGCCCCGGGTCCTGGGGGATTGTCCTGTTCGGGTCGCGAAAAAACCAAAGAAAAAATGCTGCCAGCACTAATGGCAATGCCACCAGCCACACCGGCATAGTCAAATACCAGAGCGCCGCTGCCACCGCTCCAAGCCCGAAGGCGTAGAAGAACCCATCTCGCACCATAAGTACTCGATTATACGGCCACGCACACCTTCACCCAGAGCCCGCCGCCGGCCCACCACCCAGCCCGTCCGGCCTGCGGCTAAGACATTCCCAACCGCCGAAGCCGCTCCATCTCGTCTTTCAGACTGAGTTTCAGCTTCTTCAGCCGCACCTCTTCCAGTTGTTCTGCGTCCGTTAGATACGTCTTGGCACGCAGCGTGTCCAGCCTGCGCGCATACAAACTGTGTTCCTGAATTAGCTGTTGAATAGAGGGAAGCGAAGCGGTCTTGGGAAGCTCCGTAAACTTGGCGGTTTGCACGAGGGCTGTACCTCCAGCAACAAAATACTTCTCACCAACGAATGGCGAAACGCTATCACAGAGTCGCCAACACCGGCAATGTGGATTACTTGCCCGTTACGGGTGCCGGCCTAACTCCAGCCGCATCATGACAGCGTCCTCCACCGGGCCCCGGTAATACCCCTTACGGCTCCCAACAACGACGAACCCGAGCATCTCATATAACGCAATTGCCCCGCGACTGCCTGCCCTGACCTCCAACTCCACCGCCGTCGCCCCCAGCCGCCTGCACCAATCAACGGTCGCCTCACACAACGCCTTGCCCACCCCACTTCGCCTTACCCCCGACTCCACCGCGACGCTCTCCAGTTCAGCCGCCCCCCCCGTATCCAAACCAACCACCCTTCCCACGGCAAAGCCCAGCAGCCTGGCCTCCGCCTCCGCAACCAGCAGGCAGCGAATCACAGCGGTATCAATATCACCAGCATGAACGATAGCGGCATACTCCGCCTCGGCCCAGTGCGGGGCCTCCGCAATGGCCCGCTCCATCTCGACGACTCGAGCCAGATCAGCCGCACCAGCCATCCGGACGCGAAATCCCGCAACGCTCATTTCGCAGCTCGAGGCGCAGCCGGCTTCGCAAAGATCTCCGCATCAGTTCGCCGCAGATAGTTCGCGTCCAGCGTACTCGCGTCATCAAACTCTCCAACCTCAATACGTTCCAAAGCAAGCGGCAACGCGTCACTCGCTGAAGGCTCATGAACAATGCGCAGCCCCAGCCCAGCCAGCGCCTCCGCAGGCTTATCCTCGCACACCACCACAACACCACCCGCAGCCGCCGCCAGCACATCCTGGGCGGAGAGCAACGCCTCTCGCAAACACCTCCGCCCCAGATACTCCCCGTAATAAAACTCGCCCCGCCCCGCATCCAGCACAGCATGCACCGGGTTTCCCCCTCCATCAATGCAGGCAGCCAGCAGAGCCAGTCTCGACACCGCAACCAGTGGGACACCGCCGGCCTCACTCAAACCCTTCGCTGCGCTCACGCCCACCCGTACCCCTGTAAAGGATCCCGGCCCATGCACCACCACAACCGCGGCCAGCTCACTCAGCGTCCATCCCAAAGCCCCCATCAATCGCCGCACCGCAGGCACCAGCCGCTCCGACGAAGTCCTCCCGGGCAATACCTCTGTCGCAACGATTGCCGGCTCTTCGCTTGTGTCCGCAAGCGCCACACTGCCCTCGCCGCCCCCAGTATGGATCATCAGCAATCGCATCAGACCCCACCCTCAGGCTCAGCGTCGCCAACAATCTCCAGAAGTACGCCCCCGGTACTCGCCGGATGCACAAAAAAATACCGGTGTCCCCCAGCCCCGACCCGCACTGCATCACTCGCAAGCCGCATCCCCTTCGCCGTCAACCGCGCAAACATCGCATCAATGCCATCCACATGCACGGCAATATGGTGCAGCCCCTCGCCGCGCTTCACCAAAAATCTGCCGATCGTCGAATCCTCCTCAGTAGCCTCCAACAATTCGATCCGGCTCTCTCCCAGCGGCAGCATCGCCGTCTTCACCTTCTCGTGCTCCACCGTCTCTTCATGGCTCACCGTCAAACCCAGCGCCTCATAAAATCCTCGCGCCGCCGCAATGCTCTTCACCGCAACCCCCAAATGATCGAGTCGCAAGCCATGAGGCCGAGCAGCGTCTCCCAACCTGACCCGCCGTCCTCCCTTCTCCGCAGCGCAGCGCCGCACCGCCTCCATCAACTCCCGCACTCCATCACCCGTCGTCGCGACGGTTCTCACAACCGGAGGAACCCACCCGTCGCGCTCCGTCGCCAACCCCTGCATCGCCACAATCTCCTGCTCCACCAGCTCGGCCCCGCCACGATCACTCTTGTTCACCACAAAAACATCCGCCACCTCCATCACCCCGGCCTTCAGGCTTTGAATCTCATCGCCCATCCCTGGCACCAGCACCAGCACGGTCACATCGGCCAGCCCAATCACATCGACCTCGTCCTGCCCCACCCCCACCGTCTCGATCAGAATCGTCTGCCGCCCGGCTGCCTCCATTACCGCGCATACATCCGCGGCCGCGCGGGACACTCCGCCAGTCGCTCCCCGCGAAGCCATGCTGCGGATATACACTCCATCATCCCCGGCAAACCCCTGCATCCGAATCCGGTCCCCCAGCAAAGCCCCACCCGTATAAGGACTCGACGGATCCACCGCCACCACGCCGACGCTTTGCCCCTCGGCGCGCAGCCACCGAGCCATCTGGTCCACCAGCGTGCTCTTCCCTGCTCCCGGAGGCCCCGTCACGCCGATCCGCAACGCACTCCCCACAAATTTCCGGCAAGCCGCCAGCAACTCCGCCCCTATCGCCGCGCCGTCCTCCACAACCGACACCGCCCGCGCCAGCGCCCGCACGTCCCCTGCGCGGAGCCGTTCCATCATCAGCGTTACATCAATCCGATCTACCTTGTTGTCTTCACTCACGTCAGCGATGATACCGTTTCACCTGCATCCTCCATCATGTACGGCAGGCGCACTCCCGGGATAGCCGTCAAATTATTCTTTCACCTGTAACAGAGGCTTTCCACATACAATTCCTCTGCAATGAAAACCGACCGGGGGACTCCCTTGAAACAAGCCTTCCGCAACATCGCTATCGCCTCTCTCTTCGCCTCCGCATCACTCAGCTACGCGCAGCTCGAAGGCAGCCCACCGATCCCCCAGTCATCCAACCACCCCGTCCCCGCCATCCAGGACACCGAAACCCCCGCCCAGCGCGACGCCCGCATGCAATGGTGGCGCGAAGCCCGTTTCGGCATGTTCATCCACTGGGGCCTATACTCCATCCCCGCAGGCGAGTGGCACGGCAAGCGCACCGACCACATCGGCGAATGGATCATGAACGACCTCTCCATCCCCGTCGCCGACTACAAAGCCTTCGCCAAAGACTTCAACCCCACCGGCTTCAGCGCACACGACATCGTCGCCCTAGCCAAATCCGCCGGCATGAAGTACATCGTCATCACCTCCAAGCACCACGACGGCTTCGCGATGTTCGACTCCAAGGTCGACTCCTTCAACATCGTCGCCGCCACTCCCTTCAAACGCGACCCCCTCAAAGAACTAGCCGAAGAGTGCCGCAAACAAGGCATCAAACTCGGTTTCTACTACTCGCAAGCCCAGGACTGGACCGCACCGGGAGGAGCCGCTGCAGTCCGCGGCAACCACAACCCCGAAACCGGCCACTGGGACCCGGCCCAGGACGGCAGCTTCGACGACTACCTCCACAAGAAATCCATCCCCCAGATCAAAGAGCTCCTCGAAAACTACAAGGAGTACCCTGTCGTAGTCTGGTTCGACACCCCCACCAAAGAAATGACACCCGAGCGCGCCGCCGAGGTAGTCAAGCTCGTCAATCAGCATCCCAACCTCATCTGGAACAACCGCCTCGGCGGCACCTACAAAGGCGACACCGAAACCCCCGAGCAGTTCATCCCGCCTCAGGGCTACCCCGGCCGAGACTGGGAGTCCTGCATGACCATGAACGACACCTGGGGTTACAAATCCTTCGACGCAAACTTCAAGTCCACCGAAACTCTCGTCCGCAATCTCATCGATATTGCCAGCAAAGGCGGCAACTATCTCCTGAACATCGGCCCCGACTCCCACGGAGTTGTCCCGGCTCCTGAAGTCGAACGCCTCCAGCAAGTGGGCCAGTGGCTCAAAGTCAACGGCGAAGCCATCTACAACACGCAAGCCACGCTCTTCGGTCCCGAAGCCGGCTCCTTCAGCCCAACCGAAAAAGACAAGAACGGCAAGCCGAAGTTCATCTCCACCTGGGACTGGCGCTCTACCACCGCCCCCAACAAAATCTACATCGAAATCTTCGCCTGGCCCACCGGCCCCTTCCATCTGGACAAGCTCCCACGCAAGGTCACCGGTGCTTACCTCCTGGCTGACAAGGCCCATAAACCTCTAAAGATCACGCCGAGCGGCGAAGGTCTCGACATCCAACTCCCCTCAACACCGGTCGATCCCATCGCCACAGTAGTAGTCCTCAACACCAACTAAGAGCTCAAGCACTCCGCCACGTTTCTATCGGCAGGAAGCGACCCCGCGGCACAAAGATCGGTGCGGCAGGCCATGAGACAATCGGTTGTTTTGCATAGTAGGATTTCGACTGTCGGTCAGGACCGAACCACGATCAACTCCAATTCAAGGGACCCCATGTTTCTTTCGCGCCTTCTCACCGCCACCGCGCTGCTCTGCAGCGTGGTCTCGCTTCCCGCCCAATCTCCCGTTCCCGTCTCACCAGCCATCCATGCGCGCGTCGACGCGTTGATTGCCAAAATGTCCGTGGACGATAAGCTGAAACTAATCGGCGGCGTGGACGGATTTTACACACAGGCAATCCCTTCCATCGCTCTGAAGCGGCTGAAAATGTCAGACGGACCCGTCGGGGTACGCACCTTCGGGCTCGCACCTGCCTACACCGCGGGAGTCGCGTTGGCTGCGACCTGGGACCCGGCGTTGGCAGAACGCGTCGGAGCCTCCCTTGGCGAAGACGCCCGTGCGCGTGGCGTTAACTTTCTCCTGGCCCCAGGCGTAAACATCTATCGCTCTCCACTGAACGGCCGCAACATGGAATACTTCGGCGAAGATCCCTTCCTCGCCTCACGCATCGCTGTGGGATACATCGAAGGTGTTCAGAGCAAGGGAGTCTCTGCAACCGTAAAACACTTCGCCGGCAACAATTCGGAGTACGACCGTCACCGCGTCAACAGCATCATCGACGAGCGCACCTTGCGCGAACTCTACCTGCCTGCCTTCGAAGCAGCCGTGACCGAGGCCCACGTAGGCGCCGTCATGGACAGCTACAACCTCGTCAATGGCGAGCATTCCACGCAGAACGCACACCTGAATAATGACATCCTGCGCCACGACTGGGGCTTCCAGGGCGTCGTGATGTCCGACTGGACGGCAACTTACGATGGGCTCGCAGCCGCAAACGGCGGACTGGACCTGGAGATGCCTTTCGCCAAGCTGATGACGCCAGAGACCCTGAAGGCAGGCCTCGCCAGCGGCAAACTGACCATGGCCGTGCTGGACGAAAAGTGCCGCCGCATCCTTGCTACAGCCATACAATTCGGCTGGCTCGACCGCGAGCAGACGATCTCTTCGATTCCTCTCAACAACCCCAACGCGGACAAGGTCGCGCTTGAGGAATCGCTCGAGAGCATCACCCTTCTGAAGAATGAAGGTGGTCTGCTTCCCCTGGATCCCACGCGCGTCAAGACCCTCGCTGTCATAGGACCTGAAGCTGCCGTCGCCGTGGTCGGCGGTGGTGGAAGCTCGCAGACGACTCCCTTCCAGGCGAACAGCTTCGTCGCCGGTCTCATGCAGGTAGCCGGCACTCGTTTCAATGTGATGTACGCTCCGGGCCTTCCACCCCTCGCAACCATCTTTGGCCGCACCTCGTTTCGCAATCTGACCGTTGGAGTAGACGGCAAGGGAGAGCCGCCGCGTACGGAAAATACAGATCGTGGTCTGAGCCGAATCAATACCTGGAGCGGCGTCGGAGGCGGGGGTGGTGGTCCGAGGGGCAGCGGCCTCACGACCTATGACTACAAAGGCGAATACCTTCCCACCGCACAGGGGCAGCACGTTCTGATCGCATCGGCTCCCGAGCAGGACACCTATCGCGTGCTTGTCGACGGCAAGGAGGTCCTCTCCCAGCAGAGGGATTCGAATCGCATGGCAGTCAGGAACGTCTCCGTTGCTCTGACCGAAAACAAACCAGTCTCCGTTGAAGTGGTCTACCAGACAAACGGGACAACACCTCGCCTCGGCGTCGGTCTGGTGGCTTCAGCCGACATGCTCTCGCCCGATGCACAGAAAATTCTGCACGATGCCGATGCGGTGCTCGTTACTGTCGGCTTCGACGCATCCACAGAGAGCGAGGGCTTCGATCGGACGTACACCATGCCCTGGCCGCAGAATGAACTTATCCAACAGGTCGCGGCGATCAACCCGAAGACGATCGTCTCCGTCACCGCCGGTGGTGCCGTGGAGACTGCGCCCTGGATCGCGAACGTGCCAGCACTGCTGCACAACTGGTATCCCGGGCAGCAGGGATCGACTGCACTCGCGCAGATCCTGTTCGGCGACCACTCACCGGAAGGCCATCTGCCTTTCAGTTGGGAGCGCACCCTGGACCAGAATCCAGCCAGCGCCCACTACGCGGAAGAACCCGGCGACGGCCGCATCGTTCGTTATGACGAGGGCTTGTTCCTGGGCTATCGCTTCTACACGTCCATGAACCAGAAACCTCTGTTCCCCTTCGGCTTCGGCATGTCTTATACGAACTTTGCGTTCACGAATCTGAGCGTCAAGAAGGTCTCCGACAATGACGTGGAAGTATCTTTCACCATCCAGAACAAAGGCTCGCGAGCAGGCGCAGACGTTGCCCAAGTCTACGTCGGGCACCCCAGTGCGAAGGTGAAGCGGCCCTTAATGGAACTTAAGCAGTTCAGCAAAGTCCGCCTCAAAGGCGGCGAGACACAACACGTCGTCCTGCACCTGAACAAACGCGCCTTCAGCTACTACGACGTGGACGCAAAGAACTGGCGCATGGATCCCGGCGAATTTGTCATCTACGTCGGCGACTCGTCTGAGTCGGTCCCTCTCAAGCAGTCGTTCCCGATGTAGATGTAGGAGACCCAGAAAAACAACCAGCGAAATGACCACAATCGACCACACTGTAACCACGTTTTGTCCACGTTTTTGCGACTAAAAATCGCAATCTCAGGCGCCGGGAACCACAAGATATCGGCCAAAAAACCGAGATGGCCCGCACAAAAACCAATATTCAACCACAGTTCACCACAAATCGCGACAAAAGCCGAAGACCTGTTTTATCCACAGCAAAGTGGTCCGTCCTCAGCTATTGACTTTTCTGTTCCAGACTGCCCCACGTCATTTCACCATCCTCAGCTCCCTATCTTCTTGACAGGGACCGCCCAACAAAGACTATGCTCAACCTCGAAGCATCTGTACCAGTTCGTCGGCACACACCGAGCAATGGTCAGACAACATTTAGCGGGAGCCAGTACCCATAATGTCGATCCAAGCCGCCAGCATGTCCGAGTCGGGCTTCACCTCCGCAGCCCCCGATAAGTCCAACATTCGCTGGGTCGTCTGCTTTCTGCTCTTCCTCGCCACAACCATCAATTACATGGACCGCTCGGTCTTCTCTCTCATCGAGCCGCTCCTCCACCTCGATTTCATGGGCTGGGTTCCCGGCGTCGACGCCGCCCACCAGACCGTCTACAACATCAACTACGGCCGTGTCCTCATCTGCTTCCAGATCGCCTACGGTGTTGGATTCCTCTTCGCCGGCCGGATCATCGACAAACTCGGCACCAAGACCGGCTATGCCCTCGCCATTCTCGTCTGGGGATGCGCCTCCATCAGCCACTCTCTCGTCTCCAGCGTCATGGGCTTCTGCATCGCCCGCGTCTTTCTCGGACTCGGCGAGTCCGGCAACTTCCCAGCTGCCATCAAAGCCACAACCGAGTGGTTCCCCTCCGAAGAACGCGCCCTGGCCACAGGCTTCTTCAACTCGGGCTCCAACGCCTCCGCCTTCATCGCGCCTGTGCTCATCGCCGCAGTCACCCTCCGCTGGGGATGGCACGCCGCCTTCATCTGCACCGGCTCCATGGGACTCGTCTGGGCCGTCATCTGGCTCTTCTTCCCTTACAACAGGCTTCGCCGCGGCTCCACCCAGACGCAGGCCAACCTCGCTCCCGTCACTCAGGGCGGCCCGATCTACTCCATCCTTCTTCGGCATCGCGGCTTCTGGGCTTTCTGCATCGCAAAAGGCATCACCGATCCGGTCTGGTGGTTCTACCTCTTCTATCTCCCAAAATTCCTAAACGACAACTACGGCCTAAACCTAGCCCACGTCAAATATCCGCTCATCGTCATCTACACCGCTGCCAGCATCGGCTCCATCGCCGGGGGCTGGCTCTCCGGCTTCCGCATGAAGCACGGCCACAGCGTCAACTCCGGCCGCAAGTTTGCGCTCCTCATCTGCGCCATTTGTGTGCTGCCCATCATGTTTGTTCCTCACATGCATACCCTCTTTCCTACCAACGCCTGGCCCGCCATCGGACTCTTCTGCCTCGCCACCGCAGCCCACCAGGGTTGGTCGGCGAATCTCTTCTCCACCCCCACCGATATGTTTCCTTCGACCGAGATCTCGACCGTTGTCGGCATCGGAGGGGCCGCCGGTGCGGCCGGTGGAGCGTGTTTCACCTGGCTCGTCTCCCACTACTTCTCCCTGCACCCTATGCCAATCTTTGTCCTCGCCGCGTGCGTTTATCTCTTGGCACTCCTCATATTTCAACTTCTTGTGCCAAAACTGGGCGTGAACCAGACGGCATAACTGCTATCTTCCTTGCATCTAATCTCGAGTCAGAAGGTACTTTGTTTGATCTCCGCCTCATTTCATTGGCCAGGCCATAAACGTGACTTAACTATGGGTTTCCTCTCGTGTTACTCTTCTCCAACTTAGGCGCAAGGAGCTTCATTCAGCGTGAAAAAAGAGGTCAAAGAGATTAACGACGAGGTCACTGGCCACAGCCAACTCACCATGCAGGTCGTCGATCACGTTCGGGCCCTCATTAGCAGCGGTGAGGTCCATCCCGGCGACCGTCTTCCTCCAGAGCGCGAGCTTGCCCGCAAGCTCAAGATCAGCCGTTCGAGTCTCCGCGCAGGGATCGGATTTCTGTCTGCGATGGGAGTCCTTAAGAGCCGCCACGGCGCGGGTACATTCGTCTCCTCAGGCCCTCCGGCGTTGGATTCCAGCTCACTTTCCGTTCTCGGGGCGTTGCACGGCTTTCTTCCCTGGCAGATGTTTGAGGCACGACTAGTGCTTGAGTCCAATGTTGCAGCACTTGCTGCAGAACGCGCTACAGATGAGCACATTGCGGAGCTTGCGGAAGAGGTGGCCGAGATGTACGCGGCGCTTACTGATCCGCAGGAGTACCTGATTCACGATGTCCGTTTTCATCGGACGATTGCTCGTGCGTCGGGAAACCCAATCCTTGGCGCACTTATGGAGACCATCACGGCGAATCTCTACGAATACCGCAGTAAAACCGTGGTAAATGCTGTCGATCTTAAGGAATCTGCGGAGATGCATCGAGAGATTTACCGCGCGATTCGTTCTCATAACCCCACCCAGGCCCGGGTTACGATGGAGCAACACCTCAACCTAGCCCGTATCGCACAGGCCTCTGAGGCTGAGGCGGCGACGCAAGCCCCCAAGTCGGCTGAACCTGAGGCATCCACGCCGGAACCAACCATCACTTCCAGCTAATTTTTGTTGTGGAACGGATTTTTTTTGTCCTGTGGTGGAGGGGTGTTTTTGCAGGGGGTTTTGAGAAAGAGCGGGTGCACAACGTGGTTTTTTGATGGTAATTGTGTGGTGAATTCGTGGTGAAACGTGGTGCGTTGATGCACGTTTTTTGGACCACGAAAATACGCCAACTTTTTCAACTTTATTTTTCCTGGACCGAACTGGGTCCCTCCGGCTCTCCCTGTACCTCCTGCTAAACTGAGCGCTGGGCCATGTCCAAGCGAAAGTTCTATCTCACCACCCCGATCTACTACGTCAACGCACGCCCCCACATCGGCCACGCCTATACGACAATCGCGGCCGACGTCATCGCGCGCCGCCACCGTCTGCTAGGCGACGACACCTTTTTCCTGACCGGCACGGACGAGCATGGGCAGAAGGTCGAGCGGTCCGCCGCCGCGGCCGGGGTCTCCCCCCAGGAGTTTGCCGATCAGGTTTCCGCTTCCTTCAAGGCACTTTGGGACCGGATGGGCATTACTTACGACGACTACATCCGCACCACGGAGCCCCGCCACACCCAAGCCGTCCAGAAGCTGTTCCAGCACCTCGTCGATCGCGAAGCCATCTATCTGAGCACGTACACGGGCCAGTACTCGGTCGGCGAAGAGATGTTTGTCGATGGCCCTCCCGGCACCATCGGCCCCGATGGCAAGCCGACAGAGACCATCACCGAGGAGAACTACTTCTTCCGACTCTCCAACTACCAGGCCAAGCTTATCGATCTCATCGAGACCAACGAATTGGCCATTCAACCAGAGGTTCGGAAGAACGAGGTGCTTAGCTTCCTCCGCGGTAACGTCACCGAAGGAGCCCAGACGAGAAAGTCGAAGCTTGGTAATCCTTATGTTGAAGGCGCTCTGAAAGATTTTTCCCTCTCTCGCACCAGCGTAAGCTGGGGCATTCCTGTCCCCGGTGATGAGAGGCACACAATCTATGTCTGGTTCGACGCGCTAATCAACTACATGAGCGCCATGGGCTACGGCAGCAACGATTCCGAAGAGCAGAAGAAGTTTGCGCATTATTGGCCAGCAGATCTTCACCTTGTGGGCAAAGAAATCATCCGCTTCCATTGTGTTTATTGGCCTGCGGTGCTTCTCTCCGCAGGCCTGCCGTTACCAAAGGCGATCACCGCCCATGGCTGGCTCTTATTTGAAGAATCGAAGATGAGCAAGTCTCGTGGGAACATTGTCCGCACCGAAACGATTCTGGACGCCTTCGGCACCCTGAAGACGAAACCCGTCGACGGCCCGGGCGCAGTACTAAGCGACGAATATTGGAAACACGAACAAGACCTCTTCGCCTCCGACGTGCTCCGTTACTTCCTCCTACGCGAGATTCCTTTCGGTCAGGATGGCAGCTTCAGCTTCGACGCGCTGGTCCAGCGCTACAACAGCGATCTTGCTAACGGCTATGGAAACCTGGTCAGCCGTACGCTCGTAATGATCGGGAAGTACTTCGAAGGCACGATCCCGCATCCCCTTCCCGCGGCTTCTGCGGGTGCGTCGATCGAAAGCGAATCGCGGAGTATGGAGTCTGCGATGCTCGATCGACTTGCTGCTATCGGCGACAGCGACTTCACAACCTATTTGCAGCAGATCAACCAACTTGTTGCATCGACCGATGGCTTGATTACCTCCAGCGCGCCGTGGAAGCTCGCAGCGCAGACAGACGAGAGCTCCGGCGTTTTGCTACGGAGCGTCCTTTACTCCGCTGCCGAATTGATCCGCCTCATCACGGCATTTTTCTATCCTGTTCTTCCAAACACCGCCGCAAAAGTTTGGTCTCAACTAGGTCTCGGCGACATCGAAGTCGCCGCAAAGAATGGCGAGCTGAAAGATCTTCAATGGGGCGGTCTGAAACCCGGTACGAAACTAGGCGAACTCTCTCCCATCTTCCCCCGAGCGCCCAAGGAACTCATCCAACTCATGACTGACATGGAAAACCCCAGCACTCCTCCGACTCCTTCGAAGCTGATCGACGAGAAGACGACGCACACTGTGTCTGCGCCCACCGACCCTACCCATCCCGGCGCGGCGCCTCGCACCTCTTCGTTCGCTGAGGCAAACCCTGGAGCCTCGGTCGCGGGCAGCCACGCAATTAGCACCGAGCGGCCCGGCACTCCCCCACACACTGAGTCACCTGCATCCGGCGCCTTCGCGACGTCGGCAGCGGCCTCCTCCACACCGGACACTCCTCAGATCGCCATCGATGATTTCGTGAAGGTCGACCTTCGCGTCGCGCAGATTGTCGTTGCTGAGCGCATCCCAAAAGCCGACAAGCTTCTGCGTCTGGAGGTGGACCTGGGTTATGAGAAGCGCCAGATTCTCTCCGGAATCGCCGAGTGGTACACCCCCGAAGAGTTGATCGGACGCAAGATTGTGGTGATCGTCAATCTTGCCCCGCGCAAGATGCGTGGGCTTGAGTCGCATGGGATGCTGCTTGCTGCGAGCCATGGCGAGGACGGCAAGCCAATCCTCGCTACGTTTGGTGAAGAGATCGCTTTGGGCGCTCGCCTGAAATAATCCGACCGGCACAAAAGAGCCACCAGGTCGGCTCGAAGAGCGTTTACTTGCCCCTACTTGCGAAGAAAAGTTGGCGTTTTAGGCTGCCGCGCGCAAGCGGCCTGCAAAGAGAGCACCTTGACGCGTGCTGGCGTTCGGCGCAAGCTCGAATCCAGTTTCGATAAAGGGAGTTGCTCTATGAGCAAAAGTCTCTTCGCTTTCGCCCTCTTGTCGTCTGCTTTGACCATTCCTCAAAACTCCTACGCAGACACCATCGACGATTTCGTCATTACCGGCAACGGAGACATCATTACTTTCTCCCTCCCAGCCTCGCCGCCCGGCAACCACAGTACTTGTCCCACTAACATCATCCACGCTTGTGAACCGGGCTCTCGGACAGAATTCATCGTCAATACTCTTGTCACTATCGACGGAGTCTCCAGCCAGAACACCATCATCCAATTCCTGACAACCAACCGTTACATAGGCGGTCTCGCCATTTACCCCGCCGGAATCATATCCGGAATCATATACGGGGGCCCTCAACTTTTCGAACCAGACGCTGCCAATCCGACCTTCGTACCGGGAACATACACTCTTAGTCCTTTCTTTGGTCTGGGGCTGGACCCGGCCACGCTGACAATCACTCCGGAGGCGGCAACGACCCCGACACCCGAGCCTTCAAGCGTGGTCCTGCTTATTACAGGCACCCTTGGCATCGTCTGCCTCGCAGGACTTGAGCGCTACCGAACGTTCCGTCCTCGCGCCGTCTCATCGGGCTGTGCGGTTCGGCTTAATTAGCTTCGTTGGAAGGCAGCCCCAGGGCGGCGAGCGCACGCTGCTGCGCTGCCCGCAGATACGCCAGGTTTTCGTGCACTGCCTCTGCGTTCTCGCAGTAGGGTCGGGGGGCGTTCGCAAACGTTACCTCGATCGTTCCATCCGGCTGTCGTACCGCCCATTGAAAGACAACCCGCGCGCCTACGCGACCGGCGATCTGCAGCACGAAGGGCAGCAGAGGGCCACCAAAGTACTCGTCCGCCAGGCACACAACCGACGTCCCTTCTATCAGTGAACGTTTCGCCCTCCCGAGGGCGTAGCGATCCGCCGGAATCACGAATAGGCGATCTTTGAGCCCTGCGACCATATATTTGTCGCCGTCCACGATTCGGCCTCTGTCGGCGACGACCATTGCCTCCGGGTATCCCAGTTCGAGGTACGGCCGCATCGGGAACTCGACCAGAGGCTCATGGATCCAGCAGTACACGGTCCCGATTTTGGGATCGGGGGCCTGGATGATGTCGATTCCATTGAGCTTCCATGGGACTGGAAATGGCCCGATCGCGGTCAGTTCCCAGAGCCAGTGATCCAACATGACCGCCTCGGTGAGAATGCGGTTTCCTCCAATGAGGCCGTTTACGGCAGCGTGCAGCCTGCAGGCCATGAGCCCAGCTCGGTACCAACTCTTTCTGGGAAGAAAGAGGGTAACTAGCCGAACCTGCCTGCGCAGACCCAATAAATTTGCTAACCATCTAAGTGGCCTTTTCAAAAATGCCCTTCGCTTCCCATATACGACTCAAACCGAGAGATGAGAAAAGAGTAGTGGAATTTCTTCCCTAAAGGTACTCAGTTCTTCAGTTTGGGTGATTGAAGAAGGGGATTTCCTGAAAAAAAAGGGAGGACGGGGCCGCGGCTGTAGACGCAAAGTCGCAATCTCCCGTCTCCAGAGGCCGGGATTTGGACGGGTTGCAGGGGGCCGGCCGGCCTAAGAAAACTTCGGGGTCGACTGACGGCCGATGGCGACCACGAAGTAGTTTGCCGTCGTGTCGCCAATATTTTTCATCCCGTGCATCACATTCGATGCGGTGAAGATGACGCCACCGGGTCCGACTACTTCGGTCTTGCCGTCGGTGGTCACCTCCACCTTTCCTTCGCGGATCATGACGAACTCGGAGTGGGGGTGGCGATGCGGCTGGTGCGGCATCTGGCCGGCCGGGAGGCTGGTCTCGTGCGACTCGACGAACTCTCCGGTGGGGAGAGTGCCATGAATCACGGCGCGGCTGGCTCCGCCGTTGGCCGAGGACTTCACCGGAAGCTTGTCGTAGGGAAAGATCTCCGAGTGCGCGAGGACGTGCTCGTCTGTGGCAGCCTTGCCGGACTGGGCTTCGGCGGAGACAGTGCCCATGGCGGCGATGGCGGAGAGGGCGACACAGAGGTCACGACGGTTGATATTTTTCATGCCGACATGTTACGCGGTACGAACTATATCAGTCATCTCGATTTTTTTGGGGGGCCTACTACTTCTTCGTGTCGCCGCCAATTTGCACCACACAGTATTTTGCGGTGCCGTCCCCGACGTTCTTGATCGTATGCACGGTACCCGGTGCTACAAAGAGAACGCTGCCGGGGCCGACCTTGTCCGTTTTGCCGTCGTGCTGGAATTCGATGGACCCCTGAATGACAACGATGACCTCCGAGTGCTGGACCGTGTGCAAAGGATTCGGGACCATTCCAGCGGGCTGATCGGATTCGTGCACGGCGATGGTTTCGCCCGTCGTCAGCGTGCCGCGTAGTACGTCGCGGCTCTCTCCACCGTTGGCCATCTTGCGGACGGGCATCTGGTCGAGCGTAACCACCCTGGCCTGCGACAGCACATCGGGCCCGGTGGGAGCGGCCGTTGTCTGCGCGTCCACTACACTGCCAATCGCCGCGAACGACGACAGTCCTGCGCACATTTCTCTTCGCGTGAACTCTCTCATGGTCACAATCCTATCGCGATCGTGTTGCGATGCTTTAATCTGAATACGAAGCGATGACTCTGACTGATACCCACGCCCACCTGGATTTCTACACTGACGATCGCGACGAAGTACTGCGTCGCGCTTACGCAGCGGGGGTGCATGCGATCCTCGCCATCGGCATTGGCGAAGGGCCGGCGACGATGCATCAGGCGCTTGAAATCGCCACTGCGACCAGCGGGCCGGGGCTTCCGGCGATCTTCGCCAGCGCGGGGATTCATCCCCAGGAGGCAGCGAGTGCTACTCCGGAGGCACTGGAAAAACTTGCCGGGCTTGCAGCGCAGGAACGCTGCATCGCTGTGGGCGAGATCGGGCTCGACTACTACCACTTTGAGAATCCGGACATTTCTACGCAGAAGCAGGCATTCATCGCACAGATGAAGCTGGCAGCCGGGCTGGGGAAGCCGATTGTGATCCACTGCAGGACGAGTGAGCTGGCGACTCCGCAGGCGAAGGAGAAGTTCGGAGCGGCAGATGCGTGGGAGGACCTGCTGGCGCTGATCGCCGAACACTGGACGCCGACGCGGCTGCCAGGGATTATGCATTGCTTTTCGGGGTCGGTGGAGCAGGCGGAACGGTCGCTCGCGGCCAACTTTTACCTGTCGTTTGCTGGGAATTTGACGTATCCGAAGTCTCAGGTGATCCGGGATGCTGCGGTGCTGGCGCCATCCCACCGGATATTGGTGGAGACGGATGCTCCGTTTCTGGCGCCCATCCCGCTGCGGGGTCAGCGCAACGAACCCGCCATGATGACGCATACGGCGGTAGCCCTGGCGGAGCTTCGCGGCATCTCAACAGAGGAGCTAGCGGCCCTGACGACGGCGAATTTCAAAAATCTGTTCCCGAGCGCTCGTTGAGTGAAGCAACCGCTGCAATAATAGAGAGCGATCAGGCACATACGAAGGAAGACACATCATGGCATCCGACAATAGCTTCGACGTAGTGAGCAAAGTAGAGATTCAGGAAGTGAAGAACGCGATTGACCAGGCCTCGAAGGAGGTGCATGCGCGGTTCGACCTGAAGGACTCCAAATCTAAGATCGAACTTGAAGGCACGGACACGATACAGCTCGCCAGCCAGGACGACTACAAGCTTAAGGCGGTGATCGAGATCCTCTCGCAGAAGCTGGTGAAGCGCGGCGTGTCGCTCAAGAACCTTGAGTTTGAGAAGGTGGAGCCGGCGGCCAACTCGAGCGTTCGTCAGAAGATCAAGCTGGTGCAGGGAATTCCGTCGGAGAAGGCGAAGATTATCGTCGCGGCGATCAAGGACTCGAAGAAGAAGGCCCAGGCGAGCATTCAGGGCGATACCGTGCGAGTGGTCAGCAAGGACCGGGACACGCTGCAGGAGATCATGGCGCTGCTCAAAGGCAAGGACATCGGGGTCGAGCTGCAATTCACCAACTTCCGCTCCAACTGAGGTAGGGGCAGTGGCGATAATCGCCATGCCGGGCTGGGCAGTTGCCGTCATCAAAATTATTGTTTGGGATTTGCGATTCTGTTTCTGAAGCCAAATCCACATCCTGATAGTCTTAACGACGAGTGAGCACCCTCTCCATCGCGACTGCAGCCGAAGTCTTCGACCTCCTGCGTGACGATCTAGCGGCGATCGAAGAGGACTTCGCCCGGCAATCGGCGTCCGAGGTTGAGGTCATCACGGACATCGCGCGATATCTGATTGCCGGCGGTGGCAAGCGGATTCGGCCGCTGCTTCTTCTCCTCTCGGCGAAGGCACTGGGTTGCACCAGTCCGAGCCGCATACGGCTTGGTGCGGTGGTTGAGATGCTTCACACCGCGACGCTGGTTCACGACGACATCATCGATGAGGCTGACACTCGCCGCGGACGGCCATCCTCAAACACCACGTGGGGCAACTCGAAGTGCGTGCTCGCGGGCGATTGGCTTTACATGCAGGCGTTCAGTTCGGCGCTTGAGGAGCGTAACTTCCGCGTGCTGGAGCTGCTGATCTCCCTGACGCAGCAGATGGTCGAGGGCGAGTTGCTGCAGATGCAAAAGCTCGGCCACCTCATCAACGAAGAGGAGTACTTCGACCTCATCTTCCGAAAGACCGCCTGCCTCTTCAAGGTGTCGATGCAGCTTGGCGTTGCGATTACTCCTGCACATGGGCTCGGCGACCATAACGAGTTGGAGGCTCAACTCGGCGAATACGGCCGCAACCTTGGGCTCGCCTTTCAGATTGTCGATGACGTTCTTGATCTTACGGCTGCTGAAGATGTGCTGGGTAAGCCAGTCGCCAGCGACCTGCGCGAAGGCAAAGCCACGCTGGCCGTCATCCATGCTTTGGAGCGTGGCACCGGCGCCGATCGAGAAGCAATTCGCACGGTGCTTGCCGATCGCAGCTTCGACCGCATCTCGCACCCGCAGATTCTCGAAATTCTCCATCGCCACGGCTCGATCGACTACGCGATGGACACCGCCTGCGCCTACGCAGAAGCTGCCCGGCTCACGATTGCGGAGCTGCCCGACTCGGAGGCCAAGCGCGCCCTGCTCTGGGTACCGGGCTTTGTCACTACGCGCGACCGCTAAGCTTCGACGAGACTACTCGCCGTCTTCCGTGTCTTCAGCTGTGCCTTCCAGATCGAAATCCACCGCCTTCATCTGACCTCTGCCGCGCTCCACCAGAATCTGAATCTTTCCCTCGGCGGCTTCCAGCTCCTTCTTGCAGGCGTCTGACAGCTTCATCCCTTCCTCAAACAGGCGCACGGAATCCTCGAGAGTAAGGTCTCCGCTCTCCAGGCGCTCCACTACAGCCTCGAGTGCCGTCAACTGGTCTTCAAAACTGGGCATCAGGCGACCTCAACTTCCGCCAGACCCAACACGTCTGCGGCCACGCTGTAACGCCCGAACGGCGCGCTGACTTGTACCCCTTGCACCATCGGCCTCGCCTCTGCGAGCATCTCCTGGGCGATCTTGACACCCTCGACACGTCCGGCTTCGGGAGTGGTCACCGCAGCCATCCGCGCCATGATGTCTTCGGGCATACTGACGCGCAGGTCGTTCTTCATGAACTCCGCGTTACGCAGACTTGTGAGCGGCCAGATTCCCGCGATGACGGGGATGCGGAACTGTTCGATGCGCCGAAGAAACTCCTCCAGCACGCGCAGATCGAAGACGGGCTGCGTAATCGCGTATTCGGCGCCGGCTTCCACCTTGAACGCGAACCTCCGCACCTCCTGATCCATGTCCTGGACGCCGGGATTCGCCGCCACTGCGATGGTGAAGCCCGTAGAGGCTCCGATCGAGTTACTGCCAATATCCAGACCGTAGTTCAGATTGTGGACGACGTTGACGAGGCCGATCGCGTCGACGTCGAAGACCGCCGTCGCGTTCGGATAGTTCCCCAGCTTCGGAGGATCGCCGGTGAGGCACAGAATGTTCTTCAGACCAATCGACGACGCGCCGAGGAGGTCGCTTTGAATGCTCAGCACATTGCGGTCGCGGCAGGTGTAGTGCAGGATCGTCTCGATCCCCACGTTCTGCTGGATCTGCACGCAGAGACTCTGCGCGCTCATCCGTGCGCTGGCTCGGGGGGAATCGGGCACGTTGATCGCGTCGACTCCCAGACGATGCATGTGCGCCGCGCCATCGAGCTCTTTGCTGCAGTCGATTCCCTTGGGCGGAACGATCTCCACCATGGTGACGAACTCGCCGGCGGCGACCATCGACCCAATCTTCGAGCGGTGCGCGAGCTCCGGCGGCTCGACTTTGCTCGCTGCTTTGGTCGCGGCCCTGGTTGCACTGGCGCTCTCCATCACCTGGGCGCCGCCTTCCATCGCGTCCAGTGCTCGCAGCGAACTCTTCATCGCCCGGGTGTAGCTTGGCGTGGTGCCGCAACATCCGCCAACGATGCTCGCACCTGCCTTTACCAGCTTGCGGGTGAAGCTGGCCATGTACTCCGGCGACGTCAGATAAATTGTCCGTCCCTCGACGGCCCGCGGAATCCCTGCATTCGGCATTGCAGCCAGTGGTTTGGTGGTGACGGGACGCATCCGCTCAATCACGCTGAGCACTGTTGCCGGTCCAGCGCTGCAGTTGCACCCTACTGCGTCGGCACCCCACTCGGTCAACTTCATCGCCGCGGTTTCGGCCGAGGAGCCATCGAGGCAGTTGCCTTCCTCATCGACGGTCATCATGACCACGACGGGCACTTCGGGAGCGACGCTCCGGGCTGCAAGAATCGCCTGATGTGCCTCGACCAGAGACGTCATCGTCTCCACAATCAGGATGTCGGCGCCGACTCCAGGTCCACCCTCCACGAGCGCTCGAATCTGCTCCGCAAACGCGGCCTGCGCCTCGTCAAGACCAACCTTGCCCAACGGCTCCAGCCTTACCCCAAGCGGCCCGATCGCTCCGGCCACAAACGCCTCGCTGGCCTGTTTGTCCCGAATCTGATTAACGCACTCCCGCGCCAGCCGGACCCCGGCCAAATTGATCTCGCGGACCTTGTCCTTCAGACCATGCATCCCCAGCCGGAAGGTGTTTCCACCAAAGGTGTTGGTTTCGATGACCTCCGCACCCGCTTGCAGATACTCCGCGTGGATCTCGCGTACCAACTCCGGCTGTGAGAGATTCAGTTCGTCATAACAGCGGTTGATGAACACGCCGCGCGCATACAGCATTGTGCCCATCGCTCCATCGCAAAGCACGGTCCCGCCGGCAAACAGTCTGTCGACTGCAGCCTTACCCGAAACGGAACTAACCTGTGCTTCGTCCAAACCTTCAGCCATGATCGTCTCCAACTGCTTCTTTCATCCTAAGCCACCAGTGGGACGCGCTCCAAACGCATGGACTCGAAGGCCTGATTCGAGAGGCTCCAGAGCCGTTTCATCCCATTTCCTTTGTTATACTCGGCATAGAGCAGTGGCCGCCAAAACACGCCGCAGCGCTCAGGTTGGAGTTGGTCACCGTTGAAGAATCGAAGTCTCCTTATGAAGTCACTCCGCGCCCAGGTATTCTGCGGCCTCCTGGTCGCCTTTGCGACGGCCGGCCTCACCTCGTGCCACAGCTCACTCTACTACGCGTACAAGTTTCCCGAGTTCACCTTCGCGAACCGGCCGGTTCCTCCAAGCCTGCTTGCTAACCGTGTCATGATCGGGGTGACGGCCAACGGCGTCTCCGGCGGCTCCCTGCAGATCGTCGATGCCAAGCGCGATCTTCGCAACAATATTCAGAACACCAAGACCTTTTCGATCTCGGGATATGGCTCGGGCTACCCCAATCTGATCCTCAACTTCCCGGCCGAGGTCTCGGGGTACGTCTACTCGAGTGCGCAGGGCGACATACAGATCATCAACTACAGCAAAGAATCGGTTGCAGGCGCGGGGGGTACGTTTCCGGCCAAATCCACTGCCCTTGCTGTTCCTCCGACGTTTGCCCATGTCTACTCGGCGATGGAGACGATCGGTCAACTCGGCATCATCGACAACGCCACGGGCCAAAGCTATGGACTGGTGCTCCCAAACGTCTTCCAGGTCGTCGTCAACTCGGGTGACACGGTCGTGCTCGCCATGGTCCGCAACTCGAACACGATCTACCGCCTCGTCAAGCTGAACCAGAACCAGTACCCCACCTCCACAGCGGCCGTTTTGGCACTGGGTGCTGCGGATTGCCAGCCTTTCAATCTTCCCGTGTACTGCGCCGTGCCAGTGAACACAGGAACCCACGCGAACGCCTTCGATCGTCCCATGGGGGCTTACTTCTCGCTCGATGGGAATTCCGTTTACGTGCTGAACTGCGGCGCCGAGTGCGGAGGGACGACCTCCAGCGTCACGTATCTACAGCAGGGCGTACTACAGAACAACCACATCCCCACGACCATCCCTGACACCTCTTCGTTCATCACCCAGGTACTTGTTCCCGGTGGCGTCACCGAAGCTCTCGCGAACGGGACCACCCTCTACGTTGCCGGCCAGCAACTTCAGCCCGATGGCCTGTTCGCCGGCCACCTATCGATCATCAATCTGGCGACCAATACGGTTACCGGCAAGTACTCCATCTCAGACGGCACGCACACGAAGATGCTCTTCGCCGACAACAACACTCTGTGGATCGGCTCACAGTATTGTGCCACAGGTGAACGCGCCCACCAGGCGGCTCTCGGCGTGACGACGCAGGCGGCGAACTACAACTGTCTTACCAGCTTCAACCTCGGTACTTTGACTCCAGCGATCGTGCCGTTCGTTATCCCCGGCTCGCCTACGGCTGTTGTTCAATTCCCCAACACCAATCAGAACCAGTACTACTATGGCGATCTCACTGGTCTGTGCTGGGTCCAGGGGTTCAACAAGATGTACACGGCCTACGGTGGCCAGGTGCACATTTTCAGCACGGTAGACAACTCGGAGATCGCCAACACGAACGTCATCGTGCAGGGCACTGCCCTCGATGTCGCCTATATGGACGCGATCACGGACGCCGACGACTAGGCACTGGTCCTGGGGCGTCTTTAGCCCCTGCTAGCATAACGATCATGCAAACCATAGATATCCTCGCCATCGCCGCGCACCGCGACGACGTGGAACAGACGTGCGGTGGCACTCTGCTCGCCATGAACTCGCGTGGCTGGCGCACCGGCATCCTGGACCTGACGCAGGGCGAGTCCGGCACACGCGGCACCGCCGCCGACCGCGCGGCCGAGGCAGCGGCGGCGGCCCACATCCTGAACGTCGCTCACCGCGAGGCGCTCGACCTGCCCGATGGCAACGTCCAGAACACCTACGAGAATCGCCTCAAGATCGCCGCTGTCCTGCGGCGCCTGCGCCCTCGAGTCGTGATCCTGCCTTATTGGCAGGGACGCCACCCGGATCACTACACCTCCGCCACGCTGGGCTATGAAGCGTGCTTCGTCAGCGGCCTGGCCAAGGTGGAGACGCCGGGTGAGCAGAAACCACCACATCGCCCTTACAAGATCCTTTACGCGAGTCTCTACGCCGATGTGCGGCCTACCTTTGTCGTCGACATTTCGCCCTACGTTGAACAGCGCCTGCAATCGCTGCTCGCCTACCGGTCGCAGTATGCCGCGCAGCCTGAAGGCGGCAAGCTCTTCGTTCCCGAAGAAGAGATCCGCGAGCGGACGCTCGCCGAGGCGCGGCACTATGGGTTGCTCGCAGGAGTGCGTTACGCCGAACCGTTTGTTCAGAAGGAGGTGGGTCTCGTCGAGGACATCACGCTTCTTCCAGTGCAGTCCATCTAGGCGCTTGCTTCGACGCTCACTGCGGCCCGCAGCCGCTGTTTCACGAATGCGATGACTTCGTCGGTGACATAGATTGGCGGACGCATCGCCAGCACGGGTGTCCCCTCGACCAGCTTCAGCGAGACTCCCTTCCACTCCGGCCGGCCGAGCTTACCCTCGGGCACGAGCACGGCATCGGCGCGATCCAGAAAATACTTCGCGGAGTCTTTGAAGTCGGCTGTTTCGGGATCCAGCACGCTCAGGTACAGATCGGGCCGCAGAAACCGCAGAACGCTGTTCGATTCGATCACTACATTTTCCGCCTGGGCGATCTCCTTGCGGATTCGCGGCATTGCTTCGGACAAATCCCCCAGCCGCGTCCTCACCCAGAACGATCGCACCGCTCCCGCGGCCAGATAGCGTCCCGAATCTGTTGTGCTGTCGCCGCCTGCGCGCTCCTCGCTCACTGCCAGGGTATGCTCCGCCGTCTCGCAGTCACACGGCTCCCCGTTTGCCGAGCACATGCCATGGCCAAATTGGGTGATCTTGAAGGCGGTCCAATGCATCTCGGGCAGTGCCTCGATCAAGCCGGTCACCACGCTTGTCTTGCCGATATTTCTCGTATGCCCGCCGATCACCACAATTGCCATCATCCACCGCGCGATCCACTACAGCTACACCATCAATTTTAGCGCCGTTTCAGCCTTGCCAGGTCGCGCAGATACTCCTTCAAAGGCCGCGCAGGACGACCCCAGAAGACCTCCCCTGGCCCTCGCATCTTCTTTCCACTCAAGACCCCGGCACCGCCACCGAGGATCACGCCCGCCCCTACCGTTGCGTGTTCTCCAATCCCCACTTGGCCGCCGAGGATCGCCCCGTCCTCCACCACACTCGAACCCGAGATGCCAGTCTGCGCCGCGATCACTACATGCTTCCCGATGACGCAGTTGTGACCGATGTGCACGAGGTTGTCGATCTTCGTTCCGCGACCGATCCGCGTCTCGCCAAGTGCGCCACGATCGATGGTGGTGTTCGCGCCAATCTCAACATCGTCTTCGACGACGAGACGACCTTGCTGCGGAAAGATCAGGTACTCCCCGGTTTCTTTGCTGCGGGCGTATCCGAACCCCGTCGACCCCAGCACTGCTCCCGCCTGGACCACGACACGATCCCCCAGGACGGTCCCAGAGTGCACCACAACGCGAGCCATCAAGTTGCAGTCACCTCCCAGCACCACACCATCCTCAAGCACCGCTCCTGGACCTATCCTGGTTCCCGGGCCGATCCTGACACCCGCGCCGACGACAGCCGTGGGATGGACCCCCGCCTCAAAACCACGGCCCTTCAGCTGACGTCCCACGACGGCGAACGCATATCGCGCATCACCTACCCACAGGACCCGCGGATCGAGCGGCAGATTCGCGTCTTCCAGGCTACGGTTCGCAAGGACCGTTCCCGCCTTGGATTGCAGCGCCTGCGTCAGCGTCTCCTTGTCGGTCGCAAACACCACCGAACCTGCGCCTGCGCTCTCAATGTTCGAGACGTCTGTGAGCTCCACATCGAGCAGCGGAGCGCTTACACCGATCCAGTCGGCGACCTTGCTCATGCTGGCCTTGCTCTGAGCCATCAGTAGATCCCTTCTTCGCCCGGAGGCCGGGTCTTCCATCGCCGGTGCATCCAGAGCCACTGCTCGGGATACCTGCGGACGTACGCTTCAATCGAAGCCGTGAAGGTCGCGGTGTTCGCCAGGGCATCCTGTTCGGCGTCCTCAGTATGGACCACCGTCAACTCCTCGCCAAAGTGCAACACGTACTTCTGCTCGCTCTCCTCCCAGAGCAGAAATCCAGGCAGGACCGCAGCGCCCGTCTTCGCCGCGATGCGCGCCATGCCCGATGCAGTACACGCCATCACCCCAAAGTACGGCACAAAGACTCCCTGCGGCGGGGTCATGTTGGTGTCCATCAGAATTCCTACGGTCTCACCCGCCCGCATGGAAGCGATCAGCCCTCGTGCAAAATCGTCTTTGTGGATTACGCGATTGCCATGAAGACAGCGGATCCGGTTCACAAATGCGTCGACCAGTGGGTTGTCGAGCCGCCGAATCACCATCCCCATCGGCATCCCCATCAACGAGTGGTAGAAGCTGGACAACTCCCACGCCCCTAGGTGCCCGGTCAACACGAGAATACCCTTCCCCCGCTCCCGCGCCTTCCGATAATTGTCCAGCCCTTCGTAGCGAATAAATAGGCTGGCACCCTCCGGGGTGTAGCCGGGCATCTTGCAGAACTCCGCCAGTAGTAGGCCGAGATTACGATATTCCGACCGGAGAATCGCCTCGCGGTCTGCGGCTGTCTTCTCCGGAAAGGCTAGTTCCAGGTTGCGGAGGCCCACTCGCCGCAGCCGCCCGAGCCCCCGAAACGCAATCGAACCAATTGCGGCCCCAATCGCGCGTGCCAACCCCCTCGGAAGCACCCGCAGGCCATGAACGAAGACCCGGACCACGGCAAATTCCAGAGTTTCCCGGACGGTGGCCTTATCCTGTGGCAACGTACTTTGTGCAACTTCGCTCAAGCCTCTAGTCTACCGATTCCGCCCGTATACGCCCGAAAAACAGGAAAGGCGGCCTCAGTGGCCGCCCCCCATCAGGTCAGTTGCCCGGATTACTGGTTCTTCGCGACCACAAAGTACTTCGCAACAGTACGCACGAACGGGCGGGCGTCGGTCGGCGTGACCTCTTGGCCGTCAAGGATCGTCTTGAACGGGATAGCCGCTCCGTATAGTGTCTGGGTATTGCTTTGGTTCTGCGAGAGCACCGTACCGTCGAGGTCGATACCGGCGAACAGCCCCTTGGCGCGGGAGTAGCTCAAAAACTCCGCACTCAACTTCCAGTCCGTCCCTGCCTGTGCGTTACGCCCAACCGGACCTGCCGCGGCGGATGCATCGGCGCCGAGTTTCACCTTGTTCTTCAGCATTGCCTGGAGGCCGTTCTGGTTCATTGCGATCAGCACGAGGTCCGTTGCCTGCCCACCTATCTGAAATCCAAAGCTGCCGCCCGCCAGCTGGACACATACTGGCGCGCTCCACTTGCCGCTGGACGTCCGGCAGGTGGCCACTCCCTGGCCGTACTGTGCCCCGACCACGAATGCGCCCTTCTTGAAGCTGGGAATCACCACGACGCAGGACGCGCCAGCAAGAATACCGCCTGGGATTGACTTGTCCGGCGTAGCCATGACCTCTTCAATCACATTTCCCGCAGCAGTCATCCGCTCGGCAATCTTCTCCTTATCGTCCTGTGCTGCATATCCACACACCGAGGAAGCCGCCATAGCCAGACCGCATAAAACCACTGATATTTTTCTGATCATTGTTCGTTATACCCTTTCGCTTCCACTACTTGAATTGGGGAGGCACATACTGAAAAACGCCTATTTACAACACTATATGTGATGGATAAGCGTTGAGTGAGGTTGTTCTCCGGGGGGTATCAACTTCGATCCGGTCAAAAAAAAATGGGGGTTGTAGAGATAGTGCCGGGGTGAACCCGACGCTCTCTCTACAACCCCTCTCCCAGGTCTGTGTTGCTTGGTACCAAGATGCCCTTAATCAACTTCGCCCACAACGGTACGAAGGTAGGTAGACCTTTGAGCAACTTGTGTTAACCAGACCGTTAACAGACTTTCCCTTGGATTTTCTACTGGAAAACCATCAATTTGATGTTAGTTCCCGGTTGACTGCCTGAACCGAAAGGGCGATGCGATTTTTTACCCCTACCTTCCGCATCAACGCCCCCACATGCTTCTTCACAGTCGCCAGATCGATGCCGAGCTCTTCGGCGATTACCCGGTTTGGGTGCCCTTCGACGAGCAGCTTCAGCACCTGCGCTTCGCGCTTGGTGAACTTCGCCTCGTTGACGCTCCCCGGACTCATGTCTTGCGTCGAGGACAGCTCCAGCAGATTGGCCAGCACCTTTCGCGGCGCCCAGGCCGAGCCGTCCTGAACGATCTCAATCGCGAGCCGTACCTCGCTCCCCTTCGCAGTATGGGCAAGGTACCCCTTGGCGCCGGCGCCAATGATGCGCTGGATATAGTCGTGATCCTCCTCCAGCCCAAGGACAATCAGCCGCAGATGCGGCCGGGCGCGCCGAAACGCCGCCAGCAGCTCAAAGATGTGATCGGTGCATGCGGAATCGATAAGGATCATCGACAGGCCCGAGGCGTCGAGTGCGCCAGGAACCGAAAGAGGCACGATCTCCACCGGGGAACCTTTGACCCCGTCTTCGCCGAAGATCGTCTGCAACCCAAGGATCCGCAGCGGGTCGGTCGCGACCAGCCCCAGTTTCAGCGGTCCCTGCGACTTCTGGTCTTTCATCGCCTTCGCAGCCTCTTTACTCAGCATGATGCATTCGTAGGCCGTTTTTTGCGATTCAAGGAACCGCCACCATCGCCCGTACTAGAGCTTAGGTAAAACGATGCCCTGCTGGTTCTGGTACTTGCCTTTGCGGTCCGCATAGCTGACCTCGCACATCTCGTCGGACTGGAAGAACAGGATCTGGCACAGCCCTTCGTTCGCATAGATGCGTGCGGGGAGCGGCGTGGTGTTCGAGATCTCCAGCGTCACAAAGCCCTCCCACTCCGGCTCGAACGGGGTCACGTTCACGATGATGCCGCACCGCGCGTATGTCGACTTGCCGACACAGATCGTCAGCACGTCCCTCGGAATCTTGAAGTATTCAATTGACCGGGCGAGGGCAAAGGAATTTGGGGGCACAATTACGCTCGGTGCCTGCACCGTCACGAACGACCGCTCATCGAATGCCTTAGGGTCGATGATGGCGCTGTTGACGTTCGTGAAGATCTTGAACTCATCCGAGACCCGCAGGTCGTACCCGTAGGAGGAAAGCCCATAGGAGATAACGCCCTCTCGGACCTGTTTTTCGCTGAACGGGGAAATCATGCCATGATCGATCGCCTGGCGGCGGATCCAACGGTCGCTTTTAATAGCCACTCTGGTCTCTTTTCTCTTCGAATTGCATTTCCGGTCTCTAAATCGGCCGGAAGGGTGTAGATTTAAGGGCGACCGGAAACCCAATACCCTTGCCTCATTAGATTCTTCATCTTACGGTAGTGTTCTTTCGTTGACAATCTCGCCCCGACTTTCTAACATCACGTTACTAAAACCCGGTCAGTAGTACCACTATTCTAAAATTACAGCCCAAGGACGGCGGCCCAGATGATTAAGCAGGATCTTATACAAAGGGTTGTTGAGCGTACCGGACTGCCACGAACTAAAGCAGAGTCAGCGGTAGACGCGATCTTCGACAGCATGAAGCAGACCCTCATCGCGGGCGACCGCATTGAGTTGCGCGGCTTCGGCGTCTTCACTGTCAAGCCACGTAAAACAGGCATCGGCCGCAATCCCAGAACGGGCGCTGAAGTCACTATTGCTCCAGGCAAAGCAGTTCGCTTCAAGCCTGGCAAAGAACTTCATCTCCTGGATTAGTCCAGATCTGGTTCTGGGCAAGTCCGCTCTACGCGCGCCTCGCCGTCTTACATCAAATGCACTGCGTCCACGTCCACCACGAGGTTACGTCGGGCAATGCTCTGCGTTTCCGCATAGGCGAGCATTGCCCGCAGCGTCTCGCCAAGTGCCTGACGGCGTTCTGCCTTCAACACAAAGTGATAGCGATAGATCCGCTTCAGCCTCACGATGGGAGCGGCTGCCGGCCCCAGCACACGCACCTTGTTCAGCCGCGCCTGCTGAAACCACCGTCCGAGGGTTCCCGCCCACGCCGTGGCCTCCTCCAGCTTCTCGCTCTGGATGACCACATTCGCCAACACGGTGAATGGCGGATAGTGCATCCATCGCCGGTACTGCATCTCCTTGGCAACAAAGCCCGGATAGTCATGCTGCGCCGCAAACTGGATCGCATAGTGGTCAGGGTGATAGGTCTGGACTAACACTTTTCCTGGAAGAACTCCCCTGCCCGCGCGCCCCGAAACCTGGGTCAGCAACTGAAATACACGCTCCGCCGCGCGGAAGTCCGGCAGCCCCAGTTGAAAGTCCGCCCCCACAACTCCCACAAGCGTCACGCCGTGAATGTCGTGGCCCTTCGCAATCATCTGTGTACCCACCAGCAGATTGATCTCGCCGCCATGGAGGCGCGCCAGCAGCCGCTCCATGTCGCTGCGCCCCCGGACGGTGTCGCGGTCCATCCGTCCAATCCGCGCCGCTGGAAACAGCTCCTGCAGCCGCTCCTCGCCCTGTTGTGATCCTGCTCCTAAAAAATAAAGATGCTCACTCTCGCACTTCGGACAAACCTTCGGCACCGCACGGCGAAAGCCGCAGTAGTGACACTCGAGCCTTTGTCCCGGCTGCGCGACATCATCGTTCTCGCTCACCCTCTTGTGATAGGTCATCGAGATCGCGCAGTTCTCGCACTCGATTTTTTCTCCGCAGCTCCGGCACATCACCACGGACGAATACCCGCGGCGATTCAGCAGCAGAATCACCTGTTCTCCGCGATCGAGGGTGAGCTGCGTCTCCTCAATCAGCTTCCGCGAAAAGATCTGCTCCTGCCCTGTCTCGCGAAACTCCTGTCGCATGTCCACCAGCTCCACCGCTGGCAGAGGCCGCTCCATCACACGCTCTCGCAACTCCACCCGCGTGTAGCGGCCCTTCTCCGCATTCGCCCAGCTCTCCAGCGATGGCGTGGCCGACCCCAGCACCGCCACCGCGTCATTCAGCTTGGCTCGCATCACGGCGACATCGCGCCCGTGATACCGCGGCGTCTCCTCCTGCTTGTAGCTCGAGTCGTGCTCTTCATCCACGATGATCAATCCAAGGTCCACCATTGGCGCGAAGACTGCGGACCGAGTCCCCACCACGATCCTCGCCTCGCCTCGTCGAATCCTGTGCCACTGCTCCGCTCGCTCATCGGGAGTCAGTTGCGAATGCAGCAGCGCCACCTCGCCCGCAAACGCTGCGACCATCTGGCCCGCCATCGCGGGCGTCAACCCGATCTCCGGCACCAGCAGAAGCGCCGACTTCCCCGCATCGAGAGCGCGCTGCATCGCGGCAAAGTAAACCGTAGTCTTCCCGGACCCTGTAATCCCATAGAGCAGATGCGGCCGGAAGCCGCCTTTGTCCATCGCCGCCGCAATTGTCCCGAGCGCCTCCATCTGCGCCTCATTCAAATCGTGTTCATGTGCATGCTTCTTTCCCTGCGCTGCGACTCCTCCCACATGAAACTCTTCCGCGACCTCTTCGATTGCCACCAGCCCACGTTTCACCAGTGTGCCGAGCGTCGACAGCGGCACGCCCAGCCGCGTCAATATTATCCGGAGATCACGCAGGCGCATGCGTCCGCCCACGGCCGCCAGCTCTGCCAGAATCGCTGTCTGGTTTTCGTTGAGCTTCGGCAGACGGGCCTCGGCGACCAGAACCACCACCTTCTCCAGCCGCCGTGCGTCTCTCTCCTCCGCCACCGCCTCGCGCACGAGCCACTTCTTGCGGACCATTCCCTCAAGCAAACCCTTATTGGCTCCGGTAGCCGACCGCAGCGCCGACATCTTCGCCTGTTCCCCACCTTCGAGATAGTTCAGCACCGCATACTCGCGGTCCTGCTCCTCGGCGCTTAGCTTCGATCGACGCGAAGAACCCTTCGCCGCCCCTTCATACAAAACTCTGCGGCCCGCCTCCGCAATCCGGTAGAAAAAATGGCGCTTTACCTCCGCCGCCAGAGGCAGCATTCCGCGCAACACCTCACCTAGAGGCGCGACATAGTACGAAGCGATCCATGCGGCGAGCTTCATCAGCTCATCCGGCAAAAGCGCGGCATCATCGAGCACCTGCTGCACCGGCTTGATCTCAAAATCATCCGCAGGTGCATCCTCGTGAACCCGTACAACCACCCCCATCAGTCTCTGTCCGCTGAACGGCACCAGCACCCGCGCCCCAACCACCGGCGTCACCCCGTTCACCGAATAGGTAAACGTCTGGTCCAGCGGCACCGGCAACGCGACATCGCAAAACAAAGGCATCCTTCCAGCTTAGCGGAAGCTGTACAGTCCGGGATGCAGCCCGAATTTGCCAATCCCCGCGCATTCAGCCATTCTTAGGAACGATGACCGCAAAGAACACTGCGTTCCCCAGCCTGGACAAGGGGACACTCCTCGCGTCGTCACTCACTCGAAGGCAGGTAAGCGGCACAGGTGAGATGGCGGAGCTGACCCGCGCCCACGATTGGGCCTACACTCCGCTCGGCCCCATCGACACGTGGTCCGACTCGCTTCTCTGTTCGGTCAATCTCATGCTCTCCTGCCAGTTCCCCACCGTCATCTTGTGGGGACCGGAGATGATTCAGTTCTACAACGATGGCTATCGCCCTCTGATGACCGAGAAGCACCCAACCGCGCTGGGGCAGCCTGCGCGCGAGTGCTGGAAGGAGGCGTGGCACCTCATCGGCCCGCAGTGGGAGGCTGTCCTCGCGACCGGCGAGACCGTGTACATGAAGGAGGTCCTGGTCCCTGTCATTCGCAACGGCCGCCTGCAGGACATCTACTGGACCTACAGCTATAGCCCCATCTACGGCCCGGAGGGCACAGTCGATGGCATCCTCATCGTCTGCCACGACGTGACGGATGAGGTTCTCGCCGCCCGCAAACTCCGCGAGAGCGAGGCCCGGGCCACCCGCGTCCTTGAAAGCATCGGCGATGCCGTCATCGTCACCAACGCTGACACGCATGTCATCCGCATGAATCCCGTCGCTGAGCGTATTACGGGCTGGACATGGGCCGAGGCAAACGACCGTCCGTTGACCGAGGTGTTCCACGTTGTCGACGAGACCACCCGGCAGGTTGTCGAGAGCCCTGCAGACAAGGCGAAACGTCTCGGAACCACCGCTGCCCTTGCGAACCACACTGTCCTTATTCGAAGAGACGGATCCGAAGTTCCTATCGACGACAGCGTCGCGCCCATTCGCGATCACGAAGGCAAGATCGCCGGTACCGTCCTCGTCTTTCGTGACATCAGAGAGAGGCGAGCAGCAGAACGCGAACGCGACAGCGTCGCGAGGCAACTTCAGCAGGTGCTCACTGCCACAACCGATGGCGTTCTGAGCCTGGACCGCAGTTGGCGACTGACCTACGCGAACCATCGCGCGAAGGAGATCCTGACGCGGACAGGAGAGCTGATCGGCAAAGACTTCTGGCAGACCTTCCCCGGAACGATCTACGAAGGTTCGCCGTATGTCGAGCACTACAACCGCGCCATGAACGACAAGCTCTCGGGCCACTTTGAAGCGTTCTATCCTGAGCCGCTCAATGCCTGGTTTACTATCACGGCTCAGCCCTCCGACGACGGAATCATCCTCTTCTTCCGGGACGTCACCCAGCAGCGCCGCGAAGCAGAGGCACTGCGCGAAAGCGAGGCGTGGCTCTCCGCCATCTACGGCGCGAGTCTCGAGTACATCGGCCTGCTCACACCCGAAGGCACCATCATCGACTGCAACCGCGCCTCACTCGAGTTCGCAGGCAACACCCATGACGAAGTGATTGGTGTGAACTTCGCCGACTCTCCCTGGTTTGCCTACACTCCGGGAGCGCCGGAGATGGCGCGCCAGGCAATCGCGCGTGCTGCGGCAGGCGAATTCATTCGTCAGGAGATCGCTCTTTTCCGGCCATCCGGTGAGAGCATTCCCTTCGACTTTTCGCTCACTCCAGTTCGTAACGCGCAAGGCGAGATCGTCTTTCTCGTGCCAGAAGGACGCGAGATCTCCGAGCTGAAGCACGCCGAAGCTGCACTGATTCAAAGTGAAAAACTCGCAGCCGTCGGCAGGCTTGCTTCATCCATCGCGCACGAGATCAACAATCCGCTAGAGTCAGTGATGAACCTGATCTATCTCGCGCGACAATATGCCGTCAATCCGGATGCGCAGAAGTTTCTGGATACCGCCGACCAGGAGATCCGGCGCGTCTCCATCATCGCGAACCAGACGCTGCGCTTCCACAAGCAGCCCTCCAACCCCCAGGCCATCAGCTGTTCTGAACTGATCGGGACCGTTCTCGGAATCTACGAAGGGAAGCTCAGGAACGCAGGAATCACGATCGAGAGACGTTATCGCGCAGAACATCCAGTCGTCTGTTTCGAAGGGGACATTCGCCAGATACTCAACAATCTCGTCGGCAATGCGATCGACGCCATGCCGACCGGAGGACAGCTCTACGTTCGCAGCCGCGAGGCGACCGACTGGCGCACCGGCCGCAAGGGACTTGTGCTCACGATCGCCGACACCGGGGTTGGAATGGGCCTCCAGGTCCTCGAAAGAATATTCGATCCCTTCTTCACCACCAAGGGCATCGGCGGCACAGGTCTGGGGTTGTGGGTCAGCAAGGAGATTGCGGAGCGTCACAGCGGTATGCTCAAGGTCCGCAGCAGCCAGCGCGAAGGACACAGCGGCACCGTCTTTACGCTCTTCCTTCCCTTAGAGGCTGCAGTCCGCTGAATCAGGACCCTAGTTTTATCTAGATAGAAAATCTAACTTTTCGCGGGAGCCTTCAAACCCATCTCGGCCATCACCATCTGCAGGTCCTTCCAGGCCTCGCTCTTCTGCCGTGGGTCACGCAGCAGAAACGCCGGATGATACGTCACTGCAAGCTTCGCCCCACGGCAGCTATGCCACCTGCCCCGCAGCGAACTCAGCGACTGCTTTACCCCCAGAAGATACATCGCAGCGGTTGCACCCAGCGCCACCACCACCTGCGGCTGCACTACGTCAATCTGCTGCAGCAGAAACTGGTCGCACGTATTTGCCTCCACAGGCTCCGGTACGCGGTTTGCCGGCGGCCTGCACTTCACGATGTTGGCGATGTAGACCTGCTCCCGCTTCAGCCCCATCGCCTGAATCATGTTGTTGAGCAGTTGTCCCGCCTTGCCGACAAACGGGACGCCCGAGGTATCTTCATCCGCCCCTGGTCCCTCGCCGACAAACATCAATCGCGCATTGGCATCGCCATCACCGAACACGATCGTTCGCCGCCCCGCATAGGCCAGCGGACATCGCGTACAGTCGCCAATCTCTTCTTTAATTGCGACCAGCGCATCGGCCTTGTGCGCCGGAGCCACCCGGCTCTCAGGCAAAGGAGCAAGATCATTGAAACTGACCAACGTCGCGATTGGTGGCTCCAGAAAGGCAGGTCGATTTGAGACTGGAGCAGCTTCCTGCTCTTCAACCGCCGCAATTGTTGCAACTGGTGGCGGCGTTTCACGAACCTCGGCAGACACCGGGTCCCCCTGACGATAAAAGTCATGGACGCCCATGTCCCGAAGGTACTCCAAGTAAGCCCGCAGCTGTTGCTCAGCCTCTCCTGCCATGGCTCTATGGTATCGCTACTTAGTGCACCGGCAGATCGATCACCGGTTCTACCAGCTTCTCTGGCAGGACAAACTTAACATGCCCCTGCTTGATTTCGTCCTGCGCCACGCGGCAAGCCTTCATCGACTTGGCAACGATCAGCGGCGAAGCACCCGACTGCAACTGCCGTGCCCGGCGCGCCGCACCCTTCACCAGACTGTATTTATTGTGGAATGCACTTTCACTGGTCATACGTTACCCCCATAGTCTGAAGTTATATCTCAGCAAGGCCAATTGCTCTACACAATTCGTAGTGGATAAGTGGGCCTTATCTCTCGAATGTACTCAAGGCTGCTTTCAACTTCGGCGAAGCAGCATCAGTCCTGCAACTCGACGCGACAGCCTGAACCCCGTCGCGAACACCACGTTCGCACAATACGATCGCACGCAACTCGCTCACAGCCTGGTCCAGAACATCGTTCACAAGAGCATACTTGTAATCCCGCATCTGCTTCAACTCGTGCCGAGCTTCGGCTAACCTGCTCTGAATCACTGTCTCCGAAGTCACATGCTCCGCTTCGCTGCGGTTGCGCAAGCGCATCTCCAGAATCTCCGGACTCGGCGGCAGGATGAAGATGGACACTGCCTCTGGCAACTTCTTCATCACCTGCACCGCGCCCTGAACATCGATATCGAGCAACAAGTCCTTGCCGACGTCCTTTGCGTGACTCAAAGCCGAGATCGCCGTCCCGTAGTAGTTCCCAAAGACCTCGGCCCACTCCAGAAAGTCGCCCGCTGCAATCATCCGCTCAAATTCCGACCGGGTCGTGAAGTGATACTCGCGGCCATCCTCCTCCGAGCCGCGCGGCGCACGAGTCGTATACGAGATCGAAAAATCCAAACCCTCCACCAGCGACCGCACCTGGCTTACCAGCGTCGACTTCCCCGAACCCGACGGCGCCGAAATAATAAAAAGTATGCCTGCCATGCGCCTCAATCACCTGCTAGTGTCATCGTTTGTGCCAGTGTAACAACCTCTACGACTACTCCAGGTTTTGAACCTGCTCCCGCGATCGCTCGATCTCCGCCTTCATCTCGAGTCCCAGCTCCGTAATCCGCAGACTGTTCTCGCCCGACGCTCCGCTGGTCTTCGACAGCATCGTGTTCGCCTCCCGGTTCAGCTCCTGCAGCAGAAAGTCCAGACGCTTCCCAAGCTCGCCGCCTTCCTCCAGCATCGACACGAAGCGGTCCACATGGGTCCGCAGCCGCACTATCTCTTCTTCGATGTCGCTCTTTTCAGCCAGCACTCCGGCCTCGGTTAGCAACCTCTCCTCGCTGACGGAAGCGCCCTCGGTCAGCTCGATCAATCGACTGCGCAGCCGTTCAAACTGTGCCTCGCGTACTCCGTTCCGCAAACCGGCCATCTCCTCAGCGAAACCTCGCAGCCGCAACATCGAGGTTCGCAGCTCGTGCGCAAGCGAGGCACCCTCCTGCGCTCGCACCTCATTCAACTTTTCCACCAGCGGCCCAATCTGTGCAAGCACGGCCACATCAAGTCCCGCCAGATCTTCCGCCCCAGCGCTGCTCTCCGCAATCATCATGCCCGGGATGCGCAGCATCGCGTTCAGGTCCGGCTCGTAGGCCAGTCCATTCGAATCCGACGCCTCGCGGTAAGCCTGCATGTAAGCGCCCAGCAGATTCGCGTTCAACTGAATCTCTGCGTTCGACCTCCGCTCCAGCTGCAACGTCACCTCCACATGTCCGCGACGCAGACGTTCCTTCAACATCCTCCGCATCTGCACCTCCAGGCCATCGCAGTACGAGGGCAAGCGAAGATTGAGATCGAGAAAGCGGTGGTTCACGCTCTTCATCGCCAACGTAAAGGCAACAGTGTCCCTCACCGAGCCGCGCAGACTGGCATATCCAGTCATCGAATAGATCTCACTCACGCAATCCCCTCCAGATTTGCCGTCAATGCGATGTCGCCGCCACCCGGGGAAACCGGGGCTTCCTCGTCGAACTGCATGTTGTAAAGCCGCCGATACGTCCCCGAATTCTGCATCAGCTCCTCGTGCGTACCAATCTCCGTGATGTGTCCACCCTCAATCACTGCAATCCGGGTGGCCCGCCGAACCGTCGAAAGCCGGTGCGCAATCACAAATACGGTTCGCCCCTGCATGAGGTTCGCCAGCGCCGCCTGCACATACTGCTCGCTCTCCATGTCCAGCGCCGATGTCGCCTCGTCCAGAATCAAAATGGGAGCGTTCTTTAGAATCGCCCGCGCAATCGCCAGCCGTTGCCGCTCGCCTCCGCTCAGTCGCGTCCCTTTTTCACCAATCTTTGTGTTGTACCCTTCCGGCATGTTCAGGATAAAGTCATGAGCCAGCGCCATCCGCGCGGCCTCCTCCACTTTGCTCATCGGAACATCCGGCTGGCCATACGCAATATTGTTCCGCACCGTATCGTTGAACAACACCGTCTCCTGTGTCACCTTCCCAATCTGCTCTCGCAGCGATGCGATCGTCACATCTCGCAGGTCGTGCCCATCGATCAGAATCCTTCCCTCATTCACATCAAAAAAACGTGGGATCAAATTCACCAGCGACGACTTCCCCGCCCCGCTCGGCCCCACTAGAGCAATCACCTCACCTGGCTGCACTGTCAGGTTGATCTGATGGAGCACCTGTTTCGTCTCTCCATCGCTTTCATACGCGAAGCCAACGTCCTCAAATCGGATTCCCTCGGAGAACCCCTTCAACACAAACGCGCGCTTCTTCTCCTGCACGTCGTCGGTCGCGTCCATGAACTTGAAGATCTCTTCGCTCGCCCCCAGCGCCTGCTGAAAGCTGTTGTAAAACGCCGCAAACTTCCGCACCGGGTCGTACAACGTAAACACCGCGATCAAAAAGGTAATAAACGATCCCGCAGTCATCTGCTGATGTTGAATGCTGATTCGTCCCAGATACAGCAGCAGCGCGATCGCGACCGAAGCAATAAGATCCATCAATGGCGAACTGATGGCCTGCACCTTTACCGACTTCAAATTCGCATCGAACAACCTTCGCGCCGCCCGGCGAAAGCGGTCCATCTCCCACAGCTCCATCCCGAACGCCTTCACAATGCGATTGCCTGTAATCGTCTCGTGAAGAATGTTCTGGATCTCCGCCAGCTTGTCCTGCCCTCTGCGTGTGGTCTGGCGCACTCTCCGCCCGATGCGCCTCGCCGAAAGAACCACGACCGGCAAGAACAGCAAAAGCACCCACGCCAGCTTTCCGCCGACGATCACCACCGCAACCGCCGTGAAGATGAGCGTAAAGAACTGCTGCAGAAAATCGCTCATCACACTCGACATTGCAAACTGGACCTTTTCAACGTCGTTGATCAGCGTCGACAGCAGCGTCCCGGTCGTGTGCTTCTGAAAAAAGCCCACCGACCGGCGCAACACAGCGTCATACAAATCATTGCGCAGATCGGTAATCATGCCGAACCCGGCGCGATTCACCAGATAAGTGCCGAAGTAATCGCAAATCGACTTCAACAGCGCCGATCCAACCAGCGCCACCGCCACCACGGTCCACGCATTATGAAAGTAGCTTGGGACTAGCCGCTGCAGATTGAGGACATGGTCCGTATGTGGAATCCGAAAAACCAGCACCAGCCCAGGCGGGGCCTCCGGACTCAGCACATTGTCGAAGATCGGCTTCACCAGCAGGATGCGGAAAGCCGCCATTGCGCCGACGACCGCCATCAGCACGACCGAAGCCAGCGAGTACAAGGCGTACGGCCGAACGTAGAGCAGCAATCGCCAGATGCGTTTCAAGCCATCACTCTCCCGGTCGTCATCATCCTGGGCATCTCACCATTCTATTGCGCGACGCCGTTTTGCACCCAGACCGACGCGGCGACCTACTTCGGCATGTCCCGGTGCGCGGTCTTCACCCGGTAGCCCACATCCGCCAGCCGCCTCTTCATCTCCTCCGCAATAAACACCGACCGATGCTGTCCGCCGGTGCAGCCAAAGGCGACCGTCAGATAGCTCTTCCCTTCCTTAATGTAGTGCGGCAGGAGAAACTTCAGCAGGTCGGTTGTTCTATCCAGAAACTCCTTCGTCTGCGGAAATTGACGAACGTACTTGGCCACCTTCGGGTCCTTCCCGGTAAGCTTGCGAAACTCCGGCACAAAATGGGGGTTCGGCAGAAACCGCACATCGAAGACCAGGTCAGCCTCGGTGGGCACACCGTTTTTGAATCCGAAGCTATTCGACGAGATCATCAGACTCTGATCGCTCTCCTCGCGTTCGAACTGCGAGTTGATGTGCGCCCGAAGATCATGCACATTGAACTTCGTCGTATCCAACACGATGTCCGCGACATTGCGGATCGGATCCAGACGCTTGCGTTCCGCCCGAATCGACTTCACCACGGTGTCACTGCGCCCCATAGGATGCGGTCGCCGCGTCTCGGAGAAGCGTCGAATCAGAGCCTCGTCACTCGCCTCCAGGAATAGTACGCGCGTCGGAAGCACCTTGCGGACGTCCTTCAGGATCGCCGGAAACTCATCCAGCCGCATCCCCTCGCGCACATCGACTACCAGCGCAGCGCGTTCAATCTCTGCCGACTGCCGCACCAGGTCCGCAAATCGCGGCACCAGTTCCAGCGGCAGATTGTCGACCGAGTAATACCCAAGATCCTCGAACGCCTTCAGCGCGGACAGCTTTCCCGACCCGGAAAGTCCCGTCAAGATGACCAGCTCCCCCCGGTACTCCGGAACTGGATCAACCGCTTTCTTCTCCTTGCGCCCCTTCGTGCCTTCCTTCGTAGACCGTTTCGTGACTTTCTTACTCGACATGCTAGAAATCCTAGCACTCTCGGCCTACGGGACCTCGATCAGCTCCATCTTTCCGTCGCGCTTGCGATGCAGCACCATCGCCAGTCCGGCGTGATCACGAAACACAAAGACATCGCGGTCGCGGAACGCGGCCTCCTTCACCGCCTCTTCCAACGACATCGGACGCAGCGCCACCCCATCGGTCGAACGCACAACATGCGGCTCGGCCAGTGGCGAATGGGAAGGGAAAGAATGGACCAGCATCGGGACAGCCTTGCGCCCGACGCTGCTCTTCGCCGCCACCTTCACCGCGACGTTCGCCTTCCGCGTGCCAGCCGCTGCAGTCTCCGTCTTCGCGCCCTTCACGTCCGCCTTCGGATGCCGCTTGATGGTTCCGAACTTCTTCTTGTGCCGAATTGCCTGCTGTTCGATCTTCACCAGCGCATCGCGCAGTGCGAGCACCATCTCCGTCCCCTCGCACCGTGCCACCAGCTTCTGATGCCGGGTCTGCACCGTCACGTCGGCAATCTGCCGGTACTTGTCCGTGGATAAAATCACATGCACGCTGCCAGAGGCGCCCACAATCTTCGTGATCCGCGCCAGCCCCGCCTCGGCCTGAAGTTTCAACTTCTTTGTGATGGTTGTCTGTCTGCCGGTGTATTCCACGTCCATACGTTCACCTCGTCCTGCGTTCGCTCGCAGACGATTAGCGTACACGACGTTGGTGCGTACTTGGAATCTGCATGTCTTCCCGGTACTTCGCCACAGTCCGCCGGGTCACCTGGATTCCCTGCCGCTGCAGCTCGGCAGCCAGCTGATCGTCCGTCAGCGGCTTCCGTTCGTCCTCTTCCTCAATCAGCTTCTTCACCTTGCGTTTCAGCAGCACCAGCGGCAGGTCGCCGCCTTCCGGTCCATTCACGCCCTCGGAGAAGAAGAAGCGCAGCTCAAACACGCCCTGCGACGTGTGCACATATTTGTTTGCAACTGCCCGGCTGACCGTCGAAGGATGCACACCAATCTCCTCGGCTACCTCTTTGATCATCATTGGCTTCAGCGCATTAACGCCATGCTCCAGAAACTCTGTCTGGCGCCGTACGATTGCCTCACAGGTCCGCACAATCGTGTTCTTCCGCTGCTCGATATTCCGCAGCAGTTGAATCGCCGACTTGTACCGCTCCTTCACGTACTCCTTGACTTCCTTCTCCGTCTGCTTCTGCTGCAGCATCTTGCGATAGCCCTGGTTCAACCTCAGCGTGGGCATGTCCTCTTCGTTCATCACCACGATATAGACGTCATCGCGCTTCACAAACGCAACGTCGGGCTCAATCAGCCGTGTCTCGCTCTGGTTGTAGCGCTGCCCCGGCCTCGGGTCCAGTGTTCGGATAAACTCCACCGCCGCCGCGACCTCTTCCGGCGTCCGTCCGCAGCTTCGGGTCAGCTCGCGCATGTCCTTTTTCTGCAGTAACGCCAGGCAATTCGTTACGATATATGTCGCGATGCCGAAGATGTCCGTACGCTCAGGACCGCTGTCGGAGAGAATAGGCTCCATCGCGCCATAGTCTTCATCGCTGACCGCTCCGTTCCTCGCAGCAGCTTCTCCGACGGTCATCTGGCGACGCCGCAGTACGATCGCCGCCTCACCCTGTTGCGCACAGATCTGAATCAGCAGGCACTCCCGCAAATCGCGGGCCCCCACCCCAACGGGGTCAAGAAAATTGATCAGCGCACGCGCCTCGCGGACGGCAATCAACAGGAACGCGAGATCCTCGTCTGCCGCAGCCGCAATCTCCAGCGCCTCGTCCTGCACGGCACCGTTCTCATCCTCAATCTTTTCCGCCCCGTTCCACAGATGCGAAAGCCTGTTCTTGGTTCCCCGTTCAAATGGAATCGGCTCCGGCCGCTCCGGCCCCCTGGATTGCAGAAGCAGCTGAACCAACTCCTCGTCGGTCGCCGTCAGATATCCATCCTCGTTCAGGTTTCCTACCACTAGCTCCGTCGCGGCGTGGACCTCGGGGCTCAGCGTCAGAGATCCCAGCTGCCACGCCAGATGGTCGCTTAGCGTGCTCGGCTGCGACAGGAAATTCTCAAACGATGGCTTGTCATACTCTTCAAAGTTCGACGCCGTGCGGAACCCGGGGTCGAGATAATCCTGAAAATAGCTCCCGAAGTCGATCTCATCGAACGGGTCTTTCTCCACCCTCTCGGTGTCGGCCACAACCTCCTCTGCCGAACGCTCCCGGTCCCCTTCAAGCCCTGCCCGTTCCTCCAGCGTGACCGAAGACTCTTCCAACTCCTCCAGCACCGGATTCTCCACCATCTCTGTGTTGATCATCTCCCTCAACTCGAGCTTGTTCAGCGCCAGCACACTGACCATCTGCACCAGACCAGGTGTCAGAACCTGCCGTTGTGAGACCTTTAAGTTCAGCTTCGGTTGCAGCAGCACGTTAACCTCTTATTGACCCGTTAGCTCTTCTTTTATGTAGATGTGCCGTTTGGCTATTATCTTGCTTATTGTGCCTGTTTATGCAATCGTCTGCACATGAGCACCGTTTTTTCGGCTTGGCCACAGTCTACACGCCCTAACTCAATCTGGCTGTAAGTCTAACCGTACCAATGGCTGCGGGAACTCCACCTATAGCTACGTAGGCTTACAACGTTAGTTGTAAGAATTCCACCCTCAATCCATCGAGAAGTTCTCTCCCAGGTAAATCCGGCGAACTTCAGGATTGCGCCCCAGCTCTCCGGGCGTCCCAGTTGCAAAGATTTTGCCTTCGGTAATGATGTACGCCCGGTCCGTCACCGACAGTGTCTCTCGCACATTGTGGTCCGTAATCAGAACCCCAATTCCGCTCCGCTTCAACGCGAAGATGATCTCCTGAAGGTCCAGCACCGCAATCGGATCGATGCCCGAGAACGGTTCATCGAGCAGAATAAACGCCGGCTCAATCGCCAGGCACCGTGCAATCTCCACTCGCCTGCGCTCGCCTCCGCTCAAGGCATAGCCCCGCGTCTTCCGCACGTGTCCCAGGTTCAGTTGCTCGATCAGCCGCTCCGTGCGCGTGCGCCGGTTCTCCCAGCTCAGTTGTTGTGCCTCCAACACGGCCAGAATATTGTCCTGTACCGTCAGCTTCCGAAAGATGGATGGCTCCTGCGGCAGGTAGCTGATGCCATAGTTCCTCGCCCGCAGATACATCGGCAAGCGGCTGATGTCGTGGCCACTGGCCAACACCCGCCCAGCGTCCGGCCGCACCAGCCCGACGATCATGTAGAAGCTCGTCGTCTTTCCCGCACCGTTCGGCCCCAGCAGTCCCACCACCTCGCCTTGCTCGATTTGGAGGCTGACCCCCCTCACCACCTGGCGCCCGCCGTACGATTTGCCGATCTCCTCCGTCGATAATGTCTTCATTGCTTGTTCTTCACCCGAGTCTCTGTGCGCACTCGCTGTCCCATACCAGTCTCTCCTCCATTAGAAACCACAACATTGTCGTCCCCGGAATGGAATCGCAGGGACGTACCCGTGACGGTCCCCCGTTGATCGTCCGTCACCTTCGGCAACACGGCCGGGGTCCCGGTCAAAACAAATGTGGCATCGCTCGCCGTATACACAAGCTGCTCACCGGTCGCCCTCCGGCCCGGTTGCTCCATATCGATTCGCCCCGTCACCACCATCCGCTCCACGCTGCCACCCATAAACCCGCCACCGCCAGCCACAGACGACGTGCCCGACTTCGCTCCAGCGCCCCTGCTGGCATTCGGCACGGTCTTGCCGGAACCGTCGGACGGCTCAGGCTGCAGATAGACCACAACCTGCTGCCCCCGCATCGTGCCATCCCTGCTCTCCACCTGAACCCCACCCGTAAACTCGGCCTTTCTTGCCTCATTCGAATAAACCAGCTCCCGGCTCGACACCAGAACGACGTCCGTCTTGCCATCTCCAGAAAGCAGCTTCCTTGAACCTCTCCCCTGCTTAGTCGCATCCTGCTTCGCAGCAGATGTCGCATCCAGCCTCGCAGCCGCTACCGAAGGCCTACCGCCGACCAACACAGTGTGCACCGCCATCTGCGCTCCCTGTCCCTCCCCACGCGCCAGGAGTCGCTTCTGTCTCTGCTCAAACTGCAGTACCGGAGCATCCACCTGCGAGGCTCCCTGCCATAATCGCGCCGGCTTTCCGGCGACTCCGTGAAACGTCGCAATCTGCGAATCATGCTTGAGTTCGGCCCTCGCCGCCAGCACATGCACCGGCTCGTCCGTGCTCCCCTGCTGCCCGTAACTCGCCTTGACGGAACCGTCAGCCGTAGCATCGCCGCTCTGCTGCTCTGTCACCACGCGGTCCGCCCACAGCACGCTCGTCCCATCGGTCACCTGCACATTGCCTGTCAGTGTCGTCCGCTCCAGTTCGCCATCATAGACAGCCCGTTCCGCCGTTACCCGCTCCTCGACCGGAGCAGTCGTGTCGCCTGGCTTCCGCGCCGGCAACTCAGTCATAACCACATGGCCCTGCTCGGTCGCGTCCGCAACCTCGTCCGCGCCCTGCACTCCCAGCGCATCTTGCTTTCCCTTCTGACCCTTGTCCCCCCGACGCCCTGCACCACCCGTCACAGGCCGAAAGTGTGCCACCATCGAATCCCCGGATCCGGTATTGACCACTCCCTTCGCACTCACCTTCCGCAACGACGTATGCCCCTCCGCATGCACCTCGGAGATATGGTCCGCGTCCCCCACCCTAATAAATCGCGCCGTCAACAAATCTCCGCTCAAATCACTACTGGTCGTCCCACCGGTCGCGGCCACATTCAACACTTTCAACCGTGCATTCCCGCTTGCCTTCGCATCCCGCAACTGGCTCTTTCCCGTGGCGTCTGCAGCCAGTGCAAGATCCACTGCACCCGCATCCAACTCGCGCTCACTCCACGGCTCACTCACCGCATCCGAAGACCGCACCCGCTCCTTCAGCTGGACCGCCCCGGTCATCACCACACGCTCCGGACGCCCCTTCTTGTCGAACGCCGCTCGCCCCTCCGATGCCTCTGCTTGCGTCTGCCGCAGCGGATCGTCCGCTCCGTACTTCACTCCGCCCGTCATCACTGCCGACTGCGGCTGGTTCTGCGCGCTCAACACCATCTCGCCTCGCGGAGCGACCACCTTCCCCCCCGCGCTATTCGTCAGCGTAACCTCGCCGTCCGCCTCCACGCGTTCCGCCGATCCGTCCTTCCTCAGATGCACCACAACATGCTGCGCCTGCGCCGTCTCACCCTCCGCGCCGCCTGCCTTCCCGCCCACCGCCACATACTTCGCCTGCGACAACACCATCGTCTGTCCAGGACGATCCAGCACAGCGTGCGATGCCGTCAGCACCACAGGCCGGTCATGCTGCAGCCCGTTGACTCTCACCGCCGAATGCAGCACCACCGCGCCAGTGTCCGAGCTGTAATCAGCGCCGACAGCATGTCCCGTCATCCCGCCCGATTCAAACTCGATATCCTGGTCCGTCGCCGCCACACCAAGCTTTCTCAAAAACACAAGCCCGCTTGTCGTCACATGGATCAGCCGCGGGTCCTTACTCTCATGCTCGCCCGTGACCTCGCCTTTGGCCCCAAGCAGATCCTTCCCCGCTGCGTAGTCCATCTTCGAGTTCGCATCTGCAGCCTCAGGCGCCTGCAGATCGATATGCACATCTCCTACGGCGCGAATAATCTCGTTCTTCTGGTCATATTCAAACTCGTCGCCGTAAATCCTGTCCGCCCTGTCCTGCTGCCGGCCGTAGAGAACGATCCCCACATCGTGCAGCGTCACTTTGCCATCGCCGCGTTCCACCGCCTTGGACGCATGAATCGTATAAATCGTCCGCCCCTGGACCGACTGCGAATAGGTGTATCCATTCGTCTCCCGCCGAACATCGACCCCCAGCTTCGCCGGCAGATCCTTCAGAAACCTGTGTGCCCGATAATGCGCATATCCCAGGAAAGCGATGACCACCAACACCAGCAGGCCAGCACCCACCAGCAACCAAACCCGCAGCCGCTCTACTGAAACGTTCATCCCCCTCTATCTTCTCACCCGAAGCGGCCTGCCAAGCCACCCCGTCCCCGAGAGGTCTAAACTGTACCTATGGCCGATCAGCTCTACCTTAGCCTCTGGTTCCCTAACTTTCGCTTCGACACCCTCCCTGCGACCCTCGTCTCGGTCATGCGCCAGTTCGCCCTCATCAGCAAAGACTCCCGCGTAGCCGCCGCCAGCGTCTACCCCATCAGCTTCAACGAAGCCCCCACCTACCAGCGCATCTACGTCAACGACGACCGCGCCGAAGACACCTCAGGCTCCATCATCGAAAATGCAGTCGCCGAGGCCACCGAGCAGCTCCACGACGACATGGCCTACGAGTTCGAGATGCAGTGGAAGCTCTGGGCGCCTGAAACCGTCGACGCACAGCCCGGCGATACCGGCGTCGACATCTATCCCGACTTCGAATCCGTCCGCCTCGACACCCTGTGGAAGCTCCAGCCCGCCACCGTCCGCATCCTCGGCTTCGGCCCGCGTTTCGACGACGCCACCTTTGAGCAGAACGGCCACGTCCGCATCGACTTCGGCCTCGACACCCCCTGGCTAGCCGAAACCCTCGAAGACGAAGAGCTCGACGAGGCCGCCACCAAACACATTCAGCAAAACGTCGAGATTCTTCTGGCCTTCACCCTCTCCGTCGAAAAAAACTGCGGCATCAGCAGCCGTCTTCTCTGGACCGAATCAGGCGAACCGCTCGCCCAGAAGCTCATCGACCGCCTCCAGCGCGTCAACTGACGACCCAAGAGTCTCCCCTGTCCCGCAGCCGACGTCGCCACGCGTCCAGCCGGGAAGACCGTTACGAAAATCAACTCAGTTCTTTACGCCATTCTTACGAGCCCGTGAAGACCTTTACGAAAATCAACGAAATCCATTACGCCATTCTTATGAGTGTGGTGGTGAAATCATCTTCGGCGGCGGAAAAACGCCGCCAGGAGAGAGTTTTCATGCACACGTTCCGCACCCGCAGACCACTTCTCGTCAACGCCACCCAATGCACAAAATCCGCCGTCATCCTCACCGACTCCGGACAACGCAAGGCCTTTCCCGGTGACTGGATCATCGAAGGGGAAAACCACGAGCGCTATATCGTGGACAACACATTCTTCCAGCGCACCTTTGCACCGATACCCTGGGAGCCATCCGCCGAAGGCCGCAACTACGGCTGTTAGCCTTAAACTCCCTCTCAACCATCAACCTCAACCAGAATCGCTCCGGTCATCACAACCCGGAAAAGAAGCGTAGTGCCAAAATGGGATTGTCCCCTGTACTAGAACCTCCCTCGCCTTCCTTCTCGTCTTCACTCGCGGTCCCCTTTGTCACGGCCGAAAGCGAGCTCAAAGCATCCTCTCTGCACACGCGTAAGGCACAGCTGCACGACGCCCACGCCATCCATCAATTGATCGACAGCTTCACCCACGACCACACCCTCCTGCACCGCTCCCACGCCGACATCTGCGAAAACATCCAAACCTTCACCATCGTCGAAACCGGCTCAGGCCAGTTCATCGGTTGTGCTGCGCTCCACGTCTACGGGCCACACCTCGCCGAAGTCCGTTCGATCGCCGTCCATCCCGACGCAAAACGGCACGGCGCCGGCAGTCTGCTCGTCCACGCCCTTCTCGATCAGGCCGAAGCCGCCGGAATCCGGAGCGTCTGCCTCTTCACTCGCGTAACCGCATTTTTTGATCACTTCAACTTTCGCGTCGTCGAACACCAGGCCTTACGCGACAAAGTATTAAAGGACTGCGTGCGCTGCTCCAGGCGCAACGCCTGCGACGAAATCGCCATGGCCGTCGGAGAACTGCCGGCACCGCACGATCTGCCTTCGGGCCGCTTCCATCCCCGCCACCACGCAGACCTGGTGCAATTACTGCTCTGACCGCCGGGAAGGTATCGAGGACGTGACCCAAAAGTGGCATTTCCACAAGGTTGTCGTCCCGGATACCATCCCCGCACGTAATGCTTGCGGCTGGCTATTGGCGTAACGGATGATTGGCGCCAGAGCTTGCATCGCAAACGTACGGCAGGGCAATCGACCCGCCGCAGCAATCAGGCAAGCTCTGCCTTATCTCTCTCGCGCGTCTCCCGGCGAGAGTCACCCAGGAAACGAACATGGAATTCACCCAACATAACGATGAAGTATCGATCTACCAATCAAACTTCCGCGCCGAAGATGGCGCTCCCACCGGCCGCTCGAACGCGCTGTACGAAGGCGTTGTAATCCCCCTCGCCTCACTCTTCGCAGTGGTCGCCTTCGTTGCCGGCGTAATGGTGATCGCCCACTAAAGTGGCGCTTCCTACATCCAGGTGACCCAGGGATTCAGCCTTGGCCACTCCGGATGCAAAAGTGTTCGGCTTCAGCCAGCCACCACGATCTCCGAGAAGTCAGCGATGCCGGAGAAGTCCCCTAAGACCCGGTCCAGCAGAGCCAATCGGTTCGCCCGCACCTCCGCATCCGGAGCCATCACCATCACTGCATCGAAGAACGCATCCACCTGCGGTCTTAGCGTGGCGATCTGCTCCAGCGCCGTCTTATAATTCTTCTCGGAACGCAGCGTGGAAACGCGGTTCGCCAATTCAGCGGAGCGTTCCGCCAGCGCCTTCTCCGTCGGTTCAGTCAGCAATGCAGCGTCAACATTCGACCCCGCTGCGATCCCCTTCTCCTTCGCCTGCGCCAAAATATTCTTCATTCGCTTAAACGCCGCAGACACCGCCGCAAAATCCTCCGACCCACGAACCGCAGTCACCGCCTCTGTTCGCGCAACCGCATCGCGAACATCTTCGCTACCCGCAGCCAGTACAGCCTTCACCACGTCGTAAGCCTGCCCCTTCGCCTCGCGCAGATAGAACTCGAGTCGCTCCCGAAAGAATGCAATCATCTTTTCATCAGTGGATTCGGCAGCCTTCGAAATTTCGCTGAGCAAGAGTGGAACCTCACTCTCCGCCAACGTCTTCACAACGCCATTGGCGGCCCTGCGCAAGGCAAAGGGATCCTTCGAACCCGTAGGTTCAAGGCCCAATCGGAACATTCCCGCTATCGTGTCTGCCTTATCAGCAATGGCAAGCAGTTGACCCTCGGAGGTGCGAGCAATCGCAGCTTCCATCGACTCGGGCCGATAGTGGTCGTAGATCGCATCCGCCGTCTTCTCGCCCAGCCCTTGTGCCTTGGCGTACAGACCTCCGACCTCACCCTGCAGCTCCGTAAACTCCTTCACCAGCTCCGTCGTAAGATCGGTTTTGGCTAGCGCCGCCGCGTCAAGTAGCGCATTGGAATCCACCGCAAATCCACGTTTAGCCGCCAGATCCACCAGTCGGTGGCAAAGCTCTCGCACCCGCTCCGACTTCGCCGCATAGCTCCCCAGATCCTTCTGAAACGTTACATTCTCCAGCAGCTTCACCCGCTCCACCAGTGGCACCCGCTGATCGAACTCCCAGAAGAACCGAGCATCATTAAACCGCGCCCGAAGCACCCGTTCATTTCCATGCCGAATCACCGCCATCCCTGCCTCATCAGTCTCCGTATTGAGCACCGCGAGAAAATGCGGAGCCAGTTTCCCCTCCTTATCCTCCACAGCAAAGTAGCTCTGGTGGTCCCGCATCACAGTCACCAGGACCTCCTCCGGAAGCGCCAGATACTCCTTCTCAAACCCACCCATCAGCACCGAAGGCCACTCCGTCAGCTGCGTGAGCTTATCCACCAGCCCATGGTCCTCACGCCATCGCAGACCAGCCCCCTCAGGACTACCAGCCCGCGTCACCTTATCCAGCGCCTTGCGAATCCTCTGCCGCCGCACCTCCACATCAGCAATCACGAACCCCGACAGCAGCGCATCCTCATACTCGCCCGGAGACCCCACCTCAATCGCCGCATCCCCAAACAGCACCCGATGCCCATACGTCACCGCGCCAGCCTCATACCCGCCAAAGCTGACCGGCACAACCTCCGCCCCGAGCATCGCCATCATCCACCGAACTGGCCGCACAAACCGCTCCGGCTTGCCCGGCCGCCAATACATATTCTTCGCCCAGTAAATCCCCGCCAACTCCTTCGGCAACTCCGCCGCGATCACCTCGGAAGCTTTCCGCGCCGCCGTAAAAGAGACCGCTTGTAAATACTCGCCCTTTGAAGTCGGAACTTTCCGTAAAGAAGCGACTTCGACTCCGAGTTTATTTGCGAAAGAAATTGCCGCAGGAGTCGGTTGTCCATCTTTGAAAGCAACTTTGGTCGATGGGCCAAGAGTTTCTACCATAAGCGGATTTTGCTGCTCTTCGACTTGGCTGATCCACACCGCTAATCGCCGTGGCGTAGCAAAACTTTTTATTGCAGCACTTGGCAGCACCAGCCGCTCGCGTTCCAGCATCTTCACCACGCGCTGCTGCAACTCCGCCTGCGCCCCCGCGATCATTCGCGCCGGGACCTCTTCCAACCCAATCTCAAACAAAAAATCCGCCATGGCCTCTATCGAACCCCTACTTCCAAAGCCTCACCCTGCGCCGCATAAGCCTTCGCCACTCCCACTACCAGCGTCCGGATCCGCGCCATCACACCCACTCGCTCCGTCACCGAGATGGCCCCGCGAGCATCCAGCAAATTAAAAACATGCGAACACTTCAGCGCGAGCTCATACGCTCCCAGCACCGGAAACCGCTTCAGCGTCAGCTCATCCATGCTGTCGAACTCCTTCACCTTCTCTAACAACGCCAGGCACTCTGCCTCATAAAGCTCAAGGTGCTTCCACAAGGACCCAACGTCCGCGTAGTCAAAGCTGTAAGCCGAAAATTGCTCCTCCTCCGCCAGCCTCATCTCTCCATACGTCACCTTACGGCCAGTATCGGGCTCCACCGCCCACACAATGTCATAGATCGAATCCACATCCTGCAAAAACCCGGCGATCCGCTCCAACCCATACGTAATCTCGCCGCTGATCGGATCGAGGTCCATCCCCCCGCACTGCTGAAAATAAGTGAACTGCGTGATCTCCAACCCATCCAGCATCACCTGCCACCCAACCCCCCACGCGCCGCCGACGGGCCACTCCCAGTTATCCTCTTCGAACTTGATATCGTGTTCCTTCAAATCAATCCCAATCGCCACCAGCGACTCGAGATACATCTCCTGAATATTTACCGGTGGCGGCTTCAGAACCACCTGCAGCTGCGTATGCCGAAACAGTCGATTCGGATTCTCGCCATAACGACCATCCGCCGGCCTGCGCGAAGGCTGCGCATACGCAATCCTCACCGGCTTCGGCCCCAGCACCCGCAAAAAAGTATCCGGAGACATAGTCCCCGCCCCCACCTCAACGTCAAAAGGCTGCTGCAACACACACCCACGGTCCGCCCAGAACCGCTGCAACGTAAACAGCAATTCCTGAAACGTCAACGCGCGCTTCTTCTCCCCAACCGCAGAAACCAATCCACTCATATCTCTCTCTTCACTATCCGGCAATCTTTTGATTCTAACTGTTAGGCGCACCCATGCCTCGCCCGAGGAATCGACAACCTCAAGCCCAGCCAATCACTGGGGTTTCGACATGGGTTTACGCGTGCCTACTACCGGCGTGCGCGACGGATCCGAAGGAACCGTCGTCGGATCAGCAAGCACCGACGGATCCGGAATAGGGAACGACACCCCCGAGGGCCTAATGAAGTCTTTGCTGTTCGCAATCCTTATTTCCTGGCTGTGAATGCCCTCTGTTGAGTTAGCCGGCCGTGGAAACTCAACGATATAGCGCTCCCGCATCAACGTCACAAATCGATGCAACGTAAACTCGAGCGATTTTGTCGTAGACAGAAGAACCATACCTCCACTCAGCTCACATATCGAATGGAATGGATCCTCACTGCTCCACCTTAGAAACTTACTTTGCAGGTCTTTGGCTTCGAAGGGAACGTATGTCACCCCGAAGACAGCTACTCCCGCCGCCTCAGTGAGGTATCTCACCTCACTCCACGAATGGTCACTGCCTTGATCGCGTCCGTTGCTCACCGCCAAAATCACCCGTCTGCCCGGCAGCTTCGACAAGTCCACGACAACGCGGGCCAGGGCGTCCCAGAGATGGATGGACTGTTGGCATTTCAGTTCGGGCTGCATCCACGTCTGCAGTGCCCCGTTGACTGCAATCTTTAACCTCTCACTCTCCGCAGGCATATCATTCAACGACTGCACCAGAGAACAGTGCAGCGCGTAGATCGAAACATGATCCTTCGCGTGCAAGCCATCCGGCGCGAGGTTTGCAATTGCAGCATTCATCTCGGCCATCAACTCCGACGAATCCCCGCTAACATCCAGCAAAATCGAAAGCGAGATCGGATCATCGCCTTCTTGGCGTACATGCGTCGCTCGAAACCATGGTCCCGAGTCGATACTCACCGAAAAGCGGTTCCCCGCTATAGGCTTCTTGAGAGGCCGGCGCTGTGGATCCAGCACCAGGGTCGGAATCTGGATCAGGTTCGCATAAACATGCAGTGTCTTTACAGGCTCGTCCTGTGGCACTGGTGCATCCTGAGAGAAGAGCGGGGTGCCCACCAATAGACCCGCCAGGCCCGCCACACAAAACAGAAAGTTCGCGGCCCTCGTACCAAACAGACATCGAAACTCAGCAGGAGCAATGCGTGTCATGGCGAAAGTATGCCAGAACCCCACCGCAGCGTCTCTATTTATTGCGGTTTCGTGACCACGCGCCGTGTCCCCTCTACCGGCGCCCGCGACGGGTCCGCCGGAACTGTCGTTGGATCGGCAAGCAGCGCCGGATCCGGTATAGGTACCGAGACACCCGCCGGTCGAATGAAGGCGTCCATCTTCTCGATCGACACCTGCAGGTCGTGCTGCCCAGCGGTCGAGTTCGATGGCCGAGGAAACTCCACAATATAGCGTTCGCGAACCATCTTCACAAACCGCTTCAGCGTCTGCGTCAAGTCTCTCCCGTCAGCCGAGATGATCATCCCACCGCTCAGTTCGCACACCGAGTTGAACGCCTCATTATCATGACTCGTGCTTCGCGCAGGCCCAAACGTATAGGGAACATAACCTATGCCGAAGACAGCCACTCCAGTCAACGCGGCGAAGGTCTTCACATCGGTCCACTTGTGCTTGCTGCCCTTGTCATCTCCGTCGGTTATCGCCAGCAACACACGTCGCCCGGAGAGACGGGACAAATCTTCGATCACGAACGTCATAGCGTCCCAGAGCTGCAGCGTCGGCTTGCAACTCGATGCGTGCTTGTTCTCCTTGCGATATCTCCACGATTGAAGCGCCGCGTTCACCGCTCGCTTCAGACCGTCCGGGTCCGTCGGTGCTTCGTCCAACGTGTGGACCAGCGAACACTCCAGCGCATAAATCGTCACGCGGTCACGCGCCTGCAAGGATAGCGGCGCAAGCGACGCGATCGCTGTATCGATCTTCCTCAGGACATCGTCCTCACCCCCTCTGGCATCCAGCAGAATCGAGAGTGAAATCGGATCGTCGCCTTCCGTCCTTACATGGGTTGCGCGAAATCGTGGGCCAGAGTCCACGCTGACCATAAACCTGTTCGGAGCAATCTGTTTCATCGGCTGGCGAAATGAGCTAAGCACCAGCACGGGTATCTGAATCAGGTTCGTATAAACATGCAGCGTTTTTACTCCGTCGTCCTGCGCAGCAAGCCCCGCGCCGCTCCATCCCGCAACGAGTCCCACACCCACCAACAAAAAACTCAAGCCACGAGCCGTCAACCGACACCAGAACCGGAGATCGCCCAACCGCGTCATCCCGGAAGTATGCCAGAACCCAATTCAGTTTGGCGCGCTGTTCGACTTTGCCCATCGCCACCCAACACGTCCGCCCCCAAACAGTACCTGCCTACTTGGACCTGGGCTGAGCCCCCCTCTCAAACGCCTCCCGCGCCCGGGCAATCTCGTCTCCGTGCCTCTCCACCCATATCCAAACTCCACAAAAAGCCTCACCGAGGCTCCGACCCAGCTCCGTCAACTGATACTCCACCCGCGGCGGAATCACCGGATGCACCGTTCGTGTCACCAGCCCATCCCTCTCCATCTGTCGCACCGTCTTCGTCAGCATCTTCTGACTGATACCTCCTACCAGCTCCCCCAGCCGTGTAAATCGCACGACCCCATGCTCCTCCAGCACTTCCAGCACCAGCATCGTCCACTTGTCCGCCACGCGTTCGATGATCTCCCGCACCAGCGCCTCCAGCTTCGGGTCCGCCACCGCGGGCGGCGCGACCGTCACCCGATGAACCTTTTTTTTCTTCTCCGGCATCAACACTGCTGCAGATCTCATTGCAACGGCTCCTATCACTCTCCTTTGGGTAAGTATAGATATTTCAGGTGCCTACTTCCCAATGGATACAAACCATCCTACTATCAAGTTAGGAGAAATGACACCAATGAAAACCACCGGAAACACGATCCTCATCACCGGCGGCGGCTCCGGTATCGGCCGCGGCCTCGCAGAGGCATTCCACAAGCTCGGAAACAAAGTCATCATCGCCGGCCGCCGCCAGCAGGTCCTCGACGAGACCACCGCCGCCAACCCTGGCATGGCCTCCGCGGTACTCAACATCGAAGACGCCGCCAGCATCCGCGCCTTCGCCGCAAAACTCACCGCCGACTTCCCCGCACTCAACGTCGTTATCAACAACGCCGGCATCATGCGCCCCGAAAATCTCCTCACCCAGTCTGCGGACGTAGCCGACGCTGAGGCCACCATCACCACCAACCTCCTCGGCCCAATCCGCCTCACCGCCGCGCTGCTCCCACACTTCCTCAAGCAGCCTCACGCCACCATCATGACCGTCTCTTCCGGCCTCGCTTTCATCCCAATGGCCCTCACCCCCACCTACAACGCCACCAAAGCCGCCATCCACTCCTACACCCAGGCTCTCCGTTACCAGCTCAAGTCCACCAACGTCGAAGTCATCGAACTCGTCCCACCCTACGTCCAGACCGAGCTCATGGGCAGCCAACAGGCCGCCGACCCTCGCGCCATGCCCCTCAAGGACTACCTAACCGAGACCATCGAAATCCTCAAAACCCAACCCAACGCCACCGAAATCCTCGTCGAACGCGTCAAACCCCTCCGCTTCTCCGCCTCAAACGGTGAGGAAAAATACAACGCCTTCTTCCAGCAATTCAACGACGCCATGAACCACCCCCACTAAGGGCGCCGCAGATCAAACCGCTGACGCTCTCAATGCGTCAGGAGTGTCAGCGGAATCGCCTCCCCCATCGCCTTATACCCCGCCGGCCCCGGATGCAGATGATCGCCCGAATCATACGCAGGCAGCAGTTGATCGGGGTGAGCAGGATCGCGCGTCACCTTATCGAAATCCACTACCGCATCGAAGTGTCCCGCCCCGCGAATCCAGGCATTGATCGCCTGCCGGTCGGCCTCGCTTTCTGGCGCCGGATGATAGTACTTCGAGCCAACGTACGGAAGGATCGTCGCTCCAATCACGCGAACCCCGTGCGCATGCGCCCGCTCAATCATCTGCGCGTACGCCGCCTCAATCCGTGACACCAGCGCCGCATGCTCCTCAGCCGAAACATCGTGGTCCCGCGTCAGCGTCCCCAGATCATTCACGCCCTCCAGCACAATCACCGCGCGCACCGCCGTCTGCGCCAGCACATCGCGATCGAACCGCGCCAGCGCATTCGGCCCCAGCCCATCCAGCAGCAGTCTGTTTCCCCCAATCCCTTCATTCAAGACACCCATCACCCGCGCCGATTTATCAGCCTGCATCCGCGCCGCCAGAACATCCGGCCACCGGTCGTTTCCGTTCGTCGTCGCGCCATGTCCATCCGTAATCGAATCCCCCAGCGTAACCACCGCCGCCGCCTTCTCCGGCCCCACCACATCCACGCCCGACACCTGATACCAGTGCTCCACCGTCGTCGCATCCGGCAGACTCGCCTCCGAAACCAGATCACCATGCACCAAATACGACGTGGCCCGCGAACCCGGATGTCCCGTCTCTCCCACCGGCGGCTGATCGAAATGAATTGAAATCGCAAGGTTCGAAAGCGCAGCCACCGGAAACGCCACCGCATCCGACAGATACTCCGCCCCAGCCGGCACCGTCACATCGCGTGCTCCACCAAACGTCACTGCCGTATCGCTGGCCCCATCAATCTCCGCGCTCGCCGCCGACACCGGCCGCGCCACATGCACCCCCGTCAGATGCAACGGCTGTGTCCCAAACGCATTCGACACCCTCACCCGCAGCTGACTCCCACCCACCGTCAAATGCACAATCTGCCGCAACGTAGCATCGCGCAACAACTCCGGATCAATCTGGTTTGCCGCCTCCGGCACCTGCTGCGAAGCCGCCCACGACCCAACCCAATGCGCAGTCGCCTGCCCCTCCATCTGCCCTGCCACAACCAACAACACCGCCCAAAACAAAGCCTTCATCGAGAGCAACCGCATCCAGCACCTCACTCGTCCACCAACGACAGAAAAATCTCTTCGCTGGCAAGCTTAGCAGTTGCCTCACAACCCATCCCCATAACCAGGACTCACTTGCCTCCCTCCGCCTTCCGGCCTAAATTAATTGCGAGGAAAGCATCCAGTCCTCCTGCTCTTACGTAATCACCTCGGGCCCAGAATTCACTGCACAGGAGTGAAACATGGCGAGGCTCGGAGCATTCTGCTTCCCCGGAACCGGACACATCAATCCCATGACCGCGTTAGCGCGGCGCCTGGAACAACGCGGCCACAAAGTAATACTCTTCGGCATAGCCGATACCGAAGCCCGCGTCAAAGCCGCCAGCATCGAATTCCGCCTCATCGGAGCGGAGGACTACCCGCTCGGCACCCTGCAGAAGCTGGATCAACGTCTCGGTGAACTCAACGGCCTCGCGACCTTCCGCTTCACCGTCGAGCGCGTGAAAAACACCGCGCGCATGGTCCTCCGCGACGGCCCCGACGCCGTCCGCCGCGCCAACCTCGACGCCATGCTCATCGACGAGGCAGACATGGCAGGCAACATAGCCGAACACCTCCGCCTACCCTTCGTCTCCATCGCCTTCTTCCCCCCGCTCACCAAAGACGACCATATCCCACCCTTCTGCTTCAGCTGGACCGGCGGACGCGGCCCCATCAGCCGCCTCCGGAACCGTCTCGGAATGCGCCTGCTCTCCCGCCTCGCATCCCCCATCTACGCAGTCGTCAATCAGCAGCGCAAAGCATGGGGTCTCGCTCCGTTGAATCACTCCACCGAGGCTCTCTCCCCAATCGCGCAGATCGCGCAGTTGCCTGAGGCACTTGAGTTCACCACCAATAAGAAGCCCGCGAACCTCTTCTATACTGGCCCATTCGTCGATACCCGTCAGCGCCCACCCGTAGACTTCCCCTGGCATCGCCTCGACGGTCGCCCTCTCGTCTATGCCTCCCTCGGCACCCTCCAGAACGGCTCCGAAGCCATCTTCCGCACCATCACCGAAGCATGCTCCGGACAAGATCTCCAACTCGTCCTCTCCCTCGGCGGTGGCCTCGATCCCTCACGCCTCGGCCCGCTCCCCGGAGAACCAATCGTCGTCAGCTACGCTCCGCAGCTCCAGCTTCTCAAACGCGCCGCCGCCGTCATCACGCATGCCGGCCTGAACACCGTCCTAGAATCCCTCGCCGAAGGCGTCCCCCTGGTCGCCATTCCACAAGGCAATGACCAACCCGGCGTAGCCGCACGAGTCGCAGCAAAGGACGTCGGCATAGTCATCCCAAACCGCAAGCTCAACGTCCAACGCCTGCGCAACGCAGTGAAGTCCGTGCTCGAAGAAAACACCTACCGCGAAGCCGCCCGAAATCTACAATCCGCAATGGGTCAAATCGACGGCCTCGAAACCGCCGCAAACATCATCGAAGAAAAACTCAAGATCAGGGTCGCCCACCAGGCCGCGTAGCCAAAACCACTTTCCGCAACTCATCCAAGCAGTGACGACGATCACAGATTGTTGATCACTGTAGCCCTAGCCTTGGGATAAGGTGCATTCTTGCTCAAAAAGCACGCCATCACGGCTTGGCTGACCACCTCGCCAACACATCGACCTGTGGCGATCCTCTCGACGATTACCCTCATCAGTGCCCTGATCTTGAGGGCGGCCGAGTTGTCATATTGGTCAGGCACACTACTCGCCGGAATTCTGGTCTGCGGCCTCCCCTTGTTCTACGACCTCATACGACAGATACTCCGAGGAAATTTCAGCGTCGACCTGCTTGCTCTCCTCTCCGTCGTTACCTCACTCCTGATGCATCAATACTGGGTCGCGGCCATCGTGATCATCATGCTCTCCGGTGGCAAGACGCTCGAAGACTATGCAACGGGAAAAGCCTCCTCCGTCCTCAACGCTCTCGCGAAGCGTATGCCCCAGAATGCTCATGTCCTCGACCCCACCGGAACGCCTCGCGATGTCCCGATTGAGTCCGTTGCAATTGACGACGAAGTCGTCATCTTCCCGCACGAGATCTGCCCCATCGACGGGATCGTCATTTCAGGATCAGGCTCCATGGACGAGTCCTATCTCACCGGCGAGCCGTTCGAAATAGCCAAAGCTCCTGGCAGCGCGGTGCTCTCGGGTGCGATCAACGGAAACGCTCTGCTGACCATGCGCGCCACCAGCTTGGCCGGCAACTCGCGCTACGCTCAGATTGTCGGCGTTCTTCACGAATCGGAAAACAGCCGTCCCAGGTTGCGTCGGTTGGGAGACCGCCTGGGTGGATGGTACACACCCATCGCAATCGCTGCTGCTGCCCTCAGCTGGGCCCTCAGCGGTCACGCGGAAAGATTCCTCGCGGTACTCGTCATCGCTACTCCCTGTCCTCTCCTGATCGGAATTCCGGTTGCCATCATCAGTGCCATCTCTGTCGCTGCTCGACGCGGAATCGTTATCAAAGATGCTGCTGTCCTCGAGAAGATATCCAGTTGCAACGCACTTATCGTCGATAAGACAGGCACCCTAACCTACGGCAAGCCTGTGCTCACCGAAGTCCTCTGCGACCGCCGCCTTCGACGCCAAATGCTCCAGCTCGCGGCCAGCGTTTAGATGTACTCGAAGCACCCCCTCGCAAGTGCCTTGCTCGACGCAGCCGCGAGAGAATCCGTTCCGCTCCTCGAGGCCACCGAAGTCGCCGAGGTTCCAGGCTCCGGACTGCGTGCACGCATCGGCGATCACTCGGTCTGGATTACCGGACGCAAGAAGCTCCCTCCGGCAATGACCGCGACGCTTCCGCCTTCGGCTCCAGGCTTGGAATGCATTGTTGTCGTCGACGATCACGTCACCGGCGTATTTCGCTTTGAAGATCAGCCGCGCCAGGACACCAAACCCTTCCTCGATCACCTCGCCCCCCAGCACCATATCGACCATGTCACCCTCCTCTCTGGAGATCGGGTTGCCGAAGTCACTCTCTTTGCTAAAAAGATGCGCATCGAACATGTCTATGGAGGTATGAGTCCCGAGGAGAAGGTAGAGGTCGTCCGCGATCTCACCAGGCAAACGAAAACCATCTACGTCGGCGACGGAATCAACGATGCCCCTGCCATGCTCAATGCCACCGTCGGAATCGCGCTCGGCGTCAACAGCGAAATTACCAGTGAAGCCGCGGGCGCCGTAGTCCTCGAGTCCTCGTTGAGAGGCGTGGATGAACTCATGCACATCGGCGCCAGGATGCGCCGCATCGCCTTGCAGAGTGCAGTCGGAGGAATGTCACTCAGCATCGCCGGTATGCTTGTCGCTGGTCTCGGACTCCTGTCTCCGATCCAGGGCGCACTCTTGCAGGAGGCCATCGACCTGCTCGCAATCATGAACTCCCTCCGTATGATCATCCCGCCCCCCACGCTGAGCGACTATACCGTGCCGGCAATCATCGCAGACGCAACAATCCCTTCCTCAAAAGCTTCCATGTAACAAAGTATCTCCTGCTTAAATCCGCGCCAACGCCCTCGCGCTCACCAATCGCCGCTCCAGATGCCGCTCCAGGGTCTCCACCGCAAACCTTCGCAGGTCCGCCCCCCGCGTCTTCGGCCAATCCTCCTCGGCCAACCCCTTCACCGTCCCGCGAAATATCCTCTGCGCCGTCGCAACCGACTCCGCCGACAGCGCCACGCTCCCGCTCCGCCGATCATCCCCGCAAGTCACCCCATCACTCGTCGCCGAATACCACACCGTCCCCCCACGCAGATCAAGCCCACACACCACACAATGCCCCAACTCCGGCATCCATCCCATCAACCTGCTCATCCACAGCGCAAAGTAAGTCACCGGCATCCACACCTTCCCCACCTGCATCTCGTCGAGCACTGCCAGCACCAGCCGAAACACCGCATCCTCCGGAGCACCCTCCGGCAGCGCCTCCTCCACCACCTCCGCCAGAAACTGCAGCGCCGCCGTCCGCGCATAGTCCACCGGCCGCGACAGCGGTGAACTCAAAATCTCAAACGCATCCAGCCGCACCAGCTCCTGCTTCGGCTTCTCCGCATACGAAGCCCGCACATACGTCATCGGCTCCAGCGCCCCGCCAAACCGCCTCCGCGACCGCATCGCATGTCGCGCCACGCCCTTCACCCGGCCCTGCTCCCGAGTAAACAGGCTCACCAGCAAGTCTGCCTCATGAAACGGCCACACCCGCAACACAATCGCCTCCCCAACGCGCTGGTTCATCCCCTACCTGCCAAACTGCCGCAGATGATGATCCGCATGCAGGTACCCCCAGCGCATCCAATCCGCATCCGTCATCGGCCCGAACATCGGATGCGACGCAGCACAATTCGCACCACTCGCCAACACCTGCACCTTGTCGATCACCGACCGCACCAGCGCCCCAAACTCATCGTCCGAGTGGTTCGCAATCGCCCTTTTCAGTTCAGGCATCGTCTGGACATTCTTCGGCCAGCGCAGCCCCGACCGCAGCGCCGCCCACTTCATCAGCACCGGCGGAAACCCGTTCCACTGCCCTACCGTCCGTTCCCCCAGCGCCACCTCATACGAGCAGCCGAGATGCCGCACCATCTGTTTCGCCGTCATCTTCCCCCAAAGCGCCCGATCGTCAACCCTCAAGCTCCGCAACCGCGCTCTCGTCTCCGACAGCACCTCCGGCGAGGCCAGGCTCTTCATCCCCATCTCTCCCCAAAAGCAAAACCGCGCAGCCACAGGGCTGCGCGGTCGCGTAATGCGAGAACCTTCAAATCTACCGCCCAAAGTGGGTGGCGTTCTTCGTCTGATACTCCGCCCACTTCTCCGGCAGGTCGTCCCCGGCATAGATCGCCGAAACCGGGCACACCGGCACGCACGCACCGCAGTCGATGCACTCTACCGGATCGATGAACAACTGCTCCGCCTCACCGTACCCCGCCTCATCCTTCTTCGGGTGAATACAGTCAACAGGGCAGGCATCCACGCAAGCCGAATCCTTCGTCCCTATGCACGGTTCCGCAATCACATAAGCCATCTCGAAAAATCTCCCTTACTTCTATCGAACGTCGCCGCTTATTCCTAAGCTTTGGTCTAGATTCTAGCAGCACAACCGCTCCTCGCCGCAACTCCCAATCTGCGAATATCTGCGACTCTTTTAGACCTCATTCCCCGCGCACACCACACAGCTCCCTCATCCGCTCCGCCAGATTCTCCGGAAAGATCCTGTCCCCCGAAGCCTCGACCTCCGCCCTGCTCCACCAGCGAATCTCCTTCATAATCTCCCTCTCATCGACCGTAACTCCCATCAATCGGGGCTCCTCCCTCCCGCACTCACCCCGAAAGAGAAAATCGATATTATCCTGCATCTCCCCCTGGTGAAAAAACTGGTTGCTGTCGCAATAAACGGGTCCCGCAACCGTCAACTCCAGCCCCAGCTCCTCCCTCACCTCGCGCACCGCAGCCTCGGCCTCCGTCTCCCCAGCCTCGATCTCCCCACCCGGCAGCGCCCACAACACAAACTCACCATCCACCCTCGGCACAACAAACCGAACCAGCAAAATCTCCCCACCTTCGTCGAACAGCATCACCCGCGCCGTTCGCCGCTTCCGCACTTACTTCGCCGCAGCCCTTCGCGCCGCAAATTCCGCCGGAGTAGGAATCTCCCCCAACCCCCTCCCTGCAAACATCTCCGTAAACAGATGCACCATCTCGCCGTTAATCAACCCATTCGTAGCCAGCACCTCGCGGCTGTCCAGCGTAAACTTCCCGCCATCAAAATGCGTGACCGTCCCCCCGGCCTCCTGCACCAGCAACACCCCCGCCGAAGTATCCCACGGATTCAAACTAAACTCCCAGAACCCATCCAGCCGCCCACAAGCCACATAAGCCAGATCAAGCCCCGCACTCCCCGCCCGCCTCACCCCATGCGACCGCAGCGTCATCTGCTGATAAAGATGAATATTCGGGCTGCTATGCCGCTTCTGGCTCGGAAACCCCGTCGCCGTCAGCGACTCCTGCACCGTAGCAATCTTCGACACCGAAATTTTGTTCTGATTCAGCCACGCCCCCTTGCCCTTCTCCGCGGAAAACATCTCATCCCGCAGCGGATCGTAGATCACCCCAGCCACCATCTCCCCATCCGCATCGGCCGCCAACCCCGCCGCCCGCTTCTCCAGCCCCAGAATGACGCAGAACGCCGGAAACCCATGCGCAAAGTTCGTCGTCCCATCCAGCGGATCGACATACCACCGATACTCGCTCTCCAACCCACTCCGCGTCCCCTCCTCGCCATAAACTCCATGCGAAGGAAACGCCGCCTTCAGCTTCTCCACAATCAACTGCTCACTAGCACGATCAGCCTCCGTCACCAGGTCAACATCGCCCTTATATTCGGTAGCCACACCCTTGGCATAAAACCCGCGCAGCAACGCCCCCGCCTGCCGGGCGATCCCCTCGGCCACGTGCGCAAAGTCAAACTTCTTCACCATTCCCATCGAACACCTCTACTTCCAATTAAACAGGAGTACGCATTTCAGCGACATCCCACTAAGCCAGTACACCACACGCCAGAAACAAGCCGTATCAGTTCTGATCGGTGTCATCCGTGCAAATCGGTGTTAAGCCTTCACCCAAAGTTCATCGCGCATCCGCATAGTACCCAGTCCGATACCGAAGGTCGTACTTCCCCCGCAGCGCCTCATCCACCATCCGTACCCTGATCAACCGGTACGAATCGTCCAACCCTCGCTTCGGCGCATAATACCCCAGCAGATACTGCGTCCTCAGATCATCCGACACATGCTTGAACGCCGGCTCCAGGTCCTTCGGATCCACCACGTAGTAGTACTTCCCCCCGGTATCCTGAGCCATCTGGATCAGCGCATGCTCCCCCGCCGTATTTCTCCCCGCGTCCGCATAGATCGGCACAATAATGATCGAGTAAACCATCGCCCCCGCCCGCTGCGCCTGCTCTATCGCCTGCGTATACCTCGAACCCTTCACCGTGTCTCCACCATCGGTGATCAGCACCACCACCCGCCGCCGCCCGTCCGCCGCCGACGTCGACGCCAGCCTGTCCGACGCCAGATAGATCGCGTCATAAACCGCCGTAGCCTCGCCCCTCTGCACCTGGTTGATCCCACTCTCAATCCGCTTCTTCTGATTCGTAAACGGCACAATCTCCCGCACCACATCGGAGAACTCCATCAGGTCCAGCTCATCCTGCTCCCGCAGCAGCGCATTCACAAAACGCTTCGCCGCCTCCTTCTCCAGCCGCTCATTCGACAGCACACTCTCACTCGTATCGATCGCCAGGACAATCGACAGCGGCGTCGTCGTCTCCCTCTCGAAGACGGCGATCTTCTGCACCTTCCCGTCCTCCAGAATCTCGAAGTCCTCCCGCGTCAGTCCACCCACCGGCGCGCCGGAAGCATCCATCACGTTCAACGCCACATTCACCAGCCGCGTCTCAACCTTGATCGTCGGAAATCCGCCCTTCGGTTCCCCACTCTGCTGCGACCCACTCTGCGGCTTCTTGTTCGCCGGCGGATCCTGCACATCGTCCGTAGTCTTCGGAGCCTGCGCCCCGACCGGCGGCGGCGGCGGCCTCCGCTCAATCGGCGCCTCCTGCGGCGGCGTCCCTGCCTGCAACAGCAACCCTGTCCCCAGAACTAGACCCGCCAGACTCATCCCAATCTCTCCGGCGAAGTCGCCACAATCTCCTCAGGAAACGGCTCTCCATCGGCCCACACTGCACCATCGACAAATTGTTCCTTCTTCCAGATTGGCACAGTCTTCTTCAGCGTATCGATCAGCCATCTGCAAGCATCGAACGCCGCCCCACGATGCGCCGAAGCCACCACCACCAACACGCTAGTCTCGCCCACCGTCAACCGTCCCAACCGGTGCAGCAAAGTCACATCGCGTACGCCGAACTTCGTCACCGCATCCGCAGCAAGCCCGCGCATCTGCTCCAGCGCCATCTCACGGTACGCCTCATAGTCCAGATGCAGAGTCCTCCGTCCCTGCGAATTGTCCCGCACAATTCCATCGAAGACACATACCGCACCATCAGGTCCCGCCTTGATCGACTCGACGATCTCCGCCGCCGGAATCACTCCATCTGTAATCTCAACCCGCATACCGTTCTCAGCCTCTACCGCTCCACAACAACGATTCAAACCCTACCCATTCAACCATCTTGTCATTCTGACCCTGCGCAAAGTCAGATGGGGAAGAACCCCCGCATTGGCATTGGCATTTGCATTTGCTTCTGCTCTTGCCTTTCTTGTTGTCATCCCCGAAGGGGATCTGCTTCTGCCTTTGCTTCTGCCTTTGCCTTTCTTGTTGTCATCCCCGAAGGGGATCTGCTTCTGATTTTGCTTCTGCTTTTGCCTCTAGGTACGCCAAGGCTTCAGCCTTGGCCCTCCATCTCAACAATCAAACATGGGGCTTTAGCCCCTGGGGTACGCTCTCCTGTCCAAGCCATCCTCATCATCCCTTGCCAAAACATCAACCCCGCCACTCACCGGAGGCAACAATGCCACCTCGTCTCCGTCCTTCAATACATCATCGGCACGCGCGTACTCCTGGTTTACTGCCACCGCAATCGAATCCCAAACCGCCGCTCCCGCCTTACGATGCAAAGCCAGAAGATCAGCCACAGTCGCCCCTTCCGGCACATCCATCACCGCATCACGATGCCCGATAAGATCCTTCAAAACACCAAAGTAGAGCACATGCACACGCATCGAACCAGAATACGCGAGCCTCCCCCTTTGACTCTATCCACCAGAAAACAGATAGGCCCCACCCCACCACAAGACAAGACAGCACCGTCCTATCCATCGCCCGACCGCGATGGACAGGACAGCACAGAAACTCAGGAAACCGCCTACCCCTTCACCCGCGAGAGCCCCTGCTGCAGCCGTTTCCACTCCTCGCTGGAAAACAACCGCGGCCCCACCTCAATCAGTCGCGGCATCATGTTGAACACGGCCACCCTGTTCCACGGCCTGCCATCCCGCATGCGAAAGCCCTTCTCATTCAGGTCGCTCACCATGCTCGAATACGAGAAATCCTGCCCCAGCAACTCCATCATCTGCATCAACGCACGGTTCTCCTCCGGATGGACCTCCAGCCTCTGGCAGTCATCCGAGATCCGTAGCCCATACGGAATGTCCTCGCCAAACGCCCCCTCCGTAGGACCCTCCCGATCCGGCAACTCCCGCCGCCATTCGATCGAGACCATCTGCCATCCCGCTCCCGTACGTTGATTGATAATCTCCGGGCTAAACGGCCCCGAGATCACATCGCGAATCCGTTCAAAATGCGCCATAAGCCAGCCTCCGAGAGTCTTCCTGTACGGAAACTAAACGCAATTGACTGGCCAAAAATCCTCCGCGCCACAGCCCTCCCAACTGGCTCACCAGCATGCAATTACCAGAAAACCACCCATCGCCACCAAAACGCGTGCCGTCCACTTCCGCAAATCACTGTTCGCTTTCGGACGCCGGCGCTCCCTAACCGAAGAGCCCAGTCTCCCCCGGATACCACACCTTGCTTCCATCCACCCGCGCAAACTTCGTCATCACATGAGGCCTCCGCGAACTTCCCCCATCCGCCTCGACAAAGATGTCCTCCACCTCTCCACCCCGCGCCAGCACCGCGTCCCCAATCAGCGACCGATGACACCTCCACGGCACCGCCTCCGCACACATCACCACCGCATAGTCGAAGTCCGCCAACCTCATCAGCCAATCCACCTCGCTATCGAACGCCTTCGTCTCCATGTAGTCGGCGTAGCCTCGAAAGCTCTCCTCCTTCCACCCGGTATTCACGCTGTCCCTCTTCGCCTCTCTGCGCCCACCCAGCCCCTCGCGCCACACCGCCCGTATCCCGGCGTCATGCAGCGCAGCAAACAGCCGGTCGTGCCCAAACTGCGGATGCCGTCTCGACCCCGGAAACCGCCGCACGTCGACAAGCGTCGTGCACCCGTTCTCCCGTAGCGCCCGCAGAAACGACGCCAACTCCAGTGTCGAGTGCCCAATCGTCATCATCCGCATCGCCTCACAGAACCAGACAAGATCTCAAGCGAAAATAAAGTTCAAAACAGTGGCGTATTTTTTAGACGCAAAAAACCCACCATCAAGACACCACGATTTACCAGCAACTCACCACAAATTCACCACAAAAAACCACACCAAAAACACCACATTTCCTCAAAACCCCCTGCAAAAACGCCCTTCCACCACCCCAAAAAAAAATACGGCCCGGCAAAAAGCCGGACCGCATTTCAACCTTACAAATCAACTCGCCTTACACGCCGGCGTGAATAACCTCTTCCCGCACAACCTCATCCTGCACCTTCTCGGAAGGCGTCTTCGGCAACGCAACCGCCAAAACATCCTCTATCCGGGCCGCGTAATGAATCATCACACCCGCGATCTGGTCCGGCGTTAAGTCCTCTTCTACCTGCTGCTTACAGTCCGTCGGCAGAATCACATCCCGCACGCCGGCCCGCTTCGCCGCAAGAAACTTCTCCTTGATTCCGCCAACCGGCAACACATTGCCGCTCAGCGTAATCTCGCCCGTCATCGCCGTCAGCGGATGCACCGGAGTGTTCGTCAACAGACTCACCAGAGCAGTCGCCATCGTCACGCCCGCCGAAGGCCCATCCTTAGGAATCGCTCCCGCAGGCACATGAATATGCAGATCGACCTCCTTCGTAAAGTCCTCATCAAGCCCTAACGACGCGGCATTCGAGCGCACCCAGGTCAACGCAGCCTGCATGCTCTCCTTCATCACATCACCAATCTGCCCAGTGATCGTGAAGCCGCCCTTGCCCTTCATCCGGTTCGCTTCGATGAACAAAACATCGCCGCCCGCCGGTGTCCACGCAAGCCCAACAGCAACGCCAGCCCGCTTGGTCCGCTCTGCAATCTCGGTATCCACGCGCACCTTGATGCCGCCAAGGAACTCATGCACTATCTCCGGAGTAATCACAACCTTCTCCGTATGCCCCTCAGCAATCTTGCGCGCGACCTTCCTGCACACCGTCCCGATCTGCTGTTCAAGCTTACGAACACCCGCCTCTCGCGTGTAGTGCCGCGCGATCAGATGCACGCTGTCCTTCGGAAACTCGATCTTCTCACCGTCGATGCCGTTCTCTTTAATCTGTCGCGGAATAAGGTATTTGATGGCAATATTCACCTTCTCCTCTTCCGTATATCCGGTCAGCTCAATAATCTCCATACGGTCAAGCAGCGGCCCGGGAATCGTATCCAGCTGATTGGCCGTGCAGATAAACAACACCTTACTCAAATCAAACGGCTGATCAAGATAGTTGTCGCGGAACGTATTGTTCTGCTCCGGGTCCAACGTCTCAAGCAGCGCACTCGCAGGATCGCCTCTGAAATCGCGCCCCAGCTTGTCGATCTCATCCAGCATGAACACCGGATCCTTCACCTCAACCCGCTTCAGGTGCTGAATGATCTGTCCTGGCAGGGCACCAATGTACGTTCTACGGTGTCCACGAATCTCCGCCTCATCATGCATACCGCCAAGCGAGATGCGTGAAAACTTCCTGTCCAGTGCCCGAGCAATCGACCGGCCCAGCGAGGTCTTACCTACGCCCGGAGGCCCGACAAAGCACAGAATCGGCCCCTTCATATCCGGCTTCAAACGCCGCACAGAAAGGTAATCCAGAATGCGATCCTTGACCTTCTTCAAGCCGTAGTGATCCTCATCGAGAATCTCCTTGGCCTTCAGAATGTCCACTCCGCCCGAAGAAGTCTTCGACCACGGCAGTACAGCCAGCCACTCCACATAGTTCCGCGTCAGCGAGTAATCAGCCGCCGCAGGATTCATCCGGCTCAGACGCCCCAACTCCTTCAGCGCGTCCTTCTTCACATCCTCCGGCATCCCAGCAGTTTCGATCTTCTCCTTCAGGTCAGCAATGTCCTTCTGGGTATCATCCTGATCGCCCAACTCCTTCTGGATCGCCTTCAACTGCTCCCGCAGGTAGTAGTCCCGCTGCGAAGACTGCACCGAATCCTGCACCTCAGTCTGGATCTTGTTGCGCAGCTGCTGAACCTCAAGCTCCTTCGCAAGATGCTTATTGATCCGCTCCAGCCGCGCCGAAACATCCGGCGTCTCCAGCAGCTCCTGCTTATCCGTGGTGGTCAAAAATGGCAGCGACGAAGCAATAAAGTCCGCCAGCCGTCCCGGCTCGTCAATGTTGATCGCAATCGTCTGCAAGTCATCGCTCAACGTCGGTGACGATGTCACGATTTGCTGGAACTGGCTCACCACGTTCCGCTGCAAAGCCTCCGCCTCGGGCGATTGCTGCGGCTCGACGTCGACAATCGGCTCATACTCCGCCGTCATGAATGGAGTCAGCTGCGCAAACTCGCCCAGATGCACCCGTTCATTGCCTTCCGTAAATACAAAAAGGCTCTGGTTCGGCATCTTGACGACCTTATGAACGGTCGCCCGCGTGCCAATCGCAAACAAATCCGCGGCCTGTGGCGAATCCTGCCGCGCATCCCGCTGTGCCACCACCAGAATCGTCTTCTCCTCGCCCAGCGACTGAATCAACTGGATCGAGCTATCGCGCCCTACCGTGAGGGGTAGCACCGCATGCGGAAACAGCACCGTATCCCGCACCGGAAGCACCGGAGCAGGCCGTTTCCCCGACCCTTCTACACCAGCTTCCTCACTGTTCTTCGCTGCTGTCGGCTGAATTACACTTACAAAATCACTTGGCATTGAGTGTACCTCTATCAGATTATCCACTATTCGATGCAGCAAGCCTTTGCTTGGTCGCAACTCATACCCCTTTTCCCGAAAGACGCCCGCTGTCCCCTCTGTCATCGGCCATAACTCCTTTTCCATCAATCCAGAGACCGTGGTACTCAATTCTTGGTTCGCGGCCAGATCCATTCTTGAAACGCTCCATTCACTGATGGTCCGTGTCCCTGCCGCACTCACTGGCCCGGATTGGGCCGGCGATGAAGTGACCAATTGGACTTATTTTCTCGGCCCTTGTGCTCAACGTGGCAGCGCTCTTTTCTTGGCTCATAGCCGCCCCGACGGACTTCGTCGCCGGCAATCAGGCGCCGCGTCGCCACACACTGCGTCACTCGTTTGATGCTTGTTGTCAGCGTCTTCTATGCGCTCTCGCCTCGGGTCAATCTGACCGTAATCGGCATCCTACGCCTCCCCTCGTGGCCCCGCTACTGCATCCCGGTCATTCATCGACGCCAAGAGCACACCCACCCGCGATCCGGACCGGCTCGAAGCTAAGCTGCTCTGTACCGCCCCAGCACCTTCACCATCCGGCAGTGTTCGCGAAGCGCCACCAGCGCAGCATCGGCATCCTTCGCGGTCTCAAACCGCACATCCACATAAAACACGTACTCCCATGGACTCCCCGGTACAGGCCGCGACTCGATCTTCGTCAAATTAACTCCGGCGTCAGCGAGACGCTGCAGCGCCACCACCAGCGTCCCCGGCCGATGCTCAATGGCAAACGCCAGGCTCATCTTGTTGGCATCCGTCACATTCCCGGCGGAAGGCGCATCCTCCCGCCGCAGGAGATGAAATCGCGTGTAATTCTCCGTGTGGTCTTCGATGCCAGCCACTAGCACTTCTGCACTATAGACCCTCGCCGCAAGCTCGGGCGCGATCCCCGCCACATCGCGCAAGCCTGCCGCCATCAGGTGCTTCACACTCCCAGCCGTGTCATAGAAAGGCACCACCTCAAACTCCGAATGCGCCGCCAGAAACCTTCGGCACTGCGACAAGGCCACCGGATGCGACATCACCCTCCGCACCTCCTCGAGCTTCACCCCTGGCATCGCAATCACGTTGTGCCGGATTCGCAGCAGACTCTCCCCATCGATTCGTACCGGCAACTCCAGCAGAAGGTCGTAATGTTCCGCCACTGATCCGTGCAGACTGTTCTCAATTGGCAGCACGGCACAGTCGACCTCACCCGAAACAACCTTCGCCAACACTTGGGCAGACACCGTGCACGGGATGATCTCCAGCCCACTCTGGTTGCACAGCATCTCCACCGTCGCCATATGACTGTTGGAGCCTAACTCTCCCTGGATCGCAACCTTCAACGCAAATACCCCGATTCTGCGTACACAACTTCTACGTATTTTATTCTCACTGGCAACCTCCTTCGCGAACCCGGCACCTTACCACAAGTAAGGGCCAGTACTGCACACCATCACTGCGGCGAACCGGGAGGTGAGAACCGGCGTCGTTTAGGAGAACGAAATGCTTTGGACAATTACAATTATTCTCTTCATCCTCTGGGTCCTAGGACTCGTCAGCAGTTACACACTGGGCGGATGGATCCACATCCTTCTGGTCCTCGCTGTGATCGTGCTTATCTTCAACCTAATGTCTGGGAGACGGGCCGTCTGACGCTCGTCTACACGACCAGACATCAGGCAATAGAGCCGCCCTCCCAAGCCGTGTGAGTTTTCTGAAGGAGTTTAAAACATGAATACCGATAAAGTAGAAGGAAAATTCGATCAGGTAGCAGGCAAGATCAAGCAGAGTGTCGGCGAAGCTGTCGGCAACCAGAAATTGGCCAACGCTGGCGCTGCAGAACAAATCAAGGGCGTCGCAAAGGAGACATGGGGCAACGCCAAAGACACCGCGAACGTCGTGAATGACGACACGCGTGCACGCGCAGAAGTCGAAGGCGAGAGCTACAAAGTGCGGGCAGAAGAAAAGGCGCACGAACTCCGTGAAAAAATCACCACAACCGCGCACAACATCAAGGATAAATTGAATCAGAAAATGGACGACGTGAAACGCGACCATAATGCGTGACCGATCGTCACTTCCTTGAAAGGCCCGCCCGCCGTGGCGGGCTTTTCTATCGCCGCATCAAAACGTCTGCCGCCACAAATCCAAAGAACACAACCGAGATCACACCATTCAACGTGAAGAACGCCGCATTCATCCGCCTCAGATCCTTCGGCGAAATAATGGAGTGCTCATAGAGCAGCAGGATCGCAACCACCACGATTCCGAGCATCGCCACCTTCCCCAGTCCAAACAGCACCACCAGCCAGCAGAGCATCAGCAGCATTCCCAAATGCATTGCCCGTGCAATCCAGAACGCCGGCACCAGGCCAAACGCCTGCGGCACGCTGTTCAGCCCTGCCTTGCGATCGTGCTCAAAATCTTGGCACGCATACAACACGTCGAACCCGCCCACCCATAGCAGCACCGCACCCGTCAGCACCACAATTCGCCAGTCGAGCGATCCCCGCACCCCGATCCACGCGGCCGTTGGCGCAATCCCCAGCGCCAGTCCGAGCACCAGATGAGACCACCGCGTCACCCGCTTCATATAGCTGTAGAGCAACACCACTGCAAGCGCCACCGGGGCCAGCTCCAGCGTCAGCCGATTCAGCATCGCCGCACCCAGAACAAACAACGCCACCGATACCACGACAAATCCGCCGACAAACCGGCTGCTCAGCGTCCCCGCCGGTATCGCGCGCATCGCCGTCCGCGGATTAACCGCATCCAGCCTGGCATCCGCGAGCCGGTTGAACGCCATCGCCGCGGACCTCGCCGCCACCATGCAAACCACGATCCACCCCAGCACCCTAAGCGTCGGCCACCCGCCTGCCGCCAGCACAGCTCCCGTTAACGCAAACGGCAGCGCAAACACCGAATGTTCCCACTTGATCATCTCAAGCGTTACAGCCGTACTCTTCCAAAACGATGCCATCTCTCTATCGTAAAAGAATTGGGCCGCGCCAACGTCGCCGGCGCGGCGCAGATGCAGGAAATCCAACTTATTTCTCTGTCTTCTCCGGTGTACCACCAACCACTTGCAGATTGTTCACCACCTTGAAAACACCTGAGACGCTGTTCGCCCGTATATTCGCGACATCCTTGTCAGCCTGCGTATCCACCACACCCGAAAGCGTTACGTTGCCGTTCACCACCGTAATCCGGATCGGCTTCGCCGGATCGATCGCATACTTATTCAACTGCGGAAAGCCATAGATCGCCCGCGCCTCCGCTAGCCGGATGTGATCATCCATCGGCGAAACAGGCGCCACCTCGACGTTATCGATCACGTCCTTCACCCCGGGATAGTTTTCCACCAGGCTGATCGCCGAGTCCTTGTCCGACGGCCCATACGCCGTTCCACCAAGCGTCACAGCACCGTTCTGCACACCAATCGTGAAGGCATTGAAGGCCGTCGACCCATATCCCACGCGGTCATACGCAAGCTTCTCCGCCAGCTTGTCCCGTAGCGTCGTATCATCGACCACAGGCCCCGCAACCTCAATCTCGTTTTCGACGCCCTTCACATTCCTGCGATGATGCGCGCGGTTGTCAGCGTCGACCTTTGCGCTATAGAGGTCCACCGTCCCCGTCAACATCACAACACCGTTCTGCACTGACGCCTTCACATCTTTGAATCGCTTGTTGTCCAGCGCCTTCATTACATCCGCCTGGATCTGTGAATCGTTTGGTCCGCTCTGGGCGATACCCTTGCCCGTCCCCACAACCAGCAGCACCGCAGCCAGGCCTGGAAAACCCACACGTCGTACAATCCTCATCCAGCCCATCGTTCCTCCTGAAGTCGTTGGTCCCGCGCAACACATTCCATCACTCATTACGAAATTGGATGCAACTTTCACCCCGTCGGCGGTCTACCGGTATCTCTTCCGCAACTTATAAACCACACTGAACACGCCCGATTCGTCGCGGGTCACCACAATTGAATTGTCATGGTTCAAGTCATACTGCACCTGAATTAACTGTTGTGCCGAGGTGTTCACATTCGTCGCAAACGTCGCTGTGATCTGCCGCGAAATTTGTTGTTGTACCGTGATCCTCGCTGACGATTGCCCCAGCGTTCCCACAAACGCCGGATCGATCTTCACGCTACCCACGCCGAACAGCTTCTCAACCCGGTTGCTCACCGTTGCGTTTAAGGCTCCGCCCAAAAGCGCGCTGGTCGTCGGATCGGTACCCTGCTGCGCCTGCCGCTCCTGATAGAGCTGCGCCTCTTCCTGCGTTCGCCCCAGCGCCAACAACGCAAACACATCGGCCTCGCTCAGTGGAGGCTCCGACCGGTAGGTCGGTTTCAGGTTTGTCGCCGTTCCATGCAAGCCCACCGTTATGTCGTAGTTCTCCACCTGAGCCGTCGCATCCAGGTCGATGATCGGATCGATCCGCACCGGGTTCGTAAAGTAAATATCTCCCCGCTGCAGCTGGTACTTCTGCCCGGCAAACGTCGCGCTTCCATCATTAATCTCGATCCGCCCCAATACCGACGGCATCGCCGCCGTTCCCCGAATCGTCAGATCCACCGTGCCCGCCAGCTTCGCGTACGAATTCTGAAAATCCAGCTGCGGCGCGCTCGTCACATGCACATCCAGCCGGATCTTGTTCGCCGGCGAATTCGGATCGGGAGGAGCACTCACGCCTCCCGGCGACCCGAACGCCGCAAAGTCCACGTCCTGCCCAATCCCAAATCGCGTAATCAAAATCGTTCCACTCAGTGTCGCGCTCTCGAGCCCGCCCTGCAGCTTCAGGTTCGCATTTGCCGTTGCGCTCAACCCATACAAGCGCACCCGCACCACATCGCCCGTCGCGGTCAGGTCCGCATACACGCCATTCCTGTACCGAATCGCCCCGCCAATCTTCAGCGTGCCACCGCCTGTCGTCGCTGTCAGGCTCTCCACCTGCAGTCGATCCCCATTGAAGACCAGCGTGCCGTTCATATTGCTCAACCCATTCGGCACACCATCCATCGCGATATTCACTTTGTCGAACTGCACCTTGCCCGTCAGTTCCGGGTTCTTCACCAACCCACCGGCGGCGACCGTGAACTCCAGCTTTCCGGTCGCGATAATGTCAGTATCAAACGTATGCAGCAGCGTCATGCTCACAGTCCCGGTCGCCTTCACATCCAGACTGCCGCCTTTTGGATTCTTCGACCCAAACACCTCTGCAGTCCCGCTGGCTCGCATGTCCGTATCCTGTCCGGTTATGTGGACCTGCTCTAATGTCGCCACACCATCGCGCAGCCCAATCCGCAGCGGTTCGGCCGCCTTCAACTCAATCCCTTGCAGCTTCACCTCCACCTGGCTGAAATCCGCCTCGCCGCTCAACGCCTTCGGAGTCTTCAGCGGCCCACTCACCGTCGCCACACCATTGATCTGTGACTGCCCCTTGATGTTCCCCGGTCCAAACAACGCCAGCGGCCTCCCGATATCAAGCCCCGCGACGGTCACCTTCGCCTGCATCGGATAGTCGCCCGTCAACTTCGTCTGTCCCGTCGCATTCACCTTCGCGCCCACCAGCGTCGAGTTGGCAGAAAAATTTAATGTCTCCCCATCGCTATGCGCCTCAACCACTGCTTCGCCGACACCCTGGCCTTGATACGTCACGCCTGTGACCTTCACGTTCGCCTTAAGCCCAGGCTGTGTCACCGTTCCATTCGCGTCCGCAACCAGAGTGACAACCCCATCCACACCTGTCTTCGCCTCCTGCACCGTTACAAACTTCGACAGCAAAATGTCGTGCCCTTCCACATGCGCATGTAGATGTTCACTTCCCCAGTCATACCCGCCATTACCCGCGATCTGCACTCCATGCATCTTCAACACGACGCTGCTCGCTTCGATGGCCTTGCCTTGCACGGTCAACTCCGCGACTGCCGACTCATACGGCTCGTCATAAGCCACGCCATTCATCAGCGACACATGTCCGCCCCCGCTCAAACTCCTCAACGTCCCCACCGCATGAGCATTCAACGCCATCGTTCCTGTCAGCGGGACCTTCCCCTGCTGCCCGGCAATCTGCAGCACATCCACAACCTGTGCGTTCGTCAGTTGAGCCTGTGCATCCAACGCCATTCCGTCGTCCCACTCGTAGGTCACCGTCCCGCGCGGTCCAACTACCTTTCTCGGCACGATCTTCCCCTCGACATTCAACACCGCGCTCCCCCGCTTGATCGTCGAATTCGCCACCAGCACACCCGTGTTCGGCGAATACTCCGCGTCCGCAACTACCGAATCGATCAGTACGTCCGTCGCTCCCAGCGCAAACTCTGCATTCGTCGCCTGCAGGTGCCCCTTGACATCCAGGTCCGCAATCGCCCCCCTCGCTGTTCCATTGAACTGCAGCGCACCATGCAGAATGACGGGAATCGCCGCCGTACCCCTCTTTCCATTTCCTTCCAGATCCAGCGTCGTCAGCAACTGGTTGTACTCCGTCAGATCCCGTATCGTCAGGTCAACCCGCAGATCTGTCAGCCGATCGCCCTCGTTCACCCCGAGCACGCCCGATGCCTCGAAGTTCGTCTGCGGCATCTGCAGCGTAATCTTTTGAATCACCACCGTCTCGTTCTTGCCCGTGTAGTGCGCCACCGTCTGTCCGGTCACCGGAACATTGTCCAACACACCGTTCCGCTTCACACCCGTCGGCGCAAATGTCAGGTTGCCGTCCGCCTCTACCGTATCCGCAATGTACTTCGCTGGCCCGCCCCACTCCATCTTCACTGGCCCGCTAACCGCCGTATCGAACCCGAGGTCGCCATAGTGCTCCGGCGCAGTCACATCCATAATCGTCCGTAGCGGAATCTTCGCCAGCGTCGCAGTCAAATAAGCATGCGCCGTCTGCACTGCCGGCACCTTCACACTCTCCGTAATGGGTGGCTTAGCCCCAATCGACTTCGCTGTAGTATTCGTCGTCGTAACCGCGGCCTTCGTCGTCGTCGAACTTGCTGCCACATCCGTAGCCGGCACCTCGCCCAGCCAGTTTGCAATCCGCAGCTCACCAGACGCGCTACCCCCGCCGGGCAAATACCCCGTAAGCGCCGTCAACAAAAGCTCTGTCGGTGTCACATGCAGCGTCGCGCTGCCATCCACATCATGCAGCCGCACGTACTCGTTCCGGTACGACGCCTTGCGAATCTTCGCCGTCCCCACCACCAGATATCCCGCCACGCAATCAGGGTCTGGCGGCAACGGACGCGGCGGCTTCGCCGTCTGCTGCGGATGGCTGCGTTGCCAGAACGGTGGGCGCTTCTGCGCCACCGCCGGCGGCGTCGTACAGTTGTGCGCCTTCACATCGAGATCGACCGCACCCGCATTTAACCCCTCCACGTCCGCCAGCACCGAAATCTGCTTTAGATCCAGCGAGCCCTTCACCGTCGTCTGCCACTCCGGCTTGGCAAAATTCTTGATGTTCCCCGTAACGTGCAGCTTCGAACTCTTCCCGCTCGTAAACTCAAGCTGCCACAAATCGGCCGCATCCCGTCCCAGCTCCCCGGTTAGATGCAGCGTCGACTGCGCCTCCACTTGTTTCGCAATCTTCGTCCGAAGGTCATTCAAGTCCACCGTCAAACCGTACCGGTCAGTCGAGGCGATATAGTAGACCTCGGCCCCCAGGTTCCGCGCCGCCATGTCGAACGGAATCGTGCGGTTATTCAACAGCGCAACGCCGTTCGCAATCACCACCTTCTCCGCCTTCAGATCCAGCAACGTATCCGTCAACGAAGTCTTGCTTGTATTCGGATGCTTCGGTTGCGGCTGGTTCGTCTTTCCGTCCTTATCCACAATCAAATGAAACTGCGGATGATCGACGCTCAGATAGCTCAATTGCACATGCGAAGCAACCCCCGTCCCCGTTACATGCGAGAAGAGGTTGAGGAGCTTCACCCGCAGTTCGATCTTGTCCACCGCCAGATAGGGCGCCTCACCCGGACCCTCCAGTCCGTGAATCACCAGCCCATCGGCCTCAATCGCCAGATGCCACAGGTCGAATCCGATCTTCCCCAGCTCCACTCGTCCGCCGGTTGCGTCCTCCAGTACCTTGACAACCTCCTTGCCGACCCTCCGGTTGAAATCGTCCGTCGTCGAATACCACGCGAACGTCCCGAACAACACCATCAACAGGATCACAAACCCAATCAGAGTCCAAGCCACCGCCCGCCCCATTCGCGTCGCCAGCGAACGCTTCACCTTGGCGATCTCCTCGCCAACCTTCTCCTTCAGAATCTCCTTCTTCTCCGACAGTTTTTTCTCGAGATCGCTCACGGGACCACCTCCCCCGGAGTGATAATCCGCACGCTGCCCTGCGCCCGCAGCGACTTCAGCCAATCATCCAGCAGCGCACCCACCTCCTGCTGTAGCAGCACCTCTTCAATTCGCTTCTTGATCCTTTCCAGATTCGGCGGCGTCACGTTCCGCTTCGCATACTCCGGCAACATCGTCTTCTCGTAATACGCCTGAATCTCTTCGTCCTTAACCTTGACCCCATTCCGAAAGCGCACTTCGATGAACTTAAGCAGCTGCATCCGCTTGAGCCACCGCGATCGAAACTCCGCCTCGGTAAATCCAAAGTCAGCCAGATATTTCTTCCAACCCTCGTCGGTCTCGCAGTGATACTGTTTGCACGCCGGTATGTCCTTCCGCACCATCGCGATCTGCGCGTCAAGATCCTTATCTGGCACCACGTCCTCAGGCTCCAACGCCGCCTGCTGCAAAATCAGCGCCCTGTCCACCAGCCTCTCAATAATCCTGCCCCGCGTCGAATCGGACGCCGCGCGGTAGGGTTGAATCTCCCCAAACCGCCGCTCCTCGTCCACATCGCTCTCCAGAATCACGTCCCCATTCACCACGGCAACCAACCGGTCCAGCACGGCTCCCTGCGCAGCAGACGCTGAACCGTTGGTCTGAGGCGTTCCCGTCGGCGCAGCCTGTCCCGCCCACAGCCAACCCGCACACACCACAGGCATCGCCACGAACGCGAACGCGCTCATCAGCCACCGCCCTGTCGTTGTCTGCGCCATCGGCTTCATCTAGAAGCTCTCTCCAATACTGAAGAAGAAGTTGAAATGCCCAGCGTGGCCCTCGTGCGGAGGGTTGTTCTCGAAGTCATAAATCACCGGATACACCGGCGGATTCAGGTTGTAGCTGAAATCCAGGCGAATCGGCCCCACCGGGGTCTTATAGCGCGCACCCAGTCCAACGTCATGCGAAAAGTAATTGAAGTTGCAGGTTCCAATGCTCCCCGAAACATTCGAGCATGTCTGCCGGTCCGGTTGGTTGAACCGCAGAAAACTCGGAAACATCTGCGACGCCAGCTGAAACACATTCCCCATATCGTGAAACAGAACGAAGTTCAGGCTGCGACCTACCATCGGAAGCGTCGGCGCCGGCATTCGAAACTCCAACGAATTGACAAACACCGCCGTTCCGCCCACCGGAAAGCCTGTCTGCAGGTCGCGCGGTCCAGCTCCATTGATCGGAAATCCGCGCAGCGAGTTGGCCCCTCCCGCATACAGCCGCTCCGGCAGAGGCACCGAGACGCAGCTTGCGTTCGTATCCAGCAGATTGTTGCCCTCGGCATCCGGGTTCAAGCAGGCAGTGTTCCCTACATTCGGGTTGGGCCCCCACGACTGCTCATACCCAATCCGCGTGCTCCGTGCAATCACATACTTCTGCTTCCCGAACTGGTAGTACGTCGCATTCGTTCCATCAATCTTCCAGAAGTCCGCCTGCGAACCAAACTTCGACGAAGCCAGAAACGTCTGCAGCGTCGTGTATTGCCCCTTCACCGCATCCAGCGGGCCCGGCGACCGCGTATCGTGAAGCCAGGTTAACCCAGGACCGCCCACACGCACCGGCTGCGACTGTATCGGAATCAGGTCCGCCGAAACCTGCACATTGGCAACCTCCACACGTCGGTATAGAAAGTCGTAGATAAACGTGTCCCGCTGCCGCCACCTCTGCGTAATGCGAAAATCCCCCTGCAGGGTCGCTGCTGTAAACGTCGTAATGTCCTGAATGTTCGAGTAACCGCCCGAGATCGCCGCAGAAATATTCTTGGCTCCATACAAGTGCGGATTCTGCAGCGTCAGGATCCCCACCTGTTCCAGCAACCCATACGACGAATGCAGCGTCAACGAGTCCTGTGTCCCCCACAAGTTGATCCGCGACACGTCCAGCGAGACCCGTGGGCTCACTCCCGTCTTCCCTTCCTGCGAAAGCTGGTTGCACGGGTTAATCATCAACTGGATGCACGATGCCTCCGAGATAGTGCCGGCTTGCGGCGTTCCCGTCTGCGCCTCCAGGCCGAACCCATACGTTACGTTCCACCGCTTCGCCTCAGTCAACTGCAGCAGCACGTTCTTCTCCGGAGCGTCTCCCTGCGGGTTCTGCACCGCAGCAATCACCTCGTTGAACAACGCAATGTTGTACAGGTTCCGTTGCGTCTGCAACAACGCAGTCTGGTCCAGCGGGTCTCCCGGATGAACCAGGATCTGCGACTGCACCACATTCGGCTTCGTCTTATCCATACCGGACAGCAGCACCCGGTTGACGAACACCTGCTGCCCCTCCGTCACATTCAGCGAAACATTCGTCTTGTCCACGTCCTGCGAATCCTTCGCTTGCCTAATGTCCACCTTTACCTGGTCGAATCCATGACTCAGGTAGTACTGCAACACCGTGTCCCGGTCGCCCGAAAGCGTTACCAGAGAAAATGGCTGCCCTGGCTGGCTATTCATCAACGCCTTCACGTCCTGCGTCCTGCTCGCGTCCACACCATTCAGCTCAACCGTGCCAAACTTCTGCTGCGGCCCCTCGACGATCACATAGGTCACCGCAATCTCCCCCACCTTCAACGGCTTTCCATCCGCCGACGTCTGGAGGTCTTTCACATCCGTCGTCACCTTCGCCTCATCGAATCCATTCGCGCGATACAGCGTCTGGATCGACGACACATCGGCCGCCATCAGAGCAGGGCTGTACTTCCCGCTCCGCTGGTATAAGTCCGCCTTCTGCACCCGCATCCGCTCCTGCAGCAGCTCGTCGGTGAAGTACTTATTGCCCTTCAGCTCCACCGACACGACCTTGTGCTTCACCCCGCGGTCCACCGTGAACACCACGCTCTCCGAGCCTGTCCCCTGCCCCAACATCCTCACCTTGACCTCGGAGTCGAAGTACCCCTGCTGCAGCTCGTAGTCGCGAATATTGAAGACCCCTTCGTTCAGCAGGTCGTTGTCGATCGTGCCCTCCTGGTAGATCGGTACCAGCAGACGCATACGGCTCTTCGAGATCTTAGCCCCCTCCACCGCCACCTTCACCTCGGGCCCCTGGTTCGCGTGGAACTCATAGTCCAACTGCTTCCGCGGCAGGTTATACGTCTGCTTCTGCAGCGTCACCGTCGCCTCCAGACGGTCCTTCTTCTGATACTGCTTCCGCAGCCTCTCCATCGCATTGCTCGTCGTGTCCCGCGAAACCCGGTTGCCCTCCTTCAGCTTTCCCTTCTTGCGAAACTCCTCCAGCGTCAGGCCCGCATCCGGACCCGTCAGCATTACCTGCCCCACGCGCGCCTTCGGTCCAATTGCAACCGTATAAGTTACATTTACCTGGCTTCCAGCCTCATCGATCTTGGAGTCTGCTGTCATCACCGACTCGTAATATCCCTGCTGCTGCAGCATCTCTTTGATTCCCTCGGCACCCGCCTCAATCTGGGATTCGTTGAACGCCGTCCCCGGCGAAAGCTTCGTCGCAAACTCCAGCAGCGACGCCAGCCTGTCGCTCTTCACCCCATCGATCGTCACCCGTCCAACGTAGTACCGTGCCACTCCGCTAAAGATCAGCGTGACCGAATCGCCCTGCCGTATCCCGCTCACCTGGATGTCCCGGTAACGGCCACTCGCAAACAGCCGCCGCAAGCTCGCCCGTATCTGTTCGGGATCAAGCGGTGTTCCTACCTTCTGCGGCAACTCCTGGGGCAGGGTGTCCGTTTCATCGAACGTCACACCGTGAAACTCGATCTTGTCGACCCGCAGCCCCTTCCACTCCCACACCGACGTGGTCAGCCCCGGCCCAACATCAATTTGGGGCGTCTCACGGGGCCGAGGTGCTGGACGGGGAATCCGCTGCGCCCCAGCTGGCGTCACCGTATCCGCCCCGCCCTGCACCGGACTCTGCACCGTCGCCGGTGTCGGAGCCTCCGGTATCCCCTGCGCTCCAGCCGTGCTCCCCGCCACCATCAGCAATCCGGTCCACAACGCCGCCGCGATACGCCTGCACCTCAACTTCAGTGGACTACGCGCGCGACTTCGTTGCTCCTGACCCAAAAAACCACCCTTTATTCCTGTTCTGCCACTTATTTCCGTTGTGAGAGGAACCTGCAAGTCCTTCATGATGCGCAGCCCAACGACGCACAGCCAATGCCTGCGTGACCCAACCGGCCTTTCGTCCGTAAGATGCCGAAAGCCGCACGCATGTCGGCGGTTTCCCTGCACATCCGTCCTTCCCTATACTACGAAACAGCAGTGTCCTTTGGCAGACTGCCTCTATGATGTCAGACCACCCCACCCCGGCCGTCCCCCAATCCGTCCAGGAACCGCAAACCAGCACCCAGATCAACACCCCCGCAGACCCGCGCTCATCCATCTCCGATCAAGATCGCTACTCCCGCCAGGTCCTCTTCCCCGGCATTGGAGCCTCGGGCCAGCAGCTCCTCGCCTCCGCGCACGTCGCCATCGTCGGCGTCGGCGCCACCGGAGCCGCAACCGCCTCGCTCCTCGCCCGCGCCGGCGTCCGCACCCTTACCCTCATCGACCGCGACTTCGTCGAACCTTCCAATCTCCAGCGTCAGGTTCTCTTCGACGAGGCCGATGCTCGCGACTGCCTTCCCAAAGCCGAAGCCGCACGCCGCAAAATAGCCCTCTTCAACTCCACCATCACCGTCCACCAGCAAATCGCCGACCTCGTCCCCGCCAACATCCACGAGCTCCTAAGCCAAGCCCACCTAATCCTCGACGCCACCGATAACTTCGAGACCCGCTACCTGATCAACGACTACGCCGTCCAGCAATCCAAACCCTGGATCTACGCAGCCGCCATAGGCGCCTACGCCGCAACAATGAACATCCTTCCCTTATCGATTAACCACCAACCACTAACAACTAACAGCTGTCCTCCCACCGCATGTCTCGCCTGCATCTTCCCCAAGCCCCCCACCGGCCCAGTCGAAACCTGCGACACCGCCGGCATCCTCTCTACAGCCGTTAACCTCGCCGCCTCCATTCAAACCACCGAAGCCCTCAAACTCCTCACCAACCAGCCCCACCTCATGCGCCGAACCCTCGTCTCCTTCGACCTGTGGGGCAACCAGCGTAGCGAGATCAACACCAGCACCCCAAACCCCGACTGCACCGTCTGCGGCCAGCGCCTCTTCTCGCACCTCTCCGGCGTCGGCCGCCCGCACATCACCCTCTGTGGCCGGAACTCGGTCCAGATCCATGAGCACCATCGCCCCATCGACTTCGCCACCATGCGCACCCGCCTCCTCCCCCACGGAGAAGTCCGTTTCAACGATCTCCTCCTCCGCTTCACGCGACCACCCCACACCTTCACGCTCTTCCCCGACGGCCGCTGCCTCATCCAGGGCACAACCGACATCACCCTGGCCCGCTCCCTCTACGCTCGCTTCATCGGCTCATAAGTATCTGATAATCCACAGCTCAAAACCTCGTGCACCCGGCGCTCCTTACAACCCTTCCCGCCCACGTTCCATCCAACCCCAAGCGACATAATTCCCCTCAGTCCGTTTGCGGTAGGCTTAAAGCAAGCGAAAACTTAACGGTGACCGACGAACGAGTCCGGAGTCTAGCTATGGACGTCCAAGGCCTACAAATGACCCAGAACACACCAACTCCCGGCGTCTTTAAACGCAACCCGCCCATCGCGGGAGAAGCAGAAGCAATCGAAGCAGCAAAAAACGGCGACGCAGAAGCGTTCTCCAAGCTGTACGCTCTCCACAAACGCCGCGTCTACACGCTCTGCCTCCGCATGCTCGGCAACGTATCCGAGGCCGAAGACATGACCCAGGAGGCCTTCCTTCACCTCTTCCGCAAAATCGGCAGCTTCCGCGGAGAATCCGCATTTTCTACGTGGCTGCATAGACTTACGGTAAATTTGGTACTGATGCATCTGCGCAAAAAGGGCCTCAACCTCGTCTCCCTTGAAGAGACCATCAACCCATCCGAAGACGACGCCCCCAAGCGCGACTTCGGCAGCCGCGACCTCCAGCTCACCGGATCGGTTGACCGCGTTGCCCTCGAGCGCGCCGTCGCCTCGCTTCCCCCCGGCTACCGAATGGTCTTCGTTCTCCACGACGTAGAAGGCTTCGAGCATAACGAGATCGCCACCATGCTTGAATGCTCCACCGGCAACAGCAAGTCCCAACTGCATAAGGCCCGTCTCAAGCTCCGCGAACTCCTCCGCCAGCCGGAGCAGTCGTCTCAGCCAGCCGGCTTCAATGAGGTGGCGGTATGACCGACTCCAACTTCCCCGATTTCGATACCATGACCCCTGCAGACTTTGAACAATATCTGCCCGAGTTCTTCGCCAACGGCGACGGTCACGTCAGCACCGACCCGCGTTTGCAGAAGTTCCTAAAGAACAACCCCGACTGCGCCGCCCTCGTCCGCGATCTCGAGGCCATCGCAGACCAGGCCCGTAGCCTCTTCGAACTCACCGAGCAACCCAGCGACGCCGTCTGGACCGGCATCCAGGACAAGCTCAGGCACCCAGCACCCGAAGACGACGACCTCTCCATCCCGCAAACCGTCTAGTAGACTTCATCTCCGACGAATGGCCCGTCTTTCGCAGTGTCCATGCGAAGAATGGGCCATTCGTGTCAGTGAGTCGTCTCTTCCGCCTTGTTCTATTTGACTGAATATCCGCGCGCATCCATACAAGCAGAAAACCCTTGCTTGAACTTGTTCATCTGCTGGTTGTAAGCGGCCTGGGCTTGGTTGGATTGCTGTTGCACCTGTGCCCCTGCCGCCTGGGATGCCTGTTGCTTCGACTGCTCGTTCGCCTTGCGCTGCTGTCGTCCGCCCCGCACCGTGCCAACTGTCGCTCCAACAGCCGCACCCGTACCTGCATCGCCGGCGATCCCCCCGATGACCGCCCCGCCCACGGCGCCCTTCGCTGCACCCTTCGCTCGCCCCCCCTTGGCTTGCGGAGCGTTAGCTGCAGCCTGCTCCTGGGCAGCCTGCACATCCGCTGCGGACGCACCTGCGGGCGGGGGAGCCTCCGGGTTTATTCCGGTCTGCTGCTGAACCATGCCGTAGCAGTCATACTCATCCCGGAGTTGCTGGTCCTGACTCTGATTGTTTTTGGCGAACGCAAACATCCCGAGCTTCTGCGCCGCAGAAAACGGAGGAGTCGGTCCCGCCGGAACAGACGGGGCAGCAGCAGCCGGTGCCGCTGCCGGGGCAGCAGCCGGAGCCGGGGTGGCAGTCGGTGCACCCGCGCCCGAATCAGATTTCTTGCAGCCTGAGCCCGCCGGCAGAAGCAGTAAAAGGCATAGTGCTCGAACTGTTGACCGCGTCATTTGTTCCTCCTGGACATCGCATTAGTGTGCGTTTTGGCCGACCGTTTCAATCTGCCCCCACATTCCCTATCCCTCATAAGGCGAAACTGATTGAAGATTGATCAGTCTACGAGAGCCGCGTTCCCCCCGATAACTGGCAAAACTAATAGCCCACAACAAATGGCCCGAGGCCAGTGCCCCATTCCTGCAGTCTCATCGCCTCTGTGCCGGAGCCGCGATCCGTCTCTTTAAGGAAATCGAACGTCAACTCGCAACCTGTCATGTCCTGCATGGCCACAAAGCCCATTTGGATGGATATGTCTTCGAACAGCGAAGTTGTTCAACCTGCGAATGGACCCCGACGAGCGGGCGGACATCACGTCTGATCAATACAACGATTGGATGGTGAAAAGAATATCTATCCCAATGTTCAGGGCCAAGCCTTCCGGAGCTGTTCATGGAGACGTTCAAAGAGTATCCACCGAGTCAGGCGCCTGCGAGCTTTAATATCGATCCGGAAGCGACTTGAAGATGCTGCGCGTCAACAGCAACAAGCGGGAAAGGACTGAAGCGAGCCGAGGCGGCGCCGCACCGCAGGCATCCCCCATCAAGTGGACCGCACCGCCTGAAACGATCCCGCGCCTCCCCCGGTCAGGTCAGGCGCGCCGTTCTTGCATCTGTGGAAAGGCACTTTGATTCTCAGATCCAGAGCTCTTTGCGGTTTCGCCTGTTACCCGCTCCAGCCATATCTCTCGCCAATAGATTCGCTCGTCCAGCGGGGCGAATTCATGGTACTCCCCTGTTGCTGTCACGTCCTCCAACGTGATGCACGGGTTCGTAAAATTCATCATCTTGCCCGTTCTTTCGTCTATCTGACGGTTTACGCGCGCACGTACTCTATGTTCTCCACCGCAGAAGCGCGTCATCTCCTTGTCGAACCAGAGCCCGCGATTCTTGAATTCGGCGTTCAGGGTTTGCTCGATCTCGTGCTTGCTCTTGATTCGCACGAGCTCGCCTGGCTGTAGATTCAAGACCGCATGTGGTGTCATTTGCAACGGTGAGGGGGCGCGATACGGGAAGAGGACGCCGCCAGTACGACGCTGCACCGCGTTGAACGCAAGGATTGCGATGGAGGTAAAGAAAGGACCGATACGAACATTTCCGCTGAGCAGCTCCCTGAGGAAGTTGCGCGGGTCGTTCCAGCCTGTCGGGGTAGTTGCCTCAGGCATCTTACTCAACTGACAAACGAATCGCGATTCCGAAGTCTCTGCGTCGACCCGCCTCGTGAACTGACCTAGATCCAGCCCGCCGCGGGAACCCGCTACTCGCGTGATTGCCGGTTTCTGCTTCATCGAAGCACGACGCAACCATGCTTCTTTCCATAGAATCGGGCAGTCGGCCTGGCACCCGCCGTGATAACAACCGTCACATCGGAGTCCCTCCAGGATCACGGTGTCGCGCATTCGCCGCAAACCGCTCATGAGGATCCAATCGAAGATCTTATCGACGCGCCGGAACACGCGCACTTGTCTACCGCACCACACTTCCATCTCAGGCATGAATGGCAGTGAATCTACCTCACCCCTTCTATCAAGCGTCGCAAGAATCTCTTCCAAAGAACGCACTTCCACGAGTTCTCCAGCCCGTAAGTCAAGTTGTCCCTGGGAACGGCCGGCAAGGGCACGCACGCGGCGCAAAAGCGCACGAAAACTTCGCACCACGAATCCGCCATGCCATTCGCGTGGACGCCCCGCATAGGGCAGTCCGCGGCTTTCAAGACGATCGCGACGCAAGCTGATCAGCGCCCCCGCCAGTACGAGACCGGTCGCGGTCTCGCCGCATAGTAGCGCGAAGCCACCCACCAACCCAAACAGAACGACATGTGTCGACCAAGGCCTCTGAAATATCTGTCTCACGACGATGAACCAAACCATGGCAGCAAGTCCCACGAAAGCGAGCAACGCCGCGCTCACGGCAGTCTTCCGATAGCTGGCCCGGTGTTCAGTCAACATAGAATCTCCTCACTTTGTACGCGGAGCCCCGCAGTTCCTTGACTTGGTCACGTTTCTTCCGTCGGCAAACAACGTCCGCACGGACTCAAAGGGGAGGAAAAAAAGAATAACACTAAAACATTACAATTAAGTTTTTTTCAAAAGTAGTTCGCGTAGGCTTACCCACGCGCAACGGCAGGTCACTCGCGGTCATTGCCTGCATTTATCAAACATACAAATCAACTGAGTTACTTGTGTTCCAAAAATGTAGTTACCTTTTTGGTCGCATAAAACTGCACACACTCGACAAAAGAAATAGACTCCACAGCCCCGCGTCGTAACTCCACGCGACTGGGCACTTACATCTAGATGTGGGTGCTCTATCTTCGCGACGGTTTCATCGTAGCTAGTCGGAATCCCCGCCAGTCTGCTGTTGGAGTGAACTTAGCTGGGCCATCGCACAAAGCGTGATCCGCTTTCCTCAAGGACGCGCCAGCATCCACAACGAAGATGAAAGCTAAATTGAAAATCCGCCGACTCACTCCCGATCTTTGGCCTCCACTCGAAGACCTCTTCGGCCCCAAAGGAGCATGTAACAACTGCTGGTGCATGTATTGGCGGATCGGTGCAGCCTACCGCAAACAACCACTCGGGAAGAACAAGGCCGCCCTTCACCAAATCGTAAAAACGGGTCCGCCTCCGGGACTGATCGCCTTCGAAGGTGACAAAGCCGTCGGCTGGTGCCAGCTCACTCCCCGCGAAGCGCTACCTTGGCTCGACCGCACATCGCGACTCAAGCGCGTAGACGATCTTCCTGTCTGGTCGCTCTCCTGCTTTTACATCCGCATCGGCTATCGCAGAAAGGGAGTCGCCTCGGCGCTAATCGCAGCAGCCATCAAGGCTGCAAAACGCGCCAAAGCTCCAGCCCTCGAGGCCTATCCTCTGGACGCAGACAGAACCCCCAGCACCTCTCATACCGGATACGCCACGACCTTCGCCCGGGCCGGATTCAAAACCGTAGCCTGCTACACCTCACCCCGTCCAATCATGCGACACAACCTGAAATAGAATCGGCGGAAGAAATGGAGTGTAACGTCGCAGGAAAAGACGAAGCGACTAATATTGCCTCTCACCGAGCCCACACATCCTCCGAATAAAGACAACCTACTTAGCCACCGAATCCCCCACTTCAAACACCGCAACCACCTTCCCCGACCCATCCGATAACTCAAGATGCCCCTTCGCAATCTTCCACCGCTTCACCTGGCCCAGCACCTTCAGAAACTTCTGTTCCGTCCCCATTCCGCCCGGGCAAGCCATCATGGTTGACGCCATATGAGCAAACGTCAACTTGTCCCCCTTCAACTCATACCCACCCACAATCCGATTGCAGCCTCCCGACCCACTCGCGCGCTGCGATACTGGATCGAGAACAATCTGAGGCGGTCGATGCAGATCATCCCCCGTCACCGCCGCGCCTCCCAGCCGGATCAGCCTCCACTCGGTCTTCTCCAGCGGCACCGGGGCCCCCGCCACAGACTCCGTCGCCCCTTTTTCCCCTACCGTCCCCGACTGCGCAAACCCACCCACCGGCAAGCCACTCACAAGCAGACAGAAAATCCATCCCGCCAAATAACGTCGCATTCGAGTCTCCTCTCGAATCCGCATTAACTCTATATTTCTCTGCCGCTGAAATTGCCGCATACACCGGCGACCGACAGACCTGGGCGAACCAAATCGCGCAAGTCTTACACGAGGACTCCGGCAATCCGTACTACCACTGGCCGTCGGTCAACCGAAACGTGATCGTGTTGCGCCCGACTCTCCAATTCACCAACCGCTAACTGACCGAAAAAAATAGCTAGTGCACTAACTGGATCATGGTCGAAATTGGTCTTCGCCAGACGGTCCAAAACCTCCTTCACATCAGGCTTTGAGATCTCCAACCGCGCCGACGCTATCTATTAGACGCAGCAATCACCATTTCCAGGTTCCCCTTGCTAAACCCTGATGCTGTTAAGAATTGTCACCGCTTCGTCGATAAGCAATCGAACCATCCAACTGCGGAAAGCGCCCTCACATTCGAAAGTCGGCGCGTTAGTGGAGACGGCACGCAGGCATTTCTGCACCGCTTGTTCCGCTTCCACACGATTGCCCAGCACACGGTAAGCGACTACGAAAAGCAGGTGATGATACCGCGAAGATAAGTCATCGAATGTCTCTGAATTCCTGTGCAAAATGCACCGCGTCTTGTATTTGTTTCCCCCGCTCGCATTTCTTCCGCCCGCGAACTGCGGGGGAAATGGCTGCAGGCCAATCGTCTGATGGAGAAGGTTCTCATCACTGGTCTTCGGGTATTCAGTCCGTTGGTCAACCTGGGCTCGGGTACGCATAAATTGCCACTCCTTCACTGATCTCATGCGGAACACGTCTTGCTGTCCTCGTGCAATCGCATTTCATATTGCGTGTCTGACAATAAAACACATAAGACGGAAATCTATTCCCGATTCCCATACCGTCAGCGCATGGAATGACATGAAGTCGATGCGACAAAGTATTCAGATTCGCTGCAGATACAACGATCACTCAGCCTTGAAGTGATCGGCGCCTGCCATATTCTGGTGACACACCAGGCAGGACTGCCGTCCAGAATCAGGCAAAGATGACACAAGAGCGTACGTCAGTCCGTGATTGCTCCACGTAATGAGAGCGAAGCTCGCGTGCTTGCTGTAGTGAAAGGTGATTCCGCCGGAATGCACCTCTTCTCCCCCAGCAGAAACGGCAGATTTGCTCGAAGAAACTAGAAGGCTGATCGTCTGCCGTTGCATCTGGTACGAAACCAGCGCAGCATATCCATCTTTATAGTTGACCAGCCGTCCGCCGGTTAATTTGTAGAGCTGCTCATGTCCTGTTTCTTCCGCAACGCTGGGAAGCCGGAAATTGAAAGGCACCTTCCCGGAAAACCAGGCTGTAACGACACTGGGCGACTCGGTCTTGATCTCCAGGGGAAGACTGCCGTCCAGCGAACCACGGTGGGCAGCAACGGCTGCTTCAATGTAACTGTTCGCGTTGGCGCGACGCAGAACTCCGGGTACAGGAAGTAGTCCCGCAACAATCAAAAGAACTGCCGCCACCATCGCCGGCCAGTGCTGCAGAATTCGACCGCCAGATGGCCGCGTTAAAAGATTGAGGACGCGTCTTCGAAGCCGTGGCGGTGCATTGCTGGCCAAAAACGAAGTCTCCTCCATCCTCCGCATCACCGTCGCGCGCAACGCATCAGAAGCCGTATACAACGGCCGCGTCCGATGCAGAAGACCGGCCAACTCCTTTTTCTCCTCAAGCTCAGCCTGGCAATCTACGCATCCTTCTAAATGCGTCAGAAATTCTTCAAGCTCCCTACCGCTCAATTCCTTGTCGAGATAGAGCTCGATCGCCGAGCTGTTGTCACCGCAATCCCTCATTTTGTGCCTCTCACGGAAGGCGAACTGGCCCCCTTCAACATCTCTGACAGCAGGACTCGAAGTTTGGCGCGTGCCCTCCCCAATCGAGACATCACAGTTCCCACAGGACAGTCCAGCACACTTGCAATCTCCAGATAAGAGAGATCCTCATACTCCCGCAGCAGGATAATCTCGCGAAATTCCACTGGCAGCTCCCGAATCGCCGCTCGCACCCGCTCTGTCTCCATCTTGCTCACATAAACCTCATACGAGTCTTTGGATGGCTCGGCGATACTGTTCGCAACGCCATCCTCGCCTTCGATCTCAACTAGCTGGGGCCCATTTCGGAACTTTCGCAACTGGTTGAGCCAGATATTTCTCAGAATCGTAAACAGCCAACCCTTCATATTGCTGCCTTCTCGCAGCCTCCCCATTGCCTGTATGGCGCGCACATATGTCTCCTGCACCAAATCCTCTGCCTCTGCATGGTTGCGGGTCAGAACCATCGCATAGCCGTACAATCCGTCGATATACTCGATGCCGGTCGTCTCGGCCTGCCCTGCCCCGTCTTGGTTCCCCGCCATACTCTTCTCTCTTCCAAACACATCGCTGCAAGATTTATTCCCGGTGGAAACTTCTCCAGGAGAACCTCTTCCACCCGCTGCACCACGGAATTGATGTTGTTACCGCCAGACGTGATTCACGTTACGCCCGTCTTTGGGCAGCTTTTCGGACGCTCACACGCGCCTCAACAAAATCCTTCCACCTCTAACTCATAGGCATGCGTGGGCTTGTGCTGAATAACCTCGCACAAACTCAGAAAGGAGAAGATTGGTGGGAATTGCGGTCTCACAATTCATAACAATCAGTGGGGGCCACCATTTTGTCCGCGCGCCCTTGCAATCTCCACAGACCCGAGGTATTCTCCATTGAGCATGTCGAGCCGCAACTCATTTACGTTCTTTACCCTCTGCTATTGGCGCCATCCTGCGGCCAACGGAGTCCTCGCATGCATCTCTGAAAACACCTAAATAACTGTCAGAGTCATCGATCTTCCCGAGCCGCAGCCCAAAAAGGTTGCGGCTCTTTCATTTTTCCCGCACCATCAGCAAGGAGAGGCAATGACGTCCACCGAGTCCGAAGCGCAAACCCAAACCCATTCCGAAGCTCAAAACGAACCCCAAACAGAGAACATGCCCAACAACGAGCCCGGCCCCACCCTCGCCCCCGCGCATCTCCGCCGTCTCGTCCTCACCGGATTCATGGGAGCAGGCAAATCCACCATCGGCCGGCTCCTCGCCTCCCGCCTCAACTGGAGCTTTCTCGACCTCGACGCCCACCTCGAGGCCCGCACCGGCGCCACCATCCCCCAGCTCTTCGAGCGTCACGGCGAGGCCCACTTCCGCCGCCTCGAATCCTCAGCCCTCGCCTCCGCCCTCGGCCAGAACCACACCGTACTTGCCCTCGGCGGCGGAACCCCTGAAGAGCTCACCAACCGCCTCCTCCTCGAGCAGACCCCCGCCACCTTCACCATCTTCCTCGACGCCCCTTTCCCCACCCTCTTCGACCGCTGCATGCTGCAGGACATAGCCCGCCCCGTCCTCGCCGATCCCACCGCCGCACAGCTTCGCTTCCAAAAGCGCCACCCCCTCTACCGCCGCCTCGCCAACCTCACCCTTGACACCGCCGACCAAACCCCCGAACAGACCGTGGAGGCAATCCTGAAATCCGGTCTGTGACACCATCAAAAAAACTGACACCTGAGAATTGACAACTGACCGAACGACTCAAACTCCGCACTCCCGCACCCGAGCCGCAGAAGAGCACACTATCTGCATCCAACAGTCAGCACCCGAAGTCAGCACCCAGAGCCAGTAACCAAGGAGAACTCAGCTGACCAACCCCGCAGCCGAAGACCTCAGCCCCTACGAGAAGCGATCCCGCGCTGAAGTCCGCGGTCACATCATCTTTTGCATCGTCGTCCTCCTGCTCCTCGCCCTCGCCTGGACCCTCCAGAAAGAGCTCCTGATTCTCTACGTCAGCGCGCTCTTCGCTGTCGTTCTCATGCCTTTCGTCGCCCGCATCACTCGTCTCAACCTGCGCGGGTATCATCCTTCCCGCGCCGTAGCAATCGTCCTCCTGATCGTCGGCGTCGCCGGCATCCTCGCGCTCTTCTTCACCACTGGCCTGCCTCCCGTCGTGCATGACCTCCGCCAATTCTCCGACGATCTTCCTCACCGCATTCCCGATATCGTAGCCAAGCTCAAAAAAATTCCCTTCGCCAACAGGTTCGGCGTTGACGCCATCGCCCAGCGCGGCATTGGCGCCTTCGATGCCACCGCCGGCTATCTCTTCACTTCAGTGCCCCTCTGGCTCTCCCACATCTTCGACATCCTCACCGCCGTCTTCCTCTGCATCTACTTCATGCTCGAGGGCGAACACGCCTACCGCTTCTTCCTCTCCCTCTTCCCCACCGATCAACGCACCCGCCTCAACAACACCCTCAAACGAGCCGAGCGGAAGATGAGCAAATGGCTCATCGGCCAGGGCACCCTCATGCTCATCCTCGGAGTCTCGAGCATCATCGTCTTCGGTCTCCTCCACGTCCGTTACTTCCTTCTTCTCGGCTTCCTCATGGGCCTGCTCAACATCATCCCCATCGCCGGCGGCGTCATCACCATAGCCCTCGTCGCCATCATCGCCGCGCTCGACTCCTGGACCAAGATGACCGGCGTCCTCATCTTCTACATCGTCTACGTCAACCTGGAAAACGCCGTCCTCATCCCCCGCATCATGCGCTCCAGCGTCAATCTCATGGGCCTTACCATCCTCGTCGCCCTGTTGCTGGGCACGGCCTTTGCCGGCGTCGTCGGAGCCCTCGTCTCCGTACCCACCGCCGCCCTCATCACCGTCTTTCTGGAGGAGTACGCCGTCAAGAAGGACTGAACCCATTCCAGCCACCCCTGCCATACCCCTGGCGTTCGCGCATTCCTCGCCTGCCATCCGCATAGCCATGTAGGCCAACGCTTACAACCCAAGTGCCAAAAACATTAATTCAAACTCCAACCAAAAACATTTATTGAACCTTCGGTCTTTTAACCTTTCTGAAATCGCTAAACCCTTGCTATTCTCATCCCAGTGTCCGACCTCAAGTTCGCTCAACCCGCTCGACGAAACCTGCTGGTGCCGGTCCTCCTGGCGTTCCTCATTCTTGGCATTATTCTCGCCTTGGTTCTGCGCTTCACCCCACACAGAACAGCGGACCTGAGTATCACCCGCACCACCATCTATCCCACCCACACCGTCTTCAAATCTGACTCCATCGTGGTCGGCAACCAGCACACAGAAGACGCTCTCTACGTCCTCACCACGCTCCGTATCGACGACCGCCTCCATCTCCCGCTCTTCCTCAAGGACTTCACCGCGACCCTCACCACAGCGGAAGGCGAAGAGATCACCACCAGCGCTGTCGAAAGGCTCGACCTCGAGAACGTCTACACCTCGTTTCCTGGTCTCAAGCCTCTCGCGTCTGATCCCCTCCTCCGCGACACTATGATCAGCCCCGGCCAGTCCGCCGAAGGCATGATCCTCCTCCACTTCCCCGTCACCAAAGAGGTCTGGGATCATCGCCGCACCGCCGTCCTCAACGTTGACCTCTATCATCAAGGTCAGCAGGAGGTCCTCATAGGCCGCGCCAGCGAAGCCGTTCCCAACACCGCGCATGCCGCGCCAGCTTCCACCCCCGCAAACTAAACTCAAAGGCATGACCCGTCGCCGCTTCATCGCCGACACTTGGACTGCCACCACCGCCACCCTCACCGGCGATCAGGCCACGCACCTCGCCCGAGTCCTCCGCGCCGAACCAGGCCAGATCTACGACATCGTCTCCAACGGCTTCCTCCACCGAGCCGAGATCACCAGTGTTACCGAAGCGCGCGTTGACTTCACCCTCCACGAAGAGCTCTCCGCCGACGCCGCCCTTCCTCTCCATCTTCTCCTCGCCGTCTTCAAGTTCGATCACATGGAGTGGGCCATCGAAAAGGCCACCGAACTAGGCATCGCCCGCATCACACCCATCCTCGCCCGCCGCACCGAAAAACACCTCGCCCAGTCCTCCGCAAAGCGCGTAGACCGCTGGCGCCGCATCGCCCTCGAAGCCTCCAAGCAATCCCGCCGCACCGACGTCCCCGAGATCGCCAACCCCATCGCCCTTAAACAAGCTCTTCAACAAGAAAAATCCCCGACCCGCATTCTCCTCAGCGAGACCGAACAAGGCACCACGCTCACCTCTGCCTTGGAGCATTTGGAACGTCAAGAAGCCGCGTCCATATCTTCGGACGCGGCCTCTGCCATCACCCACGCAATCGCAATCGGCCCCGAGGGTGGCTGGACCCCCGAAGAGATGTCCCTCTTCACTGAACACGCCTGGCAACCCGTCACCCTCGGCCCGCGCATCCTCCGCGCCGAAACCGCAGCCATAGCCGCCATCGCGATAGCCTCCACCCACCTCGCCTGAAGCGGTTGGAGCTCGGCCTACTTCGTCCCTGTCGCCGTCGGTCTTGTACCTACCTTGCGGATAGCAGCATCGACAATTGCATACAGAAGCTGTCCATGATCCGTGTGTGCTTTGGCCTTGATGTACTCGCCCGTGCGCTGCCCTGCTGCAGCGTCGTCCGGCAGAGTCAGCCCGCGCGTCTGAGCCGAAATCTCGGCAAGCTGCTGAATGATGTTGAAGAATGTAGTTTCGTTCTTGCCGGAGAGCTGCCAGCAATCAGACACCGTGCAAGTCAGTATCTGCTCCGTAGTCCAGGTATGCGGAGCGGCTGTGTCCGCCGATGGCGTAATCGTCACCGGAGACTTCGGCTGCTGAGCGGCCGCGGCAATAGTAGCCGCGGCAAGGGCAAAGCTGAGGGCAATTGAATGAACCAGACGCATGATCGTTCCTTTTCTCATCGAGACTTGGGTTATCACTAGTAGGAGTGGTGATGATAGTTGTCGTTATTGCGCTTGTTCTGCGCAGCCTGCCCCACAACAGCGCCAATGCCGGCACCCGCCGCGCCGCCAATCAGCGTACCCTTCAGCCCGCCGCCGAAGATCGCGCCAAGCGCCGCGCCTCCAGCCCCGCCGATAAGCGCTCCCTTGCCGGGCCCAATGCCACCTTGCTTCGGCTGTTGATAGTGGTCATTGTGATACGGCCGATCATGGTTGTTGTAGTAGTTGCCACCTCGCGCACCGTGGCGCATGCCATTGTAGTAAGCGCTGTCGTTGCGGTGCTGCTGCGCGAACGCCGGAACAATTGTGGTAGCAAACAGGAGAGGAATGAAAAGAACCGCTCTTCGAAACGTTCTCATCTCCCTTTGGATGCCGAATTTAATCTCAAGAGCAAAACTTTCTCCGCAAACTCGTCCACCACAATTACCCGCAGCAATCAACTCAACGAAGCCATCAATTCGCCCTTCTCGGCGCATCTAAGGGCCAAACTAGCAAATGCACCATCGCAAATCCTGCGTCTCACATCGATCAAGGCCAGTCACGAAAATGAGAGTTATATACTGAGCTGCCACGTACGATTTGGGTAGGTTTAAAAATCAACCCGCGCAACCTGTCTCCTTCCGGAGTTATCGAATGCAACGCAGGCCCCGCATCACACCAGCATTTCTACTCATCGGTCTACTCCTCTTCCCCACCGTTGCCCCGATCCTTCAAGCCCAGACCGCGCCGCCTGTTCAGCAAGCCGCACCCCCGCCTCCAACTCCCCAAGAGTTGGATCAGCTCCTATCGCCAATTGCTCTTTACCCCGACTCGCTCCTTGCGCAGATCACCACCGCCTCTGCCAATCCGCAGGAGATCCTCGATGTCACCAACTGGCTCGCCCAGAATCAGAACCTCAAAGGCACCGCTCTAACCGACGCCGCGCAGAAACAAGGCTTCGATCCAGCCTTCCTCGCTCTCGTCACCTTCCCGACCGTTCTTCAAATGATGTCGGATCACATCGACGACTACGCCGCGATCGGCCAGGCCATGGCGGCCAATCAGGCAGAGGTGGCTGCCTCCATCCAACGCCTCCGCTCCCAGGCCTACGCCTCCGGTGCGCTCCGCAGCAATCAACAGCAGAAGGTCGAAGTCCAGCAGGTCGCCAGCCAGCCCGTCTACGTCATTCAGCCCGCCAATCCTCAGGTCGTTTACGTGCCGCAGTACAATCCCACCGTCGTCTACGCTGCGCCCAGCACCAGCACCGTGGTCGCAACCTCTCTCATCACCTTCGGAGTCGGTATCGGCATTGGCGTCCTGCTCGCCAACAATCAACCCTGGGGCTGGGGCGGTTGGGGATGGGGTTGGGGCCACGGCGTCTACTACAATCACGGGCCCTGGGGCGGCTGGCACGGAGGCTATCGCCCACCCAGCATCTGGTACCATCCCCGACCGCCCTACTATGCCCACTATCCCGGATACGGCGGTAACTGGCACTATCGCCCGCCAAACTACCGGCCGCCCTACCCGGTAAACCGCCCAATCTACCGACCGCCCTCGCACTACCCGGGGAACCCCGGATACCGCCCACCCGTCAATACCCGTCCCCCGGGATACCGTCCTCCAGGAAACGGCTACCGCCCGCCAACCACGCAGCCCGTTCGCCCTCCAAGTCAAGGCAACAGACCCGGTCAGCCGCCACCGAATGGAACCCGCCCTGCGCCGACCACCCGCCCCGCGCCCCAACCCAGGCCAACGCCACAAAACCGGCCCGCTCCACAGAACAGGCCTGCACCGCAATCACGGCCATCAAATCAAGGTCGTCCACAAGGCCAGAGCCAGGGTCGTCCACAAGGCCAGGGCCAGGGTCGTCCACAAGGCCAGGGCCAGGGTCAGGGTCGTCCACAAGGCCAAAGCAGACCAGCGCCGCAATCGAGACCAAATCACGCATAGGCGTGCGGGGAGTAGACTGCAACTTCGACGCAGCGGTCGGATGCACCCACCCCTTGCCGAGCAACCAATCCGCAAAGGACTGCCCTTCGTAGTATCAGTAAGAGCGTCGCAGAAATTCTCGCAGCGCGATTAAATGCGAATCCAAGTCCCCCGCAGATACATCCTAAGGGTGATTGCGCGTCGTAGCTTCACGGGTCCACGCTCTGTTGGAACGGGAGAACTCCCATTAGAGATCATCGGCATTGCAAGTTAGCTGCACTCGTCTTTCTCTTCGCCGTGATGGCTCTAGTGGCGCCCGGCACCACGCATGGGCAGGAGCTGTCTCTTCGGGAAGTCTCCACTTCCGCAACTACCCCAGCCATCCGAAACGTCATCATCATCGGGTTTGTTGGAGGCTTTGTCAGTGTCAAAGACACAAAGCACCCCGAAGTCCAGTTCGCCAACTATCTTCGCGACCGTTACCCCACCGTCCATGTGGAAGTATTCGGAAACCATCATGGACGAAAAGCCCTTCATCACGTCGTGAACCTAATCGATTCCGACCAGGATGGCGTCCTCTCATCCATCGAGAGAGAGCAGACTACCGTCATCATCTATGGCCACAGCTGGGGTGCCACCGAGACAGCCGAATTCGCTCGCGAACTGAACAAGATCGAAATTCCTGTAGCCCTCACCATCCAGATAGACATGATCGGTAAGCCTGGTCACAAGGCCTCCGCAATCTCCCCCAACGTAGCCAGCGCCATCAACTTCTATCAGACAAAAGGCCCGCTTCATGGGGCTCCGGAGATTGTCGCAGTCAACCCGGCACGGACAAAGATCATCGGAAACCTTCGGATGACCTATGAAGATCGCCCGATCAATTGCGACAACTACAGTTGGTATTCCCGGACCATCAACAAGCCTCATCACGAAATCGAGAATGACCTTCGCGTCTGGGACCAGGTTGCACTGCTGATCAACTCAGATCTCCCCGTTGCGACGTCGATAGCGCAGGCGCCTCCCTCAAGATCGCCTTTTTTCCAATACCTCCGGCGCGGCGTCCAGGCAGACGTGACTGAAACCGCTCTACTCGAAATTCCGAGCGAGGCGGACGGTAACTGAAAACCGCTCTCCTAAACCGCCGTGTCCAGACTGAACGATTCTGAATAAGGTTCCACCGGATACCCTTTCTCCTTCCACCCCGCAAGCCCGCCCTTCAACAGCTTCACCCGCGTGAAATTCAATGCCCGCGCCTTTCCCAAAACCATATTGCTGGTTTCATGATCGCCGCCCGTGCAATAAATCACCGCGTTGTGATCGCGGGAAAACGAAGCAGTCTGTTCAGCGATATCCTTCGGCGCAATCCTCGTCGCTCCCGGAATGATCTCCGGATGCGCCAGAAAATCCAGCGGCTGGCGCACATCGTACAGCAGAACCTCCTTCGCATTCAGTTGCTCATACAGCGCTTCGGGCTCAATGCTGTTCGCCTCAATCTCGCGCTTGGCCCGCAGTCGCCTCAACATGATCAAGCCGAAGACCAAAACGCAAAGCCCCAAGACATAAATCGCGATCATTCCCATGCCGACCTCCCACTCTCCAATTTAGATGCATCTCAGCAGCCGCAAACCAATTCATAGCTCACTCAAGACAAGAATGCCCGAGCCGAAGACCGGGCACCCATTCCCGCAGAGCTCGTCTACCGGTCTGCCGGAATATCCGTAATATGCTTGGCAAGCGCATTCTCATCCAACTCAATCCCAAGCCCCGGCCCAGTCGGCACCACCAGATCCCCGGCCTCCACCCTCAGCGGCTCCTTCAAAAGATCCACCCCACGCCACGACCCCGACCACCCCTGCAGCTTCGGATCGCTAACCCCCCGATCGCTCGTCTCCAGCGCAAAGAAGTTCGGTATCACCGCCGCCACCTGCGTCGCCGCGGCCAGATCGATCGGACTCAGCGGATTATGCGGAGCGATCGTCACATCAAACGCATCCGCCATCGCCGCAATCTTGTACAGCTCCGTAATCCCTCCCGTGTGCGAACAATCCGGCTGCAAAATACTCGCCGCACGCTTCATCAAAATCGGTCGGAACCCCCACTTCGTATAAACATCCTCACCCGTCGCGATCGGCACCCGCGTCTTGCTCGCAATATCTGCCATCACGTCGTACTCATAATTGTTCGCATGGATCTCAAAGAACATCGGCTGAAACTGCTCTAGCGCATTAATGATCTGCATCGACGCGCGATACGAAGCCTCGCCAATATGCACCGCAAACTCGCGATTCTTCCCAATCGCCTCTCTCAGCGAAGCCGCGTTCTCAACAATCGCATCCACATACGCAGGCGTGTCCCGCAGCGGCATCGGCGAAGGCCTCTCCGTCCCTGCATACTCCAGCGGAGCCGCCTTGAACGCCGTAAATCCCTCCTTCATCTTCTCCTGCAGCATTGCCGGCGGAAGATGCAGCGTATCCCAGTAAACCCTCACCCGTTCGCGAATCGGCCCGCCAAACAACTGCCACACCGGCACTCCAAAGGCCTTCCCCGTGATATCCCACAGCGCCTGATCAATCCCACTGATCGCGCTCATCAAAATCGGCCCACCCCGATACGGATTCGCCGCCTTGTACATCGCCTGCCAGTGCGCCACCACCCTGCGCGGATCCTTCCCAATCAAATATCGCCCCAACTCATGAACCGCCGCCGCGCACGTCTCCTCACGCGACTCAAGCGTCGCATCGCCCAACCCAACTATCCCCGCGTCCGTATAGATCTTCAAAAACAGCCATCGCGGCTTCACATAAAACGTCTCAAGCTTCGTGACCTTGATCGAATCCTTCGGACTGATCACCGCCGCCTCGGCCGGCTTCACCGTCCCGAACGACTCCATCCCCATCAACATTCCCGAACCCAACATCCCGCGAAACATCGTCCGACGGCTCACCACAGGCATTTCGCTCACACTCTTCTCCTCGAGCAAGTTTTTAGACAAACACACAGCCTCAGGCGGACAAACGCGCCTCAACCGTGCCTGCAAGCAATAACATCTGCGATTTGCAATAGGCAAGCCATTTGTGAAAAATAGTCAATTTTGTGAACTTTAGTTCACTTTTTGGTTTCCAGTGATGGGAAACTTATGCTACTGTCAGCGCGATGAAAACCACCCGTCGCGACCTAGTCAAAATGGCCTTGAGCCTGTCAACTGCCCCGTGGCTGATGCATTTCAGAGCCCTGGCTGCTCCCTTCACAAAGATGGTCAAGATCACCGCCATCAAGACCTTGGCTCTCGACAACACAGGCGATGGCTGCATTCTGAAGATTGAAACGGATGCGGGCTTGACCGGCTATGGCGAAGCTGGCTTCTCTGCAGCAGCCTGCCGCGCCATTATCGAGACGATGAAGCCGATACTGATCGGTGAGGATCCGCTGGCGATAGAAAAGCATTTTTATGCCATGACGGGAGTGCAGCACCCTTACAAGGCACACATTCCCACCATTGGCGGCATAGATATCGCGCTGTGGGACTTGGCCGGCAAAATCCTGGGACTTCCGGTCTACAGGCTACTCGGCGGTCCGATACAAAAAGAGATCCCGGTGTATGGGCACGGCATGATTGCGAACATGCTGGACAAGGGCGAATGCCGTGCGTGGGCAGAGCGCGTCAAGAGTGAGCCGGAGGGTATGACGGCATTCAAATTTAACGCGCTCGTCCGCGCTCCCGGAACCGTCCGTCCTGCAGGCACCGCTGGCGCACCGGCTGTCGGTTCAAACCTCGCCAATGCATTTCGTACAGGCGGCAAAGGGGGGTTCCCGTACAGCACGACTCTCGACGGTGAAGATTTTCGCAGAGCGGGAATTGGTTACATGAACGTGCGTGAGGCCGCAGGCGACAACATCGACATCGCAATGCATTGCCTCGCACAGTTCGACCCGCGTAGTGCGATCGGGCTTTGTAAAGCCGTGGAGCCTGCCGATCTTTTGTGGATTGAAGATCCGCTACCCACGGCGTACTCGGAAGCGTGGCTGGAGTTGAAGCGCTCGACAAGGGTACCCGTGCTCACGGGTGAGCGCCTTGAGTTGGTGGGCGCGTTCAAACCGTTCCTGGACTACCAGGTGGTCGATGTGATTCACCCGGATATTGCCTACGCTGGCGGCATCACGGCGTGCCGCGACATCGCCAAATATGCGAGCCTGACACGCACTCCTGTTGGCTTCCATAGCGGCCCCAGCTCGCTGATTCAGTTCTACGCGGCAATGCATCTCGCCTCGGCTACTTCGAACCTGTTCAAGGTAGAAAACGTTCTGGGAGCGTTCCGTGGCAACAAGGAGAATATGGCACTGGGAGTGAAACCTGCACTGCACAATGGTAAGTTCCTAGTCCCCGAAGGACCCGGGCTGGGCCTCGAAATCAACGAGGACTGGCTCAAGTCACATATGGAAAAGGGCGAAACCTGGTGGGGCTAACCTTTACCGGATTTTTACACGGATCTCAGAAGCATGACGCGGACCTCCCAACGAATTGGTCTGACGGCTGATCAGGATGTCGACTAAACTCAAGCGAAACAGACAGGAGCAACTTATGGCCACCGAAGCGTCACCCGACATTTCACGCCGTCAGTTTCTTGCTACTGGAGGTCTGACGGTCGCCGCAGCTTGTCTTGCTCCAGGTCATCTTGTCGCCCAAACAGGCGGCCTCGTTGGAGGTGCGTTCAAGGAAGCCGCAACAGCGAAAGTTACAGTTCAAAACCTTCGCCGCAATATCACCGTACTTTTGGGAGCTGGTGGAAATATCGCCGTCCTAACTGGCCCCGACGGAAAGCTGCTGATTGATGCAGCGATCATCACCGCACATCCGAACGTCTCGAAAGCCCTCGCGAGCATCAACGCGGATCCAATCAAACAACTGATCAACACTCACTGGCACTTCGACCACACCGGTGGCAACGAGTGGCTTCATGAAGCCGGAGCCAGCATCCTCGCGCATGAGAACACGCGCAAACATCTTTCCAGGCCCACACGCGTTGAAGGTAACTGGCAGTACACCTTCCCAGCCGCGCCGGCGGGTGCAATTCCCTCGACCGTCTTCAAAGATGACCACACGCTGCACATCAACAACACCACTGTCACGCTCAAGCACTACTCGCCTGCTCACACCGACTCCGATATCTCTGTGTATTTTACGGAGGCCGACATTCTTCATACCGGAGACACCTTCTGGAACCGAGACTATCCCTTTATCGACTACGGAACCGGGGGCAGCATCGACGGCCACATACGCGCCGCGGAAGCCAACATCGCAAAAGTGACCGAGAAGACGATCGTTATTCCTGGGCACGGAGCCGTGGGCGGCAAAGCCGACCTGGTTCTATTCCGAGACGTGCTCGTTGATATCCGCAACAAAGTTGCGGCTCTCAAAAAACAGGGCAAGCCCTTGCCTGAAGTTATCGCAGCAAAACCTGGCGCGCGCTATGACGCGGAATGGGGCAACTTGTTCCAGAACCCAGCGGACTTTGTTGCGCTCGTGTACCAGGGCGTTTGAGTGGCTCACAACTCAGAAAGTCACAGCGCTAGCTGAACATCTCCTTCACCTTCTCAAACAACCCCCGCGAAGTCGGAGTATTCTCCACCACCATCGTCTCGCTCAACTGCCGCAGCAACTCCCTCTGCGCCTTGTTCAGCTTCGACGGTGTCTGCACCCGAATCTCGACAATCAAATCGCCCTTGCCATGCGAGTTCAGATGCGGCACGCCCTTACCCTTCAGCTTGAACGCCTTCCCGCTCTGCGTTCCCTCGGGAATCTTGATCGCCGCCGGCCCTTCCAGAGTCTGAATCTCCAACTCAGTCCCCAGCGCCGCTTGCGGAAACGAGATCGGCATCACGCAATGCAGATCGTCTCCATCGCGTTCGAAGAACTTGTGAGCCTTCACATTTAGCACGACGTACAGATCGCCGGCAGGACCGGCAAACTTGCCCGACTCACCCTCGCCGCCATACCGAATCCGCGTATCTTGCTCCACACCCGCCGGCACCTTCACCAGGATCGTGTGCTCCATCTGAACCCGCGTCTCGCCCTTGCACGTCATACACGGATCAACGATCAACGTCCCCGTTCCGCCGCACACCGAGCAGGTCCGCGCCACCGAAAAGAACCCCTGCTGAAATCTCTGCTGTCCGCGCCCGCCGCACTGCGTACAAGTCACAGCGGCCTTGCCCTTCGCCGCACCCGACCCCTTGCAGTCGATACACGTCTCCATCCGCCGGATCGTGATCTCCTTCTCCTTGCCGAAGACCGCCTCCTCGAACTCCAGCGTCAGGTCATATCGCAAATCGCGCCCGCGCTGCACCCGCGAAGCCTTGCGCCCGCCGTTGCCGCCCATGTTGAACATCTCGCCGAACAGATCGCCGAAGATGTCCCCGAGGTCCTGCGCATTGCCGCTGAAACCGCCGCCAGTAAACGGATTGCCGCCGCCGCCATTCTGGAACGCAGCATGCCCATACCGGTCATACGCCGCACGCTTCTCCGGATCGCTTAGCACCGAATAAGCCTCGCTGCACTCCTTGAACTTCTCCTCAGCACTCGCGTCATCCGGATTCCGATCCGGATGATACTGCATCGCCAGCTTCCGGTAGGAGGTCTTCAGCTCCTGGTCGCTCGCGTCTCGCGAAACACTCAACACCTCGTAGTAGTCAACCTTAGTCACGTTTGCCGTCGCCATATCCCTGAAAGTCTCTTCCTGCCGTAATTGCTCTACCCTGCCGTGGCCTTTTTGTTGTCATCCTTCCGCGAAGCGGGAGGATCTACTTCTGTCGTTGCCTTTGCTTTTCTTGTTGTCATCCCCGATGGGGATCTGCTTCTGCCGTTGCTGTTAATCCTAATCCGCCACCTGATCCGCATTCGCCGCAATCCTCACCAGCGCCGGCCGCAACAGTTTCTCGCGAATCTTATACCCCCGCCGAATCTCCTCCAGCACCTGGTGATCCGGGAACTCCTTTGTTTCGATGCTCCCCAGAGCCTCATGGATTCGGGGGTCAAACTGCGTCCCCACCGTCTCCACAGCCTGTACATTCAGCCCCTTCAGCGCATCTTCCATCTGCTTCAGAATCAGCTCGACCCCGGCCCGAAGCTGTTCCTTCGTGCCGTCTGCCTTCAGCGCCAGTTGAAAGTTATCCATCACGCTCAGAAACGGCTCCACTGTATTCGAGACCGTGTAGTCCCGCGAATCGGCCCGTTCCTTGATCTCACGCTTCCGCGCATTGTCGAACTCGGCCTGCAGCCGCGCCAACCGGTCCAGCAGCTGATCCCGCTCGCCCTTCACCTGCTCCAGCTCCGCCTGCGCGGCGCTCGTCTCATTAGCCGGCTCAACCTCCGAACCCGCAATCTCCGGTTCCAGAGTCTCCCGCCCAGTCATCTCATCCTGCATCTGTTCTTTGCTCCTCATCGAATTTCCTCTTCTATTGTCGACCATCCCGGCCCATCGCGCGAGTCGTTCTCTACTCGTCATCCAAACACCCCTTCAATCTCAGGCCCTCGTGGCGGGTGCCTCATGCCGTGCGTTTCTTGCCTCTAGGTACCCCAAGGCTTTAACCTTGGGTCTCTGTCGAACCCGAAGAAGTATCGGGGCTTTAGCCCCTGGGGTATGTTTTTCTTCCTTCGGACCAAAAATAAACTTCCAAAAAGTGGCGTACTTTTCAGCGCCCAAAAACACCAGCTAACACACCACGATTTACCAGCGAATCACCACAAATTCACCACAAAAAGACCACGTTCTGCACCCATTTTTTCTCAAAACCCCCTGTAAAAACGCACCCTCCACCATCCAGGAAAAAAAATCACTCCCGCGGCTCCAACATCCTGTCAAAAACCCGCGCAATATAGCTCACCGCATTCATCGTGTTCTCGTAATGCATCCGCTTCGGCCCAATAACCCCAACCGTTCCACGGCTTTCCCCGCCCATCCGCGCCGGCGCGGCAATCAGCACTAACCCCGACATCTCCGGAGCATGCTCCTCCAGATCAAACACCACCCTCACACTCTCCTGCCGAGCATCGATGTAAGCGTTCAGCAGCTCCACCAGTCGCTGCTTCGCCTCCAGAGCCGTCAAAAGTTCCCTCAGCCGCTCCCTATCTTCTTGACTTCCAACGAGATTCGCCACTCCGTCCACATACACCGTCTGCACCGGAGCATCCGGCAAAGCCTTCGCCCAAAGCTGCTGAACCGAATCCAGCAGCCTGTGGTACTCACTCCGCTCCCGCTCCACCAACCGCGCAATCTCCGCCCGAACCCGTTCCACGCTCCACCCGCGGAAGTGCTCATTCAGAAAATTCGCCGCAACCTCTAACTCCCTCACAGTCAAGTCTTTATCGAGCGCCAACACACGATCCCGAACCAGCCCGCTCCGGGTCACAACCACAGCCAGCACCCTCGCAGGAGCCAGCCGCGAAAAATGCACATGCTCCAGCATGTCCCCATCCGCGGCTGCTGCAATCGCCACACCCACGCCACTCGACAGCGTCGCCAGCACATGCGACGTCCGCTCCAGCACCGCCTGCGTCCCCGCAATCCCTTGAAAACTAAGGTCAATCTGCGACCGCGACCGCGCAGACAGCCGAGCCGCGTCGATCCGCGCTCCGCCACTCAGCTGCTCCACATACATCCGAAAAGCCCGCGCCGTAGGCACCCGACCCGCCGACGTATGCGGCTGCTCCAGCAATCCCTCATCCGCCAATTCGGCCATCTCATTGCGCACAGTAGCCGAACTAAACCCCACGCCTTCAGCGTTTTGCAAACGCGCAATCGTCCCCGACCCCACCGGCTCGCCGGTCTCAATGTAGCTCTCAATAATGGCCGTCAGAATAGCTCTCTGCCGCGCCGTGACCCGCTCCGCATCCGCCATTCGTCCCTCCATCCCTTAACTCTACGCCAGCCGTCAAGGCTCCCCTAACTGATCTCCAGCACGTCCTCGCTCTTCGCCGCAATCTCCTTGGACTTCTCCGCGACCTTCTTCGCAACCTCATAAAAACTCTTCGCCAGCTTCGACTCCGGCCCCGCCAGCGAAACCGGCAGCCCCATATCTCCACCCTCGCGAATCTGCGGATCAAGCTCCACGGCTCCCAGAAACGCCAGCCCGAACTGCGCCGCCGTTCGCTCTGTCCCGCCCGCGCCGAACACGTCGATCACCTCACCACTCGGCAACGTCATCTGCGACATGTTCTCCACCAAGCCAATTACCTCCACCTTCACCTGATGAAACATCTCCAGCGCCTTCCGCGCATCCTGCAACGCCACGCCCGATCCCGTCGAAACCACGACCGCTCCAGTCAACGGCACCGTCTGCACCAGAGAAATCACAACATCGCCCGTCCCCGGAGGCAGGTCCACAATCAGAAAATCCAGCTCCCCCCACTCCACCTGTTGCAGAAACTGCCGAATGATCTGATGGAGCATCGGCCCGCGCATCACCATCGGTTTATCTCCAGGCGAGATCAGCCCCACCGAAATAAACTTCACCCCATGTGCCAGGATCGGCTCAATCCGATTCTCGCCCACAATATTCGGCTGCCGCGAAACCCCAAGCATCATCGGCACATTGGGCCCATAGATGTCCGCATCGATCAACCCAACCTTGTACCCGAGCTTCCCCAGCGAGACCGCCAAATTCACCGCAACAGTCGTCTTACCCACTCCGCCCTTACCACTGCCAATCGCCACCACATGCGCTACTCCCGGCAACGGCTGCGGCCCTTGCGCGGCTCCTGCTCCCATATGTCCCATAACCTTCTCCTTAATTCGTCCCGATCGTCAAAGTCCACAACTCAAAGTCCTCGCTCCCTCAAACATGCCACCCAGCCCCGAGCGATGCCCTCATCTCCCTCTTCCTGTGCGTCTCTCCCGCCCGCATCTCTCGTCGCCTACCCGCATCTTCGAATCGTCTTTTCTGGTGCTCGGTCTCCGGCACAACATGCGGAACCACCAGCTTGTTCCCCTCACGATCCACCGCAACAAATGTCAGGTACGCCGATGAAACATGTCGCAGCTTCTGCTCCCTCACATCCTCCACCATCACCCGAACCCCAACCTCCATCGATGTCTTGAACGCGCGATTCACACTGGCCTTCAAAATCAGCAACTCACCCACCTTTACCGGCGCCACAAAATCCAGATGATCCATCGAAGCCGTCACCGTAAATGCCCGAGCATGCCGGCTCGCCGCCATAGCCCCTACCAGATCGATGTACTGCATCAACCGCCCACCAAACAAACTCCCTATCGCATTTGAGTCCGCGGGCAGCACAATCTCACTTCGCTCCGACTGCGACTCGGAAACCTTCCGCTCTGCAACCAATTCGTTCATACCTACGAGTCTAAATCTTAACAACCTCCGCACTAGATTTGTCACCCAGCGCGAAGCGGAGCACCCGCTTAGATCACGTGTTCCCCGTTCCTAAATCCGTGTCATCCATGCAAATCCGCGTTATGCCTTCCCCAACTTGCCAACCACCCCCACGACACCGCACCATCAATTGATGGACAAGATCGCCGCACTCTCCGAAATTCTCACCGCCGACCCCACCAACGCCTTTGCACGCTACGGCCTCGCTATGGAACACAACACGCAGGGCAACTCCGAGCTCGCACTCACCGAGTTCACTACCCTCATCCACTACAACCCCGACTACGTCCCTGCCTACCAGATGTCCGCCCAGACTCTCGCCAAACTAGGCCGCACCGACGAAGCGGTCACCCGTCTTAAAAATGGCCTCGATGCCGCGGACCGAACCAAAAACCCCCACGCGGCCAGTGAAATGCAAGCCCTCCTCGACGACCTCACACTTTAACCGAAACTTCAATCTCATCAATCCGCTTCTGCCCCCGAACCCTTCCGTTTCGCCGAACATCTATACTTAGACATGGCGACCCCTCTTCCGCAGACCTTAGGCGCCCTCCGCGCCAGCGAATTCACTCCCGCCCGCCTTGCCCGTAGCGTCAAAGACGAGCTCCGCGAAAACCTCATCGCCAAACTGCGCGAGTCCGCACTCTCGAAGGATCCGATCAAAGCTCCGCTCTTCTCCGGCATCGTCGGCTACGAAGACACCGTCATCCCCCAGCTCGTCAACGCCATACTCTCGAAGCACAACTTCATCCTCCTCGGCCTCCGCGGCCAGGCCAAGTCCCGCATCCTCCGTGCCCTCACCACCCTCCTCGACCCGGCCTGCCCTTACGTTGCCGGCTCCGAGGTCCGCGACAACCCTTACGCACCCATCTCAAAGTTCAGCCGCGACCTCATCGCCAAGATGGGCGACGAAACCCCAATAGCCTGGCTCACACCGGACGACCGTTTCGTCGAGAAGCTCGCCACACCCGACGTTACCGTAGCCGATCTCGTCGGCGATATCGACCCCATCAAGGCAGCGCGCTCGAACCAGGACCTCGGTTCTGAGTTGACCATGCACTACGGCCTCCTTCCGCGCGCCAATCGCGGTATCTTCGCCATCAACGAGATCCCCGACCTCGCCGGCAAAATCCAGGTCGCACTCTTCAACATCATGCAGGAGGGCGACGTACAGATTAAGGGCTACCCTGTTCGCCTGCCACTCGACGTCGCCATCGTCTTCTCCGCCAACCCCGAGGATTACACCGCGCGCGGCAAGATCGTCACGCCCCTCAAAGACCGCATCGGCAGTGAGATTCGCACCCACTATCCCGAAAACGTCGAAGAAGGTATCGCGATCACCGCACAGGAAGCATGGTCGGCACGCCCATCCTCGAAGATCGAAATTCCCCACTACATCCGCCAGATCGTCGAGCAGATTGCCTTCTCCGCTCGCGAGGACAAAAAAGTCGACAAGCGCAGCGGCGTCTCCCAGCGTCTTCCCATCAGCACGATGGAGCTTGTCATCTCCAACGCGGAACGCCGGGCATTGATCCATGGCGAAGCCCTCGCCGTCCCACGCGTCGGCGACATCTACACCGCACTTCCCGGCATCAGCGGCAAGATCGAGCTCGAATACGAAGGCGAGATGCGCGGCGCCGACACCGTCATCCGCGAAATCATCCGCGCATCCGTCGCTACCATCTTCGATCAATACTTCAACGGCACCAACACGCAGCAGATCGAGCAATGGTTCAACCTCGGCGGCACCGTACAACTCAACGACGCCCAGCCCTCCGCAGGGTCCCTGGAAGAGCTCCAACAAATTCAGGGCCTGTTCGAAAAGCTCTCACCTCTCCAAATCACCGCGAAATCCAGCCCTGAGATCGCCGTCAGTGCCGCCGAGTTCCTTCTCGAAGGCATGTACGCTCACAAACGCCTTAGCCGCACCGAAGAGCGCAGCTTCTCTGCCGCCGAGAAAAAATCCCGCAACGATCAGGCCTCTCAGTACGCCGACAAAATGCGCGAACGCGAGATCGAACGCGAGGAATACGCCAAGAACCGCACCCGCCGTGGCTTCAACTAAGCAACAAACCTGGAGGCAATGAGGAACTGCATGTCGAACAGACTTTCTGCGTGGCGAGTCGCCCCAGCATTCGTTTTCCTATGCATCACCGCGCAGGCCGAACATGTATCAAACCCTAAGGCTTCCTACGTCGATGTGGGGAAGCGCCACTCCGAGCTGACCCACAATAGAGACCCGCGTATCGCAGAGGCAATCGCATCGCTTCGTTCCTGTGTCAACCTTCCAATGGTTCCGCCACCCACCGGTCGCATGATAATTCCTCCGCACTATCTAAGCGGAGGACACGGGCCCATCAATCCCGCAGAAGCACCCGCCACCCGTCCCTACAATGACTTCGAGCATCGCGTCACCGCCGGCATGAATCAGTGGCTGGTCACATCCAGCAAAGATGAGGCGCAGTGCGCACAGCGGCAGATCGACGCATGGGCACAGGGCGGGACCCTGCTCGACTACGATCCCAAGGAAAGCTCCCAGGCTTGGTTTCAGGTAGAGTGGACTCTCAGTTCCATCGCCATTAGCGAGTCCGTACTGATCAACGAGAGCTCCATCGATCCTGCGCAGTTAAAGCGTGACATTCAATGGATGAACAGGGTAGCCCACCGCACCGTAGACTTCGATAAGGCGGGTAAGCAAACGAACAATCATCACTACTGGCGTGGTCTCGCGGCCGTCGCGACTGGCGTCATCTCGTCCGACGATGAACTGTTCAACTGGGGCATCGGCGTTTACAAACAGGGTATCGACGAGCTCGACCAACGAGGCGCTCTTCCACAGGAGATGGCACGTCACGAACGTGCCATTCACTATCAGTCCTTCGCGCTGCAACCCCTCACTCCGCTCGCTTCATTCGCCGAACGTCAACACATTCCCCTCTATCAATATCGTTCACCCACCGGCCGCACCGTCCATGACGCAGTCAACTTCCTCGGCGAAGCTCTGGCTGATCCGGGGATCATCAAGGCATACACGCCAGACACGCAGCTCGTTGATGACAAAGGCACAGACTTTTTTGCTTTCGCAGAGTTCTATTCGCACTATGCCGGTCCCAAGCCACTGCCGGCCACCGTTCTACAAGGCCTTGAGCACCCAACCTTCGCGACACGCATCGGCGGCAGCACCACAGTAGTAGACGGCTACGTGCCCAACTTGACCAACGGAAGTAAATAGGATGTCTCCGAGGACCTGATGCACAACGGACGCCTCCACACCAAACTTCTTCGAATGACCGTCGCCGTCGTTTTTGCGTTTCCTGCGGTCATCACCGCCCAACCAGCCCCTGCGCGTCCGCACCTTCCCGCCTCTCAAGTCACCGACATCGCCACCATCCTCGCCCACGACGAAGGCTGGCCTCTCGGCGACCCGGACTACACCTTTGGCCTCATGAAGCCGCTCGACGACGACGGATTCGACTCGATCGGCCTCTACAAGAAGGCGCACCTCGTGCGCATGTATTCCATCAACCGCTCCACCGGCCAGATCGTCGATTTCATGCGTGGCTGCCAGGTCTTCCGCTTCAAAGACCTCGAAAACTTCGCGCAGAGCATCCGCAGCCAGTCACACGCTGCTCCTCTTACCGACGTGCAGCTCGCCGCAAAAGTCGGCTGCCCTAAACTCACCGTGGTAAACACCCGCTGGGTCAAAGATGCAAAACAGTGAAGCGCATCATCCCCGTCATTACAAATCCGAATAACCCAGCGTCTACACGCCACAGGTCTAGAATGAATCAAGGTGCTCTATGAAGCGAGTCCGCTACACGAAGTTCACCGGTGACCTCTCCTCCTCGTTCGGGCTCGAAGACCTCATGCAGGCGCTCTCCGACTTCCTCCTCGACTCCGGCTTCAACGACCCGATGTCCCGGTTCCAGGAGTTCAATGGCGATCAGACCATGGAGAACCTCCGCGAGGCCATCCGCCAGGCGCTCGAGTCCGGCGAAATCTTCGATGAAGAAGCACAGGAAAAGTTCGAAGCCCTCTCCGAAGACCAGGTCGAAGAATTAATCGACCAGATCATCGAGAAGATGCAGGAGCAGAACTTCATCAATGCCGAGCAGCCCGAAGAGGGCCAGAGCCAGCAAGGCGACGGCAATGGCGAGGCCCGCTTTGAGGTTACCGACAAGGGCATGGACTTCCTCGGCTACAAGGCCCTTCGCGAACTTCTCGGCCCGCTCGGCAAATCAAATCTCGGCCGCCACGACACGCTCCACGAGGCATCCGGCGTCGAAACCAACGGCAGCAGCAAGCTCTACGAGTTCGGCGACACCCTCAACCTCGACATCACCGCCACCCTCTCCAGTGTCTTCGCCCGCGAAGGTCTCGACTCCGTCATCGCCGGTGAAGAAAACTCGCCCCTTAACATCGAGTACTCCGACCTGCACGTCCACCAGTCCGACTACCAATCCTCCTGCGCCACCGTCGTCCTGCTCGACTGCTCGCACTCCATGATCCTCTACGGCGAAGACCGCTTCACGCCCGCAAAGCGCGTCGCCATGGCCCTCTCGCACCTCATCCGAACACAGTTCCCGGGCGACACGCTCAATCTAGTCCTCTTCCACGATTCGGCCGAAGAGGTCCCCGTCTCGCAACTCTCCCGCGTCAAGGTCGGCCCCCACTACACCAACACCCGCGAAGGTCTTCGCATGGCACAGCGCATCCTCGCCCGCCAGAACAAGGACATGAAGCAGATCGTGATGATCACCGACGGCAAGCCCTCCGCGCTCACACTGCCCGACGGCCGCATCTACAAAAACGCCTTCGGCCTCGACCCACTCGTCATTTCAGAGACCCTCGAAGAGGTTGCCCGTTGCAAACGCTCCAACATCATGATCAACACATTCATGCTCGCCAGTGACTTCTCTCTAATGCAGTTCGTACAAAAAGTCTCCGCCATGTGCCGCGGCAAAGCCTACTTCACCACCCCGCAGACATTAGGTAACTATCTGCTCATGGACTTCATGTCCCGCCGCATGAAAACTATTCACTGAATCGAGCGGACTTTTCAGAACCGCGCTTTCACTTTGCTGGAGAAGAGCTAAGGCTTTGTCTCGCCCTCTTTGTCCTTATCCTTTTCCTTGTGCCTTAGATCCAGTCCAAACTTCGGCGCAGACTTCGTCCCACTTATCTTCACCGGAATCTCTGCCCCCGCGCCGTTCTTCTTGAAGAACGGATCGACCGGCTTCAGCAGGATTGACTTCCACTTCGAAACCACCATCTGCGATACCTTCGCATCTGTCCGCACCTTTCCATCAAACTCGAACCGGTCTCCATCCAGCGAATACTCTCCAGTCAGCGCCACTGTCGCTCCGGGCAGCGAGTAGTCCAGCCTGCTGAAACTTAACTTGCCGCCCCCCAGCACGAACTGCCCCACCATCTGCGAATGCACATCCTCCGCACCCGGCTTCGCGGCCTTTGGATCACCCTGCGCCCGTAGACTGAGCATGTCCACCTTGTCCTGCACATCGGCGTTGGTGAAGTGGATCTGGCGCAACTTGAAACCACCCTTCAATCCAATCTTCCGCGTCACACTCTCCTTTCCCGGCGGAATATGCAGCTTCGTCTTCATCGCCAGGCGCCCCGTCATCACCACGGGAGTCGTCTTCACCCCCAGTTGTAGAAAGTCCTGTATCCGCCCATTCGGCACCGTCACATCGAGATCGATAATATGTCCCTTCCCCTTCAAATTAATCACCGCACCATTGCACGAAAAATCCGACTCGCCCAGCCGCGCATCCACCGGCTGCAGATACGTGTCTCCGTTCGTCCCATCCACAATTGCATGGAACTTCGTATGCAGCGGCATGGCGTGGTTCGCCGTATCCAGCGAGAAGTCCGGCGTCTCCGTCGTCCCATCCACAACAATATTGTCAAGCTGCCCCGTAAAATCGCCCACCGACGACAGTATTCCTGCAAGCCCACTGATCGTGTTCAGGTCGGCATTATCAAATGTGTAATGCCCCGTTACAGTCGAATCCCCAGGGCTCTCCAGATTCCAGGGCCCGAACGTACCCTTCGCATGAATGTCGCCCTTCGGCGTCGAATTCACCAGCGTCGCGTCATAATCCCAAGGTTTGCTTGGACCAACATCCCGCAACACAATGTGGCTCAGCTCAAACTCCTGCGGCTCTTTGTTCGGCTTCAACGTCCCAATCACAAGCTGTGAATCATCACACACAATCTGATCCACGACGATCTTGATCTGCCCGATGTGCCGTTGTCCCTTGGGTGCCTGCGCGCGCATCTCGCGCGGCGGAATATGGATCGCCATTCCCGACACATGCACTGTCCCGACGTGCATCGGCTTCGCAAACAACCCCGTCCAATCGGCGTGAAACGAAAAATGACCAAGCGCAATCAGCGGCTCCGTCGCTCCAGCCGCTACCACCTCGTCCTCCGGGAAGATCCGCAGTCCACTCCCTGAGACCTCAAACCCCTTCACCAGCGAAACGTCAAATCCATCCAGCTCCACCTTGCTGTTGAACCGCGTACTGAGCGTCTCAATCACGCGCCCTTTCAAAATTGGCGCTGCCCGACGCACCATTACCTCCCCGATCACACCGAGAATCACCACCACCATCAGCAAGGAAGCAACAACCCACACCCGGCGTCGCCGTGAAACACCCGGTCGATCTGCTCGTTCCTCTTTGGTTTCATCCAAATTCTTCACCGGTACTTTTGATGCGAAAACGAAAGCTCTCGTTTCCCTCAATTTACCGGCAAGTCAGCAATGCTTCGCCCATCGTGATAAACCGCAAAAATCTTCTGCGTATTGTGAATGTCCACCAGTGGGTCGGCATCCAATATCAGCAAATCAGCACGCTTCCCGGCCGCGACGGTTCCACGATCGGTTAAATGCAGCAGCTTCGCATTGTCTCCCGTCGCCGTGGTGATAGCCTGCATCGGCGTCAGCCCAGCCTGAACCATCAACTCCAATTCATGATGTTCCGCAAACCCTGGAATCCTTCCAGGCAGCGCACCGGAGTCTGTGCCGAACCCGACACTCACCCCTGCGTCAAACAGCTTCTTCAAATTCTGCTGACCAACAGCAAAGTCCTTCCTGTGCTGCTCAGTCTGCGGGTCCTGATTCACCTTCTCCGCATATCCCGGCGCATCAAACTTCGCCATCAGCTTCGGACCGGCTGCCTGCTGAAAAAACGGTGACTGCATAAAATCCGGCCGGCCCGCGTAGACAAAAAACGATTCATCCACCGTGAACGTCGGAACATACCAAACCTTGTGCTGCTTCATCGACTGGATAAATGCGTCATCCACCACCTGGTCTCTCACCGAATGCGCAAGCACATCCACATCATCCACCACTAGTTGCTTCGCGTCCTCGAGCGCATACTCATGCGCCGCCACCCGAAGCTTCTGCTTGTGCGCCTCATCGATCACGGCCTTATAAATCTCAGGCGTCATCTCCGGCATCGAGCCATGGCCCTTGTCCACCCAGATCTTCACCATGTCGGCATGACGCGCCGCCAGCTCGTCAACATCCTTGCGAGCCTCAGCCACAGTAGCTGGCCGATAGATCTGGTCCGCCGCCGCTTGCAGCCCCGGCGCACCGCCCGGCACGCCAATCCCTCGTCCAGCTGTAAAGATCGTCGCCCCGTCCAACTTTCCCTCCTTCTGTTCCTTCTTCAGCTCATAGACCAGATCGCGATTCACTCCAAGCGACATGATCGTCGTCACGCCGTATCGCTCAAATTGCTTCAACTGGGCCGAAACATTCTCCCGCGTATACCCCGTCGCCGAAGACTCCGCATCATCCACAATCAGCCCCAGGTGAGAGTGCGCGCTGATCAACCCCGGCATCACCGTCTTCCCCGACAACTCCCTCACCTGCGTGCCCGGCGGCACAACCATCGTCTCGCCAACCTTTTCAATCCGTCCATCTCGCAACAACAGCGAAACGTGCTCACGCGGCGGCGCCCCAGTCCCATCGATCAACCTCACCCCCCGCAACAACACAACCTGCTGCTGCGCGCATGTTCTCTGCGTGGCCACCAGGCCGGCGGCGACAAACAGAGCGAGCATCACCAAATTCGATCGCAATGATGAAAACGATGAAAAGGACATGGCACAACTCCTTCCTCTTGGACGCAGAATCATTCTGGAAGTAGCGAACAGCAACCGGGCCCAGCTCAATAATGCCGAACTACATTCGGGATTTCGCCTGCCGCTCTCGCCACAGCCGGTAGAGCCCCCAGGCCGCAACCGAGCAGTTGTCCACGATCGTTCCATCTACGATCATCTCTTCAAACTCTGCAACACCAACCCGCCGCACTATCAGGTCACTCTCTTCAACATCTGGATCGGGCTCTCCCATGGTCAGGCCCTCGGCAAGAAACACATGGTGCCTCTGGTTCATCACCCCGTACGCAATCTGCAAAGTCGAGAGGTGCGTCATGCGCTCCGCCGTCAACCCCGTCTCTTCCTTCAACTCCCCCCGAGCCATCTCCTCCGGCACCACCTCCGCTGTCTCCCACCCGCCTTGCGGAAGCTCCCAATGCCGCGCACCCACGGTATATCGAAACTGCTCGATCAGATAAACAAACTCACCCTCCGCCGTCACGTCCAGCGGAATAATAATCGAAGCCGGATCCTTATCGACCACCCCGTAGATTCCACGCTGGCCATTCTCCCGTTCGATCACATCCTCGCGAACGCTAGTCCAAGGATTCCGATAAACCTCACGGCTGCTGATCGTCTTGATCTTCAAACCCAGCCCCCAACTTGGTCCCTCATCCAAGAACTACTCTGGGACCGAGAACTCCAGATGCGAAGGATACTTCTCCGACCCATAGATCGTCTGCGTCGCTGCCTTGTACGCACTCGCCGGCGCCGTCATGATATTCGGCACAAACGTCTGTGGATTCCGGTCATACAGCGGGAACCAGCTGGACTGCACCTCTACCATGATCTTGTGTCCCTTCAAAAACGTGTGGTCCGCGCCGTGCAGACTCCACTTGAACTCCGTCACCTTCCCCGGCGTCAACGCCTCCGGCTTCTCGAAGCTCTTCACATACCGCCCACGAAAGATCTCATCCACGATCATCAGCTGATATCCCCCCATCGGCCCAGGCGCATCGTCCGGATACACATCGATCAGCTTCACCACCCAGTCCGCATCCGAGCCCGTCGTCGCCGCAAAGATATCTGCCATCACGTCGCCCGTCACCGTTACATCCTTGTCCAGCACCGGCGTCGAAAAATTAGCTAGGTCCTTCCGCGAGCTCACAAACCGCTGGTCTTCCACCAGCCACGTCCGCCACTTCGACCCGTCCCCGTACGTCGGCTGAATCGGCCTCGCCCGGTAAGGAACCGGATTCGCAGGATCCGCAACATAAGAACCCGCGACCTCGCCGCTCTTCGGCTCAGCAAAACTCAATCCCTCGCCCTTCGTCAGGTAAAGTTTCTCTTCATGAAACCCGGCCTTCGGCGGCCAGGCATCGTACCGCTCCCACTGGTTCACCCCCGTGCGAAAGCTCGCCGTATTCTTCAACTCGAAACCCGTGCGATCCTTCAAATACTTCTCAAAGAACGGCGCCTCGATCGTCTTTCGGTACTGCTCCCCTGCGTCCACCCCAAAATTGATCGCGCCCAAACTCAGCGTCCGCCGATTCCACCCACCATGATTCCACGGTCCCAGCACCAGAAACACGTCATGGTCCTTGTCATGCGGCTCGAGCGCAGCATACTCCGCCTGCGTCCCCCACATGTCCTCCTGGTCCCACCAACCACCAACCTCTAGCGTCGGCACCTCGACCTTCGTCAGGTGCTTCTCCACTGCCATGTCCTGCCAGAACTTCGTATACGCCGGCTGCGTCAAAAACACCTTCGCCGACGGCAGGTTCTCCATCTTTGCGGCCTGCGCCGCACCGGCGAAGTTCACATTGCGCAGAAAGAAATCGTACATATCTTCCTTGTTCTGCACCCGCACATCGATCTTCTGTCCCTCAAGCTGCTGTACATAGTCGAAGCCATACGTCTCGCGAAACGCTCCGTTGTGGAAAAAATCGTCTCCCAGCCAGACATTCGTCATCGGTGCCTGCGGCGAGATCGCCTTCACCGCCGAATGGGCATCGATCCCCGCCGAGATCGCCAAAAAACCCGGATACGAAACCCCAAGTACACCCACCCTCCCGCTGTTGTTCGGAACGTTCTTCAGCAGCCAATCAATGGTGTCTCGCGTGTCCGTCGTCTCGTCTACATCGTTCTTCGTCGTATGCTCGACAATCGCGCGGGTCATCACGAACTGCCCTTCCGACTCATATCGCCCGCGAATATCGCCAAACACAAAGATGTATCCGCTCGCCGCCAGTTCTGGTTTTGAGATGTTCACGCTCTTCGACGAGTTGTTGGCCGTGCCATACGGCGTCCGCTCCATCAAGAACGGCAGCGGGCTCCCCGCACTCTCAGACCCCACCGGCCGCAGAATCACAACGTGTAGCTTCGCCCCATCGCGCATCGGCACCATCGCCTCGCTGCGCGTGTACTCCTTTGATGCAGCCTTCTGCGGCGCGTCCTGCGCCCTCACCGCAACAACCGAGACCAACAGACCAAGGGAAAGAGCCATCCTGCAGCGGCGGAGAACCTTCATGGATCGCGTACCTCTGGATGAAGTCAAAATGAAATGGAAATCTTGAAAGACTTGAAGCTTAAATCTATATCCTCGGTCGGGTCATCAAGCGAAGCATTCTTGGAGTCGTCGCAAAGAGAAGTCCGATCGTCCATCAAACCCGAGTAGCTATCCCAGCGCAACCGGCTCCGTCGGTATCGGACTCGCATCGCACTTCCAGCCTTCTCGACCATGCGTACCATCACAAAACGGTCGCTTCGACGACATGCCGCAACGGCAAAGCGAGATCGCCGGCTTCCCGGTCAAATCCCACTCCTGTCCATTCACATCCACAAGGGAGATTGGACCCTCAACCCGAAACGGCCCATTCGGGCGAACCGTAATCTTGACTGCAGCGGCTTGAGCCGGCTCTACCGACACAACATTCAATACTTCGTCAGACATAAAACTCCCTTGGTCTTCAAACGCCGGAGGACCTTTTCAGATAAAGCAAGAATACCAAACGTTTAAATCCACCTGGGCAATGCCTCAAACCACATCCAGTTCAATCTCGTCGATGTAGCACCAGCCCCAACTCTCACCTGGCTCGATCGAACGCATAATCGGGTGATTCGTCGTATGAAAATGCTTCGTCGCGTGCTTGTGCTGCGAAGAATCACAGCACCCCACATGCCCGCACTCTAGACACATCCGCAGATGAACCCACGTACTCCCAATCTTCAAGCACTCCTCGCAGCCCTTGGCCGAAGGCTTCACCTTATGTATATGGTCGAGATGCGTACATTCCATGTGACACCTTCCCTCAACCTCGATTCTATCTCCCCATCCGGCCGCTGCCTTGCCTTTCTTGGTGTCATCGCCAAAGGGATCAGCCGTTGCTCAAGCCAGGTCCACACCCAACTAATCCCCCTGGCCCTCCGAGATTCCATACTCCTTCAGCTTCCGGTACAGCGTCGTCTTCCCAATCCCCAACAGCTTGGCCGCCTTCAGCTTATCGCCCTTCAACTGTCGTATCGTCCCCAGAATCGCATGCTTCTCCATCTCCGCGATCGACACAATCTCCCCTCCGCCCGAACTCGCAGCCTCCGTCCGCTTCGGCACATCGTCCTCCGTGCGAACCGCCGGCTCCTGCTGCAGCCGGAAGTTCTGCAACTGCGTTGGCAGGTCACCCATGTGCAACACCGGCCCTGACGACAACGCACACGCACGCTCAATCGCATTCTCAAGCTCCCGGACATTCCCCGGCCAGTCGTACTCTGTCATCACCCGCAGCGTCGAGTCAGAAAACGTCCGGACCACCGCCGTCTCCCGCCCCATCCGCTCCAGAAAATGTATCGCCAGCAGCGCAATATCCTCCCGCCGGTTCCTCAGCGGCGGAATACGCAGATTCACTACATTCAACCGGAAGTAAAGGTCCTTGCGAAACCGTCCATGCTCCACCATCCCCGCCAGATCGCGGTTCGTTGCCGCTAGTACGCGCGCGGAAATAGGCCGCGCCACCGTAGAACCCACCGGACGTACCTCCTTCTCTTGCAGCGCCCGCAGCAGCTTCGCCTGTAGATCGAGCGGCAGCTCGCCTATCTCATCCAGGAACACCGTCCCGCCCTCGGCGGAAGCCAGCAGCCCCTCCTTCGCGCGATCCGCTCCGGTAAATGCCCCCTTCACATGCCCAAACAATTCACTCTCAATCAACGTCGGCACCAGCGATCCGCAGTCCACCGTCACAAACGGCTTCGCCGTATTTGGCCCATTGAAGTGAATCGACCGCGCCACCAGCTCCTTTCCCGTCCCGCTCTCGCCCAGAATCAGGACCGGATGCGTCGAATAAGCCACCTTCGACAGGATCCGGTACAGCTTTTCCATCTCGGGCGACTGCCCCACCAGCCCGCCCATCCCCTGCTGCGTCCGTAGCTTCTCGCGCAGCAGACGGCTCTGCACATCCAGCTCAAGCTGTCGTGCCGTCCGCTCCAGCACTGTCGTCAGTTCCTCCAGTGCAAATGGCTTCGTCAAATAGTCTCCGGCGCCGATCCGCATCGCCTCTACAGCCGACGCCACCGTCGCAAACGCCGTCATCACAATCACCGCCGTATCCGGATGCAGTGCCTTCACCTGCTCCAGCAATGGCAGCCCACCACCGCCCGGCAGCTTCAAATCAAGCAGCAACAAATCGATCCGCTGATGCTTCAGGATCGCCTTCGCCGACGTCGCACTATCGGCCCCCAGCACCATCGCGAAGCCCATCCCCGACGCAATCTCACAGCAAGCCTTTCGCACGGCCTCATCGTCGTCAACCACCAACACATGCAGCAACGCAAAATGTCCCGGCGCACCGTCCTTTTTTCCGGCTCTACTCGCCACCGGTACGCTCACAGACGACACCCCGACCAGCACCCCCGACGGAGCATCCGCCGCCACTCCATTCCCCCCAGCTCTCTCGCTCAACATTCCCGCATCTCCCATCTTCGTCGCCTCCGAATCAACCGTGCTTAACATGCGATCCAGGCAGCCTCTCCCTTCAGCGCCGTCTTCAGCTCAACCTCCATCAAACTCGCCTTGTCTCGATCCGCCGCGTCCATCCGCGTGGCATACCATTCAACCGAGATGCTCGTCCCAACCTCGGGCTGGCTCTCCACATTCAGGCAGCCGCCAGACATCGCCACCAGCTCCCGCACCACGCGAAAGCCCAGGCCCCGTCCATTCGCGCTTGAAATCCCGCCCCCCTCCATCAATCGCCGCACCGCTGCCTGGTCCATCCCGCAGCCCCTGTCCCGCACCGTCATCATCACTCGCCGCCGGACCTGATCGTCCTCGCTCCCCGCCTGTTCGTTCCCGGCCCTCTCCACAACGCCCTCAACGTGGATCGAGATCGCCCCCACCCACGGCGTCGCCTCCGCTGCATTCTTCACCAGGTTAGTCAGAATCCGCTCCACCGCCTCCACCGGCACCCGCACCGGCTGAAACGCTCCCACCCCAAACGAGATCTCCACCGTCCGCCCCGCCACCCGGCTCAAAAGCCCCCGGCAGCGATCCACGACGTCAGGTAGGACCGAAATCTCCGCCTGGACCGTCGTCGGCAGCCCGGCCCGCGAGTGGTTCACCAGGCGGTTAATCATCGCCCAGCTGCGATCGCTCAACATCCGCAGCTCCGCAGCATACTCGCGATGCTCTTCATGGAGCACACCCGGCATCGCCAGCAGATCCGAATAGAGACTCAACGCCCCCAGCAGATTGCCCGCATCATGCGCCAGCCCCGCGCCCTCGGCAACTCCCGCAATCGGAGCGGTCGCATCCACCATTCCTCGCCGCATCACCGGCACCGCAGCCCGCGTGAGGCTCATCTCGCGCGTCACATGCCGAAGCGCCGAAAACTTCCCTGAATAATTCCCTGACCCTGAGGCAGTACTGCTCTGCGTTGCCTGCATTCTGTGTTTCCGCCAATCCCTGCTCAACGTTTCCTGACAGCAGATGCACGTTACATAATCACTTCAAGTGCCAAACTGGAACCCTCCGCTAAGTAACCGTACATCAGCAGAAAGAGTAACTCATATCGCGTTACGCGCGGTCGAATAATTTCCCAATATAGAACTTCCTCCCAAGCGAAACATCGCAAAATCTTCAACAAAACCCAATTTAGTGATGATTCCCATTCCGGGACAATCCCATTTCGGAACTCCAGCCGGCTTCACAGCTGAACTCCCAACCAAACTCACGCTCTGCCTCCAACCCGCCAAGACAACCAAATCGTAAAAATCATGAGAAAAATCTCACAACTATAATTCCAGAATGTCCGTAACTGCCCCCACCCCGCAGCTCTTCCGCCCCGACAATCGCTCCGCAGATGCCCTCCGCACCGTCCGCATCACTCCGCACTACGTCTCTATGGCGGAAGGCTCCGTCCTCATGGAGTCCGGCAACACCCGCGTCCTTTGCAACGCCACCATCGAGCAGGGCGTCCCCGGCTGGCTCCGCAACTCCGGGCGCGGCTGGGTCACCGCCGAATATGGCATGCTCCCCCGCGCCACCCTCACCCGCACCGCTCGCGAAGCCGAGCGAGGCAAGATCGGTGGTCGCACCCACGAGATCCAGCGCCTCATCGGGCGCAGCCTCCGAAGCGTCGTCGACATGAAGGCCCTCGGCGAGCGCACCATCATCCTCGACTGCGACGTCCTCCAAGCCGACGGTGGCACACGAACCGCCGCCATCACCGGAGCCTGCGTCGCCCTCGCTCTCGCCCTCGGAAAACTCGTCTCCGCCGGCACACTGAAGACCTCACCCCTCCGCCAGATGGTCGCCGCGACCTCCGTCGGCATCCTCGACGGCCACGTCCTCCTCGACCTCTGCTACGAAGAGGACTCCCGCGCTGCAGTCGACATGAACGTCGTCATGCTCGCCGACAGCGGCCTCGTCGAAACCCAGGCCACCGCCGAACACAACTCCTACACCCGCACTCAGCTCAACCAGATGCTCGACTACGCCGAAAAAGGCATCCACGAACTCCTCGCCACCCAGCAGCGAGCCCTCGCCGACGCCTCATAGTTTCACCAACGGCCAGGCGTGCTCGCTTCAAATCACTTGCTTCAACCGTCAGCGATTGAACCCCACGCTGCGCCCAAGCTTCTTGCTGTCATACATCCGGCCGTTGGTCACCACGCTCACCACGCGCCGGATGTCGCTGATCTTCTCCAGCGGGTTCCCATCAACCAAAACCATATCGGCCCGCTTACCCACCTCGATCGAACCCGAATCGCCATCCAGCTTCATCACTTTGGCCGACACGATCGTCGCCGACTGAATCGCCGCCATCGGGCTCATCCCGGCCTGCACATACAACTCGAGTTCCCGATCCAGCCCATATCCCGGCAACCCCGTATCGCTCCCCGGCACAATCGTCACACCGGCGCGGTAGAGCGCCCCTACGACCTTGAGGTTCGTCTCCATGCGTTCGTGAAACTTCGCCTCGTCTGCAGCCGGCACACCAAGTGCCCGAAACTTCGAGGACAGCGTGAACGGCGCCGCATCGATACCCGGCTCAAACGAAGCCACATCTACATTCTTCGGATGACCAGCCATCTCACCCCAGCCCAACGTAGGGTCCACCACAATTTGTTTTTCCTTCAACAGCGCAATCAGCTTCTGAGCCCGTTCGGACTCCAGATCGACTGGCCCGGTGCTGCCGTCTGTTGTCATCGCGCGCGTCACAAACTGCAGGTGGTTGATCTGGTCCATCCCATCTGCGATTCCGTCAAACGCATTAATCGCCGCCGGAACATGCCCCGTCACGGTCATGTCACGCCTGTGCGCTTCGGCGCTGATCGCCTTCAACACCTCCGGCTGAATCTGCGTATACACCTTGATCTCTTCGAACTTCGCGTCCGCATAGTTATCCACGGCCTCGACGGCCTCTGCCGACGTTTTCACATCGACGTAGCCGAACGCCAGAGGACCACCGCTATCGATCAGACCCGCAAGCAGCAACCTTGGCCCAAGCGCATGGTCTCGATCGATCTTCCTCCGCACCGTCGTCAGGAACTCGAACTCCCCCCCGCAGTCCCGCGCTGTTGTTACGCCGGCCGCGAGCAGTGCCGGCCCAAACTCCACGCCGGAGTAGTGCACATGCATCTCCCACAGCCCCGGCAACAGCGACCGACCCTCCGCGTGAATCACCCGCGTCCCAACCGGGACCTTCACGGCCCCCGCCTTCCCCGCAGCAACAATCCGGCCCTCCCGCACCATCACCACGGAGTTCTCGACCGCCGGCGAGCCGGTCCCATCAATCAACCGCGCCCCCACGATCGCAAATGCCCCCACCGCCAGCGGAGGCACCTGCCGATCAAGGTCACCCAGGTCCAGCAGCTCCTGCTGAATCCCGCTGTGCTCCAACTCAGCCTCAACCGGCTCATACCCTTCGAGGATCTCCTCCTGCGGCAACCCTCCCGCGAACGTCATTAACGCCGCCAGCCGTCCACTGTCGTTCATCCAAACGATCTCGCGGCCAAACATAAGGTTCGCCACCGTATACCGTGTCAGGCGGACCATCCCGCCCTTCACCGAGAAAGAATCATGGCCCACCAGCTTGATCTCCAGCGGTAGAGTCTTCTCGCTTGCGCGCAAAATCGGCAGGCGTGCCGGCTGGTGGTGCGCCTTCCAGTAGCGCATCATCATCATTTGTACCGAGGCAGACATCGTTCCATACCCCACGAACGACACCGCAGGACTCCGCATCTTGCGGTCCACCCCGCGCTCAGTCACCGACGCCAACCCACCCTTCACGTCGGTACGCCACTCATCTTCGGAAGCCCCGCCAGAGGATCTCTGCTCCAGCGAGAGCGGAGCGTACGACGCCCCCATCCCCAGCTTCGACGTCACCGTCCGCTTCATGCCTCGGTCCGACGACGTCGACGTTGTCGTCATCTCCATATGCCCGGGAGCGGTCTCTGTGACCCTGTAACTCTCCGTGCCGATCTTGTGCAGCAGAAGATAAATGGAATAGCTGCTCTCTTCCACCACCAGAGGACTCGTCTGCGCTGCCAACCTGGAGCTACTCGCCAAAACCAGACACAACCAGCCGACTCGAACCACAATCTCTCGCATCAACCCTCAGAACCTCTCAACCCACCAAATGCAATGGAAGATAAATTCATCCTAACGGCACCTCACGGAATAGCCTCAATATCCATCCACCCGGCTCGGTTCTAGTCTCTAGGATCGGGCTTTTCTGCGGTAGCATGGCTGGCATGAACAAGCCTAGCCGCATCGCCGTTTCATCTGTGTGCGCCCTATGCGGCTTTGTAATCACATTACTCGTAGGCTTCTATGTCTCTTTCCTATTCGGAGCGAACATCCACGACACAATGCCGGGCATCTTCGGTCTTGGTTTTGGTTTGATCGGAGCGGTCCTGTCTTTCGACGCTGTCAGGAGGCGACTTCAGTAACCGTGGGTTAGCTAACGTATTTGTTGCCAAGCTAACTTATTGATTCCATTATTTTTACTCCACTCGAGAATTATTTTTCTTGTTTTCGGCCCAGAAATCGCGTGTCAAGTCCAAAAACAGACTAACTCATTACCCACCATCGACTTACGAGTGGCACTTTAGTTAGTTCCTATTGGCTACAATTAACTTATTGATCGAAAAAGAGCCCCGGCCTCGCCGAGGCTTTCGCTTTTAACCGCTAAGTCCTTTGCCTGCACGATTTTGGCCGTAACTCTCGTGTTTGCACGATTTTAGCCCACCACAACCACCCTAAGTCGCTTGAAAACAGTGACTTACGAAAATACCCCCCCGGGGGGGGACACCAGGGAGAAACCATGCAATACGAACTATGCCGCCACGTCAAAACCAATGGAACCCGCTGCAAATCCCCATCGCTCTACGGCGAAAAGTGGTGTTACTTCCACAACCGCCTCCACCAGCGCCACTCCACCTACCGCCACACCGAAGCCACACGAGCCTATCTCGTCCCCGGCCAACACATCGAGCTCGCGCCACTCGAAGACCGCGAGTCCGTCCAGCTCGCTCTCTCTTGCGTCATCAACGCCCTCGCCACCGGACGCCTCGAAACCAAACGAGCCACCGCGCTCCTCTACGGCCTGCAACTCGCCAGCAACAACGCCCGGGCTCTCGCCACCGAACCCTCCGCCTCAGGCGTCGTCCGCGCCATCCTACCCTCCCCCGAAGGCCTCGACCTCGCTGAACCCTGTCTCCACGAAGAACCCCACGACAACCTCACCTGGAACCCCATTGACGAAGAAGACGAAGAGTATGAAGAAGACGACGACGACGAAAACGAAGATCAAGCATCAGAAGTGCAGTAGCGCTCGCTAACATCGCACCTGTCCCCCAGCAAGGCATCCCGTCACAAAAGGAGAACAATCCGTGTCATCCGTGCTCATCCGTGGTCGGCCGTTCTGGCAGGAGGCACCCCGACCGTGCTGCTGTAGAATGAGCCTCAATACCAAAAAAGTCGCGTCAAAGGAAGCGCATCAAATGGAAAAGCTGACACCCGGAAAACTCGCAGGACTCAAAGCCGTCTCCGACCATCGCGGAGTCATCGCCGCAGCCGCAATGGACCAGCGCGGCTCACTCCAGAAGTCCCTCGCCAAGGAGCGCGGCGCCGCTGCAGACGCCCACGATCTTGAAGTCTTCAAGACCCTCGTAACCTCCGTCCTCACCAAGCACGCTTCCGCCATCCTCCTCGACCCCGAGTTTGGCCTCCCGGCCTCCAAACACCGCAACGGCAAGGGCCTCCTCCTCGCCTATGAGAAGACCGGCTACGACGCCACTACCCCCGGCCGCCTGCCCGACCTCCTCGACGTCTGGAGCGTTCGCCGCCTTAAGGAAGCCGGAGCCGACTGCATCAAGATCCTCCTCTACTACACCCCCTTCGAAAAAACCCCGGTCAACGACCTCAAGCACGCCTGGATCGAGCGCATCGGCGACGAGTGCGTCGCCCACGACATCCCCTTCTTCCTCGAGTTCGTCGGCTACGCCACCGACGGCGGCGATGAAAAATCCCTCGCCTACGCCAAACTGAAACCCGAGGTAGTCTCCGGCTCCATGGCCGAGTTCGGCAAAGCCCGCTACAACGTCGACGTGTTGAAGGTCGAGGTCCCGGTCGAGATGTCCTTCGTTGAAGGCACCAAGGCCTTCAAGGGTGAGAAGGCCTACACCCGCAAGGAAGCCCTGCAACACTTCCGCGACGCCGCCACCATGACCCACAAACCCTTCATCTATCTCTCGGCCGGCGTCTCCAACCCCGTCTTCATCGAAACCCTTGAGCTCGCCGTCGAATCCGGCACCAGCTTCAACGGCGTTCTCTGCGGCCGCGCCACCTGGAAGGACGGCATCGCCATCTACGCCAAGCAAGGCGCAAAAGCCTTCGAAGACTGGCTCAACACCACCGGCGTTGAAAACATTAACAACGTCAACAACGCCCTGAAACAAGCCCACTCCTGGCACGAAAAAGTACAGACACACTAACTAACCCAGCGCGAAACGAGTTCAGCACAAAGAACGGAGCTTTCAAGGCTCCGTTCTTTGTGCACGCTACCCAACCCGTTCGCTCACCCTCGTTCGAAAGCGCGCGTGCAGTTGGTCCATGGAGACGTGAACCTGCTGACCGTTCTGCTCCCTCTGCACCGCCCAGTTCTCAATCACCTCGATGCACGCATGGTCCACATAGCGCAGCTCATGGCTATGCAGCCGCACCGTACCATTCGTCCGAACTTTATCCAGAGCCTGAGAGATCTTCGGAATGCCTAGAAACGTCCCGATCCCCGAGAGATGGACATGCGTATGCTCGCCCTCCTCGACAACCCGAGCCTCCAGATGCGTAATCGTGTAAAGCAGTTTCAACAGCGACAACGCAATCCCGACCAACACACCTGTCAGCAGATTCGTTGCAACGATCGTAATCATCGAAGTGAAGTAAATCAGCACCGGCACTTTGCCGAACCGGCTCAGCTTCTTCACATCCGCAGGCTTCACCAGCTTGATCCCGACATAAACCAGCACCGCCGCAAGACTCGCCGTCGGAATCATGTTCATCACGAACGGCAGAGCTGCAACCGACAGCAGAATCCATCCGCCGTGCATGATTGTCGACCGGCGCGTCTCCGCCCCAGCGAGAACGTTCGTCGAGCTTCGCACAATCACGCCCGTCATCGGCAACGCTCCCAACACGCCGCAGATCATATTGCCCACGCCCTGCGCCGATAGTTCGCGGTCATAGTTCGTTTTGGCCCTGGTCTGCATCTGGTCAACAGCCGCGGCAGACAGCAACGTCTCCGCGCTCGCAATGAACGCCACCGCCAACGCCGTCCCTGCGATCGTCACCCAGGTCATTCCGCTTAAGCCCGCCATACTGGGCAGATGAATCATCTCGCCAAGATTCGTCGGCACGGTGACCCGATTGACGTGGAGATGTAGCGACTGCGCCAACACCGTCGCAGCAGCAATACCCAGCAAGGCGCCTGGAACCAGCTTCAACCTCGCTGGCCGCAATCGCTCCCACAGCAACATCACAGCCAGCGTCACAAACCCGATCAGCGCTGCCATCTCCTCCTTACTTCCATTCAGCGGAAGAAGCCCACCAAACACAGCGCCCCACATCGCCACAATATTCGCCGGCCCGCTGTGTTCCGGAGCGCGGTCGAGGACAACATGGAACTGCTGAATCACAATGAGCACGCCAATTCCCGCCAGCATCCCATGAATGACCTCCGGCGAAATAGCTCGAAACCATCGCCCGGTCTTCAGCAGACCTGCCACCAGTTGAATTCCTCCAGCAATGATCAGAATCGGTCCCAGCGCGATCAATCCATGCTCGCGCACCAGCTCAAACACGATGACCGCAAGTCCGGCAGCTGGACCGCTCACCTGCAGCGGCGATCCTGCCAGAGCCCCGACAACCAGTCCACCGACGATTCCCGTTACCAGTCCACTTGCGGGCGGCATGCCCGACGCAAGCGCGATTCCCATGCACAGCGGCAGTGCTACCAGAAACACAACCAGCGAAGCCGATAGGTCGCGCACAAACTTCCCTTTGTCCTGCACAGGCAGGATCTTCATCACTTCAGTCATCATGCCTCCTAGGCAATCTTCAGTTCGGTTGTGGTTTCAGTGGATCCAGATATCGCAGCCGGGCCGTCGACAGTCAGCTCATGAAACGTACCCTGCTCTGAATCGAATCTCCTTAAATAGCCGTTCGCAATGTCGTACATCCAGCCATGAATCTCCACGTCGCCCGCCTTCAGCCCTTCAGCCACCGCCGGGTGCGAAGCCAGATTTTGCATCTGCGCAATCACGTTGGCCTCTGTCAGGATTTGCAATTTGCGCTCCGTGGTCCAGCTAGTCGAGTCCTCCATCAAGGCCCGAAGCCACCGTGAAGATGGCCCAGCGTGCTCCAGCCACGACCGCACCATCGGCAACTCAGTCAGGTGCTCGTTTTCCAGCAACCCCTTCATCGCCCCACAGTCCGAATGGCCGCAGATCACGATTGACGGCACCTTCAGTACCCGCACCGCATACTCGATCGTCGCTGCCACGCCGCTCGTCGTCTCTGTCGCAGGAGGCACCAGGTTCCCCGCATTGCGGCACGGAAACAAGTCCCCCGGCTCGCACTGCATGATCATCTCCGGCATCACGCGCGAGTCAGAGCAAGTAATGAACAATGCCTGCGGTCGTTGCCCCTTCGCCAGGGAAGCAAACAGGTTAGAGTGTTGCGGAAATATAGTGGAACGAAATCGTGCATATCCATCAAGCAATCGCTGCATAGTTGTCTCCTCGGAACGCACTTACTCAGCGCGTTCAGGCAAACCATCGCCAACATCCCAGCAATCATGCAATTGAAGAAGAGGCTCTCCTCAGCTCCCAAAATTCAGACCCGGGATTCAGGTCGTCATTGTGAAAACAGGGACAACACATCTCGCACCCAGAGCAAAAAACAGTCGGGGATGCTATGCCAATCGCATGTTGCAATAAGTTAAGTAAGGAGAAGTGAAGAACTATACAACGGGCGGTCCGCGCCCAAGCCCAGGCGCACGAGGAGCGCTGCCCAAAGCCACGACATTCTCGCGGACAATCAGCTCCGCCAGAAAGGTCGGGCGCAACAGAGCAGCCGCGGCTGGGACTAGAGCAGTCGGCGCAATATGATGCGGACCAGTCGAGGACCCTCGGCTGTCAGGGGCTTGCGGAGCGTGCTCGATCAGCGTTGCAGCCGAGTTCATCGAACTCGAACGTTCATTCCGCGACCCCACGCGCACCATTCCGCTTGGCGGAATATGCGAGTAGTTGACCCGCGAATGACGCATCACGTGCCGCCCATGGATCATCCCCATGAAGCACAGCAGGTTTAGACCGAGAAAAATCCCGCTGAACAGAAAACGACGCGAAATGGCTTTTCGAAAGTTCATCGGCAACTGTACAAGATCTTCTATGGAATTGGCTACAAAGTCAATTCAAATCGACGCCGTACGTTGTCCCAGGATATACAGTGCTACACGCCAGACATATCCCCTATTAGACGCAGTCATACCGTAATCGGTATTGCGCCTCTGGCGATTAAAGTGAAAATTTCCAGCGGCCTACTCCCACTCAATCGTCCCCGGAGGCTTTGACGTAATGTCATATACCACGCGATTGATTCCACGAACCTCACTTACAATCCGGCTGGAAATCGTTCTCAACACCTCGAATGGGAGCGGAGCCCAATCCGCAGTCATTCCATCCTCACTCTCGACTGCACGCACCGCGCACGTATTCGCATACGTCCTCTGATCCCCCATCACGCCAACCGATTTCACCGGCAACAGCACAGCAAAACTCTGCCACACCTTCCGATACAAGCCTGCTTTCTTAATCTCATCCACAACAATCTGATCGGCCTCCTGCAGAATCGCAACTCTCTCCGCCGTCACCTCACCCAGAATTCTCACCGCAAGCCCCGGCCCTGGAAACGGCTGCCGCTCGATAATCTCCGCCGGCATCCCAAGATCTCTCCCAATCCTGCGAACCTCATCCTTGAACAAATCCCGCAGCGGCTCAATCAACTTCAGCTTCATATCCGCCGGAAGTCCCCCTACGTTGTGGTGACTCTTGATCGTATGCGACGGCCCATGCACACTCGACGATTCGATCACATCAGGGTAGAGGGTACCCTGCACCAGCCACGCGATCTCTTCACCCGTACTCTTCTCCGCCTCAAAAATCTTCTTCGCCTCATCGTCGAACACACGGATGAACTCGTTGCCAATCACCTTCCGCTTCGTCTCCGGATCGGTCACACCGGCAAGCTTCCCCAGGAATCTCTCACTCGCATCCACAGCGACGACGTTCAATCCAAGCTGCTCTCTCATCGTCGCCTGCACCTTGCGAAACTCATCCTTCCGAAGCACGCCATTATTGACGAAGATACATGTCAGTCGATCGCCGATCGCCCGCGCAACCAGCACCGCAGCCACACTCGAATCCACACCGCCGCTCAACCCGCAGATCGCATGCCCGCTTCCGACCTGAGCCTTCACGCGCTCAACAGTCGACTGGATAAAGTGTTCCGGCGTCCAATCCTGTTTCGCCCCGCAGATATCCAAGCAGAAGTTCCGCAGCAACTCCATTCCCTGCGGCGTATGTGCAACCTCAGGATGAAACTGCACCGCCCAGATCTTCCTCGACTCATCAACAATCCCGGCAACAGCATTGGACGTCTTCGCGGTGAGAGAAAAGCCTTCTGGCAGCGCCTCCGCATGATCTCCGTGCGACATCCACACATCAAGCGTCCCAGGCAGTCCACGGAACAGCGGCGTCTCCGCCACCAACGTCACCTCCGCGTGCCCGTACTCGCGCGCCGCTGCCCCCACCACCTTGCCGCCCAAATGGTGCACAATGAACTGCAACCCATAGCAAATCCCAAGGATCGGAACACCTAGTCCCAGCACTCCCGCGTCGGCCGCGGGAGCATCCGCGTCATAGACGGAACACGGCCCGCCCGAAAGGACAACGCCCTTCGGTTTCAGCGCTTTGACTTGTTCAAGAGGAACTGTGCACGGAAGCACGACAGAAAATACGTTGAACTCGCGTATCCGCCGCGCAATCAGCTGCGTATACTGCGATCCAAAATCCAGAATGACGATCGTAGAGGTATCCACCTACCCAGTGTAACCGCGGTGGCGACCCTCAACTCTTCCAGTAGTTTGAATCCCTCTGTCGCGCATTCTCCATGCCCGTCACCACGCCGATCCCAAGCATGATCACGTCAATGGCAAAGATGTAAGGCTCAGGAATGTGGGTGAGATACGCCAAATACGACACCACTACGACTAGAAGAAGATATCCAACGGCATACAGGGCTGAGGACATGGTCTCTCTCCAAACGGGAAGTAGGGGCCCATAGGAAATGAGATGCAAAATTCGTGGTCAACCGCGAAGAAAATTTTCTTGGCCCTCAAATGCCCGCCACAGCTGAAGATAAGCAACCTGGCGCGCCACGTGGAAGAAGTCCGAGGCCAGAATATAGCACACCGTGACACCGACCCACCACCATGTCAGGAACTCAGGCGTCGTGACACTCTCGAAAGGCAGCGGAGTTGCGGAAAACACCATTGCCAGCACAATCAGTGCGATCTTCACGATCCCCATCACCAGATTGATCTCCACCAGCTTCGACTTTAGCGGTCCCAGCCGAAACGCCGCCGCCAGACTTCCTCCAACGCCTAACCCCTTCAGCATCGCCAACAAAGGAGCTACAGACAGCGCCCAACTCACCACCGCCCAAAGCGTAAACAATCCAAGGGTCGTCACAATCACCAGTGAAAAATACCCCACCAGATTCGGCTCACCTCCTGCTGCCATCGGCCCGGTCACGGTCATCTCCGCCACCCGCCCCATGCACCAGAACCACACCAAAAAACTCCCCAGCAACGCCACCACGCGCATTCCTTGCAGCACGATCAATGTGCCCACCTGCCCGTGCAGTCTCCCATCCACCCGCCGCAACACCACCGTGCGCCCAATGGCCGAAACCACTACCCAGACCACCACCATCACCGGAGCCAGCCACAGCGCCACACGCAACACCTGTGGCACCAACGCCTCAATCGCCTTCGCCAATGTCTCTGCGGACCCCATCGGATCCAGTACAGTCATATTTCGCAGTGCCGCGTAGTCAACGGGCGTATCCCGCAGAATCTTCGACCCAACAAACCAAAGAAGCAGCAGGGCTGGAATCCCATACGCCCACCGCCAAAGGACCTCCAGCGCCGTCAGTGAAGGCCGCCGCCAGCACTCAGATAGCGTATGCACAAAAGACTGCGTTCCCCGGACGGTCCCAGCAGCAATCACCACGCCATCCTGCGGCACCCGGTTTTCAGGTAACTGCCCCACTACTTCACCACAAGATTCACAAGCTTGCCCGGCACCACAATCACCTTCACCACGGTCTTGCCTTCAATCCGCGCCATCACCTTCTCATCGGCGAGTGCTGCGGCCTTCACCGCCGCCTCATCACTATCTGCCGGCACCTTGACCACGTTCACCAGCTTGCCATTCACCTGCACCGGAATCTCAATTTCGTCCTCGCGCGCAAGCTCTTCATCGACCAAAGGCCAGGCGGTGCGGAACACCACGCCTTCGCCACCAATCTGGTCCCACATCTCTGCCGCAAAGAACGGCGCAAACGGGGCCAGCAACAAGATCAACCCGCGAAAGACCTCACGCACGGTCGCTGATGTAATTTCGCCCGAATCCATCGCAGCTTCGTTCGCCGTAATCTCATTCACCAGAATCATGATCGACGAGATCGAAGTATTGAAGTGCCACCGCCCGTCGAAGTCCTGAGTAATCTTCGCAATCGTCTGATGCAGTCTGCGCAAGAGCGCCTGTCCCTTCGGCGTTGGCGCGGCCTCAGCCGCACCCGTAACGTCGGAGTATTTGGTGGTCAACCGGTACACCTTACCCAAAAACCGGCTGATTCCCGCAACCCCCTCCTCCTGCCACTCCAGATCGCGATCCGGCGGAGCCGCAAACAGCGCATACATCCTCGTCGCATCCGCCCCGTAACGCGCAATCATGTCGTCGGGCGACACCACATTGCCCTTCGACTTCGACATCTTCGCTCCATCTTTGATCACCATTCCCTGCGTAAACAGCCGCTCTGCAGGTTCATCATTCTTGACCATCCCCAGGTCCCGCATCACCTTCGTCCAGAACCGCGAGTAGATCAGATGCAGAATCGCATGCTCAACTCCACCGATGTACTGATCGATCGGGAACCAGTAGTTCGCCTTATCCGAATCAAACGGCGCCTTCGAATTCTTCGCATCCGTATACCGATAGAAGTACCAGCTCGAGTCAACGAACGTATCCATCGTGTCCGTCTCCCGCCTCGCCTTCCCACCACACTTCGGACACTTCGCATTCACAAACTCGGCCACCCGCCCAAGCGGCGACCCGTTCGTCTGCGTAATATCGACCTGCTCTGGCAACAAGATCGGCAGTTCGCTCTCGGCCACCGGCATCGGCTCATCCGGCGAACATTGATCGCAGTACAGCATCGGTATCGGAGTCCCCCAATACCTCTGCCGGCTCACTCCCCAGTCCTTCAGGCGATATGTAACCGTGGGAGTACCAAATCCCTTCGCCTTGGCAAACGCAGCCATCTTCTCCTGCGCCGCCGCACAACCCAGTCCGCTCCACTCACCCGAGCCAATCACTACCGCGTCGTCCTCGCCAACATACGGCAACACGGGTTCTTCTGCACCTGTGACCGCAGGAGCAATGACGCGACGCAACGGCAACCCATACTTCTGAGCGAATTCATAGTCCCGCTCATCATGCGCCGGCACGCTCATAATCGCCCCCGTCCCATAGTCAGCGAGAATGTAGTTCGCAACCCAGATCGGCACCCGCTCGCCATTGAACGGATTCACCGCAAACTGACCCGTCGCAACGCCATGTTTCTCAATTGCACCCAGCGCGTCTGTCTCACGCGCCTTCTTCTGCTGCTCCAACAACTCCTCAATCTGTCCACGCAGCGCATCGTCTTCCAGCGCAAACACCTTCGCCACAGCATGCTCGGGAGCCAACTGGACCGAAGTCGCCCCAAAGATCGTATCCACACGCGTCGTAAACACCGTGATCTTTTCAGAGGACCCGTCGACAGCAAAATCGACATGGGCGCCTTCGCTCCGGCCGATCCAGTTCCGCTGCATGGTGCGAACCTTCTCCGGCCATCCCTCCAGTTTGTCGAGCCCGTCCAGCAGCTCATCCGCGAACTTTGTAATCCGCAGGAACCACTGCGTCAAATCCCGCAACTCAACAACCGTGTCCTCATGGCGCCAGCAACATCCACCCACCACCTGTTCATTCGCCAACACAGTCTGGCACTCGGGACACCAGTTCACCTTGCTCTTCTTCCGAAAAGCCAAGCCCTTCTCAAACATCTTCAGGAAGAACCACTGGTTCCACCGGTAGTAGTCCGGCAGACACGTCGTAACCTCTGTCGACCAGTCATAGCTCAACCCCATCCGACGCATCTGCTTCTTCATCGCAACAATATTGCCGAGCGTCCACTCTCGCGGCGGCACTCCGTTCTTCAGCGCAGCATTCTCTGCCGGCAGCCCGAACGCGTCCCATCCCATTGGATGGAGCACATTAAACCCACGCATCCACATATGCCGTGCCAAGGCGTCGCCAATCGCATAGTTCCGCACATGCCCCATGTGCAACTGCCCACTGGGATACGGCAGCATCTCCAGACAGTAATACTTCGGCTTCCCGGAGTCGTGCCCCTCGGCTGCATAAAGCGACGCGTCCGCGTCCCACCGCGCCTGCCACCGCGGTTCAATCTCGGAAGGCATGAACCGCTGTTCTGGATTTGGAGAAGAAACAGGCGTTCCCGCCTGAAGAGTATTTTGATTTTCGGGCATACCCGTCTATTTTACCTGCTGCCCAAATCTCTACTGCGCAACCGGTACCGGAGGGCGCCTGTGCCACCGACATCAAACACAGCGTCTGGAGGGTCTTCCAAATGAACCAGCTTAGATTTCGAGCGGAGTTGGCGGATCCTCATTCAAAAACCTGAATCGCAGGAATGGTTCATTCCGCAGGACTGCCCTGACGATTGGCAACAGATCACGCGCGGCGTCCGCCTTCACAACGAACGCCGCACCGATCTTCAGGGCGTCTCGCATTACCTCGAGACAATGGTACGAGCTAAGGAATAGGATCTTCGCGCGTGGAGAGACTTCGCAAATCCGCCGGGCGGCGTCCAAACCATTCATCTTCGGTAGTTGAATATCCAGCAATACCAGATCGGGTTGCAAATCTTGACACTTCTGTAAGGCATCCAAACCGTCCGGGCTTTCACCTACTATTTCCAGATCTGCGTCTTCCGCCAGCATCGCACAAACAGCACGCCGCCACGGCTCACAATCATCAACAATCAAAATATTTACCGGTCCCAAGTTCTTTAGCCTCCCGCCAATCACCGTTCAAATCGAGCCCCACAGCGGGCGACACTGAACCGATCACTTAACAGGATGACCCTCGGATTTCAATCCATCGTTGTCCGTGCGCAATCTTCAGAACGAAAATCGCGGATTATCGAGCGTCCAGGCTTAACTCGCGCTCCGAACCAGCTCTTCGGGTAACGGAATCAGAACTTTGCCTCGACTTTTCACAAGCAGACCCTTCTTCTGCCACTCGCTCAACAGGCGGCTGACCGTAAATATGGTCACGTTCGCCTCGTTGGCCAGGTCCTCGTTGCTGACGTTGATTTCAGTCCCTTCGAATCCTCTTCGCCCCAGCTCTTGGGCCAGCTTTTCCAGCACCTCCGCCACCCTCTGGCTGGCAGTGTGGTGACTCGACGCCACATGCATATCGCGATAGGCAGCGAGATAGTTCGACGCAACCATCAACGCATTTTCCAGCAGCATTGGATACTGTTTTGTGAGCGCAAGAATCGTAGTACGGTTCCACACCAATGCGTAGCAGTCGGTCGTGGTCTCCGTGCTCACCAGATATTCCGTTGCCTTCGACAACAACGCTCTTCCCCCCGAAGCGTCACCGGCCGGGATGCGAAGCAGAAGAACCTTGTCTCCCTTGCGAGTAGTTGTAAAGGTACGTGCCCGCCCTTCAAGTATCAGAAACATTTTATCCGCGACATGTCCTTCGCTTGCCAATATCGTATGCGCTTGAAATCGCCGCAGACTTGCTGCCTCTAAAACTACTGCGAGATCCGCGGGCGCCATTCCTTCAAGAAACTTTGGTGCTAATGCGTTCACCCGGGCAGTAATCTCAGAGGAATTCATCACTCGCCTGACAAAGGTTTCTGTTTTCATCTCGCCGCCACCTGTCTTGCGATACAAGGGCCCACAAGCTCTGGTCCATCGGGTTGTCGTCGACGAAAATAGCGATCGCGTCGCCGGCCTGGTGGCCTTCAATCGACCCACCCACGGAAGTGCGTCCAGACTAACAAGCCCGCGAAGGATAGACAATTCTTTTCGCAAAGAAAACTCGCCCGCGGCCACGTCTCTCAGCCGGCAGACAGCGCCCTCAACACCCCAACGTTCCGTGCCTCGTCCCCCGGCGCATCCACCGGTGTCTCCGCAATAAATACCGCATGCCCAAAACGCTGATCGTGCAAAAGCCGCCGAAACGCCTCCGCTCCAATCGTCCCTTCTCCAATATGTTCATGCCGGTCCAGCTTCGACCCCATCGCCGCCTTCGCATCATTGCAGTGCCACACCTTCACCGCTTCAAAGCCGACCGTGTCCCCTACGACCATCATCGTCTCGATATACCCGTCCGGCGAAACCAGGTCATATCCGGCCACATGCACATGACACGTATCCAAACACACCCCTACCGGTGCACAAGCCTTCAACCTTTCCACCAACTCTGCCACCTGCTCCAGCTTGCCACCCAGCGAAAACTCCGCCCCGGCGGTATTCTCAATCAAAATCTTGAAGTCCTTGCCTTGCCAAGGTAAGCCGTCGATCGCCTTCTCGATCGACTCCGCCGCCAACCTCAGACCCTCCTCACGAGTCAACCCCTTCCAACTCCCCGGGTGCAGCACAAGATACTCCGCCCCCAGCGCCAGGGCCCGCTCAACCTCGCCGCGAAATGCAGCCTCCGAACTCGTCCGCACGCTCTCCGTCTGGCTGCAAAGATTGATCAGATAGCTCGCGTGGATCGCTACGGGTCCCACGTCGAGTTTCACCCTTAGGTCCCGCATCTTCGCGGCGTCAGCGGCCTTCACCGGCGCCGCCTTCCACATACGCGGACTCGAAGAGAAAATTTGAAACGTGTTCGCCCCCGCCGCCACTGCTCGCTCGACGGCAGTCCACGCTCCGCCCGCCGTCCCCACATGAACTCCAATTCGCTTCTTCAAGACGTTCGCCATCTCTCAAGCCTACCCCAAGGTGGTATGCTGAGGCCCGTTCCCACACCCGTCCCGAAAGGACTCCAATGCCTGCTCCGCAAAACTTCAGCAATCACACGCGCTGGTACCCGCCCTTTCACTTCTTCGTCCTACCCGTTCTCCTTCTCAACATCATCTTCTCCATCTACATCACTGTGCACGACTGGCCCCGCTACGAGCACACTCACCTCTGGTGGATCGTCATGGCTATAGCCTTCTTCGTCATGGCAGGCACCTCTCGCGCCGGCGCTCTGGCCGCTCAGGACCGCATCATCCGCCTCGAAGAGCGCCTCCGTCTCGCCGCTCTCCTACAGGCCGAAGACCGCGCACACATCGACGAACTCGCCATCAAACAGCTCATCGCTCTCCGCTTTGCCTCCGACGCCGAACTTCCAGCGCTAGTCCGCAAAACCCTCACCCAGAACCTCGAATCGAAGGCCATCAAGCAAAGCATCGTGAACTGGCGTGGAGACTACGACCGCGTCTAGCAAAGTGTACCCAGGCAAAAGCGGTGCAACCGACTTCCGGCTGCACCGCTAAGCAAAAACTCAAACCTCACAACTCAACGGAATCTAGTACACGTCCCGCTGGTATCGTTTCTGCTTCTTCATCGCAGCCAGGTACTCCGCCGCGGCATCAAGCGTTCCATCCGACCCTTTCGCAATCACATCCAACAACGCAGTTTCGACGTCCTTGGCCATCCGGGTCACATCGCCGCAGACATAAAAGTAGGCCCCCCGCTCCAGCCACTCGAACAGGTCCGCCGCATGCTCTTGCATTCTGTCCTGAACATATACCTTCTGCGGTTGGTCCCGCGAAAACGCCGTATCCAATCGCGTCAGCACACCGTCCTTCTGCATCGCTTGGAATTGGTCCCGGTACAGAAAGTCCAGCTTCTCCCGTTGATCGCCGAAAAACAACCAGTTGTTCCCCGTCTGCCCCGTTGCCTGCCTCTCCTCCAGGAACGCGCGGAACGGTGCAACCCCCGTCCCCGGCCCGATCATGATCACCGGCGCTGACGTGTCCTCCGGCAATCGGAAGTTCCCATTTGCATGCAGAAAGATCGGCAGCTTCGTTCCTACCGGCGCGCGTTCGCCCAGTTGTCCACTTGCTACTCCCTGCCGGCTCCGCCCATGCGACTCGTACCGGATCACCCGCACTGTCGTCTGCACATTGTCACGATGTATCTTCTGGCTCGACGCAATCGAATACATCCTCGGCACCAGCCGTTGCAGCACATGGAACAACTGCTGCGGCTCCGATACCACACCCGGATAGTCCGTCACCAGATCAATAAACTCGCGCCCCCAGCAGTACTCCTCGGCTCGCGCCTTGTTCTCCGGGTTCACCATCGCGTGCAGACCTTCGAGCCCCGGCGCCAGCTTCGCATACTGCTTCAAGCTGCCCCGTGCCAGCTTGCCAATGCTCAACCGCGTGCGCAGCGCCTCCTCCAGGCTGATTTCGACCTTGTAGTGGTCCAGCACCCGCTCGTCGCCCTTGAAACCCAGCGCCGCCATCACCTGCGCCACCGCTGCTGCCCGGTTCTCGGGATCGATCCCCACCGCATCCCCCGGCGTATAGGTCATCCCATCGTCCAGGGTCAGCTCGATATGCCGAGTCTCTTTTTCCGAGCCTTCGGCCGTCTGCAGCTCATTCACTCGTACTGTGGATAAAAATGGGTTATTCCGGGTGTACTTCGAAACGTGTCCCGCTTGGCCCTGTGCTGCCTTCTCTTCAACCTCGATCATATCTATATGGTAAAGCGCATCGCCGCAAAATGCATGCTTTCCGTCATCTGGCAGCACGCCAATTCCGCTCGAATCCCCAAAGTCTATGCCAATAGCCCCTCATCCGGCATACTATTAGGCAATCAAAGTTATAGGCGAGGTTAGCATCGAAGACTTTGTGTCCGGCCCGGAAAACTCTGACAAAGTAAGCGACCCAGCGACCGGCCACTCCGTCGAGTCAGTGACTGCCGCTCCCATCCTGACGGAAGAACCCGCGTTTACTCCCCCGCAGCAGCAGCACCCAACCCAACCAGCCAAGCGCAAACACAAGCTCGCTTCGATCGCTATTACAGTAGCTGTGCTGGGAACCGTAGCCCTCCTCTTCACGCAAACCCCGCACCTCGCGTCACCGTGGCAGCAAAGCTATGATCCGGCACATTCCTGGCTGTTATCCGCGGCGTTGGCGGCTCTACCCCTCATCGTACTTATGGTTGCCATGGCGGGCCTTCGAATCAAGGGGCACGTCGCCGCCCTGCTCGGCGTGGCGACAGCGCTTGCAATGGCTCTCATCGTCTTTCACATGCCCGTGCGCCTGGCTCTGCTCGCCACCGGCCTTGGCGCCGGTTACGGACTCTTTCCGATCTGCTGGATCGTGGTACCGGTTCTCTTCCTGTATCAACTCACCGTGCGCTCCGGTAGGTTCGCACAACTGCAGGACTGTCTCGTCGGTGTCACACCCGATGGCCGCCTGCAACTTCTCCTGATCGCCTTCTCGTTCGGCGCCTTCTTCGAAGGAGCATCGGGTTTCGGAACTCCAGTCGCCGTCTGTGGAACTATCCTCATCGGACTCGGCTTCCCACCCCTTCAGGCAGCAGGTCTTGCCCTGCTGGCCAATACCGCACCCGTCGCCTTCGGAGCACTTGGTACCCCGATCGTAGCGCTCCACGGCGTAACCAATCTCGACACACTTCTCCTCGCCCGAGTCATCGGGCGTATCCTGGCTCCCTTCTGTGTCCTCGTTCCATTTTGGCTGATATGGGCATACGCGGGTTTCAGCGCGATGCTGGAGATATGGCCCGCCATCCTCGTCGCCGGAGGCAGTTACGGCACCGCACTTCTTCTGGTCTCAACCTTTCACGGTCCCTGGCTGGCGGACGTCGCCGCCTCGGTGATTAGCATGGCATTCCTCATCGCCTTCCTCCAGGTCTGGAAGCCTAAGAGAGTGCTCAACGCCGCCCGCAGAGACGTCACGCACGAGCTATGTCTTCCTGAAGCCAGCACCACCAAAATCATCCTCCGTGCCGCTCTGCCATGGATCATTCTCACTGTCTGCGTCGTCCTCTGGGGCCTGCCGCGCTTCTCGCAAGCCCTCGACGCAATTGCCGGCATAAAGATCCCCATAAACGGCTTGCATCAGATGGTGTTGCGTATGCCTCCCGCTGTGCCCGTGCCTGCGGCTGAGACAGCAGTCTTCAACTTCAACTGGCTCTCCGCCACCGGTACCGGGATCTTCCTCGCTGCCATCCTCGCCGGTCTGCTCATGGGAATGCAGCTTCGCGCCATGGGCAAAGTCTTTCTTGAAACCTTGGTGTCTGTCCGCTTTACGCTCGTCACCATCGCTGCGTTGATGGCCATCGGCTTCATTACTCGCTACTGCGGCATGGACGCAACCCTGGGCTTGGCCTTCGCCCGCACCGGAGCGTTCTATCCCTTCTTCGGAACCCTCATCGGCTGGATCGGAACCGCCTCCACCGGATCCGACACATCGTCGAACGTCCTCTTCGGCAGCCTGCAAAAACTTACAGCGCAGCAGCTCAACATCTCACCTTACCTGATGGCCTCCGCCAACTCCGCCGGAGGCGTCATGGGCAAAATGGTCGCTCCACAAAGTATCGTCGTCGCCACAACAGCAACGGAAAGCTACGGCAGCGAAGGCAACATCCTTCGCTTCGTCTTTCTGCATAGCGTCGCGCTCGCCTGCCTCGTCGGTCTGGTTGTCTCAGCCATAGCGTACTGGGCCCCGCTGACCCGCCTTTTCCTTCGATAGTAGTTACGGTGCAAGCAGAATCCGCAGATCGCGCAGGTTGTTTCCAGTCGCCCCAGTCGTAACTGTGTCGCCCAACGAAACAAGCAGGGTGTAGCTATCAAACGCCGCAAGTGCCTCATCCGCCGAGTGTCCCGCATCCACTGCCCTCTTCATCGTCGACCCATCAACGACCGCACCCGCAGCCGGACTATTGCCATCGATCCCATCGCTCCCCGCACTCAGAATCGTTATCTCACTATCGGCGATGGACTTGCTGCACAACAAAGCAAAGTGCTGGTTCCGCCCCCCGCGCCCAACCGCACCCGAGGGCACCTGCACGGTGACCTCCCCTGCCGACAGCAGACATACCCGCTCCTGTTCGAGCCTTAGCTCCCGCAGCCGCTCCAACAAATAAGCAGCCGCCCGCTGCGCACTCCAGTCATCACAGCGGTTATCGATCTCCACATGCCACCCCAGCTCTCTCGCACGCACCGCCGCCGCCTCTTCCAGCGAAACGCTATCAAGCAACACAGTCCATCGCGATCGCGCAAAAATCTCATCGCCCGCCTTCGGTGTCTCCGCTAGCTGGCGCTTCGTCAGCATCTCCGAGATCACAGGCGGAACACTCGCAGCCAGACCATATTCTTCAGCAATCCTGTACACGTCCTCTGTTGTGCTCCGGTCAGGGACCGTCGGCCCCGACGAAAGCGCATCCAACTCACCCTCCGGCACATCGGAAACAAAGATAGTCATCTGCTCCGCCGGCGCAGCAGCCTCGGCAAGTCGTCCTCCCTTAACCGCCGACAAATGCTTCCTCACCACATTGATCGCCGCAATCGGTGCCCCACTTTCCACCAGCGCCTTGTGCGTCCCCGCAACTACACTCACCGGCACCCCGGGCAGCAGAAACCGCTCCACCATCGCCGATCCGCCCCCACTCACCAGAAAGATGACGAGGTCGCGCTCCGTCAACGACCTCAGCGTCTCCAAAATATCGTCTGCCGCCACCACCGACGCCTCATTCGGACTCGGATGCCCCCCGCAATACACACGCAATCTCGCAGGCAGCGGTCCCACTGTCCCCTCTGGCGCAACCACACCACCCTCAAACCTTTCCGCCTCACGTCCGGCCCGTTGCAGAAAGGCCTCCGTCAGCGTGCCCCCCGCCTTGCCAAGCGCAATCAGCACGACTCTCGCGTACCGATCCAGCGAATAGCGATGCTCATCGATCGTCAGTGTTGCCCCATCGAATCGAACGCGACGATCCATCGCAGCTGCGACTCGCGAAGCATTCAACGCATAACGAAAAATATCGAGCGCGTCTTCCCGGCCAGAACTCATTCCGCCTCAATCCGTAATCCAGGCATTGTCTAAGCAGCTGAAACGGTCATCACACGCAACTCAGGAGAGACGATCAACCGCGCCTCGGTGCGTGCCTGCACCTCGGCCGCATCGAGCCCTTCCGCCACCTCAGTCAGGACGAGACCTGCAGGCGTCACATGGATCCAGCAAAGCTCTGTCACAATATCGTGCACCACGCTCTGTCCAGTCAGTGGCAGCGTACACTCCTTCAAAATCCTCGAAGCACCATCCTTCGTCTGGTGCTCCATCGCGACGATGACGCGCCGCGCCCCTGCAACGAGGTCCATCGCGCCGCCCATCCCCTTCACCATCTTGCCCGGAATTGTCCAGTTCGCCAGGTTCCCGTGCTCATCCACCTGCATCGCACCCAGAACACTCATGTCCATATGTCCGCCGCGAATCATCGCGAACGACTCCTCGCTTGCAAAGAACGAACACCCAGGCAGCTCTGTCACAGGCTGCTTCCCTGCGTTGATCAAATCAGGATCTGTCTGTACGCCGGTCGGCGGTCCGCCCACTCCGAGCATTCCATTCTCAGACTGGAACATCACATCGATCCCCTCAGGAATATATCCCGCAATCATCGTCGGGAGGCCGATTCCCAGATTGACATAAAACCCGTCTTTGAACTCGCGTGCGATCCGTCGCGCAATCCGTTCTTTTCCCGTCACGCCGCACCTCCCGACTGAGTGAGCCCGGCCTTGATGAATTCAGACTCGATCGGCTTGCGATACGTCGCTCCAACCAGAATGCGATTCACATAGATCCCCGGCGTAATAATGTGGTCCGGATCAAGCTCACCCGGCTCAACCAGCTCCTCCACCTCTGCAATCGTCAAATCAGCGGCCGTCGCCATAGCCGGATTGAAGTTCCTCGCCGTCTTGCGATAGACCAGATTACCCAGCCGGTCGCCCTTCCACGCTTTGATCAGCGCAACGTCCGCGTGCAGCGCCTGCTCCAGAACGTAAGTCCGATCGCCGATCTTCCGCGTCTCCTTACCTTCTGCCACCACCGTACCCAACCCCGTAGGCACATAGAAAGCAGGAATCCCCGCGCCACCGGCACGTATCCGCTCGGCCAGGGTCCCTTGCGGAATCAGCGTCAGGTCCAGCTCACCCTTCAACACCAGCGTCTCGAGTCGCCGGTTCTCCCCCACATAGCTACCCACATGCGAGGCAATCATCCCCGCTTCCAGCATCAACCCCATGCCGAATCCATCCACGCCCATATTGTTGCTGATCGTGTGTAGCCCTGTAATGCGACGCCGCACCAACGCCGCAATCAGGTTCTCCGGAATACCGCAAAGCCCAAACCCTCCAAGCATGACGGTCGAGCCCGAGCTGATATCTGCGACCGCCTCATCTGCAGACGAAACCACTTTATTCATCGATCAAAACTCCTGCGCGGCGGAACAAACACACCGCGCATCTCTCACCGTCCTACTTTGCTTGCGTGGAGAAGGTGAAGGTCGTCGTGCTGTGCCGCGTCTCTCCAGGCTTCAACTCGGTCGTCGGAAATTTCGGATGATTCGGCGAATCAGGAAAATGCTGCGTCTCCAGACACAACCCGGAGTTCTTCACATGACCTTCCTGCGCCTTGCCGAACTTCGCTCCATCAAGGAAGTTGCCGGAATAAAACTGCACGCCCGGCTCTGTCGTTGTCACCGTCAGCACGCGCCCACTCGCCGGATCATAAACTCGCGCCGCAGTCTTCACCTCGCCGTTCTTGCCCCGCAGCACCCAATTGTGGTCATAGCCACCGGCGATCTTCAACTGCTCATTATCGTCGTGAATGCGCGCACCGATCACAGTCGATTTGCGAAAATCAAACGGCGTGCCCTCCACCGGAGCCAACACACCCGTCGGAATCAGCCCTGCATCCACCGGCGTGTACTGGTCCGCAGGCAGCATCAGCTCTTCGTTGAGAATCGGCTTATTGTCGGCCGACAGGTTGAAATAAGAATGGTTTGTCAGGTTCACGACCGTAGGCTTGTCCGTCGAAACCACGTAGTCGATGCGTAGCGCATTGTGATGCACCGTATACCGCACATGAACCGTCAGCGTTCCCGGATAGCCCTGATCGCCATCCTTGCTGACGAGCGTCATCTCCACGCCATCAGTAATCTCGCGTCCCTGCCACACCAGCTTGTCGAATCCCAGCGTGCCGCCATGCAGCGAGTTCGCATTGTTGTTCACCGGCACCTGGTACTGGTGTCCATTGAGCGAAAACTTCCCTAACGCAATCCGATTCCCATACCGGCCAACGATCGCCCCAAAGTAAGTCGTCTTATCCGCAAGGTAAGCATCCAAAGAGCTATAGCCCAGCACAACGTTGGACATCGTGCCAGCGCGATCCGCCGTCTTGATCGAGACCACCCGCGCCCCGTAGGTCATAATGCTGGCTTCAATACCATCGCTCTTCAACGTGTATAGGTCGACCGCCGTGCCATCCGGCATCGTCCCAAGCGCACTCTTCGATACCAAGCCGTGTGCTGCCATCGCAGTTGTCATGCTAAGCAGCATAACCTTTAGCCATCTCATCGTCATGTTTGCTCTTCCCTCTCCCTCGCCGCCTGCCAATTTGCGGCTCATTCGTATCGGAATCGCCCTTACTCCGGCGGCCCTCGCCACTATACGTGAACGCGCCATCGCCATGAAACAACGGTAAGATTGGAGCGTCGAACCAATCGAGATAAGGACGGTCATGACCACGAAATCGAGAAATCTGTCTCTGCTCCTGCTTACCCTGTTCGCCCTCTCTTCCCTCACTTCAGCCGCCGCAGCAGCACCCGCCGACCACTGGGTTGGCACTTGGGCTACATCACCCATGGCTGCCAAAAATCCCGAAGGAAAGTTCGGTGCCCCCGGAACTGACGGCACCACCCTTCGCGAGATCGTCCACATCTCCATCGGCGGCCCGTCCGTCCGCGTCATTCTAACCAACGAGTTTGGCCTCGACCCGCTCACCGTCGGAGCGGCCCAGATCGCCCTCAGCTCCGGCACCAGCGCCATCACAGCAGGCACTGCCACTCCGCTCACCTTCGGCGGATCACCCTCAGTCATCATTCCCCCCGGCGCCTTGACCGTCAGCGACCCCGTCGCCTTCAAAGTCGCACCCGCGACGAATCTCGCGGTCAGTCTCTTTCTCCCTGACCAGCCTGTCAACCAGATAACCCTCCATCCCTTCGCCGATCAGACCAACTACCTCGCCCCCGGCAACGTCGTCAGCGCCGCCTCGTTCGAGACCCCGAATGCCTTCTACACCTGGGACTTCCTCAAGGGAGTCGACGTCACCGCCGACGACAAAGCAGCCTCCATCGTCACCTTCGGCGACAGCATCACCGACGGAGCCCACAGCACCCGCGACGCCAACGCCCGCTGGCCCGACGTCCTCGCCGCCCGTCTCCAGGCCGACAAGAAGACAAAAGATCTAGGCGTCCTCAATCAAGGCATCGGCGGCAATCGCGTCCTCCACGACACCACCGGCCCCTCCGCCCTCGCCCGCTTCGACCGCGACGTCCTCGCCCAGGCAGGCGTCAAGTACCTCGTCATCATGGAGAGCATCAACGACATCGGCCACGCCACCGATCCCACCAAACCCTATGACGTAGTTACCGCCGAAGAACTCATCGCCGGCCTCAGCCAGCTCGCCACGCGCGCCCATACCCACGGCATCAAGGTCTTCGGAGCCACCCTCACCCCCTTCGTCGGCGCAAAATATCAGTCCCCCGCCGGCGAGGAGATGCGCCAGGCCGTCAACAAGTGGATCCGCACCACCAATCAGTTCGACGGCGTCATCGACTTCGACAAAGTCACCACGGATCCCACTCATCCCGGCATGTTTCTCCCGCTCGACGACTCCGGCGACCACCTCCACCCCGGAGACGCCGGCTACAAAGCCATGGGCGACTCAATCGACCTCAAACTTTTTACCAAATAACGAACAATCTCATACCACGAGAAGCTGCAACAGAAACGACAGGAGCACTCCGTGAAAAGACTCGCCCTCGCAGTCGCGATTGCCGTCATGCTCGCCTCGTCTGAAACAAACTCGAACGCCCAGCAGACCGTCTGGACGGGTTCATGGGCCACAGCTCCCGTAGCGGCACCCGCTCCCATCAGCGACGCCAACGCAGACGGCACAACCTATCGCGACATCGTCCACCTCTCCCTCGGCGGCAGCGCAATTCGTCTCCGCATCTCCAACGAGTTCGGCACAACGCCACTGACCTTGGCAAGCGTCCACGTAGCCCTCAGTGCCGGCGGCGCATCAACGCAAACCGGAACCGATCACCCAGTAACCTTCGGCGGCACGGAATCCGTTACGATCCCCACGGGCGCCCTCATCGTTAGCGACCCCATTCCGATGCCAGTCAAGCCCTTCGCCGACCTCGCCGTCAGTCTCTTCGTGCCCACCCAGCCGGGAACCCTCACGTACCACGTCCTCGGCGTATCGACGAACTACATCGCCACCGGGAATGCCACTTCGTCCCAGAACCTCGATGGCGCAACGAAAATCTCCTCCTGGTACCTGCTGAAGGGCGTCGAAGTCGATGCCGGCAGCAACGCCGCCTCAGTCGTCACCCTCGGCGCCTCCATAACAGACGGCTACCACTCCACACCCGACAAAAATACGCGCTGGCCCGACGTACTTGCAGGGCGCCTCCAGTTCAACAAGGCAACCTCCAACATCGGTCTGCTCAACGAAGGCATCAGCGGCGCTCGCCTCTTGCACGATATCACCGGTCCCAGCGCCCTCTCACGCCTGGATCGCGACGTCCTGGCCCAGCCCGGCGCAAAATATCTCATCATCGCGATTGGCACCAACGATATCGGCCGCACCTACTTCCCCTTGCGTCCGAATGAAGGCGTCACGACCGAGCAATTGATCTGGGGCTACCAGCAGATCATCTCCCGAGCCCATGCACGCGGCATCAAAGTCTTCGCATCCACACTCAACCCCTTCGGTGGCGCAGCCTACTACAACGCCGCCGGCGAGAAGATGCGCCAGGCAGTCAATACCTTCGCACGCACCGACAAGGGCTTCGATGGCGTCATCGACTTCGATCGAGTAACGCGCGACCCCACTCATCCCGAAGCGCTGCTACCCGCATACGACTCCGGAGATCATCTCCACCCCAACGACGCCGGCTACAAAGCCATGGGCGACGCCATCGACCTCAAGCTCTTCACGCAGTAATTCAAATCTCAAAGTTCAGACGCCCGCAACCCGTTCCCAAGGCTGCAGCACCTTCACCGATGCCATCCCCGCCGCCGTAGCTGCCTGGATGCCCATCTCCGTATCCTCAAACACCAGGCAATCCTCCGGCTTTACCCCCAGCCGTTCAGCCGCAATCAAAAACGGCTCCGGATCCGGTTTGCTCTTCGTGTAGTCACCTGCACACACCAGCGTCTCGAACCTGTCCAGAATCCCCAGCGTCTCCAGCGATTTTGTCACAGACTCCCGCGTACTCCCCGACACCACCGCAAACGGGATCTTTCCGTGGCTCATATGAATGTGCTCCAACACCTCCGGCACCGCCTTCAACTCCGGCAGAATGTTGTAGTACATCCCTTCCTTGCGCCGTACTATCTCATCCGCTGGCATCGCCAACCCCTCCCGCACATTCAGTGCTGCAATAATCTCCACAACCGGCATTCCACCCCACGAATAAAACAGCTCTTCGTCGAACTTACATCCCCACTCAGCAAGCACGGTCTTCCACGCCACATAGTGCAACGGCATCGAATCAACAATCGTTCCATCGCAATCAAACAGGTAGGCCTTGAATGGCCCCTCGGGCAACTTCAGTTTCCTCTCCACCACACTCTCCTCATCTCCACATTTCTTGCGAATCGAAGACGGCAGGCTGATCAAAGATCGTCCGATCCTGACCACGCCTGCCGCCCCGAAGATACGTCTCGATTCGAGTAAACAACTACTTCAGTTCGATGCCCGCAAAGAAATACCCAATCTCAAACGTCGCGGTATCTTCGGCATCCGAGCCATGAATTGCATTCTCGCCAATCGAAGCGGCGAACTTCTTGCGAATCGTTCCCTCCTCGGCCTGCGCCGGGTTGGTCGCGCCCATCAGCTTCCGCAGATCGGCAATCGCGTTGTCCTTCTCCAGAACCATTGGAAAGATCGGCCCGCTCGACATGAACTCTGTCAATTCCCCAAAAAAGGGACGCGCTGCATGAACGTAATAAAACCCCTCGGCCTGCGCCTTGGAGATGGACATCCGTTTGATGGAAACAATCTTAAACCCTGCCTTTTCAATCTCGGCGAGAATGGCCCCGGTATTGCCCTTGCGAACTGCGTCCGGTTTGATGATGCTGAATGTGCGTTGTGACAACGTATTTCTCCTAGGTGAGTCTCTATTACTTAGTGTAGAACAAGGCCATCGAGCTGCGCCTGTTCACCCTGGCTGAGTTTCTCTCTGGAGCATGAGCGATGATGCGAAAGACAGCATGGATCTGGTTTGTAGGTTTCGCCGCGTGGCTCGCAGACGCGCTCCTAAGCCTTCGCATGCACAACATCCTGCACGCACGCCTGGCCATCATGGTAGCCATCGTCTTCTTCACGGCAGGCCTCTTCTACCGCCGCCAGACTTAGCTCAACCAAGGAGATTTACCTGCGGGCCGAGACTGTCATTCTGAGCGCGGCGAAGAGCCTTTGCATTGGTGGGTCGCTGCACAACTCTTGCTTTGTCCTTGCTTTTGTTCTTGCTGCTTTGCTCTTGTTCTTGCCTCTTGCTTTTACTCTCACTCTTGTTTTGTTTTGCTTTTGCTTTTGCTTTTGGGATTAAGCGTAGAGCTTTAGCCCTACGAAAAGTCATCGCCACAACTAGGGGCTTTAACCCGGGCCTTCTCTTCCCAACCCTTAATACTTCCAACTCGTCACATCCGCCCCAGCAGGAGCCGTCTTCGCGATCCGCTCCATAATCTGGGGAAGATACATCGTGTTGTAGTGCAACCGCGAATAAGCATTCGGCAGCGTAGGATCCCCATTCCAGCAGTGCTCCGCCCGAGGCCCATACTTCACCTCACCCTCATACGGAACCCCCTTCCCAGGAGTCCCCGTCGTCTTCAAAAAATCCTCCATCAGATAAACCGCGTCATTCAAAAAGTAAGTATCCGCATCCCCCACATACAAGTGAATCTTTCCCTGCAACTTCGGTCCCAGCGTCTCCCAGTTCTTCTGCAGAATCGCATTCAGGTCGTAGTGCTCTCGCCAGTACTCCGCCACTTTGTGGTCGATCACCCCCGTCTCCTTATCAAATATCTGCGCCGGGTAACCGTTTTTCCCGACAGGCCCATACACCGCCTGCCAGATATCCAGTTGATCGCCGGACCGCCCGCTATCACCCAGCGCCGCTTCATAAGCCGCGTTATCCCGGACCGAGATCAACGTATGCCCCAGGTAGTCCCGCATCGCCGGCTGTTCCACCCGCTTGTTCGCCCCCTGCAGGTAAAACATGTTGTCGTCCTTATACAAATCCCTCGTCAGATAAGCGCGGAAGTCCACCGGGTCAGGGCAAGCCACAAACGCCCCGTTGTAGTGATCGGGATAAAACATCTGCACAGCAAGTGACTCCCAGCCACCCGTCGATCCGCCATACATAAACCGCGCCCAGCCCTGCCCAATCGCTCGAAACTGCTTCTCCACCGCCGGAACCAGCTCCGTCTCGATCGCATCCCCATAAGGCCCCAGATTCGCCGAGTTCACCGCATACGAATCGTCATAGTACGGATTCGCATGTTGAATCTTCATGATCAGTACCCGCGGAAACTTCGGGCTAATCCACTGCTGATACTCCTTGTAAGCCTCTTCCTGCTGAATCCTGTTGTATCCCTCAAGATGAAATCGCTCCGAATAATTCGGTTTCAAATTCGGGTCTGGCGGTGTCGCCCGAAAATCATCAAAATCCGAAACAAAATGATCGTGAAAGATCACCAGCGGGAACCGCGCCTCTGGATGCTCATCAAAACCCTCCGGCACTAGCAGAATCGCACTCAAGTAAGTCGGCGTGCCCCAGAACTTCGTCAGCAGCGCACTCTGTATCCGGATATGCCGCACATACTTCGTATCCGCCACAGCAGCAATCGGCGGAATCACCTGGTCCATCGAAATCACAATCGGCTTTCCACCCGGCCCAACATGCACCTTTTGTGGCTTGCTATACAGATTCCCCGGAGCCAGATTCCAGTGCTGCCCTTCGCCCCGGTCCGGCGCCAGCTTCACCGTCTTCCCATCCCCTCGATGAAACGTCTCATAAACATTCAATAACGCCTGCACGGTATAGTCCCCCGCCGGCACGTCCTTCAAACTCTTGATCGGATACCCCGCGGCCGAATCGCCCACCACAATACTCTGCCCCGGCTTCATCCCATCCACCGTCACGCCAAATACGATCTGGCTCCGCGGCGTATCGTCGATCTGCATCCGCGGCTCAGCCGAAGGATCGTTCGACAGCAGAAACAGCAGCCGCCCATCCAATGCCTTCGCCGACTGCGCAGCAGGAAACGAAAGCGAAACAGCCTGAACACCCGTCTGGGCATTCCCAGCCTGTAAATTCATAGCGACGGTGACCGCCACCGTCAACACAAATCGCAAACCAAATGTACGCATGCTGGGAGTATACAAAGCTCACACCTTCCGCGCAGGCCTTCAAATCACACCCATTCCGGCCACCGCCAACCCTCAGTTGGTATCATTCCTCACAACCGCTTCCTATTCGAGTTCGCAGGCACTCTTCAAAGCCCTCGTCAGCCTCCGTGGAGAAAAGATGAAAGCACCCCTGTTCGTAACCAACTGCGTGGCCACCGCCGCATTGCTACTCAGCTTTGCCATCGCACCCGTCGCCAACGCCGCGGATAATCTGCCCCCTGCCAAGCCTCTGAAGGTCCCCGAACTCAAATACGAAAAGTTCGTCATGCCCAACGGCCTCGTCGTGCTCACCCACGAAGACCACCGCCTCCCCCTCGTCGCCGTCGACCTCTGGTACCACGTCGGCCCGCTCAACGAGCGCCCGGGCCGCACCGGCTTCGCCCACCTCTTCGAGCACATGATGTTCGAGGGTTCTGAACACGTCGGCGAAAAAGCCCATTTCAAATTCCTAGAAGGCGCCGGCGCCACCGACATCAACGGCACCACAGACTTCGACCGCACCAACTACTTCGAGACCGTTCCCAGCAATCAGCTCGAACTAGCCCTCTGGCTCGAGAGCGACCGCATGGGCTTCCTCCTCGAAGGCCTCGACCGCGTCAAACTCACCAACCAGCGCGACGTCGTCCGTAACGAGCGCCGCCAGGGTGAGGGCACCCCCTACAACATGGCCGATGAGCAGATCTACCACATGCTCTATCCCCAGCAACATCCCTACTACGCCTCCGTCATCGGCTCTCACGCCGACATCGAAGCCGCCCGCATCAATGACGTCCGCGACTTCCATCAGCAGTTCTACACTCCCAACAACGCCAGCATCGCCATCGCCGGCGACTTCAATCCCACGCAACTCAAAGCACTCCTCGCCAAGTACTTCGGCCCCATCCCCAAAGGTCCTGCCGTCGAGCCCGTCACCGTCAAAACTCCCCCCATCACCGCCCAGAAGCGCGCCACCGTCACCGACACCGTCCAACTCCCGCGCCTCTCCGTCGCATGGCTGACGCCTCCGGTCTTCTCCAAGGGCGACGCCGAAACCGACCTCCTCGTCCACATCCTCGGCAGCGGCAAAGCCAGCCGCCTCTACCGCAAGCTCGTCTACGAACAGCAAATCGCCCAGACAGTCACCTGCAATCTCAACCCCCTCAAACTCGGCTCCGTCGCCGAGTGCGACATCACCGCCAAGCCCAACGTCACGCTCGACACTCTCGAAACCGCCCTCTGGAAAGAAATCGCCAGCCTCCAATCGGACGGCCCCACCCAGGCAGAGGTCGACCGCGCCCGCACCGTTGACGTCACCAGAAAGATCATCGGCCTCCAGCGCCTCGGAGGCTTCGGCGGTGTCGCCGACACTCTCGATCGCTACAACCAGTTCCTCGACGATCCCGGCTATCTCCCCAAAGACATCGCCCGCTACCAGGCCGCCACCACCGCCTCCGTCAAGCAGGTCGCCAGCCAATACCTCGGCAAAGATCAAAGCGTCGTCGTCGACTGCGTCCCCGGCAAAAAGGTAGTCGACGACGTACCGCGCAGCCCCGACAACACCGACGCCGAAGCAAAGCTCACCGCTCCCTATGCCTCTCAGTTTGAAGAGCAGCAGAACTGGCGCAAGACCCCTCCCCCCGCAGGCCCCACCAGTGCATTCAATCTTCCGGTGCCTAAAACCTTTTCCCTCTCCAACGGCCTGACCGTCTACATGCTCGAAGACCACTCGCTCCCCGTATTCACTGCGGGGGTCACCGTTCGCGCCGGCAGCGAAGCCGACTCGCCCGCCAAAGCTGGCCTCGCCGGTTTCACTGCTCGCCTCCTAACCGAGGGCACAACACAACGCTCCGCCACCACCCTCGCCGATAACGCTGAACAGATCGGCACCAACCTGAACTCCGCCGCCGGTGTAGACATGGCCACCGCCGGCCTCAGCGCACTGAGCAACAATACAGAGGCGGGCCTTGACCTCCTCTCCGATGTCGTCCAACACCCCGCCTTCGCCGCCGACGAGATAGATCGTGTCCGCAAGCAACGCCTCGTCGCCATCCTCCAGGAGGGCGATCAGCCCGTAGCGTCCATGCTTCGCGTAGGCTTCCGCACCCTATACGGCGACCACCCCTACGGATTCCGTCCCATCGGCACCACCGAAGGCATCAAATCCATCACCCGCGAAGACATCCAGGGCTTTTGGAAGGCGCACTACGGGCCTAAAGATGCCGCTCTGGTCTTCGCCGGGGACATCAGCCAGGCCGAGGCCAAACGTCTCGCCGAAAAATACTTCGCAGCCTGGTCCGGATCGGCATCAACCGCCCTCTCCTTGCCTCCAGCACCCAATCCGCCAAGCCTCAAGATCGTCATCGTCGACAAGCCCGGCTCCCCTCAAACCGCTCTCTACGCCATCGGCTTCGGCATCCCGCGCACCGCACCCGACTACCCCGCCGTCCTCATCATGAACAATGTGCTCGGCGGTCTCTTCGCCAGCCGAATCAACATGAACCTCCGCGAAGAACACGGCTACACCTACGGCGCGAGCTCCGGCTTCTTCTTCAACCGCACCGGAGGCCCCTTCTACAGCGGAGCCCAGGTCCGCACTGACGTCACCGCTCCAGCCGCAAAACAACTCATGCTCGAGCTCAACCGTATCCGCACCGAACCACCCACCGCGACCGAACTCAAACTCGCCAAGGACTCGCTCCTCCACTCACTCCCCGGCGACTTCGAAACCACTCAAGCCTCCGTCGGCGGACTGCAACAGATCTTCATCTACGGCCTTCCCCTCGACTACTACGCCAAACTACCCGGCAGATTCGAAGCCGTTACCCCAGTAGAAGTCTCCAAAGCCGCCCAGACCGACGTCCACCCAGACCAACTAGTCCTGATGGCCGTAGGCGACCGCGCCAAGATCGAACCCGGCCTAAAAGAACTAAACCTCGGCCCCATCGAGTACCGCGACACCTCGGGCAACCCAGTCAAATAACCCAACCCAAAAACACAAGAGGCCGGAGAGCAATCACTCTCCGGCCTCCTTGTTTGCTCAGCTGTCGTTGCACTTGCACTTGCAGTTGCTTTTCTTGTTGTTATTCCCGAAGGGGATCTGCTTCTGTATTTGTTTTTGCGCCGTCATTTCGACCGAAGATGCTCACAGTCTCATCGTGAGCATCGGAGTGGAGAAATCTGCTGTTGCTCTTGTCGTTATTTGTTCCTGCTGTTTGCCGTTACTGGTTTTTGCCGTCATCCTGAGCGCAGCGAAGGACCCCGAGGACCTTCACTCACCCAGACTGACCGGACCATTCAGACAACGGCCCTCAAGCTCTAATCACGCCCAGACCGCCAATCAGCCCGTCAAGCCTTCCCCAGCACCCGAGCCATAGCCTCACCAATCTCCGCCGGCGACTTCACCACAGTAATCCCAGCCTCGGTCATCGCCTTCATCTTCTCCGCGGCCGTACCCTCACCACCAGAGATGATCGCCCCAGCATGCCCCATCCGTCGTCCCGGAGGAGCCGTCTGCCCCGCGATAAATCCAACCACCGGCTTCTTCACATGTTCCTTGATGTACTTCGCCGCCGCCTCTTCCGCCGACCCGCCGATCTCACCAATCATGATGATCGCCTCAGTCTCCGGATCCTCATTCAACAGCTTCAGAGCATCAATATGAGTCGTCCCAATAATCGGATCGCCCCCAATACCAATCGCCGTCGACTGACCAATCCCGCGCGTCGTCAACTGATACACCGCCTCATAAGTCAGCGTCCCCGACTTCGAAACAATCCCGACTGAACCTTCCTTATGAATCCGCCCCGGCATAATCCCAACCTTCGCCTTACCGGGCGAAATCACACCCGGACAATTCGGCCCAATCAGTCGTGACTTCGAACCCTTCACAAACTCCCACGTCTTCACCATGTCGAGCACGGGAATCCCTTCAGTAATACAGATCACCAGAGGAACTCCCGCACCAGCAGCCTCAAGAATTCCATCCGCAGCAAACGGCGGAGGCACAAATATCACCGAAACATTCGCCCCAGTCTCCTTCACCGCCTCCTCGACAGTATTAAAGACCGGCCAGCCCTCGTGCGTAGTCCCACCCTTACCCGGCGTAACTCCACCCACAACTTTCGTCCCATACTCCGCGCAAGCCTTCGCATGAAACGAACCTTCACGCCCCGTAATTCCCTGCACAATCAACCGCGTGTTCTTATCAACCAGTACTGCCATTACTTGCCACCTTTCGCAGCAGCCACAGCCAAATCCGCGGCTTCTTTCATCGTCGTACCAACTTCAAACTTCAAACCGGACTCTGCGAGAATCTTGCGACCTTCCTCAACATTCGTACCCTCAAGCCGAAGAATGATCGGTATCTTCACACCCAACTTCTTCGCCGCAGCCACAACCGCCGTTGCCAGCACATCCACCCGCAAAATCCCGCCAAAGATATTGATGAAGATCGCCTTCACATTCGGATCGCTCAACAAGATCCCAAACGCATTCTCAATCTGCTCCTGATTTGCACCGCCGCCGACATCCAGAAAATTCGCTGCCGACCCACCGGCATACTGAATGATGTCCATCGTCGCCATCGCAAGCCCGGCGCCATTCACCATGCACGCAATCGTGCCATCCAGCTTGATGTAGTTCAGCGCAAACTTGCTCGCCTCAACCTCCAGCGGATCCTCCTCCGCTAGATCGCGCAGCTCCTTCAGATCCTTATGCCGGAACATCGCGTTGTCATCGAAATTAATCTTGCAATCGAGCGCCAGCAGCTTGTCATCCTTCGTCGTAATAAACGGATTGATCTCCATCAGCGTGGAATCCGTCTCAACAAACGCCTTATACAACCCCGTCATAAACTTCACAGCGTCGTTAATCTGCGTAGGTTTCAACCCCAGCTTGAACGCCAGCTTCCGCGCCTGATAAGGCGCAAACCCCACCGCCGGATCGATGTATTCCTTGTAAATCAGCTCCGGAGTCTTATGAGCAACCTCTTCAATCTCCATCCCACCCGATTGCGAAGCCATAAACACAACCCTCGCTGAAGCCCGATCCAGAACTAGGCCAAGATAAAGCTCACGCTCAATCGCGGACCCTTCTTCGATCAGCAGACGCTGCACCTTCTGCCCTGCAGGCCCGGTCTGGTGCGTCACCAGCTGCATCCCGAGGATCGCCTTCGCCGCCGCATCCGCCTCTTCCAGCGTCTTCGCCAGCTTCACCCCACCGCCTTTGCCGCGCCCACCCGCATGGATCTGCGCCTTCACGACGACGACCTTGTTCCCCGCGCCAAACAAGCTCTTCGCCGCAACGTCAGCCTGTTCCAACGTGGTCGCCATCTCGCCGCCGGGAACCGGCACACCATACTTCCGCAGAATCTCTTTTGCTTGATACTCGTGAATTTTCATAGGGTATTTTCGTCAACCGCCTGCTTGAGAAGTGTAGCGGACGCAAACAACTCCCAGCAACGCGAAACGCGAACAACCGTGCGCTTATCGCCCATCCTTCTTCATTTGATTTTTTTGCCTTTGCTTTTCTGGTTGTCATCCCCGAAGGGGATCTGCTTCTGCCTTTGCTTTTGCACTGCTTTCGTCCCTGTCTTTTCCATCCCCAAAAAGTTCGGAATCCAAACGATTGTTCTAATATTCACCCGATGACCAAATTCACCCTCACCCGCCGCCAGATGCTCCAACTCTCCGCCACGGCAGCCACTGCTCTAACTACCGGTTTCACCTTCGCGTCCGAGCAAACTCCACACCCCACCACCACCAATAACCTCTACGCCCAACTCCTCCAAACCTGGTGCGACGGCCTCCTCGCCCATCAAATCTCAGCCATCCGCGACCCCGCACTCCACGGCGCATTCGCCTGCCCAGCCTGCGCCATCATCCACGGGCGCTGCGGCGACGCCATCTACCCCCTCCTTCGCGTCGCCCACACAACGGGCAAAGCAAAATACCTCGAAGCCGCCCTCCTAGTTAACGAATGGTCCGAAATCCAAGTCAGCCGCGCCGACGGCAGCTGGATCAACGACGTCACCCTCAGCTCCTGGAAGGGCATCACCGTCTTCCACGCCATAGCCCTGGCCGAAGCCCTCCACCACCACGGCACCATCCTCGACACCGCAACCCGTCAGCGCTGGACCAACCGCCTCGCCCGCGCCGCAAAGTTCCTCGACACCTTCATCACCATCGACACCGGCAACATCAACTACCCTGTCACCGCCTCGCAATGCTTCGCCCTCTGTGCCCTCGTCCTCGGCGACCACCACTACTCCGACCGCGCCCACGAACTCGCCCACGCAACCCTCGAACACTTCACCCCCAACGGCATCCTCTTCGGCGAGGGCCACCCTCAAACCACCGTCACCCCAAAGCACTGCCGTCCCGTCGACCTCGGCTACAACGTCGAAGAGTCCCTCCCCGCGTTAGCCCAATACGCACTCCTCACCAACGACAAGCCCGTCCTCGACCAGACCATCGCCGCCCTCCGCACCCACATGGAGTTCATGCTCCCCGACGGCGCCTGGGACAACTCCTGGGGCTCCCGCAACTACAAGTGGAGCTACTGGGGAAGCCGCACCAGCGACGGCTGCCACCCCGCCTACGTCCTCCTCGCTCCGCACGAACCCAAATTCCTCGAAGCAGCCCATCGCAATCTCGAACTCATGGCCGCCTGCACCCACAACAACCTCCTCTACGGCGGCCCCGACTACTTCGCCCACGGCGACCAGCCCTGCATCCACCACACCTTCACCCACGCCAAATCCCTCGCCACCGTACTCGACAGCAACGCCCCCACCCTCACACCCTCGCCCCGCCAAACCCTGCCCCGCGACGAACCCCACGCCCTGAAGTCCTTTCCCGAAATCGCCACTCACGTCGCCTCCATCGGCCCCTGGCGCGCCACCTTCACCGCCTACGACTTCGAATACATCGAACGCGTTCAGTCCGGCGGAGGAGGCGCATCCGGCGGAGGCCACGCCTCTGGCGGAGCCCTCTCCCTGCTCTACCATCAGCAACTCGGCCCCATCCTCACCGCCAGCATGACCGAGTACCAGATGATCGAAATCTCCAACCAACAAGCCTTTCTCGACAAACCCCACATGTGCCTCACCCCGCGCATCGAATCCGCTGGCAAACTAACCTACACCAGCCTAAGCGACTTCGAAGCCGCCACCATTGCCCGTCGCATCACAGAGCTAGGCGCCTCCGTTATCCTCGGCGCAAAAGGCCGGCTCCTGACCGCCTCCCACCAAACCCCACCCACCGGCGAAGCCCACTACTACCTAACCTATAACCTCACCGACTCCTGGGTTCTAATCACCGCAAGCGCAGACGCGCCCCCTCAAACGCCCCTTCAATTCATCCTCCCCGTCCTCTCACGATCCAGCGAAACCATCACCCAACCCGACCCCAAAACCATCCGCATCACAAAACCGAAAGGGACCCTCACCATCAGCACCGACGCGTCTAGCGGCTTTGAAGCCATCCCAAAAGAACGCACCTTCAACTTAGTCCCAGGCTTCGAAGCCATCCCGCTCACCATCCAGATGCAATCGGGCCAGCGAATACAAATTCACCTCGAGGCATCACTCAGCAAATAGCGATTCGCAAAATCACTGCGCAGGAGCAAAGTCTCTCAACTCCTGCACCGTCTTCGCATCCATCTGCACCAGCATCGCCACGACCAGCTCCACCGCCTGATCAAAATCCTGCCGGTTCACAATCCCATTGTGCGAATGCGTATACCGCACCGGCACCACCAGATTAATCGTAGGCGCCCCGCCATTCATCGTCTGCATCTCGGCCGAGTCGTCCCCATACCCCTGCACCACGTCAGCCTGTAACGGCAGCCCCTTCGCCGCCGCAGTCTTTCGCGTAAACGCCACCATCTTCCTGTTAGCAATCGTGCTCGAGTCATACAAAAACATTCCCGGCCCGGCGCCCAGCTTCACCTGCGTCTCCTCTGGCCTTGCCCCTGCAAAATCGCCGGTAATCCCACCCTCAATCGCAATCCCGATATCCGGCTTCACCACCTGCGCAGCAGTCCGAGCCCCACGCAGCCCAACCTCCTCCTGCGTCGTCGCAACATAAAACAGCTGATTCGCATGCGGCATCGAAGCCGTCCGTCGCATCGCCTCCAACAACACCGCACATCCAATCCGGTCGTCCCATCCCTTGCCTAAATAATTCTTCGTCCCATTCATCACCATGAACGGCGAATCCGGCACCACAGGATCACCCGGCTCCACCCCCAACGCCGCAACCTCCGCAGCGTTCTTCGCCCCTACGTCCAGAAACACCGACTCCCGCGGAAACACCCGCGTCCGCTCCTCCGGAGTAATCACATGAATATCGCGAATCCCCGTCACCGCATGCACCGGCCCCTTCGACCCGATGATCACCCACCGCTGATCCACCAGCGCCTGATCAAGCCATCCACCCAGCATCTGCATCGACAGATACCCAGTCGGAGTCACCCGCCGCACCATCCCGCCCAGCTCATCCATATGAGCATCGATCATGATGCGCGGCCCAGTCGCTCTCTGCTGCGCAATCACCGACCCCATCCCGTCATACCGGATCGCCTCCGTCGCCAGCGGCTTCATCTCGCCCACAATAATCGCCCGCACCGGCTCCTCCGCCCCAGGAGGCCCCGCCGCATTCGAAAGCCTCTCCAGCAGACCAACCACCCGGTCCCCACTCTGGCTCATCACCACATGTCCGCCAATCCCCACAGCAAACACAAAAACAAAATTTCTGACCCAACGAAAAGAGCTATGCATACGCGGAATATATCACCGCCCCAAACGAACGCCGATGGCAATCCCAGCCCTTATCCACCTGCTACGCTTAAACCAATGCCCCTCCAGCCCTACCTAAAACGAATCATCGAAGGCCACGAGATCCTCTCCCGCGCCGACGCCGCAGAGTTACTCCAGACCATCCTCCGAGGCGAAGCCACTGAGCTCGAACTCGCCGCCCTCTTCAGCTCTCTCGCCACTCGCGGCGAAGCCCCCACTGAAATCGCAGGTTTCGTCGACACCATGCGCGCCGCAGCAACTCCCGTCCCCCTCAACGACGCCGAGCGTATCCTCCTCGTCGACACCTGCGGCACCGGAGCCGACTCCAGCGGCACCTTCAACATCTCCACAGCCGCCGCCCTCGTCGCTGCCGCCGCCGGAGCAACCGTCGCCAAGCACGGCAATCGCGCCGTCACCTCGCAGTGCGGCTCCGCCGACGTCCTCGAAGCCCTCGGTATACCCGTAGCTCTCTCCCCAGCCGAAGGCGCAGCCTCACTCCGCAAACATCGCTTCGCCTTCTTCCACGCCCCATCGCTTCACCCAGCCATGAAGACGGTGATGCCCGTCCGCCGCGCCCTTAGCATCCGTACCATCTTTCATCTCGTCGGCCCTCTCTCCAACCCCGCCGGAGCCTCAGCACAAATCGTCGGCGTCTACGCCCCGCACCTCGTCTCCGTAGTCGCCAACGCGATGGCCCTCCTCGACACCCGCCACGCCTTTGTAGTCCATGGCGAAACCGGCAAAGCAGCAGACGCCGACGGAGGTGCTACCAGCCATGGAGGTATGGACGAATTCTCCATCTCCGGCCGCAGCCAGTTCGCCGAAGTCCACAACGGAATCGTCACTCTCGGCACCCTCACCCCGGAAGACGTCGGCCTCAACCACGCCTCCATCGAAGCCCTACAGGGCGGTGACGCCCGCACCAACGCCCGAATCCTCACCGCCATCTTCGCCGGCGAAATCGGCCCTCGCCGCGACATCGTCCTCCTCAACGCCGCCGCCGTCCTTGTCACCGCCGAACTCGTCCCCGACCTCCCCACCGGCATCGCCCTCGCCGCCAGAACCATCGACTCCGGCGCCGTCACCAAACTCGTCTCCGCACTAGCCGGAACGAAGCGCACGGAACCCTGAAGCGCCGCCTCGCGTACTATCTCTTAGCAACTCACAGGAGTAGCACTCAAATGTCGACTTACCCCCCACCAGCCCACTCACTCGACCCCGCTCTCGTCACCTCTGCCCTTGAAATCCCTGGTCACCGCATCGTCCGCAACGTCGGCGTCGTCCGCGGAATCGTCGTCCGCTCCCGCAACCTCTTCGGCACCATCGGCGCCGGCCTCCAGACCCTCGTAGGCGGAGACATCACCATCTTCACCGAACTCTGCGAAAAGACCCGCCAGGACTCCTACGCCATGATGACCCTGCACGCCGCCCAGCTTGGCGCCAACGCCGTCATCTCCTTCCGCTACGACGCCAACGAACTCATGAACGGCGTCACCGAAGTCCTCGCCTACGGCACCGCCGTAGTCGTCGAAAAACTATAAATGGAAGTTCCCCTGCCAGGAAAGTTCGTACCTAAAAGCTTTTGGGATTAGCGTGGGGTTTTAGCCCCACGAACTAAGCCACAACGAGACAGGGGCTTTAGCCCCGGGCTTTCCTACTCCCCACCTCGCCGAACACCTACGATACCCACGAACATCTACCCCCGAGCCTCAAACACCATATTGAACGGCGTCTCGGCAGCCTTACGGAAGTGCGCAAATCCGCCTCCCCGCACAACCTTCTCCAGCCTTGCTGGCCCTGCCTGCGCACCTAACCCCAACCCCACCTCCTGCGCCAGCGAGCAAGGCACGCACACCGTAGCCGAAGCCGAATAAAAAATCCGCCCAATCGGATTATGGTTCGCCGCAGTATCGTCATTCGCAAACGGCTCCACAATCATCCACGTCCCGCCCGGCGCCAGCGTAGTCCTTACGTGCCCCGCCGCGCCCACAGGATCGCCCATGTCATGCAGGCAATCGAAGAACGCAACCAGATCGTAGTCCTTCCCCGGAAAATCCTTCGCCGCCGCAACCTCAAACGTAACCCGATCCGAAACACCCGCGGCCTCAGCCTTCTCCCGAGCCTTTTCAATCGACGGCAGATGATAATCAAACCCAAAAAACTTCGAATTCGGATAAGACTTCGCCATCAGCAGCGTCGACGCGCCATGTCCACATCCGATGTCAGCCACCCGCGCACCAGCCTTCAGCTTCGCCTCCATGCCCTCCAGCGCCGGAATCCAGTTCGACACCAGATTCGCTAAATAAGTCGGCCGGAAGAATCGCTCCGTACCTTCAAACAGCCCCTTCTCATGCTCGTGCCAACCCATTCCCTTCCCTGTGCGATAGATCTCCGTCAGCTTCTCCTCGTCCTTCATCAGCGAAGCCAGCACATGATAAAACCCCGGCAGATGCACCGGCGTATCATCCAGCGCCAGCACCAGCGCCTGCTCCGGAGTCATGAAGTAAGTGCCCTTCTCTGTGTCATACTGCACCAGCTGCCCCGCGGCATTCGCATTCAACCACTCGCGCACATACCTCTCCGCCGTCCCTGTCTTCTTCGCCAACTCCGTCGGAGTTACCGGCACACCATCCCCCATCGCCCGATAAAGTCCCAGCTTGTCGCCAATCAAAATCAGCGGGGCCTGCAGTGCCGCACCCATGTCCTGCACCGCCCGCCCCAACATCGCATTCAACGCATCGGGATTGATCTCCCGTGCCGGTACCTGCTGTCCTGTAGCCATAGCACATCTCCTCGGAAAAATGTGTTTCCGAGACCGCAACGACGTCATCCGATTCTGTGCTGGGAGCAGTCGTAACAACAGGCGCACGAGCGGCAGTACATCGCGCAAATTCCCGGGGCCCCTTCAACTGGCCAAGAGCATACGCGCCACGTTCCCCACCGTCAACAAACCGCCAACTCCGGCACAGTGCCCGTTACGAAAACGCAGTTTCCTTCGCAGGGCGCCTTCGTCTCTTACGGAACAGCGATGCGGCGCAACACGGTGACGGGGATGGAGCCGTCCGGACGAGCGGGAACTCTCCAGCTCAGAGTGTCGCCCTTAAGTTCGTATGCGCGTACCTGAGTGGTCTCGTCATAGTTCGGAAACGTTGAGCGATCAATGTTCATCGTGACCTTGTTGGTCGCCGGGTCGACGCTGTAGGTGCCGAACATGCAGCTCGCGCTCAAGGACGCATCTTTGTACTCCTCCGGTGTGCCCTTCGCCCGGTCATTGCCCGCGAACTTCACGCGCACATCCCGGAACACTTCAACCATGAAGTAGCCGTCGGCAGTAAAGATGGCCATACCATGCGGCTCAGCTCCATAATCCGCAACGCGAGTGCCATCCGGAAGAAGCTTATCCGCAGCGATGAGCTTCCAATGACCGACAAACGGATTCGGGGTTCTCACCTGAGCATGCATGGAGGAGGAAACAGCCAATGCAACAGTAATGATAAGCGAAAGGATGCGAGCAGTCATGAGTGCATCGTACGAATCCCGCGGACGCTGCACAATTTGATTATTCTTACCGATGCAATGAGCGGCGCTTATGCTTTTCGCTGGATGCGCAAGCGTTGCGGCTGCTTGAGTCCAGCAAGAGCGCCCTGTGTAGCTATGCCAAGCAAAGAATGCAAAGCATCGACCGCAGGTGTTGCGACATTCGGGCCCCGATGCAGAACAACGGGGAAAATGGGAAGACTTGGAAGGCGATGCACTGATTTATTCGCCACCAAAGGCGTCGGTAGTTGCATCGCGGTACGTGCAGTGATCCCAAGCCCCCCTTCAAGCGCCGCCCACAGGCCGTCCAGGCTTGGGCTGGTGGCCGCGATACGGTACGGGGTGCCCGCCGCTTCGAGCTCTTGCACTGCCGCCTTGCGAAAAGCGCATTGTGGCCCGAGTACAGCAAGCGGGAGTGAAGCATCCTGCATGCAGAAGGTCCGGCTGGAGATCCAGAGCACGGGCAATTCGCCCAGCAGCACTGCGTCCTTCCGATCCGCGAATCCGATCGTCAGCGCGAGATCAAGCTGACTCTTGTCGAGCGCTTCGATCAGAGCCCCGTTCCCCTCGACACGCAGCTCTATTTGAGTCCGTGGATAAAGAGTCGCGAACTGCCGCAAAGCATCAGGCAGCAGCGCCGCGAAATCCTGTGGAGCACCGACGCGAACGGTGCCGGCCAATGTCACGCCCTGCATGGTTTGCAGCAGGTCGTCATTCAGGGCAAGCATACGGCGAGCGTATCCGAGCGCTGTCTGTCCGGCCTCTGTCAGCTTGAGGGCTCTGCCATGCTTGCGAAAGATCGGCGTTCCCAGCTCCTCCTGGAGACGCTTCATCTGCAGGCTGATAGCAGAGGGTGTCCGTCCAAGACGGTCTCCCGCCTGCGCGAAACCACCAACATCATGCGCCGTCACGAGAGTCCGCAGCGTGTCGAGATCGAGATTACGCAGAAGCATCCTGCGTTGAGGTTACACGAGCTACAGCGAGGAGCAGGGTCAACGCCTCGCGCGACTTTTCGGAAACTTACACACTACCCAAACTTCATATAATCCCGAAATGCCCTACACCACTCAGTTTCGAGGATGCACCTTCTCCTACACAATTCAAGGAGAAGGAGAGCCCGTCGTCTTTGTACAGGGAGTAGGTCTGCACGGCGATGGATGGCGTCCACAAACCAGCGCGCTCCGCAACCGTTTCCGCTGCCTCACCTTCGATAATCGCGGCATGGCCCAAAGCCAGCCTCCGGCCACGGAGATCACCGTCGAACAAATGGCCGACGACACTCTCGCAATCATGAACGCTGCCAACATTGCCTCGGCCCATATCGTTGGTCACTCCCTCGGCGGCTGCGTCGCCCAGCAGATCGCCCTCAGCAACCCGGACCGCGTCAAGAGTCTTTCTCTCTTATGCACCTCCGCTCGCGGAGCCGACGCCACACGCCTCACCTTGAAGATGGCCTGGCTCGGTGCCCGCAGCCGCATTGGCACTCGCCAGATGCGCCGCCTCGCCTTTTTACAGATGGTCCTCTCACCGCAATACCTCGCAACCTGCGATCAGAACAAAGTCGCAGAAGACCTGGCCCCGATCTTCGGTCACGATCTCGCCGACACGCCGCCAATCGTCATGCCGCAACTCGGCGCACTCAAACGCTTCGACGTAAGCAGTCGGTTGAATGAACTAGCAGCCATCCCCACGCTCGTCCTCAGCGCGGCATGCGACGTCATCTTTCCTCCCCGCTACGGCCGCGCACTCGCCGATGCCATCCCAGGCGCACACTTCGTCGAGTTCCCCAACGCAGCCCACGGTGTCACCATCGAGCGCGCAGACGAAGTGAACGCCAAACTGGCACAGCACATTGAGACCTCTGGTAGCAGCTAGATTCGGTGGTCAGAACTGATGCATCGATCTCACCTCCTTCACGTCCAGCCGCAAAAACGAGCAACCTCGTATAGAATCTCCTCCACACACCACGGAGGCACCATGGCTCGAGTAACCGGCATCGGCGGCATCTTCCTTCGCGCCCGCGACCCCAAAACCCTCACCGCCTGGTACGCCAAACACCTCGGCATCGCCGTCGCCGACTACGGCGGAGCCACTCTCCTCTGGACAGACGAAGTCCCTCCAACCACCGGCATGACCATCTGGTCGCTCTTCCCCGAAGACACAACCTACTTCGGAAACGGAAACGAAAAAGGTCAGCAACAAGCCATGGTCAACTACCGTGTCGACGACATCGACGCCCTCCTCACCCAACTCGCCGCCGAAGGCGTCACCATCGACCCCAAACGCCAGGACGAAGACTACGGCCGCTTCGCCTGGATCGTCGACCCTGAAGGCAACCGCATCGAACTCTGGCAGCCTCTAGCCTCCAGCTAGCCATTACCGAACATCTGCTTTGCCTTGGCTTTTGCTTTTGCTTTTGCTTTTCTGGTTGTCATCCCCGAAGGGGATCTGCTTCTGCCTTTGCCTTTGTTCTTGCTTTTCAAAATGAACAAAGACCATCAGCAAATAGCCGTCGAAAGCGCACGCTATGCGGATGCCGAACGCACGCCTCAACGAACTCGCGTGGCACCGAACCAACAACGCGCGCCACGGCCCATTCCATCGACGAACTACCGTTCTCGTAACTCCTCAAACTTAGAATCGAGCCCTGCCCACTCAGCCTACTTCCACTCCCAAACTTTGGAGACTGTGCTACCTGCAGCATCCACGTCATATTCGAAAGCTCCGCACGAGCCGTTCAGCCGCGCAAGCTTCTGCGAAGCGGTCTTGAAAAACAGCATGCCTCGGTAGCTGACCGAGCCGCCAGGCCCGAACCTGCCCACGCCATTTCCCGTCCACGTGATAGCCTCGCCATCCGCGGTCATGCTCATTCCCTGGCCGTCGCCATGAATGGTTCCATCCGCGCTAACGACCGAGGTATAAGTGCCCATGCCTGTAGTGGCCACTCCTAAAATCTGGCCGCTGTCCTCGAACGACACCTCTGCGGTTGGCGGGTCAACAGAAAGCACCCGTCGTACAAGTCTCTTACCTTTAGTTTCGCTGATCATCTCTCCGAGCATAATTTCCCTTTCGTACTGCTTTGAATTGACATCCGGGGAGTGGCAAATTGTACGCTCAAGCCGCACGTGTAGTCCGAATCTCTCGCGAGCTGCAACCACGCACCAATTTGCAGATTCGCAAAGCGGAAGTAAATCTCACCAAATGCCAGCTTCGGTCGTTGTCCCTGCTTTTCGGGATTAAGCGAGGGTGCAGAAAAAGTCCGTTTTGCTTAAGGGCACGGCTTCAGCCGTGCCGAAAGTACTTTGTTCGCAATGCGGCTTCAGCCGCTGAGGTACGTTCCTTGTTGCGTGAGGCACTTTTTCAGCACCCTCTTTAGCCCCACGAAAAAACCTGCGCCAAAGGCACCTACCGCTCTGCCGAAGGCTGTCGTGAAGCCCTGAGCGAAGCCGAAGGGCGCAACGACAAAATATTGCCTTCTCTTCCCCACCGCAACGAGTCAGAGTAAAAGTAATTACGCCCACTCAGGAACAACCCATGACCCCTGAAACCAATCCCGAACCCAACGTCAGGCAGGCCGTCCCCTTCTTCTGGGTCTCGAACATCGAAGCCTCCCTCCGCTTCTACGTGGACGGCGTCGGCTACCGAAAAACCAAAGAATGGATCGACGAAGGAAAACTCCGCTGGTGCTGCCTCGAGCTCGGAGGAGCCTCCCACATGTTGCAGGAGTACCTCCCCGGCAAAATTCCCTCCGGCAAACGAGGCGAAGGCGTCTCCATCTGCTACCAATGCAAAGATGCCCTCGCCATCTACCACGAGGCACGCGCCCGCGGCCTCAACCCGCAGCGCCCCTTCGTCGGCAACCGCATGTGGGTCACCATTCTCACCGACCCCGACGGCTACAAACTAGACTTTGAAAGCCCCACCGACGTCCCCGAAGAGACCATCTACTCGGACGACATGGAACTATCCACACCCACCCCAAAATAAATTCGAGAAAGTTGGCGTATTTTTCGTCACCCAAAATACGTCCGTCAACACACCACGATTCACCATCAATCCACCACAATTTCACCATCAAAAAACCGCGTTCTGGACCGCATTTTCCCCAAAACCCCCAGCAAAAACGCCCTCCACCACGCCAAATAAATTAACACCCAAAAATCCACCACAAACCCCATTACCATTGCCGAATGACCCCAACCACCCCCGGCCGCATTGAAGTCATCGTCGGCCCCATGTTCTCAGGCAAATCGGAAGAACTCATCCGCCGCCTCAAGCGCGCCCGCATCGCCCGCCAGCGCGTGGCCTGCTTCAAACCCGACATCGACCTCCGCTACCACCGCACCGCCATCGCCAGCCACAGCTCCCACACCCACGACGCCGCCGTCGTAACCCCAACATCCGACAGCCTTAAAGTCGAGCTCTTCGAGTCCGGCCGCGTCCACGAGGTCGACGTCATCGGCCTCGACGAAGTCCAGTTCTTCGACTCCGGCATCACCCATCTCGCCATGGAACTCGTCCACCTCGGCAAACGCGTCATCCTCGCCGGCCTCGACACCACCTTCGCCAACGAGCCGTTCGGCCCCGTCCCCGTCCTTATGGCCCTCGCCGACGAAGTCACCAAACTCTCCGCCGTCTGCATGGTCTGCGGCGCCCCCGCCATCCACACCCAACGCCTCGGCCAAAGCCAGGAACTCGTCGTCGTAGGCGCTGCCGGCCTCTACGAAGCACGCTGCCGCACCCACTTCGAACCCTTCACCGATGAGCACTACTCCGAGCAGCTAGAGCTTCTCTCGACCCAAAAATAAGGTATACACGCCACGAAGTGGCCGCCCGCCGCGCAGGCCGGCCCGTCCGGCAGGACCTAGTGCTTCGAAACCATCTCCATCACGTCCTTGCGCAACGCCAGCGAACTCGCCGTCCGCGAGTAGTACATATGCCCCCCCGGATACTCATGCACCTGCACCCGCGTCGGATCGCCCATGATCGGAATCTGGCTCACCGTCAGCACCGACCCCATAAACGGACACGAAAGGTCAGCCCATCCATGCGCAATCACCACCCGCAGTTTGGGATCCGTAGCAATCGCGACACGCAGATCCGTAGCCGAAGCCTCTCCCGAGAACGCCCCGCTGCGTGAGGTCCGATCCCAGGCCCGAGCCACTTCGCCCGACAACGCGTTGTACCGCGCGTCCGTCTTCCACCCCACTGTCCGGGTCACAAAGTCGACCACCGCCGTCGTCGTCGGCGCAATAATGCTCAACAAAATCGGGTCGTTCGTCTCCTGCGTCGGGTTGTAAGGAAACGGGTCATACGCCGTGACATTAGGGTCATACCGGCTTCCCAATTTGCCCGTCTCGCGAAACTCCTCACGCAGAAAAGCCTGCGTCTCCAGCCGCCCGCCAGACTGCTTCACAAAGGTCGGATCGAGTCCCGTCAGTGCGGTCACCTTCTGCACCAGCCGGGGAGTCGCCGTCGGATCGCTGTTCCCCTTCATCAGGTCCACTGCATACTCACCGCGCGTGTAATCGATCACCGCAGCCATGCTCTCGTTCGTCAGTTTGCCCTGCCGCTCGTAGTTTGCCGCAACAATCGACGGCAACGTCAGCATCCAGGGAATCGGGGAGAGTTCCGGCGATCCCGACTGCGGCGCCAGCGCCGGCGATACCAGCACCAGCCCATTCATCGCCACACCAATCTGCGACTGCAGATACGCCGTCAAGCGCGGCCCGCGATACCCGCCGTAACTCTCGCCCACAATGTACTTGCGAGACTGCAGCCGCCCATTCTTCACCAGCCAGTCGTAGACGCACTTCGAGAGATATTCGATGTCCTGGTCCGGTCCGTAGAACTCCTTCTTAGCCTCATCCATCGGCACCAGCGACCGCGAAAAACCAGTCCCGATCGGGTCGATAAACACAAGGTCCGTGAAGTCCAGCCACGTCCCCGGATTGTCCGTCATCGTCGCCGGGTCCGAAGGGCTCTGCCCCTCCGCGCCGAACGCAACTTTCTTCGGCCCGATCGCGCCAAGGTTCAGGTACACCGACGCCGCACCAGGACCGCCGTTGAACGCAAACGTCACCGGCCTGTCTTTGCCCTCCACCAGGTACGCGGTATAAACCACCTCGCCGCTCAACGCGCCTTTGCTGTCCCGCACCGGCAACGTTCCAACTGTTGCGGTGTAGTGCACCGTCTTTCCCTCCATCTGGATGCTCTGCTCTGCATGAGCGTCGGGCGGCAGGGGCGGCAGCGAAACAGACATTCCGGGTGTCGCTCCGGCCTTCGAATCCGGCGCGGCCGTCTTGGCATCTACACCAGCAGCTGGCTTCGCATCGGGAGCAGCCTGCGCCTCCGGAGGCGCACTACCGCGTGCGCGCTGAGCCACGGCAACGGAAGAAATCATGGTTGGGAGTACTGCGAAAAGGCATGAGAACGCGACAAACTTCACGAAGAAAAATGGCCTGCTTGCAATCATGATCCAAATTTTACATACATATCCCGCGACACCACGCAACCCGAACAATTACTTATGTATTCTCACAAGAGGACGTTGATTGGAGATCGACCTTATGCGCAAGACCCTCGCCGCTGCACTCACTCTTTGCCTCTTCGCCGTTCCAGCCTTCGCCAAAGCCAAAAATGAAATCGCCGTTTCCCTCAAAACCAGTACTGGCGAAGACGCCGGCACCGCCACCTTCCAGCAGGAGAAGAGCAAACTCTCAGTCAAGCTCGAACTCAAGAATCTCCCCGTCGGCGAGCATGCCGTCCACATCCATGCCAAGGCGCTCTGCGAAGGCCCGGACTTCAAGACCGCAGGCGGCCACTTCAACCCCGAAAACAAGCAGCACGGCACTCTCAATCCGATGGGACACCATGCGGGCGACCTTCCCCAGAACGTCTCGATCGGTGAAGGCCATGTAGGCCACGCCAGCTTCAAGCTCGACTACCTCTCACTTGACCCCGCCTCCCCAAATAGCATCGGCGGCACTGCCATCGTCGTACACGAGAAGCCGGACGACATGAAGACCGACCCCACCGGCAACGCTGGCAACCGCATCGCCTGTGGCGTCATCACCGCGCCAGCCCCATAGCACAACGTTTTGATAACCATTGAACCAACCGGAACGCCCATGCGTACTAGCAAACATGGGCGTTCTGCACATGGCGATTCCGATTTCAGCAGCGGGCAGGCTTGCCAGCCGTAAGCCCGCGCCGCGGCACCTCTCTCGGCCCGTAACTCATACTGGAACCAGGCCGCAGATCCTCCAACAAATCAATCCGGTCCCCCCCGTCTCACGCGGTACACTTCCCCTACCGGCAAAACCGCTAGAGGCAAAGTTGGAGCGCACCCCAGAACAGGAAGCAGCAAACGAAGCACTCGCCAAGCTGGTACGCCAGTGCATGGCGGGCGATTCGCAGGCGTGGCAGCAGCTTGTCGTCTCCCAACACCGCCGCATCTATGCCATCTGCTACCGTTTTACCGGCTCTGGTACCGACGCTGAAGACCTCACTCAGGAAGTCTTCCTCAAGCTCTACAAGAACCTCGCCAGCTTCGACACCCAGAAGGGCAGCTTCCAGACCTGGATCACCACCCTAGCCCGCAACCTCCTGGTAGACCACTTTCGCCGCACCCGCCTCGACCGCGCGAGCGACTCCCTGGACGCCACCTTTGACGGCGAAGAGGACGGCCCCACCATGGCTGACCGCCTCGCCGATCCCCGGCCTTCCCAGGAGCACCATGTCGCCGGCCTGGAGCTCAAGGTCCGCGTCCAGCATGCGCTTAAGCAACTCTCCCCGGAGCTCCGCGAAGCAGTTATTCTTCGCGATCTCGAGGATATGGATTACAAAGAGATATCCCAGGTTCTTCGCATACCCGAAGGAACGGTAAAAAGCCGCATTAGCCGCGGTCGCGGGGAACTTGCAAGGCTTTTGCAACGTATAGAAAGACAAGTAATGTAGGCGCTAGAAAGACAGGTGATGTAAGTGGCAGACTTCAACCAATTCGGCAGCGTAAAGCCCAGCCAGGGCAGCGACCCGCAACACTGTGCGCAGTGTGAAGCGATGCTCTCCGACGCACTCGACGGCACCCTCTCCGCCGCCGATCAGGCGACCTTCGATCTCCATATGGTGGGTTGCCCCAGTTGCGCCACTATGCTGTCTGACGCGCAGCGCGGAGCCGCCTGGATGGAGATGCTGAAGTCTCCCCGGCCGGAGCCGCCCACCACCCTCCTCGAACGAATCATCGCCCAGACCAGCGGCCAGGCCGCCAACGAAGCCAAACCAGCCATCGTCCTCGGCAGCAACGACCGTCTCCGAACCCCCAACAACCTCATCACCAACCCTAGCCTGATCTCAGGGTCCGCCCAGCCGGCCTTTGCCTCCGCCAAGGTCATTCCGTTCCGCACCCGTCTCAGCCAAGGCTTCCGCTCTATCGGGCAGACCATGCTGCAGCCGCGTCTTGCGATGACCGCTGCCATGGCCTTCTTTTCCATCGCCCTTACCCTGAATCTCACAGGTGTTCGCCTCGGTGAGCTTCGCGCCAGCGATTTCAAACCATCCAGCATCATGCGTAGCGCGTATGAAGCCAAGGCGAAGGTCGTCCGCTACTCCGACAACCTTCGCGTCGTCTACGAACTCGAATCCCGCGTCCGTGACCTGCAAAACTCCTCGGACGAGAACGGATCCAACAACACCGCTACTCCTGCTCCACAAAACGAGCCCGCCACTCAGAAACCCAATGGCGGCCAGCAGCCCGAAGATCGGAACCCCGGCCCCAAGAAGCCAGACCAGAAACAGACCAAGCCCAACCCCGGCTCCAGCCGCCGCGAGATCCCCCGCGGCAGCATCCAGTTGGTCGAGTCTGTTCGGCCCCAGGCCCCTCCCCCCTTCGCCACTCAAGGTTTTGTTGTCCTTACTCCCAAGCAAGAAGGGGGATTGGTATGACCTGCTCAAACCATCCTGATCGTGAACATGTTGCGTTTTGCCAGAACTGCGGCAAGCCACTCTGCCAGGAGTGCACCCGCGTCGTCGGCTCTGCTGTCTTCTGTGAATCCTGCCTCGCCGCCAAACTCGCCGGAACTACACCACCTCCTGCCAGTGGCTCCTACACGTACGCGGGAGGCGACAGTAACTTCAACTACACCGTCTCCGGCGCCATCCCGCCTTCGCCCCCTCCTTCGCTCCCAGGCGAACCCAACCCCGGCCTCGCCGCTCTGCTCGGCTTCATCCCTGGCGTCGGCGCCATGTACAACGGCCAATACGCCAAAGGCGTTGTCCACCTCATCGTCTTCGCCATCCTCGTCAGCCTCGCGAATGAAAACGGTATCTTTGGCCTCTTCATCGCCGGTTGGGTCTTCTATCAGGTCATTGAGGCGCACCACACCGCTCGTGCCCGCCGCGACGGTACTCCGCTCCCTAACCCCTTCGGTCTCAACGACCTCGGCGAGCGCCTCGGCTTCGGCAAAGCATGGCCCGGCACGCCCGGCGCCAACACCCAGCAGAATGTCGCTCCCGACGCCGCCGCTGGCTCCTACACCCCGCCACCCACCGGCTATCCGCCACAGTCTCAACCCGGCACCACAAGCTGGGGAGTCCCCTGGGACAACTACAATTACATTCCACCCGTCCCTCCGATTCCTCCCTACGGAGCTCCCGGCTATCCCGTGGATCCTGCTCTTGTTCCCTCCGCGCGTAACCGTTTTCCCGCCGGAGCCATCTGGCTCATCGGACTCGGCTGTCTCTTTCTCATCGGCAACGCCGGCCTGTTTCACACCTTTCCCGTTCACCGACTCGTCCCCTTCCTCCTCATCGGCTTCGGCGTCTGGATCTTCGTCCGCAGGATGACCGACACCGGCACCGGCATCGCGGACGACGGCACCCCCGGCTACCAGTTCCGGCTCTTCCGTGCCCTACGCGGCTCGGTCTGGATCATTCTCGTTGGCGTCCTCTTTCTGCTGGACTCCTTCAACATCCTCTCCTGGGGCCACAGCTGGCCGGTCTTCATCATCGTCGCCGGCCTGATGGCCATCTTCCAGCGCACCTCTTACAGCTCAGCCATGGCAACTCCGTACCCGTACCCCGCACCACCGCCGACCTCCCCGCCTCCACCGCAGGACACCGGCACCTCTATCGTTCCTTCCACTCAGCACGATCAGGAAGGGAGATAAGACCATGGCAAACTATCCTCCGCCCTACCCACCCCCGGGTGCGCCCAGCGGCCCCCCCTACGGAAACGACTGGAAGTATCAGCGCCGTATGCTCAAAGAGCAGGCCCGTGCCCAACGCGACATAATCCGCGCCCAGCGTGAAGCCTACCGCTACCAGGCCCGCAGCCTTCGCCGCAGTTCCATCCTCGGCCCGCTTGTCCTCATCACCATCGGCATCATCTTTCTGATGATCCAGACCGGCCACATGCAGGCCTTTCGCTTCTGGGAGTGGTATGGCAGATTCTGGCCGCTCCTCCTCGTCGGTGCGGGCGTCGTCATGCTCCTTGAGTGGGCCTACGACCAGTACACCCAGTCCGACTCCACTCAGCCACGCTATCGGCGCCGTATTGGCGGAGGCGTCTTTACCCTCCTCGTCCTTCTCGGCATCACAGGCCTCGTCTTTAGCGGGATTCGCGACGGCGGCCACACAAGGCTCTTCAACGGCCTCAACATCAATCAGGACAACATCGACGAGTTCCTCGGCGACAAGCATGAGAGCGATCAGTCGATAGCCCAGGCCTTCCCCGCCGGCGCCAGCCTCTCCGTAAATAACCCCCGCGGCGATGTCACCATCTCAGGCACCAGCGATGACAACCAGATCCACGTCGCTGTCCACAAAGAGGTCTACACTCGCTCCGACGCCGACGCCGATACCAAGGCTCAGCGTCTCAACCCCACCTTCAACGTCAACGGCAACAGCGTAAGCCTCTCCGTGCCCGCAATGGAAGGCGCTCGTGCCGACCTCACCATCACGGTGCCCGCGACCGCCTCGCCCACCGTCACCGCCAACCACGGCGACGTCAAAATCAGCGGCATCAAGGCCACCGTCATGGTCACCGCCAACCACGGCGACATCGAGCTCAGCGCCATCACTGGCCCCATCTCCACGCGCATCAATAACGGAGATTCGTCCTTCTCCGCCCACAGCATCACTGGCGCGCTCACCCTCGAAGGACGCGGCCGCGACACCACCCTCTCCGATCTCAGCGGTCCCGTCACCATGACCGGCGAGTTCTTCGGCGACACCCATCTCGAGCACATCCGCGGCCCCATCAAATTTCACACCAGCCGTACCGACTTCCAGCTCGCCCGCCTCGACGGCGACGTCTCAATCAGCAACAACTCCGACCTCTCCGCCACCGACGCCCTCGGCCCCGTCACCCTCACTACCCGCAATCGCAACATCACCCTCGAACGCATCGGAGGCGACGTCTCCGTCACCAACCGCAACGGCCCCGTCGAGGTCACAAGCGCACCTCCACTTAGCAACGTCACCGTCGAAAACCGGAACGGCTCCGTCACCATCACCGTTCCCGAGCAATCCACCTTCGCCTACCAGTTCGACGCCACCAATGGAAGCATCGAGAGCGAGTTCCCCGACATCAAGGCAACCGACGAGGACAGCCGCAAAAACAACGTCAGCGGCACCATCGGCAAAGGCGGACCACTCCTGCGCGTCACTACCAGCCAGGGTGACGTCTCGCTGAAGAAAGCCAGCCTCCTGCCGTTGCCTCCCATCCCGCCCGCGCCGCCAAAACTCACCGCGCTCCCTCCGGACGCAAAGCAAGCGATACGTGAGGCGAACGCGGCAGCAAGAGAAGCCGAGAAGGAAGCGGCAGCAGCAACAAGGGAAGCCGAGAAGGAAGCAAGAGAAGCAGCCAGGGAAGCGAAGAAGCAAAGCAAGTCTCCCGACCAGTAACTCTTCCAGATGTCCAGGCCCCGTCCCCAGAGACGGGGCTTTTCTTTGCCTTCGCTGTCTCTCGATGGGCAGTCACCCGATTCGTACTCCCTACAGGCAACCGAATCCTCTACTATTGGCACAATCGACGCTCTGAAAAAGGAGAAATGCATGGGGCTTGTTTCAAAGATCACAGCCAGGACTCTGATCGCGATCTCCCTCGCCGCAACTTCCGCACAAATCGCCACGGCCCAACCCGCAATACCCTCCACCTTTAAAGAGCAGATCGTTCACAGCCCCGCGGGCGCGGACATCTTCGTTCGTTTTGCAGGCACCGGCCACGTGGTGGTTCTCATCCACGGTTACGCCGAGACCAGTGACTCCTGGGCGCCCCTCGCCACAGAACTCGTCAAGAGCTACACCGTCATCGTGCCCGACCTGCGCGGCATCGGGAAGTCCTCCCGCCCTGCTGGTGGCTACGACAAGAAGACTCAGGCCGCCGACATTCGCGCCGTCGTCACCACTCTCGGCTTCGACCGAACCTTCGTCGTCTCGCACGACATTGGCATCATGGTCGCCTACGCCTACGCCTCGCTCTACCCCGACAAAGTGGAACGCCTCGTCGTCATGGACGCTCCCCTTCCCGGCATCGCACCCTGGGACGACATCGTGAAGGACCACAAGCTCTGGCACTTCTCCTTCTGGGGCCCCGATGAAGAGCGTCTCGTCCAGGGCCGCGAGCGCATCTACCTCGACCGCATCTGGAACGACTTCAGCGCCAGCCCCAGCCAGCCCGACGAGCTCACACGCAAGTTCTACGCCGCCCAGTACGCTAAGCCCGGAGCCATGCGCGCAGGATTCGCCCACTTCAAGGCCTTCGATCAAGACGTGCAAGACAATAAGGTCTTCCAACAAACCAAACTCACCATGCCCGTGCTCGCCGTCGGCGGAGGAAAGTCCTTCGGCGCAACCCAGGCCGTCGTCATGCGTAACGTCGCCGTCAACGTACGCGAAGCCGTCGTCCCAAACTCCGGGCACTGGCTTATGGAAGAAAGTCCGGCGTACACTGTTGCCCTCGTACGCGATTACCTGAAAGATCCAACCGCAGTAACCCCGGGCCATTGAGTCGATACTCTCCATCGGACATACGCCATGCCCTCCTCAAAGACGAGCACCGTACCACCAGACAAATTGGCGCTATACGAAAAACTAGTCAGCACCAATCCCAAAGTCACCCGCAAAGGCGCCGCCAACCCCTACACCTCGCTGAACGGCCATATGTTTTCGTACCTCAATCCCTCCGGCTCGTTGGCGCTTAGACTTCCCGCCGAAGAACGTGAAAAGTTTCTCAAGAAGTACAAGACAACGCTCTTCGAGGCCTATGGCGCAGTCATGAAGGAATACGTAACCGTGCCCGACAATCTATTGAAGGACACAAAAAAGCTGCAGCCCTACTTCAAGCTGAGCTATGAATACATCGAAACGTTGAAGCCGAAACCGACAGCAAAGAAACGGGCGTAACCCTCAGCCAACCTTGACACCGATAGAATTACTGATATAACTTTCAACGATTCCATTCAGACGTCCCGCGCTGAAATGGTGCTCCCCCGGGCCCTTCACTTACCTTCTGACACGCTCACTCGCTTCGGAACACTCCCCCCGAAGGAGATTCCTGCGTCTTTTGCCACCAGACTTCACTCCCGAGGTTACGCATGGCTACGAACACAGTAACGAATTGGTTTGGCAACATCGTCTCGCATCCCGCCGTAATCGTTGAAGCGAACTCCGTCGACGATATCGTCGCAGTGATGAGAGACCCGGTGAAATATCCTTCGCCGGTTCGTGCGGTCGGCTCCAACCACTCCACCGCGCCGTGCGGTGTTGCCGAGGCAGGCACGCTCATCAAGATGAAGATGAACAAGATCTTGAATATCGGGCCGGACACCCTCACCGTGCAGGCCGACGCAGTCCACCTTGATATGGCGAAGGCCCTCGAGGCAAAGCAACTGCAGTTCTATGTCAACACGGAGATCGGTAGTCTCTCCGCCGGCAGCGCTGCCTGCGCTGGAACGAAAGATGCTTCCTTCCCCGGCGAGTACGGTCAGGTCGGCTCGTACGTCATCGGAGTGAAGATGGTGCTCCCCAACGGCGACCTCCTCGAAGTCACCGAAGCCGCCCAACCGGATCTGATGCAGAAGATCCGATCAAGCTACGGCCTCTTCGGAATCATCTACGAGGTGACCTACAAAATCCGCCCGCTCACGCCAATGCATGTACATCACAAGAGCTACAGCCTGGAAGAATTCCTCGCAGCACTGCCTGATCTCAAGGCGCTCAACTACTCCATCATGTACTACATGTTTCCCTTCTCGAACAAGGTCACCGTCGAATTCCGCAAGTACAATCCAGGCGCCACCGGCGAACCGAATCGCACTGCGTGGCCTCTGCGAAACTTCGTCTGGGGCTCCGCAGGTCCAAAGCTGGCAGCCCATGTTCAGGAGACCGTCTCCATCCCATCCATTCGTTACGGCATCATCGACTCGTTCAACGCCGGATGGCGCCTGCAGCTTGAAAACATCGTCACCGCCGACTACACCATCCCCGGCGACCAGATCATTCACTATCCCCCCGTCTCCGACGAGAGCCGTTACACCTTCAGCCTCTTCGCCTTTGCCGAAGACGAGTTCCCCCAGGCCGTCACCGACTTCTTCAAGTTCTGCAACGACTACTACGCGCAGAAGGGATACCGTTCTGACCTGCTCTACGTGGGCTATCGCATCGCGCAGGACCAGAAAGCCCTCCTCTCCTACTCGTACGACGGAACCGTCATGACGATCGATCCCGTGTCGACGGCCAACCCCGGATGGTTTGAATACCTCGACGTCTACAACCAGTTCTGCAGCGACCGCAATGGAAAGCCTCTGCTCAACCAGACTCCAGCCCTGACACCCGCGATCTTGCAGAAGGCCTTCGGACCCCGATTGAAGGAGTTCGCCGGTCTCCGCCAACAGTACGACCCTGAGGATCGATTGCTGAACGACTACTTCCGCACCCTGCTGGCATAGCCTCTGAACAGTCGCGACGCCGTATGTCCGTTGCCGGACATTGATTCGCAGCAGTGGACACCAGACCTCCTCCGCAACCGCAGGGCTCATTGATAACACAGCCCTTCCTGCTCTCAGACAGTGGCTGACAAATTGCATCCTTCTTTTCTGGACGGAGGGGCACAATGACGACATTGATGCAAAACATGAAATTTGCTCTCAGGCTCTTACGTAAGAGTCCCGGCTTCGCCTTCGTAGCAGTCGTCATCATGGCCCTGGGAATCGGGGCGAACACAGCGATCTTCAGCGTCGTTCACGCCGTCCTGCTGGAACCGCTGCCATTCCATGACGCCGACCGCTTGGTGCAGGTCTGGCACGTCCCTCCCCAGACCAGCTTCCCCGGCATGACGCGCTTCGCTGTGTCCGCCGCGAACTTCCTCGATTGGCAAAAACAGAATGATGTCTTCGAGCAAATGGCTCTCTACGGCGGAAGGGGGTTTGACATCACCGGGGCTGGAAAACCAGAGTCGATCCGCGCAGGCGCCGTAACCTCCAACTTTTTTTCCGTCCTTGGCGTCGAGCCTCTTCACGGGCGTGTCTTTCTGCCCGAAGAAGATCGCCCCGGCAGCAACCATGAAGTGATTCTCAGCTACAAACTCTGGCAGTCGCGTTACGCCTCAGACCCCAACGTAATTGGCAAATCCATCAATCTCGACGGGGACCCCTACGTGATCGTTGGCGTCATGGGGCCCAAGATGGTCAAGCCCGGATTCGCCCAGATTTGGACCCCTCTCGGGCTTACCAGCAAAGAAGCGGCTGTTCGCGGCAACCATAATTTCCTCTCCATCGCCCGCCTCAAGCCGGGAGTAACTCTTCCCGAAGCACAGGCCGCGATGAACACCATCTCGCAACGTCTCGAGAAGACATATCCCGAGGATGACAAGGGCTGGGGCGCGATCGTTAACTCGATGCGCGAAGAGACGGTCGGCGATGTCCGTCCAGCTCTGCTCATGATGTTCGGAGCCGTAGCCTTCGTGCTTCTAATCGCCTGCGCGAACGTTGCCAACCTCGTCCTCGCGCGTACGTTTGCCCGTCGCAAAGAGATCGCCATCCGCTCCGCATTAGGCGCGACCCGCTCTCGCGTGATTCAACAGCTGCTTAGCGAATCCCTGATCATCTCCGTATGCGGAGGCGCGCTCGGCCTTCTAATCGCTCACTTCGGCATTCAGCTGCTACTCAAGTTCTTTGCCGATAAGTTGCCCCGCATGGGCGAGATCGGCCTTGACGGTTCAGTTCTCCTCTTCACCTTTGCACTCTCCATCGCCACCGGCGTCCTCTCCGGCATCCTGCCCGCCTTGGGCATGACAAAGGGAGACGTAAACGATGCTCTGAAGCAAGGCCTCGGCCGGACAGATTCAGACAGTGGTAACAGTAAGACCCGCTCCGCTCTCGTGGTCATCGAGGTCGCGCTCTCCCTCGTGCTACTCATTGGAGCCGGACTCATGATCCGCAGCCTCTGGAAGCTGCAAACAATCGACCCCGGCTTCGACGAACACAACGTCCTTACACTCTCCGTGATGGTGCCCAAACGTCAATTCACGGATCCCACACAGGAGTCGCAATACTTCGACGAAGTTCTTCAGCGCATCCGCTCTCTGCCCGGAGTTGAGTCCGCCGGAGGAGTAGACAACCTGCCTCTGACCGGTGGCTCCAACCAGCCTGTTGCGGTCGCAGGTCGTCCCTTCGTCGCGATGTCCGAACAGCCCGAGGTCTCGGTCCGTGTCGCAACACCCGGATACATCCAGACCATGCACATCCCTCTGCTGCAGGGCCGGAACATCAGCGCCAACGACACCGCCGATTCAGCGCCCGTCGTCGTCATTAGCCAATCCATGGCGAAACAGTTGTGGCCCAACGAAAGCCCCATCGGGCAACATCTCAAACTCTCCTTCTATCCCGAGATAGATCGCCAGGTCGTCGGAGTCGTAGGCGATGTAAAGCAAACGGGCCTCGACAGCGCCTCCGGAATCGCAACGCTCTACTGGCCACTCGCACAAGTCAAAGGCTCCCCAATGTCCCCCTGGCGCGCACGCCCTCTGTCCCTCGTCGTCCGCACCACGACTCCCCCACAAACTCTCGCCACCGCAGTAACTGGCGCCATCAGCCAGGTCAACAAGGACATCCCTGTGGACAACGTCATGACGCTGGAAGACTTTGTCGGCGAAACCCTGACACAGCACAGCTTCAACATGCAGTTGCTTACGATCTTCGGTCTGCTCGCCCTTGTCCTCTGCGCCATAGGCATCTACAGCGTACTTGCGTATTCAGTGAAACGCCGTATGAGAGAGATCGGCCTGCGCATCGCCTTCGGCGCATCGTTGCGTGACGTCGTGCGCCTGATCATCGTTCAAGGCATGAAGCCAACGCTTGCGGGCATCGCCATCGGGCTCATCGCAGCCTTCGCCATGGGCCGCGTCGCCGCCAGCGTGATCTATGGAGTCACGACCCATGACCTCGCAACCTTCCTCGCCGTAACCATGCTGCTCATTCTTGTTTCGTTCGGAGCCAGCCTGATTCCCGCACTCCGCGCCACTCGCGTTGATCCGCTCGCGGTCCTTCGCGAAGAATAAGAAGTCCGACAGCCGGATTAAAAACTGCCTTAGTCGGCAGGTGTCGCGTTCATCAGCTCTTGCACCCGCATCATGCTCTGTTGGCCGACCTGGACGAAGCCTTTGCGCGGCGTGTCGATGTCATACGTCAACGCCAGGGCGGCTGCCAGCGCAATCTGGAGCAATCCTCGCAGCACGTACGATCGCGACCGCATATCGACGGCGAGCAGAACACAGGCCATCATCCCAAGCAGAAGCAATATCGCCCACGACAAAGCCGGAATTCTGTTTTCGGATGCGGCTGTTCTCATCTCCGTAGTCTCAAGACCCTCGCTTAGCGCAGCCATAAACTGCAGCGTCCCGGGATCGCGACGTACCATCGACTCATCATTCGCCAGATACCACATACGGCTCCCCAGCTGAGCGCTCTCGCGTAGAGCTCCTTCGTACCCGTGGCCCTCCGGTCCCTCATCGAAAAATCGGAGTCGCACTGGAAGATATTGGCGGAGAAGGGAGCGTTCTGCGCTACGAACAGGCTCCGGCAAAAATGAAGTTCGGAGCCAGAGAGTTTTGAGATCACCCGCTTCTGCAATCTCCAGATGCCTCCGCTCCTCAAAGCGCGAGTTCGCCATGGAAAACGTAAAGCCCAGCAACACCCCAAACAACCCAAGCGACGCCCCAAGAAGTGCCTTGACCGACAACTCTTCGGTTTCCACCTGCGAACTCTTCGAAGACCGAAGCCACAAACCGAAAAGCGCCCCGGCAGAGAACAGCGTAAACGTGACGAAGAAGAAAGGAATCGGGTGGATGCTGAACATTCCGGTAGTGTAGCGGAATCTCAAAATGCCCAAGGAAAAATACTTGCGCTGCGTACAGCGCCCCAATGCGGGGTGCCCCAGTCCTGCATTCTCACAATCGCGGCGCACCAGAGAACACACACGAAACGATCGATCGCATTCGTCACTAGTCTTCATGGTTCGCTTTCGCCCGAACGTCAGTGGACGAGTTCGGCGTTAGCAGCGGTAAGAGTAATGGTGTTGTCGCCCGCCGAGAGATTGGTGGGAATATCCCAAATCAGGGAACCGTTTGGAGTGCGGACGAGAGCGAAGAGGAAGTAGGGGCCGGTGGCGGCTGTAGCTGAGAGAGTGGCCTTGCCGGCGCTGTCGAGTTTTGCGGCGGTGACGTAATAGCGATTAAGGCCCGTCATAACGGGGCCGCAGTCCATGGAGCGGCAGGCTGTCCCCAGCGTCTGCATGGCCATGCCAGGTGTAGAGTTCGGTGGGACAGGGACGCCGAGCTTGCGCAAAACCTCGTCCATGCGCTCGCGCATGATGTAGATGGACTGGCCCGCCATTGGGTTGGTGCCGGACGGAAACGTTGAGGTGATGACGACGCGCATCGCAGCCCGGGTTGAGGTTGGGGCTGGAGATGATGTGGGAGCAGGTGTCGGCGCCGATGATGATGCGGGGCTGATGGATGCGGGAATGGTGCTCGGCGCTGGCGTTGCAGGAGAGTCGGGCGGCGGGATGGCGGCGGTGTTGGCAGCAACGGAGGTGGAAGAGTTGGCGGAGGCGGGAGTGAGGGTGGCGACAGCGCATTGTTGGGAGCTCGGTTTGTAGGTGACGTTTTCGCCATTCATTCCGGAGACGAGGCGGCCGTTCACGGTAGTGGCTCCGGAGCCGCGGAGGGAGTTGTCGGGCGCGATGGCGAGGGTGAAGGGGCCGCCGCTATTGTTGACGTGGATAAGGAACTGGTTGGGAGCGTTTTCGACCGTGTAGGGCTGTTTGACGTGGGCCGGTCCGCAGTCGAGGGTGACTCTATCACCGCCGAAGTCGAGTATGAGGCCAGAGGAGCTGGTGTATTTGCCGACCATGCGGAGGCCGGGCTCGGATACGGGTGCAATGGTGCCCAACATTCCGGTGAGCATGCCGATCATACCGCCGGCTTGCGCATCTGACGCTGAAGCGGGCGGGTTGGGGGGCGGTGGTGCGAGGGTGGCGATGGTGCAGCGCTCCATCTTGGGAGCGTAGTCGGGGACCTGGGTAGTGGTCTGGCAGGGTCCGTTGCATTGGTCGGGCGCGGCACGATAGCCATTGATCATTTGCGTCGTGGTGACGGTGTGGTAGCCGATGATGATGCGGCCTTTGACATCGACGGGGCCGGGGCCGGCGAGGGCGCCGTCGGGACGCATGGAGAGCTGGATGGGGCGGGGCTCGTTCTGGATGACGATTCCGAGGGAGGTTGGGGATTTGTGGATGGTGTATGCGTGGCCATCTGCGACTAGCTTGCCACAATCGTGAATGGCGGCGGAATCGGTGTCGAAGCTGATGGCGGCGAGGGTATTGGGGTTGTGATAGAGGCCGCTGAGGACAACTCCGGTTCGAGCGGGGCCGGTGAGCTCTTTCATGGTGTCGGCGCCGAAGCCGACCATGTCCATGAGACCACCGACGAAACTTTTTCCTACGCAGGCGGTGGTGTCTCCGCCGAGTTCGAGGCAACGGCGGGTGGCAACGGCGGTGGGGTCGTTGGAGAGCCCGCTGGCGCTGGCCTGCTGTGCGGCGACATCCTTCTGATACTGCGCTTGCTCCTTCGCAATGTGGGCCTGCTGCGTAGCGCCGAGCCCGGCCTCGGCGCCTTTGTATGCGGCTGCGGATTGCGGGCCGATGAGGCGTTTGGACCAGTCTTTATAGAACTCGGAGTTCATCTCGTACTGGCCGTGGAGGCGCTCGAAGGCGGCGGCTTCGGCGGGAGTGTGGGTTTTGGCGTAGTCCTGCGAGATCTGGTACGCGGCGAGGCGGTAGGCGGTCATCACCCGCGTCTCTCCGGGTGTGTAAGGGCCGCGGTAGTCACGGTTGAGCTTGATGCGGTCGACGTACGTGTAGAGGTAGGTGAAGACAGCAACCTGGCGCGCGAGCGAGTCGGTAGGGTCGGAGCCTTTGATCTCAGCTTTGACGCGCTCAACGGAGGGCAAGTCGTTGGTGTAGTCGGCACTCGCCGTTTGGGCGAATACGTTACTGCTGCATTGCAAGCATAGAACAGCCAAGAGAAGGACAAGGCGAAGATGAAACGGGAATGGTGCCGTTGGGGAGGCCCAGACGTTCATGGATCACGCTCCCAATGCTGACGCACGAATTGGCCCAATAGCAAGTTAGTCAGGTACGGGCTTGTGCGTCAAGCGCGAAGCATCCAATCCAGGACTGGATCTGTCACAGCAGCGCCCGGCTCCATCAACGAACGAAACGATCAGCGCCCACGTAACTTCACCTGGACACTTATTTAGAGCGGACAACCAGGGCCGCCCGACGACCCGCACTCCCTCCACAGCTTTTCCCAGTTCCAAATCCCGTTCACCACCTCGCTCGGCAGCGGGAATCCAAGCTGATGCGCGAGCATACACACCTGCCCGCGATGGTGGGCTTCGTGCGCAAGCATGTAGCACAGCATCTCCACGCCAACCGGCCAAGGCGCAGCCCAGCCGTCTCTGCGAAACTTCTCGATGCCACCCCCAGAACCACCCAGCGCTTCAGCGAGCATCTCCGCGCAGCGAACTGCGCTCTCGGCCAAACCTACGCGAGCCTCTTGCGGCGTGCAGTGTGCGCGGTTGAGCTGTCGCGGAATATTAAGGTGCGGAGCTGTAAGCCTCACCCACTTGGTGCGGACATTGTGCATATGTGTGAAGATCGCCGCAATGGTGCGAACGTTGCCGGGTGGTTTGGCTCTCCAGGCGGTCGCGTCAAGATGTTCGATAAGAACCTGGTTCATCCGATCATTGACGGCAAAGATCTGGACTGCGGCTCGGTCGAGTTGAGTGTGAACCTTGCGTTGACGCGTGCCCACGGCTCCTACTCCTTGACCAATGATACTTCCGGACCCTCTCCCTACATGAAACTGTCCGGGAGATGACGTGTCTCCCGGACATCGCGCAAATCTCAAGCGCGGCACTTCGATCAGTCGATCACTTACTTAATCATCGTGTCCGTGCTGTAGTAGTCGGATCTCCCGCTGCCATCGGTAAAGTGAGTGAACGTTTCGATGATGAGGTTCTTTCCCTGGAGATGCCCGACGAGAATCACCTGAGAAAAAGAGAATCTGTACTGCGCGCTAAAAGCGACAGCTGGGCTGGAGCTAACGCTTGCTGCATACGCTAGACCGGCTACACTTCCCCAGTCGCAAGGCGTCGGACTACAAGCGCCGAAAGCTTCTACTTTGATCCCACTACCGGCCGCTGCGATCACGACCTTGACGAGGTCCCGGGTCGCCGGGTTGATGTTCTTCCATGTTCCTGCCAGCGGCGCCGAAACCACCGCGGCCGCTGTTGCGGCGCCCTCCACAATCTGCGAGGGTGTCATATATTCGTGTTTGGTGCTAACAGATGTGCTCATAGATGATTCTCCTTCGTGCTCTCGTTCAAGAGAGACGGAAGATTAGTGTTGCACTGCTCCGAATCGTTACAGCAGAAGATAACCTCATTAGCCCTTTGCTCGATCCGGTTGCAGTTCACCCTTTGCAATCAACAAAACGCCCTTCACATCGGAGATTTTTCTTCCTGCTGGACTCTGATACAGTTTTGGCCATGCGACGCCCCGTTGCCCCGCAAAATCTCAAGCGAAGAATTCTGAAAGATTCACTTCGCGAAAATGAGACACGCGACGCCGCTTTTCGGCGCATCATTCGTTCTGTCCCCAAGGGAAGAGTCTCAACCTACGGTAAAGTCGCCGCGGCAGCAGGCTATCCGCTCTACCACCGAGCAGTAGCACGCTTGCTGCGCAGGAACATGCTTCTGCCTTGGCAACGCATCGTGGGTGCTGGAGGCGAGATCAAGCTTAGAGGTGAAGCAGCCGCGGAACAGCGCTTCCGACTCAGCCTCGAGGGAGTAAAGTTTCGAGGCAAGCGCGTCAATATGGAAATCTACGAATACACCCTTCGCAGTTGGGAATCGCACGACTAACGCTTGGCGATCACTCCAGGGATGGCGTCCCCAAGCCGAGTGCGCCACTCGTATGGCCCAATGGGGTTGGCCGACTCCGCAACGCAATCACGATGAGGATGACGATAACAGCCTGAGGCAGCAGGATGATCAGCGACATCAATCTTGGATCCGGGCCCTGCTGCGGTAGTGAAATATTGAGCACCATCCAGGCCAGAAGCGCGCCGCACAAGATCCTGAGTGTGGGTGCAACGGTTGCCGCCAGCAAAGTGAGAAGCCACAGCACCGGGATGACCGCATACGCCGGAAGGAACGGACTACGCAGCGACGCCAATATCAGGATGGTCAACCACGCCAGCGGCTCCCCTTCGCGATTCAGCGTCCGCCTCGCGACGATGATCGTTAGAGCCAGCACAACCAATGTGTAGATCCAGCCGACCATCTTCATTGCCCCAAACGACGCGCCAGTAACGCCGAACAGCTGAAGTTTGAATGCCATGCCCGGGACAGAATAATTCTTCGCAACGGCGCCCGGGTTGCGAAACGCAGGGAAAGATTCACCTGACAGTAGCCTCGGAAGATGGTCGAGGAACGCTTGATAAGGTGTCCATCCCGTGTCGAGCAGGGAGATCACTATCAGCACGGCCATCAGACCGCTCGTCCAGGCAAGCGCCCGCCACTCGCGCCGCACCAGCAGATACAAGAGCAGCAGGCCGGGGAACAGCTTGCTCACTGTCGCGAACGCCAGCAGCGCGCCACCGGCGGCATAATGACGCTGGCCGAGCAGCACCATCGCGATCATTGCGATCGAGAACACGATCGCCTGCAGATTGCCAATCTGCAACGTGCCGACCGTGAGATCGGAGGCCAACACCAGTGGAGCGAGCAGCAACGCGCGTGTGCCTGCCACGGGTCCGAGCATTCTCGCGACGACGACCAACCCGATGACCATCACCGCACCATTGAGCGCGAACCAGATCATGCGAAAGCGCAAAAACTCCGGGACCAGAATCGCCAGCGTCCGAGGCAACAGCAGGAACGGTGGCGGATACTCGTAGGCGTCAATGTTGAACGATCCGATCGGCCGCGGTTTCCGCAGCTCCGTTGGACTCGCGGCCGGAAACGCATACAACTCGTAGGCATACACGTTGGGCACCGTTGTCACCGAGCGAGCCGCCACGTAGTAAGCGGACAAGCAGGAGTGGCTGATTGTGAGGCCAGGCCCGCGCGAAGGACCGATGGCGTAACCGACCGCCGCGGGGTTGACGATGAAAACGCACAGCCGCGCCAATTGAATCAGCGCAGCGAGCGTCGCGAGCCCGGCTATCACCTTTAATCCTCGGGATAACGACGCCTCATCGTCCAGTGGAATAATCGGATGTCGCCAGCAGAACCACGCGACGAATGCTGCAACGCCCACAGACACTATGGCGGCGATCACCGTGGACCACCCAAGGCTCATGGCCGCGGCGCACGCAAAGATCCCAAAAGCGCAGGCGAGCGACAACGCTATCGACGCGCTCAGAAGGCTAGCGGTTGCGGTTCCGGCAGGCTCGGTAGTTTGGGCGGGCATGTGTACCCTTTCCAAAGCTTCCACGTGCGAGTTTTAGATTTTTGTCCGGGAGCCCAACTACGGGATTCGCCTAGTCTACTTACCGCACGGACAAGCTGTCCACTGGCGACTCTGTCGAATCATCAGGCAATAAAGAATCGCCAGGTGTGGCCGTTCAAAAGCGAAGCGATGATCAGAATTCAGTTCATCAGCACCGTAAGGGGAGCGGCTCCTACAGATGGCATCGAGTTGATCAGGAAGCGGCTGCCATCGGGGGAGACGGCATATTGGAACAGTACGATACGCGGTGCGATGATTCGCGTCTGAAAGAGGAGGTGGGGAACGCCTGCCACCGGCTCGTCATGCGAGGTGTCGATCGCTACCGCCATAAGCTTCTTGTCCATGGTGATATAGAAAAGTTCTTTTCCATCCGCACGCCAGCGCGCTTGTGCACCGCCATGATTGGATATCTGGATTCGTCTGCCGGGGCCGGGGAAACGACCTACATACACTTCAGAACCCTCAGAGCCCGACGACCCAAGTCCGGTGAAGGCGATCCATCTCCCATCGGGAGAAAACTGTGCCTCGGAACCCGTTGCGTAGGTCGTCTGCGAATGGTTCCTGACGTCAAGAACGTGTAGCTCTGGCGCAATACCGTTCTGAAAATTCATGTAGACGAGAAAACGCCCATCCACCGACCAGTCATTGGGAATCAGAAAATCGGACGCCGCCAGTCGCTCCAATTTGCCGGAACCATCCGTGGCGGCAACGTCGATAGATTGAGAAGTTCTGGCATTATTGACTTCATAAGCCACCCTTTTGCCGTCAGGCGAGAGAACCGGAAATACTTCGGTCCCCCCATCCGACGCGCGTGTGCTCGTACCTCTCGCGAAATCGTAAATATGGATGTAGTGCTTGCCGTTGTGTTCCTCGTCGGAGGACACTGCGAGCAGGGTGCCATCGCGAGAGAGAGCGGGATCGCGATAGCCGGTTCTGGGTAGTTCTTCCAGTTCTTTACCGGAACGGTCAAACCATGCGAGCCGCGAGACGCTTTCCGTTGCCGACTGGAAAACGATCACACCGTTGTCCGAAACCGAGAATCCCGTACGGGAAAAGGCTGGGGCCTCTTCCAGTTCCTGTCGCGAGACCGCTTCCGGCCGACCCGTAAGCTGCAGCCCTTTGAGATCGAACAACTGCGCCATAAGGCTGCGGTCACGCACATAGTAGAGCCGCGAGGACGCGAACTGTGTGTTGCCAACGATCTCGGAAGAGATCAATTTGCTTTCCTGAGTACTGAGTGACCCGACGTAAATTCCCTGCTTCTGAGCGGACTTCGAGCTCCCGGTACTGAAAAATATAAAGTGGTCTCCATCCGGAAGAGCGGACGGCCAAAACGGCGCGATGCCCTTCGTGAAGAGCTGCGGTTCCCCACCCGAGGCCGGTACCTTAAAAACTCCGATGTCGCCGCCGAACCTGTTGCCCGTCTGATATCCAGTGAAGAGGATCGTGCCGAGATTCCATGTACCGCCGTAGCCGCCGGGTGCGTCGCACAGGATCTGGATGGCACCGCTGCTCGGATCAACGCTCTTCAGCTTGGGCGCCTGGAAGAAGCCCACTTGACGACTATCCGGCGACCAGAATGGCCACGTGGCGCCTTCGGTACCAGTCAATCGCTGCGCAGCTTCAGCGGCCATGGACCGGATCCACAAGGCGGTGCTGCCATCCTGCGCGACAGCCACGAAGGCGAGCCGCCGGCCGTCAGGCGAGATAGCGAAATTGTAGGGGACGAACGAAGTAGAGGGCGGCGGAAGTAAGGAAAGGCGAAGATGCCGGCTCTCCGCCGACTGCATGCTGCGCCAATGGGCAACTCCGAGCCAGGTCAACAGGGCGATACACAGAGCCGCCACGCCCCACGCAAATCTTTCCCGCAATTTTCCCTGATGACGCGACGCCAGTTCAGACGCTTTTGTGAGGCCCACCCCTCCGGAGATCCACTTCAGCTCGCTTTGCACATCTCGCGCGCTTTGGATAGGTGCCTCGACAAACTCAACCTCGCTCAGACCAATCGCCTTGTCGGTCGCTTGCAGATCTTCCGATGCGATCTCAGAAACCTCAACCTTGCACATGAGCCGGTATCCGACTGTGGCCACGGTTTCGATGAAACGTGGCTCGTTGCTGTCGTCGCCCAGCTGACGCCGCAGCAGCCAGATGCAGCGTGTAAGGGAACCCTCGGTAACGGCGGTATCGCCCCATACGGCGTTCAGCAGTTCTTCCTTCGAGATCAACTTTTGGGGGTTGTGCAGCAAGAGTAAGAGAACGCGAAACGCCTTCGGCTCGACCGCCAACACCTTGCCCGACTTGATCAGCGAGAACTCGTGCTCGCGAACCTCAACGTCGGCAAATCGGAAAACAAAGGACTTACTCCCGATCATAAATTCATAATCCGACCTAAGAATTTCCTGATCTCTATCGAGAAACTGATAAGCAGCCCATCAAGACCAAGGAGAACTGTGCGCCCAGAGTGTCTTCAGCCAAACCGGCTGAGGAGCTCTCACAATGTCAAACTTCAAGCGGTTCGCTTCCTTCGTTCTTGCGGCAACCATCGTCCCGGCACTTCACGCAGAACCGCGTTGCCCCGGAAACGTTGCCAGTGTACCCCTCCACCGCACAAACAGCCACCACATGATCGTGGCAATATCCGTCAACCACTCCGGCCCCTACAACTTTCTATTGGATACCGGCACCCAGATGACGATGATCGCTCCCTCCTTAGCCGCTGAGCTTCATCTGAATACTCAGGACTCGGCCGTGGTAGCAGGCGTCGGATTTCATGCAGCCGCTTCGGTCGCGCAGCTCGACCTTCTCGAAGCTGGCTCCCATGGGGTCGCCAATCAAAAGGTGCTCGTGTTCGACATCAAGAATCCCGAGTCCATCGATCTCCACTATCGCGGTGTCCTCGGCGAGGACTTTCTAAGCCAATTCGACATGCTGATCGACAATGATCACAACCTGCTCTGTCTCGACGACTCATCTGCCATGGCCCGCGACGTAAAAGGATCGCATGTCGCGCTTGCGGCACCAGCTCAGACGACTAACGATATACCGGCTCTCAGGACTCTCATGATAGCGGCTAGTCTATCGGACGGGACTCGGCCTGTTCGCCTGAAGCTCGACTCCGGCACGAACGTCTCTTTCCTCTTCAACACCGCTCAATATTTGCCGCTGGAATTACTACGATGGACCTCGACGCATGGGGGCGGTTTCGACGGAGCACAACATCGGTATCTGACCGTGCCTCCGCAGGACGTGCAGATCGGCTCACTCGAAATCTCCAGGGTTTCCTTCTTCACATTCGCAGACGCCAAAAAAGATTCCGGCCTAACAGGCGATGGGTTGCTGGCTACCGGGCTCTTCCGGCGCGTCTTCATCTCCCACGCCCATCACTTCGTAGTCTTTGAGTCGTGGTAAGGACGGCGTATTCGATGTTCGATCCGGGTGAGTGAATGACGAGCCGTGATATCGCCAACCACCGGGAAGCCATTTAGGCAGTAAGGTGCGGTTTGCCCGTGATTCGCCAGGAGCCCTGTGTTGGACCCGAAAAACCTTGCCACAAGCCGACATAGCGGGACTAATTGATCCTATGATCGTGTGTGCGACGCGCTCATTCCATGCTGCTTAAATGAGATGGCATCCTTCTGCGACGGTTACGCACTCTGAATGAATGCACTGTCTATGGGTTGCGATTCCTGAACGGGAGGCATCCGATACAGTGCGGGCGGAGAACGACAAATGCGCGCTTCTACTGCTACGGTGCGACTGATTCTGCTTGGCTGTGTATTGATGGGGGTGTGTTCTCCGGCGTGGGCACGTTTCCAGCCGGTGAGCTGCAAGAACAGTTTCACAGAACAGCAGGAGATCACCGAAGGCGGCAAGGTGGCGGCGCAGGTGTATCAGCAGATGCCGGTGCTGCCGGATAGTGCGCCGGTGTCGCAGTACGTGCGACAGCTTGGGGCGAGGCTGGTGAGTTATGCGCCGGGGTACAAGTGGCCGTATAACTTTCACGTCGTGGCGAGTGAGGATGTCAATGCATTCGCACTACCCGGCGGGTCGATCTTCGTCAATCTCGGCACGATCCAGGCGGCTGAGACAGAGGCGCAGTTGGCAGGAGTGATAGCGCATGAGATCTCGCACGTAGTGATGAGGCACTCGACGTGCAACATTACAAAGCAGCAGACGTATGGGACGTTTGCCGGCCTCGGGCAGCTTGGGGCGGCAATTCTGCTGGGCAATGGCAAGCTGGGATCGGCTGTTGCCCAGGGAATCGGAATCGGCACAGGCATTGGATTTCTGAGGATGTCGCGTGATTACGAGAAGCAGGCGGACCTGCTCGGTGCGGGGATTCTCTATGACGCCGGATACGATCCACGCGGGATGCCGCAGTTCTTTGAGGCGATTCAGGCGAAATATGGCGCGGGCGGGGCCCAGTTCCTGAGCGACCACCCCAATCCAGGCAACCGAACCGAGTATGTGAATGCGGAGATCGCCACCCTGCCGCCGCGTACGGGTGCGAAGGTGACTTCGCCAGAGTTTGCCAGGGTTCGTCAGCTGGCAATGAAGGAAAAAACCTATACCGCAAAGGAAGTGGAGGCTGGAGCGTGGAGACAGACGGGACACTATGCCGCTACGGCGGGCGGGCCGGCGCAGGTGATCAATGCGCCGGCAGGTGTGCAGGGAGGCGCTGCGGTGCGGTTGAGCCGCAGTTCGCTGGGGCTTGACGATCGCCTGGTGTCTTATCAGGGGCGCAGGTTTTCCGTGAGCTATCCAGCAGGATGGCAGAAGGGCGAGGCGAAGGACGGCACCGTGGCATTTGTGCCACCGAACGGTGCCGGAGAGGCAGGAATTTCTTATGGGGTTCTGATCGATACTGTGAGGCCGCAGAATGGGGTATCGGATGAGGCTTCTTTGGCGCGCGCTACCACGGCGCTCGTCCAAAAGCTAAGCCAGCAGAATGCCGGGTTGCAGCAGATAGGTCAGATCACATCGTTGAGTCTTGGGGGACAGGCTGCGAGTGCAGTGGAACTGCGGGGGCGGTCTCCTGTGATGGAAGGTGGTTCGGCGCTAGAGGAACGGGATTGGCTGGTGACGATCGCTCGGCCAGACGGAGATTTGAATTACATGGTTTTTGTATCTCCGCAGGCTGATTTCGCCATCTTGAAGCCAGTCTATTCAGCGATGGCGCAGAGCTTTCGCGCACAGTAGTAGATCGCTATCGCAATATGCGCTAGCGGTCAGCGATGGGCACTGTGATTACGGGTTGTACCTGCCCCACAAGTAATTCAGCACACCCCACGAACCACTTCCACTGACGAATCACCTCTGGCCCTACCCCGAAGCAGGCCCCAGTCCCCGACTCCGGCATTCAAAAACCGTGGCTCTCCTGGAGCACCCCACAAGCCACCACGTTCTCACCACATTTTCACCATCTTCCAACCACGTTTTATCCACATTTTTCCCGTCGTCTTTTCGCTTCCTTGGGCCTTCAAACTCCTAAAATACCGCCCATAAACCGCAACGAAACCCAAAACAACCGAAAAATCACCACGACTCACCACAAACACCGAAGACTTTCTTTATCCACAGCCAAGTGGTCGGTCCTCTGCTATTGACTTTCGTCCTTTTCAGAAAGGACTATCGAGGGAGATCGCCCGACGGAGCAGGGTGATTGGAACAGAAAAAAGCCCCATCCTCGAAAGGATGGGGCTTTGAGAATATGCCGGCGATCACCTAATCTCCCACACACTTACGCGTGCAGTACCATCGGCCCAACGAGGCTTAACTTCCGTGTTCGGGATGGGAACGGGTGTGACCCTCGTAGTAAACTCACCGGCAAACTTTTGAAATCTCGCTCGCGCGATCTTCCACAACTGAATAGATTGGGAGTAGACGTATCTACATTAGAGTCAGGTATATAGCCTGACTATCAAGGTATAACTACAGGGCTTGTATTGAATGTTCTCAGAACAGTGGACTCGTAATTTCTTACGATATCAACCTGCGCAGAGTAAATTCTATGGACAAGCCGAACGGGCGATTAGTACTGGTAAGCTACACGCATTACTGCGCTTCAACCTCCAGCCTATCAACCAGGTGGTCTTCCTGGGCCCTTCATTTCCCTTTTGGGTTGGGAGATCTCATCTTAGAGCGTGCTTCCCGCTTATATGCATTCAGCGGTTATCACAACCGAACTTCGCTACCCAGCCGTGCCCTTGGCAGGACAACTGGAACACAAGAGGTTCGTCCATCCCGGTCCTCTCGTACTAAGGACAGCCCTCTTCAAATCTCCTACGCCCACAGCAGATAGAGACCGAACTGTCTCGCGACGTTCTGAACCCAGCTCACGTACCACTTTAATCGGCGAACAGCCGAACCCTTGGAACCTTCTACAGCTCCAGGATGTGATGAGCCGACATCGAGGTGCCAAACCGAAGCGTCGATATGAACTCTTGGCTTCGATCAGCCTGTTATCCCCGGCGTACCTTTTATCCGTTGAGCGATGGCCCTTCCATACAGAACCACCGGATCACTAAGGCCTGCTTTCGCATCTGCTCGACTTGTAGGTCTCGCAGTTAACCACACTTATGCCTTTGCACTCGACGGTCGATTTCCAAACGACCTGAGTGTAGCTTCGCGCGCCTCCGTTACAATTTAGGAGGCGACCGCCCCAGTCAAACTACCCGTCTTACTATGTCCCTCTCCCGGATCACGGGAGGAGGTTAGAATCACAACAATCGCAGGGTGGTATCTCACCGTTGGCTCCACCGAACCCAAAAGTCCGGTATCAAAGCCTCCCACCTATCCTGCGCAGCAATTGCCGTAACTCATAGTAAAAGTATAGTAAAGGTGCACGGGGTCTTTTCGTCTAGCTGCGGGTAACCGGCATCTTCACCGGTACTACAAGTTCGCCGAGCAACTCGTTAAGACAGTCGAACGATCGTTACTCCATTCGTGCAGGTCGGAACTTACCCGACAAGGAATTTCGCTACCTTAGGACCGTTATAGTTACGGCCGCCGTTCACTGGGGCTTCAATTCAAAGCTTCGCCTTGCGGCTAACCTCTCCTTTTAACCTTCCAGCACCGGGCAGGAGTCAGCCCCTATACGTCGTTTTTGACTTTGCAGAGACCTGTGTTTTTGTTAAACAGTCGCCGTTCGCGCTTCACTGCGGCCCCTCTGGGCTTGCACCCTGAAGGGCGACCCTTCTCCCGAAGTTACGGGTCTAATTTGCCGAGTTCCTTAACAAGCTTTCACTCGAGCGCCTTTGGATATTCTCCTCGTCTACCTGTGTCGGTTTGTGGTACGGTTCCCAATCTCTCTCCTTAGAGGTTTTTCTTGGCAGCATGAAATCAGCAGCTTTCAGCCATTCGGCTTACTGCTTTACACCTCACTGTTAAGTCTCTCCGGATTTGCCTAGAGAAACCAGCTTACGCGTATCGAGCCCCATAGCCATAGGAGGCCCTGCTTATCCTTCTGCGTCACCCCATCGTGAATAACGAAAAACTGGGAGGTCCGGAATATTAACCGGATTTCCATCGCTTACGCCTTTCGGCCTCAGCTTAGGGACCGCCTAACCCTGAGCGGATTAACCTTCCTCAGGAAACCTTAGACTTTCGGCGGGAAGGGTTCTCACCTTCCTTATCGCTACTTATGCCGGCAGGGTCTCTTCTGTAATGTCCACGTATCTTCCCAGTTACGCTTCATCCACGACAGAATGCTCTCCTACCACGCACACCTAAAAGATGTGCATCCGCTGCTTCGGTATACAGTTTTAGCCCCGTTGTATTGTCGGCACCGGACCGCTTGACCAGTGAGCTATTACGCTTTCTTTAAAGGATGGCTGCTTCTAAGCCAACCTCCTGGCTGTCTGAGCGTTCCGACTTCCTTTCCCACTTAACTGTAATTTTGGGACCTTAGCAGGCGGTCTGGACTGTTTTCCTCTCGACTGTGAAGCTTAGCCCCCACAGTCTGACTGCCGGGCTGGTTGTAATTGGCATTCGAAGTTTGATTGGATTCAGTAAGCCGGAAAGCCCCCTAGTCCATCCATGTCTCTACCACCAATCCAAATCACCCGACGCTAGCCCTAAAGCTATTTCGGAGAGAACGAGCTATAACGAAATTTGATTAGCCTTTCACCCCTACCCTCAGCTCATCCGAGCTTTTTTCAACAAACACCGGTTCGGTCCTCCAGTGGGTGTTACCCCACCTTCAACCTGGCCAAGGGTAGATCATCTCGCTTCGCGTCTATTCCTGCCAACTTATCGCCCTATTCAGACTCGCTTTCGCTGCGGCTCGCTCACGCTTAACCTTGCTGACAAGAATAACTAGCCGGCTCATTATGCAATAGGCACGCGGTCAGACATTCCCTTGCGGGCATAGTCCTCCCACTGCTTGTAGGCACACGGTTTCAGGTACTTTTCACTCCCCTCAATGGGGTGCTTTTCGCCTTTCCCTCACGGTACTGGTTCACTATCGGTCAGAAACGAGTATTTAGCCTTACGGGATGGTCCCCGTGGATTCAAGCAGGGTTTCTCGTGCCCCGCCTTACTCAGGTACCTGCTTCGAGTCTGGATCGTTTTCGCCTACGGGTCTGTCACCCTCTTTGGATCTCCTTTCCAGAAGATTCAGCTAACAACCAGATTGGTAACTCTACTTTTGCAGGCCCTACAACCCCCGATACACCTTAATGCAACGGGTTTGGGCTGTTCCGATTTCGCTCGCCACTACTATCGGAATCGAGGTTTCTTTCTCCTCCTGGAGGTACTGAGATGGTTCACTTCCCTCCGTTCGCCTGTTCCCACCTATGAATTCAGTGGGACATACCTAGGTTTTGCCTAGGTGGGTTTCCCCATTCGGAAATCTCCGGATCAAAGCGTGTGTGCCGCTCCCCGAAGCTTATCGCAGCTTGCCGCGTCCTTCATCGCCTGTTTCTGCCAAGGCATCCACCGTGCGCCCTTAGTAGCTTGACCATAGAATTTACTCACACGCAGCAGAGTGACAACCTCTGCAACATAGAGTCATCTACGTTTGATATTAGTCCACGCCTGTGTTCTACAACCTGTCTCCCAACGTGCGAGATTCAGGCCGGTAACACGAAAATTATTCTAAAGACACTCAATACTGATTGACAGCTTTCTTCGGAAACTACCCAAAGACATGCTGCTCAGCCTTGTAGTTATATATTTACCCAATCTATTCAGTTGTCAAAAATCGTTGAGCGATTCGCATTGCTGCGGAACCACTTCGCGCCCTCAGGCGGCTCAAGCATTTCTGCTCAAGGTTCAATCTCCACATCGCAGAGACTCACCCTCAAACAGACATCGCTTGACTTACATATCGAACATGCCGATCGAGAAATTATGGTGGAGCTGAACGGGATCGAACCGTTGACCCCCTGCTTGCAAAGCAGGTGCTCTCCCAACTGAGCTACAGCCCCTTGATGGTTAGTATAACTAACCGTCGGGATAATGGTGGGCCTGGGTAGATTCGAACTACCGACCTCACCCTTATCAGGGGTGCGCTCTAACCAACTGAGCTACAGGCCCGAAGTAGCAGCCCTGCGCGCAGCTTCTAGCATTTAGCTAAAAGCTAACGGCTAGAAGCTACTAGCTGGTTTCTCTCGAAAGGTTTCGAGGACACAGTTGAACGTGCATAGCGGCTACGCCGCTATTGACCATCGGTATTGAAAAATGAACAAAGACTTGCGTCTATGTTGCGAACGAAAAAGAGAAGGTTCAGTTCAGGCTCATCTGCAGTCACCGAAGTGCATGCAGATGGTACTTGGCAACATCACTATCTAGCTCAGCTCTGATCGCAAAACCAGGCTGCCTGCAATCGCAGGACGCTGAAGTGTGCCAAGACGTTCTCTCTTAGAAAGGAGGTGATCCAGCCGCAGGTTCTCCTACGGCTACCTTGTTACGACTTCACCCCAATCATGAATTACACCTTGGGCGGCTGCTTCCTTGCGGTTAGCGCACCGACTTCTAGTGCAACCCACTTTCGTGATGTGACGGGCGGTGTGTACAAGGCCCGGGAACGTATTCACCGTGGCATGCTGATCCACGATTACTAGCGATTCCAGCTTCATGGAGTCGAGTTGCAGACTCCAATCCGAACTGAGGCCGGCTTTTTCCGATTAGCTCCCCCTCGCGGGTTTGCAGCGGTTTGTACCGGCCATTGTAGCACGTGTGTAGCCCTGGACATAAAGGCCATGAGGACTTGACGTCATCCCCACCTTCCTCCCCGTTATCCGAGGCGGTTTCGTCAGAGTGCTCAACTAAATGGTAGCAACTGAAGATAAGGGTTGCGCTCGTTGCGGGACTTAACCCAACATCTCACGACACGAGCTGACGACAGCCATGCAGCACCTATATAGCGGTCTATTGCTAGACGCCGACGTTTCTGCCGGATTCCACTACATTTCGAGCCCAGGTAAGGTTCTTCGCGTTGCGTCGAATTAAACCACATGCTCCACCGCTTGTGCGGGCCCCCGTCAATTCCTTTGAGTTTCAGCCTTGCGACCGTACTCCCCAGGCGGATTGCTTATCGCGTTAGCTTCGGCACGGCAGGATTGGGTACCTGCCACACCAAGCAATCATCGTTTAGGGCTAGGACTACCAGGGTATCTAATCCTGTTTGCTCCCCTAGCTTTCGTGCATCAGCGTCAGTTATGGTCCAGTGAGCCGCTTTCGCCACAGGTGTTCCTTCCGATATCTACGCATTTCACCGCTACACCGGAAATTCCACTCACCTCTCCCATACTCAAGCCCGGCAGTTTCTGATGCAGACTATGGGTTGAGCCCATAGATTTCACATCAGACTTGCCAAACCGCCTACGCACCCTTTACGCCCAATAAATCCGAACAACGCTTGCCCCCCTCGTATTACCGCGGCTGCTGGCACGAAGTTAGCCGGGGCTTCTTCTATGGGTACCGTCATAATCTTCCCCATCGAAAGGAGTTTACATACCAAGATATTTCATCCTCCACGCGGCGTTGCTGCGTCAGGGTTTCCCCCATTGCGCAAAATTCCCCACTGCTGCCTCCCGTAGGAGTCTGGACCGTGTTTCAGTTCCAGTGTGTCCGTGCGCCCTCTCAGGCCGGATACCGATCATCGTCTTGGTGGGCCATTACCCCGCCAACTAACTAATCGGCCGCGAACTCCTCTCCAAGCGCATTGCTGCTTTGACTCGTAAGTGTTATGCGGTATTAGCTAAGATTTCTCTCAGTTATTCCCCACTCGGAGGTAGATAATTCACGTGTTACTCACCCGTGCGCCACTTTACTCAGGTATTGCTACCCTTTCTCGTGCGACTTGCATGTGTTAGGCACGCCGCCAGCGTTGATTCTGAGCCAGGATCAAACTCTCGTTTAATCTTGGTTTGCTTGCCGCACATCGACAGGGGTCGGTGCGGATCAAGCGCCCCCGGTGCTCGAAAACACCCGGAGGTTTATAACTAGTGAGAATGACTAAACCAAATTTCGTATCTTCTCACGACTGGCACGTTCAACTATGTTGTCAAAGATCCGAACTGCATCCACCTAAGCGGGCAGCTTTGGATCAAGGACGAAATCGGCATAAGCCTGATTTGTGTCCTCGAACTTGATGCGCTGTTTATCGTCTGTATTTACTGCTTACTTCGATCTCTCGTTCTACTTCTTTGCGGCCTGACCTTCAGCCTGTCGAGGATCACTTGAGCAGCGAGTGACGTTTTAGCGAACTTTTCGAGATTATCAATCTTCATCTCGCTTGTCAATTTATTTTTTGCTTTTGCTTGAGTTTTCTCTCACTCAAGCAAGCCTCAAATTGACATCAATTCACGTTGCGCAAATTCTCAAAACACCGTGACGCCCGGACGCGAGCGCGGAGCACTTAGCTCCTGATAAATCCTAAAATCGACTGCAGTGGCTTGGGTTTGGATTGCCGGTCGGCCCTCAGGGTCTAAACCGCGATCAAACGCTTGGACTGCGCTCCATCATCCCTTTACTATCTGCCCGTATGCTGCCAAGGCTAAGGTGAGAAGCAGTGTTTCCTTGCTACTCACTTAGAGTACCGTGCTTTTCACTTATGTGCAAGCCGTACATCTCGTTGCGACTCTCTGAGAGTATCAGCGACTCGATCACCGCGCAACCTCAGGGCTGTTGATAACCGACGATTCCTGTAGAAAACCAGCCCAAAACCGTCCATTTAGAATCAACCGGCAATGGAAGCCAGTGAAGTCCAGGAGTTCTCCGCTCTCCTCGTCGACTGACCTCGGTTTCTGCCTACAAAAAATAACCCTTGAACTTGACAAATCAAGCGGCTAAAACCCTGCACCGTTGCTTACGGCGGCTTTGTCCGGGGCTCATTTCTCCCCGATCCAAGTCAAGACCTAAACCTATTTTTTTGAATACTTTGTGCAAAATATGCATGGGGTGGGTTAGCTAATTGGGATGCGAGTTGAGAAGTCGGGCAAGCGAGTAGGCAGCTGCGGCGGCGACTCCGCCAATAGTTATGGTCTGAAGCGCGCTGCGGAGCCAGCCGGTTCCCACCAGTTTTCCCTTTAAGGCCCCGAAGATCGCGAGCGCCAGCAACGTAATGACGACTGAAAGCTTCAGAGCCGTAAAGTTCTCGTGCACGAGCATGTAGGGAAGCAGAGGGATGAGGCCGCCGGCGATGTACGAGGAGGCGATGGTAAGTGCGGAGCGGTGAGCGCGATTGCGTGCGGGCTCTTCAAGGCCGAGCTCAAACCTCATCATGAAGTCGACCCATGCAGGCGGGTTCCGTTTGAGTGCATTGAGAACGGGTGTGGCACTGGCACGGTCGACAGAGTACTGCTCGAAGATCTCGTAAATCTCCTCTTCTTCATCGCGTGTGCGTTCGATGATCTCGCGCTCTTCGCGTCGTCGTTCGGACACGTAGTGTTCGGCATCACCGCGCGCCGCTAGATAGCCACCGAGGCCCATGGCGATCGAACCCGCAGCAATCTCTGCAAGACCGGCGAGTACAACAAGGTGGGAAGAAGAGACAGCGCCGGAAAGTCCGGCGGCAAGAGCGAACGGTACAGTGAGTCCATCCGACAAGCCGATGACGATATCGCGAACCGTTGCACTTGACTCGAAGTGTCCTTCGATGTGCGGGTCATGTGTGTGAGGCACGTGGGCTACATCCTGCATGGCGGTAGTGTAGTGCAGACAAGCGGCGCAGAGGTCCAGAGAAGCCCATCAACAAGGTGCAGGCTGTAAGTTTTATCAGTTGGTAGAGAGTCTTTCGTCCAAAGGGTACGTCTGTATCAGCACGGGTTTGCCCCGGGAAATACGCAAGGCGGGCGGTGCAAGATGAGATGGCAATCGGTCCAGGTTTGGGCAACAAAGTTGCTCCTGGCAACGGCAGTAGGAATGACCGCGCCCCTGACGGTTGCGGCCCAGGGCGGGCAGGACAATCCTCGTCCAGGTGAAACGGCGTTTGCCGGTGGACAGATGGTACGCGGCACCGTGACGGCCGTGACAGCGGACCAATTGACGGTGAAGACGGAGGCGGGCGACGTCTATCAAGTGGCCCTCTCCGCGAATACCCGATTGAACAAGGAACGGCAGCCGGTCAAGGCAGCCGACATCAAGGTTGGCGACGGCGTAGGAGCGATGGGGGTGTTAGACCCCGCGACCAAAACCGTTCACGCGGTGTTTGTGGGTGTCATCGATGCGGAACAGGTGAAGAAGGCCCGCGAGAACATGGGCAAAACCTATATCACCGGCAAGGTAACAGCGATCGATATGGATGCGCTTAAGCTGACCGTGAAGCGGCCGGACGGCGTGAGCCAAGTTATTGGAGTGGATGAACAGACTTCGTTCAAACGTGGCGGACGCGGAATGGTGGCGATTGCGAGCGGGGCCGGCGTAGTTGAGATGGGAGGCGGTGGTGCCGCTGCGGGAGGTCGCGGCAACGGCATAGGAACTGGGAGCGGTGCTGGCTCCGGACCGCGCGCTGGAGGGGAGAGCATCACATTTGCGGACGTGAAGGTCGGCGATTCGATAGCGGGACAAGGGGCGCTGAAGAATGGCGTGTTTGTGCCGACGGAGCTGGGTGTGATGGATCCGGCGGCAATGGGGCAGAGACGACGGCGGGCAGCGGAGGGCGGTAGCGTGGGCGCTACTCCGGCGAGCACCACCACTCCAACTTCTGCCCCACCTCAGTAGCGCACGTAATTTTTTGTTGATGAGGCAAGACAAGGTGCAGAGACCGATTCGATGGATGGCGATGAGCCTGGTGATGGCCGGGACTGTCTGGGGCCATGCTGCGCCAGTTGGACAGTCGGTAGTGCCCGCGCCCACTCAATCTGTGCCAGCGCCCGCCGCCTCCGCCGCGAGTGGTGGAACGATTACCGGGACAGTAAAAGCTGGAGCAGTGCCGCTACCGGGCGTTGGCGTGACGGCGACCAATACGTTGACGGGAAAAAAATATGCGACGACGACCGACGTGAATGGCTCGTTTGCCATGGCAGTTCCCCGCAATGGGCGCTATGTCGTGAAGGCGGAACTGGCGGCGTTTGCGACCGAGACGATGGAGGTCCTGATCAACGCGGCGGGAGAGAATGGGGGAAAGCCCACGCAGGTGGCCGAGTTTGGTTTGCAGCTGGCTTCGCGGGTGCAGGAACAAGAGAACCAGCAGACTGCGGCGACAAGCGAGGGAGCTGCGCGAGGCTTGCAGGCCTTGAACGTAACGGGCGATGGGCTGGGGGCGACAGATGCAAGCACAGGTGGGGGCAACACGGGAGCGCAGCTGCCTTCGCTGGCGGGGCTAGGCGGGGAGTCAGCGGGAAACGACTCTGTCACGGTAAACGGCGCGATGGGACAGACAAATGGACTGGCGAGTTATAACGAGGATGACATTCGGCAGCGAGTGCAGGACGCAATCGCCCAGGCGCAGAGGCAAGGCGGTGCTGCAGGTGATATGGCGAACGCCGTGGTGGGGATGCTGGGCGGGATGATGGGTGGTGGAGGATTTGGCGGACCCGGCGGTGGCGGACCTGGGGGAGGTGGGGGCGGAAGAGGTGGTCGTGGCGGTGGTGGAGGCGGTGGCGGATTTCGGGGATTCAATCCAACGCAGCCGCACGGTGCAATCTTCTATCAGGGAGGAAATGGGGCGCTGGATGCAACGAACTTTTCGCTGACGGGTGCTCCAGTAGTGAAGCCGGCCTATAGTACGAATCGGTTTGGTTTGAGCTTTACCGGGTCGCCGTTTATTCCTGGGCTCGTGAAGGCCAGCACAAAGCAATTCATCTTCTTGAACGTGACTGGGCAGCGGAATACAACGCCGACGAACTTGTATGGGACTGTCCCTACACCTGCGCAACGAGGGGGAGACTTTTCAGGACTGACGCAGACGGTAGATGGTGTGACGACACCCGTCACCCTATATAACCCGGCAACAGGATTGCCGTTTCTGAATAACCAGGTGCCAGTGTCTGCGCAGGCAGCGGCTTTGCTCAACTACTATCCGGCGCCGAACATTACGGCGACCGGAAGACAGGGGTATAACTACCAGACAATTACGACTGCGGGGAATAACGCGGGATCAGCCGCGCTGCGGTATGTGCGCAACTTTGGACAAGGCAGTGGATTCGGTGGGGGGCGTCGGCAAGCCGCAAATGCACCTAAGACACTTCGGCAGAACATCAACTTCAACGGAAGCTATTCCCATACGGCCGCAGACAATAGAAACATTTTTCTGCCTTTGGGTGGAAAGACCCAGACCGACGGATATGGCGTTACGGCGGGCTATACGATCGGATATGGCCGCCTGACGAACAATGCATCAATCAACTGGAACCGCTCACACAGCACACTGACGAATTACTTCACAGACGTCAGTGATCCACTTGTGGGAACAGGCATCAGCATTCCTAAGCCAGTGATTGGCACAAATCCAGGAATCTACTACGGGCTGCCAAGTGAGAGCATCTCGAACTTCACTGGATTGACTCAAGCATTGCCTAGCGACACGATCAACCAGACAATCTCATTTTCGGACTTTGTAGGTTACAGCCACAAAAAGCACAATATGCGCTTTGGCTTGGATATTCGCCGAGTACACGCAGATTCAGTCGGCGGAACAAATGTTGTAGGCGCGTTTACGTTTACTGGATATGCGACGCAGAATCCAGCTACGGCCGGGAGATGTACGCCGTCTTCCACGGTGACATGTCCGGTCGTCGCGCCGAGTGGCTATGGGTTCGCAGATTTTCTACTGGGTCTGCCACAGCAGTCAACGATCCAGGCCGCTCAGGAGAAGACCTATCTGCGCGCGAATGTCTTGGATTGGTACGCGCAGGACGACTGGCGGACCCTGCCGAACCTGACATTGAACTTTGGGGTTCGGTACGAGTATTTTTCGCCCTACGTGGAGAAGGATAATCGACTAGTAAACCTCGCCCATAACTCCGACTTTACGGAGGTGTTGCCGGTTTGCCCGGTCGCGGTTGCGGGCGCCTGCGTTGCCGGTTCCCCACGCTCGCTGGTGAATCCGGACAGAAACATGTTTTCGCCACGATTAGGTTTTGCATACCGGCCAAAGCAAAAGATATTCAAGGAGACGGTAGTTCGCGGTGGATATGGAATCAATTTCAACACTGGGCAATATGCGAGTTTTGCGAACCAGCTTTCGGCGCAGGTGCCATTCGCACTCACGCAGACGAACATCGTCGGGCAGCCAGGATGCACGTCGGGAGCGTTGACGCTGGCCAATGGGTTTGGGTGCTCAGCGACACCGGTGCAGAACAACTATGCGGTGAACCGGTTTTACCGTCTTGGACATGTTCAGGTGTGGAACCTTGACGTTCAACGGACGTTGCCCATGGGGATCGTATTGAACATCGGCTATAACGGATCCTATGGCGGGGACCTGGACATTCTGCGGGCACCGAACCGGACAGCAAACGGCACTTCAGACTCATCGGCGCAGCCGTTCAACTACGAGGACTCCCTGGGATATTCACGGTTCAACCAGTTGAGCGTGAATGTGCGAAAACGCCTGCAGAAGGGCGTTTCATTACAAGCGACGTATCACTACGGACATTCAATCGACAATGCATCGTCAATCGGCGGCGGGAAGCCAACAGTGGCGCAGAACGACCAGGATTTGAATGCGGAGGAAGGCAACAGCTCTTTCGATGTGCGGCAGCAAGTGACAGGCAACTGGGTCCTGGAGTTACCATTCGGGCCAAACCGGGCCTTCCTGTCGAAGGGCGGGTTCTGGTCGAAAGCGCTCGATGGGTTTTCGTTGTCAGGCGACTTTACATTTGCGACGGGAACATACTACACGCCGCATTACGTGTCGACGGTGGCTGAGACTGCGACAGGAAGCAACAATTCGCTCCGGCCGAACAGAGTGTTCTCTCAGCCGATTTCTGGAGCTGGGACTATTTTGGACTGGTTCAATACAGCCGCATTCGTCACTCCAAACGGGTATGGAACCGCTTCCCGCGGATCAATTGAAGGCCCCGGAATCGTGGCGGTAGACGCGTCTTTGTCGCGGACGGTAGCACTAGGCGAAACGCGGTCATTTGAAGCCAGAGTAACGGCAAATAACGTGTTCAACACTGTGCAGTACTCAGGAATCGATACAACGCTAAACTCGCAGACATTTGGACAGGTAACGTCAGCGGCGCCGATGCGGCGGTTAACGGTGTTGGCACGGTTTCGGTTTTGAAGTACCGGAGAACAGCGATGCGGCCGGAAAGATTTCCATCAATGGCGAAGAGCAAGAGCGAGTCTCGGGAGTACGGCTTACAAGATGGCGTGCGAGGCGTTATCCGCCGCGGAATTGCCACGATGATCTTGGGAATGCTCGCGGGAGCGCCGCTGGTAGGACATTCGCAGCAGCCGGCGCAGCAGACGGACGCGTCGGGAACTTTCACTATGAAGGTGCAGACCGATATTGTCCTGACGAACGTCGTGGTTCGAGACAAGAAGACCGGTGAGGTAGTAAAGGGACTCAAGGAGAGCGACTTCAATATCCTGGAAAATGGAAAGCCACAGAAGATAGCTAGCTTCGACTACCAGAACGTCGATGCAGCCGCAGTATTGAAGGAAAATGCGACTGTAACCGGTAAGGCTACAATTGCGGACTTGTTGAATAGAAACTTCGCCGCCGATCCGGCTGCCCTACGGGATCATCGCCTCATTGTGATGTTCTTTGACCTGAGCAGCATGCAGCCGGAGGACATAGACCGTGCCGTGGAGTCAGCGCAGGATTACGTCAACAAGAAGATGCAGCCAGCCGATCTAGTTGCACTGGTCAGTATGGCTACCGGCCTGAGCATGGACCAGGACTTTACCTCGGACAAGGCCGCATTATTGAAGGGGCTTGGCAAATACAACGGGACCGAGGGAACAGGTTTCGCCAACGGCAATGAAGGCGGCAACTCGGGTGGAACTGCAGACGATGCTTCCAGTTTCACAGCGGACGACAGTGAGTACAACAGCCTGAATACGGACCGCGAGCTATACGCGATTCGAACGATCGCAAAGAGCCTGGAACGAGTCGACCAGCGTAAGAGCATGCTCTACTTCAGCGGCGGATTGACCCGGCAGGGCATTGAAAATCAGGCGAGCATGCGAGCCGCCACAAATGCGGCGGTAAAGGCAAACCTAGCCATTTATAGCGTTGATTCGCGCGGTCTTGAGGCGATGCCGCCAGTGGGCAATGCTTCAAAGGGTAGTCTCCGCGGAACGGCGGCATACAACGGTGGGGCGATGCAGAGCAACCTCGATGCAAACTTTGGCTCACAGGAGACGCTTGCCACACTGTCATCTGACACCGGGGGCAAAGCGTTCTTCGATTCGAATGACTTCGCCCCGGCATTTCAACAGATTCAGCATGACACCGAGGCTTATTACATTCTTGGGTTCCATTCGAGCAACGCAGCACGTGACGGAAGCTATCGGCATTTGACAGTGAAGCTCAATCGGAACGACGTAAAGATGGACTATCGTCCGGGATACTATGCACCAGCGGACTTTCAACACCAGAAGACTGAGGACCGGGAAGTGGCGCTGACACAGCAACTGCAGAGCGACCTACCAGCCACTGACGTTGCTGTGTATTTGCAGGCTTTGTATTTCAGGATGGAGGACAACAAGTTCTTCGTGCCCGTGTCGCTGATTGTGCCCGGCTCGCAAATCCATAGTGTGAAGAACGGTGACCGCGATAAAGCGAATATTGACGTCATCGGACACGTAAAGAACGCTCAGGGAATTATTGTTGGGAAAATTCGCGACAACGTGAAACTCGCGCTGGACGCGGCGCAACAGGTGCAGCGCAAGAACATTCAGTATTCGACCGGATTCACGCTGGCTCCCGGGAGATATCATCTGAAATTCGTGGTGCGGGAAAACCAGACCGGTGCGATGGGCAGCTTTGAGACAGACCTGCAGGTACCGGACCTGAAGAAGAGCCCGTTGAAGTTGAGTTCGATTGTTCTTTCGAGCCAGCGGGTGCCAAATACAGCGAAGAAGACAGTAAGTCCGCTGGTGCGGGACGGGGTGGAGTGGATCCCAAATGTGCCCCATGTGTTTCGACAAGACCAACATCTTTATTTTCTGTACGAGGTGTATGACCCTACGAAGCAAAAGGGTGCGCCTGAACCTCCAAATTCCCCCGGGTTGACGCGACGGGAGGGCGGACCTGTCCGGGTGCTGACCAGTATTGAGTTCCTGAGCGGCGGTGTGAAGGTGTATGAGACGCCACTGGTGGAGGCCAAAGCCATCAATATTCCCGAGCGTGGTGCGGTGGCATTTCAGTTCGATGTGCCGCTTACGCAGCTGAAGCCCGGCACGTATGTGTGCCAAGTAAACGTGATCGACGACGCGGGCGGAAGCTTCAGCTTTCCCCGTATGGCGATGATGGTGCAACCGCCCGCTGCTCCGGTGGTTGCCCCTGAGGCGGGGGTTCCCGTGGCTGTGTCACCGTCTCCTTAGGGTTATTGACATAGTCTGAAGCGGAGAGGATGATATGTGATCATCTCGTGAGGTTCGCCCATGAGTCCTCATCTTCGCTCCGCCTGCTACATCGTCCTCTTTGGTCTGTTGAGTTCTCCATCCACGTTGATTGCAGAGTCGTCCTCCGCTGCGCAGCAGAATGCGGCGACAACTGAAGCCACGCGTGAGTTGCGACACAAGGATCCGCAGTGGGACCTGGTCAAGCTGCACCTTCCCGATCCCACGACTGCAACCGCGGAGCAACTCGAGATGGTTGGCGATGTGCTGCGGGCGCGACGGTTCCCTGAAGATGCGATCGATTACTACACTTACGCGCTGCGACGCGGAGGCAATGAGGTCATGCTGATGAACAAGCTTGGCGTGACTCAGCTTGACCTTCGGCACACGGCAGCGGCTCGGGCTTACTTCCAGCGTGCGGTCAAGCTGCAGAAGAAGGATGCTGTCGCGTGGAACAACCTTGGCGCTGTGGAGTATATGGACGGGCATTTTGCGACGGCGATCTCCAACTACAACCGAGCGATCAAGCTGAACAAGACATCGGCAATTTACCACTCGAACCTGGCGACGGCGTATTTCGAAGAGAAGAAATACAAGGACGCACGGGAGCAGTTCAAGATTGCACTGCGAATTGACCCGGACATGGCTCATCACGATGGAACGGGTGGACTGACGGCGCATATGGTGTCACCGGAAGACCACGCGCGCTACTGCTTCGAGATGGCGCGGCTGTATTCAGAGCTTGGTGACGAAGCCAATATGTTGCGCTACCTGACGATGGCGAGCGAGAGCGGGTTCGACGTCCTGAGCGAGATGCGTTCCGACAGCAAGCTGGACAGCTATCGCAAAGACCCGCGTGTGGTCCTGATTGTGCAGAACGCGCGCGCGCTTCGGAGCGGTCGCGTCACGGTCGACAATGCGCAGACTAGCGTTCCACCGTTGCCCCCGGTCCAACCCAACTAATACCGACTACTTATAAGGGCAGTGGCGGCAGTCGGAGTTGCAGCAATAGCCGCGCCTGAGGTGGTAGGCCGCGGTGAAGACCATGTATGGGCCTTCGTAATAGAAGTCTTCGGGGCGAAGCTCTTCGCCTGAGGTTTGCCGATTCTCTTCCCCTGGTGGCTTGGCGTCGAGATTGGCTGGCTTCGTCATGGGACTCGCGTCTTTCTCTTTTACTCTTCCGCTAACCCTATTCCTAGCAGGTACCCCCACCTATTGCCTTCGTGTAAGTCACTTCGATTCAACAATTTACGGGAGGTCATCCCCTGCAAAATATTCATAGCAAAGGGGTTGCGTCCAAAATAATCCATCTAAACGAGTTAGCCCTGGAGTGCCTCTAGATTCAACGGATTCTTGTTTATTTTTCGATCTATATCCAGTATATCGTCTGGAGCGTAACTTATACGCCACGCGGATGTTGTTCATACTAAGGGAGTTGAGTGGTTCAGGGGCTTGACATGCGTTTTCTGGGCTAAAAACGCAAAAAAATAAATTCGGGGGAGTTCGTCCAAGCCTTTTGGCAGCCGGAAAACCGTGGCGCGCCTGTTAGAACAACGGGAGGACAGTAGGCGCGGAGGCTGGGAGAAGCGTGGGTGGGAGATTGGCCGGTATCTTTTCGGGCGAAAGATTTTCGGGTTCGGACTCTGAGTGGAGGGTGCCGTTGCGGTAGAGGACCTGTTTGCCGGGGACGGCGGAGACGCGGTCGCCGGGGATGACGATACCGGCGAGGTTCATGGGGTCGGCGGCGGAGACGGGGATGGTGGCGAGGCAGTCGCGGGTGCGAGCCTGGCGAAGGGATTCGACGGCTTCCGGGAAGGCGTACTGTTCGCCGCTGAAGCCGGAGAGGAAGCGGCCGCCACGAATCTCGCCGCGGGCTTCGAGGCGACGAAGGATGTTGAGCAGGTCGCGCCATTTGGGGGCGTTGGATTCGCGGGTGAGGAGGTCGCGGAAGAGAACGCCGTAGCGGGCGAGGAGTTGGCGGGCGAAGGATTCGAGAGCTGCGTCGGTGCGGCGAGCCTGCTCGATGACGGTTGGGGCTGCGTGGAGTTCTTCCGTGAGCAATGACCAGCGGCCGGCGGAGCTTCGGGTTTGGCGTTTGCCGGGTGTTTCGGTGGTGGTGGATTTGCGCCGGGGGTCCATACAGGCGCGAAGCTGATCGAAGCCGTCGGCTGCGGCGAGGCCCGCGGTGGCCAGTTCCCAGAGGGCGTGCTGGGTCTGGTGGCGGGTGAGGTTGGCGATGCGTTGGATGTCGTTGGCGAAGCAGGCTCCGCGCTGCTGGAGGAGAGTGCGGAGCTGGAGGGCGTGGGGGCTGAGGGCAGCAGCGAGTTTTTCTTCTTCTACGCACTGATGGGCGAGGGCGTGGGGGAGCCAGTCGGCGGTTTCTCGGATGTAGAAGGTGATGGGGGCGGCGTTGGTGGGGATGACGCGGCGTGGAGCGGCGCCGTCTCCATTCGACCAAGCTGGGTGGGGGGAGACGCGGCCCCAGCCAACTGCGCCTGACAGGCAGAGGGCGTCGAGGTGGCGGGAGTCGTAATTAGCAACGCGAGCGGGGAGGAGAGTACGTTCCCATTCGATTGCTGGGGCTTCAAAGCCTTCGAGCTGGCGGAGGGCTTCGAAGACACCCTCTTCACCGGAGAGTTGCGTTTGGGGGGCGAGGTGTTGCCATTGGAGGAGCCAGCGCATGTAGACGGCTGGCGTGACGGCTTCGATCTGCTTGCGAAGAGTGGCTACGGTGCGGCGGTGGATGCGCTGGAGGATTCGGCGTTCGCACCATTCGATTTCGTGGTCTTCCACTGTTGCTGGGTACTCAAAGGCGCCTCGCATGAGGAGGCCTTGCATCTCCATGGCGAGGAAGGTCTGGAAGATGGCGGAGGGGTCGAGGTTCAGGGTGCTGGCGAAAGAGGCGGCTGTCGTGGGGCCGAGGATTTGTAACCATCCTTGAACACATTTTTGTGTGGATTCTTCTTTTGTAACTTGATTGGTTTCTTGATGGATTGAGGTTTGTTCCGCCTCAACCAAAATGCGGGGGTCTCTCCACTCCGCAGCAGACGATGAGGCTGTCTGCTGCTCCGGTCGAGATGACAGATTAGAGGGGGGCCGAGATGACGCATCTTGGGCAGGTCGAGATCCGTCTCGGAGCGGATAGAGGGAGGCGATGTGGGGGAGGCGTTCGGTGGCGACCCAGCAGGGGGTTCCGTTGAGGTCGAGGGTTTGCGCGCGGCCTTTTTGGGTGAGGCGCTCGTAGAAGATGGGCCAGTGGCGAGACTCTTCCCTATCGATGATGCCCAGCGGGAGGGCGATGAGGGAGTGGAGGAGGTCGTGGAGTTCGTTTTCGTCGCGGAGGTCGGGCCAGATCTCTTTGCGGATGGCGGCGATGGCGGCGGGGTCGATTTTGCCGGGTTCGTCGGGTAGTGTGCGGCCCAACGAGGTGGCGCGGGCGCGGCGTTCTTCGAGGCCGGCTTCGTCGAGGTAGGCGTAGGGGTTGGCGTTGAGGAGTTCGTGGGCGAAGACGGACGGTGTGGGCGTGTCGATGGCGAGGCAGCGGATGGTGCCGTCTTTTATGCCGCGGAGGAGTTCGATGAGGCCTTCGAGGTCCATCGCTTCCTGGAGGACGTCCTGCATGACCTCGTTGACGAGGGGATGGTCGGGGATCTGGATGTCGCCGACGATGGTCTCGAAGCAGGCTGCGGCTTGCGGAAAGACACTGGCCATGAGGTCTTCGGAGCGGGTGCGCTGGATTTGGGGGGCGATGCGCTTGCCTTTGGAGAAGCGGAGGAGTTGGAGGCTGCGTCCGGCGGCCCAGCGCCAGCGATTTTTGAAGATGGGCGAGGCGATGGAGGCTTGCTCGAGAAGTTCTTTGGCGGTGTGTTCGGTGAGGAAGTGGAAGACGTCGGAGAGGGGGAAGCTGTGCTGCTCGGCGAGGGAGATGTTGATGCCGTTGTCGGTGGCGGCGGCTTGCAGCTCGAAGTTGAAGCCACGGCAGAAACGTTTGCGGAGGGCGAGGCCGAAGGCTTTGTTGACGCGGCCGCCGAAGGGAGCGTGGAGGATGAGTTGCATGCCGCCCCCGTCGTCGAAGAAACGCTCGGCGATGATGGTGGTTTTGGAGGGGACGGCTCCAAGGACGGCGCGGCCAGTGACGATGTAGGCGATGAGCTGCTTTGCCCCGCTTTCGCATACGCCGCATTCTTCGATGAGCCATGCTGCGGCAGCGGCTACTTCTGGTTGCGCGGGGGAGATGTAGCCGGGGGTGACGTTGGGCGTGAGGGCAGAGATTTGTTCGCGGAGTTCGCCGACACCGTCGCAGAGGACTGCGGTGCGTTGCGGGGCTTCGCCTTCCCAGAAGGGCAGCGTTGGTGGGGCGCCGTGAGCATCTTCGACGAGGACGCGGCCAGTGGCTTCGATGCGCTGGATTCGCCAGCTGGAGGTGCCGAGGAGGATAACGTCGCCGGGGCTGGAGTCGACGGCGAAGTGCTCGTCGAGTGTGGCGATTTGCACGCCTTCGGGCTGGAGGATGACGTTGTAGAGATTGGTGTCGGGGATGGCGCCGCCGTTGGAGATGGCGATCATGCGGGCGCCGCGGCGTGGATGGAGATGGTGCTGGACGCCGTCGCGAAGGAGGTAGGAGCCGTAGCGGCCGCGGGTGGATTCGATGCCTTCGGTGAGGAGAGTGAGGATGTCGTCGAAGGCCTTGCGCGTGAGGTTTCGATAGGGATAGGCGCGGCGGAGGGTGTTGTAGAGGGTGTCCTCTTCCCAGGTCTCGGCTCCGCAGGCGGCGACGATCTGTTGCATGAGGACGTCGGCGGGTTGAGGGGGAATTTGTAACTGATCGAGTTCGCCGGCGCGCATCTTGCGGACGAGGGCGGCCTGCTCCATGAGGTCGTCGCGAGTGGTGGCGAAGAAACGGCCTTTGGGGATGGCTCCGCGCCAGTGGCCGGCGCGGCCGACGCGCTGCATGGCTACGGCGACGGCTCGGGTGGTGCTGATCTGGCAGACGAGGTCAATGTCGCCGATGTCGATGCCAAGTTCGAGGGATGCGGTTGCGATGAGGATTTTGATTTCGCCGTTTTTGAGGCGCTGCTCGGCGTCGAGGCGGAGGACGCGGGAGAGCGAGCCGTGGTGCGCGGCTACGTTTTCGGGGCCGATGCGGTTGGCTAGTTCGAAGGCGATTTTTTCGACAAGGCGGCGGGTGTTGACGAAGACAAGCGTGGAACGGTGGTTTTGCGCGTGGGCGGCGAGTTTGTCGAAGATCTCTTCCCACATGCCGGTGTTGGTGACGGAGCTGAGTTCGTCGCTGGGGACTTCGATGGCGATGTCCAATTGCCTGCGCTGGCCTACCTGAATGATGGTGGCTGGAGGGCGGTCTTCGTGGATGCCGGTGAGGAAGTTGGCTACTAGTTCGATGGGGTTTTGTGTGGCGGAGAGTCCGATTCTTTGTGGGGGTGCGGCTTGGCCGGTGAGGAATTGGCCAGGGCTTAGGCGGTTTTCGCCGGTGACGAGGGCGTCGAGGCGTTCGAGCGAGAGGGACAGGTGGGCGCCGCGTTTGTCGTCGGCTACGGCGTGGATTTCATCGACGATGACGGTGCGGACGTGGCGGAGATTTTCGCGGGATTTGCCGGCGGTAAGGAGGATGTAGAGGGACTCGGGTGTGGTGACGAGGATGTGAGGTGGGTTGCGAAGCATGGCGGCACGCTCTTTGGGGAGGGTGTCGCCGGTGCGGACGGCGGTGCGGATTTCGGGGGAGAGGTAGCTGCGCTGCATGGCGAGTTGCTGGATCTCGGCCAAGGGGGCGTCGAGGTTTTTCTGGACGTCGTTGGAGAGGGCTTTGAGCGGGCTTACGTAGACGACCTGGGTGCAGGGGGCTAGTTGGCCGGAGAGGGATTGTCGGAGGAGCTGGTCGATGCAGACTAGAAATGCGGCGAGGGTTTTGCCGGAGCCGGTGGGGGCGGAGATGAGGGTGGCGTCACCGGCGAGAATGCTGGGCCAGCCGTGGGTTTGGGGCTCGGTGGGGCTGCCGAATTTTTTGAGGAACCACTCGGCGGTGATGGGGTGGGCCCAGGCGAGGGATTCGGGGATCTCGAGCGGCATGCGCTGATTGTAACGCGGTTTTTGTTCGTTGTTTGTTCGCTCTAGGATTATGTCCTGCTGGACGGACCCGCTGCGCGCGGGGCGGCCACTTCGTGGCGTGTGTACCTTGTCTCGGTGCGGGATGAACGTAGGCCCCCTCCCTTTGGTGGGGGGGGATTTCGTTACATGTTGCCTTGGCCTACGTCGGAGGAGGCTGCGGCGGCGTTGGATTCGTCGAGATATTGCTCGATGACTTTTTCTAGGGTGCCCTGGGCGGTGAGGATGAAGTCGATGGCGTCGCGGCCGGCGCCGAAGCCGCCGGGGTTGGGGGTGACGTAGTGGGCAGCGGCTTTGACCTCTTTGCGTGCGTTGGCGGTGGCGATCGAGAGGCCGCACTGACGCATGACGGGGAGGTCGATAACGTCGTCGCCTACGTAACAGAGTTGATCGATGGTGGCGCCGGTTTTGGCGAGGATGTCGCGGATGGCGTCCATCTTGTGGGACTGGCCCTGGTAGATGAACTCCAGCTTGAGGTCGTTGGCCCGGATAGCTACGGTCTGGGAGTTGCGCTTAGTGATGATGCCGATGCGGAGACCGCCTAGACGGCCGAGGGAGATACCGAGGCCGTCGTGGGCAGCGAAGCCTTTCGCCTCGATGCCGTGGCCTTCGGCGTTGGGGATGACGAAGATCTGGCCGTCGGTGAGGACACCGTCGACGTCGAAGATGAGGATTTTTATGTTTTTGGCGCGGGATTCAGCGGTCATTCGAAGATGATACCTTGGCGGGCCAGCTCGGAGGCCCGCCGGGCATCGAGGTTTTGTTCAGCTAGCGCCAGTAGCCTTCGCGATAGACGTAGCCGTTGCCGTGGTGGACCCAGTGACCGTCGACCCAGCGGGCGTGGGAGTGGGGTGGGTTGACGTAGGATCCGGGAACCCAGACGTATTGGTGGCCGTCGTAGCGGTGGTAGCCGGAGTGCCAGGCCCAGTTGGGGTGGTCGTGGGGTGGTGGCGGGATGCGCTCAACGGGACGCGGGGGAGGACCAATGCGGACTACGACCTGGCCTTGTGCAATACCTGCGGTGAGAAAAAGAGCGCAGGCTATAGCGGGGAGGAAATTCTTCATGTTCGATCTCCTTTAAATCTTGCTACTGAAAATATGGACGCTGGTTTCAGTCAGCAAGTTGTTGTGGAGATCGCGTTTTTTTGGAGGCTAAATGGTTGCCTGCGTTGAGGTTATTTCTTCATCGCATAGGGAAACTCGAAGACGAGGCCGGCGATGGGCAGGACGACGTTGATTAGGTGGGCATGCTTGTCGCGCTCGAAGTAGACGCGGCCGCGGGTGACCTCGTTGGGTGGAATCGAGGTGGCCGAGAGATGGTTCTCTGTGGCGGCTTTTTCGGCTGTTTCCTGGAGTGCTTTTTCCTTTGCCGCGGCATAAACTACATCGACGTCGGAGTTGGAAGGCACGAAGTTGGCACCTGCGCTGGCGGGGCCGGAGAATGCGGCGTGTTCGGGTGTGACTAACGGGGGAACGGGGTGGGGGGCGGCGGGCGGAGGAAGAACCAGGTTGGCAGGGGGAATGTAGAGGAGGATCCTGGGCTTGGGGGTGAGGACTTCGACGCGGAAGTCTTCCGGGGTCAGGTTGAGGGGCATGTCGGTGTTGTTGGTGATGCTGACGTCGGCACGGGTGTAGCTGCCCTCACTGGAGACGGCGACCATGACGGTGAAGCGAGGGGTGGTGAGGACCTTATAGTTGTGGCCATAGGCGACCTTCGTAACGCAGGCCGCGTTAGGTTCGCAACGGATGACATTGTCGGGCAGGATGGTCTTGCTGGGGACGCTTGCTGCAACAGCGAAGGTGGCGGAGCCGATAGTGGCTACTAGCGAGAGCTTTTGAAGGAGCGTCATTGGGGCCTCCTGCGGTTAGAGCAGTGAGTGGTAACGTAGCAGTTTACTGATGAGGTACAGAATTACTCGATAGTTGTACGCGTTAAAGACGCGAAGGGTTGCAAGCGTGCGCTGTGGCGCAGCATGCAACCCTTTGTCGCGGTGATGTGTGATGGAACGGAGCTTCGCTGCGAATTTTTTGCAGCGTACCGCAGGGGGTTAGGCGGGCTGGATGTTTGCAGCCTGCTTGCCCTTGGGGCCAGTGGTGATGTCAAACGTTACGCGCTGGCCTTCCTGGAGAGACTTGAAGCCGCTGGAGTTAATTGCAGAGTAGTGCGCGAAGAGATCCTCTCCACCGTCTTCCGGGGTGATGAAGCCAAAGCCTTTTGCGTCGTTAAACCATTTCACTGTTCCGTTTGCCATGATGCTTCCTACTTTCATATAGGCGATATTTCGCCGTTACCTATAAGGGTAGCAGGATGTGAGCTAATTTCAATCAATAAGATTATAGGTTTTCGTTATAACTGGTTTTGATTGACGTTTTGGGGAGCTGGGGGCCGATCCTTTTGCCCGCGGGAATTATTGATGGGAGTCGGGTTAGGGGACTCGGCGACCATTAAACCGTCCCGGGCCTCGTCCTTTGGTGAAGAAGAAGATGAACAGGCTGTCATGCACCAAATCCAACGTCAGGACGCGGAGGAGCATATAACAGTTTCCACCGGAACAATCTCCCAAGATGGGGAGCCTGTCTCCGAAATGAGGGATCACTGATGGCAATGCAATCGCACATGGATGCAGCAAAGCAGCACTCCGAAGCGGCAAGGGAGCACATCACGGCTGCAGGCAAGCACAGCGCGAACGATCACGATGAGGCCCAGAAGCAGTCGCAGAAGGCCCATGAGTCTTCGACGGTGGCGCATAGTAAGTCAACCGAAGCACACGAAAAGTCGACATTGGCTACCGGTACGAAGTAGCTGCTTTATCAGGAAGCCAAGGTGTGCCCTTTCGGAAAGAAGAATTACGTTGACCGTCCCTATCTCTCATGCAATTCTGAGCGTTGTTGCCGGCCCCTAGGATGCCCCTGAGACTAGACTTCAAGCTCGTTCTCATCTTCTGGCTCATGCTGCTGGTTGATGCTGGATGGACCCAAGGGCCTGCTTTCTTCGGTGGAGCTCAGTCGGCGCGATACGAGGAAGCCGCGGGATATTTTCATTACTTGTGGCCGTGCAAGGTTGCAGCGGATGGAAGCCAAGTCCGCGGACCGGAGACGGGCCTCGATGCCACACCTGCTTTGTGCTGGCCGATCCGTGCAAGCCGCGTTCGAATGGTAGATGGAAAGGTGGAGCGGTCCCCGGTTGTCGAGGGGACACTGATGGTGTCGGCGGCACAGGTACACTTTTCTCCTGGAAACCCAAAGGACACGGAGTACAAGTCCGAGTCTCCGATTGCAAATGTTATGTTCCGTCACGATGAGGGAAAGGTATTTGCGACTCTATCGATGGCGGGCACTGTGTATCAGTTCGCCTTCGACAACTTCTGTGTGGAGTGTGTACAGGGGTCGCCTCCGCTGGATCCGGCCAAGGGGGCTCAACTCGATGCCGAGTACAGCGAACTTGCCGATAGTCTGAAGCAGTTTGAGGTTGTGCACAAGCGCATCAGCGACGTGGCCGCGCTCGTTCTGTTGCGGGTGAGACCTGGCGATCAACCGACGACGGATGACCCGCCGGAGGCAATGGGGCTTTACAGCAAACTCAATCGCGGGCTCGCCGAGGCTTGTCCTGAGCCGGCGAAGACTTGTCTGCGAAGCTACGAGGCGTATCAGACATGCGAGGCCGGCGCGGCGAAGAATTGTGGCGTGGTGCCGACGTGCTCGGCAGTTTGTGCGGTGACTCCGCAGGTATTGCAGGGGCTTGGAGCCGGACTCTGCCAGTCGCCGAGACAAGACAGCGCGACGCTGATTCCTGATTGGACCAACTTTCTGAAAAAAGAGGATGCTGAGCGGAAGGTGAATCCTCAGGCACAGGGGGCCTCGAAGGGGAGTGCGAACGCGGACGGCTGCAGTGTTTTGAGCGAGTACCGCCTTGCTCAATCGAAGTATGGCGTGGAAAAGGGAATGCGACCGGGCCCGCACTAGCGCGGCTGCATGGGGCCTGCGGCTGGGTCTGTATATTGGGAGCTTCGGCGTGGTGAGCGGTAACGCGGCAGGGTGGCCAACTCCCTTCCAAAGGATCATGATGATTGTGAGACGTTCTGTTTTCTTGCCAATGATGTTTGCTTGCCTGGTCGCGACACCGATTGCGCTGGTTGCGCAGACGAGTGAGGATGCGAGCGGGCGATGGAGTGCGCAACGGGCGAATGACTGGTATGCGAAGCAGCCGTGGCTGGTGGGAGCAAACTTCGTGCCTTCGGATGCGATTAATGAGCTGGAGATGTTTCAGGCTGCGACGTTCAATCCCGCGCTGATCGATAAAGAGCTGGGAATGGCGGAGAGCATCGGGATGAATACGATGCGGGTGTTTCTGCAGGACCAGCTGTGGCAGCAGGATGCGAAGGGTTTTACGCAGCGGCTGGATACTTTTTTAGGCATCGCGGCGAAACATCACATACGGCCGCTGCTGGTGCTGTTCGATTCGTGCTGGGAGACGAATCCGCATCTGGGACCCCAACATCCGCCGATTCCGGGGGTGCATAACTCGGGATGGGTGCAGAGCCCGGGGAAGGAACGGCTGATGGATAAGAAGTACGAGCCGGAGTTGGAGGCGTATGTGAAGGGCGTCGTGGGGGCGTTTGCGAAGGATGATCGTGTTCTGGGTTGGGACATTTGGAACGAGCCGGAGAACAAAGGCGGCGATACGGTGCCGGACGAGGCGCTGAAGATCGCAAGGGTGGATGAACTGCTGCCAAAGGCGTTCGCGTGGGCACGATCGATGCATCCAATGCAGCCGTTGACGAGTGGGGTGTGGGAAGGCAACTGGAGCGATGCTGCGAGAGAGAATGCAACGACAAAGATTCAGCTGGCGGAGTCGGACGTGATTTCGTTCCACAACTACGGGTGGCCCGAGGAGTTTGAGGCGAGGATCGTGTCGCTGAAGCCGCTGGGAAGGCCGATTATCTGCACGGAATATATGGCTCGGGGCAGCGGGAGCACGTTCGACGGGAGTCTGCCAATTGCGAAGAAATATAACGTGGGGGCGATTAACTGGGGGCTGGTGGCGGGCAAGACCCAGACGTATTATCCGTGGGACTCGTGGCAGAGGCCGTATGTGCTAATCCAGCCGACGATCTGGTTTCATGAAGTGTTCAAACAGGACGACACGCCGTATCGGCAGCGCGAGGTGGACCTGATTCGCGAGCTTACGGGGCGAGGGAGGGCTGCAGGGGATGCCGCTCCGTAAGCTCGGGCAATGCGGTAGGTATTAGGTGCCGGCGATGCCCTTGTTCTGAAGGATGCGGACTACGACGCGACGGTTTTCGGCCTGGCCCTCGGCGGTTTTGTCGGAGTCGACCTGATTCGACGTACCCATGGCTCCGGGAGCGAGCATGTTGGTGAGGGGGATCTGGCCCTTCTGCTCGAGGACCGCGGTGACGGCGCTGGCACGTTCGCTGCTGAGTTTCTGGTTCAACGCGGCGCTGCCGACGGCTGAGGCATAGCCCTGCACCTGGATAATGTAGGCGGTGATGCCCTTGGCCTGCTGAGCCAACTTCACCAGTTCAGCTTGATATTGCGGTTCGACGTTGACTTTGCCGTTGCCGAAGTAGACGGTGGTTTCGCCGAGGATGTTGTACTGGCCAAGTTCGCCGAAGCGCTTGTTGTCGGCGGCGATGGCGGCTTTGTTGGCTGCGATCTTCTGCTGCTCCTCGGTGAGCTGAGCCTGTTGGGCCTCAAGTGCGGCCTTCTGCGCCGCGACTTGTGCCTCGGTCTGCTGGATCTGTGCACTGTTGGCGGCTACTTTTTGCATTGTGGGTTGCAGGCCGGCTTGTGCGTCCATGGCGGCTTTAAGGTCGGAGCCTTTGAACTTGACGCTGTCGGCAACCATCTGGTTCTGGGGGTTGAAGGTGCCGCTGACCTGGACCGGAAGACCGGGGATGAGGGCGGTCATGGGCATCTGCTTGGTGCGACCGTGGAAGACGCCTTCTACCTCGCCGACCTCGGTGCTGTCGGTAAGGAGGACGGTGGTGTCAGGGGAGCCGGCGATCTGAAGGGACATGGTGGCGCCGCTCCGACCGTCGATGACTCCCTGGATCTTTGTGCTTTGAGCAATAGCCGGATGGGTGGTCAGGACAACGGCCGCGACGACGAGAGCGAGGAGTGTTGCGAATTTGAGTGTGCTACGAATTTTCATGATCTTTCCCTCGGCTGAAGCTAGATGGGGGCCTGTAGGGAGTGTAGGCACCGAACCATGGGAGTGGACACTAGCAAATGTTCTAGGAAGGCGGGAAAGTTTCGTAGCAGGGGTGGATGAGTGGGGATGTTCCCGGATGCCGGCGGTCGCCTAGGTAGGCCCCTGCGCTTTCCTCTGTTGCGCCGTTGGGTTAGTTTAGTTGCGACAGGTCCTTCCAAAAAATGAACTGAACGAGGTCGTCATGCTGCTAAGTCTGAATTCGCGGTTTGTGGGGAACGTCTACATTATTCAGTGCAAAGGACGTGTCGTTCTGGGTGAAGAGGTGAAGGCGCTCGAGGCGGCTTTCGATGTTGGCGCGCGGGAGTTTACGCGATTTGTGCTGGACCTGGGCGAGGTCAATCGCCTGGACAGTATTGCGATGGGACTGCTGGTGCGATACGCCGAGCGCATGGACAAGGCCGGGGGAGGGGTGCGGTTAGCTGCTGCACCGCCGTTCGTGGTGAGACTGCTGGAAATGACGAAGCTGTCGGGCCTATTGCCGAATTTTGCGACTGACGAAGAGGCGATCGTGTCGTTTCTGAAGCAGGGGACGGCGCAGGGCGCGCAGGAGAGGCGCGGACCCCGCGTGCTTGTGGTCGATGAGTCGGCGGACCTGTGTGTGTTTGTGCGGACCGTGCTGATCCAGAATGGCTTCGATGTGAAATCGACGTGTTCCTTTCGGGACGCGAAGATTTTGCTGCAGGTGGACCAGGTGGAGTACATCCTGGTGGGTCCGGGGAATCCGCAGCTCTCGTCGGAGACGATGTTGCGATCCCTGACGGCGTTGGCGCCGAAGGCGACTGCGTTGCGACTCGATGCGGACTTCAAGATTCGTGATGCTCGTGAGGCGACAGAGGAGTTGCTGCAGATGTTCGGAGCCAGTGGGGCATAGTTGCGCCGAGCTTGTATGCTTAGGTGCGCTTGCAATCAACGTCAGGAGGTTGCTTTATGCGTGGGTTCGTTAGACTTTACTTCGTCGCTCTCCTCTCTTCCCTTCCCTTGTTCGGCCAGACGAAGGTTGCGGCTCTGCCTCCTATGGGATGGAACAGCTGGAACCACTTTGCCGGGCATGTGACCGATGCGGACGTGCGGTCGGCGGCTGATTCGCTGGTGAGCACGGGAATGCGCGATGCGGGTTATGTCTATGTGAACGTCGATGACACCTGGCAAGGTAAGCGCGATGCTTCCGGCGTATTGCATCCCAACGAACGGTTTCCGGACATGAAGGCCTTGGGGGACTACATCCATTCGAAGGGACTGAAGTTCGGGATCTACTCTTCGCCCGGGGCGCAGACTTGTGCTCACTACGAGGGGAGCCTTGGGCATGAGGTGCAGGATGCCAAGATGTATGCCGAGTGGGGCATCGATTTTTTGAAGTACGATTTGTGCTCGTTTCGAGACAATATGAACAAGGTTGAGGCGGAGCATCCGGATGATCCGAGTGCGGCGAGGAATTTGATGATTGCGGCCTACCGAAAGATGGGGGATGCGCTAAAGGCGACGGGGCGGCCGATGGTTTATAGCCTTTGTCAGTACGGGGTTGACCAGCCGTGGGAGTGGGGGCCAGAGCTGGGCGCAAATATGTGGCGCACGACGGATGACATCGACGACTCCTACGGGCGGATGATAGCGATTGGGTTTAGCCAGGCTGGGTTGTCGAAGTATGCGGGGCCGGGACACTGGAACGATCCGGACATGCTGGAGGTCGGCAATGGCAAGATGACAGAGAACGAATACAAGACGCACATGAGTTTGTGGGTGCTGCTGGCTTCGCCGCTGCTGGCGGGGAATGATCTGACGAAGATGTCGGACGCAGACAAAAATATTCTGATGAATAAAGAGGCTATTGCGATCGATCAGGACGCGTTGGGGAAGCAGGGGGACCGTCTGTATGAGAGTGGGGACCTGGATGTCTGGACGAAGCCGCTGAGTGGAGGGCGCGTTGCTGTGGGGCTTTTCAATCGGAGTTGGAGCACGCGGGATGTGTCGGTCGATCTGAGTGAGATTGGATTCAAGAGTGGGGGCACTGTGCGGGACGTGTGGAAGCAGGCAGACCTGGGCCATCGCTCGGGTGTGTTTACGTCGAGGATCCAGAAGCATGGAGCGACTCTGATTGTGGTCGGCAAGTAGACGGACTTTTCTTCTCTGAGAGCGCGGGCCAAGTGAGAGAGTGTCGAACGGAAACGATTCGAATTAATTTGAACGGGAAGACGTACTACCTCCGCCTCAGTTCGAGCGACTTCCGGCTTGAACGACTCTAGTCGCTGATAGGTCACCTATACCGCACCGGAGCCTCGGAAGACGGCGGGAATTGTCCAGAATAGTATTTTGATATCGAGCCAAACCGACCACTGCTCAATGTACCGAATATCCAGAGCCATCCATTCCTCAAAGCCGATCGAGCTGCGTCCCATCACCTGCCAGAGACAGGTAATTCCTGGCTTCACGCTGAATCTCCTTCGGTGACGGTCCTGCGAAAACCCCTGGTAATCTCTGAGTGGCAATGGCCTTGGTCCAACCAGACTCATATCGCCCACCAGTACATTAATGAGTTGGGGAAGTTCATCGAGACTCGTCTTCCGTAGAAATCTGCCGACCGGCGTAATCCGCGGATCATTTTTTAGTTTGAAAGTCGGCCCCTGAGTCTCATTGAGATGTGCTACCTGTGCCATCAGCTTTTCCGCGTCCTGAACCATAGTGCGAAATTTGAAGATCCTGAACGGGCGTTTTCCGTAGCCCAGTCTAGTTTGTGTAAAAAGAACCGGCCCGTTAGACGTCAGCTTGATCAAAAGTGCGGTGATCAACAGCACCGGAGCGAGCGCCACAAGCAACGAGAAGGAGATGATCACATCTGCCGACCGTTTGATCATCGAAGCATGTTCGTCCCAGGACTCATCGTGGAGCGTGATTGTGTCTGCAGCGCCGCTGAGCAATGTGGCGAGTGATTCCTCTGGAGCGAAGAACGTTCCTATGGAACGGACCGCAATTCCGTGTTGCCGACACAGTACAACGATCTCGGCGATCTGGTGGTAAAAGGTTGCGAGAGGAAGCGCCACGATGACCTCGTCGACAGGAAGGGTCCTCAGGAGTGAGGGCACCGCGTCGAATCCACCGAGCAGCGATACGGGGCGAGAATCGGAGTTCTTTTCGTGCCACTGTTGCTCATCGACGAAACCCTGCAGGTGATAGCCCCACTCCGGGTGCTGTGCAAGGTCCTCTGCGAAAGCATTAGCCCGACGATTGGTTCCGACGATCAGGATGTGTCTGAGGTTATGCCCTCGTGAACGAAGTGCACGCATCGTGACTCGGCCAGCAAGACGAGCAAGCATTAGGACAGCAAAGGTCAATACGCAGAAAAGCAGGCTGACGATCCCCAGCGACGCCAGGTCGCGCCTGGCGGGGGAAGAGATCAGCCACATCCAGAGAAGGCTGAACAGGGCGCACACAATGCTAGCGAAACAGACGTCCAGTGTTTCCTTGAAATAGCCTTCGACCCTGCGGGAAACGTAAAAGTTATTGGATCGTAGGGTGACGTGCCATCCAAAGGCAAGCAGCACGGTAGCGATGAATACTTGAATGGGGTGTCGTGTTTCAAGGGAGTTCAGGAGGTCCAACAGATGGCGGCGGGACATCAATCCATAAGCAACACCGAGACAAGAAAAAAGCAGGCCTATATCACCGATTTTGCCCAGCTCTAAAAATGTCTTTCTATTTGAAGGGGTCATGAGGATGCCTCCTATCAGAGAGCCTTCTAAGTATTCACGGTTGAAAAATGATGCAACTAAAGCGCAGGTTCCGACTGAAACGATCGTAGGACCTGCTTGTCGACCTGACAATGAAGGGAAGGACCTAACTCCTATTTCTCATGTCCGCCCATGACAACGATATGAATTAGCGAATGCCTTCTCAGATAACTGTTGCGGAGCCCGATGCGGTGATCGCAAGAATGCAGTGTCAGCAGCGAGTGTGAGAGTCAATTTGCGGAAAGATCTTCGAGTGGAATTGCGACGTCGAGACGTTGAAGATTTCGGATCGGCGACAACGACCACGCTCGCGATGAATTGTTTTCTGAGGTCAGCGGCCAGCTATCGGTCCAGGTCGTCAAGCTTGCGGGATGCTCGAAACGAAAATCCGTCACAGGATTTGTTGCGGGGTCCATAGTACGAAAGTTCCACTACGTTCGTACCCTAGACATGGGATAGGTGGGAAACCTAAAATCTGATATATGGCTTAGCCCATACGCCACCGGCATGAACCGCTAACCGCTAATGCAACTGCGATGAATCGGCTCTTTCACAGCTCACAACCTCACACCGGAGGTAGTCATGGATGTATGCACCAATATCAATGGACCAGACAACAGCATCAGGCTCTTGATGGCCAACCTGCCCACAATTCTGTCCGATCTTCTGACCGATGCTTTTGAGGCGGTTCCCGATATAGAAGTTATTCAACCAGCAAACGACATGCAACAACTTTTGGACGCTTCGGAGAGTGGCACGGCCGACGTCATTCTGCTGGGGTCTTCTCGCGTAGAAAACATCTGCAGTGCGGTCGCGATTCTCGATGTTCTTCCCGACCGTCATAAAGATGCCAAAGTGATCGTGATTACGCAAAAACCTGGCTACGGAGAGGTCATTTCTCTGTTCCGAGCGGGAGTTAAGGGCATCATCTGCAGCTTGAACCTGCGATTTGAGATGCTCTGCAAGAGTGTTCGTTGTGTACACGAGGGTCAGATCTGGGCAAGCAATGAGCAGTTGGCGTACCTGGTGTCGTCGGTCTCCCATCCAAAATCCACGGATGTCACCGATAGTCGTGGAAGGCCGCTGCTGACAGCCCGCGAACAACAGGTCCTGCACTTATTGGCGGACGGGCTGAGCAATCTTGAACTAGCCACAGTGTTGAGACTGAGTGAACACACCATAAAGAACCATCTCTTTCGTATCTACGACAAACTCGGTGTGTCGAATCGCATGGAGGCCGTGCTGTACGCGCTGACGCCGCGTAATACGGTGCCCGCGGCGGCGGCCGTAATGAAGGCGACTCCTCCGAATAAAGTTCGCATGATCAAAGCCGGATGAACTGCGGTATGACGGGAACGATCCTATTCAACCCAAATGAGGTAGTGAGACGCTATGAGTAACACAATTCGAATAGCTGTGGTCGGTTCCGGTTACGTGGGCCTCGTTGCAGCGGTTTGCTTCGCGGAGATGGGGCACAATGTGATCTGCGTGGATAATGATCAGCAAAAGGTCGACGCGCTTCGAAGCGGAGACTGTCTGATCCACGAGGCACACCTGCCTGAACTTCTTGAACGTTATCGGAACTCGAGAGTGCGCTTCACAAACGATCTGGGCGAAGCTACGCGCGGGGCCGACGCGGTCTTCATCGCAGTCGGAACACCGCAAGGCGATTCAGGTGTTGCCGATCTCTCCTATGTTGAAGCAGTGGCCAGCGAGATCGCGCGGTCACTGAATTCCTATACGGTCATCGTTGAAAAGAGTACGGTGCCTGTTTATACGAACGAGTGGATACGAAGGGTGATGGAGCGTAACGGGGTTGCAAAGCACTTGTTCGACGTCGTCTCCAATCCCGAATTCCTGCGCGAGGGAACGGCGGTCCGAGACTTTCTGCATCCCGATCGAATTGTGGTCGGGACGGATAGCGAACGGGCCGCTGCTGTCCTATCGAAGATCTATGAACCGCTGACGAGTGGCGGCTACTATGAGCAGCCCGGTGCAATCGACGGCTTCTGCACTTCGTCTGAGCCGCCGCCGTTGTTGCTCACCTCCACCAAGAGTGCGGAGATTATCAAGCATGCGTCCAATGCCTTCCTCGCGCTGAAGATATCGTTCATCAATGCCGTATCCAACCTGTGTGAGGCGGCGAACGCCGATGTCGAGCAGGTGGCGAGAGGCATCGGGATGGATAGCCGAATCGGACCCAGGTTCCTGCGGCCTGGCATAGGCTATGGCGGGTCCTGTTTTCCGAAGGATGTCGCGGCATTCCGGTGTGTTGCTGAAGAGCTCGGCGTCGACTTTAGTCTGTTGGCTGAAGTGGAAAAAGTTAACAAGGATCAGAAGATTCGTTTCCTCAACAAAGTCCGGTCCGCTCTATGGACGCTTCGGGGCAAGAAGCTTGGCGTGCTGGGCCTATCGTTCAAAGGTGGGACGGATGATATACGAGAATCGCCAGCTATCGAGCTCGTCCGGATGTTGATTGCAGAAGGATGTTCCATTCGCGCGTTTGATCCCGCCGCGATGACACGGGCGGAACATGTACTGCCTGCTGGATCAAGTCTGCAATATGTGTCGGATGAGTACGCGGCGTCCAACGACGTAGATGCGTTATTGATCCTGACTGATTGGTCGGAGTTCGGGCGCCTGGATTTGCAGCGTCTCAATCGCTTGATGCGCTATCCAATTGTTGTGGACGGTCGCAATCTCTACGAGCCGGATGTGATGTTGAAGAACGGCATCACTTATTTCAGTGTTGGCCGGCCGACAAGGCACCATATGCATGAATTAGCGGCTACAGGAACTCGCTGACATTGCATCAATCTCCTGAGCGACCCTGAGTTACGGGTCCACGGATTGATAGCGAGCATTTCTCGTTTCCGCGCTTCGGATTTACAGCATTCACTGAATCACAAAGGGGGGATATGCGCTCCAAGAGAGTACTCGTCACAGGCGCAGCAGGCTTTCTCGGGTCTCATCTATGCGACTCTCTGCTTCGACGGGGCAACCGCGTAATCGGTGTGGACAACCTGTGCACCGGGAGCGAGGCCAACCTGGCTCATCTTGCCAGAGAATCCCGGTTTGAGTTCGTCCAGCAAAATATCTGCCGACCCTTTGATGTTGGTACCGTTGATTTTGTCTTCAACTTCGCTTCGCCTGCAAGCCCAGTCGACTATGCCCGACTAGGGGTCGAAACGTTGCTGGTTGGTTCGGCTGGGACACTGAACACGCTCGAGATCGCGCGTCACCACAACGCCGGTTACCTGCATGCATCCACATCCGAGTGCTATGGCGATCCTGAAGTTCATCCTCAGACAGAGACCTACTGGGGGAACGTCAATCCGGTTGGACCGCGCTCTGTGTATGACGAAGCAAAGAGATTTTCCGAGGCTGCGGTCATGGCTTTTCACCGCTACCATGGCGTCAATACTCACCTGGTGCGAATTTTCAATACCTACGGTCCAAGGCTGCAAGTGAATGACGGCCGCGTGATCTCGAACTTGATGACACAAGCTCTCAGTGGAGAGCCCCTGACCATCTATGGAGATGGATCGCAGACCCGCAGCTTCTGCTATGTGTCGGATCTAATCGAAGGTATTCTTGCGCTCGCTGATTCCGAGGAGCACCTCCCTGTCAACATAGGCAATCCCGAAGAGTGGACAATTCTCGAGTGCGCGTTAGAGATCTTGAACGTGACTGGCGCCAACCAAAATATTGCATTCAAGCCCCTTCCACAGGATGATCCAACGCGCCGCCGACCGGATATTCATAAGGCGAAGACCCTTTTGGGCTGGCAGCCAAAAGTGAAGCTGCGCGAGGGTTTGGAATTGTCGCTGGAGTATTTTCGGAGTTGCCTAGAGAAGCAGTTAGCACTCAAGGCGTAATGGCGACCGCTACCTATCATCTTCTCACCGAGGCCGAGCCGTTTTCCGAATTTCAAGGAGGCGCGATCTCGCGGTGGGCCGCAAATGTACTTCGCGATGCTGATGCGACGGTGGTCGTTTGCCCCTCTGCGGACAGCACGTGGAAGTTTCCTTCCGAGGCGATCCAGGTACTCTCTCACCTGGCGCGCTATCAACGAACTCGGCGTCACCTTCTTCGACTTCCCTGGTCTCTGCATCGCGTTGTGATTCAGCACGTCTTCCGCCCCGTGTTGAAGAGGCTGCGGGCGGGTGATATTGTGTGGATTCACAATCGACCTGATTTTGCGATCGCTCTGACGCCAGAGATTCGTCGTGCCCGTGCGCGCGTGGTTCTCCATTTGCATAACTCTCATCTGGTGGAGTGGCCGGAGCCGCTGATGCGACAGGTACAGGTAGACAGACTTGTCTTCGTCAGCGGTTTTTTACTGGAACAGGCGCGACGTAAATTTTCATCTCTCGGCGATTCGTCAGTACTCTATAACGGGGCGGACGAAGCAATCTTCTATCCCCCGCCTAGCCGCAGTAAGGAGACAAAAACACCTACGGTCCTGTTTGCAGGCCGGCTTGTTCAGGATAAAGGTGTTCACATCCTGATGGAGGCCATGAGGCTTCTCGAGCAGCGCGGTTCGAGGCTCCGGGCCCTTATTGTGGGCTCTTCCAACTTTGGTGGAAGCCGTGAAACAGATTATGTCCAGCAGCTCAAAGCAAGCGCGCCCAGTGCTGTAACCTTTCTTCCGTATCGCTCTGGTGTTCCGCTGGGCGATCTCTTCCGGGAGGCCGATATCTTCTGTTCACCGTCGATTTGGGATGAGCCGTTCGGTCTCGTCAATGTCGAAGCGTTTGCCTCCGGTCTGCCGGTCGTCAGTACCCGAGGTGGCGGGGCCGGGGAGATCTTTGCGGAAGGCGGTGGCATCCTCGTAGAACGTGGGTCTGCGGCGCAACTTGCCGATGCTCTCCATCAGCTCGCGGAGGATGAGGAGTTTCGGTCAACCTTAGGCCGGCAAGGGCGCGCTGCGTTTCTTAGTCGCTTTAAGTGGTCCATCGCCCGCGCACAGGTTCAGGACATCTCTCGGTCGCTCACCGTATGACTCGAAATCACATTCAGCGAGTTCGTGAAAGCGTTCTTGCCCGCAACGCTATCTGGATGTTCGCAGGCCAGGGCTTCTCCTTCGTTATCCAGGCGCTGTATTTCATCTTCCTTGCGCGTCTTTTGAACCCTACACAATATGGAGTTCTTGCGGGCGCTGTGGCCCTTGTTGCGGTGGTCAGTCAGTACAGCACGATGGGGTCGGGCCTGATTCTCCTCCGATATGTCAGCCAGGATCAGGAGCGGTTTCCGGAGTACTGGGGCAATGTGCTGATGTCGACGGCGGTGTACGGTTCGCTTATTGTGCTGGCGTTACGCCTCACCGGAAACTGGCTTGTTGGCGCGGAGAGCGCCTCCCTGCTAACGCTGATCGCCTTCTCTGACTGCATCTGTGGGCAGTTGACGACATGTGCAGCCCAGGTATTTCAGTCTTTCGAACACATGCGGCCGACGGCTACGCTCAACATGCTCGTCAGCCTTTTTCGCCTCGTACTCGTCTGCTCGATGCTTCTGGTTATGCATCATGCTGTGGCTCTGCAATGGGCCGTCGCGATGCTTGTCATTTCAATCTGTGCGGCCGGCGCAGCATTTGCCATTGTCACGCGCCGCTTCGGCTGGCCGCGTTTCCGGCCTGGGCTGCTCTTGTCGCGCGGCGCAGAAGGTTTCATCTTCGCCGTCTCGGGCTCAACGACGTCGGCCTACAACGACTTCGACAAGGTAATGCTTGGCCATTACGGCATGACGGTCGCGAATGGCATTTATTCGATGGCCTATCGGGTCATCAACATTGCGACGATTCCGATCCAGTCCATTGAGGCAGCTGCGTTCCCACGATTCTTCCGCGAAGGGGCGAAGGGCGTTGCCGCTGTCCAACCGCTCGCCGTAAAAATTCTCAAGCGTACTGCGGTGCTGGGTCTCATTGCAGCCGTTAGTCTCTTTCTTTTTGCCCCCGTCATCCCGTTCCTTATCGGCAAAGGCTTCAAACCAAGTGTGGGCGCCCTGCGATGGCTTTGCCTGATCCCAATCTTCAGGAGTTTTCACTTGTCCGCCGGGGACGCAATTGCAGGCGTGGGCCAACAGAAGTTTCGTCTGGTCTGTCAGCTTTTCGCTGCCGGATTCAATATCGGCTTGAACGTCTTGCTGATTCCGCGCTATTCGTGGATGGGCGCAGCGATTGCGAGCCTGCTAACAGATGGAAGTCTCGCCGTACTTACCTGGACGGTACTTTTCTGGCTACGCCGCCGAGAGCGGGTCGCCGCTCTCGCTACTCAAGCGGCCTGATCACGCGGCCACGGTCGGCACGGAAGTCGCCATCCGGTTTTGTAGGCAGCGAACGCAAGCGCATTCGTTCCACCTTCAGCCCTACGCAGGCAAGGATAAACATCAGTGAACCAAGATGCCGCGGTTCAAAAAGAAAGCTCTCGTCGAGGTTGTAGATGAGCGTAAGGATCACGATCGCAAAGTACCATTCCACTGCTCGGAGGCGAGCCTCGTCGTATGAGCGCAAGAGACAAGTGACGGCATCTCGGAAGGCGAAGGCGAAGAGAAGCAATACGATGATCAGTCCCCCGATACCCAGCTCGAGCATCACATCGAGAAAACCATTTTGCGCCTGCCCCAGGGCCCAGGTGACCGTAAGAATGATCCGATAGGACTCTCCCTTAAAGCCCAGCCAGAAAGCCTGGTATCCATAACCGAGCAGCGGGTGCTTGGCGATCGACCCTGCCACAGCATCCCATATTTCCGTGCGACCAGTCAGCGTCGCATCTTTTCCAAGCAGGCTGAATAGAAAATTGGGCTGCAGCATCGCGATGGCTACTACTGAGGCGAAGGCCACAAAAAGTAGGATGAAGGCTACAAAATAGTCTTTCTTCCGAAAACCGCGCACGGCGTTCAAAGTCACCGCGTAGGCGATGTAGACCGTCGTCAGCATATATGTTGTTGCTGCGCGCGAAAATGCGATTGCTATCAGGCAGAAGATAATTTGCGAAACTCGAAGCGTGCGAAAGAACGGCGTACGGGGACGATACGACACGGCCGCAGTGAGAAAAAATAGGGCCATATTGCCGAGGTAGTTTTTAGCACTGAAGATTCCTTTCCACGCACTGGAATGGCCACCCATCAGGTCGCGGCCATACTGCGGCAGGACCAGCGCGAACAAAATGCTCGCAACAATCGTTCCGGTACCTAAAACCAGAAACAGTTCGAGCACCTCGTTCACCGTGTAGAGAGACATGATGTAAAAGATGAGCAGAATGCCGCCCAGCAGCACTGAATCGGAGCTGATCGTTCGCGTAACCTGCTGCGACACGGGACAAAAAAGGAGTGCAAGCGCTGGAAATAGGACGACGAGCTTCATGTGCTCGCACAGCCGAAAGACCGAGCGATACCGCCGAATGACAAAGATCATGCAGCCACCAAGGATCAGCACATTGTTCAGGCGATCCATGAGGGCCGAGCCACCTGTCGATACGGCTCGCATCGACGCCGGTCCATTGACGAACGGAGAGACACCGTCCAGAGCGAAGTAGAGCAACGGCAGCATCAGACCCCAGGTCGATGCGCGACTCCACAGGCTGTCGGTTGCTGCAGGGCTGTTAGTCCGTTGTCTCGTATTGTCGCTAGCGTAGGCTGGTCTCAGCGTTTGAACGGTGACCAAACAGACTCCTGTCGAGAAAGAGAATCTAGTGCGCGTAAACGGCGGCAGAGGTGGCCGAAGCCAGGATTGATTGGCCATTCACGACAATGTTCCGCATAAAACTAAATGGGACATACACCACATCGTCAGGCATGAGGGCCATATCGGGCTCTTTGCCTTTCTGCATAGCTCCTACAGGAAGGTCGATTTGCTCTACTCCTGTTGGGGTTTTACGAACCAGCTTTGATTTGCTAACTGCTGCTGTGTGGTTCGGCGAACCCGCTAGCGAGAGTGCCTGAAGTACAGTCATCTTCGAGTTATTGGTGTTCACTGTGTACCCGCCCGGCTTCAAAACATCGCCAAGCACGTAGACGATCGCAGCTTTGGGGACGACCACTGTGTCGCCCGGGTAGACCATCGGGTCATCACTCAGGGCAGTTCCCGCAACGTTCGAGTAGTAGTAGTCGACCTTGTGATTCGGGTCGCCGTGCCGTTCGATCGTAATGTGCCGATCCGCAACGTCTGTGAGGCCACCAGCTAATGCGAGTACCTCAATCACCTTCCGGCGAGTGTCGATCTCGTAAAGACCCGGCTTCATTACCTGTCCCATCACTGAAGCATTCTGGGTAGCGTACGCATCGACGCGAACGGTTACCTGTGGATGCAACATGATGCCCGCGGCAATGAGGCGCCGTTCAATCTCGTCGGCTGCCTGACCCGGCGTTATGTTGCTCACTTTGACGTTTCCAAGAAAGCTCACTGGAACCTCTCCGGCATCGGTCACCCGGGCCCGCTGCTCCATCTCCGGCGTGTCGTAGACCTGAATGTGCAGCGCATCACCTGGTCCAATGAGCAAACTCTCCTTCTGCGCCGAAGAGCTTTGCGCCGGCAGACCTGTTGCAAAGGTGAGAATCAACAATGACAGTGGAATTGATTTTGTTTTCTTCATCTATGCCCTCGCAAACTTGTTTCCGGGATATTCGTAAAACACATGCCCGGCGGCAGGCTGCTCGCGCACCCCGTTCACCAGGACATTGATCTTGCGGCCGTGTTCGCCCGGCACGGCCTGCAGCAACTGATAGCTCCTCTCGAGTGCCGAGAGTGGAGTTTTCTGATGCCGCGCGATGAGCAGGACCGAGTCGACGAAGGAACTCAGGACGACTGAGTCGGTCACAGGCAGTATGGGTGGGGAGTCCAACAGAACCAGATCGTACTGTGACTTCCAGACGTTCAAGAGTGTTTCCATGTGATCCGACGACAGGAGTTCCGCAGGATAAGGAGGTGTAGGCCCGGCAGGCATGAGAGAGAGATTCGGGACCTCCGGAAGTGGAATCAACGCGGATGCACCATGATCACTCGATAGACCGGTCAACACTGTACTCAACCCCATGTTCGCGTCAATCTGCAGGTCTCTGTGCAGCTGCGGTCTGCGTAGATCCGCATCGCATAGCAGCACACGCTTTCCCTGCTGAGCAAAGAGAATTGCAAGGTTCCAGCTGATGAAGCTCTTACCCTCCCCCGGTAGCGGGCTCGTCACCAGCACAATCCGTGGAGGTGCACCGCTTCGGGACATCATCAGTGAAGTCCTGAGAGAGCGAAGGGACTCCACAAAGATGGAGCGGGGACTATCGAGTGCCGGCAACCTCACGAGAGGAGAGCTCGCCACTATATTCCCACCTCTTGGCAAGGCTGCGCGCTCCTTTTGAAACGGCAACACGCATAGCGGCGTCGCACCCAGCTCACGCGAAATTTCGAGCACATCCTGAATTTTGCTATCAGTCAAATCACGCAGGAGCGCTGCAGCCGAACCCACAAACAGGCCAGCTGCGAGGGCTCCGAAGACGTAGAGCAAGGCAACAGGCTTTGCAGGTTTGTCGGTTGGCCGTCCCGGATCGACGATGGAGATGTTCGTGGAATGCAGGCCGGCAAGGAGTCCCGATTCTTTCAGATGTTTCAGGAGATCGTCATAAAGCGCACGGCTCTGATCTGCTTCCTGCCGCGCCATCTGATACTCGATGGTTTTGTTGTTGAGCGTCTCTGCTGCACTCTTATCCGCGTTGAAATCCCTGCGCGTATTCTGCTCCGTCTGTTCAGCCACGATGAAATCGTTGCGTGCACGACCAGAGACGCGCCCCACTTCCGCTTGAATTGCCGTCTCGACCGCGTTGAGGTTGCCCTGAATCTCTGCGAGCTTTGGGTAGGACGGTCCGAACTTTGCGGAGAGCTGCTGCAACTGTCCCTGCAGCGTTGCTTCCTGCATGCGCAGGTTCTGGATTAGTGTTAGCGAACTGCCGATGCCCGAAGACGAGGTCGCCAGGATCGTGTTGCCACTCAGGCCGGAGATCATCTCGGGATTGCCGGTCTTCACGACATCGTAGATTGCACCTTTCAGAATACGGTTTGCCTGCGCTTGCGCGACGGCTTGGGTAGACATCTGCAACTTGTCGAGGGTGGGACTATAGACCTGGTCTTTTCCCTGCCGGTCGACCTCGCCTAAGGCAAAAACGCCTGAGTCCTGACGCAGCCTGACGACCTTAGCCTGCAGATTTTGAGTCTGTGCTCGCAGATCCTCCAACTGTCCGCCCAGCCATGAAGACGCCTGTGTCGTCGCGGCATAGCGGGCCTGAAAGCCCGTTTCAATCAGGCCCTGCAACATGTGATTGACAACCGCTGCTGCCAACTGTGGATCGGGGCTTAGATACTCCACATCGATGAGACGCGTGCCGTCGACGACCTTCACAGTGAGCTTCTTATGAAAAATTTTCAGCACCTGCACGCGGCGGTGTGGTGAATTATCCAATGAAGCGCCTTTGGGATCTGACTTTCCTTTGGGACCGAGCAGCCCAAACACCCAGCCAAGCGGTCCCCACTTCTCCTTGTAGTCTTCCGTCTGGTCGAGGTGTAGCTCATTGATGACGCGGAGCGCGAGCGAGTCCGACTGCAGAATCCTGGCTTGGGTCTGGAGGACCATGTTCTCTTCGAGCGCGTCAGAGGGCGTGTCTCCACCGTCGGTCTGCAGGCCCAGCGAACTCGTGGAATCCTTTTGGACCTGAATCTCACCGATCGATTGATAACGACGGGTCGAGGCCATCAGCGCCAAAATGGCAAGGAGCAAAAACACGGCAACGCTGCCGTATATGATCCTGCGGCGTCGCCATAACATCTTCCAAATCTCGTGAAGCGTGAGTTCGGGCGACGACGAACGCGCCATGATAACAACGTCTGACGATTGAAGAGCGAGCTTATCCAAATCGACCTTCCTTTTTAGTGAACCGGGAGTTGAGGCAGAAGGCTAAGAACTCGGGCAGGTAATAAGTCTTCAACTTCACTCTGCGAATATGACGGATACGAATTGACGGTCGAATATACCCCCTCTATATCGGCCTGCTAAGGACCCGCGCGAAACGGTCTTTCATGCGTAAGAAGGGTGATTCGACCCACCGATACGAGGCAAAAGCGAGAAGGAGCGTCAGTACAAACCCTACCGCTTTCGTTGCGAGCAGCGCTGCGCCGGAGACCGGGTGCAGAATGCTCTTTGCAAGGAGCAGTCCCGTGAGGTGCAGTAGATACAGGCCATAGCTCACCTTTCCGAGCTGGACCACCCAGGGGCCTGTGAGTAATTTGCTGCGACTGTAAAGGCAGCCGTAGAGCATCACTCCGGCAGCAAGTGCAATGATCAGGCGGCCCGGCACCTCTCGCATACTGATCGGGCCAGGCTGATCCGTTAGCCATGCTGACGCCACGATCCATCCAACAAGACCGCCACTCACCAGGAGGAGTCGCGCTGTGGCAGTAAGCTTTGGCAGGCGATCTGCGAAGAGTGCAATCAAAATACCAAGAGCAATCGAATCGCACCGGGCAGTGCTGCCGTAGTAGATGTATCCTCCACTGACGCCCGCGAGCACAAACGCGATGCGGCACAGCGTCGCAAGCAGGAAGATCAAGATGCTGGATATGATCAGGCCGCGGCGTTCGAGTGTCTTCACCATCAGTGGCCAGACCAAGTAGAACTGCTCCTCGATCGAAACCGTCCAGAGCGGAAATGCGATCGACTCGGGCCGGCCGAAGACGGCATGCACCCAGTTGCCAGCGAAAAGGAGATATCCCGCGACGTAATACCACTGGAGATGTTGGTTCGACACGGTGTGCGATAACACGATCCCCAATCCGATGACCAGAAAATACAACGGCCAGATCCGGAGAATCCGCCTGAGATAGAAGAGCTTGAGTGAGATGTCGCCTGTCTCCTCCCGCTCTCTCAGCAAAAGTGAGGTGATCAGGAATGCACTCAATGCGAAGAACAGATCGACACCCGCAGCTCCGGCTTTGGCAGTCGCGCCCCATAGCCACGGCATCGGCAGATGAAGACCTCGATAGAACGAGGCTTCAAGCGGCAAGGTGTGACAAACAAAGACACCGAGAAACGCATAGAACCGCAAGCCATCCAACTCCGGCTGGTAAAAGCGGCGCGATGCCGGCGCTTTCACCGGTGCAACTTCGTTCATGACTTCAGTGGAGAGACTCACAAGCTATGCTCCTTTCGCCGCATTTTCGTCCGATCTCCTCATGGTCGACTCATAAGGGGCCTGAGCTCCTTGAAAGGCGTAGTTATGCATCTTTTCGATCGATGGGCCGACGCCTTGCTGAAATATTTTTCGAGATTCAATCGAAGCAGCCCTAGTCGAGAGAAGAGTGTGAAAGATAGCTTCCAGTCGTTGTGTTTGCTGGGCCAGGTTGAAGCGCTCCAGGACTCGCATCCGCCCAGCGAGGCTGAACCGTTGCCACAACTCTTCGTCACGTATCAACGTACTGATGGCCTCCGCCAAAGCCTGCCGATCATCTTCCGCGACCAGCAGACCCGTCTGTCCGTCCTCCACCGCTTCTGGAATTCCACCGCTTCGCGTACTCACGACTGGTAGCCCCATGGCCTGCGCCTCGATAAAGACAATGCCGAAACCCTCCGCATCGCCTGACTTCGCAACCAAGCTTGGGACACAGAAGACCTTTGCCCGCGACATCCACTCCTGCACCACATCGGTCGGCTGCGATCCCAAGAAAACACTGCGGACCTGACGCTCCGCGGCCAGTGCCTCGCAATTTGCACGAAGAGGACCATTGCCGATCACGACAAGTTGGGCCTCTGGGCAGCGACGCTGCACCTCGGCCATCGCCTCAATGAGTCGGTCGCAGCCCTTCTTTTCAACTAGCCGTCCGACAAACAAGACAATCGGTTCTCGCCGTTGAATAGAAGGCGGCGTAAACCGATCGACATCTACACCAATCGAATGAACGATCGTGCGATCTGGAGGGTATCCACGTTCGACCGCCCGCCTACGCACGTACTCGGAACACGCCACGAAGAGTGCGCCTTCATTCTGCAGTCTTGCGCGACCCTTCAGATACTCGCGTCCCAACCGCGATGCGCTCAGCGCATCATCTCTCATGGTCATGTCGTAACCGTGTAACGCAGTCACGAGCGGCACACCCAGCTGAGTTGCAAGCTTCATAGCCGCGTAGCCGTCCAGTGCAAAATGCGCATAGACAAGCTGCGGCGATCGTGTCTTGAGCCGTGCAATCTCACTCTCGTTGCACCCCAAATAACGGAAGCGCAGCTCCCTCACTCTTCCCCAAACCCCGTCATCATCGGCGGTCCAGCTCTTGTTCTCAGGCACCTCAAGCCCTGCCACCCTGCGCCAGCCGACGAAGTACGGATCAAAGCGTCGCATCGCAGCCGCCTGGGTCACGATGAACGTCTCGGAACGCGGCAGTAGCTGAATACGAAAGATCACAATGCCGTCTGTTTGATCGTTCATGCTGCGTTTCCTCCGATCTCCATCACCTGGCGGTAGAGCTGCTCGTACTGAGGTGCAATCTCCGTCCACGAAAATCGTCGGGTCGCTGCCCGGGCGGCCTCGCCCATCGCCGCGGTTTCTTCCGGAGACATCACCAGCGCACGCTCGATATATTGCGAAAGGTCCGTCGCACCTGCATCAGCCAGGAACCCGCTCACGGCGTGCTCAATCACGTTGGGATGTGCTCCAACCGCGGTCACCACCGGCACCGTCGCCGCGCTCATCGCTTCGATCGTCGATAATCCGAAGCCTTCATACGCCGAAGCCGACACAAATAGTTGGGCGCGCTCCAGCAAGCGGTATAGCTCTTCGCGGCTGGTTGCGCCATGAAAGCGCACGCGACCGCCCAACCCGAGCTCGCCCACGCGTCGCTCAAGCGAGGAACGTAGCCCGGCGAAATCCGCTCCAACCCACTCCAGTCGCATCTGCGGATATCGATTCCTCAACGAGGCCATCGCCTCCAGTACCTTATGAACGCGTTTGTTCTCGGCGAGGCGTGAGATGCCCAGCATCAAACCTGGGTCGACGGCTTTTTTCAATCTCCAGAACCGATCGATATTGGCACCGTTCTCAATCAAACGGATACGCTGCGGCGGCACAATCTGCTCGAACTTTTCGCGGTCCTGTTGACTTACGCAAACCACTGCGCCTACTCCGCCAAGGGACATGCGGGTGACAGTGCTGAAGTACATCTGCTTGAACCGGCTTGCCCACTGCGTATGAAAGATGCCTCCGTGGGTACTGACGACCAGAGGGATGCGATGCAGCAAACGCGACAGGCTTAGATAATCCACGAAAAAGTCGATTGCATGGATATGCACCAGGTCGTATCCGCGAATCTCCGAAAGCGCCGCAGGAGCTACGGGGTATCTTCGAGGTCCCCAATGCCGCATTCGTCGCACCATCAGCCCTGCCTCGACAGATTTCGCAGGCGCCATCGCACCCGTTGCAAACAATAACCGAAGCGTCGCGACTCTCACGGTGTGCCCTTTTTGCTGCAGGGCACAGCTGAGCCCCTCCACTACGCTCTCGATTCCACCTTCGGAGGGAAGAAACTGCCGTGTTAGTTGAAGAATCTTCATCGCGAGTGCACCAGGGGGCGCAGCGCGGGCCGTCGCGCCATCCAGTCACGCAGATGACGGCGGCGCCGGCGAGGAAGCAACCACATCGCTAGAAAAATCGCGTAGTCGCGAGGCTTGCTTTTGCCATGGCGCATCACTTCAAGGAGCAGCGTAGGAAAGGCACGCCAGTCTCCCTGCTCTGAAGCCTCCGGAGCGATCTGGTGAAAGACAAATCCGGTCAACGCACGAGGGGTGAAGAGGTGCCGGTCGCTACGCACCCACGACAGCGAGTATCGCCAATTGGCTTTACTACTCACCGAAGCGCGCTCCTCCTCGATATAGTGAATCGCTAAAACCTCGTCCACGAATACAGCTTTAGCGCCTGACAACTGCCCTACCCGCAGCAGCCATTCGGTATCCTGGTGCTTCAACTGACCGGTCTTGAATGGCTGAGCCAGCATGAGTGCACGGCGTACAAAGAAGGTCGACGTCTGGATTGACCCTTCACCACGTGAGAGTGTGCGGCGCGCTAAAAGATACTCACAAATCTTTTCGTCCGGCTCTGGCATTCGACGAGGCCATACATAGTCACTACCAGGTGTACGCGCGATGATTTTGCAGGTCCCGATCACGACCGGCGCCTTCGACGCTGTAGCCGCCTCAAGCTGGGACTCAAGTTTGCTCGGCATCCATTCATCATCGTCGTCGAGGAACGCAATCCATACCCCTGAAGCCTCGGCCACCCCGCGATTGCGGGCGGCTGACCCCCCAACACTTGTTTGCAGTGCGACCACGCGGACGCGACCGTCTTCTCGCGCGAGCATCTCGACCGCGTGCTCTGTCGCCGAATCTTGTCCGTCGATCACCACCACAGCCTCAATCTCTCGGAGAGTTTGTTCCAGAACGCTTCGTACTGCGCGCAATAGGAGCTCCGGTCGTCCACGCGTTGGAATTACGGCCGACACAAGAACCATGGTTAATCTCCTTCAGGCCTGGGTTGCTGGCAAATGAAATGCGTTAAGACGTTCGCAAACGCAGGACAGATCAGACGCGACTCGGCGCGGCCTCAAGCGCGTCGGCGATCGCGTAATACGCCGGTTTTGGCTGGCAGTTCACGTCGAAGGCAAGTGGTCGCACAGGCAAACCGTCCTTGCGAGGGCGGTATCCCGATATCCAGGTAAATGAGTCTGAAAGCCCCCAGGTAACGACGCCCTTGACCGCCGGCTGCCGCAGGCTGGTGGTCAGAAATTTCTTGTAGAGATTCGCAACCTCCCTGTCGCGTGAGCCAACATCTGCGGGAAGAGTCGAATCCTGAACGTCCAGTTCCGTAATAAAAATCTTCATTCCGCGTTTCGCCAGCTCGCCAAGGAAGAGTTCGTAACTGGTATCGCCGAGAACATTCGATTGGTCGCTTCGTAGATGAGCCTCGAGGCCGACCCCGTGAATTGGAACGCCCCGCGCCAGCAACCGATCGAGTTGACTCACCATCGCCTGTCGTTTCGCGTCGCCGAAGCCATTGGAGACCTCGAGGTAGTTCTCGTTCCAGATCAAAAGGGCCTTCGGGTCGACCTTCGCAGTCGCGCGAAACGCCTGCTCGATGTAGTCAACGCCAATGTTTTGCAGCCACGGGCTAGCCCTTAGACCATCCGGCCGCTGACTGCCAGGGTCAAGCGCTTCATTCACCACATCCCACGAATACAGTTTGCCAGCGAAGTGCCCGGCGACTGTTTGGATGTGATCGAACATCACACCCTTTGCACTTGATGGAGAAAGCCGTTCCTTGACCCATGCGGGCAAGGAGTCGTGCCAAACCAGCGTATGTCCGCGCACCTTGATGTGATTTGTGCTGCAAAACATTACAAGCTGATCGGCATTGTTGAAGTCGTATTCTCCTGGCTGGCGACTTAGCGAGTCCCACTTCATATGCAACTCGGGTGTTGCGATATCGCACTGCGACAAGAACAGATCTTTGTAGGTTGGCGACTGATTGAAGTACTTCAGAGCCAGACATGAGCCGAACATTATCCTCTTTTGATCAGCCAACCGCTTCAGTGGTATTGCCGCCGTCTCGGCTCTGGCCCCAAGCGAAGTCAACTCAGCGACAGCAACTGCTCCGAGCATCTTGTTAAAGTCTCTGCGATTCATTCCGAGCCTCAGAATCCCTCACCAAATGTTTCGCCCAACGTCTCTCGTCGAACCGCCGCATTCAACCTGCCGCCTTTGCGCACGAAGTCCATCATCAGCAGGATCAGAAGGTACCAAGGCTCCAGGAGATAGCGTGCGAATAGCCTGCGTGGCTCACTTGCCAGGCGAAACGCCCACTCCAGTCCCATGCGGCCGGCCCAGCGCGGCGGCGTCGGCACCATACCGGCTATGTAGTCAATAGCCGCACCATTCGACGCCAGAATCACGCGTGCATTGAGCCGTTCCATGTTCTCCTGTGTCCAGAACTCCTGTCGCGGCATGCCCATGCCGACCATCAGGAGGTCGGGCTTATAGGCGTTAATCCGCTGCACAACTGCCTCATTCTCGGCGCTATCTCGTCGTGCATCGAAGTAGCCGTTGCTCACTTCGATTTGCAGCCCTGGGTACAATCTCCGCAGTACCGCCGCGCCTCTTGCCGCCACTCCCTCCGGAGATCCGAGGTTGTACACCCGCCATCCCTTACGAGCGGCCGTTTCCATCAGAGGATGAATCCAGTCGGCCAGCGTGACTCTCTGTTCGCGCTCCAGTGCATAGCCATAGAATTTGCCAAGCGCAATCAATGGCATTCCGTCGATGAAGGTCCAATGCGCACTCTTGTAGAACTCGCGCAGCTTTGAATGGCGATGAAACAAGAACACGCTGTGGAGGTTGTGGTTCGTGATCACCCACTTTCTATTCTCCGAAATTCCCTTCTCCACCAACGCCATGAGTTTCGGGGATGACATCGGTTGAAGCGTCAATCCAAAAAATGAGGCTTCAACATGATCTGTTTTGGGCACCGACTGAACAGGATTTGAACCGGGAGGATTGGTTCTGCTTGCTTCGGCCTGACTTTTTTTATATCTCTCGGGAAGTTCGGACAGTGTGTCATGTTTGCGCATAAGCGGGAGGGCTGCTGGGCACGATAGTAGGCCGGATCGAGAGGCTCTGACAATGAAGAGAACCACTTGAGCCATGTTTCTCATGCGGCGCAAAGTTTTTTATGTAACTAAATTAGTTGCATATCATTCGGAGTGCGTCCACGGCCGTCTAGTCTGCGCGACTTAGTACGGAATTCCTATCGACATTCGCTCCAAGAGCCCCTAATCTTGTTCAAGAGCATCCTTCATGGCGACACCCCGCCCGATGGCGACGCGACACGCCGAGCGATCTTTAGTACTTGCGTATTGGAGCAGCACCACCAGATGAAATAGCTAGGCGGGCTTATGTTGCACAGAGTTTTGTCTAAACAGAGGCATCCAGGGGACAACGCAAGTCAATGTCAGCGCGTGTCCCAAAATCATCGGATGAGCCGCGTGAACGCTGCTGCGAGCAATAACCAACAGAGGAGCGAAAGAAGGAGTCCGTGGATCGCGCCACGAATAAACTCTTTTTTTAAGACGCTCGGTTTGGAACTGTGTTTTGCCGTGAGGTCGTTGGCCAAATCCTTGGATCCGACGTAGGAAGCTGGGCGCGATTGTGTTTGCATCGTCTTATCTCTATCGGCACAATTCGCAATTTAATGAGTGGCTCCCACTGCCAAAGCTAAGGGTCCATCCTCAACGAGAGGGGTTCTCCTTCAGCGCTGACCGCGAAAACGAAGATAGCCCCAATGCTCCGGAACGTGCATATTGATTAGCCCCTGCGGCGACCATACCCAGTTGTCTTCCTTCGCCTGCCCCGCCTTCCACTCGACACGGCTGAAATTGAGACGCCACTCCTCACCGATACCCGGTCTTGTCACTGGCAGCCGCGACGCAAAGGCGCTCCACGGAAACGCCATCTCCACCGTCCACCCCTTATCCTTGTCGCTCGGATCATTCAGCGTTCCACTGATCGCAACCGCTGTCTTCAAACCTGGAATCTCCCAGCTGTTATCCGCCTTACCGCCTTCGCGGTACGGTTTATTCAGATACAAATCCCACCCTGTATTCAGCGCGTTGATCTCAAATTCGAAATATCCCGACGAATCTCCCTTCGGCTTTAGGAACACCTCAAAGTCATTGTCGTGGAAGATTACCGAATCGTGCTTCGTCAGCGTTGCCTTTACCTCCGGCTCCTCTAACTCCGCTCCTATATAGAGATACTCATCATCCCAAAGTATCTTCGCGCGCGTGCGAAATCGAGGCAATGGCTTTGCAGAACCTTCAATATCGACAAAGTCTGTAGTCCATTCGGCCGCGCGCCAGGCGCGATCATCCAGCTTCCCGTCAACTTGCACCGGCGAATTGGCTCGATAGCAGTCATATCGCTTCGGCTCAACCTGCATCTCTTGCGCCCCAGCCGCAAGTATTGTGAAGATCCCGAAGTGCATCATCCGCGAAAGTCGAAGCATAAGAAACCTCGATGAGTTCTGTGCTCAAGTTTAAGGAGAGTCAAGTTCACCATCATAGCCAGTTCCCGCACCGTAGCCAGAAAATATCTGCTGGCCGTTCCGGCTGTGCTAGATTTCTAGCCTAGAGCACCACCGACACGAGGCCCCGGGGAAATGACCTTAACTTTGGTTTGGAGGTCTCATGAAACGATTCACCTCTCTGCTTGCGGTTCTCTTCCTTCTTCTAGCTTCCACAACCTGGAGTCAGCAGCTCAGTAAAAGGATCACTGACAAAGACGTCATCGATATGACAGCACTCGGTCTCTCGGACGACATCATCATCGCCAAAATCCGGGCCGCCGCTGCCGGCGGAACGCTGCAGTTCGACACCAGCGTCGATGCCCTCAAGGAACTCAAGGCCGCCAAGGTCTCCGACGAAGTCATCAAGGTGATGATCAATCCCGCACCGGCCGCCGCTCAGGTCGTAGTCGCGGCGACGCCCATCTCGAACGACCCCAACCTTCCTCCCCCGGAGGTCGGCGTCTACTGGAAGAACGGCAACTCTTTCACTCGCGTCGAGGGACAGGCAATCAGCCAGGCCAAGGTCGGCGGTAAGGCCGGCAGCATGTTCACCTACGGCATGCGCAACGAACATTGGGACGCATACCTCGACGGCCCACAATCGAAAAATGTCATCCAGGACCGTCAGCCCGTCTTCTACCTCTACGTCCCCGACGGCGCCAGCTCGTCCGACTTCGTCCTGATCAGCCTCGAAAAGAAAGGCAACCGGCGGGAGTTCCAGATCGGAAGCTTCGGCGGCATCACCGGCGGTAAATCAGGTGTCAAGAAAGAGAAAGAGGTAGCCTTCACAGCCGAGCATGCAGGAATCAGGACCTACAAAATTAAGCTCAACGCGGCTATGCAGCCGGGAGAGTACGCCTTCTTCATGGGCACTGGTCAATCGTCAACCATGGCCGGCGGCCAAACTGGGGGGGCCCGATCAGGAGGCGCGGCGGCAGGACGAGTGTACGACTTCAGAATTCCAGACTGACATACAGTGTGGAATTCCTAAGCACTTGACAAGAAATGCCCTGAAGTAAAGAGAATCCGGCGAACGACCCACCCGGGGCAAGCCCGTAGTCTAGACTTAACCCTATTCCTTGGAAGATTTTGCACGCTTTTTGACAGGGAGGGTGGCTCTGCCCGCGCAAGCGCCATGGGCTGCAGTAGCGGGCATCCTTGAAAAATATCGTTCTCATGGAATGCAAGCACATTAGTCGAGCAGAAGGGTGCATGATTGCCCGTAACCGTTGGCATACGTCAACTTGACACCGCCGCCGTATCGGAGCAATCTACTCATATCCCGCATCCGAGGCTCCATCATGCGACCTATCTTTCCATTGTCATTTCTTCTTTTCGCATTCGTCCCGATAACCGCTAACGCGGACACGATCAAATTCATCCTCAATGAGACCATTACCTTTTCCCTGCCCCTGCCTCTCAGCGGGGAAGCGGTCAACCCCGACGACCTGAGGATCTTTGAGTTTCCGATCGACTTCAACGGCCACGACACGACTGCTCAGCTCGACCTCTTTTCCAGCGCCGTGGGCGGAGGGTTCAATCTCACCTACTCCCTCCCCGGAGGTCCTGGCCACCTCAGTGCTCACGGCGATCAGCTCTTCGCCGGAACAACACTTGACCCAACGATCCTCACCGGGACCTTCGAACTCATCGACAACGTGAAAGGTGGCACCGACACCGTTACCATCTCCCGCGATACTGCGGTATCAACCCCCGAACCCCCTACCGCCATCCTCTTCGCCACCGGCATCCTTGGCCTTCTGCTCCTTATTCAATGGAAGAAGGCGCGACACTTCTTAGTCCGAGACCACCGCAATCCAAGTTGACTCTTTTGCTGGCTCGAGCGCATCCACCCTCGATGGGAAATGTCGCTGCGAACCTCCGCGTCAGACGTGGCGCTGATGAAATATTGGCGCTGTAGAAAAGCAATGTTTCAAAGTGTCTGTGCAGAATATTAGAGACAGAATTTGCATACTTGAAGTGCGAGAAACTATTCTCCGCGCGGCGGGCAACTCTGGGTGGTGGAGGATGTTACGGGTGAAGCATCAGCGGGGACAAGACCATCAGCAAGACTTCCGCGACAATCTGACCGGGTTGCCAACTCGCAGATTGCTTATGCAACAGATGGTTCGGGCTTTGGCTTCAGCAAGGGAGCGGGGGCATCGGGCTGCGATTCTCTGTTTAAGCATCGACGAAGTGCAACAGGACAATGACGGACCTGCACCGGTTAGTAGAGATAAGTGCCTGAAGCGAGTGGCAACAATGCTCACCAGGCGCTTGAGAGGAATGGATACAGTTGCCCGAACCGGAACAGATGAGTTCACCATCGTCCTGGGTGAAGTAGAGAGTGTGGGAGCGGTAGGAATCGTCGCCAAAGCTCTCATGGAGTTGTTCTCTTCTCCTGTGGACGTTGAGCAGTGTCCAACTCTGCTCCGTGCAAGTATCGGGGGCGCAGTTTATCCAGACCATGGCGAGAGAGAGATACAGCTGTGGCAGGACGCTGACGCCGCAATGCACCGTGCCAAGAGAGACGGAGGAGGACGTTGTGTTCTGGCTGTGCAGGGTGCGGATACGGACGTGCTGGAGAACGTGGGGGTTGAGGATCATGTTCGGACGATGCTGCAGCGCGGAGGATTTCGGCTGCACTATCAGCTGCAATACCACATGAATGGGCAGATTCGGGGAATGGAGGCTTTGTTGCGATTGCCACATCCGACGCTGGGATATCTAAGCCCCGACCGCTTTATCCCGCTTGCTGAAGCAAGCGGATTGATTCATCCTCTTGGCCAATTCGCGATCGAACAAGCTTGTAGGCAACTCATGCTGTGGAGCAAAGCGGGGACAAGACCGGTTCGAATTGCGGTCAACGTATCGCCGATGCAATTGATGCGCAGCGATTTTGTTTCTGAGGTGGAGGAAGCGATTCTGAAGTCAGGTATCGATCCAGCGATGCTGGAGCTGGAGATTACGGAGCAAGTGGTCTTGAATTTTGATGAAATCTCCAAGCGCATGACGGAGCTCGCTGTTGTTGGGATTCGTTTCGCCGTCGATGATTTCGGCACCGGTTACGCCTCGTTGCAACATCTGCATCGGTTGCCAATTTCAACGGTCAAAGTTGACCGTTCCTTCATTCAACGATTGTGCGAGTCGAGTCGCAGCTACCCCATTGTTAGGGCCATCATTGAGTTAGCCCATAGCCTCGGGATGCAGGTGATCGCAGAAGGGGTGGAAGACGAAGATCAACTGCAGGTTCTTCGGGAGCTGAAATGTGATTGCATCCAGGGCTTTCTCTTGTCGCGTCCTATGCCTCCCGAAGAGATCCAGGTTCTCCTTGGCAACTAAACTCGAGAAACGCTGAGCTTGGGCCCCTCCCTTATTGCCCGCGCGTAACTCTATTTTTTTTGTGCGACTTGGGATAACTTATGCATTTCAGATAGCTTGGTCGAAGCGAACGCCCGGCCTTGCCGCAATCCTTTGGTGCTGCATCTGTGCTTCGCTGACGTTGTCGACGGGCGGGTTCGATGCGGTGGTGTAACGGCCTGGATATAGCGTGCGCGCGTATGGGCAGCTACAAAGCGTTCGCACACCGGAGTTCTGGCAGCAACAGCGCGCTGCATGGGGCACACACGAAAAGGTGGTGGGCGGCCAACTTCTTTTGGCTGATCTGTCTCTCACTAGGTGATTCGCTACGTAGCGACATGGGCGGGGATCAACAGATCGACACAGGAGACTTGATATGTCACTTAAGGATGTTTTGCTGGATGAGCTGCGCGATATGTACAGTGCAGAGAACCAATTGGTAAAGGCGCTGCCCAAGCTCGCCAAGGGCGCGAAGGATGCAAAGCTAAAGGCGCTTTTTACGGCGCATCTTGAGGAGACCAAGGGGCAGGTGGAACGGTTAAAGGAGGTCTTCGTTCATCTCGACGAGAAGCCGACCGGAGAGCATTGCAATGGAATGGAAGGGATCGTGGAGGAGGGGAAGGATGCCCTGGAGAAGGATGAGGAGGGAGCGTCGTTTGATTGCGGTCTGATCGGCGCTGCCTTGCGGACCGAACACTACGAGATTGCCGGGTATCAGGCGACGATTTCGATGGCGAAGACGCTGGGGATGCAGGACGTTATTGATCTGCTGACCAAGAATCTGAATGAGGAGATGGCCGCAGCGGCGAAGATTTCGGAGGCGGCGAAGCCGATCATGCTTGAGAGCTCGGAGGAGCCGGAGAAGGGGAAGAAACCGAAGTCTGCCAAGGAGAAGTATTCGGCGCAGAAAAGCCGGGAGGATGAGAAGGCTGCTGCGACGGGTTTGCGGAAGCGCGCTTCTTAATAGCTCGCTCGAATGCCCGTCAGGGTTTGATGGTGTCAGGGAACTTGAATACCATGTCGGCGATGGGGAGAACGACGTTGACCTGCTGATGCGTCGCGCTCGGATCGCGCTCGAAGTAGACGCGGCCGTGGACCGCCTGATTGGGTGGAATTATGATCGCCCTCAGATGCGGGGTCGTTGCTGCGAGTTCGAGTGCCTCCTGCATTGCCCTTTGTCTGGCTGCATCGAGTTCGCTGTTCTCTAAATTTGGACTCTGGTTTGGATTCGCAGGGGCGTCGTTTGGGGTGGCCCGGGTTGGGGTTGGGACGTTCTGGAGTTGCGAGGGGGGAACGTAGAGGAAGACTTTGGATCGGGAGGCTTCGATGCGGAAGTCTTCAGGGGAGAGATTGATGGGGGTGGGGGTGAGGTTGGTGATGCTGACGTCGGCTCGAGTGTAGCGGCCTTCGGTTGAGAGGAAGACCATGACGGCGAGGCGGTCGGTGCTTAGGATCTTGTAGTCGTGACCGAAGATGCTGTGGTGAATGCAGCCTGCGTTTGGCTGGCAGATGACAATGTTGGCGTTTCGGGGAAGATTGGCTGCTAGTGAGAGGGTCGCCGAGCCGAAGACTGAAGCGTATAACGCAATGCGGAGGTAAGTCATTGGGAAGCCTCCTACTTGGTGTGATGAGAGTAGGAGCGGGTACCTCTTTAGCAAATAACACTGAAGTGTTAGGTGGGGCCGCCAAGTCCCGTTGACGGGTACGCCCCCCCGTCAAAAAGTGCGCAAAGTCTTCGAAGAACACGGGTTAAGCCTGGACTTCGAATGTAAGTCTGGTATGCACCTGAGGGCCTGACGTTGCTTCAGGGGTGGCTTATGTCAAGCTTTGCGTGAAGCTAGACGGCGTTTGGATCCATGCGATTGCGGGCGTCGCGGAGGTGTCCGGTGGCGGGTTCGTGGGTGCCAGCGAGGGCGAGGCCGAAGCGGGGCATGTTGGCGTAGATGGACTCGAACTGGCCGGTGGCGACCTGGTAGGTTTCGTGCCAGACGCCGACTGAACCGTCGTCGCCGACGCTCTGGTTGAAGGCCTTCCAGGCGGGGAGGTGGGCGGCGTTGCGATTCTGCGCGTAGTCGATGAGATGGTCGAAGCTGCGCCAGTATTGGATCATCATGACGCCGGGCCAGTAGAGGGAGGTTTCAGCGGCGAGGAAGCCAAGCTGGGGGTTGGCGTAGAGCTCGTTGAGCATGGGGCCCATGGCTTTCGCGACGGGAAGCCACTTGCTGAAGGCGAACGGCCGGTTGATTCGGAAGCCGATGAGGAAGACCACGAAAGGGCCTTCGATTCGCGAGGTGTAACGGCCTGGGTGGATGGTGGACATATGGGCAGAAGTTTACAGCGATCGGATGATCCCGTTTAATACTTCTGCAAAGGTTCACCCATAGCGCGAGGGCCCACTCATCCCCAAAGTGCAAAGGTAAAGGTGTCAATCTGATAGTTTTGGATGTTGAAAAGGAGTGACGATCCCGATGACTGTAGCTCAGGTGTGGAAGAGTTCGAAGTTCGCGATTGAACGCAATCAAGGCAAGGCGCCTGGCACAGTCATCTTTCGGTTGTCGGGGCCGTTTACGGCTCGGGATATGTACGGCTCGCTTTCGCCGAACGAACTTCGCAACACGTTTGAATCGGAGGTGGGCGGCGATACTCTCCACATTCTGGATTTAACGGAGGTCCCGTACGTGGATTCTGCGGGGCTCGGAATGCTCGTCAGCCACTATGTCCGGTGCCAGGACAGAGGAGTTCGGCTGGTTGCGGCCGGGGTAAGTGCGCGCGTGCTTCAACTGTTCGAGATGACGAAGGTGGACGGATTCTTTCCGAGGGTTGCATCCGTTGAAGAGGCAGATGGGGTGTGAAGGTTGGGACAACCCCCCGATATAATTGGCACCCACTATGGCTGACGAACAGAAGCTTGACTTGGGGCCTGGGATAGCCTACTTCGCCTGCGCTGTCGGCGTCATCGTCGAGGGTGTGCGGCTCGCGCTGGGACACACTGAGGACCTTCGCATCTACTGGGTGCGGGGAGTGATCGTCATGGGGTGCTTCGTGTGGGCGGTCTGCTATGCGACCTTCCTGGAAGAGCCACTACAAGCAGTACTTTGGTGTACTGTCGATCATCATTGGAGCCTTGTTGCTGTGGTACCAACTCACAAAACTCGGCGAGACGGGATGGGTCAAGGCTGATGTGGTCGACCGATGTACCTTCTTGCTCGGCGGGATTGCGCTGCTTTCCAAGGGTATGAAGGATGCTTTTGCGGACTCGGATAAGAAGTGAATATTTCGGCGGTGGTCGCCATGAGGTTCAAACTTCGTTCGAATGCCCAGCTTGGGGCAATGAAACCGCGCGAAGAGGGGGCAACTTGTAGGACTGCCAGTTGCATGAGAATATGGCTCGCCCACCGGCAAGCTGGCGGGGACCCCAATTGGCGCGATGAGATCCGCGAAGATGGGCATGCAATGTTTAGATCTGAGCCACCCCTCCATTTAGCTTCTTGTCAATTGAGGACTCAAGATGAACGATCAACAAAAGCAGGAGCAGTCTTCTGGAATGCGAGATCAAGAGATCCGTGCGGCCCTGGATCAGCATTGGGCGGCGTCTGATGCCAACGATTTTGAAACGGAGCACCGCATCTATCATGAGGACGCGGTCCTGGAATACCCGCAGTCAGGCGAGCGAACCCGCGGTCGATCCAACATACAGAACCAGCGCGCCAGTCAGCCGAGCAACAAGCGATTTTCTATCCGACGCATCATTGGCAGCGGCGATCTTTGGGTCACCGAATTCGTCCTGACATATGACAGCAAGCCGTCTTATACCGTCAGCATCATGGAGTTCAAGGGCGACAAGGTTGCGCGGGAGACACAGTACTTTGCGGATCCATTCGTCGCCCCCGCATTCCGGGCTCAATGGGTCGAACGAATGGACTCATAATCTCGAGGCCGACCGTAGATACGGGGTATCGTTACAGCACATCCTCCGATGGAGGGACAAGAGATGGATTGGAAACGGTTGGTCCAGTTCGCGCTGCAGGGTAGCAGTGATTTGGAACAATATGCCATCCTGCTGGTACGCGTTTCGCTCGGGCTGTTCTTCGCCATCTCCGGGGCAAACAAATTGTTTGTGGCCGGCGGCACGCAAACTATGTACGAAACGCTTGTTAAGGCCAACGTCCCTTTTCCTCACGTGATGACCTATTTCGTGTCGGGTGTCGAGTTCGTTGGCGGGTCCTTGCTGACCGTGGGGTTTCTTTCGACGCCGGCCAGTGTGGCTTTATTGATCAATATGATTGTCGCCACTCTGACTAGCGCGATTTCCATCATTCCTAAAGGACTTTCGCCTCTTAACTGGCTCGACGATTTCCTCTACCTTCCCGAAGTCCTGTACGTTCTCTTTTTTATCTGGCTGATCTGTTCTGGGCCCGGGAAGTTGAGTTTCGATTACTGGCTTGCCGGCAAGTTACTGAGGTGATTGATCCACGAAACACCGTGACACTCTTAGTTCTGCTAGTAGACAACGAGTTAGAGGCGGCATAAAACGTACCGTAAAGCGGGCTCCGAACCTCAGGTCATTAATGGAAGGCTTCATTCGAAACATGCTTTGGCCTAAAGAGTAGTTGCGGGCAGAAGAGACCCTTTGGATCTCACTCATGGGGAAGATATGAGTGCTGTCCCTTGCAGACAAATCTCCCCACACAACAGCCGCTGCATGCAATCGCCCTCCTTTCTGGACAACCGCAGGTTCTGTCGGATGATTTCGACTCCAGCCCGTGAAAGGAGGCGCATGAAACGAAGCTACGTTGTCTCTGCAGCCATCGCCCTGGGCTGGGCTGCAGGTCTAACTGTTCAACAAAGCGTTGGGCAAACGTCGGTGTCATCCGTCGTAAGCTGCGTCTCCAAAGGCAGGGAACGACAGCAATGCTCGGCGGACACTCGTGCGGGCATCGTGATGTTGCGACCAACCGGCGAGGCCGCTTGCCTCCTCGGCAGAAACTGGGGTTATGACGACCAGGGCGTCTGGGTGTCGGAAGGTTGCGGCGGTGACTTCGGGACTGGAAGTAGTTCCCCCGTTTCTGCACCAACCGCCCTCGGCGCGGCCCTGGTTAAATCCGTAGAGGAACCATCCGTGATGGAGACCGTTACAACTGGGACGAACCCTGGCAAGGTCTACACCGGGGGCTTCCAGCCCTATGGGAGCATGCGAACCATCATTTCCATGCCAGCCAACGGAGGAGCGCAAGTACAAGACAACGCCAGTCGCGTCGGAATCAATTTCTCAACCTTTGGACCGCTTAAGGTAATGGGAACCGCGGAATGGGGGGTGGACCTCGTTCAGAGCGAAACCACGCTGAACGCCGGCGCAACCACCGCGTCTGGCTTTGGCGAAGTGCAGCAAGTCACTCAACCCGTCTTCGGTCCTCGGCTAGGATTTTTCGGGGTCGATACGGGAAAATTTGGGCGTCTCACTTTTGGCAAGCAGAATTCCACCCACTACGACGTAACGAACTACACGACAGATCGTTTCAACGTCTTCGGCGGCCAGTCCACTGCCACCTATGTTGCCGGCACTGACGGCGGTCAATCAGGCACCGGCCGTGCCGACCAGACGATTCTCTATCATGTCAATTTCGCCAAGATCTTCGACTTCGGAACGCAGCTGCAGTTGCGTTCCGCAGATACTCCGCAGGCCTTTAACGGGTTTGGCTTCTCTTTGCAAGCGAAAGTACTTCCGGGATTAAAGATCGGCGGCGCTTACAACAAGACCTATTTCGATCACTTTCTTACAACTACCGCACTCCATGGCGGCACGGATTACTGGGCCTTTGGAGGTATGGGCAAGTGGCGCATCCTCGAGTGGGGAGCAAGCTACGTCCATCAGGACAGAGGCGACCTGGCGTTCATTCCCGACCCGGCAGGTGGACCGGTCCATATAGCGGTCGGATTTTCCGCAAACGGAGTTGAGCTGTTTTCCAAGTTACCATTCGGAAAGTTTGCAGCTGTACTTGGCTTTGATGACTATATTCCCTTCGACCTGAGTCCCCTCATCAACCCAGGCTTCAAGACAAGATATGCAGTCGTCGGCGGCGAATGGCACATCTCGCCATCTGGCCTCGTGTATATCGAATCAAGGCTGGGGGACACCATCGACGCCGAAGGAAACGGAGGCTTCAACGCAGCAGCACTCGGGTTCCGGTACGACTTCACCTGGAAGACGCTGCATCTGCAGTAAACTCCGCCCGCCAAGGTGCGCTTGCCAGAACGGTGCTGGGTTGTTTGGGCCGCGGCTGTTGGTATCGTCGACTCGCGTGGTTACGGCTCACGATGGCCCTTTGTTAGAGACCTTCAAACAGGAAGTGGCGACCTGCTTGACCAAGTCCACGACGGGAGCCATGATCTTGCAGGGATCAGTGTTGCGGCGACCAAGTCTCGACTATTGCGTGCAAAGGAGGCTCTCCATCGAGGCTCCGAACATCTCCCAGGTCAGTTCGGATTTTCATCTTGCAATTGAGCTAGAGCACGTTTGAGCGCCGTCTTGTAAAGTTGAGCCTGCTCGATGGCAACGTTGTGGCCGCGTTGGGACAGCTGCAGAGAGAGCCGGTCGTCGGGCAAATTTTCGATAGGCTCGAGTAGTTGTTGCACAGAGGCTTGAGCCGAGTTATACCTTTGCGCGAAGTGCGATAGCTCGTCGCGCGCCGTTTCGGGGCGATAGCTGAGCCGATCACCGGCCTGCCACGCATCGATCAGTGGGTCGGGCGACCAGATAAAGGACCATTGCTGGTTGAGAATATCGTAGGCCGAGTGCAGGCGGACGATCGCTCCGGCGAATCCATCCAGCTGCGCACGCGCAGCCATTGGACCTGTTGCACGACGAAGCTCGATACGGACGGCTTCTGATACGGAATGCGAGGGAATGTGAACGATCGTTGATAGAGTGTTGCCGTCGTACGACAGTATTTCGTCCACCTTGATGTCGTATTGATTGATCGAAACTGGAATTGAAGCATTAGCAATATAGTTGTTTTTTCCAAACGCACCAAGGGTGTTAGGAGGAAAATATTGCAGGGTACCGAGCCATGACAGAACCGGATACATCCTGTTAAACGCGTTTTTTAGTCGGCGAATCTCTGTCAATGAGTGCATTGTCCTCCTCTTGGCAACAAGTCAAAATCCCATTCGTCCGAAACACATTGGCGCGGCAGACCTAGTGAGATGATCGATCGACTACACTGATCCCGTTCCTAGAACTCATTAGAGGGATTGAAAGCGCGGCCATCATGACAATTACTCGCCTCGGTGTAATCTGTTTATTCGCACTTGTATTTGAATGCTCTGCCCAGACACCGACTCCAAAGCTCGTATCGTTAGGCGGACGGCACGCCTTGCTCGTGGATGGATCTCCGTATCTCGTGCTCGGCGCACAAATCGGCAACTCGAGTGCATGGCCGTCCGTACTTCCAAAAGTCTGGCAGGCGGTTGAGGCCATGCACGTCAACACGGTCGAGGCGCCGGTCTACTGGGAGCAGATTGAGCCGCAACCGGGAACCTTCGACTGGACCAACGTGGATGCCCTCATCGAAGGCGCGCGTACACATCACCTGCATTTGATCCTGCTATGGTTCGGCACCTGGAAGAACGGCAACGACCACTATGTGCCGCAATGGGTTAAACGCGATCCGCAGCATTTCCCGCGCATGTTCAACAGCGCGGGTACGCCGCTCGATGTCCTCTCGGCCAACGCCCCGGCCAATATGGAGGCGGACCGCAAGGCCTTCTCGGCGCTGATGCACCACATCGCGGAAAAAGATGGGAGCGAGCACACCATTCTGATGATGCAAGTCGAAAACGAATCCGGCGGCATCGGCTCAGCACGCGACTTCTCCCCTGCTTCAAACCGGGAGTTCGCCGGACAGGTTCCACCCGAACTCGTGAAGTCTCTCGGAAGGAAAGCCGGCACCTGGTCGGAAGTCTTTCCGGGCAACGCGGATGAAGCTTTCCAGGCCTGGCACGTGGCACGCTACGTGAATGCAGTTGCTGAAGCTGGCAAGCGGGAGTTCAATATTCCTTTCTACTGCAATGTGTGGCTGGCCTATCCTCCAGGCGAACTCCCGGAGCGCCACATAGCCATTGCAGGGATCGGCTATCCGTCAGGGGGACCCACACAGAGTATGCTGCCGATCTGGAAGGCTGCTGCTCCCGCAATCGATGCAATCGGGCCTGACCTTTACTCGAGCAATCCTGAATTCGCTCTCGACATCCTCGACATTTACGCGCGGCCTGACAACCCGCTATGGATTCCGGAGACTGGTCGGGGCGACGACTTTGCGCCCTATCTGTTTGCCGCGTTGGAGCGGGGAGCCATTGGGTACTCACCATTCGGCATCGACTGGACGGATCATCCGCCGGCGGGCACGGTACCGCGCGCTCACGCAGCGAACTTCGCCTTGTTGGGCCCGATGGATAGGACTCTCGCTCAACTAACCTACACAGGCAAGGTCAAGGCATTCATCGAACCAGCAGGTGGAGCTGACCAGGAGAAAATCTTCAGCGCCGACGCAGAGGTGCATCCAAACGCAGCGATGAGCAAGGCAGATTCTTCTATACCAGAGAGTGCCCTGAAGGACGCGTTGATCAGTCCGATCCGCCTGGCGAACGCCACTGTTTCGTTGGAAACGGCCGGCACACCCGCAACGCGCGCTGCAGATGCAAGCGGGGCGTGGGTGGCGGAGTTGCGCTTCGGCTTCCCGCAAAGAGACGGCCAACCCGCACCGGGTTCCGTGAACAAAGACGGCCGCATACTGGTGGCGCAACTTGGACCGGACGAATATCTGCTGACCGGCATTGGCGGAGCCGTCTTCTTTCACCGTCCAGGTTTCTTGCCCGGAATACGCATGCAGATTCTCACCGCCGAAGAAGGGTACTACACACCGGGATCTTCCCCGGGCGCGCCGGAGATTTGGCATGCCACGCGCATTTTGAACGGAGACGAAACAGATCGAGGGATTCGCTTTCCCGACCCGTCCGCTTCTTCGATTAACCGCGACGCAAACACTTCCTTGTCGGGCGATTCGGCTGCGGTCGCGACTGGCCGCTCCGAGCCCAAGGCGGTGCGTATCACGCTGGGCCGATTCTAAACAACGGCGTGTCTCCTGGGATCGCATCTCCTCCTCCGGATAATTCCGCAAACGACGGGATTTAGTCGACACTTCAGAAGCGTCTTTGATTCAGGTTCTGAAAGAAAATGAGGCTTTACAGGCTGATTTCTCCGGGTGACTCTCTGACTGAAAAAGTTTGTAAACTCTATGAAGATAAATAATTTCATATAAGATTTTTTTTGGCGGTTTGCTTGACTTGTCAATCGCGGTGGTGGAAAATCTCGCAACTAGTCGTCTATTGTCTTCCGAAGTTTGAGAAAGTATCCCAGGGGCCTTTGCGAGTGTCGTTGTTGCAGAACAAGGCATTGCCCGGGATCAGCTATCACGGCTGCTGATCAGGGTGATCAAGTAGTCGGAGCAGAAGATCAGTCTCGACCACCTATAGCGCGTTCATGTTTCTCACGATCATAGAGGAGCGGTCATGCGTTCTATTTTGAAGAGGTCAGCGTTGCGGGGTAAGGGACCAGCGCCTTTGCGCGTCATGACTTACCTGTGTCTCGCGATACTTGGTGGACTCTCTGTCCAGGATGCCCAGGCACAGGCGAAAAAACCGAACATTCTGGTTATCTTCGGCGATGACATTGGCCAGGCAAACATCAGCCGTTATACCCATGGCCTGGTCGGGTACATGACGCCTAACATCGACCGCGTTGGTGAAGAAGGAATGACTTTCACCGACTACTACGCGGAGAATAGTTGTACTGCAGGCCGATCGTCATTCATTACGGGTCAGTCTCCTATGCGCACGGGCCTGACGAAGGTTGGAGCGCCTGGGGCACCGGTTGGGCTGCAAAAGCGTGATATCACGATTGCGGAAGCCCTGAAGCCTCTCGGTTACGCTACGGGACAGTTCGGGAAGAATCACCTGGGCGATCAGGATCAATACCTGCCCACAAATCATGGTTTTGACGAATTCTTCGGAAACCTCTATCACCTGAACGCGGAACAAGAGCCGGAGATGCCGTACTGGCCAAAGGACGATCCGGTCTTTCTGAAGGCGTACAACCCACGTGGCGTCATCCACTCTTATGCCGAGGGCAAGATTGAGGATACGGGGCCGCTGAATATCAAGCGAATGGAGACGATCGACGACGAGACCTCCAATGCAGCAATGGGATTCATCGACAAACAGGTGAAGGCGAACAAGCCCTTCTTTGTTTGGATGAACTTCACAAGAATGCACATCTTTACGCATGTTCGTGAGTCAATGCGCGGCCAGAGCGGTATGCCCGGAAACGAGTACGCCGATGGCATGGTCGAGCATGACCAAGATGTAGGAAAGCTGCTGAAGCAACTGGATGATCTCGGAATCGCCAAAGATACGATCGTTATCTACAGCACAGATAACGGACCGAACATGTTTAGTTGGCCAGATGCGGCGATGACACCATTCCGTAGCGAGAAGGACTCGAACTGGGAGGGAGCTTTCCGCGTGCCGGCGATGATTCGGTGGCCGGGTCATATTAAGGCGGGTGCGTGGTCCAATGAGATCGTCTCCGGGCTGGACTGGTTCCCGACACTGCTAGCAGCGGCAGGAAATCCGGAGATCACGGCGCAACTGCTAGCCGGAAAGGGACCGGGCGGACTGTCGCACAAGGTCCACCTAGACGGCTACAACATCCTTCCTTATCTTGAGGGCAAAGAGGCGCACTCGCCGCGTCAGGACTTCTACTACTTTGACGACGACGGCCAACTTGTCGCGATGCGTCATCAAAACTGGAAGTATGTCTTCTGCGAACAGAGATCTCCAGGCAACCTTACCATCTGGTCGAATCCGTTCACATGCCTGCGACTCCCGAAGATTTACAACCTTCGCATGGATCCGTATGAAAGAGCCGACATCACGTCCGATCAGTACTACGACTGGACTGTACACAATGTTTATCTGTCCATTCAGGGTCAGATCCGCGCCATAGAGTTTATGGAGACCTTCAAGGCTTATCCGCCCAGTCAAGCTCCTGCCAGCTTCAGTATTGACCCGGAGGGCATCATTAAGATGCTGGAGAATCAAAAGGCTGCAGCAGGAGGAGGAAAGTGAGTCTAGAAGAGGTAGTGTCCTAAAGAAAGACTCTCAAATCACTGACCTTTCTTTGCATTGATCAATCGCCTTGAACAGCCGGGTTCATTCCAAGGATGAACTCGGCTTGTTTTGATGGGTAAAGATCAAGAGGCGGAATGAACTCGGTAAGGGTATCCTCGGTCCCTAGGATGAAGAAGACAGCAACAAAGCGCACGGTGGAAGTCATCCCTGTCGTGCAAGACCGCAGCGGTGCGCCTGTACTGTATGGTGGTCTGCTGTTTCTTTCGGGAGTTGCGGCGCTGGTGTACCAGGTGCTGTGGGTGAGACAGCTCTCGCTAGTGGTGGGGATTGAGGTGTACTCGATCACGGTTGCGGTGAGTGCGTTCTTTGCGGGACTCGCGGCGGGCGGAGCGGTGTTCGGGCGGATCGCGGACCGCGTGGTCTCCGCAATGCGGCTGTATGCAGGGCTTGAAATCGCGGTGGCGATGTGCGCTGTGGCAACGACGCTGCTGTTGCCTCATACGGCGATGCCGTTTGTGCGAATGCAGGAACATCTCGGAATTCTGGCGTGGACATTGCTGTTTGTGTTGGTGGGCGCACCGGCGTTCCTGATGGGCGGAACGCTTCCGGTTGCGATACGCGGGCTCCGCGCGAGTGGCGGAGAGACGGCGCGAGAGGGCGGGTTACTGTATGCAGCGAACACGGCGGGAGGAATTGTGGGGGCGCTCGTGGCGAGCTTCGCGTTGCTGCCGTGGTTTGGCGTACGCGGTGCGGCGGTGGTGGCTGCCTGTCTGAATATGGCCGCGGCAGGGATTGCGTTTGCAATAGCTCGGCGGGACCGGAGTTCGCAGCAAAGCGTGGGAGGACAGCGCGAGGATGATGGAGCTGTCGCGTCGCGGATGGCGCTGGGGTTGTATGCGGTAGCAGGAGGGATCGCGCTGGGGTATGAGGTTGTGTGGTCGCAGGCGATCGCTCAGTTTGTGAGCACTCGGGCATTTGCGTTTTCGATTGTGCTGGCGGTGTATCTCACTGGACTGGCGGCGGGAAGTTGGATGGGATCCCGGTTTGCGCTGAGGGTGCGCGATTCATGGGGAGTGTTCGGACTGCTGATCGCAGGCGCAGGGCTTGCGGCAATGCTGGAGTTCGCTGTGTTGGGGCAGCGGATGCTGGAGTCGCAGACGGCGGTCGAGAACGCGGCACTCGCGACGACAGGAAGCCAGGCGATGCGGATGTATGTGGGGTTCGCCATCGCGGGGCTGGGAATTGTCTTTGTGCCCACCCTGCTGTTGGGCGCAGCGTTTCCCGTGGCGTTGCGGCTAATTGTAGGCGCGAGGCAAGTGGGACGCGAGGTTGGCGCTTTGGTGGCGGCCAATACAGCGGGAGGCATCCTGGGAACGTTGCTGACAGGCTTCGTGTTGATTCCGCATCTTGGCCTGGTGCGGACACTGATGCTTCTGGCGGCCTGGGCAGTGGTGGTGGGATTGGCCGCTGCGCTTTCAAGTACCGAAGCAGGACACGCGATGAAGTTGTCCGTTGGTGCGGTGGGTGTGGCTGTGGTGGTGGCGGGCGTGATTACGCCGGCGAACCGGCTGGCGAATCTGCTGCTGGCGACGCGCGGCGGCGGCGTCCTGGTGTTCTACGAGGAGAGCCGCGGGGCAACGGTCGCAATCGCACAGCAGCGCGTGAAGGACAATGTGTTTCGCAGGCTGTTTATCCAGGGAGTTTCGAACTCGGGCGATGCTATGCCTTCGATGCGTTACATGCGGCTGCAGGCTATGCTGCCCGTGCTGATCCACAGTGGTGAGCCCAGATCGGTCTTGGTAGTTGGGTTTGGCACGGGGATTACCGCCGGGGAGACGTTGCGGTATCCAGGGCTGGAAAAGCGCGTATGCGCAGAGTTGCTGCCAGCCGTGGTGAGGTCGGGCGAGATGTTTCCGGAGAACTACAAAGCATGGAGCGATCCGCGAATGGAGATACGGATACGCGACGGTCGGCAGGAGTTGATGCGGAGTGAGGAACGGTACGACGTGATCACGCTGGAGCCTCCACCGCCATCCGCAAACGGAGTGGCGAATCTGTACTCGACGGAGTTCTACGAGTTGGCGAAGAGCCGACTGGCGACCAAGGGATTGTTTGCGCAGTGGCTCCCGATTGCGACGCAGAACGAAGAAGATACACGGTCGCTGGTGCGGAGTTTTCTGGACGCGTTTCCGTACGCTACGCTTTGGACGACGGAGCTGCACGAGATGCTTCTGGTGGGGTCGGAAGCGCCGATCATCTTGGATGCAAACACTATTGCGAAAAGATTCGCCTCAGGCAATGTCACGGCGAGTCTGAAGGCGGTGGGCGTGGACTCGCCGGAGGCTCTGCTCGCAACTTGGGTGACGGGGCGCCAAGGCCTGGAGAAATTTGCCGCCGGCGCGAAGCCGGTCACGGACGATCGGCCTCGTATCGAGTATGGCGACTGGGTCCGGCCGAACGAGATCACAAGGGTGTTGCCGCAGTTGCTGGCGCTGAAAACGGAGGTCCCGGTGGAGGGCGCGGATCATGCACTTCGTGCGGAGATCGAGCGGAGACGCTCGACGCTGATGGATTTTTATGCGGCCGGGCTTGCGGCGTATGGTGGTGATCGTCAGGCGTGGGGACAGACGGTGGCGAACGTGAAGTCGGCCGAACCGGAGAATCCCTACTACGGGTGGATTATTGGAAGGGATTAGGCGAGTTGTTTTGAGGAGCGGCACACATTGCTCGATCGATCCCTTAGGAATCTACTCTGAGTCTTGCGCCACCCGGCCACGCGTCAACCGTACTTAACATCTGTGCTTTGACCGACCTCGATGATGTAGCCGTCAGGATCGCGGATGTAGCAGCGGATCTCGCCGTACTTGGGGATCGGCGGGGTGATGAACTCGGCTCCTCGACTCTTCCATAGCTCATAGCACGCTTGAATATCCGCAACCCGGAAGTTCATAAAGCTGCTGATGTGATTCGGGTCGGGGACGCTGAGCGACACCGTCGGCTTGTCCGGAGTCGGCCCGCCTCCAACGTTCAAGATCATCCAGATATTCGCAAGCTGAAGGTACGGAGGCGCGTTACCGTCACCCATGGTCAGAATGCGAGCGCCGAAGACCCTCTCGTAGTAACGAGCCGATCGGTCGACGTCGGCGACGGTGAGAAAATGCGCGATGCTGATCCCTTCCTTCGGGGGCATCTCATAGCTCTTCTGTTCGATTTGTACGCTGCCCATTGGCGACTCCAATCCGAAAACCGGTGCTCACTTCCTGATTCCGGTTCCTTCGTATCGTAAACCCGCCACAATCAAGCCTGATGAGGAAAGGCGAAACAATTGGACCAAGGTGTTGGGCTGCGCTTGGTTCGGGTGTGGAGAGGGATCTTCGGATTGTTGAGGGGGGTTAGCCGCTCGATCTCAACTGGAGCGAAGACGGTTCGAGCTTCGCTCGAATCCTCACCTTAAGCGATGAGACGGCGCGAAGATGGGGCGCCCAAAATCTAGACTTGGGCCACCCGGCCACCCACGTTTTAAGTCTGTGCCATCCCCTACCCTTCAAAGGTTCGAGCTTCATTATTAGAAACGGTTGGCTGGTCACTCAGATCCATTTCATGTCGAGCCCACATTTTCATCATTTCGGTTGCAGCGGGGATAAGGTCAAGGGCCTCTGCCAGACGCGTTATCTCGGCATATGCAGCCTCATTTTTTGAATTTTCCCTTCTCAAATGGTGAAGGGCTTGCAGATCTAACAATCCTGGCGCGACCTTGCTCGTTCTATTAATAGTTCCGTAAATAGTACTAAGTAGGGCGACAGCTGATCTAGCATACGGGGCTGCCGGCCAAATAAATTCCATATCTCCTGATTTTTGAAATACGTTGATCGAGAGTCGATCAAAATCGTTCCCGAGTGACAAGGTCTTCCACGGGCGTGGCAGTGTCATCAGAGAGTCCAATAAAGGTTTCACAATAGACGAGAAGCGATCATGCGAGTCGGCTGGCCCTATTAGGGCCCAATAAAGGTTACAGGCAATCGAGATGTAGTGCGACGCTCTATATGCTACTTGACGACTCGCGAAAACAACTAGCGCGCTCTGATCTCCCACCAGTTCGTGGAAAGTTAACTCATCTTCCCACCAGCAGGTCAACGCCAACGATCTGCTCTCCTTACAGAGCTCCCTTTTTAGAGAAGAGAATTCTCCACTAACTTTCCGAATTGACGCCTGCCAATATAGAAGCTCTTCGCGAAATCCCCCATGGTCATTCTGATTCCGCTCGAGAAAACTCGGCAACATGTGCATCACTTCCATAGCCTCTGCTGCGATAAATGGATTTTCAAAATACCTTTTGAGAAGATCCACCGTCATATCGGTAATCGGCCGTCCGCTCTCATCCCGGAGAGATACGATACTTTCGCCAATTCCCTGCAGAACATTCTCTTCCGCTGTACCTCCGCCAGTTCTAACTTCCAAGTTGCGGATCAATAAATTGAGGCCCGATGAAACAACTCGCTTTCTGACTTCCAACTTGGGGTGGATTATCGCAAGAGATCTAATGGCAAACAAAATTAGATTTAATGATTTCTTCCTGTCGACACTCAAGCTAGACCGCTGCAACAGTCCATCGAGTAGGTCGTCAGCTGCCTCCTTATATAATTTGGCTTGCATCTGATAGGCGAGTTGAGAAACCGTATCCCATTCTCGTTTTTCGATATATGGAAGTAGTATCGCACCAAGATTTTCGGGACCTCTACAGGAGCCGACGAGATATTCCGCCGTAAAATATTCAAGGAACGTTCTGTGAGTGAATTGATAAAGCCTTTCATTTTCGTTGGATCCCGTATCGCTGAACACCCAAGCGCGTCCGCGAAAAAAATCGACGATCATTTGCGCATAAGAGCGAGCTCTAGCTTCATGTTCAAAAAACTCCCGAAGATATTGGGTCGTTTCATTAATCAGTTGACCTTCTGTAACACCCATCTGTAGCTCTTCGTTCTTATAAATCCAATGTGCGAGGTGGCACATTATGGGTCTTAGGTGATAGTCGACAGGGATATCTGCGGATATTTGGCGTCCCTTGTCCCACTTTTCGAATAACAAATCCGCGCATCGCTGATAAATGTCGGGCCTGTATCTGGGAAGATAGCCATCTTGTTTATATAAATTGCATAACAAGGCCAGCATCAGAGGATTTTGACGCAAATCATTGATTATTAGACTCTCGGAAAGGAATTGACCTGCTCGTTCTTCTCGTTGAGCAATCGTTCCGTGGGAGCAGATCGGAAACCACTTAAAGACATATTGTTCCACTTGATGATCGTTGAATGGCAAGATTCTGAAGGCTGAGAACAGCGCTGGATCTAGGGGCGCTTGCTCATATCCGACTTCGCGCGATGTGACTAAGATCGCGACTGATGGATAAAGATTTGAAAACCTCTCAACTGCGTTTTTTATCTCAACCCGGTCAGCCGTGTCCAATAGTTCATCTAGGCCGTCGAAAATTACTAGAGCCCGCCCAGTGAGAAACAACCTGTGGAACGCTTTGGGAGGCGGAGTCTGTTGATAATCTACCTTGGCCCTTTGTTCGATATATTCCAGAATTGAGCTTGGGTGTTCTTTTCGATTTTTGGCGTAATCTCGCAAGATAACCAACACAGGTATTAGGACGCGACCGCCAAAAACAGACTCCGCTGGGTACTTCCACAAGTCATGACACAGTTTCGCAGCGAAGGTGGACTTTCCCGCACCCGGATTGCCTAAGATCACCGCGCGAAAGCTTATTCCTAGTACTTCCGCAGGTGTGAGTAATTCCACTTCATTTGAGGATAGCTGGCTTTGCTGGTCCGGATTACCCGTTGAAAATGCACCTTTGTATTCGAGGAAGTTCGCCGATACATAAAGTGCATCAAAAGGAATTGGGCTATTGTCCGTAAAGCTGGGGTGGGTTATGTAGCGAAAAGTCGACCCTACCGAATCTCGATAGTCTCCCAAAAATTTTTCATACGCTCGATAGTCAGAAGGCGACAATACAACTTGCTCCGTTAGTTCCGCACGAAGAGCATTCAGCTCGTCAGATAGTATTCGGCTATTAACGCAGACTGCTGCCGACTCCTGTGCCACTATTCCGTTCTCCGAAGCCGCTTGCCACATAAGCGTGGTAGAAGTGATCAGAGTGGCCGTAAGTGATAAAGCCAAAGAAGTGGCGGCCGGAGAATCTGTTACCAAGCCGTGCTCGATCAATAACGAGCGCAGCTTGGTCGCTAATAACTGATCTGCGTCGGCTACTGGCTTCAATTGCGATGCTAAGACTCTTCTTACATAAGATTCAAAATCTTGTGACTGGAAAAAATCCTCCAGTTGCGTGTCTGTGGCTCCAATGGCAGCCAACAGCGATGTCACACGGTCTAGGTGAGGACGTAAAGGAGACAGAAATTTGGTTTGGGTTAAATCTACCTCAAACAAATTTGAGGCTTGGCGTAGTTCATAATTACGCCGAACAACTGAGATTAGTTTAGGCGCTACTTTACACACGCCACTTACGATCGTGCTCTCTGTCACCATGTTGACCACCTTGGAAAGTGCTCTATTCGGCGGATCGAGTCCGTTGGCTCAGTTCTAGCTGCATCCGCTCGTGCTTCCGCAACTCATGCATCGGTAGCAGGAGCCGCTGCGGGTCATGATGGCTCCGCAGGTGGCGCAGGAGGGTGAGTCGCCCATGTCGTACATGGACTTCATGGCGTCGGAGGCGTGGTAGAGGCCGCGGTCTTCCATGGTGGGGACGGTGGTGTCGAGGCCGCTGCGGGCGGTGAGGTCGGGGGCGATTCCCTGCTGGGGTGGAGTGGTGTAGTGCTCCTGGCTGTCATAGCCAACCGCAGGCCCTTCGACTTCGCTCAGGATGACACCACTATTATTTGTGGCGCTGCTGTTTGAGGCGCTGAGCGAAGGGACGATCGTATTGCCGGGGCTGGTTACGGTGCCTTCGACGGGGATGGAGGTTTGTGGGCCGAGGCCGGCGAAGAGGTCGAGCTGGTGTCCGGAGAGGAAGCGGATCTGGATCCAGCGGAAGATGTAGTCCATGATCGACTTGGCGTAGCCGATCTGCTCGTTGCCCGTCCAGCCCGAGGGCTCGAAGCGGGTGTGGGCGAACTTCTCGCAGAGGACGCGGAGTGGCACGCCGTGCTGGAGAGCGAGTGAGACGGCGGTCGCGAAGGAGTCCATCAAACCGGAGACGGTGGAGCCTTCCTTGGCCATGCGGATGAAGATCTCGCCGGGCTGGCCGTTGGGGTAGAGGCCGACTGTGATGTAGCCTTCATGACCTGCCAGACCAAATTTGTGCGTCACGCTGGCGCGCTCGGCAGGGAGACGGTGACGGACGGCGCGAGGTGGAGACTGGGCGTCGGCGGAGTCAGAGTTCTTCATGGCGGCTTCGGCGATGTGGCGAAGCTGCAGTTCGAGGGCGGAGATGCGGTTGTTGGCGGCTTCGACGGCCTGCGCGGCGGCAGCCTTAGCAGCGATGACGGCTTCTTCGATCTCGACGGAGCCAGCGGCTGCGGGGGCTACGGCATTCGTGCTGCGAGTTCCCTTCTTGTCAGCATCGGTCTGCGCGGTGACGTTGAGGGGCTGGGTGCCCTTGGAGTTGTCGCGGTAGATGGCTACGGCCTTGAGACCCTGACGCCAGCTCTCGATGTAGGCCTCGGCGATGTCGTCGACGGAGCAGTCCTGCGGGAGGTTGACGGTCTTCGAAATCGCCCCCGAAAGAAACGGCTGTGTCGCCCCCATCATCTTGATATGCCCCATGTAGGAGATGCTGCGGGTTCCCTTGGAGGGCTTGAAGGAGCAGTCGAATACGGCGAGGTGCTCCGGCTTGATGGCAGGAGCGCCTTCGATGGTGCCGGTAGCGTCGATGTAGCTGACGATAGCGTTGACCTCAGACTCGGAGTAGCCGAGCTTGATGAGCGCCGACGGCACGGTGTTGTTGACGATCTTGATCATGCCGCCGCCGACAAGCTTCTTGTACTTGACCAGCGCAAGATCAGGCTCGATGCCGGTGGTGTCGCAGTCCATCATGAAGCCGATGGTGCCGGTTGGCGCCAAAACGGTGACCTGAGAGTTGCGGTAGCCCTGACGTTCGCCATGGGCGAGTGCTCCGTCCCATGCGTGACGCGACGCGTCGATGAGCTGGTCAAGTTGAGGAACGAAGAAGGGCTCGGCGGAGTTCTTCGACTTGCCAATGTTGTTAACCTCGGCGCGATGCATGCGGATGACATCGAGGAAGGGCTCGCGATTCACATAGAAACCCGGGCAGGCTCCGCCGGCAATGTGCGCCTGCTGCGTGAGCGGAGTCGCTGCTCCGAGGGCGGGGCAGGTTTCGGCGATGCGCGAGGACTGCCAATACGCATCACCACAAAGGATCGAGGTGAGTGTAGCCGCGAAGTCGCGGCCGGCGTCCGAGTCATACGGCAGTCCGAACGCCATGAGGAGTGCACCGAGGTTAGCGTAGCCGAGGCCGAGTGGGCGATAGTCGTGCGAGTTCTTCGCGATCATCTCGGTGGGGTAGCCGGCGGCGTCGACGATGATCTCCATTGCAGTCGTAACGATGCCGATGGCGTGACGATAGGCGGGAATGTCGAACTGGCCTCCCGGAGTAAGGAACTTCAGGAGATTGAAGGATGCAAGGTTGCAGGCGGAGTCATCGAGGAACATGTACTCCGAGCAGGGATTGGACGCATTGATGCGGCCGGTATTTTTACTGGTGTGCCAACGGTTGATAGTGGAGTCGAACTGCATGCCGGGATCGCCGCACTGCCAGGTGGCTTCGGCGATCGAGTGCATGAGGTCGCGAGCCTTGTACTCCTTGACCGGCGTCCGCTCTTTGACGGTGCGGGTGGTGAAGGTGCCGTCGGTCTCGACTGCGCGCATGAATTCGTCGGTGACGCGGACGGAGTTGTTGGCGTTCTGGAAGAAGATGGAGCTGTAGGCCTCGGAGTCGGGGCCGCTGCCGTCGTACCCAGCCTGCATGAGATGCCAGGCCTTCTGCTCTTCCTTCACCTTGCACTGGATGAAGTCGTCGATGTCGGGATGGTCAACGTTGAGGATTACCATCTTGGCGGCGCGGCGGGTCTTGCCACCGGACTTGATGACGCCGGCGAAGGCGTCGAAGCCGCGCATGAAGCTGAGTGGGCCGGAGGCGGTGCCGCCGCCGCTGAGAGTTTCCATGGAGCCGCGGATGTTCGAGAGGTTCGAGCCGGCCCCGCTGCCCCACTTGAAGAGCATGCCCTCGGTCTTGGCGAGGGTGAGGATGGAGTCGAGCGAATCCTGCACGGAGTTGATGAAGCAGGCGGAGCACTGGGGCTTGCGGTAGCCGGTGACTGAGAACTCGACGGCGCAGGAGTGCGAGTTCCAGTGCCAGTTCTGAGCGTCGGAGTTGGGCTCGAGACGGTCGCAGCCGACGTTGAACCAGACGGGCGAGTTGAACGCGACCTTCTGGTTGAGGAGAAGGTGGGCCAGTTCAGCGTAGAAGGTCTCGGCGTCGGCGGGAGTGGCGAAGTAGCCGCCCTTGATGCCCCAGTCGCGGATGGACTCAGCGACGCGGGTGATGAGGGCGCGGACGCCGGACTCACGCTCATTGGTGCCATTGAGGCCGTGAAGATATTTGGAGGCCACGATGTTGGTGGCGGTCATAGACCAGTCGGCGGGGACCTCGACGTTCTTCTGCTCGAAGATGGTCTTGCCTTTGAAGTCCTGAATGATGGCGTCGCGCAGCTCCCAGACGATCTCATCGTAGGGGGAGATACCGGGGCGGGTGAAATGACGATCGAAGGCAAGGCCCGGGGCACGGGAGGTGAAGGGCGGCGCGGTCTGGAAGTCGCTGGCTCCGGATGGGTTATGGGCCTGGCTCTGGGTCTGGTTGGGGATGGTCGCCATGGTGAAACTCCTTCTAATTTGATGAAAATCTATAACTTTTGGCTCACGGCGTTCGGTGAGTCTTGGGGCCCGATTTTTGAGGCAACTTCTCGGCTAAAAGCGCTGGCAGGTTATGCCGGGTCTGGGGAGGCGTCGGCGGCAAAGGAGCAAAAAACTAGAGATACAAACCAAATGTCTGGGGTGTTGCAGTCGTGAAAGTAACGCCCCCTGTAGGGTCTGTCAAGTATAAAGCACAACATGTTGTGTTGCCTGTGCGAATACCCATATTAATGGGAGGTAAATGCGTTCCAGCCGCGAAAAATAGGGGTTTTGGCTGTGGATTTTCGCTGGAGGGCGCGAAATTGGTGGGGTTTACTGGTCAGTAATAGGCATCGTTTGAGGGTAGGCGCGATGGGGAGGAAGGGCAAGGTGCAGGAGTGGTGCAGGTTGGTGTGGATGGGGGTGGAAATGTGGGAAAGGGGGACGTTTCTGAAGTTGTTTGAGGCCGACGGCATGGGTGAGTTTAGGGTATCGGGATCTTCCTTTCCGCGAAAATGGCCCAGCTTAGAAGCCGTCGCGAAGGGTGGGGCACCCGGCCATTTGCCGAGCCCCTGAGGCTCCTTTAATCCGCCTTCGCAGGAGAGGTTTGGAAGCGGATGTTGGGCCGGTAGGGGAGACGCACGGCCGGAATCAAGAGGTCAATTTGGGACTTATCAACCAGGGTGTATTCGGTAAAGCTGATGGGAGTACCGGGGCAGAGATAGGTTCGGTTTGACCGTTCATTGATGGTGAAGCCCTGGCCGGGAAAGTAGAGGGAAGAAGTCCAGACTGACGTGATTCCAAAGTCCGCGGGGGTGTTCCCAAGGTGGCCGGCCCATCCTGTGGCAGAGACCGGGGTGGTGTCCGGGGGCTGTTCTTGCGAGCATAGCTGATGGGACCACATGGCGGTGAAGCGAGTGAGCCGCGGCTCGCGCATGGGAAATCGGCACTGAAACGAGGTGTAGTCATTCCCACCCTGGGAGCAGATGCCGCCATCGGGTGTGGTGAATCCTTCTTCTCCTGTGATGGCCTGTCTGGTGGCCCCGGCGCGAATTCGAGAGACCGCCCAAGTGATGCGGACTTGTACTGAAAGGTCCTTCACCTTTTCGAGAAAAGCCTGGTTGACCCTGACGTCGACCGCGGAGTTGGGTTCGGCAGAGGTGAAAAATTGTCCGTCAAATTGCCAGAAGGAAGACCAGTGCAGGCCATTTGGAGCCGTGATTGTGACCATGACTGAATTTGCGCGCACGGCCGTACCTGCGGCTACGCCCGAAACTGTAAGTGGGAACTGAAGCGGTAGTTCCGCGTTGCTGCTGCCGTATGCAGTGACGTGGGGTGACGAATCGGAATTGAATTCGAGGCGAGCTGGTGGCGGCATGCTGGTAGAAGACGGAGGGTATTCGATGCGAACAAGCGCGGACCCGGGCCACGGGAAGGCGCTGATCCCGACAGTCGCGGCGGCCACGACGAGGAGCCAACGGGACAGACGAACATTCCGGGTGGCGTATTGCAAGACAATCGTCGCGATACAGAGAGAGCACAGTACGAAGTGAACGATGTCGCCTCTGTAGGTGTCTGGATCGCCGGAGGAAAAGAGAAGGCCAGCGACCGCCACCAAACCCGCGATGTAGACGACGGAGGCCAGCAACCAAAGAACTGCCCGGGCGAAGCCTGAGGTAACCGTGGCGACGGCTGCGATAGGGACTACCAGAATGAGTGTTATCAGGAACAGATTGAAGAACAGGCCAGGCAGATACGACAACGGATGAAAGCCTGCCTCCCGCAACAGAAGACTTTGTGCAATGAGGAAGGGCACGTAGAGGAAGGCAGCGAGAAAGAGGAATTTGGCCGCAAGGAGTTTCTGCCACTGATACGGCCGAGTAACCCAGAACTGACTCTCGCCGACCAGCGGCTCACTGTGGATGAGACGTGTGACCATCACCCACCAAGTTACGGGGACTAGAACGGCCACAACGCTTGCCAGAACGTCCGGCATGCGGGAGGTATGCCATCCCGTGGCCCACGTGACAGGGTAAATCTTCACAAAGATCGCTGTTACCACAAGGGAGGCGAGGACCTCTGGCCAGAGGTGGCGGATGTCTTTTTTGAAGATGTGGATGACCTGGCTCATGCTTCTCTTCCCTTCTGCGCAGATGAGTTGGTGGATGAGCTTTTGGCGATAGCTAGGAAGATCGAACGTAGCGTCATGGGGGTGAGGGTGATGTCGCGGGCGTTCGGGAAGATTTGAGCGAGTTCGGTGGCTGCTGCGCCGTCGGCGGCTTTGGTATGAGTGAAGCGGATGACGGTACCTACGGTTTGAGGTTGAAGCCAGGTGGACGGGACTGCCGCGGGGAGAGGCTGGGGCTGATTAAGCGTGATCTCGACTTCGCGGAAGCGGTCGGTGAGAGTGGCCATCTCTTCGGAGAAGAGGAGGCGGCCGCGATCAAGGTAGCCCACGTGGGTGGCGAAGGATTCGATCTCGGCGAGGTCGTGGGAGGAGAGCAGGATGGTGCTCTCGGGGGCGCGCTCGAGGAGGCCTTCGATGAGTTCGTCGCGGACGAGAGGGTCGAGGCCGGAGAAGGGTTCGTCGAGGACGATGAGCGCGGGGCGGTAGGCGAGGACGCTGGCGAGGGCGACCTTCATCTTCATGCCGCGGGAGAGATGCTTGAGCTTGCGATCGAGGGGGAGATCGAACTGGCGGAGGAGGTGCTGCTCGAGGGCGACGTCCCAGGTGGGATAGAAGGGGCGGACGTAATCGAGGAGGTAGCCGACGGTCATCCACTCGGGCAGTTCCTGATTTTCCGAGACGTAGCCGATGTGCGTGAAGACTTCTCCAGCTACGTTGGCCGCGGGATGGCCGAGCACCTGAGCGCTGCCGGCGGTGGGGCGGAGGATGTTCATCAGGAGCTTGATGATGGTGGTTTTGCCGGCGCCGTTGGGGCCGACGAGGGCGTAGATAGCGTGCTTCGGGATGGTGAGGTCGAGACCTTTGAGCGCGTCGGTGCGGCCATAGCTGCGAGAGAGGTTCCGGGTTTGAATCACGGGGGTCATTTTTTTCTGCGGCCTCCATCTTCGGGAGTTAGTGGGGCTTCGTCGGGACTGAGGCGGTCCCAGTGCTGGGCGATGCTGGCGAGGATGTCGTCGCGGGCGATGCCGAGACGCTTGGCTTCGACGACGAGTTGCTCGACCTCGCGACCGAGGAGCTGGGTACGCTCCTTGCGGGTGGAGTCGGGGAGCGCGGCGACGACGTTGCCTATGCCGGGACGGGTCTCGAGAAGGCCGTCGCTGACCAGCTGCGCTACGATCTTGTGGGCGGTGTTGGGGTTGATCTTGAGCTCGCGGCTGAGGGCGCGGACGGAGGGAAATGGGTCGCCGGGGAGGAGCTGTCCGGAGATCATCGCCTTCTGCGCGGCGTAGACGACCTGCTCAAAGAGCGGAACGCCGGGCCGGAAGTGGACGCTGAAGGGAATCACAGCTGTACTATTACACATAGTACACTTTACTGGGAGGATTTATTTTGCTGAGAGGTTGGTGTTCCCAAAACGGGAATCCCTCAAAAATAAATCTGGAAAAAGTGGCGTTTCTTTCGAGCCTGAAAAATGACCGTCAACTCACCAGGTTTCACCAGCAATCCACCACGAATTCACCATCAAAAAACCACGTTCTGCACCACGTTTTTGCCAAAACCCCCAGCAAAAAACGAGGCAAACCAGCGCCAGAAAAATTTATCGCAAAAGTGTTGCGGGCGCAGAGAGGTTGGCGGTACCGGGCAGTGGGTCGGTGAAGGTCAGGCGAGGGCCGAGCGCCTGGGTGAGATCGGGAACATCGTAGTGGAGGAGGACGCCCGGAAGGATGTCTTCCGAAGCGTCGATGGGCATGGGCGCTTTGATCAGGCTGGCGTAGCTTTCCAGCGTATGGTCGATCGTGATGTGTTTGAGGCGGGGATCTAGAATCGCAGCATGGAGGAGAACCAGGCCAAGGTGGCCTGAGGCTTCGGCGGTGATCTTATTGGGGTCGACGGTGGTGCCGCCTGACATGAAGTTGACGGCTGCGATGGCGTCATCGACGCGGAGGCCAAGGAGAGTCTTGCCGACGAGTTCGGCGCGAAGTTCGGTGAGGTAGAAGGGGCCGAGGATGGAGGCTTTGGTCTCTTCAATGCCCGGCGGCGAGGGGCGAGGAGCGACAACCAGGACTGCAGTGCCGGCGTCGGCGAGGGCGCGGAATTTTTTGATCTCTTCGACGCGCGATGGTTCTAGGGCGGGGTCGAGGCTGTTCTTCAGGACGAGGAGTGCGGGGTGTTTGCCGTCGGAGGGGCGGTAGAACTCGGCCTGGATGTTGATGCCCGGCGCAGTAGTGAGGGTGAAACGGTGGCGGACGTGGACATCTCCTTCGGGTGGGGATGTAAGAGGCGGGGATTGCGTGTTGATGGGAGCGGTGTCGCCGGGCTTAACTGTGGCGTGAGTGACGTCGCGGACGGACTGTTGGAGTTGGGATTGGGCTAGAGATTTCGGTTTCGCCAGGGTTGCATAGCGTTTGAGGCTGAGGGTTTGGACGGTTTCGCTGTTGGGATAGCTGGTGGAGACCTGGCCGGTTGGCGTGACTTGAAAAGCGGACGCAGGGATGTCGGCCGGTAAGGCGAAAGGAGTCGCGCCGGGTGTGGGTGGTGGTGGAAGGATGGGTTGTGCGGTCGAGTTGGCGAGGTGAGTCAGGAAGAAGGAGACGATCTGTTCGGTGAGCGGGCGGAGATTGCCGTGACGGCCGATGCCGGTAATCCACTGCAGTGGAGCGGTGGCGGCGATGGAGTTTGAGGTGTCGGGGTTGAGTGTTGGGCCGGTGGGGATGCCGGGAGCTGGGTTGTTGGTTGGAGTTCCTGCTGATGTTGGATCGAAGAGGGCGTAGAAGCGGCGGGATTCAGTGACGGTGGCAAGGGCGCCGGCGTAGGGGAACATGTCCTGGGCGGTGGAGATGATGGCGTAGGGACGGGGGGCAGCGACTTCGACCCAGTCGGGGAAGTCAAGTCCGCTCGCGATGAAGTTTGGCGTGGATTGTTCGGAATCCTGGGGGCCGAGAGCGGGAAGGAGCGTGTCGAAGCTGGTGAGATAGCAGGCTACGGCGATGGCGTGGACGCGGGTGTCGAGTGCGCCGAGGAGTGCGGTCATGGTGCCACCACCGGAGCAGCCGAAGGCTCCGATCCGGTTTGGGTCGATCTCTGGGCGCGAGGTGAGGTAGTCGACGGCGCGGATGCCGTCCCAGGCGAAGGTGCGGGCGAGGGCGTCGCCGATGAGGGTGGGTTGAAGGCCGGCTTCGCCGTGTTCGCCGGTGGAGGCTTTGAGGAGAGTCTTTGCAGGATCGGCGGGGTCGGGGTACTGGAGACGCTCGCCCTGGCCGATGGGGTCGTAGGAGAGGACGGCGAAACCGTTGCGGGCGAAGGTGCTGGCGAAGGCGTAGTCGGTGACTTTGCCAGTGAACCCGTGGCCAGGGGCAACGATGATGGCGGGGAGTTTTTCCTGGGCAGCGGCGGGTTTCGCGTCAGGGAGATACAGGAGTGCGGTTACGGGGAAGTTCGGTTGGGAGTCGTAGAAGATTTTTTCGATGCGGAAGCCGTCAGCTTGCGTGGTGCCAAGGGATTTTGCGTTGATGGGTGTCTTTTCGGGGAGGCCGCCGATGAGGGTGAGGATCTTTTTGCGGACCTCTTGCTGGTGGGCTTCGGCCTGGGCGCGGGTGGTGATCGCGGCGATGGCGCTGCGCCGCGCGGCGGTATCTTTGGCGGCTATATCGTCGAGGTAGCTGGTGAGCTGGGTGCGGCCGATGTTGGCTGGGCTATTGGGATCTAGTCTTGTTGGCGGTGATGATGTCTGCGAGGAGAGAGGAGCTGCGACGAGAAGAATGGTGGCGGCAAGATGGAGGATTCGCATCGTCCTGCCTTGATACACCGCGGATAGAGCGAGGTCAATAGGTGGTCTTACCAATTTTACGAGTCGTCTTGGTGAAGAGCTAAGTGGGAGCCGGGGAACCTGCGTGTAGTGTGATGCGTAGAAGTTGGGGAACAACGACAGATTGGTGGAGATGCGGATGGAAGTGATCGATCCGGAGGAGAGGCTGGTGCGGCGAGACACTGGTGCGCGAGCCGATACGCTGGCACTGGTCACGATTGCGCTGGTGGTGACGGTGATTCACCTGCTTACCAACGGTCGTTATGGGTTTCATCGCGATGAATTTCAGTTTTTGAGCGATGCTCGGCATCTGGACTGGGGGTTTGTGGCTTATCCGCCGTTTACGCCGTTTGTGGAGCGGATTGGGCTGGAGATCTTTGGCGTTTCGATGGTGGGTTTGCGGTTGTTTTCGGTGATTGCGCAGGCTGTGGCGATTGTTGTGGCCGGGCTGATGGCGCGTGAGCTTGGTGGCGGGAGGTTAGCGCGGGTGACGTCGGCCCTGCTGGTGGCGACATCGGGGCTGCCGGTGTTCGAAGGAACGGAGTTTCAGTACTCCACATTCGATTATTTGTGGTGGGTGTTAATTGCTTATTTCGTCATTCGGTTGCTGAAGACGGAGGACCCACGGTGGTGGGTTGCGATTGGGGCGGCGATCGGCGCAGGCTTGATGACGAAGTACACGATTTGTTTTTTTGTCGCGGGAGTTCTGGGTGGGATGCTGCTGACCAGCGCGCGGCGATTCTTTTTGAGCGGGTGGTTCTGGTGCGGGGTTGGGGTGGCGGTGGTGATCTTTCTGCCCAACCTTTTGTGGCAGGTGCGGCATGGATTTATTTCGGTGCATTTTTTGCAGCACATCCATACGCGGGACGTTGGCCAGGGGCGGGCGAATGGATTTTTGCGGGATCAATTCATTATCTGCGCGAACATCGTTGCCGCGCCCTTGTGGGTCGCGGGGTTGGTGAGTTTCTTCCGAGACCGGCGCTATCGAATGCTTGGATGGATGTACGTTATCCCGCTGGCGCTGTTTATGCTCGGAAAAGGGCGGGGATATTATCTGGCGGCGGCGTATCCGATGCTGATGGCGATGGGCGCGGTGGTGGGAGAGCGATGGGTGCAGTCGCTGAGGAGCCCCTGGGGACGCGTTGTGGAGGGTGTTTTTTTTACCGGCGTGGCAGCTTGGGGGCTGTTTGTTTATGCGCTGATTGTTCCGCTGGCTTCGAGTGGGCCGCTACGACAGTTTGCGTTGAAGAATAATGGCGACCTGCGGGAGGAGCTGGGGTGGAGCGAGTTGGTACAACAGGTGGCCTCGATTCGCGACTCGCTGCCCGCCGAGCAGCGAGCGAGTGTAGGCGTGTTTACTGCGAACTATGGGGAGCAGGGTGCTGTTGAGATTCTGGGGCCGAAGTACGGTTTGCCTATGCCGATCAGCCGGACGAATTCGGCGTGGCTGCGCGGCTATCCTGCAGAGCACCCAACGACGCTGATTGTGCTGGGATTTTCGAAGGCGACCGCAGAGAAGGCGTTTACAGGCTGTCAGCTTGCCGGACAAGTCAGCAATCCGGATGGGGTTTCGAATGAAGAGAAGGGCGGGAGCATCTATGTGTGCGGGCCGCCGCGTTTACCGTGGCCTGAGTTCTGGATCCAGTATCAAAATTTTGGGTGAGGCAATTCGTCTATGACGCTCTGGCGCGACTGAGGCGTTGCCGGAGTTGGGACGTGGCTTCGCGGTGACAGAGGAGACAGAGGGTGCGGAGGTTGTCGAGGTCGCATTGGCCTCCGCCCTCGGCCACGGGGCGGATGTGGTCGGCGTCCCAGAGGCTGCGGCGCGTGGTGATGGATTTCATTCCGTAGAGATGGAGACCTGCGATGCGGGCGGGGCCTCGTGCCCGTTTGAGTGCGTTGTAGGCGGCAATGGTGTCGGTGCTGCAGACGGCGCAGATGCCGCGGTCGCGGGCGAAAACCTGGTCGCGAAGGTAGCCGGGGTCGGTGCGGAGGCGCCATTGGTGGACGCAGTAGTCACTGCAGAAGGTGCGGCGACGTTTGGCGAGAATTTCGAGTTCGCACCAGCGACACAGCGGCAAGCCATTGGGGCCAATGGGCAAAGCGCGGCGTGTAGTTCGGCCGCCGGCGAGTGTGCGGGTGGGAAGCATCCTTTTTTTCAGGATAGGGTGCGGTCGGCGGTTTGAGGATGATGAGGTGGGTTCCCCATGCTTTTGGGATCGGGCAGCAGGCGGGTCAGAGTTCGAAGTCTACCTCCATGGGGTCGATGAGAGGTAAGAGCCAGGTGAGGAGTTGCTGGTGGACGGGATGGGCGTTGTAGGCGTCGTAGGCGGCGCGGTTGGAGAACTTCATGACGCCGCCGAACTCATAGCCCTGACCGCGGGGCGATGTGTTGAAGCCGACGGCTGAGTCAAGGATGCCGGGGATCTGAGTCCGCAGAGCGGTGACCTCGTCGAGGACGCGCTGTTTCTGCTGCTCGGTGATGCCTGGTTTCCAGCGGAAGGAGAACATATGGATGAACATGGAGATAGTGTAACGATCGAGCCTTAGAATGAGGGGAGGATGATTTGGCCGGTCCAGAATTTGATTCCGGTCGCGAGGAGATGGGTCATGTCGAAGACGCAGTCGACGATGGTGGCGTTGGGGAGTACGGCTCCGGCGTTTGAATTAGTGGATGTGGTGAGCGGGAAGGCCGTGGGGCGGGACGATGTGTTCGCTGCGGTGTCGGACGATGCGCGGGCTGATGGGGCGAACTGCGCGGCGACGGGATGTCATGGACTGCTGGTGATGTTTATCTGCGTGCACTGTCCTTATGTGAAGTATGTGGAGGAGGAACTGGCGCGCATTGGGCGGGATTACGAGGGCAGGATCGCGATAGTGGCGATCTCGTCGAACGATGTCGAGGCTTTCCCGCAGGATGCGCCGGGGGAGATGAAGAAGCAGGCGGAGCGGTTGGGATTCCGCTTCCCTTATCTGTACGACGAGACGCAGGAGATAGCGCGGGCTTATGACGCGGCGTGTACGCCGGATATTTTTCTGTTCGATGGGCAGATGGCCCTGATGTATCGCGGGCAGTTGGATGACAGCAGGCCACGGCGCGGAGATGCGGGGAACGATATTCCGGTGACCGGTAAGGACCTGCGGGCGGCGATGGATGCGGTGATCGCGGGGAAGAGGCCGGACCCGAACCAGCGATTTGCTGTTGGGTGCAATATCAAGTGGAAGGAATAAATTATCGATCGTTCGGTACACTCGGAACGACGAAGAATCGTGAGGAGACGACTGTGAGCGATGTTCTAGCGGAGTTGAAGGCGGGGATTGTCAAGTTTCAGACGGAGGTGTATCCGGGCCATCAGGACACCTATGTGAAGGCGGCGAGCGAGCCGCAGACACCGCATGCGCTGATTGTGACGTGCGCGGATTCGCGAATCGATATTGAGACGATTACGCAATCCGGGCCGGGGGATATCTTTGTGACGCGCAATGTGGGGAACCTGGTGCCCGCGTACGGCGAGATGATGGGCGGCGTGAGCGCGGTGATCGAGTATGCGGTGACCGCGTTGAAGGTGCGGCACGTTGTGATTTGCGGGCATACCGACTGTGGAGCAATGAAAGGTTTGCTGCATCCGGAGGCGCTGGAGAAGATGCCGACGGTTAGGAGCTGGCTGAAGAATGCGCATGCTGCGCTGAGTGTGGCCAGTTCGCTGGCGGAGAGCGATGAGAAGCCAAGCGAGTTGATGCGCCGATTGACAGAGGAGAATGTTCTGCTGCAGATGCAGCACCTGCGGACGCACCCTTCGGTGGCGGGAGCGATGGCGCGCGAAGAGCTGACGATCTCGGGTTGGGTGTACGACATTGGCAAGGGTAAGGTGAGGATCTCGGACGACGGTGGACGGGTCTTTCGGCCAGTGACGATCGATGGTGACGCATGATCGTTCCGCGCGAGCAGCAGGTAAAGTTAAGGATGCTGCTGTGGTACGTGGGCAAGCCTTTGCTGATACTCGTGGTGTACGACCTGTCCGTCGTAGTGGCCTATAAGGTCTTGCATTGGGACTGGGTGGCGTTGCCGCATATTCCGCTGAGTCTGTTTGGGTCGGCGATCGGAGTCATTGTGGCGTTTCGGAACCAGTCGTCGTACGCGCGATGGTGGGAGGCACGGACGCTGTGGGGTGCGCTGGTGAACAACTCGCGTAGCTGGGCCAGGCAGGTGACGACGGTGATGATGCCGTTGAACGACGCAGAGGCCGGAGAGTTGAAGACGGTGCAGAGACGCCTGGTGTATTACCAGATCGCCTATATGCATGCGCTACGACAACATCTTCGAGGATTGGAACCGTGGACGGAATTGGTGCCGCTGCTGAGTGAGCAGGAGTTGAGCAGACTGCGAGATGAAAAGAATGTTCCGCTCGCGATACAGCAGCAGATGGGAGTGCTGCTGCGCGAGTGCCAGTTGCGCGGGTGGATAGACATGATGCATTGGCGGGCCCTCGATGCCAATCTGGACGATCTCGTGGATGCGCAAGGGGGGTCCGAACGCATCAAGAACACGCCGATGCCGAAGCAGTACGATTATTTTCCGCACCTGTTTGTGCAGATCTATTGCCTGCTGCTTCCGTTGGCGCTGGTGTCTGACATGGGTTGGTATACGCCGCTGGGATCGACGCTGGTGGGGTTTATTTTTCTGGCGCTGGATAAGATTGGGCGCGATCTAGAAGATCCATTTGAGAACACGATCTATGATGTGCCGCTGACGGCGATTACGACGACGATTGAGATCAATCTGCGGCAGCTGCTGGGGGAGTCCGTTCTGCGGCCAGCGGAGAAGCCGGTCCATGGGGTGCTTTGGTAAAGGTTAATTGAAGCTGCCCCGGCTTTGCGCCGGGGCTTTTCTTTTTGGGGTCAGGCGTTTGTACCGCCGCTAGCGCTGTCGGAGCCGTGGATTTTTACCAGCTTGTTGTAGATGCCAAGAATGAGGAAGGGTGCGGCCCATTGGCCAACGAAGAGGGCCATGTCTGTCCTCTTAGCGGCCTTGAAGCTTACCGAGACGGCCATGGAGGCCAGCGCGGCGGCGAGATAGGCGCTCGATGGGATTTGTGAAGTGAACTTTTCGATGGAAGCGGTAATCTGGTCTTCCTGGGCTTCGCCCTTTGTTACGCGGTAATCGGTCATTCAAGAACTCCTTGGCGGCGTTGCCGTCTTGTAAGGAGAGATGCGGAAACAGTTCTCGGCGGGGAGGGAGTATGCTCGGGAGTTTTGCAGAGTCAACATGCCGGGAGATGAATTTGATGTGGTGGAGGCGAGCATCAGAACCATCGCAGTTTGCGGAGCATGTAGAGAAGGGCGATGGTGGCGACGAGCGAGATGCCACCAACCCATTCGCCGCCGTATGGGGAGTCCTGGAACGGCAGGCCCTTGAGATTCATGCCGTAGATGCTCGAGATGGCGAGAACGGGCAGAACGATGGTGCCAAGGACAGTAAGGACCTTCATGACTTCGTTGGTGCGGTTAGCGACTGAGGAGAGATAGATGTCGAGGGTGTTGTTGAGGAGGTCGCGCTGGGTTTCGACGGAGTCGAGGAGGCGGGCGACGTGGTCGTAGGTGTCGCGGACGAAGGGCTGGTGGTCGGTGTCGATGATGGTGTTGGGGTCGCGTTGAAGGTGGAGCGAGGCGTCGCGGGTGTTGACGAGGACGCGGCGGAGGTCGATGAGCTCGCGCTTGATGGTGAAGACGGATTGGAGGATTTCGGGTGAGGGATTGTCGAAGACTTTGTCTTCGAGCTGATCGATGCGGTCGTCGAAGTGGTCGATGGCGGGAAAGTAGAGATCGACGATGGTGTCGAGGATGAGATAGAGAAGCTTGCCGGGATGCTCGTCATCGCCGTCGCGGCGGGCGCGGTCGAGGGCCTGCTGAGTTGTTGGGCAGAGGGGGTCAGAGATCGTGATGAGGAAGTCTTTGCCGGCGAAGATGTCGATGGGGGTGAAGATGGGCATCTGTTCGCCGGGGTTGTCCGGGTCTGGGTCGAGGCGAACGGGTTTGAAGACGGCGAAGGTGTAGTTGGGAGCGGTGTCGACCTTGACGCTTTCGTCTACGTTGCGTGCGTCTTCAATGTGGAGAGGGTGGAGGTTGTATTTGCGGGCCAGCTCGTCGAGCTTTGGGTCGTTGGCGTCGTCGAGTTGATACCAGGGCATGGTAATGCTCCTCGTTTGCTTAATGCGGCGAATCGCGGTTGTTGTCGCTTGATGCAGTTTCGTCCGGTTCGTCGTCGATCCAGCGCAACTCGCAGCTGTTGCAATGCCAGGACTCGGAGCCGCGTGGTAGCGGGAGTGAGAACAGGTACAGTGAGGCTAAAGCGGCCTTACGTCCTTGACGCTCCCATGAGATATCGGTCGAGGTGCAACGGGGACAGCGCGGCTGCATGAATCCGGGCTGGTCGGGGATGAAGATTTCGTCGGGGATAGGCTGCGAGAGGATATCTTGGGCCGCTTCTACCTCGGCGGCGCCCACCTGGAGACGGATGCCTCCAATGAAGTTGGAGACCTGCCAATCGAGGCGGACTAAGTTCTCATCCTTGAGGAAGCAGAAGATGCCAGCGGACTCGACGACAGCGCGCGCGACGATGGCCTCAGAGAGATCACGGTAACGGCGAACGGTGACTAGTTCGCGAAATTCCGGTGAGTCGTCAACGGGAGGTGGGGGCTCGGCGAACTCGAGATCGCGGGTGGCGAACTCGGCCGCGAGGGCAGTGCGGGCCTCGGGAACGAGAGAATGCCAGTCTCTGAGGAGATCTCGCAGTTCCAGCTCGGACATAGGGCGGTATACATCTGCGAAGGTGGGATCGGGGTCGTGATGGAAGAGGTTCGCCACGCTGGCGATGGTAGCAGAACGCCTGGCTAGCCCTTGCCGTCTTCGATGTGGGTCATTTCGCCGTCGCGCATGTGAAGGATGCGGTCGGCGATCTGGGCGGCCTCGGGGTTGTGGGTGATCATGAGGACGGTCTGGTTGAGCTCGCGGCTGGATTTGCGGAGCATCTTGAGGACGGCATCGGAGTTTTTGGTGTCGAGGTTGCCGGTGGGTTCGTCGGCCAGGACGATGGCGGGCCGGTTGATGAGTGCGCGGGCGATGGCTACGCGTTGTTGTTCGCCGCCGGAGAGTTCATTCGGGCGGTGGTCGAGTCGACCCTGGATGCCGAGCATGTCGGTGAGGTGGTCGAGAAGGGGCTTGTCGAGTTCTCTTTTAGCAGACGCGCCCAGGCTCGAGATGTCGTGGGCGATTTCGATGTTGCCCATGGCGGAGAGGGTAGGGAGAAGATTGAAGCGCTGGAAGATGAAGCCGATCTTGGCGCGGCGCATTCTGGTGCGCTCGGCGTCAGTGAGCTTGGCGAAGTCGGTGCCATCGATGAGCACAGAGCCACTGGTGGCGTTGGTGAGGCCGCCGAGGATGTAAAAGAGGGTGGACTTTCCGGAGCCGGAGGGCCCGACGATGGCGACGAACTCGCCGGGGGCGATGGCGAAGTTGACGTTTCGGAGCGCGGGAACCTCGAGTTTGCCAGAACGATAGGTCTTGCCTAGGTCGCGGGCGACGATGATGGGAGGCGCGGCGAGGTCTGGGTCCGGGGACGAGACGAACGTGGAAGAATGAGGAGGCATTGACGCGGAGCGCGGGTCGGGATCGGGTGGCAAGGTCGAAGATTGAGGAAGCATCAGGTAACTAAAGTCTATCGTGAATGGGGTTGGGATGAAGGCGACGGAGCTTTTGTTGCTCGGGTTGGTGGCGTGGACCGGGATCGGTGTCGCAGGGGTGTTGGTGTCGCTCTGGCGCAGGGAGCGGCAGCGGGCACGGCGCGGAGTTGCGTGGCTGGCGGGTGTGTGGGTGGTGTATCTGTGCGTGCTGGTTGGGGTTTCGCTGGGACAGAAAAAGAGAGTGATGGCTATGGGGGAGCCGCAGTGTTTTGATGAGATGTGTTTTACCGTGACCGGGGTAGAGGAGGTGCCGGGATTTTTGATCAAAGACGGGCGGCGGCTGGTGAGGGTGACGGTCCAGGTAACGAATAAGGGAATGAAGGCACAAAGCGAAGGATTGATTTGGGCTTATCTGGTGGATGCTGAGGGACGGCGGTGGGACGAGACCGCTGGGGTGAGCGGAGTGGGGTTAACAGCGAGGGTGGCAGGGGGTGGTTCGGTGGTGAGTCTGCCGGTTTTTAAGGTGGCTGCGGACTCGACGGGGCTGGGGCTAGTGTTCACACATGGAAGATGGCAGCCGGGGGTGCTGGTGATTGGTGGCTCGGATAGCTGGCTGCACCGAAAGACCGTAGTGGAGCTGGGCCGCTAGGATTACAAATACTAACGTTGCGGCGTCGTGTAACGGTTGAGAAACTCAGGCGATTTGATCTCTCGGTCACCCTTCGTTGACGCAAGCCAGTGATCTTGTTGTCCATGTCAGTCAGGCGGGTGGTTTGATGAAGACTGAGTGGAGGGTGGCGTCTTCAAGGAAGCTGATCTCGAGTCGGATGGTGACGAGCTGGCCGAGGTCGGATGGGACGGCGAGGTTTTTGCGGCAGGTGCAGAGATGAGTGAGGCCGAGGTGGCCGTTGCGGGTGAGTTCAAGGCCTGAGGCGAGGATGGACGAGTAGAGATCGATGACAGCGCGGAGCTGTATCTCGAGGCGAAACTCCATCGTGGTGGGGGAGAGGGTCCTGCGGTCGAGGATCCAGCCGCCGCAGTCGGCGAAGGCTGAGGCCAAGGTGGGGAGAAGGCCGTGCCGCTCTTCGTAGCTGAAGCCCTGTATGTCGAGCGATTGCATGGGTGAAAAGGCCTCTAAAGCGAAATGGTTGCGGTTAGGGTGTTCATCGGAAGATGAGGGCCAAGCGTGAGGGGAGGGGGCAGTACTGTAGTCATGTGACGGTCAGGTTATGGTGTTGCAAGAACTTGCCTTGTGGATATCTCGTGCGGTAGGCGAGGAAGTGTAGGAGGATGGTGGAGCGAGGTTTGGCATGGTGCTGGGACTAGGAACGGACCTGATCGAGACTAGTCGGGTGCAGCAGAGTATCGACCGGTTTGGGGAGCGGTTTCTTCAGCGTATCTTTACGGCGGGAGAGATCGCCTACTGCACGCGGAAGAAGAACTCGGCGGAGAGTTTTGCGGCACGATTTGCTGCGAAGGAGGCCGGGGCAAAGGCGCTGGGGACCGGAATCAGCCGGGGGGTGACCTGGAAGGAGTTCGAAGTGAAGCGGGAGAAGAGTGGCCGACCGTCGTTGCATCTGACGGGGCGGGCGGAAGAGCTGGCCCAAGCGATGGGGGTTCGCAGGTTACAGTTAAGCCTGACTCATAGCCGGGAGCTGGCGCTGGCGGTGGTGGTGGCAGAGGACTAGGCGGGGGTTCGGACCGGATTGAAACCATTGACCCAATGAGTGCATCTATTGATGGCAAAGCACTTTCAACGTAGACAGATTGACGATGATTTGTGGGAGAAGGAATTGAGGGTAATGTATCCTCTCAGTTACCAGTATCCGGCTTGTGTCGAAAGGTCGAGAGCGGCGAATGAAACGCTGCGTTGCCGGTTTTTTGTGAACAACGTCCCAAAGGAGTGCTATGCCCAGTCAACACGAGGTCCGATGGTCGCAGTTGAAGGTGGGCGTGATCGTGTTGATTTCGACAGTGATCCTGGTGACGCTGCTGTTCCTGATGACGAGCTCGTCGGGGCTTGGAATTCTCTCGCACAAGCTGACAGTGGTGACCTACTTTGAGAATGCGGCCGGGCTGAAGACGGGCGCGGCGGTAAACCTGCAAGGGGTCACGATCGGCACGGTGAAGACGGTAACGATCGACAACTCGCCGGAGCGGAAACTCACACCGGTCAAGGTCGTGATGAAGCTGGACGATAAGTATGGGTCGGATCTGAAGAAAGACTCGAAGGCCTCGCTGTCAACGGTGGGGGTGCTAGGCGACACGATCGTGGATATCAACAGCCAGTTTGCCGTGGGGCCACGGTTGCAGGATGGCGATGTGCTGAAGACTAACGAGACACCCAGCCTAAGCGACGTGGTGAAGGCCAGTCAGGGGACAATCGAAAGCCTGAATGTGATTCTGGCGAAGATGAATGTGATCGTCGATAACATTCAGTCGGGTAAGGGATCTGTCGGACAGTTGATCAACAATCCAGATCTGTACAACAAGGCAAACGCAACGGTGGATGAACTGCTGAGGTTGGAAAAGAACCTGAACGCCGGGCGTGGCTCTATCGGCAAGTTGATGACTGACGACGCCTTGTACAACCGGTTGAACGATACAGTGGGGAAGCTGGAGAATATCGCAAACAATCTGGAAGGCGGCAAGGGTACGGCGGGAATGCTGCTGAAGGATGATTCACTTTACAAGAACCTGAACTCGACGCTGGCACATGCGAATTCGATCATGGCGGATGCAGATGCGGGTAAAGGCGGGCTTGGATTGATGCTGAAGGATCCAAAGTTCCGACAGGACCTGAGCAGTACGTTGGCGCAGATCAATTCGCTGGTATCCAATATCAACGAGGGGCGTGGGACTTTGGGCAAGTTGGCGACCGACGATTCGGTCTACACGAATGTCAACAAACTGCTGACAGCAAGTACGGACCTGGTGACGACGATTCGGAGTGATCCAAAGAAGTATCTGACGATTCATCTGAAGATTTTCTAGTTGCGAGAAGAGAGCAGAGACGGAAAAGCGGGTTTCGAGCATTGGCTCGAACCCGCTTTTCCGTTCTCGCCCAGGCACGAAACTTTGTGTTACGGTGTTTCGTCTTCGTAACACCAAAAATAATCTTTGCCCTTTAGGATGAGGACCGATCGATTCGCATCCTGAAAATTACGTTGTGCCAAGGCATTTTTTCGAGGAGAGTCATGATTGTTAAGTCGCTAGCTAGTTTTCTGGTGCTGTCCACAGGCATGTGCCTGGGGCAGTCGTTTCTTGGATCGGATATGGCCCCTGGACCGACGACGGAGCCGAAGAAGCCGATTATCTTTGACCTTTCTGCGATCGATAAAACGGCAGACCCGTGCGTAGATTTCTATCAGTATGCTTGCGGGAACTGGCTGAAGAAGAACCCGATTCCCGGTGACCAGTCAAGGTGGGGACGCTTCAATGAACTGGCGGAACGGAACAATTATCTGCTTTACGTCGAACTCAAGGCTGCGGCCGATGCTCCGAAGACTCCGTTGCAGAAGAAGTATGGCGACTACTTTGCCGCGTGCATGAACGAAGACCTGGCGGACAAACTGGGTGCGAAGCCGGTTGAGCCAGTGATGAAGACGATCGCTTCGCTGCAGGACAAGAAGCAGCTGTCGGCGATGGTGGCTGAGCTGCAAAACGAATACGCGGTGGGAACGTTCTATCAACTCGGCGTGCAGCAGGATCAGAAGGATTCGAGCCAACAGATTGTGAACGCGGGACAGGGCGGACTTACACTACCCGATCGCTCGTACTATATCGACGACAGTCCGCGTAGCCAGAAGCTGCGTGAGCAGTATGTGGACCACTTGACGAATATGTTCGTGCTGCTGGGCGATTCGCAGGACAAGGCGGCGCAAGAGGCCAAGAGCGTGATGTCGATCGAGACGGGGCTGGCCAAGGGAGCGATCGATCGCGTGGAGTTGCGGGATCCGGCGAAGCGATATCACATTATGACGTTGGCTGAGTTGCAGGCCCTGTCTCCAAGCTATAACTGGGACGCTTATGTGAAGGGCATCAAGATCGGCGAGTTCAAGACGTTGAATGTGGCGACGCCGACGTACTTCACGGCAATGAATGCCGAGATCGATTCGGCGAGCGTGGATTCTCTAAAGAGCTACTTGCGGTGGCATGCACTGCGGTCTGCGGCGCCTGCGCTGTCGAAGCCATTCGTCGACGAGAACTTCAATTTCTTCTCCGCGACTTTGAATGGTCAGAAGGAGCAGACGCCACGTTGGAAGCGCTGCACGCGAGCAACCGACCAGGCGTTGGGCGAGGCTGTGGGCCAGGACTGGGTTAAGCAAAACTTCCCACCGGACGCAAAGGCGAACATGGACAAGCTGGTGGCAGCGCTGGAGCGGGCGCTGGGCCAGGACATCCAGCAGCTGCCGTGGATGAGCGATGCGACCAAGGTCGAAGCGAAGGCAAAGCTGGATGCAATCCGGAACAAGATCGGCTATCCGGAAAACTGGCGCGACTACAGCGGGCTTGTGGTGAAGCGCGATGACCCACTTGGCAACATTGAGAGGAGCATAGAGTTTGAGCGTCGGCGCAACTACAACAAGCTGGGCAAGCCGGTCGAAGAGAAGGAATGGACGATGACACCGCCGACGGTGAACGCCTATTACAACCCACCGAACAACGACATCAATTTCCCTGCGGGCATTCTGCAGCCGCCGTTCTTCGATAACAGCATGGACCCGGCAGTGAACTTCGGCGGGATCGGCGTGGTGATCGGCCACGAGATGACGCATGGGTTCGACGACCAGGGATCGAAGTACGATCCGAAGGGCAATGTGAAGCAGTGGTTCACGGCTGAGGATCTTGCGAAGTTCAAAGAGCGAACCGACTGCGAAGCGAAAGAGTATGACGGCTTCAAGGTTGCCGAAGGCCAGAACCTAAACGGCAAGCTGACGCTAGGCGAAAACACTGCCGACAACGGCGGCATCCGAATCGCATTTCAGGCGCTTCAAGAGGTCCTGGCTAAAGGCGGACCAGGTGCCGAGCCCGGTTACTCGAATGGCGAAAAGGATGGTTACACTCCGAGGCAACGGTTCTTCATCACGTTTGGACAGGTATGGTGCCAGAATCAGACGGAGCAGAGTGCGCGTGTGCTGGCGAAGACGGATCCACACAGCTCAGGCGAGTGGAGGACGAAAGGCACGGTGCAGAACTTCGACGAGTTTGGCAAGGCGTTTGGCTGCAAGGTTGGCCAACCGATGATGCCGACGAATTCGTGCCGCGTCTGGTAGCAGTTAGTGAAATGAAGGAAGGCCCGGGCTTCGGCTCGGGCCTTTTTTGTTTTCGAGGTTCGGCCGAGAGGGTAACCATCGGTATGGTGACCGTGTCTAAGGGGTTAGATTCGCCAGGAATGCATCGGGCGGGTGGCACAAAGTCGCGACAGCTTCTACAATAAGCAGAGGAATCGTACCCTACAGAATTGCTCGCGGCAGAAGGTGGTCGAAAACCGTCCACTGGCGAGGATTAAGGAAGCGCATGAAGTTGAGCAGGATTGGCCGGGTTTCAATGGCCTTGGTAGTGTCCGTAGCGATGGGTCTGGGCATGACGGCGTGCGGTGGTGGCACGATCGGGTTCATGTGGGTCTTAGGAACGCAGTATAACCAGATCGCCGGCTTCAAGATCGATGACTTCACGGGGAACCTCACCCAGATTCCGCACTCGCCGGTTTCCTCTGGCGGGTCGAATCCAGTCGCGCTGGTGGTAAAGCCCGGCGGCCGGTATGTCTACGTGATCAACAAGGGTGGCGGCGCAGCAACCAGCGCTTCCGGAGCACTGCCCTGCGGAACCACCGGCGGGATCGCCGAGTTCGGCGTGGGTGGACAGGGCGTACTGACCTTCCAGCAGTGCTTTCAGAGCCAGGGATCGACGCCCGTGTGGGCGGCCCATGACAGTACGGGCAACTTCCTTTATGTTCTGGACCAGATTGCACCGAGTGCGAACTGTGACGTGAACCACATCAACACCGCTTCCTGTTACGGCGACATCACCGTGTTCTCGATGGATCCAAGCACAGGGCGGCTCACACTGGTGCTGAATCAGCAGATCAAAGATCCCGTGACCGGGCTGCAGTTAACCTACTTCCCTGTCGGGCAGTTCCCGAAGATGATGGCGCTGGCTGGTTCGTGCGTGTTCACACTTGATTCGGATGCGAATCAGACCGTATTTCCATACGCAGCAGGGGGCAATGGACAGTTGACGCAGACGGCGAACTCGATCGTCAACTCGGGCGCGACGCGGGCGACATCGATCATTGCAGGGGGCACTTCGGTCTACATCACCGACGCGGGTCCGGCGAACACAAATAGTCCGGGACAGATTCTTCCCTTCACCGTTGGGGGCACTAGCTGCTCGCTGAATACGGTAACGGGCGGTGCGACACAGAACTTGTCGCCGGCGGCAAACCCTGTGTATGCCCTCGTGGACAGCAAGAGCAAGTATCTGTATGTGGCGAACCAGTCGACGACGAACACGACCAATCCGAATAGCTCGATCTCTGCGTTCTTCTTCAACGCGAATGGCCAGCTACAAGGAATTCCGGACCCGCCAAACAATCCTTATCCTGTTGGCGCAGGGCCGGTGTGCATGGTTGAAGATCCTTCGAACCAGTATCTCTATACGTCGAATGGAGACGGAACGGTAACCGGTAAGGTCTTGTTCGCACCTTCGGGTCAGCTATCGAACTTGAGTCGAGGGTCGACCTTTACGGCAGTAGGCCAGGCGACATGCCTTGCAGTAAGCGGCAACGTAGACTAGCTGGCAGAATGGCAGTTAGTGAACCAGGGCAGGATGTCGACACGAATCCTGAGTATTAGGGACAGCAGCAGCGGGCGGAAACGATTTGCCCCGGAGTCAGGCAAGCATGAAGTGGAATAAATTGGGCCGCGGAACATTGGCCTCGATATTGTCTTTGGCGTTGGTGAGCGTAACGGCGTGCAGCCGCGACTATGTACTAGCGTATGTGTACGTGACGACGGCGAAGCCTTTGACGACCACGTCACCGAATGGCGGTATCAGTGCTTATGCGGTGGACTATCAGATCGGTTCATTGACGCCGCTGGCGGACTCGCCGATACCGGCCGGTCGGAACCCTGTGACTCTGGTGGCTTCGCCAAACGCGCTGAACCTGTACGTGGTGAACCACGACGATTCGTCCGTGGGTGAATATTCGATCGGGACGGACGGGAAGATCTACCTGCAGAACACCTACAACATCACGGGGAGTCTGGCGACATCAGTTGCAATTGATTCGGTGGGGGCGTTCCTGTACGTAACGTTCACCTACCAGATAGGGCCGAATGGTCAGCAGCTTTATTCTCCGGCATCGCCCGGGCCAGGCGGAGTAACGATCTTCCCGATCAAGGCGGACGGCAGTCTGGGTACTCCGTCTACTGTAAAGGTCGGGAATAATCCGATCGGGGTCGTGGTGAGCCGTCCTAAGGCAGGAGCGGTTTTCGCGTATGTGGTTGATCAGGAAAGTCCGACGACGCCAAAGGCAACGGTGCTTGGGTTCTCGCAGAATCCGACGACGGGCGCTTTGACACCGACGCCGGGGACGGTGATTACGACGGACCCGACGGGCAAGACGGTGGCGACGGGTTATGGTGCCGGTGTGACGCCTAGTGCGATCGTGGAAGATCCTTCGGCGCGGTTTGTATATATCACCGACCAGGCCACCAATCAGCTTTATGGCAATGTTGTCGCGAATGATGGTTCGCTGGTGGCGATGACCAATAGCCCGTTTCCAACGGGTATATTGCCAGTCGGCGTCACGATCGATCCTCGCGGCAAATTTCTGTATGTTTCAAACTTCTCCTCCAGCACGGTGGGAGCGTATGCGATCGATCAGGCGACTGGAACACCGGTGGGGTCTGTCGGATCGGCCTCTACGGCGGTGGATACATCGCCGCGGTGTGTAACGATCGAACCGGCGTTGGGCATCTACCTCTACTCCGCGAATAACCTTGCGAGCGATGTTTCTGCCCTGCAACTGGATCCTCACAACGGCGGACTGAAACAGGTGCAGAACACTCCGTTCCCATCTGGCGCGCTGCCGACGTGTGCGGTGTCAGTGGCCAATGGATCGCATCCGACACAGATCATCGTCAACTAGTCTTCAAGGCCTCATGTTGGAGCAAAGGGCCCCGCGATTGCGGGGCCCTTTGCTATGTTGTGTGACGATTTCACTGAGAGCAGTGACGCCGTACCCAATTGCCCATGCGATACTTAGTCTTGACATGTACAAAAGAGTCCTCCTCAAGATCTCTGGAGAAGCCCTGGCCGCAGGCAAGGGTTTCGGTATCGATGCAGTCTTCATCCACAAAGTAGCCGCAGAGATCGCCGCAGTTCACGCACTTGGCTGCGAGATCGGCATCGTCGTCGGAGGAGGGAACTTCTTCCGCGGCGTCGCCCAGCAGGCCATCGACATGGACCGTGTCGCCGCCGACCACATGGGCATGCTTTCGACGGTGATTAATGCAATAGCGCTTCAAGATGCCATCGAAAAGCTTGGCTTGTACTGCCGCGTCATGTCCGCTATCGAGATGCATGAGGTCGCCGAACCCTACATCCGCCGCCGCGCCATGCGCCACCTCGAAAAGGGGCGCATCGTCATCTTCGCTGCCGGCACCGGCAACCCGTTCTTTTCCACCGACACGGCCGCCAGTCTCCGCGCCATGGAGATCAAGGCCGACATTCTCCTCAAAGCCACTTCCGTCGACGGCATCTATACCGCGGACCCCAAGGTCGACGATAAAGCCACAAAGCTCGAGCAGATCACCTACAGCGACATCCTCCGCCTCAACCTTCGCGTGATGGATACCACCGCCGTTTCCCTTTGCAAAGACAACAACATGCCGATGATGGTCTTCAGCATGAGCGAGCCCGGCAACATCGTCCGCGTCGTCAGCGGTGAAAAAATAGGCTCCCTCGTAACCGCCTGACCGAACGAAAGATCGCGGATTTTGGATAATGCTGCGGCGCTGGGGAGAAAGATGCGTCTTGCGCCGGAATCTGCGCGTCAAATCTGCTGAAGCCGCACTAGATCCAGTCGCTGGCGCATCTAAAGAGCAGGACAAAATCGGTGGATACGAGCATCCTCGAACTGAGACCGGAACCCGAGATCGCGCCGCCGCTAACTCCAAGTCCGCGGCCCGCAACCACGCGCAGGCCGCCGTTGCCAGCCCTCACCGGGATCCGTACGCTGCTCGCAATCTTCATCATCCTCTTCCATTTCACGCCTCCTCATCTTGGCCTACTCTACCCATTTATTGACAACGGCTACGTTTTCGTCGGCGTCTTCTTTCTCATCTCCGGTTACGTCCTCACCTACAACTACGCCGATCGCGCCAACACCCTTAGCAAGCGCGAGTTCTGGTTAGCCCGCTTCTCGCGCCTCTATCCCGTTTACGTGCTGGTTCTCATCCTCTCGGTCAGCATGCTCCGGGAAGAATGGCAGGCACGCTCCCACGCTGAGTTCTGGCAAGGGGTCATCCTCACTCCGCTTGTCCTTCAGGGTTGGAGTCCGTCGGTCGCCACCTTCTGGAACACAGTCGCCTGGACTCTCACCAGCGAGATTGTCCTTTACGCCGCCTTCCCGTGGCTCATCCGTTTACCCTGGCCCAAAAGGCCTCTCCAGCTGATCGCCCTTCTCATCACACTCTGGGTGATCGGCCTGGTTCCCCACTCGCTCTACCTCTACCTGAACCCCGACCACATGGCCGGTCCCGTCGATCGCTACAGCTCCTCACAACTCATCCGCTTCCTCAAGTACACTCCGCTTCCCTACGTCTGCACCTTTCTCTCCGGCGTCACCCTGGGCAAGCTGCAACATGCCCTTGTCCTCTCCCCACGACAGCGCTTGCTCCTATCCGCTGTCAGCCTCGTCCTCGTCTGTGTCTTCTTCTACAGAATGGTGAACCATACACCTTATCTCCTGATGCATGGTGGTCTCATGACCCCAATCTTCGCCGGCCTCGTCCTTGGCCTCAGCGGCCCTCATCCAATCTCCGCGGTCTTCTCTTGGCGCCCGCTTCTCCTGATTGGCGAAAGCAGCTACTGTCTCTACCTGCTCCACTTCAATGTCTTTCAGCTCCTCCACACCCACCACGTACCGGAGCGCCTTCACCTCGCCGCGCTCGACCCATGGCTGTCCTATGTCATTCTGGTTCTGCTGGCACTCGCCGTGTTTCGTTTCGTCGAAGTTCCCGCTCGCAAAGCTATCCTTCGCCGTTTCTCACGTAAGGCTGCCACTCTCGTTCCAGCCTCCTGATTTGATCCTTGATTCGCGATGGCCAAGAGGGATACCCCCCTATTGCCCGCGCGTAAATTATTTATAATCAATGGTTTACGCGGTGCATTCGCCCGCAAAATATTGGTTGCATTGGGGTTACGTCCAAAATCCTGTTTCTAAATGAGTTAGCCCCGGAGGTTATCCGGGGCTAACTCATTTTCTGACCTATATATCCAGTATAGCGATTTGAGTGTAACTGACACGCCAGACGGATGTTGTTGTTCGGTATAGGGTTAGGTCAATGAGGGGCTTGACATGTGACTTTTGGGCGAAAAACAGCGAAAAATAAATCTGGCAGGTCACAAGGGCAATGGAATGAACCGCTTTGCCGACTGACTTGCGAGGATCTACTGTGCTACCGCTTTTGCTGTGGCTTTGCTGGCATCCTTTACGCCAACAGCGGTCTTTTCGCCGGCCTTCTCTGTGTAATCCACCGTGACCTTGGTGCCCTTCTTAGCGCCCATGTAGCTATCGACGCTGCCGGTTTCGACACCCTTGCCGGTGTCCTTGCCACCTTTGACGACCGTGCTATCGGTCCATTTGATAGTGTGCTCGGTGCCGTCAGCGGTCTTTACAACAAAGGTTTTTGTGCCCTTATCGACACTCTTCACGACTCCGCTGACCGCATGGGCCACGTCCTCGGCAATTGCACTGTGAATTCCAATGGTCATGATAAGGGCCATCAGCCCAGCCAACAGGGCGCTTAATTTTTTCGAACGAAACATTGCGAATCTCCTTGGGGTTGGTTCTGAACGCTGCTTTGATCTTGCCATATACCATAACCGAACAGAAGGGTTTCTATGGCCTCAACGTTGCGTGCCTCAGGGGCTAAATTTGGTGCCTTCGATATCGTAGCAGCTTGACCTCCGAGTCATCCCTCCACTACCCTCCAACCATGCATTTTGCCGTTGCAGCCCGATATTGTTGTCCGTTCAGCATCTAGCTGACGACTCTTTTTCGAGGCTCCGCGCAAGGTCCCTCCACAAAATCACCAGTCAATCGGCCGCGAACCGGCACATTTGTTCTGTCCCGGAAACACGTGAGACAGGGCCCTGAGCACCCCCCACCGCAAGTCATACTCAAGGAGCAAGACCATGAGCAAGATTCTCACCGAAGTCCTCTCCGCCAACGAAGCCTATGCCAGCACCTTCGGCGAAAAAGCCAACCTCACTCTCCCTCCAGCCCGCGGCTTCGCCATCCTCACCTGCATGGACGCCCGTCTCGACCCCGCTAAATACGCAGGCCTCTCCGAAGGCGATGCCCATGTCATCCGCAACGCCGGCGGCCGCGCGAGCGACGACGCCATCCGCTCTCTTGTCATCAGCTACAAGCTGCTCGGCACGAAAGAGTTCTTCGTGATCCACCACACCGACTGCGGCATGCTCTTCTTCACTAACGATGTGATGCGCGGCCTCCTCGCCAATAGCCTTGAGACTGCCGCCCTCACCGCCGAGGGCTTCAAGGATGTAGGCAAAGGCCCCGGTTCGATCGCCGCAGAGTTCATCGAATGGCTCACTATCAAAGACCAGGCCCAGTCCGTCGTTTCGGACGTGACCCGCATCCGCACAAGCCCTCTCGTGCCAAAGACCATTCCCATCTATGGCTACATCTACGACGTTCACTCCGGCAGGCTCATCGAAGTGCCAGCCGCCACCGTCGCTGGCCGCGCCGCCTGACGAATGTAAGTCGGGTGTCCTGGAGGATTGCCATTGAAAATAAGAAAAGCCCTTCAACGCGAAGACACGGAGTATTGCACCAGCACACCATTGACAAAATCGGCCTGCACCTTCTCATCCTTCCCAATGAACGTGCACGAAGTGATGGTGAGGCCACCCTCGGCGCGATCATGCGTCTCGACCGCTTTGCCATATATGGCTTCAACCTGTTCCCGACTCATCCCCTTCTTCAGCGCCGGCGCGGGATCGCCCTGGTCCGAAGGACGCGCGGCAAGTCCTGGCGCTCCAGCTGGAGCATCGGCCGGACGCCCTCCGGCATCACCCCCAACCGCGTCGCCCTGAAAGTTCACGTAGGCCGCCAGCGCATCCATCACAACCTGCGGCGTCAGCGAGTCTCCCATCTTTCGCGCATCGATACGTATGTTGAACCTCGATCCACCCTGCTGCCGTTTGATCGCGACCTGCTGCGCCCTCCTTGCGGCATCGTCCTCTGCGCGGGCTCGCTCGTAGGCGTCGCGCCTATCGCGTTCTGCCCTCACATAGTCCAGCTCGCGCTGCAGCGAACGCCGTCTGTTCGGATCGGTCTCGTTCCGTAGTTGGTCTTCGAGTTCCTTCTCCCTGTTGGTCTTGGGCGCCGGCGTAAAGTGGACCGAAGTATCCGCGTTGTCCGTCGCAGTGCCAAACCCGCCGCCGCCAAGCTGGAACTCAACGTTGTCTTTGTTCACCTTCACCTTCGTGATCATCACGCTCTGGCCATTCTGCACCGAGACGCCGAACTCCTTCATTCGGTCTCCATAACTCTTCGCGTCGAGCGTCGGTTGCCGGTTGGGATAGATGTCCACACCCTTCTGCGTCCCCGGCATATCCATCAACACCACAACCTGCTTGCCTTCAAAGAAACCTGAAAGCATGTCCGGGTTCTGCGCGACTGCACTGTTCGCGACGGCGAACAAGAAAGAACACACCATCAGGCCAAAGCCTTGCAACGACCAGCGGACACGACGCATGCAGTTCCTCCGGATTCAATAAGGGGCCCGCGCTCGAAAAAAACAGATGAGAATGCGATGGAGATCGGATTTATCATAGCCGTTCCCCGCCGCAAGTTCTCCTCTCTTAATTTCACCCTATTGCTTCAAATAGGCGATTAAATCCCGCCGCTCGTCCGCCTTCGGAACCCCGAAGCTCATGTTGTTATCCTTTACCACCATATCCGGATCGCTCAGCCACCTTTCCAACGTCGCATCCGTCCACGTAATCCCTGAACTCTTCAATCCAGCAGAATACGTAAACCCGGGTACGCTCCCCGCCTTCCTGCCATACACTCCCTGCAGTCGCGGGCCCTCGCGATCCGCGTCCATCGCATGACATCCCATGCAGCGTTTTTCAAACACCGCTTTCCCGTGCGCAGCATCACCGGCACCAGCAATAGCCTTCTCACTCGCACCGGTACTCTTACCCAACATCGAAAGCGCCTTCACTTCACCTTCAGAGAGCTTCGCGTCCGGATGCAGCAATCGATATTGCAGCGGAGGCATATCCCCGCTCTTCGCCTCCTGAACAATCTTCGCCATTAGCACCTCCTGCGTCTCCACCGGCATCTCCTCCCATCGCGACAGATTCATCTTCTTGCGCGCCTCAACAATATCGCGCTCGATCAGCCACGATCCCGGAGCGACCCGCGCATACGCCGGCCAGCGCGTTTCGCTTGAGTGGCAGTCCGCGCACTTGGTGACGAGCACGACCTTCGCATCCATCGGCATCGTCGCTCCCTGCAGCAGCGTGCCGAGCCCCTCCGGCGGCTCGACACGCGGATCGCCAAACGGGTGCACAAACCCCAGTCCAACGACCGAAGCGACGACCAAGGCTGCCACAATCCACACGCGCATCAAGCCATCTCCGCCAACGTGGAATCGACGACAGCCAGATGATTGTGTCCGCGAACAACCTTCACCTTCGTCACGCCCAGAACGCCCTCAAGCTTTCCTGCGTTAACCACCATCGGCCCCGGATTCGGCGCGGCTCCGGGTGCAGGCTGTGGAAACGCCGTCGCCATCGCCGTGTGAAACGCAACATTGCCCTCCACCTTTTGCACCACCTGATGAATGTGTCCGTTCAACACGGTCACTGATCCAAACGGCTTCAGCATTGCGAGCGCCTGCTCGCCATCCTTCGTGCCCCATCCCCATTTCTCGTAGACCATCCACAGCGGAATATGCGCGAAGACCACGATGGGCGTCGAACGACTCTGACCCGCGAGGTCAGCCTTCAGCCACTTCAACTGCTCATCGCCCAGATTCCCCATGGCGTCCACCTGCACGCAATTGTTCAATCCGACAAAGTGAACGCCCTTGTGGTTGTAGCTGTACCATCCATTGCCCACAGTGCCCTTGCCGAAGCGCTGTTTGTACTGCTCACCGTCGTCAATAAAATCGTGCTCGCCCGGAACGTAGAACACCTCTCTCTTGAATCCCTTGATGACCTGCGCGGCTGTATCGAACTCCGCCGCCTTTGAGTTCTGCGTAATGTCGCCGGTATGAATCATGAAGTCTGGCCCCTTCATACCCGCAGGCGCAAGATTGGCCCGATCGATTGCCTTCTTCAGCGTCCCGGTTACATCCGGATTCGCGCCCTTATTAAATCCGATGTGGCAGTCGCTGATCTGCACGAACGAAAAGTCCTCGACCTTCCCAGCCGCCGGGGCAGCACCCTTCATCGTCTGGGCCAGCAACTCCGATGTCGGCACGCCTCCGACCATCGACCACAGCAGACCTGTCCCTGCCCAAGCCATGCACCCTAAAAAATTTCTCCTGTCGATACCATCCGCTGCAGACTCTGCCGCGTTCTCCTGCACTACTTCGTCTTCCTTAAACCGATTCATATCCAGCTCCATTTCGTTTTATGACTGCCTTCGCATCCCTGAACTGGTTCGAATCGTCTTTATTCCCCCACATCCGCAAATAATTCGTGGAATAATTTCAGTGCGATTCGGTTAACGGAAGGGATGTTCACCGCCGAACCATCTCCGGGCTTCTTCGCCGCGTCGCCGATACTTCGCAGGCCCGCACTCCGCAATCCCAGACCAACAGAGGCACTCCGCACCATGTCCTCCGCTACAACCCGCAGCGCAGAATTTGAACAACTTGCGCTCCCACTGCTCGCCTCGCTTTACAATCACGCTCACTGGCTCACCCGCAATCCAGCCGAAGCCGAAGACCTCGTGCAGGAGACCTTTACCAAAGCCCTCCGCGCCTTCGACTCTTTTCAATCCGACACCAACTTCAAGGCGTGGATCTTCCGCATCCTCCGCAACACCTTTCTCACCACTCGCGCCGGTATCGCCGCCGCCCGCACCGTCTTCCTCGAAGACCACCCAGACACACTCGACACCACCGCCTCTGGTCCCACGCCGGAAGAGATCCTCCTCCGCCTCGACAACGACGCCACCCTCCACACAGCGCTCGAACAGCTTCAGCCGCAGCTCCGCGAAGCTCTGCTCCTCTGCGACGTCGAAGAGATCAAGTACAAAGACATCGCTGTGATCCTCGATGTCCCGATCGGCACCGTTATGTCGCGCATCTCGCGCGCCCGCCGCACCCTCCGTCAACTTCTGCAGCCGCAGCTCGGTGAATCCCTATGAACCAAACGCCGCAAGCAAACCAATCAACCGATCACCTCGGTCACGATAAGCTCTCCGCCTTTATCGATGGCGAGCTTGCCCCCGCCGAGAAGCAGAGAATCGAGCAGCATCTCTCAACCTGCCACGAGTGCACCCTGCGCGTTCTCTCTGCAACACAACTCAAGACCGCCACCGCCCGCGCCGGCCAGCGCTTCGCCCCACCACCCGACGCCCTCGCCCGCCTGACGGCGCAACTCCATTCGCAACAGGCGCCAGCGAAGCCGTTACAAACGATGAAGACGCAGGCGAACCTCCCGACGAAGACTCCCGCGCGCATCTTCTCCATCCGACCCGCAGCCTGGGCTGCTCTTGCCGCCGCAATTCTTCTCACCGTTTCATTCCTCGGCTGGCGCCAACTCCATCCAACCAACACCCTCGCCGCCGAACTGCTGGACCAGCACCTCGCCACACTCTCGAGCTCAGCCACTCCGCAGGTCATCTCCACCGACCGCCACACCGTCAAACCCTGGTTCCAGGGCCGCCTCCCTTTCAGCTTCAACCTCCCCGAACCCGCGGCCCTGCCTCCCGACACCACCCTCAAAGGCGCCAACCTCACTTACCTCAACGGGCAGCCCGCTGCCCTGCTGCTCTTCACCATCCACAAACACGAGGTCTCGGTCTTCCTCACGCAACGCTCCACCAGTCCCACCCTGACCACGCTGCCAAACACTCGTTCAGGCTTCACCCTCCACGCCGCCACCACACCGGACCTGCGCATCGTCGCAGTCAGCGACGTCAATCCCGCCGAGCTCGACAACCTCATCGCCTCTCTGGTGCAGGCTCAGAAACCGATCTAGCCAAGGGACAACGAAAAAAATCAGTGACTTCCTGCACATCCGTCGGATCGCCGTAAATAGGCGGAGAAATCGTTCTCGGGCCGTTCCCACCCGACAAATCATTGCGGTACCATCCTCGCGACTACATCTCCTCTGTAGAAGGTGGTACTCCAATGTCCACTCCCCACCGCCCTGGCTTGCTTGTCCCCGGTCTCCTCCTGCTACTCCCGCTCTTTACCGGCTGCGGGATTAACTCATCCCGATCCAAGCCAACCTCTCCGACATCTCCAATGTCCGGCAGCCTCACCGGCCAGGTGATGGGAGGCCAGCAGCCTGTCAGCGGATCGGTCATCCAGCTCTACGCCGTCTCCACGGACGCCGACGGTGGCGCGTCGACGCCTCTCCTCACCGGCTCCGTAAGCTCGAACAGCCTCGGGCAATTCACGATTACCAACCTCTACGCATGTCCGTCTGCCTCGACTCTCGTCTATATCACCGCCACCGGAGGCAACCCCGGACTCGCCTCCGGCACTAACGCAAACCTCAGCCTAATGACGGCTCTTGGCGCCTGCGGTTCGCTGGCCCCATCGACCAACATCATGATCGACGAGCGCACCACGGTCGCGGCCGTCACTGCTCTTGTGCCTTTCATGACCTCAGCCTCCGCAATCGGTTCCTCCTCGATCGACGCGGCCGGTCTCTCTGCAGCTTTCACCCTCGCCGACTCCCTGGTCAGCCCCTTCACCGGAGCAGTCTCCGGCCCATCGCTCTCCTCCGGCGCCACGGCTCCCGCCCAGCAGATCAACGCTCTCGCCAATGTCGTCGCAGCCTGCATCAACTCAGCTGGGGGCGCCGCCGGCGACTCGACCACCTGCGGAAATCTCTTTGCCGCGGTCACCCCATCCTCCGCATCGTCACCAACCAACACGGTTGCTGCCCTGCTCAACATCGCCCGGGACCCAATGCGAAATGTCGCGTCGCTCTATGGTCTCTCTTCCGCCTCCGCTCCATTCCAGCCTCAACTCGGTGCCGCTCCACCAGACTGGACGATCAACCTCAGCGGCAATGCACCGGCGGCGCTGCCACTCGGCTGCACTCGATCTCTCACCGGAGCGAGCACTTTTACCGACTACACCCAGGAGCAGCCCGGCATCTGCCGCACTCTCCATAACTCCGACCTGCCCGCACCATTCGTTACGTCAGCCGCAACCAACTTCTCCACTCAGGTTGGACGCAAGAACGGTCAGGTGCCGATCGTTCCTCCAGGCTTCAAGGTCACGCTCTACGCCAGCGGCTTTCCCAACGCGCGCTATCTTTTGGCCGCCGCTAATGGCGACATCTTTCTAGCCCAGCAAAACTCCAACCCCATCGTCGTGCTTCGTGGAGTCAATGCCAACGGCGCGGTCGTCAGCCAGACCAACTTCGCTAGCGGCCTCAGCTCGCCCTACGGCATGGCCTTCTACCCCTCCGCCGCCGCTCCGCAATACCTCTACGTCGCCAACACAACCACATTGGTGCGTTTTCCATACACCCTCGGCGACACTACGGCATCGGCAGCTCCCACCACACTCGCCACCGACCTTCCCGGCAGTGGAAACCACGTGACCCGCTCGTTAGTCTTCACCAAAGAGGCCACCCCGCGCCTTCTCGTCGGTGTCGGCTCAGCGAGCAACGTCACCGACACCGATGTCGATCCCAACGAATTTCACCGCGCTGACATCCTTGCCTACTCCGTCTCCGGCACCTTCCAAAGCGTGTACGCCTCGGGCACGCGCAATCCCGTCGGCCTCACACTCGACCCCAACGGCCAGGTCTGGATCTCGGTCAACGAGCGCGATGACCTCGGCGACAACCTGCCGGCGGACTACGTCACGCACGTTACCGAGAACGGCTTCTATGGCTGGCCCTGGTACTACAACGGTCCCTACGCCGATCCGCGTCTGCCCAACAACCACCCGGAGCTGGCCGCGCAGACCGTCGCCGGCGACACCCTCCTTCAACCTCATTTCGCTCCACTCCAGATCGCCTTCTACACCGGCTCGCAGTTTCCCACGCCGTATCAGGGCGACCTCTTCGTCGCCTCTCACGGCTCCTGGAACAAGGCAGTTCGTGGCGGCTATGAGCTTCTTCGTGTCCGCCTGGTCAACGGCGTGGCGACCGGAACCTACGAGGACTTTGTCACCGGCTTCGTCAACTCCGACGGCACTATCTGGGGCCGTCCCGCGGGCGTATGCGTCGGTGCCGACGGCGCAATTTACCTGGCCGACGACGCCTCCGGAACTATCTGGCGAATCACCTACATTGGATCCTGATGGTTGAATGCGGGTGCCCGGTCTTCGCGCAGTCTTATCGCGAGGCCGGTTTCATTCACTTCAGTCAGACCGTTGTACTCGGGCATCGATCGCTGTCCTTGGTACACTGGAAAGGTATATCTCGGTTGCGGCCGTCAGCGTAGACCGGAACATTGCAAAGAGATCGTGTACGCCAACAATTTGGCGTCAAAGACCGTTAGGTTTGCCCGCGTGTGCTTGCGGCGAGCTACTGGTAGTATCTGAGGATCACCAGGGGGTTTCTTGAACAAGCTAAGGCCCGGCTCAGAACTGCCGGAAGACCTTCAAAAACTAAAGCATGTGTTGAAGGCGACCCTGGTGGAGGCCTTTCGCTGCCTCAAACCGAACGGGCGCTTAGTTGCCCTCGGACCCAATATTAAATACCTTACTGCTACCTATTGGGACTTCTTCGATCATTACCTTCCTCTGACCGAATTGTCGGTAGCAGAGTTCATGAGTCTTAGCGTTTCCCGAATCGAGCAATCCATCGGACGGTTCCTTACCTACACTATGTCGCTCGGGTATCGACGTGCCGTCAGGAAGGTGCGCCGCTTCCTGAAGTGTCCTTTTGTGTCGAGATTTTTCGGGCGCCAATTCCTGGTCATCGGCCAAAAATCGGAAGCAGGAGCTTGAAGAATTAAGCACGCCAGCGCAGATACACCGCCGCGTATTCGTTATCCTCGGGGAGCCTCAATGCGATACGTTCGCAGATTTCATCTTCAAGCCATCTTCTGCGGCCTGGCCGTACTTGTCTGCGTACTCATCAGCCGCCCCTTCACCACCATGAGCGTCTGTGATGACGGCCCGTACATCCTGATGGCCCGAACACTCGCCGACACGGGCCACATCGTCTACAACGGCTGGGGCGCCAGCATGATGGCCGCACAGCTCTATCTCGCCGTCGTCTTCATCAAGCTCTTTGGGTTCTCTTTCACCAGCGTGCGGATGAGCACCCTTTTCTTCGCCGTGTTGATTGCCTGGGTCGTTCAGCGGACCCTCGTCCGCACCGGCATCACCGAGCGCAATGCCACCATCGGCACGCTCGCCCTTGTCCTCTCGCCGCTCTACCTCATGCTTTCCGCCACCTTCATGACCGACATCAGCGGTCTCTTTGCCATCGTCATTTGTCTGTATGGCTGTATCCGGGCTCTCCAGACATCCACCGATCGCTCCGCCATCGCCTGGCTCTTCTTCGCTGTCGCTACCAACGCCATCTGCGGCAGCTCTCGGCAGATCGCATGGCTTGGCGTTCTGGTCATGGTGCCCTCCACCCTCTGGCTCCTTCGCTTCCGGCGCCGCGTTCTCCTTTCCGGAGCCGTCGCCGTTTTGGCCGGAACGCTCTTTATCCTGGCGTGCATGTATTGGCTTAAGCTCCAGCCGTATGTCTTCCCCGTACCTCTTTTCGTCAGCCACTTTCCAATAAGAGAAGCCCTCTGGGAGCTCAGCTACCTCCTGCTGGAAATCCCTTTTCTCCTGCTTCCCATCGTGGCTCTGTTCCTTCCCGAGATTCGCAAGAGCCGGCCACGCGAAATCTTCATCCTCTCGGCGGCGCTGTTGGGGTATCTCGTGATAGCCATCTACTCTCACACCCATAGTCAACTCATCCGCCTTGAGCCAACAGCCAGCCGTCCCGGAAGCTGGGTCGGGGTGCACGGAATTTTTGAGGGAGGTGCACTTTACGGCACTCCTCCTCTGTTCCTGGACCTCAAGACTCAGATTCTGCTGACTGTGTTGTCCCTCGGGAGCGCACTGGGCGTAGGCGCAGTGATCTTTCAGACTGGTCGAACGCTTCCTCCCGAGCACGCCCCGGCAGGCATCTCCTGGAAGCAACTCGGGGTCCTTCTGCTGCCCTTCGAATTGGCGTACACTCTGCTTCTTATAGCCGCTGCCGGCACCATGCACGCAATCTTTGATCGATATGCCCTCGGTCTGCTGGGGCCACTCCTGATCTGCCTCATCCGTCTCTACCAGGAGCGAGTGCAACGTAGCCTGCCTCTTGCCAGCGCTCTATTGGTGGGCGTCATGGCGGTCTACGGGGTCTCCGTCACGCATAACAACTTCGCTGTCAATCGCGCACGCGTGGCGCTCGTCGATGAGCTTCAGGCCAACGGCATCCCTGACACCTCCATCGACGGTGGCTGGGACTACAACTTCGACGTCGAGCTCCGCCACGCCGACCACATCAACAATCCGGGGATCAAAAACCCCGCAGATGCGTATGTCCCGGTGCCTTCCCCACCGCCCGGCAAATGCGAGATGTGGTGGTACGACAGGACCCCTCACATCCACCCCCTCTACAGCGTCTCCTTCGAGCCCAACGCGTGCTACGGCCCCGCCCCATTCGCACCCGTCCATTACTCACGCTGGTTATCCCGCACCCCCGGCACCCTCTACGTCGTTCGCTTCGCCCCCCCGGCAACCCCATGAGCAAGAAAGCGTAGCATCGAGCAGAACGAGCGTGCCACGCTTCCTCATATTCATCCTCACCGCTGCTGACGAAGAGTTGGGGTCTTAGGCTGGAGTCAGCACGTTCTTCAGTCCACACCATTGCCATCGATCATATTGAGATCGCCCCACTGAAAACACCAAAGCCCGGGCTGATTGCCCGGGCTTTGGTGTTTGAGGAAGACTGTCCGCTTAGGCTGAGGCTTCTTCGGTTCCTGCGGCTTTGGTTTGGGCTACGGTCCATTCGGGTGCGCCTACTTTGAAGCGGGCGAAGCGGCGGACGCTGATGTTTTCGCCGAGCTTGGCGACCTTGGTGGCGATGAGTTGCGCGATGGTCTGCGAAGACTCCTTGATGAAAGGCTGGTCGAGGAGGCAGAACTCTTCGTAGAACTTGGTGAGCTTGCCTTCAAGCATCTTCTCGATGATGTTGGCGGGCTTGCCGGTCGCGGCGGCCTGGGCGCGGTAGACTTCCTTCTCGCGCTCGAGGTCGGCTTCGGTGACGTCTTCGCGGCTGACGAAGCGCGGGTCGACCGCGGCGATGTGCATGGCGATGTCGCGGAGCAACTCCTGGAAGTCGTCGGTGCGGGCGACGAAGTCGGACTCGCAGTTGAGCTCGATGAGAACGCCGATCTTTCCGCCGGCGTGGATGTAGGTGCCGACTGCGCCTTCATTGGTGGTGCGTGAGGCCTTCTTGGCAGCCGAGGCCATGCCGCGCTTGCGGAGGACGACGAAGGCGTCTTCCATGTGGCCTTTGGCTTCCTGGAGGGCCTTGAGGCAGTCGCCCATGGGGGCGCCGGACTTTTCGCGGAGTTCCTTGACGAGTTTTGCGTCGATTTTGGGTGTGTCAGCCATGATGGTAGTCATAATCCTCTGTTGATAATGCAGTGTGAGTGTTACTGGGTCGTTGACGCAGAAAGAGCGTGGCGCCGAATTCGCTTTCGCGGGCTGCCACGCTCCCCTGTTAGGTGTTCGTGACGGCCTTAGACGGCGGCGTGGGCCGAGAGCGACTCGGGCTCGGCATCGGGCTCGGAGGCGGCAGGGGCCTTGCGGATGTTTCCGCCGAGGACGGCCTCGAGGTCGACGGTCTCGTCTTCTTCAGGGGCGGCTGCGACGGGCTCGGCTGCTGCGTGGATCTCGCCGGGCTCGTACTCGCCGTCTTCGCCGATGTACTCGGGGGAGACGGCGATGGGTTGAACGTCGGCGGCTTCGGTGGCGAAGGCCTTCTCGGAGACCATCTGAACGCCTTCGTAGGCCGAGTCTGCGATCTTCGTGGTGAAGAGGCGGATGGCGCGGAGGGCGTCGTCGTTGCCGGGGATGACGTAGTCGACCTGAGTGGGATCGCAGTTGGTGTCGACGACGGCGACGACCGGGATACCAAGCTTGCGGGCTTCGGCGACGGCGATGGCTTCGTTGTTGGAATCAACGACGAAGATGGCGTCTGGAAGGCGCTTCATGCTCTTGATACCGGCGAGGTTGGTCGACAGATGCTTGCGCTCGCGCTCGAGCTTGATGACTTCCTTCTTGGTGAGGAGCTCGTAGCGGCCGTCGGTGGACATGTCGTCCAGTTCCTGGAGGCGCTTGACGGACTTCTGCACGGTGATCCAGTTGGTGAGCAAACCACCGAGCCAGCGGCTGTTGATGTAGGGCATGCCAGCGCGTGTGGCTTCCTCGGCGATGGCATCCTGCGCCTGGCGCTTGGTGCCGACGAAGAGGATGAGCTTACCGGTGGCGGTGAGGTCGGTGACGAACTTGGACGCCTCTTTGAACATCTTGAGGGTCTTCTGGAGGTCGATGATGTAAATGCCGTTGCGCTCGCCGAAGATGTACTCCTTCATCTTGGGGTTCCAGCGCTTGGTCTGATGCCCGAAGTGAACGCCAGCTTCGAGCAGTTCTTTCATTGTGATGTTTGCCAATGTAGCTCCTTAGTTGAGGCGGCCGAGTGTGAGCATCGGTGCCTGGATTGATCCCTCGTGAGGGAGATTTGACTCCTGACCTCAGGCTGCGGCTGATGAGGGCCGATACGTGAGGGTGATGCGATGGGCGCCGGAGAACATGTCCGGCACCCATTCAAACTGTGTGGGCCCAAGGTACGACAGGCCTTCCGTGCTCCAGGAATTACCTCTTGGAGAACTGGAAGCGAGCGCGAGCGCCCTTCTGGCCGTACTTTTTGCGCTCTTTACCACGCGAGTCGCGGGTAACGAGGCCTTCTGCCTTGAGCGCCTTGCGGAGCTCGGGGTTGAATACCATGAGGGCGCGGGCGATGCCGAGCTTGACGGCATCAGCCTGTCCCATGACGCCGCCACCCTTAACGGTGGTGATGACGTCGAAGGTCTCGCCGATGTCGGCGATACCGAGGGAGCGCTTTGCGGCTGCGCGCTGCTGAGCGGTGACGAAGTAAACGTCACACTCTTTCTTGTTGACGGTGAATTTGCCGCTGCCCGGACGCAGGAAGACACGTGCGATCGAGGACTTGCGACGGCCGGTTCCGTAGTATTGAATCAAATCTGCCATGGTGCTCCTTGAACTTGTAAAGGGCTCGGGGCTAAAGCCCCTTGTCGACCCTTGCTGTTTCAGTGGGCTAAAGCCCACTGCTTAACGCCAAACCAAAATGCCGTGCGATCCAAACTCTGCAATTAGCCTTCGAGCGAAGGTGCCGGATGAGCCGGGACCATCACTTTGGAGGTGAGCACCTTGGGCGCGTTGGAAGCATGGAAGTCCATGGCAACGGGCTGCTGTGCGAGGTGCGGATGCTGCGCGCCTTTGTAGACCTTGAGCTTGGTGGCCATCTGGCGACCGAGCTTGGACTTGGGCAACATGCCCTTGACGGCCTGCTCGACGATAGCTTCGGGGCGACGGGCGAGGAGCTTGACGAAGGACTCTTCGCGGAGACCACCGGGGAAACCGGTGTAGCGGCGATAGAGCTTCTGGTCAGACTTGAGGCCGGTCAGCACGATCTTTTCGGCGTTGATGATGATGACGTGATCGCCCATATCGATGTACGGGGTGTAGAGGACGTTGAGCTTGCCGGCGAGGATCGAGGCGGCCTGAGTGGCGAGACGGCCGAGCGTTTTGCCGCTGGCGTCGAGCACGAACCACTTACGCTTAATATCTTTGCCGCTCGGAATGGTGGTGGACATCGTTGTTTACTCCCTGATTCTGCCGTCTTCAGTGTTCGGCGTGTTCCATGAAGAAAGTGGTGCCAAGTTGGTGATGCGTGCAAAGCAAAAGAACGATTGTTCCAGAGCAGGGCGGCGTGGCGAAGGAAGAGAGGAGGTTCCTCTTCACATCACGCGGAGAGATGCCGCTTGAACTGGACTACGCACAAAACCTATGGGATGGGTGCTTCAGGGGCGGCTAATGGTGAAAGCTGCTCCCCAGTGGATCCATCACGGACGCCTCGGGTGACTGCTTGGCCTGAGAACAGTGCCGACACAGACGTACAGACGCGAGACTGCGCGAGATTCAAGAATAGACGACCTTTAGGCCGGAAGTCAACGGCGATTGATGGTCAGACGACACACTTTGGCTTGGTTCAGTCCCATCAGGCGACGGGCAGGACTGGCTTTGTGGCGGCGGCAGGATAGGGTGGAATTCCTGGTGGGAGTGCTGGTGGCGTCCGCCACGGAGCCGTTTGAGTTAGCGCAGCTTTTCCTAAGTACAATAGAATGAGATTCCCAACTGCCGGTGTCAAGCCTCGAGAGTCTGGAGCTAGTGGACTAGCTGAGTGGGGCTGGGTTGCTGGCCGAAGCTGGTCTGGAGGAGGCGGGGGATGGTGGTTTTGCGGTGGCGGCGCGGTGGCGGGCCGGGGATGGGCGGATCGAGGCGGTAGAGGATGAGCAGGTTGCGCTCGGGGTCGTCGAAGGCTGGAAAGGCGGCGACTCGCTGGAGATGGTAGAGAGGGGTGAGGGCGTCCATCTTGTCGTCGTCGACCTGGTTCCAGGCGACGAACCATCCGGGGTGGTAGGCCTTGACGCGAACGGTAAGATCCATGGTGCCGAAGTCGTCGCAAATGGAGGGCAGTCCGGTCATGAGGGATAGTTGAGAGCCGCTGATGGAGAGGATCAGCGGGTTGTGACCGGGGTCGGCGGCGATGATTTTTCGGATCTGGCCAGCGGCGCTGGTGAAGGCGTAGTCGGGGGTGCGGATGTAGTGGAGCGTCTGGCGGGCGTCGGTGACGGTGAGCAGAGTCAGCACCGCAACGACAGTGGTGATGGCAAGACGGTGCATGTAGGTTTCAGTGGCGCTGCGGGGGCGGAGGCTGGAACTCCAGAGACTGGAAAAGACGATCGCCACCAAGAGAGTGAGGGGGATCGCGTTGACGAGGTAGTACCGGGGCTGGAGGTTGTTGTGGTAGGCAAGGAAGGCCGCGTAGCCGGTGGCCCAGAGGATGAGCGCGGGAACGATTGGGTTGCGGAGAAGGCGGGGGCGGAGGAGGAAGACCGATAGGACGGCGAGGAGTGCGAGGGGATAGAGGATTTTGCCGATCCAGAGACCGTCGGCGATGGTATCGGCGATGACGGAGAGGGCGTTGGACGGGGTGATGCCGGTGTAGCCGTTGGCCTCGAAGAGGTAACGGTAGTCGCTGAGGAAGTGGGGACGAACGACGAAGAGGTAATAGCTGAACCAGGCAACCGCGGCGAGGGCGGCCGGGGGAAGACCGAGACGAAGGAAGGGGCGGAGACGGTAGTTGGCTCGGGCCCAGAGGAGCCAGGCGATGGCGGGGAGGAGAAAGATGGCGGTTGTTTTGGTGAGGACCATGAGGGGGAGTAGCAGGCCGAGTGCGAGGATGGGGGAGGCCTGGAGAAAACTGGTCCGCAAGGGAGTCGCGGCAGTTCCCTTCTCCGGCGGTGTGGCGTAGGAGGCGGCGAGTAGGGCGAGCAGAGTCAAAAGAACCAGGAGCGGCTCGAGGATCGCCATTCGCGTGAACACATAACAGAAAGGACTGACCGCGAGAAGAAGCACAGCGATGGCGGGGGCGAGGGAGTTTTCGGTCCGATTGCCAGTAGAGAGACGGTGCCAGCGGCGGAGCAGAAGATACGATGCCAAGAGGATGAAGCCAAAGATGGTGACAGTCAGCGCGCGGGCGGCGGCGAGGTTGACGCCAGTGAAGCGGAAAAGAGCCGCTTCGAGGAGAGGCCAGACGGGAAGGGCTGCGGCGGGGTTGAAGTCTCCGGGGACGTACCAGTGGCCGCGCTGGAAGTGCCGGATTGCCCCGTCGCCGTACCAGCCTTCGTCGGTGTATTTGGCCCAATCCATCCAGGGAGAGTGATTGGGAAAGTCGGCGTTGAGATGGAACGCGTGCAGAACGAGGAAGATGGAGGCTACGAGGAGGAGAACGGCCTCGGCGGCCTTGAGGATGCGGGGTGAGATGGAGTGCGGGTGGCCCATGTTACTAAGGAGATTAAACGCAGGTTAATGGCGCGAGTTCCAGAGTATTACAAATTTAAGACAGTTGGGCATGAGGACTGCGGGGCACGGCGATGGGCCGTGTCGGGCCAGCGTCTACCGACTTCGACCAGGGTCTGTTCGTTCGCTGGTCGCATGGGCTTGGAAGAGCGCGGCTCTGGGTCAGCGCTGCTCGCGCTTGCCGGCAATTGCTAATTAAGAAAGGCTTCGATTTCAGAGGGTACGGAGTTGGAGATCTCTCTGCATTCCTTGCCAGCGGCGGCCCGCGGGACTAAAAGGTAGTGTCGGTCCGAGGAGTTTACGTTTTTGAAGTCATAGAACGAACAGACCTGCCAGTCGCGGGTGGAGAGGAAAGGTTGGGCGTCCTTAATGTTATCTGCGTTCAAGAAGAGGAAGTCCGGATGACTTGCGGCACAACTGGTGATGCGTTCGCTTAGGGTCTCGCGCGCCTTCTCTCTTCCGTTGACAAGGCCGGCGAGATCGCAGATGTCGGCGCGGGAGAAATATCCGATCAAGCCAACATCGACGGCGACTCCGTGTTTGCCCTCGAAGCGCTCGAGGTTTTCGGACTCAAAGTGCTGCAGAAGAGTCGAGCGAGATTTCAGCATGGGATACAGGGCCTTGGATTCGTAGGGCAGCTCGAGAAGAACGAGCGCCAAAAAGCAATATGCGAATCCTGATCCCAGTCGCCTTTGTGCATGAGTGGTTGACGGACGACCCAGTTCGAGGATGTTCCAGAGAATCGAGAAGCAGAACGTCCAGGCAAAATAGCGAGCGCCCTGGATCTGCTGGCCACGCTGAGCGGCGAGAAACAACAAGATCGGGAAGACTGAGTTGGCAAAGAGGACCGTTACGGTGAACCGGCGCGCACGCACTAACAGGAAGATGGTCAGTAGCCAGAAGATGAACATTCCCGCTCCAAAAGAGAGCCCTCCGGCAAGGATCTTCAACGTGGCAAGCAAAGTGAAACTCCAGGCTGGCTCGCCCGTGGATTTTGCCAGGGCAGTATCGGGCAGCAGGAAGTGCATCTTGAGTCGGATATACACGAGGGCCAGGATTCCACCCAAGAGAACATGGCTGCCGCTGATGATCGCTTTGACCCGCCCAACGGTTTTTTCTGTGTTTTCTGGCGCGACGAAGCCCTGCCAGGCAAGAATGGCAAAGGCCAAACCGCAGGGGAGAATGAGTTCGGTACGGAGGAGGACGGTGAAGAATCCGAACACCCCGCACGCTAGATACTGCAGACCACTAACCGCGGGCCGCAACGTTTGGCGAAAGGTGACCCAACAGAGTAAAGCGATGAAGCAAAGTACGAGACCAGTCTCCATGCCATCGTCGAGCCAGCGAACTGCTGAGGGCATAACGAAGAGAAGGAGCGCGGTGAGACCGAGGACACGCGCCAGATGAGACTCGCGTGGAACCGCCCGAAGGAAAAGGAGCACGAGGCCGGCGAAGAGCAGCAGGTGGATGCAGCTTGAGACGGTCCGAGGCAAGTCCGGTGATGCGGTGAATGCGCGAAGGAACGACAGCAGATAGACGTAGAAGAGACTTGAGGCTCCGTAGTTTGGATGCACGCCGTCGTAAGTGATGAGATGCGTCCGAAAGAGATTGTCTGCGTAACGGAGATGGATGAAGGCGTCGTCCTGGACGCCGGCCCAGGAGAGGATTATCCACGACACAAGCCATAGGCCCAAAACCGGAACCGCCCAACGGTAGCCCTTATCCACTAAATGTAGCTACCTTTCAATGCTGGTTGAAGCGATGGCGTTGAGAGATTCATGGCGAAACACGACTCATTGGTAGGCGAGGGCCCTCGATTGCGGCTTTGGGCGCCGGATAGAGAGGAATGCGATGAGAACGGCGTCGGCTGTTTTTGAGGGTGCAAGACGAGATCGGGTGCCGCTGGCTCATATTTCACGGAAACTGAACGCAACATGGAAATAAAAATTCATATTATTACAAATTTTGTTCACGAGCCAGAGAAAGCGACTTCCAGCAGGTTATGTTTGTGAACCTCTTGAAGTGGCGACGGTGAAGGATGCCGTCTCACGATTCCCACCAAAGGAATCAACGCTAGAATACGCGCCAGAACCTGCTCCTGGAGTCGCGATAATAAGGCGAATTGATTCTGAAAGTAACCACGCATAGCCGAGGACAAGGAGGGTTTGGATTAAGAAAAAGATGAAACAGCTTGTCTGGTGTGTGACAAGTCCCTGATGGAATTCCTGAGCGGAAAACTCCTTTTGAATACTTGACCAATAGCTGGGAGCCACTAGTGCGACGACTCCGAAGAGAGCAAAAGCCGTGGTCTTCAACTTGTTTTCCGTTGGAACAACCAGACAGATCGGAAAGAGCGCCAGCATCAGATACGGTGGCCAGGATTTTTTAGAGAATATCACTACTACCAAGGTCAGAGTTGCCATCGCCAGGGTGAGGATTCTGAAGCGACCGCTCTCAGAAGTTGTTTTGCGGATTGCGTTGAAGATCACGACTAAAACGATGGCGATCATGGCGAGAGTTATTGCGTTCCAGAACGAAGAGGACATTGTTATCCCAGTGACTGCCTCGATCAGATAAGGCAGATTGTTTGCGGTTCTCTTCGTCCCTTCAATGTCGAGGGTGCTGAAGATCGGAAGGTGGAGCGCTGCGCACGTTCCGTAAACAACGCCGATAGAGAGGGCGCACCCCAGGATCCAGCGCCAACGTCGTAAAGCCACTGAGAGATACGATGGCACATATAACAAGGGTAGAAATTTGAAACACGCGACACTAACACCTATGGCTGCTCCCGAAGCCAGGTTGCGCCGCCGGTAGAGAAGAAGGACCGCGCAGGCGAGCAGACAGGCGACGATCACATTGTCTTGACCGTCGATGGAAACAAATTGGAAACTTATCGCGGAGGTTAGATACAGGAGCGCGCCGTTGCGAAGTTCGTGTTCGGTGAAGAAATTACGTCCGGCTTTGAGCCAGACAGGCAGGAGAAGCCACTCGATGCAGATAGCGAAGAGGATGAGGGCAAGTGGAGAGTGCCACAAGCGAATTACGAGCGCATCGAGATAAGGATGGAGTGGTGCGTAGCTGTTGTGTATGTCGCGGTAGGGAAGAAAGCCCATCAGGGCCTGATTCGCTTCGGGCCAATAGCCGCCTGCGACATCACCGCGGGGTTCGAGTCGAGCGATGAAGAAAGCACTGATATACGCCGCCAGCCGACTAACGATTAATGCACCGGTAACTAAACGATCAAAGGTCTCACGTGAAAGCCCACGCAATCGCGTGCTTGACAGTGTGGCAACACTGATGATTCCAACCACAACGCCAAGACAAACGCGCGCTAAAAAAGTTTGGGCAGGAGTCAATTCTGTACCTCAGCCTTTTTGGGGTTGAAGTATTATGATAATCGCCCACGCTGCTGATCCTTTTGAAATGTACCGTTGGTGAGGGAACGAGCGGCCTGAGGCACAGAACTCCTTTCGTCGATATCGCGGCGGTTGATCATCAAGCGACTTACTCGTAGGAGAGCGCGTCGATAGGGTCTTTGCTGGCGGCCTTGAGAGCTGGATAGAGCGCACCAAGGATGGCCCCGACAAAGGCGATAAGAACCGCCTTCCACACGTAAGGAATGTTGATGACAAAGTCGAGGGTAGGAAAGCGGCTTTGGAGGGCTGCGCTAAGGGCGAAGCTCGCGGCGATGCCGAGGACGATTCCCACGACCGCGAGTACGCTGGTTTCGCGGAGGACGATGCCGACGATGTAGGCGCGGGAGGCGCCCATGGACTTTAGGATGCCGATCTCGCGGGTGCGCTCCATGACGGCGGTGTACATGGACTGGAAGATGACGAGGAAGCCGATGACTACGGCTATGCCGATGACGACGCGGAGGCCGATGTTGAAGCCGGGAAGCCGGTCCGGGGAGATTGACGAGAGATACTCGTCGGCGGTGGCGACGCTGTAGGTGCTCATGCCGGGGGTGGCGAGAATGGCCTTTCGGATCTCGTCCTGGTATCTGGGCTGATCTTCGGTACGGAGGTAGAACATAGTGGCTTTGCCCTCGGTGCCGGTCAGGGAGCCCATGGTGTCGATGGGGACGAACTTGCGGCCACCTTTGCCGTGCTCGACGATGCCGCAGATCCGGAAGTCATGATTGAGGATGCTGACGTGGTCGCCGACTTTTTTGCCGGCGGCGGCGTAGTCGTCGAGGATAGCGTCGTTAGGGCCCTGAAAGGAGGTGCCGGAGATGAAGGTGAAGGGCAGGAGGTCATTGAAGCTCTTGAAGTCGATGCCGTAGATGGTGTCGAGGGAAGTGCTGATCTGGACCTGGACGGGTGCGGAGACGACGACGTGGGGAATCTTCGCAAGGACGTCCGCGACCTTGATCGAAGCTCCAGCGGGGCTCATACCGATAAGGTTGTTGGCGGTGTTGGGGCGCACGAGCATGTCCATGCCGATGCCGTTCTGGCGGGTCTTGAAGCCGTTGAGCTTGCCCATGAGGATGGCGGCGATGGAGAGAATCATGATGACCTCGATGGCGATGGCGAGGCAGCTGATGAGCGAGCGCAAGGGACGATGGACGAGATTACCAACAACCAATTTGTTCATACAGGTACCAGTGTATGGGAGTGAAACAGAAAACCGAACCGCAGGATTGAAGGCATCACGGATTCGGGAGGTTAGATTTGAGACGATACGCGAGGGTGCAGGCGATTTTCAATGGAGCGAATAGGCGCGCCACGACGAATCGAAATACCTTCCGGGCCTATGAAGAAGGTCCCAATGATAGGCATGAGATAAGCTCCCATGACAGCGGCGAAGATGATACCGAATGCGACATAACCCAACGCATAGGGGATCACGGTGATGCCACCTTCCGGGGCCATGTGGGCGAAGACAACGATGGCAAGCAAACCCCACGGGGACTCGCGGACGTCTCCGCAGAGCGAGTCAAACAAAGTGAAAAGGGCGAGCCACAAACACGGAGCAACCATGAAGATCCCCATCCATCCCATCAGGTGGAAAGCCTCTGCCGTGGGCGAAAAGGAGATCCCTGTGGACTCGTCTTCCTCCGCGAGGATGCCGATCTCGTGCGCGTAGGTGTTTCCCCACAAGATCGCGGGCTTGTCTTTCCAGATGAAGTGAGGGACGAGGTTCTGAAAGCTGGCAATGATTGGATAGAAACCCTTTGTGCCGAATTGCCTGGTTTGCTCGATCAGCGCATCGTCGAGGGGGAACTCCTCAAGACGATCAAAGAACCCCTGTGGCGTGTTGTAGTAGCCGAACGCATTGTCGTCTCCATACGAATCGCCCGAGTTTGCAAGGTATTGCTCTCGAACATATCCCAGGTTCGAGAGCAGGGAGAGGGAGACTTCAAAATTTTCCGAACCTGACTCCGCCCGGAATGTCCGGCCGTATTGCGCATAGGGAACCAGGTATTGAAAAAGGAAGAATGTCCCGAAGAGAGCGCCGGCTATCTGGAAACGGGACACCTTGTAGCGCTGGGAGGCAGCTGCAATGAGCCAACAAAGGAACGGAGTAATGATCCCTTCCTTGGAGAAGCCAAGTATGCCCATGCCGAATGTAAAAGCGCCTGCGAGCAGGACCGGTAGATTGACACTGCTGGTTCCGCCACTGCGGCGAATCGAGTGAATCACTCCAAGGATGATCGCCATGGGGAAGAAACGATTGAGTTGGTTGAGTGCGCTGATTACCGACCCGTTGCCTCCCGATACCAGGGTCCCGACAACCATCATCAGGATTCCTGCGACCAGGCAGCCGACTGTGGCCGTCTGCATATTGGCATCGGTTACCATCCTTCCCAGGATGGCGCGTTTGGTCGTCAACTTCGTGCTGAGGTAGACCGAGACGAACATCATGGTAATGCCGAAGGCAAAGACGCTGATCGTCAAGAGAGGGTTGAGGAGATTGGAATCTGCCGGTTCCCCCAGGACCGCCTTCCAGATGAGGCCGATGATGACCGTGAGGGTGGAGTAAAAGAAGACATATCCGCCGGATGGACGGGTGAACCCGCCACCTACGTTGAAGGCAAGCGCCGCCATAAGGACAAAGGCGAAGCAGGCGAGAGAAAAGATGGGGTCAGTCCCCTGGGCCAGTTGGATACCGCAAAGCAGCAATCCGAAGTAGAAGGTGCCTACGAGCGAAATGCGTTCTGGATAGGGAAGGCGCACTCGATCTCTTTCTCAACCAGAGGCTGGTTCGGAATTCCGGAGGCCCGCGCCACGGGATGCGGGTGATCGGGTTAAGCTTGAGGGGTCAAACGGCGGAGACGATTGACAAAGCTTATTTTTCACGATGATAGCGACTGCGAGGCCGCAGAGTCAAAAGATAACCAGACTGCACCGCAACCGCGACAGGGGGAGAGCACTGGGGAGGAGTCCACGGCGGTATCGAAAGAGGGTCTAACCATTTTGGTACCAATCGTGTAGATCATGATGCAAAGAGAAAAAGGGGCTTTGACTTTGGCAAATATTACGGTCTATTCTTCGATCAACTGGTGCGCGTCTACGATCGACCGGCGTGTGGCAGGCGGGCGGTTTGTCCGCGCCGACAAGGGTTGAACGGAGCGAATGGAACGATTCTGCGACGAACTGCGATGGGAGCGGGAGCGGCGCCAGATCTCGATCGAGAGGATCTGCGAGGAGACGAAGGTCTCCTCGCGCCATTTACAGGCCCTGGAAGCGGGAGAGTACGGCTCGTTGCCGGGCGGAGTGTTCCGGAAGGGGATCGTCCGGAGTTATCTTGCGGCGCTGGGGCTGGATGAGGTTTCATGGATTGAGCGGTTTGAGGCCAGTCTGAGGGAGACTGGCGTCGAGCACGCGGAGACCACCGATTGGACGGAGTTCGCCGAGAATGTGCGGAGAAACAGGGTGGGGATCGAATCCAAAACAGGGATGCGTTGGGTCGGTGTGGGAATGATGGTGGTGTCACTGGTAGCGTTGGGTTGGAGCGTGTGGAAGTTTGCCCTGCATGGGCATTTGGTTCCGTAGAGATCTCGATTCTCTCTCCCAGATGGACCGACTCAAAATTAAGATATTTCTGTTTAGCGGGCCGCGGGGATCGTCTCTTTCAGACGCATTATCGGATTCTCGAAGTATCGCTTCGACAGGGTGGCCAGCAGGACTGCAACACCGTTTGCGACGACAAAGCGGAGCAGTAGAGCACCGGCATGGATCAGGTAGGCATCGCCGAAGTAACGGTCGTACAGCATCCAGCAAAGCATATGGACGAGGTAGAGCCCATAGCTGATTTCGCCGAAGAAGAGAAGGAAGCCAAGTCCCTTCTGGACTGGCCTTGCCCTGTAGGCATACAGCATCAGAATGAGAAGTCCGCCCGTGAAGAGTTCCAGCATCGAGTACCCCAGACTGGCGCCTAAACTGTCTCCTTTCGGGGTGCTTCCTGCGCTCGATAAAATGATCAAGACCAGCCCGGGAATGCAGATGAGGGCAGTGCCGATCCAGACCAGAGCCCTTAGGCTCAAGCGCCGCGACCTGCAAAGGATGGCGATTGCGGCCCCTAACGCGAGGTTGTCGCCGATCATGAAGGTCTTGCTGAAAATATCCACTTCGGACGCGGTAATCGTGACTCCCCGAAGAACGGGACAGAGCAAGATCAGCGCTACGCAGAGAAGCAACAAAGCGTCCCGCCGTAAACGCCGGTATAGCCACGGCCAAGCAAGATAGAACTGTTCTTCGACTGCCAGCGACCACAAGACCGGGTAAACGACAAATGAGCCGTGCAATAGCAGCTTTGGCCAGTTCGCTAGAAAGATCGCTGAGACTGCGAGGTAGTTCAGCGATGCCGTTAGTGTTATGCCAAGGACAATCAGTATCAGGAAATAGGCCGGGAAAATACGCAACGCCCGTCGAATGTAAAAATGCGAGTAGAAGTTCGGCTTCCCATCTGAATTGATCAGATTTCCAGTAATCAGGAATCCGGAGAGCGTGAAGAATAAGTTGACGCCGGTCCAACCGAAGCTGGTGAGATGAAACAAGGCCCTTGCAAGATGGTTGTGCCACGGAAACAGAGGGGCGCTGTAGGCAAATCCGTGAAAAAAGACGACCAAGAGGATCGCTGTTCCACGAAGAAGATCGGCCCCTGGCATGTGGGGCGTGAGAACCTCACTTGCCGGGGCTTGGCCGACTAAACGTTCATCAGGAGGCGTTGATACCATTAGCAGCAAGGTACTTTGGTAATCCTATTTCGTAAACTTTACGCATTTGATAGTAACTAATTTGTCTCAAGATGGCACTAACACCAATCGGTGAAGCACATTCCAAGACAACAGCTGAACCGGAAATCAGCCGAAGAGTGGGACCGCTTAATGCGTGATCTTGCCGTTGAGGAACGAATGCGGGCTGTTGGGTGCGAGCCTTTGCTGGGCCACCGGATGGGCGGGTAGAATGGAAGGGTTGCATGCTGCTCGGGCTAAGTGTCCGACAGGTACTCTTTGGAGGAGTTGTTTTGGCTAAACGCGACCGTTTTTTGTTTACGAGTGAGTCTGTTACTGAGGGGCATCCGGATAAAATTGCCGACCAGATTTCCGATGCGATTCTTGATGCCTGCCTGGCGCAGGACCCCTACAGCCGTGTAGCGTGCGAGACGCTGACCTGCACCGGACTGGTGGTGATTGCAGGGGAGATCACGACGAAGGCTTACGTGGACTTCCAGAGCCTGGTGCGCGGAACGGTCGCGGCTATCGGGTATGACAACGCGCTGTATGGATTCGATTCGAATACCTGCGCGGTGATCTCGACGATCAACAAGCAGTCCGGCGATATCGCCATGGGCGTGGACACGGGCGGCGCAGGCGACCAGGGCATGATGTTCGGGTATGCGACAAACGAGACGCCTGAGTTGATGCCGACGCCGATCTCACTGGCACACCAGCTGGCTCAGAAGCTGAGCGAGGTTCGCAAGAATGGATTGATGTCGTACCTGCGGCCTGATGGCAAGAGCCAGGTAACGGTGGAGTATGACGCGAACCATCAGCCCAAGCGCGTGGATGCAGTTGTCATCTCGACCCAGCATGCGGAGAACATCGGAAACGAAGAGCTGCGCGCGGATATTTTGAAGAACGTGATTCAGGCTGTGATTCCGGCGAAGCTGCTGGATGAGGACACGAAGTACCACATCAATCCGACTGGGCGGTTCGTGGTCGGTGGGCCGATGGGCGATACGGGGTTGACGGGGCGGAAGATCATTGTCGATACGTATGGCGGCATGGGACGGCATGGCGGCGGAGCATTCAGCGGCAAGGACGCGACCAAGGTGGACCGTTCGGCGGCTTACATGGCGCGGTACGTGGCGAAGAACATTGTTGCGGCTGGCTTGGCTGACCGTTGCGAGGTGCAGCTTGCCTACGCGATCGGTGTGGCTGAACCAGTAAGCGTGCTTGTGGATACCTTTGGCACGGGCAAGGTCGATGAGGACAAGCTGGAAGTGCTGGTGCGGAAGAACTTCTCCCTGACGCCAAAGGGCATCATTGAGGGGCTCGATCTGCGCAAGCCGATCTTCAAGGCGACGGCAGCGTATGGCCACTTCGGACGCAAGGGCGAGGGCTTTACGTGGGAGAAGACGGACAAGGCCGCTGCTCTGGCAGAGCAGGCTGGGGTCAAACTGGCCGCTGCCAAATAAGGAAATCGGTCCAAAGAGAAGTCGAAACAAAATCAAAAGCGTTGTGGTTGTTCCAATGAGAGAACAGCCACAACGCTTTTGATTTTGTGGATGGGCCGTGCGTGAGACACTGGGAGCGCTTGCTGGATAGATCGCAAACCCAGGTAAACGAAGGATGACCGCAGGGTCGATTTCCGTCCGCTATCGGCGATGGTTTGGCCTGTATCTGCTCTTCGTTGCGACGGTCTCGACGGTATACGGATTTTTGAACGCGCGACGAGGCAGCGGGTGGGCAATTGGCGAATGGCTTACGAACTATAGCGCCGGCTTCATCCGGCGGGGTCTGGTGGGCGAGGTGGTGCTCCTGCTGGGGCGGGCGTCGGGGATAAATCTGGTTTGGCTTGTGTTCGGGATCCAGGTTGCGGTTTACCTGATCTTTTTATGGTGCGTGTACCGGCTGACTGATGGGCTGCGGTGGGGGTGGATGGTCGCTGCGCTGCTGCTCTCGCCCGCTACGCTGGGATTCATCGTGCTGGATCCTCCGAATGGATTCAAGAAAGAGATTTTGTTGTTCGCTGCGCTAGGGGCGGTGATCTGTCTGTTGCTGTATGCCAGGTTGCGGGATTGGCAGATGGCGGCTTTGCTGGCAACGTTCGGAGTCATTCTTGCGCTGTCGCACGAACCGCTGCTGTTTTATCTACCGTATATTTTTGCAGCTGTCGCACTTCATACCAGCCTGAAACGGGCGCTGGCAGTAGTCGTGTGGCCAGCGATCCTGTGTGGGATTGCAGCAATCGCGGTGTTGCTACACCCGGGAGACCGGGCGATGGCGGAGAAGATCTGCTCCTCTGTGGGAGGAACGTTAGGCATATTTGGGGTCGCCGATGACAGCGTCTGCGGCGGCTCCATTGCGTGGCTGCAGGAGTCACTCGCGCAAGCCCACGCCAATGTGATGGTGGCGGCGCGAGTTCACCATTCCTTTTCTTTGTATGGATTGCTAGCGATACCTGCACTGCTTCCGGCGAGCGCCGCGCTGGTGATGCTGTACCGAAGGGACGCGGCGCGGCGAGAGGCAAAGATCATTGCCGCGTGTTCAGCGGTGGCGTTCGCCGGATCGCTTTTTGTCTTCTACAGCGGACGCGATTGGGGCCGATGGATTCACATCCATGCGATATGCCTGATGCTGCTAGTGTTGATGGTGAGCCGAGGGAAGCGGCCTGCGGCACAATCATCCATCTGCCTTCGTGGCGCCAGACGTTGGGCGGCGGTGGCTGCGCTTGCGATCTACACTACTTGCTGGACCTTGCCCGCTGTGGACATTTTTCCTGCCCGCTCCGGGTTTTACGGTTTGTACCGGTATCTGCGGGGCTACGGGCAGTCCCACGTAAACCAAAGCAGCAATGCAGACAGACCCTACTTAAAACACTGACTGACCGCCGGGGATCGATTGGGGAGACGGCTGAAGATCGCTTAATTGCATCTCATGTAGAACCAACCCCTGTAGGGAAAGGGTTTTTGATGCTTATTAAGTCTGAATACGATATTCAATTTCATCTTCCGATACCTACGCCAATGGTGGCGATGCTGCATCTGCATCCGTCACTCGAGCCCGCGGTGCGTGCAGGCAATGAGTTGAAGGTGGAACATATTGACCGCGATACGAAGACCGACGTTGCGACTTCAGAGTATCGCGATGCGTTTGGAAACCGCTGCACACGGTTTACTACGCCGGCTGGCGCAATACGACTGAGCGGGATGAGCATCGTGGAGATGGCGGAGAAGCCTGATGCGATCAACGCGTATGCGCAGCAGGCGCCGGTCCAGGAACTGCCTTCAGAGGTGCTGCAGTTTTTGCTGCCCAGCCGGTACTGTGAGGTGGACGAGTTTGGGCCGATCGCGCAAGACCTGTTTGGCTGGATGACGCCGGGATGGACACGGGCTTCAGCGATTCGTGACTGGGTGCATGAGAAAGTGACGTTCAACTATCAAGCCGCCCGGCCGACAAAGACAGCGATGGATGTCTTTACTGAGCGGATTGGAGTATGCCGGGATTATCAGCATCTGGCGATCACGTTGTCGCGATGCCATAATATTCCGGCGCGTTATGTGACGGGGTATCTGGGGGACATTCGTTCGCCTTACAGTGGGGCGGGGGATTTCAGCGCATGGTACGAGGTGTTTCTCGATGGGCGCTGGATGACGATGGATGCCCGGCATAATAGTCCGCGAATGGGGCGGGTGTTGATGGCTACGGGCCGAGATGCTGCCGACGTAGCGATTACCACTTCTTTTGGGAATGCGATTCTGACTAATTTTTATGTCGACAGCTATGAGGTGCTGGAGGATGGAACGACGGTGCCGAGTCTGCCGGGTACGATTGCGCAGCAGGCCGTGGTGACATCGGCGAATCGAGGCTCGGCGGGAGCTATTCAGGGCTTCGCGGAGTAGAAGGTGTAGGTAGCGGCGTAGGGGACGCGCGAAACGGCGCTGAGGTGCTGGACATCGAATCCCGTTACGGGAGCGATGCCGCCGTGGGTGTCGGAGCGTCGGATGAATTCAACTCTTGTCATGATGCCTGGGCCTGAGGCGCTGACTGCTTTGAGGAGGAGCCAGGGGATCGCGGTTGGCTCGGGGGAGGCACTTTTCTCGATGAGTTCACCCTTTACGGTGCTGCCGTCTTTGGATTTCCAGATAGGCCCGGCTCCGTGGGTGCCTACGTCGTTGCCGAAGGCGTCGATGAGGGTGGCTTCGGGAGCCTGAAGCACCCACTGTGAGCTGGTGGCACTTCGCTGGCAAGTATAGATCTGCACGCCCTTACCGGTAACGGTGAGGATGGGGTGTTGCGAGGTGGGTGGTTGGGTGGGATCTTGTGCTCTTGCAGCGGTCGCGAGGAAGAGGGTGGCGGCGAACACCAACGCGAGACGGACTCGTTGCGTCATGCCCCTCAGTCTACGCCGCTAAAGATTTCACGAGTTTGAACGAACGAAACGGAGCGTGCCGATTTGAGGCGGGTGGGAGGATACTGGAATGACGATGACGAGTGCAGCAAAGACGAACGAAGGCGCGATTGTTGTTCCGAGTTATTTTCCCGGGAAGCAGTGGCAACAGGTGCTGGAGCGGGACACCCGGGCGGATGGGCAATTCGTGTATGCGGTGAAGTCGACGAAGATTTATTGCAAGCCGAGCTGCGCTAGCCGACGGCCTACGCGGAAACAGGTGAGCTTCTTCCCTTCCCCGGCGCAGGCTGAGGCCGCAGGGTATCGCGCGTGCAAACGGTGTGAGCCCGAACGGACCGAGGCGAAGGCGGATCCTCAGGCTGGAGCGATTGCTGCGGTGACTGAGTATTTGAAGGAGCACGCGGAGGAGCGAACGCGGCTAGCCGATGTGGCGAAGGCCACCGGCGTGGGCAGGCTGACGATTCTGCGCGGGTTCAAGCGTGTATTGGGAGTCAGCCCAGGGCAGTATGTTAAGGAGGCTCGGCTGGAGCGGTTCAAGAGCAAGGTGCGTGAGCCGAAGAAGGGGAAGGCTCCGATCACGGATGCGATCTACGAGGCGGGGTACGGGTCGAGCAGCAGACTGTATGAAAAGAGTTCGGCTGCGCTGGGTATGACGCCGCGGTTGATGCGGGAGGGTGGAGCAGGGCTACTGATTCGCTACACGATTGCGGCCAGTCCGCTGGGACGGATGCTGGTGGCAACTACGGATGTCGGGATTTGCTCGATTGCGTTTGGCAAGGACGATAAGGAGTTGATCGCCGGGCTTCGCGAGACGTTTTCCAAGGCGCAGCTTGTGGCCGCCAAAGGAAATACGGGATGGCTTGCCGAGGCGGTCGCGTTTGTGACGAGTCAATTGGGGGAGCATCCGCTGGCCGCGACGTTTCCACTGGATGTGCGGGCGACGGCGTTTCAACAACGGGTGTGGAAGGCGTTGCAGGCGATTCCGCGGGGCGAGACACGGAGCTATTCGGAGCTGGCGTTGCAGCTGGGAGCGCCGACGGCTTCGCGGGCGGTGGCGGGAGCTTGTGGGGCGAATCCGGTGGCGGTGGTAGTGCCCTGCCATCGTGTGGTCGGGAAGGACGGCTCGTTGACTGGGTATCGGTGGGGCGTGGAGAGGAAGCGGAGGCTTTTGGAGGCAGAGAAAAGCTGACACGTAATGCAATCGAGCGGGTAGAGTAGGGCGATGGCAGAGACGGTCAGTGGAACCATGGTAGATGGTCGCGCGCTGTATGCGAAGATCTCGTGGCGGCTGATTCCTTATATGTTTCTGCTGTATATCGTGGCGTATATGGATCGCGTGAACGTGGGGTTCGCGGCGATGGATATGCAGCGAGACCTCAGCTTCAGCAATACCGTGTATGGAACCGGGGCAGGAATATTTTTTCTTGGGTATGCGCTGTGCGATCTGCCGAGCAGCCTGATCCTGCGATGGGTCGGGACGCGAGTGTGGATCGCGCGCATCATGATCTCGTGGGGTGTGGTTTCAGCGTGCATGATGTGGGTCTCGTCGCCTGGGTCGTTTTATCTTTTGCGGTTTCTGCTGGGAGTGGCCGAGGCAGGGTTTGTTCCGGGCATGGTTCTTTATTTGACCTACTGGTTCCCTTCTCACGAACGAGCGCGGGCTGTGGCTAAATTCATGACGGCGACTTCACTGGCTGGAGTGGTGGGCGCGCCGCTTTCGAGCGCGCTGCTGAAGATGGAGGGCGTGGCAGGGTTGCATGGATGGCAGTGGCTGTTTCTGTTTGAGGGCGTGCCGACGGTTTTGATAGGAATCTCCGTGCTGTTTGTCCTGAAGGACGGCCCTGACGTGGCTAACTGGATGACGACAAAGGAGAAGATCTGGCTGAGGAGCGAGTTGCAGCGAGACCAAGAGCTTTACGGCGCGGCACAACATCACAATCTGCTCGATGCCTTCAGGCTGCGTGCGGTGTGGATTATGGCGGGGGTGTACATCATTATTCAGGTTGGGGTGTATATCGTTAATTTGTGGATGCCTCTGATTTTGAGTGGTCTGGCGCGTGGCGAGGGGAGCGGGGACGCGAGTGTGATCGCTCGATATGCGACGGTGCCCTACGTTCTTGCAGCGATCTTTACCGTCGTTGTGGGGTGGAGTTCGGATCGATCGAACGAGAGGCGAGGGCATATCGCCTTTTGCCTTGCGCTCGCGGCGGCCGGGTTCGCGTGGGCAGCGCGTGCACAGAGTATCTCTGTGGCGTTGTGTGCGATGTCGCTTGTGACAATTGGATTATTGAGCACGATGGGGCCGTTCTGGGCGCTGACAACGCGCATGATAGGAGGCGCAGCGGCGGCCGGTGGGGTCGCGGTGATTACGACGGTCGGCGCGGTCGGGGGCGGGCTCGGGCCCTATTTGACGGGTCGACTGCGTGATGCGACACATAGCTTTGCGGGTGGGCTGTATCTGACGAGCGGGCTGGTGGTGGCCGCCGCGATGTTGAGCCTTGCGGCGCGGAGACCCGGACGATTGAAAACCTCGTGAATGTTTTCTGTTTTGAAAATGATTGCGGCTTTGATGTGGCTGAAAATAGTGTCCTTAAGTAGAACAAGCAGTACATCAGGGGCTGAAAAGTCCTGCTTAGACTGTTATTCTGGAAGGGATCGTAACGAATTCAGAAATCGAGATGAGGTGCAGTAATGGCGACAGCAACAGTTGACAAGGCGGCGGTCCAAGAGAAGGACTATAAGGTCGCGGATATCTCTCTGGCGGACTTTGGACGCAAAGAGATCGATATTGCCGAGCAGGAAATGCCGGGTCTTATGTCGATCCGGAACAAGTACGCCGCGGGCAAACCGCTGGCTGGCGTTCGCGTGGCGGGTTCGCTGCATATGACGATTCAGACGGCTGTGCTGATTGAGACGATGGTCGCGCTGGGTGCGAATGTGCGCTGGGCCAGCTGCAACATCTTCTCGACACAGGACCATGCAGCGGCGGCGATCGCTGCGGCAGGCGTGCCGGTGTTTGCGTGGAAGGGCGAGACGCTGGAGGAGTTCTGGTGGTGCACGAATGAGTCGCTAAAGTTCCCTGACGGCAAGGGTGGCGTGCTGGGGCCACAGCTTGTGATCGATGACGGCGGAGACGTGACGCTGCTGATCCACAAGGGCGTAGAGATGGAGAAGGGCGACCAATGGGTCAACTCGCCTTCAGGCTCGACCGAAGAGGACGTGATCAAGACGCTGCTGAAGAAGGTGCATGCGGAGTATCCGACGCGCTGGCAGGACGTGGCGAAGGAGTGGCGCGGCGTATCCGAGGAGACGACTACCGGCGTTCACCGCCTGTACAAGATGTTGGAGAAGGGCACGCTGCTGGTTCCGGCGATCAATGTGAACGATTCGGTGACGAAGTCGAAGTTCGACAACCTGTATGGCTGCCGCGAGTCGCTAGTCGATGGCATCAAGCGCGCGACTGACGTGATGGTTGCTGGTAAGGTGGCCGTGGTCTGCGGGTATGGCGACGTGGGCAAGGGTTCGGCGGCTTCGCTGCGCGGGCTTGGCGCTCGCGTGATCGTGACGGAGATCGATCCAATCAATGCGCTGCAGGCTGCGATGGAAGGATACGAGGTCACGACGCTTGAAGAAACGCTTGGCCGCGGCGATATCTACGTGACCTGCACGGGCAACGTCGACATCATTACCGTAGAGCACATGAAGCTGATGAAGGACCAGGCGATTGTGTGCAACATCGGCCACTTCGACAACGAGATCCAGATGGAGCCACTGAATGCGCTGAAGGGCGTCAAGAAGCTGAACATCAAGCCGCAGGTGGACAAATACACGTTTGAGAGCGGAAACAGCATCTTCATTCTGGCCGAGGGGCGGCTGGTGAACCTGGGTTGCGCTACGGGCCATCCGAGCTTCGTGATGTCGAACAGCTTCGCGAACCAGACGCTGGCGCAGCTCGATCTGTGGAAGAACAAGGACACGTACAAGGTCGGAATCTACATTCTGCCGAAAAAGCTGGACGAAGAGGTTGCACGGTTGCACCTCGAGAAGATCGGCGTGAAGCTGACGACGCTCTCGAAGAAGCAGGCGGACTATCTGAGCGTTCCGGTGGACGGGCCTTACAAGGCAGATCACTACCGTTACTAGTATTCACTGAATAGAGAGAAAGGGCCGCTGAGGAGATTCCTCACGGCCCTTTTGCTTTGTGTGTGTGATTTCTGCGGGTGGGGGTCGGGATCAGTTCGCGGCACCCGGGGAATCGAAGTCGGCAGCCGTGATGACCTGCAGACCGGGGGTCGTGACGAGGGGCTGGTCGATGAGGATGATGGTACGGGCGGTTCCAGATGAGTATTGGACCTGAGGGCCTGAGTAGGTGGCGACGCTGCTGCTGGCGGGAACGGATCCGGCAGGCAGCATGATGATGCTGTAGGTGCCGGTAGAGATGTTGAGGTAGCCAGTGTTCGTGCCGAAGGCCATGCTCGTAACGAGTGGGGAGACGGCGGTGAGCTTCTGACCGGCGGGGACGAGATAGGTGTCGACGGCGCTGATTCGGGTGGCCTGGTCGATGAAACGGAGGGCTATCTGGCCTGCGGGTGCGGCCTGACTCTGGTCGGTCAAGGTGAGTTGCTGCAGGCTGTTGACGGAGTTCCCTAAGAGCACGGTGTATTGGGTGGAGGGCGCGAAGGTGGACTTTGCGGAGGAGAGTGCCTGTCTGCTGCCAGCGGTGTCGGCGTCGAGGGTGTAAGTGCCCGGGTTCAATTGGATGTAGGAGGTGACGGTGCCGAAGCCGAGATTGAAGGCAAGCGCGTTGTGGCCCTGGTAAATGTCGAGTCCGGGGCCGTCCGGGGTGGCGTGGATAATGCGAACCTGCGCTAGGGGCTCGCTGCTGGTGATTGCTCCGCAGCCGGTGAGGGCAACTGTCCCGAGGAGCGCGAGAGCCGCGGCAGGGAGAGTGGTGAGGCGGTCGAGATGAAGGAGTTTGGCAAACATAGATCGCCGGGCCGCTAGGAGCGCGTCTCTGCCACAACTCTAAACGATTTGGGGATTGGACGAGCCGACGGAATCGAATGCGCCAATGGCTAAATAGTGGGAGTAGCTTTAGATGGCGCCGAACGGGTGTGAGCCTTCGATGCGGAGTGTGTAGGGCATTGAGGACGGTTGGGAGGGGGAGGCAGGGTGACGATCAGGCTGTCCGCGGATTGATAGAATTGGAGTTGTCTGGGTTCGGGGCCGAGGAGGGTGACCCGGTCTACCTTGGCGGCACAGACGGAGAGGGAGCGGATTGTTGCCCGGGCCGTGGGGCCTCACAGACCTCGTCATTCTTTCTTTCCTTCGGTTGCCGCCGGGCGCTGTTCAGGCTGGCTATAGTAACCAGTAGTTGTACGCGCGGTTAGACCGGGCTTATCTACCTGCAACTCGATGCCATGATATTGGTCCGGCTGTTCGGAGGCGCTACTCTCGAATGAGATGATGTAAAACGCACTTGCATCATCAACGCAGCTTTGGATCTCGCTGGCGATATCGTTGCCATTAATGATCACGCGGCCCCCAGTCTGGGTGGCCAGGACTTGCAGTGCAAGATCTCCCGGAGCAACGTTCTCCGGTTTGGTGACTCCCTTGACATAGCTTAGGTAACCGAATTTATTTGGCGTTCTGCTCATCCCACCTGGGGCGCCGAATCGACTTCCAGTCGCAGCTCCAGGATCGACGTTGTATACCGTGATGTGGGCCAGTCGCAGCGTGTTTGAGGCAGCGACAACGCTCGTAAACAGGTCCTCCTTCGGCTTTTTCTGCATACTTGATTCAATGCCAGCAAGCGTTGGCCACCCATTGCTTAGCCAGATGATAATTTTTCTGCCAGGCACGCTGGCTTTGGCCCTGACCAGGGTATCGAAGCCTTTGATCGACAATTGAAAAAGATCAGAAGCCCCCGCGATTCCCGACGCGTCGTGGATAGACGGCAAACCAATCACATTATTGTTCTCCAAACTTGTGCTTAGCGCGTTCCCGTCAAACGAAGGACCTCCTAACACCTTCAGTCCAGAATTGGAGAAGACGATGAGAGATGTTGGATAAGCGAGTTTGCCGCCGTTTTGGCGAAGAAATTTTGCGATCAACGGCCGTTCATTCGCGACAGCGTCGAACGGAGTGTTGACAGTGTCGATCACCAATGTGATTTCTACAGGATGGTCCGCCTTAGACGTAAGCTCGTTCACGGCGTCGAAGAACAGGATTTTCTGAGGGGTTTTGTTGTCCAAGAGAGTGAAGTCTTGTTGTTGCAAACCAGCCTGTGGTTTTCCGGACTTGTCAGTGACGACAACGTTTAGGTGAATTGGATGGCTTACGATTGCGGAATTTGCCTGAGTGGAAGGGCCGGCGGAGGGAGTAGACGCCCCAACGGCGGGTTGAGAGATTTGTTGAGCGAAAAGAGCATTTGAAAAGCTTATGAGGAGAATACAGAGCCGGTATGACGCTTTCATGCTGAATTGACCCGCTTTCAGTGTGGATTCAAGTTCGATGTTCTCAGTTTGTTCCAGTGATCGAGTGCTTTGAAACCGAAGGTCACCGCAGATGACGGCTTAACGAACATGTTAGGAAAGATAGACTCTTGACCGTGAACGATCAAATAGTTTTTTTATTGTGACTGAGAGGGGTTGCCGACGGTACAAACCAGAATGGTCATGTCGTCGTGTTGAGGGGCCCCTGAGGTGAACTTGTCGGCGGCGGCGAGGACACAGTCCATTAACTGTTGAGCAGTGTGGGTGCAGTTGGGTTGACTGAGGAGTTCCTGGGCGGTGGCGACCATGCTGAGTTCGCTCCACTCTTCATCGTTGTGATTCATGGCTTCGGAGATGCCGTCGGAGTAGGCGAGGAGTGCGTCGCCAGGGTGCATGGGGATGGTGGCCTGGGCGTATTCGGCATTGGGAAGAAGGCCAACTACGGTCCCGGTGGCTTCGAGCGGAATGGCCTGGCCACCGCGGAGGACGTACGGAGGGTTGTGCCCGGCATTAACGTAGGTGAGGAGATTGGTGCTGGGATCGTACTCGGCGTAGAAGAAGGTGGCGTAGCGATTGGTGGTGGAGGACTCGTAGATGAGGTTGTTGACGCGGTAGATGAGACGGGCGAGATCGCCATGGTGGACGGAGGCGATGCTGCGGAGGCTGGCGCGTAGGCTCGCCATCAGGAGCGCGGCCGATATGCCTTTGCCCGAGATGTCGGCCAGAGTAAGGGCTAGGCGTCCGTCGCTCAGGACGAAGAAGTCGTAGTAGTCGCCGCCGATGGCGTGAGCGGGACGGCAGTACCCGGCGAGATCTACGCCGTCAACCTTGGGATAGCTCTGAGGAAAGAGCCGCTCCTGAACCTCGCGGGCGATCTCGATCTCGCGGGAGAAGCGTTCGCGCTGAGTGATTTCGGTGGTGAGGCTTTCGAGGAGTTCGGCGTTCTCAAGTGCGAGTCCAGTCTGCGAGGCAATGGTCTGGAGGAGCTGACGGTCGGTTTTGGTGTAGGGCTCTTCGGAACGCTTGGGGCCTAGGGCGATGACGCCGGCGAGGCGATTGCGACCGGGAAGGGGGACCAGGAGTTCGGTTGAGAGGTCGGCGAAGGCGCTGCGCTCGGCGTCGGTGGCGGTGACGAGCCAGCTGGAGGGGTCGTCCCGGTAGACGTTGGCGGGAGTCTTGGCACGGCTGAGGGTTGCGATGGTAGTGGATGCAGCTGGAAGAGAGAAGATGTTTGCGGTGGCCGGCAGGAGTGGTGCTCCGGTGGCCATCTGCAGGCGAAAGGTGTCGCCGCTGCGGAGGAAGACAGCGATGCGGTCGATGTGGAGGGTTTCGCCGAGGCGTTTGGTGATGGTGCTGATGAGTGGAGCGACTTCGGTGAAGTTGCGAGCTTCGTCGGAGATCTCGGAGAGGAGTTGTTCGGTAGAGTAGGCCTCGCGGAAGAAGCGCTGGTCGATCTTCTCCTGAAGGCGCACGGAAAGTCTGAATCGGAAGACGAAGAAGATGATGACGATGCCTAGGATGCGGACAATATCGACGTTGCGTGGATGGCCTGGATGCTGGAAAAAGCCCTTGAGCGAGAAGGCTAGCCAGATGGCGAGGAGAACCCTGACAATGTTGATGGATTGTCGAGCCAAGGCGTAACGCGTGCCTTGACGGATGAGGAGGCGAACGTCGACGGCACGGTGGACGATGACGACGTAGGCGAGGGACAGGGGAAAGAGCAGAAGGATGAAGAACGCGGAGAGGATCATCCAACGTGGAACATCCTGACCGACATCCTTGCTGCGAATGAGGGCAAAGACGAGAAGGAGGAAGAACGGTGTGAGGCCAACGGCTGCGCCGTAGTAGAGGATCTTCAAGCGGCGCCGGGCGTCCCCGGTGGCCGTGGCCATCTTCGTGCCGATAGTGGCGAAGAAATAGAAGACAGCGAAGATACTGAGGACGTTCTCGACCATGTTGATCTTCATGGCCCACGGATCAAGAAAAGCGTCGAGGTTGAAGTTGTAAATATGTCCGAAGGTGCTGAAGAAGTCAGCAGGAAGGAACGCAAGGAGCGGAATGAGAATGAGCCATTTGATCCAGGGTGCTCGGACATCCAACGTCGACCGCTCCGGGAAGTAGATGCCAAAGAGCATTAGGCAGATCGGCATGGCAGTCTGAGCAACGATGTTCCAAATCAGCGCGATTGGAGCAAATGGACCAAAGAACTGGCTCTGCGGAATGACCAGCGCTGGCAGATAGGCAAGAACACCGAGGATAAGCCATGCATGGTAGTTGCGGGGGCGAGCGAAAACGGTGTACAGACCGACGAGCATGCAGAGGAACGGCAGAAGGACGAAGACGCACTGAATGACCCAGACCCAGACAGGGGGAGCGGACGGACGGACCGCCGCAAGCGGGAAGGTGATGGTCTCCTCGGAACCGTCGGGTCGCAGGACGGTGAGCGACATGGGTTGCCCGGGCCTGCTCTTTCGGAGCTCATCGAGAAGAACGATGCCTCCTGTGAAGGGGCGGGTGTTGACATTGAGCACGGCGTCGCCGACTTGAAGGCCGGCCGACCGTGCCTCGGGCTGTGCGAGTGTTATGGTGACGGCGGTATCGCCGGGACGACGGCCCGCCTCCATAGCCTCCGGGGTAGTGAGGCGAACTGCATGGCCAAGAGCCCCCTGAAAGAAGGGCGCCCGGGCGCTGCGGTGACCGTGCGAAAGGTTAGCAAAGCTGCCTGCCACACCCATATAGAAGTGAGTGAGCGCGAAAAAGGTCACGACTGCCAGAAGAACGTATTGGAGGCGGGCGGATCGCTGCAGCATAAGAAAGACTGGCTGCAGTCTAGCAGCCAGTCCTGGGCTTTGAAGGGAATTGTTGAACGTTACTTCTTGGGATGGCTGGCGATGATCTTGTCCTTGATTTTGTCGTATGTGGCTTGAGGAAGGATGCCACGGGTGACGAGTTGGTTCTTGGCGGTGTAGGGGCGGCCGTCGATGATGCGTTTCGAGTAGGCGTCGCCGATACCGGGGAAGGCCTTGAGCTGGTCCGCGGTGGCGGTATTAATGTCTAGCGGTGCAGCAGCAGCCGCGGCAGCCGGGGCCGCTGCTGATTTCGGGGTCTGAGCGACGTTGAAGACGGGAACAACGGAAAACAGAAGGGCGGCGGCGAACAGCTTGCGGCGAAGATGGAACATCGGAGGGTCTCCTTGTAGGGTGGGTGCCTTACTGCGGAAGAGTACGAGAGCACGCTGGGCGCGTCAATGAGCAAGTTTGCGATCGAACTGGGTAAGTTGACTTATCAAAGCTCGAAAGCTACCCTGAATTAGAGATGAGCATGCTGCACCTCCATCACGGGCATCACCACCATCACGCGGAGAGCGTGTTGGCGGCCGTGTCCGGTGTGGCGAAGTAACAAGCGCTTACTCAGGATTTCGAAAGGCCCGCTAACGCGCATCCCGCGAGCGGGCCTTTTTCTTGCGTAATAACGACCCAGGAGAGATGACAATGATAGATACAGTGAAGATCGATTTTGCAAAGATGGACGGCCTGGTTCCGGGTATCGTCCAGGATGCGAAGACCGGTGAGATGTTGATGCTCGGCTTCTTGAACGAGGTAAGTTACGCGAAGACGCTCGAGACCGGGTTCGTCACTTTCTGGAGCCGGACACGACAAAAGCTATGGATGAAGGGCGAGACCAGCGGTAACCTGCTGCGAGTGATCGAGGCTTCGACCGACTGCGACAACGATGCGCTGCTGTTCAGGGTCGAGGTCGAAGGCGATGGACTCGTGTGTCACGAAGGTACGGTGAGCTGCTTTACAAAGAACATTGCCATGGAGGCGAAGTGAGCGAGACGAAAAAACTGAAGCTGGGAATTCCGAAGGGCAGCCTGCAGGACGCGACGATTGCTTTGTTTGAGCGAGCGGGGTGGCGGATCTTTGCGAACGGGCGGAGCTACTTCCCTTCCATCGACGACGCGGATATTGAGTGCATGCTGGTGCGGGCACAGGAGATGGCGCGGTATGTCGAGCATGGAGCGCTGGACGCAGGTTTGACGGGAAATGACTGGGTACTCGAGAACCAGACAGATGTTGAATTTGTGACGAGCCTCACTTATTCGAAGCAGAGCCGGCAGAAGGTGAAGTGGGTACTTGCGGTGCCGGAAGATTCACCATTTCAGAAGCCGGAAGACCTTGCGGGCAAGATTATTGCAACCGAGTTGGTCGAGTTCACGAAACGGTATTTCGCCAACAAGAATATTCCGGTGACGGTGGAGTTCAGCTGGGGCGCAACCGAGGTGAAACCTCCTACACTGGCGGACGCGATTGTGGAGGTAACGGAGACGGGGTCGTCGCTGCGGGCAAACCGGTTGCGGATTATCGAGACGCTGATGGAGAGCGAGACGCAGCTGATCGCGAACAAGACGGCCTACAAGGATGCGTGGAGACGGAAGAAGATCGACAATATTTCGTTGATGTTGAATGCAGCGATTGCGGCGCAGGGCCGTGTTGGCTTGATGCTCAACGCACGTAAGTCTGATCTCGAGAAGGTCATAGGCGTATTGCCGGCGTTGAACTCGCCTACGGTTTCGCAGCTGAGCGATACGGAGTGGGTAGCGCTGAATACGATTCTGGATGAGGCGATGGTGCGCGAGGTAATTCCGAAGCTGAAAGCGGCGGGCGCTACGGGAATCGTTGAGTATCCGCTGAGTAAGGTCGTGCTGTAGTCAGGTCGGTTTGGTCAGTGAGGCGGCAGATTGTTTCGGAGTTGATGGATGAGGCTGGTAAAGACATTTGGCCGGGGTGCGAAGGCTGCGTCCGCTTTGATAGAGACGCTGGAGCAGCGTGGCGCCACGAACACGGCCCGCGTGGAGCCTGTGGTGAGTCGCATTCTTACGGAGGTGCGCAAGAGCGGCGACCGCGCGTTGCTGAAGTATGCCGCTCAGTTCGACGGACTGACGAAGGGGCAGGCACTGCTGGTCTCTCGCGAGGAGATGAGGACCGCATGGGAGTCGACAGCACCTAAGTTGCAGGCGGCGATGATGGTGGCACGAGGAAATATTCTCTCGTTCGCAGAGGCACAATTGCCGCGTGAGTGGACAATCTGTCCGATGGCGGGACTGCAGACGGGGCAGATTGTTCGACCGCTAGGCAGCGTAGGTTGTTATGTCCCCGGAGGACGGTATCCGCTGCCATCGACGTTGCTCATGACGGTGACTCCGGCACACGTCGCGGGGGTCGAGCGAATTGTTGTCTGTTCACCGAGGCCCGCAAAGGAGACGATGGCTGCGGCATGGCTGGCCGGGATCACCGAGTTTTATCGGGTGGGCGGTGCGCAGGCGATTGCTGCGATGGCGTTTGGGACTTCGACTGTGCGGCGTGTCGATAAGATTGTTGGCCCAGGAAATCTTTATGTAACGGCGGCTAAGATGTTGGCTTCAGCTGAATGTGGAATCGATATGCCGGCGGGGCCTACGGAGATCGTGGTGACGAGTGAGGTGGGTTGTGCGGCCGGGATTGCAGGGGACCTCGTTGCTCAGGCGGAACACGATCCGGATGCCCTCGCAGTGTTGATTACCAGCAACGAGGCGCTTGCGCGAGAGGTCGCGGCTGAAGTGAAGCTTCGGGCTAAGGGAAATGCAATTGCTAAACAGTCGTTGGCTGAACAGGGAAGCATATTTGTAACTGCTACGGTTCGTGAGGCCCAGGAGTTGACGAACCGGTTGGCGCCCGAACATTTGACGGTGGATGCTGTAAGCGATTTGAAGTGGGTCAACAACGCTGGGTCCGTCTTTGTCGGAGACCATTCTCCCCAATCGATGGGAGATTATGTCTCCGGTCCGAACCACGTGCTTCCCACAGGGCGAGTCGGGAGGGTCCGCGGCGGTCTGAGTGTGATGGATTTTGTGAAGGTCATTACGGTGCAGGAGTATACGGACAAGGGGCTTAACCAGATGGGTCCGCATGCGATCGCGCTGGCTGAAGCCGAAGGCTTGGCGGGGCACGCGGAGAGCGTGCGAGCGAGGATGAATGAGTGTGACTGATACTGCTACAAATGTTGGAAGCGTAAAACCTCGTAAAGAGGTGCTGGAGATGCCGGAGTACCACCCACCCCTGGCGGGGCGCACGGCGTTGCGATTGGATTTCAACGAAAATACCTTTGGGCCTTCTCCGCGGGTGATGGAGAGATTGCGCACTGTGACTGCGGAGGAGTTGACCAAATACCCGGAGCGAGAGCCGGCGGAACGAAATGCCGCGAAGCACTTTGGACTCCGTGGGGAACAAGTGCTCTTGACCAATGGCGTGGATGAGGCGATCCACCTGATGTGTTGTGCGTTTCTGGAGCCAGAGGACGAGGCGCTCATCGCGACACCTTCGTTTTTTATGTATGACGTGAGCGTGCAGTTGATGACACGGCATCTGCGAAAGGTGCAGTCGGATGCATCGCTGGAGTTTCCGTTCGAGCGATTTATGGCGGCGATATCCGAGCGGACGAAACTCATTATCGTCGCTTCGCCTAATAATCCCACTGGCGCAGTAGTGGGCAGAGAACATCTGCTGGCGATTGCCGCGGCTGCTCCACAGGCAGTGCTGATGGTGGACGAGGCGTACTACCACTTTGACGGGGCTTCGGTGATGGACGATCTGGCGACGGTGCCCAACCTGATTGTGGCACGAACGTTCTCGAAGGCTTATGGGCTTGCGAACCTGCGGATTGGGATGTTGGCAGGGAATGCGGAGCTGTTGAAGTATGTGCGGAAGGTGAGCTCGCCGTACAACGTAAATGGAGTGGCACTGGATTGTCTGTCGTTGGCGATCGAGGATGAGGCTTATCTGGCTTGGTATGTTGAACAGGTGCGCGTTGGGCGTGAGCGGATGATGGCTGGGCTCGCCGAGCTGGGCGTGCCGTACTTCCCTAGCGCAGCGAACTTTGTGTTGATGAATGTTGGGCCGAAGCACAAAGAACTTGTGCAAACGATGCGCGCGCACGGCGTGCTGTTGCGGGACCGGTCGACCGATCCGGGCTGCGATGGGTTTGTGCGTATCACGATTGGCCTGGAAGACCATGTAACGCGAGGGTTGGAGGCGTTGCGGACTTCACTTGCTGAGATTGGATGGCAACCGGTTGAGTATCCGGCCGGTACTGGAACGAGTGGCGACGTGCGGGAGTTTGAATAATGGCCAGAAGAGTGAGAAAGGCGACGATCAAACGAGACACCACGGAGACGCGGATTGCGTTGAGGCTGGTTGTCGATGGGCAAGGCGTCTATAAGGTGTCGACGGGGATTCGGTTCTTCGATCACATGCTGGAGTTGTTTACACGGCATGGCGGATTCGATCTGGCGCTGAAGTGTACTGGAGATCTCGATGTCGATCAGCACCACACTGTCGAGGATGTTGGCATTGCGCTGGGAGAGGCGTTCGGCAAGGCCTTGGGAGATAAGAAGGGGATCCTGCGCGCCGGATATTTCGTGATGGCGATGGATGAGACGCTGGCTGTTGCTGCGGTGGATTTGAGTGGACGCGTCGCGTATGTCGTCGATGACAAGGTGAAGATGCGGCTGGTTGGGGATTTTCAGAGTGAGTTGCTGGCGGACTTCTTCGATGGGTTTGCTCGAGGCGCCAAAGCGAATGTTCATGTGAAGACGATGTATGGACGCAGCAATCATCACAAGATTGAGGCGATCTTCAAGGCGTTTGCAAGGGCCTTGCGCGGGGCTTGCTCACGGGATGAGCGGATGCGGGAGATGCTGCCGAGTACGAAGGGTTTGTTGTGATCGCTGTTATTGACTACAAGGCGGGGAATCTGACCAGCGTGGTTAAGGCGCTGAATTTTCTTGGGGCACAGACGCTGGTGACGCAGGATCCGGAGGTGGTGCGGGTTGCGCCGAAGGTGGTGCTGCCGGGGGTTGGGCACTTTCAGGCTACTTCGTTGTTGGGGGAGCTGGGGTTGACGGAGGCTGTGCGGAAGAGCGTGGCGAAGGGTGCTTGGTTCCTGGGGATATGTGTGGGGCTGCAGTGGCTGTTTGAGGGGTCGACGGAGGCTCCGGGAGTTGCGGGGTTGGGACACTTTGCGGGGCGGTGTGAACGCTTCCCTGCACTGTTTGGAGGGGCGGAGTTGAAGTCCCCGCATGTGGGGTGGAACTCGCTCGAGGGAGTGAGGGCGGATTCGCGGTTGTTGCGTGGGGTGAAGGATGGTGGGTTTGTGTATTACACACATTCGTGGCGAGCTCCGGTTGTTGAGGCGACTGCTGCGGTGACGGAGTACGGCGGTGCGTTTACGGCGGTTGTGGAGCGGGAGAATGTGATGGGAGTGCAGTTTCATCCTGAGAAGTCGAGTGCGGTTGGGCTTCAGGTGTTGCGGAACTTCGTGGAGCTGTGATGCTGACCAAGAGAGTGATTGCCTGTCTTGACGTTCGCGATGGACGAGTGGTGAAGGGTGTGCAGTTTGTGGACATCGTCGATGCGGGAGATCCGGCGGAGTTGGCTCATCGTCATGCTGCGGCGGGGGCGGATGAGATCGTGTTGCTGGATATTACGGCGACCCATGAGGGGCGAGGGACGCTGCTCGATACAGTGAAGCGGGCGGCTGCGAGGTTGTTTGTTCCGTTTACGGTTGGAGGCGGGATCCGGAGTGCGGAGGATGCTGCGGCTGTGTTTGACGCTGGGGCGGATAAGGTAAGCATCAATTCGTCGGCTATTGCTCGGCCCGAGTTGATTGGGGAGATTGGTGGGAGCTTTGGGGCGCAGGCTGTGATTGTGGCGATCGACGCTCGGCGTGGCGATCGCGGTGCGGAAGATGCCGAGGTGTTTGTGAGTGGGGGAAGAAAGGCGACTGGTTTGAGGGTCGTGGATTGGGCTCGTGAGGCGGAGGAGCGTGGGGCAGGAGAGATTCTGCTGACTTCGATGGATACTGACGGAATGCGATCGGGTTTCGATTGCGAGTTGACCGCAATGGTGAGTTCGGCGGTGCAGATTCCGGTGATTGCTTCGGGCGGGGCGGGAACGGCAGGGCATTTTGTTGATGTTTTTGGGCGAGGCAAGGCGGATGCGGCGCTTGCGGCGAGCATTTTTCATTTTGGCGTGACCGATTCGCGGGAGCTGAAGGCGGAGTTGCAGCGGGCTGGTGTGGCTGTTCGGCTTCCCTGCTAGGCCTCCATTGCTCCGGAGTAGACGGCCATGCCGGCTACGGCGTCGACTCCCATGGCGTCGAGGGCGTCGATTTCGCTGCGGGCTTTGATTCCACCGGCGACGATTAATTGTTTGGCGGTGCAGGCGCGGAGGATTGCTGCTATGTCGATCGGGAAGCCCTGCATTGTGCCTTCGGTGTCGACGTGGGTGTAGAGGAAGGCGGCGCAGTAGTCTTCGAGCCAGGTGATGGCTTCTTCCGGGGTGAGGTCGACCGAGTCTTTCCAGCCTTTTACGGCGACTTTGCCGGCCTTTGTGTCGACGCTGAAGACCAGTGCCTCTTCGCCGAGTGACGCCTTTAGTCCTTCGGCGAACTCGAGGTAGATGAGCTTGTGACGGCGGATGTGGTCGGGGCCGGCCACGCGGAAGAGGCTGGAGCCGTAGATGACGCGTTTCGCTCCGGCATCGAGGAGGGCCTTGCCGTCTTCGGCGGTCTTGAGGCCTCCTCCAACCTGGCAGGGGAGGCGTTTGCAGATCATTTCTATGAGGGTGCGATTCTCTCCCTTTCGCATCGCGGCGTCGAGGTCGATCAACTGGACGATCGGATACTTTGAGAAGCGTTCGATCCAGTATTCGAAGTCGTCGAAGGCGAGCTTTAGCTTTTCGCCTTGCACTAACTGGACGATTCGGCCGCCCATGAGATCGATTGAGGGGATTAGCATTTTTTTCTTCCGGGTTTTTGTTTTTCGATACGTTTACTGCACAGGGACGAGAAGGTTACAGCAGATCCCCTTCGGAGATGACAACCAGAAAAACAACTGCAACTGCAAGGACAGCAATAATGATCCGCGATCCTTTAGCTGAAGCCGAGGACTGGGTGGGGGACGTAGGGTTCTTCGAGCGAGGTGATCTCTTCGGGGGTGAGTTTGATGGAGAGTGCTGATACTGCGTCCGTGAGGTGATTTGGTTTGGTTGCGCCGACGATGGGTGAGGTGATGACGGCCTTGCTCAGCATCCACGCGAGGGCGAGGGATGCGCGGCCGATGCCGCGTTTTTCGGCGAGCTCGCCGAGGCGGTCTACTACTTTTTTATCGGCGTCTTCCGTTTTGGTGTAGATGGCTTTGCTGAACTGGTCGGTTTCGGAGCGCTTGGTCGTTTCGGCCTGCCAGGGGCGGGTGAGTTTGCCGCGGGCGAGTGGGCTCCAGGGGATGACGCCGATGCCTTCGGCTTTGCAGAGGCCCATCATCTCGCGCTCTTCTTCGCGGTAGAGGAGGTTGTAGTGGTTCTGCATGGAGACGAAGCGGGTCCAGTGGTTGAGGTCTGCGACGTAGAGGGCTTTGGCGAACTGCCAGGCGTACATGGAGGAGGCTCCGATGTAGCGGACCTTGCCGGCTTTGATGACGTCGTGGAGGGCTTCCATGGTCTCTTCGATGGGGGTTTCGTAATCCCAGCGATGGATCTGGTAGAGGTCGACGTAGTCGGTCTGGAGGCGGCGGAGGCTCTGGTCGAGTTCGAAGAATATCTCTTTGCGGGAGAGGCCCTTGCCGTTCGGGTCGAGGCGCATGACGCCGTTGAGCTTGGTGGCGATGACGGTGTTTTCGCGTTTTGTGTTGGCCTTGAGGAAGCGGCCGAGGAACTCTTCGCTGGAGCCGGTGCAGTAGACGTTGGCTGTGTCGAAGAAGTTGATGCCGAGATCGAGTGCCTGCTTGAAGAAGGGCTGGCTGTCGGCTTCGTTGAGCGCCCAGGCGTGGCTGCCGGGGAGTAGAGGGCCGGCTGGAGGGACGCCATAGGTCATGCAGCCGAGACAGATGCGGGAGACCTTGAGGCCGGTCTTACCTAGTTTGACGTAGTCCATGGTTTCTCCTCGCGCCGGGAGGGTACCCCCCTTGCCCGCGTATAAGTTGTTTAGTTTCAGCTATTTATCGGCAGCGATTACTCGCAAAATAGTCATAACAAATGTGTTGCGTCCAAATTCGTGTTTCCAAGGGAGTTAGCCACGGAGCCCGCGGAAAATTGCTCCCTTTTTTGATCTCTGTATCCAGTATAGCGGTTGGAACCTAACTGATACGCCAAGTGGATGTTGTTGTTAAGTAAAGAGTTAGGTGGTTTTGGGGCTCGACATGCGATTTTTGAGCAAAAAATGGCGAAAAATAAATGCGGTGACAGAGGGCACAAGAAAGCCGCGCCGAAGCGCGGCCCTCTGCGGCGTGGTTGCGCCTGTTTTGTTAGTTGAAGATTGCTCCCACGGTGGCGTCGCTCGTCGATAAAGTGACGGTGCAGCTGTTGGGCCCGGTTTGCGTGACGGGCGTGACGCTGAGGCAGTTAGAAGACCACCCACCGAACCTGACTCCAGTTTGTGTAGGGGCAGTCAAAGTCACAACGGTCCCCATGGGATAGGTCGCCGTGCAGACTGACTTGCCAGCTCCGGCGCCGGGCCCGCAATTGATCACTGCCGCCGTGCCAGTGGCTGATGGAGCAGTTACGAGCCAGTTCGCTGTATTTAATCCTTCGTTGAATACAGTCAGCGTGGACAGGAGTTGTGGAACGGCCTGAAAGCAGGAGCCTGGGGTTGGCGGATGCGCGGTGGGATCAGGCAACTTCAGAGGGCAGCCGACGTTTGCCGTAGCGGTTGCTATCGATCCATTCACGTCGGTTGCTTTCGCAGTGATGACTGCGCCCACATCGCCTACGCTAGATTCGTAAGCACTGACAACCCCACCGTTCTGCGTGCCGGGGCCCGGCGCGGTGCCGTCGTTGGTGGTGACCGGGAATTTATTCGGTTCGGAGGTAAACCAAGTGGCCGAGTTGGTCACGTCTCTCACGGTTGGCGGGCTCGAAAACGTTCCAATCGCCAGGAACTGCCCGCTGTCCCGCAAACTGCCAAAGATAATTCCGCTGGGAATGATGGTGAGCGAAAGGATGTTTCCTCCACTCCCCCCGGTAGTGCCTCCTCCTCCCGAGACGGCCACTGTGAGGACTGCGGTGTCACTGACATGACCACTCCACCCCTGCGCGCTGGCTGTGATGGTTGTTGTGCCTGCACTGACGGCAGTAGCCATTCCGGAGGCACTAACTGTCGCTACGGAAGGAGCGCTGGAGGTCCAGGTCACGGTACCCGTAATGTTCTGTGTCGAGAGATGACTCGCATTGCCGTATGTCCCGACTGCGCTGAATTGTGCAGTCTGACCTACTGTCAGAGACTGAACTGTCGGTGTAATTTGAACGGAATTCAGGCCATTGGCGGCACAGCCGACGAGTACGGTAGCAAGGCAGAGGAGGACGAGTCCCTGAACGCGGCAACGAACGACCATTTAAGTCTCCTGGCACTTCCAACATCGGATAGGAGACCGATCATGTTTCACCACGGAGTCCCGCCTGATCGGAATGACCAGGCGAAATGGAATCTCCCGAACTCAAGTGGGCAGATCAATCCTTGTGCCGATGCTTCGATGTATGTGCTTTGAGCAAACGGACAGCCATATCTCATTGCGGCTCATTTACTTTTGAAATCATTCAGTTACGGCTTAGAACGATGGGTTGGTGTCATCCCGCGTATACAGGGTTAGGGGCGGGGAGATGCCCGGTGTACACAGTCGCAATTTTCGAGCCTCTTTGGGTACGAATCGCTATGCAGTGTAGACACGCTGAATCTCGTCTGCGAGTTTTTGCCATGCTTCGAGATCGACGAAGTGGTTCACCTCGGGCAGAGGGCGCCACTCGCCATTGCAGCCGGCATCGTTGAAGCTCTTGATCGCTACGGCCGCGGGTAGTGCGGCGTCTTTCATGCCCCAGATTACCGTCACAGGCGTGGTGATGGGTGTCTGGTAGAGGTCGTAGAGACGGCGGCGTCTGGACGGAAACAGCAGGGTTTGTACGAAGGCGCGATAGTACTCAACCGGTCCGTGCATGTCGCGCCAGGTCTGAAAGTGGGCTACGATCTCATCGACCAGGGCGCGGTCCATGGTGCCCGGTTGTCCTTCGCGCGTCGTAAACGACCAGCGCAGGAGTTTCTTTCCGAGGGCTGTCGTCATGAACCATTCGGGGAGAAATGGGACCTGGTAGGGCAGGACCCAGGGGATGCGGAAGGGTTGCCAGTCTTCAAAGGTGAGTGCGGCGCGTACTAGGGTCTTCGTATGCGTGCAGTTCACTACGACGAGCCTGCGAATCATGCTGGAGTAGCGATGGGCGAAGAGCCATCCGATGGCACCGCCCCAGTCATGGGTTACGAGGAGCGCTCCTTGAATGCCGAGAACCTCGATGAGGGCTTTGACGTCGTCGGTGAGGGTGAAGACGTCGTAGCCAGCCTTCGGGTAGCTTGAGCCGGGATAGCCGCGCAGATCGGGCGCGTAGATGCGGCAGTTGGGGAGGAGTTCCATGACGTGGCGCCAGCTCATCCATCCTTCGGGAAAGCCGTGGAGGCAGAGGATGGGCGGCGCGTCTGGCTTGCCGGAGACGGCGACGTGAAAGGTGATGCCGTTTGCCTGGACCTGTCGGTGTTCGATTTGGGTCACGGATTCGCTCCGAAACCTGGGTTGGAGAGGACGATAGCAGAATTGCTGGAACGGGACAAAAGATTGCCAATGGCAGCCGTGCTAGACTTTTGGCCTGCCTATGACTGCCTGAATTGGATTTGCGCGTTGCGGTTGTGGTTCGGAGTTGTTCGGCTGGACTGTGTCTGCGTGCTGCATTACCCATTCAGGAGATTTCACAATGTCGCTCTTATTACGTGACGATATCGTTACGCCTCGTCTTTCGCTGATTGCTATTACGCCGGAGACGCTGCTGTCGGAGAAGAACGGCGACGGACATCTTGGTGAACTGATTCAGTGTGTGATTCCAACGAACTGGCCTCATAAGGACTGGGAGCCACATGTGTTCGACTATCTGCTAGCGCATTTTGCGGAGCATCCGGAGCAGATTGGGTGGCCGCGGTATGTGGGCTTCATTCCTCTGGGTGGGCAGAGGACTTTGATCGGTACTGTGGGCGCCGGGTTCTCCAAGGCCACCAGACCGTCAGAGTGCGAGATTGGGTATGGAATTGTGCCGCCCTATGAGGGTCGCGGTTTTGCTACTGAGAGCACTTTGGCGCTGATCGACTTTCTTCGTGGCGATGAGCGGATCGAGAGCGTCATTGCCCATACGTTTCCTTCGATACCGGCGTCGATCCGGGTGATGGAGAAGTGTGGGATGGTGTTTGATGGTGACGGGGAGGAGGCGGGCACGATTCGGTACCGGCTTCGACTGCGGCGGCCGCTTTAGAAGCGCAAAAGCAGATCCCCCATCGGGATGACAACAAAGAAAGGCAACGGCAAAAGCGAAATGCGGGGGGTTCTTCGCTGCGCTCAGAATTGCAAATGAATGGGTGCGCTCGGAGTGACAAGTTGGCTTAGTCGTCTTTGCCCTGCATGTCGGCCATGGCGTAGTAGCCCTTGCGGGCCTGGATTTTCTGGCCGGGCTGGCAGGTGATGTTGAGGGTGCGGAAGGTGCCGTCGTTGACTTTGGGGTTGGTTGGGGTGTAGCTGGCGAGGTACTGGGTGCGGAGCTCGTCCTGAATCTGGTTGAAGGCTTCCTGGAGCTTTTTGCCGTTGGTGCCTACGTTGATGACACGGCCACCCGTCTCTTTGGAGAGGCGGTCCATGTCGCCGGCGGGGTTACCGAAGGTAAAGTTGCCGAAGCCGCCGGAGTCGGTGATGAGGATGACGTAGATTATTGCATTGGATTTCTGGGCTGCCTCGATGGAGGTTTTGAGGGTCTCCTGCGAGCCCTGGTCGCCACCGTCGGTGAGGAGGACGAGGATCTTGCGGCCGGCCTCCTGGCGGAGCTTCTCGTGGGCGGCGAGGTAGACGGCGTCGAAGAGCAGGGTGCCTTTGGCGGCGCCGTTGCCGGTGACGGAGCCGGTCCCTGCGCCGGTGTTGATCTGTGCGGATTCGAGGGAACGCTTCAGTTCCCGGGGGCTGTTGGTGTAGTCGGCGAGGAGGTTGACGTTAATGTCGAAGGAGATGAGGAAGGCCTCGTCCTTGGGGGTGAGGACGTCCTTGAGGAACTCGGCGCCGGCCTGCTGTTCTAGCGGGAGGACGTTCTGCATGCTGCCGCTGGTGTCGAGGAGGATGCCGATGGTGAGAGGAAGATTTTTTTCCTGGGTGAAGTTCTTGGTCTTCTGGGGGGCCTTGTCCTCAAAGATGCTGCAGTCGTCTTTGTGGAGGTTGGTGATGTAGCCGCTCTTGTCGCGGACAGAGAAGTAGACGTTGACGAGGTTGACGTTGACCTTGAGGGTCTGGAGGTCGCCGATGTCGACAGGCTGGGCCTCGGCTTTGCTGGCTGGAGGCGGGCCACCGGGGGAGGGTGCCTCCTGCGCGTGTAGGACGGAGGCGATACCGAGAGCGAGGAGGGTGGAGGCAAGGCGGAAGGAGCGCATACTGCATTAGACGACGAAGTTGGGGACGAGTTTGCGAAAAAATCTTGCCGGGGAGGGCGTAACGCCATGGCGCGGACGAGCGTCCAAGGGGAGGACCTGTTAATTCTGAGGATGGCGGTGGAAATTAGGCGCTGGTAGTCTAGGAGCTGGTATAGTTTGGGCGCTGGATGCCCGGCAGGAAGAAATTGGGGGAGTTCGCGTGGTAAGTAAGAGCGTATTGGCAGGGGCATTGGCGTGCATGATGCTTGGACAGCCGGCAACGGAGCCGGCGCAGCAGAGTGCACCACAGCAGCAGTCGCTCCCCGATGGGCCGAAGCCGCAGACGATTCCTGATGCACCAACGCCGCAGATGCTTCCGCAGGTGACTCCGGGCCGGGGAACGACACCGGAGTCGAATGGGGCGACTTCGACCTCGGATGACGGCGCAGTGGCCAACAAGCTGCCGGAGACGGCGGCGCAAAAGGCCGAGGACGAGAAGCAGCCCGATGTTCCCCTGGCCGGCGAAGGGCCAAAGGCGTTCACACTGATGGTGCAGACGAACTTTGTTGAAATTCCGTTTACGGTGAAGGACAACAAAGGCAAGCTGGTGGCGGGGATTACACCACGCGAGGTCCGGGTGTATGAGAACAACCTGAGACAGCATTTGAGCTTGTTTACCACCGATGCGTTTCCGTTGTCGGTGGCGCTGGTGATCGACCAGAGCCTGGGTTTCGACAACATGGCCAAGGTTAATAATTCCCTGGCTGCGCTGCAGGGAGCGTTTACGCAGTATGACGAGGTAGCGGTTTTTACGTACAACAATGGACCGCGGATGGTCACAGCGTTTACTGCTGCTCCGAGTGCGCGACTCACGCAGGCGCTGGAACGCTCGAAGACGGGTGGCCGTGAGATGTCCTATATTCCGGGTGGAGGGCTGAACCAGAACATCGACGTCAACAACGGGGCTCAGAACTACATCGATCCGAATACGAACCAGACCCACGGACGGAGCATCGTCGGAATTCAGAACCCTCCCAGAGAGGTGCATACGCTGAATGACGCGATTCTGGCGGCCGCGACTTCCCTGTCGAAGACTGCGCAGGGACGGCGACGGCTGGTCTATGTGATCAGCGATGGCAAGGAGTATGGGAGCAAGGCGAAGCTTTCAGAGGTCATCAAGTATCTGAACCAGAATAAAATCGCCGTGTTTGGAACGCTGGTGGGCGATTCCGCGCTGCCAGTCGTCGGTTTTTTCGACCGGATGCATATCCCGCTGCAGATGCGGGATAACGTTCTTCCGGCGTATGCGACTGCAACTGGCGGCAACTTCGAAGGCCAGTTCCGGCAGAAGGCGATTGAGAATAGCTTTGCGAACATCGCGCGAGAGGTGCGGACGCAATACACCGTGGGCTATTACACGCATGAGCCTTTCATCGATGGGAAGTACCGGCAGGTGGAGGTCAAGGTACTGCGGCCGAACCTGACCGTGATGGCGAAGAAGGGCTATTACCCGACGGCACAGGAGACGAAGCCGGTGGGCGTCACGCCGATGGCCAGGTAGGACGGCGATGGGCCTCTGAGGCCGGATCGGAATTCGATGGAGATGCTGTTGCACGGAAATGCGCTGCTGGCGCTGGCCGCCGCAGTGCTGTGGGGTGGTGGGGACTTTTCAGGCGGAATGGGCGTGAAGCACGCGGGCGGCACAATGGGTGCCGCGCTGCGGGTGATTCTGCTGAGCCATGCAGTGAGTCTGGTGATTCTGGCAGCGATTGCATGGCTGCGCGGGGACGCGTTTCCGCATGGGGCTCCTTTGGTGTGGGGGTTAGTGGCTGGAGCGATGGCCGGGGTGGCACTGGCTTGCTTTTATGTGGCGCTGTCGCGCGGAGCGATGGGGGCTTCGGCGGCGTTGAGTGGGTTGCTGGCGGCGGCGATTCCTGCGGCGGTTTCGGCTGGGGCGGAGGGGTCGCCTGGACTGCTGCACCTGGTGGGTTTTGTAGTGGCGGGAGTGGCGATCTGGTTGATTGCGGCGGGACCAAATCCCGAGGCAAAGCCGGCTGATCGAGGGACGATCTGGCTGGCGGTGGCGGGGGGCGTGGGGTTTGGGGTTTATTTTGTCGCACTGAAGTTTGCCGGGAGTGCGGGCGTGATCTGGCCGTTGGTGACGGCGAGGATGGGGAGCCTTGCGGTGTGTTCGCTGATGGTGGGCGGGTTGTCGCTGCTGACGAAGACTGGTGAGGCGAAGGTTCAGATGACGCGCACGGTGGTGATGTGGGCGATGGGGGCGGTTCTGTTGGATAGTTCGGGGAATTTGCTTTTTATTGCAGCGACGCGGGCGGGGAGGCTGGATGTGGCGGCGGTGCTGGCTTCGCTTTATCCGGCGTCGACGATTCTGCTGGCGGCGTGGACGCTGCATGAACGGCCTACTCGGCGACAGGGTTTGGGGATGGCTGTGGCGGCGGCGGCTGTGGTGATGATTACGCTATAGGTATGAGTTTGAGCTGTGAGCCTTGTTAGAGCTTGATGGCGGAGGCGTCGACGGTTGGCTCTGGAAACTTCAGCTTCAGGCTTTGCATGAGGTCGACGATGATGGTGGAGATGGCGAGGTTGCGATACCACTTGTTGTCGGCGGGGATGACGAACCACGGGGCATGCTTGCGGCTGGTAGCGGAGAGAATGTCGTTGTAGGCATCCATGTAGCGAGGCCAGAACTGGCGCTCGTGGATGTCGGCGTCGGAGAGCTTCCAGTGTTTTTTCTTGTCGTCGATGCGGGACTGGAGGCGGCGGGTTTGTTCGTCGCGAGAGATGTGGAGATAGAACTTGAGGATGAGGACGTCGTTGTCGGCGAGGAAGTTCTCGAAGGCGTTGATGTCTTCGAGTCGACGGTTGGCGACGTCACTGGATATGAGCTTGTGGACGCGTGGGGAGAGGACGTCCTCGTAGTGAGAGCGGTTGAAGATGCCGATCATGCCGCGGGGTGGAACCTGGGCGTGAACGCGCCACAGAAAATCGTGGCGGGACTCGAGTGGGGTGGGCACCTTGAAGGCAGCGACGTCGCAGCCCTGGGGATTGACTCCGGAGAAGATGTGGCTGATGGTGCCGTCCTTGCCGGCAGTGTCCATGCCCTGGAGGACGATGAGCAGGGCCTTGGCCTGGCTGGCGTAAAAGACGTCCTGCAGATCAGCCAGCTGGGTGCGATGCGTGGCGAAGACGGCTTTGGCAGCGTCCTCGGACTTGAAGCCGCCGTCGTCGGAAGATGAGATTTTCGCCAGCCGTACTTTGGTGTGCGGCTTGACGAGATAAGGCGACTTGATTTTCATGAGGCGATGCCCGGCGAGTCAAGGCTACGGTAACGGCGAAAGGGCAGCTGGCGGACCTGGCTTACTTGACTGATTCTTCAGGTTTGGGGGTGACGGTGTGAGCAGTCTCGCCGGGCTTGTTGATTTCGTCGGAGACGCCCTTGACGCCCTCTTTGAAGCCGCGCAGACCCTCGCCGAGACCCTTGCCAAGCTCGGGCAGCTTCTTGCCGCCGAAGAGGACGAGGACTACGACTGCGAGGACCATGAGGTGCATTGGTGTAAATAGTTCGCCCATACTGTTTCTCCCTGCGGCCGAACGGTACACGACAGCCGCCACCCATTATTGTCGCACAATTGGAATCTGTCGATGGATACGGTCTCGCGGACAAAGCAGATGTGGGCTGAACGTTATATCTTGGTTAGTGAAGGAAATTTGCGGGACGCCAGATGCTGGTATGAGGCTGGATGCTGGAAGAGACGTGGAGACGGATGTTGCGATTGAAGACGAGTGGTGAAGCGAGGACTACAGGGGCGCGGAAGACAGGCAATCGCGCAGTGACGGGAATTTTGGCGGTGGGTTTCTTGATGGCGGGTGCAGCGCAGAGTCAGGCGCAGGGCACGGTGGCGTCTCCGACGCCGCAGACGACGGTTCCGATTCCCCTTTCCAAGTCGAAGATTGGGCCGGCGGCGCCGGTGACCTACGACAACAAGTATGAGTTTTACGGCAGCATCAACTTCATGAATTTCATGGGTGGTCAGAATCTGCCGAAACGCATGAATATGGGCGGCGGAGAGTATTTGTTCACTTATTGGCTTCCGGGAGACAAGCGTTTTCTGCGAAACCTTGGACCGGGGATCGAGTATCGCGGTGAGGCCGGAACGACACCTGTGCTTGCAAGTGCAGGGATCTACAACCTCAGCAGGCCGCTGGTTTATATGAACATGATTCTGGCGGGCGCGCAGTATCGTGGGCCGAAGAACCAGTATGCGGCGTTGAATTATCACGTCTACGCGGGGCCCTCGAAGGGAACGTTTGACGCTTCGCGGTCGGCGAACCAGCCGTTCTTCTATCCGTACACCGGTCTCTATACGAACCGCACGAAGCCGATTATCGCAATTGGCGGCAGTGTCGACTTTAACCTGAAGAAGAATTGGGCGATCCGTCTTTCGCCGGACCTGATTCTGGAACACTTTGGAACGGGGACACGGGAGTTTGTGGCGGTCTCGGGCGGAGTGATCTACCGGTTTGGGAAGAATAAAAAGTAAGGCACGGAATTTTATGAATGTCACGGATTGAGGCGAATGGATCGCCCTCGATTCGTGACATTTTTTACTTTAACCGTGAAGGGGAGACCTGTTCGGTTTCGAGATGGCCGCACGCTGAGGGAGTTTTCGGGGTTTTCTGTTTACAGCTTGAGGAAGTAGACCGGGGCGAGGGCTGCCAGCACAGCCGTGGCCTGAAGTGCGAGGACGTACAGGGTCTGTCGTGGCGCTTGGGGCAGCCACTTAATGGCGAAGTACGCGAGTATCGGCATCTGTCCGGCCATAAGGAGCTGCCATAGATGGGCGGGGGTTCCCTCGTCGGCCTCGTGGACTACGCCATACATTGCAACGTGACCAAGGACGAGGGCCAGGGCGCTGAGCGACATAGCAAGGGGAAGAAAGGCGCTTGGCTGTTTCAGAATATCGCCAAAGGAGCGTTCGGGTTGATCCATTTTGCCTCCTCGGGGATGGGACGACATGCTCACGAACGACTACGCCGTTTGCGAGCATGTGAGAAGCACAATCGGTCTTGCCAGCGATGAAATTATAGCTCCGCTACCAGGAGTTGCCCTGCATGAACTCGGGTGAGACGGGGTTCTCGTAGACGCTGTAGTCGCGGGTAACTACGGTTAGGCCGTTCTGTGAGACGAAGTAGTTCTTCTTGTCTTCGTTGGGGTCGTAGCCGATGACGGTGCCGTCGGGGATATGTACGTCGCGGTCGATGATGGCGTGGCGGATGCGGCAGTGTCGGCCGATGTTGACGTGGGAGAAGATGATGCTGGAGTCGACGTCGGCGTAGGAGTTGACGCGGACGTCGTGGGATACGACGGAGTTGCGCACGACGGCTCCGGAGACGATGGTTCCCGAGGCCAGGATGGAGTTGATGGCCATACCGGTGCGGCCAGGTTCGCCGAAGACGAATTTGGCGGGCGGGTACTGGTAGGGGCGGGTGCGCATGGGCCAGGACTTGTCGTAGAGGTTGAAGGTGGGGGTGACGCCGGCGACGTCCATGTTGGCCTCGTAGTAGGCCTCGAGCGTGCCGACGTCGCGCCAGTAGAGGGCCTTCTGCTTGTTCTCGTCGACGAAGTTGTAGGCGTGCATTTTGAAGCGGCCGAGGATGTTGGGCAGGATGTTGTGGCCGAAGTCGTGCTTGGAGTTGGGGTCTTCGGCGTCCTTGATGAGCTCGGGCAGGAGGACGTCGGTGTTGAAGATGTAGATGCCCATGGAGACGTCGACCATGTCGGGGTTGAAGGGGGAACGGATCTTTGTTTCTTTGGGCTTCTCCTCGAAGCCTGTGACCTCGCCGTTGCGGGCGACCTCGACGACACCGAAGGCGGCGACCTCTGTTGGCGAGACCGGCAGGGTTGCGAGGGTGACGTCGGCGCCGGATTCGCGATGCTGCTCCATCATGAGGGCGTAGTTCATCTTGTAGATGTGGTCGCCGGAGAGGATGATGACGTGCTTTGGCTCTTCGGAGCCGATGGAGTAGATGTTCTGGTAGACGGCGTCGGCGGTTCCCTGGTACCAGGACTTGGAGACGCGCTGCATGGGGGGGAGGATCTCGATGAACTCGCCGAGCTCGTTGGCGACGACGGGGCCCCAGCCCTCGCGGATATGGCGGTTGAGGGAGAGCGCCTTGTACTGAGTGAGGATGTAGACGTGGCGAAGGTCGGAATTGATGCAGTTGGATAGGGTGATGTCGATGATGCGGTACTGACCGGCGAAGGGGACGGCCGGCTTGGCGCGATCGCGGGTTAGGGGGAAGAGCCGTTCGCCGGCACCACCGGCAAGCAAAACGCCAAGCGTATCTCTCATATCTCGAAAACTCCGGCACTGCGTTGGGCGGAACAAGGAACCACGTGAGTCAGATGCACAAAACTGAATGCATGTTACAGAGAGACGCGAGTCTACCACGCGAGATGGAGTTTAGTAATCCTGTGAATTGGCCACGAAGAAATGAGGCCCCCGCAGAATGCTGCGTGGGCCTCATAGGAAAGCTGCGATCTGGCTAAGCTTCTGTGTTGTCTGGGGTGCCAGGGGGCAACCGCCGCTGTTGTGGAACGGAAGGCTGATCTGTTGGGGTTGCGTCTTCGGTGAGGCTGATGCGCAAGGATTTCAGGAAGGTCAGATCGTTCTGGGTAAAGGGCCCATCTGCCTCTTCGTCAGCGGGTCCGGTTGACTCTTCGGCTTCTGTCTCAACCTCATTGAGTCCGATGGTGGCCTCAAGCATAAGGAGGACATCAAAACCCTGTTCGCGGATGTTTTTGACGACGCCTGCAATGTCCTCCGACTCCGAGACGGACTCGTGGATCGCTTCGCCAAGTTTTTGGATAAGGTTTTTGACCTTCTGGTTCAATGCCACCTCCGGGCTGCCCTATGGTTCGAATCCTCACCACGCATCGGGTATTCCCGGCGAAGGTGCCCGGCGGGAACGGCATTGCGGGTACATCGGTCGTACCTAGTTACTGTTAAAACAATACGCCGAAGGGCGCGGCGGCTGCAATGACATTTCTGTTGCAGACAAAACTCCATAAAACAAATGGACTTAAGTGGTTTCGACGACGGTGTGGTGGTCAGCCCAGGCCTTTTCGAGGCGGTGAGCGAGGAGTTCGACGGGCTGGGTGCGGTTGGGATTCCAGACCAGAAAACCAGCCGCCGCTGCGCAAAATCCACCCACCATCCAAAGAACATTTCTCATTGCACTGCCCCCTTTTGTTGTTGGCTTCGACTTACGTGGTCCGATGTGGCTCGTGGGTTGGATGCGGCAAGATTCCGCGGCGTTAGTTGGGGGAAGGGGTTTTATTCAGGACCCTTTCGCGGGTGTGTCAGGAGCGGCTACACTTTGGGAATGGACTCGGTTCGATTTGGTCGCGCGCTTGGTATAGGTGCCCGTGCAGCGGCTAAGACGCTGGCGACTGCCGTAGATGCGGCTACGTCTCCGAATCCTTCTGCGGGTTCTCCGGCGAACCAGAGTGGGAGCACGGCGGTTTCGACTCCGGCGGCTGCGGTTTCGACTTCGGCCTCGGCTGCAACAGCGGCTTCCGACAAGGCAGGGCCAGCGGTCCGGCTAGTAGAGCAGGCTGCGCGTACTACGGCGCAGGTTCGCCAGACGGGGCAGGGTTTGAAAGAGGGCAGCAAACGCTTTGGCGAGGCGGCGTGGGGTCCGCTGGCAAAGGCGTCGGGCGCGCTGTGGCTGGAGTTCACCGGGGTTTTCTTTGGGATATTCGCTTTGTTCGCAGCCAACGGAGCGTGGAAGACGTGGTCGGCGCTACATAAGACGGGGCTGAGCCAGGATGCGAATGGGCACCTTCTGATCTCGCTGGGGATGGCGGCGGTTTTCAGCTACTTCTGCGTCAGCAGCTTTGTGAAGGCGAACCGCAGGAGCAGGGGCTCTGGCCGACGGTAGCAACGGGTACACTTGAGCGTCATGTCAGAGTCAGCAAAGACCAGTACGGCGTCGACAAAAACCAGTTCTGGAATTCCGGTAGAGATTGTTTACCGGAGTAAGGACGTTGAGGATTTCAACGCTGCGGCGACGGTGGGGGAGCCGGGGCAGTACCCATTTACGCGCGGAATTCAGCCGACGATGTACCGCGGGCGGCTGTGGACGATGCGCCAGTATGCGGGCATGGGGGATGCTGAGGAGTCGAATAAGCGATACAAGTTTCTGCTGGCGCATGGGACGAAAGGATTGAGTGTGGCGTTCGATCTGCCGACGCAGATCGGGTATGACTCGGATTCGCCGCTGGCGCTGGGTGAGGTTGGTAAGGTCGGGGTGGCGATCGATTCGATTGAGGACATGCAGCGGCTGTTCGATGGGATTGCTCTGGATACGATCTCGACTTCGATGACGATCAATGCGACGGCTTCGATCCTGCTGGCGCTGTATGTGGCGGTTGCGAAGCGAACCGGCGCGAAGGTGAAGGGGCTGAACGGGACGATTCAGAACGATATTTTGAAGGAGTACATTGCGCGGGGAACGTATATCTATCCGGTGACCCAGGCGATGCGGCTGGTGACTGATATCTTTGCGTGGGCGGCGGACGAGGTGCCGGAGTGGAATACGATCTCGATCTCCGGTTATCACATGCGCGAGGCAGGATGTACCGCGGTGCAGGAGGTGGCGTTTACGTTGGCCAATGGCATGACGTATGTGCAGGCCGCGATTGACGCTGGTTTGGACGTGGATGCGTTTGCGCCGCGGCTGAGTTTTTTCTTCAACTCGCATAACAATCTGCTGGAAGAGGTCGCGAAGTTTCGCGCGGCGCGAAGGATGTGGGCGCGGATTATGCGGGAGCACTTTGGCGCGAAGAAGGAACGGAGCTGGATGCTGCGGTTTCATACGCAGACGGCGGGGTCGACGCTGACGGCACAGCAGCCGGAGAACAATATCGTGCGGACGACGCTGCAGGGGCTGGCCGCGGTGCTCGGTGGAACGCAGAGTCTGCATACAAACGGGTTTGATGAGGCACTGTCGCTGCCTACGGAGAATGCGGCGCGGATTGCTTTACGGACACAGCAGATTCTGGCGCATGAGAGCGGTGTGGCGCAGACGGTGGATCCTCTGGCTGGATCGTTTTATGTTGAGTCGCTGACGAATGAGATTGAGCGGCGGGCGGACGAGTATATGGCTACGATCGCTTCGTTCGATAAGGGTGGGAAGTACGGGATGCTGCGGGCGATTGAGCGTGGATATGTGCAGAGGGAGATTCAGAATGCTGCTTATGGCTACCAGACTGCCGTGGATGCGAGGGAGGCGATCGTTGTTGGGGTGAACGAGTTTGCCAGCGAGCAGGAGGTGGCTGTGCCGATTCAGCGGATCGATGAGGCTCTGGAGGGGAGGCAGGTGGAGCGGGTGCGTGCGTTGCGGGTGCGGCGGGATGCGGGGGTTCATGCGGCGGCGTTGCGACGCGTGGAAGATGTGGCTCGGGGTGGGGGGAATTTGATGCCGCAGATCCTGCTTGCGGTGGAGAGCTACGCGACTGTGGGGGAGATCGCGAATACTCTGCGGGCGGTGTTTGGGGAGTATCGGGAGACGGTTACGGTTTAGACGAGGCGTAATGAAGAAGTTCGCACGCAAGGTTTTGTCGGTGTCGCTTGTTATTGGGTGTGTCTATGTGGTGTGGACGGTGGTGTGGACCGAGGCGTGGCGGCGTCTGATTCCCTTCCCTGGCCAGGTAGATCGCGGGCAACTTGAGATGAAGCTGGTACGCACTCGGTGCTTTGGGACCTGTCCTGCGTACAGCATGGTGGTACTGGGTGATGGAACGGTGCGATATTGCGGGCGAGCTCAGGTAAAGATTACTGGGGCACATACCGCGCACATTCCGCCGGAAGCTGTTACGGATCTTCTCGAAGACTTTCGCCGTGCGCATTTTATGGCTGCCCGTTCGGAGTATGTGCTCCATGTGACGGACCTGCCGACATATGTGCTGACGTTGAAGATCGGAAACCGGGAAAAGACGGTTGTGGACTATGGGGGCGAGAGAGCAGGAATGCCCCTCGCGATCACGACCCTCGAGGAACAGTTCGATGACCTGGCCGGAACGGAGCGGTGGGTAAAAGGGAATGCGGAAACGACCTCCAACCTCACGAACGAAACATTTGCCCAGTGCTCTACGTCTGCGCTAACAGCGGACGACTGAGTAGAAAACATTCGACCGCCTTTTTGGGAGACGATCATGAAGATTGCCTGCTTTGGGTTGATTGCTTGCCTTGGATTGGTTTCGTTGTCGTCGACAGTTGCGTTGGTCGCGCAACAGGCAGCACCAGGGGCGATTGCTCCGGCTCCAGCGCTGCTGCTTGATGCGAAGAAAGTGTTTATATCGAATGCGGGGGCCGATAGTGGACTGTTTCCACATCCGTTCAGTGGTGATCCGGATCGTGCCTACAACGAGTTTTATGCGAATGTTGTGAGCTGGGGCCGGTATCAAGTGGTCGCGACTCCGGGGGAGGCCGACCTTGTCTTCGAGCTGCGGCTTATGGCGCCGAATGGACCGTCGAACGCGGACAAGCAGAAGGGTGCGTCGGATCCGTTGCCGATGCTGCGGCTGGTGATCTACGACAGGCCGTCGCACTATGTTCTTTGGGCACTGACGGAGTCGATTGCACCGGCGACGCTGCAGAAGACGCATGATCATAACTTTGATGAGGCAGTTGCGAATCTTGTGATGGATGCGGGGAGACTGACGAAGTCTTTGCCCAACGGGATGCATTGATTGCGTGAAGGCTGGATTTGCGTGAGTGGTTGGATGCGACGTTCGGGTGCTATCGTTTTAGGGTTAGCATTGACCTGAACGATAGAAGGAAGTAGCGCTATGGCAGAAACGATGACACCACTTCGCAAGACTGCATTGAACGCAGTACACCGGGCTGCAAAGTCCAAGATGGTCGATTTCGGCGGGTGGGATATGCCGGTCGACTGCTGCGGGTTGGTTGCAGAACATATGGCGGTGCGGACTGCGGTGGGCGTGTTCGATGTGTCGCATATGGGCGATATTCAGCTGCGGGGGCCGGGATCACTGGCGGCGGTGCAGCAGCTTTGTATGAATGACGCTTCGAAGCTGGCGGTGGGGCAGGCGCATTATTCGGCGATGCTGTATCCGAATGGGACTTTTGTTGATGACGTCGTAGTGCATAAGCTTTCGGACAATGACTACCTGATTGTGATCAATGCGGGGACGCGGGAGAAGGACGTTGAGTGGGTGCGGAAGACGATTGGACATATGCCTGGCGTGCATGTGAACGACTTCAGCGACTACTACACGCAGTTAGCGATCCAAGGGCCGAGGGCGGCGGAGACTCTGCAAAAGCTGACTTCGACGGATCTGAGCACGATCAAGAACTACTGGTTTACGTGGGGGCAGGTGTGCGGGTTGCACAATGTGATGATCGCGCGGACGGGCTATACCGGTGAGGATGGGTTCGAGATTTATATTCCCTCGGATGAGGCGACGAGCGCACAGGTATGGGCCGACGTGCTGGCAGTTGGGGCGGAGTTCGGCATTCTGGCGTGCGGGCTGGGGGCGCGGAATACGCTGCGGCTGGAGGCGGCGATGGCGCTGTACGGGCATGAGATCTCTGACACGATCAATGTGCTTGAGGCTGGACTGGGGCGGTATGCGAAGCTCGACAAGGGCGAGTTTGTGGGGCGTGAGGCTCTGCTAAAGATTCAGGCTGAGGGTGGGCCGAAGCGGAAACTGGTGGGCCTGGAGATGATTGAGCGCGGGATCGGGCGGGATGGGTATCCGGTATTCGCACTGGATGGGAGGCGGATTGGCGAGATTACGAGTGGGTCCCCGTCGCCGTTTTTGAAGAAGAATATTGCCCTGGCTTATGTTCCGGTGGAGTTTGGCGCACTGGATACAGAGGTGGCGGTGGAGATTCGCGGGCAGATGGTGAAGGCGAAGGTGGTGCCGACTCCGTTCTATAAAAGGGCGAAGAAATCCACTTAAACACGGGCCACAAGCGGCTGCTGCAACATCTACAATGGAAGTTCTGGACATTTTCTACGGAGAAGATACGAATGGCCTATCCGGCGAACTATCGCTATACCAAGGAACACGAGTGGATTCAGGTCGACGGCAAGATTGGCACCGTCGGGATTACGGACTATGCGCAGAACTCGCTCGGCGATATTGTGTTTGTCGATCTGCCGAAGGTAGGTGACACGATTGAGGCCGGCAAGAGCTTTGGATCAGTGGAGTCGGTGAAGGCTGTGTCGGACTTGTTTGCGCCGGTTTCGGGCACCGTGACAGCTGTGAATGATGAGTTGAAAGACGCGCCGGAGAAGATTAATTCCGACGCGAATACTACGTGGATGTTGAAGGTTGAACTGTCGGATGCGAAGCAGGTTGATGGGCTTTTGACCGCGGCAGACTACGAGAAATTTACAAGCGAAGAGACCGGACACTAAACGATGCGCTATTTGCCGAAGTCCCCTGCGGACCGTAAGGAGATGCTTGCCGAGATTGGCGTGGCGTCGATTGATGATTTGTTTTCCACTATTCCTGCTGAATATCGGCTGACGCGCGACCTGAATGTTCCGCGGCAACATGGTGAGCAGGAGGTCATCGAACACTTCAAGGCGTTTGCCGAGAAGAATGCTACGGGCTATGCGAGCTTTCTGGGCGCAGGCGCCTACCGGCACTATCGTCCGGTGCTGATCGATACGGTGGTTTCGCGTGGGGAATTTCTGACGAGCTACACGCCTTACCAGCCCGAAATTGCGCAAGGCACGCTACAGGCGCTGTTTGAGTTCCAGACGATGATCTGCGAGCTGACGGGGATGGAGATCGCAAACGCGTCGATGTACGACGGGTCGACGGGCGTGGCTGAGGCCGTAATGATGGCGGTGCGTGTGACGGGCCGCAACGCCGCCGTTGTGGCAAAGACGGTGCATCCGGAGTACCGCGAGGTGTTGGCGACGTATGCGCTGCACCAGGAGATTCCAGTGACGGCGTTGGATTACACCGCGAATGGGCGTGTGGATCTTGCGAAGCTGGATGCAGCGATTACGGACGATACGGCTTGTGTGTTGATACAATCGCCGAATTTTTTCGGTACGATTGAGGATGTTGCGGCTATCGCGGAGATTGCGCATAAGAAGGGTGCGCTGCTGATTGTGGCGATTGCGGAGGCGGTGTCGTTGGGGATCGTGAAACCGCCGAAGGAAGCGGACATTGTGGCGATGGAGGCGCAAGCCTTCGGCGTGCCGGTGGGTTATGGCGGTCCTTACTGCGGCGTCATCGCGAGCAAAGAGAAGTTTCTGCGACAGATGCCGGGAAGACTTGCCGGAGAGACGAAGGACATGAGCGGCAAGCGCGGGTTTGTGCTGACGCTGTCGACGCGCGAACAGCATATTCGGCGCGAGAAGGCTACTTCGAACATCTGTACGAATCAGTCGCTGGTTGCGCTGATGGTGACGGTGTTTTTGACTGTGTATGGCAAGGGTTTGAAGGAGCTGGGTGAGCAGAATCTGGCGAAGGCTCACTATGCGGCACAGACGCTGGGCAAGAGCGGGAAGGTGCTGTTTGGCGGGGCTCCCCGGTTCAACGAGTTTGTGCTGGATTTGGGTAAGGATGCTGAGACGGTGAATGCTTCCCTGCTCACGAAGAAGATCATTGGTGGATTGCCGCTAGCAAAGTGGTATCCGGAGCTTGGTGCGGACGCGAGTTTGTGGTGCGCTACGGAGCTGAATACGAAAGCGCAGATTGATGCGGCTGCGACGGCGATTGCAGGCAAGGCTTAGCGATGGATGTTTCGGCGGTCATCGGCGAAGAGTTGAAGGCGGTTGAGTTCGTCGAGGATTTTTTGCAGCTCCGGTTTGATGCTCCGCTGCTGACGTTGTACGCGTGGCCACATGTTTTGTTGACTGATTTCTCGGTGGCGTTTGGAGAGCCTGAGTATCGCAATGCGCTGTGCGCGCAGATTGGCGAGAAGGTGGTACAGGCTTCTCTCGAAGAGGGCGACGCGCTGACGATTGAGTTTGAGAACGGCACTGTATTTGGTCTGTCGTTACGGGAAGAGGATCTTGATGGGCCGGAGGCTGGGACATTTTCGGCTGATGGCAGTCGTCAAGGGGCAGAGGAGTTCTGATGCGTTCGAAAATATCGCTGATAGCTCTCGGAGTGCGTGTCTCAGCTTTGAGCTTGCTCTTTTTTGCGAGCTTTACCGCGTCGCTTTATTTTCCTCACCAGAGCCTATGGGGGCGCGTTGCAACGATCGTGATGATTGTCATGTTTGGTGTTAGCGCCGTGCGTGGATGTCGTCGACGCATCGAAGTGCACACGCAAAATATTGGGAAAGATTTAGGGAGAGCATGATGGCAGAAAAGTTCGTTGGTACACCAAAGAAGGCAACGACGCACGTTAATCAGAATGAAAATTTGATCTTCGAGAAGTCGTCGCCGGGAAAGAAGGCCTATCGGCTGAGTGAACTGGATGTGCCGGCGGTGGATGCCGCTTCCCTGCTGGGCGATGCGGTGCGGACGGACCTCGGTGTGATGCCGGAGCTGTCGGAGATTGAGATTGTGCGGCACTTCACGCGGCTTTCAACGTGGAACTATGCGATCGATCTGGGGATGTTTCCGCTTGGAAGCTGCACGATGAAGTACAACGGGCGGGTGAATGAGCTGGTGGCACGGCTGGAGGGGATTGCGGAGGCGCATCCTTATCAGCCGGAGTCGTTGTCGCAGGGCGTGCTCGAGATTATGAAGGTGCTGAGCGATTGCCTACTTGATATCTGCGGCATGGATGCGATTACGCTGCAGCCGGCAGCGGGAGCGCATGGGGAGTTCACGGGAATTCTGCTGGCTCGGGCTTATCACGAGAGTCTTGGCAATGCTCGGAAGAAAATCCTGATTCCAGATTCGGCGCATGGAACGAACCCTGCTACGGCGGCTGTCGTCGGGTATGAGGTTCAGAACCTTAAGTCGAATGCGAAGGGCATGGTAGACCTGGCGGAGTTGGAGAAGCTCGTCGATGAAGATACCGCTGCGCTGATGCTGACGAATCCTTCGACGATTGGTGTGTTTGAGAGCGAGATTCACAAGATCGCGGACATTCTGCACGCTAAGGGCGCGCTGTTGTATATGGACGGCGCGAACATGAATGCGCTGGTGGGCAAGACGCGGCCGGGTGATTTTGGCGTCGACGTGATGCATTTGAATCTGCATAAGACCTTCTCGACGCCGCATGGGGGTGGCGGACCGGGGTCGGGGCCGGTGGCTTGCAAGAAGATCCTGGAGCCATTTCTGCCTACGCCTCTGCTGGTGACCAAGTCGGATGGAAAGCTGGGGTTGGAGTACAACCGGCCGCAGACGGTGGGGCGGGTGCGGATGTTCTATGGAAACTTCGGGATGTTTGTGCGGGCGCTGGCTTACATTCTTGCCAATGGGCCGGATGGGTTGCGGCAGACGACTGAAGACGCTGTGCTGAACGCTAACTACATTCGTGCGAAGCTGGAGGACACGTTTGAGCTGCCATATAAGACGCGTTCACTGCATGAGGTTGTGTTCTCGGACAAGCGGCAGGCGAAGAACGGAGTCAAGACGGGCGACATGGGCAAGCGGCTGATCGATTATGGCTTCCATGCCTACACGGTTTCGTTTCCGATGGTGGTGCAGGGCGCGATGATGATTGAGCCGACGGAGAGCGAGAGCCGCGAGGAGCTGGACCTGCTCATCGATGCGTTGAAGCAGATTGCGCGCGAGGCGGAGGAGAATCCGGAGCTGGTGCAGACGGCTCCGCATACGACGCGGGTGCAGCGGCTAGATGAGACGACGGCGGCGCGGAAGCCTGTTCTGCGTTGGAAGGCTCCGGTGGCGGCGACTCCGGTCGCGGTCGATACGGCCGCGAAGGAGTGGTAGAGGAGTGTCCGTCTTTTATGACCGACAGCAGGAGCTCGAAAAGTACGAGTTCATGATGGGTGAGGCGCGTGGCCGGCTGGCGGTGACACTGGATGTGTTGACCGATGCGCTGATTCTGTTGGGGCAGCATGGCGTGTACTGCACGAGCGCGCGGAACCCAAAGGTCCCGGCGCTCGATCTGCAGGCTGTGCTGGCGAACATTACCGGAGCAAAGGAGTTGGTGGCTTCGGTAATGGAAAAGCTGCGGCTGGAGAAGGAAGCCGCAGAGTAAAGCTCACTGCGTTTTGACGGTTACGTATTGGTCGGTTGTGCCCCATTTGACGTGGAGTTCCGTGCTGCTCCCTTTTGTGTTTTCGAAGGAGATGGACATGTTCTCCTGTGGGGCGGACAGGGTTTTGCCGGTCATGGGTGTGCGACCGAGGTCATCGCCCTCGGGGTAGGGAACACCCCATTCGCCAGTCTTTTTGCTAACGATGAAGAGCCATTGGTCCTTGCTTGGCAGGGTGAAGAGAGTGTAGGTACCCGCAGGAACGTCGAGAGTGCCAATCTTAAGGTTGCCGGCACTGATGAGGGTAGTGGCAGGGTTGGCTCCAGTGCGCCAGACCTCGCCGTAGGGGACGATGTCGGAGCCGATGGTGCGACCCTTGAGGCGCGGTGAGTTGTAGTTGATGGTGACGGCCTTACCGCCAAGGGTAACGGCGGTCGTGGCGGGAGGGCTCGGCATAGCCTTCGCAGATGTCTGATGGTCCATCTTCATGTCGCCCATTTGGGCGAGGCTTGCGGTGGCGAGGAGGGTGCAACAGGCGGCAGTTGCCAAGGAACGGAGGAACATGAGCGAGTCTCTCTTTCTGGTTGCAAGTTGCGTTGGGCGTTCAGGTTCGAGCGTACAACATGCTGCAGGTTTGACGCCCGTCATGATGCTGAACCGGGGCGGCAGGGACTGTCAACCTTCGGCGAACAATGCTAGGCTAGAGGAGCGCGCCCGTAGCTCAGCTGGATAGAGCGGCAGCCTCCGAAGCTGTAGGTCAGAAGTTCGAATCTTCTCGGGCGCACCATCCTTTTAGTAACGCCGTCGGCCACGCTACCCTGAATTGTTACTGTGGGGATAAATGAAGGACGATATCTTTTGAAATTTGCGCGGCAGTGCTCTTGACTGTCTTTTCCGGCGCATTCTTCTCCATGACGAATTTGGCGGCGGCCACATAGGGGTTCATGCTGATGACGGCACCGGGCTTGTCTTTGCTCGCGCCTTTTTCAGAGGCTTCGTAGAGCGGTTTTTCGGGGCTCGCCAGATCGGTCAGGGTTACGAATAATTCCATCGTCGCCTGACCAGATCCGAAACCAATCACCGCACGGTGAAGCCGGTTCCCCTCATCCGCCTGTGTAAACACACCATGCACCCACGCACCCACCGAAGGCTTTGCGTCGGTAGCCGTCAATCGCTGAGCCTTGTAGCCTGCCTTCTGGAGATCGCTGACGATACTCTTCGACAGCGTGTCGACGAGCTTTTTCGCCTGAGCTGCAGGGTCCTCCTGCTCTTTTTTCTGCGGTCTTTCCAGAATCCCCGGTCGTCTTTGAGCTGCCGCGGAACCTTGGTCCACTTGAACATTCTGTGCGTCCAGCTCAAAGTCACTGACATAAATCGTCATGTCTTTTGTGAAATGGAGGACAGTGGGCTTTTGTGAGGTGGCTGGCTCTTGCGCAGACGCGACTTGAAAGATCGCACAAAGACACACGAGAAAAAATTGCGGCGGACAAAGTCGAATTGCTTTCATGGGTGCCTCGAGGGTGATCGTCAAAATAATCTGCCACGACTTGGGGCCCCGTACTCATTGCATTTCTAACGAACGAGGATTATAAAAGGTACCTAACTTACCGGCAAACAAAATCCATTGGGCTCCTGATTCGTTTCACTGGGCATACTCCTCTCTCGTACAAACCGGGCCAGCTACTACCGAATTCGAGCGAAATAAGGTAGGCATTCTGACGGAATCAAGAAGCTATCTGATCTTTGTTGCTGAGTGTCGCCTCGTTGACGGCGGGATGGTCTTTTCCTCTGCACGACGAAGCACTCCGGCGAGTACCAAGCCCGCTAGCTCCCAAATAAATGTTCCATCATTGATACAGGACGAAGTGCGTTAGCGGATCGCTGTTTCGGGCCCCTCGATAGAGAGTTTACGCTTCTGGCGATTGATGAATGATCGCTCTACTGCTTCTTGTTTCAAGGTCATTCCTCGCGGCCAAACAACTTCAGCTGTCAGCTTCAGACGACGTCCTTAGAAAGCAGGATTTATGAAATGCACTCGCAACCTACCCGTGTTCTTTGTCCTTTTCATGGCAACACTCTTCATCTCTTCGACGCTGGTCGCAGCCCAGGACGAAGTTAATCCGGCCAGGGAGAAGTTCCAACAAGATCTCAAGGCGGCCGTCATGAGCCAAAGCATCACAGTGCCTCAACTAAAAGAGATCCAGGATAATATCGCGGTGTTGAAGGAGGCGAAGGGCGAAGAGAAGCCTGGCGCGCCTGTCGACCTGGTGACTCCCTACACTGCCGTGTCAAAGATCAAAGCGATTATGGCGACTGTCAAAGAGCCCGCCAGAGATACGCTCCGACAGGACTTTCAACTGATGATGGCCACGAAACAGCCGCCGCCGTCTACAGAACCTGATACCCCAGGAAAGAAGCTCGGCAAAGACATCTTCTCCGCTGTCATGCATGGTGAACCGACCATCGAGCAAGTGCAACAACTCCAGGAAAGCCTCAATTCTTTGCAGTCGATCAAGACCGGCGGAGGGGGAATGCTTCAGCAGTTCAGGGAGTTGAAGACCGCTAAGGCACAGATCGAACAGACAATGAACGCTGGCTCGTTCCGGCCACAGGACAAGCAAGCAGTACTCGATGACTTGAACAATCTCGGGCCTAAGACAGGCGGCGGGGCACGATGAGAGATGGCCTGTAATCAGATTGTCGATGGGTTTCACGATTCTGCTTAATCCGTGTATGGCGATAATTCAAACTGGACGCACAAGGCTTCTGGGCCGCATCTCGAGTGGACTGGTTTTGTTGTGGAGTGTCGCCGGCTTCGGCCAGGGCACCTCAGATCAAGCACCGGAGCTCGCGTTGGTTGACGCCATTCAAATTGCATTGGGAAACAACAGGCCAGTACAAATCGCGAAGCTGGATTTCACCAAATCGGGATGGGAGGTCGCTGAGGCCAAGACTCATAAATACCCCGAATTGAAAACAGAGTTGCTGGCCTCGGGGCTTATCACGGCTCCGGTTTACACCTATCCAGAAGGCATCTTCGGAACGATCGATAATCAGCCGGTGCCCTCGAAGAATGTTGAGATAAGCCTGTCGAATGGAGTAACCGGATATGCTATTGCGACCGCGACTCAGCCAATCTCTCAGCTGTATCAGATACACCTTGGAATTCGAGAAAAAGAACTCTCCGCCGATCTAGCTGGGGAGAAATACAAACAAAAGAGGCAAACGACTGCAGCGGATGTAAAACAGGCCTATTACGGGATTCTCCAATCGGAGGCAGCCTTGGAGTCGGAAGAGGCGCTGGTGAAAGAGTACGAGGAGACCAATCGCGTAGCTGCCGACTACCTGAGCAAAGAGTCGATTCTGAAATCTGACGTGCTTGAAGTGAAGGCGCAGTTGGCCCAGGCAAAGCAACAGCTCGTCACGACTCACAACAACTTGACGACCCAGAAAGAACATTTCAACGATCTTCTGGGGCGCGATCTCGATACCCCCTTTCGCACACAGCCCGTCCCGCCTGCGTCTTTGGATGAGATGGACTTGAAGACGGCCAGGGAGACCGCACTTCGACAGCGACCTGAACTTAAGGAAGCAAAGATCAATCTTGATCGCGCCGGGTACGATCGCAGCCTTGCGAAGTCGGAATATATACCCGGCATTGGCGCACAGCTTCAATACTTCACGCCTTTCAATACACAGCTCCTGCCGCAAAACATCCTGTCGGCCGGCATCAAGATGACCTGGGAGCCATTCGAGTGGGGACGCCGCAAAGACAACGTTAAACAGAAGGAAATCCAGGTGCAGCAAAGTCAGTATCAAGTGGACCAAACCCGGTCCCAGGTGTTGCTGGATGTCGACAATGCTTTTCGCAAACTGGGCGAAAGCCGCTCTATGCTTGATGTCGCCGAGGCGGCCCGAGATGCCGCGAAAGAAAAATTACGCGAAGTGAGTGATCAGTTCAAACAAAAGACAGTCTTGCTGCGTGATGTGCTGAAGCAAGAAGCTGCTGTTGCCAATGCGAACAAGCAATACGAGGATAGCCTGCTGTCGTTCTGGAACGCGAAGGCAAACTTTGAGAAAGCCCTTGGAGAAGAGTAGAAGAATGAACCGCCTCTGGATCGCTGTCGTCGCAAGCTCTCTCACTCTTAGTGCGGTTGCGTGCAGACACGAAAGTTCGGTGGTAACACCTCCGCTGCCTGTGCATACGGCAGTGGTGCAGATGTTATCGGCAGACAGCAGCACGAAATATTCGGCGAACATTGTGCCCTATGCTCAGGTGGATTTGTCCTTTAAGTCGAACGGCTATGTCGAAAGCATCCATCAAGTCAAAAATCCGGGCGGCGGGACTAGAAATGTCGACCAGGGAGATTGGGTTCAAAAAGGCACAGTGCTCGCACTGGTCAGTCAGCAGGACTACATCGACAAACTACAACAGGCGCAGGCGCAACTCGCGCGTGGGCAGGCAGAACAGGAGAAAGCGAAACTCAGCTTTGACCGTGTCTCGTCCCTGTACTCGACGCAGAGTGCAACCAAGCCCGACTACGACTCTGCCAAAGCTCAACTGGAGAGCACCACCGCATCAGTCTCTGGGGCCCAGGCACAGATTAGCGAGGCCAAGGTCGCGCTTGATTACTGTTCTTTGCGCGCTCCATTTAGCGGCTGGCTGGTGAAGCGTAATGTCGATCTGGGAAGTTTAGTTGGGCCTGCCACCAACGGGTTTACGCTGGCAGACACCAACTCGGTGAAAGCCGTCTTCGGAGTTCCCGACACCTTCATCAGCCGGGTCAAGCCAGGACAACATCTGGTTGTGACCACGGATGCTCTCAATCATCCTGTTAACGGTCGCGTCAGTGCGATCTCGCCAGCCGCCGATCCCAAGAGCCGCGTATTCTCGGTCGAGGTCACGATCCCGAATGCGAAAGATGAATTGAAGTCCGGGATGATCGCTTCGCTCAGCCTGGGTGGCGCGAGACTGCAACAGCCTGCCCTTGCGGTGCCGGTGTCGGCAGTGATCCGCGATCCCGGCCGCGCAAACGGTTTTGCCGTGATGACCGTTGATGATTCTGGAGATCTGGTATCGGCGCGCCTGCAGCCAGTGGAGCTTGGCGACACCTACGGAAACATGATCGTTGCCCGAGGCGGACTCAAGGAAGGGGAAAGAGTGATTACGACAGGCGTCACCTTGATCAAGAGTGGTGACAAGGTCCGCGTGATTCCGTAAGTGTCAGTCGATACGCTGCGTGGAGGAAGTAACGGGGACACATAAACGCTATGAGCCACAAGTCTGAAGCCGAGTACATCGCTCACACTCACAACACGGCGCGTTTCTTTGTGGAGAACAGGCAACTTTCGCTGGTCCTCCTGGTCGCGCTCTGCGTGTGGGGCTGGTACGGCTTTCAGCAGATGCCAAAGCGCAAAGACCCGAAGATCCCAGTGCGGGTGGCGCTGGCTTACACACAGTGGCCAGGGGCGACGGCACAGGAGGTCGAACAACTCGTCACCAGGCAAATCGAGCAGACGATGGCTCAGAACTCCTTTTTGAAGCCACCCTCGGCTTCTGACTTTGGCATTCGCTCATTCAGTTTTCCTTCGCTCTCGATGGTCTACGTCCAGCTCGACGACCAAGTGACCGATCCAAAGAAGCAGTTCACCGACATGAATCTGAAGTTGAATGCGCTCAATCCCTCGCTGCCGCAGGGTGCAGGGCCTATTCAGTTCAACAGTGATTTTGGTGATACCGCAGCGTTGATGCTCACCGTAGCCAGCCCGCCAGCGAATGAGGTCGAGGTCGCTTTGCGGGCGAGGGCGATTCGTAGTGCTATCGAGAAGGCGCGTGCCGAGGGGCCACGAAAGTCCCAACGACCGCGAGTAGCCATTGTGAACGCATTTCCTTTGTCGGTGTCCGCTTCCCTGGTACGGGAGTCTTTCGTCTCGCTTATCCAGGCAGCTGTGCAAACCAAGATGATCTCTGATCCTCATTTTTTTGAGGGTAGCGGGTTTATCGGAGTCGATGTGGCCACGTCTTTGTCTGATGAAGAGCTCCGCAAAGGGGGAGATCGATTGGCATCAGAGAAGTTGCATCGGTCCGAGATTCACCCCGATGCGTGGCCTACAGCGTTCATACGTAATCCCGAGGACTCAGAGGCGAGACTGGCTGCGGTAGCGGGAGAGAGATACTCCTATCGTGAACTCGATGATTACACCGACCTGATCAGCAGGACCATTCAGGGCGCTCCGGAAGTGGCCAAGATCGACCGCAAGGGAGTGCTGCCGGAACAAATCTATCTCGACTACTCCCAGGAACGACTGGCCCAGTATGGAATGACTCCTTCCAAACTGAAGGACGTACTTGGTGCGCGCAACACGACACTACCTGGAGGACAGCTTGAGGTCGGTCCTTCGAGCATTCAGATCGACCCTTCGGGGAAGTTTACGGATCCGCGGCAGATTGGAGATGTGATCGTCGGTGCTTCTTCTTCCGCCGCGCAAAGCCCGGTCTACCTTCGCGATCTCGTGGACATCTCTCGTGCCTATCAAAGTCCTGTACGGTACCTGAACTATCTCACCTGGGCGGACAAGGAAGGACGCTGGCACCGCAGCCGCGCTGTAACGATCGCAGTCCAGGTAAAAGATGGTGCGCAGATCGACGCCTTTGGGCGAAGCGTCGATGAGAAGCTTGCCGCAGTTAAGCAATATCTGCCAGATGACCTGGTCTTCGCACGCACCTCCGATCAGCCGCTGCAGGTGAAAGAAAACATCAGCTTGTTTATGGATTCACTCTATGAGGCCATCGTTCTTGTAGTTCTGGTGTCGTGGATTGGTTTCTGGGAATGGCGGTCCGCCCTGCTGATGGCCATATCTATTCCAGTGACACTGGCGATGACCTTCGGCGTGTTATATCTGATCGGCATTGATATCCAGCAGGTTTCAGTGGCCACCTTGATCATCGCTCTCGGGTTGTTAGTCGATGATCCGGTGATTGCAGGGGACTCCATCAAGCGCGCACTTGCCGAAGGACATCCGAGCATCATTGCCGCATGGCTGGGTCCCACAAAGCTTGCAGCTGCGATTATGTATGCGACCGTCACCAACATCGTGGCCTATCTGCCCTTCCTTATGGTTACCGGAAGCACGGGCGAATTTCTCTTCAGCCTGCCAATCGTCATGACGGTGGCCCTGGTTGCTTCACGTCTGGTTTCGATGACCTTCCTTCCCGTGCTCGGGTATTACCTGCTTCGCCCGGAAAAGAAAGCTGAGGAGTCGCTGGAGGAGCAACGCAAGCACGGCTTCTTCGGCCTGTATGCGAGTGCGGCAAAATACTCGATCGAACATCGCTGGAAGTTCTTCTTCGCTTCGCTCTTGTTTCTTGCCGCCGGCGTCCTGATCTTTTCAAAGTTGAGTACGTCTTTCTTTCCCGAGGACGTGCAGTACTGGTCGTACATTGACGTCTGGCTGCCGAACGATGCGAATATTGGAGCTACGAACGAGACTAGTCTCAAGGCGGAACAGATTGTCCGGGAACAGGCCGCTCGTTTTTCGAAGGATTATGAGCGTCAGTTGAAACATGGCGATCTATTGCGCTACATCACGACCTTCGTTGGCGGAGGCGGGCCACGGTTCTGGTTTTCGGCATCTCCGCAAGGCCAACAGTTGAACTATGCGCAGGTCCTGATCGAGGTCAGCGACAAAGAGATGACGCCGGCGTTTATTAAACAATTGCAACCGGTATTGACGTCGTCTATTCCAGGAGCACGGCTCGATGCGCGCCAGTTGCTCACCAATCCTCTGGACTACCCGATCGAAATTCGCGTATCCAGCACTGCTGATTTAAGTGCTCAGCAAGAGCCGGAAGACATTCGCGGGCTGCGTGCTGTGGCGGCGAAAGTTGAAGATATTTTGCGCTCTGTTCCTATCGCAGAGCGTACTCGCAATGAATGGGGAGAGGCGAGCGCGCAGATTGCACTGACCATCGACCCGGACCGCGCAAACCTTGCCGGAATCACGAATATGGATGTGGCGAACTCTTCGACCGCGGGAATTAGCGGCTCTGCTGTTGGTGTCCTGCAGGAAGGCCAGAAGCAGATCCCAGTCGTCGCCCGCCTGCGAATGGATGAACGGGCCCAACTCTCGGACGTTCAGGACCTTTACGTTTACGGGTCGCAGGACAGCAACAAGATCAAGCTCGCGCAAATTTCGAATGTTGACCACGAACTCGTGAATGGTCGCATCGTGCGTCTGGAGCAATTCCGCACAATCAATGTGCGCAGCTTCCCGGTCTCCGGCCACTTGAGTTCAGAGGTGCTGAAGGCTGCTATGCCGAGGTTACGTGCATTGGAAGCGACGCTGCCACCTGGCTACAAGATCCAAATTGGCGGCGAATACGATAAGACAAAGAACGGCTTCCGAAACCTTGCCATGGTCATGGTGATCTCCATTGCAGCAGTCTTTATGGCCCTTGTCTTTCAATTCAAGAACGCTATCAAACCTGTACTGGTGTTAGCCGCTGCGCCGTACGGGATGATCGGGGCCTTTGCCGCACTGTGGATTATGGGTGAGCCTTTCGGCTTCATGGCTTTTCTGGGCGTGGCCAGCCTGGTAGGCGTCATCGTCAGTCACTCGATTGTTCTCTTCGACTTCATTGAGGAACGGAGAATTGCAGGCGACGACTTTGAACTGGCGCTGATTGATGCGGGCATTCTCCGCCTTCGCCCTGTGTTGATCACCGTGTTTGCTACCGTACTGGCGCTGGTGCCGTTGGCCGCGCACGGCGGTCCACTTTGGAAACCACTCTGTTATGCCCAGATAGGCGGTCTGCTGGTCGCGACCGTGGTCACGAAACTTCAGGTTCCGGTAATGTACGCAATTTTTGTACTTGATCTCAAAATTCTGAAATGGGATGCAACAGAAAGTAAGCCCGTCACTCAAGCGAACATCGCGTCAGTACCACAAGCTGAGGGCCGATGAGGGCTCCAGACCATCTCCCAAGACAGTTAGGTGTCAATTTTGGTCGGTGCAGCAAACCGCTAAACCGACATGGTTTCTTCCTCTTGGGTATGCCCCTTCGCGAAGGCGCCTGATTTACCGGCGTTTAGAAGCTGCGTTCCGTCGATGCGGCCGAAAAGCTCAATCAGCTTTCCGACGAGGCCAGTCCATCCGGTCTGGTGGCTCGCTCCCAAACCCGCACCGTTGTCGCCGTGGAAGTACTCGAAGAACAGGATGTAATCCTTCCAATGGGGATCGGTCTGGAACTTCTCCGTTCCTCCATAGACCGGTCGTCGGCCGGATTTATCCTTCAAGAAGATCCGGGTCAGGCGGTTGGCAATCTCCCGAGCGACCTCGAACAGGTTCATCATCTTACCGGAGCCCGTCGGACACTCAATTTTAAAATTGTCGCCATAGTAGAGGTAGTACGACATCAAGGCACGAATGAGGATCGCATTGACCGGCATCCATACTGGACCGCGCCAATTGGAGTTGCCTCCGAACATGCCTGTGTCTGACTCTGCCGGAAGGTAATTTACCCGATATTGCTGGCCTTGCACGTCGACGATAAAGGGATGGTCGTCATGATATCGGGACAGTGCTCGAATCCCATACGGGCTGAGAAATTCGTTCTCATCGAGCATGCGCGTCAGAACTCGGCGTAACCTGTTCTCATTCACCAGCGCAGCTATGCCGCGTTCGTTGTATCCGAAATGGCCGGGCCCGGTCGCATGCATGCTCTCGCCCAGTTCGGGCATGCGTTGCAAACGTTCCCGCAGAGTCTTCACTACTCGCGGTACGCGGTCGCGCTGCCACGGCTCAATGACACTGGTGGCGCACAGGGGGAGCAGGCCGACCATGGAGCGAACCTTGAGCCGACGGGCACTACCGTCGGGGAGACGCAGAACGTCGTAGTAGAACCCATCCTCCTCGTCCCACATACCCTCCGGCCCAGTCTGATTCAGGGCCCGCGCGATCCAAATAGCATGGTCAGCGAACTTGATGGCCATGTCCTCGTACATAGGATCCTGGGCAGCTAACTCAATGGCGATCTCGAGCATGTTCTGAGCGAACATCGAAACCCAGGCTGTGCCGTCAGCCTGCTCAAGATGGCCGCCGGTGGGCAGAGGAGCGCTGCGGTCGAAGACGCCGATGTTATCCAGCCCAAGGAACCCTCCCTCAAAGAGGTTGTTGCCGTAACGGTCTTTACGGTTCACCCACCAGCTGAAGTTCAGCGTCAGCTTGGCGAAGGAGCGCTTGAGGAACTCTATGTCGCCTTTCCCCGTAAGAGCTTGCTCCGTCCGGAAAAGAAAGATCGTTGCCCAGGCGTGTACCGGAGGGTTGACATCGCTGAAGTTCCATTCGTAAGCGGGGATCTGACCGGTCGGATGGAGAAAGAACTCCTGCAGCATCAAGTCGAGCTGTTCTTTGGCGAAGTCCGTGTCAACCACTGAGAGAGCAATGGTGTGGAAAGCAAGATCCCAGGCGGCATACCAGGGATATTCCCACTTGTCGGGCATCGAGATGATGTGCTGATTCACCATGTGGAACCAATCGCTGTTCCGCCCGAGGCGCCGGCGCGACTTCATCGGGTCCTCATCATGCTCTCTAAGCCATAAGTCCACGTCGAAGAAGAAATACTGTTTGCTCCATAGCATTCCGGCCATGGCCTGACGCATGACGAGAGCTTCATCTGCGCTGACACGGGTTGGGGTTACGCATTTGTAGAACTCATCTGCCTCACGCTGACGGGCCTGTACGATGTCAGCAAAGCTCTTGAACGCGTCGCCCATGGCCGCAGGCGCCAGATTGCTTAGCCGCAAACGGATCGTGGCCGTCTTTCCTGCCCCGACATTCAACTGATAGTGTGCGGAAGATTTAGTTCCCGTCTTCTCGGCGTTGACCGCGTTGCGATTTCCCTGGACTACATAGTTATTGATTCCGTCTTTGACATAAGGTGAGGCATTGGGCGTGCCGAAGAGTCGCTCGTTGTTGGTCTCGTTCTCCGTGAACAGCAGCGGGACATCTCCCTCACAGTACAGATAGCGCTCACCAAGATCAGTGTGTGACGCTGCAACTGCCTGAGCGCCTTTCTGACCTGAGAGCTGCTTCAGAGACGGCTTGGGTGTACCAGGCCACCACGTCCAGGTGTTGCGAAACCACAGTGTCGGTAGAACATGCAAAGTGGCCGCCTCGGGCCCGCGATTACTTATGCTGATCTGGATGAGGAGATCTTCAGGCGACTGCTTGGCATATTCCACGAAGACATCAAAGTAGCGGTCTTCGTCGAACACACCCGTGTCGAGCAGTTCATATTCCATATCGCCGCGGTTGCGCCGCCTATTTGTCTCGATCAGATTGTTATAGGGATATTCCGCCTGCGGATACTTGTACAAATATTTCATGTACGAATGCGTGGGCGTGCTGTCGAGGTAGAAGTAGTACTCCTTAACGTCTTCGCCGTGGTTGGCCTCGCTGTTCGTGAGGCCGAACATACGTTCCTTGAGGATAGGGTCCTTGCCATTCCACAGCGCGACCGCAAAACATAGCAGCTGCTTGTCATCGCTGACACCAGCAAGACCATCTTCACCCCAATGGTATGCCCGCGACCGGGCCTGGTCGTGTGTGAAGTAGTCCCAGGCATTTCCATCCTGGCTGTAGTCCTCGCGAACCGTACCCCACTGCCGCTCGCTAAGGTAAGGTCCCCACATCTTCCATGGCGCCTTGGCGTCACGCGCCTCTTCTAGTCTGGCTGATTCCGAATCTGGGAGCATTTGCGCCTCGTTTCGTTTGGCGACGCGCCCCACCACTTATGGCGGCGCGCGACTGAATATTATCCTTGTTCACGGATAGCCCGTCACCAAAATCCTTGACCTTTGTTCCCCCTTGGGGTTTGCCCACCCAGGAGGACTGCCATGCTTCTTAGATATTCCGATAGACGCCGCCGAACCGAATATCGGTGCCATTACTGTAGCTGAATTTTGAGATTGGCGCTTGGCAATGGGGATCGCAACGATGTCGCCTGGACGGGAGTTGTTCTAGCTGAGTGGGTTTTGTATGCCGCACGTACTTTGTCTTCCCACCGAACCAGAAACTGCTTGATGGGCTTTCCTTTTCGTGTATGAAATGACATGCATGTTCGTCTTTTTTGTTCGCGGGTTGAAGTCGGCTAGAGTAAATGAAAGCAATCGTTGCAAGAAAAGGTCCTCCGTCAAGTTATGAGCAGATTCACGCGTCGCCGGTTTCTCGGAACAACAAGCGCCCTTCTCGGAGATCTTTCGCTACCCACACGGCTAGCCAAGGCCTTGAACGAACCAGCAGTATCCAGGGATCTCACTCTCTGGTACGAGAAACCAGCAACCCAATGGATAGACGCGTTACCCATCGGCAATGGTCGCCTCGGCGCGATGGTCTTCGGAGGCGGTGAAGACGGAGCGTTCAACAAAGAACTCCTCCAGTTCAACGAAGACACCCTGTGGTCCGGTCAGCCTCGAGATGGCAACAACCGCGACGCAAAGAACCATCTCGCCGCCATACGCGCCGCCGTACTCGAACGGCAGGATTACCATCTCGCCGACCAACTCTGCAAAAAGATGCAGGGACTATTCGCCGAATCCTATCAACCGCTCGGCAACCTCAGGCTGGACCTCACCCACTCCGGCCCTATCAAAAACTTTCGCCGTCAGCTCGATCTCGACACCGCCTGCGTCACCGTCTCCTACGAGGTCGAAGGCGTCCAGTTCAAACGCGAGGCCTTCGTCTCCGCCCCCGATCAGGTGCTCGTACTACGCGTCACCGGCAGCAAACTCCATCAGGTCAGCGGCGTTCTCACCCTGGACGGTCCGCTTCAGAAAACAGTGACGGCCCTGACAGACAACCGCCTCTTGCTCACCGGAAAAGCCGCGGCCCACATCGCAGGCGCGGGTCACCCGAACAGCGAACAGCCCGTCACCCTCTCCGATGAGCCAGGCGCCGGTATGTATTTCGCCTCCCTCGGCGAGGTTCACGTAGAAGGCGGCACCGCAACAGCCAGCGCAAATCCAACCGGAATCACAGTCGCAAACGCAACCTCATTCACCGTACTCGTGACCGCCGCAACTGGTTATCGCGGTTTTCAGCTCAAACCGGACATGTCCCTGGAAGAGGTCGCGGCCAACGCGAAGCGCCAGCTAGAAGCGGCAGCGACAAAGCCATTCGCAACTCTGTATGCGCGCCATCTGGAAGACCACCAACGCCTGTTCCGCCGCGTCTCCCTCAGCCTCGGGACGGCGAACATCACGAAGCCCACAGGCCAGCGCCTCAAAGAGTTCGCCGCCTCGCCTGACCCCTCTCTTCTCGCACTCTACTTTCAATACGGCCGCTACCTTCTCATCAGCAGTTCACGTCCCGGCTCGCAACCCGCAAATCTGCAAGGCATATGGAGCTACGAAATCACCCCTCCCTGGAGCTCCAACTGGACCGCCAACATTAACATCCAGATGAACTACTGGCACGCCGAGACCACAAACCTCGGTGAGTGCACCGGACCGCTCTTCGATCTCATCGACGGCCTCAGTAAAACGGGCGCCGTCACCGCTGAAGAAACCTACGGCCTCCCCGGATGGTGCTCCCACCACAACATCGATATCTGGCGCGCATCGAATCCCGTGGGCGAAGGAGTCGGTTCACCCACCTGGGCCAACTGGGGTATGAGCGGCCCCTGGCTCTGCGTTCATCTCTACGAACACTATCTCTTCACCCGCAACCGCGAGTTCCTCCGCACGCGCGCCTATCCCTTTATGAAAGGCGCAGCCGAGTTCTGCCTCGCATGGTTGATCGAAGACGGCAAAGGACACCTCACAACCTGCCCATCCGAGTCGACCGAAAACAACTTCGTCGCCCCCGACGGCAAACCCGCTATGACCAGCGCCGGGTGCACCATGGACATGGCGCTCACCCGCGAGCTCTTTGCTAACTGTAGCGCCGCCTCAAAGGAACTGGGCAGCGATGCCGATTTTGCAGCAAAGCTCGACGCGGCCGTCACCCGTCTAATCCCTTATCAGGTAGGCAGGTACGGCCAACTGCAGGAATGGTCAGTTGACTTCGAAGAAGCCACACCGGGCCAGCGTCACATGTCCCACTTGTATCCGCTCTACCCGGGCAATCAGATCAGTCCGCGCCGTACGCCTGAACTCGCCCGCGCCGCACGCATCTCCCTCGAACGCCGTCTAGAGAATGGCGGCGCCTACACGGGATGGAGCCGCGCGTGGGCCATCGCCTTCTGGACCCGTCTCCTCGACGGCGACAAGGCATGGGAGTCGCTCTCCATGCTCATGGAGCACAGCACCAACATCAACCTCTTCGACACCCACCCGTCGGGCAAAACCTCCATCTTTCAAATCGACGGCAACTTCGGCACGACCGCGGCCATCGCCGAGCTCTTGCTGCAGAGCCACGAAGGAACCATCGATCTTCTGCCTGCGCTGCCCACAGCGTGGCCCGAAGGCTCCGTAAAAGGTCTGCGGGCAAGAGGCGGACTCGAGATCGACCTTCGCTGGGCCGGCGGCAAGCTCGCAGATTGCACCATTCGCCCCGATGTAACCGGCTCCCACAACCTGCGTCCGCCGCAAGGACAAACCATCGCCACGATTAGGAACGGCGCAAAGTCTGTATCTTTTACCAATCGGCATGATGGAAGCTATCGCACCCAACTCGAGGCCGGTGGCACGTACCGCCTCAGTTTCTCCTCACAAACGATATAAACGACTTTTACGCGCGGGCAATTGGTGGGACCCGCCCAAGAACAAGCGTGCCGCCCCGCGGGGAAGGCAGACTTGTTCGAGCGGAGGTTTTACTTCTTTGGCCAGTACTCATCCCGAAGCCGCGTCTGCCGCGTCTCCATCGGGATCGCAACCCCGTTGATGTACACATGCTTCACGCTGGTACGAACATCCAGCGGATCGCCGTCCGCGATCACAACATTTGCAATCTTGCCCACGTCGAGCGAGCCAAGCTTATCGCCTAACCCGAACGCCTCTGCAGGATTCAGCGTGATCGACTTCATCGCCTCGTCGTACGGCAGTCCATAGGCCACCGCAAAGCCGGCCGAATACGGCAGGTTCCGCGAATTGCTGACGTTGTACGAAGCGAGGATGACCTTCACCCCGCGCTTTGCAAGTTCGCCTGGCACGCTGTACACCGCGTCATATCGCTCGTTCGCCTCAGGCAGATCGAAAATCGGACCGACGATCACCGGCACATGGTACGACGCGATCTTGTCCAGCACATCGTGTGCCCGCGTCGCATGGCTCAGAATCACCTTCAGGTGAAACTCCTGCGCAAACTCCATCGCCGTCTCAACATCGTGGCCATCATAGACACCAAGTACCACCGGCTTCTCGCCCTTGAGATAAGGAATCAGCGCCTCGTTTCGCAGGTTGAAGCTCGTGCCCGCCGCACCACGGCCGCCAGCCGCAGGAGCAGCCTCCTCGCCGGCCGGTTTCTTCGCCGCCTCGGCCCGCTTCGCCATATACTCCTGAGCATCCAGCAACGCCTGCCTCATCTGGCTGATCTCACCCATCCGTGTCGATGGATACCGTCCACCCGCAGGTCCAGCCGCCTCCCCACGTGCGCCGCGCTTGGGTGCCTCCCCAAAATTCATCGCCAGCGCAACATCCCTGACCATCAGCATCGAGTCTCGATCTCGACCCGCGAGTTGAATAAAACTGTCTTGTCCCGGAATCGTGTCCGTACTTGCCGGCGCTACGACTGCATTTGTAATCCCGTTGTACCGCGTGATCGGAATATGCTCGCTCTCCGCATGAAACGCGTCATAAACATGCATCTGCGGAAAGATCTCTTCGCTCGGCTCGACCGTATCGTTCGTCGACCGGTCCGAAGCGATCTCCGAAAGTCCCAGCCGAGTCTCCGAGTCGATCAGCCCCGGATAAACCGTCATCCCCTTCGCATCGACGATCATCGCTCCCTTCGGCACCTTCACCGACGCCGCAGTTCCAACCGCGGTAATCTTCCCGCCCTCCATCAACACCACACCGTTCTCAATCACCCCATGCGAGACCGTCAGCACCTTCCCACCAGTAATAGCCGTGGTCCCCTGCGCCGGCGTAACATCCACCATCGGCGCCTGCGCCAACAAGGTGGCATGCGTCGCAATACTAAAAAATAAAACAGCAAGCGCTGGATTCCGAAGCACAGCAAATCTATCCACGAACAAACCCTTCAACATTAGTTCTCCCCCTGTTCGTCGTCATCTTCGCCCGCGCCAAACCCGCTGCCATGCATCACGCCCGAAAAGTGAGGTGTTCCAAATCCAGGCAAGCTGCTGTCGAAGAACAGATCTCCATCGATATAAACCCTCTCCGCGCGCGCATACGTCGAAAGCGGATCCACGTTCCAGATCACGATGTCGCCGTCCTTGCCCACATCGAGCGAGCCGGTCTTGTCGTCGATCCCCATGATCCACGCCGGATTCAGCGTGACCATCGTGATCGCCTCGTCCTCCGTCGCTCCGCCATAGTGAATCATCTTCCCTGCCTCCTGAGGCAGCCGCCGAATATGGTCGTTCGAATCACTCTTCAGCGCAACGCGAACACCTTCCCGCATCGACATCACCGCGTTCCACGGAATGCCATCCCACATCTCGTACTTTCCGCCATACCAGTCCGTGAACGTCGCAATACCTGTTCCATCCGCTGCGATCTTGCCGCCAACCTTGTACATCTCCAACGCATGATGAAACGCCCGGATCTTGTATCCATACTCCTTCGCCATCGCCTCTTCGGTCAGGAACTCATCGGCGCGATAGCAGTGGATCTGCACCAGCAACTTGCCCCGCAGCACGTCCGCCAGCGCCTCCAGCTTCAAGTCACGATGCGGCGCCTTTGCATCCTTGTCACCCTTCGCCACCTTCTCGTTATAGGTGTCCCACTCGCGACGATAGACCTTCGCGTCTTCAAACGCCTGTCGCATCACCTCGAAGTTCCCCATGCGGGTCGACGGCAACTGGTTCCGCGTGCCAAAGACGCGCTTTGGGTTCTCACCACTCGCGAACTTGATCGAGCGCGGCGCATTGGGGAACAGCATCTCCTCCTTCGACAGCCCGAACTTGTTCTTGATCACCACCGCCTGTCCGCCAATCATGTTGGCCGACCCATGCAGCAGCAGCTCCGAGGTCACACCACCAGCAAGCGCCTGGTAGAGCGCCTTGTCACGGTTATCGAAGGCATCGATCATCATCATGCTCGGCGTGATCGGGCTCGTCGCCTCGTTCACATCGTCGCCCAGCGCCGAGTGCGAGTGCGGATCGATGATCCCTGGCGTCACATATTTGCCCGTCGCATCAACAACAGTCGCTCCTGTTGGCGCACTCACGGTCGCACCTACCCCGGCAATCTTGCCGTTATGCAGCCATACGCTCCCATGCTGGATCGTGCCGTGTGACGCCGTCATTACGGTCGCGTTCTTGATGACTAGGTCGTTAGGCGCCATCGAACTTTGCGAGCTAGCAGCCACCGCGGACAGCACGAAAACCCCCGCGATCGTAGACGCGAGCGCAAATCGAGGTATAGAAGGACTCATCAGACGACTATCTCCTGAAGAAAGAGGCTTAAAAGGAATGCGACGATAGTAGCATGCAGCTACAGAGGAACGAAGGATCAGAACCAACATCCAAATGCGTGTCATTCTTGCCGTCCACAGCAGTTTTTTTGATTGATAAACGTAGGACGCGTCGCTGTCGAAGATAGTCTCAAATTGAAGTCAGCGATTGCGTAAGCACAGGCCGCGATTAATGAACACGCCAACGGAAGATCGAACGCAACCCAAGGGCCCTGCCTTCTTCGGATGGTGGCACGCAGCTCCACGCTCCGCGAAGAAAGCCTTGATAGCGGCCTCCTTCGGCTGGATGCTCGACTCCTTCGACGTGATGTTGTACTCGCTTGTCCTCGCTTCACTGATGGCCGACCTCCACCTCAGCAAAGGTAACGCCGGAATCCTCGGCTCAATCACCCTTCTCGCCGCGGCCACCGGCGGACTTGCCTTCGGCGTCATCTCGGACCGCTTCGGCCGCACCCGCGCTCTCATGGCAAGCGTCCTCATCTACGCCATCTTCACGGCAGCCTGCGGACTCGCGCAAGACTTCGTGCAACTTGCCGTCTTTCGTATCCTCCTCGGCCTCGGCATGGGCGGCGAGTGGGCCAGCGGGGCATCGCTGGTCTCAGAGACCTGGCCCGCCGAGCATCGCGGTAAAGCCCTCGGCCTCATGCAAAGCTCCTGGGCAATCGGCTACGCTCTGGCCGCACTCGTAGCCGCTATCGTCATGCCCATCGGAGGCTGGCGCGCGGTCTTCTTCGTAGGCATCCTTCCAGCTTTCCTCACACTATGGATCCAGCGCAGCGTCGAAGAGCCGGAGGTATGGAAGAAAGCGCGCAACACCACTGCTTCAACCTTCAGCGGGTTCGCGGAACTATTTCGCGGAAGGCTCCTACCCCTCACCGTCGTCCTCACCCTGATGAACGCATGCTGCCTCTTCGCGTGGTGGGGATTCAACCTTTGGGTACCGGCATACCTGTCGCTTCCCGTCACACAAGGCGGCGTTGGTCTCACCTCAACCGCCATGTCGATAGTTGTGATCGTGATGCAGGCAGGAATGTGGTTCGGCTATATCACCTTCGGATTCGTAAGCGACGCGATCGGTCGCAAGCGAACCTACATTACCTACCTTCTGGTCGCGGCGACCCTGCTGTTTCTCTACGGAACGACGCGATCTCCGCTCGTATTGCTTCTTCTCGGACCGTTCGTAGCCTTCTTTGGCACCGGCTATTACACTGGCTTCGCCGCAGTGACAGCAGAGATCTACGACACCCGAGTCCGCTCCACTGCACAGGGCTTCACCTACAACGCCGGTCGTGTCGCCAGCGCCGCCGCACCATTTACAGTCGGCTCCCTGGCGCAAAAACACGGCTTCGGAGCCGCCTTTGCTGTTGGCGCGATCTCATTCTTACTTGCAGCTTTCTTCTGGATCTGGATTCCCGAGACAAAAGGCCGACGCCTTTCAGACGACATCTGATCTCCGCGAACTACAGAGGTATATTCCCGTGCTTCTTCGCTGGATTCTTCTCCCGCTTCGTCGCCAGCATATCCAGCGCAGAGTTCAGTCTCCGACGCGTCTCGCTTGGCCGGATGACCGCATCGATATACCCGCGCTCGGCCGCAACATAAGGATTTGCGAACCGCTCGCGAAACTCCTCCACCTTTTCTTTGCGCGCCTCCTCAAACACGGCCAGCTTCTCTTCCTCGGTAAACGCTTTGCCCTGCGGCCACATCGCCTCCGCGCGCCGCACAGTCGTATCCAACTCGCGTTTATATACGATGTTCACGGCACCTTCCGGCCCCATCACCGCGATCTCGGCCGTTGGCCACGCGAGGTTCAGGTCCGTGCGAAGATGCTTGGAACTCATCACGCAATATGCTCCGCCATACGCCTTCCGAGTGATCACGGTAAGCTTCGGCACAGTCGCCTCCGCAAACGCATAGAGCAGCTTCGCGCCGTGCCGAATGATCCCGCCATGCTCCTGTTGAATGCCCGGCATAAATCCCGGCACGTCTTCAAAGGTAATCAGCGGAATATTGAAGGCATCGCAAAACCGCACGAACCGCGCGCCCTTCACGCTGGCATTAATGTCCAGCACCCCCGCAAGAAACGCAGGCTGGTTCGCCACAATCCCCACCGTTCGACCCGCCATCCGGGCAAAGCCGACCACAATGTTCCGCGCAAAATGTTCCTGCACCTGAAAGAAATAACCGTCGTCCACCACGCGCGCAATCACATCGACGACCATGTCATAGGGCTGGTTGCTCTCCGTCGGAATGATCGTATCCAACGCCACATCGGCGCGGGCCGGATCGTCCTGCGTTGTTTTTCGTGGTGGATCATCAAGATTGTTCGACGGCAGAAAACTCAGCAGCTCACGCACCGTAGCCAGGCACTCCTGGTCGTCATGCGCCATAAAGTGCGCCACGCCCGAGATCTCATTGTGCGTCACCGCCCCACCCAGCGCGTCCTTCGTCACATCCTCATGCGTCACTGTCTTGATGACGTCCGGCCCCGTAACAAACATGTAGCTCGTCTTCTCCGTCATCAACGTAAAGTCCGTGATCGCGGGCGAATACACCGCTCCGCCCGCACACGGTCCGAGAATCGCCGAAATCTGCGGCACCACGCCGCTCGCCAGCGTATTGCGCAAAAAGATATCCGTATAGCCAGCAAGCGAGACCACGCCCTCCTGAATCCTCGCTCCGCCCGAATCGTTCAATCCGACGATAGGCGCGCCAACCCGCATCGCCATGTCCATGATCTTGACGATCTTCGCCGCGTTAGCCTCCGAAAGCGATCCGCCAAAGACAGTAAAGTCCTGTGCAAACACAAACACCACGCGCCCGTGCACCCGCCCATACCCGGTGATGAACCCATCTCCCGGAACCCGCTGCTCCGCCATGCCAAAGTCCGTCGCGCGATGGGTAACAAACTTGTCCGTCTCCTCAAACGTGCCTTCATCCAGAAGAAACTCGACCCGCTCCCGCGCCGAAAGCTTGCCAGCCTTCCGCTCCCGTTCGCGCCGCTCCGCCCCACCGCCCTCTTCGGCAATGGCATGCCGCGCCGCAAGTTCGGCAAGATTGCGCTCGTGGCTATCGGACTTCGGTGCAGCATCGGTTTGCGGAACAAGACGATCGGCTATGGCCATAGAACGAGATTCTAGCAGCGCATCACATCACTAGTCCGCTGAACGCGGGAAACACGCCGAGCGGCGAAGGCGATACAATCGACATCCAACATCGGTAGGAGCGTGCCGAAATGTTCAAGTCGAACAACTGTGTCGCCATCCATCTCATAGACATCACCGCCGCAGAGAACTTCTACACCAACGTGATGAAGTTCAAGCTGTTGACCAGGTCGGAAGGATCCCTCGAGTACGACACCGGGCACTTCCTTCTCTATGTAAACCGCGACCTGAACACGCAACCGCCGATTCCGAGCTTCACAGTCAAAAACATTGCAGTTGCAAAGCAGTCGCTCCTGGCTAACGGCTGCATCGTCCTGCGCGAAGATAGAAATTCGCTCTACTTCCGCGACCCCTTCGGCATCACTTATGACGTAATTGAAGGCAAATAAAAAGCGAATATAATTGCTCCACGCTCCGTGTCCACCCTCGCCCATCCCGACCGCTTTAGCTTCCTCCACATTGACCTCAACAGCTTCTTCGCGTCCGTCGAGCAGCAGCTCCACCCGGAGTACCGCGGAAAACCCCTCGCCGTTGTCCCCACCGTAGCCGACACCACCGTCTGTATCGCTGCCAGCTACGAAGCCAAAGCCTTCGGCGTAAAAACCGGCACCCAGGTCGGCGAGGCCAAAAAGCTCTGTCCCGGCATCATTCTCATCGAGGGCAGCCACACCGAATACGCGAAATACTCTCACGCCATCACTGAAGCTGTGGACCTCGCCTGCCCCGTCTCCCACAACCCTTCCATCGACGAGATGGTCTGCCAGCTCATGGGCCGCGAACAAGAGCCGTCGCGCGCCCGCAAGATCGCCCTCGAGATCAAGCAATCCATCTACAAGAATGTCGGTGTCGCTCTGCGCTGTTCCATCGGCATGGCGCCCAATCGCTACCTCGCCAAAATCGCCAGCGACATGCAAAAACCCGACGGGCTCATCGGGCTTCTCCCCTCCCAGCTGCCCCGGGCCATCGCCCACCTGGAGCTCCGCGATCTGCCGGGCGTGGGTGCGCGAACCGAAGCGCGCCTGAACTCCAAAGGCATCACCACCATGGAGCAACTTCTGGCACTCGACCGAAACGGCATGCGCTCGCTCTTCGACTCCGTCTGGGGCGATCGCATGTACCACTGGCTGCGCGGCGCCCAGACCGAAGACGCCACCGGTCACAACGTCTCACAGGCTGAGGTGCAGAAATCCCTCGGCCACTCCCACGTTCTTGCGCCCGAGCACCGCTCCCCCGAGGGCTCATGGGCCGTCGCTCACAAACTCCTCCACAAGGCAGCCATGCGCCTCCGCATGGAGCACTTCTACACCGGCTCCCTCGCTGTAACCATCCGGTATCAACTCACCCGCGAACAAGCCGAAACCCAGGCCACTCGCGGCAAAGTCAAACGACACTATTCCGGAATCAAGAACTCCGGCTGGGGCATGGAAGCGCGCTTTCGTGACTGCCAGGACACCCTTACGCTCCTCGAGGTACTGCGCTCTCTATGGTCGCAGCGCCCGCAGGGCCCCGAATACCAAAAGCCATTCTTCGTCGGTATCACCATGCGCAACCTGATCCCCGAAGACGAGCACCAGGCGGAGCTCTTCGCCGACCCTAACAACCGCGCCGATCTCTCCGCCACCATGGACAAGCTCAACCTCAAATACGGCCACACCACGCTGCACTTCGCCGGCATGCTCCCCGCCCGCGAGTCCGCCCCCACCCGCATAGCCTTCACCCAAATCCCAGTCCAATACGGCGTCGACTACATGTAGATTTTTAGCAGTATCTCTTTCGCAAAGGAAATTTGGAGATCATGCCCACCGTAAAGCTCTGGACTGACGCCGAAGCCTCCGCCAACCCTCGCATCCAAGCTGTCTTCGACGACATTCGCGCCACGCGAAGATCGGACTTCGTCAACAACTTCTGGCGAGCCCTCGCCAACCAGCCCGATCTCCTCGAACGCACCTGGGCCAGCATCAAGCAAGTTATGATCGCGCCCGGCGCACTCGACCCTCTAACCAAAGAACTCATCTACATCGCCGTCTCGGTCACCAACAACTGCAGCTACTGCATCCACTCCCACACCGCGGCGGCCCGCGCCAAAGGCATGACCGAGCAGCAGCACGCTGAACTCCTAGCCGTAATCGGCATGGCTTCCGAGACCAACGCCCTCGCAACCGCACTCCAAATTCCTGTCGATCCAGAATTCTCAGTCGAATAGAAGAGAATGACCCGACCCTACATCGGCCGTCTCGCCCCAAGCCCTACCGGCCTTCTCCATCTAGGCCATGCCGCCACCTTCTGGGCCGCTCACCAACGAGCCAAAGCCGACAACGGCACACTCCTCCTCCGCATCGAAGACCTCGACACACAACGCTCCAAATCACACTTCGCCGAAGCCATCCTCGAAGACCTTCAATGGCTTGGCATCACGTGGCAACCACCCGCCCTCCACCAATCCCAACGCCTCCCGCTCTACCGCGAAGCTCTCGACCAACTCCTCATCAGCGGCCACATCTACCCGTGCCATTGCAGCCGCAAAGACCTCGCCGGCATGATGCACGCACCACACGAAGACACCGACGACGAGCCTGTCTATCCCGGCATCTGTCGCCCAGCCCTCGACGTACCGCAAAATAAAATACCATTCCAGCCCAACATCAACTACCGCTTCCGCGTACCCGACAGCGAAATCATTACCTTCGAAGACAAGAACCTCGGCCTGCAGTCTTACAAAGCCGGAACAGACTTCGGAGACTTTCTCGTCTGGCGCAAAGACGGACTTCCCTCGTACCAGCTAGCCTGCGTAGTCGACGACGCGGCCACACAAATCACCGAAGTAGTTCGCGGCCGCGACCTCCTCAAATCCACCGCCCGCCAGCTCCTCCTCCAGCTAGCCCTTAACATCTCTACTCCGGACTACTTCCACACTCATCTCCTCACCGACGAACGCGGCATCCGTCTCGCCAAGCGCCACGACGCCCTGGCCATCCGCACCCTCCGGCAACAGGGCCTGATGCCCGCAGAAGTCCTCCAGATGGCAGACCTCCACATGACAACTGTCACATCCGATTCCTGACGCCCAACACTACTCCCGCTGGGCAGATGCGCCCATGATCTCTCATGTAAGCAAAAAAAGGAGACAGATCATGCCGCTAAGCGCAATCGCCTTCGAGACGGAACAAGTTGCACCCAGGGCACCCGCTCCAGTGCCGCAGCAACCCATCGCCACACTCAGCAACATCACCAAGCGCTACGGCACCACCGTCGCCCTCGACGGCCTCGATCTTTCCCTGCGAACTGGCGAAGTCGTCGCCCTCCTCGGCCCCAACGGAGCAGGAAAATCCACCGCCATCAAACTCCTTCTCGGCCTCATCGCCCCCACCTCCGGCACCTCACGCGTCTTTGGCAGCGACCCGCGCGAAACCACTACCCGCACCCGCGTCGGCGCCATGCTTCAGGTCGCCCGCGTCACCGAAACCCTGCGTGTCCGCGAGCACCTTGACCTCTTTCGCAGCTACTACCCCAATCCTCTTCCGGTCTCCGAAATCCTCCACATCGCCCAGCTCCAGGGCATCGAAGACCGCCTCTTCAGCCAGCTCAGCGGTGGCCAGAAGCAGCGCGTCCTCTTCGCCCTCGCCATCTGCGGAAACCCCGACCTCGTCTTCCTCGACGAGCCCACCGTCGGCATGGACATCGAAGCCCGCCGCGCTCTCTGGCAACAGATCCGCTCCCTGTCCGATCAGGGCAAGACTGTCCTTCTCACCACGCACTACCTCGAAGAGGCCGACGCCCTCGCCCATCGCATCATCGTCATCAACAAGGGCCGCGTCATCAGCGAAGGCACACCCACAGAAATTAAGCGCAACAGCGGCGGCCGCACCATCCGCTGCTACACGAACCTCTCCAGAGAGTTCCTGCTTACGCTTCCAAGCGTAACCAGCGTTGAGTTCAACGCAGGCGCAGTCGTCGTAGCGGCTACCGATGCAGAAACAGTACTCCGCGAGATGCTTCTGCGCGACGAAACGCTCAGCGGCCTCGAAGTCACCAGCCCCGCACTCGAAGACGCCTTCCTCGCGCTGACCAAAAACTAAACGCCACCATCACTCGCAATAAGCGACCTAGTCGAATCAGGAGAACACCATGGCAACCTCAGCAATCGCCCAGCCCCTCCCCACTGCACCCGGCACCGTCCGCACTCTTCGCATCTTCCGCAAGGAAACCAAATACGAATTCCTAAAACTGATGCGCACCAAATCCTTCTCACTCTCCACCATCGGCTTTCCCGTCATGTTCTACATCCTCTTCGGCATCGCTAACCGGAACGCGTACGCTGGCAACATCCACGTCGCGAAGTACATGCTCGGCGGTTACGCTTGCTTCGGCCTCATCGGCGCCGCGCTCTTCGGCATCGGTGTCGGCGTGGCCTCCGAGCTCGCCGCCGGCTGGCTCGAACTCAAGCGTGCAAGCCCGATGCCAGCCCCAGCGTACCTCTTCGCAAAGTGCGCCTCTGCAGTCGCCTTCGGCCTCATCATCGTCAGCATTCTCACCGTAATCGCCGTGTCGTTGGGCGGTGTGTCGCTAACCTCCATCGAACTGGCTAAGATGCTCGGCATGACCATAGTCGGTTCCATCAGCTTCGCCAGCATGGGCCTCCTGCTCGCTCTGCTGGTCCCCGCAAACGCCGCTCCCGCCATCGTCAATCTCATCTACCTGCCGATGTCCTTCCTCAGCGGTCTGTGGATGCCGCTGCGCTTCATGCCGCATTGGCTGCAAGGCGTCGCACCCGCACTGCCCACCTATCACCTATCTCAACTCATGCTCAGCATCTTCGGCTATCAAGACTCCATGTCGCTTGCCACCCATTGGAACGCCCTCATCGGCTTCACATCCCTGATGCTTGGCCTCAGCTGGCTGATCTTCCATCGCAAAGAGCGGAACGCCTGACGCGGTACACTCTTGGATAAATCACGAGCGGCGAATCATGAGCGATAAACCCTACAGATCGATGGAGAGCCCGGACATCGGCACCCAGAGCAACACTGGTTACATCTGGCTCGCCTACTCCATCTTCTTCTTCATCGATCCCATCCTGAGCCACAGCCGTCGTCTGTGGGTCGAGTCCGGCGTCATCTACGCCATCTTTCTCCTCACCTATGTCGGCTATATGAAGGCCCGAACGCTCAGCCAGCGACGTTGGCTTGCTGTTGCATTCTACGTTCTCGGTCTGGCGAGCCTTCCATTCAACGGCGGCGGCACCAGCTTCTTCATCTACAGCGCAGCGTTTCTTCCGTTCATCGTTTCTTCAGTCCCGATCCTTATCACCGTTTTGTTCGCACAGGCAGCCGGTCTTCTGTTGGAAGGCTTGCTGCTGCATATCAATCACCTTGCTCTTGTCCTAACGGCCTTTGTGATGGCAATCATAGGAGCGAGCAACTTCTTCATCGCCAGGCAGAAGCGAGCGGACATTAAACTCCGCATGGCCCACGAAGAGATCGAGCAACTCGCCGCAGTCGCTGAACGCGAGCGCATCGCCCGCGATCTGCATGATGTTCTCGGCCACACCTTATCGGTAATCGTGCTGAAATCAGAGCTCGCCGGGCGCCTCATAGAACGTGATCCGCAGCGAGCTGCGCAAGAGATCGCCGACGTTGAAAGGACCGCACGAACGGCCCTGAGCGACGTACGCCAGGCCATCGGAGGCTACCGCTCGCAGGGCCTTCCAGCAGAGATGGAACTCGCACGCAACACACTGCAGGCCGCAGGTGTGTCTTTCGCTTGCGAATCGGCCTTGCCCCAACTGCGCGCAGAAGAAGAGACCGTCCTCTGCCTCGCCCTCCGTGAAGCGGTGACGAACATCGTGCGGCACGCTCAGGCCACACACTGTCGCATGCGCTTTACCGCATCCAGCGACGACTACCACTCAATCCTCATCACGGATAACGGAGCCCACGCGACGCTGCAGGAAGGCAACGGCCTCCGCGGGATGCGCGAGCGGATCCAGTCGCTCGGCGGCCGTCTTTCGATCACCGCCAACCCCGGCGTAACCCTCCTCATCGAGCTCCCGCAAACAAACTCCGGCCACATGAAGGGGCCGTGTGTGGCCCTATGACCACATCAAACGCATCCATTCGTGTCGTACTCGCCGAAGACCAGACCATGGTCCTCGGCGCGCTATCCGCTCTGCTCGGACTCGAACCCGACATCTCTGTCGTAGCCTGCGCCGCCAACGGCCGCGACGCGCTCGATGCAGTCAGCAAATTGGCTCCCAACGTCCTCGTCACCGACATCGAAATGCCCATCATGACTGGACTCGAACTGGCCGCCAACCTGCGCACCAATCACCCCGCCGTGCGGACAATCATCCTCACCACCTTCGCGCGCCCCGGCTACCTGCGTCGCGCGCTCGACGCAGGGGCACGAGGCTATCTGCTGAAAGACCGTCCTGCCGCAGAGCTCGCCGACGCAGTACGCCGCGTCCACCGCGGTCTGCGCGTCGTCGATCCCGCGCTTGCCACCGAAGCATGGAACGCCGAGCTTGATCCCCTCACCGACCGCGAACGCCAAATCCTGCAACGTGCGGGCGACGGAAGGAGCAGCACCGAGATCGCCACCGAGCTGCACCTCTCCGAAGGCACCGTCCGCAACTATCTCTCTGAAGCGATAGCCAAACTTGGTGCTTCCAACCGCGTCGACGCCGCCCGTATCGCCCGCACCAAAGGCTGGCTCTAAAAATTTGTTCATCTCGGGCAACCAATTTTCGGACACACGTCAAACGTATCTCCTGCATCCCAACATGCAGGAGACTTCGATGAATACCACTGCCCTTCGCAACACTTTCCGAGCCATCGCCAAATGCGGCGCACTAGTCATCCTCACCGTAGGCTGCAACAAGAAGGCCGACAACACGATCAACTTCACCAGCGCGATCAACACCTACTACGACGCACACCCAGCATGCCTCTGGTCCAATCCTGTGAAGTTTCCAGTTCAGGCCGACACATCGGACGTCAGCCAAACCTCTGGCTACGACGCCCTCGTCGACCAGGGCCTGCTCGTTCGAACAACAGCTGAAAAGAAGCGGCTCATCATCGCCAGCAAACAGGTTAATAACTACGATCTGTCAGACAAGGGGCGCTCGGCATGGACCGCCGACGTCAATCAGCCCGGCTTCGGCAACTTCTGCTACGGCCACCGCAAAGTCACCAGTATCGACAGCGCAACCCCCACCACCAGCGCCGTCGGCGCGGCCACTCAGATCGCCTATCACTACGCATTGTCTGATGCTCCCGCATGGGCGGCCGCTCCCGAAACGCAGACCGCATACCCTCAGCTCCGCTCCGACCTAGCCAGCCCCCAGGCTGGTCAGGCAACGTTGACCAACACGAGCAGCGGCTGGCAAGTCGCGGCTGCGCGGCCATCTCATTCCCCGAGCGCTGGCGGTCAGATCGTGGAATAGCCGCGACGATCTCCACCATAAAGAACGGGTGGAGTACGGAAAACTCGTACTCCACCCGTAATGCTTCCTCTTAGCTACTGGTTGGCCGACTCGTCGTCAAACTCATTATCCACGTCGTCCGGCCCACCCCTCATTGCAGCCATCACCGACGCATAGGACTTCATCTCATACTCATGCGGCGGAACATTCCCTGCGAGGTTCTTCACAAAGTAGTCCCAACGCCGCCGCGCCATGTACTGCGAAGCCTCGCCGTAACCATGAGCGACGTTCGGAATGATCAGAAGATCAAAGTCCTTGTTCGCCTTGATCAACGCCTCAACGACGAGCAGCGTATTGTTCAGCGGCACGTTGTTGTCCATCGACCCATGCGCCAGGAGCAGCTTGCCTTTTAGGTTCTTGACGAAGTTCTGATTGGCCTGGCTGTCATAGTTCGAAGTCCCATCGGCGTTCTTCACCTCAAGACCAGCCCACTTCTCCGCCCAGTCGTCCTCGTAGTCTCGTTGATCATGGTTACCGCTCTCCGCAATCCCAACCTTGAAGAAATCCGGATAGTGGAACATTGCCGCACCGGTCGCATTGCCGCCGCCGGAGTGGCCATAGATCCCCACCTTGTCGAGATCGATCCACGGATACTTCGCCGCCAAATCCTTCATCCCTGAAACTTGATCAGGAAGTGTGTTGTCCCCCAGATTGGCGTAGTACGCCTCATGAAATGCCTTCGACCGCCACGGCGTCCCCATCCCATCGATGCAGACAACAATAAAACCAAGCTCTGCCAGCGACTGCAAATCGCCGTGGGCAGCCGCAAAGCCGCGCCGGCCGCAAGACCCCGTCTGAGGCCCGGGGTACACATAGTTCACAATCGGATACTTCTTCGATGCGTCGAAGCTCGTCGGCTTGAACATAAAGCCGTACACATCCGTCTTCCCATCGCGTGCCTTCACCGTGATCGGAGTCGGAGCAACCCAACCCGCAGCCACCAGCTTCGTAATGTCCTGCTTCGCCACATCGACGACAACCTTGCCGCTGCTGTCGCGCGTCACCGCCGTCTCAGGCTGTGTCACCGTCGAATACACATCGACAAAGTAGCGTCCATCCGGCGATGGCGTCACCGCATGGTCTGCGTTCTCCGGCGTCAGCAACTTCATGTCGTTCCCGTCGAACTTGATGCTGTAGTAGTGCTGGAAGTATGGATCGCGGCCCTGCTCCTTCCCAACACCAACGAAATAGATTGTCCGGGTGTTCTCATCCACATGCAAAACCTGTGTGACGTTTCCATCTCCATGCGTAATCTGGTTCTTTAGCTTGCCTGTAGTCAGGTCATAGAGATACATCTGACCCCAGTTCTCTCTCTCGCTGAACCACAAAAGCTCATTCGTCTTCGACAGATACTTCCAGTTAACCTTGTCGTTGCCGCTCTCATAAAACTTCGCGGTAGTCTCGCCCATCACGTTACGCACATCGCCAGTCGAAGCATCAGCGATGCGCATCCACTCTTGTTTGTGGTCGCGCGACGTAGAAACGAACGCTAGATGCATACCATCATCGCTCCACTGCACATCGTCCCATCCACTGCCCCCACGGCAGCTCACGTCATCGCACAACGTCGACCGGTGCTGATCCGGCGGCATCTTCAAACGAATAACCTTCGGCGAATTCACTTCGATGATCACCCGCTCAATCATCGTTACATCCTTGTCGCCAACCAGCGGATACTTCCACGCTTTCATCGCCGGGTGCCCGTTCGTCACCGGAACCAGGTACATCTCGCCAACCTTGCGTTGGTCCTGCTGAAAGGTCGCAATCTTCTTCGAATCCGGTGACCAGACCAGGATCGGGTTATCGCTCATCGTCCAACCCGCGTTATCGGTCGCATAGCCGAAATCCTTAACGCCATCCGTCGTCAGCTGCGTCTCCTTGCCGGTAGCCACGTCACGTACCCACAGGTTCCAGTCGCGAATGAACGCAGCCTTTGTCTTGTCCGGCGAAACATCCGTCGCCGTGCGGACACGTCCGCCTCCCGTCTGCTCTGCGGGCTTGGCACCCGGAGCAATCACCTCGGTGCACACGCCCGCACCGCTCAAATCGCAGCGAAATTTGCGCGATCCGTTCCCCACAACAACCGTCTGGTCCCCATCGGAAAAAGTTATCTCCGAGATCACCAGATGATGCGCGTCCGCCTTCATCCTGCCGCCGGTAGCCGTCGTCAGGGCCGCAGCCAGCTTCGCCTGATCAAACGCCGGTGCCTTCGTTCCCTTCGCCGGATCGACCACCATAAATCTCACGCCATCCGGACCATTGTCGCGATACCAGAACCGCCCATCCTCCATCCACGTAGGACGCGCCACCCCGTGATACACCAGCGGATTGACGTTGTACGACATGAACTTCTCCGCATGCGCATAATCCTCGGTCGTCAGTTGCCTCCCCTGCGCCACACCACTTGCCGTAAGACAGCACGCCGCAACTACTCCCGCAACTACCGATAGCCCTTGACGCAAAAACATTCTCCAACCCTCCGAAAGTCACACTCTGTTCAAAAATGTACGAATGTGGCCTAGTCTACAGTTCGCCGCGCCCTTCGCGAAAGATGCAGCCGCCGAAACAGCCACTCTGCAACACTAATCCCGGCTTCTAACCCTCGCCGCGCCCGCGAATCTTCCACAGAACCTGCCGCAGAATCCCCATCCACACCGGCACATCGCCGGCCGCGACTCCCATCCTCACAACCAGCCGCCGAATCTGCCCTTCCTCGCAGTTGGCCGGATGCCGCTTCGTATAGTCAGTCGCCTCCAGCACCTCGGTCAACAACTCAGTCAAACGCTCCACCTCACCCGCCCTCGCCACCGCAGGCCGTCCACCATCTTCAGAAACAACAGGCACCCCCGCCGACCGCACCAGCTCATACAGACACACCGCCACCGCCTGGCCCAGGTTCATCGACGGGTGCCGCACCTCCTCATGCTCCTCCATCGGAATCGTCAGCAGCCATTGGCAGTGGCTCAACTCGTCGTTGCTCAACCCAGTCTTCTCGGACCCAAACAGCAGTGCGACCCGCCCACCCTCTCGAGCCAGCTCCTCACCAATCACCGCACTGGCCTCCGACAAGATGTGCAGCGGATGCTGCAAAGCTCTCTCCCCCACCGCCGTCGTCCCCACCACCATCGTGCAATCCGCTACTGCCGCCGCCACATCGTCGAACGACGCTGCCCTCGCCAGCACCTCCGACGCATCCACCGCCGACCGCGCCGACTCAAACGGCACAGCATACTCATTCACCACCCGCAGATGGCGAAACCCAAAATCATGCATGGCCCGTGCCACCGCTCCGATATTATTCGGATTGCGCGCCCGCACCAGCACCACGACGACTCGGTCAAACTCCAACCCACGCATCATCTTTGATTCTAGGCGCGCCAAAGAAAAAGCGGCCGGCGAAAACATCCGCCAGCCGCTCCGTGTTCCTATCCAAAGCTACTACTTTTCGTGACCGCCACCGCCATGCTGCGCTTCCGCATGAGGATGGGCCTGCGTATTCTCATTATGTTTATCGTTATAGATCGATCTGCTCACGTTGTTCTGCCGCTGATTGATCTCCTGATGCTCCTGCGCCGTCAGATGACCACCGTTTGCCGCACGATCGTTCGCAGCCTGGTTGTGAATGCTCTCCTCACGGTTCTCAATGTTCCTCGTCTCGCCCGCCGTCATCTGCCCCGAACGAACACCTTGGGCAACGCGCTCTTGCTGGTTCACTGCCCGCTCCCCTGGCCGTGAGAACGCCGCGTTCTGCGGCCGTCCACCATTTACCGAAGCGAAGTTACCTCGATCCGCGTGCGCCATCTGCATATGGTTCTGTTGCTCAACAGTCGCATCAAAATGCCTCTCCCGCGCAAACGAAGCCTCTCGCTCATTCTCACGAACCTGGATACCGCCTGATCCACCGTTGAAGCTCGTGCGGTTATACACCGTGTTGTGGACGATCACGGTCCTGTCCTCATAAACATTGTGAATGACCGTTCTGTTCACATTCACGACAGCGGTGTTATACGCGAATCGCCCGCCCTCCCACCGTCCGCCGTAAAAACCGGAGCCACCATAACCGAAGCCGTAGTTCACACCACCATAGAAGCCGACATGTGGCCCCCAGTATCCGGCATGAAAGAGGTAGACCCCGTTATTCCAGCCCCAATAACCAGGCGTCCACAGAAGACCAACCTGCGGCGGCCGAACCCACACACCCGGGACCCAGTAATAGCCCCCATCACCATAAGCCCAGTAGCCAGGCGTCCACAGATACCCGTCCCCGGGGCAAATCGGCTGCGTGTAAACCGGCAGCACTGGCGGCGCAATCGTTACCGAAACAAACACTCCGGCAAAAGAGGCCGCCGGCACGAGCGCAACAGTCGCGCCCACAATTAAATTACGCATCAAATTAGAAAATCGCATATGCCTACCTTCAGTGTGGCGTCACGGCAACCTCGCCGCAGCCTTTAAGTTGTCGAACGGCCCACAACACGCCGTTCGCTCTTCTTCCACCCATACAGACACACACCCGGGACGGAAGTTCCGCACCTAATAAGGTAGGAGCCCCTGAAAACGACACTAATCCCCCAATAGTTGTAAGTCTCCGGCAATCAAACTTTTCAAATCGCCATCACATTATCCGATTCGCAAAAATCATTTGCCCGTCAAGATCATCGGCAACCCCGTCACCGGCCAATGGTCCACCTGCGCTCCAACATTCAACCCAAGATCGACACCCGCTCCAGACGCCGACGCTACTCCCACGTTCCATCCATCGACAACAACGAGCGCACCCTCACCCTTCAGGTCCACCGTCGCCGCCTCAATCGTGATCGTCCTGCTCTCATTCGGCAGAAGCGACACATAATTATCGCTGTAGTAGACCGGTACCACTCGTTCGCCGGAGCGCTTCCTCCTCAACTGCAGGTGCGTCATCAGAGCGATCGTTGTCCCCGGATTATGCAGCGTCACATCGACAAAACTCTTCCCCTCCACATCGCGGCGCACAACCGTCGCCTCCAGCATCACAGTCGGCATCTCACCAAGCGCCTTCAGGTCATCCTGATGCTCAGGCTGTGCCCGCCAATAAAAGTTCTCCGAGACCATCTTTCCATCGGCGCTCCGCAACTCCAGCTTCACAAAATTGACCGCCGAAAGTCCCGCGGGCCAGTCAACCGAACCAAGACTCGTCGCCGCACTCGGCGCAGCTGACACATCAAAATCCTTCTGATACGCGACCGAACCGTCGAGGTTATAAATCGAAAGGTGCGCGTGGGCGCTTTCGAAAGCAGCCGGCAAATTATTGATAACCTGCACCTCGCCGTTGCCTTCGTTCAACTGAATATGGATCGGCTCAGCCGCCTTCTTCACAGCAAACAACGCAGAGTTCGGTTCAAGATCATGGTGATACAGCTGCCACACAAAGCTGGGCTGCGCCGGATTGCTCATCCACGTAATGATCCCCGTCGACGGATTGAACAGCTTCGCGTTGCGTCCCTCATACATCGCCCGGAACGCCTCGTAGTTCGCCAGCTGCGACTTCCTCACAAAGTCCGCGAGGTTCGCCACCTTGCCATACCGCTCCGCAATCATCGTCGGATACGAGTCGCCTCCCGACGCTCCCTTGGCGAAGTCGTGCTCCGCCCAGTCATCGTTGATCGTCTCCCAGTCCTTCTCCGGCATCATCCCGTGGATCGACTCGATCGTCGGCACTGATACGCTTCCAATCTCCGTCTTGAACGCCTCATTGAAGACATAGAACTCCCGCGGCGTCCTCCAGTGATACGGCCCATGCGAATTCACCCCGCGTCCATCAGCCGAGTTCGCCTGATACAACCGCGTCGGCTCCAGCTCCGCCATCAACACACGCAGTGCAGCATCAATCTCCTTCGGCGGATACCCCTCATTCCTCGCGCACCACAACACAATCGAAGCATGATTGCGAAACCGCAAAATCTTCTCCCGCACATTCGCCATGTACGTATCGAAGTCATCCGGATCGGGCCCATCGGAAGGGTTCGGTTGAAAAAACTCGTCCCACACCAGCAACCCGTACTTATCGCAAAGCTCGTAGAAATCCTCACTCGTACTTTGCCCAACCCAATTCCGAATCATGTTCAGGTTCGCCACCTGGTGCATTCGAATCTGCGCCTCCAGCCGCTCACGCGGATTGCGCTTCATTGCCTCATCGAGCCCCCAGTTCCCACCACGCACAAATACCCGAACACCATTTACTGAAATCGTCAGGTTCTCCGAGTCGGCCACCGAATAGCTGAACTTCCGAATCCCAAAACTCACATCGCGGTTATCAGAGCTCGTCCCATCCACTTCAAAGCTCAGATGAAGTTGTTGCAGATTCTGCGGCCCATACCCATTCGGCCACCAGAGCTTCGGATTCACCACATGCAGCGCCGGTGCGCTCTTAGGATCAAGCGAAACCACCTGCGAACTATGCGGCGCAACCTCCACCGCCTGCTCAAACGTCACGTCCCCAAAACTCCCCTTCAACACACCCTTCTGCACATGGTCGCTTACGTTCTCCACCTTCGCCTGCACCGTAACGTCCGCCGAGTCCACCTTCGGCAGCGGAAGATCAGTAGTCACCAGCGGGTCCTTGATCACCACCGGCCCACTTGCCGAAAGAGAAACCTTCTGCCATATCCCGGTATCTCGATCGCGAATCGCCGGAATCCAGTCCCAGCCAATCGTCGAAAGAAACGTCGGCCCATCGATCGCGGTAATGCCACCGTTCTTCCCCACCCCGTCGCGAATCGTATGCTCATGCGGATCGCCCGGATGCGGCTGCGGAGACACAAGCACCGCCAGCACCGCCTTCTTCCCCGGCTTCACGTCCGAAGAAATATCAAAGATCCCTCGACTGAAGGCCCCCTTCACCGCCCCGACCTGCCGTCCGTTCACCCACACCTGCGCAGAGAAATTGATACCGTCGAAGTTCAACCAAACATGTTTTCCCGAATACGCCTTCGGAACATTGAAGACCGTCCGATACCAGTACGGCGAGCGCGACAAGCTATCGGGAATCTTGTCCGGACGATTGTTCTCCCCATACAAAGGCTCCGGATACACCCCATTGTTGACGAGACTCGTCAGCACAGTTCCAGGGACCGTAGCGGCATACCAACCCTTCGCCTTGTAGCTAGCCGAGGCAATCGCCGCACCAGCTTCCGGCACTTTAGCCGCATCCTGTAGCTGCCAGCCCGCGTCAATCGTCACAGGCAGCGGCACCGAAGAACTCGCCGCCAGAGCCACAGGACCAGCTGTCATCACGCCTCCGGCAACCGTAAGCGCAAGCACCCATACCGTCAGCCTCATTCGCATCCGATCATCCTAACGCGAATGCGGCGACCATCCACGCAAACTATGGAGTGAGAAGAAATCCTCTGGAAAAACCGGGGAGACTACCCAACCTCCATCTTCGAGGTAAAGATCCCTCGGAAGGCCGGCCAATACGCGTAAATCAAAAAAATCTCCAACAGAGCACACACGAGACCCGGCCCAATCCCTGCAGGCGCCAGCGTAAGGTGAAACAACAGAATGTTCACGATGATCGGTCCCAGGATCACAAGCCCGACCGGAACATAGCGCCCTACGATCAGCAACACGCCGGCGATCACATACAGCAAGCCATGGAACGTTACCCAGCCATGCATAAACATGATCGTCGATAAGGTCCCCGCGTCGCCCGGAATCGGCGGCATAGGCATGAAGGGATGAAGATTATTAAACCCGAAGACGAGAAACACGAGTCCAAGTAGTATCCGTGCGATGAGAACGGCGATCTTCATAATCAGTCCAGCTCCTCGAAAGAATTGGTAGCTCCCAATACTGACGTAACTTGCGTCCAGAAGGTTGATTCGATAGCGTCGAGTATATGCCGAACACCAATAACTCAGGCGTCGTAATCTCTCTGGCGGGCAAAGTCGCCCTCATCACCGGCGGCTCTCGCGGAATCGGTGCAGCCACTGTTCGCCTCTTCCATCAGGCCGGCGCAAAAGTCGTCTTCAGCTACCAGTCAGCCGCCGCGCAGGCCGACGCACTCGCTCAAGAGTGTGGCGGCCCCGATCACTGCCGCGCCATCCGCCAGGAGCTCGCCACACCAGAGGACGGTCGTGCCCTCGTCGCCGCCGCCGTCGCCGCCTTTGGCCGTCTCGACTGCCTCATCGTCAACCACGGCATCTGGCCCTCGCACAACGAACCCATCGCCACCATGACCACCGAGCAGTGGCGCAGAACCCTCAGCATCAACCTCGACAGCTCCTTCGGCCTCGTCCAGGCCGCCACCGCTCAGATGAAGTCGCAGCCCCTTGCCGGAAACGCACGCGGTCACATCGTCCTCATCAGCTCCTCCGCCGGACAACGTGGCGAAGCCTTCCACGCCGACTACGCCACCAGCAAGGGCGGCATCATCAGCCTCACCAAAAGCCTCTCCAGCGAACTCGCCGAACACGGCATCTACTGCAACTGCGTCGCTCCCGGTTGGGTCGGCACCGAAATGACCGCCGACGTCTTCAACCACCCCGAGCGCTCCAGATCGGCCCTCGCCGGAATCCCTCTCGGACGCCCCGGACAAGTCGACGAGATCGCCGGCCCGATACTATTTCTCTGCACCCCATTCGCCGGCTTCATCTCCGGCGAAATCTTCAACGTCAATGGCGGAGCAGTACTCGTCGGCTAAACGGAGTCTGAATGAAGCAAGTCGTTCTCTGCATCGCGATCGGCCTCCTTTCCACCGTCACCCCATCTCTCTCGGGACAGGCACGCGACATCCCCAGCGCCGCCCCCACCCACCCCGCCGGCGAAACCCAGGAGCAGCGCGGACGCAAGCTCCTCGACCAGATGCTCGAAGCCCTCGGCGGCGACGCCTGGCTCAACCGCCGCAACGTACAAGAACGCGGCCATCTCGCCCGCTTCTTCCGCGGCGCTCCCACCGGCATCGTCGTCGACTTCACCACCATCCATCAATTCGCCAGCGGAGATCGCCCCGAAGCCCAGCGCATCGGCTTCATCACCGACAAAAGCATGATCCTCCCCGGCAAGAAGATCGACGTCGTTCAGATTTGGGCCGCAAATACCGGTCACGAAGTCACCTACAAAGGCAACATCACTCTCCCCAAGGATCAGATCGAAGACTACTACCGCCGCCAGGACCACTCCATCGAGGCCATCTATCGCGTCTGGCTCAAATCGCCCGGCGTAGTCGTTCTCGACACAGGCAGCACCATGGTCGAACGCCGCCTCACTGAACGCGTCACCATCCTCAGCGACAACAACGACGCCGTCACCGTCGACATCGACGTCGCCACCCACCTCCCTCGCCGCCGAACCTTCGAATGGCGCAACACCACCTTCAAAGACCTTGACGAGGACGCCGAAGAGTACGATGACTACCACACCATTCAGGGCCTTCCCACTGCCCTGACCGTAACCCGCTACCACAACGGCGACATGACCAGTCAGATCTTCTATCTCAAGGCCGAATACGACGTAGAGCTTCCCCCGGACACCTTCAACCCCGAAGTCCTGCTCAAGAAAAAGCAATAAAGAAAAACAAACAGAAAAACTATCTCAGCGCAGATTCAGCCCCCAGAAATCAGCCCCCAAGGAGCCACTCTCTATGAAGCGCAAGTATGACAACATCCTGGGCACCGTCGGCGACACTCCTATTGTCCGCATCAACCACCTCGCCCCCGCCGACATCAACCTCTACGTCAAGATCGAAGCCTTCAACCCCCTGGGCTCCGTCAAGGACCGCCTCGCCCTCGGCGTCATCGAAGACGCCGAGCGCACCGGCACACTCAAGCCCGGCCAGACCGTCATCGAAGCCACCAGCGGCAACACCGGCATCGGCCTCGCCATGGTTTGTGCAGCCAAGGGCTACCCCCTCGTAGTCACCATGGCCGAAACCTTCTCCATCGAGCGCCGCAAGCTCATGCGCTTCCTCGGCGCAAAGGTTGTCATCACTCCGGGTCCCGCCCGCGGCACTGGCATGGTCAAAAAAGCCGAAGAGCTCGCCGAGAAAAATGGCTGGTTCCTCACCCGCCAGTTCACCAACGAAGCCAACGCCGACATGCACTCCCGCACCACAGCACAGGAGATCCTCCGCGACTTCGAGGGCGACCGCCTCGACTTCTGGGTCACCGGCTTCGGCACCGGAGGCACTCTCAAAGGAGTCTCTCGCGTCCTCGCCGACAAGCGCCCCGAAACCAAAATCATCCTGTGCGAGCCAGACGCTGCCCCCATGGTCTCAAGCGGCCTCCCGCAACCCAACAACCCCGACGGCTCCCCCTCAGCCAGCCATCCCTCCTGGACTCCGCACCCCCAGCAGGGCTGGAGTCCCGACTTCATCCCCAAGCTAGCCCAGGATGCCGTAGACACCCATCGCATCCACCAGATTCTGCGCATCACCAACCCCGAAGCCATGGCCCGCAGCCAAGAGCTCGCAAAAAAAGAAGGCATCTTCGTAGGCATCAGCTCAGGCGCCACCTTCGCTGGAGCCCTGAAGATCGCCGCCGAAGCCCCAAAGGGCTCAACCATCCTGGCCATGCTTCCCGACACCGGCGAGCGCTACCTCAGCACCCCACTCTTCGCCGACGTCCCCGTAGACATGACCCCCGAAGAACTCGAACTCTCCAAGTCCACTCCAAGCGCCCAGCTCCCACCACCACCCGCATAGCTCTTCGTCATCCTTCGCCAAAGGCGGAGAATCTTGCTGTTGTCGTTGCCTCTCTGGTTGTCATCCCGAAGGGGATCTGCTGTTGCTGTCCTTCTGACCTTGAAGGGAGAACCCGCACTTCGTGCGAAGCGTCACGATCCGTATCCGAACCGCGAGCATGCTGGAGATCAAAAACACGCGTAGCCAACAAGGAACTCTTTGGCCGCGATCAGAGGCACCTGCCCCGAGGACAGAACAAATCCCATAATCGTAGGCGGATTGATAAACAAAGTGTGCAACGCAGCCGCCGTAGCCTCATTCTCAGCAGACGCAATACAGACATTCGGTTGATGCGCCAGCGGCGTTGCAAAGGTAATCGTCGCGACAACAGCAGACGCTGCAGGAGAAGAACCCGTCTTGAAGACGACCGTACCGGAGACACTCGTACTGCCGGGGGCAAGCGTCACGTTTGCTGGCAGTATGCCGGCGCCCGGCCCGGCAGAGATTAACGGGACGGCCGAGTTGCCGACGAACTGCGATCCGGAGAACACTCCGGCACTCAGCCCACCGGACGAGTCTGCAGCCACGCCATCTCCAAGGCACAGCACGGCAACGCCCGTGACGCACGGAGAAAGCCCAACATAACTCGCCGCAGTCGTAGGGCCAGTCGACCAACCCAGAACATACGAGCCGCCAAGCCGCATATTGTTAGAAAAGATCGCAACCTCCGGAACGCTGGCAAATCGCATCAGGATACTGTTATCGCCGTTCCATCCGAAGTTATACGTCGATCCGTTAAGCTGCGTTGTCCCGTTCCACGTAAGTACTGCACCGGGGGCGATGGTAGTCGTCATGCTGCTCCCCAGGCCATTCATAAATCCATTCGCAACAAATTGAGACGACGCACCAAGTTTCAGCAGCGTGGACCCGCTGCATGGGCCCGAGATGTTGATGCACTCTCCTCGCAGGAACACGACATCATCCCCGGCATCTCCTCCCACTTTGCCCGTCCCGCTCACCGATAGTGCCGTGCCAGTCGCGTCGGAGGTCTCTACCGTTGCGTCGATAAAGCTATGGTACAAAAGGGCCGCCGCCTCTACGGACAAGCCGATCTGATTCGTCCCGACCTTCGCGCGGAATCCCCGAATCGATTCGTATCCAAAGCTCTGCGTCAGAACATTCCCTGCAGTATTCGTGAAACGCATCGCAATGGAATTATTGTTCGCAGCCGAATCGACAAGAGCCATCCCCTCCGTGAAAGAGATCGTATTGTCGAACCAGTAGCCGGCCGAGGTCGGTGTTCCGTTGAAGTTATTTACCGCTACGTTGGTCAGGTGAATCTTGGAGATATCTCCGGCATGAATACCGCTGGTCGCGGTCGGCGACACGTTGTAGATCGAACAATTCTCCACTGACGGTCCTTGATTCGGCTGCGTCGGAGCGACTCCTACAATTTGTGCGCTGGGCAGGATACGGATCGCATCCCCTGACCCCACAAAAGTTAAAATCGTGCCAGCCTCGCATCTCAAATTCACATAGGGCGAGTTGAGGACAATCGTCGTGCTTTGTAAGTAGCTGCCGACGGGAATGATGATCGTCCCTTGTGGCCACGTCTGCGAATTCTGGGTGACCGTAGGCAGCGAAGCAATTTGATTATTAACCTCAGCCCCAATATCAAGGCGCTGTAAAGCGCCCGACACGCCTGTCCCCGCAACAAAAGAGAATGCGGCGCATAAAACGACCCTTCCCATCGCCTGTCTCACGTTCATAGCGGAAGCCTATTTTCATGCTCATGCAGCCGCAAGGGTAGGATCGACCCGGTCCCCCTCTCCCTATCCGTCCACACGCCGCATACTTTGGAGAACATCGGCACCTCGGAGCTGCGGCCAATCGCGTTGACCTGAAGCACGCAAATAGCTCAAACCTGCGCATGTGCAGACTATCAATCGCTCGCCCCTAAGACCTTCCGTATTGTGGCAGGGTCCTCAACCACCTTGACGAAACAATCCGCCACATCGGCACGCGAAATCGAAAACCCGAAGCGAGGCAGATGCCCCTCTCGCACCCGGTAGCTCCCGTTCTGCGTCTTGTCCGTAAGTTTTGGTGGCCGCACGATCGTCCAATCAAGATCGCTCTCTACCAAAACCCTCTCCATCGCCGCCGCATCCCTCGTCACGCTCGGAAAAAACACCCGCCCAAAAAGATATGTTGGCGGAACGATGGAATCCCTGAACAAAAAAGCCGTCGATTCCACCACAACCCGCCTGACTTGTGCGCGACGCATGGCAGTCGTTAGAGCCACCGCAAATCGATGCAGCAGATCCTCATCTGCCTTCGCGATAGGCAACCGCGGCCCGAATCCCGACAACACTGCGTCGTGGCCCTTGATCGCTTCGCCAAGCTCGTCGCTATCCAGAAGATCTCCCAGCCTGACAGCGATGCGCTCGCGAAACGGCTCCAGCCGTCCGGACGAACGAACAAAAGCCGTCACGGTATGACCTTGTTCCACGGCCCTCCGAACAATCTCCAGCCCCGTCCCACCCGTAGCACCCAGCACAACCAGTCTCATCCCTATGCCTCCCTGCGCGCTCTACCTGCGATCCCAACCCTCTCGAAACCGCCCTCAAGTGGCGCCTTCGTAGACAGAAAAAATCTCCGGTCCGCAGCTCGAGTCATATACGAGGCCACCAACGCGGCAAACGTCACCAACGGTTCCAGCGCCAACAACCCATCACCCGACATCAGGTGTGAATAGCAGGCGCTCAGGACAGTGATCCCAAACCCCGCATACGCCCACTCCTTCAGTCTCACCAGTCCCGGCACCAGCAGAACGCACACTCCCACCAGCTTCGCTACCCCGAGGAGATCGGAAAAATAAACCGGATAACCCAGATGCGCCAGCCCCTTCATCATGGCCGGCGCATGCGTCACCGCCAGCACGCCCGAGGCAGTCATAATGCCCACAACGAACAACGTTGCAATCCAATACGTCGTCTTCTTCCATCTCATAAGCCGCTCTTTCCCGGACCAACCAGTCGTCTACACCAGCACGACTCTGGTCCTCTACAGGAAAGACCGAAGTTGACTCCAATCTGTGACAGGAATCTCTAATTTAGAGTCCCGGCCAACGGAGGCACATGCACCAGCTTCTCAGGGTTCGTCAAAATGTAGATCGCCTGCACCCGTCCATCAACCACATCCAGCGTGACCACCGAGTACGGCTTCCCGTCGAGATAGCTCACCACGCCTGGCTCTCCATTGATTCTGGCCAACCGTCGCACCAGCGTCTTCGGCAAAAGCTTCCTGAATGCACCCGATATCCCGCGCACCACGTTGTCCGCGCCGTGCACCAGATTCGGCACAGCTACCGCCTTCCCGCCGCCATCGGAGTGCAGCACCACATCCTCGGACAACAGTCCCAGCAATCCGTCCATGTCACCCGTTCCAACGGCCGCAAGGAAACGCTGCAGCAGCTCATCCTGTTTCTCTGTCGAAGCTTCAAATCGCGGCCGTACCGCGCTCACATGCTGGCGCGCTCGTCGCAGAATCTGACGACAGTTAACCTCACTCTCAGCGAGAACGGCCCCAATCTCAGAGTAGTCATACTCAAAGACCTCACGCAGAAGAAACACAGCGCGCTCAATCGGCGTCAACCGCTCAAGCAACACAAGAAACGCCATCGACAGCGACTCGTCGAGCTTGATCATCTCCAGCGGATCGCTTCCCGGATCGGTCACGATCGGCTCCGGCAGCCACTGCCCCACATACTCTTCGCGCTGCACGCGTGCCGACTGCAAATGATTGATGCACAGTCGACTGACGATGGTGACCAGAAACGCCCGCGGGGACCGAATCTCCTCATCTCCTGACTGCTCCCAGCGGATAAAGGTCTCCTGCAACATGTCTTCGGCGTCCGCCACGCTCCCCAGCATGCGATAAGCAATCGAAAACAGCAGGCTGCGATATTGATCGAACGTCGCCAGCCGAACAGCCTCCGTCGGATCATTCGACAACCGCCGCCCAGCCTCATCCAGGTCGTCGATCTTCTCCATTGCCATTCCTTCCGATCCGCTGTCACTACAACTGATGAACCCACGTGCTTCCAGGCTTCAAAAGCAACAATCACACCACAGTGTTTCTGCTACTTAAGACCGGCCAGCAGCCGTTTTGTGACATCTCGCCGTTTATACTCATCCTTGCCATGACCCACCCGACGCCCGAAACAACGCCCGATCCCACACCCGACGAGCAACCAGCGCCCGGCAGAACGATGGACATCCTCGAAATCATGTCCCTGCTCCCCCACCGCTACCCCTTCCTCCTCATCGATCGCGTCATCGAGATGGAGCCTCGCCAACGCATCGTCGCCATCAAAAACGTCACCATCAACGAGCAGTTCTTCCAGGGCCACTTCCCTGGCTACCCCATCATGCCCGGAGTCCTCATGGTGGAAGCCATCGCCCAGGCCGGCGGCGCCCTCCTGCTCAACGAGATCCCCGACCGCGACTCCAAGCTCATGGTCTTCACCAGCATTGAAAACGCCCGCTTCCGACGCCCCGTCACACCCGGCGACCAGCTACGCATCGAAGTCACGGTCCTCAATTGGCGCACCCGCGCAGTGAAGATGGGCGGCACCATTACAGTCGACAGCAAACTAGTCTGCGACGCCACCGTAATGTGCCAGGTCGTTCCGCGCGTCGCCCCAAAAGCCGAAACCAAGGTCGAGACCGCAGAGTGAGCATCCACCCCACAGCGATCATCGCGGCGGGCGCACAGATCCCCGCAAGCTGCACGATCGGTCCCTACTGCACCCTCGGCCCCAACGTCATCCTCGGAGAAGACTGCGAACTTATCTCCCACGTCGTCCTCGATGGCCACTTGACGATGGGTTCCGGCAACAAGGTCTTCCCCTTCGCCTGCCTCGGTGTAACCCCGCAGGACCTCAAGTACGCCGGCGAACCCACCGGCGCCCGCATCGGCAACAACAACACCATCCGCGAGTACGTCACCATCTCGCGCGGCACCACCGGCGGCGGCGGACTCACCACCATCGGCGATCACTGCCTCATCATGTGCTCAACACACATCGGCCATGACTCGCACGTCGGCAACGGCTGCATCCTCGCCAACGCCGCCACCCTCGCCGGACACGTTATAGTCGAGGACTTCGCTGTAGTCGGCGCCCTCTGCCCAGTACACCAGTTCTGCCGCGTCGGCCGCCACGCCTACATTGGCGGGGGCACGACGATCACGCAAGACGTACTCCCGTACTCCCTCACCTCCATCGAGCGCAACAACCACGCCTACGGCCTTAACAAAGTAGGCCTGGAACGCCGCGGCTTCACCCCCGAGCAACTCAACCAGCTCCGCACCGCCTACCGCACGCTACTCGCCTCCAAGCTCAACACAACCGACGCCCTCGCCGCCATCCGCGAGACCATCGCCTCAGGCGCCGCAGGCGAACACGTCGCCTACCTCGCCGACTTCATCGCCAACAGCCAGCGCGGCATCATCAAATAAGCACAGGAGACATTTGCGTTGAGGCGTGAAGTTATGGGTCGCGGTATTCGCGACGCTTGAGTTCACGGAGTGCCTGTTCGTGGCCTTGGAGGGCAGCCTGACGAATCCAGTGCCGCGACTGAGTGTAGTCGTGCTCTACTCCCTGGCCGACTGAGTATAGGTGGCCAAGCTGGAACTGGGCTTCTGCATTACCGTGATCGGCGGCCTTGCGGTACCACGCGGCAGCCTGAGAGTAGCTGAGCGGGACGCCCTGGCCCGTGAAGTAAAGGTCAGCTAGCTTCTGCTGCGCTTCAGGAAAGTTCTGGGTGGCGGCCAGGCGATACCAGTGCGCAGCTTCAGCGTTGCTTTGCTCGACCCCCTCCCCTTTGCGATACATGAGCCCGAGGTTGTACTGCGCCCAGGCGAGGTTGCTGTGGGCGGCGCGCTCGCACCAGGCAAAGGCTTCGACGAAGTTATCGGCGGCGTAGAAACGGAAGCTGAGGTTGGCCTGCGCATAAGCGTGGCCCTGCTCGGCGGCCTTGCGCTCCCAGGAGGCGGCCTGGGCGTCATCTTGTGGCAACCCCTGACCCGCGTCGTACATGGTGCTCAGCAGGTACTGAGACTCGGCATGGCCTTGCTCGGCGGCGCGTCGGAAGCCGGTTGCTGCCTCGGTAAAATTGCGCTCGTTGTAGTCGGCGAGAGCCTGCCGGTAGTGCGGGTTAGAGGCTGCATTGGCAGCGTCGCGGCGGCCGCGGGCAATAATGCTGGTGCGCGTGGAATGGAGCGACAGCGCGCCGCCGGTAGGGATGTGCTGCAGTCCGGGTTTGGCCTTATCGTCCATCTTTATTTTCCATGCGCGCTGATCTGCCGATCGATAAGCTCGAAGCGGCCCCGAGCGTCGGCGATCTGCTCGCGAAGGCTCGTGGCGAGCTCGGTAAGGAGATCGCGGTGTTCGCGGGCGGCGGCTTCGGCGTCGAGGTACAGCTGGGCAATCTCTCCTGTCAGCAGCGTGCGGCGCGCGGCATCGAGCGTGCCAATATCACGCTCGGCGTGCTGGATCTGGCGCGTGATGCGAAGAAGCTCGGCAGCAGCGCCTTCGCCGGCGATGGAAGCGTTGATTTCGCGATGATCGTCAAGCAGACGCTGCAGGGTCTCGGTGTCGCCACGACTGTAGGCTTGATTGGCGCGGGCCATCAGCAGAGTGAAGTGCTTCTGTTCTGCATCGTCGCGCGCGAAATCGGGATGAATGCGTTTTGCGACGTCGCGGAAGAGGGTTTTGAGGCTCGGCGGTGGATCGAACTCTTCAGCTTCATGGGCTTCGCCGAATGCGGCATCGTGGGTCTCCTGCGCCTGCCGACGAGTCTCCTCGGCACGACGGCGTGCGGAGTCGGAGTCGTAGAGAGCGACCTCGCGTTCGGCGATACGCGCTTCCAGATCGTCGAGTTCGGCGTAGAGAACACCGACCTGGCGGAGATAACGACCTTCGAAGGTCTTAAGCTGGGCTCGGATCTGTGCGACCTCGGATTCGCGCTCGGCGAGCGTCGTGCGAACCATGGCAAGTTGCTTGCGCTTGTCGAGGAGAGCCTCGTCGTCCGGGGTTTGTTGGAGAATAATTTCGGCTGGCATGCGGCTTCCCGTGAGGGGGAAGTTCTAGTTTAGCGGAATGGAGTCTCGCTTTCGCAGAGGAGTGCCTCCAGAAGGTGGGTAAGCTGGCGAAGATTTCCAGTGATTCTCCCCGAACCTGAACCGCTTTGCCGTAAATGATGTGTTGGTACCTGGAAACGCGCTTGTGTTTAGATAAATCCATAATTGTCCTAACCCACAAGGTGCCCTCGAAATGAATGTGTCACTGCCGTCAAAGTCCTTCACCTCCATCTGCTTCCTCGCCGCACTCCTCGCCACCGCTGGCAGCGCCCCCGCGCAAACCGCCGCACCCATCCGCGTAGCCATCGTCGGCCTCGTCCACGGTCACGTGCAGGGCTTCCTCCACAACCTCCCCTCGCACCCTGAGATCACTCTCGTCGGCATATCCGAGCCCGACGCCGCCCTCCGCCAGCACTACATCGACCGCACACATCTCCCAGCCAACCTCTTCTTCCCCACCGAAGCGGCCATGCTGCAAAGCACTCACCCGCAAGCCATCCTCGTCTACACCTCCACCGCCGGACATCGCGCCGCCATCGAGCAGGCCGCCCCTCTCCACATCGCCGCAATGGTTGAAAAACCCCTCGCCACCACCGTCGAAGACGCTCTAGCCATCCAGGCCGTCGCGCAGAAATACAACATCCCCGTCCTCACCAACTACGAAACCACCTGGTACGCCTCGAACACCGAAGCCGCCAACATCCTCGCCGCTGGCAAGATCGGCGACCTCCGCAAACTCGTGGTCCACGACGGCCATCAGGGCCCCAAAGAGATCGGCGTCGGCACCGAATTCCTCGGCTGGCTCTCCGACCCCAAACAAAACGGCGGAGGCGCTCTCTTCGACTTCGGCTGCTACGGCATCGACCTCGCCACCTGGATCATGCGCGGCGAGCTTCCCCTCACCGTCACCGCCGTCACCCTCCACATCAAGCCCCAGATCTACCCCAACGTCGACGACGACAGCACCGTCGTCCTCACCTACCCGCACGCCCAGGCCATCATTCAGGGCTCATGGAACTGGCCCTTCTCCCGCAAGGACATGGAGATCTACGGGGCCACCGGCTACGTCGATACTCTCTACGAGGACCACAACCCTGGAGCAAAACTCCGCGTCCGCCTCACCGGAGAAAAGACCGAGCACGTCGAAACTGCACCCGCCCTCACCCCACCGCAAAACGAATCCCTCAACTACCTCACCGCGGTCCTCGCAGGCACATTGAAGCCGCAACACGACCTCACCTCGCTCGACACTAACGTCGCCGTCGTCCGCATCCTCGACGCCGCCCGCCGCTCCGCCCAGACCGGACGTACCATCCACCTCGCCTCGCAAAGTGAGAAGTAAAGATCAACGTAACTACGCTTCACGTCTCGACGAAGACACGGCAGGGGTTGCGTGGCGTCAAGAGCCATTGCTGTGGGGCGGTAATGTCGTGGGAGTGTCCACACAACTGGACCTGAACAGGTGGCATCGAACAACGTAGGTGATCCACATGAACGCCCAACCCTCGCCCCTGAAGCTCCTCAAGCAGAAACGCTCCTCAGCTCTCATAGATGCCCGGCACATCGAAGCCCAGCTTTGCCATCTCGGCAATTCAACCGCAACAGCAGGAGTAAGAGCTGACCTGCTCTGCATCGTGGGAATGTTCCGCGATTACATTGCTACGCTGGACGAAGACATCGGGATCTCCGCCGCAAAACTCCGGGAGTTGCCCGCCCTTCCTAACTGACCGATTCGGTACGCGACGGTGCTACACTTTCCCCTCCTCCCCAATAACGAAAGGGGAATCCCATGGCATCTGTACTCATCACCGGAACCAGCAAGGGCCTCGGCTTTGCTACCGCGCTGACCCTCGGCCGGGCAGGCCACAAAGTCTACGCCACCATGCGCGACCCATCCCGATCGCCCGAACTCGCACAAACCGCCGCGCAGGAAAAACTCCCTATCAAAGTCTCCGTCATGGACGTGGACTCAGACACCTCGGTCAAATCAGGAATTGCAAGTATCGAGAAGGACGCCGGCCAGATCGACGTTCTGGTCAACAACGCCGGAGTAGAGAGCCACGGATCTATCGAGGAAATCCCCCTCTCCGAGTTCCGCTCGGTCATGGAGACCAACTACTTCGGCCTCTTGCGTTGCATCCAGGCGCTCGTCCCGTCCATGCGTCAGCGCAAGAGCGGATGCATCATCAACATGTCCTCGGTCGCCGGCCATATCTCCTGTCCCCCATTGGCCCCCTACACAGCATCCAAATTCGCCGTGGAGGCGCTCAGCGAAGCACTGGCCGGAGAGATGAAAACCTTCGGCGTCCGCGTCGCCATCGTTGAACCCGGCATTATCGATACCGACATGGCGAGACAACTGGGCGAGCCCTTAAGCAAATCTCCCTACGCTCAGCAGATTCGCTTTGCCCATCTATTTACTGCCTCCCTCAAGAACTCGGCACAGCCGTCGCTGGTAGCAGACAAGGTCCTCGAGATCATCGAGAGCGGAACCTGGCAACTGCGACACCCGGTCGGCCCTGATGCGCTGCCATTTTTGGGCTGGCGGAAATCCATGACCGACGAAGAGTGGGTGGACCTGAGCGCCGCAGACGACGACACCTGGTACAACCGCATAGAGCACGACTTCGGCATGAAAGTTCGTCCCACTTCCTGAGAAAAAACCTGCGCCCCACAGCCAGCCGATCGCCTCGGAGAAAGCATCGTTTCCTCACACTTTTTGCTGGTTTATCCCGCCTGCGCGGAGCTACCATCCGCGCATGACTCCTAACCCGTCACAAGTCGCCCAACGATATTTTGACGCATGGAACCAGCATGACGCCGACGCTATCGTCGCCACATTCGCCGATGGCGGCACCTATGCCGACCCCACAACTCCCGGCCCGCTCACTGGAGCGGCCATAGGCGCCTATGCTCAGGCCCTCTGGGCCGCATTCCCTGATCTCTCCTTTGAAATCGTAAGCACCACACACAACGACGCAGGACTCATCTCAGCCGAGTGGTTGATGAAGGGCACCAACACAGCGTCCTTCAATGGACTCCCACCAACCAACCTCCCGGTCGCGCTACCCGGAGCTGACTTCATCCGAGTCGAAGGGGACAGAATCCTTTCCGTACAAGGCTACTTCGACGGCGGCGCTGTACCACGCCAGCTCGGACTCGATGTTATCGTTCAGCCGAAATCCATCGGACCTTTCAGCTTTGGCGTCAGCATCCGCGCCACCACTGGAAGCACGGCAATTCCGGGCGCCTTCGCCATCACCGCAATCGAAGTCCGTACCCCGGAGGAAGAGGCACAGGTCAGAGAGAGTAGTCGAAAGATCGCCGCGGAATTACTCGCCGTACCTGGCTTTATCAGTATCGTCGCGGCAACCATAGGAGACCGCATGATGACCATCACGGCATGGGATTCGCCCGACTCCGTAGCCCAGTTGATGAAGAACACCGAACACCTCTCTTCAATCGGACGCTACTATCGCGACGAGATTGGCCGCGGCGGCGCTACCGGCGCTTGGGTACCCGCCCGCCTCAATCCTCGACGGATACGCTGTACCGCATGCGCAAAGATGGCCCTCGCCGATCCCGTACAAGCAAAATGCGAATGCGGCGCTGCACTTCCAGTCCCACTCGTCTATTGGTAGCGGAAGAACCGAGATGCCATTACGTCGTAAGATGCGAAGATAAGAAATCACTCTTCACAGGAGGTAGAGATGCCCCACCTACGGCGACTATCGTTCATCCTCCTGCTCTTGGCTCCCTTCTCGTCAGCACAAGAGATGCATAATCACGGCGCACCGGAAAAACTCGGAAAGGTCTCATTTCCAACCTCCTGCGCCCCAGCTGTCCAGCCGCAGTTCGACCGGGCCGTAGCCCTCCTTCACTCCTTCGCCTACCCCGACGCGGAAAAAGCATTTCAAGCCGTCGCAAAACAGGACCCCCACTGCGCGATGGCCCACTGGGGAGTCGCCATCTCCTACTTCCATCAACTCTGGGAACCCCTCATACCCGCAACAATCCCAATCTCGGAAAAAGAGATCAAGCAAGCCCAGCAGCTTGAGGCCGCCTCCGAGCGCGAGCGCCAGTTTATCAACGCCCTAGCCCTGATCTATCAGGACGCCGCCACCGTCCCCTACCGCACCCGCGCCTTAAATTACGAACATGCAATGAGCGACCTCGCCTCGGCGAACAATAACGACACCGAAGCCCAGGTCTTCTACGCCCTCGCACTCCTGTCCACAGCTTCCCCAACCGACAAGACCCACGCCAACCAGAAAAGAGCCGCCGATATCCTCCAGCCCCTCTATCAAACCAACCCTGACCATCCCGGAATCCCCCACTACCTCATCCACGCCTACGACAACGCCGAACTCGCACCCCGCGGCCTCCCCGCAGCCCGGGCCTACTCAGGGATCGCGCCCTCGGCCCCTCACGCCCTCCATATGCCCTCGCACATCTTTACGCGACTCGGCCTATGGGAAGACTCCATCACGTCCAACCTGGCCTCACAGCAAGCCGCACAACAGCACGGCGACATCGGCGAACAACTCCACGCCATGGACTACCTCGTCTACGCCTACCTGCAGCTAGGGCGCAATCAGGACGCGGCCCACGTCCTCCAACAAGTCAGAGACATGCCCACCCTCAACGAGAGCGACTTCAAAATCGCCTACGCCGCCACCGCCATGCCGGTTCGCTATGCCGTCGAGCGCAGCCAATGGGTTGACGCCGTCGCCATCGTCCCTCCAACAGGAGCCGCACCCCACGTCATCGCAACCGCAGTGTGGGCCAGAGCCATAGGACTCGCTCGCAGCGGACACGCCGCCGAAGCACACGCCGAAATCGATCGCCTGAAGCAGCTCGAAGACCAGCTTCGCTCCTCGGGCAACAACTATTGGGCCGTCCAGGTTGGCATCATGAAGCGAGAGATCATGGCATGGTCAGCTCAGGCCGACAACAAACCCGAAGAAGCCATAACACTCATGCGCGCCGCCGCCGATGAAGAGGACGCAATCGAGAAGCTTCCCGTAACCCCCGGGCCAATCGTTCCCGCCCGCGAACAGCTAGGCGACCTGCTCCTCGAGCAGCATCACCCAACCCTCGCCCTGAAAGAATTTCAAATCGCCCTCGTAAACGCCCCCGGCAGGCGCGGAGCCCTACAAGGCGCAGCACGAGCCACCAAACTCTCCCACCAGAACTAGACTCATCACTTCAAAGGATGCGGCCGTGGCGTGTAATCAACCAGCCCCAGCGCCCACCGTATCCCCTCAAAGTACATCTTCTGCACATCCGAGTTGTCCCACGCCGAGTCCGGATGACCGAACGTGCTGTAAAACACATTTCCCTTCCCATACTTCTTCACCCAAGCCACCGGAAAGTCCCCATCGGTCCGATGCAGATCACGCACCTTCAGATCGACCTTTGAAGCATCCATTCGCGCAAGGACATCCACCTCCTTCCTCGAGTAAGGCGAGTCTGTAGGAACATAAATCTCATCCCGCATCACAAACTCGTGCGCGAACTGCCTCATCCCAGGAAACGACGCCTCCTCAACAATGATCGGCGCATCGACAATACCCCACGGGTGATTGTCGAAGTAAGCCCCCACCATCTGTCCATACTCCGGCCAGCTATAAAACGCATCGATCGCGGAGTGCCCGCCAACAAACCCCTTCCCGTCGTCATGCACAAACGACAGCAGATCGCTCCTCTGCTTCGTCGAAAGATCTCCCTCTCCCAAACCAAGGAAGAAGATCGCATCAAAGTAGTCGAGGTTCTTCGCATTCACAGGCCGCGTCCCCGTCGAAGCATACTTCCCCGTCCCGTAGATCTTGTCCTTGGTAATCAGTTGCGTATCGGTGCGGATATAGGTGATGTACTCCCCTGATCGCCGACCCATCTGCTCGATAGTCGCCAGCGCATGCGAGACCGAATCGTGCTGATAGCCCGTATGCACGTCACCGATCGCCAGCAGCTTCTTCTTCCCTGCAAATGGATCCGCGCCCGCCGCCACCCTCGGCTGCTGCGTCACCTGTCCACGTGCATCCTTCCCAGCCGTCATGCCACAAGCCGTAGCTGCGGCCAACCCGATCAGGAACGACCGTCGGTCCTGGCCTCTCTGTCGATCTTGCATTCCTGCGTCTCCTGATGGTCAAACCCAGAATCAACTCTGATGAAAACACATGGCTTGTTTCACCAGCTTCATGACCCGCTTCAAGCCACTAAAGGTCTAAACCAACCAAGTCCGAAAACCGCTAGTTCCACCAGTCGGAGAGTGCGAAGATCGAGTCATGGAGCTGCCCCCTCACGAAGTCTGTTATCGCGCTCTGCAAAGCAGGGACGCCCGCTTTGACGGCCTCATCTTCGTTGGCATCACCTCGACAGGCATCTACTGCCGTCCCATATGCCCAGCGCGCACCGCGAAGGTCGAACACTGCCGATTCTTCGGCTCAGCCGCAGCCGCGCAGGATGCCGGCTTCCGTCCATGCCTTCGCTGCCGCCCGGAGACGGCCCCCGACCTCGCTTCATGGCGCGGTACATCCAACTCAGTCTCACGAGCCCTCGCTCTCATCGCCGAAGGCGCCCTCGACGGCGAAGGCAACAGTGTAGAAAAGCTGGCCGAACGTCTGGGCCTGGGCGAGCGTCAGTTGCGGCGGCTCTTCCTCCAACACCTCGGCGCCTCACCTATCTCCGTCGCACAAACACGTCGAGTCCTCTTCGCAAAGCAACTCATCCACGAAACCCAGATGCCGATGACTGAGGTTGCGATGGCGGCTGGCTTCGGTAGCGTACGCCGCTTCAACGAAATATTCCTCGGGCTGTTCCATCGTCCTCCCAGCGCCTTGCGCAGAAAGAACTCCGCAAAGCCCGAAGAGAAGGACGTCTCACTCCGCCTTCGCTACCGTCCACCCTATGACTGGGCCAGTATGCTCAGCTTTCTGCGAGCGCGGGCGATTCCGGGTGTCGAAGTTGTCGATGGTGCACGCTACCTCCGCACCGTCGAGATAGACGGCGCAATGGGAAGCATCGAGGTCACCCACCTCCCCGACCGGCAGAGCCTCGCCGTCAGCATCCGCTTCCCCGACGTCCGGCTGTTGCCTGCTATCGTTGCTCGCGTGCGTCGTCTCTTCGACCTTGGAGCCGACATCGAGACCATCGACAACCATCTGTCTGGCGATCCTGTGCTCGCTGCCCTCGTGGCACAACGTCCGGGGTTGCGGGCTCCCGGCGGCTGGGATGGCTTCGAGCTGGCAGTACGGGCCGTCCTGGGTCAGCAGATCACTGTCGTAGCCGCACGTCGATTGGCGGGCCAGCTCGTCGCTCTCCACGGCCGCGCTGTACCGAAGTCCTTCCTGATCCACCCGGACCTGTCCCACGCATTTCCGACAGCGAAGCGGCTCGCCTCGGCTCCCTCCATCGGACTGGGCATTCCGGCCGCGCGTTTGACGACATTGAAAGCGGTAGCCGAAGCAGCGGTAGCTGATCCGAACCTGTTCCGTCCCTTCGGCAACATCGAGGAGACAGTCGCTCGTCTCAGAGCGATCCGTGGGATCGGAGAATGGACCGCACAGTACATCGCACTTCGCGCTATACGCGAGATGGACGCATTCCCCGCGACTGACGTAGGCCTGCTCCGCAGCATGTCTTCGATGGACGGCGAGAAAACAACAACCGCGGACCTCTTGAACCGCGCCGAATCCTGGCGGCCGTGGCGAGCCTATGCCGCGCAGCATCTTTGGGCCGCCGACGGAAGCGCAGTAACAACCAACCAGCGCGTTTCAGGCTGAAGATCATCGGACCCGGAAAACCTCAAGCCAACGCATCACAAACCAGAAAGGAAAACGATGAGTCTCGCTTACAAAATGATCGAATCGCCCGTCGGAAAACTGAAACTGGTCGCAAGTGACCAAGGCCTGGTGGCCATCCTCTGGGACAACGACAGGCCACATCGTGGTGTGCCCCTCAGCGACCTCGGCGCGAACGACAAGCATCCCATCCTCGTCGACACGGAGCGGCAACTGCGCGAATACTTCGCCGGCAAGCGAAAGACATTCTCCGTCTCTCTCGATATGCGAGGAACCCGCTTTCAGAAAGACGTCTGGAAGGCCTTGCTCGCCATACCGTTTGGAGAGACCAGAAGCTACGGACAACTCGCCAAAGAACTGGGAAAACCCAATGCAACACGAGCCGTCGGCGCCGCGAATGGAAAAAACCCTCTCTCCATCATCGTGCCCTGTCATCGAGTCATCGGATCGACCGGAAAGCTGACGGGCTTCGGAGGCGGACTCGAGGCCAAAGCTCACTTGTTAAATCTGGAGAACACAGACGGCAAACTCTTCACGTAGCATCCACCCAATCACCAGCAATTCACCACAATCTGTCCACGTTTTCACCATCAAAAAACGCTTCATCCCATGCTGCAAATGCCGGAGATTCAAGAAGAAAACACGATTAAACCCAAAGAAAAACCAGAACTCACCACAACTCACCATAAAACCCGAAGTTTAATTTTTTCCACAGCTAGGTGGTCAGTCCTCCGCTATTGACTTAATTGCAGGCGGGATAGACCCCTCTGAAGCGGAGGTAATGGGTCAGTTCCGAGTTTGAGGATTCGGTGGGATGATTGGAGCGTCAAGCAGAGGACCCGACGTGAAACTCCGAATTGCGATTTGGGCTGGCGTGGGCGCACTTGTTGTAGTTCTATGGAACCTTGTTGTCGTCTCAAACCTGTCAACGATTGGGTTCGCTCTCGCTTATGTGACTTGTCCCATCGCAGCGTTGACAAGGCACCATGCAATCAGCTTCTATGAGGCTCTTCTGATCAATACTGCTACGTACGCCTTGATAGGTACGGTCGTGGAAATCGTGTGGCGGCACTACAATCAGACCCGGTCGATTTGAAACGCCGGTACCGAAGCATCGCTTAACTTATCTGCTTTTGACCCGCTTGCGCTAAAGTAAGCAGGATGTCGAAACTCGGCCTGATCGCTGGCAACGGACGCTTCCCCTTCCTCCTCCTCGACGCGGCACGCGCCCACGGGCTCACCGTTGTCGTCGCGGCCATCAACGAAGAGACCGACCCTGAAATCAACACCCGCGCTGCAGCCGACCCCGACATTCACGTCCACTGGCTCTCCCTCGGCGAACTCTCCCGCCTCATCGAAACATTTCAAGCCGAAGGCGTCACCCGCGCCGTCATGGCCGGACAGGTCAAACACAAACAGATTTTCTCCAGCATCCGCCCCGACTGGCGCCTCGCCAAGCTCCTCCTCAACCTCCGCACCCGCAACACCGACATGCTCCTCGGCGCAATCGCCAAAGTTCTCGGCGACGAAGGCATAGAGCTCATCTCCTCCACCACCTACCTCGAGCCGCTCCTGGCGAAGCCCGGCGTCCTTACCCGCCGCGAGCCGGACGAAGAAGAAGAGAAGGACATCGCCTACGGCCGCACCGTCGCCCAGGCCATCGCCACCTACGACCTTGGCCAAACCGTAGTCATCGCCGCCCAGGCCTGTGTCGCCGTGGAAGCGATGGAAGGCACAGACGCAACCATCGCGCGCGCCGGCGAACTCTTCCGCACCCTCGACATCGCCTCCGAAGACCAGCCCACGACCACCCTTCGTCGCTCCCTCACCGTCGTCAAAGTAGCCAAACCCAACCAGGACATGCGCTTCGACGTACCCGTTATCGGCGTCGCAACCATTCGTTCAATGCAGGCCGCAGGCGCCACATGCCTCGCCATTGAAACAGGGAAGACCCTCCTGTTCGACCCCGCAGCCATCATCGCGGCCGCAAACCAGGCAGGCATCGCAATCGTCGCGAAGTAGCCAAAAGTAAAGATATTGTCACAGCCCTGTAAAGAGCACATAAGTGAAGAGTAAAATTGCAGCGCGGCATAGAAAGCCCGCGTCTTACGCGGCTTACACTCGTCTACCAACAAAGATTCACCTAAGGGGAACCACCATGCGCAAAGCAGTTTGGATCGCAGTAATCATTGGCGTAGTAGCGGCGTGCGGCTTCGGCATCAAGGCCAATGCGGCCGCAGCGGGAGACACGGTACAGGCCGGAGCCACCGCACCCAACTTCACCCTGCCCTCTCAGGAAGACAAGCCCGTCAGCCTCACCGACTACAAGGGCAAGTGGGTCGTCCTTTACTTCTATCCCAAAGACCAGACCCAGGGCTGCACCATCGAGGCCCATAACTTCCAGCGCGACATGGCCAAGTACGACGCCCTCAACGCCGTCGTCCTCGGCGTCAGCCTCGACACCGTCGAAGGCCACAAGGCATGGTGCTCGAAAGACACCTTCAGCTTCAAGCTCCTCGCCGATCCCGACCACAAGGTCGTCGATGCCTACGGTGTCCCGCTAATGACCCACGGAGACATGAAGTTTGCCGCCCGCGATACCTTCCTCATCTCGCCCACCGGCAAGATCGTAAAGGTCTGGGAAAAGGTCGATCCAAACGTCCACAGCACCGAAGTTCTTGCTGAAATCGCTGCCAACAAGAAGTAGTTCCTTATCAACAGACGCAAAAAGGCCCGGGCTCTCAATTGAGGAGTCCGGGCCTATTTGCTTGCCTTAATGCTTACTTCTTCTTTGTAGCCTTCTTTGCGGCCTTCTTTGCAGGGGCCTTCTTCTTTGCAGGAGCCTTCTTCGCTGCTGCCTTCTTTACGGCTTTCTTTGCTGCTTTCTTAGTTGCCAAGGTAATACCTCTCTTCGTTGATTTTTTAGTGCTCTTTTTAACGGCCACTTTTTTAGGAGTGGCCTTACCACCGCGACGAGCACTGAGCTTCTTCGCGGCAGATTTCGATTTGGCGACCTTCTTCTTCCCCACACCCTTCTTCGCCAGAACTTTTTTCGCGGCGACCTTCTTCGTGGCCGCTTTCTTCACAACAGATTTTTTCGCAGCTGCCTTCTTTGCTGCGGGCTTGCTCGCCTTCGTTTTGGCCACTGATTTTGACGCTGCTTTCTTGGGCGTTGCGACAATCTTTGCTGGCGCAACCTTCAAGGGAGCAGCTTTCTTAACCGTCACCGGTTTCGCGACGTTCGTCGGGGCCGCGCTCTTCACCGGCAACTCAGACGGTTTGGTTGCTGGCTCATAGCTAGTAATCGGGGAAGGGGGCAACGTGAAAATGGTCGCGTCTTCGGCATGAGTTCCATGTAGTGTCCCGTCGTCATCCAGATCAAGCTCTTCATCGTCGTCCGACGTCATCGTCACCTCTTCTTCTTCGTCATCGTCCCCGAAGCGATTGCGCACATCGTCGTGGTCGTCTGCTTCATCACCGTAATTGTGGTCGTCATCGGCCGAGGTTGAGTAAAGCTTGATCGTGTCGTCGTACATCATCGTCATTTCCCTCGCTGCTTTGTACTTCCCACCGCTCGTTGCTTGTGTCTTTCAGATTCAATTCACCGAAAAACATTTAAGTCCCAGCACGAGATTCTAGCAACAGGATGCATCCAAGCGCTACCGAAGGCAAGCAATCTTTTTCATGGGGTAGCTCCCCGGACAGCTTTTCATTTCGTTTTGGATGTCGTGTTTTCCTTCTTTGTCGTCGTACTTTTCTTCGTTGCCGTCGAAGACGTCTTCGATTTCGAAGTCGAAGGTTTCACATCAGCATGCGCGGAAGCCGCATGAACAGAGGATGCTGTTGTGTGCGAACTATTCTTCCCTCGAGCAGACTTGCTACGCACATGCGTAATCGGTGCAAGCTTGACCGGCTCTGCGACAGCAAGAGAACTCCCCGGCTTCACCACGTTCGAAGACAGATGATTCCAACGCCGCAACTCCTCCACCGACACTCCAAAGCGATCGGCAACTGTAACCAGCGTATCGCCGCGACGCACAGCATATCGCTGCGGACCCGCGTTCGCCACAGCGCTCGCAACTGGAATCACCAGCTCATCCCCGGCGTCTACACCATCACTCAAGCCAAATCCGTTAGTCGCCGCAATGTCGCTCACGTGAACATGCGAAGCTGTTGCGATGTTCTCAAGCGACTCACCATTGCGCACAACATGAAAGCGCCAACTGGCACGCTTGGCTTCAGGAATCTTTTTGATCCGTTCCATAAAGACCTCGCGTGTGCCGACAGGAACATGCAAATCAAACGACATGTCACGCGGGGTTGTCATCCGCAGTAGACTTGGATTCAAAGCAACAATCTCCGGAAGCGATGAATTGGTCACATCCGCCACTAGCCGAAGGTCGATCGAATAATCGACCGTTACAATATCGGACACGACCGCTGCATCGGGTACAACCTTGTCCAACCCATACTGCTCCGGATTCTTCGCCATGATGATCGCAGCGATAATGCCTGGCACATAATTCTTGGTCTCTCCCGGCAACACGTTACGCCGGTACAACTCCCAGAAGTCCGCGTAACCAGTCCGCATCACTGCGCGCTGCACATTGCCCGGACCCCAGTCATACGCCGCCATCGCGAGATACCAGTCGCCAAATTGGTTGTAGAGCGTCTTCATGTACTTCGCATACGCGACCGAAGACTTCTCCGGATCGAACCGCTCATCAAACCAACCATTGCGTGCCAACCCATACGCGCCCGTGGGCATAAACTGCCACATGCCTCCCGCACCCGAACGCGCATTGAGCGCCTGCGGCTGAAAACCCGACTCTGCCACTGCCAGGTAGATCAGGTCTTGTGGCACACCTTGGTCGCGCAGGTTCTTCGAGATCATCTCTTTATACTTCCCCGCCCGCTCCAGCGAGCGCAGCAGATGCGCGTGTCCGGCAGCAGAGTTTGAAAAGTAGCTGATAAATCCTGCGACATAGTCATTCACCACCAACGGAAAGTCGGACTGCGTTGTCTTCAACTCAGCCGTTACCTTTGCCGTCAGAGCGGCGTTTGCCGGGAACGTCACCTCATTCGCAGCGTCCAGCGGGGCCGCCTCCAAAACCGGCGAGAATCCGTTTCCCTCTTTCAGCGCTGCCATCTCAAGCGAGTTCACAGCATTCAACAGATGATCGAACTCGTCGGCCAATTGCGGGTCAGTCTTAAGGTCCATGCCGCTGGTCAGCATCAAGTCGACAGCAGAGTCGAAATCCAACCGGGCCGCATCTAGATGTCCAGTGCGATAGTTCTCCACGCCACTGCGATACGCAGCCTCTGCTTTGTTGATCAACTGCTGCACCTTGGCGGCCCTCGCAGCTGAATCAAGAGCCTGTGCGTCCGACACAACGGCCGGCCCCGGCAGCGCTGCGGTCTTACTCGGACTGGTCGCTACGGTCGGTGCCGTTGCCTGCACGGGAGTCTTACCCGGCGCACCAGCTTGGTCCTGCGGACAGCCCGTTAGCATCACAAGTGGAGAACAACCCACCATTAGTGCCCACCGCCGCACGGTCTTCTCTAAAAGTAGTCGGGCCATCGTCCCTGCTCATTGTAAGACGAGCGGCCTCCAAATACGTTCGCGATTGCGCAAAAGCGCGCAGAGCATCAACAGAGAGACATCCGTGCAAAGAAGATCTCCCATCGTAGCGACTAGCCACTTCCCGCATCAGAAACGCAACACCGGACCCACACTCACTCCCCAGTTCGTCGAATTGATGTAGTTATCATGCGAGAGAAAGGAAAGCCGCGGGGCTGTCCCGATCCCATCCGGATCACGAATCGGGCTCTTGTAGCGAATCAGCATCTGCTCCAGCGTCGCTCGAAATGCCAGGTGTTTCGTGAACCGCACGTCTCCGGAAAGCAGTGCTGCGACGGAAAAATTGAAGTTTCTCTTAACGCCAGGATTCGGATCGGATTCTGTCGCCGCAGGTTGCGTTCTGGAGTAACTCGCAAAGCCTGGGGCAAGCGAAACCTTTGCGGCGAAGCGCTCGCCAGAGTATCCCGAACGCACGCCGAAGTTCGCCGTCACCAACGATCCTCCTACATTCGGAGACGACGCGGGACTTGCCCCTGGCTGTAGGCTCACATCCGCAATCACATCCAGGTATCCCCGCACGGCGACCCCCAACTCCAGACCGGCTCCAGTCGTGGCATTGCGACAATCAAAACAGCTCCCGTTGTTCGTGCCTAGCGACAGGGACCTGTAATGCAGATACAAATCGCCGCGTTCTTTCGGCTCCACATCCATAGCGCGTTCAAACTTGCCGATCACCAGCGACTCAGACGCGCCCGGATGTTCATAGTCGCGCCACCACGGAAAATGTCCACGCAAAATGTTCGCCAGGGACGCTGGCGGATTCAGCGAAGCACGCACCAACTTGATGCCGAACGAATGCGGATGACGTTGCACCAAAGGGTCCGAAATGTAACGATCGATCGTATCCTCGCCCAGCAGCCACAACGTGCCCGCGATCGGCGTGATGATGAAGTCCACCCAGCCTGTGTTATTCGTGTACTTCGCCGTCGCCTCACACGCCGGATCGTTATGCTTGCATCCAATCGGATAAGTGAAGCCTCCCTGATTGAAGATCGCCGTCTCTCCAATGGGCCCAATCTCCCATTGCGTCGAATAAACTACCTCCCAAAGGAACGCGCGAAATCGGCTGTCCCAGTAGAGCCGATCGCGTGAGATCCTCAATTCGCGCCCTCGCGGATCGTTCTGTACCTCGATATACCCTGAGATTGCTCCCTGCATCGGATGCCCAATATAGTTCACCTTGATGCTGTCGCCATCATTCCAGCGCCGCATGTTGAATTGCTGTAGCGAGGCCCAATAGTCCGACCAGTACGGCTTATTAAGCAAAATATGCCGATCGCTCTGATCGGCCGTTATAACCCTCGTCCCGTTCTGTAGCATGTCGAACGCGAACGATTGCAGCAACAACCCTTTCCAGTGATACGGCTCCTTCTCCGAAGAATCCAATCGTGTGCGCGATTGTCCGCGATCGTTGGCAGAAGTGAAGTAGTCATTTCCTGCATGTTCTTGGCTCCGTGGCGCACTCCAAAGGGCGCCGGGAGACTCAGGCAGTTGACTCCATGCGGGCTCGTCAGCCCTCGCAACTTCCTCTCTGGCAGCCGAGATGTCGGGCCGCTGCGCCAGGGCACACATAGGCAAAATGAGAATCAACAAGGCAATATCAAATCGAAACATCGTGTGTTTTCATCCTGATCTTCGCGGAGCCATCCGCAAACCAGTTCGTGTCTGGCCGAGCGGCCGTAGCGTCGCGAGACCGAAAGCATACCGGTCTCGGTTTGGATGCTCGTTTCGAGTCACGAGCTTCCCCGCCTCTACTAACGCCACACGAGTGTTAACATAGATACTGAGGCCACCCAGCTACAAAATGGATCCAAGTCACATCCGCAACTTCGCGATTATCGCGCATATTGATCATGGCAAGTCCACCCTCTCCGACAGGCTTCTTGAGCTGACAGGCTCACTGACGGCTCGCGAAATGCAGGCGCAGGTGCTCGACGCCATGGATCTCGAGCGGGAGCGCGGCATCACCATCAAGGCCCACACCGTCCGCATGATGTACAAGGCCCAGGACGGCGACACCTACCAACTCAACCTCATCGACACCCCGGGCCACGTCGACTTCTCCTATGAGGTCTCACGGTCGCTGGCCTCCTGTGAGGGCGCGCTCCTCGTCGTCGATGCTTCCCAGGGCGTCGAGGCCCAGACCCTCGCCAACGCCTACCTCGCGATCTCTAACGGCCTCGAAATTATCCCCATCATCAACAAAATCGACCTCCCCAGCGCCGACATTGAGCGCACCAAGGAGATGATCGAAAAATCCGTCGGCCTCCCGGCCGACAATGCCATCGCCGTCTCCGCCAAGACCGGCCTGAACGTCGCCACGATTCTCGAAGCAGTCGTCACCCTGCTGCCACCGCCAGAGGGCGATCCCGGAGCACCGCTGCAGGCACTTATCTTCGACAGCTGGTTTGATCCCTACAGAGGCGTCATCGTCCTCGCCCGCATCATCAACGGCAAGCTGCGCCAGGGAATGAAGATTAAGGTGATGTCCAACGGCAAGGTCTTCGACGTTGAGAGCATGGGCGTGATGACCCCTAAGCCGGTCGCAATCGCCGAACTCACCGCAGGTGAAGTGGGCTTTTTCGTCGCAACAATTAAAAACGTAGCCGACACCAAGGTCGGCGACACCATCACTTCGGTTGAAAACCCCTGCACTGAAGCCCTGCCCGGCTTTGAAGACATCAAGAGTATGGTCTTCGCTGGCCTCTATACCGTCGACTCGCACGAACACGCAATGCTCCGCGACGCCCTCGAAAAGCTCCGCCTCAACGACGCGTCCTTCTCCTTCGAACCCGAATCCTCTGTCGCTCTCGGCTTCGGCTTCCGCTGCGGGTTCCTTGGCCTTCTCCACCTTGAAATCATTCAGGAGCGCCTCGAACGGGAATACGATCTCGACCTCATCACCACGGCCCCAGGCGTTCGCTATAAGATCACCATGACCGATGGCAGCGTCCGCGAGGTCGACAATCCTTCCCGCTGGCCCGATCCATCCGAGGTCGAATCCATCGAAGAACCCGTCATCATCGCAAAGATCCTCACCAACGAAGAGTATGTCGGCGGCATTCTCAAACTCGTCGAAGACAAACGCGGCCGGCAGAAAAACTTCGAGTACGTCAGCGAAACACGTGTCATGCTCACCTACGAGCTGCCTCTCAACGAAATCGTCCTCGACTTCTACGACCGACTCAAGTCCGTCTCCCGCGGCTACGCCTCGCTCGACTACGTCCTCGCCGGCACCTGGATCTCTCCCATGGTCAAGATGGACATCCTCATCGGTGGTGACGCCGTCGACGCCCTCTCCATCATCGTGCATCGCGACTTTGCCTATGACCGTGGCAAGGCCCTTGTATCAAAGATGCGCGAACTCATCCCGCGCCAGATGTTCGAGGTCGCCATCCAGGCCGCCATCGGCAGCAAGATCATCGCACGCGAGACAGTCACTGCTATCCGCAAAAATGTCATTGCCAAGTGCTACGGCGGAGACATCAGCCGCAAACGCAAACTCCTCGAGAAGCAGAAGGAGGGTAAGAAGCGCATGAAGAGAATCGGCAAGGTCGACATCCCGCAAGAGGCCTTCCTCGCTGTTCTCAAGGTAGGCGAGGAATAGCCGTCAACGATTTCATCTGGCAGAACGCAGAAATGACGCCGTAAACTGAGCGAATGATCTCGCGGATAAGACAATCTCTGACCTGATCCGGTCTCTGTTCCCCAGCATTGCGTGGTTCGATCGCGCGAAATTGTAACCGACGCGTAACCTTGATCTGTGGAAACCCTTGAAACAGCTATACTTGCTGGCCCCTGAGAAGAAACAAGAAGCAAGATGGACAGGCCACCTCACCAACCCGCCCATTTACATGTAGTTAGACGACTTCGAAATCGTCGAGCCATGGAACCATAGCCACACCTCAACGGCCTTTCGGCCTGCCTCGCCACTCGCGATCCACAAGTTTTTCCACAGCCGCAACCGATTCCGCGAACGCGCCAGCCCGAGCTGCAAAGATCTAGAAGGGGCCTCGTAAAGCCTCCTCCTGGACAATTTGGCAATTTATGGGCAAGGCCCATTCAACCATTACTGCGGCTTCGTTGTTGCAGGTTTGGGAGCGGAAGGAACGGAAGTCGCCGGCCGCGGACGGGCCGCTGCAGGTGCAGATGGCGCTGGTGGCGCTACACCCGAAGAGGCGTTGTAAGCCGCCACTACGGCCTGCGTCACGTCAATATTCGGCCCGATCCACATCACGTTGCTCTGCTGGCTGCTGACATCCAGAAGCAGCGTATAACCGTTGTCGCTCACATACTTCTTCAGCGCGGCAGAAACCTTGGGCGCCAGCTTGCCGTAGGCCTCCTGCAGATCGGCGTTGTAAGCAGTCTGCGCTCCCTCGGCATCGTGGTTCAGACGCTTCTCTTTGGTGTCGATCTCTTTCAGCTTGGCTGCGCGCTCCGCATCGGTCAAAGTAGCCGGCGCACTTTGTAGCTGCTTCTTCAACGAGTCAACCTCCTGCGAAAGAGTGTCAATCTGATCCTTCTTCGGCTTGTACTTTGCCTGAATGTCCTGAATCAGACGTTGACCCTCATTCGTGGCCAGGACCGCCTGGTCGAAGGCGACCAATGCAATCTTTGCCGGAATTGCTTGCGGCGGTGCGGGTGCTGTCGCAGCAGGCTGAGCTTCCGGTGCGGGTGTAGTCGGGGCCGGGGCCGCGGGTGCCTGCGCCATTCCAGCTGCGGTCATCAATCCCGCGCCGAGGGCGGAGACAAGAACAAGATTGCGATTCATGAGGTCTGTGGTACTCCTTCGAGAGATCCTTACAACTTAAAATTTTGACTATCAAATATTGTTACTGCGGTCTCATCCGAAGACCTCAGGAACTAGATACGGGCCCATTCACCATGGGCGAAACTCATAGCCAATCCAGGCAGTTTTATTACTTTGGCGGTGCTGTCGTCTTCGGTGGCGTGGTCGTGGTCGGGCGAGGACGTGTCGCCGATGGAGCCGAAGGCACAGCAGGAGCGCTAACTCCCGACGAAGCGTTGTAGGCGTCCACAACGGCCTGCGAGATATCGGTCGTGCCCGGCTGGGTCCAAAGCACCGCAAGGCCGCCCTGCTGACCTGTGTTATCTAAGAGCATCGTGTAGCCATTGTCCTGAACGTACTTGATCACGATTGGCCCAAGCTTCTTCGCAACCGCGCCGAGAGTCTCCTGCATCTCGGCATTGAAGGCCGCCGTGGCATCATCGCCATCGCGCTGCAACTGCTTCTGCTTCGTCTCGATCGTTCTTGCCCGCGAGGCCTTCTCGTCATCGCTCATCGTCGTGGGCGCACTCTGCAGTTGCTTGGTCAGAGATTCAATCTCGGTCTGCAACGTCTGCAGTTGCGTCTTCTGCGGCTCGAACTTCTTTTGTAACGCCTGGAGCGCGCGTTGACCTTCATTCGTTGCGGCAGTCGCCTGTTCATATTCGATCACGGCGATCTTCGCAGGAACGACTTGGACAGCTGCTGGAGCGTGAGTCGCGGGTGCCGCCGTTGCGGGTGCGGTGGCTGGTGCCGTTGCCGGTGAACCAGCAGTCTGGGCCACTCCAGCAGCGGACGTCATTCCCGCAGCAAGGGCGGTGATAAATGCAAAGGTACGATTCATGCGGTGTGTGGTACTCCTTCGGGGATTGTCCTAACTCATCCGGCCTTAGGCGCACCATCGCGTGCTTTCTCAGCCGTTCCCTGCATGCGCCTTGATATCCAGGATCGACGCGCTCTTACACGAGCACGACCACCGTATATCCTCGATCCACCCGACTCCCGTACCGGCAAATCGGCAGCAAAACGAGAGAGCTGCCGGAACACTCAGATTATAGGACCCAGCCCGATAAGGGTCAATTCCGGGCCAAAAGCGATCCAGCCTCCCAAAATACGGAGCGTCGCTGATCAAGTCTCCGGTTTTTCAAACTTCGGCACGTCATCACAAAGAATTTGGCCGAGAAAATGCCCCAGGTCTTTGGCGATTGGATTGCTCTTTCAATCAAGGCAACACGCTGGCAGAGCTGCGGAGTGTGTCGTGGTATCCCTCGGCTCGAAAAGAAGCCTTACCCGTTCGATGGTGTGGCCATCAGCCAGGGGTTCTACTTCCTCAACGGAAGTTTTTCAGGAGGCCAGTGACTGGCCATCAAAACACAGGGGCCGCTTCCTCGAAGCGGCCCTTGTTGTCGCAATCTTACCCGTCTCAAGAAGCGTAACCTGGAAGTCGTAGAAGAGAGTTCTTGCCAACCGTCCCTTTTGCGCGTACGCTAAGAGTTGCCTTGTGGACCGGCTGTGGGTGCTGATCGCTGTGGGTGCTGCCAGAGAGTTTCCTGTTGGGCAAGTTTTGGCAGCAAAATGACACACGATTACAGTGGACCGGATTTTTGTCGGACTCTGTCGCAAACAGGTAGAGGGTGAAAACTAAGGTTCGCCGCTTTCAGGCGTTCCGGGCTGCGCGTAGCCGGTAACTTACTGGTTCGATCGCAGCCAATGCAATAAAAGACGTCCGTTCGAGTACAACTTGAGACCGTTTCCTCCGACGCTGCAATTCCGGTTTGGTTCATCCTCCGTGGTTTACACGGAGAGGAATAAACCATTGTGCCGTGGGAGAGTGAACCGCTAATTGCGATCTAAAGCAATAGGAAGTGGAAGCATGACTTCAGAGCAGAATGTACCCGAGGTGGAGTCACACCAGGGTTCGACAATCTCACCCGGCCAGCAGGACGGGGAGGCGCAATTCACGCCCCAAAACGTGCAGCACGGCATGGGCCAGTCCAAGAGCAGCCGCCGCCGTCGCCGCAAGCGCAAGAACAAAGGCTCAGACGGCGCCCAGGGCGTGCAGTCAGGTGGCGACCAGGGCACAGGCCAGCCTATTGCCTCCATCCAGGGGTCAGCCGCCCCACAGCCATCGCAAGGCTCCCAGTCGGGCGGTGGCCAGCAGCAGAACGCTCCCTCGGGGGGCGGCAAGCGCTGGAAGAAGAAGTTCCGCGACCGCGACCGTCAGCGATCTCCGGAGAATCCCGGAAACGTCGCCAGCGGCAGCAACGGCGGTGGCGGATACCGCGACCGTGACACCCATCAGCCCGGCAACAATAGTGGCGGCTTCAAACGCAAAGGCGGTGCGGGCAAGCAGCAGCGTGGCCCTCGCAGCTTCGTCGGCCCGATGGACCACAGCTATCGCGCCGTCAACGGCAACTTCGCCGAGACACCACCCTCTACCATGGACGCTGGGAATGGCAACTACGGTCGCAGTAACGGCCACGGCGGCGGACGCAGCTACCAGAGCGACTCCCAGCCTATTGACTATTCGCAGGGCCGCTCCATTCCTATTCCGGAGAACGCTCCTACCAAAATATTCTTCTTCATCGAAGACCTGTTCTTCATTGCGAAGATTCAGGAGACCGCGCGCAAGCTCGGAGTCAAGGTGGCGTTCGTCAAGAACGAGAAGGACGCAATTGCTGCACTCACAGCGGGCGCGGAAGAAGACCTCCCTGGCCTGATCGTGTTCGACCTCAACAATGCGAACGCCAAGCCGCTGACCCTGATTCCCAAGCTGAAAGCCAAGCTCAAGCGCAACACCTCCATTGTTGGCTTTTTGTCGCATTTGCAGGGAGATTTGAAGGCTAAGGCCGTGGAAGCGGGTTGCGATACGGTGATGCCGCGCGCTGCCTTCTCGCAGAACCTGCCCAATCTCCTCCGCCGTTACGGTATGGAAGAGGAAGAAGAGCCAAACTACAACCAGTAGGAATCGCTTCTTCCACTGCAGCGAAATTCATAACGAAGGCCCGATAGATTTCTATCGGGCCTTTTATTTTTTGCGGTGGATCTAGGCGTTTTTGCTGGGGGTTTTGGCAAAAACGGGTGGTTGAACGTGGTTTTTTGATGGTGAATTTGTGGTGGATTCGTGGTGAATTGTGGTGCGTTGATGGTCGTTTTTCGGAGTAGAAAAACACGCCACAGATTTCGGGTTTATTTTAGGAATTCCCATTTTGGGAATTGCTAGCCCGGAGGCCACTTCATATGCCTGCCGCCGAGCAGATGCAGATGCAGGTGGTGCACAGTTTGCCCTCCATCGTCCCCTGTGTTCACGACGATCCGGTAGCCATCGTCCAGCGATTCTTTGCGTGCGATCTCTGCCGCTGCAGCCATCAGGTGACCCATCAGTGCAGTGTCTTCTGCCAGAGCCTTTGCCGTAGAAGCTATGTGTTGCTTGGGGATTATCAACAGGTGCGTGGGCGCCTGGGGATTGATGTCGGGGAAGCCGATGCTCAGCTCGTCTTCGTATACGCGGCTAGCCGGAATCGTTCCATCGACGATCTTGCAAAAAAGACAGTCGGGAGATGCAGCGGCGTTCGGCTTTGTCTTCATGGCTGAAAGTACTTCGGATGCTGCCCTTCTGTCCAGGGGTTGTAAGCCGCGGCGAAGGCCGCACGACTGGCAATCGACGGATGGCTCGACGTCCAGAACTCGACGAATGGATGCGGTGTTGGATCGTCCAGAGAGGTCTCGCCGAGCCGCTGAAACCCACGCTGCGTCGACAGTTGCGGGTCGGCGACGATGCCATGAATCGCCTCCATTCCGTAGACATCCGCAGCATGTTCGATCGAGCGGCCGAACGCATTCTCAACCGGCTCGGTGAAGAAGCTCATACCATTCAGCACGAGTGCCAGCACCGCCAGGAAGGCCCAGTCATTCTGGGAGCGGATTCGCCATTTCGCCCCATACCGTTTGAGCAGCCACTCGGTCACCTTCTGGCCCCAGAAGAATGCGACCAGCAGCAGCCCGGCGGTGAACAGCAGGCCGGCCACGATGTGATGCAGTGCATAGTGTCCCAGCTCGTGCCCAAAGATGCCGGACAGCTCATCGGGAGTCGCCGCCGCGATCGTGGTGTCCCACAACACCAGCCGCTTCGATGGCCCGAACCCCGTCACATAGGCGTTCAGACTCGTCACCTTCTGGCTGGCTCGCATGAAGAACATTCTCTCGGGCGGCACGCTCACGCCGCTCCTGGCCACCACCTTCTCCAACTGCTCGACCAGAGCGGGATTGCTCTGCTGAAGAGGCTCAAACTTGTTGAACATGGGATCAACCAGAATCGGCGAGACAAAGACCCCGAAAAGCACCCCTGCCATCGTTGGAATCCAGAACCAGAACCACCAGTGCTTTGGCGACCGCTTGATCACCCAGAACAGCACCATCACCAACAGCGAGCCGACGAGCCAGGTCAGGAGGAAGCTCTTCGCCAAGTCCCAGACCCAACTTCCCCATCCCTGCACCGACAGCCCGTACGCCACCGCGATATGGTGGCCATAGATCCGCAACGGAGCATCGAGCAACGTGATCGTCAGCAGAAAGAGAAACACGAAGACGAAGCACTGGACCCACCGGTTTTTCGTCAGGTTTTCAGCAACATTTCGCATTCGTGCCGGCACGCCCGCCACGAGCAACAGGACCAACTGCAGAATTCCCCAGGCTTCACCTGCAAAATGCAGAGTCGTGCGTGCTCGAAACAGCTCCTGCGCCGGCTTCAGCTTCTCAGGCGGCAGCGTATACGCCGGTCGATTCACGGCGGCCTGCCGCAACGCCAGCGCCTCGGTCGGGGTTGTCCCCTGCGCCCTTCCGGACGTCGTCAGCGCAGAGATAGCAACCAGCAGAAGCAGAACGATACGAAACCTGATCAATGAAAGCTCCACGGACGGTCATAAGACACGGAAAGAGAACTTGAGAATTTGGACACAGACTTGGGTAGCGAGCGGTCCAGAACTGGGTAGATCCGCGATCGTATCCGTATTCTCTGAGAAGCACCTGTCAACTAAGACTATCAACGCCAACGCTCTCGTGTAGAGACGGTATTTGCTCGCTGAATTGGCCTCGTAGGAGATGCGGCTAGTACCGAATGATGGGCAAACCCTGTTCTGGCGATTTGTCACCAACCAACTGGTAGTTCGGAGCGGAGCGTTGGGGCAGCTTACACCCTTTCTAGTTCTACCTGCCTTGGTCGTTTTGTCGCCAATCCAACAAGCAGAAGATAGCCCAGCATTTCATATCCGTATTGAAGCTAAGCCGCAGGAACGATCTGCTAGTATTCGGGGTATTAAGTCGTGAGGCGCCTCCTCCAACTCGGCACATTTCTTCTTATCTTGGCAGCGCTACTCACGCCAATTGTCGAATTCTTCGACCAGTGGGATCCTCCCGGCCCGGAAGACGATACAGAGATGGCCGTCTTTGGCTTCATTTTTGTGATGTGCCTGGTTCTCTTGGTCTGCAAGCTAACGGCTTCAATAGCTAGCTTTCTAATGGTCGTGGTCACCGCCCTTCGACAAAATAAAGGTTCGCCGGTCCAAGCGATTCGCTACTTTGTAAGCGTTGTTCCGCCTCAAATCTCCCCTCCCCTCAGAACCTGATTCCGGGAAAGTGCACGCCACATTGACGGGAAATCCCTGTCCTGTGGTTGACCTACTCGCGTGTGTTCTGCGCGAGTTGTCACGCTTTGCACCTCGGAGGAATCACATGTTGTTTTGCAGACTGCTACAAGGTCGTTATGGGATAGATATATCTTTTCCTTCCAACGATAGGGTTCTCACGTGGTCCGCCGCTTCGCTCATTGCGAGCAAGTACCTTTCTCCCTGGACGGAACTTTGGGTCTATTCGCTTGCAACGGGACCGAGGCTGGCCACTGGATTGGGTCAGCAACAAAAGGCGGCCCGATGACAAAGAGCAAGCTGCCGATCATATTTGTGGTCGACGATGACAGCGTAATTGCAACAACGCTCACAATCATTTTGCAGCAAAACGGCTTTGACGCAGTTGCGTTTACCAGACCGCAAGCCGCACTAGAAAGTGCCCAAATTTCTTGTCCGGACTTTGTTCTATCTGATGTGATGATGCCCGAGATGCTAGGAACCGAACTAGCGATTGAACTCAAGAAGATTTGTTCGAAGCTGAAAATTCTTTTGTTTTCCGGTCAAGCTGCGACGACAAATCTCTGGGCTGAGGCGAACTCGGGTTCCAGCTTCGAAATCCTCTCTAAGCCTGTTCACCCAACTGATCTTATCGCTGCGATCAAACGAATTTTACGTTCAGGAGCTAGCGAATGACACTTGACGTTTATCTGTATCGGAAGGCCATGTCGGTTGCCGCATATTCTCCTTCGGACTTTGCGGTGAAAAGAAGATCCAGACGCTATCAACGCCGGCGCTCTCGTGTAGAAGCCGATAGCATGCCTTCTCTTGACAAATCATAACCAAACGGTTATGGTTTGCACATGAAACCGGCTAGTGCAAATCACGTGTTCCGCGCTCTTGCCGACCCGACTCGCAGGGCCATCTTCGAGGAGTTGACCCGGCAGGGCGAACAGACGGTTCACGCGTTGACTCGCTATGCGGGGGTGTCCCAGCCTGCTGTCTCCAAACACCTGACGGTGCTGAAGCGGGCAAAGCTGGTACGGCATCGCCGCGAGGGACGCGAAACTCACTATCGCGCGCAGCCCGACGCGCTGGCACCGATGGTGGACTGGATGCGTGACTACGGCGCCTTCTGGCGTGACCGGTTCGATCAGCTTGAAGCCCTTTTGGAAAGGATGGAACCATGAGCACAATGAGCAATGCAGCAGCGAGAAGCAATGCATCAGAGAGTCCCCGTACCCTTGTGGTCGAGAGGGTTTTCCCACACCCGCCAGAGAAGCTGTGGCGAGCGCTTACCGAGAGCCCGCTGCTCGCACAATGGATGATGAACAACGACTTCGAGCCGGTGGTCGGGCGGAAGTTCCAATTTCGGGCCGATCCCGCGCCGAACTGGAATGGTGTTGTTGACTGCGAGGTGCTGATCGTCGACCCACTCCAACGCCTGTCCTATAACTGGGGTGTTGGTGGAAGCGAATCCGGGCTTCAATGGGTGGTGCTCTGGACGTTGACTCCAGCCGAAGGCGGGACGCACGTTCGCATGGAGCAGTCCGGCTTCCGTCCCGATCAGCAGCAAGCGTATCAGGGCGCAAACTACGGCTGGCAGAAGTTCTTCGGCGGTCTGGAGAAGGTCATTGGGGGATTGGAATGACTACGAGAACAAAAAACATTGCCTATTGGACTACGACCATTCTCATAGCGTTTTTTATCGGAAGCGGCGGCGGCGCTCAGATCGCACAATATCTCGCCAACCCCCATGGCGTCGTGCCCGTCCTTGGCTATCCAATGTACTTCTTTGCCATCCTGGGATTCTGGAAGGTGCTTGGAGCCATTGCCATCCTCGTGCCGCGATATCCGCGGCTCAAGGAATGGGCGTATGCCGGCATCTTCTTTGACCTGACAGGTGCGGCCGCATCCGTCGCCGCGGTCGGGAGTTACGGCGCTTACGCCTTTCACGTCATCGCGCCTCTCATTCTTACTGTTTTTACTGTGGCATCGTGGGCGTTACGACCGGAAAGCCGCACCATCGGCGTGCCCGTTCCATCGACAAACGGCGTGCCGGTATAGGCGTGGGAGCAACGTTTCTCCGTCACAGCGATCGATGGCCAAGTTGGCGGGCTTGGCCATCGCATCAAAGGTGTTTCTCTGAACTAGCCGTTTTCAAGGCGCGCTTTGATGTCCGAGTACGCCTTCTCGATAAGCCTGCTGAGCGATGCGGCGTCGGTGGCCGTTCCCGGTCTCAGCTTCACATGGCGCATGAACTTGCCGGCGCCTTGCAACAAGCGGGCCGGATCCGGCAACGTTGCGCCGTGAAAGAACCCCACGTTCACGTGTGAGGTAAATACATTGACGTAGCCGAAAGGCGCATCGCCGAGACAGGCAACCGGACAGCCGTCATGCAGGGTCTCCCGGACTTCGTCCCCGCATCTTCGCATCACCTCAAACCACCGATGCGCGAGGGCTCCTAATTCACCTTCATGCTTTTTCATCCAGGCATCGATGGCAGGATCGCGTTCGACAGCGCCGTTGAATCGAAGCAATTCCGTTCTCATCGTCACTCCACATGCTGGGCCGCGTCTTCTCTTTGACGACGATTTGCCATTGCTCAATGGAGCAAGGTCAAGCGATCTGTCGTACGTTGCTTCCAAGGTACGACAGATCGCTTCCACTCAGCTTTGAGGAGGAGGGGAATTTCAGGGCCTTTACTTCGAACCAGCCTTTGAGGCCGCGTCAAAAATCACAGCGGCGACCTTGGACGGTTGAGCCAGCATAATTACATGGCTGGAGGGGACAGTCGTCGTTGTCGCACCGATTTTCTTCGCCTGTGCTGCTTCGAGATCGGGTGAAATTGCCCGGTCATTTGCGGCGATGATGTACCACGAGGGTTTCGACTTCCAGGCTGGAGTCGTGACCTCTCCCTTCATCGCAGCAACGCTTGTCGGCACCTGCGTTGCGGTCAGAACTTCAATCTCTTTGGCGGAAAGGTCTTGCGCGAAATCCTCAGAGATCCCCTTGGGCGTCAATTTGAGGAAACCACTCTTGTCAGGACGCAGTTCTGTACCGATAGGTGTCGGAACGCTCGTAATGAGAGCAAAAGCGGATTCTCCGTTATCTGGAGCCACGGCCGACACATAGACGAGTCCGGCCACTTTAGGATCGTTTCCAGCTTCGGTGATCACAGCTCCACCGTACGAGTGACCGACGAGCAATACCGGCCCATCCGCGAGAGCAATGGCCCGCTGCGTTGCTGAAACGTCGTCCGCGAATGATGTCAGCGGGATCTGAACAGCAACAACACGCAGGCCCTTCGTCTCCAGTAATGGAATTAGCTTCGACCAGCTCGAACCGTCCGCCCATGCACCGTGAATGAGGAGTACGGTTCTTACTGCTGTTGTAGGCTGCGTCTGTGCCGTCGCCTTGGCGGCAGGAACGACGATCGCGAGTAGCGCGGCAGACGTCGCCACGACATTCCGAACAAACCTGAATACTTGCATTGTCTTTCTCCTTGAGGAAACGGAAGCTCCGGCCAAGACTCTAAGTTGTTCTCTCAGAATCAGTACGGAGTCAGCGAATGCGGACAAACACACATTTCTGGTGGCCATTCTCACATTCGCTATCCTGTTCTGCCTGAGCGTAGTTTCGGATGAGGGGAAGCATCTAGTCGAAAACGATCAAAAGCGGGACATTCCTGCTGGATACGTAAAGAATGGGCAAAGGAAAGGCCCGCCATGACGGCGGGCCAGCTCGCATAACGGATTGAATTCTTAAGCGCCCGGTGAGAGTGCGTTCGCCGGCCCTGATCGCAGGTCCCGATAGAGACCAACGTCTCCAACGCTCGAACCGCTTCGGCCGGTGTGGCCGCGAGTCGTCCGCCGTCGCCATGTCCCTGGAGTCACCCCGTGAATTCGTTTGAAGGAGCGGTTGAGTGCAGATTGGTCCGCAAATCCACACTTAACGGCGATGTCGGCAAGAGGCAACCGGGAGTTCGTCATAAGGTCTCTCGCCCTGTCCACACGCCGTTCCGTCAACCATTTATACGGAGGTTTGCGAAAGGTTTGTTTGAAGGCCCGGGCAAAGTGGCTGACGGATAATTCGCATACCTCTGCAACCTGTTGGAGGGTAATCTTGCCGTCCAGATGAGCCTCCAATAACTCTGTTGCTCTTCGCATCTGCAGAGAAGAGAGTCCACCCCGATATCGGGGAGCCGATATCCTCACGCCGCCATACGAGCAGACAATATGACAGTTCAAGGCATGCAGAACATGGTCCAGGAAAATCTTCGAAGTATGATGCGGATGTTCTAGCGAAGAGAGGAGAGTTTGGCCGAGGTGATAGACGACGGGATCAACCGTTCCATACGGCCAAATCAACTGATCAGCGTAAGGCGCCTGGTGGGCATAAGCGATTTCATCCAGAGCCGCTTGCGTGACATGCATCACCAATGCGTCGAAGGGATCTGGCAGCCAGCATGCTGGTTCCTCTTGTAAGTTGATGGCGCCAACGGCCCCGATGGGGTAGAAGCCGCTCGAGACCCTCCTCTTGCCAAGGAAGAGCTCCACATGGGGTATCGCTTTGAGTTGCAGCGCTACCATGTAGCCGCCTTCACCCACGATGGGACGCGTCATCTCCGGGAGACCTTTGGTCATCTGCAGTCTCGCAAACGAGAACGACGAAAGCTCGGACAGTTTGATCCCCGCCGTAGGCGAATCCTTGAGATACATGGCTTCGGCGAGTTGATTCCAGACGGCGGGGACTTCGGTGGCCGTATTCATGTATGCGAGCCCAACACTTTCGTAAATGAATTCCAGGCGAGCAACGGTAAACACCTTCGGCGCGTCGAGTGAACGGGCAGATGTGTTGACAGAACGAAGAGTTACTCATCGACATGGGTTTGATGCGCCAGAAGTCAGAATGGCGTTATTTCCGGTTCTGCCTCCTATTACGGGTAATCGTGCGTTTCTCTCAACTAGCCATTTTCAACGCGCGCCGGAATATCGCTCGACACGCGTATGGCCCCCGGCGTATACCTTGCCCACCACGAGGCCCGAAAATCGGACCCAGGTGAAAGAGGAGGTTAATTGAATGCAATACATGATCACTTGGAACGAGCGTCAGCAGGGTTCAGCCATTGAGTACGAAAATGCACAAAAGCGAATCCTAGAAGTCTTCAGCCCTTGGAAGGCGCCCGCCAATTTCAAGATCCACTCGTTCGTCATCCGCGTCGGTGATTGGGGCGGCTATATGTTGATGGAATGTGACGACCCGCTCGAAGTGCATAAGTTCTGTTCAATGTTGCCTGCTTTCACATTCGAAGCTCGCCCTGTCATCCCCGTCGCCGACGCTATTCGCGTGGAACTCGAAGCGATGGCCTACCGCGATGGACTGAAAAGTACGTGAAGCCAGTCCGGTGCTGACCCTGACCTTCATCCAAACGCGCTGACCATTTGATGATCTGGCAGGATAGGCCTTTGCCGGGTGGCAGATTAGAGGTGGTATTAGCAACCTGGAATAAGCGGATCGTAATCCGGTTGTCATTACCAGTCCGGTTGGAGCATTGCGGAAGTTGCAGGTTACGCTCCAGCGCAGCTAAATTAGGTGCGAGAGTTGGAGTGATACATGAAAAAGACCGTCCCGGCGGAATCTGCCTCTGCATTCATCGACGCGAAGATCAACGAACTTGGGGACTGGCGCGGGAAGACGTTCGCGAAGGTGCGCGCAATCATCCACAAGGCAGACCCTGAGATCGTCGAAGAGGTGAAGTGGATGGGTACTCCCGTCTTCTCCCACGGCGGCATCGTCTGCACGGGAGAGACGTACAAGAGCGTCGTCAAGCTGACATTTGCCAAGGGAGCTGCGTTGAAGGACCCCGCCGGTCTCTTCAACTCCAGCCTCGACGGGAACGTCAGGCGCGCCATCGACATCCGTGAAGGCGACAGGGTTGACGAGGCGGCCCTGAAGGATCTCATCCGTGCTGCAGTAGCGCACAATCTCGAGGCGCTGAATCTCAAAACCAAGGGCAAGAGCAAACCGAAGCCCAAGCCGAAGCCCCGGCCAACGAGCAGCAAACGGGCTGGCTAGCTTCATCGCAAATCTGATCCTTCAGCAAAGAACGAAGACTATCGATTCAGCGAACTTCCCGGCTCCGCCCCAACCTCCAACCCGAAGCGCGATAGCTCGCGCTTCTGGAGGTTGTAGTCGATAAAGAAGCCAATCCCGATGGCCAGCGGAATGATGCCGACGGCCGCTCCAGCCAATACATCGCGTTCGCGCAGAATGTAGCTTAGCGTAACAAAGAAGAGCGTTAGCCCAATTCCAACTGAGACCAGGACAATCGCCGTACGACGCGCGTTGCCCAGGCTGCGCAGCGGGTCTTTGACGGCCGGTTTGTCCTCGCTCCCCGAACCGAGCAACTTCTCAATCTCGGCCAGCGGCACCCCGCGAGAGATCATCGCGATACGTTCCTCAGACTTGATCCGGCGCTTGTGGCCGTCCAGCCAGATACCCGAAACGATAGCCACAATGCCGACCATGCAACCGGCAACCGGCACAATAAACGGACTAAATACGAAATTTCCCATTTCACTACCTCCTCTTTCTGCCCGCGTTAGACCGGCCCACCCCCCTAAAGTTTCACTCGCATCAATGAAACTTTCGGCGCACTCTATGGTCTAACCCTGCTTGTACGCCGATCTCACCTTCGAACAAGTGGTACGCGACCATCAGGAGATGGTCTTCCGCACCCTTCTGCGTCTGACGGGTAGCCGCGAACATCTTGACGATCTAGCCCAGGACGTCTTTCTCCGCCTCTACCGCGCCCTGCCCAGCTTTCGCGGCGACGCACTCATTACTACCTATCTCTACCGGATTGCGGTGAACGTCGCGCAGGACGAGTGGAAGCGCCGCCGCAAGGACCGCGACACGCACACCTCGCTCTCCGACGAAACCTCTGGGTGGGAAGACCGTCTTCCCCACCCCGACCGCAACGCCGAGCAACAGTTAGAGGAGCGCGAGTTCCAGGAGGCCGTCGAGGGGCAGTTACAGCGCCTCAGCCACATCGAGCGCAGCATCATCGTCCTTTACCACCAGGAAGAACGCACCTACGAGCAGATCGCCTATGCCCTGGGTATGCCCATAGGCACCGTTCGAACCCACCTGCATCGTGGCCGCAAAAAGCTACGGGAAGCCCTTCAGCCACGTCAAACACATGAGAGGAACGCGACATGCACGATGAACCGCTAAATCCGAACAACCTGTCGCCAGCCGCAATCGAGCAGGAGCAACTGGATGCGCGCATCGTTCGTGCTCTCGAAACCACGCCTAAGCCGATGGTTCCGCCGGACTTTGCAGCTCGCCTCGGCAGCCGCCTTCCTGCCCAGCGCCCGGAGTCCCTGACCCCAACCCACTATGGTCGCAATGCAACTTTGCTGGGCATCGTGGCAGCTTTTGTGGCGCTGCTGGCCGTTGCCCTGCACACCACGGCCGGGGTCGCGGTCGGCTTTGTGGAGTCGCTTCTGCTGGCGGAGTTCATCGCATTGACCGTATGGCTCACCGTGCGCCGTCAGAGCCTGCGCTAACTCGCTGTCAACTTAATAGAATCCCGCCCGTCCAATAGTCCAGGCACCTGCAACGAAAAGCGTATCGCGTCGCGCGGACCAGCGGCACTTCCGATACACTCGGCTGCAGGCTTATTTTTTTAGAGGCGAAACGAGTTCCTTTTCCATGAAGAGACAAAGAGTTGCAGTTACCGGCGTCGGTCTAGCCGGTCTGGCAGTCGTGGCAATGACCTCCATCGGCCACATCGCAACAGCAGCGCCCCCCACCCCCGGACCAACCCCCACTTCGCTCCTGATCGACACGATGGAGTCCGAACTCCACCGCGCGATGGGGTCTCTGGGCAATACGGCCACCGACGCCACCCAGCAGCCCAAGCCCTACTTTCTGAGCTACGCCGTCGCTGACTCCAACAGCATCAGCATGTCCGCCCAGTTCGGCGCTATTGTGGGCTCCAATGAGAGCCGCCGCCGCATCGCTGACGTTCAGGTTCGTCTCGGCACCGCTGCTGAGGACAATACCCACGGCGATCACCGCAACAGCGCCCTCACCACCGTTCCCCTTCCGCTCACCGACGACGGTGCGGCGCTTGCTCGAAGCCTGTGGTTCGCCACGAACCGCGGGTATGGGAAGGCACTCGACGGCTACCTCAAAGTGAAGACTGAACAACAGGTCCGCGCCAAGGAAGAGGACGGCTCCGCTGATTTTTCCAGCGAAAAGGCCGCAACAGAGCTGCTTCCCTCGCCTCCCGCTTTGGTAGTCGACCGCGCCGCATGGCAGGATCGAATCCGCGAGCTCTCCGCGCTCTTCAAGCAATATCCCGATGTCTTCTTCAACAACGTCGCTCTTGAGGCATCCACCGAGACGGACTACTTCGTCTCCTCTGAGGGTGCAAAGGTGGCCACGCCGAACCATGTGGCCCGCCTGATCATTGTCGGTCGCACCCGCGCAGCCGATGGCATGGATCTGTTTCGCGCTGAGACCTTCGAAGCCGATGAAGTCGCCCACCTTCCCGACCAGAAGATCCTGACGGACAAGACTATCGCCATGGCCAAGAATTTGGAGGCCCTCCGTATGGCTCCCGTCACCGAGCCGTTCAACGGGCCAGCGATCCTGAGCGGCAGGGCCTCGGCCGTCTTCTTTCACGAGGTCCTCGGCCACCGCCTCGAAGGCCAGCGACAGCGCGGCGACGACGAAGGCCAGACCTTCACCAAGCTGCTCGGCAAACAAATTCTGCCCCCCTTTCTCAGCGTCTCGGACGATCCCACGCTCGCCACGATCGACGGGGTCTCGCTCAGCGGCCACTATAGCTTTGACGACGAAGGACAGCCGGCGCGACGCGTCGATCTGATTAAGAATGGTGTGCTCGACACCTTCCTCATGTCGCGGCTGCCGATTGCCAGCTTCTCCACGTCAAACGGCCATGGCCGCTCCGAGATCGGCCACATGCCAACCGGTCGCCAGGGCAACCTCATCGTCACCTCATCCAAGACCGTCAGCGATGCCGAACTCCGCGAAATGCTGAAAGCCGAGGCGAAGAAGCAAGGCAAACCCTACGGCCTTTACTTCGAAGACATCTCCTCGGGCTTCGCTGTCACAACGCGACGCTCGCCACAGGCCTTCCAGGTCATCCCGCTGGTGGTGTATCGCGTCTACGTCGATGGCCGCCCCGATGAACTCGTCCGAGGCGTCAGCATCGTAGGCACGCCGCAGGCCGCGCTCAATCGCATCCTCGCCACCAACGACAAGCAGGACGTCTTCAACGGTATCTGCGGCGCCGAATCCGGCAGCATTCCCGTCAGCGCGGTTGCTCCTGCCATGCTCGTCAGCGAGATCGAAACCCAGCGTCAGGCGCAGGGTACAGCCCGACCGCCAATTCTCCCACCGCCCGGCGCACCGGCTTCGACCGGGGGAAAGGGAGGCCAATAATGAATTTAGTCCAAAAAAAGTTACAAATTGACCGCATTCTTACCGCGGTTTTTTGCTCCATCACTCTTTTTAGCACGGTGACAGTTACAAATCCGGTCTACGCTGAAGCATCGGCCTCGCCGGTAACCGACCCACTTCTCCGCGCCATGCAGCAAGAGCTGGATCGCGAGAAGGCGCTTCTGCTCCCCGGCATGCAGCGGCCTTACTTCATTGAGTACCGCCTTGATGACATCACCAGCTACGAAGCGGTCGCCAACTACGGCGCGCTCACCCGCGAAGAGGCAAACCATCAGCGCGTCATTCGCGTCACTGTCCGCATTGGCGACTACGCTGTGGACAGCAGCAGCAGCCGTGGCGACGGTACCGTCGAGCTCGCCCCAACCGACGACAACCCTCTCGCACTGCAGTACTCCCTCTGGACGGCGACCGACACGGCATACAAGAACGCGCTGCGCGCCTACTCCGCGAAACAGGCCGCGCTGAAGCAGTACCAATCCACCCAGGCCCAGCCGGACTTCGCCCAGGTCAAGCCCGTCGTGCAGGTATTCCCGCTCGTCACTCTCGACCTTGATCGCAAGGAATGGAAACAACGAATCGTCGAAGCCAGCGGCCTATATGCTTCGGATCCCGAGGTTCGTTCCTTCGCGCAGTACGTTCAGTACGCCACTGCGAGCGTTCGCGCTATTGCCCTCAATCGCTACCTCGTCAACACTGAGGGGACCATGGTCAGGCAGGGCTACACCGGCTACAACGGGGGCATCAGCGTCGGTGGACAAGCCGCGGACGGCATGCGTCTCAGCCGCGATAACGGCACGGTCGCGACCACCGCCAAAGAACTCGAAAGCGCCTCAGCATTTCGCAAACGCGTCATCGACGACCTTAAGAGCTTCGACGAGCTGCGCAACGCCCCAGTGGTCTCGGCCGACGACTACCACGGCCCCGTCCTCTTCAGCGGAGACGCCGTCGCCGACGTCTTCAACCGTCTCTTCGTCCCTAACGTCGAAGCCGATCGCCCCGAGATGGGTACCACCGCCCGCACCACCGGCACCTACTCCTCAAGCTATAAATCCCGCGTCCTTCCCGATACGATGAGCGTCACAGACGATCCCCTGCAGACAAAGTTCAACGGCAAGGGCCTTCTTGGCGCCTATGTCATCGACGACGAGGGGGTTCCGGCGCAATCGGTCGACATCGTCGTCAATGGCAAGCTCGAAAACTTCCTCATCGGCCGCGTGCCTGTCAAAGACTTCGCCAGCTCCAACGGCCACGGGCGCGCCGCCCCTGCACAGGCTCCGCACTCCCGCTCTGGCGTTGTCCTCATCAAGACGAGTCAGCCTCAATCGAAGGATGAGCTCAACAAACGCCTGCTCGCGATGGCGAAGGAAGAGGGCAAGGACGTCTACGCCGTCGAAACTCTCGGTGGCGAACTGCTCCCCCGCCTTCTCTATCGGGTCCACCCGGATGGCACCCGTCAGCTCGTTCGCGGCGCGGTCTTCGACGAACTCGACAACCGCAGCCTCCGCTCCGGCATTGTCGCCGTCGGCAACGACCCTTACGTCTCGAACTCGCTCGGCGCCTTCCCCCAGACCACCATCGCCCCCAGCATGCTCTTCGACGAGATCGGCGTAAAGCGCGCTACCGTCGAGCAGCAGAAACTGCCCTACTATCCGCCCCCGGCTCTTCCGGGCAAGTGATTTGAAAGATAAGGGAAAGTAAGAATGCACCTCGATCCGCGCCTGCTCCGCGTGCTCGTAATCGGCCTGGCCATTGTGCTCCTCTATGGCAGCCGCCTGACCAAAGGCTCCGTTGTCCAGACACCCGATGGCCTCGCCTTCCGCATTAAGCCTCTCTTCGCCTGGGCCCGCGCCATTGCCCTGCCTGCGTACATCATCTTTTTCGTCTACTTGATGAGCACGCAAAAGCGGCCAATCCCATGGTGGATGGCGCTCTTGTTCGTGGCGGCCATCGGAATCGGACTCATGCAAATGCCGGGTACGATCACACTCACACAGACGGCGATTACTCAGAAGTTCTGGTTCCAGCCCTCGAAGGCCATCCAGTACAACGAAGTCATGGCCATTCAAGCCATGCAGGGAGGCCGGATGACCCGCGTCCTCGGCGACAATCGCGTCAAGATTACCCACACCTCAAACCACTGCGCCGCAGCGGAATTCCGGCAGGAGCTCGAACGCCGCACGGGCAAACGAGTGATTGCCTGACGAAACCAGTTCCCGACTAATCTGTTCGAATCAAATAAGGCTCTGCCGCCGGGTCCTTCGGATGAATGCCATCCGCCACCTCAGTCGCATTCTTCTTATCAGGAACCTTCGGATTCACCCGCACCCAATACCCGGTCGGACCGGGAAACTCAATCACCTTTGCCGTCGTGTAGCGACGCAGCAGATCCTGCTTCAGCTTCACAGCATCGGACTCGTGCGCGAACGCCCCAATCTGCACACACCATCGCCCGCCGGGATCCGCATTCACACGGACCGGCGCGGCAAACGCCTCCACCTTCACCTTCGCCACGCCAGCGCGATAGACCCCGGTTGCCTTAGCTGCGGCCAACGAGAGGTCGATGATCCGCCCTCGAACAAACGGTCCCCGGTCCGTGATCTTCACGACAACCGACTGGTTGTTCGTCAGATTCGTCACCCGCACAATCGTCCCCATCGGCAAGGTGAGGTGCGCGGCGGTCATCGCGTTCTGGTCATACACCGTTCCATCGGCGCCCTTGCGTCCGGCATACGGCGGCCCATACCAGCTGGCCAGTCCAACCTCAGACGAAACAGGCTTGCCAAAACTATTCGGCACCGGCGCAGGAGGTGGAGCTACTGCCGTGGGAGCCGTACCTGGGTCGGTGGGCCGCGCAGGCTTTCCGCCATGGTTCGCAGCTGTACTCGTCGCTGGCGGTGGTGGAGGCTGATACGCTCTCGTCGTCTCTCGATGACAGCCACTTGCCATCAGCGCGATCGCAGAGAGCGTCGTGGCACAGCCAAACCGGGCGCGCATCACGGCTTCGGTGGTGGCGGCGTCGTCGCCGTTCTCCGCGCATGATCATCCAGCCGTTGCGCCAGCTTGTGCAGCTCAGTGGCGGCGGCACGCAAGGCATCAGAGCCATTCTGCCGAACGTCCGGCACTACCTGATCGTTGATGTACTTCACAACGTTCTTCAAGTCCGTCTCCAGATGCGCCGCAGCGTCCTTCAACTGCTGTTCCCAAGGTCGTTTTGAATCTCCTGTAGCCATACGCACACCTCTCCACAGTCAATTAGATGACGCGAAAAACCAAGGGTCAACGTCCATCGCACACGATTCCGCCCATGTTCCCGCCTGGTAACGACGCACCCCCTCACTACAGAACTAAGAACAGGTCTGGATAAAGATATGCCAGCGGACACGACATAATCCTGCTACGCAAAACTTCGGCATACCTGCAACATCCACACTTCAATGCACTTGCACCATTACCACTTAAGTTCACTTGCGATACATCAACGGTTCAGTGAACCTTACTGCCTGCGGCGTGCATCGATACCTTAGCGTCGCAGGTTTCACCTCTGCCAGTGTCCGGCAGATACGCAGCTGGAATTTTGCGAGGTACCCATTGGGCCCGATACGCAAGCGGAACACCCCTCACACGCAATCAACCAGACCTATCCTCCACGCCGCATTTGTTCTGCTCATCGCAGTCTCACCCTTCGCGGCGGCTCAGACGCCTCCAGCGAGCAAGCCCGCAGCGGACATCATCGCCGCGAACTCGCGTCTGGAACTCCCCGATTCACCTGGTGTCCTCTTCAGCAGTTCGAGCGGCTCCGCAGGTCCCGATAGCACCTCAATCGACCCCGCGCCGAAGCCGATTTTCAAGCATTCACCCCATCTCAAGATGATCGTTTTGCCGGGAGAAGTCGCCGATCCGATGACGGTGCACGATAAGGTTTCGACCGGCCTCAAAAATTCGGTGTCCCCCTTCTCCGCGACGGGATGGATCGCAGCCGCCAAATGGGGTCAGCTGAACGATAGCAGCCCCAACTATGGAAGCGATTCCGGCGCCTTTGGTCAACGGCTAGGAGCAGCCGCTCTACGCAGCACCTCAAACAATGTCCTCAGCCATTCCGTGTTCGCTTCGATATTTCATGAAGATCCCAGATACTACGTCATGGGTTCGGGCCACCCCTTCTTGCAGCGGCTCGTTTATGCGGGCACCCGTTCCATCATCACCCGCACCGACAGCGGCCATTCCACGCCAAACTTTGCTCTCCTTGCCGGAAGCGCCGCCAGCTCTGCCCTCACCGCAACCTACTATCCGGCAAAGAACACTACTTTCAGCGGAGTGGCTCAGACTTTCGGAGGCTCCGTTGGCGGTTCCGCGCTGAGTTTCCTTGTCGACGAGTTTCTCGTCGATGCATTGGTCGACCTCAAATTAAAGAAGAAGCAGTAGTCGCCTGGTCCCCTTCGCGTACTATGGAATCTAAGGTGAGAGTGGCGCGGGCGTTTTGGATCTCCCGTCGCGAGTTGACGTGACAAACTCACGGTCAACGCTCATCGGCATCCCAGTGTCCATACCGGTAACGCGTGTGAAGGTAACGCGCCGGATATCGCAAACTAGTAAAAATACCCGCGCGAACGCTACTACAAATAGAGCCAACTCGACTCTGTATTGGTGTTATTCTCGGTTACTGGCAACTTGCTCAATTCATTCCACATCGAAATCTTAAAACGTCGAGGTGGTTTATGCTCGTCTTTCCGCCAGATGAAAAGACAACCAACTCAGAGGCTACTTTCTATGATCACCCGACGTATCTTTACAGAATCCATCACCGGACGAGCGTCCATCGCCATCGCGCTTGCACTCATCTGTGCTTCAAGACCGTTCGCGATAGCCCAGTCAAGTAATGGCCCCACCAATTCCAGCGATGCAATGCTCACGCTGCCTGACGCACCGGGCGCGATGATTGCCAGCACAAGTGCCGCAACGCCCGACAATAACACTGCTGCAGACGCGGCGTTTGATCCCGCCACAAAGGCATCTCCAGTGACTGCTTCTCACTACCAGAAATACATCTCTCCTGGCGAGATCGCTCCAAAAGAATCCGTAAAAGATAAATTCGTACTGGGCGCAGTGACATCCATCTCCCCATTCTCGATGCTGGGTTGGCTCGTATCTGCCGGCTGGAGCCAGGTCTTTGACAGCAGCCCGAATTACACCGGCAGCACTGGCAAGCAATTTGGCCAGCGACTCGGTGCAGCCGCGGCGTTGAATACCAGCAGGGAAATCTTCGGCGACTCCGTCCTCTGCTCAGTGTTTCATCAGGATCCGCGGTACTACATTCTGGGGAAAGAACAGAACTTCTTTAAACGCCTCGTCTATTCCGGAACTCGTCCCATCATTGGCCGGACAGACGGTGGCCGCACCATACCGAACTTCGCAAATCTCGGAGGCACTTATGCAGCGGCTGCGCTGAGCCAGACCTACTATCCTCCGATCAATCGTGGCGCGAGCCAGGTAGCACAGACCTTCGGCTTGTCTCTTGGCAGCTCTGCAGTCGGCTATGTAGTCAGTGAGTTTGGCGGCGATGTCATCTCATTCCTCCACGTGAAGAAGAAGAAATAATTCGTCACCTGCCTATGTTTAGATAAAACAGTGGGAGGCGTGGGGCAATGCGTTGGCTTCTGATGTCGTTGGTGCTTTCGATATCGACATCTGCGCAGACACGACCGCCGCTAACAGTCCCCGAGACCCCTGCTAACCTGCCTGACTCCGCTGCTGCTGACCTCCCCGACGCACCCGAGCCAGCGCAACAGCAACAGGAAGACGTCGTTGCCGTCGCCGAGGCCTCCTTCAAACTGAACGGCCGCGGGGCCCATCCCTGCGGCGTGTTCAGCGCCATGAAGGTGGTTTATTTCGATCCCAGCCGAGTCGATGAGGTGCCCAAACCCTGCACCGAGCTCTTCTACCCGTACCAACGCTTTCTCAACAGTAACGTCGTCGTCCCAATGACCTGGGAGCAAAAGGGCTACCTGGCGCTCCACAATCTCACCGATCCAGCAAACTTCGGGACCATCCTCGGCATCTCCGCCATCACCGTCGCAACCGACTCGCACTCGGCTTATGGCCCCGGTCTCAAGGGCTTCGGCAAAAGCGTCGGCGTCAGCCTTCTGCAGGACGCGACCGGCCAGTTCTTCGGGACCTTTGCTATTCCGTCCCTCGTGCGTCAGGACCCACGCTACTTCCGCATGCCTCACGCTCCCTTCAAGAAGCGTCTGATCTATTGCATCTCCCGCACCGTGATCTCACGCAGCGACGCCGGCAAATCGATGCCCAACTACGCTACGCTGGTGAGCTACCCGATCGGCGCCGAGCTGTCCAATTTCTATGTCCCCGGCGTGCAGACGGATGCAAAGTCCACAGCAGCCCGCGTCCTCACCGGCTACGCCCTGGACCCCGTCAACAACATCATCAACGAATTCCTGCCGGACCTCGCCAGTCACGTTCACATCCAGATTATTTTTGTGCAGCGCATTATCAATAATGTCGCCAGCAGCAATGCCACAACGGGCATTCCATAGCGCCAGTTGGGCCACCAGGACCCCTCCCATCCACAGCCCATTTTCCCCATTCAATGTAGATTCTCGCCGTTCAATTACAGATGCTTCGATGTGGCCTTTCGTGTGCGTACTCTAAGGAGTGTGAATCGAACGGCTTGGCCGACGCATCTTCTTATATGGACTAGAGATAGCCGAACCGTTCTAGGCACTTTCACAGACATTCCGCAGTGGATTAGCTTGAACTGAAGACGACTCCCTGCGAATCAAAGAGACAAAGACTCACTCAGGAGACACATTAATGCCGAAGGCTAAATATTTCGAAAAAGCTCTCACCTACGGAGCCCGAGCAGGTTGGGTGGTGTTCAACAAGCTGAACTCGATCAGCCCCAACGCCAGCTTCACCCCCAAGTGGAGCGACAAGCCGCTGCTCAAGAGCTACCAGAAAGAGAAGCCGCCTCTCGGCTGGCCCCGCACCACCGACTCCCTCTGCCCCAAATGCATCCCTGAGATCCGCCAGCAGATCGTCGACGGCAAACTCCCCCACGAGATCCTGCTCAATGAAAAGGTCGGTGAGATCAAGGCTCAGATCATCGAGCGCGACGGCCAGATCCTCATGGTTAAGGACTGCCCCATCCACGGCCACTTCGAAGACGTGATGTCGATCGACACCGCCTTCTTCAAACATCTCGAAGAGGTCTTCCCCGGCCGCGACATCCGCGCCCACAACGACGAGAAGCTCCACAACCACGGCACGTCAACCGTCACCCACGGCCGCGGCTCAGTTCTCACCATCGACCTCACGAACCGCTGCAACATGATGTGCGATCCCTGCTTCATGGATGCCAACCAGGTCGGCTTCGTCCACGAACTCACCTGGGACGAGATCAAGACCATGCTCGACAACGCGGTCACCATCAAGCCCCGCCGTCAGATGTCGGTTCAGTTCTCGGGTGGCGAGCCCACGCTCAGCCCCTACTTCCTCGACGCCGTCGCCTACGCCCGCAAGGTCGGTTACACCTCCGTGCAGGCTGCGACCAACGGCATCGAGTTCGCCAAGTCCAAGGAGTTCGCCAAGGCCTCGGCTGAAGCCGGTCTCCGCTACGCCTACCTCCAGTTCGACGGTATCGGCAACGCAGCCAACTCGCACCGCAAGGTCGGCAACGCATTCGACGTGAAGCTCCAGGCCATCCACAACCTCTACGAGGCCGGCGTGGACATCGTCCCCGTCACCACCATCGTCAACGGCATCAACAACGAGCAGGTTGGCCGCATCATCGAGTTCGCACTCGACAACCCGAAGAAGATCAACTTCCTCTCCTTCCAGCCCGTCAGCTTTACTGGCCGCGACGAAGAGGTCTCCGACGAGCGTCGCAAGGCACAGCGCTACACGCTTTCGCACCTCGCCCACGACGTCAAGAACCAGACCGGCCTCGGCGAGCCGACCCGCGATTGGTTCCCAATCTCCTTCATGTCCACCTTCTCCGACTGGGCCGACCTCGTCCACGGACCAGATCGCGACTGGGGCCAGCTCTCCTGCGGCTGCCACCCGAACTGCGGCATCTCCATGGCGCTGATGATCGACAAGGAGACCAAGGAAGCCGTTCCCGTCACCGCGTTCATCAATGCGGACCGTCTCGCCAAGGACATCGCCCGCGTCAACGATGCGGCCCGTGGCAAGTACCTCACCATGATCGGCGCAGCCCTCGCGCTCATCCGCAACTACAAGCCTGAAGCCGCACCGACCCACTTCAAGATCAAGGACCTGCTCGAGAAGTTCGACAAGAGCTTCGGCGCCAGCGGACGCAGCTACGGCAAAGTCACCGCAGACCGCACGATGGAAGACATCGCCAAGCGTCGCGGCGACCGTTGGAACTTCCTCTTCATCGCCGGCATGTGGTTCCAGGACCTCTTCAACTACGACTTCCGCCGTACCGAGCAGTGCATCATCCCCTACGCCACACAAGAGGGTGAGATCAGCTTCTGCGCCTACAACACGGGCGTGGGCTGGCGGAACATCATCGAGAAGATGCACATGACCTCCACCCTCACCAAGTGGTACGAGGAGCATGGCCGTCACGAGATCTTCGCCGGCGGCAAGAAGGTCGGCTTGGAGAAGGAAGCGAAGTACGATCTCGTCCTCAACGACGAGCACGTCAACGCCGCTGCCAACGACACCTTCGAGAAATCCGGCGTCGCGAAGAACTCTCGCGAAGAAAAGATCCGCGCACGTGATGCAAAGATCAAGCAGGACGCCGAAAACGCTCGTATGGCCAAGCTCTACCGCAAGGAAGTGCTCGGCGAGCAGGAGCAGCCCGGCTTCATCTCCCTCGGAGAGATCAAGCCAGCCGCCCCCATCGTCAAGGCCGAGGTCGAAGAGACCGTCTCGGGCGACTAATCGCTGAATCCAGCTGCACAAGAAGGCCGCCAGCAATGGCGGCCTTTTCTGCGCTCGCAATAGGCTCAAAATACGAGCGACAACCTCAGCTTGCCGGGCGCTTCAAAGACCCGCCTTTATCTCGACCACCTCAAAAGTGTTATTGAGCCGCAAGCCTTCCCCACTACCCCAAAAAGCCTCCATTTCGGGATGTGGTTTTGAAGGATTAGTGCGAAAGTTTTAAAAGTACCCGCACTGCCAGGTGCTCGATTGGGTGAAACCCAGGTATTCGGATGAAACAAGGAGTCGACCATGAACAATCTTAGTGATAGGCCCGCGAACATGGGGGAGGCAGCCTGCGTTCAGGATGCAAAAACAGGCGATTATTCCTTATCCTTGCATGGCGCGATCGCTCAGTTGACAGCGGAAAATCACCGCCTGCAGACCATGATCGATGACCTCCTGAACAGGATAGAGTGTCTCCGTTGCGGACCTGATATGCAGGCATTCGGATCTGCCTAGAAGAATTTCGTGAACGAGATGCTGTCCGCCAATCAAGCCAGCCCTACGGCATAGGTCGACGGCGACTAATTACCTTCAACTACATCAACAGACGGGCCTCCATCCAGCGCACTCATCCCAGAGACACAACATGCGTGATCTTTATCGCGCCACACCCTTCTGAATCTGTTGATAGCCGCGCAGCATAATCACAACCCCGATGAGATTCAGCACCGGAGGAGGCAGCAGACATATCCAGCCCATCGTAGTCAGCGACGGCAAAGCCAGCACATAAGAAATGTCCGTAAACAGATCCGAAAAACGCACGCCCGCCGTAATCACAAGCCAGATCGGGTCCTTCTTCCACCGCCACAGCGTAATCGCCTGGGCCAGCGCGAACGCCGCCCACTGCCCGCCCGACCGGCGCAGAAACGCAGTCTCGAGCCCGGCGGGAACAGTGGCATGGAAGACCCGGAACCAGTGCTCCGGCGCAACCCACGCCATCACGAACAGACACGTGTCCTCTACCAGCGCGACCCAAAGAAAGATGAGAATCAGAATTCTAAGGCGTCGCTCGATCACAGGCAGCCCTCGCTCAACCTGACGTTAATCCCGAGAACAGTTTCTGTCTACAACGTGCGGAGTCAAAACCAATCAACCAATCCAGCAAGCCATCTCTCAAAATAGAAAAGCCCCGGAAGAATCCGGGGCCTCTGCATTCTCGATCAATCAGAAGAAGCGTTACTGTCCAGCAACAGTCCCTGAACTGCGGCTAGAGCGAGCCCGGCGAGTCTGAGCAAGAATCGTCCGCCGCTGTTTCGATCCGAACACCCACTCGCGAACCGGCCCCACATCGATATGGACAAACTGGCTCACCGGATAGTACCCAACGCCGCCTGCCTTCAGCGACAGCGCCGCATTCCGCAACTGTACCGTCGTCACTCCTGGCACGCGAAGGTCGATCGCATGTCCTTCCATATGCTGGCTATGCTCGGCCACGCCGGTCTGCGGCGAGTTCTGCCGCAACGCCGAATTCGTCTCCGGTGTCCGGTACCCGCACACAACATTGATCACGCTGTCTAACTTTCCCAGCCGTGCCAACATCGCATGCAACACATCGAACTCCTTTGGATCGTAGTTGCTGACGTCCTGCGTGTTGTGGTCGCGCAGGAAGTAGTTGAGCTTCTCCAGCGCATCCGGCAAATACATATCGCCTACCCGGTAGACAATATCCAGGTTCTCCCCGGTATGGATGTTCGTCAGCTTGAGCTGGTACGGTTTCCCATCCTCCGGGACCTCCGTCGCGACCCCACTGGCAGCAATCTCCGACGGCAACACCCCAGGCAGCACCTCTTCCCCATGCATCATGGCTGGGGACGTCTTCAAACGCATCGAACTCTTCAGGCTGGCATGCACCCGAGTCTTCACTGTCCTGGCCCACGACGAACCGCTCGCCCCAAAAACCACAATCGCCGCCGCCGTAACCACCGCGAAGCCTCGTACGCTCAATAACCGCATCTACACTCCTGGCCCACCGAATCTTTGCGAATGTAAATTCTAAATGCGATTCACCGATCGCCATTCGCTCTTTCAAGTTTACCTATTTCATACCTAATCCCGCATCGTGGGAATGTAACTTTAGTGTCACACTTGAAAATTACTTCCATCATGGCACTAAACCCTTTGCTTACATACCACTAGCCTTGCCAGAATTCAGCTCCGAACTCCTGCAATTCGTTCATAGACGAGCTTCGCGGCGGCAACATCCTCTATCGCGACTCCCACTGACTTGAAGATCACCGGCAGCCCCTCCCGGTCAAGAACAGCCCCATTCAAAACCTCTCCAATCTCGGCGCTTATCTCCGCCTTCGCCAGCAAAATATCCCCCGCCTCCCGCATTCCAGCCTCCCGAGACTCCACCACGACCGCGCCTCGCATAGCCTCATCATCGAGCTCCCGCCGCGATGGCGTCGCCGCTCCCACGGCACACACCACCGCGTCCTGTTTCAGCCATCGACCCTGCAAGATCGGCTCCGGCGAACTCGTCAGCGTTAGCACAACGTCCGCGCCCCGCACTGCCTCCTCTGCCGTCGTTACCCGGGCCCCGACCTCCGCTGCAAATCTCCTTGCATTCGCCTCCGTCCGGCTCCAAACCCGTATATCGTCAAAGGTCCTCACCCGCGTCAGCGCCCGCACGTGCGACCGCGCCTGCACCCCGCTGCCCAGGATCCCCAATACCTTCGCGTCCCGTCGAGCAAGGCAGTCTACCGCCACCGCCGACACCGCCGCCGTCCGCATCTCCGTGATCAGCCGACCGTCCATCGCCGCCAGCGGCTCGCCGGTGTCCGAACGAAAGAGTTCGATCATCGCCATATGCGTATGCTTCCCGAGATCGACGTTCCCCGGATAAAACGTCACCATCTTGGCTCCCATCACGCCCCGGTACACCGCAGGCATTACGGCAAACCATCCGCTATGCTCGGCTACCGACATCACTGTACGTAACGGCTGCACCACCCGGCCGGCAGAAAGCTCCATCAACGCTGTCCGAATCTCTGGAATCAGGTCGTCGTACGATAGCACCGCCCGCACCTGATCTTCATTGAAAAATAATAGTTTTTCGGTCGACATAAGTGTCTCCATTATCATCCCCTTCACCTGTGGCACCCTTATAGACATGCATCTCGACCCAATCCAACTCCGCGTCCTCGGCTCCCTGATTGAAAAAGAGATCACCACGCCCGAAAATTACCCGCTCTCGCTCAATGCCCTGGTCAACGCATGCAACCAGCGCTCCAGCCGCGACCCTGTCCTAGATCTCACCGAAGAGGAGGTCCGCCAGGCCCTCCACACCCTAGAAGATCTCGCCCTCGTCACTCCCGTTCGCGACGCTCGGGTCCCCAAGTACGAACACCGAATCCGCACCGTCCTCAACCTCCGTCGCGATGAGACCGCGGTTCTGTGCCTCCTCCTGCTTCGCGGCCCCCAGACCCCGGGCGAGCTCCGCAGCCGCGCCGACCGCCTCTACACCTTCGACGATCTCGGCGCCGTCCAGTCCACCCTCGAACGGCTCGCGGCTCGCCAAACCGCCGACGAAGCCCCCAGCGAAACCGGCCCCCTCACCACGGTCCTGCCCCGTCAGCCCGGCTCCCGCGAGGCTCGCTACGCCCATCTCCTCGGAGATCCGCCGAACCTGACAACCACTCATCAGAACCCCGTGACCAGCGAAGCTGGCCATGCGTCGACCTCGGACCCCACAACAGCCCAGCGCCTGGCCCGCATGGAGTCTGAGATCGCCTCGCTTACCACCGCCCTACAGGAACTACGGGCACGAGTAGAACTGCTAGAGCCAAACAACTGATCGCTATGCTCAAATAAGGACACTCCTCTGTGAGAAGCTTCACGTACTAACGAAGGGCAACCCTCTTCTCATGTCAGAATCTCTCATCCAAGCCGACCAGCTAACAAACAGAAGCGGCCATGGGCGACGCGATGACGACATCCGCAACGAACGCCTTGCCCGACTGCTGGGACAGATCACCGAAGGGATCATCTGCATCGATCGAAACTGGATCGTCACCTTCGTAAACGAGGAAGCGTGCAACCGCAGCCGGATCACCCCATCCGACGTGGGTACCAAGACGTTCTGGGAGATCTATCCGCACCACATCGGCACACATCAGGAGCGCATCTACCGCACTGTCATGCGGACCGGCGAAAAGACCTCCGTCGAGTACTACTCCGAACGTGTCGACGCCTGGCTCAACGTAACCGTCTACCCCACGGACGAGGGCATCGCCCTCTTCTACCAGGACATCACCGACCGTAAGGGCGCCGAGTTTCTTCGCGACGCCTCCGTCCGCCAGCTCCGTCAAGTCCTCGAAACGACCACCGACGCAGTTGCCAGCATCGGCCGCGACTGGAATATCTCCTTCCTCAATCGCCGCGCCAAAGAACTGCTCAGCCCCAAAGGCGAGCTACTCGGCAAAAATCTCTGGCAGGAGTTCCCCGTCGCTGCCGACAACGAAATCTCCCATCACCTCCGCCGCGCCATGGACGAAGGCGTTGCCAGCGAGTTCGAGGCGTTCTACCCCGAACCACTCAACCTCTGGCTCTCCATTCAGTGCCGCCCCTTCGAAGACGGCATTGTCCTCTTCTTCCGCGACGTCACCGAGCGCCGTCAGGCCGACGCAATCCTCCAGCAGCAGCGGGACCTCCTCGCCTCAGTCCAGCAAACCGCACTCGTTGCCACTTGGGAGATCGAGTATGCCACAGGCAAAGTTACGTACGGAGTCGGCTCTTATCCTGTCTTTGGCCACCCCCTAGAAGAGGTCCCGGACTACCGCGCCTTCAAAAAGATCGTCCTTCCCGAATACATTCCCATCATCGCCGCCTCCATTCAAGGTGGCGTCGAAAGCGGAGGGTTGACCGCGCAGGAATTTCAGGTCCGCGCGGCTGACGGCCGGATCCTTTGGCTCGAGAGCCGTGGACACGCAGTCATGGTCGATGGTGTCCCCACCTGCCTCCGCGGCCTCACGATCGACATCACCGCCCGCAAACAAAACGAGGAAGCTCTCGTCGCCAGCGAAACACGCTATCGCGTCCTCGCCGATCTCAACCCCCAGGGGATCTGGATGGGTAGTCCCTCAGGAAAAGTCACCTACGCCAATCAGGGCCTCCTCGACTACATCGGCTTTACGAGTGAAGACCTTGCGAATCAGGGATGGCATACTGCCTTCCATCCCGATGACCGCGATCGCCTTATTGACTCCTGGTCGCATTGCGTCGCATCCGGCGACGACTACGACATCGAAGCCCGCATGATTCGCGCCCGTGACGGCCGCGCGCGCTGGTGGTGGATCCGTGCCCTGCCCGTCCGGGATGAGGCCGGTAAAATTCTCGACTGGCTCGGCGTCGCCATCGACATCGACGATCGCAAGACCTTCGCCGAGACCCTGCAGCGCCGCCAGGACGAGACAGAGCGACAACGCGCCGAACTCGAGACCATCTATCAGACGGCACCGATCGGCCTCGCCCTCTTCGACCCAGTCGAGTTCCGCTATCTCCGCATCAACGATCGCCAATGCGAGACCCTCGGCCTTCCGCGAGAGAAGATCCTCGGCCGCCGCATCACGGAACTCGCTCCCCTCAAAGGCCTCCAGGAGATCTTCGAGCAGGTTGCCAAAGGCCATCCCGTCAGAAACCTTCTCCTTGAAGGCGAACTTCCTACCCGCCCGGGCGAGCATCGTTACTGGAACGTAAGCTACTCCCCCATCTACAACCCTGACGGCATCGTCGAGGCGATCGCCGCCGTCATCCTCGAGGTCACCACACAGAAGAAAGCCGAGGCTGCTCTCATCCAGAGCGAAAAACTCGCCGCGGTCGGCCGCCTGGCCAGCTCCATCTCTCACGAGATCAACAACCCTCTAGAAGCCATCACCAATCTTCTCTACCTCATCGCCCTCTCAGGCGAGCTCCCCGAGGGTATCCGCCAATACGTTCAGATAGCCCAAAGCGAACTCTCCCGCGTCTGCCAGATCGCCACTCAGACCCTCCGCTTCCACCGTCAGGCCGTCCGCGCCACGCACGTCAGCGCTGCCGATCTCGTCGACGCCGTTCTCAACCTCTACCATGGTCGTCTGTCCAACTCCAGCATCCACGTCGAGGCCAGCTACTCCACCGCCACCACCGTCCTCTGCTTTGAAAACGACATCCGTCAGGTCCTCAACAACCTCATCGCCAACGCCATCGACGCCATGCGTCAGGGCGGCCGCCTCGTCGTTCGTGCCCACGACGCCATGGACTACTCCGCCCGCTACCCCAACGGCCGCCCTGGCATCCGCATCACCATCGCCGACACAGGCCACGGCATGTCCCCGACCGTCCGCACCCGCCTCTTCGAGCCCTTCTATACCACCAAAGACCTCAACGGCACCGGCCTCGGCCTCTGGATCTCCGCCGGCATCGTCGATCGCCACCAGGGCCGCCTCACCTTCCGCAGTACCGAGCATCCCGTACACCACGGCACCGTCTTCTCTCTCTTCCTTCCACGCATCGAAGAACCGAAACACTTCGCCGAATCGCACTAGCCGCCTCGCGCGAAAGCCCGGCACTGTACAAATCCCATCCAAAGTCGCATCCTTGCAATCATGGCAGGCCGTGCTCCCATCGTCGGTGAACCTCCCACAAGTCCTCCGCCTATCGCGCCACATCTACCGACTGCCGAAACTGCATTCATCGACTTCTTCAGCATCGGCCCCACCAACACACCCACCTCAATCACAAGCTTCACCGCGTTCCAGCAGACCTTCGGCGGCCTCGATCCACGCAGCGAAGCCAGCTATCAGATCCAGCAGTTCTTCAACAATGGCGGCCAGACAGCCCTCATACTGCGCATTGACCCCGAACCCTCCACCCAACCCTTCGCACTCGCTCTCAAGTCCGCGCTCACTGGTCTCACGGCTCCATTCAATCTTCTCTGCATCCCCGCCACGGCTAACCTCGCGCCCGCAAGCATGCATGACATCATGCTCACGGCACAGGCCCTGTGTGCGACTCAAAAGGCCTTCTACATCGCCGACATTCCACCCTCAAGCATCGTCTCCAATCCATCCGCCATCGAATCCTGGTTTGCAAACAGTGGCCTCGCCGCTCACGACTACGCCGCCATCTACTATCCGCGTCTCAACGTGCCCGACGCGCTCCATCAAAACGCCCCGCGAGAGATCGGCTACAGCGGCGCCGTCGCCGGCATCTACGCCAGCACCGACAACGCTCGCGGCGTCTGGAAGGCCCCTGCAGGCACCAGCGCCGTCATACCCGGCGCGACCCCCGTCTTCCCTATCGACGACACCACAAACGGGCGGCTCAACTCTCTCGCCATCAACTCCATCCGCCGCTTTCCCACCTACGGCACCGTCGTCTGGGGAGCTCGCACCACCGCAGGCGCAAACACCAGCGACTCCGAGTTCCAATACGTCAATGTCCGCCGTCTCACCATCTTTCTCGAGCAATGCATCTCCGCCGGCCTTCAATGGGTTGTCTTCGAACCCAACGGCCCGGCCCTCTGGGCCACCATCCGTCTGGCTGTCACATCGTTCCTCACCAACCTATGGCAACAGGGCGCCTTGCAGGGTAGTCATCCGCAACAGGCCTTCTTCGTAAAATGCGATGCCACCACGATGACTCAGTCCGACATCGACAACGGTCGCGTCAACATCCAGATCGGATTCGCTCCCCTGCGGCCCGCTGAGTTCATCATCCTCACCATCTCCCAACTCACCGCACCGCATCCGTAGCTCAATGACACAATCAGCTTTACGGCAGCGCGTTTGATCGTCGCTTTTGCAGTCACCTCTTCCCATCCGCCCCCGAATCTATATTTCAGCAATTGTTCAAAGACCGAAGTATCATGTCTCCGAAGCGCTTTCCCCATTTCACCGGACGCGAAGCGCCGACGATCACCGGAGACCCTAATGCCGCAAGCCCCCACCCGCCTCCTCCTCGCTACCACCCTCCTCCTCATCTCCTGCGTCGCAAGTCTGCAAGCCCAGCCCAATCCCCAGTCGAACACCCTCCTGGTCAACATCGACCACCGCCCCGTCACCTCCCTAAACGGCGACTGGCACGTCATCGTCGACCAGTACGCCACCGGCCTCTACGACTTCCACCAGAATCTCCGCAAAGACGGCTTCTTCATGAACGCCCCCTTCGACCCCAACGGTCATCCACAGGACTACAACTTCGCCAACGCCTCCACGCTCAAGGTCCCCGGCGACTGGAACACCCAGCGCCCCGACCTCCTCTACTACGAAGGCCCCATCTGGTACGAGAAGGACTTCGAGCACACGAGCAAACCCAACACTCGCACCTTCCTCCACTTCGGCGCCGCCAACTACCGCACCTTCGTCTGGGTCAACACCAAAAAAGTCTGCGAGCACGAAGGCGGCTTCACTCCCTTCGACTGCGAGATCACCAGCGTCCTCAAAGATGGCAAGAACTTCGTCGTCCTCTCCGTCGACAACACCCGCATCGCCGACGGTGTCCCCACCCTCCAGACCGATTGGTGGAACTACGGCGGCCTCACCCGCGACGTCTCCCTCGTCGAACTCCCGCAACAATTCATCGACGACTATGACCTGCACCTTAGCCGCACCGATCACTCCCTCATCGAAGGCTACGTCCACGTCGAAGGGGCATCCAGCGGCACCACTGTCACCGTCAGCATCCCCGAGCTGAACGCGAAAACCCAGGCCACCGTCGACGCAAACTCCCGCGCCACCGTAAGCCTCCCCGCAAAATCTCTCAGCCTCTGGTCCCCCGAAAACCCCAGGCTCTACAAGGTCGAAATCTCCTCAACGTCAGACAAAATAGAAGACGAGATCGGCTTCCGCACCATCGAAACTCGCGGCACGCAGATCCTCCTCAACGGGCAGCCCGTCTTCCTCCGCGGCATCTCCATCCACGCCGAAGCCCCCTACCGGACTGGCCGCGCCTACTCGCAGAAGGACGTCGACACCCTCCTCGGCTGGGCCAAGGAACTCGGCTGCAACTACGTCCGCCTCGCGCACTATCCTCACGACGAGCGCATGACCAGGACCGCCGACAAACTCGGCCTCATGGTCTGGTCCGAGATCCCCGACTACTGGGCCCTCCAGTTCGACAACCCCGCTGTCCTCGCCAAGTCCAAGCAGCAGCTCACCGAGATGATTCGCCGCGACCGCAACAAGGCCTCTATCGTCCTCTGGTCAGTCGCCAACGAAACTCCGAACACCGAAGCCCGCACCAAATACCTCACGACCATGGCCGACCTCACCCGTCAGCTCGACCCGACCCGCCTCGTCACCGCAGCACTCCTCGTCCGCACCGAAAAAACTGCAAGCGGTTCCAACAAGATCGTCGACGACCCGCTCGGTAAGGCCCTCGATGTCATCGGCACCAACGAGTACATCGGCTGGTACGAGCAACATGCAGAAGGCGCCGACACCACCACATGGGACATCCGCTACGACAAACCCCTCATCATGTCTGAGTGGGGCGGCGACGCCAGAGCCGGCAACCACGCCCCCAAGGGAAGCACCACGCCAGCCCTCTGGACCGAGGAGTATCAGGCCGAGATCTACAACCACCAGATCGCCATGCTCAACAAGATCCCGCAGCTTCGCGGCACCAGCCCCTGGCTCCTGATGGACTTCCGCTCCGCACGCCGCGTCAATCCCAGTCTTCAGGACAACTTCAACCGCAAAGGTCTCATCTCCGACCAGGGCGAAAAAAAACAAGCCTTCTTCATCCTGCAAAAAGCTTATAAAGATAAGTCACTAGGCAAACCCGAATAGCCATGATGACGAAGCTCACACGTTCTCTCGCCCTCCTTACGCTTGCTTCCGTTCCGGCACTAGCTGCCACCGTTGCACCGTCGGACTTCGGCCCCAACGTCCTTATCTTCAACCCCTCGATTCCCCCAGCCACTATCCAGTCGCAGATCGACAAGGTCTACGCCACCCAGCGCCGCAACGAGTTCGGCCCCGAACGCAACGCCATCCTCTTCACCCCCGGCGACTACACCGTCGACATCCCCATCGGCTTCTACACCGAGGTCCTCGGCCTCGGTTCCTCACCCGATCGCGTCCACATCACTGGCAACGTCCACTCCGACGCCGCCTCACGCAACAACAACGCCACCACCACCTTCTGGCGTGCCGCAGAAAACTTCTCCGTCGCCCCCACTGGCGGCACTATGCAGTGGGCCGTCTCGCAGGCCGCACCCTTCCGCCGTATGCACATCCAGGGAGACATCGTCCTCAATCAAAACAAGGGCTGGGCCAGTGGCGGATGGATGTCCGACAGCCTCATCGACGGCAACGTTGACTCCGGCACTCAGCAGCAATGGATCTCCCGCAACAGCGAGTGGCACAGCTGGACCGGCTCCAACTGGAACATGGTCTTCGTTGGTGTCCCCAATCCACCGGAAGGCGAATGGCCCAAACCGCCGTACACCAAGATCGCAAAGACTCCCGTCGTTCGCGAAAAACCCTTTCTTCAGGTCGATCCCGCCGGCAACTACAGCGTCCACGTCCCATCGCTCAGCACCAACAGCTCCGGCATTACCTGGCACACCGCCACAACCCCCGGAAAAGCAATCCCCATCGCGCAGTTCTACATCGCTCACCCGAACCGCGACAACGCCTCAACCATCAACGCGCAGCTCGCCAAGGGCAAAAACCTCCTCCTCACCCCCGGCATCTACGACCTCGCCGAAGCCATCCGCGTCACCCGACCCAACACCGTCGTCATGGGCCTCGGCTTCGCCACGCTGCATCCCATCAACGGCACCGCCGCCATGATCACCGCTGACGCCGATGGCATCATCATCGCCGGTCTCCTCTTCGACGCGGGCCCAACAACCTCTCCAGTTCTGCTTCAGATCGGATCCAACAAATCCACCGTCAGCCATTCAAAAAATCCCATCTCGCTTCACGATGTCTTCTTCCGCGTCGGAGGCGCCGGCGCCGGCAGCGCCGTCATCAACCTCGAGATCAACAGCAACGAAACCATCGTCGATCACACCTGGATCTGGCGCGCCGATCACGGCGCAGGCGTCGGCTGGACCAGCAACACCAGCGCCAACGGCCTCGTCGTCAACGGCGACAACGTCATCATCTACGGCCTCTTCGTCGAACATCACCAGCAGTTTCAGGTCCTCTGGAATGGCAACGCAGGCCGCACCTATTTCTACCAATCCGAGATTCCCTACGACCCACCCGATCAGCCCAGCTTCACCAGCGCTCCCGGCACCAACGGCTGGGCCTCCTACAAAGTTGCCGACACGGTCGCCGACCACGAAGCCTGGGGACTCGGCATCTACAGTGTCTTCCGCAACCCCGACGTCGTCCTGACCCGTGCCATCGAAGTTCCGGCCAGCCAGAACGTGCGCTTCCACGACATGATCACCGTGGCTCTCGGCAAGCTCGGCGAGATCGAAAATGTCATCAACAACACCGGCGGCTCCACCTCGATCACCCCGCGTGTAACCCCCAAGGTCACAAATTTTCCCTAGATGGCTGAGCTACCGTGTTGAAACCACTAGCACGGCTTAGCCGTAAAGAAAATCCCTCGGAATTTCCATTTCCCCTCAGCCGTCTTGCATATATAGTCTTTGACTACAGCCATTCAATAGCTCTTCCAAGGCACTCCCCTAGCCTCGGGGACAGGGCTCGCTCGTCAGGCGGCAGCAGTGAAAAGGTGTGCCAATTCGCGTAGTAACCGGGCCACGCAAGCCACGCTACTTGGCGCCCTTCTTCTGCTGGCACCTTGGTCAAAAAGACTCCTTGCTCAACAGCAACTTACACCCGCACCGGCATCCACATCCGAGCTGCCCGACGCCCCCAGCGCCTCCGTTCTCTCCGGCACTGTCACCGACACCGACGAAGCGACTGTCTCCGGCGCTCAGATCACGCTCGAAGAAACGACATCGCACGCCTCTCGCACCACACAGTCCGACGGCACCGGCGCATTTGCCTTCTACGGCGTATCACCGGGAAAGTACATAGTTAAAATCACCGCCCCTGGCTTCGCCTCATGGAAGGTGGAAGATGTCTCGATGCACGCCGGAGAAAACTTAGTCCTCCCGCAGATCCTCCTCGGCGTCGAATCCATCACCTCTACCGTCGACGCCATCACGCAGGAAGACCTCGCCGAGCAGCAGATCAGCGCCGAGGTCAAGCAGCGCATCATCGGTGTGCTCCCCAACTTCTACGTCAGCTACGTCCCCAACGCCGCCCCGCTCACGCGCAAACAAAAGTTCAAACTCGCCATCAAGGTCACGATCGACCCAGTCACCTTCCTCACCACCGGTGTCACAGCCAGCATCGAGCAGGCGCAGAACGACTTCTCCGGCTACGGTGATGGCTTCGAAGGCTACGCCAAACGCTACGGCGCCACCTACGGCACCCGTGTCGCATCGACATTCTTTGGCGCCGCTCTCCTGCCCTCGCTTTTGCATCAGGATCCACGCTACTTCTACAGGGGCAAAGGCCGCATCGTCACCCGCGCTCTCTACGCCATATCAACCGTAGTCATCTGCAAGGGAGACAACGGACACTGGCAGCCAAACTACTCCAACGTCCTCGGAAATCTCGCAGCCGGCGGCCTCTCCAGCCTCTACTATCCCGACAGCGACCGTCACGACGCTCAGGTCACCGTCGATAACATCCTCATCGGCGTCGGCACCGGTGCCATCGGCACCCTCTTCCAGGAGTTCCTGCTCAAGCACCTCACCCACGGCGTGCCACCCTCCACGCCCACAACGAGCCCGTAGCCGCTACTCTTTGTCTTTCTTCTCCGGGTGCCTTCGCTTCCACCACCACGCCACCAGCCCCGCCACAAACGCAAATCCCGCGCCTCCCGGCAGCAGATATTTCAGCAACCCAACCGGGTCGTTCCAAAACAAATACTTGGCCCACTCCCACAAGCTGCCCACCTGCACCGAAACTTCGGCCGTATAGCTTGTAATCTCCACGGACGCCTTATTCGGATCATTTGGATACACCAGCAGCGCGCGAATCGTGAGCTTCTCATTCGCCGACGGCTCCTTCGGCGTCACCTTCCACTGCCACCGCGCCGCTCCATCAATCGGAATCAGCTGAACATCGGTCGTTCCTATCGGCTCTATCTTGAACTCGTTCGGATTCTCCGCACTCAACTCAACCCGCATCCGTTGCGACACTTTGAGCGGCGCACCCTGCGTTCCCGCGGGAACCGGCCCGCTCACATCCTCATACCCGTGCACCACCACACTCACCGTCGTCGCATCCGGCAGCGACATCTTCGTCGGCAGGTTGTACTCAATCTTCCCGGTCTTCAGCTCCTTCTCCCACTTCTGAATCGCCAACCCCTCCGCATACTCATTGCTTCCCGTATCCGCAGCGGGCTTCGTCTCTACAGGGGGGACAGGAGTAGGCGTCCCTTGCCCGCTAGGATTCACTCCTACAGGCGCTGGCGGCTTCGCTTCTTCAACGGGCGCCGGATTCTCGCTCGACTCAGGCTTCGGCGCGGCCTTTGGTGGTGGAGGAAGCGGTGGTGGCGATAGCGCAACGTGCGCCTCCTCCGGCGTTTCGGTCGGTGCATGGACCGTAGCTGGCGGAGGAGCAGCGTGTTTCACGGTAGGCAGGAGCTTCTCTTTAAAATTCGGCGTCCCCAACCGGATCGCCTTGCCATACGCGACCCTTCGGCCATACGCATCCACTACCACGCACGTGACGTTGATCTCTCCGCTCGACACACCCGTTGTATCCAGCCGCGCCGAACTCGCATTCGCTCCCGCGACCGTCAGCCTGCCCCCGTTACTCTCGAAGCTGTACTTCAACCCACTCGCATTGCCCTGCACCACCCGCGTCGTCACCTCGACGCTCTGTCCCGGCGACACACTCGCCGCCGACACATCGCACTCAATCGCCGGGGCCGCCGGAACAGCCGTATAGGCCGCTGGCGGAAGATGCTTCAACTCCGTTTTTTTCCCTTGACCGCCCGCGAGTCTTGGCAACACACCACCCGCGAACAAGCCAATCAGAAGCAAGGCCCCACAACCTGGTCGCATAGCGGCCTCCGGATCGTGCGTGTGCAAACATTCTCGCCGTCAACAACTTACAAGTCCACGTCTAGCTGTTTCCGTACACCGGCACCGACGCGCCATGTACCACCGTCGCATGATCGCTGCACAGAAACATCACGACCTGAGCGATCTCCTCCGGCTTCGGCCACACCGAAAAGTCGGCATCCGGCATCGCCTTCCGATTCACAGCCGTGTCGATAATGCTCGGAAGAATCGAGTTCACCCTAACCCCTGTGCCCTTCACATCTGCAGCTAGAGAATCCATCAGCGCCACCGCGGCAGCCTTCGACGCAGCATACGCAGACGCGCCCGCACCATGATCCACCGCAGCCTTCGCCGCGATGTTCACAATCGATCCGCTCCGCTGCTTCAACATCACCGGCAACACCGCCCTCGCCAGCGCATAACCCGATCGCAGGTTCAACGAAAGCATCGTGTCGAACACCTTCGTCTCCAGATCCCAAAGCTTCACGCCGCCCGCATACCCGCCAACGGAATTCACCAATGCATCCACTCTGCCGTGTCGAGTAACAACGCCCCCGACAAACTCACTAGTCTTCCGTTCATCGGTAACATCGACCATCTCCCCCTCAAGCGCCGCCGCCTGTGACCCTGCAGCCTGCTTCAGCGCAGCGAACTCCTCCTCCTTGCGATAGGTCACCACCACCTTCGCACCTTCCTTCAGAAACGCGAGACTCACCGTGTTCCCCAGACCGCCCGTTCCCCCAGCGATTAGCACGACCTTGCCCGAAAAGTTGATCTCCATAGTCCCACCATCCTATATGTCAAACTTATCGGAGGTCGACCCGGAGTCGGCAAATCCACCCAGTGCTACATCATTCCATCCGCAGGGCCTGCATCGGATCCAGGCGCGATGCCTTCCATGCTGGTATCGCGCAAGCAATGCCGGCCACAACCACAAGCAACATTCCAACCTCGGCAAACAGCACCCAATCCAGCGCTCGCGTCCCGTACAGCATCGACCGAATCAACTGCACCGCAAAGCCGCTGCCCGCCAAACCCAGCAGCAGCCCGATCCACGCCGGCCGTAGACCATCCGACAGAATCAGCCGCAAAACCGTACTGCGCTGCGCTCCGAGCGCAATCCGTATCCCGATCTCGCCGGTCCGCTGCGTAACGATGTACGACAGCACTCCATACAATCCGACCGCCGCCAATGCCAACGCGATCACTGCAAACGCCATCACCAGCGACGAAGTAAAACTCGCATCCCCCGTCGACCGTCCAATCGACCGCTCCATCGTCAACACATCCGACACCGGCAAATCCGGATCGAGCTCCGCGAGCACCTTTTGAATCGGCAACGCCAGCATCGTCACATCGCCGTCAGACCGCACACCGATCGACGCATTCTGCCAGTTACCCGAGTACAGCGGAAAGTAAATCATCGCTGTATCCTGCTCCGTCAGCGCCCAAAGCGTATCGCCAACCACCCCGACAATCTCAAACCCCTGCGACGCGTCACTGGAATCCTTTATCAGAATATGTTTGCCAAGCGGCTCTTCGTCTCCAAGATACTGCCGCGCAAAACTCTTGCTCACAATCACCGAGCGCGCATCCGTCAGACGCTCCCGGGCTTCGAAGAATCGCCCACTCACCAGCGGAATCTGCAGCGCGCTGAAGTATCCCGGGTCCGCGCCGCGAACAATTGCGTACTGCACCGCACCACCCGCGAAGTCAGGGTGTTCGGCAAGACTAAACCGCGAGTCACCACCATAGCCCTGCCCAGGCAGCGATGTCACCACACCCGCAGCCTTCACTCCGGGCAGCGAACGCAGCCGCGGCAGCAGTTGCTCATAGAAGGAAGCGACCTTCGCCGCCGTGTTGTATCGCGCATTCGGCAGCGCGAACTGCATCGTCAGCACGTTCTGCGTCGCACTTCCCACATCGGTCGACCGCAGATGGTTGTAACTCTTCAGCAGCAACCCAGCACAGGTCAGCAGCACAACCGTAAGCCCAACCTCCACGGCCAGCAATGCCCGCCGCAGCCTCAGACGCCCATGCCCAGCGCTCGTCGCGCGCGAAGAATCCTGCAGCGACTCAAGCAGAGGCCCGCGCAGAAACGAAAGCGAAGGAATCAGCCCCGCCAGAATCGCACAGCCCACCACGACGCCCAACCCAAACAGCAACACCACGCCATCTATATGGATCGCGCCCGCTCGTGCCATCTCGGGCCGCGCCTGCACCAGCCACTCCGTCCCCAACCAGGCGACCAACAGCCCCAATCCGCCTCCTGCCATGGCGAGCACTGCACTCTCCGTCACCTGTTCGCGCAGCAGTCTCCATCGGCTTCCTCCCAGTGCGGCGCGCACCGAAGTCTCCTTCCTTCGCGAAGCCGAGCGCGCAACCAGAAGGTTCGCCACATTCAGACAAGCAATCAGCAGCACGCAGCTCGTCGCTCCCATCAACGTGTACAGAGTCGCCTTCGCATCATGCACCACACCATCCAGCAACGTTCGCGCACTCGCCTCGCTGGAGGTGGAAGGCGTCGGATGCATGGCGCGCACCTGCTTCTCCGCTGTATCCACCTGGCTCAGCGCCTGCGCCAGCGTAGCTCCGGGCCGCAGTCGTCCGACCACAAAAAAATTGTGGTTGTCCACCGCCTCCATCATCTGAGAAGACTGCTCGTGATAGATCGGCGCCCACAACTGCGTCCGCGTATCCGGATACTCGAACCAAGCCGGCAGCACGCCGATCACTGTGTACGGCTTCGCATCCAGCAAAATCGTCTTGCCAACAATCCCTCGGTCCCCCGCATACCGCCGCATCCACAAACTATGCGTCAGCATTGTCGTAGCAGGCGCCTCACGCCGGTCGTCCGCCTCCACAAACGAACGTCCGACCTCCGGCACCACACCCAGCATCGGCAACAAATTCCACGAACATGTTGCATAGCGAATCTTCTCCGGCAACTGGCCGCCGGTGCCGGATAAATTGATGCTGTCAGTCCCGTAAACCGCCATCTGTTCTACGCTCGACGCCGCCCTCTTCCACGCCGCATACATCCCACCCGCAACATAGCTGTACTCTCGCCGTCCATTCGGGCTCTTCTCATACAGCTGAATCAGCTTGTCGGGCTCGCGAAACGGCAAAGGCTTCAGCAGAACCGAACGCACCACTGTGAACAGCGCAACATTCGCCCCAATCCCCAGCGCCATCATCAGCACCGCCGTCACCGTAAACCCCGGCGTCCGCCACAACGTGCGCACCGCATAGCGCAGATCGCGCAGCCCCGTTTCAAACCACTCCAGCGAATTCCTCTCCCACATCGTCTCGCGAACGCGACGCACGCTCCCCAGCTTCACTCGCGCCCGTCGCCACGCCTCCTCTTCGCTCATGCCACGCGCAAGATTGTCATCCACCTCATGCTGCAGATGCGCATCCAACTCTTCCGCCAACTCCGCATCCACCGCCGGCCTGCTGAAAAATCGCCTCAGATTCATCGTCCCCTCCTACGCCACTACTCCGAAGCCGCACCCAGAACTCGCCCAATCGCCACCACCATCTGCTGCCAGCGTTCACGCTCCGCCACCAGCTGCTTCCTCCCCGCCGCAGTCAACTCATAAAACTTCGCCTTGCGATTGTTCTCGCTCACCCCCCACGACGACCTCACCCAGCCCCGGTCCTCCAGCCGATGCAGCGCCGGATACAGCGACCCCTGCTCCACCTGAAGCACGTCCTCAGACGTGTTCTCGATCACACGCGCAATCGTGTGCCCATGCGCCCTCCCCATCACCAGCGTTCGCAGGACCAGCATGTCCAGCGTCCCCTGCAACATCTCCCCATTGGCCTGCTTCTTCAAATCCGCCATCTCACTCTCCACTCGAACATCTATGGGAGAAAACAATACACCACTCGAACGTCTATGGGAAGAGCGTTTTTCATTGAGCCCCACGCCCCACACGCCGTCTAATCAAACAGGGAGATTGCAATGCACCGTCTGCTCTGGCTGGTCCTGATCATTCCCCTCCTGCCCGCGGCGGGAATGCTCTACCAGTGGGCGGGCGCGCGAAGGGACAAGCGACGACTCCTCCTACACGGCACCATGGTCGACGTCGGAGACGGACGCCGCATGTACCTGTCGCAAAAGGGCATCGGCGGCCCCACCGTCATCTTCGAATCCGGCATCGCCGCCACCAGCCAGAACTGGATGCTCTTGCAGGAATCAGTCAGCGCCTTCACCCGAACCGTCACCTACGACCGCGCCGGCCTTGGCTGGAGCGGCCCAAGCCTCTCCCACCGCACGCCATCAAACATCGTTCGCGAACTCCGCACCCTCTTGCAGCAGGCCGGCGTCCCGCCACCCTATCTCCTCGTCGGGCACTCCTTCGGAGGATTAGTCGTCCGCCACTTCGCAGCCGAGCACCCCACAGAAGTCGTCGGCGTCATCCTCGTCGATCCCATGCGCCCCGAAGACTGGCCACCCATCAACGAAGCGGGGCGCGCAACAATCGAGCGCGGCAAGCGCCTCACCACCATCGCCGTTCCCATCGCGAGCGTCGGTATGGCGAGGCTCGCGGCCACATCAATTCTCCGGCGCTCCGGCACAACATCGCGCATCATCACTCGGGTCGCCGGAGCAGGCGGCCAACAAATCGTAGACCGAGTCGCCTGCGAGCTCGCCAAGATGCCTCAGAGCGTCTTGCCTATCATCGCCGCGCACTGGTCCACACCGCAGTTCTATCGCGGAATGGCGGCACATCTCCACGCGGTGCCCGCAACCGTCCACGAGATGCACGAAGCCAAGCCGATCGAACACCTTCAAGTCCTCCTCCTTACCCCACGCGACACCAAGCCGCTCTCCTCCGAAGCCCTGCGACGCATCGGGCCATCGACCCAACAGGTAATTGCCGAAAAAAGCGGCCACTGGATCCACCTCGACGAACCCGAACTGGTGCTCGGAGCCATCCGCACCATGATTAACCAGATCCGCTCAGCCGCACCCGAAAACCTCCAATCCATTCAACATTGAATGGCTCTAAGACTTTCGCTATTCACGAAAATCGCTACTATGTTGTGATGCCTTCAAAACTTCCGTTGCAGCTCTTCGCACGAACAGCAATCTTAGCTTGCGCCTGCATTCCCGCCGCAGCACAACAGACGCAGCATCGTCCCCCCGCCGTCCCTCTCGTGACGAACGATCCATTCTTCAGCGTCTGGTCCATGGCCGATCACCTCACCGACGCACCTACGAAGCACTGGTCCGAAGCAGCACAGCCCATGCTTGGCCTCGCCCGCATCGACGGACAGACCTATCGCTGGATGGGAGCCATCCGCCGTGCAACCATCCCCGCAATGGAACAAACCACCCTCGAAGTCACTCCGCTGCACTCCATCTACACCTTCCGTGCCGCCGGTGTGGAGCTTCACGCGACCTTCTACACCCCACTCTTCCCCGCCGACCTCGACGTTCTTTCGCGCCCCATCACCTATCTCTTGTGGAGCGCAACAGCGACAGACGGCAAGCCGCACCACGTCGATCTCCTTCTCGATGTCGACCCGCAGATCGCCGTCAACGACGGATCGCAGCAAGTAACCTGGGGCCGCACGCGTGCAACAAATCTCACTCTCCTCAACCTCGGCTCCCGCGATCAGGCCTTGCTGCATCGCTCCGGAGATCGCGTCCGCATCGATTGGGGCTACTTCCATCTCGGCATCCCCGACTCCTTCGCATCCTCCACCGCACTCGCACGCGATGGCATCAGACAGTGGATCGCAGATGGAACCCTCCCGCAGTCCGACGATCAGGAGATGCCGCAAGCCGCAAACCTAGGAGCACATCTTGATCTCTCGCTCAGCCTCGGCGAAGTCACCACAACACCCGTCGAACGCCACGTGCTCCTCGCCTACACCGAAGGCTACGGCGTCGAATATCTCGGCCGCAAACTCCGCCCCTACTGGCAACGCAATAACATGACCGAGTCCGCCATGCTCACCACAGCGGAAAAGGACTACGCTGCCCTCGAAGCGCGCGGACGCAAATTCGACGACGACCTGATGCGTGCGATGGAACAAGTTGGCGGACCGGAATATCGCTACCTCACCTCGCTCGCCTTCCGCCAGACCATCGCCGCCCACACCCTAGTCGCCGATATCGACGGCACCCCAATGCTCTTCTCCAAAGAGAACGACAGCAACGGCTGCATCGACACCGTCGATGTCACCTATCCCTCCTCGCCATTTTTTCTTCTCTTCAATCCCACGCTGCTGAAGGCACAACTCGAGCCCGTCATGCGCTACGCCGCTCTGCCGCGTTGGCGCTTTCCATTCGCTCCACATGATCTCGGCACCTTCCCATTAGCCAACGGCCAGGTCTACGGCGGCGGCGAACTCACCGAAGAAAATCAAATGCCCGTCGAAGAAAGCGGCAACCTCCTCATCATGGTCGCAGCGCTCGGTCGCGCCGAGGGCAACTGGGACTTCGCTCGCAAGTACATGCCGCAACTCAAACAGTGGGCCTCCTACCTGGAACAGAAAGGCCTCGACCCCGAGAACCAGCTCAGCACAGACGACTTCGCTGGCCATCTCGCGCACAATACGAATCTCTCCATCAAGGCTATCGAAGCGCTCGGCGCCTTCAGTGAAATCGCAGAAGGCACAGGCGACCACGCACTGGCCACCCAGTATCGATCCACCGCAAAGTCGATGGCCACTAAATGGGAGGGCATGGCGCTCGAAGGCGACCACTACAAACTCGCCTTCGATCAGCCCAACACGTGGAGTCAAAAGTACAACCTAGTCTGGGACGAGTTGCTCGGCCTCCACCTCTTCCCCAACTCCATTGCACAAAAGGAGTGGAAGTTCTACGAAACCAAAATGCAACGCTACGGCCTTCCGCTCGACAACCGAAAGACCATCACCAAGCTCGATTGGGAGTTCTGGACCGCATCCCTCACCAGCGACCCCAAACAACTCGCCGATCTCACGCATCGCATCACACTGTGGGCAGACGAAACATCGTCCCGTGTTCCGCTCACTGACTTCTACGACGCAGAGAGCGGTCGGCAGATGGGCTTTCAGGCTCGCTCAGTAGTGGGCGGCATCTTTATTAAGGCGTTGATGGATCCGAAGATAGCAAAGCAGTTCGCAGCACACTAACGAGCTGTATCACTAATGCCTGGGCACGATTACTCGTTCCGCAGTGCCACCATCGGCTCAACCCCGGCTGCGCGGCGAGCTGGAATCACTGACGCAAGCACGGCTGCCAACGCGAGCAACAGCGTAGCGAACACGATCATGACTGGGTCCCACGGCTTTACGCCGAACAGTTGATTCTTCATCAGCCAGCCTGCGCCGATTGCTGCTGGAATGCCAAGTGCCAGTCCAATCCCTACCTGCGAGAAGGCGCCTCGCAGCACCATCTTGACAACACGCCAGCGATCTGCCCCGAGCGCCATACGAATGCCGATCTCGCCCGTTCGCTGCTCCACCATATAGGCCATCACCCCATAGAGCCCGATCGCTGCCAGAAGCAGACCAAGTACACCAAAGAGCGTCGTGAGCGTCGCGATCATATTCTCCTGTTGGAAGTCCGCGCTCAACACCTGGTTGTAAGGGTCAACACCATAGAGCACGAGATCGGGATCGACTTCGGCCAGAGCCTTGCGCACGCGCTCTTCCATTCCGGGCGGATTTCCCGGCGCCCAGATCACGATGTTGTAGAGGTAATGCGACCAGATTTCCCCGCTTTGAAAGGCTGGATCGTCGTACTGCACGGTCTGGCTCTCGGGCAGCCAGAACATCGGACGTATCGGATCTTTGTAGTCGTAGGTCATATACCGCATGTCCTTCGCCACGCCGACAATTTCATACGTTGTCGCATATTTGATTCTGTTCTGTCCGAAGTGCTCTCCGATCGGGTTTTTATCTTTGAAGAACCTCTTCGCGAAGGCCTCGTTGACGACCGCTACCTTGCGCGTTGTAGCAGTGTCATCATCAGTAATGGGTCGGCCGAGCGCCATCTTCCCCCCTAAGGTTTCGAAGAACCCCGGCATCACGCGAGCCCATGAGGCACCGGTGTCTTCTTTGGCTGCGGGTTCGGGTCTGCCTGCGATGCGAATCCCATCGTTCCAGCTATCGCCTGTCATTGGTGCATAGAGAGCCGGCGCGACCATCCGCACACCAGGGATCTGACTCAGGCGATCGTCGATCTTCCGGAACATTGGCTCGAGTTGCTCGGGCTTGTAGTTGCCCAACGTCGGATTGATCCATGCGATGTAGCGGCCCTCCGTCTCGAATCCGAAATTCTGGTGTTCGAGATTCCGGAGGCTGCGGGCGAGGAGCGCTGCTGCCGACAGCAATACCAGCGACATGGCTACCTGTGTGATGACTAACGATTTTTGCGTCCAGGAGCGAGTGCCACCTGTCGAACGGTTTGCGCCTCGTAGCGCTTCGATCGGATCGGCGTGCGAGGTCATCCACGCCGGTACAATCCCAAAGATGACTCCGGTCAGCACCGACAGCGCCAACGTGAAGAGCAAAACTGGCCAGGAGGGCGAGGCACTGACGGGTACGAAGTTGTGTGCGCTGATTTGAAAGGCCAAGTGGAGAATCAGCCTCGTGCCGGCGTAGGCCACGCCGATACCCAAAACTCCGCCGATCAAAGCCAGAAGCAGAGATTCCACAAGCGCCTTGCGCACGAGCCGCCGCCGCGAAGCGCCGAGAGCAACGCGTACGGAGGTCTGCCCGCGATCCTTCAATCCTCGCGCCAACATCAGATTCGCAAGATTTCCGCAGGCCACCAGCAAAACGCATGCAGCTGCCACCAGCAGCAGCTTCAACCCATCCTGGTACTGATCCCTCATGGCCGCTACTCCAGCACCGCCCGGAGTTAAATGCAACGTCTGCTGCTGCCAGAGCTGTTTCTCGCCTGGCTCCATATCGGGCACGTGGCTGGCCAGCCAGTCGTGGAGTTCCACCTTCAGCTTTGCGTCGAGGGTCTTGGGATCGACTCCCGGCCGCACTCTCCCGATGAGATCGAGAAAGCTTCCATTCGGTCTTTTGAGCCGCGAGGTCGCTCCATCGATCAATAATTCCGAGGTCAACGGTAGCCAGAAATCCGGCATGCCCCAGCCAGCCAATTTGGCTCCATAGAATCCTGGCGCAGCCACACCGATCACGGTGAACGGGTGACCATTGATCTGGTAGCTGGCGCCAACCACCGACGGATCGGAGCCGTACTTCTCCTTCCAGATGCGGTAGCTCATGACTGCCACCGATGGCGCGCTTTCCTGGTCATCGGCGTCGGTTAAAAGCCGGCCGATCCAAGGCTGCACACCGAAGGTTCTAAAGAAGTTTCCGGATACATATTCTCCGTTTCGTGTGTCCGCCTGCGCCTGCGATCCCGCTCTGCGGACGCCAAGGGGCGCGTTGCCCGCCTGAAGCGCAGCCAGGTCCGTGAACTCCGGAGTGTGGTCGCGAAAGACCTTGTACGCCTCCCACGAGAACAACGAAAAATTGCCATCATCCCCCTGGCGGTATCCGCCCCAGTTGCAGCAGCGAACCTTGTCTCCAATGCGCCAGAGCTCGTCCGGTTTCGTTACCGGCAGCGACTTCAACATCACCTGGTGCACCAGCGTAAAGATCGCCGTCGTCGCCCCGATCCCCAACGCCAGCGTAATCACTGCCGTAGTTGTGAACCCCGGTGCCTTCCGCAGTTGTCGAAGCGCATCGCGCAAATCCGCCAGCATTCGTCTCTCCTATCCTGTCTGTGAGCCCGGGACCACCGCTGTACAGTACGAGAACATCTGCCCCCCGGTTCCCCGGAAATAATCGGCCGTACCACGAGGACATAAGGCGCGAGGAAGAATCATTTAGAGAGACGCTCTCCCCCGTCGAGTCCGCATTCCTGTGGCTCGTCGGCCACTCTTCCCTAACCCGCTAATGTTCGGTTTGCCCGTCAACGACACCGAACTCTGACGTCGGTAATTTTCCCAAATCATAGATATCCATAAGCCGCGCGGCGCATTGAATACTGAAGGGGTCCCAAAAACCAAACCCCCCGCCCATTCGCGCAAACGGCGCGCGATAAGGACGGGGTACCTGGTCTCTTGAGCTTTACTTCTTGGGCCGCGACTCCGGCGGCACAAGACCTGCGAGGCGGTAGTACACAACGAGCTGGCCGTAGTGTTCTCCGCTATGCTCGATGATGCCGTATGCAATGTCGATAACGCGCGCCTTCTGCTGAGGGTAATAGACAACCTCCGTCATCAGGCCTTTTTCGCCTTTCGACTGGATGGCGGTTGCGCCATCGGCGAAGGATTTCTTGACGAATGCAACGATGTCGGCCTTGGATTTGTATTGCTCGCGCTTCGGATCTTCTGCCGCGGGAGGCTTCTGCCCCATCGCAGGATTCGTGAAGTAGTAGCATGAACCCGCCGCGTGCAGTAATTGCTCGGCGAAGCTCCGCTGCGCGGGTGTCGGCTTGAAGTCATATTTGTCCTCAGGAAAATCTTCGGCCAGCGCCGTCAGCTTGCGGCCAATCTCATTCCAGGAATCGAGCACGACTTTCGATTCCGGATCGGCAGGTTTGACGGCTGCATCTTTCTTCATCGTGTCCTGGGCATGGGCGGCAAATGCAAATGCCAGCAGGACGATAGCGAGAAACGATAGTCTTTTCATTTCTTTCTCCACGATTGAGTTTCGCGAATCAAAGCTTCAGTTTCTTATTTCGCCTGCGCCAGCTCCGCAACAACTGCGGCAATTTTTTCGAGTATCTCGTTCCAGCCCTCGAGTTGCCCGCTGTTCTTGGCGCTCTCCATCGGTTCATTTCCAATGAAAGTAAGCTTCGTCTGGCCGTTTCCTAAGTCCTCAAAAAGAGTCACGTCGTAAGCACCCTCGATGGCCTCAGGTTCGATTCCCAATTGCGCAGGGTCAATCTTGTTTCCCTCCGGGTCAGAAAAATACATCAAGGAAACAATCTTCTCGTACGGAACAATCTCGTGGTATTCAACCGCATTCCAGCCCTCCTGCCCATCCGGCGCCTTCATGCAGCAGAGAAGTTTTCCTCCCACGCGAAAATCCATCTTGCAAACAGGCGCAGTAAAGCCCTTCGGTCCCCACCACTGCATGATGTACTTCGGGTCTGTCCACGCCTTCCAAACCAACTCGCGTGGGGCATCGAAAACTCGTGTTATCGTCATCCGCTCTGTCTCGTTAACCGTGTTATTTGTCATCTCTGACCTCCTCTTTTTTCATTTGCTTCACAACCTCTTCCAGCTTGTCGAAACTCTCTTCCCAGAACCGGCGATAGCTAAACGCCCAGTCGCTGACCGTCTTAATCGCCTCTGGCCTGAGCGTGCACACACTCTCCCGTCCACGCTTCGTCTTGATCACAATCCGCGCCCGCACTAGGTACGCAATATGTTTTGAAATCATCTGCTGCGAGAGCGCAAACGGTTCCGTCAAGCCGTGCACAGAGGCAGGCCCACGGGAGAGCCGCTCGATCATCGCCCGCCGGGTTGGATCAGACAAAGCCGCAAATGTTGTACCTAGCCGATCCACAACCATATGGTTGTTGATTTCGATTGAAATGTCAATTGATATTGTCGCGAGCCGGATTTCCATTCACTGGTCTCTAAACCCTTACACCGACGCATATAGATCGCCAATGCACTCACTGAACAGGATTGCTACCCTTAAGTCGGCCAGTGTCCGGCGACCCTTTCCCAGGCGTGATCGTGATCCTCGGTTGACGCCAACAGACCAATTCACTCATTGAGAACCTGGACAAGGAGCCTTGTGGCGTTCCGGGTGGTTGTCGGCAACTCGGAAGTTGGAGCAGTGATGAGTTGCGCCCGAAAATAGAGTTTTCGCAACAGTCTCGAACGAGCCACCAGAAATAAATATCGTCCGCCTACCTCAAAAAACACCAGCAATTTCGCATGTCAAGCCCCGAAACGACCTAACCTATTTCAAGACAACAACATCCACTTGGCGTATGAGTTATCTCCAGTTTGCTATCCTTAAAACAGATAGAAAAAAGCCCCGGCTCCCGACCGGGGCTTTCTCTTTGCTCACAAAATGCTGCATAACTATTTTGTTTCCAATATTTTGGACGCAACTCATCTGGAATCAATATTTTGCGAGGATCAAGTCCGCTTAAACCATTGATTACAAGCGATTTACGCGCGGGCAATGGGGGGGGACCCCCCTTATAGGACGCCAACCCTACATCTCCGCCCATCGCCGCAAAAGGTTGTGATACACCCCCGTAAATTGCACCCCCACAGCACTCCCCGGCGACTCCGCCGCCAGCCGCTGGATTCCCGTATCGAGGTCATACAGCAACGTGCGATCTCCATCACTTCGGATCATGCTCTGCACCCAGAAGAACGAAGCGACCCTCGCTCCCCTGGTCACCGGAGCCACCCGGTGCAGACTCGTCGCCGGATACAGCACCATATGCCCCGCCGGCAGCTTCACCGAGTGCACCCCATACGTGTCCTCCACATGAAGCTCACCACCCTCATACTCCTCCGGCGCGGACAGAAACAAAGTCGCCGAAACGTCCGTCCTGATCCGCTGGCCCGTCATCGCGTTCGAGCGGATCGCGGTGTCCACATGCGTGCCGAAGTGACCGCCTCCCGTGTACCGGTTGAACATCGGCGGAAAGACTCGCAACGGCAACGCAGCCGACATGAACAGAGGCGAACGCGCCAACGCTGCCAGCACCATCTCGCCCAGCTTCACCGTCACCGGATGACCCTCCGGCAACTGCAGGTTCTCCTTCACCTTCTGCGCCTGGTATCCGGCCGTCACCTTGCCATCCACCCACTCCGCCCCATCCAACGCTGCTCTGGCCTGCGCGACCTCGCCGACCGTCAGCACATCAGGAATCGTAATCAGCATCACTGCTCCTCAAAACTTCAAAACTTAAAGTTGACCCCGATCAGCGCATTCGCTCCCGCTCCCGGAATCAGGTGGCTCGGATGCGGAAGATCGATGAAGTACCGATTGAAAATATTGTTCACATTCACCTGCAGCTCCAGCCGCTCCGTCACAGGCCGCTTCAACATCGCATCGAAGAGCCAGTAGCCAGGAACCTGCTTCATCGCCACGCTAGTCACCACAAACCCCGGCCCATTTGAATTCGGAGCATATCCCGTCGGAACATATGGCACCGTAGAACTCGCCGTCCTCGCCCCGACATAATTGCTACCCACCCCTCCGTTCAGCCGCCACGGAAGCCGATGCGTCACGAACAGATTGAACGTCTGCTTTGGAACGTTCGCCAGCGGATATCCGACCGAAGTCGGGAAAAACTTCGAATAAATCACGTCGCTGTTAAGATACGCATAACCAGCAACGATATTCATCCCCTGCGGCAGCCTTCCAACCATGCTGAATTGCACGCCCTTCACCAGCTGATTTCCTGCAGCAACAATATTGTTCGCATTCGTCGGATCCGTCTCGCGAGCGTTGTCCTTCTCCGTCCGGAATATCGCGCCCTCGGCCATCAACCGCTCATTCAGGAAGTTCCACTTCACGCCCGCTTCATACGTCTCGTTCTCCTCCGGCGCAGCCGAGCTGTTCGCAAGCCCAACACTCAGACTCAGCGACTCCGCACCGGGATTGAAGCTCGTCCCGTAGTCGAAGTACACACTTCCGTGGCTCGAAGGCTTGTACACAAACGCAGCCCGATAAGTCGGTTGCTGATCCACACGGCTGATCGGCGCAACCGGAGCAGTCACCGTTCCTCCCTTCGGCGGTGTCGGTTGCCACAAGTTATATCCAGTGTCGAAGTGGTCCCATCTCACGCCTCCACTGAGCTCAAACAGCCTCCCTAGCTTGATCGTGTCGACGAAGTACACTCCAACGCTCTCCGACTTCGTATGCACGATCGAGGTGATATATCCAGTTCCCGAGAACGCCTGACTCGTATTCGGATCCACCAGCGTGGCGAAAGGAACTGTATTAACCCCGTTGATCGTATAGCTCGAACGAATGGGGTTCGATATCTCCTGTCCGCCTTCCACTCCAGCCAACAGCGCGTTCTTGACGCCAAGCAGCTTGAACCGCGCGGTCACCTCTGTCTGATCCCAAAGATCGCCTTCCACGCTCTTGACCTGGATCTGGTTTCGGTTCACCAGGATCGTGTTCGGATTGCTCGAGCCGTTGTAAGGACAAGGAAGCGCCGGGTTCACCGCGGACGTAGGCAGCTTCGCCACGACTCCGCCAACTGGCACACTCGCCGGCGCGTTCGAGCAGATCTGCGGCTCCGTAATCTGCGCCTGTCGCGGATAGTTCGCCGCCCGGGCAATCATGTGCAGGTTCACACTCGGCGAGAACTCATGCTCCACCTTCAACGTCATGATGTCGACGTTAGTCTGGAGGTAGTTCTCGTCCGGAAACCCGTAGTAATCATGCCTAATCGGTCCCGGCGCAACTGTGTTGTTCAACCAGGGAAGCCCGTAATCCGGAGTATCGTTGTCCTGCAGGTGAACGTAATTCAATGTCCCCCGAGTCTTCGTATTCAACCCAACCGCCACGGACGGCGCAACACCCCACCGGCGAACCTCGGCGAAGGGTCGTCCCGCAACCCCGCTAAGCTGTCCAACTGCATTGAGCCGGACTGCGCTTCCGCCCAGCACGCCGAGCATCGGCTTATTAAGGTCTCCGGTGATTCTCCGGGTCCCGTCAGTGCCAAACTGCGCCTGCACATGCGCGAACTGCTGCACCGTCGGCACCTTGCTCTCCTGGTTCACCACTCCTCCAGTCGAACCACGCCCAAACTGAATTCCCGCTGGACCTTCCAGCGCCTCCACCTGTTCATAGTTGAACGTGTCGCGATAGTAACTGCCGAAGTCACGAATGCCGTCGAGAAAGATATCGTTCCGTGCGGTAAACCCGCGAATCGTGAGGTTGTCCCCCTGCGCTCCCGCCTCACCGGCTGCCAGGCTGATTCCGGGCACATTCCGCAGCGTATCCCGCAGCGTAGTTACCCCTTCGTCCTTCAGAACAAACTGCGGTATCACTGTAATGCTCTGGGCCGTAGTCAGCAGCGGCTCTGTAAACTTTGTCATCGCAATCGAATCCGCGATCGACTCGGTTACAGAAACGGTGTCCTTCGACTGCACCCCCACCACCACCGTCGTGGCATCTTCCACCCGGTAATTCAGTCCAGTCCCTTCCAGCAGCAACCGCAGCGCCTCATCCTCGCGATAAAGCCCAACCACTCCCTGCGAGTTGAACCCCGCCAGCGTTCCTGCAGGCAACACAATCTTCACCGTCAATCCGGTAGCCTTCTCATAGGCCTTTACGGCGCCATCAAGCGGCCCCGCAGCAATATCGAATCTCTTCAGCGGTAGCGTCGCCTCCGCAGTACCGGATGCCGTCGGGTCCGTCTTCTCCATCTTTGCCAACGCAGACTTCGTTCCACCCATTGCCGCATACACCACGAGTGTTCCGGCCGCGATCCACCCACGGGTCTCCTCAAACATCGCGCGACCTGAACTCTTTTTCTTGCCCGCCATTATCCTTCTCTTCATCTGCGTCATACCTTTCTCCTAGAAGCCACTTCGTGCCCATCAAAGGGACAAGAGAGCACACTTCGTCCTTGACCGCTAACCCACTAAGTCCCGCTTGATGGCCGAAGCCACGCGAAACCTTGAAGTTCCTACTGATATGAAATGAACCTTTTGAACCGAGGTTGATCGGGCCACGAAGCGAACCCCAAGTCAACAAACCCTAGTGATTTGGTAACGCTTCCACTTACGCTGATCTGAGCACAATTCCAATTTCAGTATGCCGACTAGCCAGTCAAGCGATTTTGTCAATGTTCCTTCGTCCATTCGTCACTGGTCCCGCATGATCCGTCCCCAAAAAAACAATATCCGTCCCAAATTCCGAATAATCAAAGAAAGGTCAATTAATTCTATAAGTTAACGGAGATCGCTTGAGCTTTCGACCGTCTGCTTAATACCGTGAAGGTAATTCCTCCCTTCATATCCGCGGAGGTGGCAATTCGTGACTGGCAACTCCTACTCCCCTCCTGTGTCCAGGAGATATTTCCGTAAATATCTGGACTCATCTTCGCGTAAGCCCAATTACATGATCTAGAAATCTAACGAGTGTCGCTGTTAACCGAATATACGACGGAAAGAGTCGGATATCAAGATAAATATACGACATTTTCAGTCTTAGATTGCTTAAGACTCCTAATTCACGCTCGAACACGGTGGGAGGGAAGTCCGGTTTCATGCAACTAACGTGGTATTTTTCTACAAAAAATCATATATTGGATTTTCTTCACAAGGTCTAAGTGAAGCTCCTGCCTTGCTTAGTACGTTGAATATTATGGGCATCATAAAATTCTCCCCCATTGGCCACACTTTGGCCATACGATTGCGCTATCTCTGTTAGCCGACTGAATTGAAAATCGGAATATCTGACACTCCCTAAACCAAGCCTGCCGGGTGGCGACTTGATCAGTCCAGCATTGGAGACGAAAGACATGCGACGCATATCCATTTTAATAACTGCCCTCGTGATGGCGCTAACTACTGGAATCACCTTCGCCCAGACCACAAGCGGCGACCTGGTCGGCACAGTGAAGGACCCCTCTGGAGCTATCGTTCCGAATGCATCGGTTACGATCACCAATGAGGAGACCGGTGTTGCTGTTTCGATAAAATCCGGTGACTCTGGAGAATTCCGCGCCGGCAATCTTCTGCCTGGCAAGTACGACCTCTCTGTCACCTCCGGCGGCTTCCAGCCATACACGCTTCACGCTATTGCGGTTGAACTCAATAAGACCTCAACCGCAAATGTGACTCTTTCGGTCGGCGCAAACACCACCGTGGAAGTCGCCGCAGAGGCCGGTGTGGCACTCGATACAACCAGCACCAACCTAACGCAAAGTTTCAGCAATATCGAGCTTGCGAACCTGCCGTCCACCGCATCGGGCGGATCGACCGGCTTTGGTGTTTTGAACGCTTCGCTCCTGAGCCCCGGAGTTGCCTCTGCCGGCGGTATCGGTATTGGCATCGGTCCCTCCATCGGCGGACAGCGTCCCCGTAACAATAACTTCACCATTGAAGGTATCGACAACAACAATAAGGCTGTGACCGGTCCGCTCATTTACATCCCCAACGATTCTGTCGAGAGCTTTACCCTGATCACCAACCAATTCTCCCCGGAGTTCGGTCACTCTTCAGGCGGCCAGTTCAACACCGTCGTTGTCTCGGGTACCAATAGATTCCACGGTCGCGTCTACGAGTACTTCCAGAACCGCAACCTGAACGCCATCAGTGGAACCGAGGGCGGTAAGCCTGCCATCAACCCGCGCTACGACAACAATCGTTACGGCGGACAGGTTGGCGGACCGATTCTCAAGGATAAGCTCTTCTTCTTCGGCAACTACGAGCGCAACACGATCGGACAGAATCCGGCGATCTTCTCCTGCGTCCCAACCGCTGCCGGCTTGAACACGCTGAAAAACCTGGGCGCGACGTATGGCTTGAACGCGAATAACCTGGCTCAATACCTGAAGTACACCCCAGCTGCTACTATTACCGGTCCAAATGGTGGACCCGTCGATGCTTCGCAAGACCAGTCCTGCGGCAATGGGTCTGGTGCGCAATTCCTTCAGGTCTACCAGGGGACCGCATTGGACGCGAAGTCCGGAATCTACGGTGGCGCGTCAGCCTTCACCAATATCCCTCTGGGCAACTTCCAGAGCACAGCAGGCACTCCGTCGAACTTTAACACGGTGACGGCAAGCGTCGATTACACCATCTCGCCCAAAGACAGCTTCCGCGGACGTTACATTTACAACCGCCTGTCCAATACAGACAACGCTGTGAACACAGTTCCCTTCCCCGTCTTCTGGACGACGCAGCCGTTCCGGTATCAGCTGATCGCTCTCAGCGAATTCCATACCTTCACGCCGAACCTCACCAACGAATTCCGCCTCGGCTACAACCGGTACTCAAATACCGTGGAAGCAGGGAACTTCCAATATCCCGGCCTGGACGCGTTCCCCAACCTCACCATGGACGATCAGGGATTTACCAACCTGGGCCCCGATCCCAATGCACCGCAGTTCACCATCCAGAACCTTTATCAGTTGACCGATAACATCAGCTACGTCAAGGGCAAGCACAACTTCAAGATTGGCTTTGATGGACGCAAGTACATCTCACCGCAGGGATTCACCCAGCGTGCTCGCGGCGACTACGAGTGGGACAACCTCACCGAATACCTGCACGACCTGGCACCCACCAGCTTCGGAGAACGCTCCACCGGTAATCTGACTTACTACGGCGACCAGACCGCGTTCTACGGCTATGCCAACGACACCTACCGCATGAGCCCGAAGATCACCCTCAACGTCGGCCTCCGCTATGAGTTCACTTCGGTTCCGGTCGGCGAACGCTCGCAAGTGTTGAACGCTGCCGCCTCCGTCCCCGGCCTCATTACCTTCGGCACGCCACAGCCGACGTATACAAACTTTATGCCTCGCGTTGGCATCAACTGGTCTCCGGATGACAAGACCTCCGTTCGAGCCGGCTTCGGGATGGCATCCGATGTCCTGTTCGATAACCTCGGAACCCTCTCCTTCCCGCCCCAGTACTCGGGCACGAACGATGTAGGCAATCCTGGAAATCCCCAGCCTGGTGATCCGAACTTCCTGTCGAAGGGCGGTCTTCCCCCAGGAAAGGGTGGCATCCTGAACTTCGGAACCGATTACCCAGCGCAGCGCGCAGCCACAGCGGCCTTCATTCCCAACCAGGTAATCCCGTACGCTGAGACCTACACTCTTACCGTTCAGCGCGTCTTCGCAAAGGACTACACTGCTGAGATTGGATACGTAGGAACCCGTGGCATCCACCTGCCCACACAGATTCAGCTCAATATCCAGCCCAGGGTCAACCCGTCCAACCAGCTTGCCACTTTGCTGACTGGTTCTACGTCGGTTACTGCTCCTGCAGGCGCCAGCACGTTGGGTAAGATCAACGCTGGCTCAAACATCCTGCCGAACTTCCTGGCTAACAATTTCACCAGCAAAATGACCTCATACCAGCCGTACTCCAGCTCCAACTACAACGCGTTTATTGCCAATGTCACTCGCCGGTTTGTTGGGGGTTTCCAAGCCAACCTGTCCTACACATGGAGCAAGACCATGGATGACGCGACGGCCGAGGTCTTCGCGACCACGCTCACTCCGCGCCGTCCGCAGAATTCGCAGAACGTCAACGCCGACTACAGCCGGTCAGCGCTTGATCGTACGCATCGCATCACGCTTGAAGCGGTTTACGACGTGCAAGTCTTCAAGCACTCCAGCTCGTTCGTGAAGAAGAATCTCATCGGTAATTGGACCGTTTCGCCGATCTACACCTACGAGTCGCCGGAGTATGCCACGGTGCTCTCCAACATCAACTCCAACCTCAACGGCGACAGCACCGCCATTGATCGCTTCATCGTCAACCCAAACGGCAAAAAGGGTACAGCGAGCACGGTACAACCCCAATTCGCCTCCAATCTTGCCAACCTATGCAAGACAGCTACAAACCCGACTGCCACGACGTGCAACGCAAACCTCGTTGGCTATGTCGCCGTCAACCCGAACGCTTACTACATTCAGGCAGGCGCAGGTACGCTCCCCAACGGGTCCCGTAACACGCTGCCGACGCGTCCCGTCAACAACTGGGATCTGTCGATCCTCAAGCGCCTCACGTTCCACGAATACTACTCGTTCGAGTTTGGTGCAGGAGCCTACAACGTCTTCAACCATGCCCAGTACACGCCGGGAACGGTCAACAACATCAACTCGACCTCGAACACAACCACCTACATTAACTTCCAGAAGGTTGATAACGCATTCTTCGGCCAACCCGGAAAGGTCTTCCTGAACAACGCACGCACCATGCAACTGTTCGGAAAGTTCAACTTCTAGAGAGAAAGCTTTTGAAACTTCAGGGGACAGGCCACAAGCCTGTCCCTTTCTTTTTGCTCCTTGACCTTGCCCATGAGTCAACCTCTAAGTCGCCCGTTTTCTTGGCCGATTCCGCTCCTCCGAATTCAAATTCGTCAGCCGCCATGGCCTCTGCAAACCCTCTATAATAGAGCTATAAATCATGGCCGACGATCAGAACCCCGAACTCCCCCTCACGCCCCCGAACAAGCCCGAAAATCCCGACGGAATGCCCCCCAGCACCGTCCAGGGGCGCGGCGCCGCCTTCATGCTCTCTATCAATATTGAAGAGGAGATGCGCCGGTCGTACCTTGACTACTCCATGTCGGTCATCATCGGCCGAGCTCTGCCCGATGTCCGTGATGGCCTAAAGCCCGTCCACCGCCGCATCCTCTACGGCATGCAGGAGATGGGTCTCCAGTTCAACAAGAAATACACTAAGGCCTCCAAGGTCGTCGGCCATGTAATGGGCAACTTCCACCCCCACGGCGACTCCGCCATTTACGACACCATGGTCCGGCTCGCGCAGCCATTCTCCATGCGCTACACCCTCGTAGACGGCCAGGGCAACTTTGGCTCCGTAGACGGCGACCCACCTGCCGCCATGCGGTACACAGAATCGCGCCTCACCCGCATCGCCGGCGAGATGCTCGCAGACATCGACTCCGACACCGTCGACTTCACTCCCAACTACGACGAGTCCACCCTCGAGCCCACCGTTCTCCCAGCGCGCATCCCGAACCTCATCATCAACGGTAGCGGCGGTATCGCTGTCGGAATGGCGACGAACATCCCGCCGCACAATCTCACAGAGGTTGTGAATGCCTGCATCGCAGTCATCTCGAAAGACAAGGCCGAAACCCGCTCTGATCTCGACATCGTGCTCGAGCACGTCAAGGGTCCGGACTTCCCCACCGGCGGCTTCATCTTTGGCAAGAGCACCATCGCTAACGCCTACAAGACCGGTCGCGGCCGCTTCATCATGCGCGCCAAGTGCAGCATCGAAAACATCTCCGGCGGTCGTCAGGCTATCATCGTCACCGAGATTCCGTACCAAGTCAACAAGTCCAAGCTCATTGAGCGCATCGCCGAACTCGTCAACGAGGGAGTGATCACCGACATTGCCCGCGATGAGTTTCGCGACGAGTCCGACCGCGACGGCATGCGCATCGTTATCGGCCTCAAGCGTGGTGCCGAGCACCAGATCGTCCTCAACCAGCTGCACAAGCACACCCAGATGCAGGATTCCTTCTCGATGATCTTTCTGGCCGTCCACAACGGCCAGCCCAAGGAGCTCCCGCTCGACGCAGCCATTCGCGCCTTCCTCGATCACCGCATCGAAGTCGTCCGCCGCCGCACCGCGTTTCTCCTCAACAAGGCCCGCGACCGCGAACACATTCTCCTCGGCTACCAGATCGCGCTCGACCACCTAGACAACGTCATCAAGATCATCCGTCAATCTTCGAGCCGCGCCGACGCTCGCGAGAATCTCTTCAGCTACTTCTCCAACAAGCGCATCAACCTCCGCGGCACCGAGCTCCGCGGCGTCACGCTCGACCCCAAGAAATACGGCGTCGACATGACCTTCTCGGCTACCGGTACGCTGATCCTCTCTTATAAGCAGATCGATGCCATCCTCGAACTGCAGCTCTATCGTCTTACACAGCTTTCCATCGATGAGCTCCTCAAGGAACTCGCCGAGGTCCGCGACAACATCACGGAATTCGAGTCCATCCTCGCGTCGCCCGCTAAGCTCCGTAAAGTCATCATCAAGGAGCTCACGGAGATTCGTGACAAGTATGGCGATGTTCGCCGTACCGTCATCGTCGATGAAACCACTGAGCTTCAGCTCGAAGATCTCATTGCGGATGAACAGGTTGCGGTTACTGTTTCCAACACGGGCTACCTAAAGCGCACACCTATATCGACTTACAGGCAGCAGCGGCGTGGTGGGACGGGGCGTCTTGGGATGAAGACGCGCGAAGAGGACTTTGTCGCGCAGCTCATTATTGACTCGACCCACGCGTATCTCCTTTGTTTTACTAACACTGGCCGCGTCTATTGGCTCAAGGTGTATGAAGTTCCCGATATCGGCGCCGCCGGCAAGGGTAAGGCCATGGCTTCGCTGGTTGCGTTGCAGCCTGGGGAGAAGGTTGTCACTATTCTTCCGGTACGTGATCTCGAGGAAGAGTCGAAGTATGTGTTATTTGCAACCCGCAATGGGACGGTGAAGAAGACGGCGCTTAAGGACTTTTCGAATGTGATGGCGCGTGGGATTATTGCCATCAATATTGAGAAGGATGATGAGTTGATTGTGGCTCGTATCACCGATGGGCAGCAGGTCATCTTTATTGCGACGCATGATGGTATGGCTATCCGGTTCAATGAGCAGGACTTACGTCCCATGGGGCGACCCGCTACGGGGAATCGCGGTATTTCTCTGCGCAAGGGCGATTATGTGATTGGGGCGGCTGTAACTCCTTCCAATGAAGCGCGTAATAAGCAGCGGCTGGAGCGGGCAGCGCAGAAGGGGTTGACGAATCAGGTGGAGGCGGCGATTGATGAAGTTGCTGATTCTGCTTCGGTTACCCCGCTTGAATTGTCCGGGGATCCTACTGAGCTGAGTGCTCCGGCGATCTCTGAAGCTACTGCGGCTAAGCTGGAGAAGCTGGATAAGGAGCTTGGGCTTACGCCTTGCCTGATTCTTTCGGTTTCGGAGAGTGGTTATGGGAAGCGGACGGATGTGGATCAGTATCGTCTGCAGTCGCGCGGCGGTAAGGGTGTCATCAATATGAAGGCGACGCCGAAGATTGGTAAGGTGTCTAGTATCAATCTTGTAGACGAGACCAGCGAGTTGATGGTGATCAGTCAGTTTGGCAAGATTATCCGCATCGACACGAAGTCCATCCGGGCTGCGGGACGCAGTACCCAGGGGGTCAAGCTGCTCGACCTCGAAGACCAGGACAAAGTGGCCGCCGCTGTTGTGATTCCACCGGAAGAAGCCAAGACACAGCCGGAAGAGGGACTTTTGCAGTAGTTTTTTTCCGGGCTGGTTTTCCCCGTTTTTGCTGGGGGTTTTGGCAAAAACGGGTGGTAGAACGTGGTTTTTTTGTGGTGAATTTGTGGTGGATTGCTGGTGAAACGTGGTGAGTTGACGGTCGTTTTTCGGGCTCGAAAAAGACGCCACTTTTTCTGGATTTAATTTGAGGGATTCCCATTTTGGGAATCTCTTCTTGTTAGTGGATGATTGAATTTGGGGATTCAGTTTTTGGCGTGAAGGTTTTCTTTTGCGCCTGGTGCTTCGCAAGGATAGCGAGGCCTACAAGGTAGTCCAGTACCTCTGCCTCATCCAGTTGTATCGCGAGGGCCAACATGAGAGTCCGGGCTGTCCCTCCGAAGGCTTCAGCCTGCTGTTTCAGCGTAATAAGGCAATCGGCGACAGTCCCGTGCAATGTTTTCAGATCGTCGTCGGACATCTGGGCCAATGTTGATGGAGTCGCTGTCATATCTTCCTCGCATCCCGACGAGCCAAGATATCCGCGAGTTCCCGGTCCCCAATTGTCTTCATGTGTACGGTGTGCCCCAAGTAATCCAAAAGTTGTTCCTTATCGTGGACTCGGATTCGGTTTAACACAAGAGGTTGTGTTTACTATGTTGAGTCCTGGCTTCCAAGGTACTTGGTTGGGTTAGTTCAGTTGCCTGTTGCATGATCCTAGCTATGAACGTTGGTTTTTTGAATGGTAAATTTGTGGGATTGCTGCTGAAAGCTGCTAAGTGGACGGTCATTTTTCGCGCTCGAAAAACACGCCACTTTTCTGGATTCATTTTTTAGGGATTCCCATTTTGGGAAATTGGCTCTTTTCTCTGCATTAGGTCATTGGCGCAGGCTATCAAGCCTATGTGTCGAGGCCAAGCCATCTCTCGTCGGTTTGTGCAAGCAGAGCCGTAGAGTGGTCGTCGCTTATGTTGGGTCTACCTCCTGGCCATTCCCCTATAGGCGAATGCGGCAGTTTTCTTAGCCAATACACATAGCGTTCACGATATTCACTTGTTTGAAAGGACATAAAGTCCCTTGCGATCATTTGCCGAGTCAGTGACGTTGACTGAGTTGCAGTAGTCATATGGCGTTTATCTTCGTATTTTCTCTTCAATGACCGAAAAATACCATTGATCACGCTGCCTACTCCAAGCAGGAAGACCGCGCCTATCAAAACGTAAATAACTGTCTCCAAAACCGGAAAATGGTTCTTCAACCAAACGAATGAATATATTACCGCTGCGTAAGCCATCATGCCAATGATTCCGTAGCCGACTCTTGGCAGAAGACGACGCATGTCATTCTTTGATAGTGACAAGACAATCAGCCACGGAAAAATCATCGCCGCGAAAATAGTATAGAAAATAATTGTTAAGGCAAAATGGTTTCGAAACATGGCCATTCCAAGATTCCACCAATGTGGAGTAAGGAAAATGGATGAAGATATCCCACGCTCATGAAAAAACAAGTGTGTAATAAAAGGAATTAATAAAAATAATGAACATTGTAACCTAATGGTAAATAAAAATTTCTTCGATAGGTTGGCCCCAAGCAAACCCGGGAGTAACCAAAAACAACACCCGACAATCACGACCGCCGGACTCGCGATCGAACAGATTATTATTCCCAAACAGAGTAGCTTTGCATCGAGAACGCAGCACGTCCAATAGCTTCGGATTTTCCGGAAACCATCTGACAAGGACAAGGAAAATCCAATCTCTTTGGATCTTCTAATCACCTCTGAGACTTCTATTGAGCTTAAATAGGAACGCAATTTGGCCTCCAAGCTCTCATCTACGCTTTTCAAGTTTCGACAAGCTTTAAGCGCGGTCTCGCTCAGCCAGGGGTTACCAATACTAAATGCCGCCTGAAATATCGAGCTTGTTCTAGATGATTCCGCCAATCCGCACGCTTCTAGGGCCAGTTTTGCAGCTAGGATATCGGATCGAGGGCGTATTCTGCGTTGAATATAGTCCGCGAGTTCCTCCCTAAATTCTAAGGCATCTAATCTGGTCCCAAATGCATCCCGCAAAAATCTTAAACAGTGCACCGCAACTAGATGGTCGTTAGTCGTACTTGTTTCCTCCAAAGCGTCGATTCTCTGAATCTGTTCCCAACAGAAATCGGCGATTTCCCTGACATTTTCGTTTTGACCAACTTCGCAATAAAGGGCTAAAGCATCTCGATAGCGAGAATCCGTGGGGATCGAGCGAAGCGAAATCGTCTGCGGGCTAACGATAAATCTTCGAGCTATGAAATACTCATTAATCCGTCGATGGACGAAGCTAAATCTTGGGTCTGCGAACGCACTCATTCGTGCCAGCCCCGCATATTTTAATAGCTGAGTTATCGCTTGAATAGGCAGGGACGGTAGCAATAGTTCAAGTTGTCTCACAGAAACCTCAAGCCCGATCTCCGGCGTGCTAAACATTATCCAAGCGATTTCGATAGCGCCGGAGAACACTTGGGTTGCGGTCAAGCCATACTCGGAGATTTTATCTTTCGAAGCTTCCAGCCGAGATTCTATATAGCTCTCGTACATATTTACTTGCCGCTCAGGAAGTTCACCTCCGTGTAATTCTGCATACATCCGCAAGAGGGCAGCTGCAAATGGATTGCGTGCTATGGGTACAAGTTCGCTCCTTTCAGTAAATAAACGTTCTACAGTTGACTCCCGCATTTTGGCCGATCGCATTAGGGCCTCATGAATGCGCGAATCTGAAAACGGTCGCACTTCGAACGTCGCTACCATCTCTTTAGCGAGCTTAGGACGCCTGTAAAAACGCGAAGAGACGATCCCTCGTCCAGAATCTTGGCTCACCAAAAATTCGACGATGACCCCTGAAAGGCTTTGAATCAGCCAAGACGCTTCAGTCGTATCCAAAACGGCCGAAATTTCATCGAACGAATCCAACAAGAAGAAAAATCGCCCGCGATCAAGCATTCGATCGAAGTACTCATCCAAAAATTGGTCGGCAAAAAGTGATTGTCCTTTGAGAGACGACAGAGCAAATGCTCTAAACTCTTTTATGGAAGGTGGATCTGCCTCCGTCCACTCCCGCTTTGGCATCCATTCCTTCAAATTGACGTAAATCGGTACCCTACCTGTGCGTTTGACTTCTCTAAGCAAGTCCTTCGCCAGTTTTCGAAGTGCGATGCTCTTACCCGCACCCGGATCTCCAAGAACTAAAACGATGCGGGCTCGTTGCTCAGTCTTTAGCGCTTGCATCAGATCGACTATTTTTTTTGAGGACGACCTTGTACCGCTAATTTCAACCTCTGCTTCAAGAGGAGAGAAGAAATAGTCATCCCATTTAGTCTCATTGTCCAACGTCGTTAATCTGGCCAATAATATCTCGGAGAACCGTCGTAGTTGCTCTTTGTAAGCTTGTTCTGGGAAGTCATCGCTGAGTTTTTTGGGATGAGTCTTCATTGCCGTGCGATCCCCGCTGAATCGATTGGCGATGTAGACTCCAATAAGCGTGAAACCCATGACTGAAGCTGTCGTAAATCGGCTGAATGCCAACACCTTGCCTTCATCTACGTTGCTATGACCCAATAGCTTGAGTAAGAAGGTTGTTACAGGTTTCGATTCTGAATGATGCTCTAGAATTGCCAACGCTACGGCCGAGATGACCGCTAATGAACTTTTTATCGGTTTCTCGTTTTCGGGCGCCCAAAGCGGTTTTGTCAACCAGAGCACGCCGATTATCAAGACAATAACGAGAACTGCAGTGAGGTAGCCCCCAACTAAGAAAGCAGCCAAAGCTCCGACAATTACAATGACAAGAAGAAGAGCTACAGTTTTATGAGCGCTCTTCATGGATGAAAATGAATCCGTCGAGAAGACCATGCGATCCCGCTTTCTTTCACTGGGTGGAGAACCATGTTCCTGTGTTCATACTTGGAGGCCTCGAAGATACACGAAACCAAATTTCGGAACAAGCGGATTAGGAGCGATCTGTGCCCGTGTCTTCGGGCATGACATCGCACGGATTGTGGCTGACTGGAACAACTTCAAGACAACAAAGAAACAGGTGTTGTGTTCTTCTGCCGTGTTTCCTGCGGCGAACGTTGTGTGGTCGCGCCGCGCACAATGCTAGAAGGGATCCGCATTGAGTTATCGTGCCGGGGTGAGGCCGTGGCGGCGCATGACTTCGGCGAGGGCATTGGGGTCGGGCGGGGTTGGGGGGACAGAGGTGGCTGCGGCTTTGGCGATGGTGGCGATTTCTAGGAAGTAGTCCGGGGTGAGGATGCCGGGGCTGACGATTGCCAGCGTCTTTGATGGGGGCGGAGTGGAGGTTGTCGAAGGTGGACCGCTCCCAGTGGGATATCGAGGGACGCAAAGAGCGCGTCGCCGGGCCGATCTCGATTTTGCGTCCTTCGAGCGTGAAGGTGATGACGCGTTTGATGCCGTAGATGGTCTCCTCGCAGGCGTCTTGGCTGTTGGCGATGGGAAGGTTGGCTTTACCTTATCCGGCATATGAATTTGACCTTCGTGCGATCGAAATCCACAGTCGCGCCTGGGCACAACTTGTCCGATGATCCCCGCATCAAGTCAGCAGGGGGTACTTATGGACCAGAAAACCCTGATTGCGATCATCGTCGTGGTGGTTGCCGTCATCGTCATCGCCGCAGCGTTCCTTTACGAGCGTCGTCGTAAGAGCGAGCGTCTCAAACAAACATTTGGTTCCGAATATGACCGGGTCGCGCGTCAGCTTGGAGACCCGCAGCGTGCCGAAACCGTTCTCGCTGCAAGAGAAAAACGTGTCTCTCAGCTGAAACTCCGCACCCTGCCTGCAACCGAGCAGGAGAGATATGTTCAGCAGTGGACTTTTGTTCAGAAGCAGTTCGTCGACGATCCTCGAGGCGCTGTGAATGAAGCCGACCGGCTGGTCACCGATGTTATGAATGCACGTGGATATCCGATGAGCGAGTTCGATCAACGTGCGGACGACATCTCGGTTCACTATCCGAATACTGTCGGAAACTATCGCGCGGCTCATGACATCGTTCTGCGTCATGGCAAAGGCCAATCGAGCACAGAGGACCTTCGCAAGGCCATGGTGCACTTCCGTTCCCTGTTCGATGAACTGCTTGGCGCTACGAGCGCGACTCACAAGGAGGTAGCATGATCGGTGAAGTTCGAGAAGAACCAAATCTTTCCACCGCAGAGATTGCCAACCCAGTAACTCCGAGAACGCAATACCAGAACAGAAACAGCTCGACGGACGTTGCGGTATTGGATAACGAAGTAGCGGATAACGCACGCAGTTTAGAGCCGCGGAACCTGGAACCACGGAGCGTAGAGCCACGGAGCGTGGAACCACGGAATGTGGAACCACGGAACGTTGAAGGGACTCGAGCGCTCGTTCCAGAGCAGACGATCCAGAACGATCGGCCAACTCAACTCTTTCCGGACAACGAACTGAATGATCTTCGCGCACGTTGGGATAAGGCCCAGATCGGATTCGTCGACGAGCCGCGCGCCGCAGTTGAACAAGCAGATAGTCTGGTGGCGACCGTCGTCAAGCGTATCGCAGAACAGTTCGCGGCGGAACGTGCTGAACTGGAACATCAGTGGGATCGCGGGGATAACGTCTCAACCGAAGACCTGAGACAAGCATTGCGGAGGTATCGTTCGTTCTTTGACCGCCTGCTGGCGTTCTAAGCGTCGGCAGCGTCCGTTCCAGTGATGACAGGCCCATCCTAGCGACTCCATTTTGTCGCCGGGATGGGCCGCTTTGCGTGCATTCGCGGTGGCTCGGATCTGAGGGAACTACAACTATCCCTGTTATGGGGCGGGGAGTTCGATTTTGCCGTCCTTCGAGTGTGAAGGTGATGATGCCCGCTCAAACCCCCTGGCAAAATATCAGTCGCCCGGAGCTACTTCGTAATCACTTCTTTTCCTGCGGTATATTCTCGTGTTAGCCGTCGGGGCCACTACCAGAAGGCGAGGAGAGCATCGTGATCAAACAGCGGCGCTTCACAGCTCGATCATTTCGTTCCTTCGCTGCAATACTCTTTCTCTTATCTTTCCAGTCCACAGTTTCATTCGCTCAAAAAGGTGCACTGCTGGATCAAGGCGGGACGGTTTTCAATGTGAAGGCCTTCGGAGCCACGGGAGAGGGCACGGCAGATGACACGGCCGCGGCGCAAAGAGCAATTGACGCTGCAACCAAAGCCGGCGGCGGTGTCGTTTACTTTCCCGCAGGTCGCTATATTTTGAACGGCACTCTCGAGGACAACCGCGTAGACCTGGTTTCTCTGGCAGGTTCTGGAATGGCCAGCCGCTTGATCATTAAGAGCAAGCTTGGAGTTTTGCTTGGCTCGACCGACCCTGCTGTTGCGGAATCGGGCTATCATAGTGGCCGAATCCAGGATTTGTTTATCCATTGTGCCGATCGGGCAGACAGCACTGCAGTTCGGATGACCGATATGATCGGCCCACCCGCGCTGAGTGATTTGACAATCGGTAATTGCGACCAAGGATTCGATATCATTAATAAAGCCCGCTGGACGGAGCGTTTGGTTGCCACCAACATCACCGATTACTACAACAACCACCTCTTCCACTACGACCAAAATCCTAAGATTAAGACCAACTCCTACGGATACGGAACGTACGGCATCTACGTCAACAAATCTGCTGGGCAGGACGTGTTTTACCTGACTGGCGGAGCCTATCTTTACCACAGTAGCTTTATTGTCAAAGGGAATGTCGACGGCGATGCGAAAAAAGGGGCATCGATCTTCTACGTCGAGGGGGCTTCAGGGGAGCCTTGCCCAGGAGCAGCATTTAACGTCATGGACATATCTGTCGAGGGCAGCTTTTATTCCGTTGTCAAAGCAAGGGGTGGCGGATGCAGTGGCGGTTCTACGGGCAATGCCTTGGTCAGTGGAATCGGATTCATTAGTGCGGTCGGATCTACGCCGGGAGATAATAGCTTCATTAGTGAACCGCAAAATGCCTCGTATCTTGCAGGCACTTTTACTGCCACGAATTCGTCTTCTGACTCAGTCAAGGCAGTCAACGCAACGCCGACATCGAAGTGCTATGTTCAGCCCACAAATGCAATTGCGGCAAATGCCATTGTCGGAACTTATGTAAGTGGAACAAATTGGCAAAGCGTTACGATCAGCCATCCATCAACTGCCAATAAGGGCCAGTATCAGATCTGGTGCACTCCATAGGCAGGCCCGATGGAATAACCTGCCGAAGCTAGCCACTATTTTTTACGGAGCCGGGGTTAAACCGTGGCGACGCATGACATCGGCGAGGGCTTTGGGGTCGGGTGGGGTTGGGGGATGGAGGTGGCTGCGGCTTTGGCGATGGTGGCGATTTCGCGGAAGTAGTCCGGGGTGAGGATGCCGGGGCTGATGATGGCGAGCGTCTTGGATGTGGCGGAGTGGAGGTTGTCGAAGCGGTGGACCGCTCCGCGAGGGATGCAGAGCGCGTCGCCGGGGCCGATTTCGATTTTGCGTCCTTCGAGGGTGAAGGTGATGACGCCTTCGATGCCGTAGATGGTCTCCTCGTAGGCGTCGTGGCTGTGGGCGATGGGCACTTTGGCTCCGGCGGGGACGTCGAGCTCGAAGATGGCGACGGAGCCTCCGGAGTCCTTGCCTTCGACGAGGAAGCGAACTGCCAATTGCCCCATCCTTATCTCTTCGCGTGTGCTGGTTGACCTGTCTGTCATGAATGCCCTCTTTCCTTCGAGAGCATACCTTGGGCACCACTTTTCGCCCCTACCTTTTTTGAAGCGATACTAGTTCTCCTGTTCTGCTGGGTTTTTTCCTGGCGGGTGGCCCGCATCTGTCCGGGCAAACAGCAAGCGGGTGCCCCGATCTTCGCGAAGTGCGCGATCTTGCACCTACGCTCCTTCGCCTGCCCCCTATGGGGTATTTCGCTCTGAAGGGATAGGCGTAATGTTTGTGCTTAGAGTTCAGGTTGGATTGGTCGTTCCTGTACTGGGCTGTGTGCGGCTCAGAACAGATAAGACCAAGGGGGCAGCATGATTACTTTAGCTGTAGGAGTTCTGATTACGGTAATTCTTCTGGTTGGCTTTGGTTTTCTCTCGACCGCATCGAATGGGTGGTTTTTCAAATACCGGAAACCACACGATACCCTGGCCTCGGCAGACAAGAGCGAGAGCCGATAGAAGGCGATGACCACTTCGTCACCTTCGGCAGTTACCGGTTCTCCTGCGACGTGAGTACGTGTAGCGCTCGACGCCGCAGGTGGATTGAACCGGGTGCGTCAGGCTCAACAACAGGACGTAATATTCACCGCAAAGCGACGACCGCTGACAAGGGCGGGATTGAAGCCAAACCTCGCATTCCAGGTGTGGAAGAGAGGGTGGTCCTGCTCGGACATTTGTGGGCCGTCCATCTTTCCGGTGGCCACAACGATCTCCTTGGTGGGGTTGGCGTTGTCCCGGTAGAAGACCTGAGCGGTAATGTGCCAGACGTCTTTGGTGTGGGTGAAGTGGGTGCAGACCTGGCTGTTGAGGATGATGAAGTTTCCTGAGACGTGGAGGGAGGCCTGCTTCAGTTCGCAGTCGCCGAGCTTCCAATCTTCAATGTTGACGACGCCGTCGTGGTTGAACTCGTAGGAGCGGGTGCTGGAGCTGCAACCGGCAAGGGCAATGCGCGGTACAAAGACGACAGCAGCCAATCCGCTGGTGGCTGCAACGGCCTTTTTGACAAACACTCGTCGTGTGGTGGACATGGTGGGTCTCCTGTTTGAGGTTTTGAATGGGGCCCGTGTCCTGGGAGTGGGAATCCCTGCAAGAACTGCATGGCGGCGACGCGTTGAGAGCCTCGAACGAAGAGCAGTCCAGGCTTCCCGGTTGGGTCGGCGCCCATTTCAATTTCCCGGCTCCGCGATGCCGCTCAATGGATGGCGGAGTCGTGTGTCTCCCACAGGTCGTTGCGGGGTTAGAACATATTACTCTCGTTCGGCGGTTTTTTTGCCGCTATGGCGGGGGTTCGCGGCATGAGTGAGGGAAAAGATCCTACAATCCCATATGCGCTAAGAGATGCTCCCGAGAAGAGGAGAAAACAAATGACGGCCAAGGATCCGGCGGCACCTGGTTTCAAGGAGAAGGCGAAGGACGAGTTCAAGGACTTTCTGGTGATCGCAGGGTACTTGGCGTTCTTCTTCTGCGCGCTCTCGACCTACGGCATGCTGCTGCTGAAGAAGTATGACGTCAGTTATCTGAACTATGCGTTTGCGATCATCAATGCTCTGGTAATTGCCAAGGTGATCCTGATCGGCGAGATGGCGCACATGGGACGGAAGTACGAAGGGAGACTGCTGTATCAATCGGTTTTGTACAAGGCGTTCGTGTTTGGGGTGCTGGTCTTCGCGTTTCACATTGTCGAGGAGTTTGTGAAGCGCCTGATTCACCACAAACCTAGTGGAACTGTCCTGGAGGAGATCAACCTCGACGAGGCGATCTCGCGGGCGATCGTCATTTTCTGCACGTTCCTTCCACTGTTCGCGTTCAGGGAGCTTCACCGAGTGCTGGGCCACGGAAGGCTGCATGCGCTTTTTTTCAAACCGAGAGACGGCGGCGGGATCACCGGTTCTTGACAAAGAGTGAAATGAAAAATGACGCCAACATGACAATTCCCTGACAACACTCGCGGGGCAAACTCGGTACTCTTCAGCCTCAAGACAAAGGGCCCGCTTTCTGCGCCGAAACGCAGAAAGAGAAGAGTGAGATGACATGTCATACCCAGCTATTCTCTCAACGTTTTCAACCTCCCCCACTGGCGCAAAGCCGAGCACGACAGGCAGACGAAGATTCTTCGCCGCGTGCCTCATGGCAGCCGCCGTTACCGTCACCGCAACAGCGCAGACCGCGGGGACCTACACGGTTAGCAATCTCATTTCGGATGGTTCCGTTCCGGCTACCATCACCGACGCAAACTTCATCAACCCGTGGGGAGTCACGAACGGCACCTTCTGGATCAATACCCAGGGGACCGGGCTTGACTACGTGGTCGCGGCGACGAACTTCCCACCGTTCACCCCGCCTGCCACGCCCGCGGTCAATTTTAAGATCAGCATCCCCGCGGCCACTGGGGGAACCACTGCCACAGGCTCACCGACCGCCGCGGCCTCAACCGGTGCTGCCACTGGCTTCGTGCTTCCCAACGGCACGAAGGCGACGTTTCTATTCGCGTCTCTCGATGGCGTGATAACGGGCTGGAACAATCTGCTTGGCACAAACGGAGCAGTCGCACAGGTGGCGATCAACAACAGCGCAGCCGGCGCCGTCTACACCGGCTTGGCACTGGCTACCAACACGACCGGTACCTTCATCCTTGCCGCCAACTTCGGTAAAGGCGCGACGATTGAGGTCTACGACAACAAGTTTGCGGCCGCCAAACTTGCCGGTACCTTTACGGATCCCTCACTCCCCGCGGGCTATGTTCCGTATAACGTCCACACCATCGGGACTCAGATCTTCGTGATGTACGCTCTCCGTGCTGCTACGGGCGGTCCCACTCTCGCTCCCGGCAACGGTGTGGTCGACATCTTCGACACCTCGGGTAACTTTGTCTCTCGCGCGGTCTCGCCTGGCGGCAATCTGAACGCACCGTGGGGAGTCGCCATCGCTCCAGCGACCTTTGGCATCTTTGGCGGCGACCTGCTCGTCGGCAACTTCGGTGACGGCATCATCAACGTTTACGATCCCAAGAGCTTCGCGTACCTCGGCCAGCTAGCCGACGGCACCGGGAAAACCTTCGTCTACGCCAGCCTCTGGGAGATATTTTTTGGGCTCACCGCGCCCTCTTCGGCAAACGGCGGCAACCTCAACACGCTCTACTTCGTGGCCGGTCTGGCAGCCGAGAAACACGGCATCCTCGGCTCTATCAACACCAGCGCAACTACGAGTGGAGCAGCGACCTATGGCTTCAGCGCGTCTGCGTCTGCCGTCACGGTCGCAGCCGGATCGTCCGCCACAGTTGTTCTCAGCGCCGCACCTACGAACAACTTCAGCGGTACCGTCACACCTACTTGCACGAGTCTTCCCGAAGCTGCCACATGCACCTTCTCCCCGGCGACGTTGGCCGTGACCTCGGGAGCGCCCGCAACCACCACCCTTACTATTAAGACGGTAAAGAAAACTGCGCTCCTCCGGCCGTCTCCTCTTCGGGGAGCCGCTACAGCTGGAATCACGGCCGCTCTGCTCCTACCCTTCGGTGCTTTCCTTACCTTCTTCCGTCGCCGTCCATCCGACAGACAACGCTCCATCCGGCTTCTTGGTCTAGTTGGCGTCCTTCTGGTCTCAGCCGGCTTTATCGCTGGCTGTTCGAGCAGCAGCGACGTCTTTATACCGTCCACCCCGGTTGGAACATCGCCAGTCGGGATCAAAGCCACGTCCGGCGCGATCACCCAAAACACGACCGTCAATCTGACCGTGCAATAGACCAACCGCAATGCCCACTCACCGTGTGAGGAGCGATGAGTGGGCATGCGCCTCCACCCATTCCCTGAAAAAGTGCTACCGTATCCTCGTCGCCACGAGGTGATCCATGCCCAACGCCAGCACGCTACGCCTGCGCATCTTCGATGGCTCCCGCCAGCTCTTCTCCAAACCCGCCAGCTTCCTCGTCCGCATCGTCGACGGCAACCAGCGCCAGCAAGTCTGGAAGGAGTTCCCTCAGAACGACCTGACCTTCACCAACCTTCCCTTCTACGACAATCTCTTCGACAACTACACCGTCCTCGTCTCGACCGATGGCTACAAACAGGCGGGATATCAGCCGGTCAAGCTCTCCAGCCACTACGTCACCACGCTCGACATCATGCTCATCCCCGATGACCCTGGCTTCAGCTTCGTCAACGCCCGCTGGCCCTCCGCCAAATCTGCTTATCCCTTCCTCGCGTCTGACGTGTCCGACGGTGCCGGCAAAACGCGCTATGACAATCTTCTCGACCGATCGGAAAAGTCCCTTGCCTGCCTCCTCAACCTTGGCGAAGCCATGAGCCAGATTCCGCTTTCCCAGGGCACTCCGCTCGACTACATCAAGCAACTCCGCTGGGACGCAACCTTCGCTCCGGCTCAGGACCGCTTCTTCGCCTGGTGCGACGTCGCCCTTATCGATCAGGTGAAAGTTGCTGCCGCCGCCGGAAAATTCGCCGTCGAGATGGACCCCGGCCTCCTCCACCCCGGCGCGACGTCCAGTTGGAAGCAGATTCAATTCGGCGAAGCGAACGTCCAGCTCACCTTCCACGAAAACGACAAGCTCGTCATCGACGGCGTCAACTGCGTCATGCTCGAACCCGACATGGACTACTACCGTGACTCGCTTGCCCACGTCCTACTTGAAGTAGTTCCCAATTCCCTCACCCATACTCTCTCCGACCCCACCGAGGTGTACGTCCTGCGTTGGATTGCAGGCCACACCGCAGGCATCCCTGAGTTCGCCCCGCTGTACTCGATTACCTGATACATGAAGCCATTCGCCACCAGAGTGAATGCGCGAAGACCTCGCTTTTGTAACCCTAGTCGTTGCTATGACATCCCCTTGCCTAGTAGTCGGGCGTCTACGCAAGCTTCTTTAGTCGTTTTGGTCAGGACTTTAGTCATCAACAATTCAATTGACTTCCCTGTGTGCCGGGGCTATAAAAAACAACGCTCCGACTCCCGGCGGATAAACTCAGGAGGACATCTATGCAGCTTAAAGGCCCGCTAGTTACGTCCCTGTCTGCGCTTGTTTTTGCCGTCTGCGCATTCTCAGCAACCACACCCGCGCACGCCGACACCATTGCGTGGGCGACCTGGACCACTGCCACTGCCGGAAACCCTGGCTCCGCCTCCGGCACTCTTGCGGGCGGCATCACGGTCACATACTCCGGCCAGACCAGCGGTCTCACCAACGTACCCAGTTGGACGCCTGCCAGCACCTTCTCCGGCGGCGACATCGGAAACAACCCGCCGCACACTCCCACGATTCAGCTCCAAGGTGGAACTCCGGCAGGTGCGCCACCTATCACGGAGACGATCACGTTCTCCTCCGCTATCGTCGACCCGGTCTTCGCCATCTGGAGCCTTGGCTCACCGAGCATCCCTGCCTCCTTTAATTTCATCACCAAAGACGACATCATCCTGGAGGGTGGCGGCCCCTCTTTAGAGTTTGGGGGCAGCTCGATCTCGGTCTCCGGCTCAAACGTCCTCGGAACTGAAGGCAACGGAGTCATCCGAATCGACGGAAGCTTGAGTTCGATCAGCTTCACCACGCCGACGTTCGAAAACTACTACGCCTTCACGGTCGGCTACGACCAAACACTCACTCCACCTTCGGAGGTTCCAGAACCCGCAACCCTATCGCTGTTCGGCCTCGGGCTCGCCGCGCTACCATTCGTCCGGAGATCGTTCTCGCGCCTCCGTTCGTAGGTAACGATTCATCTCGGCAGGCTCTCGTCGATACCAATCGACCCAAATGCCCCATCGTCACCGCACCTTTCGCGGCGAAGATGGGGCGTTCGCACTTCGGGATCCTGAAAGTCCAGAATCCGACCCAACCTTCGGTTGGGATTTGCTATTCGCCATCAGGCTCAGGAACAGGTGTCCGTCCTTCGTCGTGAACGCCCGAACAGAGCTCATCCAGGTCACAGGTACCGTCATTCCAACGAGAAGCAGACAAATCGGAGGGTCTGCTGCGTCTCGTCAGATCGTGGAACCGTCCTATCATCATCGGAGATAGTATGCCTTCGACGATGAAGTTGATAATCTAATCCCCTCTGTCTGGTAGCAGACAGATTGTTCGTTCGTCTAAGTCATTACCAGAACGAGATGAGAGGTTGCCGAAGAACCCGCCTTCTGGACGCAATGATCCCAAATGAGTTAACTTGCCGCACACCGGCTGAAAATGCATCAGAATGAAAAGATGATATCCATCAAGGGACAACAACTCGGGACAAACGCTCGAATTCGGGGTGTCGAGGCGACGTCGATTGAAGATGATCCGGGCTTTGGGGTCTTCTTTTCCCTTTTTTTTGATGGACTTAGATCGAGTAGCCGATTGAGGCCCACCTCCTGCAGGGTGAGGCAATCGACCAATGGCGTCTCCCGCTCTTACGCCCTGGGAGGCCGCTTGCTGATCCTCGCCGCGGCTGTCCTGATCGCCGTGATGCCGGTGACCGATTATTTTTGGCAGTTCGACCGATTCCTCCGCGGTGGCCAGGATTTCGAGCTTGGACTCCTCTCGCTGATAACAATTCTTTCGATGGTTCTTGTGCTTTTGCGGCAGCGCCGGCAGGATGTCGCTCTCCTTGTCACGATTCAGAGGTGGCTGTCGTTCGGCTCTGTTGACGCCAACCGGCCTCCACGTGCAGGAGCATGCAGTCTGGTCGCGGATCTTCATGACCCGTTATCCCTCCACCCTGCACTGTGCAGTTATAGCCTTCCCATTCAAGTCTGATCGATCTTCTGCCGAGCACGCGGGAATCGCTGGCCCAGGATCCACCTCCGGGCCAGTGAACCAGTCGTAATTGCAAGATGCTTTTGGAGAGATAATGAAAAAATCTGAAGTCTTACAGGCGTGGGCTAGTATCCTCGGCGGTTCCGCACCCTCCCTTTCCATTGAGATCACAAAGGAGTGCCCACTGCGGTGCCCTGGCTGCTACGCGTTCGACGCCGCCCATCTCGGGGGTGCGACTCAGCTTCGGGAACTCTCCGACTTCAAGGGAGACGAACTGGTAAGCAAAGTACTTGCTGTGATCGACGAGCACCGGCCGCTCCATGTCTCGCTGGTGGGAGGCGATCCGATGGTTCGATACCGTGAGCTTGAACTGCTCTTACCTCAGATCGAGGAACGGGGAATCCATACGCAGGTCGTTACGAGCGCCTTCCGCACGGTACCAGCCGAATGGAAGAGGTTCAAAAAGCTCAATGTTGTGGTTTCGATTGATGGACTTCAACCTGAGCATGACGAGAGGCGCAAACCCGCCACCTACGAACGGATCCTCAAGAATATCGAGGGCGCAAAGGTCACGATCCATTCCACGATCACTTCGCAAATCGCGGACCGCCCCGGTTACCTCGATGAATTCCTCAACTTCTGGACTCCCCGGCCGGAGATTGCCAAAGTGTGGTTCAGTCTATTCACACCACAGATAGGCGCCACCGATGTGGAGATACTCTCGCCATCGCAAAGAGCGTCCACGATTGCAGAACTTAAGGTACTGCGGGTTAAGTATCCCAAGCTGGACATGCATGAGTCGCTGATCAAGGAGATTGCTAATCCTCCAAAGAGTCCCGAGGAATGCATCTTTGCCAGGACCACCAAGACGATCTCGGCCGACCTGACCACGCAGATAACACCCTGCCAGTTTGGAGGAGTGCCTGACTGCCAGCAGTGCGGCTGCATCGCTTCGATGGGTCTCGCGGCCGTCGGACATTACAAGGTTTTGGGATCACTTACGGCGGGCCAGATCTTCATGGCCTCGGATCGTTTCGGAAAGAGTTGGCGTAAACTCCAAGCAGCAATTTCGCCAAAGCCTGTTCTTGCTCCCGCACCAGCTCCTTTCAAGATACTTTAGTTTCGCACACGTAAATGGATACTCCGGCTCTAACAGAAAGGATCGGCCATTGGTAGACATTGAATGCCAAGCAGAAATTAAGTTGAGGCGAGATCTGGTTCGATTTGGCAAATTGCTTTATCGCCAGGGATTCATGCCGGGAACGTCAGGCAATCTCTCCGTTCGGTTGGATGACCAACGTCTGCTGGTTACTCCCACGGGCGTCAGTAAGTTCATGCTGCGGCCGGCGGATCTGGTTGTCGTCGATCTTCAGGGGAGACAACTCGAGGGATCGAGAAAGGTGACCAGCGAGGTGAGCATGCATCTTGCCGTCTACCACTACCGGGACGATATTGGAGCAGTCATTCATTCTCATCCACCCATCGCTACAGCCTTCGCCTGCGCAGGCCGAGGACTGGAAGACATGCTTTGTCAGGAAGCGGTGATGACGCTCGGGGCGGTCCCTTTGGCGAAATACGCAATTACGGGGACGCTTGAGGTGGCAGCCAGCCTCGCCCCCTTCATTCCAGACCATGATGCCATCCTGATGGCCAATCACGGCGCAGTCACCTATGGGGATACTCTGCTGAATGCCTTCCAGAAGATGGAGACCGTCGAACATCTGGCGCATATAGCGCTCGTTGCTCATCAACTTGGCGATCCTCGCATACTGAAGCAGGAAGAGATAAAACAGCTTCGCGACGCAAAGACGAGATACATGCTCAACGCAACAATAGGCTGATCTGCGCGCCGGATTATGCCTGCAGTAGTCGAGGCTTGGTGTGAACGACTTTGCCAATCAGTTCACCAAAGAGAGTGTTCGCCCAGGCAAACCACGCTCGCGTGAACCGTGCCGGATCATCCTTGTAGTAGCTCTCGTGCATGTAACCGGAGTTCGCCGACGAACGTTGCAACATCCGGATGGTGCGAACAATTTCAAGATCGGAGTTGCTTGTAAGAGCGAAGATGATCTGCGACATTGGCCAGATCATGTCGCGGCCAATGTGCGGCCCACCGATACCTTCGCCAGCCTTTCCCTTGTAGAACCAGGGATTTTTCTCGCTCCAGACGAAGCTTCGCGTGCGTTCATATAGCGCCGAATCAGGGGAACTCTCGAGGTACGGAAGTCCCAGGAGGCTAGGGACATTCGCATCGTCCATCAAAACTTGGCCGCCGTAGCCGTCAACTTCATACGCCCAAATTGAACCGGTCGGTGTTTCGACGATCGCATATTGGTGAAGAGCCGTCTCCACCTCCTTCGCTAGCGCGCGCGTCTCTGCGGCCATGCCCGCGTCGTTCAGAATGGTTTCCGCCATGTCAGCAAGCTGCCGCAGCGATGTGACGGCGAATAGGTTCGAAGGTACAAGGAACGAGAAGATGCACGCATCGTCCGATGGACGAAAGCACGAAGCGATCAAGCCAACAGGCTTCACGGGGTTGCCGATGCCGTTCACGAGTGTGTCAGTTGGGTTGTCGGCGCTTCGCTGGAAGCGGTATGGCCCTGGTCCCTCCTTGCGCTGCTGAACGCGCATCGTTTGCAGGACGAGTTGCATCGCCTTCTTCCAGCGCGCGTCGAAGGGAGTGGTGTCGCCGGTTGCCTTCCAGTAGCCGTGGGCGAGACGGATCGGATAGCACAATGAATCCAGCTCGTACTTTCGCTCTCCGACTCCAGGCTTCATGTCGGTCTTGTCTTTGAGACTCCACTCCAGCGGCGGAGCGTTCAGGTCTGCCATGAAAGAGTTGGCGTAGGGGTCAATAAGAAGACAACGCGTCTGGCGACGGATCACTCCCTCTAAAAGTTTTCGGAGGGCAGGGTCTTTCGCAGCAAGTGGAAGATAGGGCCACACCTGGGCGGAAGAATCTCGCAGCCACATTGCCGGGATGTCTCCCGTGATGACCGCAGTGTCTGGCTTGCCCTCAAATTCGCCGACCTCTACCGTGGTGTCTAGCGTGTTGGGGAAGCAGTTGGCAAACATAGCCGCCAGCTCCGGGTCTGCAATTTGTCTACTGGTTTCCCGGATGAAAGCTTCGACGGCGGCACTCTGAAATTTACGGGCTGAAGGTTGAGGGCGCTTCGACGGAAACAAGGCCATCTGGCTAATGGAAATCTCTGGGAACACAGCCGAAGTCGCAAAGGCTGCAAGGGAGGCGCTTCCATTTTTGATCAGACTTCGCCTTGTGATCGTAGGGTCAAAACTCACGCTTCTCTCCTGTCAGCTGTCCTGGTCAAGCTTGACCTCTGCTCACGGGTAGCAGCCGCCAGGCCAGGTTTTGAAGGTGCGCACGCCGAGAAGGAATCAGCAACGATATCAGTCATTTGGACTCACTTAGGGCAAGTGTATTCCACATCCCGGGCATTATTCCGATCCGGGTACCTCCGCCGAATCAACGATGAAATGGGCATCACGCTTGACAACTTGCGGAGTCAAGGCAAGAAGGAGCATTATTACGCCCGGTTCATCGGAGATGTATTATGAAAATCTTAAATTTTGCGGTAATTGGAGTGGTCTTGGTTGCGGTCGGTTCAGTGAGAGTGAGCGGAGGACAGATCGTGCCGTCAACCCTCAACATGTCGCAGCCTGACATTATGCGACGGGCGGAACAGCAGAGGATGCGGATCGCCGAGCGACAGAAGAAACTAATAGAGGACACGGGTAAATTGCTGGTACTGACCACCGCTCTCAAAGAGGAAGTTGACGAAGCGAACAAGGACATCCTGTCGCTGGAGATGGTCAAGAAGGCGGAACAGATCGAAAAGCTCGCTCGTAGTGTGAAGGAACGGATTAAAGAGTGAGGACGGCCAGCTGGGTTCAATGAAATGGTCTGTTCCGTTTGGGAGACAGGCCATTTCTTAGTGATGAAATCAGCTTGCGGCAAATCAGAACCCTCGTCGCAGGGGTGTAGGCCGATCCTTACTCTACGATCACCCAGCTGGAGTCAGGATCGAACTCAGTCATTGCGGTTGCAGTCTCAGTCGTGGTCTTTCCCAGATCCTTTTCGAGCAGTACGCCGTCCTGATTGATCATGAAGGTCATCACTCCGGAGTTGCCGTACTCGGCAGGGTATGCGACGAAGGCGAATCCGTTTGTCATCTTCCCGTCGACCACATATTCTTTCGCACCTCCGGGCGTCTTATCGGTCTGCCCCTTCAACATGTGGAAGTAATAGCCGTGGAAGGCCGTGTGTCCCTCGGGCTTTGCGCTATATCCTTCCGAACTCGCGAGTGCCGCCAGCGGTCCAAGCGGGCTTGGCGGCTGTCCCTCCGCCGTCTTCCAGTACAAGCCGTTCTGCTTGCCAGGATCGCTGAGGAACTTCGCAGCATACTGCCTGGCCTTTTCGCCATCGTGAAGCTGGGAGAAGTACTCCGCCTCACCCTGCGCCCCCGCCCTGCAAACGTCGATGATCGCAAGTTCGTTCCGGCCAATGCGACGGTTCAGGACCTCATTCTTTCCCGCAGCGGTGTCGAAGAACCACTTTCCGTCGCCGTTCTTTTTGAGCGGAATTGGGAAGGAGAAATTATCCGGTCCGACCAACAGGACTTGATCGCCGTCCACCATATTGCGCCAGCGATGCATCACTCCGTATCCAGCCACGAAGGCAGAGGCTGCGTTTTTGTCCTGAACAGGATCGCCGGAGGAGATAAGCTCCTTCGAATCCGGACCGAAGATTGCGAAGAGAGCGTTTTGATCACCTGACTTCGCAGCAGCCAGCAGCGCATTACTCGCGTCGTCAGGGGAAGCGAACACACTAATCGAAGGATTCTCGGGGTTTTCGGATTTCTTGCAAGCGGCAAGGGGAATAATTAGCCCCAAAAGGATCAGTCGTATCGAAAATCTAATTCTGCGGTGCTTGAGCGACATCCCATCTCCTCCAAAACTTCGTCTATAGACTCGTTCCAACAACGCTGACGCAAAGTGACTTCGTTTGCGGCAGCACCGTGGCTTTATCTGCGACCGCCACTGCGGCTTGCTGAACCGCGAGCACTCTCTTGCCTGGATTGCCAGCCGCCGCCACCAGTACTTCCGCCGCCTCCTCCCCAGGCCGAAGAGCCGCTGCTTTTTTCCTGGCCTCCATAGCCTTTCGCGGCGGCAGAGTTGGCGCCTGAGTAGCTTGAGCTGTTGTAGCTTGAGGTGTTATGGGGCGTGCCCTGCGTCTGGTTCCAACCACTTCCGGTGTTCTTGTAGACATTGCCGTTTGCCGTCGCATACTTGTTGCCATTTGCGGTTTGGCCCGCGGCACCACTGTTGCCGTACTTGCCGGACGCTGCGACGGCTGAGCCACCGGCCGAAGTCTGTGCGGTTGCTACCGTCCCGTTTGCGGTGGTTTGATGCTGCGTGTACGCGGTGTTGCCATTCTTGGAGACGACCGAGCTTCCGTAGCTTCCATAAGCGTTGGAGGCTTGATGTGTCGCGGCATAGGCGCCGGTGTTCGGGTTGTACGCTTGTCCGACTGCCTGGGAGCCGTAGGCGTTGGAGGCTGACGCGCCGCGCGCATAAGTTCCTGTGGAGGGGTTATAGCCAGCAGAGGCGTGCGCGCTGCCGTATGGTCCATAGGCGGACGCGGTGGAACCGTAGTAGCCGCCGTGCCATGCGCTGTTTCCGTAGTAGCCGCTGCTGTGGTAGACCACTGTGCCGCCGTGCCAGTTGCAGTTCCAGTAACTGTAACCCCAACTGTTACTCATTGCAGCTCCTATCGCGATACCAACTCCGAAGGCAACTACGGCGGTCGTGACTACGGCTGCAGTGCTGTAGCCTGGCGTGACATACGGAGTGCCGTAGACGACCGTGGGATTGTATGTCGGGACATAGATCACCTGGGGATTGGTCGGTTGAATGACGATCACCTGCGGGGACTGCTCTACGACTGTGATCTGGGAACCTGATTTCAGGTTGCCGGCGGCCTTTGCCTTGGCACGCAGCGTCTGCACCGCCGTCATCACATCGGCGGCCTGGGTGTGGTAAGCCTCTCCAAGGGATGAGGTCCAGCTGAGATTCTTTGCCAGGTTGTCGAGGACCGAAGGAAACTGCGTCAGCGCCTTCACGCTGGGATCCCACTGCTGCCCATCAACGGCTTTCGTCAAAGCAGTGCCTGTTAGGCTCTTGTTCTGCTGAAGCCACTGGGCGGCCGCAGCAACCTGGTCCGGAAAGGTCGCGGCTCCGAGAACCTGAGCTACCAGGGCATCCGGATACAACGCGATCGGCGCTACCAGTTGTTGCAACTGATCCGCCGACAAAGGCGTGCCTTGTCCGGAATATCCGGCCGAGTCCGCGGGTGCCGGTTGCTGAGCTGCAGCTTCGATTGGTGTGGCTGTTATCACCAGAAGAACCGATAGCACCGCTGACAAAAGCTGTTTCATAAAGGTCCTGATCATTTTCGTCTCCATCCAAGAAAAGCGCATCGAGCTTCAACCTTATGTTGCGAATGAGGATGAGGTGGGCTTCAGCGCGCGAAGTAGCCGGCGCCTGACACATGCTCCGTCTATCAGCTACGAGACTAGGCGACAATGACAGAATGAGGAACTGGTAAAAGTCTCAGCGGCAACCGAAATGGTGTTTCTTGCGCACGGCTTCGACTGACCCGGCCCAAGTTGGAAGGCCTGTCACGCCAGAAGCCTATTAGACTCCCATTTTTTCAACTTCCAAGTTCGCTGACTTACTGAGGTCTCGCGGCGCTGGCTCGCAAGGGCTGAATATCCTGGTCCATCATCCCCGCCAGATCCTTAGCCAGATCCGGGCCCTTCGCATTCGAATACGTTCCCAGCGTTCCCTTTAGCTCCACGTCCGATTTCTTTCCCCCAACCTCCGCAAGGCAGGGAGTTGCCGTCAGATAAGAAGCAGTGAACCCGATCGTCCGCTTGTTGACCGTCTGCTCCTGCACTACCACGTGCAGCGCCCGGTCCGCCGTCGCGGCCGAATCCACCAGATCGACTCCACTCAACGACGCCACAGACTGTTTAATCGCCGTTGCGATCACCCCCGTCGGATCGTCCCCGGCCACGGTCACCAGCACACGAATCCTCCCCGATGGCATCGTTCCACTCGCCGGACAAGTCAGTATCTGCTTCCTCGGGTCGGGGCGCGCCGAAGTCATCAACGCGACCAACTGCATCTTCGTCAGCTTGTTCAACCCCTCCGCATTGAAGTTCTCCTCCGACACCCCCAGTGTCTTCTGAACCTCCGGGGTCCACACCGCCATCCCCTCCTTCGCTTTTGCGGCGCTACTCGAACTCTTCGGCTTCGGCGCCTGCGCGTACCCTAACTGTCCCGCCACCAGAATCATCGCCAGCGGCACGCCACAGACTCGGACCAAAAATACCATCTTCTTCTTCACACAACCTCCGGCCGCACACACTGCGACTATTAGTTACTAAGACGCAAAAACCGTCACTAGGCCGCCCGGCACGCACAATTCGCACCCCGGAAAATCCTGTCATGCCCCAAAACTCCCTAAATCTATATCGGACAATAAGATCCGAGGGGTGTTCCCTCGACCAATTCGATAGAATAGAAACAGGGGCAAGAAAACCAAAAATCAATCCACATTCATTGGATCATTAAACTCAATAAATGCAATAGTTTAGCTACAGCCCTTATGCTTCTGAATATCTAAGGGCCGTTACCACGTGCAAATCATTGAATGCAACTGCTTTATGCCAAAAAATGCTCAGGCAGCGTGCCCCTCACCAATCGGGACCGCGCTAACATTGTTCCTATGCGCCTCCTCCTCACAATACTGGCCTTCCTGGCCGCACCCTCACCCGCTCAAACTCCCGCCCCCGTTGAAATCGTGAATTTGGAACAACACCTGTGGACCACGATGGCAGAAGGTGATTTCGCCACCGTTCGCGACCTCTTCACCAAGGACTTCATCCAGGTCGACGACAAGATTCAGGCCGTCGATTCTCTCCTGGTCAACCTCAAGCACTGCAAGCTTGAGTCCTACGAACTCCACGATCTTCAGGTCCGCATCCTATCTCCAGATTCTGCGCTCACTGCCTACCATGTCGTCAACACCTTCAACTGCGGCACTGACGACGCACCCCATGTTAAGAACTACGATAGCAATTCCATCACAGTCTGGGTCCGCCAGCCCAACACCGCCAAATGGCTGGTCCAGGCCCACACGGAAACCCCCACGGCCCTGTCAAAATAAAACATTCTCAGGAACGAGGCTTCAATGTCCCAACGTCACCTCTCCTTGCGAATCGTCACCGCAGCGATTTTTCTCGCGACCCTTAACGGATGCGTAAATCTTGACGACGCAGCGGGACTGTCAAAACTTGGCAACGAAGCCAGAATCGCTCTTCCACATGTCTCCAATGATTTCGCCGGGACTTGCGCGCGCCAGAATGTCCTCTTCGCAAACACGCCGGTCGCTGAGCGTCCTCCTAGACAGCAAGCCCAGAATTGCAAACCATATCAAGAGGTAGCGAACCATCTGGCAATGGACGAGAACGTCCTTGCCGACTACTTCGATGCCCTTGGCAGACTCGCGTCCAATGAGCCTCTGAGCTACGATGCGGCGATTGAGCAGAATGTCGCTGCTTCCAGCGGGAACTCCGCCTTCTCAGCCAACGCTGTGACCGCGGGCAACGACGCTCAGGGCATCCTGAAGGCCCTGGCCGACGCCGCCACCAGAGGCTATCGCGAAAAGCAGCTCGGCCAACTCATCAAGGCCAATGACCCAGCCATTCAATCTCTCACACAGTCTCTGAAGAAGGTCATTACGATGGACTACGGTCTGCTGCTCTCCAACGAAGAACTTGGTCTCGACACTTTCTACCAGGGCCCCTTGGCGAGCGCTCAACCTAACGAACGTCTGACGCTCATCCTGGTCCAGCGTCAGTATGCACGTGACAAGAATGCGCTGCAGTCCCGCAAAGACGACATCGCCGCCTACAGCAAAATAATGGATGACATTGCCGCCCTCCACAGCAAGCTGAAACAGGAAGCAGAAAAAAAGGCCAGCGCGGTTGAGATCTACAGGCAGGTCAATCCAATTGTAGAGTCGTTGCAGACGGCACTCATAGATATTCGATCGAGGTCGAACCAGCCATGAAGACAACACAGACTCTTCCACTGAACACCTCAACTCTGTCCGACGACCAGATGCAGGCTCTCGCGCAGTCGTTTCACGACATTGCGGTGGAGATTGGGCAGGTGCGCCTGAACGCGATTGCGGCGGGCAGCAAGCTCACCGATCCCGGAATCGTCCAGTTGCAGGGCTACATCTTTTCGCTGATGAACACAGCCTCGGGTTTTGCGCTGCAGGCTGCGAATATCACTCTTGCCAATGCGGACCAGTCCGTCAACCAGATAGCACTCGCCACAAAAGCGGCGGACAAGGCTTTGGACAAACTGCAGAACATCGACAAGGCCATCAACATTGCGTCTTCTGTGATTGTCCTGGCCATGGCGATCTCTACCAAGAATCCCACTCAGATAATCGCCGCCTCGAAGGCCGTGCTTGGCGCCGCTGGTGTGGTGTAGGGCTCGCCAGAGTTGGCGACGGTCCCTACGGTGGCAGTTCCTGCAAGGAGACAAACGGAAAAAGTCACAGGCGAAGCAACGCGCAAGTGAGTTCTCTGTATCCAATCAAGGTTAATTAGTTTCCGCTCACCGTACACGCTTGGTGGTCTTCGACGGGAACCAGTCAGCGAAACTTCGAAAGGTGATCGCCACATCGGAATTGTCTTCCGAAAATCATAGTTTTTTTTGATTGGGCGCATGGATTCGCAAAGACAAGAAAGAGACAAAACTAGGACCGCAAAAAGACATAGCAGGCGAAACTTTTCTTCACCCCCAGCGTCTTCTCAACAAGGAGGGTTATCCCATGCAGGTAATCCTTTTGAGGGAACATGAATGACCCACAATTTGAGATATTTCGCGGTCACGCTGATGCTTCTTGTTGCGCTCAGCTTTGCCTTGGAGCGCCAAGCCCACGCCTATGTCGATCCGGGTTCTGGACTCCTGATCTTTCAGGGAATTAGCGCGGTCTTCTCGGGAGCATTGTTTTACTTCCGGCGGCGCCTCAAGAATCTTTTTGTCAAAGCTCCCAAAGGTATTCCGCAATCAAGCCGCCCGTCTTAGAACACCGTTGACATCAGGGAGAAGTGCCTTATAGCCTTCTTGCATTGCGTCGGCACCTGTCTGCGCAATGCCACCTTCATCCTGATCTGAAAACGGCTGTGCGCATGCTCGCAACCTGTTGTCTCGCACTGAAAGAAAACAGGCGGTGAAGCCGCTCACCCATCCCGCCACTGTCGCGTTTGGGCTCGCGAACCTGTACCTGCTCGATCTTACCGGCCCGCTGATCTCGCCCGACCACGATCTCATTTATCACCTCATCGGTTCGGCACTGGCCGTTATCATTCCCATTACTATCTACTTAATAACCCTTTCTCTCCTTCTCACTGCACTGCTTTACATTGCCGAGCGGCCCGGCGCTCTTCGCGTCATCATCTGGTCGGCCTTTATCCTCGCCCTGCCATCCATCCTTCTTCACACCATCGCCAATTTCACCGGGAATGATATTCCAGACTGGGTCACCTACTCCGTGGCCCTCGTGTGCTTTCTCTCTCTCATCGCGATCTCGATTCTCTGGAGAAAATTCGTCCCCCGCTTTGAGAAAATCCAGCATGCAGCAGAGGTCATTCTGGGCCTCTTTGCCTTTACCGGACTACTCATCTTCGCGCAGCTGTTCTGGAATGGATGGCAGGCCCACAATCTTAATCCAGCTCCGACCCTTCACAAGGCACAGGTCAACCCCGCGTCTGCGCAACCCCGCCAGCGCATCATCTGGCTTCTACTTGACGAGCTTTCACATCAGCAGCTTTACGAGCGCCGCTTCCCCGGGCTCCAACTCCCAGCCTTCGATAAACTAGCCGCGCAATCCACTGTCTTTACCCAAGTCGCTCCCGCGGGCATGTTCACTCGCTACATCCTTCCCACCCTCTTTACCGGCATCCCGTCAAATGCTGTCGATATCTCTGCCCGTGGCCTTCTTGTCTCGCTCAAGAACTCCTCGACAGGTAAGTGGACACCCTTCCTCCAGCATCAAACTGTATTCCAGGATGCGCTCGATGCTGGCTATACGACTGGCATCGCTGGTTGGTACAACCCGTACTGCCGAATCATGCCCGAGGTCCTCGATCACTGCTTCTGGACCTACCGCGAAGCCACTCCTGCCAATTTGTCTCCGAACCGCTCTCTCGCGGTCGATCTTCTCCGCCCCTTTCACTATCTTTGGCTCGACATAAAACACCTTTTCGGTCGCGGTCCCGGTTCTCCCACCGACGAGCGCAGGGACATCCGCCAGCACTCCAGCGACTATCACAAGCTACGTGTCGCGGGCGACGCATTCCTCGCCGACTCGTCCATTGACTTTCTCTTCCTGCACATGCCGATCCCGCACCCGTACGGGTTCTACGACCGTAGCAAGAAAAAATTCAGCACGAAACACACCTCGTATGTCGACAATCTGGCGCTCGCAGACCGATACCTGGCGCACATTCGCAAGCTTCTCGAAGAGAAGAACCAATGGGACTCTTCCACCGTCATCGTTATGGGCGACCACTCCTGGCGTACCAGCCAGATATGGAAGGACTCCATGACATGGACCGACGAAGACGAGTCCGCCAGCCAAGGTGGCGTCTTCGACCCTCGTCCCGGCTACATCGTCAAACTGCCCCACCAGCAAACCCCCGCTCGCATCGACGGGGCTTTCTCCGCCGTCTCCACCCGGGCGCTCCTTGACGCACTCATGCACAACCAACTGCAGACTCCGAGCGATCTTCAAATGTGGGTCAGCCAGCAAAAGTAAAGACGTTTGCGAACTCGGGCGACGCCTGTTAATCGACGAGTACACAGAACCGACATCGTCACTTACCCGGTCCCAAACCGAGCGTTAGTGTAGAAGATGCTCTGGCGTTCCGCGCCTCCGAAATCATGATGCGTGCAAGCGCCCCCATCCCGGCCCTTTTGGCATTTGCGGTACTGTATTTTTTTTCCGTCGACAGCCTAGCTAAGCCCACGCATCACGTAGCCCACAAGACTGCTGCCACTCCAACTCACCGCACGTCTGCCCACAGCGCCAAAAAGGGGACAAAAAAGACGCGCGTCAAGAACCGGCACACGACCACGCATCACAGGCTCCAAGCCGTCAGCTCACCCGCCTCTGACTCTGGGAACCAGGGTGACCTCACGGTGTCAGCACCAGCCTCTCAAAAAGCCACATCCGACGACTTTCTAAGAGCGGCCAAGGGCGGCGCGGAGGTCCCTGCCCCTATTGCCATCCACGGGACTTCACGCCCCGATGAACCTACGCAGCCCTCCCCGCGTTCGCACGGACGCAAGGCTGCATCCGTAGCCAAGCCTGTTCCAGTGGTGAACGTCGTCCGGCGCAATACCGAAAGACCGCATCTTCCAAGCGTAGAGGAGGTCGCGTCGACGCCCGTTATTTTGCCCACGCTTTACAACAAGCGAGGGCGTCTCATCGTTCCTCCACCACTCAAGGGCTCCCACGAGATTCTGATCCGACAGAACCAGGTAGCGGACCGCGACGGCCTCGACCGCATCCAGAATGATCGAGACATTCTGGACTTGCGCGGCGAACGGCTCCTCGTCTCCCTGCCCGCCAATGATGGCCTGCAGATTGACGACAGGCTTCCGACAAATCGGCGATACTGCAGACCCTGGACCGCGCAATTCCTCGTCGCCCTAGCCCGCGCACACTACGCCCACTTTCACAGCCCACTACAGATCAACTCCGCCGTCCGCACTGTCGAATTTCAGCAGCATCTGGTGCACATCAACGGCAACGCTGCGCCGGCCGAAGGAGATACGGCCTCTCCTCATCTCACCGGCCAGGCCATCGATATTGCGAAGCGTGGCCTCTCCCTTACAGAGATAGCGTGGCTGCGTGGCTACCTGCTTCCCCTCGTGCAGGAAGGCAAAGTTGACGTGGAAGAGGAGTTCCAGCAGTCCTGTTTTCACATCAGCGTATACAAAAAATATCTTCCCTCTGCAACCCCGGGCCGCAATCCAGCCGTGTCCCATCACGGCGGGACCACTGCCCTCGCAACCGCACTTCGCTAGATCACAGGGTCTCGCGAAGCCCGCTCCGCCAGCTCGCATAGGCGGCATCGAGCGCTTTCATATTGTGGATGCCATCCTCATCTGTTGATGCAAAACTCCCCGCACCCTGAAACGACCGCGCAAAACTGTCCAGCATGCGTGTATACCCGTCCATATTTTCAAGCGTGACGGTCTCCACAACCTCACCCGCCCGGCGCAACACAACCTGAACAGGTCGATCTACTGTCAAGCCATTTTCTGCGACCAACGCGCCATTGCTTCCCGTGACCTCGACGACGGTCCTGTACGGCCCACGCGCACTTGCCGTCACATTGGCATAAACGCCGCCGGTCATCTCCAACTGCAGCGAGGCGATCGCCTCAACTGGACCAGAGGCTTCGTCCTTATACGCGACAGTGCTGACGCTTTTCACATCCTCTCCCAACACAAATCGAAGGGCATCGATACAATGAACGCCGACATCGGCAATGGGTCCGCCGCATGCCAGAGTCGGATCAGTGATCCACTTTCGTGGCGCCAGCGCGCCTGGATAGGAGTACTGTGCATGCGCAAGTTGCGGTTTGCCGATTCGCCCCGCAGCGATCTGCTTCCGCATCCACTCCAGAGTTCGGTTGAAGCGAAAGTTTTGGGCCACACCAAACAGCCTGCCAGAAGATTTTGCGGCAGCGGTTATCTCCGCCGCCTCCGAGGCGTTCATCGCAAGCGGCTTCTCACACAGGACAGCCTTTCGATGCTGCAATGCCAGCAGAGCATCATCCCGATGCATGGCGTCCGGTGACGTAATGAAGACGACGTCGATTTCAGGCGAAGAACAGAGCGCCTCTCGGGTGGAGAAGCAGTGAGGAATATTGTATTCGGCGCAGTTCTTTACTGCGGCAGCCTGGTCTCGTCTCCACATCCCGTTGAGGGTTGCCAATTCGCACTTTGCAAATGCAGGCATGAGACGGCGCACCGCATGATGTCCAAAGCCAAGAATGGCAAAGCGCACCCGTGACTGCGTCATGAATCTCTCCGAAATCTCTTTTTTTTAGTGGGCGTCGTTCTTGAATATCTGTTCGGCGAAGAAGTTCTCCACCTTGGCCTGATCGTGCACCATTTCCAAATAGGCAGCCTTCAACAACTGCGAACGGCCCTCGCGCAACTGCTGCCGGATGGCCTGCTGCACACGGGGATCGTTGAGGTCGCGTTGCCCTGGGGGGTCGCGAGAGAGCAGCTTGTAGATGGCGTAACCTACAGGCTTTTTCGTCTGCCCATCCAGCAGAGGCAGGATCTCTGTCATCTCTCCCGCCTTTAGCTTGGTAACCGCAGCGAAGATTGTGGGGTCCGCGTGCATCTGCGATTCCCCGATGAAGCCCATGTCGCCGCCGTTGGGAGCGGTCTCAGGCTGCTCAGAAAAGTTCATTGCGATTGTGCCAAAGTCCTCGCCGCTGTCCAGTCTGTTTTTTAGCGCCTGAATCTTCCTCTTGGCTTCCAGGTCATTGGTCGCCTTGCTGTTCTGTAGATTGCCCGGTTGCGCTGATGGCACATCAGTCACCTGAATCTGCGCCAGATGGTACTGCGTTTCTCGCAGATTGAACTCCGCCTTATGCTGGTTGTAGTAGTTCGCAACATCGGAATCTGTCACCGAAATCTTCGAGTTGATCTCTTTATTCAATAGCTTGTTGATCGTAAGATTTCGCCGCAGGGCATGCTTCAAATCGTCTACCGTCTGGTTGCTTGCCTTCAGCCGCTCCTGGAACTGCTCCTCAGTGTAGGGAGCCTTCATTTCGGCGAACTTCGCGTCCACCTCTTCGTTGGTCGCAGTCAGATTCATTTTTGCGGCACGTTGCTGCACAATTTCTTCGTCTATCAGCTCGCGCAATACGTTCAACCGTAAGGAATCGGCCTGCTCCTGCGGGAGCTGTCGCTGCTGTGGAGCTTCGCCAAGCTGCGCCTGATAGTTCTTATCCATCTCCGTGCGCATAATCGCGTGACCATTCACGGTAGCCACCACATCGGCGCTATGGCCACGATTGCAGCCAATGACGGACGCGATTCCGGCAACGAGGACTAACCCGACAGGAAATGAACCCGGGCGAAAGAAGTGCAAGGTGAAAGAACGACTGGTATCAGTCAACAAAGTCGGCACGTCCTGTATCTCCTGCGTTCTGCCGCTAGCTGCCGGGCTTGGTCGCCGGCGGGGTTTGAGGCTGTGCCTGAACAGGGGCAGCCGGTGGCGGTGGCGGTGGCGTCTGGCCCGAGGCAATCAACGCGTTATCGATCATACGGTACACAAACTCGAGAGGGAGAGCCCCCTCTATCTTTTCTCCGTTGATAAAAAGCGCCGGAGTCGCGTCCACACCCAGCGACTCACCCAATTTCATCGAAGCTTTGATCGCCGTATCATCCTGTTTGACGAGGCAGGCGTTAAGATCGTCAGCATTCAAATTCTGCCGCTTTCCTTCGTCGCGGGACAGAGAATCGAGTGTCTCGTTTGCCTTCGCCAGGCTCTTCTCAGTGCCGCCGAGTTCGCTGGCGTGGGCATGGATGTAGTCGACGAGGTTCCAGTAGCCCAAAGCGCTCTGCGCGCCAACACAGTTAGTATCGATCGCTGCGCGCATCGCCCACGGATGGATATCCAGCGGGAAGTCGCGGTACACGATATGGATCTGGTCCTTATACCGCTCCGTCAGCGCTGGAAAAAGCTGCTTATGCATCGTCGCGCAATAGGGGCACTCGAGGTCGTCGAAGCCGACGATCAAGACCGGTGCATTCGCCGGTCCACCTCTTGCAGGCCGTCCCTCTCCGCTCACGAGCAGCTTCGGGTCTTTGCTGATGTCGAACTTGTTGAACTGTGCCAGCGTCTTGCCGTCGGTCGAGAGCAGAAATGTGGCCGGTTTGCTTGTCTTTCCATCCGAAGTAAAAGTTACGCTGATAGCATCGAACCCAGGAACGTCGCTCTTGGTCCGCGGACCAATCTGGATATCGTAGTCGGGGGGGACAGAGGACCTGGAGCGGATCAACACCTCGACGCGACGCGTGAGCTCGGGCGAAAGCTTCTCAGAAGCTTCCGTTGGAGTCTGTGCGTGGCAGCCAATGGCGGCCAGAGTAAAGGCAAAGATCAGGGCTCGGAAAGGCTTGACAACAGTGGGCACAATACCTTGATTATCTCACGCAAGAGCCGTCTCCACAGGGGTAACCACCCGCAACCGCCACCCCGCAAAGCTCAAAACAGGCTCGCCGCCCGCCGAAGATTGCCGGCTGTCCCGATATTCAGCAAGGTGAAGTTGAACCGCTCCGAGGTCTCATTCCGCACTGACCCCAACTCATACTTCCGAACTTCGATGCTGAATCCGCAGCAATCCCAATTGTACGAACCCTGCAACGCCCCGTATTGCACCAGGCCAGTGTCTCCTGCGTTCAAATCCAGCCCTACGTTAGCAGCCAATCCGAGCCCGGCCTTGGTTGGCGATCCATACCCCAGCAGGAGTCGCAGCTGATCGAAGTTCGAAACGTTCGACGCAACTCCCTCCGTGTAGAAGCGACCCGGCGCGTTCAGTCGCGCATAGCTGAGCCCCCCGAAGATGTTGCCCTGATGGACGTCCACCAAGACATTGTTTGAGGTGAATTTCTTTGCCCCGGTGTCCAGGTCGAAGTCCCATTCCAAATCCATGTGGGCGGACGTTCTGATCCGCAGTCTGGAGATGAGTGGCGAGATTTCTCGTGGCTCCGTCAGAAATGCAATCCCGGAAAGATTGAGCGTCGTATCGAAGATATTGCGCCGGCCCTTGATGACTGCTCCACCAAAAGTCTCGTTGAAAAAATATTTCTGCGTCAGTCGCCAACTGATCAACTCGCGATTGCCGCACAAAGGCCGCTTTGCGTTTGAATCATCGCGTTCCCTGTTCTCGACTCTACCTCTGTCCTCGTCAGGATCTTCTTCGCGCTCCTCTTTGGTCAGTTTTTCCTTACATGGTGTGGCCTTCACCGGCCGCAGAAAGAGTCTCTGAGTTACGCCGTATTCGAGCTCATTTGTGTCGCTTGCAACGTCGACATCATCGAAACGCAGCACATTCAAAAAATTGTCGATCCCAGCCACGTAGCGATAGGTGATCTCTGGTTCGATCGTATGTCTCACGTCGTGGCCAAACATCTTTTCCACGCCTGGTGAGTCGAACGTCCGTTCCACTACGGGGGGCCGCAACGCGAGCCCAGCCTCGAAATCGGCGCGGCTAAGTCCGTACGGGAGTTCTACCGGCAACCCTCCGGGTTGATAGGGTGTCTGCCGGCTTCGGCTATAGGCTGTCTCGCGTGCGCCCACCGTCGGCCTTAATCTCCAACCGCCAAAACTCATCGGATACGAGACCTCGGGATTGATATCAAATCGCGCTGTCAGCCCGCCCGTCGAAAAGCTCGGCTGAATCCTCGACAGGCCGGCAAACGAGCTTCCCATGCTCCACTGCAGACCACTCCGGCCTATCTCGTGTTCGGTGCTGCTGAAGTTCACCGATGGCACATGGAAGATGCGTATTTCCTGCTCTGGCACCGCCGGGGTGGTTGGTGTGGCAGGCTGGCCAACCGCCTTCAAACCCTGGTAGCGGTCGACGAGGGCCGACGAATCATATCCGTCCGATTCGTGCACTCCGTACACGATCGAAAGAATATCGCTCGATACTGCCTGGTTGAAACTCTCGGCAAAGGCCTGGCGATAGGTATAGGAACTCAGGTACTCGGCATCGGCCACAAGCCGGGTCTTCGAGGTAAAGTCGCGGCGGCCCGAGAACACAACGTCTTCTCCGCCTTGATTGACGTAGACCCCGTTTGTCACAATACCGCGATCCTGAAGGCCGGTGTAGTGAGCCTTTGCAAAGTCATTGCCAAGCCCGCGATAGCGAAACGACGCAGACTGCTCCCAGCCTCGGAGCGAGAAGTACTCCGACCCTACCGTCAGATCCATGCTCCGATTGATCGCCCAGTAGTACTCTTCGCCGAAGATGATTCCCTTCGTGTTTGAGTAGCCCGGAGTGGGAATCAGAAAGCCGCTCTGCCGTCCGCCTGAATCCACCGGATGTGTGACATACGGCAGAAATAGCAGAGGCACATTCATAATCCGAAAAATGCTGTTCTGCGCCTTCGCCTTCTGGCTGTCCACCGAGAACTTGCCTGCGTACAGCATCCAGTCGGGATTCGGCAGCTGACACGAGGTTAGGGTTCCCTCATAGATCTCATACTCCTGCGGCCCTGTTCTGACGACCATCCGCCCCGTGAACAGAAAAGGGTTGCTGCTGGAGTACATCGTGGTGCTCCCGGTGTTCTTCACTCCCACTGAGCCTGTCACGTCGTAGAAGCGTGCGGTCTGCTTGTTCAGGTTCATCGTGCCGTGACTGGCTACGATGTCCTCGTGGTTCGCACCTCCGGTTACGTGCAGGTGGCCGTGGGCCGTCAGATCGCCGGTCTCCGTGTCGTATTCGATGTGGTCCGCTTTCACTACCCGATCGCGATAGGTGATGACGACATCGCCATCGAGCACGTAGCGGCTGCCCAGCTTTGACTGGTTATCGGATTCGATGGTGACGGCCGTCGTGTCGTCCTCCGGCGGAAGTACCTCGGCCTGGGGATAGCGTCCAACTGCGGGATCGTCCGGCAGGCTCGCGGCTGGAGTTGCCTGAATTGTTACCTGTTGCGCGACCAAATGTGGATGACTAATGGCAAGCAGCGTGATAGTTATCAAGAGGTAAACACTCTTGAGGGCGTTCCTGACGGAGCTTTGCTCAGGTTTACTCGAGATTGCCTGCAACTCTTTGTTTTTGCTGCGACCGAACGAAGACGCGAACGAGGGCAGACAGCACTGCCAAGGGACCATGGCACCCTGTTTGTTCGGCGTAAAGCTTGTCAGACGCACCACCCCTTGAGGTTAAACGATTTTACGGAAGCGAGTTTGGAATTGAGCACAATGAGCGCACAGCGTGACCTGTTACCACTTGACGAAACTCCAGAGGAAACGGAAGCTGCTGCGCCATTCGCGCTCAAGGAGCAGGTGGTGGAACGCCTGGCTGCCCATCGCGCGCGCCGTGGTCAACGTCCGGGTCCTTCGGCTGCGCCGAGCGCGACGCCAACGCCAGCAGGCACCCGTGCTTCGCGTGTCGCTGCTGCTGTTGCGGAGCGGTACGCCAACTCCCCGAGTTACCGATCCTTCCTGGCAGCACAGGCTGAGGCTGCTATCCGCGAGGCGGAGGCTGCTGCGGAGGTCGCCGCTCTCAGCGCCAAGGCTGTTGCCGATGCCCAATACGAGCTTCTGGCCGAGCTGGATCAATGGACGCTGACGCCTCCAGCGATCGTTCCCGCGGCACAACAGCAGGAGGCTCCAGCGGCTGTTGCGCCGTCCAAGGACTCCGGACTTACGGTTTGGCTCTACGACTCGGATCAGGCACCGCGAAACATGCCTCCATCTGCGACTACCTCGAACTGGCATCAATCTCAAAGTGCGCTCGACGAGGCTGAGGGTCTTGCGCTCGATGAGGAGATCGCCTTTCGTCAGTCGCCTACGTTCGAAGACATCGCCGCGCCCATCGATATTCCGGCTAACCTGATCGAGTTTCCCCGGCAGCTTGTTGCGCCTCGGAAGGCGCGTCCTCGGCTGGCTGAGGGTCCGTTGCGCGAAGAGGCTGATCAGGCGTCGGAAGCCCAGCTACGAATTTTTGAGGTGGAAGCGGCCCAGATCTCGAACGCTCCGACGGTTGAGTCGGTGGCGCCGGAGTGGTCTTCCATCCTCCTGGCGGCCCATCCCGTCTCGGCGGTGGTTGAAGCGCCCGAAGCACCATTTCTTCCGGTATTTTCGCCTCAGACTGCGCCGTTCAGCCTGCGCCTGATGGCTGCCATGGTTGACGGCTGCATCATCTCCGCTGCGCTGCTGGCTTTCATTGCCGTTTTTGCGTTGACTGCCGAGAAACTCTCGCACGGGCCCATTGGGCACATCACTCTGCAGACCGCTGCTATCGGTGTTGGTGTCACTTTTGTCGTGTTTACGCTGCTGTACGAGTTTCTGTTCTTCAGCTTTAGCGAGGCGACCCCTGGTATGCGCTATGCGCGTATCGCGTTTTGTACCTTCAATGACGACAATCCGACTCGCGCCGCGATGCGCCGTCGTATCCTGGCCACGGTTCTTGCTGCCTGTCCTCTTGGGATCGGCTTCCTGTGGGCGTGGCTGGATGATGATGGCCTGGGCTGGCATGATCGCATCTCGCGCATGTATCAGCGCAGCTACTAAGTCTTCTTTATCGCAGCTCTCGCGGCCATGAGTTTTTTGCGGTCGGCGATAAGGCGTTTTTGCTGGGTGGCGGGCATCGCGAGGACCGCGCGTGTTCGTGGAGGGAGTTTGTTGAGGGTCAGGTTGTGGGCGGCGCGGAGTTCCTGCTCCCACTCGGATGTGCGGAATACGTTCCAGCGCTCGACGGCTACCCAGAAGATGCGGGCGACGTACGGGGCGGGAAAGATGCCGTCGGTCTCGAGGAGTTCGGCGTAATGCTCCTGGCCAGCCGCGTAGGAGATAACGCGGGTGCGGCTGTCGTTCTGCTCTAGCCTCATCCAGGCGAACATCTTGCCGCCTATGGCCTTGTCTCCGACCCAGAAGACGAGACCACCGAACTGCGCGGTTTCGAGCACGTGCGGGAGGCTGAGGAGATACGCTCTTATGCGGTCGAGGTCCATGCGGTTTCCTTTCCCGGGGGTCCCCCCCATTGCCCGCGGCAAGTCCTTTATTTACATTATTTTACGGAGAATGACTGTCGCTAAAATATTGCAGACAAAGAGGTTGCGTCCAAAATATTGCAAATAAATGAGTTAGGGCGGAAACTTGCCAGCCTCGACTCTTAAATTGCTTCTTCTTATTTCTAAATACTATTTTACCGAGTTCGACCAAACTAAAACGCCAACTCTATTCGGTTTCTTTTGATGGGTTTAGGTGGTTTTGGGGATTGACATGCGATTTTGCTCAGGTTTTTGGAGAAATTAAAATTTTGCGCGAATTGCTATCGCAGGCGGAGGCGGATGGGGCCTTTTCCCGTGGCAGCATCGACCGGGCGGGCGTGCTGGGTGATGAGGATTCTGCCGGAGGCTGCGAGTCGACGGGCTGCGGCTCGGGCCGGCTCCATGAGGGCTTCCCAGTCGCGGCGGGCGGCGTGGGATTTGTTTCGGGGTTCCCCGGCGACTAGTTTGGCGGCTTCGGAGGGGCAGATGGTTTTGCTTCTGTCACCGTTTGCGCCGCGCTCGGCGAGGAGTTGCAGGATGGCGGCTTCGAGGGCGGCGTCTTTTTCTCCAGCTTGATGGCCGCTGCAGGCTTCTGAGCAGTATTTCAGGATGTCCCAGTCGCGGGAGTTTTGCTCGGTCCAGTGGAAGGGGCGCTTGCAGGTCTTGCAGAGTTTTTCTTTGCGTGGGGTGGGTCGGTCGGGTTTGGGTTTGCGGTCGGGCATGGAGGTAATGATTCGTCGGCTAATCGTACAATTCGATTGCTAAGTTTGATGAGAGAACGAATGAACGAGAAGCGACGGAAGAGCTGGCAGAAAAGAGTTTTCTCTATCCTGATTTGCCTTGGGGCGGCCTGGATTGTCTATGCAGGTGTGATGAATTGGGTGGCTTGGCATTTTGCCCGCGAGGCTAGTCAGTATCGCGAAAATTTGGGCGTTGTACCGACCTACCTCAAAGACACGACGATCGGCGAGCTAAAGGGACCGCGCATCGAGAAGTTTGGACTATCCTTTCAGGTTCCCTGGAGCGATATTGTGCACGAGCAAAACACGAAGAGTATTTCTGCATTGGTCTTCAGGGACGGCGCGGGATTAATGGTATTTGATCCGGCAGACGAAGTAGACGGCGCGAGAATTATTAGGGGAAAGACCGCACGAGAACAGCAGTTGATGAATCGTGTAGTAGGTTCGCAAGCACTCAGTTCCAACTATGAGTTGATGGCTGCAGAACTGCAGTCCACGCCAAGCGAAGTGAAGTGGTGGGCGACAAGAGAGCGAAACGTTCGGAGTATCATTTTCCTTACGGACAAAGCCGGGTATCTGGGTGACGCCAAAGTAATTTACGAGGTTCATTCGGACACGGTGCGTGGTTTTCAGTATGGCGATCCAAACAGCCCACCGTACCGCGTCAATCTCCAATTGTTCGACAAGGCTGACCATCACTACGTGATTGTGATTGCGAATAAAGATAAAGGCAGTCCTTGCGTCACGCAGGCGCAGATCAACGGCTTGGTCGCCTCGTTTCGCGGATTGCCAACTGGCCCTTCGAATTCCGGCCCATCCAATGGAAATTGATCTCTCTAAATTCACGTAGCGTAAAGCGGATCGCGCTTGCGCGATTGCCCACTCATGCGATAGGACCGCATGAATGGGGCACCCGGCAGTGGTACGCTTTTCCGGTGAACATATCAGCAGGTATAGGGCGAGTTGCAATTCCTGTTGCGGTCGCCGTCGCCCTTTCACTGGCTCGCCAATTCATGCCAGCAAATAAGTTGCTGAGGGTGGATCAAAGCGACGCAAGCCGATTCTCTCAATTGCAGTGGTTGGTTGGGGGAGCCATGGTTGCGGTAGGAACGTCATTTGGATTTGGTTCCTACTCACTGCTGATCTGGGCGAACCGAGCTTGGGCATCCCCAGATGCAGCTTCAGTATTCCAAGTGTTGCCAGATCACTCAACGTGGTTCTTCTTCCCTTTTTTCGGGGCTATATGCCTGGCGTGGGAGATGACGCTTCGACTTTGGATTGTCTTTGGGAATGCTTCTCAAGCCCGCCTGTATGAAAGCTGGTCGAATGCCAAGACCGGCTTTAACGCAACGCGAGTCTTACGCCTGATCGCGTTGGTGATCGTCGCGCCAATTGGTCTTCTAACGTTGTTGGCGGTTCCGATCCATACCTCAATAGGCGCCGAGGGTCTAACGATCGGTCATTTTGGCGCGATTAGTCCCGGATTTTATTCCTACTCTGATGTTCGCGAGATCACTGTAACAAAGGGAATTAGGTTGAGAGACGGGTCTCTGCAGAGGCGCCCCGCGATCGTTCTTGAATTTACAGATGGAACGAGATGGTCTTCTGCGGATAATCGCGATCCGCAAGATTCAATCGATCAGTCCTTGCTGAGCTTTCTCCAATCACATACCGGACTCCCGATTACCTATATCGACGCATTTCCGTTTGGGACGTAATAACGATTTGAAAGCCGGATCGCGCCGCAATGCGCAACCCCGTTAGCGACGATGAGGCCGTCGCGAACATGGGGCGCCCGGCGGCCGGGCTGGACGTGGGTCAGGAATCGGTTTTGATTGTCTCGAAGATCTTCTTGAGGAAGTAACGGCTGTGGCCGGGAGGATAGTCTTCGAATGTTCCAAATACGGTGTAGCCCAGGCGCTCGTAGAATCCGCGGGCCTGGAAACTGAAGGTGTCGAGCCATACTCCGCGGCAGCGGCGCTGAATGGCTTCCTGTTCGGCCTGCGCCATGAGTCGGGTGCCTAAGCCTGCGCCGCGAAGATCTTCGGGCAGATAAAGCAACTCGATATGCAGGTAGGAATAGGCGGTGCCGCCCCAAAGTCCTCCTAACAGTTCGCCGGTATCGGGATGGGTTACGAAGATTGTCAAAGAGCGGTAGTCGAGAGGGCGACCGGAACCGACCTTGTTGAAGTCCGTCAATTTTTTGGTTAGCGCCTTGATCATGCCGTTATCTGGCGTGTCGGTCAAAGTGATCTTTGGTGTCATCCGTCCTGTCCTTGCGGGTGTGGGTTGGGTTCGGGTTTGCAGTCGAGCGTGGGGTTACGAACCGCGTCGCCTACTTGTCTCTGGATTTCATGACTGCGAGGATAGCAGCGCGAATGAAGCCCGCGGCGCCTCGGCGGATTGGTGCGGGAGAGAATAAGCCCACGTTAGCGACGATAGGACTGTCGCGAACATGGGGTACCCAAGTTGCGGTGCGCCAAGGTTTGCAGTGATCAAGGGCACAGAACGCGTCGGGTGCTCGACCAGACTCTTTGCGAAGAGGATCGCTATTCTGATCTTCTTCCGTTACATTTGGGACGCACACCTAACAAGAAAAGAGAACGATCCTTATGCCAGAGCAAGCAAGTGCGCCGGTTAATGGTCTTACCCCGCAGGCCCAGCTGATTGAGATGGCCCGGGGTCATCAGGTCGCGAGCATGGTTCGCGTTGCAACGCAGTTGAAGCTGGCGGATCATCTTTCCGAAGGGCCGCGAACGGCGGCGGAGTTGGCAAAGTCGACGGCGACTGACGCGCCCTCGCTTTACCGTTTCATGCGAACAGCTGCGAGCCTGGGGCTGTTTAGCGAGGATGCTGAGCATCGTTTCTCTCTGACTGCACTGGGAGAGCCGCTGAGGTCCGGGGTTCCGGGTTCGGTCCACACGACGATTCTTTCGCTGACTGGCGAGTTGTTCACGCGGCCGTTCAGCGACCTGCTCTATTCGGTGCAGACCGGCAAGACGGGATTTGAGAAGCAGTATGGCATGCCGATCTTTGACTGGCTGGGACAGCACCCGGACGAGGGCGCGCTGTTCAGCGACCTGATGATCGGCTTTCATGGACCGGAGACTGCTGCGGTGGCTGCGGCGTATGACTTCTCCGGCTTCAAGACGGTGGCGGATGTGGGTGGCGCTACGGGTCATCTGCTGTGCACGGTTCTGGGGAGTTATCCTGGCGTGAACGGAGTTCTTTTCGACCTTCCGCATAATGCGGACGGAGCGGCGGCGCTGATCAAGGGACGCGGGATGGCGGATCGCGTGCGGTTCGAGGCAGGGAGTTTCTTCGAGAACATTCCGAGCGGCGCGGATGTGTACATGATGTCGCACATCATTCACGACTGGAACGAAGAACAGTGTCTGACGATTCTGCGAAACTGCCGTGCGGCGATGGGTCCGGGGAGCCGGTTGCTGATCATCGAGATGGTGATTCCGCCGGGCAATGATCCACATCCGGGCAAGTCGACCGACATTGTGATGCTTGCTGTTCCGGGAGGACAGGAGCGGACGGAGCAGGAGTATGGCGAGTTGCTGGCGAAGGCTGGATTCCGGCTGGAGCGCGTGGTTCCTACGGATTCGGCGGTCAGTGTTGTCGAGGCTTTTGTGGCTTGATCGTTCACGAATAAAGCAGGGGTTGGTTTGAGGAGAGTTCATCTATGAGCAGCGTTGGCAACAAAGAGAAGATCTCCAGGGTGGCTTTGTGTGGATGTGTTGCGGCGCTGATGTTTGGTGTGGGCTGCAATGAGAAGACGCCGGTGGATACGCGAGCGGAGGAGCAGACGGTTCGCGATCTCGATGTTCAATGGGCGAAGACAGCCGCGACGCGTGATGTGGACGCTACGGTCGCCTACTACAGCGACGACGCCACGGTGTCGCCACCGAACGAAGCGCTTGCGACGACGAAAGCGGCGATTCGGGCTGGGTGGGCAGAGTTGTTGACTCCGGGTAATGATATTTCGTGGCAGCCGAGCAAGGTCGAGGTCGCGAGTTCCGGGGATATGGCTTACAGCATGGGCTCTTACACGTTGACGATGAAGGATGCCCAGGGTAATCCGGTGACAGACCACGGCAAATACACGGAGATATGGAAGAAGCAGGCCGATGGAAAGTGGAAGACCGTGGCGGATATGTGGAACTCAGACTTGCCGGTCGTTGCGCCTGCTTCTGCTGCTTCCGCTAAGGGCAAGTAAGTTTTTCGGGTTTGGGTGGGCGAACTATTGCGGTTCGTCGACGCCGTGTTCGAGCTGTTTCTAGTAGACGGCTGTGTCGAATTGTCCCTTGGATTCGGCAATTTGGCCATCTGCGGCGAGACGCCATTTTTCGAAGCCGCTGAAGAGGACCTTCTTGCCGGTGCCGCCGGGGCCGGTATTTGTGCCCTGGAACGTCCAGTAGTAGATGACGAAGTCGCCGTCGATAGTGAGGTCGTCCATGAAGACCTTCATGTCTGGAAAGGATGTCATGAAGCCCAGGGCCGCCTGTGCGATGGCGGCGCGACCTACGGCGGGAGGACCATCGTTGATGGTGAGCGATCCGTCAGGCGCGTAGAAGGAGGCGACGCTGGCTGCGTCCTGACTGCTCCATGCGTTGGTGTAACCCTCGGCGAGACTACGTAGCTGATTGGTTATTTCTGGCATTGGGTGTGGGTAGTGTATGACGGATCTTTCTTGACTGGCTATGAATGGCCGTTTGGTCTTTATACTTGAGGGATATGCCGGTTTCTACTACTGATACCATGACCAAATTTCCTTCGCTCGAAGACCAGCTTGATTTGATTACCAAAGGTGCTGCGGAGATCGTTCCGCTGGAGGCGCTGAAGGAGCGCATTACGAAGTCGATTGCTACGGGTAAGCCGATGCGGATCAAGGCGGGGTTCGATCCTACGGCTCCGGATCTGCACCTGGGGCATACTGTGCTGCTGCGGAAGCTGAAGCACTTTCAGGACCTTGGGCATACGGTGATCTTTTTGATTGGGGATTCGACGGCGCTGATTGGCGATCCTACGGGGCGCAATGTGACGCGGAAGGCGCTGACACCGGCGGAGATTGCGGCGAACGCGGAGACCTACAAGGAACAGGTGTTCGAGATTCTGGATCGCGAGAAGACGGAGGTTCGGTACAACTCCGAGTGGCTGGACAAGCTGAGCTACTACGACATGGTGAAGCTGATGGCGCAGTTCACGGTGTCGCAGATGCTGGAGCGTGAGGACTTTCATAAACGCTTCAATGAGGAACAGCCGATTGCACTGCATGAGCTGATCTATCCGATTGCCCAGGGGTATGACTCGGTGGCGCTGGAGTGTGATGTAGAGCTTGGCGGAACTGACCAGAAGTTCAATCTGATGCGTGGGCGCGATCTGCAGAAGCACTTTGGGCAGCCGCAGCAGATTGTGCTGATGATGCCGATCATCGAAGGACTCGATGGCGTGCAGAAGATGTCGAAGTCCCTGGGGAATGCAGTGGGAGTGCATGAACCGGCGGGGGAGATGTACGGGAAGGTGATGTCGATTTCGGATGAGCTGATGTGGAGGTACTGGACTCTGCTGACGGATCTGCGCGTGTCGGAAATCTCTACGATGCAGGAGCAGGTGCGCGATGGCTCGCTGCATCCGATGCAGGCAAAGAAGAATCTGGCTTGGACGATTACGAAGGGATTTCATTCGCAGGCAGAGGTGGACACTGCGGCGGAGAGTTGGGCGAAGATGTTTCAGCAGCGCGGGGTGAGCGAGGATGTGCCGATGGTGAAGGTGTCGCTGGTGGAGGAGGGGTTGATCGCTCCGGTGGCGGATGGTGCGCCGGCGGAGATTCGCGTGCCGAAGCTGCTGGTGCTGGCGGGGCTTGCGAGTTCGACGGGTGAGGCGACACGGAAGCTTGCGGAGAATGCGGTGAGCTTGAATGGAGAGAAGATTGCTGCCAGGACGTATGGCAAGGATGCGATGGGAGATTCGCCTACGCTGCGTTTGGGGAAGAAGAGTGTGCGGGTGGAGTGGGTTAGGTAGGGTGGTTGTGATTGGTCTGCCACAACTTTGGTTGCACGGCCTGTTCAACTGATAGAGTGCAATGAGCACTAACCTTGTTGAAGAATCTGCATCTAAACCTTGTGGTTCTATGAAGATTTTGAAGTGCTATTCAGGTCTGCTGCTAATGATGTCTCTGCTGGTGGGGCGGAGTACGCTGCACGCGCAGGATGCAAAGCCGGCGAAGGAGATTGTTCGAACGGCGATGCAGGCGGAACTGGCTGCCGACAAAAACGATCACACCCGCTGGCGTTACCGCGTTGCGAAAAAAGATGGGACCGACACCGTTTCGATTGTGGTGGAGACCGATCATGGTTCGGTGAAACGAACGATCATGAAGAATGGCCGCTCCTTAACGGAGGCGGAGGCGAAGCTTGAAGACGAGCATGTGCAGAGGTTTATTCACGATTCAGCACAGCTTGCGAAGCAGAAAAAAGATGGATTGCAGGATGGCAAAAACGCTGAAGAGCTGTTGAATATGCTGCCCGAGGCGTTTACGTGGAAGGTTGTGAGCGAAGATGCACAGAGGATCACGTTGCATTTTGACCCGAACCCGGGTTTCAGCCCACCGGATATGCAGGGACGAGTGTTGGGGACGATGGCAGGGACCCTGGTGGTGAGTAAGGGGCAGAACAGAATTGAGACGATCAGTGGGAAGTTGACGCAGGATGTGACGATCGGGTGGGGGTTGCTGGGGCGGCTGCGGGAGGGTGGGACGTTCCGGGTGGAGCGACGAGAGGTGGCGCCGGGATTGTGGCAGATCGTCGAGACACATGTGCACATTGAGGGAAAAGCGCTGTTCTTCAAGACGATCGGGGAGCAGCAGGATGAGGTGCAGACTGAGTTTACTCAGGTGCCACCGGGGACGACTCTGGAGCAGGCGGCTGAGATGTCTAAGGTTGCGAATGGGGTGACGAAGTGACCAGCCCTAAGAAGGGTGTGTCCTGCCGGACGGGCTCGCTGCGCGCGAGGCGGCCACTTCGTGGCGTGTATACCCTGTCTTGCAATGACGGAACAGTTGCGGCCCTCCCGTTGGTCGGGAGTTAGGCTTTCACGCTTTGGTTCGCTGTATGCTCGGAGACGATGGCACATACTCCCTATCCACAAACTGATCGTGAGTTGATGCGGTTGATTGAGCGCTCGCCTGGGCACCGGGCGGGGTATAAGCAGCTGATTCGTGAGCTTGGATTGGGTGGCGGCCGCGAGCGGCGGTTGCTGCTGGAGCAGCTTGCGCGCATTACCGCGCGGGGCGAGTTGGTGAAGACAGAGAGCGAACAGTGGAGTCTGCCGTCGGCTTCGCCGGAGAAGACGAAGCGGGTGAAGCGTGGCGTTGATGAGATGCCTGTCGAGCATCGGGCCACTCGGGACAGGCTTGTTGCTGGGCGGCTGGATCTGCATCGCGATGGGTATGGATTCGTGCGGCCGAATGGAAGCGTGGATCGGAGCGATGACCTTTTCATTCCGCCGAATGAGTTGAATGGCGCGATGCAAGGAGACGAGGTTCTGGTCGATGAGGCTCCGCCGGCGAGAGATGGAAGGCGGTCGGGGCGAATTGCGCGGGTGCTGAATCGACGGAATCCTACGGTGGTGGGGATCTTTCACTATGCAAGGACGCATCGCCCAAGCGCATGGGACAACTCGCCGCTGATTAATGGCAACTACATTACGCCGCTGGATGAGCGGATGACGCAAGCGATCCTGATTCCGGAGGGCGCGGAGGTGCCGTCGACGCCGAAGGAGACGCCGCATCGCGTGCTGGGTGAGGAAGCGCAGGCGCAGCAGGCTCACTGGTCGGAGGAGCTCGATCCGCACAGGCCGCTGGAGGGTTTGGCGGTGGATGTGGAGATTACGGATTTTCCGACTACTGGAAGACCGGCGCGAGGGCGTGTGATCGAAGTGCTGGGCCCACCGGATGCGTTCGGTGTCGATGTCGAGATCATTATTCGCAAGCACCACCTGCCACATGTGTTTCCGGCGAATGTACTGGCGGAGGCTACGGCATCTGCGGCGCAGACTGTCGACACGCCGGATGCGGAGGAGCTGGGGAGACGAAGAGATTTTCGTGGGTTGAAGATCGTCACGATCGATGGAGAGACGGCGCGCGATTTCGATGATGCGGTGCTGGTGCGGCCGCTGGCGAATGGGAACTGGGAGTTGCAAGTCCATATTGCGGACGTTAGCCACTATGTGAGACCGGGTACGGCGCTTGATCTGGAGGCTCGTCTGCGCGGGACTTCGGTTTACTTTCCGGATCGTGCGATCCCGATGTTGCCGCCACAGCTTTCGAGCGGGATGTGCAGTCTGCGGCCGGATGAAGACAGGCTTGTGCTGAGCTGCGTGATGGAGATCGATGGCCGCGGCGAGGTGCTGGGTTATGAGGTTTGTGAAGGAATCATCCGCAGCGCGAAACGCATGACGTATACGCAGGTTCAAGGCGTGTTGGATGGGAATGCAGAGACGCGTGTGGAGTTCGCGGACCTGGTGCCGGAGTTCGAACGGATGTATGAGCTCGCACTTAAGCTGAATGCTAAGCGGCATCGGCGAGGGTCGATCGATTTCGATCTGCCGGAGCCAGTGATTCAGTTCGACCCTGATGGCAATATGGAGGCGGTTGTACGGTCGCAGCGGGGCTGGTCGCACAGGCTGATCGAGGAGTTCATGCTGTCGGCGAATGAGTGTGTGGCGACGTGGATTGAAAAGCAGAACGTGCCGAGCGTGTACCGGATTCATGAGATTCCTGACCCGAAACGCATTGTCGATTTTGAAGAGACGGCGAGCCAGTTCGGTTATTCGCTGGGGTTCAGCAGTCTGCCGGTGAAGCGGATCCAGACGAAGGGCGACCGGCGGGATGCGCGGGGAACGAATCGCCAGGCGAAGACGCATGAGGTTGCGGAATCGATTCCGGTGACGCCGCAGATGTATCAGAAGCTGACGGCGAAGATTGCAGGGACGCCGGAGGAGCGGATTCTCTCGTATCTGATGTTGCGGTCGTTGAAGCAGGCGAGGTATAGCGAGAAAAATGTTGGACATTTTGCGCTGGCTTCGCCGAGCTATACGCACTTCACTTCGCCGATCCGGCGGTATCCAGACCTGATTGTGCATCGGCTGTTGCGCGAACTGATTCAGTCGGGCGCGAATACGGAGGGTGCGGCGATTTTGTCGGATGCGCCTCAGCCGTGGCAGGAGAAGGCTGTGTCTAAGGGGCGGCAAGAGAGGCTTGAAAGGCCAGCTTTGGAGGGGCCGATTCCGGAGGCGGAGCTTGGTGCAATTGCCACGGAGTCGAGCCAGTCAGAGCGGAGGGCCGATGATGCGGAGCGGGAACTAATTGAATGGAAGAAGATCAAGTTTATGCAGGACCGCGTCGGCGAGGACTTTCAGGCGATCATTCTTTCGTGCACGAAGTACGGATTTTTTGTGGAGTTGAATGAGCTGTTTATTGAAGGGCTGGTGCCGCTGGCTTCGCTGCAGGACGACCGCTATATATTTCGCGATACTGATCGCCAGATCGTCGGGACACGGAACGGCCGGGTGTTTAAGATGGGGCAGCGGGTGCATGTGCTGCTGGATCGGATCGACCGTCAGCAGCGGCGCCTGCAGTTTGCGCTGCTTCCCTCGGAGGAGGAGTCGGCGAGTGCTCCGCGGTCGTTGCGGAGGTCGAAGACTGCCGCGACGAGCACTGGGGAACGGCCGCATTCGAGCCCAAATCGCTCGGGTAAGAAGGGAAAGTCGAAGTCCAAGGCGCGGGAGAGAAATAAAAAGGCAAAGGGGAAACGGCGCTAGGTTATTGGAGCAGTGTTGCCACCGATTAGACCGGTAAGCAGGAGAAGAAGGGCCATGATGAGGAGCAGGACCCTCGTCTGATGGAGTTTGTCCCAGCGGCACCGGTCTTGCAACCAACAATCGTAGGGGTGCTCTGGATCCATCTTCGCGATTCGATTGTTGATCGGGACTAGCATCGTTATCGTGAATACGATGGTGACCACCCAGAGTGCGCCTGCCGATGCGATGAGCAGACCAGAGCCGTTTGATAGGGGACGATGTTCGTAGGCGGCTCCGAGGATGAGCAAAAACGCCAGGCCGTACCAAAGCGGCATTGCTTTGCCGAGCACGCCTGCCAGCAGGGCGGCTGTTTTGGCGTGGACGTCGTTGCTAAGTTTTCGCAGTTGCGGATGGACGAAGGCGGCTACGGCGAACTCGTTTCCCACCATCGTTCCGGCGACGGCCGCGGTCGTTATGTCGTAAACAATGGTCATGGTTGTATTGGATGCGGCGCAATTGGCCTGGGCATCGTAAAATGAAAGCTCCAAAGGAGTTCACAGACGATGGCACATATGGTTTTTGACACGAGATTCAAAGCTGAGATGGAAGGGCTGGATGAACCGCCGTTCGATTCGGACTTTGGGCAGAAGATTTACAAGAATGTTTCGAAGAAGTCGTGGGCGGAGTGGGTGGAGCGGCAGAAGATGCTGTTGAATGAGTATCGTTTGCAGCCGTGGACGCGCGAGGCGCAGGAGTTTCTCGTTGAGCAGATGAACGATTTTTTCTTTGGCGAAGGTGGTTCTTTGCCGAAGGAGTATGTTGCTCCAACCCACTAGGCGGACAGGCCATAAATGGGGCCGGTCGTGTACACTTGGGTCTGTACTATACCCCGCCGTCGCCCCCCTGGGCTGACGTGCCAACCAATTAGTCGGGACGTGGCTCAGCCTGGTAGAGCGCACCCTTGGGGTGGGTGAGGTCGCTAGTTCGAATCTAGTCGTCCCGACCATTTTTTCAACAACATACGACGGGGGCTGCTCTCTGGGAGCTGTGTTTGTGTCGTTGTTTGTGTCGTAACCCTTCAATGTTGGCCTGTTCGGTCGCCTCGCAGAGAGTAAATTCACCGCGTCTCGCTTCGCGTCCTGGCGCACGTGAGAATAATGCTCCAGCATCTTTCGCGACACGTGGCCGGCCAGCGCCATGATGGTGCTGTCGCTGGTTTGGGATTCGGCCAGCTCCGTGATGGCGTGATGGCGCAGATCGTGAAATCGCAGACCTGCGAGAGGACTTTTGATCTCCGTCATCTCGGCTTCGCACACACGGCAGTTCTTCGCGGGGTCTTGCAGCTCTTTGCATTGGGGGCAAAGACCCCTCGTGTCATGTTGCGCCACGCTGTTCGCCAGCTCCGCTGATGGCGCTGAGGGTCGATCTGGCCATTCTCGCAGGCCGGGAATATGTAATGGTCTGGCTGAGTGCCTCCAATTGCGCTAGCACGCCCCCAGAGCTCCAACACGGCGGCATAGGCGTCATCGTTCATTGGAATTGAGCGCAGGCCCGCTGCGGTCTTGCTGCGGCGAATAGTGAACGACCTTCAGATACTCGCAAAAGCCTCATCTTTTCGTCAGTCGTCAGAGCCTTCCCGATAGTGCTGCTACTACGCAATAAATCGACGTCTCTCCAGCGAAGGCTCTTGATTTCAATTCCGCGCATGGTCGTGCATAAGGCCAGAGTCATTGCCAGCCGTGCAGTCTGCCATTCTGGTCTAGCTTTCGCCGAATGCTCAAGCGTGCCAAAAGGTGGAGTCTGATCGCGGATGATGTTCGCCCCTTGAGAGGAAGTTCCCTGAATCCTGGAATCGTCCCGATGAAGAAATGTTCAGTGTGGGCTTTCATGAGAGCACGAACAATCGCATGGAATTACAAGCCTGTCTGCGGGCGCTTGAATATGCACGAGATGTAGTCGACAGATGGACATCAATCGTGTGCAGATCATTACAGATCCCACTTGGCAAGCGCGATAGTTCCCAAATGAACTTAGTGGGCCTCTGCTAGCTCGTCCGCAGCTGGCAAGAGCGTCCACTCGCCTGTGCAACACCGCATGCGCTCAGGTATTCTTTGTCCGTCATGAAGTAGCCGCTATTCAGAGCAAGTGGAGGTACCATGGACGCTAAAGTCACCAGAGTCGCCCTCCCCGGACACTATGCAATCTCTATGACCAAGGATGCTTTCCATACCTACTACATAACCGCAGTAGCCGAGGGCGGGCGTACAACCGACGCCATCCATACCGATGCAACCGTCGTAAAAGCGTGGGAAAAATTTCGCCTGATCAATGGCGGCCCCACCGATCCGTTCTCCATCATTACCGACACCGGACACTTCCTCACCGCAGTAAATGGCGGTGGCGCCCACGCGAACGCAATAACCACAGCCGCCACATCGGTCGGGGACTGGGAACTCTTTAATTTCAGGCCGCAGTCGGGTGCGGGATACACTCCGCACTTCGCTATCCAGACTCCTCGAGGCAACTACCTCACGGCCGTAGGCCACGGCGGCCACAACAGCGGCGACACCATCCATTCCGACGCCACCGTCGCGAGTGACTGGGAGATGTTCGACTTCCTGAAGATCGGCGATCCCGGAACAAACGCCACCTACAGCTTCCAAGGCATGTTGGGGTCCGGCGGATCCGGCGGCTTTCTAAACGCAACCGACGGCGGCCGGCGTAACGACCGCGCTGCCCTCACGGCGCAACTCGGGCCGGGATACGCGCTGGCCTTCACGCTCATTCGCCAGAACGACGGAACCTACGCATTCAAGACATCCAGCGGCTACTACGTCACCGCAAATGCAGGTGGACTCGCGAGCGCAGGTTACAGGACTGACACGCCGCAAGTGAATAACTGGGAGAAATTCACCATCATCCCCAACGAAACCGACTGCACATCACACATCCGGACCTACAGCGGCACATACCTGAGCCTGGTGTCCGGACATGCCCCAGACCCTCCGTGGATCATCGACAATGTAGCCGACGTCACCCAAGCTACACACTGGAAATTATGGGTCATGGCGTTCTTCGCGTAAAAAACTTTGCCAGCCTCACCGCACCACTCCTACGGGCCCGTGCCGGTCAATCAGATGCCTACTCTTCCAGCAGTTTCTTAATCCGGTCCATCGCTTTCTTCCAACTCTCATACTCGACAGTCAGGCTTTCCAGCACCTCGCACGTGAAAGCGTTCAAGGTTGGTGCCGGGAACGTGCAGATTAACCTCGTCGCCTTCCCTCGAGACGCTACTGAGTCACCTTATCGCCAACTCTCGGCGGTTCCGGCGCTGCTGGTGGCTTTTCTTGCTTTGGCCATGATGCGGCCTGGCGTAGCAGAGAGGAGGCTGACTGCTGCGCTTCACTGGCATTGCGGGTTGCCATCCTTGTACTCTGATCTCTCTGCTTAGAATAGCAACTTGAACATCCTGGTCTTAACCTTGAAATACTTGTTCCCCTTGTCGCCGACCACGACAACAAAGAACTCTCCGTTGTCATCGCCACGAATGCCATCGACGGCAGACATGGGAAATGTTGCAAAAGCACTGGAGTAGGTGATCGAGCGGAGGGCGCTGTTGTCCTCAACAGCACCTTGTTGATTGGTGAGGGGCTGCACGACGTTACCTTTGTCTTTGTCAGCGAGAACGACACGGTGCACATTCGAAGCGCCGGCAATGCCTGTACCGTTGATGTAAGCAGGCCTACTAGGCTCTGCAAGAACACGCAACAGAGGCTCACGCATTTCGGGAGTAACATCGGCCAGGGAGAACGGCTTCAGTTCCTTTTTGGCATCAGCCGCCTGAAATTCAATCCACTTAAGAGGAGTGAAGATCCGAACAGTGTATCCACTCTCTCCTGGCAAGATTTGCAGACCATTCCGGATAGCATGGCGGTCTGAACGTTAAGCAACGTGAGGCCAATTTTCCCCGGGTGATGCTTTTGACCATCCGAGATTGCTTGTTGAATCTGGACATCAGAAATCATGCCGGGTTGAGTTGGATAATTTGCAGCAGAAGGAGCAGCTACAGGAGGAACGATCGGGGCCCTCGTCACGGGTGGGGCGGCAACGGAAGTTGGAGGAGTAGGCGGTGGAAGAGGAGGAGCTACAGGAGCTTTGGCAAGCGGCGGCGCAGGTGCGGGTGGAGGCGCTGGCGACGGAGCTGGCGGCGTAGCGACAGACGGAGCTACGGGAGTATTTATACCGCTATAGGCTGGGAGAACCCGACCATCTGGTCCGATTGACTGGGCAAGACTCTTGACACGCCCCCAAGGGCAAGAACGATTGTGATGACGCGTACGAATGCGTGTGCCATTTACACCTCTGGTTGGCGGAAAAAGGGGGGGCGCGACGAGTATAGACCGAAACTACCTTCTTGAGCTAAGCATTTCTTTTTGACTGTCGAGATAGTTGCTTACTCCCGCCCGTCAAGCATCTCGGGACCATTGTTGCGCCAGTTTCCGACGGCGGGGTTGGCGGGCGTCATCTTCATCTTGGCGGCATCGTAGGGGTGGAGAAGGTCGAGGGGCGGTCGCAGATCGCCACCCTTATCGTCGATGCCGAGCCAGCGGTCATAGTCCTTCGGGTGAAGGATAAGCGCAAGACGATCGTGGATCTGCGCAACGAGTTCGTTGGGTTCGGTGGTGACCAGGGCGAAGGTTTCGAGGGGGGTACCGTCGGGACGCTTCCACGAGTCCCAGATTCCGGCGAAGGCGAAGGGGCCGGGTTCGACGGTGGTGATGGCGAAGACGCGTTTGATGAGCTTCGGCGCCCTGCCCTTCTTTGCAGGCTTGATGGGCAGCTGTGTACCGAAGAGATTTCCGGGGCCTGCCAGCGCTTCGTCAATGACCGGCTCTGATTCGGGGATGTAGGTAGGGCTAATCGCATGGCCGGGCTTTGGCCACTCATAGAGACCACTGGCCGGGACCAGGCAGCGCCGCTTGGCAAAGGGTTCGCGCCACATTTTGCTATCGGTGAGCTTGTCGCTCTTGGCGTTGATGGTCGAGAGCGCTTTGAATTCGTCCTCAGTCTTGGCGAACCAGGGCACGATACCCCAGCGCATCATGACGAGTTCGCGCTCGTTGGTGTCGTAGCTGCGGCGGATGACGGGTTGGGGGTCACCGGGGGCGACGTTCCAATTGGGCGCGATGATACCAACATTGTCCGCGGTGCGGCGCACGTGGAAGTGCTCCGCGACCTGCTGTTTGTCGAAGAGGCTGTAGTAGCGACCGCACATCGATTATTCGGCGCAGAGAATCGAGAAGGGACTTCTTTTGCCGTCGCCCGTCACCTCACGTACCACTGCAGTCCTGTCGGCGTTGAACGGGCTCACAATATGGTCGCCCGTTTTAGGAATTACCGCGCCCATTTCATACTCCAGCGCGGTGATTTTGTTGGTGGAAGTGTCTTTGAAGTGAACTGTGACAGACATGGCTTGGTTGCCCTCGAGTTCAGTCTATTCCTCCAGCAGCTTCTTGATACGTCGACGGCATTCTTCCAACTCACGTGCTGCTCGACGATAAAGCTGTCGCGAAGGTGGGGCACCTTGATATGCGGCATTGCCTTAGGGAGCTTCAACGAGGATCACTGTTTGTCGGACATGGACGGTGGGGGAGTTCCGGTGTCCCAGTGGGTGGGTTTGTCGGTCATGGTGAGTTTGAGTTCGCCTCCGAGCATGAGCTGGTCGTGGGTGAACCAGGAGCGGGTGTAGGGCTTGCCGCTCCATGTGGCGGAGGCGATGTAGACGTTGGTGGGTGAGGTGTTTTGCGCGACGACGGAGAAGGTCTTGCCGTTGGCGAGCGTGATGGTGGAGCGTGGGAAGGTGGGCGAGCCGATGAGGTAGACGTTCTGCGCGGCCACGGGGTAGAAGCCAAGCTGATTGAAGACGAGAAAGGAGCCCATGGCTCCGGAGTCGTCGTTGCCGGGGAGGCCGGCGAGGCCGGTGTGGTAGCTCTTGGGCAGGATGGTGCGGATGGTCTTGGCGGTGCTCGATTGCTCGCCGATCCAGTTGTAGAGGTAGGGCGAGAGGAAGCCGGGCTCGTTGCCTACGTCGTAGCGGTAGCGGCTGTGCTGGCTCGCGGGATCGAAGACGGGAGCGAAGAAGAGGTCGAGGCGCTTTTTGAAGAGGTCTTTGCCGCCGACCTGCTGGATGAGGGCGCGGGTGTCTTGGGGGACGTAGAGTGAGTAGGTCCAGGTGCCGGCTTCATAGAAGTTGTCCTGGTACCAGGTTCCGACGAGGCGCGGGTCGAAGGGTTCCATCCAGGAGCCGTCGTCATGCTTCATCCAGATGAAGCCCTTGATGTCGCCGTCTTCGGTGTGGTCGACGGCGTCTGCGCGCCAGAGTTTTTTCCAGTTGCTGGCGCGCTCGGAGAAGAGCTTGGCGTCGGCAGTGTGGCCGAGGCCACGGGCCATGAGGGCGACGGCGTAGTCGTTGGCGTAGTACTCCATGGAGCGGTTGCCGGGACGGTCGGGGCCGCCGAGCATATCGCTGTTCTCGATGGAGAGATAGCCGAGGGATTTGTAGTCGGCCATGTCGCCGCGGCCAAAGCGCATGGGTTCGGGGGAGTCGGCGTCGGCGTCGTGGCGCATGGCTTTGTAGGCGCGCTCCCAGTCGAGGCCGGAGAGGTGTTTGACGTAGGCATCGGCGAACATCATCTCGGCGTCGGAGCCGCCCTGGGTTCGGCCAGAGTAGTTTCCGGCGCGGCCGTCGGGGAAGAAGCCGTCGTGGTCCTGGATGTCCATGAGGGCTTGCAGGATGTTTGTCACGCGTTTCGGCGCGACAAGCGTGAGGAGCGGTGTGGAGGAGCGGAAGGTGTCCCAGATGCAGTAGAAGTCGTCGTAGGTGGGGCCGGTGGTGAGCCAGAGGGGATTCTCGCCGGTGCGGTCGACGGGCATCAACATGGAGTGATAAAGGCCAGTGGCGAATTGCTGGCGCTCGTCGGGTGTGCCGCCGGTGATCTTTATTGTTGAGAGCTCTTTGGTCCATGCGGCGACGGCGGCTTTGCGTGTGGCGTCGAAGTCGAAGCCCTGTACTTCGCTCATCGCGTTCTGCTTTGCCTGTTCGACGGAGACGAAGGAGAGGCCGACCTTGAAGGTGACGGGCTTGGAGCCGGGAGCGAAGGTGAGGTACGCACCGGTGCTGACTACGGGGGCCGGCGGGTTGGGGATGGTGACGAGGGTGAAGGGGAAGCTGTAGCGGGCTCGCTTTGCTCCCTCGACGGGAGCTTTGCCATCTTCCCATGTGCCGCTGGTGACGGCGGGCGTGTCGGCGATGAGGTAGAAGAAGAAGCGCATGGGGACGGTCTGGATGTTCCAGCCCATGACGGAGGCCTGCATGCCGCTGATCTCGGTGGGCGAGACGACGTGGACGTCGGTGGCGAAGAGGACCTGGCTCTCGTGATAGCGATGCGGTGAGTCGTGGAGCTCCATGAGGAGATGGCCGACGTTGACGAGGAGTGTGCGCTCTTTGTTGTCCGGATACGTGAAGCGATAGACAGGCGTGCGGCGCGCTGTGGTGACTTCGGCCTTGATGCCGGAGCCGCCGAGTTTGACCGAGTAGTAGCCTACCTCGGCGTGCTCGTCTTCACGCGGAGCGGAGGCGTTTGCGGGGTCGGCTTTGTCGGCCTGCGGCTGCACGAGGATGTTACCGTACTTGGGTCCGCCGCCGGTGCCGGAGACGTGGAGCTGGGAGAAGCCATTGAGGTCGCCGGTGGCGCGCCATCCGGCGTTGCCCTGGTTGTTGCCGTAGTCGGGGCCGGGCTTGGCCATGCCGAAGGGGAGGGTGGGTCCGACGAAGACGTTGCCGCCCTTGTCGGCGCCGAGCATGGGGTCGATTTCTGAGGGAGTTTGTGCGTGGAGGAGGGTGGCGGCGGTGACGGCAAGGAGCGATGTAAGGTGCAAAAGTGGAGTTCGCATACGCATGACAATCTATACCTTTCGTCAGCGCTTACGTAATTACAGGCTTTTGAAGAAATCGGCTAGTGCACCAGCGGATCGGCTTGAATGGCCGGGGCGCGGTCGACGTACTTTGATGAGCAGGACTTCGTTGCCGATCTCGCTATAGAGAAGCTAGTCGACGGTGCCTCGGGCGAGGAGAAGACCGAAGCCGCCGGGTGGCAGGCCCTCTTCTCCGCGTCTGCGGATGTGGGCGATGAGGTCGTCGGTGGGTTTGGCGACAGGTTCTTCAGCAGCGAGATTGGATCTTGTTTCGATGGCCTAGGTATCCCTGTAACAACCCCACGCATCACAAAAACCAATAGGTGTGAACAAGCAGGCTAATCTTCCTTGGATTCTCACTGTGGGAACACCGTAGCCCCCATCATCGGGAGTGATGATGGGGGCTTTTTGTTGTTTCAGACCGTGTGTAACTAGGAGTCTGGAGTCAAAGTGGCTTTGACCTGCACTTCCGTGCATCTGCCCAACCGCGATGCCAAGCCAGAGTCTCAGGGGTGTTGTTGAGTTGGCCGCGCATAGCTGCCTGGAATCCAGATTGGTACTCTAGGACTTCGATCTGGGCTTGTTTTTGTGCGTTGAACAGTTTAGGAGCTTTCTTAACGTCCATCTCAGCTACCATGATTTGATCTAGTTGTCTGACGCCAGAGGTAAAGACGCTGCCCCTGCGTAAAAGACTACTTACAAACAAAAGCCTCACCGTCCTGATTAGAGGGTTGATAATGGGCTTTTTGTGCTCTTAATCTTCTTAATTCCGCCGTGGGTTGAGGCGACCCTCCAAATCCAAAGAGAAATCGGCTTGGGGGAACTCGACTAAAGGGCAGCTACTCTGCCCCCAAGACGTTCGGTGTTTTCATCGAAAACGTGACTTCGTTGGAAGCTTTTTCCTTATGTCTGCGTTGACGGAACGCCACAATGGGCCGATGAGATCGTGAAGCGGTGCCCACACAATAATCAGGATGAGGATAGGGGCTGCAATTATTTGAGCAATGTGTTCGCGTCGCATTGTCTATCTCCAGGACTTCTCGACATCAGTGACGGCGACACGTCTTGGTTTTCATCCCTTAGCGTGTGGAGCCTGTGCTGCAATCAATAGTTCTGCGCCAACTCCAGCGTGCTCAGCACCCGTGCCTGCAACCATCTCCGCGTTGGCCGCCGCTGCAACAAGAGCCCTTGTGGTAGGCACGCGATTGCTCTGGAAGCACTGCCGGCAAAGCACCGGTCGCCCCTGCGTTGGCTTGAATGGCACCGTAGTCTCAATGCCGCACGCCGAGCATTCGGTGCGCGTTTCCGTGCGCGAAAGACCAGCCGCCGCAGGCCCGTTACTAGCCGTCAGACCGGTGCCAGCCCGCTTGGTCTTGCACGGCTTACAGCGCTTCGGGTCGTTCGTGAATTGTTTCTCGAAGAAAAAGAGTTGTTCCCCAGCGGTGAAGATAAACTCACCGCCACAATCTGCGCAGGTTAAGAGCCGATCCAGAAATTCCATGCAGCCTCTCCAGTCTTACGGAAAAGGAAGAACATCACGCAGGAACCTGATCGTGGCGGCGCGGGTCCACCCTTGTGCTGATGATGAATTACTCTCATGATTCCGTGTGCGATGGGAACTAGCGAAAGTGATAGTTTGCGACCTTTATTTACCCCCGCTTAGCAAACGGAGAGTGGGCCACATCAGCCTCGTTTCAGTTTGTTGTACTGCTCATCCGTGAGATACAAATGAATGCCTCCGCGCCCTATTCCAATTCCATGGTCCAGGGCTTGCTTGCACGCGAGATCTTTCAGACCTCTCCCACGTTCGGCCAGTTCAACGACCTTGTCCGATGTCGAGAATCTGAACTTGCGGGGAAGCGGAGTCTTCAGATCAGCCTCAAGGAACTGACAATACCAATCTGTCGAGAACATGTAGTACATGTAGATGTTTCTGAAAGGAGGTTGGCGGGCGGCGATGCATTTGGTGCACAAGCGTTCCCTATGTTGATGATCAGGGTCATCGGGGAGGAAGTTGCCGCAGAGGCAGCATATCTTTCCCGTCATTCGCCTCCGCGTCGTAGATGACCGCTCGCCGCCCATAGGCGAATAATAGGCGAACACGGTGTGGAAAGAATTTTGGCATTCAAACAGGTAAATGAAGTTGCCGAAAACAAGACTTTTCGGGAGCCAGCAAGTGCCATGACTATTCGCGGGCGTTTGGCCACTTTCCTAGCTGAGCACGATAGAGTTCTTCGGCACTGGTTGCTTGCCCGTCACTCAACAGGCCAAGAAGTAGAATGTAAGGCGCAGATCGGCTGTCCGGGTATTTCTCGTAGAGTTCCGTAACTATCTCCGGGTAGGGGCTGACACTTACTCCGGCATCCGCTGTAATGTGCGGTTTCGAGTACTTTTGCCGCCGTTCAATACACCGAGATAGCGGAATATTCGTGGAGTTCTCGTCGCCTGAGCGGTACGGCAGTTTTGCCGCAAACAAATCGGTTGAGGATTCACAGAAGTCGAAGGAGCCGATCGAATACCCATCAATGTAGCCGTATACTTACCGGCTTCGCTCAGCGGGTGTCCAGGATAACCACCCATCGCCACTCATCGTCTGATGCAGGCTCAGGCGAGGCGCTGGAGGCCGACCTTTGGTACAGGAGAGGCACAGGATCAAGAGGACCGTGGGTGATGCGATTATGAATTTGATCGTCGAACGCATACAGAGAACCCCGTCCCGCAATGGTCGCACGAGAGGTTCCCTGAAAACGGGGTTTTGACTAAGTTCGGTGAACTTGCCGCAAACCCGACTTTACCGGCACGATAGACTGTTTCCGGATTCCACCCAATGCCGCTTAGCTTGAGTTCTGCTGTTCTCGTTGCCGTCATCTTCAGCCTATTTAGGCAGGACCCGGTTGTTCAGAAGACCGGAGACACCAAGGAGGTCGTCGCTTACGCCAGCGTTAGAGAGAAGTTGACCAAAGAGACACAAGTCCCTTTGCATCTACCGACCTTCATTCCGTTCTCAGGCGATTCACGCAATCCCGTTTTCGCCATCCTGGATTTAACTGATTCGAGGAGCTACGAGATTCAGCTTGCTTGGTCCGGAGACTGTACAGGCGGCAACTGGTGTCATCTAGGTTCAATTCAAGGAAGCACCAATCCTATTTCCGCAGAGGGGCGTAGAATTCCCGTCTCGTTGCGCGGAGGAGTTCGGGGCTATTTCGTAAGGTCCCGCTGCTACGCTTTCTGCACCGAAGCAATGATCCTCTGGAGCCAGGATGGAGCCCATTATGCAGTTGGGATCAAAGCTGGCGACGAGAAAATCCTTCTAAAGATGGCCAATTCCGCCATAAGGTAATCACGGAAGCGTAAAACTCGCGGCTGATGTGCACGAAAAACGGGTTTTCGGAAACTACGAACAAATCTCCTCGTCACACAAACTGTTAGTTTGGAGGTGGCATTCGCGCAAAAGCGCGAACCTTACCCAAAAACTGTTGCCGAAGGTCTGAAGAAACGAAACCTACACTGCTTGCGCCTACTATTTTTCAGCGAATTTTTGTCGATGCGAGAGGCGGAAATGCGTCGGTGCCTTCGGGACACCTCACCCCTCGAACAACTAAGCCTCTCACTGTGTAATCGCAATCACCGCTCCGCACGCTGGTCCGGTTGGACGCAGGAGTTCGTCATTTGCGCGAACTTGCCGACGGATAACTGATGGGATGGTCCGTCGCCTCTCCCCAGTTAGCTAGGAGACACGCTGCAAGGTAGACGTGCATCTGCCTAATAATTAGGCATCGCACTAGTGAACGTGAGAATCCGTCGCAGGGTGAAAGCACCTTCTTTCGGGCGACAGCCAACTCAATCGCCAGCGGCACCCATCCGGCCGCGAACCATATCTTCTCAATTGCGGGTCGATAGTGATGTGTCGCGTTAAGCGGACTGGATGACGAAGCGGAGCCTGCCGGATGCGGTAGCCGTTGGTCGCTGGAGCCGGATGCGGTAGATGATCGTTCCCCAGTGATGGATCAGGCGTTCGTTGTCGAGAACGATGGTGTCGATTTCCGGCTTGAGGAGGGCAGCATCAAACTGAATGGTGGTTGCTGGAGCGCCCTGCTTTGAAACGAGGCGAAGTGTGCCGGCCAAGGGAATGGAGACCTCGCAAGGGGTCATAAGGCTGAGGTAGACGCCTTCGGTGGGTTGGGCGAGGAGGTAATTGTCTTCAATTCCAGCGCGGTTCGCGATGCGGTCGAGACGGACAGAGCGGCGCCAAATCTTGATGTGTGCTGCTGAAAGATAGGCCGTCGCGAGTTCCATGCTGAGTTCTGCTATGCGATCGTCGGAGTGATAACTAACGTCGGTTGCGCGAGCTGACGGGTCGGCGAACTGCTGGACGGAGCCGATGGTGGGCAGGTTATGGTAGGCCGACTGGGTGGAAGGGATCTCATAGCGATGCTCGTTGAAGCTCTGGCGGCGATACGCTTCCTGACCGAGGTCGATGAGCACGGGGTGGCCGTTCGAGTAGAGCCAGAAGCTGCCGGTATCGTTGTGGCTGTGGCTCTTGCCATTATCGGCGGCGATGCAGGCTAGATACAGGCCTTCGGTGGAATTGGCGCGAATGCGAGCGGCCATGATGCGCGAATCGGAAAGCCATGTGTCGCGGAACAGCGGAGGGGTGCGGCTGGGCTCGGCCCGAAGGGCTGCCTCGCCAAAGATTGCCAGGAGGGTGGAGGGGATATAGTCAGGGCGCAGGTTGGACGTGGCGAGAGCGATGACATCGGGGTTGTTGAGGCGCTTGCCGAAGCGAAAGAGCTTGTCGACATCGATGTGAACGATTGGTGGTGCGTCTCCCTGATTGATGTAGTAGTCGGCCGCAATATGTGTCCGGTTGAGGTACATCGCCATGTTGGTGAGCAGCGGATTGCCGTAGATGTCGATAGCTCTCCCGAGGTGGAGGAGTTCAGAAGTTCGAGCGCGTCGAACATGGCGCCAGAGGCCACATTCCAGTAGCTGGGGCCTTCTTCGCAGCCGCCATCATCAGGATAGGTGTTGATGAACTTGTCGAGACAGACGGTAGCCTTCTGGACCCCGCGGAGGCGGCGATCTAGGTTGCGGTCGAGGAAGAGGATCGTGGTGAGCCAGTTCCAACAGATCCATGAATCCCAATTATTGACGGGCTGAACCTGACCCTCAGGGACAGTGATCCAGGGCAGATCGTGGCGTGTCTTACCGCCGGGAAGACCCATCCACATGAAGTTTTGGGAGAGGCAGGGTTCAAGGACTCGGCGCTCCGCCTCGAAGACGGCGCGCTCGCGCAACTGGGGCGATACCGCGTCGAGACGGGTATTGAGGAGATAGACCGTCGTAGCGACCAGAGCGGAGGTTTGAGCGGCGAAGAGATCGACGATAGGATCGCGAGGATCGGGCAGGCCCAGATCGGCCTTCTGAATGTAGAGGTGCGCGGGGACGCCCCAGAAGCTCTCCTCACAGGTAGCCCAGAGACCGTTGGCGATATCGTCGAGGAATCGGCCCTTTCCTTCGACACACTCGGCAAAGAGAAGCGCTTCGAGCGCACCCATGCGGGTACTGCGTATACCTTCATAATGTGTCCTATTGCCGTCGCGTGCATACTCCAGGAAGACGGTAGCTGGCATCTCGGGCCAAGGGAACCCGAGGTAGCGCTCTCCGGCTTGAAGGAGAGCCTTGAGAGTCTCCGGGCGAAGGTCCTCCCATGCGGCGCGATCCTGAATCGTGGGAAACGGATGGTACTTGTCTGAAGGTGTGAGAGAGGCCTTCAACTTTTCCGGACTGCATGCATGAGCCAGGAGATTGCGCTGGCGGCCGCGAGGCGCCGCTGTATCAATGTCAGGAGCGAAGGATTCTGCGAGTGAGAGTGCTGGACGGGAAGCGATGATGGCGGCTGATCCGTAAAGAAATTGCCGCCGCGAGAGGGCTACGGGGAACAGTGGGGTCACGAATACTCCGAGAAGAGTGGGTGGTGATATTGCGGGGACTCGAACGAGCACGCGAGGAAAGGCGCTCTCGTTCGAGCGACCAGGCTAGAAGAGGAACTTGCCTCCGAACTGGATGATCCGGGTGGCATAACCGCCGCTGACTCCGCCGGCGATAGTGCCGAAGGTCTTGGAGTTGAGAGCATTGACGACGGTGTTGGGATCCGCGTTGTAGTGTTTGAAGAGGTTGAAGAAGTCGAAGCGGAGCTGGAGGTTCTTAGACTCGGTGAACTGGAAGGCTTTGACCGCCGAGAAATCATCATTGATGAGGCCAGGCATGCGGAAGGCGCCAGTGCGAGGCGAGTTGCCGAACGCTGCAGGCTGGGCCGTGACAAATGCGGCCGTGTTGAACCAGTGCTGCGGCGTGCGCTGACCGTTAGGAAGGAACCCGTTGGCGATCTGGTCGGGACGCGAATTGATGGCGGTGGATGTGGTGTCGATGTTGTTGGTGACATTGCCGGGGAAGCCCGACTGCGCGGTGACGATGGTCGAGACCTGCCATCCGGCGAGAGGAATACGCACAAGCGCGCGGCTCTTTTTGAAGAAGGGGATATCGTAGAGCACTGTGGTCACGAAACGCTGTGGCACATCGAAACCGCAGACGGAACGCTCCAGGTTGAGAAAATAGATGGACTGAGGAGCACCGATGAAGCCACCGCCGCCGATCTGGCCGCCGACGTCGGATGGACCGGAGATGCATTTGGACCATGTATAGGCGGTAAGCAGAGTAAAGCCATTGGCTACTCGCCGCTCGAGTTTTACCTGGAGTGAGTTGTAGTTGGATGCCCCGTTGGACTTGTCTCCAGCAACTGCCCGCTGGAAGAACTGGTTGGGGCGGCGGGAGTTGACGGGCGGGTTGCAATTAGTGGTTACACCTGCTGTGCAGGTCTTGAGAAAGCCGTTGAGCAACGTGACCGGCTGATTAAGGTCAGCGCTGCCGCCGCCAGGATAGGTGACTGTGAGGTGAGTGTCTTTGGCGCCCACGTACGAGGTGGTGAGCTGGAATTGACCCGGAAGAGTCTGCTCCACGGTGAAGTTGTACTGCTGGATATAGGGATCCTGAAGATGCTGATTGTTAGAGACCGCGAAGGGGTAGGTGTTCGGACCCATGGTGGACGTTCCCGGGAAGGGATTGGCGAAGGTGAGATTGGGAACGCCAACGTTGCCGGTTAGGGTGGCTCCGCCGACTGCCTGGCCGCCCTCGGCCATGGCAAAGTAAGCGTTGGATATCTGAGTTGTGTAGTAGATGCCGTAACCGGCGCGGACGACGGTGGTGGGATAGGGAGACCAGGCGAACCCGATGCGAGGACCGACGTCTTTCCAGTTGCTCTGGATAAGTCCCCGACCGTAGAGCGAGCCTGACTGCGGCGTGGCGACGGTCGTGGCTACGTTGCCGCTCTGATAGATGTCCGCGTAGAGATCGTTGGCCTGAGTGTAGGGCTGAAAGTAATCCCAGCGAACACCGAGGTTGATCGTGAGATTGCGCGTCATCTTGTAGTTGTCCTGAAGGTAGAGAGCCGGGTAGATGTCGTAAAGGTTGGTGCTGGTGTGGGTAGGGTTGCTGCTATCGCTCTGGATGTAACCGAGCAAGAAGTCGACGAGTGCCGAGCCCGTGTACTGCCCATTGAAGGTGAAGCTGCCGCGAGGATTGCGGATCTGGTCGAAGGTAACGTTGCGGTAGAGGAGGTCACCGCCGAACTCAAGCATATGACGCTTGAGCTGCCAGCTGACGTGGTCGTTCCAGTCCCAGTTGCTGTTGGAACGGTTGCGCGGGCCGATCTGGCGCTGCAGGTTGTAAGTACTAAAGACGCCGTCGGGACCACTTATGGTGATCGTCGGAGGGCCGTAATAGCGCGGCTCGTTCGGCGCAAAGGGGATGCCCATCTGGGTAGCGATGTTGTATGCAGGGTTGCCGGTGGTACCGAAGGTCTCCACCTCGCTGAAGGTGTGGTAGCCGAACTCGAAGGAGTTGACGACGGACGAATTGAAGACGTGAGTCTCAGTGATGTTGTAGTTGCGGGTCATGGCGAGGTTGTTGTCGGCATCGTGACCGAAGACCTGCACGCCAGCGTTGTAGGTGTTGTTCCAGATGTAATAGAAGGAAAGGATGTCCTTTGCGCCGAAGTTGTGATCGAGGCGAAAGGTAAAGTCGTTCTGCGTGGAAGTTCCACTGAAGACGGGGGTGCTGAAGTTGTTGGTGCTGTTGATAGGGGCAGTCACAACCGGGGTGTACTTAAGAAAGATGAGCGACTGAGGACTGAACAGGTTCGGATTAACCTGATTGTTGGGGAAAGGCAGGCCAGTAAAGGGATTTTTTAGCGTGATGAGAGCACCAGAGGTGTTCTTCAGGCCCGCGAAGTTTCCGTTGGTTACCTCGTCGGTTGTTGGCACGGTGAGACGGGTGGGTGAGCTGCCATTGACCGCAGTCCCGGATTCCCAGTTGAAGAAGAAGAAGCTCTTTCCATGCCCGTTGTATAGATGCGGGATGTAGATCGGGCCGCCGATGTTGGCGCCGTACAAGTTGCGGTTAAGACGAGGCGAGGGGGCGTCGGCCTTGGCGATAGCATCGTAGGTCTGGGTGAAAGCGTTGTTGCGATTGAACTCCCAAAGCGTGCCGTGGAGGTTGTTGGTGCCGGATTTCGTGACAAGAGAAATCTGGGCTCCGGCAGCTCCGCCGTTGCCGGCTGACGAGGTGCTCGTCTCGACCTTGAACTGCGAGATGGAGTCGACCGAGGGAGAGAAGCTGAAGGTGACAGCGTCGTAGTCCATCGACTCGAGGCCGTCGATGAAGTAGCGGTTGAGAAAGTCGCGTTGGCCATTCACGCCGACCGACGTAGACCCGAAGCCGGAGTCGGTCTGACCCACGGTTCCGCGGCCGCGACGGACCGTGATCGATGCAGGCGTGCCGGGGTTTGCCCCGGGAATAAGCTGCGCGAGCTGTACGAAGTTACGCCCGTTGAGCGGGAGGTCGACGATCTTGTGACCGTCAATCACAGTGCCGACGACGGCATCTTCAGTCTGAGTCGCAACGGCAACTGTGTCTACCTGAACGGTCTCGCTAACCGTGCCGACCTTCAGCTGCGTGTCGACACGCGCGGTCTGGCCTACCTCAAGCGTAACACCCTCTAGAGTGCGGGTCTGGAAGCCCGCTGCTTCCACCGTGAGGGCGTAGCGCCCGGCGGTTAGGAAGGGAACGTTGAAGTCTCCGGATCCATCCGTGGTTACGGTGCGAACGGTGTTGGTTGCTACGTTCTTGATGCGGACGGTGGCGTTAGGGATGACGCCACCGGAAGCTTCCGTGACGAGACCGACTATGGTGCCGGTGCTCTCCTGCGCATTCGTTAGATAGGGTGCACAGAGAAAAACGGAAAGGATAAGACCCATCCGTAGAAGGAGAAAGGAAATAGTTGCACGGGTGCGATAACACGGTGGACGCATCATCTGACTCTCCTCGGAAGAAGTGCTGAGGCCCACGCCGCTTGCGATCGTCTCAGCCGCGGCTCCTTGATAACTATTAATAACTTCCAGTGTTTTTGTATTCGTCCCAGATGCGAACCCGATTTAATGCCTGAAAGCTTTGAGTTGTCAATGAAAATGAATTGGTAGCGAGGATAATGTCTATTTCGGGTGTACGCCTGACCTGAGCGTTGCCTGTATTGGACCCCGACGCCTGTTCGATGCGGCGGACGTTGGGAACCGACGTGCAGAAGCATGGATCGCTGAATGACACGCAAGGCATTCTTCGGCACGCCAGCATTCGAACGACCGGCGACATCTATGTACAGCCGATCGACGCGAGTGTGCATCAGGCGGTGATTATCGTCCTTGGTAATTTCCCCGGTATCAGACTTAGCGGTTTTGCCTGTCCCAATAGCTCACAAGTCAATCGTGAACCTTCGATGTTCAGTGGACATTGGGATACTAGGCTGCTGCCCCGTAACAATCCGCTCCGCTTCGTCAATCGTCATCCCCGGAGGAAGGAAGCTTATACGGGTGAGAGTCCCGTCTGCACCTTCGCGCCCTTCCCCCACTCTTGGCGTGTCATCGCCGGGATGCTTGAGGCTGCTGTTTATAACGAAATCCAGCTTTTTCCTTGCCCCCCGTGACTGCGGCGAACCTATGGGGCAGTCTCAGGGGTTCGGCCACACATTAGGCCATAGTTGCCGAAAACCCGACATTGCAGGCACTTCGAGCATGCTTCCTAGGAACCCGTTGTACGACCAGTTCCTGTGGATAGGCCTACGCAGGATCTACTGCTGCAAGCTAAGTGCGAATGATGGAAACGCTCTCCGCTAAGGGGTCTCGCGACCATCACTCCGAGTACGCCATTTAAGCAGGGACGCGGATGATTCGGTTCAGCCGAAACGGTGGCAAGCCGGCCCACAACATGAACCTTGAGAGAATTCCTCGTTCTCAAGCTAGAATTGCGATGCCTAAGACAAAGACCGGTACGTTCCGGTGGAGAGAATATGCGCAATCTATGGATGCTCGGAACTGTTCTGCTTCTCGAGGGCTTTGCTTTTGCACAGCAACAAGACTTCAGCAAAGTTCAGATCAAGGTCACTAAGGTGGCCGGCACGGTTTACATGTTGGAAGGCTCGGGCGGTAACATTGGCGTTTCCGTGGGCGATGACGGAATCGTGATCGTGGACGATCAGTTTGCTCCACTTGCCCCGAAGATCAAAGAGGCGCTCAAGAGCATCAGCGACAAACCCCTCAAGTTCGTGATCAACACGCACTTCCACTTCGACCACACTGGCGGCAATGCTCTGTTCGGCGTCGAGGCGCCTATCATCGCATCGGAAAATGTGCGCAAGAGGCTGATGGAGGGCTCAGTCGCTGCCGGCGTTACCACGCCGCCCGCACCTAAAGAAGCGCTCCCCGTCATCACCTTCAACGACAGCGCCACTGTCCACCTCAATGGCGAGGACATCCGCGCCATCCATTTTCCCAACGGCCACACTGACGGCGACAGCGTTATTTTCTTCACCCAATCCAAAGTCGTACACATGGGCGACGACTTCGTTACAAACGGGTTTCCGTTCGTCGACGTAGCCAACGGCGGCAGCGTCAGCGGCATGATCTCCGGCGTGGCTAAGGTGTTGGACATGGTGCCCGCCGACGTCAAAGTGATTCCCGGTCACGGACCCTTGTCGACCCCCGCCGACGTTCGCAAATTCCTCGACATGCTGCGCGAAACGCGCGCGCTTGTGTCCGCGGCGGCGCGACGGGGCGGAACGCCCGACCAGATGAAGAAGGACCATATCCTCAGCAAGTACGAGAGCCTGGGGAATAGGTTCATCGGAACCGACGCATGGATTGACCTGCTCTATAGCGACGTGACGCACAACAGCACCGAATTGCACTATAGGAACCACGGGCACGCGAACGAGCACGTCGACACTTCCACCGGAACAAATGCGGCCGCGCACTGGTAGGGCGAACCGGAATCGCATGTCCCCGATGTGCCCAATGACGACTAAGAGACGCTTATCAAAGTATTCGCGCAACCCTAAAGTCGGCACCTGGGACAAGCGCCTCTTGCCAAACTTCCCGCTAAACGGGATTTTCGGAAACTACGATCTGCCCTCCAACTCGAACTTGCCGAAAATGCGACTTTACGGGAGGATGGCATGATGATGCCGCTAGTCCGAGAAGATTATTACCTCGTCGCGTTGTTCCTGATTGGCGGGTTCGCGTATATCTGGGTTGGATCAATCATGGCCCTAAAGGCACGCAACTGGCTTCACTACATTTTTTCACTCATGCCCACAACGCAGAGGCGCGCGGAAACCACAGGGATAAATTCTGTTAGTGCAATCTTGATCCGTTTGTTGGGAATCTCTTTCGCAGCAATTGCAGCTTTAATGCTTCGTGATGGAGTACGGCACGCTCTCTACATCTATAACCACCCATCCCTAAAGTCAGGCTGGGTTAGCTAACGTATTTCATTGCGGAGCCTAGAATATGGCTCCTTAAAGGAATGCATGCCTTGCAGGGACTAGATGGGCCGGTTCTGAACGCAGATGACCGTAGTTGCCGAAAACCCGACATTTGGGGAAGTGGATCGAGAGTCAATCTTTGGGTACAACAATAGAACCGCAAACCCATTCAGCGATACACTTGGCTTACCAGCAGCCACCGGAGAAATGGATGAACAGCACGCAAGTGGAACTCGAAGCTGCTACCGAAACTGCGCAACCTGAAGAGCAGCACGAGACCGCCCTTGAATCCCTCGCCTCCATCTGCACTGTCCTCGCCATCGGCCTCTTTGTCATGACCTTCGTCTTTCAGAACTTCGAGATCCCCTCCGGCTCGATGGTCAAGACCCTGCTAATCGGCGACCACGTTCTCGTCGATCGCATCGCACTGGCCCCGCCCAGCAAATGGGCACCCTTCACCTTCTATCGCGACGTGCATCACGGCGACATCATCGTCTTCCTCAAGCCTAATCCCGAAACCCCCGACCTCTTCCTCGTCAAACGCGCCATCGGCCTCCCCGGCGATCACCTTCACCTTCGCAACGGAGTTGTCTACCTTAACGGAGTGGCACAAAACGAGCCGTACGCCGGAATGCCTGTATACGATGACAACCCCCAGCACGCCTTCCAGCATTCCCGCGACGACTTTCCCGCCGACATCGCAGGCATCGCAGAAGTAGCCACCGCAAACCACGCCGCACAATGGGCCGTCGACCTCCCGAATCACATTATCGACGGCGATATCGTCGTACCCCCCGGCATGGTCTGGGCCATGGGTGACAACCGCACCGAGTCCGCCGACTCCCGCTACTGGGGCTTCGTTCCACGCGAGAACATCGTTGGCCGCCCCATGTTCGTCTACTGGTCTTTCGAGACCCCCGCCGACCAGATGAACAAGCAAAGTATAGGCGAGCGCATCGGCTTCATGGGTCACATCCTCATCCACATCTTCGACGAGACCCGTTGGAATCGAACGCTGCACGTGATCAAGTGATTTGTAGTACCCAAATTCCAATCGAACGTCTTCTCATTCAGCATCTTGATGGCGGCCTTCTCTAGTTCCCGCAAAACGGGGTTTTGACTAAGTTCAACCCGCCGAACTCGCTGACCCGGTGAACTTGCTTAAAAGCCGACTTTCGGGGAGTTAGAGACTCTGTCGAGAGTCACTTAGACTCAACTAGCGGCCGATGGGAGGCACCAGTGGAATTTGGTTTCTCGTTGTACTTTCTTTTCGTTTTTGTGTTCGGTGGCTTTGTGCTCATCGGGTTGGTGGCGTACGTGAGCTGGGCAGTCGCCATTCGTCGGGATCGGCCTGCTTGGCGGGACCGCACGCGTCGTTCGCAGGTGGCGGTTGCAGTTTCAATTTTCCTCATCGCTTGCCTGTTGTTCATCCCTCTGCGCGTCATCTGGGTTACACGCGTTGACGCGATTCCGGGCACCTATACGGCTGACGGTGTCTGGGGAAGCTCAACTCTCGAGTCGACCCGGGAGCAAACATCGTATTTCAGAGGTAGCCGGTTGCGTTCGGTCTTTGGAAGTTCCTCGAAAACGGGGTTTTGGGAAACTACGGACCGTATACAGAGTGAACTTGCCGAAAACCCGACTTTCAGGTACTACGAAATCGCCGATCTGTACTGGCTTGGAATGGGAGCGCCGTGAAACGCCTGCCCTATTCGGTATGGAGCGCTCCTATAGGATCGACATGCAATGCCCGTCGTGCCGGGAGCAGCGCCGCCGCAATCGCAATGCATGTAAGAAAGCCGATCGCGCCGAGATAACTCACCGGATCAAGATTGCTCACCCCATACAACACCTGTCGCAACAGCTTCGAGAGCGCGCAGTCGCTCCTGCTCCAGCCAGCAGACCCAGCAACACCGCCAAAAGAACTGCCGCAAAATCGACGACAGCACATCCCACGGCTGCGCTCCCAGCGCAATGCGAATCGCAATCTCCTTCGTCCGTTCCGAAACCGCATACGCCACTAATCCCACGAGTCCCAGCGCCGCCAGCGACAACGCTACCAGCCCCAGCATACTGATCACCGTCGCAGCCACCTCCACTCCCTTCGTCGCCCTGCGAAACTCACCTTTGAGCAATTGAATATAAAGAAATAACTTTGGGTCCAGACTTTCGCCGATCGATCGCACCACGGGCACCAACCCATCTGCAGTTCCCGCCGTCTTGACCAGCACATGCATATTGGGCATGTCGTCAGGTTGCGCTGGACGATACAATTCAACCGCGTCGCTATCGTTCAATGCCAGCAACCGCGCACCTTTCGCCACGCCCACCACAACATCGCCCTTGGTCGATCCGCTCGCATCGAGTTTGCCAACAGGATCTTCGCCCGGCCACTGCATGCGCGCCAGCGACTCGCTCACAATCACCGCATTCTTCTCTCCCGGCAGAAAATTCCGCCCTCGCACCAACGCAATCCCCATCGTCTGGAAAAACTCCGGGGTCACATGGAACGGATAGATAGGGACCTTGTGCCCACCAATCTCATTCGTGATGACCTCCCGCTTTCCGCCCAGGGGCGTTGCCGACGACAACCCGACCGACGTCACCCCCGGCAGCGATCGCAGCCTGCTGACAAATTGGTCGAGAAATGCTCCGGATACGGCTGGCGTAGCTCCGTGGCTGCCCAGCCCAGGAGCGATCGAGATCACCTGCTCATATCCGAATCCCGGATCGGTAGTCAGAACATGCCGCGCCGCCCTTACCAGCAGCCCCGCGACGATCAGCAGCACGCAGCTTGCCGCAATCTGCACCGCCACGAGAACCTGGCGTGCTGCCGTTCTTCGCTGCCGCCGCGTCATCTGCAGCGCAGGCGCCAGTCCAAAAAAGATCGCGGTCATCAGTGTCAGCGCCGACACAAACGACAACACACGCCTGTCCGGCGTTGCGCTCAGCAACATTGGAGCATCTGACATCACAATTCCTACACGAAGCACCACATAGCCCAGCGCCAATCCTGCTAATGATCCCAGCGTCGCCAGCAGCAGACTCTCCGTAACCAGCTGACGGAAGATGCGCAGCTTGCCCGCGCCGACTGCTATCCGGATGTCGATCTCACGCTCACGTGTCACTCCACGTGCCATCAGGAGGCCGCCCAGCTTCGCGCACGCCACCGCCAGAATCAGCACGGCCAGCGTCCCCATCATCGCAAGAACGAGATAGGCATCCCTATTTGCCACAGTGAAATGTCCGCCAGGATCACTCTTGACATTCTCCTTATCCCACACCACTTTTGGATACAGTCGCCAGCCTTCCCCACATCTCCACCTTGCCCGCGCTCCCATCGGTCAAATCTTTGCTGCCTTCGACGAAATAAGGCACCTGCGAAATCGGCAGCCAGACGTCCGAATTTGAGTTGGCAAGCGCAATAAAATCCGCCGCCGCCACACCAACTACCGTCACTACTTTTTTATTTAGCCGGATCGTACTTCCCACAACCGAGGGATCCGATCCAAATCGCCGCTGCCAGAATTTGTACCCCAAAACTGCGACGGGTGCCGCATCTGCAGCGACGTCTCGTACAGGATCGAGCAGCCTTCCATAAGCCGCTTGCACTCCCAGCTCGGTAAAGTAGTTTTCCGTAACAAAAGTCCCCCCCACCGCTTGCACATCATCGTCCAGCTCAAGCCGCGCGCCCGTCGTCCCCAACACCGCTTGCAGCGTCTTCGCATGATCGCGGTAGAAGGCCATCTGCGGATACGACATCACATTAGTCGTCGCCTCAGGAGATCGCCGTTGCAATCGCACAATCGTCTCCGGATTGCGAATCGGCAGCATTTGCAGCATCACCACATTGAAAAAGCTGAACGCCGCAACATTGACGCCTACCCCAACCGCCAGCACCAGCACCGTCGTCAAGGTAAACCCCGGCGCCCGACGCAGCATTCGCGCTCCATAACCCGGGTCTTGCACCAACCGGTCGATCCACGTCCAACCCCAAGCTTCGCGCGACTCCTCTCGCAATCGCAGCACGTTGCCAAAGTTCTTCTTGCCCTCACGTGCCGCCATCTCGCGATGAAACTCCATATCGTTCTCTAACTCGCGATCGAGCTGCCGACGATTCAACAGATAGCGCACACGCCGTAAAAATTCACCCATGATATCCCTCACGCAGTGCGCAGCACTGTCCGGATCGCCTCAGTCACTCGGTCATATTCGGAGAGTTCCACCTCAAGTTGTTTACGCCCTACTGCTGTCAGCGAATAAAAGCGGACCTTGCGATTTGTCTCCGAAATCCCCCACTCCGACGTCACCCACCCTTTCAGCAGCATCTTCTGCAGTGCCGGATACAGTGCTCCCTCTTCCACCTGGAGCACATCGCTCGAAAGCACATGAATCCGCTGCGCAATGGCATACCCGTGCAGTGACCCAGAACGAAGCACCCGCAGTATCAGCATCGCGAGCGCTCCCATAGGCATACCTATCTTAGGCATAAATTTCATAGGCATAAATCTACTCTGCTTGGGCAAATTGTCAAGAGAACCTTTGTGCCTTAGAGATCCGCCAAATGATTTATGGAAGACTTTGCTCCCCTGGGAGTTGGGGTGGCAACGAACTTGCCGAAAACTCGACTTCTCAGGAGATCCGGCAAATTGACCGTTTCTTGCGTTGTCTCGCAGATAGCTGGACGACGGCATACTTACGCTCGAGAACTTGCTGCCACAGTTCACCAGTTTTCTGTACTACGTTTTCCTTCCTTCGGTAACATCACCGGTGCACCCCAAATCAACAAAGTGTGTTCAGAGGCAGGAGCGTTCGCTTCTTAAGGTAAGGTGATTTCATGTCGAATTCTCAAAACGAGACAAGGATTACGCGGAGAGGCTTTCTTCGCACCCAGGCCACGTTGGTGGCAGCAGTAGCGGCTCCCATGCCGGCATTGGCAGCGACAACCCACGAAAAATCCGCAGCAGGCGTGGACTACTACGACAAGCTCGGCGTGCAGACGTTCATCAATGCAGCAGGCACGTACACCAACCTTAGCTCCGCCTGTATGCCCGAGCCCGTGCAGGAAGCCGTTGCGCTCGCAGCCAAGAAGTGGGTGCGTATCCGGGAGCTGCAGCAGAAGGCAGGCGCTTACGTCGCCAACCATCTCAAGGCTGAGGGTTGCTGCATCACCGCGGGAGCAGCCTCGGCGATCACGCTGGCCGCAGCGGCTTGCATTCAGGCGGCCAACGACTGCCACCCGATCGACATCCCGCGCCTCATTGGCACATCAAAATACCCGAAGAACGAGATCATCACGCAGACCCCGTATGGATACGACGAGGGGATGGTCCTATGCGGCGCGAAGATCGTGGTCGTGAACACGCTCGAGGAGTACAAGCGTGCCTTCAACGAGAACACCGTAATGACCAACCACGAAAACGCAGCGGAGGTGGTGAAGATCCCGGTGGAAGATTGGCTGGCCGTAGCGAAAGAACACGGCGTCCCCTGTCATCTCGATGCCGCAGCAGACATGCCGCCGATCTCGAATCTGTGGACGCTTGCTGAGAAGTGGGACCTGGTCTGCTTCTCCGGCGGCAAGGGGATTCGCGGCCCGCAGAGCGCGGGTCTGTTGCTGGGCAAGAAGAAGTACACCGACCTCGCCAATAACATGCTGCCTCCGGTGGAAGGAGTGGCGCGCGGCATGAAGGTGGCCAAGGAGCAGATCGTCGGCATGGTAGCAGCGGTGGACTGGATCCTCTCGCAGACCGATGAGGGCCTGTTCAAGGAGTCCAACGACCGTCTCGCCGTGATGGCTTCAATCCTGAAAGACGTTCCCAGCGTAAAGACGCGCGTAATCGTCCCTGCGGTCGCCAACCACTACCCGCAACTGGTGGTGGAGTTCGACCCCAAGGTGATCGGGGCAACACCGCAAGAGATCAAGGCGCGCCTCGCCACCGGAAGTCCGGCGATTGAGATCAATCCGCACACGGGCGCCACGAGGGCTTCGCAGGGCGTGGACCCGATGCCGAATGCGCTCGTCGTCACCGCAATGTTGCTCTTTCCAGGCCAGGACAAGATCGTGGGCGAACAAATCCGCAAGGCGCTCAAGGATCCCAAGTCTGTGGGGACCTACGATCCGCGGCCAGACCGAACAGAAACTAAGGTGATGAGCCAGGCTCGCGCGAGCTAAGCCTGCGGGACGGGACGATGCCCTCGTACGTCGTCAGTTAGCACTCAGTGGTATTCGAATACGTCCAGGGATAGCGCGACTGCCAGTCCTAGAAGTCGGCTTCTCGGTAATAGCAAGACACCATTTCCGGAAAACGGGGTTTTCGGCAATTGTGCGTCGCTGTTTTGTGGCCGACATTTACGTTCGGACAAGTGGAAAGTTCTTCCCAACCATGACCTTTCACTCGCACATGCGCTTTAGGTAACCTTAAGCCGTTCCCAGCACGTTTCTCTGGCACGAATCGGAGACGGAATACAGGGACAGACCGCTTCGGGAGAGCGAATCTTTTCTGGTTATAGAGCATATGAGGGCAAGTGGAGCCACCCAACCCAACGAGTGTCCTGGCGAGCCGCCGCGTATAGATTGTGAAGTTGCCGAAAACCCACTTTGCGGGAACTCCGGTCGAATTAGTAAACCCAAGCGCGTTTTTCGTGCTCGATGAGCGCATTGTCCTGTAAATCAGCAATCGAGAAGTGATAACCGGACTTTGCAAAGGAGAGCAATGGCCAAGGCAAGCAGGGCGACTAAAGATTGCATCGGTTAGACCGCTCAATTTCGAGAATGGCAAAAATAAAGCGTACCAAGCCTTTGCTTACAACGTACAAGCTGGTCTCCTGTCGCGCTTCAGTTCTCTCTCTTTGACGTCGTAGACACCTCTCGCCGCTGCTCGATCCATTGGTAAAGGGAAGGAAGCACCAGAAGGGTCAGCAGCGTCGATGTTGTTAAACCTCCGATGACCACCGTAGCTAGAGGCCGCTGTACTTCCGCGCCAGCTCCATGTGAAACAGCCATAGGGATAAATCCTAAGCTGGCTACGAGCGCAGTCATGAGCACTGGCCGCAAACGGGTTTCAGCTCCCTGTTCTACAGCCATTTCAACCGGCAAGCCTTTCTGTCGTAGTTCCCGAATGTATGTCAGCAGGACGATTCCGTTCAGAACAGCGATTCCAAAGAGTGCGATGAAACCTACTCCCGCGGAGATGCTGAAAGGCATCCCTCGCACAAGCAGCGCCGCAATTCCGCCAGTTGCCGCCAGAGGGATATTCAGGAAGATCAGCAACGCTGGCAGTGCTGCCTGGAAGTTGAGATAGAGCAAGACGAAGATGAGCGTGAGCGCCGCAGGCACGACGATCATCAGTCTCTGGCTTGCACTCTCAAGCTGCTCGAACTGGCCACCCCACTCCAATTGATATTCGCTCGGGATCTTCACCTTCGCTGCGACAACCTTCTGCGCATCTGCAACAAAGCCTGCCAGATCGCGCCCCCGGACGTTCACTTCGACACTGATTCGTCGTTGCCCATTCTCACGGCTGATCTGGGCAGGCCCTTCCTCGTCCTGGATGTCTGCGAGCTGCGCAAGCGGAATAAAATGCCCCTCACTGTCACCCACACGAAGATTGCTGACAGCTTCTGCGGTCGCACGCTGCTCTTGCGGAAACCGTACCTGCAACGTGAAGCGACGGTTGCCTTCTACGATCTCGCCCGCAGGTTTTCCGCCAATGACTTCGATGGTATCTAGGACGTCCGATTCATCGAGTCCATGCCGGGCCAGAGCTTCGCGCCGGAGACGGATACGCAAGTAGGGCAGTCCCGCCACGCGTTCAGCGCGGACATCGGCTGCTCCGGGAACTTTGCTTACCACCGCCGCAATCTGATCGGCTTTTTGGCGCAACGTATCAAGATCATCTCCAAAGAGCTTTATCGCTAGGTCGCTGCGAGCGCCGCCTTCCATTAGCTCCTGCATACGCATCTGAATGGGTTGCGAAAAGCTGTAGACCGCGCCGGGAGCTTCTTCCTGCAGGCGCTTTTGCATCGCAGCGATTAAGTCGCCTTTGCTGCGCTTTGTCGGCCATTGATCCACGGGCTTCAACGTCACATATACATCGCTCTGATCGATGGCCATAGGATCGGTTGCGACTTCGGGGCTGCCGGTCCTGCTGAAGACCGTTGCCACTTCCGGGAACTCACGCAAAACCGTCTCGATAATTTGGTTTCCATGCAACGATTCGGAGATAGAGATTCCAGGAACTCTGTACATCATCACGAGAATGGAGCCCTCATCGAGCGAGGGGATGAACTCCGCTCCGAGAAACGGAATGGCAATCAGCGATACTGCGAAAATACACAAAGCGATTCCGCCCGTCCAGGCTGGGTGGCGGAGTGCCCGATGCAGGAGTGGACGATACCATTGATCGATCTTCCGCATAAGCCAGGTCTGCTTCTCCGCCACCTTCTTACGCAGAACGTACCAGCTCAGGACGGGCATCAGGGTTAGCGCGAAGACAAGCGAAGCGAGTAAGGCAAACAGTACCGTCGCTGCCATCGGTTTGAACAATTTGCCCTCGACTCCTCCCAGCGTCAGGATCGGCACATAGACCAGAACGATGATTGCCACTCCAAAGAAGATCGGCTTTGCGACTTCTTGCGCCGCCGACAGAATCACCTCGCTGGCTTGTTCCTCCGGCGTTTTCTGGTGCAGACGGCGAAGGATGTTCTCGATGATGACGACCGAACCATCGACTATCAAGCCGAAATCGATTGCCCCTAGGCTCATCAAGTTGCCGGAGACGCCCGCCTGCACCATTCCAATGAAGGCGACCAGCATGGAGAGTGGGATGGCGAGTGATACGACGACACCCGCCCTGAAGCTTCCCAACAGGAGCAGCAAGACTGCGACGACCAGGATCCCTCCTTCGATCAGGTTGCGCGTAACTGTGTGAACCGTCCGGTTCACGAGGTCGGTGCGGTCGTAAAGTTGTTCAATGCGCACGCCTTCGGGTAGGGTTTTCTGCATGCCGGGCAGGCTAACCTTGACGCGATCAGCGATGGCGCGGGAGTTTTCGCCAATCAGCATCATGGCGACCCCAACGACGATTTCGCCTTTCCCATCCTGGGTAGCGAATCCACGCCGAACCATTGGTGCAAAGTGAACATTGCCAATATTCCTTACAAGGATGGGGGTGCCAGTTGGCGAGTTACCGACTACGATGTTTTCGATATCGGAGAGACTGCCGATCAATCCCTCTCCCCGGATGAGAGATTGCTGCTCGGAACGCTCCAGGTATGCGCCTCCGGCGTTCGCATTGTTCTTCGAGAGCGCTTCGATGACGCGCCGGAGGGGTATGTGATAACCAGTCAGCTTGTCGCTGTCTACTTCCACCTCATACGTCTTGAGATCGCCTCCCTGCGTGTTCACTTCGACAACGCCTGGCACGCCGCGTAACTTCGGCGCGACGTCCCAATCGAGTATGCTTCGCAGATCCATCGGGGTACGTCCCGAGCCGGTGACTTTGAATTGATAGATTTCTCCCAGACCAGTCGAGATAGGTCCCATCTCGGGCACGCCTACTGCGGATGGAATCGACTCCTTCGCTTGTGGGAGGCGCTCGTTTACTAGCGCCCTGCAGAAGTACGGGTCCATCCCATCTTTGAAGTAAATGGCGACATAAGAGAGACCATATTTCGAGGTGGACTGGATGCGTGTGATTCCAGGCAATCCACGCATGGCGGTCTCGACGGGAAAAGAGATGAGTTGTTCTACTTCTAGCGGGGACAGACTTGGAGCGCGCGTCAGCACCAAAACCTGGTTCGGCGTGATATCCGGTTCCGCATCGATGGGCAGGTTGCGGAGCGAAATGAATCCGATGGCAGCTACAAACACGGTCGCCAACAAGACCAAAATGCGGTAGCGGAGGGCGAGTTCGATCAGACGGTGCATCGTTAGTCCTCCCCCAACTCGCCACCGGCGAGGATCGACTTCAGATGAAAGGCTCCCTGCGTCACGATTGGCTCTCCCGGCTTCAGTCCACTGACGATCTCCGTCTGGTTGTTGACCGTGACGCCTCTTTCCACCTCACGCTTCTCGAATTGCGTTGCCGAATGGCGGATGAACACTACGTTCTTTCCGTCCACCTGTTGCAATGCGCTTTCAGGCACAGCAAGTGCTTCTTTGCTGAATTTGGTTGGAAGCTCGATGTTGGCGAACATATCCGTCTTGAGGCGCAGGTCATGATTGGCTACTTCGCAGCGGACGCGGGCCGTTCTTGTCTGCGGATCAAGCGCGTCGCTGATGTATGCCACTTTGCCTTCAAAGGGGTGGTTGGGGTAGGTGTCAACCGTAATGTACGCGCTCTGCCCGATGCGGATGCGTCCCAGGTCTTTCTCATACACTTCCGCTTGAACCCAGACGCGAGAGAGGTCCGCAACCGTGAAGACGTCCCGGCCTGCGTCCACAACATCCCCAGGAGAAGCCTGAGCTTTCGTTACCACTCCAGAAAAAGGCGCTTTCAATGGAGTTAGAAATGCGCCGCGAGGACTGTCATCGGAAATTCCAAAACGTCGTAGCCGCTGACGTATGCCATCGATCAGAGCCTGTTGCGAGCGAATGTCCGCTTCGATTCCTTCTTTTTCAGCTCTGCTTGATTCGTAGTCTTTTTCCGCGCCTGCCCCGATGTCCGCGAGACGGCGGCTTCTTTCTGCCTGCCGCGCTGCTGGAATCAATTGCGCCTTGAGACGTTCGAGATCCGCGCGCGCTGATTGCTCTTGCGAGAGGAGTTCTCCGGCTTCGATGTTGTCGAAGACCGCAAGCGGTTGACCTGCTTCGACCCGGTCTCCAACCTTCGCCCTAACTTGTATGATTCGTCCACGCGCCAGAGGGCCAACTATTCCGATCCGGCTATCAATCGGCTGGACAGTTCCGGTAGCCCGAAGGTACTCGTTCAACTGCGTAACTGCGGCAGGGGCGACGACCATCCCGATGTGCTGCTGCGCGGAAACACTCATTTCGACCAAATTGTCTTTGTTGGCAGACTCGGCTTGCGGCTCTCCTTCTTTCTCAGCAGCCTTTCGGTTGCAGCCAGCGAACAACAGCACACTGCAAAGAGACAAAATAAGGAAGCGCTTCATGGGTGAATTCCTCCTGCAACTCGTTCAACTTCGGCCCAGGTGCGGGCCACATCTGCCTGTGCATCGATATAAGCCAACTGTGTGTCGACCAGCTTGCGCTGCTCGTTGAGTACGTCGAGGAGCCGCAATTGGCCTAGCTTGTACGCCTCTCGGATTACGGAAAGATTGCTGGTCGAGGGATCGAGCACGCCGCTCTGTAGCATCTGCAAGGACTCGGAAGCCGCGCGCCAGCGCTGATAGGCTGCTTCCACTTCGAGTGGAATGTTTCTCTCCAAGTACTCGCGCCGCAGTCGTGCGCCCGCGGATCGGGCCGCCGCCGCCTGCACATTGCCGGCTCCGTTGCGGCTGGTGCGCAGTGGTATCGAAACGCCGAATGTGAGAATGTCGTCCCGATCGCGGAGCGGACTGAGAACGCCACTGTTGTTGAAGCCGAACAATCCATCAAACTGGTTGTCCTGCCGAGCGTAGCCAGCCGAGAGAGTCACATCCGGCTTGGCCTCTGCTTTGGCAAGGTCGATTCCCGCCGCTTCCTGCTCTTCTTCAAGGCGGGCTGTTTTGAGGTCGCCACGGTTCGCCAAAGCATCCCGTTTCAAGGTGTTGGAGTCCGTTGGTGCCTGAGCAGGAATATCTGAGTCCGGAATCCGCATGGATTGATCAAGTCCAATGAGGCGGCGCAATTCAAGCTCCGCTGAAGTCAGGCGGCCTTGCGCGCTCCTCCGGGAAACTTCTGCCCGGCTGATTTCGACCTTGAGCAGGCTGGCTTCGAGTGGGGCGACATCGCCCTCTTTCACCCGGGCTTCGGTTAGCCTTAGCGTGTCCTGATTCAAACCGATTAGATCGCCCTGCAACTTCAGCTTATGCCGTTCAGCGCATACCGCTGCATAGGCTGCCGTAATCTCATACGCGAGTTGCGTTGAACTTTGCTGGAGATCGGCCTCCGCAATGCCGATAGAAAACTCAGCGACGCGAATGCGCTTCCCACGCTTCCCGAAGGTTTCGACAGGTTGGGAGTATTCCGCGCTGTATTGCTCTTCGCCAATCGTGCCAAGCGGTTTTCCCGTTGCACCATTCAAGCCCAAAGTTGGAGCAGGCCGTACTCCAGCCTGGCGCGTGACACCTTTCGCCTCTGCTATCCGCGCCCGGACGGCAGCCAGATCCTTGTTGTTCGCAATCCCTGCACGCACCAGATCGTCCACAGTAGAAAGCGTGGACGGCGTCTGCTGTCCTCTCAGCAACACTGCCGAGAACAAGACCGCGCACAGGAAGAAGACACTTCTTCCTCGCATATACATCTCCTGAATTTGTTCTTGAGACCGAGTGAACGAAATCTCTAGGAGAGCTGAGGGGGATGGTCGATATGGGATGGAGCAAAAAGAGGTTGTTGGACGGCCTCTTCCGGAGGCGCCGGAACAACAGTCTCACGAGGCTCGAAGACGATAGTGGTTACGACGATTACGTGGGCGCAGCAGCACAAGCAATTGTCACATGAGCCTTGTGGCTGACCTTGGTCTTGCTGAGAAGAGATGTTGCAGTCAGAGTTTGGCAGGTAGTCGCAGGCAAGAATCTCCACGGCCGCGAAGAGCACGAGAAACATCGCCGTACAGCGAAACGCGTTGGGCCAAAAGCTCATCTTCTACTATCTTGCCACATCCGACCAGGCAAAGGGCGGGCTGCGGGTTTTCGGTAACAACTAGCGAAACACGCCGAATCGGTGAACGCATTCTTTACTTCAATTGGCGACAAATCGCCAATGCGCTCATCGAGCACTGATAAGTAAGGAAATGTCGGCTTCTCGGTAGTGACGGTCACCGTAAGGTCTGAAAAACGGGGTTTTGGGAAACTTCAATCGAACTTGCCGAAAACGTGACTTTTCGGGAACTGAGTTCAATCGCTAAACTAAAATCGATCCGATGGCAACCTTGATGAGGATTGTGCATGCTCGATATTGACTTTGAGTTGCCTCATTCGTACGAAGTTGACGATGTACCAGAGCTGCCCGGAACGGGCCGATTCAACATCCCAATCCTCTATTTCCCACGGCCCAAGGCGAGGCCCGAGCACAACGGTCTTTGGTTGAGAATTCGGCCCTCTTCGGGCAATTCGTGGGTGGGTGTCTTTGCCTTCCTCAATGAGTCTTATCCGGCCTTTACCCGAGTCGTGAGCACGTTCGACCACGATCGAGTCTGCATCGTGGCGAAGGGCGCAGCCTACATCGTGAACACGGCTGACCCTGATATATGGCAGCAGGTTCCAATTGCGCCGGTCCTCGATGTTCGCTTGATACCGAAAAATCAGCTTCTATTGTTCGCCGATCACACCGGCTTGGCAGCCTTTCACAAAACTGGTCTTGCTTGGCGTAGCCCTAGGCTCTGCTGGGACGATTTGAAGATTTCGACCATTACTGACGAGGTAATCGAAGGCACTGGGTACGATCCGACTGACCTTTCCGTCGGACGCCCGTTCGCTGTGAATATAAGGACGGGAGAATCCCTGATCGCCCCGCCTGTAGCTATCGATGGAAGATCGGTCTGGTAGCCGTGAAATTGGTATTCCCTCGAAACGGGGTTTTCGGAAACTACGATCTGCCCTCCAACTCGAACTTGCCGAAAACCCGACTTCACGGGCGGTTGAGGATAAGGCGAGTACCCGCCACCGATTCGCGGCTCGTCACCCGCAAAATTCGAGACTGCTCATGGGGTATGCTTTCCTGTATCCAATGAGCACCCACATCGACTTCGCCACCCAGTACAGGAATATGACAGACGATCAACTCCTGCAAATTGCGAGTGAAGGCGGCCTCGTCGACGAAGCAACTGTCGCTCTCAACTCAGAGATGGCGAGCCGCAAGCTGACTCCGCAGGCAATGTCTTCTTACAAAGAAGACCAGCTTCGATACAAGAAAGAACAGGTGGAAAGAGCGAACAAATCAGCTTTCTTTCGCTTGTTTGGCAGAAGAGTTATTTCACAGGGCGACACAACTCACCGCGTTGAGATACGAACAAAGTGGTTCGCGCCCCGTGGCATTCCAATTTTCCCCATCGCATCGTATCGATACTCGTGGGAGCAGAAGACCATAGGCAAGGCAACCTCGGCCCACGAAAGACTCATCGACCGAGTTCCGTTGAACTGGGCTCAGGTGCTCCGCACCGGCGCCATAACCTATGGACTCACTATCTTTGTTCTTACCCTGTTCGTCGTCGTAGCCGAGTGGCAGAATAAACTGCACGGTCAATAGGAAATTAGCCCCTCAAGACGTAGCGCGAGATGCCAACTATGTCATCCTGCCGTAAAACGGGGTTATCGGCAACTACGACCGAACTTGCCGATAACGTGATTTCGAAGGACTAATCCACGAAACTCGTCCGACCGACAACGGCTGCCTTTGCGCGTCGTCTACGCTGCCGTCAGAACCGCATCGGGTCCTCCTCGGGCGATCCATCACGAAGCATCGGCGGAAAGAGCGCGTTCGGGGAGGCCGAAGTGACGGCGGAGCACATTGCGCCACGAGGCCAGCACAGCGACCTGATCGGGGCGATGCTGGTTCGACTGGTGGTCATATAACTCGTGCGAATCAACCAGTGAAGTGTTGATGCCGCCACCAGCGATTTGCAGCAATTGCACCAGAACAGCCCAATCCGTGGTGTCGAAACGCGGGTCGGCCACGATGGCCTTCAACAGATCGGGCGTGTCAGGCCGGGCGCCTGCATCGACCGCTCGAAGGAACCCCTCCCTGTGGCTTATGGTCTCAGTAGACGGCAAACTGTAGAACCACTGAACGAGAAAGTCCTTTTCCATCGCCCCACTGAGGCGCCAGAGGGCGATGGCCAGGTGCATTTGATCATTTTGATCGCCCCAATCGTTGGCTGGAAACTTCGTAAAGTCAGCCTTCATTTCAGCCGCGCCTTTGGCGTGGTCCTGTATCGCGTCTAGTGAGTTGGCTGCCGCCAGCCACAAGGGGGTTGTACTTTGCCAATGCTGTAGTTCGTTGGTTGCGTTTGCTCGTAGAACCGCCGCGTCGGTTGGCCTGAGCAACTCGGGGGCATGTTCGAGGATGAATCGTGAGATAGGGACGAACACCTCGCTGCGAGGATCTGAGTGACCGCTGGTGAAACGCAGATCAGGATCTGAGGAAAATGGTTTAAGCAGCAAAAAATTCATCAGCGCATCCGGACCGATGGCTTTCGCGGTGCGGAGCAGCGTGGCGGCCCGGAGCAACGTGGCGTCACGTGTGTCCGGTTCGCCTCTCACCGCGTAGAAGAGGGTCCAATCCCCCTAGGGGACGGCAGCGCCTTGATCTGCGCGAATACAGCGTCAATGTCAGCCTGATATTGCGGCTGCACAGGATTGGTGCTACGCGTGGCCCGCTCGAGTTTGACCAGGTACCAACTGGCGCAGCTGGCGCGGTCCTTCCGCTCGGCCCAGTACCTGTTGAACGCCGCCAGCAGCTCCTCCGTTGAAGACTGCGGATAGTACGGCTGGCCGACGAAGTTTCCGTTGAAGGGAATGTGCGCAGCTTCAAAATAGAAGTGAATCATCGAACGGGCAATCCGGCCGACCGTCAGCGGGCTTTCCGCCTGGTCCAGTGGCTGTAACACGAGGGCTGCACTCACCATGGGACTCATGGTTTCGTGCAAATCCGGCACCGTTGGTGCTGCGTCATTTATCAATGCCGCGATGAACGGCAGATCGCGCGGGTCTTCGCGTGCAAACAACGCGCCAAGGGCGACGGTGCGGACTCTCGGGTCAGGGTTTTTGAGCAGAAGGCGAAGCGCCTCGGGCTGGCGACCCATTGCCCGCAGGTCGGTCAGCAAGCGAGTCTGTTCCGCCAATAGATTCGAGGGAATGTACCAGGGCAAGGGGCGGTTGAGTATGATGGCCCGGGTGGCGACATGAGTTATCGCCTGGGCAACCGCCTCGACTTGCGCTTGAAACTCCGGAGGAACCGTAACCGGTTTTGTGCCGGCATCCACGGCACGTGTCGGTCCAGGCGCGGCGTGCTGGGCGATGACTGTCGGTCGGGCCGCAAGCAACAAGAACACCAGGGTAACTAATTGCGAGCTGAACCTCATAGGTAAGGGACTCACGCAACGAGAATAAGCAAGCATGTGAGAACCTGCAATGTCGACGATAGGTCAAATCTGCGGACTCCGGCTCGACCCCAACATCAGTCGCAATAAACGCTTTTGCGTTTACCTAAGATCGCGCTGAAGTTTCCAGAAAACGGGCTTTTGAGAAACTTCGTTTTCTGGGGTTTGAACTTGCCGAAAACGTGACTTTAGGGGCACTTCACACATAGGCGATTTGGCGTCATCCCAGAACCCTCCAGTCGACATCGGCGTTTAAAGGGAGTAATCGCCTGAAGGTCGCCAAAACAATGCTGGATGAGTGCTTTCGGTTCTTCGCAACGGTTGACATTTCACGCAAGGCAGTTCCCGGCACACTGGCCGATTATCATGACTGATCCCATGATTTGCGCTATTAACCCATGGTTGGTCGGCTCGGAAGCTTACGCAAGCGCCAAATTCACGTTGCTGATGGCCTCGTCGATCTCTTGCGTGCTCTTGAAGCCGATCGTGGCGCAGTCCACGCCCGCATTCTGGAAAGCGAACCTCATCGCCTTCACACGGTCGTCGTGACTATTCTGGAACTGCCCTCCGCCGCACAGCTTCATACCGATCACGCCGAGCCCTTCTTTCTTGAGTTGGTGGATGTGATCGACCACTTCGTTCACGTTGTTGGGGTGGTTGGTGTCCTCGTAAGTCGGACCGTCCATGCGCGCCCCATTGTGGTTGATGCGGATCAGTCCCACGTCGAGCCACCCAGTGCCAGGCATTTGCCGAAGCGCGGGCAGCCCATGCACCGAGGCGCCATGCGTGCGGATGATCTTTCTCTGCTGCGCTTCGAGGATCCCATCTTGCCAGCGTTTCGTAGTCTCCGGCCAGTCAGCCGTGTGCTGCCAGTGCAGCAGCATGATGTCAAAGTACTCAGCCTGAGAGATGCGACGCAGTTCGTCGAACTTGGCCTGCGGATCAATGCCCTGGTGGAACGTAGTCACCTTGCTCATCAGCTGATAGCTGTTGCGCGGCAAGCCCTTCAGCGCCTCGCCCAGCATTGCTGGGGTCTGGTAAGCCTCCGCCGTCTCGAAGAAGCGGATGCCGCGGTCGTGCGCGTAGCGCACCAGCCGCGTGAACTCCTGCTGCCCGAGCGCGGCCTGCACCGCACCGCCGTCTGTCCCGGTTCCGAAGGCCAGCCGCGACACTTCCACCTTGGAGCGGCCAAGCACCACGGTATCGGTCGCGGTGCGCCGGGCGGCGCCAAGCGGAAGAGTTCCTACCGTCGCCATGGCTCCGGCGGCCAAACCTGTTTTGAGGAAACCACGCCGTGTGATTGGACTCATCTCGACCTCCGCGCGGCTCAAGCCGGTTGGCGAGCCGGATGAGTGGATGTTAGCACGCGCGCAGCAGCAACTCGATCTCAGCCTGGCGTAACGGTTTCGGTATGCTGGATTCCGCAGTTCAGCCTAAGACCTCATCTCCCGGGAGCCCCATGAAGAAAGCTATCCTGGCCGTTGTCACGCTGTGCTTTTGTGCGGCGTCCTTTGCCGCATCCACTATCACTACCCGTGTCGAGGATCCCAAGGCTATCTGGAGGACGCCCCTGCGACCGCTGGGGACAATTCTGCTGCGTTGCAGGCAGCCATAGATAAGGAATCGGGCACCGGGCGCGAGCGGATCGTGTTTGTCCCGGCGGGCCGTTACACTATGACACGCTCTGTGTTTCTCTGGCCGGGCGTGCGGCTCATTGGCTATGGCGCCACTCGCCCGGTATTCGTACTGCCGCCGAATACGCCAGGGTTTCAGAAGGGCATGGGCGTGATGGTGATGTTCCAACTGACGATGGCAAACTAGCCGTTGTAACTCCCGCAAAACGGTCTTTTGAGAAACTTCGTTTTCTGGGGTTTGAACTTGCCGAAAACCCGACTTTCGGGAAAATTGATCCTCGTTGTGTCAACCTCCCTCTTGGAAGGCGGCTACAAAATCGCGTGCCGTCTGACGAAGCCTCTCCCAAACTGGATCGCTAAGTACTTCTTCTGGGTCGCGCCATCCCGTTGGGCCACAGTCGTACTCTACAGATTGCTGGAGGAGAGCTACAGCGATACTCAACTGTTTCGGGGATAGGGTTGAACCCTCTTCGGTTATGAACAACTCCAACTGGTAGTCGTCCACTGCAACACAGAGAAGTTCCGCCGGTCTTCCCAAGCCGCCGCATCAGGGGCGAGCCACCTAGAGCGTTGATGTTCTGAATCTCCAAGATCCTTCGCGATCCCAACTAAATTGCTAATCCAAAGCTCGCGCGAAATGGCCATGATCACATGTTATGCGCAGCCCATCTCGCCATCCAATCGAATACGTACTCTTCCCGCAAAACGGGGTTATCGGAAACTACAACCTACTACAGGGTGAACTTGCCGAAAACCCGACTTTACGGGAGGTTGGAACCACGCGAGCACGGCTCATGATCCTTGAGGCGCTCTCAGCCCCGCGATGCCAGTTGGGTACTCCTGGCCCTCTCACGAAATAGTGTGCTGAATAGCACCACCAACGCACCACCGCATTCAGTCAAGACGAAATAAAAGAAGTAGTTTCCATAGGCGTCTCCAGCTGTTAGGTGCTCCATCAGTCGGACTTGTAAGAGAAAAATGACTATGGACCCCAGCACCAATGCAAGTTGCGTAATGACCTTCTTCGCTCCCTTCGGAAGCCGATAAGCACATCGCGCGTTCAGGTAGCAAAACGCCCAAACTATCGAGCCCAACAAAGGCACTAGGACTCGGGACAGTACAACAGTCTCTGTAGACGGAAGCATTGATCCTCTCGGTACAGCTACATCCAGCCATTCAACAGGAAAATCATAGCCCTACTTCCTTGAAAACGGGGTTATCAACAACTTCGAAGCGAACTTGCCGATAACCCGACTTTGCGGAACTCCAGCGGAATTAGTAATCACAAGCGCGTTTCTCGGTAGTCATCCGGACACGTAAGCCGAGGTCGATGAGTGCATTGGCCTGTTACCGTCAAGTGACAATCAAACGTGTCGATAGCCTTGAATTTTGAGGAGAATTGGCTGACGCAGCGACACCACCTTAAAAAGCGGTGGTTTTCGTGGAAGGTGTCACAAAACCTTCGCCGAATGCATGTCAGGTATCATTGCGGGCGTATGCTCCTGGCAGAGAGGACCCGCTTCGGGCCGTACGAAATCATCTCCCTGCTAGGCGCCGGGGGAATGGGTGAAGTCTACGGCTGTGTTGCCAGTGCCCGGCACCAGGGTCTGGTTGGAGAGGATAGAGGCACCTTCAGTGAATGCCACGATACCTGAAGGCGGCGAAGCAGGAGATGCGGTGCTGGTGACGGTGGCGGTAAAAGTAACCGATTGCTTGTAAGCTGCGGGGTTGGGGGACGGGGTGAGAACAAGGGTCGATTGCGATGCCGGAACACGCACATAGACGACGGTGCTTGTTGCGGGGGAAAGGGACGTGGAGCCGGCGTAACTTGCGGCGAAACGTAGATGCCCGCCGGGAGTTTGGGAAGGCTGAGCGTCGCGGTGCCGGTTGCGTCCGCATTGACGGGAGGGAGCGGAACATCATTCTGAAGAAAGGTGATGGGAGCGGAGACGGGGCCGCTGGGCGAGCGCAGAATCGCGGTCAGGGTAATCGGGTCCGGCCTGATCTGATAGTAGGTAGAGGGGGTAAGGGTAAGGGTGGAAAGGGCAGGAGTCTGGGAGCCTGAGGCTTCGTAAGCACCGATGTCGATGACGGGATAGCCAATGCCTTTGGAATCCTGCAAGCGTGGGTTCCCATCGGGATCAGTTCCGGCAATGCCGACGGCAGAATTATTCGCAGCGTCGACCGACGGCGATGAGCGGCTCAAATGCAAGTCCGTGGAGGAGGTAAAGAGCGGATTTGCTGAGATGTTGCCATTGAGCCCGATGAAGGATGCGGCGTATCCGCAATCGTTGAGAAAGAGCGCTGCCGAGGAAGGCTGCAAATTGTAAATGTTGTTGTGGTCGAAGATGGGCGGAGTTCGATTGACGCCAGATCCTGCCAGGGAAGAGCAATTGATGACAGGGGAGACAGAGGAATTGCCAATTATGAGGTTGTTGAACAAGGCCATCCGCGAGTAAAAATCGCTGAGAACAATCTCGGCAAGTGGCCCGCCACCCGTGTTGTCGTAATACGTACCGGCAGTGAGATTGTTGTAGAGGGTGTTGTTGGTGGCGACCATGGTTGCCGGCGCTACGCCATAAGGGGTGGAACCCTGGAAGGGAAAATAATCAAAATACAAACCGCCGTAGCGGTTGTTATAGATCAGGTTCTGACAACAATGACGTGCACGTCGTCATCGGTGCGCTGTAGATCGCTTACACCAATTCCTTTGGTAGTTCCACGTATTGTGTTGTTCTCAATGAGGACGGGACTGGCAGCGTTAACGCCTATGCCCTGGCCAGAACAGAAGGTGCCATCGCCTTCGATGAGGTTGCCGCTAATGCGAGTCTGTACCGGCGCAACCTGACCAGGGAGCGTGCTGCTGGTCATATTGATGCCGTTCAGCGCGTACACGTAGCAGTAACCCTGGCTGGCGCTTGGAGCGGTAGTGACGACGTGGTTATTGAGGATGTTTACGCTTCCACCTTGAACGGTGATGCCGTAACCCCAGTTCTCACGGATTACGTTGTTCTGAATGGTGGCAAAGCCGTATGCAACGACTCCACCATTAGAGGGTGAAAGTGAAGTGGCTCCATTCTGGATTGTGAATCCGTCGAGGGTAATGTTGAACCCAATACCGGCGTAGATGTTAGCGACCACATTCTTTTTGCCGCCATCCAAGATCGTCTGCGCCGCTCCTTTGTCGCTCCGAACAGTGATCGATTTGTTCTGAACTTGGAGATTCTCGTGGTACGTGCCAGGCGCGACCAGTACAGTATCGCCATTCTGAGCGGCGTCGATTGCAGCCTGTATGGTGGGCTGGTCTGCTGGAACGTGTATCGTACTTTGCGCGAGGAGCGCCGGCGTTCCCGTCAGGAGAAGAATCGCGAAGGTCATGGCAAGGAGGAGCGGAGATCTGACGCCGACCAGTGTCGCGTAGGCACAGCAAAGCGACCGGCAGGCCCATGTCGGGGCGACTGTGACGAGATTCATAGGATCTTCTCCACCCTATCATCTAGTCAGCTTCAGCCGAAAGATAATTTCCAGAGGGCCGCGATAATTCTGCAGGACGGAGTCGATGAGTGCTCGAAAGGTGATCTCGTATCTCGCGGTGAATCTTCAAAATGGAATCTTAGGCCCGATTCTCAAGAACTCTGAATGCGATTCTGGGAAGTCTTGCTAGCGTCTTCGAGTTTGCGGAAGTGTAAATAAGTTTGAGGAGATATGGACGCTGCGCTGGATTCGCTCGGCGAAGATGGGAAATACATCACTCTGAAACTTGGTGCTCTACGAGAGTTACGGTAGTCGATCGCCGCAGATTTGCATGAAAGGTTCTCAAGCAAGCCAATGTCAGGTCGTTCTCAATTATTGCCAACAGGGCAATGCACTTATCGAAAACTGGTTAGGCACCGCCCAAACGATAAACGGGTTTTTCGGAAACTATGTTTTCCGAATTCCGGCGGCGCGTGTTACCGAAGTCCCCACTTTTTCGCAAAACGGTAGCGCATAACGCCGAACCACGTCAAAGAATCGTTGTTTTTTTGACATGCCGCTTTGATGCCGCTCGAGAAAGTGCCCAGATAGAGGACAAATGAGGTCTAACAATGGCACCAATGCCAGGGGAGTTGCGATGGCGACAAATGCAATAACGATTGCAATTATGTAGTCAGACATGGAATTACCTCGCAACTCAAAGAGAGGCGGTCATCGAGCGACTGCCTTCACCTTTTAAAGCGCGGAGCGTGGAACATTCGTGACACGGTTAGCGACTTCTTTTCCGGATCTCAAGCTTCAATGCTGATCAGAATTGGCTAATAGATTGGCAGATCCCGGAGAAGCTGTTTCGGCAATCCGCATACCCGCTTTGCTACCAGTATTGAGAGACAAAATAGCCAAGCGAATAATTCACTTTGGCCACTTTTCCCAACCCAAAAAATTTTGAGAGTCCGAAAAAAGTAGGCATTGCCTCAGCGATTTGTGTCTGGCAGACAACTAACCCGCCCGCACGAGCCCTGCCCGCGATTGCCAGGCTGCGTTCCGCTTGCCAGCGTTAGCTTCGGTTGGAAGGATCGCGTCGAAGTACCCTTTCGACGGGTGCGGCCCCAGGTGCCTCTGCCTGATTCCAACTGAGACAATTTGTGTCGTTCTTTGTGTCGTAACCCTGCGATCCCTACCGATATCGGGCCATACAACTCGGTGTCACTCAAGCACAATGAAAAACCAGGAAATCCCCGAAAACCCGCATAAACACTACCTCTCCGTATCACTCACGCTTCTTCGGTGTCGGAGCGTCTGATTCGGGTTCAAGATTTGGGGTGGGTGAGGTCGCTAGTTCGAATCTAGTCGTCCCGACCATTTTTCTGTTTTGGCTCAGCTCTCGCCTCTTGTCCGTGATCCGGGTGTGCATGTTTCCTCACAAGGGGAATAGTTTCCCATAGTCGGCGAAGTATCGAGTGATGGACGGCAGGTAATCATTGCATCTTTCTCAAGAATCTGGATCATCAGCAGTGGCTGCAGGGGGACTGAGAAGTGTCCGAAGACGTGCGTTGAGAGGCGACAGAGAGGCTCGCGACACCAGAGCCGTTGATGGCTGCGCTGCCGAGAGAGAGGGTGCCGAGGAAGGTGGCTGGTCGAGAAAGGCTTTGGATGGCTGAAGCAGACCGGCCCGCTGCGTCAGGTCAAGATACGTGGACTGGAAAAGGTGGACTGACTGTTCGCCTTCAGTTTGCGCCGCTCATAACCTGATCCGGCTACCTGGGCTCATGGCGCAACAAGAACCGGCGGGCTCAGGGAGTAGTGCGCCTGAAAACCGGGGCGGCCGCCGGCATAGCTTCCCGGACGCCTCGAAAGCCGCATGAATACAGCTGAACCCCACATCCGAACAGATCCCATCGACGCAGGTCTGCAAATCCCTACGGAATCCGCCCAGGCGTGGCAAAGTTCAACACGCCGCCTAAGGCAGCACGTAGCCGAGAAGCTCGTCTGTCGTCTCACCTTCACACTTCGAATCCAGGCTGACGAAGTGACCTTGCTTGGTACTGCACCGGTAAACCGCGACTAGATTCAAACTCTTATCCGGCTGAGCGTAGCCATACCCATTCTTGCCAAGAATCCGCTGGCCCTCACAAGCTTTATCCAGCGACACAAAGTAGTCCTTCGATCCGTTCTTACAAGCATAGAACGGTACCGTTGCTCCCTGTTGCGGACCCTCGTAAATGTGTCCCAGACTCGACACTAACGTAAAGCCGCCAGAAGCACTGACCAACCCCGTCGTCGCCACATGCGAAGTGCCGTTGTAATACCTCCGCAACTCCATCAATGGATTTCCTGGCGCCCACTGTACCGGAGCGATATCCCAGCTGTCTGGTCTCGCCCCCTTCGCAACATTAGCCGGAGACGCATCCCACGAAGGCTGCGGATTCGTCACAGTGATGTATATATCGAGCGTCGGATACGCTCCGATATTGATATTCCCATTGGGGTCTCGCACGAAAGCAGCAAGGTGGTTCGATTCATAGCCAGTAATGTTGGTATCAATCGTGTGAAGTTCCTGCCAAGGTGTACTTCCTGTCAGTAGGGAATCATTCGGAATTTTATAGAGTGTCACGCCATAACTGCCTCGTTCCGCCTCCCGTCCAGTCGTTGTCGGGTCGCGGGTCGGCGAATTGTAAACGGCATACCAATAACCGCTCGTCGGATCGTACGCCATGTCCCCCCAGGTTGGCTCCGGATTATCTGGATTCAATCCGTTAGTTGTCAGCGTGCCTTGCACAGTGAAGTGCACCCCGTCATTTGAAGTGGCGGCGACGTGGTGGGTAGTGGGATTGCTGTCCTCATAGAACATCAAGATGGCAGCCTTATGATCACTGTTGTATACAGCTGGCTGGCCAACGCCGTAGCCATTCTCGGATGACTTCCGGATGACAGGCTGGGGATACTTTTTCCAATTGATGCCATCCTGGGAAAAAGCTACCCCGATGTTATTCGTGATCCCATCGGAAGAGGCCACATAGTACATGGCATATTGGAAGGATTGGCCATCGCCTAAAGGATTGTCGAAGGAACCGCCTATCACCTTGGGATTACACAAATACACCGAGTCCCACGCACCTGCAGTCTCAGCTAGTACCGTCAACGGTCCCTCGGTTTCGCCTGTGGTCAGATCAACCGATTCGTATAGAATGGCGTCCGTCGTTTGTGAAGATCGCGTTGGATTTTGAGCTAATCCGCACCACCAAAACTGCCTCACATTTCCGGACTGTATCACGGAGGGGGAATAATCATATTTCCCAACCCTACCAATCATTCCCGCGCCTAACTGTGCCGTAGAACAGCTAACTGTGACAAGCATCATCCCGAACGCAACTAGTACCATCCCCGTCCTGAAACTCACGTGCGTAAAATCGGTCATCGAAAAACTATTTCCTCCAAAATGATGAAAACTGTCTGACGGGGTTCGCGATTGTCATTTTTATGAATGTTCAGTTCTTTATCCAGAGTCTGGACGGGTGGCCCACATCTGACCGTACCACCACCATTGGGTGCCCCATCTTCGCGACAGTTTTATCGTCGCTAAGGTGGGCCATTTTCGCGGCGGCGAAAATCCCGATACTCTAACCTCACTCATGCCGTCAGGCCTCAAACCGGGGTCCCCACGGACTTCGTTCGTGGGGTGGTCAAACGATTCCAGAGAGAAGGCGACGACCACTTCATCACCTTCCGTTGTTACCGCCGCGAACCCTACCCAGCCATCTCCTTCAACATCTTCTCTCGAAGCACCAGGGGACGAGTGCGATTGGTCGATTATTGAGCTGGAATTGCGAAAGGCTGTTGCGGCTGAGTGGAAAGCGTCGCTCATATCGCCGTTGCCAATCTTTCTTTACCATCGTGCACGTTCCTTGAAGCTATAGGGCTTGACAGAGGAGAGTCTTCACTTATTCGCACTGTTCTTTGCAAAGCAATGTGAATTCGAGGCCTGACACCATTGAAGAGATGCAGATGGAGTACGAGGGGACGGATATCCAATATGCTCTCGCGGTTGCAGAAGGTTCTGTCTGATTTCCTGCGCCGGACGGCCTCGTCCTGACTCGCCGCCAACCCTAGCTTACAATCTCCGAAAGGGAGAACATGACCAACTACAAAGGGTTTCTGTTCGACATCAAGCCACTTCCTCTCCGCGATGGCCGAGAGAGCCGATCTCTCCAGTCCGTCACGAATCGAACCAACAGCACAGTAGAGGTGACTCTTGAAAGTACTTATCTTCATTCCTGTAGCCAATGCAATCTCCACAGCCAATTTTGGCGAGCACGGGTTATTTCTCTCGCAAATAAACCAGGATACTGAAGAATTGTCGGTTCCTAAGCTGCTCTCTCGCGTAGTCCGCTGCGTCATCAGGAAAGATGTACTTCTCTTCCAGCCGCGCAATCAGGTTTGTATCGATCGGTATTGGAGGTTTAGCAAACACATGCTCACCGTCAACTTCTTCCGTGATCTGCACGTGGTTTGGATTGAGAAAGGTGGCATGGATAAAGGAACCTTGCACTTTCATAGTGCTCGTCAGTCTACCACTCCGGAAGGCGATGACACTCAGTATAAGAGGCGGCGATCCGCCCTTGAATCACTCCGGGATACATACCTGTGTAACAGTGGCTCGGTGCGGGTCGTCTGAAAAGAAAACTCGACCGATGATTTCTTCATATCAAAGCCATCGCTATTAATGATTTACAAAGTTAGCTGACGGTAGAAGAGACAACGACTTTGCTACAATCGAGTGAAACCAAACACTTATCCACGATCACCTGCCCTGCGGGAGCAAAAGGTTGAGCATAAAAATCGTAAGCCTCCAGGACCACAAGAATTTCACCGAAAATCAAGGAAAAGGCTTACGCGGAACTCTCAGAATTTCCGCCTTCGTTTTTTTGTTGGCTTATCTCATTCTGTTTTTTGGGATGACCCTGCGTTCAAATATCTATGACGAGGGAATCGTACTAACGGCGTCGATGCGTGTAGCTGCAGGGCAGCTTCCTCATCGTGATTTCTACGTGATCTATGGTCCGGCCCAATTCTATATGCTCGCGGGACTCTACAGGCTATTTGGAGAATCCATTCTAGTCGAGCGGCTCCTTGACCTGTTTTTCAGGGCGCTCCTGGTGGCGTCTGTTTACACGGTCGCCTCATTATATTTTCGGAGATCAGTCGCTGTCTGCACATCCCTTGTCACCCTCGCCTGGCTCTTCGGCCTGTATTTCGCAAGTGCTGCCAGTGCGGTAATACCGGTATCTTTATTCAATCTAATCGGCACGGCTTTGATTATTCCGGTCTTTACACGCACTCTTTCAAGGCGCCGCATATTTGGGGCCGGCGTTCTTGCCGGGATGGCTGCTTTGTTTCGATATGATAGCGGGATAGCGCTGATTGGCATCCACGTCTGTGTTATGGCGATTGCTATATACATGCGTCGCAAGGACAGCAGATTGCGCGCCTTCGTGTCCGCTTTCTGGCCCTACCTGCCAGGATTCGCTCTCGTGACACTGCCGCCTGCGCTCTACTATCTGTCGGTTGCGCCTCTTCATCCCCTTCTCCACGACGTCGTTCTTTTTCCGAGTAAGTATTACCACCGCGCCCGCAATCTTCCGTTTCCCGCAATCACTCTGAAGGGCTTTGACAACTTCGCCGTTTATTTGCCCATCGCCCTTGTCGGCATTTCGCTCTATGCCGTGGTGGCAGGTCTCTTGAGGATGCGGGACCACGAAGGGTCGGCTCAGAGCAAATCCGAAGAGCAACAGCGGTACGGCTTTCTGGTTGCGTTCGGCTTGCTCACATTTGTTATGTACTTCAAGGGCTTCGTACGGGTCGCAATTGTCCAGATGTATCTTGCTATTATTCCGTCGCTACTTCTCGCTGCCGCGCTTTTTCAGCAGAGATTTACCTTCCGTCGTCCTGTCCGAATTTCTATTATGTTTGTGGTGTGGCTGTCTCTTTTATCACCAGCATGGTGCTCTCTGCGAGAGATAAGGGATCTGTACGTGGAGCATTGCTCTCTGCCGGAAAGCATCTGGTCTGCCGCTCGGCGAACCACGCGGGCCATAACGACAACATGGTGCAAAACCACAAATTCCGCTACCCGCGGCCTCTGCTTTTTACCTGAGGATGACCGCATTCAGGCCATTGAATTTATCGATAGCCATACTAGGCCGGATCAAAAAATATTCGTTGGGGTAACCCGCCATGACAAGATATTCGCAAATGACAATCTTATCTATTTTGCGAGTCATCGTTTGCCCGCGACCAGATGGTCTCACTTCGATCCCGACCTGCAAAGCAGATATGACATTCAGGCTCAGATTGTCCAGGAACTCGAGGTCAATACTCCGCCTTATGTCGTACTGGACTCTGAGTTCGATCAGGTGCACGAGCCAAATGACAGTTCGCGAAGCAGCGGGGTCACGCTTCTGGACGAGTACCTTCATAAAAATTATCAGTACACTCAAACCTTTGGCAGGATGTCCATTTGGCAGCGAATACCTGCCCCATAACCAGCGTGCCAAAGCACGTCGATTCACCTGAACCGATCGAGAACTGACAGAGATATGACAGAGGCAAGAAAAAGAAAAATCGTAATAACTGGAGCGGCTGGTCTGGTCGGCCAAAATCTTATCCCCGCCTGACTGCGAAAGGCTTCACGGAGATTGTCGCGATAGACAAACATGCAGCGAACGTAACGATTTTGAAAAAATACCACCCGTCCATATGCGTGTTGCATAAAGATCTGGCTGAGGGGAGCAGTACAGTCAATGGCTGGAGTGAAGAGCTCACAGGCTGCGACGCGCTTGTCATTTGCGCATGCACAAATTGGTGGAGTGGACCCGAAGGAGTTTGTACGAAACAACGTCGTGGCCACGGAGCGCCTGCTGGAAGCTGCCGTACGATACAAGGTTCCGTATATCGTCAGCATTTCGTCGTCGGTCGTGAACTCGATGGCAGTCGACAACTACACCGAGACAAAGAAGGCTCAGGAAACCCTAGTGGCTGCCTGCGGTAATCTCAACCACTCCCAAGGGAAGATCAAGTGAAAGCACTCGCCGATTAGCGCCGATTGGGGCGAGTAATTAGATCAATTCCAAATCTGCTGATAGATCTCCTCGATTTCGTTACTGGTCGGGATGCGGGGATTATTCTGTGGTGAACCTGAGGCCAAGGCCTGTTTTGCCATCGTCGGAATTAGTGAGAAGTATTGCTCCTCCGGGATGCCATACTTTTTCGGAGAAGGTACATCGAGATCTTGATTCCGCTGGAACAGTGCATGAACAAGTTTTCTCCCCGCTTCGACGTCAGAGTCCGATTGACCCGCGACTCCAATAGTTCGGGCGCATTCCGCGTAGCGGCTCTCGGCAGCTTTCACTGAAAACGCAGTGACGGCGGGCAGTAACATCGCGTTTGAAAGTCCATGCGGCACATGGAAATGAGCTCCAATCGGTCGGCTCATTCCATGAACCAAGGCAACGCTGGCATTCGAGAAGGCCATACCGGCCTGAGTCGCAGCAAGCATAAGGGACTCGCGTGCGCGACGGTTGCCAGGTTCGTGAAACGCTATCGGCAGCTCGGCCCAGATCGTTTTCATTGCCGCCATCGCAAAAGCATCGGCGAACGCATTTGCTTTGCGGCTTACGTGAGCCTCGATCGCGTGCGTCAGTGAATCGGTGCCCGTATCCGCTGTTAGTCTCGCGGGCATGCTGATCGTCAATTCAAAGTCCACGATCGCCGCATTCGGCACCAGTGACGCGCCTGCTATGAGCATCTTCTCGCCGGTTTCCGAATCGGTGATGACGGTGAATCGTGTCACCTCCGACCCTGTTCCTGCAGTGGTGGGGATCGCTAGATGCGGCGGGCACTTCTTCGGAATCTCGTTCGGTACTCTGTATTCACGTGCCCGACCGCTGTTGGCCGCGAGCATGCCAATCGCCTTTGCCGAATCGATGGGGCTTCCGCCACCCAAGCTCACCAAGGCGTCGTGCCTGCCTCTAGTAAAGACTCGCAAGCCTGCCGCCACAGCGTCAGTCGTCGGATCCGGTACGGTTTCCGAAAAAACGTCACAGGCAATACCTGCTTTCTCGATTTGCTCGCGCAGAGACTCGACCAGCCCCAAACGCACCAGAAAGGCGTCGGTCACGATCAGAGGATGCTGGACTTCCAATCTCTTCAAGATGTTTGACGCTTCAGCAAACGCCCCGCCGCCGACTTTGATGATAGATGGAATAAGGACTTCGATCGCCATTTTTGTCCCCGGTTCGTTTCTTACTTGGCCAGCGTAATCGTCGTGTAGGGTGCCTAGCCACCATATCGATGTTATGAGTCTTAAGCGAAGGGATTCAACAGTGTGTTTCCAAAAGTAGATATCAACTGGTGAGGAATCGATAAACTTCAGCGTATTCGGCGTCAGATCTAACTTCTGACCCGGAATGCGTTTAAGGTACATGAAGGGCGTCGCTTGGTTTGAGAGATTCTACTAGCTCTTTTTGGCCGCTAAGTATGCGCAACAATCCCATGTCGAATCGCATAGTGCACCAGTTTCGCGATCGAGTTGAAACCCAGTTTCCGGCTGATATTGATCCGGTGCGACTCCACCGTTCGGATGCTGATTTTCAACCGTGTCGCCGCCTCTTTGCTCGACATACCATCGGCAAGCAGCCGCACGACTTCGCACTCGCGTTCGGTCAGTTGGGCTACTTTGCTTTTCATCTTGTCTTTCTCCGTGGGGCCGGCCAGGTATCCACCCAGCACCAGTTCCGACAGCCGCGCCGTAAAGAAATGCCGCTTCCTCGTCACTGCCTCCACCGCTTCCAGCAGGTCGCGGTCCGCATCGCTCTTAAGCACCAACCCGCGAGCTCCCGACTGCAGCACCTCGCGCATTACCTGCTCGGAATCGTGCATCGTCAGCACCACCACACCTGTCTCCGGAACTTTCTCTGCGAGCTGCACCGCGGCCCCCGGTCCATTCAACTCCGGCATGGAAAAATCCAGAATCGCCACATCCGGCCTCAGGCTCACGGCCTTCCGCACCGCATCGGCACCGTTGCAGGCCTCACCCACCACCTGCCATCCGCTCCGCGCAGCGAGCAAATCGCGCACACCGCGCCGAATCAGATCATGATCATCCGCAATCAAAATCCTCAACTCATCCATGGAAGTTAACCTCCGTCGGTATCGTCGCCATCACGGTTGTTCCATCTTCATTGGAATCGATTTGGAACCATCCCCCAAGCTGTTCCACCCGTTCACGCATCCCGCTGATGCCAATACCATTCCTTCCGTCTCGCGCCTGCATCAACGCCTCGCGCGCATGGCCCTTACCACGGTCGCTTACCGCCAACTCGAGCCAGCCCGCGTTGCGATGCAGCGAAATCTTTGCCACCGGACTTCTGGAGTGGCGCAACACATTCGCCAGCCCTTCCTGCACAATGCGGAAGACTGCAATCTCCACCTCGTCGCGACACCGACCCAGATCGGGATTCATGTCCAGCGTCACGCGAATCCCGCTACGTTGTTCAAATCCCTCCGCTAGCCAAGGTACTGCCTGCGTCAACCCGGCCTCTACCAGCAAAGGAGGATGCAGCAGATACGCTACACTCCTTATCCGGGCAGAACACTCATATGCGATTTCCTTAGTCTGTCGCACCAGAGTCTTCAGCGCATCGTCCCGATCGCCTACAAGATTCATCAGCCGCGTCAGGTTCCAGTTCAGCACCGCCAACTCCTGCGAGGTCGAGTCATGCAGATCCCGCGCCAGCCGTCGGCGCTCCTCCTGCTGCAGGTTCTCGAGCTGGCCCGAAATCTCACGGAACGCCGTCTGTGCCTTATTCCGCTCTGTCACATCCTGATACATCCCATACACGCCGGCTAGTCTGTCATCCACCATCAGCGGTATGCCGTAGATCTCGACATCCAGCATCATCCCGTCGCGTCTGCGTCTCTGGGTAATCGTGTGGACTTTGTTCCCGCGCATAACCCGGCCGCTAAGACACGCCGCCTCGTCGGCCATCTCCGGTCCGGCGATCAGGTCATCCAAATCTGCCGACGAAAGCTCCTTTGGCGTGTACTGAAATAGCTTTTCGAAGGCTGGGTTGCACATCGCATAGCGATATTGCCCATCAAGGACGACGATGGCGATTGGGCTGTTTTCTATGAGAGCGCGCAGATACGCTGCAGAGGTGCCTGCGTCCATCCGCGTGGAAGGGAACATAGTATGAGTTTCGAAAAACTCATGCTCTTTCATGATGGCCTCGATCGTGCTATTGCGGGTTAATGCAAAGGCGAATGGGGCTTGTCGTGAAATCTAATATATCTCAGGTAATTAAAGGATAACGGATTTTTACGGCATTTGTCAGTAAGTAGAAATACGGAGGCCCTCCAAGGCTCACCCACCCCGGTGGCGATATCTGCTGCGATTTGAAAGGTCAAAGCAATCTGTGACTTACCAGACCTTCTCTTCGAGGGCACACGTTTGTCCACGGTTCAAAGAAACCCGCACTTCGTTGAACCTGTGGAAAAAATATTCTTCGGCAAATCGCATGGAGGCCAACATTGCCATCCACCAGCTGCGTAAATGTCCAGATCCACCGCCACGCTCGACAGCATGTACGCATCATCCCGGGTGATGTGTTCTCCTCAACCAGGAAATCGATCATACCGAGCAGCGCATGTTCCGTTCCTCCTTCAGATCGGGGCTGAATCCCATCGCGGAACATTCCCGGGTTGGCAAGCGCCCAGCACTCATCGGCTTGGGCGATCACAAACCTTAGATTTGTCTTAGAAGACATATTTCAGCGCGAACTGAATCAGCCGGGGAGCAACTGACGAGGCGTTGATCACGCCGTAGCTCGCCGTACCTGCACCTACTCCCGGATTTGCATACTGCGGGTGGTTCCAAACATTGAAGAACTCTGTGCGGAAGGTCAGCGTTGCGTCTTCGCGAATTCCCCCCACCCGGGTCATCTTAGATACCGTCATGTCCCAGTTATCGTTCCCCGGTCCGCGCGCGGAGCCGATGGAACTATTTCCGTAGTCGATAGCTTGAGGACCTCCGGTAGTGGCAGCAGCGCTAAACGGAACAGCCGGAGCGGTCACAAACACACTCGCACTAGGATTCAGATAAGTATTGTTCTTGACGCGCGACAACATCGTTCCCCCGTTCTTATTAATGATGTTTGCATTGCCCATACCGGGTGCGAACTGCGCACGGCTTGCAGTTCCATAGGCTGTACCGTCTTTCGCGTCGGTGAAGGTCAGTGGTTTACCCGACTGGAAAGTCGTCACACCGGAGAATTGCCACCCGCTGGTCGCGACCCGCTCAAACGCATTGCCGTTCTTCCAGCCCGGAAGCTGCCATGTGTAGACGATCACTACGCGGTTCGTGCGGTCATAACCGGCCGGACCCCACCGGGCGTAGCGATTGTTCGGATCGTTGCTGTTGCCGCTCCCGCCAGCGAAGACGCCGTTGGTGCCATCGCCTCCAGTCACTGTCGTCAAAGCGCGGCCCCACGTGTACGCAGCCTGCAAATACAACCCGTGGCTCATCTGCTTCTTCAGCGTAGCCTGCATACTGTTGAAGTTCGAGAAGCCATACGTCTCGATGCGCGACACGCCTCCCGGTGTGAAGCCCTGGTAGGGCACGCGCGCCTGAAGGTTAGCAGACGCAACCGTGTTCGTCGTGACGCCGTTGATCGGGTTCGAGGGGCTGGCAAGAAACGCGCGGTTCAGAGCACGCGACTCCGCAAGGCGTGTTCCCCGCGTTCCTACGTAACCCATCTCAAGCACTAAGTTCGCCGGCAGTTGCTGCTCTGCGTTCAGGTTGTACTGCTCAACGAGTGGCGAGTCAATGTTTTCGGCTACTCCGGTCACCGTCAGGGTATATGCGGTCGAACGCGAACGCCACACGCCAGGGGTAAGGACCGTTGTGTACGGCGTCTGGAACGTAGCAGCAGCGTTGGCCGTTCCACTCAGGCTCGCCGAGCTCACGAACGGCTGACCGCCCAACGTCTGCAGTACCGAGTTGGCGTTTGGCAACGTATAGAAGAGCCCGAAGCCGCCCCGCAGCACAGTTGATGTGCCGCTGCCGAATGGTTGCCACGCAAAACCAACACGCGGACCGAAGTTATGCAGTGGAAGATCGTTGTTCGAAAGGCTGGTGCTCCCCAGCCGTGTCACGCCCGCCGGAAGCGTCAATCGGTAATTGTGCGGGACAACGAACCCGGTAAATGTTCCGCCAGCTGGAACCGGTTGGAACGGTGTCACCAGGGAGGGATAGAAGCTGCTCAGCTGGCCATGGTTCGCGCTCACGCCACTGTTCAGCTCCCAGCGCAACCCGGCGTTCACCGTCAGGTTCGGGCGCAGCTTGATGTCGTCCTGGATGAACATCGCCATAACGGTCCCGCGATAGCCCTTATAGTACGAACCTTGCTGGCTTCCGCTCGAATTCACGTTGCTGAACCCCGAACCGTTTTGAACCGCGCTCTGACCCAGAAGGAAATCTTGGAAGGTCTGGAAGGTTACGCTGCCGCGTTTGTTGTTTGGATCGTCGAAATTGAACTGATCCTTCTCGCCAAGAAAGCCGGCACGGATGCTCTGCTTGCCATGCGTCCAACTGATCTGATCGCTAATCTCAAACGTATTCACCGCAGAAAACGAAACGTCGTTGTTGACTCCACCCAATTGGAAGTAGCCCGTGGTAGAGGTGATCGGCATCAGCGGATAGGTCGGATCGCTCGGCGCCGTCATTCCGATCTGATCGTAGGTCAGAGTCGCCTGAGTTTGCAGACGACCGTAGCTGCGGATGTAACCGATCAAGGCTTCGTTGAGAAAGTGTGAATTCAGTGCAGAGGTCAGCTTGAGCACTGCCACCTGACTGTTGAAGGTCGGCGTCAACCCATTTCCCGGAGTGCAAGAGCATGTACTAAACGGCAGGTTCTGCGGATCGTTGGAGTAGAAGTACCGTTCTGACAAAGTGTGCTTTGCCGTGATAACCCAATCGGTGTTTACCATGAACTGGTCTTCGCTAAAGTGGGCGGGAATGCTGTAGGAAGAGAGCCCAACCGGGTTGCCGTTAGTGTCGGTGGAGTAACGCTGCGGCGTCGGAATCAGGTAGGTGCCGTTTGCGATTTTCTTGTTCAACAAGTTGAGAGCGACCGGGTTGACGTTCGACCCGTTGCAAGCTACGTTCACTCCGCCATTGAAGGGAGCCCAGTTCTTCCCAGTACTTGAACCGGGGCACGCAACCTTGGCTATCCCCGCCGCGCTCCGGTCGTCGGTGACGGGAAAAAGTGTGAGGCTGGCAAACGAGCTGGAGCTAAGACCGTTGACCTGGCGTGTTCCCTGATAGGTTCCGAAGATGAAAAGTTTGTTCTTGATGATCGGCCCACCCAGCGTTCCGCCGAACTGGTTCTGCTTCATCACCGCACGCTTCTGTCCGCCTATCTTGAGAAAAGTGTCGTTCGCATTCAATACGTCGTTACGGAAGAATTCCCATGCTGATCCGTGGATGGAGTTGCCGCCCGTCTTGGTCACAACGTCAACGTTCGCTCCGGCATCGCGTCCGAAACCTGCGTCGTAGTTTGTGGTTTGAATCTTGAACTCTTGAAGCGAATCAGGATTTGGAATCGCTATACCGGCCTGCTGCACAAAATCGCCCGCGCGGCCCGAGCCGTAGTTGTTGATGTCGGCGCCGTCCATGTGGAAATTGTTGCTGATGTTGCTGGCGCCGTTCACATACACATCTTGCGTGCCTTTGCCCAGCGACGCCGCATTGTTGATGTCACCCGCCACACCCGCAGACATGGTCAGAACCTGAGTGTAGTTGCGATTCGTCAGCGGCACCTCCCGAATCGTAGTACCGTCCACCACCGTGCCGAGCGTCGCGTTCTCTACCTGCAACGCACCCGCCTGCGATGTGACCTCCACGGTCTCGGTATTGCTGCCAAGGGACATCTTCGCGTCCACCCGAGCGGTCTCCGTCACAACAACAGTCACAGGCGCTGGCTGTTCCGTCTTGAACCCTGGGGCCATAATGCTAATCGTGTAGATCTCCGGCGGGAGCAGGCCCACCGCGTACTGTCCGGACGAATCACTCTTCGTCGTGCGCACCTGGTCGGTGGCTTTCGAGGTCACAGTTACAACCGCTCCGGTAATCACTGCACCCTGCGAATCGGTCACAGTGCCCCGAATTGCACCGGTAGTTGACGTTTGGCAGAACGTCAATTGCGTCGTCATTGCAAGAACGATGAGTGCAAATACAACTCTGCGTCTGCAGGAAGAGAGGAAATTCCATCTCATGTCGGGACCTCTTGGTAGGTAGGGTCCTTTCACTATGCAGGAGATTTCCTGTTTATGTAATTCGCAGAAATACTGCCTCTGCACCTTGTCTACTCAGTAGTTTTACTTAGGGAGATGAGTTGCGGACCGACACCCATCGGCCCGCAACAAAAACAATCTACTTCGCCGATACAGGCTTCAACATCGCCAGTGTGCTCTTCGGCACCTTGGTTACCACGTTGAACTCCGGATCAACCAGTTCAGTCACTTCAATCTTCATCACCGCTCCAAGAAGCAGCGCAACCTCGCTGTCGGAGAGGCCATAGTCACGCTTAATCCACGTCGCAAGCTGCGCCGTTGACGTCTTCAGCGCCTCCTGCAGCGACCCCGCTACGCCGAACGAGATGATGTAGTCGTTGTCTTCCTCGCGCACCCCCTGTGACTGGTAGCCCTTGATTACATCCACCGAGAACGTCACATCCATCGAGACCTCAAGTCCCGTTTGCGTCACCTCCCCATCCGCCATTGCCGCATGTCCATCCCCAAAGCCGAAAAGCGCGCCCGGATGAAAGACGGGGAACAGCATCGTCGTTCCCGAAACCGTACCGTTGTAGTCCAGGTTGCCGCCATACACGCCCAGGTGCGGCCCAGTGAAAGCTTCAAACCCTGGAGGCGCCACCGAGATGCAGCCCAGCATCGGCCTCATCTGCAGTTTGAAGTCCTTCAACGCGGGCGTCGGAGCAGTAAGCGTCGCGACGCCTGTCGCGTTGTCAAGCTGATACTCGCCATTGAAGCGCGGGTCGTACTTCGCGGCCAGATTGTAGGCCGGCGTCACTCCAAACTGCTGAATCCGGCTCCCCTGCCGCGCTGTCTTGCGGTTCGGTTCGATCTTGATCAGGTGAACGACCAGCGTGTCGCCGGGGAGCGCCCCCTCAACATAGATCGGTCCAATGTTCGCGTTCCCGCCAAGTGCCAGACGCTTCCCGTTTTTGTCGACGCCTGCCGAATCGACCGACCACGTATGCACAATGTCGCCCGGAAAAATATGGATCTCCGGTTTGTTCCCGGCAAAGTAGTAAGCCTGAAAGGTCTTCGGCTCATAGTTGATCTCTCGCGGCTTGGCCGGTGGCGTCACCTCACGAGTCAACTTCCACGTAATTTCCTGTGGCATCGGCGGGCGCCCACCGGCAGCCATCGCACCACCAGGTCTCCGTCCCAGACCCGCCAGCGTTCCCGAACCCGCGCCCTCCGCGCCTTCGACCTTCCCGGTCAACTCCCCTGCGGTCGCACCCTCTGCATCGGTCACCGTCAGCGTCACCTGCGAGCCTTTGACCGATCCCTTCACCGTGTTGCTTCCCCACGTCCCGCTCACCGTATCGCCCGTACTCTCAAGAGTCACTCGTGCATACACCGGTTCCAGCAGCATCGGGCCTGAAACTTCAGCAACCCACTTGCCCGCAATCTCCGCCGCCGAAGCTCCGCAGGGCCACAGCGCAGCCCCAACCATCACGAACACTACCATCCAACGCATACGCATCGTCATCGCTCTCCTTGTCGTCTTAGGAATCGTTTCGCCTACAGCAACTGTTAGCCGCCAAGAACCTCAGCCCATCTCCAGCCGTCTAGTCGCGTCATACCATCAAAAAAAAAATCCGAGTGTGCCGAAATTTATACCACGCCTCCATGGAAGACGCGGAAGCGCCGTCTCGCCTCAATCGAAGAACCAAACCGCCGCACTTCATTTCCGTGCGGCAATAATTCACATTCAAATCTGACTATTGATCGCTCGAAACCGATTTTCTTATTAGGAATTGTGCGGGAACCGCGCCGGTATCCGCATCCCGGAGTAGGTTCTGATTACCTGGTTTCTCGCTACTTTCTTCCCAGTCGTGGCGTTCCGGTTGTGTGTTCGGCAAACCGCACCTTGCGCTTGGGAAGGGAATCCACAGCGCTCTAACAGTTTGCTAACAAGGCATGGTTTGTATGAGAGCACCACTTCAGCGGCGCCGTAACTGTTCCGCATTTACTGCCCCCGTTTAGGGTTTAGGGCCAAGGCCGCCCAACGTGGGTTTGCAGCAATCTGTTTAGACGCTGGATTCTCATCGCTCGTAAACTTAAAATCATCCGCCCCCTGGCTCGCGGAATCTATACCAGGAGCCAACTTCTCCCCTGAGGTGCCTGCATTCAACTCAAGCCCTTTTTGCTCGACGCCTGGCTCAACCAATACGAACATGACACAGAATTCAATCTCGCTGCGAGCACCGGGCCAAGCTGGACCGTAAACGACATCCTCGCCCTCGCCGACGACGAAATGTGTCACCGCTTCCTGAACCACAACCTTGTCTACGGCCGCCCCGCCGGCGCCCGACAGCCTGCGCGAGGCGATCGCTGAAATGCAGAGTGTCCCGGTAGAGTCAGTGCAAATCGTCACAGACGCCTCCGAGGCGCTCGTGGTCTTGATGTCGCTGGCCGCCGAGCCCGGCGCGAACGTAATCATCCCGCTGCCTGGATTCACGACGTTTTCGGCGCTACCGGAATCTCTTGGCCTGGAAACCCGCTTTCATCGGGTGCGCCGCGAGAATGGCTTCGCATCGACCCCGACGAGATCAAGCGGCTCGTCGACTCGAAGACCAAGCTTATTCTGGTCAACAGCCCGCACAACCCGACGGGCGCGACCATCGGCGACGCAGAAATGGAAGCCCTGCACGACTTCACCGCCAAGCGCGGAATCCAGCTGGTCAGTGACGAGGTCTACCATCCCATCTACCACGGAAGGCAAACGAAATCGGCTGCGCGCCTGCAACACGCCAACCGTGATCGCCGACCTGTCAAAGGCATTTTCGATTGCCGGAGTGCGCACGGGATGGATGATCGAGCACGATGCCAGACCTCCTCCTCCTCGGCAAACACACTAATCGTAGCTAGTGGAGCAGCAAGCCCGTCTGCCGGCCTGGTCTACGGGACAACGCGCTATTTCGGCCAGATCACCCGATTCCAACGCTTTGTTCTTACAGACATCAACAACGATGGCGTACTCGATCTAGTCGTGCCACAGTTCGGCATGTCCAATATCGCAATCTCTCTTGGCGACGCAACGCATCCGGGAACTTTTCTTCCACCCGTATGCGTGAGTACAGTGACCTACGTCGATGGTGTCGCAGTGGGCGATCTCAATGGTGATGGATTGCCAGATCTCGTCATTGCAGATACGGACGACCATTATTCGGGCATTCTCTTACAGAACCCTGCACATCCTGGTACCTTTATTGGCGCCAAATACGCGGGCGCGATCCAATCGAACCTTTAGTCGCTGATATGAATCGAGACGGCATTCTCGACCTCGTCCTGTTTCCGGGTGAAAATGGACAGTACGCCACCAGCGGGGTAGCCGTGCTCCTAGGGGACCCTTTGAATCCCGGCTCATTTCTCGCGCCGGTTACCGCATCACTTGGGAGTGCCGAGATACGCTCCGTTGCTCTGGCAGATATGAATGGAGACGGCCTGCAGGATGTGGTGATTGGTAACTACATTGCGCAGACAGTATCGATACTGCTTAACGACTCTGCCCACCCAGGTAGTCTGCTGCCGAAGACTGACTATCCCAGCGGTCCCATGTTTGATCTGGCTATCGGAGACATGAACGTCGACGGCAGATCCGACGTTGTGCTCGGAAGCTTCTTTCCCGGAGGAGTGACCATCCTCCTTGGCAGTACGGCAAATCCGGGGCAATTATTGCCGCCGCACAGTTATCCGGTTACAGTAACGCCGTCAAATAGTGGCTCCCTTGGTGTTGCCACCGGCGATATCGACGGAGATGGCATACCGAACGTAGTCTCGGGAACCTCCGGCGCATCTTTCGATGTGCTGCTCGGAAACGGCGATGGGAGTTTGAAAGCCCCGACGGCCTATGCCACCGGACCCACACCGGATACATTCGATGGATTGTCGATGGCAGTCGGTGACATGGATGGCGATGGATTGACAGATGTTGTTGTCGGCCAGTTCTATCAGAACAGCGCACAGATTTTGCTGCACCAACCTTCAGCCGTGTCGTTGGCCATTACCGCCACCGATATGAGTCTTAGTGGAACCGTGGTGGCGCTAGGAGATTCTTTGACCATCACTACTAAGGTCAGCTCATTCCATGGATCCCCTCCGGGATCGATTGCTCTTTACGACTCCGACGTACTCGCTGATTGCCACCCTGCCACTCGACGGCGCAGGTACAGCAACCTACACCACGAGCACGTTGAGCCGTCTTTTCACGACTTTGTCGCACTGTTTGCCGGAGATAGCTTCTACGCGCCGTCAACCTCGCTGATTGACAATGTCGTGGTGGTCGACCGGCCGACAGTCACGATGACACTGAAGGGAGCGCCGAACACCGCCACTCCTGGACAAAACGTGACCTTTACAGCGATCATCGCGACCGCGTCACCGGTCCCAACCGGGAGTGTAACTTTTCTCGATGGCGGGAAAGTTCTCGCCATGGTACCGCTGCGACGGGCGTTGCAGTTCTCAATACAAGTTCACTCGTTATTGGCACGCACACCATCCAGGCAACATACAGCGGAAACTCCAATTATGCTTCACAGTCAAAAACCGTAAGCGAGGTCATCCGGTATCCGCCCGCTGCACTCACGTTGAGCTCGTCGCTCAATCCCGCATCATTCGGTCAGTCCGTCATCTTCAGCGCAAGAGCGACAGGCACGGGACCCACACCAACCGGCAGCGTGATCTTTCAGGACAACGGCAAGCAGGTCGGTCAAGTCTTACTTGCAGCCGATGGAATCGCCGCATTTGCCATCAATTCGCTTAGCGGTGGAAGCCACGTAAATCAGGCGATACTCTGGAGACTCAAACTATGACTCCCAATCGACCTCGCTGACTCAGGTCGTTGCTTCGGCGTCGACGTTAACAACGTTGAGCGTCTCACCAAACCCAGCTTATGCGAGGCAGGCGGTCACCTTGAAGGCGCTCGTGACAGGCGTCGGTACTCCAACCGGCAACGTCGCATTTTTCGATGGCACAACATCACTCGGTAGCGGCAACCTGGGTGGCACGGGCGTCGCAGTTCTGAATACCACTAACCTGCAAGTAGGTACGCATCTTCTAACAGCGACCTTCGGCGTTACCTCGAATTGGGCCGCTAGCTCTTCCACCGATATCAACGAAGTGATTATCCCCAATCCACGCGACTTTACGCTCGCGCCCAACGGATCGCTAACGCTGCGTACGGAACATCATGGCTCGACAGTCGTCACAGCGACCCCGGTTGGCGGACTGTCAGATACCGTATCCCTAAGCTGCGGGGCGTTGCCCATCTATGTTACCTGCGAGATCGTTCCGTCGCAGGTCAGTATCAGCAATGGAACACCCCAAAACGTAACCGTAAAAATCGATACTGATGCTGTCCTGGGATACGCGAGCGTGGACTGGCATCTACGGGTTGTTGTCGCCGTCCTGTTGCCCTGCCTGTTCTTTGGACCGTCTTTTGACAAGCGAAAGCTCAGGCTGGGTGTGATCTCGTTCTGCCTCCTCGCATTCCTGGCGACCGGGATCGTGGGATGCAGCGGCAAGTACCCGTCGTCTACTCCACCTGGCACTTACAGCATAGTGATTAATGGCCATGGCCAATCGTCAGGTCTGGATCGCACAACTATCCTGACACTGATCGTGACTCCAAAGGAGACCAATGACCGAGTATTGCGTTTTAAGAGGGCTCTCCGTTCGAAGACTGAGGGCAGTCCCTCATGAGAAAGCGAAGTTCGCGAAAACGGGTTACCGACAACTACCGTCAGCGCCGAGATCTAGAGGCACGCCAAGAGGATCCGAAAAGTACTTCTGAACCTTGGAAAGTTCGAAAATCGTCCACTAGGGTCGACCATTTACTTTCAATGCTTAGCCATGACAATCTGGGAACAATAGCTATTAGTAAGCAACAAAAGGAACAACAGGTTTTCGTCCCGCAAGGGCGCGCCGCCTCCCTCAAACCTCTCCCGCACCGCCGCGTAGGTCCGGCGCAGGCCATCCTCCAGTTCAATCGAATGCCACCATCCCAGCCGGTGCATCCGCCCCACATCCAGCAGTTTCCGCAGAGTACCGTCGGGCTTCGTTGCATCGAACACCAGCTCTCCCTCACACCCCACCACCCGCGCCACCATCTCCGCCAACTCCCTGATCGTCAGGTCGTCACCGGTCCCGATGTTCACCAGCGGCGCGGCATCTTCCCGCAACAACGCATCAAACCGCGCCAAGCTCCAGAAGAAACACGCAAGCCCCGGCCGCATCGTCTGAGTGCAGAAACTCGCGCCGCGGCGTTCCCGTCCCCACACCGTCAACGTGCGCTCGCCCTGAGACGTCGCCGTTGCACCTTCCTCAGCAGCGCTGAAAGCACATGGGACGTAATCAGATCGAAGTTGTCATCTGGCCCATATAATTTCGTAGGCATCGCCGCCAGATACCGCGTTCCATATTGTCGGTGTGGCTCCAGCACATCTCGATGCCCGCAATCTTCGCCAGCGCATGCGGCCTATTCGTCGACTCCAGCGGCACGGTCAGCAGATACTCCTCACGAATCGGCTGCGGACACAGCTTCCGATAGATGCACGACGAGCCCAGAAACAGCGGCCTCTCAACGCCCAGCAGGTCACAACGATGTAACTGGGGCGTCCCAGGAGACTTCTCGGTGGTCGTCCCAACTACTTACTTCGCATCATAGCGCTCAATCTTATAGACGATGTAGTTAGGTCTCTGACGAGTGTTTTGCAAAGTGAGCCAGAGATACTGACCCACAACACCCAGTCCTATGCTCGTGAGTGCTCCAAAAAACATCACGCTCAACACAATAGCCGTATATCCCGGAACCTGAATGCGTCCCGTAATCCGCGCAAACAAAACCGCGAGGATGCCGAGCAGCGCGAGCACAAGAGCAAGGCCGCCACAATAAAAGAGTAGAGTGATCGGAATATCGGTGAAATTGAAGACGCTATTGATTGAGTAGCGTAGCTTCTTCCTCCAGGTCCACGCGCTCTTGCCCTCTTGCCGCGCACGCCGCTCGTAGCCGACATATGATCTTCGAAAGCCAATCCAAAAAAGCAATGCAATCAGATTAGTGTTCGATTCGCGAAAGGTCAGAATTCGATCCCTAACGACAGCATTGCAACCAAAAACGTCTACTCCGCCGCGCGGCATGTCCTTAATAATGTACCGCCTGAATAGAGACCAGAATGTTGAAGAAGCCACCCCTGTCAGGAAGGGATCGGAGCGATGCTCTCGGCTGCCGAAGACGATGTCAGCCTCGCCGGACAACAGGATCTCCAGAAAACGAACTGCAAGGTCCGGGGGCTCCTGTAAATCGGCCGCAAGCGCTGCGAAGTATTCACCGCGAGCAGCCTCGAGTCCCGCGGTAATCGCAGAGAATGATCCAAAATTACGGCTCAACAGCAGCAGAGTCGACCGGAACACTACGCGCGGAAGCTGTTCTCTCAGCAATTCATAACAACGGTCGGGACTTCCATCGACCGAGAAGACCACCTCAAAATCCCCGTTCAGCTGAGCATGGAGGTTGGTGAGCGCCTCGAGCAGGCGCGGCAGATTTTCTTCATTACGATAGATCGGGATGATTAGCGAGAGCACGGCTATCCCTTCCACTCATTAACGGCATCGATGACGTTGTTCATATCTGCATCGCTCAGATAAGGATGAATGGGAATGCTGACCTCCGACTGGCAGAACAGAGACGTACGCGACAGTTTCCGTGGAATCTCGATTCTCACGCCTTCAAGAGCGCGCTGGTCGGGAATCGGGATCGGATAATGCTCGCCCGTTTGTACCCCCCGTTGTTGGAGATGATCACGAAAATTCTTTTTCCGTGCTGTATCAATCAACAAAGGAAAGAGGTGCCAGCACGAATCGGAATGCTCAGGGCGGCCGACAACTCGAACCGAGGCATTGTCGATTCCCGAAACGTAAGCTTCAGCTACTCTCTTGCGTTGCCCGATCCACCTCTGCAAGCGAGGAAGAGCGACGTGAAAAAGAAACGCAGCGTGCACCTCATCCAGTCGGCTATTCCAGCCAATCACGTCGTGTTTATATTTGCTGGACTGTCCATAGTCGCGTAGACTACGAGCCATTCTATCGAGCTCCTCGGAATTTGTAAGAATCGCACCGCCATCCCCTAACGCACCGAGGTTTTTGGTTGGATAGAAGCTGGTGCACGCGATCGCGCCGACCGTCCCGGTTGAAATCCCCTTCCATTTGACGCCTACCGACTGGGCGCAATCTTCAATAATCGTGACGCCGAAGCGTTCATGGAAACCGCGGAGACGTTCCAAGTCGCATGCGTGCCCGAAGAGGTGAACGGGAATCAAATAGCCGATGCCGGGATCCGCTCCTAAAACCTCTTCTACTTGGTCGAGATCGATCAAGCCAAAGGAGTCAACGTCGACAAAGACTGGCGTTGCGCCAATCCTAAGAATCGCAAGCGTAGTGGCGAATGCGGAAAGAGGCGTCGTCAAAACGCGGTCCCCGGCCTTGCACCCTGTCGCTTCGAGTGCTATCTGAAGCGCATCCAGTCCGCTTGCAACTCCGGCAGCGTATCCAAGTTGCCAGTGCGTTGCTAAGGCTTTTTCAAAAGCAAGGACCTCTTTGCCCAAAATGTACCACCCACTACGGCCCACGTCCGCAAAAGACTGAATAGCATCCTCGGATATGTCTTCCCATTGCGCTTTGAAATCGTTGAGGAGTATCAAAGTCCTTCTCCACCGTGAATCACCGTTAAAAAGTCGGAATAGTTACGAATGTAGTCAGCCGCATCGTAGTACTCGGAAGCAAATACCAAAAGAACCGCATCGGCGGAGTACTTATACTGCACACCCCACACGCGAGGCGGCAGATACACCCCGATGGTCGGGTCATCGAGCAGAAACTCTGCGCGATTCGTTCCGTCGTCCGCCATGACGCTGCATGTCCCATGCGCGCAGACTAGAAATTGATGACAACGGTAGTGCGCATGTTCGCCGCGCACCTCTTTTCCGGGGACACCGTAAACAAGGAAGAAACGATTCACAGAAAACGGAATCTGCCGCTGGATCTCTCCAAACGAAAGTTTGCCTCGCATGTCTGCAGCAGAGGGCAGCCGGTGAAGTGTCACCCCCGCAACATGCGTGGTCCGGCCGCCGACGCCTTCCGGTATCGATGCGGGGATCGCATCCTTCGACTGAGCCCCATCGTATCCGACGATGCGTCCGGGATTACCCACCACAATCGCAAGAGGGGGAACGTTTCGGGTGATCACTGCCCCTGCTCCGATCATGGAGCGCTCGCCGATAGTGATTCCCGGAAGAATCGTCGCATTGGCGCCGATGGAAGCGCCGCGCTTTATCACCGTTCGGCTGAACTCTGTCGGATACTGCTTACTACGAGGAAACGGATCATTGGTAAATGTAGCGTTGGGTCCGATAAAGACATCATCCTCAACTGTCGTTCCGTCCCAAAGCTGCACACCGCATTTGATGGTGACTCGGTCTCCGACTGTTACATCGTTCTCAATAAAGGTGTGATCGCAGATATTACAATCACGGCCAATCACTGCACCTGGAAGAATGTGGGCCATCGCCCAGATCCTTGTTCCTCGTCCAATTGCCTTGCTTTCGACAATGGATTGTTCATGTTGGAAGAACTCGGACGTCATGAAGGGGTCACCTGCAGCAAATTCAGTTGTCGGTTGGAGGTTTGCGAACGGTCACGAGATAGACCTCGGAGTCACTATAAGGCTTGGTGACGGCCTCTATCTTTTCGATCTGCTGTCCTTCGTCACGAAGTTTGGAAACTAACCACTTCCCTTTTGTTTCGAACTCCTTCTGTTGCAACAGATTCAAGTTTTCTCCCGCCCCACATGGTTAGATGCGACCGGACATTGTTTACATGGACTAAGAAATGATACCGGGAGAAGAGAAAAACTGCCGGAACTTGTGCTTAATAGGTTCTTGCGAACCGGATCAACTGATGCACACTGCGATCGTAAGCCCATTTGTCCCAACGGTTCAACGAGCGGCACGACGGTTAACCCTACCGGATCGGAACTCGGCATGACCCCATCCGTGCGAAGCTCGCATGACAAACCACTCCTCACTGGCTCAACTCTTTTCTTTCGTTAGTTGGGAGACGCTGGGTTACCATGTCCTAAATGAATTCATCCCTCCCTCGTTTGGTTCTCCCGAACTCACCGGCAGAACATGGGAAGATGGGCTCATCACGGTTCTCCATTCTGAAAATGCAGCGAGCGGCCTGGTCTGGACCCACCCTGCCGCCGAGTTGCTCGGTCGTGATAAATTGGAAAATCGACATTGAGTTTTTTCCCAGTGAGTAGTGAACTCACGGTCCGAGAGGCAGATGATTCGATCCATTCGTTCTGTTTTGGCCATTCCGATCGTCTACCAGTTGTGGTGGAACATTGTCGGCGGACCTGCTTGGGCAAACGTTTTGCTGAACCAATATGTTCAGCCAGCAGTGGGCGCCCGAATTCTTGAAATCGGGTGCGGACCTGGGACAATCGTGCGTTACCTGCCACCATCCGAGTATTTGGGATTCGATCTAAGTCCCGAGTACATCGAACTGGCGAAGAGGCGTTTTCCAAAGGCACGCTTTGTCTGCGAACGAGTCAGCCAATTCTTACTCGCCAAAGAGGAGAAGTTTGACGTGGTGCTGGCGCTTGGGATTGTGCACCACCTCGACGATGCGGAAGCGCAGCAATTATTTCAAATCGCATATGATGCTCTAAAACCGGGTGGCAAACTGGTTACCAGCGATGGCGTGTACGCCGACGGTCAGTCCTCTACCGCGCGGTGGTTTTTAGCAAGAGACCGGGGAGAATACGTACGGAGCGAGGGGGGGTACGTGGGAATTGCGTCTCAGGTATTCAGCAATATCAGACCAAGCGTCCGCCACGATCTCTTGCGCATTCCACACACACAACTGATTCTGCAATGTGTCCGGTGAAGGGGTCATTCACCCTGGAGCCGGAGAATATGACGACGGATCGCCACGCATTCTCGGCAATCGCTGTGTTGGCCTGCGCGTGGCCTGCGTTACTTCTCGCCACCGTGTGCCTTCTCCCATTTCTGAACAAGGCTTTCATCAATGACGATCCGTGGTTTCTCACTATGGCGCAGCAGATTGTCAAGCACCCGATGCATCCGATGGATTTTAGTCTTTGCTGGAACTTCTCTGTTAACTGCTTTAGTCCTGGAAATGCCCTGTTTGGACAAGAAGCGCAAGGTTATGTACTAGTGCCGACGGTTCTGGGCGGCGCTCACGAGTGGATGGCACACCTCACGCAACTGGCGCTCGTTTGGATTGCAGTGTTGGCGATGACTTCGCTGGTCTTTCGCCTCGGATGGGATTGGGCTCATGCAATCGCGGGCGCTCTGCTTTTGGTGGCCATCGCTCCTTTTCTCCCCCTGGCCAGCACAGCGATGCCCGATATTCTCGCGACAGCCCTCGCGCTGTTGGCAGTAGAACGCCTCGCAGCCTGGAAGGCCGAACAGAAGGGTAGCCAGGGCGTGGCGACCGCCATCGCGTTGGCCCTCGCAGCCTATGCGCGCCCACATCTCGTGCTCCTTCTCCCTCTCGCGGCATTTTTTCTGCTCGATAGCCTTCAACCCAAGGAGATTGGGTCGCAGATCCGGCGGAAATTGTGGCTGTGGATACCTGTTGTCGCAGGCGCTGTCTTATTGTTGGCATTCATCGCTGCTACCCATGAGCATAATCGGGCGGCCGATAGTCCCCCATCCGTTTACACGGGAATACGGTACATACGAAACAATCTTCGTGCGTATCTGATGTACTTCGTCTTTCCTTTACCCCTGGCCGTCTGTTGGATTGCGAACCGTTTGAAGACCGGACGGCCGCTGATCGTAATCATCTTTACTGGGTTGGCGGTCGCCTTGTTTTTGCGTCATGAACATCGGCTTGTCTCGTCCTTGGCGATTGTCGGGTTGGGCCTGCTGGCCGACCTGCTTTTCGAAGCGTTGCGAAAGCGCGATCATACTGCTCTCTTTCTCCTGCTCTGGATTCTGATTCCTCTCCCTATCGTCTACTACATTCATCTTCCGATGAAGTATCTGGTTCCCTGCCTGCCCGCCATCATTTTCCTCTGCTTCAGGCTGATGGAAGGTTTTTCGTTCAGGGTAGCCCGGGCCGCGGCCCTTGTGTTGATCGTTGCCAGCACCGGCTATTCTCTTCTGATCCTTCGTTCAGACGCGGAGTATGCGGAATTTGGCCGTGATGCCATGTTTCGTTTGATTCAGCCGCACGTTGCAGCGGGTGAAAGAGTATGGTTCGGTGCCCAGTACTCGGCTTATTGGTATGCGCCTCTGGCTGGGGCAAAGCTCACATTCCCGGGCGGCCCTCAACCAAAGCCGGGGGACCTACTGGTGGTGGGCCGGTTCGAGTTAGAAGACAATTCGTTGGCCCTTTTCCCGCATCGTACATTGGTCGGCGAGGTAACCCACAAGTATCGGTTTGGAAGAACCATGGGAGCTGGAATGGGCCTCTACACCAATTTGGCGGGTGACTGGCTGTGGGGATTTGGCGACAGTGAGAGCGACCGATATGAACTCTGGAGACTAGACTAAGATCCAATCACCACCCGAATGCAATGTGGTCGCGGGGTGACGTGGGACATTATCAACCTCTGGAGTCTCGTCGTCTTGAAGGACCTCGGTCTCGACCCCGCGAGCAAGCAGGCTCGCAAGATGATCGACCGCGTCGACAAGCGGCTTGTGTTCAAGCCGCTCAACAACCGGCCTTTCCTTCACGGCGAAACGGAGCCCTGCATCAACGGCAGAATCCTCGGCATCGGTACCATTTCAAGGAACCGAACGACGCACTGGCCAATCAACTTCTGGACGAACAACTCGAGGATGGCGGCTGGAATTGCAAAGCACCCAAAAGCCGGCGCTCTTCGTTCCACACGACCATTTGCGTGCTCGAAGGACTGCTCGAATACGAACGAGCAGGGCGCGCGCATCGACGGCTGTCACCAAAGCCCGCAAGAGGGCCGAAAACTATCTGCTCGAGCGGCGCATGTTCCGCTCGCTTCGGACTGGCGAAGTCATCGACAAACGATGGCTGCGCTTCTCGTTCCCGACGTTTTGGCACTACGACGTCTTGCGCGGACTCGATTATCTGCGAAATGCAGGGTTCGAGCCTGACAGCCGCGTCGGTGCCGCCATCGCAGTTGTGATGGACCGCCGCCACCAGAACGGGCGCTGGCCGCTCAACCTCCTTCATCCCGAACATATTCCATTGGAGATGGAGACCAGTGTCGGCAGGGCAAGCCGCTGGAACACACTGCGCGCTCTCCGTGTTCTGCGGTGGTACAGCAACTCGCCGTGGTAGTTGTGACTGGGACTGCTCGCGCTATCGCCTGGGTCAGAGAGTTGCCGCGAATTTGCCCTTCAATGTCTCGCCCAATGTCATAGGCCAGACGGTACGCATCAACGGCAAACCCTTCACTATGGTCGGTGTCGCGCCCGAAAATCAAATGAGTTTACTTCCGATGCGCATTTAGTCTGTCCAGTACGCTCTTGAGCGCATCGAGCTTCATCCCGGCTTCGCCAAGCTTGCCCTCAGCTGTTAGGCGCTGGTAATCGGCAAAGTCTTTGGCAGCCTCAGAGATGAGTACGTCGATATCTGTCGCGGGTTGGCCTGTCCGTTGGGATGCGGGCGTGGCTTGTGGCGTTTCGCTCACGTTCAGCGACGAAACCTCTCCGCCGAAGAGCGACCTCAGCGCTGCCTGAAATGTAGTGCCGTATGCAAGTTTGTCCTGTAGTGCGAGCACGACCAGGCGCAGCTCCGGCATAGGGCTTTGCTGAGCCTGAAGGTAGATCGGCTCTGCATACAAGAGTGCTCGTCCAGTAGGAATGACCAGCAGGCTTCCGCGCAGCACGTGGGAGCCTTGTTGATTCCACAGCGTCAATTGTCCCGAGAGTTGCGCATTCTGATCGATGCGAGCCTCTATCTGTTGCGGACCATCGATGAGCCTCGTCTTGGGGAAGTTGTAGACCACCGCTGTCCCATACTCTGCGCCGTCGCAACGGCCGGCAATCCACCCGATCAGATTATTCCGGTTGGCTGGCGTAAATGGCAGTATCTCTACAAACTCTTCGCTCGTCCCTCCCGGGAGTTTCATCAGGACGAAGTTAGGCTGCATCATCTGAACCGATTGCTGACCGTTACTATCGGTCCGAGTCTCCGTGGCAACAGTCCATAGATCCTCGCGATTGAAGAAGACCTCCGGATTCGTCATGTGATAGAGACCATAGACCTCTGACTGCACTCTGAACAGTGCTTCCGGGTAGCGCACATGCCTGCGCAGGTCCGCCGGCATCGCTGAGGCGTCTTTGAAAAGACTCGGAAAGATGCGGCGATAAGTAGTAATGATAGGGTCTTCCGAGTCGAAGACGTAGAGCGTCGTAGCACCGTTGTAAGCGTCGACAACCACTTTGACGCTGTTTCGCATGTAGTTGATCGAGCTATCGCCGAGGCTGTAGTGGGTCGAATACGGATAGTTGTTCGAGACGGTAAACGCATCCATGACCCAGGAAAGCCGGCCATCGTCGCCCACCACTAAATAGGGGTCGTGATCGAAGGTAAGGAACGGAGCTACTGCCGCCACGCGTTCCCGAATGTTGCGCCGCATCAGGAGCCGACTCTGCGAATTGACGTCATCACTGAACGGCAGCTTCCCCAGATCGCCGCGGTCGGTCGCCAGAATGACGCGCCGCAGAAACCCGCCTAACACGATGCCGCCGGTGCCTTGATAGGAAGTGAGATTGTTGTTCTGGCCCTGGGGATAATCGAACTCCTTCTGCCTTGTCTTGACGTACACGTCGGTGTCGGTCAATTCGCCAAAATATATCTCGGGGCGCGTCACGTTGAGACCGGGCGCAGTGCTCTGGACGGGCATGTTGCTCAGGAACAGTGTTGGTAATCCCTCCGCCGTGAACCCATTGACCGGGTTCATCGTCACTCCGTAACCGTGGGTGTAGATCAGTTTCTCGTTGATCCAGTTACGACTACTTACCGGGAGCTTTTCGACATTTAGCTCTCGAGCTGCGAGCATCACCTGGCGGGTCGTGCCATCGATCTTGTAGCGATCGATATCGATGTCGGGAAAGTCGTAATAGGTGCGGATCTCCTGGACCTGGCGCAGCGTATCCTGCAAGGCATGCCAATCCCATAGCCGGATGTTCTGGAGAGTAGGCTGGTTGTTCGCCGGGTCAGCGGCACCGACCGTTGTCTCCGCGGGAAACTCGCGCTGTGCAAAGCGTTCGAGCCCGTAGGCCTGCCGGGTCATCTCAATGTTATGAGCAATGAATGGTTCTTCACGAACGAGTTCGTTTGGCTTGACGATGAAGCTGCCGACGTACCACCCGACTATTACAAGTACGCCATAGCAGACTACGGCAGGAAGAATTGCGGCCACAATCCATCGTCCACGTGAATGCCGAAACGCGTTGTAGGCAGAGATCAACGCGCCGAGTACAAGTGCGGCGCAGACAATGAGAAGTCCATGGATTGTGACGTGCGCATCGGTGTAGGTGATGCCGTCAAAGATCGTGTGATGTTCAAGCAAAAGCTGGAACCGGTCCACATACTCGTTCATAGCGAGGACGAGCAGAAGGAAAGCGACCGTAATCGAAAGTCCACGCCACGGTGACGGGGCATAGGTAATCTGCCGCTTGGTAAGGGAGCGGGCGCCGCTTGTAATGATGAGGAATAGTACAGCAACGGCACAGATTGCAATTGCCAGTGTGAGAAGCCAGTTATTGATGAGCTGCCACGCGGGCAAGGTGAAGAGAAAGAAATTCAGCGGCTTACCAAAGATCGGCTCAGCAACGCTGCCGGTTGCATGCGGCGCGTACCAGAACAGGGCCAGTGTCGGCCAGTTTGCCATCATCCCCAAGCCAGTCACCCACGCAATGACAATGGAGACGCAAAAGGAGATGACACCCAGGGCTGGCTGGACTGACAGGTTTATCGGTTCTCCCGCAATGACGATTGCGTGAGCCCTTGGCAAATCGGCTTCATGCGAGCGCCGAATGGCAGAAAACGCACCGTACAGTATCAGGAACGTGGTCCCTGCAAAAACTGCGAAGACCGCAATCTGAAGTCCTAGCGATTTCCCAAAGACCTCGCCGTATCCAAGCGACTGGAACCAGAGAAGGTCAACCCAATACGACAATCCGATCCGTCCACAGAGGAAGACTCCAAAAGCTAAAGCAATCAAGGATAAGATCCTGCGACGCCCCCACGTTGAAGTTCGATGCTGCGGCGAATCAATAAAATGCGGCAATTTTCCCCCGTACTCGATCGTCATTGGACAAACATTCTGATTGTAGGCTTCTTGCAATTGTTAGTCCGCGTGCAAAGCCACTCCATCGACAATGTTTGTAGATCAACGATCGTTGCAATTCCCGATTACGCACGGCTGCTGGTGTCCAGTCAATCACAACGACAACTGTAGACACTCGCCCTCTTGAAGGACAGCCATGCCCGAGGCTGCACTTTCTGTTCAGGCGCACCACAACGGTCTCAAGACTTCCTGCCATCACTACGCGCGGACATTGATCGCCGGAGTTAGCAACACGCCTGGCACTACGACGTGCGATCCTCCCAGTCTACCCACTCAACGGGATAGGCCGAGCGGTAGGCGGTTACCGCTTCACCGACGGTTGCGAAGAAGGTCTGCTCGCCGAAGCGGGTGAAGAGCCCAAATCGCTTCAGCTTGTCCTTGACTGGGTCCTTCATCTCAGCAAAACAGAACTCGATGCCGACGGTGTGCAGGGTATCGTCAAGCTCGGAGAGTGCATCGGCGGCGGTGACATCGACGCTGGTGACGGGCTCTGCCGCAACCACGAGCCAGCGGACCGGCGTCGGTGAACTGGCAACGGCATCCAGGACGCGTTCATGGAATAGCTCGGCGTTCGCGAAGAACAGCGGTGCATCCCAGCGGAACAACACGAGGCCAGGAATCAAGCGTGCCTCCGGATACCGGGTGATGTCGTGATAGCCCCTAACGCGGTCGACACGGCCGAGCACGGCCGAATGCGGGCGCCAGCCGTCCCAGAGGAACTCGACTACGGCAATCACGATCGCGATCGCAATGCCCGGGATGGCACCGAACACGGCCACACCGGTGAAGCAGACCATCGAAAGCCAGAACTCCCACTGCTGGATTCGATAGATGCGGCGCAGGTCGGACACCTCGATCAAGCCGATGGCCGCGGCGACGACGACCGCAGCCAGGGCAGTCTGCGGCAGATACTGAAGAAGGTTGGGTGCGAACACCAGTAGCAGCGCGATGGCGAGTGCACCGACAACTCCAGTCAGTTGGGTCTTGGAACCGGCGGCCTCGGCTACGGGAGTGCGAGAGGAGCTGCTGCTGATGGGGAATCCCTGAAAGAAGGCTGTGGCGAGGTTGGCGATGCCGAGGCCGACCATCTCCTGGTTGGGATCGACAGCTGTACGCAGGCGCGCCGCATAGGTTCGGGAGAGCACGCTCGTGTCTGCGAAGGAGACCAGTGCAACGGCAAGGCCACCGGTGAGAATCGGCATCAAGTCGGCGATGCCGACAAGGGGGAGGCGTAACTGGGGTAGTCCGCGCGGCAGGGGACCTAGCACGGACACCCCGGCACTGGTTTCGAAGTGAAAGGCTGCGACGACGACAGTAGCGGCAACGACGGCGATCAAAATTCCCGGGATGCGTGGCCAGCGCTTCAGCAACAGGATGAGAGCGATCGTGCTGGCTCCGATGACGAGCGCCATGACGTTTGTGTCGCCTGCGACGACTTTTTCGATGATTCCCCACGCCTGGCGTAGCGGTCCTTTGGCTTTGACGGAGAAGCCGAATAGCTTCGGGATCTGGCTAAGGAGCACGGTCAGCGCGATGCCATTCATGTAGCCGTAACGGATTGGCTTCGAGAGCAAGTCGGTGATGAAGCCCAGTTGGGCCAGGCCGGCGGCGACGCATACGGTGCCGGAAACAATCGCCATCATTCCGGCAAGCGCGACGGCGCGTTGCGGCTCGCCTGCTGAGAGCGGCAGTACAACTGTGAGGATGACGGGCGCAAGCGCGGAGTCGGGGCCAAGGACGAGAATGCGGCTTGGACCAAACACAGCGTATGCGAGCAGCGGCACGATCGTTGCGTAGAGGCCGTTGATACCTGGAACGCCGGATGCCTCGGCATAGGCGATACCGACAGGCACGAGCATGGTCGTCATGACGAGGCCGGCGACAAGATCTTGCCGCAGCCAAGGCAACTCATATCGGCGCAGGGTGTTAAGCCCGGGAAGCCAGCGCATCCAGCCGGTTTGATTCGCCAGCGTTGCACGCGGCGCGATGCGGCCTGGCTCGGTTGCAGGGGAAGGAAACGAGTTATTCACGGCTGCGCAAGCTGAGAGCGAACACGCCACTCACCCCCCGCATAGAATAGGAACGCCGTGCCAACCCGGATACTAGCGAAAGTGATAGTTGGGCCGAAAAAAATCGTTGACCTTCAGCGGCTTAGGAACTATGCACAACAGGGCGAGTCACTCATTGACCCCTGAGCGGGAAGCCTTGAGGTGTTATGGGTATCGGGAACTAATGCTGGCCACGAAATGTATACGTAGACGCGATCCATTAAGTTGGGTTATAGCTTTTGAAGCCTGCACTGGTCATCCCGCGTTGCGCCTCCGGGTTTTTCATGAAGGTCTCCCATACGAAGGCGGTGCGCGCGTTTTCTGCCATGAGCATGGTGATGCCAGTGTCGATTCCGACGATGTCGGTGTCATACCACTTCTTCACTGGATTGAAGGCATCGACGAAGCCGTAACGGCTCCAGGCCTGGGGGTAACGGCTCCGGATGTTCTTGAGGACACGCATGGTGGCCTCGGGCAGAAACGGCAGTGAGCCTCCGGGGGCTGCGGGAACCACGGTTCCATCGATAGGGCCCATGGCCGGCGGGCCGCCCCAGATCACGTAGCCTTTGTCGGAGTCGGAGGCAGTGATGCCCCAGAGATCGTCGCTGTAATTGGGAAAGCTTTTGCTCAGTTCGATGCAGAAGCGCCGGTGAACTTCGGTGGCGGTAGCCGAGTTCAGAAAATAATCCGCGTACTTGTCGCGCTTGTGGCGGAAGTCGAACCAGGCCTGGGAGTACTGATGCACGAAGAGCGGCGCAAAGGAACCGATGTAACGCAGCCCGTCGTATTCGAACGTGGTCCGTTTCCATGCCAGCCACGCTTCAGGCCGTAATGGGTGAGAGGTAGAGCCCATTCCGAGCAGATAGATCATCATCAGTTCGCTGTAGTAGTCCCACTTGTACGGCAGGAAGCCGAGCTCAGGCGTCCAGCCGTGGGGTAGCAGCGTGGTGTCTTCTGAGAGCCAGGTCCAGTCCACGCGGTCGAAGATTGCGTGTGCCAGGTCGACGATGTCGCGATCCTGAAAGTGCTGGCGGCAGGTAAGGATGCCACACAGCAATAGTGCGGTGTCGACGGAAGAGACTTCGGAGTCCCAGATTCTTTCGCCGGTATTGATGTCGGCGAAGTGATAGAAGAAACCGCGATGCGTTGGCAGCTTTCTCCAAAGAAATACGAGGGTTGAGATGACGCGGAGGCGCGCGTCCTGATGGGAGATGTAGCCGCGCTTTTCGGCGATGCAGATTGCGGTAAGGCCGAAGCCGGTGGACGCGATGCTGGCAACTACGCCTGTGTCGTTGATGTGGACGTTGCAGCGATCTTTGATCAATCCAGTCTGGGGATTGGCTTGTTCCCAGAAGAAGAGGAAACTGCTGCGCTCAAGATCGTCGAGAAACTTATCATCCTCAGGCGAGAGGGCGGTCGGCGGAGGGAGAGGAGTTGGTTCCTTCTGCCGCTTGATGGCCCGTTGCGCGGGTGCCTGTGCCCAAGCAGGAAGCGTCTTCCATTGAGCGAACGGCAGAGCCAGAGAGGCGCCAGCCATCTGGCGCAGCAGCCGGCGCCGGGAAGTCCGTTTCTCGATGCCATCTGCACCTTTATCCGTGCTCATTCAGGCCATCCGCATTCGTCCGGGAATTGTCCATGAAACTGATCAGGCGACACATGTATTGAATAATAGATGCACAAATGAGCCAGGAAGTGTCGTTCACAGGCAGCATGTATTCCAGGTTGCGCGTCCAAGTAATTATCGGTGCTGAATGACGGCAAAGAGAGTTGTATGGACAATCGTCGCAGTGGCGGCAGCTGTGGGCCTTGGGTTGTTCCTGCGCACGAACCGGCTGAGATCGATCAACGTGCGGCAATCGATGCCGATTGAAGGAGCAGTGATCCAACGCGATGCAGACACAAAGAAACAGGTGCCGATAGCAGATGTTGTGATCACAGCATCGGATGGCGTGGCGACCGCTACAACCCAGTCCGAAGCCTCGGGATACTTCAAGCTCGTGCTGCAAAAAAAAGTGTTGTCCGACACGCCCATTACGGTGAGTTTCCGGCATCCGTCTTACGAACCACTTGATATGAATGTGCAAACAGGAAGATTGGAGATTCAGAACGCGCTCTATGTCGCGGCAATGATTCCGATCCCTCCGAAGACCGCGGCTAAGCCTAACCGTCCGGAGGCGGTGGTGACCAACATCCGGGTGAGATATACGCTCAATTCGCGGACGGAGACGAATGTGGGCAGCGCGGTCAAGACCTTTCAGGTCGTGAATACGGGAAACGTGCCGTGCAATCATCAGACTCCATGTTCACCCGATGGGAAGTGGAAGGCTACTTCTGCTTCTGAATCACTGGATGCCGGAGCGGACAATACGTTCAGCAATGTGAGGGCCTCCTGCATTGCGGGGCCGTGCCCGTTTACGCGGATTGACTCAAGTGGATTTATCCATGGCGGACGCAACATCACCGTTTCGGCCCTCGACTGGTCGGACACAGCGACCTTCCTGATGGAGGCTGAGGTTAATCACACGGCAATCAATTCCAATGTCCGGCAGTTGTACCCGGTGATCTTTGGCCGGGCGTTGAACTTTACGCTGCCTCCCACGCAGGAGGGTGTGAGTCTTGAGGCAGAGATCGACGGCTCTCCCATGGTATTTCCGCTGGGCCCCGCGCTCAATTTAAGCTGGGCCGCCTGCACTGTCCGGACTGATACGGAAAAAGAGAAGACCACAGTCTACAGCTGTGAACTTAAGCCGGGATATCGGTTCTGATTCGCGACAAGCGTGAGTGCCACTCGAAATCCCATTTTTCCCGCAACTCATTGATTTACTTAGAATTGCCTTTTTTGTCCCGATTCGTTGAGTGTGCAGTAATTGGTCCTTTTCCCGCTGAGGCTTGTACGGTAACATCGCCTGCAGCAAGCTGATCCAGAACCGCATGGATATCTATTTGATTGACGGAACCTACGAACTGTTCCGCTATTATTTCGCCGTACCCTCCACTACCGATGCCAACGGTCAGGAAATTGGCGCAGTACGTGGAGTCCTGACTTCCGTCTTGTCCATGGTCGAGCGCGGAGCAACTCATATCGGAGTCGCGACCGATCATGTTGTGGAGTCGTTTCGGAATGATCTGTATTCCGGTTACAAGACCAGCGAAGGTGTGCCTCAGGAGTTGCTCTCGCAGTTCCCGATTCTCGAGGAGGCACTGGAGGCGATGGGAGTAATGGTGTGGCCGATGGTCGAGTATGAGGCAGATGATGCGCTCGCCTCCGCCGCCGTTAAAGCATCGCAAGATGACAGTGTGAAGCAGGTCATCATTTGTACGCCCGACAAAGATCTCAGTCAGTGCGTTGTCGGCACGCGAGTCGTTCAACTGGACCGACGGCGTGACATTCTGCGCGATGAAGCGGGGGTTGTAGCCAAATTCGGTGTAACTCCACAATCGATTCCGGACTACCTGGCTCTTGTCGGCGATAGTGCAGATGGCTTCCCCGGTCTGTCCGGATGGGGCGAAAAAGCTGCGGCTCTCACCTTATCTCAGTACCCGCACCTCGAAGACATTCCGAAGGATTGGAAAGCGTGGCACCCGTCAATGCGGAGGGCCCGCTTACTGTCCGAATCGCTGTTCAATGCCTGGAGCGACGCCCTGTTGTTTCGCACACTCGCGACCTTGCGACTGGATGTTCCCGTCTTTGATTCGATTCAGGATCTTCGTTGGACAGGGTCGCGCCCCAACTTTGAGGAATACTGCGATCGATTAAAGTTGCCCGATCTAGTGCGTCGCGCTGCGTTGGCAGGATCGGGTAAATCTCACGGCAGGTAGGTCAATTTTGAGAGTCTCTCCAAAACCTTCCGGATTACTTTCGGGGGAAGGACTCGGGTTCGGCTTCGCTTTCTGTCAAAGGAAGCGACTACAACCTGTCGCCGACCTTGAGCTCCGTCGCGCCAACCGTATACTGTTTCGCGAGTTCAGAGGGGCTATATCTTTGAACTGTCGCTGCTCGCACTCGAATCGACTAGGTGCGAACGTATTGTGATTCTCCGGGTGGCTGGTAACTGTCTGTGAGGTTCGGCGTTTCCAGCCTTTGATTTAGATGATGGCGGGAGTTAAGGCAAGCTTCGAGCATGCCCGTGGTCAGCAAGGTGCGCTGGACGGGGTAGGGCGTCTTGCGAGTTTGGTACATCTGATTGATCTTCGCAACGAGGCACGCCGAATACGTCTCGTTCGGGGCTGGGGGCATGAAGAACTGGGTCGAGACCAGATCCTGTCCCGCCACTCGTACGGCGACGTTGAAGTCCCTGATGGCACCGTTGAGCATGAGCAGGGTTGCCTTGGTTCCATCGGCGTATTCGATGCAATACGCAGAGGGATCTTTGACCAACTGTGGCAGGGCGCCATCGCCGACGAGGTCCTGATTGCGGCCGTCCAAGATGGTCAGGCCCAATGGCGTGTCGCTGCGTGAAAGCGCAGAGGTGAGGAGGTCCTTGGACCAGCGTCCTGCTTTTCCCGCTGCCCAGACGTCGTCGCCCTCAACCAACTGCACTGCTTTGACGCCGGTCTCGCCGCCTTTGCGTCGCTCGAGCATGCATTGCATGGCTTCGAGGGCGTCGAAATCCATGTCGTCCATGTTGCCCACACCCACCATCACGGCCTCCTGCACGCGTGCGCCGAGGGGTATATCCACGTCGGGTAAGCGCCATGTGACAGGCATCGACGATCCGGCCATAAGTGGAAATTTGAGGCGCTCGGAGGTCTGGACCATGCTCTGCGCTTCGGTAAAGCTGAAGGAGAGCTGCTTGTGGTTGAAATATGGAACGGCATGTTGTTCGGCCTCGAAGACCTGTGCGCATTGCTGGAAGAAATCGTAGCGTGGCAGCAGGATTTGTCCACGGTCGTTGCTGGGGTAGGGGTAGTCGCTGCACTGTTCGATGATGGTGAGGACGGCGTCGACAGCGATGCGGTCGCCGCCGCAGCGCAGAGCTTCGGGAATGTTGTGACAGAGACGGAAACCGAACTGCTGAGCTCGCGCGGGACTGAGATCACTCGTCAGTCCGTGCTCTTCGGAGGAAGGCGCCATGGGCTCCCAACGTTCATCGGGAATGGGCTTGGCGCCGTTAGGAGGCGGGGGTTTGGGAGCCGGTGGACGCCTTGCTTTTCCGGTGATCGCCAGTTGAAATTCGTTGGGGGCAGCAGTGGCTTTGCGAATGCGCTCGTCCACGTAGACAGAGACGACCTGTACGTTTGGCATGTGCCAGTCGCCCTCGTACGGATAGCCGACGAGGAAGCGGTCGGCGATGGTCTGTAGATTAGAACCGCGGCGATAGGTGCTGCCAAGAATCGCGAGACGCAGTGGACGTTGTGTGGATGACGTCTGGCCGAAGACGGAGCGCAACAATGGAGGGTACGCCAGCATGGAGGATGACAGCGCAGAATAGCCTACGAAACGGCGACGTGTGAGCATTAGCTCCTCCAGAAGGTGGACTTGGGGTTGGGCTGGTAGGTTACAGCCGCCAGGTTCGGGGTTTGCAGGCGCTCCCCCTTCTTATCACTGTCGATGCCGGCGATCAGCAGGCCGCTGGTAAGCAGGGTTCTCTCGATTGGATATTGTGCTTTGCCGGTGAGGAACATCTGTTCGGCGTTGTAGACCAGGGGGCTGAAGAAGCTCGCCAGTGTTGTGCGGCCGTCGGGCATGGGCAGATACATCTGGGTGGAGAAGGGTTTGGGCTGTCCGTCGATCGTCGCTGCGAAGGTGAAGTCGCGAACCATTCCGTTCATCAGGATCATGGTGCTGAGCAGGCCATCGCGATGCTGATACTGATAGGCAACCGGGTCGGGCACCATCGCTTTCATCTGTTCGATCTTTGGAAAGATGTCGGTGAAAGTTGGATCTCCAGGTCTCAGGGTGGAGCTACGGCTCACCGCGGTTTTGAACAATGCCTGGGACCAGACGCCGTCCTGATGGGCCTTCCAGAAAGCGGGACCGCGATAGGTTTGTAGCCACTCGACACCAGTCTCTCCGCCTTTGCGTCGTTTCCACCATGCACTGGATCGTTTCGAGCCCGTGAAAGTCGTAGCTTCCCATGCCACCATAGCCGACGGAGAGCGCCTCTTTGGTGGTGGCGCCGAGTGGGAACTCTACAGACGGAACTCTCCAGGTGACAGCGAGGCTTGAGCCGCCCTGAAGCGGAAAGTTCAGCTCGTGCGAGACATCGACCATCTTCTTTGACCAGTCCCAGTTCCACGAGAGCTCCTTATCGTTGAAGTAAGGAACTGAGCGGCCGCTGGCGCGGAATACTTTGGTGATTTGCTCGAAGAACTCGTAGTGCGGGCGCATCATGATGCCGTTCGCGCTGAGTGGATATACGCCGTGTTCCGCCACGACGACCACTCCATCGACCGCGAGCTTGGCGGTACCGAGGGTCAGGGCTTCTTCGATCGTGGGACAGATCTTCATTCCGGGATGCCGGGCCGCTCTCTCCTGGAAGAGATCACCTTCGCCTCGCTGATCGACATATAGCGACACCACATCCATCTCCGACTGGTGATAGGTGCCGTCCCATCCATAGCCGTCGAGGAGACGGTCCACGACGTGTTGGGGATGGAGATATTTCTTATATGAAGTGACCACCGCGGCGAGCCGCGGACGTTTGACTGGTGTCCCGTTGGGAGCCATGACAATCCTTTACGATCGTAGTTTCGCGGTGATGATCTGCAATGGCGAAATCATACCTATCGAGGCCCCTTCTTATATAGGTCAAATGTCTTGCCTGGTCTTTGAGGGGCGGATGCTGATCCGCGGGAAGAGCCTTGACGGTCCTGTATACTGCCCCGCAGATCGTCTCGCATCTGCAGCGCCTTGGATCGAAGTCGTTTCAGGCCTATGCACGCTTTAGCCCAGGAGAACCATATTGCTGACCCGTCGCCGATTCCTCAGCTACAGCGCGCTTGCACCTGCCGTGCTGGAACCGCTGCTTTGGGGTCGAAGTTTGTCGCAAGGTTCAACAGCCGTTCAGACTGCCCCCAGTGTCTCCCCACGAGCATTGGAAGTTCATCGGCGCGCGTTTGTGTTTGATGCCCATGTGCATGCTTTGGACCGCGAGTTCTACAACGGCGGCAGCATGGGCGAGCGAAAGACGGACGGACAGTGGGATCTTGTGCGGGTGCGCGAAGGCGGGCAAGGCGCGTTCTTTCTCTCCGTGTACGTTCCGGAAGAGTATTACCCCAGCCGCTTCGAGACTAAGCAGACATTTCGGCGCGTCGATCACGCTCTCCGGCAACTGGAGGAGAATCGCAATTTGGTTGAGCTGGCCCTAACCGCGGACGACGTCGAGCGCATCCGAGCGAAGGGCAAGATGGCGGCTGTGCTTGATATCGAAGGCAGCTACGATCTGGACGGGGACCTGGGTATCCTGCGCGACCTGTACAGCATGGGTCTCCGGGCGGCACAGCTTTCGGCGCACAACTGGAACCAGAGTTATTTGGACTCGTGCTGTTCTGCGCCGAGGTCGAACGGCCTGACGGCCCATGGCCGCGATGTGATTCGAGAGATGAATCGGCTGGGAATGATGATTAACGTCTCTCACTCGTCGGACGAGACTATCTCGCAGGTGATCGAGGTTAGCGAAGGTCCCGTGATCGCCACACATCATGGTCTGCGCAGTGTGAACAATATTCCGAGAAACATGCCGGATGCTCTGCTGAAGAAACTGGCGGCAAAAGGCGGTATCATCGGCTTCCAGATTGGAAGCGAGTTCGCCTATCCCAAGGAGTATGAGTGGCTGACGGCGGAACGAGGGAAGACATTCTTCGATACCTCGAGCGTTCCGGATCGTGTGAGAGGCAAGACGATCTATGAGGTAGACCAACTGGTTGCGCCACAATTCCCGATGCCGGGTGCTCGTGTGCCTGATTCGGTGATGATGGCGGTCGACGACTGGGTGGCTGTGGTGGACAAGGCGATCCAGATGGTTGGGGAGGATCACGTGGCGCTTGGCACCGACTTCGACGGCGGACCTACCCTGGCTCGCGGCATGCGCGATGTTCGCGACCTTCCGATGATTACAGATGCCATGCTGCGGCGCGGTTACACGGAGGAGCGCATTGACAAGTTCTGGGGCGGCAATCTTTTACGTTTCTTCCGGCAAGTCTGCCAGCAGCATACATGAATCGGTCGAGGATCTTGCATTCGCGGGCATAGGGCTAATGCCTTATTTCCCATTGGAAATAGCTGCTGATATCGTGCGTGCAGAGGGTTTTTGGACATGGCAATTGAAATTGTGTCGACTGGCGACGTTCGATTCGACCGGCTAAGCCGTGGACAGAATGCGCGCTTCCCTGAGAGCGGCGATCGCGCGAGCCGCATCGCCCTGTGCGACAACAGCGACGACGTTGCTGAGGCCCTGCAACGCTTCGTGCACGAAGGAGTGCGCCCGACGGTTCGCTCAGGCGGACATTGTTACGAAGATTTTGTGGACAACAATCCGGGTGGGGCCATCATTGATTTGAGCTTTCTATCGGGGACTGCGCCACCCGCGAACGGACCGAAGTACAGGCTCGGTGCGGGTACAACGCTCGGGCAGACTTATTCGGAGCTATACCAACGCGACCTGGTGACGATCCCGGGAGGGACCTGTCCTCAGGTGGGAGCGGGGGGACACATATCGGGCGGAGGATATGGGTTGCTGTCGCGCTTGCATGGCATTACACCCGACTGGGTGACGGCAGTTGACATCGTAACGGTGGACCACGCGGGAAACGCGCGGGTCCGGCGGGCTGATAAACACAACGATGCAGATTTGCTTCGGGCTTGCAAGGGAGGCGGTGGCGGCAACTTCGGTATCATCACAAACTTCTATTTCGACACCCTGCCGAAGGCGCCCACCGAGGTATTGCGCGGGAATGTAAGTTTTGGCTGGGACGGAATGACGGAGGAGCGGTTCGCACGCATCCTTTACCTGTTCAGCAACTATTGGGAGACGCGGGGCAAGGATAAGGAGACCTGGGGACTTTTTTCGATCTTCAATCTGTCGCACCGCAGCTCCGGGCACCTGGGCATGTCCGTTACGTTCACGAATACCGACGGAACCGTGGATGACACCCGAGTGGTGGATGAATATCTGACGATGTTCGATGAATGTAAGCCGGTCGCTCAGCTTTCGGTACATCCAACTATGGCCGAACATCATCCGGAGCCGGCGCAAGCCGGAACCAACGTCTGTCTAGCGCAGCACACGATGAACAAGATGCGTTGGAGCGAATCGAATGACCGAAGCTCTGGGGGTCCGCGCGGGAACTCACGGCACAAGTACAAATCGAGCTTCATGAAGCGGGGTTTTTCGACGGAAGAGATTTCGTGCATCTATAAGCACCTGAATCGAACGATCTCCGGCGTCGATCTTTCACGTAATACGGTGTTGGCGGACTCGTTTGGCGGTGCGGTGAATCAGAAACATCTGCTGGAAGAGACCGCTTCAGCTCAGCGGAACTCCGATCTAAAGCTGCAGTTCATCGCGACGTGGACCGACCCGACTCAGGACGCAGGACAGATCCAGTGGATGAGGGACTTCTTTACAGAGTTGTACGCGACGTCGGGTGCGGCAGCGAAATATAGCGGAACGCCATTCTGGAGCGACCGCTACGAAGGCTGCTATATCAATTATCCGGACATCGACATGCTGCAGAACGCCTATTGGCCGCAGTTGTATTACGGCACCGGTGATCTATATCCATTCCTTCAAAGCGTGAAGCGGAAGTACGATCCGAACAATATCTTTCATCACTCGATGTCAGTGCGCCCCTGAGGTTGGTCGTAAGACCTTGCATGAAAGAATCTCTTTGCACATATCTTTCACTCTGTATCAGAGGTCTAAGGCTGGATATGCAAATTAAGTTGATTTGTCTGCTGTTTGTCATTGGGGCGTCGCTTCAACCCGCGCGCGCGCAAGGCACCGTGCCGACCTTCAAGCTCTCCGCAGGTCAGGGCTCGTACACTCTCGCAGGTCGCGACCCGGTACAGGGAGGAACCACCACGATCTCCACCGTGCTGGTCCCCATCGCGCTCTCGTTCGACGCGAAAAGGACAGCCGGCAAGCCCCTTGTGATGGATGCAGCCACCGACGTGTCTAGTGTGCTGAGTTCCCCCATCTTCTCCGGGTTCGCGTTCGCACCCGGTAACACCACGCAGTACGCCGATGCTATGTTGCGCTCTACCTTCCCCAAGGCCGACGGATGGCACACGTTGCTGGGCAAGCCCGAGGTGAGACCGGTCAAGATCACGATTCCCGTTGGTTACGGCTACATCCTTACCTCAAAGAGCAACGGCGGCTCTTTCGCAGTTGTCGACATCGAGTTTCTGCAGAAAGAACTTTTCAAACAGCTCCCGAAACAGGACGGCAAGTTGGTCGTTGCCGTGACGCATAACACCACCTACTACACCGAGAGCGACGCAACGCTCTGCTGCTCGTGGGGAACGCACGGAATCGACTCCGCCACCGGGAACTCCTTCGTACTCGGTTCGTATCTCAGTGCTGCCCCGGCCATCGTCGAAGACAGCGACGTACAGCCACTCACCCAACAACTCGCGGAGTTCATCAACGATCCCCTCCACGACCCTCTGTTCCACGGCCGCAACGTCCCGGTCTCGGGAAACACGTTCGGCGGTTGGCTTCGCCCTGCGTCGCGTCCGGGGGAACCGGGTAGTTGCGGCGGCACGCACGTTGCCACTGCCTACTTCCTTCTCGAACCGACGGATACGAACCCCAAGAACAATTTTCCCGCGTCAAAGGCGTTCGTCGCTGATGCGGGCGGAGCCGCGTACCACCTGCAAAACGTGGCGCTGCTCCCCTGGTACATCGGCACCTCGGAGAGTCTTGGCAACACGTACAGCTTTCCCGACGCACAGACACTCACTGTACCCGCGAAGCCCTGCGCACCGGTCGGTGGCGCCTCGCCGCCGCACAAACCTACCATCGCAACGGCCCCCCTCAGCGGATCACCCGACGGACATCAGCTTATCGGCTACTGGACGGGCACGTTTCCGCTCCGCGAAGTTTCACCACAGTGGGACCTCATCCTTGTCGCCTTCGCTGAACCGGACAGGAATGGACCGCAAGGGACCATGCAGTTCCAGCTGCGCGCTGGACTCAATCCCGAAGAGTTCAAGGCCGACATCGTCTCCTTAAAGGACCAGGGCAAGAAGGTGATGATCTCTCTCGGCGGCGGCGGCAAGTATTTCACTCTTAGCGATGCGGCGAGCATTCCGACCTTCGTCTCGTCGGTGACAAAAATCGTTACTGAATATGGCTTCGATGGAATCGATCTGGACTTCGAAACTCCCTCACTCAACATCGATCCAGGAGACACGGACTTCAAGCATCCCACGACGCCTTCCATTGTGAACGTCATCTCGGCGATGCGGCAGTTGCATGATCACTTCGGCCCCGGTTTCATGATCAGTCTCGTGCCGGAGGGTTCGCAGGGCCCTGCCGGCTACACGAGCTACGGCGGCCAATTCGGGTCCTACCTTCCCATCACCTACGCCATCCGCGACATCTTGTCCTTCATCGACGCGCAGGACTACAACACGCCGCCTCTCGAGGGTCTCGATGGCGAGATCTATCAGTCAAACTCGGTCGACTATCACGCCGCCATGACCGAACTCCTTCTGCATGGCTTCAACGTTGGAGGAGATGCGAAGCAGTTCTTCCCAGCGTTGCCGGCTAGTAAGGTTGCGGTCGGCTTCCTCACCGGATACACGTCGCCGACGATCGTCAGTCAAGCGATGGATTACATCGTGTCCGGCAAAGCTCCGGCTGGAACCAGATACAAGCTGCGCCAGCCCACCGGCTACCCCGGCATGATCGGCGCCATGTTTTGGACCATCGACGCCGACCGCCGCGGCAACTACAGCTACTCAAACCTGGTCGGCCCGCAACTTCACCGCTACGCGGCCGCCAAATAGAGCTTTGCGTTTTGGCGCATATGAGAGTAGTGAAAGGTGTGCGGTTGAAGTCGGACTGAGGTCGGCATCGAATTCGTAGAATGCTCGGGCGCTACTCGTCTACGGCTCAAAAAAGTTAGCGGGAATGCGAGGTGACGGGGACGTCATGCGCTTAGACCGTTAAGAAACGTTGGAATCGTCGCATGTATTGATATGGAGAGATTTGGAGGTGGGTAAGTTAAATTACGCCGACAGCGCAAAAAAATAAAGGAGTATCACACAATGTCAGTGTTAATCATTGCTTACGATCTGAAAGAGCCGAACTTTGATTACCAGCCTTTATATGACGCCTTAGCTGTGATCAAAGCGGTACAGCTTCAGGATTCTACTTGGGGTGTCAGGACGGCATCCACTTCTGCGGTGATCTTCGACTACTTGTGGCCGCACGTGCACAGCGAAAAAGACAGGATGTTCGTCGTGCCGTTCGAGAAGCGCGCGGGTTATAAGTCAAAGAACGCAATAAACCCTCTGAAAGATGTGTAGAGCTTTTGAAACTTTGCGAATCGACATGATCAACGCCAGCAGTGCTCGCATTGTCACGTCTTGCTGATCACCAATTGGAACCGGGCCTCGGTTGGGGCAAGCACCCTCCCCAGGAGCGTCCACGCTAGGGTTGAAATACCAACCTTGTACCTTCTTCCGTGTTGTTCCAAAGCGCTTCAACGTCCCGCAAGGGGGCTGCTTTTGTGCGGAACTGAAACGGCTGCTTCGCAGCTATCTGGAAGAACTCCACGAGGGCTTGCTTGATTTGGTCGAGGGACGCACTACCAAAGCCGCTGCCAAGGAGTTCGAGCCCCGAACTGCGGAGGGTTGCCGCAGTCAGAGAGATCGCCTTCCCTGCACTTTCGCCGATCTGAACGAATCGGATACGGGCGGCGGCCTTGCGAAGTCCCTTTTGTGAGATTGCTTCGAGTACTCCTTCCGCCGGCTGACCCCAGAGGTAGTCAAGCACAATGTCTACGCCCGATTCCGCCAACTCGGTGCGGAACGCGGATACCAACGAGCTTTGGTCCTGGTCGAGTGAGATGACGGCGTCTGCACCCAACTCTTTCAGCTTTACCAAAGCCTGCGGGTTACGACCGGCGGCGATCACACGCCGCGCACCGCGGCGTTTTGCGACCTGGACTGCGAGTTGGCCAGCGACACCGGTTGCACCTAGGATCAGCACACTCTCTCCGGCAACGAACTTCGCTCGCGCTATAAGTGCCGCCCACGACGACATGGCGGGATTCGCGATTCCCGCGGCGGTCACGTCGTCGACACCTTGGGGGAGGGGAAGGCACATCCAGCTTGCCGCAAGGGCGCGTTCGGAAAATGTGCCAAACGGACTTCGCGCGATGCCGAAGTAGACGCGGGTGCCGTCTTCGAGTTTCCCAACGCCGTCCACGCCGGCGACGAATGGGAGCTCTCCTGAACTGCCGTAGTGAGTGCCCTTGGCCAGTGCCTTGACGATCGGGTGGAGACCAGCGGCACTTACGCTTACGAGTTTTTCTCCTTCAGCTGCAACTGGCTCTTTGAATGTTGTGTAACTGGGGGGAGCATTGAAAGACTGGACGACGGCGGCATTCATGACAATTTCCTCGGACTTGTTTTTGAATTACGTGTGGCACCCGCAACCGCTTCGAGCAGATTATAAAAACTTGGTGCCCGTGAGATTCTCACAGACCTGCCAAAGGCGAGCGGCTGCGGCGAGATCCCGTGCCTGCGGCGCCACCTTGGCCGGACCCACGTCGTCTCCCGTCATCTCCTGAAAGCCCTGGGGTCCGTAGTAGCCGCCAGCATCCGCGTCCGGTGCGGTTGCTGCGTAGAGCGTGGGTAGTGCGCCTTCGGAGTCAGTGCTCAGGACGATGCCGATGACATGTCCCAAGAGGTTGCGGATGGTTTTCTCGAAGGAGGAGTAGTCGCCGGCCTGAAAGAGGTTAGTGCTGGCGACACCGGGGTGAGCCGCAACGGACATCACGCGAGAGTTTGCGACTCGCAGACGGCGGTCAAGTTCGAAGGCAAACATAAGATCGGCAAGCTTCGACTGCTGATAGGCGCCCATGGGACTGTAATTTTTGGTGGATTGCAGGTCATCGAAGTTGAGCTGGCCTCGCTTATGCGCGATGGAGGCGATGGTGACGACGCGGGGTCGATCATCGGACTCAGCAGCAGCTTGTTCGAGTGCAGGTACCAAGAGCGCGGTCAGGGCAAAGTGGCCGAGGACGTTGGTGCCGAACTGCAACTCGAAACCGTCTGCTGTCTCGAGTCGTTTGGGAGGCGCCATTACGCCGGCGTTGTTGATGAGGAGATGGAGAGGGCGGTGCTGGGCTAGTTCCTTGTGCGCAAAGTCGCGCACGGATGCGAGGGAGGCAAGATCGAAGACGACGAGCTCTGTGTGGGTTCCGGGTGAGTCGGCGTGCAGGCGCGCGAGAGCCTCTTCGCCACGCCGTCGGTCGCGCGAGGCGAGGATGACTTGAGCGCCTTTGCGCGCGAGCTTCAACGCGGCGTGGTAGCCGATGCCGCTATTCGCGCCGGTGATGAGAACTCGCTTGCCCGTCAGGGATGGAATGTCGGCCGCTTTCCACGTCTCGCTCATATCGCTATTGGACGTAGCCGGCCACCTGTTTAGATGCGAACTATTTCCGCTGGACGGATGTGTGCAAAGACGTTCAACGTGACGGTTGGCCGAAAAACTGGTTAACCACGGTCACATATTTGTCCGGCTCTTCATACGAGGGGAGATGGCCGCTCTTCTCGAAGACGACGAACTTCGCGCCGGGGATCGCCTTGTAGATGTTCCAGGCAGTCAAAGGGGCTACGTTCATGTCGTATCGTCCTGTGATGACCAGGGTGGGGAACTTGAACTTGGGCAGCTCCGGAGTGAGGTCGAGAGTTCGGGTCGCCTTTTGGACGGCGGCGGAGACCTGCGGTGTTGAACCGAGGTCTTTGACGCCGGCAAGATAAGCGTCGCGGTTAGCTTCGCTGTAGAAGAGCATCAGGAAGTGGTCACGGATGCGCTGATCGACCGCGTTGCGACTACTGGCGCTGTCCTTCTCGCGCGCGGCGATCTGCTCCAGCACATCGGGGAATACGTCTGGAAGGACACGCACGATGTCCTTCCACGCTGGAGCGGCGGAGTCGCTGAGGATGAGTTTTTCGATGTGTTCAGGATGAGCGGCAGCGTAGGCCATCGCGAGCAGGCCGCCGTAGGAGTCGCCGACGAGGTCGAATTTCTGAAAGCCGAACTTTACGCGTATGGCTTCCATGTCTGCTACCTGGGCGTCCATTCCCCAGGCTGCGTCGGGCTTGACCTGCTTCGATTTTCCGGTGCCGCGCTGGTCGTAGAAGACGATCTGGCGATTGTGAGAGAGGCGCGTCCAGACATCGTTCTGCAGCATATAGATGTGGGAGAGGCCGGGGCCGCCGTTGGCGACGATGACCGGTGTGGCGTTGCCTGCCGCACCGTAGGTCTCGTAGGCCAGATCGACTTCGGGCGTTGGAATTATTCCTGTGCTTGCAGGTATTTGTTGGGCGAGAGCGGAACCGGAGAGAAGCAAGAGCGTTGCGAGGCTTCGGTACATGGATCTTTCCTTGTTTTGGTTGGTTTCGGCAGGGTTGAGTGGCTCACTGCGTTTATAGCACCAGAGTAGCGGGAGATATGCCAGACGTCACCGTTTGGAAAGTCGCGTGTTTTCTGTGGCTATTTGATCTGCGCCACGAACCTGCTAACCTTAAGATTGTGCTGATAACCCCGATTCAACTCGTTGATGAGCCGCTTGAGTTCAATGAGATCATTGCTCCTGGCGTGCTGGACTATGCCGCCGATATCCGTCAGGTGGGGCCTTTGCCTGTCAATGGGGTGGCCGATCTGCTGATCGAGCATCGGAGCTCCAACTCGCATGTGAACGACATCCGGTTGCGGGCACATTACAGCTCGAACTTCGAGATTTTGTGTGCGCGGTGCGTGGATCCGGTCGCCGTACCGCTGGAGGGCGAGTTTGACCTGATTTTTCGCCCGGAAAGCGCCGATGCGGACGCCGGGGAGCGGTCAATTACTGCAGATGAGACCGAAATCGGGTATTATCAGAAGAGCGGTCTTTCGCTTGAGGATGTGGTGCGCGAGCAGGTGTTGCTCTCCCTGCCAAGTCGCACCCTCTGTATGGCAGACTGCAAAGGGCTTTGCCCGCGCTGTGGTCAGAATCTGAATCAAGCGAAATGTTCCTGCGATGAGGCCCCGGCCGATGTGCGTTGGAATGCGCTTGCGGGTCTGGCGGACAAGCTCGAGTTGAAGCACTAAAATCAAGTTTTTGCCTCGTCGACCGCGTGTCTTTTCGCGTAACCGCCGCGGCCGATCGAAAGGGACACTGCAATGCCTAATCCGAAACGGCGCCACTCCAAGCAACGGACTGCCAAGCGCCGCAGCCACGACTTCCTTACCCCCACTGGCCTCTCCGAGTGCCCCAACTGCCATGAGCGCAAACTTCCCCATCGTGCCTGCAAGAAGTGCGGTACTTATAAGGGTCGCGACGTGCTCGTGACTAAAGAAGCCAGCTAATTCCCCCAATCCAGCCCCTGCTGTTCCCTGCTGATGCCGACTGACATCGTTGTAGACGCAATGGGTTCCGACAGATCCCCCGAGCCAGAGGTTCGCGGGGCCGTACTTGCTGCGCGTCAGTTTGACGTGCGCGTGCACCTGGTTGGGCCGGAAGATAAGCTCCGGCCGATCCTGCGGCAGGCGTTGCGCAGGCAACGTCTGCCGGTCTTCATCGTGCCGGCCAGCGAGTGGATCACGATGGACGACAAGGCCGCACAAGCCGTGCGGTCCAAGCGCGACTCAACTATGCGGGTGGGCCTGAAGATGGTCCGCGAGGGTCGCGCCGCGGGGTTCTTTACCGCAGGAAACACCGGCGCTGCGATGGCCACGGCGAAGATGGTTCTGGGCATGCTTTCGGGCGTCGACCGGCCAGCGCTGGCGACTATTCTGCCGACGACCAAAGGCGTCCCTTCGCTGCTGCTCGATGTGGGTGCGAATGTAGACTGCGACCCGGACAACTTGGTCCAGTTCGCCGTGATGGGCAATATGTACGCCAAGAACGTGCTGCGAATCCACCACCCGCGCGTTGGGCTGTTGTCGATTGGCGAAGAAGACATGAAGGGCAATGCGCTGACCCGTGACACGCTGCCGCTGCTGCGCTCGCTGACCAATATCAACTTCACGGGCAATGTCGAAGGGCGCGATCTATTCAATGGCCACAGTGATGTGGCGGTGTGCGACGGCTTTGTGGGTAACGTCGCGCTGAAGTCGATCGAGGGGACGGCTCAGCTGCTGAGCGCGTCGCTGCGTGAGTCGCTAAAGTCAACTGTGACTTCGCAGGTGGGAGCACTTTTGTCGCGCAAGGCGTTTGCCGAGTTCAAAAAACGGCTGGATTACTCGGAGTATGGTGGTGCGGTGCTGCTGGGCGTGCGCGGGGTGTGCATCATCGGGCATGGATCGTCGAACGAGAAGGCGATTATGAACGGTGTCCGCGTGGCTGCCGAGTTTGCGCAGGCTGAGGTCAACTCGGGTATCGAAGCGGCGCTACGAACCACCTAAACACACGAGGGGATTGCCGACTTGCGGTTGGCCTGCGTTGGTTTACTTCCTACCAACCAACATGAAGTTGGATGCGACGGCGCGGCACTTGAAGTGTTCGGTGGCCTGCCACGTGGTGCCGTCGGCGTAGGTGATGGAGATGAGGTCGGCCCAACTCAGGGAGCCGACCAGATGCATCCAGACGTCGGCGTCGCTAAGGCTTGCGTCGTCAGGCGTGCGGTGAAATTGGAAGGTCTTCGAGATGGTGTCGGTGAATGGCGCGTCGACAGGCAGGAGAAGACCCTTTTGGGATGTGCCGTAGACGGTGACCTCGATGCTTTCAATGGCCGGCGTTCGGCGATTGTTCAGAGTGAGGTGCAGCCCTTGAGCGGGACCGGAGCGCCTCATCTCGTCTGCGCTCATGATCCGGCCCGTGGCCTGCCTGCTGGCGGCGAAGCCGACGGGACATCCGAAGTTGGATTGATCGCTCGGCGTCTGTGCAGAGGTGAGCGAGCCGGTGAGGAGAAAGACGAGGGAGAGAAAGAGGCGACGCATACAAACCTCCTGAGGTTCCTGCGTACACCAAGACTTTACTCCTGGGGATGTGCGAGGTTCAACAACCCCGATTGCCGGCGGCGGACCCTGGCATGTTGTTGCCTCCGAAGGTTCGGATACTATCGTTTTGCGGGAGGTTCGGCCGGCACTTTTCTGTAATCTCTCGATTGTGAGAGGATTTTGTATGAGTGATTTCATTCCTAAAGCAGGCGGAATCAAGATTGGCGGACTGGGTCGAAAGGCGCAGAAGCTGCAGGCGGCGCGTGAGAAGGCGGCTCAGGTGAAGAGTGGCGCGAAGCCGCAGGCCGGGGTCTCAGTCGCATCGTTCAAGGCGAAGGATTCGTTTGCCAATACGAAGAAGACTACCTTCCAGCGCAAGGCTGTCTAACTGATGTGAGACCAAACTTTGCCGGATGCCGCTAGGCTCCTCGTTCGAGGTGCATTCCGTCCGGGGCTGCCAGGGTTGCATAACTTAAGGCTCCGAGCAGGGTCACCGCGCTGCAAACTCCCAAGGCGATCGTGAACGAATGGGTACGGTCGAGCAACCAGCCTGTGAGGACAGGCGCGGCCGAGGCAATCATGAAGCTGGCGAAGTTTTGCAGCGCTCCGAGTGAAGCCACGTAGCGCAGCGGACTGACGGCCTGGACGTAGCCCCATCCAGAGGTTCCGGCGAAGTGAATGAAGAACAGCGCCATGCTGATGCCGGCGACGGCCTGCGTGGTGGATCGACTCTGTGCGACCACGAAGGTACTGGCGGCTGAGACAACCATCCCAAAGACAAGATTGCGGCGATGAATGGTCGTGAGTGGCAGGCCGGAGCGCGCGAGTCTGTCGGATAGCGTGCCGCTCGCAAACATGCCAAGCGCGCCGGCGAGGAAAGGCAGCGCCGCGACCCAGCCACTTGTCGACAGAGAGAGGTGGCGCTGGCCCTGCAGATATCCGGGGAGCCAGGCCAGATACAGCCAGACGGTGTAATTGACACCGCCCCACCCAAGCATCATGCCCCAGACTGTGCGTTGGCGGATCAGCGCCTTCCATGCGGCCTCCGGAACCGTAGGCGACGGCCGCTCAGCTTCAGCGAAGATCGTGTCGCGGCGCGCGCGATGGAAGGCTATCCATGCGGCGGCCACAAGGAGACCAGATGCTCCGAGCAAAACGAACATGGCACGCCAGCCGATGCTCAGCATGATCCAGGTGAGGACCGGAGGCGCGACGGCGAGGCCGATGGTCTGCGACGAACTCATGATTGCCGTAGCGCGGCCGCGTGTGGCGGAGCTGAACCACTCCCTTGTGCTCCGTATGCCCGATGGGTAAAAGGGGGCTTCGCCCGCGCCCAGCAGAACGCGAAGCAGCAGGAAGGTTGAGAACGAACGCACGGCGCCTGTCAGCATTTGTGCGGCGGACCATAGGATGAGACCACCCCCGAGGACCGAGCGAGTGCCGGCGCGATCGAGCAGACCGATCAGCGGGAGTTGGGCGACTCCATAGGCCAGTGAGAACGCGGAGAGCAGCCATCCCATCTGCGTTCCGTTGAGGTGCATCTCCTCACGGACGGTGGTGTTGGCGATGGAGAGCGATGACCGATCGAGGAAGTTGACTATGCCAGCCAGAAAGAGCAGCGACAGCGTGATTGTCTGGTGGCGGCGCAGAGCGCGGGATCCTGGAGTATCGGCCAATGTCACGCCCTTTGAATTGATTATTGCGTCGTGCCGGTGAGGAAGATCTGCTCCGGGTGCGAGGCGATGACGCGGTAGAGGGCGAATTGCCGCGCATTCTGGCTGCGAAGCTCGAATAAGAGGCTGGCGCGGTTGCTGGCCTCTGCGTCGACGACATCGACGAACTGCATCTTCGGCGAGCGGTTTAGATGCGCCGCGTCGGTGACGCTTTGAATGGCTGGCTTGATGTCGCCGACTCCGTCGGTCTGTGCGACGATGGTTACAAAGCGCAACGCAGCTCCCGTGCCGCCGGTGTTCGCCGAGTAGACGTAGGTCGGCGCACCACCGTAGCTCAAGGTGTACGCCTTTAATTCTTCGTCTAGCAAAGGCACAGGTGGCGCTGCTGGAGTTATGGCTGGGCGACGTGTCCGGCTGGCCGCGGCCGCGGGAGGGGTCTTCTTCGCTGGTGCTGTGGCCGTCGCAATTGGCGCTGCGGTCGATCCGTAGGCGGCTAGCTGGGCGCGGGCCATCTCCTGCATCTTCTGCAGGACGGCCTGATGCTGCGCGTCATCTTCCCACTCAAGGATGAAGGGATGTGGGTCGCGATTGACGGCGTCCGATACTGCAACCATCTGGTGCAGATTCGGCGGGACGCCTGTGAGCTTGGGCAGATCCGTCTCTGTCATGGCGCTCGCGGGTTTGCCATGATGCAGATTGGGGCGGCTGGGATCATCGTTCAACGATGTCCCAGTGCCACTGACAGTGCCCACGTCGTTTGCTGACGAGCTACCTGTCTTCTTGGCATCCTGTGCCGAATGACGCTTCAACGTTGGACGGTCGGGATCGTCGGCAGACGCGGGCGCGTCAGCAGTTGTGGAACTAGTATCGGGTGCGGGCGCAGATGGAGTGCTGCGCTTCATGGTGGGACGGTCTGGATCATCCGCCGGAGTACTTCCGGTTTGCGTCGATGCGGTCGTCGTCGTGGAGTCGGTGCCCGAAGTGGCGCTGTCGGGGCTTCGGCGCTTCATGGTGGGACGGTCGGGATCGTCCGCCGGGGTGGATGTAGTGCTGGTGGTCGTGGGCGGATCGCTCGTCGTGGATGTGCCGGAGCTGCCGCGGCGCTTCATGGTCGGGCGGTCCGGGTCGCCGGTGGTTGAGGGGCTTGCTGTACTGGATGTCGTCGTTGCATCCGGTTTGCTGCTCGATTGAGGCGTGGTCGATTTGCTCTGGTCACTTCCGGTGGCAGGCGTTGTATCTCCGCCTGGCTTCGAGCCAAAGTGAGGGCGATTGGGGTCGGTCGATGTAGCGATGACAGGTAATGTCTTGGACGGCTTCAACGCGGTTGTCGTCTTGCGGGGAGCGGAGAGCGGCTTCACGCTGCCATAGCCGAACCAGCCGTCGTCAAAGGCGAGGTCTCCGGTTGCTTCGACGGCCTGGAGGTGCTTGGCGTAGGCGAGGTCGAGCGTGCCTTTATCGACGCCTGAGGCCTGGAGGATGTAGAGGTTTCCGGGCAGCAAAGCGAAGGGGATGGGCCGGGCGATGTAGATGCCGGCGTCTTCGAATTTGCCCTCGATGAAGAGGGAGACGGGGATGAGACGGCTGGCGGTGGGTTTGCCGAAGTCCCCGGTCCACTCGTAGACACCGACGGCGCGGACGACCTGATCGGGCTTGGCGACTTTGTGGGTCTGCGCGAAGACGGACCAACTCGCGAGAGTTGCGATACCAAGAATCGCGTGGAGGAATTTGGCTCTCATAGGTCTGCTAACGAGATTAGACGATATCTGGCTGGCAAAGTCCTATTGCGGGGCGGGATTGCCTGGAGTTATGCCGAATCAGGGTGCTAAGGATTTCGGCTAGTATTCGAAGCATGGACTCTGCTCCGCTGCTGGATGTGAAGAATCTGTCGATTGACTTCGGTCAGCATGCGGCCGTGAAGGATATCTCGTTCCATATCAGTCCGGGGGAGACGCTGGGGTTGGTGGGGGAGTCGGGTTCGGGAAAATCGGCTGCTTCGCTGGCTATGCTGCGGCTTTTGCCGCACACGGCACAGGTTACGGGGAAGGTCGCCTTCGATGGGGAGCAGTTGCTGGGTCTGCCGGAGGAGGCGATGCGGCGCCGACGGGGACGGGACATCGCCATGATCTTTCAGGAGCCGATGACGGCGCTGAATCCGGTGATGCCGGTAGGAGCGCAGATCGCTGAGGCCGTGCAGGCGCACCATCCTGGGGAGTCGCACAAGGCGGTGAGGGCAAAGGTACTGTCGGCGATGGAGGAGGTGGGTTTACCGGAGGTGGAGCGGAGGGCAAAGGACTATCCGCATCAGTTTTCGGGGGGACAACGCCAGAGGATCTTGATTGCGATGGCGATTGTGAATCGACCGCGGCTGCTGATCGCTGATGAGCCTACGACAGCGCTGGACGTGACTGTTCAGGCGCAGATTCTCGAGCTGCTGAATGGACTGCGCAGGGAGCATGGCTTGGCGATGTTGTTCATTTCGCATGACCTGGCAGTGGTGGCGCAGGTGGCGGACAGGGTGGCGGTGATGCAGCGGGGGGAGATTGTGGAGCAGGGGGCGGTGCGGAGTCTGTTTGAGAGGCCGCAGGATCCCTACACGCGGAGGCTGCTGGCTTCGGCGCCGACGATGAAGACGGACCGGTCATTGCCTTTAGCGTCGGGGCCGCTGGCTTCGGTGGTTTGAACCTGTAGGAACTGCGTTGGCTTCGGTTTCCATGATGCGGGAATGTCTATAGACTAAGAAATTGGTCGTTAGGCCGTTTGGACTGCAATGCGCGCGCTCATACTTTCAGATATTCACGGGAATCTCGAAGCACTAACCGCAGTTCTTGCCGCCGCAGAGCCGTACGACGCGCTTTGGAACCTGGGGGACATGGTGGGGTATGGCGGCAGTCCGAATGAGGTGATCGACCTGATGCGGGCGAAGGCGCAGATCAATGTGCGGGGGAATCATGACCGGGTGGGTGCAGGATTGAGTTCGGCGCTTGGGTTCAATCCGGTGGCGCGGGCGGCGGCGATGTGGACTAAGGATGAGCTGACGCCGGAGAATCTGGCGTGGTTACGCGCGGTGCCGCAGGGGCCGGTGTGGCCGGAGGAGCCTGGGGTGACTTGTGTGCATGGGTCGCCATTGAATGAGGATCAGTACATTTTGAGCATGCGGGACGCGTGGGCTCCGCTGCAGCAGATGACGACGGCGATTACGTTCTTTGGGCACACGCACTTACAGGGTGGGTTCTCGCAGAAAGAGCATGATTGGCATGAGATTAAACCACAGTACAGGACGAAGAATGAGGCGGAGAGCTGGACGATGGCGATTCCGGAGGGGACGCGGCATCTGATCAATCCGGGGGCGGTGGGGCAGCCGCGGGATTGTGATTGGAGGGCGGCGTTTGTGATCTATGACTCGGAGGCGAAAGAGATTATCTATCACCGAGTTCCGTATGATCTGGCGGGTGCGCAGGGACGGATTTTGATGGCGGGATTGCCGGAACGATTGGCGGCTCGGTTGCGTGAGGGACGTTAATTTTTTTGGCGGTGGTTTTTCAGTGGGTTTTTGCAATTTTCGGGTGTTTTTTGTGGTTTTTGGGTGGTTAGAACGTGGTGAATTGCTGGTAATTTGTGGTGAATTGTGTGGTGGTTTTGTGGTGCGGAAAACACGCCAACTTTTTGAAATAAATCTGTGGAAAAGATTTCTGGCTTATTTCGTTTTGGCCAGGAGGGGCTTCAGCCGGTCCTTGTTGATCTTCAGCACGATCCCCGCGTTGCGGTCCGCGACCTCGCTGATCCTGTACTCGGAGGCGGTACCGAGGAGTTGGGCGATCTCTGACGGTGTGAGTTTGTAGTCGTGGTCGAGCCAACGGACCATATCGCCTGTGGCGGACCGCATGGCATCGTCGAGCGATCCGTTGAGGCCCATGGTCATGATGTGCGTGGGTGTTTCGATGCGGCGGGCGCGCAGGTGCGTGCCCTGGATCACATCGACGGTGAACTCGACGTCCATCGAGGTCTCGAGGGCGTTGCCGTTGAGTTCCCCGTCTCCCTGCAGGGCGTGTGCGTCGCCGAGGTAGAGCAGAGCGCCGGGGTTGGAGACGGGAAGATAGATCGTGGCGCCTTCGGAGATCTCGTTGAAGTCCATGTTGCCGCCGTAGCTGCCGGAGTCGCCTGTGCCCGGGGGCGATTGCGCTCCAGGGCTGGTCGCTGTCGCAATGCAACCGAGCATAGGATGCAGAGGAACTGTATAGTGCGCGAGGCCTTCGCCTGCGCCCTCGGGATACGCTACGCCTTTGGCCGCGTCGAGATGCCAGCGGATCGTCTTGCCGTTGTCCTTGAGCTTGACGGCGACGTCGTTGTCCGTGGCGCGGTCGACGAGCCCGTCGTCGCTGACGGCGTAGTCGCGGTTGAGTTTGAGATGGACGAGATGGACGACGAGCGTGTCGCCGGGCTGGGCTCCCTCGATGTAGAAGGGTCCGGTTTCGGGGTTACCGCCCTGGACGCGCTTGACGCCGTTCATGTCGCTGCCGCCTGCGTCTACGGTGGTGGTGTGGATGGTGTCGCCGGGCGCGACGGTCAGGACCGGCTTGTTGAACGGCGAGAACTGGCGATAGTAGATTGTCGGGACAAACTCGTGGCGCTGCGGCGTACCGCGTTTGAGTACGGGTACCGGGGTCGCAGTAAAGCTGTAGGTCAGCGGATGCGTCTTGTCAGAAGGGTGGGTTTCGACTGAAGTACCAGTGATGACTCCGTCTTTCACGGTTGCGTTGACGTCAGAGGTGACACCGCCATCACCGGTTGCCAGAAGATGGAAACTGGCTCCTTTGACCTGGCCTTCGAACTTGTCTCCGGTATAAGTGCCGGAGAGCTTGTCGCCCTCTTGCTTTAACTCCATCGTGAGATAGGTCGGAGACCCGAAGATGTCGGCGGTCATGATCCATTTGCCGGTGATGTTGGCCTGGGGCTGCTGAGCGAACATGGGGACGGTGAGCGCAAAGAGCGCCAGCGGATAGCAAAGAAGGGTCTTGAAGCGCATGCGGAATCTCCCGGGAGATGGACCTGCGAAGGCGGAGTTTCTTTAATTGCTTTTACGTTAGACGGTTTGGAAAGTTTCGTCCTTCCCGAAAAACCAAGTGGAAGAGCGAGCTGTCCCCGGACCGGTGCAGGCGACCGGAGTTCAGCTTAGTCGCATTTGGTTGTAAAGCAGAGGTTGCGACTGAAGAAGGGCAAAACGTGGTTCTGGAAGCGATCGGCGACAGCGCTGGTGTGGGTGCCGTGGTAGATCTCGAAGGAATTGGCAAGGCTATATTTGTCGAAGATGTCGTGGAGCTTGCCGGCGTCGACGCGGAGGTTGTCCTGATCGCCGACGTCCATGGCGATACCGCGGTACTGGCGGAGATTGAAGATGTACTGGTCGACGAAGTCGAGCGGGGCGTTGGCGGTCCAGCGGGCGACGACGTCAGGCTGGACAACGCCGTCCTTGACCGGAAGATCCAGGTAGAGCGGAGGTTTTTTGGGATTAGGAGACCAGGCAGCTGCGGAAGCGAGCTGGACGCGGAGAGTGAAGGAAAGGTTGGGAGACTCAGAGGGGCTCTTGACGGCTTCGAGGGCTTTGCTGGTTTCGGGGTTGGGTGGGGTGCGGGGGGAGAGACAGCAGGGGCTCATGATGTAAAGGCTGCCGAAGACATCGGAGTGCCTCATGCCGATGCGAGTGGCACCATATCCTCCCATCGAGTGGCCGACGAGGCCGCGGCTGAGGCGGTCGGGGAGAGTGCGATAGTGAGCATCGACGTAGGCGACGACGTCGTGGGCGATGAAGCTCTCAAAGTCGCCGGTAGTGACGGAGGTGGAGTACATAGAGCCGTTATGGAGAGTTTTGGAGTCGGGGAGGACGACGATCATTTCTTTGGCGCCGAGTGCGAAGGCTCCCTCAACGGTCTGAGGGACGTGAATCTCGTGGGTCCACTGCTCGGCGCCGATGGAGTAGCCGTGCATGGCGTAGACGACAGGATAGCGGCGTTTCTTGTCTGTGGCGTAGCTGGGAGGCAGGACGACGATGACGTCGCGGTCGACGGCGTCGCCCTCGAGATTGCCTTCGAGGGATTTGCCGTGGATCTTGATGTGGTCGACGGCGACGGGTTTGGCGTTGGGGATAACTGCGGGAACTTCGGTCTGGACCTGGGCGATGGAGGTAACCGTGAGAACAACTGCAAGTGCGCCGATGAGATGCTTCATTGCGGGTTTCTCCGGAGTTGGATGGACCCACAAATGATACGGATTTCCGGGTGGCGTGTCAGGCGAGAGCGAGTCGACCACGAGTGGCAGCGAACGTAACGTCAGGACATCGTCACCATGCCCGGCCACGGCAAGATGTGCCACTGCCCGTTGGTGCGCTCCAGTACAACCCAGCGCCAGTTTCCGCATAGGCCTCCGCAGTACATGCCTATCTCGGTCATCGCCAAGGTGTGCGAGCGGTTGAAGAAAATTGTTGTGAAGCTGTGCATGCCCGCTGCACCTTTGAACTCATCTGGAGTGGGGGGCGCTTGCATGATGTTGTTCCGCGGAGGCATATAATCGATGACATGGCTGACGTAACGCTTTCGGCCTTCTTCATCCAACGATCGAACAGGCAATTCGACATGAAGTTTCGATGCTTCGAGCCGGTATTGGTCATGACAATGCGCGTCGAAATCGGCAAGGACTTCCGCAAACTCCGTCTTTCGTGCCAGCGGCGCTTGAATGGCTTTGTGAGGGTTCATCATGCCGCCAGTCGCACAAGGGCTGTCGGGCGGCTCGGCCTTTGTTGTGTCTTCCAGCAACCAAAATGAACGCGGCACACTACCCCATTCAATCTGATTGCCCGGCAGCAACTGCGAATAGATTTCGTACGAATCAACCACGCGGTCCTGTGGCATCGGCACTGACTTCAACTGAGGCGCGGCCGTCGTCTGCTGTTGGGCAAAGCCTGTCGCAAACGCCACTGTGAACACGGAACCAACGGTCACACGGCTCAGCACACCTGAAGTGCACATAATTCGCATGCCGCGAATGATAGCAGCAGTGATCTAGGCACGCTGCTCTTCGAGGGTGAGGGAGAGTTCTTCCCATTCGGTGAGGAGAGACTGGCGCTGAGTGCGGAGGTTGTCGAGTTCGGCAGCGTCTTTTTGGGATTGTTCGGCAGAGGTGAAGGTGCCCAAACGTGCTTCCGTGGCGGCTATGGCTCCTTCGAGGCGGGGGATCTCCAGCTCGGCGTGGTGGAGGCGGTCTTCGAGTTGTTTCAGCTTGATGGGGTTGAGACGTTTGATTGGGATTTGCGGCTGAACGCTGTTGAGAGTCTGGGCAACGACAGCTTCTTCGGGGTCCTTCGACTCCGTCCCTTCGACAAGCGCAGGGACTTCGCTCAGGATGACGGAGTTTGAAGAGGGGATGGGCTTGAGAGAAGCGGTGAGCGAGGCAGTTGTCTTTTCGGGGCCGCCCTGTTTGCGCCAGAGGTAGTCTTCGTAGTTGCCGGGGTAGATGTGGAGGCGGCGGTCTTCGACCTCGAAGACGCGGGTGGCGAGGCCGTCGATGAAGTAGCGGTCGTGGGAGACGAAGAGGACCGTGCCAGTGAAGTTGCGGATGGCGTCGAGGAGGACGTCTTTGGCGCGGAGGTCGAGGTGGTTGGTGGGCTCGTCGAGGAGGAGCATGTTGGTGGGGGAGACTAACATCTTGGCCATGGCGTAACGGTTGCGTTCGCCGCCGGAGAGCACGCCGAGTTTTTTGAAGACGTCGTCGCCGGAGAACATGAAGCAGCCGAGGAGCGAGCGGAGTTCGACGACGGGGACCTTGGGCGAGGCGGCGCTGATGTCGTCGAGCATGCCGGCGGCGGGGTCGAGGACTTTGTACTGGTCTTGCGCGAAGAAGTCGACGAGGGCGTTGTGGCCTAGCTTGATCTGGCCGCTGGTGGGCTCTTCCTGTTGGCTTAGCAGGCGGATGAGGGTGGATTTGCCTGCGCCGTTGGCGCCGACGAGGGCGATGCGGTCGCCGCGCTCGATGGTGAAGTTGAGGTTGTCGAGGATGAGTTTTTCGCCGCCGTCGGGTGTGGGGTAGACCTTGGTGAGGTTGGAGACTTCGATGACGGTGCGGCCTGAGGCGGGCGGCTGCGGGATGGAGAAGTGGATGGTGGCTTCTTCTTCGGGGACCTCGATGCGCTCGATCTTTTCGAGTTCTTTGATGCGGGACTGGACTTGTTTCGCCTTGGTCGCTTGATAGCGGAAGCGGTTGATGAAGGCTTCGAGGGCTTCGATGCGATCGCGTTGATTTTTGTAGGCGTTCATCAGCTGCGTGCGGCGTTCTTCTTTTTGCACGACGTACTTTTCGTAGTTGCCGTGGTAGACGTGCATGCGCTTGTTCCAGAGCTCGATGGTCTTGTTAACGGTGACGTCGAGGAAGTAGCGGTCGTGCGAGATGAGGATGTAGGCGTTGGGATAGTCGTGGAGGTAGTTTTCCAGCCAGTTGCGGGATTCGAGGTCGAGGTGGTTGGTGGGCTCGTCCAGGAGTAAGAGGCTGGGTTTTTGTAAGAGCAGTTTCGCCAGCGCTATGCGCATCTGCCAGCCGCCGGAGAACTCTTCGGTCTTGCGCTCCCAGTCTTCCTTGGAGAAGCCGAGGCCGCCGAGGACGGCGCCGACCTGTGAGTCGAGGTTGTAGATGTCGTGGACGTGGAGCTGGTCGGCGATGTCGGAGTAGCGCTCGGCGGCTGCGGCATACTCGCGTGACTTGGGGTCGGCTTCGGAGAGGGTGTGGGTGAGCGCGATGGACTCGGCTTCGAGCTCGTGGAGGTGGTCGAAGACGGAGAGGCATTCGGCGAAGACGGTTTTGCCGCGGAGGGCGAGGCCGTCCTGCGGGAGGTAGCCGAGTGTCATGCCTTTGACGCGGGTTAGTTGGCCGTAGTCGAGGGTTTCGATGCCGGCGAGGATTTTGAGGAGCGTGGATTTGCCGGTGCCGTTGCCGCCGACGAGACCAGTGCGCTCGTCTGGCGTGATGAGCCAGTTGGCGTCTTCAAAGAGGAGTTTTTGGCCGAAGCGTTTGCCGGCTGAGGAGAGTTGGAGCATTCCTCTTCTATTTTCTCATTAGCTGAGCCCTTCTACGGAACACCATAGCTTGAGTGTCTCGATCATGAGACTCCAAACGGTGAAGTCTATCGAATAACATCGCAAGTGGCTGCGATTTGCTACCACCCCAGGGTTCAATCCTTCGATGCGCCGTGCCGCGTTGTGGATACTGCCCGGTACATCTGCTCAACAAATGTGCGAAATCATTCCTTCGTACTGGCTCGCTCTGACGGAGGTCGCGTCCCGCTCAACCCACCGGCATACTTCGCCACACCTTTACAGAGACTCTCTGCCACACGCTCCCGATACTCCGGCTCCTGCAGCTGTCTCGCATCCTTTGCATTGGTCACAAACGAGATCTCCGCCAGAATCGAAGGCATGTTCGCCCCAATCAACACCACAAACGGCGCCTTCTTCACCCCGCGGTCCTTAAGCCCGGCATTCCCCTTCTGCAATCCGCCGTAAAGGCCCTGCTGCACATCACCGGCAAACTCGCGCGACTCTTCAATCTTGTCCTTCAGCGCGATCTTCTTCACCAGGTCGCTCAACTGATGGATCGACTGATCGGACACCGCGTTCTCCCTCGCCGCCGTCTCTAACGCATCCGGCGACGACGTAAAGTTCAGATAGTAGGTCTCCACCCCGCGCGCGCTCCCATCGGGCGACGAGTTCGCATGGATCGAAAGAAACAGGTCCGCCTGCGCCTTGTTCGCAATCGCCGTCCGCGTCTCCAGCGGAATAAACGTATCGTCCGACCGCGTATAAATAATCTCCGCCCCCAGCCTGTCATGCAGCAGCTTGCCCACCCGCAGCGCCACATCCAGCACCACATCCTTCTCTTCGATCCCATCCACGCCAATCGTCCCCGAATCATGTCCGCCATGCCCCGCGTCGATCACGATCCGCCCAATCTTCAATCCCAACGCCCGCACCAGCGAAGTCTCCCCATCCGCCGTCGGCACCGCCGCCCGAGCCGGTAGAGCGTTAGGATCCGTCACAAACCGCCCTTTCTTCGTCTTCCTCACCGCACTTGGTGCCGTCACACTCGCAACGTTCGCCGTCGAACCCGTACTCTCCGCACCCGCATCCTTCACCACCGCCGAGATCGGCTGCGACGTCGGTTGACTCGTCGCCTCCACCCTTCCCGGCTGCGCGCTCAGCGCCGCCACATCAAACGAGCTCCCCGCCTTCACCGCCGTTGTATTCGGAACCGTAGGTGTCGCAGTCGCCGCCCGCTGCATGGGCACCGCAACCATCGGCGCACCCGGCTCCGCCTTACTCCCACCATGAATATCAATAATCAGGCGATAGGGATTCGGCAGCAGAAACGCCGAGTACTCCGTCACATCATTAACATCCAAAACCACCCGCGTCATGTCGTTCGAAAACTGTGCCGCACGGATCTTCTTCAAAAATCCATCATCCGTCACGGCAAAGCTCTTCCCCACCAGTTCCTGCGCCAGCCGCGTCCCATGCAAATCGAAGTAGATGCGATCCGGATTCGGCACCCGCGCCGCCTCATACGTCACATCGTCGCCCAGGTCGATCGCCACCCGCGTGTAGTCCGGCGTCGACCAGTGCCGGATCCCCGTCACCTGTGCCATCTGCCCGCGCCGCTTCGCCGCCGTCTTCGCCACATGCATCGGCGTCATGCTCTGCCCGTCCACCACATCCGGCGTCGGAGCACCCGAAGCATCCGCCTCCGCATCCACAGGAACCGAAGCCCCGCGCCGCGCGGAATCAGCACCATTGCCGCTCGCAACCACAGGCGCAGCCTTCACCCGGGTGTCCCCGGTCGTCGCCATCGGTGCAAACGAGCTAGCCCCACCATCTAGCGCAACAGACGAACCCACCCTACCGGCAGCAACGCTCTTCGCCACATCCTGCAATCTGGCACCGCCAGAACTCTGTGTCCCCGCCCCCACAGCCGTTCTCCCAACCGCATCACTCTTTTCCAGCGAAGCGATCCCTGCCTTCGCCTCCTCCGCCTGTGCGCTCCGCGGATACTGCTTCACCAGCAGCGAATATCTCTCCCGCGCGGAATCCGCATCATGAAGATCGTTCTGATAGATCTGCGCCTGCGCCAGCAACGCTCCCACCCGCAGCGAACTCCCCGGATACTGCGTTCGCAAAAATTCATACTGCCCCACCGCCGCCTTCAGCGACCTCGCATCATGCAACCCGCGCCCCTGCTGAGCCAGCAGCTCCGCCACCGCGTTCACGCTATCCGGCGCGTGCACATCCCCCGGAGCCTCGTGATAAACCGCCCGAAACCCATCCATCGCCCGCACATAATCCGCCCGCGTCCGCGCCCCCTCCGGAATCGCCTCCAGCGTCTCCAGCCCCCGCTCCGCCTGCTCCCACGGAGTCAACTCCACCTTGTGTTGCGTTGCCGTCTTCGCCGCCAGTACCGCGCAACCCGGCAACATTGCCCAGCACAGCATCGCCGCGCAACCCCCGCTCCAACACAAATTACGAAATTTTCTGCTCAGGCCCATTTGTCTTCTCAAAACACCGACAGACCTCCCAAGTTTAAGAGACCCCGCACCCCAACCGCTTGCTAAAAGGACACTCGGTACACCCCCCGATACCCCCGTACCTACTAGCCATTGTGTCTTCACCCGATCAATGCCCAATTCCCTTCTCAAACGTCGATTTGACATGCAGTCAAATGGCTGCATAATATCCGGTCAGTACCAATGCCATATGGACAAAGTCTTCAAAGCACTCGCCGACCCAACCCGAAGAAAGCTCCTCGACAGCCTGCACGGCAACAATGGCCAGACGCTCAATCAACTCTGCGAGCAGGTCGATATCAAGCGGCAGTCCGTCACCAAACACCTCGGCCTGCTGGAAGACGCGAACCTCATCACCACCCAATGGCGCGGGCGCGCGAAGCTCCACTACCTCAACCCCGTTCCTATCTACGCAATTCACGAGCGCTGGATAAGAAAGTTCGAAACGAATCGACTCCGGGCGCTCAGCGAACTCAAACGCAAACTAGAGGACCCGAAAAATGAGTAACGCCACCTACGTCTACACCACCTACATCGCAGCGACACCGGAAAAGATCTTCGACGCCCTCATCGACAAGGAGGCCACCCAGCAGTACGCACCCGCTTGTCGGAGGTTCCACCAAGCTCACCGTCCCCAACTCCGAGATGCGCACGAACATCGCTAAGGGCTGGCCTATCGTCTTCTCCGGCCTCAAAACCTTCCTCGAGACCGGAAAGACACTTTCAGCAAAAAAGTAAGTCCATCCATCAAGGTGCCCGTCGTCTCTGCCGTCCGATCCAGGCAGGCCTTCGGACAGGTTTTAGCGTACTCAAAATCTTATGCAGTTGCGGCATATCTCTCTGAAAACCCGCTGCTGTAGACTTTCACGCATGATAGACATCGATCTCATCGTTCAGACCCTCCGCCAACACGGCCATCGTGTCGACAGCGTTATCTCAGTGCCAGATAACGCCGGCGTATACGAGCTGATCATCGACGGAAACACACTCACCCTCGACGAAGCACGGGCCCTTCTCGAACAGGATGAAGCAAAGTAACAACGATCACGCTCGGTCTTGGGCAATATGCCACAGGACGCCCGATGGGTCGACGACGTAAGCGACTGTGAGCCCCCAGGGTTGGACCGCAGGAGCACTAGGCGCCCGCACACCATAGTTCGCCGCGAGATTGAGTGGTTCGATGCGAGACCACCAATTCTCAATATCATTCACGAGCAATTGCATCATGAAGTTGCCCGCGAACCCCGGTGCCTCAAATCTCTGAAGCAGGAAAGAGAATCGGCCAAGATGCATTGACGCAAGCGAATCGCCCAAACGATGAGCGGTAAAGCCCAGTTCGCCGTAGAAACGCAGACTGGTTTCGAAGTCCTTTGCTGGAACGAATGGTCGTAAAGCAACAACATCGGGTGCCGAAGGTTGATCGCTCATGATTACTCTCTCCAATTGACAATCTGCCAACCGACAACGTCGCTCATTCGCCTACGAAAGCAATCCCCCAACAACTTCCGCCGTCTTCCCCAACGCTGCATCGAGCGACCCCACATCACTTCCCCCAGCCTCTGCCAGATCAGGCCGCCCACCACCCTTCCCCCCAACCTGCGCTGCCAGCAACCCAACAATCTTCCCAGCCTGCACCTTCGAAGTAAGGTCCTTCGTCACTCCAACAATCAGCGAAACCTTCCCATCCACCGCAGCCCCCAGCACCACGATCCCCGAACCAAGCTTCCCACGCAGTGAATCCACCAGCTCACGCATCTGAGCCTTCTCCAACCCATCCACCCGCTGCGCCAGGACCTTCACGCCCTTCACCTCAACCGCAGCCGAAGCCGCATCCGACACCGAAGAAGACGCAGCCTTCATGCGCACCGCATCCAGCTCCCGCCGCAACTTCTTCATCTCCTCTTCCTGCGCCGCAATCCTATTCCGCAGTGCATCCGCAGGCGTCACCGTCTCAGAAGAAGAACCCACAAGCGACCCCACCACCTTAGCCACGTCAAAGTCCCGTCGGAACTCGCTCAACGCCCCGGTCCCCGAAACCGCCTCCACCCGCCGCACACCCGAAGACACCGACCCCTCGCCCACAATCTTGATCAACCCAATCTCACCCGTGGCTCCGGTATGAATCCCACCGCAAAGCTCCGTCGAAAAGTCGCCGATCTTCACTACCCGCACCCGCTCGCCATACTTTTCGCCGAACAGCGCCATCGCCCCCAGCTCATTCACCGCCACGTCGATCGGCACATCCACCAGCGTCTCCACCTTCGTATTCCCCATCACCTGCCGGTTCACAATGTCCTCGACCTCCTGCAGTTCCTCGTCGGCGACTCCAGCGAAGTGCGAAAAATCGAACCGCAGCCGCGTCGCATCGTTCAGCGACCCCGCTTGCTTCACATGCTTGCCCAACACCTCGCGCAACCCCGCATGCAGCAGATGCGTCCCCGTATGGTTTCGTATCGTAGCCGACCGGGTCGTCGCATCCACCACGGTATCCACCGTATCGCCCACCGCAATCGTCTGGTTCGCCCTCACCTTATGCGCAAACACTCCCTGCACCGGCTTGGTCGCGCCACTCACCTCAGCCACAACCGCGTTGTGATCCCCCGAATACAACCACCCAACGTCTCCGACCTGCCCACCCGAGTCCGCATAGAAACTCGTAGCATCAAGCACAACTTCACCCAACTCCCCAGCCTTCAACTCCGGCACACCAATCCCATCTTTCACCAGCGCCAACACCCGAGCCCCATCCACCCGCAGCGCGGAATACCCTTCAAACTCCGTCTTCGGCAACTCCCGATAAACCGGCGCCGCCGACTTCTGCGCCCCGCCTTTCCAACTAGCAGAAGCACGCTCCTGCTCAGCTCTCATCTCAATATCAAAGCCCTGATGATCAAACGCAAGACCGCGATCGCGAGCTGCATCGAGCATGAAGTCAATCGGGAGTCCGTACGTTTCATAGATACGGAATGCGCTGGGACCGTGAACCGTCTTGGTCTTCTTTTCCCCTTTGGCCAAGTAGGGCGCGTCCCATTCCGCGGTTTCGGTCGCGTCCAATAGCTGATCGAACTTGGCCGAGGCGATAGCGATGACTCTCGCAAACTGCTGCTCCTCCGCCAACACAACCTTACTCACTCGCTCCGCCGACTCCTTCAACTCCGGATAAGCCACCTGCATCTCATCCCGAACCGCAAAGACCATCTCATGCATAAACGGCTTCTCCTGCCCCAGCAGCCGTCCATGCCGAATCCCGCGCCGCAGAATCTTCCGCAGCACATACCCGCGACCCTCATTCGCAGGATGCACTCCATCCGAAATCAAAAACGTAGCTGCCCGCGCATGGTCCGCAATAATCCGGAGCGAAGCAGAGGCTTTTTCTAACAGCTCTTTCCGTTTCCCCCTATTCTGTTCCGCCCGGCGAGCGGTTTCTGGATCTGAAAGATCTCCAATCGATGCGGGTGGGACCACCTTACTGGTGTACCCGGTCAACTCCTCCGCGCGCTTAATCAGCGGAGTAAACAAATCAGTCTCAAAGTTCGACAGCACTCCCTGCAGCACCGCCGCAACCCGCTCCAACCCCATCCCCGTATCGATCGAAGGCTTAGGCAGCGGGGTCAGCGTCCCATCGCTGCTCCTATCGAACTGCATAAAAACCAGATTCCAAATCTCGACATACCGCTGCTCATCCAGCGGAAACGGCTTATCAACCCCCGGCTCCTCCGCCGCCTCAATCCCCAGGTCATAAAAGATCTCCGAGCAAGGCCCGCAAGGCCCCGTATCCCCCATCTGCCAGAAGTTATCCTTGGCCGACATCCCGAAGATCCTCTCCTTCGGCACGCCCGTCTCAATCCAGTACTGCTCCGCCTCGTCATCTCGCGGAACCTTCGCGTCCCCCTCAAAGATCGTGCAATACAACTTCGACGGATCGATCCCAAACCACTCCTTCGAAGTCAGAAGCTCCCACGCATAAGCAATCGCATCCTTCTTGAAGTAATCCCCAAACGAAAAATTCCCCAGCATCTCAAAGAACGTATGGTGGCGCCGCGTAAACCCGACGTTCTCAAGATCGTTATGCTTCCCACCAGCCCGCACACACTTCTGCGAGCTCCCCGCCCGCGTATAGTCCCGCTTCTCGTTCCCAAGAAAAACATCCTTAAACTGATTCATCCCCGCATTGGTAAACAGCAGCGTAGGATCGTTCGCCGGCACCAGCGAAGAAGAGTGCACGCGCCTGTGCCCCTTGCCCTCAAAAAACCGCAAAAAATCTTCCCGAATCTGGCTTCCCGAACGATAGATCATAAGTTCCAAGTTTATCAGCGCTAATGGCCGATGTATGATTTCAGGCCATATGCGATCCCATAGGCTCGTTTTACTCGCTGCGTTCAGCCTGGCAACTCTCTCCTCATCGTTCGCAAGGGCAGCCTCCTGCAAAAATTTGACGATTCGAGATTCAAGGCTACCCGCCTACCCGCTGGTATCACTCGCGGCCAACATCAAAGGCACCGTCAAACTCCGCGCGACAGTCACCATATACGGCTCCATCGTCGATATCACCGTGCTCGACGGACCGGAACCGCTACAGGCCGCAGCCCAGGACTATGTCCAGAGTTGGGTATTCTTGACCGGACCAAAGAACGGCAATTGCACTCTAGACACAAAAGTCGACTTCCGAATCACGGGCCAACAGATGGAATACCCAAACAGCTACGTTCGGTTCACACGAGACGATATAGGTCACGCGACTCTGGAACATCATCCGATCAAATCAACCACCTACGATTACCCTCTTGTACCGGAGATGAGGCACTGATATATCCAGGCCGCCGCTAACCCCAACCTCACTCCGCGCCCACCAACCCCGGCACCCACGTCTGCCCCTCCATACGAAACACTTCATCCTCGGTCCGCCGCAACCGCGCAAACTCCCCCCGATGCTCCACCATCACCAGCGCCGTCACCAGCGCATCGAACGCATCCTCACTCCCCTTCGCCTTCGCCAACACCCTCCGCGAAATCCCGGCATACAACGCATTCTCCCGCCGCTTCTTCGCCAGATAATCCGTCCGCGCCACCTCCGAGCTCTTATTCACCGCCCCCGTCATCAGCCGCGTATAAATCTCCACCACCAGAGGCTTCCTTACCGAAGGCGCATCATACGGCCAAATCTTGAAACCAGCCTCCCGCAGCCGCAACAACCCAGGCATCCCCCGCAACGAAGCCGTCCCCACCGCCCCCGCCCCGCCAATCTGAAACACACTCTTCGGCGCAATCCCCGCAATCCGCGCCGCCGCTAGGGGATCCGCAATCTCCGCCCGCACCTTCAACACGGTCTCCGCCCTTCGCAACATCCGATGCGCATGCTCTCCACAAAACTCTGCCGGCTTCTTCCCATGGCGCTGCGATCCCACCCTCCCCCAGAACCGCCCGTCCTCACAATCTTTATGCAGCCACTTTTCCCCCTGCCCGTCCGCCACCACCTGCCAGAACTCCGGAGCCGACGCAATCCCCAACTCCCGCAGAAACCACGCCGGATAGCTGAACGAAAAATCGAACCCCACCACCATCCGCGGAGTCTCCCGCGCCAGTTCCACCAGCCACTCCATTAGCTCCACCCGCGACCGCCCACTCTCCAGCAACACCTTACCGGTAGAAGCCGTCCAAACCGCAGCCCAGATCTTCCTACGCTGTCCCGGCCCCTGGTCCCCCGACCAATCCACCCCCACCACCCGCTGCAACCCGCTCTCCGCCATGCTCTATCATCCACCCGAGGGAACTTTTTCCGCGCCTCTAACGTTATCTTTACAAGGAGAGAAAAACCCGATGCTGAAATTCCTGCTCTTCTGTCTCCTCCTGGTCATCTGCTGGCCCGTCGCCCTCGTCGCGCTCCTGCTCTATCCGCTCGTCTGGCTGATCCTGTTGCCCTTCCGCCTCGTAGGGATCGTAGTCGGCGGCACATTTGAGCTCATCGCCGCGCTCTTCTACCTTCCCGGCCGCATGCTCAAAGCCATCTAAGTCGCAGTCCGCAAGAATCGACGAAAATAGAAGCATGACCGGAACCCGCATCGACAAATGGCTCTGGGCCGCCCGCTTCTTTAAGACCCGCGAGCAGGCCTCCAAAGCCTGCGACATGAATCGCATCACTTCGAACAACCAGTCCGCAAAACCCGCCCGCGAGGTCCGCATCGGCGATATGCTCCATATCAAAAACGAAGGTGGCGAGTTCGACATCGAAGTCCTTGCCCTCAGCCAGCAACGCGGCTCAGCCGCCATCGCGCAAACCCTCTATCGCGAAACCGAAGAGAGCAAAGAGGCTCGCCGCAAGGCCGCTGAAGAACGCAAACTCCTTGGCCCAATCGCCTACGCCGCGCCATCGAAACGCCCATCCAAACGCGACCGCCGCCTCATCCACAGCTTCCGCGGCGAATATTAACTCTCCTCCGACCAACGGGAGGACCAAAACAACCGACCCTGCAAGACCAGTTAAAAAGGCGTGCGAACGCCCGCCCCACGCGTAGTGGACCCGTCCGGCAGGACAAGCTCATTCCTCATCATTCTGTTTCGCATAAGTATCCGAGTCCCCCGCCCGCTCCTCCGGCTCCGCAAACACCTCAGCATCGGCCCCACCCACCTCCATGCCTTCGATCGCCTCTTCCGGCAGCTCCCACTCCCGCAGCACTTTATAGATGGCCCGCGAAGAAAACCCCGCACGCAGCAGCCGGTTCATCGTCCGCGCCGTCTCCTTCTGAGCATTCTCCCCGCTCGGCTGCTTGATCCGTTTCCGCGCAATATACTGCCGCGCCAGGGCCACCTCATCGACATCCTCATACGCCGTCTCGAGCGTCGACGCCACCAGCTCCTTGCCCACACCCTTCTGCATCAGGTCCTGCTGCACCCGCCGCTTGCCAAACTTCTCATGCTCCTTGCGCACCCGCGTGTAGTCCTCCGCAAAGCGCGTATCGCTCAAGTAGTTCAGCTCCTTCAGCCGGGCCACCACCGAATCGATCGCTCGCGCCCCTGCCTCACCCTCCTCCGCGCGCAGCCTCATCAGCCGTCGCAGATCGCGCTCCGTCCGCATCCTCCGCGCCAGAGCACCCACCGCATACTCAAACAATCCGGCCTCGCCCAACGGCTCCCGCTTCTTCGGCCTCGCAAACGCCATCACACTCTCCCGCCGCTCAGGCAGTCTTCCTCAGGAAGACTACGCTACGGAACGACGCTCAGTGTAACCTCGTTCGACATCACCACCGTCTGTGTCTCTGGGTCCTTCCTCGTCACTCGGATCGTGTACTCCCCCGGCTTGGTCAGATTCACCAGCTGCCCCAGATGCGCCGTCTGCACCACGCTCTGTCCCGGCTGCACATAGTCCACCGTCCGTCCCTCAGACTGCGATTGCAAACGCGATTCGCGGCCATACGCCGTCTCCTCCACCATGCGGCCCTTCTCGTTCCGCACCACAATCGTGTACGAGAACTCCGGATTATTCGTCCCCGGACGATGCGCGAACAATATCTGATGCGACGCAAGGTTCCTCAGCGTAATAATGATTCGCGCGTCCGACCCCACTCGCACCTCATCGATCGGTGCGCTGATCGCAATCAGAAAAGTAGCCTTGCCATCCGACGCTGGCGCAGCCTTGTTGTCCGGCGCTGGACCAGTCTTTTCCGGTGCAGCCCCACGCGGCCGCGCAGTCGGAGCCTCACGGACCACCGGCGGAGCCACACTCTCCGAAGCCTTCTCCGGAACCTTCGGCTCAGGCTGCACCTGGCTCTCCTCCATCTCCGCAGGCCGGGACTGTCCCGTCCGGGCGTCAGGCGCCTTCGCAATCGGAGCCGCCGGCCCCTCATACCCGCTCACCGCGTACATATTCGTTCTCGTCCACCGGTCGCACCAGTCCCCCACCGTCTCATACCAGAGCTTCGAGTTCTGCGGCTTCAACACCCAGTGCCCTTCGTCCGGAAAGTACAGCATCTTGCTCGGCACATTCAGCCGCTGCAGCGCGGTAAACAGTTGCAACCCCTCCGACACATCCAGCCGATAGTCCTTCTGCGAATGAATCACCAGCGTCGGCGTCCTCGCATTCTTGATCGACAACATCGGTGACCACTTCCTGAAAGGATCGAGCGCCACCGGCTTGTCGAAGTTGTTCCACGGCTGCGCCGGCAAAGGATCCATCGTAGCTTTCGCCGCTTGTCCCTTGCCCACTGGAGCTACGGGCGGTTGGCGGAACTCCCACTCCGCAAACCAAAGCTCCTCCGTCGACCCATACGCGCTCTGCGGATTGAACATTCCATCATGCGTCACAATGCACGCAAACCGGTTCGTATGCGTCAGAATCCAGTCCGCCATATATCCGCCGTAGCTGGCGCCCAGCGCACACTCCCTCGTCTTGTCGATGAATGGAAAGTGTTGCTCCGCATAGTCCAGCCCCTTCATCAGGTCGACATACGCCTTCCCGCCCCAGTCCCCGTTCACGCCATCGATAAACGCCTGACCATAGCCAGTCGAACCGCGCGGATTCACCATCACCACCACATATCCGCTCGCCGCCATAAGCTCCGGATTCCACCGGTAGCTCCACGCATCGCCCCACGCGCCCTGCGGCCCGCCATGAATTAAAAACTTCACCGGATACTTCTTGTCCTCATCGAAGTTCGGGGGACGCACAATGAAACCATGAACCTTCGTCCCGCCCGCGCCGTCGAAGGTAAACCCCTCCATCGGCTCGCCATCGTGATCGCCCCCTCCATGAATCCCATACGACGCAAGCATCGCCCGATTCAGGTGAGTCAACTGCTCCGTCTTGTACATCCCGTAGCCCGCCGACTCCAGCGATCCCGGCACCGGTGATTTATAGATGGGAAACAAATATCCGAAATCATCAAGATTCAACCCGCTATCAACGCCGATCTGCGTCACGAACACCTCAGCCGGCTTCGATACCGTCATGCGAGTCGAAACCAGCAACCGCCCATCACTGCTGATACGTAGATCTCCGTACTCCCCCCGCTCCAGATTCGTATTAACGTAGGATCTCCAGTTCAACTCCGAACCATCAACCTTCACCGAAAATATCTGCTCATTCCCCGAAACTCCGCTCGCGAAATAAATCGTGGACGAATCCCCTCCCCACGCAAACTCATCCACCCAGCGATCGAACTTCGGTAGCACCTCGTCTGTCGTCTTTCCCTCGCGATCGAACAACATCAACCGAAAGCGGTCGCTCTCGTACCCTGGCCTCTTCTGTGACCGAAACGCCAGCCATTTCCCATCCGGCGAATACGCCGGCGCATCATCGCTCCCCAGGCTCGCCGAAACTCGCACCGGCTTCGCCACCGGATCGTCCAGCCGCAGCGTAAACACATCGTTATTCGTGCTCGCCGCAGGAACAAGTTCAACATTGGTTACATAAGCAATCTCATGCGAATCCGGCGCCCACGCATAGCCAACCGGCCCACCAAGGGAAAACGTCGGCGCCTCCGCGTCTCCAATGTCCTGCGTCGGAGTCAGATCCCTCACCACATTCCCGTCCGTCGCCGACACCACCAGCACGTGACTCCGCCGCGGCCCCACATAGTTGTCCCAGTGCCTGTACAACAGGCGATCCCACACCTGCGCCTTCACCGGATCGGCCGCAGCATCGGACTCCTTCCGCCGGTCGCAGTTCTCCTCCTCCAGCCACGAAGACCCCTCACTGCACTCCGGATAAACCCGAGACACAAACAAGATTCTCTGCGAATCCGGCGACCACACCGCTCCATCCGCCTCCGTGCTCACATTCGTCAACCGAGTCGGCGTTCCCATCGTCCCTGCCCGGTCATTCCACGTAGCCAGAAAGATCTGCGACAACCCGCTCTTGCTATCGGTTGCCGTAAACAACACATGCCTTCCATCTGGCGAAAACCGTCCGCCCCTCTCTCCCTCCTTCCAGAACGTCACCTGCCGCTCCTGCCTCCCCGCGCCCGACCCATCGATCGGCACCACCCACAGATGGTTCACCTTTGCGTTCTTCTCCAGGTCCACCTCAGTCACGGAAAACATCACCCACTTGCCGCTCGGCGAGATCTGCGGATCGCTCACCCGCTTCATTCGCTGCAGGTCCGCAAACGTCATCGGCCGTCTCCCCACCGAGACGTCGTCCGCACCCTGGGCTAGTACCCCGACTCCCGACAGACCCAGCATCGCCGCCAGCACACCAGTGCAAACCAATTGATTCATCATCGCGCCAGTCTACCTCCGCAATGGAAAAAATCAGCCAACTCGCTGCAGGTGAGGGGTTCGATCATGCACCTCCCCACCCGATCAAAAACCTGATCGAAAAAGTAAACGTCAAAAGTTGGCGTAATTTTAGATCGTAAAAATCACCACGCAAAAACCACGCAAATCACCACGATTCACCATCAATCCACCACGTTCTACCATCCAAAAACCACAACAAAACCAACCTATCCTCAAACACTTACACCACCTCACATCATTCCCCACACCAGCCCCAAAATTAAAATAGAAAAAACACCACCGGAAGCTTCCCTCCAGGCAGATGTGAACGAAAACCCTGCGCCCATCTCCCTGATTCCGAACCACATCACAAAACCTCCCGATTCGCGTCTATCCTTAGTAGCGTGCAGGGCAATCCTGGAAAGTCGCCTGCCTCATCTTTGGAGTTCGACTCATGAAGCCACTCTCTCCAATCCGCGCCGCCATCGTTGCCCTCGCCATCTATCAGCTATCGACAATGCCGGCACCGGCATTCGCCGCTGCCGCAAATCCAGCGGCCGCGCAGGAGCCAGCAGGCTTCGGCCCTCTCGATCCCACCCCGCCCACCGGCATGACGCCAGAGCAGGTCATCGAAAAATTTGCTGCACGCGAGTCCGTCTTCAGCAAAGCTCGTGAAAACTACACCTTCCGCCAAACCGTCAAGGTCGACACTATCTCCGAAGACACCAACCGCGTCGACGGCGAGTACCAGCAGATCACTGACATCACCTTCAATCAAGCCGGCAAGCGCGAAGAGCACGTCGTCTTCGCCCCCCAGAACACCCTCGAACGCGTCATGATGTCCCCCGCCGATTTTCAGGACATCGAGCACCGTCTCCCCTTCATCCTCACCACCGAAGACCTGCCCCAATACGACATCACCTACCTCGGCCGCCAACACGTCGACGAGCTCGACACCTACGTCTTCAGCGCCGGCCCCAAGGTCATCGTGAAGAACCACCGCTACTTCCAGGGCAAAGTCTGGGTCGACCAGCAGGACTTCCAGATCGTCCTCGTCAACGGAAAATCCGTCCCCGACGACAAACGCAAGGGCCACGAAGACCTCTCACCGCCCTACACCACCTACTACGAGCAGGTCGACGGCAAGTACTGGTTCCCCACCTACACCAAAGCCGAAGGCAATCTGCACTTCGCTGGCGGCGATGGCTACATGGCCCAGGACGTCCACCTCCGCACCACCGTCAAATACTCTGACTACAAGCAGTTCCACGCCACCTCGCGCATCATCTACAACGGCGAGGACATCACCAACAAGAAAGAACCCGACGACAAGAACAAGGACACGAACAAGGACACGAACAAGCCCCCACCCGCCAAGTCCCCCCAGTAGCCGCTAGTTGGTCTCGCAGTGCGAGTCCGGGTCAGCATGCTGCTGTGTCATCCAGCGATCCATCAGCGTCCCCGCGCATCGCGCCCCGCACAGATGCTTCACCCCGGCCGAGTGTGCGTGATGATTCTGCCACCGCGTCAATTTAATCAGCGGCTGGTCCTCCTCCGGCTTCTCTCCCTGGAAACAGTCCACCCACGCCAGCCACCAGTCTCCGCCCTCACCCTTTTTATCCCCGCAAACGTCGCACTGGTAACTCTCGATATAAGCCATTCAATCTCCCCTCCGAGAGAAACTATCACAGCGTCGTTACTTCGTGCCCAACGGCGCCGCACCAGGCCCGATGCCATCGGCAAACGGCTCTCCCCAGATGTAATGCTCAAACCAGTGCAGATTCTCCTCCATCACCGCGCGCTGCTGCTTCGGCTTGTCGATAGGATGCCCAAAGCCGTGATACAGCACCATCTTTACCGGCACACCCTTGTCTTCAAGCGCCTGCCGCAACTCAAAACTATCCGGCACCGGCACTCGCTTGTCACGGTCTCCCTGCTGAATCAGGGTCGGCGTCTTCGCCTTCGCAATATACGAAATCGGCGACGTTTTCTTATAAATCTCCGGATCGTCCCACGGAGTAGCCTTCAGATACTGCCGCGTAAACGGCGTAATGTCCGTGTTCACGTAGTACGTCATCCAGTCCGAAATTCCCGCTCCAACCGACACCGCCTTAAACCGGTCGCTCGACGTCGTAATGAACGCCGAAATATATCCGCCCTCGCTCCATCCCATCGAGCCGACGCGATCCTTATCCACATACCCCTGCGCAATTAAATGATCCACGCCCGAGATCACATCCGCGTAGTCGCCCACGCCAAGGTTCCGCACGTTCAACGCGCGAAACGCTGCACCATACCCGGCCGACCCGCGATAGTTCGGCCGCAGCACCAGCGCGCCCTTCGCCACAAACAACTCGACCGGGTAGTAACGATCAGCACTCACATTCGGCCGGTCCACACCCGTAGGCCCGCCATGAATCACCACCAGCAGCGGATACTTCTTCTTCGTGTCGAAGTCCGCCGGCTTCTCCAGAATCCCCTCGACTGTCGCCCCATCACCCGACTTCCAACTCACCACCTCACGCCGCGCCAGCGTATAAGCCTTCATCGCATCCGTCAGATGAGTTATCCGCATCGGCGCGCCGCTACCCGTGGTCGAAGCAACATAAATCTCCGTTCCCGTATTCGGCATCGCCGCCGTATACGCCACCTCGCCGAAGTCCTTACTAAACGAAGCACCATTCGCCATCAGATCATCCGGATGAGTCACCTGCTCCACCGCACCCGTAGTCACGTTCAATCGGTAAAGATGCGACGCCGTCTTCTTCAACGCGCCAAAGTAAATCCCCTTCTCCGACCACGCGAACAGATGAGCATCCTCGTCAAAGCTCCCGCTGACCACCTTTGGCGTGCCACCACCCACCGGCACCATCGCGATCTTCTGGTTCGCATAAAAAAAGTACTGCGCACCATCGGCCGTCACAAACGCCACCTCGTTCCCATCCGGCGAGAAGCGCGGATCGTTGTTCGGTCCCGGCGTCGTCACCAGCTTCGTCACCTTCCTGTCCGCAACCGTGACCAAATACACCGTCGTCGTCCCGCCGTTCTTCAACTCGCTATCCTTCGAAGCCGCAAACGCAATCTTCGTCCCATCCTTCGACCACGAAAACCCCTGAACGCTGAAACCATCGCCCTCAGTCAGCCGATGCGCCTCGGGTACGCCAAACGGAGGAGTTGGACCCGCCGAAGTTGAGGCCGAAGACTTCTCCTTCGCATCCTTCGGCGGCGCCACCACCACATCCGCCGTCACATCCACTGTCCAGAGATGCGTCATCCGCACATCTCCGTCAATGACCGTGTACTCCCCATACCGTTCCACCCGGTCCTTCTGCGCCTTCGACAGTGGGTCTTTCGTCGTAAACGCAATCGTCTTCGAATCCGGCGCCCACTCAAATCCATCCACGCCTTCGTCAAGCTTCGTCACCTGCCGCGCCTCGCCGCCGCTCGGATCAATCACATAGATCTGCCGCGAATCTGCCTTCGTCTCCCGAACCTGCCCCGGCCGGTCCGACGCAAACGCAACCCAACGCCCATCCGGCGACCACCTCGCACCCGAACTCGACTTCTCCTGCGCAGTCAACACGTGAGTCTTGCCTTCGCGGTCTGCAATCCATAGATCGCGCTCAAACGCATTCTCCTTCCAATTCGTTCGCGACACCTCGTACACCACCCGCTGACCATCCGGAGACAGCGCCGCACCCGAAGCCGTCTGCGCCTCCAGCGCCTGATCGATGCTAGGCACTCGCGCAGCGGCCTGCCCTGCAGCAAGCCTCACCGGCAACAAGACCAGCGCAACACCGAAAAGACTAGACACAGCGGCAGCAGAAAATTTTGATTTGGACAAATTGCAAGGAGTCATACGCGACAGTGTCGCACACCGTCGCACTACCGCCAATCTTCTGAATTCCTAAGCGGCCGGCTCAGCCTCGAAGTAGAGATACTTCCGCCACGCCGCATCCGCACTGCCGATCATCCGCATAATGTGGCGAGAAGTATGCAGCGAAAATGGCCGTGGCTCGCGCTGCAGCTTCATGTCCGTCAGCTCATGCAACATCTGGTTGCCCTTCCGCCGATTGCAGTTGTGGCAGCAAGCAACCAGGTTCTCCCACGTCGACAACCCTCCGCGCGAACGCGGAACCACATGGTCCAGCGTCAACTCTCCCGCCGTCAACACCACACTGCAGTACTGACACGAGTTGCGATCGCGCAGCAAAATATTCTTCCTGCTCAACGCCCGGGTCTGATGCGGAATCCTGCGATACTCCAGCAGTCGAATCACGCTCGGCATCGCAATCCGCATCCTCGCCGCGTGCAACACCGCGCCCTGCTCCTCCTCAGTACGCGCAACGCCCTTCAAAACCAGCACCAGCGCCCGCCGGGCCCCACAGATATTGATCGGCTCATACGACGCATTCAGCACCAGCACAGGAGTCTGCATCGCCGGCTGACGAAAGACGCCTACCCGTACATCCACCTCCGCAACGACACGACCCGATCCATGTCCAACGTGGCCCGTCCCATGTCCTGTTCCATGCCCCGCGTGTCGTTTTCCACTCAGCCCTTGTTTCCGCATCTTGCCCGATTGCATCTCAAAACCCTCCGCTTCCAGGTACCGTTAGCACTTCGCGCCAAGCCTCTCCAAAAACGTCAATCCATCTCTATCCAACATCCCAGACCGCCGCATCCGACGAAGCATCCCACGAGGCCACCATCTCCGGTTGCGCCCTCGACGCCGTCGCAACCCAAACCTTCGTCGCTCCCGCCTGCCGCAGCACACGCGAACACGCCCGAGCCGTAGCCCCCGTCGTGTAGATGTCGTCCACCAGCAGAACCTCGCGCCCGACCAGCATCGAACCATCCTCGACGCGAAACGCTCCCTGCAGATTTCGTCTCCGCCCCTTGGGAGTGAGTTCAAACTGGCTGCGTGTGTCCTTCACGCGACCGATCACGCCATGCGCCGCGCGCAACCTCCACTCCGGTCTGCTCTTCTCCAACTCCGCAAGAGCAGCATCAGCCATCAGCACTGCCTGGTTGTAACCTCGCTCCCGCTCCTTCGACGGAAACAGCGGCACCGCAACCACCAGCAGATCTCTTCCGGCCTCTACCTCCAGCATCTCGATCGCACGCGCCAGCATTCTGCCAAGCGGCTTCGCCACCGCCCTCATCCGCTCATACTTCAGCAGATGCACCATCTCCCGCAATTCATCCTCATACACCGCATAGGCAACCGCGCGCTCAAACTCCGGAGGCGCCATCCGGCAAGGCGAACACAACAAGCCTTCCACCGGAAACTGCCCGGCAAACCGGACCCCTTCCATGTCGAGCGCCTCGCCGCAACGACCACACAGCGTCATCGTCTGTTTCGGCACGCCCTCGATACATTGATCACAAACAGGAGAGAGACCAGCTCGCAGCAGCGGCCCACCACAAGCCCTGCAGTCCATCGGATAAAACGTCGTAACTAAGTCATCCAGCGTAGCCCGAACCACCCGTCCCGGCCTTCGCAATAAGCGAGATATCGCGCGTTCTTCCACCACCCCACCAGGCGGTGCACCGGGCGGACCCCCGGCGGCAGACCCGAGCGCATTGTCATTCAAGCATTCGCTGAAGACTCACCTCACTCGCCGGCGCTCCAGGTCACTCGGACCGCGCCATGCCCGCAGTATATGCCTTTTGCCAGGTGGGCAGTCAACAATTCTGCACCAACTGTGATGCGTCTGTGCTACACCTAGGCAATGCTGAAAGCCATCACATGGTGCGCTAAGTGCCTGTTTCTCTACTTCCTTGTGGCGGTCGCGGCGGTCCGCTTTTCCTGGGTCTTCACTACCCCCGCATGGCAGTTGGCGGACAAGATGCATTGGACGCAACTCAACCGCGTTAGCTTCGTCCTGAGTTACTTCCTTCCCATCTTCGCGGCCACCGGATTTCTCCTCGGCCTCGTCCCCTTCGGCAAACTCGGCAAGGCTCTGGGCGATCTCTTCCGATCTCTCTTCCCTTCCGCCTCCACGAAACTCTCGCCAGAGCCCGACGCAGTGCCACCTATCCTCTGGGCATGGCTGCCTGTTACCCTTGCCTTCCTTATTCGCTTCGTGACGTGGCAATCCCGCAACTCGACCGTATTCAACACGCATCGATCGCCGGGGCGCGTAGAGCGCTTCTTCGGCCCCTTCTACTCGCAGACATCCGGCCTGCTCGACGAGAAGTGGATCACCGACCGCTTCCTCTTCACCGGCCCCATGCTCTTCTTGATCGCCTGTGCCATCGCGGCTCTGCTTCGTTACCGCCTCACCGCTCTACGGAAGCCTCAAGTCAAACCTGACTTAAGGGATGAATCAGTCTGACCTGCGACAATTGCGAATAACTCGAACCTCCGCGACAACGCGATCAGAAGCTTCTACTTGCGTTCCACCACCAGAATCTGGAAGCTTCCCGGCAGCACAGGAGGCCGGGGCCGTGGCACCGCGTCGGTGGCGGCCGGTCGGGGTCCCATCTCGGCTGTGACGAGATAAATGCGGCCATTCCCCGAATCGAATGCCATCGTTCGCGCACCCTTCTGTGTCACGACTGTCTGCACTGTCTTATAGTCAGCCCCCTTCGCATCAATCACCGTCAGGGTTCCGTCGCCATTCGAGCTGAACGCCAACCCACGCTTCGCATCAAAGCCTGCCGCGTCCGGCGAGTCGCCTATCGCAGGATTCGCAATCACCTTGCCCGACATATAGTCCGTCACCGCCATCTTCTTTCCGTCGCAAACCGAAAAGAGACGATGTCCCGCAGTGTCGATTGCCATCCCCGATGGCGATTCGCAACCTGCGAGAGGCCATTCGGCAACCACACTCTTCCCCTTCGCATCGAGCTTCACAATCGAGTTCTTCGTCTCGATATTGACGTAAACGTTGCCCTTGCCATCGACCGTAGGAAATTCAGGCTTGCCGGAAAGCTTGATCGTCGCCACCACCTTTTGCGAATCCGCATCAATCACGGTAGCGTCGTTGCTTCGCCCGTTGAAAGCCCAGACCGTCCTGGTCATCGGCTCAAACGTAATACCGTCGGGATTCGTCCCTGCAGTGATCGAGGCTCCCATCTGGAAGCTGTGACGATCGAACACCCATACCGCATTTCCCGCACCGTCACTGACGTACCCAAACTTTCCTGTTTCATCCAATGCCACGCCATGGGTACTCTTGAAGCCCGTTAAAGCACCTACAGGCTTTCCTGTCTTCGTATCGATGATCTCCACTCGCGGTCCATGCGTTACGTAGACAACATGCGCCGACGGATCTGCCAGCAAGTAGTCCCACCCACCCTCACCGCCGATCTTCCAATGGTCCACCACCTCAAAGCTCCCAGGGGCCGCCTGAGCAGACGCCATTGCCGTTGTCAGGACTGCGAGACATGCTGTCGCCACGAGGACAGGAAAGGATTGCTTCAGATTCATCGGTACGTCCTCCAGGACTTCTATTCAATTGTTCAATCTGCACCGTCTAGCCTGGAGCTCTGACATGAGGGAAAACTGAACTTGGAATTAAAATACGTTCATCTCTACTAACTCCTTACTACTGACTAACAGCCCAAACTCATCGATCGATCCGCCCATTGGCCCAACCCCCACATCCCCACTGATACACTCCCATCCAAGCGAAAAAGCTCAAGCAAGCGGGGAGAAGCATCACATGGCAACATCCACACCCACCAGGCCCACCTTCAAGCCCTTCGTCCCCGCCACCGAGACCCGCCCCGAACTCACCACCCGCGCCCTCGTCCTCGGAGGCCTCTTCGGCGTCCTCTTCGGAGCCGTCACCGTCTACGTCGGCCTCCGCGCCGGACTCACCGTTGCCGCCTCTATCCCTATCTCCGTCCTCTCCATCTCCATCCTCCGCGCCTTCGGCAAAGCCAGCATCCTCGAAAACAACATCGTCCAAAGTACAGGCAACGCCGGCCAGTCCATCGCCTCCGGCGTAATCTTTACCCTTCCCGCGCTTATCTTTTTAGGATTCGACCTCGAGTCCTCGCGCATCTTCGCACTAGCCCTCTTCGGTGGCTGGCTCGGCGTCCTCTTCATGATCCCCCTCCGCCGCCAGCTCATCGTCGAAGAACACGACACCCTCGTCTATCCCGAAGGCACGGCCTGCGCCGACGTCCTCATCGCCGGAGAACGCGGCGGCAGCTTCGCCTCCCGCGTCTTCCTCGGCCTCGGCCTCGGCGGCCTCTACACCCTCTTCCAGAACGACAACCTCTTCGCCCTCTGGCCCGCCACCCCCAACCGCGACTTCGACATCGGCCCCCAGCATCTCCTCAAAGGCGCCGCCATCCGCGCCGACTGCACCTCGGAGTACCTCGGCGTCGGCTACATCATCGGCATCCGCGTCGCCGCCATCATGCTCGCCGGCGGAGTCTTCTCCTGGCTCGTCCTCATGCCCGCCATCTACTTCTTCGGCTCGCACCTCTCCACCCCGCTCTACCCCGGCACTGTCCTCATCACACAGATGTCGCCCTCCGATCTCTGGCGGACCTACGTCCGCCCCATGGGAGCAGGAGCAGTCGCCGCCGCCGGACTCATCACGCTCCTCCGCACTCTCCCTACCATCGTCGGCGCACTTACCCAGGGCTTCAAAAAAACCGGAACTGGAAAATCAACCGCGACCCAGCCCTCGCGCATCGAGCACGACCTCCCGCCCATCGTCGTCTTCGGCGGCTCACTGCTCCTCGTCGTCCTGATGGTTCTCTTCCTCGAGTTCAAACCCATCCCCGGCGCTCAGGTGAGCCTTTTCGCCAACATCGCCGCCGCTCTCCTCGTCGTCGTCTTCGGTTTCCTGTTCGTCACCGTCTCCGCACGCATCGTCGGGATCGTCGGCAGCTCTGCCTCGCCTGTCTCCGGCATGACCATCGCCACCCTCATGGCCACCGCCGCCATCTTCCTCGTCAAAGGCTGGACCGCCCCCGCCTTCGGAGCCCTCGCCATCACCATCGGCGGAGTCGTCTGCATCGCCGCCTCGAACGCCGGCGACACGAGCCAGGATTTAAAGACCGGCTACCTCATCGGCGCAACGCCATGGAAGCAGCAGATCGCCATCATGATCGGAGTCATCGTCTCCATCTTCTCCATCGGCGCCACGCTCAACGCGATGAACAAAGGCCTCGAATCCTTTCAGCGCCTCGCCAAACCCATCGTCTTCTCCCTCGACCATCTCCCCGACGGCGTCCAGAACAACGGCAACTTCACCCAGGACCGCATCACCCTCACCGGCCATCGGAACGAAGACTCAGGCGTCGCAAAAGAAGAACTCACAAACACGAAGCAATACATCCTCCTCAACGCCATCGGCTCCACCACCCTCGAAGACGGCAAGTACCTCTACAATCCCGCGACCGGCGAAATCGAAGTCCAGTGGATCCAGGGAATCGGCAGCGAAAAAGCCGCCGCTCCACAGGGCCGACTGATGGCCACCGTCATCAACGGCATCCTCTCTCGCAAACTACCCTGGACACTCGTGCTGCTCGGCGTCGCCATCGTGTTCGTAGTCGAACTCCTCGGCGTCCGTTCCCTTACCTTCGCGGTGGGTGCCTACCTCAGCATCGCCACTACTCTCGCCATCTTCGTCGGAGGAGTTGTGCGTTGGTTGGTCGACTACGTCATGCATCGCCACGTCGCACGCCAGGCACAGATCGACCACGACGCCTCTCTCGCGCTCTGGCACTCCGACCGCGAAACATGGCTCGCCCAGCATCCTAATTTCGATCCCACGGATCCCACACACGCCGACCCCAACGGCCGCCCCCTCTTCAGCGCCATCACCGCCCGCGACGTGACACTCGAATCCGAAGTCTCACCCGGCAGCCTCTACGCCTCGGGTCTCATCGCAGCCGGCGGAATCGTCGGCCTCCTCGGCGTCTGCATCCGTCTGCTCGAAGGCCTCTCCGAACAGCGTGGAGGGCACTGGCAGTTCTGGCGCTTCAGCGACCACAACCCTCTCCACCAGGACTGGGTCAGCGTCATCATGTTCGCCCTCCTCGCCTTCTCCCTTTACCACTTCGCCAGAAAGCCTCTGAACACCGAAGGCTGATCCTGGCCTTTGCGTGCAGAAAGATCGGTTGGATAGACTCTCATTCATAATGCGTTTCTTTGAGATAGCAGCCCGATGAGCAATGTCTTGGTACTGTTTCAAACAGATACAGAACACACCGAACAACTCGCGCTCGCCGTAGGCGTTGGTGCAGTGGAGGCAGAGGCGAGCATCCGTCTAAGACGACTGGCGGCTCCCGGCGCTGCGGAGGTAGCCCACAAGGGCTATGGCAAGCTGCAAGCAGCCGACCTGCTCTGGGCCGACACAGTAGTCGTAGGACTGGAGTCACCTACGCCAAGGCCCGAAGAGTTGGACACTCTGCTTTCCCTGCTGAGGGAGGCCGGCCCAGGCAAACTCAGCGAGAAGAAGGCATGGACGTTTAGCCCAGACGGCTACCCCGCCAGCAAGTCCGACTCGCAGAACCTCGTCGAGTCGGCAATGCAAGTTGCCGGAATGGTGGTACTTCCTATGGAGAGCCTCAGCGCGGCGACGGGGGAAGATCTTATCGGCCGAATGAAAGCGTCTGGACGACTGTCCATCAGCTAACTCTCTGTAAATACGTCCCCCTCCAGCGCGAAACCTCGGCTCGAAACCCCGGATTCCCCGACCCGACGAGAATCTTTTTGAATCTTATTTCGATGTCGAGATATCTTATGTCGTAGGAGCTAGCATGGCGGACACGATCAACGATAAACAGAACATATCAGCGCCACGGCTCTGGTTGGTTCTGGCCCGGGCCTACGGCTCGATGGTGAATTACATCGAAGGTGCCATCACTGCGCAGGGGCTCGGACTAAGCGACTTTATGGTGCTAGAGGTCCTTCTTCACAAGGGACCCCTGACGATATCGGCGATTGGACAAAAAATATTGCTGGCCAGCGCGTCGATGACCTCAGCGATCGACCGGTTAGAGAAGCGGGATCTGGTGCGGCGCAAATCTTGCGACTCCGATCGGCGAATTCGGTTCGTAGAACTTACCGATTGCGGAAAGGCGTTTATCGAAGAGATTTACGCTCGGCACGAGAAGGACCTGGAGGCGGTCATCGGCGAACTTCGTGACGAAGAACGGCGAGTGATCTACGAAGGACTTAAAAAAATCGGACTCGCGGCAAAGGTCGCGGTTCCGACCCAGAAGTGTGAAGCAGCGGCAAAGCATGACACTTCAGCCTGAGCGCTCGGCTGAAGGAAGAAAGGAAAGGAAGCATCATGTTAACTGTTCGCAAGAGTAACGAAAGAGGCCACGCCGACCACGGTTGGCTCGATTCGCACCACACGTTTTCGTTTGCCAACTATCACGACCCCAAACACATGGGCTATCGCTCGCTGCGCGTTATCAACGAAGACCGCGTAGCAGAGGGACGCGGCTTTGGAGCGCACGCCCACCGCGACATGGAGATCCTGAGCTACGTACTGAAGGGCAAACTCGCCCACAAGGACAGCATGGGACACACCAAGGTCCTCGGGCCGAACGAGATCCAGAAGATGTCGGCCGGCAGCGGTGTCGTACACAGCGAGTTCAACGGTTCTGAGACCGAGCCTGTACACTTCCTGCAGATCTGGATTGAGCCGAAGAGCCGCGGAACAACGCCCAGCTACGAGCAGCTCAAATTCGAGCCGGCAGAGATGCTGGACCGCTTCAAGCTGCTGGCTTCGCCGGAAAAAGTCGCCGGCGCAGCGACGATCAACCAGGACGCAACTGTCTCGGTTGCCGAGCTGACCCCGGGCAAGCAGCTTTCGTATCCCCTGGGCGGCAAGCGCCACGCATGGCTTCACGTGATCGACGGTGAGGTGACTGTGAACGGCAAATCGCTGTACACCGGCGATGCAGTCGCCGTCGACCAGGAGGAAAAGCTCGACGTCGTTGCGCAAGGCACAGCCAATAGCGAAATACTGCTGTTCGACCTCGCGTAAGAGCACCGCAAGTTTGAATCAAATGCAACGGTGACCGGCACACAATCGCACAGTGCCGGTCATCACAACAAGGATTTCTCACCGCAGGCTTTCAATCAAGGAGACCACCCTATGAACCGACGCATCTTTACTGCAGCTCTCTCCGCCCTGCTCCTAACCGGAGTCAGTGCGTTCGCCCAAAACTCAACCTGGACTATCGACAAGAACCACGCCCAGACCAACTTTCAGATTCGCCACATGGGAGTCAGCACAGTTCGCGGCTCCATCAGCGGCGTGACCGGCACGATCGTGTGGGATCAGAAGGACCCAAGCAAGTCGAGTGTCGAGGCCACGATCGATACAAACACCGTGAATACGAATAATTCGGGGCGGGACACCGACTTGAAGTCGGATAAATATTTCAATGTCGCGAAGTATCCGACCATGACGTTTAAGTCCACTTCCGTGACCAACGCTAATGGCAAGCTACAGGTCGTCGGGGACCTGACGCTGGCGGGTGTGACCAAGAGCGTCACCCTGGATGTGGACGGACCCACTCCTCCGCAGAAGGGGATGGGCGGCAAGCAGGTCATCGGCCTCTCTGCCACTGGAATGGTGAAGCGCAGCGACTTCAACTTCGCGCCTAAAATGCCGACTATGGCTCTTGGCGACGAGGTTAAGATCACGATCGACGTCGAAGCCAATCAGTAAATCAAGGAAAGTGTGCTCTGCCTTTTGTGGAGCCTCGCAGAAGGCAGGCTGTTCTTTTTAACCCCGGCTCAACTCCTCATCACGCTTTTCTATCTCAGCGGAGGCGTCCGGCTTGATCCCGCGAAGTATCTCCAGCAACTTCGCGGGATCAAACGATTCCAGTAGGTAGTCAGCCTCCGGACATCCTTTAAAACCCGGCGCTGCGATAACAACGACAGGCAGTTTTGGTTGGAGCAATTTGATCTGATGGGCCACCTGATCGCAGGTAATATCCTCGAGTCCGCCATCAAGAACGACGCCGCTGACGGCAGGAAATCTCGCTATCATTTCCATCGCCTCTTTGCCGCTATAGGCCGTCAGAACGTTGAACTTTGCTGTTTCAATCACAAGTTTGCGGGTCGAGATGCTTCCCGGAAACTCCCGGTCAATGACGAGAAAGCAGGGCCTGTTCATGGAGAGCATTAGACACCAAATCACTGAAGTCTAGTGCAGGCGGCCAATAAAATTGGGCCCGAACGGGCCCATAGAGTTGTGGTCAGTTCCCGCTGCTGCGCTGAATGCGGTCCTTGTTTTCTCGAACCAGCCGCAGGAAATCCTGGACAATCGGTCCTTCATTCTCCGGGCTCCACGCGACCGCCAGACCCATGTATAAATTCTGCGGAACCAACGGAGAGATGACCACGCCCGGCGGACGTAGATAACGGACGCCGGAGGGAACCAGCGCGACGCCTTCTCCGGACTCGACCAGCGTTAGCACTCCAGACCATGTCGCCGATGTGTTAACGATATTCGGCGAAAACCCTGCAGCAGAACAAAGAGCAACGATGCCATCGAAGAGCGCGGGCGTCATCTGGCGATCGCAGAGGACAAACCGCTCTGAGATCAGACCATCGATCGAGATTGGTCTTCCCGCCAGAGGATGATCGCGCGGCAGAACGACGACGATGGGGTCGCGATACAGCAGCTCTGCGCGCAAGGTGCGATCGAAAGGTGGCTCAAGAGGGCGCGCGAAGGCGATGTCAATCTTGCCGTTCGTGAGCGCCTCCATCTGCTCCGGAGTACGCATCTCGTAGAGCGAGAGTTTGATGTCTGGGTGGAGTTTGCGATAGTCGCGGATGATTCGCGCAAAAAATGCTCCAGCGCCCCAGAGAAAGAACCCGATACTCAGCGAGCCTATCTGGCCGAGCAGCGACCGATTGGTAATTTCGACGGCCCGGTCGGCAGAAAGCAGTGTCTTGCGCGCCTCGGCAAGAAACAGCTGGCCATGAGGGGTCAGGCGTGTCCGCCCCGCAGTGCGGTTGATCAGGGCTCCGCCCACCTCGCGCTCAAGATCGGCAATCTGTTCGCTGATTGCGGACTGCGAGACATGAAGCTGGCGTCCGGCTTCGCTGAAAGTGCCATAGTCTGCGACCGCGCAGAAGTAGCGCAAGTGCCTCAGCTCCATGTTTCCTACTCCCGCATCAGTCTATCGGTTAATCCGATGGACGTTCCCGGAAATACCTGTGAAACATTCAAGTGGCGAGAAATGTCTTACTCTATACAGAGAATCCCCCAAGCGGAAGAGGCATCGGATGTGGATCGTAAAAGTAGCCCTGACCCGGCCTTACACGTTCATCGTGCTGGCGATCCTAATTTTGATTGCGGCACCTGTGGTGATTCTGCGTACGCCGACGGACATCTTCCCAAACATCGATATCCCCGTCATCTCAATCGCGTGGCAGTACACCGGCCTGAATCCCGAAGAGCTCGAAGGACGCCTGACAACGCCATACGAAAAGACGCTGACAACCCTGGTCGACAACATTGAGCACACCGAATCGACCACCATCGCGGGAGTGGTCGTCGTCAAGATCTATCTGCAGCCTGGTGCAAGCCTCGACACGGCAAATGCGCAGGTCTCTTCTTCCTCGCAATTCGTTCTGAAAAGCCTGCCGCCGGGTATCCTGCCGCCGCAGATCATCGAATTCAGCGCCTCGACGGTACCGATTCTTCAACTCGGACTCTCTGGCCGGGGGTTATCAGAACAACAGCTAAATGACCTGGGGCTGAACTTCATTCGGCCGCAGTTGGTCACCGTTCCGGGTGCAGTCGTTCCCAACGTGTACGGCGGTAAGCAACGTTCCATCATGTTGAACCTCAATCCGAAGATGCTGCAGGCGAAGGGACTCTCGCCGATCGACGTTTTGAACGCAATGGGTTCGCAAAATATCGTTCTGCCGGGCGGCACAGCGAAGATCGGACAGAACGAGTACGACATCCACATCAACGCCGCGCCAATCACAATCGCGGGAATCGCTAACCTGCCGATTCGCCAGGTAAACGGAACGACAATCTACATGCACGACGTCGCAACCGTTAGCGACGGGAACATCCCACAAACCAATATCGTTCGACAGGACGGCCACCGCGGCGTTCTGGTCACTATTCTGAAGTCCGGAAATGCCTCAACTCTATCGGTGGTCGGCGGTATCCGCGCCCTGCTGCCCCGAATCGAATCAACCGTGTCTTCGGATCTCCGAATCAGGCCTATCGGCGATCAGTCGGTCTTCGTCCGTGCGTCGATCGCTGGCGTCGTCCGCGAAGCCGTGATCGCCGCAATGTTGACCGGCTTGATGATTCTCTTGTTCCTCGGCAGTTGGCGCAGCACGATCATCATTGCTGTCTCGATTCCCCTATCGATTCTCTCGTCAATCATTGTGCTTGGAATGATTGGACAGACCATCAACATCATGACCCTTGGCGGCCTTGCGCTTGCCGTCGGCATCCTGGTGGACGACGCGACCGTTACGATTGAGAATATCGAACGCTTTCTTGAAGAGGGCCACACCCTCTACGACGCGATCCTCGAAGGCGCGGCTCAGATATCGGTGCCCGCCCTGGTCTCGACCCTCTGCATCTGCATCGTGTTTCTGCCGATGTTCTTTCTCAGCGGCGTCTCCCGCTATCTTTTTGTGCCATTGGCCGAAGCCGTGGTCTTCGCCATGTTGGCTTCGTACGTTCTTTCGCGAACACTGGTCCCAACGCTCGCGATGTATCTGTTGAAGAGACACGACCATAACGCAGCTCCCTCCCGCAATCTGCTTGCCCGTTTTCAACGCGGGTTTGAACGTCGCTTCGAGCAGGTGCGCAGCAGCTACGTGGGGGTGCTCAGACGTCTCGTGGCCAAGCGGGCTATCTTCGTTCCCGTCTTCCTGCTTCTCTGCCTCTGCGTGTTTTTGCTGGTTCCTTTCCTAGGACAGAACTTCTTTCCCGGCAGCGACACGGGTTCCTTCATCCTTCACCTCCGCGCCAAGAGTGGCACTCGCATTGAAGAGACAGCAAAACTCTGCGATCTCGTCGAACAGAATATTCGCAAGACTGTTCCTGCCGGAGAGCTAGACAACATCCTCGACAACATCGGACTGCCTTACAGCTCCCTGAACCTGCAACACGCCACCTCAGGTCTGATCGGACCTGGCGACGCCGATATCCTCGTCTCACTCAAGCACGAGCACCATGCAACGGACGACTACGTGGCAGATCTGCGCAAGAGTCTGCCCCGCGACTTTCCCGGCGTCACCTTTTATTTTCTGCCGTCGGATATCGTCACCCAGATCCTCAACTTTGGCCTCCCATCTCCGATCGATGTGCAGTTCGAGACCTCGGACATCGAAGGGACACGGAAGATCGCGGGCACTCTGTTGGAGCAGTTGCGCCGGGTACCCGGCCTCGTGGACCTGCGCATACAACAGCCAGCCGACTACCCGGTGCTCAACATCGATGTAGATCGCACTAAGGCGCTACAGGGCGGCTATTCGTTGCGCGACGTAGGCGGCAGCTTGCAGAACCTGTTGAGCGGCAGTTCGCAGCTTTCGCCGTTGTTCTTCCTCAACTACAAAAACGGCGTCAACTACAGCATCGTAGCCCAGGCGCCACAATACGAAATTCAGTCACTCAACGATCTTCAAAACGTGCCGCTCTCGTCACCCAACAGCAAGCAGCCTGAAATCCTGGCCGATGTGGCCAACATCAGCCGAAGCACCGAGATGCAGGTCATCAATCACTACAACATTCGCCGTACGCTTGATATCTACGGCGCAATACAGGGTCGTGACCTCGGCGCGGTCAGCAGAGCGATCGACAAGATCGTGGCAGCTAACGAGCCATCACTTCCCCGTGGAACCTTCGTGCACGTCCGCGGCCAGATTGAGACGATGAAGAACTCGTATCTCGGACTGATCGCCGGTCTCGCCTTCGCTATCGTGCTCGTCTACCTGCTGATTGTGGTTAACTTTCAGTCATGGCTTGATCCTTTCATCATCATCACGGCGCTCCCCGCAGCGCTGGCTGGCATTGTGCTCTTTCTCTTCGCCACACGCACCACCCTCAGCGTCCCTGCTCTAATGGGTGCGATCATGTGTATGGGCGTCGCCACGGCAAACAGCATTCTTGTCGTGTCCTTCGCGAAAGAACGCCTGCTGGACCACGGAGACGCCGTCATGGCGGCAATCGAGGCAGGCGCAATACGCTTCCGGCCAGTCTGCATGACGGCACTGGCAATGATCATCGGTATGGTTCCGATGGCGCTGGGTGCCGGCGAGGGCGGAGAGCAGAATGCTCCACTCGGTCGCGCAGTAATCGGCGGCCTGTTGCTGGCAACTGTCGCGACATTGATCTTCGTTCCTGCAGTCTTCGGCCTCCTGCACGGACGAAGCAAAAAGAACCAAACCGCAGCAGAACCTGCCGACCGGCACTTGACGGCGAGGGCCTGAAGGAATCTATGAGCATTGAGGGATCACATATGACGAGCGCGACCGAGACGAAAGCAACCGAGGCCCATCCGTCCGGCCAGCATCCGCCAGTGTTGGATACATCGGCAGAGGAACCCAGGCTCACGCGTGGCTCGTGGATCGGTATGGCCATCGTAACCGTCATCATTGCGGCAGTCGTGATCTTCGGAGTGACGGCACGTCGCGGCAGCGAGCACGTCCTGGAAAAGGAGACCGCCGCTTCAGCCATTCCTTCGGTGAATGTCGTCTATCCAACACCCTCAACGCTTTCTTCCGAGCTCGCGCTTCCCGGCAACACTCAGGCATTCACGGACACGCCCATCTACTCGCGCACGAACGGCTACCTCAAGAGTTGGCACTTCGACATCGGCTCCCACGTGCGCAAGGGACAGCTTATGGCAGAGATCGAAACGCCTGAGGTCGACCAGCAGTTGCAGGTCGCACAGGCCGATCTGAAAAGCGCCGAGGCGAACCTCGACCTGGCCAACACGACCTCGACCCGCTATCAGAATTTGCTGAAGACAAACTCCGTCTCGAAGCAGGAGACCGATGTTGCGATGAGCGACGCCTCTGCCAAGAAGGCCGCCGTCGACGCCTCCATGGCGAATGTACGCCGGTTGCAGCAGTTACAGTCGTTCGAGAAGGTCTATGCGCCCTTCGATGGAATAGTCACCGCACGCAACACCGACATCGGCAGACTAATCTCGGCGGGCCAGAACACCATGCCGCAGGAACTCTTCCATCTGGCGGCCATCGGAAAGATTCGAGTCTATGTCGCTGTCCCGGAGGCATATTCCGCTGCAATCCAAGTTGGAGGCAAAGCAAGTCTTACCCTAGACGAATATCCCGGGCGATCGTTTGAAGGCACCATCGCCCGCAACTCAAACGCGATCGACCAGGCTAGCCGCACGTTAAACGTCGAAGTCGACGTCGACAACCCCAAAGGCGAACTGCTTCCCGGCGCTTACGTCTTTGTTCACTTCAAGGTGCCGATGCGTGCCGCAAGCTTGATGATTCCATCCAACACCCTCCTGTTCCGCTCCGAAGGCCTCCGCGTCGGCGTGGTTCGCGATGGACGAGTGCAGTTGGTTCCCGTAAAGATCGGTCACGATGCCGGCGCCACCGTAGAAATTGCATCTGGTCTGACGGCGAATGATGCCGTGATCCTCGATCCTTCCGACTCGCTGGCCAGCGGTCAGGAGGTCCAGATCGCAAACCACACCAACCAGCCCGCGAGCCAGACGAAAGCGGGGCAGCGGTGACGACACGCCCCGCAGCCTTAGCCAGTCTTACCGCGCTTCTGTTGACCGGCTGTATGGTCGGGCCGAAGTATGTGAAACCATCGGTTCCCCTGGCGCCCGCATACAAGGAAGCCGATCCCGACACGAACAAAGCGAACGCCAGCTGGCAGGTGGCCCAACCCGCCGATGCCGTTGCGCGCGGAGAGTGGTGGAAGATCTTCGCCGACGCCGAGCTGAATATCCTCGAGCCGCAAGTCGCCGCCAACAATCAGGACCTCAAAGCCGCCGATGCCCGGTTTCGTGAAGCACGCGCATTGATCCGTTTCAGTCACGCCTCGCTCTTCCCGACGGTCGGAACGACACCCTTTGCCGGAGGGCTGCGTAGCTCCGCCAATCGCCCTTACGCTAACGCAGTCAACTCCGGGGGAAACGGCGTCGGTGACATCCAGCTTCCAATCGATCTGAACTACGAGATCGACGTCTGGGGCCGCGTTCGCCGAACAGTAAGTGCCGCGAAGGAAGAAGCGCAGGCCAGCGCAGGAGACCGGCAGGCAGTGCTCCTGAGCCTTCAGGCTGAACTCGCCGTCGACTACTTCGAGGCTCGCAGCGCCGACGCCCAGGAAAAGTTGTTGAACGATACCGTGAAGTACTACGAAGAGGCCTACCGCATCACGAACAATCGCTTTGAAGGCGGTGTCGCTCCAAAGTCTGACGTCGACCAGGCGAAGACACAGCTTGAGGCAGCCAAGGTAGAAGCCCGCGATATCACCTTGCGGCGCGCACAGTTCGAACATGCGATCGCCGTTCTTCTCGGCAAACCGCCCGCATCCTTCACACTCACCGACGCTCCCCTCGACGCGCGTCCGCCGGCCATTCCGCCTGGATTTCCCTCTGAGCTTCTGGAGCGGCGCCCGGACATCGCGTCAGCTGAGCGCCGAGTCGCAGAGGCGAACGACCGTATCGGCATTGCGCGCACGGCATTCTACCCGACCATCTCGCTCAACGGAACGATCGGCGTGGAAGCCACCTCCTTCGGAAACCTGTTCAACCCCGCCAGTCTCGTATGGGCGATTGGCCCAACTTTGTCGCAGACGATCTTCGACGCTGGCCGGAGAGCCTCTGTCTCCGAACGTGCCGACGCCAACTACGACGAGACCGTCGCGAACTATCGGCAAACAACCCTGACCGCATTTCAGCAAGTAGAAGACAATCTCGTCGCGCTTCGTATCCTCCAGCAGGAGGCCGAAAATCAGCACCAGGCTACCCTTGCAGCGCAGTCGGCCGAACAGATATTCAACAACCGATACGTCGGCGGACTCGACACCTACCTCCAAGTCGTTACCGCGCAAACAACCGCTCTGAACAACGAGCGCAACGATATCGACATCATGCGCCGGCAGATGGACGCCAGCGTCCTTCTCATCAAGGCGCTAGGCGGCGGATGGAACGTTACTGATCTGCCGAAACTTTAGCGGCCCGACAATTGCAACGGTAGATAAAACGAAAAGACGGAGCCCTGCGACTGCTGGCTGGTCACATCAATCGACCCGCCGTGGGCCTCGACAATGGCCTTTGCGATCGCCAGCCCCATCCCTGTTCCCTGCACGCGATACCGTTGCCCCTGCCCGCGATAAAACTTGTCGAAGATCATCATCCGTTCGAAGTCGTCCACGCCGGCGCCGCGGTCCGCGACGCTGGTAACAAGCTGCCCCTTGGCCACTTCGGCGCTCACGAAGATCGGGCTTCCCTCGGCAGAATACTTCGCGGCGTTCTCCAGCAGATGTTGCAGCACCTTGGCGATGCGCTCAAGGTCCATCTGCACCAGAGGCAATGTATCAGGCAGCCGTAGCTCAACCGGGTGCGTTTTCAATGGGCCCTGTACCGCCTCCAACGCCATATCCACGGCCTCCCGCATCGAATGCATTCGCAGATCGAGCTTGATGTCGTGCGCGTCCAGCTCCGCCATCTCCATTGCCTGGCCAACGAGCCGATCCAGCCTCGCGGCCTCCTCTTCGATCACCTGCATCATCTCCGCGGTCTGTTCTTTGTCGAGACGATCATCGCTTCGCAGGCTCGTGATCGCAGCAGTGATCGAGGTCAACGGGGTTCGCAGCTCATGCGCTACGGAGTCAAGCAACGCATTGCGCAAGCGTTCACTCTCGCGCGAGGCCTCCACCCGCGTCAGCGTTTCCACTGCGCCGGCCCGCTCAATAGCAATCGCCGCAAGACCGCAGACCGCGTCAAGCGCCTCAGGAGAGGTCCCCTCACCGGTGATTCCCACGGCACCGATCGGACGCGTACCGAGAAGGATCGGGACCAGGGTGACACCTCGCTCCTCGTCCCGTCGATGGTCTCGCGTAAAAGCTGCGTCGCGAAGCTCGGCGGCGGTGACGTCCATGTAGTTGGGGCTCGACCGGTAAACCCTGTCCCTTTCGCGCAGATAAACCGCTGCCCCAGCAAGGTTGAAGGTCGAGGCAATCATCTGCGGCAGAACATTGAGCAGGTCGATGACATTGCCTGTCACCAGCATCTGCTGACTGAACTCGTACAGGCGCTCCGCCTCTCGCTGGCGGCGGCGCGAGATCTTCGCCTCGCGGCGCGCACGTTCCGCAAGCTGGCTGGCAACGATGCCAGTCACCAGAAACGCCAGCAGCGCAACCCAGTTTCGGCTATCGCCGATAGTAAAGGTCATGATCGGCGGAAGAAAAAAGAAATTGAAGGCGAGCGCCGATAAAATTGACAGATAAATCGAGTGGCGCAACCCCCAATTCGCCGCCACCAAAAGGATGCCGACCAGGAACGTAAGAGCCACGGTCGTCTCGTTGACATGCGGCCAACGCCGGTAGACAGCTACAATAGCAGCGGCAGTAGCCGTCGAAATACTATAGCGAACGATACTGCGTAGGACCTTGCGCTGCACTACTTTATCTTATAACTATGGGCACTCGCGATAACTCGAACCCAACAGCGAAGAGCCCGGAAGAATGGTTGGAGAAGGTCGCGCCGGAAAAGACGCGCGGCACCTTTAAACTCTTCCTCGGCTACGCGCCGGGAGTGGGCAAAACCTACAACATGCTCAGCGAAGCGATCCGCAGGCACCAGCGGGGAGAGGACATCGTAATCGGCGTGGTAGAAACCCACGGCCGGCCACGCACCGCAGAGTTGGCCGAACAACTCGAAAAGATTCCTCGGAAAGAAATCGAATACAAAGGCGTAGTCTTCGAAGAAATGGATCTCGACGGCATTCTCGCCCGTCGCCCGCAGATCGTCCTAATCGACGAGTTGGCCCACACCAACATCGAAGGCAGCAAGCACCGTAAACGCTATGAAGACGTGCTGGACGTGCTCGCCGCCAACATCGACGTGCTCGCCACCATGAACGTGCAGCACATCGAAAGCGTCGCCCCCACTGTACAGAGCGTCACCGGTATCCAAATTCGCGAAACCGTGCCCGACTGGCTCGTGCAGCGCGCCGACGAGATCGTCATGGCCGATCTCACACCCGAGGCGCTGCAAACCCGCATGCGTCGCGGAGACATCTACGGCGTGGATCGCGCAGAAAAGGCTCTCGCCAACTTCTTTCGCCGCGGCAATCTGATCGCACTTCGCGAGCTCGCACTGCAGCACGTCACCAAGGCAGTCGACCGCACACTTACTGCCTACATGGACGCGAAGCAGATTGATGCTCATTGGGCAGTCCGCGAACGCGTTGCCGTCTGCATCAGTTCCAACAGTTCCTCGCACATGCTCATCGCCCGCGGCGCCCGCGTGGCCGAAGGCGTCGGCGGCGAACTCTTCGTCCTTCACGTCGACACCGGCGAAGACCTTCCTGGCGACGAAAAAAATACGCTCGCCGCCAACATGCAATTCGCCCGCAACCTCAACGCCGAGGTCTTCACCATCAAAGGCAAGAGCGTCGCCCACACCGCGGCCAGCTTTGTGCGCGAAAAGCGAATCACCCACGTTGTCTTCGGCCGAACCGCCGTCCACGGCATCCGCAAATACCTTTACTACTGGGCAATCCAGCACTTCCTCAAGGAATCACCAAACGTCGACGTTCACATCGTCACGCAACACTCGGAGCGCGAATGAAGCAAAACGAGCACGATCAACCGGCAAAGATTCTCATCGTCGATGACGAACCGCAGATCACTCGCGTCCTTCGCACCGCCCTCTCCACACAGGGCCATTCGTTGCGAATCGCTGCGAACGGCGTCGAAGGGATGGAAGCCGTGCACGCGTGGCAGCCGGACCTTGTCATCACCGACCTCGCCATGCCGCAGATGGGAGGCGTCGAGCTGTGTCGCGAAATTCGTGCTGTTTCACAGGTTCCCATCATTGTCCTCTCCGTCCGCAATCAGGACCTCATGAAGGTTGAGGCCCTCGACGCAGGGGCCGACGACTACGTCACCAAGCCCTTCAGCATTCAGGAACTGCAGGCCCGGGTCCGCGCCCAACTTCGCCGCAGCAACGCCACGACCGAAGAAACACCACAGGTCATTAAGGCCGGTGACTTCCTCATCGACATCCCGCAGCATCGTGTCGTCGTCCGCGGCCAGGACATCCATCTGACGCCGAAGCAGTTCGATCTCCTCGTATCTCTGGCTCAGCATCCCGGACAAGTTCTCACCCACCGCGCTCTCCTCCATGCGGTGTGGGGTACCAACGCCGATCAGCCAGAGTACCTGCGCGTCACAATCGGCCAACTGCGCAAGAAGATCGAACAATCCGACGAGCCCGCCTACATCGTTACCGAGCCATGGATCGGATATCGTTTCCGTCCAACCGGCAACGACGATTTCTAGGCACCACCACCTTGCTGAAAGAAACCTCACGCTATATTCCCATACGGAAATACTTCCAATCCATATATCGCATCTGCTAGCATGGCGCTCCTATGGATCCCTTCAACTCGGCCCGACGTGAACTCCTTCGATTTGGCGGCATGGGACTCGCTGCTGCAGCCGCCACCACCGTACCCGCGGCTTATGCCGCTACGAAGTCCAAACTTTCAACATCCAATCCAGCCTTCTTCGACATACGCACCTACGGCGCCGTCGGCGATGGCAAAGCCGTCGACTCTCCCGCAATCAACAAGGCGATCGAAGCCGCGGCGGCAGCAGGTGGTGGCACAGTCCTGTTCCCCGCCGGAACCTGGCTGAGCTTCTCGATTCGCCTGAAGAGTCACGTCGCGCTTCACCTGTCGCAAGGCGCTACCATCCTCGCCGCGGACTCGCCCCTGCCCGGTGCAACCACCGGCTACAACGGTGGCACCTACGATGCAGCCGAACCCAACACCGCATGGGACGCCTACCAGGACTACGGTCACAACCACTGGCACAACTCACTCATCTGGGGCGAAGGCATCAACGACGTCTCAATTACTGGCCCCGGCCTCATCTTCGGCAAAGGCCTCAGCTATGGAGCTGGCCCCGGCCGCGTCGGGCCTCCCCGCGCCGGCTTCGGACCCGATCGCCCTGCACCCGCTCCCGGCGCACCGACGCCACCCATCGTCCGTCCGCCCCGCGGAAACTACACCATGTTCCAGGCGGAGCAGCCCGGCGTAGGCAACAAAGCCATCGCACTCAAAAACTGCCGCAACGTCATCTTCCGCGACTTTTCGATCCTCAAGGGTGGTCACTTCGGCCTTCTTCTCACCGGCGTCGACAACATGACCATCGACAATCTCACCATCGACACCGACCGCGACGGCATCGACATCGACTGCTGCCACAACGTCCGCGTCTCCAACTGCTTCGTCAACTCTCCCTGGGACGACGCCATCTGTCCCAAGTCCAGCTACGCCATTGGCTACAACCGCGCCACTGAGAACCTGACCATCACCAACTGCTACGTCGCGGGTTCCTATGAGCTCGGCACCATGCTCGACGGCACCTATAAAAAATTCGCTCCCGACGTCCCTCACCTCGCCCGCAACGGCCGCATCAAGTGCGGCACCGAATCCAACGGCGGCTTCAAAAACATCACTATCTCCAACTGCGTCTTCGACGGATGCATGGGCCTCGCTCTGGAAAGTGAAGACGGAGCCCTCTGCGAAGACATCGCCATCTCCAACATCACCATGCGCGACGTCGTCAGCGCCCCGCTCTTCTGGCGTCTGGGAGCGCGTCTGCGCGGCCCCAAGGAGAGCACTAAGGTCGGCACTCTACAGCGGGTCGTCGTCAACAATCTCGTCAGCTACAACACCGGCTCACACATCTCCTCCATCCTCAGTGGCATCCCGGACTTTCCCATTCGCGACATAAAGATTTCAAACGTCTACATCCAGCACGCGGGCGGCGGCTCTGCCGACGACGCCAAAATCGTCATGCCCGAAAATGCCGACAGGTATCCCGACCCCGGCATGTTCGGCCCTACGACACCCTCGCAGGGTTTCTTTCTGCGCCACGTTAATAGCCTCGAGATGAGTCACGTCGAGATCCAGCCCGGTACACCCGACCAACGCCCAAGCTTCTACCTCGAAGAGGTCAACCGCGCCGACTTCATCGCCGTCACCGCGCCCACCACGCCACCCGCCTTCTCACTGAACAAAGTCACCGATCTGCGCATCCTGATGAGCCGCGCAGCGAAAGATACGCAGCTCGACAGCGTCGATCACAAAATTATCTAGCGCACCACCACAACGCTTGTCGCATAAGGCTTCAACTGCAGTTGGAGCCTGACTGTGCCCTTCCTGCTCGTCGCCTTTGCAGTGGTAACCTTCCCCGTCTGCGGATTCCAGATCTCTGTGCGGTGTCCCCCGCTCCGCAGCGCAACCGTGTGCGACGTCGCGTCCCCACCTTCATTGAAGAACAGATAAACATCTGCGTCCTGCCATCTCCTTCGCATCACCCGCAAAGCAGTATCAACCTTGTCCAGCTTCACCTCCGGCACAGGTACCGCCGCACTGACAGCCTGAGCGAACGCCTCGGGCACAACTTGTGCGGCAGGTGGGGATGATGGCGGTTGAGCCGGCGGAGTCGGCGTTGACGGCAACTCACCCGCGACGAGCGTTGCCCAAGAAAAATCGTCCGCTGTAGCCGCGCGCGCATCCAGAATCGCCTTGCCCGAAATCAGCGAAGGGGTCCGCCCAAGAAAAAGCACGTGGCCACCGCCACCAACAAATGCTCGCAGCCGATCAATCGTCGCCTGTGAGAGCAACGAAACATTTGGCAGAATGACGGTCCCATAGCGATTTCCGCTCGAAGTCTCCAGCGTCCCGTGTCCGGCAATCAGGTCTTTTGCCAAAGCGTCTTCGCCGACGACGTCGAAATCGATCTGCCGCTCCGACAACATTCGCTCCGCCGACACAAACGCAGCATCCGCCGCCCCATCTCCCATCCACATCGAACTCGACGGAAGATACAGAGCCACAGTGGCGGCCGGTCGGCCCATCGACATCAGGTACGACATCCGCTGCACATAGCTCAGCAGCGCCGGATACGCAGCATCATCCATGTAAGACGATCGATGCGCTCTGTCCGTGCTGCTCGCCGGAAAATACATCGTCTCCACAAGGTTCACGCCGCGCACAAACTGCTCATTCAGGATGTACCGCGCCATATCGACATCCGGCGCCGGACGATAAGCAGCAAAACTCTCCGTGAACGCCCGCGGATGCCCATACACATGCGACGCCGACGCAGCGAGGCGCGGAAAATCCGACACCGTGTCCTTCCAGATCTGATGCCAGATCGAATCGATGCCCGGCACCTGCACATACTGCATATCGCGCAGGAACTCCCCCTCCGATCGCACCAGGTCCATCTCCATCTCTTCGTGATTCAGGTGGACCTGATACTCAAGATGGTTCGCCGCACACCACTCGCCCTGCGGCTTGAAAAATCCATCACGGAACATCTGCGAGAACACGTCGTAATAGTCAGCCTTGGCCCGCGCCTGCGCATCGGTCAGCTTCGTATTCCTTGGCTGCAGAAACGCCGCCAGGTAAGGCCGCACGTCATACCCTTTGACATCTGTAAACCGCTCGAAGAACTTGGGCGTCCACGGCAGACCGTTAATCGAATAGTCCGGTTCGTCGCCACGAAACCCCATGATCGTCTTCCCGAACTCGTCCCCCACCGCCTTTTTGTACTCCTCGTGAGTAAACGCAAGGTACTGCATCGTAGCGTCTGGATCGAGATAGTCCTCCAACGACTGCGAGCCGTCTTTCACTCGCTTCGGATTCGTATCAGACCGTGTCGGAGAGGTCTTGAACTGATGTTCCACCGCCATCACCGTCCAGTGCCCCGCCGGAGCAGTCCAGGCCACCTCACGATTTGTAACTGGAACCACTACAGTTGCACCGTCATCGGAATTAACCGCCGAAACGACAACAGTCTCCGCTCCCACCGTCGCCTTCACCACCTCACCAGCGTTAGCGGTAATCTTTTGCGCCACAACTAGTGCCTGCATCCGCATCTCAGGCTTCAGCTCGGTAAACTTGCCGCCGGCAAATCCGCTCGGATACCCCGCATCATCGACAATCCACACTCGCATGTTCCGCTTCTTCGCCTCACCAACAAACGTGTGGAAGAACGCAAAATACTCCGGCGAAAGATACGCAAATGGCATACCGTACCCAGCCTGCACCGTGACCGCCTGATAACCAAGCGCCTTCATCGTATCGAGATCCCGCCGGATCACCGTATCATCCACCGCGCCATTCAGCCCGTAATACGGCTCCGGCCCATACTCCGGCGGTGGCGCCTTCCACGTCTGCGCCACCTGGGCCGCGGTCGGCATCTGGATCCTCTGCCACGGCTGCTGCGCCCACACACTCAATGAAGAGAGAGCCGCCACACCGATTACAATCGCCTTCATCAATAACTCCCCAACTTGACTCGCACCAGAGACCCCTTGCCGCCGAAGTTCAATCCATAGTCCGTCTCATCGCCATTCCACAGCCGCGACGGAACCCACGTCGTCCCGTCGTAGCGACCCTCCTCCACCCGCAGCAGTTGCATCTGCCTCCCTCCCGCATGCAGCGGCGTGGCAAACTGCACCTTGCAATCAATTCCTGCCACCAGAAACTCATCCCCTCCCAGCGAGGCCACCATCACCCTGCCCACCTTCAACCCTCGTGTATCCGACGTAGTAGAAACCGGGGCCGCCGGCGGGTCATACGAAGGTGGAAACGAAACCACCGCCCTCCACCCTCCAAAATCCAACTCCTTCTGCGAAATCCCGGGCTCCTCAACTGCCGTCTTCACCTTCCCTGCGAACGCCAGCGCCGCCAGTTCGCGATCGAACGAGCCAAGCAGCCGAAAACCCTCCACCTGCGACGCTGTCTCTGCGTTCATCACCCCATCAACACGAACTCGATCGAGCCCGAAGTTGGCAAACCCGATCGCCCCCTCACCCAGCGCATAGTACAGATTCCGCGCATACCCGCTCGCTCCTGGAAACGGCTCAAACCCCAGGCTCTCGGGGATCATGAGCGGATTATCCGCCCGGTGAAACTCCTGCATCACCGACCGGTACCGTTCGCTGCTCGGAACATAGATGTCTGGCGCAAGCAGATCAAGCGCCGGCGCCGCCACCTTCCACACCTCCATCATGTTGATCGTCGGCCCACCGCTCGGATAATCCTCTCCCGGAACCGTCGAAATTGGAAACGCCCGCGGACTCTTCAGCCAGTTGTTCGCATACATCGGCAGCGGCAGTTCCTTCTTCCCTGCAGCGGCCACCTGCCCGATATACCGCGCCACCGACCACGCTGCAAACGTCTCATCCGCATCATCGCCAAAAACCTGCTGCCACGTCCCCGATCCACTCTTCTTCAACCCACGCAGCAACTCCGCCGGCGCCTGCCCTTCAAACTCCTTCTGCGCCACAGCACCGAAGTCCCGAACCGTCCCCAGCGAGCCCGACTCATTCTCCACCTGCATCATGATCACGGTATGCTGCGGGTCGGTCTCCCGCAGATGACGCATCAGCGCAACAAACGCATCACGGTCCGCCGCAAGATTCGCCGGCGCATTCGGACTCAACACATCGATCGCCCTCCCATCCCGCGTCTTCATCCGCGGATACGTCGCCGTATTCGACTTCACCCACTCCGGAACATAGTGCATCTTTCCGTTCTTCCATGTGCCGAACCACAACAGCACCAGCCGCACCTTATGCTCCCGCGCCTGCTGCAATATCGCATCGACGACCGTAAAGTCGAACCGCCCGCGCTCCGGCTCCATCTGCTCCCAATACACCGGCACCTCGAGCGTGTTCAACCGCATCGTCTCCGCCACCGGCCACACCGCCTGCAACCGCTCCGGCCACCCACTGGAGTTGTCCACCTGCGCTCCCAGCACCCAGAACGGCTTACCATCCACCATCAGCGTCGCGCGCCCCTGCTCCTGCACCAGGCGCGGCATCTCCTGCGCCATCGCAAACACCGTTGCCAGGGCTCCCACCAAGACAATCAAAGCCTTCATCAAACGCCGCATCCCGAGTCCCTCAAATAAATCCGCGAATAACACGCAATCAGCGTTATACAGGGACGAACTATCAATTGGAAACTATTTCCTGATAGGAATTCACAGCCCGCCCAATGCCCTGAGAACCGGGTCACCACTCCAAACGTCAACCGGGTCTATTGTGCTTGACCGCAGTCCGTGATTTCATCGGGTCTATATCTAACGAGATACGCTGCAGTGCTGAGCGTCACGGGAGCTTCGCATGACCTATCAAGTCTCACGCAACGGGCAGATGTACGGCCCCTACACCCTCGAAGACCTCCAGCGCTACGTCGCCTCCGGAAACGTCCTTCTGACCGACCTCGCCAAAAGCGAAGACATGCCCGATTGGCTCCCCGTCTCTCAGATCCTCGGCGCCACGGCAGCAGTTCCTGCGACCCCAGCCTACGCGGCAGCGCCCGCATATCCGCAGCAGTCCGGCGTAGCCTACCCCGACCCTCCTAATATGAACTGGGGCCTCGAACTCCTTCTGGGTTTTCTCACCTGCGGCATCTTCGTCGTGGTCTGGAACCTGATCATCGCCACCTGGGCCAACCGCGTCCAGCCCGCCAGCAAAGCTCTGATGTACTACGTCATCGCGACGGTGCTCATTGTGCTTCACCTCGGCGGCTCATGGGGCACCTACATCGCCGTAGCCCACCATCACCCCTATCATCGGAGCACGGTCGGCAATCTGCTCTGGCTGGCTAGTTGGGTCGTCCGTCTCATCGCGCGCTTCACCTTGCGAGACACACTCGAGCAGCACTTCAACGGCCCCGAACCGGTTGGCCTTCGCCTCAGCGCTGTAATGACCTTCTTCTTCGGCGGCATCTACTTTCAGTACAAGCTCAACGAGATCAACGACCTTAAACTGGCACTCCGCTACCGGAACCCACCGCAATGACGCCCGTGGTCCGCAGCCGCATCGCAGCAACCTTGCGTGCGGCCGCACCCCCAGTGCTCATCACGCTCGCCGTCACTACTCTGTTGCTCTTTCCACCCGGGCAATACAGCTTCTATCCGCGGTGCCCCATCTATGAGTTGTTTCACGTGCAGTGTCCCGGCTGTGGCGCCACACGCGCCCTCGCCGCCCTGCTGCGCGGACATGTCGTCGAAGCATTACGCTTCAACGCACTCACCGCGATCCTGTCTCCCATCGCCGCCATCTACAGCGTTCTTAGCTACCACAGCTTCCTGCAATGCAGGAAGGTCCGCTTGCCAAAACCGCGAACCGCCACCATCTGTGCAGCGTTCGCCGTGACCGCCGCCTTCACCATCATTCGCAATCTTCCACTGAGCTTCTTCTAGTCAGACGCAGATTGGCCCCGGCATCAACCGGGGCCGCTCTGGCTTCGGAAGAATCGTTGCGAATTCGATTACGCGTCGACGGTGACAGCCTCAGTCACGGGTGTAGCCGTACCACCCTTGAGGTCGGTGCCGCCTGGCTTGCGAATGTCGATGCCGCCCTTGAAGAACGCGCCGTCTTCGATGGAGATTCGAGCTGCGATCACATCGCCGGTCAGCGAGCCTTCGCTGCGAATGTCCACACGATCGCTGGCCTGGCAGTTGCCGCGTACCTTGCCCAGTACGACGATCTCGCGCGCCACGATATTCGCCGCCACCTGGCCATTGCGGCCGACCGTTACACGATTGCCCGGCAGATTGATTGCACCCTCTACCTTGCCATCGATGTACAACGATTCGGAGCCGGTCAACTCTCCCTTAACAATCAGGGATTTGCCGATGGTCGCTTGCTCTCCCGTCGGCACAGCGGCCGCCGCGGTTCCAGCGCCGACTGTTGCGGGCCGCGTGGGGCTTGCTTCAAAGTTCGTCGCAGGCGTCGAAGGACGCACTGGTTCGGGAGTTGAGGGAGTATTGCTGCCAGTCTGATTCGGTTTCCACATAGTTATTCCATGTCCTTTCGTACTGCTTCAAAATAGTCCCGCCGCGGTCGTCTTGCACGCGCCACCACGACGGCAGCACGTATTCTTTCCACGATACTACTCTGCACGGGCCTGCGGATTGCCGCGGATTCACAATCTATTTCACAGTTTTCGTACCTTTTTCAATACCTCTCCATTATCTCTCCTTTCTGCTCGAAGTTTCTTCCCCCCGCCGTCCCATTTCTTCCGCCCACCCCGAAAGTGTTACGCCCTTGCCGGGAACCCGCCGTTCCGTACTCACAGCCAGTGAAGTAGCATGACAACAACTGAATTCTTCCCAGCGAGCCCTATCTCTTGAGTTTGACTCCGCGCCCGTTCCGCCCCGCTCCGCAGCGATCGATCCACGCTCGCACGCTGTTTCTACTGGCGTTATGCGCCTTTTCCCCGCAGTCTTCTCTCTTCGCCGCAGCTCCCAAAGTCCACACCGTCACCCTTGGCGCCGTCCGTAAAGTCCCTTACACGCAACCTGACGCGACCCCCGACACCAAAGCAGACGAAACCTCCACCCTCAAAGTCCGTCCGCTCTTCGTCGACGACCGCCAAAAGGAATGGACCACCGGCGAGATTCACGACATCACCGACCGCACCTTCACCGTTCGTCGCGCCCTTCGCCTAAACGACGCCCTGCCCACCGACTCTGCTCCCCACTGGATCTGGCAGCCCGGCCCCTGGCTCTCCATCGACCGCGTCACCGGCCACATCACCGCGTTGCATCTGCCAGACTTCGACGCCGCCGTCTCAGATGTCGTCTGGTTCCGCGACTATGCCGCCTACTGCGGCATCGCCACCACAGCGAAAGGCGGCGTCTTCGCCGTCGTCGCCCAGCTCGGAGCCCGTCGTCCTGTAGTCCGGAAGCAGATCGGCCCCTGGCCTCAAGCCAACCACTTCATCCCCGTCTGCCAGCCCGCACAATGGCAGCGCCTCCCAATGCGTATCACCCTCAAACCAACCGGAGGCGATGCAACCACCTACGACGTCGTCGGCACCGCATCCATCATCGAAGACGGCGACAACTCCGACGAGAACTAATCCGCCGCCGCGCATTGGCCAAAATTTCCCGGAAATTTGATTTAGCATCAATCTCTATTCGCATTACGGAAACGCATCGCTCTGCAGCGCTCGCTGTGCAGGAGTTTTGATTTGCTGAGTCTGTTCCAGGGAATAAAACCTGTGAAGCGAGCCAGTGCCATACGCGATGCACTCGCCGGCGTTGTCTTCGCGGCAATGGATATTCCTCAGGCCCTCGGCTACACCCGCATCGCGGGAATGCCCATCGTCACGGGCCTCTACGCACTACTTCTGCCCCTTCTGGCCTTCGCTGCCTTTGGCTCTTCCCGCTATCTCGTCGTCGCCGCCGACTCAGCCACTGCCGCTATCCTTCGCGGCCAGCTCGCCAACATGGCACCCGCATCCAGCACGCGATATGTAGCGCTCGCGGGCCTGGTTGCACTCCTCACCGCCGGATTTCTCCTGCTCGCACGCTTACTCAAGCTCGGCTTCGTCGCCGACTTCCTCTCCCAGACAGTCCTCGTCGGCTTCCTCACCGGAGTAGGCTTTCAGGTCGGCATCTCCGTCCTCGGCCAGATGCTCGGCATCGCAACCGACACCCACAGAACAGTCTTCCAGCTCTACCAGGTCTGTCGCGGTCTACCCAAAGCGCATCTACTCACGACGCTCGTCACCATCACCGTTCTCGCCACCGTCTTTGCCCTTCGCCGATTCGCCCCAAGAATCCCTGGCCCCCTGTTGGCTGTCGTCGGCGCCACCGCAGCCAGCGCGGCCTGGAACTTCGCCGGCCACGGCATCGCAACCATCGGCCCCGTCATCGGCGGCCTGCCGCATCTCGGATTCCCGGATGTGCATTGGAAAGATGTGCCCCCGCTGGCCTCCGTCGCCGGATCCTGCGCGATCATGATTCTCACTCAGAGCTCGGCGACCTCACGCATCTACGCAGGACGCCACCGCCAGCACCTCGATGCTGACCAGGACATCGTCGGCCTCGCCGCCGCCAACGCAACCGCAGCCTTTAGCGGCACCTTCGTCGTCAACGGCAGCCCCACCCAGACCGCGATGGTCGAAGGCGTCGGCAGCCAGAGTCAGCTCGCCCAGGTCACCACTGCCGCAGTGGTCGCGCTCGTTCTGCTCTTCGTCACCAAGCCGCTGCAGTATCTTCCGCAGTGTGTTCTCGGATCCCTGGTCTTTCTCGTCGCAATCCACATGACCAACCTGCGCAAGATGCGGCAGATCCGCCTGGAAAGCCCCGCCGAATTCGCGCTGGCCGTCACCACAACCGTCGTCGTCCTCGTCGTCGGAGTCGAGGAAGGCATCCTGCTCGCCATGGTCATGTCTCTGCTCCGCATCGTGCACCACAGCTACCACCCCCGCAGCGGTGTCTTGCACTCCGAGGCAGACGGAACATGGCAACTGACGCCTCCCGCCCCCGGTGCAGTGACGGAACCGGGCCTGGTCCTATACCACTTCGGAGCAGCGCTCTACTACGCCAACGCCAACCGCTTCGCAGACGAGATCGTCACCCTAGTCGGTCCTTCGCCAACCTCCGTGCGCTGGCTCATCGTCGACGCCGAAGCGATCACCAACGTGGATTACAGTGCCGCAAGGGTAGTCGAAGAGTTGAAGCAAGACCTTGCCAGCGCAGGCGTTATCTTCGGCTTCGCTCGTCTTCCGTGGAACACAAGGGCCGACTTTGACCGCCACCACCTCACCGAATGTATCGGACCATCCCTGATCTTCAACCGTCTGCACCAGACGCTCGAGGCCTACGAGAATCTTTAGTTCGCTCAACTCACCTCTACGTCGTGGCAGTACCGGAGATATACGCCTCGAGATGCCGGATGGTCATCTCCTGCTCCGAAATCACCGAGTTCACCAGGTCGCCGATCGAAACCACCCCCAGCACAACGTTCCCTTCCACCACCGGAAGATGCCGTATGCGTTTATCCGTAATGATTCGCATGCACTCGCCCACGGAATGTTGCCGCGTCACCGAGATCACCGGACTGCTCATGATCTCAGATACTTGCGTCTCCTTCGACGATCTCCCCTGCAGGATCACCTTCCGCGCATAGTCGCGCTCGGAGATGATTCCCAGCAGCACCCCGCCCTCCATCACCAGCAGAGCTCCTACCTTCTTCTCCGCCATGATCTCAATGGCCTGATACACGGAGGCATCGGGGCGGACAGACGCAATCTGCCCCGACTTCTGCTTCAAAACCATACCAATCGTCGTCGCAAAATCGGTCATCAGTCACCTCGGGCCTCGAATACTACCTCCGTCGCACAACATCGCGCAACGTCGAAAAAAACCGTCGCAGCCTACCAGCAGTATCATCAATTTATGCAGACGTTCGACACCCTCCTCCGTGAAGCCGAACTCGCCCACGGCCACCTCTGCGCCGGCCAGATTCTCGGCGTCCGCCTGGCCATGCTCGGTTGCGAGCGCCTCGGCATCGACGACCCCAAAGGTCTCGTCAATCCGAAAGACCGCAAGCGCCTCGTCACCTTCATCGAGATCGACCGCTGCGCCACCGACGCCATCGCCGTCGTCACTGGCTGCCGCCTCGGCAAGCGCGCCATCAAATTCCGCGACTGGGGCAAGATGGCCGCCACCTTCGTCGACCTCGCCTCACCTCTGCGAAAAGACGGCGACACCCCCATCTATAAAGCCATCCGCATCGCCGCCCTCGAATCCTCCAAGCAGCGCGCCCGCGACCTCTACCCGCAAATCGAAAACAAAAACCAGCAACAGATGCTCGCCTACCGCGAACTCCCTAACGCAGACCTCTTCAGCGAAGAGTGGGTCGCAGTCCCCATCCACCCCCGCGAGATGCCCGGCTACAAATCCGCCCGCATCACCTGCGAACTCTGCGGCGAAGGAATCAATTACGACCGCGAGATCCATCGCGATGGCAAAACCCTCTGCGAGGCCTGCGCCGCACCCGAGACCCGCTACTATCGGCCACTCACTCAAGAAGAGCTGTCCGAAAACAGCGAGGCCGGCGCGGAAACCTCTCCGCAACCGGCCCACTGAACCTCGTTAAAGCTCTAAGTCAACTATCTACCGGCGATCCCAATCGCGATGGTCGTCATGGTCACGCCGATCATGGTCGCGATACGCATAGTCGTAGCGGTTATGAGCCTGCTGCCGCACCAACGCCTCATGTTGTAGGTGCGCCTGCTCCCGGCAATACGCCTCATACCGCTGCCGAGCATAGTAGTCACCAGGAGCGACATAGCCATAGACGGGCGAGCCGAACTGCACACCTATCGCAAACTGCTGCGCCTCCGCCTTCGCCGGTGCGGCCAGTGCAACAGCAACCGTCAGTAACCCAACCGCTACGCCCTTTGCCATCATTGACTTTATGCTCGTGAGTTTCATAACAACCTCCTACGTACATCTCACTGAACCCCCATTCACTCCCTTGGTTGCGCGCAACTTTTCCCATAGCGTAGTGTCATGATTCAGGCTTCTGCCCTGCCTCTGTACGGGGGAGTGACGTCATGCCGCAACCTGTTACCGTCTTTCTCCGTCAGAGCCTGACGCTCAAAACAGCCATCGCGGCCTGCCTCGAAAAGACCTCGCCCAGACGTGTTCATCAGCTGCGTACCACCACCCGACGCATCGAAGCCACACTTGAGCTGCTCATCGTCTCCGCCGACGTAGCCCGCATCGACAAGCAATCCAAACCGCTTCGCCGTTCTCTCCGCAAACTACGCCGCGCAGCAGGCGAAGTACGCGATGCCGACGTCCAATACGATTTGCTCGCCGCCTACCATCGCACTCCCGACGCCAAACATCTCCGCGAAGTCCTTTCTGCACTCAGAAAAAAAGTCGAGCGCAAACTCATCAAACGACTAAAACAGGAACAGAAAAAGGTCGAGCTCAGGCTCAAAACCCTTGAAGCCAGCCTAGGCCCCGCAATCGATCTCGACCTCAGCGGCGCAAAACTCATCACCGTCACCCAAACCTGGTTCGCCGAAAACGTCCGCGGCCTCGACCTGCAACAGGATCAGGATCTTCACACCCTCCGCAAAGTCTCCAAGACCGCACGCTATCTCGCAGAGACGGGCATCGACGCCTCAAAAGCCGTCGCCACCCTCGCCGCCCGCTACGAGGCCGCCCAGAAATCGCTCGGTGAATGGCACGATCACTTTCTTCTTCTCGAGCAGGCCCACACCTACCTCCCGCACGACAGCGAAACAATCCAGCAGATTCAGGAAGATATGGAAAGGCTCCACGAGCACGCCGACACCGCCGCCAGTCATCTTCTTGCCACAGCGTAACCACATTCCGCCGCTATAGTGGTAGACTAAATCCCACATGACGGTCTCCCGCCAACTCGCGACCTTGCACCTCATGCCTACTCGTTGTTGTTGTAGCTAGTCTCTCCTGCGCCGTACCCCTTCTTTAAAAATCTAAGTTTCCACACGCTCTTTCGTGTGCATCGCGCATTCTCCAAAGGAGACCCTTCATGTCCACCCCTCGTACCCGTCTCTTCCCCCGCCTTTCGACAGACGCCTGGGCCATCCTGGCTGCGGCCGCACTCGGCCTCCTCATCCGCTTCAGCCTGCTAAAAACCATCGCCTGGTAACCGGCAAAGCGCCAAGGAGAACCTCATGGCAACCTCCGCCAACCTGCCCGACCTCCGCACCGAGTACCCACCCCACCCCCCAGGCCGCAACCCAGCCGAGCCCTCCACCCTCCTCGGCCTCCTCCCCGGCATCGCCCTCCTCTTCGTCGTCGGCTACGCAGGAAAATTCGTCGAGCACTTCCTCAACACCTGGACCAAAGCCCACCACATCACCTTCCCCAACATTGAATACGTCCTCTGGGCAATCCTCTTCGGCATCGTCATCGCCAACACCGTCGGCGTCCCGCGCATCTTCCGCGCCGGTGTCGCCACCTATGACTTCTGGCTCAAAGTAGGCATCATCCTCCTCGGCGCGCGCTTCATCCTCGGCGACGTATTAAAACTAGGCGGCATCTCCCTCCTCCTCGTCTTCATCGCCTTCGCGTTCTCGCTCACCTTCATGACCTGGCTGGGCCGCACCTTCAACCTCGGCCCCAAACTCACCACCCTCCTCGCCGTAGGCTCCAGCGTCTGCGGAGTCTCTGCCATCATCGCCACGCAAGGCGCCATCGACGCCGACGAAGAAGACTCCTCCACCGCCATCGCCGCGATCCTCGCCCTCGGCGCGCTCTCCCTCTTCACCTTCCCGCTCATCGGCCACGCCCTCCACATGAGCGACCACGCCTACGGCATCTGGGCCGGCCTCGCCGTCGACAACACAGCCGAAGCCACCGCAGCCGGAGCCCTCTACTCCGACGCCGCCGGAAAATTCGCCGTCCTCGCCAAAACCTGCCGCAATGCCCTCATCGGCTTCGTCGTGCTCGGCTACGCGATCCACTGGGTGCGCAAGGGCCTCGCCAGCCGAGCCGCTACCAAACAACTCGACAACAAAGCCGCCTTCCTCTGGCAAAAATTCCCCAAATTCGTCCTGGGCTTCCTTGTTATCTCGCTCCTCGCCACACTAGGCGCTTCGTCCAATCCGACCATCGCCGCACTAGGCTTCACCAAGCCCCAACTCCTCGCCCTGGGAAATCTAAGCCGATGGGCCTTCCTTCTAACCTTCGCCGGAGTAGGCCTCCGCACTAACCTCAAAGATCTCTTCAAACAAGGAGCCCGCCCCTTCATCGTAGGCGCCGTAGGCGAAGTAGCCATAGCCACGATCACACTCCTACTCGTCCTCGGAGCCGACCACATCTATCACCTGTGACGCTCACCAGTCTCGCCGCTCATCGACCACTCGACTCGTAAGCGATACTCTGTCAGTGTCGCTGTGCCTTTGGCGTGGATCGGGCACACCTGCGGCCACATCAACGCTGAGTTCACCACATGAGCACATCGCGCCGCCACTTCCTCAAGCTTGCCGGGACCGTCACAGCAGCCGGCCTCACCAAACGATCGGAGGCCCTCAACCTCGCGCTCCATCCAATCGCCGCCCAGCAACCTCCCCGCTCACCCGGCTACACCCTCCGCATAGCCACCAGCCCCATCGAACTCGCACCCAACCGCATCATCTCCACCACCACCTACAACGGCCAGTTCCCCGGCCCGCTTCTTCGTCTCAAAGAGAATCAGCCCGTCACCGTGGACATCCACAACGACACCGACACCCCCGAGCAGCTCCACTGGCACGGCCAGTTCGTTCCCGTCGACGTCGACGGTTCAGCCGAAGAGGGCACTCCCTACATCCCAGCCCACGGCACGCGTCGCATTCAGTTCACTCCACGCCCCTCCGGCGTCCGTTTCTATCACACCCACGTTCGCGCCGCAGCCGACCTCGTCGCCGGCCAATACAACGGCCTTGCAGGCCCCGTCTACATCGAACCCGCCTATAACCCCGGGGCCTACGATCGCGAGGTCTTCCTCACCCTCAAAGAGTTCGAGCCCACCTTCAGCCGTGGCGGAGACATGGCGATGGACTTCCTCACTCCCGCCACCACTGTCAAAGCACTCAAAGACACAGGCGAGTCAGCGATGAAAGCCTCTCTCGCCAGCGGCATGCCCCACGGTTACGAAGTCGGCTACGGCTCCTTCACCATCAACGGCAAGATGCTAGGCCACGGTGAACCTATCCACGTCAAAACCGGCGAGCGCGTCCTCTTCCACATCATCAACGCCAGCGCCACCGAGATTCGCAGCCTCGCGCTTCCCGGCCACACCTTCAAAGTCATCGCGCTCGATGGAAACCCTGTGCCCACTCCCGCCACCGTCCCCGTCCTCTGGCTCGGCACCGCCGAACGCATCTCCGCCATCGTAGACATGAAGCACCCCGGCGTCTGGATCATGGGCGATCTCGCCGACGACGACCGCCATCACGGCATGGGCATCGTCATCGAATACGCCGGCCATTCCACCAAACCCCTCTGGCTCAAACCGCCGCCCTTCCGTTGGAGCTACGCCCGCTTCGGCAAACCAGGCGCAGCCTCACCGACGCCCGATGAAACCATCGAGATGACTTTCGCCAAACTCAACGCCGCTGCCGAAGGCTTCAATCGCTGGACCATCAACAACGTCGCCTTCTCCATGGACAACATGTCGCCTCGCTATCATCTTAACCAAGGCCGCCGTTACCGCATCCGCATGCGCAACGCCAGCGACGACATCCACCCCATCCATCTCCATCGCCACAGCTTCGAACTCACCAACTTCGCCGGCACCCCAACCTCCGGCATCATCAAAGACGTCGTCATGGTCGGCGGCTACCAGCAGGTCGAGATCGATTTCACCGCCGACAAGCCCGGCCTCACCCTCTTCCACTGCCACCAGACCCTGCACATGGACTACGGCTTCATGACCCTCTTTGACTACGCCTGACTCCACAACGCGTTACATCGCCACTTCGCTGGCCTGGCTCACGCTGTCCGCCACCATCTATAGCCCTCACAGAATTTGAAATGTACCAATAGAAATATTATTTCCCAACAGGACCTTCCCGATGATTTTCCGCTACCATTCCTGTGGATCGCATAACGCAAGCTCGCAGTCACTAAACAGCTTGCTTCCCCGGGAGTTGAAATGCGGAAATTCGTAGTTGCACGCTGGGCCCTGTTCTCTCTTTTGCCTCTCTTCCTCGGACACGCACTCAACTCCCAAACCCCCACCCGAACCAAATACAACTTCAACCCCGGCTGGTTAGTCCTCGTAGGCGACCCCGCAGGTGCCGAACAACCAACCTTCGACGACCACACCTGGAAGCACGTCACCACGCCCTACGCCTGGAACGAAGACTCCGCATTCCGAGTCAGCATTCACGATCTCCCCACCGGAGTCGCCTGGTACCGCAAACACTTCCGCCTCCCCGCCTCCGCGAAAGACAAAAAAATCTTCCTCGAATTCGAAGGCATCCGCCAGGCTGGCGAAGTCTACCTCAACGGCAAATTAATCGGCCGCCACGAAGACGGAGTCATGGCCTTCGGCTTCGACATCTCCACAGGCGTCTTGCCAGCCCCGCAGGAAAACGTCCTCGCCGTCCGCACCGACAATCGCTGGGACTACAAAGAAAAAGTCACCAACACCCCCTACCACTGGAACAACGGAAACTTCTACGCCAACTACGGCGGCATCAGCAAAAGCGTCTGGCTCCACGTCACCGGCAAGCTCTACCAAACCCTCCCGCTCTACTCGAATCTCGGCACTACCGGCACCTACATCTGGGCCAGCGACTTCAACATCCCGCAACACTCCGTGAAGATCACCGCCGAATCCCAGATCCGCAACGACGACTCCACCCCAAAGACCATCACCTACACCGCACAGGTCGTCGACATGGACCACAAAGTCATCGGCCACATGAGCGCCGACCCTCAGACCATCCAACCTGGCGAAACCCAAAACCTCCACGCCGAAGCCGTCCTCAACAACCTGCAATTCTGGAGCTGGGGCTATGGCTACCTCTACGACGTCGTCACCACACTCACCGTCGCTGGCCGTCCAGTCGACACCGTCACCACCCGCACCGGCTTCCGCAAAACCTCCTTCGCCAACGGCATGGTCACTCTCAACGATCGCGTCATCCAGATGCACGGCTACGGCCAGCGCACCACCAACGAGTGGCCCGCCGTCGGCCTCTCCGTCCCACCCTGGATGAGCGACCTTAGCAACCGCATGATGGTCGAGAGCAACGGCAACCTCGTCCGCTGGATGCACGTCGTTCCCTGGAAACAGGACATCGAATCCTCCGACCGCGTCGGCCTCATCGAATCCATGCCCGCCGGTGACGCCGAGGGCGACTCTAAAGGCCGGCAGTGGGAGCAGCGCGTCGAACTCATGCGCGACGCCATCATCTACAACCGCAACAACCCCAGCATCCTCTTCTACGAATCCGGCAACAAAGCCATCTCCGAAGACCACATGCGCGACATGAAGCCCGTCCGCGACCAGTACGATCCCCACGGCGGCCGCGCCATCGGCGCACGCGAGATGCTCGCCAGCTCCGTAGCCGAGTACGGCGGCGAGATGCTCTACATCAACAAGTCCGCCACCAAACCGCTCTGGGCCCACGAATACTCCCGCGACGAAGGCGCTCGCAAATTCTGGGACGACAACACCGCACCCTTCCACAAAGACTCGCCCCTCTACAACCGCAACCAGGACTCCCACGCAATCGAAGACGTCGAGCGCTGGTTCGACTACTGGCACGAGCGCCCAGGCACCGGAACCCGCGTCAGCTCCGGCGGCGCCAACATCATCTTCTCCGACTCCAACACCCACTATCGCGGCGACAACAACTACCGCCGTTCCGGCGAAGTCGACGCCATGCGCATCCCCAAAGACGGCTACTTCGCCCATCAGGTCATTTGGAACGGCTGGGTCGACGTCGAGCACCCCGGCACCCACATCCTCGGCCACTGGAACTACACCGCAGGCACCGTCAAACCCATCTACGTCGTCTCCACCGCCGACAAAGTCGAACTCAAACTCAACGCCCGCTCCCTCGGCTTCGGCTCGCAGTCCAGCCGCTTCCTCTTCACCTTCGAAAAAATCCCCTTCGCACCCGGCAAGCTCGAAGCCATCGGCTACGACGCACACAATCAAGTCATCACAACCGCCGAACTGAAGACCACAGGTGCACCCGTCGGCATCCGCCTCACCCCACACACCGGCCCCGGTGGCCTCCGTGCCGACGGAGCCGACATGGCCCTCGTCGACGTCGAAGTCGTCGACGCCAACGGCAACCGCTGTCCCACCGCCCTCAACAAAATCAACTTCAACCTCACCGGCACAGCCGAGTGGCGCGGCGGCATCGCGCAAGGCTCCGCCACTCCCGTCCCCGCAAACATCGCAGCCAGCGATGCTCACAGCAATGCTGCCAATCCCACTCCGCTCCTCCACGAAGACAACTACATCCTCTCGAAGTCACTCCCCGTAGAAGGCGGCATCAACCGCGTCATCCTCCGCTCCACACCCACCGCCGGAGCAATCACTCTCACAGCCGCCGCCGAAGGTCTCAAACCCGCAACACTCAAACTCGCATCACGCGCCGTCCCGGTCATCGCTGGCCTCTCCACCGAAATGCCCTCTGCCGTACTCACGTCGTACCTCAAGCGCGGCCCAACTCCCTCCACCCCATCCTTCAAAATCACGCGCACCGCACTCACCATCGCTTCCGCTACCGCTGGCTCCAACTCCGCCAACACCTCCGCCAGCTACGACGACAACGAAACCACCGGCTGGTCCAGCGACGGCGAACTCCAGAACGCATGGATCGAATACACCCTCGCCTCCCCCGACACCATCGACGAGCTCGAACTAAAACTCAACGGCTTCCGCCAGCACCGCTACGCTCTCCGCATCACCGTCGACGGAGTCACCGTCTGGGAAGGCCTCACCCCCACCACCCTCGGCTACTGCACCCTGCCCCTCAAGCCGACCAAGGGCCAGCATCTCCGCATCACCCTCACAGAACCACCACAAGACGAAGGTCTCGCAGCGGGCAGTAAAGAGATCACCGGCAAGGTCGAAGTCTCCGGCATCGCCCCCGTCGCCAAAAACAAACCTACCCTGAACATCATCGAGACCGAGATCTACAAAACCGCCTCAGACCCGAAATATTAAATCAGTGATTTGGCAGCTACTAACGAAGCCCTTAGTAGTAGTTGCCAAGATAGGTGCGGTCTGCCTGCTGGACAAGGTAGCGGCGGTTCTGGTCGAACAGGATTCGGGCCAATCCGTCGCGGTAGTTAATGTCGATGAGGAAGCTGCGGAGGACGTCGAAGCCGAGAAGTCCGGAGACCTCGACACCCGTGCCATGACTCTTAGGTGTCAGATCAAAGGATATGGCGGACTGGTTGGGGAACTCAGTACCGGCGAAGCGGTAAAGTGGAAATTTAAATGGACTGGAGACCTTAAGAAGGCTTCCGTCGGAAGAGTAGACGTCGGCTCGGTTCACATCGCCGCCGCCCTCCTTGGGAATCACCTTGACCACGGGACCAGAGATGCCACGGATGGCGAGGCTACCATCGGTGCTCTTGCCGAGGGTTCGGCTGGCTGAGTCGGGCGAGAGGACGGTGAGGAGGGCGCCGGTATCGAGGACGAAGAGATAGGGACCCTGTTTGTTGATCAGGGTGGGCACAATGATATTGCCGCCATCGACGTAGACCTGAGACCAACCCCTGTTGGTGGGGGTCACTATCGACCTCTCGTTTCCAGGCGCTGCCGCGAGAGGATCCGTGGGAAGCGGACTAAGAGTTACGGACTGATCGGGATAATCGATGTGAATGAGGTGATCACGGAAGAGGTCCAGACCGATAAGGCCGTTTGCACCCGCCAGAGTGGCGGAGGCAACAACGTGAACGGGACAGTCGCTGTACTGTACTGAGCCGATCTTCAGGTGGTCAAGGACGCCAGTGTAGGGCACCTTGGTTGCGCCGGCGACAAGCGGACGGACACCTGCCTTCGCAGCCTGTTTCTCATCGAGGAAGATGCCTGAAACGCTGGAGTCTAGCTCGAGCAGCTGACTGTCGCCGTTGAGCCGCGTCGTAAAGCCCCAGGAGCGAATGAGCGTTCCGTTCAACATGACAGGCGCAAGCTGAAGCTTGGCGATCTGGACCGCCTCGACCTCGCTGCAGAACTTGTGCGCCTGAAGGATTGCCAGCTGACGCGTGAGCTCCTCGATTTGCTCTGGCGGGAGCTGAGGTTTACCAAAGAGAAAAGCGTTCAGTGGCACGGCGCGATCAGCCACGGGGAGCGAGCTCAGGTAGGCCGCTAGGATCTCGGGATCGTTGGGGGAGAGCTTGCGAGCGATATCAAGTTCGTGATCCGCTGCCACGTGTCGCGAGAGGAGCTGATTGATCAATCCCTTGCCAAAGTGGCCTCGTGCGGAGCAGGCGTCCAGTGCAAGGGCACGCGAATATCCGGCGTCGGCCTCCGGAATCTGTCCGGAGCGTAGAAGAACATCGCCGGTAGATGCCTGGATCTCGGCAGAGGTGGGTGCAGCCGCGACGGCACTCTTCGCTGTGGCAAGAGCGGCAGAGAGTTTATTGCCTGTGAGCTGCGCGCGGATCAGGCCGGCGTACGCGGCGGGCGAGGGAGAGGACGCAACCTGGGCGGCGTAGAGAGTTTCCGCACGCTCCGTATCGCCGGAGACAAGAGCGCTAAGCGCTTCGCCAGGTGCGGGGGGCGCCTGAAAGGCACAGTGGATCTTACCGTCGGCAGCAGGAGGATGGAGACTGGGACTGCTTTGGGTGGGGGTTTGACAGAGTGTAACGGACGGCAAAGAAAGAACAGCAAAGACAAAAAAACGGCGCATTAACTGGTCCCGGAGAAATTAATAAGGTTCGCGCAATCGTACCAGCAGACCGGGCTTCTGGGAAAAAGGATTCATTAGCCTGAACTACTGCTTAAGTTGCACAACTCATCAGTGACTACTTCCTCAAGCCGTCCACTACGATCTTCATATGCTGTCCTTTCAAAGCGGCACTACGGGCAAATGAGCCTGGGGAATTTTCGCGGGCCGCGGGCAGACGCAGACTCTTCTCCGCCTCAATCGTGATTCTTCCTCATCTCCCGGATGAAGTCTGCGCTGTTGGAGTTGAAGCTACGCCGGTGCCGGTTTCAGGAACTCGCCAGGCAAGCCTGAAGGGCCTTGTTCGCTGCATCGAGTACCTTCTGCGCCGCCGCGACATCCTTCTCCGCAGCCCTGATCTCAGCTATAAGCTCCGGTTTTTGCGACGGGGGCGCGTTCTGGAGTTCGAGCTGAAGTGCCTTGACGATCTGCTTCGCTGCATTCACCGATTGCGTCGCCTGGTTAACCGCCGTGCGTTCGGCGAGACAGCGCACCGGAGCGGTCGTTAGAGTTCCTGCGATCTCGTAGTTGTCCGCCGGATTGAGCGCCTTCTCCGCCGCGTAAATCACGCCGTTCCCGCCGCCGAAGAGGAAGCCGAACTGCTGCCACCCGCCCTGTCCGATGATTCCCGGCGAACTGACATCGCCACCGCCCGTCTGCGACGCATCCCTGTAGAAGAGCAACTGCCCCTGCTGATTGACCGCATAGATGATGTTGTTCCAACCGGTGAACAGAAACAAGAACTGCAACCATCCTCCCTGCCCGATCACCTGTGGCGAACTGACATCGCCGCCGCCCGTCTGCGACGCATCCACATAGCGCAGCAACTGCCCCTGTTGATTGACCGCGTAGATCACGTTGTTACCGCCGCCGAAGAGGAACTTGAACTGCTGCCATCCTCCCTGCCCGACCACCTGCGGCGAACTCACATCGCCACCGCCTGTCTGCGACGCATCCACATAGCGTAACAACTGCCCCTGCTGGTTGACCGCGTAGATGATGTTGCCGCCGCCGGAGAAGAGGAACCGGAACTGCAACCATCCTCCCTGTCCGATCACCTGCGGTGAACTCACATCGCCGCCGCCCGTCTGCGACGCATCCACATAGCGCAGTAGCTGCCCCTGCTGGTTGACCGCGTAGATCACATTGTTTCCCGCCGAGAACAGAAACTTGAACTGCTGCCATCCTCCCTGCCCGATCACCAGCGGCGTGTTCACGTCGCCTGTGCCGTTCTGCGTGGTGTCCTTGTAATAGAGCAACCTTCCACCCAATGGATTGCCGATCGTCAGAGTGAAGTTGGAATTCACCAGGTTCGAGAACGATGTCGACGCGCTGCCGATGGTGCTGTCGAGCGTAAGAATACCGGCCAACACCTCTCCCTTCTGGAACGTCGTAAGGCTATTGCTGATGGCCGACGTTACGGCCGCCGTCACCGCATCGCTGATCTCCTTCCGCGCCTGGTCCACCACGCTCTGGTCCGGCGAGTTCAGAGCCAGAAGATGAGACTTGATCTCAGCCTGAAGCGTCGACTGAAACGCGCCGTAACCAGCCGTCACCGCGTTGTTGGGCGTCTCGTTGTCGTGAAACATCCCAACGGTCAGAATGATGACGAAGTTCGTCAGGGGATCCTCGAAGAACCTCGTAATCACTCCCACGGTCGATTCGATCGTGAGGGAATCGCCCGCCTTCATGCCTCGCTTCAAAACGTTGTGAGCGTTGCTATCCGCAATTCCGATCTCGCCCACATTGAACGTGGTCTTATCGATCCACACCACGGCCGGCCATAGATAAGGATTCGAGCCTCCCGACTGAGACTCACGGTTGCAAAGAAGTGTGTTCAATGAGATTGTGACTGTCGATTCCGACGGCATAATGTCCTCTTTTCACCAGATTTCACCTGCGAAGGAGCCCACAAAGCACTCGTCAACACATAACCGGGAAAAGAGATCATGAAGAATGTGACCGCATCGGATGCGCGTCTCTTCCGTGCAACGGAGACTCTTGAAGTTCTCCGGAGAACGGCGCAATCCTGACCAGGGGGAGGGGCCTGCCGCTACGCTCATCGTGCACACACGCAAGGGCGCTTGCTGTTCGCAAACAGTATCACACTCGCCCCGCCCAGCGCAGTTTTCTCCTCTTGAAATTCCTGCTTCGCTTGAAAATCGCACTTCGGGAGAAAGATCGCGCAGTGCACGAATCAACCTCATGAGCAGTTGGCAGAGAGGACGTTGAGGTCATTTCCGGATTGACTTTCCGGATTGACCGTCAGCGAAACGCATTCATTCTTGCGACTCCCCGCACTGACTACACAAAAGGTTCCCACGTCCTTCAGCGAAATGCGCCTTTGGCTGCGCGTGCACCGGGTTTTTGGGGGCGGATGGGTCGAGGATCACGTATTTACCAGAGTGGCTTATGAAGATGGACTGGAAGAGTGTGATTGGCAGGAAACCGTCTACATCCATCGGTGGGATCTTCCCTCTCGGCACATAGACGGTGAGATCGCGGAAGACCTTGTCTCCCAGTCGAAGAAGCCGTGAAGTTTGCGGATCGACAAGACTGCTTCCGACTAAACCCCCGAGGTAATAGCTGGACGACGAACCAGGGACCAGCGTGGAGGTGTTGAGTGTCTTGAAGAGCACGATACTTGCGGTGCCCGAGTCGAGTAGCAGGTTGACGTTCTTGTCTCCCAATTCGTGGATGCGCCCCACCACAACGAGCCGGTCGCGGGTGGGTTCCGTTTCGTACATTCCAGTCATGCTCAGGGGAAGGCGTTCGCCGGTCAACCTGCCAGCTAGGGATGCCATGCCCGACTCGAGTTGGATGAGATGCCGCCGGTTGTCGATGAGGAGATCGAACGATCGCAGGAAGTTCTCTCCGAGTATGCCGCGCACTTTGGGCACCAGATTGGCGTAATTGTTGACGACGCCGAGATTCAAGCCGTGCACGGTTGCACCTCCGATCGACAGTGAATCGGTTTGGACCAGAGGCATGACTAACTCTCCTGCAGCCATCTCAATGGTCATCTTTCCCGCAGGAGGAAGACGCAGTTCTTCCGCGAGGGCTCGGTCGATGATTGTATCGGTGCTACCGGTATCGACGAGGAAGTCGAAGGGGCCGGCTCGATTGATGGTTATAGGGATGATCATCATATCCACTACGACCTTGAACTTGATCTGGTAAGGCTCCTGAGCGAAGCCAGAGGGAAGGTTGCAGAGGCAGAAAGGGACGAAGGCGAGAAGGTGTCTGAAGAGACGGAGTGAAGGCATGGAGTTCACCTCGAGAGCCGCGAACATCGCGTGAGCCCACGCTCCTCCGCATACCGCCTGAAGTCTTGGCGAAAACCTGATTTTTATCTGCTAGAATTCTCGCGTCGTCATACTGCTGCAGCAAACAAAGGGTTTCTGGCCGATCGCCCTGTCGTCTTCGGTTCCTGATCGAGATCATCGGAGGCTGCCCTTGGAACAGCTGGAGCAAACGGCACGACGACTCACCTACTCGTTTGGTCCGTTTCTTCTTGACCCGGCCGAGCGTCGCCTGACCCTCGACGGCCGCGATATCAGACTGTCGCCCAAGGTCTTCGAAACTCTGGTCCTGCTGGTCGAACGTCACGGTCTCCTGGTAGATAAGGACGACCTGATGAAGACTCTCTGGCCTGACACGTTTGTGGAAGAGGTAACGCTCGCACGCAATATCTCTTTGCTCCGCAAGGCTCTGGGTGACGCACCTGGCCAGGACCAAAGTCAGTACATCGAGACGGTCTCCAAGCGCGGGTACCGGTTCATCGCTGAGGTGAAGGAGGTCTACCAGCCAGCAGCTCAATCGGGGAGGGTCGGGGAGGCCCATTCCGGCGGGGACTCCTTGCGGAAGCCGGGGACCTGGTGGCAACGTCATCGAGCTTGGATCGCGACTGGATGTGTGTTGTTGGTGATCGGGAGTGGGGTGATATGGCGTTGGTTCGCCGCGCGCCATTCCGCGATCCAGATCAGCTCGCTCGCGGTCCTTCCTCTTGAAAACCTCTCCGGAGACCCTAATCAGGAGTACTTCGTGGATGGAATGACCGATGAATTGATCACGAACCTAGCGCAGATCCACTCGCTGCGAGTGATCTCCCGGACCTCCGTGATGCAGTTCAAACACACGAAGAAGACTCTCCCCGAGATCGCCAGGGAACTCAACGTCGATGCCGTTGTCGAGGGTTCGGTGTCGCGCTCAGGTTCTGACGTGCACATTACGGCGCAGCTCCTCGATGCCCGCAACGACCGCCATCTATGGGCCGCTAGTTACGAGAGAAAGATGGCGGACATTGTGACTTTGCAGACACAAGTCGCCACAGCTATTGCCAATCAGGTAAAAACGAACCTTACTCCGGAAGAGAACGCTCGCCTAACGAAGGCGTGCCCAATCAATCCACAGGCCTACGATGCTTTTCTGAAGGGCATGTACGTCGAGAACCGGAAACACGCCGAGCCACCGGGTAAAGCCGTCGGCTATCTTGAACAAGCTGTCGCGATCGATCCTAATTTTGCCGAAGCCTGGGCGCAGTTGGCGAACTCCTACGCAGTTTACAGTGGGTTTGTGGGCCCCAAAGATCGTCCGGAGGTTATTTCAAAGGCTCGCGCAGCCATCGGGAAGGCGCTTCAACTCGATCCGAATCTTTCCTCGGCCTACACATTTTCTGGCTGGGTTAAGATGTCGTACGACTGGGATTGGGCTGGGGCGGAGCGAGATCTCAAGCGTGCCATCGAGTTGGATCCGAATAACTCGGTGGCCCACCGAAGTTATTCTCACTACCTGATGCTCAACAGACGCTTTGATGAAGCTTTGGAAGAAAACAAACTTGCTATCGATCTGGCTCCGTTCGAGATCTTAGCCACGGCCCATTTTATTCTGATCTATGAAGCCGAGCACGAGCCGGACAAGGTGATCGAGCAATGCAAGCGGGTGTTAGAGATGGACCCTGCTCACACCGGTGTCTACCGCGCCCTCGTTGGTGCGTATACGGCAAAGGGTCAATGGACCGAGGCGTTCAAGGCCCTGGACCATCTGCAGGAACTCCATTTAATGGGCAGGATTGGCTATTTGGCCAATGCTGCAAATATTTGGGCGGCCTCCGGAGACAAGACTCGAGCTGAAGCAGCTATGGCAGAAATCAAAGAGTTTGCCAAGCATCATGAGTTCCCCACAATCGGTTTTGCTTACTACGAAGCGCGGTTCGGAAACCTGGACGAGGCCTTTCGGTTATTGGAGAAGGCCTATCAGGAACGTGATCCAGCACTGGGATCCATCGAGATAGAGGCTAGTCTCGATAATCTGCGATCGGATCCGCGATTCCAGGACCTCGAGCGGCGAATCGGATTCAGATAGCTCCATCACAAAAGCACACATCACATGGCAGCAGGCTTAAGATCGAAAACGAGAGTCAGTCTGGAGGCCTGGATCTCTTTCATGCCACCCTCTGAAAATCGCCAGTCACTCAGCGAGGGGTCACGGGCCGATGCGAGGAGGCCTCTAACCGTGTTGAACGGTCGGAATTCTTGACCAGCTTATTTGCTTGATTTACGAGTGACGCTCCACCGCCCCAAATACTTTTTGCGTTTTCAGCCCAGAAATCGCATGTCAAGCCCCTGCCCCTCTCAACTGCTTTCCCTACAACAACATCCGCGTGGCGTATTAGTTACCCTCAACCCGCTATACTGGTTATATAGATCAAAACAAACAAGCCCTGGACCCTCTTTCGGGGCTAACTCGTTTCGATGGAATATTTTGGACGCAACCCATTTATTATGAATATTTTACAGGCACCGACAAGTCGTAAATAATTGAATATAAGCAGGTTACGCGCCGGCAATGGGGGGGAGGGGTACCCCTAATACGGGTCCGGCGGAGCTCCCGGCCTGAGTCCACATACCCATCGAAGCGTGCGCCTATGGTAGCCTCCAGCAAGGGGTGCACTAAGCTGTCGCCCGAACTTGCCGATGCCTTTGACTCGCCCCAAAATTAGCGCAACCCTCTGCCTCACAGCCTCTCTTCTCCTCGCAACAGGCCGGTTTTGCCCCGCACAGAGCGCCCTTCAGGAGCCCGCAACAACCAGCGTTGCACCGGAGACCTCCACCTCGCTACCGGACGCGCCTGAGCCGCAGAACGACCCCAAAACCGCCCCGCCAACACCCTCAAAACCCGAACCGATCACCTTCGCTGGCACCCCAAAACGGATCCTGCTCGACCAGAAGGCGATCTGGACCAGCCCGCTCCACGTCAAGCCAATGGACGCCATGTGGCTCCTCCCCCTGGCCGCCGTCACCGGCACCATGATCGGCAGCGACCAGCACACCATGACAGCGTTGGTCCACATCAACGCCAACGATCAAAAACACTTCACCACCATCTCAAACGTCGGCGTCGGCACTCTGGGACTCATCCCTGGCACCATGTACCTCTGGAGTCTCACCCACTACGCTCCACAAGCCAAGGAAACTGGTCTCCTCAGCGGCGAAGCCCTGATCGACGCCCTCGCCGTCAGCGAGGCAATCGAGTTAGTCTCCCGCCGCGATCGCCCGAACGTAGACCACGCAAAAGGTAGCTTCTTTAGCTCTAGCCCTCTCGACTCCTCCTTCCCCTCGACTCACGCGGCAGCCGCTTGGGCCCTCGCCTCGGTCGTCGCCGACGAGTATCCTGGCTGGCTCACACAAACTGCAGTCTACGGATTGGCAACCGGAGTCAGCGTCAGCCGCGTCCTTGCCGAACAGCACTTCCCCTCCGATGTTCTCGTCGGCAGCGCCGCAGGCTGGCTCATAGGCCACTACGTCTACCGCGCACACCACAACTTCACCCTCAACCCCTTCGACACCGGCAAAACGCCAGACGACTTCGGCGTCACCCGCACTCACCCCTCCCAACAAGTCGACGCGCACCCCCCTCCCGACCCCATCGCCCATCGGGTTCCGAGACCTCTGGGCGAGGATGTCGATCCCGACACAATTGGCTCAACCAACGTACCCATGGACAGTTGGGTCTATCCGGCGCTGGAGAGGCTGGCGGCCATGGGCTTCATCCCTGGTCAAAGCACCGCCATCCGCCCGTGGACCCGCCAGGAGTGTCGACGGCAACTTCGTCTCGCTGAAAATCTTGCCAGTCTCAAAGACGCGTACAGTCCTAGCCTTCTAGCACAAGCTCACCTCCTCATGGCCGATCTTCATACTGAGTTCGAATCCGAGCCCCAGTATTACGAGGCTTTGAGCCTGGAGTCTGTCTACGGACGATATGGAACAATCGCGGGTCCCGCATTGCAGGACAGCTTCCACTTTGGCCAGACCTGGTGGAACGATTTCGGACGCCCGCTCGGCCGAGGCAGCAGCGCTATCGCCGGCTTCTCCTTCCGCGCCCACGACGGACGGTTCTTCTTCTACGACAGACAAGAGCTTCAGCACAGCCCTGGCAATCCCGCTGAGACGCCTGCCATCAACCAACTGATCAACGTAATCGATCGATCGCAACCAGACACCGATCCGATAATCCGGCCGATACCTGCACAAGCAGCATTCGATCACCACGGTGCCATCGAACTGTATGGAGGCATCGCGTTTGCGGGCAACTCGCTCTCCATGGGCAAGCAGGAGATCTACTGGGGACCGACAACCATGGGCCCCATAGCTTTCTCCAGTAACGCAGAGCCAACCTACAACCTGCGCTTCGAATCGACGCGTCCCCACCCATTTCCTTGGGTCCCCTCTCTCGGCACCTATCGTTTCGACATCGTGCTCGGAAAGCTATCCGGACATAGCTACCCGGCACGCCCCTGGTACAACGGCCAGAAGGCAGACTTCAACTTCGGGGAAAACCTGGAAATCAGCTTTACTCGCTGGTCCATCTTCTGGGGTGTCGACCACCCCATCACATTCCATAGCTTCAAAGCGAATGTCTTTAGCTTCAACTCAACCGGAGGCGGTGGTTGTGGTGGCTGCGTCGGGTATGGTGACCGTCTCGATCCAGGCGATCGCAAGAGCAACTTCGATTTCACTTATCGCCTACCCTTTCTGCGCCGGCTCGTCACGCTTTACGCGGACGCATACTCCGATGATGACCCAAGTCCCCTCGCGGCGCCCCGCCGAGCCGTTTGGAATCCGGGTATCTATTTTGCGCGGCTACCCTTCTTGCCGCATATGGATTTGCGTGTGGAAGCTGTCAGCTCCGAAGGTCTTATTGAAGACTTTGGTCCGTATCACTTCTTCACAAATAGCCAATACCTCGACGGAAATACAAATAAGAGTTTCATGCTTGGAAACGCGATTGGCAGGGACTCACGGGCAATTGAAGGTCGCACCAGCTATTGGTTTTCCGCCCGCACGCGACTCGAAGCAGGCTATCGCCAAAACAAAACCGGCACGCTCTTTCTCCCAGGCGGCGGTACAATCACTGATGGGTTTGTAAATGCTTCCTATGCCTTCAATTCCCACTGGCGGGCTCAGCTCTTCACCCAGTACGAGCGCTTCCTCATCCCTTCCTACATGAACGGATCTCAACACAATACGAGCGGCTGGCTGCAACTCACTTGGAATCCTGAATTGCACCTCCACCGCTGAGCGAGAAACCAGACACAACTTGCAATGGAAAAGCTTAAAAGCGCGCCTCAGCTTCCGCTATCTGGGGTCGGCTTTGGATTGACCGCTTCCGTCGCCGACTTGCGCCTTGCATAAATCAAACCACCCGCAACCCCCATCACCTGCGCGCAGGCTCTCGCGGCGAGAAGCACAGGTGACAGTATTCCGACCATCGGATCCTTCTGTATCGCCCTAAGGGTAAACGGAAGCGTACTTAGCAAGAAACCGGCAAGGACAAGCGCTGATGCAGGCAAAGTCGGCCGCACGGTCAGATCGAAGGCCACCGCAATCAGCAGTACCGGTGCAAACAGAAGCTGGAGCTTCATGATCTGCGGCGTGTGGCTGTCCTTCACGCCTTTGCCGGGGTTTTTGCGCACAGCCAGAACACGCCAGAACGCAAACTTATATTTCTTCTTCAGATAACGCGTGAAGGTATCGGGATGCGTGTGGTAGACAATCGCCGTAGGTACAAACATCATCTTCCAGCCACGCGCGGACATACGATAGGAAAGTTCGATGTCCTCCGCACACGCGACTGGAAAAGAGGTGTCATAACCGGTCATCTCAAGAAAGCGATTGCGGCGAAAGCCGGCCGAGTAGGTGTCGATAAAGTCGATGGTCGCAGGGCCTGCCATCAACCGATATTTGTCTTCATACTCCATCTGCACAAAGCGAGCAGCCAGGCTCTTCTGGTGGGTACGATAGACCCCCTTGGCACCGACCACGTCCGGATCATTGAACGGCTCAAGCATCGCGTCCAGCCAATCTGGCATAGGCACACAGTCGTCGTCCGTAAACAGGAGAATCGCACCCTGCGCCGCCAATGCCCCACGATTTCGGGCCGCCGCAGGGCCTGCGTTTGCCTGAGTAATCAGACGAACCGAAGAATAGCGCCTGATCACGTCTGCGGTGTTATCGGTCGAGCCGTCGTCGATGACCAGAATCTCAACATTCCGGCCAGCTGTCTGCGTCATTAACGAGTCAAGGCAGAATCCTATGCGGGAAGCGCCATTAAATGTCGGAATTATGATCGATGCCGTCCCGACCGGCACATCCGGCATTGAATACCGCCTTGAGTCACCCATGAATCGACTTATGCCGTCGCTCCCTGCGGCTTGGACGGAGTTGCTGTCTTTTCGTGCTCACTACCGCGCAGGAGATACTTCGATAACGTCACAAACCCTTTGACATTGCGCTGCAGTTCGCGGCGATCCAGAAGGGACTGCTTCAGCTTGTATGCCAAATAGGACGGTGCGAGATAGAAGCTCCGTCGCGCTCGGTCACAAAAGCTAACCAACTGCTCGTGTGTAATGTTCGGCAAGGTGACAACGCTGTTGTGAAGCCCATCCTTCGTCAGCCAGGCACCCCAGTCCTCAATCTGGATGTATTCACGCTTCTTGGCTTCTTGGTAGGCGACCGTACCCGGGTAGACCATGATCGGAAAGAACTGCGCCGTATCGGGCCGAAGCTTCTTGGCAAAGCTCAGGGTCTTCTCCATGCTGGCGGGCGTTTCGTTCAGGTTGCCAACCATGAAGCAGCCATGCACCATGATGCCAGCATCCTGGCAGCGGCGGACAAACTTATGGGCCTCTTCGTGATACTTCGCGTCGCGCCGGTCATCATTGTTCTTCTTCATCCCGTTGATGACTTCAACGTCACCGCTTTCGAACCCGACACAGAACAGCCGGGCGCCGGCCTTGTGCAACGTCGAAAGCAGTTCACCTTCGGCCCCGATATCTGCGCGGCAGTTGGCATCGAACGGAAGCTTGTTGCCACGGCGGATCAGCTCATTCGCCAGTTCAAGCGTGCGCGGTTTGTTGACGATAAACGTATCGTCCTCAAGCATGACGGTCTTGATCTCGGGCATCTCGCGGGCGACAAACTCGAACTCATCAGCGACGTTCCCCACCGAGCGATAACGCATCGTGTGCCCGCTGAAGGTCTGCGGATAGACACAGAACGAGCAGTGATACGGGCAACCTCGGCTGGTATCAAACACCACCAGCGGCCACAATGAGTGACCGTAGAAATAGTCCGGCGTGTGCAGAAAGCGTTTGTATACCTCAGAGACGAAGGGGAGCTCGTCGAGGTCCTTAATTGCTTCGCGCTGCTTGTTGCTGATGATCTCTCCAGTCGCGCTGCGCCAAACTAAGCCGTCCACGGTAGACAAGTCTGCGCCGCATGCCTTCGCCTCGAGCCAGTCCCGTACCGTGTATTCATACTCGCGAATCGCTACGGCCTGCAGCGACGTCGACATGGCAAGGGTTTCCTTAGGAAGAGAAGAGACGTGGCGTCCGACCATCAGCACATGCAAGGACGGGTTCGCGGCGACCATGGATTCAACGACGCTTACGTCGTTGAGAATGCTGGGAGTCGAGGTATCGCACACGACTGCCTCGATGTTTTTTGCAGCGATCCGGTCGATCACGGCCTGAACTGAAAAGCCGCCGGCGGGGGCGTCAACCAGGTCCACATCGTGCCCATTCTTGATGGCAACCCCGGCGGCCGTGGCTAACCACTTCGGGTAGTAGAGTGTTCCGCTCTTGGTTACGGCAGGGCTGCGCTGTTCCCGGGAAAATCGAGGGTGAAAAGGGGGATTGAGGAAGAGAACGCGCATTAAGAAGAGCCTCCAATTTCATTGAACCGCATATCGATTGTAATCCATAGGAACATCGGCGGTGGGGGAAACAATGGAATGATTGACCATTAGGATTCTCTAATCCGTAGCGGACTAACCACCCAATTTACTGAAGTTAGATAGGGATAATCTGTTTTGCCGCCCTCGGCGAGTTCGTGACCTGTCCCCGGATTTCGCATGGTAGATTTTTTCAATCTGATTCCACACACGCGCGTAGTACTTCCGCGGTCTTTTTCGAGCAGGAATCCCATGTGAAAATTCTACTGCGCTCCAGCCCCTTCTCTCTGAGGCGCGTGCAGAGTTCAGTGTCAGACGCGATTTCGATTAACCGACCTGCCATATCTTCCACCTGCAGAGGATCAAAGTAGAGAGCCGCATCTCCGCACACCTCGGGCAGGGAAGCCGAGTGTGCAACTGTAACCGGAACTCCAGCGGCCATAGCCTCGATGGGTGGAAGGCCAAAACCCTCGTAGAGCGAGGGTAGGACCAGGGCGTGTGCGTGGCCGACCAGCGAGAGCAGCTCTTGATGAGAGACGAAGCCTGTGAGGCGAATGCGTTCGCCGCTGCCCCGAACGCGTTCAAAGAACTCGGCTGATTCGCCGGTAATCAGGTCTTCGCTCTGTCCCACGATAACGAGGTCTTGGGGAACCCGGTCCTTGATTTTGAGGAACGCCTCGACCAAGCGGCCCAGGTTTTTGTAAGGCTTGATGTTTCCGACATAAACGAAGTAGGGGCGAGAGTGGATGCGCGGCAGCTGAGCGGCTCCGTACCACTCGGCAGAGATACCCAGGTGGGTGGGAATGATATTGTCTTCGCGTGGCCCTGTGGTAAGACGGAGAAGCTCGGATTTACTGAAATTCGACACGGTAAAGATGACAGAGGCTCGCTTGCGCAGTGCGCGAAACATGGTCTTGGCATAGATTCTCTTTTTGGGATCGCCGATGATCTCCGGGACAACACGGTGACTCAGGTCATGAACGGTCACGGCCAGCCGCCCACGATAAAGTAGTGGAATCGGATAGTACGGGGAGAAGAACAGATCCGTGCCACGGGGGATTGCAAGGGGAAGCTGAACCTGCTCGGCCAGCGAATAGCGCCCCGCTTGGCAATCAATCAGTCGGATATTGGCCGCCCGGCTCCAATAAAATTGCTCCAGACGAGCGCGATCACCAATCCCGACGATCGACACGTCGCGCAATCGACCGACGATCCCCGGCATGATGCCCTTGATGTAAACACCGACGCCGGAGGAGTCGATCCAGCGCAAATCGATGCAAAGCCTTTTCATAGGATTATGGGGTTCACCGAATAAGAGTTGGGTACAGCCCTCGCCGAAGTAATTCGCCGCCACGGCCTCACCCGCTGCTCCGTAGAATGGGTTTTGGCCGCCCATCTTGGCAGTTCATCGTCGCAGCTACTTCCTGTCGGAAGCGTGGAGACGACATTCTAGAGCAACGATTTGCTACTTGGTAGCCACGACAACAAGTCGAGGTCTATTCAATATGTTGCCGATCTCCACTTGGCGAATATCAATTGTTGGTTTCATCAGAAGAAATGTTTCCGCCAGAATCGACGCCATCCAATTCCGGACTTTCCCGCTATTGTTGATAAAGCTATAACACGTAGATTCCTCGAAGCAATCTATTCCCTGTTCCTCGCGCTCGGAATAGAGTCGCTTCCTTGCCTCTTTGGTTGAACGAGAGAACAAGCTCTCATACAACGACTTGGTCAAACGCCACAACTTGTCAACCGGATGCTGGATATCAACAACAAATACTTTTACGGAGCTGAATGCTGCGAACAGCGCCCTCACATCGTCAACTTCCTTGAAATGATTAATGCCATGGTTCGATTCATTTGGGAAATTTACGACAGCCTTTCCACCAGCGCGCAAATGCCGATGAATGTTGTTTACAAACGACTCTGTATTTGTCACATGCTCTAGAACATCCGACGAATACACGGCGTCAAAAGCCTTCCCAAGATAAAGCCCTTCTTCGCAAAAATCGCAGCTTTTCAGTTGTAAATTTTTGTAATATTTGCCGTAATTGGAATTGAGATATTCAATCGTCTTTTCCGACTGGTCGACACCCATGACAAGCGAATCTTTTCGCAAAACTGCGTAGCGATAGACAAAAATCCCGATGCCGGAGCCAACTTCCAGGATTGAAGTGACGTTCTCATCCAGAAAAGATTTTGATAGTTCGTACGAGTAAATCACAGCATTCGGCGCCCCAAATGGACGCCTGAAGACAGGAAACATTAATGACACTCCTCCTTGAGGATCATACAGGGTTGGTTTGACGTGGATGAGCGTGGGGGCTCCGTCAGAGGTGGGCCACCCGGAGCGAACGGTGCCCATCCTGCACTGTCACGACGCCCGGGAGGAGACCATCGACATCTTCACTTTCACGCCCGAGGGACCTCCCGTTGAAGTTGGAGCAGGCGAGCCTGATCCCGGTCCCTTTGATCGACACGTCGCACAAACGCTCGACGACCCTCGGCATGACGCCGTTGATGTAGACGCCGACACAAGAGAAGTCGATCTAACGCAGGTCGATGCAAAGCGTTTTCACAGGTTTTATTGACTATACGAACAAGCACTTAGGAAGAGAGTCGGAGCGACTCGGAAAAATTGCGGCTGAGGTCAGACTCTTTCGGTTCGTAAGACGATGCTGCGAGTGCACAGGCACTCAAAAACCAGGGATAAGCAAAGGTCAACTGCACACCCAGATTATGAGCCAGCGGTTGGTAAAGCGCGACAACGGCAATAATTGAGGCTCCCTTTCTGGTTACCCAATATGGTGCAAATAAAAGAACAACCAGCCACAACGCAGCTGGTATTCCGGTCTCCGCCGCAATGCCGGGAATACCTATTGCCGGAAGATCTTCGGCATCAGTCATCGAAGGCAGATTGCCGAGATAGTGCGGATCATTCCTGATTATCGGATAGTTTCCGATACCAATCCCAGTAATAGGGTGAGCTGAAATCATTCTAGGCACAATATATAAGGCAGCAATTCTACCCAAAACAACGTTGGGGTCCCTGCCGACAAGAGCGATCTTGTCTTCAACATTCTGGTAGCTGGCCATATATCCCAAAAGTATAGTTCCGAGATCCAGCCACACAGCTACACCGCACAACAATACGGTCGAGAGAACCAGGTACGCTATCTTCTTACGAAACGAAACAGCGGTAATCACCGAATAAAGAATAAGGAGTGCCGCCGTAAAGAAGCCGGCTTTGGAGGCGCTCAGAAGAAATGCTATGGATAGCACTACGGTATTTACCGTACCGAGTGGGCGCTTTGTCATATGGCGACGAAGGAAACCTATAACGAAGACGCTCACAAGATACATTCCAAACGGGCCGCCTTCATTGAAAAAACCACGGGCTCGCAAGTAGGGGCTCTCACCGTACGCGCCTGGAAACATCGTTGAGTTTTCGGGAGATGAATGAGTAATCGCCACCACAATATAAGAGGCAATTGCATAGCAAGAGACAATAAGTCCGGTACGCCAATATGCGGTCATTCCTTGAACCAAAAAATCCTTGTTGTTTAGGAATATATTTGCTAGCCAGAAGAAGCCGCAGACAATTGACGCAAGTTGCAAGAGCTTGGAAAGCGAAAATATCACCGGCTGCTTAAGTAACGAGACTTCCTCAAGGGGATAGAAAGTCATTCTAAGCGCAAGTATCGCCATCAACAGTAGCGCAATCAGCAAAAGGAAGTAAGACCTGATCAGGCCACCAAGTCGGCGAGAAATGTGAAATGAAAAACCCGAATACAAAAAGCGGGCGGTACAAAAGCCTAAAAGGAGGAGAAGAAGGCAATCCTCCGCTTGTAGTCCCCCAACCTTAAGATTTGTGAACGCCGGCAGGGTTGCTAATAAACCGATTACCATCAGCATCCCTGGAGAGCTTCGCACGTACATATGGCGATTCTACACATCGCCACTCGAGCAAAAACTAAGCAGATCGATCTGGTGACCGCGATTCGCCTGCGAGCAGGAGCCGCCGTTGATTGCGAAGAATGCTGATGAAAGAAAGATACTTCATCAGCATGGTGTATCGGTCGCCGCCAATAATTGGAGGAAGGGAGAAGAGAATGCGGTCGATCGTTCTGATTCGCCAGTCGTTGCTGGGCAAGTTGTTCGAACTGTAGTGCCCACTTTGATCCTGCTTGGACAAAATGCCTTTCTTCCTTGCGGCCGCGTGGAAGTCGCCATTTGCGTAAAACGGGTCCTGGTCCCCCCATTGGTCCATCGTGACGGAATAGAGTCTTCTGGCCAGTAAAGGGATTAATGACCCATTGGAAAAGTGCTGGTAGGCATAAGCATACTTCTGATAGCTTTCTGCTCCGTTGTCCCGAAGTCGCTCCCCATAAAAGAGCAACACTCTTCTTAAAGTCTCATCAACGTGTTGGGGGACGCGCAGCTTACGAGACAGTTGATCCGGAAGATCGAAAGTATAACCGCTGAAATGGAAGAATATAAGCGGCCATGAACCGTCGATCAGAAAGCCGTCGCCGCTGGCCGAAAGTGGCCTCTCATGCAGATTCCAATATGCAACGTTGCAACCCGGATGACGCAGAATACGGGTTTTATCGAAGAAACACGGAACGAGATTTACCCACTTCTGATCTACAAACAGACCCGCACGCAAATCACTGAAGCCAAGAGTGAGGCAGCGTTCTTCCCACCAGTCAAGGAATTCCCGTCCTTGCGCAGAATTAGAAACCGCGACGAAACCGAGATTGAAAACGCCCGTTCCAAGCAGGTCTTTCTCATAAACATGTTCTGGGTCCGGGGTAGGTTTGAGGATATGCGGTGTCAGCACGATTGAAGCGGATTCGAGTGCCTCGTAAATCAGTTCGACAGATTGGAAAATATAAATGTCCGGGTCGAAATAGATGACTTTGTCTGCCCCGGTGGCGAACAAATACTTGAGGAAACTGGGCTTTACACCTGTGTTCAGTTCCATTACGTCGAATTTGAACGCCAGGGAACGGAATGCCGGCAATCCAAGTTTTTCCACCTCCAGCACCCGAACCCTCGGATCGCGTGAAGTGAAATCCTCCGGCAACCGATCTACAAGAAGTAAATGAAACTCGTCGTTCGGGTGAAGCTTGAGGAAGGATTCGGCAAGGGTCCAGCCGAAATGGAGATAATTTGCCGAGACAATCGTACAAGCCACACACTTCATTCTTTGATCCAGTTTCCTTGGGCCGCATTAGTGGCAGCAGATGGGACGGGGCTGTTCCGCCGACTATCGCAAAGGGGGGCATTCAATGTTGCGACTGCATTTCGCAGCCACTCTTCCCTCGAGATTGTAACACCCAGGCATATAACGGTACCCTTTGAACGTGCTTGCTGACTGGATTTTGCTCCTATGAGAACATAATGTCTGTGAATCAGTCAGAAGTATCAGCAAGAGTGCTCACCCAGCCCGAAAGCGGCGTGGATTCGGTTTCTGCTGTGCCGTCCGAAGAAAATATATCTCTTCTGGATATCCTCATCGTCGTTGTTCAATACCGACGGCTGATCCTGAAGATAGCAGCTTATACAGTGGTTGTTGGAGTGATTGTCTCGCTATTGCTTCCCATTCGATATACGGCAACGACCTCCATTCTGCCGCCACAACAAACGGGGTCCGCAGGCTCAGCTCTTATGGCACAGCTTGGCGGCCTTAGTTCGGTCGCCTCGCTGGCTGGCGGTGGTTTGGGACTGAGGAATCCGAACGACCTTCAGGTAGCCATGCTGAAAAGTCGAACGGTCGAAGATGCAATGCTGGATCGCTTCCATTTGGTGGAGCTCTTCAAGGTGAAGCAGAGGTCGGATGCCCGAAGGATGTTCGAGAAAGTCGTTGATATTGATAGCGGTAACAAGGATGGGCTGATCCGCATTTCCGTCACCGATCGCGACCCTCGGCGCGCTGCGGAGATGACCAACGGATATGTAGAGGAATTCAAGAGAATGTCCGCTAACCTGGCGGTCACCGAGGCATCGCAGCGTCGACTGTTCTTCGAGCAGCAGCTCACTCAAGCCAAGGACAATCTTGCCAACGCCGAGGAAGACTTGAAGAAGACCGGGCTGAAGACCGGACTAATACAGTTAGATAGCCAGACTCGCGCGACTATCGAACTGGTCGCCGAACTGCGAGGGCAGATCGCTGCGAAAGAAGTTCAGATTAACGCTATGCGTTCCTTCGCGACCGGCGAGAATCCTGAACTCCAGATGGCCGAGCAGCAGTTGGCGGGCCTGCGATCGCAAGCGGAAAAGATGGGGGCTGCCTCTGAAGGCGCGTCGAATGCGCTTATCCCCAAGGGAGGTATGCAGGAAGCAGGGGTCGAATATATACGGAAACTCCGAGACGTCAAGTATTTCGAGACCATCTTCGATCTGTTAGCCCGACAGTATGAAATTGCCAAAGTGGACGAGGCACGTCAGGGAGCAACTGTCCAAGTCGTTGACAAAGCGATAGTCCCTGATAGGCGGTCGTCGCCCAAGCGAACCCTTATCGTGCTTGGTGCGACGGTACTCGGCCTGTTCGTCGGCGTTGTTTGGGCGTTCTCAAGAGAAGGATTGACGCGGCTATCAAATAACCCAGCGGAACAAGTGCGATTGGAATTGCTAAAACAATCAATCTCGCCTGGGAAGAAACAAACGACGCAGCCTTGAGTGCACGGTGCCAAAAATCCTATGGGACGGATTTCACGACTACCGCCAGGCCTTTCAGTGACGCCTAAAAACTCACTAACCCCACTTGGGGTTCGCGTCGTTCGTCCCTTATATATCGAACATTATGGCCAGATCTCTTATTGAACTCAAACGGTAGAATCCATAGCGAATGAATGTCGTGATTCGGAAGATACGGCTTCCTCTCGCTCCGCAGTGAAGATACGCTCCAAGCATATCTCGATGTTTTGACGATAATTCGGCAGAATACGCCCGTAAGAAGGCTTCAGCCTGACGCTGACTTATCGCCCACTGCATCTGGCGTGCTTCTCTTTTGACAAGACGGCGGAACAGCCTAAGCAAAGACACTGTACTTTTTTCGGTCCCCACTATGTTCCGATCATGCTGGCGATAAAGAAGGGTCTGAGCCTTTAGCGCGCAGGCCTTGCCAATCGTGCACGCCAATAAGCCAATCCAACGATCATGCATGGACGCCTCGCTCGGCATTGCGAATGACAGTTCAAGTAATCGGCGGTTTAGCAGCATGGTGCATCCCGTAACAACATTTCGTCCCAGCAACAAGGGGAGATGGTGGATCCGGTCCGGCTCAATCTTCTCGTGCGCCCAGAACGATTCATGGAGGGTTCTGAGCTGGTCGTCAACCACCCGCGCATCGGTAAAAACCAGCAAAGGGGCGTCTGCTCCCCACCGTGACTCGAGCTCGTCCATCGCCTGCTTCGTTCTGCTCACCTTATCGGACAGCCAGATGTCATCCTGATCGGAAAAACAGATATATTGTGCGGACGACGCCCGCATGAGGAGCAAGAAATTATCTTTAGGGCTGCCGGTTGCCGGACCTGGAGGCACAATACGAAAGCGGTTAGGAAGCTTTTCCGCATATTCGTTCAGAATGCTAATCGTTGCATCGCTTGATCCGTCATCTCTAGCCAGAACGCGAAGGTGGACATAGTCCTGTGCCAGAATGGAATCAATCTGCTCACGCAAGAATCGCTCGCCATTATAGGTAGCGAGCAGCACTTCGACTTCGGGCTTGGCCGGTGGGGTCATGATCTCAGCGCCGACTTCAACATGCGCCATGTCTGGTTTACCTCTTTGCTGCGCAGGATGCGACCGGCGCATGCGCGAAGCAAACGCAGTCTGCGCCTCAGCTGATCGCCGGTCGACCCGAAGCGATGGTAGAAGCGGTATTCGGCGTCGAGTATGCTGGCCTGTCTCTGGGTGAAGGCGAGGTCGGTGCGGCCTTCCTGGTTGGAGGACAGTTCGTGCTGGAGCGTGGCGTTCAGGACGTAGAGACGTCCGCCGCGATCCTGCAAGGCGGCGAAGGTGGCGTGGTCGAGGTAGTCGAGTGGGAAGTCTTCGGGGAAGCCGCCTATCGCCGCGACAGCGCGCACTCTAAGAACAGCCCCGGAGTTGAAGACATGGAGCCGGTCCGGGGAGATGCCGGATGCGCCGTTGGCGATGGGTCTGGCAGGGCCGAACGCGGGAGGATGGATGGGCGAACACACTACGCCGCGTTCTGTCAGCCTGGGGACCAGGGCAACAACTTCCTGCTGATGCGCGAGGCTCTCAATCTGCGCGGAGACTTCGGCGAGGTAGTCGCGGGTGAGGGTGGTGTCCTGGTCGAGCAGCAGGAGCCAGGGAATGGATTTCCGCTGGGCGGACTGGAGGGCGAGGTTGTAGCAGGCGGCGAGGCCGGGATTGGCGGGGTTGGGGATGTAGGGGCCGTTATATCCCGCCGGGCGCGGTTGAGGCTGGGGACTGTTGTCGAAGAGCATCAGATCGATCACAGCGGCGGCTTGCGGATCGGCTGCCATGAAGCCGCGGAGAGAGCAGAACGCCTGACTGGCGTCGGCGGCTACGCGATAGAGCACGATCACGGCGAGAATCGTCTGGCTTTCCATCATCCTCCGCTAGTCTCTCAGACCATTGGGGAGCGGTTCAATCGTTTTCGGAAGATGTGCGAACGCTTGTATAATCTGGATGATGGCGACGATCTTCCAGCGCATCTTAGGTCGCGCCCGACGCATGGCACAGGGGCGCATTCGCCATCATCGCCTTTACCTGTCGTACGTATCAGGGAAGCGAGGCCTTGAGATTGGCGGCCCTAGCGCGGTGTTTCGCTCAAGGCAACCGATTGATCTCTACGACCATCTGGGCACGCTCGACAACTGCGACTTCGCTAGGTCCACGGTATGGGCCGAGCAGCACGACGCTTACGTCTTCGCCAGGGGTAAACCGGCCGGATGCAGCATCTTCTGCGATGGATCGGCTCTGGAGCCGGTGGCTGACGGCGCTTACGACTTCATCCTGTCGTCGCACAATCTGGAACACTTCGCCAACCCGGTTAAGGCCCTGATGGAGTGGAAGCGCGTCCTTGGCCCGTCCGGTGCGCTGATCCTCGTGCTTCCTTACTACAAAAATACCTTCGACCATCGTCGCGAGCCGACCAGTGTCGATCACATGTTCAGCGACTACGAGCACGGCGTAGGCGAAGACGACCTGACCCACCTGCCGGAGATACTGGAGAAGCACGACCTCTCGAAGGATCCCGGGGTCACGGACGTCGAAAACTTCCGGATTCGGTCCCTGAAGAACATCGAGAACCGATGTCTTCATCATCACGTGTTCGACGAGCGCAACAGCCGGGAACTGATCGAGCGTGCCGGCTTTGCCGTGCATAGCGTGGACAGGGCCTTCCCCTTTCACCTGTCTCTGCTGGCGACGAAGGTCTCGTGAGCAGGTCGGCGCCGCGGCATGATCACTCGCGCGGTTCAATCGCATCGGGCCAGGTCGCGAAGGTAGTCCTCGCCTGCACCGCCCTGGATGCCATTATAGAATCGCTTAAGGCATGAGATTTGAATCTTCCGGCCCAAGGGACACCGTGACCTCAACTGTTTTAACTCCTCCCCCATGCCACGGATGCGGCGGAGCCTCCGCTCACCTGGTGACTACGAAGGACTTCAATCGAAAGACCACCGAGGCCTCGTTTCAATACTTTCAGTGCCACCGCTGCCGTCTTGTTTTTATGGATCCCATTCCTGACGACATGCGGCCCTTCTACAAGGGCGGCTATCAGCAGATCCCAGCCAGCCTCGCCGAACTTAGGGCCATTGCCGCCGATGATCTCTATCGCATCGACCCAGTTCTGCGCTACAAGAGCTCCGGCAAACTGCTCGAAATCGGCCCTTGGATAGGAGCCTTCAGCTGCAACGCGAAGGATGCCGGATTTGACGTGACCGCCATCGAAATCGACCAGAACTGCGTAAACTTCCTCAACGATTGCGTCGGCATTCGGGCGTTGCAGTCTTCCAATCCCTCCTCCACCATGGCCGAGTTGCAAGAAAGCTTTGACGCCATCGCGCTCGGGCATTGCCTGGAGCATCTGCCCGAGCCGTGGTTGGTCATCCAAAGGGCCGCCGAGCGGCTTGCCCCCGGCGGTATCCTCCTCATCACGATCCCCAACATCAAAAGCAACGAGTTTGCCTTTCTGGGGGCAGCGTGGCGACACCTCGATGCGCCCCGGCATATCTACTTTTACCCGCCCGATTCGCTCCGCCAACTCGCCCGGTCCTGCGGTCTTGAGGAGGTGGAGTTGACCACCACCGATCGACTCAGCCTGCTGCTGAGCCGCGAGGCCTGGCATTACTGGGCTGTCGCCCGGTTTCGCCTCAAATATCTACGCGGCGCGATCGGCCGATTGGGTTTTTTGATCTCGAGGCGGAAGGCGCTGAGGGACAACTCGGGCTCCGGAATAACCGCGGTCTTTCGCCGTCCCGTCTCCAGAGGCTAAACAGGGAAGCAAGTGTGACGGCACTCCTAGGCTCGCCGCCAAGCGAATGTCATCCGCTTGGTTGTGATCACTGCGGTATGCTTCTTGAGTACAACAAGTTACACATTCTTTTTCTAACGGGGGAACATTTTTGGGATTCGGGATAGGGACCGGGATAAAGACTTGGCTCTTGAGCCAGGTCTTCGACTATCAGTCAGACGGCGTAGCAGTGAAGGGGAAAAACATCTCTTCGTTGAGCGAGGCAGCGTTCGACCATGCCTTTAAGGAAGCCACTCGACTGAATGCGGAGGGCTGGGGTGGCACGGCGCCTGATATACGTTGGCGCGCTCATGTTTGCTGCTGGGCGGCGAAAAATGCCCTTTCGCTTAGGGGCGATTTCGTTGAGTGCGGTGTCCATACGGGGCTGCTCTCTCTTACTGTCGCCCATTTCCTCGACTTCGCCAAACTCGATCGAAAATTCTGGCTGCTTGACACGTTCAAGGGCATTCCGCTGGAGCGAGTGTCGGATGAGGAGAAGTCCCACGCCGAACAGCTAAACGCCGATGTCTTTTTCGATTGCTACGATCTGGCTCGCCGTAATTTCGAGCCATTCGCAAATGCACGGCTTGTTCGAGGCATCCTTCCAGACAGTCTCGCCGAGACTCAGATCGATCAGATTGCATATCTCTCCATCGATCTGAATAACGCGGCCGCGGAAATGGCTACGATTGAACTCTTGTGGTCTAAAATGTCGCCGGGTGCCATAGTCATCTTGGATGACTACGCTTTTACAGGATATGAGAGCCAATTTCGCGCGTGGAACAACTTTGCCGAGAGCCACAATTTAATGATTTTGACGGTTCCTACCGGACAGGGGATTCTGATTAAACCAGCCTCATTGACTCCGAATCCGTAAAACTGGCGCCGTAGCTCTATATGGATCGAACCTGGCGAAGCCCCAACACCACCATCGATCACCGCTCTTGTCACAGTGCCTGCGTCCGCCATTCCGGCCACCGTTAGTGTCTCCTTGCCGGGAGACTTTTCACTTGCGACGATATGGCCCGCTTTGTGACGAATCGTTGCCATTAGGCTCGCCGCAATGCGAATGTCATCCGCTTGGTTGTGACCTGCTTCAGAAGCGCCCGCTCGCCCCGCGAGAGGCCGACAAACCAAGCCAGCAACCCAGTGCTGATCGCCCATCCGATCCAAAGCGCCGGCGTCAGGCTCGGTGGTCCGGTGCGCCACCACATGGGCAGCAGCAAGGCTGACGGGACGGCCATCGAGGCCGGGCGAACAATGCCTCCGGCAAGAAGACGAAGTCTCGGAATCGCAAAGTTGACCTGCGTGTAGTCCATGCTGATTCCGAAGAGCATCGCAACGCTGACGGCTGAGCCGATAAGAGTTCCGAGCGCTACGCCCATTGCGCCATAGTGCCACGCCAGCCAGATACTCGATGAGAGGTTAACCACTGCTTCCGTGATTGCAGGCACTGTAGCGACCCGTTGCCTGGACAGCGCCACCACCATCGTGGCATAGGGCCCACAGAGATTGCGAAGGATGTTGGCGAGCAGCAGGATCTGCAGAAATCGAATGGAATGCTGTGCGTAGTCCCGCCCCACCCAGAGCCGCAGCAGTTCGTACCCGGCCATCATCAGCGGGAGTCCCGTCACCAGAAGTATCAACGTGGAATAGCGCGTCGTGCGCAGCAGGATCGCCCCCATCTCCTGCGGGGAGCGTTCAACGCTTAAAGCGGATGCCGCCGGCAGAAGAGGGCCGAGCAAGGCCCCGATGACAGTCAGAATCAAAGTTGTCGGCGCGGCTGCAATCGAATAGAACGCCACTTCGCCGAACGCATAGTGGCCCACAACGGTCACGTCGATCCCAGTGATGAAAAGCATGCACATGGACCAGATCGTCAGGACACCGCAGTACCCCAACATGCGGCGGAGCATGGTGAAGTCGATCGCACGGAGGTTGATCTCGATGTGGGCCGCCAGCCTTTTCCAAAGCCCGACCTGCAGCGCCGCTCCGACTACGTTTGCCGCTGCGACCGCTGCGCCCATGACCACCAGGCTGCTGTGCGTTGCGACCGCGATGCCAACCGCTGATGCATACAGCAGGCGCGTTGCCACCGTCGTCAGCATCGGGATTTCGTAACGTTGGAGCCCGAGAAAGATAGCGGAAAAGACCGATGCCGCCAGTGAAATCGACAACGAAACACCTACCAGCACGATGGCGTACCGCGCGCCGACTTGCAGATCGGGAGGCATGTTGCGAAACAACTCCGGGACACGCCAGGCAAGCACTCCGGTCAACAGAATTCCTAATGCGCTGGCTGCAAGGATGATCATGAAGCCCGCGCTGGCACAGCGTCCGCAGCCCTCAAAGTCCTGCCTAGCCTCAAACTCTGCGATGTACTTTGCGATCGCCGTCTGGACTCCGAAATCCAGATAACCGACGTACGCCCCTAACTGCAGCACGAGAACCCAGGCACCGTACGTGGCTACCGGAAGATGATGGGTCAGGTAGGCGGGAAGCAGAATTCCAATCAGGCTGGTTACAACCAGCCGGAAGACATTCGCGGCGGAATTCCGGGCGAACCTGGACATCCTTCCGGAGAGCGGCGCAACTTCCACCTCCACGGGAAGTGAGGTCGAAGAAAGGTTTGCACTCACTGCCTCCGTCACACCTGTCGCGTTGCTTGGCTCAGCGGTTTCCATCCGTCCCTAGAGGATACTCGAAGCGGTAGCGGTTTTCGTACCCTGGCGTCCATCCCTTTCCACCGCAGTTTCTTCCTTTCCGCGTAGCCCGAGATGATTTCGGAAAAGACGCGCTGGTTGCTCTGGCTGGAAGGCACTGGTCATCGGACCTACCTCGGTGCAGCAGCAACGCTTGCGGTAAAACGACAGCGATGCTGAACTGATTCAACCAAGCCGCGCTTCCCAAGCAGACCACCAGGGTCCGGCCTTCGGCGATTTTTTGAGAAGGCTGAACCATCTGCTGGGATCGAACTGAGGCTCGGCGACAACAGCCCTGTCATGTGTCCGCCGCTGGAAGAATTTAGCAGGATACATGTATCCGATCCATCGAATCCCGGATTGGCCAAAATCAGAATCTCAACAAACACACATTACTCGTGCTTGGGAAACAGCGAAATTATCGCTCCTAGAACACAGTATTACCAGCGGCTATCGCAATTCCCAGCTGACCCACGATCTGCGCTATGCTAACGATCGTGCGAAGGGTATTACCCTTCGTAAGATTCAACGGAATGACCACCGTGTCGCCAGGGTAGATATGCAAAGAATCGAAGCTGTTTCCGCGCAAAGAAGAACTGTATTGCTTGCTGAGAACGGAGCCGCTCGCCCGAATTACGTATGCCCTACTGGTGTCGGCGTCGCGATTAGCTCCTCCAGCTAACCGAATGTAACTTCCGACGCGGCGGCTTGGATCATACACAAAAGAGTTTTGATTGTAGACCGCTCCGTCGACGCTCACCGTAGATGGTACGCGTGGCACAATGAATCGATCTCCGTCCTCCAGAGGAAGGTCTGGAATCTGCGATATATTATTCGCATCAACTGGCATCTCCAGCACGATACGCCCTGTCGCCCGAACCTGTCGCAGGCTATTGATGACGTTCTGGTTCTGCTGTTGAGCTGCAGCCATCGCAGCACTGTCTTGGGGGGTGATCCCCCGATTGTTCGTCGAATTGGCACTCACCTGAACTGTAATCTGATCGATGTATTCATTCAGCCGTTGCTGCTGAACACGACGTGTCGACTCGCGCGTCAACTCCGAGCCATAGAGATAGGCATCCGGGCTCAGTCCCCCGGCCCGCTGCACCAGGTGCCGCAATGTTTCACCCGGCAACACACTGTAGACTCCGGAAGAGATGACCTCTCCCTCCAGTCGAACATATCTGGTCTGTTGCGCCTGAGGTACGCGAATGTCCGCCTTTGAAAAGATTGTGACCACGTCGCCCGGTAGCAACTCAAGATTCTGCGAAGCGTCCCCCTCCAAAACAAGCTTTCCTAGATTGAAAGGCAACAGCGACGTGGTCAGATTCTCTTTGCTTTGCCGCTCAACTACTGCATAGCTCCAATCAATGTCCGGCTCGCTCAATTTGACGTCATTACGCGGCTTGAACTGCCCGGAAGACGAATTAGCGACGGTGTTCGAACCTAGACTGGTGCTCGTCGCACTTAACTGATTCAAGCCGCTGTTGTTCTGTTGCACATTGTTTGTGAATAAGCTATTGCTCGCTAAGTTTTGTGCGCTTGCTGAACTCGTCGTTTGTGGTGCTAGCGTGGGAGGCGTATAGCGATCGTTCATCCCGCTGGCAGCCGTCTCGGATTCAGAGACCGCCGTGCAATCCAAGCCGCCGTCCGTCGGCCCACTGTCCGTTCCGTTAGAAGCTCCTCCCTCAAAGCCAAATGTCAGTCCGATCAAATTCGGATTTCTCGTCGAGGAGTAACGCCAGTTTGGATTCTGCCCCTCCTCTCCAATCGGTATTCCGTAAATTAGATTTGGAATGCCGAAGGGGGTTCCCGGAAGGCAGGTTGGAATATACGTGAGCAACGGCTGTCCCAATTGGCTGCGCTTCAGCCAATATTCGCGAGTGATCAGCGCATCCTTGCTCGGCAGTAAATCGTGAATCCGCATTCCTGCCTTCCACGTATAGCGCCCAGGATTTGCCACATTCCCGCGAAGCGTAATTGCATCCTTGTACTGAGCAGAAACAGCCACAACTTCCAACAGATCGCCGTCATGCAATACGGTCGCTCGCCCTGGCCCATCCAGACCCACCTCGGTGATGTTGCGCATCCGACGTTCATCCACTCGCTCTATCCGAACCGTCTCTTTTGAAGCGACGTTCGTCAGGCCCGCGGCGAGTTCGAGGATTTCACCGACGGTTGTGCTATCTGCCGATACAAGCTCGTAGATAGCCGGAGCCTTGACGCTACCCGCCACCGCCACCTGCGGCCCCACCGGTGGAATATAGATCACATCGCCAGGCAGCAACCGTTCGTCCTTCGATTTGTCGCCGCGCAGCAACAAATCATATAAATCGAAATCGACAACAACTTTGCCCTCGCGCTTGAGCTGAATGTGTCGCAAACTCCCCTGTGGCGTTGGGCCGCCAGTCGCAAAGAGCGCATTGATCAACGTACTCAAAGAGCTGATCGTGTAGCTTCCCGGTCGCCGCGCCTGCCCGACAACGAACACCTGGATCGACCGCAATTGCCCCATATTCACGTTCAGGTCGAAGTTACGGAAGACTCGCGCAATCTGCGCTTTTAGAAAATCATGCATCTGCGCAAACGACAGCCCCGAAACATGCACGGTACCGACTTGGGGTATGTAAATGCTGCCTGATCTATCAACCGTGTATCGGCCGTTGAGTGTAACCTGCCCCCAAATCTGGATCAGCAACTCGTCCCCGGGCCCAATAACATAATCCGGCGTCACCGGAACGATATTCAGCGGCGCAAAGGTCGACGGTGGATTGCGAAAAAGATTCACCCCGTAGATCGGCAACTGCTTGCCCATTGAATTTGCAATCATCATTTGAAACTCGGTGGGCGAATCCAAAGGCAGCCGAGTCTCAACATTCAACTGTCGTTGTTGCTGTTGCTGCGTTAAATTGCCGCTCGCATTGTTCTGCGTCTCCTGCCCCGGCAGCGTAGCTCCCTGAGCGTTTGGCTGCTGATTCGTCGAAGGTAGCCGTCTTTGGAGATTTCCCTGATCACCGGTCTGCTGCTGGGCGGCCTGGCAAGCAAGATCTGTCGGATTGCAGGCCACTCCTTGCCCTAAAGTATTTCCCAGCGACTGTCCGATATCAGCAAACTGAGCATGTGCTGACAGTCCCCCCAACACTGCGACCAAAACCACGTATCCGACCTTCAATACTCGGGGCGAACTACCAACCTGCATTTGCTGTGATCCTCGCAACCTTCTTTACGTCTTGACGGTCCTTCTGGGAAGCCCCACCCTCAGGGCTTCGGGCCGAGAGCAGTCTGGAGCCCTCCAGTCGACAACACCCATTAGAGGGTCCCTTCCAGCATACCCGAATGCATTCCGGCATCGATAGCGAAATAGAGGATTGCAACACTTCCCGCACCCTACTCGATTCCTTACAGAATGGTCAGCTAACTTAAGCCCTCTGCTGCCCAGTCTCTACGGCTTGTGCCACGCGCAGCATCGTCGCTTCATCGAAGTGTTTACCTAGAACCTGCACTCCAATCGGCAATCCGTCATTAGTCGCTCCGCACGGAACCGACACTCCGCAAATTCCTGCCAGGCTTGCCGCCACAGAATAAATGTCCTCCAAATACATCTGAATGGGATCGTCAGTCTTCTCGCCAAGTTTGAACGCCGGGGTCGGCGTCACTGGAGCCACCAGTACATCCACCTCTGAAAATGCGGCGAGAAAATCCCGCGTCAGCAGCGTCCTAACCTGTTGCGCCTTCCGGTAGTAAGCATCGTAGTACCCTGCGCTCAACGCATAGGTGCCCAGCAAAATCCGCCGCTTCACCTCGGCCCCGAATCCCGCATCCCGCGTCTTCCGGAACATCGCCGACAGCGTATTCGCCTCCTCAGCCCTCAGTCCAAACCTCACTCCATCGAACCGCGACAGATTCGAGGAAGCCTCTGCCGTGGCGATCACATAGTACGTCGGGATTGCATATTTTGTGTGTGGCAAACTGACAGGCTGAACCGCGCATCCTGCCATCTTCAGACCAGCAATTACCCCGTCAATTGCACTGCGAATCTCAGGATCCAACCCCTCGCCGAAATACTCCGTCGGCACCCCAATCCGCAGCCCTTCTACCGGCTTCACCAGCCCTCCAACGTAGTCATCCACCGGACGGTCCGACGAGGTTGCGTCCATAACATCTTTACCTGCAATTGTTTGCAGCACCGCCGCAGCGTCCTTAACGTTCTTAGCCAAGGGTCCTACTCGATCCAACGAAGAGGCAAACGCGATTAATCCGTACCGGCTGACGCGCCCATAGGTCGGCAACACGCCAACTACCCCACAAAAGGCAGCCGGCTGCCGAATCGACCCACCTGTATCGGTTCCAAGCGTTGCTACTGCAAAACTTGCGGCCACTGCCGCCGCGGATCCACCGCTCGACCCCCCCGGTACGCGATCCAGAGCCCTTGGATTCAAGACCGGACCGTATGCCGAGTTCTCATTCGACGAGCCCATCGCAAACTCGTCGCAATTCAGTTTTCCAAGCAGTACCGCACCAGCCGCATCCAGCTTCGCTACAACAGTAGCGTCATATGGTGGCATGTATCCTTTCAGAATCAGCGAACCAGCAGTAGCCGGAGCACCCCGCATCGCCAGTACGTCCTTGATTCCCACCGGAACCCCCGCCAGCACCGGTAAAGGCTCACCCTTTGCGGCCATTCCATCAATCTTCGCCGCCTGCGACATCGCCCGCTCCCGGCTCAACGCAAGAAAGCTATTGATCTCGCCATCCCCCGACGTAATTTTCTCAAAATGCAACTCCGCCATGGCCGTAGCTGTCATCTCTCCCGAAGCCACGGCGTTGCGCGACCCATCAATTGTCAAACTTTCTAATTCCATTATCTTTACGCTCACCGTTCTATCTCTGAAGCCATTGATATTGCCGCTGGGCAATCGTCGCGGCCGCGAAACTAGCGCTCAATTACCTTAGGGACCTTGAAGAACCGCCCATCGCTCTCGGGTGCCGCAGCCATCACCGTTTCACGAGCCAGCGAAGGTCGCAAGGCGTCTGCCCGTAACATAGTGCCCGCAGTATCCACCACACCACCCAGCATCTCGCCCACTTGCGCCATCGCCGGGACCCCTGCTGTGTCCAACTCATTCAACTGAGCGATGTGCCCAAGAATGGCGTTCAGGTCCCGCTGCATTCGCGGTTCTTCCTCGGGCGTCAGCTCCAGATTCGCCAACTCAGCGACCCGCCGCACGTCGTCAATCGTTACACCAGCCTCTTTCGTCATCGCGTGTCGTTCCTCTTCTCAAAGTGTATCTCCCTCACTTTCACTCCGGCGATCCGCGCCACCTCTCCGGCGAGTTGGATACGCAGACTCATCAACTGCCGCAACCATGTCCCGTTCTCCACCTGCACCCGCATGACGCCGTCAGCATAGCCCACAATAATCCCCCGCTCAGCCATTGCCTTCCCACACGCCACCGGCCATGCGGCCGCGAGCCGGTCCTCATCGCGCAAGGCACCCAGACTCCGCCCAAGAGTCCCCTTCAATAGGTCCCGCATCCCTTCCAGCGACATCAGCGACACTCCGGTAAATGATTTAGCAAAAAGCTGAGATTCCACGCAGTAAACAAAATGCAGCTGTACCAGCTAAATTCTCTTCAAAACACTCGCAGCTGAAAAGCGGCGAAAGCATCGTCGAATCAGAGGTCAGTCATGGGGACGAGATCAACATCGGCAGCGTCCAACCGCACATCAACCAGCAATGAAGATTTGGCGGCCGGAACCTTGTTCTCGCCTCAGGAATATTGTCTAAAAGGCGCCATCCTGATTTGCCACAGACGAAAACGTCCTCAGCAAGATGACAAGGTCCTTCGACAGGGACCAGCGCCCCACATACTGACAATCCAGCGCAACCCGCGCTTCATAACTCAATTCGCTCCGGCCAGAGACCTGCCAGATTCCAGTCAAACCGGGCTTCACTCTGCAATAGCAGTCAAAGCAGTCGCCATACTTCTCTACTTCGGCTGCCACAATTGGACGCGGTCCAACCAGACTCATCTGCCCCATCAACACATTCCAGAGTTGCGGCAACTCATCCAGGCTGTACCGCCGTAGAAAAGCGCCAAGTGGGGTGATTCGAGGGTCTCTTCGCAGCTTGTGGGTCTCATTCCACTCGACTTGTGCCTCTGGATGGCATGCCAGATGTTCTTCCAGCACCTCAGCCGAATTAACGCACATCGTGCGGAACTTCCACATCGAGAAAAATGCGCCGCCCTTGCGAATCCGCCGGTGGGAATAAAACACGGGGCCTGGAGAACTCCACATTACAACCGCAGACACCACTCCCAGTATCGGCAACATTAGCGGCATCGAAATCAGTACTAAGAAGACGTCGCAGCAACGTTTTATCACTCTGTAACGGAAAAACTCCGACGGTGCACTATTCGTCCGTTGCGACTTTTCCAGCGAGCCGCCTGTCGGCTCCGCATACGAATAAGAACCTTCAATAGCCGCTATCCGCGACTCGGGAGATTGATATTCAGCCTGCATTCAAATCCTGTATCTGTACGACTCGCACGCGTGCGATCTACTACATCGCGTCGCCGTACCGGTTACTCACGCCTACACTTGTGTCGCGGTAAACAACTCAGCTCGTCTATAAGGTTCAGTTGAACCATGGAAACGACCGCGCCTCGAAATCCTCTTTTGGACTTTACATTAGTCTCTCTTTATTCCCGGGTAATACCTGCAAATGTAGCGCATTGAACCAACCCTCTCATTCTACTCGTCCGTGCGCCCACGACCGAAGAATCTCATAGAGTTCGCCGTTTATTCGTCCTTTTTTGGAAGCGGGCTTCTGCCCCAATCTTCGACCGCTAGACTAGTAGAATGCAAGTTCAAAATACAGCTTTGCGTGATGTTAGACTCATTCAACCCCGACGTCTTGGCGATAGTCGCGGCTGGTTTGCAGAAGTATTCAATCAATCAACATTTTCCGCCGCAAATCTCCCCACCCATTTTGTCCAGGACAATCAGTCCTTCTCGGTAAAAGGTGTGCTCCGCGGTCTGCATTACCAGCTGGGCCAGCCCCAGGGCAAGCTCGTTCGTGTCCTCTCAGGCCACATCTGGGACGTTGCCGTCGACCTCCGCCGCAACTCGCCCGACTTTGGTAAATGGGCCGGATTCCACCTCAAGAGCCAGTCCCCCGACGATGAGCTTCAACTTCTCTGGATCCCGGAAGACTTCGCCCACGGCTTCCTCGTCCTCTCGGACACGGCTGAAGTCCTCTACAAAACCACCAACCAGTACTATCCCGCAGGAGAGCGGTCAATCCTCTGGAACGACCCCACTCTCAACATCACGTGGCCCCTGGATGCCCTCAATGGCACCCCACCCTCCATCAGTTCTAAGGACGCGCTCGGTACTCTCTTTACCGCCGCCGATCTCCCGCCAGCCGACTAGGCATTAAATGAAGAGCGAATCAATCTAGTTACTCTCACGAGAATTGAGCCACCGGGGACCTCATGATGAGCTTCGAAGTCATATCACTCGCAGGTCTGATCTCAGGAGTTCTCGATCTGACCGCCACCTCAACCCTGATGCGGACCCAAGGCGTTCCCGTCGAACGGCTCCTGCAGACGATTGCCAGTGGCGCCCTCGGGCCGTCCGCATTTCAGGGGGGAAGAAGAAGCGTGACTACGGGATTGTTCTTTCATTTTTTCATCGCCCTCGCCGCCGCCTCCATCTACTACGCAACTAGCCGCAAGCTATTGTTCCTCCTCGACAATCCTGTGCTCGGTGGTCTCCTATATGGTACCGTCGTTCATCTTGTGATGAGCAGGATTGTCGTCCCTCTCTCCGCCGCCCCGAAACGGGTATTTTCAGCCAAAGCCTTCCTCACCCAATGGATCATTCACATCTTGTTTGTTGGCATGCCAATCGCCCTAGTCGTTGGGCATTTCTCCATGTGATGGTCTATCCCCGCTCCATCAACCACCGCTCCACCTCGGCCAACGAGTCAACCTGCAAATAGTCTCCACCACATCCGCCAGTCTCGGTCCCGTTAATCAAAAACGCCTGCCGCAATCCGGCCGCGTTGGCCGCCCCCACGTCGGAGCACCGATCCCCCACCAGGATGCTATCGCTCAGCTCCACTCCGAACTCCCGCGCCCCACGTCGCAGCATTCCCGTCCCCGGCTTTCTATCATCATGCTCAAGCTTGTATTTCCCCACCCCATGCTCCGGATGAAACGGGCAGTAGTACACCGCGTCCAGTTCGACTTCCTCGGCACGCAACTCGTCGCGCATGAACTGCATCAGCCTCTCAAAATCTGCCTCTGTGTAGTACCCGCGCGCGATTCCCGCCTGGTTGGTCACAACAATCAGCCGGTAACCGAGCCCCGCCGCCGTCCTGCAAAGCGAAAATATCCCATCGACAAACCGCACCTCGTCGGTCCGATGCAGATACCCCACCTCCTCGTTCACCACACCATCCCGATCTAGAAATAAAGCCCGTTTCTTCATAGCTCCGCCAGCACCTTCCGTAACGAATCCCTCCAATCCATCATCTCCCAGCCAAACCGCTCCTTCAGCCTTGCGCAATTCATCCGCGAGTTTGCTGGCCGCTTCGCCGGTGTTGGATATTCGGCGGTCGTAATCGGGTCGATCTCCGCAAAACGCCCACCAACCTCCTTCTCTCGCTGCAGGCGCACGGCCTCCATCGCAAACCCATACCAGGTAGTCTCCCCCGTGCCGGCTGCGTGGTAGACGCCACCCAAATCGCCCAGCACAGCCGCAAGTTCATGGCCTCGCGCGGCCCCTTCACACTGTGCCATCACCTCCGCCGTCATCTTCGCCAGGTCACGGCTCCACGTAGGCGCGCCATGTTGATCCGCGACCACACGCACCGTCTCTCGCTCCCGCGCCAGCCTCAAGATCGTCAGCAGAAAATTCTTTCCTCGCGCACCGTAAACCCAACTCGTCCGAAAGACGATCGCGCCAGCACCGCTCGCGGCCAGCTCTGTCTCCCCAGCCAACTTGCTTGCGCCATAGACGCTCACCGGCCCCGTCGCATCCGTCTCGCTGTATGGCGAACTCGCGGAACCATCGAAAACATAGTCCGTCGAAAAGTGAATCACGCCCGCGCCGATCGTCCGCGCCTCTTCCCCCAACACCCTGACGGCCTCAGCGTTAATCGCATACGCCAACTCCGGTTCACTCTCTGCCTTGTCCACCGCCGTGTATGCTCCCGGATTCACGATCCATCGCGGCCGCACCGCCCGAACCATCTCCCGCACCGACGCCGCACTCGTCAGGTCCATCTCAGCACGTGTCGGTGCAACCAACTCACCCAACGGCCCTAGCGTCTCGAGCAGCTCACAACCCACCTGCCCCGTTGCTCCCGTCAAAAGTATTCGTTCCTCCGGTGGCAGAGCGCTTCGCTCCATCAATACACCGTCTCTTCCAGAACCCTCAGCAAATACTGCCCGTACGTACTCTTCGCGATCTTCGCCGCCAGCGCCCGCAGTTGCGCCGCATCGATATATCCAAGCCGATACACAATCTCCTCGGGACATGCCACCTTCAGCCCCTGCCGCTTCTCGATCGTCTGAATAAACATCGACGCGTCCAGCAGTGAGTCGTGCGTCCCCGTATCGAGCCACGCCGTCCCCCGCCCCAGCAACTCCGTCCGTAGCTGTCCCCTCTGCAGGTACCACCGGTTCACATCGGTTATCTCCAGTTCTCCACGCGGCGAAGGCTTCAGGCCCTTGGCCACACCAACCACCTGCGCATCGTAGAAATAGATCCCCGTCACCGCATAGCGCGACTTCGGCTTCACCGGCTTCTCTTCAATCGAAACCGCCCGCCGTTCCGCATCAAACTCCACCACCCCATATCGTTCCGGATCCAATACCGGGTAGGCGAAGACGGTCGCTCCCGGTCTACCCGCAGCGGCGTACCGCAACGTCTTCGCAAAGTCATGCCCGTAGAAGATGTTGTCGCCCAACACCAGGCAACAACCCTCACCCGCCAGAAACTCCTCGCCGATCAGAAACGCCTGCGCCAATCCATCGGGAGAGGCCTGCACCGCGTAGTGCAGTTTGAGGCCCCACTGGCTCCCATCACCCAGCAATTGCTCAAAACGCGGCGTGTCCTCGGGAGTCGAAATCACCAGGATCTCGCGAATCCCCGCCAGCAGCAGCACCGAGAGCGGATAGTAGATCATCGGCTTGTCGTACACCGGCAGCAACTGTTTCGACACCGCCTGCGTAACCGGATGTAATCGGGTACCCGAGCCCCCCGCAAGAATAATTCCCTTCACCGGGCACTCTCCCCGCTCGCAACGATCGTCCGTCCCTTAGCCGCCACACTCACTCCGCCCGCATCGCGACCAGCATAGTTCTGCGCCATCCACTGCTGATACGCTCCGCTCGTCACGTCCTTCACCCACGCTGCATTCGCCAGATACCACTCCACCGTCTTCCTCAACCCTGTCTCAAAGCTCTCCTGCGCCCGCCAGCCAAGCTCTCTCTCCAGCTTCCGCGCGTCGATCGCATAGCGCCGGTCATGCCCTGGCCGATCCGTCACATACTTCACCAGTTGCCGATGCGGTTTGAACTTCGACTCCGGCACCAGCTCATCCAGCAGCGCACAAACGGTCGTCACCACCTCGAGATTGCTGCGCTGGTTGCCACCGCCGACGTTATAGGTCTCGCCCACCCGCCCTCGCTCCAGCACCGTCCGGATCGCCCGGCAATGGTCCAACACGTAGAGCCAGTCCCTCACCTGCTGTCCATCTCCATACACCGGCAGCGCTTTGCCCTGCAGCGCATTCGCAATCATCAGGGGAATCAGCTTCTCCGGAAACTGATACGGCCCATAGTTGTTCGAGCAGTTCGTCACAATCGCCGGCAATCCGTACGTATGCACCCACGCCCGGACCAGATGGTCCGATGACGCCTTCGACGCCGCATACGGACTGTTCGGCGCATAGGGAGTCTCTTCGTGAAACGCCGGAGCCTCCGGCGTCAGAGTGCCGTAAACCTCATCCGTCGACACATGCAAAAAACGGAACCCCGCCCGCTCCTCACCCGCCACCGAGTCGTAGTACTCACGCGCCGCGCGCAAGAGAGTAAATGTTCCATCGATATTGGTCCGCAGAAACGCCTCTGGCCCCACGATCGACCGGTCGACATGGCTCTCCGCGGCAAAGTGAACCACCGCGCGCGGTCGATGCTGCCGGAGCAGCGCAGTCACCAACTCGGCATCGCAGATATCGCCATGGACAAATTGATAGGCGGGATTGGAGGCGACAGACGCCAGATTTTCCGGGTTCCCGGCATATGTCAGCTTATCCAGATTGACCACCGGCCCACCCGTCTTCAGCCAGTCCAACACAAAATTTGAGCCAATAAATCCAGCTCCACCGGTTACTAGAATGGGAGTCGCGCCACTACCCGTGATCATTTCCACCTTCTGATTCAATCCCATTTGCTGCCAGGTGCCCCCTTAAGCCACATCCAAAACTCCTGCAGATAATACCGCCCTGGTTCAGTCAGAGCGGCCCAGCGTACTCCGCCGTTCTCTACAACAGTTTACAGCCAGAGAATCGGCGGTAAGCCGGGCACAAACGAGGCAACTGCAACTCGCCGCAACGGCTCCAATGGAAGTCAACGCCCGGAAAGGTGGCTTCATGTCTTCCAACAATCAGCACGCCAACGACCCACAGGCACCCGCATATCAACCTCCCCCGCCAACCTCAAGCCACGCCGTCGAGCCCTCCGGCCCAAAAGGCGACAACCCCTCCACCGCCGGCCCCGGTCCCACTAAAGTCCGGTCCAACACGCCAGAAAACCGACAGGGGCATATCAATCCCTCCGCACCCGAGGATTCCAACACCACCCCGGGTACAGTGGGGGAAAAGTAAGGCGTCGTAGCTCCTTCGGCCCAGTCCAATCCGAACCAGTTCCCCGCTCCGGCCTTCAAATTCGAAAGGCGATCATAAACCTGTCCGTGCAGATATGATGTGGCTTTGAGAATTGGAGCCTGAATGAGAATGTCTCTATCGATTGTTGGGGTACTTGCAACAGTCTTGTCCGTGGGAATAGTCGGCGCCCAGACGACGCCAGCTCAGCCTGCATCACCAGCCTCTTCATCGGCGACCGTGCTGAATGCCACCGAGGCGCAGAAGATCTTTCCGGCATCGGTTTTCTTCAAAGGTCAGACGGCGCCGATCCAGGGCAGAAATTCAGGCGGTGTGCGTCTTCCTGACAAAAAATTCGTACTCTTCTCCCTCGTGGACAATTCGGGTTATTCGAGCCAGGTGCAGGAGCGATACCAAGCCTATCTGATCACGGAAGCCACTCTCGATATCGATGGACACAAACTCGTGCCCGGAGCATACGGCTGCGGATTCCTGGCAGAAAACAGCTTTGTAGTGATGGATCTAAGTGGACGCGATCTGTTTCTCGCGCATTCAAAGCACGACGCCGACATGCGCCGGCCTGTGCCACTCCAGATCGAGGCGACTGCAAATGAGCCGGGCCTCTACCGGCTGTACGCCGGGCGCAACTTCGTCACGTTTCGAGTCGCCGCGGGAGATTGAAGCTTAGGAGTCGCGATCACGCCACAACAACACTCCGCGAACTTTCATCTTCTGCGCGACACAAGAAATCGAGAATCCCGGCAAGGACCGCACAATGTTCGTTCGTCGTACCCATCGTAGTTTCCCCTCGGTCTATAAGTTCGTGGCGCTCGCCGTCTATCTCGTCTGCTCATTCGGCCCAGGCAGATTGACGGCTCAAACCCCCCAGCCATCCACGGTGTCCGAAAAGCCTCAAGGAGAGGGCCAGCAACCCCAAAATGGTGGAGTCAACACCGGAGGCACCCACCCTGCAGTTCTCGACAAAGAGCACAGGCCAATCACCGCGGGGGGCTTTGTCAAAAGCGGCCCCGTCATCTTTCAGGACATCGCCCAAAAGGCCGGCCTAACCACTTGGAAGCACACAATGGGAACCCCGGAAAAGCCCTACATCGTCGAGTCCAATGGCTCCGGCGTCGGCCTGATCGACTACGACAACGATGGCTGGCTCGACATCTATCTTGCTAGCGGCTTAACCGCCGATGCCCTGGCTGGAAAGGCTCCCGCTCCCAAAGCTGCGCTGTTTCACAACAACCACGACGGCACCTTCACCAACGTCGCCGCAAAGGCAGGCGTTACCAACGAACGTTGGGGTATTGGCGTTGCGATCGCCGACTACGACAACGATGGGTGGACCGACATTTACGTCACCAACTTCGGCAAGAACCGTCTCTATCACAACAATCACGACGGTACCTTCACCGACGTCGCAGAGAAGGCAGGAGTAACGTTGGGTAACTGGTCAACCGGTGCGACATGGGGAGACTACGATGGCGACGGTCGCCTCGATCTCTTCGTTCCTGGCTACCTCCACTACGATATGGCGAACCAGCCGGCGTCCAGCAGCCAGGGGTCAACGTTGTGCCAGTTCCGCGGCGAAGAGGTGATGTGTGGCCCGCGTGGCCTCAAGGGCGAACCCGATCACCTGTTTCACAACGATGGAGATGGAACATTCACCGATGTCAGTGAGAAAGCTGGCGTCGCCGACAAGAACGCTTACTACGGCCTCTCTTCGCTCTTCATCGATGTCAACGACGACGGCAAACCCGACCTTCTGGTCGCAGACGATTCGACTCCGAACTACCTCTATCTGAACAAAGGTGACGGCACATTCGAGGACGCAAGTTACGCCTCCGGTTACGCACTCAATGAGAACGGCCGCGAAACAGCGTCCATGGGCATCGCATTTGGCGACTACCGGAACAACGGACTCGTCGATTTCTACAACACGACCTTCTCCGACGACTACAACCCGCTCTACCGAAATGACGGCAACGCAAACTTCACCGACGTCAGCTATCCAATGGGAATTGCCGAACCGACCATCCCGTTTCTTGGCTGGGGCGACGCATTCCTGGACTTTGATAACGACGGATGGAAGGACATCGTGATCGCAAACGGCCATGTATATCCATTGGTTGACCGCACAAGTTGGGGCACCACTTGGGCGCAGCGTCCTTTGCTCTTCAAGAATATTGACGGCAAAAAATTCGACCCGATGCCCGCCGTAGAAGGCTCCGGATTAGCAAATGTCTATGCCGGCAGAGGCCTGGCAGTCGGAGACCTCTTCAATGATGGCAAACTCGATGTCGTCATCAACGTCATGGACGGCCATCCTGCCCTGTTGCGCAATGTCTCACCCGACACCCATCATTGGGTGGAACTCAAACTTGTAGGCGGTCCAAAAGGCCCGCGCGATGCAATCGGAGCGACCGTCTACCTTACAGCAGGCGGACAACGCCAGCGCGGCGACGTTGTCTCGGGCGGAAGCTATGCGTCCACGCACGATCCGCGTCTACACTTTGGACTCGGCGACGCCGCCACAGTCGATTCGGTCGAAGTGCACTGGCCAAGCGGCACAAAGGAGAAATTCTCCATCACCAAGGCGGACCAGATCGTTACAATCATCGAGGGCAAAGGCACAAAGCTGTAGCCTTCATGGCTGGGGCGACTTGCTCGTCACCGCAGCGTTCTTTGGAGCTTTACGTTTGTCGTGGAGGAAGTCCACTAGATCTTTGATCTCGTCCGGCTGAAGAGCGTCTCCGAAGGCAGGCATCATCGCACCGCCGTCACGAATCTGATGCTCGATCTGTTCCTTCTTGAGACGTTTCCCGACCGTGCTCAAATCCGGCCCCCGTTCACCACCCGTACCGTTGGCACCGTGACAATGCTCACATCCTCTCTCATGAAAGAGCGCAGCCCCAGCCTTCTTGCTCTCATTCGAGTGCGCATGAACCACTGGAAGGCCACGTTTGGGCAAACCGCACGCCAAGGCCACAACAAAGACCACGCAACAAAGGGCGGCGAAGACTTGTGCTCGAATTTTTGTGGACTGTCGCAGAAAAATTAATGCCTTGGTGTGGTCGTCTATCTCGGGTGCATGGGCAATCATCAGCAAGACTACAGTCTAAAGAGATCGCTGACTAGAACTCGCCCCCGCTCATTGAAGAAGTGGTGGGTGCAACGATCTGGGGCAGGTGCTTTCCGGGCTTGGAAGGCATGTCGAGTTCATGCGTATGCCAGACGGTCACCTCGTTCGCAATCTCCGCGTGCTTCTGGAGATACTCATACGCATAGGTGCCCGCACTGGGATCGTCCTTCTGATCGGCGAATGCCGCGGCCTCGCGCTTCGACAGGTCCATGAGGCCAAGTCTACGGTAGACGATGGAAAGAATATAGTGGGCGGACAAATCATCGGGATCAATCGACTCGACCTTCTCGTACTCAAGTCGGGCTTGATCATATTTATGCAGTTGGTAGTAGGAGAATCCCAGCTCACGGTGAGCATCCCGCGATTGCGGAAAGCTGATCGCGACCTTCTGCAGATCTGCGATGGCCGCTTCCATATTGCCAAGATTACGCTCGACCAGCGCGCGATAGTACAGCGCCCGTGCGTTTCCAGGAGAAATCGCCAATGCCTTTTCCAGGTTCGGCCGGGCATCGTCATACTTTTGCCATTGAAATTGGGCAATGGCGAGATTCGTATAAGCATCGGCATAATCTGGCCGAAGACTAATGACGTGCTCGAAGGCCTTGCTCGATGCGGAATATTGCTGTGCATCGAGCAGCGCAATTCCAAAGTTGTTCCAGCGCATCCATTCCTTGTTTTCCGCCGGCCCCGCAGCGACGGGCTTATTCTCGCCGATTTGGATGGTTCGACTCTGCGACACCATATCAACAATTGGCTGCTCATAGTGCTTCCCCATGCCGAAGTCCATGAAATGTTGATCGAACCGCCGATACTTTACCGTTGCGGTGATCGTCACTGGCCCAACAGCAGCGGCCGGCATGATAAACGAGTAACGAACGAGTTGAGAACGTCCGGACTGAATCGTGTTGTTATAGGCCACGACGCGGTTAGTCCAAACTTGGTGTAAATCGTTCAGACCTCCATTAACGTTGATCAGACGGTTAGTGAAGCTATGTGCACGTTCATCAAGATCGCCGCTCGGTTTGATGAAGCCGCTCTGATGCAGTACCTTCCCCGCCGAATCTTTAACCGTGAATTCGACCCAGGATTCGTACATGTCACGCTGCTCGGGAACATGACTGTGTGCGATCCCCTTGTTCTGGATCACAACGTCGGCCGTTAGCGTCTCGCCCGGAGCCACTGAATACCCCGTCAGGCCCAGGGGAGCGACCAATCCCTTCAATGAGCTGCTGTCGGCCATTTCGCCATGCTCAATAGCGAAGATATCGACATTGAAGACGCTGTTCTGAAGGAACTGCACGATCCGAGCGGCCTGCTCGTCAAAGCCGTAGATCTTCGGTATAACCGTATTCGCGCCAAGCCAACGGTGCGAGGCGAGTTGACCTTTCTTCGCACCGGAGTCCGTAAGTTTCAGCCCCTCGCGCTGCATGTGGCAGGTCTGGCAAGTGGAAACCGAGTCCTTCACATAGAAAGGCAGCGGCGATTGCTTCGCAAAGGAAGAGTTCTGCCACTCATCATAGAGGAAAATAGCGCGCTGCCATTTGTAATCATTCAGGTTTCGCGGCAGGGCGGCCTTGTGGCAGGACGAGCAGAACTCCGACGTGCGGTAGAAGTCCCTCATGACCGCTTTGCTGTGGCGATCGAGGTGCGCGAGAATCTCGCCATCGGAGACCTTGCGAGTGATGGCCTTACCGTCTTCGTCCACCAGCACCGCGGGAAGGCCCATCACGTAACTCCCCGTGCCCCGCGTGTCCCCTTTCTGGATCGAGTGGCATACCGAACACGTGACACCGTCCTGATCATACGGACGCTTCTTCGGTGCACCCTGCGTTAGGGCTCCCGCTACAACGGAGATCGGATCATGACAACCCTCACAGTGACGGGAGTATTCAACCCCCTTGGAATCATTCAGCAGCGCTACATTTTTCAGATAGTACGGGACGCGATTGGCGTTCGAATGTGCAGACTCCCGCCATTGCTTATGGCTCTCCTGGTGACAATGGCCACAATACTCCGCCGTCGGAAAGACCTTAGGATCGAGAAACTCGCCAGTATCGGTCGTCGCGTTCGACGGCAGAAAGGGAGATTCCTTGCCAAAACGATAGTTGTACTTGGCCGCAATTTTTTCGTTGTATTCATGGCGCGCAGCGACAGCTTCATCAGCATCGCTGCCGGCCTTCACCGATCCCGGCGCAAGCAATGCCACGCTTGCCAGGCCCGTCCCGAGAACCAGGATAAGAGCTCCAACGCGCCTTCGATCTTCGACCATCATTTTGAGCAGCACAACAACCCCAATTCAGCTCGCACCCTTGAATGTCCCATTCTAGTGCGTCAACTCGTTACGCGAGAGGGTTCAGCATATCCACTCTCCGCGAGTCGCTTTCCCATTGCCCGATACATCTCGTCGTCGTGGGGCTGCCAGGTCGCCAGCCCGTCGACATAGCGGTTATACATGCAAAATGCCGCAGCTATCAGCACCGTGTCGTGGATTTCGACATCGGTAGCGCCAAGACTCCTGGCCACCTCCACGCTTGCAGGAGATACATGCTTACCTCCCTGCTGCACCTCCCCAGCAATAACAAGAAGGGCCTTCAGCTTCTCGGAGATATCGGCCCGCGAAAAATCATGTTTTACCTGGATCACAGTCTCCGCATTCTGACCCAGGTGTGCGGCGGCTGCCGCCCCGTGGCTTGTCTGGCAAAAGTAGCAATCGTTCTGGCTCGACACGTAGGTCGCTATCAGCTCCCGTTCCGCAGGGCTCAACGAATTCGGCCCGTGCAGCAATACATGTGCAAGCTCCCGCATCGGCTTTGCCGTCTCCGGACGAAAAGCGAAACCGCTGGAAATCCCCGGCAGTCCTTCCGGTAGAGAAATATGTGGCATGTCTTTTGTTCCTCCGTAGTTCGCAAAATTCCACCGTTGCCGGCTACACCGTCTCCATCGCACTCGCGGGCAAGTATTCTTTGCTGACCGCGACATATCCGTCGCGGGCGACCATCTTGCCTCGCTCACGATACATCGCCTCGTCTCTTGGCTGCGTCGTCCCTAACCCATCGACATAGCGGTTGAACATGCAAAAGGCAGCGGCTATCAAAACTGTGTCGTGGATCTCCGTATCCGTCGCACCCGACGCCTTTGCGTTAGCGACCGCCTCTGAAGTCACATGCTTTCCACCTTTTTGCACCTGTCCTGCGATCACCAGCAGCGCCTTCAACTTATCGGAGATCTCCGCATTCCAGAAATCCACCTTAACCTTCTTCACCAATACTTCATCGCCTCCCAAACTGGCCGCAGCAATAGCACCGTGGATCGTCTGGCAGTAATAACAATCATTCTCACTCGACACGTATGTCGCAATCAGTTCGCGTTCCCCTTGCGTCAACGTATTCGGTGCGTGCAACAGAAACTCGACAAGATCGTTCAGCGGCCTGGCCGTCTCGGGGCGAAAAGCCATCGCGCCTCGGATGCCTGGAAGTCCTTCGGGCAATTCAATGTAAGCCATCAGTGTCGATTCCTTTCATGAAACTGTCTCTTCGGGAATGCTCGTCATCACTCCAGGCTGAGACGAGAAAAATAGTCGACGCACCAGATCTCCGCATAAAACCGCAGCCAAACCCAATAAAGCCGGAACAGGGTCATGCATCAGGATAAGGAAATCGATCACGGTACATCCAAAAAGAAAGAGCAACGGAGCAGCCGGGTACCACCACCTGCGCACAGGTTCCTTCATCCGAAAAAGCGAAGCCGCGGAGAGGGCCAAAAAACATATTGCCGAGAAAATAATGAACGAAAGAATGCGGTCGAACGCCCCAAAACAGAGAACAACAAGCGCAAGCCCTGTCTGCAGCAGGACGGCATTAGCGGGCGTCCCAAAGCGTGGATGCAGCCGCCCAAACGCCGGGAAAAACGCACCATCTCTAGCCATCGCATAATACACACGAGGCGCAGCCATCGTAAGGGCCATCATTCCACCCAGCACTGAAAGCAAAACGCAGCCAGAGAGCACTCGCCCGCCAAAGCTTCCGAACAGCGCCTCCCCGAACTGCGCCACGAACGCCGTGTTCGAAACAATCCGATCCAGCGGCACTACTGACAGAAAAGCAAAGCTCACCAACAGATAGACTGCCGTCACAACCAGGACGCCGCAAGTGAACGCCAGGGGAAGATTTCGACGCGGGTTCCGCACCTCGCCAGCGATCTTGCCCGCCTCCCACCATCCACCAAAGCTGAAAAACGCGCTTACAGTAGCGCCCGCAATTGCAGCGAAAATCGGCTCCGACCCAGATCGCCTTTGCACAAACGGCAGAATATTGTTGGCGCTCGAGTGACCGGAGATCCACGCCCACCCCACCAGGCACAACAACACGCCAATCTTCAAAAGGTTCGCGGTCGCCATCGCCCGTCGGCTTAGCCGCGTCCCAAAATAGTTGATAACACCAAGTCCGATCAGAATCAGCGCCGGGACCCACAACCCTACCTGCTGAGACACCCCTATCAGCGAAAAAATATAAGGAGCAGAACCCATCGCTAACGCCGCCGCCAACCCAGGATCCATCACCGCGGCTGACATCCATCCATACAGAAAAGCGACTCGTCCGCCGTATCCTTCACGCAGGTAGACATATTCTCCGCCTGCATAAGGAAATCGCACCGCCAGCTCCGAGTAGCAGAGCGCACCGCACATCGCAATCAAACCCATGCCGCACCACACCGCAGCCAACAGAGCGGGCGACCCCAGCGACTTCGCCATCGCCGCCGGTGTGAGAAAGATCCCTAGCGCAATCGACTCGCCAGTTACCACAGCGATCGTACCCGCCAGCCCCATTTGCCTGTGCTGTTCCATCGAGCCACCATCCTACGTCCGCTCTTCAACGATCGGCATCCACCAAAAGATGGAGAAGCACATCAACCCTACAGATCGCCGCCAACTCAATCCATCTCCCTTTGTCTCTGGCAGCAAACGCTTTGTTGCGCCGCAACCTTCTCGCGCTCCCCGCCTCGTCAATCGATCGATCCGCCCATTTTTGTACAGCTATATGCGACGGAATGTCTTAACATGCAGAGGCACACGCGCATGCAAATTCCTCGCTCCCGTCATTACGCACCGTTCTGCGGTCTCCTTGTTTCGCTATGTGCGATCGTAGCGGCATGCACGACGGGGCATGCACAACCGCACAGCGAACCTCTTGGACCGCCCCCCATCCCAAGATTTGGTCATCAGGCATGGTCGAGCGAGAACGGCCTTCCGCAGAACAGCGTCCACCAGATCCTACAGACCAGTGACGGCTATCTCTGGATAGCCACAGAAGGAGGGGTAGCTCGATTCAACGGCGTCCAATTTGCCGTCTTCAACCATGAAAGCAATCCAGCCTTCACAAGCAACGATACGTGCTGCCTCGCGGAAGAGCGAAGCGGCTCTCTTTGGATTGGTACAGCTGATGGTCTTCTGCAATACGCGGCAGGAACACTCCGCCGATATACGGCAGCCGATGGACTTCCGTCAGCCGTTGTCGTATCCCTCGCAGCGACCGACGATGGCTTATTCGTGCTCACCACCGACGGCCTTGCAAGGTACGGCGGCCATAAGTTCACGCAGCAGAAGCTTTCCCCTTCCGCGATAGGGATGGGGCCTAATGGAAGCGTATGGATAGCGACGCCGGCGGCGATTTCCTTGTACAGCCAGAATCGACTCCGCAACCTGCAGCTGCCAGGTCTATCGACGGAGCCAATCGAAGGCCTGGGGACTTTGCAGGGTGGTTCCTGGGCCCGAACACGAACTGCGCTTTTGATATGGAATCAAGGTCGCCTGCGCTCCTGGCAGATCGGCCGTGAACTACCAGGGACTCGCGTCCAGTCTTTCCTTTCGGACTCGCGCGGCAATCTCTGGGTCGGCACAGATCAAGGTGTTGTTCTACTTCCGACCGCAGCCAATACTGACAGAGTCAAACTCCCAATAGAGCCTGGGCTGGGTGCCATGTCTGTCCTCACAATGTTCGAGGACCATGAACACAATCTGTGGGTCGGCACGGATACTGCGGGATTGCATATTCTTCGGCAGCAACGGTTTCAAACGGTACCTTCCCTATTGGGCTATACCATCACGGCGATCACACAAACCGCGGATGGTGTCATATGGTTGGGCAGCAAAGGCGAAGGTCTCTTCCGTTATGAACGTGGTCAAACGTTCCATCTTTCCACCAGGAATGGCTTGCTGAGCGATGTCGTCCTCGCCCTCGCCGCCGATCACGACGGCTCTCTATGGATCGGTACCCCGGACGGCCTCAACCATCTGAAAAATGGAAGAATCACCTCCTTCACTTCCTCTGATGGATTGCCCGACGACTTTATCCGCTCCCTCTTTTCAGACACCGACGGAACTCTGTGGGTGGGCACTCGTCGCGGACTTGCCCACTGGAGCGACAATCGCTGGACCGTCCTGTCGCTCAGAGATGGCCTCAAGAGCAATCTGGTTGGCGCCATGCTGCGTTCGCACTCAAACGATCTTTGGGTAGGCACATTCGATGGCTTGACCCGTATCCGAGACGGAAAGCTCACCACGTTCACCAAGGCGGACGGCCTCTCCAGCAGCGTCATCACCTCTTTGCTCGAAGACAAGAATAATGTCCTGTGGATTGGCACAAAAGATGGTGGTCTCAATCGTTCCTCAAACTCGGGCTTTTCTCCCGTACATGCGCAGCATCTGCCCGGCGACATCGAAGCTATGCTCGAGGATCCCCACGGCTATATGTGGTTGAGCTCAGATCACGGCATTGTTCGAGCTCAGTCGTCTGATCTGGCGACTTGTGGCGCAGCATGTGATCCTCGCATCGCAACCTATGGCTCCTCGGATGGCATGCCGAGTGAGGAAACGTCCTCCAGCGGACACCCGGGCGCATGGAGGACAACAGACGGACAACTGTGGTTCGCGACTCGCAAGGGTGTCGCCGTCGCCAATCCCACGGAGCGATTCGACGCAAACGCGCCTCCGCCCGTCGTCATCGAGCGCTTCACTGTCGACGACACGGTATGGAAGTCAGCAGGACAAGAAACGAAAATCCCTCCCGGGCACGTACGTTACGCCTTTGAGTACGCGGCGCTCAGTTATTTCGCTCCATCGAAGGTGCGCTATCGCTACATACTTGAAGGGTTCGACAAGCAGTGGACCGAAGCCGGCACTCGCCGCAACGCTTACTACACCAACCTTCCGTCCCGCCACTACCGCTTTCGGGTTCAGGCCACCAATGAAGCCGGCACCTGGAGCGACTCAGGCGCAGAGCTTTCCTTCGTTGTCGAGCCGCCATTCTATCGAACATTCTGGTTCCTCGGGCTCTCCACGGTCCTGCTGGCTGGCATCATCTTCGCCGCCTACAGAATGCGTGTTCGCGCAATTCGCTCTCAATTCGACGCGGTCCTTGCCGAACGAAACCGCATCGCCAGAGAGATCCACGACACCCTGGCGCAAGGTTTCGTAGGCGTCTCAGTGCAGCTCGAACTCACCGCCCATCTGCTTGCACAGTCTCAAGTGTTGGAAGCGAGCCAACAAGTCGATCGCACAAGAGATCTCGTCCGGGAAGGACTAGCCGACGCCCGTCGTAGTATTTGGGACCTGAGGGCCAGCGGCGCGCAAGCCACACTCCCCGCGCGGCTCACACATCTCGCCGACCTAAATAAATCCGATCAGCTGAAAGTCAACGTAACCATCGGGGGCACCTATCGTGCTCTCGCAGCTTCCTTCGAGAACGAAGTCCTGCGAGTCGCCCAGGAAGCATTGACCAACGCCGTTCGTCACTCCGGAGCCGCCCGCGTGGAACTCGATCTGCGTTATCATCCAACCGAGCTCAAACTGAAGATCGCCGACAATGGAACCGGATTCAAGACAACGGATGCGGCTCTGCTTGAACAAGGACACTTCGGGATCCAGGGAATGCGCGAACGCGCCATTCAAATCGGCGGAACCTTGAATATCGAAAGCTCTGGCAGTGGCACAACAGTCACACTGTGCACTCAACTGCCGAGCGGAAAAGAGTAGGGCATGGCCGATCGAATCAGGGTCCTGGTAGTAGATGACCATCACGTTGTGCGGCAAGGCTTGGTCGCGCTCCTCAACATCATGTCCGACATCGAAGTCGTTGGAGAAGCGAGCGACGGCCTTGAGGCCATCGAACTCCATCGTAGCTTGCAACCAGACGTCACACTTATGGACCTGCAATTACCTAACTTGGGCGGTGTCGCGGCGATAACTCGCATACGCGAAGAAGCCCCAGCGGCACGCTTCATAGTCCTGACGACCTTTGACGGTGATGAAGATATCTTTCGCTCATTAGAGGCAGGCGCCAAAGCCTATCTGCTGAAGGGTATGACAACCGACGATCTGCTCAAGACCATTCACCTCGTCCACGCCGGCAAGACCAGTATTTCGCCCGCAATCGCCGAAAAACTCGCCGATCGCATTGGAACCCAGCAACTCACAGCCCGCGAGCTCGCAGTCCTCGAGCGCATAGTTGCCGGCCGCGCCAACAAGGAAATTGCCTCCGATCTGGCTATCTCGGAAGCTACCGTCAAAACCCACGTCAATAATCTGCTGAGCAAGCTTGGAGTAAGCGACCGCACAAATGCGGCGACCGTTGCCATTCAGCGTGGCCTCGTACATTTCAAATAAGGCAATCCCTATGAAGCTTATCCTCGCCACTCTCATCTCATTGCTAGTTGCACCCTCACTCGGAGCCCAGGCCAAGCCTGATTGGCGCGCCGCCACCATGGAAGAGCTTAAGGCTGCGCTGCCCCTCCGAGCCCCAGTCGAGAAGGAGCGTATCGAAACCGAGATGCGAACTGCCTCCGGCATCGTCAATTCGCGCGGTGAAGTGATTGCAGGAGTCGTGCTCATCACCGCGGGCTACTCTGCCGACGGCAAGTACTCTCACTTTCTGGTCGTCCAGGCACCCATAACAATCGCCGACATCGCTCTTGCTCCGGGCTCTTACGTCTTCGGCTGGCAACGCACCGACGAAGCACTGGCCGTCAAATTCTACGATGCCTCGACTGGAGTAGAACGCGGCACAGCAACCGCCCATCGAATGCCGCAAGGTGGCCGCGTAGAATCGTTCCGCCTCTGGCCCCCCGCAGACCAATCCATCATCCAGATCGGCCGATTCAGCATTCCTTACCGCTTGACAAAATGAACGCGTAATAAGCTTTGCGCAGCGACATTGAGCGGATCTCTCAAGTTCATTGAGATTACCCGGTTTATCAATAGGCGAAGGATAACTATACTTTCGCCTGTTAGCTGAAACACGATTCTCTCCTCGAAGGAGACGACTCGGACAAAGCGTCAACTGACCTGAAACATATCGTAAAGATGAAAAGACGTTTGGAGTTGATCTACATGCCAGTTACCCGTCTCCGATGGACCTTTCTTCTTCTACTTGCCACGGTCGGAGCCAGCCGTACCTATGGCCAAACAAATACACTGACACCGAATGAGGTGAAGGAAGGCTGGACCCTCCTCTTCGACGGCAAGCAGATGGACCAGTGGCGTGGGGCCTACGCGACCACCTTTCCCACGCGCGGATGGATCGTCCAGAACAGCGAGTTACGCGGCGAGTTCTCCAACGGCATGGAAGCGGGCGATGGCGGAGACATCGTCACCAAGAAGATCTACCAAAACTTTGACATGGTCTTCGATTGGAAGCTCGGCTCAGGCGGCAACAGTGGGGTCAAATACTTCGTAGAAGAGCGTCAACCTAAGCCGGTAGGATCGCAGCCCGGCTATGAGTACCAGATCATCGACGACGCTAACTATATCTACGAAGGAAAGCATCTCGATCCACCGAAAAAAACAGCCGCCATCTATGACGTCATACCCGCCAACAAGCCAGATACCGCGATGAACATATGGCATACCTCTCGCATTCGAGTTCGTGGAAATCACATCGAGCACTGGCTGGATGGCAAACAGGTGCTCGACGTAGAGCGGACTTCGTCGGCCTTCAAAGAAGGCGTTGAGAAAAGCAAGTTTCACAGCTATCCGAACTTCGCCTCCCTGACATCCGGCCACATTCTGCTCCAGGACCACGGACACAACGTCGCCTTCCGAAATATCAAGATCAAGGAACTGGAATAGTTCGTGAGAGGACAAGGAATGGATCGAAGAGAATTTCTCATGAAGTCTGCCTGCGCTGCGTCTGCGACGGCGCTCCCCGCCCGCGTCTTCGGCGCGGTTGCTCCAGGAAATCGCGTCAACGTCGGCTTTATCGGGACGGGCCGTCAGGTCTTCGGAGCAAATCTCAAGCAGATGCTCGCTGTGCCGGGCGTTCAGGTAGTCACCGTATGCGATGTGGACAGCTGGCGCATGGCGGAGGCGCAAAAGTATGTAAACAACTTCTACGCAACCCGCGACAATCTCTCTTCGTACAACGGATGCACCACACGCGCAGACTTTCGCGACGTCATACACGATCCCAACATCGACGCCCTGATGATCTCGGTGCCCGACCATTGGCACACCACCATGGGAACGATGGTGGCCAAGGCAAAGAAGCATTTTGCGATGGAAAAGCCCCTCAGCTTAAGCGTTCAGCAAGGCCGCCGTTTATCTGATGCGGTTAAAACCTACGGAGTGACGGCTCGAACAGACAGCGAATTTCGTTCAGTCCGCGTGCAGAGTCGCGCGGTCGAACTCGTTCGCAACGGACACATCGGCAAGCTGCAGCGCGTGGAGATCACCTTCCCATCGGACCCGCCTCCCGTGATCGACGCGCCCGACATGCCTGTCCCGCCGGAACTCAACTACGAGATGTGGCTGGGTCCTGCGCCCGAGGTCCCGTACACCGAGAAACGCGTACACGACGTTAAGCAAACAAACCTGCGGCCAAACTGGATGCGCCTCAGCACCTATGCACAAGGAATGATCAGCAACTGGGGCGCCCATTACTTCGACATGGTGCAGTGGGCCAACCGGTCGGAGGACTCAGGCCCAGTCGAGGTCGAAGGCCATGGCGAGTTTCCCAACGCACTTTGGGACACCATGATCAACTTCAAGGTGCACTACCGTTATGCGAATGGCCTGGAGATGACCTGCGAGCAGACTCCCACCAGCACGCCGGCAATTACCTACTTCGGCAGCGATGGCTGGATCAAGGTAGACAAGTATCCTGGCGTGATGACCAGCAGCAAACCTGCGCTGGTAACCCACGAGCCTGAGAAAGGCGAGGAAGATTTCTCAAAGATCTTGTGGGACAAAAATGACTTCATCGCGAGCATTCGCGAGGGCCGCCCTACACTTATTCCGATCGAGGTAGGCCACCGCGACATTACGATCTCGCAGATTGGCCTGATCGCCTGCCAGACGCAGGAAAAGCTCACCTGGGATCCAGCAAAAGAGATGTTCAAGAACAGCAACCGGGCCAACGCCATGCTGGCCGCACCCATCGCTCGCGGAGAGTGGGCCAACGTCTAACGGCGAAAGGAAACAATGTCTGAGAGACGGGAAAACATGAAGATGAATCGCCGAGAGCTTCTATGGACCGGCTTCGCCGCTGCGGCTTGTTCAACCGGAAACATGCGGGTCTTTGCCTCCAGCGCAAAACCGGTCATTCGGTTGGGTATGGCCAGTTACTCCTTCCACAAATTCGACATGGCGCACGTGATCGACTTCATGCACCAGCTGAAGTGCCCCTACCTGAATGTGAAGGACGTTCATTTACCCATGATGCCGCTCTCCGACGTACCGCACCTCGCCCAGCAGTATCGCGACGCTGGAATTCAGCTAACGGATGCGGGTGCAATCTATTTCAAAGCGGACACCGACGAAGACGTGCGGCCAAAGTTCGAATACCTCAAGGCCGCCGGTTTGAAATCCTTCGTAGGTGCGCCCACTCACGCTGTGCTGCCGCGGGTAGAGCGTTTCGTGAAGGAGTACGACATTCGCATGGGACTACACAATCACGGTCCCTCAGATGTCGAGTGGCCTTCCCCCTACGATGTGCAAAAAGTAATTGAGAAGATGGACCACCGCATCGGCTACTGCATCGATATTGGCCACACCCTACGTATCGGCGTAGACCCAGTGGCCTCCATTCGCATGGCGGGCAATCGTCTGTACAACGTCCACGTACGCGATCTAACCGCCGCCGATGCCAAGGGAGGGCGCACGGGCGTACCGATGGGAGATGGCGTGATGCCCATCCGCGAAATCTTCCACGCCCTCGCGGAAATCCAATACCCGTACTTCGTCGATCTCGAGCTCGAAAATCACGATGACGACCCAATGCCGTACTGCATGAAGAGCTTCGCCTACATGCGCGGACTCATAAACGAAATGGGCTATAGCGAAGGCTAAGCACGTAGTACCGAGCCTCAGAATTCGTCATACGCAATCTGGGCGTGCGGCACACCTAGTTCCCCCAACATCTTCGTACAAGCCTTGATCATCATCGGCGGACCACAAAGATAGTACTCCGCTGCCTGTGGATTGGTGTGGTCGATGAGGTACTTCTCCATCAACACGTCGTGGATAAAGCCTGTATGACCAGCCCAATCGTCGTCCGCCAGCGGTGACGACAGCGCGGGCTGAAAAGAGAAGTTGTGATGCGCCTCCGCAAGGTCGCGGAAATAGTCATCGTAGAAGATCTCCTGCCGGGAACGAGCGCCATACCAGAAACTCACCTTCCGAGCCGTCTTCTCCGTCTCCAGCAGGTGCGACAGATGGGCACGTAACGGCGCCATGCCCGCGCCGCCGCCAACATAAATCATCTCTCGCTGCGTCGGCTTGATATGAAAATCGCCAAAGGGGCCAATGCCGGTCACAATATCGCCCGTCTTCAAACTGAAGACATAGCTAGATCCCACTCCCGGAGCGCAGTCTTGCCCAGGAGGCGGAGTAGCAATACGAACGTTAAACCGTAACGTGCCTTCCATCTGCCAGTTGCTGGCCAGCGAATAGTTGTTGCGTCGCGCGGTATCGGGATTGCGTGCAACCAACTCAAACAGATGTTGCCGCTCCCAAACCGCGCGAAAAGGTTCATCAATTTCGAAATCGCTAAAGCGAATACTCTCGTAAGCTGGAATGTCGATCTGCAGATAATCGCCCGGGGTGAATGCCAGCTCCCCGGAGTGCATCGGCTCCAGTACCAGTTCCTTAATGAAGGTAGCCACATTCTGATTGCTCACGACACGAAACTGATAGGTCTCTTGCGTCCGTCCACCCGCCCCTCCAGGCTTCGCCACGTTGATGCGGATGAGGCCATCCTGCTCTTCAATCGGATAAGTCGCGAGGCCGCGACATACGGGCGTCCGCGCCGGCGATCCGTCCGACAAATTGAACCGGCCGTTATGCTTCGGGCACTCAATGATGCCTCCCTTCACTAGACCACCGGAGAGATGCGTATTCCCATGGGTGCAGACACCGTCCGTCGCGAATAACCTTCCTTGCTCATCACGTATCAAAGCAAAGGTCCTTCGACCATAGTCAAACTGGGTAACGTCGGCACAAAGCAGAACGCCCGATTCACACGCAGTCACCCACCCAGCCTGATCGGCCTCTGTCTCACACGAATGCTCCTGCCTAATGGAGCGAGGCTTCGTCTCCGGCAATCTCCGCTTCACGTGATACGCAGGATCACTCACCTGCTTCAACACGGCAGGCACAATCTCGCGCCACGCAGCGAACAGGCTCGAATACGGCTCAGGGCAGTCGTCCTTCACCATCTCATGCAGCGCGGGCAGTGCATGAAACGGCACCAGCGGATACATGTGGTGCTCAATGTGATAATTCATGTTCCAGTACAGAAACCTGTTGATCGGATTCATGTACACAGTGCGACAGTTTAAGCGATGGTCCAGCACATTTTCTGCCAGTCCGGCATGTTGTGTCATGCTGTACACCACCATCAGCCACGCACCGAAGAGATTCGTGAGTCCCACAAACATGAGCGGCAGAATGCTGTGTGTGTAGATAGCGGTTGCGATGACAGTTGCATAAATCGCAACGTAGATGCGTGCCTTGCGATGGATCTTCGGAAACTCCGACTCCGGAATGTAGGTCCTTTCCTCTGCAGCCATTCGCCCGAAAGAGTGCTGCGTGATAGCGCTGAAGTATTTGGGGTAAGCCCCTAGGCTGAAGAACTTCTTCGCTATCGCACCGAGATCAGCTGGGCGAGGCACTGATATCTCCGGGTCGCGTCCCACGATGATCGTGTCGCTGTGATGCCGCGTGTGACTCCACCGCCACACCGTCGATTCACGCATCACCATGAACGACGCAATCTCGTAAAGCGCGTCATTCATCCAGTCAGTCCTGAAGGCAGTGCCGTGGCCCGACTCGTGCCAGCGAGCATCCGACGTCGACGCATAGAGCGCGCTGTAGAGGATGTATGGAACCACTGCCCACCACGACCCCCACAATCGATACGTTGCATATCCACTTGCAAAGATCAGCGTGAACCACAACAGGCTGTTGCGCAGCGCAGGGCCATCGCGCCGTTCGAGCAGCCTTCGCATGGTCTCTCGCGGAACGGGGCACTGATACCAATCAGCCTCAGCAAGACCTTTTTCCACGGCCAACGTGGCATTGACGCCAGTCAGGCTGTAGTCAAGCTTCAATGACGATCGCGGGACCGACGGTGCGGAGGTGCTCATGAATGCGATACCTGATGCAGTGGTTGATGCTTGGCGCACGCCGCACTCCAGGCCCGGCGCGCAAGTTCAGTGATGACGCGCGTCTCTTCTGTGCGAGAGAATATCTCGGAGCCAGAGCGCTCGGTGTAGGCATAAGGCGGAGGCCCAAGCTCCGGCTCAAAGACAAACACAGCATCGGCAGGAGCATCGGCAAGCCATAGCTCCATCGCCTCCTGCCACAACGATTCGAGAACGTCAGTGAACGCAAAGGCATCGTCTGCCGCAACCTGAATAGACTGCCCATTCGAGATGCGGCCATGGATCAGGCCCGTGCGCGACAACAGCGGCGAAATGTTTGTGCGAAAGTGGTCTTCTGAGCCACCGAGCGACTCACCCGCAACCAGATAATGCGACAGGTCAAGCGTCACAACCGTGTCCGGTCGCAGCCTCAGCAGCTCCGCCGTACGAAACAGATCCTGCGTCACTCGCCCACGATGCGTCTCCAACAGTAGTGGAAGCTGATATGCATCGGCCATGCGATACACATCATCCACCATCAGCGCCGCTTCATCTGCGGTAAGGTATGCATGGCCCAGATGAAAGTTGATCGCAACAGCGCCGAGCTCCGCTGCGCGTTCCAGAAATACCCTGGCCTCTCCCGCTGCGGTCGCCCAACCCTGCGCGATAAGCTTCAGTGGAAATGCTTTTAGAAGGCCAGCCGTCTCGGCCAGTCGGTCTTCGCGAAGACCAACTTCAAAGTACTCGAAACCGTCGGCACATGCCTCCTCCAGCGACTGCGCAAGCGAAATCTCCCGCTGGCTCAAAGCCCAGAACGATTGCGCCAGACCCAGCGAAGGTACCGTGGCATCGGTTTTACGGAAAAGATATCTGGAACGGAGCGATGGGTGCAACATGCAACGGCTTCCCCTTGCCACCCCCAAGTTTAGCGAGGAGAGGACATTGAGAAAACTAGGTAATTTCAATCATTTTGATCGACTGTCTCAATGATCACGGCGGCTGATTTTGCCGTCTGTGGCGTCCCGAGAGCACGCAGTATGCGTCGTGCCAGCCGTCTTGTAGCAGGCGGATGAACCCGCCAGTCCGTCACGGCAAGCAGCAGGCTTCGCGACATCGCGAGCCCGCGCACCTTCCTGGCTACCACGCCACGCCCATAGGTTCCTGCAACGCAGCACAGGGGAAGCAGCGCCGCGCCCATGCCTGCTCGTACTAGGCTCTTGATTGCCTCCATGTTCTCCATTTCCATCGCGATGCGCGGCTGCACCCCCATCGTGTCAAAGTACTGCTGCTGCACAGTCTGCATCGCCGTCCCCCTCAGATGGGAGATGAAGACAAGGTCGTCTAGATCGCGTGGCGCCAGCATGGCCTTCTTCGCCAACGGATGTTGCGTAGCCAGCACAATGGCCAACTCCTCGTCCATTAAAGGCACCGTTTCAACAGACGCTAGCGCGGCGGAGGGACTCATGACGACGGCAAGATCGATCGTATGGTCCAGCAGCGACTGCAGCAGCACCTCGGTGATTCCAGTTGTCACCAGAACCTCGATCTGCGGATAGCGACGCCGGTACTCCGCCAGCACCGACGGCAGCAGGTAGATCAAGGTGGAGGCACCCACACCCAGCCGAATGGTCCCACGCTGCGAAGTCGAAAACTCTCTCACAGCCAACTCGGCGTTCTTCAACTCTGCAAAGGTACGATCGACATACTGCAGAAGAATGCGTCCGGCGTCTGACATCGACACCCGCTTGCGCGACCGCAAGAACAACAGGCAGCCAAACTCCTCTTCAAGCTGCTTGATGTGCAGCGACACAGTGGACTGCGAAAGCGAGAGCTCCCGTCCCGCCGCGGTGAACGAAGAAGTCCTCGCAGCGGCCTGAAACACTCTGAGGTGATGAAGGTCCACGCAACGGGCTCCTAGGTTGTGTTCATTGTATAGTCCGGAAGATTTCGAGTGAGAAGATGAAACGCCGCCAGCGACACAGGATAGGCCAACGCCGCGAAGAAAAAAACGATCGTGTAATTGCCATGCGTCAACTGCAGCACGTGTCCTGTAAATTTCTGGAAGCAGACACCGCCGAATGCGCCCGCCGCACCTGCGATGCCAACCGACGTCGACAAAGACGAGCGGGGAAACAGGTCCGAGTTCGCCGCGAAAAGATTTGCCGCCCACGCCTGATGCGCCGCGGTCAGTACGCTGAACAATGCGACCACCGATTGAATTGTATCGAGGTGCGTACCCGAGATCAGCAGCAGCGACAGGACCGCGCAGCCCGCCAGCACTCGCTTCCTCGCATCAATCACCTTAACCCCACATCGAATCAGCGCGCCTGATAGCCATCCGCCCACAACGGCACCACAGGTCGAAAAGCAGTACACGGTAGCGAGTGGCACACCAATCTCAGCCACGCTCAAGTGAAATCGCTCCTGCAGAAATTTCGGCAACCAGAATAGATACAGCCACCACACAGGGTCGGTCATCGCCTTGATCACCACCAGAGCCCACGTCTGCCGCATGCGCATCAAGTCCTGCCACCGCATCGGCTCCGAGGGTGTCGCAGCCGTTGCATCCAGGCGAGCATCGTTCTGCCTGCCGCGCCGCAGCAGCCGGTCGTACGGGAAGGCCAGCCAGAAGATGAGCCAGATCAAACCCAGGCCGCCCACCCCAAGAAACGCATACCGCCACGAGTGAAAGCGCGCAAGAATGGCCGCGATGAAGAAGGGCGCAACCAGCGCCGCTGCATTGGAACCCGAGTTGAACAGGCCCGTCGCCAGTGCGCGCTCCTCAACTGGAAACCACTCCGTGATCGCGCGAATCGCCGCAGGAAAGTTGCCGCTCTCTGCGAATCCCAGGCTGAAGCGCGCAACGCCGAAGCCAAATACGGTGCTCACGACAGCGTGCGCCATCGCTGCCAAAGTCCACAAGAAAACAAACAGTGCGTAACCCATCTTCGCGCCGATCCAGTCAATCACTCGACCGGCAACGAGATAGCCAATTCCATAGGCCAGCGTGAAAGCCACCACAATATTGCCGTAGTTGTCTTCACTCCAATGCAACTCCAGGTCCAGAGTATAGGCGAGAATGCCCAGGACTGAACGATCCATATAGTTGATGGACGTCGCCGCGAAGAGTAGCACGCATATGATCCAGCGATACCTGTTGCTCTGCGAAGTCCCTGAAGAGGTTTGCCTTGGCACGCGCAAGTATCGCACTACATTGAGATCATTGGGTAATCGCATAGAATGGATTGACAGTCCCAATTACGACAGTCCGCGCTCATCCTTCACGAAATTCTGGCATGATCCAAAAACAAAGGCCCGACACTCGCCGGGCCATCATCATTAGTGTTGCCAAAAAAATCAGAAGGAAAATCTGGCTCCGAACTCGCCGGTAAACGATCGTGGAACAACCGTGCTGCTTGGGTTGATGAAGCCGAGCGGTTTAAGGAAACTGGTTGCCGCGTTGGAGACGTTGACGTCGTAGTTGGGACCGTAGTTGGCACGGTTCGTCATGTTGAACGCCTGGTAGAACAGCGTTATGGCGTACCGGTCGTGGATCGTGATCGTATTCGAAACCCGAGCGTCGAACTGGAAGAACGTCATGCCGTGGTAGGAATCGTAGGCTACCTCGCGGCAGGTCCCGGCACTCAGGCAGTTTTGGTAGAACGACGAGGTAGTGGTCTTCCCTGTGGGATCGGCCTTAACGGCTGCAGCGGCAGTATTGAAGTAGTTCACGTAGGCTTGCGGACTCTCCGGGACGCCGCTGAAGATGGCAGCGTGAGGATTGCTTCGACCGCTGCCTACTCCCCAAAGATCGCTGGTGGACTCAACGATGCTCAGAGGACGAGGAGAGCCGACGGACATAATCGGAGAGATATCAAAATGCCAGGGCAGGGCGAAGGTGCCGGCAGCAACAAAGTGATGCCGTTCGTCGTTGGGAGCTGTTCCGTGATCGGGCTGGCGAAACTCTCCGAGGAATTGATTGGTGGACGCATTGCGGAACGCCGCAGGATTACCCTCAAAAGCCAGGGCCTTCCCATACGTATAGTTCAGCACCGCGCTAACGTGCCGATGCATCGACTGCCGGTAGCTGATATTCATAGCGTCGTAGTAAGAGCGGCCAATAGACTTTTCTACCCCGAAGCGGCCGAGGATCGGAACACCCGCGGCAGCAAACGCAGCCGAGAAGGGTCGTATACCACCGTTGAAATATTCGGTTGGGTTAATGTTGACCGTTTTGTCTTCGTGGACGCCGCGGGCCTGAACATATTCGACTTCCACAACGCCATAGTTGGTGACGGCATACTGGACGCCAAAGTTAACCTGCTGGGAATAAGGATTGCGAAACGCGGGATCCATAATGCGCCCGGTTGAACCAGCCGCTAGGTTGAAGCCTGCAGGCGGAATGAGCGGAGCAGGATCGATGCCGTAGCGATAATTGCTGAGCAAAATGTTGGTGCCGGGTACAAGGTTTGCAGGAGAGGCGCAAGTCTTGTCCGTGGGACCTTTGCAGCTGATGGAGTAGGTGTTGGCAAAAACCTGGGCGTTCGCCTGCTGGATCATAAACAGTGGTATGTTCTCGAAGGTCTGGCCGAAGTACAGACCGTACCCGCCACGGAGAACAAAGCGGCCGTTGCCAAATGCATCGAACGAGAACCCGACGCGAGGGCTGAAGTCGAGGTTGTCGTTGCTCGGAAGGCCGGTATAGTCCCCTCCGAGATAACCGAGGCTGGGGGTATAGCCTGTACCGTACGGGTTCAGCTGGGTGGTTGGGACGGTTGGAACATTGGTCTTCGAGGCAGCGACGATCTCTTGATGAGTGCGGCTATTGGCCTGGTTGTTAATTCCGTAGGTCCCGATCTCACGATCGTAGCGAAGACCAAGATTGAGCAGCAGTCGAGGGCTAGCGCGCCAGTCGTCTTCGAAGTAAACCCCGAACATCGTTGGAGAAAGATTGAAAGCGGGATTGCCTGAGGTCCCGGTAGACGCTTGGATCGCTCCAGGGGAAGAGAAGCCTGTGGGATAAAGCGTCTTATTGGTTAGCATCGTGGATGCTGTCGCAAAAAAGTCGAACTCTGGAGTGGGATTATTCTCGAAGAATCCACCTACTTGGGGCTCATAGACGTAATCGATGCCCATGCGCAGCGTGTGCTTAGCCAGCGTATGGGAGAAGTCGTCGCGGAACTGAAACTTATGTTGGCTGGATTTCTGCGGGACGTTGATGTTCGTGCCGAAGCTGACTCCGTCCGGAAAGAGGAAGTAAGGAGTACGAGTATGGGAATCGATGAGATTGTTCCAGTACTGGAAGCCAACCGTAAAATTGTTGACCGTTGTCGGCGAAATGATAGACGTTAGCGTGCCGTTCGTCAGGATGAGGTCATTGATCGTGTAGTTGCCTTCGGTAGTATCCACCTGCGCCGTAGACTGATCGTTATTGCTCTTGTTGTCCTGTGCCGAGTAGCTTACGTAGACCTTTTCGTTGTCGCTAAAGAAGTGATCGAGGCGGCCATTGTAACGCTTCTCGTCAAACGGTGTAGCGATGGTGTGAGCGGGAACGGCGCCCAGTGGAATGGCGAGAGTAAGTTCCTGATAGGCGAGGGCAGTCACGGCAATCTGCGAACGCTCGCGCAGTCCCTCGTAAGCAAAGAAACCGAAGTCCTTGTTTTTGCGGATCGGTCCACCGATCGCGCCCCCGTATTGCTGACGGCTGTAGTCAGGTTTCGGCTGTCCGCCCTGCTCACTGATCGCGTTGTTGGTCTGCAGAGCCTGGCTACGAAAGAAACCGTAGAGGGCGCCATGAAATTGATTTGTGCCCGATTTAGTAACAATATTAAGGGCCGCACCTTCGCTGCGGCCATTCTCAGCCGAGAACCGATTGGTACTGATCTTGAACTCCTGCACCGCCTCCAGTGGCAACTGCATTACTGCGCCGCCAACCGTATTGTCCTTGTTGTCGATTCCGTTCACCGTCGTGTTGGTGTTGCGCCCGCTCGAACCATTCACTGCGTAAACGGAATACCGGTTCTTCGTGGGATCGTAGCTATCGACCATCTTCACGCCGGGTGCAAGAATTGCAAGATTCGCTATGTCGCGCCCATTCAACGGAAGGTCGACGATCTCCTTGGGAGTAACGGCTGTCGAACTATCCGTCTTCTCGATATCAACAAGCTGGTTGTTGGCAGTTATCTCAACCGACGTCGAGATCGTTCCGGTCTTCATAGGAAGATTCACGGTCAAGGTCGTACCCACAATCAGCTGTATGTCTTTTGCCTCAGTAGGACTGAAGCCTGACGACTCCACTCGGATGGTGTACGCGCCGCCGGGAAGGAGATCGAAACGATATTGCCCGCCTGTTCCCGAAGTTGTGGTCCGTTGCGCGTTCGTGCCTGCGTTCGTCACGGTAACGGAAGCTGCGGGCAGAGCAGCGCCGGTCGCATCGGTAACGACGCCGATAATGCTGCCAGTCGCGGTCGCCTGAGCTAATAGCGAGTTACAGCCGGCCAGTACAAAGGAAAAAACAAACAGGTAGCGAAGTATGTTACGCATAAGCCTCCGAAAAAAAACAAAAAAACGCAGTTACGCTCTCGTCGTAGCGAGTGCAGAACCGTGGAAGAGCATTTCCAAGACAGAACGCTGAGAGAAGAGTTTTCGTGTTGTCGGGACTATAGGCCGGATCGGTAATTCGCGCAAGAAAAATTTAATCTAAAAATCAAACCCTTAGCCGGACCTTGCTCGTCGCAACCCGGGTGCATCGCCCTTCTCACGTTTGAAATTGATTTGCAGCGGCAAACTCCGAGTCTCCCATGGACAGCCACAATCTTCGATAAAGCAAACGGCTCTCTTTTCAACTTGGCGAAGGATGGGAGATGGGATGGGCAAGATCAACGTCGCCCCCGCGATCCGAGGTCATGCATCCGCGACACGCCACGTGACCTGGCGTGAATCCAGGCGACACCATCGTCTATTTGCGAATGATTGCGAATCGAAACAGCAACCGCCATTAACCATCGTCAGCCTGCGACCATCGTCGCGAGATTGGGCTCGATCATCGTCCGATGTTCCCCGTCAATTTTGTGCGGCACCCGATACACCATACAATAGTCACAGGGCTGGGTGTATCGGGCGCAGACAATCACACGAATTGCCGTGTACACAGCAGAATGTATAAATCGAATAAGGGCCTGTAGCTCAACGGTTAGAGCAGGGGACTCATAATCCCTTGGCTGGGGGTTCAAATCCCTCCGGGCCCACCACCTAATCAACACATTCAATTAAACTGAAGAGGATTCTCGGGGATGGCGCGAATTGCTTCCATAAAGGAGCTGTGCCCAATTTTGTGCCTAGTCAATCGATAACGTGCCGCATTTTGGAACCCGCGCACAAGCGAGAATCCGTGCCCCCGTGGTGATCATCCAAACAACTAGCATCAGCTCTGTAATTGGAGGGTTTGACATGGCAGCTTTCTGTGCGTGCTGCGGAACAAAGATCGAGTTGAAGGCCGGGCCCTGCTCCGCTTGTGGAAATCCTCAGCACGGGATGTCACAACGTGATCGATCGCCTGTCAGAGAAGGTCTCCGAGTAGGATTGTCTGAATCGCAGCGTCCGGAAGTATGCAGAACAGATGACACTATATAAAATGCGCGGGGACTACTTGGCCCACGCTCGAATTAAAGACTTAAGGCTTACTACTTCCTATAGAGTCAGACGCCTTGCAGGGACTAAGGCACCTGAACTTGCCGAGAACCCGACTTTTCGGGAGGTTCAAAGTCAACTTCCGAGAAGCCGGCTTATCGCCGCCTTGGGCTTAGGCAGAGATTAAGTAAAACAGTTCAATGTGTGAATTGCCCTGTTACCTGCAGTTGGGATCTGATCAGCCTGGATTGCCGTATCTCGGTATCGAGATCACACCTAAATTCGTATGGTGGCTCATAAAAGCGACAGACCGTCTAATGACGGTCTGTCGAAGATGAGAAGCCTCGCGGCCTCACTAGACCGTCGTATTTTCCTGAACTGCTTTTGCAGCTTTGCGGATCACCTCAATGACTACATCCGGCTTGGAGAGCATGGGAACGTGGCTGCTTTCCACCTCAACCACAGTGGCCCCCATGCGCTTGGAAACCCACCGCTGGAGATCGGGATGCACGGTGTGGTCTTGCGTGGTCAAAATGTACCAACTCGGCTTCAACGTCCACGGGGTGCTCTTGATCTTCTGTTGATGGAACAGATCGTAGACGGGCGCATAATGAGTTGCCCACACCAGCTTCTGCTCCTCCTCGGGCAGGTCTCCGCAGAAGAACTCAGTACCGTTCGGAAGCATCCAAGCTCGCCCGTCCGCAACTTCGACGCGTGAGAAGATATCCGACGGATACTTGTCGAGCTGCTGCTGTACGGTTTCGCCTACATCTGGGGCAACCGCTCCGATGTAGACGAGGCCAGCGACGCGATCATCGACGCCCGAGGCCGTAATGGTAGCCCCGCCGTAGGAATGGCCCACGAGGATGACGGGGCTGCCGACGCGGTTCAGCGTGCGTTTCACCGTAGCCACGTCCTCGTCGAAAGAGTCCAGACCGTATTGAACTGCGATCACCTCGTGCCCATCTGCTTGCAATGCAGGGATGACCTTGCTGAAGCATGAGCCGTCGGCCCAGATGCCGTGGCAAAAAACGATGGTTGGTTTGGGTTGTGATGACATGCGAATACACTCCTAAGGATTTGAATTCCGGATGACGAGCGTTATCCGTTAGCGATAGGTTCCTCCGCATCAGGGGCTTGCACAAATACTTTAATTGTTTTAGCTATGCTTATGAAGCATATTAGGAGATTGCAATGGAACTTCGTCATCTCCGTTATTTCATTGCGGTTGCCGAGGAAGGCAGCCTGCTGCAAGCCGCCGAGCGGCGACTTCACACTGCACAACCATCGCTTAGTCGACAAATTCGCGATCTCGAGCTGGAACTGGGCGTGAAGCTGCTGGAGCGAAAAGCGCGGGGCATTGAGCTCACTGCGGCTGGACGGATATTCCTCGACCATGCACGGCTGGCGCTGATGCAGATAGAGGTAGCGTGCGAAGCCGCACGAAACACAGAGCGGCCCCACAAGCCGGGCTTTAGATTGGGTTTCTTGCCAGGACAGGAAGTGATCTGGTTGTCAGAGACGCTGCGCATCCTGCGCGAGGAGGCTTCTGATGTCGACGTTACGATCACGACGAAATCCTCACCCGAACTCGCCAATGCCTTAATGCAGGGAGAGATCGATGTGGCTCTGCTGAGGCGGGAGGTGCGGACTCCCGGCCTCGACTTCAGATTTCTTGTGAAGGAACCTCTGGTCGTAATCTTGCCCTCTCGCCACCGCCTGGCTCGGCACAAGACAATACGGCCGGAGGACATCTGTCGCGAGAACTTTATCAGCACAGCACGTGCCGCCCCAGTGCTTAAGACCATGATCGAGGAGTACGCGGCGAAGGTTGGAATCAAACTGAAGCAGATCTACGATGCCGAGACTTTATCCGGCGGAATGTCGCTCGTAGCATCGACGGGAAGCTTCACATTGTTGCCGGCCTATGTGCAGAATGCGCTAATTCCTGCGGTAGTCGCTCGGCCTTTGCATGGTGAGGTTCCGACCATCGATCTCGTGATGGGATACAACAAGTCGAATACCTCCCCGTTGCTGAAAAAATTCTTGCTCCGGTCGGGTGAGTTGGCCGCAGGTGGACCTCGGGTAGAAAGCTCACTCCGCACATTGAAGGACCGCAACCGAAGGCAGAAGGACTGAGGAGGTCATCGAGATTGGGAATGAAGGATCTTAACCGTGCCCGTCTGCAATACAACCGCATCTTCGATTACGCCAAGCTCCACGCCAACATTCAGCGTTAGGGTCATCCAGTGACGGAATCTGTAGAGCAGACTCCGGCACAAACTCTTCTTGCAACGTGGGTGAAGTCTGAGTTTGACTCGGTCAAGCGCGGCCGATGGCTCAAGAGCGCGAATGGTTTCAGGCTGGGATGTTCGACCAGCGGCCCATTCCTTCTTCCATGCCAACTTTGCGGAGAGTAAATCGCGGAGCCGGTCGGCTACTGTCTCAAATTTGTCGCCCACGCTACATTGACCAGGTACGGTTTGGTCAGCAGCCTTAATTGAATTAGGCTGTTTTGAGATCTTCAACCGCTCAATGTTAATTCGAAAAGCCAAATCGTCACACAACTAAAAGCACCCCTGAACGCCTGATCTATGGCAAAGGGAGAATGGCTGAGCTAATTCGGGCTCATGACTGGAGTTCGACTCCGCTTGGATCAATCAAAAGACTGGTCTGAATCGCTTGTCCTGTCCGCGAATCTCATGCTTTCATGTGCTTTTCCCTCTCTGGTCTTCTGGGGTAAGGAGTTGGTGCAGCTCTATAACGATGCTTTTATACCTCTTCTCGCCGAGCGGCATCCTGCGGACTTAGGACAGACAGCCCAGTATTGTTGGTCGGACGCCTGGCAAATTGTCGGCCCTAACCTCAAACGAGTCATGGACGCGGGTGAGACGGTGTACTACGAAAATGTCGTAGTCCCTATCATCCGAGATGGAAAGTTGCAGGATATCCGTTGGACCTATAACTACAGCCCGATCTTCGGTACAGACGGAGACGTGTTGGGTGTACTTGTACTTTGCCAGGATATTACCCGCGAGGTCGCTGCGACACAGAATCTTCGGGACAGCGAAGCTCGCACATCTCGAGTGTTGCAAAGCATCGGGGATGCAGTGATCGTCACGGATGGGGATACGCGCGTGGTCCGGATGAACTCCGTTGCCGAACAATTGACCGGCTGGACCGAGGAAGTCGCCCGGGGCGAGTTGCTTTCTAGGGTCTTTCGGATTGTGAATGAAACGACTCGCCTGCCTGTAGAAAGCCCCGCCGAAAGGGTAAAACTCACTGGATCAGTTGTTGGCCTGGCAAACCATACTGTTCTGGTATCAAAAGATGGCGAAGATACAGCGATCGACGACAGTGGTGCTCCTATCCTCAATGAGAAGGGGGAGCTGAATCGTAGTTGTCTTCCGCGATATAGAAGACAGACGCGCAGCTGACCGTGAAAAGGATCGAATCACTGAGCGGCTGAGTCAGGTTCTAGACGCCACAACTGATGCGATTGTTGGAGTGAACCGTAACTGGATCATGACCTACCTCAATCCAAAAGCAGCCGAACTTTATGCCTCTGATCGAAAAATTCTTGGCCGCGTCCTGTGGGAGGCCTTCCCTGATGCAGTCTATGAAGGGTCTCCATACGTCGAACATTATTACCGGGCGATGAAGGAGAGGGTTGCGAGCAGTTTCGATGCTTATTATCCCGAACCGCTCAATCTATGGCTTCGCATCGATGTCTACCCGACCCCTGAAGGAATTGTCACCTTTTCGCGGGACGTTACTGAAGAGAGAGCCGCTCGACAGGCATTGAAAGAAAAGTCAGAGCAAGCGGAACGCCAGCTAGCCGAGATCGAAACGGTTTACAGGACTGCTCCAATCGGCTTGGCCTTGTTTGATACCAAAGATTTCCGCTACCTTCGGCTTAATGATCGACAAGCTGAGTTTTTCGGACTGAAGCCGGAGCAGGTTGTTGGTCGTACGCTCACCGAGATGGCTCCAATCGAGGGACTCAAGGAGCTGTTCGACCAGGTGCTCGAGGGAGAGCCGGTTGTTAACTTTCCCCTGGAGGGCGAATTAGTCACGCGTCCCGGAGAACATCGCTACTGGACTGTGAGTTATTTTCCTGTCTTCGCAACCGACGGCACTGTTCAAGCAATCTCGGCAGCCTCGCTCGAAATCACGAATCAAAAGAAGGCGGAACTCGCCTTGATGCAGAGTGAAAAACTGGCGGTGGTGGGAAGGCTCGCCGCATCAATATCGCACGAAATCAATAACCCGCTTGAGTCGATCACAAACCTGCTTTATCTGGCCGAACGCAGCAATGACTTGGAGGAGACAAAGACTTACGTTCAGACCGCAGAGCGAGAACTGCGGCGCGTGTCGATCATTGCCAATCAAACTCTTCGTTTCACAAGCAATCGAGTAGTCCTCAGGAAATTTCTGGAGGGCAGCTAATCGACAGCATCGTCTCCTTGTTCCAGAGCCGAATAGTAAACGCCCACGTAAACATCGAAGAGCGTAAAGGTGCAGATCAACCTGTCCGATGCTTTGAAGGGGAGATTCGACAGGTGCTCAGCAATCTTGTCGGCAACGCCATCGATGCCATGCAGCCACTTGGGGGAGGGCGCCTCCTGTTGCGCAGCCGCGTGGGTAGAGACTGGACCACGGGCAGATCTGGGCTGGTGATCACGGTTGCAGATACAGGCGGTGGTATGCCTGCTTCCATTGCAAGTCGCATCTTCGAGCCGTTATACACAACAAAGGGGATCAGTGGAACTGGCCTCGGACTCTGGATAAGCAGTGAGATCGTTCAGCGACATAATGGTAGGTTGCGTTTCCGCAGCAGTCAGAAAAAAGGTCATTGCGGAACGGCCTTCACCTTGTTCCTTCCGTTCGATGCTGTGACTCGATGAGAGAACAACGAATTTCTAAATAAGTGACCGGAACCGCGCTTCCATTCCTGATCGCTCGCGCATTGGCCTCCTTCCCCAGGATTACACTCGGCGGTGCAGGATTGGATGGTAGTGACCATGTGTACGTATTGTTCGGTTCACTCAGCGTGAAAATTGAGCGTATCTGCACGCGAGACAACTGGCAGGGCAAGCAAGGAGCCGATGCCGATCCCCATAAGCAATTTTCAAGAGCATGACGAAAAGTTTTAAACGGATGCCTGTATGCGAGAAATTTTGTCCCGCATTATTCTTGATTCAAGAATCAATGAACGTCAACAGTTTCCAGGGGATATTTTTCTCCACCTTGGGGAATTCGCCTGGACCCTCAGCCACGACGGTCTTGTTGGCTTCGTCCACGTTCTTGATAAAGAAGACTACGGCATGAGTTGGAATCGCTACGCGATCCCCCACCTTCGGTTTGCGGGCGTTCATGCTGCACTCCAAGGCTCGGCAAAGCAAATAAAAATTACAGCCACTTCACTTCGACTGAGCAGATGTTTCCGGCCTTTTACCAAGTATAGGAGGCGTTTTACAAACGTGTCTTTCATCCAGCTTCGTAAGTTCCTCTTCAGTTTTGTTTAAGGCGACCATCTCAAGACAGGTCAAACAAACCGAATTATATGTTCCGTCTGGGTTACGCCGATGCGGGAAAAAGGGTGCACGCTGGTATGTCATTTCTTTGGGCCCTCATTCGATAACCCTATCCGTCATAGATGAAAGGAATATGTCCTACAGTAGGACATATCCGGTCAACTCTTTTGTTTATCGAACTGAATGTTAGAGTCCGTTAACTTTGAACAGGTTGCCCTGTGTGTCGCGCAGCGATTCAGATGCGAAATGGCTGGGTACGTCAAGGTGTTACGCTGGCTGAGTGATGGCCAAAGCCGCAAAAAAGCGTTACTGCTTTCGGATACGCCACCAATCCCCCCAGGTCGGAGATAAGGTCAGACCTGGACCCTCCGAGATGGTCTATGAAATCGGTCGCGTCTCCTGGAAGGCGACGAGGTCAACCTACACGTTCTCGGCACCAACCTGGAGCGGTTCCGCGTCAGAACCGACACCCTAATTTTTCGTTGAGAGAACATCTCCAGCGAAAACGTCCAACCCTTTCACGACTCCCTAAGCCTCACTGCAGCGAACTCGTAAAGCGAGCCGAAAATGAAAAAACTTTTGCAATCAATTGCACTGGCTGTGCTCGGGTGGGCACCGTCTCTGCAGGCCCAAATCGAGAGCCTGCCTCAGAACACCATGTTTCAGGACACCAAGCCTGGCTCGTACGGGCTGCGGGCGCACGGCTGCATTCCCAACTTCAACATGCCCAAGCCTAATGACGGCGTGGACGCAGCTTGTGTGATTGACTCCATTACGATCAGCACGCCGACCAACCTGAACGGCAGTGGGGGGACGCTCTTTCGCGCCTGGACCCTGGACGTGACCGGTCCGGGTCGGAACTATGGCAACACGGACCCAGGCACCTTCCCCCAGGATGCTGGCTGGGCGGGGGATGGCATCTTCTGGTTTCAGAACCACGCCTTCCGGGACGGTATCTCGAACGTAATTGCCATTGAAGGCAAGAGCTTCAAAGATGGCGACATGCAGAATTTTTACAGCCGCCTCTGGTGTATGGGAGGCAACAAGGATGCTTCAGGTGAGGGCTGCACCAATATGTCCCTGCAGGGTGGCCAGCAGAGCATCTACGCCACTGGGTACATCTCAGGGACCACGGGAAAAGGCGACCTCGACCCGTTGCTGAAGATTACGGCAGGCCATGCGCTGACCTCCGGCTCAATGCTCGTAGACACCTTGGCACCCAAGGTAAGTGGCACCCTGGAGTACCCTGGCAGCGCCCCGATGGCAGGGAGCACGTACCTGAACACCCTAACGACCTCGGGTGGCCTGACCCCCAGCACCGGCTCCTGTGTGACCACAGACCGGATTGCAGGCACTACAGTAGCCGGGGTCTTTCAGATCCGAAAGTTCGACTGCAAGGTACTCAACAATCTGCGGATGGTGCCTGGGCTGGCGCAGATGGCCTCCGCTATCGCCCCGGAGCAGATCCTAATCCAGGCAGTATCGTCTCCAGTGAACGGAGTGCAGACCCTTACCGTGAAGATGGCGAAGGGACAGCCTGCAGGGATGAATGTGATCCAGGGGGGCACGTTTGGCTGCCTGAGTTTCCGCAAGAACCTGGCCCCGGTGTCCGAGGGCGGGATCGGCTGGATGACCAGCTACCGGGTGTTTGGGGCTGTAGACCAGAAGAAGATGATCTATGGGTTCCTGATCCATGGGAACACGGCAGGCAACACCCTGCCCATGATGGGAGCAGAGCCAGAGACTCTGGACCCAGGCTCAAATGAGTACGACATCTTCCCGTGCGCGGCGATCAACTTCCTTCGAGGCCCGGAGGGTGGGCAGCTGGCGAACCTGGAGCAGAACGATGTGAGCTTTCAGAAGGGAGACCCGTTCGCTAACCCGCAAGACCCTGCGGTTAATATGCACCAGCTGACCCTGGATATGTACACCCGGAGCCCCAGCAACGGTGGCCTCAGCGGCAGCATTGCTATAGGGTTTGGCGGGCCGGGGGTGTCCGCGAACTTCATGGGGTTCCAGATTGTCAACCATACGCCGCCTGGACAGTACAGGAAACGCGGAGGGTGGGCCTACACCCCATCTTTGTTCTCGATTTATGGGGATTTTGGCTGTGTGTTCTGCCTGAAGACGGTGCCGGATAAGTTCGTCAAGATCTACGACGACGCCAACACCCCGGAGTACTCCGTTTGGGAGACCAATGCGGCGGCGGGCAACCTGAGTGTCGATCAGAAGAACAAGCGGTTCCGGTTTACCAGCAATTTACGTGTCGATGGACGGTTGTCCGCCCACGAGGTTGGGCCCTTAGGAGCTACGTGGGGCAGCGGGAGCAACGACCCCAGCGGGGGTTGCACTACGGGATCGCTCTTCTCCAACACGGCAGGAGCGGCAGGCCATGTCTTTTGGGTCTGCGAAGGCGGACGGTGGGTGGCGAAGTGAGAAAAGTACCCGGAGTCTGGCTGAGGTTCAAATCCCTCCGAGCCCACGAAATATCTCACCGGCGCTTTGCATCAGGGGGGTTCAAATCCCCTCGGGCACCAATCTCTCTTCTCTTACCCAGCCCTAGTCGTACTGCAATATATGTGGAGCTGGCTCCGTCAGCGTCCCATCCTTGCGCTCGTACCACATAAACAGTTTGTGGTTCCCATTCACTCGTACCGCAACGATAATCCCGCTCCCGAACGCCCCTTTCCCATCCGTCTTCGATATATCGACGTGATGCGAAACAATTGGCCCGCCCACCGGGCTTTCGGTGGTCCAATCTTCGGTAAACCGCTTCAACGTGTACTCGAACTTCTCCGGATGCTGTTTCCAGTTCTCATCGTTCATCCAGATCGCGTAGGCCGTGTCATAGTCCTTCGCCTCCAGAGCATTAAAGAAATTGTTCACCCGATGCTCCGCCGGAATGTTCGAGAAAAACCAGCCATGCCCCAGCATGAAACCGCCCATCCCCAGGACCACCGTTAACACCACCAACACACCGGCGGCTATCAGCAAATTGCGGTTCCGCCTGTCGCGGCGGCTATCGTACTCCGGTGCATTCAACAGCGTCATCGTTCTCGTCCCTCATCGATCAACTTCATTAGACACCGGCGTCGACCAGTTCGGTTGCTATCCTGGCATCTCGCCCGCTGTTCCCAGCCACAATCGCATCGCGCGTAGATGATGTTCCATATGGGCGATGTAGTCTGCGATCAAAAATCCCAGCGTCAACGGCTGCCCCGCCACCACGCCTGCATTCTGTAGACCAGCCTTCTCGACATGACCTATCGTCCACCCCACATGCTCATTCAGGGCAAACCACAGCGCCAGCACCTGTGCCCAGTCGCGCTCCGCATAATGTTGCAGACTCACCCACGCCATCTGTTCATACCCAGGCAGGCTCTGACCAGCCTCAATCTGCAGCCGCACAATCCTTCCCAGATTGTTCACCGCCGAATCGATCAGATGCCCCACCACCTGCTTGGCGCTCCACTTCCCTTCGCGCTCCGGCACACTCGCCTCAGCCTCAGAGATCGTCAGCAGCCACGGCATCCAACGCCGCAATACCTCCGCCAGCCGCTCGCTCAGCTCAACAGGATCCGCCAGCGCAACATCCGGCTCCTTCGCATACCTCACCATCCAAACGCACCTCGATAGAGATCGAACTCAATTCCAGATGGCAGTAAGTATACCGACACCACATCGAACCTCACTGGCACCTCCGTCCTCAGCTTCTCTGGAAACCCTCTCAAATAAGCTCGCGCCATCCGTCGCAGCATCTCCTGCTTGTCACGATCCACGGCCATCTCTGCCGGGATCGCGTCCCGCCCACTCCGTGTCTTCACTTCCACAAAACATAGCCGGTCTCCATCCCATCCAATGAGATCGACATCGCCCCACAACTTGGCACTCTTCCATCGCCTGGCCACGACGGTATAGCCCAGCTTTCGCAGGTAAAACAGCGCCTCCCTCTCACCTCGCTCACCTGTTACAAGATGCGCTGGCCCACCCTGTCCACCCCGCCTTGCAGCCAATGCGTCCATCCACCGCAGCGCCCAGGCCTGCACATCGATCCAACCCGTTCCCGTCATCTCAATCGTCCCAAATGATTTCGAAACATCATCCCCACTAGCATACGTCCGCCGCTACCACCCCAGAGATAGGATGAGACATGCGATTGAACCGGGCAATGATCTTCGTGAAAGATTTGCACCGCATGGCCGCGTTTTATGGCCGCACGATGCGACTGGAACTGATCGAGGATTCGCGCACCGAGTCATGGGCAGAATTTGACGCCGGTGGAATCCGACTCGCCTTGCACGCTATTCCTTCTCACATCGCAGAGAACATCGAGATCACCCAACCCGCCAGCGCACGCGAAGCCAATCCCGTAAAGCTCATATTTGAGGTAGATGATCTTGAAGCCAGGATTTCATCGCTCGAATCGGTAGGCGTAACAATCGTGAAGCGGCCATGGGGCGCATGCGACGTCATCGATCCGGAGGGCAACATCTTCCAGATCTGCTCTTCGACAACAAGCAACCAGACCGGATCGAAATAACACCCAGCAACCCCTCGTGCGTTCGGCATCTCATACATTCAACAGTCCGCAAACGAGATCGCTCAGGACGATTGCGATGGCTGGTTGGATCGTCGTTTGGCGGTATTGTTTCGCAGTGCATGCTGCTTTGCGTCGACGTTCGGAATGAGCTTCAAACCAACTGACCGCTTGTGCCGTCCAACCAGAGGGTCTCTTCCAGGTTCTTTCTGTCGCACCCTGGAAGGAGGGCGATGAAGAAGCTATTGTTGGCATGCGTTCTCGTTGTTCCTGGTGCTGTCATTGCTGCGATTGGTGCGCAACAGCCCTTCCGCGAGTATCCGTCGGTAGAGTACGGCGAGAGCATACCTTTGCCTCCGGATTGGAACAAGCGAGCTGAGTTTATCTTCGCGCGCCTAATGTTTCCGGGTGGCCCGTTGGATGGGTATCAACTTACCGGCCGATTCACGGGTCCGTGGCAAAAGGGCCTTTCGCTCTGGACACAGGACTATCCTCGAGCGGATCGATCTTTTGCCGCTGCTATGCGCCGATTGACCCGCGTTGATGTGCGATCAGTGGAGCAGGCGGTCAATCCAGACGACGGCGACGAGATCTACAACTGGCCCTTCATCTATGCCGTACAGGTCGGCGAGTGGGGGCTCACCGAGCCGCAGGCCAAAAAGCTGCGCGACTATCTCCTTCGCGGTGGCTTTTTCTGGGGCGACGACTGTCACGGCAGCGAGGAGCTGGCTTACTTTGAAAAGACCATGAAGATGGTCTTTCCTGAACGTGAGTTGGTCGACATTCCTGATAACGATCCAATCTTTCACACCGTCTTCGATCTCGATCAACGGTTCCAGATCGTCGGCGCCGAACACCTTCGGGAGGGCCATAAGAAAGACGGCTACGTCGCACACTGGAAAGGCATCTACGACGACAACGGCCGAATCATGGTCGCCTTCACGCAGAACTCCAACGTCGGGGACTCATGGGAGTTCCTCGACGACGCGAGTTATCCGGCGAAATTCTCGATAATGGGGACGCAGACCGGCGTGAACTATGTGCTCTATTCGATGACACACTAGACTCAACTTGCGCGATTCCTCGGCAGAATCCCACACTCGCTGCCATGTTTCGGCTAAGGCTTCCTCACCTGACCGGACTGTTCACGTTGAAATCGCAGATCCCACACTCGCGGCCCATTCAGGCTGAGCGCGACGATGGTGCCTGCACCGTCACGCACAAATCGAATATGTCCCACCGTTGCATCGAAAGCATCGGCCTTGGTAGGCGTGAGGTCGAAGTCTGCTGCCGGTTGGCGGTGCATTTTCAGGGTCCCACCCTCCGCGACGACAGTAAACGCAGTGTCAGCTTCGCTGCTGGCATACACCCCTTCAAATTCATGCAGATTACTTGGACGCCATGAAGGCACTCGTTCATCCCCTGCGGTTCCCGCAACGGCCTTATCAGCAACCCGTGGCGTCGGGGCCGGAAGATGAAGATAGATGCGCGCAACCCGATGGGCAAGATCAGTAGTATCGGCTGAGGATGCATTACACAGGACAGCGATAGAAAAGCCTTTCGCTGGAATGCGGCCGAGCCACGCTCTGTATCCTGCTGTGGCACCGGAGTGGTTCACCTCGCTGAGCCCTTGAAAGTCCTGAAGGAAGAGACCTAGTCCGTATCCAGTATGCTTACCGTCGGACAAAGTGCTCTCCACCTGCATCGTTTGGAACACCCATGGATGCACGGCGCCTGTAGTCATGTTCCTGTTCCACTTCAGCAAGTCATCCACCGTTGTCAGTAGTCCGCCATTTCCATACACATCTTCAAATGGCATCATCTGCTCCCAGCCACCGTCATGTGTTTCATAGGCAATCGCACGGTTGGGCACGATCTTGCGGAAATTGTCGCGCCACTGCGTGTCTTTCATCCCGAGAGGCTCGAAGAGCTCCTTCCGGCTGAACGCCTGCAGGCTGGATTTGGTGACGCGCTCGATCAGCATCGCAAGCAGGTTGTAGCCGCTGTTCGTGTACGACCACGCCGTACCGGGCGTATAGTTCAAGGCCCGCTGACGGCTCAGGATCTCGAGTACATAGGCGTGGGTATACTCGCGCGTCGTTCGAGGCCAGCCGGCCACCGCCTCAATCTCGCCCCAGTCGCGGAGACCGCTCGTGTGGTTCATCAGTTCACGAACCGTAATCGGCTTCTCGTACACCGGAAGCTCAGGGAAGTATTTCCGTATGTCGTCTTCCAGAGAGATCTGCCCACGCTCGACGAGTAAAAGAGCGGCGGCCGCGGTGAACTGCTTACTGACAGACCCGGCTTCGAATACCGTGGAAGGCGTGTTGGGGACACCATGTTCAAGATCCGCCATCCCCCACGCCGCACTCCACGTGTCCGTCCCCGGCGAATCAACGCCGACCGCACAACCCGGCGTGTCCGACCGCTGAAACCCGGCGAAGACGGAGGACAACTCCTCCTTGCCTGGTGTCTGAGCGGCGCACACGACGGTCAGATACAGCGCAACGGCAAGTGCCATACAGAACCTCGGCATGTTTCACCTCGAACGTTATATACATCAGGAAGTAGAGCACACACGGTAATTTTCTCCGCGTACCTCCGTCCACCAACGCTCGAACATGGTTCTCGCTGTAGCATGGACCCATGAACGTCATCCTCTTCGGAGCGACAGGCATGGTCGGCCAGGGCGTCCTACGCGAATGCCTCCTCAACCCCGACGTGCAGCAAATCCTCTCAATCGTGCGCACACCGTCCAACCAGCACCACGCCAAACTACGCGAGCTCGTCCATAAAGATTTCTTCGACTACTCCAGCATCGAACCGCAGCTCACCGGCTACGACGCCTGCTTCTTCTCCCTCGGCGTCTCATCCGCCGGTATGGACGAAGCCAAATACACCCACCTCACCTACGACCTGACCCTCGCCGCCGCCACCGCCCTCGCCCGCCTCAACCCCAACATGACCTTCCTCTACGTCTCCGGCGCCGGCACCGACTCGACCGAACGCGGCCGCAGCATGTGGGCCCGCGTCAAAGGCAAGACCGAAAACGACCTTCTCAAGCTCCCCTTCCACGCCGCCTACATGTTCCGTCCCGGGGCCATCCAACCCATGCACGGCATCAGATCGAAGACGAAGCTCTACCAGACGTTCTACACGGTCCTCGGCCCAATTCTCCCACTCCTCAAATCCGCCTTCCCCAAATACATCACCAGCACCGAGCAACTCGGCCGCGCCATGCTCCGCGTCGCCAAACAAGGCTATCCCCGACCCATCCTCGAAACGAAAGACATCGACACCCTCTAGGACCCACCACGCAATCCACCGCCCGAACGAGCGGCCCGCGACTTCTACCGATGGGTGATTGTGAATCGACAACCAGAGCCCGAAGATTAAACAGATCGTTTGCGGGATCAGCCCTGTTGAATGCTAATGTGGCAACCGATGTAGAGAATTGAAGCGGAACATATTAGTTATGTGTAATTTGCGCATTTCAGGCCCCTGGACTTTGACTGCCCTGCTGACCGCGATGCTCAGTCTGCAGGCGCACGCCCGGTCCTCTCAGACTCAGATCCAACTCATCCCAGCCTCCTCGCCGATCCAGATTGCGGCAAAACCTTTTAGGTCTTCACCTGACTCCGGAAACATCTCCGCTAGCGAGTTACCCGATGCCCCAGGTACACACACCCCTACCGAGCTGACAGAGAACCACCAACCCGGCAGCATCACCGGCACCGTCCTTGACGCCAACGGAGCCGAAGTTCCCGGCGCTCTGGTTGTGCTGGAAAACCTCGACACCAGAGTCCAGCGCACATCAACGACAGACGGATCCGGCTCGTTCCAATTCGACGCCGTCGAACCCGGAAGAATTAGCCTCACCATCACTTCAACAGGGTTCGCACCCTGGGTCTCAACCGACCTCACCCTCCAGCCCGGCCAGATCTACGAGGCTCCCCAAATCGCCCTCCAGGTCGCATCCGCCATGACGGAGATCGCCGTCACCTTCACCCAGCACGACATCGCCGAAGAACAAATGACCTTCGCGGAGAAGCAGCGTGTCCTCGGCGTCTTCCCCAACTTCTACGCCTCCTACGTATGGGACGCGGCTCCCCTAAGCTCCGGCCAGAAGTTCCGCCTAGCCTGGAGAACCCTGATCGATCCCGTAACCATAGCAATCCCCGCACTCATCGCCGGCGTCGAGCAGTCGCAGAACGGCTTCAGCGGATACGGTCAGGGCGCACAAGGCTACGCCAAACGCTTCGGCGCCTCCTACACCGACACCGTCGTCGGCACCATGATCGTCGACGCAATCCTCCCCTCCGTCCTTCACCAGGACCCGCGCTACTTCTACAAAGGTAAAGGAAGCATTCGTTCTCGCGCCCTCTACGCCATCTCCACCGTCTTCATCTGCAAGGGCGACAACCGGCACTGGCAGCCCAACTACTCCAACGTCCTCGGCAGCCTCGCCTCCGCAGGAATCTCCAACGCCTATTACCCCTCCACCGACCGAAACGGCATTCACCTGACCATCGACAACTGGCTCGTTGGCATGGCATCCGGCGCGGCCGGCTCCCTCTTCCAGGAATTCCTCGTCAAAAAAATCTCCCACGGCATCCAGCCCCAATCCGGCTACTAAAACCCCCTCAAAATCCCGAAATCCCCTCCGATCCGCCTGACTTCTCCCCAAAAAGTCAACCATTGCCTCCACCGCCCGACCCTGCGATACTTAATTGTGCACACCAGGCACAAACTTAAAAATCAAATAAAGAGGTCGCGGACATGTCTGCAAAGTACATCTTCGTAACTGGCGGAGTCGTGTCTTCGCTCGGCAAGGGTCTCGCCGCAGCCTCTATCGGCTGCCTCCTCGAAGCCCGCGGTATCAAGGTCAACATGATGAAGTTTGACCCATACCTCAACGTCGACCCCGGAACCATGTCGCCCTTCCAGCACGGCGAAGTCTTCGTCACCGACGACGGCGCCGAGACCGACCTCGACCTCGGCCACTACGAGCGCTTCACCCACGCCAAGCTCACCAGAGACAACAACCTCACCACCGGGCGTATTTATGAACAAATAATTACCAAGGAAAGACGCGGCGACTACCTCGGCAAAACCGTCCAGGTCATCCCCCACGTCACCAACGAAATCAAGAACGCCATGCGCAAAGTCGCCGCAGACTGCGACGTCGTCATCGTCGAAATCGGTGGCACCGTCGGCGACATCGAATCCCTTCCCTTCCTCGAAGCCATCCGCCAGATGCGTCAGGATCTCGGCCGCGACAACACCTGCTTCGTCCACATGACTCTGATCCCCTGGATCGCCGCCGCCCAGGAGCTCAAAACCAAGCCCACCCAGCACTCTGTTAAAGAGATGCTCTCCATCGGTATCCAGCCCGACATCCTCCTCTGCCGCTCCGACCGCGCCGTCCCACGCGAGATGCGCCAGAAGATCGCTCTCTTCTGCAACGTCGAAGAGCCCGCCGTCATCGCCGCCCGCGACGTCGCCAGCATCTACGAAGTCCCCCTCACCTTCGCAGCCGAAGGCGTCGACGCCCTCGCCCTCAAATACCTCCGCATCGACGCCAAGCCCGCCGATCTATCCAAATGGCAGGACATCGTCCACCGCGCCTACCACCCCAAAGACGAAGTCTGCATCGCCATCGTCGGCAAGTACGTCGAGTACGAAGACTCCTACAAGTCCCTCAAGGAAGCCCTCGTCCACGGAGCCCTCGCCCACAACCTCAAACTCCGCGTGACCTGGCTCGAAGCAGAAGGCCTCGAAGTCCCCGACTACGCCGCCCAGCTTGAAAACTTCGACGGCATCCTCGTCCCCGGCGGCTTCGGCAAGCGTGGCATCGAAGGCATGCTCAACGCCATCCGCTACGCCCGCGAAACCGGCACGCCGTACTTCGGCATCTGCCTCGGCATGCAGACCGCCTGCATCGAGTACGCCCGCAACGTCTGCGGCCTCAAGGACGCCAACTCCGGCGAGTTCGACCCCGCCACCCCCTACCGCATCATCTACAAACTCCGCGAGCTCACCGGCGTCGAAGAGATGGGCGGAACCATGCGTCTCGGCGCCTGGGACTGCGTCCTCGAACCCGACTCCCTCGCCGCCAACGCCTACGGCCACACCGAAATCTCCGAACGTCACCGCCACCGTTACGAGTTCAACCGCGAGTACGAAGCCATCCTCACCGGCGGAGGCCTCCGCATCACCGGCACCACCCCCGACGCCACCTACGTCGAGATCGTCGAGATCCCCACCCACCCCTTCTTCCTCGGCTGCCAGTTCCACCCCGAATTCAAGTCCAAACCGCTAGAGCCCCACCCCATCTTCCGCGACTTCATCGCCGCCAGCTACCAAAACCACCTCAGACTCACCGCAGACCTAATCGCCGAAAACGCCCGCACCTCAAACCAATAATGCAATTTTTTCTTTGAGGGAGTTTTCGCGTTTTTGCAGGGGGTTTTTGTAAAAATAGGTGGTAAAACGTGGTTTTTTGGTGGTGAATTTGTGGTGGAATCGTGGTGATTTGTGGTGAATTGGCTGGCACTTTTCCAGTCTCAAAAATACGCCACGGATTCTGGATTTATTTTTGAGTAATTCCCGTTTTGGGAATATTCGACATATATTCGGCCGGTCGAAGGTGCGATTGTGTCACCAGGCAAGCGAACCTAAAAGCATCCCCAAACACAATTTATTTCAGGTCAGCGGCCGATGAGATGACAGCAGGTGACTGAGAGCCGCTGCTCCATATTTCCTGGCGAGACGCTGAAGGAACATTGGCTCGACGGATTTAGCAAAGGAAATAGTTCCTGCTAATTCGAGAATCTCCTGTTCATTGAGCATACCGAGTACATACCTATGGAACCCAGCGCTAATTTCTCTCTTTCTTTCTCTTCCCATTGAAACGCGCCCATCGTTCGTGAGGACAAGGCCCGTTACACGTCTCAGCCCCTTCTTTGAAGCATGGACGGTCTTGGTTTCGTTTAGCTTTAGCCGGGGAGGCCGAGTTCGTTTGCAGACTTCTGCAACCTGTCTCTCCATTTGACTCAAAACACCTGGTTCATTTGTCGAAAAAGACAGGTCGTCTGCATATCGGGTGTATGTGACGCCAGATCCGGCGCAAAGGGCCTCCATTTTTAAGTCGAAGTTGAATAGCAGGATGTTCGATAAGAGAGGCGAGCTTGGCGCGCCTATCGAAAGTTGAGGGACATTACTTCTCTTTTTCCGCCAAAATAAGATCTTCGAAAGATATCCAATTTCCTCGTCGGTCCACACGGTCGCGAGTGGATTTGTTCGCATAAATTTTTCAAAGTCTGTCGACTTGATGGACGGGAAGAAGTTCATAAAATCCAGCTTGCAGAGATATTTATGAGCAGCGTGCGGCGCGGCATTGTCCAAGATGTTTTTCCCGTTGCGGTAGGCAACAGCAGCAGGATGGATCGGGAACGCCGCCAAGACGTTTTTCATCGTCCAGTACTGCAGCGGCTTAACTTCGCGTGCGGGTTGTGCAATAGTCCGTTTCTTGCCGGGCGCCTTCTTCTCAATCTCATAGACTTTGTAGCGATAGGGTGCGGACTTCACCAGATAGAGTAAGTCATCGGGCGGTAGGACAAGATCATTTGACAACCTTTCCAGCAGGTTGCTCACGGCGTCCCCCCTTTTGCTCGCCTTATAAAGGCGGAGAGCGCTTTGGTCTTCTCTGTGGTTAACGGCAGATCTTTACGGAGGAGCATCCTCAACCTGGCTCGATCAGTGGGTGTCTTTGGGGCATAGTCCACATACTCGGGTCCGCCTAACGGGTTCATGAAGTAGTTAACATTTCCATAGTGAAAGGCGGATATCAGGTGGAGTTGATCGAGCAGAAACAGATATTTCTTTAGTTCTGGAAGCTTGATTGATATCGCGAGACTGCTGAGAATTTCTTGAAGATCTTGCTGTAGCACCACAACATTCAACGTGACGAGGTCAGCAATTAGAAGCATCACATGCCCGTGGTCGCCAGCCCGAAAACTTGCAGTCTTCGGCTTTGCTCTGAGTATTTCTTGGATCTCTTTAGCCACCTCATCTAGGGTGTCAGTTGCACCTGCAGGATCAATCTTCCTTGGCGCTCCGGGGGTCGGACTCGAAAGCCACGGATAGGACAGGACACTTTTCGGCCTAATCCGTTGTGCATGTTCAATGAGACCGTTTCGTATGAAGGATGTTTGTCCGAAGTGGGCATCTTCAATGACCACAACGAGCTTATCTTGGAGGAGGCTCATTTGGGAGAACGCGCCAAACTCAGCTATCGCGCCGGGGCTTTCTACAAACAACAGAATGCATGCGGAAAGGCCGGCAAGGTGCTCTTCAAGCTCCAACAGATCTGCGAACAGCTTGCGGGACTGGTACCATTTGTCCGCGTCTTCAGCGAGTTGGACCCTGCTGAGGAGGTCAGGATCAGGCTTAACCTTGTACTCGTAGAAGTGCGCGCGGAGGGACTGGTCGAAGTCATTTAGCGGCCCGCCACACAGGAAGATGTAGTCAGGCTGAGTCAGAATCGTGAATGAACCCGGGTTGACTGAGTCCGAGAAAGTGCCCAATTTGCTCCCGAGGCTCTCCTGTTGTCGCGTGTGCTCTCTACCCCGAGATAAGCGCGGAGGGAAAAAGTTTCTCAGCGCGTTCTCGATCGATCGATGCTGCTAATGGCGGCAATAAGCGGTGAGGAAATTTTACCCTCTGTGCTGGTAAATGTCGCCAATCGTTACCAGTCCGGCGAAACGCCAGACTTACCTCAGCCGATGCATGACCGTTGAGGATATTCACGTAAAGAGCAATCTAATTGTGGTGCATGCCCGAAGCGATGTCAATCGGCACGCTTGGAGCCCGGATAACCTGGGTCCGCCATGATCTCCTCAATCTGCAAAGCATGCCGAGCCCCATGCTGCCCCAGCACCACCAGCCACTGGTAGCAGTCGAGATCTCCGAACGCGATGTGAGGAAAGAAGTGGTCGCGAAGCTCGGCCTGCGTCTCCGCCGCAAAAGCGAGCGTGCCCGCCCTGGTCCTTCGCAGCTCTGCGATCATCTCCGCCGTATCCGGCCATCGCCCCACCGGCCGCACCGCCTCCCGCGCATTGAACTTCGTGCTCCGCGCCTTCGCCAGCCCCAGAACGAGCGGCTCCTTCCCCGCAGCCCCCGCCTTCTTCTCCGGCTCCGCCGCCCCTTCCATCGCCTTCGCGATCATCCCCAGGATGAACCTCTCGAACACAATGCAATGCTCGATATTCTCCGCAATCGACCATCGCTCCGGCGTCTCCCGGAACCCCCACTGCTCGGGAGTCAGTCCCTCCACCAACTCCAGCAGCCGCGCCTCGCTCGAAGCCAACTGCTCCAGCACCAGCCGCCGCTCATGAGCTTCCATTGTCCCGGCTCCCATGGACCAATCTTAGCCGGGTGCCCAGTCGCATCGCATCCGTCTCATCGAATCAGTGATCACCCACCGAGGCAGCCGTACCGTCCGACCACTTGCCCACCGGAACCAGAAATATGGTCATTCCCTCCGTGCCCGGAAATGCTATAACCGGCGAGCCCGGCAAGCCTGCGCCCCAGGCTGCAGGGTCCGTTAGTGGAGTGAAAAACATCAGGTGGGGACGCCAGTGCCCATCACTATCGCTCAAGTACCCCTGCTTGGACAGCATGTAGCACATCGCGCCTGGTTCCGGCGACGGCAATTCCTTCTTATCCAAAGCGGCTTTGATATCCGCGAACATCTGGGCTTTGGATTTTGTAGCCAATATCAACTCGGTCTTCTTGATCGTGCGTGGAAGGTAGGATCGCACGGACGCCGGGTTGAGACAGATCGGTCCCCGCAGCTTCGGATTCCAAAAGTTGGGATCGTCGGTTCCGGCCATCCAGGATCGCTCTACCATGCACACGAAGCCGTTCTTGCCTTTGGCCGCGGTTTCGTAACCATGGCGTCCGAGGACCATAACCTCGGCATATCCTGAGATGGATTCGGGAGCAGCGCTCCGCGCCAGCACTATCTCGGCATCTCGCTCCATCAGATACTGGTCAAGCGGGGCCATGTTCGGATACGGTGTTTTGACGTCCTGCGCCTGCGACGCCGCGACCACGATAACCAGCGCGAAACTTCCCAATACAATGGCCCTCAGAGCATTCCGTTTCATAGATCTCTCCTGAGAAAGGGATTGAATCTACTCCCGAATCGAGAACCTTACCGAACCAGTTTCCTCCCGTCCGACCAAGGACGCGAGATTATTTTTCGCGTTTTCAGCCCAGAAATCGCATGTCAAGCCCCCAAACCACCTAACCCTTTCCCGATCATCAACATCCGCGTGGCGTATTAGTTACACTCAAACCGCTATACTTAAAAATAGAAGACCAAAAGCACGCTCGAAAACCAAACTACCCATAACTCCTTTGTTTGGACGATTTTGGACGTAACCCCAGTGTTATGACTATTTTGCGGAGACTTATCTCCTGCAAAATACTGATTCAAGAGACTTTGCACGCGGGCAATAGGGAGGGGGGTACCCCCGCCATCAGGAGCATCGAACCAGCATGACGACCCAATACAGCTCGTACGGTTCAGGCCGCAGCAGCTCCTCCGGTACCCTCCTCCTCGTCCTCCTCTGCCTCATCCTCGGAGCCGCCGCCGTCGTCGTCTTCCTCCGTCAGGCCACCACCGGCGTCATGTCCCGCGTCGCCAGCGCGATCACCGGCCGCACAACCACCTTCGACACCTCCGTCCCCGCCGTCGTCCAGAAGATCCAGCGCCTAAGCCGCCTCGAAACCGTCGTCTATTCCATGGACACCGTCGTCGAAGGCTCCAAATCCTCCGCCGTCCTCCCCGACCTCCTCGCCGGCGACCGCATCCTCCTCGTCGTCCACGGCCAGTCCATCGCCGGAATCGACCTCGGCCAGCTCAAACCCGAAGACGTGAAGATCACCGGCAAGGACGGCGCCCAGTCCATCCGCGTCACCCTGCCACCCTCCCAGCTCTTCATCACCACCCTCGACAACCAGCACACCCGCGTCTACATGCGCTCCACCGGTGTCCTCGTCCCCGCCGACCCGAACCTAGAGTCCGACACCCGCGTCAAAGCCGAGAAGCAGCTCCAGGCCTCCGCTCTCTCCGACGGCATCCTCGACAGCGCCAGCAAAAACGCCCGCGCCACCGTCACCACCCTCCTCTACGGCCTGGGCTTCCACGACGTCGTCGTCAATTAGTCAATTTACCGTCAATTAGAAAAAAATCCCCGACCCATCCGCTCGATCTGCATCTATCTACATAACATCGCTAATCTGCGACCTTTCCTCTCCCGTAGCGTCAAAGAGCCGATGAAGTCAGATGACACAAAAGCTGCATCTCGGTGAAACCACAGTTTCACCAATATCTAAAGGACCTGAGCTATCATCCAAATCATGAGGTTTCGCTCCACATCCCGCGACACAGACGCTCCAGAACAGGACAACTCCGGCGTTCTTCCCTTCCCCCGCAACAACCACAACGGCAACGACGTAGAGGAAGAAGAAACCACCCTCATCAAGACCGTTGGCTGGATCTCCGCCGGGCTCGGAGCCGTCGCGCTCGGCCTCTTCATCGGCCGCGAACTCCGTCAGCGCTACCAGTTCAACCGCCGAACTCCCTACGACATGTACGCTCACTCAGGCGACGAGCAGGACGTAGACTTCGGCCTCGGCATCTAGCCCAAATCCCTCATCATCCATAACTTCCCGCGACCGGGAGAAATCCCCTCCGTTGAGTTACCATCGTCAACGATGAGTACACCGAAACTAGCTTTCCTCTTCCCCGGTCAGGGCTCGCAAACGGTCGGAATGGGCCGCGATCTCTACGACAACTTCCCCGCCGCTCGAGCCGCCTTCGACGAGGCCGACGAAGCCCTCGGCTTCGCCCTCTCCAGGCTCATCTTCGACGGCCCTGAAGACCAGCTCAAGCTCACCGAGCACACTCAGCCCGCAATCCTCACAGTCTCCGTCGCCGCCGCCCGCGTCCTTGCCGAACGCAACATCCAACCCGCCTTCGCCGCCGGCCATTCGTTAGGCGAATACTCCGCCCACGTCGTCGCCGGAACCCTCACCTTCGCCGACGCCGTCCGCACCGTTCGCGCCCGCGGCCAATACATGCAGCAAGCCGTCCCTTCCGGAGTTGGCGCAATGGCCGCGATCCTCGGCCTCGCACCCGACCTCATCCAGACCATCTGCTCCCAGGTCTCCGACGACCTCACTCCGCTTCCAACGACGCCCGAAGCCAAGACCTTCAACCCCAACAGCGCCGTCGTCTCACCGGCCAACCTCAACTCCCCCGACCAGACTGTTATCTCCGGAGCAACCACCGCCGTCGAGCGCACCGCCGACCTCTGCAAGCAGGCCGGAGCCAAGCGCGCCATCATGCTCCAGGTCAGCGCCCCCTTCCACTGCGCCCTGATGCAGCCAGCCCAAGACGCCCTAGCCCGCGACCTCACATCCCTCACCTTCCACGATCCCCACTTCCCAGTAGCAGCCAACGTCGACGCCCGCCTCCTCACCCGCAGCGACGACGTCCGCGACTGCCTCATCCGCCAAGTCACCGGACCAGTCCGGTGGGTCGAGTGCATCCAACTCCTCTTCTCCCAATCCCCTACCCACTTCATCGAGGTAGGCCCTGGCAAGGTTCTCTCCGGTCTCAACCGCCAGATCCTCGGCAAGGATGCCACCTTTCCAACCCTCAACGTCGAAGACTCCGCCTCCCTTGAAAAGACCCTCACCGCTCTGTCCCTATAGACACGGCAAAAAATAGCAAGGAGCAACATCACATGAAAGCCGGCGACAAAGTAGAAAACTTCACCCTCCAAAATCAGGACGGCAAAGACGTCTCCCTTACCGACTTCAAGGGCAAGCCCGTCGTCCTCTTCTTCTATCCCCGCGCCGACACCCCCGGCTGCACCATCGAATCCTGCGGCTTCCGCGACGCCTTCGAGAAGTTCCAGAGGGCCGGTATCGTCGTCCTCGGCATCTCGCGCGATACCGTCAAGGATCAGAAGAAGTTCAAAGACAAGTACGACCTGCCCTATGACCTCCTCGCCGACCCCGATATAGTTCTCATCAACCGCTACGACCTGATCAAGCCAAAGAACATGTATGGCAAGCTCGTGAAAGGCGTGAAGCGTACTACCTACCTTATCGGCCCTGACCAGCGCCTTCTCCATATCTTCGAGGAAGTAAAACCCGAAGGCCACGCCGAAGAGGTTCTCGCTCTCCTCAAGAACTGAGGCCTCGGCAGATTAGACTCGAACGTACGCAATGAACGCTTCCACCATGACGACGGCGGCCGTAGCTTTCACCACGGCGGGCCTCCTCGCCGGTGGCTGCACCTACGCCGCCCTCTCCGCGCAGTCGCAAATCTTCGGCAAAGTCCTTATCGCCAGCCGCAATCCAAACGAAATCGCTCTCACCTACGACGACGGCCCTAACGACATCGTCACCGAGCGTCTTCTCGATCTGCTCACTGGACACAACGTCCGCGCTACCTTCTTCCTCATCGGAGATTTCGTCCGGCAACGCCCTCAGATCGTCCGCGCCATCGCCGCATCCGGACACCTCATCGGCAACCACACCATGACTCACCCTTGGCTCGCCTGGCAATCCACCGCCCGCATCCGGCAAGAGCTCGCCGGCTGCAACTCCATCCTCGAAGACACCCTCGGCGTCCCAATCCGCTACTTCCGCGCGCCCCACGGAGCCCGCCGACCCGTCGTCCTCCGCATCGCCCGCGAACTCGGACTCACGTCCGTCCAGTGGAACATCATCCCCAAGGACTGGCAGCCCGTCGGCGCAGCGGAGATCGCCGCCCGCACCATCCGCGCCATCACCCGAAACCAGCACAGCCGCCGCGCCTCGAACATCGTCCTCCACGACGGCGGCCAGGCCGGGCTCGGACAACCCCGGCTTCCGACTGTAGACGCCACCAGACTTCTACTCGAAAAATACAGCCCTGAGACTGGAACGAAGTTCGTCACCGTAGATTCCTGGGTGTAGTGAAACTCGAAAAAATGCGGTGGAGTCAATACTCCTCTAAAAGCTGTATCCTTTCGCATCGCTTCCAAAAGATGACAACGCCGAATCGCTCAAGGAGATTGCTGTGAAACGCATTGCCCTCTCACTCACGCTGTGTCTTGCCATCTCGTCTTCACTATTCGCTCAGAGCCAGGTCGTACCGGAAATTCCTTTCGACTCGGTTCCTAATTTTCTGAAGCTGCCCCCTAACATCTATCTCGGAGAGACCGCTGGCGTAGCGGTGAATTCCAAAGGACACGTCTTCGTCTTCACGCGGGCCAACTCTACAGGTCCAGCGTATGGCGCGAGCGCCGCCCAGCTCCTGGAGTTTGGCCCCGATGGCACTTATCTTCGCGAGATCGGACACAACCTCTATGCGTGGTCTTACGCGCACGCTGTGAGAGTCGACAAGGAGGACAACATCTGGGTCACCGACAAAGGCTCCGACATGGTAATCAAGTTCGATCCGGCAGGCCGCGTCGTCATGGTCTTCGGGCGCAAGCAGGAGGCCTCCGACGAGAGCACCGGACCACTCAAACACGTAAGCCCGCCGCTGCCACCAGTTGATGGACAGTTCCGGCAGGTCACCGACGTCACGTGGGATCCAGCCGGCAACACCTACATCAGCGACGGCTACATCAACTCGCGCGTCGCCAAGGTCGACAAGAACGGCAAATGGCTCAAGTCGTTCGGCGAGCCCGGCGACCAACCCGGACAGTTCAACACGCCGCACAGCATCGCGGCCGACGCACAGGGAAATATTTACGTGGCCGACCGTGGCAACCGCCGCATCCAGGTGTTCGACGGCGACGGCAAATTCCTCCGCCAGATTACGATCGATGTTCCGTTTGATTATGCGAGTGCGGTTGCGGCGATCGGCAAAAAGCCCGCAGCCGACGCAACCGGCACGCAGGCGTCCGGCTCTCCCTGGGCGATTTGCATCACGCCCGGTCCCAATCAGGTGATGTACGCCTCGGATGCGTTTCCGGGACGCATCTACAAGTTGAGTCTCGACGGCAAGGTGCTGGGCGTACTGGGCGAGACCGGCAAACAGCTTAAGCAATTTGGCTGGATTCACGAGATCGCATGCCCATCCGAGAACGTGCTCTTCGTCGCAGAGTTGCTGAACTGGCGCGTGCAGAAACTTGTCCTGCATCCAACGAAATAATTCTCTTGCAGAATGGTTTGTTTTCGCTGAGGAGTCCCATTCTTTAATATTTGTTAAGCAGATCACCCCACTTTTTGATCTGTGCGAGACTTAAGGCCCGATCGAGAATACGAAAATGGCCGTCGGGCCCTGAGGCAGTACGAATGGAGACCGCGGAAAAGCAAGGGCAATTGTCCCTCCTGCTCGTCGATGACGACAAAGAGCTGTGCGCGATGATGAACGAGTTTTTTGCTGAGGCTGGCCATCGCCTGGACTGCGAACACGATGGCCGCCGAGGCCTCGCCTGCGCGGCCAGTGGAACTTATGACTTGGTGATTCTCGATGTCATGCTGCCTGCCATTGATGGCTTCTCCGTACTGCAGCAATTGCGGCTCCGAAAAGACCTTCCTGTAATTATCCTGACTGCGCGGGTCCAGCATCATGACAGAATCCTCGGGCTGAATGCAGGAGCTGACGACTACCTGCTAAAGCCGTTCGATCCTGATGAACTCTTAGCGCGGATCCGCGCTATATTGCGCCGCACTGATACTGTGCATCGAAAAGCCAGCACTGATATGACGATCGGTGACATCCGTATCAATGCCGTCACGCGCGAAGTGTGGATCGCGGGTTCGTCGGCGGAACTGACTGAAATGGAGTTCGACCTGCTGGAAATACTGATGCGCTCCGCGGGCCGTGTTGTCTCGCGAGACGAATTGACCATTGCCCTGTTCGAACGCGCTGCAGCACCCTATGACCGCATTCTCGACGTCCACATAAGCCATCTTCGCAAGAAGCTGGAAGGCGGTCGAAGTCTAATTCGCACGATTCGGGGAGTCGGCTATGTCTTTGCGCGAGCGGCTTAAGTCGTTACCCACAAAGTCCCTTTATTTCGGCGTCTTTCTCGCGATGGTAGCAACGTTGTCGCTCTCCTTCGTCGTCTTCCGACAGATCTCGGTTCGCCTGGAGAGGCGACATTTCGATCCCGTCTATGACCGCCTTGACGAACTCCAACTGGAGACTGCGAGCAGGATATTGCACAGCGACGGTCAGAAGGCACTGGCCGACTATCTCACAAGTCTGGACCGCCTCTCTGGAGCGCGTCATTTTTTACTCGACGCACACGGCATCGATCTCGTCGACGGCGATAACAAGGCCGCTCTCCTTCCCCCTCCTCCTACTACCCGATGGCGTATTCGGACTGGCGGTCATACCGTCGCATCGCAAATATCCGATGACGGCCAGTATTGGTTCGCGGCCGTGGGCAAGGCGAACCGGCCCCAACTTTGGACATTTCTTCCGTACTATTTTCTAGTGATCGGTGCCACAGGCGTTCTCTGCTGGCTGGCGTCGATTGCAGTGGTGTCGCCGATCCGCAGGATAGCGGCCTCAATCGCCCTCTTCGGACAAGGCGATCTATCCGTTCGCGTGCCTACCAACCGCCAGGATGAAATTGGTCAACTGAGCGGATCATTCAATCAGATGGCCGAACGCCTGCAACGAATGATCGTGAGCGAGCGCAGGCTGCTGGCGGATATATCGCATGAACTCCGCTCTCCCTTGGCGCGGCTGAAGTTCGCCGTGAAACTCGCTCGAACCTCCACAGACACCGATGCGGCATTCGATCGTATCAACCGCGACGTCGATCGAATCGCCTCGCTCGTCGCCGGCATCGTGGAGATCACCGTCGCCGAAGGCGATCCTCTCGCTCAGGGCGCGGAGTTTGTCCGCATCGGCGATGTTCTCAATGAAGTCATTCGCGATTGCACCGTGGAAGCCGAGGTCCGAGGTTGTCGAATCGCTTTGAGCGGCTCGTCCGCCGGCGAAATTCTCGGCAATCGCGAACTGCTGCGACGCGCAGTCGAGAATGTAATGCGCAATGGGATCCGTTATTCACCGGAACAATCAACCATCGACGTGTCACTCGCTGAAGATTCAGACACTTTAAGCATCGCAATTCGCGACTACGGACCGGGCGTTCCTGAAAACACACTGACACGAATATTCGACCCGTTCTTCAGGGTCGAAGAGGCACGCGATGCACTGGGTGGAGGATCAGGGCTTGGATTGTCGATCGCAAAACGCGCCGTGCAGGTGCATCATGGCGCGATCACAGCAGAGAACGCGTCACCCGGCCTGCGCGTACACATTCGGATCCCGTTGTTCAAAGCGATCTTGCTGGATTGAAGCAGGTTGTCCTGTCAATTGATTTCAGTGCAACAGGACTTAAGAATTCTTAAGATTCACGACTGGATCACCATGTTGTAATTCCTACAATGTCTGGCTCGAAACGAAACTATGCGGGGCATTGGAGGAAACACACATGAAGCGTTTTTTTGTTTTCGCAACGATGCTTACTCTGCTTTCTGTTCCGGCTCTGGCTGCCAAGAACTCCCAGACCATCACCGTCTCCACAGCCGTCACAGCCGGGTCAACTCAGCTCACTCCAGGCGATTACAACGTCACGTGGACGGGTTCCGCGCCGAACGTTGAAGTCACCATTTCGAAAAACAAGAAGGTCCTTGTCACGCTTCCGGCAAAACTGGTCGAGGGGACCAATAAGAACGAAGGATTCGATACCAACAACGAAGGCGGAGTCGCAACCCTTCAGGCAATTCGCATGAGCAAGATGACTCTGGTATTGGAAAACTCGGCCTCATCCGAAAATAAGGCCCCATCGGGTCGCTGAAGACACTGAACACACAATGTGCCCAGCAATTGATTTTCTGAAAATAAGGCAGTTCCAATAATGCTGATCTTTTCAGACGCTGGTAAGTTCTGAGATGCGCGGTGAAGTACCATTAACTCACCGCGCATGAGCACAAAATCCCCTAACCCGGCCCCCGCCGAGTCGACCCAGAATCCACCCATTGACCCGGAGCTCCCGGCGCCTCTCTCGATGGGCGACGTAATGCGCATCTCCATGATGCGGCGGCTCTGGTACGCCCAGGTCATCTCCGTCTTCGGAGACTTCCTGGCGCTCTTTGCCGTCATCGCCATCCTGACCTTCAAGTTCGGCGCGACGGCCCAGCAGGTCACCGGCATTCAGATCGCCTACATGCTCCCCATCGCGATCCTTGGTATCCTCGCCGGCGTCTTCGTCGACCGCTGGCCCCTCAAGCCGACCATGGTCGCAAGCGACAGCGTCCGCGCCGCCCTCTGTCTCCTCCTCCTCTTCGCCACCCAGATCTGGCACTTCTACGCCATCCTTGCCGCCATTAGCATCGTCTCCAGCTTCTTCGGTCCCGCTCAAGGAGTCGCCATCCGCTCCGCTGTTCCCATGCACGGCCTCCGCTCTGCCAATGCTCTTATGCAGCAGGTCATGTTCGGCATGCGCATCATCGGCCCAGCCATTGCCGCCTTCATGGTCGCCTACGCCGGGCCTAGGAGCTGCTACCTCTTCGACTCCGCCAGCTTCGTCGCCTCCGCATGCCTCATCGCCTCCGTCGCCCTGGTCAGGACCGCGCCCAAACCCGCCGCGACCCACGCCGAAGACGCCTCCGCCGTCCGCAAGGTCTGGCTCGACATGAAGCAGGGCATCAACTTCATCATCCATCACGCCGCCCTCTTCTTCGTCATCCTCGCCATGGCCGCGGGAATGTTCGTCATCGGCTGCTTCGGCCCGCTCATCGCCATCTACGTCCGCGACTCCCTCCATGCCTCGACCAGGATGTTCGGCATCGTCTCTCCGATGATCGGCCTCGGCATGCTGCTCGGTGTCAACGGACTCAACACCTTCGGCAAAAAACTCAGCAACACCCTTCTGGTCTACTCCGGTCTCTGCGGCATCGCGGTCGGCCTCGTCCTCCTTACGCTGCTCCCCCATGTCTGGTCGACGCTGGTAGGAAATTTCATCATCGGCATCGCCGTCGCCGCCATCATCGTCCCCGCCCAGACACTCTTCCAACAGGCCACCCCGCCCGAACTCATGGGACGCGTCGGTTCAACCTTTATGTCAATCGTCTTCGGGGCCCAGATCGGCGGACTTGTTCTCTCGGGCGTTCTTACCCAGCACATGGGAGTGCGACGCGTCTTCGCCCTTTGCGCGGTTTTGCTCCTCGTTCTCGTCGCCGCCGGCAAACTCTGGATGGAGCCGAAGCCACAACCCGCTCCTGCGAATTCCTAAAACGGGAAATCCACAGAAATATTTTTAAAAGTTGGCGTGTCTTTCAGCACTCAAAAACGCGCCATCTTCCGACCATAAATCACCACGATTCCACCACAAAATCACCAGCAATTTACCACGTCCTGACACCCCAAATTCCCGCAACCCCCTCAAAAACACCAGCAAAAACGCCGTTTCTTGTCAGCCCCCGCGCCCAAAAAAAATAGCGTTTCGCGCAAAAAAAACTTCTAAGCCAGAGCTCGGCGGGCGGCTTCGAGAACGATCCCGCCCTCTGCCTGACCATGCGCCGTGGAAACAAAAGCTGCCTCATACTGGCTCGGCGGCAGCCAGATCCCAGCATCGAGCATCGCCCGGTGAAAGCGTCCGAAAGACACAGTATCGGAGGTCGCAGCGGTGGAGAAGTCGGTTACGGGCCGGTCTGTAAAAAACCAAGTAAACATTGATCCCACACGGTTTACGGTCATCGGGATGCCAACCTCCTTGGCAACTCGGCCCACACCTTCGGCGATGACCGTGGTTGTCTGCTCGAGCCCGGAGTAGACCGCCTCTTGGTGAGCAATCAGGTGGCGAAGGGTGGCGATTCCTGCTGCCATAGCGAGCGGGTTTCCACTTAGCGTTCCGGCCTGATAGACGGGGCCCAGCGGAGCCAAAAAATCCATCACATCGGCGCGTCCGCCAAAGGCTCCGCAGGGCAGTCCACCGCCGACGATCTTGCCGAGCGTCGTGAGGTCGGGCCTGATGTCGTAGATCTGTTGCGCGCCGCCAAGGGAGAGCCGAAAACCGGTCATCACTTCGTCGAGGATCAGCAGCGCGCCGTACTGCATTGTGATTTCGCGCAGACCTTGCAGATATCCCGGGGCGGGGGCGATGGTTCCTGCGTTGCCGACGACCGGCTCGACGATCACGCAGGCGATCTCGTCCGGCCGCGCGGCAAAGACGGCCCGCACCGCGTCCAGATCGTTGTAGGGCAGCGCCAGCGTGTGCATCGCGGTCTCTGCCGGGACGCCTGCGGAGCCGGGGATGCCGAGCGTCGCTACGCCGCTGCCGGCCTTGACCAGCATGGCGTCCGAGTGGCCGTGGTAGCAGCCTTCGAACTTGACGACGAAGCTTCGTCCGGTGAATCCTCGGGCCAGCCGGATCGCAGACATGCATGCCTCGGTCCCGGAGCTGACAAATCGGAGTTTTTCGACAGACGGAAAGCAGCGCGTGACGAGTTCGGCCAAGTCAGCCTCGGCTGCGATGGACGCTCCGAAGCTTGCTCCTTTGGCGGCGGCCTGTTGGATCGCTTCGACCACCGGTGGAAAGGCGTGACCAAGGATCATTGGCCCCCAGGAGCCGAAGAAATCGAGGTAGCGATTGCCGTCTTCGTCGAAGAGGTAGGCGCCCTCGGCGTGGGTCACAAAGGGAGGGTCGCCGCCTACGGCGCGAAAGGCCCGCACGGGCGAGTCGACGCCTCCGGGGAGAAATCGTTCGGCACGAAGCTGCAACTGGCGGGAGCGGGTGAGACTACGGGGCATCTGTCGATTATAGGAGGCGGCTTACTTCAAACGCTCGATTCGAGGGGGAATCCATCTGCCCTCCGTGATCTCAGCCTTGGGCCAGTAAGCACGAATGTAAAGGGAGAAATCGTCCTTGGGTGCCGGCAGCCAGTTGGTCTCCTTGTCCGCGCCGGGTGAGATGTTCTGAACATAGAGAGTGAGCGAGCCGTCAGGCCCGAGCTTCATGGATTTGCTCTTGGTGCCAAGCGAGTAGCGCCCGAGAGCGTTGGGGGAGAAGAGATGCTCCTTGTTGTAGAGGGTGAGAGACCAGAAGCCGTCTACGGGTGGCGTCTGTCCCGCGGCGAAGGTGACCGTGTAAAGATGCTTGCCGCTTAGACGTTGGTTGGTGGAGTCGAAGTCGGTGTAGATATATCGAGTCTCCTGCGGAGCGTTGTCGTACATGTTGGACTTCGCGGTGGCAGCACGGGAGAGATAGTCGTAGCCCCAATTTGCTCCGTTGGACGGCGAGTTCCAGCCGTTGCCGACTGGACGTCCGTTGTTGTGGAATTCGAAGAGCGGGGAGATGATGTCCTTTTCCGTGGCGACGGCGGTTTGAATGAGGACCTGCTTCAGCCTGGGGTCCTTCTCGGCTGCGTCGAGCACGGACTGCAAGTTGGCATAGATCGCTTCTTCACCAGGCATAGGCGGGACCTGCTGGAGAATGGTCGGCAGCTCATCAAAGAACTTCTCCGGGATCACCCACTTGGTCTCGGCGCCAGTTGAAGGCGGCGCCGGGAAGGACGGCGTACTCTTCCAGTCCGTGGTCTTCATCTTGCCGTCGAATTCGGAGAGCGGATAGATCATGACTTGATTGAGGAGAGGTTGAATCGCGGCTTTGTCTTCGGGCGTATCGTCCTGGAAGACTCGCGGAAAGGTGGCAACGAGATCAGTCGGTGAGCGAAAAACGCCGGTGATGCCAGAGGGTAGCGCACCCTTCCAATTAGGCCCCACCAGTGCGTAGAAGCCGGGCTTGGTCCCGTATTGCTTGCCTATTTTTCCAAACGAATTCGTACGAGCGTCGGCGATCTGGTAGGTGTAGAAACGATTTCCGAAGTCGGGCACTTGAATAACGACAGGGATAGTATCGGTGTGCTGAAAAGCGGCGCCGTAGACGGTGTCCTGGTTGGGGCAGGTGACGAAGTGCTCGTCGGCGCTGATGTAATCCGTGAGCATCGAGACATAACCCGGGGGCGAGGCGGGGACCACCCCGCCCACACGTCCCGGCCGGGGAAGATCTTTGACGGCGAGCGCGCGATTGAGATTATTTACCAGCGGCCATCCCCAGACGTAAGCAAAACGGGCGATGGTGGCGACATACTCGGGCGTCATGACAGTGCCAGCGGGAGTGCCAGCGATCTGACCGCCTGGCTTCGGTTGGCGGGGCGCCGCTTGTTCGGTTGAAGGACCAGGCGCGTGTGTCTGCTGCGCCGGTTGCGTGCAAGATGTCAGGCCAAGAATTGACAAAACGATGATGCTGGTCTTTTTCATCTTCGTGTCTCCACAGTGCAAGCCTGCGCATGAGATTCGAGGGTCATTGATCGGGATGGTTTGTCAGCCGGATTGTTCTAGATTACCCAACGGGTGACAACTTGCAATTTCTGCCAGGCGCTGTGATTAGCAGAGAGCTATGGGTCAATTGCCTGAGCGATTGTGGGCTGGGGACGTGATTTGGTGTCCGGTTCTGGACGGCGAAGATCGCTAGTGGACAGTGCTCGCGGGTCGAACCATGATATGTCGCAGATAATAGGACCGGAATTTGGTTAGAGTTTGGCCAAAGACGTGCTTTTTGAAGGTTGGGTTTCCATCACTTGCACTATCACGATTCACGCGGGCTGAGTGACTTCAACCATCCTCAAAAGGAGAGCGGCCATGACCACGGTTCTGCAGGATGTTTACTACGCGCTGCGGCAGTTACGGAAGACGCCGGGCTTCACGGTGACAGTGGTGTTGACGCTGGCGCTGGGGATTGGGGCAAATGCCGCCATCTTTACGCTGGTGAACGCCGTTCTGCTGAAAAAGCTGCCGGTTGCCGATCCGAAGACACTGGTTCGGCTGGGCGACAACAATGACTGCTGCGTGACTAGTGGAACCAGAGACAATGGGAACTATGGGATGTTCTCAACGGACACGTATGAGCAGCTGAAGAAGAATCTGCCGGAGTTTGAGGAACTGGCGGGGATTCAGGCGGGGTTTCATTTTCGTCCGGTGACGGTGCGGCGAGATGGGACGGGGGTTGAGCCGAAGAGTGTGATGGGAGAGTTTGTCTCGGGCAACTACTTTCGCACGTTCGGGCTGAAGGCCGACAAGGGACGGTTGTTGGGAGATGCGGACGATGCGCAGGGGGCTCCGGCCACTGCTGTGATGAGTTATGACACGTGGCAGCGCGAGTATGCGGGCGACACTTCGGTGATCGGGAGCACATTTTGGGTGAATACGAAGGCAGTGACGGTGGTGGGAATTGCGCCGCAGGGATTTTATGGCGACCGGATGTCAAACACGCCGCCGGACTATTATCTGCCGATCGAGTCGATGCCGGTGCTAGCGGGCGTGGCGTATGTTCACCAACCGAACTCAGATTGGCTATACATCGTTGGGCGGTTGAAGCCGGGCGGGGCGTGGGCTCCGTTACAGGATAAAGTGAATGCGCTGCTGAAGCAGATTCTTGCGCGCAAGTTCAAGGCATCGCAACACGATCAGGAACTGCTTGCGAAGACTCATACGACGATGACGCCGGGCGGGGCGGGGATTCAGGCGCTGCAGGATGAGTACGCGTCGCATCTACGGCTGCTGATGTGGATCGCAGGGCTGGTGCTGCTGATTGCGTGCGCGAATATTGCGAATCTGCTGCTGGTTCGGGGCATGGGACGCCGGACGGAGATGTCCGTGCGAACGGCGCTGGGGGCGATGCGTGGAAGAATCATTCGCCAGTTGCTGACGGAGAGCCTGGTGCTTTCGGTGATTGGCGGCCTGGCGGGATTGGCGGTGGCTTATGCGGGTACTCGGATGTTGCTGCTGATGGCGTTTCCGGGGGACAACAACGTTCCGATTCATGCCAGCCCCTCGCTGGAGGTGATCGGGTTTGCGTTTGCGCTGTCGGTGGTGACGGGGATTCTGTTTGGCGTTGCGCCAGCGTGGATTACCGCGAGTGCGAATCCTGCGGATGCTTTGCGCAGCGGGACGCGGGCGACGGCGACGGGGGCTTCCCTGCTGCAGCGTGGGCTGATGGTGCTGCAGGCAGCGCTGTCGCTGGTGCTGCTTGTCGGTGCGGGATTGTTTGCCCAGAGCTTGAACAAGCTGCAGAGCAAGGATCTGAAACTGGATGCGCGGAACCGGTACATCGTCCATATCAACCCGCAGGCTGCGGGCTACTCGCAGACACAGGTCGAAGCGCTTTACCGGACGATCGAGGAGCGATTCCATACTTTGCCAGGAGTGACGAAGGTTGGGATCGCGACTTATACCCCGATGGAGGACAACAACTGGGGAACAGGTGTTGCTGTCCAGGGACAGCCACCTGTTGGCGGGTTCGGAGCCTCATTTGTGAAGGCAAATGCTGAGTTCTTCGATTCTGTGGGGACACGGGTGGTGAGGGGCCGCGGGATTGGTGTCCAGGATACGTCGACGGCCCCGACCGTGGCCGTGGTCAACGAGGCGTTTGCGAACCACTATTTGAAGGGCCTCAATCCGATTGGGCAGCACTTCGGGACTGATCCGAAGTCAGCCGGAGATTATGAGATTGTGGGTATTGTCCAGGACACCGCTTACGAGAGCGCGAAATGGGAGAACCACTACATGTACTTTGTGCCGATGATGCAGCGTCCGCCGAGCGACAAAGGTCCCATCGAGAAGGACGAAGGACTCTTTGCCGGGGCGGTCTCAATTGCCACGGATCGGCCGATGAACGATATGGAGACGCTGGCACGAAAAACGCTGGCCGGGATCAATCCGAACCTTGCTGTGGTGAAGTTCCAGACGTTCGAGGAGCAGATTGGCGACAGGTTCAGCGAGGAACGGATGATCTCGCGGTTGACGACGCTGTTTGGAGGCCTGGCATTGCTACTGGCGACGATTGGGCTGTACGGCGTGACGGCGTATACGGTAGCGGGGAGGACTTCGGAGATCGGCATACGGATGGCGCTGGGAGCCGAGCGCGGAAGCGTGGTTGCGCTCATCATGCGCGGGGCTGGCCTGCAGATTCTGCTGGGCCTGGCGATCGGCGTTCCGGTGGCGTTGATGTGTGTGCGGTTTGTCAAAGCGCAGCTGTATGAGATCACCAAGGCGGACTCTACCGTGATGGTGGGAGCGATTGTGACGCTCGCGGTGGCGGCTTGCATTGCCGGGCTGATTCCGGCGCGGCGGGCGGCGTCGATCGACCCGGCGAAAGCACTCAGGATGGAATAAGGGTCTGCGGAGAACAATCGAGAACCGATGGAACCTCCAACGGGCCTCGCCATTCATGCGACCGGTCGAGGCATATTATTGAATGTATGACGGAAGTAGAGCGTAACGCGATTCAAGGCCGGGCCCTGCTGCTCTACGATGGCGTCTGCGCACTGTGCAACGGCGTTGTGCAGTTCTTGATGAAGCGCGACCAGTTGGACAGGTTCCGCTATGCTCCACTCCAAAGCGCCCTGGGACGGGAGGTTCTTTCCCGCTTCGGGATTCACGCCTTTCCGGATGGCGTGATGCTGCTGACGGACGCCCTGACACCGTCGGAACGACTCTTTCAGCGCTCCGACGCTGTCGCGAAAGGCATGCAGCTGCTCAGTGCGCCCTGGCGCGTGCTGGGGAGGCTGCTGAAGCTGACCCCACGTCCCCTGCGGGATTGGGGTTACAGCATTGTGGCGCGTCTTCGTTACCGGCTTTTTGGCCGGTACGACACCTGTCCCATCCCGCCGCCAGACCAGCGCAACCGGTTGCTCGGGGTGTACGAATAGCGACAGCTTTATGAGTCTCTGACGGCCATCCTGCTAGACTGAAATTCTTCTTTTCAAGCGACATGACATGGAGCATTACCTTGCCGGATGAGACCTCCCCCAAGCCCGATTCGACCGTAACAGACCTAACAGCAACGCCGGACCCTTCGCTTCGGTCTGCCGCAGCGCAGAAGAAGGCGATCGGGCTGAAGCCGGTCGCGAAGAAGACCGGCCCCGCCCCTGCACTGCGAAAGAGCATTAGCTACGCCGATGCAGGCGTCGACATTACCTCGGGCGACCGAAGCAAGCAGCGCATCAAGATGTTGGCGCGCAAGACATTCAATCGCCAGGTGCTTTCTGAAATTGGCGGCTTCGGTGGCCTGTTCGCGCTCGATCTCGAAAAGTTTCCGAACCCGGTTCTGGTTTCGTCCGCGGACGGCGTGGGAACCAAACTGAAGGTCGCCTTCGAGCTTGGAATTCACCACACGGTGGGTCAGGACCTTGTGAATCACTGTGTGAATGACATCGCCGTACAGGGCGCGACGCCGTTGTTTTTCCTAGACTACCTTGCGACGGGCAAGCTGGAAGACATGGTCGTCGAAAAGGTGGTCCAGGGCATCAGCGAGGCGTGCCGGGCCAACGGTTGCGCGCTGATCGGCGGCGAGACTGCCCAGATGCCCGGCTTCTACGCTGACGGCGAGTATGACCTCGCAGGCACTATCATCGGCGCGGTGAGCCGCGACAAGATCATCACGGGGGAACACATTCAGATCGGCGATGTGCTGGTCGGACTGCCTTCGAACGGGTTGCATACGAACGGCTACTCGCTCGCCAGAAAACTGCTCTTTGAAGTTGCGAAGTACGGCCCCGATCACTACGTGAACGAACTGAAGGACAAGACCGGCGCTGCGCTGATGCGCACACACCGCAGCTATCTTTCGGTAATCAAGAAGCTGACCGGAGCCGAGGTGGTTAGCGGCATGGCACACATTACGGGCGGCGGCATTACGGAAAACCTTCCGCGCATCCTGCCGAAGGGCATGGGTGCCGTCGTCGATCTGGCCTCGTGGCAGCCTCCGCCGCTGTTCGGCCACCTGCAGCAACTGGGCAACGTGGAACAGGAAGAGATGCTGCGCACCTTCAACATGGGTATTGGGCTGATCGCGGTGATTCCCGCGGAGAAGATCAAGAAGGCGAAGGCCGTTCTGAACCGCGCCAACGAGCGGCACTGCATTATCGGCCGGGTAGTGCGGGGCGAGCGGAAGGTCAGCTACAACTAAGGTGGGTCAGCAGTCCGGTGCGCTTACTTGTGGTGCTTGCCTACTGAAATGGCAAGATCTTCTTTTACGTTGGGGTCGTAGTCTTCGAGTTCGGCGAGAAGGGCTGCATCGGAGAGATCGAGTGGATGGGAGTTTGCCCAGTCCGATTCGAGCGTCTTCTTGATGCGGTGGATGATGTGCTCGTCGTCGACCTGGATGGCGAGTTCGCGGCGGCTGTCGAAGCTGCCGGGTGCGAGATTGATGGAGCCTACAATGGCTCGGGCGTCGTCGGCGAGAATCAGCTTGGCGTGGAGCTTGATGTGCCGCAGCTTATGGATCTTGACTCCGAGATCCTGCAGGCAGCGCAGGCCGCTGACGCCTTCGATGAGCTTCTCTTTTTTGAGCGTGTGCGGCGGGCGTGCCATGATGTGGATGGTGACGCCACGGGCGTGGGCGCGGATAAGGTGCTCGATGATGGTGGGGTCCTGGTAGCGCTCGTTCTGGAGCCACAGGGAGTGCTTGCTTGAGTCGATGAGCTTGCCGAGACGCTGACGGCCGTTGCCGACGCACCAGATGAGATGCGAGCCGTCGCCGCCGTCAAACTTCTTGCGATCCCAGTCTGCGTCGAAGCAATGCGCGACCTCGTCGACCTCGTGCTTGTGGCTGGTAACGATCGCGTAGTCGCGTGTCTCGGTCACGTTCTTGGTCTCCCAGTTAAGGGACTGGATGAAGGCAATGGCGTCGTCGATGACCATCGACTTCTCGTGCGTCACGTCGAATTCGGGATTGCTGTCCAAAACGTGGACGCCCCCTTCGGTGAGCTTCTTGCGGATATCGGCGTTCTCTTTCTCGCCGTCGCGCCGCTCGGGGTTGAGCATGATGCGCACGTCGACGCCACGATGCCGCGCTGCCACAACTGCGTCGAGGAGCTGGGGATCCGAGAAGATAAACATTTTGACGCGGATGGATCTTTGGGCCTGTGCAATGGCGTCGAGGATCGGCTTGGAGGTGTCGTCGGGTAGAACGATGATGGAGCGGGACATAATGTTCCTTTGCTAACTGGCCGGGCCCGTTTGGTGCGGGCCTGCAGGTGGATCGGGCCTTGCTTCTATGACACCACTTTATCCGAAGTGGTGGGAGACTATCGTAGCGGAAAGCCCGGGCCGCTGCTCGCAGCTTTACTAACGCAAGCCGGAATGGTTCGAGCCTTCGGTGCGAACCGTGACACCTTAACTCCCTACACGAATGCCGGAACCATAAGGCCGTGTGTTCTTATAGAGGCATCATTCCCCTTGGTAAGGATGTCATGAAGATACGGGTCCGTCTTTGCTGTTTTCTCCTTCTGGTCACCATCTTCGGTGGCTCGTTGAGCGCCCAGACCGCGGCCACCACCGCGAAAGCTGCAGCTCAGAATTCCATGGATCGGGATTTGCTCGAGGTCACGATTCCGCAACTGGAGGAGATGTACCGGAACCATAAGTACACCGTCACCGAGGTCATGCATTGGTACATGGCCCGCATTGCCCGATACAACGGCATCTATCGCGCGGTGCAGAACCTCGACCTGGCGGGAGCGCTTGCCACGGCGGAGCAGGAGGATAAAGAAGCGGCGGCTGGCGGCAGCGGCTTTCATCGTGGCCCGCTGTGGGGCGTGCCGATCGTGACGAAGGCGAACACGAGCATCAAGGGCCTTATCACCACTGATGGCTGGAAGGGATACATGATTCCCGGGCACGAGCTGATCGCGCCGAAGGATGCGACGATAGTTACGAAGTTGCGGGCGGCGGGGGCCATCATCATCGGGCAGACGAATATGCCCGACTTTGCGGCGAGTGATACCAATCGCAGCACCGCCTACGGGCGCACCGGCAACGCCTATGACGTTCGCTTCAGCCCGGGAGGCTCTTCGGGCGGTACTGTCACGGCGGTCACGGCCAACATGGCGGTGCTTGGCAATGGAACGGATACGGGCAACTCGATCCGGATGCCGTCGGCTACCAGTGCCGTCGTCGGCATCTTCCCAACGCGCGGTCTGGTAAGCATCGCGGGCATCGCGCCGTTGGATTGGCTGCTCGACAACACCGGGCCGATCGCGCGCAATGTGACCGACGCCGTGATTGCGCTCGACGCGATGGCCGGAGAAGACCTAACAGACCCGCGGACGGCCGGCTCTGCTGCCAAGGCGCAGCCGGGGCCGTATACGCAGTATCTGAAGGCAGATGCGCTGAAGGGCAAACGCTTCGGTGTGCCGGCGTTCATTCTTTCGGGAGCGGGAATTCCGTTCCAGGGTATTCCGTCGTCGGCAACACCGGGCGAAGTGGCAATGCAGACGGCTGACTCGGTGCTTCCGTTGCAGCCGGAGACTCGCGCGGCCTTTATGAAGGCGATCGAAGGGCTTCGCGCGGCCGGGGCGACGGTTGTCTTCGATGATTCGATTCTTCCCGACAGCTTTGCCGTAACGGTCGCTCGCGTTGGTACGGTGCCGTATATCCGCGAAGGCACGGAGAAGTTTCTCGCGGAGTATGGGCCAGCCCAGTATCACTCGTCGGCAGAGTACGAGAAGGCCGTTGGTTCGCCGCTGCCGGCTACGATCATCGGCGTCAAAGATCCGAAGGCGCAGAAGGGGCGGCGCTCCGTAGCGCAGGCGTTGATTGAGAGCGATCCGGAGGCCGACGCCAATTTCTTTACTCCTCGGAAAAAGGCGCTTGAAGCCTACGACGCGACGCTGGACCGGCTCCACCTCGACGGCTACGTTTACCCGGCGACACAGATGCCTCCGCCCGATGAGACGATGCCGCAGGACGGCCGCATCAGCGGAGGTCCGCACAGCGCGACGGGGTGGGTGAATATGATCGGCGTTCCCGCAGTTGTGGTTCCGGGCGGCTTCTATCCGGGCGGCCTGCCCTTCGGTCTGGAGATATCGGCCCGTTTGTGGAAGGACGGCGACCTGCTGGGGTGGGCGTATGCGTACGAGCAGGCCACGAAACACCGCAAGCCTCCCGTGCTGGTGGAACAGGGCCTGCTGCCGAACGCGCCATGATGGGTCGGCGTTCTCTGGCCTGACCGGGCGTGTGTTCGCGACGCGTCTGGAATCTCGCCTAAAATCGAAGAAAGGAAATCTGACATGCAGCGTCTGGGCATACTCCTCTCCGGCAGAGGTTCGAACTTTCTTGCAATCGCGAACGCAATTCGCGAAAATCGCCTGATTGGCGCGGAGATCGCCGTGGTGCTTTCCAATATCGAAGACGCGCTTGGACTCACCGCTGCCCACGCGCTCAACCTGCCGGCCTTCGCGATACCCTCTGCCGGCCGCAAGCGTGCCGAACATGACGCCGAGATCATCGCGCGCCTCCATCAGCACAGAGTCGATCTCGTCTGCCTGGCGGGTTACATGCGCATCATATCGCCGGCGTTCATCGCGGCATTCCCCAATCGCATCCTCAATGTCCACCCATCGCTGCTGCCCGCATTTCCCGGCCTCGACGCGCAACAACAGGCCTTCGATTATGGCGCCAAAGTGGCCGGTTGCACTGTGCACTTCGTCGACGAGGCCGTCGACCACGGAGTGATCATTCTGCAAAAGACCGTACCTGTGAACGATGACGACACCGCCGAGACCCTATCGGCGCGCATTCTGGAGCAGGAGCACATCGCCTATACGGAAGCGATCGCTCGGGTCCTTGGCGGCAACTACGCTATCCAGGGTCGCCGCTTTCTTCATCGTAATGGTGAAACAAACGGATCGCGCCGACATACGTAACGAATTGCATTACAAATAGACGGGCCTTCTAGCTTAGGTGGCCGGGCTGCTCGGTCGCGTCGCTCAGTTTCACCTTGACGTCGATCTTTCGCCGTCCCCGGAAGACAGTAAGGGTCACCTCGTCGCCTGCCTGATGAGAGTTCATCGCGGCGGCAAGGTCCTGCGTGTTGGCGATCTCCTGCCCATCCATTGCGATGATCAGGTCGCCGCCCGCCATCACGGGCATGTTGCCCAGATAGCCTGCCCGCTGGGTGCCGCCGTGCAGGCCAGCCCTTTCAGCAGCGCCACCGGGCAGCACGCGCTGAATCAGTACTCCGTAGTCGGCGGCCAATCCAATCTGTTCGGCGATGTCCGGTCCGATCGGCAGGGTTGAGATATCGAGCGATGGCCTGCGCACGCGGCCATACTTGGCGAAATCAGCGATCACTGCCTTTGCGGTATTCACTGGAATCGCAAAGCCGATACCCGAGGACTGGTCCGCGCCATTGTTGGCGATCAGAGTCGTGATGCCGATCACCTCGCCACGCGAGTTCAACAGAGGCCCGCCCGAGTTGCCGGGATTCACCGCTGCATCAGTCTGAATCGCATCCTCAATGGGATTGTTGTTCGGCCCGCGGATTGAGCGAATCGCCGAGATGATGCCGCGCGTCATCGTGCCCGACAGGCCGAACGGATTGCCAATCGCGTACACTCGCTGGCCGACGATCAGGCCTGTCGACTCCGCCAGCGTCGCCGGCTGCAGGTTCGGCACATTGTTGATCTGCAGAAGCGCGAGATCGTGTCCCTTATCGACTCCGACGACCGTCGCCTTGTACTTGTGCTTGTCGGAGAGCGTCACCTCAACCTTCTGGGCGTTGTCGATGACGTGGTTGTTGGTGAGGATGTGTCCCTCTTTGTCGAGGACGAATCCGGAGCCCTGGCCCTGCTGTGGCACCGCGCCATAAAAGAAGTCGAATGCCACAGCTGTCGAGGTAATGTTGACCACCGAGGGCAGGGCCTTCTTGTAGACGGCAATGTTCTGCTGTTCTTCCGAATCGTAGGCGGGCGCAGCAGAGGCCTGGGTCAGCTCAAAGCTCCCCTTCGGCCCGCTGACGGCAGCCGTGTTGGTGCCCGGCTCGGCGATTACAGGCGGTGCTGCATGATGCACCCAGGGCGCAAACGGACTCGTCGACCCGACGTGAGTCGTCAGATAGTAGAAGCCAGAGAGAATGAGGACCACAAGGAGTACGGGACGCAATTTCATCGTGTGCACGACCTAGTCTATTTCCAATGCAGGTGTAGCCTGCCAATACTACGATTGTATCGAGCTATCCGTTCCCCGGTTGTCCTGGGGCTGTAACCTTCGCTCAATCAATGACCTGACGGTTTGTCCGACTCACTGGCCGCTGCTTTCAGCATGGGCCAAAGCTGATCGACCTGCCACTCCAGCTCCTTCAATCCGTCGCCGTTGGTTAGCACGTAGTCGCACAGGCCGCTCTTCTGCTCGTCCGAGATCTGCTGCGCCAGCCTTCGCCGCGCCTCCTCTTCAAGCTCGGTCTTTCGCTCAGCCGTCATCTCTTCTCCTGCGGCACAACGAGCAATAAATCGTGCGATCTTCACCTCTTCGGGCGCCGTGACGAGAATGATCCGATCGAACCGGCCAGCCCAGCGTTTGCCCTCGGCGGCCTGCGTGCCACCATAGTTGGTTTCGAAGATTAGCGCAGATTCCACGATCACGACTGCCTTCGGGTCCTGCGCAAATATCGCCTCGCTTAGCTCCGCCTGCCGCGCAATTACCGCGGGATGAACGATAGCGTTCAGCTCTTCAACGCGCCCGTCGGCGAAGGCGATCTTCGCCAGCGTGCCGCGGTCCAGCCGTCCGTCGGGAAGCACCACATCTTTGCCGAAGTGGTCGACGATGGCCGAGTAGACCGGCTGCCCGGGCTCCATCAGCTCGCGTCCGATGGCGTCGGACTGAAAGACGTATGAGCCGTGCGCCGCAAACAACCTCGCCGCAGTGGACTTCCCGCTTCCCAGCCCTCCTGTAAGGCCAACACGCAACATGGCGGCTATCGTTTCTCCGTGGAGATTCCGCGACGCAGCTTCGCCGCAGTCACTGTGTTCTGCATAAGCATTGCAATCGTCAAGGCGCCAACGCCGCCAGGGACTGGCGTGTAGGCTCCGGCCCGCGCAAACGCCGCGGGATGAATGTCCCCAACCACAACTGAGCCGCGCTTCGCGAGGGTCGCGGCCCGCTCCGCATCTCCCGGAAAGAATTCCTCCACGTCAGCAGAATCGGTGATCCGATTGATCCCAACATCGATCAGCGTCGCTCCAGGCTTCACCATATCGGCGCTCACAAAGCCAGGACGTCCGATGGCCGCAACCAAGATATCAGCCGATTGCGTGAACTTCGCGAGATCTGCTGTCTTGCTATGACAAATCGTTACCGTCGCCGAAGCATTCACAAGCATCATCGCAGAAGGTTTGCCAACGATGTCCGACCGGCCCACGACGACCGCGTTCTGACCAGCCACCGGCAGATTGCTGCGGCGCAAAATCTCCATGATTCCCGCTGGTGTGCAGGGCGCGAGTCCTGGCTGGCCGCTCTGCAACCGGCCCACATTGACAGGATGGAAACCGTCGACGTCCTTGTCCGGCGAGACCGCCTCGAGCAGCCGCTTCGTATCAACATGCTTTGGCAGGGGCAGCTGGATCAGGATGCCGTCGATGTCGTCGCGCGCGTTGAGCTCGGATACCAGGGCTAGCATCTCGGTAGTCGTAATGCTCTCGGGCGGCGTTAGCATCTCGCTGAAGATGCCCAGTTCCCCGCAGGTCTTTACCTTGCTGCGAACGTAGATTTGCGATGCTGGCACCTCGCCGACGAGAATCACCGCAAGACCTGGAACGATGCCGCGCCTCACCAGAGCCTGCACCTCGGCTGCGACCTCGGCCTTAATCTCACTAGCAATTGCAATGCCATTTAAAATTCGCGGTTTCGTCATCTCCTCCATGGTATCGCGCTCTGTCTCTGTTCTGCCTCGAAGCCGATTCGCTAAGATAAACGCATGGCCGCACATGCACTGACGACAGAGGACCTGCGATGGCTCGTATGCCCGGTCTGCCGTCGGTCTCTGCTGTTTGAAGAACGCGTGATCCAATGCCAGGGTTGTGGCAGGCGTTATCCTATCGTCGATGGAATTCCTGTCCTGCTGGCGGACCGTACCATATCTGCATCTAATCCATGAACGGCTTTGAAACTTCCTGCCTTGTCGCATCGTAGAGTTAGTAGTTGACGCATAGGACACAACGAATAAACGGGTTTCGTTTGAGTTATCTGAGGCGCTGTTTTCTTTCTTCGCGTCTAATAATCAAAAAGTGTGTCCCAACTCGTGCACGGGAGCAGCAGATGACAATGGCTAAGATCGCCCATGTCGAGAAATTCGCCGCAGCTGATCTCACCGGTCTTCGTGAAGACCTGATGAAATCGGGTCTCGACTCCTGGCAGGCCGCCGATCTCATCAGCAGCTTCCTTGCTGCCCGCGGCTACGGAGTCTCGACACAGGACGCCCGCACAGCTGCGTTCCGAATGGAGTCCATCAGCTGCTCTCTGCGCTGCTTGCAGGAAGAGCTGGAGAAAATCGCCCAGGTCATGTGAGAGCACGGTCTTCCGCGCCTCATTTTCAAGATTGCACCAAACACTCTCTCCAGATTCGAGACAGAAACCCCTTAGCCCCCCCGACGAATATCTGCCGTGATACCTCACAATATTTCTCTTCAAGAGAGCCCCGTTCGACTACGCTGTTTCCATGCCCGGCAGCTCTCCGCATATGCTCCTTGCTGAACTCCTGCTGGCGCTGCTTTGTGCCTCGCCATCTCTTACCGCTCAGCAATCCGAGTCGCACCAACCGGAGAAGTCGACCCTCGCCACTGGAATCGACCGGCTGGCTGGTCAGGAAGCGACCTCTCACATTCAGTACGTTCGCCTCGTCCTCGCCGGCACACTTCATACCCCATCCCCGCCCAATTCTCCCCTGCCGTCACCCGCGCCAACGTTGATCGCGCAGTGCACCCTGCGGCCGAGCGTCAAGTCCTACTTTGAGCTCTTCGCGAACTTCGGCGGCGCCACTGATCTCGCGTTCTACCCTCCGTGGACTCCAGTCTCCAATGCGGATCTCTTCCCTCCCCGCACAAGCAAAGTCCTGTTGACGATGGAGTTTCTCGGCTACACCCACGTCAAACCCGTCCGCCGTCAGTGGGAGATCCCCGTCCTGACGCCAGGGAGTACCGCTACAACACTCCCGGGGGCGGTTCTTCCAATCTTGAGGACGTAACCTACTACCTCCGCTACCTGCTGGCTCTTCCGACGCTCCGTCTCACACTCGATGATCGTTCGGTCGACTTCCTCACCACTCCGCTGCTCGATGAGATCCGCAAAGAGCCGCTCTGCCGCGCCGCTGCGCTCTAACAGCTGAACTCTCCCCCGGCAACGCGCGACCAACTCCCCTACCATCACCTCGGTGCATAATCAATCATGCTGTCACTGTGGACACCAACCGACTGGCCCCAGCGCCTTGCCGAACTCCAGGCCCCCACGGGCGAACTCAAAGAGGCTCCGCTTCGCCGCGACGTCCGATCGCTCGGCATGCTTCTCGGCGAGGTCCTCCGCGAGCAGGCCGGCGATCCCCTCTACGAAGCCGTCGAGGCCCTCCGGCGCACTGCAATCGCCCGTCGCGAAGCAGAGGCCCCGCAAAGTGGCGCGGCTAACCACGCCTCCGCGGCTGAGAATCCGGAGCAGGCACTCGGCCGCGTCCGCACGCTGGATCTTCCCGCCGCGTATCAACTCACCCGCGCCTTCGGCTTCTACTTCGAGCTCATCAACCTCGCCGAGACCAATCACCGCAAACGCCGCCGCCTCTCCCATCAACTCAGCGAGAACGTCTCTGCTGCGAGCGCGGTGCAGCGCGGCGATCTGCGCGGGACCCTCCGCCGACTGCGAGAGGCAGGCATCAACGCCGAAGAGGCATTCGCTCTCCTTCGCCGCATCTGCGTCTCACCGGTCTTCACCGCGCACCCGACCGAGGTGGCGCGCCGCAGCGTCATGTTCAAGCGCCGTCGAATCTCCGATCTTCTGGAACAACTCGACCGGATACCGGTTCCCGAACCTCAGCTCAAAGCTCTGGAACGGGACCTCATCGCCGAGATCACCGCCCTCTGGCAGACCGACGACGTCCGCAGCGCGCGGCCCACAGTTCGCGACGAGATCCGCATGGCTCTCGACTACTACGAGTCCAGCCTGTTCGATACTCTTCCCGTGCTCTACGCCGAGGTAGCCTCGGCGCTCGCGGCTGAATATCCGCCGAATCAAGCTACCGTGCTGGTTACAAATATCTGCGACCTTCCCCAGCTCATCCGGTTCGGGTCGTGGATCGGGGGCGACCGCGACGGTAACCCGTTCGTCACTCCACAGGCCACACGAGAAGCCCTGGGAATGGCTCACTCCCTCCTCCTGACCCACTACGGCCGCCGGTTGCAAAATATCTTTGAACAGCTGGCAAGCTCTACCCAACAGGTCCCGGTCTCCACTGAACTCACCGCTTTGCTGTATCGCTACCTCGCGCAGCTGCGCACCGCAGGCCAGAACGCGCTTGAAGAACGGTTCCCGCACGAATCCGTCCGCCTTCTCATCGCCTGCATCATGATGCGTCTTGGGGCGACGCCGCAGTCCGCCGTTCCTGTTCCCGCCAACCCTGCACTCACTCCTTACACCCGCGCGGCCGACCTTCTCTCCGACCTGACCATTCTCCGCAACTCGCTGAACGAGCATCACGGTCACCGCCTCGCCCAGATGTTGATCGATCCGCTTCTAATGGAGGTCCGCACCTATGGCCTTCACCTGCAGACTCTCGACATCCGGCAGCATGCCCGCATCCACGCCGCGGCTCTCGCCGAGATCTCTGCCTGGCAGGCTACGGAGCCGCTCGCGCTTCCTTCAGCCCTCAGCGAGCAGACCGCTGAGGTCCTCGAGACCTTCCGCACGATTGCAGAACTCAAGAAGACCTATGTCCCCGAATCCATCCGCCAGTACGTCATCAGTGGAGCGACCAGCACTGAAGACGTTCTTCGGGTCCTCTGGCTTGCCCGCCTCGGTGGCGTCGAAGTGGAAGCGAACGGCGACGATCCCGGTCTCCAACCCGTCCCGCTGTTCGAATCGATCGAAGACCTCCAGAACGCACCCGCGATCATGCGCGAGCTCTGGACCAGCGAGGCGTACCGACCTCTTCTGAAGTCGTGGAACCGCCAGCAGGAGGTTATGCTCGGCTACTCCGACTCCAACAAGGACGGAGGAATGATCACCAGCACGTGGGAGATCTACAAGGCTCATCGAGCTCTTCACGAGGTCGCTCGAGAGTGCAACGTGTTACTTCGCCTCTTCCACGGACGCGGCGGAACGGTAGGCCGCGGCGGCGGTCCCACGCATCGCGCCATCTTCGCGCAGCCCGTTGACAGCTTCAACGGCGAACTCCGCATCACCGAGCAGGGTGAAGTCCTCAACTGGAAGTACTCCGACGTCATTCTCGCCGAGCGCAACCTGGAGCTGATGATCGCCGCAAGCCTCGACGCTCTCGCCCGACCCGATGCTGCGCTACAGCGCGACGCGCAGGTCCCGCACCTCACTGGCGAGGTGCTTCCGCTCTGGGAGACCGCACTCGACCAGCTCTCCGCCACCTCGTACGCCTTCTATCGCAAACACATTGTCGACGACCCAGACACCTTCACCTACTTCGAGCAAGCCACACCCGTCGCCGAACTCGAACACGCCCGCCTCGGCTCTCGCCCTGCCAAACGCAGCGGCAAAAAATCCATGGGCGACCTTCGGGCCATTCCATGGGTCTTCGGCTGGATGCAGTCGCGCCAGCTCGTACCTGCCTACTTCGGTGTAGGCCACGCGCTCAACGAGTTCATCCAATCCACACCTGACGGTCTCACCCAGCTCCAGACCATGGCGCGCGACTTCCCACTCTTCCTCGACATCATTCGCAACGTCGAGATGGCGCTTGCCAAGGCCGACTTCGGGATCGCCCGCCTCTACGCCTCTCTCGTCGAGGACGAAGCGCTTCGCGACCGCGTCTTCAACACCCTCGAAGCCGAGTTCAACCTCACGCACCGCATGATTCTCGAGATCACGAAGCAGAGATCGCTCCTCGAAACCAACCCGGTGCTCAACCACTCGATCCGCCTGCGCAACCCCTACGTTGACCCCATGAGCTTGATCCAGGTCGAACTCATCCGTCGCAAGCGCACGGCAACGGCGAACGGCGAACCCGAATCTCCCGAACTCAATCGCGCCATCTCCGCCACCATCAACGGCATCAGCGCCGGTTTGCGCAATACAGGGTGATCATCTCCACGTTGGATTTGTGAATGCTCCATCTCCGGCGATATCCCATACGGCAACTCTCGCCCAGGTCCACCGGGGTGCCTTGACCTGCCAGTCAAATTGCTTCGTCTCAAATCCACGCGTGGAGTCGAGCGCTATGATCTCGTGATGTGTTGTCTTCCCATCGCCCCAAACTACCTCAGCCATCTGCAACGGAAACGTCCAGTTCACCTGCGCCTGAACCTTCAGCACATCTTCGCCTCCGCTGGTGATGGTTGCCGCAGGAAGCAATATCTCGCCCGTCGAGATAAATCCATCTCCATTTGCAGCCGCGTCTACGAGGCTACCGTAGTGGTCGAAATCCGGCAGCGCGTCAAGCTTTAGATAGTTCACGTTCATGTGAGCATAGAGCTCGTGTGTCAAATCCAACTGGAAGACATCCACCTCTCCGACCATCCGCTTGTGCATTCCAAGATTGTTGAGGTCGTCGACCGTCTTGAATCCCCTCTCGCCCAGTCGCGGCGACGAGAGATCAGAGGGCATCTGCTTCCAGCCGACGCCGAAGTAACGCGCATCCTTGAAGAACTCCTCGCCAAGAATCTTTTCCGGATATCCGGTTGATCCCTTCGTTCGTGGATGAGTCTCATAGATCCATCCGCTCTCCGCCTTCACCATCGCAAGAATGTCCGCCCCGCTTCCAACGCGCCAGACTGTCCCATATCCGGCCTCGGTTGTCTTCAGTGGTTCCCCAGGCTTCCGATCCATATACCAGTACACGGGATGCGGAAAAACCAGCGCCCAGTGGCCGCCTAAGATGACATCTGCTTCCTCGGCCGGAATCAAAAGGAAATCTTTGTTCGACTGCGCGCGACAAGCCTCGTAGTAGCTCTTCAACTCCTTTAGTCTCACCTCAGTCAGCGCCTGCGGATGTCCGTCCCCGTGGAAGTCCATAATCATCGCTGAGTCGAGTCCGATGGATTTCATCACGGCTTTGAACGGCGGCTGCCACTGCATCCCGTTCGCAATCGCCTGCACGGTGTAGGCCTCGTGCCAGTGCGGAGCAAAGGTTACATAGCCGTCCAGATGAGGAAATCGATCGGCGTGCGTATAGTCCAACACCTGCTTCAGCGTATTGGCAGCCTCCCCTGAGCCCAGCAACAGAAAGACCCCCATCTCCTGCTCGGTTCCTGGGGGTGCATTCATCCACGGATAGTACGGCGAATTGTCATCCGGCAACTGACGAACGCCAAGCGCGACCTGTCCCCGCCACGAGGTGTACCAGGCGAAGCCCATATTCGTGGTGTAATCCCGTGCAAAGAAGTAACGATGCGGCGCGGGAAACACGACAACGCTTCCTGACCCCATCTTTGCGGCGAGCGCCCGACACTTCACCTCAACCGGCTGCCGCTCGCTCGCATAAACCGGCGTGATCTGCTTCAGTTCGCCCAGCGTGTCGTAGTAGGAGATCGCGGATCCCATCCGTCCGCCGGCTCGCTCATCGGACTGCGCGCGCATCTCAATACCCGCGTCGTAGATGTACGCTGTATCCGGCTCCTGCGTGCTCATCACCGCGACCTGTTGCACCAGCGCGCTGCCTGGATAGAAGACATACTTCAGCGTCCCGGCAAAGCTCCCGCAACGCATTCCGTCGAACGACACCTCGACCCTGTCCCCGACAGTCTTCGCCACAGCCGCGCCCGGCGCGAACTGGGCCCTGAAATCACGCGTACCTTCAGCCGCCAGCGGAGGATGATCGAAGAACTGGTCCCATCCCCCGGTTCGCTTTCCGGTCGAGCAGCGATAGACGGGCTTCGCAGCCTCAAGAACAGACCGGCCGTCGACCGTGACCCCCGCGATCACTGGCTTCGCAGTATCCAACGAAAAACTCGCCTGCCAATGTTGCCCTGCGTCGCCGTCCCAACTCACCTGCAACGTGGTGTCGTTCTTCACCACAGCGACGGGTCCTGGTTTCACGCCGGAGATGTCCACAGTCAGCATCTTGGCCGAGAGCTTTGCACTCGCAAGTACGAGGAACAACGAGCAAAAGCCTAACTTCATCGTCGAGACTCCATCGCCACTCATCATCGACGAATACTACCATCGCATTTGTCGGTCTCGGAACAAGTCCTGCGGTGCCTCTGTTACGCTTGCATCACACCAACAAATCAGGGAGCTCCCTCGTTATGCGCCTCGGTTCCGCTGTCTTCGCCCTCCTCTGTATCCTTACCGCCCCCATCGTCGCCCAAGCACCCCGCCAGCCGCTCACGCCTGAAGAGACCAGGGCGCTGATCGAAAAGCGTGCGGCCATCGAAAAACAACTCGAAGATATCGCGATCATCGACCGAAAGGTTATGGTGCCGATGAAAGACGGCGTACGTATCGCGACCGACATCTATCGGCCGAAGGATACGAGCAAGAAATACCCAATCATCTTTAGTCGAACGCCGTACAACTTCAACTTCTGGGACGTCAAGCTCGGCGGATACCGCGACATGACGACCGAGCTCGATGCCGTCAAGCGTGGCTATGTCCTCATCGAGATGAACGAGCGCGGCCACTTCTTCTCTGAGGGCAACTACGACATTCTCGGTGCTCCGCTCTCCGATGCCAACGATCAGTTCAACTGGATGTCCGCCCAGCCTTGGTCTTCGGGCAAGATCGGCCTCATTGGCTGCTCCTCCACGGCAGAGTGGCAGCTCGCTGCGGCATCGCTGGGCAACAAGGCATTGACCACTATCATCCCGCAGAGCTTTGGCGCGGGTGTCGGCAAGGTCGGCCCGTACAACGAGCAAGGCAACTGGTACCGCGGCGGCGCCGTTCAGATGCTCTTCATCGACTGGCTCTACGGCGAGCAGAATCAGGTCCGCCCCACCTTTCCCAAAGGCACTTCGCAAAAGGAACTCCTCAACGCCTCGAAGATGTTCGACCTCGCGCCACAGATGCCCCCGATCGATTGGGCCAAGGCCTTCGAGCACCTTCCTGAAAAAGACCTCATCTCCGCTGTCGATGGGCCCAAGGGAATCTTTTCAGACAAGATGCCTAATACCACTGGCGGCGCAATGATCGAACGCACGCCGAATGACCCCGCATGGCGCAAGGGCGGCATCTGGCAATCTGACACTATGCCGATCAATGTTCCCGGTTTCTGGTTCATGACCTGGTACGACGTCTCCACCGGCCCAAATCTCGCTGCCTATAACTTCGTCCGCTCGACCGCCAAGGGCGAAGCGGCCAACGAGCAGTACGCTGTCATCGCGCCCACGCTTCACTGCGGCTACAAGCGCGCCAAAGAAGATACGATCGTCGGCGAACGCAGTATGGGCGACGCACGGCTCGACTACGATGCGCTCACCTACGCGTGGTTCGATCACTTCCTCAAAGGCGAAGACAACGGCTTCCTCCAGAAACAGCCGAAGGTCACCTACTTCACCATGGGGATCAACAAGTGGCAGCACTCCGAGACATGGCCGCCGCAGGGCGCCAAGCCCGTCACGCTGACCCTTTCGAGCGGCGGGCACGCCAATACACTTCACGGCGACGGCGTGCTCACCTTCTCGTCGAGTACTCCGGCGGCGTCGAAAGCGAGTGGGATTGCCGACCTCTTTACCTACGACCCCATGCACCCCACGCCAAGCTATGGTGGCAACGTCTGCTGTGCCGGCAACAGCATCCCAGGCACCGGCGGCGCGCTCGACCAGCGCAAGATGGAAGAGCGTCCCGACATCCTCGTCTACACCTCCGAGCCTTTGAAAGAGGGCATCGAAGTCAGCGGCCCAATCACCGCGACTCTCTACGTCTCCTCTGACGTGAAGGATACCGACGTCACTGTCAAGGTCATCGACGTTTTGCCCGACGGCACTGCCTACAACCTCGACGAGACCATTCAGCGCCTCCGTTACCGTGACGGTGACGACAAGACCGTCTGGATGGAAAAGGACAAGGTTTACAAGGTCACGCTCACGCCGATGAATACGAGCAACTACTTCGACGCTGGCCATAGGATCCGCATCGAGGTCGCCGGCTCTAACTTCCCGCGCTTCGACCGCAACCTGAACACCGGCGGCAACAACTACGACGAGACTACCGGCGTCGTCGCCCACACCGCCATCCATCACTCTGTGCAGTATCCAAGTACGCTCACAATATCGGTGGTCAAACACTGATTTCGACGAAGAATTCAGAAGCAGAAGAGGGAGCTCATTGAGCTCCCTCTTTTGTCTTCCCTTCTATTCGCGACGAGATCAGAAACCCTGGTCCGGCCGGAACGCCGTGACCTTGTTCTTCACAAACGTCACCGCCATCGGCTTACCCATATTCGCAAATACGACCATCCGGTTGCCATAGTCTTTGCTCGTACTCTGGCTCACCTGGCCAAGCGATAACTCCACCTGCCGCTCATTCATTCCGAGAATGACCTCGTGCGCATCCACGGCCTTCCAGATCGCCGGCCCCCAGTGCTTGTACAGCTCGTGCGGATCGTCGTAGAAAAAAATCTCGTCCGTGTAAAACGTGTACTGCCCGTCCTGTCTGTACCCGACCGGCACAGCATATTCCTTCGTGTCGTTGGGCTTCGTGAACACCAGCAAGACCTGCTTGTCGCCACCGGGAATGCGGAATGTCGCGGACTTCGGGGCCACCTGCTCCACCGCGTCTTTCAGCACAATTGGCTCCGCCCCGAGCAACGTTCCGGCACTCTTGCCATACTGGGCCGCATGTCCGACAAATGGATAAAACTCCAGCTGCCCGCCGGCCGACACCCACACCGTCGAGCCCTTCAGTTCCTTCACTTCCTTGAGGTTATCCGGCCTCTTCTTCTTCAGGAACACCAGATCATCATCGGCGATCACCTCTCGCTCGGGCGCTTTCACAGCTACCGGCTTGTTCCGTTCATGATGCAGCCACAACAACTGTCCTCCCACGGCCAGAATCAAGACCGCCGTCGCCCCGATCGCCGCCTTCGCCCCATTGTTCATTCCTGATCCTCTTTTCTTCGAGTCCCTGCCAATCTAATTTACCGGTTCCGCCACGCTCAACTCCCTGTCAGCTCCGCGCAAGGACTCCGCCGTCAAAGCGTCTGCCTGCCGCAACTGGGGGAACAGCCCTGCGGCCGCAGCAGTCACCACCATGGACGAGATTCCGCCGATGACGACTGCCCTCACTGCGCCCCACCACTGCGCCGTCAAGCCGCTCTCAAACTCTCCAAACTCATTCGAGGCACCGATGAACAGCCAGTTCACCGCGCTCACCCTTCCGCGCATCTCCGGCGGCGTCGCCAGCTGGAGCAGGCTCGATCGGACCACAACACTGACCATATCGCTGGCCCCCACGATCACCAACGTCACCGCGCTTAGCCAGATACTCTTCGACAGGCCAAATACCACAGTCGCAGCCCCGAAGATTCCGACACAAACCAACATCGTCGCACCTGCGCGGCGTTTGATTGGCCTCAGAACCATCGTTAACGAAACGACAAGCGCCCCCACCGAAGGCATCGCCCGCAGCAACCCCAGCCCTCGCGGCCCCGCGTGCAAAATATCCGTCGCAAAGATCGGCAGCAGCGCCGTTGCTCCACCCAGCAGCACTGCAAACAGATCGAGCGAAATCGAACCCAGCAGAAGCTTCGCCCGCCAAACATATTCGAGCCCTGCCAGCATCGTCTTCATGCTGAAAGCCTTCTTGTTTGTCTTAACCATCTTTGCGCGAATCATGCTGACCAGCACGATAAACCCCATCAGCATCAGGAGGGTGAATCCATAGACCACCGGCGCGCCATTCCACTCCGGTGCAACGCCCGCTAGTGGAAGCGTAAACAGAATTCCTCCGACCGCCGGCCCTGACATATTTGCAATCTGGTAGACCGTCGCGCCCCACGTCACGGCATTCACAAAGTGTTCCTTCGGTACCAGGCTGGGTAGCATCGCACTCGCCGCCGGCCCGCTAAATGCCCTTCCTAAGCCAATCCCCACCAGCACTGCATAGATCGGCCAGATCCGTCCACCCTTCAGAGCAGTTGCGCTCATCGAAAGCCACAGCAACACCGCCGTACAGATCGCTTGCAACCCGTAACAAAGCAGAATGATCTTCCGCCGGTCGTAGCGGTCCGCGGCATGGCCAGCCGCCAGCATCACAAACAGCCCAGGAAGAAAAAGCGCCAACCCGGTATATCCCAGGGCGAGCGCGGAGTGCGTCAGCGCATACACCTGCCAAGCCACCGCAACCGACTGCGCCTCCGCACCCAGAATCACCATCAATCGCGCCGACTGATATAGCCGGAAGTCCCTCGACTTGAACGCAGACCGGTAGTCACCCGCTACCGCCAGATCCACCCGTTCCGAACCATCCGCCATGTCCTATGTTTTCACACTTCGGTTACCGGACGCGTCACCATCTCACCGGAAGACATAGAGAACTGCCCTAATCATCTTCAAAAAGGGAAGGCCTGCGCAAACTTAAAGGCGGCCTACCGCCCCAGGTAGACCTTGTACTGCGACTCCACGACACCAGTATTCCGGGCCAGAGTAAGCTTCGACTGGTTGTATTGATACAGCGTCTGCACCAAGCGGCTTTGTGCCTGTGCCAGCACCGCCTGCGCCTGCACAACCGGCAGATTGTCATCCACTCCAGCCGCAAACCTATCGCTCGCGTCGCGCAACTCCTGCGTCGCCAGATCGACGTTGCTCTTCGCCACCTTTACCAGCTCGTTCGATGACTGAACATCCAGCATCGCGGACCGAATTTGCCACTCGATCGAAACCTTCAACGACTCGATCTGCTGCCGCAGCGCAATCACCTGCGCCTGCGCGACCTCGCCCTCGCCACGCAGCTGTCCCTCTTGAAACACCGGCACACTGATCTTTCCGGTCGCAGCAAACACTCCGTGGTAGAACGTGCCGACCTGACCCAGCACTCCGTAGTATCCATCGAACGCGAGCGTTGGCAGCCGCTCCGTCTTCACTGCCTTCTGCGCCTGTATCGCCACGTCAAGTTGCGCCTGCAGGCTGAGCAGGTCCTTCCGCCGCTGAAACGCCAGCCGCATCGCGTCCGTAAGCGGCAGCTCGGCAAACTCTGCATAGGGCGCCGTATCGGTCAGCGTAATCTCCTGGTCCACAGGCAAGCCGATCATCCGGTTCAGCGCGATCTTGTCCTTCGCGAAGGCGTTTTCGCTATTGATCACTGCCTGCTGCTGCGTCTGCAACTGTACCTGTGCTCGAAGCACATCCAGATTCGTCCCCACGCCAGCATCGTGTGAGTCTTTCGCCTGCTGATAGGCCACCTGGTCAGCCTTCTCCAACGCGCGGGCGTTCTCAATCAACGAAGCGTCCGCCAGCGCCAGCAGATATTGCGTCCCCACTCCAAGCGTCACTCCGCCCTGGACATTCAGGGTCGAAAAATTAGCCGCCACAGTCGCTTTCTGGGCCGAGCGGTACAAATAGTACGCCGGCAGATTGAAGAGCTGCTGGGTCAAACTGATCTGTGCCTCGGCTGTGTTGACCTTCACAATCGTCGGAAAGGTCGCGGGATCGATGCCGAACTCTGCCAGCGATGTACCTTTAAAGCCCAGCGCCGCCAGATTGATCTGCTGTGCCTCCAAAGCACCTGACGCCGTCAGGCTTGGAAGTAGGTTGTTTTTTACGGTCAGCAGTTCGCCGCCCACGATCCGCTCATTCTGGATCACCAGGAGCATCTGGAGGTTGTGCTTTTCCCCGCGATCGATCGCGTCATCCAGTCCCAGCGGAAACGCCCAAGGGGTAGGCCTCTGTACCGCCACCCCACCGGGCAGCTTCAGTGCATTCGGCACGGGCGCCTGCGGCAGGTCGTCCTTGCCCTGCGCCGATGTGGACGCGGCAAGCCCACAGCAGAGAAACGCCGCGGCCCAAACCCCTGCTCTTGTAGAACAATTGCCCAATTAACCTGTAATCCTCTTATGCTTATCGATTAGAGTCTACTGCGCGTCGCGAGGTTGCGAATTCTTCCGCAGTAAAAGCTCAGAAAATCAGATACTTGGGCCGGAATACAGCCCAAGTTACAAAATCATGCTGAATAAAGACCATTCTACCAAGCGGGTACCAACCCAATTTAGGAGTGAGTCGCTGATCCAGCGGCGCGAATCCGCTTGATCGGCCCTTCCCCTGGAGCCATCTCAGATAAAATACAAAAGATAACCTTATGCGTCTTATAACAATGAATCGGACCGTCCTCGCCACCGCCCTGCTCCTTGCAATTCCCGCCTGCGTCGCACAGGCCACTGCCGGCTTCAAAGACACGTCGATGCTCCGCCCGCCGGCCGGCTCCCGCGTTGCCATCTACGAGTTCGAGGATCTCGAGTGCCCCGCCTGCGCCCACGCCTTTCCGGTCGTCCACGCGGCCGTCGAAAAGTACAAGATTCCGCTCCTGCGCCACGACTTTCCCCTCAAGATGCACATCTGGAGCTTCGACGCAGCCGTGATCGCCCGCTACATCCAGGACAAGATCTCTCCCCAGGCCGCTGAGGAGTATCGTCGCGCCGTCTTCGCCAACCAGGTCTCCATCGCCTCGAAGGAAGACCTCACCGCCTTCTCGCAGAAGTATTTTCAGTCCCACGGCCGCGTAATGCCCATGATCATTGATCCCAATGGCCTCTTTGCTGCCGAGGTCCGCGCGGACTACACCCTCGGCGAACGCGTAGGCCTGACCCAGACCCCGACCATCTTCATCGTCACTCAGAAGGGCTTCGTCCAGGTCACCGACGTCGGCCAACTCTACGCGATGCTAGACACCGCCATCGCCGAAAACCCCGCCCCGGCAACAGCCAAGCCGAAGACTACGGCACACAAATAATCGCTGCTCGTATCAATCAAAAAAGGCCCGGGCATGAGCTCGGGCCTTTTTGTGCGAAAGTAAGAACAACTACTTCGTCCCAGTCTCCGTCCAAAGAAACGCCATCTCGTCCGCATAGTCCTGCACCAACTGCGCCTGAGACACACCCGCGCTATGACCACCCTTCAGGCTGTAGTGCAGCAGAATCGGCCGCCCGCTTGAAGTAGACGTCTGCATCAGCGGCGTCATCTTCCTCGCATTCATCGGATCGACACGCGTGTCTCCGTCTCCTGTAAAGAAGAAGATCGCGGGATACTTCGTCCCCGACTTTACATTCTGATACGGCGAGTACTTCAGGATGTACGGATAGTCCTTCGCATTCTCCGCCGTTCCATACTCCGTCGTCCACGTCCGTCCCATCTCGAACATCTGATACCGCAGCATGTCGAGCAGAGGATACCCGCACCAGATCGCCCCAAACAGATCCGGACGCTGCGTGATCGAAGCACCCATCAGCAATCCGCCGTTCGACCGCCCGCGAATCGCAAACCGCTCCGGCGTCGTGTACTTGTTCGCGATCAGAAACTCCGCCGCGCCAAACCAGTCGTCAAACACATTCTGCTTCTTCTCGAACATCGCGCCCTTGTGCCACATCTCGCCATATTCGTTGCCGCCACGAAGGTTGGGCAGGGCAAACCACCCTCCCTGCTGCATCCACCATGCATACTCCGGATTCCACACCGGCGTCTCGCTCAACGCAAACCCGCCATACCCGGTCATCAGCAGCCGTTCGCTTCCATCGCGCTTCAGCCCCTTCTTGCCAGCGATGAACATCGGCACCTTCGTCCCGTCCTTAGAAATGAAGAAGACCTGTTTCACCTCATACTGTGTCGAATCGAACGGAACCTTGTCGCTGTAGAACACCTCCGACTTCCCCGTCTTAGTGTCGTAGTGAAAGATCGTCGGCGGCGTAATGATCGACTGAAACGTATAGAAGCCATCCGTATCCATCGCGCGGCCGGACAGCGTGGAACCCGCGCCAATCCCAGGGAACGCGATATGCCCCAGTTCCTTACCCTCAAGCGAATAGATCGTCACCTCGGACTTCACGTCCTTCAGCCGCAGCACATACATCTTGCCGCCGACCACATTCACTCCCTCCAAGACATCCTTCCCTTCAGGAATGATCACCGGCCACTCATCCGGCCCCTTGCCCTGCACTACCTTCAACACGCGCCCATTCGGACTCTTGTAGTCGGTCCGCATATAAAACGTGTCGTCCACACTAAACTCACTGAACCGGCTGTCGATTCCATACACCAGCGGCACAATTGGCGAATCCGCAACGTGCAGGTCCTTGATCAGAATGTCTTCGCGCGTCGCCGGAACTCCTCTGCCGATCCGGAACACCAGGTAGTGTCCGTTCGCCGTCGCTCGTACGCTGACGCCATCAATCTCACCCAGCTTCTCCCCGCGATACTCCTTGCCGAGGATCATCGCATCGCTCCCAATCGGCGTACCGAACTTGTGATAGAAAACGCGGTTCCCTTCGTGCGGAAAAAGCTTCGAGTAGTACACCCCAGTCTTATCCGGATCGATATCTACGCCCGAGTACCGCGCCCTCGGCATCACATCGCCCGTGTCCTTCCGCGTGGCAACGTCCAAAAAATGTACCTCGACCTCATCCGCGCCGCCCACTCGCACGCCGTACGCCATCAACGACCCATCCTCGGTCAGGTTCAGCGTATTCACAGACGTATTCTGGTCTGTGCTCAGCGTGCTCGCGTCGATCAGCTTCACATCCGCTCCACGCAGCCCCACCCGCATGTAGATCGAGGCCTGGTTCTCGTCCGCCAGCCGCTTCGAGAAGAAGTAACGATCTCCCCGCCGCGTCGGCACACTGACAAAATCCACCCTCAGCAGCTTGCCCATCTCTTCAACGACCGCCGGCAGCATCTTCACCTGAGAAAAATACTGCGCCGTGTACGCGTTCTGCGTTGCGATGTAAGCCCGCGTCTCCGGACTGTGCGCGTCTTCGAGCCAGCGATAAGGGTCCGTAATCTTCGTCGGCAACCCAGGCTCCGCGCTCTTGTATTCGTCCACCACGGGCGCCGTCTTCACCACTGGAGGATCCGGAAGCGTAATCCCGTCCCTGCCATTCACCTGCGCCCCTGCCGCTACCGCACTCAACAACACCACTGCCACTACTGACGAAACGCTGCTCTGCATCCGTAATCTCCCGGTAAGTTCAACTGTCCTGATATTTCAAGACTACTGAAGAACCAGGGAGTGGCGCAGAAATTTCCGCTAGCTCACTACGCCTGCCTACTGCACCTGCTTACCGCACCTCAAAGATCAGGAAATAATCCTGACCATCCGCCTTGGTAAAGTCATACGTCCCCACCATCTTGTACCCGGCCTCACCCATCTCCTTGATCACCACATCGTGATTCACTCCGTGGTTCGCACCATCTCCGTTCTTGTCGATGATCCCCACCTTAGCGCCCGCGCGCAACGCCGTCCGCAGCGCCTTCATCGCTGCCACAGGATGCGCGATCTCGTGGTACACCTTCAGCATCAGCACCGCATCCACGCTGCCCGTCGGCAGTCTCGGATCATCTGGCGCACCCAGCACCGTCTTCACATTGGACAGGTCCTCCTTTATCACCCGCTTGCCGATGTGCTCGATCACCAGCGGATTGATGTCCTCCGCGATCACCACGCCCGTCGGCGCCACCCTTCGCGCGGCCCGCACAGTAAACCACCCCGAGCCCGCACCGATGTCGGCGACATTCTTCCCCACCGTAATCCCCAGCAGATCCATCACACGATCGATCTGCAGCTTCTTGTCCCGGTCTGGATATTCAAAGATCGAAAGATCACCCGAATACGGTGCACTCGTAGGCCGATCCTTCGTCGGGCTCTGCTGGACAGCAGCAGCCTTGCTCTGACTCTGCAGTGCAACGCCAGCGCCGTGCGCGCCAGTCGTCGCGACCGGCATCGCCAGCAAAAACAGAACACCCCACACCCGGACATTTTGGAGAGAAAGACCGTTCATGCCACCACAATGAGTCATTCTGCAGACGGTTGGCAAGGCCACTGCCTCACTCGCTTACCTGCGCGCGCAACAATTTGCCACAACATGAAAAAGGGGAGCCGAAACTTCGGCTCCCCTTCTCTCTCACCTACCCCGATTTATCGCAAACCACCACTCGCCAATAACAACTCACCGGTCAGCCAACCCGAATCGTCAGACGCCAGGAACACGGCAATTGGCGCAATGTCATTCGGCTGCCCGATTCGTCCCAACGGCGTCTGTGACTCGAACTGCTTTTGGAAATCGCTCCCGATAAAGCCGGCAGCGTGGACGCCTTCGGTCTCCACCATCCCGGGGTTGATCGAGTTCACCCGAATCTTCTTCGGCCCCAACTCTTTGGCCAGCACTGCCGTCACCGAATCCACTGCCCCCTTCGTGGCTGTGTAGGTCACGGCCGTCGGCGGGTTGAGCGAGCTTGCCGTCGACCCGATGTTGATGATGCTTCCGCCCTTGGGCCCAAAATATTTCAACGACTCCTGCGTGCTCAGGATCAGCCCCAGCACATTCAGGTTGAACATCTTGTGGAAGCTCTCTTCGGTCACAGTCCCCAGCGCGGCAAACTCATACACGCCAGCGTTGTTCACCAGCACGTCAAGCCCGCCAAACGCCTTCTTCGTCTCTGCGAACAGCTTGGTGATGTCTTCCTGCTTGGACAGGTCCCCCTGCACCGCAACCGCCTTGCCGCCGTTAGCCTTGATCTCGGCAACAACCTTGTCAGCGCCTTCTTTGCTCGACGAGTAGTTCACAACCACCGACGCGCCATCCGCCGCGAGCGCCTTCGCAATGCCGGCGCCGATACCCTTCGATGCTCCTGTCACGACCGCCACTTTATTAGTCAGCTTTCCCATGTCCGCACTCCCTCAATTCCTATGTCCTATCGTTTTATATTTCGACAAACATCTAATTGATGTGCCCGAAGCAAGGAAGATGCGGACATTGAATGAAAATTTCTAAGGTGTTTTTTTCTCTAAAACTTAGCCAGCTCTTCTGTATAGGCGTGAAGGACGTCTCGTAGCAACGTGTAGCTCGCAAACTTCCCCTCGCGCGTCACCCGGACCAGCCCCGCCATCTCCAACTCCTTCATATGGTGCGACAACGTCGCCGCACTCACTGGGTGACAGTCCTTGATTTCAGCGCATTGCATCGGCTTCGTGCAGCTCCCGATCTGCCGCAACAGCTCCAGCCTCCGCGGGTCTGCCAGCGCCTTCGCGATTAGAAGAACCTGACCCTCGCTCAACTTTGTCGGCTCCGCCCCCACGCGTTTCCCAGCGCTCATCAACCACTCCTAACGGATCTGCACCAGCTCCTGTGCTCCAGCCCCATGCCCCGACGCGCCCGGCGTGACAGACGAAGTCTGCGGCGCCCGCCAGTGGTCGATGTAGCTCACCTGGTGCACACAACTGATCGTGCAGCTCGGCGCACAGCTCTTCTCCGTCAAAAACTCCCGCTTCACGTCCGCAGTCAAATACCCAGACAGTGGCACTCCCGGATACCCGCGCTGCTGGCTGCAATAGTGCACCAGCCCGTTCTCGCAGATATACAAATAACGTCCACCAGCGCGGCAACGCCAATCATTCGTCTTTCCATTGGCGATCGCCTCCTGGAAATGATTGAACCGCGAGTAGCTCCGCCGCGTCAGCTTCCGCACCTTGTCCCACACGCCACGTTCGGCCGCACCCAGCGGCTTCAACTGCCCGCTGCCGTCATGAATAATCCCGATCGTCGAGCTGAATCCCAGCCCCAGCGCCCGCTCGCTTACAGTCAACGCGTCGTTTGGATTTGCAATGCCACCGCCGACGACCGAGTTGATGTTCACGTGAAAATCCGCATGCTGGGCAAGCATCTGCAACTTCTTGTCCAGCACCTTTAGGCTCTTCTTCGAGACCTCATCCGGCATCACGTTGTCGATCGAGATCTGCATGTGGTCGAGGCCCGCCTTGTTCAGCCGCTCGATCCGGTCCGGCATCAGCAGATATCCATTCGTGATCATTCCGGCGATCGCGCCCGTCTTGCGGATCCGCGCAATAATCTGATCGAGTTCCGGATGCAGCAGCGGCTCGCCGCCCGAGATCGTAATGACTGACGTCCCCAGCCGCCCCAGATGGTCGATCCGGCGCAGCATCTCGTCGATCGGCACTGGATCAGAGAAATCGTCATACTCATTGCAGTAGGTACAAGCAAGATTGCACCGCCGCATGGGCACAATATGCGCCATATACGGGTGCCCGGTCGACAGAACCGCCGACCCGATCGAACCCAGCTCGCGCAGCTTTCGCGTAGCCGCCTTCATGCGGCGTCTGGCACGCATCGGACGTCTGCCATTCGCAACGGCAGTTGTAGAAACAGAAGACATATCACTATCAAGTATATCGAACCATGGGGTTCAACCGGGGAAAAGAGGGCCCGTCACCAATATGTCGAAAAAAGCTGGCAAGTCTACGGGTAGTACGATGACTCTACGACTCCCTGTAGTCCAGCAGCACCAGACCCACGAGAATCAGGCAAATCGGCCAGACATACGAGGCGAGCCGGGATTCCTTCTGGTCAGGCAAGCGAAGCTCGAGCCAGCGGCTCCAGCCAGCCGTAGCCCCCAGCAGCGCAATCGGGGTGTGGCTCATCTCCGCCAGCAGCTCTTCTTTGATGTTCCCAACGGAGTGATTGTGAGTCAGCAGCAACGCGCCTCCGGCGGCGCAAAGCAACGGAAACACCATCGAAGCCCACCGGGCATGCCATCGCCCGGTTTGATTTCCCCATTCAAACACTGCAAATGCGAGGATCAGCAGTGCATAAAGGCGATGCTGCAGAATATCCGGCACCACCATGCTCGCCCAGAAAGGCCGCGTCCCAAGCGGCCAGCTCTCCGGGTCGCCGCGCAGCACGATAAATACCGCCAGTCCCGCAAAGACCAGCGGCCAGTTCCGCGCCCATCGCGCCTTCGGCAGTCGGCTCAGCAGCGCGAGGATGCCGGCCGCCAGCACAATCAGCCCCGACCAGTGATGGTTGTATTCCGACCAGGCCCTGCCGTTCGCATCGAGCAGGGCGCCGGGCAGGTTGAACTTCGTCTGCTCAACCAGCACATCCAGGGGCGTGGTGGGCGCCAATGCTGCGAACACCGGACTGGTCATGCTCGGAACCACAGGATGAAAGCGATCGACAATCTCAGCGAGGGTTGCCCGGCCGGTTGGCAGGTCGATCGCTGGCGGTTGTGACGTCATTGAGGCCGCCGCCAACACTGCCATGAAGCCCAGCCCGATCTCCGCCTCGCCAAATCGCCGCAGCCGCGTCAGTAAGCTCACTGGCGCAGTATCGATACGCCGAACCAGAAAAAAGTTCCCCGCACCCATCGCCATCACCACCGCGAACAGGTACACCTTGGAGATCAGCATCACTCCGTAGGCAGTTCCATACACGCTGCTCAACGACCTATCGGCGGAGATGCCGAGGTAGAGCCAACCCATGCCCAAGCCACCCAGCAGCAGAGTTCCCGCGCCCGCCAGGGCCAGCGGCGAAAATCGGCGCAGCAATCGTTTCGCCTCGTCGGGATCTTCTGCACGCCGCAAGGAGATCAGGAGAAACGGCATCGACCCGATCCACAATGCCGCGCCCAATTGATGCGCGGCGGTCAAAGCGATGAGCGCGAACCGATGGTCCATGCGTGAGACCGAATGACTGGTGGACACTACCGCCAGCAGGACCAGCACGGCCAAGGGAATCAAGGCGTATGCCGATCGACGCTTGCGGTCCCGTGCACAAAGAACAATTGCAGTAGCCGCAATCGCGGCACCCATGCCCGACACAAAATACCGCGCGCCGACCACGTCACCGAAACCGAGGGAAGAGCTCCCCATCAGAAGCGCACTGTCGACGGCGACATAGCACAATTCAACGATCGCAAAGATTGCAGCCGACCATCGAATTCCCCGCCAACACCCGTTGATGACGGATTCTCCTGCGCGCGCCGGCATGGCGACGATCAGCAGGTAGGCGATCGCCCCCAACGTCAGCAACTCCAACCCAAGGGTCAGAGCCCGCAAGACAACGGACAGGAAATCGAAGTCCCCCAGAAGCCAAATCAATGTTCAATCCTCGGAACAAACAATGGTGCAATGTTTTAACGTTTGGTCGGCCGCACAATCTCTTCCGTTAGCCATCGGCAGCGACTCGAGGTGTGAAGAAGTCGTTCAAAGTAACCGAGTCGGCCCTTGCCCAGCCGCCCGGAGAAGTCACACTTCCTTATTTGCAAAACACAAATTAGAAGTGAATAAGCCCTAACTGAAGCGATCTCTACAACTTTCACACCTTCAAGCCCTAGTCTACTTCACGTGAAACGGTATTTCACCACGGGTGACATGACCGTCAGTCGCCAACACCTGCCACCGTATCGAATACTTGCCGGGGCTCAGGTGAGTAAGTTGCGTGGTCAGAGTATCCGGCGCGTTTTGGCGCTCAATCGTCAAGGGCTTCGACTGACCATCCGAAGTGCTCAACAGCATGGTGGATCGCGCTCCATCGACGCGCGAGCTGAACTTCATGGAGACCGCTATGTCCGGCCCAGGCATTGTCGCATCGATCGCGGGCGAGGACTGGATCAACACCGCGTGGGCCAGCGCGACACGGGGAACCAACATCAGCGCCAGTGCGACGAAGATCATCAGCGAGGCGCGAGACACAATTCGAACAACGAAACGGCGAGGCAAGTTTTTCATACCTTGTTGGACACACCTCCGTACCAAAGGGTTCAAAAAACTCAATCTCGATCTCGAGACGGCGACCTATCATGCACTAGTACATCGATTAATTGCCAGCGGAATCTTTCCCGAGACTGGGCCTTCTACTTGGCTGCCACCAGGATCGCGGACGACTCCGGGCACCATCTATCCGCATCCACGAGGGCGGGTACAAACCAAGAAAAAGCGGCCATCAAGGCCGCCTGTTCCGCAACGCAACACCTAACCTATAACTTCGCCAGCAACTGCCGCGTCTGCAACGACGTCTGCTGGAAAAAATCCTCCAGCCCCCATTGCGTCCATAAGCTCGAACGCTTCTTCCCGTCCGGCGTCAGCGTCAAAGTCTGTTCACGCTTGTCCCGTAGCACCACCACCGGCACAGGCTTCCCCTTATTGTCGTGGACGGTCTTGGTCCAGTCCGTTCCATTGGCCACAGAGATCGAGTTGATCTTCACGACGACATCGCCGGCCTTCATTCCAGCCTCTTCCGCCGGACTGTTTCCATCCACACTCCGCACCAGCAGACCCGCGCCGTCCACCGCGCCAAAGAACTCCGCCAGCTGTGTCCCCATTACCTCCAACTTCGCTCCCGTAAACGACGAGCTCAAAATGATCGTCTCCGTTCCCAGGAGATCCCGATGTTCCTTCTGGGCTGCAACGCTCGAAGGTGGCCCCGCGCTCGGAGCCTTCGCAGAATCCAGAAAGCTGTTTCCCCCCCGCACAACGCCCGAAGGCCCCGGGGCCGGCACCGAATAGTGCTGCTCCCAGGCTTGCAACCCTATTGTCTTGCGGTCTGCCATCTGCATCGTCAGCGTTTGCGTCTGCCCGTCGCGGCTGATTACCAAGCTCACCGTCCGACCCACCGGCATCTCGCGCAACATCTTCCGCAGATGCTCTCCACTCTCGACCGACTGCCCATTCATCTGCAAAATCACATCATGCATCCGCATCCCGGCCTTGCACGCCGGTCCGTCATGGTCAAGATTGGTAATCTCCGCACCGCGAGCGTCCTTGAGCTTCAACTCCCCGAGCTGCTCTTCGCTCACGTCTCGCGTCTCTATTCCTAGATACCCCTGAGGGGCACGTCCGTGTGCCTCAGCCATCCCCGCGCCAAATAGGAAATCCAATCCTTTCGCATGTAACAGCTGTCCCCCGTCCAGAACAGCTATCCCCGCCACCAGCGCCACAACTCCGAACGATCTGCGGTGTTTCATCTGCCTGACCTCATCCAAACTCTTTCAATCGAACGACGAGCGGACCTCACTCCCCGCACCTTACTGAATATCAGCAGACCCCTGTAGTGCGTTGAACGACGCCGTCCGGATATACGGGTTTGTGTCTTGCGTCGCAACCGTCCGCAGCACCTGACGCACACTCGAATCCGACTGCACCGGCTCAAGCAGGCCGATCGCCGCGTGCCGCACCTGCGCGTCAGGATCGTGCATTACCGCTTCAAGCACCGCGTCGCGTACATGCTGATCCTGCCCGACAAATCGCTGCAGGCCTTCCAAAGCCTTCATCCGCACGCTGGTGTCAGAGTCGTAACGCAACGACACCATCAGCTGGTGGCGAATTCCATTGCCATCCGCCGACGGCGCACAAGCATGTCCCGCCTTGCACTCATCCGTCAGCAAAGAGACCGCGTTGATCCGAACTCCAGGCGTCGCCGCCGCATTCGTTCCAACCATCAGCAGGTTCCGAATCTCAGGGCTGTCCAGCGACCCTTCCATCGACTCCGGAACAATCTTGTTGTAGTTCACCTGCACCAGCTCCGAATTCGGCGTCTGCACAATCCCGGTCACGTTCGAAATCACACCCTCAGTCGGATGGATGACCGTAACAACGGGCGGCGTCTTAGCTTTCGACTGCGCTACCTGGTACCGATACGTGAAGTTTCCTGCCAGAAAGCCCACGCCCAGCAGCAATGTCGCCAACGCTGGGGCACTCTGCACATGCCCTATCCAACGATAGAAATTGATCCTCAGTTGTGTCAGAAATCCATGCGGCGGAATCATGTCCAGCGCTTCGTCAAGCCTCATTCGCGATTGCGCCAACAGGTTCGGCGAAGGCTCAAGCACCGGCAGCGTCGCCAGGCGTTCCTCAAATCCGCGGAACGCCTCCAACTCCTCCCGGCAATCCTCGCACCCTACAAGATGCTGTTCTAAGACTCCGGCCAGCTCATCCGGCAGCTCGCCATAATTCAACAACACGATGCAGTCTCTTGCGCTCTGACACTTCATTGTCCTACCTCAACCAGCCTCAAAATCTTCCCCTGCTACCCGTGGGTCTTTGCGCCCTTAACCAATCACTCATCACTAATCACTAATCACTAATCACTAGCTTCGAAGCTCCGACAGATTCGCCCGCAGCTTTCGCGTGGCGCGGAACAGCGTGTTCTTTGCCGTCTCCTCGGTCGTGCTCAACATCTCGCCAATCGTCCGCAACTTCAACCCCTGGTAGTGCTTCAATTCAAAAACTGTCCGTTCGCGCGGCGTCAACTTGCTCAGAGCATCGTTGATCCGCTCGCTCATGACCTTCCGCTCCAGCTCCCTTGCCGGGTTCGCCATCGCCCGGTCGTCGGAGATGTTCGCCATAAGGTCCATCTCATCGCCACTGGCATCCAGCACCGTTGCCGGGTCTTCCCTGCGGCTCTTTCTCCGTCGCAGCTGGTCCAGGCAAAGGTTCGTGACAATCCGATAAAGCCACGTATAAAAGCTGCACTCAAACCGGAAGTTTCCCAGGTGCCGATAGGCCTTGATGAAGGCTTCCTGATGGACGTCCTGGGCATCCTGCTCATTGCCAAGCATGTGCAGCGCCAGCCTAAGCACCGACTGGTCATACCGCCGCACCAGAGCGTCGAACGCGGTTCGCTGGCCCTTCTGCGCCTCACGAATCAGCTCATCGTCCTCGGTCCGCTGTTGTGCCCGCGCGTCGAGCTGCGCCTGCGTCAGCTTGCCGCCATTCCTGGTCCCGGGTTGGGCCGCAGCCTTTGCCATTGTTGGCATAGATTCTACAGCCACAGTACCCAATAAACCCATGGCAAACGGACTAATATGCCGCTTTTGAGCCACTACTGCCAACGGAGCCGACAACTCTCCGCCAAGGTCCATCCCAACAGCATCTGCATTCATCGAACTGACTCCGGAGGTCAGAAAATCGAAGTACACCTCAATAGACACCCTCATTGTGGAAAGGTGAGCGACCCGCCAACCCTGTTTTCCCTAACACCATCGGGTTACACTCACCCCATGGCTCCCCGTCCCACCGCCGCCCCCGGCCTCTTCTCCGATCCCCCCACCCAAAAACCCGCCGAAAAATCCAGCTGGATCAACGCCCACTGTGACGGCGGAGCTCGCGGCAACCCCGGTCCCGCCGGCTACGGCGCCCTCATCCAAGACGACCAGGGCAACGTCCTCGCCGAGCTCAGCGAGTTCCTTGGCATGCGCACCAACAACTACGCCGAATACTCCGGCCTCCTCGGCTGCCTCCAGTACGCCCTCGACCACCACCACCCCCGCCTCCGCGTCGTCTCCGACTCCGAGCTCATGGTCAAGCAGATTCAGGGCAAGTACAAGGTCAACTCCCCCGATCTGCGACCCCTCTGGCAGGAGGCCAGAAACCGTATCGCCAAACTCGATGCCTTCGAGATCTCCCACGCCCTCCGCCACAAAAACAAGGACGCCGACCGCCTCGCCAACGAAGCCATGGACCGCGGCATGCGACGAAATCAAAGTAGTGACGCCCCCGGCCAACCCGCACCACCGGCCCTCAAAGCCACTCCCTATCCCACCAAATCCGAGACCCCGCCCAACCCCTACGCCAAGGCCGACACCATGCTGCGCGGCTTCACCAAAGACGGCGTCGTCCACATCCTCGGCAACGCCACTCTCCCCGACGGCGTCTTCGTCAAAATCATCCGCGAATAGCGAAATACGGCATGAAACCCCTGAACGCTCAGAGCCTGTTCAGCGACAGACAGCCATCAGATTCTGCAAGGATTTCGCTGATTGGAGAGCCACCTCGCGTGAAGTCATAGGAACCTCAATCTGATCTACCATTTGGTCGAAATCCTGATCGATATTCATAACTCTCGTCTCTGCGATCGAAGCCTTTTTGGCCGCCACCCTCAACCATTGCAAGACGCACGACCTCTCCTCCTCACAGACGAACATCGTGTTTTTCCGTAGCTGAGCGGGTCTGGCGGCGACAATATCCACCTGCGCGATCTCGGTGGTTTTGAGATTCAAATGATACGAGTACCGATAGGTATCCGTCCCACGGCCCAGATCGTTATGACTCACATCCTCGCCGGATCGCCGTTTTTGTTGCTCTGTGCCAACATAGCTGTCTTGAACGACCACACCGATCTTTAGATCGCAGCCATCAAGCTCGAACGACTTTAGCTGAAGAAAAATTGTCCCTTGGTACTGAACAACTTTGTTCGCGGCGTCGAGGTAGCGTTGTGAATACGTAAGTACGGTGTGTCGCGTGCTCTCTTGCGCCAGGATATTTTTCAACGAGTCATGCAGCAAAGACTGGGGATCGACGGGTTGACTCAACGCCAAAAGGCCGATCAGCACAAATTCATTTCGAGTCGCGATGATCCTCGAGTTCACGCCGTGACTACCTCGTTTCACAAACATCGACTGAGAATACCGCGCCTTCAACCCTTCTTCTTCGGCTCCTGATAAATCCCAATCACATTGCCACCAGGATCACGGAACCTCGCCGTAATCTCAGGTGCATCTCCGCCGATAGGCTGCACAATTTCGCCGCCATTGGCCAGGATCGCCTCAACCGTCGCCTCCGCGTCATCCACCATCACATAAACCAGCAGCCCCGGTTGCGAAGCAGGCGGCCTGCCCACCGACCACGTCCCACTCACCTGGCCAACCCCATCGTCGAAGGCAGTCGAACCGTCCCCTCGCTGTCTTACCTTCCAGCCGAAGACGCGCGTATAAAAATCAACCGAACGCGCAATATCGACCGCAGGCATGTCGATGTAACAGATCTTCCCATTCGCATAGGTAGGAGGCATAGCTGCTCCTTTCAAATACTGCGATTCTAGCGCGCCCACAAGATCAATTCGTCTCTGGCTTCATCTGCGCGCCTTACCAGTCGATCCAGCCAAACGCAAACAAAGCTCCTCCACAGCACGCATCTGTTCCAGCATCCCCGCCAGCTTCGTCACCCCCACATTTCTCTCAAAGTGAGTCTGCATCCGATCAAAGATCCCCACCACCCGGACAGCCCGCCGCCTGCCCAGCGGTTGCAGAACCAACCGAAACGACCGCGCATCCTCCGGATCGATTCGTCGCCGCACCAACCCCTTCGCCTCCAGCGACGAGACGCAGTGACTCACATTCCCCCGCGTCGTCTGAAACGTCTCAGCCAGATCCGAAGGCTTGATGCCACCCTTCTTCTCGAAAAAGATCGCGGCCAGCATCAGCGCCTCGAAGAACGTAAGCTCCTCCTCCCGCAAAATCGCATTCAGCGAGGCTTCCGTCCTGCGAGCAATCCGACTCGCCTGAAAAATAGGGCTCTGCTGCAAAAACGCTTCAATCCTCATCGGGGCCTTCACATCTAGTTGATCAACTAAACTATTTATAACAAAACAAAACTAATCCCTCTCGCCATAGATTTCGATGGATGATCGTTACAGCATCAGACCGCACTACCGATGCGCCGCAAATCATGAAAATTTACCCAGCTCATATCCTTCTCTACCTAAGTACCGCCGTAGCTCAGCAGCCCCAGCAAACCCACTCGTCGGACTCCACCCCCGCACAACCACAACCCATCCCCATCGCACAAAGCATCACCGTCACCACCACCCTCGAACCCCTCCCCCTCGCCGAAAGCAATCGCTCCGTCAACCTCATCTCCCCTCGCGAGCAGCCCCTCATCTCGAACTCCGTCGTCGACTTTCTCCGCCAGGACTCCTCCCTCAACCTGCAGGCCCGCGCCCCCAACGGCGTCCAGGCCGATCTCTCCCTCCGCGGCACCACATTCGAGCAATCCCTCGTCCTCCTCAACGGCCTCCGCATCAACGACCCCGAGACCGGCCACCTGAATCTGGATATCCCCATCCCCCTCGACGCCGTTACCCGCATCGACATCCTGCACGGCTCAGGTTCCACCTTCTACGGCTCCGACGCCATCGGCGGCGCAGTCAACCTCCTCACCCAACCACCAGCGCCGGGCTTCAACGTCGTCGCTAGCATCGGCGGCGGCAGCAACAGTTCCATCGAGCAACACCTCCGCGCCGCCTACACTACAGGCCCAATCGCCGAACAGCTCACCGCCAGCCGCGACACCTCCGACGGCTTCATTCCCGACCGCAACTACAGCAGCAACGCCCTGGCCTCCGAAACCTGGCTCACCACAAAGCCCGGCACCACCGACATTCTCCTCGCCACCAGCGACCGCCCCTACGGCGCCAGCCAGTTCTACGGCCCTTACCCCTCATGGGAACGCACCAAGGGATGGTTCGCCAGCATCCAACAGCAACTCGGCCCCCAGACCGCCGCCAGCTTCGGCTATCGACGCCACACCGACCTCTTCGTCCTCTTCGTCGACCAACCCGCCATCTACGAGAACAACCACATCACTACCAGCTACGAAGGCGCCCTCCGCCGAGCCGACACACTCAGCCCAAACACCACCTTCTCTTACGGCCTCGAAGCCGATGGCGACAGCATCCACTCGAACTCCCTCGGCCAGCACGCCCGCAACCAGGGCGCCGGCTACGCCAATCTCAATCTCACCGCATTGGGCCGTTTCTCGGTCTCACTCGGCATCCGCGACGAGATCCTCACCGGCTCCAGCAATGGAAACGAGAACGTCTTCTCCCCCTCCGTCGCCGCCGCCTACACTCTCACCCGCACCGTGCGTCTCCGCGCCTCCGCCGGCCACGGCTTCCGCCTGCCCACCTACGTCGACCTCTACTACTCCGACCCCACCACCATCGGCAACCCCAACCTCCAACCCGAATCCTCCTGGAGCTACGAAGCCGGCGCAGAATGGACCCCCACCAACAGCCGCCTCACCCTCAACGCTGCCGCCTTCCGCCTCCAGGAAAAAGACGCGATCGACTACGCCAAAACCATCCTCACCACCCCGGCCCTCACCTTCGCCGAACCGTGGCAAGCCATCAACATCCAGAGCCTCAACATCACCGGAGCCGAAGCCACCGTCCGCCTCCGCCTAACCAACAACCAGCAACTCCAATTCAGTTACACAGCCACTCACGCAGGCCCACCCCCACCCAACATCCTCTCCGAGTACGCCTACAACTACGCCGCCCAAAACGCCCTCTTTCTCTGGACGGGAACGTTCCGCCAACTCACCGCCCACACCCAGGTCAACATCGTCCAAAAGACCCAGCACACCGCCTACCCACTCTGGGACGTAGCCCTCTCACGCAACACCGGCCACATCCGCCCCTACCTCCGCGCACTCAACCTAAGCAACACCGGCTACCAGGAGATCCCCCAAGTCCCCCTGCAAGGCCGCACTATCATGGCCGGCACAGAATTCAACTGGTCTCGCAGATAACCATCCGACGCGTCGCACGCGCGTATCTATAATTGCGCCGTGAAACAATCCCCTCCCAAAAACTCTCTCAATCCGCTCTACGCATCGAGACGCGCATTCCTTCAAACCGCAACAAGCGCCGCTCTTGGCTTCACCGCAAGCACCGGACTCGCCGCAGACTCTACCAGCGACAAACCTGCGAATCCTTTCCTCGGCAACTGTCCCCAGCGCCCGTTGCCCCGCATCGTCATTCACCCAGACGGTCATCTCCTCCAGGGACAAGACGGTTCACCATTCTTCTGGCTCGGCGACACCGCATGGCAACTCATCCACTCCACCACGCCCGACGAGTGCTCGTACTATCTGCAAACAAGAGCGCGCCAGGGATTCACCGTTATCCAGACCGTCGTCCTTGCCGAGATGAACGGCATCACCAAGCCGACAGCCACCGCCACGCAGCCATTTCTCGGAAACGATCCCCTCCATCCCAACGAGCAGTACTTCAACCGCGTCGTCCAGATCGTCGACGAAGCCGCCAGCCTAGGCCTCTACGTCGCGCTCGTCCCAACCTGGGGAGACAAACTTACCGCACCCTGGGGTGCTGGCCCGCGCCTCTTTCGCAACGACAATCTCAACGTCGCCCGCCAATATACGCAATACCTCGCAGGCAAAGTCAAAGACCGCACCAACGTCTTGTGGATGCTCGGCGGCGATCGTCCCCCACGCATCAAAGGCACCGGCAACCCCTCATTCGAGAAGTCCGCAACCGACGCAGGCATTCCCCTCGACACTGACTGGACGCCCATCTGGCGCGCGCTCGCTGAAGGCCTGAAAGAAGGAACGGGAGCCACTCCGACAGTCGTCTACCACCCACAGGGCGGTCCGGACTCCTCCTCCGTCTATCTCGCAAACGAGCCATGGCTCTCCATCAACGGCATGCAGAGCAGCCACGGAAGCGGTCACGACGTTCCCGTCTGGGACTGGATCGCTCGCGACTACGCCATGTCTCCCCCCAAACCAACCCTCGACCTCGAACCGAACTACGAAGACCACCCCTTCAACCCGTGGCCAACCTGGGACCCCACAACCGGATATTTTCGCGACTACGACGTTCGCAAGCAGGTCTACCGCTCCGTCTTCGCCGGCGCATGCGGAGTCACCTACGGCCACCACGCCGTGTGGCAGTTCGCCGGCAAACGGAACGGCGTCATCAACCACGCGGATCGCGACTGGATCGACGCTCTCTATCGCCCAGCCGCCCGGCAGATGGTATTCCTTCGTCTGCTCGTCCTCTCCCGCCCGTTCTTTCGCCGCGTTCCCGACCAGACAATGATTCACGGAGATCCCGGCAAGGGCGGTCTCCATCTCCAGGCAATTCGAGATCGCGAAGGAACCTGCGCCTTCATCTACTTCCCTTTGAACGACCAGACAGCCACCATCAACATGGACTCCATGAAATCCCACCGCCTCCGAGCGTGGTGGTACGACCCCAGAACAGGCGTCGGCACCTTGATCGAAGACAAGCCAGCAACCGATCCAACCACCACGCGCGACTTCCGTTCCCCACCCTACGGCCCCGACTGGGTCCTCGTCCTCGACGACGCCACAACAAACTATCCACCTCCGGGCCTCTCCGCGCACACCTGAATGTCTTCAGCACAAGAAAAATGCCGTGCAACGGAGACGTCCCATTGCACAGCACCATAATCCAGAAACAAAGATCTCTCCAGCGAACCCTGACTTACTTCGCCAGCTCCGCCTTCACAATCTCGCTCACAACCTTCCCATCTGCCCGCAGCCCATCGGCAACAATCTTCTGCTGGACCACCTTCATCACTGAGCCCATATCTTTCGGCCCCGGCTTCGTCCCACCCTCCGCGATCGTAGCGATCGCCCCCTGCACCACGCCGCGAATCACATCTTCCCCGGCAGCCTGCGGCAGGTAGCCTTCGATCATCCCAATCTCCGTCTGCTCCTTCGCGGCCAGCTCCGGCCGTCCGCCCTTGGTAAACGACTCCACCGACTCCTTCCGCTGTTTGATCAGCGTCGTCAAGATCTGCGACTCCTCTGCATCCGTCAGCTTCTCGCGCTTATCAATCTCCTTGTTCTTCAGCGCCGACTTCACCATCCGCAGCGTGGTCAGCCGATGCTCGTCCTTCGCCTTCATCGCCACCACAATGTCCGTCTGAATCTTTTCGCCAATCGTCATCGTTTCCTCGTCTCCATCAAACCAATCCCTAATTATAAGTAGCGCCGATCACACATTCACCGCCGAGCATCGCGAGGCCCCAAGCCTTTCGCCCACCAAGACCGGTACACCCGCCCACGAAGTGGCCGCGCGCCGCGCAGGCGGCCCGTCCGGCAGGACCCCGCTACAATAAACGCATGATCCGGAAAACTCGCCTCTTCACCCCTGGCCCGACGCCCCTTCTCCCCGCCGCCCAGTTCGCCATGGCCGCCGCCGACATCCACCACCGCACGCCCGAGTTCCGTGCGATGTACACCCGAGTCCTCGCCCAGCTCAAAGAGTTCGTCGGCACCAAAAACGACGTCATCATTCTCTCCAGCGGTGGCACCGGAGCCATGGAGGCCTCAGTCTCCAACCTGACTTCACCCGGTGATCGCGTACTGGTGCTGACCGCCGGAAAGTTCGGCGAGCGCTGGGCCTCCCTCGTCAAAGCCTTCGGCTGCCACGCCGACGTCGTCGAAAAGTCCTACGGCCAGACCTTCACCCTCGACGAAGTCAAAGCCGCCCTCAAGCTCGAAACCCGCGCCGTCTTCGTCCAGGCCACCGAGTCCTCCACCGGCGTCCGCCACGACATCGAAGGCATCGCCAAGCTCCTCAAATCCGAAAACTCCGAGGCCCTCCTCGTCGTCGACGCCATCACCGGCCTCGGCACCACGCACCTCGACATGGACGCCTGGGGCGTCGACGTCCTCATCGGCGGCTCGCAAAAGGCCGTCATGATTCCCCCTGGCCTCAGCTACCTCGCCATCAGCCCCCGCGCCTGGGACCGCATGGAAGCCACCTACAACCCGCGCTACTACTTCGACCTCCGCAAAGAGCGCAAGAACGCCGCCAAGGGCGAATCCGCCTACACCCCATCAGTCGCGCTCATCGCCGCACTCGGAGCATCGCTCGACTACATCGCCGGACAAGCCGCCACTGCAGAAAATCCCAAAGGCGACCTCGCCGAAGGCCGCAAGAAGCTAGTCGACAACGCCGAAACCTGCGCCGCCATGACCCGCGCTGCAGCCACCGCGCTAGGCTTCAAACTCTTCGCCCCCAAAGGAGCCGAAGCAGCTGCCGCAACCGCAATCGTCGCCCCCGAAGGCACCGACTCCGGCACCCTCGTCAAGGGCCTCAAATCGCAATTCGCCGCCATCGTCACCGACGGCCAGGGCGAGATGAAGGGCCAGCTCTTCCGCATAGCCCACATCGGCTTCTTCGACTACATGGACACCATCGCCATCATCGGCGCCCTAGAACAAGTCATCCACAAAACCAAACTCCCACTCCCCAACTTCGAATTCGGCAAAGGCCTGATCGCCGCACAAAAATTCTTCGCCGACCACGCCAAATGACCATTGCTATAGCCGCGGCCTTTCAATTAAGGCCGCGGCTCCTGGACTGTGCTGAGAATTTGTAGCTCGTAGCCTTAGATTCCGCTACTCTTGTTCAGCCCACTCGCATGCGCCGCTCCTCCCAAGTCGCCGCACCCCTCCTTGCCGCAGCCGCATTCTCCATGCTCGCCGGCTGCCGCAAGCCCGAAATGCAGCGCTGCGTCGACGAACAGAACCACGTAGTCGACGACAAGTTCTGCGCCAACGCCGACCAGCAAGGCGTCCAGCAAGAGCGCCCCGATGGCCACGGTGGCTTCCTCCCCCTCTTCATCCCCTACCACTACTACTACGGCGGTTGGGGAGGCTACGGCATCGGCAGTGTAGTCGGCGGTGGCAGCTACGCCCCCGCACCCGGCCGCAGCTACACCACCCGCTCCGGCGTCACCACTCGCGGAGGCTTCGGCAGCAGCTTCTCCGAAGGCGGCAGCCACAGCAGTAGTGGTTCAAGCGGCCACAGCAGCGGAGCAGGAGCCTAATGCAGCGCATCCCCCTCACCCCTCGCGACAACTGGCAGCAGAAAGTCGAGTCCGTCGGCCTCACCTTCCACACCCCCGACGTCCCCGAGATGGACCGCCCCTACTGGGACGAGTCCGCCGCCTACCAATTCACCGCCGCAGAAATCGACACCCTCGAAGCCGCCGGCAACAAGCTCCAGGAGATGTGCCTCGCCGCCGCCCAACACATCGTCGACGAGAAGCGTTACGCCGAACTCGACATCCCCGCCTTCGCCATCGAAGCCATCGAGTGGGCCTGGAACAACGAGCCTCCCGCCCTCTACGGCCGCTTCGACGTCGCATGGGCCGGAGCGCAATCAGGCAGCGCCCCCAAACTCCTCGAGTACAACGCCGACACCCCCACCTCGCTCCTCGAAGCCGCCGTCATCCAATGGTATTGGCTCAAAGACATGCCGCAGAGCCTCGTCTCCTACAAACCCGACCAGTTCAACTCCATCCACGAAAAACTCATCGCCAAGTGGAAGGACATCGACCCCTACCTCTCCAAGCCCATCTACTTCGCCGCGCTCGACAACCCCGAAGACCAGCTAACCATCACTTATCTCCGCGACACCGCGCAGCAGGCAAATCTCGACACCCTCCAGCTCTTCCTGCAGGAGATCGGCTGGAACGAGGACCAGCAAGCCTTCCTCGACCCCGACGAACACCCCATGTTCTCCATCTTCAAGCTCTACCCATGGGAGGCCATGCTCCAGGAGGAGTTCGGCCCTCACGCCATCGAAACCTACACCGCCATCCGATGGATTGAGCCCATCTGGAAGATGCTCCTCTCCAACAAAGGCATCCTGCCCATCCTCTGGGAGCTCTACCCCAACCACGAGCTCCTGCTCGAATCCCACTTCGATGGCCCCGGCACCATGCGCAACTACGTCCGCAAGCCGCTGATGTCCCGCGAAGGCGCCAACATCACCATCGTCCGCGACAACGCCACCATCGCCTCCACCGACGGCCCCTACAACGGCAAGCAGATCTACCAGGCCCTCGCCCCCGTCGCCTTCTTCAACAACCGCCACCCCATCCTCGGCCTCTGGATGATCGACCAGGACTGCTGCGGCCTCGGAATCCGCGAGTCCGCCGGCCCGATCACTGATAATCTAAGCTCCTTCGTCCCACACTTCTTCACCTGAGCAACCTGTGCCCGATCGCACGTCAGATCAGCCGCCAGCGCCCTGGATGGACCAGACGCAACGCCTCGAAGCGGGGCCGCTCGAACACGCCACCACCCGCGACGCCCCGCTGATCTATTCTTTGAACATTAAGCGAAACCTGATAAACAACCTCGTCAAATGACCCTCTGGCGGCCGTCAGTGATTTCGCCCGCCCGCCAATCTCAACCATCGACCAAAGCAACAGGAGGGCCTCAATGCTCGACGTCCACCCGCCCGCACACGCCGCTCACTCCTGGCGAGACTTCTTCATCCACATCGCCACCATCGTCCTTGGCCTGATCATCGCCGTCGGCCTCGAGCAGTCCGTCGAGGCCATTCATAATCACAACGAAGTGGCGGAGACCCGGCAAGCTCTCGCGGAGGAGCGCCAACAAAACAGGGAAATGTTCCGGCTCAACACGGAAAACTACCTCAAGACCGCCGCCATCTTCGAGAACGATCTCCGCATATTTACCTATCTTCGCCAACATCCCGGCACTCCCCAGGCAAAACTGCCCGGCGTTGTACTCTTCCCCTCGCACGTCTTCGAACCAATCAGCTCCGCATGGACCACCGCAGGACAGACCAACGTCCTCTCTATGATGCCGAGGAAAGAAGTGACCAAAAACTCTGAAACATACTTCGACCTAAAGCGTGCACTTGAGGGCTACAACCTCATGGTCCTCGCAGCTGCCCGCGCTGCCGCCTACACCTCGCAAACCTCCGACCCCTCCACCCTCTCCCCCGCAAAAGTAGAGCAGGAGATCGAACTGATCGAGCAGGCCAACGCGCTCCACATGCTCTACGGCCTCTGGCTGCAAAACGTAAATCGCAACCAGCCGGACTTCGTCCCCGGCCTCACCGACCGGCAGGTCTTCGCCTTCTCCGCAATGTCAAACGAGAAGGCCTTGCGCGAACAGTTCCCCGAGGCCTTCGCCTTCACACAACGCGACCTCGACGCCGCCGCAACTATGCTCGACAAATCTACGGCAAAATAATCTTCAACCATCACCCGTATCACGCTCCAATCTGCCACCTGAACCCGCAGCATCCACGACTCCTCCAGCTCCGCCCTCGCACGAGACAATGCAGAGTCACACGCCAACACCCAACCAAGCACCCGGAGAAACGGAACCCACACCCATGCTCGACGTCCATCCGGCCCACCACGCAGGGATATCCCGGTAGGGATGACAACCAGAAAGGCAACGGGAACAAAAAGGATGTGGCTAGGGTGCGGGATTCATTCCCACCCATGCCGCGATGAGGCTGCGGCATGAATGGGGCACCCGAGCATTGATCACTAAAAGGGACTCGGTTTGAACTGCGAACTCACCGATCGCGGTCCTCGTCGTCCTCACGATTGAGCGGCTGCAGAGCGTGCTTGAGCACGAAGTGGCCGATCTTTTCGCCTTGTTTGATACCGTCCTCCACAGCGGAACGGAAGTGAATGCCGGCGTAAACTCGGGAGTCGCTGTTCTCTGCGGCTGCCTGGGAGAAGCTCGTATACGACCGAGTCAAGCCGGCAAACGGGACGCCGCTCTTGGTCGTAAACGGGATATCATCGCTTCGGAAGAACCGGCGCAACACCTCGGCAGAGGCGCCGCCGAGGACACTATGGCCCGAGATATAGTCGGGATGCGCAGGCGTATTCAGCAACGATGACCAGTTCGGATCGGCGATTGTCGCATCGTTTCCGTCCGTGTCCCCGGCGTGGATCGCAGTCACCGGGCGCCAGAAGTTGAAGTCGTACTTTGTCTCCCATCCTACGATGTACCCATCAGCCATCGCGAGATTGACGAGCGCGAGCAGACGCGCCGTATCCCACAGGTTGAGACTCTTCGATTGCGAAACGACGATGGCGATTCGACTCCACATCGATGGCGAGTTTTCGTACCAGAAACGGGCGATGGAGGTCTGTTCGGCCGTCCGAATTGCGCTGTTCTTCTCACCGATTTCCTTTACTTCGTTGTAATCACGTGCGTATCGCTTTCCAGATAGCCGCGGCGGCCCATCCGGCTCGAACTGGGTGCTTCGCCGCAACACGAACGGGACGACGTGTCCCCAACCGGGAAGCACGGCAGGCAGCAGGTCGGCTGGTGCCGGCGGATCAAAAGGAACGGGATTCGGAGTCGGCTGCCAATCCCCGGGCTCAGTGCCCGGTGTGTAGGGCACCAGCGCGGTGGCGTGATCGGTGCTTCTAAGCGCGAGGATCGCGGCGGCGGCGGCTTGTCCGAGGGTAATGCCGGCTGTCTTCGCGGTGCCATCGGGTATGGCCGCCAGCACCATGGCATACGCTGTATTCACCTGCGCCACCGCTAAGGCCTGCTGCGCCGGTGTTCCGAACTGTGGGGGAAACGGCAAGGGACCGACCGCGATTGCACCCACGAGTGCGTCCCGCGCCGCCGCCGCAATCGCGGCGTCCACTGACGCCCCGGTTTGCACATCGCCCTTGAAGGCGTATCGCTCATAACGAGAGTCGATGGAATTCAATGCGTCGTGAATCGCCACGTGTGCTATCGCGAGCGTACGCGACTGGACAACAGCGTTTTCTCCCGCCGTCAAGGTGGCTTGAACCGCAACGGTGTTCCAGGTGCTAACCGCGTCCACAGCGGCGTACATCGTCGAGCTACCGACTAGTAGCGCTATTGCGATCAATTTTGAATGATTCATAACAAGCTCCTTCGCTTTTCGAACTCAATTCGGGTTGCGGTTGGCTCACCGCACGGATGTGGGATCCGTCGGCCGATACTTCTTCCCAACATCGCTAGAGGAGAGTCTTTAACCAGTTGTCACAGCCGGTTCGGCGAAAATCGCCGACTATGGCGCGACCGCCATGATCGAACCAGAGTCTGCAGCCCTGAGGTGAGGAGAGTGTGACTAATCTTCGCCGTCCCGTAGTCCACGAGAGTGGGCCCCATAAGATGCTCACACCGTTTACAGTGTCAATGGCATTCGCGGGCGATACGGAGATTTATTTAGTAATCGTGCGCATGTTACTGCCTGGGACATGGGGAAGGGTGTCTACACACCCGTCTCAGGAAGGCCAGCAACATTCCCAGTCGAACTCGTACCGATAACTCAAATCTTCCTCACTTGACAAAACCATCCCTCCGGATTGGCTACAATGGAGGGAGCGAAGCAGAAAACGATGTCGCTTGCCCGCCGTAACCCAAGCTTCATCAAGACTTTGTACTTCACCGCTCAGGATTGACAAGACTCTTCGACTCCACGCCGCGCCAAGTCCAAATCTAAGCCTTGTATTTGTAAGACTTTAGCAGTTTTATACCAGGGGAGGGGTAACCCGCCCAATTGAGGTCAGCCTTGAAGATCGTTCTCGCCGAAAAAGTCTCTCCCGCCACTCTCGCCGTCTTTCAACAAGAACCAGGCTGGCAGATCGTAACCCCCGATCAAATCAAAAATGGACTCGCCGCCGAACTCCACGACGCCGACGCCCTCGTCGTCCGCTCTGCCGTTCAGGCCGACGCCAAGCTCCTCGAATCCGCCCCCAGGCTCCGCGTCATCGGTCGCGCCGGCGTAGGCGTAGACAACATCGACACCGACGCCGCCACCCATCGCGGCATCGTCGTCATGAACACCCCCGGCGCCAACGCGGTCGCCGTCGCCGAACTCACCATCGGCCTCATGATCGCGCTCGCCCGCGCGATCCCCCGCGCCAACGCCACCATGCATGACGCCAAGTGGGAGAAGAAATCCCTCCAGGGCTCCGAGCTCCGTGGCAAAACCCTCGGCATCGTCGGCCTCGGCCGCATTGGCCTCGAAGTCGCCCGCCGCGCCTCCAGCTTCGGCATGCACCTCATCGGCTACGACCCCTTCGTCGCCCCGGTCATCGCCCGCGAAAACAACGTCGCCCTCGTCCCCATCGACGAGATCCTGAAGTCCTCCGACTACCTCACCCTCCACGTCGGCCTCACCACCCAGACTGAAGGCCTCATCAACCAGACCTCCATCCGCATCATGAAGAAGGGAATCCGCATCATCAACTGCGCCCGCGGCGAGCTCATCGTCGAGCAGGCCCTCGCCGACGCCATCAAATCAGGCCACGTCGCCGGTGCCGCACTCGACGTCTTCCATCAGGAGCCCCTCAAAGACTCCCCCTTCTTCAACCTCGACAACGTCATCCTCTCCCCGCACATCGCCGGCGCCACCGACGAGGCGCAAGAGGCCATCGGCATCCAGCTCGCCATGCAGGTCCGCGACTACCTCAAACTCGGTGTCGTCCAGAACGCCGTCAACCTCCCCTCTCTCTCGCACGAGGAGTACATCGAGATTGCCCCCTACATCGACATGGCCGAGCGCCTCGGCCACTTCCTCTCCCACGCCACACCCGGCAACCTCGAAAACATCCAGATCACCTACACCGGCCGCCTCGCCACCGGCAAGACCGACCTCATCCGCAACGCCGCCATCGCCGGCATCTTCAACGGCACCGACGGCGAGGGCACCACGGCCAACCGCATCAACGCCGCCGCCATCGCGGCTGAGCGCGGCATCCGCATCCAGGAGGACAAGAAGGAGTTCACCACCGGCGGCGTCGGCTCCGTGCTCAAGCTCGTCCTTCACTCCTCCGACGGCGACACCAGCGCCTCCGCCACCGTCCTCCATGGCACCTCGCCCCGCCTCCTCAGCTATGACGGCATCGACATCGAGGCCCCGCTCACCGGCACCCTCGTCGCCATCCGCAACCACGACGTCCCTGGCGTAGTTGGCCGCATCGGCACCATCCTCGGCGAACAGGGAGTCAACATCGCCAACTTCGCCCTGGGTCGAGCAGCAGGAACATCGGCCCGCTCCCAGCGCGTCCCCCAGGGCCAGGCCATCGCTGTAGTACAAATCGACGTACCCAGTGCCGCCTCCGCCACCGCTGCCGTCGACGCCCTGCGCAAGGTCGAAGCCATCGCCAGTGTCCGCCTCATCGAACTAGGCAAACTCTAACGATTCACACCGAGGGCGCATCTTCGCGCCTCCTCCCGCATCACAATAAGCTGGAACCAGGAAAGAAACGTCATGCCGCTCTACGAATACAAATGCACCGCCTGCCACAAGCACACAGAAAAGATCCAGAAGTTCTCGGACCCCGAGATCACCGCCTGCCCACACTGCGGCGGCCATCTCGAGCGCGTCATCTCCGCCCCCGCCATCAGCTTCAAAGGTGGCGGCTGGTACGCCGACGGCTACGGCAACGCCAAACCCAAATCCTCGGGTGACAGCAGCAGCACGGCCACCAGCGACTCCAAGCCAAACACAGATTCGAAGTCCAGCAACGGCTCGAAGCCAGCCAACGATAGCGCCCCCGCCGCAGCACCTGAGGCCCCGGCCGCCGCGCCAGCTGCGACGTCCTCATCCTCGTCTGACAAAAAATAAATGCGAAGTAGACGATTCTCCGAAGAGAAATCTACTTCGCGCTTTGATTGATCCAGTGATCAGCGGTCGATTGAAATTTACTTCGTAGGCGCAGGAGGGACCTTCTTCCCTTCCTTACGGGCCTCTGACAATCCAATCGCAATCGCCTGTTTCGGATTGGTCACTTTTTTCCCGCTGCGACCGCTCTTCAACTTGCCCTGCTTCATCGCCTTCATCTCGCGTTCGACGTCTTTACGCGCCGAGGGACTGTATTTGCGCGATGAACTCGACTTCTTTGCGGCCGTCTTCTTCGACGCCGCTTTCTTGGTGGACTTCTTTGCGGCCTTCTTTGTCGCCATGGTCGATTCTCCCTTTCGTATAGGAAGCCTCGACCCGTCGACCGAGTTGTATCAGGAGCACTCGGCAGCTAAGCGTGTTTCTTCGCTCGCCTGCGCCTCAGCGCGACAACCGCAGCCAACACGACAAGCGCTCCGCCAATCGCAAGACGCGTAGTCATCTTCTGCATCCACGACCTGGTTCGCTCAAGCGACCCATCCTGCCACGCAGCATGCACCGCATCCAGATCAGCAGTGAGTCCAGGAATCGTGATGAGGGAAAAATCCGTAACCGGCAACGACCCGAAGATCCTCGCCGGTGTTGGCGGCGCTCCATTCCGGTCCTTCGGGATCTCAATCATCATCGCGTTGATCTCGGCATCGCGCGGATCGTCCCACAACTCCGCCTCCGTCGTATTCGGAAACAACGTGTCGTGACCGGTCATCTTCTTCTCGATCGCCGCCACGCCGTCCTGACACACGCCCAGCGGATAATACCCACCAAACGGCAGGTCCGGCCGCTTCACGTGCTGATGCACATACGCAATCAGCATCTTCCCCACCAGCCGCGTCACCTCCAACGCATCCGCATCGCGATACTCATGCGCATGACGGCCCAGCACCCACGCCTGGTCAAGCGTATCCATCGTGCGAAACTCCGCCTTGCCGTCGATGCCAAAGTAAAAACTCACGTCCGCATTCACCTTCGGCCCGCGAATCTCCCACTCATACTCCGCATGGCTCACCGGAACCATCAACGAACGATTCGTCCCCGGAATCCCAATCTGCGAGTTCACGTAGAACGGCATCATCACGTCCTGCCCCTTGTAGTGAAAGTGTCCGAAGTTGGCGAAGTACCGCGAGTCGTAGATCACGACCGAATGCCCAGTGGCCATCAGCGCCTGTATCAGTCCCTGCGGAGTCGTAGCCGTCTTGCCGTCCACCTCCGCCGACACCGTCGCCGCTCCCTCCAGCGCATTCAGCCCCAGACGATTCAACACATCCGCCAATCGCTGGCTGTCCGGATGCATTGGCGCCAGCTTCGGGTTCGCTACGTCGCCCTTTACGATGCCCGCCCCAACCTCGCTCACCAGTGCCTCGTTCGAAAGTCCGGGCAGAGTTGAAGGTTTGTCCAGACTTACTGTCTCAGCCTTATCCTGTGCATAGCTTCCCAGATCGAGATACTCCGCAATCACTCCCTTGTCGGCACTTGGAGGAGCTTCAGTCGGCGCTCCGGACGGTGTTCCAACCGGGGTCCCCGGATTCTTCGCAACCACCTTGTTGATGACACCCACAGCAGGGTTGACCTCCTGCATCGTCCATCCCGGAAAGCGGTCCAGCCCCTGCCAGTCATTGCCAAGGATCAACTCCCGCAGCCGTTTGATGAGCCTTGGGGTCATCAATGTCGGACCCCTCTTGCCCCCCCTGTCGAGTTGCGCCAATAGCGCGTCAGTAAATCCAGGTGTAGCCGAAAGCTCACGCATCATCTGCGACAGCAATATTGTGTTCGGAGGCATCGGCGTCTCCGGCACCACATAGGGTGCCTCTGTCCGGCACCCGAAAAGAGCAAGCAGAACGCTCACGCACACCCCGCGACGGAAACCTTTGGATAAGGACACACGCATACGCATCCGCCCATTAAACCCTAATCCAACTGCCCTGCCATCTAGTTATTTAGCTAGTGGAGTGGCGTTCGGATCAGGGAATAATATGAAAACAACGATAATGGAAACATCGAGAAGCGCCCATTCCTACAGGGCATCCAGCTTCTTGGTGACGAGTTCATTCAGCAGTCCCGGATTCGCCTGCCCCTTCGACAGTCTCATCACATTCCCCACGAAGAACGCCGCCACGGTCTTCTTGCCCCCACGATACTGCTCCACCTGCTTCGGATTCGCAGCAATCACCTCATCGATCATCGCCTCGATCGCGCCCGTATCCGAGATCTGCTGCGGCTTCTCCCGCTCATACACCACGGGAAAATCCTCTCTTTTCTCAAAGCTGATATCCAGCAACTGCTTCAGCATCTTGCTCGACAGCTCGCCCGACTCCGCAAGATCCGCCGCCATCACAATCCCGGCCATTGACACCGGCGACTCCTCCAGCTCAAGCCCAGCCGCCCGCAGACGCATCGTCAGCTCGCTCGTCAGCAAAGCCGCTACACGCCGCGGACTCTTCGCCTTCTTCGCCGCCGTCTCAAAGCGATCCGCAAACTCCCGCGTCGCCGTCAGCGTAGCCGCATCCTGCGCCGAAATCTCATACTCCGCGATCATCCGCGCCCGCCGTGCCTCCGGCAGCTCCGGCAGCATCTTCACTATCTCCGCCTGCCACTCCGCACCAACCACCAGCGGCGGCAGATCCGGCTCCGGAAAATACCGGTAGTCATGCGCCTGTTCCTTACTCCGCATCGAATAGGTCCGTCCCTCAGCGCTATTCCAAAGCCGCGACTCCTGCACCACCCGCCCACCCTCTTCGAGCACGCCAATCTGCCGTTCGATCTCGTACTCCACTGCCGATCGAATATACCGGAAGCTGTTGACGTTCTTTACCTCGGCTTTGGTCCCAAACTCCTTCGCACTTTTCAGCATCACGCTGACATTCGCGTCACAACGCAGCGAGCCTTCTTCCATGTTGCAATCGCTTACGCCGGTGTAGAGCAAAATCTCCTTCAACTTCGTCAGGTACTCAAACACCTCATCCGCGGTCCGAAGGTCCGGCTCACTCACGATCTCGACCAGCGGCGTCCCACAGCGGTTCAGGTCGATATAGGTCTTCGAGACCGAGTCCGCGAAACCGTCATGAATGCTCTTGCCCGCGTCCTCTTCCATATGCAGCCGCGTCACGCCAATCCGGTTCGTGATCGCCGCGCCACTCGCATCGAACGCCGGAACCTCAATCCACCCATGTTCCGCAATCGGTTTATCGAACTGCGAGATCTGGTACCCCTTCGGCGAGTCCGGATAAAAATAGTTCTTCCGCGAAAAAATGCTCGTCTCGCGAATCTCACAATTAATCGCCTTCGCCGCGAGCACCGCAAACTCCACCGCCCTGCGATTCAGCACCGGCAACGCCCCCGGCAGCCCAAGGCACGTCGGGCAAGTATGCGTATTTGGCTCGCCGCCATACTTGTTCACGCACCCACAAAACGCCTTCGACTCAGTCAAAAGCTGAACATGGACCTCCAGCCCGATCACAGGCTGGTACTTGGCAAGAATCTCGGGCGTAATGGCGGTCATTGTGGACATCGGCACCTTGATTCTACCAAGCGTCCCCCTTACCCTGTACCCGTCGGCCTACTCCGTTCAATCGGGTGTGAGAAAATCCGCTCAACCCGAAAGAACCAGTTGAGCCGGAATGAAAGAAAAACCTCCCCCAAAGACGCGCAGCTACGGAGTCGACTCCCGTCACATCCTCCCCATGGTCCGCGACCTCCTGGAACTGGCGACCGTTCGCCTCGCCAACAAGAACACCCGGCGGCACGTCGTCCAATTTGGACGCAGCATCCGCCAGCATGCCTTCGATGCCCGCGACACTCTTCCCGTCATCGATCACCCGGCTCTCGCCGCCTTCCTCGGCTGTAACGAACCCCGCGAGATCGTGCTCCCTCCCATCGATACCATCAGCCTCTCCGGCCTCGGCTTTGTCGTTCCCTACACGCTTCTTGCGACTATCGTTAGCGCACTCAATCCTAAAAAAATCTTCGAGACCGGCACCTTCCGCGGCGTCGGCACCCTCACCATGGCTCTCAACGCCCCAGAGGCCGACATCTACACCCTCGATCTCCCCGAGCAGTACACCGACGCGGAAGTCGAAACCCTCAGCAGGGGTGACAAGGAGTGGGTGCGCCTCTCCCGCACCTCCACCGGCTTCGCCTTCGTTGGCCATCGAGCCGCAAAACGCATCCATCAACTCCGCGGCAACTCCCTCACCTTCACCGCACCCGACTCCCTCGCCGGCACTGACCTGTGCTTCATCGACGGCGGCCACTCCTACGAATGCATCAAGGCCGACACCGAAACCGCCCTCAAAATCCTCTCGCCCAGCGGCGTCATCGTCTGGGACGACTACACCTGGTTCATCGAGGGAGTCGGCCAATATCTCGCTGAGCTTCGCAGCTCACTTCCCCTCTATCGCATTGCGGGCAGCCAGCTCGTCATCTGCCGTCTCGATAAAAAATCCATTCCTTCAGTAAGCTAACCTCTTAGTATCTCACTTACACATGGAACCAATCACCCATCTGCTGACCGGAGCCTGCCTCGCCCGTGCGGGGTTCAATCGCAAGGCTGCCTACGCCACAGTCGTCATGACCATCGCCGCCGAAGCACCCGACTTCGACATCCTCTGGTCGATCGACGGGCCCGTCGCGGCCTTTCAACATCATCGTGGCTTGACCCACACCTTTCTCGGGCTTCCATTCGAGGCCGCAATCATCGTCGCCGCTGTCTGGCTCTTCCACCGCTGGCGCACACGTCGTCCAAACCCTGGCAAACCGCCGCGAGCTCCTGCCCATTGGGGCCTGCTCTACTGCTTCTCCCTCGTCGCCCTTCTCAGCCACATTCTGCTGGATTGGACGAACAACTACGGCGTTCGCCCCTTCTTCCCTTTCAACCCCCGCTGGTACGCTGGTTCCTTCGTCTTCATCGTAGAGCCGGTACTTCTCCTCATCCTGGTAACCGCCCTCGTAGCTCCATCCCTCTTCGGCCTTATCGGCAGCGAAGTAGGCGCACGCAAACCAGCTTTCCGGGGACAGAGCTGGGCCATCGCCGCCCTGCTCGCAATGGTAGCCGTCTGGACCTTCCGCTTCATCGAACACGGAAAAGCCCTCCAACTAGCGCAGACCGGCGACTACGACGGAGCATCTGTCCTGCGCGTCGCCGCAGACCCACATCCAATCAATCCCTTCAGCTGGCAGACCGTAGTCGAAACGCCGCAGTTCTACCAGGTCTCCGCCGCCAACACCTCCAACGACACGATAGCGACTGGCGACCAGGCGCAGACCATCTACAAGCCCCCCACCACGCTCGCAACGCTGGTCGCAAAACGCAGCTGGCTCGGCGAAGTCTATCTCGACTGGTCACAATTTCCCATCGTCACCGAAACCGGCGTCGATCCCGACGGCCTCACCACCGTCACCTTCCGCGACCTGCGTTTCTTCTACGACACACCGTTCTTCCGTGGCCGAGAGAAGATCCCTCTCTCAGGCACGGTGTATGTCAACGCCGACCGCCGCGTTGTACACATGGAAATGGATGGCCGATTCCAAAACTAACCCGCAGCCCCCGCTACTCCTCTTCCACCGGAAAACTGGTTCCGCGCCGCCGGTCGAACACCTTACGCAGCACATACACCAGCAGCAGGACGACAATGATTCCGCTCCCCGCAAGCACATAGCCCAGATGTTCGTGAAACGCCCTCGAAATGGTGTGCCCGATGGCCGGGCCGTAGGTAATCGTAATAATCGCCCAGACCAGAAACCGCACAAACTTACCCACGCAAATCGCGCTGAAAAACCACAAGGGCTTCATTTCAAACACGCCAGCGGCAAACTCGAACAATTTCACCGGCATCGGCGGCGGCATCATCGCCGGAACCATGATCGCCAGAAACTCCTGCTTCTCAAACTTGTCGCGCATCTGCTCGTAACGCTGCCGGTTGATCCTCTTCAGCAGAAATAGCTCTCCACCCGCACGCCCCAGGTAGTACGGCAGCAGGCTGCCGATCCCGGAGCCAACCGCCGCCATCAGGCAATAAAGCAGAAACCGATTATGATCGGCCGCAACATAGCCAATCAGCAGCGCGTCGATCGGCACCGGGATCGCCGCCGAATCGATAATCGCCAGTCCGCCGATCCCCCACACACCCAACGGTTTCATCGCCGCGAACATCACTGCGTACAACTTATGAAAGAGAGAGACGGGAGAGATCTTCACAGGGTATGCCTTATTCTACCTGCCGTCCGCCCCGTCGTGTTCGTCACCCTTGTACACCGCGGGATGCCCCGTGCGCCCTGCCAGCAGATCGAGTGCGTGGGGCAGCAACGGCAGAATCGCCGCCAGCGAACTCACAGCTCCCGCAGGACTTCCTGGCAAATTCACAATCAGCGCGTGTCCCAGCGTCCCGCACACCGCCCGGCTCAGTGAAGCGAACGGTGTGTGGCGTAGCCCCTCCGCCCGCATTTGTTCCGCCAATCCATCAACCAGCCGCTCGCAGACTTGCTTCGTCGCCTCCGGAGTCACGTCCCGCGCAGCCAGCCCCGTTCCCCCTGTCGTGACGATCAGATCGGCGCTCTCTGCATAACGACGTAAGGCCGCGGCAATCAAATCAATCTCATCGGGCAACGTCTCCGTCGTCACCACACCCACCCCGGCGTCCTCCAGAGACTGATAAACAGCGGGCCCTGAGAGGTCGGTCTGCTCCCCGCGCCAGCAGCGGTCGCTAATCGTCAGGACGACGGCGCGAACGTCGGAAGAAAAGCTCTTGGTCACCCTCCCAGTCTACGAGGTTCGCCCATAGGTTTCAGAAACTTCGCCACATTTTGCTTCTTCTGGGCATCAAAAATGAGAAAATAGTATGGGGTGTCCAGCCGGAGCACTTAACCGGCACTTCGCAATCTATTTTGTTAACGCAACTTTCCCCGCCACCACCCGTCAGACCTAAATAGCCCATGGCCTCCCTCGAGACTCCGCCCAACTCCGCACCGCCCACTCAACCCGTCAAGGTGCGCACGGGCCGCTATGGCGAACTCGAAGAGCATGAGCTGATCCACCTGCTTGATTCGCTCGACGATGAACGCTCCAAGGCACGCTTCCGCGAGTCCATCTACATCTCGATCATCATTTACCTGGGAATCGCTTGGTTCCTCTTCTATGGCCCACGAGTTCTCTTCCATCAGCCGCGGCTCATCAGTCCAGTCGAGGTGCTCAAAGAGCGCGACAAGCAGTTGACCTTCCTCGACTCACCCAAGTCCATATCGAGACCCGCCCCGAAGCCCTCGAAGGCGATTACGGAGAAAAGCAACCCACAGCAGCTCGATCAAAAGACGCTGCGACAGCTGCAGGCCATGCGTAAGGCCGAGCCCGCGCCGCCCGTAACGCAGCCTGCCCCCGCTCAAGCGGCAGCACCGACCCCGCCAGCACCTCAGCCGCCGCCCCCAGCGCCGCCTCCGACCCAGCAGGCCCTCATTGAAGCACCCAGGCCAGCACCCACTCGGCCCAACTTCGGCAACCCGAATCAGAGCCCCGGTGACGCCATCCGCAGGGCCGCCCAGGATGCCGCCCACGACCGCGGCTCCGGAGACTACGCCCCACCCGGTGGCCCCGGCGGTCAGCAGGGCATGGGTGCCGGCGTTCAGGTTCTCTCCGACACACAAGGCGTCGACTTCGGTCCTTATATCCGAAGGATCCTCAGCGACATCAAGCGCAACTGGATTCCTCTGATTCCGGAGGAGGCGCGTCCACCGCTCAACAAGCAGGGCGAAACCCTCATCCGCTTCACCATCCTTCCTGACGGCCGTATCGCCGCGATGAACCTCGACGCCTCCAGCCAGGACACCGCCATCGATCGCGCCTGCTGGGGCGGCATCACCGGCGTCGGGCAGTTCCCCCCATTGCCCGCACAATTCAAAGGCCCCAACCTCGAACTACGCATCGACTTCTTGACCAACAAACCACTTCCCTAGCTGCTCGTAACCATCCACCAACCAAGCTATGATCTACAGCTGGCACCAATTCCGAAACGCATGCCCCAACAGCCTGCTACGTCAACAGCTCGCCGGCAGACCGAACGCCGTCGCCAGGTGCGCGGCCTTCTTCTCCTGGCCATAGCCATCCTTCTCTTCAGCCTGCTGCGCTCCGGAATCCACACCATCTTCACGCCGGGCTGGTGGCGTCTATGGTGACGACACCAGCCAAACCTCTCGTCGCGCTCGTCGGCCCCACCGCGAGCGGCAAGACCTCCCTCGCACTCCGCCTCGCCGAAGAGTTCAACGGTGAGATCGTCAGCTGCGACTCCGTAGCCGTCTACCGCGAGATGGAGATCGGCACCGCCAAGCCCTCGCTGGAAGAGCGCGCCCTCATCCAGCACCACATGATCGATATCGCATGGCCCGACGAAGCCTGCACCGCAGGCGACTACAGCCGTCAGGCCCGCGAAGCTCTCTCAGGCATCACCGAACGAGGCCACCTGCCCATCGTCGCCGGCGGAACCGGCCTCTACCTGCGCGCGCTCATCGATGGACTCTTCCCCGCCCCGCCCCAGAAGCCGGGCCAGCGCGAGCGCCTCCGCAAACTAGCCACGACCCGTGACGCCGCCTACCTCCACCGTCTCCTAACCCGGCTCGACAAGACAGCAGCGGCAGCCATTCACGCCAATGACGTCCCCAAAGTCATCCGCGCCATCGAGGTCTCTCTAGCCGCAAATCAACCACTCACTCAGCAGTGGCAAAAGGGCCGCGACGCCCTCACCGGCTATCGCATTCTGCGCCTCGGCCTCAATCCACCCCGCGCCCGTCTCTACGAACGCATCAACCAGCGCGCCGCAGCCATGTTCGATCGCGGGCTCGTCGAGGAGACCGAACGCCTCATCGCCCGTTACGGCAAAGACTGCCGCCCCCTAACCTCTCTCGGATACGCCGAAGCAGCGGCCGTCCTCGAAAACGAACTCACTCGCGAGCAAGCCGTCGCCCAGGCCCAGCAGGGTCACCGCAACTACGCAAAGCGCCAGCTAACATGGTTCCGCCGCGAACCCAACATGCGCTGGCTCGAAGGCTCCGGCAGCGATGAAGACATCGCAGACGAGGCACTCCAACTAGTCGCCCAACACCTCAACAACGACTAGCCAAAACAGGAGGACGTCATCCTACCTCGAAACGATCGTCTCGCTTAGGGCAGACGACCTCCAGCTTGTACAGATTCTCGATCTCGACCTTCAACGCCTGCTGAGCCCCCGGCTCACCATGCACCAGGAAGACCTTCTTGAGCGTCGGCACCACCGGCTCCATCCACTGCAGAAGCTCCCTCTGGTCCGCGTGTCCGCTCAACTCGCCGATGGAGTCGACCTCCGCCCGCAGACGCATCGGCTCACCAAAGATTTTCACCTCCGGCTGCCTCTGCACAATCGCGCGGCCCAGCGTGTTCTCCGCCTGAAACCCGGTAATCAGGATCAGGTTCTTCGGGTCCTCCACGCTGTTCTTCAAGTGATGCAAAACTCTTCCCGCCTCACACATTCCCGAGGCCGCAATCACGATGAACGGCACACGCAGCCCGTTCAGCGTCTTGCTCTCTTCCACCGTCCGCACATACCGCAGCCGCTCCCAGCCAAACGGATCTTGATGCGCGTTCGCAAACGCACGCGCGGCGTCGTCCCATTCCTCTTCATGCTTGCGGAACACGTCCGTCACATTCACCGCAAGTGGGCTGTCCACAAAGATCGGAATATCCGGAATCGCCTTCTCATCGATCAGTTCATGCAACAGCAGCACCACCTGTTGCGTGCGCCCCACTGCAAAGGCCGGCATAACAATATGGCCACCGCGTCGCGCCGTGCGATTGACCAGGTTCGCCAGCTTCTTCTTCACCGGCCCTATCGGCTGATGCAGCCGGTTCCCGTAAGTGCTCTCCATAATCAGGTAATCCGCGGCCGGCGCCGTCTCCGGGTCGCGGATAATCGGCAAGCCCTTCCGCCCCACATCGCCCGAAAACAGCAGCCTCGTAGTCTGTCCCTTTTCGCGAGCCTCAATCAGAACGCAAGTCGATCCCAGCATATGCCCGGCTTCAAACGTCGTCGAAGTAAACCCCGCATCGGTCGTCGAACCCGCAAGCAACTGCGGCGTGTGCATCGTCACTGGCCTGAACTGTTGCAGCGTCTGTGCCGCATCCTGCTGCGTGTACAGCGGCAACACCGCCCCGGCGTCTGCAGAGATGCCAATCGATCTCCTCCGATGCGTCCTGCGATTCATAAACTCCGCATCCGACTCCTGAATATGCGCGCTGTCGTTCAGCATCTTCTCGCAGAGATCCACCGTCGACGGCGTCGTATAAATCGGTCCCCGATACCCCTTCTTCACCAGCAGCGGAAGATCGCCGCTATGGTCGATGTGCGCATGCGAAAGCACCACAGCATTCAGTTGTTCCGGCGGCAGTGCCAGATGCTCATTGATCTCACGAGCTTGCTGCCTGTGCCCCTGAAACAGCCCGCAGTCCAGCAGAATATTCTGTCCCGCGCATTCCAGATGGTGCGAAGAGCCCGTAACCGTCTGCGCCGCACCCCAAAAATGCAGTCGAATCGCCATCCATCTCCTCCTCAAACCCAAACCATCCTATCGGAAGACGCAGACCACTCCTCCGCCAGGCAAAAAAAACCCACCCGCAAGGATGGGCTTTTTTTCTCCTACTACAGGGAACCTAGACAGGTTGAACTACAAGATTATCTGCCAATTTGAAACGAACGATCGACTCGGCCGGAATCTCAATGTCCCGGTTCCCAGTCAAACCGCCCAGCGCCGTACCTCCACCTGCGCCAACAAGACCGCCAACCAGCAACCCAACGCCGCCGGTAGCAACACCGCCTACGAGCATCCCGAGTCCGGCACCTCCGCCGATAAACGCAGCCGACCGTTTGCCCTTGCCTTTTTTGGTTTGCGTCAAATCACCCGTATCCAACCGATACCGCGTACCGTTCAACGTCAGATAAGTCAGTCGCAATTGCAGAATCGAGCTGCCCTTGAAGTGCCCTCGTCGATGCGACTGAACTACCACTCCACTCACCGGCGTACCTTGCGGAATCACCACGCGATCGTTGTCTCCAACCACTGGATCGACAACCTCGCCATCGAACCGGTCGCCCACGTGGCTGGTCTTCACGCTGATGTGCTGGTTGATGCGAATCGTCAAATTCGTTCCCGCTGCAATATTCACATCCGCAGGCCTAACAATCGGCGCGCCACCGGGAGGAGGCGCCTGCACTGGCTGACCCGAAGCATCTACCTGTCCTGCCGTCACCGGCTCTCCCGTGGCCACAGGCGCGGTTGCCGGCGTATTTGCGGCCACACCGGCCGCTGGTGTCACTGTCGTTGTTACTGCCTGCGCCGTCTGTCCCGGCGCAGGTGGCTGCACCGTTGTGGTCGTCACGTTTCCGCTCTTATCGGTCGAAACAACCTGCTGCGCCTGCCCGCTTGCAGCAGCCTGCTTCTTGGCCGCCTCGATCGCCGCATCTTCCTTCGACTTGCAGCCAGCCAGCATCACCAACGCCAGCATCATCGTCGCTGCAATTGTCTTTCCTGAGTATGGAACGTTCATTTGTGGTGTCCTCGTTTTCGTACGGAACCCTTCGCCTCATGGGGAACAAGGCTCTGTAACTGGTTCCTTAGAACTAAGATGCCAATTCCGCCCAAAAGACTACCCAGCCCGCAAAGGTTTAAGATGATTTCTATGTCCACCGCAGCCGCAAAACGCCCCCAACTCGCCCACCTCACCGCCCAACTCGACGACCTCCGTCAACGCGGTACCTTCTTCAAACTGCGCGAATTGGACGATCGGCAGGCCCCCGTCTGCACCTACGACGGCAAGCGTGTCATCAACCTCGCCTCCAACAACTACCTCGGACTCTGCAACCACCCCAAGCTCGAAGAAGCCGCCATCGCCGCCACAAAAAAATACGGAGTAGGCTCCGGCGCCGTCCGCACCATCGCCGGCACGATGCACATCCATATGGAGCTCGAAGAAAAGATCGCCGCCTTCAAAGGCGTCGAAGCCTGCGTCGTCTTTCAGTCTGGCTTCACCGCGAACGCCGGCACCGTCTCCAGCATTCTCGGCAAAGAAGACTTCATCCTCTCCGACGAGCTCAACCACGCCAGCATCATCGACGGTGCACGCCTCTCCAAGGCAAAGATAAAAGTCTTCCGCCACAAAGACGTTGCCCACGCTGAAGAGCTTCTCAAAGAAGTCCAGAACGAACCCGGACACAAGCTCCTCATCACCGACGGCGTCTTCTCCATGGACGGCGACATCGGCCCCGTCGACAAGCTCGCCGCACTCGCAGAAAAATACAACGCCATCATGATGGTTGACGATGCACACTCAAGCGGCGTCCTCGGCCGCAACGGCCGCGGCTCCGTCGATCACTTCCACGTCACCGACAAAGTCGACATCCAGGTCGGCACACTATCAAAGGCCATCGGCGCACTCGGCGGCTACGTCTGCGGCAGCCGCGATCTCATCGACTACCTCTACCACCGCGCGCGCCCCTTCCTCTTCTCCACCTCGCACCCACCGTCAGTCGCCGCAACCTGCATCGCCGCATTCGACATCCTCGAAAACGAACCCGACCGCATCCAGCGCCTCTGGGACAACACCATCTACTTCAAGCAGCAGCTCACTGACGCTGGCTTCGACGTTGGCGGCAACTCCACCCCAAAAAGCGAAACCCCCATTACTCCCATCATCATCGGCGACGGCCGTCGCACCATGGACTTCTCTCGCGCGCTCTTCGATGCCGGCGTCATGGCAACCGGAATTGCCTTCCCCACGGTCCCCGAAGGCAAAGCCCGCATCCGCACCATCATGACCAGCGAGCACACCCGTGCCGAAATAGATAAAGCCCTTGAGGTCTTCTCCTCCGTTGCCCGGAACATGGGTATCCTGCAGGCCTGACAACAGTTATCGAACCAGCCCGGCCACGGGACCCACTTGGAACAAGGCCTTTCTCGCCAATAGCGTGCAAAATCGAATCTAATTCCGAAAAAAAGCGTCTTAACTATATGCCCCCATCTTCAACTCCCCAGCTCGGGCGGACAGGCCTGATGCTTGGCGCCGCTCTTTTGATCAGTCTCATCGGGGCCCCTCCAACTCTCCGCGCACAGATCGATGCTCGGAACTCCTCCTCAAACTCCCTGACCGAGCCATCCACTCCCGCGTCGTCGCTCTCGGCCTCTGACCTGCCCAACGCTCCAGACCCAGGCCAGACGCCCGCAGCGGACCCTTCGAAACAAACAAGCAACAACCCCGACGCAGTCAGCGCAAACGGCACCAGGCAGACCAAGCGCGTCCTCGGCATCTATCCCAACTTCAGCGCAGTTTCCGCCGGCGAGAAACTCCCGCCTCAAACCGTGAAGCAGAAGTTCATCCTCGCAGGCAAAAACAGCTTCGACTATTCGTCCTTTATTCTCTCCGGTATTCAGGCCGGTGTTGCCATGAACGGCAACTCCTACCCGGAGTTCCACCAGGGAGTCGCAGGTTACGCCCGCTACTATTGGCACACTGTCGCCGACACGATTGACGAAAACTTCATGGTCAGCGGCGCATTCCCCGCTCTCTTCCATCAGGACAATCGCTTCTACACCCTCGGCCACGGAGGCTTCCGCAAGCGCGCCTTCTACGCCGCTACCCGCGTCCTCGTCACTCGTCAGGACGACGGCGACCACAACTTCAACTACTCCGAGGTCATCGGTTCAGGCGCAGCCTCTGGTGTCGCCTCGCTCTACTATCCCTCCAAATACCAAACCTGGACCAAGGTCGGACAGAGGTGGCTCACCAGCGACCTCATCGACAGCGCCAACTTCGTCTTCAAAGAGTTCTGGCCCGACATCAACAAGAAAGTCTTCCACACCCGCTAGAATCTCGTACGCTTCGCGGTCAATAAACGGCACTTTGACCGCGTGGTCGTCCTCGTTCTATTTTGGATTCCGTCCCTCGCGAGGCCGGAGCCGCCGGTCTCTACCTGCGCTGCAAACCTGTTCGCGGCAGTGCGGATGGAGGAATCAGCGACACTTCTGATTCGTGAGGAGAGCCATGCCCATTTTAAAAATTGCCTACCTCGAACTGCCTGCTCAACAACTCTCTGCAAGCAAAACCTTCTACGCCAATCTATTCGGCTGGACCTTTCAAGACTACGGCCCCACTTACGCTGCCTTCTCAGACAGCGGCACAGATGGCGGCCTCAATGCCGATCCAACCGAACGCACCAAGCACCCGCTGCCAGTAATCGAATCGGAAAATTTAGAACAAACCGAACAGAACATCCTGAAAGTGGGTGGAAAAATTACATTTCCCATCTTCAGTTTTCCAGGCGGTCGCCGATTCCACTTCACAGACCCAGCAGGCAACGAGGTGGCGGTCATGCAACCCGACTAATCGACAAGCGCCAACTATCCCTTGAAGACGACGCGCCCTTCGCTCAGTGTAAAAGCCACTCTACCGAGCATGGGCGCGCCGTCAAAAGGAGTATTCCGCGACTTCGATCGTGACCGCTTCGCCTCAAAGCTCCACTCCGCCACAGGATCGAACACCACCACATCCGCGAAGCTCCCCACCTTCAGCGTCCCTCTACCCTCCAGCGAAACAATCCCCGCCGGTTGAGCACTCATCAACTCCATCACTCGACGAAGCGTCATTCCGTGCCCTTTATGCAGCACGCGCAACGCCAACCCCAGCGCCGTCTCCAATCCGGTAATCCCATTCGGAGCCCGCTCAAACTCCTGCTCCTTCTCAAACAGCGCATGCGGAGCGTGGTCAGTAGCAATGCAATCCACCGTCCCATCCATCAGCCCCGCAATCATCGCCAACCTGTCCGCATCATTGCGCAACGGCGGATTCATCTTCGCATTTGAGTCATAGTCCCCAATCGCCTCATCCGTCAGCGTAAAGTGATGCGGCGCCACCTCGCACGTCACATGCAATCCCTCGGCCTTCGCCCCGCGAATCAAATCCATCGCCTTCGCAGTCGACACATGCTGCACATGCAGATGCGGCCGCAACCCATCATGCCGCTCGATATCTCGCAACAGCCGAATGTCGCGCTCCACAATCCGCGCCTCCGCCTCCACCGTCATCCCGCGCAGCCCCAGCCGAAACGCCACCGGCCCCGCGTTCATGCTGCAACCGCCCGTCAGTCGAGTATCTTCAGCATGCTGCGAAACTGGCACCCCAATCCCCGCCGCAGCAACCAGCGCCTCGCGCATTACGCGATCATGAAGCACCGGCTTCCCATCATCGGTAAACCCCACCGCGCCCGCTCGCCGCAGTTCATGAAAATCCGTAATCTCCTCACCCATGCTTCCAAACGTAGCCGCCGGCATCGCAAACAGCTTCACGCAAGCCCCGCGCGTCGCATCGAGCATCCATTCCAGCCCCGCAACCGAATCGTTCACCGGCACAGTATTCGGCATCGCCACAACACTCGTAAACCCGCCCGCCGCAGCAGCAGCCGTCCCGGTCGCAATCGATTCCTTATAAGTCTGTCCCGGCTCCCTCAAATGCACATGAACATCCACCAGACCCGGCGCCACGACCATTCCAGCAGCGTCAATCGTCTCGGCTACCTTGACACCCTTAAACCCACCCGGCACTTCAACTGCCGCAATCCGCCCACCCCGCAACAGCAAGTCTCGCGCCGCATCCACACCACTCGCCGGATCCACGAGCCGCCCATTCAAAATTAATACGTCACTCATACCGTTACACTCTCAAATCCACCCGTACTCAACGCCCGCACCAGCAGTGCCGTCCTCACCGACAACCCATGCCGCACCTGCTCCTCAATCGCCGAGTTCGGCCCATCCGCCACCTCACCCGAGATCTCCAGCCCCCGAATCATCGGCCCCGGATGCATCACCAGCGCGCCCGGCGCACAAGCCGCCAGCCGCTCCTCATTCAACTGATACCGCGCAATATAGTCCCCCAGATCAAGCTCCAGCCCCGCCAGCCGCTCCCGCTGAATCCGTAGCATCATCGCCACTTGCGCCTGCTTCAGCGCCTTATCGAAATCACGCTCTATCTCCACCCCCGCACCCAACCCCAGCGCGCTCTCGGGCAGCAACTCCTTGGGTCCGCACAGCAACACCCTCGCCCCAAGCCGCGGCAGCAGCATCGCATTCGACCGCGCCACCCGGCTATGCAGAATGTCCCCCGTAATCACCACCGTAACGCCGGCAAGTGTCTTCTCATCGATACGTCCAGCATTCAACCCCGGCACCCTCACCAGGATCGTCCGCAGATCCAGCAGCGCCTGCGAAGGATGCTCATGCATTCCATCCCCGGCATTCAACACCGGCAGCCCCGTCGACTTCGCCAGCAGATACGGCGCGCCCGAGTTCGCGTGCCGCAGAATAATGCACTCCGCCCCCAGCGCCCGCAGCGTCAGACCCGTGTCCTTCAAGCTCTCGCCCTTCTCAATCGAAGAAGACTTGTCGCTGACCAGAGTAGTAATCGCCCCTAGCGACTTCGCCGCCAGCTCAAACGACGTCCTTGTCCGCGTACTCGACTCATAAAACAGCAGCGCAATCCGGCGCCCCGCGAGCAACCGCACACGCTCCGCATCAGCCATGCGCTCAATCCGGTCCGTCGCCGCCAGTATCGCCGCAACGTCCTCCACTGACAGGCTCGTCACCGTCAACAACGAACCCGCAGCATACCCTAAACTCTTCACCGCTCCCTGAATTGTGGGTGTCATCGAGGCCAACCGTCAGTCCACCAGCTCGACCAGCAGCACCTGCTCCTGCCCGTCTACCTCGTTCAACTTCACCTCGACAATCTCCCGCCTCGACGTGGGAATCGTCCGCCCCACATACGTCGCCTCAATCGGCAACTCGCGATGCCCGCGATCGATCAGCACCAGCAGCCGGACGCTCTTCGGTCGGCCATGGTCAAACAACGCATCCAGCGCCGCCCGAATCGTCCGCCCCGTATACAGCACATCGTCCATCAGGATGATGTCTCGTCCGGTCACGTCGAACCCAATCGCCCCCGGCACCACCTTGGGTCGCGACCCGTCCGTCGAAAGATCGTCCCGGTAAAAACTGATATCCAGCACACCCGTGTCCACCGGATGCTTCTCGATGTTCGCGATCAGCACCGCCAGCCGCTGCGCCAGCGGAACGCCTCTGCGTTTGATTCCCACCAGCCCCACGTTCTTGCTGCCATCGTGTTTTTCCACGATCTCATGCGCCAGCCGCACCAGCGTGCGCTCGATCTCCGAGGCCGACATCAGCCGGCCTTTTTCACGTAACTTTGGCTTCCGTACTTCCGTAGTCTCACTCATACCGATTGCGCTTGATGATATCAGGACAGCGACGCTCCAGCAGAGCCGCCCTGCCGGTCGTCCGGCAATTTACCGAGGATCCGGGTCGATTGATCCATATGCTAGATCCAGGCTGGTTGCTGACTCTCCCTGCAGCCCACCCCTACACCGCTACCTTTCGCCGCATCCGCATAAATCCGCCCACGGCCCCGCCAACCGTCGACAGCACCAGCAGGAACCCCATCATGACGCCGAACCCGGCCAGCACCCATCCCACTCGGACCTCTGGCGAGTACCAAAACCGTTGCACGTCTGGCGGCTGCGGATTCATGGCCGCCGCCTTTTCGAACCCCGCATGCAGTGCCTCCGTCACCTGCGCATCCACCCCCGCCATACTATGCAGACCATACCGCGCCACCAGCCCCCCAATCGCCAGCACCACCGCAAAACAAACCACCATCGCCAGCCCAACCACGATCCCGATCCGCGCCCCCACCCCGGCATCCATCCACGCCAGAGGACGACGCCATTGATACAACCCCAGAGCAATCATCGATCCACTGATCGTCCACAACCAGCTCAGGTACGACACCACCTCAAACCGTGACGCCACAAGGCTCAATCCGGCTGCGACCCCCGCCACCAGCACCGCACACCGGATGGCCGTCTTCCATTCCACATGCTGTGGCCTCGGCGGCGCGACCTCACCCGTCGTATCGGCCTCGCCGCTTCCCGTTTGCTGCTCGTAATCCTGCAAATAGATCTGCGGCGAACCGCAATGCGGACAGAATGGCGACTGGCCATCACTGGCAGGTAACTCGCCGCCGCAACGGTGACAATACACTTGCATATCTTATGAAGCTATCTCAGCCAGCAGGGTGCGGCAAGCGCGGACGCGCAGGCGGGGCTACCCAGCCCTTACTGTGACTGTTTGTCGTCCTTATCGCCAAAGGAAAGGTGTCCCGGCAAGTCCAGCGCAACCAGCCCGAACTTCGTCCCGTTCCCCTCCGGATCGATCGCGACAATATGCTGGTGTTGCTTGGAACCAGCCTTCAGCTGCATCTTGCCCGACTCATCGTCGTTGACATAGACATGGTTCTGTTTCTCGTTATCGCAGGTAAGCCCCTCTGCGGTTTGATTCACTGTCCCCACAGGCTTGTCGTGCTGGCACTGAATCACGTCGCCGTAACGTCCCAGCGCCTTTCGATAGAACGCCGTAACCTGGTCCGGCGTGTCCTGCGTTCGGTAGCTCGCCGCCTTCACCCGCAGTTGAAAGCTGCCAAAGCTCATATTCACATCCGCAGCCCCATTGTTCTTGTCCTTCTTCACCAGCTCCGCTCCCGGATACACCGGCAATCCAAGTCCCGCGACCACGGCGTCATCGTTCGTTTTCACCGTCATGCCACCAAAGGGCGTCGCAATCTTCACGTTATCGTTGCCATTCCGTTTGTCCGACTCGATTCGACAGCCACTCATCAAGGCAGTCGCCACAATCATCACAGCCACACCGGCAATTTGGTTAGTTCGCATCTTGGGCCTCCATATCTTTAGAAAACAATACGCCGCTTTCGACCCTCTGGTTCCGTTCCGTCAGGCCTGCCGGCCCATCCATCGTAGCTTCAAAAACGCGTAAAGCTACCTAACCGATGCAACGTACGTACATCCAGGGCGTCAAAACCTGGCCATCTCCACTACGAATTTCCTCGGCCTCACCACAGATAATCGTCAACTTGCCTCTTTTCCCTTAGAATTCTCCGTCAGAGGGCTTAACTGGCCGCATAACACCACGCATTTTCCGCAAGAAAAATTTGAGACCACGTCGGATTCAGTGGCCTATACTTACCTGATGCCGGACTCGGGAGCTACACGCCGGCACAGCGGTATCGGAGTTACTGGTATGGCACAGCACCAGCCAATCCGCAAAGCCACCCCACCGTCTGGGTCTGACATTCCGGACAAGCTCTACTTCCGCATCGGCGAAGTCGCCAAGCTCTGCGACGTCCCCGCCTACGTGCTGCGTTTCTGGGAGAGCGAGTTTCCTCAGCTCAAACCCCACAAAGGTGGCACGGGTCAGCGCCTCTACCGCCGTCGCGACGTCGAAATGGCCCTGCGAGTAAAAGAACTCCTCTACAACGAGGGCTACACCATCCCCGGCGCCCGCCAGGTCTTCAAGGCAGAGCTCAAACAGAAAGGTCCTCAGCTCGCCCTCACCATCGACAACGGCCCAGCGAACGTCGATACCCGGCAGCTCCGCAAGCTGCAGAAAGATCTGCGCGATCTTCACACTCTGCTCTCGAAGCCCGCCGCGCGCCCGGCCGTCCACTCAATCCGTCAAACACGCACACAAAGCAATCCTCGCCGTACACCAGAGAAGCTCTTCGACCTTCCACCACTCCCGGAAAACAACAAACGTTGAAATGAAATTCAAGAACGAATACGAAAGCTCACGCAGAAGAAAGGAGCGCCCTCACTCCTCGCACAAGACTCCCTACCTCGGACTCGACCCCTACAACGGCGTTCCGATTCAGTGCCAGTTCTGCTCCGGCCAATCCTTCCGCCGCTCCACCCTGCGCAGCGACGACTTCACCCAGATTTTGCTCATGCGCTATCCCGTCCGCTGCCTCCGTTGCGGTCAACGCCAGATGGTCAGCTACACAATCGCCAGCCTCTCGCTCTCTTCCAGCATCAAGCCTCGCCGCAGGCATCGCCCCGTCGACCCATCAAGGCGCTGGATTGACTTCACCAAACATCCCGACGCCCCCAACCCATTGGCGCCCGCACCAAACGAAGAAGAATCCCACTCACGCAACTAGCCGATGGCTATAGCGCAATCCATCCCGCATGGATCGCCCACAGCGAAAGGCTCGCCACAATAATCCAAAGCGTCACACCCTGAACCAGGGGACGCATACCCACCTCTTTCAGCGTGTTCCGCGTAATACCCGCCCCGATCAGAAACAGCACCACCGTCAACGCCGCTCGACCCAATCGATACAACCCGGAAAACAGGTCAGCCGACTGCGGAACGTACCGAGGCAAATAGCTCGACGCTACCGCCGCGAAACAGAAATACAGGATGAACCAAGGCCAGTTCACCTTCGCATGGCTCTTCTTCAACATCGCCGTCGCAATCGCCAGCGGAACAATCCACAGCGCCCGTGCCAGCTTCACCGTAGTCCCAACCGCCAGCGCCGTCGGCCCATACTTCGCCGCCGCACCGACAACCGAGCTCGTGTCATGAATCGCCAGCGCCGCCCAAAGCCCAAACTGCGTCTGCGAAAAATTCACGAGATGACCAATAATCGGAAACAGCAGCAGCGCCACCGAATTCAACACAAACACAGTCCCCAGCGAAACCGCCATCTCCTCTTCATTCGCCTGCAGCACCGGCCCCATCGCCGCAATCGCGCTGCCGCCACAGATCGCCGTCCCAAAGCTGATCAGCAGTGACTGCGTCTTACCCACCAGCAGCATCTTGCCCAGCAACACTCCGAGGCTCAGGGCAATGGCAATGCTGATCGCCGTATATATAAAGCCCGCCGCACCCGCATGCACGACCTCCTTCAAGTTCATCCCAAAACCCAGGCAGACCACCGCCGCCTGCAGCAAAAACTTCGACAGGTTTCTGCTCTCCGTGTAATACGGATGAACCACGCTCAAGCCAAACGCCAATCCCGCGGCCAACGCAAGTGGAGGTCCAATCAATCCGCTCGCCGAAACAATGATCCCGATATAAAAAAGATTCTTCTTCAGCACATCACTAGCATCAACCCATCCCCACGCCCAGTCGAGAAGTACTTTTGAATTGCTGATAACTTCTACTTATCACCCCGATTTGACTCGCCGACGTCAACCACCGCTTCCCAGGCATGCATTTCAACACGCCCAAACCGCGTATCTAAACGGAAGCAGAAGCCAGCGCAAACCGCTGAAACGCCGCGGCCGTCCCCGTAGCTTCGGTCCCCGCCAACCGCACAAAACTGAAGTCCCTCAAAATCTCCAAACCCTCAACCGCCGCAATCCGCACCGACCCCAGCCGCAACACCTTGCTCACCGCATACCGCGATACAAACCCCACCCCCAGCTCCGCCTCCACTCCCGAAATGATCGCCTCCGTCGAGTCCAGCTCCATCGCCACGCTTAGCGACCGCAGTGGCAGCCCCGCCTTCTTCAACGCCCGCTCCACCACCCTTCGCGATCCCGAACCGCGCTCCCTCAGCAACAACGGCACCTTCGCCAGCTCCCCCACAGCGATCGCTGCACCCTTACGCGCCGCCCACGGATGATTCGGACTCACAATCAGCACCATCTCATCCCGAACCATTCTCTCCGTCTTCACGTCGCGCCGCATGGCCGGCCCTTCGATGATCCCCAACTCCACCTTCTCCTCCGCCACCGCCTCGACAATCCGTTCCGTATTGCCGCTCACCAGCGAAAGCCTCACCTGCGGATACTGCCGCAAGAACGCCCCCAGAATCCGCGGCAAAACATACTGCGCCACCGTCGTCGAAGCCCCAAGTCGCAGCTTCCCCATCGCCTCATGATTCAGAGCCGCCAGCGCCCGTTGCGCCTCCACCATCGTCTCCGCTGCCGAATTAGCGTAACCCAGCAACACCCGTCCCGCCTCGGTCAACGAGATCTGACTCCCATGCCCCTCACCCCGGGCACGATCAAATAGCCGCACCCCCGCCTCCTCCTCCAGCGCACGAACATGCTGACTCACCGCAGGCTGGCTCAGATGCAACACCTCCGCCGCCTTGCGAAAACTCATCTCCTCCGCCACCGCCCGAAACACCCTCAGCCGAAAGTTCTCCAACCCAATCCACCTCTATGTAGCTGTTGCGTTGCCGTTGCAGTCTCTGCTGCCGTTGCAGTTGCAGTTGCCGTTGCACTTGCCCTTTTGGTTGTCATCCCCGAAGGGGATCTGCTGTTGCTGTGCTGGTGCTGGTGCTGTTGCCTTTGCAGTTGCGGTTGCCTTTGCAGTTGCCGTTGCTTCGAGGTACCCCAAGGCCTCAGCCTTGGGTCTCAGGCTATCCCCAAAATTAGGGCTTTAGCCCCGGGGTATGCCTTCTTATCAACTCCAACAAACCTCGCCGAAGGTGAACCACCCCCGCCACCCATCAGCATAAGCCCTTACCGATAAAATCAATCCAGCACCCGTGCCCGCCAACGAAGAACCCAACCCGGCCATCGCCTCACCTCGCCGCAGCCCCTTCTCTTTTCTTCGCCCATCGCACAGCCACACCGCCACCTCGGCCACTCTTCTCCTAACCCTCTCCGCTCTTCTCTCCCGCATCATCGGCCTAGTCCGCGACCAGTACATCGCCTACGAATTCGGCGCAGGCCACAACACCGACGCCTACAACGTAGCCTTCTACCTCCCCGAGTGGATCAACTACCTCCTCGTCGGCGGAGCCGCCTCCATCACCTTCGTCACCATCCTCGACCGCTACCGCGCCACCAACGACGAAGCCGAAGGCGAACGCGCCCTCTCCATCATCCTCAACACCATGGTCATCGTCCTCGGCAGCGCCATCCTCCTCGCCGAGATCTTCACCCCGCTCTTCACCCGCATCTACTTCGACCCCGCATCACCCGAAGGAATCCTCTGTACCCGCATCACCCGCATACTCCTCCCCGCACAGCTCTTCTTCTTCGCCGGCGGAGTCCTCGCCTCCGTCCTCCTCGTCCGCAAACAGTTCTCCTTCCAGGCCCTCGCTCCGCTCATCTATAACTTCGGCATCATCTTCGGCGGAGTCCTCCTCGCCGGTCGCATCGGCATCTCCTCGCTTGGCGTCGGCGCACTCATCGGAGCCATGCTCGGCCCCTTCCTCCTCAACGCCTACGGAGCCCATCGCGCCGGCCTCCGCTACCACCGTATCCTCGACTTCAAACACCCCGGCCTCCGCGAGTGGGTTCGCCTCTCCCTCCCACTCATGCTCGGCGTCACCATCATCACCCTCGACAATCAGATCCTCGGCTACTTCGCCAAGCACGGCGCCGGCGACATCTCCCGCCTCAATTACGCCAAGCGTCTCTTCACCGCACCCATGGCCATCATCGGCCAGGCCGCCGGAGCAGCCTCCCTCCCCTTCTTCGCCTCGCTCTTCGGCCGCAACCAGTTCGCCAGCTTCGCCTCCGCCGTCAACCGATCCGTCTCTCGCCTCGTCGCCTTCTCCCTCCTAGGCTCCGCCGCGATGATCGCCCTCGCCCAGCCCGCTGTCGATCTCATCTTCCGTCGCGGCTCCTTCAACGCCGCAGACGCCACCGCCACCGCCACCTACTTCGCCATCTTCGCCATCTCGCTCGCCCTCTGGACGGCGCAAGCCATCTACGCGCGTGCCTTCTACGCCGCCGGCGAAACCTTCGCCCCAATGTTTGCCGGAACCATCATCACCATCATCAGCATCCCCATCTACTGGCAGCTCCACCAGCACTTCGGTGTCATTGGCCTCGCCTGGGCCTCAAACCTCGCGATCCTCCTCCAAACCGGGACCCTCGCCGTCATGGCCCACCGCCGTCATCTCGTTCCCATCTTTGGCCCACCCGGCGGTCCCTACGCCGGCCTCGATCGCCCCGAAATCACCCGCGCCGCCATCGCCGCCGTCATAAGCCTCATCGGAGCAGCTCTCACCCTCCACCTGATCGCTCAACCCCAAACCTACCGTGGCGACCTCATCGCCCTCACCATCGGAGGCCTGACCTGGGCCGTCCTCGCAGCCGCCACCCTCCACCTGAGCGGCTCAAAACTCCTGACCCAACTCCGCTCCCGCATCCCGTGAACGAGGTCCTCAACACGAAGCAAAATCCCGACCAACGGTCGGGCCAATAAAATCAAATCACCCCGACCGGTACACGCGTCACGAAGTGGCCGTTCGCCGCGCAGGCGGCCCGTCCGGCAGGACAAGGCTTCTACTTAGCATCCTCCCACTCCTCATTCCACGCCGACTGAATCGCCTCCAGAATCCCTTCATTCGACTTACCCGGATCCCCCACAAATCCCGGCAACCCAATCACATACTTATGCAGATCCGTAAACCGCACCGAATAGGGCTCAATCTCCGGATACTTCTCCTGCAGCAAAATCCCAATCTCCTCCGAATCCAACCAATCAATCTCACGCGCCATAACGCTCCCCTCACTAAAGTCGTCCCAGCGGCATCAACCGCTTACTCAAAAGACTACAAGAACCTTTCACCACACCACCTCGCAACCGTCTTAAAATCCTCGCAACGTCATTTCGACCGAAGGCGCGCCTTTGCCACCGCAGTCGAGAAATCTGCTGTTCGTCAGTTGCTCCTGCCAAGCATCCCATCATAGGCACACAACACAGCACCATCATGCCCCAACCACCCCAACCCGGCTGGTCCGCCTCCCTCCTCCGCCGCGACCTAAGCGCCCGGGCCCACCATCTCGCCCGCACTCAAAACCTCCTCCACGACATCCACCCAGGCTCCGAATCAGTAGTCATCTTCGGCCGCGACGAGCAAGGTCGCCACGGCAACTTCCACCCCGCATCCGACACCACCATCTGCGCCAACCCCGCCTGGCTCCGCCGCCTCACCAAGCCCCACACCGCCTCCCGCCGCTCCCGCGCCCGCAACGACTGGCAGTGGATGGAGCTCGACTCCGCCAACAGCTCCGACGCTCTTCTCATGAACATCTTCTGCCACCCCGCCGTCTTCAACGGCCACACCCTCGCCCCCGCCGTCGCCAACCTCCTCAACGTCGACCCCACCGCCCAACCTTGCTTCGGCATCAACCCCGGCGTACCTCTCAAACACCCACGCAAAGGCCGCAGCAAACTCCCTCCTGGATTAACCGACCGCACCGAGATCGACCTCCAACTCGGTAACCTCTTCCTTGAAGCCAAGCTCACCGAATCCAACTTCCAGACCGCCGCCCCCCGCCTCATCGAGCGCTACCGCGACCTCGAAACCGTCTTCGACCTCACCCGCCTCCCCCGTAAACCCACCGGCGCAATCCAGGGCTACCAACTCATCCGCAACGTCCTCGCCGCCTACGCCGCCGAAGCATCCTTCTGCGTGCTCTCCGACGCCCGCCGTCACGACCTCATCGAAACCTGGTACTCCATCCTGACAGCAGTCCACCGTCCCACCTTCGCCACACGCCTGAAACTCCTCACCTGGCAGGAGCTATCCACCACCCTCCCCCAGGACCTCCAGCAATTCCTCGACGCAAAATACGGAATCGTCCCTAAAACAAGTGCAGTCCGCGGTTAGCGCAATACCCCAGCGCTGCAGATGGGCGCACCCGAGAAAAGCTACTTCCGTGACTATCAGAGGGGGTGTATAGTTCCGTGCTGTTCAAACAGCAACTAGATATTTGCATCGACAGGAGAAACACATGAAAGCAAGAATGCTCCTCTTAACCGCAGCTCTGTGCTTCGCCGGAACAGCCTTGAGCTTCGCCCAAAGCCCACAGATGGGAACGTGGAAACTCGACGAAGCCAAGTCCAAGATCCCAGCCGGGATGGTAAAGAACTCGACCGTGATCTACGCAGCCGACGGCGACAACGTAAAAGTGACCACCGATGGAACTGGCGGCGACGGCAAGCCGATGCACACCGAGTGGACGGGCAAGTTCGACGGTAAAGAATATCCGCTCACAGGCGACCCCACTGCAGATTCGCGCTCGTACAAAACGGTCAACGAACACGAGTTGGAGATAACCAGCAAGAAAAGCGGCAAAGAGACGAACAAGGGTAAGGTGGTCGTGTCCAAGGACGGCAAGACCCGCACGCTGCACCTGACCGCAAACGATGCGGCCGGCAAGAAGGTCTCCGGCGTCTCAATGTACGACAAGCAGTAGCCACAACTCTTCTCTCTGCTGCGACAGCCCAGACGCTGCCGTAGCAGGGAGAGAATCCTCCGCAGTCCGCAGTCCGCCGCTCAGCGGCCCCGCTGAAATACGGAATCCTCCCACCTGACCGTCGCACACCACATGCGACGGGCATCCCATCCTTTTCTCCGCTAGCATTGCAATATCCAATTCACGCCTCGGCGTCGTACCACACTGCGTTCGAGTCCTCGGACTAGAAAGAGAAAGGAATCGGATCGGATTTAGATAGCTATGAAGATGCAGACAATCGCCGCCGTCATTGTCTTGCTCGGCGTCTGCGCCGTTTGCTGGCTGATGTTGAGGGTTCATGGTGGCCAGAATGTCGATGCCATCGGTGACGGCGACTCTGCCCAGCAGATCAAGCTTTACCCCGGTGCGACTCCTGGCAAGGTCATACACAAGATCGACACGCGCGACTACGCGTTTTGTGAGATTGCACCGGTCCTCGGCAATGGCCCCGACACGATGGCCCAGTTCTACAACTCGAGCGGCCCTGACGATCATTGCCCCGTCGAGAAGATGGAGGCTATCGACGCCAAAAGCCTCGCAGCGAAACTCGGGGCCACCTTGGTGTATCTGAACCCGACGCCAGGAAGCGCACGCCATTGGGTCATGGATCAGCTTTGGATCTACAAAGCGGGCGACTCGGTTGATTTCCTCGGTGTCCAGGCCACATGGGTGGCCAGCGTGTCGCTGGAGTCCTTGCAGGGCCTGGCGAAGCCTGACTATCAGCCCGGACAAGTCCATCGCGAGGCGAAGTACCTCTATTCAAAAGGGACCAAGGTATTCCTGTTGCGTAGCGCGGACGCCAAGACATGGGTGATGCAGTCTTACGCGACCGAAGTGGACAAGAACCTTACTTTGGAGAAACTCCCAGAGCTGGGCAGCAAACTCATGCTGCCTCAAGGGTTCAAGTTCGAGACGGTGACGCTGACCAAAGACCTCATCATTGATCCCAGGAATGCAGCGGGCGTGGCTCACATCCTTCGCGACGACCACCATGATCTCTACGAAGGCTGCGGCTTCGATGCCGCATGCAACTACACGCCGTAACAGACGGGTTGTCGCAAAATCTCTTGGTCGAAGCAGTGAAGGACCGACGCAGCAAATCCTCTTCTCCGTTAGCATTGCAATATCCAATTCACGCCTCGGCGACATGCCACACTACGTTCGGGCCCTCGGACTAGAGAGAGAAAGGAATCGGATATGCCTTCCACCACAATGTTATTCACGAAGCCCCGTCCCTTTCACCGGCAAACCCGAATGAAAAACCTGACAATCGCCGCCATGTTCTTGCTCGGCGCCTGCGCATTCGCCCAGCAGATCAAACTTAACCCCGGTCCGGCTCCCGGCAAAGTCATACACAAGATCGATGCACGCGACTACGCCTATTGCGAGATCGCACCAGTCCTCGGCAAGGGCTCCGAGATGACGGCCCAGTTCTACAACTCGAGCGGTCCTGGAGATCATTGCCCGGTCGATAAGATGGCGGCTATCGACGCCAAAGATCTCGCTGCGAACCTCGGGGCCACTTTGGTGTATTTGAACCCGACGCCACAAAGCGCCAGACGCCATTGGGTCATAGATCAACTTTGGATCTACAAATCGGGCGAGTCGGTTGACTTCCTCGGCGTGAAGGCCACATGGGTGGCCAGCGTCTCAATAGAGTCCTTGAAGGGTCTGGCGAGGGCTGACTATCAGCCCGGACAGGTCCATCGCGAGACGAAGTACCTCTATTCAAAAGGCAGCAAGGTATTCGTGTTACGTGGTGCGGACGGCAAGACATGGGTGATGCAGTCCTATACGACCGAAGTGGACAAGAACCTCACCCTCGACAACCTGCCAACACTGGCTAGCAAACTCAAGCTGCCGCAAGGCTTCAAGTTCGAGGTCGTCATGCTCACCAGAGATCTGATCATCGATCCCATGAAAGCGGCGGACATGGCTTACATCCTTCGCGACGACCACCACAACGTCTACGAAGGCTGCGGCTTCGACTCCGCATGCAACTACACGCCGTAACAGTGGGGCTTGTAACAAATTTTTTGGTCGAAGCAGAGACCGATCGAAGCATCATTCCGCTCACATCCGCGCATTGCGCAACTCAACATAAGTCTCCGCTCCATAGTGCAGCGTGTTACGCGAGAAGTAAGGTGGCACCTGCATCTGAAGCTGCGCACGCAGACGTCTCAAATTGCGTCACTGGATCTCTCAAAGCAAATGCGCGATCAGTTCCCTGTAATCCTTTCGCAAGCTAGCAGAATTGGTAGTTCCCCAAGCGATAACGAGATGCGAGCATAACGGTAGTTCCCCGCCACTATCGCGCCTGGATAATCGCGACCACCGCGCATTCAAGCAACATCTTTAATGCCTATTCGATAAGGAATCCGCCATATGAAGACAAGGTTTGTCTTATGCGCAACGTTAGCCTGTTTCATGTCCGCCGTGGGCTGTAAGCAATCGACACCCTCCGACCCAACCACCTCATCCGCGCCGGAAGCGGTCGTCAAGGATGCAGCAGCGGCTTATATGTATCTGTATCCCCTCGTCACCTTCGGCGTCTCTTACGAAGTCCTAACCAACGTCGACAAGCCCACGTGGGAGACGTTGTCCGCTCCGCTCAATCAGTTCATGAGCGTGCGCCAAAGCCGCCCCGACAATCACGGCGTCATTCTCCCGAGCACCGACACGCTGTACACACTGGCGTGGACGGATGTCTCGAAGGAGCCAGTGGTCTTCACGACCCCGGCCATTCCAAACGTTCCCGGAAAAAACAAAAAGCGGTTCATGATGTACGAGTTCATGGATGCGTGGACGAAGGTGTACTACAGTAACGGTCTGCAAGATGGGCTTACCACCAAAACAAGTTTCATCATGGTCGGTCCTGACTTCAAGGGCGATCTTCCCAAAATCCCCAACAGCATCGTCGTCCATTGCACGACAAATCAATCGTGGCTAATTGTGCGTACCCAGGTGGAGGGTCTCGACGATCTGAACAATGTGCACGCCGTTCAAGATCAATATGACTTGAGACCGCTGAGCGCGTTTGGAAAGCCCTTTACGCAACCTGCCGGCACCGTCAATCCCAATATTGCGTTGACTCCCGGCCCCTCTCCGCAGGCAAATGCACTCGATGGAGAGGCCTTTCTCAAGAAGGCTGCGGAATGGTTTAACAAAGTACCGTTCCCGGATGAAGATAAAGCCGCAGGCATGGACAAGCTTCTCGCACAGTTCGGCATCGTTCACGGGCAGCCTTTTGACTACGCCAGTCTTTCTCTCGAAAAGAAGGCCGCGATGGGGGTTGCTGTGAAAGCTGTACAGCATGACTTTGAAAAGCTTGCTGCAGATCCAGCCAGTATTGGTAATTTGAGGGGTGGGTGGCTTATTCCGGATCCTCATCTTGGAAACTACGGTACGGACTACAAGCTCAGAGCTGGCATCTCGTTCGTAGGTTTCGGAGCTAACCTACCAAAGGACGGCTTCTACCCACTGCTTGTTCAGGACAGCAACGGCAAGCTTCTGGATGGCGGGAAAAAATACACGATTACCTTTCCCAAAGGTCAATTGCCGCCAGCAGGAGCGTTCTGGTCTGTGACCAACTATCAGGAGCACTTCCTGATTCCCGGCACCACCAAGTTCTCCGTAAGCAACTGGATGAATCCGAAAGCGAACGCCGATGGATCTACGACGATCTACATGCAGCCTACGAGTCCGGGCAAGGATAAGGAAATCAATTGGCTCCCTACGTCCCCTAGCCTGGCCATGATGACGCCCCTGATGCGCCTCTATTGGCCATCCGCGGCAGCTCTGGATGGTAGTTGGACTCCGCCACCTGCAATAGAAGTACAGTAACTGCGTTGATCAGTCACATTGAGGTAGCGGATCAGACTGACCGCTACCTTTTTCCATTCCGGACAAACCCGAACTTCCCGAAGCTCGACCTACGTATTAATTAGGTAATAGCAACGGTTTCTTATGTCGCCCGCTAGACATAGCGCACAGGAGGGACTACGGTTGAGACTCACCAGGAAAAGAGGGCCGCACGATGGCCATCAAGCTCCGCAAGTTCCCACACCGTCTCAATCGGGACGGCTCCTTCGATTCAATCTGCCTGAAATGTTTCGCGACAGTCGCCAACACCGCGACCGAGGTCGAACTGAAGGCACACGACAACACCCACATCTGCGATCACGCCATGCTCTGTGACCGCCGTCTCTTTCGCGCCCCGCACTCCCAATTCGCATTAAGCTAAGCGAAAAGAAACACCATTGCGCTTTCGTCCTTCATTTTCCTCAGCAAAACCGCGTGTCAAGCCCCAAAACCACCTAAATCCATCAAAACAAACAAAATAGACTTGGCGTATTAGTTACGCTCCATCCGGTAAAATAGAGTTATAGATCGAGAACAAGCAAGCCCCGGCCACCCGCCGGGGCTAAGTCTTTTGATAACACGATTTTGGACGCAACTCCAATGTTTGCAATATTTTAGCGGCATTGACATGTCGTATACCATTGAAAATAAGGGAGTTACACGCGGGCAATAGGGGGGGTACCCCAGAGAAACCAGAGCCAGACAAGCCCACGATAAACTGACGTCATGAATACGATCGTGCAGTTCAGGTTGCGCCAGGAGGGTGGCGACCTCCGCTGGAAGAATCCCAGGGTCTACGAGTCTCACGAGACCCCTGAATATCCCGAAGTCGGAGAGTCCGTCTCCCCTCCCGAATCAGTAGGCGGCGACGTCTGCACAGTAACCGAAATAACCGAAGTGATCCGGCCCGAGGTCAGCGATGGCCCCGAAGTCACAATCATCACCGTCATCCTGAGACGCTTCCCAAAATAGAAAAACGAGAAGAACTAGCTACCCGGCCCGTGAGCAGGCTTCCCTTCCTGCACATAATTCCGGTTCCACTTCGGAATCTCCACCACATACGTCCCCGGCTTCTCAATCACCGCCTGGCACCCCAGCCGCGAGTTCAACTGCACATCTGCCGCCGTCTCCATCCGGTCCAACTCCAGGTCCTCAGGCTCGCTCAACCCCTGCGCACCCTCCTTCACATGGATATGGCAGGTCGTGCACGCACACACCCCGCCGCACGCATGATCAAGAAAAATATCGTAGTTCTCCGCCACATCCAGGAACGACATCGGCTCGCCATGCCCCTCATAAGGAAGCGTATCGAACGGAAACTCGACCGTCTTTCCCTCCGGCAAAAACGTCACGCGAACCATTCCCTCGCCCGCGGGCTTCGACACATCCACAACTTCAGCACTCTTCTCAGACATATCTGTAATTATCGCCTTCTAACCCTTCGAATCGCTAATCTGCGCCTTCGCAAACGGATGCGGAGCCGTCGGTCCCTCACCCATACTCTCTCCCGCAGCCTCCATCGTCTTTCCTTGCATCGCGCCTGAAACTGCATTATCCATCATCAACTCCGCAAACCTCCGCGTCGCCTTATCCAGCCGTTCAATGCCCATCCGAATCTGCCGATGGTCTCCGCCCGGAATCGCTGCCTCTAGAAACGATATCCCTATCTCAATCTTGTCGATCTCGTCGCTCGAAAGCATCTGCCAGGCTTCATGCTTCTTGCCCTTCTTCACCGCAGTCAGAATCGTCTCCGCCTCATTCTTGGCCTCGATCGACTGCCGCTCGGCAATATCGGTCTCCGCATGGTCAAACGAGTCCAGAATCATCGTCTCCACCTGCTCATCCGTCAGTCCATAGGTCGGCTTCACCTCAACCTCAGCCTCTTTCCCGCTCCTCTGCTCGCGCGCACTCACATGCAGAATCCCATTCGCATCGATCAGGAACTTCACCTCGATCCGCGGCAAACCCGCGACCATCGGCGGAATCCCCTTCAGGTCAAACCGAGCCAGCGACCGGCAATCCTTCGCCAACTCTCGCTCTCCCTGCACCACATGGATCGCCACATTCGTCTGTCCATCCACTCCTGTCGTGAAGTGTTCCGTCGCACTCGCCGGAACAGTAGAGTTCCGCTGAATGATCTTCGCCACCACACCACCCAATGCCTCGATCCCCAGCGACAGCGGAGTCACATCCAGCAGCAACAGGTCCTCCGTAGCCGCCGACCCTCCCCCAAGAATCTGTGCCTGCACCGCCGCCCCCAGCGCCACCACCTCATCCGGATTCAGTTCCGTATGCGGCTTCTTCCCCCTCGCCTTCAACTCAAACAGATCATCCACCAGCGCCCGCACCGCCGGAATCCGCGTCGACCCACCAACCAGCACCACCTCATCGATCTGCCCCGCCGTCAAACCCGCATCCTTCAGCGCCTGCTTGCAAGGCGCCGCCGTCCGCGCAATCACCCCAGCAGTCAACTCCTCAAACTGGGCCCGAGTAATCTGCCGCAGATACCTCTTCCCGCTAGGCAGCAGCACATTCAAAGTCGCAGTCTCATCAGTCGAAAGCAAGATCTTCGCCTCAATCACCGCCTTGCGAACCGCCTGCACCGCCTCGCCATTCCCTCGAACATCCTCGCCCAGATCACCGGCAATATCATCAAGCGCAATTGCAATCAGTAAATTATCAATATCGTCCCCGCCCAGGTGCGTATCTCCACCCGTAGCGATCACCTCAAAGATTCCCTCATGCAGCTTCAGAATGGAAACATCAAACGTCCCGCCACCAAAGTCATACACCGCAATCAAGCCGTCTTTGTTCTTATCCAACCCATAAGCCAGCGCCGCGGCCGTAGGCTCATTCACCAGCCGCAACACCTCCAATCCGGCAATCCGGCCAGCATCCTTCGTAGCCTGCCGCTGCGCATCATTGAAGTAAGCCGGAACTGTAATAACCGCCTTCGTCACCGGCCCGCCAAAAAATCTCTCCGCATTCTTCTTCAACTGCTGCAGCACATAAGCCGAGATCTCCGGCGGCGTCAGCATCAACCCACCCACGCTCACCTTCAACACCTCACCCGGCTTCAGCCCATCCGCCAGCTTGAACGGAAACAGCTTCAACTCCTCCTGCACATCCGCAATATCCCGCCCCATCAGCCGCTTCGCAGAATAAACCGCGCTAGCTGAATCATTCATCAACGTCCCCCGCGCGGCATTTCCCACCACAACTCCATCGTCGGTCCACGCCACCACCGACGGCACCAGCCGTTCCCCATCCTCACCGGGAATCACCACCGGCGTCCCACCCTCCATAAACGCCACCAGCGAATTCGTCGTGCCCAAATCAATCCCTACAACTCGCTCATCCGCCATCGCTTCAAATCCCCTATCAGTCCATCTTCTATTGTCCTACAATCACATCAGTTCCAGGCGACCACCCCACAATCCGCTGTAGTGTCAGATGGTCAATAAGAGGAGGTCGATGCATGCTCTATTTAGAGCGCCGCCCCCATCCCGCCCTCGCACCCTTCATCAAGTCCTTTTGGTACGCCTCCAACCCCCAAGCCACTCACCGCCACGAGCGCATCCTCCCCAACGGCCACGCCCAGGTCGTCATATCCCTCGCGCGCGACTACCTCACCGACGCCAACCACCCCACCGACCCTCTCCAGCACACCCCCGCCGCCCTCTTCCTCGGCCTCTACTCCCACCACCAGCAGATCGACACCATCGACCTCTCCGAACTCATCGGCATCCTCTTCCACCCAGGCGGCACCCTCGCCTTCTTTCCAGAGAACACCCACGTCTTCACCAACCGTGAAACCTCACTCGAAGACCTCTGGGGCCGCGCGGCCGTAAACCTCCGCAACGACCTCCGCGAAGCCCCAGCTCCCGCGCAAAAATTCGACCTCCTCGAGTTCGCCCTCCGCCACCGCCTCAGCGAAAGCAGAACCCAACGCCGTATCCCCGTGATCGATTACGCCCTCACTCACCTCCATCAATCCCCCGGAACCACAAAGATCGCCGCACTGACCCGCGACATCGGCGTAAGCCCACGCCGCCTCTCCCAACTTTTCCGCGAACAGATCGGCGTCTCCCCCAAGCTCTACTGCCGCATCCAACGCTTCCAGCAAGCCGTCCAACAAATGCATCGTGGCGACGACATCCACTGGGCCGATCTCGCCCTCACCTGCGGCTACTACGACCAGTCTCACTTCGCCAACGACTTCCACGCCTTCTCCGGCCTGAGCCCCACCACATACTCCGCCACCCAACGCTCCTGGGCCAACCACATCCCCCTCGACTGAGAGCGACTCACACCACTCCTTGTTGCCACTCGGAGAACACCTTTCATTGTTGTTGTCCTGACCGCAGCGAAAACCCCGCATTCGCCTTCGTCATTGCTTCTTTTGCTTTTGCTTTTGCCGTTCTTGTTGTCATCCTCGAAGGGGATCTGCTTTTCGATCTCGCATTTTTTCCTTTCGCCATTCCGGAGCGCAGCGAAGGAATCTCATCGCAGATCAAGCCGAAAAAACTCAACATCCTCCGTGCAATCCCCGTGATAAGACTCCACGCGCTCAAAGCCCATCGTGGCATAGAGCTGGACCGCTTCCGGCATCGCCGCCGCGATCGTGTGCAGATACATCGCCGTCATCCCTTCCCGTCGCGCCCACAGGATCGCATCCTCAACCAGCCGCCGCCCAATCCTCATTCCGCGAAAATCCGACCCCACCCAAAGCCGCTTCATCTCGCAACCACCCTCAACATGCGGCAACCTCCGCAGCGCAACACACCTCGCCGCGACGCCATCTGCCGTCGCCAGCAGAAGAGCGGAATACTTCCCATGCAACGCATCCAGCTCATCACGAAACCCCGACAGACACATATTGGCTGCTCCCTCCGGATAACGTGCCAGATGCGCCCCATACGCCTCCATCAGCAACCGCACCCGTGCGACATCTTCTTCTGCGACCGCCTCCCGCACCACGATCTCAGCCATAGTTTCAGCATCCTATACCAACACCTGTTCCACCCCTACTCACACCGCAGCGCCACAATCGGATCAACCCTGCTAGCCGACCTCGCCGGAACCAACGTAGCCACCAACGCAACCACGATCAACAAAGCGGTCACCATCAAGTAAGTGACCGGATCACGCGACCCAACACCAAACAGCAGACTCGCCAACACGCGCGACACCACCACCGCCGCAACAAGACCCACCACCACCCCACACACAATCAACCGCAAACTCCTGCCCAGAACCAGTCGCAGAATATCGCTTCGTCCCGCACCCAGCGCCATGCGCACGCCGATCTCCTGCGTTCGCTGCGCCACCAGAAAAGCCATCACCCCATAAAGTCCAATCACCGCCAGCACCAATCCCGTGGCAGCGAAAAATCCAACAAGCGTCGTCTGAAACCTCGGCTGATCCGCCAGCTTGCTCACCCTCTCCCGCAGCGTCGCAATGTCAACCGGCAACGTCGGATCCAGCGCCGCCACCTGCGACCGAATCCACCGCGACGTCTCCGCCGCAGGCAGCGAGCTTCGCACCACGATCACCGCAGTCTGCCCCCACACACCACGCCCCGCCCAATCCTCTTCGCGATTGCGCCTCAGCCTGTAAAACTCCGGCCCCTCCTCGCCGGTCAAGCCGCCGTTCTTCACATTCGCCGCAACCCCGGCCACCGTGTACCACGGGGCATCCGGGAAGCTGACGTGATCAAAATTCAATCGCTTGCCGACAGGATCCTCTCCCGGAAACAACCGCTCCGCCAACTGTTGACTCAGAACCACAAAATGCTCGCTTGAACCAAGGTCCTCGTCCCGAAACCCTTCCCCCAGCACAATCGGCACATCCAGTGCTCGGAAATACTCCGGCGACACCCAACGGTCTCTCACCACCTCACCCGGCCCTGCATCAGAACGCGGCCTGCCCGCAACAAGAATCTCCCCATACCGCATACCGCCATGCCCATCAGCCGGCGGCAGCGAATCGCTCACCGAAACCACACTCACTCCCGGACCGAACCGCAGTCGCGTCGCCAGCTCTTGAAAAAAATTCATCTTCTTCGCGGCCGTCGAGTAATTGTGTTCTCCCAAAGTCACACTAGCCGTCAGCGTATTGTCCGCGCGCATCCCGAGCTGTTGGTCCTGCAAGTTCCAAAAGCTCCGCAACAGCAGCATCGCGACCGTCAGCAGAACCATACTCGCCGCAATCTGCGCCACCACCAGCCACTGACGAACAGAAGCATGCGAAACAGACGTCAGCGAGCGTCCCGTCAGCATCTCCCCACTTGGCCTCTGCAAAGCCGGCGCCAGCCCAAACAACAAACCACAAACAATCGACAGAACCACCGCGAAGCCAACAATACGCAGATCGATCTGCACGCGGTCGAGGTAGGGAATACTCGCAGGTGCAAGCGCAAGAAAAACATGCAACAGACCCTGGGCAAGAATCCATCCCGCAACAGCCCCCGCGAGCGACAAAACCAGCGCCTCCGTCAAAGCCTGACTAACCAGCCTGCCCCGACTGGCACCCAGCGCAGACCGAACCGCCAGCTCTCGTTGCCTCGCCGCGCCACGTGCCATCAACAGACTCGCCACATTGGCACAAGCAATCAGCAGCACCGCAAACACAGTGCCCAACAGCACCCACGCAGTCAAACGCACATCCTGCATCTGACGATCACGAAGTGACCGCACCTTCAGCTTGAAGTTCGAACGAATCTCCGCCGGAATCCACTTCTGCGTCTGTTCGAACAGAGGCTCCAACTCCGCGCGCGCCTGTTCAGCGCTCACCCCGGGCTTCAGCCGTGCAAAGACTCGCTTCGGCCCACCCAACCCTGAATTTGATTTGCGATCCGTAGCCTCATTGGCAGCCAGCGGAAACAGCACATCTGCCGCCTGCAGCCGCGGCATCTCGAACTCCTTCGGCAAAACGCCAACCACCCGCACAGGCTTGCCATCGATATCGATCGTCTTATTCAGAACACCCGGATCGCGGTTGTAGTGCGTCATCCACAATCCATACGAGATCAGAACGACCTTCGGCCCACCCGGCCGATCTTCCTCTGGCAAAAAATTACGCCCCAGCGCAGGCGAGATTCCAAGCGTAGGCAAAAAACTAGCCTCCACTCGCGGGCAGCTCAGTTGCGCGGGATTTCCCTCCGTCAGGTCACACTCACCCGTCACCGCATTCTCTGCAGTCATCGCCTCAAAGGGTCTTTGATTGGCGCGCCAGTCATAGTAAAACCCGCCCAGCATAAACTCCTGCTTCTCCAGCGACTGCACCAACCCCACCGACACCAGCCGATCCGCATGCGCATAAGGCAGAGCACGAAACAGAATCCGATCCACCACACTGAACACCGCCGTCGTCGCGCCAATTCCCAACATCAGCGTCACGACAACCATGACTGTAAAAACCGGATTACGCCGAAAACCGCGAAGCGCATACCGCACAACCTGCAGCAGAGTCTCCACACGATATCCCGGCCGCACCTCCCGGCATTGCTCTCGCGTCCGCTCCACCCCGCCAAACGCAATCACCGCCTGCCGTCTCGCCTCACTCGGCGTCATCCCCGCAGCAACATTCGCCCCTACCTGCTGTTCAAGATGAAACTCCAGCTCCTCATCCACCTCGCGACGGCTCCCCCGCCCCAACAGAAAGACAAGCCGCTTCCGAATCCTCTTGAACATTCCACCCTCACACCTGCTTCAACACCAACCCAATCGCAGTCGTCAAACGATCCCAATCCTTCAGCTCAGCCTTCAACTGCGCTTTGCCAGTAGCTGTCAACGAATAAAATTTCGCCTTGCGATTGTTCTCCGAAGCTCCCCAGTCCGCAGAAATCCAGCCCTTGTACTCCAGCCGATGCAGCGCCGGATACAGCGACCCCTGCCCAATCTGCAACGCATCCTTCGACGCCTGCTGTATCCGCTGCGCAATCCCCCACCCATGCATCGACTCCAGCGCAAGCGTCCTCAAAATCAGCAGATCCAACGTCCCTTGCAGCAAATCAGAAGTAGACGGCATCTTCCCCTCGACATTCGACAACAGAATGCACCCACTCCTGTCGAATGTCAAGGGGAAGCAAGAAGCCCGCGCCTTGCCCTTTCCTTCGCCGCTGCTGTTGTCGTTGCCTTTCTTGTTGTCATCCCGAAGGGGATCTGCTGTTGCTTTGTATTATTTTTCTGCGTTTTCCGCCCAGAAATCGCATGTCAAGCCCTCAAAGCACCTAAACTCAACAAACAAAACAAGATCGAGTTGGCGTATTAGTTCCACCCAGCTCGTAATGGATATATAGATCAAAAACAAGCAAGCCCCGGAATCCCTCCGAGGCTAACTCGTTTAGATGGAATATTTTGGATGCAACCCCTTTGTTATTTTGCAGACCAGCACCCTCCGTAAACCCATGGATCGAAAGACTTTACGCGCAGGCAATAGGGAGGGGGGTACCCCCCATCCGACAATCAGGATCGTGACTAGTGCAAGCCGCCTAAAATGGGAATGATGAACTATTTTGAGTTTTTCGATTTGCCGTGCAGGTTGACGCTGGATGTTGTGGCGTTGGAGAAACAGTTCTACACGATGAGCCGCAGGCTCCATCCAGACCGCTTCGCTTCCAAGCCGTTAGCGGAGCAGGAGGCGGCGCTGGCACAGTCATCGCTGTTGAATGATGCGTATCGGACCCTGAAGGACCCTATCGCAAGGACACAGTATCTGCTGAAGCTCGAAGGCGTCGAGTTGGAGGAACAGTCGAAGGCGGCGACCGAAGCAGCGCGGACTTCAGGGACGGAGAAAAAGCAGGTTGTTCCTCCGGAGCTGCTCGAGGAGGTCTTTGAGCTGAATATGCAGTTGCAGGAGATGCGTGCGGCCACGCAGATGGGCGAGGACGAGCCGGAGCTGCGGCGCGATCTGATGACCGCGAAGGACGCGTTCGACGCAAAGATGGTGGAGACGCAGGCGGAGCTGGAGGGGCTTTGGGCGGCGTGGGACGCAGGTGTGGACGCTGGCGACGAGGCCGCAAAGAGCAGAGCCAAAGAGGCGATGGTGGAGCTGCTGAATAAACGCAGCTATCTGCGCAATCTTGTGCGCGACGTGAATGAGGCGCTTGGACTTTAGCTTTCTGTGAAAGCTAATTTCCTCGGGAAGCCACTAGGCGCTCGATCTGCTGGAGGTGGTTGATGTCGTGGCCAGCCATGGTCTCGACTATCGTCCAGAATGGCATGGTGCCGCGTTCGGGGTGGGTGGTGGGTCGGCGGCGGTCGTCGGGTGAGACAGCAGCGAGGAAGAGCAGATTCCAGTTGCGGGCCGCCTGGAAGAGGGTCAGCGCAGGTTCGAGCTGATAAGCAGCGTAACGTTCGCCCCAGGCCTCCTGGTCGAACGGCTGGATGATGGCATGGGGCTGGTCGAGCGCCGGAGCAAGAGTCTGGCGGAGCCGAAAGGTGAAGACGACTTCGCAGTCGGCGAGGTGGGCGGCGATCTCGGTGATGCTCCATTTGCGCGGCGCAGGGCGGGTCTCAACCTGAGCAGTCGAAAGGATCGCGGTAAGGGTGCGAAGACGCTCGGCGGTGGTGGTGAGGACGGAGATGGGGTTCTGACCGTTAAGGTACTTGTCGTACGGGTTTAGCTCCATTGGGAGAAAATATCACGGCAAGGGGAGCCTTGTTCAGAGATCTCCGTAGGCCTTTTGGGCCATGCTGCTCGGCCTATGCCAGGCCTATGTCGTGACCCAAGGATCGTAGGTGCCGATGTTCCAGAGGTGGCCCTCCAGATCGCGGCAAGTGAAGGCGCGGCCGCCGTAGTCCATGTCGCGGATGTCGAGGACCATCTCGGCGCCGGCGGCCTGGGCCGTGGAGTGGACGGCGTCGGCATCGTTCACGATCAGGTAGATACCCTTTGTTTCGCGCAGGCCGACCTCATCGGGTTGGACCATGAGCTCGCCGTACTCGCCACCGTTATTAACGGAGCCGAGCATAATCATGCCGTTGCCGAAGGTTAGTTGGGCGTGCATGACAGTAGTGTTGTCGGGACCAAGGTAGACGGCTTGCTTCTCGAAGCCGAAGGTGCGGACCAGCCAGTCGATGGCCGCGAGTGCGTCACGGTAACGAAGGCTGGGGACGATGGTGGAGCGGCAGGATTTGGCTGGGCTGGTCATGGTGTTAACTGTGGCACCGTCGTTGCGTTGTATCTTGGAAAAATCGGCGGCCGGCATTCTTTGCCTTTGCCATATTCTGCCCGGCTTAGAAAGGGCCGTGTGTCTTGACGTTCGCAATCACGGCCTCGAGCGGCGCCGTCTGCTTCTTATAAGCAGCCAGGATGCACGCCTTATCCGTGTCGCATTTGTTCCGCAGGGCAGGAAAGGCCGTCTGTGAATCCTGCAGATCGCCACGCACGCCCATTCCAACAAACTGCGTCGCAATCTCGAAATAGGCAGTCATCCGCGCATCCGCCTGCAACAACGAAGGCGTGCTACAGACAGTTTTCTCAGTCGGATTAGAAGCCGTCGCACAATCAATCGCCGAGGCGGCATGCGAAGTGAGGGTCAAGGAGGCTGCAGCGAAGGCAAGCGTCAAGTGAATCTTCATCACGCTCCATTAAATGCGAAGTTTTACGCCCAAACGCCTCGGATCTAGCCCGCAGTTCGCTTGAGATCGAAAAACTCATTACAACTCATCTGGGGTTCATGCCACGGGCTCGAAGCCTCTGCTGCGCAATCACGTTCTCCATTGAAGTGATCTGCTTTTTATATAGGGCCAGAATGCACGCCTGATCCTTGCCGCACCAGTCGCGTTTCTCTGCAAAAGCGTTCAGCCAATTACTAACTGCATCGCGGCGATATGCCAGATTCCCACTTGTGCCCATGCTGGGCGCGCGTTGGTCCGCACTGGCAGCAATCGTGTCTGTGTTCAAAAGATCCAAGTCCAACATCATCTGAGAATCGATCTTCAACAACTGGGGAGTGCTGCAAACTGTGTTTTCGGAAGCACCAAGTCTAGTCTTCTTGCAGTCGATCGATTGGATGGCATGCGCCGTCAAAGTAAGGGAAACCAGAGCCAGGGCCAAGTAAGTTTTCATAATGCTCCGCGGAAAGACAGGTTCATTGAACCAATCGCCGCGCTATTTGTCCAACGGCACTATAGTCTACGCCGTAAAGCTCGACCCACAACCACAACTTTTCGTCGAGTTCGGATTGATGAAGTTGAACCCCTGCCGCATCAGTGTCTCTTCAAAGTCCAGCACCATGCCATGCAGATAGATAAAGCTCTTCGGATCGACAAAGATGCGGATCGGCGCCCCGTTCGTAGGATCGCCCGCGGTCTGGAGCCCCTCGCCAAACGCATACACCCGGTCACGCTCCCGAGGCTTCGTATCGAACCGTATGTTGTAACTCAAACCCGAGCAACCACCACCTTGGATCCCAACCCTCAGACCGCCCTGCTCCGGCGAAACATTTTCCTTCGCCATCGCAACGCGAATCCGCTTCAACGCCTTCTCTGTAATCTGAATGCCTTTCTTACCAGGCTCTTCTCCCTGCGCGGTCAGCACATTCATCCCAGCAAGCGGATCCTTCTTCTCGCCCGCAGTGGCCGCAGCATGTGCTGCTTCCATCTCCGCCGCGGTTTGTAGTGTCACCATTGCCATATCTTTGTCCTTGCCGCTAATACGACACGGTAGCAACGCGACTCAAAAGACGCACCGCTACCGTCGTTCTTACCCTGCCTGTCCTTTAGTGCGCTGAAGTCGCGACCGCCGAAGTCTCGGCAACGCTGTTCTTCTTCTTCCAGTCACCAATCGCCGCGCGAATAGCATCCTCCGCGAGCACCGAGCAGTGGATCTTAACAGGAGGAAGCGCCAGCTCTTTCACAATGTCCGTGTTCGTGATCGCGAGCGCCTCATCGATCGTCTTGCCCTTCACCCACTCGGTGGCGAGCGAGGATGAAGCAATAGCCGATCCGCAACCGAAGGTCTTGAACTTGGCATCTTCGATTACGTTCGTCTCAGGATTCACGCGAATCTGCAGACGCATTACGTCGCCGCACTCCGGCGCGCCTACAAGCCCAGTCCCAACCTCGGTCGAAGACTTGTCCATCTGTCCGACGTTCCGGGGATTGTTGTAGTGGTCAATTACCTTATCGCTATATGCCATGATGCTTCTCCTCTGTTACTCAATACCTTAGTTTAGATGCGCGTCGATGTCGATGGTGTGCTATTTCCTCTTAGTGCGCCGCCCACTCGATCTTCGAGAGGTCGATCCCTTCCTTCACCATCTCGTACAGCGGCGAAAGCTCTCGCAGCTTCGAAACCACGTCGATCAGTTTGTCCGACACATAATCCACCTCGGCCTTGGTGTTGAAGCGCCCAAGCCCAAACCGGATTGAGCTGTGCGCCACATCGTCGCCAAGCCCCAATGCCTTCAGCACATAGCTGGGCTCAAGTGTCGCTGAAGTGCAAGCTGAACCTGAAGAAACAGCGATGTCGTTGATCCCCATCAGAAGGCTCTCGCCCTCGACATACACAAAGCTCATGTTCAGGTTGCCAGGCAGATGGTGCTCCATGTTGCCGTTAACATGGACATAATCCAGGGCCTTCTCGAACTTCGCCTGCAGATAGTCCCGAAGCTCCTTCTCACGCTTGCCTTCGGCTTCCATCTCAGCCCCGGCAATCTCGCAAGCCGCGCCTAGTCCAACGATCCCCGGAACATTCAGCGTGCCCGACCGCATCCCGCGCTCGTGCCCACCGCCGTTGATCTGTTCGGAGATCTGGACACGCGGATTGCGGCGCCGCACATACAGCGCGCCCACACCCTTCGGCCCATAGATCTTATGGCCGCTCAGGCTCAACACATCAATGTTGTCCTTCTGTACATCCACCGGAATCTTGCCCACAGCCTGAACTGCGTCCGTATGGAAGATCACACCCTTCTCATGACACAGCTTGCCGATCTCCGAGATCGGCTGAATGACGCCAATCTCATTGTTCGCGTACATGATCGAGACAAGGATCGTCTTGTCGTCCATCGCCCGCTTCAGGTCTTCGATATCGATCAGCCCATCGGCCTGAACCGGCAGATACGTCACACGGTAGCCTTGCTTCTCGAGTTTCTTGCACGTGTCGAGCACAGCCTTGTGCTCAGTAACCTGAGTGATGATGTGATTCCCGCGCTCGCGATACATCTCCGCGATGCCCTTCAGCGCCAAGTTGTTCGACTCGGTCGCACCCGAGGTGAAAATAATCTCCTTCGACGTCGCGCCGATCAGCTTCGCAATCTGCTCGCGCGCCTTCTCTACAGCCTTCTCCGCCTCCCACCCGAACGAGTGGTTGCGACTCGCCGCATTTCCGAAGGTCGAGGTAAAGTACGGCATCATCGCCTCAAGCACACGTGGGTCCAACGGCGTCGTCGCATGGTTGTCCATGTAGATCGGCAGGCGCACGCCTGCCGGCAATGGTGTTGAGGACTCGCTGATCACTACCCCGTTATTGCTCATATCGTTGCTCATCGTATCTCCTGAAACCTGTACTTCTGAAAACCACACCGTTGAAAAATCCTCTCATCGCCGATCGGCGATGGCTACAATGCAATGCTCACGAGGCCACCGCCCACCGGAGCGCCCGCGCCAACCTGCTCACCGTCCGCTTCGATCAAATCGGCGATGTGAATGCCGCTCAACAAGTCCTTGATACTGTCGTTTACCTTTCGTAATGGTTCTTTGATGGTGCAGGTGCTCGTCAGGTCGCAAGCTCCATGGATCGTAATGCAACTTGTAATAAAAAGCGGCCCATCAATCGCCCGGATCACCTCAAACGCCGTAATCTCTGTCGCCGCGCGCGAAAGCGCATATCCGCCATTCGTCCCTGCATGCGAAACCAGCAACCCCGCCTTGGCCAGCGTCTGCAGAATCTTCGCCAGCAACTGCGGAGGAATATGGTAGGCCTCGGCGATGTCCTTGGCGCTATGCGCACTGCCGCCCGTCTGCTCTGCCAGGTACTTCAAGGCCATCAGACCGTAATCCGCTTTTTTGGTCAGACGCAGCACGTTGGTTTAAGGGCTCCCTCGCCTAAAATTGTCTGAAATTCAGACAATTCCAGTCCTACATAGTGTACGTCGACACTCAGGTGCATTGCAACCACGCTATACCAGCCAATTCACCGCAAATTAACCGCAAATTTGTGGCACAAAAACTAGAGAAATCGCAGTTGACAAGGTGCCCTGAGACGGGCAAAATCCATAACATTCGCGAATTCCTCCCCAAATGACCGCAAAATGCAAACATCCCATCGTAAAGATCGTCGCCCGTGAGGAAGACGCAGAGTTTGTCGAATGCCAGAACTGTGGCGAAGTCTTTGATTCAGCAGAATTTAGCGACATTGCTATCGAAGAGGAAGAGGCGCTCGCCGAAACTCCAGGAGAAGAATAGACCTTCTAAACCACCGTCTGGGCAGGCGGCGAATTCATCCTACGAAAAACAATCCACGCATATTGCGCGGCCGAAACCGGGGCGAGCACCGCAATCGCACGCACGAGCGCTTGGCTAACGGTCGCTAACTGCGGAGAAACAAATATCTTTTGGCAAAGCACCGCGAGCAACGCCAGAATCTGGACCAGCGTATTCATCTTCCCAAACAGGCTCGGCCGAAAGTCCCGCATCGTGTTCGTCACATAAAGCAGCGTAGAGATCAGCAAAATCCCTACGTCCCTGCTGAAAACCAGCACCGTCACGTACTGTGGAATCATCCCTACGTGAGTCAGAACCACAAATAAAGTGCTCAGGAGAAGCTTGTCCGCTATTGGATCGAGATACTGCCCCAACGTCGTCTTCTGGCTCAACCACCGCGCCAACACCCCATCCAGCGCATCGCTGATCCCCGCAAGAATAAACAGCGCAAACGATATGCGGTAGTGCCCGTCCAGAATCTCAATCACGAGGAACGGGATAATGAACAGCCGCATCAGCGTGAGAAGATTAGGGGCGGCGCGAAATTGGCGGAGGAAGGGCACTTTGCAGGGTCAGATAATCGTAACCCAATCAACCGCAGGTTGCTCCAGCTTCCTCTTCCGTTTAGACTTGATTCAACGCACAGGCGCGTAGCTCAGTTGGTTAGAGCGCTACCTTGACACGGTAGAGGTCAGGAGTTCGAGTCTCCTCGTGCCTACCATTCCTTCGAATCACATACGACGTTCCGGTGATTTTCGCCACACCTGTGATGCACCCGCGATTAGTTTTCTGCCAACATGCTATGGGCCGAAAATTGCCGTTGGAGTGCCTGCAGCACTCCAGCGCGCGAACATCGAGAGGATGCCGACTCACGTGGTCAACGCGTCTCAGGTGCCATTTGCGGGCTCTTGTTTGTCGCGTGACAAGGCTGCTGGAAAATCTCGCTAACATTTGTATCGCGCACCGTGTCCGACCGGTCGCGTGGCACGAGTGCCATGACCCCGGGAACTTCGCAGAGTGGTCGATAGTTTCGTCGCATCGCGTCCAGTTCTTCGGAGTCCCAATTGGAATAGCCACGGTAAGATTGCACGAAAAACTGCAATTCAGCGGTCTGATAATTAGCGGTGAGCAAGATAAGGTCGTACTCTTTCCGCTCGATGCTCGTGACGATTGGTGCACTCGACCACCGACCTTGGAGTGAAAGCTGATGGTAGAAGAAGGGGTCTAGGAAAGCTGGAGAGCGACTATACATCTCCAGGTAAGGCAAGTCAGACAGCATGCGGAGGCGGTTTACGTTCCTGGTTACCAGGTCTTGAGGAGGGTTCTGCGTCAAGAGGAACTTTTGGTGGAGGAGAATCACTCCACCCAGCAACGCCAGGACCACAGGAGCCAGCACCGAATGCCGTGCCCGTTTCTCGATTCGAGTCATACCCGCAGGCACCATTAAAACGATCAGCAGCCAGGGAAGGATAAAGTAGTTTACGTCGCCGCCCGTGTTCGCAAGCGCGGCCACATTCGCAAGGCAGCCAAAACCGATCGCAAGCAGAATTGGCCGATACTTCTCGTTTCTCCAGCTTTGACCTATCCCTACCAGTGCGATAAAAAGAGCGATGACGCTTATCTGATTGACGCGGACAAAGGCGGCGCTTGCATAAATTGTGTTGGACCAAACCACAACGGCGCCTCTGACCACAGTGAAATTGACAAGAAAAGGTTCGTGCCGCAGCCATAGTGCCGACAAGACCAACAACGAAACGACTGCGCTGCCACCAATCAGAGCGGCAGTGTTCCTGAACCTTCTGGCGATCACGGTGTCCAATGCCAGGGCGAATAGCAACGGCATAACGGATTGCTTCGACAGAAATCCTAACCCTGCCAACACGCCCGCCCAAAAGACGAGCCGGGTTCTTCCTTGCGCTACCTGGTAAACGGTTAGAGCTGCAAGAATGAAAAAGATCGATAACGCGTCGGCTCTCGTGCTCGCACAGTAGGGCACAGCCCAGGCGCAGGTCAAACTGAAGATGACGCTGACAGCCGCCCAAAGCCTCCGCCCTTCCAGCCTCAAGGAGAGGTAGCCGACCAGTCCGGCAGATCCTAGAAATGCCAGTAAAGAAAGTGAGCGCATCAGTTCTGCCGTGAGCAGTGGAGAGCCATGCGTCAGCTTGGCGAAGATGTACCCAAAGAAGTAGAAGACCGGCCCGTACATCTGATAGTTCCAGGGAAATTGAAACGGATCGGAATACAGATGTCCCGTTTGCCATGCCCTAAGGGCAGCGTAGACTCCGACTCCTTCGGGATAGGTTGTGTCGTTTCGCGTAACAACCGACCGAAAAAGAACGGTCAAATATACGACTGCTTGAATGAGAAAAGGCAGCACGATCAGAAGCACAACCCCAGTCGTCCTTCGGCCCCTCGCACCTTGGTCCTGCTTGGACTGCAGTGCCTGACTAATTGGCATCGTTGATTCCGGCGGCATCTTCTCTCTTCATCTTCAGCTAGCTCCGACGTCCACTAGATCTTGGCCGCAAGCGCCCCAACTCATACTACCGCACCGGCATTTGCGAGAAATGCAACGTTGCATTAGTCCTTCACCCGTACCTCTTCGCTCCACTTGGCTTCGACGTTGTCGTCCCGGCCATGAATTTTTTGGAGGCAGTGCGGAGTCGGGAAGTAGAGCCGACGTAGCGCGCCCGTCTCGTTTGCGCCAGCCGAGAAGAGACAGGTAAGGAGGAAAGTATGCGCTAGGAAACAGGTCACCTCGTGCCCACCATTCCTTCCAATGAATGATTACGCACCGTAGATATTCGTGTTGATAAACTCATTGCGAAACTTTCCGCTTGGATCGTACTGTGCGAGTATCGCCTGGTACGCTGACATTTTTGCGTACTGCGATCTGAGCCGTGCAGGCGTCATGGTAAAAAGTTTGGCCCAATGAGGTATGGCACCGAATGGCGCGAGCTTTTCCTCAATCAGCGGAAGCACTTTCTTGACCGCTGCCCATTCCGGCTTCCAGGTGAAATGAATCGTCATCGAAGGCCGCTGGTAGCAAGGGCTGATCCAAAGGTCGTCTGCGGCGACAGTCCGAAACTCCGTGACGAAGAGGTGAGGTGTGATCTGGTCGCGGAGTTGTTCAACCGCGAGGATGGCAGCATAGCCCTTATCGCGTGGAACGAAGTACTCCGATTGCAGCTCCGCTCCACTGCTCGGCGTAAAGTTCATGCGAAAGTGCGGGAGGCGTTCGTACCAGGGCCCGGGAATGCCCATCTGCTCCGTGCAGTTTTCTGCTGAGTGCCCGGCAAGCGGGTGCAAATTGTGGCTGGCTGGCTTTGCTCCATAAAAGTCGGCCTTCGGATCGACGCGAGGTGCCTGATCAACCCGACGCTTAATCCAGACCTGAGTTGCTCGATGATCTTGCCAGTCTGTAAAGAGGCTAACGCTGTATCCGCTCGCAAAGATGTCATCTAGGTGATGTTCGAGTTGCGAGAAAGAGAGATTCTCATACACCATCTGGGTCATCTGAAAGGTCGGCTGCACATCGAGAGTAATTCTTGTGATGACTCCAATCGCTCCGAGTCCCACTACGGTTCCGGGAAATTTGTCACCTGACTTTTCGCGAGAGAAGGTCACAACTTCGCCGTTGGCAGTAACGATCTCCATGGCGCGCACAGCAGTTGAAAGGTTCCCATTCTTGCTCCCGGAGCCATGCGTAGCCGTGGCACACGCTCCCACGACGGAGATATGTGGGAGCGAAGCAAGATTATGGACGGCGAAACCCCGACTATCAATGTAAGGGGCAAGTTGACCATAGGTTACGCCAGCGCCAACTGTGACCGTTTTGGCCTTCGCGTCGAGCTCGATTTGGTCAAAGCCCTTTAAGGAAATCTGCTCTACTGTGCTGTCGGCAATGCCATTGAATGAGTGCCGCGCCCCGAGGGCTTTGAGATGAGGGTGACCAAGAACGTTGTGGCGGACGTCTTCCACCGTCTTTGCGAGTTCAAGGTTTTTAGTACTGTAGGTGTAATTTCCTGCCCAGTTTGTGCGACTGCCGGCCGGTGTCTGTGCAGAGCCAATCTTGGAAAATAAAGTTCCGGCGAGCAGCGCACCCGAGGTCTTGAGAAATTCTCGTTTATCCACGTCGTGAATCTCCTTCCGTTCTACTTCGAAGCCTGCGACCAACGCATCAGCGCAAATTCAACCCGAATGGCGCCGTGCTCGCTAACATACCCCGAAGATTGGCATTCAATTGATCTCCAAATCGGCCCTCAGCCGGATATCGTCCGATGACGATCCAATCATCACTTTGAATGTACCCGGAGCAACAATGAACCTGTGTGTGGCTATATCGTAGTAGGACAACTGTGACACGGGAAGTGTAATCGTGACGTGCTTGGTCTCGCCCGCCTCAAGCACTATCCGTTGGAATCCGCGCAGACTCTTGATCGGTTGCACGACGTTCGACTTCGCCTGATGAACATAGAGTTGTGCAACCTCTGATCCTGCTCGCGAACCCGAATTCTGCAGATCGAACGCCACCTGAACCTCTCCTGTTGCTGAAGCTTTTGTCTGCGACAACTTCAGATTGCTGTACTTGAATTGCGTGTAGCTGAGGCCGTGACCAAAGGGATAAAGTGGCACTCCCTTGAAGTAGAGATAAGTGAAACCCTTCGACACATCGTACTCATTTTGTGGCGGCACTCCGTCGAGGCTGGCATAAACCGTGTAGGGCAGATGGCCACCCGGGTTGTAGTCGCCCAGCAACACTTGTGCAATCGCGGTCCCGCCCGCTTCCCCTGGATACCATGCATCGAGAATGGCAGGGAGATGGTCGTTCGCCCAGGTAACTGCGAGCGGCCCTGCATTCATTAGCACAAGGACCGTCTTCGGATTGGCCGCGTAGACCGCCTCAAGCAACTGCTCCTGTGCGCCGGGAAGATTCAGGTCTCTGCGGTCTCTACCCTCGGCCTCAACTTTGAGATTTGTTCCGAGAAAGACGATGGCCACGTCCGACCTACGGGCCAGATCAGCTGCACGGGAAATCATGGACGCATCGGCAGCTTCAACGAATCCGGCGCCCTGTTCGTACTCCACCTTTACGTCGGAACCCAGAGCCTCCTTCAGCCCTTGCAATGGAGATACTTTTCTGGCTGGGGTCCCGTAGTAGTTTCCGGTCTCGAACGCAGCATCGCCAGCCGGGCCAATAACCGCAACGCTCTTTAAGTTTTCCTTCTTCAGAGGAAGAAAATTGTTCTTGTTCGAAAGCAGCGTCATCGACTCAAGCGCGGTCTGTAACGACAACTTCAGATGTTCGGGTGATCGAATTACGTCAGCTGAGATCTTGGAGTAAGGGTTCATCGAAGGCGGATCGAATGCACCGAGTCGAAACCCAACCCGTAAAACTCTTGCCAGGGCGCGATCCACATCGGAGGTCTGCAGAAGTCCACGTTGTACAGCCAGCGGAATGTTTGTCTCATACTGCACATCGTCGGAGTCGCACCCTGCCTTGATAGCCTCCGCCGTTGCCACCACGGGATCTTCAGTTATGTGGTGTGCCGTCACGAGGAGATTAACGGCGCCGAGATCGTCTGTCACAAAGCCGTCGAATTTCCATTGCCCTCGCAAAATGTCCGTCAACAGATGCTTGTTGATCGCGTCCGGCGCCCCGTTGATCGCGTTATAGGAGGACATCACGGACTGCGCGTGTCCTTCCATAATGGCTGCTTTCCAATGAGGCAGCCAGTACTCCATCAGATTCCGTTCGTCTACTTCAGCAGATAGCCTCTGACGATTCGTTTCCACATTGTTCACCGCGAAATGCTTCACCGTCGCCGCGACTTTGAGATAGTGTGGGTCGTCGCCCTGCAATCCCTGGACATAGGCGACGCCCATGCGGCCCGTCAGAAACGGGTCCTCGCTGAACACCTCCTGGATCCGTCCCCACCGTGGGTCGCGACTAATGTTAATCACAGGCGAGCGGAAGACCAGGCCATGCTTCGAACGAGGGCCATCCGCGCCAATGTTATACAGTGCGCGCGCTTCATCTGACATCGCACCGGTAATCGTGTGGACGAGGGACGGGTCCCATGTCGCTCCCATCGCGATAGCCGCGGGGAACAGCGTTGTCGGCTGCTTCGACCAGACACCATGAAGAGTCTGGTTCCATCCACCCCAGGCAGCCACCTTGAGACGAGGAATGCCGACATTCAGATGATTCAATTGCTGCGCTTTCTCCTCGAGCGTCATTCGACCAATAAGATCGGCGACTCGTTGCTCAGTTGGTTTGGAGGAGTCGAGATATGTCGGTCGAACGGCATCCTGAGCTGACGCACTGCAAAAATAAAGCAGAAGACCACCGAGAACAGCAACAGACTTCATAGTCGATCTCCAGAAAACGATTGGCCGTTGATCTACAGCCTCATGCCACACCTTGCGCATAACGACTCATTTATTGCGGAGTGGTTCGATCACGGACGACATATCTTCATCGCCAAAACCTTGAGCAATGGCGACTTCAAAGAGACTTCGCGCCACCTTTGCGGTCTTCAGGTCGACATTGCAGTCCGTCGCCTCGTTCTGCGCATAGAGCAGATCCTTGGTCATCAGCCTGAGTAAAAAATTTACGTCGTACTTCTTACTCACCATGCGTGCGGAGATGGCCCCGAGCAGAGGGCTGCCTGGAGCACCCGACTTCAGCACGGAGAGAGCCTTCTCCCGATCGAGACCGCTGCGTTCGATCCACGTAAGCCCCTCTGCGAGAGATGCCACCTGCACTCCGCATAAGAAATTGTTGATCAGCTTCATCTTCGCACCGCTTCCCACGGAACCCAGATGAACAATCTCTTTACTCATCGCCTTCAGCACGGGTGCTGCTTTTTCCAATGCCGCTTCACTGCCGCCCACTAGAAATGAAAGCTGACCAGCCTCAGCCTGCATACGGCTTCCCGTCACTGGAGCGTCGAGAAAATCGGACCCACGTTGCGCCGCCACTGCAGCAAGCTCAGCGATCCAGGCCGGACTGACCGTGCTCGACTCGATCAATATTGCGTCCTCTGCCGCCTCAAGAGCGCCTTCCTCTCCCAGCCATACTTCGCGGGACGCTGCGTCATCGGCCAGCATGCTGATGATGACTGATGCACCTTTGGCCGCCGCCGCTGGCGTCGACGCGAAATGCGCACCCGCACCAACTAACACTTGCGCCTTCGCGGAAGTGCGGTTATATACAGTCAGCGAAAAACCAGCTTTCAACAGATTCGCTGCCATTCCGGCACCCATCGTGCCTAGTCCAAGCAATGCTACGTTTTCAGCCACGAAACGCTCCTCCAGATCCTCTGGTCAGGCAAGCGGGCGAACAGCCACTTGACGGTTGTGTTCTTTGGGCTCGATTCGGATCGGGTTTCGCAGCGCCCGCCCGAAACCTTCGTAACGCACCTCCATCCAGTCGCCATCCTTCAAAACAATGCCATCGCCAAAGCTCAGCGAGTGGGCGCCAAAGAAATGCACGTGCACATCGCCGGGTTGACGGTGTCCTTCAAACTTGAAGTGATGGTGTTCGAGGTTAGCGAGGCTGTGACACATGTTCGCCTCCCCGGTCTCCACTTTCTTGGACCAGATCGTCTCTGACCCGCGCCGGATCCGGACCTCACCGGCAACCGCTTGAAAATCCGCGCCAACGACCAGTTCAGGGCCGAGGCTGCAGCTCCGCAACTTCGAACCCGCGAGGTTGAGGTAGTTGCGCTTCTCGAATTGATGGTCGGAGAACTCGTTTCCCGCGGCCATGCCGATGCGATACGGCGTGCCGTCCTCCCCGATCACGTAAATCCCGGCCAGCTCCGCCTCTTCCCCACCATCTTCGGCGTAAGCGGGAATCGGCAGCGGCGCAAATGGTGCCTGCAGCATAGAACCATTGCCTTTGTAGAACCACTCTGGCGCAATCCCAATCTCGCCTTCCGCGGGGCGACCGCCTTCCAGACCCCACTGAAACATGCGCATGCTATCGGTCACAGTCTCGGCTGCCTTCGCAGCATCTTCGAGATGCATAGCCTGCCTCTCTTTCGCACTGCCCAGATGGGTTAAGCCGGTTCCCGCTATCGCCAAACGCGACGGCGCCCCGGGAACGTCGATAGGCGCGAGCAGATGCCACTCTGACGTCCCCGCATAAATTGCGTCGTAGTCCAGGACCACACCGTTGGCAAGAGTAAGCGCGAGTTCGCTCAGTCTGCCGCCTAGACTCAGGCATCGGAGCGCCAGTTCGTAGACGCTCTGGACTTCAGTAAGGCAGCGGAGGCGTGATCCCTCTACCACCGCCACACGGCGCAACGAACCGTTGCTGATCTGTACAAGATGAATCATCCTTCTCCTCTGTCTTACTCGATGATCTTGAAGCGCTTCAACGACTCTTCGTTCACAGTCAGCCCAAGCCCGGGAGTGTCTTCGTCAAGATCAATATATCCATCTACAGGAATAGGTTCGCCGTCGAAGATGTACCAGAACAATTCGTTCCCAACTTCAACATCAACCTGCGGAAAGAACTCAGCCATAGGAGAGTTTAAGTTGGCCATCACGATATGGTAGTTATGCATCTGACCCGCGTGTGGAACAACAGGAATCTGGTAAGCCTCTGCCATGGCCGATATCTTGCGTGCCTGACTGATTCCCCCAACGCGATTCGTGTCGAACTGAATGTAGTCGAGAGCATTCGCCTCCAGCAGATCCCGAAAGCCAAAGATCGTAAACTCATGTTCTCCACCGGCAATGGGCACACGTCCGTAAGCTTTCAGCTCCCTGTATCCACGCGTGTCATCGGGTATGACGGGTTCTTCCAGCCATCGGAGATGGAACGGCTCCAACAGGGGCAACATTCGCTTTGCGTAGTCTAGCGTCCAACCCATATAGGCGTCAGCCATCACATCGATGCCGTCTCCGCAAACTTCTCGGACTGTTCTAACAAGTTCGACGTTGCGTTGCATTCCCTCAGCACCATCAACCGGTCCCCAGCCGAAGCGCAGCTTCATTGCCTTGTATCCTTCGTCCTTGTAACGCTGTGCTTCAACGCGCAGTTGATCCAGCGGCATACTGTAAAGGCGACTGGCATAGACCGGGATTCGCTTCTTCGTCCGCCCTCCCAACAACCGGTAGACCGGCTGCTTCGCGGATTTTCCCAAGAGGTCCCACAAGGCGATATCGACTGCACTGATCGCCGTCATCGCGACGCCCTTGCGCCCGAACGCCATCGTACGGCGATACATCTGCTGCCACAGATACTCGGTGTCCCAGGGGTCTGCGCCAAGCAGCACGGGCTTTAAGTACGTGTCGATGCAAGTCTTGGTCAAGATTGGCGACAATGCAGCATTCCCCAACCCCACCAGCCCGGCGTCCGTAAATATCTCTACCAGGACCCATCCGTGGAATGCAAAATTCCCCATGGATGCTTCCCGGAACATAACCAAGTCCATCGGATTGGTACAAAAGTGAGGAGGCAGCGGTGTAGTTTCACCCTCCCACTGAACGACTCGTGTGCGCACTTCTGTAATTTTCATGATTGGCTCTCTATTGTTAGTAGGTCTGGAGTCTTGAGTGGATACACTTTGCCTCCCAGAAGCAGGATGGCTAGAAATCCGATGAGGTGAAAAGTTCCAACGATAAAAAACAGCGTTCCATATCCAAAGCCGTGACTCAGAAGGAAACCAGCGACAACGCCGAAGATAGCGCCACCGATGGCGCCACCGAAGCCGATCAGCCCCGACACCGACCCGACGGCGGATAGTGGAAAGATGTCTGCGGGCAAGGTCATAATCAAGCCGGACCATGACTGCTGACAGAAGAATGCAATGCTGAATAGACCAAGGGCCCAGCCAACCGGTACATGCGGAACCAGCATTACCACCGGCATAAACAGAGCGCTGAGACCGAGAACAAATTTTCTGGAGAAATCGAGTGATCGACCTCGTTTTAGAAGAGTGCTCGACAGCCATCCTCCCAGGAAGCTTCCGACTCCTGACGCTGCGTACGGTATCCATGCGTAGTAGCTCACGTGCTTCACGTCAAAGCCACGCACGTCGTAAAGATATTTCGGCAACCAGAAGAGGTAGAAATACCACGCAGAATCACTCATGAACTTGGCGAAGACCAGTACTTGAACCCTCCGCATGCTCAATACATCCATGAACGACAGTTGCTTGGCGACCACTCGCGCGTCAATCGTGGCGATTGAAGCTTGGTTATTCCCACGATAGCTGACCGACCACCATAGAACCCACGCAAAGCCCACAGCTCCTGCCGCAAAGAAGACCATCCTCCAACCAGCCGTCAACAAAATGAGGCCGATCAGTGGAGGTGCCAGCACCGATCCCACAGCGGTACCTGCGTTGATGATGCCCATTGCAGTCGATCGTTGCTGCGTTGGAATCCATTCTGCCACTACTCTTGTTGCCGCAGGAAAGCCTCCGCCTTCCCCTATTCCCAACAGGCAGCGTGCCGCGAGCAAGAACCCGAAGTTCATCGCTAGACCATGAAGGGCGCAGGCTCCCGACCACCACAGCATGATGAGCATGAATCCCTTACGGGTGCCCACGATGTCCAGCATTCGTCCCCCCGCCGCATACAGCACTGCATAGGGGATCAAAAACGCAAATTGCAACCACGAAAACTGCTGGTTGCTGATTGGTATCGTCCGCTGAATGGCTGAGATCGCTACCGGCAAGGTCTGCCGGTCGAAATAGCTGATGGCGATTGCAGCCGTTACCAGGACGACAAAAAACCATGGCACGTCAGCCGTATTGCGCACCATCGTCTCTTTGGCGTCTCTCAACATGGTCGCCACGAAATCACCACTTCAAATGCATCAGCGATGTAGCCTGCCGCGGAAGCGCTGTATCAATCTTCACTTTTCCGCCACTCACATCGAGCCATTCAGGAGAACTAAGGAGCTCCAGCTGGCCTGCGTCCTTCAGTCGCGCATACTGCTCCGGCGTTGGCGTTTGCGGAGATCCCATACCTTTCCACACTGTATAGGAGTTACTGTGCGTATCGTCGATGCGATAGTGCTGCAGCAGCACCTTGCTCACTCCCGCCGGAATTCCCACGACCGTCACCTGTACCCGAGCGCCTCCCGCTGGCACATCATCGTCATGGTAATTCCACAACATTACTGCAGCCTCGTGTTCGGTCTTCGTCGCAAATGCATCGACGTCCGGTGACTGTCGCACACCTGTTTTGAGAATATCGGCCAGTGGAATTTGTCCGGTACTACTGGTACCAACACGCTGGCCGGACATCAGGCCCGCCATGCGAAAGACATTGATGACTGGCTTATCCACTCCGTTCGTCGCGAGTGTACGAAATCCCTCAAAATACTCTTTATCCTCAAACTCAAACGACCAGGACAGCATCGAGACCAAATTCACCTGATACTGGTCCTGTAAGGTGAAGAGGCCCTTGATGGCCGCCGCCGTATACGTCGGATACAGCGGCCCGTTTCGATAGGCGTTGGATGGATTGACCTTCATCGAGCATGCCGCGCATCCTTCCGGATCCGCCTCGCTCAAGATGATCGGGAGATGAATGTACTTCGGATACTTTGCCACGATCCGGAAACCTTCACCCGCGGCGTTCAATTCATTGGAGAGTCCCATCCGAACATGTCCGTCCACCACGGTGGGTCTGCCCTTGGGATGGAATGAAATAAAGTCGAGTGGAATCGGCTTACCGTCAGCCGCGCTCTTGTCATTCAAACAATGTTTGAGAAAGTTATCCAGAAACATGCTCGCCTTCTCTGAGGCAGGTCCGGTGCTGGCGGGACCACCCACAATTGCATTCGGCAATGCAGCCCGGACTCCTGCGACTGAGTGGTCGTAAAGTTTGTTGTATTCCTCAGGAGTGGCATGCCAATACGGAATGTCCGGCTCGTTCCAAACCTCGAAGTACCAGGTGCTGACCTGTTCCTTGCCATAGCGCTGCACGAGATGCTCCGTATACTTTCTTACCAACTCCCCCCAGACCGCGTAGTCTTTAGGTGGATTGTTGGAAGCTCCGGAGATGGTACTGCCGGGGTAGTGAACCTGATAGTCAGTCACTCCCGGTACTGTTGCAGCTAGATCTTTGGGCATGAATCCAAGCTCCACCATGGGCCGGACTCCAGCTTTTTGAAACTCGTCAAAGGTCTGATCGGTAATGGTGAAGTCGTATACCGGCTTGCCATTTGAGTCGAGCGTGTATACGTTCGATGAACTCCACTTCAGCTCCGCCACTCCATTGCCCGATGTCAACAGGTGATGGGCGCGAATGTACACCGGTACCGGACTTAGGTCGTGCAACTCCTTGAGCAGTTGCTTGCCATACTTCATGGTTGTGTAGTTTGACTCGTCATACCCAAACCAACTGTAGATTGGCGTGTACGGCCCCTGCGACTTCGCGAGGTCAACTTGAATGGATACGGGAGTCGATTCTGACATCTGTGCCGCCGCATTCATCGCGGCGGCACAGATCAAGGTAATTGCAAGCTTTCGCATCGATTAGGAGCCTTATGTTGTTAGAAGTTGTATTTCAGTGCCAATTGAATGTCACGAGACGGAATTGAAGTCGAGGTCACCGTGCAGCAGGACGATGCATCAATGGTTGAGCTGGGAGCGTTGAAGCTAGTTGTGTTCGGCAGGTTGAAAAACTCAACCCGGAAAGACAGCACCGACTCCCCAGGCAGAGAAAAGTTCTTGAAAATCGAAGCATCGTACTGCCTGAATGTATCCGACTGCAATGTGAACGCTCTTACTTGTCCATAGGTAAATTGCGGCGCCACGACATAGGCCGTCTTGTCGAACCAACTCGACAACGACTTGTGGAACGTGGGTGATCCCCCAGCTGGATTTTTGTTCGGTCGTTGGTTTGCTACGCCTGTGTTCGCTCTGTCGGTCGAAACGATAGGCGTGTATGGAGTCCCGCTTCGCAGCACAATAATGGTTTGGACTTGCCATCCTCCGAGCACGGCATCCACAAAATGATTGCTATTGGCCATGTACTTCCTGCCACGACCGACAGGCAACTGATAGCTCCCGCTTATCGCCAGGTTTTGCGGCGTATTGAACGCAGAGTATGTTCTCTCGTACCCGGTGTTTCCACCGAGTTGGGGAGATTGATTCGACTGCATGAACTTTGACCACGTGTACGAAATTAGGGCTGTAATTCCGTCGCTGACACGACGTTCGAGCTTTGTCTGCAAAGCCTGGTAAGTTGTACCCAGATCTTGCGACTGGAAGGTGATCGTGCCCCATGGCTGGAAAGGGCGACGCCCTTGGATTGCACCAGCTGCTGGAGTCGGATCGTTGAAGTCATTGGTAGCCTGCAAATGCAACCCATGGTTTCCGACATACGCGATGTCGAAGACTGTCTTCGGTGACAGTTGCTGCTGCACGCTAAGGCTATAGTGTTGGTTTTGCCCCATCTTGAGGTGCGTAAGAGTTGGCAATATGGACGGATTGGTGAGCGCCGAACCGAGCTGAGAACCCAGGAAGAAATTCGCGGTTGTTCGATTCGGAACTACATTCTGCGTTTGGTTGACAGTCTCTAGGAGTAGGAACGGCAGGATATTTCGATTCACACGGCCGCTCGTTCCTTCAGGCTCGTAGAACATACCGAAGCCACCACGAATCACCGTATCCGGACCTAGGGGCTGCCACGCAAAACCTACCCGCGGTGCGAACTGCGTGCGATCGGTGTAGGTGATGGAATAGGGCAAGCCAGCTTGACTGCTGGTCTGGATATATTGTCCGAAGAACTGGTATGCCGAGGGGGCCGCGTACTGGGCCGTCAAATCGACTTGGTCTGTATTACTCTCGACAATGATCGGTCTCGTCTTAGTGGGGTCGAAGGTGCCAAGCTGTCCCTTGTAACCGTTCAACCACGGGGAATACTCGTACCGCAAACCAATGTTGACAGTCAATTTTGGATTGACGCGAATATCGTCCTGCGCAAAGTACTGCTGGTACCAACGCTGCCCGCCAAAATTGCTCGCAGGATAAGCACGCGCGACCGACGCAGGATATCCCAGCAGGAAGTCCGCGAACGCATCGCCGCCTGTAGCCGCTGCGCTTTGTGTCTCTGTGCCCGTAAAGTTGAAGATTCCGACGTAGTTCGAGCTGTCGTATCCGAGCCACTGGTAGTAGCGAACCAGAACCCCGAACTTCAAAGAGTGGCGTCCTTTAATGATGGTGAAGGTATCGGTCGGTTCAAAGACCGTACGATCTTGAGACTTTGGACGTTGATCGAAAGCGGACCCTTGAAGCGCGGCATAACCACTCCACGAATAGTCGGGAAATGATCCTCCTGTCCCTGGTCGCAGCAACTGACTGAATCCCTGAATACCATTTTGAGTGTTGAAGTCGTTAGGGCCTTGCAGAAATGCGGAGAGCCGTACATGACTAGGCAGATAATGAACCCGGAAATCCTGAACCTTATTTGCTCCAATATTGGTGATAAGGCCAATCGCGAGATCGTAACCGTTGGACGTGAGCGACGCGGTCTTCAACAATGGTGCGGCGTTAGGATCCGACTCCCGATTGTTGACATAAATCCACCGCCCGAAGAGTCGGTTAGAAGGATTAAATTGATGGTCGACGCGTATAGTGCCCTGGTCCCAGTCAATCCCCTGCGAGGGCACAGCTTTGAAACTCGTCGGGCCGCTGTTCGCATGCGGATAATAAGCCAGCACCGCAGACGCTTGGGCTGGAATGCGCGACGGACAGATTACGTTGAGCACGCCATTACAACTGATCTGGGTTCGTGGCGTCAGTAGCGGGTCATAGATCGTCTTCAACCCCGGCGCGCTGAAATCTCCCAGGCGCTGAGCATCGGTAGGCACGGTGCTGTTGACAACCAATCCCTGTCGTAGCCTCTGCCCTTCGTAATCGACGAAGAAGAAGGTCTTGTCCTTACCGTTGTACAAATGCGGAATCGAGAGCGGTCCACCAATGTCGCCCCCGAACTGGTTGCGTTTCAGAATCGCTCTTGTCGCCGAAAAGTAGTTGCGCGCGTCCAGTTTCTCGTTGCGGAAGAACTCGAAAACTCCCCCGTGAAATCGATTCGTTCCCTGTTTCGTTGTCGCGTTGAAAAACGCGCCGCCTCGGTTATATTCCGCGGAGTATGGGCTCTGTTGAACGCTGAACTCTTGCAGCGCATCGATAGACGTCTGAATGAACGTTCCGCCCTGGTGTTGCTCACTCACGTCCACACCATCTAAGAGAAATGAGATCGCACTTCCGCGAATACCGCTGATAGTGTTTCCATTCACTACTTCGGGGCGGATCGCCAACGAATTTCCAGTCGGCGGAAGTAAGGCCACTCCAGGAGTAAGCTCTGCCAGTTTGTAGAAGCCGCGTCCGTTCAGCGGCAGACTAGTTACCTGCTCGTTCGTCATGACAGTCCCGAGCGTCGCGGAGTCCGTACTCAGCAACGGAACGTCTGCGTAGACCTCAACAGTCGTCGTCGCTTCGCCTACCCTCAGCTCTAAATCCTCGCGGACGATCTGACCCACCTGGACCTCAATCTTGGAGGTATTGATCGTCTGAAATCCGGTCGCCATAATGCTCAGGGTATACGTTCCACCAGACACCGGCGTGATGACGAAATCACCCGACGAGTCGGTGAGAGCAGTTTGCACGATGTTCGTGCCAGTATTTGTCACCTTCACCATCGCGTGCGGCACCGCGGCCCCTTGCGCGTCAGTGATGTGTCCGACGAAGCGTCCCGACTCCACCTGGCCATAGGCGGAAAGAGCCACTCCTAGAAGGAGGACCAGAACGATCACATTCTGGACTCCGATAACAAGCTTGCGAGCTTTCATTTTCGTCCCTCAGCTCTTGAATTTGCCGAACCGGATGCCATCTCGGAAAACGATTTCCCACTCTGTCTTCAGCGTCGCCAAAGGTAGTACCAAGCACAAAAGAGTGTCAAGCTAAATTTTTCCCTGCCAAGCTCGGATCCCGTTTAACCCACCCCCGTCACCGTCTCAGCAGAGCGTCCGAACCGCTTTACAATTGTCGATATTCCCCTTGTTTGCAGCGATGTCTCGGCCATCTGGCTTTGCGGGTTGTATTGGAAACCGCGCTGTTTCTTCTGGCGTATCAACTGCGATTCGGCAGTAAAAATTACGACATTTAGCCTCTTTTGGAGGTAATTTTATAGGTAGTACCAATCAAAAATGATGATTCGGCGCCGGAGATGCGGACTATTCATTGACATCAATTTGGACCTGGCCCATTATTCAAGAATGAAACAACGCCGAAAGTCTCCGCTCGGTGACAGCGGGCACGTCCTCAACGAGAAGGAAGATGTCACACAGCTGCTTATCCTTCGCTTCCAGCACCTCCTGAGCGAAGGATTGCTGTCTCCCGGAACAAAGTTGCCGCCTGAGCGTGAACTCGCCGCAAATTTTGGCGTCGCCCGCTCCTCTCTACGACCCGCGCTCAAGGTGCTTGAGATCATGGGCGTCATAACCCAAAAAGTCGGCGACGGTAGCTACCTCAACAAAGACGCGTCAACTGTGCTGGCCGTGCCCATGGAATTTCTGTTTCTGCTGGATGACACCTCCCTTCAGGAACTCACTGAGATGCGGCTTATGATGGAGCCCGCGCTCGCTGCGAAAGCCGCTGAGCGCGCCAACTCTCAGCACATCGCATTACTCCGACAATCCATCATCGACCTTGAGCACAGCAAACACGATCGCGTTCGCCTCGTCGCCGCCGATCTGCTCTTCCACCGAGCCATCTTTCAGGCCTCGGGCAACCGGCTCGCTGGGCGACTTTTTCAAACCATCCACCGGGCCATGCTGAACATGATGATGGTGACCTCTCAGCTCGTCGAACTAGAGCATACCCTTCAGTTCCATCAACCGATCCTGGCTGCAATCGAACAACGCGACCCTGCGCTCGCTTCACGCCTCATGACCGACCACTTGACCGATGCACGCGACCTCTTGCTTCACACCCGTCAACAGGAGACCTCTCGCCAGCTCCGCAATCACTTGGCCGCCGGCCAGTCAGTTCACAAGCGGTTTCGCAAATCTAGTGCACTCTCGCGAAGGTGAAGGATCTTCTCAGAGACAAGTGGTGGCTGTTGCGCTTGCCACGATTCAAAAACCATCCAAAATGGGACCCACGGTCCGCATATTTGACGCATACTGGTAAGCGTTTACTTGGGACCATATTGCAAAGCACGAAAGAGGACACATGTTAAAAAGCTTGAGAGCACCGTTCTTCGCTACAGTTTTGGCAACAACATGCGCGGCGCAAACACCAGATGCGACACTGACCATTCAACTCGACAAGCCTCTGCACGATGTAAGTCCGAAGCTGTACGGCTTGATGACGGAAGAGATTAACTACTCCTACGACGGTGGAATCTATGCGGAGATGGTGAGGAACCGTACGTTTCAGGATCGTGGATCGTCGGGCACGGCCCACTGGGATCTGGTGGGGATAGGGAACGCCGATGCGACGATGACGGTGGATACGACGGTGGGGCCGAGCGAAGCCCTTAGCAGAAGCCTGCGGCTCGATATTGCGCACGCGGACCAAACAAATCAGGCGGGCGCCAGAAATGAGGGATTCTGGGGCATGGCCGTGCGCCCAAACACAACCTACAAAGCGTCGTTCTACGCAAAGGCGGACTCGAGCGAAGTTGGACCGGTTACGGTGACACTCGAGAATGACAATAGCGGCTCGACAATAGCGACAGGAACAAGCGCTCCTCTGTCTACGGAGTGGAAACGGTATGAAGTCACAATCACTGCAGGGAAAGTGGAAGCCTCTGTTGAGAACCATCTTCGGCTGACGGTTGCTCATCCGGGCAAGGTGTGGCTGTCGCTGGTCTCTCTCTTTCCGCCGACCTACAAAAATCGTGCAAACGGCAATCGGACGGACATTATGGAGATGCTGGCCGCAATGCATCCAAAGTTTCTGAGGCTTCCAGGCGGCAACTATCTGGAAGGCGACACGATTGAAGAACGATTTGATTGGAAGGCGACTATCGGTCCCCTTGTGGATCGGCCAACCCATCGCAGTCCATGGAACTATCAGTCCTCCGATGGACTTGGGTTGCTTGAGTTTCTGGAGTGGACTGAAGATCTGAAGATCGAGCCGGTACTCGCGGTATATGCAGGCTATTCGCTCAAGGGTGCCCGAGTGCCCCCGGGTCCTGGTCTAGCTTCCTATGTGGACGATGCACTCGATGAGATCGAATTCGTAACCGGCGATGCTACAAACACTAAGTGGGGCGCGATTCGGGCGAAGCTGGGGCATCCCGCGCCCTTTCCGTTGCAGTATGTTGAAATCGGCAACGAGGATTTCTTCGACCGCTCCGGCAGCTATGAAGGCCGTTTCGCCCAGTTTTACAAGGCTATCAAGACCAAGTACCCCCAACTCCAGATCATTGCAACCGAGCCTCTGAAGAAGATGAAGCCGGATGTCCAGGACGATCACTATTACAAGCGCGCGGACGATTTCTTTCGATTCGTCAAACACTACGACGATATGGACCGCAATGGCCCGAAGATCTTTGTAGGCGAGTGGGCTACACGCGAAGGCAGTCCGACGACGAACCTGGGTGCAGCGTTGGGCGACGCAGCGTGGATGACCGCAATGGAACGAAACAGTGATTTGATCGTAATGTCTTCCTACGCTCCACTCTTCGTCAATGTCAATCCGGGCGGAATGCAGTGGGAGGCGAACCTGATCGGCTATGACGCAATGACCAGCTACGGGTCTCCCAGCTATTACGCACAGGCGATCTTTGCGGAGTACTTGGGAACTGCCGTGCCGACGTCGTCTCTTACCGGCGGGAGCCAGCGTTTTTTCTACTCGATCACGCGTGATGCGGCCAAGGGAGTGGCCTATTTGAAGCTGGTCAACGCAAACTCAACGCCGCAAACGGTGAAGATCGATCTAAGCGGAGCAGCCAAGATCGGCGCAACAGGAACACTAGTGACGTTGAGTGGTTTGAACCCAGCCGAGACAAATACGATATCGGTCCCGACTCGAGTAGTGCCCGTCAAAACGGAACTGAAGGGAGCCGGGTCGTCATTCAGCCATACGATGCCTCCGTTTGCGATTCAGGTGTTGCAGATTTCGATGAAGTAGGTAGGCAGGTTTTCGGCGGCGATCTCTAGACGGGAGATTTAGTCAGTTCTTTCTTTGAGTTTCTGTACCGAAGTATTGCGGATGGAAGCATCAAGTAACTCCACCATGTGAAAGGTCGGCATGGTCTGCAAGCCGCGCCTGCGAAGGCCGCTCATGAGTTGCAATAGGCAGCCAGGATTGGCCGAGATAACGGCGTCCGCGTTGGCGGCCAGCAGCTTTTCCACTTTACGATCACCAAGCTGGCTTGCAGGCTCCGGATTCAGCAGGTTGTAGACCCCCGCAGAACCGCAACATAGGTTGGCCTCTTCCACCTCGACGACTTGCAGTTCGGGGATCGTGGAGAGAAGTCGACGTGGCTGCTCGTAGATTCCTTGCGCGTGACGCAGGTGACAGGCATCGTGATACGCGACACGCATGGGTAATGGGTGACGAGGTGCCTGGGCAGGCAAGTCGCAGAGTATCTCGGAGATATCTTTGCACTTTGCGCTGAACGCAGCGGCACGGGCTGACCACGCGGGATCGTCGCGAAGAAGATGGCCGTACTCTTTCATTGTCGATCCGCACCCCGCCGCGTTGATAACGATGGTGTCTACGTTGGCAGCTTCGAAGCTAGCGATCATCTGCCGAGCGAAATGAGCGGCCTGGTCTTCCAGGCCGGAGTGGACCATAAGAGCCCCGCAGCACGCCTGAGACCGCGGGATGACCACCTCACAACCTTCAGCAGCAAGAACACGCGCGGTGGCCTCGTTGACGTGTTGAAAGAACACCTGTTGTACACATCCGGACAACATACCGACACGACGGCGCGGCGCGGCGGCAGGCGTAACACTGGTTGGAAGATGACGAAATAAATTGGCGGGAACCCGTGGAAGAAGTGCTTCCATCGCAGCGGCTCGCTTAGGAAGCAATCGAAGAATCCCTGCACCGCGCACCAGCTTCTGCAATCCAGAACGCTGGTAAAGGAGTGTCGGTAAGGCGAGTAAGCGCAGACGTCCAGCGTAAGGGAATGTGGCGAAGAGGAATTTGCGAAATAGCGTGTCAGCGATTGGCCGTGGAATATTGCGTTCGACCTGCGCACGCGTATCTTCAATGAGTTTGTCGTACTGGACACCGGAGGGACAGGCGGTCATGCACGCCATGCAACCCAGGCAATTGTCCATATGGAGACGAAAGCGCTGATCAAGGGTTGCTTCGCCCTGCGCAGACTTTTTCATCATGTAGATGCGGCCACGAGGTGAGTCCATCTCCTCTCCCCACAGAACGTAAGTAGGGCAAGCAGGCAGACAAAAGCCGCAGTGGACACAGTCGTCGATCAACTCTCTGTCTGGCGGATGGTGCGAATCGAAGCTCGAGGGATTGGCCGAGTGGAGTTGTGTAAGCTGTTCCATTTTTTTAGATTCCACCAAGGAAGCGGCCGGGGTTCATAATACCGGCAGGATCGAAGCGATGTTTAATCTCACGCATAAGTGGTAAGCTATCCGCCGGTAAACTGGACGCAACGGGAGCAGCATTGAGGGGACTATGAAGGACGGTCAGGGAACCGTGGATAGCTTCGAGCTCCTCCCGAAGATGCGAGAGTTGAGTCGATGAGGCGGGAACGCTCGCGGTCATGATACCCGTGGCGTGCGTGACTGACTCTCCGCCTAAAGCTCGGATACTTGCGGTTACCTTCGAGATATCCGAAGGAAGCATCGTCGCTTTAACCACATAAGCTTCCGTGTGATCGAAGAGTTCCTGTCGTATCTTCCACACATCGGGGCTTCCGTCGGTAACTGATAGATCAACGCCTTGCGCGAGTCCAGTCAGGGAAGACGCCTGATCGTGAATGACCTCTGGAAGTGTGGCCAACCGCACGTCCAGATTGAATTGGCTGGCGGTGGCCCGGAGTTGGAGCGATTGAGTACTGATATGGGAGTCGAGAACCCTCATTAGAAGCCGCCCAAGGGGTTCGACGTCTGGAGAGCTGATAGTAAAAGTCCGCACGTGTCGAGGAATGGAGTGCAGACGAAAGGTAATCTCGGTGATGATCCCCAGGGTACCGAATGCTCCCGTCATTAGTTTGTGAAGGTCATACCCCGCCACGTTCTTGACTACCTTTCCACCGGTTCGGGCTATAGTGCCATCGGCAAGCACGACGGTCATGCCGATGATGAGGTCGCGGAGGCTGCCATATCGCAGACGAAGGCTGCCGGAGTCGTTGGTCGCCGCGATGCCACCAACGGTTGCTCCCTCTGGCCAAAGGGGGTCGAGGGCAACGAATTGGCCATGCTCCGCAAGTACGGACTGCATGGAAGACCAGACGCACCCAGCTTCGACAGTGCAGGTCATGTCCTGCCACGTGTGTTCACGCACGGCACTGAGACGGCTCGTATGAAGAATCAGCGACGGCTCAATTGGATTACCCCAGCTTTGTTTGGTGCCACCTCCGTAGGGAGCGACTGAGATATTGTCCTTATTGGCGCGACGAAGTATCTCCGCAACTTCTTCGGTGTTGGCGGGAGCGACGCTCAGAACCCCATCTTCAACACCAAGATTTTCGGGACCACTTATCGCACCCACATCATCCGCGAAGCTCTGCAGCCTAGTCGAATTGGGCATTATCGAAGACATTTCCTATGACCGCGCATTCTCAATTCTGATGCTTCAAAAATATTCGGCCTCTCCCGCGACCTCGAGTGGGTGAGGAGTGTAAGGACCCGTTTTTTCACCGCATAGTCGAGGACGTGGAAAAAGTTTGTCAGGATTAGCAATCTGATGCGGATCGAACGCACAACGAACCAGTTGCATGGTGTTCAGATCGGGCTCGGAATACATATATCCAAGCGCCTGCTGTTTTTCCCTGCCAACGCCATGTTCCCCTGTGATCGATCCTCCGTGGTCGACACAGCGGTGCAGAATCCGAATGGAGAGCTCAACAGCAACCTCTTCCTGTCCCGGAATCGCGGCGTCGTACAGAACGATCGGATGAAGATTCCCGTCGCCCGCGTGGAAGACATTGGTAACGCGAAGGCCCGTTTCGGAGGCCATGCGCCCGACCTCATCCAGAATGATCGGAAGTTTAGTGCGAGGGATCACACCGTCCTGAACGATATAGTTGGGGGCCAACCGACCCGCGGCAGCAAACGCCGCTTTGCGCCCCTTCCAAATCAGGAAGCGCTCACCTTCGCTTTGCGCAATCCGGTCTTCCCATGCACCGTTCTTCCGGCAGATCTCACGAATCTGCTGCATGTGAAGATCGACCTCGGCGGCTGGACCATCAAGCTCGACGAGAAGCAGAGCGTCGCACGGAGGATAGTTTGGATGAACAGAAGCTTCGGCGGCCTCGATCGAAAGACGATCCATAATCTCCATCGCAGCCGGAAGAATCGACGCAACGATAATGTCGGAGACGGTTTGGCCAGCTGCAGCTATCGAGTTGTACGCGGCGAGGAGAACCTGAACCGTCTCAGCTTTTTTGACAATGCGCAGGGTGATCGCAGTTACGACACCAAGCGTGCCTTCGGACCCCACGAAGACGCCAGTGAGGTCATAGCCGGGTGTGTCCACTACTGGGGAGCCGAGATGGACGAATTCACCACTGGGAAGAATGACCTCCAAAGCGAGAACGTGTGTCGTCGTAAAGCCATACTTGAGGCAGTGGGCTCCGCCAGCATTTTCTGCCACGTTGCCACCGATGGTGCAGACGCTCTGGGAGGAAGGGTCCGGAGCATAAAAATAGCCTGACGACGCCACCCGCTGCGTGACATGGGTATTGATGACGCCAGGTTCGACCGTGATGCGTTGGTTGGGGATATCAACTTCCAGAATTCGGTTCATGCGCGCGAAGCTGATGACGATTCCACCCGCAGCCGGCAGTGCGCCCCCGGAAAGCCCGGTGCCGGCACCACGAGCCACAAAGGGGATGCGATGTTGAGCGCAGATGCGAATGATCGCCTGAACCTCGTCTTTGGAGCGAGGCAGCACAACCGCGGCGGGCAAAGTGCGAAGGGCGGTCAGCCCATCGCATTCGTACGTCTGAAGCTGGTTGCGCTCTACGATAATTCCCTTCGCACCGACGACTGCCCGAAAGTCGGCCAGTATAGCCTTCGTGAGGATTCCCTGTTCGCGTTCGGCGGCATCTGGAGATTGACTCGGCACTTTCCCCTCGTTCGTAGACACTGAAGTCCATAGATACAGTTAGATACACAAACTGTCAAAGCAGCCCTTTGAGCACTGGCTAACCTATTCTGTCGCCTGCAACAAAGGGGCACGCAGAACTTCGAAGGACCATGCCTTAAGCCAGAATCTAAAAGTGGTAAAGAACAATGCCGTAGCCCACTCCCGCTTCGTCAGTGGTACGAGCGACCTGAAACGCCATGAATTTACCGTCCGTGGACACGACTGGATTTGACGCCTTCCAGCCTTCGTGATCGTTGAAGTTTGTCAGCCGCACAAAATCCTTCCCTGTTCCGTCGAGCCGCAACTTGTAGATATCGATATTATGCGAGCCATGATTGCCTCCCAAGTGCGCTACTTGGCGATCGCCTTCAACACAGGTATACCTGCCATCTGGGAAGATCCCTTCACATTCGTTGTACGTGCCGGGCGCATTGGAGAAATTAGTCACAGCTCCTGTTCTAAGATCGATACCCATCGAAGAAGCTAGAATCTCATCGCCCGGTCCCAATCCGCTCGTCTGATAACAGGTAAAGGTCACCTTCGTATCGTTGTCGTAAAAATCCTGTGCCTCAAGATGACAACTTGCATCGTGACTCTCATATACGACCTTTCTGTTTGTGAGCTTCGGCGTGCCACCGGAAAGGTCCAGATCCGCGACAACGAGCCGTGACGAGTCCTGTTGCATGTCGGGAAACTGTGCAGGCAACTCCGAAAAAGATATCTTTAGGCTCTTCTTGGAAATCGCCGCACCCTCACTCATTTTGTGACCGAGACGGGTGGGTTTAGAGCCTGGCCTCTGGCTCAGAAACCAGAGTTCATTGTCTCTGGAGCGGCTCGTGTGTATGTCTGTAAACTTCTCCGGTCCCATCAATATGAAATCGCCAGTAGTGAGATACATCACCCTCAAAAAGGCTGCTGCAGGTACGTTACAGGTGAGGCATCGGATGATGCGAGTCTTCAGATCGATGACAAAAGCGTCCCCGAAACTCTTCGACATGAAAGCAATATGCTGATTATCGGGCGCGATATCGGCCCGTTCGCCAAAATGAGTGAGCAATTCCATGTTCTTGGGTAACGAATCCAGCGGATTGCCTGTCTTTCGCTGGCTTGCCTGAGACGATAGGAAAAGCGCGAGTAATAGTAAAGCTTTCATGAAGTGTAAATCTTTCTTCCGCTAATTCGTTCGGCAGGCGGACTTCAGCTGAGATCGCGGAGACTCCGCGCGCGTGGCTAGGTGAATATTTGCTACAGCCATCGCAACAACAAATTCGGTGCACAGCCGAGCAATACTACGCTCAGCGCAATCAGGCCCAAAACAACTTGCTTGAGTATTGAGACGCGAATAGGGGCAGCACCGGTGGGCGGATCAGTTACGTAGATAAACTTCAACACCTTCAGGTAGTAGTAGAGCGACACTGCACTCATCGCGACGGCCAATATCACCAGCCAGAGGAGACCAAGCGTTCCTGGCGTGGATGTCATCACGGTGGTGAACAAATAAAATTTGCCGAAGAATCCGGCCAATGGTGGAATGCCCGCAAGTGACAACAAAAAGATCAACATACACAAAGACGGCAGTGGCGCGCGCCGACTGAGTCCAGCAAAGTCGGAGAGCCTGTCGCCGCCAGTCTCCCCCTCTACCAGGGCTACCACCCCAAATGCTCCGAGGACCGTCAGTGCATAGGTGATGGAGTAATAGAGCAGCGCACTAAGACTTTGACCGGTGTGCGATAAGATCCCCAGCAACATGTAGCCTGCGTGTGCAACTGCCGAGTACGCGAGCAACCGCCGCACACTGGTCTGAAGAATGGCCACGAGGTTTCCCAACACCATGGAGACCGAGGCAACAATGGCAGCAAGCGGCACCCAGCCTGACACGTAACCACGCCAGGCACTGCTCCCCTCCGCATCCGCTAAGCCAATCACCATTACCTGGTAGAGAATGAAGAAACTGGCGACCTTAGAGGCAGAGGCTATTAGCGCTGCGCTCGGCGCCGGTGCGCCCTGATACACATCCGGTGCCCAGAAATGAAATGGGACCGCGGCGACCTTGAATCCTAGGCCAACCATCGTCATCACAATTGCCACGATCAACAGCGGATCGAGGAACGGCCTCTGAATGCTGCCGGCAACGCTCGAGAGATTCGTCGAGTTGGACAAGCCGTACAGGAGACTGAACCCAAACAGCAGAAACGCTGCCGAAATTCCACCGAAGAGAAAATATTTTAATGCCGCTTCCGCCGATCGGGCACTGCTCTTATTGAACGCCGTGAGGATGTAGAGCGACAAACTTAGCAGTTCAAGCGATAGAAAAATCACTAAGAGATTCTGGGTGGTGACGAGAAACATCATACTTACCGTCGCCAGTAAGATGAGGGCCAAATATTCGCTGATGTGTTCCGTGAAGGTCGACCCAATGAAGATCAGGATCGTCAAAATGGTCAGGACGAGCACTGCAATCTGCATTCGTTGTGCCAGAGGATTCACCACCAGCATTCCATCGAGGACACTCGCAAACTGTGCCGCGCGCAGTATCCAGACAATGGCCGCCGCGCAACCGGCAAGCGATAGCATCGCGCCCACGGAGATTCTGAGCCGTGTCCCTGCCCCGCGCAGAAAAATCAGGTCCACCGACAGCACGCACAGTGCTGCAATCACGACGATCACCTCCGGCATGACCAAATGCAACAGGTCCAGATAGTTGAAGGTGATCATCGCCCGCTTCCTTTCCACAGCCCGTCGAACAGAGGCGAATGTAGAGCTGGACCGATGACGCGCAAGAGCAATTGCGGGTACAGTCCAATGATCACACTGGCGCATAAAAGGATCACGGCGCCGATGCGTTCTGCCAGGGAGATGGGAGGAAGTGGTGCAGTCGGGGCGGAGGCGCTATGGCTTGGCGCACCAAAGAACGCCTTCTGCATCGCACGCCAGGTATAAGCGATACCGATCACAATACCTAGGCCGGCGACAATGGCAAACGATGGGAACGCGCGCCACGTTCCAATGAGGACCTGTAGTTCCGCCACAAAACCGCTGAAGCCCGGAAGACCAACCGAAGCCATCCCTGCAAGAACGAAGGTCACCGCTGCAAACGGAAGGGCCTTGCTCAGATCCATTCTCTCCAACTCTGACAGATCGCGGGTGTGCGTTCGGTCATAAACCATGCGTCCAACAACCGCAAACAACAACCCTGCAAGAACTCCGTGCGAAAACATCTGCAACACGGCTCCGTCCAAACCAACTTGCTGCAAAGTCATGAGGCCAAGCAGGACAAATCCCATGTGACTGACGCTCGAATAGCCGATGACGAATTTGAAATCTCTTTGCACCAGCGCCACCATCGCGCCGTACACAATACCAATAAGCGCAAGCACCGCGAAGACATCGCGCCATGAGCCAAACCCGAGTACGTGAAAGCCCCATGCGTCGAGACCTCGCGGAAACAATGTCATGGCCACTCGTAAGCACCCATAGGCGCCCAGCTTCATCACGACGCCGGCAAGCAGCATGGAAGCTGCCGTGGGCGCCGCGACGTGACCCGTGGGGGCCCAGGTGTGGAATGGCCAAAGACCCGCGAGAATTCCAAAGCCAAGAAAAACCAGCGGAAACGCCCACATTTGAAAATGTGCAGGAAATGGAAACTGAGACAGTTGCACCAGGTCCATCGTCCTGGTTCCGGCTACGACATATGCCGCAATCAATCCGACCAACACCATCGCGCTGCCGACAAACGAGTAAAGCGCTAGTTTCATTGCGGCATACTCGCGTCGTGTCGAACCCCAAATCGCAATCAAAAAATACTTAGGAATAATGGCGATCTCGTAGAAGACGAACAGCAGCAATAGATCGAAGCTTAGAAATACGCCGTACACCCCACCAATCAACGCCAGATAAAAAGCAAAGAATTCCCTGGTGCGGTGCTCAATGTTCCAGGAGAACAGGACTCCTGAGATCGCGACGATACCCGTAAGCAAGAGAAGAGTCATGCTAACTCCATCCGCTGCGAGGTGATATTCGAAGCCGAGTGATGGAACCCACGGTATCCGCGCAACCGTTACCAATGCACCGGACTGCTGTTGTGCAAATCCCCACAAGGTCACCGCGAACCCGGCCGCCGCCGCCAACAGGGCAAAGACGCGTGCCGCACGCGAAGAGGTCTTCGGCAGGAGCAGCAGCACGGGGACGGCGAGAAACGAAATGTAGATAGTCCAAGCCAGCATAGTTAGGTTGCCAGGATCATTCGGGTCTGCCAACTGCCACGGTGCGCGCATACCGTCATTCTGCTTTCCAACATCTCTATCTAAAACCTCAATTGCTGCACCATTTGCATGGCGGTACTGTTAATGACCCCAAGTACAAGCTGGGGATACAGCCCCAGCACAAACATGAGCCCGATGGCAGGGAGCAACGCGAGCCGCTCTTGCACAGTCAGATCGGGCATGTGAGACCATCTCTCTTGCAGTGGCCCCGAGAAGACGCGTTGCAGAATCGTCAGTATGAAGATCGCCGTCAAGAGCAGACCAAGAACGGACACCGATGTCGGCCAAATCGCCAATGGAAATGTGCCTTTGAAAATCAGAAATTCGCCTACGAAGCCGTTAAGGCCCGGTAACCCCATCGATGAGAACAGCGCGATACCCATAAGACCACAAAACACGGGAATAACTTTGCGCAAGCCGCCAAAATCGTCGAGGCCGCGCAAACCTCCGCTACGCTTCTCCAACAGTGCCACAAACCAGAACAGAGTTGCAGCTGTAAGGCCATGGTTGAACATCTGCAAAAACACACCGTCCAGCGCCGCGGCCTTCTCGGTCGCAAGCCCAGGGTCATCGCCCGTGAACTTAAGGATGGAAAAGATTCCCAACATGCAATAGCCCAGGTGATTAATGGACGAATAGGCGAAGATGCGCTTCAGATCTTTTTGCGCCAGGGCTGCGTAAGCTGAGAGGACGATGGTAGCCACAGCGAGCCACAACAGCGGCGTTCGAACTACCCGCAGCTGCACGTAAAAGATGGGGAGCAGGATCCGAAGAACACCATACACACCCATCTTTGACATTGTGCCGGTAAGCAGCATGGTAGTTCCCGCCGGAGCCTCAGCATACGTAGCTGGCAGCCAGGTGTGGAAAGGGACAAGGGGAACCTTTACTGCAAAGCCGAGAAAGACTCCAGAGCAAAGAATGAGTGCGATCTTCTCCGCCGTGAACCGGTGCCAATCCGAGATTGCCGCAAATGCTGAGACGAGTTGCCCGTTCTTCGCCAGGTCGGCGAGATCCATAAAGTCGAATTTACCCGTGCACAGAAAGATGGCCAGAAACGCCAACAGCAATGCAACGCTTCCGACCATGGTGTAGAGAAAGAACTGGCTCGCCGCCGTAGCGCGTTGGGGTCCGCCCCACAGACGAATCAGAAAAAATGCGGGGATTAGACTCAGCTCCCAGTAGAGAAACCAGTGAAAAAAATTGAGCGCCGTGAAAGTCCCGAACAGCCCGGCCTCAAGCATCAGGATGAGCGAGAAGTAGAGCGATATCTTCCCTTGAATTTGCCACGACGCGGCCATCGCCATTGGGACGACTATGGCTGACAGAAGCAGCATCAGCAGCCCCAGACCATCGATGCCGACGTGGTACTGCACTCCAAGCTCCGGAATCCAGGAATACACTTCCTCAAACTGGAGACCGCCGGAGTGGGGGTTGAATCGAAACCACAATATCAGCGTGATCGCGAGCGCAACGAACGCGAAGGCCAACGCTAGTCCACGTGCCAGCTTTTTGCTCTTTGCGCCGAGCATCAAAACCGCTATCGCTCCAAGCAGCGGCACGATAGTCAGGCAGGAGATGGGTGGAAGCATCGTCATCGCACTCCACTCCAGATCAGAAACGCAACCAGAACCGCGAACGCAACACCAACCAGCCGCAGGTAGTTCTGAGTACGGCCGTTTTGCAGGCGACCCAGCAATCTGCCTCCAACCGTTACCGCATTGCAGCCTTCATCAAATCCGGGGTTCACAACGTATGTATCCGTTGACCGGGCAAGCCATGAAAGACCCAGAACGATATGGGAAACCGTCCACACTGCACCGTTCCAAACCCATCGATCGAACCAGTCGCTGACATGCGACAACCACGCATTAAATCGGATGAAAGTGGCGTCATAGATTTCATCCACATAAAACTTGTTGCGCAAGATGCGAAAAACCTGCGGCTGCAGCCGCTCCAACGCATCAGCGGACTCGGCGCTCGTGATCGGAGAACTTCCGTAGAACCACCAGCCCAGCCCAAGGCCTGCAAAAACAACAATCGAGGATAAGATCATCACGGGAAGGACGCCGCCCTCTAGGAATCCCGCTGCATGCAAAGTTGCCGATTCGCCGTTCAAGAATGAATCGAACCAAGGCCACGCAGGTGTTCCGATTACACCCAAAAGAACCGCGAACATGGCAAGAATCGCCAGTGGCATTGTCATGACCGCGGGACTTTCGTGCACGGAGGCCGTAATTCCATGCTCATGATGCCCAAAGTCTGCGATATGCGACGAATCGCGCTTCCGCGCCAAACGCGATTCACCAAAGAACACGTAGTACATCTGGCGCGTCATGTAAAACGCCGTCAGTAGCGCACCAAACGTTGCGAGATAGAACGGCACGCGTGAAATTGTCCACAACTGTGCGGCGTGCAGGATTGCATCCTTGCTCCAGAAGCCCGAGAAGAACAAGGGAAACCCGCAAAGCGCCAGCATCCCCACTGCATACGTTGCAAACGTAATCGGCATGAATCTCTTCAGTCCGCCCATGCAGCGGATGTCCTGTTCCTCGTGACAACCGTGAATAACCGATCCCGCGCCCAGAAAGAGCAGTGCTTTGAAGAAGGCGTGTGTGATGAGATGAAACATCCCCACCGCGACTCCACCAACGCCCAACCCAATCATCATGTAACCCAACTGCGAAATCGTCGAATAAGCAAGGATGCGTTTAATGTCATCCTGGGCGACCGCAATCAGAGCGGCAAAGACGGCCGTGATGGCGCCGATCCAGGTGACAACCTGTAGTGCCGTCGTTGAGGTAGATGAGAGAGAGATGCCATCATGGGCAGCCATCAGCGGATAAACGCGCGCGACAAGAAATACTCCGGCCGCAACCATAGTCGCCGCGTGGATCAGTGCGCTGACCGGCGTCGGCCCCTCCATAGCATCTGGCAGCCAGACGTGCAGCGGCACCTGGCCAGACTTGCCCACCGCGCCAGCGAAGATCAACAGCGCGATTCCAGTGGACGCCGCCATGCCGATGCAAGTTGTCTGCGCAACTAGTCCGGCAAGCGCGGAGTGTTCAAGACACCCAGAACCCTGGTCGTAGAAAAGCAGCGAACCGGTCTGCGAATACAACCAGACCATTCCAACGAGAAACGCCAGGTCGCCAATCCGTGTTGTGATGAAGGCCTTCTTCGCTGCCGCAGCGGCTTCGGGCTTATGAAACCAGAATCCGATGAGCAGATACGACGTTAGGCCGACTAACTCCCAGCACATGAAGAGCAGCAGCAGACTGTTGGCAATCACCACGCCCAACATCGCGGCCGCGAAGAGCGACAAAAAACAGAAGAAGCGGGTGAAGTTTTCGTCATGCGACATATAGCCCGTGCTATAGATAAAAATCAGCAGGCCGACAAAGGAAACCATCACCAGCATTACTGCAGTAAGTGGGTCAAGCATCCATCCGAGCTTCAACCACTCGCCGCCATACTGAAACCACGGGAAGTTGAAGACCTCCTTTGCCGTCTCTCCATGGCCCCCCGATCGAACAACGTGCACAAATGCGACGAGGGAAAGCAGAAACGACAGTCCCATCGAACCAATAGCAAGCGACGCAGCCATCCTTCGATTTCGTTGTTTCGCAAGGGCGCTTAGCCCCGCCGCCAGGGCCGGAAACGCGGGAATCAGCCAGAGATTTCGGACAATCCAGGTCATGTCATCTCAACAAAACGCTTGCCGGGTGGATGGCTTATTGAATTCTGTTCTTGTTGAATGGAGTCAAGCGTCAAAGCGCGATGCGTCGTGGCGTTTCTTCCTGTACAGCTCACCCTCTCATTGAATTCACCTCGTCAATGTTGGCAGTCTTGATGTGGCGGTAAAGAGAAATGATCAGAGCCAGGCCTACCGCCGCTTCTGCCGCCGCAACGCCGATCGAGAAAATCACAAACATCATTCCCGTCAATGCCTCAGGATTCGGGCCATAACGCCAGAACGCGATGAAATTCAGGTTTGCAGCGTTCAGCATCAATTCAATTCCAATAAGCACAAGGATCGCGTTGCGTCGCATCAGTGCACCGGCGAGACCGATGGTGAAGAGGAGCGCAGAAAGGAGGAGGCAGCTCGTCAACGGAGTCATCGCATCTCCTTCTTTTCGCGCATCGCAATGGTAACCGCCCCGATAAGCGCGACTGTCAGCAACAAGCCGATAATCTCCAGCGGAAGAGCAAATCGCAGCATCAATGCATTGCCGATCTGTTGCATCGTGGCTTCAGGTTGCGGCAGCACACTCTGCCGAGAGGCGGCACTGTGATCAACGGCCCACGCCAGGATTCCAAAAATGGCGAGCGCAACAACACCGCTTCCCTTCCAGGAGCCGACAATTGCCAAAGGGGAAGCTTCTGAATCCCGCGTAAGCAGGACTGCAAAGACGATCAGAATCGCCACAGCTCCGATGTAAACCAGAATTTGTGCAAGCCCAACGAACTGCGCCCCAAGTTGCAGATACACCGCAGCCAAACCAGCGAAAGCCACGGTGAGCGCTAATACAGAATGTACGAGGTTGCGGAGGCTCATCGCCGCCACCGCCCCAGCTACAGTCAGCATTGCGAAAATCAAGAACAGCAAGATAGTCCTTTCGCGTTGAAAGTCCGTGCGTTTCGTCGACGCACCAGCTACAAGTGTCGTCGGATGCCGTGATCCAGAAGTGACATCTATCCTCCCCGCATCGTCGGGCTATTCAGCAAATCGATAAACCCTCTTTTCAAGTCTCCATCCTTGCGCCAATCCGCGCCCCAGCAGAACATACGGAACAACCACCAGAAGAGCGCAAACAAACCATCGCAACAAACCTTGTGGCAAAAAGCGCCAGACGCCGGCGGTGACAAGGTTAAGCAGCGCCATCGGCAACATAAACCTCCAAGCAAAGTTCATAAGCTGATCCATACGCAACCGGGGCAGAGTGCCGCGCACCCATATAAAGGCACTGATCATGACTAACAATTTCGCAAAGAACCAAAGGTAGGAAGGGATCCAGGTCAGGAAGGAAAGCGGCGCCGCCCATCCACCCAGGAACAGTGTGATTCCCAGTCCGCTAATGGCAAACATGCCAAGATATTCGCCCAGGAAAAAAAGCGCGAATTTGAATCCAGAGTACTCCGTGTAGTAACCCGCAATGATCTCCGATTCACCTTCCGGTAGGTCGAAGGGCGAGCGGTTGGATTCAGCGGTTGCCGCGATCATGAAAAGAACGAACCCAGCGAACCCCCACGGCGTGAAGACAAACCAGTGGGGGAGGATCCCGGTATAACCGGCCTGCCTTTCAACGATTGTCACAGTCGACAACGACCCAGTCGCCATAATCACGGTTACCGCTGCAAGGATCAGCGGCACCTCGTAGCTGATCATCTGCGCAATCGCACGCATCGCCCCCAGCAGCGAATATTTGTTGCGGCTCGACCATCCCGCCATAAAGATCGTCAGCTCCATCACCGAGCTGATGGCGAAAAAAAACAGCACTCCAGCGTCCAGATTTGCCAGCACCATATTTCGACCGATTGGCAGGACAGCGTAGAGCGAAAAGGCTGCAATCACCAGCACTACCGGCGCCAGAAAGTGGACCACCTTGTCCGCCGCCCGTGGCACAATGTCTTCCTTGGTCAACGACTTGATCCCGTCCGCAATGGGCTGAAGAAAACCAAACGGGCCCACGCGATTGGGACCATAACGATTTTGAATTCGCCCCAACCCCTTGCGTTCGAGAACTGTTGTAATCGCAAACAGCAGAGCAAACACTACGAGAATAGCGATGACGGAAAGTAGCGCCGAAAGAATCGACCGGAGACTGGCAGGGGCATAGCCCACCAGCCAGTGCTGCAGAGTCACGAAGAGCTGATCTGCCGTTTCACCCATGGTCTGGCACCGTGTTGGAGGATGGAGAAATCACTGTTTGGATGTAGCTCCCGAAGTCGCCAGCGGTGGACTCGTTAGCTCTGAATTCGTCTTGGTCTCGCCTGCAGCCTTCGCCTTGGCTTCGACCTTGGCCTTTTCTTCGGCGAGCAGCGCATCGGAAGCCGCAGCGTCAGTAGGATGGACCTTGCCGTAGTACGCGTTGGGCTTCGACAGTCGCGCCTTGTCCCACAGGAGTCCGCCGAACCGGTTGTCCGTACTCAATTCAAATTCGGTGTCCATCTTAATGGCTTCAAACGGGCAGACTTCAACGCAAATCTGGCAGCTCATGCACACAGAAACATCAATATTGAAAACCGCCGGATAAAATTGCAGCTTGCCAACCGCGTCTGGCTTTTTGTCCTTGCTCTTTTCGATATAGATGCACTTGGGCGGACATTCCTTTTCACAAATCTGGCAGCCTACGCAACGCATTCCGGCCTGCCAGTCGTCGCCGTCGTAAACGAGAAAAGGAAAGTCTCGGGTCGCCTCAATTTGAGGCAGGCGCTCCTCTGGATATTGCACAGTCGTCAAGCGGTTTTTGCTGAAGTAGCTGCCAATGAAATTCCTGGCCGTCTCCACCAAACCCTTCGCGATTCCTTCACCCAGCATGCACACACCCTTTAGGTAAACGATTCCAGAACGAACGTTTGACAACCTAAATTCCGACTTTTCTCCTGCATCGGAAGTCTACCGATCCACTTCGCCCAGCACAATATCAATAGTTCCAAAGATAACGATCGTATCGGATACGTTAGAACCCAGGCACATATCTTCCAACACCGTAAGGTTGATCAGGCTTGGCGGACGCACCCGGTAGCGATAAGGATTTGGGGAGCCGTCGCTGATCAGGAAAAAACCAAGCTCTCCCTTGGGTGACTCAATCCTTCCATAGGCCTCCCCCGCCTTGGGGCGAAACCCGCGGATCTTCGTCTTCGTATCCATGATCGGGCCGGAAGGAATGTCGCGCAGTGCCTGCTCAAGGATCTTCAGGGACTCGCGCATCTCGAGCATGCGGACCATATAGCGGTCGTAAACATCTCCATGCTCGCCAAGCGGCACCCTGAAGTCGAACCTATCGTAAATGCCGTATCGATCCACCTTCCGGATATCGTAATTGACACCCGACGCACGCAGTATTGGTCCCGTAACCCCGGCCTGAATTGCGAGCTCTCGGGACAGGACCCCTACGCCCTGGGTGCGGGCGAGAAGGATCTCATTGCCCTCGAGCAACCGCTCGAACTCATCCAGAAAACCCGGGAAGTCTGCGACTACCTTTCTCGTCTGGTCCAGCCAACCCGCCGGCAGGTCAACGCGGCAGCCGCCAAAGCGCATGTAGTTGCACATCATCCGTGAACCGGTCAGCGATTCGAACAGGTCCAGAATCTTTTCGCGCTCACGGAAGGAGTACATCAGCGGCGAGCCACTCGCGCCCATCTCCTGCGTCAAAAAACCAATCGTCGAGGCATGGTTCTGCAGCCGCGTCAGTTCCGCGGTAATTACGCGAATATATTCGGCGCGTTCGGGTATCTGAATGCCTGCCAGCTTCTCGACGGCCAGCGCATAGGCCCAGTTGTTTGTCAGCGAGCCAATGTAATCCAGCCGGTCGGTGTACGGCATCGAGGCCAGGTAGGACGCCCCTTCTGCGATCTTTTCATGGTTGCGATGCAGGTAGCCGAAGACCGGTTTGAGTTTCACCACGCGCTCGCCATCCAGCACGACATCCATGCGAAACACACCATGCGTCGACGGATGGTGCGGCCCCAGCGAGATTTCAAGCAATGCGTCGTCGCCGGTGGCAGCGGCGTTGTTTGGAATCAATTCCTGAGCTGCAGGTGCAATCATTTCCATTCGTGGGCCCATTGTGATCGTCGAATCATCGCTGTCCCTCTATCGCCCGGGCCTGCTTCGACTTTTCAAGCACGGCGTCATGCGGTGTTGGCTCATATTCATAATCATTCGGCTCCACGTAGTCCTTGCGCATCGGGTGGTCTTCGAATTCGTCCCACATCAGGATGCGGCGCAGATCCGGATGGCCTTCGAAGATAATCCCGTAGAGATCGAATATCTCGCGCTCCTGAAACTCCGCGCTCCGCCAGACAGGCGTAAGCGAGGGCAAAGTGACATGATCGGTCCGGTTCTCGGGGCGCAGCCGAAGGACCAGCGGCCCATGCTTTTTCTCCATCGAATAGAGGTGATAAACGGCCTCCAGATAACCCGGGGTCCGCGTCTTACGAACCTCTTCGACCTCTTGCTCGACGCCGTCAACCAGCTTTTTAACCTTAACCTTTTCCGAAGTCTCACTGTCCAGCCAGTCCACGCCAGTGACGTTCGAACAATAGTCGAGACGCAGCTCCGGGTCATCCCGGAGGAACCTCGCGATCTCGACCGCATGTTCCCGGCCCAGCAACAGCGAGTGCTGACCGGAGGGACTACCGTTGAGAATGATCTGCAAACGGCAACCCGGGACAGCCGCTTCGATATCAGATTTAATCTTTTCGAGGTTCATTGTCACTTGCCGTGCCCGGCCCATTTGGAATGTTCTTCGTGATGATGTTCCACAATTTGACGTTCTTCGGTGGCTCTAGATCATGTGCTCCATACTGCGGAACGATGAATTCGCTTGGTTCCTCTGCATTCAGATGTCTCGGTCGGTCCGCACCTGTAAGTGACTGCGCATCGATCTTCTTTTGCAGTGTGATAAAAGCGTCCATCAGCGCCTCAGGACGCGGAGGACAGCCGGGAATATGCACGTCCACCGGAATATAACGATCAATCCCTTTCAAAACGTTATAGCCCTGTTTGAAGGGGCCGCCTGAGATCGCGCACGCGCCCATCGCGATCACATACTTCGGCTCCGGCATCTGGTTGTAGAGCCGCACCACCTGCGGAGCCATCTTCTTAGTGACAGTGCCGGCGACGATCATCAGGTCCGCTTGCCGTGGCGATGGCCGAAAGACCTCCGCGCCAAATCGCGCCAGATCGTAGCGCGCCATGCTCGTCGCGATCATCTCAATCGCGCAGCACGCAAGGCCGAAGGTCAGCGGCCACACAGAACTCCTCCGCCCCCAGTTGTAAAGTTCTTCAAGGGTGGTGGTGAAAATTCCTTGCCGGCTTAGCGCTTCTTTCAGCTCAAGGTCCATTTTTACGTTCCGCTTTTATGTTTCGGGTTCGACTTTGATCATTGGACTCAATCCATTCCGTTTCCGCTTATGCTGAGGGATCGTCGTCATACCCAGATCAGGACGCCCTTTCGCCACGTCCACACCAGTCCCTCGACCAGTAACAACAGGAAGATCAACATAGCAATCGATGCGCCGACCGTCAGGCCCGTAAATGCCACGGCAAATGGCAGCAGAAAAATCGCCTCTACATCGAAGATTAGAAAGACGATCGCATACAGATAATATTCAGGCCTGAACCGGAGGAACGCGTCGTTAGATTCGAGCCCGCACTCATAAGTCGCGTTCTTAACTGGTCCGGGTTTACGTGGAGAAAACTTCTTCGACCAAAGCCATGCCATCGCCAGGGGAGCAATGGCAAAGCCGACGGCAGCAATCATAAGAATCGCGATGGGCCCGTAGATGTGGGTGAAAGCTGAATTCATAGGTATTCGAAGTTAGTGGCTCTAACAGATAACTACGAATGCAGGTCGCCACAACCGGCATTAACGCAATTTTGCGTTGGCAACAGACTACGCCAACCTCGCAGCCATTGGCACCATCAAATTCATTGTTCTGCCAGGTCGTATATCAAGTCGTACATTCTGACGCGCGCTCCGTCGGAAGGCAGGCATTCTGTTCACTGCGCCTGCCAAACCACCGGGCCGGGTGTACTATCAAACCGTTGACTCCAAGCCACAGGAGAACCTCATGACTCCAGCATCAACTCGACCTGACGAAGGACTGCGCAAAGGTGCAGTAGAAAACGACGCTCCTCACCCCGAGAGCGGACGCCGCCCCCAACACGGCTCGCTCAGCGGCCAACTGGGCCACCGCGATCAAGACGAAATGCTCAAGGACAATGACACCGACTTCCCGGAACCGGATGCTGAAGCCGAACACAGTGGCAAGTAAATCCAGCTAAGTTCTTACGCCTTCGTATCCCTTACGACAAAAAGCCCCGGACAACTGTCCAGGGCTTTCATTTCCACGACGCGATTCTGATTACCGTCTGAATCCTACATAAGCCGTTGCATCACATCGTCCAGCACCTGGCGGCCGGGCCGTACGCGCTCGTCCGGCAGCGTGCCAAGCGGCTCGTCGACGAGGTTCAACATATCGGTGAAGCTAGGCTTTTGCGTGTCAATGTAGAAGATACCAGTCAAAACCTCTTCTTTTGCATGGGCTGACATGAGCGCTGAAATTGCAGCGATTCGGTCCGTTGGATCGTACTCCTCATGCAGTTTGCGCAGGCGCAGATGGCTGCCGTCATGCATCTCCACGTTGATCGTCGTGCCGGGATCGTACTCGACATCGATCTCCTGGAAATGAGGCACAAACCCCACCTCGGAGATGGCTTCCTCGTGCTCCTGCATATATTTGTAGCTTCTGGTCGAACCCTCATGATCGTTGAAGGTCACGCACGGCGAGATCACGTCCAGCACCACGGTCCCGTTGTGCGCAATCGCAGCCTTCAGCATGGCAAGCAGCTGCTTCTTGTCACCAGAGAACGACCGCCCGACAAAAGTCGCGCCCAGTTGAATCGCAAGCGAGCAGGTATCAATCGGCGGCAGGTCGTTGATGACACCAGTCTTCAGCTTCGAGCCAATGTCCGCCGTCGCCGAGAACTGCCCTTTAGTAAGGCCGTAAACCCCATTGTCCTCAATAATGTAGATAAGCGGAACATTACGGCGCATCATGTGGACAAACTGGCCCACGCCGATCGACGCGGTATCGCCGTCACCGCTCACCCCCAAAGCCTTCATCGTGCGATTGGCCAGTAGAGCACCCGTCGCCACGGAAGGCATGCGTCCATGGACGCTATTGAAGGAGTGCGAACGGCTCATAAAGTAAGCCGGACTCTTCGACGAGCAACCAATACCCGAGAGCTTCATCAACCGCTCCGGCTGGACACCCATCTCATAAAAAGCGTCGATGATGCGTTCCGAGATCACATTGTGACCGCAGCCAGCGCAAAGCGTCGTCTTCCCGCCGCGGTAGTCGAGCACCTGAAGACCGATCCGGTTCGTCTTCGCTGCCGGCTTAGGCGCTTCCACAGGAGTTGATGTAACTGGCGTCGTTCCCATTTAGATTCCTTCCTGTGTGACGAGGTCGTCGGTCACCGAGCGCGCGTCAATCGGCAGCCCATTGAAGTGGCGGATGCTGCGCAGCTTCACAATCTCTTCTGCCGGCAGGTCGAGCTTCAGCAGACTCAGCATCTGAGCATCGCGATTCTGCTCAATCACATAAACCCGCTCATGCGAGGCAACAAATTCCTGCACCTCACGCGAGAACGGATACGCACGCAGCCGCAGATAGTCCGCGTCGAGCCCGTATTCTTTGCTCAATTGATCGCGGCTCTCTCTCGTCGCAAAGTCGGACGTGCCGAAGGCAATTAGCCCAACCTTGGATTTCCCAGTCTGAACAACCTCTGGCCGTGGAACCAACGATCGCGCAGTCTCAAACTTCTTGGCCAGCCGCTCCATATTGTTGAAGTAGTCATCTGGCCGTTCCGTGTACTGCGCCTTTTCATTGTGGCCGCTTCCGCGTGTGAAGTACGCCGCCAGCGGATGGTCCGTACCAGGCAGTGTGCGGTAGCCGATACCATCGCCATCCACATCCTTGTACCGGGCAAATCCGCCCAACTTCGTCAGATCCTCAGCACTCAGCACCTTGCCGCGATTCAATGGCTTATCCGGATACGCAAATGGCTCCGACATCCAGTTATTCATGCCCAGATCGAGATCCGACATAACAAAGACAGGCGTTTGCAGCTGCTCAGTCAGGTCGAATGCAGACTGCGCCATCTCATAGCATTCCTTAACGCTGCCCGGAATCAGCATGATGTGCTTCGTATCCCCGTGCGACAAAAACGCCACCGAAAGCAGATCACCCTGCTGGTTGCGAGTAGGCATACCCGTCGATGGCCCCGTTCGCTGCACATCGAAGATCACTCCAGGCAACTCGGCATAGTAGCCCAATCCCGCGAACTCAGCCATCAGCGAAATCCCCGGGCCCGAAGTCGCCGTCATTGCCCGAGCGCCTGCCCAACCCGCTCCAAACACCGCTCCAATAGCCGCTAACTCGTCCTCCGCCTGCACCACAGCGAAGGTAGCCTTCCCGTCTTCTCCCACGCGGTAACGCTTGGCGTAATCAATAAAGTTCTCCACCAGGGACGACGACGGCGTAATCGGATACCACATCGCCACCGTACAACCCGCAAAGATGCACCCCAAAGCTGCGGCGGCGTTTCCATCAATAATGATCTTGCCCGCGGTCTCGTTCATCACGTCCAGCACGAACGGATCGCTCTTGGTAAACGTCGTTGAGGAGTAGTCATACCCGGCCTGGACCGCAGCCCAGTTGAGATCCGCCGCTTTCACTTTCTTGGCAAATTGCTTGCGCAACGCGGCCTCTACCGCCGCCATATCCATCTTCAAAAGCTGCGCGGCGACGCCGACATAGATCATGTTCTTGACCAGCTTGCGCAGCTTCGCCTCAGGGCAAACCGCGGCCGTCAGCTTGTCGAACGGCACCGGATAGCACGCAACGTCGTCGCGGAACTGCTGAAGATTTGCGGACTCTTCATAAATCGCAGCAGCGCCCGGAGGAAGCGACAGCATATCCTCCTTCGAGGTCTCGGGATTCATCGCAATCAGAACGTCGATCTCCTTCTTGCGAGCGACATAACCATCCTTGCTGGCGCGAATCGTATACCACGTCGGCAACCCGGCAATGTTCGAAGGAAAGAGGTTCTTACCGCTGACCGGAATGCCCATCCGAAAGATCGACTTGAGCAGGACTAGGTTGGCCGACTGCGATCCCGAACCGTTCACGGTCGCGATCTGAATGCTGAAGTCGTTGACGACATTTCCTTGGGTAGACTGCTGCTTCGTGTCCGGCTTGACCGACGTGCCGCCTTCGGCACCAGCCACCAGCGCGACGTGTTCTGTCGCCATGTTTTGTACTCCCCCGCGGGTGAAACTTCAAAGTTTCACGAACGAAATCACGATACCATATTCATCTAGCGGGCGTTGAAGACCCCACTCCCGAACCGCGTCGCATCGGCCCGTTCAACCCTCATATGGCGAGGGATAAGCCCATCAGTACTCGCCTTCAGCGACATCCTGATACGACTTGGCGATCTTGATTACACTCGTCAATTCATCGACCGTTCGCACGTCGGCTTCCGTCTCGCCAATCGTCAACCGAACCGTGCGGCCACGTCGCGCCTGCAACCAAGAACCCACCGGAGCCTCCAGCGCCGGACCAAGCGTAGCCCCAATCTTGACCCTCCACTCTCCCGAGATGCACGCAACGCACCCTTCGCGAACAGAATGCGACCCCACCTCACGAATCTCCAAACCATCGGCTCTCAGACTCACCCCAAGGTTGCGAAGCTCCGACTGGTAGGCATCGCTCCTCCAAGGAGGATCTTCCGGCGAAGGAATCATGCTGATCTGCAGTTCCATGGCACACGAGGCTATCAGGCTCTCCCCGATTCACGCAACACCGGCTGATCTACCCCAGCACCACCAATCCCGAAACGCCATTCAATCAAAACGCCGAAATCCCCGTGACACTCTGCCCAATAATCAACGTGTGAATATCATGCGTGCCCTCGTACGTCTTCACCGACTCAAGGTTCATCATGTGGCGCATGATCGGATACTCATCCGAAATCCCCGCGGCCCCAAGAATATCCCGAGCCATCCGCGCACACTCCAGCGCCATCCAGACGTTGTTCTTCTTCGCCATCGAGATATGCTGAAACGCCGCCTTCCCCTCGTCCTTCAGCCGCCCCACCTGCAGCGCCAGCAGCTGCGCCTTCGTAATCTCGGTGATTATCCACGCCAGCTTCTCCTGCACTAGCTGATGGCTTGCAATCGGCTGATCGCGAAACTGCTTGCGCTCCTTGGCGTACTGCAACGCCATGTCATAACAAGCCATCGCCGCGCCAATCGCCCCCCAGCTGATCCCATACCGCGCCTGGCTCAAGCACATCAGCGGAGACTTCAGCCCATCGGACCCCGGCAGCACATTCGCCGCCGGCACCCGCACCTCCTGCATCGAAAGCCCCGACGTCACCGACGCCCGCAGCGACCACTTGCCCTTCACATCATGCGCAGAGAACCCCGGCCGGTCCGTCTCCACCAGAAATCCCCGAACCCGCCAGTTCTCCGCCGACACCCCAGGCTCCTCCACCTTCGCCCAGATCACGGCAACATCCGCAATGCTCCCCGACGTGATCCACATCTTCTCGCCATTCAGAACATAGTCGTCGCCGTCCTTACGGGCACGCGTACGCATGCCACCCGGGTTCGACCCAAAGTCCGGCTCCGTCAGACCAAAACAACCCAGCTTCTCTCCCGTAGCCATCTTCGGCAGCCAAAGGTTCTTCTGCTCCTCGGAGCCAAACGTATAAATGGGATACATCACCAGCGCCGACTGCACGCTGACGAAGCTCCGAATACCCGAATCCCCGCGCTCCAGCTCCTGCGTCAGCAGACCATATTCAACGTTATTGATCCCCGCGCATCCATAGCCGTCCAACGTGGCTCCAAAGTACCCCTGATCGCCCATCGGCCGCACCAGCTCCCGCGGAAACCGGCCATCACGGTTGCACTGCTCAATAATCGGGACCAGCTTGTCCTCAATAAAGGACCGTGTACTGTTGCGAACGAGAAGCTCATTCTCCGAAAGCAGAGAATCGAACTCAATGAAGTCAACACCCTGAAACTTGAATGCCATCGCTCAACATTCTAGTCCACCGCCCTTGTCCTCTTCCCGCTATTCGCTTCTCAACGTCTCCATCGGATCCACGCTGGCCGCCCGTCGTGCTGGAACCCACGCCGCGAATAGCGCTAACAAGAGCATCACGGCAGGTACCGTGCAGAACGTCAATGGATCCAGCGGATCAATTCCAAAGAGAAAGCCGCGCAAAAATCGCGTCAGCAGAGCGGCCGCAATTAACCCCGCCGCTGACCCTCCCACGGCAAGAATCAGGCTCTGCTTCATAACTGCCGTCACTATCTGCCATCGCATCGCGCCAAGCGCCAGGCGAATGCCGATCTCCCGCGTGCGCCAGCTCATGATGTATGCAATCAGGCTATAGACGCCCACTCCACCGATAAACAGCGCCAGCGTGCCGAAGGACACCAAGAGAACCGCAAGCGACCGCGGAGTCGACACTGACGACGCCACGACCTCATTCAGGCTGCGAATCCGTGTTACCGGCGCCTGTGCATCGATTCTCGCTGTCACCCTGCGCAACTCCGAAGCAGCCTCGGCAGCACTGACACTCGTGCGGAGCAGGACATACATTACCGGCCGTTCACGCTTGCTGGTCATAGGCAAATACACTTCGTCGCCGTATCCGCCTTCCAGGCTGCCGTCGTGACTGTTTCCCACTACTCCCACCACGACTGACGCGGCGTTCATATTCCACACCGCCGGTGCTGGTTCATCGCTGACATTGATGATGTGCCTCCCCACCGCATCCTGATGCGGCCACAGCCGGTCCGCCATGCCCTCGTTGATCACCACCGCGCGGCTTGTTCCCAGCGCATCCTGATCCGTTAACATCCGTCCTCGCATCAGCCGCATCCCCAGCGTTGCGAAGTAGTCAGGCGAAACGGTGCGTTCCGTCGCCAGCAGTGCCCCCTGTCGCGCATCCCTGGGATGCCCCTCTGCGTCGAACACGTAGGAGTCATCCAACCCGCTCAGCGGCAGCGAATCGGCGAGAGCCACATTCTCCGTCCCCGCAATACCGTGTGCCTCATTCAGCAGCGTTGTAAAGAAGGCGTTGCATCGCCCTCTTTCCTTACACGCCCGCGCATCCAGCGACACCTCCGCCGTCATTACCCTGTCTGTGCGAAATCCCGGATCGACCTTCGACAGACTGTACAGACTATGCAGCACCAGGCCGGCAGCGGTAATCACAACAACCGACAGCCCGATCTGTCCCATCACCAGCCCCATCGAAAGCCGGAACTGCGATGCCTTGCCCGCTACATTCCGGCTGCCGGAATGCAGCGTCTCCTGCAGCCGGGGCGATGCCATCTTCAATGCCGGAATCAGCCCAAACAAAAATCCCGTCATCACCGATGCGGCTGCCGCAAAAAGAAATACCGTCCAGTGCAGCGATACCTCACTCAGACGCGGAGTATCCGGCGGCAGCAGTCGCACGAAACTTTGAAGGCCCACCGCCGCCACGATCAGGCCTGCAACTCCCGCCAGCACGGCTATCACCACGCTCTCCGACAACAACTGTCGGATCAGCCTGCCCGCCGAAGCGCCCAGCGCGCCGCGAAGCGCCATCTCTCGTTCGCGGCCCGCAGCTCGTGCCAGCATCAGGTTAGCCACGTTGGCGCACGCAATCAGCAAGATCAACCCTACCGCTCCAAACAGAAGCAACAGGCGGGGCCGGGTCGCACCTACCTCCGATTCGAGCAGCGGCACCACAGTCATATCCGACGCCCAGATGTCCGGCATCCTCCATGGAAAAATGGGTAGGAGTATCCCGTGCAACCTGCGCAGCTCAGCCCGGGCCTGCGCCGGGGCAACCCCATCCTTCAGACGCCCAAATGCACGCAGGTCGAAGTCTTTCCAGGGATCGATCGGATCACCGCCTTGGAACGCCACCGGCGTCACAAACTGGGTGTCCGCGTACGGAAACCGCACTTCGGCGGGCATCACGCCAATGATTCGCCGCGAAACGCCGTCAATGCGCATGATCTCGCCGATCTCATTCGGATTCTGTCCAAAGCGCTGCCGCCAATAGCCATGGCTCAGCACAACCACAGAATCACGCCCGGCTATTCCGTCTTCCGGTGCGAAAAAACGGCCAAGCACCGGATGGATCCCAAGCGTCTCGAACGCGTTCGCCATCACCTCGGCCCCAAAGACGCGATCCGAGGAGTCAGCCTCCGCCACATTCGATTCCATGTCCGCCCCAAATCCACTGATCGCGGAGAAGGCATTCGAATGCTCCCCTAGGGCCCGAATCCATCCTTTAGGAAAAAAACTGGTCTCGCCCGCGCTGTATCCTATCCGCGCCAGCCGGTCTTGCTGCGGAAACGGCAGCGGCCGCAGCATGATCGAATCTACGAGCGAGAAAATTGCCGTATTTGCCCCGATCCCCAACGCCAGCGTCAGCACCGCCGTTAGCGTGAATCCAGGAGACCTTCGCAGCTGTCGCAATGCAAACTTTAGGTCGTTGAGCATTGTCACCTCACCCTTATCTGTCGGGCCCTCACCATTGCTATTGCACTTCGGCTGCCACAGTCCGCCAAACTAAAGTTCTGAAAGCAAGCGTTCAACGTCGAGAGATGCGTCGTCGAGCGTTCATTCGTGAACTCCTCTGTTCGAAATCGAACAGGGCGGCCAGCCCAGGTCCGACCGAAACAGAATCGAGGTTCAAATCCAACCGACACGATAAATCCGGAAAACGCTGCCGCGACACAGGCCGGAAGGCGGGTGGCCCATACACTAAAAACCCTCCGATACCTCGGGTGCCCATTCATGCAGTCTCATAGCTAGAGTGGGCATTCGCGCGAAGCGCGAACCGCCTCCCTCCACACCAAACACCAGCGGAACTCTAATACCAATCACAGAGGACGAATACCGCTCTGAACCACGGCCTGACGTTAGCCATCACCTTGAGCCCCACCCAAAGAACACCCAGGACACGGGTCAGAGAGTTCAACCAGAATCGCAAAAAAAATAGCCCTCCGAGGAGGGCTCCACAACAACACTTTTCTCTTGCCTTGATACCTTTCAAGACTAGCAATCTACCGCACTTATTACGTTGATCTCGGGCAAACTACGGTGCAAAAAACTACCAAAAAAGCAATCACCTGTTCAGGGGATAGTCATCCACCCAAACCTTTGGAAACAAGAGCGAACGGGCCATGCATTAAAAACCCCACCCGTTCCGCGGGTGCCCCATTAAGGCAGTGATGAGTCGCTACCGCACTGCCGAAGGCCCAATGCCTCCGCGTGATCCAGCCAATAGATTCGGTTCGCTCAGCGCCCCAGGCACTCCAAACACCCGCCAAATTATCTTCGACAAATTCACCCCAAAAACCCCAGCAAAAACGCATGTCAAGCCCCATAACCATCTAACTCACCTCCAATCAACAACATGTCCGTGGCGTATGAGTTACCTCCAACCTGCTATCCTTAAATCAAGATAGAAAGAAAGCCCGGGGTAGTAACCGGGGCTTTCTCTTTTGGAGGCAATAAATGACCCGTAACCCATTATCCTGCACAATTTTGCGGGTAAAGCATTTACTATCAATATTTTGCAGGCATTGACCTTGCGTAAACTATTGAATCAAAGGATCTTACGCGGCATATAAGGGTGGGAGGGTACCCAGAACGGGAAATGCGGCAAGATCCTCACCGCGGTACTTCAGCATGTCTTGAAACCGCGCGTCAGCTTTGCCGTTCCGGGTCAGCACGCACCGTTCCTCCTCGCGGCGGGTGAGTGACGTTCATCCCGGCAGTCTAAACTCGGACTCTTCGCTGCGAACGGCGATCTTCCCGTTAAGATAAGGGAAGAGAGATCGCCCAAAGCTCCACCCTTGTCCGACAACTTCGCTCAACTCGTCAAGCAGCAGGCCGACATCGTCCGCATCATCGGCGACTACCTCAAACTGCGCAAATCGGGTGCCCAGAATTACACCGGCCTCTGCCCCTTCCACAAGGAAAAAACCGGCTCTTTCTCCGTCAACGCCACCCACAGCTACTTCTACTGCTTCGGCTGCCACGAAAAGGGCGACGTCTTCACCTTCGTCATGAAGATGGAGAACGTCAGCTTCCCTGAAGCCGTCAACAGCGTCGCCGCCAAGTGTGGCATCCCACTCCCAAAGCGCGAGTTCAGCTCCCCCCAGGAAGCCCGCGAAGCCGGTCAACGCCGCCAGCTCATCGAAATCCACGAAGCCGCAACCCAATACTTCGAAGCCGCTCTCAAAGGCCCCGAGGCCGCCCGCGCCCGCGAATACCTCACCGGCCGCGGCGTCACTCCCGAAACCGTAGCAAAATTCCGCATCGGATACGCTCCCGACGACTTCAACCACATGCGCGAACAGCTCGCCAAACACTTCCCCGAAGACGTCCTCCGAGCCAGCGGCCTCTTCAGTGCCAAAGAGCAAGCCGACGGAAGTCAGGGCCAGCTCTACGCCCGCTTCCGCAAGCGCATCACCTTCCCCATCGCCAACGAACAGGGAAAAACCATCGCCTTCACCGCCCGCGCCCTCGACGCCCAGGACGAAAAGGGCCGCGACATCGCCAAATACCTCAACTCCCCCGAAACCCCCCTCTACAGCAAGGGCCAGATCCTCTTCAACCTCGACAAAGCCAAAGCCGACATCCGCACCCTCGGCTTCGCCCTCCTCGTCGAAGGCCAGATGGACTGCATCTCCGTCTACATGGCCGGCATAAAGAACGTCATCGCAACCTCCGGCACCGCCTTCACCGAGATGCAGATCCGCCTCCTCAGCCGCTTCGCCAAGCGCGTCATCGTCAACTTCGACCCCGACACCGCAGGCATCGCCGCCACAGAAAAGTCCATCGCCCTCCTCACCGAAGAGGACTTCGAGGTAAAGATCGTCACTCTCGAAGGCGGCCTCGACCCGGACCGCTTCATCCGCGAACAAGGTGTCCAGTCCTACATGGCCGCACTCCGCAACGCCAAGCGCCACTCCGACTACCTCATCGACCACGCCCGCGACCAGTTCCCCGGCCGCACCGCCGACGCCAAGGTCAAAGCCCTCAACTTCCTCCTCCCTCACATCCGCCGCATGCCCAACCGGATCCAGCGCGACGAGTTCGCCGCCGACGCAGCACAGAAACTAGGCATCGACTCCGCCATCCTCCGTCAGGAGCTCAAACAAGCCGCCGCCCAGCGCGTCGAAAGCGTCCGCGCTCACACCCACGACCCCGCCAGCGAAACCGAACGCGTCCTCCTCCGCGCCCTCGTCCTTCCCGAGCAAGACCCAGCCCGCACCCTTGCCGCCGAACAACTCTCCCTCCACCCTGAGTGGTACAACACGCTTCCCTCCGCCGCGCTCCTCGAAGCCCTCTCCAACGCGCCAGCTCCGCCCAACCCACTCGACGCTGCACCCGACCAGCAAAGCCACGTCCTCCTGGCCCGAGCCCTGCAGCACGAAGTTGACGCCGGATCCTCCTCCAACACCCAATCCATGACCGAACAGGTCGAAAATGCCCTCCACACCCTCGAACATCGCCACCTCGAACGCCGTCAGCGAGAGCTACGCACCCTGATCGCCGAAGCCGACCGTCGCGGCGACCATGAGATGCTGACTAAGCTCACCGCAGAAAAACTCCAGATCGATCGCAAACTACGCCAGCACTGACACATCACTAAGTACTATTGCTAAGAACATCTTTCGCTCCTCAGGGTTAGCAATCATTAAGTCCGCCCAACAACCAGGAAACAAAAGAACGTCATGAGCATGGATGGCCACACAAAGCGACGACTGCTCCTTGGCTTCGTCATCAACTGGATCGGCAAGCTTGCCTCGAGCATCATTCAGTTCGTCCAGATCCCCGTCTTTCTCCATTACTGGATCACGCCTCTCTACGGCGAGTGGATGATCGTCAACTCCATCCCCACCTACCTAAGTTTCACCAACAGCGGCTTTGGCAGCGTAGCCGGCAACGAGATGACCATGATGGTCGCACGCGACGATCGCGAAGGCGCTCTCCGGGTGTTCCAGAGTTGCTGGTGGCTGGTCGCACTCATCTGCACCGCATCCATACTCCTCCTTAGCGGTGCGCTCTACTTCCTTCCCGCCGCTCGCCTGTTGAAGCTCACCCACATCTCCGAACTCGACACCAAGTGGATCATCTTTTACCTGGGTGTCTCGGTCCTCTTCGGTCAGCTCGAGCAACTCCTGCAGTCGGCCTACCGCTGCATCGGACGCTATCCCTTCGGCGCATTCCTCAAGACCCTCTTCTCTCTCGCGGCCTTCGCCAGCACCCTCGTCGCAGTGGTCCTTGGCTGTGGAGCCCGCACGACGGCCCTCGTATACGCCATCTCCAACATCTCCTGCACAATCCTTCTCTGCATCATGGTTCGCCGCGACATCCCCTGGCTCGAATTCGGCTGGAGCCACGCCAACTTCAGCGAAATTCGTAAACTCGCCCGCCCAGCCTTCGCCTTCATGGGCTTTCCTCTCGGCAACGCCCTCAGCCTGCAGGGAAGTCTGCTTGCCGTTGGCTACGCTCTCGGTCCAGTGGCAGTAGTCGTCTTCAGCGTCGCTCGCACTGTCTCTCGCGTCGCCCTTCAAATGGTCCAGATGGTCAACAGCACATTCGAACCCGAGATGTCCATCGCCTTTGGAGCAGGAAACTACGACCTCACCCGCACTCTTCTCCGCCGCGCCTGCCAGCTCGCCCTTCTCGTCGCTCTCGTCATCGTCGTCGTTATGCTGACCTTCGGACCTTGGTTTCTCACCCACTGGACCGGAGGCCACGTTCCCCCGAGCCGTGGTCTCCTCAGCATTCTTCTTCTGGTCGTGGTCTCCTATGCGCTCTGGTCGACCAGCGCCACCCTGATGACCTCCACCAACCAGCACCAGCGGCTCGCCACCTACTACATTCTGGGAACCAGCCTCACATGCATTCTCTGCTACTTCTTCGCCCGAGCCTGGGGCCTTTACGGCGCTGCCGCATCGCTGCTCATCTCCGAAATCGTTATGAACCTCTACGTCGTCCCCGCCTGCCTCCGCATCGCTCACGACACCCTGCCGGCCTTCCTCTCCAGCCTTCTCCACTACCCGCTCTCCCTGCGCCCCGCCGCGCTCCTCGCTCGCATCCGCCGTTCAAGGCCAGGCTTCGAAAGTTGAGAAATTAGATTATAACTTATGTTATAATTTCGATGGGAGATCATTCATGGCTACAGCCGTCAAAATCACCACTATTGGCAATTCGGTTGGCATCGTATTGCCCAAAGAAGTCCTAACCCGGCTCCACGTCGAAAAAGGCGACAGCCTCTACGTTCTTGAGACACCTGACGGAATTACCCTCACCCCATACGACCAGAACTTTGCCGCAGAGATGGAAGCCGCAAAACGCATCATGAGAAAGCATCGCGACGTCCTGCGAAAACTGGCTGAGTAATGAACGAGCCTTTTTGGATCTCAAAGAAGGCGGTTTTGGCCATGCACAGCGCCCAACTAGCAGAACACGGTGGTTCCGACGGCATACGCAACGAGACTCTTCGCGACTCCGCCCTCGCCAAACCCCTCAACGTCTTCGCCTACTCCGACCAGCCGGACATCTTCCGGTTAGCGGCATCGTATGCCTTCGGAATAGCCCGAAATCACGCGTTCGTCGACGGGAATAAACGCACCGCCCTCGTCGTCTCCCTAACGTTTCTGGACAGAAATGGCTGGGACATTGTGGCGCTAAAAGAGGATATCTACTTCACCTTCCTCCACCTCGCCGACGGCTCCCTCAGCGAGGACGATCTGACCGTTTGGTTCACAAAACACGCGGTGCCTTCGCATCTCTAAATTCCGCAATCCAAGAATCTTTTCTCCCCGTTCAACGTCTAAATAATGTGGTATTCTGTGATTCGCTGGGGACGTGTGCCTTCGAATGCCCAGACCTTAGGGTCACCGGGCTTGCCAACGCGGTCTAAACCGCAATCTGCTCCCTGCCCATTACGCAACAACCCCGGGATTGCTCCGCTTTGAATATCACCTTTCGGCATAGCGGAGTCCCAATCATCTGAATTCTTTGCAGGAGTGCGCACAGCCGTGGCTGAAGAAATTGACAAGTACGAAGACGACATTGACAAGCTCATCGACACAGGGAAAGAGAAGGGGTATCTCACCTTCGGCGAGGTCAACGACCTCCTCCCCGGTGATATCACCACACCCGACGATCTTGATGACCTTCTCACAACCATCAACACGCAGGGCATCGATGTCCTGTCCGGCGAATCCAAGTTCGCAGGCGAGCGCGACAAGTACGAGCCCGAAGCCGGCGAAGAGTCCGACGACGTAGAACTCGACCTCTCGCCCGGTACCCTCGAGAAGACCAACGACCCCGTCCGCATGTACCTCCGCGAGATGGGCACCGTCCCCCTGCTCACCCGCGAGGGCGAGGTCGAAATCGCCAAGCGCATCGAGCGCGGCCAGATGCGCGTCATGAAGGCCATCTCGCGATCACCCATCGTCATTCGCGAGATCGTCGGGCTCGGCGAAGACCTGCGCCGTGGCGTTCGCAACATTAAGGAAGTCGTAACCTTCGACGAAGAAGAACTCACCGAAGAGATCCTGCAGGCCCGCGTTCGCGCCACCGCCGGCCGCATCGACGTCATCCTCAAGCACCAGAAAAAAATCCACGCGCTCGAGGAAAAACTCGCCGCACCCAACGGAAAAGACGCCAAGGCCAAGGCCAAAGACACCCGCAAGACCCGCTGGCTCATCGGCCGCGAGCACGTCTACATCAACCGCATCGTTCGCGAGTTGAAGTACACCAACGCCGAAAAGAAGCGCCTGCTCGACAAGGTCAACAAGACCGTCGACGCCATGCGCACTCTCGAGCGCCAGATCAAGACCCTCGACGCCAAGTACGAGAACTCCAAGTCCGAAGAGCTCCGCAAAGAGTACAAGCGGCAGCAGAAAAATTGCCGCACCGACCTCGAGCGCGTCGAAGCTGACGCCGGCATCTCGCTCGTCGATCTCAAGCGCACCCAGCGCGAGATGATCCAGGGCGACATGGACGCCGAGCGCGCCAAGCGCGAGCTCATCGAGGCCAACCTTCGCCTCGTCGTCTCCATCGCGAAGAAGTACACCAACCGCGGCCTCCAGTTCCTTGACCTCATTCAGGAGGGCAACATCGGCCTCATGAAGGCCGTCGACAAGTTCGAGTACCGTCGCGGTTACAAATTCTCGACCTATGCCACCTGGTGGATCCGTCAGGCCATCACCCGCGCCATCGCGGACCAGGCCCGCACCATCCGCATCCCGGTGCACATGATCGAGACCATCAACAAGCTCATCCGCACCTCACGTCAGTTGGTGCAGGAGCTTGGTCGCGAGGCCTCCTCAGAAGAGATCGCCCGCCGCATGGACATCCCGGTCGCGAAGGTCCGCAAGGTCCTCAAGATCGCCCAGGAGCCCATCTCCCTCGAAACTCCAATCGGAGAAGAGGAAGATTCGCACCTCGGAGACTTCATCGAAGACCGCATGGCCGTCTCACCTGCTGACGCCGTCATCAGCGTCAACCTCAAGGAGTACACGTCTCAAGTGCTGCGGACGCTAACGCCGAGAGAGGAGCGTGTGATAAAGATGCGTTTCGGCCTCGAAGACGGCTCCGAGCACACCCTCGAAGAGGTCGGCCAGTCCTTCCAGGTTACCCGCGAGCGCATCCGCCAGATAGAGGCTAAGGCACTCCGCAAGCTCCGTCACCCAAGCCGCAGCCGCAAGCTCAAGGCGTTCGTCGACGGCGTCAAAGACATGTAATCGATCGCCACCCGTAGATAAACTTACTTGCAAAACAGGCCGTGCCCACCCAGGTACGGCCTTTCTGTTTTGTTTTTCTCACTCCGCCATACGATACTATCGGCAGCAACAACGCCTTTTCTCCCCACTATGAACTCTTCGCGCCTTCGAAAAATTGCGTTCCTCTATCCTCTGCTTCTCATCCTCTGCGGCCTCGGCTACGCCAAATATTCCAGCTACATGCTCGACGGCGACGCAGTCGCCTTTATGGACATCGCCGACGCCATGCGCGCCGGAAAATTTTTTATGGTCGTCAATGGCTACTGGAATCCCATGTACGCCGGTGCCCTCGCCCTCAGCCAGTCCATCGCCCATCCGTCGCGTTGGAACGAGCTCCAGACCTACTTCTGGGTCAACTTCTGGATCTTCGTCGCTTGCATCTTCGCGACCATCTACTTCGTCCGCGGACTCATCCTCCTCCGCAACCATCTCTCCACCACCGAAGAAGCCCCACCCGCGCTCTCGGCCGACGCGCTTCTTCTCGTCTCGCTCGCGCTCCTGTTCTTTTCTTTCCAGCGCGAACTCATCCTGGGCGCAGTTCGTGCCGACTCGCTCCTTCTCTTCTTCTTCCTCATCGCAGCCGCATTCCTGCTCCGCCTTCAGGCCACAGGCCGCTCCCTCTACTACCCGCTCCTCGGCTGCACGCTGGGGCTCGCCTATCTCACCAAATCCTTCGCCTTCTTCCCCTCCTGCCTTCTCTTCGCGGGCATCTTCTTATACGGACTCATCCGTAAAACCCCAGCCCGCAAACAAATCCTCACAGGCGCCATCGTCGCCGGAATCCTCTTCGCAGCCGTCGCCGGTCCCTACATCGCAGCCATCTCCAAACAGCGTGGCCGCTTCACCACAGGGGAATCCTCCCGGCTTAACTACGCCTTCTTCATCGACGGCACCGAACGCTGGCACGAGTGGCACTCCGGCAAACTCGGCCTCGCCACCGCAAACTTCAAGCACCACGAGCAGCTTATCGCCGATCCCCCACCCGTTTACTCCTTCGACCTGCATCCCCTCGGCACCTATCCGCTCTGGTTCGACCCGTCCTACTGGACCGACGGAATTCAGCCTCACTTCGCCCCCAGAAGTCACATCCTCCGCTTTCTCCGGTGCGTCGTCCTCGTCGTCCGCTTCCTTCTCGGACACCTCGAACCCCTCGTCTTCCTCGCTGTTCTCCTCCTTGCCGGCGGCATCTTCGCGCGCTCACGGCGCTCATGGCTTCCCTTCCTGCCAGCCTCGCTCTGGGGCCTCGTCATGCTCGGCATCTATCTCCCCATCGCCATTGAGGACCGCTACCTCACCCCCGCCTACCTCCTCTTCGTCCTTCCGATTTTCGCCATCGTCCGCCGGCGCAACTCCGGACACACCACCGAAATCGCCTCGGGCCTCGCCGTCCTCCTCGCGTTTCTCGCCGTAGCCAGCGCCGTCAGCGATCTCGGCCTCCGCCGCCGCACCCTCAGCACCACCGGCTATCCTCGCGGAGCCTACAGCAAAGAGATCTATCCCGCAGCCCGCGGCCTCAACGATCTCGGCATCCTTCCCGGTCAAACCGTCGCCTGCTTTGGCGACGCAGCCTGCTACGTCGACCACTACTGGGCACGTCTCGCCGGAACCCCCATCCGCGCAGAGATTGAAGTTCCTGATGGAAGCGATCCCAACCGCTTCTGGCAGGCCAACGCCGCCCATCAGGATGAGATCATCACCGCCCTCCGCGCCCATCACATCACAGCCATCGTCGCCTACTTCGAGCCTTCGGGTCACGTACCCCAGGGTTGGCATCAGCTAGGCACAAGCGACGTCTACGCCTATCTTCTCAACCAATAAGCGAAGCTCTCCGATCCCGATCCCCACGATGCGTCACCGTACGATGCGTTCTCGACTAAACAGTGGACAGTCTCTCCACCCCATAGTGGAGAGACTGCATCCTGCATTTGCCGTTGCATTCGCTGTTATTTCCAGAAGAGCCTTGGCCGCTACCGCCCCTGCCACACCGGCACCGAAAGATAAATCATCCGCTTAATCTCTTTCCGCCCCCGCGCCACCGAATCCAGAATCAACCCGCAAGCCAGCGAAAGAAATGAAAGCAGCATCAACCCAGTCGCCAGAATCGCCGTCGGAAACCGCGGCACCAGATGCGTCCGGTAAAACTCCACAAAGATCGGCACGCTCATCCCGATCGCCGTAACAAACAGAATCGCCGCCGCCACGGAAAAGAACATCAGCGGCCTCTCATCTTTCACCAGCATCACAATCGTCCGCAGAATCCGCAGCCCATCCGAATATGTCCGCAGCTTCGAAGCGCCCCCTTCCGGCCTGTCTTTATACCGAGTCTCCATCTCACCAATCGGCATACTCAGCTCCAGCGCATGAATCGTCAACTCCGTCTCCGTCTCAAACCCCGACGACAGCGCCGGAAACGACTTCACAAACCTTCTACTGAACACCCGATACCCCGACAGCATATCCGTAACCCGGCTTCCAAACATCCACCGCACCAATCCGCTCAGCACCGAGTTCCCTATCCGATGCCCCGGCCGATACGCCGCCGCAATATTCGTCACGCGCGTGCCATTCATCATGTCCAGCCGCTCCGTCAGCAGCCGTTCGACCATCGGCCCTGCCGACGCAGCCTGATACGTGTCGTCTCCATCCACCAGCACGTACACATCAGCCTCCACATCGGAGAACATCCGCCGCACAACGTTCCCCTTGCCTTGCAAAGGCTCCTGATACACTCGCGCACCCGCCGCAGCCGCCAGCTCCACCGTCCTGTCCTTCGAATTATTGTCGTAGACGTAAACCGTCGCGCCAGGCAGAGCGGCCGCAAAGTCGCCAACTACCTTCGCGATCGCAGCCTCCTCGTTGTAGCACGGAATCAGCACCGCAATCGACGGCGTCTTTCTCTCTTGGGAGGTCTCCACGTGCTTCAGCCTATCAGAACACCCCGCGCATGCAATCCACGCAACAAGCGCAACAATCCATATGCACTCCAACGGTAAACATCACTTTGCCAAGGATTTTCAACCGATGAGCAAGCGTGAGCGCTCGCATCCTTGGTACCCAGAAGGGCTTCTCTTCCGAACCCGAAGTTCGACTGAACCCCGCGAGACACAACAATGCGCAGCTGAAATAGTCGGCCCAACCCTCGGACACCACACCTAACCACTAATCATTAGGAACTAGCCACTGTCCTCAAGCCTGTCCTGCCGGAACAAACCCATCACACCCGCTGATCGGCGACACCTTCAAGTGCAGCGCTGCATGCTTCGGGTGCCCACACTCATCCAGCAATGACTCATCCGCCTTCTTGCTCGAAAGGATCGTCACCAGTACAGAATTCTTCGCGTGATGCTCGCCAAAGTGATTGCAAAGTCCACACTGCCCGTTATGAACTGCCTGCATAAAGCCCTCCTGGTTTCGTTAATCTGACTCACGATCCCCACGTACCGTTGCCCGTACAGCTGCAATTGTGCAAACTCTACGCCGCATGAAAACCCTTGTAAATTGCGACCAATCAGGTCGCAAACACTCCGAAACGCGAGAGATAAAATCGCATTTCCACTAGTTGGAACTATCATTCTCCCTCGGGCGTATATCTTTCGGAAGCACTCGAGAGGAAGGACACCATGTACCCGACCGATCCCATCTACACCGCCAACATGACCGAGCACCAGCGCGCCTGGTTCTACGCAGAATACGAGCGAGCCCGCAAGGACGAGACCGTCGGCATCCTCTTCGCGCTCTTCCTTGGCTGCTTCGGCATCCATCACTTCTATCTCCGCCGCGACGGCCTCGGCATCCTTTACCTCATCTTCTTCTGGACCGGAATCACCGCCATCCTCGGCTTCATCGAGTGCTTCTTCATGCCCAGCCGCGTCCGTCAGTACAACGCCGCTCAGGCCATCTACATCTCCAACCAGATCCTCGCCACCCCGGCAGTCGCGCCAGACCCTCGGAATTGGTCGATGCCTGCCGCCCCCGTACCCACACGGTGCACTGCCTGCAATAGCGTCATCGATCCCACCGCAACCTTCTGCACCCACTGTGGCGCCGCGGTCACCCACACCGCACTGAGCACCCAACCCGCCCTCTAACTCACCGTCATTCCGTCTCCTCTACAAAAGCAAGAAAAAGGGCTCCGCATTGGAGCCCTCTCTTCTTGGGTCCCTCCGGACATTCGCCAGAAGGTCCGGACGATTACTCGCCTGAGCTGTGCTTCACCGCAGCTTCGTATCCGGCAACAAAGTTTGCACGATACTCGTCGCGCGCTGACCCTTTGACTGGCGGATGAACGTACAGGTGAGACAACTTCGCATCGATGGGACGCTTCGCTGCCTTGTCCAGCTTGGCTGCTTCCACTCCGTCACGATAGGCCGACTGTGCCTGCTCCGTCCCTGGAGGCGGAGTGTTCCAGCTCTGGCTCTGCGCTACGGGTGCCTGGTTGGTCTGGGCGTGTGCGAAAAAGGATGCACCGCTCATAAGTGCCACTGCAATCAGTGGTGTTGCAATTCGAATTGTTTTATTCATGACATTTCCTCTTTGCCCTTCGGGCCAAACTGCACCTTAAGGCCAGACGGAAGTTATCACAACCCGCTAATTGCTGGCAATTCCACCAATCAGGCTCGTTAACCCCGCGTGAATCCTACATATTCGTATGCCCGCCGCGCATCTCCTCATTGAACGTTGGCTTGATGAACGCGAGCGCTGCAGCTACCTCGGCCACATACTGGGCGCGGTGTCCCATCAGGGCCTCGGTCGGTGTCGCGTACTCCGTATCCGCCGCCAGCCGCACGACACCCTCTCCCGCCAATGCCACAGCGTTCTTCTTCAACTCCTCCACCGTCGTGTTCAAGTACTGCGCATCCCGCGGATCCAGCAGCCACACCGGCTTGCCTTCGCCCAGCACGCCCGAAAGCCAGAACACCTTGGCCGCCAGATACTCCTGCCGTTGCCCCTCGGTCGTGTCGTTGAAGTTGAACCGCTTCTTCCACGGGCTATAGAACCGCGTCGTTACCGGGACCGGCTGCCGATTGCCGCTTTTCACCAGCTCCAACTGACCCTGGTCCATCGTCTTCCGCACCGCGTTGTAGATAAAGCCTTCCGCAAACGGCTGCTCCGGCGCCTTCACTATCTCCGCAAACGTCACCGTCATCGATGCCGCAACCTTTGCATGCAGCGGACTCCCCTCGCCGTCCTCCAGCCGCACCTCTCCATGCACCAGGAACGTATCCGCCCCCGTGCTCGAAGCATGAAACGGCCACGTAAACTTCTCGAAGCTCAACGGCAGCCCATGCAGTGTCAGGTAGAAGTCCTGCCGCGGGTTCTTCAACCGCTTCGCCGCCTCCGCAAGGTACGTCCCCACTTCTGCCAGCATGTCCGCCCGGCTGAAATCAAACTTGTCGCTCAACTCGAGCACCTGCGTCTTCGCGCGATCCTCAACGGGAGCCAGCATAAAGCGCGTCGTTGGGTTCCCCGAAAAGTCACGGCCCACCTCACTCGAAACCACAACCAATCCAGCCGCCTTCGCCGCCGCGTCTACCTGTCCCGCCAAAACTTCCTGCGTTCCCATGCCCATTTGCCTCATCATCCTGTGTCAGTAATCTGATACTCCATTTTACGGCTTGCGCCGACTGAAAGCGGTCCTACTCCCCACTGCTTGGCGCCCACACATTTTTGCGGGATCGCCCTCATCGATCTTTTTGACGTCGTAAACAATTGATTTGATTATCTCTTCAGACAAGCGCTTTCTTGAATAACCGGCCCATTGCAAGCAACGAATTTGCATCAGACAAAGCGAAACGACTTTAAATCCGAATTTGATCGCACGGGGAAATTCACTTGAAAAACTTTAAATCTGGTTACTTGTTGCTTGCTTCTGCCTTCCTTCTGTTTGGCTATGCCTCTGCGAACGCGGACACAATCCTGCTTGCTAGCTATGGCAACTCTGCCCTCAACCCGGGAGTCGCCAACACAGCGACCACCTACGATCCCACCCTCTCCGCAGTGAACAATGGGTCCACCAACACCTTCAACATCGGCCCCGGTTCCACATGGCATGCTCCAGTCGGCTTTTCCAGTTGGGTATCCTTCAATTCAGGCACCGGACCGACATCGAACGTTGCGGTTCCGAATGGCGACTACTTCTACCACACCACCTTCAACGTCTCGGCGGCCGATGTAAACGACATCGTTACCTTGACCGTCCTGGCAGATGACACGCTCTCAGTGTTCCTAAACAACGGCCTCGTCCTGCAGTCGGCTGGCCTGATGGGACCCAATAACAGCTACGCCACCTGCTCCGACGTCGGACCCGGCTGCGTTACGCCACTCACCTTCTCCTTCGGCGGTCTCGTCGCTGGACAAAACGTGCTGACCTTCGACGTGAAGCAAGTCAACCTGGTCAACGAGGGTCTGGACTTCTCAGGCTCCGTCTCCTCAATCCCTGAACCGATGCCCCTCGTGCTCTTCGGCACGGGCCTGCTCAGTATGGTCGCGTTCACTCGGCGCTACCTCACCGCGAAATAAACGAGCATCTCATTTCAGACCGGAAGCGCTTCCTCGGCTTCCGGTTTTTTTGTGCAAATATTTGCGACCACAACCCGACCCACCTGTCAATCATGAAGCCCCGAGAATTGTCTCGGGCAGTAGCAAATTTTGACCATCTCTTTACACTTTGTTGACCCTGTAACATTGATAACTATAGCCTTACAGGCCGTCCCACCTCGCTTGACCGGAACAAATTTCTGGTTCATCCGTAAATTATTCCAGGCTGTTTCATACAACCCCGCGGCCTTCCCACCTAACCATCGTCTTTCAAACGACTAAGTCGATCCGTTTTCCACCGCTAAATGGTGGCCAAAGTGCACTTAGGTACCTCGTACGCCCGCAAGTAGACCTGTAGCACGGAGTATCCCTTGAAAAAATACAGTCGCATCTTCACCGTTTCCGCGCTTTTCCTCGGCGGTCTCGTTTACGCCAAGGCCTCTCCCATTCTTCTGGGCAGTTATGGCACCAACGATCCAAATCCTGGAGTTGCAAACACCGCCACCATCTACGATCCACTGAGTTCCACGGTCGACAGTGGGTCCACCAAAACCTTCGACATCAGCGCCGGTACCACCTGGCATGCGCCGATAGGCAACTCCAGCTACATCTCCTTCAACCCCGCCACCGGCCCAACTACCGGTCTAGTCGTCCCTAACGGCAACTACGTCTACAACACCAGCTTCACCATCACCCCAGCCGATGTCGCCTCGGTAGGAACCCTTACCGTTCTGGCCGATGATACCGTATCGGTCTTCCTCAACAACTCGCTCATCCTGCAATCCGCCGGTCCCATGGGACCCGGCAACACGTATGCCCAATGTTCCGACGTCGGGCCAAGCTGCATCACGCCGTTCACCTTCACCTTTACTGGCCTCGCCGAGGGACTCAACCAGCTCACCTTTCAAGTCAAGCAGGTTAACGGATCAAGCGAAGGGCTAGACTTCTCCGGCTCAATCGCTGACTCCTCCTCCGTTCCAGAACCGTTCTCTCTCGCTCTCTTCGGCACCGGCTTGCTCGGCCTCGTCGGTATCTCCCGCCGTTACTTCACAGCCGACTAAACACCCCTCTCCCATCCGGGCCGGGAGCCTTCGCGGGCTTTCGGCCCTTTTTGCGTTCTTCTGATCTTCCAATTCTTGACACCATAGCCGACCGGGCAGCCTCACGGTAAACTCATCCCACCGGAGACACTCATGCGCCCCTGTTTCGCCCCGCTCGCGATCCTCGCCCTATCCCTGACCGCACTACAGGCCCAAACCCCCACCCTCGCTCCCGCCGTAACAAAGTACGTCAAGGTCACAGGCCCCCAGATCCTCCTCACCCACGTCCGCATCATCGACGGCACCGGCGCGGCCCCCCTCGAAGACCAATCCATCCTCATCGAGAACGGCAAGATCACCAGCATCTCCAAAGACACCACCGCCGCAGCGAACGTAGCCGTCATCGACCTCCATGGCCACACCGTCATACCCGGCCTCGTCGGTATGCACGATCACCTCTACTACATCGCCCGCGCCGACGAAGCCGCCGACGGCTCTGCCGAACCACCCCTCATCGTCCCTCAGATGAGCTTCACCGCCCCTCGCATGTATCTCGCCGCAGGCGTCACCACCATCCGCACCGCCGGCAGCGTCGAGCCTTACGTCGACCTCAACCTCCGCCGCGAAGTCGACGCCGGCCGCCTCCCCGGCCCGCACATGGACATCACCGCCCCCTACCTCGAAGGCTCCAACAGCCCCTTCATCCAGATGCACAACCTCACCAGCCCCGACGACGCCCGTGCCTTCGTCGACTACTGGGCCTCCCAGGGAGTCACCAGCTACAAGGCCTACATGAACATCACCCGAGCCGAGCTCAAGGCCGCCGTCGACGCCGCCCACAAGCACGGCATCAAGGTCACCGGCCACCTCTGCGCCGTCACCTACCCGGAAGCCGCCGAGGCCGGCATCGACAACCTGGAACACGGCTTCTTCGTCAACACGCAAAACGACCCCGGCAAGCAGCCCGACCTCTGCCCCCGCTCCTCCGGCAACCCGACCCTCGCCGGAATGGACCCCGACGGCGCAGACGCCACCGCCCTGATCAAGCTCCTCATCGACCATCACGTCGCCATCACCAGCACCCTGCCTGTGTTCGAAAGCGATGTCCCAACACACGTCCACCTGCAAAACCGCGTCCTCGAAGCCATGTCCCCGCCCACACGCGAAGCCTACCTCTACACGCGCAACCTCGAACTCACCCGCCCCGCCAACCCCACTCGCGCACTCATCTACGACCACGGTGCCAGGCTCGAACACAAATTCGTCCTCGCCGGCGGCCTCCTCATCGCCGGCCTCGATCCCACCGGCGACGGCGGCACCCTCCCCGGCTTCGGCGATCAGCGCGAGGTCGAACTCCTCGTCGACTCCGCCGGCTTCACCCCACTCGAAGCCATCAAAATCGCCACCCTCAACGGAGCCACCTACATGGGCAAGCAGTCGACCATCGGCTCCATCGCCCCCGGCAAGAACGCCGACCTCGTCGTCATCAACGGCAACCCCGCCGCCAACATCAACGACATCGAAAAAGTCGAAATTGTCTTCAAAGACGGTGTAGGTTACGACTCCGCCAAACTCTTCGACTCCATCAAAGGCCGCTACGGCCAGTACTGATTCGCTCAGACAGCCTCATCAGTTCGGACAAACAGCGGCATCACTCCAACCGAAGCCGCGCGGTAGCAGTTGCCGTCTCAGTAGCAGTTGCAGTAGCGGTGCCGTTTCAGTAGCAGTTGCCGTTGCATTTGCATTTGCATTTGCATTTCTGGTTGTCATCCCCGAAGGGGATCTGCTTCTGTCGTTGCCTTTGCTTTTGCTTTTCTCCTTCGGTTCGCACTGCCCCAGCTAAGGTTTCTTCGCCGCCGCTTTCTCCGCCGCAGCCACAGCCTTCCTGAACTCATCCACAGCAGGAACACCGTGCGACTTCAGCCCATCCTTTGCCACATATCTCCACCCCGGAGCACCATCAACCGGCCTCTGGACCTTGCCATCGAAGACCATGAACGAATCCTCCACGCCACCAACCTCCAGCTCAGGCTGCGATATTTGAGATGAAGGCTGGTTCCGCGGAGTCTTGCCTTGCGGATATTGTGGCTGGGACCCATCACTTAGAGGCGGCTGCGTGCCGTGCTGAGCCGCAACCCCTATTCCGTTGTCCGTAGGGTTGATCACCCCCGCGCGATCATTCTGCCGCGGATCGCTGATCGTCGCCTCCGCAAGTCGTCCATTTCCCTTGCGAATCACGATGATCAGGTCTGCTTCCACAGTACCCATGACTGTTTGAAATCTTCCCCAGTTCAGCAACGCAGTCTCGACATCCTTCTGCGCCACCTGGTTTGCCCGCGGATCCTGTGAATCGATTCCAGCAGTAGGTTCAACGATTACCGCCACTGTATGCGCGCTAAGGATGTAAACGGGAAGTGTCTTGTCTTTTCCCTTCGCCAGCGCAGGGACTGCCACAAGCAAGCCCATCATTACTAATGTGGAGAAACGACTCTGCATCTTACCCTCCCCTTAAGGCGTCTTCACCGCAGCCTCTGCCGCAGCTTTGTCGGCCGCAATCACCGCTTTCTTGAAGCTCTCGACCACCGGAACATTATGGGAGTGAAGCCCATCCTGTCCAGAGTATTTCCACCCCGGCGCCCCTTCCATCCGACGGTCCGCACGGCCATCAAACACCTCGAAGGAATCATCCGTATTGCCAACCTCCACTTGACCTTGCGGCATTTGAGGCTGGGGAGACTGGCTCTGCGGCGACCGTCCCATTCCGTCCTGAGGACCCATCGTCGGTAGCCTGCCATTCGGCTGCTGCGCCCCCCCACCGCCACCACCGTTGCTCGACGGATAGGTCCCGCCCGACTGGCTCTGCCTCGAATCGCCGAGCGTCGAATCCGCCGGTCGCACATGCCCTTTACGAACAACGATGATAAGGTCTGCCCCCACGGTACTGTCCACGGGTTGCAACCTTCCCCATTTCAAGAGCGCCGCCTCAACATCTTTCTGGGCTATCTGGTTTGCCCGCGGATCGTCAAAATCAATCTCCGCCCCCGGAGCAACGATCACCGCCACCGTATGGGCCTGCAAAATATATGGCGGAAGGCTCTTGTCCTTCCCCTTCGCCAACCCAGGCACCGTCATCATCAAACCCGCCGCCAATAACATCGAATATCGTCCCCGCATTCCACCCTCCTTCACATCCGCACAAATTCTACGCCGCGCATCGAACTAAGATGGAAAAGCGCGATGCATTCCACGCCAGCCCGATCCAGCGGAGCTCTCATGAAAGCCGCCGTCTTCCACGCCGCCAACCAGCCCCTTCAAATCGAAGACGTTCCCCGTCCCGTCGTCACCGACAACCACCTCCTCCTCCGCGTCCTCGCATGCGGAGTCTGCCGCACTGACCTCCACATCTTCGAAGGCGACCTCCCCCTCATCCAAAACCCACTTGTCCTTGGCCATCAAATCGTCGGCGAAATCGTCGAAGGCGCCACCAGCGACCGCCCTCTCGGCATGCGCGTCGGCGTCTCCTGGATCGGCGGCACCGACGGCACCTGTCCCTTCTGCCGCCGCAACGAAGAAAATCTCTGCGACAACCCAGCCTTCACCGGCTACACCGTCGACGGAGCCTACGCCGAATACGCCCTCGTCCGCTCCGACTTCACCTTCGCTCTCCCACCCGCCATCGACAACACCCACGTCGCTCCTCTTCTCTGCGCCGGCATCATCGGTTTCCGCAGCCTCCGCGTCGCAGGCACCCAGCCCGGAGAGCGCGTAGGACTCTTCGGCTTCGGCGCCTCCGCCAGCCAGGCCATCCAGGTACTCCACCGCTGGAAATGCGAAGTCTACGTCTCAACTCGCGGCGAGGCGCATCGCACTCAGGCCACCGCACTCGGAGCAAAGTGGGTCGGCACAGAAAACGACAAGCCGCCCGTCGAGCTAGACCGCGCCATTACCTTCGCGCCTACAGGAGCCGTAGTCCTCAGCGCCCTCTCCAGCCTCCGCAAAGGAGGCATCGTCGCCATCAACGCCATCCACCTCGACCAGATGCCCGCCTTCGACTACGACAAGCTCCTCTGGGGCGAACGCCAGATCCGCAGCGTAGCCAACATGACCCGCGAAGACGCCCGCGACTACCTCCACCTAGCCGGCGAAATCGGCATCAAACCTCAAGTCCAGGTCTTCCCACTAGACCACGCCAACGAAGCCCTCCAAGCCGTCAAACACGAAACCGCCAACGGCCCCTGCGTCATCCTCCCCTAGCCGCGAGACCGGGTGCCCCATCTTCGGCGCGCTTTTTTGCTCCTAAGGTGGGCATTCGGGCGGCAGCGCGAACCGATTTCTTCCGCTCACCACCGCCCGCATCATGCATCATGGATACATTGTGGATACACAAAAAAACCTCGCCACCCTCCTCACCGAATCCCGCAACCCCCTCACCGAGCACATCGACGAGCTCCCCACCCTCGACCTGCTCCGCGTCATCAACGACGAAGACGCAAAAGTAGCGCAAGCCGTAGCCGCCGTCCTCCCCGAAATCGCCAAAGCCGTCGACGAAATCGCAAGCCGCGTCAACGACGGAGGGCGAGTCTTCTACATCGGAGCCGGCACCAGCGGCCGTCTCGGCGTCCTCGACGCCAGCGAGTGCCCCCCAACCTTCTCAGTCCCCCCAACTCTCTTCCAGGGCCTCATCGCCGGCGGCGACTCCGCTCTCCGCAAATCCAGCGAGCAATCCGAAGACTCCCCCGAGCAAGGCGCAGCCGACCTCGCTGCCGCAGGCTTCAACGGCCAGGACACCCTCGTTGGCATAGCCGCCAGCGGCCGCACCCCCTACGTCCTCGGAGCCCTCCAGCACGCCAATCCACTCGGCGCACTCACCATCGCCTTAACCTGCGTCCCTAACTCCGCCATGGCGTCCATCGCCGACATCTCCATCGCTCCCCTCACCGGCCCCGAAGTCCTTACCGGCAGCACCCGCCTCAAAGCCGGCACCGCCACCAAGCTCGTCCTCAACATGCTCTCCACCGGCGTCATGATCAAAACCGGAGCCGTCTACGGCAACCTCATGGTCAACGTCCAACCCACCAACGCCAAGCTCGTCGACCGCGCTCAACGAATCATCATGGCCGCCACCGGCCTAACAGGACCAGAAGGCCAAACCATCGCCGCCGCTCTCCTCGAAAAATCCGGCAGCGTCAAAACCGCCATCGTCATGCAAAAACTCTCCCTCGACCTCTCAACCGCCGAAGCAAAACTAAAAATCCACAAAGGAAGCCTATCCGCCATCCTCCACCCCACATCCTAAGAGTGTCACCTCTACCTTTCTGGATTGTCATTCTGAGCGCAGCGAAGAACCCCCGCATTTCGCCTTTGCTTTTGCCTTTCTGGTTGTCATCCTCGCAGGGGATCTGCTGTTGCATCCTGGAATCGTTCAATAGCCATAGGAAGATTTACTCAAAGCGGATTCGTTTCATTGCACACCTGCAATCGCCCGCAAAGCAATCGCCGTCTTCGATCGCTGGCTCGCGTTCAGCGCCAGCCCATTCTTCTTCGCAAGCTCCTGCAGCTTCAAATAGGTCGCCTGTCCCTCATTCGGTTCGACCTTCGTTGAAACCTCGAGAATGCTGCCCCCCGGCCACTCCCACAGCTCCATACTCAGCTTCCCCAGCGGCCCCTCCGCCCGCGTCGTCCAACTCGTCGATCGAATCTCCGCCACACGCTTCACGCGCGTCCAATCAATCGGAACCTTCGACTCTTCCAGCAGTTTTTTCTGTCCCGCACTCAGCTCCTTCAACAACTCCACGCCCGTCTCCGGAACCTTTGCTCCGGCATACTTCGTCTGCACCGAAAACGATTGCGCCTCGACCCCGTCATTCAAATCCACCTCGCATTTGTAGTTCTCATGCCCCCCGGACGGATCGACAAACCTCTCGCCCGATGGTGGCCGCAGCTTTGCCGTGAGATCAATCGCCTCGCCCTCCCTCAAACGCAAGATCACCCCATTTGAAAGGAGATCCAGACCAGGCGTGTCATAGAAATCCACGCGGCGATGCTTCTCTCCGCGCGCCTGAAGCACAGGGATTGCGGCCTGCGTCGGCGCAAGCAGAAGCTTAACCTCCTCGCTGCACCGCTCCTGCCCATGCAAACTGCAGGCAAACACGAACGCCGCAATCAGAACGAAACATCGAACGCGACATCGAACCGGACACCACATCCGATACCTCTCTCCACTGCTTCATCGACGAGCATTCTCAAGCGAGCGCCCTATGCGGCGATCCCAACCCCGCCACGCGCATCGGCGTAGTCGCAAATCAGTACCGTCAAATCGTCATTCTGCGTCCTGGCCCACGCTTGCAGCGACGAGATGATGCGATCGGCCGCTTCCTCAGCGCCAAGCATAGCCCCCTCCTGTAACAAGGCACAAAGCCGTGCCTGCCCGAACTCTTCACCCGCCGCATTCGCCGCCTCAAGAACACCATCCGTATAAAGCACCAGACGATCCCCCGGCTCCAGCGGGTAGACAGCCGTCGAGTAGGTCGCAAAAGTAAACGCAGCGAGCATCAACCCATTCTCCGCCACCTCAACGACCTTCCCATCGCGCAGCAGCAGCATCGGCGGATGCGCCGCCGCCGAGTACCGCAGACTCGCCGAAGCAGCATCCAGATAGACATACGCAGCAGTCACAAACTGCTCCTGCGTATTCCCGCAAAGCACCGCATTCATTCCCGACAACAGCATCGCCGGATCCGCCGCATTCGCACGCTGCGACGTAGCTGCAAGCTTCACCATCGACGCAATCAACGCAGCCGGAACTCCATGGCCCGAGACATCCGCGATCAGCAAGCCTGCCTGCCTCTGGTCCGCCACGACGAAATCATAAAAATCTCCCGCAACAGAAGTCATAGGAACGTAACGCGCAGCCACATTGAAGTGAGCGGACTGAGGATACGCCGACGGCAGAATCGCATTCTGAATACGCCGCGCAATCTCAAGTTCTTTCTTGATCTGGCCGAACTGCAGATCGCGCGCAAGACTCCGCCTTGCGGCAACGTAGCCAAGCGTCCCCAGAAAAAAGGCAAAGCCAATCGGTTCGACAGAAAAGCCTCGGCTAAACGCTCCGAAAATATTGGAGTAAAGCGCAAAGGCCACAAAGACCGCGATGCCCCACCGCACGATAACAAAGTCTTCGTCGACCTCCTTCCGCGTCAACGAGTCAATCGTGATCGCGACAAGGGTAAGGACGACGATCACGTTGTTGATCCACATGAAGGCCAGGTGCGGGCCAAACAACATCGTCCCAACAAACAGACACATAAAAGGAACGACAAGAGCCATCGCGACCCTTCGGCCCCAGCGCTTCAGAAATCCGGCAGCGTCGAAGTAGAAGAACGCCGGGATCGGCACCAGATAATTACTGGCGACACTCAGTCTGTGAAAGAAAATGCCCGGATACATCAGGCCCAGCATCCCCGACTCAAGCCACAGTCGCTGACCATAAAAAACTGCGAACAGTGCGAGCCAGAACAGCATCGCATCGAACTTCCGGCTCAAAAAAGCAAACGCCATCGAAACCAGACCAAGCGCAGAAAAAGCAGCGCCCAGAAACAAATACGGCTGGTCATAGTGAAAGGTCCGTAGAACCTGGTCTGCTGTCAGCTGCGGATCGCCTCCATACATACGTGCGAATGATACACGCATCGGCGAGTCCGGCCGCCCCTGCATCGCGAGACGTATACTCCACTCATCCATATCCCCCGCCCGGAGAACCTGAGTGAAGCGAATCGCCTTCGTTGTGCTGCTTTTATCGATCCAACTCGCCGCACAACCCGCATCGTCCAACCCCAAGGTCAGGACAGTCACCGCCTTCATCCGGCTGGACAGAAACTCCTACCAGAAACAAATCGCCGACACGCTCATCGTCCTCCGCAAAGCCAAAGCTCAGTTCGAATCCTCTGGCTATGAAGTGGAGTCGCTCCGAATCACAACACAACCCCTGGCTGAACTCGTCTCCGGCCTCTCCGAAGACCAGGCGCTCGCCTTTCTCACCCAGTTCGACCAGCTCGCCTCCAAAGAAAAATTCATAGGCAACGTCGGCCCCGCCATGCTCCACGACACCGACAATCCAGCGACCATGCACCTTCTCGAGCGGATGCTCTCGACCACCGAACACATCGATGCCAGCAGCATCATCGCCGATGAGTCCGGCATCCACTGGAAGACGATTCGCCGCACCGCCGAACTCGTAAAGTATGTCGGCGAACACTCCCCGCACGGCCAGGGCAACTTCAACTTCACCGCCTCCGCCATGGTGAAGCCCTTGTCCCCCTTCTTTCCCGGCTCCTATCACACAGGTGCAGGCAAACAATTCTCCATCGGCTTTGAAGGCGCCGATGTCGTCCTCGAAGTCTTCAAGAAGGACAAGGGCAACGTCGAAGCCGCAATCACCGACCTCACCGCCGCGCTAACCAAACACGCCGCCGTCGCAGAGGCAGTCGGCAAAAAAGTAGCCGCCGAAACCGGCTGGACCTACGCCGGTGTCGACCCCACCCCCGCGCCCCTCGGAGACGTCTCCATCGGAGCCGCCATCGAAGCCTTCACCGGCGCAAAGTTCGGCTCCAGCGGCACGCTCACCGCCGCGCGCATCATCACCACCGCCGTCAAAGCCGTCCCGCAAAAACAGATCGGCTATTCAGGCCTCATGGTGCCCGTCATGGAAGACAAGCTCCTCTCGCAACGTTGGGCCGAATCCACTTACACCATCGACTCCGTCCTCGCCTACTCCGCCGTCTGCGGCACCGGCCTCGACACCATCCCCCTCCCCGGTGACGTCAGCCTCGAACGAATGGAACGCATCTTCAGCGACGTAGCCTCCCTCGCCACCAAGTGGAACAAGCCGCTCTCCGCGCGCCTTCTCCCCGTGCCAAACAAAAAACCCGGTGACCAAACCGAATTCCAAGACCCACGCCTGTTCAACACAACAATCCACCCTCTGCCCTAGTCGCACCGTTCCATCACGGAGACACCATGCCCATTCCCCACCTCAAATTCGCTCCTTCACGCAACAAGAGTGTCGCCCCAAACGTCGGCCTGTCCGTCGTTCTCGTCCTCCTCTGCACCGGACTCTCCGCTTGCAGGCGCAACTCAATCGACCCCAACGTTCCAATGTCGATCACTCTCACCAGCGAAGCCTTCCGCAACAACGGAGACATCCCGCAACAGTTCACCTGCAGAGGCGCGAACATCTCACCCGAACTATCCTGGCAATCCCTCCCGCCCGCAACGAAGAGCCTTGCTCTAATCCTCGTCGACACCCACTCCCCCTTCGTCGGCTATGTGCATTGGGTCCTCTACAATCTTCCGCCGCAGCCCACCACCCTGCCCTCAAGCCTCCCCCGAGACGAGTCCCTGCCCAACGGCACAAGACAAGGCATCAACGGAGACGGCAAGCTCGGGTACATCGGCCCCTGTCCATCGAGCAAGTCTCCCCACCGCTACGTCTTCACGCTCTACGCTCTCGACACAGAGCTAGCCCCATCAACCCCGGTCAACAACACAGAGCTGCTCAATGCCATGAAGGGCCACATCCTCGCCGCCGGCCAACTCGCCGGACACTTTCACGATTGATCGATCACCCACTAACGTAGCTCGTAGCGCACCTACCCAACAATCGCAGTAAGTCCAAGCACATGTTCCGCAAGCGCCTTGTCACCAGTGATGCTCAGCTCCGAACGAGCAGACTCGCGATCAATCCCCTTCGTAAAGAGACGCCACGCAATCGACTGCGAAATGACGACGCGAACACTAACCGTAGACGGAAACTCGCCGACGAACCCCCACCGATCCTCACCCTTCACAAGGCACCACCTGCCTCCACAATCGCCGGCAACCTCAACAAGCGACGCAGTACCCACCGGAGCATCCACATCACGAAACGCATGTGGCAGCCCGCGCAGGAACGTATCAAGAACGGGATAGTAAAGGGCCCGTGTCATGATGCCGGGCCGTCCTGTCGCCAGACGAATCTGTTGTTGATGATGCCACCGCTCCGTAAGTTCACGCGCGTTGTCGAACCACACGCGCGACGTCATCTCTCCCGCCCACGAGACACCGATCGCCGCCGTAGCAAACGGATCCAGCGACTCACAGAAATCCGCAGTCTGCACGCAGACAACCTCCATCAGCTGCGTCAAAACACGCGGACTAAGTCGTCGATAAACAGTAACGCCTTCCTTATTCAGGCGATTCACCAGCACGACAACATCCTGAGGCGTAAGTATGTCGACCCGTTCCACGCGGCACTGGTCGCGCCCACCCGAAAGCTTTCGCAGCGCAGTATCGAGCAGATGCGCAGCCACATCGCGAACACACCACTCGGGCGCAATAGTGGGCAGCTCCCATTCCGCGGAAGTAAGAGAGGCAAGTAACTCGATAAGGTGCCGGTCAACCTCACGAATCACCTGCGCACAAAGGATAGGTTCGATCCCGCCCAGTTGATTACTCATCCTGATTAACCAATATCATCGCGAAGCTCGCGCCCGAAGACCCCAAAGCACAAGCAGCGAAAAGAGAACAATCGCAATACCAACCGACATAAATCCAGCTGTGACAAAGCTCTCCTGCCACGGCTGCCCGCTGTGGCCAGCTCCTGTAATCGGAGAAAGAGCCGCAGTACCGAAGACCGCGGCAAGCATCGTAATCAGCCAGTTCACATAGGTCCCATAAAGCCCAATCCAGAATGCGATCGTCAACTTCGTCGGCGAAAGCCTCACATGCTCCCATATGGCTCCAATCGCAACCAGAAACGTCCCATTCATTACACCTTCAAGGTGTGCCGCCAATCCCATTCGCACGTTAGTAAAGTGCTGCTCCGCGAAACCCGTGAAAAGCCCCAACACAAACAGAACCATACCGTGAAACATCAACCGTCGATTCGCACCTTCCATCATCGTTTCCTCTTTCTTTCTCAAGAAGCAACAATTCCAAACGCAACGCGCGATCTTCCACCATCGCTCATCAGTGGACGATCCTCATCCGACTCTCACCGAGTATCTATTTGGGTCGGCACCATTGTGCATCAAGCTCAAAAATGTTGCGCATCGAATCGCCGCCCAATTCACACCCCATCAACCTGCACCCGTTATCATCATCCGTCATGCTAACCTCCATCCAGGCGCGACTCCTCGCCGCCACTCTCGTCACCTCCGGCATCGCCGCTGCCCAGCAGGCCCCCATGCAAAATCCCTTCCTCGGACTCATGACCGCCGCCAACGCTCACGCAAAAGCCCACGGCGCACCCACTCCGACCCTCTCCCCCGTCGACGCCACCGTCCTCGGCCCCAATCCACCCGTCAACGTCGCCGAACTCCACAAAGCCGGCTTCAAGGTCGTCCCCTGGACCACCAACGACCCCGAAAAAATCCGCGCCCTCATCAACCTCCGCGTCGACGGCATCATCTCCGACTACCCCGACCGCCTTCAGCAGGTCCTCGCCGAAGAAAAAGCCGCCCACCCAGCCGACGCTGCCTACTTCCGCACCTTCGACGTCACCGCCCACCGCGGCGGCCGCGGTCTCCGCCCCGAAAACACCCTCCCGTCCTTCGAGAACGGCCTCGACCACCTCGTCACCACCCTCGAAACCGACACCGGCGTCACCACCGACCACGTCTCTCTCATCTGGCACGATCAGTTCCTCAGCCCCGAGTCCTGCCGCCGCGTCGACGGCACCCCCTACACCCTCGAAAATCGCGTCTACACCCGCGATATCTCCCTCGCCGAAGCCCAAAGCACCTTCATCTGCGACAAGCTCCACCCCCAGTTCCCCGAGCAGAAAAACGACCTCGCCCTCTCACCTGTCTCCGTAGCCTTCGCCAAACAGGAACACCTCATCAACCCCTACGTTCCCACCGACGCCGAGCAGCTCTTCCGCTTCTCCCGCTTCTACGCCGACTACTACCGCACCGGCCCCGGCAAATCCCACCCCGACGCCAGGGTCCGCGCCGCCAACGCCTCCCACGTCCGCTTCAACCTCGAAACCAAAGTTCTTCCCTTCCCCAACGACCCCGCAGGAAGATCCGTCGCGAACCTCCCCATCCCCAGCGAACATGCAGAGTCGCGCACCAACCACACCTACGATCCACAGGCTTTCGTCACCGCCCTCTGCGGAGCCATCACCCGCAACCAGATGGAATCGCAGGCCGAAGTCCAGAGCTTCGACTTCCGCACCCTCATCCTCGTCGAAGAGCAGTTTCCCAAAATTCCCACCTTCTACCTCACCGGCGCACCAAACACCCTAAACACAGCCTTCGTGCCCGCCGCTCTTCGCCAACCCGCCCACGGGACTCCATAAAGAGTCCCCGCAGATCCCAATCTGCAGCCGAAGGCTCCCACGGGTTCACTCACCAGCCCGCCGCAGCCTTGCAAAAAAAAATAACTTTGCTGTAGCCAAGTTACGGCCTCCGTGTGCTAAACATAGAGCTTCCGCTTGAAGATCGCCACGTCTCCGCCAACGCTCGCTCTGGCGCATCCATTCCACTGTCCCAAACCACATTGTCGACATCACTCTCAGCTTGAATGAGGCCCTCTTGAAAACTTCGCTGCGTTCGTTCTCCTTCGTCTCCGCCTTCGTTCTTCTCCTCAGCACCCTCTCCGCATTCGGCCAGACCGGCCTCGTCATCTCGCAGATCTACGGTGGTGGCGGCAACTCCGGCGCCCAGTACACCAACGACTTCATCGAGCTCTACAACCCCACCGCCAGCGCCATCTCCACCGCCGGCCTCTCCGTCCAGTACGCCAGCTCCGCAGGCACCAGTTGGAACACCTTCCCCCTCCCCGCCGGCTCCGTCGCCCCTGGCCACTACTACCTGATCCAGGCCGCAGCCGGCACCGGAACCTTCGCTAGCCTGCCCACCCCCGACGCGACGATCCCCACCGCGCAGACATTCAATCTCTCCGCGACCACCGGCAAGGTCGCTCTCGTCAACAGCGTCACCGCACTCAGTGGAGCATGCCCTATCCCCAGCGCCACCGTCCTCGACTTCATCGGCTTCGGCACAGCGAACTGCTTTGAAGGGGCCGTCGCCCCGGCACCCAGCAACACCACGGCCGACGTCCGCGCCAACCCTGCAACCGACACCAACAACAACTCCACTGACTTCTCCGTCGCCGCCCCCAACCCCCGCAACTCCAGCTTCGGCGGCTCTTCCAACTCCCTCACCGCCACCGGCGCCGCCAACCCTGCATCCGTAATCGCCGGTACGCAGACCATCCTCACCGTCACCGTCACGCCAGCCACGTCACCGGCCAGCACCGGCATCACAGTCACCGGCGACCTTCGCCTCATCGGCGGCATCCAGAACCAGGCCTTTACCGACAACGGCAGCAACGTCTTCTCCTTCACCGCCACCGTCACCACCACATCCTCCGGAGCCATCGCGCTCCCAGTCACGGTCACCGACACCCAGGGCAACTCCGCATCCGCACCCATCGCCCTCACCGTCGCGCAACCAGCTCCCAACGTCGCCATCCACGACATCCAGGGCGTCAAATCCACCACTGCCCTCGCAGTCTCTCCCTACGTCGGACAAAAAGTCTCAACCACCGGCGTCGTCACCACGGTTCTCTCCAACGGCTTCTTCATCCAGTCCCAATCGCCGGACAGCAATCCCCTCACCCCTGAAGGCATCGACGTCTTCACCAGCTCCAAGCCTCCCACCACTGTCGCCATCGGCAACGTCGTCACCGTCACCGGCACTGTAGCCACCTTCCCGGCCACCACCGCCAGCCACACCCCGGCCACCGAGATCACCTCACCCACCATCACCCTCGTCAGCACTGGCAATCCGCTTCCCGCTCCCATCACCCTGACCACCGCCATGCTTACCGCCTCCGGTGGCCTCTACCAGCTCACCCCATACGAGGGCATGCGCGTCACCGTCCCCTCCATGACCTCCGTCTCCGGCACCAACGGCTCCATCACCAGCGCCAACGAGCCCACCGAAACCGCCACCTCCACCGGCTACTTCTACGCCGTCATCACCGGAACCGCACGCCCCTTCCGCGAGCCCGGCATCGACATTCGCGACACCCCCATCGGCGCGCCAGGGATAGGCACCATTGGCCCGCTACCAACCGGTATCGCCCAGTTCGATGACAACCCCGAGCGCATCCTCGTCGACTCCACCATCGCCGGCGGAACTTCGATCGAAATCTCCACCGGAGCCGTCCTTCCCAACGTCACCGGCGTTCTCGACTTCACCTTCTCCAACGACAGCTTCTACGATCCCAGCCGTCTCATCCTCGACACCGCCTACGACCGCACCCAGGTCATCGCAGGCATGACCGTCCAGCCCGTACCCAAGCCGGCCGCCACCGAGTTCACCGTAGCCTCCTTCAACATCGAGCGCTTCTACAACACCAGCAGCACCGACGACCTTTACTACGTCCCCGCCGGTGTCAACGGCTTCAACGGCAACTCCAGCACGCCTATCCTCTCCACCGGCCAGACCTTCATCTCCGCGGCCGTCGACGTCACCCAGGCCGCCTACACGCGTCGCCTGCAAAAAGTCTCTCTCGCCATCCGCACAGTCCTCAATACCCCCGACATCGTCACCATCGAAGAAGTTGAAAACCAGTCCGTCGCCAACGACATCGCCAACCAGATCAATACCGACGCCGGCATCCCCAACCTCTACACTGCCTACAGCACCGACAACACCACCTACTACTCGCAGGACGGCACCGGCATCTCCGTCGGCTTCCTCGTAAAGAACAGCACCGTCAACAAGCTCAATGTCACTCAGTTCGGCCAGAAGGAATCCTTCACCCCGACCAGCTCCACCAACCCCATCACTCTCAATGATCGCCCCTGGCTCGTCCTCAACGCCGGCATCAAGCGCGCCAACGCCAAGGACTATCCCGTTACGGTCATCGTTAACCACATGAAGGCCCTCACCGGCGTCAACAGCACCACCTCCACCTCCACGCGCCAGAAGAAAGAGCTTCAAGCCGAGGACATCGCCAAGTACATCCAGACCCTCCAGGCCGCAGGCCAGCACGTCATCTCCGGCGGCGACTTCAACGCCTTCGAGTTCTCCGACGGCTACACCGACACTCTCGCCACCTACACCAACACCAACGTCCTTCCCGCCACCCAGGTCGTCCAGCCCGGAGTCGCCGGACTCGTCACACCGCCCCTCACCAACCTCGCCCTTCTTCTCCCGGCAAATCAGCGCTGGTCCTACTCCGAAGATGGAAGCGCCCAGATCCTCGACCAGATGGTCGTAACCCCTGAGCTCGTCGCCGCTGGCGCTCATCTCGCCTACGCCCACCTCGACGCCGACTTCCCCGCCATCGCCTACAACGACGCCACCACCGCGGCCCGCACCTCGGACCACGACGCGGCCTTCGGCTACTTCACCCTGCCCGCACCAACCCTGACCGCCACCCTCACTCCCACCACGGCGACCTTCGCCGGCACCGTCATCGGCAAACCATCCACCGGACAGGTCTTCACCCTCACCAACACCGGTGAAGCCGCCCTCACCATCACCAGCATCACCGCTACGGGAGCCTTCGCTGCCAGCAACAGCTGCGGCACCTCGCTCGCCATCGCTGCCACCTGCGCCATCAACGTCGTCTTCACCCCCACCGTCGCCGGCACCGCTACCGGACAACTCCAGGTCGTCACCAGCGCAACAGCTACCGCTCTGACCTCTGCCCTCACTGGCACCGGCTTAGCACCCGACTTCACACTCGTCGACGGTAACGGCAAGACCTCCACATCCACCACGCTCATCGCCGGCACCACCGGCGCCGTGACTCTGGTCGTCACCCCAGTCAACACCTTCACCGGCACCGTAACGCTCACCTGCACAGCCGTCGGTTCGGCGCCCACCGGCGTAACCTGCACACCTCCGGCAGCCTTCGCCGTCACGACCGCCGCAGTCACGCAGAACGTCACCTTCACCACCACCTCACGCACCACCACCAGCGGCCTCAGTCTCGTCACGGGCAATCGCACGCGCCGGATCACAGCCCTCACCCTCGCCATGGCCGGCCTCCTGATGCTCTTCGCCTCTCGCAGCCGGCGCATCGGCAGACTCACAGTACGCGGCGCCGGACTCTTCGCCCTGCTCCTCGCCATCTGCATCCCGGCCACCGGCTGCAGCGGCGGACCCTCCACCAACCCCCAAGGAACTCCAGCCGGAACCTACACCTACACCGTCACCGCAACCAGCGGCGCCATCGTCCACACCGAAGCCGTCACCCTCGTCGTCAACTAACCAAAGAACCGGGGTGGAGATCCCACTCCACCCCGGCCTTAACCCGCTCTTCCCTATCGCCGCAGCTCCATCGCAGTCGCCGTTGCAATTGCAGTTACTCTTGCCGTTCTGGTTGTCATCCCCGAAGGGGATCTGCGTTTGCCTTCGTCACCGCATCAATGACATCCCCCGCTCGTTCTACTCCAATCCCCAAACCATTGTCATTCTGACCCTGAGCGAAGTCGAACTGGGAAGAACCCCCGCATCTGCTTTGGCTGTTGCCGTTGCCTTTCTTGTTGTCATCCCCGAAGGGGATCTGCTTTTGCGTTTGTACTTACACCGACACCGACCCAAAACTTGTCACCTCGGCCAAAGGCAAAGCACCTGCTTTCGCCTTATAACCCACCATCCTCAAGGCCGCATTCCCAGCGTATGGTTCTTCACACCAACCGACAGCGGCGTAACCGCCGGAGTAGCTGCCCCAATCAACTCCGTCAAATTATTGCCCGCAGCATTGTCCACCCAGATATTTCCGCTCCCGTCGACAGCGATGGTAGTCGAACCAGTAGGAACATACCCTCCCGGACCCGAAAGAATAGCTCCACTACTGTTCAACCTCGCCACTCCAAAAGTCCTGGCTGTAAGGCGTCCCAGACTGTCAAAGTAATCATTGGCCGTCCCGGTCCAGATGCTCCCTGAGCCATCCAGCGTCATCGGCAACACAAAGCTCGTGTTACATCTTCGGCCCGGCAGTGTCGGCGGAACCGGCGAAACACAGGAAGGCCAGCCAGCCACAGGAGACAGCAGCGACCCGCTGCTGTTCAGTTCGAAGACAGCATTGCCAAATGCATTGATAAACCAAGCATTGTCTGAGGCATCCATCGCAATCGAAATGGGATGCACCTGTCCGCCCAGAAAATATCCCGACGCGCCCGAAAGCACAGCACCGCTGTTACTCAGCTCCGTAATGGTGAAGTCGCCTATATTGGCGACCCACGCGTTGCCTGCACTATCGATGGCAATGCTGCCGGGACTCGTCGATCCTCCAGCCGTGAAGCCCGCGGCTCCGGAAAGAATAGCGCCGCTACTGCTCAGTTTGATCACGCTTTGGCTATCGCTATCTGTGACCCACGCGTTCCCCGTGCCATCAATCGCAATCCCGCGAGGAGAGCTCAATCCCCCTCCCGTAAATCCATTCGCACCCGAAAGAATAGCCCCGCTGCTGCTGAGCTTGACCACATTGCTGTTGCCATAAGCCGTCACCCACGCATTCCCCGACGGATCGATCGCAATACCCAGGGCGAAGCTCATCCCGCCGCCCGTATAACCCGAAGCTCCCGACAGCACCGTGCCGGTGTTACTCAGCTCCGTAACGCTGGAGCTGTTCGGAGCCGTCCCATTGTTCGCGATCCACACATTCCCGGAGCCGTCGATCGCCAGACCCTGCGGGTTCAACAGACCGATGCCTGTATAGCTCACTCCCAGCGTCCAGTCATTCGGCGCAGGGGACACCGTCGGCTGAAACGGCGGCGTCGCGCTCGCCAGCGCAAACAGCGCACTCACATTGTTCGCCGGATTGCGAGCGACATTCAACGTCCCCTGGATCGTATCCGTCGGCGTCGTCCCTCCGCTCGGCGTCGCAGCCGTCGCCAGCGCGGCACATGGATTCCCTATTCCAGTCGAGTTCACGCACGACGCAACAATGTTGGCCAGCGTATTGATCTTGGCCTGCGGAGCAGTGCCATTGCCCGCTGGAGTTATCGCCAGCGCACCTCCGGTCGCCGTATTCACCAGGTTGTTCACAGCCTGAAAGGAGTTCGCCAGCCCGATTGCATTCGTACTGCTCGTCCCCAGATGAGCTGCATCCCCACCCATGAACGCCGCCAGCGCATACACTGACGCGACCGTCGTCACCTCGTTGATCGTGATGAACGCATTCGGATCGAGGGTGTACTGGCCTCCATGCAGACTGCACGGGCCCAGCGCCGCCATCAGCGCAAGCGCACCGTTATTTGTCCCCGGCGAAAGCCCAGGGTTCCCACCCCTCGCAACGATATAGAGCTGGCTCGTCGACGACGGACAGGTATAGCTGCCAGTAATCGTAAAGCTGCCGCTTGCATCAGTGACCACCGGCGACGACAGCAGCGCAGTCGCAGCCGAACCGTAGCCCGTAGTTCCAGCCGCGTAAAGCTGAACACTCGCACCTGTAACCGGCTGCTGCCCGCCATGGACATTGCCGCGAAGCTGCCCACCCGCAAGGGAATTGCTCGAGGGAACGGTGGCACTGCATCCAAGAATCGATGCACAAAAAGCAGTCAGGAAAATACCGCTTAAACGGTGGGGGAGAAGGCCCGGATAGGTCACCAGTCAAAACCTCAACACAAGGAATGATTTTCTTGGATAGTTAGCGCGGCCCAAGTATAGCCCGGTTATCAAACTTTTTACCCGGGTATTTCTTCCTGATTACCTCAACCATCAACCTCCCCGAATCGCCCCAACACAACGCCTCCGATTCGCCATCGAAGACATTCTTCGAACCTCAATCCTCAGGGGCGTGAGCCCAGAGTCCCGTTCTTCACCCCAAGCGAAAATGGCGTCACTACCGGCGTCCCCGCTCCCACAAACTCCACCACTGTCCCCCCTAGAAGAACCCACACATCTCCCCCGCCATCGATTGCAATCGCCCTTGGATCGACCGCGCCAAGGGGCCCGACGTTGCTCAGGGAGGTGCCCCCGTTGTAGCCCTTCGCACCCGACAAAATCGTCCCCGTGTTCGATATCTCCGAGATTGCCACCGAAATCATAGGGTTCGGGACCCGTCCGTTGACCACGGACAGCCACGCCTCTGAACCCCATACATTGCCCGCTCCATCCAGCGCGAATGGATCCGGATTCCACCAAATGCACGTCGTGATCAAATCCCCTACTAGCCCCGGCGAGATGCAGTTCGGATATCCGCCCGGAGGCGAAAGCTGCACGCCGCTCGGACTCAGCTTGGCGACATTGTTCAGGCCATGCGCCGAGGACCCCGGATAACCGAGGACGGTGTTCGTCCACGCGTTGCCGCTTGCGTCGAACGCCACAGTCGCCGGCCCAAAATCCGTCACCGCATAACCACTCCCCGAGATCACAGTGCCACTGGGGCCGAACTCCGCCACCGTCTGGCCGCTCCCAATCCATGCATTCCCCGACCGGTCGATACCGATTCCTTGGGGCGCATTCGAACTTCCATCCGTGAATCCTGACGCACCCGAAAGAATATTCCCCGCGCTGTCCAGCTTGATCACACTTTTGCTCCCGAAATCAGCCACCCAGGCGTTCCCCTGTCCATCCACAGCAATCCCCGCTGGCAAGTTCAAACCACCTCCGGTAAATCCGTTCCCACCCGACAGAGCCGCCCCGCTGCTGCTGAACTTCGCAACATTTGCGGTCCCGGACACCCACGCATTCCCCGCCGGATCGATCGCAATGCTGGTCGGCGCATTCAAGCCGCCCCCGATATACCCGTTCGGTCCGGAAAGGATCGCGCCGCTGCTGCTCAACTCCGTAACACTGTAGGGACCGCCGAAGGTATTGTTCGCAACCCACACATCGCCCGACGCGTCGACCGCCATCGCCGTTCCAGCCAACCCACCTCCCGAATAAGTCAACCCCAGCGTCCAGTCATTCGGCGCAGGCGACAGCGTCGGCTGAAACGGAGGCGTCCCGCTCGCCAGCGCATACAGCGCACTAACATTGTTCCCTGGGTTGCGGGAGATCGCGTAGATTGCCCGGATCGTATCAGTCGGCGTAGTCCCTCCGCTTGGCGTCGCCGCAGCAAACAGCGCCCCGCACGGCGTCCCCGTCCCGTCCGAATTCACGCAGGACGCAAGAATGTTCGCCAGCGTGTTGATCGTGGCCTGGGGCGCAGTGCCGTTGCCCGATGGCGTCACCGACAACGCCGTCCCGGTCGTAATGTTCACGAGGTTGTTCACAAGTTGAAAGGCGTTCGCCAGCCCGATCGCGTTCGTGCTGCTCGTCCCCACATGGGTCACGTCTGAGTCGATAAATGCGGACAGCGCATACACCGACGCGACCGTCGTCACCTCGTTAATCGTGATAAACGCATTGGGGTCCAGGGTGTACTGGCCTCCATGCAGGCTGCATGGGCCAAGCGCCGCACCTAACGCAAGTGCGGCGTTGTTCGTCCCGGGCGCAAGACCTGGGTTGCCCCCGAGCGCAACAATGTACAACTCACTCGACGGCGAAGGACAGGTGTAATCCCCCGTAATCGTAAAGCTGCCGTTCGCATCGGTAACCACAGGCGACGAAAGCAGCGAAGTCGCGCTCGAGCCATATCCCGAAGTTCCAGCCGCATAAAGTTGGATGGTCGCTCCTGTAACCGGCTGCTGTCCGCCATGAACATTGCCACGGAGTTGCCCACCGGCAAATGAGCTCTTGGAAGGAAGGCTCGCACTGCATCCAAGAATCGATGCACAAAAAGCCGTCAGGAAAATACCGCTTAAACGCTGGGGAAGAAGGCCCGAATACGTCACCAGTCAACACCTCAACATACGAAATAACTTTCTTGGATAGGAAACGCGGCCCAAGTATAGCCCGGTTATTAAACTTTCTACCCAGGTATTTCTTCCTGATTACCTCGACCATCAACCTCCGCGAATCGCCCGAAAGATCTCCACCAGATAGAACCCGCAGGTCCCGAGAACAACCACCATCGTCACTGGCAGAAACCACCACCCCAACCCAACCTGCAGCCCCATCCCATTCCGCACCATCGCCAGGCAAAGGTAAGCAAACATCCAGCACGTCTCCGCCTTGATCCACCCCACCATCGCCATCGACTCCGCCAGCACCGCCCTGTCTTGCTTCGGCGCCAGCTCCCTCTTCAAATTCACCACCCGCGGCAAAAAATTGAGGGCCGAGAGCGTCGCATACAACAACACCGCAATCCCCACCAGCACCCAAAGCGTCGACCGGGCCCCAAGCCCATTCGCCACCCCCGCCGCATTAAAGTGCGTCGCGATCTGCTCCGGCAGCCTCGAATAAAAATCCGCCACCACCAACCCGGCAAACACCAGCCCCGCCAACGCAATCAACTCCCGAATCGTCTTCAAGCGGGACCTCCAAAGAAATCCACAGAATACCCCGTGAAATTACTTCGATTCGCGAATGACGCGGCCCTCCACCTTTTGCGCAGGCCGCACATCGTGTGGATGGAGCTTGGCGAATACCTCAACTTCTCCCCTTGAAATCTCCTCCGGTGTCTTCATGACAAACCAGGTGACCCCTTCCGTGCACGGAGGCGTCGTCAGTGACCCGGAATACGTATAGTAGCCACGTTTGACTGGCAGTAGATCCGCTGCGGTAACAAACACACCTTCGACTGTAGCCTCCTTGTCCTTCTCCTTCGGCAGATGATTCCATACCGTCTGCAGCGCCGGATTGACCTTTCCTGCCTTCATCACAACAGCGACGACAGCGAGGTTTCCACTCGCATCCGAGTGGACCAGATGGACCTCCATATCGAAGATCTTTCCGTTGATATGCTCCTCGCTCGGATGGTGAAAATGGAACTGCGTGAGCTGATACCGATGATCGCCGACGGTGAGAAAGCTCCCGGACTCATAAGTCACCATAACGGTGTGACCGTTGTCGACGATGTTGAGCGGGGAAGGGGCGTAATCAAACTGGATCGGCGGCAGATCGGCCTTTTCAGTGTGACGGATGTCGATCGGTGATTGGTGATGACCCTGCTTACACTCGGAATAAGCAGGATCAAGCGTAGCCCACTTCTTCGGGCCATCCTTGCCGTCGTATGCCCAATGCGCATGATGCTCGGTCTCCTGCGCAACGAGAGACAAGGAGCCAAAGAACGTTGCAGTCGCGATGAATTCAGCGAGCATCGATTTCATGGGGAGTCCTCCTTAGTCAATTGCTGACTAGAACGACCACGGAGCCCAGCTCGGAAGCGCCTCAACAATAGCAGAAACCTAAGCGAAATGTCCGTGAAGTGGATGCACTGCGAAGTTGCAGCACGCCGGCTATCCCACTCATGCGGTCCTATCGCATGAATGGGTTATATTCAAGCGAAGCTCGAACTGCTCTTCCCTAAAACAAACTCAACTTCCGCGGCATCTCAATCCCCAAATGCTCATAAGCCAGCCTCGTAGCCACCCGTCCCCGCGGCGTCCTATCCAGAAACCCGATCTGAATCAGGAACGGCTCATAAACCTCCTCCAGTGCATCCTGTTCCTCCGCCAGCGCTGCCGCCAGCGTATTCAATCCCACCGGCCCCCCATCGTATTTCTCAATAATCGTCTTCAGCAGCCGTCGGTCCAGCTCATCGAACCCATGCGCATCCACCTCCAGCAGTTCCAGCGCCGCCTGCGCCGTAGCGCGATCGATCACGCCCGCCGCCCGCACCTGCGCATAGTCCCGCACCCGCCGCAACAGGCGATTCGCAATCCTCGGCGTCCCCCGTGATCGCATCGCAATCTCCGCCGCCCCATCGCGATCGATCGGCACCCCGATCACCTCAGCGCTGCGTTCCACCACAAACCGCAGCTCATCGTCCGTATAAAACTCCAGCCGCAACAAAATCCCAAACCGCGACCGCAGCGGCGAAGAAAGCATCCCTGGCCGCGTCGTAGCCGCCACAAAGGTAAACGGCCGAATCTCCATCACATGCGTCCGCGCCGCCGGCCCCTGGCCAATGATGATGTCCAGCTTGTAATCCTCCAGGGCCGTATAAAGCTTCTCCTCAAGCACTGGCTGCAGCCGATGAATCTCATCCAGAAACAGCACCTGCTTCTCCCGCAGGTTCGTCAGAATCGCTGTCAAATCCCCTTGAATCTGCAGCGCCGGCCCGCTCGTCTGCTGATACCCAACCCCCATCTCATTCGCAATAATCGTCGCCAGCGTCGTCTTCCCCAGCCCAGGCGGCCCGAACAGCAACACATGGTCCAGCGCCTCGCCGCGCGACTTCGCCGCCTCCAGCGCAATTGCCAGCTGCTCCTTCGCCTTCGTCTGCCCAATAAACTCCGCCAGCCGCGTCGGCCGCAGCTTCAGCTCAAACGCCGCGTCATCGTCCACCCTGCCCGCCGAAACCAGCCGCTCCGCCTCAGCCGACTTCGACGCCCGATTCAAATCCACCGTCTTCGTCTTGTTCTTGAAAGTATCCACTCAGGGCGATACTAAGGCGAAGCCGCCCGCGAAGCAACCACCATCAGCCCCGCCGCTACTGATGCAGCGACAGCATCACCGACCCATGCGGCGGCAGGTCTTCCGACACCGCATTCATCGACCCAAGCTCCTTCCGCATCCACAAATCCCGCACCTTATACTCTGCCCGATCAGTAATCCCATACTCCGCAAACGTCTTGTCCACATGCACCGGAGTATCCCCAAGGTTGAACAGCGCCAGATAGTTCTTGTCCCGATCCTTCGACACCGCCACCCACGCCACCACGTTTCCGTCCTGTCCTTGCAGATGCCCACCCATCGAATGCTGATCCACTTCAATCACCCCCGGATTCGTCAGCAGCGACTTCATCGCATCGTCCATTTGCGTCAGATTTCCCCCCACAAAAAGCGGTGACCGTGCCATAGCCCACAGCGTAATCATCGTCCTCTGCTCATCCTCCGTTAGCCTCGAAGCCCTCGGCTTGCCCTCCCCGGGCGTCGGCACCAGCATCCCAATCGGCAACATATCCGCATCCGGCCAGTTGCCCGCCTTCGCATACTTCGCCCAACTCGCAATCACCGGAAACTGCCCCTTCACGCTCTGCGGAAACGTCTTCCCCTCTGGCTTCTCCCAGTAGTCCCACACATCATCAGAGATCCGCCACAGCTGCGCATTACTCCCCACCTCCACTGCATTCTCCAGCGCCGTCGGCCCCGGCGAAAGGCTCAGCACCATCGGCCTCCCCGATCGTTCAATCGCCTTGTGGATCATCGCTATCTCCGCGGCCTTATACGGATGTGACGCAATGCAATCCACCTTGATGTAGTCCACGCCCCATCCGGCATACTGCTTCATCAGTGCGTTGTACCAGGCCTGCCCCGCTGCATTCTCCTTCACGCCAAAGTTATCCGGATTCCACGGACACAGATCGGTCGTATCCGCAGCTTTACTCGCACGAATCTGCGTCGTGCCGATACGGGTATTCGCCAACACCGTTCTCTTCGGTATCCCGCGAATGATGTGGATCCCGAACTTCAATCCATTCTTGTGCACCGCATCGCTCAGCGCCTTGAACCCGCCTCCAAACTCAGACGTCGGAAACCGGTTAGGCGCAGGCTCATACTGCCCCCGCGAATTGATCGTGTACCGAAGCGCCTCCGGCATCGACGCATTCTCCGGATTCTCCAGATACCATCCCTCATCCACCACCACGTACTGCCAGCCAAACTCCTTCAGTTGCGCCGCCATCACAATCATGTTCGCGCGAAACTGCGCCTCGTTCACGGTCAGCCCATACGAGTCCCAGCTATTCCACCCCATCGGCGGCGTGGGGGCCAGCGCCTTGTCCTGTGCACCGATTCGCAAAACCAAGAACAATAAGACAGCCGCCGCGCAAAAGCGCTTCATCCCCATGCGAACAAACATACCAAAATCACTCCATCGCAAGCGCCAGCAGCCCACCCTCAAGCAAATCAAAACTTGTCTCTCTCTAACAAGATGCGCCACCGGGCGAACAAGACTATATGGCGCAATACGAATCCAGTTAGACTGAACGCACCGGGAACAGCTTCCCAGCAACAGCCTCTCAGGAGCACCAACTTGACCCGCATTCGCTCTGCCGTCGTCCTCGCCGCATCGGTCTTCGCCGTATCCCTTCCCGCCATCTCAATCACCGCACAAGCTCAATCCATTCCCCCCGCCGTCAAAGCCGCCGAAGCCTCCATCGACCCCGAAAAGATCCGCGCCCACGTCAAGTTCCTCGCCGACGATCTCCTCGAAGGACGCGGCCCCGGCCTCCGCGGCAGCGAGATCGCCGCCCAGTACATCGCCACCCAGTTCGCTCTCTACGGCCTCAAACCCGGCGGCGACAACGGCACCTACCTTCAGCAGATCAACATGGTCGGCATGAACGCCATCGCCGACAAGACGACCATGTCCATCATCCCGCCCAAACGCCCCGACGGTCAGATCGGCATCATGCTCTACTCCTACGACCTCAAGTACGGCGACGACTACACCGTCTCCAACCGCACCCTCACCCCCACCGTCGACATCGACGCCCCCATCGTCTTCGTCGGCTACGGCATCACCGCGCCCGAGTTCAACTGGAACGACTACGCCAACATCGACGTCAAAGGCAAAGTCATCCTCTGCATCGTGGGCGACCCGCCCTCCACCGACCCCGCCTTCTTCGGGGGCGACGCCCTCACCTACTACGGCCGCTGGACCTACAAATTCGAACAAGCCGCGCGCATGGGAGCCGTCGGCGCACTCATCATCCACCGCACGGACCTCGCCAGCTACGGCTGGGACGTCGTCAAAAACTCCAACACCAGCGAAAAAACCTACCTCCGCGACAACAAAGACCCGCAACTCGAAGCCGCAAGCTGGATCCAGCTCGACGTAGCCAAACAAATCTTCAAATCCTCCAACCTCGACGCCGACACCGAGATCACCGCAGCAGGCAAACCCGGCTTCAAAGCAGTCGAGCTCCCGGTCCGCCTCCACGCCCACGTCGAAAGCGTCGTCCGTCCCTTCCAGTCGCCAAACGTAGTCGGCATTCTGCCCGGCGCAAATGCAGAAGGTAAAGACCAAGCTATTCTCTACACCGCCCACTTCGACCACTTGGGCTTCGTCCCCGGCATGTCCGGCGACAACATCTACAACGGCGCCGCCGACAACGCCACCGGCTGCGGCATGCTCCTCGAAATGGCCCGAGCATGGGCACAATCCGGCATTAAGCTCCCCCACTCCATCATCTTCTCCGCCGTCACAGCCGAAGAACAAGGCCTCCTGGGCAGCGAATACCTCGGCCAGCACCCACCCATCCCCGCTGGCCAGATCGCCCTCGACATCAACTACGACATGATCCTCCCCATCGGCGTTCCCTCACAGGTCAACGTCAACGGAGCCCAGCGCACCACCTTCTTCCCCACCGTCGAAGCCACCGCGAAACGCTTCAACCTCGCCATTGTCCCCGACCCCAAACCCTCCGCCGGCAGCTATTACCGCTCCGACCACTTCTCGCTCTCCCGGGTCGGCATCCCCGCCTTCTCCATCGAGACCGGCAACCTCTACGAAGGCCATGACGCAGCGTGGGGCAAAAAGCAGCACCAAGACTTCACCGACCACGACTATCACAACTTCACCGACAACTACCACGCCGACTGGGACTTCACCGGCAACGCCAAGCTCGACCGCTTCGGCATGGATCTAGGCTGGCAGGCCCTCACCGCCCCCACCACGATCAACTGGCTCCCCAAAGACGAATTCGAGCCCGCCCGCAAAGCCAGCGTCGCCACAAAATAACCGACAAAAAATCGGCGCAAAGGATCCCGCATCTTCCTTTGCCTCTTTGTGTTGAAACCAGCCAGTTCTCGGCCCTATTGCGGCAACAGGACAAGCCGCACTTGACATATTCCCATATAGGCATGTAACGTTCGTCATGGCAAGAGCGAGCACTACATCGGATGCCTTCAACGCAGTCGCTGAGCCCCGCCGGCGCGAGATTTTGACCTACCTCGCCGGCACCGAGCGGCCCGTCGGAGAGATCGTGTCAGCCCTCGGCCTCGAGCAGCCCTCCGTCTCCAAGCACCTCCGCGTACTGCGCAACGTGGGGCTCGTTCGCATGCGTTGCCATGGCCGCCAAAAGCTGTACCGCACCAACGCCGAAGCCATACGCCCTCTTCACGACTGGGCCGCAACCTTCGAACGTTACTGGCAGCACCAGTTGAATCGAGTGAAGGAACTCGCGGAGTCGACGGTCCACCAAAGCTCAGCAGATTCGAACGCTGCCCCCAAACCCACCCCGAACCCTAAGGAGAAACGATGATTGCTACCGAACAGTCCCTCGAAAACCTGACCCTGACCATCAACCAGGAGATCCACGTCCAGGCGCCCATGGATGTAACCTTTGCCGCACTGCTCGAGCAACTCGGGCCCGGCAACGAGACACCTGAAGGCAAATCACTCAGCATGAAGATCGAACCGTGGCCCGGTGGAAGGTGGTACCGCGACCTCGGCGACGGCAACGGCCATTTCTGGGCCAACGTCAAAGCCATCGTGCGGCCCACTCTCCTTGAGTTCGTTGGTCCCTTGTTCGCGTCTTTCCCGTTCATCTCCAACGTGCAGTATCGCCTGAGCGAACTCGATGGTGGAACCCTGATCACCTTCAAGCACACCGCGCTCGGCTTCGTACCCGACGAACACAAAGCAGGTATGAACAAAGGCTGGGCCTCAATGCACGAACGCGTCCGCAGGCAAGCCGAGACCTCGCGCAAATAGCACTTCAATTCCTAATCCGCCTCAAAGATACAAACCCAAAAGGAGAACCCATGCTCGCACAAGCCTTACTCGCAGAATTCGAAGCTCAGGCTCCCGTCACTCGCAAGTTCCTCGAGCGCCTTCCCGACAACAAGCTCACCTGGCAGCCTCACCCCAGGTCCATGACCGCTGGGCAACTGGCATACCACCTCGCCCTGGTCCCCGGAGGAGTCGTCCGCGGCGCCCAGAAGAGCCAGATCACGCCGCCAGAGTTCCAATTCCCTCAACCCGCAACCAAGCAGGAAGTCCTCGACGCCTTCGACCAGAGCATCGCCACCGTGCGCGAGGTCCTGCCCACCTTCGATGACGCCGCCATGGACGCAACCTGGCGCATCGTCGCCGGCGATCAGGAGATCGCGGCCATGCCGCGCGTCGCCTTCCTGCGCAATATCATGCTCAACCACTGGTACCAACACCGCGGCCAGTTCTGCGTCTACCTGCGCCTGCTCGACGTTCCTGTGCCATCAACGTGGGGTCCCAGCGCCGACGAGCGTTCCGTACTCCAGTCTGAACCTCAGCCGGCGTAAACGAGCGCTCCTTCATCGCGCGATGAAGGAGCAGGTGAGGAGGAAGCCCATGTGTCCAGTGTGCCTAACAACCGCTGTGCTGATTGCCGGTGGGGTCACCTCAACCGGAGGACTCACCGCAATCGCAATCAGAAAATTTGGCACGAACAACGCAGTAGACAAGAGCCCCCGTCCAACTCCATCTACGCCGCTCGAAAAATGAACGGAGCAAGAGGAATCGTCCCGAGCTCGAATCCAAGGAGAGATCAAGATGTCAACGACCACAATAGAAAAACCGCAAGTAGTGTCGCGAGAGGAATGGCTTGCTGCTCGCGAGAACCTGCTCGCTAAGGAGAAACAACTCACGCGCCAGCGCGATGCATTGGCTGCCGAGCGTCGGCGCATGCCATGGCTGGCGGTGGACAAGCAGTACGAGTTCGATGGACCCAATGGCAAAGCCAGCCTGTTAGACCTCTTCGAGGGCCGCCGTCAACTCATCGTCTACCGCGCCTTCTTCGAACCCGGCGTCTTCGGCTGGCCCGACCATGCCTGCCGAGGCTGCTCGCTCGGAGCCGACCAGGTCTCCCACCTCTCCCATCTCAACGCCCGCGACACCACTCTTGCCTACGCCTCACGCGCACCGCAGCCGGACATCCAGCGCCTAAAGGCACGCATGGAATGGACGATGCCCTGGTACACCATCACCGACAGCTTCGACAAAGACTTCGGCGTCGACGAATGGCACGGCCACAATGCATTCATCCGCGAAGGTGACAAAATCTTCCGCACGTACTTCATCAACACTCGCGGCGACGAAGCCATGGGCAGCCTCTGGAGCTACCTTGACATGACTGCGCTCGGACGCCAGGAGATCTGGGAGGACTCGCCCGCCGGATACCCCCAAACCAAACCATATGAGTGGTGGAACTGGCACGACGAATACGCCGCCGAAGCTGCGCCCGATCGGCGATGGATCGAGGTGGAGGAAGCCGGGCAGGCGGCGTGGAAGGACGCCAGGAAAAACAAAATCGACTCCGCCGGCTCCTGCTGCTCAGGCGAGAGCCATTCGTAGTCCACCTGGGAAGGCCGCATGTCCTACTTCTTGACCAGGACTTCCTCGAACATGTAGTGCAGGAAATCCTTCAGCGGGGTGTCGCTCCGGTCTGCCTGAGATCGGAGCAAGACACCCTCCCAGCTATTGAGCACGAAGCCGGCCAGCGCTTCCGGCCTGGTGGACTTTGGCAGATCTCCTCTCGCCACCGCCTCCCGGAGCACTGAGGCGATGCCAGCCTGCCAGCTCGTGAAGTTGGAGCTAAGACACCGTTGCAGCAGCGAACTGGTCCCTGCAATCTCCAGGCTGAGGCTGCCCATCAGACAGCCTTGGGTAGGCGCCGACTGTCCAGCACTGCGGATCAGGTCCTCGAAGTACCGCCGCAGCCGTTTCAGCGGTGCCTGTTGTGTGTTCCCGAGGACCTCACGGCAATGTTCCCCTTCGAGTGCGACATAGCGTTCGAGTACCGCGGCGGTGAACTTCTCTTTACTGTTGAAGTGGTGGTAGAACGAGCCCTTGGGCACATCAGCCGCGTCCAGAATTTCCTGCACACCCGTAGCGCCGTAACCGTATTTACGCATCAGTTCGAGGCCCACGTCGATCAGGTGCTCGCGCGTCGAGGGCGTTGCCGCCTTCGCACTGGGTGTGGTCTTCGCGACGGTTTGCGTCTTTGTCGGCATGATGCGGCTCGCTTTCTGGAGAAAGAAGGCGCGGCCTCCGCGCATACACACGGAGGCCAACGTTTCTATCGTACCGGTATCAGGTTCGTGCTCTCTCGCCTTACTTCTGTGCTCCGATGCCATAACGGTCCGCCGGGTTTTTGCGCGAGAGGCCTGGGGCAAGCGCTAGACGTGCCTTCTCGTACACCTCAAAGTCCGCGGAATTGGGCAGAGCGGGAATGGTGGCAAACTCGCCCTGATCGAGGCCCGCCAGTGAGGCGTCAACCATGTCCTCAGTGGTCATGACCCATTCCGGAGGAAGGTCCGTGTGAACATTCACGCCAGCCTTCTCCCACAAGGGAGTTGCCGTCGCGCCGGGCAGCACAACTTGCACAGTTACGCCCTTGCCTGCGAGCTCGTTCTTGAGAGACGTGCTGAAATTCTGGACGTACGCCTTGGTGCCGCTGTAGGTGCCGTTCAGCAACTCCGGCGCGAGTGCGACGACGGAGCCGATGTTGATAATGAGACCCTTCGAGCGGGCTACGAAAGCGGAGGCCGCTGCAATAGCAACACGCGTGAACGCCGTGATGTTGAGTTGAATCATCTGGTCAAGGTAGTTGGGGTCGGACTCGAGCAGCTTGTTTGCCGCGGCGATACCGGCATTGTTCACCAGAGCAGTGATGGAAGTATCGGCCGCGAGGCGATCGGCGACACGTTTGACGTCAGCGGGTACGGTAAGGTCGGCCTGCACACTCTCGACCTTGCGGCCTGTTGCGGACTGAACCCGTTTGGCAACTTCGTTGAGCTTGTCGAGACTGCGCGCGACGAGGATGAGGTCGTAACCGCGCTTCGCGAGACGGTCGGCGTAGACGGCGCCGATTCCCGTGGAAGCGCCGGTAATGAGAGCAGTACCCTTGGTGGAATGAGTGGACATGGTGGTCTCCTTTTCAAGTGGCGCCCTTTAGGCGGCACATTCATATGAGTAGACCAGTCGGTCTAGCGATTCAAAACATCTTCAATTAAGGCGCGGAATTGCAGATCACTTCTGCTATGCCGACTTATCGGTACTTGAATTGCTTGGTGAGTGATTCGGCGATTTAGCGCTCACTGGAGTTCAGGGAACTAACTCTTAAGTTGCTTCATGCACGTCTTAGGCCCGCGTGACAGACTCGAACGCCAGCCCTTGCCAGGCATGATCACCGGCTTCGAATTTTCTACGGTTCTGTCTTGCGATCTTTCGGAATAGACGGAGCGCGCTGCGATCATCCATGCCGAATGTGTCCTGATCGAGGTGTTCCTGCAAGAGCTCGCAGCGGAAGGCGTGAACAGTGCTGGAATCTGAGAAGGCAACATTCATCTCGCCATTTCCAAAGAGCGAAAAGCGGTGTAAGTTACACGATCCGACGGTAGCCCATTCGTCGTCAACTAGCATCAGTTTGGAGTGAACATAGACCGATTTGCGCCGGCCATCAACGCCCATTCCCGCAATACCGGCCAACATGAAATTATCGAAAATCCCGAATTCCACCAGAGGTTTGAGAGATGCTCTACGCTCTGGCTGAATCCGCAAAGCACCGTCCGGATCGGAAGGCACGAGCAAAACTACGTCGACGCCGCGCATGAGCGCCCGATGCAGACAATCCACAATTTCGGGCACGTCGATCTGCTGATTTTCAATATAGATCGAGCGGCGCGCAGCGAGGATGGCCGCACAATACTGTTCGAAGTTTGATCGTTCACCCGACGCAATATCGTATGGCGCTCCTTCCGGCGTTGCTCGTCCATCAGCATAACGTCCTGAATGCATCGTTCTTTGTATCTGCACAACCGCCGGGCCGCATTCAGCAGGAACATGATTTGGAAGCTGCAAATTTAATTCGCATCCCATTCCCCAGCGGCCATCCTCGGCCAATCGCTCGCTTGCTTCGTTCCAGCGCTGTACAAAATTGTGATGAACGTCCACCACGGACGGACCTGCAAGCTCCAGGTAAACGTCATGATTGTGCCCTTCACCGCGATGGCCAGGCGCGACCATTGAATGTGGATTGAGATTGATCCCGCCCACGAACGCTCTTTCATCCGCCGCGCCGGCATCGATAAGCCAGCTCTTCTGATGCTGGCAGAAGCCTGGATTGGCGCGGTCCCAGCGGATCTTCACGCCAGATCGACGGCGGTTAAGCAATTCGATATGCGTTGCGGATCCCCAGAATGCGTTGTGCCTGAGCCACGCGGTCTCCTCGTCTGGTCGCCAGAAAATGATCCGCACATCGATGCCTCGGGCAGCCGCACGATCGAGGACATCGAATGGGGTTCCACGGCCGTCCGGCATCTCGCAGGCTTGCCACATGAAAGTGACCGTTACCCAGACGCTTCGCCGAGCTGCCTCGATCAATTCGCAGATGCGTCGGAATGCGGGTTCCCCGTCAATCAACGGTCGCACCAAATTCCCGCAGCGTGTTGGATAAGAACCTGATTGTATGAAGGGAATCGCGATGCTCGCGACCGGCACAATATCCATGAAAACCAGGGCCTCTTGATATATCCCTTGTTGAGGTGGTCATCGAGGGAAACAACAGCTCCCCACAACGGCTAAGTTGATCGAAATATTAAGGCTCAACTGACGGTAACAGGCCAATGCACTCATTGAACTCGGTTTAGCAACAGTTCGGCAGATGAGTCCTGATAAACATGCTTTTCGTCAGCTGACTCTCAGAATCAAAGGACACGTCCTGAAGCCGCGTCGCAAAAACGCTGCCAAAGGCTTTACCGCTCGACCATTGTTTTGCAGTTGCTTTTATTTTTTGCTTTTTCAGCCCAAAAATCGCATGTCAAGCCCCAAAACCACTTAAACCATTTATCATCAACAGAATACGCTTGGCGTATTAGTTACCCTCCAACCGCTATACTTGTTATATAAGATCAAAAAACAAGCGGGCCCCCGGACATCTTTCGGGGCTAACTCGTTTAGATGCAAGATTTTGGAGACAACTCATTTGTTATGACCATTTTACAGACTATTGCGTGCCGTAAACTATTGAATATAGGCGGTTTACGCGCGGGCAATATGGGGGGGTACCCCAAGCGAAAGGTCTAGTAAAAATCAGCGCAACTCTGGAAGAACCCGCACGTCCGGCACACCAGCTTGCACCGGCTGTCCTCCAGCCGCGAACTGCAGGTCGGGCAGAAGCGAGAATGGTGCTCGAACGCGAGCGAGCACTCGGTAGGAATCGGTTCGGTCGCAATCTCAGGCGCGGTGGAATTCTGCATCAGGAGATAGTAGCGCACGATTCAATATTCAAGCTCCTTTGGCCCACACTCCGCATCGAAGAAGATAACCTAACCAGGTATCTTCGATACGAAAAGAACGAAAGAGGAGACATACGATGGATCGCAGCGCATCAGCAGTCTGGCACGGCAGCCTCAAAGAGGGCAACGGCGCAATCTCAACCCAGAGCGGCACGCTAAAGGACACACAATACAGCTTCAAGGCCCGCTTCGCCGACGGAGTTGGCACGAACCCCGAAGAGCTGATCGCAGCCGCACACGCCGGCTGCTTCACCATGGCTTTGAGCGCCGAGATCACCAAGGCCGGCCTTACACCCGACTCGATCGAGACCACGGCCGCGCTCACGCTCGACGTGAGCGGCGAGAAGCCCACCATCACCAAGATTCACCTCACTACCAAGGCGAAGGTCCCAGGCATCGACAAGGCCAAGTTCGACGAGCTCGCCCACAACGCCGAGGTCGGCTGCCCCGTCTCCCGCGTCCTCAAGGCCGCAATCACCCTCGACGCAACCCTTCTCTAACCCAGCATCCACCTAGTGGGCATGGCCGTGATGGTCATGCCCATGCACCCCAACCGCCTCCAGCTCCGGCGGCGCACTGCACCCATGGGTGGTCTCGCAGCCCGTCGTTTCAAACTGAATCGTCGTATGCGTGATGTGAAAACGATCGCGCAGAGCGCAGTTGATTCCCGTCAGAATGTCGCCGCATTCAGACATCGGCATCTCGGCAATCGTCACGTGGCTCGCCAGAGCATGCGACTGCGATCCGAGACTCCACACATGCAGATCATGAACATCCAGAACGCCGGCGACTGAAGCCATCGCCTTGCGAACCTCGCCCAGTTGAAGGTTTCGCGGAGTCCCTTCCAGCAGAATGTTCAGCGTCTCGCGAATAATCCCCACCGAACTCCACAGAATCATCCCCGCAATCAGAATCGACAGCACCGGATCGATCCACGTCATCCCGCTGAACAGGATCGCAGCGCCGCCAACAATCACCGCAGCCGTCGACAGCGTATCGCCAAGCATGTGCAGAAATACGCTGCGGATGTTCACATCGCCGGAGAAGCGCCAAAGCAGCGTCGCAACCGTGCCGTTCATCAACACACCAGCTGCAGCAACATACATCATCAGCCTCGGCTGAACCGCAACCGGAGCGTTGAGTCGATGAATCGCCTCAATGGCAATCCAAGCCGATAACACGACAAGAGTCACCGCATTGACGAACGCCGCCAGCACTCCCGCTCGCTGATACCCGAAGGTCTTCTCGTCAGTCGCCGGTCTCGCCTGAAAGTACACAGCAACAAAGGACAGCACAATTGCCAGCAGGTCGCTGACGTTATGGCCCGCCTCAGAGATCAGCGCCAGCGAATGCGCACGCAACCCGAAGTAGAAGGTCGCTCCGACATACGCCGCCGTAAGCACCATCGACACCTGCAGCACACGCTGCATCCTGCCGTTCGAGCTAGCGACCATGTGCATGAATCAAGTGTAGTCTGCGCGAGACTCGGGTTCAATCCGCCTGATATGGATGTGAGGAACTGAGCCGCAATCCGCTCCATGACTCTGCCACGACGATACTGTTTGCCGGATTCTGCGGCGCATAGCGAACCTGGATGGGAAGGTCCGTCCGGATACCGTGCACAAACTCCGCCAGCGCGGTAACGTCCTGAGCGCACTCATAGGTCACGCCCGCAATCCGGTAGTTATAGACGATGATCTGCGGCGTCGGAGCCGAATCATCAGCCCCAGTGGATATCTCCGGAACGCTGACGGCAGCAGTGCGCGCCTCCATGATCATCGTGTCCATGATGGTTCCGTCTGTGATGCGTCCGGAGCGAGCGAGCAACTCGCGACGCTCCCGCTCAACCTCCTCGGCGGAAGGTTTACGCCGCGTCAAGACGTATGCGGCAACCCCTACCGCGGCCACAACGCCGGTAACGATCGCGGCAACGACCTGCGGCGAGCGAACGGACGGCAGATGAATTGGAATCAGCGAGAACACAGGCCTCTGCCCAAAAGCATAGCCCATAGAAGGCGATTCGGCGTGAAGAGGTACTGCCTAAGTAACGGACGAATGGGTCATTGCGTTGGGTCGGGCAAACTGCTGCAAATCTTTCCACGGTCGATTGAATGCCGTGCCGGGTGCTATGGTCGACGGTGTATGATTTCGGCGAACTTCAAACAAAAGAAATACGGAAGCGGTGGCTTGGTGGATAAAAAGATGCGGTCTCAGGTTTCGAGATTTTTGGCTACGTCTACGTTGGCTGGTCTGGCAAGTTCACCGGCTTTGTTCGGCGCAACTGTCTCTGCGATTGAGCCGGCAAAGATGCCGCGCGTAGGTACGATCGATGAACGGTATCAATCATTCAACATCGAGATGCTGGAGGTGACAGGCGGGCGGTTCTGGGCTCCGTACAAACAACAGGCCGAAGCACCCGCGGCACAGACTGATTCAAAGGCATCGACGCCTTCGGGTATGGATCCGTCGCTGTATCGTTATCGCGCGCCGATCGATCTTTCGAATCCGCAGCTACGCAAACTGGCGGCCGGGTTGGCTCCGTCGTATGTGCGGGTCAGCGGGACATGGGCTAACTCTACCTACTTTCAGGATTCGGATGATCCGGCCCCGGCGACGCCACCGACAGGCTTTGGCGGAGTGCTGACGCGCAAGCAGTGGCGGGGCGTAGTTGATTTTTCTCACGCTGTGGATGCGAAGATCGTTACCTCCTTTGCGGTGAGTCCTGGAGTGCGAGATGCAGACGGCATCTGGACGCCGGTGGAGGCAAAGAAGTTTCTTAAGTATACGCAGCAGATCGGCGGCGACATTGCAGCGGCGGAGATGTTTAACGAGCCGAGCTTTGCCTCGATGGGTGGGGCACCCAAGGGTTATGACGCCGCGGTCTATGGAAAGGACTTCAAAGTGTTTCATCCTTTCGTCAAGAAGGCTGCGCCCAAGATGGTGATCCTTGGACCTGGCTCGGTGGGTGAGTCGGGAATATTGATGGGGGGAATGCCCGGAGTTCCGATGATCAAGTCCGAGGAGATGCTGACTGCCTCTGGGCCGGGCATCGAGGCATTCTCCTATCACTTTTATGGTGGGGTTTCGAAGCGCTGCACAAGAATGGCGGCGGTACCGCAGTCGACTCCAGAAGGGGCATTGTCAGCCGAATGGTTTTCCCGGACCGATCGCGACGAAGCATATTACGCGAAGCTTCGGGACCGCTTTCTGCCGGGCGGAGCAATCTGGCTCACCGAGACAGGCGAGACAGCATGCGGTGGCAATCCGTGGGCTGCGGACTTTATCGATAGCTTCCGGTATTTGAATCAACTTGGAATTCTGGCGAAACGTGGCGTTCAGGTGGTCATTCACAACACTCTGGCAGCGAGCGACTACGCGCTCGTCGACGAAACGACCCTCGTTCCCCGGCCCAACTATTGGTCTGCGCTGTTGTGGCGCAGATTGATGGGAACAACGGTCCTCGATGCTGGCGCTTCGCCTTCGTCGGATCTACATCTCTACGCCCATTGCCTGCGCAATCATCCGGGAGGCGTGGCCCTACTGGCAATCAATGCCGACCGCGCGAACGCCCAAGCGCTGCACGTTCCTGCGAAGTCAGAGCGTTACTCGCTGACGGCGAAAGACTTGCTAAGCACCGAAGTCGACCTGAATGGAAGTGAGTTGAGGGTTGGCGCCACTGGTGACCTGCCACAATTTACTGGAAAATCCCAGACTGCCGGAACGGTTACATTCGCGCCTGCAAGCATCACCTTCCTCGCCATCGCGAATGCCGGAAACGCAAGTTGCCGATAGAGAAATATGCCGGGCGTTTTTCAGCGTGATAGAGATTTGACGCGATCCTGGGCACGATTCGGGATTAGCGAGACAAAAGGCGGTTGACGATATACTGGAAGTTGATCATGAAACCGTCCTCTTCTCGCTCTGCAAAGTCGTCCGCCCCAGCAAAAATTGCCGCCCTTGCATCACACAGTCTGGCCCATCCTGTGGACTTGGCTGAGGGACGGCGTGTTCGCTCAACGACCGTGATCTGCGTCCGGCGGGGCGACTCCGTCGTCATGGCCGCCGACGGCCAGGTCTCCATCGGAGCGACTATCATGAAGGGCTCTGCGAAGAAGATCCGTCGCCTGTACCAGGACAAAGTCCTCGCAGGATTTGCCGGATCGACGGCGGACGCGTTCTCGCTGTTCGCCCGGTTCGAGGTCAAGCTAGAGCAGTACGCCGGCAACCTTGGACGCGCAGCCGTGGAACTCGCCAAGGATTGGCGCACGGACAAGATGCTTCGACAGCTCGAGGCGCTGCTGATCGTCGCCGATCCAAAACAGACGTTTCTGCTCTCCGGCACCGGCGACGTGATCGACCCCGACGAAGGGATCGCGACCATCGGCAGCGGCGGCAGCTACGCCCTGGCCAGTGCTCGCGCCCTGATGGAAAATACCGACCTGAGCGCTCGGGAGATCGCGGTGAAGAGCCTGAAGATCGCTGGCCAGATCTGTATCTACACGAACGACCAGATGACAATTGAAGAGCTGAAGTCGGAAGCACCAGCGAACAAATAGCATCCATCCTTCGTAGAACCTTCCAAGTTTCGTCGCATCTGTCGCGACAAGGAGTACCGCATCATGGCAATTTTTCTACCCGGAGCAGCTGAAGACCAGGCACTCGCACTCGATGAAATGACCCCGCGCGAGATCGTCGCAGAGCTCGATAAGTACGTCGTTGGACAACATGCTGCCAAGCGCGCCGTCGCCATTGCGCTGCGTAACCGCATGCGACGGCAAAAACTCTCGCCCGAACTCGCCGACGAGATCATGCCGAAGAACATCATCATGATCGGCCCCACAGGCGTGGGCAAAACTGAGATAGCCCGGCGGCTGGCGAAGCTGACCAACTCGCCTTTCCTCAAGGTCGAAGCCTCGAAGTTCACTGAGGTCGGTTATGTCGGGCGAGATGTGGAGTCGATCGTCCGCGACCTGGTCGAAATCGCCATTGATATGGTTCGCGAAGAGAAGATGGAAGAGGTCGAAGACAAGGCCGAGCTGGCTGCTGAAGACCGTCTGATCGATCTGCTCCTTCCGCCGACACCGACCGCTGCGCCCGTGGTCACTCAGGGGCCCGGAAGCAACGTCATTCAGCTTCCTGCTGCAACTTCAGAAGATTCAGAAGACAAACCGGGCGACCGCGAACAGAGGACGAGAGAGAAGCTGCGGCAGCAGTTTCGTGAGGGCAAGCTGGACGAGCGCACCGTAGAGTTGGACGTGCGAGACCGCAATCAGCCAAGCTTTGAGGTCATCTCCAATCAGGGTTCTGAGGAGATGGACATCAACCTGAAGGACATGTTGCCCGGACTCTTCGGACAGCGCACAAAGAAGCGCAAGATGAAGGTCGCCGAGGCGTTCGATTACCTTGTCCAAGAGGAAGAGAACCGCCTGATTGATATGGACCAGGTCACTCGTCTCGCCGTCGAACGGGTGGAAGACTCGGGAATCGTATTTCTCGACGAGATCGACAAGATCGCAGGCCGCGAGGGTGGACACGGGCCAGACGTCTCGCGTGAGGGCGTCCAGCGCGACATTCTGCCTATTGTTGAAGGGACTACGGTCAATACCAAGTATGGGATGGTTTCAACGGATCACATTTTGTTCATTGCTGCCGGGGCATTTCATGTGTCAAAGCCGAGCGATCTGATTCCGGAGTTGCAAGGGCGATTTCCGATTCGAGTGGAACTCAACTCGTTGACGGTAAATGATTTCATTCGCATCTTGACAGAGCCGAAGTCGTCGCTCGTGAAGCAGTCTACAGCGTTGTTGGAGACTGAAGGTTTGAAGCTGGAGTTTTCCAAGGAGGCGATTGCCGAGATGGCGCAGTTTGCCTTCCGGGTAAACGAAACTACTGAAAACATTGGGGCGCGAAGACTACACACAATCCTCGAGCGGGTGTTGGACGAGATCAGCTTCCAGGCTCCGGACCTGTATAAGAGTCCGCGCGCAGAGATTACCGAGGAGGGTGTTGTTGGGGAGGTCCATGTATCGGCCTCACTAACCTCCGAGCCGCAGATACCTTCGCCGCCGCTGCCTGTGATTGAGCGGCAGACCGCGACTGGCGTGGAGAAGGTGATTTTGGTCGACCCTGAATATGTACGGCAGCAGGTCGCCTCCATTGTGAAGGACCAGGATCTTTCGCGTTATATTTTGTAAATTTTTTGGCGTTGGTGGAGTAGCGTTTTTGCGGGGGTTTTTGCGATTTTTGCGCGCAAATCGTGGTGAAATGCGTGGTAAATCGTGGTGGATTCGTGGTGAAAGTGTGGCTGGAAACACCAGCAAATCAGTCCCCGAAAAACACGCCAACTTTTGCATATTTATTTTAATCTCCTGCAACGATTGGTCCTCAATCGTCACTACACGATCAAGGCAGCTTCGGTTTTCGTCCGGCAAACCTTTCAGTTCGGGCTGCGTCAACCAACGATGCAGCGGTACTAACAACTGGATAGGGATGACTGTGTCGAATACCTGGGCCCATGCAGCAGGTAGCGGCGTTCGCAGCATGAAGGATGAATTTCCGGAACTAAAAGGTTTCAGCTGTAAATGGTGGCGGGCCAAATGTTAGATACTAGAAGCAGTGCTCTCAATGTTGTGGATTTTCATGCGGTTTCTTGTTGCATGTTGGATAATTGTTGTTACAGTAGACGCCCGACGCTTATCCGATGAGTATGGCGCCCAGGTTGTTCGAGCGCGATACGGGCATGGACCCGACGCGGTCAGGGTTAGTACTTTTTTGATATTTCAGATCATTCCGGTCAATCTTTTTCCGGAGTCTTTCCAAACGCCAATTTGCGCGGGCCGGCGCAGGGCGGCGAATAAGATTTTGCTCTCTTGATTCAAGGCGAAGCGTTGGTTTGTCGCCGGCAAGGTTAAAGCGTGTCTCTCACGGGCCTTTTTGAGGCTAATCCAACCGTTGAGATGCATGGAGCCTGATGAATTATTCGTTCCTACCCGATCTGCTGGCCCTGATGATCCTGATCATCATCCTCTTGTTGCTGCGGCGGCGTCATCCGCAGGGGCGCGCAGATATCTGGCTGCTGGGCCTGTTTTTCACGCTTGTTGAAGCGGTCGCGCACACTTTTTATCCGCTGAACCAGACTCCTCCCAAGGTGCTGCATTTGATTGTGATGGATTGCTACCTAGCGGCCGGGGTTGTTTTTGTATGGGCGTCGGGCGGATATCCTTTCTCTCGAAACGTTGAGCTGATCTATCTCGGACTGAATGCTCTGCCGCTTCTGGCGATCACCACGCTGTACGGCATGCACATTTATTCCCCCACTGCCTTCTTCGCCTCGATGGCTGCCGGTCTCGTTATCGGAGTAACGAGTTCGCTTTATCTGCGCCACAACTGGCGGTATGCAGCGTTGCAGGTGTGCGGGTGGCTGGCGATGGGATACCTGATTCGCGAGGCCGAATACAGAGAGGCCGTCTACTGGAGCCTGTGCTGCGTCTATACGATCGCAGCGGTCAACTTTCAGCGCCGCCTGGCGCACAACAGTACCGGTAAACTGGCCATTGTCACCGGCTTTACGATCTGGGCGCTATGCCTGCTGGCTCACCCCTGGATCGTGACATACCGCGCCTACGCCGACATTGCCTCGCACATCTGGAACATGCAGAAGTCGCTGATCTCAATCGGCATGATTCTGGTGATGCTGGAGGAGCAGGTCTCGAGCAATGAGTGGCTTGCGTTGCATGATGAGCTGACGGGTCTGCCGAACCGGCGGCTGTTTGCGGATCGCCTCAGCACCGCCATCGAGCGCGCAGACCGCATGAGCAGTCGACTCGCCCTGCTGATCCTCGACCTGAACGGCTTCAAGGGTATCAATGACACCCTGGGCCATCAGGCCGGAGACCAGGTATTGCGGGAGGTCTCGGCGCACCTGCGCAGGAGCGTGCGGGCGTCGGACACGCTGGCGCGGCTGGGTGGCGACGAGTTCATCATCGTTGCCACAGACCTCGGCGTCGATCAAAGCATGGACCACTTCCTGGCGTCGGTGAGAAGTGCGCTTGATAAGCCGATAGTGGTTGAGGGACAGTCGATGATCGTGTCGGCGAGCCTGGGCATAGCGATTTATCCGGACGATGCGGACGATTCAATCAAGCTGCTGAGAATCGCGGACCAGCGCATGTACGCCCTGAAGCAAGGGCCGCCGGAGTTCTCTCCCAAGTCAGTCAAGTCGGTGGTGGACTCGACAGCGACGATCGCGATTGCGGGTGGTCAACAGTAGTCGCCCACTGAGACATACCCTACTTATCAAATGCGTGAATGGAATGGGCAGACGTCCAAACGACATCTGCCCATTCTTCTTGCGGTTATCCCAGCTGTTTCGGGCTGGCTTTTGGACCGATTCGTATCCAATCAACTATCCCTTTGATTAGTGGTGGCCGTCGTGACCGCCTTCATGGCCATGGCCGTCGCGCATCTCGTTTCCATGGAAGTGCTCGGGCGAACCGTGCCACCCGTCGTGAGGTCTGTCGCCATGATGCGGATATTCACCGTGGTAGCCGTGATCCGGCCGGTAGCGATTGTCGACGTAGCCATGGAAGTGTTCCGGACCATGAAACCATGGGCCCGCACCGATAAAGACGCCATTGGAAAACCACTCGGGACCATAGTATCCGTAGGGAGCGCAACCGTAAGGCGGGGCGTCGTAGTAACCATACGGACAAACAGGGGCTACACCTATTCCAATGCTGACCTGGGCCTGTGTTCGGGGAGCACTTGCTGCAATGCCTAGACCAGCAACGGCGGTCAAAGCGAGAAGTTTCAATCCACGCATATATTCACCTCTTTGTAGTTAGACAAGAGGCGTGATAGCAGAGTTGCGCAACAGATGCGCCTGTCTAGAAACTAAAGTGACGACTTTTGGTAAAAGGTTGCTTGCAGAGAAAGCAAAGTCGGATCAACAAAACAACTCACCGTTGGTATTGTTCGTCGCTGACGTGCTCCATCCAATCCACGGCCTTGCCGTCCAATCGTTCCTGAATTGCGATGTGAGTTATGGCCGTGGTCGGTGTAGCACCGTGCCAGTGTTTCTCTCCCGGTGCGAACGAGACCACATCTCCGGGGTGAATTTCTTCGATCGCCGCGCCTTCTCGCTGAGCCCATCCGCAGCCTGCCGTGACGATCAATGTCTGGCCGAGGGGATGCGTATGCCAGGCGGTACGCGCTCCCGGCTCAAATGTGACGCTAGCACCCGCAACGCGCGCTGGATCGGGTGCGTGAAAGAGCGGGTCAATGCGGACAGTCCCGGTAAACCAGTCTGCCGGACCTTTGCCTGAGGGCTGCGAACCGATGCGTTTAATCTCCATCACGCCATTCTAATGGGCTATGAGGAGGGATCTTCAAACTGACCACTGGCGGTAGGTGTTTCAAGGGGCAGAAAAAGACCGCGCCTGATGGGACGCGGTCTTTTGGATTGGAAGAAATTGTCGCTGAAGACGACTAGCGTGCGGCGGCGGCTGGTTCGCTGATTGTGCTGAGACGTTGTTCCAGCACCTTCTCCAGGTCCTCGATGGCTTTGGAGAAGCCTTCGATGCCTTCCTTCAACTTGTCATGCGCCATGCGGTCTTCGGCGTGCATTTTGTCAAAGGTCGCCTTGTCGATTGTCAGCTTCTTGATGTCCATCTTCGCTGAGTTGGCGGGGTCTAGTTTGCGGGGCAGCGGGCCCTGAGTCGACTCAAGCTCGGTCAGCAACTTTGGTGCGATGGTGAGAAGGTCGCAGCCGGCGAGCTCTGTGATCTCACCGATGTTGCGGAAGCTTGCGCCCATGACGACTGTCTTGTAGCCGAACTTCTTGTAGTAGTTGTAAATCGTCGTAACGGACTCCACGCCGGGGTCGTCTGCGCCGACGTAGTCCTTGCCGGTGTCCTTCTTGTACCAATCGAGAATGCGTCCGACGAAGGGTGAGATGAGTGTCACGCCTGCGTCGGCAGCGGCGACCGCCTGATGAAGACCGAAGAGCAGAGTCATGTTGCAGTGGATGCCCTCCTTCTCGAGGATCTCTGCTGCCTTGATGCCCTCCCATGTGGAAGCGAGCTTGACGAGAATGCGATCGCGGGAGACGCCGGCCTTGTCGTAGAGGGCGATGATGGCGCGCGCTTCGGCGATGGATCCGTCGACATCGTATGAGAGGCGGGCATCGACCTCGGTGGAGACACGGCCGGGGATGATCTCCAGGATCTTGCGACCGAAGGCGACTTCGAGGGGCCGGAAGGACTTGGCGGCGACGTCTTTGTCCGAGGCGGAGGGACCGGCATCCTTACGCACCTGCTTCAGCACGTCATCGACTACGGATGCATACTCAGGCTTCTCTGCAGCAGCCGCGATGAGCGAGGGGTTCGTGGTGGCGTCCTGCGGTCGAAACTGCTTGATCGCGTTGAAGTCGCCGGTGTCCGAGACGACTGTGGTGTATGCACGAAGCTGTTCGAGTAACGATGCCATAGTGGTGCTCCTTCACTGTTCGGATCAATTTTATCAAGCTCTGAGCGGTTGCGCTGCGCAACAGCGCTGGATCTCAGTATGGGCGGCGAATGTTACTCCGCTGCGAATTCGTTTTCCAGAATGCCCAAGCCGTCTATCTCTATTTGGATGCGGTCACCGGGCTTAACGGCTCCTACTCCTGCTGGGGTACCGGTGGGAATCAGATCGCCGGGTTCGAGGGTCATGGTCTGAGTGATGTAGCGGAGCAGCTCGGCGATAGGGAAGATCAGGTCGCGGGTGGAGCCCTGCTGCCTGACGACGCCGTTGAGGCGGGTAATGACGGTGACTGGAGCGCCGCCTGCCGGGTCAATCTCGTCCGAGACGATGGGGCCGACGGGGCAGAAGGTGTCAAAGCCTTTGCCGCGAGTCCATTGGCCGTCGGATTTTTGAATGTCGCGCGCGGTGACGTCGTTGACGCAGACGTAGCCGCGAATGTAGGGGCGGACATCTTCATCGGGGCCGATCTTGTAGCAGCGACGAGCGATGACGATGCCGAGTTCGCCTTCGTAGTCGACGCGAGTGGAGATGGCGGGGATGCGGACGACGCCTTTTGGCGCAAGCAGGGAAGATGGCGGTTTGAGGAAGAGCAGAGGCTCCTTGGGGACTTCGTTGCCCAGTTCGGCGGCGTGGTCGCGATAGTTGCGGCCTACGCAGAGGATCTTTGACGGCGTTACCGGCGGGAGGAGTTTGAGATCGGAGAGCGGCACGGGCTCGAAGTTGACCGCGAGCGTGGGAACGGGGAGGCCGCCGAGGATGCGGGCGGACAGGTCTTCCTGCGGGGCCTGCATGGGTAACGTGGCCCAATAGACGCCGTTGCGTTTTTCCACCAAGGCGTAACGCGACAGACTGGCACCATTTTCAGACGACAAATACTTGCAGTAACGCATTGTTATTGCTCCCTTAGGGTCTCTTGGATTGGGTCGCTGGGCGCACTTATGTTTCCTGCTGTGTTGACAGCAGCGACACTATAAGCATAGCGGCGACCGGCCACGGCGGTTTGGTCGCGGTAGGCAGGACCGACGACCGGGGTTGCGTTCAAGCGCTCCGCTGTACCCGCGGCTGCGCCTTTTGAGTCAATCTCTTGACGATACACAATATATCCCGCGAGATCGGCATCGTTGTTGGGGACCCAAGAGAGATCGATCGAACGATCAGCCGCCGTCGCACCGCCTGGGACGGCTTCGAGACCGCTGGGAGTATGGGGAGGGAAGGTGTTCCGCATCACGACGGTGACCGGGGGCGATGCGATGCTGCGCAACTCCAATGTGTGGCCGCCGAGCGACACGGACTGGACCCTCAGGGCGGTGTAGCGGTAGGTTTCGCCCATCTGGGCTGTGTGGTCGATCGTTCCACCTGCATCGGTGGGTTGAATTGGCGTCCGCAGCTTGACCTCGGTTGCTGCGGGTTGGGGCGGCTTTGAGTCCGGCGCGGGGGTAGAGGCCGGGGCGGGCTTTTTGGGTTTTTCCCCAGGCTTCTTCTTTGTGTGCTTCGATGAGGACTTGGTCGCTGCTTTGGGTGGGGCAGGCTCGATGACGACACCATCGGGGCCAACAAGCAGGCGGTGCAGTTCGACGACTGCAGTCGTGTCCTTGTGCTGCCACTCGAGCATCGCGCCGTCCCGCGTTGGCGTCGCCCGAAGCTGCTCGACCGGCGAGGGCGCGGCACCGGCGGGGGCGAAGGCATCAGGCGACAAGCCAGCGGAGCGCCCATGGGCATTGAGTATCTGGATGCGATACGCCAGCAGCGCCGCAGGATCGACGGTCATGGCAGGAGGGAGTGCATCAGAGGCCTCGATCGGGCCGGGCTGAACCGGCAGATGCGTAACTGGAACGCACGTGGGCTGCGGTGGGGTTGGAGAGACGGTGAAGCGGCAGAGCTCCGCCGTCATCGGACCTTTGATGTCGAGGCGGTCGGTCGTCTGTGCAGGGGTGGTCCAGCGCAATCGAACCACGTCGCCAACTCGCTCGGCAGTAAGGTCTTTCACTACTTCCGGGAGATTGAGGGAGGGGGGTCGCGGGGGACCCGGGCTGGCGCAACCGACTGTGCAGGCGATCAGAGACGCGGCAACGGCTGCCGATAGCCATCTTCGGGCGTCCGGATGGCAGCGAATGAGGGGAAACTTCATTGAACTTTGATCATACGGCGGTCTGGTCGAACCACGGAAACCACAGACTGCAGACGCGGAATTTTGGAAGTTTGCGGCGGCTTTTCAGCAAAAAATTCGCATCCAACCGTGAATAGTGACGACTTTTAGACAACTTTTGATCTCATTTCAACATCTGTTGGCCTAGCAAACCTTATCTATGAGCAAAAATACCATCACCGCGACCGCTTTGGCCTCTTCGGAGGTTCCTCCGTCACTTCACGACGCCGTGACGGGCAATGGATCGAACGTGATTCGCAACATCCATGTGGATGGCGAGGCCGCGGAGACGTTCATCGCTGAGAAACGCATTGGCGAACGAATCAAACATCTGCGGCTGAAAAAATCGATGGGCCTGGTGGAGCTTGGCCGTCATACCGGGCTCTCGGCCAGCTTTCTCTCCCAGCTGGAGACGGGGCGCGTCGTTCCGACGTTGCGGAATCTCGCACGCATCGCCATGGTGTTCTCCAAAGACCTCAGCTACTTCTTCGATCCGGAGCCGCAGACACTGTTTCGAATGCATCGCCGCGACGAGCGTGTGCGCCTGCCACAGACCGGCGCCGACGATCCGGCGTACTTCTTCGAGAGCCTGGGCTACCTTGTCCCAGACCGCCAGCTCGACCCTTACTTCGCCGAGTTTCTCCCGGTTAAGGAGGGCCGTTTGCCGCGCGCGCATCAGCATGCCGGCTGTGAGTTCCTCTACCTTCTATCGGGGACGCTTGATGTCCGGCATGGCGAGGCAACCCACCATGTCGAAGCTGGCGATGCCATCTACTTCGACGCGAATACCATTCACAGTTACGTCTGCACAGGCCAGACGCCTGCCACGGCGGTGATTGTGACACTGCAACATCCATTGCTGCAGGCGGGGGCCGTTCCGCGAGCGATCAATCTGGGCAGCGGCAAGGTTCGAGGCGTGCCAGCAGCCATGCTTCCCCCAGCTGCTGCGAAGAAAAACTCCGAGCGTATGCAGTAGGAGCGGCAACAGCCGATATCTCAGACGGCCGTCGTGTTCGCCATCCCGGTTGTCGCAGCCGGCAGCTTGGGCAGCTTCACCGCCATCACATCCAGACGTTGCAGCGCTTTGCGCGCTAACCCTGTCAGCGGAATAGAACCAAGTCGACTCGTCAGTACCCAGTGCAGGTCACCCTTCGCAGCGGGGACTGCGCGCCGCAACCCACTGTCCTCCGGGCCATGCGCGGCAAAGACCTGGACGTAGTAGTTCGTATTCGTGATCGCATGACGCAGCCGCAGCAAAGGCTCGCGTCCCTGCACAGCATCGAGCGGCAGCGGTGGAAGCTCGTACATCCCGGGCATCAGGCTGGCCTCGTCGGCGCGCAGCTCGAGCAGCACCTCCGTGACCGTGCCGCGCTTCCGCAGACTAAGCAGGTACGCCACCGGCCGGCTGAGCTGCGCGGCGCGCGGCAGTGTGACGTGCTCGCCACGTGTCTTGCACATGGAGTAGACCGGACAATGCAGACAGAGAGGAGCCCTGGGCAGACACAGGGTCGCGCCGAGCTCCATCATCGCCTGATTGTGATCGCCGGCTGCGTTGATTCCTTCGCCAACGTGCCGCTTCGGAATCAGGGCGCTTGCCTTCTTCTGCACGAAGGCGCGCGCTGCTGCGGTTTTGACCTCGGAGCGGCCGGTGAGGCGCAGCAGCACCCGCTCCACATTGCCGTCGACTACGGCGACACTCTCGCCGAAGGCAATGCTGGCGATGGCGGCACTGGTATATTCGCCGATGCCCGGAAGAGTGCGTAGCTCGGCCGACGTACTCGGAAGCACGCCGGCCCGCTCGCGTGTGAGGAACTGGGCCGTTTTATGCAGCAGGCGCGCACGCCGGTAGTAACCCAGACCGGACCAGATCGCGAGCACCTCCGACTCCGGGGCCAGAGCCAGGGCGAGCATCGTCGGGAACTTCCGCAGGAAGCTTTCATAGTGGTCGATGACGGCCGCGACGCGCGTCTGTTGCAGCATCACTTCGGAGAGCCAGGTTCGGTAGGGGTCGCTTACGCCGCGCCAAGGTAGCTCCCGCGCATGGCTCTTGTACCAGGCCATCAACTTGCGGCGAAACAGAGGGCCATCGAGCTTCGCATCCGCCAAAGGGATACGCTGCATCTGGTCTTCGCTAGCCTCTTCGCTAGCCGCGGCTGACTTGGGAGCAGAAGTCATCGCTGCAAGTCTATCGCTTCACCCCGAGGTACTACACTAATTGCGATGATGCGGCAGGAAAATTCATCAATTCGGCACGTTATGGAGAGACCTCTGGAGGGCAAAGGCAGGAGGGATTTTCTGAAACTGACTGCTCTCGCCACAGGGGCAGCGCTGTTGCCGCTGTCTGCCGAAGCCGCGCCCAACACACAGCCCCGGCTGGGTTTTCCCGGAAGCGATCCGCGCTGGCAGAAGACGTGGGATGCGGCACTTGGGGTGCTCGCCGGAAACGTAAAAACCGTTCCTCACTATGAGCACCCGGTGCTCTTCGAAGGCGCTGTCTATCCGGGAATCTGGCAGGAGTGCGGTCCCCACGAAGGCCTCGTCTACGGTACGTTAGCACCCTACATCGGCACACAAGAGGGCGCGCTGACACCGCTGCAGGTCGCGCGCAATAACCACATGGCGTTCTTTGCGTTGCAGCGGCCCGTGGGTCATGACTCGGCCGGTCAGCTGCCCGCAGCGATCAAATTGTCCGACGTTGGCTACGGGCAAATCCAGATGGTCGTCCCCATCGCGGCAACAGCGTGGGAGCTTTCACAACTCACCGGCGACGACGAGTTGCTGGTGACCGCTTACGCAGCCTGCAGCCGCTGGGATGCGTGGCTCCGTGAGTATCGCGACACCCGCAAAACAGGATTGGTTGAGGGTTTCTGCACCTACGACACCGGCCACGATAACAGCCCGCGCTGGGTCGGCATCCCCAACCGCTGCCCCGACGGCGATGCGCGCAAATGCCCCCCGATGACGACCATGCCGCGTCTGTGCCCCGATCTTTCGGCTACGGTCTTTGGCGCGCGGATGGCGCTTGCGCACATGGCGACCGCGCTCGGTAAAGGCGACGAGGCCAGCAAGTGGCACGATGACGCAGAGACGATTCGCCAGCTGATCATCGAAAAACTCTACGATCCCAAAGATGCCGCGTTCTATGATCTCGACGCGCAGAACAACTTTGTGCGCGTGCGCTCGGATGTGAACAGCCGTGTGCTCGGTGAACATGTTCTGAAGCGCTATGACGCCAAAGATAAAGCCATCTTCGACGCCGTCTGGGCACGCCAGATCCACAACCCCAAGGCCTTTTGGGCGCCCTACCCGCTGACATCGATCGCGATGGACGATCCAACCTTCGTCCGTCCCATCCCGCGCAACAGCTGGGGTGGAGCGAGCCAGGCGCTCACTGCTCTGCGTGCTCCGCGCTGGATGCCCTACTACGGCAAGCAGGCGGAGCTGAACCATATGATGCAGCAGTGGTGCGAAGCCATCAGCCGCCATACGGAGTTCCGTCAGCAGATGGACCCGACGACAGGGGACTTCACCCAGGCTGACCCCAGCGGTTACTCTCCGGCTGCTCTGGTTTTTCTCGAATTTGCGCGGCAGCTTAGCAAGTCTTCGGTGTCAGGCGCTTCGCCGAAGCCGGTCGCAACACCTTAGCAGTTCTGATACTTCCAGTTGCGCTGCTTGCCTTCGGCGATCCACTCTACCGCTTGCGCCACGCGCTTTTCCTTCGTCTCCGCCCGCTTCGCCTCGGCGATCCACTCGTTGTACTCACGCTGACAGGAAGGGCTGAAACCCGCAAAGACCTTCGCCGCGGCTTTATTCTTTTTGAGCGCTGCTGCCAATTCCGCTGGCACTGCCGAAGCGGGCTTCACTGACTTCGGGGTCCGCTCAAGCGACTTGGTTCGTTGTCCGCTGAGAATCAGCTCCGCCGCCTGCCGATAGTAGCCAAGCATCTTCTTGTCCGCCGGAAGATCTTTCAGACTGGTGATCTTTCCCAGTGATCCCATGCCGTTCTCGGAGTGAAGCCCGGCCTCGTTCAGGATGGCGTTCATCTCCGGCCCCCACATGCCAACGGCGCAGTGCTGTTTGAACGCCGCCATGTGGCCGAGGATGACGCCACGAAGCGTAAAGAACGGCATACTCCACTTGATCTGCTCTTCAACCTCAGGGCAGGCCTTGTGGGCAAGCTCGCGGATGTGCGTCAGAATGGGTTGCGCGAAGGGCTGCGACTTCGCGATGTAGGCGTCGACCTTCGGATTGAATTCCTGTGTTTTCACGACAGCAGTGTACCTCCGCTTCTTAGACTGTGTCTCCAGCCTTGGTTTTGGGTACGACCGGCTCCGGCTTGATCGGGTACGGCGGCCCCTTGGCGAATACCTTCTGCATCTCAGAGTCGTAACCGTAGATGTCATCGAAGAAGTGTGTGTGCCCGTCTTCGGTCGCGATCGCCGTCAGGTAAAAGATCACGATTGGGAGCGGCGTCTTGAGGCTGACGGTCTTGTTATCCGGTCCATCGTCCATCGCCTCCTTTACCTTATCCTCATCCCAGTCTCCCTGGCCCTGCAGCACCCATGTGGCGAGGTCGACGGGCTTCTGCACACGAATGCAGCCGTGGCTGAAGTCGCGGCGCGTGCGCTCGAACAGCGACACCGCGGGCGTGGAGTGCAGATAGATGTCGTACTGATTGGGGAAGATAAACTTCACCAGGCCGAGGGAGTTCTTCGGTCCCGGCTTCTCTCGTACCATTACGGCACCCTGCGCAACCTGCTTCGTGGTGTAGTCGGTCTGCACGACGCCCTTATTGTTAGTAACCTCGAAGTTCTTGCTGGCCAGGTAGCCATGGTTCGCCGTCATATGCGGGACCAGTTCTTTGCGTGCAATATCGACTGGCACGTTCCAGTACGGACGGAAGACGAGGTACTTCATCATGTGCGTAAACACCGGCGTCTCATGCTGTCCCATCACCTGCCCGACCACGACACGCATCGTGAAGTCCAGCTTGTGGTCCGGATCGTAGCCGCGAAGAACGAACTCAGGCAGGTTCACCATCAAACGTGCGTGAACGTAGGGGTCGGGAAGCCAGCGCCAGCGCTCGAGCGAGTCCTGCAACTGCGACACGCGAGTCGTCATGGGAACATTCAGCGACTTGATGGTCTGCGGCGTCAGCTTGCCATCCTCTGTAATGCCGTGCCGATGCTGGTAGCTCTTCACCGCGGCAGACAGAGAGGAATTGAAGACCGTGCTTGCGGCGCCTAGCGTAACGTCCTCGGCAGCATCGCCTTCGAGTTGTAATCGCGCGAGCAGATCGCCGGCTGCCGGATAAGTTTCCCCTACGGTGACAGTCTTGGTTACCACCGGCAGCGGCTCCGCAGCTTCATCCTGCTGCTGTTTTGCGAGGTCGAGGTAGTGCGCCAACGCCTGTTCGGTTTTCCTGTATTCCTCTGAGTCCGGCTCGACGCTGGTGATCAGCTTCGGCACGTCCGTCGCATCCACCGCGTTGTCGGAGACGAACTCCGCCAGGTCGTATTTCTTTTCCTGCACAGGAACTTCGAAGTTGAAGTGCGAGGGATTCACGCGCCCGATTCGCAGGTCAGAGATGTAGCGCATCACATTGACGGTCATCGCCACATCAAAGAGGGAGATCGCATCGGCGGACTTGTCGGTCAGTGCCTGCACGCGTTCGGCCCAGCGCGAGGCGTCGTAGTCTTCGGGAATCAGCCCCTTCTCTGCGGCGTTGCTGAACTGCTGCATGAACGCGTTCGCCGAAGCCGTAGGTGAGCCATCACGGGTCCAGGCCACCTCGTAATTGCGATCATCGTAAAAGGTCGTGACGTAAGACTCGTAGTCGGAGAAATTCGGCCACCGCAGATTAGGGACCTTGCTGGTATCAACCTTCTCCGGCGGCAGCGCCTTCTTCTCCACCAGCTTGTGCAGGTTGTCGGAGTACGCATCCGTGTTCGGCGCGGACTTCGACTTGCGGTGCCGGTGGCAGCCACTCGCAAGCAACAGCACGGTTAGCGCACAGGCAACACAGGTAGAGCGGAGGGGAGATTTCATCATCACGAACGGACCATCCTTCATGGCGCAACTATTTTTGGGGGTGCCGATTTATTATGCCGGAATTCGCGGGGAATTCGAGGAAAACCACGGCGCGACGGGTAGCGACCCAGATGCAGGCTAGCGGGCGATTACAGGCAACGCCGCCAGGCAGAGCATCGCTTGCGTCACAAGGACCCCACCCGAGAGGACGAGAAACATCCTCCGTTGCTGCGTCTCCAGCGCGTCCGCGAACACGCCACCCACAAACGTAAACAAGAACGGCAGCGCCCAAAGCCACGGCTGGGACACCGTCTGCGTTGTCACCAGTGGGAAAAGAAGCAGCACCATCACCAGAGGCGCCGTATTGCCGAAGTAGCGGCAGCGTCGTACCGCAACGTAGAGCAATAGAGCCACAAATGTTGCCACAACGATCGGCCCATTTGCCATATTCAGGAAGAAGCGTGCGGCCCCGTCCAATGCAAACCATGACCGCGCCCCGCCGCCGGTAAATACGTAGCTAAACGCTGCGGGCCGGAACGAAAAGAAAGCAAACAGGATTGCCACTGCCCCCACAGCGGAGAAGACCATGATCTGCATCACGTGGCTGCGACGCCGCTCCGCCAGGTACATCATCCACACCACCGCCATCACGAAGCCGATCATCGCTGCCAGTAGATGCGCGGCTGCCGTCAGCCCCAGTGCTACCGTCATCAGCGCGATGCGTGGCTTCCACTTGCTGCGCGGACCCTGCATCGCGTGGGCCACTCCCATCGCGGCATACACCAGCCCGTAGAGCCCCCACATTGCCAGCACATCGTTGTTCGGCATTACCGAGTAGCGCACGATGGCGGGGCAAAAGCAGTACAACCCCAACGCGAAGAAGCCGCCTTCATTGCCAAAAAGACGCCGTGACACCCACCAAAGACCGCCGCCAAGCCACACTGCGAAGAAGATGAACGGCAGATGCAGCAGATACTTCACGCTGAAGAGTTCGTGCCGTGCCTCCCACGTCGAGCCGTGCAGCGTCCCTTCGCCGTACAGTCTGTTCTCTGGTTTGCGCATCCTGTCCGCGCCAAGCATCGCAAGCCGCTGCACGGTCAGTGGAAGCCCCGCGACGCGATAGGCGAAGGTGCCATCCCCATTCAGGTTGCCGCAGGTTGTAAAGTAGCCGGCCAACGGCGAAGGCCGCTCCCACATCTCACGGCCGCACTCGGCGTAACGATAGTCCTGCTGGGAGAGCTGCTGATGGCTCACCACCCACAGGCATTCCACCAGAAAAACCAGCAGGAGCAGCGCGGCCAGTCGCTGTGGTCGACCGATCTTGATGCGGGGGAGCTTCATGCGTTGAATTGCCGGCCTTTACATGTCATCTATTCTTGTCCCGCATTCGGCTGTCGTCCCACGACAAACCCCATCTCTTCACCAGCTGCACCAGCCGGAGACGAGCGGCGGCCGCATCTTCAAGTGTATCGTGAGATATATGCAGTCGCTTTCCTTTACCCCAGGCCGCGCTTTTCTTTCTTCCAACTCAACCACAGTCCCGTGGACCGTCGTCTTCGAGGACGAAGGCGTCGCCGGCTACTTTTATGCCTGTGATCGATCCCAAGAAGTTCACGAAAACAGCATTCTCGACGCAATGCTCATCTACAACGTCGCCGCACTTGCCAAGAGCGATGCCGAGAATCAGCGTCCCGAGCCACAGCGCATCGCCTCGGTCGAGTGGTCGCGCGACGGACTGCAGGCCGTACTGTATTTGGACGGAACCGCCCAGGCCCTCTATGACTTTCAGTCGCGCTGCGGTTACTGCCGGATGGACTTCCCCAACTTCCGCGAAGAGAGGGGCGACACCTGGCGGAAATCCACGCATGCGTGGTCCGACGCCGCCCTTCAGCGCTTCGAATCCGCTCTCTACGCCTAGCCCAGAAAGAGCTCTTCCACTTCCAGCCAGTCTTTAACTCGCCTGTACCCGGTGACACCGACGTTGTGCGGCGAGCTGAACAATATTCCGTCGCCCTTGAAGCGCCGCAGCTGCCGTGGGTTGTCATCGATCAGATAGTCCGCGCGCAGAATGCTCTTATCGCCGCAGTAGACGATGTGCGACGCGGGAATGAACGGAAAGTGCTTCCCCAGCCACCGGTACTTCGCCTGAAAGGAAGTGGGAACCTCCATCGCTGCGGTCGCGATGAACACTTCATAGTTCATCTGCAGCCTTTGCAATACCCGCTGCGACTCCGGCATCACCGCAAGCACGTCGAAGAAGTCGTCTGACCGTAGATACGCCTCAAGCACATCGTGACGGTCCGACGAGACTACCTCCCACAACCACTTTCCCTGGAGATCCTGGAGCGTGATCTCCTCGCCGAAGTGCCTGTTATAGCGCAGCAGATGCTCTCCGAGAGCGTCCGCCATCACCTCATCCATGTCTACACAAATCCGCTTCACGTTTTCCTGACCACCAAGTATTTGTTCAAAGAGAACGAATGATTGACGCTGCGATACTCTCCACCGGGACCGTCTTGCGCTGCGGAGAGTCGCGCGCCGGATCGTAGTACAGCAATCGCCCACAGCTCTCGCAGGTCATCATCGACTCCTGGTTATCGCGATCACGCAGATCGTTCCAGCGTTGCGGCCGCACCATCATCTGGCAAGCCATGCACTTCTGATTGAGCGCCTCCGCAACCGCAGTCCCTTTGGCCTTCGCGATGCGGTCGTAGGTTGAAAGTGCGCTCTCGGAAATCTCCGCACGCACAGCCTTGCGTTTCTCTTCGACTGCGACCAGCAGGATCTTGTCTTGTGCGACCGTCTCGTTTGCTCGCACCCGTTCGCGTTCCAAAGTGGCCGTCGCATCAGTCACGGCCTCATCGGCCAGTGTCTTCTGCGACTCGAAGCCTTCACTGCGTTCCATGCTTTCGAGCTCTGCGTCTTCAAGACGGCTAACCTCTGCCTGGCAAAATGCAATCTCGTGTTCGAACGCGGTCACCTGCACGGTTGTGGTCGCGAGATCCAGCTGTTTGCGAACGCGCGCTATCTTCGCCTGGTGATCTTTAACGTCGGATTCCTGTCGCCGCCGCAATGTCTCTTCCTTGGCGATCAGATCGACGATCACGGCCCGCTGCCCTTCGGTTGCCTTCGCCTTCGCCTCGAGCGCAGCTGCGTGCTTCGGCAGTGCGGCCATCTCATCGCGCAATCGCTTGGCTTCCACATCGTGTGCCTGCAACACAATCAACTTCTCAAGATCCGGATGCATTTGCGTCTCTCTTTCCACTTCGTCCACCGTGTCGAGCCATCCCGACTCCGGTGGAAACCTCGAAGTCTAGCACCACCCTGTTCCCTATGTTAAGTATGCGCCTTAGGTCTTATTTACGTTGATGTAGTAGAGATCTGTCGCTACATCTAACTGGTCCTTGGTCAGCGGGGTCTTCATCGTCTGCCACTCCGTCGTGGGGTGGATCGTCTCCCAGTGCTCTTTCAAGCCTACCCGCACCGGCATCGCAAACGCCTTCTCGTCGGCAACCCAGCGGTATTGGACCGTGCCCGCTGCGTCATCGAACTTCAACTCGAGCGTCGGAATCGCTGTGTGCCGCAGATACTGGTCGAAGACGGGCGTCAGGTCCATCCCTGTCTGCTGATTGAAGTACTGAACGATATCTTCCGTCATGATGTTCTGATACTTGTACTTCTGGTAGTAGCCGCGAAGCATCGGCCACCATTTCGCATCGTCGTTCACAATGCTGCGCAGCGTATTGATGAAGAGGGCCCCTTTGAAGTACTGGTCCTGCGGCGGTTCCGCGTTGGTGCCGCGCGCCGTGATGATAGGGCGATCATTCTTGACTTTCTTCTTATAGGCATTGAGGTACTTCATCGCATCGTCGTAGCCGTAGGTGTACTCGACGTAGAGGCTCTCGAGATACGTCGTCCAGCCTTCGTGGATCCACATGTCCGACTTGTCGGCGGCCGTTATCGCATTACCGAACCACTCATGCCCGCTCTCGTGGATGATGATGAAGTCGAAGCGCGGGCTGATGCCGACGCCTGTCCAATCGCGCTCGAGATAGCCGTTCTTGAAGTGGTTACCGTAGGCCACCGCGCTCTGATGTTCCATTCCCGAATACGGCACTTCGACAAGCTTGTAGCCATCCTTCTTGAAGGGATATTCGCCGAGATAGTGGTAGTAGGCCTTCATCATGCCCGGCACCTGCGCAAACTGCCGCTTTGCGCCTTCCATGTCTTCGGGCAACACATAGTAGTCGAGCGATAGGCCTTCGAACTTGTCGCCGAAGTGAACGTAGTTGCCGATATTCAGCGCGACGTCGTAGTTGTTGATCGGGTAATGCACCAGCCAATCCCAACGAGTGTAGCCATCGCCGAGATCTTTCTTTCCCATAAATCTTCCGTTCGAAACATCCATCAGGCCGTTGGGCACGGCGACGGTGATGAGCATGCCCTCTTGAGGCTCATCGCGCCACTGTTCCTTGTTGGGCCACCAGACGTAAGCGCCATCCCCTTCGCAGGCGGTGTTGATCCATGGGTGCCCGGCAGTGTCCTGTTTGAAGGTGAAGCAGCCGAACCGCCCCGTCTCCGGCGGATTTCCCGAGTAGTGAACGTCGATCGAATAAGTGCGGCCAGTTTGCAGCGTCTTCGGGAAATCCACGTAGAAGGTGCCCCCGTCGCGCTCATACTTCAACGTCGTCGAACCCATCACGACCTTGTCGATTTGCAGCGTTGAATAGAGCTCAAGCTGAATGCGCGAGCCGTCCTGCAGCATCTTGAAGCGAATCGTGTTGGTTCCGCTGATGAATTTTTTGTCGGTGTCGACCCGCACGTCGAGGTGGTAGAAGAGTAGATCGTTGTTCGCTCGATACGGTCCGTTCGCACCACGCAGAAGGTCGCCGGGCGTCGGCTCCTTGACCGCTGGTAGTGTGCTCGGGGGCGTAGCCTGTTGAGAAGTCTGTGCCGAAAGAGAGACCGCAGCACAGGCCAACAAGACAACAATCATGAGGGGCCGATTGCAAAGACCGTATTTAAGCATTAGAGCTAGCCTACCGCGATTCTCCGGAATTGCGTGCAGGTCAATCCCGCTTCTCGACGAGAGCTTTCATCGCGAGGCTTTCCGCCGTGTTCAACTCTGCCAAACCCCTGGCAACGCCGCTGCGATCCTGCTCCGAGCGGTTCTGGCTGACCTTCCACTTGCCTTCGAGGCGCTCGATAACCATCTCTAACCCGACGATCCCCTTCACAAGCGATGCGACGTAGTCCGCAGGAGCGTCCCCAACCTTCCAGGGGATAGGCGAGTCCGCCTCGTGAATCCGCGTCAGGTTGGTGAGATGGGCCATCAACCATTCGGCGTCCTCGATCACCTTCAGATGCCCATAAGCATGAACGACCGCATAGTTCCAGGTCGGAACCACCTTCCCGGTCTCCTGCTTTTCCGGGTACCACGACGGTGTGATGTAGTGATGCGGGCCGGCGAATATTGCAAGCGCCTCGACGGAGGGAGTGTAGTCCCGCCATTGCGTATTGGCTCGCGAGATATGACCCTTCAAGCGCCCCATAGCCCCGTTTTGCTCCAGCACCGTAGGAATATGCGAGGCAAACAGACCAGAGGTCCCCATAGTGACGAGCGAGGCGAACGGCTGATCGTCCATAAACTTGTGGAGTACAGGGACACGATCCTCTTTATAGGCACGGGGAATGTACATTGAGACTCCTCGAATGGCTGACTCTGGGGAATACAACCCATCAAAATGCAACATAAATCATTGTAAAGATTACGTAAAAACTCTGAATCCCGCGTCGAATCGCCACAATCCAATGACCTAACGCATGGCGGCCACAACACTCGAACTCCCCGCGCAGCTGTCCGGCGCCGAAGCACATGACCCGCATCCCGCGGTAGAGAAGCCGTGGCGTCCGCGCATCAACCCGTGGATCATCGCCATGACGGTCACTTTGGCCACGTTTATGGAGGTGCTCGACTCCTCCATTGCCAACGTCGCCCTGCCTCACATCGCCGGTGGCCTGGGCGCCACGCAGGACGAGGCCACCTGGGTCCTTACTGCGTACCTCGTCGCCAACGCCATCATCTTGCCGGCTGGCGCCTACATGACCACCTTCATTGGGCGCAAGAAGTTCTACATGATCTGCGTCGCGCTTTTTGGCATCAGTTCCGCGCTCTGCGGCTTTGCGCCATCGCTGCCGATCCTCATCTTCTGTCGGGTTTTACAGGGCGTTGGCGGCGGCGGCCTCGCACCGTCGGAGCAGGCCATCCTCGCCGATACCTTTCCGCCGGAAAAACGCGGCCAGGCCTTTGCGATGTACGGCCTCGCAGTAGTGTGCGCTCCGGCAATCGGACCAACCCTCGGCGGCTACATCACGGATAACTTCGACTGGCGCTGGATCTTCTTCCTCAACGTTCCCATCTGTCTGCTCTCGCTCTTCCTAACGTCACGGATCGTCGAAGATCCACCGTACGTGCAGAAGCAAGTCGCAATCTCACAGAAGGGAGGCATCAAGCTCGACTTCCTTGGCTTCGGCTTGCTCGGCCTCACCTTTGGTTCGCTTGAGTTTGTCCTCGACAAAGGCCAGGAAGATGATTGGTTTTCCTCGCATCTGATTGCCTTCTTCACCGTCGCCTGTATCGTCGCCTTCGTCGTGATGATCTGGTGGGAGCTCAAACAGCTCCGGGAGGGCCATCGACCGATTCTCAATCTCACGCTCTTCAAACGCCGCAACTTCTCGATCAGTTTTCTACTGATGTTCGTACTTGGCTTCTCGTTGTACGGCACTACGATCCTCATCCCGCAGTTGGTTCAAACCCTTCTGGGCTACACGGCAGAGCTTGCCGGCCTGGTGCTCTCTCCTGCCGGTCTGATGATGATGTGCATGATGCCTGTGGTCGGCTTTCTTTCGAGCAAGGTCGATCCGCGCAAGCTTATCGCCTACGGCTTCATCATGCTTACGGTGTCGCTCGTCACCATGCATACGATGGACCTCAGCATCAGCTACGGACGCCTGGTGTTTTTGCGCTGCTTCCAGGCATCGGGTCTGGCCTTTCTCTTCATTCCAATTAACACCATCGCCTACATTGGCGTGAAGCAATCGGAGAACAACGACGTCTCCGGCCTCACCAATCTCGCGCGCAACATCGGCGGCTCCTGCGGAACGGCCTTCATGGCCACCATGCTCACGCGCCGCACCGCCGCGCATGAGAACAACATGGTCCGCAACCTCACCACCGGCAACCCAGCCTTCATGAATCAGGTGGCAACGCTCAAGGGCATGTTCGGCGGCCATACCAGCGGCAATCCGATGGTCGGCTCCGGCTCCCACTCGGCCCAGGCATACATCTACAATCAGCTGCATCGCCAGGCGGCCATGCTCGGCTACCTCGACGTCATCCAGTACATGAGCATCTTCTGCGCGTGCATGATCCCGCTGCTATTCTTCATTCCCCGCCCGCCAAAGCACGCGAGCCCCTCCGCCGGCCACTAACGATCCGACCTTCGCTGAATGCGCACGCGCAATCTCAGCGCAGCCGCGATCTTTCTTATTGACTTTCCCCTTATCAAGGCGCAAGCTCACTGCGTTCACTGGAATCAAAGAGTTGCAGCGTCGAGCCGCAGTATGGTTCGAGGCACAGCCAATCTGTGGTTACCAGCCCTCGTCTTTGAAATCGGCCCGCTCTGCCAGCGTCACCTGGCGTATTGGATCTTTGCCGCCAGCAATCTCTTTACCTGATGCACGTTTTTCAGCCAAGGAGGCTGCCAATGAAAAAAGTAACCGCACTCTCAACAGGATTCTGTCTTCTCTTTGTCGGTTCCGGCATCGCATCCGCGCAGGACGCTATGGCTCCACCCAAAGTTCTCGTCATTCAACGCGAGTTTCTGAAACCGGGCAAGGGCGGCAGTCTGCATGCGAAGACCGAAAGTGCTTTCGTCAATGCGATGGCCGCAGCCAAATGGCCCGTGCACTACTTCGGAATGGATTCTCTTTCCGGTCCGTCACGATCTCTCTTCTTTACCGGCTATCCGTCTTTCGAGGCCTGGGAGAAGGACAGCCTGGCCGTTCAGAAAAACGCGACCCTCTCCGCAGGAATCGACCGCGCGATCATCGCAGACGGCGATCTTCTTAGCGCATACGAGCAGAGTGTCACTGTCTTGCGTGAAGATTTGAGTCTTCGTTCCTCGGTAGAAATTGCGCATATGCGTTACTTTGAGATCTCTCAATTTTCCGTTCGTTCGGGACATGAAAAAGATTGGGAGGCGCTCGTAAAGATGTACATGGACGGATACGGAAAGATTCCCGAGGCACACTGGGCCGTCTTCGAACGGGTTTACGGAACTGCTAGCCCAGGATGGAGCGGCAGCACCTTCCTTGTCATCAACCCGATGAAGTCTCTCGCGGAAGTTGATAGCGGATTCGGCGATTCCAAAAAGTTCATGGACAGCATGAGCGCGGCTGACAAGAAAAAACTGGCAGAACTGACAGCAGCTTGCATTGAGTCCAGCCAGACCAATCTCTTCGCCTTCAATCCGAAGGAAAGCTATCCAGCCGACGAGTGGATCAAAGCCGACCCGTTCTGGAAGCCCAAGGCGGCAGCAACACCGGCAGCCAAACCGGCGCAATAGCAGCCCCTGTGCGACCAGGCACACTCTGCAGTTGTTCCTGGCTCGAATCAGTTGAGCCCTCCCTTCATCCTGTGAGGGGAGGGCCAATGAATCCGCGGCGTTAGAACTTGTAGATCAAGTCCATTCCGAAGAAGAACTGGTTCCGCGCCGTTCCATTGTCGTAACCGAGGTTGTCCCACGAGTGATCGAACCGCAACTCCGGCCGCAACATCACCGTCGAGCCAATGTACTTCGTCGCATACAGCGTGTTCTCCGTATACTTTCCCACGATGCCTGTACGCTGTCCCTTCTTGTCGTCCAGAAAATCCGAGCGGAATCCGACAAGGAGCTTCGAATTGACCTGGCGGTTCACATAGTTCACAACCGCGTACTCAGGAGCCGTACAGGTCAACTGTCCCGCGGCGCAATGAGCTCCGTTCGCTCCAAGCTCTGTCGGCACAGGGTTCGCCACATTGCCCGCGACGTTTGGCACCTGGTTCTCGTACATGTACCAGGCCTCGGTGGCCATAGTCCATTTCGCATTGAACTTGTGATACCACGTGCCGTCAAAGTGCTGCAGATTGTTGTACGCGTATTTGCCATCGTTGATGCCATTCGCGCAGAGATAGAAGTTGTCATGGTTGCTCGCGGTCGAGTAATCAACGCAAGCAATCGCTGACGGTCTTCGGTCAACCGTCCACGGCGCCACATCATGGCTCGCCGAAATTCCCGCCTGCACAAGCCACTGCTTGGTCAGCTTCAAAGTCGCAATCGCGCCCGTATCCGTAAATGGATCGATCGTATACAGCAGCGAGTGGGTCATGTTGTAGTTGTTCGGAGCCAGTTGCGCTTCAATGCCCGGCACCGACAGAAAGCGCCCCATGCGAATGTTCAAACCTTGCTTTACAGGAAAGTAGAGGTCCACATATTCCAGCACCGGGTCGAACCCGTAGACAAGATTCTTCTGCAGCAATTGCTGGCTGAAGTATCCCTTGGCCGTCGTAAACCGGTAGTCGATACCATAGAACCCTGTCACGTGGAATCCCCAGTCAAAGTGGGTGTTCTGCACCGTGTTCGGCAACCGCTCTATGTAAATCACCGCCTGATTCATCTCAACGCGATTCGGAAAGATGTCATACGCCACAGGGAAGTTGTTGTTCGACGAAGTACTCGCGTTCACGCTTCCCGCAACCCATCCGTACACCTTCGTCCGGCTGTTCTCTTTCTTCAGAGCCGTCATCAGCGGATACACATTGGTATCCGGCACTCCGATCAAGGGGGACCCGCCATACCCCCAGTCCGTGCTGGGATACGGTGGCGAGTCAAGCGGCGCCTCCAGCGCGCGGCGGGCAGGCGCCGGAGTACTCGGAAGCTTCCCGGTCCAATCCCGCCAGTAGAACTCTCCCAGCCGCTGAAAGAAGTTCCCCTGCAATTCTGCCCCGGTCGTCTCCGCAGCAGTCATCCCCTGCTTCTGCATCTCCGCAGGAACAAGAGGGACATTGTTCATAGTGCCTTCGTTTGCATCGTGCGTAGCGACAGCTACGCTTGCAACTTCCTTCGCTTCACCAGGCTCCTGCGCTGTAGCAACACCCACAGCACACATAAGAAAAAGGTTCTGGCACATAATTCGCGCCAAACCATACTTCGTTCTGGACAATCGCATTACTTCTCCTGCCGCAAGCTACGCACCAGATCCTGATCGATCTATCTGCAAATCGCAAAAAGACGGCATAACCAAGCCTAGGACGTAACTCATAAAAGAACCGTAATGAAGGCCTAAAGAGTACGTATGTAGGATGTATCGTTTTCAAAAAATGATTCGTAGCAGAATTGTCGTAGAGAACGAAGCACAGAACCACAAGGCCGAAGCGACCTGGTCTGTCCCAACGACTTTCGTCGGCAGAGTTGCCTTTGGCGCCTTCATCTCACGCACTCGAACTCTAGAGAAAGGCCTTCCCGCTGGTCACACCCACAGCAAGTTCGGACGGGCGAAACATGTTGCGCCCATCCTTCGCGGCCGTCGTGAAGGATGGGCGTCTCTGCTTACACCGGCCGCGGATTTCTCTCTTCAAACTGCCGCTGATGCCAGTACGGGTACGTCAACGGAACCTCACTGGCCGCATCCAGCTTCGCAATCTGCTCTATGGTCAACTCCCACCCGATCGAACCGAGGTTCTGTTTTAACTGCTCCTCGTTCCGCGCGCCAACGATCAGAGTCGAAACCGTAGGCCGGCGTAGCAACCAGTTCAGCGCGATCTGCGGCACCGTCTTGCCCGTCTCCTTCGCAACCTTATCGATCGCAGCGACCACCTTGTACAGATACTCCTCCTCCACTTGCGGTCCCTGCGCTGCCGTCTTATGCAGTCGGCTCTCCGCCGGTATCGGCGAGCCCCGGCGAATCTTGCCCGTCAAACGTCCCCAGCCAAGCGGCGACCATACCAGCATGCCCACGCCTTGGTCCAGCGCCAACGGCATCAACTCCCACTCATACTCGCGTCCAACCAGCGAGTAGTAGGCCTGGTGACCGACATAACGCGACCATCCATATCGCTCGCTCACGCTCAACGACTTCATCAGATGCCACCCGGAAAAATTTGAGCACGCAATATAGCGCACCTTCCCCTCGCGCACCAGGTCATCCAACGCACGCAGCGTCTCCTCGACGGGCGATGTCGCATCGAACCCATGCAGGTGATAGATGTCGATATAGTCTGACCCCATTCGCTTGATCGAGCGCTCCGCGGACTGAATCAGGTGATACCGCGATGAACCAACATCATTCGGCCCCTTACCCAGTCGGAATGTCGCCTTGGTCGAGATCAGCACGTCCTCGCGATTCAGGTGGTCGATTGCCTTGCCGAGGACCGTCTCGCTGTGCCCATCAGAGTAGATGTCCGCAGTATCGAACATATTGATCCCGGCATCCATGCAGATGTCGACCATCTTCCGCGCTTCATTTATGTCGTCGGTCGCGCCCCAGGCGTTGAAGAATTCATTGCCGCCACCAAACGTTCCCGCACCGAAGCACAGCTCCGGCACCTTCAAACCCGATTTCCCTAACTGACGATATTCCATGACGACTCCTTGTACTTTGTCTGATGTTTCCACTCACGTAACGTTGCACGTTCGGATGCCTGTGGAAAGTATTCCGTCACTACTTCGCTATCGTAAACGGATGAAGTCCGTGCCGCTTTTTTCCGACCAGCCTGACCTGACCCCAGAGATACCGCCAACATGGTGCGAGGGGAGCGACGTCTTCCACACCATTGAAAAATGCAGCAGGCTTCGCGCGATACCACACGACAGGAGACTTCGATCGATGTCGGGCACATCGGCAGCCGGTCTTCGCCACTGTTTCAACTGTGAGGACATCATTCGCACGAAACGCGCAGGATGAATTTAGGAAGAAAACCGACTGATTGCCAGTAGAACTATTTGGTGGCTTGCTGTGGCAGGTTGGTCGTGTCGTCACGAACAATCTTCCATCCTGCCGGGGTCTTTTCCATTACAAGCAGAAAAAATCCTCCTGCGTTGCCGCCGCCTGCAGCCGAACGTTCCAGATGAAAGTGTCCGGTCACGGTTACAAAGTGTTCATCGAGAGGCTGCACCTCTAGCTCGCTGAAGCTCAGAACACCCATCTTCTCCTTGGTGGAAAACGATTTGCGATAGCCTTCGAGCATCTGATCGTAGCCCTTGCTGATTCTTGAGGCCATGAAGAGGATATCCGGCGAGTTCTTGTAGCCTGAGGCGAAGGCCTCCATGTCACCACGATTCCAATCGACAACCTGCTTATCCAGCACAGCGCGAATGGCCTGGGTGGGAGCGGATTTTTGCGCCTGGACATCAGGCGAAGCAGCGACGGCCACGAAAGCAACGAGCAACATGAGAGTGCGAAAAGGTGGCATAGACGAAAGACTCCTGATGTGCGGAACTGATGCAATATTAGCCGCGCTCACAACGTATTGCCAGCGTTGACAGCCCTTACGCCTCCACCGGCTTGTCCACCTGCGACTGATAGATCTCTTCTACCCGCTCCACCGTGTCGATTTCCTCCACCGGCTTGTCGGTTCTGATTCGCAGGATCCGAGGAAATCGCATCGCAAAGCCGCTCGCATGACGCCCGCTGCGCATGATGTTGTTGAATGCCACCTCCAACACCATCAGCGGTTCAACCGTGCGAAAAAACCCCCGGTCTTCGAGCGTGTGTTCCATCATCCACGCGCTCATCTCAGCAATCTCCGCATCGGTCAATCCAGAATATGCCTTTCCGACGTTCAGCAATCCGCCATCATCCGCGCGCACCGCAAACGTGTAGTCGCTCAAGATTCCCGCACGCTTGCCATGACCAAACTCCGCGCCGGTCACCACTACATCGAGCGTCGCCAGCTCGCGCTTCAGCTTCACCCAAGCCAACCCACGCCGCCCCGGCTGATAAACCGACTCGGCCGCCTTCAGCATCACCCCTTCGTTCGCCCGCGCCCGCGCATCGGCGTAGGAACGATCGATATCCTCGGCCGACTCCACCAGCCGCGACGGCGAAATCATCAACCTCTCCACGCTCGCACCATCCGCCACGGCAAACAACACAGTCTGCGAATCACGCGCCCTCTCGTCCACCACCACCGGCGACACCACCCGCTCCACAAGCTTCTCCACCACCGCCTCCAGCCGGTTGCGTCTCTCCCGCAGCGGCAGCTCCAGCAACAACTCGCCGCCCGCATACATCAGGTCGAACGCCATAAACACCACTGGTACCAGCTGCCTCCATTCATTCGAAACCCGTTTCCGTCCGATCCTCTGACCGAGCACTGCAAACGGCAACGCACGCGCCTGCTCCAGATCCCACCCGAGAATCTCTCCATCAAAAATCAAAGCCCCATCTTGTTCTGGCCGCACCTTGGCAAACGCCTCCTCCAACTCCGGAAAGCTCTCCGTCACATCCTCGCGGTTGCGCGAGTAGATCGCCACCCTGCCAGGCTGCCCGGCGTCCCCACAATGCACCTGAGCCCGCATGCCGTCGTACTTGTCTTCGAGAAAAGCCTCCACTCCACGTGCCGGCGATGCTGCGACGTTCTCAGACACCGCATTCACTGGCTCCACCCTTCCGATAACATCCGTCGAGGGAGCGTCGGAGAACTCCTCTGCATCCGCATCAAGCGACTGTGTCTTCTTACTTTTCCGCGGCTTCTTCTCCTGCACCGCTGGAACCTTCTCAGGCTTCCCAGTGAACCGCTCGACTGCCTCCTCCGGCGTATCAACCGGCGAAGCCAGCATGAAGCCGAGCGGATGAAACAGCCGCATCCTTGCCTCAGCCAACGTGCCCGCAAACGCCCGCTTCGCCGCCCCTGCCAGGTCCGCCTCCAGCATCACAGCCCTGCGCACCGCCTCCACCGGAGCGTTCGCCGCAACTGCGATTGCCTCCTCGACCAGGCTTTGCTTAACCCCAATCCTCATATCGCCAAGCATTAACTTCAGCAGATACTTCGCCTCCAGCGGAGTCGCCCGCCGCAGCATCTCTTCCACCAGTGACGCACGAATCAACGTCGTCTTCGCCACCGCCATCCCGGCAAACGCATCCGCCACATCCACGAGGGTCAACTCGGCCGCTCTACCAGCAGCAGGCGAAGCTACCAGCAGATCTAAGGCCGCGGCCCCCATATCCCCATGCCGCCGGTAACCAGCCGTCAACGCGACATCGTTCGCTCCACTCACAGCAAGCAGCGCCTTCGACAGCAAAGCCCCACCCGCATTTAACTTGCGCGCATCCGCCTCCGCAAACGGCGTCCCCGCCAAATACAGCGCAAACAACCCCGCATCCTCACTCTCCGGCGCAGCCGCATGCACTGCCGAAATCGCCCCCGCAATTGCTGTGCGCTTCTTCAGCTTGCCCGGCTCTCCGGCCAGTTCTTCTGCTAACTCCGCCACCGCAGCAAACAAGGCCATTCTGAAAATCCTTTCACGCGACCTTACCGCGAGTCTCTCCTCTGCAGATGATGAAGAATTGCATCCGCCACCGCTGTGGGCGCCTCTCGGTGAGGAAAGTGTCCCACACCACCCAGCAGCAGGCGCCGATACGGCCCCACGAAGTACCGTTCGAGCCCCTCTGATTCGCTCGCTGCATCGCAACGATCCGCCGCACCCTGAATCATCAGCGTCGGCGTCGACAGAACCTCCACCTCGCCGAGCTTTCGTTGTGCAGCATCGTACCGCGCATCCCACGCTTCTCCTGCCAACCAACGCGACCGATAGGCGTTCAACGTAATCGAAGCCCAGTCAGGATTCAGGAAGCTCTCCGCAGTGCTCGCAAACTCCGCTTCGTCGAACCAGCCCGCCGGACTCCAGGTCTCCCACTGAATATGTGCGAATTCAACCGGGTTGGCTCGCACCTTCTCCGCTCCATCGTCCACACACATCAACCACTGGTACCAGAAGCGCCTCGATTGTTCGAACAACGGGACGGTAAACCCGCCGCGCGGTTGATAGGCCGACGCCAAACCCGCCACGGCTGTAATCCGTTCCGGACACAGCGCCGCCAATGTATAGGCGACCCTTGCTCCCCAGTCGTGGCCAATCACCGCAAATTGTTCCAGTCCCAGCACATCGGCAAAATCGACAGCATCCTGCGCCAACGCTACCGCCGCACCGACCCTTGGCGTCTCCTCCGACAAGAATCTGGTCGGACCCGAGCCGCGGAGATACGGCATCACCGTCCGCCAGCCCTCCGCCTGCAACTTCGAGGCGACAAACTCCCATCCGCACGGCGCTTCCGGCCAGCCATGCAGCAAGATCACCGCAGCTCCGTCCGCGGGGCCACCCTCTTCAAAGGCGATCTCCAGCAGCTCCGTCTGAACTGTCCTCATCAAGACTCCCTCCTCGACTGATTTCAAACGGAATCCCTTCCCATAAAGATGCATACCGCACCCTATGCGTATGGAGTAACATCTAATAACAGATGAATGCAGCCGCAGATTCGGTGTTTTCCCCCCGCGTGACCGAGGCCGCTCTCCCGGGCGCCGACCGTCACGACTTTGCCTAGCTGCGCCTTCCCGCCTTTTCTCACCACTAATCCCTAAGTACCAGCTATTGGAGCACCTATGTTCGACCGCCTCGACCAACTCGAAGCACGCTATGAAGATCTCGGCCGCCAGATGTCCGACCCCACGCTTGTTCAGGACCAGAAGAAGTTCCAGTCCATCGCCAAGCAGCACCGCGACATGGAGCCCACCGTCGAGAAGTTCCGCGAATACCGCAAGATCAAGGAAGGCATCGCCGAAGCCAAGGCCATGCTCGCCGATCCCGATCCCGAAGTGAAAGAGATGGCCCAGGCCGAGCTCGACACACTCGAGCCGCGCCTGCCCCCCGTCGAAGAGCAGCTCAAGGTTCTGCTCCTTCCGAAGGATCCAAACGACGAGAAGAACGTCATCCTCGAACTCCGGGCCGGCACCGGCGGCGACGAGGCCGCGCTCTTTGTCGCAGAGGTCTTCCGCATGTACCTCCGCTTCGCCGAGCAGCACAAGTGGAAGGTCGAAGTCCTCTCGCAAACTGAATCCGGCATCGGCCACGGCCTGAAGGACGTCACCGCCATCATCGAAGGTGATAACGTTTACTCGCAGCTCAAGTACGAGTCCGGCGTGCATCGCGTCCAGCGCGTCCCGGCGACCGAAACCCAGGGCCGTGTCCACACCTCCGCAATCACCGTCGCGGTCCTCCCCGAAGCCGAAGAGGTCGACATCAAGATCGAAGCCAAGGACCTCCGCATCGACACCTTCTGCTCCTCCGGCCCCGGCGGCCAGTCGGTCAACACCACTTATTCCGCGGTCCGCATCACACATCTGCCCACCAACACCGTCGTCAGCTGCCAGGACGAAAAGTCGCAGATCAAAAACCGCGAAAAGGGCATGCGCGTCCTCCGCGCCCGCCTCTACGAGGTGGAGGCTGAGCGCATCCACCAGCTTCAGGCCAAGGACCGAAAGCAGCAGATCGGCTCCGGCGACCGCAGCGAGAAGATCCGTACCTACAACTTCCCGCAGAATCGCCTCACCGATCACCGCATCGGCCTCACCAACCACCAGCTCGCGATGGTCATGGAGGGCCAGATACAACCCACCATCGACGCCCTCATCGCTCATTACACAGCGGAAAAACTCAAAGCAGAAACCGCTACTGTCTGACGGGCGATCCGTGTCAACACAGCGCAATAGCTGTGGATTGACACCACCGCGGCTTGATCTGTGACTATGGTTTGCAACTCTCAGCGAAGACCAAAAATAGCGGAACGCTGATTTGGCATTCACGCCCCACCTCGGCGAGAATCCAAATCAGCGCCAAAGAGGACACCCTATGACCAGGCAACATCGCACCGCGATCCATCTCGTCCTTCTTGCCCTTCTAACGCTGTCGCCTGCATTTGCCCACGCTCAGTCCGCCACCCCGCCTCCCCCTTTCAACGGCATCGCCCACGTCGCCATTCGCGTTCACGACCTGGCCGCCTCCGTCGCCTTCTACGAGAAGCTCGGCTTCGAACAAGCCTTCGATCTCCGCAAGAACGACGTTCCCTACGAGTCCTTCATCAAGATCAACGACAGCCAGTTCATCGAGCTCTATCCGGTAACCGAGCACGATCCCGCTGTCGGCTTCCTGCACCTGTGCTTCGAAGGCGCGGACCTCAACGCCATCTACGAGGACTACATCACCCACGGCCTCCACCCGACCGCAGTTCGCAAGGCCGGCGCAGGTAACCTGCTCTTCACCATGGCCGGTCCGCAGCAGCCATCGGGCCCGCAAAACATCGAGTACACCCAATACATGCCCGGCTCGCTACACAGCAACGACATAGGCAAACACCTCGGCCCTGACCGTGTGGCCACCAAGCTGATCGCCGTCGCGCTCGCCATGCAGGACCCAGCCACGGCCCGCGACTTCTACATCAACCAGCTCCACTTCAAACCCATCGCCAACGACCAGATGGACCTTCACTTGCCCGGCGGGTCCGGTCAGGAGGTCGAGATCGTCGCCGCCCCCTTCGGCACCAAGGCCCGCCTCACCCTGAACTCACAAAATCTCGGGAAGGCCGCCCGCTATCTGCACAAAGAGGGAGTCGACGCCGTAAAGAACGGGGCCACCCTGACGATCACCGACCCCGACGGTAACGTCCTCCTGCTCGAAAATCGATAGCTCTCACGATCGAAGAGACAACGAACACGTCATCCTGCCAATGAATCTCCGCCAGGCACTCACCGCTGCCGCCGCACAACTCGACGTCGACCCTGACCTTGGGGACACGGCAGCGCGCGACGCCGAACTTCTCCTTCTCCACACCCTTCAAATAACCCGTGTCACTCTCCTCGCCTATCCCGACCGCGAACTCACACCTGGTCAGGAAGCCCTGTACCAAAAAAACATCGATCGCCGGCTCCTCCACGAACCCATCCAATACATCACTGGCCAGCAGGAGTTCTACGGACTCCTGCTCCAAGTCACGCCCGCCGTACTCATCCCACGCCCGGAGACCGAACACCTTATCGAAGCGGTCTTGAACCATCTGCAAGCAGACGCGCCCCACAAGATCGCCGACATCGGCACAGGCTCCGGAGCCATCGCAATCGCTCTCGCCGTCAGCCTTCCCCAGGCCGACATCACCGCCCTCGACATCTCCACGGAAGCCCTTGCCGTCGCCGCAGCCAACGCGCGCGAACACAAAGTAGACAACCGCATCAAATTCCTTCACTCCGACCTGCTATCGGCGCTCGCTCACGAAGCCGGGACCTTCGACGCCGTCGTCAGTAACCCGCCCTACATTCCCGAGACCGACCGCGACACCCTCCACCCCCAGGTCCGCGGCCACGAACCTGCCATCGCCCTCTTCAGCGGCGAAACTGGCTTAGATATCTATCGACGGCTCATTCCGCAGGCCCACAACGCACTCAAACCAAACGGCCTGCTCGCTCTGGAGATCGGCGACGGCCAGCGGGAAGCCATCGCCTCACTGCTTCAGGCGTGGCACAACGTCTCCTTTGTCAATGATCTCCAGCAAGTCCCCCGCGTCGCCCTCGCCCGAAGGCCAGCCGTTTCAGCGATTTAGTAAAATCCTTCCACGGCGCGACCACACCTGAAACCCTTCGCTCTGGCGTTCGTATAACATGTGGAGCGCACGGTATGAGCAACCCTGAACTTCAAGACCATCTCTACTCGCTCGAAGAGCGTCTCCTCCACCCCGACCGCGAGTGCGACCGCACCGCCCTGGTCCCTCTCTTCGCCGAGGATTTCAAGGAGTTCTGCATCACCGGTCGTATCTTCAATCGCCACCAGGTCCTCGCCGCCCTGTTCAAGAGCGAACCGCGTCCGGCGACCATCCACAACTACTACGTCGACCGCCTGGCGGACAACGTGGCGTTAGCCACCTATCGCGCCCAGACCGCGCTCGTCATCTCCCACCGATCCTCTCTGTGGGTCTTCCGTGATAATCGTTGGCAGCTTTTCTTCCATCAGGCCACCGTCGCCAACTAATGATTCGGACGTTGGAAAGGCCCCCCAAAAGGAGAGCGGATCAGATATCACGTCTGCTACCCTCCCTTCATGCGCTCAAAGTTTCTCCTCCTGCTCCTGTCCGCCGGCATCACAGTTCCCGCCTCGCACCTCCTGCCCGCCCAATCCGCCGCCACCACCTCCGTCGACTCTCGCCTCGCGGCCCAAAACGCTCTCTTTGAAGAGCTCTATCAGGCCGACCTCAAGAACGCCCCCGAGCGCGCCACCGCCTACGGAGATTACCGCTACAACGATCAGCTCTCCGACCGCTCCCTCGCCGCCATCGATCGCCGCCACGCAGCCGACGTCGCCAACCTCGCCCGCCTCAAAGGCATCTCCACCACCGGCTTCCCCGAGCAGGACATCCTCTCCCACGACCTCCTCACCCGCGTCCTCCAGCAACGTCTCGACGACTACGACCTCAAAGAATTCGAGATGCCCGTCGACCAGATGAATGGCGTACACACCGCCCTGGCCGACCTTCCGCTCGCCATGCCGTTCGACTCCGTCAAGCACTACGAGGACTACATCGCACGCCTCCACCAGATTCCCCGTGTCCTGGCTCAGACCACTGAGACCCTCCGCGCCGGCATGAAAGACAACCTGATGCCCGTCCGCTTCCTGCTCGAAAAGGTCCCCGGCCAATGCAACGGCATCATCGAGGCAGACCCCTTCCTCATTCCCACAAAGAAGTACCCCGCCAGCATCTCGCCTGAAGAACAAAAACGCCTCACCGCCGAGATCACCGCGGCCGTCAATCAGGACGTCATCCCCGCATACCGCGCCTTCGCCGCCTTCATCACAACTGACTACGCCCCACACGGCCGCACCACCCTCGCCGTCACCTCGCTGCCCGACGGCGCAAAGCGGTATCAAAACGACATCGTCGGCCGCACCACCACCCACCTGACGCCAGAACAGATCCATACCCTAGGCTTGAACGAAGTCGCTCGCATCACCGCCGAGATGACCACCCTCGCCCACAAGGCGGGCTTCGCAGACCTCGCCGCCTTCCGCGCCTCCATCAACAGCGACCCCAAGTGGACACCCACCTCCGCCGAGCAGATCCTCGACGACTACCGCCGCTACATCGCGCAGATGCAGCCCAAGCTTCCGCAGCTCTTCACCTTCATCCCCGGCAGCCCCGTCACCGTCGAAGCCATCCCCGTCTTCCAGTCAGCCGATTCGACTCACTACCAGACCGGAACGCCCGACGGGAAACGCCCAGGCCGAGTCAGCGTCGCCACCAGCGACTACGCCCACCGCACCCTCCTCCTCGACGAGGCCGTCGCCTACCACGAAGGCATCCCCGGCCACCACATGCAACTCTCCGTCCAGCAGCAGCTCAAAGGTCTTCCCAAGTTCCGCCTCCACACCGGCTTCGCCGCCTACTCCGAAGGCTGGGCACTCTACGCCGAACAGCTTGGCAAAGAGGTCGGCTTCTACCAGGACCCCGTCAGCGATTACGGCCGCCTCGACTCTGAACTCTTCCGCGCCGTTCGCCTCGTCGTCGACACCGGCATCCACTCCATGGGCTGGACGCGCGATCAGGTAGTCGACTACATGCGCAAGAACGACGTCAACGAGCCACTCATCCAGTCCGAAACCGACCGTTACATCGCCTGGCCCGCACAGGCCTGCTCCTACAAACTAGGCCAACTCAAGATCATCGAACTCCGCGAGCGCGCCAAAAAAGAACTGGGCCCCAAGTTCGACATCCGCACCTTCCACGACGAGATCCTCAGCGGCGGCGGCCTCCCTCTCGACATGCTCGACGCACGCACCACACAATGGATCGCCGTCCAAAAAGCGAAGCCAAACGGAATAGTAAGTACCGGCGTTCCAGTCGTTCCCTAGAGACCCGCGTACCAGTCGTACCCCAGTTTCGTCCAGTAATCATCGGGCTGCATATCTGTATACGCAATCAACCCGATGCGCTTGATCTGTTTGTAACCGTATTTGATCGGCATATGTAACCGAATCGGTGCGCCATGCCATTGCGTCAGCAGCCTGCCCGCCATCTCGGTCACCAGCAGACTCTGCGGATGCTGGCACGCCTGCAAACTAAACCCGCAATAGTAGTCCCCATCCGGCGTCTCCATATAAACATATTTGGGCAACGACCCATCCGCCCTACGCGCCGGTGGATACTTCGCCATCAAATCCGCCAGCCGATACCCGCCCCAATGCACCACTTGACTCCAGCCCTCAATGCACTTGAACTCCGTCACCAGCTCCTGGTGCGGCAGGCTCGTCACGTCATCCATCGTCAACAACAGCCCGGGTGTCCCTGAATCGAGCGTATTGTCTGACATACCGGCCTCCTCCTGCCCACGCGGCCGCTTGTCTCCCTGCGATTTCTTCAGATCCGCAAGCGCCCTTTCGAAGGCCGGAGGCAACTTCGTCTCCTCTTTCTTTTCGCCACTTCCAGCAACCATCGTGCTAGCCGGGCCACCCTGCATCATCGGCCCCTCTCCCGCTCCGGCATCGCTGTTCGAGTCGACCTTCGCCTCATCCTTCGGCGCCACCTTCGTATCATGCTACACCGGCGCGGGCTCCTTCTTCGCGGCATACTTGTACTCCCACGCCGTCACATCATCGAAATACTGCGGAAACTGCTTCGCATTCTCCACCCCTACCAACTGCAGCCGATAGCTCTCCGGCACCAGGTCCATCTTCAACCCATAGTTTCCATTCGTCCTCAGCTCCATCGATCTGCTGACCGGATACGTTGGCGCCAACCCGCGCTCATCAAAAACCGCGCGCGAAACCTTTGCATTGAAGTTCACCATCCTCCGCAGCGGCCGTGGAATCAACTGATCGCCAGGGCTGCGATCGATCCATCGATAAAACCCATACTCACCCGCCGCTGCAGCTGCAGCCACCAAAAAACTTCGCCGAGTCCGCGTTCCCGACTCCGCCCGCACCGCCGCATCCAGCGACTCCACCTCTCGCGAATCTCGCCGCTCTCTATCTCCATCCTTCTCCCAATCGCGCTCCCTCTCATCCTCGCGATCCTTGCGCTTCTCCTCCCACTTACGCCGTTCTTCCTGTTCCTTGCGCTCCTCCTGTCCGTCGCTCATCGCGCACTCCTCTCTTCCTCAAGCGGCACCTTCGCCGCCGGAACAATCTCATACCCGCTCACCATCGAACGAAAGTTGTTCCATCCCGCGAGCAACACCTGCACCACATGCACCACAAAAAACGCACAAAATCCCATCGTCAGCCAGAAGTGCTCCCACCGCGCCATCTCATATCCACCCAGCAGCGTCGTCACCCAGTGCACCTGCGTCGGCTTGTAGATGGAAAGCCCCGTTACCAGCGACCCCAGCCCCATCAGGATCACCGCGCTGTAAGCGATCCTCTGCGCACCGTTGTACTTCTTCTGCGGCGGCAAGCCCTTCCGCAGATGCAGATCAACCAGCGTCACCTGAATTGCGTCCCGCACCGACCGACGTTCCGGCACCAGCAGCCGCCACTCCCCCGAGATCCACAGATACGCCACATACAGAATCCCGTTGATCGCAAACAGCCACATGAAGAAGAAGTGATACCCCAACCCCTCCGTCACCCGGTACGGGGCGTTGATCTCCTTCCAAAACCACGGTGGAAACAGCCTTACCAGCGTCAGCGATCCAATGCCCACCCGGTACACCGCATGCGGATGCTGGTACGCATTGTCCGAATCGTTCCAATAGATCAGCAACCCGCTCCAGATCATCGTGAACAGCACTGGAAAGTTCACCCAGTGCATCCATCGAATCGCCAGCGGATGCTTCTTTTCCAGGCGTATCGTCGCCACCGCAGGCGCCGGCACTGTCGCGCCCACCACGGGATCAGGCGCAGTGCAAAGCGAAGGGGAAACGGAATCGGCTATGGCCTCATTCCCCGCAACCGGCAAAGCCGCCGGGATTGCCTCTGCGCTCTCTGCACCACGCGCAGCTACCGGCTCGCCCGGTTCAATCGTCCCGCCCCCGTCCATCGGATCCTCTGGCATTTGAGCTCCCATTCTGCGTTCCCGCGCATGGCATCTACTCAAGTATCGTTCGAACCCTTAGATTGGATTTACCCCTCGCAGGTTACGCCCTATTTTTCGCCTAGGCGATTACCGTAATCCCACTCGGACCTTCGCGCCCGACCCGTCCACGAACGTAACTTCCTTTGCACTCATCACCGCCGGCGTCTTCCCGCCCGTGCCCTCCACCGGAAACACTGCGGCCCTATCCGCATTCGTCCAGCACATCATCCCGGTAAGGCAAAACAGATGCTGCGGAACACCAGGCAGCCCATTCCAACCCTGCACCAGAACAAACTCGTGCCGCGCCGAATCCTCCACCATCACGTCGTTCGAATAGTTGATGTACAGCCGCGCGCCATCCTGCACAACGCCGTTCCGCTCCAACTTGCCCAGCGGGTCGCGCACAAAGATCCTTTGCCGAAACACTGCCACAAAGACCACAAGCAACAACGTCCCGACGATAAGAATCTTCCTCAACTTATTTCTTCTCCTCGTGATACTCCTGCTCTGTGTTAATCCCCCAGAGCGCTGCCTTATCAACATGCCCAGCCACAAGCCCATCCACCACCGTCATCGCCGTCAACATGCTGTGGTCCTGGTTGTTGTACTTATGCATCCCGTTTCTTCCCACCAGAAACAGATTCTCAAACCCATCGGTGAACTCACGCAATTCCTCGAAACGGTCATATGTCCCGAAGTACGCCGGATACGTCTTCGGCACTCGCACCACATGTCCGTCCAACACGTCCTTGGCGTTCAAAATCCCGATCTTCGCCACCTCGGCGATCGCAAACTTCTTCAACTCTTCATCCGGCATCTTCCACAAGTCATCCGTGTCGTAACAAAAATACTCGAGCCCAATCCACACCTTCGTCGGATCGGCCACCAGGTACGGGCTCCAGTTATTGAAGATTTGTAACCGTCCTAGGACCACATCCGGCTCCTGCACATAAATCCACGTGTCCTTCAACAGTCCGCCATCCGGCTCCTTCACCTTCAGCCTGTCCACCAGCAGCCCAACAGTAATAAAGTCGCGATACTGCAGCCCCGCGCTCACCTCGCGAACATTTGCAGGAACAGTGGCGTCCATCGCCTCCACCAAGTCGCGCATCGGCATCGTCGAAAAAAAATAATCTCCCGCAAATGTCTGCCGCTCGCCACTCTCATTCACTGCATCAATCGAAACCACCCGCTGTACGCCCCCCTCCACCGAGCAGTGGATCCGATCCACCTTCCACCCCATGTGGATCTCTCCACACTTCTCCCTTATCTGGTCCGCCACATGCTCCCACAGCTGTCCCGGACCAAACTTCGGATACATGAACCGTTCGATCAGACTCGTGTCCGTCCCCTTCTGCGCCAGATCACCGTGGCCCTTCTTCTTCCCGCCGAACGCATTCTTCACAAAGTGCTTCACCGCCGTCGTCAGACTCAGCCCCTTGATCCGCTGCGCTCCCCACTCCGCAGAGATCTCGTTGCACGGCGTCCCCCACACCTTCTCCGTATAGCTCTTGAAGAACGTCAGATACAGTTGCCGTCCAAATCGGTTGATCAGAAAGTCCTCAAGACTCTTCTCCGGCGCGATCTGGCTCACACGCGACCTCATATAGCTTGTCCCCACCCGAAACGTCCGCATCAGCCCGAGATTCTTCAACGTAGTCCCGGTCAGCGTAATCGGATAGTCGAAGAACTTCCGCAGATAGTAGATCCTGCTCTTCCGCGGACGAATCAGCATGACCAGATCGGGGTCCGACGGCAGGTCATGCAGCTCCACCGCCGCCGCCTCATCTTCCTGCTCCTCCTCAACCTCATCCACATTGACGTGGTGAAGAATCGGCCCGGCCCCCCGCAGCACCGGCTCTTCATGCAAATGAGCGGGCACTGTGACCACCCTGGTTTTGCCCTGATAACTGATCTCGGTTCCACTACCAGAATCACCCGAGACCGCGACCTCGGGCGGCATCAGGTCCACCCACCACTGCATCACCCGGTCGCTCTTGGAAAAAAACCGGTGGCCCCCGATGTCCATCCGGTTGCCTTTGTACTTGATCGTCCGCGAGATCCCGCCAATCTCGTCACTTGCTTCCAAAATGATCGGTTGAATATCCGTTCGCCGCAGCAGCTCCAGCCCCGCCGTCAAGCCCGCAGGCCCCGCTCCAATAATGATCGCCCGTCTACCCATATCCAGCTTTTCAGTATACGGATCGACTACACTCTCCGGCGGCCCGCATCATCTGGCTCACAGAAATCGAAGTGCGACGGCTCCTCGGCTCCTACCTCTGGCGCGACGCAGTCAAGGCTCGCACCGACGACTCTCCCGAACAGAAGAGGCTCGAAGTGAAAGCGGTTGTCCACAAATCCGACCCGTACGTCGCCATCCTTAAAAACGATCAGTACAAATCGCTGGTCAACCGCATTGCACTCCTCTCAGAGATTGGGCAATCCATCGTCTGATTAAACGACCGCCTCGCGACCGGTAACCACAAACTCCAACCCATTCTTGCTCGCCTTCACCTCTACGTGGTCGCCGTGCAGCACGCTGCCGTCCAGGATCTTCACCGCCAGCTTGTCCTGCACTAGTCGCTGAATCGCCCGCTTCAACGGCCGCGCTCCATACGCCCGGTCATACCCCGCCTTGAAGATCGCCTTCCGCGCTCCATCGGTCAGCTCAAGCGTGATCTTTCGGTCCGCCAGCATAGCCTGCAGGTCCTTCAGCCGCAGATCGACAATGTGTGTCAGTTGCTCATCGCCCAGCGGACGGAATACCACAATGTCATCCACGCGATTCAGGAACTCCGGCTTGAAGTGTTTCCGCAGCTCGTCCATCACGCGGTCCTTCGCCTCCTCAAAGCCCTCTTCGCCCGAGGCCCACGCCGTCGACAACTGACCTGCGCCAACGTTCGAAGTCATAATTAGCACAGTGTTCTTGAAGTCCACCGTCCTGCCCTTCGAATCCGTCAGCCGTCCATCGTCGAGCACCTGCAGCAGCACATTGAACACATCCGGATGCGCCTTCTCGATCTCGTCGAACAGCACTACCGCATACGGCCGCCTTCGCACCGACTCGGTCAACTGCCCGCCCTCGTCGTACCCGACATATCCCGGAGGCGCGCCAATCAACCGTGCCACCGCATGCTTCTCCATGTACTCGCTCATGTCGATCCGCACCATCGCGGCCTCGTCATCAAACAGAAACTCAGCGAGCGCGCGAGCCGTCTCCGTCTTTCCAACACCAGTGGGCCCCAGAAAAATAAACGAGCCAATCGGACGCTTCGGATCGCTCAAGCCGGCGCGCGAACGCCGAATCGCATTCGCCACCGCATTCAACGCCTCATCCTGTCCAACAACGCGCTCACGCAGACGATCCTCCATCTGCACCAGCTTCTGCATCTCGCCTTCGAGCATCTTCGCAACAGGAATCCCCGTCCACTTCGACACAATCGCCGCGATATCCTCCTCGTCGACCTCCTCCTTCAGCATCCGCGACCGCTTCTTCGCAACACCCGTAGCAGCTTCCGCCGCATCTTCGCGAACCGCAGCGTCCTGCTCCGCAGTCAACTCGCGCAGCTCCGCCTCCAGCTTCGGAATCTCTCCATACTGCAGCTCCGCCGCACGCTGCAGGTTGCCCTTGCGCGTCTCCTCCTGCATCTGGAATCGCAACGCCTCGAGCTTCTCCTTCAACTCCGCGATCTTCCCAATCGCCCCGCGCTCCTTCTGCCACCGCGCGCGCAGTCCGGCTGAAGACTCCTTAACCTCAGCCAGCTCGCGCTCCACAATCTCCAACCGCTCCTTCGAGGCCGCGTCTTTCTCCCGCTTCAACGCCGCCCGTTCAATCTCCAGCGAAGTCGCCCGCCGCTCCAGGTCATCAATCTCCACCGGCACCGAGCCGATCTGAATCGCCAGCGCCGCAGCGGCTTCATCCACAAGATCGATCGCCTTATCCGGCAAAAACCGATCCGAGATATACCGGTGACTCAAAGTAGCCGCCGCCACAATCGCCGAATCCTTGATCCGAACCTTGTGGTGCGCCTCATACTTCTCCTTCAGCCCACGCAGAATCGCAACAGTGTCCTCGACGTTCGGCTCGCCCACATACACAATCTGAAAACGCCGCTCCAGCGCCGCGTCTTTCTCGATGTACTTCCGGTACTCATTCAACGTCGTCGCGCCAATCGCCCGCAGCCCGCCGCGGGCGAGCGCGGGCTTCAGCATATTGCTCGCATCCATCGCCCCTTCGGCCGCACCAGCGCCCACAAGAGTATGTAGCTCGTCGATGAACAAAATAACTTCGCCGTTCGACTCCTCAATTTCTTTCAGCACAGCCTTCAGCCGGTCCTCAAACTCGCCGCGGAACTTCGCCCCGGCGATCATCGCCCCAAGATCCAGCGAACAGACCCGCTTGTTCTTCAAAATCTCCGGCACATCGCCCAGAAAAATCCTGCGCGCCAACCCCTCCACAATCGCCGTCTTGCCCACGCCCGGCTCACCGATCAACACCGGGTTGTTCTTTGTCCTTCGCGACAACACCTGCACCACCCGCCGAATCTCCTCGTCCCGTCCGATCACCGGGTCGAGCTTCCCGCGACGCGCCAGGTCCGTCAAGTCCTTCGCATACTTCTCCAGTGCCTGAAACTTCCCCTCAGGAGTCTGGTCCGTCACCCTCTGCGAGCCGCGCACCGCGCTCAGCGCCTTCAAGATCGCCTCATGCGTCCCACCCAGCGCCGCCAACGCCAGCTGTACCGGATCATTCTTCGCCTTCGAAAGCGCCAGCAGCAGATGCTCCGTCGAAACATAGTCGTCCTTGAAGTTCTCCGCCTCTTTGAACCCCTGCTCCAAAACCTTCTGCAGCGCCGCACTCATCCCCGGCTGCCCGCCACCCTGCACCTTTGGCAGCTTCGCAATTGCCGAGTTCACCCCCGACAGCAGTTGCTCCACCGGCACGCCCACCTTTTCCAGCACCGGCATCACCACTCCCTCGCGGTCCTCCAGCAGCGCCGCCATCAAATGCAGCGGCAGCGCCTCCGGGTTGCCGTTATCCGCGGCATGTCCGATGGCTGCCTGTACGGCCTCCTGCGACTTCACTGTCAACCGATCCCACTTGATCGCCATATCTACCTCTCAAATCAATGATTTTTAGCTTTTCGCTTTAATTAGACGCGTGAAGATCCAATAAGATGCGTGAAATGTGACAATAAGTCACTCACATTTACCCCGAGCCCTACCCCAACCCTTTCCCCAACAAACCAACCCCGTCTAACCCATTCAAAAACATCCTCCAACTCGGATTTCACGATACTCTCTGACTGTCCCTCCATCCACCATGCCGCCCCCGGTTACATCCATTCAACCCGACGCACTCGCCGACGCCATGCTCCTGGCAACCACCGGTGGCTTGCTCGACGCCATCGTCTACCTGAACCATGGCCACGTCTTTGCCAATGCCATGTCCGGCAACGTCGTCTTCCTCGGCATCGCTATCCTCGGCCGTGACTGGAAAGATATCGTCCCCCACCTGATCCCCCTGGCGGGCTTCTTCGCTGGCATCAATACCTCAAAGCACCTCCGCACCCGCCTAGGTCGCTTCGTTCTCCTCGGGCTCGGGTTGGAGATCGCCGCTATCTTCGTCCTCGGCTGGCTCCCGCACAGCTTCCCCGAAATGGCATTCACCGGCATCATCGCCTACGCCGCCGCGATCCAGGTTGCAAGTTTTCGCCGTGTCGACCGCTTCGCCTACAACTCCACCTTCATCACCGGAAACCTCCGCGACGTCGCCGAAGGCTTCTACGATGCCTTCGACCCCCGCGCCACCCCCGAAGCCCGTGAACTAGGCCTCTCCCAGGCCCGCGCCCTTAGCCTCATCTGTCTCTGCTTTCTTGCCGGAGCCGTCATGGGCGCATGGGCGGCTCCTCGTTTCGGCAACCACTCCCTCTGGTTCGCCGAACCCCTCCTCATCACCGTCGCCGCCCTATCCTTCCGCCGCGCGACAAACCCTACCTCACCGCCGTCACCCTAGCATTGAAAAACTGAAACGTGTGCTGACCCTTGAACCGCATCACCCGAAAAACATCCCGATGAACACACGCTACCTCTAGATCTCCTGGCACGATTCGGCGCAGCTCATCACCCGTGATCGGACTCAGCTCAAGAACCATCCGTTGATCGCTGCCATTTGGGTCCGCACTTGGCTTCCTATACTGCACATAAAGCAGATCGTCGGACGGAATCAACGAATCGACTTCGAAGCCCTCCACTTTTGGAAGTTGGATCGTTCGAACGTCTCCATCCGGAAATGCCTGAAAGAGAGGAACACCTTCGTCCTTCTCTAGCAGCAGGATCGAGTCTTGTAGTGCGACATCTGCGATAGCTGCATACTTCCCTTCAACTGAAAAAGTTCTAAGCGGTTTTTATCAAGGTTTGCTCCCTTCGCGATGGGTAGCTGCGTGGCGGCCGGCCCTTTACGGCCAAATTCAGCGTCCGCGAAGTAGTAATGCACCTTCTGGCCAGTCGGAGAATAACGCACCAACTGCGGTTGCCGGTTGGCCTCATCCAGTGCGAAGACCAACAGATCTCCGTCGTCGAACACCGCCATTCGCTGTGGATTGAGTCCTGGTAGGTTCAGCTCCGCCGCTCCGTGGTACGCACCGTCCCGGTCAAATCGCGCAACGAACCATCCCGCCGGAGCGTCTTGCTTGCCTTGCCCTTGCCCGTCCAGGGTTTTCTTGACTGGTTGCGCACTGAAGAAGAAATCGACATCACGCTCCCCGACGTCATGGTTCATCGCGCGCTGGCCATCCCGGAGCACAAGATCGTTGATCTTTTTGAAGTCGAAGCTAACGATTTTGCCGTCCGGCGAGATCGTATAAAAAACCATCACAAGTCCCTGCTTCGCTTTGTCCGGCGGAAGAGCAACATTCACGCCGATTGAGCCATCACTTGTGCAGCCAAAGCCGGGCTCATACATCATGTTCGGAAGCTGCGCCGCCACCGGCTCTTCTGTAGAAATCTCCAACCCATACATGGGGATCTTCGGAGGCGCCTTTGGCGCTGCCTTCTCCTGCGCAAGCGACTCCGGACCCACTAAACCAAGCGTGACAACCATTAGCGCAATCGACCCTCGCATCTTCACCTGCTCTGCATTCGCACCGTCCAAAATATCCTGCTCCAAACCGGATCACAATCGTCAATCTTTTTCGCACGCGCAGCATTCCAAATTGGCGCCAACCTCACCCTCCTGCGCCATCCTTTCTGACGCGAAAGTCGTACGTTCGAACTTCCACTAACTGCTAATCTTGGCATCACTTGCAGCACTCGGGAGACACTCCTTTGCCCCGTTTTTCAAACAACTATCTTGCGTTCTCGCTCGCCGCCTCCGCCCTCCTGAGCGGCTGCGCGGCGTTTCAGGAAAAGCAGCTGACCTCAGGAACCGCCATCGCAACAACCAATCCCCCCGCTCCCGCAACGGTCGCCGGCTCTGCGATCGTCGGCAACGTTCACGGCGGAGAGGATCCCGTCGTCGGAGCACACATCTATCTCTTCGCCGCCAGCACCAACGGCTACGGCGCTCCCAGCACCTCCATGCTCAACGCAACCCAACCCGGAATCTCCACCGACGCCATCGGCAACTACGTTCTCACCGATGCCTACGGCAGCTTCAGCATCTCCGGCGACTACACCTGCACTACCGGCCAGCAAGTCTATCTCCTCGCTCTCGGCGGCAACCCCGGCCTTCCCGCCGGACAGGTCAACCCCGCTCTCGGTCTCATGGCAGCCTTCGGAGCGTGCCCTGAAGGCAGAACCGACTTCGCCAGCACCGTGCCCTATGTCTCGCTCAACGAAGTCACCACCGTCGCCGCCGTCTACGCCCTCTCCGGCTTCATGACCGACGCAACCCACGTCAGCTCTTCCTCCACTCCCGCCGCGCTCCAGGGCATCGCCAACGCCTTCCGCACCGCCCGCAACCTCGTCGACATCGGCACCGGGGTCGCCCGTGTCCAGAACCTCGGCGGCAACGGCGACGTCCCCCAGGCCCAGCTCAACACCCTCGCCAACCTGCTCGTCAACTGCGTCAACTCCGACGGAAACGCAGGCTGCACCCCACTCTTCACCAACGCCCTCCGCCTCGACGGAGCCGCTCCCACCGACGTCATCACAGCAGCCGTCAACATCGCGCACAACCCCGGCGCCAACGTCGCCGCGCTCTTCAGCGCCAGCTCCCTCACCACAGCCTTCCAGCCGACCCTCAGCACCAAACCCAACGACTGGTCCCTCGCCATCACCTACTACGCGGAAAACATGGTCGGCCCTTACTTTCCCGCAATCGACTCTCTCGGCAACGTCTGGGTCCCGGGCTACGTCAGCAACTCCCTCACCGAGTTCGACACTACCGGTACCATCCTCTCCGGCGTCGGCTTCACCGGCGGTGGCCTCAACCTCCCCTACTCCATCGCCATCGACGCCCACGACGATCCCTGGGTCGTCAACTTCGGCCCCCCCAACGCCTCCTCCGTCTCCAAATTCTCCACCACCGGCGCCTCTCTCACCAACACCCCATACGCCTGCGACACCGCATGCTTCTTCCCCGCCTTCGACGCCGCCCAAAACCTCTGGATCTCAGGCACCGCCCGCACCACCGTCCTTCGAGGCGACGGCTCCGTGCTCAAGAAGTTCACCACCAGTGCCTACGACTCCGGCATCGCCATCAATAGCACCGGCATCGGCTGGACCATCGGTGAGCCTCACAGCCTCTATCGCTTCACCCTCCCCGCCACACAGACTTCCACTGCGGAGTTCACCACCGCCGCCTCCGGCACCGACCTCACCTCCGTGGCCATCGACTCCGCCGACAAAGTCTGGTACGCCAGCAACAAGAACAACGCCATCGGCGCCTCCGACAAGAACGGCGTCCTCGTCTCTCCCTCCAACGGCTACACCGGCGGCGGCCTCAAGGGCCCCGCACAGATTGCAATCGACGGCAGCAATCGGGTCTGGGTCGCTAATCGCGAAGGCAACTCCCTCTCGGCCTTCTCCAACACCGGCGCAGCAGCCTCCCCCACCACTGGCTATCAGGCCGCCGGCCTCAGCAATCCTCGCGGCCTCGCCATCGACGCCTCGGGCAATATCTGGGTCACCAACTTCACCAGCAACTCCGTTACCGAATTCGTCGGCCTCGCCACTCCATCCGTCACCCCAATCTCCCCCACCACTCACGGCCAGAGACCCTGAAAAACGGGGGGAAGGCCCATCGCTTTTGCACTATTTTTTTGGGGCTGGATAACCAGCGTTTTTGCTGGGGGTTTTGGCAAAAACGTGGTGCAGAACGTGGTTTTTCGATGGTGAATTTGTGGTGGATTGCTGGTGAAAGCTGGTAAGTTGACGGTCATTTTTCGGGCTCGAAAAACATGCCACTTCTTCTGGATTTATTTCTGAGGGATTCCCATTTCGGGAATTTTGGTTCTCGTTTCTGTGCCTCAACGATTCGCGAGAGAAAGCTCCACGACTTGAACGAAGATCGTGCTTCGCACGATGGCCCACCTTAGCGACGATAAAGCCGTCGCGAAGATGGGGCACCCGGCAAGTTCGAAACTGATCGGGTTCCCTGATGGTCGAAGTTGCCGCAAATCCCGTTTTTCATGAGGACCGTTGCGGATTAGCTGTCCGCGCGATACGCTGGCCGTCGGAGTTGACTCGATGCGTAGATTTCATTCCATCTGTGTAGCGCTTCTAACTGGCTTCGCCCAGACGACCGTCCCTGATAGCCCGCTGCACGCGCAAGTAGTCCATTTGTGTTGCACAACAGAAGACTGCAAGAATCGGCAGGTCAAACCAAACCTCCGGTTAGTCAAGCCGACACATCTATTCGGCGTTCTAGCGGATCCGTCGGGGGCACCATTCAAGAGATCGAAGGTGGAACTGCGCAGGTGGATCTCGACAACGGACCAAGTTTCGCTGAAGGTGGTTGAAACAGACGACAGCGGACGCTTCGATATCGGAGAGATAGAGGCCGGAAAGTATCGCTTTCTTCCTTCAGCTACTGGCGGTTTCAAGCAGCCTGACAGCTTGTCCTGCCCGCAAGCCGAGTGCCGAGTAGAACTAGTACTACAAATAAATCCTACAGATATCCCAGAGTTCGTCTGCCCAATCAGATAGGTCTTCGAAAATTGCCGATTTCCCTGAAAGTCGGGTTTTCGGCAAGTTCAGACTTCCTCAGACGCTCGACGTGTTGAAACTTCGTGGTCCTCCAATGCGCTCTCGCTTACGCCAGACAACGATGCAGAGGACAATACCGCCAATCAGACCGATGAGGTACGACGCTTCGTGTGCCCAAAGATCGGCGTAGAACGGGTGTTGTATTTCTTTTGGGATGGCCGTTGCGTAGTATTCCATGCCAAGGCCCTGCAAGAAGTACCCCATGATTCCCGCCGTCAAAGCTGAAACTGCCATCACGGCAATCAGTTTCAGGAGTATTGGAACGATCTGTGCCGAAGTGAGTTTGGTACGTGAGCCTGCCCGAGCAGCAAGGGCGAGAAGGATTCCGAGCGGAAGACTCACCCACCAGGTCGCAAGAATGCCCAATCCGATGGCGAGAAGCGTGGGCGATTGAGTGTGAAATACATCCGGGTGAAAAACCGTGAAGTATTCGAGACACACACGTGCTGTGACTTGATCGTGCAGGATGCCGTACACCGCTCCAGCAGCCACGCAGGCGGCTATGATCTTGATCGCTTCCATCCACGGAGTATAGGGCGAGCTGTCACTCGGTGACGAAGTTCCCGAAAAGTCGCAATTTCGGCAAGTTCGGTTGAAGTTGCCGAAAACTCCGTTTCAGGGGAAGTTCGATTCGCCTAACAGACGACCCAAGGTGAAGACTGGCGGGTTCCACGGATAACTTCTGGGTTGGGTGGGCGCGAACTTGGAGCGCGTGGAAAAACTGAAGTATTTTTCCATTCGACACCGCTCGTGTTTTACTTCTAGTGATAGCTGTGTGTTGAACCTTGGGATGGGCCTCAGAGAATGGCACTAACCGGCAGCGGAGATGTAAGGCTAGCTTTTAGAACAGCAGCTAGGTCGGCTCTCATTACCTTTTGCGTGGTTGTCTGTGGACAGGTCGCGAAGGCCCTTGTCAATGACCTGTTCGACGGGAGGTGGAGGGTTGATTGGAAGTTCATCCTCGTCATTTCTGGGTTTGCCGGCGTGGTGGTACTCATCTGGACATTTGTCTCTGGCTATTTCTCGCTGCGCGCGGCTGTCCCGGCCGATGCCATCTTGGACCGAGACCCATCTATCTCGACAAATCCGAAGGAAGCTATGTCGGGATTTGTGGGGATGGAGTACTACTGCCTGATTCTCAATCGGACCTACCTCGTATTCTCTGCACCGGACGGTCTCTATGGTTGGAAGTTTGAAGGCCCGGTAAGTGCAGCACGCCCGCTGTTCTATGAACCGTACCAGAAGATGCTCGACGACCCAGAACTCATGCGGGACCGTGGTGCGGTCGAAGACCTTGCAAAGCTGAAAGGCGGTTTCTTCATCCCAGGTTCGGAAATCACCTTTGTGGAGGCAACCGATAAGAGCAAATGGGGCATGGGCGGTATACCGCATTCGGGACGGATCCGCATCGGCTTGACGACTGGACGGTGGCGAGAGTTCATACTGCTGGGATCCGTCAGCCCTGAGGTGATCCGAGACAGAATCCTGTCGTCGGCAGTATCAGTCCGCGTGTAGCTTCAGCTTATTGTCGTTGGCGTTCAGCCCGAAAAGTCGGGTTATCGGCAACTTCGACTACCCCGGCTGATTGACGTTTGGAGACTGCTGCTGTTCTGAATTAATCCGCCGCTGCTGCATGGAAACGAGGTTGTCAGGAATGGGCCACCCAGCCTGACAGGTTCCACAACAAAAAGGGAAGGCCTCAGCCTTCCCTTTGACTAGCCTTTGCGACCGAATTACTGAGCGGTCTGCGCTTCAACCTGCTTCGTCGCGCCAACCTGCACCTTGATCTGCTTGGGCTGTGCCTCAGCCTTCTTTGCGAGCGAGATCGTCAACACACCGGCATCCGAGGTCGCAGTCACGCCTTCGCTATTCACCGTCTGCGGCAGCGTAAAGCTGCGAACGAAGCTGCCGAAGCGCCGCTCGATGCGGTGAAAGTTCTCAGCCTTCTCTGTCGACTCAAACTTCCGCTCGCCCTTGATCACCAGCGTCTGGTTCTCCAGGCGAATGTCGAGATCCTCCGTCTTTACCCCGGGAATCTCCAGCTTCAACACCAGCTTCTCCGCATCCTCATACACATCCACCGCCGGCACAAAGCTCGCGCTAGAGGTATCCGGCCCGGCAAAGTCATTGAAGATCGAGTTCAGCCGCTTCTGCAATCCGGCAACATCCTCGAAAGGCGTACGCAAGGGAACAAACCGAGTCATCGTGGTCATAGTAAGCACTCTCCTTAATAAGGTCCTGAAATTCAGGGGTTCTTCACCACCTGCACTTGTTAAGACGCAACACAGCTCGAAAGGTTGCATATAATCTGACTACAACACACTCAAATAGATAAAATCGAGCTTCTGCTACCAATGCCATTGAAAATAAGCAGCTTAGCCGGCCCCAATAAAAGAGGCCGTCCAAAGACGACCCCCTTTTCACCCGGACGACCCCTATTTTCCGTTCTCAGTCCCCCTGATAAACGCCGCCACATCCGCGTGAAAGAGCTTCAGCACATCCTCATTCACATAGACCATATGCCCGCTTTGGTAGTAGTGGTAGCTGATGTTCGCCTGCAGCTTCTGCGGAATCTGCAGATGATGCATCTCGTACTTGCCCTCAAAATAAGGCGTCGCCAGATCGTAGTACCCTCCGGCCAGCATCACTTTCATCTTCGGGTTCGACTTCATCGTGAACGCCAGGTCCGGCATTACATTCGTCCCGCCATCCTGTTGCGCAGCCGGCGGCCCTCCGGGAGCCTGATGCTGCAGGTCCCACGTAAAGTCCGCGTCCCCATAAGCCCCGGGCTTGTACGTCTGATCCGCCCCATACTTCAGCTCCGTCCGCATGTACTGGTTTAGCGCCGCCGTATACGCCGACGAGATCGCGTTGCTCTGCGGGTCATACTCCGCATCCGAGCTCAGTGGATCCATGTCCGGCCCCTTGTACCGCGCATCCAGTCGCCCCGTCGTGACCTCGTCATCGAGCTGCAATTGCTTACTGAACGCCGCACCCGACACCCTCAAATTCGCCCGCAGCAGATACGCCACCGGCAGCCCGGTATACCCATGCAGCTTCTCCGCCACAGCCTGCCGCCTCGCATCCGGCAGATCCGACCCTTGCAGCAGCGCCGACATATAGTCTCCCAGCGCATACTGCTCCACCTCCGCGAGAAAGGACTCCAGTGCCGCCGGCTGCGTCGGCAGCTTGTGGTGATAAAACGCACTCGCCGCAAACGTCGGCAACGCCAGCGCATAAGCCTGGTCCACACCCGGATTCCACTTCGGCCCATCGATGCTGTTATCAAAACTCAAAATCTGTGAGAGCAACACAATTCCATTCAGATCGACATTCTGCAGGTCGGCCGAAAGCACCGCGGTTCGTGGCGTCCCATAGCTCTCGCCAAACAAATACTTCGGCGAGTTCCACCGGTCGAACTTCGTCAAAAATCTCCGGATGAACCGTTCGAACGCATGAGCATCCGGGTCCACGCCCCAGAACGCTTTCTCTTTGTCCTCGCCCATTATCCGGCTGAACCCCGTCCCCGGCGCGTCGATAAACACCACATCGCTCACATCCAGCAAACTGTAATCGTTGTTGACGATCTTGTACGGCGCACCCTCATCATGCTGCCCATCCGTCGTCACCACCCTCTTCGGCCCAAACGACCCCATGTGCAACCACATCGTCGAGCTGCCCGGCCCGCCGTTATACAAAAACGTCACCGGCCGCACCGCCTCCGGATTCTTCTTGAAGTACGCAACATAAAACATCCGTGCCGTCGCCGTCGCCTCCTCCGGCTTATCCGGATCGGGCGCCTTCACCCCGGTCCCCGGCAGCATCTTCCCATCCAGTCCCAGCATCGCGTCCTGCGAATCCGTCGACCCCACCGTCAACGTCCCCGCCACCGCCTTGTAGGCAATCACCTGCCCGCCCACCGTCACCGAACCATCAGTAGTCGAGTCGCCGGGCAGCTCCGCCTCCGCCACCTCCGGCTTACCCTTCACCACCACCTTCTCGTCCTGCTTCTTGTCCTTATCTTTGTCTTTCCCTTTGTCCTTGTCCTGCGCCACCGCAAGGGCCGTCGAAGCCATCAACAAACCAGCAAACACACCGGCCCAAACCCGTCTCATAACCATCCCGTACACGCTCCATCTCAAGATAGTCAGAAGTATAGTCGCCCAGAACGCGGGTTGCCCCGTAGCTGCTCTGAGCTTGCTGAACGGTCTGGTCTCCGGGTAATGGGTCAGTTTATGAGTACCAATCCCGTACAACCGGGATCGTTTTTTATATAAGTTCCGCTACGGGTACAAATTCGTTTTACGAAACACATCTTTTGCCTGACTACTATTTTTGGGAGTTACCAAACCCGTGGGATGTTCATAAACTCCTTGCACTAACTCGTATTTAGAGCCAAGGAGCAAAGCATGAGGTGGAAACTGAAGAGCCTTCTCGTAGAAGGCGCGGCCTGCCTGTTCGCGGCAACAATGTTTCTCCATCCAGTAGATGCACAGGTCGTCACCGGACAGCTTGGTTCTCCGAGCGCCACGACCACAATCGAAGGGAAACAAATCCCGGCGGTTCCACCTAAATTCGGCGGGGTCATCAAGCCCGCCGCCACGGATTCCACTCCCTGGTGGCCACCCCGCATTGCTCCGCCCAAAGGCGCTCCCAACGTGCTTCTCATCATGACGGATGACCAGGGCTATGGCGTTTCCGGCACGTTTGGCGGTGTTGTCCCCACACCCGCCCTCGATCGCGTCGCCAGCACGGGCCTGCGCTATATTCAATTCCACTCCACAGCCCTTTGCTCACCAACGCGCGCCGCGCTGATTACGGGCCGCAACCATCATTCTGTCGGCACGGGCGTCATCGGCGAACTGTCCACCGGCTACCCGGGATATGACTCCATCATCGGCGTTGAGAACGGCACCATCGGAACGATCCTTCGTGACAACGGCTACTCCACCTCATGGTTTGGCAAAAACCACAACACTCCCAGTTTTCAATACAGCGTCGCCGGGCCGTACGATCAGTGGCCTTCCGGCATGGGCTTCGAATACTTCTACGGCTTCATGGGCGGCGAGACCGATCAGTGGACGCCTTACCTCTTCCGCGATCACACCCAGATCTTCCCATTCGTCGGAAATCCAAACTACAACCTCACTACCGATCTGGCCGACGAAGCCATCAAGCACATGCGCGACCTGAACGCAGCCGCACCTGACAAACCGTTCTTCCTCTATTACGTTCCCGGCGGCACGCACTCGCCCCATCAGCCCAAGCAGGAGTGGATCGACAAGTTCAAAGGCAAGTTCGACATGGGGTATGAAAAGTTGCGCGACCAGATCTTCGCCAACCAGAAGCGCCTCGGCGTTATCCCTGCCAATGCGCAGCTCACTCCGTGGCCGGATTCGATACCCAAGTGGGACTCGCTCTCCGAAATGGAAAAGAAACTCTACGCACGTCAGGCCGAGGTGTTTGCTGGTTACGCTGCCTATACCGACTACGAGATTGGCCGCGTGATTCAAGAGGTGCAGGACCAGGGCAAGCTGGACAACACGCTGATCATCTACATCGTCGGCGACAACGGAACCAGTCCCGAAGGCACGCTCTCCGGCGCATTTAATCAGCTCACCGCCTACAACGGAATTCTGAAAGCGCCCGAGGCGCTCCAAATGCTGCATTACAACGAATGGGGCTCGGACAAGACGTACCCGCACATGTCGGTAGGCTGGTCGTGGGCATTTGATACCCCCTTCAAGTGGACCAAGCAGGTGGCATCGCACTTTGGCGGTACGCGGCAGGGTCTGGCGATCTCGTGGCCCGGCCACATCAAAGACGCGGGAGCGATTCGCACCCAGTTCCACCATGTCATCGACATCGTCCCAACCATACTTGAGGTAGCTGGCATTCCAGCGCCAACCACTGTGAACGGCATCACGCAAAGGCCCATCGAAGGCGTCAGCATGGCCTACACCTTCGATCCGGCAAACGCTAACGCCCCATCGACGCGCACAACACAGTACTTCGAGATGGCCGGCAATCGCGCGATCTATCACGATGGTTGGATCGCCGCTACAACGCCCTTCGCTCCACCCTGGGACCTCGCAACCGGCAAACTCCCCGACGTCACCACCGGGTACAAATGGGAGCTTTACAACATTGCCCAGGACTACTCCGAGAACAACGACCTCGCCGCGTCGAATCCAGACAAACTCAAAGAGATGCAAGCGCTGTTTCAGACAGAGGCAACAAAATATAACGTCTTCCCATTGGACAATACGGCCTTCTCTCGCCTGCTGACCAAGCGGCCAAGCGCTGTCGCGGGACGCACCGACTTTACGTACACGGGAGTAAACGCCGGTATTCCGCTCGGCAATGCTCCGAGCCTTCTCGACAAGGACTACACCATCACAGCGGAGATTACGGTCCCTGAAGGCGGTGGTGAAGGCATGATCGCGACCTTGGGCGGACGGTTCGGTGGTTATGGCCTCTTCCTCAGTCAAAGTCACAACTGGTGGCTCAGAAGCACCGTGCTCAAAGTTGTGATCTGGAGCCTGTTTCTTTTGGGATTGCTACTTACTTTCTTCGCAAGAAAAAGACAATGGTCCGGCTGGAAGACATGGCCCGGCTACGCACTGTTGCTCCTCGCTCCCGCTTGGTTGATTGCAGGACTTATCACCGGCGTGGCGCAGATCGGCAGAGGCAGGCCGGTCTTCGTCTACAACATGCTCGACCTTGAGCGTTTCAGGTGGTCAGGTCCATCGCTCAGCGCGGGCAAACACACTGTGGTCTTCGACTTCAAATACGACGGGCCTGGCCCAGGCAAAAGTGGCACGGGCGTGCTGTCGGTCGATGGAAAGGAAGTGGATCGCAAGACGATTCCGCACTCGATTCCGCTCATGATGACCATCGACGAAACCTTCGACATCGGTCTCGATACTCGCTCGGGGGTGGACTTCAGCTACGATCTGCCCTTCCGTTTCAATGGAACGATCGACAGGCTGAACTACAAACTCGGACCGGAGCAGTTAGCAGCAGAGGATCAAAAGAAGGTGCAGGAGGCGGTTGCAAGCGCCAACAACTAGGCCGAAGACGCGCTGCCGGGTCCGCCAGGGGTAGAGCTTGCATGTCATTGCGGCAAGCCGGTGCGAAAGCTCGAATATCGAGCAGATCTACTCATGTTTTGCTATAGTCCGAGGTCAAGCAGCAACAACGACGCCTGATACGCACAATGCAGATTCCCAGCCGCACCCTGGTTTATCTGGGCATGATTCTTGGGCTCCTGGTGGTGCCTCGGGCACTCCAGCGGTTTCGGCTGCCCGCGCCGCTCACCTGCTTCATCTTCGGAATCGTCGGCGCCGTCCTCTTCAAGACAACTGTAGACGACCATGTTCTTGCTGTCGTAGCGACACTTGGTATCGCATCGCTCTTCCTTCTTGCCGGCCTTGAAGTTGACCTGGTCGAGATTCGCCATCAACTCAGGCGCCTCATCGGTCATCTTGCTACGCGAGGAGTCTTTCTGGTCGCGTCGGCATGGCTGGCCATCCACTATCTGCATATGTCGTGGCAGGCAGCTTCGCTGTTGGGTCTAGGGCTCCTCACCCCGTCGACCGGCTTCATCCTTGATATATTGCCCCACTCCGGCCTGACAGAGAGCGAACAGACCGAGGTATCGATCAACGCCATCGCCGGCGAAATTATCGCGCTGCTGGTGTTACTCATTCTCTCCAATGCGGACTCTGTGCAGGCGCTGGCCGTCTCGATTGGCGCGCTTCTGCTTCTCGTTGTTCTGACCCCTCTCTTCTTTCTGGCTCTGGGCAAGTATGTCGTTCCATATGCTCCCGGCTCGGAGTTCTCTCTCCTGCTCATGGTCGGGATCATATGTGCGGTCATCAGTAGTGCGGTCGGTGTTCACGTTCTTATCGGCGCCTTCGTCGCCGGGTTGGTGGCGGGTCTCCTTAAGACTCGGATGACAACTCTGGCCTCCCCTGAAAACCTTCATGCGGTCCGACTCTTCGCCTCGTTCTTTGTTCCTTTCTACTTTTTCCACGAAGGACTGGAAGTCCCTATTGACGCCTTGGTTCTCAAGGCACTCTTCTATGGATTGGCTTTATCAATCGTCGTGCTTCCGCTTCGTATTGCCAAGAGTTGGGTGGAATGCCGCTACTTCTCCCGAAGAACGAACAAAGGCAGCATCCGTGTCGCAGTTGCGCTCACTCCGACTCTCATCTTCACCCTGGTTATCGCCGCAATTCTTCACGAGTCGTTCCACATCGATGATGCCCTCTATGGAGGTCTTCTGGTCTATGCCACAATCTCGACCATCCTGCCCTCCTTCATCCTTCCCGCCCTCGCACAAAAGGCGCTGACAACAATGCCCGCCGATGCGCAGGCCTGACTTGCGTCGATTTCACCGGCAAGCAACTGATTTGATTGCGCTTGTCCTGCCGTTATTTTTCTTTTGTCATATTCCGCCCAGAAATCACATGTCAAGCCCCAAAATCAAGTAATCCATTGAAACAAAGCAAGATTGAGTTGGCGTATTAGTTATCCTCAACCCGATATACTGGATATATATAGATCAAAAACAAAGAAGCCCCGGACCATTGTCTGGGCTAACTCGTTTCGATGCACGATTTTGGAAGCAAACCATTTATTATCATTATTTTGCAGACAATCACCTGCCGTAAATGCATGAATATAAACCATTTACGCGCGGGCAGTGGGGGGAGGGGTCACCCCACCCGGCAGATCAAACACTTCAGATAGCTGGTCTCCGGCAGCGTCAAAACCGCCGGATGGTCCGGCGCCGCTCCCCGAACCTCAAGCATCTGCACCCGCCGCCCCGCATCCGAAGCCGCCGCCGCAACCACCTCGGTGAATTCGTCAAGCGGAACATGATGCGAGCACGAGCAGGTCACCAGCGTCCCACCAGGCCTTAACATCTTCATCGCCCGCAGGTTCAGCTCCTTGTACCCGCGCATCGCACCTTCGGCCGCGCGCTTCGACTTCGCAAACGCCGGCGGGTCGAGCACGATCGTGTCGTACCGCTCTCTCCTCGCCTCGAACTCGCGCAGAAGCTCGAACGCATCGGCCTCAATCCAATGCACCCGCGCCGAAAGCTCCGGATTCAGCTCAAGGTTCCGGTCTGCCACCTCAAGCGCCCCGCGACTCGCATCAACCCCCGTCACCTGCTGACATCGCTGCGCCAGATGAATCGCAAACCCACCCTGGTAGGTACAAATATCCAGCGCCGAGCCACGCCCATACCGCGCCGCAGCCGCATAGTTCAACCGCTGATCGAGAAAAGCCCCGGTCTTCTGCCCCGAACCAGCGTCATAATGAAAACGCAATCCATTGATCGTGAACACAGTCGTGAGTTGCGGCGAATCGCCACTCGAATACAACGGCCCAGGCGAAGGCGCAGCCAACTCCTCCAGCTCACGGATCTTGGGATCAGGCCGCTCAAGAATCGTCGCCGGATTGATCCGCTCCCGAACCACCTCAGTCAGCACAGCACGGACGTCGTCCTGCGCCGTTCCCTGCGTCAACAACTGCACAATCACCAGCTCGTTATAGCGATCCGCAACAATCCCCGGCAAATCGTCCGCCTCGGAGAAGATCAGCCGGCATGCATCGTTCTCCATCGACTCCGGCGCGACCTCGTCCCGAAGCGCCAACGCCGCAACCACACGCTCCCGCACCTGCTCCAGATAACCCCCGCGCGTAAGCGCAACCTGCGCCGACACCATCCGTACCGCAATCTGCGACGCCGCACTATAAAGCCCCGACCCCAGCGGAATCCCGCGGCTATCCATCACCGTAACCAGCGCCCCACCCGGAATCTCCGCCGTCCCAACTCCCGGCACCAGCGAATCAACATCCGACCGATACACCCACAAATGCCCGGCCCGCACCCGATCCGCCGCCCGCCGCGTCACCGCCGCTGCAGGCCCATGCGGCTGGGCTGCAACCACTCGAGGCCCACGTCCTTCAACCTTTTTCAACATGAATCAATGGTCGCACAACTGCAAACCACAACAAATCTAGAATAGAGATAAGCGACTGGAATCCGGATTCAAAGAAAGCAATGAGGAACGCGCGTGCCGAAGGTCGATATCGTAATCCTAGGGGCAGGCGCGGCCGGGATGATGTGCGCACTGGAAGCCGGACGCCGTGGCCGCCGCGTCGTTTTGCTGGACCACGCCGAACGCGTCGGGAAAAAAATCCTCATCTCCGGAGGAGGCCGTTGCAACTTCACCAACATCCACTGCCGTGCAGAAAACTTTCTCTCTGAAAATCCTCATTTCGCCAAATCGGCGCTTGCCCGTTTCACGCCACAGGATTTCGTCGCCATGGTCGAGAGACACGGAATCCGCTACCACGAAAAAACTCTCGGACAGCTCTTCTGCGACCGTTCCGCACACGACATCATCACCATGCTGGAGCGCGAATGCGCAGAAGCAGGTGTCCGCATCCTCGTCGGCGCGAAGGTCACGTCAGTCGTGCGCGAGGGACGTTTTCAAGTCCGTACCGCAGAAACGATCTTTGAATCCGAAGCCCTCGTAGTCGCCACCGGAGGTTTATCCATCCCTAGGATGGGCGCCACAGGACTCGGCTACAGCCTCGCAGAGCAGTTCGGCCTGCGAATCATTCCATGCAGACCAGGCCTCGTACCACTGGTCTTCAGCGCCGAAGATCGCGACCACTGGTGCGACCTCGCAGGCGTCTCAGCCGAGGTCGTCGCTGATGCCAGAACGCGGCAGGGGCGCGGAACCTTTCGAGAAAAGATGCTGGTGACGCATCGGGGACTGAGTGGCCCTGCGATCCTGCAGGTGTCCTCCTACTGGCGGCCCGGGGAAGCTATCGAAGTTGATCTTGCGCCGGACATCCTTGTGACCGCACCCTTGCTTGCTCGCAACGCACGACGCGACAGCGCGGCGGCAGTTCTCGCCTTACGCGCAGTGCTTCCGGCGCGCATGGCCGAGCGATGGGTCGCACTTCATCAGCCGGAAGATTGGACCAACGCTTCACTCGCAGCAATGGAGCAGCTGCTGCACACTTGGAAGATGATGCCTGCCGGAACCGAGGGCTACGCCAAGGCAGAGGTGACGGCGGGAGGCGTCGACACAGCAGAGCTCGACGCAAAGACGATGCAGAGCCGCAAGATTTCGGGCCTGTACTTTATCGGCGAGGTAGTGGACGTAACAGGATGGCTGGGAGGCTATAACTTCCAGTGGGCGTGGGCCTCGGGAGCCAGTGCCGGCCGGGCTGTTTGATTTTGCAGCCTCCGTGCACCTCAGCATTCAACCCTACTGAACAGTCAACGTAAGACTTACGCTTCGCGTCAGTCCACCACTCGTGGCCGAGGCCACCACCGTATAAGTCCCCGCCGGCGTGACCGGAGTCGACGGAGGGTTTGGATTGGAGCCGGTACCCTGAGGAATTGTTCGCCCGGCACCGCATCCCGTTGCCGCAATCAAACAACCGAGCAGCGCAAAGGCAGCAAGTCCCGACCGTCGAGTCCTTCGCAGAGCGAGTAACCCTGCTGGCAACAAGGCCGCAAGCCAAAAACTACTTGATCGACTCATCGGCGGCCGCGGTAACAGCGCCGTCGATGAGACGCCGGTAAGAACAGTGACAGAAATCGTCGTCGTGCTTCCAAGAGGAACGCTCGCAGGCGTCACGTTGCAAGTAGAGTTCACCGGAAATCCTGTGCAGGTAAAGTTTGCCGTTCCAGGAATGTTTGCAGCAGAAGTTAGCAGCAATGGATAGACGGCGTTCTGACCATTAACAATGGTCAGACTCGTCCCACCATTCGGGTTAAGTGTGAAATCAACGCCCGTACCGACGAGGGACAGCGTCTGCGGAGAGTTGCCGGCATTGTCAGTGACCGTCAACATACCGGAACGTGGCCCTCCAACGGTCGGCACAAACGCAACCTGCATGGTGCACGCCGTACCCACGGCGACACTGGCGCCGCAGGTGTTGCTGCCCGGCACGATCACGAAGTCCCCCGCAATCACAATGCTTTGCACAAGAAGCGTAACGCCACCATTGTTGGTCAGAGTGACCGTCTGCGGAGCAGCCGTAATACCCACGCCAGTAGCGGGAAAGGTAACGGTCGAAAAAGGCGCAAGGGACACGCCTGGCGGAGCAACACCTGTGCCATTCAATGTAACGGTCTGAGTCCGATATTGGTCCGATACAGTCAATTGACCGCTGATCGCCCCAACATTCTTCGGCTGGAACGCTATGCTGATCGAGCACGAGGAGTGCGGGTTGAGCGAGTTTCCGCAGGCGTTGACTGCAGTAAAGTCTCCACTGATGATCTGTGCTGCAATCAAGGTTAAGGGTAGATCGCCGGAGTTCGTCAGCACGATCTGCTGAGGTGCACTCGCTGTGGTGATTTGCTGTGCTGCAAACGTGAGCGCTAGAGGCGAGAGTGTGTCGGTTGCAGGCGACACTCCCGTTCCGCTGAGCGACGCAGTCTGTGTCCCAGCGTCATCAGTGATAGTGAATGTCCCGCTACGCGCTCCAGAAGCCGTCGGCGTAAAAGCGATGGCAACCGTGCAACCGACGCTGGGCCCAAGGCTTGAACCGCACGTATTCGCGGTGATCCTAAAATCCGTACCCATAACAGATGGAGTTTGGAGACCAAAGGCAGTTGTCCCGGTGTTTGAAATCGTAATGTTTTGTGCCTGACTCGTCGCGTTGATCGTCGTAGAAGGAAATGTGAGAGTAATTGGGTTGAGAACAATGGGGGCCGCAGCACTCCCGGTACCGGAAAGCGTCGCCGTCGCCTGGCCGCCAGACACATTGCCATAGACGGTCAGGATGCCACTACGGCTCCCGGTAGCAGTGGGGAGAAACCGGACCTGGATCGTGCAAGTCGAATTCACAGCAATAGGAGCAGTCGTACACGTGTCGGTCTCGCTAAAGTCTCCTGTCGCCGCAACCATGCTCACGGTAAGAGGAGCACTTCCAGTATTCGTAACTGTAATAGTTTGCGCCGCACTCGACGTCGCGATCGCTTGAGTCCCATAGGTGAGCGCAGCGGGGTTCAGACTCATTGCAGCCTGTGCCGCGGTGGAGGCCGTCAGCAATGGGATCTGCCACACACCACGTCCGTAGGTTGCCGCGCGAAGCTCACCGCTCCGACCGTCGCCTGTAGGTATACCTGGCGCCGCAGCCAACTCGACGACAGGCGCATTCGGCAAGCTCGTGCCATACACACTCCAGCAGTTTGCAGTCGCGCAAGTCGTCACCTGGGTAGCGACATAGACTCCTGTGTCCATCCCAACGTACACCGTATTCGCATCATTCGGGTCGACAACCACACTGTTCGCAGGAGCGTTTGGAAGATTGCTGCTGATGTCCAGCCAATGTGCGCCCGCATCGATCGAGCGATAGAGATGAGTAGCGTTAACGCCGTTGCCTGCAAATCCCATCACCGTGGCATAGATAGTCTTGCCGCTACCATCATGTGGATCCGCCGCTACAGACGAAAGATCGAACCCTCCTTCGTTGAAGCCAGCGCCTTGGCCATTCGTCACCGGCGACGTTGCAAGATCGTTCCACGATGTTGTACCGCTCGCAGTATTCGCCGTAGTAAGGGAATAGAGATGGCCTCCAAAACTACCCCCGCCGTCGAGTGCGCCGGCCATCCCGGCATAGAGAACCTCCGAACCCGCGTTCTGCGCGGCGGCCGCATTGCTGGAGGGCCCAGCTGCGGCAAGAGAACGGACTACAGGATTTGTACTGGCGCAGGACGCATTCTGTGGCCCGCCGAGAAGCTTGCTGATGGCGTTCTGCGAGGACCAGGCTCCTTGGTTATCCGCAGGGCCGCGCCACACCCGGCATGTGCCAATGACCAGGTCTGACGGAAGTGCCGGGTCGAGCAGCCAGGGAGCGTCAACCAGGGAGTCATCATTCGCGATCTGCGCAGGTCCTATCGTTGCTGCACCAGAAAAGTCCGCCGCAGTACAAGCCGAGCCGCCTGTACATTGGTGGACACTGACACCAGCGCCAGTGGAAATATACCAAAGCAGAGGATTTGTCTGGTCGATTGCCACTGTACCGCCTTCGCCGGTAGAGAGTTGCGACCATGATGTCCCACTGGAAGCCGTACCAGTAGATGCAGTCCCGCTGGCACCTAAGCCCACCAGCAGCACGCCCGCATCCGTTGGGTGCTGAGCAAAGCTAACCACCTCCGCAAGCGACCCAAGGCCGCCGTTCAGATTTTGAAAGTGAGTCGCGTCATCTGCGGAGCAGGGAGTTGCCTGCTGATTCACTCCATCCAGCGACCGCCAAAGCCCCCCATCGTTACCCAGGTAAATAACCGGTTGCGTTGGCGTCGCCAAGGCAGCGATGGCATGTTGTGCAGGCGCGACCTGTGCAGGCGCGGCGCAGCCGTCAACCGAGTTGGTAGTGTTGCGGAGCAGGCATCCAGCTGCAAGCGAACAGCGGTAGAGATCGAGCGTCCCCACATACAAGATTGTGTCTTGAGTCGGGCCGCTAGGTCCCGCAGGCACGGCCGCCAACGCAAGATTGTAGTCGGCCTGCGGAATCACAGTGCTGCCACTGCCGATCTCCATCGGAGACGATGACAACTGTTTGCCGAAGGTAACGGTCGTGTTGGTACAACTTGTCCCCGATAAAACACACGAGTCCTGCCAGAGACCTTGATCGACATTATTTACATCCACTGTCAGAGCGAAGGTATCACCCGTATTCGCCTGAACAGCGAGCGCACCCCGAAAGATCGGGCAGGAAGCCCTTCCTATTGTCCCTGGAGCGGTCGGGCACGCAGCCGTCGTCAAGCCCGCTCCGGGCTGATGCGCCAACCGTGTCCAGGTCACGCCATCGACCGACTCGTAGTAGCCGTGGTATCGGATCGCTGCATAAAAACGCTTGCGAACCGGGTTCCAGATAACCGCCGTTGCCGCTCTTCCGCCAAGGTCCCCTCCAACCCCCTGCGGTGTCTGGACAATCTGGCTGCCATCCATAATTGTGGACATCTGCCACGTAACGCCGGCGTCGGTCGAGTAGTAGAGTCCCATAACGCTGTTGGTAAGATCTGGAGCATTGACGAGAACGCCCTCCGCTGCCTCGGAGACAGCGGCGACCACTGTTCCCTGCGTCACGCTGCTCCACGCAAATCCGGCGAAGCCAAGTCCGTTGAACGAGTGGTTACCGTTCACTCCGTCCAGTGAATTCTGTATTAGAGTCCAGGTGAGACCCCCATCAGCGGATCGCAACAACCCGCCGCCGTAAAAAGAGTCCGAAGAATCATTGGGGTCGCCGGTACCCGCCAACACCACACCCGACTGCACACTGATTGCTCCGATGCTAAGCGATGGAATCGCCGAGGATCCGAAGTTCTCGCTGAAGACGGGCAGCGTATCGGTCAGCGGTGTAAAGGTCACACTCGCCGCTGGCCCAGCCGCATTGGTCGACTTCCACACTCCTCCACCCGTAGTTCCCAGGTAAACCGTATTACCACTTGCATCAGCTGCCGAATCAATTGCAATCGCCGTGATGCGGCCAGTGACATCGCCGTAGGCAATACTCGCGACCCTGCTCGGACCTACAGGTTGCCATGGCGTACTTAGACTGGATGCTTGGGGCAAAGCGGCCTGCCGCGCCATCATCGTGGCATGTTGCTGACGAGCCGCATCCATCGCTCGCGCGGCGGAGACATTCCCCGTAAGCGTTCGACCACCAAGAAACCGCCACGAGCGAACCGCATGCGACCGAAGCGCATCGACCGGAGTAGCATCGCTCGAGGCAGCCGGCGCTGAAATTAGCTGAGCAAGGGTGACAACAGGGAAGACTGCCGTAAGGAAAAGGTTCGCCGCAAAAAAGAATCGGCACGCTCCGCGTCGGAGGAGTCGTCGTGTGCGGCGCGCGAATTGAGAAGATGCAATCAGGCCCATAGCGTGCGATCCGAACAGCTCAGTCAGCTAATCTTGATGCTGCAAGCTGACATCGGACGAGTCAACGCTAGAGCGGGAGAAGAACGACGGATGGTTCCACAACGGGATGAGAAAATTCTCATCGACGTTACTGGAGGATCGTTGGTGTTACTCTGCGGCCATCTCTCAGCGTGTTCAGCGCGGACGATCCCGGAAAATCGACCTACCGCGTGGACGTCCTCAATCTACCACCAGCCGCGCTACGCCACAATCGCCCGCTAGTTGTATAGGTAGCTTCTTGGTCGAAATTTGACCCAAGATTTGCTATCCCTACGATGCTGGCGGGACGCTAAAAGAGAGGCCTCTGCTCCGGCAGAAGTCCCATCTGCTCGATGTATCTGTTCGAGTCGAACTTCTTGCCCGTTGATCTGCCAGACATATAGCGAATCTTCCCGAAGATTGGCCGCTCTCCCCACGCCCGGTCGAACTTGCCCAGAATCGCCCACGCAATCCCCGCGTACCCGTTTGGATCGCGACCATCAAGAAAGTACTTGTCGTTCAGATAGATCGCATACTTCATCGCGGTCGCAACATCGGGAGTCCACTCCAGGATCTTCTTCGCCCAGTACATCCGAACGTAGTTATGCATCCATCCATAGCGAACCATCTGGAGTTGACCGGCATTCCACAGGTCATCGTAGGTCTTTGCACCTTCAAGCTGACGTAACGTGTACAAGTGCTCACGTTCGTCACGGGCATGTTCCCTAATGGTGGCCTTGGCCCAGCTCTCGGCGCACTCCGGCGAATCGTACTTCTGCGTATAGCGAACGAAGTTAACGGCAAGCTCACGCCAGACAATGAGCTCATTGAAGTAGCTGTCGCGCGCAGCCCGAAGCCTTGGATTCGCCTTCACCGCCGCATCCACAGCCAACGCGATCGTAACGGGCCCCACATGCCCGAAGTGAAGATATGGCGACATGCACGAGGTGCCGTCCGTCTCCGGATGATTGCGCTGCGAATCATAGTCTACGAGTAGCCTTCCCGTGAATACCTTCAGCCTCTCGAGTCCAGCATGTGTGCCCCCCTTCCACGCCTCAACAGGAACGACGCTACGATCGACGTCCTTCCAGCCGCGTGTCATGTCCTCATGCACAGAGTCGGCGCGAAATCCCCGCGGCACCTTCCACGCATGTTCGGCGCGGAGATTTTCGTAGGGACGCAGATACTCCGGCAGATGACGGAAGAGCCGCGGGCGAATCGTATACGCCCCATACTGCGCCTTCTCCATTAACTTCGAGGGAACGACCACATCCGCATCGACCGTCCAGAACGGAATTTTGATTCGAGACGCAAGCTCCTTGCGCCAGCGCTCCGGCTCGCGCATAGGATTTTCGTCCCCAATCAAAAACGCAGCATGTACATCGGCCAGCAGCTGCTCATGCGACTCGTGCGGAGCTCGACGCAGGACAAATGAGATATTCCGCGCCGCCAGATCGGCTTCGATATCTGGCAAACCCTGATTCAGGAACGCGTAGTGGCGAATATTGGCGTGAGGAAAGTTCGAGATCCCGGCAAAGTACACAACCAACGGCAAACCAAGCAGATTAGCAATATTTACCGCGAGGTCGACGGCATGGTTGTCGACGCCTCGTTGTGCACGCTGCATCCAGTAGACGACGCATTTGCCGTTGCGATCAGGCACCCCGGCACTCCGCACGGTGACACGCGAATCGCCCGACCAGCCAAGAAGCTCTTCGGAAGAGTCAGACTGCGCCCTAGCCATGCCTCAAGTGTACGAGGCACCTGGAGTGGGCTTTCACGATAGCAAAAATGCGGCCCGCAGGCCGCATCCCTATCAAAACGAATGAAACTTCTTACCAGAGGCCCCACGCTCGGCTGATGTAGTCAGTCAGTGTCATTGTAGTCAACACGAGAAACGTAAAGAAGCCAGAGATGACCGTCAGCTTCACCAACTTCGACTGATACTTCACATGCATGAAGAACAGAATGACGATGACGGCCTTGAAGCTCGCGATTGCCAGGGCAATAACAGGATTCATGAGGCCAAGATCAATATAGGCTGCTCCGACCGTGACACCGGTCATAACCAGCAGCGTAGCGAAAACAATCGAGTACGTGACTGGTGTCACAATGTGATGGTCAGCATGCTCCGGGTTCACTACGTTCGATGGGTCATGATATTCGGACATAATCTTCTCCTTCCAGCCAGCGTCGGTGGCTGCAACCGCGGCTAGACGGGGTGTCGGTTAATGAGGTAAAGCAACGGAAACAGGAAGATCCACACGATGTCGACGAAGTGCCAATACAGCCCAAAATTTTCAATCGGCGCAACATACCCCGATGAAAACTCCCCGCGATTCGCGCGCCACATCAGCCAGAACAAAAGAACAATGCCAATGATCATGTGGAAGGCGTGCATTCCTGTCATGGCAAAGTACAGGAAGAAGAACACCTGTGTCTTCTGCGCCATATCGGGTGCAAGAGGCTTCTCTTTCAACCCGTACGCCTGCGGATTGATAAACTGCGATACGTCAAAGCTAGCGCCCGGAATATGATGCTTCTCCCACTTCTCGTGGTACTCCACTGCCTTGATGCCCAAAAAGGCCAATCCGAACACGGTTGTGAGGACCAGAAAGAGAAGCAGCAGGCCCTTTTTCCTGACCTCTGCCGCCCACACACCAAGTGCCATGAAAAACCCTGAAGCAATCAGGATGGCCGTATTCGCTGCGCCTAACGGAATGCTGAGCTGGTTCGACGACACCACAAATGCCGGGTTATACCAGTTGCGATACAGCAGGTAGGCAAAGAACAGCCCACCGAAGAACATGATTTCGGTCAGCAGGAAGAGCCACATCCCGAATGTTCCGGCCTCGCGTTGCTGCTCCTCCGTCTCGAAGTGATGACGGTGCTGCGGAAGCGCGACATGCTGGTGCTCTGCCGCAACCGCAGTCTCATGCGTATGTGGATGCGTTGCTACAGTCACGTTATCCAACGGTCGTCACCTCTTGTGCAGTCTTGTGTTCGAGCCACTCGTAGTCATATGCCTCATGGTCCACGATCGGTATCTCGATAAAGTTTTCGGTCAGGGGAGGCGACTGGATCTGCCACTCCAGCCCCGTCGCCTGCCACGGATTGTTACCGGCAATCGCGCCATACTTCAGCGACCACGCCAGATAGAGCAGCGGCAGCATATACCCAACACCGAGTACTGTTGCGCCCGCAGTCGATAGCACATTCAGCACCTGGAACTCCTGCGGATACGCATGGTACCGCCGCGGCATCCCCAGATAGCCAAGAATGAATTGCGGAAGGAACGTCAGGTTGAATCCGATGAAGGTCGTCACCGCCGCCAGCTTCGAGAGCGACTCCGGATACATGCGACCGGTCATCTTCGGCCACCAGAAGTGAACCCCCGCCAGAAACGCCATCAGCATCCCGCCAACCATCACAAAATGAAAGTGGGCGACGATGAAATACGTCTCGGTCAGGTGGATGTCCATCCCCAGCGCGCCGAGAAACACGCCTGTCATGCCGCCGATAGTAAACAGTCCGAGAAACCCGAAGGCGTAGAGCATCGGTGTCTCAAAGGTGATCGACCCCTTTTGCAGCGTGAAAGCCCAGTTGAATATCTTGATCGCCGAAGGCACAGCCACCAGCATCGTCAACAGCGAAAAGACGAGCGCGGAATAATTCGAGACGCCCATGATGAACATGTGGTGCGCCCAGACGAAGAAGCCGAAGAGCGCGATCGCAACCGAGGAAAATGCAACAGCGGTGTATCCGAAGACCCGCTTCCGGCTGAACGTGCTAATAACCTCCGAGATCACGCCCATACCCGGAAGAATCATGATGTACACGGCCGGGTGCGAGTAGAACCAGAAGAGATGTTGAAACAGCAGAGGATCTCCGCCCTTTGTCGGATCGAAGACGCCGATACCCACCAGCCGCTCAAGTCCTACCAGCACAAGCGTGATCGCAAGAACCGGCGTGCCCAGCACCATCAGAATCGACGCAGCATAGTTCGACCAGCAAAACAGCGGCATACGGAACCACGTCATGCCCGGCGCCCGCATACGGTGGATCGTGACGATGAAGTTCAACCCCGTGAAGATCGACGAGAACCCGATGATGAAAACACCAGTAGCGGCGGTCACAACATGAGTATTGAGATAGTGCGTCGAGAGCGGAGTCGTAAACGTCCAGCCTGTATCCACGCCGCCCAACACAAGAGCCGCAAGCGTGAAGAGACCACCAATCCAGTACAGATACCAGCTCAACAGATTAATCTTCGGGAAAGCCAGGTCCTTGGTGCCAATCATGATCGGAATCAGGAAATTCCCCAGCGTGGCCGGAACCGACGGCACCAGGAAGAGGAAGATCATAACGATCCCATGCATCGAAAAGAACTTGTTGTACGTGTCGGCCGCCACCAGATCCGGCTGCGGCGTCAGCAACTCAAGCCGGATGAGCCCCGCAAACGCTCCTCCAATAAAGAAAAAGAACGTAATTGAGATCAGGTACAGCATCGCAATGCGCTTGTGGTCCCCGGTAAAGAGCCAACTGAGCAGACCATCCTCGTTGTTGATATAGGTCCGCTTCGGCAGCGTTGCTGTCCGCTGATCAGGCAGATTGAGGATCGTATGGGTTGCACTCATGGCTTCACCACCTCTGGCGTCGTCGGCGCCGCTTGGTTCGACTCGGACGTGGTCAGCGTCTGCTGAACACGATAGTTGCTTTGCATAGATTTGATGTACTCGACCAGATCAATCAGGCCATCTTCGCTGATCTGTCCTTGGTAGGTCGGCATGATCGGCGCATATCCCGCCGTAAGGTGCTGCGAAGGATTGAGGATCGCATCGCGCAAATAGGCATCGTTAACCAGGACCTGCGCGCCGCTCGTAAGCTGCAGCTTCGATCCATACACGCCCGCAAGATTTGGCCCCCTCGCCGCCGCACTGCCGGAGTGGCACGCGTTGCAGCCCATGCTCGCAAAGAGTCGCTCCCCGTTTTGCGCCAGCGACATGCCGCTGGTGGACTGCGCTGTCCACTTTTCGTAGTCATCCGGGCTCAGCGCCGTGACCTCACCAATCATCACCGAGTGGTTCGTGCCGCAGTACTGCGTGCAGAAGATGTGATACGTCCCCGGAGTCGTCGCGTTGAACCACACCGTCGAATAGCGGCCCGGAATCACCTCACGCTTCACGCGGAAATCGGGAATCGAGAAGCTGTGAAAGACGTCCTGGGAGATCATCGTCAACTGCACATTGCGCCCGATCGGCACATGCAGCGCATTGATCTCGTGTTGCCCACCCGGATGCTCCGCCTTCCACATCCACTGTTTGCCAACGACATAGATGTTCATCGAGTTCGTCGGAGGGTTATAGATCCGGAAGTAAAGCAGCGCACCCCAGACAAACACGATCAGAAAGAGGGCCAGCGGAATGATAGTCCAGGTCGCCTCGAGCAGAGTAGACCCTTCCACCTGGATGGCGACCGGATGCTTTTCCTTACGGTAACGAATCGAGAAACCAAAGATGAGGGCGCCTACCAGTGTCAGGCCCACCACTGTGATCAACAGCAGGAAGAAGTAGAGCGCGTCAGCGTAGGGCGCCATGGTCGACGCCTCGCGCGGAAAGAGCGCGGAAGCGTTGAGCCATTTCACCAAAAATTGCCACAGGACTGGACTGATATGCATCGTTACCCTTTATCCGTTCTCTTTCTTCGTCAGGTCGTGTTCGCGCGCAAGGTTGACGTCTCTCCGAAACATCAGAAACATGAATCCGCCCAGCCCCGCAACCGTAATCATCCCGCCAACCTGCACGACACGGGCAATGATGAGCGAGTGCTTATTCGTCTGCGGATCGTAGTGGTAGCAATAGGTCAGGATATTCGCGACCGGCGAGCCGATCTTGTTGCCGGAGGCGTCAATCAACCCCAGCAGCATGTCCTTCGGCGAGTACTCAACTCCAAGGTAGTACTGTGCAAGCTTGCCCTCAGGCGTCACGATTTCGAGCGAGCTCGCATGGGCAAACTGCGACAACTTGCCGTCAGGCCCCGGGACCTTGACGTAACCGAATCCAACCGCATTCGTCACCGCATCAATCGCGGGTCGCTGTCCTGTCAGGAAATACCATCCGCCCTCAGTTCCCGGCCGTCCGTAGCGCTTCACATATAAGGCCTTCGACTTCGCGGCCTGCGCAGGAGTATCGCTGGGATCGATGCTGATGATCACAACATTAAAGTCCTTACCCGGCGTAAGCTTCACCATCTGAAGCGAGCTGGTTATTCCGTCCAGCTCCTCAGAGCAGAGTAGCGGGCAGGTGTAGTAAACGAGCGAAAGTAGTGCAGGGTGCTTTCCGAAGTAGTCTCCCAGCTTGACCGGCTTGCCGGTCTGATCCACAAAGTCCGCATCCAGAGGCAGTTGCTGATTCAAGTGCTGCGCCACGCCGACCTTCTGCAATACCTGCGGCAGTTGATCACCCGTATTTTCGCCGCTCTGCTTATCGCCGTAGCTGGAGACCTGCGCGAACATAGGAGCGCTCAGCAGCGCGCAGCAAAGAATCGCTGCCTGCCATCCGCCTCGTATTGGCCGCCTGTCTTTCATACCGTCTCTTCTTTATCTTAAATCTTGTTCGTCTGATCCGTTACTTCGCTGGAGCGAGCTCTGCCTTGTTCTCACCTTCAGCTTTGCCGTAGCTCATCTTTTGCGCGCGAGCTTCAATCGTCTCAAGCTCATATCCGGTACGGGCAAAACCCGTGGTCAGAGGAGCAAGTACCACAGGCTTCTCATCGCCCGCCATAACAACCGGGGTCGCCGCTGCCTGGGCATTCACCGGCAGTCCACGCTGCGCGATAATCTCCATCGCACGCGAGATGGGAATCCGAATCGATCCACCAGATACCTCGCTGTAGTGATTCAACAGAAGATCTTCGCGAGCGTGCAGATCCGCCGTCGCCTGATTGCCATCGTCGATATCCAAACGAGGTTCAGGGAAGGTCGTCGTCATCTGCTGAAATTCCTTCTGCTGCATCTCGGGGTTGCTGGCAAGATCCTGCCGCTTGCCCTTGGTCGTCTCTGCACCCGCAAACGCGCTGAGCGAATTCCACTTCGTAGTCGGTCCGTCGTCCTTCTTGATCGCACCGTTGATCACCTTGCCAAGAAGAAAGCAAACAAAAAAGAAGATAACCACAGAGCCGAACAGACCGGCCAGAAAGACAGCGATGCCGTTGGCATTGACGTCCGTGACCTCGTACCCCGGATGCTCCGAGTCACGTACGTGGGGATCATGTGCCGCGGGTTGATTCAAATCGTGGTCGTTAGTGGGCATGTTCAGGCTCCAGCATCTCTTCAACGTGAGGATCGTTCACGCTGATCAACGGACGCGCTTGCAGTTGGGTCATATAGTAGGCGGCCCAGAACGAAAGCACGGCCACAGGAACGGTAATGTAAGCCAGCATTCCAATGTTGCCGGCGATGTGCAGATTACCCGCCGAGTCCGGGAAGTTCGGCTCGATCAACCAGAACATATCCAGGCAGCGAGCGAAGATCATGAAGCATGTCAGCCAGATCATCTTCTGCTTGTTCCGCTTCAGATCCCGCGACAGCAGCAGGCAGAAGGGAATCAGCCAGTGACAGATAAAGTCCGCCGAGCAGACCACCCACCATCCGCCGTGAATCCGGTTCAGGTACCAGGGAATCTCGTCCGGGATATTGCCCGACCAGATGATCAGGAACTCCGCGAAGCAGAGATAGATGTTGAGCATCACAAATGCGAACGCCAGCTTGCCCAAATCGTGCTGCTCCGTCGCCCGCAGCATCGTCTTCATCGGTTCAAACCGCGACAGCAGAATCACCGTCAGAATACCCAGCGCGAGCACCGCGTAACCCTGTGCAACCAGGAACTGCAGCCCCCAGATCGACGAGTACCAGGTGATGTCGAGCGACTTGATCCAGTCGATCGCTCCAACCGTCAGCAGAATGACATAGATCAGGATGCCGGGCCCGGACAGATTCTCAAACTTGATGCGCCAGCGATCGTAACTCGGCTCCGTGCCGCGCGCAGGGTCAGCGTCTCGCTCGAGCGACCACTTGTTCAACAGGTACTGAAACAGCCAGAGAATTCCGAAGACGATCGCGGTCTGGATAATGACAGCCGTAGGATTGAGCATCGCCCGCTTGGCATTCAGCGTCATCGCCTGCTCAAGCGTCACAGCGTGTCTCTCAAGCGCCTCAGCAACAGCTCCCGCAGTAGGGAACGCCGCCCACTGATACAGATGCTTCCACAGAAAAATGATCGGCACGAACATCAACCCGACCAGCCAGATCGTCCGGGTCATCGCCTCCAGCGGGCGGCGCAATAGCAGCCCCCACTTACCGCCGCTGACGTACTGCAGCATCAGCAACACCAGCCCGCCGCCGGCAAAAGTGAAGCAGATCATGTAACCCAGCAAGTAAGCACGAAGGATGTGGTTCTTTCCCTCATGCGTAAAGGCGAAGAAGACCGAAAGCACCGTGGCGACCGCGAAGACGATCAGCGCACGCGTCCGCCATGCGGAAAGTATCTCCGGTGCAGCAAGCGATGCAGGCAGCGTCCGCGGCCCATGATCGCCGTGGTGCCCGCCGTTATGTTCGTGTCCAGATGACATGCGTTTCAAGCCTTCATTCGGAAAGTTCCGAGGTTACTGCTTCGGTACGGTTTGTCCGGCAGGCGCTGCAGCCGGAGGAACTGCGTTGGTGCGTGACGGTGCAACAGCTCCCGTCGTTGCCGCTCCGGAGCCCGGTGCCGGAAGAACAAAGAGCCCATTGTCGGGAGTTCCGGTCACTGCTGTGGGCGGCAGAGTCCATTCATCTGCGAAGGAAGCGGGCAAGCCCTGTCCCTCGGCGATACTAGCCAACGGCTCAACATGCGACCCCGCAGGAACGTCCGCTTGCGTCGCCTTTTGGCTTAGCTGGAGCGCCTTGACGTACGCCACGATCGCCCAGCGGTCCGCCGGTGCAATCTGCCCTGAATAATCCGGCATCGCACCATATCCATTGGAGATGACGTGAAAGAAGTGTCCGAGCGGAGCGGATTCAAGCCGTGCGGTATGGAAGCTTCCTGCCTTCATATACCCACGCTGGACAATCATCCCGATGCCATTGCCCACCCGCGAGTGGCAGGGCGTGCAGTACACGTTGTATTGCTCCTGGCCACGCTCCAACACCTGCAGCGTAGCCGGAAACGGCATCCCGTCGCCTTCTTTGCCGTTCACCAGGCCTGTGTAGAAGTACCCGTCTTCATGCAACTGGTTCCGTGCGACTGTGTTCTCCACCTGCGGACGCACCGAGCGGCCATCTGCGTAAAAGGCGGTGCCGCGCTGCGGGAAGAACTTCGGCTGGTCTTGCATGTCCTGACGGCAGCCGGCCACAAACAGCAACGAGAGTGCAGCTGTGGCGAATGTGGCGCGCCGTGCGATCTGATTCACTTGCGTATTAATGGTCCACCTCCACCACGGAGACCGCGGGGAACTGCTCAAGGAACGCCCGTGACTCAGCGGGCGAGAACATCGGATCGGTTGCCTCAAGACAAAGGAAGAACTTGTCCGTCGTCGCGCCGTTCCGGAAGTTGGGCGCGTTGAAGACCGGATGATACAGCTGCGGCAAACCATTCAGCGCAATCATCCCAAAGCACGCCGAAAATCCGGCAAACAGAATCGTCCATTCGTAGGCCGGGATGATAAACGCAGGCCACGACTCCAGCGGCCTCCCGGCAATATTCAGCGGATAGGCCCAGACGTTCACCCAGGTCTCCATCAGAAACGCTGTCGTCACACCCATGAGTCCGCCAAGCAGACACACCAGCGGGACCCGTGTCTTGTGGAAGTGCAACGCCTCTGCGGCCTCTTCCACCGGATAAGGCGTATAGCACTCCATCCGGCGATATCCTGCACGGTGCGCCTCTTTGGTTGCATGCACCAATTCGCTAGGCGTGTTGAACTCGGCCAGCAATCCGTATATTCCTTCGCGCGGCGGCATTAGGCTGACTCCTCACTGACTGTCTTTGCTTTTGCTCCGCCCGGTGTCACCTTCGTCTGCGGCAGCATCATTCGGATCTCCGACATCGGGATCATGGGCAGGAAGCGAACGAACAGGAAGAACAGGAACGTGAACATACCCAGCGTTCCCACATAGATCATGTAGTCCCACTTCGTCGCCCGGTAGGTGCCCCAGCTCGACGGCAGGTACTCGCGATAAAGACTTGTGACGACGATGACGAAGCGCTCGAACCACATTCCCGTATTAATGATGAACGAAAGAATGAACAGGTACGCCACGTTGACCCGAAGTTTGCGCGACCACAACGTCGTCAGCGGTATCGCAAGATTGGTCAGGATCAGGATCCAGTATGCCCAGCCCATCGGCCCGAACATACGGTTCCACATCATAAAGAACTCCCAGTGGCTCGCCGAATACCACGCCATGAAGACCTCCATGCCGTAGCCATAGCCGACGATCAGTCCCGTCCCCAGCATCACCTTCGCCATGTTGTCCAGATGGCGTAGCGTTACCAGGTCTTCGAGGTGGTAGAACTTGCGAATCGGAATCGCCAGCGTGATCACCATCGCGAATCCCGAATAGATGGCGCCTGCAACGAAGTAAGGCGGGAAGATCGTCGTATGCCAGCCCGCCAGAGCCGCCACTGCGAAGTCGAAGCTGATGACTGTGTGTACCGAAAGCACCAGCGGCGTTGAGAGTCCCGCCAGCAGCAGGGAAGCCGACTCATAACGGATCCAGTGCCGAGTTGACCCACGCCATCCCAGCGACAGCATGCCGTAGAAGTACTTCGCCAGCGGCATCGTCGCCCGGTCGCGCAGCGTTCCAAAGTCCGGGATCATTCCCATGTACCAAAAGATCACAGAGATCGACGCATACGTCGAAACCGCAAACACGTCCCACGCCAGCGGCGAACGGAACTGCGGCCAGACGTTCATCGTGTTCGGGTAAGGGAATAGCCAGTATGCCAGCCAGGGTCGCCCGACGTGAATCAGCGGGAACAGACCGGCGCAGCACACCGCAAAGATCGTCATCGCCTCGGCGAACCGGTTGATTGAGTTACGCCACGTCTGCTTGAACAGCAGCAAGATCGCCGAGATCAGCGTGCCCGCGTGGCCGATACCGATCCACCACACGAAGTTGATGATGGCGAAACCCCAGGCGCCAGGAATCGTCACACCCCAGATGCCTGTGCCTTTCAAGAAAAGCCAGGTGCAGCCAATCACCAGACCCTGGGCAACACCAGCTCCCACCACCAGGCCGAAGAACCACCCCAGCGGCGTGTTTGAGGTCAGGACGATCCCGGCGATCTTCTGCGTGACCGATTTGAAGGTATGGCCCGGCGCGATGACCGCATACTCGCCGGTTCGCGGGTCGATCATGGGATCGACGATCGGGTCCTGCATGGGTCCTTTGGTCGCCATTATGCCAACTCCGGATTCGGGTTGATGACACCGGCCGTGTAGGTCGTGCGCGGACGGAAGGCAAGGTCTGCGAGTACCTGGTAATCGCGCTCCTCAGCCTTGAGCTTTGCCACCTTGCTTGCCTTGTCGTTGATATTGCCAAACGTAATCGCGCTGGTCGGGCAGGCCTGCTGGCAAGCCGTCACAATCTCGCCATCGCGAATCTCACGGTTTTCCTTATCGGCAACGATTTTGACTGCCTCGATCCTCTGAACGCAGTAGCTGCACTTCTCCATCACACCGCGCGAACGGACCGAGACATCCGGGTTGTTCATGAACTTCAAGCTTTCAGTGTCGTACTGCGAGTACAGCAGGAAGTTGAAACGGCGAACCTTGTACGGGCAGTTGTTCGAGCAGTACCTGGTGCCCACGCAACGGTTGTAAACCATCGTGTTCAGGCCTTCCGGCGTATGCACTGTCGCGCCTACCGGGCAAACCTGTTCGCAACCCGCGTTCTCGCAGTGCTGGCAGGCCATCGGCTGGAAGTGCGCCTTCGGCGCGTGCAGATCGCCTTCAAAATAGGTGTCGATCCGCAGCCACTGCATGTTGCGTCCGACCTTCACCTGCTCACGTCCCACCACCGGAATATTGTTCTCCGCGTAGCAGCTCACAATGCATGCGTTGCAGCCAATGCAGCTGTTCAGGTCGATCGCCATGCCCCACGCGTTCTGAATCTTCAACGTCGAAGGATCGGTCTTCTCATAACTCCACGCATTCGGGAAGAACGAGTTCTCCTTTGGCACCGTCTCACCCTGCGGCGAGTACCCAACTTTGTCGATCAGCGTACCGCTTGCGCCATGCTCATGCGCAAAGTTCGGGTTCTTCTTTACTTCCTCGACCGTGGCGTAGCGGATAATCGACCGCTCCATCGCCTCATGACCGGCCAGCGAATAAACGCCGTCTGTGTCGTACTGCGGCTTCTCCAGATCATGCTGCGCAAAGCTGCCGCGATGCTCGATATTGTGCACCTTGGTGATACACAGCTCGTACGTTCCCGGCACCTTCACCGCCGTCACACCCGCCACGAACAGCGGCGCATCCGACCTTCGAATCTGGTACGCATCGAAGCCAACACCCTGCCCCACACGGCCCGCCAGCACTCCGCGGCCAAACCCGAGATGCGCTGTAATCACCCCGTCCGGATGTCCCGGAACCATCAACGCTGGAGCAATAAACTCCCGGCCATTGAACGACACCTTCACCGGGTCCGACTCTTCGAGCTTCAACTCGGCCATCGTCCCCATGCTCATGATCGCAGCGTTATCCCAGCTCAGGTTCGTCACCTGCTTCGGAAGCTCCTGCATCCAGCCGACGTTGGCAAAGCGGCCATCATAGATCGAAGGATCAGGCCGGAACGAAACCTCAAGCCCACTCGAAGCCGTCGTCGGGAACGACGCGATTGCACTCTTGCCCGCACCGGCCGCCTTCGCCGTGAACGCCGTTCCCTCAACCCATCCATCGTGTAGCGCCTTCCGCCAGCCTGCAGCAAAGTCGCCCTTTATATAGGTCTTCGCATTGGCGACAACCACGCCATATGCCGATATCTGGCTATTCTCCAGCAGCGCCTGCAACACATCGTGCGCCGACTTGCCGCCATACAGCGGATCGATCATCGGCTGAATGATCGAGATCGTCCCGTCATACGCCCGCGCATCCGACCAGCTCTCGAGGTAGTGCGCTTTATTGATATGCCAGTTCGCAATCGCACCCGTCTCATCCACATGAGAGCCGAGGTGCACCGTTACCGGAATCTTCGCAAACGCATCCTGGAAGTGCAGATCACTCGGCGCCGAATAGATCGGATTCACGCCCAGGATCACCAGCCACTGCACCTTGCCGGCGTTCATGTCGCCGACCAGTGACCTCAGATCCGCCACCTGCTCGCTCGGCATCGGATTCACGGTCTCGGTATAGATAACCGTCTTGCCAACCGCACCAAGCGATGAGTTCAACGCATAAGCCGCAGCGTGCACCGCAGGCGAAGCCTGCTCTCCCGGAATCACCACGCACTTGCCGCCCGAGGCCTTCAGGTCACTCAGAAGCGCCGCAAAAAACTTCTGCGTATCCCCGCTTGCACCTTGCGGAGCAGCCCCATTCGCCAGCGCCGTCGCAAAAGTTGCAATCTCACTCGGCTTCAACGCCAGCCGATGCTCCGCCTTGAACCCGGTCACCGTCGGCATGGTCTCGACGACGTACATCCGGTTCATCGTCTTGCCTGCCTCGTACCGGTGGCGTTCGGCATATCCCGCAGCCAGCGGCAGGAACCCCGGATGCGCAATTCCACCCAGAAAATCCGCATCGAGCGACAGAATGACATCCGCCTCTTCCAGCTTGTATTGCGCATCGGTATAGCTGCCAAACGCCGCCTTCGACGCCGCACGCGACGCATCCTGATTCACCGGCTCCCACTGCACCAGCCTCGCCTGCGGATAAGCCGCCTGAACCTGCTTCCACTGCGCTGCCAGCGACGGAGACGTAATCGTCTCGCTCAGGAAATAAATCCCCTGCCCACTATTAGTCTTCTTGGCCGCAGTCGAGAACGCCTGCTGAAAATCACCCCAGCTCGCCGTCTCACCACGATGCAGCACATGCTGCGAGCGGTCGGGATCGTACAAATCCAGCAGCGTCGCCTGGGTAAATGTGTCCGACTTGCCCTTCGACATCGGATGTTCCGGATTGCCATCCACCTTGATCGGCCGGAACGAATCCGCCTTCACCAGCACTGGAATCGCGCCCGTCGGGAAGGGATACGCCGTCGCAAAGTACATCGGCTTGCCCAGCACCAGGTCTTCCGGCTGCTTGATGTAGGGATAGATCGGCTCATCCGGCTGCTTCGTGCAACCCGCTAGGCCAGCCAGCGTCAGCGACGCGCCCATCACCTTCAAAAATCCGCGCCGGCTCACCGAATCGACCCACTCGTTCGCACCCGACTGCCGCGGAAACTCCTCGCGCATCAGCTCATGGAACTCAGGCGTATCGGCCAGCTCGTCCAGATTCTTCCAGAAGCGCCGCCCCGTCTTGCCATCCAGCTTGGCGCGGACCTCAGCCAGCGTCATCTTCGCTGGGGAGATCTGCGTGACCACCACGGGTTGTGCTGCCGGTGCTTTCATCTCAGCCATCGTCTCGTCTGTTCCAATCCCAGTCGTGTTATTCCCAGTCGTCTTCATCATCGGTGGCACGTCTCGCAGCTCGACAGCTGCTCCGGGTTGCGGATGTGATACTGCGCAGTCAGATACTTGCCCAGATCCATCTGGTTCGTGAACTTCACATAGCTCGCCGGCATCGCGATCCCCAGCGGCGGAACATCACTCGACGTTGGCCCATGCGCCTCGGACGAGATCTGCATCATCGCAACATCAGGTCCCTTGCCGGAAGGCTCCGTCGTCGTGCAGCTCACGTCCTGCGCCGTCGCCCCACCCTTGACCGTACTCGTGCACCACACAGGCTTGTCGTTCGAAGGCCCGGCCCAAGCCATGTTGTAGATCTCGCTCGTCGGCCGCAGGTTCACCGCCGGATTGCGATGGCAGTTCAAACACCACTCCATCTGCAGCGTGTTCTGCTGATACATCAACGGCATCTCATCCACGCGTCCATGACAGCTCGCGCACCCGATGCCCTTGTTCACGTGGATCTCATGGTTGAAATAAACATAGTCCGGCAAATCATGCACGCGGATCCACTGGATCGACGCCCCCGTCGCCCAGCTCTGGCGCACCGGCTCCAACAGATCGGCGTTCGTCCAGATCTGTGCGTGACAGTTGATGCAAGTCTTCGTCGGAGGAATGCCCGCGTACGCTGCCTTCTCCACCTGCGTATGGCAGTACTGGCACTGCAGGCCGAGCCCCTCAACGTGGTGCTTGTGGCTGAACGGTACCGGCTGGTCTGGCCGCTGGCCCTGCCGCGTCACCCACGGTGATCGCTGTAGCTGGTCCAGGGTTACGCCGAGCGCGATGACGATTACGCCGGTCAATACCAGGCTGAATCGAGCCAGCGCGTTCGAACTGCGGTCAAAAACTTGCGCCATGAGTGCGTTCCTGCTTCCTCTGCATTACCTTCGGCTAGGGGTTGAGAAGTTGCTGTCTGATGGTTGATGTTTCTCGCTGGTTACTTTGCCGGGCGTTACGTCGCCGGCGGTTCGGGCGTCCGCGCTCGGTCTGCCCAGAAATTTCTTCTCTAATAAACTTTGAGTATAGCAGCGGAAAAGCCGTACAAAACCCCACCCGATTCCCCCGCAACTGTTTTTTCATCTGCAACATCCGATTATCGAACTCATCTGCAAACAGCCTGCACAACATCTCGTGCACCGTTGTTCATTGGCTGAAAATGACCACTACATCTACCCTGCCCGAAACGTATCGCTCTTGTAAATGCAAACCAAACTAGTCCGAATTCTTAAGTACATGCAAGACATTCTTCCGAACCTTGCGATACCGTCAAACATATGCCGCGTCCGCACAACAGCCCGCGCCCTCCTCGTTACGATGCAGCTCAAGCCGTTTCGGATCTATCCTCCGCCGATCCCAAGCTCGGCAAACTCATCGAACGCGCCGGCCCTTTCACCATGCGTGTTGCCAGCGCCCAATCCCCCTTCGAAGCCCTTGTAGAATCCATCATCTATCAGCAGCTACACGGCAAAGCCGCCGCCACCATCCATCGCCGCATGATTGAATCCTTCGCGCCCGCCATGACGCTCGAAGCCGCAGGCACGGGAGCCCATCCCACCCCACAGCAACTGCTCGACTGCCCCAACGAGCAGCTCCGAGCCGCTGGCCTCTCCAAAAACAAGATGCTAGCCCTCCGAGACCTCGCCGCGAAAACCATCGACGGCACCGTCCCCACGCTCGCCCAAATCCGTCGCATGTCCGACGAAGCCATCATCGAGCACCTCACCCAGGTCCGAGGCATCGGCCGCTGGACCGTTGAAATGCTCCTAATCTTCCGCCTCGGCCGCCCCAACATCCTCCCCGTCGACGACTACGGCGTCCGCAAAGGCTTCGCCCTCACCTTCGGCAAACTCAAACCCACCGACAAAGTCACCCCCATGGACCTCCCCAAACCAGACGTCATGCATCGCCGCGCAAAAAAATGGCAACCTTGGTGCTCCGTAGCCAGCTGGTACCTCTGGCGAGCCTGCGACCTCGCGAAGCCTGCAAGTCACTAGCTTGTCCCACATTTAAAGCTTGTAAAAGCGCAGCGGCAGTTGATTTTCCCCGATCTGCGGGCATATCCTCACTGAGCTGCAAATCAATAGAGCGCACGGGCCACAACGCTCCGTCCCCCAAGGGGGTTCTTATGCGCGTTATCGCTGCCGCCTCTCTTTCCATCTCCTTCCTTCTGATCGGTTGCTCGCTCAACTCCACCGCCCCACCCGCAGCCGAGTCTGGCCTCACGATTCGCGGCAACATCTACGGCGGCCAGCAACCCATCGTAGGCTCCCACATCTATCTCTTCGCCGCCAATACCACCGGCTACGGTAACGCCTCGGTCTCCTTACTCAATCCCGCCATCACTGGCAAGTCTGACTCAATCGGCGCCTACGTCACCTCAGGCAGCGGCGGCAGCTTCACCATTACCGGCGACTACACCTGCACTGCCGGAACCCAGGTCTACCTCTACGCCCTCGGCGGCAACCCAGGCGCTGGCGTCAACTCCGCGGCAGGTCTGCTCGCTGCCCTCGGCAACTGCCCCGGCACCGGCAACTTCCTTACCACCGTACCCTTCATCGGGATCAATGAGGTTTCAACCATCGCCGCAGCGTACGCCTTCGCCGGCTTCGCGAAAGACGCAACGCACGTCTCCAGCTCCGGCACAGCGCTAGCCCAAACCGGCATCCGGAACGCATTCGCCAACGCTTCCAATCTGGCCGAAATATCCACTGGCACTGCACGCGCCATCACCCCCGCAGGCAACGGCACGGTTCCTCAGGCCACCATCAACACACTCGCCAACATCCTCGCATCCTGCATCAACTCCACCGGCCCATCTTCAACCCCCTGCTCCATCCTTCTCTCAAACGCAAGATCCAGCGGATCAACCGGCACAAAACCAACAGACACCGCCACCGCAGCCATCAACATCGCGCACAACCCCGGCGAAAATATAGCTGACCTCTGCGGCCTCCAGACCGCGTCGCCTCCTTTTCTTCCAGCCCTCTCCTGCATCGGTCACGACGGTGACGGTGACGACGATGACGATGAGGACAACGACAGCGACAACAGCCGTCCCGCTAACAGCCATCCCGCCAACGATGATGGCAGCAGTCTTCCCACCGACTTCAACCTCGCCGTGGCCTTCAGCGGCGGTGGTCTAAATAGCCCTAACTCTGCCGTCGCCATCGCCATCGATGCCTCCGGCAATGCATGGATCGCGAATCGGCTCGGCGACAACGTCGTCGAGTACTCCGCCACAGGCGCAGCTCTTTCCCCATCCACCGGCTTCACTGGCGGTGGCGTCTCTGGCCCAGTGGCTATCGCCGTCGACAGCTCAGGCAACATCTGGACTGCAAATATCGGGAACAACAGCATCTCCAAGTTCTCCAGCACCGGAACACCCATCTCTCCCGTCAACGGTTACACCGGCGGCGGTCTCTTCCAGGCCTATGGCATCGCCATCGACGCCTCCGGCAACGTGTGGCTTGCAGACGGAAGTGCGGTTGCCAAGTTCTCCAACGCAGGCGCGCCCATCTCCCCGGCTGGCGGATATCACGGTGCCGGCATTGATAACTCCGTCGCCGTCGCAATCGACGTCTCCGGCAACGCATGGTTCGGAGACAACTCACCCCTCTCCGGCATCTCCAAGTTCTCCAACTCCGGCACACCCGTCGCTCGCTATACCGGAGGAGGCCTGTTCTATCCCGGACCCACAGCCGTCGCCATCGACGCCTCCGGTAACGTGTGGGCCGCATGCGACAGTGGCATCGCCAAACTTTCGAACTCCGGCACTCCCATCTCCCCCGTCACCGGCTTTCGTGGCGGTGGTCTCGGAGACGCCACGGGTCTCGCCATCGATGGCGCTGGCAACGTGTGGGTCTCAAATACCGACACCAAGAGTGTCGCCGAGTGGTCCAACTCCGGCGACACAATCTCTCCGTCCTCCGGCTATAGAGGCGGTGGTCCCGTGAACTCCACAATCCTGAACAGTCCGCGGGCCGTTGCCATCGACGGCTCAGGCAACGTCTGGGTCGCAAGCGCTGGCAACAAAACCGTCGTCGAGTTCATCGGCGCAGCAACTCCCGTCGTTACTCCACTTGCCGCCGGAGTCAAGAGCAACGCCATCGCCACTCGGCCCTAGCATTATCCGGCGCATCTCATCACACAACCGCGCGTTGGCGCACTTCGCGAAAATGCGGCTTCTCTACACATCGGATTTGCAGAAAGAGAGGATGATCGAAAGCATTGACTCACTCATCCTCTTCCTTCCAGCCTCCTCGCTATCATCTACTATCAACAGCGTGACTAAGAGCACAGCCCTTCCATCTCCGGGCCGCCGCAGAGCGATCTTCACGCTTCTTCTGCTCATCACCATCCCCATCGGCCTGGCCGCACGCTTCCTCCCACTCGCCCTCCCATGGTTTCTCTACAAATATTTAGGCTCCACCCTTTGGGCCGTAGCACTCTATTGGTTCCTCGCAGCAATCCTCCCCAAGCTTCGCCCGATAGCCGTTGCCACCATCGCGATGATCATAGCCACGCTGCTCGAACTAAGCCGCCTCGTCCCCATCGCACCCATCGACGCCTTCCGCCTCACCCTCCCCGGACAAATCCTTCTCGGTCGCTACTTCTCTCTCAAAAACATCGCCGCCTACATCTTCGCCATCGCCCTCACCGCCACCCTCGACCACTCCTTCATCGCAGACCGCCGGAAAAATTCCGCCGGATAGAGTCGTTACAAGCTCTCGCATCCCCTTACGCACCGGCCAGCATCACGAACGGATCCAACCTTTAGCGTCGCAAATCCTGAAATTCCCACCGCAACCCACACCCAACCCCTCCACACGCGATACCCTCTAATTACCTTTATGGCCAAGACCAGAACCGGCACATCCAGGCTCGCAAAACCGGCAGAAGCCTCGGCCGCCCCACCCCGCTTCGTCTGTATCCACGGCCACTTCTACCAGCCGCCGCGCGAAAATCCATGGCTCGAAACCGTCGAGGTCCAGGACTCCGCCGCCCCCTACCACGACTGGAACGACCGCATCACCGCCGAGTGTTACGCCCCCAACGGAGCCTCCCGCATCACCAACAAGCAGGACGAAATCATCCGCATCATGAACAACTACGCGCGGATGAGCTATAACTTCGGCCCCACCCTCCTCAGCTGGCTCCACGACAAGGCCCCCCGCACCTACCGCATGGTCCTCGACGCCGACAAGGTCAGCCAGCAGCGCTATAGCGGTCACGGCTCTGCGATGGCCCAGGTCTACAACCACCTCATCATGCCGCTCGCCAGCCGCCGCGACGCCCTCACTCAAATCCGCTGGGGCATCGCCGACTTCGAATCCCGCTTCAACCGCAAACCCGAAGGTATGTGGCTCGCCGAAACCGCCGTCAACCGCAGCGTCCTAGACCTCATGGCCCAGGAAGGTCTCAAGTTCACCGTTCTCGCCCCCATCCAGTGCGCTCGCGTCCGCGTCCTGGCACCACCCCCCGACGCTCCCTGGACCGAAACCCCGGACGCCACAGTCGACCCCACCCATCCCTATCTCGTTCGTCTCGACGAAGGCCGCAGCATCGCCGTCTTCTTTTACGATGGCCCCGGCTCCCGCGCCATCGCCTTTGAAGGCCTCCTCAACAGCGGCGAAAACTTTGGCAACCGTCTCCTCTCCGGTTTCCGCCCACCCTCTGCCACAGATCCCGAAGTCGCCCAGCTCTCTCACGTCGCCACCGACGGCGAAAGCTACGGTCACCACCACAAGCACGGCGAAATGGCGCTCTCCTACGCCATGCACTACATCGAAGACGGCACCCAGGCCAGGCTCACGAACTATGGCGAGTTCCTCGAAAAATTCCCTCCCAAGTGGGAGGCCGAAGTCGCTGAAGACACCTCATGGAGCTGTGCCCACGGCATCGAACGCTGGCGCTCCAACTGCGGCTGCAACGGCGGCAAGCCCGGCTGGAACCAGGAGTGGCGCGCCCCTCTGCGCGAAGCCCTCGACTTTCTCCGCGACGCCACCGCACCTCTAGCCGAAAATCTCGCTGCGGGCCTCCTCAAAGATCTTTGGGTCGCACGCGACGCTTACATCCAGGTGGTCCTCGATCGCTCACCCGCCGCCATCATCAAATTCTTCAGTCAGCACGCCGCGCGCGCACTCACCGAAGTCGAACGCATCACCTGCCTCGAACTCCTCGAGCTCGAACGCCACACTCAGCTCATGTACACCTCCTGCGGCTGGTTCTTCGACGAGGTCTCCGGCATCGAGACCGTCCAGATCATCGCCTACGCCGGCCGCGTCATCCAACTCGCGCGCAAACTCTTCGGTCAACCCGGCATCGACCTCGAAGCGGGCTTCCTCAACCTCCTCGCCAAAGCAAAAAGCAACGTCCCCGAGATGGGCGACGGCGCCGAAGTCTACCGCCGTTACGTCAACAGCATGCAGATCGGCCTCGAACAGGTCGGCGCCCACTACGCCATCAGCTCCATCTTCCGCGCCTACCCCGAACACGGCGAGCTCTTCTGCTTCGACGTCCATCGCGAAAGTCAGGAGACATTCAACTCCGGACGCGGCCGTGTCGCCGTCGGACGCGCTCTCATCTACTCCCGCATCACGGAAGAGAACGAAGACATCTGCTTCGCCGTCCTCCACCTCGGCGACCAGAACCTCTCCGCCGCGGTCAAACGCTACAACTCCGAGGACCCCGACCAGGTCGCCGCCTTCCACACCTTCTCCACCGAGATCGGCACCGCCATCCGCCGCGCCAATCTACCTGAAGTCATTCGCCTCATCGATCGCTTCTTCGGCGAGACCGCCTACTCCCTCACCTCGCTCTTCGCCGACGAGCAGCACCGCATCCTCAACACCATCCTCAATCAGACCATCTCCGAGATGGAGGACTCCCTCCGCAAGATCTACGAGGACCACGCCTCCCTCCTGCACTTCCTCACCGAAACCGGCATGCCCGCGCCCCCGGCACTTGCCTCCGCCGCCCGCTTCGCCATCAACGCAGCCCTGCGCCGCGCCATCGAGTCCGAGACCTTCAATCCTGACGACATCGATACCCTGCTCAGCCGCGCCGAAGCAGATCAAGTCACACTCGACACCCAACTCCTCGGCTACACCGCAGGCCAGCGCATGAAGCGCGCCATGGTTCGCCTCGAAGCCTCTGCGGCTGGCGACCCCTCGGCCGCCGGCGCCATCGCTACCGCGCTCGTCATCGCCGAGACCATCCACAAGATGCCCTTCGAAGTGAACCTCTGGCAGGCCCAGAACATCTGGAACGATCTCCTCAGGCGAAGTGACATGAACTACTGGACCCCGGAGTGGAAAGAGGACTTCAAAAAACTAGGCAAGGCGATGAACATCTCCGTCGACGAGCTCGTCATCGAAGAGGGCGTCAGCGCCTTCTAGTTGCCTTTCGACAACTATGGCTTGTCCGGTGTGATGCTTAGTGTCTTGTGAATGCCCCAGAAGTTGTAGCGCATCGGATGACCAACTAGCGCGATGCATGGTAGCCTAGCGATTGTAGAGTCCCACCCTGTATGAATGCTGGGGAATGAGAATCGGCGGCCGGAGCAGCGTCTCTTGTAGCTGCCGGTAAGACAAAAACATCCCATCGCACCCAGATGCCTTCCGAATCGGGCGGCGTGCGGTCATACGAAGCCACACGAAACATTGCCTCTTTTTTTTGCTCTACCTTGGACCCTGCACTTTTGGCACATTTCTTTTTTTTCTGCAGAATCCAAGAGGTAAGTGTTCTTGACCCGTATTTGGTGCTTTTCCCAGCTTTTAGGCCCTGCTGTATCGATTTCCTCCCCTAACCCCGCATTTGAAGCTCTAAAACGAAATAGGCTCCGTCTCCGGCCTGTGACGAGAATTCCCTCGCTCAGCAGACAGTGCGCTGTACTTCTGTGTGCATTGGCTTGCTGCACGACGTTCGCAACCGCCGCCACTGGCAAGGGCAGGCACAGACCCGCGCCCACGTCGGCACCTCAGTTGTCGCTGAGCACCACCGCTCTGAGTTTTGGAACCCTTGCCTTGAACACCTCGACAACCCAGTCGGTCGCGCTTACCTCCTCGGGAACAACGGCACTCACAGTCAACTCAGCGTCGATCTCTGGAGCTGGCTTCACCATCGTCGCGGGCACATTTCCCGTAACGTTGAACCCAGGTCAGTCGCTGACATTGCAGCTTCAGTTCAAGCCGACCGTAAGTGGAGCAGCTAACGGGCAGCTCACCATCAGCAGCAACTCGACTACTGGCGGCACCGCAGTCGTGTCGTTGAGCGGTGCAGGTGCGGCAGCAAATTCTCAATTGACGCTAAGTGCTACCACACTGAGTTTTGGCAGCATTGCCGTAAACTCCTCGACGTCGAAGTCGGTGACGCTTACCTCCACGGGCACGTCGTCACTCACTGTGAACTCAGCATCGATCGCGGGCGCAGGCTTCACCATCGTTGGCGGCAGCTTCCCGACAACGCTAAGTCCAAATCAGTCGATGACGCTCCAGGTTCAGTTCAAGCCGACTGCAAGCGGATCAGCGACTGGCCAGCTCACCATCAGCAGCAACTCAACAAGTGGTGGCACAGCAGTCGTGTCGTTGAGCGGTACAGGCACATCTGTCGCTCATGAGGTCGACCTCTCCTGGACGGCACCCGGCAGCTCTCCCGTTCAAATCGCAGGCTACAACGTCTACCGGTCCGTCGGCGGGTCAACTCAAATGGTTAGTCCGTCAAAAGTCGCACAGACTACCTTTGTCGATAAAACCGTTACAAGTGGTACCACTTACAGCTACACCGTAACCAGCGTAGACAGCACTGGAGTCGAAAGCGTTCCTTCGAGTCCATACAGCGTAACAATTCCCTGACAAAGGGTGTGCCCCACAATAGGCCCCACGTCAGGCGCGGTCTCACCGCGTCTGTCATGGGGCCTTTTTTTGCCCTCAACCCGCTC
>KB906755.1 GCA_000381605.1 Acidobacteriaceae bacterium KBS 89
CAACCTTCCGTTCTGATTGGGGGGTGCTCATAAACAAACGGACCTGCCTTTTCCGTATGGCACTTAACACAGACGACGTCCCCAGCGACGCTGCTTCGCAGTCCCGTCGCCTTGAAGGTACCGTGCGGATTGTGACAGTCGCTGCATTTGACCAGGCCTTCGTCGACCTTATGGTGGAAAGGCTGGGCAAATGCGGATTTCACGTCAGTGTGGCAGGTATAGCAGAGATTCGGCTGCGAGACCTTGAGAAGGCTGGCCTCGCTCCCGGATTTATGAACGCTATGGCAACCCAAGCAACTTACGTCTGCAGCTCCGTGTGCCGAGCGCTCGAAATTAGGATGAGCCGCGGCATGGCACTCCAGGCACTTCTTATCGACTACTTTTGGCGTCGCTTTGTTGAACTGGAAGAGTGTTTCTAGACTGCCGCCTCCTCCCTCTACATGCTCTCTGCCCGGCCCATGGCAACTCTCGCAGGTAACGCCCTTGCCGCCATGCATCAGCGCAAGGCGGGAGTGAGGATTCTCAGCGAACTTCTTGCCTATTTCACTGTGACACGTCTCGCAGGTTTCGGACCCGACAAAATCGGCGGGATTGGGAACACTTGTCTTCTTGACGTCGGCTTGTTGTTTATCTGGGGTCGCTTGTTGCTTATCTGGGGTCGCTTGCTGCTTATCGGTTGCTGCAGCATCCGCAGACACGGCTTTCCAGAAGCAGAACAACGATACGACGAGCGCCAAACAAAAGAGCAACCGCCTCATGCGTCTCTCCGAAAAGAGGCCTGCAAAGTTAATCGGAATACTTGTTCAGGGCCCACTGCGGTCAGACTTGCGGGAAAGTATTGTCAGTGTTCAGATACGACGGACACACTTGCATAATGCATCTCGACTAGCCAGGTTCATGTCAGGTAAAGCCACGTCCCTATTGCGATATCCGTACGTCTTTGGGGCCAGCGGCTGAGCCCACCCGAACGTTGCGCAGAGCTTACAGCAGCGATTTGCAAATGTCGACTAGATAATTGACAGCAATGTGAATTAATGTCGAGGACGGTTGCTCGACATGATTATTCTCCTGCCTATCATTCTTGCGCCAGTGCAGCGTTGTGAAAACTAGGAAAACCACTAAGGAGGCTGGTAGAGAATTCGGCACTTCCGTAATCGGCACCGAATTGTTCCTCAGCTTGGAATCCGTGGGAGCCCGCGATCTCATCGTCGGAGCATACTTTTTCCGATGTCTTGAAACTAGCCTTGAGTGTGGGACTATATACGACGCCCAGGTTCTAGGCGCGCCCGCCTCGCTGATACTCTGGCGTTCACTACGGGCCCTAAAGAAACCTATGCCGGAGACAATCCCATCTATGGGATGTGTTTCCACACAATTTTCACTTATTATTCGCCTTTGGGCGACGAATGAGGATCTACGGGGCGGCAACGGATGACCGGAATGACTGTTATTGATCCGTGGACTCGTGGGACATCAGTTTGAAGAGAGCGCGCTGCAACGGTCGAGGGCCGCCTCAATTTCGCTAACCGTCGACTGGTACCGTTCACTGCCCACGCTTCCAAAATTGTGTCGAAACTCCTCGATTGAGAGGTTCTCCGGAAACTGGACGTCCAAAGGGAAAAAGTCCTTCTTGGAAAAACCATTCCGCAGCCGCGCCTGCATCGCACCTGCCGCGATGTCGGAGCGAGTTGCGGCGAAGGTAAATCGCACTCCCGCCCGATCTGCGGCCAAATCACCAAAAGAAAATCCACTACCGCGTGTCAGTGTGTCTAACTGTTCTCTCATCAGGCCCCCTGCGTCGCTGACGATCGGATGCTCAAGAACGGCGAGAGCCGCGCTGACCGCATAATGTCGTGCCCAATCCTCACGTCCGTTCAAGGTGGTGCCCTGACTGAGCGCGACCGCATTCTGAACCAGGACACCATCGGTTTTCAACCCGATGAAACGGGCGATGTTAGAGTGTCCGATTGCAATGCCGAAAGCCAGGATAGCTGCGCGATTCTGCTCAATGTTTGAGAGGTCAGCTCGATTGCCTTCTGAAGTTGCGAACGCCGCCTGGAGCAATGCGCCGAACCGTGCATCACCGGAAGGAAGATTCGGACCTGCAGCAACAATTCGCCGAAGGCTCTCCGTGGTTGCAACGCGTAATTGCGGGGAGCCGCCCATGAAGATCGCCCACGCTACAGCGCAAATAACAAAGGTCACGATGCAAACTGCGACCTTCGAGCGGCGGTAGAGAACGCCAAGTCCGAGAATAACTCCGCCCATGCAGGCAGCTACCGGAACGGCGGCGTTGATCCAAAATGGTGCGTGTCCGGCTCGCAGCGAACGAATCGTCATAGCCAGACCCACAACAACAAGTGGGAGCGCAACGGTCTGAAGCAAGCGGCCCCGAAAAGTTTGAGCGCGATTGACCACGAATGTTCCTGAGAGGCCAAGTACGCTATATATCGCAACTTGAACCGCGATCGCGCACAAGAGATACGCTGCCTCCACGCTGAGTCCCAGGGACGACTGCGCAAACTCCACCAGGCGTTGGGGCGGCAACAGCGGAATCGGCAACATGATCAAACCGGCCAGGCTCGCGGCTAAGATTGATAGCTTTGTCAGTGTTTTCGGAGACATTCTTTCATCCCTGTAGCCAGCTTTAGAACGCTTCTCCGATCCCCATACTAAAGGTCTGCCCATCTTTCCCCTGCGCGAGATCAAGACGGACATTGAGGTTGTATTTCTTGCTTATTTTGAATCGTAGGCCACCGCCACCGGCCGGAAGGAGATGATCGGCTTGAAACTCACCGAGGCTAGGCGCGACCCCACCCAGGCCGCCGAAAACCACCATGCCGAATCTCCAAGGCAAACTCAGCCGGTACTCGGCCTGAGTAGCTAGCATACTCCTGTCAATGTATCTGCCCGCCACGTAACCACGAAGTTCGTTATTGGTTCCGTAAATGCATTCACCATAGAAAGGCGCATCACCAGCAGTCGTACAACTGAAGAGGTTGTAAGCCAGAACCTGTCTGCTTCCGAAGCCATGATAGTAGTTGAAGGTGGCACGGTAGGACTCGAATGAATACTTGCTTCCTAGCGCGTCGGAGAAGAACATCGACGTGAAGTCAAACCATGTGCCACTCTCGGGGTAGAACCGGTTTGGTCGCGTATCACGGTTGACGTGAAGTCCCAGGGCGGTCAACCTTGTCTGAAGTCCAACGTCCGATGGTGGTGTGACGCCGCTCTCGTTTTCGGACCGGAGAGTGATATTCGAGTTGCCGGTCAAGAAACGAGGGCCCACCGAGAATTTCCATCGCAAACGGTATAGAAAGTCCCCCAGGAACAGCTCGCCGGTCTGCGTCAGGGGAAGTTTTTTACCTGCATCACCGGAGACGTTACCGATGCCATAGAAGTCATAGTTGATGCTGCCTCGAAAGTAAATTGTCGTGATGTGGTAGGTGTCTTCTTTGGCGTAGAACTCCCCGCCCAGGCCCCCTGCCCGGGTTCCGTTATCGGTGATGAGAACAGCTGCGCCAACGGTTGATGGTTGGGATACCGTGTCGGACTTCCGCAGGGAGAAGATATAGCCGCCTGCGAGAACCACACCGGAGCCGATAGCCGGACTAGAGATGGGGATGGGCGCGGCCACGACGGAGCCAAGCTTCCCAGTTGCTTTCCGCTCTTGTGGGCTCTGAGATGATTGGTCTGGCAGCGAATCCCAGGATTCATTCTGTTGAGCTTGAGCAAATACAGAAGCAAGAGACACTGCGATCAGATATGTGATCGTTCGCGTTGCCGAATTCATTTTGTGCAGCTTCCCCCTGGACGCTTCGTACGAGTCAAAGCACCTGAAAGGGACCGGCAACTCCAATCTTCGTGTGGTGGGCGAGCGTCCATCTGTTAGTGTCCTGATCCCCTCACTGATAACGCTTCACAGCCATCTAGTGCGGCGTCGATCCTGATAATTTCAAGACGATACCTTTCGCTTCTGATGCGTATGCGACTGCTGACTCCATTGGTCTGAAGGAGTATTGGTCTGGTTCTAATCGTCCAGGACGGGTTGCCAGGATGTGTCGGGGTTGAAGCGCTCCATCTTTTTGAACTGCTCGAGCGTATCTGGCCCGAGGTCCTTCTGGTAGACGACGCCATCGTTGCTGACCATGAACGTCTTTACACCGGTGACTCGGTATTCGGCGGGGGAGGCGACGATGGCGAAGCCGCCGATCATGACGCCTTCGATGACGTAATCGAGTTGTCCGAGAGGGGCAGCGGGGCCTTGTCCCGTGAGGACTTTGAAGAAGTAACCGTGATACGGCAATTCTCCGGGGTTGTAACCTTGTGCGATGGCGCGAGCAATCTTTTCGCCGATTGGGCCCTCCCACTTACCGTCGGCAGATTGCCAAGTAAGGCCGTCCTGCTGACCGGGTGTGCTGATGATGCGCTGAGCGTATTGGTTTACAGCATAGAGCTTGCGTGATCGGAGGGCATAGTCGTCCTGGGCTTCGACGAAGCCGTGGCAGATTTGGATGGCATCGAGTTCATTGGCGCCTACGCGGCGGTAGAGGAGTTCCTGCTCGCCAGCCTTGGCGTCAAAGGACCATTTGCCGTTTATTTTGACGATGGGTACGGGGAAGGGCCAGTTCTCATCGCCGACGATGATGAAGGCGCGCTTGCCGGTTTTGGGATCCACGGAAACCGTCATTTTTTCTTTGGCCTCGGCGGCGAACCCTAAGGCACGCTGGCGGTCCTGGGCGGTTTCTCCGGTGAAGATGACTTTTTGGCCCTTGGGACCGAAGATCTTTTCGAGTGCGCCTTCGTCAAATGTGCCAGCGGCGGCGATGAGTGCATCTGCGGCTTGCTGCGCGGTGTTGAAGGTTTCTCCCTCAACCGGGCGAGCTGCCGGTGGGGTTGCGGGAGTTTGTGCAGGAGCTTGCGTGCCAGTGGCACCCTGATGCGCGCCAAAGAGAACCTGTGTGGAAAGACACACGCAGGCGGCAATGATCGCCATCATGGAGAGCTCGAAGAGATTTTTTCTGGCGAAGCGTGACATTGGTGAATTCATCATTGTGCTCCTCATGTCTTCCTCGTTACCTCCTTACCGTCGCCGGCCTCCGCCGCCACCTCGGCCACCACCACCGCCACCGCCACGGCCACCGAAGCTGGAGGATCCGCGGTTGCCGTCGGCTCGCGCGGAGGAGCCGTTGTAGCTTCCACGGGAACCTGATCCGAAAGCACTGCGGTCTCCGCCGGAGGGACGAGAGACATCGCGGCTTCCGACGCGATCGGGGCCTCCGCCAAAACTACCGCCGCCTGAATTCATCCGATTGCCGACACTTGCACCGCCGCGATTGCTGGAGAGATTTCCGCCCTGGCGGCCAATCTGGTTTCTGGCGCTGGCCTGACGGTTGGAGAGGGAGTCTCCGCGAGAGATGCCGCCAAAACGATCGGCTGTGGCGCGGTCTCCGTAAGGTGCGCCACCACGATGCGAAGGATTGTGTCGCCAGGTGTTGCCGCCAGCAGGTAATTGCGACGGACCACCCGCGCCACCGACGCCACCGGGACGACCAGCCCCGCCGACACCACCTACGCCTCCTACACCGCCTACACCGCCTACACCTCCTGCACCACCTACACCACCCACTCCTCCTGCACCACCTACACCACCCACTCCTCCTACACCGCCAACCCCGCCGACACCACCACGACCGGGTAGCTGCGAGGGCCGATTGCCGCCGCCAATGTTAGTGTTGCGGTTGAAATTGTTGTTGTTATTGATGTAGACGTTGTTGCCACCCCAGCCGCAACCCCAACCCCAGCCGCCACTCCAGAATGCGCCCATCATTATGCCGACGCCAAACGAGATTGCGAGGCCGGCAGCATAATATCCGGGTGGCGGATAGTAAATAGGGGGATAGGGGTAGATGGGAGGCCCATAGACTACGACGGGATCGTAGGAAGGCACGTAGACGACTTGAGGATTCGACTGCTCGACTACGATGACGCTCTTGCTTTCGACGACTTTGGTTTCTACCTTCTGTTGCTCGGTCGATTTTAGATTGCCTTTGTCCTGAGCCTTTTTACGCATTCGCTGGACTGCATCCATAACGTCGGCTTGCTGGGCGAGAAATGCGTTGCCGAGGTCAGTGGTCCACTGGATGTCATCGGCGAGGCGCTTGACGACGTCCGGGAGGGCCGCGAGAGCCTGGATGCTCGGATCCCATGACTCCTTAGCGACGGCGTCGGCGAGAGCTTTATCCTTCAGAGTGGGATTTTTTTTCATCCACTGCTGGAGCTGAATGATCTCGAGGGGATAAGTGGAGGCGGCCAGTGTCTGGGCAAGCAGCGGGTCGGGATAGAGAGCAATTGGTGCAACCAGGGAGTCGAGCTGGTCAGACGGAAGTTTGGTTGCCGGGGTTTGCGAGGTTGCGGGCTGGCTTTGGAGATGAGGCGAGTACAGTTCGGCCAGGGTGTCTCCGGGAACAATGGCGATGACACAGATGAGTGCCATGAAGTTACGGAACTTAGAAGCTAATTTCTCTGTCGCGGGCCTCATAACTCACTTCCTCACGGGGAGCGCAAGTTGCGATTGTGAAAGGGTACTCCAGTCCGAAGGGAAACCATACTAAGAACTCCTACTTTTCCATGCGATGAATGAGCAGCAATGGAGGCCGCGGAACCCGCCTCCCGTTGAGCGAAATGGAAACCGATGTTTAGGAGGCCAGTTGGGCGCGCATTTCGGCGGCATACTGGTCGGCATTAAGACCAGCTAGGAGATGAACGGTCTGGCCGCCCACCCTGGCGATAGCTGCGATCCCCTCGGCTTTCAGTTCGGCTTCTCTAACCTTCCCCTCGTCGCGTACAACGAGCCGCAACCGCGTCTCGGCACAGGCATCCACGCGAACGATGTTTTCCTTTCCGCCCAGAGCGGCGATATAGAGATTTGCTCTGCGAGCAGCATCCGGATCGCGCAGAGTCGGATGAATTCCCGCTACAGGCAGCGCTTTCACCGGGGAGACTTCCTCGATTTCGTCAGCTTCAGGACCCGCGGTCTGTAGATATTCCTGCATGTCGGTCTTCAGGTTTCCACTCTGCGTGCCGAAGATAGCCTGCACTCCATCACCAACAACCACCACTCCAGCAGCCCCAAGAGCTTTGAGCTTGTTCGTGTCAGCTTTGCTTACATCGTGGAGCTTCATGCGCAGACGGGTAATGCACGAATCGAGGCTGACGATATTGCTGCGCCCACCGAAAGCGCGTACCAATTGCAGCGCAAAATTATCACCGCTGACACTACCGGTGGCCTTCACAGCCTCCTCCTCCTCACGTCCGGGAGTGAGCAGGTTGAAACGCCGGATCGCAAAGGAGAAGACCCCGTAATACATGCCCGCCCATATCGGTCCGATGAGCAGGAGCCATAGTGCGTTGTGAGACTTCGGATAAAGCACGACGAAGTCGATGAGACCGTGCGAGAACGTAAAACCGTGCCTGATATTCAAAGCAACACACACAAAATAGGCTATTCCAGCGAGAACGGCATGGACAGCATACAGAAGTGGAGCGACAAAAAGGAAAGCGAACTCGATGGGTTCCGTTATCCCGGTAAGAAACGCGGTGATCGCCGCAGAGATCATGATTCCGCCCACTTTTGCGCGATTCTCAGGGCGCGCGGCACGCCAGATTGCGAGAGCCGCAGCAGGCAGGCCGAACATTTTGAATAGATAGCCCCCGGTCATTCTTCCGGCAGTCGGGTCACCATGGATGAAGCGCGCTATTTCTCCATGCACGACATTACCGGTGGCGGGATCAGTATAGTCGCCAGCCTGAAAAAAGAACGGAACGTTCCAAACGTGGTGGAGACCGAAAGGAATGAGTGCGCGCTCAACGACTCCATAGATTGTGAAGGCGAGCGCCGGGCGTTCATGCACCGCCCAATGAGAGAAAGCATCAATCGCATTATCAATCGGGGGCCAAACGAAACTTAGTACACCGCCAACTGCGATCACAGCAAATGCAGTGATGATTGGAACGGATCGCTTTCCGGCGAAGAAGCCAAGGTAACTTGGGAGTTTGATGCGGTAAAAGCGATTAAACACAATCGCGGCAATCAGCCCCACGATGATACCGCCGAAGACGCCGGTCTCGATTGACGGAATTCCCATCACGCTCGTGGTCTCAATGCCGAGTAGCTTCGCGCATGTACCCATCGTGGCAAGAAAGACAACATAGCCTACAGTGCCCGCCAGGGCGGCCACACCGTCATTTTCCGTGAGTCCAATGGCTACGCCGATCGCGAAGAGCAACGCGAGATTCCCGAAGATTGCACCGCCTGCCGTCGCCATGATCTGTGACAACCATGCAGGCAGCCAGGCAAAATTTGCGCTGCCAATACCAAGCAGTATGCCGGCGACCGGCAGCACGGAAACCGGCAGCATCATGCACTTGCCGATCTTCTGAAGGAGAGAGAATGCGTTTTGGAACGATATTTTCATGTCAGGCACTCGCGCTCGCGGTTAAGACTTCGGTTTCAGCATCAGGGACGAGAGCCCGCACCGCTTCCGCAGATTCAGCAGCGAGGGCGTTTTCAGCTAGTGCCCGGCAGGCGTCCATCCGGAGAGCCCGGATCTGCGCCTTCACCGCGGGAATCGCCGGCAGGCTCACACTGAGTTCATCCACGCCGAGACCGAGCAGGATTGGCACGGCACAAGGATCGCCGGCAATACCGCCGCACACTCCCACCCACCGGCCCGCGGAATGGGCGCCATCGACCGTAAGCGCAATCAGCCTGAGCACGGCCGGGTTGAGACCATCCACTTGAGGAGCGAGTTTCGGATGCCCCCGGTCCATCGCGAGGGTGTACTGCGTAAGATCATTGGTGCCGATGGAGAAGAAGTCCGCTTCGCGGGCAAACTGCGCAGCCATAACCGCCGCAGCAGGCACTTCCACCATGATGCCTGTTGGCACTAGACCTACGCCGAGGCTGGCGGCTTCCTGGGCAAGGATCGCCTTCACGTCTCGTAACTCGTTCACCGTTGAGATCATGGGAAACATCACGCTCACCTTGCCGAAAACTGACGCGCGAAGAATCGCTCGAAGCTGGGTACGCAAGATCTCGGGACGATCAAGGCCGACTCTCACGCCGCGCTCACCGAGGAAAGGATTATCTTCCTTCGGAATTGGCAGGTACGACAGCGGTTTGTCGCCGCCGACATCGAGGGTACGGATGATGATTGGACGGTCAGGTCCCACGGCCTGGATAATGGATTTGTAAATCTCGAATTGCTGCTCTTCACTAGGCGCATCGGAGCGCTCCATGAAAAGAAATTCGGAGCGGAGTAAACCCACCCCCTCACCCCCCAGGCCACACACCTCGGAAGCGTCTTTCAATCCGCCAATGTTGGCAACGACTTCGATGCGCTTAGCGTCGAGTGTCACCGCAGGCTCATTTGCGTGGGCGAAGTTCGTCTTGCGTCGTTGCTCGGAGAGCTCCTGTTGCCGTCGAATGTTCGCTACGTGCCCGGGCGAGGCGTGAAGCCGCAATGTGCCCTTGTTACCGTCCAAAATGACGAGAGTGCCATTCGGTACTTCGAGTGCGGCGGGTTCGATTCCGGCAAGCGCTGGAATGCCAAGGGAGCGGGCGAGAATTGCTACGTGAGATGTCGCGCCACCACGCGTCGTGCAAAATCCCATCACGCGTGAGCGATCAAGCGACGCGGTGTCCGATGGCGTGAGGTCCTCGGCAATGAGGACAGTGCTTGGACCATATTCTTGCGGTTTGATTTCTGCTCCCGTAAGAATCGACAGTACGCGCAGGCCGACATCGCGCAAGTCATTGGCGCGTTGTGCGAGCAGTTGATTGCGAAGCCCGGCCAATCGGTCAGCGTGGGTCGTAACCGCCTTTTTCCATCCGAATGCCGCGCTCTTGCCTTTACTGATTGCCGATTCGACTATCTCGAGAAGATCAGGGTCGGAGAGTAATTCCTCGTGTGCGGCAAAGATCGCGGCCTTTGCAGGATCGGCTTTGGCATGCAGCTGGGCGCGTAAAGCCTCAAGTTGCCCTTGCGCGGTTGCAATCGCGGCCGCAAGTTGGCGGCGTTCAACCTCCGCGCCTGAACCCTCCTCGGTCACCGCAATCTCCATTCGAAGGACCTGGAAGACTTCGCCGACCGCCAACCCTGGTGAGGATGGAACGCCAATCAGCAAGTCAGGGTCGGTAGCTTTTCGTCGAGGAGCCGGCGCTGCGGCTTGGGAGACGGTGGTGGTCGCCGGCGCGGGCGCCGGCACACAACCTTCGTCCCCACAGCCTTGTGCCAATAAACCAGACAACTTCTCTACTGCTGCAGTGGCATCGGATCCGCTGGCAATTACTTGCACTTTCGACCCGCACCCTACATCGAGCGCCATAATCGATGTCACGCTCTTGGCATTTGCGTGCCTGTCGCCGAGCTGAAGTTTAATTGCCGACTGAAAGCCCTTCGCAAGGTTTGCGAGTACGGCTGCAGGCCGCGCATGGAGTCCGGTGCGATTCGGAATCATAATGGCTTCAGAAGTGACGGTCTTTCCTCCATTCGCCGCAACGGCTGCTGCTTCTGAAGTGAAGGTCACCGTGAGCAAGACGTCTTGTCCAGCCGAAACAATACCGCTGGCACGTTCCCAGGATGTAATGCGCTCGCTATTGGTGATGACAATCTGCGTCAGAAGACTCTTCGCGTGCGTTGCCAGAAAATCGAGGTCGAACTCAATCAGTGGGGTGCCGATTCGCACTTTGTCGCCGAGCTTTACACGCGGCGTGAACCCTTCGCCCTTTAACGTCACCGTGTCGATGCCAACGTGCATCAAGATCTCGATGCCATCGGCTGTTCGTAAGGTCAGGGCGTGCCCTGCGGCGTGTAGCGAGATCACTTCTCCGTCGCAGGCTGCCAGGAGCACTCCGTCGGTAGGATCAATAGAAAGTCCGTCTCCGACCATCTTCTGAGCAAAGACCGGATCGGGAACCCGTTCGAGCGGCCAAACCTGGCCACTTAATGGTGACAGGATTTTCAGTTGTGACATAATTGTCGCTCTTATCTGGCTACAAGTATGAAAGCCTGCATGTTCAGCGCCTCATTTTCAATGGGCTTGGCCTTCCTTTTTCAGCTGCCAATCCTACGATCCATTCTCAGTTGCGTCATCTAGCAGAACTGCTAGTCGGTCTTGCCCCTGAGTTTCGTCGGCACTGGAATATCTGGCAGTTGTGACGCAGTCAGGTTCGGCCGAGAATATTCCGTCGCATGATTCGGGGGCTGCTATGTTTTCTAGGAAAGTTCCGATCGGGTTTGCTCTGTTAATAGTTTTCAACGCTGGTCTTGCCGAGGGACAAGCAACGTCAGGTAGCGAGTTGGGGCAAGTCCGGAAGGAGATGGAGCAGTTGAAGCAGGAATACCAGCAGCTCAGTCAGGGATATGAACAGCGACTCAAAAAGCTGGAAGAGCAACTGAACCTTCTGGAGACATCCAGACCCGGGCCTGCAGTTGCCTCTGACGCCGCAGTATCGGTTCCTAAACCATCGCCGGAGCCCACTTCTCAGGCCAATCCAAGATCCGCAGTTCAAAAAGTATCCCTCCCCGTAGAGCAAGCGGGCCAGACTCAGAACCCATTCGAGCCAACCACGGAGTCCATTCAACTGGCTCTTGCGGAGCAGGAAAACAACCGCGTCCGCGAGCGAGCGGAGCGTGTCCTGCGAGAATACGTCGATATCGGCGGGTACTTCAGAGCAGGCTACGGACGTGACGATGAGGGTGGCCCTCAAGTTGGCTTTCAAGCACCGGGAGCCTTGGCAAAAGGACGCCTAGGCAACGAAGCTGAAAATTATGGAGAGCTCATCCTCGGCAAGAATTTCTATCTCCCGGGAGCATTCTCACTGAGCCAGGGCCCCGGGGCGAACCGTATATCCTCGGAGCCAATTGCCCACGTTCAGGTGCGCCTTTCGATGTACAACCCATATACAAACTATCTGGTCTCTGATGCCACCCAATTTGGCCTTGCGGAGGCGTGGGCAGGGGTTGGAAACCTGGTTGCCAGCCAGCCTTCGATGAACGTGTGGGCAGGAAACCGATACTACCGACGCTACGACATCAACATCGATGACTTTTTCGTGTACAACATGAGCGGCGGCGGGGGAGGGGTGGAGGGTATTAAGACCCCGATCGGGAAGATCGCCCTCGCGTGGATCGGTCTCGGGTCGCAGAGCGGATTCAGTGATATCCCGCAACCCGATCCTCAGAACAAAGCCGGTTTCAACAAATCGAACTTTGATTTTCGCCTTTACGATTTCAAGCTTCCCGGTGGCACTGGAGAGTTTGGTTTCGATGTTTCCCACGCTACTTCTGGAAAGGATCAAAACGGGCTCGAGGCACCCAACGGCACTGGCGTATCGTTCACGTTTATTCACACGGCAGAGAAGTGGTTGGGCGAAAACAACCTGAACAGGTTCTTCATTCAATATGGCCGTGGGCCCGCGAAGACATTCACATCCACCTTCGAAACGTTTACGAACAGTACCGGCACGTTCATCCGGCCCGACGCGTCCGATTCCTATCGCTTTCGTGTGGCGGAGAACATGATCTTTCAGCCCAGTAAGCATTTCTCCATCAGCCCCGTTCTCCTCTATCAGGATACCGATTACAAGCAATTCGGAGGCCAGCAATACTGGTTCTCGGCAGGTGCCCGGCCGCAGGTTTACTTCAATCACTATGTAAACTTGGCATTCGAACCGTTCGTCGATTGGGTCAATGACAAGAGCACTAACACCAGCGGTTATCTGTACAAAATGACCCTCGCGCCGCAGGTCTCGCTCGGCAACCACTTCATGAGCCGCCCGGCAATTCGGGCTTTCCTGACGTATGCGCAGTGGGCAAACGGTTTCAAGGGGAAAGTCGGAGGCCCCGATTACGCAACCAGCACACGGGGCCTAACGTGGGGTGTACAGATGGAGTCCTGGTGGTAGGACTCGCGGGTTCACCTTCCCTGTGAGCAGTACGCACGGGCGCGCGAACAAAATTGCCGAGGATCGTCAAACGGTGCGGGTGTCCATAGCCTAAGGCATTCAAGAGATTCATTCACGATTGCCTCGTCGACGTCGCAGTCTCGAACTGCCAAGTGCGCCGAAGCTGCGGTAGCGGACCTCATCATCATCTAACAATTCTGGCCGCTACCGCATGGCTGGGCGAGGATCGTTGGCTGGCCTCATGCCTTAGGGGGACGCGAACGCCATCGTCGTGGAGATGGCCAGCGAAATTTTGCCCATCGTTCGCGAGACGCCGGTGTTGGCTGGCGCGTCTCTGGAACCGATCCTTTCCGCATCATGAATCTGTTTCTTCGCGACCTGAAACGGCTGGCTCTTCAGATACCGGCACGGATCTGACGCAATAATCGTTGTGCTTTTCACTTCTTCAGACTCCTATTCAGAGCCTCAGGACCGCAATCGGTTGTGCCCTAAGCCGTATTCTCCCAAATTGGCTCGTAGAGAGAATGACGTCGTAGACTTATCGAAAAACTAACATCGTGCTTCGCTACTTGCACTCCTCTTTGCAGGCGGAAGGCTCCCATTTGGTTGGGCAGTTTGCAGCGGAAGCAACTCAATCCCAAACCGCTGGCAGACGGGGAGTGCAAGCTTACAAGATGCCAAGAAGTGTTTGTACAGCTGCGAGATCATTTCCTTTGCTAAAACCATGACCGGAAAACTCCTAGTCAACTGGACAGTCCGGAGGTGGCGGCCCAGAAGCAAGCAGATGGCTGCGTACTTCGTTATCATCGGTGTGATTTCCGTTTGTGAGCAGCTTGTCCAACAGTGGTATGGTTGCACGCTGCGTTTCGATGAAGTCCACGCCTTCAACGGTCAAGGTAAAATCCGAGTTATCCGCCCTGGTGATATACCTCTTTTTCGCCAGATACCAAGTCGTAAAGTCAAGATAATCGCGTGGGAACCCCATTCGCTCTTCGATTTCGGCGAGAGACACTTCCGGGCTATTGGGATACATACGTCGACGGTAATAGAGGATCGCAAGTACCGCGAGTCGGCGGTTCAAGTCACCCTCCCCCTGATCCATGAAATCGACCGTGCTCGACATCGGATTTTGAATCGCAGGTTGACGCGTCGCCCGCTGCGCATCGTATTCAGATCTTCTATTACGATCCGAGAGAACCTTGTAGGCGGACGTTAGTTGGGTGAACTTTTCCAGATTCCCCGTTTCCCCATTGTCAGGATGATGCCGAGCCGCCATATAGCGGTAGACACGATGAATTGTCTCCGGAGTAGCCTGAGGGCTAATCTCCAGAAGCTCGTAATAGTTAGGGATTACCGTTTCAAACATTGGTAGGTTGAACCTCTGGAATTAGATATATGAGACGCATCGACCAGACTACCTTCGCTGGTTACCGAAGCATCGGGCCGCGCACAGCATGCACACTCCGAACGTAGGGTCCCGAGGCTATCCACCCCATACCATTTTTGTTGTAGACCCGCACCCAACGGCACTCTGGGCCGTCGCATTTGCTATAGAAACGAGAATCATCACAAGGACAGCCATGCAACCGGGACACGTTGCCATTCAAACTCCGAGCCAACTCTAAATTTGGGACGCACTAGTAGTACCAACGTATCCGCGTCGTGTGCAACCTCTAAAATCGTGGCACAAACGTCTGCGAATTTGGCTGCCTCGAAGGCTACAGTTTTTCGCGAGATTGGGATAGAAACATTGCGCTAGAGCAATGACGGAGCGTGTCCTACTTCATCCCGCAACGACTTCCGCGTGGAAACGGATCAGCATAATCCTAGTTCCGGTTTCACATGGGAAAGACGCTCCCGGAAGTATCGCCATGTGTGTGTTCCATACCCTCTGCTAGCCTCGTTAGAGAAATGACTTGTGGCTACCCCGTTGTGTTTACTGTTGCTTGCCGCCTGAGACAGCTCCCGACTCGCGTGCGACCTGCAGCGTGTCGAGATATTGCTGGAACTGGCGAACGAGGCACATGTGACGATCTTTACGGTGAGTCGACTGATGCGTGAGTGGCAGCGGCAGGGGCTGGGAGGAAATGCAGGCGCAGGGTCGTGGTGTTCCAGCCGGACGCGTTGTTGCGGGTGGATGTTCAGCGCCCGCACAAATGCGCACGAATAGTTCACAGAGCGAGCGCCGTCATCCTTTCAGGAAGACGCAGCAATGGAAAATTGCATTCGCGCAATGAGTGCATTTATTTCCTGTTCACATTCCTCTTCGACATGACATACTCGCTGGCACCTCCCCCATAATCGATGTCAGAGGAGCGGATCATGGCTCTGGAACAATTTCGCCTAGGGATGAAACGAAGGTGTTTCGCCTTCGCTATCAGCCGAGAAGCCACTGGAAAGACAATGTCGCATGAACACATTGCTCAGATAATTGCCGCCCCAATCATCATCCTGATTATCCTGTGGACACCGCTTTTCGATTTGATCGGCCCATCGTGCGTCCGTTTCTTCAACGCAGACGTAAGGAAAAAGCCTCCAAGTCCAGAACTTTCAGCAGAGCGACGACGACATCGGCAGCCTGAAGGCCAAGGGGCACCGAAGGCCGCGATCACAGCCCTCGAGGGCCTGACCGTCGAGCAGCACGTGAGTTGGAAGAAGGCGGCCGACCGGATCAAGAAAATGCTGGAGGAGTAGGCTGGAGTCGAGGTAAGCCAAATATGTCAGTCACAGTTCACTTCAAAGACACTACCAGCAACAAAATCACGTCGCTTGAATATCAGTCAGGCGCGGTAATTCCAAAGTCTGGCGACAATATTGTGAGTCCATTCAACGCTGACAGGACTGCACTCGTATCTGAGGTGACGGGCGACGGCAAAAGGAATCCCTTCTCGGTTCTCTGCGCTGAATAGATAGATGTGTGGACGCTACTATAGTCTTTTCGACAAACAGCAGGTCGCGGAGCACTTCCATGTTCGCAGCACTGCGGACAACGTCGGCATCATCGCGCCCAATTGGAACGTCGCTCCCGGTGACCCCCAACCTGTCATCCGCCGCAGCTACGACACCAACGAGCGCGAACTTGTGATGATGCGTTGGGGTATTGTTCCCTGGTTCGCCAAGACTGAGGACGAGTTCAAAGCCCTCTCGACTATCAATGCAAAGTCCGACCGACTGACCAATAGCAAAATGTGGCGCGAGCCCTTCGCCAAGCGCCGCTGCCTGGTCCCGGCCAGTGGACTGTACGAGTGGCCGAAACCGGGACACGCTATCTCACCCACCTATGAGCCTGAGCCTGTTGCGGAGGAAGCTGGCTTCGGAGATCTGTTCGGCACTCCGCCGCCGGCGCCCAAGAAGAAGGTAAAGGTACCCAAGCCCGTCAAGCGTGTCTTCGCCATTACCACCGTCGAACCCGGACCCTTCGCTTTCGCTGGCATCTGGGATTCGTGGAAGCGGCCAGATGGCACCCGCCTCGAAACCTTCGCCCTGGTCACCACGGAGCCTAATGAACTCGTCGCCACCATCCACGATCGTCTTGCCCTGATCCTTCACCCAAAGGACTACGATCGCTGGCTCGGCATCGACGACGGCGGCGGCGATCCGCGGCCTCCGCTGGATCTGCTCCATCCCATGGATTCAAAGTTGATGAAGATGACTCCGGCTAACCCGGCGGTGGGGAACTGGCGCAACAACGGTCCGGAGATGCTTGACGGTCCGGAGTAAGCAACTATCTCGACAGTCAAGAAAGAAATGCTTGGCGCACGAAGGTAGTTTCGGTCTATACTCCTCGCGCCCCCCCTTTTTCCGCCAACCAGAGGTGTAAATGGCACACGCATTCGTACGCATCATCACAATCGTTCTTGTCCTTGGGGGCACCCTATGTGTCAAGAGCTTTGCCCAGTCAATCGGACCAGATGGTCGGGTTCTTCCTGCATATAGCGGTCACGCTCCTACTCCTCCTCCGGCGCCTCCAGTCGCAAATTCTACCGCGGCTCCTGTTCCGGCTGCTCCAACTGTACCTGCAACCGTTACGCCGCCGGCGCCAACTCCGGCTCCGGCTACGATCATCACTCCTGCGGCTGCCCCCACTGCATTGACAAAGATTATCTCCGTTGTTCCAGATGGTACGGAGGTTGACCTCAAGCTTGCAGAGACGATTAGTTCTGCTCGTGCGATGGAAGGTCAGCGGATTCGCTTTACCGTGGCTAAGGACGTTGTGGTTGACGGGTATGTTGTCATCCAGACTGGCTCTCTCGCGATCGGTACTGTTACAAAGGCGTCTCCGAAGAAATGGGCTGGACGCTCCGGGAAGCTCGAGATGAGCTTGCAAAACGTCACTGCGATCGATGGAACAAAGATTGACTTGTCGGGTAATCGCGGTGGCAGCGGCGACAGCCATGTTGGTCGGATGGTCACAGGAATGGTGATCACTTCGATCTTTACATTCGGCGGTTCCGCTCTCTTCCTCTTGATGCATGGGAAAGATCTGGTGATTCCAGAAGGCTCCGGGGCGACAACCTTCACCATCGGTACAGCCAAGGTTGCATCTTCGCAACTCATGGTTGCTTCGATCAATCCATAATTGGCGGTCATCGATTGGGAGAGCCCGGACCCAAACCGTCAATAAGCGCAATATCAGGTTCCAAAACCATGAGGATCTAGCTTGCAAACCCTGTTCAAGCAATTGAAGCTTAACTCTGTAGCCAACAACGAAGCAGAGATACCAGTACCGTCAGCCATCGGACATCGAACCAGCCAGCCGTCGTGATTAACAACACTAATGGGAGCAGCAGCGGAAACAGTGGATTCGATGAAGGGCTGCGGCTAGGCGCCGCACAGCGGGCCGCTCGCGGAGCCACCAGCGCGAGCGTCGGTAAGGCCGGGAGCACCAACCAGGTCCAGAGCACCGCCGAGGCGTGTGCAAAACACTTGAAGGAATTTATCGAGAAGGGGAAGAAGTGACTCAGGTTCTCAGGAACCGAACTGCAGCCTTCGGTCACACCCTGTCTCAATGCACACCTTTATGCAGTTGTCGTCGCTTTCCGTTCCGGAATTGCGGCTTGTAGCTTTTGCAGACGGTTCCACAACTCTTGTTGCACAGCGTGGTTCTGAGGCCGGCCATAGAGATTCTGCGTTTCGCCAGGATCATTCGTAAGATCATATAATTCGAATTCCTGCGGTTCCATTATGTAATGGATCAATTTGTACTGCTCGGTGCGTACACCGCGATGCGGACGCACCGCCTCGGGATTAGGCCACTCGAAATATTCGTAGTACCACTCTTTGCGAAAAGACGGATCGGCAGCCTTCGCCAGAGGAATGACGCTCTTTCCCTGCATGTGCTCAGGGATCGGCAGACCCGCGAGATCGAGGAATGTTGGCGCAAGATCGGTATCGAGAACCATCTCATCGCGAACCGTTCCGGCTGGAATCCGCTTTGGGTAGCGAATCATCAGAGGCACACGAATCGACGGTTCATGCATCAGCCTCTTGTCGAAGAGCCGCCATTCGCCCAGAAAATATCCGTGGTCGGAACCTTGCACAATGGCAGTATCGTCCAGAATGCTCTTCTTTTCGAGATAGTTGAAGATACGGCCGATATTCTCATCTACAGCAACCAGGCCAGCGTAATAGTCTTTCACCACTCCTTCCAGTGACCCGCAGGCTACGTGTGTTGGCGTGGTGCCAATCTTGTTTTCCGCAGCCACAAAACTGCTCGGTTTTCCGGGATAACCCTTCAGATCATCGTCAAAAGTTGCGGGCTTCGGAATCACGGTCTCGCGATAGAGATCGAAATGACGTCGCGCCCGGAAGAACGGCTCATGGGGTGCAACGAACCAGACCAGCAGGCAGAAAGGTTTTTCGCCGCGATCTTCTTCGAGCCATGCCAGGGCGCGGTCCACAGTCAGATCATCGGGGTACACATTGTGATATTGCTTCTCGAGGCCAACCTTGCCCTTTCGGCCTTCCTTGAAGAATGGGTTAACGTAGTTATTCCCTGGATCGTTGTGGCCAAAGTAATAATCCCAATATCGGTCTTCAACACCATTGCTGATGTGTACCTTTCCCAGAATGGCGACCTCGTAGCCAGCTTCGTGGAGAAGATCGGTGAAGATTGGAATATCGGCGGGCAAAGGAGTGTTCAGGTGCTCGTTGGACAAGGCTCCGGTGGAACGGGAGTACATTCCCGTAAGAGTCGTCGCGCGCGCTGGCGCGCAGAGGGCGTTTGTGCAGAAGGCGTTGCGGAAGCGGATGCCTTCGTGTCCAATCCGGTCATGATTGGGAGTCTTCAAGATTGGGTTGCCAGCGATTGAGAGCGCATCGGCACGCTGTCCTTCGCCGAAGAAGAAGACCAGATTGGGACGTTTTTGTTTTGTGTCCACTGATGCAGTACTCTGGCTCATCTTCGGCGCCAGCATTGTCCCGGCCAGTGCGAGCGAGCCTTGCAGGAAGCCACGCCTCGTCGCCTCCCTGTTAACCTGTTCCGCGGGTCGATCGTTCTGCTGATAGAACTCGTCCTCATGCGACATTCCTAGTCTCCTCGATGCACCGTGAAGGCCTCAGTTTACTTCGGTCAGAAGGAATATCTCAGTTGTTTCTCTTACCGAGAACGGCAGGGAGCACAAAGTCGAGCGCTGTCAGCAGCCGCCAGAGGGATCTATGGGCTGTCCTGCCGCTTGGCAACAAATCGTCTTCGAGATTTCGAGCTGTACCTAGGAGCGTTCCCGCGTTGGTGTAACAGCTTTCCAGAGGGCACCGCGAATGCTAATCTGACCGCGTGAATCGACCACTCTCTGCAATCGACGACATCCAGTGGGAGCACCTGCGATACCGGGGCGCGCCCATCAGAGACCACGTTCTCTTAGATCCTGGCGACCCCACCGGCCCGCAACTCAAAGATCGGGTTTGGCAATCCTTCAAAGAACGTTGCGCCGCTGACGGTAACGTCCTCCCCCAACTCATCGCCCACCTTGAGCCCCAAGACGACCCCGGCATGTTCCACCGGCGTGGCCCGCGGAAGCGCAAAGGGGATGACCCATTTGGCGATTTATTGCCCCATCAACGAATCGAAGCGGAAGCGAAATTCAAGCGGTTCTGCGAAAAATGGGATGGGAATCTCCCCTCCTGGCGACGTGCCATCTTGATCGGAGTTGCTCGCCGGTTGACCCTTCGCCCAGTCAACTCGGAGTGGGGAAAGCGGATGCGCCGCATCAAGGGTGGCGTAAATTGTCAGCGAAAGTACAGGCAAGTGGGAGGACATCCCCTCATGGAGTTCAATCGCGCTATGGCGAAACGGCGAATTGTGATTTTGGACACAGAAATGGACGATAAGCACGGGTCGGAACGTTCACCGAGCCCTCTCCAGGCGGCCCGGAAGCGCCTTGGCCTCACGTCAGAGCAACTGCGAGGAGTGAATAGGGTCGCTCGCATCGTGGAGTCCGTCCCGGGTGGAATGGAAGCAGTCATCGACGGCCTCCGGTGGTCACTCGAGCCTGATGCGCATACATTTCTTCAAAAGTACGACTCAATTCCCGCGGCCGACCTCCAATGGCTCTCCATCGACGAAATCTGCGTGGCAGCCGGCCTTGACCCACAGCGCCTCTTCAGACTGGCCGTGGAAGAGGCAATCGACGTTTCGTTAGCGGGTACGAAGCTCCTCATTGCAAGCAGCTTGATCGGGGTAACTAAGGTGATGGTCAAAAATGCGCTCGCCCCCAAAGGATTCCGCGATCGGCGCATGTTCTTGGAGGGTGTCGGATTTCTGCCGCCCAAAGGAACACGAAGCCCTAAGCCACCCCGGAATGAGGGCCGAACCCTCGTTAAGGTGCCAGCGTCATCCGGCGGCGCTCGCCACAAGACGGGTTAGAGGCGATCTGTGAATCAGGTTTGTTGCTTCCCAGGCTTGATCGCCGTACGGCCTATTGAGTTTGTTGCGTTTCGCCGCTGGCCAGCATAGGACACTCGTTCGCGAACCGAATGTGAGCTCGAGTGCATTATTCGAAAAGCTTTTGACCTGAGGTACTTTTCGTACCCACATCACCGGTTGATCTACCGTAAAATTTTTCAAGGTTTGGGAAAGAAACCATCCGTCACCGGATGGGTGGATCGGGTGGAGAAGGTAGATACTCTCTCGTATAAGACCCTAGTATTTTCTCTTCTTGGTTCTATCTATCCATATAGATAAAGGTCTACCAAATCTACCTTCTCTACCCGCGATGAACTTCGATGGGTGACCGATGTTTTATTATTCGCTCGTAACACCGGTAAGAACGTCGTGCGCGACCAGTTAGGGTAGGTTCAACAATTTAGCCTTCAGATCTTCGACAGCTTCATCCGTGTAATCGCATTCCTTGCAAGCCTTGAGCAGAGCTGCGGGCGTTGGAACGATTACGGTTACTCCATGTGAAGTTTTGGTGCTGAATCCGAGTTCTCTGGCGATCGTGCCCACCTGGCGTGGATGCAGTACGAATCGATGATTCTTCCACACAGAGTCGGTGATCGAGCTGAATTTGATGTTTGCGAAATCTGCGCGACCCTCAGAAAAAACAGATTCAACGATCGCGCGGAGGACTAGCCCATCTGGTTCAGACGATTGCGCCTCCTTCAGTTCATAGGTTTCCTGCACAAGAAGGGGAAGTATCCGTTCACCGAAGCCACGATCACCGCATAGGTTCGCCGTTGCGAGAAGAGGCATATATGTGCAAAATACCCGCGCGGCCACATTTTGGGGTTGTTCCGTTTCAGGCAATCGGAAGGTGAAATCGGTCAGCCGCTTCGAAATTTCCAAAATCCCAGGATCTGCCGCAACAAATTCACCGTACCGGCGCGAGTGATCAGCTCGGAATCGTACGAACACGGTTCTGCCATCTAACGCTGCATCATTGAATGGGATTCGTCTATGTAATACGCTGGCGCCAAAATAAGTTCTCTCTGATGTTTTCCAAACTTTGTCTGTTCCTTGCTCCTTGAGGGCGGAACGGGCGCTGTCTCTTTGATAGCGATCCGAAAGCAACCGCTCGAATGTCGAGTCATTGTCTTTCCACGCCTGATCGGCCTCCTCAATGATCGCGGTGCCTTCATGGCATCGAGCAAATTCGTCCCTAATTGCTGGCAGGGTCATGTTTCGCAAACTCAACGACTGCGGTTTATAGCTGAATGTCTTTATGATTCTGAGAGTCTGGCTTTTGCCGGTCCCCATTTTCCCGGACAGGCTAAGAAGTGGAAACGTGCCCAGGTACGGAAGCGAGTGAGTGGCTAGAGTCCAGTAAGTAACCAAATTCTTGCTCATGGCACCGAGACCGGTCGAACTGGAGAGGGCAAGCTCCATTGCTTCTGCAGCCTTCGAGAGTGTTTCTCGAATCTCACTTTCGCTCACCTCGCCTCCCTAACGAAACGGTGGATTTTGGTAGGCTCGAAGAGCAAGCAGCCGAAGATGGGAGCAGGTTGCAAATACGAACCTTCACCCACAGAGTTTCGCTGAGCCAGCGGAACAGGCCCAATCATTACCGCCTGTCTTCAAGGGCCGGCATCGTTCCGCGGTCGATGATCCGCTGAATGGTTTCGTCGGAGATACGGACTGATCGCCCAACTTTGATATAGGGAATGCTTCTCCGCCACACCCAACCCCGAAGACACTTGACGGACAGACCAAGGCGTTCCGCCGCCTCTGGTAAGCTTCTCAACTTCGTTGCATTTGAAGTCGCCATGTCTATGAAATCCTTTCTGAAACTTCCTCTTGCTTCCATCTGCTATCCACGTTATAAAGAAGCAAAGGTTATGGCAAGACATGAGAAGCGATAACAATAACAAAACCATAACGCACCTTGCGATGCCGGAACGCCAGATCCCCGTACTAATCGACGCGGGCCCTGGGCGAGCTGAGGGATTCATGCCTTCGATGGCGCGGAGCGGTGAATCTGTGACGCGAGTTCGGCGTCTGTTGCCGTCATTCGTGAAGGGGCTGGAGAGTCCCCAGCGGCGCAAGGAAATTGCGAAAGAACACGGGCCTATAAACACAGCGGAGTGGCAGCGGCTACGCGAATTGCTAGCCTTGATAGATCGCCTGAATGCGGGAGACTGGTCGCCTGTAACCACGTCAAACGCGGAAGATGCACTTGAGCACTTGCCCGCGCTGTTCGACCAATTGAGTCCCGGAGGGTGGTTGATAGATGAGGATGAGCCGGGAACCGGAAAGCTATCCTTCCGGTCGGCCTCTGGCGATTCCCGCTTGACAGTCGATATTGGTAAAGTCACCCGTACACCTCTTACAAACCTGCCATCGGCGCGAGAAGCCATCAAGCAAGCGAAGCCGTTAGTAGACCGTGACGGCGATAGCGTTAGGATCAGTATCCCGATTCGCGGTACCCACAAGACGGCCGCATTCATTCTCTCGGAAGCGTTCACAGCGGGTTTGAGCAAGACGCGCTTCGTGATTTGGTGGGCGGACCTTCCGAAGAAACTTGTGCCGGGTCTGTACTGCCCGGACATTGTGACCGCTCTCTATGCTTCCGTGCTAGCCACACTGGGAACGCCTGGGGGATTGGGCGTGTGTCAACGATGCGGCGATGACTTCATTCGCTCTCGCGCAAAGCAACTCTATTGCGATCACAAGTGCCAAGTGGCCGCCGCGATGAAACGTCACCGGGCCAATCTCAAATTGAAGGCTGAGTCCGCATCGAAGGCCCTAACAAAAAGTAAGAAGCGCAAAGGGAGGAAATAGCTATGTCGATCTTTCGCTATAAGGGCAGCAAGGTATGGACGATGGATTTCGTATTCCACGGTCAGCGTATTCGTGAAACCACAAGAATGACTTCCAAGACCCGCGCTAAAGAGGTCGAAAACAAGCGAAAGAACGCATTGAGAGAGGGCGCGGCTGGAATTCGGAAAGCTGAACGACCAAAGCTCTTTGCATTCGCAGCGAGCGACTGGATTGAATCGAAAAAGACAACCCTAGCACCGCGGTCCGTCGTAATTGAGAGATATAACCTATCTCACCTTATACCCGCGTTCGGCGCGAAGCTGGTTGTGGACATCGAAGCGACCGACATTTCCAAATATCAGAGGGGACGATTGGCACAAGGTGCTTCGCCACGGACCACAAATATCGAAGTCGGAACGCTCAGAGCAATCCTCAGAGAGCATGGCATTTGGGCGAGACTGCAGAAACAAGTGAAGATGGTACCACCCGGTGAGGAGATCGGGCGTGCCATCTCGGGTGCAGAGGAGAATGCGCTCCTCGAAGCCTGCGGCAAGTCTCGAAGTCGCTCATTGCTCCCGCTAGTGGTGATGGCCATAGAAACGGGTGCACGATTCAATACGCTCAGAACACTGCAGTGGGGCAACGTAGACTTCGCCGAGCGGTCCCTGCGTTTTGGCAAGGATAAGACGAAGGCGGGCACAGGCCGCGTTATTCCACTCAACCAGCGCGCAATAGGCGTTTTAATGTTCTGGGCCAATAGGTTCCCGAACCGCAAACCGTCGGACTACGTGTTTTGCTCGGAACTCTATGGCTTATTTGGCGAAGAGGGCTACCTTAACGGCAAGTCTGAACCGTACAGCGTTGATACGACCAAACCGATGGGTTCTTGGAAGACGGCGTGGAATACTGCCCGTAAACAAGCCGGTTCGCTCCTAACCGGCGATCAGGATCAGAAAGAGGCTCTTCCCCTAAACTGCCGCTTCCACGATCTACGACATACAGCAGTATCGCGCATGATCAACGCCGGGGTGCCCATCACAAAGGTCGCCAAGTTGGTTGGCTGGCAGCCCTCGACTATGGTTGCGATGGCAGGCCGATATGGGCATCACGGATTGGAAGACTTGCGCAGCGCCGTAGAGTCCACCAGCCGTACCGAAAGTGACGATTTTGCAACGAGGTCCCCGGTATCTTCCCCGGTATCCGAAGCCGACTCCGATTCAGTCCGGCCTAACTAATTGAAAGGAATGGTGGACGCGGTAGGGATCGAACCTACGACCAGTCGATTAAGAGTCGAATGCTCTACCAGCTGAGCTACGCGTCCTTTGGGTTTTGCTCCTGGAGAAGGAGGCCGGCGAGAGCCTTTGCGGCAGGTTCAATCAGGCAAGACTGCTATCACTCGACTAGTTAAAGATAACACAGCTTGCAGCGTAAGAGTGACGCTGCAAGCTGTGAGTTTGGCGAGAAAACGCGGAGAGTCAGCCGACAAAATCGACGTTGGCACGGTGGGGAATGATGCCACGATCGAAGCCCATTTCGAGGAGCTTGCGAATGGCTTCTCTGCCATCGTCGCCGTAGTTGAGGGTGCGCTCGTTGACGTACATTCCGACGAAGCGGTTGGCGAGGGTGGGGTCGAGGTCGCGAGCGAACTGCATGGCGTAGGCGAGGGCCTCTTCGCGGTGGTCGAGGGCATGCTGGATGCTGTCGCGGAGGGCGTTGGTGGTGGTGTGCAGGGTTTCGGTGCCCAGGGAGCGGCGGATGGCGTTGCCGCCGAGGGGGAGGGGAAGGCCGGTCTGTTCGCGCCACCACTGGCCGAGATCGAGGAGTTTGACGAGGCCATCGTTGGCGTAGGTTAGCTGACCTTCGTGGATGATGAGGCCTGCGTCAAACTCGCCCGCGACGACGGCCGGGATGATCTTGTCGAAAGGGACAACAGCGGTTTCGATCTCAGGGGCAAAGAGCTTGAGGGTGAGGTAGGCGGTGGTGAGGGTGCCGGGGACGGCGATGCGTGTTTTCTTGATCTGAGGCAGGGTGATCTTGCGGCTGGAGACAATCGTGGGGCCGTAGCCCTCGCCTACGCTGCCGCCGCACGCCATGAGTGTGTAGTTGTCCTGGAGGTAGGGGTAGGCGTGGAAGGAGATGGCGGTGACGTCGTAGAAGGCCTCGTTAATCGCGCGGTGATTGAGGGTCTCGATGTCGGTGAGGGTGTGGGTGAACTTGAAGCCCGGGACGCGCACCTTGTTGGTGGCGAGGCCGTAGAACATGAAGGCGTCGTCGGAGTCGGGACTGTGGGCGATGCTGATCTCTTGAATGGCAGTGCTTGCGGCGGTCATGATGCGATTGTTCCTTCGAGGTGAAAAGTAGTGAGATGCGCCAAGTTCATGGGCGACCCGGCGCGGATAGGAGATTGATGGCCTTAACTTGCCGGCTAGGAGCGCCGCCAGTGGCGAAGAGTGCTGAAGATGCCTGCGGCGGCGGTAATTTTGACGATTTCGCCGGGGACGAAGGGAGCAATGGCCATAGCCCATGTTGCAGCGGCGTTGTGATGGTCGTAAAAGGCGAACCAGCCGGCGCCGAGGAGGAAGATTGGAAGGGTGGCAGCGATGGAGGCGACCAGTGCGCTTCGGAAGGGAGTGGTGAATCTTTGCATGGCGCGTACGATCCAGCCGGCGGTCGCTGCGGCGAGCGGGTAGGAGAACAGATAGCCGCCGTTGGGGCCGAGCAGATGTGCGACGCCGCCTGCAGCGTATGGGGTGAAGACCGGTAGACCGATGGCGCCTTCGACGAGGTAGAGGACCATTGCGGAGAATCCGGCGACAGGGCCGAGAACCATGCCGACGAGGAGCACGGCAAAGTTCTGGAGCGTGAGGGGTACCGGCGTAAACGGAAGTGGGAAGGAGATGTGAGCGCAGAGGGCCACGAACGCTGTCGCGCCAACTACGAGCAGAGCTTTGCCGGCTAGGGATTCCTGGAGCGATCCGGTGCGGTGGGTAAGGCCGAGTTGAGAGGGGAGAGCGGATTGCATAGAGCAGGTCCTTTCGTACTAGAAGCGCTTGAGTGAGGGGGATTGGTGTGCCTGAGTGCCGCGCCCGACGGCGACCCTGTCCGCCGGTCGGTCCCAGCTCTTCTTTGCCAGAATATTCGTTACGGTCTGCCGCGGGTGGTTTTGAGGGACACGCGAGTCTTGATCTTGTGCGGCTGCGAAGAGATAGGGAGCGAAGTCGTGCTGGGGATGAGTCGATGCCCGTGGTCTGCGGAGGTGCCGGGCGATGGCGATGGCCGTGATCGCAAGGCCGAAGAAGCACAGGATCGAAATGGCAAAAAGGATCTGCATGACTGCTTTAAGAAGGATAACAAGGTGCATAGACTTCGTGCAGCTTATTCGACTGGCTTGCAGTGAATTGGTCGGTACCGGGAGGACCGATGAAGCGAGTATGAACCAGGTACGTGCCAGTGCAAAAGAAGGTTTTCCACTTGACGGTGTGTGGCGTGAAGTTTGTACTTAGTCGTATATGACTCGTTCGAGCAACGCGCACACGAACAAAAAGAAGCAGGGTGCGATGGTGCGCTTTTTCGAGCGAAGTCACGTGGGCTGGCGGAAGGTCGCTACGGGAGCTGCTGCTTTGCTCGCGGTGGCGATGGGGTACCATGTCATCTTTGGTCAGAACGGGCTTACCGCGTACCAGCAGAAGCGACAGGACGCGCAGAGTCTTGAGCAGCAAATGCGTAGCCTCCAAAGGGAAAACGATCTCCTGAAAGGGCATGTCGAGCGGCTTAAGAACGATCCGAATGCGATTGAGCATCAGGCGCGCGAGGAGCTGCACTACACGCGTCCCGGCGAAGTTATCTATACGTTGCCAGCGAGCTCGGGTGCTGGGAGCGAGCCGACCTCTCCCAAACGATAAAAACCCTTCCAGTAGGTGTGCCAGACTTCAATTCAGAATGGATGCCTTCTATACGGTCCTCCTGCCTGGCGCATGCGATCGGCCACGCAGAGGTGAGTGGCGGCAGTTGTTTGGGTAGGATAGGCTGCTGAGGAGTAGAGGGAACCGTCGATGATTTTTGATATGGAAAAGCCAAAGGGGCGCGAGTCTCACAACCTGCTGATCGGGTTGGTCGCGCCGCGACCCATCGCCCTGGTGACAAGCATGAATGAGGACGGACAGCTGAACGCAGCTCCTTTCAGTTCGTATAACTATTTGTGCACCGATCCACCGATCATTGGCATGGGAGTTACGAACCGAACCCCCCGTGGACCTGTGCCCAAGGACACGGCGCGGAACATACGGCGGACAGGTGAGTTTGTCGTGAATGTGGTGACTGAAGATCTGATGGAGAAGATGAATGTCTGCGCCACGGACTTTCCGGCTGAGGTCAACGAGCTGGAGATGGCAGCGTTTACGACTGCGCCGTCAGAGGTGGTGAAGGTACCGCGGATTGCGGAGGCCCACGCGGCGTTGGAATGCAGGGAGTTCACGACGATGGAGATAGGCCGGTCCCGGATCATTCTGGGCAGGGTGGTTTCAATCTTTGTTGAAGACAGATTTATCGATCCAGCCGGGCCCTATGTTCGCGCAGAGGAGTTGCATGCAATTGGAAGGATGAATGGGTTGGGCGCGTATGTGAGGACGCGGGATGCCTTCCTGATGATGCCGCGCATGACCTATGAGGAGTGGAAGGCGGGGAAGCGGTAGAGACTACGAGAGATATTCTTTGAGCCATGGGTCGCTGGTGTGGACGAGTTCGTGGGTAGTGCCATCGAAGACGACCCGGCCTTCATTGAGGACGAGAAATTTGGTGCTGTCGTCGATGCCGCCGTTGGGGATGGGTTCGATTTTTCCCGTCTGTTCGTTGAAACGGTTTCTCGCCATGAGGAAGGCGTCCTGCAGGCGGTGGGTGATGACTAGAGATGTCGTGTGGGTGACATCGCGTTGCTTGATGACGAGTTCCACGATGGTGGTTGAGGTGATGGGATCTAGGCCGCCGGTGGGGGAGTCGTAGAGGATGAGGTCGGGCTTGGCGATGATGGCGCGGGCGATGGAGACACGGCGTCGCATTCCGCCGGAAAGCTCGGAGGGAAACTTCGCGATCGTCTGCTCAAGTTCAACGAATCGGAGGGCCTCGATGACTCGATTGTGCGCCTCTTCTTCAGGGACGTGCTCTTCGTGGAGGCGATAAGCCACGTTGTCTTCTACGGAAAGGGAATCGAAGAGTGCCGACTCCTGAAAGACCATGCCAATGCGTTCGCGCAGTTTGAAAAGATCGGTTTCTTGCATTTTGGTGATGTCTTCGCCAAAGATGCGAATGGTGCCGGTGTCCGGTCGAATGAGACCGTTGGCTAGTTTCATCAGAACGGATTTTCCGCCGCCAGCTGGGCCCAGGATGATTCGGGTTTCGCCGCGTTGGACGATGAAGGAGATGTTCTGGAGGACGGGCTTGATATCGAACGTAATAGAGACATCTTTGAAGACGACTATCGCCTCTGCCGAGTCAGAGTCTGGCCGGGTTTGGGGAAGATTTACGGGCGCGATGTCTGCAGCCATGGTCGGTTTACCTGCCGAAGATTCCGATCATCGCGCGGCTGACGATGAAGTCGACGATGATGATGAAGACGGAGGAGTAGACGACGGCCTGAGTAGTCGCCTTGCCCACGCCCTGGGTGCCGCCTTTTGTGGTCATGCCGAAGTAGCAGCCTACGGTGGCGATGATGAATCCGGAGAAGAGAGGCTTGGTTAGCCCCTGGACGACGTCGCCGTACTGAAGCGCTCGGTACGAGTTATGGAAGTAGGAGGAGGCGTTGAGACCCATCAGGGTGACGCTGACCAGAGCGCCACCCGCGATGCCGACTGCGTCTGAGACGATGGTGAGAAAGAAGAGCATGAAAACCGTTGCGTAGAGGCGCGGTGTGACGAGCTTGCGGACGGGGTCAGTGCCGAGGGCTCGCATAGCGTCGATCTGTTCCGTGACCTTCATGGAACCGATCTCAGAGGCCATGCCTGAGGCATTGCGGCCGGAGACCATGAGGCCGGTGAGCACAGGACCGAGTTCCTTGACCATCGATAGGGCGACTAGATTGCCGGTGAGGCTGACGGACCCGAATGCCTCAAGCGAGGTCGCCGACTGCAAGGCGAGAACGCAGCCCGTGAAGAAGCCAGTGAGGACCACGATGGGCATGGACCCGACCCCAATGGAGTCCATTTGAGTGTAAATATCGGCCCAATAACGGGGGCGGGAAAAGAGATTTGCCACCGCCCGCCAGCACAGGATGGAGTAGTCCTGGACGGAGGCGATGGTCTGCTTGGCGAAGCTCTCTGGAGAGACAAAAGGCATTTGTTATGTGGCTCAGGTTATCAGATGCGATCGCTGAGCTGCGGATTGCACATTCTGGAGATCACAGAGGTGCATCGAACCGTCGCGGAATGAGAAGATAGAAGGGATGACAGGTGAGATGACGGCGGCAGTACTCTACGGTAAGGAAGATCTTCGGCTGGAGCGTGTGGCGGTGCCGCAGGCCGGCCCAGGAGAACTAATTGTGCGGGTAGGGGCAGCGCTAACCTGTGGGACCGACCTGAAGGTCTATCGGCGCGGGTACCACGCCATAATGTTGAAACCGCCTATCCCTTTTGGGCATGAGCTTGCGGGCGTGGTCTCCGAGGTCGGAGCCGGGGTAACGACGTTCCGTGAGGGCGACAGGGTCGTGGCGTTGAACTCAGCCCCATGCGATATGTGCTTTTTCTGCAGACACGGGCAGCAGAACCTCTGCGAAGACCTACTGTTCAACAACGGGGCCTATGCCGAGTTTATTCGAATTCCAGCCCGGATTGTGGAAAAGAACACCTTGCTGGTGCCGGACGGATTTCCCCTTGAACACGCTGCCCTGACAGAAGCGCTGGCGTGTGTTGTCCGTGGGCTGGAAGAGAGCGGTGCACGCGCCGGCGACACGATGGTAGTGATCGGTGCTGGACCCATTGGGTTGATGTTTATGCATGCCGCCGAGCTCGGCGGTGTTAGTGTAATTGCCGTCGTGAAGCGGGAGGACCAGATGGGCGCTGCAAAGTTGTTTGGTGCCGCCTGCGTGGTACAGGTGGAGGCAGTCGAGGACGTCGTGGCGGCGACTCGTGCTTTGACACCCGATGGGCGAGGCGCGGACGTCGTGGTCGAGGCGGTTGCAAGTCCGCTAACTTGGGAGTGGGCCGTCGATATGGTTCGGAAAGGCGGTGTTGTCAATTTTTTTGGTGGGCCGCCCAGGGGAACGAAGGTACGGCTGGATACAAACCGGCTGCACTATGGCGATATCACCTTGAAGGCAAGTTTTCATCACACTCCGGCGACATGTCGTACGGCGTTTGACTTGGTGACTAGTGGCCGGTTTAAGTGTGCGGAGTACATTACCGGTCGCGCTGGACTGGACGAACTGCCCGGAGTTTTTGCGCGGATGATGGAACGTGATGGGGGCTCACGGGAGATCAAAACCGCAGTTTTTCCAGGCGGGGTGCCGCAGTGAGCGAGGGGATTGTCGCAGCGCATGCGCTTCTGGGTGCTCCTCCGGAGTATCTGACTCCATTGGAGCGGCCCACACTTGCGGAGGCGCAGGCCTGGTGCCGCAACCTCGCAACGTCGCACTATGAGAACTTTCATGTCGCAACGTTCTTCCTTCCGCGTAAAGCGCGTCCGCACTTTGAGAGCATTTACGCGTATTGCAGAGTGGCGGAGGATTTGGGTGACGAGGTCGCCGATTCCATGGTGGCGATTCGATTGCTCGATACGTGGGGCGCAATGCTGGATGAGTGCTATGACACGCCGGATCGGTCGATGCATCCGGTCTTTGTGGCGCTGCATGAAACAATTCGCGAATGCAATCCGCCTCGTGAGCTATTTGCGGACTTGCTGCGCGCTTTTCGAATGGACCAGGTCAAGACCGAGTATGAAACATGGGAGGAGTTGTTGGAGTACTCGCATTACTCGGCAAATCCCGTTGGACGGCTAGTTTTGGGGGTTTGTGGGTATCGCGAAGAGTCTTTGGGGCTACTTTCGGACAAGGTTTGCACCGCGTTGCAACTGGCCAATTTCTGGCAGGATGTTGTCGAAGATGCGGAGCGCGGCCGGCGCTATCTTCCCGGCGAGGCGATGCTACGGTTCGGAGTTGAGGAAGGACAGATTGAAGGCCGAGTATTTACGCCGGAGTTTCGCGCGATGATTCAGAGCCTTGTGGCGAGGACGCGAGAGATGCTGCTCGAAGGAGGGGAGATCAGCAAGTATGTCGACAAGGAACTGGCTGTCGTGCTGGACCTCTCCCGGAAGGGGGGAGAGGCGATTCTCGATGGCATCACCGCTCAGGATTTTGATGTGCTAAGAGGATGGCCAGTCGTGACGAAAACAAGGAAACTCGGGTTGCTGATGGAAGCGCTGGTCAGCAAGCTGCGTGCGGGGATTGCGGCGTGACGATTGCTGAGGCTTATGCTGTCTGCCGGGCGATTGCGCAACGGGAGGCAAAGAACTTCTACTACTCCTTTCGGGTGCTGCCCGAGCATAAGCGGAATGCGATGTGCGCGGTGTATGCGTTTATGCGGCGGGCAGATGACATTTCGGACGACGAATCAGTTTCCATTGCCGTTCGACGGGAAGTGATGTCGGAGTGGCTTGAGACGTGGCGGGCGGCGAGGCTGAGTGGGGTGTCCGATGATCCTGTGTTTCTTGCGTTGAATGACACTCAGAAGAGATTTGCGATTCGCGATGCCTTGCTGGAGGACCTGGTTCGGGGTACAACAATGGATCTTGATCCTCGCTCGCAAAGTGCGGATGAACTTCAGACCTTTGCGACCTTCGATGAGCTCTACCGATATTGTTATCTTGTGGCGTCGGTCGTGGGGCTGGTCTGTATCAGGATTTTCGGCTACACGGATCCTCGAGCGGAGAAGCTTGCGGAAGAGACAGGAGTTGCCTTTCAGCTAACGAATATCCTGCGGGATGTGAAGGAAGACGCTGAACGCGGACGAATCTACCTTCCTCTCGATCTGCTGCACGAGTTTGGCGTGAGCGTTGAGCGTGTGAAGATGCTGGCGAGTGGTGCGGTGATGGAGACGAATGAGCGAGCGATGCTCCGCGCTCTTGGCACGCGAGCGGAGGAATATTATTCGTCTGCGACTCGACTGCTTCCTTTGATCGATGCGGACAGCAGGGCAGCGCTTTGGGTGCTTGTCACGATCTATCACGGGCTCCTTCTTAGAATTTCGAAGGCGGACAATGACGTATTTACTGAGCGGATCAGCGTTTCGACGCCGAAGAAGTTGACCATTCTCGCGCAGGGGGCTGTGATGACGTTGCGTAACAGGATGGCTTCGTGAATCGCGGGGTTTGTGATGTGATCGTGGTTGGGCACCGGCCGGTTGGGTTGATGCGTTCGTTTGTGTGAGGTTGGATACGGGTACCCCCCCCCTATTGCCCACGTGTAAGTCTTTATTATGCAATAGTTTACGGCATACCGATGCCTGCAAAATATTCATAATACATGGGTTACGTCCAAAATATTCCATCTAAATGAGTTAGCCCCGGACGATGTCCGGGGCTAGCGTGTTTTTGATCTACATAACCAGTATAGCGGTTTGAGTGGAACTAATACGCCACGCGGATGTTGTTCTTTCCTAGAGGGTTAGGTGGTATGGGGACTTGACATGCGTTTTTTGGGCGGAAAATGATGAAAAATGAAAACAAGCAACAACAACGGCAATAGATTCAGTCGCTTCGCCCTTTGGGCTTCGCTCCTGCCTTCGGCAGTGCGGTGACCACTGCGCGGTTGGCTTGGACGCTGGGCTAAAGCCAAGCTCTAATCCCAAAGCAACGACAAAAACAACGACAAGGTGAGCCTAAGGTGAGGAAAGAGTCTACATCTTTCCCATCGCAAAGGGCGGAATGGATGCGGCACCCGGACGGTCGGCGCTAGCTGGAAAAGGACTGAGGCGGGGTCCCCCAGTGTTCGGACTGAAGGGGGCTTTCGGGATAGGGCAGGTGGGAGGGGGCTGGAACTTTGTTTTCTTCTCGCAGTGACAGCCGCATGTTATTTAGAGGAGCCAAAATGAACCAATATTCCGCAAGGTTCTGGCGGGGTGAGAAGCCGGAGACCACAATCGCTGCGACGATCAGGGTACAGCTCAGAACCGTGAAGGCCGGATGTTCCAGGAGCTTCCTTGGAGCAACGAGAAGGGATTCTGGCCATCGTTCGGTAGCGACGCCCCTTCGCAGGGTCGACGCGGCCAGCACGTCTCCGATGATACCGAGCAGGAAAAAGGCGAGCCATGGAACTTTTTGTGAGAGGGGAATGCGAACGTCTGGGGGAAGCCGTAAGGACAGCAGGAAAGCTGCTCCGAAGCAGAGTGCGATGAGTGCGTTTGAAGCGACACAGATCCAAACCAATTGCGCCGGTGTCCTGCTCTGCAGAGGCTTCATGCGCGGAAGTGTATCACGGGGAAGTGGGGACAATACTTTACTTTGCGAGCAGAACTACGCCTACGCAGACGAAGAGTACGGCCAGCCAACGGCGGCGGTCTACGTTTTCGTGGAGGAAGATTTTTGCCGCTGCGGCGTTGCCGATGAAGGTGAGTGAGGCCGTGGCGGGGGCGGCGAGGGAGAGGTCGACGATGGAGAGGGTGTAGAGCATGGCGAAGAAGTTGAGGGCCATGCAGAGCGCTCCGGTGAGGAAGAGGGGGCTGGTGAGGACGGCGCGGATGGGGCCGAGGTAGCCGCGGAGGCCGGGGCCGGTGCGGAGATGGTCGAGGTCGCCGAGGCGGCGCATGGCGGCGGCTATGAGGACTTCGCCGGTGATGGCGAGGGCGGCGACGGTGAGGATTGCGGTCCAGGTATGGAGGAGTGACGTGGCTAGGGCTGGAGCTGTCGGGTTCAGCGTCGGATTCATCAGCGGCCGGCTCCCGAGTCCATGAGGTCCAGGTCGGGGTGGCTGGATGGGTGTTCTGTGCGGGAGGGGCCGCCTGCGACGAAGCCGACGGCGCAGACGATGAGGAGGATGCCGGCCCAGCGGTAGAGGGAGAGGTGCTCGTGGAGCCAGAAGCGGCTGAGGAGAGCGACGACGACGTAGCCGAAGGCGGTGGCGGGCATGACGAAGGTGAGGTCGGCCCATGAGAGCGCGGTCATGTAGCAGGCGAAGAAGCCTATGAGCAGGACGATGCCGGCGACGACGAAGGGGTTGAAGAGAGCTTGCCAGAGGAGATGGAGGTGCTGGGGATCGACGGCGCCGACTTGTGCCATGCCGTGGGAGAGGAGTGTGTCGCCGACGGAGGCGGTGAGCATGACTGCGATGAGGATGGCGTATTGGGAGGGTCTTAGGCGGTGCTTCATCTTTGGGTGAATGCTGCGCTCGAAAAAGCCGCTCCCATTCAGAATACCAAGCCATCACCGATCGTGATTTGCTGCCTCGCGTTCTACTGATTGAATAATTGTTGATGTCAGATCGTTGCTATCTGAGGGAAGGCGCATTGCAAGTGAAAGAAGATCGGGTGTCTCTCCCACAAGAATTTCTACACCGATGATTGGTTCAGAGTTTTTCAACAATCGCGATTGTGTTCCCAACCCGTCGGTCTGGGCCGGAGTTTGGTACTCGACGATTTCTTTGCTTTTGTAGATCAGTTTGTCTTTGGGATATGGACCAGACGGAAAATCACTTGCCTGTGCGATGTCTTCCGCGATTATTCTTTTGACAAATGCTTTGTGCGCTGGAAAGACGCGCGCGATGGTGCTGGCGACGGCAAATCTGCCTGATGTATCTCCACTCTCTGTAGCAAGCTGAATGACCGGACCCGGAAAATCTTTCCAGTTCGTCGAGAACAAGCTTTTTGCATTGATCGCCTCGGGACTGACAAAAAGGGAACCGCCGTTGGAACCATAGGTTCCAAAGCAATACCATCCGCGTGGAGCGAGTACACCGAATCCCTGTTCCGCTTTGTAGTATGCGAGCCTTTGAGCCAGTTCTGCGCGGATGGGCACCACTTTGCTTTTGCCTTTGGGCGCTTCTAATGGCCCGACTTGACCGTCGGATTTGCAGCCTATGAATGGCACAGCTGAGGCGACTTTTGGAGAGCTAGCCGCTGGCTGTGCGACGAGGAAAAACTGTATGCCAGTCGCGAGCGCGAGAAAGGTCGCGATACTTCGGATGGTGCGCATGCGCGAAGTCTATGGCGCGATGGGTGTGGGATCAATAGATTTGTTTTTGCGGCGTCAGTTCTTGCCTACGGTTTGGCGGGGGCGAGAGTTGCCTGGTGGATGAGGCGCATCAGCTTGCGGGCCTCTTCTTTGGTTGGCTTTTCGTCGGAGGCGAAGCTGCCCTCGGAGAGGTCGTCGGAGACAGCGTGGCAGTAGGAGCAGCGGACCTTGAAGGTGATGGCGAATTGCTTCATGACGGCAATGAGTTCTGGTTTGGTGATGGTGGTGGGCAGGACGGTGAGGTTGGTGAAGTGGTCGGGGATGTTGGGGGGTTTCGGTGGTGCGGCTTGCGTGGGAGCTGTTTGTTGGGCTCCGAGGGGAAGGCAGAGGAAGAGAGTGAGGGCGGCGGGGGACAGCTTCATGGCAGCTCCTGGGAATGCGAGGTTGTTGAGAGCATACCCTGACGGTGTTTTCGTCAGTCCTTCCTTCTTGGATCGGACAAAGAAGCATACCCCAGGGGCTAAGGCCCCCGTTCGTGGTGGTACCAGCCCCTTGGATACCTAGAGGCAAAAGGAAGGACAACAGCAGATCCCTTTTGGGGATGACAACCAGAAAGACAAGTGCAACAGCAGATTCTCCACCTGCGGCGAAGGATGACAACTAAAAAGACAACGGCCACTATCTTTCGATAGTGGCCGTTTCGAGGTTTGAAATGGGTTAGGCGTTCATGCTTACGGATTCCTGGGCTTTGAGGGCGTTCTCTTCTTTCTTTAGGCGAGAGGCCTTGTTGCGCTGGGACCGGAGCTTCATGAAGGCTTTGGCTTCGACGTAGAGACGAGGGACGTCACGGTTGACGACGGCCTTCCAGACTACGCGGAAGGCAGCCTTGGGACGGAAATAATATTCGTCGTAGAACTTGTGCACCATCTCCATGACGTACTCGGTGGGCAGGCCGGGGTACTCGATGTGGGCCATTTGATGGCCGCCGCCGTCTTCCATCTTTTCGTTGGTGATGAAGCCGTTCCTCTGGGCGAAGTCGTAGAACTCGGTGCCGGGGTAGGCGTGGGCTACGGAGACCTGGATGGTCTCGCAGTCGAGGGTCTTGGCGAAGTTGATGGTGTTGCGGATAGACTCCCGGGTTTCGCCGGGGAGGCCGAGGATGAAGTCGGCGTGGATGATGAGGCCGAGGTCGTGGCAGTCTTTGACGAAGTCGCGGGCACGTTCGACGGTGGCACCTTTTTTGATGTTCTTGAGGATCTGCGGGTCGCCGGACTCGAAGCCAACGATGAGGAGACGGCAGCCGGCGTCCTTCATGGCCTTGAGGGTGTCGCGGTCAGTGGTGACGCGCGAGGTGCACGACCAGGTGATTCCAAGGGGCTTGAGCTTTTCGCAGAGCTCGATGGTGCGGGCCTTCTGGATGTTGAAGGTGTCGTCGTCGAAGAAGAACTCTTTGACGTGGGGGAAGTTTTCTTTGGCCCACTTCATCTCGGCCGCTACGTCGTCGCTGCTGCGCTTGCGCCAGGCGTGGCCGGAGAGGGTCTGGGGCCAGAGGCAGAAGGTGCATTGCGCGGGGCAGCCGCGGGTGGAGTAGAGCGCGATGTAGGGGTGAAGGAGGAACGGCACGTTGTAGCGGGTGACGTCCATGTCGCGCTTGTAGATCTTGGTGGCCCAGGGCATGGCGTCGAGGTCTTCGACCTGTGGGCGGTCGGGGTTGTGCTGGATGACGCCGTTCGAGTCTTTGTAGGAGATGCCGAGGATTTCGTTCAGAGGCTTGCCGTTGGCGTACTCGACGGTGGAGAAGTCGAACTCGCGGCGGCAGACGAAGTCGATAACGTTGCACTCGTTGAGGGCGCGGTCTGGGTCGGTGGTGACGGGAGGGCCGACGAAGGCGATGCGGATGTTGGGATTGGCCTTCTTGATGGCCTGGGCGAGGGCGTGGTCGCCGCTCCAGCCTACGGTGGAGGTGAAGAGGACTAGGAATTCATAGCTCTTGGCGATCTCGATGGTTTCTTCCGCGGAGACGTGGTGGGGCGGCGCGTCCAGGAGCTTCGATCCCTCGAGCATGCCGGCGGGATAGGCGAGCCAGACGGGATACCAGTAGGATTCGATCTCGCGGGTAGCGGGCCAGCGGGAGCTGGCACCACCGTCAAAGTTCTCGAAGGAGGGCGGATTTAGAAACAGTGTCTTAAGAGGCATAATAATAACCTTAATTTTACCATTCAGTAACGGGGTTAGGGGGCTTTTCTGTGGTTCCGTCCGTGGTTCGCGAGGATGTGGCTTCGGAGAGGCAATATCCTCATTTCAAAACGGATAAAACGGGATTTCAATAGGCCGGTTTGCTTAGGGTTTTGCCGGTGTTGCGGGTTGAATGGTGATTGCTGTGGCAATCCAGGCCTGAAGCTCGCCGGCGGCGCGAAGAAGGCTGATGCGGGCCTGCTGGGCTTCGAAGTTGGCGTTGAGGAGGGCGACGAATTTTTCGCGCTCGGCGATGCGGGCGTTCTGCTCGTCCTTGGGAGACATCTGCGGGCCGGAGAGATTGCCACTTCCGGACTTGAGCTGGACGAGCATGATGTCGAGTTGCTGCTGGGCGAGCTGCTGATCGAGGGTGGCGATCTCGGCGCGAGTAGAGAGCTCGTCTGCGGTATGGCGGGCGCGGAGACGGCTATCGAAGAACTGATCGCGGATCGAATCGGCTTCGTGCAGGGCGTGGGAGGCGTCGGCTGCGGATTCGCGTGCACGGGCCTGATGGGCCTTGTCGTAGAAGGGAATGGTGATCTGTACGCCGACGGCGGCGTTGTTCTGCTGGAAGCGGAAGTAGTAGTCCTGGATGTTGGTGTACTTGGCGAAACGGCTGTACTGTCCCTCGAAGTAAATCTGCGGTCTCCAGAGATAGCGTGCGTCACCGAAGGCAGTTTGCATTTTGGATTTTGCGATGGCGTAGGCCGAGTCTACCGCTGGACTGGTGAGCGGGGCGGTGGTGTAGAGATCGGGCGATGTGGCAGGGAAGGGTGGAACGCTGTCGTTGGCGGTGGTGAGACCCTTCGCTGGAAGACCAATGAGGCGGGCGAGATGGGCCTGGTCGGCGACGGTGTCGTCTTCTGCCCGGAGGTGCGCGAGACGAATCTGGGCGGCGGTGAGACGGGAGGTAGTGAGATCGATGGGTGTGTCCTGGCCGGCGTCGAGACGGTCCTGAACGATGGTGACGAGGCGGTCGGCGAAGCCTTGCTGCTCCTGCAACGCTGTCTGACGGCGCATGTCGCGATCGAGGGCGAGGAAGGTGATGGCGGTGTCCTCGGCTACGCCTTCGCGAGTGTCCTTGAGCCTGAGGTTGGCGGCGTCGAGAGCGGCGCGGGCGGCACGAAGATAGTCGCGTTGGGAGTAGCTGAAGACCAGCGACGTGGAGCTGATGTTGTAGATCGACGGCTGTCCGAGCGGGAAGCCGTAGGACGGTGGACCGATGCCGGAGCCACCGACGATGTTCGGAATGTAGGCGTCACGTAGCTGCTGGACAGCGGCGAGCGCTTTGTCCACGTCGGCCTGGGCCATGAGGACTTTGGGATTGCTCTTGAGAGCGAGGTCGATCGCAGTGGTGAAGGATATCTGCGCGCATGCTGGCATGACCGCAAAGGCGAACGTAGAGCACGCGAGATATAGGCGAAGGATGCGGATCATACTCCCTGAGATATTCCTTGAGACCGACTACAAGCTATGGTATCGCCTTTCCTCTAGGAGCCCTGCATGGCTTTGCGGGCAGGAACATAGTTCGATGCGAGGGTAAGGGCAGCGGCGTATTCACGATTCGCTCCGGCGGAATCGCCGCGATGTGCGAGAAGTTCGCCCAGCTGGACGTGCACCTTGAAGGCAGGAGCGTCGTCAGTTTTGGCGGTGGAGGCGAGATAGGAGCGGAGAAGGGCCTCTGCGAGTTCGGGAGATCGGTGCGCGTCCGTAAAGATGCTGGCGGCATCGACGAGAGCGGGGTCCTTGCGTCGATCGGCGGCGATTGCCGATTGGAGAGCTTCGGACATCTTGTCGAGCTGATTGTGGCGTTGATAGAAGTGGCCGAGATCGATGTAGGCCTCGGGCGTTCTGCCGGCGGCGACGGCGACGGCAAACTCTGCCTCAGCGGCCGCGTTGTCTTTTCTCTTTTCGGCGATGAGAGCGAGGAGACGGTGAGACTGGGCGGGGAAGTGCGGCTGCATGCGCGCTGCGAGCGCCTGGGCTTTATCGAGACCGCCGCCGATGAGTGAGGGTGCTTCGACGTAGAACTGGCCAAGGTCGCTCATTGCCTGGATATTTTCGGGATCGAGCTGGACGGCGCGTTCAAAGGCAAGGCGTACCTTGATCGCGAGATTGAGAGCGGAGAGGGGGTTGGCATGGGAGGCCTTGAATCCATAGGCTCGGCCGAGCCAGATCTGGTTATCGCTGCTGTCGGGTGCGTTCGAGACTGCAAGTTCACACTCGCGGATGGCCTTGTCGGCCATGTCCTGGGCGTAGTAGACGCGACAGAGGAGCTGGTGGGCGAGGGCATCGCCGGGTTGTGCGGAGATAAGGTTGTGGAGAGTGGCGGCGGCTTCATCGACGCGGCCCTGTTGCAGAAGCGCGTTGGCCTGAGTCGTGTCGGCCAGGAGAGAGGGAACACTGAAGAGGGCCAGGAGAAGAAACGTGAGAGAGACGCGGACCGGATGTGTCGTGATAAGCATGGCTAGTCGACTATTTTGACCGTCAGCCCATTGGACAATTCGCGGTTGTTGATCGCGCTGAGGGCGATGGTGTCCTTCTCGGTGAGACCGCTGGTGATCTCCACACGGGTTAGATTAGCCAGGCCAATCTGAACGGGGGTGCGAACGAGTTTCTTGTTGATGATGCGATAGACGAAGTCGCCGCTTTCGGTGTGGAGGGCTTCACGAGGGATACTGAGCACGTTGAATCGCTGCGCGGTTGTCACGGAGACGATGACGTTGGTGTTAGGCAGGAGTTCGCCGCGAGCATCATCGACGGTGATGATGCACTCGCCGACGTTGCGGGTGCCGTAGGTGATGACGGTGGTGGGTGTGATGCTGATGTGTCCGTGCCAGGTCTGTCCCGGCTTTGCGTCCCAGACGATCTTGACTGCCTGGCCGACGGCGAGTTTGCCGATCTCCGGCTCGTCGAAGTAGGCGTGGATCTGGATCTTATTAAGGTCGGCGACAGCGACGAGGGTTTCGCCGGCAGGCACGAAATCGTAGGTTGAGATGGGGATGGAATATACGGTTCCCGACTTTGGGGTCCGAATATTGTAGCCAGCGTAGCTGCTCTGCGCGGCGACGAGCGCAGCCCGAGCGTCGGCGACCTGAGCCTGGACACGGACCTTATCGGTTGAACTATAGCGCTGGGTTCCGCGCAATTGAAAGGCCTGGACCAAGTTGTTGGCGGCCTGGAGCCGCTCTTCCGCGGCGGCGACCTCACTGGCGGAGGCTGCGCCTTTTTGCTCAAGTTGCTTGAGGGCCGCGAGGTCCTTGGTTGCCTGCTGCTGCTGTAACTGGGCGCGGCTGAGGTCCCCCGTGAGTGAGATGTGCTCATCCTGCGAACCGCCCTGTTCTACGTCGTGGAGGTTGGCTTCGGCGGTGCGCAACGTAGCTTCTGTTGCCGCTAGTTTTGCCACTGCGTCCGAATCGTCCATTTTTATGAGCAGATCGCCGACTTTGACCTTCTGCATGACCTCAACGTAGACCTTTGCGATGACGCCGGGAGCTGGAGCGTAGGCCTGAAACTCTCCGATCGGCTCAACTTTTCCGTTTGTCGAGGTGGAACTGACGAGGTTTTGACGGGTGACTGTCGCGATGCGAACGTCTACGGTGTTGCGGCTCGATGAGCGGAGGAAGATGAAGGCAAGAACGATAACGGCGAGGAAGAGGCCCCACATCATGAGTGGATTGAGTCGTCTTGTCTCAGTCGTTGGCATTAGTCAAGAGGTTCAGTATATAAGACGCCCGGTGCACCAGAAACGAAGCAGAAAGTTTTGACAGCCAAGTAGTTACTCCGCGGTGAACCGCGGTTTAGGCGATCCGGATGTCGACGAGTTCGAGCTCGAGTCCTGGGTATTGAGGGTTGGTCTTTGCCTTCAGGCGGTAGGCCGCGTCAACGAGCGAACCCTTGTCGAGGGACATTTCCGCGCAACGGGCGGGCCAGTCGGTGCCGCGGCTCCATCCGAGGGCGCTGAAGCGAAGGGTCTCTCCTGCCTTTTCGAGCTGAAGACAGATGTGTTTTTCCTTGATGAAACGAACAGGCGCCGTGAGGGTAAGGCCTCGAGTGACAAAGACCGGCTCGCGATTTCCTATGCCGAAGGGTTCGCATCGTGCGAGCCAGTCAAAAAAGCTTTGCGTAAGGTCGCTGAGAAGGACTTCTGCGTCGCAGTGCAAAGGCGGGGTGAGCATGGTGCCTGTGAGCCGGGTGGATCCGTAGAGCTGCATTCTTTCGCGCAAGAGGTCCATTCGGTCGGATGGCATGGAGAAGCCTACTGCATGGGCATGGCCGCCAAAGCGAGTGAACAGGGCGTCGGAGGAGTTGAGTTCCCTATGGACTGCGGTGAGGGCATCGAGAAGATGAAAGCCTTCGATGGAGCGGCCGGAGCCGTGGGCGTGACCTTCCTCGTGGGTGAGGACGAGTGCAGGCCGTCCGGTACGGTCGACGACACGTGAGGCGAGGATTCCGAGGACGCCACGGTGCCAGGCGGGGTCGTCCAGAATGATGCACTCGGCCATGAAGGTCCCGATTTTTCCGCTTAGCGTTTCGAGTTGCGTTTCGATGGTGTCGAGTGCACTTGCTTCGGTAGCGCGGCGCTCATCGTTGAGACGGTTAAGCTTTTCCGCGAGCTCGGTTGCGCGAGTGGTGTCTTTCGTCAGGAAGAGTTCGACGACATCACTGGCGATGTCCATTCGACCAGCCGCGTTGATGCGCGGGGCGAGGCGAAAGCCTACTTCCGTCGCGGTGGGGGCGCGGTTGATGGGAATTTGCGCCACCTGCATTAGGGCGCGAAGGCCGGGCTGGACCGGGTTGCGGAGCTCGCGAAGGCCCAGTGCGGCGATGACGCGGTTTTCTCCGTGGAGCGGGACAGAGTCGGCGATGGTTGCGATGGCGACGAGTTTGAGGAAGGAGGGAATGAGGCCACGTTTGAGGCGGAGGCGCTGAGCTTCGGGATCTTCGGCGGTTGCGGCGGCGGCGAGCAGAAGTGCGTGCGCAAGTTTGAAGGCCACTGCAGCTCCGCAGAGGGATTTGAAGGGATAGGGGCAGTTTGCCTGGGCAGGATTGAGGACCGCGACCGCTTCGGGGATGCCGATCGCATTGTCGGGCAAGTGGTGGTCGGTGACGATGAGGTCCATGCCGAGGGCTTTGGCTTCGTCGGCTGCGGCGAAGGCGCGAATGCCTGTGTCTACGCTGATGACGAGGCGAACGCCAGCAGCGGCTGCCTGGCCTAGTACTCCAGTCTGCATTCCGTAGCCTTCGCGGAGGCGGTGCGGGACGTGATAGGTGACGAGGGCGGGGGTGTCTTTTGTCGCGATTCGTTCGATGGCGGTTTTGAGGAGGACGGTTGCGGTGGTGCCGTCGACATCGTAGTCGCCGTAGATGAGGATGGGTTCGCTGGAGCGGACGGCGCGTTGGATGCGGGTTACGGCGACGTCCATGCCGAGCATGAGCATGGGGTCGATGAGATCGTCGATTGTGGGAGTGAGGAAGGTCTGGACGGCTGTGGGGTCAGAGATGCCTCGCGAGAGGAGGAGTTCGGCGATGGCCCTGGGACATTGGAGTTCGCCGGCGAGGCGCGCCGCCGCAGTGGGGTCGGTGGGTTGGATGATCCATTGCTGCGGCCCGGCATGGGCTGAGGACATGGTGCGTCTACTCGTCGCTCTCGCGGTTATCGACGACGATGCCACCGAGATCGGTGACTGTTTCCATCAGGTTCTGGAAGCTGTCGTACCAGTCGGTGGCAACCTCAAAGATGAACATGATTCCCTGATGCGCGAAGCCGAGCTGGAGATAGCCGATCTTGCCGACGTGGTTGACGAGATACTCGGCGTCGTCGATCTCTTCGGAGTTATCGTCGGGAAAGGTCTCGTCTCGGAGCTGATCGAGGAGGATGGCGACGTCCTCTTTTTCGAGGACGACTTCACTCATGGTGATGAAGGGAGCGCCTGCGGCTTTGGCGTGCTCGACGAAGTCCTTCCAGCCGTCTGGATTGTCTTCTTCGAAGATGACAGTGGGGACTTCTTCGGTGATGAACGCACTGAGACGGCGCATACCGTGGCCGGCGATGAAGGCCACCATGTCGTCTTTGAGCGAGATAAGATTGTCAGGTTGCATTCATTGTTTATTGTCTCAGAAACCCGTGTGCGCCGCACAAGGAACCACAAACCCATCAGAGTGAGGAGTGCCGGGAAGTGCCTAAATTCGAGCATCATGTGTTTATCTGCACCAATAAGCGCGACGAGGAGGCCGACCGGCCAAGTTGCGCCAGGCAGGGAAGCGAAAAGCTGAAATCTGCCTTCAAGGACGCGGTCAAGGAGGCGGGGCTCAAGGGGAAGGTCCGGGCGAATGAACTGGGGTGCCTGGACCAGTGCGAGCATGGGCCGGTGGTGGTGGTCTATCCGGACGCCGTCTGGTATGGCTTCGTTCATGTGAAGGACGTGGAGGAGATCGTCACGGAGCATCTTCTGCATGGGCGGCCGGTGGAGCGGCTGCGGCTGGCCGATACGTGTCTGAATACAGAGCGTTGCCCGCATAAGCTGGTGCCGAAGGGGAAGTGATCGTCGCGTGCGTGCGTGATATATTCAAAGGAAAGTCAAATGATTTTTTCTAAAGATTATGTCGGATACCTGGCGCGCCAGACGGTAAAGCACCTGGTCGCCGAGAAGATGATCCACACCGAAAAGCCGGTATTGGTCAACGAGCGCGTTGCGACGGCAATGGTTGAGGAGTTGTCGCTGGAAGACCGCATCAACGATGAGGTCCGGGTGATTCTCGAGGCCTTTCAGGAAGATATGCGGAAGACCGGTGCGAGCTATCCGGAGATGTTCAAGAAGGTGAAGAATGAATTGGCCCGCAAGTATAAGGCGGTGCTGTGAGAATTTCGCGCGACAAGCTGAACAAGTTGGCCCATACGGTTGCCGACACCCTTGCTGAGATTCAAGAGGTCGACTTTCTTGAGGATCGCAATACGATCCGGCAAGAGGCGCGGAGGGCGCTGGAGAAGCTGCTGATGGAGGAGACGAAGATCGACGCGGCGGCGCGGCAGAAGATCGCTTCGCAGCGGAAGATCATCGTGGAAGGATCGCAGGAGTGGGACATCCTCTACCGCAAGTATTACAACGATGAGGTCAAAAAGCTGGGCCTGTAAGCGCGGGACGACGGTTGAGTTCGCGGGGTGGGCTTGCTATACTTTGAGAGTGCGCTGGAGAGATTTGCCTCCTGCGGATGTATGATCTGGCGTTATGGTGTAACTGGTTAACACGTCGCCCTCTCAAGGCGAAGAGTCCGGGTTCGAGCCCCGGTAACGCTACCAATCCTTTCAATCAGTTAGACCGTTTTTGGTATTTCGTGCCAATTCGCGGTAACGCTGTGGTAACGATGGGCCACGAACTAACCTAGTTTTCGAGCAAAATCTGGGGTGCTGCAAAGGCCGAATCGAGCAACTTTACCGCATCCGAGAGGAATGCCGGAGAGAGGTGCTGGTAACGCGCTGCCATTCGGAGGTCCTTATGTCCGAGGATTTGGGCGACCGTGTGAATATCCGCTCCGCTCATCCTCATCCAGCTTGCGGCTGTGTGTCTCAGGTCGTGGAAGCTGAAATCCTCGATCCCTGATGCGCGACAAGCCCCTGCAAATACCTGTGAGACGTAGTCCGGAACCATTTGGCTCTGGCAGAAAACACGGTCAGTCGGTTTTGCGGTCTCAACTTGCACTGCGCCAATGGCCTGTTGCGCAAGTGAATTCAGATAGACGATTCGCCCCTCTCCATTCTTGGTTTGCGGGAGCATGATGCGGTTGCAGGTTTGGTCTACATCGAGCCAGCGTAGCCCTAGAATTTCGCCTCGCCTCATACCCGTTGTGACCGCAAGCATCACTATCGGTCTAACCCACTCCGGGTAACTTCCCAGGACGGTTCGCAACTCCGTCGGCTGGAGATAACGCACCCTACCCGCCGGGACACGCGGGGGTTTGACCCCATGCGCAGGGTTCACCGGAATCAGTTCCCATTCGACCGCGAGCGCGAGCAGGTGCTTCAGGACGTTCAGCTCTTTGACGATGGACCCCGGCGACACCGCGCCGCTGCGAAGTGTGATGTATCGCTGTACATCGACCCGGCGCAGATCGGCGAGTTTCGATGGTCCGAAGAATGCCTCGAGATGCGACTTGATGATGCCTTCGTCCCGCGTGTAAGAGCGCGAGGTCAGACGTGCCTTCTGATGTTTTAAAAATCGCGGCTGAGACGACAGAGAAAGTTTCTGTAGATGGAGGAGCGTAGCCCATTGTGACAGTCTTTTCTACGCGAGCCTTCTCAGCATTGAGAAGTGTTCGAGCCTGCTGTAGGGTGTGTGCCGTCAGTTTTCGCTGTCTTCTCTTTCCCCTTGCATCAATCCAAGACGCCCAGAAGCCGGGTCTGTCCTTCCGTGTGTAAATTCCATCCCGATCCCTCGTTCTTCCGCGTGGCATGATTCCTCCTCGTGAATTGCAGCGTCTCCAGGTTCTGGCCGCTGCTATTTGACCTTTCCAGTCTTATGCAGGTGATAGAGCTTACGGGCGTACTCGTTGCGTTTTTCGCGCACAACATCGTTGGTCCGAAATTCAGCCAGTTTGCACTTCTGGCTGCAAAATCGCTGATGGGCAAATTTTTTGAAGTAGAAGATTCCGCAGCGGCATCCGCTAACCTTGTAAATTAGGCCCGTCTTGATAAGTTCGAGAACGTTAAATAGGGCACCTATTTCTCCCATTTGGCCGCCAGGAATCTCATAATGCTTTTTCCATTCCCGTCCGGGGCCCGGTCGTGGAACGGTGCGGCCGTGTAGTGCGACCTTTGAACCGGGGGCAGGTCTCCAACTGACGAAGTACTGCACCCTGCCTTTCTGAGCCGAAAGAATCATGATTGATGGGATCACTTTGTAGTAGGCGAGAAGCCGATCCAACTTCCTCGTCGCCGCCTCTACGAGTTTCCGCCTTGCGGTTGTCAAACGCCGATGAGTGCCATCTCCCAGGGTTGAATTATCCGGTTCAGGTGCCGACTCCTGGTAAAGCGCCATTAGAAAAGCCTCAACAATCCCCATGACGCGCGCGCGCCCAACCCTGTCTTCCGTCACATTGAGCCAATTCACGAGCGATTCGGCATCGGTCTGGCCGTGATACTGGCGAGTGTTTTTTCTGATACGGCTATCGGTCTTAGGCATACAAAGAAAAGTAATACTCGAATTTGAGCAAGTCAAGGCATTATTTGCTTAGGCGTTTGATACTAAGGAGTTTGCGATGGAGAGCAAGACGCAACGCAAGATAGAAGCTGAATTATTGGGCATGGCAGATGCGGAAACGATGACAGGACGGAGCCGCTGGAGTTGGCGAAGGGACTGTTATTCCGGGGCGGTCACATCCGTAAAAATCGGACGGAGACTCTTTATCCCTGTCTCAGAGGTCCACCGCGTAATTGCTGAGAATACCCGGCCCCGCCTGAACCCGGAAACTGAAAGCAATTCCTAAGACAACCGAGCAGTAGGAGCCGAGCCCTAATTATGGGGAAACGCCACCCCAACTACCGCCACGTCAAGGTTCACCGTAATTACACGGTCGAAGAGGCTGCCAATCTGTTCGGCATCCACAAGAACACCGTCCGCGAATGGCTTAAGAGTGGGCTACCCGTCCTAGACGACAAGCGACCGAGGCTAATTCTCGGCCAGGAGCTTGCAGCCTTTCTCCAGGCCCGACGGATCAAGAACAAGCAGACTTGCCAGCCAGGCCAGATGTACTGCGTACGCTATCGCGCTCCGAAGATGGCTGCCGGTGGCATGGCCGACTACCTTCCCCACACGGAAAAGTTGGGAATGCTCAAAGCGATCTGCCCGGACTGCCTTTCAATGATGAACCGCCGCGTCAGTGTCGCCAAACTGGAGCAGGTTCGTGGAGAACTTGTCATCACGTTTCCGCAGGGACTGGACCAAGTAAGCAATCGTCTTCAGCCCACCGTAAACAGTGACTTGGAAAGGGAGATGAACTCATGAGTAAAAACAACCCCAATAACGAACGTATCAAGCGGGACTATTTTGCTTATTTGGAAGAAGCCAAACGTAACAGCGAGTCCACCGTGGACGCCGTCGCTAAGGCTCTCAATCGGTTCGAGGTCTACACCAGATATCGCGACTTCAAGGCATTCCACACGGAACAGGCGATTGCCTTCAAGAGGCATCTGGCAGAACAAAACGGCGTTCGTTCAGGGGAGAAGCTGAGTAAAGCCACGCTCTATACCACTTTGACGCAACTCAAGCGCTTCTTCCAATGGCTCGCGTGGCAACCGGGCTACAAGTCACGCTTTGACTATTCCGATGCTGAGTATTTCAATCTTTCGGACAAGGACACCCGGATAGCTACCGCCCAGCGTGAGCAGCGGGTACCGACTTTGGAGCAAATCAAACACGTTATCCAAACCATGCCGACGAAGACCGAGATCGAGTGCCGTAATCGTGCTCTGATCGCCTTTACGCTTCTCACAGGAGCTAGAGACAGTGCCATCGCCTCGATGAAGTTGAAGCACATTGACCTAATCGAGAAGTGTGTCCGCCAAGATGCGCGGGAGGTGAGAACAAAATTCAGTAAAACCTTCACCACGTACTTCTTTCCCGTTGACGAAGAAGTCTTTCGAATTGTCGAGGCATGGGTGTCTTATCTCCGTGAGGAGAAGTTGTGGGGCAATGACGACCCGCTCTTCCCCGCGACGCGAATTTCTTTGGGGACGACTCGCCAGTTTCAAGTCTCAGGTTTGGATCAGGAGCACTGGAACAGCGCCTCGCCGGTTCGCTCGATATTTCGCGACGCATTTGAGGGGGCTGGTCTGCAATATTTCAACCCGCACAGCTTCCGAAACACGCTTGTCCGGTTAGGCCAGGAGCTCTGTAAATCCCCTGAAGAATTCAAGGCATGGAGTCAAAACCTCGGACATGAAAAAGTTCTGACAACCTTCGTCAGTTATGGCGCAGTCGCGCGTGACCGCCAACGGGAGATACTAAGAGCCTTGGCAACTCCGCAACAACCGGTCCAATCAGGTACGAATGAAATTGTGGAGGCACTCTTTCAGAAATTGCGCGATTCTGGGTTGGATGCTTTCAATCTTCCGGGCTCCGAGCGAGCCACAGACCAGGCGCCTCGCTGAGGCGTAAAGGTTAGGTCGTGATTCTGACTGAAGCCAAACTTTAGGACTTCATTAGCGGCCTTAATCGGTAATGAAAGGACACTCTGGAAGCACTCTAGGCGGGCACTGGCAGAAGCCATTAGAGGTGGATGAGACATTCATTGGGGAAGCTAGTGCGCTCAAGCGAAGAACGGTTTGATCCTCTCACATACTTCCGAGACGGCATCACACAATTTCCCAGCGAGAAGCGGGAGATGGATATCTCGGAGCCCACTCTCTTCGAGAACTATCACAGCAGTAAACTTGCCATTCACCTCCACCTTTCCATCCTTGACGGGAAAGGGGCCTATCTTTGCCTTGAAATGCGTCGCCTTTGGGAGCGCTTCGGCGAGGACGTAGACTTCCCCATCCCGCTCAATTATGGCAGCGGGATTGCTTGGAGCAGCACTAGCAGTCAAAACGGCTACACGGACTTTCCTGTGCTTGTGCTCATTAGTGAGGCGACGGAGAGTCGCCAAGTTGGAATTCACAGGGTCAGTCCTACCCTGGTAAGGCTGCAGACTCTCAATGACTGCCACTGCTTCAAAGGGAATTCCGAAAAGAGCACCCTTACCAATTTTTTCATTAAAAAGACGATGCTCATCGACGATGGGAAACTCATGAAACACTTTGCTGGGTTCGCCATTGTTGTATCGCCCAAAGAGTTCGGCGACAAGATAGTCAAGACAGGAATTGGCGGACTGAATAACATCACCGAAGATATGGGCAATGTGTGTAGGCGGAATACCGCTCAGGGGATCGAACCGGCCCCAAGCCATTGTCTTCGTTTCGTCATAACTCTCAATGAAGAATCCAGTGTTTTTCGGATCGAGGTAGTCCGTGACTGTCGTATTGAGGATATTGAAATGGTGTTGTGTCCACCTTAGCTTGTCGGTTACTTCTTGAAAACCCATGCGGAATCATAGCAGCGGTACAATTGCCGCCTATGCCTACTTATGAACTTCCCAGAAGTTCGCCTTTGAAACGCCTTCATTGAAAAGAGGTCTCTGGGAGCTTGAATCCCCACCGCATGAGACAGAGGGCTCGTTCTTCTCCTAAATCGACCCCGTCAAGACCGCCCTTCACATGGAACGCGTCGGCGATTTTCTGTTTATCACCCCACGGGCTCGTATCTTCCACACATAAGTCTACCCCTAGTCAAATCTCTTCAACAGACCACTACAACTTGCGGCTGATTTTCGCCTTTGTTTCGCCTATTCTTTGGACATGGGAGAAATGAAACGAGCGATCGCGCATGAGGAAAGACAGGGTCAACTAAGGGACCGGTTTGCTTCTACGCTCATAATATCCGCTTCCATAATCGCCGCCGTCCGCCTGGTTCGGGACGAGAACATTCGCGAGGCGTCCCCACGTCTCAGATCCGTCATTCTCGACTGTGTCGCCCTAGCACGAATGATCCTGAACACTGTTGTGAGGTAACTATGCCAACCGTTTATAAACTTATCGCCGCTCCGCACCTTCTACCGGCAGGAGACTTCCAAGGCCACCTTGAGACGGTGACATTCATTGCCGCGACTGAGAACGAAACCCATAGATGGTGGGCCGTGAATGTCGGGACATTTGAGAAGGATTTTACGAAGATTGTCTCCCCGGAGCTCGCGGCGAATATCGTGGCACGACTACGGCGGGGCGAGGTCGTCGAATTTCCAAATCGCTACGAATTGTCGCAAGTGAAGGGAAAGTTCGGCGGCTGTTTTGCAGATTGACCCGCTATGCGTCTCCAGGCAACTTTCTATCTATCCGTTCGTTCAAGAATCGGCCCCAGAAGGTACGCGACGAAGAACCCGCACGACCAGATGATGGCTGATCCCCATAGGATGACTCGACTGACCTTGCTGACCTCTCCGCATGTTGTTGGGTCGTCTGCATCGCAGACTTCTCCCTGCCGCAGACGAGGGGCGACCAGATAGGTCATCACAAAGCTCATCGCAATCAGCACGCCCGCGATGCTGAACGTCCAGATCTTGTGTCTGGAGAGACTGACGAGCCATGGAGCAGCCGACAGCAGCGACGCCACTGTGGTTCCCATCCCGAGAAGGACGAGCACTGAAGGCAGCGCACAGCAGATGAGAGTGCTGAACGAACTGAAGAGAGAGAAGTAGTTGAGGAGAGCCGCTCGTTTTGCACGTTGCACTGGAGCGATTGAGTTGGCGGGCATAGTCATTTTGGTCATTTGGCCTCCGTCACGGACTTGTAGCGGAGTGTATCTGAAACCTTTCCTTTGCCAGACTGCGGGAGAACACCATCGACTACAACTGTTTTGCCCAGCAGCCCAGAGACATCGGTTGCGGCTGAGAGAGGCGTCAGGGCGTACCGATCTCTTGTCCCGGTGACATCCAGGAACGGGGTTTGCGATGATCCTGACAACTGCCCCCGCACTACTATGGTTGCGTCCTTGTGAGTGAAGCCATTTTTCTCGACGGCTTCGTTAAACTGGCGCATGGCAGCACCGTTTCCGGGCGTGAGCTTGATGGAGACGAGGCCGGTATTGAGGTCAACGTCTACGGTGTTCACGCCCTGAATGCCTTTCATTGAAACGTGGATAGCGTGGGCGCAGGGAGCGCAGTCCATTCCGAAGACGGTTAGATTGACCTGCTCGTATTCAGCGTGAGCGGCAAGGGTGGAGAGTGCGAGGAAGCTTGAGGCGAGAATCTTTCTCATGGTCAGTCCTTTCAGTGAGAGCTGGAGTGTGAGGAGTATTTGAGATAGCTGAGATTGATCGCGAAGCGTATGCGTTCGCGGCCATAGACGGATTCCGAGACGTCGCGGAAGAGCGGGCCCTGGACTCCGCCTTCGATTGCGATGTTCTTGAAGATCGCCAACACAGACGGCCCTAACCAGACGGTTGTGGAACTGCTATCGGGCAGGATCTGACCGTTGCTGACCACGGCGCCGGTATGCTCTCCGGTCAGTTCGACAAAGCCGCGATAGTCCCATTTGTCGTATCCACGGCGAAGGCGCGAGGGGCGGTAGCCATAGACCGCACTCCAGGAGAGGGTGTCCGGTCGCCTGTCGTTGGATGCCACGGCGAAGCGGGTATAGCCACCACCCACCCACAAGTACTGGCTGCGCGAGGCCATCCCCGTAGCTAGTGTGGCAGCAATGCCCGGGGCGCGGTGCAAGGTGCCAAGCACTCCTGAATCCGGCTGAGGGCCGGGAACCACCAGACCGAGTGAGGCGGTTGATTCAATCCGTTTCCCGACGCTGGTAACGGAGTGGAGAAATCGCCATGATGCTCCGGCAGACCATTCCGTTCCGCTCATGATCCGGCTTTCGGGTAGATTGCCGCTGCCAAAGGAAGCGGGGAAAAATGCGTTGACGGTGATGTGAGGGGTGACGCCATAGCCGAATCCGGAGCCCGTAGAGAACTGTGTCCCCTGAGAGCCGTTACGGCCAAAGATGCCCGTATCGTAGCTGAACTCACGCTGCGAATTTACCGGAGTCGCGTAGCTGAAGACGGGGCCGTGGTCAGCGGCAAATGCTGTGCCCGTCACAAGGACGGCACAGACCAAAACCATTCGGGATTTCATGGATGCTCCCTGCCTCAAACCAATTGAGGCGCAAACCAAATGAGGCACAGGCACACGCGCGGCGTGCAGGTCATTGGACCGTGGAGCAGATCAGATTCTAAGGACGGTTGTTTTCGCAGTCAGAAGGCCGGGTGGAGAGTGCTCATCGGGTGCGCGCCAAGTGGTCGAAGCTACGGAATGGGCCGGGGTGGCAAATGAGGGCAGGAGCGCGACGCAAACCCATTGAACCTCGGTCGCCGGGGACGTTGCCGCAATCTGCGGAGTTTCATATGTTCGAACTTCAGTCCGACAGCAACGCATCTTCTCCATGTGCCCGCATTGCCCATGCATTGCTCGGCAGCAAGCACTCTCCTCAGGGCTCATGACCACATTGGTTACACACGCCATAACTGGCGCCGCTGTGGTGAGCAGCAGAACGATTGCGACGATGCTGGCGAGACGACGCATGACTAGCGTTTAGTATACGTCCATCATTCATTAACGTGTGCTGATGCATTGCAGCCCGCTCGATATCCGAGCAGGTCAAACAAGATAACCTTGAGTCCAAGTAGCCAAACGGCAGTAAGAAAGATGCGCCTTAGCCACTCATCACCTACCCTGATTGCGAGCCGGGCACCGACCATGGCACCCACAAACGTCGTAACGCCGAGAATTAGACCGAGTCGATAGTCAACGAGGCCGTGCCACATAAAGACGCCCGTTGCAATTGCAGATGAACAGACGTTTATCAGCTTTGTCGTTGCTATCGCTTCCAGGAATGACAAGCGAAAGAACGCCACGTAAACCGCAGTCAGAATCGTTATGTACCCGCCGCTGAAGAACCCTCCATATATCCCCAGCAGAAATGTAAAGATGTATCCAACTAGTTCGGCCCCAGCAGACGGCTGTATTGTGGATCGCTCTACACCGGATTTTCGGTAAATCAAAGCGAATACCGCAACTACAATGACCGCAACCGATACCACAATAGGCACCGAGCGAGCAGGAATTAGAAGCAGCAGGAATGCACCGATGAGAGACCCGAGTAGTGTCAGAATGATTAGCAGGGACAGACGCTTGCGATTGACGTTCTGTACTTTCAGGAATGGCAGCGTACCGCCTATGCTCAAGAACGTCAGAGCAAACATGTTCGTAGCTACCGCCGCTCTTGGATCGATATGAAATTGAAACATCGCGGGGACAGTGACAAGCGATGTACTTCCGGTAACAACACTAATCGAGCTAGTCGCAAAGAAGATGACCATTAGCCATAGTGTTTGAACTGCAGTCATGCTTAGATACTACGGTTTCACGGTGTTTGGATCACCTGTTCTATGGTCATCGATTTGAAACGTTAGGAACTGATGCACTGCCTTCAATGCGTCTTGGTCAGACGTCGTGATCCGTACTCTGCCTCCCGAGGACGTACTCTCGAATGTGTACGTTATCGCAGTACGTTTCGACCGCATCATACGGACGCCCGGTGGTACGGTGTCATGAATGAACATGGGAAGCTGAAAGTTCCCCTCACTGAACATCTGAGCAACATGGGACAAATGGCCCCTTATCTCATCAAGAGTAGCCGTGTCAGTCTTGTCATTGGTGTCCACTTCGATGATGCCGCCATTAGAGAGCAGCTGAAAGTGGTGGGTTGACTTCTCGTGCGAGAAACCCATCGCCTTATCTCCGCGTGTATCCACGTCGGCGGCATGATGAGTAGAAGCCTCGTGCTGTTCATGCATGGGGCACGACATTGTGGCCTGCCCGTGTGCGAGAGCTGGAATGATCACCGCGAGTATGAGTGGTAGAGCTTTCATGGCGTTCTCCTTTTCTTTCCGGTCGTCCTATGATCTTTGCGTTGAGGCAGGGATTCCAATAACCCGGCGCGGGTACCGGCAGGAATCTTCTTCAAGCGTCGCTCCCACTTCTTAACTGTCAATTTCAGCGAATCCCGGAGATCAATGAGTTGTTCGATTTGCAAATCGAGGGCACTAACCTTCTCCTGTGCCATTTCAGCGACCTCTCGGCAAGGCGCTTGGTCCGAATCACGTAATCGCAGAATGCGTGTGAGTTCATCCAACGAAAACCCGACAGCAAGCGCATTTCGGATTAGGAGTACGCGGCTGAGGGCATCGGGTGGATACAAGCGATAACCGGCCTCTGTTCGTGGAGGTTCCTTGAGGACGCCCAGACGTTCGTAGTGTCTTAGCGTGTCAGGACTCACACCCGCCGACCGAGCGAGTTCGCCTGATTGAAGACCGCGTGCTGAGTTGTTAGCTGCCACCCAAACAGTATCGACCCCCGAATGGGTTCCGGGGTCAAGCATCGCGAGTCTGGGAACTGAAACCAGACGTGCTGTGGTGTTGGTCCTTCATCGAAGTCGGGAACCGTATGTAATGCCCGTGGGTTCGCCCTCAGACGCACCACACGCCCACTGGACATCTAAAGGCCTTTGCCCAAAGTAGGGACACTTGCTGGCACAAAATTTGGTAACGCTGCGGTAACGATAGAAGTGAAATCAAGTGCAAACGGAGCCAAACTGAGCCGAGTGACAAACCGTTACGGAACCCGCGCCAATTGTGTTGAATGCACGCTTTGCGCAATCCATGCAAACCCAGATAAAATAGGGTTCAACGCCCTCTCAAGGCGAGGAGTCCGGGTTCGATTCCGGTCCGCTACCAAATTTTCTCTCTTCTTCCGTTTTTACGAAGCAGACGGCTTATAGTTGAGTAATGGGATGTGTTGTGTTTTGGCGCCATGGTGTAACTGGTTAACACGCGGCCCTTTCAAGGCTGAGAGTCCGGGTTCGAGCCCCGGTGGCGCTACCAAACCTTTCATCAGAGAATCAGGGCAGGTTATTCGGACGGATAAATGGGGAGAGCTTCTCCCGGAACGAACCGAACCGGCTGATCGGGGTGGGATTCTGCCGCTGCCTGATGAAGGCGTTCTCGCGCGATTGTTTTGATATGTCGAAGGTTTTGTCCCGTGATAATGCGGCGGCCAGTTGGCGTTCGCGGCAGCGTCTGGCGGCTACTTCATGCAGGAAGACGACCTCAAAGGTGCAGTCATCTAGCTTACGGTAGGCCTCGGCGGCGGCCTGGTAGTCAGCCTTGGTCAAAGTCAATTCAGGTAAGAGAACTGGCTGCGGCTCTTCCGTCGGATCAATCTTGCTTCGACTCTTTGGCCATGCGATCGGACTCATAGTTGAATAGATGCCTTGGGTAGCAAGCAGGGTTATCTCAAAGCAGCCCGTTGAGACGTGGATATTCCTACAGTGTTTCCGGGCGATGCTGGCCTATCCAACTGAAAGTGAGGGTGTTTGATAGCCTTATCAAGTGCTGAACGACGATAAATGTTGCAGGAATTCGATTTATGTTTGCAAATGATCCGGATCGCGACTGGCAGAACTGGGGAAAGACAGACCCGTATTTTGGGGTTCTTACCGACACAAAGTTTCTCAATGCAAATCTGAATGACAGTGCATTAGCGGAGTTCTTTGCCAGCGGTGAGAGGCATGTCGAGCATGTCTACGAGGTCATTCGATCGCGTATGTGGCCCGATTTTCAACCCAGTCGAGTGCTGGACTACGGCTGCGGCGCGGGCAGACTTGTTGTTGCGTTCGCGGCCCGTTCGCGACGGGTTGTTGGTGTCGATGTCGCTTCGAGCATGCTGGAGGTGGCGCGGGCGAATTGCAAGAGACTCGGCGCTGATTCTGTAGATCTGATGCATGTGAATGACCTGGACTCTCTTGCGCCGGAGAGTTTTGACCTGGTTCATTCCTACATTGTCTTCCAGCACATCCCGGTCGCTCAGGGTGAATTGATCTTGCGCAAATTGATCGGCCTACTTGCAGAGGGCGGCGTCGGTGCTATTCATCTCACCTGTGTTGACAGGCGCTCGGCGGTGCGGCGCGGACTATCTGCCCTGCGGAGGCGGGTTGGTGTGGTGCATGGCCTGATGAATCTGGCCCAAGGCCGGCGATTTTCCACTCCACTGATGCAGATGAACAGCTACTCGATGAATCGCGTCTTTGATATTTTGATGGACACAGATTGTTCCAATTTGAACGTCGAGTTTTGGGAACATCTCAACTTCCGGGGCGCGATGCTTTACTTCCAGAGGTTGTCGAAGCCGCTTTTGTAGGTTCGCGGTGCGGCGTTGCTGGGTGCTCACGGGCCTATCAATTGAGGGTTTGCGACGTCTATACTGTAACCGTGAGCAAGACTTTCTACATCGAAACCTTTGGCTGCCAGATGAACGCCCATGACTCCGAGAAGGTGATTGGGACGCTGGAGCAGCAGGGGTATGCCCGCGTTCAGGATGAAGGCGAGGCTGGGCTGATTCTATACAACACCTGTTCGATTCGGGACAAGGCCGAGCAGAAGGTGTTTCATCGGCTGAACGAGTACAAGCGGCTGCAGGGTGAGGGGAAGAAGTTCGCCGTGCTGGGGTGTGTGGCGCAGCAGGAAGGCGAGAAGATCTTCGACAAGGCTCCGTATGTGTCGCTGGTGGCGGGGTCCGCGTCGTATCGCAATCTGCCGGATATGCTGCGGCGGCTGGAGGCTGGGGAAGAGCGGATTACCGGGCTCGATGATCGGCAGACCGATCTGACGTTTGAGACAGAGTTTACTGCGCGGTCGAATCCACATCGCGGGTACATCACGATTATTGAAGGCTGCGATAAGTTCTGTGCGTATTGTGTGGTGCCTTATACGCGTGGGAAAGAACGAAGCCGGACCTCTGCTTCGGTGATGGTTGAGGCGAGGAAGATGGTGGATCTGGGGTATACCGAGATTCAATTTCTTGGGCAGAATGTGAACTCGTATCGCGATCCTTCGGGGCGGATGTCGTTCGCGGAGTTGCTGGTTGCGGTGGGAGAGCTGCCGGGGATTCGGCGAGTGAGGTTCACTACGTCGCATCCGCGGGACTTTACGCGGGACATCGTGCAGGCGATTGATGCTACACCGACACTTTGCGATCATATTCATCTGCCGGTGCAGTCGGGTTCGAGTGCGGTACTGAAGGCGATGGCGCGGGAGTACACGCGGGAGTGGTACCTGGAACGGATGAGCTGGATCAAGGCGGCGAAGCGCGACATCAGCATTACTAGCGATATGATTGTTGGGTTTCCGGGTGAGACGGATGCGGATTTCGAGCAGACGATTACGCTGGTGGGCGAGGTTAAGTACGACGCTGTGTTTGCTTTTAAGTTTTCGCCGCGTCCAAATACTCCGGCGGTAACGATGGCGGATAGTATTCCGGATGAGGTGAAGACGGAACGGCTGAAGATCCTGATGGATCGGCAGAGGGAGATTCAGCGGGAGCACTACGGGCGGCACCTTGGACAGGTGCAGGAGTGCATGGTGGAGAGCTATAACCCTTCGCGTGGCCAGGTTGTCGGGAGGAGTTCGCAGAACAAGACGGTGAACTTTACGACGGCGCAGATTGCTCAGGCGCAGCCGCCGATTGGGAGCTATGTGCCGGTCCGCATTACGCAGACGCTGCCGAATTGCCTGGTTGGCGAGGCGATGGCTAATTCAGACGAGGCTGCTGCGTTTGTGCCGATGCCGCGTGTACCGCAGTTCGTGGTGTTGAATTGATATGACGACGACCCCGACCCAACCCGTAACGCAGACCCCCGATGAGGTGGAGATGCAGATTCGCGGGTTGATGATGGACCCAGTGACGAACATGCCGATCATTGTGCTGAAGGACGTGGGGAGCGACCTGGTGCTGCCGATCTGGGTGGGGATCTTTGAGGCGAATGCAATCGCGCTGGAGCTGGAGAAGACTGCGCTGCCGCGGCCGATGACGCACGACCTGTTGCAGAACATGGCGAAGGGACTGAACGCCGAGGTGCGTAAGGTGGTGGTCTCGGAGCTTCGCGATGACACATTTTATGCGGTGATCTGGATGGATCATGCGGGGGAGACGGTGACGATGGATGCTCGTCCATCGGATGCAATTGCGCTTGCATTGCGTTGGGATTGCCCGATTTACGTCAACCGGAATGTGCTGGAGAACTCTAAGCAGGCGGCGGGTGGGGCGCAGACGGTGAACGCCGACGAGATGCGGCGGTGGCTGGAGAATCTGAACGACGACGACATGGGCCGCTACAAGATGTAACTTGCGGCGAGCTAGTGTGGGTCGGTTGGTTTGCCTGTGAGTTGGTGCAAGAGACGATCCCAGGTTTCGCCGTATTGGTCCCATCCGCCGAGATTTTTTACGCGGAGGAGGGCTGCTTCGCTGAGTTTGCGTTGGAGTGCGGGGTCGTCGGCGATCTGCTGCATTCTTTCGGATAGGGCATCGAGGTCGCGGTCGGGGACGATGAAGCCTTGTTCGCCGTCGGTGAAGAGGTCTTCAGCACCGGTGGCGGTGGTGGCGAGAACGGGGCATCCGCAGGCCATGGCCTGGCCCTGGACCAGGGCGAGGCCCTCTTCGATACTGGGCAGGACGAGGAGATGAGTGGCGCTCATTTTTTTTGCGAGTTCCTGCTGGGGGAGCGACCCGATGAAGACTACGTTTTCCGTGGGGAGCGTAGCGAGTAGGTTGCGTATGTCGTCCTGAACGGCGCCGGCGATGGTCAGGCGCTTGTGCGGATGCCTGAGGCGGGCGAAGGCTTGAAGGAGGTAAGGAAGGCCTTTGCGTAGGCTGACCTGTCCGGCGAAGAGGACTTCGAAACGGTTGAGTGGAGGTGCTTCGGTGGGGGTGAAGTGGTCGAGGCGGACACCGTAGGGGATGACGTGAACCTTCTCCTGTGCGATTCCCATTGCTACGAAGGAACGTTTTGCTACGGTGGAGGGTACGGTGATGGCATCAGCGAGCGCGTATATCTTTTCTTCCCGGATGGTGATGTGGGGCTTGCTGAGGGGCAGCGGTACGTTCCAGCGGCGGTATTCGTCGGCTACGACGTTCTCCTGATAGCGCTGGTGGGTTGAGCCACGGTCGCAGATGAATTTGCCGCCGTAGGCTTGCACCTTGTGTCCGGTGAGAAGGCCGGCGCCGGAGATGGCGATGAAGGCGTCGCAGGGTTCGATCTGGCTGTTGGTCCAGCGATCGAAGGCTAGGGTGTTCCAGGAGGCGAGCTTTGACGATACGCGGGGCGAGGCGAGGGGGGTACGGTTGAGGAGATAGTCGGTTGTGTGAAGGAGAGGAAAGCTACGGACGAAGGAGTGCGGCAGACCTTCGCGTTTCAGCCGTGCCCAGGGCCAGGTGGAGTAGATTCTCTGGAGATGATTTCGCTTGTGAAGTTGGTGCGCCAGTTCGAAGTGATGGAAGACTCCAAAGACGGCCTGGGTGACTTTCATGAAGATTGGTTGCTCTCTCCAGAGCATGCTAGCAGATGATGCGGCGCGGATTTTGCATATGAGACTGCTTGATGCGATGAGGTGTCAGAGCCAGTCGCAGAGAGTTGCGACTTGTTCGGCCCATTCGTCCTCGGTGGGAAGGTGGGGTTGCGCGATGGTGTGATGTTTGCCTTCGATGACGGCGTCGATGGCAGAGCGGAGGGCAGTGGTCATGTGGTCTTCGCCGCCTGACATGACGGTGGCCCACGGGGTGTTGAGCAGGATGTCGCTGACGCCGGATTCGCGGTGCAGCAGAACGGGGATGCCGCGCTGAAGGGATTCGATGGCGGGGATGCCGTAGCCCTGAACGGCGGGCATTAGGAAGAGGTGCGTTTGCGAGAAGAGACGATCGAGGTCCTGATCGGAGACGAAGCCGTGGAAGTGGATGCGATTGCCGATGCCGAGATTCTGCGCCATCGCTTGTAGCGAGGGAATGAGGGAGCCGCTCCCGGCGAGGTCGAGTCTCCAGTCGATGCGGGCGGAGAGAGGGGTTTCGGCTTGTTCGAGTTGTGCGAGGGAGCGGAGTATCCAGTCGATGCGCTTGTTGGCTTCGATGCGGCAGACGGAGAACATGCGTAGCTGTTGTTCGACGGGACGGATGTGTGGAGTGGCTGATGTCGGGCCCAGGCCGCCCATGCGGACAATCTTTGCGTCGACGCTGAAGTCCTTGCGGCATTCACTGCGGAGGTATTCGCTGGTGACGATGGTGTTGCCGCCGGTGCGGAGGCCGTGTCCGATGATGCGGTTGGAGACGGCGATGCGGAGTTTTGCTTTGGCGTTGCGAACGTCGAGGTCGCCGAACAGGGATGGCGTGTCGTGCATGAGGACATGGAAGCCGCGCATGCCGGCGAGTGTGGCGTGAAGTGCGGGTTGATAGCCGGAGAGGAGGGGCTTTGGCGTGGGGTGGTGACGGAAGTAGCGGCCGAGGGCGGCGATCTTGTTGCGTGGGCTGGAGGCTGGTTTTAGTTCGACGACTTCGAGGGGATGGGTTGCGTGTTTGGCGAGGTTGCAGCGGTCATAGTAGACGACGACGTGGTTGGGGCTGCCTTGCTGGCGGAGCCAGCGGGAAAGTGCGACGACGCTGCGCTCGGCTCCGCCGAACTGATCGATCTCGGTCATGACGATGGGTCGGGAGCCGTCAGGGATGGTTTGCATGGACCTCTGAGAAGATTTCTGGTCAGCTATCAAGCGACCGAGTGACCGTGATTGACTAGCGTTGGCATAGGGCGTCGAGGTGGGTGAAGAACTCGGGGAAGCTGATGGCTGCGGCTTCGGCGCCGTGGACCTCGGTGTCGCCTTCGGCTCGGAGAGCGGCGATTGCAAAGGCCATGGTGATGCGGTGATCAGCGCCTGAGTCGATTTGTGCTCCGTGGAGGCGTTGGTTGCCGGGGATCTCGAGGCCGTCTTCGTGTTCGGTAAAGGTGGCTCCCATGGCTTTGAGGTTTTTGGCTACGAGGGCGATGCGGTCGGACTCTTTGACGCGGAGCTCGCGGGCGTCGCGGATAGTGATGCCGTTGATGGTGTAGGGAGCGATCGCGGCGAGGACGGGGAGTTCGTCGATGATTTGAGCGGAGAGCGCTCCGCCGATGTGCATGCCGCGGGGGCCGCTGGCGGGGCCGTTGACCTGAATGGTGCCGATGAGTTCGCCGTGGTGCTCTTCGACGTTGAGGACTTTTATTTTTCCGCCAAGAGAGGTGATGACGTCGAGTAGGGAGGCTCGGGTGGGGTTCATGCCGATGCTGTCGAGGATGAGGTTGGAGTCGGGAAAGAGGAGGGCGGCGCAGAGGAAGAATGCTGCGGAGGAGAGATCGCCGGGAACGGTGGCGTCGATGGCTTGTAATTTCTGTCCGCCGGGGATGCTTAGTCTTTCGTCGGTGCGGTTGAGGATGGCTCCGAAGGCGCGGAGGGCGTGCTCGGAGTGGTCACGGGTGCGGATGGATTCGGTGAGGCTGGTGGTGCCGTTGGCCTGGAGACCGGCGAAGAGGACCGCGGTTTTGACCTGGGCGCTGGGGATGGGGGTGTCGAAGTCGATGGCATGGAGCGGGCTGCCATGGATGGTGATGGGGGCGTGTCCGTTGACGAGATCAATATGCGCGCCCATTTGCATGAGGGGCTTGCGGATGCGCTCCATGGGGCGGAGGGTGAGGGAGTGGTCGCCGATCATGGTGAAGGTGTGGGGGTGCGGGGCGATGAGGCCAGCCAGCATTCGCATGGTGGATCCGGAGTTGCCGCAGTCAAGCGGGGTGGCAGGTTGCTGGAATTGTCCGGCAGTGCCAGTGACTGAGATTGTCTTGTCGGCGTTGTGGACGATGGTTGCACCGAGGGCTTCCATGCAGGCGAGGGTGGAGTGGGGGTCGGCTCCAGTGGAGAAGTTGGAGAGGCGCGTGGTGCCGGAGGCAATGCCCGCGAGCATGGCGTAGCGGTGGGAGATGGATTTGTCGCCGGGAAGGGTGACGGAGCCCTGCAGGGTGCGGGCGGGATGGACGATCTGAGTGGTCGATGTAGAAGACATTGCTTCTAGCTTAAATGTTTTTGAGGTTGTTGCGAGTATGGGGCGGTTTTTACGAGGTCGAAGAGCTAGGTTTCGAAATTTTGCGGTTTGGCTGGACGGTGCACTGTGTAGTATCTGGAAAGCGATGAGGTTGTGCGTCGTCGCTCTCCCACAATTGAAAGAGGAACGATGAATCGACGTTTGGTGCGCCGTGTTTTTGTTTTTCTGCTGGTTGGAATGGCGATGGGTACGGGCGTTATCCGTGGTGCGACGGGTGGCAGCTCTTCGTTTGATGTGAGGGAGGCGACGATTGCGGAGACTCAGGCCGCGCTTCGTTCGGGGAAGGTGACTTGCCGGCAGCTTGTCGAGGCTTATATCAAGCGGGTGAAGGCGTATGACCAGGCGACGCATCTGAACTCGATGATTCTGATGAATCCGGAGGCGCTGGCGGACGCGGATCGTTTAGATGCTGAGTTCAAACGGACGCATACGATGCGGCCGCTACATGGGATTGTTGTGATTGTGAAGGACAACTACGACACGAAAGGACTGCAGACGACGGGTGGTTCGCTGGCGATGAAGGGAGTTGTGCCTGCTACGGACGCTTTTATGGTGAAGCGGATGAGGGATGCGGGGGCGATTGTGCTGGGGAAGTCGAATATGGCAGAGTGGGCGTTTTCGCCGTATGTGACGGAAAGCTCGATTGCGGGGATTACGCGGAATCCGTATGCGCTGGACCGGGTGCCGGCTGGGTCGAGTGGAGGGACTGCGGCGGCGGTGGCGGCGAGTCTGGGAGAGGTAGGGCTGGGGACGGATACGGGGAATTCGATTCGCGGGCCTTCGTCGCATAATGCGCTGGTGGGGATTCGGCCGACGATTGGGCTGACGAGCAGAGATGGGATTATTCCGCTGAACTTTTTTGCGGATGTGGGTGGGCCAATGGCGCGGTCTGTGGCGGATGCTGCTACGGTGCTAGGCGTGGTAGCGGGGTACGATCCGGCGGATCCGATTACGAAGATGTCGGATGGGAAGGCAGAGGCGGATTACAGGAAGTATCTGGTGAAGGATGGGCTACGCGGGGCGCGGATTGGGGTGGTGCGGCGATATGTGGATGCGGATACGGGGGATCCGCAGGTGAAGGCTCTGATGGAGAAGGCGATTGCGGATCTGAAGGCGCAGGGAGCGGAGATCGTCGATCCGTTTGTGATTCCGGAGTATGACAAGTTGACGGACAAGCTGGGATGCGGAGATTTTCAGAAGGACGTCAATGCTTATCTGGCGCTGCATGCACCGGCGTCGTATTACAAGAGTTTGTCGGAGATTGTGGATTCGGGGTTGTATCTGCCTTATATCGAAGCTCAGATGAAACGTAACGTTGCGCCTAAGACGGAGGCGCAGTTGAGCCGTGGACCTTGCGTCGATACCTATCACGATGCGAAGAAGATCGCGTTTCGCGATGCGGTTCTGGGGGAGATGGAGAAGCAGCACGTGGATGCGCTGGTCTATCCGACCTGGAGCAATGCGCCGCGCAAGGTGGGCGACATGAAGAGTCCGGCGGGGGATAACAGCCAGGTGATTTCGCCGCAGGCAGGGTCTCCGGCGATAACTGTGCCGATGGGATTTACGTATGGTTCGCTGCCGGCTGGGATGACGATCCTGGGACGGTCGTTCAGTGAGGGGTTGCTGATCAAGTATGCCTATGCGTATGAGCAGGCTACGAAGCATCGTCGTCCACCGGACGGGTTTGGACCGGTGAAGTGAACGGAAGCAAAGTGCAGGACGTATAGCTACCTGGAACGGATGGGATGCATCCCACTTTCGTTATGAAGAATGCTGCCCGCGACTTTGTCGGGCGTTCGACGTCCAATGGGATTGCGGGCGGTAGTTTGTCAAGATAGAGGAAGAGGAAAAGGCGATGACTCCACAGGAACAAGAAATGATTGGCGATCTGATCGATCGCGTGCAGAAGACGCAGTTGGTTGAGAAGGACATGGACGCTGAGCAGATGCTGCAGGAGGGGTTGGGCAGGAACCCGGATGCGCTCTATATTCTTGCGCAGACAGTGCTGGTGCAGAAATATGCACTGGAACAGGCGCAGGCGCAACTGGCGCAGATGCAGCGTCCGGAACCGAAGCGTGCGACGAGTTTTCTGGGAGGATTGCTTGGGCGGAACGACCCGCCTCCGCCGCAGGGTTATCCTCCTCCCCAGGGTTATCCCGGTCAGGCTTATCCTCCGCAGGCTTATCCTCCGGTGGGATACGGTGCGCCGATGGGGATGGGTGGAGGCGGAGGATTTTTGCGTGGCGCGATGCAGACTGCTGCCGGTGTCGCGGCGGGTGCTTTGGCGTTTGAGGGAATTGAGTCGCTGATGCATGGTTTTGGCCAGTCTGCTGGCTATAGCCAGGGATTGGGCGGGTTTGGCGGGCGGGACGAACGGCCTGAGGTGATTAATAACTACTACGGCGATGACAGGGGAGAGCGTGGCGGACACGAGAGCTCGGCGGCTGAGCGGACTGAGGGCGAGCGAGAGAGCCGGGAGTTCGGCGGCGATGATCATGGTTTGCGGCACGTGTCGGAGGATAGCAGTGCCGGCTTAGACGAGAGAGGAAGGAACGATTTCGCGGATACCTCGTCGTTTGATGACAGTGGGTCGGGTCTTGACGATGGTGGGGCGAACGATTTTGGTGATTCTTCGTCGTTCGACGATGGTGGTGGCTTCGACGATGGTGGTGGGGATGACGGCAGCTTCGCGTAGGGAGAGTGATTCATTGTCTGGTAAACTTCGTGCGTTCAACCTAAGGCGCTAATCGCCGATTATTCTTTGCATGTTGAACCCATGGGCCCCGAAATGCAGTTTCGCAGGACCGGGAGGCACGGAGATGCTGATTATCAAGGGTGCGGTGGTGGGGTTGCTGGTGGCAGCTTCGGCATCGCTGCACGCGGACTTTACTTATACAGAGACGACGCAGATTACAGGCGGCTCGATGCTGGGCATTATGAAGATGGCCGGAGCATTCAGCAAGGAAGCGCGCAAGGTGGGGGAGCCCATTGTTTCGACGGTCGCCGTCAAGGGCAACCGTATGGCCCATATCAATCCGGACCGCTCCGAGATCATCGATCTGGATGCAGAGACGATTACCAATATCGATACGCTGAAGCGACAGTACACAGTGGTGACGTTCGAGCAGATGAAGCAACAGATCGAAGCGGCTGCGGCGAAGATGAAGGCTCAGCAGCAGAAGGCGGAGACGACGACTCCGGAGAAGCCTGCTACGACCGCAGTGAAGTTTGAAGTTCATGTGCGGAACACGGGTCAGACGAAGGACGTGTCGGGTCTGAGTACCAACGAATCGATCCTTACGATGAACATGGACGCAACCGACAAGAACTCAGGGCAGACGGGAACGATGGCGATTACGAACGATATGTGGCTAGCGCCTGAGATTCCTGGTTACGAGGAAGTGAAGGAGTTCTATCGGAAGTTTGCGGTGAAGATGGGTATGGTGTTCAACAGCGCGATCAACCCGGCGATGCTGGCTCAGTATCAGGGAGCGAGCAAGGGGATGGCGGAGATGACGGAAGAGATGTCGAAGCTGAAAGGGACACCGGTGCTGCAGGTCATGCGAATGGGAATGACAACGGACAGTAAACCGTTGCCTGCGGCGTCCGAGGCTCCTTTGCCACCGCAGCCGGCTGGACCTGCGATGCCGAGTGCAGGCGACGTGGCACAGCAGTCAGCCGCTTCGGCGATTTCCAGCAAGCTCGGTGGATTTGGGTTGGGTGGTTTCGGCAAGAAAAAGAAGGCCGAGCCTGAACCGGCCGATTCTGCTCCAGCGACAGGAACGACGCAGCCGACGTCGAGCGTGCTGATGGAGACGAATACGCAGATGGGTGGCTTTTCGCGCACGGTGAACGATGCGAGTTTCGCGGTGCCGGCGGGATTCAACCAGGTGCAGTTGAAGAGCGAAAATTAGAGGACGCGGAGCACGACGATTGTTTCGTCGTCGAAGTGTGCGGTGCCGGATTGGAAGTCGCTGACGGCTTGGAGGATTTCGTCTACCGTAGACCGGGCGGTGGGGTGGGCGGTGCGGGATTCGAGAAGTTTGGTTAGACGTTCGTCGCCGAACATGTCGCCGACCGCGTTGACGGCGTCGACGATGCCGTCGGAGAAGAAGACGATGAGGTCTCCGGGGCGGGTGGAGAGGGTGAACTCTTCGTACTCGGCGTTGGGGAAGAGGCCGAGAGGGAAGCCTTCGGCCTGGATGGTGCGGACGCTGGGGGGCTTGGTCGTGTCGGGGTTGGCGGCGACGAAGAGAGGCTGGACAGAGCCTGCGTTGGCGATCTGGAGAGTCTGGTTGCTGTCGTCCCATACGGCCATGAGCATGGTGACGTACTGAGAGTCGAGCTTGCGCTCCTGGAGTTGATCGTTGAGGGCGGCGAGCATGGCGGCGGGTGAGAGGTGTTGCGGGGCAAGGGAGCGGAGGATTCCGCTGACCAGGGCGGCGTAGAGTGCAGCGGGCGCGGCTTTGCCACTGACGTCTCCGACGGCGAGGGCGGTGCGGCCAGGACCGTAGTCGAGGTAGTCGTAGACGTCGCCACCGATGGAACGGGCGGCGACGAACTGGGCGGCGATCTCGGCGCGCTCCAGCTTGGGTGGACGAGAAGGCATGAGGCGGAGCTGGACCTGCCGTGCCATCTCTAGATCGCGCTCCATGCGCTGCTCTTCTTCGTGGATGCGCTGGTAAAGGCGTGCGTTGGCAATGCTGATGGCGACTTGCGAGGCGAGGGTGGAGAGGGTGCGTTGGTGATCTTCGTTGTAGTAGTTGACGCGGGTGTGTTCGAGGTCGAGTACGCCGATCACTTCGCCCTTGTAGACGAGCGGGACGGCGAGCTCGGATCGGACCTCAGGGTTGGCTTCGATGTAGCGGGTATCCTTGCGGACATCCGGCGCAAGAATTGGTTGGCGGAGCTGGGCGGAGGTGCCGATGAGGCCCTCGCCGAGTGCGATGGTGCGCTCGCGATTGACACGCTCGCCGAAGCGGGAGGAGAAGCGGTGCTCGAAGAGCTGGGTTCGCTCGTTCCAGAGGAGGATGCTGAACATCTGGAAGTCGATGACGCGCTTGAGGAGTGCGCCGATGCGCTCGAGGAGGTCGTCGGGGTCGAGGATGCTGGTGATCTCTCGGGAGATGTCGTTGAGGACGCCGAGGGTCTGGGCCTGGCGGGAGACGCGGGTGTAGAGACGGGCGTTCTCGACGGCGATCGCCATGCGCGAGGCGACGAGCTCGAGGAGGCGTTGATGCTCGAGGGTGAAGTAGCCGATCGTTTCGGATTGGAGGTCGAGGACGCCGATGACCTTGTTCTTAATGATGAGTGGGACGGCGAGCTCGGAACGGACGTTGGAGTTGGCGTCGATGTAGTTTTCGGCTTTGGTGACGTCTTCGATCAGAAGAGATTTGCGCTGGAGAGCGGCCTGGCCGACTACTCCGTGGCCGAGTTTGATGCGCATGCGTTCGATTTCGGTGCTGTGGCCGATCTGGAAACGCATCCGGAGGTCTTCGGAGCGGTCGTTGATGAGGAGGATGGCAAAGATCTTGTAGTCGATGACGGCGCGCACGAGGTCGGCGACCCGGTGCATGAGGGTGTTGAGATCGAGGGTTGTGTTGAGTGCGTCGGCGAGGTTGTGGAGAAAGTCAACCTGCAGGGGCTCGACGCGAATTTTGGGGTCGACGGCGTGAGGGTGGAAGAGTGTGGGCGCGGTGGGGCGGTAGTCGCCTTCGAAGTGGTGTTCGGGTGGTGACGGATCGGTGGTGACGGGTTTGGTGTTCTGCGGTTTGGTGGGTGGAGGCATTCTGCTTTGGGTTGATCTTACCGGGTGGGTTGGAGTTTGGGGAGGGCTTTGTGTTGCCTGTAGATATGCGCCCCAGTGAAGAGTGGGTTCGCACAGGCAGTGCCCATGTTAACGCGATGAAATCGCGTTAACATGGCTTCGACACTTTATGCGACGCGCGGGCTTAGTAGCCAGCGGCAGGAGCGGCAGGCTCCGCAGAGTGGCCAGCCAGTTCAGCGACGATTTTGACGCTTGCGCTGGCGCCAATGCGGGAGGCGCCGGCGCGGAGCATGGTGGTTGCGTCGGAGAGGGAGCGAATGCCGCCGGAGGCTTTTACGCCGGCGCGGTGGCCAGCGACGCCGCGGAGGAGGGAGATGTCGTCTGCGGTGGCTCCGCCGGTGGAGAAGCCGGTGCTGGTCTTGAGGAAGTCGGCTCCGGCGCCGAGAGCGATCTCGGAGGCGCGGAGTTTTTCTTCGAAGGTGAGGAGGCAGGTTTCGAGGATGACCTTGACGATGGCGCCGGAGGCGTGGGCAAGCTCGACGACGCCGCGGATGTCCTGGCGGACAGCTTCGTAGTCGGCGGACTGGCCGGACTTGAGGAGGCCGACGTTGAGGACCATGTCGACGTCGTGGGCGCCGAGTTTGAGGACGCGCGTGGTTTCGTCGCGCTTGGACGCGGAGAGGGTGGCACCCAGGGGGAAGCCGATGACGACGCCTACCGGGATGCCCGTGCCGTTGAGTGCGGCGGCGGCGAGGGAGACCCAGGTGGGATTGACCATGGCGCAGGCGAAGCGGTGCTCGGCGGCCTCGTGGCAGAGCTGGAGGACCTGAGTGCGGGTCGCGTCAGGTTTGAGTAGGGTGTGGTCGAGGATGGCGGCTAGGTTCTGCTGCGAGGACAGGGTGTGGGCAGTGAAGGCGGCCGCGTCGAATTGGTCAGGGCCGTTAGGAAGGGGATCAGAGATGGACAACGTGTTCAACAGCTTGCTCCTTCGGCGAAGGAATTCATTCGCCGCGTTACTTTTATCATACTGGGGTGAGGACTGGTTGAAGGGGGTGGGCCCACCCCGTCAATGTTGTGCAAAGTCTTGATTCTTATCGGTTTGACCGTGGACTACCAGCGTGCTATCTGGCCTGAGATGGCGCTGAGGCCATCGGTGTAGGGGCTGCCTATGTCTCATGCTTGTCAAGCTGGCCTGCCCTGATTCCATTCTAGTCGATTGGGGGTGGATAGGGTGGTTGGGAACCGATCAGAGTCGGGCACATCCAATGGGAATGAAGGATTTGGAACGTGACGACGAAGGGAAGGCCCGGTTGAAGTTATCGGTGCTGGACCAGTCGCCTGTGCCGGCGGGAAATTCGCCTGGACAGGCGTTGCAGAACTCGGTTGAGCTGGCGCGGCTGGTGGATGGGCTGGGATACACGCGGTTCTGGATGTCAGAACACCATGCGATGGGTACGCTGGCTTGTACCGCGCCGGAGGTGATGCTGGCCCGAATTGGCGCGGAGACGAAGCGGATTCGTATTGGATCAGGTGGGATCATGCTGCCGCACTACACGCCGCTGAAGGTGGCGGAGTGCTTTCGGATGCTGCATGCGCTTTATCCGGGGAGAGTTGATTTGGGGATTGGGCGCGCGCCGGGCGGTGGGCCGATTGAGGCGCTGGCGCTGAAGCGCGAGCGGAAGACGAAGATGCTGGATGACTTTCCGGAGCAGGTGAGTGAGTTACTCGCGTTTCTTGGGCATAGTTTTCCTGCGTCGCATCCGTTTGCCGAAATTAGAGTTTCACCCGAGATGCCAGGTGCGCCTGATGTGTGGATGCTGGGGTCGAGTATGTGGAGCGCGGCGGCGGCGGTGGAGTTTGGATTGCCGTATTCGTTCGCACATTTTTTCAGCCCGGTGCATACGCGCGCGGCGATTGAGACCTATCGGCGGAGTTTTACTCCGAGTGTCTATAGGAGTGAGCCGGAAGCAACGGTGGCGGTCGGTGTGATCTGTGCAGAGACGCAGGAGGAGGCGGAGTTTTTGTCGTCGAGCGTGCGGCTGCTGCAGCGGAGGATTCGGCAGGGGGATCGACGGCCGGTTGCTTCGCCGGAGGACGCGGTGCGGGAGTTGAAGCTGCTGGGAGCGATGCCGTTCGAGGAGGGTGAGTGGCAGCGGTATTTTGTAGGAACGCCTTCGGTCGTGAGAGAGCAGTTGGAGCAGATGGCGGGGGAGTTGGGAATTGGGGAGTTGATCGTGAACACGATTGTGTGGGAGCAGGCGAAGCGGCTGAGGAGTTATGAGCTGCTGGCGGGGGCGTTTGGGTGATGCTGAGCTTGACATGGGAAACATGGTGGATTACAAGGTGATTTCCTGTTGAAGACCGGATACAGCGGAGCGGAGGCTCGCCCATGTTTGGTTCAGTGGTTCTTGATGTGGCGATCGGGATGGGGTTTGTCTACCTGCTGCTGAGCCTGATTGCTTCGGTAGTGCAGGAGATGCTGTCGGCTTTTATGCAACTGCGGGCGGCGAACCTGGAGCGAGGTTTGCGCAGCCTGTTTTCGGGTGATTCGCTACAGTCCGAGATGGATCTGGTCAATTGCATCTACGACCATGGGCTGGTGCGGGGGTTGTATTCGAATCCGCAGATGGATAGCGACACGAGCCCAAGTGGCTTTCGCAGAGTGATGAATTCTGTACGGCTGGGCGCGAGGCGGTTGATTGGAATCAGTCCCGACAAGCCGCTTACCGTCGAGGCAGACCCGCTTCTTCTGCCTGCGTATATTCCTTCGCGGACGTTTGCCCTGGCCCTGATCGACGTTTTGAACGCGCACAAGAAAGAGGGAGCGGAGGCGATGGCCTCGATTACGAATGCTCTCTCTGAACATTGCTGGCTCTTTCACGGTAACAAGGCGGGGCAGGCGTTGTTGACGCTTGCGATCGATGCCAAGGGCGACATCGTTGCGTTTCAACGAAATCTTGAGCAGTGGTACGGCGATGCGATGGACCGCGTGTCGGGGTGGTACAAGCGATATACGCAACGGGCGCTGATTGTTGTTGGCCTTGTGCTGGCGGTTGCGTTCAATGTGGACTCGCTGAGAGTGGCGCGCACGTTTTGGTTGGACAGGGACGCGCGGCAGGCGATGGTGAATGCTGCAGAGAGTTATACGAAGGACCATCCTACGGCAACGACTCGGGACGAATCGGGAAAGCTCGAGGCGCAGCTGCAGAGCCATGTGAAGGCGTTCAGCGAAGTGACGAACAATACGCTAATGCCGATGGGGTGGAAGCATCCGTGGAACTACTACGAGAGCTATTTCCGTACGGCGCCAAAGGATGCGACCTTCAGCGCAATGAGATTGCTTGCAGGGTGGTTGATGACGGCGCTGGCGATCTCGCTGGGGGCGCCGTTCTGGTTCGATACGCTGAATAGATTTATGGTGGTGCGGAGTACGGTGAAGCCGCAGGAGAAGAGCGGGACGGAAGCGGCTAAGGGCTAGCGCTCGGTTCGTCCGGGACGATGTTCAGGAGATTCAGAGTGTAGCGTCCGGGCTAGTGGCCGCCGGCTTCTTCGGGGAAGAGGCGGATGTCTTCGACGTTGCGGTAGCGCTCGGCGTAGTCCATGCCGTAACCGATGACGAACTGGTTGGGGATTTTGAAGCCTACGTAGTCGGCCTCGATGGGGACGAGGCGGCGCTCGGGTTTGTCGAGACAGGTTGCGATCTTGAGTGACGCGGGTTTGTGCTGGAGCATCAGACCGCGAAGGTAGCTGAGGGTGAGGCCGGTGTCGAGGATGTCTTCGACGATGATGACGTGTTTGCGCTCGATGGGGTTGTCGATGTCCTTGATGAGTTTGACGGCTCCGGAGGAGACACGGGCGCGGCCATAGCTGGAGACGGCGACGAAGTCGAAGGTGGCATCGACGTTGATGGCGCGGGCGAGATCGGAGAGGAAGATCGCGGCGCCTTTGAGGACGCCGATGAGAACGATGGATTGACCTGCATAGTCGGCGGAAATTTTCTGTCCCAGGGCCTGGACGCGTTCGCTGATTTGAGATTTTGAGTAGAGGATGCGCATTCCGGAGGCAGGAGGGAAGACGGGCGTGCTGGCTTGGTTGCTTGTCTGCATATGGGATAGCGTAGCGCGAGTGGGGGCTCGGGGGAAAGGTCGCTATACTTAAATGAGCGAGGATTGATGTTTCCCTATATTGATATCGGCCCGGTACACCTGGGTACGTTTGGGTTGTTATTGTGGCTGGCCGCGGTGGCGGCGACAATTGTGTTGCATAGAAATTTTGTGCGCAATGGTGTGGACGCGGACGCGTTGAGCGTAGTGGCGTTTGTGGTGATCGCCGGAGTGATCGGGGCGAAGACGTGGCATGAACTGCAGAATGTCGCCGACCTAAAAGCGGCGGTGCGGATGATGGGCGCGCCCGGATGGAAGCGCCCGTTCGATGTCGTGATGGAGTTTCTGCACTGGTTTCAAGCGGGGTTTGCGTGGTTCGGGGGGATGCTGGCCGGGATCGCAATGCTGATGTGGCAGGGGAGAACTGCGAAGCCGGAGGGGCTGACTGGGTGGAAGGCTTCTGTGAAGATGCTGGACCTTGCGGCGCCCGCGGCGGCGATTGGGTATGGCGTGGGGAGAATTGGGTGTTTGACCTCGGGGGACGGGGACTATGGAGTGAACACGACGTTGCCGTGGGGAGTGCATATGGCGAAGAACGCTCTGGTGCCGCCGACTCCGCCGGACGCTCTGGTGCAACCGACTCCGGTGTATGAGTTTTTGTTTGCGCTGGTGCTGGGGTGGTTGTTGTGGCGGTTGGGAGCGAAGGCCAGGCCACTGGGGTGGTTGACCGGGCTGTATCTGGTACTGAGTGGGTTGGCGCGGTTTCTGGTGGAGTTTGTTCGGATCAATCCGCCGGTGTATGGATGGATGACCAATGCGCAGGTGGCGGCGTTGGGTTCGGTAGTGGTGGGGGTGGTAGTGATGTTGGTGACTCGGCGTGCAGGCGTGCTTGTGGCGCCGGTGGTGGAGGCGAGTTCGTAGAGGAGGTTCTAGGAACTCGCCAATGAAATTTTATCTAGGGGCGGTCACGGGACATCTCTTCGCGGATGGGTGGCTGTGGGGCAGCGAAGAAGGTGGTTGAGATGAGGCCGCCCAGGATCGCACCTAAGATCGGCGCTACCCAGAAGAGCCATAGTTGACTAAGTGCCCAGCCGCCGACGAAGATCGCGGGACCGGTACTGCGAGCGGGGTTGACCGAAGTGTTGGTCACCGGGATGCTGATGAGGTGAATCAGCGTCAGGCAGAGGCCGATGGCGATTGGAGCGAAGCCTTTGGGGGCGCGCTCGTCGGTTGCGCCGAGGATGACGAGGAGGAAGAAGGCGGTGAGGAGCACCTCGATGAGGAAGCAGGCGAGGAGCGAATAGTGCTCGGGTGAGTGGTCGGCATAGCCATTGGAGGCAAATCCTCCGGCGAGGGAGAAGGTGGAGTTGCCGCTAGCGATCAGGTAAAGAACTCCGGAGGCGCAGATTGCGCCGAGGACCTGGGCGACGATGTACGCGGGGAGCTCGGATGCTGGAAAGCGCTTTGCAGTGACCAAGCCGATGGAGACCGCTGGATTGAGATGGCAGCCTGAGACGTGGCCGATGGCGAAGGCCATAGTGAGGACCGTGAGTCCGAAGGCGAAGGCCACGCCGACGTAGCCGATGCCGAGGTGGACGCCCGCGGCCAGGACTGCACTGCCGCAACCGCCGAAGACAAGCCAAAAGGTACCGAGGAACTCGGCTATTGCGCGTTTCGAGAGAGGCATTAGGTCACCTGCACTTTCTTGTGATGGAATTTTGACTAGCGAGAGATTGCTGCTGATGTGGCCCGTGAGATCGATGAAGCTTGTGCGATCTGCAGAACGAGATATTGTGCGGTGAGACGCGAACGCTTTTATATTGTTTGCGGAACCGTAGCACGGTTGGTGCTGATGTCTAGTAAAGGCTGGACTTCGACCACGGTCAACTAGGAGTTTTTATAGTTGTTTAAGATAAGCCTTCGCGGCATCGAGATCGGGGAAGAGGCGTTCTTCGGCCTGGAACTCGCGTGAGTGGACACAGCGGCGGCCCGCCTTGACGCGGACTGGATGTTTGAGGTGAAGCATCTCGTGATAGAGGAGGTATTCGATGGCGCAGCGCGGGGTGTCGGGGCGGTCGAAGACGCGGCTGACGACGATGGTGTTGTGGGCGGCGTCGTAGTGGCCTAGCATGCGGCGGGCGTGATGGGCGCTCCAGGTGAGTGTGGGGCGGCCGAGGAGTCCATGAAAGAAACGGGTGTTGAGTGACTCGAAGACCTCGTCTAGATCGTAGTGGTGACCGGTGGATGTGGATAGGCGCTTGCGACCGCGGGTCTGGCGGATGTGTTCGGCTTGTTTGGAGACGGCCTCGGAGGAGACGTGGCGGCGATAGCGGTCGGAGTGGAGGCGAGCTATGGGCTTTTTGTAAAGTTTGGCGAGGAGGATGTGGGCGATTGCGTGATGAACGGACTCGGGTGCGGGTTCGAGGAGGTCGGAGAGGCGGACGTGAAGGCGGCCTTCGCGGAGGCGGATGGTGGTGTTGAGGGAGGTGAAGCGGCGAAAGCGGATGTCGAGCGCGGGGATGGGGGCTCGGGGACGGAGGTCGCGATACTCGTGCTCGAAGATGGCGACGAGCGAGGTGGATGCGGGGATTTGTTTGACGCGGGGCTTTTTTGGTTTTTGGGGGTGGAGCGTTGTTGCGGGGGGCTCGTGGAAGAGAGTTGGCGGGGGTGCCGGGGACGGCGTAAACAGCTGCAGGAATTGACGCAGGGGTGAGGGGCCGGGATGCTTTGGTGTGGTCAGGGGCTTGGTCCTTATTGCGGCGCTGACCTTTATTAGACCAGACTCCTTTCTTCGGTTGTTATCAATTTCTATTTTGCAGGATGGGGTTCAATGGTTGGTTCACTGTTTGGGGAATAGCTGTTTCGAGCGGTGACTTTGAGGTCTGGATAGTCTTTGAGATGAAGGCTGATGGAGTGAAGGCCAGGATGCGGCGACTGCGGCTGAAAGGTGAGGATGTATCGGTTTGGCACGTGGTTGGCGATCGCTGCAAGACTGCGCTCCAGGCTGCGGCGGTCGCCCAGCTTGAAGAATTCGCCGGCGGTGAGGGCCGCTACGCTCTCGGGGATGTTGGTGCGCAGGCCATCAGTGGCGGCGAGAGCAGCCATCTTGGCGAGAGCGAGGGGTGGCGCGAGTTGGGCGAGGCAGTCGTAGGCCTGGATAGCCTTGTTGTTGGTGGCGTCGGGATCTGGGTCGGGGTCTTTGCCCATGCAGCCGTGAGGAGGATTCGGATGAGGGTTTTCCATCCACAGGCCGCCGGACTTTGTGGGGAGCTCTCTGGAGGCGTAGTGAGCTGCCTCCGACTTTCCGGTGGAGAAACCGAGGCTGTAGATGGAGGTATTCGTGTCGCTGATGGTTTGAAGGGCTTCGGCAAGTTTGGTGTGGCTGCCGCTGTCAACGGTCTCGCTGAGGAGGAGAATTGCGCGGCGGTATTCGGGCGGCTGCTTGCGGAGAAGATCGAGAGCGAATGCGAGACCATCGAGGATGGCTGCGCCGTTGTCTCCGGGAGTGAGGCCGTCCATTGCGTCCTGGATTGTGTCGACGTTGGGGGTGAAGCTTTGCAACAGCCGAGGCTCGCTATCGAACTCCACAACGGCGACCTTGTGCCTAACGTTGCCTGCGAGGGAATCGATCATCGTTCCGAGCGTGTGATATTTGTCGAGCTGGCGCGCGCCGGCCCCGCCGGTTTCAACGACGACAACTAACGCTAACGGTTCACCGCCTGTGTCCTCCTCGAGCGAGACCTTCTGCTCGATGCCTTCATCGGTCAGGACGAAGTCTTTGGCGGTGAGGGTGAAGACCACTTGCCCGGACTTGTTTCTTACGAGTGCGGGAACGACGATGAGGGTGGAGCGTGTGCTGAGAACAGTTTCTTGCGCGGTGGGCGATGCTGGAGTTTGTGCGAGTGCAGTGGATAAGCCCGCGAACGCAATGGCAGCAGTTAGCTTCATGGTCGGCACTCGGTTTAGTGTAACTCTCTGCTGCGGGCGTTTCGATCGCATCGGCAGAGGTGACTGAGAGCAACTCAGGTTGCTGTGCTGTAGTCTGCAACGAGTTTTGCTAGTGGTGCGCGAGCTTGTTGATACTTTGGGTTGTCGGCGAGGTTGGTTAGCTCCATGGGATCGGCGTGTACGTCGAAGAGCATAGCTCCATTGCTCGCATCTTTGCCGAACTCGGCGTAGCGAAACTGTTCCGTGCGGACGGCGGTGCCGTGGACTGTTGAGCCGTCTTCGCTCCAGATGCTGAAGGCGGGTTGAGTCCAGTTGGAGCGTGGGTCGTTGAGCAGGGGCACTAGGCTGGTGCCTTCGATGGCTGCGGGGACTTCGAGATGGCAGAGCTCGGCCACGGTGCGATAGATGTCGAGCGATTGGACGATGCGCGTGGAGGAGCGCCCGTTGCCGTGGGCTCCGGGTGTGTGGATGATGAGGGGGACACGGGTGCCGCCTTCGAAGAGGGATCCGGCCTTGGACCATTTTCCTTTCTCGCCGAGTTGGTAGCCGTGATCGGCGACGAAGACGATGGCGGTGTTGTCGCGGAGGCCGAGTTTGTCCAGCTCTGCGATGACGCGGCCAAGGTTCCAGTCGGCCCAGGAGATGGAGGCGAGGTAGGCGCGGATGACCTCTTTTGATTCCGACTCGGATGCGCCGCGGCCGATGAATAGATCGGCATTGCGCATGCGGATGGCGGCTTTAGGGAAGCCTTCGGGGACCGTGGGCCACGCGGCGAAGTCCGGTGGGAGATGGATCTGCGCGGTGTCGTAGAGGTCGAAGAAACGCTGCGGGGCGGTGGGTGGACTGTGCGGTTTGGAGAAGCCGCAGCCGATGAAGAAGGGCTTGTCGGGTTGGGCGTTGCACTGGTTCAGGTATTGAATGGCGCGATCGGCAACCATGTAGTCGCCGGCACCTTCGCCGTTGCCGTCGAGGATGAAGATCTGGTCGGAGTGGGCGGAGCGCTCGTTGTCGGCGGGGAGAACAGGAAGCACACCGTCGGGCATGGGGATGCGCGCGTGCGGAATGTTCATTGGCTTGCCGGTTTGGGTGGGGTGCATGGACTCGACGTCGCCATCGAAGTCTGTCCAGGCTTTGTGGTCGTCGAGACCGGCGTGGAAGAGCTTGCCGCTGCGCAGGGTAGTGTAGCCGTTTTCGCGGAAGAGCTGCGGGAGGGTGATCCAGTCGGGGTGGAGGTTGCGGACGCTGGTGCTGTTGCCGAGGACTTTGGTGGTGTGGGGTGGATGGCCGGTAAAGAGAGAGGAACGCGAGGGATTGCAGAGAGGAAACTGGCAGTAGTTGCGATCGAAGCGCACGCCTTTGACTGCGAGTGCGTCAATGTTCGGGCTGTGGGACTGGAAGCGGCTGTTGTAGCAGGCTAGTTCCGGGCGCATGTCGTCCGACATGAAGAAGAGGACGTTGAGCGGGCGTTTGCGGGAGTGGGTTGCGGGGGATTTTTGTTGCGCGGTTTGCGCGGTGGCTGGCAGCGTTGTGGCTAAGGCCGCTCCTGCGGCTTTGGTAAGGAAGCTTCTGCGTGAGGTGGTGGTAGGGGCCTGATTGCTGTCTAGCGCACTGCTCATCGGGGGAGTTCCTTGGAGTAAATAATTTCAGTAATGGTTTGACGAGTCAATCGATGGCCTGGACGCAACGGAAACCGATGTTGGAGGTGGCGCTGTCTGGGGTGTTGGATGTGCGGGCAGCGACGCGGTAGCGATTGCAGTAGGAGGCGTGGCAGAGGAAGGAGCCGCCCTTCATGACCTTGGTATGGCCAGTGGCTGGGCCGGCTGGGTTGTGCTGCGGTGCTGTGGTGAAGCCGGTGTGGAACCAGTCGGAGCACCACTCCCATACGTTGCCGGTGATGGAGTAGAGGCCGAAGGGGTTGGGTGGGAAGCTGTCGACGGGGCAAGCGCCGGCGAAGCCGTCTTCGGCGGTGTCGCTGCGCGGGAACTCGCCTTGCCAGATGTTGCAGAGATGCTGGATGCGGCCGTTGGGTCGCCCGTCGGGCGTGAGTTCATCTGGCGTCAATTCATCGCCCCAGGGATAGAGCTTTTGTTCGAGGCCACCGCGCGCGGCGTACTCCCATTGGGCTTCGGTGGGGAGAGATTTTCCTGCCCATGCGGCGTAAGCTGCGGCGTCGTTCCAAGAGATGTGGACGACGGGGTGATTGGGGCGGTCGTTGATGTGAGAGCCTGGGCCTTCGGGGTGTTGCCACGATGCACCGGCGACCTTGCACCACCAGGGCGCGGCGGCGACGGTGTCTTTGACTAACTCGTCGAGGCGGTCGGGTGGGAGATGCATCCAGAATACGAAGGACCACTGGAAGACTTCGGACTCGGTGCGGTAGTTGGTGGCGGCGACGAAGGAGGCGAAGTCGCGGTTGGTGACGGGGTAGGTGTCGATGCGGAAGGGTGAGAGGGAGACGGGGCGGATGGGACCTTCGCCGTCGGCAGGGAAGGCATCGCGGTAGTTGGTGCCCATGAGGAAGGTGCCACCGGGGAGGGAGATTGTGGGGGTGGTCGTTTGGCTGGGTGTTGTCGCGGTTAGGATCGACGGAACCTTGAGTGTCGATGATGCTTCGCGCGAGGCTGAGGGCGCGCAGCAGGAGAGAACTGGGTTCAGGTTTCCGTTGTGGGGATCTGGGTTGCTCATCGATTAGCTCTTTACCAGCTTAATCAATGTTTCGGGTGCGAGCAGGAGTGGCGGCGTTTTGCGGAGGTATTCTCTTCGGGCGGACTCGAGTTCAGCGAGGGACTTCGCGGGCGGGCGTGTTGGGGGCTTCCTTGTCAGGAGGATGGGCGGCGAACCACGCCTTCTGATCTTCGATGAGATGTGTGGCCTCTTCGCGGATGTCGCGGATGGCTTCAAGAGCAAGTTTGCGCGAGAGGTCGTAGGCGGTGTTTTCAGGAGGTTGCTTCAGGTTGGAGGACCAGCGTTCGGTGGCGTCGAGAAGCTTTGGCAGGACCTTGCGGATGTCGCGATGGTGCGGGCCGTAGTCGTCAAGATTGTCGTTGAGCTCATCGGCTATGTTGGTGAACTGTTCGAGGAGGTCGTGGGTATCTTGTTCGCGGCCAGGTTTGCGTGGATGGGCGAAGAGGTCCTGGATGGCCTTGTTGCGGGCGTCGAGGAGTTTGATGAAGACGAGGATGCGATCGGAGGGGAAGTAGGCGGACTCGCGTAGCTGCTCGATCTCGCCTTCGGAGAGAGAGGTGTCGGAACGCTGCGCGTGGAGCGGCAAAGTGAGAGCGAGGAGAACGAATGCGAGGGGAAAACGACGGAGCATTGGTTCCCTAGTGTTTGAGGACTTCGGCGAGGAGCTCGTCGTGGATTTTATCGAGCTGCTGGAGAGTGGCCTTGAGAGTGTCACGATCGTCGGCTGAAGCTTTGCGGAGAAACTCGCCAAGCTTGTAGGTCGTGTGGTGCATCAGCATCTCTGCGTTTTTGATGCGTTTGCTATTGCTGGCAAGATCCACGTGGATGAGCTGGGCGTACTGATTGACCTTTTTCAAGGTGCTACTGGCTTGATCGACGTCGCCATCGACCATCTGGCGGCCAGCGATCTCCGTCATGGTGTGAACGAGCTCAGTGTAGAGGAAGCACTGGTCGCGGGGGTTTGCCTGTTGCGCGCGGAGTTCAAGCTGCGCCAGAGCCTGGGCGTCGGGGAGGATTTCGCCGCTGGAGGCGTGGGCATGGGCGAGTGGGCAAAGTGAGAGAGACAAAGGCAGAGAAAAGAAGACAACAAGACGAAAGATGAATTTCATAACGCACCTCTTGAGGAGCGCTGCTGCTACTTCTTGTGTTCGAGAGTGATGAGGCGGTGGCGGGCCTCCCACTCCTCGTCCGGAAACTGGCCGTTTGCCACGGAGAGGAACTGTTTGTACAGGTCGGTCGCCTGTTTTATATGGTGAAGCTTATCGTGAGCCGTTGCTTCTAAGAACAACGAACTCGGTGAATTGGCAAGTACTGTAGCACGTAATGCTAACGCTTGCAAGGTTACCGTTGGGTCGTTGTTCGCGGAGGCGGCGAAGGCGAGGTGGCTGGCAGCGTCGCCGAGGTCTTCTTTTGAAGGGAAAGCGGAGGGGTTGGCGACTGCGCGTTTAAGGAGAGATTCGGCTTCGGCGTATCTCTTGAGGTGAATCAGAGTGTCGGCGGCGTCGTCAAGGAGGGTGGGGTCTTGCGGTGAGCCGGCGACGAGAGCGGCATATAGAGTTGCGGCTTCGTCGTATTGCTGATTTCGGGCGTAGAGGCGGGCGAGGAGGCGGGTGAGGGCCGCGTCGTCGGGGTGGGCGGTGTGGAGTTTTTCTACGATGGGAAGTGCCTGGGCGGTTTTGCCCTGTTTTTCGTAAAGGCTGGCCAGTTGCGCGTTTAGGGTCGGGTTGTCGGGGTCTTTGGCGAGCGCAGCGGTGAGGAGGGTCTCGGCCTGTTCAGGCTTTTGCTGGTGCAGGAGTAGGTGGGTAAGGGCGGCGGTGGCGTCGCGATTTTGTGGGTCGACTGCGAGGACGCGGCGGTAGGCGGCCTCGGCGGCTGCGGGGTCGCCGGAGGCTTCGGCGAGCTCGCCGGAGAGGAGGACGTCGTCGGGGGTTTCGGGGGAGATTTTGAGAGCGGAGAGGAGCTCTTCGCTGGCCAGTGCTGGGTTGGTGGTTTGGTCGATACGGGCGAGGGCGCGGTAGGCTCGGGCTTTGAGGAGGGGGTTGTCGGTGGTGAGAGTCGTGGCTTTGAGGAGTTCAGTGTGGGCGCCGGTGAGGTTGCCGGTGCGAGCGAGGAGGAGTCCTAAAGCGAGGTGGGGGTCGAAGTAGGCTGCGTCCGCGGCGATAGCGCGGCGATAAGTGACTTCGGCGGCGGCGATTTGGGCCGGAGTTTCCGCAAGGGCATCCTGGGTAATGGCGAGGTCGTAGAGGAGGTGGGCGTCGTTCGGGGATTTATCGCTGAGTGTGGTCAGGAGTTTCAGGGCGGTGGCGTAGTCGTGCTTGTCGAGGGCTTCGTTGGCTTGGGTGAGGAGGGGGTCTTGTTTTTGGGCTTGGGGCTGGGTGGCGTCGGTGGTGCCGGCGGGGAGTTGGGCCTCGGCCGGAATCGCCGTGAGACCGACTGTGGAAAATATTATTAAACAGAGGGTCCAGAGGAGGCCGCGAGACGAGAGGAGGCGACTGGAGGCTTCGCGAGTTCTCTGCGGCATCGGTTGCACCCCCTCCCTATCATAAAGTGCGCAAAGTCTTCTAACAAAATGACCTAAGTCCGGACTTGCGATCCGACATTAACTGCGGAAGCCCGGCTCAGAATCGCCGGGCTCCAGCACTTTTCCTTGGTTTAAGACTAACAGCCGCGTCAAGAATTATCCTGTGGAAAAAAGACTGGGCCGAGGCGAATCTCGGCAAACAGCAATCGGCGGAAGAGACTCAGGATACGGCAGCGACTTGAATTCGCTTCTCCCTCGCTGCTTTCTTGAGTTCGTCGTAGTCGCGATCATTCTGTTCGCTGTAAGCAAAGGCGAATTTTGTAAATGCTTCATCGATTTCGTCGGTCTTGCCGAGATAGCCCGCGATCAGTGCGGCGTCTCCCGATTTGGCATGAGCCAAGGCTAGAGCCCAGCCACACAGGCCACAATAGATTTCCATGCCTTTGCGAGGGGTGTTCTTCGGATCGAACTCGTAGCTACCTTTCATGTCGCGAAGCTGGCAGACATAGAAATGCGTTTTATTGAGAAGCCCCCATCCCAGCAGAATGTCTGGGGAGCTTTGGATCAGGCGCTGGCCGGAGACGACGCGAAGGCCCTGGTTCTGGTACGCAGGAGCCTTCAGGTGAGGCGCGAGCACGGACTGCTCAGCTTCCTTAAATTGCAGAAAGAGCGGATCGTTTTCGTTGGTGCCACGCATGAACCCTATCCAACAACGTGTTCCGACGCTGCCGACGCCGACTACTTTCCGGGCCACGTCCAATACCTGGTAGCGCGAGATCAATTGTTTTCGATCTGCGGGTAAAGAGGCGAGGTATTGCTCCAGAAATAGACCTACGGCCTCGCGGATAGGCATTCCAGCTTCGGTCTTTGTTTCGCGCACGACGAAAGGAGCGTTTTCAACGATGCGGTGTTTGTTGTCGACCAGATCGGTCATCTTCTCCAACACTTGGAGGTGTGAGCCTTTCTTGGCTTTGGCAAGGCCCTTCTGCCACTTCTCCTGCAGATTCGGCGGCACTGCAGCCATCAGGTTCTCTTCGCTAATTACCGAATACCATGTGGCCAGATAGCCCATCTGGGCGTATTCGCGAATATGTTGCCTGTAGGAGCTGACGACAGCGTGGCTGAACGACTCGCAGCATTCGCGGTCCTTTCCGATGAACTGACCAGCGACAACAGCGCTAGTGGCGAGGCGCTTCAAGTCCCACTCCCACGGTCCGGGAATTGTTTCATCGAAATCGTTGATACCGAAGACGAGGTTGCGTTCAGCAGAGGCAAAGACTCCGAAGTTTGAGACATGCATGTCACCGCAGAGCTGGACCTGAAGGCCGGTGACCGCGGACGGTTGGAGATCCTGTGCCATAACGGCTGCGGTGCCGCGCAGAAAAGCAAAGGGCGACGTGAGCATTCGAGCGTAACGAACAGGGATGAGATCCTGGAGCCTGGTCTTGGCCTGGGTCTCGAGGATTGCGACAGGATCTTTGCGGGTCTTCAATGCTTTGAACTCTGCGAGGCTGGCCTTGGGCACAGTTGTTCGCAGACGTTTGCCAGCGGCGATGCGGTCGGCAATGGAAGGGCGAGGCGCGGTGAACTCACTGAAGAGTTTTTTCCCGGCTTCAGTAGCTTTGTAGGTGGGTGGCTTTGTTGCCTTAGGCATTAGTGGCTCCTCAATTCAAAAAGTATTCGTTCGACGAATTAACGATGGAGCATTGAAACCGGTGAGGCAGTTACAGCACGTTCCATGAGTTCCTTTAAATAAATCTGGCCGAAGAGACCAAATGTTCTATTAAGCTTTGCCCTACGTCAAGTCGACGCATGATTATGGAAGGAATCCAGCTCTTGAAATAGGACGGCGGCACCCATCTGAGGAGGAAAGGAGGTCCCTTCGATGAAGTTTGACATTGTGGCTCGTTGCAAAGAGTGGCAGTCCACTCAGCGGATCTCCGCCAGTCGGTGGCTTACAGCCGTCGAATGAGCAGCAGCGTCTGATCGTCGATCTGCCGTCCGCACGCGCGGGGCGAGGCGGGTATGGCGCCAGCCAGGCCGGGGAGGCTCCCGGTTGGGTGATCGGAGACTATCTGCTGCACACGATCAAGTCCAAATTCTTCGTTCTGTTTGTTCGAAGCTTCGAGGATCCCGTCGGTCAGAGCGATGAAGAGATCGCCTGTAGCCGACATCGCTGTTTGTGCAGTGAAGTTATCCACGGGAAGGAGTCCGATTGGGAGTTGCTCGACTGACAGATAGGTCTCTCGCTGGGTCTTTGTGCTGGCCCGGTAGTGGAGGATCGGAGAATGAGCCGCTAGCGCGTAAAAGATAGTGCCATCGAGATTCAAACGGAATCCGGCGAAGGTGGCATACATCTGGGCCTCCTTGACGGCCGGGAGCACGCGATTGAGTCTGTCCATGAGAGATGGGAGAACCGTAGCCGGCTCGTTGCCCGCTGTGTCGAAGAGCGCGGTGCGCGCTGCGGTTTTGAGCATGCCCATGAGGATACCGGCCTGGAGGCCATGGCCGGCGATATCGGCAAGATAGGCCACGGCGCTTCCGTCATCGAAGAGAACCATGTCGACCAGATCGCCTCCGACTTTGTCGCTGGGATCGGCTGAGCCTTTTGATCGGGATGCTTCGAAAAGGGGCCCATTTTTCCGGAGCGTTTTGGTACCAGGATCGCGGCGGGGCAGAGGCCATAGGCAGGACGATAACAGACTTTCGTTGTCATCCCGGACTCTGTTTCTGATGCGGACGTTTGTCGCGAATATTACGCAGTGACCTGAAGCTCTGCTTCGGGCCTGGGAACGGCGGAGTTTAGAACGGGAGCCAGCCAGTGGCCGGTGTGGGAGCGCGGGTTGGCGGCGATCTCTTCGGGTGTGCCGGTGGCGACGATCTGGCCGCCGCCGCTGCCGCCTTCTGGCCCCATGTCGATGACCCAGTCGGCGGATTTGATGACGTCGAGGTTGTGCTCGATGACGAGGAGGGAGCCGCCGCCCTCGATGAGTTTGCGGAATGCGGCGAGGAGTTTGGCGACGTCGTCGAAGTGGAGGCCGGTGGTGGGTTCGTCGAGGATGTAGAGGGTTCGGCTTCGGGCTTTGGCTGCGGTGTCGTTGGTGCTGCGCGTGGTGATGGAGCGCGCCGTGGCGAGGTGGGAGGCAAGTTTGACGCGCTGGGCTTCGCCGCCCGAGAGCGTGGTGGCGGATTGGCCGAGACGGACGTAGCCGAGGCCGACTTCGTCGAGGACGTAGAGCTTGTCGACGATCTTTGGGTGGCCGGCGAAGTAGATAAGAGCTTCTTTGACGGTCATGTTAAGGACGTCGTAGATGCTCTTGCCTTTGTACTTGATGTCGAGGATGGCAGATTTGTAACGTGTGCCGTTACATTCTTCGCAGGGGAGCTCGATGTCGGCGAGGAACTGCATCTCGACGGTGACGGTGCCATCGCCTTCGCAGACGTCGCAGCGGCCGCCGGGGACGTTGAAGGAGAAGTGGCCGGGGCCGAAGCCGCGTCGCTTGGCGTCGGGCTGGGAGGCGAAGAGGGCGCGGATATCGTCGAAGGCCTTGATGTAGGTGACGGGATTGGAGCGTGGGGTTCGGCCGATGGGGGACTGGTCGACGAGGATGACGTCGTTGAGATGATGGGTGCCGGTGAGTTCGCGGAAGAGATGCGCCGGGTCGCTGCCTTCGGTCTGGCCGAGGGCCTGCATGAGGGCTCGGTAGAGGACTTGATGGACTAGTGTGGATTTGCCAGAGCCGCTGACGCCGGTGACACAGACGAGGAGGCCGAGGGGAATGTCGATATCGACGCCGCGGAGATTGTGGATGCGGGCACCGGTGAGCTTGAGGTGTTCGCGGCCGGGTTCCCGGCGGTATTTGGGGATGGGGATGGTGAGGCGGCCGGAGAGATATTTGCCGGTGATGGAGTTTGGATTGGCGGTGACTTCTTTGACTGTGCCGGAGGCGAGGAGGTGGCCGCCGAGTTCTCCGGCGCCGGGGCCAAGGTCGAGGAGGTGGTCGGCGGAGCGGATGACATCGGGGTCGTGTTCGACGACGAGGATTGTGTTGCCGAGGTCGCGGAGGTCCTTCATGATGCGGATGAGCTTGGCGGTGTCTCGGGTGTGGAGGCCGATGCTGGGCTCGTCCAGGACGTAGAGGGCGCCGACTAGGCGGGAGCCTAGCGAGGTGGCTAGTTGGATGCGTTGCGATTCGCCTCCGGAGAGGGTGGAGCTTAGGCGATCGAGGGTGAGGTAGTCGAGGCCTACCTGATGGAGGAAGTGGATGCGCTGACGGACCTCTTCGAGGATCTTTCCGGCGACTTCGGTTTGTGCCGGTGAAAGTTGCAGATTGTCGAAGAAGGTTTGGGCGGCGGTGATGGTGAGGGCGCTGGTCTCGCAGATGTTCTGATTGTTGATCAGGACCGCGCGGCCTTCGGCGCGGAGGCGCTGGCCGCGGCAATCGGGACAGAGTGCGTAGCCGCGGTATTTGGAGAGGAAGACGCGGACGTGGAGCTTGTATTTTTTTCTCTCGAGTGCGCGAAAGAAGCCCTGGATGCCAGAGAACTTGTCGTCGCCTTCCTCGATGAAGCGCTGCTGGTAGTCGGCGAGATCGTACCATGGGACGTTGGTGGGAATGTTGGCGGCTTTGGCGGCGCGGATCATCTCGCCGTGGTGCGGGCGGTACTTCGTGGTGGTCCAGGGAGCGATGGCGCCATCGGCAAGCGACTTGGATTTGTCGGGGATGATGAGATTGGGGTCGAAGTCGATGGTGTTGCCGAAGCCCTGGCAGCGCGGGCAGGCGCCATAGGGGTTGTTGAAGGAGAAGAGGCGGGGTTCGGGCTCGCGGTAGGCGCGATGGCAGGTGGTGCACTCGAATGCTGCGGAGAACCGGAGCTTTGCGGCGGACTCGTTTTCTTCGCGTGGGAGGGTGTGAAATTGGACTTCGCCGGATTCGCGGTAGCCGGTCTCGATGGCGTCGACGATTCTTGCACGACTGTCTGGGGAGATGGAGAGACGGTCGATGAGGACGAAGATGGGCTTGGCGAAGTTGAGTTCGAGGAGAGATTCGGGAGTGGAAAACTCTACGATTTTTCCAGCCTGGTAGAGCCGGTTGTAGCCGCGGCGTCGGAGTTCGGTGAGGCGATCTTTTAATGCTTCGGTGAGGTTGAAGGAGGAGGCGGATTCGGACTTTGCCGATTTGGCGGATTTCTTTGTGGCCTTCTTTGGCTTGGGCGCGTCGGCTGCTTCTTCGACTGTGGGCATCTGCATGGGCTCGAGTTTTACCTCGGCGCGGACGATGGGGAAGAGGGCGTAGGTCCGGGTGCCTTCGGGCAGGGCGAAGAGTGCGGTGACGATCTCGTCTACGGTGTCGTGTTTGACGATGCCACCGCAGTGCAGGCAGGTGACGGTGCCGCAGCGGGCGTAGAGGAGGCGGAGGTAGTCGTAGATTTCGGTTGCGGTGGCGACCGTGGAGCGGGGGTTACGAGTTTGGTTTTTCTGCTTTATGGCGATGGCGGGGGCGAGGCCGTCCATGTGGTCGACGTCGGGCTTTTCGATGCGCTCGAGGAACTGGCGGGCGTAGGCGGAGAGGGATTCGACGTACCGGCGCTGGCCTTCGGCATAGACGGTGTCGAAGGCGAGCGAGGATTTGCCTGAGCCGCTGACTCCGCTGACGACCGTGAGGGCGTTGTGGGGGATGTCGACGTCGATGCCCTTAAGGTTGTGGGTGCGGGCTCCGCGGATTGTGATCTGGTCGAGGCTTGCCTCTGCCTTTTGCTGTCTCATGGCCAAACTTCTATTGTCAGGCATGAGGAAGGGAATTGCGAGTCCCGGTCTGCCGGAGAGCGGGTTGGGTGCGTTGGGTAGCCTCTAAAGTGCTGATGGTATTGTCAGTGGATGGTTCGACTAAGCGTAATCTATCCGGCGAGTCCCGGATCCCGTTTCGACTGGGACTACTATCTCGGCCCGCATCTTGAACTGTCGCGCCGATTGCTCAGTTCGCGCGGGTTGGTGCGGACTGAGATCGACCGAGGGATTGCAGGTCTTCCTCCAGGTACGCCGGCACCCTACCACGCCGTGGGTCACTTATTCTTCCGGACAATGGAGGAGCTGGGGAGTGCGCTGAGCGCTACAGCCGGTGAGTTCATCGCCGACGAGCGCAACTATACAGACGTTCCCAGCATGGTGCAGATCAGCGAGGTCTTTGAGCTGTGAGTTCGGACCTGTGAGCGCAGGCGTAGTGTTGGCTGGCTGCCGGGGTTGCTCAAACGCTGTTTCCAGTGCAATCCTCAAGAGATGAAACGAGAGACGTTACTTTGTAGCATTGTGGGATTGGTGTTGGTTTGTAGCATGACGGCTGTGGCCCAGGATAAAGGATATTGGCGTGCGACGAGTTCGACTGCACGGTCGATCACCGGCGACGTGACCCTTTCTGATGAGAAACTCTCCATCAACTTCTTCAGCTTTACAGTTGCTCGAATTCGGAGTCTGGAACAGGCAGAGGCGAGTACGCTTTTCGACGCGGAGGGTACAGCTGGAGGGAATGGCAGTTTGTATCGACTGAACGTCCCGGCTTCAAAGAAGTTCTTACACAAGAACAGTCTGTGCGGTTCGGACGATACACAGTGGATGGTGACTTACGTGGCGGGCCGCTCATTGCAGCTTGCATTTTTTTCGGGACAGAAGCCGCCGGTCTTTACTCCTGAGGCCATTGCGGATTCGACGGATATGTGCGGAAAATTTGGTTATATGAAGTGATGTTTTCCCTCAGGCAGGAAATTTTTCAGCGCGGAGAGAGCCAGGGGATTAACGTGAGTCAGCCGGTTGGGGTCGGAAGATTTCGATCAGGAGGAGGCACGCTCCGATGACGATGCAGCTGTCGGCTACGTTGAAGTCGGGCCAGTGGTAGTGGTAGATGCGGACCTCGAGGAAGTCGATGACGTAGTGGTAGATGACGCGGTCGTAGAGATTGCCCAGTGCGCCACCAAGGATGAGTGCAAGGGCAACCGAGGTGAGGGTGAGGTAGCGGCCTACACGCCAGAGCATGCCGAAGAGAATGATGACGGCAATGACGGAGAAGGCGATGAGGACGTTGCGGACCGTGGTGGGAGAGGCGTTTTCAGCGAACATGCTGAAGGCCGCGCCGGTGTTGTGGACGTCGGAGATTCGAAAGACGCCGGGGATGACGGTGTGGGCCTGGCCGTTGGGCAGTTCGCGAGAGACGATGTATTTGGTGATGCGGTCGATGAGGATGACCAGAGCAGAGATGGCGAGCACGAGGCCACGTCTGTCTTTCGGTTCTGCTTCAACAACTGGCGATGCGACTTCTTCGGTCGAGGACATCAGGCTTGCGGCTCCGTTGGGTTGCTGGGTGGTGCAGTGTAGGGTTCGAAGTTGATGGCCTTGAGAGCGTCGGCGCAGCGCAGGCAAACGGTGGGGTAATTTGTGTCGTTGCCTACGTCTTCGGTGAAGCGCCAGCAGCGTTCGCACTTGCTGCCTGCGGCGGGTTTGGCTTGAACGTAGAAGGCGCCCTTCTCCACGCTGCCCTCGGTAACGGTCGCGTCGGCGAGCTTTACCTGGGCTACTCCTAGAAGTTCGGGGAGGACACTCTCGTAGCGCTCGAAGATTGGGTTGGGATGACAAGCGAGTGTGTTGAGCCAACCGATGGTGACCTGAACCTCGGAGGGACGGTTGCTGATCTCTTTGGCGGTACGCGCCTCCTCGAGCACTTTCAGGACTTCGTCGCGGAGGGTGAGGAGTTGGTCCCAATCTTCTTCGATGTGTTTGACGTTGCCGGGGACGATGTCGGCGATGTCGGGGAAGAGGGCGAGGTGAACGCTGGATTCGCGCTTCGCGATTTTAGGGAGAAGCTGCCAGACCTCGTCGGCGGTGAAGCTGAGGATGGGAGCGATGAGGCGGGTGAGGGCTTCGGCGATGCGCCAGAGCGCGGTTTGCGCGCTGCGGCGGCCGGGGTGGTCGGGGGCGAAGGTGTAGAGGCGGTCTTTGAGGACGTCGAGATAGAGCGCGCTGAGGTCGGTGTTGACGTACTCGTTTAGAGCCTGGTAGGCGCGGTGGAACTCGAAGTCATCGTAGGCTTCGCGGATCTTCGCGTCGAGCTCGGCGGTGCGAGCGAGGATGAATTGGTCTAAAGGTTCCATCGCAAAAAAAGCGATGGAGTTCTTTGCAGGATCGAAGTCGTTGAGGTTGCTGAGCAGGAAGCGGAGGGTGTTGCGCAGCTTGCGGTAGTTGTCGCTGACGCGCTGCATGAGGTTTTCGCTGGCAGCGACGTCTTCGCGGAAGTCGACGGAGGCGACCCAGAGACGGATGATCTCGCCGCCGAGGCGCTTGGCGATGTCGACCGGATCGACTCCGTTTCCGAGGGACTTGGAGAAGGCGCGGCCTTGTTCGTCGAGGGTCCAGCCGCTGGTTGCAACCATTTTGTAGGGGGTCTGGTTGCGGACTGCTACCGATGTGAGAAGCGAGGAGTGGAACCAGCCGCGGTGCTGGTCGCCTCCTTCGGTGTAGAGGTCGGCGGGGGAGTGGAGTTCGGGTTCGAGGTCGAGGACGGCGTGCCAGCTTGCGCCAGATTCGAACCACACGTCGAGGATGTCCATCTCTTTGCGGAATTCTTTGTGGCCGCAGGAGGCACACTCGGTTCGCTTGGGCAAGAGGGCGTCAGCTTCGTGTGCGTACCAGGCGTCGGCGCCCTCTTTTTTGAAGAGATCGACGATGCTCTTATTGATGGATTTTTCGTTGAGAGGCTCGCCGCATTTGTCGCAGAGGAAGACGGCGATGGGGACACCCCAGATGCGCTGGCGGGAGATGCACCAGTCGGGGCGGGTGGCGATCATGTTGGAGATGCGCTCTTCGCCCCAGGCTGGGTCCCAGACGACTTGTTTGATCTCGTCGAGAGCGCGTTGGCGGAAGGTCGTTGCGATGCCTTGGTCTGTGACCATTGGGGTTTCCATGCCGATGAACCACTGCTCGGTGGCGCGGACGATGATGGGGTTGTGGCAGCGCCAGCAGTGGGGGTAGGAGTGCTCGTAGGTAGTGGCGCTGAGGAGCGCTTTTTTCTCTTTGAGGAGTTCGATGATGGGGGCGTTGGATTTGAAGACGGTGAGGTCTTCGTAGGGCTGGGCCATGTCGCCGCCACCGAAGCGTCCGGTGTGGCGCTGGCGGCCCGCGTTGTCGACGTACTGGATCTCGGCCAGGTGGTAGCGCTTGCCGGTGTCGAAGTCGTCGACGCCGTGGGCGGGTGAGGTGTGGACGGCTCCGGTGCCCTGTTCGGCGGTGACGTAGTCGGCGGTGACGCCGAGGATGCTGCGGTTGAGGAACGGGTGCTGGAAGGTGGCGCCTTCGAGTGCGCTGCCGGGGAAGTTTGCGATGACGTCGGTTTGGGATGCAGGCTCGCCGTTATTTTTGCCGCTCATCAGATTGCAGTTCACAATGACGGAGGAGAGCAGGGCTTCGGCGACGATGTAGGTGGCGTCAGCGCACTGGATGGCTACGTACTCGAGCTCCGGGTTGAAGGCTACCGCCTGCGATGCGGGGAGGGTCCACGGGGTGGTGGTCCAGATGATGGTGTATACGGATTTTCCCCCGAGCGCGGCGCGGATGGCGGAGGGATCGTTGGTGAGGGCGTAGCGGACGTAGACGCTTGGCGAGGTGTGCTGTTCGTATTCGACTTCGGCTTCGGCCAGCGCGGTCTTGTCATGGATGCACCAGTAGACGGGGCGGAGGCCTTTGTAGACGAAGTTCTTTTCGAAGAAGTCGTAGAAGGTTTCGACGATGCTGGCCTCGTAGCCGTTGGACATGGTGAGGTAGGGAGTGTCCCAGCGGCCGAAGACGCCGATGCGCTCGAACTGGGTGCGCTGGAGGTCGACGTATTTCTGCGCGTACTCGCGGCAGGCGCGGCGGACGGCGAGGGGGTCCATCTCGAGTTTTTTGCGACCGAGCTGCTCGTCGACTTTAATTTCGATGGGGAGGCCGTGGCAGTCCCAGCCGGGGACGTAGGGAGCATCGAAGCCGGCCATGGTTTTGGTCTTGACGACGAAGTCCTTGATGCATTTATTGAGGGCGTGGCCGAGGTGGATGGCTCCGTTGGCGTAGGGAGGTCCATCGTGGAGGATGTATTTGGGGGCTCCGGCTCGGGCGGCGCGGATTTGGGCATATAAGTGCTGTTGCTGCCACAAGCCTAGGCGAACCGGCTCGTTCTGCGGCAGGTTTGCCTTCATAGGGAAGGTCGTCTGAGGCAGGTTCAGCGTGGATTTCAGCGCCTTTGGAGCGGATTTTTGGTCTTCGGGGTTTCCCTGGGGAGCGTCCGGCATTTATTCCTCGTATTCCTTGATAGCGGAAGTGCAGTTTGCGCCAAACTCTTATTGTAGACGGGGAAACGGGAAGAACAAAAAGGGGTGAGAGACATTCACGGGGGGGATGCGTCCAAGATAACGAGCGCTGGAGGGTGAAAGTTTGTAGAATGTTTGTGGAGCCAGAGAGCGCCTGCTGTATCGAAAGAAAAACCGGCGAAAGATCGGAGAAGTATTGACAGAAGTAGTGTGCGCAGGATTTTTTAATGTAGGTGGTAGGTGGCCGTGGCCGCTGCCATCGAGGCTAAGCAGCTTATGGCGAATTCATTGTTGACTCCACCACCACAGATCGATCCCGAGAGACCTGCCCCGAAGTTGCGTCCGGCAGATGCGCCGCATCTGAATGAAGAGACCGATGGCTCGATGTGGACGTCGCTGATCGCGAACCTGCGGGACGCGTTCAGCAAGAGCACGGAAGAGCCGTTGCAGCTGGAATCCAAGCCGGCGGATAGCGATTTTATTATTAAAGAAGAGGGGGTTTTCACCTCTCTGTGGGCCAGCATTCGGGATGTGTTCTTCCCGGTCAAGCTGCCTCCATTGGTGCTGGAGTCGAAGCCGATTGCGGTCGTCGACCGGATGAAGACCAAGCAGAGCCCGCTGGCTACGGGCTCTGCCGTTGCTATTTACGCTCTACTGATTTTGCTGATCGCGTACATGCTGCATAAGAAGGTTCAGTTTTCTGCTCCGGTAAAGGCGATGGTGGTGACGGACCTTGCGATCCCGCCGCAGGCTCCGCCGAAGATGGAGAAGATGGGTGGCGGTGGTGGACAGCGCGGGCCGACTCCGGTGACGAAGGGGACGCCGCCGAAGTTTGCGGATACCCAGATTGTGCCGCCCAATAAGCCTCCACTCATTGAACCGAAGATTCATATCGAGCCAACTATCGAGGTTCAGCAGGACGTGAAGATGGCGAGCAGCATTCCGCAGATTGGGATTGCGAGTTCGCCGCTAGTGGGAATGTCGATGGGAAATGGTTCGGGGACGGGGTTGGGGTCGGGCAATGGTTCCGGGCTTGGACCCGGGTCGGGTGGAAATACGGGCGGTGGGCCGAGGCGAATCGGTGGCGGTGTTTCGGCGCCGGTGCTGATCTTTTCGGTCGAGCCGGAGTTCTCTGAAGAGGCTCGCAAGGCTAAGGTTGCAGGAAATGTACTGGTCAACCTATGGGTCGATACCAATGGAAATCCAAGTCATGTGCGTGTGATTCGTGGCGTCGGCATGGGGCTGGATGAGAAGGCGGCCGAGGCGGTGAGACAGTATAAGTTCAAGCCTGCGATGGAGAATGGAAAGCCTGTCCTGGTGGAATTGAACGTCGAGGTCAACTTCCAGATCTTCTGACGGAGAGTGAACAAGTACGATGCCGGTAGCAGAAGAGGGCCTCGGATGAGGACCCTCTTTTTCGTTGGCCGCGACGGGTGGATACATTGGTTATGCTGGTTGCAGGGTGATGTGGGGTTGATTTTTTGAGGACGAGGGAATCAGCTTGGTGTCCGGCGCGGACTTCAGGCTGAAGCGATCGACTTGCTGCTCGAGTGTGACTGCAGTGGTGCGAAGCGATTCAATTCCGGCGGCCGTGGTGGCCATCTCCGTCAGGTTCTCGTGGCTGAGGGAATGGATGGCGTCGAGGCTTGCGCTGGATTGGTCGGCGGCGGCGGCCTGCTGCGAGGCGGCGATAGCGATCTGGGCGATCATGCGATCGACGCGTTCCGCCATGCCGATGATGCGTTCGAGCGCTTCACCCGCCTGAGTGGTGGTGACGACGCCCTGCTCCACGGTGCCGGTGCCGCTCTCCATGCTGGCGATGGCGGTGCGTGTGCGGTCCTGAATGCCCTGAATCATGGTGGCGATCTCGCCGGTGGCTTGTGCTGTGGATTCGGCTAGGCGTCGAACCTCTCCGGCGACGACAGCGAAGCCGCGGCCCTGGTCTCCTGCGCGGGCGGCTTCGATGGCGGCGTTGAGGGCGAGGAGATTGGTCTTACGGGCGATTTCGTCGATGACAGTAACGATCTGGCTGATGCGCCTGGAGTCGTCGCCGAGGAGGCCGACGGTGGCTGAGGTGTCGCTGACGGCGGTGGCGATGGAGTGCATACTGCCGAGGACCTGCTTGACGATAGTCCCTCCCTCGCGTGCGGTTTCGGCAGCGTTGCGTGCGGTTTCTGCGGCGGACTGAGTGTGGCGGGAGACCTCGGCGATGCTTGCGGACATCTCCTGCATGGCAGTGGCGGCTTGTTGGGTCTGCTGGCTCTGCTGGTCCATGCGGCGGTGGATCTCGTCGGAGGCAGAGCGCATGGAGGCGGCGCTGCCGGTGAGCGTGCCTGCGGTGTTAGCGACCGTGCTGAGGATTCCGCTGAGGTTGGATTGCATCTTTTGGACGGCGTTGGCGAGAGTTCCTGTCTGGTCGTGGGTGTGGAGGACCAGAGGTTCGCCGCTGAGATCGCCGGAGGCGATGGCGTCGGCACGGTTCATGACGAGGTTCAGGGCATGAGTGATTCTGCGAGCGAGATAGACGGCGACCGTGCCGCCGATGAGAGAGGCGAGAATTGTGCCGAACCAGAGAATCAGGATGGAATTGTGAGTGGCGTGACGGAGTTGTGCCTGCTCGTTGTCTGCGAGGCGGTTCTGCGATTGCGCCAATTGTGAGGTGGTATCGAAGAGATTCTTCTCGAGCGGAAGGATCTGGTTCTGAAGGGTATCGTAGGCCTGCGCCGAGCCCTGGGAGGTCTTTGACTCGTTGAGAGTCTCGACCTGTTCCTCGAGGGCCTTCAAGGTTGAAAGGCCTGACTCGAGCGAGTTGATGCGCGCTGCGTCGGCTCCCATGTCGACGTGCATGCTGCTCTGGCGCAGCTTTTCCAGCGAGGACAGAGCTTGTTCGAACTCGTCACGCCGGGCGTTGCGGTAGGCGACGGAGGAGGCAGGGTTGATGCCGAAGAGCATGTAGGATTCTAGAGAACGAATGGACTCGGTGAAGTGAGAACGGATGTCTCGCGTGGTCATGATGATGGGGATCCGGTCTTCGGTGACCCTATTCGAGAGGGTATTGGCTTGATCGATGTAGCGGTGGACGATGCCGGCGCTGAGGACGACGGTGCCGATCATGGCGGTGCTCTTCAGGTACATCTTGGATTGCAGTTGCATGGGACCTCGGAACGAAGCTGGATGGTGCGGTTGGAATCTACCGGCCGTCTGGGGTGAAGTTGATGTCGATCTCCGACTCGGAAACTTCGGGACCAGGGGCGAAACGCCAGCGGCTGACCGCGTCTTGAGCGGCGGGTGCAAGCAGGGCGTGGCCGGACTCTACCTTGGTGCCGGAGACCTTTCCGTCCGGCTGGATGGTGACGAGCAGGACGACCTTTCCGCTGACGTGCATTCGACGAGCGAGTTCAGGGTAGGTGGGGGGGATGCGGGCGACGACGGCACGCTGGGTGACTGCGGCAGAGGCGCTGCATACGCAGACGGCCAGTCCACCGACGAGGAGGAAGGGGCGCAGGGAACGAAATGAAATTGCCAATGGAACCTCCGTGTTCAGAGGTTGTATCGGCGGGGGTGGGAGCGGGCTTTAGCGGGGGGTGAGTACGGGTGAGGCGATTTCGGCGAAGGTGAGGTTTTCAGCTGGGCTGGCGGTGCGCTGCTTCCAGTCGAGGAAGAGCTTGCCGTAGCTGTCGGTGAGGCAGGTGACGGGGTCGACGTTGAGTTCGGCCAGGGTGCGGTCGATCCAGTCGGTGGGGCCTTCGAGTTCGGCGAAGGTGCCGATGGGGGTTTCGTCGATGACTAGATGGGACGTGGTGTTGGTGGCGGGGTCGAAGATGGACCACTCGGTACGGTACTTCTCGTAGATGAAGGCGGGGGCGTAGCCAAGCTGGGCGAAGACCTCGGCGAGGGCGTGCGGGTCGGAGACCGCGGTCTCGGTCTCAATGCGGATCTTGTAGCGAGAGGGCTCGGCGATGCGGTCGTCGATGCGCTTGTGGGTGAGGATGTGAATCCCGCCGTATTCGCGGAGGCGAAGAATCTGGCGTTTGAGCCGAAGGTCGCGGCTGGGAGTGTCGAAGAGGGTGTTGTGCTCGAAGGAGCGCGGAGTTTCGAGGTGGAAGCCGAGGCGCGGGAGGCGGGATTGGAGAGCTTCTGGATCCGTGACGGGGAACTTCAGTTCGATCTCGGCAGCCTGCATGGGTGGAGTATACGAGGAGAGCGCGGTGTAAAACGAGGGCATTATTTCGATTTTGCGGCTTTTTCGAGACGGTCGCGAATGGCTAGTCCGAGGCCGACCGATTCGGGAAGCGGGCAGAGAATGACGGAGACGCCACGACGGTCCAGCTCTCGCAAACCCGCGAAGAGGGTGTGGGCGAGTGCGGCATTGTCGTCAAAGGAGTTCCATCGGAAGGTTTCTACGTGGCGGTGGTGGATGGTCCAGTCTTGCGGGAGCATGACGCCGGTTTTTTCTTTGTCTGCGATCAGTTGAACGAGACGGTTGTTGAGTTCGGATTCGGTGTTGACGAGGATGAGGCGGGCACGGGGGGCGTAGTGACGGACGCCGACTCCGGGAGAGGGTAGGCTCTGCGGTTCGGCTGTGGTTTGTTGAGGTGGTTGGTAGAGGGTAACTGGGCCGGTGATCGGTTCGAGCATTCCTGCGGTGATGGCGCCGGGGCGGTAGAGGATCATCGGTGATTGGTTGGGGTCGAGGACGGTGGATTCCACGCCGACGGTTGTGGGGCCTCCGTCGAGCACGCCGTCGATGCGCTGGTCGAGGTCCTCTAGGACGTGGGAGGGAGTGGTGGGGCTGGTGCGGCCGAAGCGGTTCGCGCTGGGGGCGGCGATGGGTAGGCCGGTGGCTTCGATGAGGGCGCGAGCGATGGGGTGGGCGGGCATGCGGACGCCCACCAGAGGCCTTCCGGCGGTGACGTTGTCAGGCACCTGTGCTGTGCGGGGGAGGAGGAGCGTGAGTGGGCCGGGCCAGAAGGCGGCGATGAGTTGTTCGGCCTGTGGAGAGACGATGGCGACCTGATCGAGCATGGCGCGATCGCTGACGTGGACGATGACCGGGTCCCAGTTCGGGCGTTCCTTGGCGGCGAAGATGCTGGCTACCGCGTTGGCGTCGAGTGCGTTGGCGCCGAGGCCGTATACGGTTTCTGTGGGGAAGGCGACGGTGCCTCCGCTGCGAAGAATTCCTGCGGCACGGGAGATGTCCGTCGGCGACGTGGTGAGGCGCTGTGTTGTGCGCTCAGGTTGGCTCATCTGCTGGCGAGTTGGCCGGCGAAGGCGTCGAGGGAGAGGCTGCGGAGGAGGTTGCGGCGGAGGCCGCTCTGAACCTGGTCGAGGCCGCGGGAGGCGTTTTCGATCCAGGCGAAGTTGAGGGTGTCGTTGAGGCGATCGAGCTCGGGGCGGAGGTCGGTGTTGCGTACGAGCTCTGGAGTGCCGGCGCCAAGGAGAAGGAGGTCTTCGAGGAGGAGCGATAGGGTGCGCAAGAGAGCGGAGGTCTTTTGCTGGCCTTCGGCACCGGCGCGGTAGGTCTCGGTCATCTTGAAGAGGGCGGTGTGGTCAGGTTCGGTGGCGGCGTTGTGAAGAAGGAGGATCGCATCGGCGCGGGCGGCGATGTAGGCAGCGAGGTCGAAGCTGAGGGCTTTGCCGGCTGCTCCCTGCGCGAGGCGCGCGATGAGGGTGCGTTGTTGCGGGGGAACGTCGGGGCGGCGGTCGGCGAGGAGCATCTCGATCTCTTCGACCGGTAGTGCGCCGAGGCGGACCGTGGCGCAGCGAGATCGGATGGTGGGGAGGAGTTCGCCGGGGTTTTCGGCGAGGAGGATGAGGTGGACCGTGTCGGGTGGCTCTTCGAGAACTTTGAGGAGGGAGTTGGCGGCCTCCTTCATGAAGTTCGAGGCGGTGAGGATGAAGACCTTGCGCGGAGCTTCGCTGGGCAGGTAGTGGGAGCTTTGGATGAGGGTGCGCACCTGGCCTAGTTTGATGAGGAGTTGCGGCGGGTCGGGTGGAATGATGAGGACGTCGGGGTGGGGCTGGATGAGGACTCGGGTGTCTTTCTTGTCGACCTCGCGGAGCTCTTCGCGAGCGGCGACTGCTTTGTCTACCTCTTCTTCGAGGTTGGCGACGGAGGCGATGCGGGTGCAGTTGTGGCAGACGCCGCAGAAGCTAGCGAGGGATTGGCCGTTAGACCAGAGGTCGCGGGGTTGGCGTTCGCACTCGACCGCCATGGCGAGCATGAGAGCGAGGGTGTATTTTCCTGCTCCGCTGGGGCCGGCGAGGATAAGCGAGTGGGGGAGACGGCCGGACGAAATGGCGGTCCGGAGGTGCTCGATGGCAGTGCTGTTGCCGATGAAGTCGTTGAAGGTTGCGGGGAGTGCGGGCATTCGTTCCTTGTCTCTCCTTCCTGCTCGTTTCGGAGCTATTTTCGGGTATCCCCCCGGGGTACTTTGTTGTCTAAAGTCTTCGATTCATTTGGGTTGAGTCTGGACTTCGTTGATGGTCAGTCACTCATTAGTTCTGCTCAAATTTGTCCTCTATTTCAATGATACGCGGTTCGGCCAGGGAATACGCCAAACGGAAGGGAGCGTAAAAGGTGCGTGGTTGTTGGGTTTTGTGCCGATTGGTGGGTATGGAGGACTTGACATGTGATTTTTGGGCGGAAAATGGGGAAAGAAAAAAGCAGATCCCCTTCGGGGATGACAACCAGAAAGCCAAGAGCAACAGCGAATCCGCATTTTAGAGGGATATTAGTGGATTGCGGAATGCCTTCGCTGCTTTGGTGATGAGCACGATGAAGAGGATCAGTAGGAGGGTTTGGGCGATTTTGAATGGCGTCTCGGTGCCCGTGGGGGCGAGGGCGTGAAAGACGGGGACATGCTCGAAGGTCTGGGCGATCAGGACGAAGGTGTTGAAGTAGAGGGCGATCATGGCGGTGATCGCGTAGGTGCGGCGCCATGCGCCTTTGAGGTGGAAGACGTAGAGGGCGACTAGGGCGATGGCGAGGACGATCATTGAGAGGACGCCGAGGACGATGCCTGGCGTCACTTTGTCGTTGGGAAAGCAGAAGCCGGTGAGGCTCGTCAGAATAGTGGTGACGAGAAACACAACGTTCCAAGGGCTGGGGAGCTTGCCCTTAATGAGGCCGAAGAGGACGAGGAAGCCAGATGCGATTCCGATGAGGCTGATGATCACGTGCAGGATGGTAAAGGTAGCCAGACTCATTCCAAGAATCATGGTGAATTTCCTCTCTTTTGTTGGAATCGAAACTTTTTGTTGCCCGATGCCGTTATCAAGATGAGTGAAGGAAGTGTGACGGGGGAAGTTTTCTTATACTGTCATTTCCGGTTCACTGCAACCGGGAGACTGTGTGAAACCTATCTTTCCCTGGATCGATGTTGTGGCAGTGGTAGATTCGTTGCGGCAGAATTTTGATTTTTGCTTAACCCTGAGGTCCTGCTATGCGATCTTCTGTCCTGCGGGTTTTGTTTTCGATTTTGTTGGTGGGTATTTTCCTGTTTAGCGTGTCTGCACAGGAGCCGGTTGTAGCGCCGCAGACGCAGGCGCAACCTACAGCGATTCCGGAGCAAGAGACGCAGCATCCTGTTCAGCCAACACCACACACGCCATCTGGACAGCCGGTACCGCCGCCCAACAACGCGCAGGCGACAAGAGACAACAATGGCACCTTCACGATTCAGCGGACGGCTCGCCTGGTGGTGCTTGACATGGTGGTGACCGATGCCAAGGGCAATATCGTCACGGATCTGAAGCGCGATGATTTTCATGTGACGGAGTTGGACGAGCCGCAGACCATTCTCAACTTCGAGGAGGCGGGATCGCATACGGTGAAGCCGGAGATGAACATCGAGTCAACCGCCGACCTTGACCGCGTGGCTCCGCGGGCGCCGGTGAATATTATTCTGCTGGACGAGTTCAATACGCGCTTTGAAGACATGGCATTCGCGCGCTACTCGCTGAAGAAATATCTTGAACGGGAGCCGGGCAAACTGAGTACGCCGACGATGCTGATCGCGGTTAATCTGCAGCAATTCACAGTGCTTCGTGATTACACCCAGAACAAGGATGAGATTCTGTCGGCGCTGGACCATCACTTCGCGGCCTATCCGTGGCAGGCTCATCAGGGCGCATGGATCGGAGAACGTTATGCCACCGCGTTCCTTACGCTGAGGCGAGTGGCAGAGGCGGTGGTGGGCCACCCGGGGCATAAGAACATGATCTGGATTGGCCGGGGCTTTCCAGCTCGGCCCGTTAGCGTAGCACTGGATACGAACGCTCGTGTTGAGAACGCAGTGCAAGAGTGCGTCGATCCGGCGGGGCTTCAGGTGAACCCCACGGAATACGGTGCGGCTGCAGCGTTCAACGATCCCTTCGGCGGCAACTATGAGTTCAACCGGCTAGCGAAGGCGACGGGGGGTCGCACACTCTACGGACGCAACGATGTGGACGCTCAGATAGGGACCGCGATCCGGGATGGCTCGAGCTTCTACACGCTAACCTACAGACCGCAGGTCCCACCTACCAACCTGAACAAGTTCTACCGTATTAAGGTCACGGTCGACCGACCGGGGCTTACAGTGATCACGCGGCAGGGTTACTACCTTCAATATGGACCGGGGCGGGTCGATCCGGTCAAGCCTTCACGGAAACTACTTTCAGATCTGGCTTTGGCCGATAGCAGCACGATGGCCTACGACGGCGTCCGGATGACGCTGCAGGCTTCGCCCACGGATCCATACTCTTTTACGGTTCACGTGGATGGGGCGGGGTTGGCATGGACGTACGCGACCGACACGGAGCCGCGGCATACGGAGGTAGTTCTCATGGTGTCGAGCTTCGACAAGAAGGACAAGGAAGTGACGCGCGATGCCAAAGTTATCAAAGTCAGCGCGCCTACGAGCGTTGAGCCGACCGGCAGACTACTGCGCAATCTGGATCTCACGTACAAGATAGACCACAACCCGAAGGCGGTGCGTGCGCGCTTTGTAGTTCGCGTTACAGCGTCGGGGCGCATTGGGACGGCGGACGCTATGCTGGCACCACCCGCGGCCACTGGGAATCAGACACCTTAATGCTGGTGGGCTTCGCGTGACGGCCTTGTTAGTAGAGCAGGAGAGCGATGTGGTAAGTGGTGAACTGCTGGTTGGCTTGTCTGCCTGAGCACGCGCCGACGGCGGCTGTGGTGTATTTGGCCTTATCGAGATTCTGGAGGACGACGTCGGGAAGCTGACTGATGTCGGCCCCGTCCCACTGGATGACAAGTTTGGGGGTGCCGGCCTGGCCTTGCGACATCATGCAAGTCTTGCGGGCGTCTTCGTTCGATCGAGCCGGGGGAAAGCCCTGGGCCTGGAGGAGCTTGGATACCTGCTGCTCGACTGCGTCGGGTGTGAGGGTGGGGACGTTGCGGGCGAAGTCTTCGACGGCGAAGAGGAGGCCCTGGTTTTGAACGACGGCGATGCCTACGGCGTTGAGGTTGGGGTTAAGCAGGTTGGCGCGATGGGTGGGCGTGGTCATCCAGATCTGCTGGAGGGATTCGGGTGTGTCTCCGTGGCCGGCAATATTTTCCGAGATGGTGCTGAATTTGGCGCCGGCGTTGGCTCCGCGCGTTAAGAGATCGGGTTCGCCTGGATACTGGTGGAGCATCTGGGGATTGCGCACGACCAGTTGGAGGTGTGCACGCGCGGCGCGGGCAAGGGAGTTGTCCCATTGCAGCGGAGGAAGGTTGTGGGCGGCGCGGGCTTGATTGGCGAGTTGCAGGAGGGATTGTTCGGGGGAACCCGGTGTTTGAGCGCCTAGGTGCGTCGCGGGGATCAGCAGGATTGTTGCGGCGAGGAGGAGGAGTCGAGATGTTTGCATTTTGTATTGGGTGGGTATGCCTGTTGGTGAGATGAGGACGGTATGGAACTGGCGCCGAGGATTAATTGGCGGGTTCCGATAGACTGGTATCAAGTGTACCGAAACAGACTTGCAGGGGAGCCTGGGTTTGGCCGTCACTGTCAGTTTTGAAAGCTAAAGGATTTTTACCTATGAAGTTGTTGTGCCTCGCACCATGTCTCGCGTTGGTCCTTTTAAACGTTGCCGCCCGTGCTCAAGATAACCCGTCCCCGGTGACCGCTTCGACCGAGAGCCACATTGGTGTTGAGCCGGGGGACGTTGGCCTGTATGTGAATCCGGTTGCTATCCACATTACGAACTCGCAGCCGGACACCGGGGTGTTCGCGTTTCTCGGGGACAATACGACCGCGCGCTGGTTCTGGGGCGCCAACATTGGCGGGTATGCGAATTTCTTCCATCACCCGAAGTTCGACGCGGGCATCGATATACGGGATTCGATTGTGAGCGGCAATAACGCGACTCTGAACAGCTTTCTTGTGGGAGGGCGGATCATCGCCAAGCCGATTGCGGAGAAGTACAAGCCCTATCTGCAACTCTCGGTGGGCGTGGGGAGTTCGAAGGCGCCGCACAGCACGGTCCATCTGAGCCGATTCGAATATGGGATCTATGGTGGGTTGGATTACACGCTGTCCAAGCACGTGGACTTCCGGGCGTTTGAACTGGGCTATGGTTCGGTTTCTACGATCAGCAGCGCGAACTTTGGCGGGACAGTGCCGATTCCCAATTCGAGATTGTTCAGCGTGAGTTCGGGGCTGGTCTTCCGCTTTCCGTGATTGTGGCGTAAAGAGTGCGGGCTTAGCGTGGGGTTAGCCGCATCATCAGAGGATCGCGGGGTCGAAGCGTGATCTTGGGCTGCGGGACGGGCGGGGTCGCTCCGAGGTAGGACATGCGCCAGCGCTGGGCGATGGTTGCGATGCTGAAGACGCCTTCCATCCATGCGAAGCTTTCGCCGATGCATTGACGGTTGCCGCCGCCGAAGGGGAAGTAGGTGAACTTCGGGCGTGCGGCTTTGGCTTCGGGGGTGAAGCGGTCGGGATCGAAGCGTAGGGGATCGGGGAAGTACTCCGGGGTGCGGCTCATGATGTATTGGCTGAAGAAGACGTGCGCTCCGGCGGGGATGTTGTAGGGGCCGAGGTGAACTTCTCGGGTGGACATGCGGCCCATGGCCCAGGCGGGTGGGTAGAGGCGCATGGATTCGGCGAAGACCTGCTCGGCGTAGCGGAGAGCTGGGTAGTCGGCGAGGGTAGGGAGGCGTTGCTGGTCGCCCGTGCCGAGGACTGTGTCGAGTTCGGCGTGGAGTTTGGCTTCGACTTCGGGGTTCTGCGAGAGAAGGTACCAAGTCCAGGTGAGGGCGTTGGCTACGGTCTCGTAACCGGCGAGGAAGATGGTGAGGACTTCGTCGCGAACCTGAATGTCGGACATGTGTTCGGGCTGTTTTCCGGCGTCGGCTTCCGTGGGTTCGTAGGTGCTGGCGAGCAGCATGGAGAGGAGATCTCCCTTGTCGGGTTCCCCGGCTGCTGCGGCAGCGCGGTGTTCGGTGATGAGGCGTTTGACGACGGCGTCGAGGTGGGCTTTGGATTTGCGGAATTTGATGAGGCCGGGGATGGGCAGGTGAAGAAAATTTTCGAGCCGGGGAAAGGCGACGATGAAGTTGTAGAGGCCCATGATTGTGTTGACTTCGTCGTTGATGGCGCGGATGTCGGGCGTGACTTCTGTGTCGAAGAGAGTGCGGGCAACGATTTCGAGTGAGAGAGCCATGCTGGCACCGGCGATGTCGATGGTCTGGCCTGGCTGCCATTGGTCGCGATGGGATGCGGCGATGGAGACGATCTGAGTTCCGTAGGCGGCTATGCGCTGGCGATGGAAGGCTGGGGCGGCAATGCGGCGCTGACGGATGTGGATGGGGTCGTCAGAGGTGATGAGGCCTTCGCCGAGAAGGATCTTCATGCGACGGACGGTACGTTCTTTGACGAAGTGGGCGGCGTCGGTAACGAGGACGTTCTGGATGTATCGGGGGTCGTTGATGAAGACGATAGGAGTGCCCATGAAACGGTAGTGGGCGATGTTGCCGTATGTTTTGTGAAGGTATTCGAAGAGCCGGATGGGATTGCCGAGCTTGACCCAGCGGCGGAACATGTAGATGTGCAGAGGGTAGCGCAGACCGGGGAGCTGCTGCACGATTCTGGGGGCCGGCGGTGTAACGGGCGAGACATTCGAGGCTTTGACTTCGGAGCTCATGCTTCCACGATGGATGCCTTGAGGGTTGGTTTCGCTGCGGAGATTCTCTTCGCGACGATGTCGTGAATATCTTTCTCGATTTCTTCGATGCCACCATTTCTATCGATGGTGACGACGCGGTGGGGTTCGCGGGAGGCGATTTCTTTGTACTTCTCGTAAATGCGTCGGTAGAAGTCGTCGGACTCGCGCTCGAAGCGGTTTTCGTCGGTGCCTTGTTGCGCAACCTGACGCTGATTGCGGCGGCGGGCGCGTTTCAGGGACGACTCGAGTGAGGGGAGAAGAAGGATGGTGAGGTCGGGCTGGAGGTTGTCGCAGGCGGCGGCGTGCATGGCGAGGACGCGCTGGCTGCCGAGCTGGCGGCCGCCGCCCTGGTAGGCCTCGGACGAGTCCGTGTAACGGTCACACAGGATGATGTTGCCGGCGGCGAGGGCTGGAAGGATGATCTCGGCGATGGATTGGGCGCGGTCGGCGAACATAAGGGCCATCTCGGCGGCAGGGGCGATCTGGCCGACGGTGTCTTCGGATTTTGAGTCGAGGAGGACGCTGCGAATGCGGTCGCCTAGGGCGGTGCCTCCGGGGTTGCGCATGGTGACGACTTTGTGGCCTTCAGCCTCGAGGGTTGCGGCGAGGCGGCGGATCTGGGTGGTTTTTCCGGAGCCGTCAAGGCCCTCGAAGGTGATGAAATATCCGCGCGGCATAGCCTTCAGCTTATCGCAGATAGATGGGGCCTCGCGGGCATCGTTCCGCGCGCAGCAGGATTGAAGGCAACGACAAAATGGCGATCGGTTTTCGGCTGATCGGGGGCTTTCAGTTTTTCGATGCAACGGTGGGTGCGGGTTGCCAGGTGACTCCTGAGTCGTTTATGACGATGGTGAGTGGGCCTTCGGCGCCCTCTTTGAGAAAGGGCCCGTTGGACTTGTGGTCCTGGTGGGCGCTGTCGGTGTACAGGAGCTTCATGTTGCCGGAGCCGAGGACTTTGAAGCGGTAGTGGAAGTCTGCGCCGGGGGCGAGCGCCTGCGTGCCGAAGCTGGCGCTGGGGTAGTCGACTTCAAGGAGTGCGATGGGTTGGGCGGTGTGGTTGCTTACCGTGGTGACAACGTATGGGGAGTGGCAGCCGGTGGCGGCGAGGAGGCTTGTGAGAAGCGCTAGGGTGGGGATGCGGTGCATGAGAGTCAAGAGTATCAGGGTGAGGGCCCTGGGCTGGAGTCTGTGATGTCCCAAAAAAGTGGAGAGGCAACAGCAGATCCCCTTCGGGGATGACAACAAGAAAGGCAAAAGCAAATGCAAACGCGCGGGTTCTTCGCTGCGCTCAGAATGACAAGTTCTGGGGGAACGCGAAGCTGTTCGGCGTGCCTTTTAGCGGTGTGCGTTCGTGTTGTATTTAGAGGAAGGGGAGGAAGTCGGAGGTGCGTTGGGGTTTTTCGAGGATGCGGGCGGTGAGGACGGCGCCGCTGCGATTGTCGTGGAGCGTGATGGGAAAGGCGAGGACGCTCCAGGTGAGTTGCTGCTCGTCGGGGCGCGGTTGGTTGAGGAGGCCGCGGCGGGTGCGGTCGATGTAGGTCTCGCGGCTGTGGCAGACGGTCTGGATGACCTCGCGCCAATCGCGCATGAGAGGGTGAAGCTCCTGAAAGACGCAGCGGCCTATGAACCAGTCGCGAGGTTGGCCGAGGTATTCAGCAGCCGCGTCGTTGCAGTGCTGCCAGATGCCGTTTTCGTCGAAGATCTGGACGAGAACGTCAGAGCCGATGGTAAGTGAGAGACGAGAGTAGAAGAAATCGCGAGCGTCGACGACGACGGGGGCGCCCCGGCGTTTTGCGCCAAGGGAGCTGAGGGCGTCGAGGAGGTCCTCGACGGAGCTGTGGCCCTTGAGGAGATGCATGTCTTCGACACCGCCAAAGTAGCGGTCGAGGGTGGCGGAGAGGATGATGATGGGGACGTGGGGGCGGCGGCGGCGAAGAAGGGCGGCGACCTCGGTTCCAAACTGGCCGGCGCCAAGATGGTAGTCGAGGACCGCGATGTCAATACTGTTGAAGAGGTCGGTGGCCTCTTCGATGGTGGCGGCTGGGACGCACTCGTAGCCGTGCTGGCGAAGGATGGCAGTGCGGAGGTGGAGATTATTGGGTTCGTCGTCGAGCAAGAGAACGCGGACCGGTTGTCGCAGGTTCGGCATCTGGTGAAGGACGCTAGGTATGCTGTCGGGAGGCTCAATCATGGCCATACCTCCTTATGATGCTTCTTTATACAACGATAGTCACCACTTAGGTGGTTATTTTAGTTTAGATTTCATGTCGCGGAGCAACTCCGGAAGACGATTGACCAGGGCTACGGAGCGGAGCCATTGGCGATTGTCGACAGCGGGGTAGCCGCTGACGACTTTACCGGGAGCTACATCGCCTGGGATGCCAGTTTGGGCGGTGGCGATCGCTCCGTCGCCAACCGTACAGTGGCCGGCGACCCCGACCTGGCCCGCCAGGATGACATTTTTTCCGATGGTTGTGGATCCAGCGAGCCCGACCTGGGCGCAGAGGAGGGTGTTCGGGCCGACCGTCGACCCGTGGCCGACCTGGACGAGGTTGTCTACCTTGGCTCCGAAGTGGATTCGGGTCTCTCCGATGGAGGCACGGTCGATGCAAGCATTGGCCTGGACCTCGACGTTGTCGTCGATGACGACATGGCCGGATTGCAGGATCTTGTACCAGGTGCCGTCGGACTGGCGGGCGAAGCCGAAGCCGTCGGCTCCGACGATGACTCCGTTTTGCAGGATGACGTTGTCGCCGAGCAGGCAGTGTTCGCGGACGACGGCGTGGGTGTGGGCGAAGAGATTGTTGCCGGCACGGGCGTGGGGGTAGAAGACGACGTGGGGGAGAATGGTGGCGTTCTCGCCGATAGTGACGTTGTCGCCGATGACGGCGTAGGCGCCGATGTGGGCGTTTGCCCCAATGTGCGCGGTGGAGGCGATGGCCGCGGTGGGGTGGATGCCAGGGGGGTAGACGGGGGCTTTGTAGAAGAGCTCGATGGCAAAGGCGAAGGCGAGATAAGGATTGTCGACGCGAAGAGTTGCGGTGGAGAGCTGGGGGAAGCCTGGTTCGACGAGGATGGCCGTTGCTCTAGTGGAGCGGGCGAGGGCCGCGTACTTAGGGTTGGAGACGAAGGTGAGGTCGCCGGGAGCTGCGGATTCGATTCCTGCTACGCGGGTGATTTCGGCGGAGGGATCGCCGAGGAGGGTGGCGTCCAGGTACTCGGCCAGCTTGGCTAACTTCATCGATTGCATGGGGGGATTATATAGAGCGATGGACGTAAGGTTTTGGGCGGTGTGAGCGATGCAGGGCGCGTTAGTTGGGGCGGCTGTTGGGCGGTGGGATGAGGTCGTCGAACAGGTCTTCCTGCATGGAGGGAACAGAGGCGGCGGGGAGGGGCTTGCGGCGGGAGGGGGTGGTGATGACAGCGAGGAGTTGGAGTTCGGTGATGGAGGTGCGAGGCACGTAGATTCGCTGGGTGTTGGAGCGGGTATCGGGCGGGATGAGATGGAGGCCGCCGTCTTGGATCAGGTCGTCGGTAAGGGTGAGGTCGATAGGGGCGAGGCCTTCGAGGAGGTCGCCGCTGCGGAAGGTCATGCGGAGCCATAAGCCCTCGGTGCGAGGCTTGGCGAGGAAGGTGCGGCGGGTGAGGCGCTCGGGGTTGGAGTTGTCGTGGAGGTTGAATTCGCGGACGTAGCAGATGTGCTTGATGTCGATGAGAAGAAGAGGTGCGACGCGGCCGGTGAGGTCGAGGAGGTCGATTGCGCGGTTTCGGACGAAGGCTGAGAGAGGCAGGTAGCCGGGGAGGGTTTCGCCTGTAAAGCGACGGACGATGACCTTTTTGTGGGCGGAAGACATAGGCCTTGCGGATTGTCGCACGCCGGCGATGACGGTGGCGAAAAAGGTGAGACCAGCGTAGTCAAATCGCCAATGTTGTGTTACACTTACGTTTTGTGCCTACGTGTCTTAATCTTGATAAACACTTGATACGTCTTAGCTTAGCTAAGGTGCTTTGACGGGTTTTAGTGTACCGGTTTGACCGGCTTGGAGTAAACCTACCAGTATGGCCGATTACATTTATTTGCTTGAAAATCGACTTTCCGCGGCCCAACAGTCTGCGTTGCTTGCGGTTCGCCAAGTAGCTCGTGCCAAAGGGCTTACCGTGTTTCTGGTGGGGGGCGCTGTACGCGACATGACGAGCGGGTCCCCGGTGCGCGATCTGGATGTAGTGGTTCAGGGAAATGCTCTCAAGCTCAAGAAAGATATAGAGAAGATCAAAGGTGTTATCACCGGCGAACACGAAGCTGGACAGTCGCTTTTTGTGCGGTTTCTGGGTGGTGTTCGCGTGGAAATTGGCAGCACTTTGGCGGTCACTTATCCGAAGCCGGGGAAGCCTGTCGTGAAGCCGGCAAATATCCTGGACGACTTGCGGCGGAGGGACTTTACTGCGAATGCAATGGCGCTGTCGCTGAATGACGGCTCATACGGGTTGCTGATGGACCCGCTGAACGGGGTGGCGGACATCGAAAACCGCGAGCTGCGGCTGGTGAGCAACTACGGGTTCATCGAAGATCCGGTGCGGATGATTCGCGCGGCGCGGTTTGTGGCTCGGCTGGGTTGGCAGATGGATCCGAAGACGCTGGAGCGGTATGAGACGGGCAAGAAGGAAGAATATATCTCGGCGATGGACTCGTTTCATCGTGGGTATGAGACCGAGGAGATCTTCCACGAGGAAGACCCGCTGCGGGTGCTGAGGAAGCTGGAGTCCGAGGGTTGGATGAAGTACCTGTTCCCGGCGCTGCAGTCGTCGAAGGCGAACACTGCGGAGCTGGAACGGCTGCGTGAGAGCCAGATGCAGTTGCAGATGCAGGGGATCCATCCTGAGGCGGCGGTAGCGAACTTTCCTTTCCTGACCGCGAAGATGGCGCCGAAGGACGTGGTGGCGCTGAAGAAGAGCTTTGCGCGGCAGGGATTTGTCGAGGAGATTGCGGCGTTCGAGGGTGAGGCTAAGGCGTTTGCGGCCGAGTTGTCAGGCAAGGGTGCTGCGACGCCGTCGCAGGCGTGGAAGTTGTTGCACTCGGCCAAGCCGGAGTCGATTTTGTGGGTAGCGCATACGTCGAAGAACGCCGGGATTCAGGCGAAGTTCAAGGGCTTCTTTACGGAGTGGTCGCAGGCGAAGCAGAAGATCCCGTACGTCATGATGCAGGAGATGCGGATCGTTCCTGAACTGCCAGTGTACCGGGAGCTGCTGGACAAGCTGTTCTTCGAGCTGATGGATGGGAAGCTGTCGACTCCGGAGGAGATGAAGGCGTATCTGGAGCCTTACTCTCCGCCAGCTCCGCCGCCGCCGGTGCATCTGCGCCGCCCGCGAATGGCGAAGAAGGACGCGAAGCCGCCGAAGAGCAGGAAGAAGGCTGCGGCGGCCGTCGCCGAGGGTGAGGGGACTGAGCTGGTTGTTGCTGCGGGCGATGGAAAGACGCCGACCACTGAAAAGGCGGGTAAGGGTGCCGTTGCTTCGAAGGCTGCTGCGCCGGTGAAAGGTGCAGGGAAGAAGGTCGAAGTGCCGGTGAAGGTGGCGGCTCCTATGAAGGGGAAGGTCGCGGTCGCCAAGGCTGTGGCTCCGGCGAAAAAGGCCGTGGCTGCGAAGAAAGCGGCTCCGGCAAAGAAGGTCGCTGCGAAGAAGGTTCCGGCGAAGGTCGCGGCCAAGAAGGCTCCTGCCAAGAAAGCTGCGCCAGCGAAGAAGGTTGTGAAGAAGGCGGCTCCGGCGAAGAAGGTCGCGGCCAAGAAAGCACCTGCGAAAGCCGTGAAGAAATCTGCTCCGGCGAAGAAGGCGGTAAAGACCCCCGCCAAGAAGAAGCGATAGCTGCGTCGTCTGCACTTGCAGACGTCGTCTGGCGGTCAATTCTTCTGCTGCTTGTGTATTGCACGTCGGAGAGCTTGTTTTCAGAATTCAAGCCCGTGCTCTCAAATGTCCCGTTTAAGATGTTGGGCCATCTTTCGAAAGATAAATCAACTACAGACTGATAAAGGTAATCCGCTGCGTCGTTTATTAGTTGCTATGGAAACTGTTTCCTAGTATTCTATTTTCATGAAGCGGACGAATCAGTCGCAGGCTCAGGTGAGCGGGTTGACTAGCCATACGGGGTTCTGGCTTCGCTTCGTGTCAAACCACGTGTCGCACGCGTTCATGCGGAAGCTGATGAATAGCGGAGTGACCGCAGCGGAATGGGTTGTGCTTCGCGAGATGTACGACAACGAGGAGATGTCGCCGAGCAGGCTTGCTGATCTGACCGGGATGACACGAGGTGCCGCTTCAAAATTGATCGACCGTTTGGTTGCCAAGAAGCTGGTTTCACGGCAGGAACGCACGGATGACCGTAGATATCAGGATATTGGGCTTACTGCCGTAGGACGCCGGCTGGTTCCGACGATTGCGGCGATCGCAGACCAGAACGACGCGGAGTTCTTTACGGTTCTTTCTGTGAGAGAGCATGCTGCGCTGGTCGCAACATTGAAGAAACTTGTGCAGGCGCATGGCTTCGATCAGATTCCTACGGAGTAGCGAATGGGGGAGACAGACGATGAATGTAACGGTTATCCACGAGACTTTGGCGAAGTCGCAGGCGGGCGAGCTGATCTTCCCTGAGGTGGTGCGCAGACTGATGGAGGTGGGCATTGAATCGTATTTTTGTGATCTCGCCAATGGAGCAGAGACCTTCTACCAGATTGACGGGGAGACACACACGGAGAAGATGATTTTGCCGGTGATGCCTATTGCGGAAGAGTTCTCATCTGCGGATCTAGTCGCGGCGATACGCGGAGCGCAGGCAGACACGATTCGGTATCCGGAGTTCATGAAGCGCTCGGCTGCGGCAGGGGTAATTGCGTATTGGGCTTTTCTGACCGGAAGAAAGGTCATCTACTTTGGGCGGAAAGGCGAGCTGCATATTGAGAAGTTCCCCGGCGCGAAGTCGTAGGGTGTTCCGATGGAAGAGAAGCCCGGGCTAAAGCCCAGATACTCGCAGGAAGTTTTTCGTAGGGCTGAAGCCCCTACGCTAATCCCAACAAGATTCGTAAGGCGGAAGACCTACGCTTAATCCCGAGAACAACTGCGAGATCAACTACGGTTTGTCCTTTGACATGAAGCTGGTGACCTCGGCGTGGGAGATCGCTTCGGTCGTGTAGGTGAAGGTGCCCTTTTCTTTTACTTCGCGGGCGGCGCGGTAAAAGGCTCCAAGGGCGGCGCGGGCGAAGGAGCCTCCGACACTGATTCGCTTGACTCCGGCGGTGGCGAGTTCTTCGACGGAGAAGTGTGTGCCGTGGAGGCCCGCGAGGACGTTGACGGGTTTGGAGACGGCGCTGCAGACTTCGCGGATGGCCTTGAGATTGGGGAGCCCCGGTGCGTAAAGGACATCTGCCCCTGCCTCGGCGAAGGCCTGCAAGCGGCTGATTGTATCGTCGAGATTCGGCCGGTCGTAGAGGAAGTTTTCGGCGCGAGCGGTTAAGAGGAACTGGTGAATTTTGGCCATCTCTGCTGCTGCGGTAACCCGCTCTACGGCGAGTTGGAAGTCGTAGATGGGGTTGTTCGGATCTCCGGTTGCATCTTCAATGGATCCGCCGGCCAGACCTGTACCGGCCGCAAGCCGAATGGTTGCGGCGCACGTTTCGGGGGATGGACCGAAGCCGTCCTGTAGGTCGGCCGAGACGGGAAGGTGCGTTGCCTCGACGATGGACTTTGCGTTTGCGAGCATGCCGTCGCGCGTCAGCTCTGTCGTGGAGTCGGTGTGGCCGGTGGAGAAGGCATAGCCGGCACTGGTGGTTGCGAGAGCCTCGAAGCCCATTGCGGTGAGAATTTTTGCGGTGCCAGCGTCCCATGGATGGGGAACCACGAATGCTCCTGCACGTTCGTGAAGGGTTTTGAAGGCTTCGTATTTCTGCTCGCGGGTCACTGTGGGTTCTCCTTCTATTGTTTGACGCAATTTAGTGGGAGACCGATGAGTCGTGGCTGCGAATGTTAACGGTGGCGTTTGAAGAGTGCGAGGGTTGCGACGAAGAGGCCGCCTGCTGTGAAGGTTAGCAGTACGATGGCGCGGCGGTAGGCGCGTTGAGTTTTTGGTGACGTGGCTGCGGTGTTGTCCTGGCACTGGGTACAGCCCTGGGCGTGGGCTGGGATGGGGCTTAGTGCTAGCGCTGCAGCAAAGAGGATTGCGGCGAGTGATGTTGAAGCGCTTTTATTGGGGCGGGTTGGCGAGATGGGTTGAAAAGGAGATTTCTCCACTGCCCCTTTGACTCGCTGTGCTCGATCAGGGTCCGGTCGAAATGACATTTTAGAATTGCGCGGAGTTATTGGAAGAACGCGAGGAGCGTGAAGAGGAAGAGCCAGAGCAGGCCCATAGCATGCCAGTACCAGGCGGTGCTGTCGACGAGGATCTGGCGATTTTCGAGTTGGCGGGAGACGTAGAGGCCGGTGAAGGCGGCGATGAGCGCGGCGATGCCGATGAAGAGATGGACGGCGTGGACGCCGGTGATCAGGTAGAAGAAGTGGCTGCTTTGGTTGGTGCGGAAGAAGACGTGTTGCGAGGCGAGTTGACGCCAGGCGATCCACTGGCCGGCGAGAAAGAGAAAGCCGAGGACGATGGTGGCCGACAGCCACGGGAGTGCACGGCGGGTGATGGGTTTGCCAAGACCGAGCCACTCGTCCATGACGTCGGTTTCGTGGAACATGGTGCGACGGGCCATCTCGATAGTGCCGGAGCTGATTAGAAGCACGACCGTGTTGAGCCAGAGGATGGGCGGGATGACGGTGGGGACCCATGTGTCGACGAAGTGGTTGTAGACGTTGAGGTGGCTGGCGGATTGGTTGACGAAGAAGGTGCTGACGATGGCGACAAAGAACATGAGGTCGCTAGCGAGGGCGAAGAAGATGCCCATGCGGTAGCGGTGGAGGCGTTCGTAGGGGCCGCGGCGGCCGTGGGAGCGGTCGTTCCAGTTGTCGCCGTCGCCACCACCGCCGGTGCGTTTGTCAGTTGGCGGACGTCTGCCGGATCCGCCGTCGTGGTCTTCGAGGCGGCGTTTGCGCTCCTGATCGGTTTTGTTGGGAGTGATGATAGCCGGCATAAAGATTCACCCTGAAAGCACGCGTTCTGGACAGCTTACTCCGGTTTTGCGTTTGTTGTGTCTTCTATTGAGATTTGGGATACAGGGTCGGACGTCCACTGGGGCAGGGAGGTATCACCGTTAGCCGTGGATTCATAATGACAGGGAGCCCGGTGGACTGTGATCACTGGGATATCGGATGCGGGGATAGGGGGGAAAGGATTCATGGCCGGGTGCCACTCGAGCGTCGTGGCTCGCCATGGGTTTGACGTTGCGAACTGTCCTTTGCGCAGGCTGCGGAAGAGATTAAAGAGGAAGAGTAGTTGGGCGGTGGCGAGGAAGATGGCGGCGTAGGTGATGTGGAGGTTGAGGGGAATGGTTTGGGCGAGGAGGAGGCCGGTGGGGCTAAGTGAGCCGCCGGGGCCAGGAATTCCGGTGAGCTGGGCGTAGTGGCGGGGTTCCCCGGCGAGGCCGGTAAGGTGCATGGGGAGGAAGACCGCGTAGGCTCCGATGAGGGTGAGCCAGAAGTGGAGATGGCCGAGGGGTTCGGACATGAGGCGGCCGGGGTGTTTGGTTGTGGCGGTGATTAGGGGGAACCAGTAGTAGGTCGCGGCGTAGAGGGCAAAGACGCCAGCCATCGCCATGATGAGGTGGAAGTGGGCGACAACGAAGAAGGTGTTGTGGAGGTACTCGTCGAGGATCGGTTGGGCGAGGATGGGGCCGGTGAGGCCTCCGGTGACGAAGAGGCTGACGAAGCCGAGGCTGAAGAGCATTGCGGTGGTGTATTGCGGCTTGGAGCGCCAGATGGTGGCTAGCCAGCTTAGGACTTTGGCGGAGGCGGGGAGCGCGATTGCGGTGGTGGAGATGGAGAAGGCGGAGCTGACGAAGGGGTTGAGGCCGGCGACGAACATGTGGTGTCCCCAGAGGAGGATGCCGAGGAAGCCTATGAGAAGGGTGGTCGTGATCATGGTGCGGTAGGCGAAGACTTTGCGGTGGCTGAAGTTTGCCAGGAGCATCGATGTAAGGCCGAGGCCGGGGAGGATGGCGATGTAGACCTCGGGATGTCCGAAGAACCAGAAGAGGTGGAGCCAGAGGAGGGGACTGCCGTCGCCGCCGTGGTGGATGACGCCGCTGACCAGGTCTCCGTTGGGGACGAAGAAGCTGGTGCCGGCGTGGCGGTCGCAGAGGAGAAGCAGGATGGCGGCGAGGACGACGGAGAAGGCGATGAGGCTGAGGATTGCGGCGGTGAACCAGCCCCAGACGGTGAGGGGAAGACGCTCCCATGTCATGCCGTGGCAACGGTTGCGGATGATGGTGGTGAGGGTGTTGATGGAGCTGGCGGTGGTGGCGATGGCGAAGAGAGCGATGGAGACGAGCCAGAGGTCCATGCCGAGGCCTTGGCCTGGGCCTGCACCGGGTACTGCACTTAGTGGCGGGTAGGCGGTCCAACCGGAGATTGCGGCGCCGCCGGGGACGAAGGTGGAGCTCAGGAGGATCAGGAGTGCTGTGGCTGTCAGCCAGAAGCTGGAGGCGTTGAGGACCGGGAAGGCCATGCTGCGAGCGCCGATCTGTGCAGGGAGGATGAGGTTGCCGAAGCCTGCTTGCGGGGCAGTAGTGAGGACGAAGAAGAGCATGATGGTGCCGTGGATGGTGACTATCGCCAAGTAGTCTTCGGGGAGGATGGGGTGGCTGAGTGGCCAGGTGGGCCAGACGAGGTGGATGCGCATTAAGAGCGACAGGAGGGTCCCGATCGCCACGGAGATGAGCGCGAGAACCAGATACTGGATCCCGATGGTGCGGTGGTCGGTGGTGGCGATGTACGTTTTGAAGAAGTTCTTTGATCGTATCGAGGTCATGGGGTGGCTGCTTTCTGCTTCGAAGCTAGCCATGCTGTGAATTGGTCGGGTGGGAGGATGCGGAGCGTGGCGTTCATGCGGTAGTGGCCTAGGCCGCAGAGTTGGGTGCAGAGGATTGCGTAGGTGCCAGGGGTGGTTGGGGTGAAGTGGATGTGAATGGTCTGGCCGGGCACGGCGTTTTGTTTGAGGCGAAGTTCGGGGATGGACAGGCCGTGGATGACGTCCTGGGCGTTGAGGCGGAGGTCTACTTCGCGGTTTGCGGGGATGACGAGTTCGGAGGTGACCTGGTCGTCGGCGGAGTTCGGGTCGGTTGGATCGAGGCCAAGGGGGTTGCCCTCGCCAGGGGCGACGAGTTGGGGACGGGTGATGCCGAAGGCGGCGTCGGGGCCGGGATAACGGAAGTACCAAGCGAACTGGACACCGGTGACTTCGATTTGGAGAGCTGTCAGAGAGGCTCCGGTGTAGCGGGTGGCGGCCCAGAGGCGCTCGGCTTTGATGGTGAGGGTGGTGAAGAGAGTGGCGAGGGCGATGAGGGGAAGGTATTCGATGCGCCAGAGATTGGTGGCTTCGGCGCGGCGGCGGGCTACGAGACCAGCCAAGAGGATGAGGTGGGCGAGGGCGAGAAGGGAGAGGGCGATCCAGAGATTGAGGAGGAGTTGGTGATCAAGCGCTGGACCGTGCGAGCTGGCGTCGGCGGGGAGGAACCACGGAGCGAGCAGGAGCGCACTGTTGTTGGCGGGGCGCGTCTTGCAGGCGAGAGGCACACGTCAAGGATATCTTGTCTGCGTGCGGACGATCCGGAGAGCGTTAGCCGAGTCTTCCGGTGAGGAAGGCGTAGATGCAGAAGCCGAGGACTGTCGCGACTAATACGATCAGAATAGCTGTTGGGAGTAGCCTGGCAGGCTCGTCCTCCTCCTCGTGTTTCCTGTTACCGAAGAACAAGAGAAAGGGTGTTTTGGATCTGCCTGGCTTGATGACTTTGGTCGTGGCCGGGTGAAAGTCCATGACCAAATGCTATTGAAACGGGCATAAAGATGGCATAAAGACGGATTGCGAATCGACTTCTGCGCGCGGCCGGAAAGAGTTGGCGGGACGTTGCAAAGGCCACATGCGGAGGCAACAGCAGGTACTTCCGCTTCTCGGAAAGAGGAGAATACTGGCAAGTACAGACGCTAGGTCTTCTTTTCGGCGATGGAGTGGCCGAATGCGAGGAGGTGGCCGTCGGGAGCGAGGATGAGAAGCTCACGCTGGCCGTACTCCCGATCGATGGGGCCGCGGACGTCGCCGCTTGTGAGGTTGATATTTTTTGCGATCAGGCCCGGTTGCGGATGAGGTCGAGGAAGAGTTGGTGGACGCGGGAGTCGTTGCTGAGTTCGGGATGGAAGGTGGCGGCGAGGAGATGGCCTTCGCGAACGAGGACAGGGAAGCCGTCGCGGGTGGCGAGGGTTTCGACGCTGGGGCCGGTGCGGGTGATGCGGGGGGCGCGGATGAAGACCATTTCGAGTGGGCCGCCGGGAAGTTCTGTGGGCGCAGTGAGGATGGTGGAGTCGATCTGGCGGCCGTAGGCGTTACGCTCTACGGTGATGTCGAGTGCGGCGAGGGAGGTCTGCGCGGGGTTTTCTACGTTTTTCGCGAGGAGAATTGCGCCGGCGCAGGTGCCGAAGGTTGGAGTGGTTTCGACGAAGGATTCGAGCGCGTCGAGGAAGCCGTCACGTTCAAGGAATTTGAGGAAAGTGGTGGACTCGCCGCCGGGGATGATAAGGCCGTCGATGTTGGCGAGTTCGGCTGGGGTGCGGACGAGCTTTGCCGTTACGCCTAGCGCGGTGAGCGCGGTGGCGTGGGCTTCGAATGCGCCTTGCAGGGCGAGAACGCCGATGATAAGAGGACGGTCTTGTCGGGTTGTGCTTTGATGATTCATCGTGGCGTTCTTACTAGCGCTCCGGGAGCAATTCCCCGATACACTTATGTCTCAGCCATTGCGTGAAATGACTTACGGTCGAGAAGCGGTGTAAGGTTGGGCGGATTGTCCGTCCCTGATCAATTATAGAGAAATCGGGCGGGACGACATTTTCATGTTGATGTGAAATGCCAGTGTTTCGTCCTGGTCAAAAGCTCAATCCCAGTTCTAGAACGACGCTCGGATTTGTGCGCGCGACGTTGAAGAAGTAACTGGTGAACTCGATGTTTTTGTGGGAGACGTCGATGAGAAAGCCAGGTTGAATGGTGAAGCTCGTCTGATAAGGTTTGTTGCTTTGCGACACAAGACCTAGTTTCAGCCAATCGATGGGTGCGTAGGTGACTTCAGGCCAGTCGTAGTAGAAGCTGTCTGCCTTGTTGGTTGCGAAGACGTACTCGCTGGAGATGGAGGCCTGGAGTTTCTTCCAGGTGAGGGTAGCTTCGCAGCCGGGAGCGATTCCGTTGGTTCTGCCAAATACGCCGCCGACAATGGGTGTTGCTTCGAGCAGCAGCTTCTTTCCGACGCTGAAGTTATAGCCGACCCAAGCCGATCCGGTTCTGAAGTTCTCAGAGTTGTAACGAGCTTCAAGGTGTAGCACGCCATGGTCGACGAGGAGATTCGGATTGGCATATCCCTGCTGGTTCGGGATGATGTAGCCGTCCGTTACCAGGTTGAACTCCCACAGTTGAGTGCGACGATGGTGAGGGTGGTGAGCGGGATGGGGCGACATTTTCTGCGCCAGAGCATGGCTTGCCGGCGAGACAATCGATAAGAACGCGGCGAGTTGTAACGTACGTTTGGACGGCACGATTCTCCCGATCGCAGAATGATGCGCAGTACGGCGCACTCGTTTTCTGAGGGGTGATTCGGGCAAGTATAGAACGAACGGACTTGGAGACTACGAGCTTATAGTCGTGTGTTTGTGATTGCCTGAAGTCCGGATTAAGAGATGTCTTCGCCGAAGCGGAGGAGGTTGCCGTCGGGGTCGCTGAGGACGAACTCGTTCATCTTCCATTCGCGTGGCGCGAGAGGCGAGAGGATTTTGACTCCTGCGGCTCGGAACTCGGCTTCGAGTGCGGCGGCGGTGTTGTCGTCGAGATAGAAGTAAGCGCCGCAAGGGTTCTGGTTTTCGATGAGCATGTCGGATTGGGTGAGGTGGATCTCGAGGCCGTCGCGGGTGAGGAAGCCGTAGGAGTCGCCGTTCTGCCAGGAGTGGGCCGCGAAGCCGAGGCTGCGGTAGAAGTCCATGGCTCGGGCGAGGTCTTTGACAGGGAGTATGGGGACGATGCGGGTGAGAGATTGTTCAGGCATTTTCGAATAGCACCTCGGTGGAGATGATCAATCGGAGTTGTGGAAGATTATGCAGTCTTTATTTTTCTGTTGATCGCTTGAGTGTTGGGCAGAAGACCGGTCAGCAGGCCGATGGCGGGAAGGTAGGCGCACACCTTGTAGACGAAGATGATGCTCGTCATGTCGGCGAGCTTGCCGAGGACTGCGGCGCCGATACCACCCATTCCAAAGGCGAATCCGAAGAAGAGGCCGGAGATCATTCCGACTCGTCCGGGGACCAGGTCCTGCGCATAGACGAGGATGGCGGAGAAGGCGGAGGCGATGACGAATCCAATGATGATGCTCAGCACACCGGTCCAGAAGAGATTTGCGTACGGCAGTATCAGCGTGAAGGGAAGGACTCCGAGGATTGAGCACCAGATGACGGATTTGCGGCCGACACGGTCGCCTACTGGGCCTCCGATTAAGGTTCCAGCGGCTACTGCGGCGAGAAATGCGAAGAGATGGAGCTGCGAGCTTTGCACGGAGACGTGAAACTTACTGATGAGATAGAAGGTGTAGTAGCTCGTAAGAGCGGCGAGGTAGAAGTACTTCGAGAATATGAGTGCGATTAGAACGGCGATCGCGGTGATCACCTGTTTGCGCGGCAAGCCAGAGGATTCTTCGGCGTGTTTTACCGGCCTGCTTTGCAGATGGGCGAGGCGGTCCTTGTACCAGTGGCTGACACGGATGAGCACAAAGATTCCGAGGAGTGCGGCGAGGGAGAACCATGCGGAGCCGATCTGTCCGTGGGGAAGCACGATGAAGACTGCGAGGAGAGGCCCGATCGCAGAGCCGGTGTTGCCTCCTACCTGGAAGAAGGATTGGGCGAAGCCGTGCTTTCCGCCGGATGCCATTCGCGCTACGCGTGACGATTCGGGATGGAAGACAGCGGAGCCCATGCCGATGAGTGCGGCTGCGAGGAGGAGTAAAGGGAAGGATGGGGCGACTGCGAGGAGAAGCAGGCCGATGAGGGTGAAGACCATTCCGATGGGGAGGGAGTAGGGCATCGGGTTGCGGTCGGTGTAGTGGCCGATGACTGGTTGAAGGAGGGACGCGGTGATCTGAAAGGTTAGGGTGATGAAGCCGATCTGGGTGAAGTTAAGATGGAAGGATGACTTGAGGATCGGGTAGATGGAGGGCAGGAGCGACTGCATCATGTCGTTGAGGACATGGCAGAAGCTCACAGCGGCCAGCACTCGGAACATGGTTCGTTCCTGAAGTGTGTCAGGGGCTATGCCGTTTTTTGTGACAGTCTGCGTGCCCATCTCGATCCTTGCAACCTCTTCTTTTATGTTAGCCACTCTGCGGGGATTCTGCTGCGCAGGGCGAGTCAGACTTCTATCAAGAACCGAGACAAACAATAGTAGCGATGGCCAAAAGCGATGCCCTGAACACGAGGTTCAAGGCATTTCGATTGGTGTGGCTAATCGACCCGGTTGTGTCGGCGGCTGAACGCTACCAGCCGCGGGTTTGCATGAGCTGGGATTCTTCGATTGCGGCGGCGGCGAGACCCTTCATGGAGCCGATGACGGCTTCACTGGCTTCGGCGACGATCTTGGGGTCGTTGAAGTGCGTAGTGGCGATGACGATGGCGCGGGCGCGGGAGACGGCCTCTTCGCGTTCTTTCGGATCGTTCTCTACGTCGAGAGGAGTGGCGCGCTCCTTCATGAAGATGCCGGAGCCTACGAAGACAGTTTCGGCGCCTAGCTGCATCATCAATGCTGCATCGGCTGGGGTGGCGATGCCGCCTGCGCTGAAGTTGGGGACGGGAAGCTTGCCGGCTTTGGCGACCATGCGGACGAGTTCGTATGGGGCGCCGTGGACCTTGGCTGCGTTGTAGAGCTCTTCGTCGCCGAGGACGGTGAGGGCTTTGATCTCGCGGACGATCTGGCGCATGTGCTGGACGGCGTGGACTACGTCGCCAGTGCCGGGCTCGCCTTTGGTGCGGATCATGGCTGCGCCTTCGGCGATGCGGCGAAGAGCTTCGCCGAGGTTGCGGGCGCCGCAGACGAAGGGTGTGGTGAAGGCGTGCTTGTCGATGTGGTAAGTCTCGTCGGCGGGGGTGAGGACTTCGGATTCGTCGATGAAGTCGACGCCGAGGTGCTGGAGGACCTGGGCTTCGGCGAAGTGGCCGATGCGGGCCTTGGCCATGACGGGGATGGAGACGGCGGCGATGATCTGCTTGATGAGCTTGGGGCTGGCCATGCGGGCTACGCCGCCTTCGGCGCGGATCATGGCGGGGACGCGCTCGAGTGCCATGACGGAGATGGCACCGGCCTCTTCGGCGATGCGGGCCTGCTCGACGTTCATGACGTCCATGATGACGCCGCCTTTGAGCATCTCGGCGAGGCCGAGTTTGAGGCGGATGGACGAGGTGCCGAAGCTGCCGTTGCCGTTGTGAGTGTGGTCTGCCATGGGTCTTCTCCTTCGCGCCGGCGGTAGGGCGCACTGTTTGGTCTGTCTGTCCGCGAGACTTCAAGTTTAGCAGTTTTGCGCTGCGGGGACGCGGTTGCGGGGTTTGTTGTTCAGCTTGAGTCTCGGGTGGGGGATTTTTTGGAAAATTCAAGTGAGGTTGATCTGTCGTGCTGGGTGGGAGGGCCATGCTTCGCGTAGGGGCCGGTGTGTCGGCGGCTGGGAGGTTGGGATGGACGCTGAACTGACGATTGTGATTCCGGCGAAGAACGAGGTTGCGATGCTGCCGAAGTTGCTGGAGTCGCTGTGCAGACAGGACTATGCAGGGATGTCTGCAACGAGGGTGTTGGTGGCGGATGCGGGGTCGACCGATGGGACGGTGGAGGTGGCGCTGGGGTTTCGTGACCGGTTGAAGGTGGAGGTTGTGCCGGGTGGGCTTCCTTCAGTGGGAAGGAACGCGGGAGCGCGGTTGGCGACGACGAAGTATGTCCTGTTTCTCGATGCGGATGTGGAACTGCCGGAGCCTACGCTGGTGCGACGGGCTTTGTGGCGGATGGAGAGGCGGGGGCTGCATCTCGCGACGACAAACATTGCTTGCCGCGAGGGTGGATTTTTCGACGATCTACTGTATGCGGGGAGTAATTTGATGCAGCGGGTGGGGTCACTGACGAAGCCTTTTGCTACGGGGATGTTTATGCTGTTTGACCGCGAAGCGTTCTGGCGGCTGGGCGGGTTTAATGAACGGGCGCTGTTTGCGGAGGACTATCTGCTATCAAAGGGCGTGGCGCGGATCCGGTTTCGCATTGTGCGGGGGCGGGTGTTGACGACGAACCGGAGGTTTCAGAAGCTGGGGCACGGCAAGATGGTGTGGATGTTCTTCAAGACGATGCTACATAGCTGGGACGATGGGTATTTTCTTGAGGACCAGGGTTACTGGGGCGAGGTGGGTTAGGGCCTCGAATTTTCAGGTGAGACAGTCGTGCTTCGCACGATGCGCACATCTCAGAATCGAGATATGGGGCACCAGATTCGTGGCGACTTCAGGGTTGGGGAGCGGTGAAGCCTGCGGCGACGAGGATTTTTTCGTCGATGGCGATGAAGACGCCTTTGCTGCGGGCTAGTACGGTTCCGTCGGGACGTTGGATTTCGGCTTGGTGGAAGAGCTTGCGGTCGGGGGTACCGTCGGGTTTGGTGGGGCGGTTGAGATGGCGGGCTACGAGGACCAGCGGCTGATAGAGCGGCACGGGTCTGAGGTAGTCGACCTCCATGTGGCGGGTCATTGCGAGGACGTTGAGGGGCCGGTTGAGCTTGCTCATGGCCTCGTCGAGCAGAGCGGCGACGATGCCGCCGTGGATGTGGCCGGGTGGGCCCTCGTGCATGCGGTCGAGCTGAATGCGTGCGGTGGCGGTGATTTGGTCGGGGTTCGATGTGTCGGTGGTGAAGGTGAGGTGGAGGCCCTGGGGATTGGCGGGGCCGCAGCCGAAGCAGTGATTGGCGCGCTCGTCGATGGTGGGGGTGTCCATCGAGGCTGGGGTGTGGCGGGTGGCGTCGGGTGTGGGCATGGCTCTGGGTTGGACGTTAGCACAGAGTGCGGTGGAATGAATAGGGATTCAGTTTTGCGGGGGATTAGTTACGCGGTGCAGACTTCGATGATGCCAGCGCCAAATTTCTCGATCTTTTCGTGGCCGAGGCCCTGAATGGTTTTGAGTTGCGAGAGGCTTTGCGGGTGGGCGAGGACGATGCTGCGCAGGGTAGTTGACGCGAGAACGAAGAAGAGAGGAAGGTTCAGCTTTTCGGACTCGGCTTTGCGCCATTCGCGAAGGCGTTGATCGAGGGCTTGTTGTTCGGGGGTGAGGGTGTCGACCGGTTGGGAAGTCGTGACGCGAGGGCGGGTGAAGGTTTCGGTATGAGTTTCGTTGGTGGCGCTTGAGGCAAAATGCGGGGGTCTCTCCACTGCGCTACGTTCCGGTCGAGATGACGATTTTTGGGGAGCGGCCTGATAGGTGACAGACGGCCGGGCAGACGATTTGGGAGTGGATGTAGAGCTTGAAGATTTGGTGGTGAAGGGGAGGTCTGATGATGCGTCGGAGCGGCAGAGTGCGACGATGTCGGCGCCGTAGCGGTCAGCTTTTTCTGGGCCTATGCCGGAGACTGTTTGAAGTTCGGAGAGGGTGGTGGGGCGTGCGATGACGAGGTTGTGAAGGACGCTGTCGCCGAAGACCATGAAGGCGGGTTTGCCGGTTTTTCCGGCTTCGGCTTTGCGCCAGGCGCGGAGGGATGCTTCGAGGGATTTTTGTTCGGAGGTATAGGCAGCGGTTGTTTGTTCGCGTTCAGCTTTGAGGGCGGCCTTCGAGGGCTTTGGGCCGGCGGTGTTGCTGGATTTTTTTCGCGATGAAGTAGTTGCAGTATTGGCTGTTGAATCTTTAAGGAGCAGGTCGGGCGGGAGGGTGCCGGTGAGGGTCCGGCCTTCGTGGGTGAGCGAGGCTTTTTTGAAGGTGATGAGAGTGCCTTCGGGATTGGTCCATTGATCGGTAGTGAGGGTGACCAGACCGGAACGAACGAGGGCGTCGAGGAGGGTGTCGAAGACTTTGCGGTCCGCGGCTGGTGTGTTGCGGAGTGGGCTGGTGGAGAGTTCGGTGTGAAGCTTGCCTGTGGCTCGTGTGGTTCCGTCGAGGGCCCGGAGGATGGCGCGGAGCTGGCGGTCTTCTTCGGTGGTGGGGGTGCGGAAGGTTTGTGCGGTGGCGTTTTGCGGGGCGCAGAAGTCGCAGTGGCCGCAGGGGCGGAGGCCGTCAGCGGTGTCGCCGAAGTGCTGGATGAGAGCGGCCATGCGGCATTGGGGGGACTCAGCGAACTGGACCATACGGTCGATCTGGCTGCGGCGGAAGGCGATCTGTTCGTCATAACCTTTGCGCCATGCGGTTTGGCGGGGAGCGTCTTCGGAGGCGCGGACGTTGCCGGCCATGTTGATTGTGGCTGCGCCTTGCGCGATGAGTTTTTCGACGGCCTTGTCGAAGGTCTCGGCGTCCATCTTTAAACGTTGGCGGAGGAGATCCGGCATCTGGTAGTCGCCGGTAAGGAGTGCGGCGACGCGGGTGAGTTCGGTGATGGCGGGGTAGTCGCGCTCGAGAAAGAAGTCGTGCATCTTGCGGTCGGCGAAGGAGTGGAGGAGAACGGTTCTCGATGGTTGTCCGTCACGTCCGGCGCGTCCGATCTCCTGGTAGTACTGCTCGACCGAGCCAGGGAGCGCGGTGTGGACGACGGTGCGGACGTCGGCTTTGTCGATGCCCATGCCGAAGGCGATGGTGGCGACGACTACCTCTAATTTGCCGGTGAGGAAGTGGCGTTGGACGCGTTCGCGTGTCGCGGGGTCGAGGCCTGCGTGGTACGCGGCGGCACTGCCGCCCAAGGTGCCGGCGAGTTCTTCTGCGGATTTGCGCGACGGTGCGTAGACGATGGCGGGACGGTTGGATTTTTCTTTGAGGAGTTTTGCAGTGAACTCGTTGCGGCGTGGTTTGGAGAGCTCAACTACCTCGATGGCGAGGTTGTGGCGGCGGAAGCCGTGGATGAAGAGCTCGGGTTGCGAGAGTTGCAACTGGGTGATGATGTCTTTCTGGACCGTCGGTGTTGCGGTTGCAGTGAGGGCGATGACGGGCGCGGGGCGAAGTGCGGGGAGGAAGTCGCCGAGAGTGCGGTAGTCGGGACGAAAATCGTGGCCCCAGGCGGAGATGCAGTGGGCCTCGTCGATGGCGATCAGCGAAGGTTTCTTCCTGGCCAGCATCTCGGGGAAGTTGGGGACGCGCATACGCTCTGGTGCGATGAAGAGGAACTGGAGGGTGCCGTCGAGGTAGTCGCGGCAGGCCTGGCGGGCTTCGTCGCGGGAGAGGCCGGAGTGGATGCGGGCGACGCGGAGTCCGGCGGCGGCGAGTTTGGTGGCCTGGTCGTCCATGAGTGCGATGAGGGGAGAGATGACGAGGGCGGTGCCGCCGCGGGCGATGGCGGGGAGCTGGTAGCAGAGGGATTTTCCTGCTCCAGTGGGCATTACGAGGAGGACGTCGCGACCGTCGGTGGCGGCGCGGCAGACGGCCTCCTGGTTAGCCCGAAAGGATTCGTGGCCGAATGTCTTGTGGAGCAGGGAGGTGAGATTCATCAGCTTGCCCAGTTTCGCATATTGTTCGTGTGGAGGCGAAGACTGGATGAAGGTGAGGAGTTGCTAGCTTGATGCGGTGTGTGGATTCAGGGGAAGGATTTGAAATTGATTTCGACTCTCAGGTCGACTGCAACGGGTTTTCCTTGAAAGAGGGCTGGTTTGAATCGATATTGTTCGACAGCATCGAGGCAGATCATTCGTGTTTCGATCGCAAGGTCCCCGTTGTCTTGGTTTTTGGAGGCGGATGATGCCGGTGAAATATGCACATCGGTCGGTTTGCCGTCCGTGCCAACGGTAAAAGCAACGATGCACTGTTGGCGATTGATATTGTGCATTTTTTTCGCGAACTCCGGCTCTACAGAGTGGAAAAGGACGGGAGGTGTAACTTCGTCCCCAATGTGATACTTGCCGGAGGCATCCGGGTTGGGCTTCGGTTGGTGTGGGGTTGCTGTATTAACTGGCTGGTTGCCGACGGAGGGAGAGATCGCAGATGGAGTTTGCTGAGCGGCTGCCACTCGGCCCGGCGAAAGTGCTACTGGCAAACCGCCAAGCAATACAGTCAAACAAAGTCTTGAGAAAGCGGCCATCTTATCCCTCTTTATTTCAGGAAGAGGTTAGCATGTCTGCCTGAGACCAAATCACATCGGGTACTAAGTTGAGAGGAGCAATATGGCTCGTTCGCGACGAGGGTTCTTGACTGGAGCGGCAGCGACGATCGGGGCGATGCCGTTGGCGCGGCCGGCGATGGCTGTGGGTAAAGATCCGGTTTCGCCGGATGCGATTTTGTCGCTCTTCAAGTCGCTGCCCGGGGATGTGGCGATCAAGATTTTTGCGCCTGCGGTGAATGGGAAACCCGAGTTTCTGGTGGAGTCGAACGCTTCGAAGATGATGTTTGTGGGGAGCGCGATCAAGACGTTTATCTTGTGCGAGGCGTTGCGGCAGGCGGATTCGGCCGATGTGGTGCAGACCCTGACGGCGAAGCAACTGACGCTTGACGCGAGCGTGTGGTCGGTGGATAGTGCGACGTTCAATCCGCCGAATTTGATCGGCAAGGTCTCGCAGCGTACTGCGCTCGAAGCGATGATTCTGCACAGCGACAATACGGCAACAGACATGTCCATTCAACAGGTGGGGCCGGAGAAGGTGCGCGAACAGATTGCTTCGATGGGGTTGAAGAACACGATGGTTCCCGATAGTACGCGCGTGTTCTTCGGCTATCTTCTCGGGTCGAAGAGCTACAAGACGTTTAGCTGGGAGGAGATCGGAGCGGCGGCGAACCTTCCGATTGTCAATTCTCCGATGAACAAGGTGCAGACGCTGGCGTCTTCGGCGGACGATTTCGTGTCGTATTATTCGCGTGCGCTGCAGGGTGAGTTCTTCAAGAACAAAGCGACGCTGAGCGAGTTTAGGCGCATACTTGCGATGGGCGACGCCATATGGCTGTTACCACTTCCTTTAGGTATTAGTGCGTTTGTGAAGGGTGGAAGCATCGATGTTATCGGCTATCATGCAGTGTGTGTGCCGGGAGGGATGCTCTTTGATGGCCGGTGGGTCTATTTCTGTCTAACCATCAACTGGTATTCAAAGGCGGAGACCGACGTGGATACAGTCAACGCATTTATTGCGGCCGGAAGCCGTGCACTGACAATGGTGAAGGAAGCTCTCTCTGCTTAAGAGACTGCTGGTGGGAAATCTGAGCATCTTTCAAGGGCCCTGATCAATCTGATATTGAATAATGTCAGTGGAGGTTGCCTATGTATCTGATTGCGATTTGCGCAGTTGGGTTTATCGTCCTGATCTTCGGGATCTTCAGGATGAAGCAGCTGCGCGACAGGCAGAAGCTGGAGAGATACAGCATCGACGCCGATGAACTGCATACACTGCTCGAGGCGAAGAAGGACATTCTTGTTTTGGATGTCCGGCAGCCGCTCGATCTGCTGGCGCACTCGGAGATTATTCCTGGAGCGAGACGCCTACCACCGAAAGACGTTATGGAGCAGGCGGCGATGCTTCCCAAAGACAAGGACTCGGTGCTTTATTGCACGTGCGTGAGCGAGAAGACCAGCCGGATGATTCTGGAGCAAGCGCTGGCGTTGCAGTTCACGCGAATTAAATTTCTCAAAGGTGGATTAGCCGGCTGGAAGGCAAAAGGTTATCCAGTAGAGCTGTATACCAAGCCTTTTCATCTCGATACCGCGAGTTAGCCAACGTGTGGGTGCAATGCGGACGGACAAAAAAATCTATGCTGAGTTAAAATAGGTGCTGTCGGGCAGCAGGTGCTGTCTAAACATGTCAAAATCGGTATGAGTCGATGAGAAAGCGCCAAGTTAGTGGGGGACACTATATTGATGCCATCGAAGACGACCACTGAAGCTGAAATTCAGCAAGAGTACTATGCTGAAAATGCTCACAGATATAACGAGATGCATGGCCGGAAAAAGGACGAGCATTACCTCGCGCTGGCTCTTCTGATTGCGACTCTTGACTATTTTGAGATTGAATCGATTCTTGACATTGGGTCGGGGACTGGACGCGCGGTCGCGTATGTGAAAGGGAAGTGCCCCGGGAAAAAGATCGTCGGAATTGAGACCGTCAGGGAGTTGCGTGAAGTGGGTTATCAGAACGGGCTCTCGCGTGAAGATTTGAAAGAAGGCAATGCGCTGAACCTGGATTTTCAGGATGGCGAGTTCGATATGGTTTGCGAATTCGGAGTGCTGCACCATGTCAAGAGCCCGGAGAGGGTAGTGTCAGAGATGCTTCGCGTTGCGAAGAAGGCCGTTTATATCTCCGATTCGAATAATTTCGGGCAGGGGTCGGCTGCCGCGCGAATGATAAAACAACTGCTCAATTCGTTGGGTTTGTGGAAGGCGGCGACTCTCATTCAGACGAGAGGAAAGGGGTACTACCTTTCCAAGGAAGACGGGCTCGCTTACTCCTATTCCGTTTTCGACAGCTACAAACAGATTGAGGAAAAATGTAAGCGCATTCACTTGCTAAATACGGCGCCAGGGAAGATCAATTCTTACAGAACTGCGACGCATGTGGCGCTCCTGGGCGTTAAAGATTAGGCCGCCGATAGCGCACTGTGCTTTGTTGTCAGGGTGTAGTGGTGGCGGGCTTGTTCTTCCATGCGCCTACGATTGCGCCGATGAGGATGAGCTCGATGAGGTAGTAGCCCGTATAGATGAAATAGATCTGAAAGGTGCGGACTTCAAAGATGTATGCCTTGGCCCAGCTGGTTGCGATGAAGCCAAACCAGATAGCGACCGCGCAGAGAATGCCGCGGCGGGCGGTCTGTTTGCCTAAGGCCTGGATGCAGATGCTGAGGACGGCAGCGACAATGATTGAGCAGATGATGGCGGTGGCGTATTGAACGGCTGGGTTGAGGCCAGTGCTAACCAACCACTCTCTGGTGCGGCCGATGCCTGTGAGCCACTCATTCATGAAGACACTGAACCAAAGCGCCTCGAAGATAAATGAGGCGATGGCCGCGACGAGGATCGCTACCCAGTTGAGTCGTATGTTGCTCATCCTGCCCTCCGCTAAATTGTCCCTTGGTTGTTGCAGGGAGCATATAGCGGGGGCGAGGGATGCGCAAGTCAGGCGTTCATGATCTTGTCGAGCGTGATGGGAAGGTCGCGAACGCGTTTGCCGGTGGCGTTGTAGATGGCGTTTGCGATGGCGGCGGCGGCTCCGGTGATGCCGATCTCTCCGATGCCTCGGGAGCCGAGCGGGTTGAACTTGTAGTCGGGGATGTCGAGGGCGGTGACGTCGATCTGGTGGATGTCGGCGTTGACGGGGACGTGGTAGTCGGCGAAGTTCTCGTTGACGGTGCGGCCGAAGGTTGGGTCGATGAGGGTCTCTTCGTGGAGGGCCATGCTGACTCCCCAGACGACGCCGCCGACGAGTTGGTTGATGCCGGTCGTCTGATTGATGAGCGTGCCGATGTCGTAGGTGCCGACCATGCGGCACACTTGCACCATGTGAGTGTCGGCATCGACGGCGACCTCAGCGAAGATGGCGCCCCAGGAGTGCGAGGAAAACGTGTCGCGATCTTTGGCGAGCTCGGAAGTGGCGATGGCTTCTACGGGCGTGTCGCCGTTGCGGCCGAGGAGGGTAGTGAAGGTTTCAGATCTTTGCGGATTGGATTTGAGGAAGAGCTTGCCATCTTTGGTCTGGACGTCTTCTTCGGCGGCGCCGTGGAGAGGTGATTGCGTGTCGGCGATGGCTAGTTGGACGAGCTTGAGTTTTGCCTTTACGGCGGCATCGTAGACGCCTGGGCACACCGAAGCCGCTGTGGTTGAGCCGCCGGAGCCGCCCGAAGGGGGAAGCGTGGAGTCCCCGAGTTTGACGTCGACGAGTGCGGGGTCGAGGAAGAGTGTATCGGCTGCGGTCTGGGCGAGGATGGTGTAAGTTCCGGTTCCAAGATCCTGCGTGCCGACGCCGACGAAGACGCGGCCATTCGGAAGGATGCGGACTATCGCCGAGGAGGGGCGGCGTCCTGCTCCGTAGTTGGCGGTGGCCATGCCATAGCCGATGAGCTTATTGCCTTCGCGGTGCTGACCGGTTTGTGCGGTGCGTTTGGACCAGCCGAAGCGGTCGGCGGCCTGAGTGTAGCACTCGCGGAGATGCTTACTGGACCATGGAAGGCCTTGGCGTGGATCTTTTTCGGCATAGTTGATGAGGCGAAGCTGGATGGGGTCGATGTTGAGTTTTTCGGCGAGTTCGTCGAGTGCGATCTCGAGGCCGACGCTGCCAGTGGCTTCGCCGGGCGCGCGCATCCAGGTGCCCATGCCGAGGTTGAGGTCGACAAGGCTGTGGCTGGTGGTTAGCGATTCGCTGTCGTAGAGGAGCGCGGTCGCACCTGCGGCGCTCTCGATCCAGTCGGAGATAAGAGAGGTGTAGCAGGTGGAGTCGTGCTGCTGCAGGAGGAGTTTGCCGTCGGAGGAGGCGGCGAGTTTGATGTGCTGGGAGGTGTTGGGACGTGAACCAACGGGGCCGAACATCTGGTTGCGGCCGAGAACGAGTTTCACCGGGCGCTGCGCAACCTTGGCAGCCATCGCTGCGAGGATAGTGTGGGACCAGACGTAACCCTTGGAGCCGAAGCCACCGCCGGTGAATGGGCACTGGACATGGACGTTGGCGGGTGGGATGGAGAAGGCGCGGGCGAGCGACGACTGGGCGCCGGAGATACCCTGAGTGGCGTCGTAGACGTTCAGTTTGTCTCCTTCCCATGAGGCTACGGTGGCGTGCGGCTCCATCGGATTGTGGTTCTGGATGGGCGTCGAGTAGGTCTGGTCGATGACGACTGTGGCTTTAGCGAGCGAGGCCTGAGGATCGCCGCGGTGCGAGTCGCCACCGCCTCGTTTGGGGGCGCGAGCGTCTTTGAGCACAGCATTGAAGTCGAGTTTGGCTGGCTGCGCCTTGTACTCGATGCGTAGGAGCTTTGCGGCTTGCTCGGCTTCGGGCAGAGAGCGCGCGACGACGACGGCGATAGGCTGGCCGCTGAAGAAGACGTTGGTGTCCTGAAGGATGTTCACGTTGCCAGGGACGGTGAGTTTGGGCGCGTTGAAGGGCGTAATGATGGAGTGGACGCCGGCTGCGCGTGTGGCGGCGGCCTGGTCGATGGAGGCGATGGTGCCTGAGGGTATGGTGGCCTGGACGACGTAGGCGTAGGCGATGTTTTCGACCGGGAACTCGGCTGCGTATTTCGCGCGGCCAGTCACTTTGGCGAGGCCATCGTAGCGGTGGCTGAGCTGGCGTCTTCCGAGCTTGGCGTGGGTCTGATGGTCCTGGGGGTCTTGATGGTCCTGGGGGGCGATCATGCCTGAACTCCTTGTGCAGCGAGGGTGAGAGCGCGCACGATGCTTTGCTTTGCGAGTTCGATCTTGAAGGCGTTGTGCTCTGTGGGCTTCGCTCCGGCGACGGCCAGGTCGGCGGCTTTTTTGAAGGCTGCCGGGCTGGGCGTTGCGCCGACGAGAGATTTCTCCGCTTCGAGGGAGCGCCAGGGTTTGTGGGCGACGCCGCCGAGGGCGAGGCCAGCGGACTGGATGGTGTTGCCGTTCATCGCAAGGCCTGCCGCTACTGATACCAGCGCGAAGGCGTAGCTCTGGCGATCTCGCACCTTGAGGTAGTAGGAGTGCTTTGCGAACTTCGGCGCGGGGAGCTCGACTGCGGTGATGAGCTCGTCGGGCTGAAGGTTGGTGTCGAGTTGTGGTGTGGTGCCGGGGAGACGATGGAAGTCGGCGATGGCGATGGTGCGTTGGCCCTTGGGGCCGGTGACGTGAATGGTGGCGTTGAGCGCGGCGAGGGCGACGTTCATATCGCTGGGATTGGTGGCGATACACTCATCGCTCGCTCCAAGGATGGCGTGGTTGCGGTTGAAGCCTTTGATTGCGGCACAACCGCTGCCAGGGGTGCGCTTGTTACAAGCGGGGAAGACGGTGTCCATGAAGTAGTAGCAGCGGGTGCGCTGGAGTAGATTGCCTCCGGTGGTGGCCATGTTGCGGAGTTGCGGGGAGGCTCCGCTGAGAAGAGCTTGAGAGAGGAGGGGGTATTTGGTGCGGATGATCTCGTGGTTGGCCAGGTCGCTGTTGCGGACGCCGGCGCCGATGGTTGTGCCGTTGCCGGAGGTGATGACGTGGGTGAGGTCGAGATGGGTGACGTCGATGAGTGCGGTGGGTTGCTCGACGTTCGACTTCATGAGGTCGACGAGGTTGGTGCCGCCGCCAAGGAACTTCGCTCCGCGAGCGGAGACCGCGTGGACGGCTTCGTCGGGCGCGGTGGCTCGTTGATAGTTGAACGGGTTCATGCCAAGGCTCCTTTCGCTGCGGCGCGGACGGCGGCGACGATGTTGGGATAGGCTCCGCAGCGGCAGATGTTGCCGCTCATGCGCTCGCGAATCTCGTTGTCGGTAAGTTCGGGTTTGCTGGTGTGGCCGGTCTCAAAGGAGACGGTGCTGAGGGTTCCGTGCTTGTGTTCTTCGAGGAGGGCAACCGCGGAGCAGATCTGGCCGGAGGTACAGTAGCCGCACTGGAAGCCGTCGTGGTCGAGAAAGGACGCCTGAACGGGGTGGAGGGTGTCGCCGTGGGCGAGGCCTTCGATGGTAGTGATCTCGGCTCCGTTGGCCATCACGGCAAGCGTGAGGCAGGAGTTGACGCGTCGTCCGTTGAGGAGGACGGTGCAGGCTCCGCATTGGCCGTGGTCGCAGCCCTTCTTGCTGCCGGTGAGTGCGAGGTGTTCGCGCAAGGCGTCGAGAAGAGAGGTGCGGGTGTCGAGAGAGATTGACTTCGATGTTCCGTTGACCTTGAAGGTCACGTCCATCATCTGCGGTGCGGTGGCGGCAGCGGCTTGATGATCCTGGGCTGAGGCGAGATGCGGGATGCCGGTGGCGACGGCGGCGCTCAGAATGCCGGCCGTTTTGACGAAGCTGCGGCGGGAGAGTTCGATGTCGGTGAAGGGGTTTGGCTGATCAGGAAGAATGTCGTCGAGCTGGTCTTCGATGTCGGTGCAGCGTTCGGAGCTCATGGCCGATCCTCATTTTGGGTGGATGGTGGACGGTGGATGCCGTAGGGGAGCAACTCTACGTAGACGAAATTGCCAGCCGAAAAGATGCAGGCCAAGAATGCGCATTTCGCGGGTTATCCGCGAGGTATGATGGTCGCATTCATCAAAACGTTATCCAAATTTAAGAGGGAAAGTTGGAGAGTGAATTGGGCCAGTCTCTTGTTTTCAAATTCTCAGTAATATCTCGCATATTACAGGTTGGGGTTGTCACAGTTCTGGTTGGGACAACGGTGGTTCCGGCGTTTTCTCAGGCGCCGGAGGGACGGCAACAGCGAGCGGCCGGGGAGACTCCGGCGGCGAAAGAGGAACAAACAGTTCCGATTCCTCCTGAGACCAACTCTGTTACCAAGCATGAGTGGACTGCGGGTGGACAGACGATTCATTACACGGCGACTGCCGGAAATTTGCTGATTCGCGATGATCAGGACAAGGCGAACGGGAGTATTTTTTACGTGGCGTACACGGAGGACGGAGCAGAGTCGAAGAACCGCCCGGTGACGTTCTTTTATAACGGCGGTCCAGGAGCAGCGACGATCTGGTTGCACATGGGATCGTTTGGGCCGATACGCGTGATTACGCAGAGTCCCGACGCGACCGGGCCGGCACCGTTTGAGTGGGTGCAGAATCCGCAGAGCCTGATCGATAAGAGCGACCTGGTGTTTATTGACGCGCCGTTGTGCGGATTCTCACGCGCGGTGGGCAAGGGGACGGCGAAGGACTTTGCCGGGACGGACCAGGACATCCACGCGTTCGAGAAGTTTATCGTTCGGTACATTACGGTGAACCAGCGGTGGAACTCGCCGAAGTTTCTGTTTGGTGAGTCGTATGGAACGACGCGATCTGCGGGACTGGTGGCGGCGCTGCAGAACGATGGGATTGAGTTCAACGGGGTAACGCTGCTGTCGTCGATTCTCAACTACAACCGTCGTGCCCCGGGGCTGGATTATGAGGCGATTGGGTATCTGCCGTCGTATGCGGCAATCGCTTATCACTACAAAAAGGTGAAGACGAACGTCAGCATCGCGGAGTGGGTGCAACAGGCGCGAGTGTTTGCGCGAGGTCCTTACACGGAGGCGTTGCAACAGGGCGATAAGCTGCCGGCTGCGGAGTTCGATGTGATGGCAGCGAAGGTGGCGGCGATCACCGGGCTGAGCGTGGAGTATGTGAAGGAGTCGAAGCTGCGGATTTCGGCGACGCGGTTTCGGAAGGAGTTGCTGCGTGGCGATGATCGGATACTTGGGCGATACGACGCGCGGTTTATGGGGTGGGATCCTGAGTCGGCAGGTGAGAACCCGGGCTACGATCCTTCGGACACGGGAATCAGTGGTGTGTATGTAGGGGCGTTCCATGACTACGTCCAGAGAGAGCTGAAATATATGAGCCAGGAGCCGTACTACCTGTCCGGGCCGGGACTGAACCAGAGCTGGGACTTCAAGCACAGGCCCTCGGGTGCAGTTGGTGGTGGAGGCGGTGGACGCGGCGGGGAGCAGAACCAGCCGGATGTCGCGGTGGATCTTTCGGATGCGATGAGGAAGAACCCGAAGCTGAAAATCTTTTCGGCGAATGGATACTTCGATCTGGCCACACCGTTCTTTTCGACCGAATACGACTTGAGCCACATGGACCTTCCTGCGAACCTGGTGGGGAATGTGCAGTTTGGTTACTATCCGGCCGGACATATGGTGTATCTCAATGTTGAGGCGTTGAAGGAGTTAAAGGCGGACATGGCGAAGTTTTATGCCTCGGCCCAGCAGCGCTAAGACAGGGTTGAAGTTACAGGCAATCGGGGAGCATTTGGGACGCGATTTACTCCCGGGCGTCCTTGCTTTTCGAGCATAACTGCCTTAGAATGAATACTGCTGTGTTTTTTCCAGTGTTCGCATAGCGTAGTGCGGAAATTAACTCTAAAGAGGTATCGATAAAGATGGCAAAGCGTCGTGGAAATCCCAACTGGGGCAAGCCTGAGCCGATAGGGCCGGTCGTTCCGACGGTCACATCGTTCGAGCAGGTGGTGAAGGAGTTCAAGCTGACACCGGACCAGTACATTCGTTCGACCAGGCTTCGTGAATGGGCCCGGCGGAACAAGAATTCAAAGTACATTCCTGAGGCGCTGCTGGAGGCCTGGGGTTTTGAGATCGAGTCTACGCTGTAGATTTCAAATTGGATGTGAGACGCCGCCTGTTGAAGGCGGCGTTTCTTTTTGCGACGCAGGTATCATGAGATGCGTCGAAAGAGATGAAAGCGGAAGGCGGAGTTATGTTTGCTGACATGACCGAGGCAGTTGCGGAGATCAAAGCAGGCCGGATGGTGGTGGTCGTCGATGACGAGGACCGCGAGAATGAAGGCGACCTGACGCTGGCTGCGGAGTTTGTTACGCCGGAGGCGATCAACTTCATGGCGAAGTTTGGGCGCGGGTTGATCTGCCTGACCCTGACGGAAGAGCGTGCGGATTATCTGCGGTTGGGGCCGATGACACAGGAGAACACGTCGCGGTTTGGTACTGCGTTTACGGAGAGCATCGAAGCGCGCGAGGGTGTGACGACGGGGATCTCTGCTGCTGACCGGGCGCATACGATCAAGGTGGCGATCGATCCGCGTTCGACTGCGTATGATCTAGCACGGCCTGGGCATGTGTTTCCTTTGCGTGCGCGCAAGGGTGGTGTGCTGGTGCGGGCGGGACAGACGGAGGCTTCGGTCGATCTAGCGCGGATGGCGGGGCTTGTCACTGCCGGCGTGATCTGCGAGATCATGAACGACGATGGGACCATGGCGCGAGTGCCCGATCTGGTTAAGTTTTGCGAAGAGCATGGGTTGAAGATGGTGACGGTGGCGGATTTGATTCGCTATCGGTTGCAGAACGAACGGTATATCCATCGCGTGGCGGAGTCGCAACTGCCGACGGCGCATGGCGAGTTTCGCATGATCGCGTATGAGAGCGAAGTGGATGGCGGAGAGTCGCATGTTGCGCTGGTGTATGGCGATGTGACTGGCGATGAGCCGGTGCTGGTGCGGGTGCATACGCATTGTCTGTCTGGCGATGTTTTTTCTACGACGCTGTGTGATTGCAGGGCGGTGGTGGAGAACTCGTTGCGCATGATTGCGGAGGCGGGCAAGGGTGCGCTGGTGTATCTGCACAACGGGAGCGCGGGATTTGGCGTGGATAAAGGAGTTACGCCGGCGCGTGTGGTGTTTCACCGGGAGCAGCGGTCGCGCGAAGGTTGTGACGATCGGGCGCACCGGACGTTGCGGCAGGTGGGGTTGGGTGGGCAGATTCTTTCGGATCTGGGGATACATAAGATTCGGCTGCTGACGAATACTCCGACGCATGTGCCAGCGCTGCAAGGGTTTGGGATTGAGATTGTGGAGCAGCTGCCGGTGGCGACTGGGTCGGTTCGGCGGTAATTTTTTTTTGAAAAAAAATTCGGCGTGGTGGAGTGGGATAAGTACGTCCTTACGGGCGTTTTTGATGGGGGGTTGTGGGGAATTGGGTGTTTTTTGTATAGTGTTTTTTGTGGTGAAGTTGTGGTGGAATGCGTGGTAAACGTGGTGGCTTAGCGGCGCGTTTTATGGTGGCTAAAAATACGCCACGGTTTTCAACTTTATTTTCAATTGTCACCGTGAGATTGGCTGGCTTCCATGTTTGGAATGCACGTTCCGGCACTTTTTCCGGTTGCTGGCTGAAGTTTGACTACTTCTCCTTCGGAGGGGGAGTGGACCCCGGAAGTATTCGCGACTCCGCCCGGAAGATGTGATATTTCTCGAACGCCACATCATTGAGGATCGTCTCGAAGGGTCCATAGACTCCGAAGCTTTCACCCCATTCCTGAAGTAGCTTTACTGTTCGCTGCCTTGAGATGGAGACGCTTCTTGTGGGGCAGATATAGGTCTTCTCCCCGATCACCACGGGACCGTACTCGACCATGATGCCGGAGCTTTGCATCGGCAATCGTGGCTCCAGGTTTGCGATCACCGTCAAGCGACGAATGGCTCCACTATCCGGATCGATGGCGATCTCTCCCTGATACGCGGCCGATGCCTTGAAGAGGATCGTACCGTCGGGATCTGCAAGGCAGCAGAACCCTACTTCGAAATGAGACGTGTCGCGCGGGACCGCATAGCGGAAGACCGCCTGCTGTCCGTCCGTGCTCTTCTCCCAGTGACTCCACGCGAATTGGCTGCGACCCGACGCTACACCCGCGAATACCATGGCAAGAATTGGCCCGAATGTCCCCTGAGTATCGAGCTGTCTCTCTCGTGCACTGAGCTTCTTCCCCTTCCTGGCCTCTGCATCCACGACTTCTTTGCCGTTGCGGAAGGTTACGGTAGTGCTGGATGTCTCCGTCACGTGCAACGACTGGTCGCTCGGCACAGTCTTCCACTCCTCTTCATTTTTTTGTCGCGGTTCGTCGTACTGGACTGTGGTCCGCGTCGCGAAGAAGTCCGGTAGCTGCAGCATCGTCTTGCTCAAATGATCGATCGTGCGCGTGAGCATCTGGTGTCGCACAGCAGGGTCCGGCGGCGCTGCAGCGGGAATGTCGGCTGCCGGCAGAGGCAGGAAGACAGACTTGTCGGCGAGCGCAACCAGTGCAGCCCGAGACCTTTCGCCCGGGAGACGAGCCATCGAGGACGACAGTATTGTACTGTTCATGCGCTCGGTCAACTCAACTCCGGAGAGCTGCTGCGCAATCTCGTTGTCCTTGTTCTCATGGGCCGATGCCAACATCTGCTCCAGTTGAGCTACCGTTATCCGTCTCGCCTCTGAAGGATGATCGTGATAGACCGGTTCGTTGTAGTAGCCGGCGTTGGTGCGTGCGCTCAAGCCGCCTTTGTTCACCAACACCTTCAAATCGTGATATTCATCCACCTGATTCGTGAGCGGCGGATCGAACATCAACGTATAAAAGGCGGCTTCGTCTTCGATGCATTGGCCGATCATCGCGGCGAGTTCGCTGCTCGTATTCAGCAAACCTCCACCGCTTTGGATTGCGAGCACACCCAGGCTCAAATCACCAACCTGTGCATTCTTTTCCGCTGTCACCGGATTGAGATGGTTCATGGATTCAAGATCGCGATCCGGGTAAGGCCAACTCCAGAGGGCGATTCGTGCTTCGCGAAGCCGGGTTGAGAAGTCCGTGATCTCGTCGAACGATTTATCCCAGGCCCTCCAGCCTGGGCTCAGCCAAAACATCAGCTTTCTTCCGGGCCTCCGCCGCTCCGCCAGAACAATCGAACCAAGAGAGCTCAGTGAGGGGTTGAGTTCAGGGCGTCCTGTCCCAGATACCTTGATCCCAAAGGACCGATCCACATGGAACCGTGGAATCCCTCGAATCACTGGCAGATCGCCCCCCCGAGCAAGCGCGTCAGCCAGAGCGTTTCCATCCGTAGAGGGTTGGGGCATAGACGATAGCCGGGGGGCCGGATTGACCCTCGACAGAGAGACCCCACCGGAAAGAAGGTATAGCGATACGGGTTGAGCGAGATGTCCATTGTTCCGGCGCAGAAACTTCTCGGCTTCGCTCATTGCAAGCGGAATCTGTTGAGACTGCAGGTTCAAAGTATCGACGACGAGAATTACATCCACAGGAGGGTCGGGCCGGTGGGTGGTTCCGTCGAACGCCTGAAAGGAGAGAATCTTCTGTGGCTGATCGTTGTCGAGCAACGTTAAGTCGTCGGGTCCGAGGCCTGGCACTGGTTTTCCCGATTTATCCCTGACTACAACGTCTAGCTTGATTAATCCCTGAACCGCGTCTGTGGCGGGCGAGGACACCGCAGCGGGCGGCGATGCGCCGCCTGCGAGAGGTGGACTCTGCTGGGCCAATCCGATAGCAGGCACACACAAGAGCAGCGTTGCGCCGACGCGGAACGGTTTATGGATGCCAGTCACTCAACTCGGAGTTGGCCCATGTTCTCTCCGCGGGAAGTATAACCGCACCGTTACTCCGTTCGGAGGGCTTCCATCGGTTCGATCATGGCTGCGCGTCTGCACGGGAGGAATGTGGCGATGACTGCTGCGGTGGCGAATATGGCGATGACGGGGAGGATCACAGACAGGTCGGTCGGGGAGGTGCCGTAGAGCAGGGCGGTGAGGCTTTTGCCGATCGTGAGGCTTGCGGCGTAGCCAAGGGCGAGGCCCAGGAGGACAGGGGCGACGACGGTTCCGAGCATGAGGCGATAGACGCTTTGGCGAGTTGCTCCGAGTGCCATGCGAAGGCCGACCTCCTGGGTGCGGGCTTCGACGGAGTAGCTGAGGGTGCCGTAGATGCCGAGGAGTGCGAGTAAGAGTGCGGCTCCGCCAAATGCAACGAAGATGCCGGTTTCGAGATGCTCGGGTGCGAGCGAGTCGGAGAGCTGCGCGTCCAGAGTATGGATTCTCGCGATGGTTACGTTCGGGTTGTAGCTCCAAATGGTGTTGCGCACGGCTTCGGTGAGCAGGGTGGGGTCTTGTGCACCGCGAACGAGGAAGTATGTGCCGTAGGGGGGATTGTCCCAGTAGGGAAGGTAGACCATGTTGACGGGCGCGGCGCGGAGTGAGTTGTTGCGAGCGTCTGCGACGACACCGACGACGGTCAGGGTGTTTCCATTGCGCTTGAACTGGCGGTTGATGGGGCTTTGTCCGGGCCAGACGGCTTTGGCGGTGGCCTCGGAGATGACTGCATTCTTCTGGTTGCGATCGTGCTCGTCGAGCGGGCGGCCTTCGACGATGCACTGTTGCAGCGTGGTGAAGTAGCCGGGACTAATCCAGCGATAGTTTGCCAGTTGGCTTTCGTTGTTGGTCTTCCCGGGGACTACGACTCCGTCTATCCAGCTTTCGCCGGTAAGCAACATGGTACTGACGAGCGAAGCGGATTGAACTCCGGGCAGAGCACGGAGTTTTTCGAGGACGCCGTCATCGAAGGTGGCGCGGTCTTTGTCGTTCGAGAAGTTGCTGCCTTGCAGGATGACGTCGGCGGAGACGATGTGGTCGACGGAGAAGCCTCTGTCCATGGAAGAGAGATGGATGAGGCTTTTGGCGAAGAGTCCGGCGACGAGCAGAAGGGTGGTGCAGGCGAAGACCTGCGCTCCGACGAGCGCGCGGCGCAACAGGCTGCTGCGGCGAGAGCCTGAGGTGCGGCCCATGCCTTGAAGGGCTTGCTGGGGCCTGATGCGTAGAACGCGCAGAGCGGGGAGCACCCCGAAGATGAAGGATGCGCCGACGGTTAGCAAGACGGAGAGGCAGAGCACGGTGAAGTTGACGGTGATGGCTCCGGTGCGCGGGATGGACAGCTGCGCGTATCCGGCGAAGCGATGGACGGCGAAGATGGCGAGTGCGACGCCGAGGGTTCCGCCAACGAGCGAGAGGATGCAGACTTCGGCGAGGGCGGATTGCAGAAGGTGAGCGGTGGAGGCACCGAGTGCGGAGCGTACGGCGGCTTCGCGGTCGCGGCTGACGAAACGGGCGAGCTGTGCGTTGGCTAGATTAATGCAGGCGATGAGGAGGACGCTGAGGACGGCGGCCATGAGGAGCCAGAGGCGCGCGGAGGTGTGGCCTACGATGACCTCTTTGAGAGGCTGGACATAGACGGCGAGTGCGCCGCGAGGGTTGCCGTCCATTTGATCAGGAGGGATCTGGCGGGCGATGTCGTCGGCCAGGACGTTGAGATTTTCTGTGGCCTGAGCGATGGAGAGGCCGGGCTTCAGGTGGCCGAGGGCGACGTAGTTGCCATAGTCGCTGTTCCATCCGAAGTTGTTGAAGTCGATGACGAGAGGCGTGATGATTTCGGCTTCGGGCCACTGGCTGGGGACTGGGGAGGGCGAGAGCTCGGTGGCTTTGGGGAAGTAGAAGTTCTGGGGGAGGACGCCGACAATCTGGTAGTGCGCTCCGGCGATCTGAACGGATCTTCCGATTGCGGAGTCGCCGTTGAAGAGGCTCTGCCAGAGCCGGTAGCTGATGATGGCGACCTTCTCGTGGCCTTTGACGGTCTCTTCGGGCAGGAAATTGCGACCTTGTGAGGGCTGGACGCCGAGGATGTCGAGGAGGTTGGGTTGGGCGATGATTCGGCCGACGAGGCGGGGGTGATCGTTGCCGTTGCCAAGGCCGACGCCGGTTGCACCTTGCTGGAGGAGGGTGAGGTCGGTGAAGGCGGTGGAGTGTTTGCGCCAGAGATCGGCGTGGCGGGGATTTGCTCCGGTGTAGGGGAAGAGTTTTTCGAGGAAGCGGACGCGCTCCCATACGACGACGAGGCGGCCGCTGTCACGGTAGGCGAGGGGCTTGAGGAGGACGCCGTCGACTACGCTGAAGAGGGCGGTGGTGGCACCGATGCCGAAGGCGAGGGTGAGGACCGCGGTCAGGGTGAAGCTGGGGGACTTGCGGAGCTGGCGTAGTCCGTAGCGGATGTCCTGAAGGATCGAGTGCATGCGATTACCTCGTGAGGCTGCCTGCTTTTGTTTAGCATTTTTGTTGCCACAGGTAGAGGTGTGTCGGGGCTTGATTTTGCGGGTTTTTCTGATGATTGCGTTCTGTAGACAAGTTGCAGATTGTCCGGAATCGCTAATGTGTGTCCAGAAATGAACGGCCCTTCTTTTTCCTTTGGGACGAGTTAGAAGGCGTCGACGTCGATGACAGCCTGGGCGAAGGACTGCGGAGCTTCCTGAGGGAGGTTGTGTCCGATACCACCCTGGATGATGCGGAAGGCATACTTGCCGGAGAATTTTTTGCGATAGCCTGAGTCGTCGTTTGCGTGGGGCGCACCGTTGGCATCGCCTTCAAGGGTCATTGCAGGCACGGTGATGACTGGAGCCTGGAACAGCTTTTGTTCGAGATCGTCGTACTTCGATTCTCCTTGAGCGAGGTCGAGCCGCCAGCGATAGTTGTGGATGACGATGGCGACGTGATCCGGGTTGTTGAAGGACTGTGCGGTGCGATCGTAGGTTGCATCGTCGAAGTTCCACTTCGGTGATGCGGTCTGCCAGATGAGCTTGTTGAAGTCGTGCGTGTTCTGCGCGTATCCGAGCTTGCCGCGATCGGTGGCGAAATAAAATTGATACCACCAGGGGAGCTCAGCTTTGGGCGGAAGCGGCTGTTTGTTGGCTGCCGGGTTGCCGATTAGATAACCGCTGACGGAGACGATGGCTTTGCAGCGTTCGGGCCAGAGTACTGCCATGATGTCGGCGGTGCGCGCTCCCCAGTCGAAGCCAGCGATGATTGCTTTCTGAATTTTGAGAGCGTCCATCAGCGCGATGATGTCGACAGCGACGACGGACTGCTGGCCGTTGCGGACGGTGCTGTCGGAGAGAAAATGTGTGGTGCCGTAGCCGCGCAGGTAGGGAACAATCACGCGGTAGCCCTTTGCGGCCAACAGCGGTGCGACGTCGACGAAGCTGTGAATGTCGTAAGGCCAGCCGTGGAGAAGGATGACAGGAGTGCCGCTGGTGGGGCCTGCTTCGGCGTATCCGACGTTGAGCAGGCCGGCGTTGATTTGTTTGAGTGAGGCGAAGGAGGTGTGTGTGCCGGGCTGGGTTGCTGGAGCGCGTGCGGGATTTGTTTTGGTGGATTGCGTTTCAGCGGAGGCGAAGATGCCGAGTTGGGCGGCCGCAACGGTTACGGCAGCGGAGCTTAAAAAACGGCGGCGATTGTGGTCGATCTCTCCGTGTGTTTTGAATGTGCTCATGGGCGAACCTCCGTGGTTTACCGGTTTCGAAAGGATAGACCATGGCGGACTCTTCGCTGCAACTGCGATCTTTTGAGATCGACTCGGGTTGATTGATGTTAGCGGGCGGTCACTGTCAGGTTGAGGGTGACGGTCTGGGTGAGTTGGACTCCGGTGGTGGAACTGGCGGTGATCTGATACTGGTAGGCGCCGGGTGGAGTGACGCGGATGTTGGGGTCGCCTCCTCTCCCGCAGCCGGAGGGCCAGAGGGTGGTCAGGGTGAGGACGAGCGCGCAGAGGAGATTGCGGGCTAGGTGGGTTTTCTTTTTGCGGAGGGTGCTCCAGAAGAAGAGGAGTGATGCAGGGAGGAGGCAGAGGAGAGTTCTGTTGCGCGCTGTGTTTGGGCGTGTGTGGGTTACGGTTGCGGCGGGGTTGACGGTGGTGATGGTGTTGATGGTTGCGATGGCGTTTTGTGCGGTGCCGTTGATGGTGATGCTTGAGGGCAGGAGAGAGCAGGTGGCGTATTGGCCTGGGGTGATGGGGGTGCAGTTGAGGACTACGTCGCCGGTGTAGTTGTTCTGCGGGGTGAGTTGCAGGTTGTAGGTGGCGGGGCGCTCGCTGACGACGGTTGCGGAGGCAGTTGGGCCGCCGTTGACGGTGAGGAGGAAGGTGCCGTTGGGGACTCCGCTGCCGGTGAGGGGGACGAGTGCTGGGGAGTTGGCGTCGGAGCTGGCGATGGTGAGGGTGCTATTGCGTGGGCCGAGAGTGGTGGGCGTGAAGGTGATGGTGATTGTGCAGGTAGAGTTTGGAGCGAGGATGGTGAGGTTGCAGGGGACGGTGATGGCGTAGTCGCCGGTGATGGTGAGGGCGAGAGTGTTGACCGGGGCGGTGCCGGTGTTGGTGAGGGTGAGGGTTTGGTTGGCGGAGGCGCCGATGGCGATGCTGCCGAAGTTGAGGGCGGAGGGTGTGATCTGCAGATGCGACTGGATGCCGATGCCGGTAAGGGGCGCGTTGATGGGCAGGGTGGAGAGCGATGTGGCGATAGAGATGGTGCCGGGGCGCGGGCCGGTTTGTGTTGGGGTGAAGGTGATCTGTTCTGTGCAGCTCGTGGCGGGGGCTAGAGTGTTGCTGGCTGTGGGGCAGGTGCCGGTGGCGGTGTAGTCGCCTGTGGTGGTGATGGAGTTGAAGGTTGCGGCGATGGTGCTGGTGTTGGTGATTTGCAGAGGGAGTGTGGTGGTGCTGCCGAGTTGGACGGCGCCGAAGTCGACGGTGATGGGGGAGATGGTGAGGGGTGAAGGCGTTGCGGTGCCGAGGAGGCTGATGAAATCTAGCGCTGTGCTTGCGTCGGAGGTGATCTCGAGGGCGCTGATGCGTGTGGTTGCGTTGATTGCGGAGGGTTGCGGGGTGAAGGTGACGGTGAGGAGGCAGCTTGCGGAGGGGAGGATTGCGGTGCAGTTGCTTTGCGCGGTGAAGTCGGGTGTGGTGCGGAGGGCGGTGATGTGGATGGGGACGGTGCCGGTGTTGGCTAGGGTGATGGTTTGGGCTTGTGCAGCGTTGCCGACTTGCGTGGTGGCGAAGGTGAGGGAGCTTTCGGAGGCGCTGTAGGAGACGAGTGGGGCGATGTTGGTGGGAGTTGCGGTGGAGATGGGGGCGGCGGTGCCGGTGAGGTCGATGAAGTCTGGGCCGCTGAGGGCGTCGCTTTCGATGACGAGGGTGCCAGTGTCGCTTGAGGGCGGGGAGGCGGGGGAGCCGGTGGCGGTTTGGTTGAGCGGAGTGTAGGCAAGGGTGATGGTGCAGGTTTGGGTTATGGCGAGGGAGTCGCCGCAGGTGGTGTTGGTGATGAGGAAGGGCCACTCGCTGGTGATGCGGCGGATGGTGAGCGGGTTTGTGCCGGTGTTTTTGAGAGTGAGGGTTTGGGTGGCGGATTGGCCGGAGCTGACCTGGCCGAAGTTGAGCACCGATTGGCCCGGGATGATGTTGCCGGTGATAGCGAGGGTGGCGGAGCCGGTGCCGTAGCCTTCGACGTAGCCGAGGCCGTTGATGGTTGCGGAGCCGTCGGTGGGTGTGGCCTGGGCGAAGAGAGTGCCGGTGATGTCGCCGTTGGTGAGGGGGAGGAAGGTGACGGCGAATTGGCAGCTGGCGTTGGGTGCGAGAGCTGCACACGGGGGACCAGAGAGGACGAACTGGCGCGGGAGGGCTACGTCGAGGGTGAGGGATTTGGCGGTGAGGTTGTTGATAGTGAACTGGCGCGTTGGGCCGAAGGTGCCGGTGGGGGTGGGGCCGTAGTTTGTCTGGTTGGGAAGGATCTGGAGGCCCGCGTCCTCGGTAGTGTAGGCGCCGGTGAGGGGAATGGTGTAGGTGGTGAGGCCCGTGAGGGAACTGGTGACGGGGATTTGTAGGGTGTCGGTGAGGAGTGAGGTTGTGGGGGCGAAGTTGATCGTGATGGTGCAAGTTGCGGTGGGAGCGAGCGTGGTGCAGGTGGTGGATGGGGCGAAGTTTGGGGATGTGTTGGTTGGGGGCGCGATCAGGAGCGTGGCGAAGCCGGTGTTGGTGAGGGTGATGGTTTGTTGTGTGGCGGTGGGGCCGGGAACGTTGTTGAAGATGAGGGCGGTGGGGCTGAGGGAGAGGCCGGGGTCGGGGCTGCCGAAGCCGGTGAGGGTAGCGTTGACGGGGAAGTTTGTGGTGGGGACCGTGAGGGTGGCGGTGACGGGGCCGGTGGTTGAGGGGGTAAAGATTACGTTGACGAAGCAGGAGGCGTTGGGGGCGAGGGGGCCGTTGCAGGCAGGGCCTCCGGTGGGCGACGTCGTTGGGTCTGCGATGGCGAAATCGCCCGTTGTGGCTGGGTTGGAGAGGGAGACTGTTGCGGGGGTGAGGTTGGTAAGGGTGAAGAGGGTGGGGGCGCTGGTGCTGTGGACTGGGACGGGGCCGAAGTCCTGCGTGAAGGGTGTGAGGACTAGACCTGAGAGGGCCTCGCCTGTTCCGGTGAGGGTGAAGGGCGCGGGGGTGCCGGAGTTTGTGGAGGTGAGGGTGAGGGTCGCGGTCTCGGGGCCGATGGTGGAGGGTGTGAACTGGACGCCGAGCCAGCAGTTGGTGCAGGGGCCGGTGAAGGTGGTGGCGAAGGAGGAGGTGGGTGGGTTGCCGTGGCCGAAGCCGATGTCTTCGACGAGGATGGCCTTGTAGTCGGGTGTGGAGCTGGTGGCCGTGAGGGTGGTGAAGGGTGAGGTGATCTTGTTCCACTGGACGGATGGCTGGCCGAGCAGGACGTTACCGAATGCGAAGGTGTTGTTGGGCGTGGTAACGATGGAGGTGCCGGTTCCGGTGAGGCTCACGAAGGCGGGCGAAGTGCCACTGCCGGCGGTGACGCTGAGCAGGCCCTGGCGAGTTCCCGGTTGCGAGGGGGCGAAGGTGAGGAGGACGGTGCAGGTGCTGTTGCCGGGGAGATTGGTGAGGCAGTCGGTGGTGTCGGTGAAGTCGCCGGTGAGGGCTAGGGTGAGAGCGAAGGGTTGCGCGCCGATGTTGCCGATGGTGACGGATTGGGTGGTGGTGGAGGTGCCGGTGACGAGAACTGGTGTGGCGAAGGCGATGGTTGGAGGGGTGACGGTGAGGTTGGGGTTGGCGGATTGGCCGATGCCGGTGGGCTGCGTGTGGGTGGTTCCGGTGATGAGGACGGTGAGGCCTTGATCGAGGGTGAGGGTGACGGAGTCGGCGGATGGGGCGACTGGGGATTCGTAGGTGATCTGGAGCCGGCAGACGGTGTGGGGGTTGAGGGTGGTGGGGCAGCGGTCGATGAGTGTGAAGGGGGTGGAGAGGGTGACTGGAGTGTGGGGGATTGGGATGGAGGAGTTGTTGGAGATGTAGAGGAAGCGTGGGAGGCGCGGGCCGGCGACGGGAGTGGTTCCGAATTGGGTGCCGAAGTCGATCTGGGTGGCGGAGAGGCTGAGGGCGGCGGCCTGGGTGTAGGCGGTGAGGAGGACGTTGCTGGGGCCGATGGTCCAGTTGGATTGGGCGAAGCCGTCGTCGGTTGGGGTGGAGGAGGCGGTGAAGCTAAGGGTGATGTGGCAGGTGGCTCCGGCGGCGAGGGTTTTGGTGTTGACGGTGGTGAGAGGGCAGTTGCTGGAGGATTCGGTGAAGTTGTATGGAGTGAGCTGGTTGCTGCCTAATTTAGAAGTAAAGGTTTGAGGCTGCTGGGTGAGGTTGGTGAGGGTGATGATGCGTGTGGAGGGTGCGCTGGTGGATGTTTCGATGCCGAAGTCGAGTTCTTTTGGTGAGAAGGCGATGGGGTTCGGCTGGGTGGTGGTGGGGGGGATGGTTGCGGTTTGCGAGGTGGCGTTGTCGGCTTGCGCGGTGAGGGTTCCGGGGTTGGTTGAATTGCTGGTGAGGGCGATGCTGCACTCGGCGGCGGGAGCAAGCGTGATGGGGCAGTTGTGGGCGAGGGTGAAGTTGGTTGCGGTGAGTTGGAGGTTCGTTGCGGCGAGGGCGCCGAGGTTGCGGAGGGTGATGTTGGGGGAGGCGTCGGTGGAGAGGGCGAGCGCGGGGGCCGCGGTGGGGCTGATTTTCGCGAGATAGGCGGCGGCGCCCGAGCAGAGGCTGCCGCTGCAGCTTGTGGGTGTGAGCACTGCGTTGCGGAGGGCCGACGGGAGTGCGGGGGTGGGTGTGTTGTAGAGCGGGAGGTCGTAGGTTTCGGTGGCGAGGAGGCTGGCGCTGGCGGTTGGTGAGACGCTGCCGGCGACGATGGGTTGGCCGGTGGGGTCGGTTGCGATGGAGGTGAGGGTGACGGGTGCGCTTGCGAAGTTTGGGTTAGAGGTGGGAAGGCCGCCGAAGCGGATGGTCTGGTCGATGATGTTTTGTTGTGTGACGCGGATCGCGTAGCTGTTGCCGATGGTCGACAGCGGCGTGAGCGGGACGAGCCAGGAGGGAGTGGTGAGGGTGCTGGCGATCCATGTGTTTTCGTTTGGTGCTGAAGTGAGTGTTGATTGGGTGCCGGGGGCGAGGAGCGTGGAGTTGAGGACGGAGCTGCCGTCGAGTGGGAGACGGACGAGCGATTGATAGCTGGTGTTGACGAGCGGCGTTGAGACGTTGGCGATAGGGAACTGGCCGAGGGCGATGGAGCCGGAAAGGAGCAGATTTTGTGCGGCGGGATCCTGTATTCCGCGAGCCAGGGCAATGGAGGTGATGCCGGGGCCGGGAATGAAAGTGGAGAAGAGGAGGCCATCGGCGGCGGGGGTGAGTTTGGTGAGGAAGCCGGAGGTGGTGCTGAGGATGGTGGGGACGAGTGCGGAGAGGGTGGGGTAGCCGGAGCTGGTGGTGTAGCCGGCGATGTAGGCGTTGTCGTTTGCGTCGGCGGTTATGGCTGCGGGGGCGGTGTTGCCGTTTTGGCCGCTGAGGTAGCTGGCATAGACGAGTGTGGTGCCGGTTGCGTTGAAGCGCTCGACGAAGCCGTTTTGCAGGCTGCCGGAGGCGGGGGACTGGATGATGGCGGAGGGCGTGACGGGGAGGTTTGCGCCGAAGATGCTTCCGGTGAGGAAGACGGCGTCGGCGGTAGCGGCGATGCCGGTGACGGAGAGGCCACTGGCGCCGGCGAAGGTGATGAAGATCGGGTTCAAGTTCTGATCGAACTTGCCGATGAAGGCGTTTGTGGCGCCGGTTGCGCTGGGGAACGTCGCGCCTGATGTTGCAGAGATTGTGCCGGAGTTCGTTGTGCCGGCGATGTAGATGTTGCCGGAGGGATCGAGGGCCATGGCGAGACCGATGTCGCCTGCTGCGCCAAGCTGCGTTTGGGCGAGGACGCTGGTGGCGGTGGGGTCGGTCTTGAGGAGACGGACGCCGTCTTTCTGGTCGAGGAGGAGGTAGAGGTTGCCGGAGGCGTCGGACTGGACGGCGTTGAACTGGGCGTTGAATTGTGCGGGATTTGAAGAGCCGAGGAGGCCGGCGAAGACGAGTTGCTGTGGGGCGGTGGTTTGCGCGGAGAGAGATGTGGTGACGAGGGCCGGGGCCATGAAGGCGCAGAGACCGGCAAGGATGCGTCGGAGCGAGAGCGTTGTCTTCATGGGTTGTTGGCTGCGGGTGGAGCGCTGTTGCAGCCTGACCTTAACTATCCATGGGTTGTGAGACGGTTCTGGTGGAAGAAAATTTTGAAAGACGTTACCGAGGTACTATAGCTTCCCGTTTTGGGAATCTGTATGACCATCTACTTGTAGCAGGTAGTCGAGTTGGCGGACGTGCATCTCGCGTTCGAAGGCGGGGTGAGTTGTGTAGTGGATGGCCTGCATGCCGACGACGAGTGCGGCTGTGATGTTTTCGGTGCGGTCGTCGATGAAGAGGATATTGGCGGGTGGTGTGCGGAGACCTTCGGCGGCGTGAAGGTAGATGGCTGGCTCGGGTTTGGCGAGGTGGAGGGCGTGAGACCACGTGTGGTGGTCGAAGGTTTCGATCCAAGGGTGGCGTGCGCGGAGACCGACTTCCATGGCGTCGGGCATGTTGGAGAGGATGCCGGTACGGATGCCGGCGCGCTGCAGACGCTCGACCCATTCGAGGATGGGTGGGTTGAGGGTGGACCAGAAGTCGACGTCGGCGGCGATGAGTTGAGTGAGTTGGGTAGGGGTGATTATGATTCCGGCACCAATGGAGACTTTGTGCCAGTAGGTTTCGGCCGAGAGATCGCCGCGATCGTAGGCGTGACGGTGCGCCCAGTACTCGCGGTGGAGTATGTCTTCGTCGAGGCCGGTGACCGCGCGTATGCGAGCCCACGCGGCGGGGTCAGGCGGGGCGGAGAGAACCATGCCGTAGTCGAAGAGGACGGCGTGGATTGGAGCTATTGGTTGTTGGTTCAAAGTGATTCAAGGGTACATCGAAGCAAGCTGTGAACGCGATTCGACACTCAGATGCCGAGGGCGGAGTTGACCTTAGTGAGCGCGGTCTTTTCCTGGTCGGAGACGAGAACGCCGCCGACGCCAAGGAAGCCGCCCTCTTTGCTGGCTTCCGCTGTAGCCTGGGCGACCTTTGCAAGCCACTGCTTGATCTCGGTGGTCTCTTCGGGCGTGGCTTTCTGGGTCAGGAGCGCGGATGTGCGTTTGAGAATTTCGCCTGCCGCGGACTGAACGTTTTCCGGAGTTGCGCCCGGCGGTGGTTTGGGAATCGACATGTGCTGGGTGAGGTCTTCGGCGAGTGACTTGAGTAAGGGCGACTGTGCTGTCTGCGCAGACTGAACGATCATTTTGCCTGCAGCTGTCGATTCCTGAATGAGGCCGACGGGTCCGCTGGGACTGGCGGCTACGACGAGAATGCTGGACATAAGGGGAGAGGAACGCAGGAGGTCCCACTCATCTGCGCTGAAATCTGCTTTTGTGCTCATGGAGGATCGCTTTCGGCTCTCACGTCTTGCAGGAGGGCAATGGGGATTTGAACAGCAGAAAGATTGGCCCTGAGACGATGGTGAAGCTGAGGCTAGCGATCTGGATAGCCGGTGTCAAACGACGGAGATTAATTTTAGGAAAAATAGCGATGGTGTTTATGGCAGGGGCAGTTGGCGTGGAGCGGTGGCGGGTTTTTGTTGCGACCGCGCGATCATGTGTTCGGCGATGAGCTCGGTCTGGAAGCGGACGATGGTGTCGGGGTCGGTGATGATTGCCTGGGTGTTGTTCTGGGCCTTGTAGCCGGGGCCTCCGGGTTTTCCGCTGATGACGAAGGTGCCTTCGCCGGAGTTCGACCAGTTGGTGGAGCCTTCGCCGGCGACACGTCCGTCGGCGACGAAACCCTTGGTGTGACTGATCTGGTGGGACGCGGACTGGCCGATGACGAAGTAGGTGTTGAAGGCCGCAAGATTGTATGCGCGATCGGCTTCGAGGAGAGCTTTTTCGTGGACGCTGGAGGCCTGCAACTTGTCGAGCGTGATCATCATGGTGATGGCTGGGTCGAGAGCCTTCTCCATGAGGATGTTGTTCAGTTCGGAGTCGTCGTAGCCGAACATGTTGAGGTAGAGCGAGATTGTGACGCGCGAGAGGATGTACTTGAGGATGTCGTGGACGTCGTCGCGGCCTACGTAGAAGAGATGGACGTCTTTGCTGGCGTTGGTGGAGTAGGCGGCCTCTCTGGTGTATTGCTCGAGGTCTTTCAAGTCGAATGTCTGGAGGGTTTCGGTGGGGTTGCCGAGCGCGTTGCTTGCGCTTTTCCTTGCGGGTCTCGCGTAGTCCCGGCGCACGGCGGCCAGGTTGAAGGATTTTCCGGCCGCCAGGGGAGCCGTTCGCGAGGTGAGGATTTCGGGATCGACGAAGGGCGGCGCGGGAGCTGTGGGTACGAAGGGGAGCGCGTTGCGCAGGGCTCGTGTTGTCGATTTTGCGGGTTTGGCGGACCTTTTTGGGGACATAGCGAGTTTCTTTCCTGTTGCAGACGAGCTACGGGATTTTGTGATTGGACTCGGGCCGGAGTTGAAGGTTCGGGATAACGAAATTGAACGGAGGATACCTTAGTCAGAAGTTCGAACGATATCAATTTTCCGAGGTTCGATCGGAGGGCGCATTAGCATGGAAGGGTGAGTACTCGGTTTTCGAAGCGGACGGGTTGGGATGTCGGGGAGAGCGGGTTTGCGGCTGCGATCCGTGAGGCGCGGGCGGCGGGGCGGGAGTTGATTGACCTGACAGTGTCGAACCCTACGGTGTGCGGGTTTGAGTATGATGCCGGGACGATTCTTGCGCCGCTGGGGAGTGCCGGGGCGTTGATTTACGATCCGGATCCTCGTGGGATGCGGTCGGCGCGGGAGGCGGTGGCGGAGTACTACGGCGACCATGGGGCGGAGGTTGATCCGGATGCCGTGGTGCTCACGACGAGTACGAGCGAAGGGTACGGGTATCTGTTCCGGCTGCTGTGCGACGCGGGAGACGAGGTGCTGGTGGCGCAGCCGAGTTATCCGCTGTTTGATTTTCTGGCGGATCTGGAGGACGTAAGGCTGCGGCCTTATCCGCTGTTCTATGACCATGGGTGGTGGATCGACTTTGGGGAGCTTGAGAAGAGGATTGGGCCGCGGACGAAGGCGATTGTGGTGGTGCATCCGAACAATCCGACGGGACAAGCGACCGGAGGAGAGGATAGGCGCCGGCTGGAGACGATTTGTGTGCGGCATGGGCTGGCGTTGATTGTGGATGAGGTGTTTCTGGATTATCCGTTGGGGGAGGAACGGCTGATGAGTTTTGCGGTGGGGCCGCATCCGGCGTTGACGTTCTGCTTGAGCGGCATGAGCAAGATTGCGGGGTTGCCACAGATGAAGGTGGGATGGATTGTAGGGTTGGGGCCGGAGGCGCCTCGGCGGGAGGCGATGGGGCGGCTGGAGGTGGTGGCGGATACGTTCTTGTCGATGAACGCTCCGGTGCAGATGGCGCTGCCGAGTTGGCTTGCGGGAAGGAATGGAGTTCAGGGGCAGATTCTGAAGCGGGTGAGGGGAAACCTTGCTGCGGCGCAGAGGAGTGGGGCGGAGGTGTTGCGGTTGGATGCGGGGTGGAGTGCGATTCTGAGGCTGCCGCAGGTGGGCGAGGAGGATGCGGCGGAGATTTTGCTGCGTGAGGTGGGGGTGGTAGTTCACCCGGGGTCGTTCTATGGGATTGCTGAATCGGGACGCGTGGTGGTGAGTTTATTGGGATTTGAACAGGGGTTTGCGGAGGGTTTGGAACGCATCGTGCATGGTCGGAAGTTGAACCACGGTAGTTACTAGTTCATGCGATACGTGTAAGGTGTTAGATCAACAAAACTACATAAATATCTGATTTATTTATGTTTGTAAAAATGGATTTGCGAGTCGCTCCGACCCAATAGTTGTAGACGCCCCGTGTCCTGGAATGACGATTGTTTCGTCGGGGAGTACTAGGAGGCGGTCGTGGATGGACGTGAGGAGCTTCCGGGTGTTGCCGCCGGGCAGGTCGGTGCGGCCTACGGATCCGGCGAAGAGAGTGTCACCGGCGAGGAGGAGGGTGTGGGCGGGGAGGTAGAGGCAGACGGAGCCTTCAGTGTGGCCGGGGGTGTGGAGGATGTTGCCAGTAAGGCCAGTGATGGCGATGAGCTTGCCGTCGTCAAGGGTATCGTCGGGGGCCTGGACGTTGGGAGTGGGGACGCCTAGCCAGCCGGCCTGGACGTCCATCATCTTTACGAGGGGCAGGTCATTTTGGTTGTAGAGGACGGGTGCTCCGGTTAGCTGCTTGAGGCGCTGGGCGCCAGCGATGTGGTCGATGTGAGCGTGGGTGATGATGATCTGCTTGACGGTGAGCTGATGCTTGGTGAGGAGGGCGAGGATGCGGGGGATGTCGTCGCCTGGGTCGACGACGATGGCCTCGCGGGAGGTTTCGTCGCCGAGGATGGAGCAGTTGCATTGGAGGGGACCGACCGGGAGAGTTTCGAGGATCATGGTTCTAGCTTAATGGCAAATTGGCGGCTGGATGATCTTGATTTGTGCGGATGGGATTGCATGAATAGAGGGAAAGCAGATCCGCTTCAGGGATGACAACAAGAAAGGTGAGGACAACTGCAGAATCAAGAGGGCTGAAAAAAGCGCAAGCCATTGGCCTGCGCTTTTTCTGATTTCGGGGCGGCTACTTCTTCGCGGGCGTCGTCTGGGTGGCTGGGGTGGACTTGGTGCCGGAGAGGACGGAGTGGTCTGCAGTGGAGCGCGAGAGCAGGATGGTAAGGCCGATGGAGCTGAGCATGAAGATGATGGCGGAATAGGTGGTCAGCTTGGTGAGGAGGTTGGCTGCGCCGCGGGGGCCGAAGGCCGTCTGCGAGCCCTGACCGCCGAAGGCACCGGCGAGGTCGGCTGATTTGCCCTGCTGGAGGAGGACGACGCCGACGAGAAAGAGCGAGACGATAACGTGCAGGATAACGAGAAGAATGACCATTGTGGAGCTTGCGACCTCTTGGATCCGGAGAGAGAAACCCGGAGAAAATGTGTGGATTGGTGCGGAGGAGGGGACTTGAACCCCTATGCCTTGCGGCGCTAGCACCTCAAGCTAGTGCGTCTGCCAATTTCGCCACCTCCGCGTTTGTGTCTCGACGCTGGTGGGCGTGAGTGCGGTAAGCAATCCGAAGGGTAGTATACCATCCCCCGATCCGAATGAAGGTGTTGCGCAGGGGCCGTCATGGGAGCAAAGGATATCGGGTTTAAGAGAAAAAGCGGAGGACGTGTGTCTGGCTGACACCGCGCCCTCCGCCTCAGGTCCTTTCAGCTGTTAGTTAATCCACTTCGGCGATGTCTTGGTGAGAGTGGTGACCAGGGGTTGACCGGCTGGCGTCGCTTTCACTGCAGCTTCGCGTACGATCGATGTCGCCGTGATGTCTTTGCCATAGACAGACTTGTTAGCGTCGTCGTCGGTGTCGAGAGACGCACCAGCAAGTGACGCGCCGGCGAACAAGCCGCCCTTTGCTCTGGAGTAAGTGAGCAAATCGACGTTCGGGTCGTTGGCTCCAACGGCCTTGGCGCCGGTGGGGCCGGCAACGGCGGTTGCGTCAGCACCCATCTTCAACTTGCCGGAGAGAATCTTCTGCGCGCCTGTCTTGGTTTCGACGAGAATGACATAGTCTGTCGACGAAGTGCCGAGCTGTACGCCAAGGCTGCCGACGTCCAACTTGTACATTGCTGGCGCCGACCATGGACCGGTCATTCCGGCTCCGCCGCGGCATAGGATGACGCCACGACCATAAGACCCGCCGATTCCGACTGCTACTTTCTTGACGGCAGGGAAGACAAGGACGCATACGGCCTTATTGAGGTATGCATGTGGAATCTCATCGGGTTTGGCGAGAATCTGTTTGAGGACTTCTTCCGAGTTGCCCAAGCGATCGTCGATCTTGTTTTGAGCAAGGGCCGGTAAGGTCATAGCGACGCTCACTAGGGCTAGTAACGCGGTTTTCTTCATGATAAAAGACCTCTCTTGGTGTAGACCGGGAGCCTGCCCCCATGGCAGTCGTGACTCCATCGGTTATCTGGTTCAGATTCCAAGCTACCGAGCAATCGATTTCAGCGAAACTGGCAAAATTACTAGGGGGGCCGATAAAAAGATGGTGGTAAGGGGTTTAGCGCGCTGAAGGCACGATTATTTGTCTGTGGCCGCGTCCAGATTGCCTTTCCCTTGGTGGCAAGACGAATAAAAACCGGCCTCCTTACTAGAGGCCGGCGGATGGGTCGAGATGGCTGCGGATGTCATCTCTGAGAGGACAGGGCGGTCGGCGGCACTTCGGGGGTGGTAGTGGGCGTGGAGCGTTTCCTCTTCTTGACGGGGGGAGCCGCGTTGGGTGGGCGCTGCTTGCCGCTGCCGTTGCCGGGTTTCTTTTTGCCGTTGGTCTCGATGACGGCGCGCATCCAGTAGTTACCTTCGGCGTCAACCTCGATGCCGTGGACCTCGCGTTCGAAGCCGGGGAAGCGCTTGCCGAACTCCTCGACGGCGAGGATGAGCTTGATGACGGGGCTCTCGGGGCTGCCGAGGCGTTCGCCAGGCATGGACATGGGGATACCCGGAGGATAGGGGACGAGCATAACGGCGGCGATGCGGCCAGGCATCTCGGAGAAACGAATCTTCTCAGTCTCGTTGCGTAACAGCTTTTGATAGGTCTGCGCGGGGGTGAGGATGGGGTCGAAGTCTTCGTCGCAGGCGTCGTTGACCAAGCCTGAGAGATTCAACTGAATCATGGCGGCGTGCATCTCGTCGGAGAGCTCTTTGAGAGTCTCGTTGCGATAGCGAGCGGGATACTTCAAGACGAGTTCAGGGAGTGCTTCTTCGAGCGAGGCTTCCGAGTCGTAGAGACGTTTGAACTCGAAGAGGTTTTCGAGGAGAGCGCCCCACTTGCCTTTGGAGGTGCCGACGGAGAAGAGGACGAGGACCGTGTAGTCGCCGGTGCGGGCGATCTCGACACGGCGGCCGTCGAGGAACTCGGTGATGATGGCGGCAGGAATACCCCAATCGCTGACAATACCCTGGGCGTTGACGCCGGGGGTGAGGATCGTGACCTTGGTGGGGTCGAGCATGCAGTAGCCGTCGGCGATGTCCTCGTCCTGGTACCCGTGCCATTCTTCGCCGGTCTTGAGAGTCCAGGCGCTGGAGCGGTTGGTGAGGAGGCCGTCGGCTGCTTCTTCGAGTAGGTAAGTCTGCCCGTCGAACGGATCGAAGACGTACTCGGGTTGATAGAGGCGGAAGAACCAGCCCTGCTCTGCGGCACGGAGGCGGTGGCCGATCGATGACATTGCCTTGCGGAAGCTGATGGCGTCTTGCAGAGTTTCGCTCATCAGAGTGGGGCCGGCGGGCTCGTCCATCATTGCCGCAGCGACGTCGAGTGAGGCGATGAGGGGATAGAACGGCGACGTGGTGCCGTGCATCATGAAGGACTCGTTGAACTGGTCGTAGTCGAGCGGAGCGCGGGGGCTGAGCTTGACATGGATCATCGAGGCCATGGAGAAGGCAGCGAGCATCTTGTGAGTGGACTGCACCGCGAAGATGGTGGGGCGGTCTTGTGTATCGTCAGGTACGCCCATGGCAAAACGACCCTGGTAGATCTCGTGAAATTTGGCATAGGCGTACCAGGCTTCGTCGAAGTGGATGCGCGGTACGGATTTGGCGAGCTCGGTGACGACTTTGTTGACGTCGTAGCAAAGGCCATCGTAGGTGGAGTTGGTGACGACGGCGTAGGTGGGATTTTGGTTCGCGACGCCGGTGGTGAGAGGACTCTTGTCGATAATGCCGCGAATGAATTCGGGCGAGAAACGCTTGAGGGGAACGAGGCCGATCATGCCGTAGCCGTTGCGCGTGGGCTTCATGTAGACGGGGCGCGCGCCTGTCACGGTGAGGGAGTGGCAGATGGACTTGTGACAGTTGGCGTCGGCGAGGACGATGTCGTCCTGCGCGATGACGCCGTGGCCAACGATCTGGTTGGAGGTGGAGGATCCTCCGAGGACGTAGAAGGTCCAGTCGGCGCCGAAGATGCGGGCGGCGTTGCGTTCGGATTCGCCGGGAGGTCCGAGGTGGTCAAGCCATGATCCGAGCGGCGAGGTGGAGATGCCGAGGTCGGAACGCATGATGTTTTCACCGAAGAATTTGTGGAACTCCATGCCGACGGGGTGCTTCAAGAAGGCGACGCCGCCCATGTGACCGGGAGCGTCCCAGGAGTAGGCGCCCTGGTCGTTATATTTTTTGAGCTCGCGGAAGTAGGGCGGGAGGAGTTGCTCGTGATAACGCTCGACCGCGAAGTCGACGCGATTGGCGATGAAGGCGGGGGTGTCGCCGAAGAGGTGGATGTACTCGTGGACCTGCTTGACGACTTCGAGGGGGAGTTCGCTGACCAGGGTGCGGTCTGCGATGAGGAAGATGGGGATTTTTTTATTGCGGCGGCGGACGGCGCGGAGGATGGCAAGCGCCGCTCCTTCTGCAAACTGATTCTCGCCTTCGAGGTCCCAATCCAGAAGGATGGTGCTGTACGACGGATCGGATGTAACCAGCGAAAGACCATCCTCCGGTGTGGATGTTCGAACAACTTCGTAGCCTTCAAGACGAATTGCCTCGACTAATCGCTCCATGGCGCGATCCGATACGGAGTCCGTGCCACCAACTTCACTTGCAATCAAAAGAACCCAACGACCTTCGCTCATGAACCTCTCACTTCTACTTTGTAATCCTTATAGAGAATACAGGGAGTTTTCGTGAGAAGTTGACGGACTGTGAATGTTGGAGAAAAACGGCTCTGGAGGGAGAATTTAGGTCAATCGCAGGTACAGTTGGCGCACGCGAATTTGGCGCAGGTGCTGCAAACGCGGATGAGTTCCTTTTTTAGGGCCTGGCGGGCCCGATGAATGCGGACGGCCGCGTTTCCGCAGTGATTCCCGCTTTGGTGGCGAAGGCTTCGAGGCTTTGACCGGCGAGGTCGACGTTACGGAGAATCTCGCTGTAGGAAGGCTTGATGGTGGGCAGTACCTGGCCGATGCAACCGCAGACGATCTCCTCGGTGTGAGGGTCGAGTGCGGCGCCGGTTGCGAGGTCTTGCGCCCACTGCTCGAGAGCATGGTCTTCGACGGCGCGGTGACGGTAAAAGTCGATGACGGCGTTGCGCAGGATGCGATAGAACCAGGCGACGGCGGACTCTTCCTTGCGCAAAGCCGGCGCGTGTTCGATGGCGCGGATGTAGGCGCTCTGGATGATGTCTTCCGCGATGGCCGGGGAGTTGACTCGTCTCTGTACGAAATGGAGGAATTGATCTCGTTGGAGAACCAGGCCGGTAATTGCTTCTGCTTGCATCGCGCCGTTCCTCATGAGAGAGCGGTGGGCCTTGCCGCCTCCCACCGCTGCTTTGACTAGTTAGACGGGGGACAGGTTGAACAGGTGCAGCAGGGGCACGGGAGTGGGCAGGTGCACTGGAGTGGACAGGTGCACTCCGGGCAGCAGGTGCAGCTATCGGGAACAGTCATTTTGTTTCTCCTTTGGTCGGATTTGCGTCCGACACAGATGCTGACGGATGAAAGCGGGGAATATTACAGTCCGTCGGGAGAGGATAGGGATTGGGCACGGAGAGTCCGAAGTGTCAGGACAGCTTGGGGATATTTTGGTTTGTGAGCGTGAGCTTGTAACTTGAGGAATAAGCGATTCAGTGAATGTTGTGATTGGGCGGACGATGGATAGACGGAGTTTTTTGCGGAATGTGAATATGGCGGCAGTGTCTCTGGCCGCTGGTGGCGGATTTCTGGGGTGCTTGAAGCGGCCTGTTGGTGCGGCAATTGCTGCCGGTGCGCTTCAGGTGAATCTGCCGGAGACGGCTTGTCATCTGCCGCGAGTGAGGGTTTCGGCGGAGCGGGAGATTCGAACAGTGGTGGGGTTGCGTCCCTTTCGGCCCTCGGGATTTCGTGTGGCGAAGGAGATGGTCGGCGAGACGGCTGTTGTGCATAACTATGGGCACGGCGGCGGTGGGATTACTTTGAGCTGGGGGACTTCGAAGCTGGCGGTGGAGCTTGGACTACCTGGGCATGTGGGGCCAGTGGCGGTGCTTGGGAGTGGCGCGGTGGGTTTGGCTACGGCGCGGCTGGTGCAGGAGGCGGGATTCCAGGTGACGATTTATGCAAAGGCTCTGCCGCCGGAGACGACTTCGAATATCGCCGGCGGGCAGTGGTTTCCAGCGAGCGTCTACGATCCGGACAAGATACTGACACCAGAGTTTTCGCAGCAGTTTGTGGCGGCGGCGCAGTATGGATATCGGCGATATCAGATCATGACGGACCCGAAGTATGGGATTCGCTGGATGAGGAACTACTTCGTGTCGGATGCGCCGTGGCGCTCGTCGATCAATACGGGTTTGTTTGGGTCGCTTCAGGGGCTGCTGCCGGAGGTTCAGGATCTGCCGTCTGGGGCGCATCCGTTTGTGGGCCGTTTCGTGCGGCAGTTCGATGGAATGATCGTGGAGCCTCCGATCTACCTGCCGGCGATGTTGACGGATGTTCGGATCGCCGGGGGCAAGATTGTGGTTCGGGAGATGAAGAGTCTGACGGACGTGCAGGGGTTACCGGAGAGGCTTGTCTTCAATTGCACAGGCTTAGGATCGAAAGCGCTGTTCGGTGATGAGGAGATGACACCGATTCGCGGGCAACTGACTTTTCTGGTGCCTCAGCCGGAGGTGACCTATGCGACCAGCTATGAGAACACCTATATGTTTTCGCGGAGAGACGGTGTTTTATTGGGCGGGACGCATGAGATGGGGGACTGGAACCTTCAGCCGGATATGACGACGAAGGCGTCGATTCTGGCCAAGCAGGCGAAGCTGTTTGATGGGATGCGCGATTGTTGAGAGATGTGCGATCTCCAGGTTGGCGGCTTAGAAGTAACGAGTCAGGTCGGCGAAGGCAGCTAGTTCGAGGAGCTGCTGGCCGGATGGGGGCTGGTTGACAACCTCGTGTTCGAGCACCCAAGTGAAGTCGTGAGGGATAAAGATGGCGTGGAAACCTGCCGCGAGGGCGGGGTTGATGTCGGAGCGGGGGCTGTTGCCGATCATCCAGGTAGTACATGCCTCGCATTGGTGGTGGTCGGCCAGGGTCCGGTAGGCGCCGTGGTGTTTTTCGCGAAGGACCTCGACAGCGGTGAAGTGCGGGGCGAGGCCTGAGCGCTGAAGCTTGTCGGTTTGTTCGTCGGGGTCGCCCTTGGTAACCATGATGAGTCGGTGGCGAGTGGCGAGGTCGGCGAGGGTGGTGGCGACGTTGGGGAGGAGCTCGATCTCCTGGTCGGCGATGGACTCGGCGAAGCTTTCGATGCGGCGATGCTTTTCTGCGGTGATGGGAATGTCGGTGAGCTGCTCGAAGCAGGTGACGAGTGAGCGGCGAAAGCTGTGGAGGCCATAGCCGTGGGCGACGACGGTGGCGTGCTCGACGCGGTTGAGGTGGCCGCGGACCTCTTCGGGGGTGTGGACGCGGTGGTCGAGGTACGAGATGAAGCTGGTGATGGCCCGCTCGAAGTAGATGTTGTTTTCCCAAAGAGTGTCGTCGGCATCGATCAGCAGGGTTTGGTTGGCCGGATGACGGAAGGGATGATTAGCGGTGTGATTGAGGGAGGGCACAGGCTGATTATAAAGGCGGTTCCCGGGTCCGGCGTTACCAAAGTCTGGCGGGTCTGCCCCGGTTGGGGGATGTTTAGGGGGATTTGTGTGTGTGAAATTGGAAGCAATGAAAAAGGCAGATGTTGCACGACTGGATGGACTTACGGTGAAACGGGCGACCCACGATCGAAGAGCTTCGGCCGATGTCGGTTACCGAGTTTGGAATCCGTTCGAGGCAGAGCTGGAAACTAGTGCGGGTGGCCGACGTGATGAAGTTGCGAAGGGCTTTACCCGCGCATTGGATGTCTTCGAGCGATAACAGAAAAGAAAGATAGAGAGCGAATCCGAGGTATGGTTCCGCAGATAGGCCAGAGGTTCGGGCCGTACGAGGTCCTAGGAAGACTGGGTGGCGGCGGTATGGGCCACGTTTTCCTGGCCTGGGACGAACGTCTGCATCGCGAAGTCGCGATCAAACTGTTGCATGACGACTACACGATGCCGGGAATGAGGGAGCGCTTTCTGCAGGAGGCGCGGGCAGCGTCGGCGTTGAACCATCCAAATATCTGCACGGTCTTCGATATTGGCGAACAACAGGGCAATCCTTATCTGGTGATGGAGTTGCTGGAGGGAGAGACGGTCAGAGACCGCATTACTCATGGGGCGTTGCCGGTGGAGGAGATTGTCCGCTATGCGATCCAGATTGCAGATGCGCTGTCGGTTGCCCATGCCAAGGGCATTGTCCACCGGGATATCAAGCCGGCGAATATCTTCCTGGTGAAGCTGCCGAATGGCAGGAGTCAGGCGAAGGTATTGGACTTTGGACTGGCGAAGATTGAGCTTGAGGCGCGGGTTGGACTGCAGCCTCGATCGCACGGCCTGACGCAGGCCGGGGCGACCGTGGGGACTTTGTCCTACATGTCTCCTGAGCAGGCGCGGGGCGAGTTTCTGGATATGCGGTCGGACCTGTTTTCGCTGGGGATCGTTCTGTATGAGATGGCGACTCGGCAGGTGCCCTTCAAAGGGGCGACGAGCGCTTTGCTGTTTATGCAGCTGTTCACTCATGATCCTGAGTCGATGCGAAATTGGAACGAGTCGATTCCACGGGAGTTGGAGAAGGTGATTCTGAAGCTGCTGGAGAAGGACCAGCAGAAGCGCTTTCAGACAGCGAAGGATCTGCACGAAGCACTGATGAAAGTGAGCAGCAAGCTGGGACGGGGAGGATGGCTTGGCAAAGAGCCGGACCCAGTAGTGCCTTTGGTGCGGGCGAGCGATCCAGTGGCCTGGCACAGAGGACAGAGACGCACTCCTTCGCAAAATGCGGATCTCGAATCAGATTCCGGCGTTGCAATGATTGGTTCAATGTTGGGGCAAGACGGAGATCGGGGGGGTGTCGAAGTCGCACTGTCGCGCGTGGCGCGACATAGCGCGATAGCGATCGAGAGTGGACAGAGGCCGACTCAACTGCGCAAGATCCAAAGCATAGTGGATGAGGCCGAGGCTGCTGCGTTTGCAGCAAAGCGAGAGTTGGCTTGGGCGCGGTCTCGGATCGGCACGACTCAGTTCGAGTATGACCTCGACGGCGAAACTCTCGTAGTACCTGTTGAGAACATCACGGAGGAGGGTGGCGTCGAGGAGCTGATTGCAGCTTCCTCGGCAGTGAATACGAGGACGCAGGTGAGGATGGTGGTGGCCGCGGCACTAATCGTCGCCGGCGTTGCGGTCGTGGCGCTGGTGTGCAGCGGGGTCTTTCGACCGCTCGTGCTGGGGCCGAACGATCACCTCTTGCTGACGGTCATTCAGAACAAGACCGGAGACAAGACGCTGGACGGAACAGTGATGCAGGGGCTAGAGATTGCGCTGCGGCAGTCGAGGAGCCTGAATGTGCTGGGAGCTGAAGCGTATCGCGCGGGGTTGCGACAGGTTGAGGTCGAAGGTGGCGTTTCAGAGATGGCGCCCGAACAGCATGTCGCGCAAAACGTGGGGGCCAGGGCGTATCTGTATGGCGAGATCAGCGGAGCGCATGCTCCGTACTCGATCAGCGTGGATCTAGTGAAGGCGGACTCGAACGACAAGGTGGAGACGCTGGAGGAGACTGCAAAGAGCAGGGAAGACATTCCAGCTGCAATCGGAAGGTTGGCGCAAAATCTACGTGTCCAGGTGAGCGAGGACGGCAAGGCTGAGGAGCGGAGCAGTATCCCGTTAGAGCGTGAGGCGACCGCGAACGTCAAGGCGCTGCACGCGTATGCCGTAGGCGAGGCAGCAATGCACACCGATCGTACGGCCGATGCGTTAGCAGCCTACCAACAAGCAGTGGCGCTTGATCCGAGGTTTGTGCAGGCACAGATGCGGCTGGCGTGGATGTATGACTCTGAGAAGGCCGAAGTGGCGTCGGCAAATGCAGCAGAGCTGGCACGGAGTGGAGCGGCGAAGAGCAGCGAGAAGGTGAAGCTGCTGGCGCAGTTCTGCTATGAGATGAACACGAGCGGAAACTACGAACGCGCTCTGGAGATCATTCGCGAGTATGTGAAGCGCTATCCGACCGACATGGAGGGAGCGAAGGGGCTGGCGCGGGTGTTGCGGGTGACAGGAAAACTTCCAGAGGCGTTACGTGTGGCTCAGCAGGGCTATAGCGGCAATCCTTTCGATGCTGAGATGTATTCAGAGGCTGAACTCGCAATGATCGGTTTGGGCCGATATGACAACGCGCTGCAACTAGAGGCACAGGCAGAGCGCGTTGGGGTTGCCCCGAGCGGTAATGCGTTGATTGCTGGCTATCTGGCAGGAAAAGAAGAGGTCATCGCAGCGCAGGTAAATGCGTTGCAGGGCTCCTTTGAAGGAGCGACTGCCCCGAACGGTTCGGCGATCAGCTATGCAAAGCTCTACCGCTATGGTCTTTATCTGGACAATACGGGAAGAGTAGGAGCGGGTTCGGAGCTTTGGAGGGTGTCGGCAGCGATAGCGGGCAGCGTGCCTGAGCTCAGATCGGCGCAGGCATCAATGCTGGCGCAGGGAGCATTGAACCGTGCGCTTATGGAAAGTTGCACCATTGCGCTGGAGATGGTTGAGGAGGTGAGGGGCCTTCAAAAGGGGCCAGTCGCAAGCTTCCATGCGGGGATGGCGGCAGCACTTTGCGGTGACCAAACCTACGCGGACAAGGTGATTGCAGCCCTGCAAGCGAGCTATCCGCAAAATACAGCGGTGGCACAATATTATGTGCCGCAGTTGCAGGCCGCCGCGGAGATTGGTGTCAACGAGCCGGAGAAGGCGCTTGGATCGTTGATCGCCTTGGAGCCCTACGACGACATATCGCTTACGCCGTATCTACGCGGAATGGCCAATGCGGCGATGGGGCAGATGTCCGCCGCGATCATCGACTTTCAGACGGTGCTCGGTCATCGCGGCTTGGATATGACTCTGGGCAGCGACGTCTATCCCATGGCGGAGGTGGGTATTGCACGGGCGGCTGCTATGAATCGCAATAAGGTGATTAGTGTGGAGGCTTATGGGAGGTTTCTTAAGCTGTGGGGAGAGGTTGATCCGGGGCAACCTCTGATAGCGGAGGCGCGGGCGAAGAGTAAATAGGCCGCGATCGTCGCTAATCTTGACGATAGTTCAGTGAACAGACGCAGTGCTGACAGGTTGCATTCGTTTCGATGTCGAGCGTCCGTCTGAACTTTTCAGCAGAGTCTCCGTTGATGACTTCTTCGAGGGTGGAAGAGGTTACATTTCCTATTGCACGATGAAAGAAGCACGGGCGCACGGAACCGTCGACTTCGACGACGGCAGAGACCCAAGGTGCGTTGCAGCTTGGAGATTGAGGTGCAAACTCGCCGAGGTGCTCACGAAAGCGGCGTGCAATCCTACGGAGTTTGGCGGGTGGTTCGACTATGTATTTGTGGTTGATGCCGGCTTTGTATTCCAGAATGAGCAGCTCTATTTCTTCCTCGAGTGCTCTCGTCTCTTCCGCCGTCAGAGCTATTTCAGACTGCTTTTCCGTCGGCCAGATGAGAAGGCGATTGAATGCCTGAGAGGTCAGGTCAGCTGCGAGGAAGGAGATGGAGTCGAGGCCTAGTGCTCTTGCGGCATCTACTGTTTCGCGGAGGTGGCGATGGTTGGCCTTCTGGACTGTTGTGCGACAGGTGATCGGGAGCGAAGGACTTCGGTGGCGGACTGCGGCGACTCCTCTATGGATGAGGTTGTAGGCGCCGTTGACGCGGCGAATAGCATCATGAATCTCCGGTGGACCATCGAGCGAGATGATGATGTCGTCGAAGAGAGTAGCAACCTCGTCGGCGCGTTTGTGGAGGAGAAGACCTGTGGTGAGAAGTGTGAGATGAATGTTCTGCTCGCGAAAGAAGTTGCACAGGGCTGCGAGATCGCTGTGTAGCAATGGCTCGCCACCGGTGAGGACTACCTGGCGAACGCCAAGGTTCAGGAGAGACTCGCGATGGCGTTCTAAGTCCTGTGCATGGAGCTGATCGTTGGTTTCCCGTTTCCAGATATCGCACATGACACAACGGCAGTTGCAGCGACTGTGAACATTGAGAATGAGAATCGGCAGAGTTGTAAGGCGCGCAGGAGACGATGGCGTTGTGTGAGATTCATGCAGCGCTGGCATTGTCTACCTTCTTCCCGGCAAGGCGAACGTCCCTCCCCACTGCCTTTCTTGCCTCGGTGAGCAGGTTGTCGATGGGCGCGCGCAGCCACCGCAGGTGGCCGTCGACTGTAAGGGGTTGTAGTCCAACGTTGAGTGGGTCGGGCAGACGATGGTAGAGCGTGGCGCTGGCAAGCTGGACCCGGCCGGAGAGGATGACCAGTTCGATCTGGTCGTAGGTGAGCTGCGCGACAGTTTCGCCCGGTGATAGTCCCTTGTCCCGTACCGCGACGAGGTCTGCTATTGAGCCCGGCCGGAGGTGTCCCTCTCCGTTGCGCAGGCGCAGGACGCTCGCTGATCGTGCGGTGACCATCTCGTAGATGGAGTTAGCGTCGAGGCCGATCTCGTTTCGGGCGTAGTTGATCTCATCGAGCAGATCGCCGGCAGAGGTGAGTGGCGAGTCGCTGCCCAGGACGACGGTGTTGATCGATTTGATCAGTGTGGAGGAGGGAGTGCAATGGAAGAGGAACTGATTGGAGGTGGGACAGACGACCAGGGCAGAGCGACGGCGATTGAGGAGAGCAACGGATTTTGGGTTCAGCGCAAGACCATGGACAAGCACTGTGCGATCGCCGAGGACCTGCATACGGTCCAGATCAAAGATCTCCTGCGCACTCTTTGCGTCGACCCCTTCGGCCGCGTGGAGGATAAAGGGAAGGTTGGGCGGCGTGTGGTCAAAGTTGTGGATCAGGTTTGGATCCATCTCGAGTGAGTGAGCCCAGCCAAATCTGGATAGAACGCGGATGGGGAAGTCAGCAGAGATGAGATCGCGGGTAAGTGGGTTGTGATGGCAGACGGTGGTGACACCGGAGAGGAGATTGCGGATCGCTCCCCACCATAGCCGTGTGGCTTTCGGCACCTTGCGATGACGTGCGATGAGGGAGGCGTGAGTGCGATGGATCTCTTTTGCCCATTCAACGGAGTTTTGATATGGGCCGGCGCCGAGATTTGGGAAGAGGCCGAACTCCAGATGATCATGGGCGTTGACGAGGCCGGGCAGGACAAGATAGCCCGATAGATCAATGAGGTCTGCCGAAGGGGCGCTTCTTTCGAGCCTGGGCGGGCCGCTTGCTATGGATTGGAGATGCCCTCGTTCGATGACGAAGGACGCAGCGGTAGCGGCCTCTGGCCCGAGAGCGTAGCTTGCTCCGCTGATATGGAGCGTCTCGGTTTTCTCGGGGAGACCGTGCGTGTGGAGGGAGGGGGCCGATTTCTTTCGCAGCTGCAGGATGTAGATGGCGGGGAGATCTCTTGAGTCTTTGTAGGACTCGAGTTTTCCGGTTCGCTCAAAGGTCGTCTTCTCTGGAGAATCGAAGCAAGGCTCGATGCGAGTGAGAAGTTCGAATCCGCAGGCTTGAAAGGCGTCGGTGATTTGTTGAAGAGAGTGGCTTGTCGTGGTGACCTGTTCTTCCGTTCCGTTCGCTTTGAATGACCGCTTCCAGTTGCAGGAGATCGCGGTATCCGGATGCATGTCGGTGAGGAATACCATCGCGCCAGGGCGGGTGATTCGGTAGAGTTCGCGGGCGAAGGTGTCCACGTTTTCGATGTAGCTGAGGACGAAGGAAGACAGTACGAGGTCTGCTGCGGAGTTTTGAACGGGCAATGCGACACAGTTTCCGAGGCGTAGAGTTGCTGCCGTCCCGAGCTTGGCGGACGCGCGTTGCAGCATCTCGGAGGAGGTGTCGACGCCCAACAAGCTGGCGGGGTGGCGAGAAGCGAGGAACTGAAGCCATCTGCCCGTGCCGCAGCCTGCGTCGAGTATGTCGAGGCCACTGACGTCTGGAAGCATTCTGGTGAGAAAGCGCTGCTCCAGCGAGAGAAGCGGGTTTGGCTGCTCGTCGTATACCTGCGCCCAAGTGTCGAAGACATCGGATGGAGTGGCCATCATCGTCGTCATAAACTCTCTCGTTTTGGTTTGCGCAGATTGATGAATTGATTGGCCCATTGCAGCTCGATCGGAAAGCGATAGATGCCAAGCGCGTACCGCCAGGAGCTAAGGGTTTTTAAGAGAGCACGGCTCCACTTCGGAGCGCGGATGTCCTGCACCGTGGGCCAACGCGAACCTATGACGATCTCGAAGTTATCGATGAGGTTTTTTGTTTTGCGTTGCAGCCACGGAGCCTTGGTGTCGATGCGCAGGATGAAGTCCATCCACTGCTTGGTGGCGAACTCGGCTGGGGTAGAGGGGAATTTGATCTCGGCGTCGACGTTGCCGTACATGTTACCGGGCTGGGGGACTGGAGTGTAGTGGTAGATGATGATCTCGGAATCAGGGTTGATCTTTTTCAGTTTGCGGATGAAGGCGAGGGTTTCGCGGGTATCTCGTTCCGGATCACCTGGGTTGCCGATCACAAAGGAGAATTCGGGGATGATGCCGAATTTCTTTGTTCGCTCTGCAATGGTCACGGTCTGATCGGTGGTGATGCCTTTCTTCATTTCTTTGAGTGCCCAGTCGGAGCCCGACTCCGCTCCGAAGAAGATCATGGTGCAGCCCGCGCGTTTGAGAGCGGCGAAGGTCTCGTCTGAGTAGCGTGACATGATGTCGACCCGAGCTTCACACCACCAGCGGAGTTTGAGATGTTCGATACGTTTAGCGAGTTCGAGTGCGTGGTCTTCCCGGAGGAAGAAGTTCATGTCGTAGAACTGGACGGAGTCTGCGCCGTAGTTCGTTACTAGGTGCGAAAGTATCGCGGCGGTGCGCTCTGGCGATTCCATGCGCTCCTTGTTGCCGTAGGCGGCGTGGACGCCGCAGAAGCTGCAGTTGAAGGGACAGCCAATGCTGGCGTGGTGAACGGCAGTTCGCTTACCGAAGAAGGATGGACGGAGATATTTTTCGACGGGCAAACGGTGGAAAGGATGCCAGGGGAACGCATCGGGACCCTTCATTGGCCGTTCCGCATTGTTGCGGGGTAGGCCGAAGATGTCCTTGTAGGAGAGCCCGAGGATGGACTCGAAGAGCCGTTTTCCGCGGATCGCTTCGAGAAGCTCGAGCATAGTTTCTTCTCCCTGGCCGCGAACGATGTAGTCGACGTATTTTGCGTTGAGCGCGGAGTCGGGGTAGACCGAAGGAAAATATCCGCCCCATACGATCTTTACGTGTGGATGGAGACGTCGGATCTCGCGTGATGCTTCCATTGCAGCGACCATTTGCGGGCCGGGCATGACGGTGACGCCGAGAAGTTCAACATTATGTGTGGCGATGAGGCTGAGAATAGTGTCGACTGGAGTCTCGTCCAAGTTGCCATCGACGATTTCATAGTCTTCGCGTCCTTCGAGCACGGCGGCGATGGCCAGGATCGCCAACGGGAGGCGGCGGTTGCGTGGTCTGGTGGCTCGCGGATTGAAGAGGATAATCATTTTCTTGCCCTGGCAGAATAGATTCGAAGTTGCGCTGGATACTGGTCGCCTTGCAGTCTGGTAATGACCTGTCGCATGAGGCGCTGAACTCCATGGCTGGGTGTGTCGATCTGCCAGTGGATGCCGAAAGACGCTTCCATGCGTTGCAAACGTTTATCGGTAAGGTATCCGAGGCTGTTGAGCGTGTCGGTGGGAAGAACGGAGTGTGTGGCGTAGGCCTCGCGGCGCTCTGCAAGGATTTGTTGCGCGACGCTCTCGTCGCTGTACCAGGGGGTATCGGCGATGAGGACGGTTCCGTTAGCGCGAGTGCAACGCAACGCTTCGGCTAGAGTCCGCTCGTAGTTTTCGGAGTAGTGGAACGAGGCGTTGTAGATGACCAGGTCGAACTCATCGTCGACGAAGGGAAGGGTATCGAAGTCCGTCTGAAAGCGGGGAAAGAGAGTGGTGAGATGCTTCCTGTAATGTGCGGCGGCACCCAGTCCATTGCGATTATTGGTCAGTAGATCCACGGCGATGGGCGAGTGGCCCTCGAGTGCAAGCCGGTAGCTTAGCCAACCTGTGCCGGCGCCGAGATCCAGGATCTTGAGTCGGCCGTCGGCGCTTGGGATGGCGCGGGGAAGGATATGCCGCTTGATATACCGAAAAGTGCGAGCGCGGAGAGACCATTGTTGGCTATTGTGGTCTGAAAGATCGCGATAAGGAAGGGCGAGGTAGTATTCCGCGCCAGTGCTCGAGAAGCCTTGAGCTGTTTGATCGCACAGGTCCTCCTTGATGAATCGAGAAAAATGCGCAAAGCGTTCCGGCAAAAGTGAATTCCAAATACCGTCCTCGTTGACAATCTTGAAAGAGCAGTCCGTGCAGACAAGCGTTGTGCCTGCTCCAGCGTTCCTATCTAGGAGATTGCCAACCCAGCCGCCGCAACGCGGGCATTGCAGGCGCAGCTCGTCATGCCCAAACTGCGCTCTGGAGGCTGCTTCGATATGACTGGACATGATCATGCCTGCACACGTTCGAAGTGGAGTAGCATGTGATCGCCGATGACACGGAAGCCTGGGAGGGGCGAGATGACCTTGTCGACTGCACGCAGGAAGCCCAGCAACTGTGGGTAGTTGTGAATCCAGGATTCAACATAGGACGGTGGAACGGTGACGCCGATGCCTATGCAGGAGCGAAGAGCAAATGAAGGTGAGAAGAGTTGCTGGAGCTTTCGAAGGGTCGGGTAGTACACGTCGATCGTAAACTCTCCGACCTTCGCTGTGGCCCGGCCAGAGCATCTGCGGAAGGCTTTGCGAAATTTTCTATGAAGGAGAAACCAGATGATCTCCCATGCGCAGAAGCGTGTGGAGAGACAAACCACCAGGGGAGCGTTGGGTGGCAGAAGGGCGGCAAGATCTTCTGCCGTCTGCTTGAGGTCCGCGACACAGTTGAGGCCGGAGAAATTTGAGAATGCGCCATCAAACATGGGCGCCGCCTGGAGTTCGCGTAAACGCTCGGTGGGGAGCAGGGTGAACTTTACTGAGGCGGCCGGGTTTTCTGTCCGCAGGCGGTTGGTGGCAACTTGTATCATCCGCTCCGATGCGTCGCAGGCAGTAACCGCGACGTCGCGTTGTGCAAGGAAAAGCGCATCCTCGCCGGTGCCACAGTTGAGTTCGAGTATGTGGTCGCCGCTCCAAAATGTCTGGGTCAGCAGGTTCCACACGGCGTCACGTTGAGCTCGGCCGATCATGGATCTTGTAAAGACTTCGTCGTACTCAGCGGCCATGTGATCAAAGGCGAGGGCCGCTTGCGGCTGCGTTATGGCAAGTGGGGTCACGCTTCAACCTCCATTAAGGTGGAGTGCAGACCGGCGCGTGAGAGTTGAATCTGATCGCGTAGAGTGGCAGCGAGTTCGGAGTTGGCTGCGGGCGTTCCTGCAAGACGCGCAAGCTGTACTTCATCCTTGAGCAGCTTGTCCGCGTGGCTGTAGAACGTTCGGGAGTGACGGCCTTTGATCTTGATCTCGCGGTCGGAGCTGACGCTCCACGGCTTGAGCTGTACGAGGCGTTCGGAGACTCGTTGGTAGTAAGGCGTGCCCTTTATCGGATAAGAGACAGTGGTGAAGAAGATGTCGGGCTTTGTGATGCTGACGTGCTTGATGGTGGCTTCGATGTCGGCCAGTTCCTCGCCTTCGTAGCCCCACATGAGGAACATACCGCTCTCGATGCCACGCTCGCGAGTGAGAGCGACGGCCTGCTGGACTTGTTCAACTTTGACGCCGCGATCCATGGCGTCGAGGATGCGCTGGGAGCCGCTCTCCGAGCCGATCCACACTCGGAAGCAGCCGAGTTCGGCGAGGAGGTCGAGCATCTCTGCGTTGAGTCGATCCGCGCGTGAGATGCACTCGAAGGGAATACGCAGACCACGTCGGCGCATCTCGGCGGCGTAATCGCGGATCCACTTGTGATTGATGGTGAAGACGTCGTCGGATACCCAGACCATGTCGGGAGAGTAGGTCTGGAGTAGCCACTCCACCTCATCGACGACGAGCAGCGGATCGCGGCGGCGGTGGGTTTGCCCAAAGACTTGATGGCTGCACCAACGGCATTTGTAGGGGCAGCCGCGGGCGGTGATGAAGTTGACTGAGCCTTTGCCGTGAGCGTCGCGCCAGGTCTTGACGTAGCGGCTGACGTCGATCGCATGACGAGCGGGCCATGGTTGGTTGTCGAGATCGGCGATCTGTTCGCGGTGCGGAGTCTCGCGCATGTTGCCCGTGTCGTCGAGATAAGCCAGACCTGGGATGCTGGAGCAGGAGTCGATTGAGTCTGCGCGGAAGGCCTCGAGGAGGTCTTGCATCGTCAGCTCGCCTTCACCGAAAACCACGAAGTCGGCACCAGCTTGGAGGTATTCGAGAGCGTATGCGCCTGGTTCGGGACCGCCGACGATGGTCTTCCAGCCGGCTTCGCGGGCCACCTTGAGGACTTCGACGACATTGCCGCGTGTCATCAGATTGGCATAGATGCCGATTACGGACGGCTCTTCCGTACGAAGATGTTGAAAGAGCGCCTCACGGTTGGAGAATGTTGTGTCGAATACTTCAACGTCAAAGCCTTGATTACGCAGATGGGAGCACAGATAAAGAATGCCAAGCGGAGCATAGGGCTTCATGATCTGAAGCTCCTTGGGATCTTCGAAGAGGAAGTATCCGTGAGTGAGGAGAAGGTCCGCCATCAGACTTGCCTCGCTGCGGCAACTAGTGCGTGCAGAGGGATCAATTTCTCCATGCCGGGGTCACTGGAAGAGTCTGTCGTGAGTGTCGTTGCCTCGGTGTTCCTGGTCTTTGGTTCAAGCTCGAAGACCTGCTGCCAGAGAGAACCTGCATCTACTGCTTCGGACGAATCGATGTTTCTCCATGAGTTGACCTCGGCATGGAGGGCGTTCCTCAATGCCATGTAGAACTCATCTTTGTAGGCTGCGCGAAACATGACGCATAGGTCGTCGCTGTGGGTCCAATTTCGTTTGGCTCCGATCTGTTCCTGAACGCGTTCATAAAAGACGGTGCCGGGAAGAGGATATGAAAAGGAGATTCCGATATCGTCAGGGCGAGTACTTCGGACCAGCGCTATGGTCTGCTCGATGTCTTCCCAGGTCTCTCCCGGATAACCGAATTGGAGAAAGTAGCATGCGCGTATTCCTACGTCACCGAGACGGGCTCGTGCAGTGACAACATCGGAGACACGCAGGCCTTTGTCCATTGCGTTAAGAACCTTTTGCGAGCCAGATTCCACGCCCATCCAGATCTCAGTGCACCCCGCTCGCTTAAGACCGGCAACGGTGGTGTGGGTCATTAGATCGGCTCGGGACTGGATCTTAAACGGCAACGCACATTGCATCGCCTCGATTTCGTCGGCAAAGTCTTGGACCCAACGATGATTGAGCGCGAAGACATCGTCTCCAAACCAGAGATGTTGCACACCGTACATTTCCTTTAATTCACGAATCTCCGCCGCAACCAGATTGGCTGGGCGAATCTGGAATTTGTTGCCCGAGATTGGCTTGGCGCACCAGTTGCATCGGTAAGGACATCCGCGACTGGCGACGACGTTGGCAGAGAAGTGGCCGTGTGCTGAGATCCAGGCTCGACGGTAGGGTTCGAGGTCGATGAGTTCTCGGGCGGGTTTGGGCAACGTGTTCCAGGATGGGTTCTTCGATATCCTGTTGGCGCTCTGCGCGACTCTGCCTGCGCTATCGAGGTAGACGAGACCTGGGAGGTCCAGGTTGGGGCTGCCGGAGAGGATAGTCGTACAGAGTTCGACGAGTGTCTGCTCGGCTTCACCGCGAAGGATAAAGTCGACGCCGTTGCGGAGGTACGATTCGGCTTGGTCTGTTGCGTCGGAGCCGTGCGCGATGACGACAGTCCCGGTTTCGCGGGCCTCGTGGGCGAGTTGCCACGCGAGCTCGCGCATGCGCGTGAGGCACATCTTGGAGAGGAAGTTGAAGTCATCTTCATAGATGACAACAATGTTGGGCCGAGATTGCTTCAGCGCGTTCGCGAAGCCGGGGTCGGGGGGCTCGAGCATTGTGTCGAAGACTGCGACGGAGATGTTGCCAGCTCGGAGAGCTGAGGCAGCATAGAGCGTGCCGAGCGGGGCGTAGGGCTGCATCTTGCGGACCTGCTTCGGGTCGTAGGGGAGATGATACGAATGTGTCAGGAGGACATCAGCCATCGATTACCTCCTCCCTTCAGTTCGTTTAGCAGGCATTGGCAGGCTCCTTGGGAAGCTCCTGGCCGGTTACCAACGAACGACGCAGGATGATGCGCTCGGAGACGTTGGAGAGCCACAACTCCCAGGGGAAGGAATAACGGCTGGATCGCAGTCGCCAGCGGATGGGGGTCTGGACGATGAACCGGACGGCTCGCCGCAACTGTGAGTTGTTTTTGTGACGACGATCGATCTGGTTGTTTAAGAGGAAGTAGTTGAGCATTCGCTGCAGACGAGCGAGTTCCTTTCCTTTGAGCCACGGCAGCATATTCGCGCCGAGTGGCATGTCCATCCATTCGCGGAGGCTCTTTGGTTCGGGAACTCCCATCTCGCGAAGCTGCGGCCAGATTGGAATGCCGGGGTATGGAGTGAAGATGTTCGGCGAGAAGCTGACGTTGGGAAACTGGTGGCCGATGTCACTCATAGTCTGAAAGGTGACGATGCGGTCGGCTTCGGTTTCTCCGGGATAGCCAAAGATGAGGTTGAAGGTGACGCGGATACCGCCTAGCTGTGCCTTGCGTGCGGTCTCGTACATTTCGTCGACGCGCTGATGACGCTTGTTCATCAGCTTGAGGACCGACTCGGATGTTGACTCTGTACCGAAGCCCATGTGCGATACACCGCTGGCACCAAGCAGTCGCACATCGTCTTCGCTCATGCGGCAGAGGAAGTCAGTCGAGGCCTGAAATGTCCATTTGAATTTCACCCCGGAGGAAAGGATGCCGCGGGCAATTTCGAGTGCGCGTGGCAGTTGGACAGGGAAATTGGAGTCGAGGAGCGCCACTTCTTCTGTGCGGTAACGAGTGACCAGGTCGATCATCTCCGCGACAACGCGGTCGGCAGAGAGAGCATTGAAGCGCCTTTTGTAGAAGACCTGGTCGGTGCAGTAGTTGCAGGCGTACGGACAGCCGACGCTGGTGGCGTATGCGAGCTTACGCACGCCGCAGAGTTTTTCGTAGGCGTCGAAGTCGGTGAGATCGAAGGCTGGTACGGGTAGATTGTCGAGAGGCTCTACTTTGCGATCGATGTTGTGGGTGCGCTGGCCGTTGTTCTTCCACGAAAGCCCTGCGATGGTATTGAGATTGAGCTTTTGCGCAAGGGCTTGAGCTACCTCAACTATGGTGATCTCACCCTGGCCACGGACGACCATGTCGACGAAGGCTTCGCTCAGCGTCTCGTCAGGCAAAAGCGAAGGGTGCCAGCCTCCGAAGATGACCGGCAGCCATGGGCTGTAAGTTTTCACAGCGGTGGCGACTTCGATGGCGCCGCGAATCATCGGGCCGGTAAGAACAGAGATACCAAGGAAAAGAGCATCGACACTTTCGCATTGAATTCGCGTGAGGTAGTCAAGCTCGATTGCTGCGTCGATCATTACAACGTCGAAGTTGGCTTCGCGCAGAGAGGCAGCGAGAGCAAGCAGGCACAGGGGAGCACCCAATGGAGGTCCGTCGTAGGGCGGGTAGAAGAGGACGATCTTGTTCCGTGTCAGCATGCGGCCTCCACCGGCTCTGGGTTCGGCTCCGGGTTTGGCTCCAAGCGTCGCGCATCGACAACGGGTTTGTAGCCGGCGGTCCGCTCCTTGAGCTTGTCGTTGACCCAAAGCTCGACCGGAAATCGGTAGAGACTGTGATCGAGGCGGAAGCGTGCAGGAAACGAGATGCACTTCTGAGCGAGGCGGGTGAAGCGAGTGCGCCGGTCGGCGCCGATCGGAATGCGATCGAACGCGATGCGCAGATAGTCGCGCATAATTTGCAGTTCTTCGTGGTCGTGTCCGTTTAGCCAAGGCAGCTTGGTGTATCGAGGAAAGAACTCCGCCCACTTTTCGAAGGAGGTCGGGGCTTCAATGCCGAGTTCCTCGGCCCTGTTCATGACGTTGGTCCCGGGATAGGGAGTGAAAATATTGGTCCAGAATTCGGTTCCCGGGAAGCGTCGACAAACGTCCATGATGAAGTTCATGGTTTCTCGCCGTTCTTTTGGACCCTCGCCGGGATAGGCGAAGATGATGTTGAACGACGGGCGCATACCCGCAGACAGACAGCGTGCTGCACTCTCATAGATATCGTCGAAGTTCTGAAAAGTCTTGTTCATGGCCTTGAGAATCTTCGGCGAACCGGAGTCGACTCCCTGGCATATCTGGTGCAGACCGCCGCGTCGAAGGAGTTTCAAATCTTCAAGGGAGAGACGGGAGGTGAGGTTGGTGGTTGCCTGAATGCTCCAGCTAAACTGGGCGCCGGCACGGACCAACCCTTCACCTATGGCGCGGGCGCGGTCGAGGTCGACAAGGAAGTTATCGTCCACCACCCAGAGCATCTCGAGGTTGTATCGGCGGCTGAGGTCGACGGTCTCCTCTACGAACTGCTCTGCAGGCAGAGCGTTCCACTTGCGCTTATAGACTGCTCCGTTGGTGCAATAGGCACAATCGAAGGGGCACGCCAGACTAGAGGTGTACATCGCCCAGCGTCGGCCGCACACGCGTTCATAGGCGTCGAAGTCAGCGAGGTGGTAGGCCTTTGGGGGCAAGTCTACGATTGGTTTGAGAGCGCGTTCCGGTGTGAAAATGAGCTTGTTGTCGCGTTTGAAGCCGATGCCTGCGACAAAATCCGGTGCAGAGTTGTTCTCGATGTGGCCGACGAGTTCGAGGAAGGACTCTTCGCCTTGCCCACACACGACATAGTCAATGTATGGGGCCTGCAGTGTTTGGGTAGGAAGCAGCGATGGATGCCATCCGCCGAGAACGATAGGAAAGTCCGGGTTCCATGCCTTAATGGCCTTGGCGATTTCAACGGTCTCGCGAATCATCGGGCCTGTGACGAGAGAGATGCCGAGGCATAGTGCATCGCGCACCTCTTCGAGTACACGCTTTTTGTAGTTTGGGGTGATGGTGGAATCGACCAGGACGACCTGGTAGCCGGCGCGAATCAGAGGTGTGGCAACGGCCAGTATTCCGAGCGGCGCCGTGGCGTCGGAGCTAGCGAACGACGGGAAGAAGAAGACAATTTTGCGGGACTTGGGCACTGCAAATTCCTCGCTCATTGTGGACGATATGACTTGCCGTCAGAGCATTTGTCATGGTCGTGTCAGCGGATTGTAAAGATTTTCATCGACGTCAAGAATGCTTGTTTTCCTGAGTTAGAGTGAAGCCGTACAGGTGTTTCTATGTCGTTTTTCTCGATCGATCAAACCGTCTTGTCGCACTCGATGAAGCTATGCTTTGCAGGCGCCGGTTGCGACTTGCAAACAAATTCAGTGGATCTAGCGAGAGCGTTGGAGCTTCTATCCATTGCGGCGGATCCCTTGCGCGCGGGGCGATTTGAGATGCGGGTTGTTGTGGATGAATCGTCAGTTGAGGCGGTTGGCGAACCTCATTTTCGAGGGTTGCACCACGTAGTAACAGCCTCCTTTGGCAGCACAAATTTGTTCGTGTTCGATATTCTTCGCCGTACTCTTAGTGCCAGAGTTTCAGGCGTAGTTGCCCGAGACGACCTTTTCTGGAAGGAGAAGTTGATACCGATTACGCTGGGCGTCCTCGGAGCCGCGATGGGATTGGTTCCAGTTCACTGCGCGTGCCTGGAGTGGGAAGGCGACGGGTTATTGGTTGCCGGAGTATCGGGGGCAGGGAAGTCAACACTGTCGGTCGCACTTTCGGAGAACGGCTTTAACTATGTTTCGGATGACTGGACGTATATCTCCCAGCGTCAAGGAAGTATCGTCGCACACGGTACGTCGGCGCCGGTGAAACTACTGCCGGATGCGGTGCAACACTTCCAAAGCTTGGAGAGACATAGTTTGCAGGTGTCAATGAATGGAGAGTTGGCCTACGAAGTAGACATTGCAGAGGCGTTTGGGGCCCAGGTGGAACGAGAGTGCCAACCGCGGTGGCTAGTCTTCCTTGAGAGGATACAAGAGGCTGGAGCCGACTTCACGCCGATGTCATCAGCAGAGGCGCGAAGCTATCTCAATTCCAGTGTCGAGAGGCTTCCGCCGCAGCTATCCGAAGCGGGCGCAATGCGAGAGCGGACGATTCAAAGCGTATCCACACTACCCTGCTGGCGCTTTCGGTATGGTGGCACTCCGCAGTTTGCGGCGAACGAACTCCGGGAGTTTGTTGTAACTCGCAGGCAGGAGGTCTACGCATGACGAGTGAGCCGCGATGGCATCCGGACCTGCTTCGGCGATTTGTTGCTACACCCTACGTCTTCAGTTCAGGCGATGACATTAACCAGCTTCGGGTCGAGTCGAATGACCTGGAAATCGCATTGGGTGTACGTAATTCCGACATCATCCACCGCAAAGAGAGCCGAACTGGCGGCTTGCTATGCAGGTTGATTCGAGATATGGTCGGCCCGGTGGGTGGCTCAGAGATATCAATGCTCTCTGATGGGCCGCTTCGGATCCTCCAGCAGGGAAGAGGGACGGTCCTAATCCACGACCGGGAGAGAGCGGAGCTACTCGGATTTGTCTCGCGAAGAGTTCCGGTGGAAGAACTTGTTTCCTCGTTGATCCCGAGACTTCTGGGTGCGCAACCCGAAGAAAAAATTGATTCAACTGCTTTTACAAAGAAGTGACAAACGGCACATTGCGCGATGACAACTGGCATGGCGCACTCTACTACGTTGGGTATGCAGACGGGAAGTGGACGAGTGGTCCATTGTGGTCTCGACAGCTAAAGAGAGGTTGCCGTTTAGTCAGCTTTGGAAAAATAACTCTTCGACCAGAGAAAAGGTGATGTAAATGAAATTAGGCCTAGTTACAAAGACCGTCCTCTTGAGTTGCCTGGCTATGGGCTCATTGACGCTCTCCGGATTTGCTCCTGCTCCGGACGCGCCACGGCGTATCGAGGTTTCGGTAAAGAAATTTGCTTACAGTCCTGCAGACGTAACCCTGAAAAAAGGCGAACCTGTCGTTCTGGTGCTGAGTACCGAAGATGTAGGACATGGGCTGAAATTCAAGGAATTAGGCCTTGATGCGAAGTTCAACAAGGGTAAACCCGGCGAGCTCGCGTTCACGCCGGACAAAGCAGGAGATTTTGTGGGGCACTGTTCGGTGTTCTGTGGCTCTGGGCATGGCTCGATGACTCTTACTCTTCATGTAACGGAATGACGATGCGGCAAGTTGCCTTGGTTTCGACGTGCGCTTTTCTCGCCGCAATGGCGGGATGTAAGGCAAGTCCACCTGGCAAGGCGGAGCACAGCGTTATGAGATGGACAAAGCATACCGTGACGGTTCGTAACAAGGCAGAACGAAACCCACTCCTGCCTACTGACGAAAACCTAGCTGCGGGCAAGGAAGCTTTCTCACATTACTGCGTGGCTTGTCACGGAATGGATGGGCAGAATACTGGTGTTCCATTCGCAGACAACATGTCCCCGCCAGTGCCGTTGCTAAATTCTCAAGAGGTCCAGTCGTACACAGACGGTCAATTGAAATGGGTAATCGATAACGGCATAGAGCCTTCGGGAATGCCGGGATCTAAAGGGATTCTCAGCGATGAGGAGATATGGTCGACGGTCCTATTTATCCGGCATCTTCCGCCCGCAGGAAGCCAGGGCGATCCGCCCATGTATAGCAAATAAGGCGTTAGAAGCGGAATTAGGGTCTAAAGAGGGGAGGTTCTCACGCATGGACGATCGACTAGCAGAAGCCGTGATTGCCACCCTTCGCGGAGGGGAGACGGATGCCAGCTTTGGTCTGCTTGCAGGGTTTGACTATCGAACATGGGTTGGAGTCTATGACTGGCTGGATGCCAGTGGTCTTGCGCTGTATTTCCTTGACCGTGTTCGTACCTTGGGTCTTAACTCTGCCATCCCCGATCGAGTGTTACGTCGTCTTGAAGAAAATGCTAATGACAATCGAGAAAAGACGGCCTGCATGTTTGACGATTTTGTCAGAATCAACCTCGCATTTCAGGCGGCCGGCTTGTCGTACGTCAATCTCAAAGGATTTACTCTAACACCCGAGGTGTCTCCGGACGCCGCTCTACGTTGTCAGTTTGATCTTGATTTTCTCGTGGCGTCCAGCAACATCCCTGAGTGCGAGAAAATATTAGAGCGCGAAGGGTATTTACTAACGGGTTCTGGTAAGAACGTCAAAGAGTTCAAGGCGGGTAGTCGGCACCTGCCGCTGGTGCAGGATTTATATAAAGCGAAGCCACAAAAGTGTGTAGAGATTCACTTTGCCGATCCCACCGAGAAACATGGCGATATTCTGTGGGGCGACCAACTCTCGCGACGTCGATTGCAGAGATGGAACGAAACAGATTTTCCGGTGCCTTCGACGTGCGACAAGTTTCTCGGCATGGCGCTTCATCTGTTCAAGCATCTTCAAAGTGAATGGACCCGCGCCTCATGGATACTTGAATTCGCTAACTTCATCGACTTCCATCGTGATGATGGGGAACTGTGGTTGGAGGTAGAGAAGTATACAGCGCACAATCGGGACGACAAGGTTGCTGTGGGTGCTGCGACCCTCATTGCGCACAGGAGTTTCGGGATACGTAATCTCCCCGGGACTTTGGCAAGGACCGTCTTTGAGTTGCCTCAACCAGTTCACTTGTGGGTTGAACGCTATGGAGAAAATGTCCTGTACGCCGCATTTCCTGGTACGAAGCTTTACCTTCTACTCCAAACCTCTCTCTCGGTAGTTGGAGATGCGCAATCACATGTGAGTTTCGCAAAATTATTTCCCTTACGTCGACCGCCTAAGGTCACCGTTGCCTCGAGAGAAAACAGCCTACTGGTGCGATTGAAGCAACAAAGAGCAGAGCTCAGCTACTTGCTCTTCCGATTGCGATTTCACATAACTCAGGGCTTCGCTTACATGATTGAAATATCACGTTGGAAGAAGAGCATCGCCTCATTGCAGAACTGAACGTCACTGATTCAATTGCTTTGACGGACTTATCGCGAAGTGCAGTACGCAGGAATGGATGAACAGGGAAGGTCACTAATACCTAAGTGACAGGGCGAAGCTGTAAGTGGGTTTTTAAAAGTGGTTTGTAGTGGTATGCCCAGACGCGAGTAGCAGCCCGGGAGTTTCAATGGCACAAGAAGGAAACAAATCGGCAGACTGCACGCGGCTTTCACTGAACTGGTATGCGCTTCACATACGATCCAGACACGAAAAACGCGTTGCCGAACGGTTAGGTTCGCAATCGTTGGAGACGTTTCTACCTTTGCACCGGAGCCGGCACACATGGAAGAACGGAGTACATGTCGATGTAGACCTGCCCCTTTTCCCTTGTTACCTTTTTGCCAGAGCGTCTATCTATGATCGAATTCGACTGTTGCAGCATCCTGGAGTGCTTGGATTTGCAGCGTCGTCGGCGAGGCCAACGGTTATTCCCGATGAAGAGATTTCAGTATTGCGCACGGCAACAGAGAGCCTGAAGGCGGAGCCTCATCCCTATCTGAACAACGGGGACGCGGTGCGCATCGTGTCCGGACCCCTGACTGGAATGAGAGGAATTCTGACGCGACGCAAACAGGAGTATCGCGTCGTTCTCTCCATTGAAGCCATCATGAGATCGATTGTGGTTGAGGTGAGCGAGTTCGATATCGAACCGCAGGAAAAGAAGCGGCTAGCGGCTGGGGCATGATCGTGAAGAGAGATAAGGGCAGGATAGACAAGTGACTATTGTGCAAGACCGATTTGTGATTCGGGGGCGGGCAGCACGACTGTGTTTGGCGTTGGGTCTTAGTTGCTTCCTCCTTTCGTTAACAGCGTTGGCTCAACAATCACAAACGCCGACATTGCCAGCTCTGCCATCTGCTTTGCCATCTGCCCCACTTCCTACCCCAGCGCGAACTGCAGCCGCGGCCGAGAATGACAGAGATAATGCTGCAAATACGAAAGCCGCTGCGCCGACTACTACCCAAAACACGACTGGCATTCTGACCGCCAGCCAGATCATTGCAATTGTGCAGGCGCGGCCCGAGTTGATCGTTGATATCAAGCAGGTGATGGCAGATTATTTGGAGCAACAGGGGAACCCCGTCCAAGTCGATACAATTACGGATGACGCGATGTACAAGGGAATTGCGTCAGATGCTGGTCTGCGCGGCGCTATCAGCATCTGGTTGCGAGCTCGAGGGTATATTACGGATTCGGACTTCGACAAGTCGGATATGGATCCGAAGAGTTCCGACGATCTTACAAACAATGTTGCTGACGTCGCTTTACAAGGGCTTCCAAGTTCTCTGCCTGGAAGTAGTAGTTCCGTCGACTCAGCACTCCTTGATCCCAATAGAACGCAGAATGGCCTTTCTGGTGCCCATGGAAATCAAGTGAGAAGGACCACGACACGACAGCCGGGAAGAGAATCGACTCCAACGACCAAGCCCGATCGAAACAGCCCAAGTGCCGTCGAGGTCGTGCATCAAACTGCTCCGTACAATCTGCAATCTCTTCGCGATCTTTATACGCAGGTTCCTGAACAAACTGTGAAGCTCAAGCGCTTTGGTTCCGAGATGTTTCTGGAGCGTGGCCTCGCCACGAAACAGATGACTGTCGATATTCCAATAGGTCCCGACTACATCCTTGGGGTCGGAGACGGGCTCATCATTAATTTATGGGGAGGTGTTTCACAAAGCTTTTCGCGGACTGTCGATCGTGAAGGTAAGATCGCTCTGCCCGAAGCTGGGACGATTGTTGTGGCGGGCCTATCCCTTGAACGGACGCAAGCTTTGATCCAGTCAGCTTTGAGTCAACAGTACAGAGATGCCAAAGTAGCTGTGACGATCGCCCGACTTCGCACTGTCAGGGTGTATGTTGTGGGCGACGTTCAGAGACCGGGTGCTTACGATATCAGTTCCTTATCGACACCTCTTAATGCGCTGTACGCAGCAGGAGGGCCAACAGGTGTTGGTTCGCTACGTGTGGCACGTCACTTCCGTGGCAAGCAACTGGTTCGCGAGGTGGATCTCTACGATTTTCTGTTGCGGGGCGTACGGCCAGACACCGAAAGAATCGAGGATGGAGATACGATTCTGGCTTCGCCCGTAGGGAGGCAAGTCGCGGTCGCCGGGATGGTGAAACGGCCCGCGATCTATGAGCTGAAGGACGAGACGAGACTGTCCGATGTAGTGAACGATGCAGGTGGCCTCCTGGTAACTGCTGCATTGACCCACATCACTATCGAACGGGTCGAGGCACATGGGCACCGAACTACGTTGAATCTGAATCTGCCCGAGGGCAGCACCGTGGAGTCGTCTCGTAAGCTACTGGAGGCGTTTGTTATTCAGGATGGGGATCGAGTGACCATTGCTCCAATTCTGCCTTACAGCGAGAAGGTGATTTACATAGAGGGACATGTAGTTCGCCCGGGAAAGTTCCCCTATAGGGAGGATATGAAGCTTAGCGATATCCTTCGTTCCTATCAGGACTTGCTGCCTGAACCTGCTGATCGGGGTGAGATCATCCGGCTCCTTCCTCCTGATTTACGGCCCGAAGCGGTCGATTTCAACATCCCAGATGTATTGGCCGGCAACGAGCAGATTAAACTCCAACCATTTGACACAATTCGTATTTCGGGGCGATACGAGGTGGATGGCCCAAAGGTTTATGTGCATGGGGAGGTGCATCATCCGGGAATGTACCCGCTCTCCCAAGGGATGACCGTGGCGCAGCTTGTACGAATGGCTGGCGGGTTCAATCGGAGCGCGCTACTTACTGACGCCGACTTGGCTAGTTATGACGTTAAGGACGGCAAGCAAGTGTTGAGTCGGAGAGATACAGTCAAAATTGGTGAGGCCGTAAAGAACGTCGACTCGAATGCAGACGTACTGCTGAAGGCTGGGGACGTTTTAACCATTCATCAGATATCCGGGTGGAATGACATTGGAGCGTCTGTGACTTTGGAAGGAGAGGTTACCTATCCGGGTCCATATGGAATACAGGAGGGCGAGAGACTAAGTTCCGTCTTGAAACGCGCCGGTGGACTCCGAGCCACGGCATACCCGACAGGAGCGGTTCTTTCTCGCAATCAAGTCAAGGAACTTGAAGATAAGAGTAGGAACGAATTAATCCATCAGATAGAGACCACGCCGGCGGGCGCTAAGCTCGCTCCAAGCCTCTCCGCGCAAGATGATGCTGCAACGCTGCAGCTCCTGATCCAACAGCAGAAGGAGGTAGTGGAGCGGCTGCGAAACCAACCGGCCATAGGGCGTCTCGTTATCAAGATTAGTGCAGACATTGCAAGTTGGGAGGGGACGCCTGCAGATATAGAGTTGCGCAGCGGGGACGTGCTTACTATTCCAAAGAAGCCAGGTTTCGTTCTAGTCAGCGGCCAGGTCTATAACGCGTCGGCCATTACCTTTGTTCCGGGTAAAAATGCGGGTTGGTATCTCAAACGTGCGGGAGGGAGCACCGAGGGCGGCAACATGAAAGAAGTTCTTGTCATTCGTGCCAATGGTTTGGTCGTAGGTCGGCGATCCGGCGAGTGGTATGACCCAAGCGTTCTCGAGACAAAACTTGAGCCCGGGGACGTTGTTGTTGTACCCCAAAAGGTCTTTGGAGGGTCGGCGCTTTTGAGGAACCTATTTGCTTCCGCCCAAATACTCTCGTCTGTTGGGTTCGCGGCGGCTCTTGCACTGCACTAGTTATCTATGCTGCCAATTGATCTCCAGTCGTCCTCGTCTCTTGAAGAACGACCTCGCTCTGCCGCGAATATGGATCATGTCTCTGTGGGCCATTCCGCAGAGAGAAAAATATGGGCTTGTGAACTAGCAATATTGAGGTATGGCTGATGCCAACAGGATCATTGGAGCAACTGCCTCAAATACAGGAACAAAGGGGGCAGAACCTGCCACAAGCAGTGCACAAAAAGGCGAACTGGGTAACGAACACGTCGCTTTTCTGGGACCATCGACGTATGTTCCTACGCGTCGCAATGGTGGTATTTGTTCTGAGTATCTTGTTTGCATTGACCTTACCGAAAGAATTTGTGTCAACTGCACGGATCATGCCTCCCGAGCAGGGAGGAAGTAGCGCCGCGATGCTCGCCGCATTGGTTGGTAAGGGTTCCGCCGGTGGACTGGCTGGTCTTGCGGGAAGTCTGCTCGGTGCAAAGAATAACGGCGCCATGTTTGTGGCTCTGTTGCATAGTGGAACAGTCAGTGGGCATCTGATAGATCGCTTCGATCTGCAGAGGGTCTATCACAAGAAATACCGCATCGATACGGCGAAACGACTCGGTCGTTTGACGAAGATAACCGTGGACACCAAGAGTGGCGTAATTACAATCGTCGTCACCGACGAAACGCGCGAACGCGCGCGTGACCTTGCACAGGGGTATCTGGATGAGCTCAACAGTCTCGTTGCCAGGGTGAATACTTCGTCCGCACATCGCGAACGGGAGTTCATAGAGCAGCGCCTGAATACCGTGCAGGCTGAACTGCAACGCGCGCAATTGGAGTTGAGTGACTTCTCTAGCAAGAACACCACCATCGACATTAGGGAGCAGACACGGGCAACGGTGGAAGCGGGCGCAAAGCTCGAAGGTCAGCTCATTGCAAGCGAGTCTGAGCTTAATTCCTTGCGCCAGATCTATGGAAACCAGAACGTGCGAGTGCGTGCCGCAGAGGCGAGAAATACCGTCCTAAAGCGAGAACTTCAGCGCGCCAATGTAGGAAGCGGCCAGGACTTGGACGGAGGCGGTGTTGATAGTGGTATTCACCCCTACCCAGCCTTACGCCAGCTTCCACAGTTAGGTGCTAAGTGGGCCAATCTCTATCGAACTGTTCGTGTCCATGAGACAGTCTTTGACCTGCTCTCAGAAGAATATGAGACGGCGCGGATCGAAGAGGTAAAGTCGATTCCAACGGTAAATGTTATCGACTTTCCTGGGCTTCCTGAGAGAAAAACGGGGCCTCATCGAACCTTGATCGTCCTAATATCGACATTTCTTGCAACTGTATTGACTGCGGTGTATCTGCTGGTAAGACGCTCATGGCTGGAGATGGACGAACAGGATGCACGTCGCGTCCTAGTCGCGCGGATCGGGGCAACAATGCGAAATAGGTGGGGTCGTGGTTAGTATGGGCAATCTGTTGGAAACATGCGTCATATATGAAACTCAATGACCAGCTAGGCTCGCTCATGAGCGACAGACGGGGGCGGGGGTATGCGAATGCCGTCTACGGAGTTGCGGATTATCTGGCCTTACCGATAGGAATGTTGCTGGCGGCTCCATTCCTGTTGAGACATTTAGGCACTGGCCAATATGGGGTGTGGATCTTGGCAACTGCGGCGGTTAGCAGCGGTGGAATCATCTCTACAAGCTTCGGTGATGCCGCCATCAAATATGTCGGAGAGTGCCGTGGCCGAGAGGATGTGTCAGGCGTTATGCGCATTGTGCGCAATATGCTTTCAATTAATTTGACACTGAGCGGCATCTTGGCGATTACCCTTTGGTTCCTGGCACCTTTTGTGACTCGTCACATCGTGAAGAGCGACCTTGACCTCCAAGCAACGTGCCTGAAATCCCTTCGCATCGGGAGCGGGTTGCTCTTAGTGAAATCGATCGAAAGTGTCTTTAGCAGTGCGCTTCGTGCTTTTGAAACCTATGGATCAACCGTTCGAATCGGGATTTGCTCTCGGAGCGCAGCCCTTGTAGCTGCAATTGTGCTGACCGAATATGGACGTAATATCGTCTGGATTATGGTCGCTACGTTGCTGATTGCAACCTCAGGTATGATGGCGCAAGCGCTGGCCCTTCAAAGGAAGATCGGGAGTTTTTCTCCGATACCGGCGTGGCACCCGAAGACAGTCTCCCATATCGCTTCATTTGGAACGTTCAGTTGGTTGCAGGCTATAGCCGGTGTGGCATTCAGCCAGGCTGATCGGTTCTGCGTGGGCTTCTTTATGGGTGCCCCGGCGGTTGCTTATTACGGTCTTTGTGTTCAGGCAGCTCAACCGATCCACGGCCTGATCGCGTCCGGAATGCACTTCATGTTTCCGCACCTGAGTGCCCGCTATTCCGTTGCGCCGATTTCTGAGATAAGACGTAAGGTGATCGTGGCAATCAAAGTCAACATTATGTTGGTCGCTGGCCTCTCATTACCTGTCATGGTTCTGGGCAGGAATGTCCTCACAAGATGGATTGGGACGGCATTTGGCCAGCAACCGCCACTAATGTTCCCGCTAATTGTTTGCAGTTTCGCATTGCTGGGACTGAACGTCACTGCGCACTATGCCCTGCTTGCTGTGGGGCACGTGAGAGTTGTGACATATCTCAACCTCGTCGCGGGGGTAGGCGTGCTGGTTTTCATGGCGCTGTTGCTCCCTAAACTCGGATTGCAGGGGGCGGCAATGGCGAGGCTAAGCTATGGGCCGATTACTTGCCTGGCGTATTTCCAGTTATACCGGGTCATCTGGCGTGCCGAATCGCACACGTCTATGCCACAGCCACCAATGTATAGAGCAGTTAACCCGGGCACGGAATACTCTACGAGTAAAACGAGCCTATAGGTCGACAAGTTGAAAACTCATCCTCAATCCTTAATGAAACATCTTCCTTTTATCTCGATTGTCACACCTTCCTTTAACCAGGGGAGATTTCTCGGCGAGGCGCTGGCGAGCGTCCAGTTCCAGAACTATAGTAATTGTGAACATCTGATAATTGATGGGATGTCAACGGACGGTTCCATTGATATATTGCGCAACCTGACCTCCGACGGAGGTCTAGCTAACGTTCATTGGAGTTCTGAGCGAGACAACGGTCAAAGTGAAGCCTTGAACAAGGGGTTTCGACAGGCGAGAGGCGAAATCATAGGTTGGCTGAACTCGGATGATCGTTACCGGCCCGGTTGCTTTGAGTCTATAGTGCAGGTTTTTGAAAATAATCCCGAGATCGACATCGTCTATGGAGACTACCTCATCGTGGATGAGTCAGGTAGGCCACTTCAAATTCGCCGTGAGATTGAATTCAACGCTTTCATCCTTCTGTACCATCGCGTTCTATACATCCCGACGACCGCGACGTTTTTCCGTCGCAGAATATTTGAAGAAGGCAACTGGCTGGACGAAACGCTTCAGTATGCAATGGATTTGGATTTCTTTATTCGCTTATCGGCGCGAGGCTATGTCTTTAAACATATATCGGCGGTGCTTGCCGATTTTAGGCTACAGCCGAATAGTAAGACGTGCAGTTCTCCCGGACGGCAGAGGCTGGAACATGAGCAAGTTATTTTTGCGGCAGCCCCTGTCCTCCGCCGTCTGAAGTCTCTACGAGCAAAGGCAGGCGTGCTTTCCCTTCTTCGGTCGATGGCGAGCGTCAGACGATACTCCGAAAAGACGTTGAGAGGCTATTACTGGGAACAGTTATGTTCGAAAGGTTCCAACCTGAGTGGTATGTGAAGTGTTGTCATGAACCTTCTAATTACAGCAATTTCTTCAGCTACTGGTCCCTCTGGTATCTGCAGACATGCCAGTAATCTTGTGCGTTGCGCCGTGAGCCGCACGGAGATACAGCGAATTACTCTAGCAGTAGGAAAGTGGCAGGAACCGTATTTTCAGAGATCATTCAAGCTGGAAGACGCAAGACTGTCTGTCGTGTCTGTCGATATAGCGAACGATGCCTTCGCACGGAATCTGTGGTATCTGCAAAAACTGCCGAACCTTGCCCATGACGTAGCCGCCGACATCGTCCATCTGTCATTCCCCGTTCCCATTCGGCGAAGGTCTCTGCGGTGTCCTGTTGTTGTTTCGCTGCACGATCTTTATCCCTATGACGAACCGGATAATTTTGGTTTCCCGAAGGTTTTTTTTAATAGAGTGTTCCTCCAACAATGTTTGAAAGAGGTCGATAGTATCGCTTGCGTGTCAGAGGCGACTTTATCCAGAGTGAGAGAACGGTTTTCCAGATTGGCTCATAGGAAGGCAGTTGTGATCTACAACTGCGTGATTATCGGCGCCAATGAATCTGTCTGGACGGCGGGCGAACGATGTCGCTTTGTTCTCATGGTGGCACAGCATCGCGCAAACAAGAATATCGTGTTGGCAGTCAAGGCCTTTGAAGAACTTCTGCGGAGAAAGACGGTCCAAGAACAAACCATGCTGCTTGTGGTTGGGAACCGCGGACCGGAGACGCCCGCGATCGAGTCTGCCATAAAACGGCGGGCTCTCGATAAGAATGTCAGGCTCGTGGATAGTGTCAGTGATGGAGAGTTACGGTGGCTGTATTCGAATTGCGAGCTGCTCCTGGCTCCATCATTAGTTGAAGGTTTTGGTCTTCCCGTCGCAGAAGGACTGCTTTGCGGCAGCCGTGTTGTGTGTTCGGATATTCCGGCGTTTCGCGAGATCGGTGGGGAAGCTTGTCATTATTTTGACCTGCATGCAGAGTCAGGCTCCGCGACTATGGTCTCGGTCATTTCCGACGCATTGAGGGCACCCGTCGGGCCGACAGATACCCACGACAGGTTTTCTTTAGAGCATGTGGCAGGAGAATATGCGGTTCTATATTCGCGATTACAAGAAGCCTCGTTAGGCACGGTTGGGAGATGAACGAGAGGGCTGCGGCACGGTCGTTTGAGCAGGTCAACGTGTTGGGTGTGGGAGTCCACGCTGTTGATATGCAGAGTACTGCCTCGATTCTGAGGATGCACATTAGAGAACGAGCAAAGGGATATGTATGCCTAGCGGGAGTGCACGGGATTATGGAGGCCCAACGACAGCTGAGTCTAAAGACGATATTCGCAGACGCGCTTCTCGTCGCGCCTGATGGAATGCCAACTGTCTGGATGGGGCGTCTCAATGGTTTTTCTCGGATGCGGAGGGTTTTTGGACCTGACCTGATGGCCAATATCATTGGTAGTGAGGAATTTATTAATTGCACCCACTTCTTCTGCGGAGGTGCCCCCGGAGTTGCCGAGAACCTACGCGATCAGATGTTGCGGAGATTTCCGTGCGCAAGGATTACAGGAACATACTCACCGCCGTTTCGACCAATGACATCGATCGAAGAGATGGAGTTAGTGGCGAAGGTGCGTTTGGCGGAGCCAGACATTATTTGGGTAGGGCTTAGCACTCCCAAACAGGAAAAGTTCATGGCCCGGTACCTACCTATGCTTGATACGAGACTGATGATTGGTGTAGGAGCAGCCTTTCTATTTCACACTGGGGCGATTCAGGACAGTCCTGCGTGGATCAAGCAAGCAGGTTTGCAGTGGGCGCATCGCCTCATACAGGAGCCAGTGCGGCTGTGGAAACGGTATCTGCTTAACAATCCATTGTTCCTTATCTGTGTGTTTTTGCAGATCCTTGGGTGGAAGCGATACAGGCTCGAAACAAGGGAGCGTCCGTTGGGTCAAATGTCTGTAACTCGCCTTGGGTCATGATCGCCTCATCTAATCGCCGTTGCAACGTTGTTGCAGCCCATCCTGTCTCTTAGGTTTTACCTGTAGGAATCAATGAATAATTCAGAACTATCAGGAGTTTCCTCACCCGCTGATGTGTTTAAGGAATCGGGTACTCTCGTTTACCCGCGGTACTGGGAAGATGCCCCTCACGATGACACGGAGTTTCACGCGAGGCGCGAGCCAGACGGAGGGGGTGGAGCCGAACATTCGAGGACTGCGGTAATTAGCGAAGCACAAGGCATGAAGGTTGATGACAGTGTGTTCCCGGTGGAAGCCGAAAGACCTGATTGGGGCCTATGGTTGCTGGGTGGCTCTGTTATACGACACGACCGTTGGGAACATCTTCGGGCCCCTCTTCAGGGTGCAGTTAGGAGAGATGAATCCTGCTTTAGTCGGTCGTCGAGATTGACAAAGCGAATATGCGATGTCGTCGGATCGGTCTTCCTCTTGATTCTCTTGTTTCCACTGTTTTCACTAATAGCGGTTTTTATCAAACTGGATTCGCGTGGGCCCGTATTTTTCCGACATGATAGGGTCGGCAAGGACGGTAAGAACTTTGTCCTGTGGAAGTTCAGGAGCATGCGGACTAACGTGCCGAAATATGAGGCTTCTCCTCGAAGCGCTACAGATGCCCGTCTGACTCGTGTCGGTCGATTGATTCGCCGGCTGAGCATGGATGAAATGCCGCAGCTTTTCAACGTTCTAAGGGGAGAGATGAGTCTTGTTGGTCCACGACCAGAGATGCCGTTTATTGTCGACCGGTTCCATCCGGCTGAGTGCCAGAGAACCGTCGCCAAGCCTGGAATTACTGGTTTGTGGCAGATCAGCCCGGCGCGCGCGTTTCCGATCCACGAAAACCTTCACTACGACCTTCATTACATTCGCAATCAAAATCTATTTTTGGATTGCGCGATTATTGTACGGACGATAGCCGCTGTCATCCGTGGAATAGGCGCGGTGTAAGAAGTTAAAGACGTAATCGCAAAGTTGCGGTTACGGTATTCAGTGGCGTCATCCATGAACAAAATATTGGATCGTTCTAGAAACGAGGGCGAATCGCCGCGTGCGGTGTCGAGCAGTCGGCTGATTCCATCGGCGGAATGGCTGGTAGTCGCGTTGATGGCAGCGTATTTGACAGTTCACACATTACCGTCTGCATGGAAGACGCTGAATACTGATTTCCCAAATTACTACCTGACTGCGCGTCTCGCACAAGAGAAGAGCAGTACTTCGCGAATCTATGAATGGGTCTGGCTTCAGCGCCAAAAAGACCATCGTGAGATAGACCAACGCATCATTGCATTGATTCCGATCACGCCATTTTCTACTCTTGCAGTGAGACCGTTTGCTGCTATGCAGCCGCTGGCTGCCAAACGTTGCTGGCTGGTTCTAAACCTCTTGCTGGTGGCATCGAGTGTAATGTTGATACGGTCGCTAACGGGACTTGCCTGGAGGCGAGTCATGCTGTTGGTGGCGTTGAGCATTCCGCTCAACAAGAATTTGCTATTTGGTCAGTACTACGTCTTGCTCCTTTTTGTTTTGACGCTCGCATGTTGGTGCTACTTGCGCGAAAGACGATTTCTGTCCGGCCTGCTGATCGGCGTTAGCTTTGGGTTGAAGATCTTCCCTGTACTTTATCTTGGATATTTCTTACGCAAGAGAGATCTTAAAGCTTTCGCCGGCGGCATCATTGGAGGTGCTGGCGCGGCGATCCTCTCTGTCGCTGTGTTCGGTTGGCAGGCGAACAGGGTACTGGTGAGTCAGGTTTTGCCTTGGACTTTGCGTGGCGAGACGCTGGATCCCTATAATCTTTCGAGTGCTTCTATCGCGACCCTGCTCCATCGGCTATTCGTCTTTGAGCCGCAATGGAATCCCAATCCCTCTTTTCATTTGCCGTGGATGCTTGCGGTCGTGCTCCCTCTGGCGCAGACCTTGCTGTTTGCACCTGCTTTGCTCTTAGCTGAACCGAGCAACACTAGCCCCAGGCGTCTGCATCTTGAGTGGTCCGCCGTCCTACTAGGAAGCTTGGCGATCTCAACTCTGCCTGCCGGTTATCACTTCACTCTTCTGATTCTGCCTGCCTGCCTAATGTGGAACGAGGTCTATGAAAGAGGCGGTTTACGCGCAACTGCGGGACTCCTCTTCCTGTTTACGGCAATTGGGTATCCAGGGTGGAAATCGATTGGCACCGCAAGCCCGCTGACGCTGCTAAGTGTTCCACGACTGTACGCCGTGATCCTGTTGTGTTTTTTTGTCTATTGGTTGTTGGTGGTGCAGGGCGCCAACAAAGACCGACCCCGCGATACGTTGATATGGGGCGGAGCTTTCGCCTTGGTGATGTGTCTCAATATCGCATCCGGGTTGCGTCACCAGAGCGGACTGTATGCAGATTATCAGTGGCGCATCCCAACCGGCGAAAACATACTGCAGACGAACGGCCCCGTAATGCAGGATGGCAGAATACTGTTCACCGCAATGGTGCCAACGGGTTACCGTACTGTGGCGCAAGATCAAAATGGGTTCAAATTCGATGTAGGAGATGTCGACCAACTCGGGGTAACGGCAAACTCAACTGGGAGGTGGACGGAAGAGGTCGGTAAGGTGTCAACGATTGTCTCCAGCGTCCCGGGCAAGGAATCGATTCATCAGGCAGAGAATCCTGTAGCGTCCCCCAATGGCAGATGGTTGGCTTATCTTCGAGAGGAGCACGGACGCGGCAGAATCTGGCTTCGGTCGTTGGATCAAGCAAACGGTAAAGATAATGGTCTCACCCCTGGTGAGCTCGATGTTCTGGAGATGTCATTTCTACCGAACGGGTCGCTTGTCTTTTCTGCTGAATCCAGTGGAAGGCCCCCGCGGCTGTACCTTGTGGACGAGGCCGGCGTTCTCATCTCGATGGGAACAGACGAAGCTCGGTATCCAGCCGCTTCCGGGGACGGTCGGTGGTTAGCCTATAGCAAATTGCAAAATGGCAACTGGCATCTGTGGCTTCGCGACCTTCATGACGGACAGACAAGAAGGCTTACTCAGGCAGACTGCAATAACGTACAACCGACATGGACGTCAGATTCGAAGACGCTGGTCTATGCCAGCGACTGCGGACGAGCGCTGTGGTTCACCGCGCTCTGTCGTCGACGTATTATTGAATAGCTGCTCGCCTTTAGCGCCTATTTGGTGTAAAAACTAACCGACAATTCGATTTGCATCGGCATCCTAAAAGCTGCGACAGGGACGAGAATGTCTCCAAAATGTCGCAGCTTTGTCATTTCCTGATATGAATCAACAACTTGGAGCTATTGCTTGGTAAAGGGAGCCGCACGTCTATATAGAATGATCAGGTACAAACGAGTCGCGGATGAGAATATCTACGATTCTTCGAGGGGATAGACGTGAGCTTGATTTTGGTAATTGAGGACGATCCTAGAATACAAAAAGCACTCCATCGGCAGTTCACAACTGAGGGTTACGAAGTGCATGTGACTGGCGATGGCGCACAGGGACTGGCGAGTTGCAAGAGCTTGAAACCAGCGGGTGTTGTCCTTGACCTCATGCTTCCGAGTATGTCGGGCCTTGAGGTGTGCAAGGGGATCAAGAGCTGGTCCGCAAATACACCGGTCGTAGTTCTCAGCGCGGTGTCTGAGGTGGCGGATAAAGTGCTGCTGCTCGAGCTGGGCGCGGACGACTACGTGACAAAGCCGTTCAGTCCTCGAGAGTTGATGGCTCGAGTCCAGGCAGCAATTCGCAGAACACAAAAGCCGGCGACAAACACTCGCGTGAGTTTCGGGAACGTGACGGCGGACTTCTCCGGTATGGAGGTTTTCAAGGAAGGTATTCCTGTGCTCCTCACTGCACATGAAATTAAGCTGTTACAGTATTTCGTTGAACATGCAGAGCGGGTCATCACGCGAGAAGAGTTGCTGAACGATGTCTGGAACTACACGTCTTATCCGACCACTCGAACGGTCGATAATCACATCATGAAGCTACGGCAGAAACTCGAGGCTGACCCGGCAAAGCCGGTCTACTTCCGCACCATTCATGGTATTGGCTACAAGTTCGTCCGCGGAAACTGACATTGCCATTACGTACGGGAGGGCAGGGCTGATGGACAGGCTGCGGATGAGGACGACGCTGCTGATCCCTCTTCTCATTCTTTCGTTCGGCTGCACATTGTTGAGCCTTCTGGTGATTCGGACCATCGTGAAGCAGCAGACGCAAACCAATCTTGCGTCCGATCTTCAGCATTCAGTGAAAACATACCGAAACTTTCAACACCAGCAAAGGGAACTGCTGGCACGCGAATCTGCGTTGTTGGCAGATCTTCCGAGCTTGAAGTCTCTCATGACCACGAACGATCAGCGAACGATCGAAGATGGCGGGGTCGAGTTCTGGGAAGTGAGCGGAAGCGATGTCTTCGCTCTGCTCGATCAGAGTGGCAAAGTGATTGCGGCTTACAATCGAGGCCCAGCGCTTAGTCGGATCGGGGTGGCCCATGGACTTGCGGCTGGCCTCCACAATCCGGACCCGATCTTGCTCGCTCTCGATGACAGGATCTACGAGATATCGATGCAGCCGCTCTACTTCGGACCCAAGGAGCATGGGACTCTTCTCGGCTATGTCGCGGTGGGGTACGCAATCGATGAACATGTTGCGCGAGCGGTAAGTGAAGCTGCTGCCGCGGAAGTCGCTTTTACCGTGGATGGACGAGTGGTCGTCAGTACTCTTAGCGCTGGCCTGCAGCAGCAATTCGTTGCCCGCGGCGGCGAACTTCTACAGTTGCCAACCCAGAACAGGAATATTCAACTTGGGTCAGTGGACTACCTTGCTGCATCGGAACGTCTCACGATGTCTGAAAGCCAAGATGGCTCAATTCAAGTACCACAAATTGTCGTCCTGAAATCGTTTGAAGGTGCCACGCAGCTGGTTGACAGGGTAAACCGATGGGTTTTGACACTGGCGCTTCTTGCCCTAGTGGCTGGTACAGGAATGCTTGTCTCTATCTCTCGCACGCTTACGCGGCCCATCGAAACGCTGGTTGGGGGGACTCGTGCTCTCGCACAGGGAAATTTTGATTATCAACTCAGCGAGGATGGCGCGGAGGAGATAAGAGAGTTGAGCAGGGCCTTCGAGCGCATGCGCATTCAGTTGCAACGCAGTCAAAAAGAACTGCTCGATTCGGAGAGGCTCGCAACAATCGGCAGGATGGCTAGTTCTATCTCACACGATTTACGACACTATCTCTCTGCGATGTACGCCAACGCGGAATTCATGAGCGACGGAAACATTTCTCAACCGGAACGTGAAGAGCTGATGCTGGAGGTGCAAACGGCCGTTCAGGGAATGACCGACCTACTTGAGTCGCTGCTTCTCTTTACCCAGACTGGACGAGCGCTCCACCCGGAGCATGAATCGATCGCGCTTATGATCCAGCGAGCTGTCAGCATGGTTCGATCGCATCCCGGCAGCCGCGATGTCAAAATCAAGCTCAATGGATTATCTTCGCTTGAGGCGTGGGTCGACTCAAAAAAGCTGGGCCGCGCTGTTTACAATTTACTGCTCAACGCATGCCAGGCAGCGAAGCGAGGCAAGGGGCCTCCTGTCGTGACTTTGAGCCTTTACGAGGACGAGCAGTCGATCGGAATTCGAATCGCCGACACCGGACCCGGGGTTCCGCCCTCTATTCGCCAGAAGATATTTTTGCCGTTTGTAAGTGAGGGACGAGAGAGCGGAATCGGGCTCGGCTTGACTCTCGCACAGCAGATTGCGCAGGAGCATGGGGGCGGGATCACTCTTGATCAGACGAGTGAAGGCGAGACGGTCTTCACTATCAATCTACCCAAAGCATCTTTGCAGGCACTCGGTGTTGTGGTCGAAAGACGAACCGCACCGACGTACGCCCCGGCAAACGGGGAAGGCTGAAGTTATGAGAAATATTCATTGCGAGCTCCTCAGTTGTCTGATGCTGGCCGTGGCACAGCTTCCTTTGCAGGCCCAGTCGGCCGCCTCGGTTCCTCCTGCAACGCTTCCATCTTCCTCCGCGGCCGACAAATCTTCAGCCGAGTTAGAGCAAAAGCTAGAGGCGGTCTCGTCGGCTCTAACCGTGACCCACCACCAACTCGATCAGTCTCAACAAGAGATTGAACAACTTCGGCAGGAACTCGTTCAGATCAAGAATCAACTCGCCACGTTTCAAGGTAGACCGGTTGACTCGTCCAATCCGGGAACGACTACAGGGACGGCAAAGGCGTCGGCTGCCACGATAGAAGATCTACAAGACCAAGAGGAGACCACTGCAGCCCAAGTCAAAGTTCACGACCAGACCAAGGTTGAAAGCAGTTCGAAGTATCCACTCCGCGTAACTGGGTTGATACTTTTCAATTCTTTTATCAACAGAGGTGCGGTCGATAACATCGACCTACCCGAGGCCGCCCTCAATAATCAAAACAATACAACCTCAAATGGAAGCGCCGGCGCGACGTTTCGTCAGACAATTCTTGGGCTGGAGGGTTATGGTCCCAAGGTTGGCGGAGCCCGGACCTCTGCCAGTGTCGAACTGGATTTCTTCGCTGGACTGGCATACAGCAGCTATGCAACTTCAGCAGGAACCGTCCGCATGCGGACCGCAAGTATCAACTTCGATTGGGAGCACGACTCAATTCAAGCAGGCCTGGTAGTTCCGCTCATTTCTCCCTTGTCACCTACATCCTATGCAATGGTTGCCGAGCCCGCGCTTGCCGGAGCGGGGAACTTGTGGACATGGGCTCCGCAGTTACGGTACGCACATCAATTCCCACTTCATTCGGGGCGGAGAGCTCAAGTTGAGTTTGGACTCTGGGATCCTCCGACGGCTGGCTACAGCACCAATGAACTGTTTCGCACACCAAGCCCCGGTGAAGCTTCAAAGCAGCCTGGATTCGAGTCGCGCATATCTTATGGGAACGTCGGTGGAGAACGTCCCTTTCACATTGGGTTCAGCGGGTACTATAGCCGACAGAGCTATCCCGGTAATGAAAGTGTGGATTCGTGGGCGGCCACGACAGATTGGAGAGTTCCGATAGGTGGGCGGTTTGAAGTGAGTGGGGAGGGATATCGCGGCCGCGCGCTTGGCGGTTTGGGTGGTGGGGTCTACAAAGACGTTCTATTTGGCTCCAATCCCTCAACAGGCCTGAATACCTACCGCGGACTGAACACGATTGGTGGGTGGACGCAGCTTAAAGCTCGTTTCAGGGAGTCACTGGAAGCGAACGCAAGCATTGGGCTGGATGACGGCTTCGCCGCTGACTTTCACGCTGTCGTGTTGCCCCCGACAGCGAGTGCAACACAACTGCGCGCGAGGAACAAGATGGTTTTCGGAAACCTAATTTTCAGACCGAAGACATACCTGATCCTATCTCCGGAGTACCGCAGAATTTGGACATGGCCTATCTATGGCAATGTCAATACAGCCGACATCTTTACTCTTTCTGCAGGATACCAATTCTAGGAGGCAGGACAGTGCGCAGGTCTCAACGCTGGATGGTCTTCGGATGCTGCTCGATTCTCATGGGGACCTCTGTGCGCCAACTGCACGGACAGGGAGTAGAGGTGTCAGGCAAAATTCTGATGCTCGCGACCGCGCAAAATACGGGCAAGAAGGACAAAGATCCGCCAGGTGCGGCAAATGTCGTTGTGTGGTTGGAGCCTATGAAAGCCGGTACAGTTGCGCCTGCAATCCCGCCCCGTCGAACGTCCTACCGGCTCATACAGAAGGACAAGATGTTTACTCCGCATCTGCTCGTCGTGCCGACTGGGAGTCAAGTTGAGTTTCCTAATCAAGACCCCTTTTTTCACAATGTGTTTTCCTTGTTCAATGGGAAACGGTTCGATCTGGGTCTGTATGAATCAGGGACGAGCAGGTCGGTGCGGTTTGATCGTGAAGGGGTTTCCTATATCTTTTGCAATATCCATCCGGAGATGGGCGCGATCGTTTTGTCGCTGAGCACCCCTTACTATGGGATCTCAGGGGAAGACGGTGCAGTTGTCCTCCATAACGTTCCACCCGGAAGTTATCGCCTGAACGTCTGGAGTGAGAAGGGCCAACTGCAAAGCCAGGGCGCGGCCGATAAAATCGTGCAGGTCGTCAACGACCCGTTGGATTTAGGTGGCATAACCCTTCAATCGACAACAGACGCATTGGTGAATCACAAAAATAAATTCGGCGAAGACTACCAACCGAGCCACGACCCAAAGTATGTTCGGTAACGGACTGAGTATTTCAGGTTTGGGGTACTGGTTTCACGCAGCGAAACCCTAGATGGTTTGTGCCAGTCGATGCCTCGCCTTTGCCGCGGGTCCCAACCATGTAACGGGAGCAATACTGGTCGGTGCAAAGGAAAGACCCCCCGCGCATGACACGCTTGCTAACACCACGTTCCTCTGGATCAAAAGATGTGTCTGGGCCGGTCGGATTGCGGGTTATTCCGCCGGATGCCGCGAGTTGTTTGTAGTAGTCCGGCCGGTACCAGTCAGCAGTCCACTGCCAGACGTTGCCAGCCATATCATAGAGACCGTAGCCATTGGGTGGAAAGGTTGTTACAGGCGAGCTGGTGTTGAATCCGTCGTCATCAGTGTTCTTGTCGGGGAAGTGGCCCTGAAACGTGTTGGCCATGTGTTTGTGGTTGGGCTCAAACGTGTCGCCCCAGACGAACGGCTTGCCGGTCAATCCACCGCGCGCAGCAAACTCCCACTCTGCTTCGGTCGGCAGACGCTTGCCGGCCCACTTTGCGTAGGCCTTCGCGTCATCGTAAGACACTTGAACTACTGGATAGTTTTCCTTGCCTTTGATGTCACTCCCGGGCCCGGTGGGATGACGCCAGTTTGCACCCTTCACGTAGGTCCACCACCTGAAGAAATCGTCGAGCGGAACAGGACCATTGGGTGGAGCAAAGACGACGCCGCCGGCAACGAGGTTCTCCGGAGGCGCTCCCGGAAAGTCTTCGGCTTTGGGTGTTTTTTCGGATTCGGTGATGTAGTGGGTTGCTGCGACAAACTTGGCAAATTCAGCATTCGTGACGTCGGTCTTGTCCATCCAGAAGCCGTCAACATAGACGCGGTGGACCGGGCGGGAGTCGCGGGTGGCTTTCATTCCAACCTGGTCGTGCTCCATATCCGGCGGGTCTTGTGCGCCCATGGAAAATTCACCGCCTGGAATCCAAACCATTCCCGTCGGCGCCTTTCCGGGAGGAACAGCTTTGTTGGGGACCGTCGGAGGGAAAAGAGAAGTGGTGGGTGAGGCCGCAGCCGTGGCAGGAGTTATCGGCTCAACAAACCGTGTTTCTGCGGAGTTCATGGACGAAGGAACAGCATGAGCGGCCGAGGCCGATTGTGTCGGCGAGAGTTTCCACACGGTTATGCCGATCGCTGCGACGAGAACCAACGTCAACATGGCGATTCGATTTACCCTGGATTTACTTGAATCAGTCGGTTTAGCGGAATTTCTGCCCTTCGACATAAGACTCCTCCAACCAGCAACGATAGCAGACGCTCATCATTGTGGCGACGCAAATACTTGAAGGAAGATTCGGCGTTGGTCAGTGTCATCTTCAAATTTTGGGATTCGCTGGTTATTTCCTGCAAATGCTGGCGATAAGGTGGGGCGCAAAACAGCAATTGCTAGGCGACTTCGGCACAATCAACTGAACCGTGAGGGCCAAATTCGACCTGGCAGTCGGCGTAAAGTTCAAGGCTCTTCCTTTCGTCAGGGACAGAGACCCAAATTTCAGTACCGCGTCCGATGATGGATTGTAGTTTCAGCTCACCTTTGACCAGCTTAAGGCGCTCAGTCATGCTGATCAGTCCTAGCCCCTGAGGGCTGGCATCCCTATCGAAGCCGATTCCCGCATCTTGAATCGTCATATAAAACATGTCTCCAATCTTCGTAATTGTGACGGCGACGACCAAAGTGTGGGCATGTCGAAGGGCGTTATTCAAAGCTTCTTGGACTACGCGATACAAGCACAACGAAACGTCCTTCGACACCGGTTCATCCATGTCGTCGACGTCGATATGGACCCGAAAACCGGGGTGCGAAAGCTTCCGACATAGGTCCATCAGAGCTGATTTTAATCCAAGATGTTGCAACTTGTAGGAATGCAGATTATGAGACATATTATGAATGTCTGAACAGAGGCTGTCGAGATCGTCGCGGAGATCACTAAGTCGGCCCCTTGCGATTGCGTCGGCATCGGAACACTGACTCGCCATCAGTGCTACCTCGGAAGCTACAAGTGAGAGTCGTTGACCGATATCGTCATGCAATTCGCGAGCAAGCCTCTTTCGTTCCGTCTCTTGTGACTGAATAAGCTGGGAAGCCAACATTTCAACTTCGGTCGTCCTTTTGTTGAGTTCCTGCTCGGCCACTTTTTGTTCTGTAATGTCCTCGATGATCAGGAGAGAAACAGAATCTTCAAGAAAAGAGCGTCTTAGGGAACTGACCCAAATTCTCGCCGGCATTGGCGATCGACCTTTACGAAATAGCGTCCGTTCCGTTTGCCAACTGGTAGTAGGTATCTTATCGAACGACCGAAAGAGCCTTGCACCCTGGCCTTTGCTATAAGAACCAAGAAGCTCTTCGCATCGCATCTCCCGGAGTTCATCTTCGGAGTAGCCTAAACTTTCACAAAGCGCAGTGTTCGCTGAAAGGAATTTTCCCCTCATGTCGAGGAGAGCCATTCCAATAGAGGAAATACCAAATAATTGTCCGAAGGTGCTTTCAGCGCCATCCGATTCAATGCCCAAACAACGCCTCTGCATATCAGAGTTCAGCATAAGTGCCCCCTTTCGTCCCAATGCGTTTGTGATGTTCACCGTTGGCACAGCCTGTACAAATCAACAACTACGGGAGACCGCCGGTATTTTCCTTGGGAGAAGGTGTAGTGCAAAGGCCGGCATTATTTGATGCAATTGGGTCAGTAATATATGCGATACCGCTGATTCTAAAGATATTCCTGTCCGACTTGCGACCAATGCTACACCAACTTCAGTGAGAAATTACGTTAAAACATGAGGTGGCAATCCGGTCGGGAATTTAGACAGCCGGGCGGAGCTTCATACTAGGAAAGATGTTATTTATTCGGACACAAAAAACGAACCCGCAGTAGCAGAAACAAGCGCTGGGAGGAGATCACTTGCGAGGCGCCGTTTCAGGACATACCCATAGGCGACGAGGCGCGCCTCCCGGATGTAATCCTCGTCCTCTATCTCTGTCAGGAAGAGGACGCGCGTAACAACTCCAGCTTGATTTAGCGCTCGAGCGGCAGCGAACCCATCCAAGTCCGCCATGCAGATATCGAAAATTGCTAAATCAGGTTGCAGTTTGATGACCCACTCTACCGCATCTTTTCCGCTGGTTGCCAGCTTAACAACGTTGTAAGCCGGTTGAAGAAGAGCACACGCTGCTGCGAGCATCGGGAGATGATCGTCCGCGAAGACAATTGTTGGGCGCGAATCGCTCAATCCCTACCCTCCTCCCCCCGCGGTGGAAAACGTTGTAGGCACGTAAAGTGAGTGTCGGTCCTGGCGACTCCTGCTGCAACTGTATTGTCGCGCAGCTTTTCCCCTGCCATTTATGCAGCCAAGGCGCTACGTCTGCAAAAAATTGGTCGGAACGCCCTTGGCGCACGATAGCGACAAACTGGAAATCCGAGGTAGCGTACATCCGAGCTCGAATGAGCCCTGACTAGTAAATCTCCCAGTATGTCTGGTCCCATCGGCAATGCTATGTTTGATATATAGATATCGACATCGCGGACGCATTACGGAGGCTTCCCAGAGAAGCACATCCAACTGACAGGAAGGCTCAATCCAACATGGATTCGCACCTATCAAACGCACCCGGAAACTTGCGAATGACTTGCGGCGCCAGGCGCCGTGGTCAGTATCTTCTGTTTTTGTTTCTGCTATGCCTCGTCGCCACGAGCCGCGCTCATGGCAACGTTTCGCTGCTGATCGAGGAGCCATACGGGTTCTTCGGCAGCATCAATCCGACCGGACATTCTGCGATTTATCTCAACCGAGTATGCGCTGACTCGCCGACTTTGCTGCGCCGCTGCGAAGCGGGCGAAACGGGCGTTGTAATAAGCCGATACTCCCGTATCCGGAAACTGGACTGGGTTGCGATTCCATTGCTCCCGTATCTCTACGCCGTCGAGCAAGTCCAGGATGTGCCAGAGTGGGCAGACGCGCCCTCTGTCGAAAAAATGCGGAAAGCATATGCTGAGGCCCATCTGACGTCGCTTATTTCTGTAACCAAGGGATACGATACGAAGAACGTTTGGCCTCAATTGCTGGGAGTGGCCTACATTCGGAAGATTTACAGCTTCGAAATTGCCACGACCGATGAGCAGGACGATCGTCTGATTGACGAATACAACGGTAAGGCGAACCAGAGTCATTTCAATCTCTTTACGAACAACTGCGCTGACTTTTCACGAAGCGTACTGAATTTTTACTATCCTCACGCGGTGAGGAGAAGCATCACCGCGGACCTCGCAATAACGACTCCCAAACAGATTGCGAAGTCGCTATCGTCCTATGCACGCCACCACGATGAACTCGAAATAAACGAAATAATAATTCCACAAATCCCGGGAAGTATTTCTCGCAGCCACGCACCTCGGGGCGTTATGGAATCTCTGCTGAAAACCAAGAAATATGCGCTTCCCATTGCAGTCTTTCATCCCTATTTCCTGGCGGGTATTGCGGTTACGTATCTGACAAACGGTCGCTTCGAAATCGCAAAAAATGCGCCAGTCATTCCGTTGATATACCAGGAGCAGACGCTTGTAAATGGAAAGTTTGACGTGCCCGTCCGAACATCTGAGCCTGCCGAGCAATAGACGACAAGCCGAGCAATAGACGACCAATTGAAGCTCGATCCTCGATTCGTGACGAGCCTCCAGCACAACCCATTCGTGTCAACACGGCCTGAGCGCCGACAGGCCAAGTCTTCCCAATCTGAAACGGTAGTTCCTGAGAATCTCTCAGAAAATTGGAAGATTTAGAAGATGAGATGTTTGATACAAAGGCCCCGCCATGATAGGTATAGTGATTTGAGTTTTGGGGGTTCGAATGGACCGGCCGCGAATCTTGATTGCAGATGACCACACCTTGGTGGCTGAGGCGTTCAAAAGTTTGATTGAGCCCGAATATCAGGTGGTCAAAGTTGTTGCGGATGGAAAGAGCTTGCTCGCTGCTGCAATGGAATTGAAACCAGATGTCGTTCTCCTGGATTTATCGATGCCATTACTTAACGGACTCGACGCAGGTCAGGAACTCAAGAAACTGTTGCCCAAGACGAAACTCATCATCCTTACGATGAATGAAGACACTGACGTGGCGTCCAAGGCGCTCCGTCAATGGTCGTCTGGTTATCTGTTGAAGAAATCCGCCGGCGTCGAGCTGAAGCGAGCTATCGGCGAGGTTTTGCGCGGGCATTCCTATGTGACGCCCAGCATTGCGCAGAAGTTGATTGACGAGTTTATTCGTAACCCCCAGCATCAACGAAGCAAAGAACTCACCAAACGTCAGCGCCAGGTGTTGCAGCTACTGGCGGAAGGGCACTCGATGAAAGAGGCAGCGTCGCTGCTTAATATCGCTGTGCGGACGATAGCCTTTCACAAATACCGCATCATGGAAGATTTTGGTCTGAAGACGAACTCGGATCTGGTTCGATTTGCAATGAAGGAGCACCTTATCTCTGAAGTGTAGTTGAACGCATTTAATCCGCGAGACGGAGTGCAGGCAAGGGAAATACCACTGCTCCCGGCTTGGTTGGCCAACTTAGGCCAAGGTCTAGGCTCGCCGCCCATCGTTGTGGTTGGTGTTCAAGGTGCAGATCGCATCAGGATTACCGAGGCGTTATCGGAATAGACGACTCTCCAATTGTGCAACAGCGGCAGGACGCGGGTCATGGGTGAACTGCGCTCCAACAGGCAGAAATCAACACTGTACATATTAAGAAGAGTGTTGGGATCGCTTTGAAGATTAGCCCACTGTGCAAATTCGCCGAGGACACCCGCCCATTCATAGAGATCCGCGCGTCCGTCGAGAAAGACCGGATCTTCGGGCAATTCCCAGATTAGATATCCACCATAGACGTAAGAGTTCAGCATGTGCCCGGTAAGGTGGTGGGTCTTGATGAATTCCACTGCCTTTACTGGGTTTCCGTCGTTCACTTGGCTTAGAAGGTATTGACGGTTTGGAAATGCCAAGAAGCACATTAGTAGAGATAGAGCAATCAACGCCGCATTTGGCCATGGGTGGTCCTGTTCTGGGTTGTAGGTTTCCCACGAGGTTGAGATAAGACGTGACAAAATGGGCGCGGCCAGTATTCCAAAGACAAATGCCATTCGCAGATGACTGATGGCAAACCACGTACCAAGAGTCAGGACGAGCAACTCGTGCCAAAACAGTGTTGATTGTCGAATAATTAGGAGCAGAAAAATGCATCCGAGAATTGCCAGCAAGGCGAGTCCGCGTGATTCGTTCCATTGCATTGGTTTCCATTCATCGATCTGACTGAGATTGATGGGCTGATACAGGAGTGTGTTCAAGGGATACAGAACCTGTTTCACGCCAACTGGATTTAAAAAGAGCGCCGCCACTGAGAGGCCAATGGCGATGGACAGCATGCGGCGATGCCGAAGGTCCCAACGCGACGACTCGAGCAGCCCCATTCGGAAATTGAAAAAAGAGCAGAACAGGAATACTCCCAGCAGCAGAAACCCAAGGAAGAAAGACCCATGGCAGTTCACCCAGACTGCAAATAGTGGCGGGAGTCCAAAGAACCAACGAGGACTGAGGGTGCGCCCGAGGTGGACCAGCAGCAATTCGAGGATCAATAAAAGATAGCCAATCAGTTGCGGTCTGACAGCGAGGCCTGTAGTCGAAAAAAACCAGATGATCAGCGCCCCCAGAAATGCTGTCTTGGAATTACCCGAATAGCGTGAACAGAAGATATACCCGGCGATGAGCAGAGCAGCAGTGAAGAGGCATAGCCAGAGCATCAGGCCAGAGTAGCCGCCCCATCTATAAGCGTCATAGATGAGCACCTGCGAAAACCACTCATGTGGGACCAAAGTATGGTGATTGGTCGTGTAGGAAAAAAGATCCGTTGTCGGGATAGTGTGGGTGGAGACGATCACCTCACCGGTCTTGAGGTGCCACCACATATCGGGATCATTCAAGCGGTGCCGAACTGTCAGTACGGCCAGCATGGCTAGAAGGCCGGATAGCATTACGGGAAACGAAAAGATCTGTCGTACAAGATCAACACGTGCGATGCGATTAGTGCCGAAAGCGGGTGGTACGGTTTTCAAGCCGTCTCCAGGTCAAAACCCTCTTGTTCTACAAGCGGATCATGTTCTGCAAGGCGAATCAAGCGATGCAGGTATGCTCGTGAAATATTCAGGCTACGGGCAGCCAGCGTCTTATTTCCGTGGTTGTCTCTCACAGCCGACACAGCCAGCTTGACCTTGTAGTCGCGAAGCTGGCGCTCAAATGAATTGGCGGGCTGATAGTCGCCAATGTTAAGAACGCTTTCGCTCTGAATATTCAGGGGAAGGTCCTTCTCACAAATGCTCTCTCCAGAAGCAACAATGAGCGCGCGCTGGATCACGTTTTCCAATTCGCGGACGTTTCCAGGCCATGAGTAGCCCTGCAAAAGAGACATCGCGCCTGGTTCGATATCCTCAACGAGTTTTTGATACATCTCAGAATATTGCCGCAAAAAATGCATGGCAATTTGAGGAATATCTTCAACTCGCTCCTGCAGCGGCGGAGCATGTACCTTGACCACATTGATCCGGTAGAAAAGATCCAGCCGAAATTTGCCTAGTGCAACCAATTCAGATAGGTCTGCATGAGTAGCGAAGATAATGCGCGCCCGTAGCGGGATGAGGCGGCTGCTACCAAGCCGGCTGAATTCACGCTGTTGCAAAACGCGGAGAAGCTTGACTTGCGTAGCTGGACTAAGTTCGCCGATTTCATCTAGCAGCAGAGTCCCGTCTCCAGCCTGCTCGAGGTACCCTTCCCGCATTCCCACAGTGCCAGTGAAGGCGCCTTTTTCATGTCCGAATAATTCTGCTTCTATCAGGGTCTCAGGAATGGCTCCACAACAAACGGCGACAAATGGCCGACCAGAGCGTGAGCCGAGATTGTGTATGGCTCTGGCGATCAGTTCTTTGCCAGTGCCACTCTCTCCGGTCACGAGCACCGAGGCATTGAGATTCGCTACGCGGTGCACGAGATCATAGACCTGCTGCATCTGAAGGCTGGAGCCAATCATTTGGTCGCAGCGACTTGCCTCTTCCAATTGTTCTTGCGCTGGGCTTGGGTTTCGTTGGCGTGAAAGCCCTTCATGTGCTCGGTGGAGCAATGCCTTCAGATCTCTGATGGATGGCGGTTTGCGGCAATAGCTGTGCGCCCCCAATCGAACGAGTTCCGCAGCAGTTGCTCTGAGTGCGTCATCGGCCATGACGACGGACGAAATCCGGGACTTAACCAGGCGCCGGCAACATGCAATTCGTTCTTCCAATGAGTTGTGATTAGAATCAAGATCGAGAACCGCTACATCACAGCCCCCGGCAGAGAGCAAGCGGTTGATCCCATCTTCTGTCGACTCGAGATGGACTTGAAATTCTTTACCTAAGACAGAGGAGAGAATGTGCTCCAATTTGGGGTCTTCCGAATACAAAGCAATCCGTACCATGTAGATGTTCTCCTCAATGCGCGCTACAAACGTTTCGACAGAATCGTTCCAACATTGGGGAGAAAGTCGGAAGGTGTTAACCTGAGATCTTTCGTTGCAGGTCTTGGAAAAATCAATCTCTCTAACAGGGTTGTAGTAATACCAATAAGAGTCTGAATTGTCTACGAAAATATGGTCACTCACCGGGAAGCGCTGGTAAATCCCCATTTAGTAACCCTAGCTACTTGAAAGAGTGGTTACCCGTTGTCTTAAACGCCAAGTGGCACTTCAGTTGCACAATTTGGAACATGATGCTCAAGAATAAGTTGTTCCTGGCACTTCTGACTGGATCAGTCGCCATCTCTCGCTGGCTTTTCCGAAGCCGCTATCTTTACGATCTTGATTCCGTGAATTTCGCATTGGCGATAGGGAGGTTCGATCCTCGCGTCCATCAGCCTCACCCACCGGGTTATTTCCTGTATATATCCATGGGGCGGCTGCTCAATACCATTTGTCATGACGCCAACCTGGCCCTTGTTATCGTGAGTGTTCTCGCCAGTTGCGGATTGACCATTGTGATCTACAAGATGACCGAGGATTGGTTTGGCCCAAATGCTGCTCGATTTGCCGGTCTCCTCTTTCTTTTCTCGCCACTTGCCTGGTTCCATGGAACTGTTGCATTAACTTATGTTGTCGAAGCATTCTTTTCGGGCCTCTTAGGCTATCTCTGCTGGCGAATCTATTGCGGAAGTGCAGGATTTGCTTTACCGGCCGCCATTGCGCTGGGAGTATCGGCCGGCGTCCGTCCCTCGTCTGTTTTGTTTCTTACACCCGTCTTTTTGATCTCGTTGAGTAAAACTACCGTAAAGGAACGATGCTTGGGATTGGCGGCGCTGGCTCTGACGATTGCAGCATGGTTTGGGCCCATGATCTACGCTAGCGGGGGGGGGAAGGCTTATTTCGGGGCATTGTTTTCGCTTTGGGCGATGGTGCCGTCGAAAGAGACTGTCTTCAACTCCTCTCCAGCAACGTCGATTGCGCGAGCTTTCACGATTGTTTTTATCTATCTTTTGGGCTTCGGAGCTACTTCTCTTGCTCCGCTCGGTGCGTTAGTTCGCAAGGAGTCAGTCGATTCTCGCAAAAAGACCTTCACTATCGTATGGATCGCTCCAGCGCTTTGTTTCTTCACTTTTGGCTATCTCAAATTTGTCAACAGCGGCTACTTGTTGCTCCTTGTCGCGCCCGCATGCATGTGGCTCGGCGTATGGGCCTCGGGATGGTATGTTTCCAGCGCTTGGCGGAGGTCATTAAAACTGGCCGTCATCGGCGGGTGCGCAGCGGTAAATGTTCTTATCTTCCTGGCATCTCCGTTTTACTGCTCCTACAGACAGGTACGAAGATTTGAGGCAGAGCTTGAAAGCGTAACGACAGCGATTCCACAGATAGCCTCCGCACAAGATACCCTGATCATCAGCTTCGATTCGCACTTCGAGGGATTTCGCCATGCTGGTTACTATCTCCCTGAATATTTCACCGTGGAATATCCAGAAGCAAAACTCAAAGAAGGGCCTCGGATATTTGTCATGCATGAACGTGACACCTCGCTCGTTACCCAACTGCCGGCAGCGCCCTACACCCGTTTTATCCTGTTTCCTCTGCCAAGAGGAGCCTCCTACGAGGAGTACCTTCGAAAGGTTTTAGCGAGACTTCCCAGCGCTCGTTTAAAGAGGGTAAATGCTGGTGGACGTGAGTTTATCACCGGTACAATCTCGGATTTACCGCTACTCTTCCCTGGGGTACCCGAACACCGATAGAGGGTGTATATGTTCCGCTTCACTCCCGATTGCTGCATGTAAACACCCGTTCACACTGATCTGAAGTTTTAGGGATTTGGGGCTAATAATTCAAGCCTTTGGAGCACGGTGGCGATTGGATGGCGAATTGCATTCCCATAGACGCGCCCCTGACTCGGGGAGAAAGAGATTGTGTATGCATTCGATCGCCTGGTGGCCGACCCTCATTGTCCTCGCGATCGCGACGTTTACGGATTTACGCAGCCGCCGAATCCCGAACTGGCTGGTGCTTCCTTTCATGCTTGCGGGAATCTGCGTCTCTGGTTGGCAACACGGTTGGAGTGGGATTGGACAAAGTCTTTCCGGGCTGGCTGTAGGAGCCCTGCTTTTCGGTATTCTTTGCTGGCTGGGGGGAATGGGAATGGGTGATTTGAAGCTGTGCGCAGCCATTGGCGCCTGGATTGGGCCAACCCAACTGCTATTCGCCCTTGTCATTACAAGTATTGCAGGGGGCATTATGGCTCTCTGCTGGGCCGCGGCCGGAGGATTTCTCGGTGAGCTATTTCAGGGTGCAGGAGATCTCGTGTTTGGTTTCAAAAAGCGCGGCTTGCAACCCCATCCAGAATTGGTTCTCAGCAATCCGCTAACACGAAAAATGCCATACGCTCCGGCCATCGCGATCGGAACAATTGTTTCTTTCTTTTCTCGCTAAGGACTAATGAACGCACCATGGTTACTTCATCAATAATATGGCGATCTCACCTCAACCCGACGGAACGTTGCGAACAGCAGGGAGTGGCGATTCTGTGATGTCAACCTTTACACAAGGCCCCGACTCGCTTGACGTTCACGTCATGTCAGTTGCTTTGATTGGGCCGGAGGAGCAACGTCGTCAGGCGGTAGCCCGCGCGCTTGCTGGTTCGCAGGCCAACGTAACACGGGAGTTTGCCTCGTATCCCGACTTGGACGACGTTCCGCAGTTGTTGGACGCGGACTACAACGTCATTATCGTCGACCTGGATAGCGACCCGGAGCACGCCCTCGATCTTGTAGAGCATATCTGCGCCAACGGTTCCTCGACAGTAATGGTCTATTCGGCGCGGGCCGATTCAGAGTTGCTGGTCCGTTGCATGCGGGCCGGAGCCCGCGAGTTTCTTAGTCAACCGATTGCCCCTCATACAATCGCGGAGGCGCTGGTACGTGCTTCAGTCCGTCGTCCGACTGTTCGCTCTTCCAAGAAAGCTTTGGGCAAATTGTTGATATTTGCCGGTGCCAAAGGTGGCTCGGGCGTGAGCACAATCGCGAGCAACTTTGCTGTCTTGCTTGCGCAGGAGTCCCACAAGAACACTTTGTTGCTCGATCTAGACCTGCCCCTCGGTGCGGCGGCACTCGACCTCGGAATAATGACCCAGTTTTCGACGGCCAATGCACTCCAAAACATCGGTCGTCTGGATTCGACCTTCTTGTCCAAACTCCTAACCAAACATAGTTCAGGGTTGTCGGTGCTCTCAGCACCCGACAAGTACACCCCGGTCAACGCATCAGATGAGGCGATCGGAAAACTTCTCAATGTCGCGCGTCAGGATTTCGACTATGTTGTGGTTGATGCGGGATCAAGCATGGGCTCGACCTACAAAACCCTGCTTGAAGGGGCCGCAATCGTATACCTGATCACGCAGGTCAGCATCTCGGAACTTCGCAATTCAAATCGTTTGATCTCGGAGTTCTTCACTCTGCCATTACCCAAACTCGAGATCGTGCTAAACCGCTTTACACCTAATACGCTCGGGATCGACGAAGAGAGCATTACTAAAGCGCTGACCATGCCGGCGACCTGGAAGATCCCCAGTGACTATGGCACCGTGCAACGCGCTCAGAATACGGCGACTCCGCTTGCGCTGGGAGATTCCGCCATCGCAGACGTAATCCGAAAGATGGCCAGAACAGCATGTGGTCTGCCCGCAGTGGCTGAAAAGAAGAAAAAGTTCAACCTATTCAGATGAAAGCCCAAGGGCTAATTCTCGCAACAATTTGTACGGACGGGACAACGTGGAACAACTGAATCTTGAACAGTTCAAAGCCGAAGTACACCGAACACTGATCCCCAAGCTGGATCTTGAGAAACTGTCGCGCGTCGAGAGTGGCCTGGCGCGACAGGCTGTGGCCAGAATGATCGGCGAGATTATCGGAAGCCAGCACGTACCCTTGAGTTTAGCTGAACAAGAGAAAGTCCAGTCGGATCTTCTCGACGAGGTTTTTGGTCTTGGCCCGTTGGAACCGCTACTCCGGGATTCGCAGATATCAGACATTCTGGTTAATGGCAAAGATCATGTCTTTATCGAAAAAGGCGGCATTCTCAAAAGGATAGACGCTGTATTCCGCGACGATCGCCATCTGATGCAGATCATTGATCGGATTGTGTCGCGTGTTGGGCGTCGGGTCGATGAGTCATCGCCAATGGTCGATGCACGACTGCCCGATGGTTCCCGTGTCAATGCAATCATTCCGCCGCTGGCACTCGATGGGCCAGCGTTATCGATCCGGCGGTTCGGAACGGGACCATTGGTTGCCAATCAATTGGTAGAACTCAAAAGTATCTCGCCTGAGATGATGGAGATGCTTGCCGCAGCAGTGCGCGCGCGTATCAGCATTCTTATTTCGGGGGGTACCGGCGCCGGCAAGACGACCTTACTCAATATCCTGTCACGTTATATTCCGAAGCAAGAGCGTCTCGTCACCATCGAAGATGCAGCCGAGCTACAGCTGGCTCAGGAAAATATTGTTCGTCTTGAGACTCGGCCCCCGAACGTCGAAGGTCTTGGGGCTATCCGTCAGCGTCAGCTTCTCATCAATAGTCTCCGCATGCGTCCTGACCGGATCATCATCGGAGAAGTGCGCGGCGAGGAAGCCTTCGATATGCTTCAGGCCATGAACACCGGCCACGAGGGCTCGATGGCTACAATTCATGCCAACTCTCCGCGCGATGCTTTATCCAGACTCGAATCGATGGTGGCGATGACTAATCTAAATCTTCCCGAAAGGACAGTTCGCCAGCAGATGGCCTCGGCCATCGCCATCGTCGTCCAAGTCTCGCGTATGAGCGACGGCACCCGTAAAGTCGTGAACATCTCCGAGATCACAGGCATGGAGGAAAACGTCATCAGCATGCATGAGATTTTCAGCTTCGATAAGAAGGGTATTGGCCCAGATGGTAGAGTGATGGGCATATTCCAACCTAGCCGCATACGTCCGAAATTCCTTGAGCAACTTCGCATAGCGGGTGTTATGTTGCCCGCCAGTATGTTTGAAAATACGCAGGAAGTGAACTGAGAAAGGAACGAGGGGAGAGACATGTTGCTGCTGCTAGTTCTCGTATTCTTTGGTGTGTTCGTGGTTGCAGCGCTGCTCCTGACGGCGACCAAGACGAGCGCCTCTCAGCAGACTGAACAGACCCTCACCGTACTTCAGGCGGCCCTCGCGACCTCAAAGATGTCGCGAGCGGACCAGGCCGTGGATATCCGTAAGGAAGAACTACTTAGTGCGGTTCCCTGGCTCAATCGTTGGCTTTTGAAGCTCGAACTGGCGCCGCGCCTACGGATTCTTCTCTACCAGGCGGATCTCAAATGGACAGCCGGCAGCCTCCTCCTTATGTCCGCCGTGTGCTTCGTGATTCCCTCTTATCTGATTTATTTACGGACCGGGGCACTCATTTTTGCCTTCCTAATCGGCCTGTTGTTGGGCGCCGCTCCGATTGTCTTCGTGCTCTATAAACGCGCTCAGCGTTTTGACAAGTTCGAAGCAGCGTTGCCAGATACGCTCGATTTGATGGTAAGCGCTCTCCGGGCCGGTCATAGTTTTGTCTCCGCTATGGATTTGGCGGCGAATGAGGCCGCCGACCCCATCGGCAAGGAGTTTCGTATTTGTTTCGACGAGCAGAACTATGGCCTCGAACTCAAAACAGCCATGAATAACCTGTCTGTGCGTGTTCCGTTGCAGGATCTAAAGATTGTCATCACAGCGATCCTGATTCAAAAGGAGAGCGGAGGGAACCTGGCCGAGGTATTCGACAAAGCGGCCTATGTGATCCGCGAACGATTTCGCCTGAAACGGCAAGTTCGAGTCCATACAGCCCAAGGGCGATTGACGGGATGGATTCTATCTTTTCTCCCCGTAGTGTTAGGAATTGGTTTATACCTAATCAACCCCGAAAGTATGAGCCTTTTGTGGACTCGCGCTATTGGCATCAAACTGCTTTATTTGTCTGGCGCCATGACAATCGTAGGGGCATTAATTATCCGCAAGATCGTCAACATGGATGTTTGAAAGGGAGTTATGGGGTTCGCGGCATTTACATTTTTGTTCATTTTTCTGCTGATCGCGAGCGGCGGCCTGATCCTGTTCTACCGTGAGGCGATGATCCAGCGGATCTCCGCCGTGATCACTCCTCGTGCTAAGCAGGGGACCTTCCGAGAAGCGATTGAACAGACGGGCTCTACGCTAGGAAGCATGGTCGAGCAATTCGAGCGCGTAATACCCAAGAGTTCGGCAGAAATCTCTGTTGTGGAACAACGTCTAATCCGCGCCGGCTATCGCAGTGACTCTGCAGTGAAGCTTTTCTATGGTGCAAAGGTCTTGGTTCCCGTGATTTTCTGTTTCGTGGCCTTCGTTACAGGTGCAGGGAGTTACGGTCCTTTTTTTGTTTATCTCATAGCAATCGGGCTTGGATTTCTGGCGCCTGACTTTTGGCTGGGAAATCGAATTGCCGCCCGGCAAGCACGCATTCGAAGAGGACTTCCGGACGTGCTCGACTTGCTTGTTATTTGCATCGAGGCAGGGCTTAGCCTGGACCAGTCAGTTGCGCGGACCGCTGACGAATTAAGCCTCGCTCAACCGGCAATCTGCGATGAGTTATCCATCGTGGTACTCGAGCAAAGAGCTGGACTTCCGCGTGCTGACGCGTGGAAACACTTTTCCGAACGCACAAATGTGGAAAGCGTCCGCAACCTAGTTTCCGTGTTGGTGCAGTCCGAGAAATTCGGGACAAGCGTCGCCAAGACATTGCGCGTTCATTCGGACACCCTCAGGACCCAGCGTCGTCAGAGAGTAGAGGAGCAAGCTGCGAAGACGACAGTAAAACTCGTCTTCCCGCTCGTGCTTTTTATCTTTCCTTCACTCTTTTTGGTAACTCTTGGTCCGGCGGTTATTACCGTAATGGAGAGCTTCAATAAATATCTCATTCATTGAGAAGGGAGAACTGACGTGGACAATGTAACGATGATTCGTATAGTGGCTGGTGTCCTCGCGGTAGTCGTGCTGGTTATCTTGATCCAGCGCCGCCGCAAGCGTGTCGAATAGGCAATTTCTTGCATGTACTAAAAGTATCGGGGACGCTTCTTTCGATAGATGATGGTTGGTGATATTTTGCTATACGAAAGAGGCGCCTTCGCGCACCAAGAAAGACGACATCGGAGAAAGGAGCTGCATGGGCCATCATTTGCCAACTAACCAAGGCACGGGATGCATCTGATTGTGATATCCGAATTGCTCGAGAGTAGAAAAATGAACAAGAGAACTTACTGCGTATATAACCAGACACGTGAATGCTTTCTCAGCCTGGGGGTCACGTCGGCCGACACCACCTTTTCACGTCTGAAGGGGTTGATTGGCAGGCTCAAACTCAGAGTGGATGAAGGGCTTTGGGTCGTGCCCTCTTGCGGAGTCCACACGTTTGGAGTTCTGTTTCCTTTGGATCTGATATACCTGGACGAGAATCATCAGGTCATTCACACCATAGAGCATTTTCCCAGTTTTCGTATCGCGCCTTTACGAACACAGGCTACAAGTGTTCTTGAACTGCCGACGCATACTATTTTTTCTTCGCAGACTCAGCCGGGAGACAAGCTGCTGATATGTGCGATTGAAGAGATAGCACGCCGCTTTAACAAAGCGGAAATAGCGGAACTCAGGAGTCAAACTCAAGGAACCGACACACACGTTGCTTGCCAAGAAACTGCAAAGCAAGACAGCTGGGTTCGCGATGGAGATTTGCGAAGCAGCCAATTGAAAGTTTAAAGAGGCACTGCATAACTTGGACATTTGATTCACTTCTTTCAATGCACTCAAGGCCGGAACAGTAATTTGGCTTGACGTATAGAGTGCGCAGCAACTATGGGGTAACCAAGATGAGCTCAGTTACAAATTGGCTCAAGAAACTTAAGACTTACGATCACCGAAAATTCTCACGGCGTGACTCGCCGCAACTTGTTGCGCATTACTGGAATGGCGCCGCTCCGATCGCTCACAAGATCCGAAATATCAGCGCGACCGGGTTCTATCTCTTGACCGAGGAGCGTTGGCGTCCGGGCACTGTGGTTACGATGACGCTGCAAAGAACCGACATTCCGGATGCAAATATCAATCCAGAGGGCTATATTACGGTCCTATCAAAGGTAATTCGGATCGGCACGGATGGAGTTGCTTTCGAGTTTACGCCGCTTCCTGAGGAGAGTACGAAGCAGTCAGTAGGTCAAATAAGAGGGTCGATCGGGAGAAAAGCGCTTGGCAAATTTATGGAGCAACTCAAATCGGACCAAGGCCACGTGATTATTGGGTATACCGCGGACAACCTGGAGGCGAGCGTTGTTAAGCCAGGACGACGGTACCTCGATGCCCGGAGGAACGATATGAAAAGGCTTACTGATGAGAGCGGACAGGCCATGATACTTTCGGTTCTGTGCATGACGTGTCTTTTCGGGTTTGTCGCACTCGCGGCTGACGTGGGAATCATGCTGCGTGAGAAAAGACTTCTGCAAATTGCGGCTGATAGTGCAGCCATCGCTGGAGCGCTGGAACTCAACTACAACCCTGCAGGTATAACTGCAGCGGCCCAGGCAGCCGCATCGCAAAATGGCTTCGCGAGTACTACAAGCGGTGTTACCACGGCAGCCGGTGTCACGGTTACGGTCAACCCTACACCTTTATATGGTCCTTACGCGGGCCTGCCAGGTTATGTTGAAGTGATTGTTTCCCAGAGACAGCCGACCTTGTTTATGGGGCTCTTCGGAGTACTTAATATGACCCCCACCGTCAGGGCGGTTGCCCAGAATGGTGGTTCGTCCTATAGCTGCATCAACGTGACAAACCCTACGGCGCCTCAAGCAATGAAGTTGCAAGGATCGTTTGACGTAACCGCGCCGAATTGCGGCGTCGTTATTGATTCGAACGATCCTGATGCCCTGCACTTCGTGGGAGGGGCAGGCAATCTGACCGCCGGATCGGTCGGTGTCGTAGGTGGCTGTGGCGGCCAATGTGGGGATAGCTCCCCGACCCCGGTCACGGGAATCGTTCCCCAAGGCGACCCTCTTGGCTACCTCCAGCCGTCTTTCCCTACCCCGACTGGCTGCACTGCTGGCGGCACACTGACGGGAGCGGTAGCGCCTGGATGTTACAGCGGCAATGTCACAGTAAATAATGCGGTTCTTACGGGAATGTATATCTTTACTGGAAACCTCACTTTGAGCCATTCCGTGACGACGGGAACGGGCGGCGCGACTATCGATTTAACCAGTGGCACCTTGACGGAGACCCCCAACACTGTGTTGAATCTTGTCGCGCCTACAACTGGTACCTTCCACGGGATTGCCATCATGGCACCTCAGTCCAATACGAGCACGCTTACGCTCGAGTTTGGCAACGCCACAGGACTTATTGACGGGATTATCTATGCACCCGGCGCCAACTTATACCTACACGACAGCGGCGGCGGCACTAGTGGTTTGACGCTCATCACGGACTTAATCGTGGGGACTTTCTTTGACCAGACCGGAAGTCTCAACCTCCAGAGTTATTCCGCGACGACCCCAGGGTCGCCGCTTACGAAAGTGACGCTGGTGGAATGAACAATGAAGACCCCATGCACAATGCTTCGACGTAATCGACGTGAGAACAGTGGGCAGGCGTTCATCGAACTCGCCCTTGTACTGCCGATATTTATCCTGTTGCTCGTCGGAGCGGCCGAGGTCGGGCGCCTGGCATATGCGAGCATCGAGGTCTCCAATGCTGCTCATGCTGGAGCCGTCTATGCCGCGCAGACCCACACGACTGCTCAAGATGCAGCAAATATTCAGTTGGCAGCGACCAGGGATGCGCCAGATGTGACGAGTTTGACAGCGACGGCTACGTACTCTTGCAGCTGCGAGAGTTCCACCGGTGTTATGACTCTTTCTGGTAGCTGCACCGGCATCACCACGGCCGTGGGCTCCTGTCCAAGCCCCTCTCGTATCATCCTGTACGTCCAGGTAACTACGGCCGCGCCAGTGGACACTCTGTTCCATCTCCCAGGAATCCCAAGCACGGTCACTCTTCGCGGATTTGCGAGCATGAGGGCGGAACAATAATGGATAGGCGATCGATATTCGAGCGAATGTTGGATCCGGTGATGAGGCTCGTATTCAAGCGAAGGTGTCTCCGGAGGGAAGAAGGTTCAGCTATTTTGGAGACCGCGATGTCTACCATCATCATGTTGATCTTCATCTTCGGCGTTATGGAGACAGGCTTCGCGCTTTACTCCTATCACTTTATCTCTGAAGCAGCGAGGGAAGGAACCCGCTATGCGATCGTCCGGGGATCAACTGCGGGAGCTGCCTGTGCCAGCTACAGTTCCTCTGCATGCAAGGCAAGCACAACAGATGTTACAAACTATGTGAAGAACCTTGGATTTCCTGGAATTAACCCGAGTGATCTAACGGTAAATCCGGTTTGGTCGGCCTACCCTAAAGGAACATCATGTCCGGGGACACCTCCGTGCAACAGTCCCGGCAACCAGATTGCGGTGACCGTCCAGTACAACTTTCACTTGAATGTACCGTTTATTCCACCGAAAACGTACGCTCTGTCAAGTACAGCTGCGATGGTCATCCAACAATGAGGCTGGGGCCTTAGCTAGGGGCAATCAACAGGTGGCGCGGATTCCCAAAATGGGAATCCGCCAAAAATAAACACGCAAGCCGTGGCGTATTTCTCACACCCGAAAAGTGACCGTCAATCTGCCAGCTTTCACCAGCATTCCACCACAAATTCACCACAAAAAAACCACGTTCTACGACCCGCTTTTCACCAAAACCCCCGCAGAAACAGACAAATCCCCCTGCAAGAAAAAACTAACAAAACAATTGGATTTTGAGGAGAAATGGTCGGGGCGCTTATTCCGTCTGGTCCGGGATGATCAGAAGCACTTCGACCGCTGTGGCTTGTCCATTCTGCATGGACGGTCTGAACTGCCACTGCTGCAGCACATGAAGCAGGAACTTCGCTTCCGCCAACTCAGTAGGAAAGATGACGGCAAGTTGCTCGAATCGCCCCGCTGTGTTGACAAAACCATGGACCATGATGGCATCGGTATTAGCGTCTGCGTCGATGCTGGGCCGCGTAATGTCATATGGCCATGGCGCATCCGGACGGGCGACGTTGCCAGCAGTAGCTTGCTGTGCGCGGGGAAGGGAATACTGCAGGACCCAGTTCTTGGCCGTGCCAACATGCAGAAAAACGGTGTACGCCAATCTGCCGCTCCACAAACGGCTTGTTTCCGGATAATCCTCTGCGAGTGATGATCCCACTACCACCACTCCAAATTTTCCGTCCTTCGGCAGATTGATATGAACGACCGTCGGTTGGTTGGCGCCTGAGGTAACACTGGCCTCGACACCAGACTGACCGTTCGCGCCGCCCAGCCCAGCGGGACCACTTGCGCCTACCGCCTTACCAGCGTCATTCCCGGATGTATGGCCAGTCCCGGCTCCGTTTTCCTTGCCTTCTGCCTTGCCCCGACCGGTCTGCGACAGATCCTTTGGCTGGCCAGCGGTCAATGAACCAGTGAAGGGTGCCGGAGCAACCTCATTGATCATCGGCAATGTGGCAGTACCTTCCTGCTTAATGTCCGAGAGCGAGATCACGCTCGCCGGAGATGCTCGACCAGAGTCCTTCGACGCGGTCTCAGGGATCTGCTGCGTTTGCGTAGGGGCACTTACATTGACTGGCGACGTCTTGCTGGGTGTCGGCAGTGGAGCCTTGGTGTCGAATGGGCTGGCCGAAATCTTGAGGTCGGCTACACGCATCTCCTGATTCGGAGCCTCAAGGGTAGGTTGGACCTCAATTTTAGTTACCGCCTCAGGTGCGGGCTGGACAATCTTCTTAACGGGAAGTTCTCGCGAACTCCATACGACAATCTGAGGGAGTGGGGTCTCCTGAGGAATCGTAAGATCCGGGGCATCCGGCTGAACCAAGGTTTGGATAGCCTGCTTCTGGGCTATGAAATTGACCGGTATCCGGGGTGCGGCTGCCGCCTCTTGTGCACCGCCCGATGCAGAAGGTTGGGTTTTCGGCTGCTGTCCTGGATTCGGAAGAGGGTTTTGGGCGACCCTCTGCCTTTTCGGTTCAGGCGTATGCAGCTCCATTATCCGTACGGCATATCTTTCAGTAATTGATCGCGAATCTACCTTGCGCGCTTGATTGAGGCCCAAGTAGAGTAAAACGCACGCACAAGCGTGGACAAGAATTGAGATGAAGAATGCAGAGGGCCCTCTCCGCAGAGGCGGTGGCTCCCCAAATAACACGATGATAGGAGAAGACTTCATATCTGGATGAATTGCCCGTCCTTAGCAAGGTGTTATTTGCGGCATTTCTTGAGTTGATGCTCCGCTATTCCGTGTAGCAATTTCCTGACCAACACGAGTCTCTGGTAAATCTTTGTTAATCGATAGCCCTTGGGCCGAAGCGTGTCTAGCTAGCTACATTGGCATGAGGGGTGGTATACACATGTTCACACTTGGTGCGTGGTGTCCCAGCTAACCCCCTGATTCTCCATCGAAAGGAAGTTTTTTCTTTGGCATAGCAATTGCGATTGCTATGGAAGGAAGGGAACTGGCAAACGCAGCCGGCTCCAAGGGACCGCTGAATGAATCGAAGACTGCTAAACATCCTCCTGATTGCCTTCGTTATTGCCGCCGGATGCAGTTACATCGTCTTTCGTCTGGTTGGAAGTCGACTATCTGCGACGCATCAGACGACGACACATGTGTTGGCAGCTGCCACGGACATTAAGCTGGGAAGCGTCCTACGTGACGTCGACCTGACAACAATCGAAATCGCCGGGACTTTGCCAAAAGGTGCCATCGTCAAGAAGGAAGATGCAATTGGCAGAGGCGTGCTCTCCAATCTTTACCTTGGCGAGCCTCTCCTTGAGAGTCGCCTCGCAGCACCAGGTTCGGGCGGTGGTCTCGCCGCTACAATTCCGCAGGGCATGAGGGCCTCCGCGGTGAAAGTGAATGATGTCGTGGGCGTCGCGGGGTTTGTAACTCCAGGAATGCGCGTCGATGTGCTGATTTCGGGCAATCCTCCGGGGGCCGCGAATGCGACTCAAGGGACGATGGTAAAGACGCTGCTTCAGAATATCGAGGTCTTGTCAGCCGGCACTGACATTCAACGTGACGCCGAGGGTAAGCCTCAACAAGTCCAGGTAGTTAATCTATTGGTTACTCCGCAGCAGGCGGAGCTCCTGAGCCTGGCCAGTAACGAAACACACATCCAGCTCGTCTTGCGCAATCCGCTGGACACTAAGCTTGACAAGCCACCCGGGACCGCTATGGCGCAGCTATTCACGGATGGAGCCCCGCCGAAGGCTCCGGTGGTTGGTCGCAGAACAACACCTGCGGCCGCACCCACCTCTCGCGTTTACCTGGTCGAAGTTTTCAATGGGTCAAAAAAAACCGAGGCTAAATTTGCTGCTGGCGAGGAAAAACAGTGAGAGTACGAACCCGGATCCCTATTGCTTGCTTGTGTGTATTGTCTTTTGCGGCCTGTTCGGAAGTTCTTCACCCCCAGGCATCGCGCCCTGTTGCTCCAGCAGCCCAGGGCGTCGGCGCAGACCAGTCCAATGATCTCTCCGTCACCGTGGGCAAATCGGCACTCGTCGACTTCAACAAGCCTGTTGTACGTGTCGCGATCGGCTTCGGGGAGGTTGCCGAAGCGACAGCCGTCAGCCCGACCGAGGTCATGGTCAACGGCAAAATCGTCGGCAATACTAGCCTGATTGTTTGGGAACAGGGAGGCGAACGTCAATTTTTCAATGTGACCGTCCATCCCAGCCGTGCCGCAGCGGACGAGAGCATCAACTCGCTTCGTCGCGAACTCAAGGCAGCGATGCCGGGACAAAATATCACTGCCGTCTCGGAGAACAATCTCGTCTTCCTGAGGGGCACAGTGAATGACCTCGCGAGCTCTGAGCGCGCCGTCCAGATGGCCTCTAGTGCGGGCAAGGTCGTCAATCTGTTGTATGTCAATGTCCCACCGCCGCCGCAGCAAATTCTTTTGAAGGTACACTTCGCCAGTGTTGACCGGAATTCGTCCCGTCAGCTCGGCCTGAATTTGTTCAGTACCGGCGCGGCAAATACCATCGGAACCGTCACTACCGGGCAGTTCACTGCCCCATCGGTCAGTAGCCCGACCAGTTCACCGCTAGCAACTATATCGGATGCGCTGAACATCTTCCTCTTCCGCCCGGACATCAACCTGGGCGCCACCATCAAGGCGATGGAACAGCAAGGGCTCGCAGAGGTCCTCGCTGAACCCAACATCATCGCGGAGGATGGCAAACAGGCGAGCTTTCTCGCTGGGGGAGAATATCCCTACCCTACCGTTCAGGGGACCGCAGGGGGAGTTGGGGGAGCTATCACGATCACATTCAAGGAATATGGCATTCGTCTGAACTTTATCCCAACCATCACTCCTCGTGGAACTATCCGTCTTCAGGTCGCACCGGAGGTCAGCGCGCTGGACTTCGCCAATGCCGTAACGATTTCGGGATTCACAGAACCCGCGATTACTGTTCGCAGAGTGAAGACAGAGGTCGAATTGAACGAAGGGCAAAGCTTTGCGATCGGCGGCCTGCTCGACAACCGCGAAACCCAGACCTTCTCGAAGATTCCGTTTATTGGAAGCATTCCAATCCTGGGCAAACTCTTCCAATCGATTTCAAGAAATAAAACGAATACCGAACTTATCGTCATTGTAACGCCGGAGATCGTCGACCCGATCAATGTGGGTCAGCCCCTGCCTCAATTGAACTATCCAGAGAAATTCATGGCGCCGAACTCCGACATACCGATGACTAATCCGGTAACGAATGTGTCAGGGGCCAGACCGCCGGTTTCTCCGCCACCATCGATTCCTGTGGAGAAATTGATTGAGAGTATGAAGCCGGAGAAACCGCTCGTGATGGAAGGCTCGTACTCTTCAGGCGGGTATAGTTCGGGCTCATCCACGTCCTCTACTCCTCAATAAATGAAAGTCTATGCATCGTCATGAGACTCACTAGTCGGATTCGAAACTGTTTCGCCGGCAAGAACAGGGCAGCTCCGAACGCTCGACTGAGGATTTTGAACCTATCTCGGCATACCGTGCTTGCTGATGCTGTTGAGGTCGCTGACCGCGCGGCTATTCGCAATAAAGGCCTGTTGGGACGACACAGTATTTCCGCTGGGGAGGGCCTTTGGATTGTCCCGTGCGAATCTGTCCATACCTTTGGCATGAGGTTCTCGATCGATCTTGTCTACCTTGACCGCAACAAGAGGGTGAAGAAAGTTAGAAGTGATGTGCCTCCGTGGCGGGTGTCGGCGTGCCTTGCTGCGCATTCTGTGCTCGAACTCTCCCCTGGCACAATTCAACTGACTCAAACCAGACCCGGGGACGAGCTGGAATTCTCTTCTACCGATCACTCAGCTGACGCCGACTTCCGTCTGGCGAAGGAGCTTTAGGTAATCTTCTGCTCCCCTTGGCCTGGTTTTTAGCTGCAGACCATGCCGAAAATTCCTAAAAACGACGCAAAATCCAGGCGTTCAGTAACTCGCAGCAAGGACTTGACATGGCATCTTCTTGCGCATGTAAACACCCTATTACCCGCCCCGATTCCGTCTGTATACACCCGTTCACACCACGGCCCGATCGAGCGGGCATATCTGTTTATTTAGAGGCAGTTAGCACTGGGATTCGAGTGGCCATTGGGTTGCCATTATCATGGCAACCCAGTCTGTGGCTGGAACAAAAATCACCTAAGGGAGAAGGAACTCAAATGAAAGATAAATTGATGAAACTGTCCGTGAAGTTGCAAGTCCTGTTGATGGACGAAGAGGCTCAGGACTTGATCGAGTACGCGCTCGTAGTGGCTTTGATCGCTTTCGCGGCGACGGCGGGGATGACCTCACTGTCGACAAAGATCAACCTGGCATTTACTCAAATTGGCACCACCCTCGGCTCCTATATCACCTAGCGCTTTGGGACGAGTTGTAGGGTCGATCCTTCTGTCTTTCGGTGTTTTTTGGGACAATGGCTACCTCTTGCCATTGTCCCAAAAATCCACCCAGTGGCCGGGGGAATCCCAAGGGAGAGGAACATTGATGAAAAGCAATCTGTGGAACCTAGCCGTCAAAATGCGGGTCCTTCTGGACGAAGAGGGTCAGGACCTGATCGAGTATGCACTGGTAGTGGCTTTGATTGCCTTCGCGGCGACGGCCGGGATGACCACTTTGGCCACCGCCATTAACACTGCATTTACCCAAGTCGGTACTACACTCGGCAGCTACATCACCTAGTGTCTGCCGAAGGAACAACCGGCACTGCGCAGTCCGGACCTGCAGTTTTGGGGAATGCGTTGTACACAGTCAAGCCAGCAACGGGTTCCCCATACTCTTCAGGCAGTTTTTCTCTGGGTCTCAAGAAGCAAGCTTGGTTGATCGAGCTGGACAAGGAAGTGGACCGATGATCGACGGAAAACGGATAGCGGTTGTAATGCCGGCCTACAACGCGGAACGGACCCTGGAAAAGACGGTGCGAGCCCTGCCTGGCATCGTCGACATCAAGATCCTCGTCGACGACTCGAGCAATGACAACACGGCGCTTCTCTCTGAAAAGCTCGGCGTACAGACCTTTATCCATGACAAGAATTACGGCTATGGGCGCAACCAGCAGACCTGTTATCGGGAAGCTCTCAATGCTGGAGCCGACATCGTTGTCATGGTCCATCCCGATTACCAGTACACCCCCGCACTTGTCTCAGCGATGGCCGGTATGGTCTCCAGCGGCGTGTATGACGTTGTTCTCGGGTCGCGGATTCTCGGAGCGGGAGCGTTGAAGGGCGGCATGCCTTTGTATAAATACGTTGCGAACCGCCTGCTGACTGCGTTTCAAAACGTGTTTCTCGGAGTTAAGCTGTCCGAATACCACACCGGATTCAGGGCATTCTCGAGGGAGGTGTTACAGACCCTTCCTCTGTTGGAGAACTCCGACGACTTCGTGTTCGACAATCAGATGCTCGCTCAGTCCGTGATGTTTGGCTATCGAATCGGCGAAATCTCCTGCCCGACGAGTTACTTCGAGGAAGCTTCTTCCATTAGCTTCAAACGCAGCGTGCAATATGGCTTAGGCGTGCTTACAACCACGGCCAGCTTCGTTGCGCACAAGACTGGAATCGCAAAATCATCGCTGTTCGACATGACAGGACGAAAAGTGTCGCTGAAATATTATTCGGAGCTCGCGCAGGGATCGTGAACCACCGGACCTGACCATAGCCCAAAAACACAAGAGAGGCAAAAAGCTCGGATATGGTTCTGCCTGCGGCTCAGGAACAAGGTACTTCACTAATAATGGTCGAAGGGGGGCTTACAGCGATTGCATTCGCAGTCTCTTTCTGCCTCCCTCGACTGGGCTCCCGCTTTTTCGCTGGTATTGAGGAAGCGTTTGGGCGACTAGCTCGAAGGAAGACTCTGTCGGTGGTGGTCGTCGGGCTTGCCGCATTCATGCTACGGCTTGCTATCCTTCCTCTCTGTCCAGTTCCACTTCCATTTCTCCCCGACGATTTTAGTTTCCTGCTGGCCGCCGACACGTTTGCGGCAGGAAGACTGACCAACCCTACACCAGAGATGTGGATGAATTTGGAGAGTGTCCACGTCACGATGAAACCGACCTATATGTCGATGTACTTTCCTGCACAGGGACTGGCTTTGGCGGCAGGCAAAGTACTCACTGGGCATCCATGGTTTGGAATTCTGCTAATGACTGCGCTAATGTGCGCCGCCATCTGTTGGATGCTCCAGGCCTGGTTACCGCCGACTTGGGCACTCTTGGGTGGTCTGCTTGCCATTTTACGATTGGGTCTGTTCAGCTATTGGATCAACACTTACTCGGGCGCGGGTTCCATCGCCGCCCTCGGCGGCGCTCTCATACTCGGCGCGCTCCCACGATTAACGAAAAACGCGCGCCTTCGCGAAGGCTTGATAATGGCCACAGGCGTAGTTCTCCTTGGAATTTCACGCCTATATGAGGGCATGCTTTTGTGTCTACCCGTGCTTTGTTATTTGGCATGGTCGATGTTTTTTGGAAAGATCCGACCTTCAGCGGGAGCACTATTGCGGCGAAGCGCTATCCCATTAGTACTAGTTGTAGCCGGAGGAGTGTGGATGGGTTATTACGACTACCGCGTGTTCGGAAACCCCACAACGCTACCGTACACGGCCAATCGAACCCAATATGCAATGGCACCGTATTTCGTATGGCAGTCGAGTCGGCCTGAGCCAAACTATCGGCATAGTTTGATGCGGCAGTTCTATCACCAAGACGAACTCGACTCCTTTGAAAAGATTCACAGTCTTAGAGGCTTTGTTCCCGAAACGATCCTGAAAGCGGCGAGAGGAATATTGTTTTATGCGGGCATAGCATTGCTGGTCCCGCTGATCATGATTCGCCGAGTGTTAGCCGATCGCCGCCTGCGCTTCTTGATTCTGTGCGTGGGGGTCCTGGTGGCTGGGCAGCTTGTGGAGATTTTTCTTATCCCGCACTATCTCGCGCCCTTCACCTGCGCTTTCTATGCCATAGGTTTGCAGTCCATGCGTCACTTGCGGCTTTGGAGGCCGGGGGATCAACCAGTCGGGATGACCCTGACCCGACTGATCGTAACGCTCTGCGTGCTGTTAGCCGGAATGCGGTTGTTTGCTGAGCCACTTCAGCTTGCCCTTCCAGTATGGCCCGCTGTGTGGGCATCTGAGTGGTACGGTCCAAACAGCCGGTCGGGCACTGCGCGCGCTCAGATCGAGGCTTCACTGGAACAGCAACCTGGAAAGCAACTCGCAATAGTGAGGTACTCTCCTGACCATAGTCCACTCGTCGAATGGGTTTATAACTCCGCGGATATCGATAACTCTAAAGTCGTGTGGGCATGGGAGATGAACGAATCCGAAAATCTCAAACTCATACACTACTACAAGGACCGTACGGTCTGGTTAGTCGAACCCGATGGGAATCCTCCAAGCGCCTCTCAATACCCTGTCTCCACTCTGGAACCGAAAATTGTCGACCGATGAGCGTTGAGATTCGTTTTGATAAAGGAATTAATGAATGACTTTGTGCAAATAGTTGCCTATGACGAACAAAACGAACACCACAAGCACCAGGAGAAGGTATTTCTCGATCTTCATCGATGAACGTCCTTCATAGAGCGGCGGTTAAGGGAGGGGAAACATCAATCTACCACACCATCTCCAAGTATGTTGGATGGTAGATCTTCGCTGTCTGTTGTTCGCGACGGCACCGTTCGAGCTTGCAGGCGTTTTCTTTTTCCGAAGATACCGTCGGGATCAACAATTAAGCCAAACGAGGCTCACGGTAGATCTTTCAGGAAAGAGAAGGCATGTTCGCGCAGCAACACCCCGGTTTGTTTCAAGTCTCCGTCTTTTAGCGAATCCACAATTGGCTGGTGAATCTCCGCCAGCGAGCCCAGCTTGTCTTCGTTCTTCTGCAGGTTCAACCGGGACAGCATCCCGATCTCAAGCGAGTCCCAGACCTTCAACAGCGTCTGGTTGGATGCGAGGGCAACTATAGTTCGATGGAACTTTGTGTTCGCGCTCGCAAAGCCATCAGCGTCGCCGCCCTGTGCGGCGCTTCTCATCAATGTCTGCAATGACTCGATGGATCCAAGTTCGCCCTGCAGTCTTTCAAGTGGGATAAGTTGTGCCGCGATCTCCTCCAGGTACCCGCGTAATTGATAGGCATCAAAGGTCTCTTGGCTCGAAATCTCCCTTACACGCGTTCCCCGGTAGTGTTCGGAGACCAGCACGCCCAGGGTTTCCAGTTCACGGAATACTTCTCGCACAGGCGCCTGGCTCACATCAAACTCATGCGCAACCGCCAACTCTTTAATGCGTTCTCCGGGCTGATACACGCCTTCGGAGATCCGTTTTAACAAAATCCATCGAATGCGATCACGAGCGGATTTGTGGATCTCAATCATGGCGCGTGGTTCGGTCGCCGGGCTCAATTTCAGGTTCGAGCCGTTTTTCGTTTTAGCTACATCCGTTTTGGGCATATAAATCGAAGCTTCCCGGACCTCGCTGAGAGCTCACGCCTTCGGCAACTGGGCTCTATCCCAACCTCCGCCGAGGGCCTTGATCAGTAGAACGCTCGCTGTCATCCGCCTAGCCATCAGGTCGGCTGCAGTGCGCTCATCCGAGAGGGCAATACTCTGCGCAGTGAGAACTTCCAGATATGTTGTGATACCACGTTTATACCTTGCGGTCGAGAGATCGACCGATCTCCTGGCTGAGGCTACTGCGACCTGCTGCGTCGCCAACTCCTGATCGAGCAGGCGAAGCGCGGCCAAATTGTCTTCGACTTGTTGGAAGGCCTCCAGTACGTTTTCGCGATAACTGGCGACAACTGCAGCATGATTGTCTCGCGCCTGTTGAGTGACAGCCCTTCGCCTTCCACCGTCAATGACGGTCTCGAAAGCGGATCCGCCGACCGACCATAGTGCGCTCGGTCCTTGGAAAAGCGTTCCGATGGCGGTACTCTCCAAACCCCCAGTCGCCGACAGCGAGATCTGCGGATAATAGGCTGCGATTGCAATGCCAATCTGAGCGTTGGCCGAGGCTACTCTGCGTTCCGATGCAGCGATATCGGGCCGTCGTTCCAGGAGCTGCGAAGGCAGACCCAACGGAATCTCGGGCGGTGCCGCCTTTAGCGGGTCAGGCGAAATCGAAAAGGTGGAGGCTGTTTGTCCGGTAAGAACGGCAATCGCGTGTTCAAATTGTGCTCTCGCTACGCCGGTCTCGATGTCCATAGCACGCGTGGTCTCCAGTTGCGTCTCGGCCTGTGCTACATCCACGTCAGAGGCGACGCCACCGTGATATCGCGCTTGAGTCAACTGCAGCGCCTTTTCAAAGTCGATTACGGTCGCATCCAGCAGCTGCTTTTGCAGGTCCAGTCCGCGTAGCGAAAAGTAGTCGAACGCGAGCTCCGAGTGAAGGCTCAGGCTTACGTTTTCGAGATCGCCCGCGCTCGCTTGCGCATTCTCGCGACTGGATTCGATGGTTCGTCGGACCTGTCCCCAGAGGTCTACTTCGTAAGAGAGCTCTGCTGGCAAAACGGTATCACTGAATTGATTTGTGGTTGTAGGGCTAACGTTTGGTCGGTTCTGCGAAAGTTGAATTCGCGAGCCGGATGGTTGTACCGCGACCGTCGGAAACAGCTGCGAACGAGCCTGTCGGACGAGGTCACGCGCGCTCATGTACTCGTGGTAAGCGACCTTCAGATTTTGGTTGGAGACTGCTATCTTTTCCTCTAGTGAGTTGAGTTCCTGATCTGCATAGATCTCCCACCATTTGCCCTTCGGCAGCTGATCCTGCGGGGTCGCCTGCACCCAGTTCGACGGCGTTTCCTTAAAGGCCGGAGGCGGCGGTGGCACGCTAGGCTGAACGTACTTAGGGCCAACCATGCAACCGCTTAAAAGTAAGATGCTGCTGACCAAAGCAACCGAGGTCGCGTTGACTGAGGCTTCGCGCCTGGGTCGACTGGAAATCGTCATTTCTCACCGCCTTGGCCCGCCGCGCCGGTTGCCTGTTCCTTCTGTGTTTGAACATTGAGTCGCTCTCCATCGACGATCGAATCCGGCGGATTGGAAACAATTCGTTCCTGTCCGGTCAGCCCGGTCGTAATCTCGGCAAAATCGCCAAAGTCACGGCCCAGAGTGACCGGTGCCAGCTCAGCTGTATTGTCGCTTTTAGCTACGACCACCCTTAAGCCCTCGCGACGGAATAACAAAGCGCTCACAGGGACGGTCAATGTCGGAAGACTCTCCTTCAACTTCAGGTGGACTTCAGTATAGGCACCTGGAAGCAGTTCACCTTTCGAGTTATCGACATCTACTTCTACGTTTAACGTGCGTGCTGTTGGGTCGATTGACCTCGAGGTCCGAACGAGTTTGCCCGGGAAACGTCGACCAGGAAACTCTGCGAACGTCAAGTCCGACGTAAGTCCGGGGGTGGCTGCTTGCGAGTAAATTTGTGGCACGCTGATGAAGACCCTCAACTTGTTGATAGCCGCCATTTGAAACAGGGCGCGCGCCTGACCGCCAGAGGCTCCGGAGTCGATGAGCTGCCCGATATCTGTATTGCGCGCAGTAACGACGCCGTTGAAGGGCGCATAGACCTTCTCAAACGAGACCAGCTGCTTCAGCCTGTCCACGTTCGCCTGAGCGGACTTTACCGCTGTGTTCTTGGCGGCAAGGTCGCTCACTGCGTTGTCGGTCTCCTGCTGTGAGACGGCATCTTGCTTGATCAGGTCGGAGAAGCGGTTCGCGGTAATTTGAGAGAGATGAAGATTTTCCGTCGCCGTTCCAAGGTCAGCCTGCGCTTGAGATAGCTGTTGGTCCACCTCCGGCGACTCAATCTCGGCCAGCAGCTGACCTTGTTTAACGGGGGACCCGATATCAAAGTACCAGCGTTTGAGGTATCCATTGGTTCTGGCGTAGATTGGCGCATCGACAAAGGCCTGAATGTTGCCGGGAAGAAGGATTTCCTGAGCAGGTGCACCTTGCTTCGGGTGGACGACAAGAACGGTTGGCGCGGCCAATTCGTTGGTCTCCGCGGCCAGGGCCCTGCGAGATTGCAATCGCGGGACAATTCCAAGCGCAACTAGTAAACCGACAACGACAATTGCAATCAGCACCACAGCCACGCCGCGACCTGAAGGTCCCTTGACCGTTCTTTCCGAAACAGTCTCTGGCCTATAGTCTTTCGGTGTTCCGGTCTCACTCTTGCCGAGTCCTACCGTACCGGTTGATCCGGTGAGGTGCTCCGGAAGCCTCTGCTCTCCATTGTTCTTCATGGTGTCTCTCCCCGCATGCGCGGCCGTTACGTCGCACGAAATTAGTCTTCCAACTCAATGGTCTTTGGCTTGTGCTTCGCATGGACCAGGCTGAAGAATGTCGGTACAAAAAACAATGTGGATAGCGTCGCCAGTAATAATCCACCGATCACAGCTCGTCCAAGTGGCGCGTTCTGCTCGCCGCCCTCGCCCAGGCCAAGCGCCATTGGCACCATGCCGATGATCATTGCCAGCGCCGTCATCAAGACTGGCCGAAAGCGAGTAAATCCGGCCGCGAGCGCAGCCTCGGTTGAACTCACGGCAGCTTCCATCTGCTCTTTGGCGAAGCTCACGACCAGAATGCTGTTCGCTGTGGCCACGCCCATACACATAATCGATCCGGTCAATGCAGGAACACTAAGCGTTGTGTGGGTGAGGAAGAGGAACCATACGATTCCCGCCAAGGCAGCGGGCAGGGCAGCGATGATAATGAAAGGGTCCATCCAAGATTGAAAGTTGACAACGATCAGCAGATAGACGAGCACAATCGAAAAGACCAGGCCACCCAGTAAGCCAATGAAGGAGGCATTCATGGTCTGTACCTGACCGCGAACAATCACTCGTGTTCCCCGTGGCAGGTCTTTCTTTGTCTCGGCTAAAATTCTGTCGATGTCTCTAGATACACCACCCAGATCACGCCCCTGAACAGATCCGTAGATATCCAGCACCGACTGGACGTTGTAGTGTGACACAGTGGCTGATTCCTGACCATGACGAATCGAAGCAAGGCTGTTGAGTATTTGTGGCGTGGTGCCCGCGGCACTAGTGATCGGAAGATTACCCAGGCCCTGCAACGTGTCGGTTTGATACTGCGGCGTTTGTGTGGCGACGTTATAGCTCACGCCATTCTTAGGGTTCAGCCAGAAAGTCGGCGCTGTTTGAAAGCTACCGCTCAAAGCGACCAGAAGATTATTCGCGACGTCGCGCGCAGTGTAGCCGGCCAACTGCGACTTGGTCCGGTCGATATCGACCTGCAGTTTTGGAGCGTTGAATGCCTGCTGAATTCTCAAGTCCGTTGTGCCGGGGATGTATTTAATCTGATTCAAAAGCTTGTCGGCGTATAACCGATTTCCTTCGATATTCTGACCAACAATTTGAATGTCGACTGGCGCTGGAAGACCGAAGTTTAAAATCTGGCTGACGATATCGGCCGGCAAAAAGTAGAACGTAACACCAGGGAACTCTTTCGACAGTCTTGCCCGGAGCGCATGAACATACTCTTCCGTCGGTTTGTGTTTCTCTGCAAGAGATACCTGAATGTCTGCGTCTGCCGGTCCAATTGCGGCCGAGTTACTGTACGAGAGATTAATGCCTGAGTAGGGAAGCCCGATATTGTCCAGGATGTTCGTCAACTCGCTCTTCGGAATCTCCCCTCGGATGCTGTTTTCGACCAGATCGCATAGCCGCGCTGTCTCTTCGATTCGGGTGCCTGTCTGCGCGCGGACGTGGAGCTTGAACTGTCCACTGTCGACGGCAGGAAAGAAGTCCTGCCCAAGCCATGGAAATAGCGCGAACGACGCAAGACACGCCGCGAAGAAAGAGATCGTGAAGACGATCGGATGCGCCACCGTTTTCTTGAGCAGGTTGTGATATCCAGCCCTTAGCTTTTCAAAGCTGTATTCGAAGACGAGTTGAAGACGCACGAAAGGATTGCGGCTCTTCTTCTTGTTCTCCTCTGCATTTTCGTCGTGTACTTTCAACAAATACTTCGCCATCGTCGGGACGATGGTTCGTGAAAGGAGGTAGGAAGCTAGCATGGCGAAGACGACTGCCTCCGCAAGTGGGACGAAGAGGTACCTGGCGACGCCGCTGAGGAAGAACATTGGCACAAAAACTATACAGATACTCAACGTGGAGACAAACGCCGGCACCGCAATTTGGGCCGCCCCATCCAGAATGGCCTGCTCGATCTCCTTGCCTTCTTCCAGGTTGCGGTTGATGTTTTCTATCTCGACCGTCGCATCATCGACGAGGATACCAACGGCCAGCGCCAGGCCACCTAGTGTCATGATGTTGATCGTTTCGCCCAGCGCGCTGAGTGTAATGATCGAGCAGAGAATCGACAGAGGTATCGATACTGCAATAATGATGGTGCTTCGCCAGCTTCCCAGAAAGATCAGGATCATGATGGCGGTCAGGCACGCAGCAATGATCGCTTCGCGCACTACGCCATTGATTGACGCCCGGACAAAGATAGATTGATCACCGATTAGTGTGACCCGCAGTGATTCAGGTAGTGTTGCAGCGACCTGTGGAAGCAGATCGCGGATGCCTTTCACTATATCCAGCGTCGAAGTGTTCCCTGATTTCAACACCGTCATGAGCGATCCCCGCTGTCCATCCGAACGGACGATATTAGTCTGGGGCGGGAAGCCATCGCGCACATGCGCGACATCACGAACAAAAATTGGAGTGCCGTTAATTACTTTGATCGGCGCGTTGTTCAGTTCGTCGACTCTGTCAGGACTGCCGTTGACCTCGACGTTGTACTCAAACTGGCCCATCTTGGTCGTGCCCGAAGGCAGGATCAGGTTTTGATTGCCGATTGCGTTCGTTACATCCGATGGTGCCAATCCCTTAGCTTGCAAAGCCTGTGTGTCCAGGTCCACCTGTACCTGACGCTGTTTGCCGCCATAAGAGTAGGGAATCGCGGTGCCTTCTACTGTGATCAATTGTGGGCGAAGGAAGTTCTGTCCGAGATCATTCAGTTCCTGTTCGGAGAGCCCCGGTCCCGACAGTGCCAACTGAAGAATTGGGACGCTGGACGCGTTGTATGCAATCACGAGTGGCGGGGTTGTGCCTTGGGGAAGCTGGCGCAATTGGGTCTGGGAGACAGCTGTAACCTGGGCGATTGCCGTCCCGATGTCCACATGCGGCTGAAAGAAGATTTTTACGACAGCGATGCCGTTCAGCGATTGTGACTCAACATGCTCAATATTGTTGACCGTTGTGCTAAGCGTGCGTTCCGTGATGGTCACGATTCTGCCTGCCATCTGGTCAGCGGAGAGGCCAGCGTACTGCCACACAATACTAACGACGGGAATATCGATGTTGGGAAAGATGTCCGTCGGGGTGCGCAGGATTGTCACAGGGCCCATGATCAAAAGCAGAATGGACAAGACGACGAACGTGTACGGGCGCCGCAGCGCTAGACGAACAATCCACATGAGGTTTCCGTTGCGATCACACGAACCCGCTGATCGACTTGTAAGCGTCTCGCAGATAAGGTGTTATTGCCATTCTGCAAATACCCAAGCTTAGAAACAGGGCAAAGCACCCTCATCGCCAGCAGGCCACCCTGCTGGTGCGTGATTATCGATTATCGATAATCTTCAATTTCATTTAGACGCTCGATCCCGTCTTCAGGATTCGTAGATTCGAATAATTTATGCCGCATTAACCTGTGCTCTTCCTCGGATGGACGGCACAAGTCCTTGTCATCGCGGAGGCATAAATAGACTACTGACAGATTTCTGGCCAATACCGGATTCACGGTCGCAAATCTAAAGATGTTGCGAACGCCACCGCAACTGAGGCGTTTTGATCGTTGATGGGCACAGTTGCATCTTGGAGAGTAAGAATGCGACCGAGAATTACTTCGTCGAAGCCAAGAACGTTGCATCTTACTTTTGACAGGCCTTAACTTCTTGCTCGGAGAAATACATGTCATTTGGGATTTATGCGGTTGGATATTTGATTTTGATTGCGGGTGTGGCATACCTTGCCCATCTGGTGCATATTCCGCAACACTACATTCTAGCGATTGCCTTGATCATGCTCGGGATTGGAGTCATCACCGGAGTACAGACCACGCGACATAAAGATCCTAGTTAACATCTGGGCGAACCGGGAAGCCAGCCAAGTTGGAGGTTCGGACGTCGCGAAAACGTGTTGACGATCTCTGCCGCGGATAGCGAGGGCCTGGGTGGAATGACGGCGTAAAGGATTGAGCAAATTTGAGGATGGTTATGAAGTGGCGGTCAGAGTCGGCTCGCAGGAATCCGATCTTCGCCCCTTCAACACTGAGCCGTTCGAGAAGCCGCGGGTAAAAGGCCAACATGTTTAGGGAATTTGCTCTTTTTCTCTCTCCAAAAGTATCCGTGGTATATTCTTGCGGTCCTGCCATCGATTGCTGGGTGGAAGGTAAGGACAATCGGATCAGGTTTGTAGTCCCGGGATTGCGAAGGAAATTGGACCCACCTCCTTTGAGAAAGCGTCCGTTCCCTCCCAAAACACCGACATAAATTTGGGTTGAAAAAGAAATCGATCTTTGGGTGGAGAAACACCTTGACAAGATCAGATTTGATTTAGTAGGCTTCGGGGCGATCAACTAAGGGATAGATTTTTTCTTTGAGAAACGATCTCGTTTTTTTGTAGCTACGTCTGTTGGTAAAGACATTCATACCGACGCGACCTGAATTGTTCGACCATCACTTTTGGCTCAGTTGCTAATTTTGTTGTCTTTAGGTACTGCGAGAAAACGTTTACAAGTCGCAGGCTCATATGCCGGGAATGAAGATGGAAAGTGCCTAATATCAATCCTTAGGACCGTAAAGGCGACTTCAGGGCTTTCCTCAAAGCGTTAGTCAAATTCGGAGGCTGTATTATGCATCGCTCACAGTTTGCAATGACAGTTATGTTGGTCGTGGTTCTGTTACTCGTGCCATGTGCGTTTGCTCAAGAAAACGCAACTATCACGGGAACGGTGATGGATTCCACCAACGCAGCGGTTCCGAACGCAGAAATCACCCTAACGAACACTGCGACCAGTCAGGAACGAAAGACAACATCGAACAACGAAGGAATCTTTCATTTCGCCAACGTAGGAATCGGGAAATTCACGCTGAGCACGGCGGCAAAGGGGTTTCAGAAATACACCAAGACCGACATCGTGGTGAACACCGCTCAAAACCTGAAGGAAGATGTCATCCTGACGGTTGGCAGTGAAGCACAGACGGTCACCGTCGAGGCTGATGCTCTGGTACTCCAGTCGGAAACCAACGAGATCAGCAATCTGATCAGCGGTGCTCAGGTAACCCAACTGGCTACCAATGGCCGCAACGTGGTCTCACTAGCAGCCTTGGGCATGGGCGTGTCCAACAACTTGCCATCCTTTGGTGGTGTGAATGCCCTAACCTCCGCCAACGGCATCAGCTTTAACGGAACCCGCGTAACTCACAACATCTATCTGTTGGATGGAGGCGAACTGAACGATCGCGGCTGCGGCGGATGTTTCAGTTCATTACCCTCAGTCGATTCGCTCGCCCAATTCCAGACTCTCGGCAGCAACTACGGACCTGATTACGGCATCGGCTCAGGCGGAACTATTCTCATGGTTCTCAAATCCGGCACCCATAGTTTTCATGGTGGTCTGTGGGAGTTCAATAGGAACACGGCCTACAACGCCAACAACTATTTCAACAACCTCGCGGGGCGGCCGCGTTCGAAGTTTCAACTGAACATCTTCGGCGGTAACATTGGGGGCCCAGTCTGGATCCCTCACGTATACAACGACTCGCGCACGAGGACGTTCTTCTTTGTGAACGAAGAATGGCGGAAACTCATTCAAGGAAGTGCGCCTGCGATTAGAAATACAATCGCACTCAATAATTTTCCTGTAGCTGGACAAGATCTGGCATACTCCTATCCATCCAACGGAGTAGCCCCAATTGTTCCGGTCACCACTGACCCCGCCAAATTGGCTATCTATGCCGCCCGCGGCTTGACGCCTAACCAACCTTTCCCGGGTCCTCCGAATTCGAACATCGTCACAATTCCTCGCCAACTAATCGACCCGAATGCTGTCCTCGAATTGAATGCGGGTACCTTCCCACATCCGAATTTTGGTTCCAGCCAATACATCTCGTCCATCCCCCAGCCAACCGATGTCCGTGAAGACGTCGTGCGCATAGATCACGCCATCAACAGCAAACTACAGTTGATGGGACACTACCTGCATGATGGGGTCACTCAGTCGTATTATCCGCCGTTGTGGGGCAATAGCTCGTATCCAACCGTGGGTACGGCCATGCAGAATCCCTCCTGGTCGGCGACTATCAAACTCACACAGACGCTTTCCCCGAGTTTGCTTAACGAGACTGCCTTCCTTTACAGCGGCAACACGATCCACCTAAGCCCCATAGGTATTTCGGCTCAACCAACCGGGTGGTCCGCCACTACCTTTTTCCCAGCTGGCAACAACTTTGGCAGCCGCATGCCTGAGATCCAACTCGGCGCTCCCTACAGTACAACCTGGAGTTCGAGCTATTTCCCCTGGAAGAACTCCTTTGAAGGCTATGAGACTCGGGACGATCTGTCATGGAACAAGGGAGTGCACCAGTTCAAATTCGGCTTCAGCTGGCTGCACGCTCCCAAGAACCAGCAACTGCAGGCCAACACTCAGGGCACCGCGGTCTTCAACAACAACACGTTTTCAAAGGATTCATATATTAATTTTCTATTGGGCGACGCGGCCTCTTTTACCCAACTGCAGTATCTCAATGGCAAACATTGGGTGCAGAACAACTATAGCTTCTACGCCCTTGACAACTATCACATCATTCCCCGACTGACTCTCAACCTCGGTATTCGCTTCGACGGGTTGCCGCACACCTTTGAGCGATTCAACCAATTTGCGAACTTCGTTCCGTCGAGCTACAACACGGCGCTGGCTTATCCTCTCAATCCAGACGGTACCCTCAACCCCGCTTCGCTTACGCAGTTCAATGGCTCACCGTTCTATCTCAATGGCATCCGGGAGGCCGGTGTTGGGGGCTTCCCACGAGGTGTGGTCCAGAACTACTACTACACTTGGCAACCAAGAGTCGGCTTCGCTTACAACCTCCCCGGAAAGGGAGCTACTGTACTCAGGGGCGGCTTTGGAATGTTCTATGAACGTGTCCAGGGCAACGACGTTTACAACGCGGCTCTGAATCCGCCCTTTGCGTTCCAACCTTCCGCCAATAACGTTTATTTCTCTAATCCCAACACGAGTGCCTTGACCGGACTTACAACGACACAGGCCTTTCCGTCCACATTGACTAACATTCAATACAACTACAGACCACCAGGGACCGCGCAGTTCAGCCTGGGCCTTCAGCGGCAGCTCGCCCCTTCGGTTATCGGGGTAATCCAGTACGTTGGCTCTTTAGGTTGGACCCAGAATAATGGCCGGGGAATCAATACTCTACCCCTTAGTCATATCGACCCTGCCGACCCAACCAAGAATCCCTACTTCGACAGGCAGGGTGTTGCCGGACAGTTGAAGGACAGCACGGGTAAAGCTATACCCGCGTTCAACGCGAACCTCTATCGGCAATATCCCGGCTTTAGTGGCATCACACAGGAGGAGAACGAAACCAATTTCAGCTACAACTCTCTCCAGGTTGGCATACGTATGGAGAACAAGCATGGGCTTACTTTCCAGGTGGCCTACACCTACTCGCATGAGATCGATCAGGTGGCCAATGATCTGAATGCGGTCTCAAACCCATTCAATCTGGCATATGACCGTGCGTCGGGAGCGTTCGACCGACGTCAGATCTTCAACGTCAATTACATCTACGAGTTCCCATTCTTCCTTAAGAGCGGCAACGCCCTCGAGAAGATCGTGCTAGGAGGTTGGGAGATCTCCGGGGTGACGGTTGCGCAATCGGGAGCTCCGCAGTCGATTAACTACAATGGCGCTGACACTCTTGGCCTAGGTGGTGGTACTTCCAACCGTCCGGACAAGGTGGCTCCTATTGCATATCCCAAAACGCAGACCGCGTGGTTTGCGAAGGCCTCTTTTGCAGCGCCACTGGCTCCCTGGGCTGGCGGTACAAACCAAGGCTTTGGAAATGCGGGAAGAGACCAAGTCATTCTGCCGGGACTCTTCAACTGGAACATGTCACTCTTCAAGAATTTCTCATTCACAGAACAGGTCAAGTTCCAATTTCGACTGGAGACCTTTAATACCTTCAACCACACGGAATTTAGCGCTATAGACAATGGCTTCAACGACGGGAACTTCGGCCAGGTGACCGGCGCCTACGATCCTCGTACGCTACAGCTTGGCGGTAAGCTCTCGTTCTAACTTGAACCTCTGTACTGGAGGGGCGCCCGGCTTCAATGCCGCGGCGCCCTTTTCATTATTTGGTATTCGACGGACCTTGATTAAATGGACTCTTGATGCCTTGCAAAGGGGACTTGACGAGACCCTGGCCCTCCTTGATCGTTACCAACTGATTGTGCTCGATGCCAGGGAAGCGCTCGACCAGACCGTTGGTCCAATGAACTTCAAGATCGGCTCGCGTACTCTCTCCTAGACCGAAATGGAGTCGGCGATCATTCACTGAATAGAAGCTGGACTGCCCCATAACGGCTTGGCCCTGAACTTTGCCACCGTATTTTGCGATTACCCTTGACCCGATAGCGCTTCGGTTCGACTTCGTCCCGACAAGGAATACCTTGAGCCAGTTCAGATTGCCCTTGAGATCGTTTCGAAGCAGGGAAGGGGGTTCGTTTAAGTTGATGACAACCATATCGACGTCGCCGTCGTTATCGAAGTCACCGAACGCGCAGCCTCGACTGCAGTGTGCCGCAGAAATTCCCGGTCCAGCCTCTTCGATTAATTCTTCGAACTTACCATTGCCTAGATTGCGGAAGATGAACCGTGGTGTCTTCAATGGGTATTCTCGAAACTCCTCTTCGACCTCCGGATAGACGGATCCAGTGACGACTGCCAGGTCTGGCCAACCATTGTTATCGAAGTCGGCAAATCCGGTCCCCCAGCAGATGTAGCGGGTTTCGACCCCGAAGCCGGCAGGGACTGTGACGTCCGTGAAGTTTCCGGCTCCGTCGTTGCGATATAACACATTAGTGTCGTCTGAAAAATGGGTTTTGAAAATATCGAGATTGCCGTCCAGATTGTAGTCGCCGACCGCCACGCCCATGCCGGCCTGTTCAGCTCCATCTGCGCTGAAGGCTATGCCGCGTTCGGCTCCCTCCTCTGCAAAAGTAGAATTATGCGCGTTTCGCAAAAAGAGACTTGGCGTCGAATCCGATGCAACATAGATGTCTGTCCAGCCGTCGTTGCTGAAGTCAGCCGCTACAGTGGTCATAGAGTAAGTGCGCTGGGCCTTTGCGACCCCGGTTTCCTGGGAGGCGTCCCGGAACGTTCCGTCGCCTTGATTCCGATAGAGGTAGTTGCGCGGCATAGGCAAGCCCCGCGGACCGCAGTTGACTGGAACACCTTTGAAGTTGCAGAACGGGTTTGCTCCAGGCTTTGGCAATCTATCGAGATGCAGGTCGACATAGTTGGCGACGAAAAGATCCAAGTGCCCGTCGCGATCATAGTCGAGAAAAGTACAGCCCGATCCCCAACGAGTGTTGCCTTCATAATTCAGCCCTGCCTGTTGAGTGACATCGGTAAATGTGCCATTTCCATTGTTGCGGTACAGTACGTTCTGACCGTAATAGGTTACGAAAATATCCTCAAAACCGTCGTTGTTGTAGTCTCCGACGGTTACCCCGCTGGCCCATCCGGAGCGAATAAGCCCGGCTTTCTCGGTCACATCGATGAACGTTCCGTCTCGATTATTCTTGTAAAGGCGATTGCTTGAATCTGGGACTGGATCATCCATGCGCGTACCACACAAAACAAAGATATCCAGCCATCCGTCGTTGTCATAATCCAGGAACGCGACACCGCAACCTACCGTCTCAACAATATAGTTTTTGTGCTTGAGTCCGCCATAGACGACCGGGAAGGTCAGTCCTGCCTGGGCAGCCACGTCCGTGAAGTGGGCGAGGAACGGAATGCCGGATGGTTTACCTCTGGGCAAGGGCTTTAGATTTCGTGTCGACACCCCTTGGGCTAGAGCCATCGTCGAAGCGGTAGTCATCCATACAAAATCCCGGCGCGAGATGTGAGTTTTCGGTTGGCTCATTGTTGATTAAGGCCCTCTTGTCTCTCGTGCAGCCATGGTTCTTTACTTAGGCAAGGCGTCATCACCGGACACTTTCTCAATCAGCGAGTCTTCTGTCTTGTTATGCAGTTCCTTCGTCTTGGCGAATTCATGTGCGGCCTTTTCCTTTTGTCCAAGTATCGTATACAGCCGCGCGAGGCGGTAGTGCGCGTCGGGTTGCGTCGGGTCCAACCTCACAGCGTGTTCTAGAGCAGCAACAGCTTCCTTATTCTTGTTTTGGTCGGCGTAAATGCAACCGAGATCGAAGTAGGCCAACCTGCTCTCAGGTTGCAATTGAAGCGCCTTCTGCAGCAATGGCTCCGCTGCCTTGTTGTCATTTGTGTGTAGCGCAATGTCGCCGAGATAAAGGTAGGCCTGGGCGTAACCCGGATTGTTCTTGATCTCTAATTGCAGCTCTGGCGTCGCCTTGTCATAGTCTCGCTGTTTGTAGTAAAGAAAGCCGAGTTCGAAGTGGAGGACAGGTTCATTCGGTGAGATGTGTGCCGCTGCCTCAAGCTCTTTGATCGCATCCGCTGTCTTTCCCATGCCGTCAAGCGCCTGCGCCATAAGCATGTGTGCCTGAATTGCATCCGGGTTAACGGCAATAATGCTCTTGAACTCCGTCAGAGCACAGTCGTACTGGTGACTCCATAGGCAACTTTGGGCAAGGACATTGTGCAACTCCAGATTGGAAGGATCATCCTGGAGCACCCTTTGCAGATACTGGCTCGCCTTGGCATAGTCATGAAGTCCGAAATGGCTCATACCCAGAAGTATTGCGCTGCGATGGTCCTCTGGCCTTTCCTTCGCCACCGACTCAAATGCCGGGATCGCGGCTGAAAAATGCCCTTGTTTGAATTCTGCGACGCCGAGGTTAAATGAAACGTCAGGCTGGTTCGGCCTTATAGCCAGCGACTTGTGATATTCGACAGTAGCTGCCTCAAGTTCCCCTTGTTGCGCGAGTGCCACTGCCAGATTAGCGTGGATTAGAGGATCCGTTGGATGTTGCTGCTCAAGTTGACGCCACAACAGTTCAGCATCGTGGAACTTGCCTGCTTGCATTAGCTCAGAAGCCTGGAGCGTGAGATTCCCCTGCCCAAGTAAAGAGAGCGCCCCGCCCGGGAGCAAAAAAATCAATGCCCACCAGGTAAGCCGCCGTTTTGAGAAAGAGTTCGGCCACTGAGCGCGGTATCTCTTGGGCGTTTCAAGTGCAGTTTGCATCGCCAGCCAGACTCGGAACTTCGCAGACGGGAAAATCATGTCAGGTGGATTATCCGCTAAAACTCAGTGTGATTGGAAGGCAGGACTTTGGGCGTGGCGTATGCACCATTTACCTCTATTTTCATGGACATTTGTCGTATTCAGCCTCGATTCCACCGCATATAATTGGCCCGTCCAGAAACCCTTCCTTCACGACCACAGGTGATCGCTATGCGAATGTCTTACCACCGTTTTCGCGCTCTTCCAAGTCTCTTCGTCGCCCTCACGGTTCTGCCACTACAAGCAGATGCGCAGCAGCAGCCTGACACTCAGTCCTTCAAATTTATGAACACCGCACTCCCAATTGATCAGCGAGTCGGCGACCTCATCAGTCGCATGACCCTCGAAGAGAAGGTCTCGCAGATGCGCGATCATGCAGTTGCCATCCCTCGCCTAGGCGTTCCCAAATACGATTGGTGGAACGAAGGTCTGCACGGCGTCGCTTTCGCGGGCTACGCCACGAACTTCCCGCAAGTCATTGGAATGGCAGCGACCTGGGACACTAGTCTAGTGCATCGCATGGGCGAAACTACCTCTACCGAAGCGCGCGCTAAGTACAACCAAGCCATGCGCGAAGACCACCATGAGATGTTTTTCGGCCTTACCTTCTGGGCCCCCAACATCAACATCTTTCGCGACCCCCGGTGGGGACGTGGCCAGGAGACCTACGGTGAAGATCCTTTTCTCACCGGCCGGATGGGCGCGGCGTTTGTCACCGGCTTGCAGGGCAGCGATCCCAAATATTTGAAGTTGATCTCTACCCCCAAGCACTATGCCGTACATAGCGGCCCCGAGCCTACACGACACCAGGACAATGTTAATGTGTCACCGCACGATCTCGAGGACACCTATCTGCCTGCCTTTCGCGCCTCCGTCACAGAGGCACACGCTCAGTCCGTGATGTGTGCCTACAACGCAATCGACGGAGCGCCCGCCTGTGCCAATATCATGCTTTTGCGCGATCACCTGCGAGACGCCTGGCACTTTGACGGCTATGTCGTCAGTGACTGCGCCGCTGTTGCCGACGTTAATACTGGTCACCACTTCGCCCCGGACATGGCCCACGCCGCCGCCGCGGCGGTAAAGGCGGGCACCGATCTCGAGTGCGGCTTTGGCAAAGGACAAGCTTATCCAGCTCTCGTCGATGCCGTGCACCAGAACCTTATTACAGAGGCGGAAATCGATACCGCGCTGCGCCGGCTATTCACCGCACGTTTCCGTCTCGGCATGTTTGATCCGCCTTCCAGTTACGCCTACGGGCGAATTCCTGCTAGCGAGAACAATTCGGCGGAGCATCGCCAACTCTCACTTCAGGCTGCGCGTGAGTCCATGGTCCTGCTCAAGAACAGGGACAAGATTCTTCCCCTCAAGTCCGGTATTGGCCGAATCGCAGTCGTCGGTCCCGCAGCGGAGCTTGTCCAATCCCTGCAGGGTAACTACAACGGCCCCCCGCCATCGCCCGTTTATCCACTCAATGGAATTGAGAAGCGCTTCTCCTCCTCCAAAGTCTCCTATGCGCAGGGCTCCAGCCTCGTCGAAGGACTGGCGATGCCAATCGAACACACAGCCCTGCACCCCGCCAGCGGCGCCGGCGACGGCCTCACCGCCGAGTATTTCAACTCAAAGGATATGAGTGGTCAGCCTGTGCTCAAGCGCACCGACCGCAACATCAATTTCAACTGGGACAAGGTCGTCCCCATTGATGGCCTTCAACGGGACAATTACTCAGTCCGATGGACTGGCACCTTCACACCGCCGGGCCCGGGGGACTATAAGCTCGGCGTACGCGTGAATTATTGCTACGCCTGCGAAAATGCGGAGGGCTTTCGCCTTTATCTAGATGGAAAGGTGGTAGTCGAAAGCGGCGCTAAAGGAACCGGCGAACGCGGCGCTGTAATCGAAGCTCCCATCCATTTTGCTGACGCCCAGCCCCACCCCATACGCCTCGAATATCTCCACGGTAACGGCAGCGCTGGAATCGACCTCACATGGGACGCGCCCGCGGCAATCCTGCGCGACGAGGCGGTCCAGGCAGCAAAGCAATCCGACGTCGTCATCGCCTTTGCCGGACTCTCCCCCTCGCTTGAAGGAGAAGAGATGCCCGTCAAGCTCGAAGGCTTCAGTGGTGGTGACCGCACAACCATCGACTTGCCCGCTACGCAGGAGGAGTTGCTTAAGGCACTCGCGGCGACTGGCAAGCCGCTGGTCGTCGTCTTGCAGAATGGCAGCGCCCTGGCCGTCAATTGGGCCCAGGAGAATGCCAACGCCATTCTAGAAGCATGGTATCCGGGTGAAGAAGGTGGAACCGCTATCGCTGAAACGCTCGCCGGCGACAATAACCCGGCTGGCCGGCTTCCCTTGACGTTTTATGCGTCGCTTAGTCAGGTCCCATCTTTCAACGACTACTCCATGAAGGGCCGCACTTATCGCTACTTCTCCGAAAAACCGCTTTACGGTTTCGGCTTCGGCCTCAGCTACACCGACTTTGTCTACAGCAGTCTCAAGGTGTCTTCCTCAACTATCAAGGCCGGCGATCCGGTCACTGTTGAAGGCGAGGTCAAGAACGCTGGATCTGCGGAGGGCGATGAGGTCGTTGAGCTCTACCTCACACAACCCAAGGCATCTGAGACACCCATCCGCGTCCTCGCCGGCTTCACGCGCGTTCACCTTGCTTCCGCCAAGTCTACCCACGTCGGTTTTATCATTGACCCACGCTCGATCGCCCAAGTCGATTCGAACGGCACTCACGTCATAGTCCCCGGCGACTATATCGTCTCGTTGGGTGGCGCTCAGCCTGGTGACGCAGCCTCGGTTCAAACTGGAAAATTCACCGTCACAGGTAAGACGGAGCTGCCCAAATAACTGCAATGTCGAAACGAGTCTGTCGCCACCTTCCAACGCAATTGAAAGATGATGACGGTTTTATTACCGCTCAGGTCATAGGGCCGCAACGGTCTGGGCACTGCGCAGGATCTCATCAAAGGGGATTCCATCCTACAACAAACTCTAATTGTGACGGACTTCAGGGTCCAGAGTCAGTGGTAGAGCGGTCGCCGCCAACAAAGCATCAGCAACAACTTCGGCATCGCGCCATCCGCCTGCACTGTATTAGAGGTCGGCTTCGTTGACTGATCTTAGTTTGTTGGAGCGAAGACTGTAGTTGTCTTAGCGCAAGTTGGCGATCTGTGCGCCGCAATTCACGTCATACTTTCGTGCATCGCCTGCGGTTAGCGCGTCGTATATTTTGTCGGACATAAATCGAGGATATAAGTATCCGGCGCAAAGCGGCGATCCTATTTGTGCTTAATCTGCGGTACCAAGTTTCTTCTAGGCGAAAATATATACCCGAGAGGATCAACTCAGCATTTTTCGAGAAAATTGAGAAAAACTTCTTACGCAATTCTTGCTTGCGAGTGACAACTTTGATATAAACAAAGTACACACTGAAACGACCAGTCGTAAGGTCAACAGTAACCATTTTGTGTTATTGCCCTCCCCCTTGGTAGATGTCAATCTGAACAGGTTAGGAATGAAATATTCACGCTTCCTGCGTGTTCGGTGTTGCCGTGTTCCACGCGTAAGACATTATGGTTTCACTGATTTGTATGAAAATTGGGGAATGAGAATCGGCTGCCTGAACCAGGCTCGTTTGAGCTGTCGGGCAAGATAAAAGCATCCCACTGCGTCCAAGTGCCCTCTCCGAATCGGGCGGCATGCAGTCATATGAAATCTGTCGGCATTATTACCTCTTTTCTTTTTCTCTGCCTCTGATTTGTGCATTTTTTGCAACTTTCAAGAGGTGATGTTGGTGTCAGATATTTACGCATTTTTTTTGCTTTTGGGCCACGTCGTAATTTCACCCTCCGGCTTGTTGAGCGGTGAGTTTTCGGGACGGGTGCGGCATCGCGTCGGGTCCCAGGCAAAAGGTCTCTGCGTCAACGAGTGGGGAAAAGGACTCACATTGGCTTTGGCTTGCTGCCTGACCATAGTGGCGTCAGGGTGCGGATCCGGAGTGAGCGTACCGGTCGGGGGCGTTCTTAACGTCTCTCCGGGCGCAGTTGATTTCGGAACGGTTCCTGTAGGTACTAAAGTTGACAGCAGCATAAGTGTAACCAACAGTGGTTCTGCTCCAATCGACATCTCTCAAGTGAGCGTTTCAGGCGAGACGTTTTCAGTTCTTAGCGCCAATAGCGCGCCCGTAAGCATTCCTGCGGGCGGTGCCTATAGTCTAAAAATTGGCTTTACGCCTACCTCCACCACAGACTATTCCGGGCAACTCATCGTGATGGACATGTCGGCGAAACCGCTCGCAAAGGTTGCGATAAAAGGCAAAGGGGCGACTCACAACGCTCCGCAACTGACGGTAAGCGCTCCGAGTCTGAGCTTCGGCAGCCTGGCGGTCAACACGAGCACGACACAAGCGTTGACGCTGACATCGAGTGGAACATCGCCTGTGACGGTGAACTCAGCTGCGATTACAGGTGCAGGTTTTGCGCTCGTTGGGGCCAATTTACCCGTGACACTGAACCCCGCCCAGTCGACGACGCTGCAAGTTCAGTTCGATCCAACATCGCCTGGGGCAGCTAGTGGCCAGATCACAATCAGCAGCGACTCGGCGAGCGGTACCGCGACTTTAGTGGCTTTGAGTGGCACCGGAACAACAAGCACAGCTCCTCAGACGAGTCCGCAGTTGACGGTGAGCGCGCCGACTCTGTCCTTTGGCAATGTGACCGTAAACGCAGCGACCACGCAGTCGTTGACATTGATATCAACTGGAACAGCTCCCGTCACGGTAAACTCTGCAGCTATTACTGGTTCCGGCTTCACGGTCGTCGGAGGTAATTTGCCGGTAACTCTTAGCCCGGCCCAGTCGACGACCTTGCAAGTTCAGTTCAATCCAGGAGCCACGGGGACAGCGAGTGGACAACTCACGATAGTCAGCAACTCGTTGAGCGGGAGCACAGCACAAGTGGCCCTAAGTGGCACGGGCATAACGGCCACCAGTCCTCAATTGACTGTGAGCGCGGGCAATTTGGGCTTTGGAGACGTGACAGTGAAGACCGCGACAACACAATCGTTGACGCTGACGTCGACTGGTACGTCGCCCGTGACCGTGAACTCGGCATCGATTACGGGGACAGGCTATACCTTGGTCGGCGGCACCTTGCCAGTGACACTGAATCCGACGCAGTCAGTAACGCTGCAGGTGCAGTTCGAGCCCGCAGCAACAGGCGCAGCGGCCGGACAGATCACGATCAACAGTAACTCGTCGAGTGGGAGTCCCGCAGTCGTCATTCTAAGTGGTACGGGCACCGCAGCTACGAGTCCGCAGTTAACCGTGAGCGCTGGAAGCTTGAGTTTCGGTAGTGTGACGATCAATACGGCAACGACTCAGTCGCTGACCCTGACGTCGACGGGAACGTCGCCAGTAACGGTCACCTCCGCATCGATTGCTGGGCAAGGCTTCACGATTGTTGGAGGTGGTTTGCCGGCAACACTGAACCCGACTCAGTCGATGACGCTCCAGGTGCAGTTCAATCCAACAACAACCGGAATCGCGCGCGGTCAAATTACTATCAACAGCAACTCATCGAGTGGCAGCACGAACCTAGTTTCATTGAGTGGCACAAGCGTAGCCGCAGTGAGTCCACAGTTGACGGTGAGCGTTGGCAGTTTGAGTTTCGGTAACGTAACAGTGAATACCGCAACAACCCAGTCGCTGACCATGACGTCGACGGGGACGTCGCCAGTGACCGTGAACTCCGCTGCGGTTACGGGGGAAGGTTTCACGATCGTTGGGGGCAATTTTCCGATAACGCTTAATCCGACGGAATCGGCGACGCTCCAAGTCCAGTTCAAGCCGGCAACAACTGGAAGCACTGCCGGTCAGGTCACGATCACAAGCAATTCCTCGACTGGAAGTACCGCCGTGGTGGCTTTGAGTGGCTCGAGCACGGTGGCAACGAGTCCACAATTGACTTTGGGCGCTGCCAGCTTGAGCTTTGGAAGCGTGACGATAAATACCGCGACGACACAATCTTTGACATTCACGTCAACGGGTACGTCGCCGGTAACGATCAGTTCGGCGTCGATGTCAGGTGCAGGATTTACCCTGGTTGGCGGCAACTTGCCGGTGACACTGAGTCCAACGCAGTCGGTAGCACTGCAGGTACAATTCAAACCGGCGGCAACTGGAGCGTCAAACGGCCAATTAACAGTCAACAGCGACTCGTCGACTGGAAGCACGACGGTTGTAACACTTAGTGGTACGGGTGCAGCACTAACGAGTCCTCAGTTGACAGTGAGCTCTGGGAGTCTGAGTTTCGGAAGTGCAGCACAGAATACAGCAACAACGCAGTCGTTGACTCTGACATCAACTGGGAATTCTCCCGTAACAGTCAACTCCGCATCGATTACGGGATTAGATTATGTCCTCGTAGGTGGCAACTTGCCGGTGACGCTGAGCCCAGCGCAGTCGGCGACACTGCAGGTACAGTTCAAGCCCACAGCAACCGGTGCATCTAGCGGGCAGCTCACGATTAGCAGCGATTCATCGACCGGAAGCACGACGGTGGTGGCCCTCAGTGGCACTGGTGCAGCACCGGCTAGCCCGCAGTTGACTGTGAGTGCCGGCAGCCTGACATTTGGAAATGTGACGTTAAACACTGCGACGACGCAGTCCTTGACTGTGACATCAACGGGAACGGCGCCGGTGACGGTCAACTCGGCGTCGATCTCGGGAGCTGGATACACCTTGGTCGGCGGAAGCTTGCCGGTGACGCTGAGTCCCACTCAGTCGGTGACACTGCAGGTTCAGTTCAAACCTGCGGCAACCGGAACAGCCAACGGTCAGGTTACGATCAGCAGTAATTCGGCGAGCGGGAGTAGCACACTAGCCTCTCTAAGTGGTACGGGCACTGCCGCAACGAGTCCTCAGCTGACCGTCAGCACTGGCAGCCTAAGTTTTGGAAATGTCACGGTAAACACGGTGACGACGCAGTCCTTGACGCTGACGTCGACGGGAACGTCGCCGGTGACGGTCAACTTGGCGTCAATCTCGGGAGCAGGATTTACCTTGGTTGGTGGCAGCCTACCTGTGACTCTTAGTCCAACGCAGTCGGCGACACTGCAGGTTCAGTTCAAGCCGATAGTAGCCGGGACAGCGAGCGGGCAGATCACAATCAGCAGCGACTCATCCAGCGGTAGCACGACGGTGGTCGCCCTTAGTGGCACCGGCGCAGCGGCAACGAGTCCTCAGCTTGCGGTCAGCGCTGGCAGCCTGGGTTTTGGAAATGTGTCAGTAAACGCGGCGGCGATGCAGTTGTTGACACTCACATCGACGGGCACATCGCCGGTGACTGTCAACTCTGCATCAATTTCTGGAGCAGGATTTACCTTGGTTGGTGGCAGTTTGCCGGTGACTCTGAGCCCAACGCAGTCGGCGACCCTTCAAGTTCAGTTCAAGCCGACAGTGACCGGGACAGCGAGCGGCCAGATCACAATCAGCAGCGATTCTTCAAGCGGCAGCACAGCGGTGGTCGCCCTTAGTGGAACCGGTGCAGCGGCAACGAGTCCTCAGCTTACGATCAGTGCTGGTAGCCTGAGTTTTGGAAATGTGTCAGTCAACACGGCGGCGACGCAGTCGTTGACACTCACATCGACGGGCACAGCGCCGGTGACGGTCAACTCAGCCTCGATTTCTGGAGCAGGATTTATCTTGGTTGGTGGCAGTTTGCCGGTGACTCTGAGCCCAACGCAGTCAACGACACTGCAGGTTCAGTTCAAGCCGACAGTAACCGGGACAGCGAGCGGGCAGATCACGATCGGTAGCGATTCATCAAGCGGCAGCACAGCGGTGGTCGCTCTAGGCGGCACAGGCGCAGCAGTAACGAGTCCGCAATTGACGGCAAGTGCTGTCAGCCTGAGCTTCGCAAACGTGACAGTCAACACGGCGACGACGCAGTCATTAACGTTGACATCGACGGGGACGTCGCCGGTGACGGTCAACTCGGCGTCGATTTCTGGAGCAGGATTTACCTTGGTTGGTGGCAGTTTGCCGGTGACTCTGAGCCCAACTCAATCGGCGACTCTTCAGGTTCAGTTCAAGCCGACGACAACCGGGGGCGCAAGCGGGCAGATCATGATCAGCAGCGACTCTTCGAGCGGTAGTCCATCGGTAGTTGCTCTGAGTGGTACGGGTATCGCAGCGACGAGTCCGCAGTTGACGGTAAGTGCTGCTAGTCTGAGCTTCGCAAGCGTGACAGTCAACACGGCGACAACACAGTCGTTGACACTGACGTCAACCGGGACGTCGCCGGTGACGGTCAATTCAGCCTCGATTTCTGGAGCAGGATTTACGCTGGTTGGGGGGAGTTTGCCGGTGACTCTGAGCCCAACTCAATCGGCGACTCTGCAAGTTCAGTTCAAGCCAACTGTAACTGGGGCCGCCAGCGGGCAGATAACGATCAGTAGCGACTCGTCTAGCGGAGGCACATCGCCGGTTGCTCTCAGTGGTACGGGCATTGCAGCAACGAGTCCGCAGCTGACGGTAAGTGCTGCCAGTTTGAGCTTCGCAAGCGTGACAGTTAACACGGCGACAACACAGTCGTTAACGCTGACATCGACGGGGACGTCGCCTGTAACGGTCAATTCAGCCTCGATTTCTGGAGCAGGATTTACTCTGATTGGCGGCAGCTTGCCGGTGACACTGAACCCAACCCAGTCGGCCACCCTTCAGGTTCAGTTCAAGCCGACGGCCACCGGGGCCGCCAGCGGGCAGATCACGATTAGTAGCGACTCGTCCAGCGGGGGCACATCGGTAGTTGCTCTCAGCGGCACGGGCATTGCCGCAACGAGTCCTCAGTTGACGGTAAGCACTGCCAGTTTGAGCTTCGCGAGCGTGACAGCTAACACGGCGACAACGCAGTCGTTGACGCTCACATCGACGGGGACCGCGCCGGTGACTGTCAACTCGGCATCGATCTCTGGGGCAGGATTTACTCTGATTGGCGGCAGCTTGCCGGTGACATTGAACCCAACGCAGTCGGTGACACTGCAGGTTCAGTTCAAGCCGACGGCCACCGGGGCCGCCAGCGGGCAGATCACGATTAGCAGCGACTCGTCCAGCGGGGGCACATCGGTAGTTGCTCTCAGCGGTACGGGCATTGCCGCAACGAGTCCTCAGTTGACGGTAAGCACTGCCAGTTTGACCTTCGCAAGCGTGACAGTCAACACAGCGACAACGCAGTCGTTGACACTCACGTCGACGGGCACGGCGCCGGTGACTGTCAACTCGGCATCGATCGCTGGAGCAGGATTTACTCTGGTTGGCGGAAGTTTGCCGGTGACACTGAATCCAACGCAGTCGGTGACACTGCAGGTGCAGTTCAAGCCGACAGCAACCGGGGCAGCCAGCGGTCAGATCACGATTAGCAGCGACTCGTCCAGCGGGAGCACATCGGTAGTTGCTCTCAACGGTACAGGCATTGCGGCGACGAGCCCTCAGCTGACGGTAAGCACGGCCAGTTTGAGCTTCGCAAGTGTGACAGTCAACACAGCGACAACGCAGTCGTTGACACTCACGTCGACGGGCACGGCGCCGGTGACTGTCAACTCGGCATCGATCGCTGGAGCAGGATTTACTCTACTTGGCGGAAGTTTGCCGGTGACACTGAATCCAACGCAGTCGGTGACATTGCAGGTTCAGTTCAAGCCGACGGCAAGCGGGGCCGCTAGCGGGCAGGTCACGATTAACAGCAACTCGTCAAGCGGCGGCACATCCGTAGTAGCGCTCAGTGGTACCGCCACAGCAGCGTCGAATCCGCAATTGACGGTAAGCATCGCCAGCCTGAGCTTCGGGAGCGTAACGGTGAATACGGCGACGACACAGTCGTTGACGCTCACATCAACGGGGACCACGCCCGTGACGGTTAGCTCGATAACGATTTCGGGAGCAGGGTATACCCTCGTCGGCGGCAGCTCACCGGTGACATTGAACCCATCGCAGTCAGTAACATTGCAGGTTCAGTTCAAGCCGACGGCAACCGGGGCGGCAAGTGGGCAGATCACGATAAGCAGTGACTCCTCGAGCGGGAGCACGTCGGTAGTTGCTCTGAGTGGTACGGGCGCCGCGGCAACGAATCCACAGTTGGCGGTAAGCGCTGCCAGCTTGAGCTTCGGAAGCGTGACAGTGAACACGTCTACGACGAAGTCGTTGACGCTGACATCGACGGGAACTTCACCTGTGACGGTGAACTCGGCTGCAATTACCGGGGCCGGCTTCATGATCGTCGCTCAGAGTTTCCCTGTGACATTGAACCCCACTCAGTCGGTGACGCTGCAGGTTCAGTTCGATCCAACAGCAGCTGGAGCAGCTAGTGGTCAGATCACAATCACCAGCAACTCAACCACGGGTGGCACCGCCGTAGTAGCTCTGAGTGGCACTGGTACGGCAGCAAATCCGCAATTGACGGTGAGTGCGGCGAGCCTGAGCTTTGGCAGCGTGGCGGTCAACACCGCGACGACATTGACGTTGACGCTTACATCCACCGGGGCTTCGCCCGTGACGGTCAACTCTGCGATAATCACCGGAGCCGGCTTTACCATTATCGGCGGGAGTTTTCCGGTAACGTTGAATCCAACGCAGGTTCTTACGCTGCAGCTACAATTTAAGCCAACTACAGCGGGCGCCCTCACAGGACAGATCACAATCAGCAGCAACTCGACCAGCGGCGGCACCGCAGTCGTTGGTCTGAGTGGTACAGGGACGGCAGTCGCGCATGAGGTTGATCTGAGTTGGAGTGCACCGACCGGTGCGCCAGACGTGGCCGGATACAACATTTATCGAGCGGTAGGCAGCGGGGCACTTGTGCTCATGAACTCGTCGCTAGACACGTCGCTTACTTATGTGGATAAGACGGTCGTGAGTGGAACTTCTTATAGCTATGTGGCGAAGTCGGTGGATTCCACAGGCATGGAGAGCGTTCCATCGAATCAGATAGCGGTGACCATCCCATAGATTTCGGTGAAGTAGGTGTGGTACCCATCAGTAGCGAGCCAGTACCGATAGGGATTGGCGACCTTAGATGTCTTTCAGTCATGACAAAGAAAAAGCTGCCTCCCAGGAGGCAGCTTTGCGATGTTTTAATGCGCACTGATCGTTTCAGAGCACGAGCTTTCGGCAGTAAAAAGCTTCTGCAAAGCCACTGGGGGAATTGCACTCCATGCCGCGCAACCGCATGAGAGATTGAAATGTGGATTCTTCAAACCAGCTTTTGTTGCGCTGAGATTCGAAGGCATCCAAAAGATGGCGAACCTTCGTCTGGCAGACCTCCGGTTCCAGGGGCATAAAGACAGACGGCTGCCCTAGGTCCCCATCATACTTAGGAATTTCGTACTCTAGGATGAAGTGGTTCCGAAATGTATTCCAAGTCATCTCTGATAACAGGCGATGATCTTGATGACCATCTCTGCGATTGTGAGTCAGGATGAGATCCGGCGAGACAGTCTGCTTCAGTTCTTCGAAGACGGCTTTCACATCAGAACCGACATATGGCATGAAACCATCGCGGAAATCCTTCAACAGCAGACGTTCTAACCGGGAGCCGGCGAACGATTCAGCTCCTCGTTGAGCCTCGGTCTTGCGTACTCCAATGGCACTGAATACCACCCAGTGAAACTTACACGCAGGATACTGTTCGATCAGACGGAGAATTGTCCCTCCGCAGCCGATTTCGATGTCATCGGAATGAGCGCCAAGGCACAAGATACTTAAGGCTTCGTTTTTGCTCTTATCCAAATGTAATCTGATCATAGGCAAAGCGCTATTGGCAAAGCGCTATTTCGTCTAACTCTGAGGGGATTAGGTCTTTTTATCTGGCAGCTGCTTTAAATTGACGACACGACAGCTGACAGAGCGCGTTCGGCTGCCAGTTCTCCGCTCTTGAAGCTTTCGTCAGTCCACATGTAACCCCAGTCTCCGTATCGCCCACAGTAAGCAATTCCAATATCGTCGAGATAGCCGTGCACTGTCTTTAGAGCGTCCGCACGTTCAAGGTCGAAGATGATGTTGGCATATTTCAGCAACATTGCCTTGCTGCACAGGATCTGGTCGTCTTCACGAAGCAAGCCGCAACGACGGAGATCGCGGATGACGGGCTCGATCCAGTCCTCAGGGGCGCCGGTGAGCGGCTTGTACTTGTCAGAGAAATAGACTTCTGCCTGAATATTTCCTGTTCCCGGAGGAGCGTTCTGTGCGGAGAGCATGTGCGGAAATCCAAGCCGAGTAAAGCAGATGTCTTCGTCGTAGAAGTAGGTCATGTGGGCATTGGAGAGGTCTTCTCGATTCACCCCGATGTTCACAAGAATGCAGGTCGAGCAAGCCAGGCGCCGAGCAGCGTCAACAACATCCTGTGGAGCGCCATCAATCATTCGAATGAGGTCCGGTAATGGTACTGAAGAAACCAGAGAATCGTACTGCGTCACAGTACCGTTCGAGAACTTGAGTTCCCGCGTGCGAGGATCAACAGACGTCAACTCATGATTTAGTTTGATGTTTCCCATCGGGACAAATTTATTCAGGTAGAGCCGAAACCCGCCGCCGCTGGGATAGCGGAAGTGGGTGATGTAATGGGTATGCGGCGCCGACGCCGACAAAGCCCCACGAAGCACCTCTTCGAGACTTGGACGGTAAATGCGCGGTCCAAGCCAGTCGGTGCTCATGTTCTCTGCCGTCGTCAGGTGGTATTTCCGCGTGTATTGCATGGGAAACGCCTCGGCAAATGTCTTGCCAAAGCTGGCATAAAGCCAGTCAGCATAGTTATTCACCGGCCGTTCCGGCGCGTAACGTTCCTCTACGAAATCGCTGATGACCTTCAAAATGGTCTCTTCAGGAAGCCCATGGAGGTGAAGTTGCACTGGGTGCAGGGGCCAGTAACCCTTCCAGTAGTTATTCAAAGAGATTTGGACGGTCTCATACTGCTGATCGACGCTCTCGGCAAAAAGATCTTGGATACGGCTGTCTTTGGTAAAGGAAATGTGCGGGCCGACGTCAAACAGGAAGCCGCTCTCATACCGAAATGACATCGTGTGACCGCCATAGTATGCGTTCTTGTCGTACATAACAGGAGCGATACCTTCCCGGTGCAACCGATGGGCCGCGCCGAAGCCGGCCATTCCAGTTCCGAGGACAACAATATTTGGCGTTGACATTACAGGGTCTTCTCCGAAAAATTTGTGATCTGCGTTATTCAATACTTTTAATGGGGAGAAATCAAAGACTTTCCAACCTCAGGCTCACGGGAAACCGAATCAGTCTGAGTTCTGTGCTAAGGCTTCGTATTGTTCAATCTGTTTCAGTGTAAGCAGTTGGAGATCCGTCCCGCCTTGGAACGCTTGATACCATTCAACAATCCAAACGAGCGCTTGCTGCAGAGGGAGTACCGGACGCCAGTTTAGGTGAATGCCAGCCTTAGAAGCGTCCAACTTGAGCGCACGGGCTTCCTCGGGGTGAACTCCGGAATCCAGACTCCACGAACTATGATTTCCCCACAACCGCGTCGCTTCGTCCGCGATCCAGGACACCGGCTTGACATCGGCATCGACGGGCCCAAAGTTCCATCCGGAGGCGAAACGAGAACTATCTTCCGAGAGCCGCTCCGCAAGCATCATGTATCCGCGCAACGGTTCGAGGACGAACTGCCATGGTCGGAAGGAAGAGGGGTTTCGTATCATGCAAGGTTGGCCGGCAAGAAAGGCCCGCATGAGATCGGGGATGAGTTGGTGACTGGTCCAGTCGCCCCCGCCGATCGCATTGCCGGCACGGGCGCTTCCGAGAGCAACACCGTGCTCGGCGATCGCCTCGGGTGGAAAGAATGATTTTTGGTAAGCAGTGGTGATGAGTTCAGCGCAGCCCTTCGAGTTCGAGTAGGGATCTCGACCACCCATGGGCTCATTCTCACGGTATCCCCAATCCCATTCTCGATTTTCATAACACTTGTCGCTGGTTACGTTCACGACGACACATGGTCGCTGCAGCTGTCGCACCGCTTCCAGCACATGCACGGTCCCCATGACATTCGAAGAGTAATTCTCAATCGGATCCTCATAGCCGCGGCGCACAACCGATTGGGCCGCCATATGGATGACCACGTCGGGAACACACTCGGAGATTGCACCTTTGAGGTGCGAGAAATCACGAATGTCTCCACGAATCGAGTGGATGACACTGGCAACTCGCGCCTGTTCGAATAGGTTCGGCCGTGTTGGTGGATCGAGGGCAAAGCCAGTGACTTCGGCTCCGAGCGCATTGAGCCATAACGATAACCAACTACCCTTAAAACCAGTGTGTCCAGTCAGGAACACCTGACGGCCTTTCCAGAATGAGTGGTTTAACTTCATCGAACTCCTGCAACGAACAGTGGCTGTGGTGACAATTCCCGTGATGCGTTCGTCGTGGTCGGCCACAACACGTTTTGTTCACGCCAAAGTGTTCCTGCAATCCCTTCGGGAATCGCGGCTACATCATCGAAGCAGATGACTTCGTCCTTCGAGACATCCCGGCGCAACACACAGCCTTCCGAAAGACCGATTGGAAGGGCATCCATCCCGCGAGCAGACGAAGTGTTATCAATCAGGCCATAAACGCAAAATCCCCCAATGCCGTCAAGACGGTCGCCCGCCTTCAGATCGCGCTTTGCAACGCTGACGACCTCACAAACGGGGCCTCCGATCGGTGCCACCGTCGCATCGCGATACACCACAGCGCGGCCAATCGTAGACGCGATCTGTAAGTGAGGAAGATGAAATGGCGTATAGAAGACATAGAAAGGGCCGTCTCCAAGTTTGTAGTACGCCAATTGAGCTTTCTTGAGCGGCGAATCTTCATGGACGATCACAAAGGCTCCCGTGTGGGGAGCTGCGCCTAAAGCGAAATCGACAAGACCGGTCTCCAGCATCTGTTCCGCTGGCAGCAGGTTCGCGACCTCCCGTACATAGCCGCAGGCGGGGCCGTACATGCCCCGGCGACCAACCTGGAATCCGGTTGCATTGGCGAGGACGGTCGCTTCCATCGACAACTTTGTGGAGTCAGCAAAGGAAGTTACTTTCTTGACATCCTGATCGTGTTTCTCCGCGAATGCCTGTTGAGTCTCCGGGTTTCGGTAGTAGTCAACCATGCCTTTGATGTTGCCTGCGGCGACGATACGGAGCCCCAACGTGCGCAGATAGCGCAGGAGCGTCATCGCGACCCCGGGTTCATCTCCATCTGTATGCGTGAGAACAACCCCGGCTTCGTCGGCCTTGGCCTTGAGGATGGGGCCAACAAGGGAATCCAGTTCGGCGTTCACCAGAACGACATGCTTGCCATGGCTGAATGCATCCAGCACGACTCCGGCGGCTGCCTCGACTGTACCCGTCACCTCCAACAGAACGTCAATGGAGCCGCAAGCAGTCAGGACCAAAGGGTCGTCCGTAACAACCATCACTCCGCGAGCGATGTTTTCCGCTGCTTCGCGGGAAGAATCGACCCGCACCCACCTTGAGAAGCCTCCCTCCCGGAGCGCTCTCTCTGCATGCTCCGGTGTGCGATTCGCGATTGCTACGAGCCGCATTCCCGGAACCGGAGTTCCCAACTGGAGTGCAATAGCCCTTCCGGTTGCGCCCGCCCCAACCATTCCGACGCGAATTGGAGTACCTGCAGACTCAAGTTTTTGAAGAGCGACATCGACACTCATACCTATCTCCTGCAATTTGATCTGTCTTTGCTATTTCCGGAATTCCAGATGCCCCTTATACGTCAGAGGTCAGCTCACTTCTGCAATTGCCCTCCTAGGCACCCCCGGGCGGCTGACCCCCGAATTGCGACGCTCAACAAATTCATACACCGGCGCCGAACCAGATGCCTTTGCGCCGTCCACTTCTTCGGCTTTTGTCTTCCATACTTGCCAGGGAGCGTCGCCGCTGCCCCACAAGTTATCTAACTCTTGTTTGTCCTTGAAGGTGTCCATTCCAGCCCAAAAGCCGTCGTGCTGGAAACCTACTAACTGGCGCTCTTGCATGAGTCTTTGGAAGGGCTCTATGACCAATTCTTCGTTGTCGCCCATGTAATTGAAGATTTCTTTTTTGAAGATGAAATAGCCGCCGTTGATCCGCACGCTCCCGTTCGTGATGGAGTGAACTCCCGAGACCAAGCTGCTGTCCGGCTCCAGTGACACAACGTGATAGCTGAGGTTCGGCAGAACGCACAAAAAGCTGGCGACCTTTCCGTGTTGATGAAAATGCTCAAGTTGATCCGGAAGAGAAAGGTCGGTGAGTCCATCGCTGTAGTTAGCCAGAAATTCCTCTTCTCCCTCCAGATACTTCTTTACTGCTCGCAATCGCTGACCGATGTTTGTATTAATCCCGGTGTCGGCGAAGGTGATCCGCCAGTCGTGGGTGTCGCTGTTATACAACTCCAGTTTCTTGCCTCCATGGGACAAAACAAAATCGTTCGATACACACTCGCTGTAGTCGAGGAAATACTTCTTGATTGCATCGGCGCCGTAGCCAAGGCACAAAATGAAGTCCTTATGTCCGTAGTGCGCGTAATACTTCATCAAATGCCAGAGAACCGGCCGATATCCAATCTGCACCAGCGGCTTCGGGATGTTCTCTGCGTCTCGAATCCGCAATCCCAATCCACCGCAAAACAGAACGACTTTCATAGGGTCTCTCCTTGTTCATCAACTGACTGGGTTTTAGGTGGAAGTGACTGCGATCTACACGGGTACGTGCTGTTCCGGGTGTTGGATTAGGCTTCTGCAAGGTGTTGGTGCATGACATCCGCTGCGAGGTTCTGAAGAAGACCTTTCCTTTTAGCGAGTTGCGGCATCGGTTCGATGCCTGTCGCGTTCAGAATCGCTTCCCACCGATACACCCAATCATGCCGCATCAACGCTTGCTGCACATTAACACGGCGCATTCTATCCGCCCTCTCTGGTTCACCATTCAGCATGTTCACGATCTTATCGATGTCCCCGGAATCATAAGGAACATCAATTACAGAATCAGGCCAATCGAAGAATTTCTCGAATTGGCCGTTGCTTGGACGCTCGCCCAGCATGATGGTCCCGGACGCCGCAGCTTCAAAATATCTATTGCCTATCTCAATCTGATCGGCTCGAATATCGGGCCGATCGATAAGCCCGGGATTCACAAGGAAATACCGGCTTCTTTTTAGGACATTGGCGAAGAGGTCCCGGTGTTCCGTTGGGTCGATTACCTGATCGGCGGAAGTGCTGTCATACAAATAAAATAGACCCTTTTCGGCAGCCATTTTCAATAAAGTTCGGTGTGTTACCGCTGATCGGCGGCCAATACTATATACGTCGACGACACGCTCTGGCGGATTCGGCCAAGGGTTAAAGCGAACCGTATCTACGCCGGGTGGCAGAAAAATGCATTTCTTCCCGATCCTCTCATTGAGAGGTGCAACGCTTTGACTGTAATAAAGGATTACAGTATCGAACTGCTCGAGCATGCGCAGGAAGTTGCTGTACGCGGCCATTTGCGTCACCCACAGCTCGTCGATCAGGCACACAGCCTTCTTGCAGTGCGACCTCCAATTGCTAAACGTGCTGACCCTCAGTAGGTCTGTTGGATCACCGCAAATCGCCAGAAATAAGTCATATTGTTCCTTGATTGGCGTCCACTCAATACCCGGATTTAGAACGAGAGGAGTGTGGTACGCGATTTGCTTTGCGACTGTATGTCCCCACCGGGTCGGGTCCAGACGAGGCGCAAGCAAGTCCACCGAATCAATCTGCGAGATTACGTCCTCAAATTCAAAGTGCGGACAGCGAAAGGGAAGCCTTTTGGACAAATTCCGTTGCGAGAAGATGAGGGTGCGTGGGTTTTGAGGCGGTTCGTTCGAGTATCCACCGCTCGTTGGGTTAGGGGTCGTCATAAACCTCCGTGTGATGTCCCGTAAATTCTCAGCATATTCCTAGAAGTACGACGCTTGGGCAGGCTCGAGCAATACCACTTAAAAGGCTTCGTAGATACAACGAGCAATTCAGTTGCCATATCGTTGGCAGTGGGTGCCTCATCGAGAAAGTCGATCAACAAGCGACCAGTTTCGATCTTGCTCCGATACCACGGTAATTGTTTCAGGCCATTCTATGCCGAATGCAGGATCGTCAAATCTCACACCATTTGCGGCGTTCGGGGTATAGAACGCAGAGGAGATGTAGTGCATCTCCGTGGAATCCTCTAAGGTCTGGTATCCATGAGCACAATTCTCTGGCAAATACAGCGAGCGACCATTGTCTGCGCTTAATTCTGCACCGAACCATTGGCCGTAGGTCGGTGAATCGGGTCGGAGGTCGAGACCGACGTCAAACATAGCTCCTCTGGTGCATCGAACCAGTTTGGCTTCAAGCGCTGGTGCTACTTGGAAGTGCATTCCGCGAACGGTGCCCTTGCGCAAGCTGAACCCCATATTCGCTTGCACCGGTGCAAAGGCGATAGCGTTTTCCGCAAACTCTCTGACACACCAAGCTCGAAAAAAACGCCCGCGCTCATCCTCGTGAGAGTCCGGATCGATCGTCCAGACGCCAGGAATACTTGCTTGAGTGAAACGCATATCTTATGCCTATTCAAAGGAAGAGACCGCGACGTGGGCGAGAACGATTGACTAACACTCAGGCATCGAGATCGGCCACGGTGGTGGGCTTGATTTCTATTGCTCTTTCGAACAGAATTGGGCGGGTTGACTCTTGCTGCACCAGTCGTTGCCTGATCCAGTCAACCAGACGGCCCAAGAGGCTGCGTCCCACCCAGGGATTCCGCAGTTGCTGCACCAGATTGGGCTCTTCTGTCGGAATGTCGACAAAGCTGCTGCTCAAAATGGGATCGGGTGCACCTGGCGCGCTGAGTAATGCCTGCGGAAAATAAGCGATCCGGCTGTTGCCCGTCACGCTCAGAGTATGCGGCACAGGCTGCTCCTTCAGGTGGGACCAGAAAGCGGCAACTAGGTCCCGGCCTTCGCCCAGTGGCAACGGGCACGGGGGAGTGCACCGCGGATTCATCTCAATGAGGTATGTTTCGCCAGTGCGCTCTTCGATGACGAAATCGAGGCCGAAAAACCCTGAGAGCCGAAGGCGCCGCGCGATGCGCGCGGCTGCTCGCATCATTTCGTCGCCGGGAACCACCTCGACGATCGTGGCAGGCCCTGTCGGCCCCTGAGATTGGATGACCTCGACGGCGATCCCCGCCAACAATTCGCCTTCGCGACAAACAACAGCGCAATTCGCCGGGCGTCCCGAGATGAATGCCTGAGCGATCGCCGCCGGACGCGGACGGCTCCAATCCAGATAGACCCAGCCGCGGTCACGATTCAGGGACATTCGCTTCATTAACTCAAGCGCCCCGGGTCTACCTGTCAACTCACGGAAGCACTCCCCGGCTTCCGCGAGACTGTAAACCACGCGGACGCCTCGGCCTCCCCACGTTCCGTCAGTCTTGAGGACCCAAGGCAGCGGGATCTCGGCGCTCAAATGGTCTAGATCTGAAACTTCTTCAATCCTATGGATCTTCGGCACTCGGACGCCTTCTTCGAGGGCGATCTGTAGCAGAGCATGGCGATTGGAAACAATAGAAAAGCTCTGCGGCGAACCGAGAGACCGCTCGATCAGCAGCGAGATCGCGAGCGCCGCGCCGCTTTCTGCCTGACAGGCCACATACAGTTCGTGTAGATGCTGCACGCTGCGATCGCATGCGGGAACAATGATGTCCGGACGAAATGTCTCGACGGCCATGCGCAACGAAGACAGCGGCTGAAAACCGCTGTAGGGAAAGATCTGCACGCGCTCGCCGAGACTCTCCACGGGATGACCGGGATTGGCGGACAACACTGCCACCTTGGCGCCGAGCCTATCAAACCGCATCGCTAGCCGGGGGACGACGGTCCAGCGATTAGTGTCGGTCAGAAGGATGCGCGGATTTGCTAATGAATCCCCGCGCGGATTCCGAAGTCTTTCTTGCATCTGAATTTCTCTGTCTTTCTTGCTTTTGAATTCTCTCAGTAAGAGGGTGTCAGGTTCGTCGGAAGATCTGGACTGTGCCCATTTTCCCTGCCTTTCAGCAAGGAATGGCCAAGCAAGCGGCCCAGGTGCGAGGAGAGATGACGCGCGGCAAAATCGGAGCCGTAGGCAAAACGCATCAATGGACCGAAAGTGCTGGCGGCGCTCACGCCAACGAAATAGAGCCCGGGGACCGAGGATTCGAAGGTATCGGAGAGAGCGGGTGCTCGTTCGGTGGTCAAAATCCTGACCCGCAAGGCGGGGTCGAGAAATTGCAGGCGCTCCAAGTCGACTCGGTAGCCGGTGGCTGCAATAACATGGTCGGCCACCGCAGTCTGATTTCCGTTCTGACGGTCGGTCAAGCGCAGGGTGACCTGGTTCTGTTGCACAGTGGCACCCGAGACCTCGACTCCGAGATGCAGAGGTACCTTTCCTACGACGCGATCGCGGACAAACCAGCCTGGAGCCGGTCCGAGCGTCTTTCGAAGACGATCAAGCCTGATCTTTCGCGGCAGAAGCCGGAAAACTCGTGGAGCCTTCACATAGAAAAGCAGTTGCATACCGGCGCCGAGGCCGGTAGTCGGCCGCAAAATGCGATCCCTCAGAGAGCGAGGCTGAGGCGGATCGTGAAAACGGATGACGGAAGTGCGGGCCACCACCTCTACATTCGCTCCAGCCTCGTGCAGCAAAGCCGCCAAGTCGAGAGCCGAAGACCCTCCGCCTACCACGATCACGTGCTGGCCGCGAAACTTCTCAACGTCGCTGTGCTCCGAGCTATGGCTGACAAAACCGCGCGGAAGTGTTGAAAACGGAGCTGGTATGTGCGCGTACGGAACGATGCCCGCGGCGACGATAACGCGGCGTGCAAAGAACGTTTCGCCATTGTCCAGATGCAATTCAAAGCCGGAGGCAGCTTGACGGATAGAAGCGACTGTCTTTGGTTCCAGAGCCGGCACAAATCGCTTCTGGAACTCGAGCCCATAACTAACGAATGTCTTCACAGGCACCGGGAGACCAGTGTCCGCGTACGGCAGTCCTCTTTCTTCGCAGAAGCCGCGAAGCGTAAATGCAGAATCCGGGTCTGATAGGGACGACGCAAACCCCTCCGATTTCAGGTGCATTCCTTTGGGCATCCGTTTCGACCAGGCGCTCATGGGATCACCAAAGATGCGAAACGGAATACCACGCGCACTGAGGTGGGCTGCGATAGACAGACCATACGGCCCGGCCCCAACTATGGCCACCTCGACGGCGTCAGTGGATGACAAGTTACCTTTCTTCATTGTGCGCTCTCAACCTGTTCCTTTCCCGAGGGTGGGGCGGCCGCGCCCCCTGCAATGTCTGCCCGACCCGTTTTGAAAATGGCTCGGTCATAGGCCTTCAACAGGTTAGGAACAGAAAATTCCCAAGCGAGTTGGGTTGCGACACGATCGCGCCCCACTCCGCCCATTCTGCTGCGTTCCTCGGGATGGTCGAGGAGCCACAGAATCTTAGCGGCGAAATCCTCAGCCCCGAGGTCGGCCCGTGCGTAAAGAGAAGCCTCGCCCGCACTGAAGCGTCCTTCTCGGAGATCAAACTGCACGATGGGCTTGCCTAAAGCCATGTACTCCATCACCTTGATCATCGTGGAGATATCGTTCATCTCGCAGGGCTTGTCGGGATTGACGCAAACATCGGCTGTGGACAGCACTCGCAGCAGATGCTCGTCCGGGATACGGCCCGTAAAATCCACCGTGTCTGCCAGATTCATTTGCGTGATCATCTGACGCAATCCTGTAAGGCCCGGGCCGCCGCCCACACATGTGAAATGTACATCGGTACGCCCCGATGCTTTGATACGAGCGGCCACCTCCAGCAGGATCTCGAGCCCGTCCTGTTCACTCATCGTTCCAACATAGCCGACGAGGAATTTCTTTCCATACCTCAGTGCAGGATCGGGAGGAACTAGACGGAACGTTTCCAGGTCGGGTCCATTGCGCACCACTAGCACGTCGTCCGGCTCCATTCCTCCGCGAGACAGCGCCAGGTCTCGATAGCTGGAATTCGTTGCAATGACAACGTCGCTCGCCCGATACGTCAGACGTTCCAGCCAAACCTGAGCCTGGTAATAAGAGTCCTTTCTTTCATATTTGGAGTGATACAGTTCCGGGCCAGCATCATGTTGATCGAAAATGTACTTCACCCCAAACAGACGGAAGGGAAGAGCGACTAGAAAGATGTTGTCCGGCGGATTGCAGCCCTGAATCACGTGGAATCCACGCGTAAAAAATATCCACCAGGAAAATAAAAATTCCCAGAACAACGCACACCCATACTCCCACAGATAACCGAGAGGCCGGTTGGCCTCCTTCGGCATGGGATGTCGGTAGATGTGAATGCCCTCAAGGATTTCATGAGTCTGCCAATAGCCCTTGCCCCGCGGACTGAGCACGCTCACTTCGTATCCGTGCTGATGAAGCGCGCGTGCTTCCTTCCACACGCGACTATCGAAGGGTACAGGCAAATTTTCAACGATGATCAGTATTTTCTTTCCCACGGTTGATCCTTATATTGCGTTATACAAACCTGCCAGCGCACACAGCATAGTGGCTTGGCCCCAGTGGAGAGTGGGAGTTTTGTTGACAACCCAGCGTGAATAACGCCGGTAATAAAAGTGACCGTCATGATCCTGCATGTTGTCAATCGTCCACTCGGCGACCTTAAGAGCCAGCGCGATAGCCTCGTTGTCGTAATCGCGAAAAAAAACGAGTGTATCAATAGCTTGTGAGCAGCACTGGATATCAATCGGAAGTGTCTTGCCATCGTAGTATCTCGGTGTTCCGTTCGCTAAAAAGAATGTTTCCTTCCAATATCGATAGCCGAGCATCATGTGGCTCGTGAATTGCGTATCCCCGGTACTCTCCGTGTAGTGCTTGAAGCAATCCAATACATAGGCGGTGTGAAAGTTGTCGACCCAGTGCAGATTCTGCTTTTCGCCGTAGAACCAAGCTCCGTCAGCTCTCTGATGCTGCGCCGTATACTGAATTGCCTTGCGCGCCAATTCCAAATACGCCGCATTGCGCGTGATCTTCCATGTGCGCGCGAGGAGGCTGGCGCCCAAAGTATTGGCGTTGTGCACCTGACTATTCTTGCCTGGGACATACGCAATACAGGCCGCCTCTCCATCTGGGAATGTCTCTAAGTCGCGCAGAATATGCTCGCAAGAACTCTGTGCGATTTGAAGATATTCTTGCCGCCCGAAGTGTTCCCAGCCGTCCAGAAACGCATGGCCGATCAGAGAAGTCCAGACCACGGTCGGTGTTCCGGCTGGGAGGTAAAACGTACGCGATTGATAGTCAAAATGATTCCCCCAGCAGGCTCCGCTATATCCTGGCGACTGATTTTGGATAAGCCACTGTAGCGCCATCAGGGCGTGGTCTGCCCAGGCGGGGTCGTCAGTGGCTTCGTGGAGGCGAATGAAGCCCCGGGCCAGAAAGCCCATGCCTTTGGTCGAGCGTTCTCGAGCTACCCCTAGGAGCGGACGAAGGTTCACCGGGAATCGGCGCATGCCCTGTTGGAGCACTGTCCGCAGCAGGACACTGTTGAATGTCAAGGGACGAACGTAGCGTGCGTTCAATCCATCGAACGTGTCATAACCACGGTAGTCGTGGATTTCGAGCCAGTGCGACAGCCGCCCTATCGAATCGAGCAGCACGGATTTTGCGCTTGCAGGCGGATCGGCCGATGCCGGGCTCTCAAGCGTAAGTGAGCGGGCTGCGATCATATTTCCCTTCCGGAGTGGTCATTCGGACAAAGTCGATCAAACACTGATCTGCGCGGAGTTTCTGCGGCACCTTTTTGAATTCCGGATCGCTGTTGCCGATCACAATGGTCTGCGCCCAAGCCAAAACGTCTTCGGCCTCGGGAACCATGAGGCGCGAGATGTGGGGAATACGATTGAGAATAAACTCGCGATTGGCGCCCGTCAGCGCGGCGATGTTCACGTTGCGGTCGTAGATGCGGAGATCATAGCCCTTGCCGATCAGACGCTCAATCACCTCGATCATCGGGCTCTCGCGCAGATCATCGGTTCCGGCTTTGAAGCTGAATCCAAGAACCCCAATGCGGGAGTTGCCGGTCTCCATCACCTGCTTTAGGCCGCGCACAATCTGCATCTCGTTACTGGGTAGAACGGAGTTAAGGATCGGGAGTTGCAAATCGTGCATGCGCGCCTGGTATGAAAGCGCCCGCAGGTCCTTCGGAAGGCAGGATCCGCCGAAGGCGAATCCAGGGCGTAAATAGGCTGACGAGATATTCAGCTTGCGGTCTTCGCAAAAAATATCCATCACCTTCTGTGCGTCGATTTCCAACGAGTCGCACAAATTCCCGATCTCGTTGGCGAACCCGATTTTAAGAGCGTGCCAGCAATTATCAACGTACTTGATCATCTCGGCCGTGTGCAGATCTGTCCGAATGAGCGGCGCGGGAATCGCCTCGTAAAGAGATGCAACCAGGTCGCCGCTGAGACGGTCCATTTCGCCAATGACGGTCTTTGGGGGCTGCCGGAAATCGGCGACTGCCGTGCCCTCCCTTAGGAATTCGGGATTGTTGCAGACACCGAAATCCTTTCCGATTTTCTTGGCGGAAAATTCCTCGATAGTTGGAATCACAACCTTGTGCATCGTGCCTGGGAGAATTGTGCTGCGAATCACTACGGTGTGGTATGCATCTTTCGTCCGAAGCGCTTCTCCGATCTGCTCACAAATGCGGCGGATGAATCGGAGGTCTAGATCGCCATTGGGTAAGCTGGGTGTGCCGACGCAGACGAAAGACAAGTCGGATTCCATAACGGCCTGGAGCGGATCCGTTGTGGCCCGGATCCTGCCGGTCTTTGTGTGCCGGGCGATAATGCCATCAATCTCCGGTTCAATGATCGGCGAATGTCCTTGATTAATGAAGTCAACCTTGACCTGAACGGGGTCTACACCAACAATTTCATGGCCCTCAACTGCGAAACATCCGGCGCAAACTGTTCCAACGTATCCCAAACCAAACACACTTATTTTCACACTCAATTCCTTTCTCCGCTCGTTGAGCGGAGGGGGCTGTGGGGAAGTAAGAAGAGAAATCTAGACTCGACCGCGAAGTTGCTTAAGCGCATGTTGGATAGCCACGGGATGCATACTTGAGAATCAGCGTGAAGATCGTTCGATATGAATACTTTAGCAGTGTTGATGCGGAAGGATTAAGCCTTTGTTTAGCACTGGTGTCGGCGGTCTACAACTTACGTGGTCTGGCATTAAACAGAGGTACAATAGTATCAAGACTAAAGTAACGCATTATGCTCCGGATGCTTCAGATGGCCTAGTGTGTTGATCTTGTTTTCCTCGATTGAGGATTGAAGAATTGGCATCAAAAAGGCCGCGGTTTATGTTTCGTTATTTCAAATCGCATCCAGGAGTTTCCATGAATCACAGGTTTCTTGTATTTCTATTTTTGCTGACTGCGTTTAGTCAGAAGGCCCTCCCCCAGGCTTGGTCAACGTTTCTCGATCCTTCGCGGGCAATCGACTGGGGGAGCGCTGGTTTCACCATTCCCGCGTACAGCGTGGCCTGCACCACTCAACCCTCGCTTTCAACAGGCTCAAGTGCGGCCTCTGCGAATGCGTCATCTATCCAGAACGCCCTCAATTCCTGCGACGCAAGCCATAACGTGGTCAACATCCCCGCCGGGATATGGTATGTAGCTGGAATTACCTACCCTTCGCACGGAATGCAGGTGCTACGCGGCGCCGGGCCAACAGCAACTAAACTCATCTCGACTGGGATGGCTGGATGCGAAGGATACAACGCCGGACTTTGCATGATCGATTCCGCTCCGGTGTATTCCGCCAGTCCTGAAGCATTACCCGGCGGATCGAGGGCGTGCTCTTGGACAGCTGGATATTCTCAAGGAACTAAAACCATTACTTTATCGAATTGCGGCAGCGCTCCTGCCAACAACCAGCTCATCATCCTCGATCAGATCGTTGACCAAGCAGACACCGGAGGCGTTTATGCCTGCAACGAAACAACCCCCGCCAGTTGTAACTACGACGGCACTGGTGGAAGTTTCGGACGGCCAAATAGAAATCAAACTCAGACAGCCTACGTGACGGGCGTTACTTCTTTGGGCGGCGGTTCGTACACCGTCACCATTGCACCGGGCGTCTACTTCACCAATATTCAATCCGGCAGAACTCCCGGTGCATGGTGGGCGGGCGGGACGACAACTCTCAACGGTCTGGAAAATCTCTCAATCGACGGAACCTTAGACTCCACCTACACGCTGAATATGTACGACTGCTATAGGTGTTGGGTAAAGGGCGTCACTTTTCTCAACGGCGGCAGAGCGTCAGCAGCCATTATGCAAAGCGCGAACGTCGTGGTTCGAGACTCTTATTTCTATCAGGCGCAGAGTTCAGGAACCTCGGTCAGCTACAACATCGAAACCGAAATAAGTTCCGCCTTCCTCGTAGAAAACAACATCATGCAGCAGAGCGTCCTCCCAATGGTGGTCAACAACGGAACCGGAGGCGTGATCGATTACAACTTTGCCATCAATCAAAAAGCCTTCGCCTCCAACTATCTTGGAGGATTGTTTTCTTCACATTCAGGCGGCAATCAATTCAATCTCTATGAAGGCAATAACGTTGGCTCGTTTGTAGCGGACGATGCATGGGGCTCGACTAATCAGCAAACCTATTTCCGCAATATGCTGAACGGCTGGAAAAACGGGGCCATCGGCGCAACGGCTCCCATTATCCACCGCAGCTACGTCCGTGGCATGAACATCATTGGCAACGTCCTCGGCCAGCCGGGATACCACACGCAGTATCAGAGAGTGGCAACCGGCAACACCACAACCAGCGGCGGGTCAAGTGAAACCCTCTCTATCTACTCGCTAGGTCAGGCATTTATTGATTCCTGCGGAACCGGAACAGCGCAAACCAGCCCTTTTTGCGACACGCTGACGAACACTACACTGATGCGCTGGGGGAACTATGACACGGTAAACGCCGCGGTGAAGTGGGATTCAACCGAAGCATCCCCAGGCGCTGTAACCTATCTTTCCGCAAACTTCTCAAGCGGTTACTTCGGCAGTCTCGCTCACACTCTCCCCGCATCGCTCTACTACTCCTCGCAGCCTTTGTGGTGGCCCTCCGGTAAAGCATGGCCTCCCATTGGACCTGACGTCTCTACTGGCAACGTGGGAACCTGCACAGGCACTTACTCCGGCGCTCAGGCGACTTCAAGCCAATGTACCGGAGGAACGAAGAACACGGCATGGGCCTCACATGTGAACTCTATCCCCGCGCAGGACTGCTTTCTTAACGTGATGCATGGTCCTCCTGACGGGACAGGAAACGTGCTGAATTTTGATGCCAGCCAGTGCTACGTGTCTTCCGGGTCGACGCCCGGGAACCCCACGCCCCCCCCGCCTCCCACGGCACTTTCGGGGACAGTGATTTAAGGCAGCGCTGATTCAATTCACAACGTGGGCGAGCGAGGCTTTTCCTCGCCCGCCTGCGAGCCAGCCGGCGGGTCCCACTCCATAGGGGAGTTGCCGGCTGGCTCATTTGTATTCTCCCCCGACCTCGGCCACCGGTCTCGATAGCGGGGTCAATTCTTGCAGAAGACTGGTAAGCTGGCGCAGCGGCGCCAAGCCCCAATGAAGAAGGAGGACTGTGCCTAAATAAAGCGTGACAAATAGGATTGAAATGATGACGATTGCCCCTCCCGCAGCGCCCGCGCCTGAAGGCGACTCCCACAGTTGCGTTCGCCGCATGATAGCCGCGGTGACGAGGCCAGCTGCCAATGCCGCTGCAGTGTACCGCCAGACAGCGGAAACCAGTGCTGAAACGCGAAATCCGATCGGTCGGCCGGCATACCAGAAACTGGGAAGCAATAAGGCCCAGTACGAAATGCTCCATGCTGCCGCTATTCCAGAAGGTCCCCATTTCAGCCCTATAAGGAAGGCGAAAACCGTCAGAGCCAACGAAACGATGCTCCAGCGGAGCAAGCGCCCTGGCTTGCCTATGGATAAATGGATCCAGCTGACAGTACTACCGAGCAGCATCGCGCCGATGCCGGGACCGAACATCTCAAAGATGCTGCCTGCCTCGGACCATTTTGCCCCAAGGACCACTCTCACGACATCCTTACCAACCAGAGTAAGCTCTGCACTGGCCGCCATACCCAGCAATGCAACAACTCCCAGGGAACTGGCGAGAGATCGCCTGAAGCGCTCATGATCCTGATGGAGCCGGCTCAAAGCTGCAAGTGCAACATTGTTCATTGGCGCGGTGAGTTGGCTGGCGGTCAACGCGAACAGATCGAATGCCTTTTTGTAGAAGCCAAGGGCCACCGCGTTGAATCGCCAGCCCACCAGAAGATTGTCAATATTCCGTGTGAAATAGGCGACCGTGAACTGCCCATATACCTCCGCTGCAAACCGCACCATCGCGCCCGTTTTGCCGGTGCGTCGTGGCAGGCTCGGAATCCATGGACACATCATCCAGCCGCCGAGCGTAATGCTGAGCTGTTGCCCGACAATTCCCGCCACGAGTGCCCAATATCCCCAACCGTGCAGTGCAAGCGCAATGGCGAAAGCTGTGTTGACCGTACGTCCAGTGACATCGTTTATGGACGTGCCGACGAATCGCATAGCTCGCTGCAGGAGAGCCAAATGAACGACCGATAGCGCTGCAACGAATACGCCCACCGAAAGTCCCTTGCATACATCAGCGACTAAGGGATTTCCGTAGAACTTGGCCAGCAAAGATCCTGTTGCGGCGAGAGAGACGGCCAGCGCCAGTCCGATTCCTGAGTTGAGCCAAAACAGATTGCTTACTGTTTGGCGGTCAACCTCCTCGAACTGAATGATGGCCTCAGTAAACCCGTTGAATCCGCAGCTGACCAACAAAAGGCTCAAAGTGGTGGCCATTGTGACGACCCCAAAATCGGCAGGGGTTAGCAATCGGGCCAGAATAATGGTACTGACCACTTGGGCAGCAAGGGCTAGTCCTGAGGCCGACACGGTAACGGCCGCCCCGCGCACGGCTAGGCGCCGTATTTCGTGACCTCCAGCTCTGGGGTGAAAGTTGCCATTGGCGTCAAATGGAATCATTCGCAACTCCAGGACGCCCCACGCGCAATTGCTTTATTTGCAAATCGAACTGCCAAAGCACATCATGCACCAGGCCAACCTGTTAAAACTTCCGCGATTGTTTGCATATAAATCGTCTTCGTGCTTTAAAGCCGAACCAAAGGTGTTCATGAAAAACTCACGGCCGCGTCTCTTAACTGGAACTTTCGCTCTTCATGTACAGCAGCTTTGGCGGCACCAGATCTGGTTTCGGAATTCGTCCCACGGCCCAATTGAGTATTCGAGTCGTGATTTCAGCCTTTGCATCCCAAGTTAGCCGCTCTCTTGCGTAGGCCATACCTTCCACTCGCAGCCGATTTAGGAGATCCCGGTTGACAGCGAGTTCCAGCAGTATCGTTTGAATCCGCATAGCCATATCGGTTTCATCGGTTAGAGGCACCTTGCACCCTATCTCCGGAGTGACGATGTCGCCGGGGCCGCCAAAGTCCACAACGATCGGAACGGTTCCACTCGCCAGCGCTTCAAAAACCACTCCTCCGCCAAAATCGCGAACTGACGGAAACACGAGCGCATCAGCAGATTGCAGCCGATCGAGGACTTCCGGATGGCCAAGCCACCCGCAAAAAGTTACCGCCCTCTCCACCCCAAGAGAAATTGTCAGCTCCTGAAGGTTCTTTCGCTCCGGCCCATCGCCGACAACGGTAAAACGGGCAGAATTGTTCCGTAGGAGAGGAGCTGCAGCACGTATCGCAAGATCACACGCTTTGCGGGGAACGAGGGCGCCAACAAATATCAACTCAAGGGGTGCCCCGGCATCTTTGCCGCCCGAGCGCCCACGACAGATGGAAGGATCGATACCGTTTTCAGGCACAAAAAAAAGCTTGTCCGAAAATCTCGCAAATTCTGAATATGTTTGCGAGGATGCCACGATGATGGCTGAAGCGAGGCGAAATGTGGACCGGGCAAATGGAAGTATACGGTACACCTTCCTCAGACCGGAAACCCACTCCCGCTGTTTCTTGAGTTGCGAGAAGCCGGATGGCCAGGGTAAACCGCCATTGAGCGGACCAAGCACAAATGGTATCGGACCGTTTCGTAGGAAGAAAGCGAAGGGGCTGGGCAAGACTGCTGTCAACGGCACGATGCGGAGAACCACGTCAAACTCCCCGGCGAGAATTCGACCCCGCAATTGACGCCAGGCATACCATTCAAATGCAACTGCAAACGGATATCGAAACGCTGTCAACGCCTGACGATCAAAGTTGCTTTTGAAAATCCGGCGAAAACCCCAAGCGAAGATTCTGTCTAGCTGCGGCGTCCGAATCACCTCAATGCTGCGGAACGGCGCATTTGCGCGATGCAGAGATTCAACGTTTGCCGACCTGACAACCAAGGTAACATCGTGGAGTTTGGCGAGAGCTGCAGCATGAGAAAACGTAACAAGCGGGATACTGACTTGTTCAGGGTTGCACTCAGAGCCCAATATCAATACGCGCAAGCGATTCATCGCTCCTCCAAAATAATTGCGGCACGTTCCGCCCGTGTCGCAGAGCAGCAGCCAGCCCAGTCAGAGCTTTCGTTTCAAGGTTGATTTTCGATTGATTATCACGCTCGCAACGCGCCTATTCGGCCGCGAGTTCGCATGCTGGGCATTTCTTCTCAATTTCCCCATCACTTCAGGTCATCTTGCAACAGGTACGGCTGATCTCCAGAACACTTCGACTGATTTCTCCCGACAACGATTAAAGAGTTGCCGGAATTCCGATGCATCAACCCATTCGTTCAACGCCAGGCCCTGCTGGCAATCAACTATGTAGTTGAATCTCCCCCCTACGGCTAAATCTTCCAAGATCCTTACACACTCCAGCCCTTCAACTCTGAATTCAGGAAGATTCACCTCGAATGAAAGAAATGGGACGGGTCGCTTTAGCCCCCGAATCACGTTTATCTCATAGCCCTCAACGTCAACTTTAATGAAGTACGGAAGTCCATATGTTTCGATTAGCTCTTCGAGCGTGGTTGTCTCTATAACCTTGCTTTGCGCAAATTCCAAACCGAAGTTTCCGAACTCAAAGCTTTCTTTTTCGCTTTTCAGCGCCTCAGCCCACTTCTTACTAAGGGTATTCACTGCCGACCCTGGCCCATCGATAAACATTGTTTCGGTGGTGGTCGCATCACTAAGTGCCTTGCCAATCACAACCACGGACCTCGGAGCAAACCTATAACGCAAGAAACGATCCCGAATAACTTTTTGATTCAGATCATCTGGATCCGCCGCCACGACTTTCGCTTTCAATCTCAAAAAGACGTCGGTTTTGCTCCCGTCGTTTGCGCCGACATCAAAAATCAAATCGCCGGGCTTCATCCCGGTTAGTACCTGACGGTAAAAATCGACTTCACCGTCTCGCACATCGATCCAACGTCTGTCCGTACTTCTCAAATAAAGATCGCGGAGAAACGAAGTTTTCAACCTCTGATACACAAAGGTGCTCTTTAGCATCGAACTGCGCTCCCATAACTTCGACATATACAACCTCTCGACAAAGTGCCCGCGCGAACGATCGCGGGAGCAATCCCCTAGATGAATGGCTTCGATCAGATTCCGCTACGCTTCGTAGAGATCCGGCTGGCCGGCGATTGATGTTTCAGTGAGCAGGTACGAGCGGAGACTCTGTTTGATGCAACACACGGACTTTTGCATTTTTTTTAACTCCGCTCGCGCCGATGATAGCGAGCAATATGAATACCCAATTTGGACTCATTGTTCTGAATCCAGCTTCGGTACTGCTGTAAATCACACCGGTAATTATGTACACCAGGAACAGGCTTCCGAGTTCGGCATTACGCTGAAAAGCCCTGCATGCCGCCAGGTAACCGATGATTAGGACGATAGCTATTATGCAAACCCCAATCCAGCCTAGATTTAAATACACCTCGATATACCCGTTGTGCGCTTCGTTCAGGCGCTCTGGATGATAAAAGCCCAACATTTTGAGGTTGTGCTGAAATATCGCCACGTTCGGACTATTCCAGAAGCTATCGAATCCAGTACCAATGATGGGACTCGACACCGCTGGAAACAGAGATGACCAGATGTCCGTCCGCCCAGAGAAGCTTGAGTCCCTGCCCATGGCGCCCGCGACATCTCCAGTGGCGCCAAAGAATACAGAGATTCCTCCGAAAGCGAACACCGCTATCCCAAACAGATGCACACGCGAGGGTTGATACCTGACTGCCCGCAGATGCGTCGCTAGCAAGAGCACAGATCCCAGGAGGAAGCATCCAAGGGACGTTGACGAACGCGCCATGTAGAGTAAAGCGAATCCGAACCCAAGGAGTATGCCCTGTGCCACTAACCGCCGACCGCGGTTAGGCTCGGTCCGATTCACAAGCAGCCATCGGAAGTTCCATAAGACTCCGAGTGAAATCACGAAGAGGGTGAGGCCGAGCGAATTCTTGTTTGTGGTTACACCGACAGAATACAAGAGGCCATCGTTATCGTAGGCGCGTCCGGTTTCTGTATAACGAATCAAAAAGAGTGAAAGCGGAAACAAAACGAAACCGACTCTCGAGTAGAGTCTTCGGATCGCTGCTAGCGGCTCAATATCCGTGAGAACAACCAATACCATGACAACATCGCCCACGTCCTTTATCCAGCGTTTCAGCGAAGGGACGGGCACAGGGGACCAGCTTACGCTAATTAGACAATATGCAAAATAGATGATTATTGGCCCCATCACTCCCAGGTAGCGGCGTGACTTCTTCCATCGAGTCAGGAGGACAATAACACCAATAGCAATCAGCGCCGCGAAGATGGCAGCATCAAATGGGCTCCCTTCCAGGTCCGAATTTGCAGCGTATGTAGGCCCCCCAGTTAGCCCGAACCACATCGATACAGGCCGCGAGCCAATAAGTCCAACCCAAATGGCCGTTAGCCAAAGCGCATTCGAATTTTGAACAGAATCGTCCTTGTTCAAATAGAAAAGGATTGCGATCCCGATAATACAAAGCAGAAAGGCGATTGGCGGCGGCATTCTAGGCTCTCTCGAAAATTCTACGATCCATCCGGCCCAGACGGCAGGGTCTAGTGCTTTTATGAAGCACGTTTGAGCATTTTCGTGTACACATCCCTCGTCATGCCGGCTACTGTCTCCCAGGAGTGTCCGGCAATAGTAAAGTCTCGGATCTCCGGACGCCGTTGGGCGAGCTCCCGATACAAATCGCTTTCAAAATATTTCTCAATCGTTTTGGCCAGATCATCTGAATCACATGGCCTGCAGACAAGGCCAGTTTTGTCCTCAACGATATCGTGTGAAAAAGATCCCACATCTGTTGCTATTACAGGCAGGCCATAATTAAATGCCACGAACAAAATCCCACTCTGAAAGATATCTGTGTAGGGCAAAACCGCAACGTCCGCCGCCTTGAAGTACGCCTCGGTTTCGGCGTCCGGGATGAATTGGATCTTTTGCATAATCTTGTCCCGGCTCGGATGGCTATCGATGGCCTGCTGGATCGATCGCCAGTACTCTTCGTGTCCCTTTTTCCGCTCACCTGCGATAATCAGCCGATAATCTCCCCGCTCAGCAATCTGTTGAAATGCAGCCACCAAATACTCAAGGCCCTTGTATTGCTTGATCGCACCGAAACAAAGCAGGACCCTCTCGTGATTCTGCAGTCCGAACTGCTGACGGGCTACTTCACAATTAAGTTCGGTAAATGGCACCGCATTATTGATGCCGTAAGGGATGACGGTGACCTTCTGCGCTCTAACATCGAAGACGCCGACGAGTTCATCTTTCATCTTCGTTGTGTGGACGAAGATATGATCCGAAAGTGCGTACTGGCACCTTAAAGTGATGCGGTTCAGCCAGGAATCGCTTCGATCGCGCTTTCCCGCGTTAATGTTGTGCGCCGTAAAGACGACCTTCTTTCCTCCCAACTTGTAAAACAACATGATTGCCGTTCTATCAAGAATCTGAAGTTTGTTATTCCACAGGATGTGAAATACCTTTGGTTTCGCAGTCAATGTAAAGCGAAGTAGACGAGCGTAGAATGCGAGAATTCTGATGATCTTTTTCGCTGGATTCGCGTGCCTCTGCGTTCCATGCAGATTGTGAAAGCTTGCCCGCGGATTTCCTTTGAACGCCGGCAAGTCGATTTCATCGCCGCCGATTACATCCAGCAAGACATTCTGCCCCATCAACGCGGTGCCAAGTCCGACCGTATAATGCGGATCCTGTCCACCCGTCAGCAATGCGATATTTATCGGCGGCAAGCAACGCGCGCTATCCGCGTAAAGTTGTGTAGGCGCCGGATCGGCGGGCTCGCATGCAACAACTCCTACGCTTCGGTCTCGGCTCGCCCCCGTCTGCATCAGACTGCCCTTGCGGTCGTTTGGGGAGCGGCTGGCTCAAAGCTCTCGCTCGATTGAGCGTCGAAGAATTGACGAAAAATCAGTTCCATCGTCAGCAGCTTGTGGATGGCAGTCGTCGAGTTTCGATTGCCTTTAACGTGCCCACTAACCATCGCTTCAACATTCGTACGGTTTAAGAACGGCCGCGAAAGAGTGCGGGGATCGAGCAGTGTCTCCTGAATGTAGCCGGCCAGAGCATCGCGGTACCACTCCCGGTAGTGCAGAAATTTATGGCGCCCCAGGAATATTCGGTCCGGGTGTAGCGGAGCGAACCAATTATTGATCTGCGCTGCCCATTGCGGCATTCCATAGTCGCATGCGTATTCGGCCTTAAACGTGAACTCCCGAAATCCCCGCGACAGCAGAGATCCGCCCACACCGCGGTCGGATCCGATGCGGCCCAACTCGGGGTTACCGTCGCGAATGAGCCGCAGTCGAACGTCTGCGCTAGATCCGTTGTTTCGAGGAGCAAGATAAACCATTCGGACAAACTCATTGTCCATAAAGGGCGACCGCACGGTCAGCTGGCTCTGCTCAAGAACCAGGATTCCTTGGTGATACCAGGGCGACTGGCTAAACGCGGCAAAAGTTACCGGATGCTGCTTCCGCAATGCCGTGTAGGTTTCCCCTGCGACGCGGATATGCTTCAGGAATTCCTCCCTGAACAGGCCTGGTATCGGTTCCACGGCCTTGAACATAACGGCATGACAAACGATTTCGCTACCGTAGGTCCCTACAATTTTAGCGGGGGCAATCTGGCGTGCCTTGCTGCTGACGTATAGATCCGAAGCACGGTAGACATCGACGGTGCCTTCTGTTAACCAAATGCTCCGCTCCGCATATCCACCAAACCCATTCAGAAATTCCTTCCCAACCTCGATCGTCTGGTAGGGCTGGTCAAGAATACCTGCGATCTTTCGCCCAACTCGGACATCGTAGGAATCGCGTATTGGACCACTGAATGTATAACTGGGCAGCGAGCCTGGTGCAGTTGCGTGATTGGAGAGGATCACTCTTGTATCCAGTCCGCCGGTCATTGCGATCCCCAACTGTTGGCGGCCGGAAAAATACCGAGGCAACACGTTGTTTACTGTTGCGCGAAGCTGCTGGTAGTATCCTTCCGGATCGAGCGCCGACTCCTCCTCCCATTCACTGGGTCGGAAATAGGTTCGTTTGCCGTTGCAGTGGGTACCGCGAAAGGTCCAGATAGATCCACCAGGTAGCACGTGGATGTCTTTGAAGATCGTCCGGTTTTCCAGAACGCAGCTGCAGGCAACAAACTCGCCCAGCCCGCGCGAATCGGCCTCGCGCAAATCTGGCCGAATCGCCAGAATCGCCTTGGCTTCGCCTGCGAAGCAGAACTCATCTTTACCCACGTGATAATAGAGTCGGTGCATCCCATAGCGGTCATTGAACAACGTGACCGAATTCTGAGACCGGTCTGCTATCAGGCCATGAAACATGCCATTCAGACTGACTACGAACTCCGGATCCTTTTCGCGCATGTTCAGCAAATACCCAGATTCGGGTGCGGAAGAAGAGGAAGGGCATCTTTGCCACTCCTGTCGAACGGCAGTATCGCTGTAATCTTCTCCCGAAAAGATCAGGCACGTGCCGCTGTTCTCGTTCCTCAGCGGCATTCCGTCGGAGAATGATCCCTTCAGTGCCGTCCACCCGACGTAAACGCCTAACGACTCGTCCACGAATGTTCCCTGAGAGTAGAACTCTTCGTGGGTGACAGCATCCAGCATCTTCCGCAGCCGCAGTTCTGCACGTGAGCGAGGTTCTGCCGTAATCAAACCGACAATACATGGCATTGTTTTTCAGACCTCGCTTCTCGTGTAGTGATGCCGACTATGCCATGCGGTGCGCCATTCCCGCAACTTAGCGGCAACGGTTTCGGGAATACGGTCGGAGAGTCGATGATGCAGGCCAAGTGGCAGTGCTAGCCGGCCCAGCGGAGTCAGCGGCACAAAGTAGCGCGGGATGTCCACGCGTTCGAACCCATTCACTTCTTTGAAGTGCGAAAGGCTATCTCCTACTTTATTTCCATAGGTGAAGTGCTCGTACACGAGGTAAGGAATTTGCCGGTCGGCGCAAGATCGCACAGCCTGGGCGATCAGCGCGTTGGTAGGTGCCTTATCTTTGTGTTCCGCCATCGAGAGGATATGTACTAGACAAGCCTGCGTGCGGCTTTCATCAAACACCAGCTTTGCAAAGCCGATAATCTTCGACCCGAGGAATGCTCCGATGTAGACCGTGCGATCCAAGAAAGTCCCTGCATATTTCCGTGCGCCCTCCGCGGTCATTCCAAAATGTGGAAAGCGCTTGCCTTGGCGGATCGGTGTCTCGTTGTAGATCCCACAAATACCCTGGATGAGTTCCTCACCAAAAGGGATTTCGCGCAGTTCAACACCCCGTTTCGTTGCCTGACGAGCCCGGTTTCTCGGATACGAGCGAATTTGATTGTTCCACCAGTTCTCGAAAGTCGTAACCCGGAGCACGGCGAGATTGTCCATCTCCATGGGATATGGATACTGAGGTGCCGATTCCGGCAGCTTCTGGAGAAATGTGAAGAGATCGACACGTCTTCCGCAGGTACGCAGCCCGGCCAGAAACTTCTCTGGATCTTCCGGAAATGTGTACTTGTCGCCTTCAGGACGAGCGATTCTGACGAGGCGGCCGTGAATCATGACGTCTTTGCCGCAGATTTTGATCACTGTATAGAACTCCTGCCTGTAAGCCCGAAGTCAATACTGACTAACGAGCAAGGTATGCAATTGCTTCCCGCGTCCGGTCCGTGTGGCCGGCCGAATATTTCGGGCACACATTAGTCACGTAGGATGGTCGGAACTCGGAAGATCGTTCTCTTCCAGCAGAGAACATTCGATCTCCACAACGTGAACAATGGTCGATGAGCAGTGCCTAGGATGGCCTGACCTCACCTACTATGCGCTGAACTTTCTGAAACCTTTAGCAATTTGAAGATCGCCCTTTCTGCGCATAATCTCGCCACCTGTCAGAAACCGGAATTCCTCTGGGTTCACCGGATGGGTCTCAAGTTCCACAATTGAGCGCCGAGCAATCGAAAAGACTTCATCGATACCTTTTTGCGGCTCGACAGGCAGGAGAGCGAAGAAGCAGTCGGTTAGCAGGTATCGCTTAGCCAGCACACGATCAATCGTTGCCCGATAGAGCCGGTTCATACGACTCTTCTCGCCCGGTCGGAAGGAAAAATTCCTTCGCACCTTCGTGCCCGCAGGTAGCAGCCTGCCAAACAGCACATTGGCGCAGAGGTGCATGTGGTGATGGCCGTCAAGGCGGTCGGGTTCACGCCCGTGGAGCCGAGCGAATTCGTCACGCTGAGCCTCAACGACATATTCGAAAGAGACGATCAGACCTGGGTGAAACACAACTTGGGAGAAACGATTCCGGAGCAAGTACTGCGACACGCGCTCCTGATGCTCGCGGAGTTGTGATGGAACTCCCGACCCCGAGAAGACTGATGTGAAGTTGAGGTGGAGGCCGGCGTCGATTCCGTGGTCTTGAGCAATTCCCGCAGAGCGCGCGGAATCCTCCATGAAGACCATGGCGCTGACGGACGAAACCGTACCGCAACGGAGACAGTCCAGCGTTCGATCCGTCGTCTCGCGATCACGCCCCCAGTCATCAGCATTGACGATGAGGCAACCGGTTTGAGGTGGATTTCCTCCCACGCCAATAGGCTGCGCTGCCGGCTCTGTCCCAACAACGTTGGACGTGAACATGGTCGACTTCAATCCGCTGTCCCCTTCCCAATGTTAGGTTCGCCTGCCCACGGAATCTCTTTCGAAGAGCTCGTTCTCCGCTGGAGGAAGCTAAAAAGCCGATGCATTTGCTCGCCCCGATGAAACTCGATCAGTTCGGGTGGGACCGGGCGCTTTGTCCGTCGGAGAAGAGCCCAGACGTAACCCGCTCCCAAAGCCAGTCCACCGACGCAGCGCGGAGGCAAAGCCATCTGTCGTGCCACTCTGCACAATTCCCAAACAGGATGGTTGCCGACAGCATAATCTTTTAGACCCACTCGGAATCTGGCAGCCATCGGGTTATGGCCGGCCGTGCCTATCGGCCGGTGATGAATACAATGCTTCTCCGTGAAGGTGCGCGTCTTCCAGCCCTTCATTCTGGCGGTAATCACCGCGACGTGGTCGATGGACCCGCCCCGGATCGGAACGTAACCTCCAATCGCGTCGAAGCAACTCCGCCGAAAAACCTGGCAAGCTCCGGAAACATGCTCAATGCTCACGAAGCGATAGTCGTAGCTTTCTCCTGATATCTCGCGAAAGGGCGTGCCGACTAAGCCTAGTTCCGGATGCGCCGCGAGCTTTTCCAGCAAAAACGCAAAGTAATCCGATTCGAAGCTGATGTCTGCATCCAGGCTAACTACAGCCTCGTAAGGTACTGCGGTGAGCCGCTCAAGACCGGCGTTGAACGCCATTACCTTTCCAGCGAAGTGCCGTTCCTTGCGCTGGGGTCGACGTACCAGGTCGATCCACGGATGCTCAGCAGAATATCGAGCAACAATATCATCCGTATCATCCGTTGAACCGTCACTGACGATGACCCATCGGATCGGTTTATGGGTTTGCGCAATCATCGAACGAAGCGTCAGCTCGATGTATTGCGCTTCATTCCTTGCCGGAGTGATGAGGACGTAACTTAATCTTGTCGTCATAACGATGCGATAAGTGGGAAGGGAATTATACAGAGCGCCAATTGTTAGACGACCAGGGTCTGAGGTTCGTTAAGATCCGGAACTGATTCCGGTTGTATGCAATGCGTTTCTGCCGCGAACGCACAGATCTCTGCGACGACACGAGCCTGTTGCTCTGCGGTTAGCTGAGGGAACATCGGAAGCGAAACGATTTCGGCGGCGGCGCATTCCGTGACGGGGAAGTCTCCCCGCTGATACCCGAACGAACGGTATGCCTGCTGCAGGTGCAGCGGTACCGGATAGTGAATGCCCGTGCCTATGCGCGCGTCGTTCAGACGGCGAATCAACTCGTCGCGCTCGGCGCTGCGCACCACGTACAGATGGTAAACTCCGCGCGACCAGGAGGGCTCCGAGGGACAGACCACGCCCTCAGCATCCGACAGCAGGCGGTTGTACTCTACTGCATGATTTCGCCGGAGAGCGTTCCACTCAGAGAGGTGGCGCAGCTTGATCTCCAGCAGTCCAGCTTGGATCGCATCCAGTCGCCCGTTATAGCCTTCTACATCGTGGTAATACTTCTTCGCCTGGCCATGATCTCGTAGCATCTTGATTTTGTCTGCAATGCAGTCATCGTTCGTAGTTGCTGCACCGGCTTCACCACAAGCTCCCAGATTTTTGCCGGGGTAGAAGCTAAATGCAGCTGCCCGCCCCATCGAACCAGCCTTCATCCAACGGTTAAGTTTCTTTGAGAAGTATTCTGCACCGTGTGCCTGACAGGCATCTTCAATCACTGTGAGCCCGTACTCGTCGGCGAGACTCAAGATAGAATCCATGTCGGCCATCTGACCATAGAGGTGTACCGGCACCACTGCGGTTACAGGCCGTCCACTTCGCTGGCTAATCAACCTTCCTGACTCATCAAGGGAGCACTGCTCTTCTAGGTACTTTCGCAGCTTCTCAACCGACATGTTGTACGTGTCACCGTCGATGTCGACGAATTCTGGCAGCGCACCGGCCTGCGAGATTGCCTCCGTAGTAGCAATAAACGTGTGAGGCACAGTGATTACAACGTCTCCGGGTTGAACTCCACAAGTCATGATCGCGAAACGGAGGGCATCCGTGCCACTACTTATAGCAATGGAATGGCGGGTATCACAGAACGTTGCAAATGCTTTCTCAAAGTCCTCCACCATCGGGCCGCCGATAAAACCTGCCGTATGCAGAGCTTGAAGAAATACACCGGTGAGCTCTTGCTCGAGCTCAACGTGCGGAGTAATTAGATCAAGAAAAGGGATGTTATTTGGAGCACCACTAAACATGGACATCGTGTCCTTTCACAGTCTGTGCTATATAACGCAGGATCTTAGCGGGGTTTCCGGCAACGATTGAGTTAGGCGGAACATCTTTAGTGACGACGCTGCCGGCACCCACGATTGCGTTTTCGCCGATGGTCGTTTTGGATAGAATCGTGGCGCCTGAGCCGATAGACGCGCCCTTCCTTATCACGGTACGTTCGATTTTCCAGTCGGCTTCGGTTTGCAGGCTACCTTCAGTAGTCGTAGCGCGGGGATAACTGTCGTTTACGAACGTCACTCCATGCCCAATGAACACATTATCTTCGATGATGACGCCTTCACAGATAAACGTGTGACTCGAGATTTTGCAGCGTCTTCCGACGCTCGCGTTTTTCTGGATTTCCACAAATGTGCCGATTTTTGTCTCATCTCCCACTTCGCACCCGTACAGATTTATGAATTTCGCAAGTCGAACATTTTCTCCTAGTTTCACGTCGTCAGTGATGCAGTTGTAGGAATTCATAGGTAGACTAACGAGCCTTTCTTGCTAAGTGATTCACTAGCAGCCTCCAACATTTTGACCACTCGGAGCCCCGCGTGGCCATCGTTGATTGGTTGTTGCCCACTCGAAATGCAGTCCACGAAGTAAGACAACTCTTGACGCAGAGCCTCTACTTGTTCCAGCTGCGGGGCCCACATATCGCCAGACCGATAGTTGACCAAAAGTTCATAGACGCCTTCGCGGTTTGTAACGTCAACTCCTTTGTCGTAGACTTTTACCTTTTCGTCCGCCTCGAGGTCGTTCCATAGCAGCATGCGCTTCTCTCCGCCCAGGAGTGTCGTCCTGATCTTTACTGGCGAGAGCCAGTTAACATTGATATGTGCGATGACCTTCTCGGGGAAGTAGAGCGTCATGTAGGCCACATCTTCGTGACTGTTCAGATGTTTTTGCCCGGTCGCGACGATTGCCTCCGGACTCGCCTTCAAAAGGTAATCCATGATGGACAGATCGTGTGGGGCAAGGTCCCAGAGAACATTGATATCATGCTGGAAAAGGCCCAGGTTGACACGCGTCGAATCGTAGTAATAGAGCTTGCCAAGGGTCCCCTCGTTGAGAAGCTCCGAGATTTTCTTCACGGCACCGGTGAACAGGAACGTATGGTCCACCATAATTGTGAGATTCTTCCGCTCGGCGAGATTGATTAGCTCCTCACCCTCAGCCGTATTGCTGGTAAATGGCTTCTCCACGAAGACATGCTTGCCGTTTTCCAGTGCGGCTTTTGCAAGTTCGTAGTGCGTCCAGACCGGAGTGATGACCGCGATAGCGTCTATGTCATGTGATGAGATCACCTCCGCTGCGTCTGACGTAACGTTGATTCCCGGGTAAGCCTTTTGAGCGCGCTTCCGCGCCGCGGCACTTATCTCCGCGATTGTAAGGACTTGGGAGTCTTCGAGACTTGTCAGGTTGCGGACGACGTTCGGTCCCCAATAGCCATAACCGATTACACCAAAATTCACCGTCTTACCACCTTTTATGACTAGTTATGGTTGGAGCAATTGGCCTGGGGGAGGGTCGTTCGGCAGGAAGGAACCAACAGCATCATCGATTAATACACGGCCACAATGCGAAGTTCAGCATGCGCCCCGAAACACAGCACCAGGGGTGCGCATGAGGATCTTCACGTCGAGCCAGGGAGACCACGACTTCGCGTATTGCAGATCCAGCCTAACCATTTCGTCGAACTTGATACGGTTTCGACCGTTCACCTGCCACAAACCAGTGATTCCCGGTTTGACTTCCAATACCCGCCGCCGGTGCCACGTCTGATACGCGGCCAATTCGTATGGAATCGGAGGACGGGGGCCGACAAGCGACATATCGCCCTTCAAAACGTTCATCAGCTGAGGCAGTTCATCGAGACTGGTTTTGCGCAAGAACTTCCCGATTCGCGTCACCCTCTTATCGTTCGTAAGCTTATATACGCCCTCACCGTTCTCGTCGAACAGTTTATGCTCGGCCTTCCCCGAAATCAACTTAGTCACGTACTCTCTATGGACGCTATTGTCGTTGTCGGTCTGCATCGATCGGAACTTCAGAAAGGTAAAATTCTGCCCGTACTGTCCGACCCGTTGTTGTCGGTAAAGCACAGGGCCTTTCGATGACAGTTTGATCGCCAGCGCAATAATCAAAAGTAGAGGTGCGCAAAGAATCAGAATCACTGCGCTGCCGACGGCATCCATTACTTGCTTCGTACGCAAAAGATAATGTTTGTTCTTGTCCGGGGTCAACAAATCCGGATATAGAGAAGGATTGCTTGGGCGCCCCGAATTGTCATGGTCCCAGTCATCTGGAAAGAAGTGGAAGGAGATCTTCACTTGACTGAGCTGTTCGGAGGGCAGTTGCGCCTTGAGCGCAGTACTCACCTTGTTCAGGATTACGTTGAGGGTCGAAGCTTTCTCGTCGCGCGGGAGTCCTGTAAACATCACTCCGACGATGGCACGGTCTTTGTACCAGCCGATGACGTCGGTTTCCCTGATGGATAACAGCAGTACAGACAGCATATCGTCGAGGACCTTACCGTTCCTTTCTGAGCTCTGGGGACTACCGCCTTCCAGTAGCATGAGCAGGAACGGTTCTTGGGAACGCTCTGTTCTTTTGCGCTCGATTGCAATCATCCGCCTGAAGGTTTCTTCGTTCAGGACCTCGCGTGCTCCTGCGGATAACCAATCGAGTAAAGGGTCGGCGGGAGTTGAAATTTTATCCATACGTAGCAAAGTCACGAATAACTCCTCTCTCAAACATTCACAATTTCTAGTTGCCGGTGGGGCGCGCAATTCATGGCCCATGGCCCACTCTTGTCCCGTCTCCTTTGTAGAGTGAGGGAAGAGAGCTCATTCACTTATTCGGGTAACCGGGGAACTTTCAGATAAGAACGACAAAAGCTAGATTCGACCAGAATCAATCATTGTGCTGGCCTGACGAAGGACCGTAATAATAGTCGCTGTCCGCCGCGTTCTTGGAACTGTTCACCAAGGCGCCAATCAGCTTCTTAGGCTCGATCGCGTCCAGCCCTTTCTGTAACTGTCGCTTCATCGTGATTCCTTGACGCGTAGTTAGAAGGACTCCGTCTGCCAGTCGCATCCAGACGCTCGTGTCGGCCAAGGGCAGCACAGGAGGAGAGTCGATGATGATCCAATCAAACCATGTCGTTAGCTGATCCATCATCTTGGACAATTTTCCTGATTGCAGCAGCTCCAGTGCATTGCTGGGAGCTCTGCCTGCCGGCATGATCCAGAGACCAGGTTCTGCGAGATGGTAGATACCAGATTCCAAACGACGTTCGCCCTCCAGCCATTCGCAAAGCCCCGGGTTCTTTCCGATCCCGAACATCTTCGACAACGTTGGGCGTCGCACGTCACCTTCTAATATCAAAATCTTCTGCTGCGTCTTTTGAGCGAGCGTGCAGGCTAGGTTGCCGGCAACCATGCTCTTGCCTTCCTGCGGGATTGTGCTTGTAATCACTAGTTTCTTCAGCGTTCGATCGCGTCGGAGATGTCGCAGTCGCACCCCTAGGAGACGGAAAGCTTCTGCCGCCGGAGTCTCGCGATTCGTAACGCTTACAAGATGACTTTGAGGAGTAATCGAGACCTGTAGAGATTGGAACTGCTCGAACGGGTCCAGGCGTTCTTCTACCTGTGGCAACTCGGCTATCGCGGAGATTGCAGGTGTTTCCGCAACCGGTGATTGCTCGGGTAGGGCGAATGAAACGTCGTCATCTGCGCTTTTCACAACATCAGGCTGCTCAGCCAGAACGGCGGCTTGCCACCTCGATGCTGCGCGACGTTCGGCGCGCTGAAGGATTTCAGTCGCTTCCTCAAGCGATGGCAAATCACTGGAGCGCTCTGCTTCCGATCTTTGTAAGGCCTCAAATATACGGCTCATGTTTTGCTCGCTTCAACGGCTAACGCCGTGCTCCAGATCTAGGATAGGACGTGAGGTCGAGTGGATTACGCGTGAGATTGAAGAACGTTTAGCCATTGTGAAAGTAGAACTAACCACGCAGAAAGCTGAATGCAGAACCTGCCAGGATGGTGATCAAAATCACTGCAGCCATCGCCCATCCAAACATCAGCTTCTTCTTGTTGTTTAGTTCGTCCACCGGACTCACAACCTCCGGGATCTCAGATAAGATCGCTATCGGAAGCAGGACTTTGATCTCCTTTTCGCTGTGCAGCCGCTGGTCTATGAATTCAAGTCCACCCACTAGCGCGAAGGCCAACGCGAGACCCACAGCCAGTCCGATTCCACAAAATTTGAGCCGGTTGGGAAAATCGGGCTTTGGTGGCAAACTCGGAGGATCAAGCATAGTGAACCGCTCACCCTGCTGCATCTGTTCCATGCTGGTAGCCATCGCCGAATCGTTTTGCTTTTTCAACAAGTCGTCGTAGTTGGCCTTGGTCTGGTCATAACCACGGTTCAGATCTGCCAACTGCTGCTCGTAAGCGGGTGCCGCGTTCAAACGGTCTTGGTAGTTGTTGACTCGCGCCTTTAGCGTGTTAATTGCCTGTTCCCGATTCGCGATCTCTACCTGGTTTGCCTGAAGCTGGCCTTGCAATTGGAGCAGCGGCTGGTTCTGTATCGGATCGATAACCTCTTCGGCCGGTCTCCCACTATTGGATCGCGTCTTCAACTCGGCGATGAGAGCGGTCCTCGCCTTTTCGGTCTTGGCTATTTCATCCTTCAGATTTTCGACTTCGGGATAATGCTCAGTGTAGCGAGAGCTGAGTTCGGCCAGCTTCGCCTTTTGTCGACTGAGTTCCTGATCAATCGCTCCCAAACCCGTCGGCGTCCCGTCTGCAGTTCGGCTCGCCGTATGGGCGGATCGGTATTGCTCGATCAATGTCTGGAGATACACCCGCTGTTGTTTCGCCGTGTTGAGAGTGTCCTGCTCATTCTGTAGCTGCGATTGAAGCCCGCTCAGGATTTGGAGGTTACTCGCTTCCTGGGAGGGCAATTGGCCTTCGTGCTGGCCTTTGAACTCCCGAACCTTCGCCTCCTGCTCGGCCAGACTAGCTCGCGCATTCTCCAACTGCCCCCCGATGAACTTAGTAGTGTCTTCGGATTGTTGCTGGCGCACCTTCAGATTTTCGTTGATGAACAGGTCGGTCAATTCGCTCGTCACCCGTTGGGCAATATGGGGATCGTGTGCCGAATAATAAATCTTGAACGCTGTGATCTGATTTTCGCGAGCGTCACGCACGAGTTCGATGTCGATGTCCTTACGCATCCGCTCAACCTTTTCATCCTGGGTGAGCTGGCGGTGACCGTCGTCATAGAGATGCAGCTTGTCGATGATCAAAAGAAGTCGGGTGCGGCTCAGGATCTGCTGCGTGATACTTTGCAAACGATTCTGCAAGTCATCCGTGACGTTTGGCGTAACATAGTTCTTCGGCATCGTCGGCTGCTCAACAAGGATCAGCGTGCCCGATTTATAGCGCACGGGAAGAACCCAGCTGGCTCCCCAGACCACCAGCCACCCTAGAAACAGCGGTATGAGGAACTGGACGTGACGACGACGCACTACCTCCAAGTAATGCTGAATGTCGGGGAGTTCAGAGCGTTGTTCTTCGAAGATTTCTTCCATGATTATCTTCCCAGTGGTCGTGAGAATTGATAAGAAAGCGAGATGTATTCGCGGTTAGTATCAGGAGCGTTGGAGATCACCGCGATGCCGCTATAACTCTGGTGCAGGCGTGAATATCCAAGTTCCGCCCGGAAGTGCTCGCCCATCGAGTGCTGCACCCAGACGTTCCCTGTGATAGTGTGGCCTCCGGGGTTCGATGGAGTGAAGGACGGAGTCAGGCTCTTGTTGAGAAAGTAGCTACCCGCAGCTCCCGTGTTCCAGGTGCGTGCAATTTGCCATCGGGCACTTCCATTGGTGGTGTTGGTCTCGAAAGCTCCGGGCAGTCCCACACTCCCAGCCACGGTTCGTGCATAGCTGGCAACAAGATTCGTATGCCTTTTTTGCCAGCCAATGCTCGCCATTGCCGCCGGCGTCCACGCGCGAACGGATTGCGACGGAGATTGCGAGGCATCATAGTACTGCGGACCGCCTGATATCGAGATGGAGAGTGTTGGGTTCAAATAGATTGTGTAAAAGGGAAGCACGGTCTGCGTCTGGACCTCAGTCGAGGCATTCACCGGATTGGTCTGTGCAAGGACAGGATCAGCCTGACTTCTTAGATATTGGTACGTCACGCCGATGTACTGTCTGCTGGATAAGCGCTGGCTGTAGAAAATCGAGCCGCCGGGCCCGTTGGAGTTGTAGAGCTCAGGAGCCTGGGCGGGATTGGGGTAATTACTCAGGGCAAAAACTGCATCGGCGCCAACCATGCGATTCCTGCTGAATTGATAGCTGAACCCCGCGTTCGCAAGATTGTTTAGCTGATCAGCGTAGGGAACGACTAGTTGCCCTGATGGAGCCTGCGTCGAACCAGAGATTCCCGCTCCCGCAACAGGGTAAAGCTGGTTGAACGCGTTTGAACTTTTTTGAAAGGAATCGCTCAAGGAGATGGTCGTATGTTCGCTGAGGCGGTATTGAAAACTAAACGCTGCGCTCTGGGCTGCTGCGTTGAGTGAGGTGGTCTTCTGATAGAACGTGAAGCCTGGGCTATAGATCAGCGACAAATGTTGCCGAGGCGTGGTCTGGTCGAGCGAAATCGTGGGTAAAATCGAGTAAACAACATCGCCAACTGGATGGGTGCCGTCTGTCGTCACGTTGTCGTTGTAGGCGGTAGTGAAGATCAAACCGGCACCCAGAAAATTGGACCGCATTTGAGATCCGACAATTGCTGGATAAGCTTGAGCGCTCACCGGTGGCGGTGTCAGCATTCGAGATTCATCGGTTGGCGTTTCAGGCGTTTCGAAGGGGGTCGCTTGCAACTGAGACCGAGCCGGCGTGGCCACGAGCAGGACAAGACCGAGATAAACAAGTCTAAGCATAAGCGCCTTCAAGGCACGACGACGGTGTCGTGCGGCTCTAGCTTGATGTTTGGAATTTTGCCTTTGAGGAAGTCCTTATAGTTGAAGACAATTCGAGTCTGACTACCACCGGCCCCCTGCCGGAGAATGTAAATTGCTTTCTGCTTCGCGAAGTCCTTCGGGCCGCCGGCAAGCGCAATTGCATCCACAACTGTCGGTGCAAGGGTGAGTGAATAGGATCCTGGTTTTGTCACCTGTCCAAGGATGTTGAACTTCTTGCTGTTAGTCTGCTCGACCATCACCGTAACTTGAGGCTTGGTGATGTAGTTTTGCAATCTGGTCGTAAGATCGTGTTCGAGTTGCGAAGGTGTCAGGCCCGCAGCCTGAACCTCTCCCAGCAGGGGCAACGAAATCTTTCCGTCCGATCGAACTTGGATCGACCGAGTAAAATCAGGTTCCTTCCAGACGTTGATCGCCAGCACGTCATCGTTGCCGATGACAAAGCTGTCATCGCTCGATTTATTGGTAGATGCTGGCGGAAGCTGTGCGGACGAAGCCGCTCCGGTTGCTCCCGGGCGATCAGCCTGAGTCGGGGCTGGCATTTGACCCAATAGAGAACCGGAAAGAACAATCAGGAGCAATCCTGATCCGATCGGGTTATATGCTCTGCTTTTCAAGATGACTCCTGTCAAGGATCGTGGAGAGATTCAGTTCTTCGTCCCGCGCATTCTGTGCTGCTGGATCTGCCTCTCGCCTCTGAGCCTATTGATTTCTTTAAACGCTCATTATTTGTCGGTTGCCATAAAGTAACGTTTCACCGAATCTTCCAGTTTCCGCCGCAGGCCGCACGATCGGGCTTGTGTCCTCGAAGCCTAGTCCTGGCGCGGGTTCCACATCAGTAGCGTCGATTTCCACTGCCACGGACTTCGCCATCATGTCCACGGAAAGGACCAGTCGATACAGGTTCTTCTTGCGAACCAGAACCCCCTCGACACCCTCGAGGGAACCGCGAATGACGCGAACTCGCTCGCCGCATTTCAGGAAGGGATGCGGTTCTACCCGAAAAGGCCCCTCAACTGCCCGTCGAATCGCCTGAATCTGAACTTCCGGAATGATTGCAATGTGCTCGCCGTGGAACAGAATCATGTGAACCCCTGGGGTCGTCACAACCTGCAATCGGCGGGTGACCGCTCCTTGAACGAAGACGTAGCCGGGAAACAGGGGCAACGTCAGCATCTTGGTTCTGTCTTTCCAACGCCGTATTGACTCGTACAGCGGCAGGAAAACTTCGAAGCCCTTCGACGAAAGCATCTCGGCCACTGCCTTCTCGTGCTGATGGCGGGTGTAAAGGACGCACCAAGCCGAGTCTTCGCAAGACCCGATTCCGTTACTCTGCGAGGTCAGCATTTTGCCTGCCTTTCTTTGGATTGGGCGGCGCCTGTTGTTGTCAGCCGAACGTAGCTTCGCCCTGTGAGCTACAGCTCATGCTTTTACAAGGAGCTCAAAGTTCGAGCGTTTTCTGGGCCCGCACACCCTATATGCACGATAATGGCCATAACGCAAATGACTCGATAAAGTCATGTTGACTGCGTTTAATGGGGGTTTCGAGGCAATAATCGACTTGTGAAACCACCGATTCTCTACCGTCCCGTCCTTGGTATGCAAATATTTGCCTATCTATGTAAGAAAAATATCGCACTTTCTGTCGACGAGACCGTGCGTTTCGCAGTCCAAAGGCGATGATTCCCTTTGAACTTCACCACACTGGGTAAATATTTCGAGCCCGTTAATTATCCCGGTAGCCGGAGTCGTCTAAAGGACTTTGCTAGCGAGGTCAGTCCTGTAGAAAGTTTTGCCGTGATGAAATCGGCCTGAGAATCGGATCAGTACCATCCTTCGGTTCCGGCGGACCCGAAACGCTTTTCCCTCGGTGGACGGCATTTTCTCCAAACGATGGGTGATGGAGCCGACGGAGGATCCGTTAACAGCGTCATAGGAAGCGGTGTAACCTGCCGGATACTGGATGGGGTCTGATGTGTAAACGGCGGGAAACCCGCGGATAAACCCCTAACTTCACAAGCATCTGTGTTCAATATCTGTTCGAATTGTCGCGTCCGGAACTGCCGTACTTCGTAGGCTACGATTGACACCGAAGGGCCTCACCGGAAAACAGGTTCTTCGCGATCCAATAATTCTGGTGGAAGTATCGAATGCGTTGGATTGATTACACTCAGGTTCGCTCTGCTCCGCATCCTGCCTCCTAGGCACGATTCGAGAGTCGCCAACGATGGAGACCTGCATCTATGAAACGAAGGCCGGCTAAGCAACTGCTGAAGGGGGCTTTTGACATTGTCAGGAAGGTGGGGCTCGGGTTGCCGGGCGTCGAAGCAACTGCGAAGTACGACGGATCACCCATGCTGAAAGTTGACGGCATGTTTTTGGCTGGCCTTGCAATGCATCCATCCGCCGAACCAGACACTCTCGTGGTCAGAGCCCAGCTGGAAGACCGCGAACGGCTCGTGGAGGATGCGCCCGAGATTTACTACCTTACGGACTACTATCGAAGTTATCCCCTAGTTCTCGTCCGTCTGTCGCGCGTCGAACCAGACGCTCTGCACGACTTGCTGTCTGTGTCGTGGCGTATGACGACGGCGAAAGCACGAAGGCGTCGCCCGGACGAAATGGCACGCGAAGGCCCCCGAATAGATCTGGCGAACTGACCGCCCGAACCCTAACAGCCATAGCCCGTGACCTTCTGCTACTCCGATTTCCCGGAGTACAACGCTGGAGTAAATTCGAGTGGATGGGGATTTGGTTCGGATCACATGCTACAGAATACAAACGTGCCGGAAAATAGTCCGCGAACAGGGTCTGTGATGCCTGGAGTGGTGACGTGGGGTGTGATCGGCGGAGGCGATTCCGCAAGGCGTTTTGCGGCCGGACTCAGGTATGTGACTGGAGCAATGCTCACCTCTGTATGGACACGCAAGCGGGAGGTGGCCGAGGCTTTTGCTTCGCACTTCGGCGGAGCGACCACTTGCACACTCGAGCAGCTGTTGAGCGGCCCTGTCGACGCCGTGTACATTGCCACTCACCCAGACAGTCATCATTCCTACGCCTTAGCTGCCCTCGCAGCCGGGAAGCACGTGCTCTGCGAGAAGCCGTCCATGCTGAATGGACAACAGTTGGAGGAGGTGTTGGTCGCCGCGAGTATACGGGGCCTGCTCTTCATGGAGGCAATGAAGCCTCCATTCTTCCCTCTTTACCGCAAGCTCCGGGAACATCTTGAGCGGGATCCAATCGGACAAGTTGCCTTCGTCCGTGCAGGGTCCTCTATCGCCGATATCCCGCCGAACCATCCGATCTACAACCTGGATGTGGGTGGCGGCAGCCTCCTCGGCATTGGCCCCTATGAAGCCTTCCTCGCGCTCGACTGGCTGGGGCCCGTAGAAAGAGTCCAGACCTTCGGCCAAATAGGCCCAACGGGCGTCGACACGTTTGCCACACTCCAGACCAAGCACCTTAACGGGATGGCCCAGCTTTATTGCGGTCTTGGGCTCCACGGCGAGGGCGACGCTTTGCTCGCCGGGCCATTAGGAAATGTCGCAATCCCGAGCAAGTGGTGGAACCCTGTCCATGCAACCATCAGGTACGTCGATAGACGCACCGTGGAACTTGACGAGCCCTTTGAATCCACTGGCTTCAACTATGAAGTTGGTCACTTCTGCGATCTCCTCCGCAGCAGCCGCACAGAGAGCCCAATCATTACACACGACATGTCGCGCCAGATGATGAGCATCTTCGATCATGCCCGAATTGCAATCGGCCTTGTGTATCCCCAGGAACTCTAGAAAAGTCTCTTCAATGATTAACTCAGTGCCTGCCCAGTCCGAGCATTGTTGATGCGCGCAATGCGATGCTTGCATTCGCGATCTATCGAAAGTGCGCACTCCCAATCATTGAGACAGCGATCCTGACCAATTGCGCATTGCTCTCAGCCTCGTGGCCGTCAGGGAGTACGGTCACATCCTCAAGGCCCGTGCGAATCCCATGTCCTCTCTTGATCGCTCGTTGATTGACTGCCCAGGACGCGATGCCGTATCCGTGATGTACTTGTTCCAGCGTAAAACCTGCGGCTAATACGATGTCTTCTATCTCGGCCGCATGACGAACAGCCTGATCGGGATCAGCATCGAGCGGTTCGATAAGCACCCGGCGCCAGCGAAGATGACTTGGTGTAGCTACAAACTTTCTGGCATCATCAACGCTCAACAGACCTGCTTCGATTTCCACTCCGCGCGACATCAGCAGCTCGCATAGCGGGATGATCCCTTCCTCGCCCTGATTCGCAGTAACTAAGTCCGGCAATTCGGTCCACGACGAAACGAGCCCTAGACGCCGCGCTGGGTCCTCCACGATCGCCGCCGATGTCGTGAGAGATATCGGGATGCCGGGGCATTCACGTCGAGTAGCACGCAGCGTTTTGGCGCAAGCATCGCTATCAAGGGTCTCAGCGCCATCATCATTGAAGGCGTGAATGTGGACGGATTGAGCTCCGGCGGCTACGGCAGACTTGGTGTCCTGCGCAATCCGGTCGGCTGTGCGAGGAACCCCCGGATGCTTACGGTCGCCATTGAGGGCCGCTTGGACGAACAACATGCTCACGACTCCACTTCAACCAGGGTGGTTCCTTTTCGCTAAAGAGTATCAGTTGGATAGTCGAGAACCGTTAGCGTACGTTTATTTGACGTTTGCATAGTGACCCCGCATGCGAATCAAGTATGACAATTCAACACGCTCCACCGCCGCCTTTGCATAGGTGAGCCCTGGCGTCTACCCTCTAAGCGAGATGAGAGAGGCACTTTTTGACACACCATTGCGCACTTTTGAGATAGTTTTGCGGTGTATAGGCAGCCCAAGACTATGCCAGCCATGGTCAGGATGTATCAAGAATCGGGCATCTAACCGTGTTGTAATGTTCCAGCGAACGAAGGCCCATGGCTGAGCGACTCTTTGACCTCCTGCGGCAGTTCCTCGATGCGTACGGCTACTGGACGCTGGTCGTCGTCCTGCTGCTGGAGAACGCTGGCATTCCCGCGCCTGGTGAGACCATTCTGCTGTTCGTCAGCTTCCTTGCCTGGAGCGAGCACGAGCTGCATCTTGGCTACATCATCCTGGTCGGTATCGCCGCATGCACCGTGGGTGACAACCTCGGCTACGCCATTGGATACCGTGGCGGACGCCCGCTGCTCGACCGCTATCAGCGCTTCCTCCACATCCCCGCGCACACTATCGCGCGTGGCGAGCACCTCTTCGAGCGCTATGGCTCTGTCACAATCTTTTTTGCGCGCTTCGTCTTTGGCATACGGATCATCGCCGGGCCTCTGGCGGGCGTTCTGCGGATGCCGTGGAAGAAGTTCCTTCTCTTCAACTTCCTTGGTGCCTCCGTCTGGGTCTCGGTTATTTCTCTGGTCGGCTATTTCTTCGGCAGCCGGTGGGACCGATTGCTCCACTGGATGAAGCGTTTCAACATCGGCGTCGCGGTACTCGCGGTACTCGTCGTCGTGCTGGGGTGGTGGTGGCGGCGCCGGAAGAGAAGGGATGCCGGCGAAGAAGACAGAAATTAAAACAGCGACGATGTGGTAAGCGGCTTCAGATCCAGACCGCGGTCAATGTAAAGAAGACCACCAGTTGCGCGGCGCGGAAGCATCTCGCACCTGCAGGATGCCAGTTCTCGCGTTCGCAGAGGCCATCCTGTTTCTTAGTCGAACGCGGCGGCGGTTAGTTGCCGGCTAGGCCGGGAGTCTCTTCATCCATCGCCTCCACTACGCTATCGTCAGTTGAAGGACGAGTGTCTCGCACGCTCTCGGCACCAAGCGAGTTCTCACTGCCGGCAGGGGCATTGCGGTCGATCTTTGTGGGATCAGATGCTGCGGGCGTGCCCTTGGGGATATTTTGGGTTGTCTCCTTCTGAGTTGTAGCCATGATGCACTCTCCTCCTACCTCAAAGGTTTGATGCAAGAAATAAAGCCCTGGTGAAGGCCGGCAAGGAATTGAGCCTAGCGATAACCGGGCTTTTGAGAAGCTTTATATAACATAGAATGGCTCAGTGACCCGTCCCCGCCCTGCCGTTGTCGCCACCGCTGCCACGGTTGCCGTCCTCTGCCTCTGTTGCCTCTTCTGGTATTCGAGGTCTAAGCCTTCCGCTCCCCCGCCATCCTCTTCGGTCGGGGCTCTCGGCCCTGTCAGCTTGACCGACACTTCCTCCGCTGATGATCTCGCCCCCACCTTGGTCTACGCGCACAATCTGCTCCTCCGCAAAGGCCCGAATTTCCGCATTTACGTCCGCTGGATTCGTGGACAGATGGTCCGCACCCGCCGGCAGGACAACCCGTCGTTCGACGATCCAGAGTCCTTCGTTCTTCAAATCCAGAAAGGTGTCATCCACGCCAACATAGGAGACATCAGCAACTACCTTAACGCCAGCTCTCCGCCCAACGCCCCGCTCAAGAACATCTCGATTCAGCCTGAGGGCGACCAACTCAGGCTGCACGGCACTATCCACAAAATCTTTTCTCTTCCCATTGAGCTTGTCGGCAGCCTCACTCCCACTCCGGATGGTCGCGTACAGTTTCACGTCACAAAACTGAACGTGCTGAAGATCCCATTGAAAGGGCTCCTCGGTGGCTTCCATGTCGAACTATCCGACCTTGTTCACGCAAGTAATATTCCAGGCGTTCAGATCGTAGATAACGACATCATCTTCGACACTCAGAAATTGCTCCCCCCGCCGCACATCCACGGTCAACTCACCTCCGTGCGGGTCAGCCCACCGGATATCAAAGTTATCTACGGCAACGCGGGCAACGACGAGACCCGCCTTGCACAGTGGCACAACTTTCTCCGCCTGAGCGGCGGCACGCTCGACTTCGGGAAGCTCACCATGCACCATGTCGATCTCACGATGATCGACGCCTCCCAGGATCCCTGGTTTGACCTCGACCTCGTCAACTACCAAGCTCAACTCGTTAACGGCTACACTCGCATGACCGCACAGGCTGGCCTCGAGATCTTCATGCCTGATCTCGATGAGCAGACTCCCAAAAAGGCCAGCGAGAGCATCACACTCGAATGGCTCAGAGACCGTAACCGTTCGCTGCCGCTTGACGTTCCAATCAAGTAGCGCTTACCGATCGGCGTAAGAGCCATTTCACATCTTGGCCTCGAAGCGCCACCGAAGCAGTGGATTGGGGAACTCGCAGAGCAGGAAACGGGAACCACGTCTACACTAGCTATTCGGCGCCGACCAGGTCGCCCGACCCGTACAGTTTGCCAATAATGCCAAGTGTCCAGCCGATGACGTAAAGCACGACGCTCACAATGTCCGCGAGATCAGAGTGACGTTTGTTTCTTTCTTTCGTGAATTGTGCGTCCTCATTGATCTCTCTGGCGTGTTTAACGAGACTCACATAGAGCTTATCTTCGTCGTTAATTGCGTGATCGATTTTCTGTAGCTCTGCCTGAATCTCTTTCTTGCCATAGCCTCTTGGAGTGTCGTGCATCTTGGCGACGGCTTGGATGGCCCATATGGCAGGCTCACAGTCTGTAAAGATGTTGTGAAGTTCTTGCGCCTTTTGTCTCGCGGCGGAAAGTTCTTCCTTGCGCTGTTTGTCGGCACCGAGCGACTCGTCAAGAACCTGCAGGCTTGCGTAGTCCGAATCAAAGAGCGTCACCCGCACGTCGGCGTCCCTGCAAAAGCCTCCCACGATCGAAAGCGGACCTCGCGAAACCCAGTTTCCCTCGACCTCGGGAGGATCCTTCTCCTTATCCTTCATATCCCAATACAGCTGCGACACATTGGCACCCACTATGAAAGAGGAGTTTCCCTTCATGTTTGTGTTCATTTGAATCGAATAGATGTATTGCGCCAGTTCGATGGCAGTTGTCTTCTCTCTCCATCGGTCACGGAGATTCTCCTTGACGACGAATGTCGCGAACACGATCAGGGCTCCGAGAATTGTGAAGCCGGTTCTATGGCGCTTAATAAATGAGTTGGTCGGGGCCGCTGTCTCTCGCACGCATTCCTCCCCACAGATTCGTTGACGTAATCGGCCAGAATTGTACGATTAACCTACAGACTTTTCCCCATGCCACACTTCAGCCACTTCGGCGAGTCATGCAGCGCAACCAGCACCAAGATTGCGAAAGCACCGTGTTCCGCAGGGAATGGTACAAGTCCACTAATTTCTTGCATTGAGTTGATTTGTAAGGGTTTTAGACAAAGGTATGGCGGAGAGACAGGGATTCGAACCCTGGATACCTTGCGGTATACACGCTTTCCAAGCGTGCGCCTTCAGCCACTCGGCCATCTCTCCGCGGTATTGCGGGCCTTTTTGAATCTAACACAGTTGGGCTTCTCTTAAGGCGGACCGCGCCGCTCCCGACTCAAGGAGCCTGCGCCGTGATGTTCTGTTTCAAGATCGCGGACGATTTCAGCTCAACGGGAACCCCCTGCATCAGATACCGGCGCAGCGTGGATGGATCTCCCCAGTTGATCTGCCAACCATGGTCGATGGCGACCAGAATGTACTGTCCCGGAATAATATTTGTCAGCTCGAAGCTGCCATCCGTATTCGTCTGGTCCTGGACCAGGAAAGTAATCGAACTCGGGTCTTCAATCGTAATCGGCACTAGCAACACCATGGCCCCAACGCACGGTCTCCCATCCATCGTCGCGAAGCCGCTCAAGCTCGCGCGGCCGCTCGCCACATGCATCGTCAGCGTCGACTCGCCCGCACCCACACTGACATATCGCCCCGAGGTCTCAGCTCCTTTGGCCGTCAATCCCGTAAGAAACAGATTCGGTCGACCCTGCAATACAACCTCATATCGCCCCGGCGGAACCTCCAGTATGCGTTCCGCGTCAGGGTCTCTCTGGTCCCGGCGTCCGAGAGCGGGGCGAAGAGCACCGCCACCACCTTCTGCACCGTTCGAAGAAAAGCTTCCGCGTTTCGTGTCCCGGTCGATCAGCGTCACCTGCACCTGACCATTACGTTCTGGTCGACTCCCGGAATCCTGTTCCGGTACGCCGTCGAACTTCAGCGTAATTCTGGCCATGTCACGCGAAGGCGCACTCAAATCCAGCGTTCGTGTTGAATTGGCGTTCACCTCGACCAGCGCAGCGTGGCCTTCCTGCCCGGGGCCGCCCGCCAGCCTGATCTGGTACACCCCTGGTGTCAGCCCTCCGACATCGATTCCTTGCCCGTCAATACGTGTCGTCACCTGCGCGAAGTTCTGCCCGCCGACACCCGAGCTGACCTGCTGAACAATCGGAAAAATCGGTGCAGGAGGAGCATTCGATCCATTGTTGACTCGTGGCGGTGTCAGGATTCGCATGTGAATCGACGGTATCGGAACCATATGAAAATCCGCCTGTCGCGTGTCACCAGCGTGCAGAGTGATGGTCTCCGCAAGCGCCGAATCGCTCACCCCGGGAAACCATGTCGTCGGATAGGCGAAGTCGAGAGATGGATCGAGCGAAGTATCCGTATTGGCCCCCCGTACAGTTTGGCCGCCAGCGGCATACCACGGCTGGGCATGCACGCTCAGGTGATAGTCTCCCGGCGAAAGATTGGCCAGTTCATACATGCCGCGGTCATCGGTACGCCCAGCGGCTCGAGTGCCTCCAATAGGTTGAGGCCCCCCGGGGGTCGGCGGTGGCACCGTCTGCACAGTCACCTGAGCGTTGCGTACCGGCTCACCCGCCTCATCAAGAACCTGCCCAACGATAGTCGCCTCAGGACTCAGTCGAAACTCAAGCTCCTTCGTCGGTGCCTCTGCTGTCAGAACAATCGCCGACGAGAAAAACTGGTGCTCATCGTAGGCCTGGCTGACGTATCCACGTGCGCTCGCGGTCAGACGCCATGATCCGGCTGAAGGAACCGTGACCGTAAAATGTCCGCGCGCATCGCAATCGAACCCGTTACTCGGGGCAGGGAACTGGCGGTTCCCGAAGCCTCCGCGTCCATTGAGGCTCGCAGAAAGGTGACAACGCGGTACAGGACTTTTATCAACGCTGTTGATGACCACGCCAGTAATCTCAAAGCGCTTCGTCTGGGCCGTCGATTGAGCATGCACGAAACAACCACAAAGGCCGGCCATGACTACGAGGATCGCCGCCAAATTCGCCCCCAATCGAGCGCCCCGCCTCACGGTGTCACCTCCGCGACTGGGACGGCGTCCAGATTCAACGTCGGCTTATCGCCCGTGCTGATCGTCACCGTATGAATTCTGCTGCTGAACGGAGCAAGACTCGCGGGATCCCGGTAGTTCGCCGAATGGCGGCGTTCGAAGGCGATCGCCTGGTAAGTTCCTGGCGGCAGATACGCCGCCGAATAGCTCCCCGTACTATTACTACGCACCGAGATAACAGGCTGTGCATTGGGGCCACTCGGAATTAGGTAGATCCAGCAAGCCGCAGGACTGCCGTTCAGATCCACGGTGCCTTGCAGGCTACCGGTCTGATTACTGACCGTAACGCGGATCGGCGTTCCCGCAGCACCAGGAACCACGACAAGGTCATCCTGCAGCAAGTCCGAGTCCCCATAACTGACCGACTTGATGAACCACGTGCCGGTGTTCCGCCCCTGCAGCCGATAGCTTCCAGGTGGCGCCGTAAACACAAAGCTCTGATCCCGCCGGTTCGTCGGCCGGATCGTCAGATCGCCGCGTTCCGAATCCGCTGCCTGATCGTTCTGCAGGGCGAGCGCCAACTGAGGCAGGGTCGGAGCCTGAGTATTATCGGACGTTAAAGTAGCGTCAGGAACCAACTCCACCGGAATCGACGGAACCGGAGAAAACCTCAAAACAACGCCCGAGATATCGTGGTCTGGTACCGTCACAGTCGTCTCGGCCTGCTCCGGGTTCTCGGGATTATTCCTCGTAGCAGTCAAAGTGTAGGTGCCTTGGGGAAGCTGTATCTTCGTCTCCCCGGTCACTCCGCTCATCTGCGGATTCACCTGCAACGTGCTCCCATTGCTCGACCTCGCCGAGATCCTCAGAAAATCGCGCCCACCAGAAGACTGTGTCATCAAAGTCACATTGTGGGTCGGACTAACAGCTGGCCGAAGCTCAAAGTGCTGCTCCTCACCCCCATGGATTCGAATACCCTGTGAAGTATTGGATGAACCTTCGCTCGAAATAGTAACAGGTAAAACAGCTTGGCCCGTCGTCCGATCCAGAGGAGTATATCGGGTCTGTAGTCGGTACTCTCCCGCAGGTACCGGCAATCGGAAGTTGCCATGAGAGTCAGTTTGGTCCTGGCCAACGGTCATCCACCGGTGGCCCGCATCGTCGTAGTAGCTCCGGAGTGCGCTCACCGAAATCCGAGGCAACGGAGTGCCGTCCGGAGCGATCACAGTCCCGGTCAGCAGCGCCTCCGGATAAAGCCGAAGCTCCAGCGGGACGGCCAGTTGGGCCGCCTGCAAGTACAGATTTCCGGGCTCCTGCACCTCAGTACTCGCCGAGAACCCGGGCTTCGTTACCAGGACGTTGGCGCTGCTGTCCGTGTTCTGATCGAACCGGAACTTGCCCTCATGGTCGGTCAGTACGGCCCGATTATTCAGGCGGACCAGGGCGCGTGGCACTGGTGCGCCCGTGCTCGCATTAATGACCTGACCCAGGACTGTGCTCGGTACGGTTGTAGTCGCCAGTGACGTCCCCATGGCCGAACTCCCGCTCTGGAGAGTGCCGGTTGACTGTCCGACAAGCCGCCTGGGCGGAGCCAGCGCAATGCAAGCAATCAGATAGGGAACGAGTAGGCCGGAGTGTTGAAATCGGCATACTTTCCACGCTGGCAACACGAACAGCACCTCACACGGACTTGGCAGATAAGACGTCCCAGACTGATATTAGTGAGAGCAAGGCCCTTTGCGTTCAACTCGCAGTAGAATTGTTATGTCCGATAACACATATTATGTATAGTGCAAGCTGCTGAAGTGCCTTGCCTTCTCCTCGACGACCGTCACTCCACGCTTCACCGTCGCGTGCCCCTTCGATCAACTTCGAGGTTGGATCTGCTTGCAGATCTCTCGACTCCCGAGAGCTCTTCTGGATTCGTCGTGGAAGAAAGAGTGAATCTCCTGTTGTTTTCCAAAAGGAACCGTGCCATATTGACGGCATGACAATCAAACACCTTACCCTTTTGACAGTCGTGCTGATCGGTTCCCTCACGGCTTCAGCACAAAACATAAAACGAATTCCGCTGCCGGCCAGTCAAAACCCCACGACAGTCGTGCTGATCGGTTCCCTCACGGCTTCAGCACAAAACATAAAACGAATTCCGCTGCCGGCCAGTCAAAACCCCACGGGTGCTGACCTTCCTATTGCCGCGGCAGTGTGGGTTGGAGACACGCTCTATGTGAGCGGGTGGCTCGATCCAGACATTAAGACACACTCCGACACCACCTCACAGACCGTGGGGCTACTCAAGGACATCCAAAAGTTCCTCGAAGCGCAAAAACTGACGTTGGCCGATTTCGTCGCAGCGCGTTCAAAGTAGCGGCCCAATTGCCTTTGTCTGATTGCTAATCACAGATCTTCCAAAAGAAAGTTCAAAGTCTCCTGTTGTTTTCCAATAGGACCCATGCCATTATTCCTGTAGGAAACCCAAAAGTGTACTCACCATGAAAGAAAACCCGACGTCCGGCAAGGAACACTGGCGCTGATGGTCCTCAAGACACTCAATGTCTTGGGATCGCAGCATGGCTGGGGCATCGCCCGGCGCATCGAGCAGATCAGCGGAGACCTTCTCGCTGTCAACCAGGGCACGCTGTATCCCCTGCTGCTCAGGCTGGAGCATGAAGGCTCGATCGCCTCCGAGTGGGGCGTATCAGAGAACAACCGCCGCGCGCGCTTCTATCGGCTCACCGCGGCCGGCCGCAAGCAGCTCCAGACAGAAACCCGTGAATGGGAACAAATCGCGGCGATCATCGAGCGCTTCCTCAACGTCAAGTCGGAGGATCTATCATGAAATTCCTGCGACGCTTCTTCATCCGCTTTTCGAATCTCGCCACAGGGCGGAGTGCAGACCAACGCCTGCAGGAAGAGATTGCCGAACATCTCGCGCTTCAGGCAGAAGAGAACATGCGCGCCGGTATGTCGCCGGCCGAGGCGCGGCGGCAGGCGGCACTCAAGCTTGGCATCACCCAGGCGATCCGGGAACACCATCACGCCGAGCAAAGCCTTCCCTTCATCGAGAATCTGCTCTTTGATCTGCGCTACGCGGTCCGCATGCTTCTCCGGTCTCCCGGATTCTCTTTCATTGCAATCGCCACCATCGCGCTGGGTGTCGGAGCTACCACCGCTATCTATAGCGTGATCGACGCCACGCTGCTGCATCCTTTGCCGTATCCCAATCCTGCGGAGCTGGTCTGCGTTGTGGACGACCTTCCCGGAGTAGGCGCACATCGCGTCGGCATCTCCGTCCCTGAGTGGAGAGACCTCGAGAGTTCCGGAATATTCCAGTCCGTGTCGATTACCGGCACCGGCGCAAACGTGAACCTCACCGGCAGTGCACAGCCCCTGCGTCTCAGCTTCAAGCAGGTTATGCCGAACTACTTCGCGGTCCTCGGTGTCGGCGCGCAGTTGGGCCGCACCTTTGATGCGAATGACGCCACTCCCGGCTACAACCTGGAGGTCGTGATTAGCGACGGGCTCTGGCGGAGGGAGTTCGGAGCCGACCCGCACATTCTGGGCAAAGTTCTGCGCTTGGACAACGACGAGTATCACGTTGTGGGCGTCATGCCGCGCGGATTTCGTGATCAGGGCTCAACCAGCGAGGAGCAGAACGTGGAACTTTGGCTGGGAGCCGGTTTTGCCGGTGTGCCGTTTCCGGCCCCTCAGCGCGGTACACGTCTGCGGAGTCGAGCCGTCATCGCGCGCTTGAAGCCCGGTCTCTCGATTGCAGCCGCGCAGGGACACCTCAATGCACTGGTTGAATCTCTGAAAAAGCAATATCCAGGAGACTATCCGCCACAGACCGAATGGACGATACGCCTGGTTCCGCTCAGCGAAACCGTGGTTGGCAGCGTTCGCCAATCACTCATTCTGCTCTTCGGCGCGGTAGGATTGGTGCTGCTGATCAGTTGCGTCAACGTTGCCAATCTGCTGTTAGCCAGAGCCAGTGTGCGAGGTCGTGAGATCGCGGTTCGACAGGCGCTGGGAGCGCAAAAGACCCGCCTCATCCGCCAGCTTCTCACCGAGAGCCTGCTGCTCTTTCTGCTGGGTGGAATTGCCGGTTCCGCCCTCCTCTTATGCACCCAGCATTTACTGCTGAGGCTTATTCCGGAGAGCCTCCCGCACCTCAACGACATATCGATCAACTGGGGCGTGCTAGGATTTGCCGTGGCTGTCTCCGTCGCAGCCGGAACCATCTTTGGGCTTACTCCGGCATGGATTACGAGCGGTGTCGATTTGATCGGTACGCTCAGGCAGGAAGGACGTGGCTCCGGCGGATCACGGCAACGCTCGCGCGTCCGTCAAATTCTGGTCATCAGCGAACTGGCGCTTTCCCTGGTGCTCATGGTCTCCGCGGGCCTTCTGCTGCGCAGTTTCTGGGACTTGTTTGCGGTGCAGCCCGGCTTCAATCCTGACCGCGTGATTGCCATTCAAACCTGGCTGCCGGGGCCCAACGATCCCAATGTGGATATGTACCGAACCGCCACCCAGGAATCGGTCTTGGTGCGCGAGATTCTTCGCCGCAGCCGAACCCTGCCGGGCGTGGAAGAAGCGGCCATCGGCGACGAGGCCTCTCTTCCCCTGGGCCACAGAGATCCCGGCGGGCTGCCATTGATCCGCGAAGGCATCGAGACGATGGAGAATCAGGCTCCAGTGATCGACAGTCCGATCGTTTCACCCGAATACTTTCACCTGTTGGGCATGCCGCTCGAGCGCGGACGCCTTTTCAGCGACGAGGACCTTGAGGATACGCCCCAAGTTGCGATCATCAATCAGGCCGCGGCTCGCACCTACTGGTTAAACCAGGATCCGCTTGGCAAACGCGTCCGTTTACGCTTGGATACCCGCGGTCTGCCGGGCTCGGCCAAGCCGGCCTGGACCACGATCGTCGGCGTGATTGCGGATGCCCGCACAGAATCGCTGGCGGACGCGGCAATTCCGCAGATTTACCGCAGCGTGTACCAGCGCTCCGCCAAAGACCTGGCCATCTTTCTTCGCGGACAGCTCGATCCCAGCACCATCTCCACACAAGTGCGCACGCAGGTGCGGTCCATCGATCCAACACTTCCCGTCTTCCACGCGGAGACCCTCGATGAGGTGCTCTACACCTCGCTTGCCGTGAGGCGATTCTCGATGGAGATGGTGGCCTTTTTTGCAGCCACTGCCCTGTTGCTCGCCGGGCTTGGAATCTACGGAACGATCTCCTACCTCGTCAACGAACAAAGGCGTGAGATCGCCATTCGCCTCGCTCTGGGAGCTCAAAGAGGAAGCATCCTCAACATGGTCCTGCGCCGGGGGCTTGGCATGGCCGCTGCGGGCGCCGGGGTAGGTGTGGCCGGCGCGCTCATCGTCTCTCACCTCATGGCCGGACTGCTCTACGGCGTTTCGGCGACCGATCTGCCCACCTTCGCCGGCGTCACCCTTGTCCTTACCATGGTCGCGCTCGCCGCCAGTTCTATTCCGGCGCTGCGCGCCATGCGCCTCGATCCAATCGCTACGCTCCACGCTGAATGACGTTTTCGCAAGCTTCAATCCAACTAATGTGACGCGCGCAAGCAGCAACTCCCTGTTTCAGGTTGCAGATGCAAAACATGTTGGATGCAATGAGCTGTAAAAATCCAACTAGTTACTAAAACCAAACAGCTTACGCTTCAGCGCGATTGAGCCCACCACCGACAAAGTGGACTACCTCCAGGCGATCCCCGCCATTCAGTAAGGTCTCGGCCCAGCCCGACCGTGGGACAATCTCGCCGTTATGCTCAACAGCCACCCGATCACCCTTCAGCCCAAGTTCACCGATAAGCTGTTCCAGGCTGGCTGGCTGTGGGAGGGACTCAAAAGCGCGCGTCTGGCCATTAAGAATCAGAGTCAAGGACATCACAACTCCAGATTAGCAGGCCGCCTCCCCACCCGACAGTAGCGGATTATCAGACATCGCACGGCCCTACTCGAACAGCCGCACCGCCCGCTCAACCAACCAATCCTGGAATCGCTGATGCAAAGTTCTTTGCTCTGCAAACTCCTCGAAGACGCTTCGACTAAGGCCCATGAGGAGATGAATCGCCTCCACCTCAGCCGCATGATCGAACCTCCCCGTCGAATACCTCCGGGAGTTTGCCAGATACTCCGCCGCTCGCCCCAGCGTCAGCAGCGTTCGCCCATGGTGCGTGTTCGTAATGCGATGGATCGTCAGGTCGCCGACGTTCGATGAGGCCCTGCCCCCTGAGAGGCTCGGAAACGATCGTGCCTTCCGCGATGGAACCAGTACAGGGCGATTTGGCCCCGGAAAAACTGCTGTTGCCATGGACGTTAATTCCTCCGTCCACCTTCCTATCGGCTCAACAATCCTCGCCTTTATTGGAAATCTCCCGACCAGTGTGCAACGCCCATCACTTTAGTTCACCCTGGGTCGTGAGTCGTTAGTCATCACCCAGCGGCCACAGATGATTCACTGGCCCCTCACCATGACCGATCGGCGTCGCCGTTCTTATCGCCTCCGCCACATATTGCTTCGCAATCACAGCAGCATCCCTGCCCGCATCCCCAAGCACAATCCTGCTCAGCAGCGCGCTCGAAAATGCACACCCCGTCCCATGCGTCGAATGGCTCGCAATCTTCTCCCCGTGCAGCCACAACACCTCACCCGCAGTTGTCAGCAACAAGTCGTCGGGCGGATCCAGATGCCCACCCGTCGCCACCACATTCAACTCCGTACCCATCTTCTGCAACACCCGAGCAGCATCGAGCATCTCGTCCCGCCGCCCAACCACATGCCCGGTCAATATCCCTAACTCCTCAAGGTTCGGCGTCGCCCAGTCCACCAGTGGCAGCAGCCTCCTCCGCAACATCGCCACTCCCTCAGGATCCAGCAGTTCCCTTCCCGAACTCGATCGCACCACTGGGTCAAGCACCACCGGCACTCGTCGCTCATCCGCGCGCAACATCTCCAGAAACTCAGCCACCATCCCCACATTAGCCGCTGTCGCGAGCATGCCGATCTTGATTCCCGCCAGCGGCAGATCGCTTTGCAGGCAATCCAGCGTATCGTGCACGATATCCGCTGAAACCGGCATAGTCGCCCTCACCCCCATCGTCGACTGCACCGTCAGCCCTGTAATGCACGACGTCCCAAACAGCCCATGCGCCGCAAATACCATCAGGTCCGCCGTCACTCCCGCACCTGACGACGGATCGAAGCCCGCTATTGTCAGTACTGTCTGCATACGCATCACTCCGGATGCGCCGCAAGAAACTTCTTGTACTCGCTATCCAACCCCTTGATCAACGACTCCAGAAAAATCAGCTGACCTTGAAGCACCTCGATACGGTCTTTGATCTTCACCGCCTCCTCCCCGCTAGGGTTCGGATCTCCCGCCTTCGAATTCAAAAATGGAGCCACGCTCAGCACGGTATCCCGAACCGCCTGATGCTCGGCCGCAGTAATCTCGTTCTGTGTGTTGTAAATATCCGAATACTCCTGCGCTCGTGCGTAAGGCATATACGAAAGTGCGCCGGTCGACTGCGCCGTCTTCCAGCTCACATCGTCAAAGGTGCGAATCCGAAAATTGATCGTCATGTTCTCGCGGTTCGACACCTTCGGATTGGCGATGATCTTCGTCATCACAGCAACATCCTGTCTCAACAGCTCCTGTTCTTTTTTCAAATCCTCAAGCACACCCTGCAATCCCCTCGCATTGCCTTGAATCTCTCGCTGCAGACTTGCCTCCGCCTCATGCACCAGATGCCGGTGGTGCCACACTTCGACGCAGCCCTCCAGCGCCAGGGCGATCAGCAGTCCCAGCGTGATCATGAACATATGGATAAAGAACTCGCGCACGCCATGCACCGGTTCGCTGGGAGGATGAACTTCGATCACTGGTCTGTCGTCTCCTGTCGTCGATACCGCCTAGCCTACCAAATTCAAGGCGAGGTGTTCGACGACAAGAGACTTCGTCTTCCAGTGCACCACGGCGACCCATCGCGACAGCTCTACGGAACCGTCACCGTGATCTCGTTCGATGGCGTGCTCTCCATACCGCTGGAATCGACCGACTTGACGACATAGCTGTAGGTACCAGTCGAGACCGCTTTATCTACGTAAGTAAGCGTCACATCCAGCGACGAGTTCAACAGCACAAGAGATCCGCTGCCTGCCGCTCGATAGATGTTGTATCCGGCCACGTCGGGCGCATTGGTCGGTGCAATCCAGCTCAGATCGACCTCATGCGCGACTGCCGTCCCTGTGCCACTCAAGCCAACGACTGCCGTGCCTCCACTGGTCGAGTTGCTGCTGACCGTGATCTGACCGGTGAGAGCTCCAGTCGTGGCTGGCTTGAATTGCAGCGTCAACGTCACCGTCTGCGTGGGATTGAGCGTCACCGGAAAACTTCCGCCAATAAGGGTAAATCCAGCCCCGGTAATCGTGGCCGAGTTCACCGTCACCGGCGTCGTCCCGGTGGATGTAAGGGTCAACGACTGCGTCGCTGTAGAGTTTACCGCGAGACTGCCGAAGCTCAGGCTCGTAGTGCTTATCGACAACTGTGCGCTACCGGCCGCCGTACCGGTTCCACCTAAAGCCACCACGGCCGTGCCTCCCGTAGCCGAGTTGCTGCTGATTGCGATCTGACCGCTTGCTGCCCCCGCAGCTGTCGGCAGGAACTGGATCTGCAGCGTCACCGACTGTGTGGGGTTCAGAGTCATCGGGAAGCTCTGAGCCACAATCGTAAAGCCAGCGCCAGTGATTGCCGCAGAGTTCACGGTTACCGGAGCCGTACCAGTCGACGTCAGCGTCAGCGACCGCGTCGACGGAGTATTCACCGTCACGCTGCCAAAACCCAGACTCGACGCACTGACACCCAGTTGAGGACTCGTCGGTGAACCAGGCGGTGTTGGTGTTCCTGACCCAGTCGTCCCGGTCCCGGTCAGAGCCACCGCCGCCGGGCTACCGCTCGCCGAATTGCTGACGATCGAAATTTGACCACTGGCTGCCCCAGCAGATGTTGGATTGAACTGCACCTGCAAGGTCGTTGTCTGCTGAGGATTCAACGTCATCGGCAGGCTGGCGCCAACAATCGTGAAACCGGTACCTGTAGCCGTTACCGAGTTGACCGTTACCGGCGCAGTCCCAGTCGACGTCAGCGTTAGCGACTGCGTCGACGGCGTATTGAGCGTCACGCTGCCAAAACTCACGCTCGAAGAACTCACCGCCAGTTGTGGACTCGTCTGCGGCCCAGGTGCTGCTGTTGTACCAGTCCCGGCCAGAGCCACAAACGCTTGGCTCCCGTTTACCGAATTACTGACGATCGCGATCTGCCCACTCGCGGCTCCAGCCGATGTCGGATTGAACTGCACCTGCAGTGTCGTTGTCTGCTGAGGATTTAAAGTCATCGGCAGGCTGGCTCCAGCAATAGTGAAACCGCTACCTGTAGCCGCAACAGACGTGACGGTCACCGGTGCCGTCCCAGTCGAGGTTAGCGTCAGCGACTGTTTCGATGGCGTATTCAACGTCACGCTGCCAAAACTCAGACTCGAAGCACTCACCGCCAGCTGTGGACTCGTCTGCGGCCCAGGTGCTGTTGTTCCAGTCCCCGTCAGAGCCACCATCGCTGGGCTGCCGCTCGCAGAATCGCTGACGATCGCAACTTGACCTGTCGCCGCACCGGGCGCTGTCGGATTGAACTGTATTTGTATCGTCGCAGCCTGCTGCGGATTCAGTGTCATCGGCAGGCTGGCGCCAACAATGGTAAAGCCGGCACCTGTAGCCGTAATCGAGGTGACCGTCACTGGTGCTGTTCCGGTTGACGTCAGCGTCAACGACTGCGTCGTCGTCGTGTTCACTGTTGCACTGCCAAAACTCAGGCTTGAAGCACTGACCGCCAGTTGCGGACTCGTCTGTGGCCCCGATGATTCCGATGTTCCCGTCCCCGACAGAGCTACCATTGCCGGGTTGCCGGACGCCGAATCGCTGACGATCGAGACTTGTCCACTGGCCGCTCCAGCTGATGTTGGATTGAACTGTATCTTCAGCGTCGCCGTTTGAAGAGGGTTCAGCGTCATCGGCAGGCTGGCGCCCACAATCGTAAAGCCGGCGCCTGAAACCGCAGCCGAGCTGACCGTCACCGGCGCTGTCCCGGTCGACGTCAGCGTCAACGACTGCGTCGTCGGTGTATTCACCGTTGCGCTGCCAAAACTCAGACTCGAAGTGTTCACTGCCAATTGAGGGCTCGTCTGTGGCCCCGACGGCGCTGCTGCCCCCGTCCCGGTTAGAGCCACCATCGCTGGGCTACCGGTCGCGGAATTGCTGACAATCGCGATCTGCCCACTGGCTGCACCAGCTGATGCTGGATTGAACTGTACCTGCAGCGTCGCTGCCTGAAGCGGATTCAGAGTCATCGGGAGGGTCGCGCCCACAACCGTAAAGCCGGCACCTGTAACCGCAGCCGAGCTGACCGTCACCGGTGCTGTCCCGGTCGACGTTAGCGTCAACGACTGCATCGTCGGTGTATTCACCGCTGCGCTGCCAAAACTCAGGCTCGCAGTGCTTACTGTTAACTGGGGCGAACTCTGTGGCGACGCCTCACCTGCGCCGACCGCGATGCTGTTGGCTGCTCCGCAACCCGACGCAACTATCGTCAAACAGCTGGCTAGAGAAAAGAGGAGAACTCTTCCCCATCCGTTGAACCAAAGACGCTTCGCTCCGGACCGGATTCGATTCTGTGATCCCTTCGAGGAGTCGTCACTAAAATCGGCTACTGAAATTGACAGAACTTCGCAAAAATACCTGGGAAAAGAATAGATGCCTGACACCAACTTCACCTCTTTGAACTTGAATTCGTGAATCAGAGGCAGAAAAGAGGATCAGGCTAACTACTGCTAAATTCCTTATGCGTGCATCCTCAAACACAGAGTTGCATCTACAAGGGGCACACGCAATAACACCAATTAGGTATCTACCTAATTTGAACTTGCAATTCGTGATTCGAGGCAGAAAAGAAGATCAGGCTAGCTACTGCTAAATTCCTTATGCGTGCATCCTGAAATACAGAGTTGCATCTACAAGGCACACACAATCACACCAATTGGATATCTACCTAATGGAACGTGCAATTCGTGAAACAGAGGCAGAAAAGAGGATCAGGCTAGCTACGCTAAGTTCCCTATGCGTGCATCCTGAAATACAAAGTTGCATCTACAAGGCACACGCAATCACACCAATTGGGTATCTAACTTAAAATGGTATATGCGATAGGCCATCATTGCTAGACTCAAGTTATGCACATCCCCGCAACGCTTACCACACCCAGGGACCACCTCGCAATAGCGCTCGACTTCGCTGAGGAACGCGACGCCATGCAACTTGTAGAACGTCTTGGCCAAACCTGTCATTGGTACAAAATTGGTCTGGAACTCTACTATGCCGCCGGAAACGGCATCGTTCAAAAACTACGCGACCGCGGCTTCAACATCTTCCTCGATCTGAAGCTGCACGACATTCCCAACACAGTCGCTGGCGCAGTCCGCTCCGCTACGCAGGCGGGAGCATCGCTCCTCACTATCCACGCCGGTGGCGGCTCCGCCATGATGAGCGCCGCAGCCGAAGCCGCGGCAGCCCCTGGTTCGCCTCGCCTCCTTGCAGTCACGGTCCTCACCAGCATGGACGCGAACGAACTCGCTGGAATCGGAATCACGTCGTCCCCGGCGGAACAGGTCCTTCGTCTTGCCAGACTGGCCCAGGCCTCGGGAATCGACGGCATGGTCTGCTCCCCCGAAGAGGTTACGCTACTCCGCAGGGAGACCCGTCCTGACACCCTGTTAGTCATCCCCGGAATCCGCCCCGCCGGAAGCGCAGTCGGAGACCAGAAGCGCGTCGCCACGCCCGCACGAGCGATCGCCGACGGAGCCTCGATGCTCGTCGTAGGCCGGCCGATTACCCGCGCCGCCGACCCTGTAGCCGCCGCGGAGGCGATCTTGCAAGAGATCGAAATCGCCAGCTCAATCTCCAGTATCAATAATTGAAAAAATAATTCGAAAAAGTGGCGTGTTTTTCAGACCGCAAAAACATGGTGTCAACGCACCACGTTTCACCATCAATCCACCACAAATTCACCACAAAAAAACCACGTTCAGGACGCGCATTTTCGCAAAACCCCCTGCAAAAACGCCCCTCCACCACGCAGAAAAAAAACTAAACACTAAACCTGCGCCGCCAACCCCAGCGTTCCTGTGCCATGGGTAACGTCCATATCGCTCAACCGCAGTGCCAGTGCCTTTGCCGACCCGCCGCCGCGCTGGAACTCGCTAAGCTGAAGTTCCGCCACATCAAACCCTCGCTCAGTCAACCGTTTAGCCAGATCCGTCTCCACCGCGCCCATCAGAATGTCCCGCCCGGCATTGATAACATTGCAGCTAAACTGAGTCGCCTCCAACTCACTGACAGCAATACGCTTATCCACCCCATACGCGGCTTCAATCTTCACCAGCGAAGCAGCATCGAATGCCCCCGGGAAATAAAGCAGATACCCCCCGCTAAGTGGCGCAAAACAAAGATCTAGATGGTAAAACCGCGGATCCACCAGATGCAGCGACGTCACCGGCGTATGCCAAGCATCCGCCACATGCCGATGGCTGATCTTGCACGTCCTCACCCCATGCGCAGCCCACAGATGCCCGCCATTCGCGTCAAACAGCGCATCCCCTTCGCCCTCGAACGAAGTCTCGCGAGGCGTCGCCCACAGCAGAAAGCCTGCGCCCTCCAACCACCGCCGCACATGCCGCTCTTCAGCCTGACGCTGTGGATGGGTAAAGCTCGAAACAGCCGCGACTCCATGTTGCACCAGCGCCGCATGGGCCACAAACACCATGTCCGGTGCGCCCTCGCGCGCATGTAGCAGCCGCACATCCGCAATTCGCTGCAACTCCTGATACAGGCCCTTCCATTGCATGAACGCGGTATCGCGCGATGGCCGATGCAGATTCCCTGCCATCCACGGGTTGATGACGTAGTCGACGTCATACCACTCCGGCGGGCACATTAGATAAGTGGGGCGATTGAAATGGGGTAATGAGGCAAGTGGTGCGGCAAGAGAAGATGCAAGCGGCGTGGTGATCATAAAACGGGGTTCCCTACTTTCCAGCGTAGAGTCTGCCCGTCCCAACTGACGATCGTCAAGTGCTTGCCGGTAAATTATTTGTACAACTTTGGTGCATCGCGTTGCGGGGTGATTTGGCCCTGTAAATCAAACGCTTGCACCTGACAAAGGGCCCATTACTGGGCCCTTGTCGGGTTACATACGAGCCGAAATTAGTTAGAGCTTTTCGAAGAAATCACACGCCGAGCAGGAGATATACACTCCGCCAGGAGTTCCGCGCTCGCGGTCTTTGACGCGCTTGACGATTCGGGTGGGTTTCGAGCACTTCGGACAGTCGGTGCTCTTGTTGGTGTCCATGACCTTCTTACGGTCGCCGGTTTTGGCAATCTTCGCCATAATTCATGTTCTCCCTGATACGAATATTGCGGCTCGCGCGCTGGATGTCTTGATCAGCCACTGCCCTTGCAGGCAAGCAGAATCGAACCATCCGGAACTTCTCGTAAAGATTGTCCGGGACTCGTCCACGGTGGGAATCGGATGGAGAAGAACTGCGATTGAGGCTCTTCTACAAGTCTACACGACAGTCGCCGCTAGAAGAGCTTGGGAGCTGATCCAGATGACGATGTCGTGGGAGGAGGCGGAATCGGGGCAGCCGGGTCGGTGGGAAACTGCACTTTGCCTGGACCTCCAGTAGGCGCGGCCTCTCCAGGCAGACGCAGCGTCGGTGGCGCCGGAGCTTTGTTCTCCTCCCCACCTTGCTGTTGATCGCCCATCGCAACTTCGCGTGTGGGGGGAGCCGGATTGAGGCCGCCCATCTCGTCTTTGTCATGGACTTCGATTGGCTTACCGAGCGCAGCGATTTGGACCATCGTGACTCGATCTCCGACGAACCGGACGAAGCGAATGGTCTGCGGCACGTGCCCGTAAATCCACTCTTCATAGTGACCGCCACCCGGATCGCCACTCGTCTGCTCGCGCAACTTGTTCTCCGGAGCACCCAGTGCTGCGAGCACCATCCGGCGATTCATTCCCACCAGGACCTCGTGGGCCGCAATAGCATCCTTCAGCATCGGCGGGAGCGTATCGGCATAGGCCTCATGGGAAGTCTTTACACTGAAGTCAACCAGCGGTTGGAGAAGAGCTTTGACCTCAGGGCCAGAGATCTCCGGAATTCCGCCTTCAAAGACGAGTGTTATGCGCGAACCGGTCGCTACCTCTCCGTTGTCTGGAGTTACCTGGTTGCCGTTGAGTTCGATGTGGCGCAGGAAGCGGTGTTTCGCATAGGGACCGCCGTTGAAGTCGAATACGATGCGATCTCCTTTGAACTCCATCGAGGTGATGACGACACGATCGCCGGGTGCTGCGGATTGCCCCTTCTTGTAGATCAACTTCTTGTATTCGTCCGGACCGGGAGTGAGCTGGCCGTTCGCTTGAAGCGTGATGCCTGCGCTGACGGGGAGGGCACGATGTGCGAAGCCCTGCTCTGCGTCGAGATTGCGAATCAGTTCGCGGCGTCCGCGTTCGGAGAGCTTGGCCTCGGGAAGCGGCACTTTGGTCGGAGTGAAATCGGTTGCTATTCCGTCGGTTGCGGACTTTTCGCCAACGACGAAGACCTGGGCGTGCGCCGTCGCGCAGGGCAAGGCCAAGAGGCCTGCGATGAGGGCCGATCTGTAGAGATTCAGTGCCATGGAAGCACCTCAGATATAGAACAGCTTGCGCTTTCCCTTTGCTTTTGACAAGTGTAACTGTCACTTTGGGGGCGCAAAAGTGTTAAGTTTTTTTTGCTGTGGTGAAAAGGGTGTTTTTGCAGGGGGTTTTGCGGAAAACTGCGTTTTATTGGTGGTGTTTTTGTGGTGAATTTGTGGCGGATTGCTGGTAAAACGTGGTGCGTTAACGGTCACTTTTCTGGTGACGAAAAACACGCCACTCTTTTCAACTTTATTTTTCGTGCGGGACGATTACGGCTTGGGTTCGTCGCCTACCGAGCGGGTCTGTGGTGTGGAAGGAAGAATCTGGACCAGCGTAGGGGCGGCGGGTGCGGGCCTCGCCTGCTGCTCCATGGCGACGTGGGCGGCTGGCGGCGGGGCCTCCATTGGATACCCTGCGGGAACCGCGGGGACGTAGGTGTAGTGCCAGGCGTAGTCGCGGGTTATACGGACGAGGACCGCAATGCCTGCCAGCAGAACGATCACGGTAAAGGCTGCTCCCTCCGGCCCGTAGTCGCCCCCGGTGAGCCAGAGACGGCCAAAGGTGCGGGTCTGCACGATGCTGGCGAAGTCGGTGATTCCGCTGACCGGCAGACCAAACAGGACGCCCATCGACGCGTTCCAGGCAAAGTGAAAGCCCCATCCGAGCCACAGACCGTGGGTGCGCAGCCAGGCGACCGCAAGCAGAATGCCGGCGAGCATCGTGACCATGGTGCTCGTCCAGGTCGCACCGGGATTGAGGATGTGACCGAGTCCGAAGAGGACAGCCATGAGAATCGTTGCGGTGACCGGCCCAATCGCTTCAATCAAGCGACGAAAGGGATAGCCCCGAAATGCGACCTCCTCGGCAAGAGCGGCGACGGCAAGTGTCGCAAGGTTGAGGAGAAGCAGACCGAAGGCGCGCGGCTGCATCCAGAGTTGGATGTTGAGGGTCCCAGCCAGAGCCATGGGGAGAACAGCGAGGACAAGAAGGCCCCAGCCGAGCGCCGCGCCGAGCTGCCACTCCCGCCGCGCCGTGGGACGCTTCGGGAGGCCGAGAACCTCGCGAAGAGTGGAGTGGCGGCGGGCGATGGACTGCAGGATGGAGAATCCTACTACCAGCAGGAAGAGCAAAAAGACTGATATTAGGAGCGGGCGGGCGACATCAAGGGCAAAACGCTCGGAGATTCCCCGCGCGGCCCGGACGGCGACGGTGTCTGCTGCGAGAAACCAGGCTACGGACGTTACAAAGAGGGCAAGCTGTAGCGTGCGCTCTGAACGGCGTGCTGTTGTCGTATCGAACGCGTGCAACGGTAGCTACTCCAATGGGGTCCAGTACCGCTAAACGGTAGTGTAAAACTGCGCGATGTTGCGGAACTTGGTGTAACGCTGCTCCAGCATGACATCGAGTGGAAGAGCGCGAAGAACCGCAAGATGATAACGGAGCTTTTCGCCGACCATCGCCATGGTTTCGGCGGGATCGTTCTGCGTGCCGCCCCGGGGTTCGCGCAGAACGTCGTCGACGCAGCCCAGGAGTTTGACGTCGCCTGCGGTGTATTTGAGAGCGGCTGCGGCCTGCTGCTTCTTGCTCGCGTCCTTCCACATGATGGAGGCGCATCCTTCCGGTGAGATGACGGAGTAGATTGCGTTTTCGAGCATCAGGACGCGGTCGGCGACGGCGAGTGCCAGTGCACCTCCCGAGCCCCCTTCGCCGGTGATGGTGGCGATGGTGGGGACGCGCAGGCGGGACATTTCGATGAGATTGCGGGCGATGGCTTCACCCTGGCCGCGCTCTTCGGCTCCGATGCCTGGGTTGGCGCCGGCGAGGTCGATGAAGGTGAAGATGGGGCGACCGAACTTTTCCGCGATCTTCATGGCGCGAAGGGCCTTGCGATAACCCTCGGGATCAGGGCTGCCAAATTTGCGTGCGACGCGTTCTTTGAGGGTGCGGCCCTTCAGATTGCCGACGACGAGGACCGGTTCGCCGTGGAAGAAGGCCATGCCGCAGGCCATCGCCGCGTCATCGCCAAAGGCGCGGTCGCCGTGGATCTCGCTGAAGTCGGTAAAGAGTGCTTCGATGAAGTCCATCGGATAGGGACGCTTCGGGTGTCGTGCCAGCTCCGTCTTGATCCATGCTTCGGGAGTTGGTGCCGGTACCGGATGCGCTGATCTGCCTGCTTCGTGTTCGGCCATCGTAATTCATTGTATCGAAGAGCGGCCCAGGAAGGTGTCCACGGCGAGGGTATTGTGCTCGATCAGGTAGAGGAGCAGGAAGAAGATCAGGCTGTAGAGAAGCTGCTGGCTAGCGAGTTCCCACTGCTGGTTTGCCGTGACGCCAATGGTGAGGGCCATCATGAAAATGGCGCCGCAAATTAGCGAGATGCGGGTGAAGACACCCAGGATGAGGGTGAGGCCGAGGATCGCTTCGAGGAACGGGAGGGTGTAGCTGAAGCCCAATGTTAGGACCTCCGGCAAGGGAGATTTGGCGAGATGTTCCGCGGTGGATTGGGCAAAGACGCCGACGCCGTTGTAGATGCGAATAAGGCCGTGGCCGGCGAAGTTAATGCCGAAGGCGATGCGGAGAAGCGCGTAAGCCAGGGATTTGTTGTTGATCATTCCTGTCTAAGACGCGCGGGAGGCCGATCGAGTTCCACCTTTGAAGCAAGGCCTAGCAGGCCATGCTTTGCTGGCTGTTCAAAGCTTGGGCATGCCACGATTTTCTACAACGAAAAGTCAGTGTTACGCCGTAGACGTCATCCTCTAACGCCGAGGAATTTGCCCATGGTTCCGTAGGTGGGCTCGGCCTTCGGTTCGGCACGGTGCTGCAATCTCGATATTTGTTTAGTGTCCGAAACAACTACCGGCTGCTGCGGCCCCTTGATGTTTTGCACCCAGTTGCCCATTGCTGTGACGATGCGTGCCGCTGCCAGGCGGCGGGACGCCTGTTCGGCGTTCGTTCCACCTTGAAATTCTCCAAGCACATGCGGCTGATGGCCGTCTTCGACGACCTGAAGCGACCAAGTATTACCTTCACCAGGTGAGAGAAGAAAGATGGCCCGCACGCTCCTGACCACAAACTCGACTACTCCAACGCCACTGTGAACATCAAGACGCGGCTCTAGCTCCAGCTTCTCCTTACTGGTGAAGTCGAAGGCTTCCTCGATGCGCAGGCCGAGCTGCAAAAGCAATTTCTCTCGTTCGGCCTCTCGGCGGCGCTCCTCTTCTTCTGCGACCTTACGGTCTGCGTCCGTTACTACTTTGCGAGCCTGCTCAAAGACATCTACCAATGCGTGATCCATTAGGGAACCCTCTCAAATCATGATTGTGACTGACACGGGGAGGTCCGCCTACTCCACAAACGGGGTATACCAGAGAGGAATCTCTTGTAAGGCAGGTCTAGATGCTTCACGGAGCTTCTCAGCCTGGTAGGTCGACTTTGCAGGAGATTGCCGGGCTTGCTTATTTCGCTAAGGCACTTCAGCTTTTCCGGACTCGGCCGAGCGGAAGATGGCTTCGATGACTGCCATGTTTTTGATCGCGTCTTCGAGCGGAACCGGGACGGCCGTGTTTTCCAGGATGGCTCTGGAGAAGGCGTCTCCCTGGATGGTGTACTGGTCGCAGGTGGGGAAGGTCTCCGTTGTGATGCCGCCGCCGAAGAGGTCGCGTCCGTCGTCGATGAAGATGCGGGAGGGGCGATCGTTGGGGGCGTTGAAGGGGATTTCGACTTCGATGCGGCCTTTGGTTCCGAAGACGTTGACGCGCTGGTAGGGCACGAGTTGGGTGCTGCAGGTGAAGATGGATTGGCCCGAGGGGAAGTCGAGGATGGCTGAAGTGAGGCGGTCCGTCTTCATCTCGGGGTCGCGTTCGAGGAGGCCCATGACGCGGACGGGTTCTTCGGCGAAGAGGAAGCGCGAGATGTTGATGGGATAGCAGCCGATGTCCATGAGGCCTCCGCCGCCGTAGTCGGGAATGTTGCGGATGTTGGCTGGGTTGACGTTGGTGTAGCTGAAGAAGCCCTGGATGGAACGGAGAGAGCCGATGCGACCGGAGGCGATGAGTTCGCGCGTGCGGAGCCACTGGGGGTGGGTGCGGACCATGAAGGCCTCGCCGATTCTGACTCCGGTGCGGGCTTGAACGTCGAAGAGTGTGCGTGCCTCGGCGACGGTGAGGCTGAGAGGCTTTTCGCAGAGGACATGCTTCCCTGCTTCCGCGGCCTTGATCGTCCAGGGGACGTGAAGGTGGTTGGGAAGCGGGTTATAGATTACGTCGATGGCGGGATCGGCGAGAAGCTCTTCATAGGAGCCGTAGATTTTTTCGATGCCGAGGGTGCGTGCGGGTTCTTCGGCTTTGGCGCGGTCGCGCGATGCGATTGCGGTGACATGCGTGAGCTCGCCCAGTTGCATGGCGGGTATGACTTTCTTGAGGCCGATTGCAGCAGTGCTGAGCACACCCCAGCGGAGTTTGGTTGGCATGGCTTTCATGATAACGGGAGATTTGGTTTGTTGATGTGGATCGAAGTTAGTCGAGCACGCGAACTCCGCCGCGGCCTACGAGCTCTTCGATGTGGTCGATGAAGAGGCGGTCGGCGGCGACTGTGATGTTGTGAGGTTCGAGAACGGCGCAGAACTCACCGGGTTCTTCGAGGTCGAGCAGGACCTTTCCTTTGCCCGGGGCACCGAGGAAGACAGCGTGGATTTTCTCGAGCAGAGCCGCGTCGGGGTTGTGAAGCGGGACCTTGATGCGGAGGGAGTCGGGGAGCTTGATCTTGACGTCTTCGAGCGCCTGGATGTTGGAGACAGCGAGTTTCGGAGCTGAGTCTTCTTCGCCGCGCAGGACGCCGCGGACAACGACGGGGACGTCAATCTTGAGCTTATCTTTGAGCTTGTCGTAGTTGGCGGAGAAGGCGATGAGTTCGATCTTGCCGACGGTGTCTTCAAGTGACGCCTGGGCGTAGAGCTCGCCGGAGCGCTTGGACTTGCCGACCTTCAGGCCGGTGATAACGCCTGCGATGGAGATCTCGTTTCGCGGCTCTTCGCCGCGACGGCGGAAGGTTTGCGGCTCGGGCTTCATCTCGCAGGCGGTGAGGGTGTCGACGACCTTCATGTTGCGGAGTTTTTCGCGGTACTTGTCCATCGGGTGGCCGGAGACGAAGAAGCCGAGGACCTCTTTTTCGTTTTGCAGGCGGGTGTGCTCGTCCCACTCGGCTACGCTGGGAAGTGCGTCTTCGCGATTATTGGATGACGGATTAATGTCTGCGTCGAAGATGCCGAAGAGGCCGTGCTGGCCGGCGGCTTCGTCGCGTTGCGCTTTTTGGGCGCGCTCCATTGCCTTGTCGAGGACAGCGCAGAGTTGTGCGCGGCCACCGAATGCGTCCATTGCTCCGGCTTTGATGAGGGACTCGAGGACGCGTTTGTTGAGCAGGCGGAGATCGACCTTTTCGCAGAACTCGTAGAGGCTCGCGAAGCCGGGCGTTTTTCCTTGCCGCGGCGCTCCTGCTGCCTGTAGCGCGGCGCGGGCTGCGATTATGGACTCGATCGCGTTGTGGCCGACGTTCTTGATCGCGGCGAGGCCGAAGCCGATGGCTCCGTTGATCGGGGTGAAGTTGGCGTCGGAGACCTGAACGTTGGGCGGCACGACGGAGATGTTCATCTCGCGGCATTCGGAGATGTACTTCACCACGTTCTCGGGCTTGCTGGTTTCAGAGGTGAGCAATGCCGCCATGAACTCGACGGGATAGTGCGTCTTGAGCCACGCTGTGTGGTATGCGAGCAAAGCGTAGGCGGCGGAGTGCGACTTGTTGAAGCCGTATCCGGCGAACTGCGCCATAAGGTCGAAGATTTTTCCGGCAGTGTCTTTCGGGTGCTTGTTGGCAGCGGCACCCTTCATGAAGCGATCACGCTGTTTGGCCATTTCGGCCGCATCCTTTTTGCCCATGGCGCGGCGGAGGAGGTCGGCGTCGCCGAGCGAATAGCCGGCGAGGACGTTCGAGATCTGCATGACCTGTTCCTGGTAGACGATGACGCCGAGCGTCTCATGCAGGATGACTTCGAGTTCGGGCAGGTCGTAGCTGACGGCGCGACGGCCCCACTTGCGCTCGATGAAATCGCTGATCATTCCGCCTTCGATCGGGCCCGGACGGTAGAGCGCGTTGAGCGCGGTGAGGTCTTCGACGGTGTTGGGCTTGTAGCGCCGTAGGACGTCGCGCATGCCACCTGATTCAAACTGGAAGACGCCGGAGGTAAGGGCGCGATGGAAGACCTGTTCGTATGTCTTCGCGTCGTCGAGTGGCACTGTTGCCATGTCTAGATCGGTGCCAGTGGTGGTCTTGATCAGCTTGAGCGCGTCGTCGATGACGGTGAGCGTCGTCAGGCCGAGGAAGTCCATCTTGAGGAGGCCCATCTTTTCGATGGCCTTCATGTCGTAGGCGGTGACGATGTCGTCGTTCTTGGCACGAGTGACGGGGACCAGTTCGGTGAGCGGCTTGGGCGCGATGACGACACCGGCGGCGTGTACGCCAGCGCCGCGAACGAGACCTTCGAGGCGGAGCGCGGCGTCGATGAGTTCTTTGATCTTCGGGTCGCTCTCGTAGGTGGTGGAGAGGGTGGGTGAGTCTTTGAGGGCCTGGTCGATTGTGATGCCGATGGTGGTCGGGATCATCTTCGCGATGCGGTCGACTTCGCCGTAGGGCATATCGAGGGCGCGGCCTACGTCTTTGATCGCGGCTTTGGCCGCCATGGTGTTGAAGGTGATGATCTGGGCGACCTGATCGCGGCCGTACTTGCGCGTGACATAGTCGATGACCTCGCCACGCCGGTTCATGCAGAAGTCGATGTCGATATCAGGCATCGAGATGCGCTCGGGGTTGAGGAACCGCTCGAAGAGGAGCTCGTTCTGGAGCGGATCGATGTCGGTGATCTGCATGACGTAGGCTACGAGGGAGCCGGCTGCCGAGCCACGACCTGGGCCAACGGGGATGTTTTGTTCGCGCGCGTAGCGGATAAAGTCCCACACAATCATGAAATAGCCGGGAAACTTCATCTGTTTGATGATGTCTAGCTCGCGGTCGAGACGGGCGTGGTACTCGGGGATGGTCTTCTTCAGCAGTCCGCGATCCCGGAGATGGGCGACGGCTGTATCGAGACGCATCTTCAGGCCTTCGCGGCAGACGTGTTCGAAGTAGCTGTCGAGGGTCTCGCCTTCAGGGACTACGAAGTCGGGGAACGGGTTGTCGACCTTCGCCATCTTCAGGTTGCAGCGGTCGATGAACTGCATGGTGCGGGTGCAGACTTCGGGTGTTTGCGAGAAGGTGCGCAGCATCTCCTCTGCGCTCTTGATGTAGAACTCCTGCGTGTCGAACTTGAAGCGCTTGGGGTCGTTCATGCTGCCGGCGGTTTGGACGCAGAGCAGAATTTCGTGGGCGCGCGAGTCATCTGCGGCGACGTAGTGGCTATCGTTGGTGGCGATCAGCGGGATGTTGAGTTCGCGCTCCATCTTGAAGAGCGCGTCGCAGACGTCCTTGTCGGGGGCGAGACCGTGGTCCTGAATTTCGAGGAAGTAGTTGCCCTTGCCGAAGAGGTCTTCATAGAAGCCGGCGGTTCGTTTGGCTTCGTCGTACTTCCCTTCCATCAGGTGCTGGTTGACCTCGCCGGCGAGACAACCGGAGAAGCCGATGAGGCCTTCGGAGTGCTTCGCGAGGAATGCCTTCGAGACGCGAGGTTTGCGATAGAAGCCGTGGAGAGCGGCTTCGCTGGTGAGGCGGACGAGGTTGCGATAGCCGGCTTCGTTTTCTGCGAGGACGAGGAGGTGGTTGTATTTGTCTTCGTTGAAGGGGGCGCGGTGGTCGTCGTTCTTGCAGATGTAGAGTTCGCAGCCGAGGATTGGCTTGATGGACTTCTTCTGCATGGCGTCGAAGAAGTGGACTGCGCCAAAGATGTTGCCATGGTCGGTCATGGCGGCTGCGGTCTGGCCGATTTTGCTGAGGTGGCCGGCTAGTTTGTCGACATCGCAGGCGCCATCGAGGAGAGAGTAGTCGGTGTGAAGATGAAGGTGGGTGAACTCTGCTGCCATACCTCTATGTTATGCCCCATGAGCTGACAGCAACGGTGAGGAAAATAGGGTACCGAATTGGAGTCGTATTAGAATTCTTAGCCAAATGGCTGGTGTCTTTTTCATCGACGGAATTCGCCGGTGGCTTCGTCGCCGGAGACGCGAACAGAAGTTGCGGCTGGCCGCACAATGGCCAGTTACTCAGGCGGAGATTAATCACTGGCAAGTGCTGAATGCTGACGAAGAGGCGGCCGGCATTGGTGCGCCTTTTCAGATCGAGGCGGGCTTTCATTTCAAGATCAATGGGGAATACTTCGGTGGCTATCTGCGCAGCGTTGGCCTCGGGCTGCATGAGGCGGAGTCGAAGGCCCAAGGCAGCCCAATCGTCAATGTCCGCTACGACCCTGCTAATCCGGACTCTGTGGCTGTGCTTGCGGAGGACAACGACAAGTCTCTTCCCTTTCGCGTCTTCTCCGGCTGATATTCGTTAAGAATCATTGAGGATGTGGCAAGAATGGCGTGCGGGGAAAGCCATACATTCGCAGCTTCACGCAGTATTGGGTCTCGACGCCGAAGCGGGCAGCGCGCTCCCAAAGGCCGTAGTTGGGGGGCCACGGAGCAGCGTCGGTACGCCATGCTAACGGAAAGTGTTCAAGGATCAGAGCTGTTCGCGGAAGGTGGCTGGGCGAACTGACTACTTCGGCGCTCGTCCATTGATGCGCTGCCATGATGCGGGAGCTGTAGAAGATATTTTGAACGGTGTTTTGCGCCTGGTCTTCTTCAATGACCGCGCTCGGTGGGACGCCTTGTGCAACAGCGAGTTCTGCCATGACGTGTGCTTCGACGAACTTGTTATGAGCTGGGCCGCCGGTAAGGATGACGTGGGGAGCGACTCCGGCTTTGAACTCGCGAACGCCCTCGAGGGTGCGCTCGCGCTGCTCGGGCGACGGTGTTCCATCCGCGTTGGCGGGTGTGCCGAGGACGATGATGGCGTCGAAGTGTGTGAGGTTGGTGTTGTGGGTGGGGATCGACCGATAGAGGAAGGCTGCACCGGCTATTGCGAGGATGACCAGAGCGAGGCCGATCGTCAATAGCCTGCGCAGAGTCTTCATTATTGCGTTATACGCCATGCGCGAGGCTGGTCGCGAGATCGACGTACAGGTCAACCGCCTCTAATAACTCTTTCTTCGCGATCTTCTCGTTGGGTGTGTGGGCGACGTGGATGGAGCCGGGGCCGAGCAGCAGAGGTTCGCCCCATGCTGTCAGCATGGGAATATCCGTCGTGAAGTTGGCAATCATGGTCGGAAGATTGTCTATCTTGCGCATGCGAACGAAGGGCAGATCGAGGCTGAAGTCGACGTCGGCACGGTCTCCTACGGTGGCGAGAATGGCTCTTTTTGTCTCTTCGGACGGCCCGACCAATCGAACCAGGATGTGAGCCTCAGCTTTGTCGGCGATGACATTCGGTGCGCGGCCACCTTCGATCAGACCGATGTTGAGAGTGGATGGACCGATCTCCGGCTCGATCGGCAGAGGCATCGCCAGAACGTCGTGAAGCGCCTCGACCAGCTTGTTGATCGCGGAGTCGCCAAGCTCGGGATAGGCGGAGTGAGCCATTCGGCCCTTGGTGCGGAGTTCGACACGCAGTGCGCCCTTCGAGGCGAGGGCGAGGCGGTTGTCTGTTGGCTCTCCGTTGATGAGGAACTTCGATCCCTTCGGCGACTTGTTGGCCACGACGGCTCCCGCGGAGTCACGCTCTTCGCCGACGACGAAGAGCAGGCCGACTTTAACGCCGGACTCGCGTAGCCGGTCAGCAGCTGCAATCTGTGCCGCGATAATTCCCTTCGCATCACAGGTGCCGCGGCCGTAGAGAAACTCGTCGTCCTCTTTCGAGCCGAAGAACGGAGGGACTGTGTCTATATGCGTCGAGAGAACGACGTCTGGAGTGATTCCAGGGAGCGCGGCGTAGACGTTGAACCGCTCTCCGTTGCCTGCGCCGGGAGTCGAGGCGCGATCGGGCTGCGGAACGGATGTGCGCTCGACGGCATAGCGTTGGGCGGTAAGGTACTCGAATAGAAATTCACCGGCGAGGCCCTCGTGATAGGTAGTGGAGTCAATGTCGACAAGCTGTTTTGTCAGTTGAATGGGGTCAATCGCCATGTGTCTCAGCATACGATATTGCGTGTAAACAAAGCGTAATCACGAGAACCGATAGACTGTTCGAGATGACGCAAATTACGCCTTCGCAGATTAAATCGATTGATGACCTTCTTGGGCCGTCGGGCAGGCTGGAGGCACTTCTGAATACAGGACGCGACGATGCACCCTACGCGGCGTTGGTCTGTCACCCGCATCCCCACGGCGGCGGCACGATGCATAACAAGGTGGTTTATCACGCGATGAAGGCGTTCTCTGCGTTTGGACTTCCCGTGTTGCGCTTCAATTTTCGCGGTGTTGGTTTGAGCGAAGGAGAGCACGACGAGGGCATCGGCGAGCAGGAAGATGTGCACGCGGCGTTGGACTGGATGCAGCGCAATCTTAGTCGACCAATGCTCTTCGCTGGGTTTTCCTTTGGGTCGAATGTCGGCCTGCGCGCGTGCTGTGGAGATGACCGGGTTAAGGGGCTGATCGGCCTCGGAGTGCCTGTGCGTGCGGCGGGGCGGGATTACACGTACGGATTTTTGCCGAAGTGTACGGTGCCGAAGCTCTTCGTCAGCGGCGATCACGACCAGTACGGGCCTCGCGAGGTGATGGACGGGGTCTTTGAACGCGCTCCGGATCCGAAGCGCCTGGTATGGATCGCCGGGGCGGACCACTTTTTTCAGGGGACCGCGGATTCTCCCGGTCCGAAGCTTGACTTGATGCAACAGGAGATCCGTTCGTGGCTGCAGCAGGAGTTTGGGCTGAGCTAGATCAGGCTGCGCCGCGTGCTGCGATTATTGTGCTGCGTTCGACTGGCTGGTTTCGGAATGCAGGGGCATCCGTTCGACGCGCGGACGGCGAAGGGTTCAGGAGCCAGTCGCGCATTGCGTGATTGCAGACTTCGGGCATCTCCTCGAAGGCGATGTGTCCGACGCCGGGAAGAACGAGGAGGCTGGATTGGGTCAGCGTTCGTTGCAGTTCGCGCGCCGAGTCGAGGCCGACGGCACGGTCTCGATCGCCCCAGATCAGCAGCGTGGGCTTTGCAGCAAGTCCGGGCAGGGCTGAGCGCAGCAATCCCATGTCCACAAACCACCGCTGGACGATCTGCAAAACATGGTCCATCGTGCCGGGAATATGCAGACCTTTGGTGTATCCCTCAAGCGTGCCGGTGGGGACTCGTGATGGGTCGCCATACATGCGGCTTAGTGCGGTGGCCTTCAGCATTCTGGGCAGGAGAGGGATCCTCCGCGCGAACCAGATGCCGAACGATGTCTGGTAGAAGCGGATGAGTTGGTTCCCCAGATCGCAGAACGGATTCGCGGGCGCAAACAGGATAAGGCTGCGGACGCGGCCAGGATTACGCGCGGCGAACATCATTGCGACGGCTCCGCCGTGCGAATGTGCAGCGATGTCAGCCTCGGGTATGCCGAGGGCGTCCATGAAGGAGACGAGACGGTCGGCGGTGGCCTCGAGGCCTGCATCCAGTCCGGGGACCCGCTCCGACTCGCCCATGTTGAAGAGGTCGAGGGCATAGACACTCGAATCGCGGGAGAGGAAGCTGATGTTTTGCCGCCAGTTCTTCGCGGAGCCAACGAGACCGTGAAGTAAGAGGAGAGGCCGACCTGTGCCTGCGCGCTGGAAGTGGATCTTCGCTCCGTCCACCTGAACGAACGTTTCTTCAATTGTGGGATGCACTTCCGTCACTGCTGCTGCCGCCTTGAATGAGTTCTGAGGGGAGAGGCCGTTGGGAATGTCTCCGGACCGCTTCGCCTTTGTTATGTTACAGGAATATTAAATTCTGCACTACGGGATAGAAAGTCCTAAACTCATGATGAGGATCGTTCTGTCACAAATTTGCAAAAATGAAGGACTGCGTCTCCTTTTCTTCCTAACAGCACGTCTGAGGTAGGTAAGATAACACCAATCCTATGTATGTGAATTACGGAATAGGTTATGATTTTCTGTAGAACCGAGTGCAGCGCGGCCCTTAAATAGTGCATAGCCACTGTTTATCGGTTTGGTAATAGATGTGCTTGTATTACTGACACGTTTATGAAAAACGCCGCTCAAACTCGTATCCTGGCCATCGTGCTCGCACTGGCGACCGTTGGGGCTTGTGTGCTGGCGGCGCTGAACTTTAAACGCGAGAACGGCATTGAGGTTCCAACCGACAAGGTCTGGTGGGTCGAGGCCAAAGGTGGCCTGAAGGCGGAACGAGTACCGGCAGACTCACCGGGGCACCGCGCGGGAATACGGACCGGCGACATTCTCCTCAGCGTCAATGACCATCCGACGCCGCGTGTCGCCTCCCTGGGTCGCGAGATGTTTCATAGCGGCATCTGGGCGCATGCGACGTACGCCATTCTTCGACCGGTACCGCAATCGATCGATCTAAACGGTGCGACGAAGCTGGACATCCAGGTGATTTTGGAACCAAGGGACCGATCTTTCGATCAGTATCTGCGGTTTATCGCACTCGTCTACCTCTGCATCGGAATTTACGTGTTGTTCCGGCGGTGGACAGCGCCGAAATCCATCCACTTCTACGTCTTTTGCCTGGCTTCGTTTGTGCTCTACAGCTTCCGGTCGACAGGCGAGCTGGGTTGGTTCGACTGGGGCAATATGGTGGCGCAGGCGCTGCAGCCAGCGCTCTTTCTCCACTTTGCCGTCAGTTTTTCGGATGGCTACGCCTCAGACCAGCGTAATCGGCTGAAGCGGCGGCTGATCTGTGCCCTGTTGTATGTTCCGGGGATATTCCTCCTCGGCCTGCAGTACACCGCTATTCGCTACTGGTCTGCCACGGAGGTCCTGCTACATCGGTTGGACCAGATTTCGCTTGGCTATCTCGCGCTGTACTACGTTATCGCCGCAATCGTCTTCCGCTTCCGTTACCGTCACGCCGAATCTGCGCTGGAGCGTCAGCAGCTAAAGTGGCTTACCCGTGGAACATTGCTGGCCGTCGTCCCCTTCACGGTATTCAACGTGATTCCTTACCTTGCCGATTGGGCTGTGCCTGCCTCCTTGACGAAGCTGGCCGGCCTTTCGCTGGTGATCCTTCCGCTGACCTTCAGTTGGGCCATCGTTCGGTACCGGCTGATGGACGTTGATCTGATCTTCAAGCGCGGCGTCACGTATACCCTCGCGACTGCATCGCTCGTCGGCTTCTACTTCGTCGTCGTTGCGGTCATTGGAGAGTTTGTCCACAACCGTCTCTCCCCCCAGCTTAGTTTCTGGGGTCTGCTGGTGGCCATCATCATCGCCGGCGTTGTTTTTGAGCCGCTGAGACGGACGATCCAGGCGCGCGTCGATCGCGTCTTCGATCAGAAGCGCTTCGACTACCGCGAGACGCTGGTCGAGTTTGGCCGCGGAATCAACTCTCAGACTGACCTGCGTGCCCTGCTCGACTCCATCGTGGAGCGGTTGCCGCAGACGCTTCTTGTAACGCGAGTCGCCGTATTTCTTGCGTCCGAAGGCGACGGGCGATCGGGATTCTCGAGGCACTTCGATCTGGCGGCGTCGCACGGGCTTACCAATCTTCACGCCGCTGAACTGCGAACACTCGACGTTCGTTTTCTTGACTTCGACCGGCCCGGTGCAAACAATCACATCTTCCTTGAAAATCCGCAGCACGTTATTCGCCTGCCCGAGGCGCAGCGTCGCAGCGCTGCCAGGCTCGACCTGAACTACTACCTTCCCTGCCGCGTTGCCAACCGCGAAGGGGCAGGCACGCGAACCGTCGCCGTTATTGGCCTGGGCCGCACTGACGACGGCGACTTTCTCTCCAGCGAAGACATGGAGTTGCTCGAGTCACTGGCAGGTTATATCGGCATCGCAATTCAGAATGCTCAGCTCTATCGGCGGCTGGAACAGAAGATTACCGAGTTCGAAAGCCTCAAGGAGTTCCACGAGAACATCGTTGAGTCAATCAACATCGGCGTCTTCGCCGTCGACCTCGACGACCGCATCGAGAGCTGGAATACAACCATGGAGGACATGTACGAGAAGCCGCGGGCCGAGGTGCTGCATCAGCCGATCTCTGCCGTACTGCCGCCGGAGTTTGTGGCCCGTTTCAACAGCGTGCGCGAAGAGCATGGCACTCACACGCTCTACAAATTCAGGCTCGTGCTGCCCAACGGTAGCGAACGCATTGCCAATATCGCCATCGCGCCTCTGGTCACACGCAACTTCGTCGCGGTAGGGCGCATCGTCCTGGTCGACGACATTACCGACCGCATCCAGTTGGAAGCTCAACTGACCCAGTCCGAGAAGCTCTCGTCGATCGGATTGCTGGCGGCGGGTGTCGCGCATGAGGTCAATACGCCGCTGGCGGTCATCTCGAGCTACACCCAGATGCTGACCAAGCATATGCGCGACGACGAACGGCTTGCTCCCGTGCTCGAAAAGATTACGCAGCAGACGTTCCGGGCGTCCGAAATCGTGAATGGCCTGCTCAATTTCTCGCGTACCAGCGGGACCGAGTTTACGAGCGTGAATCTGAACGATCTTCTTGGCGACACCGTTACGCTGCTCGAGCATCAGTTCAAGACATCGCAGATCCGCGTGGAGACGAACTTCGACCCGCATCTTGCGCGCATCCACGGCAATCAGGGCAAGCTGCAGCAGGTCATTCTCAACCTGATGTTGAACGCGAAGGACGCGATGTTCGGAACGACGAACGCAACGCTCAAGATCGCGACCTTCAACGGACCCGGCCGCGTCCTTGTGCGCATTCAGGACTCCGGAGGCGGCATCGAAAAGGAGCACCTCCACCGCATTTACGATCCCTTCTTTACGACGAAGGCCAAGCCGCAGGATGGAGCACATAAGGGTACCGGCCTGGGGCTTGCCGTCAGCTACGGAATCATGCAAGAGCATGCCGGCAAGATCCACGTCGAGAGCGAGCTTGGCGTAGGCACGGCGTTCCAACTCGAGTTCCCGTCCTCTGGTACTCGTCCGGCGATCTCTACTGGAGTGCGCAAGAGCGAGATAGAGGACACCGAGAGAAAGACCATCAATGTCTGAAACAACAGAGCTCGCAGCCGAGACACTCCACCTGCAGCGCACTGCACGCGTGGTCGGAGAGCCGCGCATCCTCATCATCGACGATGAGGACGCGATCCGCGAGTCTCTCGATACCCTGCTGACCCTTGAAGGCTTCTCGGTAAGCATGGCTGTCGACGGGCCGGCGGGTCTGGAGTTGTTGTCTCGGAATGAATATGACTTGCTCCTTCTCGATCTGGCTCTGCCGGGCCAGAGTGGGATCGACCTCCTGCCTCGCATCGTCGAGATGCAGCCCAATCTTCCGGTCATTATGATCACGGCCTATGGGACGGTGGGCAATGTCGTCGACGCCATTCGTGCCGGCGCAGAGAATTTTGTACAGAAGCCGTGGGACAACGAAAAACTTCTCGCCGACATCCGCGCCGCAGTGGCGCGGCATCGCGCGGAAGAAGAGGTCGTCCAGCTCAAGCGCACGCTGAAGCAGCGTTACAACTTCGAAAATATCGTCGGCAAGAGCGAGCCTATGCTTCGCCTCTTCGACCTCATCGCCCAGGTGGCTCCGAGCCGTTCCACAGTGTTGATCCAGGGTGAGAGCGGTACCGGCAAGGAACTAATTGCGAAGGCGATCCACGCCAATTCACCGCGTCGCGACAGGCCGTTTGTCCCCGTCAACACTGGAGCCGTACCGTCGGAGCTGTTGGAATCGACACTCTTCGGTCACGTCAAAGGAGCGTTCACTTCGGCGGTCACGGCGAAGAAGGGCCTCTTCGAAGTGGCCAATGGCGGGACGCTCTTTCTCGATGAGATCGGCACCATGGGCATGGATATGCAGGCAAAGATCCTGCGCGTCCTGCAGGACCGCCGCTTCATGCACCTTGGCGGCGTACAGGAGATCCAGGTCGACGTCCGCATCATCGCTGCGACCAACGTCAATCTGCAGGAAGCAGTGCGCGAAGGCCGCTTCCGCGAAGACCTCTTCTACCGGCTGAACGTCATCTGCCTGGAACTGCCGCCGCTCCGCTCGCGCCGCGAGGACATTCCGTTGCTCTCGGCTCACTTCCTCAAGTTCTACGCGGAAGAGAATGGTACGGAAGACCGCTCGTTGTCTCCCGAGGCGATGCGCATCATCATGGACTACGAGTGGCCGGGCAACGTACGCGAGCTTGAGAACGCCATGGAGCGCGGTGTTGTGCTCTCCACCTCGCGGACGATCAGCCCTGATCTGCTTCCGACGCAGTTGACCGGGAGCACCTACTCTGCAAGTCTGCTTGACCATGAGCCGAACGCTTCCCTCTTCGATCTGATGGAGGAGATTGAGCGGCGTATCATCTCTGACCGGCTGGAGCGGTGCCACTGGAACCAGACCGAGGCAGCGGAGTACTTCAAGATTCCGCTTTCCACACTGAACCAGAAGATCAAGCGTCTCAGCGTCGAAGTAAAAAAACGCGCGCGCGATTAGCTGCGGGGCTGAATCACGATCTTCATTGAGCTGGGCTGAGGGTGTGACGCCAGTTCGATCGCCGCAGCGGCGTCCTCCAGCGAAAAACGGTGCGAGATGAGGTTGGTCAGATCGAAGCCCGTGCGGTAGCCATCGAAGACCAGTTTGTTGACATCCTCATTGAAGGAGACCGACGAGCTGTACGACCCCATCAGGGTCTTCTCATCCATGCAGACGGCTGCCGGGTCGAATGGCGCCTCTCCGTGCTGCGTCTGGGCAAACAACACGACGCGACCACCGGGCCGAATTGCGTCCATCGCGATCTTGATCAAGGCGTTGCCGCCGACTGCGAGTAAGGCAACATCTGCTCCCCTGCCTTCCGTGGCGGATCGCGTTGCAGCGACGACGTCGCCTCGAGCGTCCAGCGGGTTCTGGAGGCCGAACCTCGTGGCAATCGCGTGGCGTTCGGGATACAGATCGCTGGTCAGAACGGTGGCTCCGGTCTTCCTTGCAAGGGCGGCCAGCAGGATTCCTATAGGGCCCTGACCGATCACCAGCACTGTCTCGTCAGGCTTGAGACCGAGTAGTTGAATCGCTTTGTAACACGTATTGACGGGCTCGAGAAACGCGGCCTGCTCGAACGGAATATCATCGGGAATTTTTACAAGGCCGCGCCGCACAATCCAGTCCATTACGCGAATGTACTCGGCGAAGCCTCCGCCTGATGGGGCAAAGCCGGCAGTGCATCCTACTTTCTTGTAGACCTCACACTGCGCGAAGGTCTGCTTGCGGCAGTAGTAACACTCACCACAGGGAATGTGGTGGTACGCCATCACGCGATCGCCGACCGCAAAGCCGCTGACGCCCTCTCCAATGCGAACGATCGTGCCCGACATCTCGTGTCCGAAGACACGCGGCGCATCATGGGAGCCGGTGTGGATCTTTTTCAGGTCCGTCCCGCAGATCCCGCACGTGTGAATCTTGACCAGTACCTCGCCTGCGCCAATCTCAGGCACTGGAATCGTCTCGGTACGGACGTCGTTCACTCCGCGATATACCGCGGCGCGCATGGTTGCTGGGACTGCCGGCATCTCTTGTTCTTTTGTGGGCATATTTAATTACTCTATTTGTACACGTCTAACTGGCTCTCCAGTTCGGTTGTGAGCGCTCGAATCGCCAGCTTACTGTTTCCTGCAAGCTGAACTAACTTTGGCCAGAGACGGGGCCTGGCAATTGAGTACGCCGCAAAGGCCGCTTCGCGAAACTGACCGTCTCGGGAAGCAAACCGGGAAAGCTCATGCAATTCAAAGTTCGCTTCGTCAGAGATAACCTTGATTGCTCGAAAGGGTAAATTGTGTGCCTCCGCGATGCGTGCGACCGTTGCCGCTTCCATGTCTACCGCGGCGGTCGCGTACGATTCGTAGAGGCGTTTCTTCTCCTGAACACTCGCTATGGCAGGTGTGCTTACAAGGATCTGCTTGTACTCGGAGTTAAAATAGCGTTCGCCAGATTGGGTGTCTACGACGACTCCAGCGCGAACGATGTCCCCCACTTTCAATGATGGATTGCAGGCTCCGGCGAAGCCAACCGAAAGCAGGGCGGTTACTGGCTTTGCCGCCATCGCCGCCTCAACTGCCAGAGTCGCGCGTTCCGGCCCCATACCAGCGCAGGCTACGATCGCAAATCCGTTGGTGTAGGTAACGATCTTGTTAGGCAGTCGATCTTTCTGCCAGCCTCGAACCAGATGCTTAACCTCTCTCGGCAGGGCCGCAATGAAGGCCGGAAATTCTTTCATGCGGAAGCCCTGTCGAAGGCGGGTGCGTAACCGTGCGCGATGAACCAGTCGATCGCCGCCCGCAGTGGCGGATATACCGGCAATATATGAAAGCCCAGGTCGCGTTCGGCCTTTGCTGAAGAGGCAAACATCATCTTCTTTCCCATGCGAACGGCTTCCACGGTGGCGCGCGGCTCTTTGCCTCGGATCTTGCCGGTGAAGGTCTCATCAAGAAATGCGAAGCCCATCGCAACTGCGTGCGGCACCTTCATCGTCGGCGACGGCAGGCCGGTGATGGCCGACATGCGGTCGAGGATCTGTTTCAAGGTAAGGTTCTCGCCTCCGAGAATATATCGCTCGCCTGGAGTTCCGCGTTCGAGGGCCACCACGTGCATTCGAGCAACCTCATTCACATCGACGAGATTCAGGCCGGTATCCACGTAGGCGGGAAACTTCTTATTCAGGAAATCGACGATGATTCTTCCGGTTGGAGTGGGCTTGGCATCGCCTGGGCCGATCGGCGTCGTCGGGTTCAGGATCATGACATGCTGCCCGGCCTTCGCGGCCTGTATGGCTTCTAATTCGCCCAGGAACTTCGAGCGTTTGTAGTGGCCGATCATGTCCGTCAGCGCAACGGGAGTCTCCTCGTTCACGATCGTTCCGTCGGTCTTGAAGCCCATCGTCGCGACACTCGAGGTGTAGACGACGCGCTGAACTCCGACTTCGCGGGCAAGTCTCAGTAGCTCCCGTGTCCCATCGACATTGGCGGAGTACATCTGCTTCGGATCGCGCACCCACAAACGATAGTCAGCCGCAACATGGACCAGTGCATCGCAGCCTGCGAGCGCTGATCGCAGCTTCTCTGGCTCACGCAGGTCGCCTGTAACCATTTCTGCGTCGATTCCTTTTAGGGAGTCCAATCGGCTCGTCTGCCGAGTGAGTAACCGAAGGCTGGCGCCCCCTGCGGCATATTGCCTGGCAACATGGCCACCGACGAAGCCCGTCGCTCCGGTAATGAATACGCGCACGTCCTGCTCTTTTCCTAGTCGAGTCCCAGTCTAGACTTAGTCGAGCTTGTCCGGTTCGATCTGGATGTTCCGCTCTCCGGCCGCCTTCTTCTCCCAGTACTTCTTCACCCAGGCCTCGAAGGTCTTACCCGCCGCTGTATCGCGGCCGGTGAAAGCAAGCGCAGCGATGTCGGAGTAGGCTACATTTACCTTCGTCGGCGCGTTGGAGGGAATAATGCGGACGAAGGAGTCGGCGAGAGACGAACCGGCGCGTCGATCGAAGAGATATCCGACTACTTGCGTGCCGTCTTTTTTGGTTATCGTGACATCGCCGCGATAGTCGAAGGCCTTCTCGAGTGCTTCGCGAACCTCGGCTTCAGTTGCCAACTCCGGAATCCAGCCTTCAAGCTGTTCCCGCTCGCGGCCCGCGGCTACTTCAATCTCATCCGGGTTCTCGTGCGCGAGCTGCGCTAGTTTTGCTGATTCCTGTGTCTCGGTCGCCATCGTTAGTCTCCTGAGACTCCCTGAAGTTCGGCGCTCGTCGATGCGGCGCCAGGCGCTGCAATCTGCACCAGCGGCCCAGTGTGCGCAGGCTTCCATTCGTTCAGCAGCTTCATTGCGCCGTCATCCTCATACCTGCTGAAGAAGATTGCCTTCGCGGTCTGCAGCATCCCTTTGATCGAGCCGAAGGTGTAGTTCACGCCGCTCGCCTCATAGCCGGAGTGCACCATGCAGTTTGCGCACTGCGGGTTGCCGCTCTCGGTGCCGTAGTTCGACCACTGCACCGTCTCCATCAGCTCTTTGAAGCTGTCTGCATAACCATCCTGCAGCAGGTAGCAGGGCTTCTGCCAGCCAAAGATGCTGAAAGTCGGCATACCCCACGGTGTGCAGGTTAGATCCTTTTTGCCCATCAGGAATTCCATGAAAATGGGCGATGCGTTGAAGCGCCACGTCTTTTTGCGGTTCGAGAGAATGGCGCGGAACATCTTCTTCGACCGTGCGCGACCAAGGAAGTGCTTCTGGTCAGGCGCCTTGTCGTAGGTGTATCCGGGCGAGACCATCATGCTCTCCACACCGGCCACCATCAGCTCGTCAAAGTGCGCACGCACGCTATTCGGGTCGGCACCGTCGAAGAGGGTCGTATTCGTCGTCACGCGGAAGCCGGCCTTGACTGCTGCATGGACGCCTTCCATTGCGATGTCGTAGCCACCCTCGCGGCAGACGGAGAAGTCGTGATGCTCGCGCTGGCCGTCGACGTGGACCGAAAATGAGAGATACTTGCTGGGTTTGAACAGGTGAAGCTTCTCTTTCAGAAGCAGCGCGTTAGTGCACATATATACGTACTTCTTGCGCGCCACGAGGCCAGCAACAATCTCCGGCATCTGGGGATGTAGCAACGGCTCACCGCCGGGGATCGCCACCATCGGGGTGCCGCACTCTTCGACTGCCTTGAAGCAGTCTTCGGGTGAGAGCTCCGCTTTCAGGATGTGCGCAGGGTACTGAATCTTGCCGCAGCCGGCGCACGCCAGGTTGCAGCGGAAGAGCGGCTCCAGCATCAGCACAAGCGGATACTTCTTCCGGCCCATGAGCTTCTGCTTCAAGACATACGTTGCAACCGTCCAGGCTTGCGAGACTGGGACTGCCATCCGGTGTCTCCTCCATCAAAATTTCTGCGCAACACGTTCGTCGTTGCGGATAACTCTTACGCTGCTGCTGCTGCCGCTTCTTTCTCCATTGCGCGCTTGTACGTCGTAAGCGCAAGGAGCGGGAAATAGTCCCGGTAGAGGTGGTATGCGAGGTAGAACACCCGCGGAAATCCTGTTCCGGTGTAAACCGCTTCGTTGTTGCGTTCGGCTGCCGACTCGTCCCAGCTTCCGTTTTCCGCCTGCTTCGTCACCAGCCAGCGAATTCCCTTGGCCACAGAATCGCTTCTGGTGTCGCCGGCGGCGAGAAGTCCAAGAATCGCCCATGCTGTCTGCGATGGCGTACTCGGCCCGATCCCACGCACGGTCGGGTCGTCGTAGCTGGTGCAGGTTTCACCCCAGCCACCGTCGGCATTCTGCACCATGCGGATCCACTCAGCTGCCTGCTGAATTGCGGGCTCATGGTTCCACACGCCCATGGCCTCCAGGCCGCGCAGCACGAGAAATGTGCCATAGAGGTAGTTCACGCCCCAACGCCCGAACCAGCTTCCGTCGGACTCCTGCTCTTTCAGGACGAACTGGATCGCCTTCTCGACACGCTTGTCGCGTCGAGTGTATCCGTAGTTCGCGAGCATCTCCAGAATACGGCCCGTAATGTCCACGGTCGGTGGGTCGAGCATCGCGTTATGGTCGGCGAACGGGATGTATTGGAAGATCATCTTCGTGTTGTCTTTATCGAAGCTGGCCCAGCCGCCGTTCTTGCACTGCATCGCGAAGATCCAGTCGAGGGCACGCTGCGAAACATCGATCTGGTTGCGTTCCCGCGGATGGCTGACGCAATTCAGCGCCAACAGTACCTGCGCCGAATCATCCACATCCGGATAAAACTCATTGTTAAACTCGAAGTACCATCCGCCAGGTTGGACATTGGGAAGACTCATCGACCAATCGCCCTTGTTGCGGACCTCCTTGGACATCAGCCAGTCTGCGGCCTTGACCATGCGCGGATCGTCCTTCGCAACTCCAGCCTCGCCCAGCGCGTAAACGGCCTGAGCGGTGTCCCACACCGGCGAGACGCAGGGCTGCATGCGGAAGGTGGGAGTTGGGTAGTTCGGTTCGCCCTCGGGATTGTCGATGCCAAGCTTCTCGAACTCGTCCATCGCACGAATAAACTGAGGATCGTCCGGCGTGTATCCCAGGCAGGCCAGCGCAATCAGTGCATTCAACATGGCGGGATAGATCGCGCCAAGTCCGTCTGATTTTTCGAAGCGCTCCAGCATCCACTTTTCAGCTCGCTTCAAAGCGACTTTGCGGAGCGGGCGAATATGAACGCGCTCGGCCCAATGGGCGACGCGGTCCGCTGCCAGAAAGATATTCCTCCAGCCAAAGACCTTCTTCTTATCCCACCTCAGGTGGAGATGCGCATTTTCGCGACCACCGACGAAAAGCTCGCTGATTCCCTGCTCCGGTGAGAGTTTCTTGAACGGCTTCTTCGCGTAGGCGATCGACAGCGGAACAACAATGGCTCGAGACCACGCGGAGATCTCGTAGATATTGAAGTACCACCACTTCGGAAAGAGGATCAACTCCGGCGGGACTGCGGGAACAGCGTCGTACTCGTACTGTCCCATGAAGCACAGGTAAATCTTGGTGAAGGTGTTGACCTCGGTCACACCGCCGTTGGCGAGGATCCACTCCCGCGCCTTCACCAGCACAGGATGATCCTTGGACCAGCCCATCAGCTTCAGAGCGAGATACGCCTTCACGCCAAGCGAAATATTGGACGGGCCGTTGGGATAGATGCTCCAGCCACCGTCTTCATTCTGATGACGAAGAATCTCGTTGACGGCGCGCTCCATCCTGCCACGATCGCCCGTGCCCAGCAGCGTATGCACGAAGATGTAATCGGACTCGAGCATGCTGTCCGCTTCGAGTTCGCCGCACCAATACCCATCCGGATGCTGCAGATCAAGCAACCGTTCCTTGGCGCGTTCCATACCTTCAACAACGTGCTCCAGGCCGAGGTCCATCCGCCCGAAGCGCGGTTGCGCCGGTTGGTTTACGCTCTTCGGGTTGCTTTTAAATGTCCCCATGAAAAACAAAATCTCCGTATACGAAACTCGTCACCGGCCAACCGGTGGAGCAGATGCAATGGCCTGGACGATCTCTGGCGGCAGGCCGAAGCGTACATTCTCCGGCATCACTTCCACCTCATCGACCGAGCCATAGCCCATCGCTTGCAGATATTCGACAACGTCTTTCACCAACACCTCAGGAGCCGACGCTCCGGCCGTTACCGCGACCGTGTTGACACCCTCCAGCCACTCGGGCTGAATGGCGTCAGCGGTGTCGATGAGGTAGGAATTCGTATCCAGGTTCTTCGAGACTTCAACCAGCCGGTTCGAATTGGAGCTGTTGCGGGAGCCGACCACCAACACAAGATCGGCGCCATGCGCGACATTCTTGACCGCTGTCTGCCGGTTCTCCGTCGCGTAGCAGATGTCCTGAGCATGCGGGCCGATGATGTTCGGGAACTTGTTCTTCAACGCCTCGATCATGTACCGGGCTTCGTCGAGCGAGAGCGTCGTTTGGGTCAGATATGCGACTTTGTTCGGATCGGGAACGACCAGCGCCGCAACCTCCTCGACCGTCGAAACTACCTGGGTCACATCCGGGGCCTCGCCCTGCGTTCCCTCAACCTCTTCATGATCGCGATGTCCAACCAGCACCAGCGAATATCCCTGCTTCGCAAATTTAATAGCTTCGACGTGTACTTTGGTCACCAGCGGGCAAGTTGCATCGATTACTTTCAGCCCACGCTGCTTCGCGGCCTCGCGGACGGCAGGCGAGACGCCGTGAGCGGAATAGATGACCCGCGCCCCTTCCGGGACTTCGTCCAACTCGTTGACGAAGATCGCGCCCTTCTTGGCCAGATCGGTCACCACATAGCTGTTGTGAACGATCTCCTTACGGACATAGATCGGAGCGCCAAAGGTCTCCAGCGCAATCTGGACGATGTCGATGGCACGCACAACGCCGGCACAGAAGCCGCGAGGCTTGAGAAGAAGGACCCGCTTAGTTTTCGTTTTGTTGCCGCTCTGTTCTTCAGAGACGCGCTCAAGGGTGGTAGTAGTCACGCCTTTTAGTATATCGCGTTCGACTCGCGACGGGGGCTTATTTGAACCATTTGTGGTGCAGCTTTGAGGCCTAAAAAATCCACAAGAGATCGCTAAAATCCATAAAATAAATGGAACTTATTTCACGTTGGCGCATCTCCTCGCTCGATCCCACCCCCCTCGACACTAGAGCTTCTGACTCTCGCAAGCGGGATGCCCACAATCGCACTGCAGCTTGATCTCTTTTTTCGCTGCCTGGCAGTAAGCGGAGCAGTACTTCTGGCCCGCCGGCGCCATACACAGACAGCCTTCCATTGCACACTTCTTTGAGTCTGCCGACATAGTCGAACCTCCGGGGTCAATCTTTCTGAAAATAGTGCTTGCACGTGGGATGCAAGTAGGTTGACCCGAGATGCCGGGGCTTCCGTTATCTGCTGCTTTCCAACAGGTGGGCGGCATGCTTGAGACTGGTCTCAGTCAGCTTCGCCCCGCTCAACATACGGGCGATCTCCTGTGTCCGCTCCGGGTCTTCCATTCGGCGGACCTCGGTCTGCGTTCGACCGCGCTTCTCCGTCTTCTCAATCAGAAAATGCTGATCCCCGAACGCGGCAATCTGAGGCAAGTGGGTAATGCACAACACTTGCTGACCCTTGGACAATGTCTTCAGCTTGCGGCCCACAGCCTCGGCAGCCCGCCCGCCGATGCCGATATCGATCTCGTCGAAGACCAGAGTGCGCGGCAAAACGGTCTTCTTCTTCCGCCCTGTGCCGCCGGACGCGGCCTCCTCAACGGTTACCTTCAGCGCCAGCATCACGCGTGACATTTCACCGCCAGAGGCGATCTCGTGTAGCGGTTTTAAAGGCTCGCCCGCGTTCGTGGCGATAAGGCACTCAACTTTGTCCCAGCCATGCGCCGTCCAGCTCTCAGGAGATTTCTCCGCGGTCACCTGGACATGAAAACGCGTACTCATGGCAAGATCGTTGATCTGCGCCTCGGCCTGTTTTTCCAGACGCTTGGCGGCTTCGGTTCTGCTCGCTGTGAGCTGTGCCGCGACTGCGCGATACGCAGCCGCGTCCTGTTCTTCTTTGGCCTTCAACTCCACCAGCAAGGCGTCTCTGTTCTCGACTTCGGCAAGTTGCCGCTCCGCCTCTGCGCCAAAGGCGATGACCTCCTTCAGAGTTTGTCCATACTTCCTCTTGAGCCGATCGAGCGCCGCCAGCCGATCCTCAATCTCCTCCAGCCGTCCCGGCGCCGCATGGACATTGTCGGCAAAGTCGCGCACCTCCGCATCGACGTCCTCCACGATTGCCTTGGCCGCGGCCAACTGTTGCGCCGGTTCCTGAAAGCGCGTGTCATATCGCGCCAGCTCGTCCAAGTGCTTCAATGCCGCACCCAGAGCACCCTCGGCGGAACCCTCCGACTCATACAACAGCTCATGCGCACTCATCGCCGCAGTGTAGAGCTTCTCTGCGTTCCCGAGCACGCGCTTCTCTGCCTCAAGCTGAACGTCTTCATCCTCTGCGGCGAGTCCAGCCTGAGCGATCTCCTTGCTTTGAAAGCGCCAGAGGTCCGCCATCCGCAGCCGGTCCTGCTCCGCAGATTGCAGCTCAGTCAATTTGTCGATCGTCGTCCGCCACGCAGCAAACGCCTCAGCGACAGCCTCCGAATTCGACCCGCCAAAACGATCCAGGAGACTCCGCTGCTGTGCCTGATCGAACGACCCGAGCGTCTCTCCCTGGGAATGCACCAGCGCAAGTTCAGGCGCGAGCTGCCGTAGGACTCCCACCGTCGCAGGCTGATTGTTGATGAACACGCGGCCTTTGCCGTTCGCGATGATCTCTCTTCGCAACAAGATATGGTCCGACTCCGAGTCAATTCCATTCGCTTCAAGCACCGCTGCAGCTCCTGGAGTCAGCTCGAAGACGCAACTCACTACGGCCTTCTCTTCCCCGTGACGAACCACGTCCGCCGACGCCTTGCCGCCGAGCAGCAGCGCCAGCGCATCGATCAAAATGGACTTGCCCGCGCCGGTTTCGCCCGTCAGCAGGTTGAGGCCCAGCCCAAACGTAGCGACCGCACGGTCGATCACAGCATAGTTTTCCGCGCGCAACTCCAGCAGCATAGGGTCCTCAGGCAACGACTTACCGCGAGAATAGCAAACCTCGCCGGGATCTCGTCAGGAACCACCCTGTATACGGGAAAACCCTGCACCACGGCAGGTGCCCGGCCGAATTGTCTCAATCGCGATTTACACTAAAGACTGGTGGACAACAACTATGGTTTGGATGCTTGCCCTTTACCTGTTCCAGGATGACTCGAATGCCGCACCTGCGGCGGCCAACACCAGCGCTCTTCTGGAGATGGTCCACAACAGCGGCCCCGTCGCCTTCGCGGTGCTCGTCATTCTTCTCCTTGCGAGCATCTTTTCGTGGACGATCATGATCTCCAAGTGGTCCCGCTTCGGCCGAGCCCACACGCAGAGCCTGCGCTTCATTCGCGCCTTTCGTAAATCAACGCGGCTCAGCGAAATCGCCGCCGTTGCCGAGCAGTTCAAACCCAGCCCCCTGGTCGCCGTCTTCAGTGAGATCCATGACGAGTACCAGCGGCAGAATGGCGGCCGCGGTCTCCCACGGAATCCCGTTGCGCTCGAACGCGCCGCCCAGACGGCCGCAAGCGAAGCCCTCACCGCAATGGAGAGCCGCATGACCTGGCTCGCCACCATCGCCGCCATCGCACCGTTCATCGGACTCTTCGGCACTGTGATGGGCATCATCGACGCCTTCCACGGCCTAGGCACCGCAGGTGCAGCGACCCTTCGCGCCGTTGCCCCCGGCATCTCGGAGGCGCTGATCACCACCGCCGCCGGCCTGGTGGTCGCAATCCCCGCCGTCGTGGGCTACAACCAGCTGACAGCGCGGCTCCGCGAGTTCGCCGCGCGGATGGACGACTTTGGCCGCGAACTCCTCAACGCCATCGAGAACGCGGCGATGATGACTCCCCCCGTGCCGCCGCAACAGGAAGAAGTAAGACGGAGGACCTTTTAGCCATGGCCTTCTCTTCTAAGGGACACACTCAAACAGCGCTCGCCGAGATCAACATCACTCCACTGGTCGATGTGGTTCTCGTGCTTCTGCTCATCTTCATGCTCACCGCGCCCGTGCTTCAGTCCGGCGTTGAAGTGGCGATCCCCAAGACCCGCACGGTTAATCAGCTCACCGAAGAGCGCATGGTCGTCACGATTGACCGCGAGCAGAACGTCTTCCTGCAGGACAAGCCAGTCAACGTCAACCAACTTCCCGGCTTGCTGAAGGTTCCGAGTGGCGCGGACGCCGCCAAGCGCATCATTTATCTGCGCGCCGATGAGCGCGTGCCCTTTGGGGCCTTCGCCTCGGTCATGGATGCGGTCAAGCAGGCTGGCATTACCAACATCAGTATCGTCACTCAGCCGCTTCAGAAGTAAGGATCTTGCCATAGCCCCTACCTTCCATCTCGGCCACGAAGACTACAGCGACAGTGACAGGATCGGCGTCAACTTCGCCGGCTCGCTTGTGCTGCACGGTGTGGTTGCCGCCGTCCTCGTTGGCTGGGCGGTGCTCTTTCATCACAAGGGCCTCAACTGGGGCGAAAACGCCTCCAATGCCGGGGCTATCCAGGCCACCATGGTTGCCTCGATTCCTCTTCCCCCCACGCAGCGCACCCTCGACGCCGGCGTCCTGACCTCAGAGGCGCCAAGTCCCGCCCCGGTGACCGCCAAAGAAAAGACGGAGCCGCCGCCGAGCCCTAAAGAAGTTGCCATCCCTGAAAAGATCACCAAGCCGATCAAGACCGCGGAAAAGCCTACCCCGGCGCCTCCGAAACACGTTCAACAGATAACGCCCGATCCGACCAAGGCCGTCACCGGAGAGACCGCGGGAATCCGCATCGCCCAGTCCACGCTGGAGGTTAAGAACGGCACCGCCAGCGTCTCCGTGCAAGACCGAACCTTCGGGGCACGCTTCGCCTACTACGTGAATATCGTGAATAACAAGGTTGCGCAGAACTGGTACACCGGAGAGGCGGATCCTCGCGCCTCCCTGGGCAAAAGCACAACCATCGTCTTCGACATCAGCCGTGAAGGTGTCCCCTCGAACGCCCGCGTCGAGACCCGCAGCGGCTCCCCTTCACTGGACCTTTCGGCCATCCGTGCGGTGCAGCGAGTCGACGGCTTTGGCCCTCTTCCGCAGGGCGATCACATTACCGTGGAATACACCTTTCACTTCCAGCCTCAATAGCTCCTGGTTGTTGCTGGTAAATTTTGGAGTATTCCATTGATTACCACTGCAACGGCCGCTAAGAAACCCTCCCACAGCGATTTTGCGTCTAACATAGGACAGAATGCTTAGTACGAATCGATCCTCCCCCATCCGGCACGCCCAGCTTTATTGCCTTGGAGCCCTCCTCATCCTGCTCGTTGGTGTCTCGGTTCTGTCCGCACAGGACATCAAGACCGAGACCTCCAAGGGTGTCTCCAACATTCGCATCGCCGTCGCTGACTTCAAAGCCGGCTCAGCGGATCCTCAGGTCGATGGGCTGAAGCGTACATTCGACACAACGCTCTACGCCGATCTCGCCAACGCTGGCATCTTCGACATCGTATCGAAGAGCCTTCTGCCGCAATCGACTCCCGGTGCACCTGCGGAGATGAACGTCCAGCAATGGTCGGCAGCGCCAACCGCCGCGTCTATGGTGGCCTTCGGCAGCTTCAGCATTCAGGGTGGAAGGATCGTCTGCAACGGCTTTCTCTTCGACGCCAAGAACCTTCAATACCCCCAGGTGCTCGCCAAGCAATACAGCGAGGAAGCCACCGAAGACTCCGCCCGCCAGATCGCCCATCGCTTCGCCGACGAGATCATCTTCAGGCTTAGCGGCGGCAGTCAGGGTATTGCGGAGTCCAAGATCTACTACGTCAAGCTCGATGGTGCCAACAAAGAGATCTGGGAGATGGATTACGATGGCGCCAATCAGCATCCTCTCACTCACCTTGGGGCAATCTCGCTCTCTCCGCGTATTTCGCCTGACAACAGCCGTCTCGCTTTCTCCTCACTCGGCCACGACGGGTTTCAGATTCGCATCTTCTCTCTCGTTCTAGGCCGCATGGTCAACTTCACGGGCGTTGGTGGAACCAACCTCTCTCCAGCGTGGTCGCCTAACGGCAAAGATATCGCCTACTCCTCCTCGCGCTCCGGCGACCCTGAGATCTGGATCTCCGATGCCAACGGCAGCCTAGCCCGTCGCATCACCAGCTTCCGTGGCCCCGATGTCTCGCCTGTCTTCAACCCGCGCACCGGCTCGCAGATCGCCTGGATCAGTGGACGCACAGGCCTGCCACAGCTTTACATCATGGACACCGACGGCTCCGCCGTGCAACGTATGACCGACGGAGGTTATGCCACATCAGTCTCCTGGTCTCCAAATGGCCAGTTCCTGGCATTTGCATGGGACCGCAAGTACGGCCCCGGCGCACCTGGTGGACAGGACATCTACATCATGGAGATTGCCACTAAGAAGTGGATCCAGCTCACCCATGATGGTGGACGATGTGACTTTCCCTCGTGGTCCCCCGACGGCCGGCATATCGTCTACGCCAACAGCCCCGATGGCAAGGCCAGAAGCACGAAGATCATGACTATGCTTGCCGACGGCACGGGGAAACGTGCATTGACCGGCCCCGGCGCCGACATGCCAAACTGGAGTTGGAAGTAGCGTTTATCTTTTCTGTGGGTTGCTCCGCAGATTGCGTTGATTCTTTGAAATACTAACGATGGCAGGAGATATCCGATGAGTACGATGCAAAACAGATTCAGCAAGACCCTGGTCACGGCAGCTGCCCTTGTCGCCTTTGGCGCGGTCACGGGCTGCCACAAGAAGGCCAGCGGAGTCGATCCAAATGCTCTCGGGCCTGCACCAACCGCTACCGCTGCTGCTCCCACCGCCACCATCTCTGCGGACCCGCTCGCGATCGACCAGGGCCAGTCTGTCGTCCTGAACTGGCGCAGCACAAACGCCAACTCCGTTGCCATCGACGGCATCGGCCCGGTCAACCTGAACGGCACCCAGACCGTCTCGCCCTCCAGCTCGACGAACTTCCACCTCGTTGCGATTGGAGACGGCGGCACGACGGAAGCAAACGTCCGCGTCACCGTCCGTGTCCCCGTCGCTCCCACCGCGCCTCCCACAACCGCCGGGGATATGGGCAGCGAGGCCGCATTCCACCAGAACGTCCAGGACATCTTCTTCGACTACGATAGCTACGATCTCCGTCCCGATGCGACGGCCTCAACCGCCCAAGCCGCGGCCTATCTCGCCGCCCACCCTGCGATCAAAGTCATCATCGGCGGCTATTGCGATGACCGCGGTTCGGCCGAGTACAACCTCGCGCTCGGCGAAAACCGGGCTAACGCTGCCCGCACCGCGCTGGTCTCGGCCGGCGTCTCTGCAAACCGGCTTCGCGTCATCAGCTACGGCAAGGAGAAGCAGTTCTGCACGGAAGAAAACGAGACCTGCTGGCAACAAAACCGTCGGGCTCAATTCTCACTCGATCGCTAATTTTCGCGGTCCTAGTCCAGATTGGCCCTCTCACAGCACATCGTGCGAGGGCCGACCGGAAGACAGAAAGTCGAGCGTGTAATGCCCATGACCGATCAAAAGACCCATCAACTGATTCGTCCTGCGAACTCTTCCATTGATGCCAAAGCGATTCGTCTTGTCTCAGCAGCCGTGCTGGCCGCAGCCCTTCTCTGCGGCTCCCCCGCATATGCGGTCAACAAAGATATGGTGCAGCTGCAGACGCAAATACAACAGCTTCAGGACGCCGTTGCTCGCCTTCAACAGTCCAACGACGAACGCATGGGGGTCATGAAGGACCTCATCCAGCAGAGCGCCGACTCAGTTAACAGAATGGGTGTAACCCTCGACTCGCTGCATAAGCAGATGCAGGCACAACAGGAGGCGCAGACCGGAAAGATCGATCAGGTCTCCGGTCAGATCCAGTCTCTCAACGACTCCGTTGACGAAATCAAGGCACGCATCGGGTCGCTCCAGAAGTTGTTACAGGACGTTCAGGGCCAACAGCAATCCATCAATGCCAATATGCAGAATCAGCCGCAGCCCGGCGGTGGAGGCTCGCCGGCTCCGGCAACCGCAGCTCCGGAAGCCCCACCAGCGCCAGCTCCCATCGTGCGAAAAGGAAAGCCTACGGCGAACGTCCCTCTTGCGGCAGATCCTGCTCCGTCCGGGGGCGCAGGATCAGGTGTTCCACCGGCCGACGATCTCTACAAGACCGCCCTCGGCGACTACATGGCTGCCAAATACGCACTCGCGGCCTCCGAGTTTGGCGATGTAGTCAAGAACTACCCCGACAATCCCCTTTCGGGAAATGCCTACTACTACCAGGCTGAGATCGACTATCGAGGAGGCCGCTACGCCGCTGCCATCAAGGCCTACGACAGCGTCCTCGGACAATATCCAGACAGCAACAAAGTACCCGTGGCACATCTTCACAAGGGCATGGCGCTGGTAGCTCTCAATCAGAAAGATGCCGGTGTACGCGAGTTTCGCACACTCATCCAGCGCTACCCCAACTCGCCCGAAGCCATGCAGGCACGTAGCAAACTGAGCGGAATGGGCGTTACTGTCACTCCCAAGCAGCACGACTGATCCTAGCGACCGCAAGATAATCTAGTTCCGCAGTCCCTGCATCAACGCCTCGATCTCCGCCCGCTCCTCACCCGACAGCGGCAACAATGGCAGCCGTGGTCTTCCCCCGAAGTACCCGTTCAGATCACACCCGAACTTGATTCCCGCTACACCCAACTCCCCCTCCACTCTCTCCGCCACACCCTGCAGCCGTACCTGCTTTTCCTCTGCCAGCCCATCGTCTCCATCCTTCCAGGCGGCGAGCACCTCATAGCATGCCTGTGGTGCCGACGCCGCAAATGCCGGCATCGCTCCCGCAGCGCCTGAGCGCAATCCACCTAGCATCCCCGCCGTGTTTCCCGTCAGGATTTGAAAGCCAACCATCTTCGACCGCGTCTTCAAGGCCACCTTCGCGGGAGCAACAGCCAGCGCGGCGCTTCCACCCGTCAGCGTGCCAGCCGGGATCAATCCCTCATTTCGGCTCTGCATTCTCCGCGTAACTGCAGCAAAGACTGCAGTCACCGCTGCCTCGCCCTTCACACCAGCGGTTCCTTCCATCAAGGACTCCATCTCTCCCCGTCCGGCGGCACCGTCAACCAGCCCGATGATGTTCGGATGTCCAGCCAGTTCGATCACCATCTCAGTCGACAACCACGAATCAGGTCCGGCAACTGCACGATAGAGCACCACAGGTAAAGCTGAGCTATCCGCGACTGTCCGGAAATAGGTCAGCAACGCCTTCACATTCCTGCCAACGGCGCTCTCCTGAAACAAGGATGGCTGCTTCACCAGCACAGCGTCGTATCGGCACTCCTCCGCAAACTCCACCAGATTGAGCGTTTCCGTCACACTATCGCGCGATACCCCTGCTAACAGGACCTTCTCCTCGGCAGCCGCATCGGCCACGCTTCGCAGGGTCTGTCGCGTCTCTTCATCCGACAGCAAGGTCGGCTCACCAGAATCGCTAAGCGCCACCATACCCGCGATCGGTGTCTTCGAGTACCGCGCCGTGTTCTGTTCGAGCTTGAGAAGATTGAGGCGGCCGTCAGGATAAAACGGAGTCGTCAGAGGAAGTTGAAGCCCTTCAAGCAGCATCTCTCTATTCTAAAAGCGAATGCGAGCGAGAGAGCACCTAGGGGTGTTAATCAGAGGCCAAATGCCACCAAAGACGCAATCGAAAGTGCTCTCGTCGATATCCATTTGGAGTAATCTTTGCTGGAACAGACATGGTCAACGCACGAGACATCTCGCAGGACAAGACGATAGGTGACCTGGGGCGCGAAGCCATTTGGTTCCTCTCCCACACCGTCGTCGCCGTGGTGCTTCTCGCGATCGTCATCGGCGTCATGAGCCTGAATCACCCGGATCCCGATTCTCCTGCGCCAAAGCAGCTCGCCACGGTCCTAGCCTTCCTCGTCCCGATGATCGGCGGCCTCCTGCTGGCCCGTATCCATCGCAACGCCGTTGCGACCTACGTCTGGATCTCCGGCCTGGTCTTCTTCTCCCTCATTTGCGTCCGGGTGCTTGACCTACCCACTGGCAACGGCCTCTGCGAGAACTGTGGCGCAATCGAAAAGCTCTGGCGAACCTTCTTCACCTTCAGCCACGGCAGCGGTCTCATGAGCGGCGACGGCCTGCTCGTCGGCGCCTGGATTCCACTTTCCCTGATCGGGTACGCCGTCGGAGCCAGGCTTGCTCTCAAGCCCTAGGGGCTGAAGCCGCAAGGCTATTTCGCGCCAACGACAGACCTCACCTCACCTGCAATCCGGTCTGAGTGCAGAGTCTGCAACGCAACCACACTCAACGTTCCTCGCTGCAGCGCAGCGATTCCTTCGGCAGCCGCGCGAGCCGCCGCCAGGGTCGTGATGGTAGGAATCCGCGCCAGCACCGCTGCTCGTCGAATCGCCTTCTCATCGAAGAACGTGTCCTGTCCGCGCGGCGTGTTGACGATCAGCTGAATGCGATCGCCCTTGATGAGGTCAACGACGTTTGGCCTTCCCTCCTTCACCTTATGCACGCGCTCCGGTTGCAGCCCAGCCTGTTCCAGCACAACCGCGGTTCCATGCGTGGCCACCAAGTGGAACCCCATCTCCACAAACTGCCGCGCCAGAAACACTGCGCGCTCCTTATCATGGTCGTTCACACTGAGAAAGACAGTCCCTTGCAGCGGAAGCACCTGGCCGGCGGCAATCTGCGCCTTCGCAAACGCTTCACCGAAGTTATCCGCCACGCCCATCACCTCGCCCGTCGATTTCATCTCAGGGCCCAGCACCGTATCGACCCCAGGAAATTTGCCCCACGGAAACACCGGCGACTTCACGTAGTAGTGCGAGCCCGTCTCCAGGTCCTTGCCGCTCGCCACCTGCTCTGGCAGCAACTCCTTCAACTTCCGCCCAACCATGATGCGCGAAGCTACTTTGGCGAGAGGAATTCCGGTCGCCTTGGAAACGTAAGGCACCGTACGCGAAGCGCGAGGATTCACCTCGATGACAAACACCCTGCCACGTTGGATCGCGAACTGGATATTCACGAGCCCGCGCACACTCAATGCCATCGCCAGCTTGCGCGTGTATTCCCGGATCGTCTGCAACACATCGTCGCTCAGGTCGACCGCCGGGAGTACACACGAAGAATCACCCGAATGTATCCCGGCCTCCTCGATATGCTGCATGATCCCTGCGATCAATACATCGTCGCCATCGCACAACGCGTCCACGTCACACTCGATCGCGTCTTCAAGGAAGTGGTCAATCAACACCGGACGCTCCTGCGAATATTCAATCGCCGTCGTCATGTACTGGACTACCGCGGCATCGTCATAGGCAATTACCATCGCGCGCCCGCCAAGCACATACGAAGGACGCACCAGCACCGGATACCCAACGCGATTTGCCCCAGCCACAGCCTCTTCCACGCTGGTCGCCATTGCGCCTTCAGGCTGCGGAATCTTCAACTCTTCAATCAGTTTTCCGAACCGCTTCCGATCTTCTGCAAGGTCAATCGACTCCGGCGAAGTCCCAATGATGGGCACGCCAGCCTTCTTCAGCGGCAGCGAAAGATTCAGCGGAGTCTGCCCGCCAAACTGCACGATCATCCCAATCTCCGCACCCGACGAAGCCTCATGTTCGTACACACCAAGCACGTCCTCCAGCGTCAGCGGCTCGAAGTATAATCGGTCGCTCGTGTCATAGTCGGTCGACACCGTCTCCGGATTGCAGTTCACCATGATCGTCTCGTATCCGTCCTCACGCAGCGCAAACGCTGCATGGCAGCAGCAGTAGTCGAACTCAATTCCCTGCCCGATCCGGTTCGGCCCGCTTCCCAGAATCAAAATCTTCTTCTTCTTCGTCGGAGCCGCTTCATCTTCCTCGTCATAGCAGCTGTAAAGATAAGGCGTATAGCTCTCAAACTCGCCCGCGCACGTATCCACCATCTTGTACACCGGCATCACCTTCAGCTTCTTGCGCAGCGCGCGAACAGCCGCCGTGCCCTCCGCACCAGTCAACCCCCACACAGCCGCCAGCCGCTCATCGGAGATGCCCATCCGCTTCGCAGTCCGCAGCTGCTCCGCCGTCACCTCGGTCATCGCCACACTGCCAATAGCCTTGATCTCATCGGTGATCTGTTTGATCTGGTACAGGAACCACGGGTCCATCGACGTCATGCGTGCAACCTCGCGCACCGTCATCCCGCGCTCAAACGCGTAGCGGATGTACGACAACCGATCCGGGTGCGGCGTCACCAGACGCTGGGTCAGCCGCCGCGGCTCAATGTCGTCCGCAGTCGCCTTCTTACCCGTCTCCAGCGACCGCACCGCCTTCATCATTGCTTCCTTGAAGGTCCTGCCGATCGCCATCACCTCGCCGACCGACTTCATCTGCGGTCCCAGGCCCTCATCCGCGCCGGGAAACTTCTCAAACTGCCACTTCGGAATCTTTACGACAACGTAATCAATCGTCGGCTCGAAGCAGGCCGGCGTCGCCTTCGTAATGTCGTTCTGAATCTCATCGAGCGTGTAGCCCACCGCCAACCGCGCCGCAATCTTCGCAATCGGAAATCCCGTAGCTTTTGAAGCCAGTGCAGACGACCGCGACACGCGCGGGTTCATCTCAATGATCGTCATGCGCCCGTTCAGCGGATTCACAGCGAACTGCACATTGCTTCCGCCAGTCTCGACGCCTATCTCGCGAATCACCCGAATCGCCGCGTCGCGCATCGCCTGGTACTCGCGATCGGTCAGCGTCTGCGCCGGGGCCACGGTGATCGAATCCCCCGTATGCACGCCCATCGGATCGAAGTTTTCAATCGAGCAGATGATGATGACGTTGTCCTTCAGGTCTCGCACCACCTCCAGCTCATACTCCTTCCATCCGAGCACGCTCTCTTCCAGCAGACACTCATGCACCGGCGACAGGTCGAGCCCGCGCGCAAGAATCTCCATCAACTCTTCGCGGTTGTACGCGATTCCTCCACCCGAACCACCCAGCGTGAACGAAGGCCGGATCACCACCGGAAACCCGATCTTCGCCGCAAACTCCAAACCATCGCGAAGGTTGTTGATCAGCGCGGACCGTGGCATATCGAGCCCGATCTTGGTCATCGCGTCCTTGAACAGCAGTCGGTCTTCGGCCTTCTTGATGGCCTCGAGCTTTGCACCGATCAGTTCGATACCCAGCTTATCGAGCACTCCCGAATCCGCGAGATCGACCGCCAAATTCAGAGCTGTCTGTCCGCCAACCGTTGGCAGCAGAGCAAACTTGCCGTTGTTACCCAGCCCCTTAGGATCGAGCATCTCCGTCTCGACGCGAAGGATCTCCTCCAGATAAGCCGCGTTCAACGGCTCAATATAGGTCCGGTCCGCAACCTCGGGATCAGTCATGATCGACGCCGGGTTCGAGTTCACCAGCACCACCTCATACCCTTCGGCCTTCAGCGCCTTACACGCCTGCGTCCCGGAGTAATCAAACTCCGCCGACTGCCCAATCACAATCGGCCCCGAGCCGATCACCAGAATCTTCGCAATGTCATTCCTGCGTGGCATATCTCTGTTCTTCTTCCTAGTTCAATCGCTTTGCGCCGAAAAAATGCGCGACCAAAGCCGCGCCCTTTAGCTTATTTTTTGAACTCTTCCATCATCTTCCGAAAATCTTTGAAGAGATAATGTGAGTCATGTGGCCCCGGGCTAGCCTCGGGGTGATACTGCACGCTGAACATTGGGGCAGTCTTATGCCGCAACCCCGCCAGCGTCTGGTCGTTCAAGTTCGTATGCGTCTTCTCAACATCCGCAGGCAACGAATCAGGGTCGACGTTGAAGTTATGGTTCTGCGCAGTAATCTCCACCTTGCCGGTCTGATGGTTCATGATGGGATGGTTCCCGCCGTGATGCCCAAACTTCAGCTTGTACGTCTTCCCGCCCAGCGCCAGCCCGAAGATCTGATGCCCCAGGCAAATCCCGAAGATAGGCTTCTTACCCTGCAACTCCTTCACGTTCTCAACGGCGTACTCAAGAGGCTCAGGATCACCCGGCCCGTTCGAAAAAAATACGCCATCGGGATTCATCGCCAGAACGTCCTTCGCAGACGTAGTCGCCGGCACTACCGTGACGCGGCAGTTCTCGCGCGTTAGCATTCGCAGAATGTTTTCCTTGATCCCGAAGTCATACGCGACGACATGCATCTGCTCTGTGCCTTCAGCAAGGGCACCAGTCAACAGCGCATCGCCCGTCTGGTTCTTCGGCTCATTCGCATCCCACTCGTAAACGACTTTCGTGCTCACGACACTGGCAAGATCTGTTCCATCCATCTTCCGGATCGACCGCGCCTTCGCCACAAGCGCTTCAGCATCAAGATTCTCACCCGAAGCAATCACCCCACGCATCACGCCATTCGCTCGCAGATGCCGCACCACAGCGCGCGTATCGATCTCTGCGATCACCGGCACGCCATAGCGCTCGAGATACTCGTCCGCCACCTGCGTCGAGCGCCAGTTGGAGCTCATCGGCGAAAACTCGCGCGTCACCAACCCTTCGATGTAGGGTTTCTTCGACTCCGCATCACTCGGCGTCGTTCCATAGTTTCCAATGTGGGGATTTGTCAGAACGACAATCTGACCCGCATACGAAGGATCGGTAAAGATCTCCTGATAGCCGGTCAGTGATGTATTGAAGACCACCTCGCCAGAGCATTCCGCTCGTGCGCCAAAACTCTTGCCGCGAAAAATGCGCCCGTCTTCCAGCGCCAGTATTGCTTGCATTGCCTCTCCAAAGGAGTGGATTTAATAGATTCTATCAGCATTCACGCTGGAAATCGCTGATCGCAGGCAAAACCTTCCGCGCAACAAAGGAAAGACCCGGCGCAAGGCCGGGTCCGCTCGCCAATTGTTAAAATTTAGCGATGATGATGGTGGCGATGATGACGGTGATGGTGTGACTTGGCGCTCGCGGGAACGACCGCGCCAGCCAGAACGACGAATGCAACGGCAGCAAGAAATAATGTACGCAGCTTCATTTGGGCCTCTCCGGCAGCCACTCTTTCGAGTGGTCTGTAAGTTAGAGGAAGCGTATCCCGCCGGTGATCCTTCCGCACTACATATTTTTGGTCACAATGTTCCGAGTTTGATTCCTGGACACGAGTCATTCAATATCCACCAGCAAATCCTCACCCTCTACCCGAAGAGGAAAAACATCGACTCGTTCATGCACCGGATACTCCGACAATCCAGTCTTCACCTGGAAGGCCCAGGAGTGCCATGGACAGACGACAGCCTCACCCTCCAGCCATCCCTGCCCCAACGGCCCGTGCCGATGCGGGCAAATATTGTCCACCGCCGATAACTCGCCATTCACATTCGCCAGACAGACTGCGATTCCCTCGACCTCGGCCTCCGCTACCTGCCCTACGGCGGGAGCTTCCGACAACCCGCACAACCTCACCCACTTCGCCAAAATAATCGCTCCCTTCAACAATGTTAGAGCCTCTGGATCTCCTGAACGACTCAACGCCTCCTACTCAAGATGCTAAAGTCGACTAAAGAAGCCCGATGCCCCGTCCCTCTCCAAAGCCAACCAAGCCCACCAACCCGAAATCCAATCCGCCGGACGTCGTCAGCCCCATCTGGCTGGTCAAAGCAATCGCGGTCACCATCGTTGCAGCGCTCTTCTGCGGCTATCTCACCTTTTGCCTCCTCTTCTACCAAGGACAGTGGCAGCTGGTCCTGCATCCTGTCCGTACCTCCGCAGCACCCGCATCGATCGCGGGAATTCCCTACCAGCTCATCCACTTCGGCCCCGACGAGTCCGCTGTACCGCAACTCACCGGCTGGTGGCTCCCCTCCGATCCCGGTGGCCGCTACTGCCATTTCACCATCCTCTTCTTCCCGGACGGCAACGGCTCCCTTGCAGACTCCATCCCCACCCTCGCCAGCCTTCACAACCTCGGCATCAACGTCTTCGCCTTTGACTATCGCGGCTATGGCCAGAGCGTCGTCGCCCGCCCCAGTCAGCAGAAGATGACCAGCGACGCCGACGCTGCGTGGCAGTACCTCACCACCACTCGCGCAATCTCTGCCCAACAGATCATCCCCTATGGCACGGGCGTCGGAGTATCGTTCGCAACGCGCGTTGCCAGCCAGAACGCAGTTCCCGCGCTAATCCTCGACTCGCCCCGCGCAGACCTCCTCAATGTGGCCATAGGCGACCCGCGCACCACCTTAGTCCCTGTCCGGTTGCTCTTTCACGATCGCTTTCCCCTCGCCGAGCCACTCTCAACTCTCCACACCCCCAAGCTGCTCCTGACCCGCACCAACTCCCCCTACGAAGCCTTCCGCACCGCGGGCGACCCTAAAGTGATGGTTGAACTGACCTCCCCCTCAGCACTGCTTTACAACCAAAGCCTGACGCGATTCTTCGACCAATACCTCCCTCCCGGGACCGTCCCGGCGCTCGTTCCTCCTTTGGCACCCACCCACTAGTTCACTCTTCATCCCTCGCCACTGCCCGATTACTCTTAACTGAAGGAACTTTTTATGACGAAATGGCTCAACGGCCTGCAACCCTTCGGCGCGCTTCTCATGCGTCTTGCGCTTGGAGTCTCAATGGCTGTTCATGGCTACGGAAAAGTCATCCCCCACGGCGCCCTTTACCACTACGCCCACTACATCGTCTCTCTCGGCCTTCCCTCCTGGCTCGGCTACGTCTCGGCCTTCACCGAGTTCGCCGGCGGAATCCTGCTGATCATCGGTCTCCTGACACGCTTCGCTGCGGCGCTGGTCGCCATCAACATGCTCGCCGCCTTCTTCTACGTCGGCATCCATCAGGGCTTCGGAATCTACAACTACATACTCGCTCTCGCCGCCCTAGGAATCATGTTGACCGTCTACGGCGCAGGGGCCATGGCGCTCGACCGCAAGATCGGCCTTGCCTGATCGCGCGTTCACCCTAAAGGAGTGAAGGCCCCCGATACTCCGGAGGCCTTACGTTTGGTGGGGAGTTCTTTTGGTGCGGATATTGGAAGCCGGTACCGTGGGAACTGCGAGTCCGGCGCTTGCTTACTACACTCAATAAGACGCGGGTTGATCGGAAAAGTTGTCCTCTTTTTTCCACTATTTTGTATCCTGTGGATTTTTACATTCCAGAAACAGAATAAAGAAAACTCGGAGACATCTTGTTGGCTACGCAGATTTTTTCACACTAGCTGAAGTTCAAAAACGCGCTCGGAGTGACCTGTGCCCCCGGAAATACCAGATCGAGATGCTTTGCCCCCAGTGTTTTGTAGGCCGCCTCGCCCAGCACCCTGCGGAAATCCGTCGTCACGGCGAGATCACGCCCTTCATTCAACTGCTCATTCGCCAGGCCGGGCCACTTCCCGTAGATTTTGCCGCCCTTCACCTGTCCGCCCAGCACAAACATCACATTGGCATGACCATGGTCGGTTCCACCGGTCCCGTTCTGCCGCGCCGTCCGCCCAAACTCCGACATCGTAACCAGCGTTACGTTTTCCGCGTCGTCCCCCATGTCCTTCCAGAACGCTGCGATCGTCTCGGAGAACTCCTTTAGCCGGTTCGCCAGTTGACCATTAATGTTCCCCTGGTTCTGGTGCGTGTCCCAGCCGCCGATGTCTGAGAACGTTGCCTCCACCCCGAGGTTTGCCTTCAGCAACTGTGCAACTTGTTTCAGGCTGTTTCCAAACGGAGTATTCGGATACACCACACTGGGCGCAGACTGATAGTGCGACGGATCAGCGGCCTTCAGCATCTTCACCGCTTCAAACGTCTCCTGCCCGGTGCCGTGCAGCACGGCGTCCGTGCTCTGGTCATACATCGCCTGAAACGCATTGCTGATCGGTGAAGTCTGCGGTCCTCTTCCTCCAACAGAAAAGTCTGCGAGATTATTCACTGCAATTGCCGGCAGCTTCCCCTGCAGCGTTCTCGGTACCTGCGTCCCCAACGCTACCGCACGAAACGCCGAGGGCTTCCCTATCGTTAGCTCTGCCTGCAGCGCGCGGTTCAGCCAGCCATCGGCCGTAGACTTCACTCCCGGCGTTCCGCTTTCCATGTAATCCTGCGCGTCAAAGTGCGATCGCGTCGTATCCGGCGATCCGGCCGCATGAACGATCGCAAGATGTCCCTGGTCATACAAAGGCTTGAACGCCGCCATCGAGGGATGCAGCCCGAAGAATCCATCCAGATCCATCACGTCCTTCTCCTGGATCGCAATCGAAGGCCGCAGCGCGTAGTAGTTCTTCTCCTTGTACGGCACCACTACGTTCAACCCATCCGCCGCGCCGCGCTGGAACAAGACCACCAGCTTCTTCTTATTCGCCGCCGCCGTCGTCACCTCTGCCAGAACGCTCCGCGACAGAAAGGCCGGAATCGTCGAAGTCCCGACCAGCGCAAGAGCGCCGCCTTTCATAAACCCGCGCCGGCTAACTCCACGTCTTGCCGTATCACGGCCGTGGATGTCGCATCCCCAGTCACTGCAATCTGTCATGCTCGTCCTGGTCGTCATGCTTGCTCCTGTCCCAGCGTTCCGTCCACGGAACAATCTACTTCGCTCCTGATACAAATCCCCGCAAAAAAGAGAACTGTCGACCCAAGACCGTTACCCAAATCCTCTCAACCACTTCCCGAAGAGTACTCCAAGTCCGAACGTCGATCGCGCTGAAAGCCTCGCGAAGATGTTAACGTCTCCGGATCACGCTACCGCCGCTGAAACTCCGGCGAACCCAGCAACAACCCCGCCATCATCGCAGCCTCACGATCCAGTGGCGGCCGGTTCTGCTGCTTCAGCATCGCCGGATTCAGCACTTGCGCCATCGGCTCAAATTCGTTCGGCTTGATCGGAAAATCCCTCACGGCCTGCTGTTGCATCGCCTGATCCTGAAACTGCTGCAGCACCGTCGCCCTGGTCCGATCGCTCACCGCCTGTCCCAGCAGCTCCTTCTCCAGCTTTGCTTCCTTTGCTGCCGACGCTTCGTTCGCGGTGCCGGTGCTCAACGTTACCGGCTCCATCCACGCCTTCGTCTCCCCCAGGAGTCGAGTCCAATCCGTCTGCACGCCCGGAATCCGATCGCTGCTCAGCCCCAAGGCGAAGTTCATACGGCTCACCAGATCGCCTGTATTCACCCACGACTCTGCCATCCAGCTATACCCGTTCGGGGTCTGCATCCCATACAGCGGCATGCCGAGTTTATCCAGAGCCTGCACCAGAGGGATCGCGTTTTTCACCTCCGCGCCGCTTGCCCGCACCGCCGACACCACAAACTCCTCCGGCGTCTTCACCTTCGCCCGGTACACCTCCGGCGACCAGAACTCCGGCGAATCGAACATCGCGCGCAACACCGTCTTGATGTCCCCTTTGCTCGCCACAAACGCTTTCGCCATCCGGTCCACCAGCGCCGGCGGCGGCGTATCACTCACAAACCGAACCGCCAGCTTGGTCGAAATGAACCTGGCAGTCGCCGGACTGGTCGCGAGCATATGAAGTACTTGCAGTCCTTCCCTCTCGCCGCCCTCCCCAATCGTCTTCCCCATCACCGTCTTCGAGCCAGGCTCATGACGGCGCGGTTCGAACTGATACCCGCCACTGCGAAACGGCTGATCGATCGTCCACCCGGTGAGAACCTCCGCCACCTGCGTCACGTCCTGCTGGGTATACCCTTGCCCGCACGCCTTATCCAGCATGGCCACCGGACGGTCGGCGCTCACCTCGCACTGCACTCCCAGCGTGTGCAGCTCCATCAACTCGCGCGCATAGTTCTCATTCAATCCACGATATTTCAGAGCCTGCTTCACCTGGGGGTTCTGCGCGAATCGGGCAAACCTGCCACCGTTCTTCGCCGCCTGCGAATCCGGACCGATGCTCTGCCAGTTATCGAGATACATCAGCATCGCCGGACTCTTCGCCGTCGCTACCAACAGGTCTTCAAACTTGCCCAGCGCATTCGGCCGCACCGTCTCGCGCTCATAGGCCGGCAGCATGTAAGGCTCGTTCTGATTCTTCCTGATGTACACGTTGAAGTGGTTCAACCAGAAGTCCGTCATCACCGCTTCCAGCTGCCGCTCGCTGTAGATGTCGCGCAGCATCCGCGATTGCAGCAGCTCCGCTCCAATCATCCTCGGCGATCCCTGCAACGCTGCCAGCGTCTCCTTCTGGACTGGCGTCAAGCCCTCCGCAGCCGCGGCCAACTCGGCTCTGCTCAAACTCCTGCGAAACGCGATCAGATCTGTCGGCGGCATCGCCAGAATCCGCCGCATCCTCTCATCCGGCGGCAGGTTGATGCTCTTCACAGCCTCGAGTCCCGAGTAAAACTGCTCTTCATGAATCGCCATCGCTGGTACGGATGGGTCGACATCATCTCCCGGCAACGCCGTCTTCTCCTTCAAGCCTTCCGCGCTCTTCGCCATCTCGGGCGACATCATTGCGTCGCCGGCCGCCTTTCCGTCCTCGGCCTTCTTCGCCTCCTGCTTCGCCTTGGCCGCTTTATAGAAAGCGATCCCGTCGGCATAGATCGCATGTTCCACCGGATCGGACGGCAATGGAGCATTTCGCGCAATCATCTGCCGCAACACCACCGGACTTGGATACCGCCGAACCAGCTCCGCCTGCTCCATCTTCATCGCAGGAAACATCGCCAGCCGCGCCTCCAGCGCCGAATCGTCGATGCTCGAAGGATTCAACTGCTGTTCAAACCACCGCTTCACCCCGATCGCCTGCACTGCGGCAACGTCTCCCGGCCGCGGCCCAAAGGTAAACCGATTTAGCGCATGCAGCGCGCGCTCCTGTCCTTGTATCTCTTTCACCGGGACACCCGCCGGCTTGCTCACCGCAACGGCCGCCACCAGCGGCTGCTCCACCATCAAAACGCACAACACACCAGCCACCAATGCTCGCAGGGAATTCGTCAGGACTTCAGCAGACCTTTGTCTGAATCGCATAGCCACTCCTTCTTGCGCTCCAGCGTGACCCTGCTCAGCTCAAACAGCCAGAGAATTGCGTCTGCACTCTCAGACCCACCATTCCGACCCGTGTTGCGGACAAATCTCCTGAAAAACCAAATCTAAAACTCGGCCAGCTCCTGCATCGCCCGGTAAAGATCCTCGGGCTGCGGCAGAATCGCGTCTTCCAATACCGGCTGATAGGCCACAAACGTGTCCATCGCCGCCACCCGTCGCACCGGGGCGTCGAGATCATGAAACAGCTCATCCCCAATCCGCGCCGCGATCTCCGCGCCGTAGCCCCAGCTCAACATATCCTCATGCGCCACGATCACCCGGTTCGTCTTCTTCACGCTCCCCGCAATCGCCTCCCAATCATAGGGAGTCAGGCTCCGCAGATCGATCAGTTCCACATCGACGCCCGCCTCGCGATGCAGTTTCTGCGCCGCCTGCAACGCTCGCGGCACTACGGCGCCATAGGTCAGCACGGTGAGGTCTTTTCCCGGCCGCACAACCTTCGCCTTCCCAAACGGAATGCAATACTCCGGCCCCGGATACGCAGCCCGCCCAAACGTCTCGCGATAGAGCCGCTTGTGTTCCAGAAAGATCACTGGATCATCGCAGCGTACCGCCGTCCGCAGCAACCCAAGCGCGTCCAGCGCATTCGACGGCATCACGATCCGCACGCCCGGAGTATGCGTAAAGATGCTCTCGCCTGACTGTGAGTGATAGATCGATCCACCCGTCAGATATCCGCCAATCGGCACTCGTATCACCAGCGGACAACTGAAAGATCCATTCGACCGCCACCGTACCAGCGGCAATTCATTACGCATCTGGTGCATCGCCGGCCAGATGTAGTCGAAGAACTGAATCTCCACCACCGGCTTCATGCCGCGTACCGCCATCCCAATTGCCCGGCCCACAATGTTCGCCTCGGCCAGCGGCGAGTTGAAGCACCGCTCGCTGCCAAACTCCGTCTGCAACCCGGCAGTCAGCTTGAACACACCACCTTTGCCCTTTACCTTACCTGCCCGCAATGCAGTATCGCGGCTGGCGTCGGCGACATCTTCGCCGAATACCACAATCCGTTCGTCCCGCCGCATCTCGTCCTTCAGGCAGCAGTTGATCAGGTCCGCCATCGTCCGCTCCATCGGATCAGCGGTCGCCGCTACCTCCGTCGCGAACCGCGCATCCATCGGGCTCAGATCCTCCGAGTACACATGTCTTGTAATCGAAGCCACCGCCGGCAACGTCGCCATCACCGCGCGATCTGCCGCCCGCTGCACCTCTTCGTCCACCTGCTGCTCTAATTTGTTGATCGCGTCTGCATCCAGGATCCCCTCACGCAGCAGCCACATCTGCATCCGCGAGATCGGGTCGCGCGCGGCATCTGTCTCCAACTCCTCCGATGACCGGTAGAGCCGCTCATCGTCGCTCAGCGAGTGCGAATATGGCCGAATCACATGCCCATGCACCAGCGCCGGCCCCTTCCCTGCGCGGCAATACGCCACCGCCTCGGCCATCGCCTCATAAGTCGCGATCGGGTCCGTCCCATCGATCTCGGCGAAATGGAAGTTCGGAAAGTTCGCCACCAGCTTTGAGATATTTCCGCCAGGTGTGTTCACCTCTACCGGTGTCGAGATCGCGTACCCATTGTCTTCAACCACAAACAGAACGGGCAACTTGCCGTTCGAAGCCGAGTTCAATGACTCCCAGAACTCTCCCTGGCTTGTCGATCCCTCGCCGATCGAAACATAAACCACCTCATCGCCATGGAACGTCACATCCTTATAGCTCCGATAGTCGGCCTCGCGAGAGTCGCCATCCGGTTTTGCAGCAACCTCAGGATGCCGTGCGAAGTACCTGCCAGCCTCCGCACACCCAACCGCATGCAGGCACTGCGTCGCAGTCGACGAAGACTGCGTGACAATGTTCAATTTCCTGCTCGACCAGTGCGAAGGCATCTGCCGGCCGCCACTCGCAATATCGTCCGCCGCACCCACCGCCTGCAGCAACTGCTCATCCACCGTATTTCCCAGCGCTAGGCAGATCGCCCGGTCGCGATAGTAAGGAAAGAACCAGTCATAGCCCGGCTTCATCGCCATCCCGGCGGCGACCAGAAGAGCCTCATGACCCGCGCACGAAACCTGAAAGAAGATCTTCTGCTGCCGTTTCAGAACGATCTCCCGATCATCGGTCCGACGCGACAGATACATCAGACGATAAAACTCCACCAGTTGGTCACGCGTCAGCGAACGCTCCGCCACACTGACCACCGCCTTCTTGCTCTCCTGCACGCTGGATCCTGACTGTCTTGCCATGTTTCTGTCCTTTGTCTCAAAGCCACGGCTTTCTCAAGCCGCCAGACAAGATTGTACCGGGAAGCCCACTCACTTGACTCGCCCGAACAGGCTTTTTTGACTCTCCGTTCAGTTTGCAACCTGGCCCGAAAATGGGCGACCACAAGGGCCGCCCATTCAGCAAAACATCCAACCTAAACAAACAAAGGAGCCAGCACCAGCGTAATCGTCGCCAGCAGCTTGATCAGTACATGCAGACTCGGTCCTGCCGTATCCTTGAACGGATCGCCGACCGTATCACCGACAACCGCCGCCTTATGCGCCTCTGATTTCTTTCCGCCATACTGACCCGTCTCGATGTACTTCTTGGCATTGTCCCAGGCGCCGCCGCCGTTGTTCATCAGCATCGCCAGCAGCACACCCGAGATCGTTCCGACCATCAGCAACCCGGCCACGGCTTCCGCTCCCGCCAGATTCACCGCCTTTCCGGCAATCATCGGAACCGGCAGGACTCTCCCCTGGAAGCTCGCACTGAAATGCCGGAAGATCAGCCCCACCGCAACCGGCATAGCGACCACTAGCGCGCCCGGCAACACCATCTCCTTCAACGCCGCGCCGGTCACAATGCGAACGCATCGTCCATAATCAGGCTTTGACGTCCCAGCCATGATGCCCGGATTCTCCTTGAACTGATCCCGGACGTCCTGCACCACCATCTGCGCCGTTCGCCCCACGGCCTTGATCGCCATCGAACTAAACAGGTACGTCAACATCGCTCCCAGCAGCGCGCCGACAAACACCGGAACCTGTGCCAGGTTGATATTCGTAAAACTCCAACCCGGTGGCATATATCCGCCCGCCAGGTGAACCTTGTCCGTCACAATCGTCTTGATCTCTTCCAGATAAGCCGAGAACAACAGAAACGCAGCAAGCGAAGCCGACCCAACCGCATATCCCTTCGTCAGCGCCTTTGTTGTATTGCCCGCCGAATCAAGCTTGTCGGTCCGCTCGCGAATCGCGTCCGGCTGGTTCGACATCTCGATAATTCCACCCGCATTATCCGTGATGGGCCCAAACGTATCCATCGCCAGAATGTAGGCAGCACAACTCAACATCCCCATCGTGGCGATTGCCGTGCCGTAGATACCCTTTGCATAATCGCTGATGGTCGCGACACCAGCAAGCCCCTGCACGCCAAAGTAGTAGCTCAGCAGCAGAGCCGCCGAGATCGCAACCACCGGCAGTGCAGGTGTCTCCATCCCAACAGCAAGTCCGCTGATAATGTTCGTCGCCGGGCCTGTCAACGAAGCTTTCGCAATCGACTGCACCGGACGATAGCGCGACTCCGTGTAGTACTCCGTAATCCACACAAACAGAAACGAAGTGATCAACCCGATCACGCCGCATCCGAGCAGCCACAGCCATTGCACCTGCGGGCCATTCAGCATCATGTACACCGCACTCGCAAACCCCAGCAGTGCGAGCCCCGATGTCACATAGAACCCCTTGTTTAGCGCATGCATCGGGTCTTCGTCTTCTGTCGTGTGCACCACAAAGACGCCCACGATACTGGCAATCAGATTGATCGCCAGTACGATCAGCGGAAACAGAATCCCCTTTACGCCGAACACCGGATAAAGCGCTGCACCCAGAATCATCGCGCCCACATTCTCCGCGGCGGTCGACTCAAAGATGTCCGCTCCACGGCCCGCGCAGTCACCGACGTTGTCACCCACCAGGTCCGCAATCACAGCAGGGTTCCGCGGATCGTCCTCAGGAATTCCCGCCTCGACCTTACCCACCAGGTCCGCGCCCACATCCGCGGCCTTCGTATAGATTCCACCGCCAAGCTGCGCAAACAGCGCCACAAGCGAAGCTCCAAAGCCAAACCCGACCAGTTGGTACGGCACCTGCTCCGGGTGCTCCAACCCGCCGAAGAACAGGAACAGCGTACCCACACCCAGCAGCGAAAGCGCCACCACCACCAGTCCCGTCACCGCCCCGCCCCGCAGCGCCATCTGCAGTGCCTTATTCAAACTCGTCCGTGCCGCCGACGCCGTCCGGATATTCGCCCGGATCGAGCAGTACATTCCCGTATACCCAGCGAGGCCAGAGCACACCGCACCTACCAGGAAACTGATCACCGTCTTCAAGGCATAGGGCGACGTCCGAGGCGACATGTGGTATCCCACAAACACCACAATTGCCAAAGCAGCCGCAATCTCTCCGATCGTCGTGTACTGGCGCCGCAGAAACGCCTCGGCCCCCTCACGGATCGCATCCGAAATCGACCGCATCTCCGGCGTCCCTGTATCCGATGCGATTACCGCACGCGCCAGCATCAGCGCCGCCACCAGCGCCAGTACTCCGACCACAAGGGCAATCCACAGATACATCCGGCCGTCATCTTGTCCCACGTAGGCAGGTGGTACAGCAGCCTGCTCTTGAACGGCCATTGCCAAAAAACTAACTACATACATGCAAACGTCTCCTTACAACACAAAAATTCTCTTAGTTTCACAAAGGCGGCAATTAGAGCATGTGCAATCGAAGAGGGTCAATGCATTCCTCAATACATGCTTCGATGCGCACTTTCATGCAATGCGGATCAGCTGAATTTCACCAAATCGACAAACCAAAGTAATAGCACAGCTAGCCCCTTCCTCACGAAAATTCCTTCCCAAGCCGATGCATACCTCAGTGCAACAACGAGGTATCGCCGTGTCCATTCAGAGAAACTTTGTTCTTGATTCACCCGCTCTTCGTGAACTGGTTGCAGGGGTGATCAGCCGCCGCGCCTTACGGCTAACCTTCCTCCTGGCGCTCTCTATTACCCGGTTCGGCCTAGCCCAGATCGACACCTCCAGCGTTGCGCCTCACCGCTACCTCGTCCTCTACCGCAACGCCACCATCCCGGGCGACGCTGAAGCCCACGTCGCCTCAGCCGGTGCCCATCTCATCCGGCGCAATGAGCACTTCGGGATCGCAGCCGTCGAATCCAGAATCCCCGAGGACGACGCCAGCACCCTGCGCCGCCTTGCCTCCCAACCCAACGTCGCCTACGTCCTTCACGACCCCATCGTCTCCGCCCATCGCCTCCGCCTTCAGGCCATCACTCCGGCCTCAGTTAGCGTCAACGTAGCCGGACAATCCCCCAGTGGGTACACGTCCATCGGCAGACTCCCGACCCGCGGCCCAATCCTCGCCACGCTCCCCGCCATCCCAACCCCGCCGCCACCTCCGCCATACGACACCTACTACACCACCCCGCAAAGCTGGGCCGTCCAACAGGTAGGCGGGTACGGCAACAAAGTCCCCGGCGGCCCTGCGCATGGCCCCTGGGACACCACCATGGGCAAAGGCGTCCGCATCGCCATCATCGACAGCGGTGTCGACCAGACCCATCCCGACATCGCCCCGAACCTCGCCCTCAACCTTACCGAGATCGACCAGTCCGCCTACCCCAGCGCCTGTGACGATGGCACTCCGCAAGACCAGGAAGGCCACGGCACCTGGACAGCCTCCCTCGCCGCAGCCGCTCTTGGTCCCGGAACCGGACAGCTCATCGGCGTGGCCCCGGCCGCGACCATCCTCAACATCAAGGTTCTCCAACGCATGCCTGCCACCATCTCCGGCGCCACCACTCTCGCGCAACAGTGCGAAGGCGGTGAGGCCAGCGGCCTCCTCAGCTGGGTCATGCAAGGCATCGAGGACGCCATCACCAATCGAGCCGACGTCATCAGTCTCTCCCTCGGCGCTACCGCCGACCTGTCCACGGGAGATGGTGCCGGCCTCCTCGCCGCCTTCAATCGCATCACCTACGCTGCCACCCAGGCCAACATCGTTCTCGTCGCCTCCGCCGGCAACGACGGCTTCGACCTCTCCAACCCTCGCTACGTCGAGCTCCCCGCCCAGTCTCGGGGTGTTCTGGCCATCGTCGCTTCGACCAACCCGGCCTGTGCCCAGAACACCACCCCTGGTGCCATTTGCGGTCCTGGCCCCGTCACCCTCGCCTATTACAGCAATTACGGCGCGCCCCTCAACGCCCTCGCTGCCCCTGGCGGCAGCTACCCCGACGGCGGCGAAATGTCCGTCAGCGGCTGGATTCGAGGGGCATGCAGTTCAGGTAAACCCAACACCCTCGATGGTCTCCCCTCGGACAACTCCCACAGCTACGGCTGCTTCAACCTGGGCCACACCCCCTACGTCCAGGCCATGGGAACAAGCGCCTCCGCTCCATTGGCCGCCGGTGTCGCCGCATTGCTCCGCGCCGCCCATCCAGACTGGACCGCCGCCGACATCGTCACCCTCATGCGAAGTTCCGCCGTCGCCACACCCAGCCTCCCCTTCCCACCGATTGGCGCTGTTTCAGCTCTAACGCAAACCCCACCAGCGCCTTAACTGCAAATATTCCAGCAACACTTGCATAGAAGTTTCCCGCCACCTCCGAGGCCAAGCCTGCCTTACCCTTTCATCCGCTCCTTCACACTATGAGCCAGCTTCTCGATCTCTTCAGCCTTCTTGATAACATCAACCGACAAGATCCCCTTGTCCGTCTTGTCGACCTGCTGTTTCAGGTCAGTCGCCAACTCAAGTAGCTTGTCCGTGTCCGCCACCAGCCGCTTCTGCCGGTCATTGTTCCGCGCCTTCTCCTGCTGTTCTGCACGATGCGGGTCGGTCGGGTACGGGTTGGGGTCCGCGGGGTTGTTGCTGCCCCCCGGTTTTGGCGGAAATCCGGGCGTCTGACGCCCCTGCCCGGGTGTCGGAAACATCTGTCCCCCGCTCACCCCCACAGCACCCGATGTCATCAATACCATTCCAACCATCGCGACTCGAAGTATCCTCATATCGTCCCCCGGTTCCGCACGCAGGCGGCCCTTTTATCTGGCTCTCCTGCTGGAATTGCATCTTAACAAACAGCTGACGCATTCTGTTCTAGCATCCCGAAAGCGAGACGTCGTAATCATGCTCCTTCTGGCACTGGCCCTGCAAGATCAACCTACCGGCGTCTTCAGGACCGTCGAGCAAAAGTGGCATAGCGACATTATCCTCATCATTCAGAACAACCTACCCAAATTCCTCACTATCCTTCTCATCGTCTTCCTCCTCCACCGTATCGTCCTGTTCTTCGTCAAGCGTCTCCGCCGAAGCGCCGACCACCAGGTCGCTAACTTTCACCGCGCCGCCCAACTCCGCACCATGGCGGCCATCATTCGAGCCACCTCCTACTCCATCTTCGGTTTCATCATCTTTCTCCAAATCCTCAACCTCCTCAACATCCCCTACCAGCCACTGCTTGCCTCCGCCGGAATCATTGGCGTAGCCGTCGGCCTTGGCGCACAGAGCATCTTCAAGGACATGCTCAACGGCATCTTTATCCTTGTCGAAGACCAATACAACGTAGGAGAAGTCGTCAACATCGCTGGACTCAAGGGCACCGTCGAAGACCTTTCGCTCCGCCGCACCAGCCTTCGCGACGCCGACGGCACTCTCTACATCATCCCCAACAGTCAGATCGCAACCGTCTCCAACCTCTCACGCGACTTCTCCATCGCCACCTTGAACGTCAGCGTCGACGCGAGCGCCAACCCCGACAAAGTCATTACCCTGCTCAAAAGAGTTGCAACCGACGTCCGGAACGACCCCGCTTTTAAGGACATCGCCATCGCCGACCCCGTCATCCTCGGCGTCGACAAGATCGATGGCCGCGCCGTCACATACCCCGTGCAGATTCGGGTCCGAGTCAACCAGCGCGACGGCGTCCTCCGCGAACTGCGCCGCCGCATTATCCTCGCCTTTGAAAAGGACGGAATCCCCCTCGGCAACGACCCCGCCAACATGCTCATCCTACGTGCCCCGAACCCCACCGCCCCACCAGCGCAGCAACCCCTGATCGACAGTTAGCTGTCGAACGCAACCTATCCGCGATATCGTTTTAGAGTTACCTCCTCCTACAAGGAGCAATCCTGCTTTGATCAAATCCGTGTGCCGCATCGGACGTTGTGCCCTCTTGTTGACGATCGTCGCAAGCGATATCACCGCGCAGCCCGCGTCGGATGCAAGCGCGCGAAGACCTCACGTCATCATCATCACAATCGACGGCTTCCCGGCGCGTGCTCTCAAAGACCCGCAGCTCCCCATGCCAACGCTGCGATCGCTTATCTCGTCAGGCGCGGTCTCCAGCGGAATGCTGCCTATCAATCCCACCGTCACCTGGCCAAATCACACCACCATCATCACTGGCGTCAACGCAAGTCAGCACTTTGTCATGGCAAACGGCCTGATCGTCCTTCCACCCGACGGCTCCGCGCTGAAAGTTGAGCCCTGGGTCGACAAAGACAAACTGGTTCACGCTCGCACTCTCTACGACGCCGCTGCGGAGACGGGCCTCACTACCGGCCAGGTCGACTGGGTCGCAATCTACGGAGCAAACAACGTCCGCTGGCAATTTGCCGAAAAGCCCGACGTCAACGACGACATCCCGAAAGAATTAATCGCCCGAGGCCTCGTCACACACGATCAGATCGAACATTTCTCCCAAAATAGCAGTTCCGCATGGCGCGACCAGGTGTGGACAGATGCCGCCGTCGACATCATCGAAAAGCACTCGCCCGACCTCATGCTCTTTCATCTTCTCGCCACGGATTCCATCCAGCATCAATACGCGCCACTCACACCCGCTGCGTACTCCGCCTACGCTTACGCCGACCTTTGCCTTGCACGTATCGTCGAGGCGGCCCGCGCCGCCGGCACACTCGATCAAACCACTTTCTTTATCCTTTCCGATCACGGTTTCGCCACCTCCACCCACACCATCAGCCCGAACGTCGCCCTCATCAATCAAGGCCTGATCCAAAAGAAGGGCGACAGCTACACCGGCAGCGCGTGGGTCAAGGCCGAAGGCGGTGTCGCCGAATTATTCATTCGCGATGCAAGCCGCCGTGCCGAACTCGTTCCCAAACTGAAGGCGTACTTTGCCACCGTTGCCGGCATTGAGCACGTCTACACGAATCAGGAGGAGCTCGCTCTCGGCCTGCCGGCCGAAGCCAACACCGATCAGGCCCCACAGCTCTACCTCGCCGCAGCTCCCGGCTACTCTTTCAGCGACGACACGACCGGCGAGCTGACCCGCACCAACCCACCAGGCGGCGTACACGGCTACCTCAACAGCATGTCCGACATGGAAGCTCTCTTCGTGGCTTCAGGAGCCGCGATCAAGCCCGGCATCGTCCTCGGCCCCATACCCAATCTCAGAGTCGCGCCCACGGTAGCCAAAATACTTGGGCTTCAACTGCCCGATGCAAAACAACCTCCCCTGCTGGAAATTCTGCGATAGAGGAACCCAATGCCCACACAAATCATCAGCCAGAAATCCGCCGAACACTACAAATGGGGTGGCCCTCAGGGCACCGACTGCGACGGTTGGCATCTGGTCAAAACGCCGGAGCTCAGCATCATCCAGGAACTCATGCCACCCGGCACAAGCGAGACTCGTCACTCCCACGCCCGCGCTCGCCAGTTCTTCTTCGTCCTCGATGGAGAACTAACGCTCGAAGTCGAACACCACGAATTCGTACTTCAAACTGGGGAAGGCATGGAGATATCTCCCGGACAACAGCATCAGGCGATCAATCGAAGTAAGAAATCCGTGCAGATGTTAGTGACAAGCCAACCACCAAGTCACGGAGACAGGATCAACGCATAGATCGCTGCCACAAGCCGTGATGGTAGTGATGGCGGTTGCCTGGTTACCAACTCTGGCTAGGTCGGCAGCTTACCAACAATAAACTCTGCACGCTCCTTCGGCAAAGCTCGAGGAATCTCCACAACCTCGTATCCACAGTCTCCGTAGGCCTTGACCATCAGCCCGTACGTTCTTACTGCCTCGCCAAACGTCTGTTTGCGTTCTTCGTCCGTTGAATATATTTCCTCCCACGGTGGCGCAAGAAAGGCGTGTTCCTCGTAGCGATACATCCTGCACGCCGCCACAATCTCATCCTCCAGCGGCGATCCAATCAACCTCGCATAACAAAGCGTGTCAGGAATTCCGCGATCGAAGAAAGTAATCCCGTTCAACGCAGCGTGCTCTCGATACGAAGCAATCGAACGCTCCAGCATCAACCTGCAATACCGTTCCCGATCACCCCACGGAAGCGCATCGCCTCCCTCCCGCGCCTGCTCTTGGATGATCCCCCGCGCCACCTCAGCTGCGCATCGAAACCCTCGCCGTTCCAGTTCGAGCAAGACTGTAGTCTTGCCCGCTCCAGGTCCGCCGCTGATCACCACCAGCCTAGAAGCATCCACCCCAGCCTCACAGCGACTTGTTCATCGCTTCAATCAACTCATCCACAGTCGAGACCGGCGGCAGACAACCTTTCCCGCTGCAAACCACCGCAAAGCTTCCCTCGCCCTTCAGCCCCGGCAGATGCGGCAGCGTCTCCGCCAGCGCTCGCGGCAACGCTCCCAACTGGTCCCGCCGAAGCCGTATGACGCTCTTATTCACCGCATACCGCGCCAGAGCCACAGCCTCAAGTCGTCGCGCCGTCGCATCGTCGCCGATCACGCAGACCTGCACCGCACGCTGCACCATCCGCTGCAGCGCCAGCCCATAGCTCGCCGCATACAGCCCAAAGTGTTCGACAACTCCGGCAAAGGTCTCCAGCGTCTCCAACGCCTTCACCGCGTAGTCCTCCCGCCCATTCAGCGCCTCCAACCTCAATAACAAAGCCGCCCCCACCGGATTCCCAGCCGGAGTGGGCGAGTCCTGCAACGGCTTCCGCCGCGTCACGAGGGCTCCCAGTCGCACTTCACCTTTCGCCGCCTCCGTATCGAAGAACCCGCAGCCCGTCGAGTCGTAAAACCTCTCCAACGCACTCTCCATAATCGATTCAGCCGCGATGTAGTACTTCATCTCACCGGTCAGCTCCCACGCATCCAGCGCCGCATGGCCCAGAAACACATAATCGTCCAGTACTCCGGCGACCTGCGCTCCATTCCCGCCCTCTTCGCCGTAAGCCACCACATGCGCCAGACCAGTCTTCGAGCTCCTCGCCTCAGCCAGCACCCGATCCAGAGACTTCAGCGCAAACGCCCGCACCTCCGGCAGATCGAGCACCCGTCCCGCCTCAAGATAAGCCGAGATGCACATCCCATTCCAGCCCACATAGACTGTCTTGTCCACATACGGCGTAGGCCGCTTTAGTCGCGCCGCATAGAGCTTAGCCTTGGCCGAATCCAGCCGCTTCTTCGCCTCTTCAAGCGTGATCTTGTTCGCCTTCGCCACACCGTCGAGCGTCCCTCGCACATGCAGAACGTTCTTCGACGGATTGTGATGCATGTCGCCGATCTCGCCAATGTCGTAGTAGGCGCTTGCCACCGCCATCTCACCAGGAGTCAACACGACGGTCGCTTCATCCGGCGTCCACGTAAAGTAGTCACCGTCATCCTCCAGCGAATAGTCCGCGTCCTGCGAAGCGTAAAACCCACCCAGCTCCCGATCGCTCAACCACTCATCCATCCACTGAATCGTCTCCCGCGCCACCCGCGCTGCCTCCGGCTCGACAAACGTCTGGAAGGCATGGACGTAGTTCTTCAGCAGCTCGCTGTTGTCATACGCCATCTTCTCGAAGTGCGGCACTACCCACCGGTCATCGACCGAGTAACGATGAAATCCTCCCGCAAGGTGGTCGTAGATCCCACCCTTCGACATCTTGGCCAGTGTCACCATCGCCGCAGTCTTCGCCGCCTCACCTACACTCTCCGCTCCGTTCACCGACACCCGCGAAGCCGCATCGAGCAACAAATCGATCGCACCCGAATGCGGAAACTTCGGCTGCGACCCAAAGCCGCCCGATCGCGCATCGAACTGCTTCAACGCCGAATCCACCAACTTTGCCACCAACTCCGGCCCCGGATTCCCGCTCCGGCCCATGAACGATTCGTTATGCTCGATCGCCGCCATCACACTACCGGCCGAATCATTCACCTCATCCCGCCGCTTCTGAAACGCCTCCGCCATCGTCAACAGCACCCGCGGAAATCCCGGCCGTCCATGCTGGTCTATTGGCGGAAAATAAGTCCCCCCAAAATAGGGCTTCCCTTCCGGAGTCAGAAATGCCGTTAGCGGCCACCCGCCCTGCCCACTGATCGCCGAAACCGCAGCCTGATACCGCGTATCAACATCAGGTCGTTCATCGCGGTCGACCTTCATCGCAATAAAGTGGTCGTTGATAATTCTCGCCGTCTCCGCGTTCTCATACGACTCGCGATCCATCACGTGGCACCAGTGGCACCACACCGCGCCAATATCGAGCAGGATGGGTTTGTCCTCGGCCTTCGCCTTGGCAAACGCCTCTTCTCCCCACTCCTGCCACTGCACCGGCTGGTGCATCGCTGAACGTAAATAGGCCGAAGATGCCTTGGCCAGTGAGTTCAATTGCTCGCCACCCGGTTCCCTGTTCCCAACCTCTACGCTGCCTGTCTGTTCTTCGCTCATAGACTCTCAGTCTAGTGCAAAACCGCCTGCGGTTATGGCCGTCCAAACCGTTCAAAAAAAAGGTCGACTAAAAAAAGGCAGGCTTCATCCAGCCATGAAGCTGAACCTCAACCTTTTGTGGAACTCAAGTCTAGGACATCTCTCCTAACTCAAGACGCATCTGTGTAAGCACAGGCTCGCACCCTAAAACGCCCTCACGAGGCCCGTCCAATGCGAATCCGCATCCTTTGTCTCGCTGCTTCCACCCTCTTCGCGGCGTCGACCTTCGCCGCACGCGCCGACTCATACACCTTCACCATCAGCACTGGCCCAACTAGCACCACCCCCGGAACCACCTTCGTCGTCAGCGGAACTCTCACAGGTACACCGAACCTGTCCAACCCGTCCAATCCCGCGATCGATCTAACTGACATCACCGGTTCCGGCCAGGGTTACGCCTTCACCGGCGTTGTCCCCCTTGGTGCCAACCCGAGCATCGCCTACGACAACCTGGTCTTCACCGATCCCGACGCCGCCCACGTAGATGCACTCGGCGATCTCATAACTCTCACCAGCCCCATTGGAACCAGCCTCGCCCACGTCTACAACAACGGCACCTATCACGTCGATATCTTCGATCCGAACGATCCCGTCGATATCACTCCATTTGCGATCGAGACTTTCACCCTTACGCCCGACGCCGTGCCGGAGCCGTCCTCCTGGCTCCTCCTCGGAACTGGCATTCTAGCCTTCGCCTTCGCAACGGTAACTCGCAAGTTGGTCCCGCGGTTTCAATAAAATCCGGTCCGGGACCTAAGCACATGTAGAAACAGCCGGCTTCTCTTCGAAGCCGGCTGCACTTTGTTTTGACTGACTTCAGCTCAATGGGTTTCTTCCAATGATCCGTAGCTATTGCTGCTGAGGAGGATTCGGAGTCACCGAGATCGGCTTGGGTGCCTCCGGTGCCTTCGGCGCCGTCAACCCAGGAATCACCGGAGTCGGCCCAGTCGTCCCCATCGCTGCGTTGACGATACTGATCCCATACCGCTCCAGCGTGTCCGACAGAAGCTGCATCAGTCCCGACCTGTCATTCGCATACGCCGCAGTCGCCGAAATCAGGTTGTTGTCCGCAGTGGCCAGATTTCTCCCCTGCTGCAACACGTTCGTCGTCGTCGAAGCCCCCAGCTTGTACTTCTTCTCTTCCGCGTCCAGGCTCTGCGCCGCATAGTCCCGCGCTGCCTGTGCCGCGACGACACGAGCCCGGTCACTGGTCATAGCAAACTGCTGGTTGATCACTTGAATGCGTATCTGCGCGTAAAGCTGTTGCAACCGCATCTGCGACTGCCTGTACTCCATCTGCGACCGCGCCTGATCAGCCTGCGCCGTTCTGTTCCGCAACGTAATGTTGATGTTCACCCCAACGCCCTTGTCGGGAGCGCTGCCGTTGAACAAATTTCCAAAAGCCGTGCTGTAGTCGACGGTCGGAAAAGTTCCCGCCGGATAGGGTTGCCCGGTATTGAAATTGATCGCCGCTGGATTTTGCGATCCGCCCAGCGCATTTGCGCCGTAAAATGCATACGCATCCACCGTCGGCAGCAAGCCGTTCTTGAACGCTTTGATCGTGATCTCGTTATTCTGCATGTTCAGGACTGCCTGTTCGATCTGCGGATTGTTCGTATAGGCCTGCTTCACCAGTTCCTCGGGCGAAAGGTCCTCTTCGGGCATCCTGTCCAGGCTTACGCGGTCTGTAGGAACCACCGGCGCAGATGAGAGCTGCGGATCGTTCAGGTTTCGCGCGATCGCCTGTTTCATGATCAGCTGCTGGTACTCCAGGTTCACCTGAGAAGCCACCAGCGCCTGTTTGTCGGTCGCCACCGCGCTATCGGAGTTCACAACGTCCAGCGGTGCCAGCGTCCCGATCTCCAATTGCTTCCGGTTATCTGCAGTCAACTGCGCCGACTGGGTCAACGCACGCTCCTTTGCCTGCTCGTCTTCATACGCACTCACCAGAGCCCAGTAGATCTTCTCCACCTGGTTTACCGTGTAGAGCAGCTGCTGCCGGAAGGATGAGTCCGTAATCCGCCGGTCGTTCTTCGCCTGGATGACAAACCGTCCATTGATGCCCCAGCCAAACCCTTGCAGCAAATGCTGGGTCGCAGTCGCTCGAAAGCCCGAGTTGATCGATGGGCTGTAGTTGCTGAACGGATTATTCGTTGTCGCCCGTGAATTATTGAACCCAACCTGCAACGAAGTGCCTGTTACAAAGCCCTGATTGTAAGTGAAGTCATACGTGGCTGTGTTCGTATTCAAGACCTGTTGGCCGCCGCTGAACAACGTGTTCAACTGGGGCTGCGCCAGCTGCTCGTACTGCACCGTTCCCGTCAGCACCGGGTCGCGAAACTCAGGCTGAGGTCCGCCGCCTTGCGTGCTCACAACGATTCCGCCTACACCGGCGCCGCCGCCGCCAGTTCCCGCCGAAGTTGCGCCCGGACCGCCGCCACCTTGAATCGTCAACGTCGTTCCACCGAGCGTATTCTGCACCAGTCCAGTCGAGATACCGCGAAGACTCGACCCAGCCTTCGCACGCAGAATATCTGTGTCCGCAATGTCCAGATTGATTCGCGCGATCGCGATGTCATAGTTGTTCTCGAGCGTCAGCGCCACCGCATCCGCCAGGCTCAGATAGATCTTGCCGTCCCGCAACAGCGAATTCAGCCGGTTAGTATTCCCCAGCTCTGCCAGAGGAACATTTGTCGCTGTGTAGGGCGCAATGGGGTTCCAGAGATGGCTCTTCGGCTTCGAGTAATCGATCGCCGTGTCCCGCAGATACAACGGCTCCGTCAGCTTCGGCGCCGGTGCCTGCGGCAGTCCCGGCTGTCCCGTCGTGTCGTTCTGCACAGCTTGCGGCGGTGCGGGCGCCGTCGGGTTCGTCTGCGGCGGCGCGGGTGCGGGCTGCTGCGCCATCCCCGGTTGCGTCCATCCACTCATCAACAACAGGGCGATACTCGCCGCCGCCTGCATATCTCTTAATCTCACGATGCGCTCTCCAACTCTTCCTTAAGCTTTGCCGGCTGCACCCAGTTCATCCTGGTCTCTCCGCCGGGCTCCTGAATTCATAGTCCTGCCTCGCCCCGCACGTTTCGCGCAGGGGTCTGGCCACCAAAACATCGTTGTAGTGCTTGTTAAGACGCGCAGTACCTTTCCTACGACTCTTAAAGAACGTTCCTGGCCTCAACACTCCCATCGAGCAGAAATGCTTTGGTTCAGCAGATATACGCACTCATCCGTTGCTTCGTTCCCAACTATCCGTCAAAAATTATCGAATGGGCAAGATCGACTAAGTATATCAACCCCTTGTCGTTAACCCCGCAAGACTCACCTCGGCATCAAGCTAGATTCCGCCCACACGCTCGCAAATCACGCCGCCTTCCTCAGCGACCATCAGAAGAACAGCCCCCAGTTACTATAGAAACAAATCTTCAGCACGCAAGCTCGTCCCTCAAAACTCAAAGCTCCTATGCACTGGAAACTCACCCTGACCTACGACGGCACCCCTTTCAATGGCTGGCAGATCCAGCCCAATCTCCCCACCGTCCAGGGCACACTCGCCAACGCAATCCACCACATCACCGGCGAATCCGTCCTCCCTCAAGGCTCAGGCCGCACCGACGCCGGCGTCCACGCTCTCGCCCAGGTCGCGACCTTCTCTATAACCGTCTCCATACCCGCCCCGAACCTCCATCGCGCACTCAACCGCGCCCTACCCACAAGCATTCGCGTCCTCTCAGTCGAAGCCGTCCCCGAAGACTTCCACGCCCGACACAGCGCGCAGCGCAAAACATACGAGTACCGCATCCTTCCCGGCGACCGCATCTGTTCTCCTATGCTCGCGCCCTATGTCTGGCCCTGCCGCTTCTCACTCGACCTGAAAGTCCTGCAACAAGCTGCGACCCACGTTCTCGGCACCCACGACTTCAGCTCCTTCGCCGCCAACGATCCCGATCAAGCCGCTCGGAACGCCTCCGAACCAACAGACCTTCCCATCGACAACGTCCGCACCATCTACCACTCCGCGTGGCACGAGCAGCAAGACCTCCTCATCTATCGAGTCACCGGCTCCGGGTTCCTTCACCACATGGTCCGCAACCTCGTCGGCACCTTCGTCGAAGCAGCCTCCAATCGAATCTCCCCCGACGAAATTCCCACCATCCTCGCCGCACACAACCGCAGCGCCGCCGGCCCCACCGCTCCTGCAAGCGGCCTCTTCCTTGTCGAGGTCGAATATTGACAATACTTCTAGCGAGAAGCTCAGTTCCCCACTAACAACGGGTGTAGTAGTACCAGGTAAAGTCAGTCGCACTGACTGGTGCACTGACCGGGAAACCCTTCCGGCTAAGCACTCTCACCTGCGCGCCAGGCCCGCCAGGCCCGAACGTCTGGTCGTCGAAACACAGGTGCGCACCTGGCGTACTCGCAACCCTGTCGAAGGCGAAGTCCCCTGCGGGCGTCGCAATCTCACGATCGAACTCAGTCCGTTTGATCCTCACCAACTGCCGATTGGCGTCCAACTCGCAGATCTCTGTCGTTCCCTGGTTGTCATAAAAGTAGATAAGGTCTCCATCGACCACAATCCCACGATTGCGCAATCCTGCCTCGAACCGTCGCGTACATAGGATCTGACTATGCTTCACGTCAAAGACATACACCGTCGTTCCGGTCGCTGGAGCATCGTCGTCCACGTAAAACGCATGTGCATCTCTTAGCCCGACGGCATAGCGCGGAAACATACTGTTGGGTGACGGCGTCCTCCACCACTCAACGAAGGTACCGTCATCCAGCACCTCGCCGAAGCCGAAGACTGGACCTTCCTTCTGCGTCACTCCGATCATCAATAGGTACCCGCGTCTATCAGCCTCAACCACCTGCCACGGAAAGGAGACCGCACCGTTCGGATAAATCTGCGAGATCTTGAAGACGAAGTTCTCATCGATCAGTCCCGTAGCCACCGTACGGGTGTCTAGATTGGACAACAAAAGCCAGTTCTTCCCTCCGCTGCGCGCGCTCGTAATGAAGTCCCACGCATCCATCTGGACCGGCTTCTCGATGTAAAAACCGTTTGGCGTGATCGTCGCCCCCAACGCGACGCCCACCCTCCCCTTATCGCCAAAGAACTGTTTTCGATCGGCATATCGGTACAAAAGCAATCGATTCGCTGGTCTGGCTCGCGTCGTACGACTCAGTGCGGCCAGCGTCAGTCCCACAAATGTGGTCGCGGTTGCAATCTTTAATATGGGGGGCGGCATAGATTTCTCCCTTCATCTCACCTGGTTCCCACTCACGTGCCAGAGGGCGATCTTCTACCAAAGCGCACAGTATAGGCCTTCCGCAATCCAATGGCTCTCGCCACGCCATAACTCATACGGAACAAAAAAGACGATCAGAGGAATCCGCAGCCCCACTGCGGTATCCTCTCTTCTACCCAACTCCTTATGCACGGAGTTGAATCGACACACGTGATGCCTATCTCCACAGCCCAACGCCGCATCACTCGCCTCGCCACCCTCACAGCCGTCCACCGCGCCTTCCACTGGCTGCACCTTCATCAACCTCAGCTCCGCAAATGGCAGCTCGAACTGGTTCACATCCCCGCCCCCCCCTTCGGTGAATCCGCCCGCGCCGCATGGTTTCTCGACCGCTTCCATCAACTCGGCCTCACCAACGTCCACCTCGACGCCGCCGGCAACGTCCTGGCCGAACTCGCCCCCGAGGCACAAAAACAAGACGATCCTCATTCTGAGCGGAGCGAAGAACCCTCGCATTTCGCCGGTGGCTCCTCGAACGCCGCAGACACCACCCCATGCATCCTCCTCTCCGCCCACCTTGACACTGTCTTTCCCGCGGGCACGCCAATCGAACCCATCGAAGAGAAGGACAGCACACGAATCTACGCGCCAGGCATATGCGACAACGCCGCCGGCCTCACCGGCCTCCTCGCCATCGCAGCCGCACTCCGCTACGCCAACATCGCCCCACCCATTCCCATCCTCATCGCGGCCAATGTCGGTGAAGAGGGCGAAGGCGACCTCCGCGGCATGCGTCATATCTTCGAGCGCGGCCCTTACCGCCACCGCATAGCCTCCGCCGTCGTGCTCGAAGGCAGCGGCAGCTCCGCAGTAGTCACCCGAGCCCTCGGCAGCCTTCGCTTCCGCATCACCATCACAGGCCCAGGCGGTCATTCATGGACCGACGCTGGCACCCTAAACCCCATCCTCCTCCTCAGCCACGCTCTCACCGAAATCGCAGCCATTAAACTCCCCACCAACCCCCTCACAACGATCAACGTCGGACAGATCTCCGGCGGCACCGCCATCAACTCCATCCCCGAGTCCGCCACCGCTCTCCTCGACATCCGCTCCACCGACCCCACTCAGCTCGTTGCCACTGCCACAACCGTCCACCAGATATTCGACGAGATCATCACACAATCCACCGCACAAAGAACCACAACTCCACCACCAAAGCTCCACATCGAAGCCATAGGAAATCGTCCCGCTGCCGCGCTTCCCGACGACTCTCCGCTCCTTCATACCCTCCGGGCCGTTGACCGTCACCTGACCCTGCGCACAGAACCCCGCCTGGGCTCCACCGACGCCAACGTCCCCCTTTCCCGCGGAGTCCCGGCCATCGCAATCGGGGCTGGGGGCCTCGGCGGCGGCATCCACACCCTCCAGGAGTGGTACGACCCCACCGGCCGCGAAACCGCCCTCCGCCGCATCCTCCTCACCCTCCTTGACACGACCCAAACCACCGCCGCACCCCACAAATCTTCTTAGCGTCATCTTCTGTTTGCGGTTTTTTGTTTTCATCCTTCGCCGCATGCGGAGGATCTGCTTTTTGTCTTCGCTCTTGCACTTACTTTTTCGCGTTTTCAGCCCAAAAATCGCATGTCAAGCCCCAAACCAACCTAACCCGCGCGAAACCAACGACATCGGCGTGGCGTGTTTACCACCTCTAACCCTCTACAATTAAACTAGGCGCAAAAAAACAAGAAAATCCTCAAAGCCAAGTTCTTTCTCATCTCGAATCAGGACTTTACCGGCCGCATCCTTCAAAACAAAGACTTTATTCTGCAAGTCCACCCATAAGCCCCAATCTTTGAAGACTTTGCACAAAAGCAGGCGGGTGGGGAGTGATACACTCCACCTCGTGAAACCCCTCACTCTCACCGCAATCTTGCTTATCTCGACGCTTGCTCCGGCGCAAACCACACCGCCGGACACCATCTTCGTCCACGGCAACATTCTCACCGGCACCCATCTCCGCCCCGACGACCCGTCCGCCACCCCGGCCAAAGTCACCGCAGTCGCGATCGCCAACGGAAAAATCCTCGCCGCGGGCGCCGACGCAGACCTCCTCAAACTGAAGGGCCCGAAGACCAAGGTCATCGACCTGAACGGCTCCTTCGCGATGCCCGGCTTCAACGACGCCCACACCCACATCGGCCAGGCAGGCCGCCAGAAGCTCTCCGTCAATCTCGTCGGCACCCACTCTCTCACCGAGATGCAGCAGCGCATCCGCGTTTACGTCACTACCGCCAAACCCGGCGAATGGATTCAGGGTGGCGGCTGGGATCACACCCTCTGGCCCGACGGCAAACTCCCCTCCCGTACCGACCTCGATCAGGTCACTGCCGGCCATCCTGCCATCTTCCGCCGAGTCGACGGACACATGGCCGTCGCCAACTCAGCCGCTCTCGCCGCCGCCAACATCACCTCCGCCACCCCCGACCCCACCGGCGCAAAGATCGACCGCGACGCCTCCGGCAACCCCACCGGCATCCTCCGCGAAACCGCAGCCAACGCCCTCGTCTTCGACAAAATTCCGCCGCCCACCCTCGAACAACGCCGCCAGGCCCTTACCGTTGCCTTCGCCGACATCCTCGCCAACGGCGTCACCAGCGTCCAGGACAACTCGGAATGGGATGACTTCCTCGCCCTCGAGGAGCTCGAGCACACCAACAAACTCCCTGTCCGCGTTGCCGAGTGGATGGACTTTAACCGCCCCATCGAGGCCCTCAAGCAGCGCCGCGCCAGCCATCCCAGCGACGACCTGCTGCTCCACCTCACCCAGCTCAAGGGCTACATGGACGGCTCTCTCGGTTCTCGCACCGCCGCGATGGACGAGCGCTACTCGGACGACTCGGACAACTCCGGCCTCCCCCGCTACGAGCAGGACAAGCTCAACCAGATGGCCGCTGAACGCGCCATGGCAGGCTTTCAGCTAGGCTTCCACGCCATCGGCGACCGCGCCAACAACATGGCGCTCAATGCCTTTGGCGTGGCTGATCAGGTTGCTAACCTCCCGCCATCCCCTGCGGAGCACGGTCCCGACACCCACGTCGTCACGAAGCTTGAGGGAGGCGTTCCACCCCCCGGAGCTCTACGATTCCGTGTAGAACACGCCCAGGTCGTGCTCCCCAGCGACTTCGAGAGATTCGAAAAAGAAGGCGTCATCGCGTCGATGCAACCCTCGCATCTGCTCACCGACATGAAGTGGGCCACCGATCGCCTCGGCCCCGAGCGAGTCAAATACGCCTACTCATGGAAGACCTTCCTCGATCACAACGTCACTCTCGTCTTCGGGACCGATTACCCCGTCGAACTCATCAACCCCTTCCGCGGTCTCTACTCCGCAATCACGCGGCAGAACGAAACCGGCACCCAGACCTTCCAGCCGCAGGAAAAGATCTCCCTCAACGAAGCAATCTACGCCTACACCCAGGCCTCCGCCTTCGGCGAATTCCGTGAAAAAGTGAAGGGTCGTCTTGAACCCGGCTACCTCGCCGACCTCGTCGTCCTGGACCGCGATATCACGACCGCCTCACCTCAGGAACTCCTCCACGCCAAAGTTCTTCGCACCGTTGTCAACGGAACAACCGTTTACACCTCAACTACAACCAAGCCTCCAAAAACCGGAGTGAAAAAGTAGTTGTTCAAACGACTCAGCCCTTCGGCGCTTGCACACATACTTCTACTCGGAGTCGTCTTCGTCTGGGGCACTACCTTCGTCCTCGTCAAAGACGCGCTTCAGGACGTCTCGCCACTACTCTTTAATCTGCTCCGCATGGCGCTGGCCTTTCTTGCTCTTGCCATCGTGAACCGCCGCCAAATCGGCCACATCAGCCGTTACGCTTTACTCTCCGGCCTGATCGTTGGCCTCTTCCTCGCAACCGGCTATCAATTCCAAACCGCTGGTCTCGCTCTGACGACTCCTGCTAAATCTGCCTTCATCACAGGCCTCGTTGTCGTATTCGTTCCGCTCTTCACCATCGTCCCGGCCTTTCGTTCGGCCAACGCGCCACCTCCGCGTTGGACTGCCGCAATCGGCGCTCTCCTCGCCTTCACCGGCCTGCTTCTTCTCACAACGCCGGCTGGAACGACCATCCAGAACCTGTTCGTCAGCATCGGCCTCGGCGACCTCCTGACCCTCGGTTGCGCGATAGCCTTCGCGGGTCATCTCCTCGCCCTTGCCCAGACCTCTCACCGAGTCCCAACAGGGCAACTTGCGACCCTTCAAATCGGTGCAGCCGCGCTCGCCATGGCAATCACCCTACCGTTGGGCGGAAGGCCCCATATCTCGTTCACCCCCCGCCTCCTCATCGCTCTCGCCGTCACGAGTCTCCTTGCCACCGCAGCCGCCTTTACCATCCAAAGCTGGTCGCAGCAGCATCTTCCACCCACCCATACAGCAATCCTGCTCACTCTCGAACCCGTCTTCGCCTGCCTGACCTCCTACCTCGTGTTGCACGAACATCTTGGCCGCCGTTCGCTCTTGGGTGCCTCCCTCATCCTCGCTGGAATTGGCTGCACCGAATTGTTTTCTGTTGTCGCTCCGGTCCCCATTCACCCGGACTGAAGAAATACGACTTTTGACCGCATTTCGCGTCTAAACATCCTGAAATGCCACTTACTCACTCGATGGAAACGGCACCCGAGAACAGCGACTATACTTAAAGCTCATGCCGCTCGCGCAGTCCGGTGCACTGCCACAACAACCAATGAGGTAAAGACTGACTAATGGAAACACCGAATAACACTTCGCAAACACTGCTCGATCGTATTCGCAGCCGTCGCCTCGCCACGACGTTTACTCTCCTCGCGACACTCTCGGTCGGAATCCTTGCCGGGTCAGTCCTCACGCGCAACGTCAGCGGCAAAGAGCAGGTCGGTATCGACTCGTCCGACGCAAGGCCCCTCGTGATTCCTTCGCCAGTGGCCCTTTCAAATGGCTTCTCCCAGATTGTCAAACAGGTGGGACCCGCCGTTGTGAACATCAATACCGAAGAGTTACCGAAGCCGGCCACCAACAAGCGCAAACGTGGCGGCCAGCGCATGCCGCAGCCAAACAACCCCGATAGCGACGACAACAGCCAACAGACCCCCGGTGATATGCAGGACTTTTTCAATCGCTTCTTTGGCGGTCAGGGTGGCGACGATGGTGACGGAGGCCCTGGCGAACGCCGAGCTCTAGGATCAGGCTTTATCGTCGATCCTCGCGGCTACATCATCACCAACAATCACGTCGTCGATAAAGCCGACAAGATCTACGTCAAACTCTCCAGCGATCCCGACGACGCTGGTGACCCGGGCCGTGCGGCAACGGTTATTGGAGTCGACAAGGACACCGATATCGCCGTCATCAAGATCGACACCAAAGAACCTCTGCCGACAATCAAGCTCGGCAACTCCGACTCCGCGCAGGTCGGGGACTGGGTTCTTGCCATCGGTAGCCCTTTCTCGTTATCAAAGACTGTGACTGCAGGCATCATCTCCGCCAAGAACCGCAGCATTGACGAACCCAGCGCCAATGGCGTCTCTCAGACCCAGTTCCAGCGTTTCATCCAGACGGACGCGGCAATCAACCCGGGCAACTCCGGCGGCCCCCTTGTCGATATGGCTGGCCAGGTCGTGGGCATGAACACAGCTATCTATACCCAGTCCATGGGTTCGCAGGGTGTTGGCTTCGCGATGCCCGCCAACATCATTGCGAACGTTTACAACATGCTTATCGGACCTGAACACAAGGTCGTTCGCGGCTCCATCGGTATTCAGTTCCAGACGGCTCAGTCCTCGGCCGTCGGTCGCGTCTACGGGTTCACTAACGGCGTGATCGTTGGCGTCGTGACCCCCAACGGCGGCGCCGCAAAGGCGGGCATTCAGGCGGGCGATGTCCTCGTCTCAATCGATGGACGCAACATCAAGGACGGTGACGATCTTGTAAACGACATCTCAGCGCGCCACGTAGGTTCCACTGTCAAGATCGGCTACCTGCGCGACGGCAAACAAAACACCGCGAATGTCGTCATCGGCGATCGTGCCAAAACTTACGCCGACATTACCGGCCAGAAAGACGAGGAATTAGCCCCACAGGAATCTGACGCGGGAGAAGGTAAGCTTGGCATCACTGTCTCAGCCATTCCACCATCCATCGCGGCAAAGACCGGCATCAAGGGTGGCGTTATTATCACGAGTGTTCGTCCCGGCTCCTTTGCTGACGAGATTGGCCTCGGCAAGTCGGCGATCATCACAGCCATCAATCGCAAACCCGTCACCGACGAGGCCAGCTATCGAGCAATCGTCTCTGGCCTCAAATCCAAAGACGATGTTGTCTTTGTGATCCAGTCTCCAACCCAAAAGAATCTGAATTCCTACGTAGGCGGCACGCTTCCGTAGCCCCCTGGCGATGCAAGGGGTGGCGCTGCTTCAACTTGCGCCCCTCCTTGCATCGCGGGAAACAGCCTGAAGCTGCTCGCCACGAAAGATGTAGTCGAATTGGGCAACCATTTTGTTGCCATAAACGTTACTCTCGCGATACTCTAGCCAAATCCAGCGATAGCTGGGAATGTATTTTTTTGCTTATTACTCGACCCAAGGTGTCCGCCATGCAATTTGGTAAAGCTCTTCTAAGCTCGGCTCTGCTTCTATCGGCCGCGTTACCATGCTCGGCGTTTAGCCATGCTCGTCGCGGCCCTACCTCTCCTAAGCTATCGAGCAAGCACTCCAAATCAGCAAAACCAACAGGCCAAAGAGGAATCGACGATGCTCGTGCCGCACAGATCCAGGCGTCTTTGATCAAGTCCGGTTATCTCTCCGGTACGGCATCAGGACATTGGGACGCTGAGACTGAAGCAGCCATGCAGAAATTCCAGAGTGACAATGGGTGGCAGACCAAACTGATTCCCGACTCTCGCGCCATCATCAAACTTGGCCTCGGTCCGGCCCAGGATTCCGGTTCGAGCGTCTCCGCCGAAACCGCCCCCGCAATTTCTCCAGCTTCCGGCTTCATGCCGAGATAGAAAATTTGCTCCGACAAGGCCCTCTCTAATAATCCCTCCCGAACTACCGCACCCACACGTTACGCAGGAGAGCCAACGGTGAAGACGTAGTCCATCATGTCCTCGCTCTGCACGGGCAACCTTCCAGTCCTCCCAATTGCACCACTCTCCAGCCAAAGCCTTAGCCAACAAAACTGATGCATTCTCACCAGACGCGAGGCTACAGGCTGCTTCTGCTCAAGGATTGCGGTGATTCTTGCCGCCATAGCATCCCTGTCCTCCGCCGCTTCAAGCTTCATCTCCACTCCATCGCAGGCGAGCAACCGATTTCGCGCAGCTTCGAACTGAACGCCCTCCACGACTCCGCTCTCGACCGTCAACTCCGCCATCTTCTCCGTAGCAAACGCAGCAGAAGCATCCAGCCGATCCGAAAAGCCGAGATACAAAATCCGCGACCCGGCCACCCGCAGTGGCAACAACTTGAATGTATCCACAAACAGCTTCGGCATCACTAGGGCCATGGCCTCCGACGAAAATCCGTCCGTCGTCAAAACCGGGCATCCCCACTGGATACCTAGTCCGCGTGTAATCTGCTCTGCCTCAAGGCCACATTCGCTCATCAGCCAGTCGCCAATCCGTCCCGTTCCACTCTCTCGCTGCGCTGCCAACGCCCTTTGAAGCTGTGGATGCGTAATCCATCCCTGCGCCAACATCACGAGACCCAATGGAACTCTATGCCGATGCATGGCCGTCGAAGTTGCATCCCCGTCTCCGAATTCGCGACGCGCTGCAGCCTGCACCATCGCCAGGACACAGCGTCCGCTGCAACCCCACTCACATTCAAAGATAGGCCTCCTGCGGTTTCGCCATGGGCGCGTCCATCCACCTGCGCAGTCTGCATTGCCACAGTTTCTGCGCTGCTGCGCTACCGCGAGCGAGGCAGGAAGCCCCAGGCCATCGGCTCGATCGACTGCCTTCGAAGGCCGGTATTGATCGCCTTCCCAAGACTTTCCATCTCCCTCTTTCAACAAGCTGTGCATCAGGGCACCAGCTTCTGCGTCTCTCGTCTTCCTCATTAGAAAAGGCATCGTATGCTCTCCAATCTCAATTGCGGTGTTGCAACCTCGGTAACTCGCAAGGCAAAGTTGCCATTGACCACGACAACCTCACCACGTGCCACGATTCTGTCTCCGACCACCAGATCGACGGGTTCAGACATATGTCGATCCAGCTCCACCACGTCCCCAGGACCCAGCTCAAGGACCTCACGAAGAGGCATCTCCCGGGTACCAAACTGCAAGGTCGCGTCCAACTCAATGTCACACAGCAGACCAATTCCCGCATCGACACCAGCCGTCTCACCCGAACCCATCACCTTCTCCATTGCATCCTCTCTTTCAATTCTCGGTAGTCGTCTCGGCAATACTCTGGCCGCTTAGAGTGTCGTTAGAATCTCTGTTGTCGTAACCGCCCTCAAGTTGCGCGCCCCGATGTTCACCCGACACTACCGGATGCGCCCGCCCAAACTGCAATCCGCCAACGCGCAACTCAGAAGTCGAATGCCGTGACAACGGCAGGCGCAAGACCGTTCCCGGCTCCAACGTCGCCAAATCGCTGCCCCGTAAGCGCATCAAGGGAAACTGCAGAACCGCACCGACCTTTGCCTCTCCAATCAGCTCACGCATCCTCGCCTGGGCTTCCTTCGATCGTCGTTTCGGACGATCCTCCTCGGATATCAGCCGCCGGAGAATCGCGTCAAGGACAACGGCAGGCAGACATAAGTTCATCGCACCCTGAGCTTCCGGCATCCTGGCTTCGAAGCTCACGCACAGCGTCTTCTCGCCAGGAGTCAACATCCGGGCTATGGAAGGCTCTGGTTCCCGCTTCTCAAAGACAAACTCCAGTCCGACTGACTGCCAAGCCAGGTTTAACTCGCGCACCGCCATCTGTACCACAGACGTCAGAATGGCTTCCTCGATGTCGGTCAGCTCCCGTGCCGGCCATGCTCTTCCCACTCCGCCCAACAAAACATCCACGATGGGCGACGCCAGGGATAGCTCAAGCTCCAGCAATCCCACGGCACCAAGAGGCTCCAACCGAATTGAGCAGATATAGCTCGGAGAAGAGAGCCGTTCCAAAAACTCGCTGAACGGCAGCTGCTCGCCTGCAACCAGTTTCATTTTGAACGGCGTCCGAAGCCACGCGCTTAAAGTGTGCATCAGGTTGCGCGCAAACAGATCGTTCACCGAACTGATTGCACGCATCTGATCGTTACTGATCTGACCCGCCTTGCTGAAGTCGAACCGCTCCAGAATGCCTTCGCTCACCGGCCCTGTTGGCGGCACTGAAGAGTTCGTCCCCGCAGCCGCAAACAGCGCGTCAATATCTCCCTGCCCAAGCTGCTTTCCCATACCTTCCCTTCTTTGGTTAGAGTTCTCTTACGACTCAGCGTGTCCCAGACCTTTGCTTCGAACTGCGCAACTTGGGCTCCTCAACCGGTTTGTTGCTGTGCAGCCCGGCGAGCGCCGTCCGAAGCCGCAACACCGCCGACGAATGGATCTGCGAGACCCTGGACTCAACAACTCCCAACGTCAGTCCAATCTCCTTCATGGTTAGCTCTTCGTAGTAGTAAAGCGTCAGGACCATCCGTTCCTTTTCTGGCAGATCGTCGATGGCGTCGGCAAGACGCTGCTTCATCTCCCCCTTAAGACAACGAAACAGAGGATCGTCCTCGGATGAGCCAGGAATGTACGCCAGTTCCTCATCGCCCGAATCCTCGGATCGCTCCATGTGCAGGCTGCCAATCTCCAGCCCCTTAAGATCGCCGAGCAGCAACTGATACTCCACCAGGGTCAACTCCATCTCCTTGGCGATCTCCTGCTCTGACGGTGCCCGGCCCACCCGATGAGTCACGGAACGTATCGCCTCTTCGACCGCCCTGCCCTTACGCCTCAGCTCTCTCGGGCTCCAGTCAAGCATTCGCAACGAATCAAGAATCGCTCCACGGATCCTGAACTGCGCGTAGCTTTTGAACTGCACTTTCTTGTTGTGATCAAACTTTGAAAAAGCATCGATCAGTCCGACGACGCCCGCAGAAACCAGATCATCAAGCTCGACATGTTGCGGCAACCGCTCGTGGATTCTGCGCGCCAGATATCGCACCGTCGGCAGATGCTCCATCAACAGCAGATCGCGTTCAGCAGCCCCCTCGCCTTCTACCGTTTTCGTCCCCCCCAGACTATCTCCTGTATACGGGGCGAACACTGCGGCCTTCGCCAATCCAGTGGCCCCTTGCGGCGTATTCGTTGCGTCGAAGAGCGTTTTCTTCGACGGTGTATGCAAAACCTGCACTGGAATCAAACTCCCTGTGGTCATTACCTTCTCCATGTTCTCGTCTGTACCTATCTCTTCTTCGACTAACCAATCGCGTTTCAGCCGACAGTTCCGATACTCCGGACTCGAATCTCTGGAGGAATCTCTCCGGGTGCCAGCACCGTCACCTTAGGCAGAAACGGCTCCAGCCATCGCCGCACGTGATAGCGGGCCGGACTCGGACATAGAAGCACGGGCAATGCCGAGACAGAGGCTCCTCCGGTTAGGCGTTTCACAGATTCCACGAGTCGCTTCAAAAAGTCCGCCGGCATCCCGTTCGGCCGCGCCCCATCTCCCAGTAACAACCCAGCACCCTGCGGATCGAAGGTGCGCAGGAGCTCGTTCTCGAGTCCCTGCTCCAACACCAACACCTTGAGGCCTCCCTCGCCATCCAACAGCGGGTGCACCAGCCCCCGTCCCAGCGATTGCCTCACACTCTCCACCAGGTACACCACGTTCTTGGAATGTTGCGCTGACTCGACGAGGACTTCGAGAATCGCTCCGAGATCGCGAATCGAGACTTGTTCCCGCAGTAACTGCTGCAACACCCGCTGCACCTCTCCGAGTGTCATCAGCTTGGGCACCAACTCCTCCACCAGCTTCGGGTGTGACTCATTCATGCTGTCCAGCAGACGCTTTACCTCCTGCCTTCCCAGCAATTCATGGGAATGTCTGCGTATCAACTCACCGAGATGCGTTCCAATCACCGTCGTCTGGTCCACCACCGAGTAGCCGGCCGCCAATGCCTGCTCCTCCAGCCCAGGTTGGATCCACCGTGCATGCACGCCAAATGCCGGCTCCGTCGTCTCCACGCCCGGCAGCGTCCGCGCCTTCGGGTCGGCGTTTACAGCTAACAGACAGTTCTGTACCGTCTGCCAGCGCGCAATCTCGACCCCGCGCAAACCCACCACATACTCCCGGGGTTTGAGCCGAAGATTGTCCGTAATGTGGATCGGCGGCACAATAAATCCGAGGTCCGTAGCCAGGTGTCTTCGTAGCGCACGTACTCGGTTGAGCATCTGCCCACCCTGTTTCTCATCCACCATCGGAATCAGCTGGAACCCTATCTCCAGCGTGAGTTCATCCATCTTCAACAAGGAAGCCAGGTTTTCGCCCTTTGCTGTATCCGCCGCCTTTGCCTTACCATCCGCGGTCGCTGGCCCGGCGATCTCCTCCGCCAACGCCAGCGAGCTGTCCTTTGTCGCAGGCAACCTGCGTGCGATCAATCCCACACCTGTTGCCAATAGGACAAACGACAACTTCGGCAAACCAGGAATCAGGGCCAGTCCTAACAAAACGCCGCACGCAATCCAAAGCGTATTTCGCCCTCGCAGCAACTGCGTTCCAAGTTCATCATCCAGCGACCCCGCCGACGAAGCCCGCGTTAACACCATGCCCCCGGCGATCGATACTAGCAGGCTCGGAATCATCGTCACCAGGCCGTCGCCCACAGTCAAAATCGTATAGGTCTGCACCGCAGTGGCTAGATCGGTACCATGCTGCAACACGCCAATCAGCAATCCCGCAACGATGTTGATTGCCGTTATCAGGATCGTTGCGAGGGAGTCCCTCTGGTTGAACTTTGCTGCACCGTCCATCGCGCCGTAAAACTCGGCCTCCCGCGCAATCGCCTGCCGCCGCTTCCTCGCCCCCTGTTCGTCGATCAATCCCGCGTTCATGTCCGCGTCGATCGCCATTTGCTTGCCCGGCAGTGCATCGAGCGTAAATCGAGCGGTCACCTCTGCCGTTCTCACTGCACCATGGCTGACCACCAGAAACTGGATCGCGATCAACGCGAGAAAGAGCACCAGTCCCACAACGTAGTTGCCGCCGACGACAAATTGACCAAACGCTTCGATCACTGAGCCTGCGGCCCTTGTTCCCTCCTGCCCGTGCAGCAGAATCCTCCGGCTCGAGGTCAGATTCAGCGACAACCGGAACAGGGTTAGCAAAAGCAGCAGCGTCGGAAAGACCGAAAAATCCACTGCCCGTCGCACTTGCACCGCAGTCAGAAACACAATCACGGAGGCCGTAATAGACGCAGCCAGCAAAATATCCAGCACCACGCTCGGCACCGGAATAATCATGACGAACACCATGCTGATCGCAGCCACAGGCAAGAGCAGCGTCTGCAGCTTCGACATCTGAGGCCAACTACTTCTCTTGATCACCATCTCACTCACATCCCACCTCCAAATCCGCTCATTCCAACGTTCGGTGCCAACGAGACGTTGCCTTTCCAGTCAGCAGGCGCAGCTCCCTGTTGTGCCCGTTGTGCTCTCTCTTTCATTTGTTGCTCTCGCCGCAAACGCTCCTCGATCTTTTGCCGATAGAGATAGGCCAAAATCCCGGCCACCGCCGCATAGAGTTCGAATGGAATCGATTGCCCAGGTTCGACCATCTTGTACAAGCTCCGCGCCAACGGGGGATTTTCGATGATTGGAATTCCAGCCCAGCGTGCCTCCTCCCGTATCTCCGCCGCGAACAGGTCACGTCCCTTCGCGAGCACAGTGGGTGTCGACATCGTCTCGAAGCTGAACTCCAGAGCTACCGCATAGTGCGTTGGGTTCGTGATCACCACGCTTGCTCGCGCCATGTCCGCCTTCACCTTGCGCTTCCGCATCGCGCGCTGAATCTGTCGGACCTTCGCCTTGATCTGCGGGTTCCCCATCGAATCCCGAACTTCTTCCCGCATCTCCTGTTTGCTCATCTTCAGCCGCTGGTTCCAGCTTCTCCACTCGATCGCGTAATCCAGGCCAGACCACACCAGCGTCACCCAGGCCGCATCAAGTGCCAGGCGGTATGCGACCGAAAACATCTCCGGCAACCGCACCAGGCTCATGACAGGCATAGGAACCATTAACGCCTTCAGCGCACCCCAGCCCAACACTGCCATAACCACAGCTGGCGCCATAGATTTGGCCAAACGTGTAGCAGACCGCAGGCTGAATAAACTTGACAGGTTCGATACCGGGTTCAACTTTGAGAACTTAAACCCTACGGCCGCTGGATGGATCTGCACTCCGCCGCTTTGTGCCACCCCGGACACAAGCGCGCCAGCAAAACTCGCCGCAAGAATCAGTCCCACGGGTAGCAGGGCCGGCAAGAGTATATGCCGCAGTGCGGAGTCAAAAAGCTGTTCCCCGCTTTGACTATTCAAATTAGCCGTGGCCGATCGCAGACTCTCGGCATACGCCTTGCCCCAGCTGGCAACAAATCGATTCGATAAAGTTCCAAGCGTTATCACGCCACCCAGCATCGCCATCGCCGACAGCAGTTCACGGCTGTGAACGCTGTCTCCTTTTTCACGGGCCTTCTTTTTTCGTAGAGGGGTAGCTTGTTCCGTTCCCTTATCTGCCATGGCGACCCTCGTTAAGGTCGTTGCGGCGTGTCATGAAAACTTCAGCACTCAATACCATCCGCAATGAGCAATCCAAGTGTTGGATCCAAAAAATCCGTAGCTTCCTTGACGAGGCGGCGCTCATGCTCGCACCAGCATCTTTGCCGCGGCATCCAGCAACGCTGTAAAGTGCCTCTCAATCCATCCCGGCCACACCGCCAGGCTTCCGATCAAGACCACATACGACACCACCGTCTTCAGCGGTATGCTCACCACCATCGCCGGCAGTTGTGGCGATAGCCGCGCCACCAGGGCGACTGTCACCTCGACCGCCAGAGCCGCGGCCATAACGGGGGCCGCCAGCTGGACTCCCGCTAGAAAAATTCCGCCCGCCATCATCGCTAGTGCTGCGCCCGTCTTCGCCTCCATTACTGCCTGCCCAACTGGAGCGACCGAAAAACTATGCACCATCACTGCCAGCAGACTCCTGTGGAGCCCCGATCCAATGATTACCAATACGCCTAACCAACTCAGCATCTGTCCCAGAACCGCGGTCTCGATCATGGAGTTAGGGTCAAACAGGTTCACCAGCGAAAAACTGAACTGCAGCCCCAGCAGCGTCCCCGCAAACGTCAGCGCCTCATTCAACAGCATCAGAGAAAGCCCAAATACCAGCCCCACGCCAAGCTCCCCCAGAATCGCCTGTGTGTCCAGAACCGCTCGCGCCCCAGGGATTGCGGTGATTGCGGGAGCGAGCAGAAATGTCATCGCAACCACAAATCCAACTTTGATCCGTGGGGCAATCGCAGACGACGAAAATACAGGAGCAAACACCATCAGGCCGCTCAGTCGCACCATTACCAGGACTGCTGCGGTCAGATATTGAGGCCAGCTCTCGATTAGTCCATTCAACTCGTGATTCATGCCGTATCTATCCCAGGTACTTGTGAAAGCCTGTCAACAAATGCACAGTAAAACTCACCAGTCGATGGACCATCCAGGGCAACGCCACGACGGTAACAACAAACACCACTACCAACCTTGGAACCGCCGTCAACGTCTGCTCCTGCACACTGGTCAGCGTCTGCAATAGACTCACCACCAGACTCACTGCGCACGCCGTCACCAGCAGAGGAGCACTCAGCATCATTGCCTCGATCAACATCCTCCGCATGATTTCCACCGTTTGGTCCGGTCCCATCACTCCTCCAACCTCTGACTACGAAATCACCAACCTTGCTCTCAGAAACTCTTTATTAGCTGGTCCGCCAGCAGGTTCCAGCCATCGACCATGACAAAAAGAAGAATCTTCAATGGCGTCGAGATCACCACAGGAGGTAGTTGCATCATGCCGATCGAGGTCGTCACGCTAGCCACCACCAGATCCACCAGGAGGAACGGAAGAAACAACACAGCGCCGATCTGAAATCCCGCCTTCAACTCGCTCAGGATGTATGCCGGCACCACGACCTGAATTGGCAAGTCTTCCTTCCTGTTCGGACGCACAGCCATCCCTGCGGATGCAAACACCGCCAAGTCTTTCTCCCGCGCATAACGCAGCATGTATTGCTTTACCGGCGCGACACCAAGGTTCATTGCTTGTTCCCCGGTGATAGTGCCGGCACTATAGGGTGCGACCGCAGTCCGTTCGACCTGCAGCAACACCGGCTGCATGAGAAACCACGTCATCATCAACGCCAAGCCCATCAGGACCTGGTTCGACGGAGCTGTTTGTGTCCCAAGCGCCTGTCTCAAGAAATGAAATACCACCAGCAACCGCACCAGCGGAGTCATCGACAACAGCAGTGCAGGTACTAACGTCAGCAGCGTCAGTCCAACGACAATCGACCACGGTATGCTCTTACTACTCGCAAGCTCCGACGCGATTGAATTGTTCACCTTCGGCCCCGCCACACTTACTGCAGCACTTCCGCTTGCCGCTGTGCCATGCATCTTCGCGCCTTTTTTACTGGAAGAGGAGACCGTTTCCATCCGAGGACGCTGTGTCTGGGCATGAACCAAAGGCTGAGACATCAGTAACCCAGCCATTGCCCAGATCATCCACCGCAATCGAAGTACTATCGGCATGGCTCGTCCAAACTCTCAGCCAACGCATCTGGCAAAATCCCGCTCTTCAACGGCACAATCGTCTCCACACTCTCCGGACCGGCCCCAACCAGAAATCTCTCTCCAGCACACGTGACCAGCATGAGTTGCCTCTTCCCGCCAAGTGAAAGGGTCTCCAGTAGCCTCAACTGTTCACGTTGCATCTCTCGGCCCCGCCAGCCCCGCAGCAGACGCAGCACCCAGCCAGCAAGCTCAGGTATTGCAGGAGCGGTAACCGCGCCCACATTGTTCAACTCGTTCTGTCCTAGCCGTTGCGACACCCGCATCTCATCACCCCCAGTCATATTTCTGACCGTTCCGTTGCCCTTCTTATTTGCGTCGTCCGGTCCAATTTCCTACCCTAACCGCGTTATCCGCAGGGCCATTCGTTGTTCCAGCACCTCGAACTCACCCCAACCCAACTGCACCTGGCCGGCGCTTACAGGAACGTCCTCTGTTGCCTGCGAAAGGCTCTCAAACACCTGCCCCTCTTTCATGTTCAGCAGATCCCGCACCTTGAACCGGTTCATGAGCACACCCGTCCGTATCGTCACTCGCAGTTGAGCCAACGTCTCCCACGACGGATGCTCTTCAATCCTCATCATCCACGGCGTCTGCGGGGGCACTTGGATCAAATCCAAGCCGGTCTCCCTGACAGCCTCTGCACTGAGTGTTGCTAGTTCCGTTCCCGTCATCGTCCTCTCCATCGCTCAACTAATTCTTCAACGTCTTTGACCGGGCTCTTAGCGCTGCACTAAAAAGTCAGTGAAAAACACATCCAATACCTTCAAATTGACGTTGTGTTCAGCAAAAGCTGACTTTAGTGATCTCTTCAAATGCTCTTTTCCATTAGCGGCCAACAGACTGTCCGCAGTTTGTTGGCCCACCACAGTCAGCACAGTGTCCCGGACTGCAGCTGCGGTCTCATCGACGCCCCTGTCCCTGTTGCTCTTTTCATCCTTCGAATTGAGGGCTCTCTTGTCGGCAACATCCGCAACTTGGAGCGTCAGAGCCACTCGCAAATAGGAGTTGCCACCTGTGTCAGCGAGGTTCACCACAAACGGTTCGAGTACCATCGCGTGCGTGACAACAGGAACAACCGCCGCCGACTTTTGCGCCGCGCCACCTTGGACCGGCAACCGGCCGGTCCGTGCAAGGTAGTACACGCTCCCCCCAACAACCAGGGTCGCAATCACTACCCCGGCCACGACCGCGATTAGCAAAGGGGCAACGGACACCTTCGCCGGAACCGACGCGGGAGCAGAGACGGGAGAAGAAGATGAGGTGGACGTATCAGCCAGAACGGTAGGAGAAGTAGCCATGATGGCTAGACAGAGTGCAAGCCGTTGGCCAGTCAGGCGACTCCGAACATTAGCGAATTTTCAGGATGGGCGCCCTGCGAGTGGCGGAGTCTGAAGATGCGTAAATAAACCGGAACACGAGCGGCGAGCCGGTGGGATCAAACCTCTGATCTCCCACCCGCTACGCCGCCTCGGCCCACTTGCCGCCTGCGTTACCGGACCATCGCTAACACGTCCTGCGATATCGTATCGAATGTTGTCACCGTCTTCGAGTTTGCCTCGAACGATCGCTGAGCCACAATTAGATTAGAGAACTCTGTCGAAATATTGACGTTCGACTGCTCCAGAGCGCCGTCATCCACCATACCCCTGCCGCCGGCGCCGGCCACGCCAATAGTCGCCAATCCCGATGCCGCCGTCGTTGAAAAGTTATTTCCCCCGGAAGCGGTCAACCCTGCGGTATTGGCGACCGTTGCTACTGCAAGCTGGCCGACCGTCGAAGTCCTGCCATTGCTGAACTGCGCCGTGATCACGCCGGAGGGGTCGACCGTAAAGCTCTGGTACACCCCGCTGGTAAACCCATCCTGGCTGTTTGCGGTATTGCTCGAAGCCGAGGCAAGCTGTGAGATCGTCGGATTTCCACTGCTGTTATTCAGGTTCCAGTTGAAGCTAAGATCGCTCGCACCGTCCGTCAACCCGGAAAACGTAATATTATTCACACTCCCTGTTGGCGACACCAGGTTTCCAGACGTATCGAACGTCAGCGTGCCGGTGTTGTTCGTAGCAGTTCCAGGCGCATAATCACCCGCCGGCAAGTCCACGGAATAACTCCACGTATTGGTTCCCGTCTTGGTGTAGGTCACCGTCGCCTGGTGGCTCTGGCCCAACGAGTCGAATATCGTCACCGGCGACGAATAGGGTGTGCCTACCGTTGCATTCGAATTCAGATTAGCCGTAATCGAGAAGTTCTGCGTCGCCTGAGCGCCTTCATTCAGGCCAACCGGAATAGTAATCGGTGCCAGACTGGAGTTCTGATTCACAACCCCATTCACAGCTGGATACCCCATCACCTGTTGCCCATCCTGCGTAATCAAACTGCCGCTTGAGCTCAACTGAAAGTTGCCCGCGCGAGTCAACGATTGCACTCCGCCCTGCTGCACGACAAAGAACCCAGTGCCGGCCAAGGCCATGTCGGCGGAATTCGCGTTTGTGTCCGGCAAAATTGTTCCTTGGGTAAAGTTGGTGCTCGTTCCTGAAACTCTCGTTCCGGCGCCAAGTTGAATCGCGTCACCCGAACCGGACTCTCCGATCTGCTGATAGAACAGGTCCTCAAAGGAGGTCGTCTGTCCCTTGAATGCTGTCGTGTTAAGGTTTGCCAGATTGTTTCCAATCGTGTTCAACGCAACTGAATCTGCCTGCAGTCCAGACAGTGCTATTGAAAAATTTCCCATCGTCGTTTCTCCCTTTGGCTCTTCGAGGTTGCAGTTCTTTGTTGTTGGTGATTGACCGAACAAATCAAATCACGAGTTTTGTGACGCACAAACCGTTGCTTGTCCGCCGCTAGCTTGCCGTCGATCCTCCCCAAATCGCATCCTAGCCAGAGCTCGGGTGCGATCCCGAAACGGCATTTGCATCCGGAACGGTCGCTACAGTGCTTGCGCTGACGTTCGATCCGGAACTGCCACTCGACGGCGAGCTGGGCTCAAGAATCGCACTATCAAGAGTTCCAATACCCTGGTTGATCGAAATCAACTGTTGCAAGCTATTAACTTGCGCAAGCTGGGTAATGTATTGATTCGGATCCGTCGGCTGGGTTGGGTCTTGGTTCTTCAGTTCGCTAACCAGCAGTGTGAGAAAGTCATCGGATGTGATATTCGAGGAATCGCTTGCCGAGCTGCTGGAGTTATTGGTGGTTTGTGTCGTTGCGTCCTTCGGTGAAGCCTGTACCGCGCGTCGTGAAGACAGCGCGGTGGCCACTGTTTTTGCCGCCGACGTTCCCGGTGATGCAACGGAATTAATCTGCGATATATTCATTGTTCCTTCTCCTCATTTCAAGTTTCATTCCCAATGCCTGCGTCACGCTCGGACGTTCAGCCAGCTTCCCCCGCCTGCATACGTCGCACGCGGTAATGAAGCGTCTCCATCAGCCTCGCGCAAATTTTGATATGTCATCGCCTCGTTACTGCTATCCGCGGTCGCCTTTCTCATGTACCGTTGTTGCTCCCCCCTCTCATCGTTCCTCTGTGGTGTCTGTCCGCCAGTAGTGTCCATCCCCGAGGAGCTTCGCACATCGTTGGCTGCAGCCGTCGCGGCATGTACCACAACCGTATTGACCGTCACCTTCTCCGTCTGCAGATAAGCCGTCAGAGAAGGAAGTTCGCGATGTAGCATCTCTTGCCCAACGGAGGTCGTTGCTGAGACCGAAGCATTCACTACACCGCCATCTGCCATCTCCGCACGCACCTTCAACCATCCGTGCGTTCCATCTTGAATTCCGACCTCAAGCGTAGTCGGAGTCATCGTCAGAGGACGAGGCATCCCTTCCATCGACGCTGCAGCTGCGCCAAATCCCATCTGCTCCTTCGACCCCTCCGGCATATCCGCGGTACTGCGGACCGTCTCCCCGAGCGCAAATTTCATTGCGGTCGAGTCTCCATGAGTACCAGCAGGCGCGAAAACCGCCGTACTCATCCCCGGCGTAAACTCTGCGCCACCGGACCAGCTATGAGCCACGGCCAGTGCGGGCCCCGATACACTCTGCCCTTTGCCATCTCCATCACTTCCACGTGTTAGCGCAACCGCGGCCAACCGCTCAATGCCCGGACTGGATTTATGCAATGCACCTAGATCCCCCGCAGCGACCACTGTCGTTTCGGTGGCACCAGTGCTGACCTTGGCCTCAGATGTCCCCTCTTTGTCTACCGCGCCCCCCACTGTTGGAGCAATGCCATTGGAGCGCCGTGGTGTTCCGGAGGCGATACGAGAACCTTCCAACGCTTTGGCTCCTTCACTTGAAGGCGTCCCATCACTTGCTACAGCGTTGGCCGTCACAAGAACTGCACTTTCCGCAGAACTCAGCACTGCAGGTTTTGCTTCAAGCGTGATTGCATTTAGGACTGTCTCGACAGGCTTCTGCGCGACCTTAGGCGTCGCAAAACGTTCCTGCGGTTTTTCGGTTTTCTTCGAAGGATCAGCCGATTTCGTCTTTCCCGCAATTTCAATCTCTTTTAGGTTCACCACTCCGCTCGCACTTGAAGCTGAAGGGGCTTCCCCGCTCTGCGTTCCGGTCAGCACCGGACGCGCGCCCGTCGGCCTGGTCACCGGCGTCGTATCAGAATCAGTCAAAACATCTTCAGCCCCTATCGTTGCTGGCGTAGCGCTCTCGACCTCCTTCGTCTTCGCCTCCCCACTCGCGGGCTCCTCTTTCGGAATTGCCAGAGCAGTCGTCTGCGGTTGAACGAGCTTCTCCGCAACTTCACTCTTCAGTTTGCCGAGCGTAGAAATCTCGTGCGACACGAGTCCCTTGCCGTTGATTCCCCCCGAAGCGGGCCGAACCTCGCCCGACTGCTTCGCAGGGTCGCCGCTCTTGGGGTCCAGCAGCCCAATCGCAGCCGCGTCACTGCCGCTCTTTCCTTGCAACAGCGTCGAGTCTCCAACACGCTCGTTGAAGCTCTTTGCAAAGGAAGCGTCGTCCGACTGGCTCTGATGGATTGGAAGATCGGCAATCCCAGGGCGCACACTCGACTGCTCCACATCCACCGTTGCTAATATCGCCGCAGTCATCATTTCCATTCCTCGCCAACAAATACATGTGCATCCCAGGGGCCACACCCAACAGCTCAATCATTAGGGGCTGTTCATCTCTAGATCGTCCTTCATCCTCTCTCGACTGTCAGTCCAACGCCTCCGCGCTAAAAAGCGGTCGTCCGAAACGGCCTGCATTCGCCTTGCTTCCTCTATCTCCATCCTCGCTGCAATATCGTCGAATACTCGCTGAATTTGCATTCTCTTCAGACGACTGGCCACATACTGCTCTCTGGCCGCATTGTTCAGTTCCTCGCGCTCTAGGCGAATCTGCTCCAGCCCCCGACGTCGCCAGGCAGCGGTCTCGCGCTGGCTCTCGGCCACCATCCAACTTGCCCGGTCCCCTGCCAGCAAGGCCCCGCGCACGGCTAAATTGGCCGAGCGTGTCACCTCCTGCTCAACTCCAATAGCCAACTCTGCCTCGCGAACCGCCGCCGTCATGCGTTGCAACTCGGTCGAATGCATCTCTTCCACAGCGAGATACAAAGTAACCAGCCGTTGCAACGTTGCTAATCGCGCCTGCATCGTTTAGAGGTCGAGCGCGTTCAGCCGCGCGATGCTCTCTTGAATCGCCACGTGCTCGTCGCTTTTTTGTTCAAGAAACAAGCGCAGATGAGGCATCGCGCGCACCGCTCGATCCAGCTCTTCGTCCGTCCCGGTTTTATACGCGCCAATCCGAATCAAGTCCTCCGAACGCGAATGAGCTGCCATCAGCCTTCTCACCGTAGCCGCCTGTGCTCTGTGCTCTGGCATCGTCACCGCTGGCATCAAACGGCTCAAGGAATCCAGTACATTGACCGGCGGATACCACCCTCCCGCCGCCATCGACCGCGACAACACGACATGTCCATCAAGTAACGATCGGACCGCATCCACCACCGGATCCTGCTGATCGTCTCCCTCCATCAGCACTGTATAGAACGCTGTAATACTCCCCGTCCGAAAGTTTCCCGTCCGCTCCACCAGCTTCGCCAGGCGCGCGAACACTGACGGTGTATATCCCTTGCTCGCCGGGGGTTCTCCTGCCGCCAGGCCAACCTCCCGAGCCGCCATCGCATACCGTGTCAGGGAATCAAGGACCAACAGGACGTGCTTTCCGCGAACCGCATAAAATTCCGCCACAGAAGTAGCCGCCATCGCCGCCCGCATGCGCAACAAAGGACTCTCGTCTGAAGTCGACACCAGCACCACTGAGCGCTTGCGGCCCTCTTCGCCAAGCGACTCCTCCACAAACTCCCGGACCTCTCGTCCCCGCTCGCCCACCAGACCGACGACCGTAAGATCTGCAGCGGTATTTCGGGCCATCATTCCGATCAACGTGCTCTTACCAACGCCGGACCCGCCAAAGATACCCATGCGCTGCCCGCGTCCCACTGTCAGCATTCCATCCAGCACCCGCAGTCCGGTCTGCAATGGCTCTCGGATCGCCTCACGGTCCATTGGATGCGGCACCACTCCGTCGAGCGGCCATACCTCCAATACTCGCGGCGCCGGCCGACCATCCAGGGGCAAACCGAGTGCATCGACAATTCGGCCCTCCATCTCTGATCCAAGTGCAATCCCTGGAGCCACTCCCATTGCCAGAACTGCATCGCCATATTGAATGCCCCGCGTCGCCTTCAACGGCATCGCGACCACACGGCGGCCCCGAAAACCGATTACCTCGGCCCGATGCCTTTGTCCGCTCCTATCGACAATCTCGCAGCACTCTCCCACCGAACAAAGCGGTCCTTCGGCCTCCACCGTTTGCGCACTCGCCTCCACTACTCGGCCGCTCCATCGCCATGCAGGCCTTGCAGCAAGCTGTGCCAGATAGGGTGCCAGGCCCATAGGCCCAGCTTGCGTCACATCTTGAATCTCGCTCATTAAACCGGCCTCTGCCGCATCAGATCGAAAAACCCACGTTCGATCTCCTCTAGCTGCGCGCTGACACCCAACTCCACCTTGCCGATATTCGTATCGAGTACGCAGTCTCCAGCATCCACCAGCGCATCTCCCTCCACCTGCAGCGAAGAATCTCGACCCTCGCTAAAAACCTGTCGCCACCTCTCAACCTCACCCACTGGCACCCTCAATACAGTCGAGCTGCCCTCCGCCACCTTCTCCAGCGCAACCCGTACAACACCGGCTAGCAATAAAGGATCAAGCTTCGCCTCACGATGCATCACCCGAGCTGCGATCGCTAACGCGAGCTTCACCACCTCAGCCTCCACTCCGGCAAAATACTTCACACGCTCTTGCCGAAACTCCTCGCAGGCTTTGCGTATCGACGAGCGCTCCCTTGCGATCATCTCCTCTAGTTCTCTCTCCCACTCGCTGCGCGCCTCTACCTTCGCCCTGGCCCGCACAACCTCCAACTCTGCAGACATCCGTTCCGCCTGCGACTGCAGCTGTCCACTTAGCGCAGCAACCTCGTCACTCAGAAGAACAGCTGCCTCAGTATTCTTCTCGGAGTCCATCCGAACCTCTGGCCGTTCCAGAGGGTGAAACTCAATCCGCGATATCCCTCGTCTCCCCTCGTCAAACGATCTCACCCACCCTGCAGCGGCTGCACCGCCACCAACGGCCTTAACTTCTCCATTCTCAGACGGCGAGATCATCCTCGGCCTCCATCTTCAGAATCATCTTGCCCTCGCCCTCGAGCTGCCGCGCCAGCGTCAGTAACTCCTGCTGCGCCAGGCCAACATCTCTCATTCTCACCGGCCCCAGGACCTCCATGTCCTCCTTCAACATCTCGACAGCGCGGGAACTCATGGCCTTGAACAAGTGTGCCTTCACATTGTCCTTTCCTCCCTTTAGCGCCATCGCCAGCACCTTCTTATCCGCGGCACTCACAAACTCACGGATGCTCTCCGCCGGCACGGTCACCAAATCTTCGAATACAAACATCAGCTCCCGTATCCCAATGGCCACCTTTGGTTCACTCTGTTCGATCTCTTCCAGAATTCCTCGGCTCTCTGTCTGATTCAGTCGATTCAGCAGCTCCGCCACCGCCTTGAAGCCCGAGTAGGACTTCCTGCCACTCGACCCCATCTTCTCCATCCGCTTATACAGCGCCATCGCCACCGTCTGCGCCATCTCCGGAGAAAACTGCCGCATCTCCGCCAGCCTCCGGACCACGTCGACTCGCATGGCACCCTGCAAATTCATTAGCACGATCGAAGCACGCTTCGCATCCAGATGAGCCAGCACCAGCGCTACTGTCTGGGAGTGTTCGTTCTCCAGGAATTTGCTCAAGTGCTGCGGATCGACGTCCTGAAGCTTCGCCATATCGCCGTTGTTGCGTTCCCGGATCTTCTTCACCTGAAGCAGCAGTTCTTCTGCTCGCGAAGCACCAAAGGCCTCCGTCAAAAGCTTCAGCGCATAGTCCGGTCCACCACGCACCATATACTGCTGCGTCTCCAGCAACCCATAGAACTCCGTCAACACCTGGGTCAACTGGGCAGCCGGAACGTCACCCAACCGAGTGATCTCGTCGGTCACCCTCCGGACGTCGGTCTCCGACAAGCTCTGAAACAGCGTCTTTGCCAGTTCATCTCCAATCGCCACCATCAAGATTGCGGCTTTCCGCAGTCCTGGTAACTCTGCCGGCGCAAAACCTGCCTCAGGCGTCAACAGCAGCGGATTCTGACGCATCGCCTCTGCCCCCGAAAATTGCATCGCTGTTCCCATTAGTTCATCTCCTCAGACGACCCGATCCAGGCCTCCAACAGCCGCGTACTCTGCGCGGGCTCGCGTCGGATATGTTCCGACACATGATCAAAGATCCCCTGGTGCAATTGATGAGTCTTGTTCATTGCCCGCGGCAGTAGAGTCTCCTCCGCCGGATCATTCTCTGCCGTCAGCTCTTCGCGCTGTTCCGGGAGACCGGTTCCCGCCGGCAGCAACATCGGCTCACGCAACGTTGCCGTCATCTGAGCTGCTACCGGACGCAATACGAAGACCACAAGCAGCACACCACAAACCCCAATCATCAACGTCCTCATCAGACCCGGCTGCGCATGGAGCAGACCATGCACTTGCTCCATCAGCCTCTCGGTCATCGGCGGCTTCACCTCCGGAGCATTCGTGCTAAAGCTCACATTCTGCATCACCACCTGGTCTCCGCGCCGCGCATCGAAGCCGACTGCTGCCTGCGCCAACTCTTCCAATCGGCGCATCTCCTCTGCACTACGCGGCTTCCACACCACATGTTCCAACTTCCCAGCGTCTTCAGTCACACTGCGATCATTCACCACCACCGCGGCCGAGACGCGTCGCACTCGGCCTGGCCCTTGCTCGCTATGCACAAGATGCTTTGTAATTCCGTAGGTCTCGTTCTCCTCATGTAGACTCTGTCCCTGTCCTCCGTTCTGCTGCGGATAGACGGGCAGCGTTTGTTTCTGCAGCAACGGCGGCGTCCCCGGCGCGGCCGCGGCCTGCGATCCCGCCACGGCACCCTCAGGAGAACCAGCGGGAGAGTTGCTCGCCGTCCCTGGAACTCCAGAAGGCTGCCCGCGCAATCCGGAAATCTGTTCGCTCTTCTGCATGGTCAGCGTCGCCACCTGGTTTGGGTCGTAGACCTCATCAGTCCGTTCCTCGCTGCCTTCGTCATAACTCACATTCACCGTTGCCCGCACATTATCGCGTCCTGCCAGCGGCTCCAGCATCGCCACCAACTTCGCCTCCATGGCCTGTTCCGCGTCCGCCTCAGCAGCGTTGCTTGATCGTTGCTTGAAGTTCACTCGTCCATCTGCATCCACTAGCGTCACCTGATCCACCGCAAGATTTTCAACCGACCCGGCCACCAGACTCCGAATCGCATCGGCCTGTTCCGGATCCACCGACGCCCGCTTCAGCTTAAGTACCACCGAAGCCTTCGCAACTTTTTCCTCTGCGGCAAACAGCGAAGCCTGCGGCAACACCAGATGCACTCGTGCCGACTTCACAATTCCCAATGTTCCAATCGTGTGCTCCAACTCGCCCTCCAGGGCCCGCTGATAGTTCACACGCTCATCAAACTCACTCCCCACCCAGTTCGGCTTGTCGAAGAGCTCGAATCCCAGCCGCCCTGTCTGCGGCATTCCCTTGGCCGCCACTTCCATGCGAGCTTTGTCGAGCATCTCTGCCGGTACCTGCACTCCCGCCCCATCAGCCGTCGCCTCGTACGGAATTCCTGCAGCTGCCAGCTCCTGCGAAACCAATTGCAGGTCCTTGCCATCGAGCCCGCTGAACAACACCCGCCAGTCCGGCCGTCCAGCAAACCAGATCGCCCCGGCGCACATTGCAGCCAGGAACACCGCCGATGCAATCAACCAAGTCCGTTTTCCCGCCGGCATTGCCATCAGCCGCTCGCGCATCGCCGACGCGATCGCCAGCGCTCTCTGCGCCGGACCGGCGTCCATCGCGCCAGCGCTGGCTTGCACTGCTCGCTGCATCCCCGTTCCGCCGACCTGCTCTGTCTCTGCCATCTCGCCTCAACGTCCCTGTGACACCTGAAATTCTTTAGAACTGCATGCCCATCATCTGTTGATAAGCGCCTACTGCTTTGTTGCGGACCTGCAGTGCAAGTTCAAACGCCATGTTAGCCTTCTGCGTTGCGATCATCGCATCGTGGATCTCCACGCCAGAGCCATTCAACAGCCCAGTAACCGCCTGCGTCGCCTTCTCGTCCAACATGCTCGTCTGCTTCACCATCGACTGCAGCACGCCCGCAAATGGAATGCCCGCACCGACACCGGTACTTGAGGCAGACACACCCGCGTCACTTAGAAAACCGTCATCCACCGTTGCCGAATTCAATCCGTTCAATACTGCTGGAACACCTGACATACCGATCACAAGACCTCCTCAAAACTCATCGCTTCTCTCACCCCAACCACATCGCTCACTTCAAGAGATCAAGCGAAGCAGTAAACATGCCCTTTTCCGCTGTGATCGCTGAAGCATTCATCCCATACGACCGGGTCGCCCCCATCAGGTCCACCATCTCCGTCAGCGGATTGATATCGGGATACGCGACAAACCCATCCGGCCCCGCGTCCGGGTGCTGTGGGTCATACCGTTGCAACGGCGCACTCGAATCGCTGATCACGCTCGTCACCGCAACTCCGTCAGGCGTCGGATTCGCTGCGGTCAGCCCAGTGCTCAAGCCAATGTTCGAAACCGCCCGAAGCCCACTAGCGGGCATGGATTTGAGCCGGTGCCCAAAGCTCACTCCGCCGTTCATCTCGTTGACCAACGAGTCCTGAAAACTCCCTCCGCCCTCGGCCTCGAAGACCACATGATGCCGCTGATATGGCCCACCCTCCGACGTCCGTGTTGTCTCGGCATTTGCCATGTTCGAAGCCACTACCTCGGCCCGCACCCGCTCCGCCTGCAACGCCGAAGCACTCACATCCATAACCCCAAAGAGATTCATAGTTATTTAGAGTCCATGTGAATTGCACTCATCACACCGCTAAACTCATTCTTCAAAAGCTGCACTCCGAGCTTGAACTGCAGCTGCGCCTTGGCCAGTTGCAGTCCTTCACGATCCATTGATACGTTGTTCCCATCCGGCCGCGCCACCAGGCCATCAACATCTTCAGCGGAGATCTGCACACCTTCGAGACCCTCCACACCCGCGCTGTCGTTGAGCTGTCGCGCAAGCTCCTTCGCAAAATCAAACCCTTGCGTCTTGTACCCAGGCGTATCCACATTGGCCATGTTGCTAGCCGTGAGTTGCATCTGTCGGCTGGTCAGGTCCAGGTACTGCCCCAGCGCGTCGCTCATTGCCGTCGTCGTCTGCATGCTTCACCTCCACACATTGACCTATGCAGTCCGCCAACCAAAGAAGAGCGCTCTCAAATGAGAGCGCTCTTATCTAAACCCAAAATCAAACTGGAGCTATCCTCGTGTCGCCCTGCGGAATCGAATCTCCTCCGCTCCAATCTCCATCTTGTCTCCGGAGAGAATGGCACCGCGTTCCAGAACGTGCATCAACTCCCTGACGTTGCCCGGCCAGTTGTGTTCATGAAGCGTCGCAATGGCCTCCCCCGTCAAACGTTTCCGAGGCATCTCCTGCCCCATCTTCTCCAGAAAATGTTCGGCAAGCAGGCCGAGGTCTTCCATCCTCTCCCGCAGAGCCGGCACCTCGACCGGAAACACGGCCAGCCGATGATAGAGGTCCAATCGAAATGTCCGTTCCACGCCGATACTTGAAGCTAGCTTCTCCAACGGCTGGTGCGTTGCCGCGATGACTCTCACATCCACTCGCATGGTCTCGTTGTCGCCTACCCGCTGCAACTCGCCGCACTCAAGAAACCGGAGCATCTTGGCCTGAAGTGCCATCGGCATCTCTCCGATCTCATCCAGAAACAACGTCCCCCCATGTGCCGCCTCGATGCGCCCGGTGCGCGACTGCACCGCCCCGGTAAAAGCCCCACGCGTGTGCCCAAATAGCTCAGCCTCAAGTAAAGCTTCCGGAATCGCGGCGCAGTTCAACACAGCAAAAGGCTTGCCCACCCGCTCACTTAACCGGTGTAGTGCTCGCGCCACGACCTCTTTTCCCGTGCCAGTCTCTCCTTCAATCAACACCGTAGTTGAGCGGGGAGCAACCAGCCGGATCAGCCGCGTCAACTCCCGCATTGGCTCGCTTGCCCCAATCATCTCCGGCAACATGGACTCCTTTTGCACTGCGGCTCGGGCTGGTTCCTTCTTCTTCCCCAGCATTACCGACAGCGCCTGACGTGCCGAATCCAGACGAGCCTCGTCGTCCCCAGCCTCCGGGCCAATATCTTTACGCAACGAACTAAGGGTTCTCGCCGGCACCCGCAACGCGTTGCCGGCAGCCGGTACCACCTCGGGTGCAGCCATCCACGACGCAGTATCGTTCAGCGGAGCGTTCTGCGCCTCTCGCAGCGCGTGCAGCAACTCGTTTCGCCTCGGACTCCGCGCTCCCCCGTCCACTCCGCCATCCACACGCAACAGCTCCATCGACGGATACAACATGCGGATCACCGTCGCAAACTCACCGACCTCAAGGTCTGGCAGCCAGCTATCCACGAGTAACGCCTCCGATCGCGAATCCTCCAGCTGGGCCATCGCCTCCGCGCCACCCGACGCCTCACGCACCTGCCACCTGAGTCCAGTCAACGAAGTGCGCAGCCTCTGCCGCAACTCCGCATCTGCGCTCGCCAACACAACGGTGCGCATCGCCGCTGCTTCGGTCACATCTTCGTTCAAACTCACATCCCGCGCTGTACTCATTCCACTCACCGTGTCCTCTCGTCCTCTGTATTCCCCATCGCCCGCTGCAGCATCTCGCGCATCGTCCCAACCGTCTGGTTCAATCGCGCACACTCCTGCAGCCCATCGCGGATCGCATCTCGCATTGCACTAGGGTCACCGATCAGCTCTCCAAGGGCCAGCCGGCACTGTAGCACCGTGAGTGGCTGACAAAGACCATGAAGGGCCACATCGATCTGCTCCGCTAGGTCCGCTCCACGTTCCTGTTGCATCGTTTCACGCACCGGCCAGAGCCGCACTCGCGGAATAATTGGTAGCCCGCGCCACCGGCCTCCCAACGCCCATCCGGTAGCCCTCACCCCGCACCGTCTCAATCACAGGGATGTCATCATCACCACCTGGATTCGCTGCTCCCAGCTTCCTCCGCAGGTAGTTCACATACACATCCACCACATTCGTCCCCGCATCGGGAGACATCTGCCACACCTCCCGCAACAACTCACTCCGGCTGCAGCACTGGCCGCGCCGAATCAGCAGGAACTGCAACAATGAAAATTCCTTGCCCGTAAGCTCCACCAGACGGCCGTTCCGAAGCACACGGCGCTCCATGCGGTTCAGTTCGACATCGCCGTGCCGCAAAATCGGATCGGCGAATTGCTCCCGTCGTCGCAACAGTGCACGGCAACGCGCTGTCAGTTCATGAAAGCTGAACGGCTTCAGCAGGCAGTCGTCCGCACCCATGTTCAGACACTTCACGCGCTCTTCCACCTGGCTTCGGCCCGTCAGCACTAGCACCGCGGTCTCGTCGAACCGCCCACGCATCTCTGCAAGCACCTCAGTCCCGTCTTTCTTGGGAAGGCTGAGATCGAGCACGATCAGGTCCGGATGATGCTCCGCAGCGTGTACCAGAGCCGCCTCCCCATCTCCTACCCAAGTCACTTCGTGGCCCTCAAGCTTCAGCCCCTTTTGCAGAAACAGTCCCAACGCAGCATCATCTTCAACGATCAAAACTCGCATTCATCTCTCTCCATGAACCAAAAGCAGGAACCAAAATACTCAGGACTGCAGGTCACGTTACCAATATCGGTCGCGTGTAATTACCTTGGTTCATGAAGGGCGAATTGACAAGGAGTCTTTGCAAGTTTTTGCGTATCCGATTTCAAAACGGGAATCTATTCACAGTGTGATGGTCGTTTCTGCGATGCGCTCGGAAGACGCTCAGGAATCATCCCACCAGATATCCGGCGAAGCAGGTCCCATGTCTGGAACCAAGTCAACTACTAACCGCCGATTGTTTTCATTTAAAGGCTTGCAATTCGCCTTTTATTCGCTACAATCATCCGCATGGCAATTACGCGACGGCAAAAAGAGGTTATCGACTTCCTCTCCAGCTTCACTCAGAAGAACGGCTACTCTCCCTCGTACGAAGAGATCGCCAGCGGTCTGGGCCTCAGCTCTCTCGCCACGGTGCATAAGCACGTCACCAACCTGCAAAACAAAGGCCTCCTGCAGCGCGCCCACAATCGCAGCCGATCCATTGATGTTCTCCCCGTTCGCAGTGGCAAGAAAGGCTCTGATCGCCTCCCGCTCATGGGGCGCATCGCGGCCGGCCAGCCTGTCGAAGCCATCGAAACGGCCGAAAGCATCTCGCTCTCGGACATCATTGGCAACCGCGAGGTCTTTGCCCTTGAGGTGCGTGGCGACTCCATGCGCGACGAGCATATTGTCTCCGGAGACTACGTCCTGGTCGAGCGCACCCGCACGGCCCGCGAAGGCGAGATCATCGTCGCCCTCATCGACGGCGCTGACGCCACCCTCAAGCGCTTCTACCGCGAGGGAAGCATGGTTCGCCTGCAGCCCTCCAACACCGAAATGTCCCCCATCTACGCCCCAGCCGCCAACGTTAGCATCCAGGGCAAAGTTCTCGGCGTCCTGCGTAAATACGCATAAAATTTATACATAGGCACTCCCCAAAGTTGCTATTCCTTTCCCCTGGTCGCTCGTCCAAAATGGGTACCGGTAGTACCTCTGCGTCCTCTTGCAGCAATTTTCTCCCCCGTCTATGGAACCACGCAGCATCTTCTTGCGTAACCACACTCCGAGACGCCTCAACCAACCAGCACTTATGGGAGCATCCCTTGGCTACACAGCGTAAGAACAAACGAAAAATCTGGCTCTGGACTGGCCTTGCCGTCCTTGTCACAGCAGTAGCTCTTGGCGTCGCGGTCTCCGCACGCGGCAACACCACTAAATTCGAGCCCTCCCAGCTTGGCAAGGCTGAACTGGCCGATATCGCCCGCTCCGTCGTCGCCACCGGCAAGGTTCAGCCCATCACGAAGGTTGAGGTCAAATCAAAGGCCTCAGGCATCGTCACTCGTCTCGATACCGACATCAACGACCACGTCAAGCAGGGGCAGGTTCTCGCCCAGCTCGACCAGCAGGAGATTCTCGCCCAGGTAGCCGCCCAGAAGGCGACGCTGATGGCAGCAGAGTCCAATGCACACGCCGCCGCCGCCTCCATCCAGTACGACAAGGTCAACGCGGAAGCCCCCGACCTTCCCATGTACAAGAACACCTACGAGCGCAATCTCAAAATGTCCAAAGAGGGTGTCGTCTCCCAGCAATCTCTTGAAGACGCGCAGCAGAAGTATCTCTCCGCGGCAAACACCCGCGACAAAGCCGTCTCACAGATCAGCGTCGACAGCTCCAAGCTCCGCCAGGCCGAGGCGCAGGTCGCCCAGGCCCAGGCCTCTCTCAAGCAGCTTGAAGAACAGCTCAGCTACACGACTGTCATCTCGCCCATGGACGGCACCATACTCTCTCGCGACGTCGAAATCGGCGACGCAGTCAGTTCCATCCTCGTCCTCGGATCTACCGCCACTCTCGTTATGACCATCGGTGACACCACTCAGGTCTACGTACAGGGCAAAGTAGACGAGTCTGATATCGGCAAGGTCTACATGGGCCAGGCTGCGCGCATAAAGGTCGAGTCATTCAAAGACAAAACCTTCCTGGGCAAGGTCACCAAGATCGCCCCGCTCGGCGTCGAAAAAGACAACGTCACCACCTTCGAGGTCCGCGTCTCCATCGACAACCCGGGTGGCGAACTCAAAGCCAACATGACCGCCAACGCCGAAATTCTTCTCGAAGAGCACAAGAACGTCCTTACCGTGCCTGAACAGGCAGTTCTCTACGACAAAGACCGCAACGCCTCCGTCGAAGTTCCCGACCCCAAAGCAAAGATGGGGCGCCGCAAAGTCGAGATAAAGGCCGGCATCTCCAACGGCACAAAAACCGAGGTTCTTGCTGGTCTCAAATCCGGTGACACGGTCATCCTTCAACAATAATTTGCACCAACAGGCCCAGAGACAAGCGTCTAAGTTAGGCATACGAGCAAACAGCTCCGGAAGGAGCAAGGTCCGATCAACAGTCGTCAGAGTCGAGCAAAGGAAAATCTTATGACTATCAAACTCCTCGCCACCGCCGCCGCGACATTCACCTTGGCCGCCGCAACCGCCTTCGCTGCTGACAGCAACTTCGATCGCACCCTCAACGTCACCGGCACTCCTAACGTCTCCGTGTCTACGGGTTCAGGCTACATTCACCTCAACCCCGGCTCGGGGGCTCAGGTCCACATCGTCGCGCACGTTCGCTCCAGTCATGGCTGGATGAGCGGCGGAAGTGATGTCGACAGCCGCATCCAGCAAATTGTCAGCAACCCGCCTATTGTCCAGAGCGGTAACGAAATCACGATTGGCGAGCGACACAATAACGATCTCTACCGCAATATCAACATCGACTACGACATCACCCTCCCCAAGGCTTCCGGCATCAACGCCGCTACCGGCTCCGGTGACGTCCAGATCCAGGACGTCGGCGCAACCATCAAGGCCCAGAGTGGCTCAGGCTCTGTCCGCGTCAATGGAGTGCAGGGTCCAGCCACGCTGGGCACCGGCTCCGGCGACATCGAACTCCAGCAGACCGGCCCAGGTGACGTGAGAGCCGAAACCGGCAGCGGAAGCATTCGCCTCCAGGGTCTCGCCGGCGCACTCAAAGCCAGCACAGGCAGCGGAGACATCGAGGCCCAGGGCCAGCCGACTGCAGATTGGAAACTCACCACGGGCAGCGGCTCGGTCCGCCTCATCGTCGGCAACGCCCGCTTCAATCTCGATGCAGACACTGGCTCCGGCAGCATCAACGTCTCGCAGCCCATCACCATGCAGGGGAGTCTCAACCGCCATCACGTCAATGGAGTTGTAAATGGCGGGGGCCCGGCAATTCGCGTCGGCACCGGCTCCGGAGACATTCAAATCAAATAGCCGCAATTCGAATTGGCGGCGGCCCCCAAAGCCGCCGCACTCTGCCTAATCCCCCAGCGTCACCTTGCCACTCCCCAGATCATAGCTTCCACTTTTGACCTTCAACCCATCCTGTTTGATCGCCTTCGCAATCACAGTCGAGCTCTCCCTCAGTACCTGTGCCTGATAAGCCGCATTCATCTTCACTGCCAGCGGAACATCGCCCTTCGCTCCCTTGATTGCCGGGATCAGATGTTGATACAGAACGCTGATCTGCCCCGGCACCTCCTTGGCTGCAACCGCCGCACTGATCGCCCCGCAGTTCGTATGCCCCAGCACAATTATGGCCTTCACGCCAAGCGCAACCACCCCATACTCCAGACTCGCCATGATCTCCGGTGTGACAACATTGCCTGCCACCCGCGAGACAAACACGTGCCCGATGCTCTGATCGAAGAGAATCTCCACCGGCACTCGAGAGTCAGCGCAGGCCAGGACCGCGGCAAACGGCTCCTGCTTGAGCACCGTCTTCTCCTTCAATATCTTCAAGTCTTCCGGAAATGATGTAATCTTCCCGGCGATGAATCGTTCATTACCATCCATCAACTCTCGGAGAGCTGCCTCGCCCGTCAACGTTGACTGACCAAACGCGCGAACTCCGCCTCCTGCGACCACGCCCGCCGCTGCCAGCCCAGTTACAAACTGCCGTCGTGTCCAATCTCCAGCCATCGATCTATGCATGCTTCCTCCTGTTTCCAAGAAGCCTATACCAGCCGAATCGTTTACCCTTAAAAAATGTTCTCCGAACTACCTTTCCATCTCCTCGTCTTCGACCTTGACGGCACACTCATCGACTCCCGCATCGATCTATGCAACTCCGTAAACGCCACCCTGGCTCACTTTGGCAAGCCTGAGCTTCCCGAAGCCGTGATCTCCAGCTATATCGGCGACGGGGCTTCCCTGCTGGTCCGCCGGGCGTTTGGCGACCCAGAAGGCGACGTACACGACGAAGAATATGTAACCGAAGCACTCAAATTTTTCCTCGACTACTACCGCATCCACAAGCTCGACTACACCTATCTCTACCCCGGCGTTCTCGAATCGCTCGAAGCGATCCGCACCACGCACCCCGCAGTCCTCATGGCCGTCCTGACCAACAAACCAGTCAATCCGTCCCGCGACATCTGCACCCACTTCGGGCTCTCACAGTTCTTCTTCCAGAACTATGGAGGCAACAGCTTTCATACAAAGAAGCCCGACCCTCACGGCCTCGAGAGTCTGATCGCGGAAGCGAGCGCTATCGCCGGCCACGCCATCACCCCCACTGAAACCGTCATGATCGGCGACACCGACATCGACGTCCTCACCGCCCGCAACTGCGGCGCCCGTAGCATCGGCTGCACCTTCGGCCTCAAGCCTCACTCCCTTACTGACGCCCCACCCGACCACCTCGCCCACACCCCAACCGACTGGCTCCGGATATTGGGAATTAGTTACCCGCCTCAAATCGTTTGAAGAAGCTCGAGTCCAGATAATGCGGTCTCGCAGGATTGTCTGCCACTGCCTTCGCCAGATCAGCAAAAAAATCGTTGAATTGCGCCGCAGCCACAAGGTCCACCGGCTGTGTCAAATCATCATCGGTTGAGTGATACCGCTGCGCGAGCCACGCCCGCCACGCCTTGTACTCCGGCGAACCCGCCGTCCATCCGAACTTCATCGCAAGCGCAGGCACACCTGCCTGCACAAAGCTGTACTGGTCTGTTCGAATAAACGAGTTCCTATCCGGCTCCGGATCCGGCGCGATCACAATATTGTGCTCGGCGCCCACCTTCTTCGCCTCTGTTCCCAGCGTCGACTCATCCAGTCCCTGCACATGCAGCTTCTTCAATGGAAACAGCGGCATGAACATATCAAGATTCAAATCTGCCGCGATCGCCTTCTCCGGCACCGTTGGATGTCCGGCGAAATATCGCGATCCAAGCAATCCCTTTTCCTCAGCGGTAAAGATCAGAAAAATCATCGACCGCTTAGGCCGCATCTTGGCCTGACTCAACTTTTTCGCAGTCTCCAATACGGTCGCGACACCCGAGGCATCATCCATCGCCCCGCTATAAATCGTCTTCCTATTGATTGGAGCACCCACGCCCAGATGATCGAGGTGCGCCGACACCAGGACATATTCACTCGCCAGCTTTGGGTCCGAACCCTTTAGCTCTCCAACAATATTTGGCGACACGACATGCGACGTCTCCCCCACCACCGTCGCGGTCACGCTCTTACCCAGCGCGAACCGAGGCAAAGGCTTCTGAGCGTCTGCCAGTGCCAACAGCTCCGCAAACGTATGGCCCGTCCCCGCAAACAGCTTCTCCGCCTGCGCAGGATTGAACGTCGCCGAAAACAATGCTCCGTGTTCATCCGCCAGCGCCGGATGTTTCGCCGCTACAGCATCTGCATCAGGTGCAGGCGACAACCGCATCCCCGGTTGAGAAGCCCCGCTCGCGACCCGTTGCCATCCAAAATCCATCGACTTCGGCGTTGGAATGGAAATTGTACCGACCGCCCCCGCCTCACGCAGCGCTCTGGCCAGCGGCGAAGTCCGCGCGAATGACTTCAACGGCCCAGGCAAATCCGCCGGCCCTCCGTTGATATAAACAACAATTTTGCCTTTCAGCGACGCAACAGGCACCTCAGCCGAATCGAAGTCGTCATACTTCGACTCTGGCAGATGCAGCCCATACCCAATAAACACTAGGGGCGCGTCGACTTTCCCCATCTGCGCCGAACGCGATCCCAGAATCGCATCCTCGCCCAACACAAGAGGCGTCACCTTCCCATCCGTCACCAGGCTCATCGAAGATTTACTGGCAATCACACGCTGCACGTCGAAATGAACCGGCTGGTAATAGGTCCCATCCACGCCAGCCGGCGTCAATCCAAATGATTCGAACTGCTCAACAACATACGCCGCGGCCTTCAGATACTCCTCACTGCCCGTAAGCCGGCCATTCATCGAAGGATCAGCCAGATACTGGACATGCGCCCACCACGCCTTGCCTCTGGCCTCTTCGCTCAATGCAGGTTGACCGGCCTGGGCCCAAACAAGACCTCCGCTAACTCCGCAAAAAAGAGCGACAATGAAACCAATCCAGCGCACACGCATAGTATTTTCTCCAGCAGAAAAAAAGAGGGATGCGTTGAATCTAGCACGAATCAGCACTCCAATCGACCCGTCCGTCCTCACCTCTTTTGACGCCCATCCGCACCCTTGCTAGGCTCTACACAGATGGCGACCTCAGCCAATCCGCTCGCTACCACTTGCTGCATCATCGGCGGTGGTCCCGCAGGCATCATGCTCGGATTCCTTCTCGCGCGCCACGGCATCGCCGTTACTGTACTTGAAAAGCACAAGGACTTCTTCCGCGACTTCCGCGGCGACACCATCCATCCCTCCACTCTCGAACTTCTCTACGAGTTGCGCCTACTCGACAAATTCCTCAAATTGCCTCAGTCGCAAGTAGCCAAGCTCTCCGGCTATATTGGCGATCGCACCGTCACGATGGCCGATTTCTCTCACCTTCCAACCCACGCCAAATTCATCGCTCTCATGCCTCAGTGGGACTTCCTCTACTTCCTTGCAGCAGAAGCCGCCCGCTACCCCAGTTTCACTCTTCGCATGGGATGGGAGGCGACAGGCCTCATCCAGGACAGGGACGGCACTACCCGTGGCGTCGTCGCCAACACTGCAGACGGACCAGTAGAAATTCCTGCCGCTCTCACCGTCGGTTGCGATGGCCGCCATGCCATCTCGCGCGTCGCGGCACATCTTCCACTCATCGACTACGGTGTTCCTATAGATGTGCTCTGGCTCCGCATAGCGCGCCTTCCCTCCGATCCGGAAAATGCGCTCGGCTACGTCAACTACGGTCGTCTCATCGTTCTCATCAATCGCAGCGACTACTTTCAAATGGGCTACATCGTAGCCAAAGGTACTTTCCCGCAACTCCAGCAGGAAGGCCTGCCCTCCTTTCATCAAAGCATCGAGCGCATCGTACCCTTCGTCGCCGGCCGCACCGCAGAGATCGACTCATGGGACAAAGTTAAGCTCCTCACCGTTCAGGTCAACCGTCTTCAGGAGTGGTGTTCCCCCGGCCTCCTCTGCATCGGAGATGCCGCCCATGCCATGTCCCCGGTCGGTGGCATTGGCATCAACATCGCCTTGCAGGACGCAGTCGCCACAGCCAACCTGCTCTCCGAATCTCTACTCTCGGGCTCCGCCACCGTACACGATCTAAGAAGCGTGCAGAACTACCGAGAGGCCGCCGTCCGCAACACCCAGCGAGTCCAGGTCTTCGCGCACCGCATGCTCTCCCATGTCCTTCACAGCACCGGCCCATTCGTCGCGCCGCTCCCGTTCCGCATCGTCACCAGCCTCCCCGGATTCCGATATCTCACCGCACGCTTCATAGGAATGGGCCTGCAACCTCAACACATCAAGAACCACTGAACTAGCGGTCGCTCTCGTTCATTCAAACCCGCGATTCCAGCTCTCGATCACTCGAGTTTCCCTCTCCCATCCCAGCACACTCACGCTCCCCGTCCCCAGCGCCAGCAGTCTTCCACCATCAGCAGCCAAACCAACCCAGCGCGCCGCCAGGATCCGCAAAATATGCGCATGGGCAAACAGCGCGACCTTGCCGCCACCCGGAACAGCCGCCAGAGCCTGCGCAATCACACCATCCGCGCGTTCTCCAACATGATCCACAGTCTCACCACCAACTATCTCGTTCTTCCAAACCGACCAACCCGGTATCTGTGCCTGAATCTCCTTCGTCGTCTTCCCCTCATAAATCCCATAGTCCCACTCCTTCAACCCATCGTCGACCCTGGCGACATCGCCAAACCCCGCAATAGCGCAGGTCTCCCGCGCCCGCTGCATCGGGCTGACAAAGACCGCATCAAACCTCGTTCCCTTCAAATAATCCCGCAGCTCTTCCGCCCGTTTCTTTCCATGCTCAGTCAAAGGAATGTCCGTCCGGCTCGTATGCGCCCCGCTCAGACTCCACTCCGTCTCTCCATGCCGTACCAGCCACAACTCAGTTCCCACACTCATAGCAACCCCGCTTACTTCATTTTTGGCAGCATCGAGCCGGCCTTCGCCCTACTGCTTCTTTTTGCCTGGCAAACCAATGGGGGGCGCAGCGCTCTGAGCCAGAGCAACGTCGATCGTCCGGTAAAGCTGATTGATATCCACGATCTGCGTCCAGCTACGGTCTGTAACCACAAAGATGCACGGCGTTCGGCGAACTCCGATACGATCACCCAGCGCGTGGTCCGCGTTCACTTCGTTCTTGCAGTTTCCACTCGCATCCATCACGAATGGCATACTCTGCCCGTGAGTCTGAAACCACTGGCGCGTGAACTGTGACAGGTCCTCTCGACTCGAGATCATATTCTGATTAGCGAGAACATCCCGCCGAAACTCGTTAGCTACCCGCGGCGACACACTATCCTGCAGATAGCGAGCAGTCACAGCAGCTTCAAAACTCCACACGTGGAAGTTCCACGGGTAGTCATGATGCACCACCGGAATCTTATAGCGCTCAGCAGCCGCATGGACGATCGGAATCTCATGAGCGCACGCCGGACATTCCAGATCGTCGAACTCCCATATCGCAACCTTTGCGCCCACCGGAGGCTTGAGCGGCGAGGCGTCTCGTAGCCGATCGCCCTGGTTAGGCGGCGCGGAAAACTGCGCATGTGCAAAAACCCCTGCACCCACGAAAAGAACGGCAGCTAAAAGTCTTTTCATAAGACGGCACCTCCACATGCTATTCGAGAATAGCCCAGATCCTTACGCGAGAACCAACAGCCATATCCACTATCCTACAGAGATGGACTTCCAACTCTCCACCACCTACAAGCCTCAGGGCGATCAGCCCCGTGCCATCGCCGAACTCATCTCTGGTATCGGCGCCGGAGAAAAAGACCAGGTCCTCCTCGGCGTCACCGGCTCCGGCAAGACCTTCACCATGGCCAAGGTCATCGAAGAATTGCAGCGCCCTGCCCTCATCCTCGCGCATAACAAGACTCTCGCCGCCCAGCTCTACCACGAATTCAAAACCTTCTTCCCCAACAACGCCGTCGAGTACTTCGTCTCCTACTACGACTACTACCAACCCGAAGCCTACATCCCCGCCGGCGATCTCTTCATTGAAAAGGAGTCAACCGTCAATGAAGAATTAGATAAACTTCGCCTCGCCGCCACCCGCAGCCTCTTCGAACGCCGCGACGCCATCATCGTCAGCTCCGTTTCCTGCATCTACGGCCTCGGTTCGCCCGAAGCCTACTACGGCATGTTGATGCTCCTCGAAAAGGGCCAGCGCCTCAAGCGCGAGGACATCACCCGCCGCCTCGTCGAAATTCTCTACGACCGCAACGACGTCGACTTCCGCCGTGGCACCTTCCGCGTCCGCGGCGACATCATCGAGGTCTATCCCACCTACGACGAAAACGCCTACCGCATAGAGCTCTTCGGCGACGAGATCGACTCCCTCTCACAGATCGATCCCCTCTTCGGCACCGTCAAACAAAAATACTCACGCCTCCCCATCTATCCCAAGTCCCACTACGTCGTCCAACCCGAGCGCAAAACCACCGCCATCGCCTCCATCCTCGAAGAGATGGAGTGGTGGGAAAAAGAGCTCGAAACCCAGGGCCGTCTCGTCGAGTCCCAACGCATCCACCAGCGCACCCGCTTCGATCTCGAGATGATCAAATCCGTAGGCTACTGCCACGGCATAGAAAATTATTCTCGCCACTTCTCCGGCCGTCTCCCCGGCGAACCCCCACCCACACTCCTCGACTACTTCCCCAAGGACTACCTCCTCTTCATCGACGAGTCCCACGTCACCGTCCCTCAACTCCACGGCATGTGGCACGGCGACCGCAGCCGCAAACAAAACCTCGTCGACTACGGCTTCCGCCTCCCCAGCGCCATGGACAACCGTCCCCTCAAATTCGAAGAGTTCGAATCCCGCACCGGCCAGATCATCTACGTCTCCGCCACCCCCGGCCCCTACGAGCTCACCAAGTCCGCCGGAGTCGTCGTCGAACAAATCATCCGCCCCACCGGACTCATCGACCCGGTAGTAGAAATCCGTCCCATCAAAGGCCAAATCGACGACCTCCTCGCCGAGATCCGCGATCGCACCACAAAAAACCAGCGCGTCCTCGTCACCACCCTCACCAAGCGCATGTCCGAAGACCTCGCCAGCTACTACACCGAAGTAGGCGTCCGCTGCCGCTACATGCACTCCGAGATCGAAACCCTCGAACGCATCAAACTCCTCCGCGACCTCCGCAAAGGCGAGTACGACGTCCTCATCGGCATCAACCTCCTGCGCGAGGGCCTGGATCTTCCGGAGGTCTCGTTGGTAGCAATTTTGGACGCCGACAAAGAAGGTTTCCTCCGCAGCCAGGGCTCACTTATCCAAACGATCGGCCGCGCCGCCCGTCACATCGAAGGCCGCGCCATCCTCTACGCCGACAAGATGACCGACTCCATGCAGCGCGCCATCGACGAAACCAACCGCCGCCGCGAAAAGCAGGAAACCTACAACGAAGAAAACGACATAACCCCACAATCCATCATCCGCCCGCTCGAAATGGGTCTAGCCGGCATCCTAAAAGCAGACTACGCCGACCTAACCGACGAAGCCGAAGGCACGCCCGACTTCTCCACCCAACAGGAACTCGACACCTACATAGGCAAGCTAGAATCCGACATGCGCGAAGCCGCCAAAAAATTCGAATTCGAAAAAGCCGCCAAACTCCGCGACACCGTCAAAGAACTCCGCACCAAAGAGTTCTTATTCAGCTAGCGTCGTTGCTGTTGCCTTTATCATTTTTTTCACTAAACAAAAAACTCGTCATCCTGAGCGAACCCTGAGCTTGCCGAAGTGGAGCCGAAGGACCCCGAAACCGCATACACCCCCTATCGATCAAACCTTTTCCACCACCGAGTTCAAAAGGAGCAAAATGGCAGGCTACATCTACATCATGGGCAGCCCCACTGGAACCCTCTATGTAGGCGTCACCAGCGACATATACACCCGCGTTCAACAACACAAAGACGGCACCTTCGAAGGCTTCTCCAAGCAATACAACTGCACCCGCCTCCTCTACTACGAACAGCACGAGGACATAACCCAATCCATAGCCCGCGAAAAGCAACTCAAAGGCTGGCGCCGCGAAAAGAAGCTAAACCTGATCCGCACCCAAAACGCAAACTTCAAAGACCTCGCCGAAACCTGGGGCTGGAAACTCATCACCGCCAACGAAAAGATGAACCCCTAAAAAACCATCGCCCGACCGGCCGCATTGCCTTCCTTCCAACCCACCCAAAACCCCGTCATCCTGAGCTTCGCAGCTTGCGCACTTTGCAAGCTGCGAAGCCGAAGGACCCCGAGGATTCTACACTCACCGCAACCGCTCAACCCTTTTCAACCACAATGCAGTAGCCTATCGCAGCCGCCGCGGCAAACTCCGCGGAAAACAGTAAAGGAACTCTGCGCCAAAGAATTTCCCTTTAGACAAAATGCTTAGTGCGACTTCGATTCCACCAAAACGGTATCACTAGTATCAACTGCATTTATGTTCTCTACCGTAGCGGCCTTGCGGACTATTGCTTGGGATAGTTGAACAACAAGCAGTGCGACTTCACTTGTCGCCTCTTATCGTCCCACGTCTGGAACCAGTGCGTCATTTGTCGTCGCATCATCGGCGCACCATTTTCTTGAATTGGCTCAGGGTAAATGGACATATAGAACGGAACACCCCAAAGCCAAAATCGACCACCGACTAGTTGCTTGCCGTTGGTCGTCGCACAGAATGAAAATGCACCCTCATGGAAGTCGATGACCTGCTGTCCCTTCGATACTGAGTAAAGGCCCTTGGCGTCAGTGAACCTCTTGCGACCGAATGCGACCTCAACCAGTTCGCAGGATGGGGTGTGAGGCTTTGAAGCATCATCGCCAATCCTCCATCCGTCGATGTGATTCAGATTAATGAGGGTCTTCAAGCTCCAACGTTCGAGTCGCAGCATGTCAACCTCGAATCGCTTGATGTTCCACCGTCGCTCACTCAGTTTCCCACGTGCGTTGAATAGCGCGTATGCATCTCGGATGCTAATGAGGGATGCTTTCGCAGCCGCGTCCACTTCGCTTAGTTGACTGTTGTGCTTCTTGCAGAGGATTCGCTTCTTGAGCGTTTCCAGCCGCATCTGCCTGGGCTTATCTTTGCACCATGAGAAACCCTGAACTTGTATGTCGGCATGTATGAATACGGATTGGGAGATGAAATGTTCGTCGGACATGCCCTCAGCGCAGTCTCCGAGACAGCTTGCCCAACAGTTCGAATAGTCGGTTTTGCTTGCCAATCCGGTGCCCTTCCACAGCCCTTCACCCTCCGACCGCTAAAGGGGCCTAAGGTCTAGTAGTCGATATAAACGGTCTCCCAGACGGAGGGTGGCTCACCCACGAATCTTGGGTGCCCCATTCATGCGCCGCATGGGTGGGGTTGCCAGAGCCCTTCAGCTTACTTGGATTAGCTGCCTATTTAAATATCTGATCTTATCCACCGGACAAACTTGTCTGCCCCGCCATAGTCCCTCAATTCCTCTTTAAGCAGACCCCGCAAACTTTCAATCAGCCGCTTTGCCCGGGCCGCAGAATTCTCACTCGTCAGTTTGTCCAAGGAACGTTACCTCTAATTTCTCATGCTCACCTTATCATCAGAGGTATGAGGGCACCCCCAAAAACCCGTCCCACCCCTGAGCTCCTCAGTCGCAGCTTCTACTCCCGCTCCCCCGACACCGTCGCCCGAGCCCTCCTCGGCAAGCTCCTCATCCGCGACCTCCAAGGCAAGCGCCTCACCGCACGCATCACTGAAGTCGAGGCCTACCTCGGCCTCATCGACCCGGCATCCCACGCAGCCCGCGGTCTCACACCCAGCAACGCAATACTCTTCGGCCCATCCGGACACGTATATGTCTACTTCATCTACGGCATGTACTACTGTCTCAACGTCGCCTCGCATCTTCCCGGCGAGGCAGGCGGAGTCCTCATCCGAGCCCTCGATCCAATCGACGGCCTCGAAACCATGGCCGATCTCCGCGGCCTTCCCCACAACACAAAACCCAAACTCCTCACCGGAGGCCCCGGCCGCCTCTGCCAGGCACTCGACATCACCCGCAAAAACTCAAACGGCCTCGACGTAACCTCACCCACCTCCGCCATCCGAATCGCCGACGACGGCCACAGTCCCACCGAAATCTCAACCACCCCACGCATCGGCATCACCAAAGCCGCCGACCGCCCCCTCCGCTTCCTCGTCGGTGAAACCGCCAAAGCCAAGAACTCCACATCCCGCTCCTGAGATTTGGGTCCGGCTCCCACACACCATCCCACAAGCAAGAGAATCACGCGAAGCGATGCGCCTTGCTTAAGGGCACGGCTCAGCCGTGCCAAAAGGAACGCGTCGAAGACGCCTTCCGCTCTGCCGAAGGCCGGAGTATAGGCGCAGCCGGAACGACTGAATCGCTTTCTTCAACCCGCCACAAACGCCACAGCTTCACACTTCAGTCCACCTTGTTTACTCCATTCTCAGCAATTACTTACAACGATTTCCACAACTAAAAACTTGACTCGCCCAGATACAATCAACTTAATAGAGCAAACGATTGAAGCCCGGCCACCCGCCGGGCTTTCGCATTTAACCCACAAAAAGGCTTCGATCCAGACCAGGTATGCCCCACAACATACCGAAGTCCAGACCTAAGCCTTGTCCGCACTAGACTTTGCGCAAGAAAGTACCCCGGGGAGGGGTACTCATGAACAAGACCATCGAAGTCATCAAGGACATCCGCACCCTCTGCACCCACGTCTTCGAAGGAGGCCACCGCTGCGCCTCACCCGCTCTCCAGCGCGAAACCTTCTGCTACTACCACCACCCCACTCGCAAGCCGGTCCAGAACCCAACTCGGCGCCGCAGTCGCCGCCAATCCTTCAACCTCCCACTCCCTTACGGCCAAACGGACCTGCAGCACGCCGTCTATGAAGTGATCCGGCGTCTCGCCGCCAACCAGATCAGCAACCGCCACGCTGGGGTAATCCTAAGTGCCTTAGACGAGATCAGCCGGAACTCGCCATAAATCACAGATCCTTCACCTCACTCCTCCTGCGCCACGAAACAGTAAGATCGTTTCGGAACACTCAGAGGAAAAATGATCATCATCAACGACGAATACGTCACCCTGGACACCCCAACCGGCCCCATGCGAACCCACATCGTTCGACCTGCCGCCCCTGGCCGCTACCCCGGCGTCATCTTCTACTCCGAAATATTTCAAATCACCGCACCCATCCGCCGCACCGCCGCCATGCTAGCCGGCCATGGCTACATCGTGGCCATGCCAGAGATCTACCACGAGTCCGAACCCGCCGGCACTATCCTCGCCTACGACCAGGCCGGCTCAGACCGCGGTAACTTCCTCAAGACCGACAAGCCCGTCACTGCCTACGACGCCGACGCGCGCGCCGTCCTCGACCACCTCGCCTCCCGGCCAGACTGCACCGGCAAACTGGGCGCAATGGGCATCTGCATCGGTGGCCATCTCGCCTTCCGAGCCGCAATGAACCCCGACATCTTAGCCACCGCATGCTTCTACGCCACCGACATCCACAAAGGCTCCCTCGGCAAAGGAATGAATGACGACTCGCTCGAGCGCGCGAAAGACATCCAGGGTGAACTCCTCATGATCTGGGGCCGCCAGGATCCGCACATCCCCACCGAGGGACGCATGAAAGTCCTCTCCCGCCTCAACGAGCTAGGCAAAAAACTAAGCTGGCACGAGGTCAACGGCGCCCACGCTTTCATGCGCGACGAAGGCATACGCTACGACCCCGAACTCGCCTACAGCCTCTATGGCCTAGTCTTTGATCTCTTCCATCGCAAGCTAGGCGAAGGCGACCTCATCACGCAGCCTGTCGGATCGACAGAAACCCGTCACTAGCATTCTTCAGGAAGAACCGTCATCGCCCCTATTAACGTACCGCTTGAACTACCGCCAGCTAACCGCCAGATGCCACCGCATCTTTCGCTCCATCGTCTTCTCCAGCACGTGAGCGTACTCCAGCAACTCAGAGAGAACCTGCTCTCCCTCGGTTCCCAACTGCTGGGGATCGTCCTCCAGCGCCAGCAAAAGAGCCCTCACCGTCTTCAAACCATCCTCTGGCGAGTACCACTGCGGCGGCGGCAACCGTCGTATTAACTCCTGGTTTCCCGCCCCCTCTTCAATCAGCAACGACATCGAATTCTCATCAGCCGAAAAGAACTCAATCAGCGGACGCACCCCAAGTCGCAACGCCAGCCGCTCCAACGCGTCCTCATGCCGGGCCAGCGAACGCCCATTCACAAAGATGTCGAACCCCGGGTCCTCACCCTCGACCACGATGTACATCGAAGCAGCCATTACCCGCAGTTTACCCTGCAAATCGCCCGTAGCAAAGTATCAACGAAGCGACAACATCGTATCCTCTTCCCCGGACTTTAGAAACAAAAGCATTCCCGCACCAGCCGCCAACAGCACCGTCCCAAAGCCCATCCTGGCCGTCCACTCGGGCCTCATCAAAACGAAGCTCTCGAGAATAGTCACCAGTGGAATCACAAGATAGCGCGAAGCAAAGGGCACCGGTCGCATCTCCCGCAGCAACCAGACAAGAAGCAGTACCTCCACCACATCCACCAGCGATTGGAGCGACACCACCAAAACCAACCCGCTCCAGCGCCAAACCATCTCTTCATGAACAAAACTCCAACTCAGCAGAAACGCAGCATTCGCTACACCAATCACCGCAATCGCGCGCATCAACTCCACACCTTGCAACAGGCGATACATCCACACACTCGCAAACCCTGCCAGAACAACAGCAGCACAAACAACAGCCAGCATCACCCACCCATGCACCGTCCCGGAAAACTCCAACGGCAACAACAAGAGAAGCCCACCAAGTCCAATCAGTGCCGGAACCAGAGACCGTCTCGCACCTCGTTCCCCCAACCCTGTCGCATCGCCGGCGGCAAGCACCATCACCACCACCACAGGAACCATCGCAAAAAGTGCAGACCTGCTCGTGCCGGACACACTGCCTCGCGCGTATTCAATAGCAACCATCGGCATTGCAAAGAAACCCACCGACGCTGCCGCTAAGCGCGCGCTCCACTCAACTTTGTTTTGCGGCCATCTCTGGCGAGCAGTGAACAACAACGCAGTCAGGCCAATCACACCAAAGAGAATCCCCTGCTCCTCCAGCAAAGGCAACCCACCCGTCATCGCATCGGGGATCACCCACGATGTCCCAGACAGAATGCAAAGCACTGCAAAAGCAATCCAAAGACTCCATCGCATAACGAAAGGGCGTCCAGTCTCAACCCGAGTTAGAAATCACTTCCACACATGAGGCACCGACCCTGCAGGAGCATGAGAGGTCAGTTCAAGGTAAACAGTCTCGATATCCTGTTGCCATAAGTCGGCCCGGCTCGGGACCCAATTGCTGTCACTGTCCGGAAGCTTGATATGCATCTCAGCCGGCGTCTTTCCTGCATCCTTCTGAAGCTTGACCTCAGCGTAAAGGTCCCGCAGAAACTCCGCCTGCCCCGACAAAATCTCCGGTCCACCTGCCGCACCATGACCTGGCAAAACATAAAGCGGCTTCAGCGCCAGCGCCTTACCGAGAACATCGGGCCAGTTCGCAACATTCGCATCAAGCAACTTGTTCCTCGGCCCGTTGACCGCCGCGTCCCCCGTACACAAGATCCGCTCCTGCGGCAGCCACACATATCCATCGCCAGGCGTATGTCCCCACCCCAGAAATAGAAAACGAACCTCTCGCTTCTTGTCTTTCAGCACGTAGGAATCGCCATCGACAATCTTCAGCGGCCTCTGTACATCCGATTCCCCAGTCTCCCGAACATCGTCCCGTTTGGTCATTGCCGACTGCCACCGCGTCGGCTCCCATCGGTTCATCTCTGTGACGACCCCGCGGAACGCCACCGTCGTCGCTCCCGCCGCGGTCCACACCGAATTTCCATACGAATGGTCGCCATGGGCATGCGTATCGAAGACGTAGCGCACCGGTTTCTTCGACAGGCCTTTGACAACATTCAACAATTCCTTCGCTCGTCCCGGATAATTTGCGTCGACGACAACGAGGTAGTCCTGCATCTCAATGATCGCCGTATTGCTGTAGCCCTTGCTCGAATCCCCAAGGAGAAACCACACACCACCGGCGATCTTCTGAGGAGCCGCATCTTGCGCTGAAGCATATCGCATCGGACAAAAAAAGAACGCGACTAACAGCGCTTGAAACGCAAAGTGGCTAAATACTCGTCGCATCCCGAAGTTACAAAAGCCGCGCAATCGCGCGGCCTTTGTAACCATCCGTGATGAAACTCTAGCGATTACCGCCGCCCTGCGGTCCACCCGAACCAGGACCACCTGGTCTGCGTCCGCCACGACGACGCCTGCCGCCCGGCCGCCTTTGCCCGCTCGGCCCGCTCGGTCTCTCGCCGCCGGCAACCGCCGGTACAGCAGGAGCGCCGTCGGCGCGGTTGAAGTTAGGCTCGTCGGTAGAATCTTCGCCGTCATCGTCGAAATCGTCTCCGTCGTCATCAACATCATCCGGAGTCTCGGTCGCAGGAGGAGCAGCTGCACCCGCTTCCACGCGGCCGCCATCTGTTCCAATCTGTCCAGGCTCCGGCAGACCAAGCTTCGCGCGCTGTTCGCGCAGAACCGCCTTCCGCGAAAGCTTGATGCGATTCCCCTCGATAGCCAGAACCTTCACCAGGATCTGATCACCCTCACGAAGTTCATCTTTGACCTCCTTGACGCGGTGTTCCGCGATCTCAGAGACGTGCAGCAAGCCGTCCGTTCCCGGGAATATCTCGACGAACGCACCAAACTCGGCAAGACGAACCACCTTGCCAAGATAGGTCTTCCCAATCTCAGGCACCGCAGTAAGATCGCTGATCATCTGGATCGCCCGTGCAAGTCCGTCAGCGTCGCTCGAAGCAACATTGACGCGTCCCGTATCGTCGACGTCAATCTTTACGCCCGTCGCGTCAATGATCCCGCGAATGACCTTGCCTCCCGGCCCGATCAAATCACGAATCTTGTCCGTCGGAATCTGAATTGTGTGAATACGCGGAGCAAACTGCGACTTCTCTTCGCTCGCACTAGCGATCACGCCGTCCATGGTATCAAGCAGGAACACGCGTCCCTGCCGGGCCTGCTCCAGCGCCTCCCGCATGATCTGGGGAGTGATCCCCATGATCTTGATATCCATCTGCAGCGCCGTAATTCCCTTGCGCGTACCAGCGACCTTGAAGTCCATATCGCCGTAGTGATCTTCCGCGCCAGCAATATCCGTCAGAATGGCATAGTTATCGCCTTCCTTCACCAGACCCATGGCAACACCCGCGACTGAGCCCTTGAGCGAAATGCCGGCCTGCATCAGTGCCAGCGAAGCGCCGCACACAGTCGCCATCGAAGACGATCCGTTCGATTCAAGGATGTCCGAGACCACTCGCAACGTGTAAGGCGACTCATCCTCAGCCGGCAAAACCGCCTCGATCGCCCGCGACGCAAGCGCGCCATGGCCAATCTCGCGACGGCCCACCCCACTCATACGTCCAACCTCACCCACGGAGAACGGAGGAAAGTTATAGTGCAGCATGAAGCGCCGCTTCTGCTCTCCCTCATAGCTCTCCAGCCGCTGAGCATCATCTGTAGTTCCCAGCGTCGCACTCACCAGCGCCTGCGTCTCTCCGCGAGTAAACAGCGCCGACCCGTGGACCCGCGGCAACACACCAACCTCGATCGTCAGATCGCGGATCTTATCGAACGCCCGATGGTCCGGGCGAATCCGATCCACCAGAACCTGGTCGCGGAAGATCTTCTCGCGTAGCAGCTCATAGTACTTGCTCAGCTTCTTCGCAGCATCCGCGTCACCCTCGGGCAGCTCCTTCTTCAGCTCGTCCTTGATCTCTTTGATCAGGGCATAGCTCTCAAACTTCGGATGCTTCTCCGTATCAAGCGCATCCTTCAGCTTCGCACCAACCTTGGCGGTCAACGCATTCAGATACTCATGATCGATCTCAACCGCACCAACCACTCGTTTGGTCTTGCCTGCACGGCTGACCAAATCCTCGATCGCAGCGCAAATCTTTTTAATCTGCTCATGCGCAAACTCGATCGCGTCGACGACTCGCCCTTCCGCAATCTCCTTCGCGCCGGATTCGATCATCACAATGCCGTCCTTCGTTCCGACGACCATGATGTTCAGCGTGCTCTTGGCGCGCTCGGCGTACGTGGGGTTGACAACAAACTGATTGTCCACAATCCCGATCCGCACCGCACCTACCGGTCCGTGAAAGGGAATATCGCTCAACGCCAGCGCGCAACTCGCGCCATTGATGCCCAGCACATCGGGATCATTTTCCTTATCCGCTGAGTACACAAACGCAACCACCTGCGTCTCATTGCGAAACGCCTCAGGAAACAGCGGACGAATCGGACGATCGATCTGACGGCTCGTCAAAATCTCCTTCTCACTCGGACGTCCTTCGCGCTTGATAAACCCGCCAGGAATACGGCCACCTGCATAGGTGAACTCGCGATACTCCACAGTCAGCGGGAAGAAGTCGATACCCTCTTTTGGGTCCGGCGATGCCACAGCCGTTGCTAGAATTACATTGTCGCCACTTGAAGTGAGCGCCGCGCCGGAGGCCTGTTTCGCCATGCGTCCGGTCTCGAATTTAATTTGCTTGCCGCCGGCAAGCTCAACTGTTACGTCCTGTTTCATGTTGCCTCTCTTCTCTCGTTTTTCATTCAATTAAGCTTGTATCGCGTCATCCCTCGAACGGGCGCGAAAAAGCGCAGTTCCGCTGCGCGGCTACTTGGCCGCCAGAGAACTGCGCTGGTAGAGATCGTTTGGAGTCGTGTACTCGCCAGAGCCACCAACCGCGGAGGTCACTACGGCATCTGTCATCGTTAGCAACTCCAGCGACAAGGTCTTACCTGACCTTGCACGAATGTTGCAGCCGACGATAAACGGGCCGTGTGTACTTCCATAGTTTGAACGGTATCTCCGAAGATAGTGCGTTTACTTGCGGATCCCGAGTTTGCCGATCACCTCGCGGTACCGGTCTGCGTCGCACTTCTTCAGGTAGTCCAGCAAACGGCGTCGCTTGCTCACGAGCATCAACAGTCCCCGGCGCGAGCCATGGTCCTTCTTGTGCTCTTTGAAGTGTTCCGTCAACTCGCCGATGCGCTCGCTTAAAATCGCGATCTGGACCTCTGGACTCCCGGTATCGGAGTCGTGCGTACGAAACTTTGCAATAATGTCTGTCTTTTTAGCGGATGCCAACACAGCTTTTTTCTGCTCCTGATTCTTCTAGTCCACTCTTAGTGTCTGCATAAGGATAGCATTGCCAGCCAAACGCGGCAAACCACCTACGCCCAAAACACTCAAAGATTTGCAGATAACTTAGGCTATGTGGGTCTTTAGAAATGCCAGACTCCGCTCCCTCGCCAGCTTCGCAGCGGCTGCGTTATAGTGCCCCGGATCGACATCCCGGTTAAACGCATGCCCTGTACCCTCATACACAAAGATCTCCACCTCAGGATGCGCCGCCCGAACCGCCTCGATCTGGTCCTTGCCAATATGATCGTCCTGCGCCCCAAAGTGCAGCATTACTGGACAACTCGGCTCCTCCTTGGCGACCGACCCGATCCCGCCCGCATAGTAGCCAACGCAGCACGACGGCTGCATCTTGTAGTTCTCCCCACGCGTCGCAACCAGCCAGCTCGTCAGCCCGCCATAGCAGTACCCGATGACGCCGATTCCCTTCCCACCCTTCTTCGCCACCTCATATGCCGCAGCAACGTCCATCAGAGTCGTCTCCGGCTTAAGTTGCCCGTAGAGCTCAAACGCCTTCTTTTGATCTTCCCCGCCGTACGTCAGTTGTAGATCGCGCTCGAAGCGGTCAAAGATCGCAGGCGCCACAACCAGAAACCCGTCCTTCGCATATCCATCCGCAACGCTGCGAACATGCGCATTGATGCCATAGATCTCCTGCACCAGTACCAGCGCTCCAATTGCCTCACCCGCGGGCCGGGCAACGTACGCGCTCAGCTCATGACCATCCTGTGCCTTCAACTTAATCCAATCGCTCATGACTCCATCATATCGAGTTCACCTGTAAATTTGTGCTCGTTGGTTGTCAAATAAAAGTAAAAGCACCATGCGAAACGCGTAAACGAAAACGATAATCGTCCAATACAGGCCTGCACGAAACGACAGCGCTTCTACGAGCTGCTCCCCGAATCCGAATAGCTCTTCATCTCACGCGTCCACCGAAGAAATCTAAAAAACTGTCTCTTTTCATTCCAGAAGAGGTTCCAGAAATCTCGCGCCCGCACCGTGTCCGCCTTTTGCCCCGAGTAGGTCTCCACCCGCCACCGAAGATAGGGGCTCCGCCACGGCCGCAATCGATTGCCGCGCGTAGCGTTCCACAAAAATCTCAACTCCTCGCCCATTCGTTCGCCCTTCATCAAAGTATAGCGGCGAAACCACACGCCACAGACCTCAACAAGAGAGGAACGTAGAACCACCAGATTTTTTTCATGCAAAACTAGGCTATGTAGAATACTATTGTCCGCAACTAGAATGTAGTAGTTCACTACATAGCCTCAAAGATCGGCCACGGCCAGAAGAGGAATCAGTTCAGCGGATGCCACCTACCCGTTGACGGATGGCGCGATGAATCGAACGCAATCATCATCTGCGATGAAGATCACTTCTCCTGACTCCACCAAGCGATCTGTCTTCGGTGGCAGCACACCCAGCCCTGAAACAGCCCAACTCAACGCTAACTCCGCCGACATCTGGTCCCTGGTCGTCACTGGCTGTCTTTCGGCAGCCATGATCGTCTCCCTCACCTGCCGCCCACCGGTCACGCACACCCTCTCGTGGCGCGTAATCTTCCTCCGTTCCGTCACACTCGTCGCACTGGCGGGAGCAGCATGCGCAGCAGGCATGTCTGTCCCTTGGCTGTTCCTCAAAGCAAAACCGTCGTTCCGCCTTGCGTTCCTATCGAAGAGGGTTGCGATTGCCTGCATATTCTTCCCCAGCGTCACTCTGCTGTATCGCCAGCAATCGCCCGTAATGTTTGTGGTCCTTGCCTTCGCCACAGTAGCCGCCTCCTTGAGCCTCCACCAGCTCTTCCTCACCGGAACCGAAGGAGAAGAAAGCCAGCGTCCAATCTGGAAACCCAGCGACCTTCAAACTCTCTACGGCCTGCCCATAGCCAACTTCCGCCCCATCCGCGCATTGATCATTGCCACCAGCCTTCAGGCAGCGTTCGTTCTGGCTGCGTTTGAGTTTCCCCTCTCTGCCGCAGTCCTTCTCGCGGGCTGCCTCTTTCTGCTAGCATGGCGATGGAGCGCGCAAGCTGCCACCACCACCAACTTTTCCAACAGAAAACAGTCAATTCTGCTCTGCGTCTGCGCCGTCCTCTTCACCGTGCTTGCACTAGTCCCCTGGGTAGCCCGCAAATCGGATGGTTCCAACCGGAAGACACTAGCTCACAAGCCGGCTCTCATTACCAACGAATCGAAAGAATCCGACGTACCCGGCTCTGACTATGTCGGCATCATCCTGTGGCCGCCACCCATAAAGAAGACTGAGATCGTTCCACCAAAACCGCATTCCCCTTCCTTCTCGATCGGAAGAACATCCAAACCCATTGTCATTCCATTCGACGGCCAATACTGGTACTTGAAGGCGCCGAGTGAGAGACCCGGCCCACGCGCTCACATCGCTCATGGAAGGGCCACCTACGTCAACGTACACTCAACAGATTCAGCGCCTCTATTGATGAAGGCCTACCAGAATCTCGGAACATCAATCGACCTGGCTTGTTGCAGCGAGATCGACGTTGCCATCTCCAATGCCGACGTTCGTCCCGGAACCATCGCGCTGAGCATAAGTCTCACGGATTCGGCTTCCGTCGGAATGCCATCCCTGGATCTCGCGCCACGGACGATCGTATCCAGCACGGTCGCTCACATTCCCTTGAATCGCCCGCCCGAAGACGAAGTGCTACGTTTCCCCATCTCACACTCCGCGTCGATTCACCGCTTCAACGAGATCACGATAGTCTTCCAACAGGCGAAAGAACGCTCACGCGGCGCGCCAAAGGTCGCCATTCAGAGCTTTACCCTCATCCCACGATAGAGGTCCGAAGCGACTCAGCACAGATTCCTTGCGATTGGGATCAGGGATCTACTTGACGACCTTGTAGCGAAGTCGGACGACTCCGTCAGGGAATTTCCTCGCGGAACGCAAGCGAAGCGCAATGTCCCGATGTCGTGGCGCGATAAGTGGAATGCCCTCACCTATCAGCGTAGGCATAACGTGGATGTCGAATTCATCGATCTCGCCGGCGTCGAGGAACGAGGCGATCAGTTCGCCGCCACCCATCAGCCAGATGTGTTTTCCCGGCGAGGCGCGCAGATGTTGCGCAAATGCCTTCGGCGATTCAGACACGAACTCCACACCTTTTGCAGCCCGTTTCGGCGGCCTACGCGAAAACACATAATTGGCGAGGTTCGTATCGAACATCCCACCTTTACTGCCTGTCTTCTTGAGATACGCGAGACCCCAATCGTAGGTCTTGCGTCCCCACAGTATGGTGTCGATCGTCGGATAAAACCTGGTCATGCCGTAATCGATCGTGTCGGGACGGCGATTGAGCCATTCGACATCGCCGTCTAGCCGGGCGATGTAGCCGTCCGCGCTGGTCGCAATGTAAACGATGATTCTTCTCTGAGTTTTCACGAAGCAATCACCTCCGCATCCTGCCAATCCTAGTTCGTGCCCTTGGTTACGAAGGGACAGCTTTTTTATTTGCCATTTTCTGCCCAAAAAACGCATGTCAAGCCCCCAAAGAGCCTAACCCATTCCACCTCAATCACATCCGCGTGGCGTATTAGTTCCACTCAAACCGCTATACTGGATATATAGATCGAAAAACAAACGAGCCCCGGACCATGTCCGGGGCTAACTCGTTTAGCTGCAATATTTTGGACGTAAACCTTTTGTAATGACTATTTTAGGGACCATCAACCTTCGTAAATAACTGATTGTAAACAACTTACACGCGGGCAATAGGGGGCTATGTTCAAAGGAAACTACCTCATAAGGCTAAACAGGTCGGAGCCGCTCAGAGCGTTGATGACGCTCAACAAAGCCTGATGCTGTGTCTCGGCCTGAGACAACTGGGTTGCCACAGCCGCAGGATCGGCTGCAACAAGACTGCTCTGCGCGACCTTCAACTGGCTCTCCTCAGTCTGGACGTAGGTACTGGTCGACTGCAGCCGGCTCAGGGAGCTATCGAGAGTACTGCGCTGCGAAGAGAGTTGACCCAGCGCTGTGGTCAACGCCGAGGTATCCGCCGTGAGCGTACCTGTCGCCGCACCGGAGGAAAAATCGGAGATCAATTGGTTCAGCGCACCCAGCACACCGGAGCCTGCAGCGCCGAAGACTGACGACCCAGGCAGGTTGACCTGGAGCTTCTGCCCATTCGGAGATTCAACATACTGCAGCTCGCTGTCCCCGTTATAGTTCGCTGTTGCAGGATTGGTGGTGGTGTCCAGCGTAAACGGAGGCACGGATCCCTGGCTGCCACCAAACAGATACTGGCCCTGGTAGCTCGTGTTCCCCAGAGAGAGCACCTGGTCGCGGATTCCACTCAACTTTTGAGCGACGCTGGCGAGGTCGCTCGCATTGAGCGTCCCATTGTTGCCCGACACCGCGCTCGAGATCGCCGAAGTGACCTGCGTGACAACCTCGCCCAGCGCCGAATCGGCGACCTGCAGCCGCGAAGACACATTCGAAGCGGTCTGAACGAAGGTATCGTCCTTCGCGATTGCACTGCCCAGCAGCGTACTCTGTGCAACGGCGATCGGATCGTCCTGTAACGACGAGACACGCAATCCGCTTGATAACTCGGACGAAAGAATAGCCTCTTCGCTGGCCGATTGATCGACCGCTGCAGTCAGATTGATAACGTAATTCGGATCGACGCGCATGATGGTGCTCCTGAGTTTCAGTCTTGGAATTCGGGGATGAATCATCGCCGCCTTTAGGTCACCGACGTCTGGACGCCGAGATTGAGCGCACTCGCCATCACCGAATTGGCAATGTTGAAGACCTGTGCCGCTGCCTGATAAGCACGTTGATACTGCGTTAGAGCCGAAGCCTCTTCATCGAGAGAAACAGCCGACAACGAATCTCTCTGAGTCGTCAGTTGTGTGAGCGTCGCCTGCTGTGTGCTGTTATTCGTCGTCGCGGCAGCCGTATCGCTGCCGACCTGCCCAAGAAAGGAGGCAAGAAATCCCGAAGCCGTCTGACCGCCTACGATATTGGCGCTCGAAAGATCCGCAAGTGCCGACGCGTTTGTGTTTCCCGCAGATCCCTCACTTGGTCCGGCGGCCGCAACCGCCTTCGGATCAGTAGTCGCAACTTGAATCAACGCCGCTGCTCTGCTCGGATTAGCCGGAAGACTGAAGAGCGCAGCTCCAGGGTTGCCATAACCGTCGAGACCCAGCTCATTCTGTTGGTTCACTTGTGTTCCCAAGGCGAAGGCAAAACTGTCAAGCGCATTCTGGTAGCTTGGCAACTTCTGATCTCTCGCTTGCAGAACGCCGCCAAGATCGCCACCGGTAAGATTGGAGGTCACATCCTGGCCGTCAACACCGGCAAGAATATGGGTCGTTCCTGCCACCTGGGTTGTGCGTAGAGCAAACGACTGACTGCCGCTCACCAGAACAGCGCCGCCGCTGGTCGTCAGGGTCAGGCCGTTACAGTCGGTGGAGATTTGGTCCAGGCCCACCAGTTGCGACAGCTCCGTGATCGCCAACTGACGCTGATCTTCAAGAGGACCCGCATCCGCATTAGGACTGAGAGAGGTGATCTGTGAATTGAGAGAGGCAATCGTTGCAGTAAGGGAGTTCACCTGGCCGACGTCGCCGGCCACCTGCTGATTGAGGTTCGAAGACACCTGTGTCAATTGATTTGCCGCCGAATTGAATGCGCCGGCCAGAGCGTTGGCGGCGGTCAACACGCTTTGCCGCGTCGCCATATCGGATGGATTGCTCGCAAGCGCGGAAAGTGCACTAAAAAAGGCATTCGTCGCAGTACTAAGATCTGTCGAACTGGCCGAACTTGCCGTTGAGGTCAGACCGAAGACATTCTGAATCTGCTGCAAGGCGGATTCGAGCGCCCCAGTCTGGGCCTGGGTCTGGGTCTGATGCTGCACCTGTTGTTCCAGAACACGGTCTCTTTGCGAGGTCGCGCTCGCCGTGACACCCGAGCCGAAGGTGCCACCGCTGAGAGTAACCGAGTCAACTGTCTGAAAGTTAACGACCTCGCGAGTGTATCCTGCAGTGTTCTGATTCGCGACGTTGTTTGACGTTACATTCAGCGCCGCTTGATCTGCCAGAAGCGCTTGTTGAGCGATGTTCATCAGCGATGTTATTGTGCCCATTGTTTCCTCATATTTCTGACAAGTAGACGTGTTAGCGCATCAGGGTTAATTGAAACGATTGCAGGGTGATTGTCGAGCTGAGTCTCCTTCGGCAAACCAAGCCGATGAAGTCTTGTTCATGTTCCACGTGGCACTCTGCGAACGCCAGGCCTCCGAAAATCCCCGCTAACCGGATCGAGATACAGAGAACTTTGGCTAGTCCAAAAGGGATTGGATGATCTTGTCCGCGACACTAGAGGATGACACGCTGTAGGTTCCGGTCGCGATCGCTTGTTGCAAAGACGCAACCTTCGCAGATCGGGTATCTTCTCCTTCCAGTGCCTGAACAACAAGACCTCCAACGGAACTGAGGTTGGTTTGATCCGCATGTTCCACATTCGCGACAGACCCACTGCTTGCCTGGCTCAGATTGTCTAACTCGCCGGCCTGAATTACTGGTTTAGCCTCCGCCGGCGTGATCGAGTTGCTTGTCTGCTGCAAACTGCTGATTCCACTTGCATGACTCATGATGGCTCTCCGTCTGCTTGATGTATCGGCACTTAATCCACAAACTTTAGTACTGAGACGTCTTCTTTTCGGAATTTTGCTGATGTTCCAGTGTCACCTTCGAAACGATTTGTTTCGCTATCCCGAAACCGCCTCCCTTGGAGATAGCCTTCGCGATCGCCTCTGTTCCTAGACTGCTTACGGTGTCAGAGCCTGAGTCGTCGCTCTTCTCTTCTCCCCCCCAACTATCCTGTCCATGTTGCATCGGCTTTAGCAGCTCCTGGAGCATCGTTGCCTCAAACTGCTGAGCAGCGTCGACTAGTTTTGCCTGCTTCGGTCCTGCGTTTGCAATTGCGGGCTGACTTGAAATGTCCGGGTTGATCTTCATAACACCTCAATCTCCGCTTCCAACGCGCCGGCAGATTTCATCGCCTGAAGAATCGATATGACATCCCGAGCTGAAGCTCCGATCGTCTGTAGGCTTCGCACGAGATCGTCCACAGTTGCTCCCTGCTTCAGCTCAATGCGATTGACAGGTTTGTCTTGTGCGTCGATTCGGGTTTGTTGCACGACTTTCGTTGTACCTCCAGACGAGAAAGCATTCGGTTGCGATACCTGAAACTCGCTCACCACGTTGACCGCCAGTCCCCCATGCAAGATCGACACGGGTTGCAGGACAACGGTCCCTCCGATAACTACAGTCCCCGTACGCTCGTTGACAACGACCTTAGCTCGAGGAAAGACCGGAACCTCAATCGATTCAACTTCCGCCAGAAGAGCCGGTATCTCTTCGCCATTTGCCACTGAAAGATCGACTCGTCGGCTGTCGAACACGCGGGCAGCCTGACGTCCAAGGGCTCGATTGATCGCAAGGGCCATCGCCTCCGCGCTACGAAAGTCGGCGTCGTTCAGTAACAGCGAAAACTGGTTCTTTCCGCCCAATTCCAATGGGACCCCACGTTCCACCATTGCCCCGAAAGGGACCCTCGCTGTGTTGGGATGGTTAAACTGTTTCACATTACCGTTGACGTTGATCGAATATCCACCGACGACGAGCGAGCCTTGCGCTTGGGCATAGATCTTGCCATCTGCTCCGTATAGAGGGGTCATCAAAAGCAAGCCTCCCTCAAGACTCCTCGCATCTCCCGCAGAGGACACGGTGATATCAAGCTTCGTGCCTGAGCGTGCGAAGGGTGGCAGCGTTGCTGAGACAAACACGGCCGCCAAATTCTGGACGCGAATCGAAGATGCGGGAACACTCACGCCCATTCGTAGCAGCGTTGCGGCAAGCGTTTGGATGGGAAAGGTCGTTTGCTGACTATCGCCGGTGCCCTGCAAACCTACCACGATACCGTATCCAACCAGTTGGTTATCGCGGATACCCTCAATCGAAGAGATATCTTTGACCCTTGCCTGCCTCGATATTGCGGGGTCTGAAGCACAAGCATGATCGGCGAATGTCAGAAGCATAACAACCATGACGGCGCTGCAACTGCTGGTAAATGTTTTTTTGGGGTTCGATTTGCTGATTTCACTATTCATAGTTTCTCGTTAAAAGACCAAAGCCCTTTGTAACAGTCGAAACAGCAGGTTCTGGCGATGGGTGTAATCGTTGATAATTCCCTTCCCGCGCACTTCCAGTTCGAGACTTGAAATAGCGGTCGACAGCACCTGATTTTGTTGGGAGATATCTTCAGGCCTAACTAGGCCACGCAGGATGATGGTCTGTGTCTGCTGACTGAATTCGACCTGCCTTGCTGCCTCAATTACAAGCATGCCATTTGGGAGAACCTCAATCACCTGCCCACCGAAAATCGTACTCAAGCTCGAATTCGTCGCACTCGTTCCCTGCGCATTTAATCCGGACGAAGATGTTTGATTTATCAAATTCTGAAGCGCGTTGCCAGGATGCAGAGTTCCGATCAGGCCCGAGATCGCGGAGCTTGAATTGGAGGCCCGTGAATTTTTCACGGTCCCGTCAGTAGAGGCTGCGAGACTCTCGGAAACTACAACAGATATCAAGTCATGAGGGCGCATGGCACGTACATCGGTAACCATCCGTGTAAGGCGTCCGCTGTCGATCCAAATGGCGCCTGGCATCGCCTGGATAGTGGAGTTGTCTGCTCGGACCCGTTCCAAATAGGACGACAAAGACGCTGCAGCAACATTGGGTTTTGGTTCAATCAATTTATGAATGACGTTGGATTGCGCATGGAGCGAAGAAGTTGCCGTGAACGTCAGACAGAATGCAACTAGTACTGCCCCGAAACACTCTTCACGTCGGTCTTCGAGAGGCTCCAATGGAGTTTCTGCAACTCTAATTTGCGTTGAATGGGGCTTCGCCCACAAAGCAGAATCTAGAAGCGAATCTTTTGAGTTCCATTTCATCGCGATTTAATCTCCACGTTAGACCGACCCCGCACAACACCGAGGAATGCTGCCGGAGCCGATTGATCGTCCGCATTTCTCTGCAAAAGTCTGACTCGAATGGTCTCACCCAAGCCACCACTATCTTCTGAAACCCCCGCCACCTCAATCCGCAGAAGGTCTTCCTGTCTCCAAAGTCGTATGATTTCGCCCGCCAGAACTAAAGGTGCTTCCCTACCGCTCGTGTGCAATGATTGCTCCGTTTGTCGGGACGTCTGGGGCGAACCATATCCTCCTATTGCTATTGCAAATGCAGGCCATTCGGGATGGCCACAACTGGCAATCATCGCCCATCTCTGTCTTAGGATTAGATCCGACTGGATCTTCACTACTCGAAAGCCGTTACTCTCTATAACCGGAGAAAACGGAGACTGTGTTTCAACGCCATCAATCGCTGTACTTGGAGTTTCATAACAAGCCGCCCGCGCGGAACTTCCCATAGCTATCCCGTGACATGCCAGTAAAGAGATCACTCCGACACCTCTGATTTGCGACCGAAGCAAATTGCTCATTGGTTCCTACCGGATCAGGCCGTTGATCTGTGAGTACATGTCGTCCGCCACGTGGATTACCTTGGAGTTGCTCTCATAGGCGCGTTGCGCCAAGATCATCTGCACGAACTCTGCAACGACATCGACATTCGAGTTCTCCAGATAGCCCTGTTGCAACGTTCCTATTCCACTTGCTCCGCCCGGCGCGTCAGTAATTGGATTGCCTGAGGACGCTGTCTGCTGCATCAGGTTGCCGCCGATGGAGCTCAGGCCTCCTGGATTGGGGAAGGTAGCGAGTTGTATGGTTCCTAACTGAGCGGCGTTGGTTTGCCCGGGAAGCGTTGCTGTCACGACTCCATATTGAGAGATAACCACATCGGTGGCGTTCGACGGGATCGTGATTGCGGGCAATACTGTGTCTCCATTTGTGGTCACGATTGTGCCTTGACTGTTGCGATGGAAGTTGCCGGCTCGCGTATACGCTATTGTTCCGTCCGGCATTGATACCTGAAAGAATCCTGCGCCCTGAATCTCGATGTCATACGGATTGCCTGTGTTGTTCGGATCGCCTTGTGTCATGATGACTTCGCTCGCTGCTGTTTTGGTTCCTAGGCCGACTTGCAAACCGGCTGAGAGCGTTTGCTGTGTCTCGGCCGATCCGGGAGTAATCAGGTTTTGGTAGATCATGTCCTGGAACTGCACCTGGCGCTGACGGAATCCTGCTGTAGCCGAGTTGGCGAGGTTATTTGCGACGGTGTCGAGATTCGTCTGCTGGGCGCTCATTCCGCTTGCTGCTGTGTATAACGCTCGAATCATTACAAGCTCCTTTGGTGATGGAAGTGCGTCGTCTGACAATGTCGTTGCATCAGACTCGTGGAAGGTCTTCGGCTGCGGTCTTGTCGAAGTCGTTGTTGAAGACGCTGAGAGCCTTTTGCATCATCTCCGCTTGTCGCTGGACAAGCACCAACTGCATCGTGCCGTGAACTGCGTCTTCGTTCGCACCTTCGACGGAGCCTTGTTCGATTGCCGCTGTTGCTGGAATTGGCTTTGCTCCGTTTGCTGAGAAGCGATTTGCTCCTTCTGCTGTTAGAGCTGAATTTTCGGGGAAGTCGAACGCCGCCACCTTACCGACCATCATGCTGCCGTCAGCGGTAGAGACCGATATACTGCCGTCTGGGGCGACGTACACGGCGCCGGTGGGGATGGTGATGGGCTTCTGGTTGGCGTCGAGGACGGGCTCGTCCTGAGCCGTCTGCAGGACTCCGGTGGGTGAGCGGGAGAAGGCTCCGTCGCGCGTGTATCGGATGCCGTTGGTTGTCTGGATGGCGAAGAAGCCCTTGCCGTGGAGGGCGAGGTCGAGTGGGTTGCCAGTGGCCTTGATCTCACCTTGGCCCAGATCGAGGCGGTTCCCGCCGAGGACGCCGAAGCCGTTGACGGACTGGCCTACCTGAGAGGCGGTTTCGGGGTCCTGATCGATACCGCCCGCGAGGACACCGCTGAAGTAGTCGCGCTGGGCGCGAAAGCCGGCTGTTCCCGCGTTGGCCAGATTGTTGGCCGCGGTGTCGAGCGCTTGTGTGCGCGCCAGGAGACCTGTATATGCTGCGTAGATTCCGCTGTCCATGCCACCAACTTATGCAGTTAGGTGGCCGAAGTTCGTGAGGCGTGGGTTAGAAGATGCTAAGGCGCAGTCGGCCTCAAGGTTGGCGATGCGGTGCCGATAGTGGATTCAGACCAGATGCACTCTGGATGCTGAGTTTTGGGGAGGGTTAGTTGCGAGCTCTTATAGTTGACGATTCGGCGGTGATGAGGAAGGTGATCGAACGGGCGCTGCGACAGGCTGGTCTCGAGCTGACTGAGGTATTGCAAGCCTCGAACGGTGAGGAGGGCCTGCAGATGCTGCGTGACAATCAAGGTGCGTCCGCTCCTTTGGCACTGATATTGAGTGACATCAATATGCCGGTTATGGATGGATTACAGTTTCTGGAGACGAAGCGGCAGGAGAATCTGGCGCAGGGCGTTCCGGTCGTGATGATTACTACGGAAGGCAATGAGAGCTTTGTTCTGCGCGCGATCGCTGCCGGCGCTCAGGGATACATTTGCAAGCCGTTTACCGCGGAGCAGGTGAAGGTGCGTGTGCTGCCGTTGTTGCGGGCTGCTTAGCCGATCAGTGTTTGCATTGCTGGGTTTCAAAAATTTAAAGCGGGAAGAGGACGAGCGTGACGAACGTGCAAGATGAGGCAGTGACCCGGCTCGACTCGGCCGTCTCGGAGGTATTTGAGACGATGCTGGAGCGAAGCTGCGATCCTATGGAGGGCGAGGTCGACACGGTCGAAGGGAGGATCGTGGCGAGGATCCGATTTACCGGCACGGTCGATGGCGAGTGTCTTCTTTATGCGAGCCAGGCGACGGCATCGGTGACGGCGGAGGCTTTGCTTGGAACTCCGTCTGAGCCACATGATCCGATGGTCGACGATGCGATCGGGGAACTTTGCAACATGATCGCAGGCGGCTGGAAGAGCAAACTCGCCAATCCGGATTCGGACTGCTCGATCTCAACTCCTGCTGTGACGCGGGATGGGCTTGAGGGGTATCGGACCCAGTTCGGAACGAAGTTCAGTCGTAACTATTCCTTCCAGGGAAATGTCTTTGGGGTGGTGCTCGCCTTTTAGGGGCTACCCCCTTGCCCGCGCGTAACTCTTTTATATTCAGTATTTTACGATGTTAGATATCCCGCAAAATAGTCATAATAAATGGGTTACGTCCAAATTCTTGCTGCGAAACGACTTAGCCCCGGAGAGTACTCCCGGGGCTGCTTGTTTTCGATCTATATATCAAGTATAGCGGTTTGAATGTAACTCATACGCCACGTGGATCTAGCTGAGTGGTAAGGGGTTGGACGTTTTGGGGACTTGACATGCGTTTTTTGGGCAGGAAATGCGGAAAAATAATTGCAGGGCGATTTTGAATGGAGTTGGAGAGGCCGTTGTTTGGCGAAGGCACGTGTCGCCGATTGCCCGATGTGCAACAGGTTTCACGCAACAACACTTTGGATGTTAAGAACTACCGAAGCTGCAACGCACGGCACCCGCGGATGCACCGAATACACTGAGTAATCCGTAAGGGAGAGTGGCTGCAGGGCAGAATCCTGCCGCCATGCAGTTGTTGCGGAGTTGTGAGTATTCAGTCCGATCGTTGTGATTGCAGACTGCAGGCGAGACGAAGTTCGTCAAAGAAATGAGGGACCACCATGATCGATGCACCGCAGATCACTCAGACCGTTTCTCAGTTGACGGCCAATCTCCATCTCACTGTTCAGCGGGCGGAGATTAGCAATGTGATGGGTCCGGGGCTAAGCGAGGTTCGGGCTGCGATTGCGGCGCAAGGCATCGCGGCTGCGGGGCCGTGGTTCACACATCATCTGAAGATGGATCCGGATATCTTCGACTTTGAGATATGTGTCCCGATTACGACACGTTTTACTGCGACTGGACGCGTTGAGTTGGGCCGCTGGCCGCCGACGACGGTGGCGCGAACGGTGTACCACGGGGCGTACGAGGGTCTTGGTAGTGCGTGGGGCGAATTCGATCGATGGATTGCAGCAGGAGGGTACACACCGCGGCCCGATCTGGTGGAGTGCTATGTTGTGGGCCCAGAGTCGGGAGCGGATGCTTCGGGGTGGCGAACGCAACTCAATCGGCCGCTCGTTGATTGAAGTTGTGATGATGGCTGACAGGAAAGAAAAAGCCCGGTCTCCGCTGAGTGCGAAGGCCGGGTTTGTTGTTTCGGAGCTTTGTTTATTTCACTACGGACTGGAAGAGCGGCGAGGTGAGGAGGCTGGCAAACTGACTGTCCGTGGAAGAGTACGCGACGGTGAGGGTGCCGGCGTTGGAGTCGATGGTTGTCTGATCGAGCGCGGATTTTTCGAGGGGCGAGCCTGAGGTCTTGCGCATGATAGATACACCCTTCATGAGAGTGGCTGCGGTGGCTGCCGTGAGAGTGTCGGACATGACTACGGCCATGTCGAACTTGACACCGTTCTGGAAATCCATGGTGTAGCGGCTGCTCTTCATGCGGTTCTTTACGGTGTCGTAGTCAGCGAGCTGCGCGGCATCGCCGAGAACGCCCTTCATCATGGTCTGAGTGCCTTTGGCGTCGAGAAGGCTCCAGACTGCCTTGGAGTCGACTATGCCCATCTCGTTGACCATGTCACTGTTGGAGAGGAAGTCAGGAATCATGCCGTCGCGGGCGTCCATCGCGTCCTTCACCGATTCCCTGTCGCCGAAGACCATGGTGGTCTGATTGAGGAAGACGACGCTCATTCCGTTAGAGCCCATGGGATAGACGTTGTTGTTGCGGAGCACGTAGGGCTTGGTCTTGTTCTTGGTGAAGTTGGCGAGGATCTCGCGGGTGTGGAACTGCCCCTGGGCAATGCCTACGATGCGGGTTCCCTCGCCTTTTGAATCACGGAAGGCGGCAAAAGCGAGGACGTCAGCGTCCTGATCGACCTTGAGGCCGGAGCTTTTGAGGGCGGTCTCGAGGCGCTTGAGTTCGGGGGGAAGGACACGGTCTTTGAGTTCCATCGCCGCGGGTGAGTTCTGCATGGCGTGATAGTCGACGACGATGAGCTGCTGAATGTCTTTGGGGATGGCAGACTTGGCGTCGCTGGAGAGCTGTGCTGCGGATGCGAATGTGGGGGCCATGATGGTCGCGATGGCGACGGCCGCAGTGAAGATGTTCTGCTTGATCGATGTCATAGTTCTCGTTACTCCTTGAGCTACTACCAGTGTAGCGTCAGTAGTTGTATTGTTTCGTGAATACGCCCAAGTAACAAGACTGTACGGGGCTTGATTTGTTAGCAAGTTTGCTACTTTCGTGTTAGTTCGCGGTGTTTGGAGTGAGGGTTGCAGATGGTGGGTTGTGGTGGGCACCAGGCCGTTATTTCTTGCCAATACTTTTCATCGAGTGTTGGCAGCTACGGCCATGCGATGGGAGAGTGGAGTTTCCGTTCGAGCACCTTGGCGTCGGGATCGAAGCCGGTTATTTGACGGACCCATTCGGCGTGGGGCTCGTATGCAGCCTCGGGGATCAATCCGATGAGCTCTGCGTCGTCGATGAGGACACCGTGTCGTTGCGCGAGGTGTTGGATGGTGGTGTGGACGTGGCGCATGGGGGTGAGCTTGAAGTCGGTGACGTTCATGCTGACCTGGGCGCGGCCATTGGCGAAGACTCCAATGGCTTTGACGCCGTGAAGGCCTCCGTTGGCGGCGCGAATATCGCGGGCGATGGCTCGCGCGGCGGCGATGTCGGACCCTTTGAGGTGGACGTTGTAGGCGATGAGGAAGCTGCGGGCACCGACGGCGCTCGCTCCGGCTGTTTCGTGAAGCTCCGGGCCGCCGATATCGGGACGGCGTGAGGCGTCGCGGCGTGAGGCGTCGCGGAGGCCTTCGAACTGGCCCTTGCGTACATCTTCTAGGAGGATGCGGTCGGGTCGGGCGGCGGCGGCGCCATAGAAGTAGACGGGAACTCCGTAGCGACGCCAGATGAGGAGGCCTGCCTGGCGGGCGAGGACGGCGCAGTCGGCGAGGGATGCCCCGCTGACGGGGATGAAGGGGATAACGTCGGCGGCGCCGATGCGTGGATGGACGCCGCTCTGTTTGGTGAGGTCGATGAGTTCTGCGGCTTTGCCTGCGGCGCGCACGGCCGCTTCGACGATGCCGGCGGCAGTGCCGGCGATCGTGACGACGGAACGGTTGTGGGCCTTATCGAGGGACCAGTCCAGCAGACGAACACCGTCGACTTGCATCGCGGCGACGATCTGGGTGACCTTGGCTGCGTCGTTCCCTTCGGAGAAGTTCGGAACGCATTCGATGATGGCTTCTGGATTCATAAGAGCACGGACGGGGCCCACGGATTAGTTTACGAGCGTTTCACTTCCACCACGTGTAACCGATGGAGAATTGAACGCTGGCGTTGACGCCGGGATTGCGGTCTCCCAAAGAGGCGCTGGAGATGTGGACACCGTTGGCGCTGAAGTCGATGGAACGGCGGGGCCGCAGGAAGTAGTGGACGCCGATACCGCCTTGCGGCGTGAAATTGAAGACGCTGGCGTCGGCGTTGGGGCCGTCGTTTTGTGAGTTGTAGGGTGGGCCGCCAAACGCGGGGTATTTGTGGTTGGTCCAGACCAGACCACCGGCGGCCTGGCCCCAGAAGGAGAAGCGGCGTGTGCCGACGAAGTTCCAACGGAGAATGATGGGAGTGACGGAGACTCCGGTGAAGGTTCCGCCTACGGTGTAGAACGGCGTGCAGACTGGCGGGGTGCCGGGTGAGTTGGTGCAGAAGGGACGTTGGAACTTTGGCGTGTAGGACTGCCAGAAGGGGAAGACCTCGACGGCGTACTCGAAGTTGCCGTGCAGAGGGCCGGGGCCGACGTTGGGGGTGAGGACTTTGCCGGCGTGCACACCTGCCATGAGGAATTTGAAGTCGTCACGGTTCTGAGTGACGCCGAAGCCACCCTGAACGATGGCGCCGATCTCGAGGGGCTGGTGGCTGGAGAGATCTTGATGGAATGGGTTGGTGTCGCCGGTGGGGGCGGCTTGCGCGGAGGCGAATCGAGTGGCGGCGAGCAGGAGGGCCACGACCCAGATGACGGTCGTTGCGGCGATGCGTTGCTTGCTATTGGGCAATCGAAGGCTCCGGTTGTTGGGGTGACAGAAGAAGGCCGCCGGTGAACGGCGGCCGTTTTGGATTGGCGACCGGTTGGTTAGTGGCTGGCACTAGCCACAGCGGCTTCGTCGAAGTCGAAGTTGGAGTAGACGTTCTGGGTGTCGTCGAGGTCTTCGAGGGTTTCGAGGAGGCGGATCATGGCGTTGGCCTGAGTGCCTTCGAGTTTGGTGTAGGTCGAGGCGATCTTCGTGACCTGCGCGTGCTCCGGGGTGATCTTTGCGGCCTTCAGGGCTTCGGTTACGGCCTCGAAGTCCTTGGGGTCGGTTAGGACTTCCCACGTATCGCCTTCGTCGGAGAGGTCCTCGGCGCCGGCGTCGAGGACGATTTCAGTCAGCTTGTCCTCGCTGGCGGCGGATTTGGCGATGGCGATGACGCCCTTCTTGGTGAACATCCAGGCGACTGCACCTTCGGCGCCCATGTTGCCACCGTTCTTGGAGAAGGCGTGACGGACTTCGCTGACAGCTCGATTCTTGTTGTCGGTGAGGACATCGACGATGATGGCGACGCCGCCGGGGCCGTAGCCCTCGTAGGTGATCTCCTCGTAGGAGACGCCTTCGAGTTCGCCGGTGCCGCGCTGGATGGCGCGCTTGATGTTGTCGGCGGGCATGTTCTCGGCTTTGGCGGCAGCGATTGCTCCGCGGAGGCGGGGGTTTCCGTCGGGATCTCCACCACCGCCGGTCTTGGCGGCTATAGTGATTTCCTTGATGAGGCGGGTGAAGATCTTACCGCGTTTGGCGTCAAGCGCGCCCTTTTTATGCTTGATTGTCGCCCATTTTGAATGGCCAGACATGGACTACCTCTGTGGTGATCTTGCGCTTGACTGCGGTGGATTGCGGAGTTGCGCGACCTTGCGATTTTAGCATGTTAGGAGGGGTGAAAGCTTGCTGGAGGGCGGGGTGGGCGGGTCTCGATGGAATTGACTTCGCGACCAGAGCCGCGCTAGAGTTGCGCCAGCGCGAAGGGCGCATCCAGTCCGCGGAAAGGGCCGTGCCCACCTGAAACAAAGAGAAGTCGACGAACCTTCTTTCAGCCTGACGTGGGCGGACTCCAGGCGTATTTTGAAAGGAGCTTCGTATGGATGCCAAGGAAGTACCGACTCGTCCTAACCTGGAGCAGTACAAGAAACAGGCCAAGGATCTTGTTAATAGCTACAGGTCCGGTGATGCCGGGACACTACAGCGAATCAAGCAACATCATCCTCGTTTGGGTAAGCTGCCTGACGCCGAGTTGCGAGGCGCCCCGGTCACTCTCGCCGATGCACAACTCATTCTTACGCGCGAGCATGGCTTCGAAAGCTGGCCCAGGTTTGCAAAACATGTCGAGGCGTTGAGCCTCACGAGCTCCCCTACTTCACGTTTCGAATCGGCGGTGGACGCCGTCGTCGCGGGCGATATGGCCACTCTCGAGCGGTTGCTGCGCGAGAACCCGGAGTTGATTCGAGCGCGCTCGACACGGAGGCATGGTTCGACCCTTTTGCTCTATGTGGGAGCCAACGGTGTAGAGGATTATCGTCAGAGGTCTCCAAAGAACGCTGTGAACATTGCGGAGATGCTGCTGAGAGCAGGCGCTGACGTCAACGCGGTTGGGGAGATGTATGGCGGGTCGACGACGCTGGGATTGGTGGCGACTAGCATCCATCCGCTGCGCTCCGGAGTTCAGGAGGCTCTGATTGATACGTTGCTGGCCCATGGCGCGAGCTTCGACGTCGCCGTGGCCCCGGACTATACGGCAGGAAGCATCATCAATGCCTGTTTGGCTAACGGGCGCGGGGAGGCCGCGGGGTATCTTGCCAAGCGCGGCGCGCGACTGGATCTCGAGGGCGCAGCAGGTGTGGGACGACTTGATGTCGTCAAGAGTTTTTTTAACGACGACGGCAGTTTGAAGACGAATGCTACGAGAGAGCAGATGAAGTCGGGCTTCAATTGGGCTTGCGAGTATGGTCGGCTCGACGTTGTGGATTTTCTACTGCAGCGAGGCATCAGTGTTGGCGAAAGGCATCGCGGCGAGACTGGCCTGCACTGGGCTGCGCATGGCGCCCATGTTGAGGTAGTCAAGTTGCTGCTGGAACGGAAGGCGCCAGTCGATGTCGAAGATGAAAGGTGGAGTGGTATTCCCCTGCAGTGGGCGTTTCACGGATGGCTCGATCGTTCACCCGGAACCATCAGCGACGGCTACTACGAGGTGGCAGCTCTTCTGGTTGCTGCAGGCTCGGAGGTGACACCGGAGTTGCTTGCGTCTGAAAAGGTGCGTGCCGATCCTCGGATGGTTGCGGCGCTCAGCAAGAGGCTCGGTTAGTCGAGTAGTTCGGGGGCGAGGAGGTCGCGCATGGTTTCGCGGCGTCGGATGAGCTTTGTGGATCTTCCTTCAACGAGGACTTCAGCGGGACGTGGGCGGGTGTTGTAGTTCGAGGTCTGCGACATGCCGTAGGCTCCGGCGTCGAGGAGGATGACCAGGTCGTTGGGTTTGACTGCAGGGAGGGCGCGGTCGCGGGCGAAGAAGTCTCCGGACTCGCAGACGGGGCCAACTACGTCGACTTGCAGGTCGGGTCTGCGAGATTTTGTTGGCTGTTTGATGGGGATGATCTCGTGGTGTGCGTGGTAGAGCGCGGGACGGATGAGGTCGTTCATCGCGGCGTCTGTGATGACGAAGGTCTTCGAACCGTTCTTCTTGACGTAGAGGACACGGGTGAGGAGGGCGCCTGCCTGGGCCACGATGAAGCGGCCGGGTTCGAGGAGCAGATGTGCGGGCTCGTCGGCGAGACCTTTGGTGAGAGCTGCGGCATACTTTTCTACCTGTTTTGCGGGGTCGAATGTTCCGGCGCCGTAGTCGATGCCGAGGCCTCCTCCGGCGTCGACGTAGCGGATGTTGTGGCCGTCCTTGCGTAGATCGGCGATGAGGCTGGTGACGCGGGTGAGGGCGGCGGCAAAGGGGTCGACTTTGCGGATCTGCGAGCCGATGTGGACGGAGACGCCGGCGGGGTCAAGCCACTTTGATTTCGCGGCGCGGCGATAGATGGCGCGGGCGACTTTGATGTCGATGCCGAACTTGTGTTCGCTGAGTCCGGTGGAGATGTATGGGTGGGTCTCGGCGAAGACGTCGGGGTTGACGCGAAAGGCGAAGCGGGCGACATTTCCGAGGGCTTCGGCGCGGGCGGCGAGGAGGTCGAGCTCGGCTTCGGATTCGACGTTGAAGAGGAGGATGTTGGCTTCGAGTGCGGCGTCGATCTCCCAGAGCTGTTTGCCCACTCCGGAGAAGACTACTTTTGTGAGGGCGGGTTTGTGAGCTTTGCGGACGCGCTCGAGTTCGCCGCCGGAGACGATGTCGAAGCCTGCTCCCTGCTTTGCAAGGAGACGAAGGATGGCGAGAGAGGAGTTGGCTTTGACGGCGTAACAGATGGTGTGGGGGCGGCTGGCGAAGGCTTGCTCGAAGAGCTGAAAGCGCTGCGTGATCTGTTGTGCGGAGTAGACGTAGAGCGGGGTGCCGTGTTGTGCGGCGAGGTTTGTGAGATCGGCTTCGTCGCAGTGAAGGAGACGGTCGCGGTAGGTAAAGGGACGCGCGCTGGCTGTGTCGACTTTTTTCGGCAAACTTAAAGGCCCTTTGCCGGCAAGGCGTAGGGGGCTTCAGGGATGATGACCCAGGCTACGAGATAAGCGATGGCCCCGACACCGGTGAAGATAACGAAGAGCGCAGTGAGGATGCGGGTTACGTTGAGGTTCCAGCCGTAGTGGAGGGCGAAGCCGGCGCAGACTCCGGCGATCATCCGATTCTGCCGCGGGCGTGTGAGCTGGCTACTGGTTGGGTAGTAGCCCGGCGGTGGCGGAGGGGCGGCGGAGATGGTCGCTCCGCAGGCTGGACAGAAACGGGAGGATGGTTCGACTTGCTTGCCGCATTTAGAGCAGAACATGGGCGCGTCTCCAGAAGATACTATTTTGCCACAGAGACCATGACCGGCTGAAGTGGACGGGATCAGCAACGCTACTCGTACCGTAATCCGTTCGAACGGTCCTACTCACGAGGCGCGAGGACCGCGGTGGAGATTATTTGCCGGCGTAGGGTGTCTTGAGGTAGCGGTGGGCAGCGTCAGACTGGGATTGGTCGCCGCCGCCGGCTGAGGCCAGTTGATATTGCTTGATGGCTTCTTCGCGGTTGTGGAGGAGATCAAACATTTCGCCGGCGTTGAGTTGGGCGCGGCGGCGAAGCCAGTCGCTGCAGGTAGGCTCGGCGGCAGCGAGCAGGTAGTTCTGAGCTGCGGCGGCTATGTCGTTCTGACCGCGCTGAGTGTCCGCGAGACCGAAGTAGGCCATGTGGAGGCGTGGCTCGACAAAGTAACCGGGCTTCTTGGCATCGGCGAGAATCTCACGATAGATGGCGATCGCACCCGGGCCGTTCCCGGAGTCTTTGGTGAGATTGGCGACCTCGATGCGGAAGAGGTAGTCTCGGGGAAACTGGTCGGCGAGGCCTTTCTGGACGACGATGGCCTCGGGGTAGCGCGCGTCGTGGCGGAGGAAGAGTGAGAGTGCGGTGCGGGATTCGATGGGAGTGACGATGCCGTGGGCGGCGGATTCTCGCAGGAGATCGAGGCCCTTTTCCTTGTTGCCGCTGACTCCTGCGATTCCAACCATGATGCGGATGACGCGGGGGAGGCTGGCAACGGCGAACTGCTGAATGCCGATGGCCATCTTAGCGTCGGCGTAGTCGGGATCGATCTTGAGGGCCTGCTCGCTGTCGCCACGGGCGGCGAAGCCCTGGCGGGCAGCGGCGTAGTAGCTATGGTCGACGAGGGTGATGAAGGAGGCGTGCATGCCACGGGCGTAGCCTCGAGCGAAGAAGGCATTGGCGTCATTGGGGTTGGCTTTGATTTGCTCGTCGGCGAGGGCAATGGCAGAGTTGGTGAGGGATTCGATGCGGTCACGCGTGGCCTGGGAGACGGGGACGCTGCGCTTGGAGGTGAGGAAGGAGTCGTGTGCGTAGTAGGTGGTGTCGAGCAGGTCCTGGTGGTAGAGCTCGCGGAAGATGAGCGTCATGAGAATGTAGCCAATTGCAATGGCGCTCTGGGGATTCGCCTTTTGAATGGCTTCGAAGCGGCTGAGAGCGCCTTCGTAGTCGAGGTTGTAAAAGTGTTCGTGGGCTTCGCGGACCTGTGGGGTGAGGTTGATGGGGTCTGTATGTGCGGCGGGGTTGTAGGGCTGCGGGTAAACGGGGGCTGCCAGGAGGAAGGCAAGAATCAGGGCCAGGGTTTTTACGCTACGTTTTATGGTTCTTCTCCGCTTCCAGGACTCTTCATCCTGACAGAATCACTCTCTTCTGATGCAGATTTAGATGCTAGTACTTGACGTTGGTCATACAGCATTGGACGCGCGCCTCGGTAAACTATACCCTCTGGATGCCGGGAACCTCCGGAGTCGCTGTACATTCATTGGAACTGAAACGGACTTTATGACACGGGTTGAGCTGCTTCAGTTGTTAGTCGGGCAGGCGCGCAGTAACGGGTTTGAGTTTCGCAGGTGGTACGTCGGCAAGATGGGGCTGCGCTGGGAGAACGCTCGGCACGCAGTGGAGACGCTGGCAGCGGAGCGACGATACTACGCATTGCTGTTCTCGCATGAGTTTGCTTCGAGCTTCTGGAAGCCGGGTGAGGTGATGACCTTCCAGGTTCCGACGCAAACGTTTACGCGTCGAATGAAGGATGGGACGATCGGCACGGTCAAGCGCAAGGGATACACGCGGCGCAGTGCGCGAGAGGACGCGTGGCTCTATCACCTGAAGGAGTTGGCTGCGTCTGAGGAACCGCTACGTTATATGCGGCGATATCTCCGGGTGGAGGATGAGTTGGTCGAGGAAGATGGCGAGATGGAACCCGAGTTGGAAGAGCAGGATTAACTGCTCGGCAATTTCGCTGGGCATGAGTTAGATGTGGTGGGTTCGGCGGATGGCTGCGATCTGTTTGAGATGATGCTTGCCGTGGATGAGATGAAACCTGCGCCACTGGGAGATGTTGAGTGGGCCGAGAACTGCGTGGGTTGCGCATTTGCTGGCTGGGCCGAAGAGATTCTCGGCCTCCGTAAAGAGCAGATCGAGGTGCACTAGATGATCATCGGTCGCGATGACCAGCTCTTCGCCTGAGAGTGGATGCGCGGTTGCTTGCGGTGTGACCAGCAGAGGGGCTTTGCGGCCTGTGGGGAAGTATCCGCAGCGAGTGACTGCATACTGAAAGATGCGGTTTGCGACGGTGGGTGTGGCGCGGGTTGGGGTGCGCTTGGCGAGGCGCCCGTCGATGACCGTTTCGGTGCTGGAATAGGTGAGGAGCAGATGTTCGATGATCTGCTGAATGCTCCACTTATGCTTGTGGGAGGTCGGGCAGAGCTGGGTCTGGGTGGCATTCAGGCCGTGAAGGGTGGAGTTGATCTCGCTCTGGAGCTGGCAGAGGGTGGGGTTCATGGCAACACCACGTTATACGGCTTGCGATGTTGCGTCGAATCATGCTGACGGGAGAGTTTCTATCTACTGAAGTTCAGCGAGCGCTTTTTTGGCGGCTTTGGCCTTTTCGCCTTCGGGATCAAGTTTGAGATAGGTCTGGTATTCGGCGACCGCCTCTTCCTTCTTCTTCATCTTTTGCAAGACTTCAGCAAGGGCGAAGTGGGCCTTGGAGTAATCGGGTTGAACCGAGACCGCATCCTTGGCTCGGAGGTAGGCACCCTGGTAGTTTTCGTTTCCCAGATAAAACTTTGCGACAGCGAGATCTTCATCGACGCGCTCGTCATCGGTCTGAACTTTTTTGACCTTGGGAAGTTTGCGGTGAACGGAGGTGCCCTCCGGAGGGTCGCCTTTGGCTGCTGGATTCTCGTCGGGCGCGGCACTGGGATCGTCGTTGCTGGAGCTGGAGCTGCTACTGGAGTCGTCGGCGGGAAACTTTGGTGGAGGTTGTGTGGGGAATGGATGTTCCTTCGCGGCATCGGAGGGGCTGGTGGTGGGGGCCGGAGCGTTGGGCGCGGGAGCGTTGGGTGCCGGTGCGGGTTTGCTTGCTTCGCCGGGGAATGGGAACTGCTCGGCGGTCGATGGTTTCCTTCCGGCGGGGGCTGGCGGGGGGCACGGTTTGGCTGTCTGATCGGTTGTTTGAGTTTGGTTGGGAGTTGGGCAGGGCGCTGCGGGAGGGGCCGGCGGGGGTGTGGTCTGTGCGAGGCAGCCGACGGAAAGGAGGAACGCTACCTCAACAGCTCGAATTGCGGGGCGAATTGCCATCTCTTCTAGAGTACTCGTCTGATACTTTGACGGTGCGGCACGACGGTTTGTTATAGTCAGCAGACCTGGGCTGCTTCCCTGCCGATATTTTATTTGATGGAATTTATTTGACTATGGTTGATGGACTGGTTATTCGTTCCTCGTCGATTCACGCGGCGGGCTGCTATACGACACGGGCGATTCGAAAAGGTAAGCGGGTCTGCGAGTATGACGGGCCGCGGTTCTCGAAAGATGAAGCAGATGAGCGATATAAAGACCGGGACATCACCTACCTCTTCAGCTGTGGGGATGACGGTACGGTGATTGATGGGTTCGGTATTGCCATGTTTATCAACCATTCGTGCGACCCAAATTGCGAGTCCGAGAACGTAGACGGACGGGTCTATGTGGTGGCCATTCGCAACATTGCTGCGGGCGAAGAGTTGACCTACGAATACAACCTCCATGACAGCGACGACCAAGACCAGAATTGCTATTGCGGGGCTAAGAAGTGCCGCGGCACGATGTTCAGCGAGGATGAAGTGAAGCGGCGGGCGAGAAAGGCTCGGGCTGCAGCGAAGGCTCTCAAACGGTAAAGTTCTCCACTGCTGCGTGGCAGGGTGTGGGCGATACAATAGAGGTTGCGAGGGCGGTCGCAGCCTGGCTACGTATTCGATCTTCTAGTTATTTATGGCATATCAGGTTCTTGCACGAAAATACCGGCCACAACGGTTCGCGGATGTTGCGGGCCAGGACCACGTGACCGTGACGCTGATGAATGCGCTGATGCAGAATCGGATTGCGCATGGGTATATCTTCAGCGGCCATCGCGGCATTGGAAAGACTACGATTGCCCGCATTCTGGCGATGGCCTTGAACTGCAGGAATGCGATCGGGTCGGCTGTGCGGCCGACGGCTGAGCCGTGTGAGTTGTGCGACAGTTGCACGGAGATCAGGGCGGGCAATGCAGTCGATGTGATCGAGATCGACGCTGCGACAAATCGCGGGATCGATGAGATTCGCGAACTGCGGGACGCGGCGCGCTATCGTCCGGCAAGGGATGAGTACAAGATTTACATTCTGGATGAGGCGCACCAGATAACGGATGCGGCGTTTAATGCGCTACTGAAGACGCTGGAGGAGCCGCCGGACCACATCGTCTTCATGATGGCGACGACGCAGCCGGAGGATATTCCGCAGACGGTTCGTTCGCGATGCCAGCACTTCAGTTTTCATGCGGTGAAGCTGGTGGACATTCTGGGCGAGCTGCGGGGGATCGCAGAACGCGAAGGCGTGGATGCGGATGAGGGGGCACTGAGCCTGTTGGCCGAGGCCGGCGATGGCTCGATGCGCGATGCGCTTTCCATCATGGACCAGGCGATTGCGAGTGCTCCGGTGGAAGATGGACGGCCGCGGCTGGATGCGGGACAGATTCGTGAGCTGATGGGAACGGTTCCGAATGCGGTGTTTGAGCGGATTCTTGAGGCGGTGGATGGGAACCGGAGCGCTGAAGTCATCACGGTGGCGAACCAGCTGCTGGATGCGGGGAACTCTCCGGCGCAGTTGGCGCGGCAGTTTGTGCGGTATCTGCGGAACTGCGTGATTGCGAAGATTGCGGGGATTGGTGTGGATGGCGCGGGTGCCGATGGTGTGGCGGGCGAGTTGCTGCAGATTTCGACGGATGAACAACGGCGTGCGGGGCGGTCTGCTGCGCTGTTTAGCGAAGAGGAGCTGACGCGGTTTCTGCAGGTAATGCTGCGGACGTTTGATGAGTTGGGATACCGGCAAGAGCAGCGGTTTCACTTTGAGCTTGGACTGCTGAAGCTGGTGCATCTACGGCGATTGTTGCCGATCGAAGAGGTGTTGAGCCAGTTCCCTGTCGGTGGTGGTTCGCGACCCGGCCCCGGAGTGGCCACTGCTCAAACCTCAAAGACGCCTGCTCCGGGACCATCGAGGAATCTGGTTAGCGGAGCCGCGACTGCGCGAGCGCTGGATACAAGTGTTGATGTGGCGAGGCCAGCGTTTTCTCCGTTCGAAAAAGACCAGAGTAAGAGACGGTTTGACGAGAAAGCCGTTGCGGCTGTGCCAATCGCGACACCGATGCCGATACCAGTGGCAGTGGCTTTGCCGGTGACACTACCGACTCCGACGGAGATGGTGCTTACGGATGGCGATGCGATTGGTGCTGCACTTATCGAGGTAGGTGATCTGGCTGAAACCGCTGTGGCTGCTTCGCCGCTGGAGTTGCCAATCGACTTGGAGCCCAGCTTGCCATCCAATGGGGAGCCAAGTGAAGCTGTCGCGGAAAAGCCTGCGGTAATCCACGGCTTGGATTTGCAAGTTCCCTCGTCGCTCGATGCGGAGGCGCTTCAGGCAGCTGCCGTGGATGCCTTGTCGAAGGTGAAGAATCAGGCTACGCCAGCGGATGCTCTTGCGGATGCTGTGTGGACTGTGACCAACGGCGAAGTACAGGTCCAGACCGAACTTTCGAAGACCATGCTGTCGATGGTGATCAACAGCGAGACGGATAAGCTGGTGAAGAGTGCGCTACGCGAGGCAGGGGCGGGGGCCTTGAAGCTGGTGCTGTTGCCGGGCGTGAAGACCGCTGCTGCAGGGAAGAAACCCAGGGCGGCAAAGAGCGGGAGTGCACAGGCTAAGGCAATGGAACATCCGATTGTGCAGCGCGCACAGACGCTGTTCAATGCAGAGATTCGCACTGTGATCGATCTGCGGGACGGGGATTCCTAAGGCAACAAAGGGATTCTTAGAGCAACAACGGGATTAGTAAGCGAGGGTGATCATGGACTTCTCCGATCTGGGCAAGATGAAAGAGATGATGGGGCAGGCGAAGCTGATGCAGGAACAGATGGAGAAGAAGCTCGTTGCCACGGTGGTGGAGGCTTCGAGCGGCGGTGGCGTCGTGACTGTTCGGATGAATGGGAAGAAAGAGGTTCTTCGGATTAAGATTGAGCCTACTGCGATGGGGAGTTCAGCCAGCGATCTGGAGCTGCTGGAAGACCTGATTGCAGCGGCGGTAAATGAGGCAGGACGACGCGCGGATGACGCGATGAAGGCAAGCGTGGCGGGGATGATGGGTGGGTTGGGACTACCGGATCTGCCGGGGCTGGGCTAGGTGGCCGGTTCTTTCGGTACAAACTCGAATCGGTTTGCGGAGCCGATGGCGCGGTTGATCGAGGAGTTGAGGAAGCTTCCCGGAATTGGGACGAAAAGTGCGCAGAGGCTGGCGTTTCATGTGCTGCGGTCGTCGGCCGAGGATGCTGAGGCACTGTCGGTCGCGATTTGGGAACTGAAGCTGCATTTGCGGCTCTGCTCAGTGTGCAACAACATTACGGATGTCGATCCTTGTGGGTATTGCACGAGTCCCATGCGGAATCAACGCCTGGTATGTGTGGTAGAAGAGCCGACGAATATTGCCACGATTGAAAAGACGCGGAGCTACAACGGGGTGTATCACGTGCTGCATGGAACGCTGTCGCCGATTGGGGGGGTGGGGCCGGAACAGTTGCGAATTGCGAATCTGCTGACTCGGTTGGGTGAGTTGGATGAGGTGATCCTTGCGACTTCGCCGACGACGGAGGGTGAGGCTACCGCGGCTTATCTGGCGCATGAGTTGCGAGTAGCGAAGGGCGATCTGAAGGTTACACGTATTGCTACCGGGGTGCCCGCGGGGAGCGATATTGAGTATGCCGATGAGGTGACGATGACGCGAGCTATGGAAGGGCGGCGGGAGTTTTAGCGGATGCGCGTACTTTACCTGTAGCTGGCCTGGGCGGTGGTGTGGTCGAAGTCGAGCGTCTCCGCCACCTGCACGATTGCGCCGTTGATTGCAGCCATCTCCTTTGTCACACGGCGGATCTCGTACTCGGGTATTCCGCTGTCCCGGAGCACAGCCAGGGCGACGTTCAGATTTGGGAACTGCTGTGGATCGTGTCGTGTTTTGCAGTCGTGGGTCGAGATATAGGTTGTCTCTTCTGCCGAGTTTCTGTAGATCCGATAACGGGTCAAAACATCTCCCTTCGCTCCTGCCGGCACTCCTTGGATTTGCGGCATTCGTACTGAACCTATCGGCGGTGGTGTGGAGAGGATGAGGTCTGTTCCGATGAATTTTCTGAGACGCTACAGCGTCGTCGGCCACCTTATCGATATCTCACGGCCAACTCGAGGGCGGTTGCCTCGTCCTCCTCGTCGGAGATGATCTGCTGTGCGAACTGAGGCGGCATGGATTTTTGCAGACCAGGTTCAGGCACTGCGTCGGGCACCGGGTTGAGAGCGAGGCCGGCGATCCAACGTTCCACATACCTGCTGGCATGCGCGCGTCCGCAGAAGTGCCGCGTGCGCCGTAGCATCTTTGCATCCCACTTCGGCAGAATCACCAGGTTGCCGTTCCTCTCGTACAACATTACCCAGTGGTTTGCGAATGACTTCTGCATGTCGCACTCCTCGCATTTACAGGTCTGGATCAGAGACATCGAACTTGCCCTTTCGCCGATTTGGCACAAGTGCCTGCACAGCGCCCAGCAGAGGCGACACTGTTGCTACCTTTATCGGCGGCGCTGTTTATTTCACTATGGTCGCGGCGATGATGGGGGTTGCGTCGGGGAATCAGGACGCGCGGAGGTTGCCGCCGGTCATCTGGTTGGGTTTGTCGAGCTTGAGTAGTGACAAAATTGTTGGCGAGATATCGCGCAGGCTCCCGCCCTCACTCAGGGTTGGGGTGTTCCCTTCTTCGGTGATGTAGATGAAGGGGACAGGGTTGGTTGTATGGGCGGTGTGGGGGCCACCGGTAAGGGGGTCGATGAGCATCTCGGCGTTGCCGTGGTCGGCGGTGACGAGGAGGCTGCCTCCGCGCTGGCGTATGGCCTGGTAGATGCGGCCCAGCTGAGTGTCGACGGTCTCTACGGCGCGGATGGTGGGTTCCATCTTGCCGGAGTGGCCGACCATGTCGGCGTTGGCGAAGTTGACGATGATGACGTCGAACGCTGTGTCGTTGACGGCTTTGATGACGGCGTCGGCGATGCCGGAGGCGGACATCTCGGGGGCGAGGTCGTAGGTGGCAACCTTCTGGGATGGGATGAGGGCGCGGTCTTCGCCGGGGAAGGGCTTCTCGATGCCGCCGTTGAAGAAGTAGGTTACGTGAGCGTACTTCTCCGTCTCGGCTACGCGGAGGTTGCGGAGGTTGGCCTGCGACATGAGGTTGGCTAGGAGGTTGTCCATCGATTCGGGGGGGATGACGATGGGGAGTTTGAAATTTTTGTCGTACTGGGTCATGCAGACGTAGTGGAGGCCGGTGGGTACAGTGTGGAGGGGTATCTCGGCGTCCAGTTCGGCGGCTTTGGGGAGTTGGAGGCCCTGGCTGCCGACGGGGTCGGCGGTGAGGCCGGAGCGGCGAGTGAGGACGCGAGTGATCTGACGGACGCGATCGGCGCGGTAGTTGAAGTTGATGATGACGTCGTGGTCGCGGATGGGGCTGATGGGTTCGCCCTCCGAGTTGAGGCAGGTGAAGGGCGGGATGAACTCGTCGGTGATGCCATTGTTGTAGAGTTCCTTGATTCGTTCGATGGGATCGGGATAGCGTCCGCCTTCGGGATGGCCTGTGACGAGGGCGTCGAATGCTTGCCTTTCTTTTTCCCAGCGGAGGTCGCGGTCCATGGCGTAGTAGCGGCCGCTGACAGAGGCGATCTGGCCTATGCCGGTTTCGCGAAGAGTGTGCTGTAGTTGCTTGAGATAGGCGAGGCCGCTGGTGGGCAGGGTGTCGCGTCCGTCCATGAATGCGTGGATAAAGACGTGGGTCAGCTTATGTTGCGCGGCCATGCGGATGAGAGCTTCGAGGTGGCGTTGGTGCGAGTGCACGCCGCCGTCGGAGAGCAGACCGATGAGGTGGAGCGCTCTTCCCTTTTGCGCGGCCAGTTCGCAGGCGCGGACCAAAGTTGGGTCGGTGAAGAGGCTGCCGTCGAGGATGGCGGTGTCGATGCGGGTCATGTCCATGCGGACTATTCTTCCCGCGCCCAGATTCAAGTGGCCGACTTCGCTGTTGCCCATCTGACCGTCGGGCAGGCCGACGAAGTGCTCGCTGGCGCGAAGGAGGGTGTTGGGGTACTCGCTGAGCAGTTTGTCGTAGGTAGGTTTGCGGGCCTGGGCGATGGCGTTGCCGTGAGTCTCGGGGCGATAGCCCCAGCCGTCGAGGATGGTGAGAACGATGGGTTTGGACATGCTCAGTAAAGGATAGCAAGTAGCGTTGAGCTTTGGGGCTGTGAGCGGTGAGGAAGAAACGAGATGAGGTGAGGGAAAATTTTCGGCTGAGAAGTGGCTTTCTCCACTGCGCCGGAAAATGCGCCGCCTGGGGTCGAAATTACGTTTTCCTCGGCCGGCCACAGGAGAACGGGCAACCGCGAGTGCGCGATGCTGGGGAAATCTTTTTTACGGTACAGAATTCCAGGACTTGTCAGGATTGAATTCTGTTAATGCTTTGGCGCTTTCGGTCGTGCCGGGACCAAGATCCTTTTCGAGGAGGACACCGTTCTGGCCGATGATGAAGGTTGCGATGCCCGTGTCGCCGTACTTCTCCGGATAGGCGATGAAGGCGAAGCCTGCTGTCATCTTCCCGTTGACGATGTAGTCTTTCGCGCCGCCTTTGGCATCGGCGCCCTGTTTGGTGAGTATGCGATAGAAGTAGCCGTGAAATGGCTGCTGCTTGCCTGCCTGCGGGGTGAGGCCTTCTGTGGAGGCGAACGCTACCAAGGGGCCGAGCGGGCTGCGGGGTGTCCCATCGGGCGATTTCCAGTAGAGGCCGTTCTGTTTCCCTTCGTCGCTGATGAACTTTTGCGCATATTGCTTTACGCCGTCGTGACGTTGAGCGAAGTATTCGGCCTGGGCGTCCGCCATGGCATTCATTACGTCGATGGTTGCGAGTTCGTTGTCGCCGACGCGGCGCGCGAGAATCTCCGTCTTGCCGGCGGCGATGTCGAAGGACCACTGCCCTGCACTGTTCTTTGTGAGGGGAATCGGGAACGGATGGTTGTCGGCTCCGACCAGGAGAACCTCGGTGCCGTCGGTCTGTTTGCGCCAGCGATTCATGGTCTGATATGCGGAGGTGAAGCTCTCCCCGGTGGCCTTGTCTTGCGCTGCGTCGCCGGAGAAGAGCAGGTCCGCTGAGCCTGATCCGAAGATTGCAAGCAGAGCGCTACGATCTTGCGCTTTGGTGGCGGAGAGCAGAGCTGCCCCAGCGTCTTCGGGTGAGGCGAATGTTTTAGGGCCTGCCTCGGTGGGCGCCGATACCTTCGTTGGGTTGCAGGCGACGAGCGGCAGGAGCGTCGCGAGGACCGCGGCCATTGTCCGGATGCGGGAGGGACTCATCGTGCGATTTGGCGCTACCGTTAGCATTGCGATTCTCCCTGTAACGTAATTGGTTGTTACTTGATGAGGAGGTTTCTGGGGCTTGCGAGATCGTCTGGCTTCTGACATTATTTGCCGGTTGAGCGAGTGCTATCTTCGTCCGAAACCACCACCACCACCACGGAAACCTCCACCACCTCCCCATCCGCCGCCGCCGGCGCTGCGACCACCCCAGCCACCACCACCGCCGCCACTGCCCCAACCACGTGCGCTTGAGGAACGCGATTGCCAACCGCCGCCGCCGCCTCCTCCGCCGAATCCGCTGAAGGCTGTTGATCCTTTGCCGCTTCCGCTGTAGTCGCTGTGGGACGCAGAGGACGACGTGTCACCCCAGCCGTGGGCTCCAGCTGAGCCTGAACCCGATGTGCTTTGCCATCCGCTGCCGGTGTTCTTGTAGGTGTTGCCGTTGGCTGCGGCGTATTTGTTGCCGCTGGAGGTCTCGGCTGTTCCATAGTTTCCGGCGGCACTCGAGTAGTGCTGGGTGTCGACGGTCTGACCGTTCTTCGAGACGGTGGAGCTTCCCCAGTTGGAATAGGCGTTGGAGCCCTGGTGTGTGGCCCCGTAGGCTCCCGTGTAGGGGTTGTAGGCCTGTCCTACTTTCTGGGTTCCGTAGGCGGTTGAAGTTGACGCGCCGCGCGCGTAGGTGCCTGTGGCGGGGTTGTAGCCAGCGGAGGCATGAGCGCTTCCGTAGGCTCCGTAGTAGGACGCGCTGGAGCCGTAGTAGCCGCCGTGCCAGGCGGCGTTACCGTAGTAGGCCCCGCCGTGATAGTAGGCTGCTCCTCCATACCAGTTGCATCCCCAGTAGCTGTATCCCCAGCCGTAACCGCCGCTCATCATTGCGCCGATCGCCAATCCGGCTCCGAAGGCGATGACTCCAGTGGCAACCACGTCTGCGGTGCTGTATCCCGGAGTTACGTATGGAGTGCCGTAGACGACAGTTGGGTTGTATTCGGGAACATAGACGACCTGCGGGTTGGTGGGCTGAATGACGATGGTCTGCGGAGATTGCTGCACGACAGTGATCTGAGGCCCGGACTTGAGATTGCCCGCCTTCTGCGCTTCCGCGCGGAGGGTTTGCACCGCTTTCATGACGTCGGCTTGCTGGTTGTGATACGCCTCGCCCAAGGATGAGGTCCAGGCCAGGCTTTGCGCCATCTTGTCGAGGACGGATGCGAACTGTGTGAGGGCCTTAACGCTTGGGTCCCATGTTTGTTTATCTACCGCCTGCGCCAGCGCAGTTCCAGTGAGGGACTTATTCGTCTGGAGCCAGTTGTCGGCGATGGCGACCTGATCGGGAAAGGTCGAGGCGCTGAGGATCTGGGCGACGAGCGCGTCGGGGTAAAGAGCGATGGGGGCGACGAGTGCCTGTAGCTCGGCGGTGGTCATGGGTGCTCCCTGACCCGAATATTCAGGTGTGGACGCGGGTGGGGTGGATTGAAATGCCATCGCGTCGATGGGAGTCGTAAAGGCAATCAGCGGGACGCACAGGGCGGCTGACAGGATCTTTTTGCCAAGTAGCAGATTCATTGTGAACTCCTACGAAAACGGGGGCGGACCACTGTTTATCGATGCAGAAACGCAGCGAGACAGGTCTCATCGAATCTTCTGCGGGGCGCCTGTCGCAGGCAACTAGCAAAAGTGATAGGACTGCGGGATCACTTTATTAGGCGATGGGACGTTGTGGTGCGGTCAACCTACAGTCGAGGCGTAGGAGGTGGTGTGATAGCGGTTGCCGGTGGACATGAGGTCGGCGATTTCGTCGAGGGATTGGATGCCGCCACGGGCGCCGACTGCGGTGCAGTTGAGGGCAGCGGCGGCGCAGGCGAATTCGAGCTGGCGCTCGAGGGACCAGTCCTGCAGGAGGCCGTAGATGAAGCCGGCGTGGAAGATGTCGCCGGCGCCGGTGGTGTCGACGACAGGGACGCGGTAGGCGGGGGTGTGGAGGAGCTGTTTGCCGTCGAAGGCGAGGACGCCTTCCTGGCCGAGAGTTGCAGCGGCGAGGCGGCAGGCGTAACGGCGTTGCATTTTGCGGAGGGCCTGCTCGAGGTCGGGGTCGGCCATGAGGCGTGAGGGGAAGTCGCGGCTGACGATGAGGTAGTCGACGTTGGCGAGGAGATCTTCGACGTTGGGGTAGAGCTCGTCGAGATCAGCGATGACGGGGATACCGGCTTCACGTGCCCATGTTGAGGCGAGGATGGCGGCTTGGGTGTCGTAGCCGTCGACGTGGAGGGCGCGGGCGTTGGTGATCCATTCGCGCTGGAGGTCGGCGGGGTGGAGTGCGAGACGGCCTTCAGAGTCGCGGCGAATGAGGACGGTGCGCTCGCCCTGAGCGTCGACGAGGATGAGGGACTGGGCACTGGCACTGCCGGGGACGGTGATGATGCGGGTGTCGACCCCGGCGTGGGAGAAGGCTTCGCGGTGAAGTGTGGCGGCGAGGTCGTCGCCGAGCTTGCCGACGTAGCGGGTGCGGAGGCCCCAGTGCTGGCAAGCAACGACGGTGGTGGCGACTTGTCCGCCGGGGAGGGTGCTGACGGTGGAGTATTCCGTCTTGGAGCCGCGCGCGGGGTAAAGGGACAGGGGGATGACTGTGTCGGTGGCGTTGAGCCCAACTCCGACGAGGTCAACAACCTTTGACAGCTTCGCCATGGATTAACTGTAAATGAATTGGGTGGGTCTTGTTGCCTGGGTGGCGTTGCAGAATGGGCGGTTCGCGGTTTGTCGGCTTACTCGACCATTGAGGGCAGAGCTTCGGTGGCTGTGCTGAGAATGACTTCGTCGAAGGAATCGATGTTGAGAGGCTCTTCGGGGCCTACGTAGATGGTGCGGATGCGGCGCTGGTTGGCGATATTGACGAAGCCGGCGGCGGGGTATACGGAGCCGGATGTGCCTACGACGAGGAGGACAGTGGCGCGGTCGAGTTCGCGGTAGATGGAGTCCATGTCGAGAGGGACTTCGCCGAACCAGACGATATGCGGACGGACGGAGGCGTGGCAGGTTTTGCAGACGGGAAGGTCGTTGGGATCTTCGTAGAAGGAGTGGTCGGTAAAGTGATCGTTGGAACGAGTGCAGCGGGATTGAAAGAGACTGCCGTGCATGTGGTGGATGCGGTGGGAGCCGGCACGCTCGTGGAGGTCGTCTACGTTTTGGGTGCAGAGGTAGAAGTTGTTGCCGAGGCGCTGCTCGATTTTGGCGAGAGCTTTGTGCGCGGCGTTAGGTTGTGCGGCGAGGGCGTCTCGGCGACGCTGTGAGTAGAAACGCCAGACAAGTGCGGGGTCGGCTTGCCAGGCTTCAGGGGTTGCGACCTCTTCTACGCGGTGGCCGTCCCATAGGCCGCCTGAGCCGCGAAAGGTGGCCAGGCCGCTTCCGGCTGAGATGCCGGCTCCGGTGAGGACGAAGAGACGGTCTTGGGAGGTGAGGTGCATGGATGATGTTGTGACGCTCGTCCAGTGTAATGGGAGAGAAGCGGGTTTCTCCACTGCGCTTCACACGTTGAGACTACGTGAAGCTCCGGTCGAAGAGACACCGTCCAGTGATGGTGATTCCAGGCGAGATGATTATGCTTCGGACGGTATTTTGGGTTTTTTTGCTTTAACGAAGAAAACCGAAGGGCGTTGGGATTCAGCCGCGCCCTTCGGTTATTTTTGAGATTAGAACGAGCGTACGTTTTGGGGAACGTAGGTTGAGCCGTCGAGGTCTACATCTGGAACTCCGAAGACCCAGAACTGGTTGGGATTGCTGTTGGGGACGTCGTTGTAGTCCTGGAGGAAGTCGTTGTCGTTTGCGACCCAGAAGGTGTGCATCTTGACGCCCTTGACGACTACGTCAGGACCAAAGGCTGTGCCTTCAATCTTGGCAGGGATCTGGTCGGAGGGGATGCCGGCATTGTTGAGAGCCTGGACGATGTCGAGGAAGAGCGTCTTGGTGACGGCGTGAGTTTGTGCTTCGGAGCCACTCATATCGCTGATGTCTGTTGCGCCCTGGAGGTCAATTTTGAAGATCTGCTTGACCTTGGCTTTTTCTGCGGGCGCATCGGCGAGGCCCTTGCCGTCACGCTCGTCGACGAGGAATTCATGGTTGTTGAGGGCGACGATGTCGCTGACTCCACTGCCAGTGGTGAGCAGGTAGGAGTATTCGTGGGTGGTGCGGCCGGTCACGATATCGATGGTGACGATGCGGAGGAGCTTGGATGCTCCGTCGCTGGCGTCCTGGATGAGCGCGTTCTGCATGATGCCGACGAGGGTGCGGCCGTCGGGGGTGATGGCGAGGCCTTCCATGCCTTTGTTGGCGACGCGGCCGCTGGTGTTGTTGGAGATTTCGGTGTTACCCATGGGCGAAAGCGTGCTTACGAAGAACTTGTCGGGTAGCTGGAAGGTTCGGAGACGAAGGCCGTCGAAGCGTAGGAACTGATAGACGTAGGGACCGTACTCGTCAGAGACGAAGACGCTGAGGCCGTCGTTGGAGACGCGAATGCTTTCGGGGTCGAGGCGGGCGTCGCGGGGATCGCCGGAGTTGCGATCAAGATCGAAGTTGTCGGAGCGCCCGGTGAAGAAGTGCTGGAGGAAGTTGTTCTGCTTGGGCGCGCCGGGACCGACGCCCAGACCTGTGCCGGAACCATAGACGAGCGGAGTCAGGTTGAAGAGGAGGGTGGTGGATTCGAGTTCTGGCTCGATGGTGAAGGGCAGACCGGCGCCCTTGTTCGCCTTGAGGTTCATTTTGATGCTGTGGAAGCGGTTGATGTAGCTGGCGGTGTCGTCGATGTCAGTGTCGAAGGGGACGGCGTTGGGGCCACGGTCGGGAACGGCGAGAAATTGGTCGCCGGAGACGTGGGCAATACCAGAGCCGAGACCGCCAAGGAGGCTCGCGGATACGCCATTTTCGAGAGTGCCCTTAAGGCCGGAGAGGTCGGTGTACGATCCGGCGCGGCTGCCGGTGAGCGTCCCTTTTGCGATCAGGGTGGGTTGTGCAACGACAAATGGTGCAGAGACGGCTGCCAGGGATGTGGCGAGGAGGATGGTGTGGAACGAGGTACTTTTCACGGAGTTCCCTTCAAATGTGGAGTGGAGAGACGCCGCTCATCTTAGAGGGCGGCTTGTCGCATTCGCTTGAAGGGTTTGTAAATTTTGGTGGAATTGTTGTCAGGGCTTTGTGAAGACACGGGAGATGACGACAAGATAGACAGAGGCACAATGCCTCACAACGATAGCGTGCCCACGTCCGAGGGTATGGACGTGGGCACGCTGATTTGTGGATGAGGTTATTCGCCGAAGTTGACGGATTCGATGCCGAGGAATTCGGCCGATTGGCCTAGCTCTTCTTCGATGCGGAGAAGTTGGTTGTATTTGGCGATGCGATCGGTGCGGGAGGCAGAACCGGTTTTGATCTGGCCGGCGCCGGTGCCTACGGCGAGGTCGGCGATGAAGGTGTCTTCGGTTTCGCCGCTGCGATGGCTGATGATGCTTGTGTAGCCGAAGCGACGGGCGAGTTCGATGGCTTCAAGGGTTTCGCTGACAGTGCCGATCTGGTTGACTTTAATGAGGATGGAGTTTGCTACCTTTTGCTCAATTCCCTGCTGGAGGCGCTGGGTGTTGGTGACGAAGAGATCGTCGCCGACAAGTTGGACCTTATCGCCAAGAATTCTCGTGAGGTGTGCCCAGCCAGCCCAGTCGTCTTCGGCGAGGCCGTCTTCGATGCTGACGATGGGGTATTTGTTGACCCAATTCTCCCAGAAGGCTGCCATCTCTTCCGAGGAGAGTTCGCGCTTGTCGGATTTCTTGAAGACGTACTTGCCAGTCTCCTTGTTGTAGAACTCGCTGGAGGCGGGGTCGAGGGCGATGTTGATGTCTTCGCCGGGAGTGTAACCGGCGAGTTGGATTGCTTCGAGGATTAGGTCGAGGGCTTCGTCGTTGGATTTGAGCGAGGGTGCGAATCCGCCTTCGTCGCCTACGGCGGTGTTGTAGCCCTTCTTTTTGAGGACACCCTTGAGGGTGTGGAAGACTTCAGTGCCCCAGCGGAGGCCGTCGGAGAAGGTTTCCGCGCCTGTGGGCATGACCATGAACTCCTGGAAGTCGACGTTGGAATCAGCGTGGCTGCCGCCGTTGAGGATGTTCATCATTGGCGTGGGGAGAAGGCAGGCGTTGACTCCGCCGAGGTAGCGGTAAAGCGGGAGCTTCAGTGCTTCTGCGCTGGCTCGTGCGCAGGCCATCGAGACGGCGAGGATGGCGTTGGCGCCGAGTTTGGATTTGTTCTCGGTGCCGTCGATGGAGATCATGGTGGCGTCGATGAGGCGCTGGTTGGATGCATCCATGCCAGTGAGTTCGGGGCCGAGGATGGATTCGACGTTTTCAACTGCGTGAAGGACGCCTTTGCCGAGGTAGTGCTCTTTGTCTCCGTCGCGGAGTTCGACCGCTTCGTGTTCGCCGGTGGAGGCTCCGCTGGGAACTGCGGCACGACCTTTGGCTCCGGAGTCGAGGATGACGTCGGCTTCGACGGTGGGGTTTCCGCGGGAGTCAAGAATTTCGCGTGCGTGGATAGAGACGATCTCGGTCATGTTGCTCCTGTTTTTCGATTGGTTCGATGTTGAAGAATGTTGGGCTACGACGCGGTGATTCAACCGTTCGTTCAACTTTGGGCGACGGTCGACTGGGACGGCGCGTCCTCCGGTTATGGAGATTGCCTGCACCAAATCTGCGTCGGATGGGCTCACCTGATGAATTTTAGCAAGGGATTGGGAGAGTTGGGTAAGGGATGGGTGAATTGGCGATGGGTACCGGCTCAAGACCTAACACTGATTTTTACCGATGACGCGGATCGAACGGAGAGACAGGTTTGGGTGAGTTGAAGGCGGCGGTAGAGAAGCAGATTTCCCAATTCGGTGCGGTTCGATTGAAATGACATGATTCTTCGGTTTGTGATGGATTTTGAATAGATTCGTTGCCGGGGTTGGGCGGGAGGGCGTTGAATGACTTATTAGCAGGGTCGGTTCCCTTCCAGTGATTTTGCTCCGCGAGTACGACAGGGGCACTAACCTTTTGGTTAACAGGAGTGCTGCTGAGCGCTCGAATCTGTTACCGAGGATATCGCCATGACTTTACGCATCACGACCGCTGCTCTTGTTCTCGCTGCTGCTCCGTTGTTCGGCCAGGCCACCGGGGTCTCTCGTCCAGACTCTTCGGTGATTACGAGCGATGATGCAGTGCCAATGCCAAAGCCGTTGACGCCACGTCCGAGTGCGGCGGTGCCAGCGACGGCGCCCGCGGGTGAGGTGTATGGACCTTACATCCCTTACCAGGGCCCAGGAGTGGCGAGTGCTCCTCCTGTGGTGCATACGGCTCCAGTGGAGAACCCATTGGACGCCATGATTGTGGTGAGCGTGCCGGAGCGCAATGGCGAGCTTCGCGCAGGGACACTGCTGAAGACGAAGATGATGGATACGCTTTCGACGAGCTCGACTTTGCAGGGGACAAGATTCTCTGCATCGGTGACGGAGCCGATCGAGAGGAATGGCAAGGTCATTATTCCGGTTGGATCCATTCTTGAGGGGCGAGTGACCGAGGTTCATGGCGGACGACGAATTTCGGGTGGGGCGCTGCTTCACCTGGAGACGTTGAACGTGACGCTGCCTGATGGGACGCACTATATTGTGCATGCCCAGATCATCGAAACAGGCAGAAGCGACTTTAATGTTTCGAGCGAAGGAACCTTGAAGAAGAAGGGCCATACCAGAGAGAACCTGGTGATCATGGGCGGAGTAACAGGCGCGGGCGCAGCGGCTGGGGCGATGATTGGCGGCGGCGTTGGAGCGGCTGTTGGAGCGGGCATCGGAGCTGGCGTGAGTACGGTGATCTGGCTGAAGCAGGATCGACAGGCTACGCTGCCGAAGGATGTGACGCTGGTCTTCAGCTTGACGACACCGATGATCCTTACGCCGATGCCGATGAATGGGCCGGCGGTTAGCAGCGTAAGTGTGAGTGGGCCCGGAGGGCTCGGCGCGGCACAGTAAGTTAGCTAGTTTCGGATGAGTATATTTTATGGGTCGGGGTGTTCCCCCGACCCATTGCTTTTGGTCGTTGGGAGAGGCAAAGACAACAGCAGATCCCCCTCGGGGATGACAACCAAAAGGACTGACGTGGTTAGTCGCGGACCTGGGCGAGGAGGCGCTTCCAGTTTTTCTGGTTGCGGCGGTAGGACTTTTTCAAGTCTTCGAGGATGCGTTCGAAGTCGCCGTGGCCTCCGAGATTGCGCCATGCGGGATTTTTCGAAAACCATGGGTAGTTTTCGTTGCCGAGATAGATGGCGCGGCGGAGCCAGTGAAGAGCTTCGGACTCGTCGCCTTCCACCGCAAAATATGTTGCGAGGCGGTAGGCCATCTCACTGTCGGCTTCGGCGGCGGAGAGGGTCTCGTCCACGATGAAGGTGGCGGCTTTTTCGCGCTCACCGAGTTGGACGTAGCAGAGGGCGATGGTGGGATAGACGATGCGGAGGGATGAGTCGTCGCGGATGACGTTTTCGAGGGTCTCGATGGCCTTGGGGAGATCGCCGGTGCGCATCTGCTGGTAGCCGAGGGAGGTGCGGAGGAGGGGCTGGCGGGGTTCGAGGGTGAGGCCCTTTTCGATTTCGTCGGCGGCTAGTTCGAGCTGGTTCTGGTATTGGTAGACGCGGGCGCGGTGGTTGTAGATCATGGCCGCGTTGGCGGGGTTCATGCGGAGGGAGGCGTTGAACTGGTCGAGGGCTTCGTCGTACATGCCGTCGATGCGGAGGGTGATGCCGGCGACCATGCGGACGTTCCAGTCGTTGCCGGCAGTCTGTAGGAGGTTTTCGATGCCGTGGCGGGCGGACTCTTTTTCTCCTCGGGAGAGGAGCATATAGACGCGGTAGAGATTGGCTTCGACGGAGCCTGAGTCGAGCGCGAGGGCTTTGTCGAAGGCGCGGCGGGCTTCGAGGACGTGCATCTGCCCGCCAAGACCGTGGCGGGCGTACTGAAGGTGGGTGATGCCGAGGCCGGACCAGCCAGGGGCGTAGTTTTCGTCCTGATTGACGACGGAGGCGAAGAGCTCGCGGGCACGGTCGAGGTCTTCGCGGCTGCCGGTGCGGGTCATGAAGGCGGAGAGTACGGCTCGGGCCTGGAGGTACTCCTCGGACAGAGCTTGGTTGAGCGAGGGGCTGAGAGCTGGGGAGCGGTGGTTTTCGTGTGGGGGTTGGAGGTCTCCGAAGCCCTGCAGGGTGCTGAAGACTTCGTTGCAAATCTCGGATTGGACGCTGACGAGGTCGAATGAGGCGACGTTGATGGACCCGCCGGCGCGGACGCTCTGGCCGGGGACATCGAGGAGCTGCCAGTTGAGGTCGAAGCCCTGGTCGGAGCGAAGGAAGTTGCCGGCGAGGACGAAGTTGACGAGAAGTTTTTTTCCGACGCTCAGGGGGTCTAGCTGTTGAGTGGGGACGGTCATCAATGAACTGGATGGGCGGACGACGAGAGTGGACATACGTGTGAGGCGGGTAGCGATTGCGTCGGCAAGGGCGTAGCCGTAGAGCGGCGCGACGTCGGCAGGGCCGAAGTTGACGAAGGGGAGGACGACAATGCTGTTTTGATTATGGGTTGCGTTGGTGCCGGATTCTCGGAAACGCTCGGCGAGCATGGAGAGGATGCCGGTAGTTCGCTTCTCTCCTTCGGGGGTGTCGAGTGGGAGGCGTCCCTGAGAGGGGCGGAGGGAGATGTTGTCGCCGGGAAGGAGGCCGGAGTCGAGCTGCATAGCCCGCATGATGGTCTTGAGGGCATCACGGACCTCGGCGGCCGAGGCAAAGCGGGCGGACGGCTGCTTTTCGAGGCAGTGGAGGATGACGGACTCGAGCTCGATGGGAAGGCTGGGGGCAATCTCGCGGATGGAGGGCGGGTCGGCGTATTGGATGGCGCGGATGGATTGAAACTCGGGTGCGTCGGGGCGGTGAAAGGGGTGGCGGCCGGTGGCGAGCTCGTAGAGGATGAGGCCGAGAGCGAAGATGTCGGACTGGACGCTGGACTGGCCAGTGACGAACTGCTCGGGTGCCATGTAGGCGATGGTGCCGCCGCGGGCGGTGTAGGTTGGGCCGGGCACGGCCTGAGGGGAGCCGACTTTGCGCTTGTTGACGGGGCCGCCGGGGTCGAATTCGGCCTGGTCGGGGCGGAGGCGGCGGGCAAGGCCGAAGTCGAGGATCTTGATGAGGCCGCCGTCGGTGAGCATGACGTTGGCGGGCTTGAGATCGCGGTGGAAGATGCCGAGCGAGTGGGCGGCGGAGAGGCCGTCGGAGGTCTGGATGCCGGCAGACAGGACGAGTTGAAGGCTGGCGGGGCCTTCGGCGATGAGCTTGTCGAGGGACTTACCTGGGATGTACTGCATGACGATATAGGCTTCTTCGCCGTTGCCATCTTCTTCTTTGGCTTCGCCGACGTCGTAGATGGCGCAGACGTTGGGGTGGTCGATGGCGGAGGCGAGGCGAGCTTCGCGAAGCTGGGTGGCGCGCATCTGCTGGATGGTGAGATTGCCGCGCTTGAGGAGTTTGAGGACGACGGGGCGCTGGAGGAGGGTGTCGTTGGCGAGGTACACAACGCCGCTGCCGCCGGCTCCGATCTTGCGGACGAACTCGTATTGTTTTATCTCGCGGCGCTTCATGACTTCATTATTGCAAGTGTGGGCGTGTGGAAGATGAAAAGACCAGCGAAGTGCAACAACAACAGGAGGTTAAAGTCTGACGCCTCAGCTCTGCAGAATGACTGCGAGGCTGAGGCGTCGAGAGCAAGAGAGACAGGGGGTTGCGCGAGAGTTAGGCGGAGAGGCGACGACGAACCATGCCGGCGAGACCGAGGATGCCGGTTCCAAAAAGGGACAGAGTTGCAGGCTCGGGGACGGCTGGCGGCGGATCGACGAGGCCAACGAGGCCCTGCTGATCTTCACTACCCTTGCCTTGTTTGACGGTCGGCGGAGTGATCCACTCGACCTGGCTGACGAGAGAGCTTGTGACTTGGCCGTGGTTGATGGCGTTGTGGAGAGCGTCGAGGTAGTTGTCTTCGTTGTTTGCGATTGCACCACCGCTGAGAAGGGAGAAGCTGTTGCCGTACTCTTCCTCCCAGATGGCGGCCTGGAGGCCTTCACTCTCGGTCTTGGTATCGGCGGATGCGCCGAAGTTGAGGAGAAGCCAGGCGATCGCGGCATCATTGTGGACAGTGCTTCCATTGACCACGCCATTGGTCTTGAAGGTGGCGTTGTAGCTGTCGCCCTCGTTGATCTCGTGGTTGAGATCGACGCAGTAGACTGCGGTGAAGTCGACAGTCTTGCTGCCGATGACGGCGGACGAACCGACGAAGTTGCCGCCGCCCGCGGTGTGGGTGTCGCCATTGAAACGGAAGGTGAAGGACCCCACCGAATCTCCAAGGTTGAGTGTGTCGGCGTGCGCCACGGCTCCAAGAGTCAATGTGACGGCGGCCGCCGCCAGGATAGAGAGTTTGGACAAGGACATTAGGTTCTCCAATTCGTGCAAGGTGGTTGTATGTGGTTCTGTGCCTTCACTTACAAGCAAGTGATTTGCCAAAGGCATTTCGCGGAGAATTGACGGATTCGCGGGGAATCCTGTGAAAGATTTTGCGACATGGGAAGGGGTTTTGTGGCGGGGGAAAAGATTTGCCCACAGGAAGGAACATAGTTTTTCCCTCCTGGCGTGGCGATGCTGTTGGCCAAGTGATGGCAGGTGTTGATTTATGGTTAAAGATGATGAGCCGCTCACGATAGTTCTGCGAGCGGCTTCTGTTGCGACGACAGTTCACGATGTGGGTTGGAGCGGGTGGTTTGCTGCCTTAGTGGTGGGGGCGATCCTTGGCTTCCCAGGGGCGTGGGTTGACGGGATCGTCCTGCCACTTTTGACGGCGGCCTACGAGGAACATGATGAGGCCAAAGACGAACATGATGGCTCCCCAGGTGAGATTGAGGTTGATCCCCATGGACTTCTCGTAGATGTCGGCGGCGTTGCGGGTGAAGAGACCGTAGATGCTCATGAGGCCGCCGATGAGGAGGAAGATGAGGCCGAGGGGGATACGGATGTCGAGTCCCATTGGTGCTCCTTGGTGTCGCAGCTTTAGCCGTTAGTTCTTAGGTCTTAGCTAAGGGCCACGAGCTAAAGGCTAACAGCTATCGTTAGGCGAAGACGAGGTTGAGGACGATGAGGATGGCGAGGACGGCGACAGCGAGGGTCGCGGGCTTCTGATACCAACTTAGGTGGCCTTCGACGGGTTTAGGGGTTAAGGAGTAGACGAGGCCGACGAGTTCCGGTTCGGGGCGTGGCTTGGTGACGAGGCTGATGGCGATGGTGACGAGGAGATTGGTGGAGAATGCGAAGATGGCGGTCCAGAAGTTCTGGGCCATATCGCTGGGGTAGTGGTGGAGGACGGTGATCCAGCCGCCGTGGATGCCGGGGACGGCGTCTGCGGGGAGGGTGAGGCCGTGGTGGATGAGGGCGGCGAGCGTGCCTGAGATGAGTCCGGTGAAGGCGGCGTGGCCGGTGGTTTTCTTCCAGAACATGCCTAAGAGAAAGGTGGCAAAGAGTGGCGCATTGACGATGGAGAAGACGAGTTGGAGCGCATCCATGATGTTGTTGAAGTTGGTGACGAGGTATGCGGCGCCGATGGAGAGGGCTACGCCTCCTATGGTGGCCATGCGGCCCATCCATAGATAGTGGTCGTCGGTTCCCTTCTTGTTGATGTAGGCCTGATAGATGTCGTAGGTCCAGACGGTGTTGAAGGCGGTGACATTGCCGGCCATGCCGGACATGAAGCTGGCGAGGAGTGCAGTGAGGCCGAGGCCAAGGATTCCTGTTGGGAAGAAGTGGAGGAGCATGACGGGAATGGCGAGGTCGTAGTTATAGACCGGGGTGCCGTCGGCGTTCAATACGGCTTTGCCGCTGAGTGGGTCGGTTTTGACGGGGATGATGCCGTGGGGGTGGGACTCGTCGAGGGGAACTTTGATACCTGGATGAGCGGCAGCCGCTGCAGCATAATCCGCTTCGGAGAGAGTTTGACCGGGAACAGTTACGATCTTGGTTTGGTTGCCGGTTCCCTGACCTGCGCCTGCCATGTGCGAGGTGACGCTGACGGCGATTAAGCCGGGCAGGATGACGAGGAAGGGGAAGAACATTTTTGGGATGGCGGCAATGAGAGGGACGCGCCGGGCAGAGACTTCGGAGTCGGCGGCCATGGCTCGCTGGATGACGAGGAAGTCAGTGCACCAGTAACCGAAGCTGAGCACGAAGCCGAGGCCCATGGCGAGACCGAACCATTCGACGCCGAGAGTGTTGGTAGAGGCGTGGGCCATGCCTTGCCAGGAGTGAGTCATGTTGGCGGGAAGCGTGTGCTTGATTCCCTGCCAGCCGCCGACGTTTCGGAGGCCGATCCAGACGAGAGGAGCGAAGCCGGCGACGATGAGGAAGAATTGGAGGACTTCGTTGTAGATGGCGCTGGTGAGGCCGCCGAGAAAGATGTAGCCGAGAACGATGATGGCTGAGACGAAGACGGAGACATGGAAGATGTATGCGTCGGGGACGATGCCGTGGAGGAGGCCGAGGGTCTGGATGAGGAGGGCCATCGCGTACATGGAGATGCCGGAGGAGAGCACAGTCATGATGGCGAATGAGAAAGCGTTTACGGCGCGTGTTTTCTCGTCGAAGCGGAGGCGGAGATATTCGGGTACGGAGCGGGCCTTGGAGCCGTAGTAGAAGGGCATCATGAAGATGCCTACAAAGATCATGGCGGGGATGGCGCCGATCCAGTAGAAGTGGCTGGTGATGATGCCGTACTTGGCACCAGAAGCTCCCATGCCGATGACTTCCTGGGCACCGAGATTCGCGGAGATGAAGGCGAGACCGCAGACCCAGGCGGGGATCGAACGTCCGGCGAGAAAGAAATCGTTGCTGGTGCGCATGTAGCGCTTGAGGGCGAAGCCGATGCCCAGAACAAAGATGAAGTAGACCAGCATGATGAGCCAGTCGATAGTGGAAAGATTCACGTTGACCCTTAGTTGTTCGGTTTGGTGTGTTGAGAACGTGCTAACTCGTTATAGTACTGGGGGCAACTGTAACTCCTTTCTTGGTAGACGTCCAGATTTCTGCACCTTTGCGCGAGTTACTGTGGCAACAGAATTGCGGGAATGGATTGCAAGATACTGGCGATTCAATCAGTATGTGAAAAGATTTTCAGAATTGATACCAACGCGAACCAAAAATTGTGCATCGCACTAGCAGCCACCAACAGAACGCCTCTCCAACCGCGAGGTATGGAGGAGGACAAAGAATGGGTCCGTCCCAATGAGCCTCACTGCATCTATTCCCTTGGAGCAATTGACATCGCGCATGCCAGCCAATCTTCTTCTTATCGACGATAACGCTGTGCAGGCCGCAACACGGCAGACCATCCTGAGGCGAGCCGGCTATTTTGTGATCGCTGCGTTGAATCCTTCGCGGGCACTGGAGCAGATCCAGAGCGGCGAGTTTCTGGAGGAGATACGCCTGGTGATCACGGACCACCTGATGCCGGGAATGAGTGGCTCGGAGTTCGTCCGCGCGCTTCGCAGGACACATCCGATGATGCCGGTGCTGGTGATCAGCGGATTGGAAGAGGCGGAGCAGGAGTACGTGGGTCTGGATGTCACGTTCCGAATGAAACCGCTGCTGCCGGATCACCTGCTGGAGGTTGTTGGGCGGCTGGTTGGTGGGGCAGGCCCTTGTTTGTCGGCGGTGTCCTAGTTCGGCCGAACCGTTGTGCCTTTGTGTCCGGTAAACGATAGTTTATTGCTGTTCCGCGCGGGCCCTGAGAGAATGGGTAGAGGACCTCATGCGACTGCACCCGATGCCGGAGTTTGGTAGTTTTACGCTGTTGCTGGCGCTGGCGCTGAGTGTCTATACGCTGGTGATGGGTGGGGTGGCGTTGTGGCGAACGCGCGGAGTATCCGCGGGCGTGGACCGGCAAGGTGACAAGCTGGGAGAGACCGCCAGGCGGGCTGGGATTTCGAGCTTTGTTGCACTGACCTGTGCGGCGTTTGCGCTGGTGTGGGCTTCGTTCACGAATGACTATTCGGTCTCGTACATTCTTCATCACACGAATCGGGATTTGAGTACGGCTTACAAGTTTTCTGCTCTCTGGTCGGGGCAGGAGGGCTCGCTGCTGCTGTGGGCGTGGCTGCTGAGCGCGTATGGGTTTGTGCTGCGGATGCGGCATAAGGTGGATGTACGATTGTCGGCGTTTGCTTCGACGATTCTGGCGGGGATCCAGGTTTTCTTTTTGATGCTGCTGAACTTTGCGGCGCCTCCGTTTGCGATTCAGCCAGGGCCGGTGGCGACGGATGGATTTGGGTTGAATCCGCTGCTGCAGTATCCGGAGATGGTGATTCATCCTCCGATGCTCTATCTGGGCTACGTCGGATTTTCTGTTCCGTTCGCCTTTGCGCTGGGTGCGCTGATGATGCGGTATCCGGGAGAGAAGTGGATCCACATCACTCGGCGATGGACGATGGTGACGTGGCTGTTTTTGACGTGCGGGATTTTTCTTGGGGCGCACTGGGCATATAGCGTGCTGGGGTGGGGCGGGTACTGGGGTTGGGACCCGGTGGAAAATGCTTCGTTGATGCCGTGGCTGACCGGGACGGCTTTTCTGCATTCGGTGATGATGCAGGAGAAGCGCGGGATGATGAAGACCTGGAATGTGTGGCTGATCTTCTCGACATTTATGCTGACGATACTGGGAACGCTGCTGACTCGGTCGGGGATCGTAAGTTCGGTGCACGCGTTTGCATCTTCAGATATCGGGACTTGGTTCTATGGGTTCATCCTGATTGTGTTTGGCGTTTGCCTGTTTACGTTCTTCAGGCAGAAGGACCATTTGAAATCGGAGAATCGGCTTGAGTCGCTGGTGTCGCGGGAGTCGAGTTTTCTGTTCAACAATCTGATTCTTCTGGCGGCTTGTTTTACGGTGTTGTGGGGGACGCTATTTCCAATTCTTTCGGAATATGTGCAGGGCACGAAGGTTACGATGGGCGCGCCGTTTTATAACCGCGTGAACCTGCCGATTGGATTGTTTCTGCTGTTTCTGACGGGGATTGGGCCACTGCTGGCGTGGCGGTCGACTTCGCTGCGGTCGATTCGACGGAATTTTATTTTGCCTGGCGTTGCGATGGGCGTTGCGTTGGTGGTGCTAATGCTAGTTGGTGTGAAGCCTTGGGCGGCCGGCGATGATTGGCAGAGCACACTGTTTTCTCTGGTGACGTTCACTTTGGCGGCGGGTGTAATTACCGCGATCGGGGCGGAGTTTTTGCGTGGCGCTTCGGTTGTTGCGACGCAGACCGGGAAGAATCTGGCAGCTTCAACGGTGATTCTAGTGCGCAGAAATACGCGACGGTATGGCGGGTATTTTGTCCACTTTGGGATTGTGGTGATGTTCATCGGGATCGCTGGTGGGGCGTTCAACCAGTCGCATGAGCAGGAGATGGGGTCCGGCGATACCTTGGCTCTGGGGCCGTACCGTCTGGTGTGCCAGACGTATACGCAGGACAGTAATAGGAACTTCGACACAGAGTACGCGTTGCTGGATGTTTACAGGGGCAGCAGGAAGATCACACAGCTTGCGCCGGAGCGACGGTTTTATCACGCGAGCCAGACGTCGTCGACGATGGTAGCGCTGCACTCGACGCTGGCTAGCGATCTGTATGTGATCTATGAGGGACGGAACCCGGATACGGATAAGCCGATCATCAAGGTGTTTTTGAATCCGCTGATGAACTGGATTTGGATTGGGGTGTTGATAGTGGTGGCGGGTACGTTCCTGGCCTTGGTACCGAATATGACACGGAGCGCGGCGCGGGTTACGGTAGCGGAGCCCAGGCTGGTTGAGGCTGAGGCCCATCATGTTTAGGCTCGGGTTGAAGCGGTGGCTGCATGCTTGTGCGGTTTGTCTGCTGGCGGTGGTGATGCTGGGGGCAGAGCCTTCTTCGCGATTCAATAAAGTGGGGCACCAGATGATGTGCGCCTGCGGGTGCGGGCAGGTGTTGCTTGAGTGCAACCATGTGGGGTGTCCGGACTCGGACCGGATGATAGGGGAGCTGCGGGCGCAGATCAACGCGGGCGGGACGGACACTTCGATTCTTAATTGGTTTGCGGCAAAGTATGGGGCGACGATATTGGCTGCACCGATTCGTGGGGGCTTTGATAACGTGGCGTGGATTGCGCCCATGGCGGTTTTTCTGCTAGCAACGGTCGGCGTGGGATTTTTGATTCGGATGTGGACGTTGCGGTCGGGACGGCATGTCCCCGTGAGTGCGGCGGGACCGGATGTTGGCGGGAACGAGTTGCGGGAGCGGATTCGGCGGGAGACGGAGTACTGACATGGGCATGATTGCAGGTGTTGTGCTGACGCTCGCGTTGTTTGGGTATATGTTCTGGCCGGAGAAGAACCCGTTTGTGCAGGCGGATAAGACTCGGGTGGATTATTTGCGGGAGCGTAAAGATGCGATCTACGAGAACCTGCGTGATTTGAACTTTGAGTTTCTGGCTGGGAAATATCCGGAACCGGACTATATGGAGCAGCGGGCGGGGTTGGAGGATGAAGCGGCGCGGGTGATCGCTGAGATGGAGGCGCTTGAGGCGCGGGGTGTGTTTGGACGGCGAAGCAGGGCGTGAGTGCAGAAGCGGAAGGGTTGAGGCCACTTCATTCGCGGCGCTGAACTGCAACTGTAAGGGCAGCTGCTGGAACACGAGCAACAGCAGATCCCCTTCTGATGACAACCACAATGGCGAAAGCGGGAATAGTGGCAGTTGCGTGAGCGGTCTCTAGTTTGCGGGTGATTTGACGTAGACTTGAAGGGTGAGCCTCTTCCCTACTTTCTTTCGACGTGTTGTTGCGGTTGCTGCTGTGGTGGCGGCGTTTTCGAGCGTTGCGCTTGGTGATTCGATTACCGGCATCGTTACGAATAAAACGACAAGCAAGCCTGCCGGTGGTGACGATGTGGTGCTGATTCGCCTGGCGCAGGGGATGCAGGAGACAAGCCGTACTAAGACGGACTCGCAGGGTCACTTTACTCTCGAAGTTCCCAATGGCGATAACGGAATGCATCTGGTGCGGGTAACGCATGACAAGGCGAATTACTTTCGGCCGGCGCCTCCGGGGACGCAGTCGGTTGAGGTTGACGTTTTTAATGCGGCGGCGAAGGTGAAGGGCGTAACCAGCGAAGCCGATGTGATGCGTATCCAGACTGATGAGAGCGGGAAGGCGCTGCGCATTATCGAGAATTTTTTTGTGAAGAACGAGTCGAATCCTCCGCTGACGCAGTTCAGCGACAGGCCGTTTGAGTTTTATCTGCCGGAGGGCGCGGTGGTGGAAGGGTCGGCGGCACTGGCTCCGGGTGGGATGCCGGTGCAGGCTTCACCCGTGCCGCTGGGTGAACCGAATCATTATGCGTTTATCTTTCCGATCCGGCCGGGCGAGACTCGGTTTCAGATTTCGTACCGGCTGCCTTACAGCGGGAGTCTGAAGTTTGCTCCGCGGGTGATGATGCCGACCGACACGGTTGCCATCATGATGCCGAAGAGCATGACGTTCAAGCCGGGGCCGTCGTCGCCGTATTCGCCGGTGACGGAGGAGACTACGGCACAGACGTACGTGGCGCGGAACGCGCAGCCGTCGCAGGCGCTCGATTTTACGGTTTCGGGAACGGGGCAGATGCCTCGGGACGAGGGTGCGGCCGCTGCAGCGGGTGGTGGTGCGACGGCGGACGCTTCGGCGCGGAGTGGTGCGGATGGTGCAGCGACTTCGGCGGCGAGCGATACGCGTCCGGGTGGCGGGTTGGGTGTGCCACTGGATCCTGAGGGGACGAACGATCCGTGGGCGAAGTATAAGTGGTGGATTCTCGGTGGGCTGGGGTTGGTGATGGCTGTGGGCGCGGGGATCATGCTGAAGAATGGGCCGGCGCAGACTGTAGCTCCTGCTGTTACCGGGAGCGGTGTTCCGGCCGTTGGTGATTCTCTGCTGGCAGCGATGAAGGAAGAGTTGTTTGCGCTGGAGACGGACAAGCTGCAGGGGCGGTTGAGCGAGAGCGAGTACGCGGAGCAGAAGGCGGCGTTGGAGGTAGTGCTGCGGCGGGCGCTGTTGCGCGGCGAACGTGCGGCGGAGACGTCTAATTAGCGGACAGGTTGTGTGAGGGACCACAGATGAACACCTTCAAATCGACTTTGCTGCTTGTTGTGCTGACGTTGTTCCTGCTTTTTATCGGGGAGCACTTTGGTGGGCGGAACGGGATGTTGCTGGCGTTTCTGCTGTCGGTCGGGTTCAACTTCGGGACTTACTTCTTCTCCGACAAGATCGCGTTGAGAATGTACAACGCGCAGCCGGTAACACGGGAACAGTTGCCGCGAGCGTATGCGGCGGTGGAGCGGTTGACGGCGAAGCAGGGGCTGCCGATGCCGAAGATTTATGTGCTACCGACGGAGTCTCCGAATGCGTTTGCGACGGGACGGAACCCGCAACACGCTTCCGTCGCGGTCACGCATGGAATTCTGCAGCTGCTGGATGATGAAGAGCTCGAGGGTGTGCTGGCGCATGAGCTGGGGCATGTGAAGAACCGGGACATTCTGACGAGTTCGATTGCAGCGACGCTGGCTGGAGCGATCACAATAGTGGCGCGGATGGGGTACTGGGCTTCGCTGTTTGGCGGTTATGGCGGTGGCGACCGACGGGAGCGGAGTGGTGGTGGCTTGAGCGGACTGATGATGATTATCGTAGCGCCGATTGCAGCTTCGCTGATTCAGTTATGGATTTCGCGGACTCGGGAGTTTGAGGCGGATGCGACGGGCGCGGCTACTACGGGCAATCCTTATGCGCTGGCGCGAGCGCTACAGAAGCTGGAGGCTTATTCGAAGCGGATTCCGATGGAGGCTTCGCCTTCGAATGCGCACCTGTTCATTGTGGCTCCGCTGCTGGGGAGCGGCGGGATTGCGAGTTTGTTCTCGACGCATCCTCCGATGAAGGAACGGATTCAGCGGCTGATTGGAAGGGACCACGTTTAGGATGCAGACTTTTTTGCGGGCACTGCGGCTGTATGCGATGGTGGCGTGGGTAGGGGGACTGGCGTTCTTCGCTTTTGTGGTTGCGCCTGTCGCGTTCGGTAGCTTGCCGAGCGCGCATGAGGCGGGAGTTGTGGTGAGTGGGACGCTGCGGGTGCTGCACTGGATTGGGCTGATCGGTGGGATCGCTTTTTGTCTGGCAACGGGTTGGTTGTGGTTGTGGGCTGAGGTGCCGGCGCGCATTGGGTTTGCGCGGCAACTGGTATTGACCGCGGTGATGTTGTTGGTGACGGCTTACTCTCAGTTTTGGATATTGCCGTCGATGGAGGCGGACCGCGCGCTGGCGGGTGGCGAGGTGGAGACGGCGTCACTGGACAATCCAGGCCGGGTGGACTTTGAGCGGCTGCACAGGCTGTCGGAGCGGCTGGAGGGTTTGGTGCTGCTGTGCGGGCTTGGGGTGGTGTTTGTGTTGTCGCGCGAGTCGCAGTGGCCGGAGACGGGCAAGCCGAAGACAGATAAAATCGTTAGACCATGAAGATTGATGGGCGGGGTGGGTTGCCAATTTTTGAGAAGATCGACGGCGATGTGATTCACATCTGCCGGATCAACTAGCAGTGTCCGCGCTGTGGCTGAGCCTGACGCTGGGGCTGGTCGCGGGACTCGCTGACTTTCTGGGTGGGTTTCTGCTGGTGAGGCGATCGCCCTCAGCCAAGGCACTGCGCTATTTCGTCGCGCTCGGCGCGGGTTTCATGTTGGCGGCTGCGGTGCTCGAGATGATTCCTGAGGGCATGCGCGTGAATCCGCGGTGGACGCCGCTGCTGATTCTGGCTGGATACTGCGGGGTGCATCTGCTGGAGCATACGCTAGTTCCGCATTTTCACTTTGGCGAAGAGACGCATCATCATGAGTTTCTTTCGGCGAAGACGAGCTACTCGGTTCTGCTGGGGTTGGCTACCCATACATTCTTCGATGGGGTGGCGATCGGGTCGGGGTTTGTGTTGTCGCACTGGCTGGGGTGGATACTTTTCTTCGCAGTGTTCCTGCATAAGATTCCTGAGGGTTTCACGATGGCGAGCGTAATGTTGGCTGGGGGACGGGGGCCGGCGATGGCGCTGAATTCGGCGCTGTTTCTTGGGGCGATGACGGTGCTGGGCGTGCTGGTGATTAATCTGGAACCGAGCTGGGTGCGTGTTGGATTGCCTCTGTCAGCCGGGGTGACGATCTATGTCGCAGCGACTGACCTCGTGCCAGAGGTGAACCGAGAGCCGGGGATCAGAATGGCGCTGGTGTTCTTTGTTGGTGTGGTGGTGTTTTTTTTGCTTCGCTTGCTGGGGCCGGTTTAGGGCGGATTCGCTACTCAGTCGGAGACTGGACTAGAAGTGTCACGGTGGCAGAGTGCTGGAGGATGCTACCGGTGGATGTTGTGGCCGTGCCGGTGACCGTGATGGTGTAAGCCTTCGCGGAGGGCGCCAGGGAGTCTCCAGTGATTACGCGGTCTCCGCATCCTGTGGCGTAAAGCAGGGTGACGCTCAGGAGTACAAAGATGCAGAGCTTCGCTGCGATGCGGCGAGCGCGAGGACGCACGACAAAGAACACAATGGGACTTAGCAAAAAGACCAACGTCGTGGTCGGATGGGCGGGATTACTCCTTGATGCGGTGGTGTTCGGGGTCGCGATGGTCAGAGTGAAAGTGTTAGTGGCGAGTCCGGGCGGAAGAGTCGGAGGATTGAAAGAGGCTTTGGCGAGATCGGGAAAGCCGGTTGCGGCGAGTGTGATGGGACTCGACATGCTGCCTTGAGGCTGGACGGTGAAGGAAAAACTGGCAGAACTGCCGGAGGAGATGGTTTGCGATGTTGTGCCGGTAGGGGTCAGAGCGAAGTCTGAGTTGGTGGTGGGGCCCGCGGTGATGAGTTGAGCGGTGGAAGAGCTGGGGGTGAAGTTCATGTTGCCGCTGTAAAAGGCGGTGAAGGAGTGCGCCCCCTGAGTAATCGAATCGACGGTGAAGACAGAGTCTCCGCTGCTCGAGAGCGGTGAGGTGAAGATAGGGTTGTTTGAATCGAGGAGCGTCACCGAACCGGTCGGTGAACCGCTTGTAGTGCTCGCTACGTGGGCGGTGAGTGTGATGGAAGATCCTGGGGTGGCGGTTGCGATGAGATTGCTCAGGGTGACGAGCGCAGGAGCCGGATTGATGGTTAGTGTCGCGACGGGCGAGGCGATCGCGTAGTTCCCTGATGCTGGGCCGGAGAGAGTTGCTGTAATGGGATAGGTTCCGGCGGGCGAAAGAGTAGTGGCGGTGGTTGTAAAGGTGGCGGTGAGGTTTGACGCGTCCTGCGGAAGTGTTCCGTTGATGGTTCCGCTAATGCTCGGAACGGGTTGGCCGTAGAGCAGTGGGATGGGAGCGATGGTCGCAGTGAGTTGCTGTGGGGTGATCGTAAGGTCCACAGCGGAAGCTTGAGCTGTGCTGTGAGTCTGGTCGCCGGCGTAGGTTGCGGTGAGAATGTAGTGACCCGCGGGGAGGTTTGTTATCGGGAGGGTGGCGATGTTGGAGACGAGAAGACTGGTACCCAGGGTGGTTGTGCCGTTGAAGAATATAACAGGGCCTGTGGCAGGTGTGGCGGATGCCAGCGTGGCAGTGAACTGTCCGCTGCCATAGACGACGACTGCGGGTGCTGAGAGAGTCAGAGTGCTGGGAACGGTACTGCCGGGGCCGGCGATGGTTTGAATGGTCGAAGGGGCGGCGGTGAGTTGACGGGCGCGTCGGTTGCCGGTGTCGGCGAGGGTGACGAGGGCTGAGGGGGAGATTGCGGTACCGCGCGGGGTGTTGAGGGAGGCGGCGGTGGCGGGGCCTCCGTCGCCTGCAAAGGCCTGGGTGCCGTCGCCGGCTACTGTGGTGATGATGCCGGTGGTGGCGTCGATGCGGCGGATGCGGTGGTTGGCGGTGTCGGCGAGGTAAAGATTTCCGCTGGCGTCGAGGGTGATGCCGTGCGGGAGGGCCAGAGTAGCGTTGGTCGCAGCGGTGTTGTCGCCGGAGAAACCTGGAGCTCCGGCGCCAGCGATGGTGCTGATGCGGCCAGTGGTGGCGTCGATGCGGCGGATGCGGTGATTGTGGGTGTCGGCGAGGTAGAGGTTGTTTGCAGAGTCGAGGGCCAGGCCGGTGGGTGAGTCAATGGCGGCGGAGATGGCGGGGCCTGCCTCGCCGGAGAAGCCCTGCGTGCCAGTGCCCGCAATGGTAGTGATGATTCCTGTGGTGGCGGTGATCTTGCGGATGCGGTGGTTGCCGGTGTCGGCGAGATAGAGGTTGCCGCGGGTATCGAGCGCCAGGGCCGTGGGGAGGTTGAGTTGGGCTGTGGTGGCGAGTGCGTTGTCGCCGGAGAAGCCGGGGTTGGTACCGGCGATGGTAGTGATGACGCCGGTGGTGAGGTTAAGTCTGCGGATGCGGTGGTTGTGGGTGTCGGCGATGTAGAGATTGTTTACGCTGTCGAGAGCGAGGCCTTGCGGAGAGTCGAATGTGGCGGAGGTGGCAGGGCCAGTGTCGCCGGAAAGGCCCTGTGCGCCCGTTCCTGCGATGGTGGTGATGTTGCCGGTGGTGTCGACTTTGCGGATGACGTGGTTCGCGGTCTCGGCAAGGTAGAGGTTGCCGGTGGTGTCAAAGGCTATTGCTGAGGGCAAAGCAAGGGGGACGGTCAGAGCGGAGATTTGGGCGGGCGCTGCTCGAGACGAGGTGAGGAAGAGCAGGAGGATGAGCGCAATCCGCAGCGGTGCGTGTGTGAAGCGAAGAGGGTGTGTGATGCTCTGCGTACCCATGAGGAGATGGTCTGGATGCTGCTTGCAAATTGATTTGGGTCGCAGTACTGCTGCGGACCCATGCCTAACTTTACCTTATGGGGTTTTGAATGCAGGCTATTACTTTAGATACCGGGTCGCAATTCAGCGCCTGGGTGAGTGGGGCGTTTCGTTCGCTGCATATAGTCTCGCGTTCGATGGGCGCAGCCTTCGGGGTCTTTCTGGTAAAGGGCGATGCGCTCGGCTTCGCTCATCAGGGCAAACTCAACGTCGATGCCGTCGAAGAGATCGGGCGGCAGGATACTGATGTCAGCTGTGCCGGATGCAACAGCGGAGAGTTCGGCCCAGTGTTGGGTGATGAGAGCGGCGTTGTAGAAGCGAAAGCCTGGATAGAACAGGGGGCTGGTGTGAATGAGATCGAGAAGGCGTTTCTGTTCGGGGGTCATTGCCCACGGATATTTTTTGAGGCGTTTGAGAAAACAGACGGCTTCGTTTTCGTCGTAGAGTTCATCGGCGATTGCGGCGATAGAGACGCCACGTAGAAAATCTATGGGCTCTTCGAGGCTGGCTTCGAGAGCGCTTTCGACGTGGTTGGCGAGGGTAACGCCTTTTTTGCGGGCCGCGATCTCAGCGAGCGAACGGAGGCGTTTGCTGAGCCGGAAGGTGAGGGTTTCGGTTCTTGGCTTTTCGGCGTTTCTAGCCTTGAACTGCTTCCTAGGTTCCATCTAGGATTCTCCGGCTTGTACCAGCCTTATATTGTGTTGCTTAGCTAATGTAACACGATACAACACATGTCTTGGAAGTTTTCTTACGCTACTGGCATTTCCGCGAGAGCGTTCAGTTAGGCGTCCAAGGAGGCCGTCGATGATAGTCTTCGATGAAGCTTGCGCTGCCGTCGCGGGGTCAATTGAGAAAGGTTATGCGGAGGAAGAATGCCACGTCATTGCTTAACGCTGGATTTGAAAGACGATAAGACTGCGATTGCGAATTACAAGCGGTATCACGTGAAGATATGGCCAGAGGTGAAACAGAGCCTGTTCGACGCGGGTGTGGTGGAGATGGAGATCTACCTGCTGGGGACGAGGATGTTCATGATCATGGATGTGGATGATTCGTTTTCGCTTTCAGCCAAAGCAGCCAAAGACCTGGCGAATGCGAAGGTACAGGAGTGGGAGACGATCATGCACGGATTTCAACAGCAGTTGCCGGGGACGCGCCCCGACCAATATTGGATGGTCATGGAGCGGGTCTTTAGCTTGGAGGAACAGTAGCGCGCAGCTGCTTCGTGTTAATTTGATCGCGGCTGAGACAGTTTGAAAAATGCAGAAGGCCCCGGGAGGTTGTTCCCGGGGCCTTCTGCATCGTTGGATATTGTTTGAGTTAGGGGATCTGCTGGAAGCGCCCGATGTTGATGCCAAGCGCGTAGGGTGCGAAGATCGGAACGCCTTGACCCACGATCTCGGTGACGAAGCTGTTGCCAACCCCGACTATCCAGACGTTTCCGGCCTGATCGACGGCGATGTTGCGGTTTGAGTTGAAGAAGGTGGAGGCCTTCTGGAAGCCTGTCGTGGGTGAGAGTGGGAGTGCGCCAAAGAAGCTAACTTCGCTGAGACTACCAGCGCCGCTATTGGCGATCCAACTATTGGAACGACCGTCGACTGCGATGCCCTTGGGGCTGGAAATTCCTGCGGTCGCAGCGGTAAAGGGCCAAGGGCTACCAGCGGGAACCCAAGTGGTTCCGCTCTTGGAGAGTCGCGTGATAGCACCGGTGTCGATCGCCGAGACGAAGACGTTGTTCCCAGCGTCGACCACGACGCCCCAGGAGTTTCCGGAGGTGGTGAACGGAGTTGTGATGAAGCCGTTAAGAGCCCCGCCGCCAGTACCGGGTGTGATCTGAGCGATAAAGGTCGAGCCGGAGGAGACCCAGATGTTACCGGGGGTCAGCTTCGGAGTAGTGGAGGTCGCGTCGGCCATCAGGCGTAATGGAGCGGCGCCAACTGTGCTCGATATTTGAACGGGCGCCACCGCCGCAGCTGCAGTTGCACCATTCGGTATTTGATAGACCGACCCAACTCCACCCGAAGCGGCGGAGAAGTACACATTGCCCGCTCCGTCTGCCGTCATCGCCAGGGGATTTACGCCAACAGGGAAGGCGAGGGTGGCCTGTGTAGTCGGGTTGTACCGGTAGAGGGTAGTACCACCAGCGGCCCAAACGTTGGTAGCCAAATCGACGGTGCCTCCGGTTGCCGAGGTGCCTGGATCAAAGTTGATGCAAGCTAAGGGTGCACCCGCAGCGGAGATCGAGGAGAGATTGCCGCCAGCCTGCGAGTTTCCGAACCACACGTTGTCCGCACCGTCGACACTGATATCGTTTGGCGAAGAGATAAAGTTGCCGGAGGCGCAGCTGCTGCTGGCGCCAGTGCTGGCGTAGCTGATGCCGATGCCCCAGTCGGTCGGCACGGCAGCGAGGCTGGGCTGGTAAGGCGCGCCAACCGCGGGCTGGAGACCGAAGAGGGCCGACATGTTCGTTGTGTTGGAGTTGGTTGGATTGGTGAAGATATAAAACAGGGCCTGAAGTGCATCGGTGGCCGGCGCGAAACTGGTATTGAGGCTCGTCGTATTTGGGATTGGGGGAACAGCCGCCGCCTGGATCGTGGCGCAGTTCGGTGTAGCCGAGGTTGCTCCGTTGATGCAAGCAGAGATGATGTTCGCAAGGGTGTTGATTTTCGCGGTTTCCGGAGTCGCAGTAAGCGCAACCCCCGGGGCGATATTGCTCCCAGGAGCCGGTGTGAGTGACGTAGACGGAACGGCAAGGCCGGTCGCCGCATTGGCCAGCAGCTTCACGGTGTTGGGAAGATTGAGCATGATGAGCCTCTGCTGGCCGGTGGCGTCTGCTCTCAGGGTGTCATTGTTGCCATTCGTATCAGCCGCGGGATTGAAGAATTGCTGCACAGCAGCCATGGTAGCGACGGTGGTGACTTCGCTCATGTAAACAAAGTTGTTTGCGGTGAGAGTCGCGCAACTACCATAGAGCGCGATGAATGCCGCGGCATCGTTGCTCTGCGTCGCTCCATTGTTTTGCGTGTTGCCACCCTTCGAGACAACATACACCAATGGGTCACCCACCGTGGTGGGACAGGAATAAATGGAGGTGGTGCCATCGTGGCCGCCGGCCGAGTCTTTGGTGAAGCTGAAGGAGCCCAGACTGTCAGTCGTTGTGGTGGCCGCCTTGATGGCGGGAGCACCTTGGCCAGCGAACCAAAGTGTGACGGTGGCACCGATGACCGGTTGATTACCGCCATGGATGGTTCCGCGAAGAGTGGCGGGCGAGTTGAATGGGTTTGTGCCTGTTGGTGCGACCGACGACATATTCGCGCAGCCGGCGGTGAGCACGACGCTCGACGCAACCAGCGCGAGCAGATTTCGCTTTGAGCCCGTCAGCCGGGCGAAATAATTGCCAATCATGGAAGTTCCCTCCGAAAGGTGGTGATGCGGTTTGCTAAACAAGGTAGTTGCCGTGGCGACAGGTTGTGGGTGACCAGGGGGAAATCGCAGTCCTATAGAGAAGACAGGCTTCGGAAAAAGGTACCTGATTGAAAGTCGAATGTAAAAGAATCTAACCAAATTCGAACGCATCATGCTAACAAAAGTGGAAGTAATAACCCCTTTGTGGGAGATTAATTACGGGACTAGGGCATATCTGTACATCTCATGATGGAGCATACCCGAGGTTTTCCATTATGGGACTTAAATGCTCATGATACTTTTGGGTCATTCATCTCAACACAATTTGTTGTACAGGGGTAAAAGACCAGGACTATTCGTCTTCCTCTCCCAAACGCTTGCATAAGATCGATGATCACGTAAGTTTTGTTATTGCAGCAGTTAGCCGGATTGAATCAGGTTATAGTGGGATCTTCTCGAAGGACGACAATCTCCGCCGAAGAGTTAGGGTACGGAACGGGCTAAGCGGAACTGCTTGAATTTCATGGGTCAGCTGTTGCCCAACTTTGTTCCGGGGGTGTGGATTTCGAGCACATCTCGGCGATTTTTGCCCCAGTACGAAATTCCCATCATTGCTGAGTCGAGTGCCCTACCTGGCTCTCGGACAAACCACTCGGGAGCGAGACCTAGAGACCGGATTGAACTTCCTGGATGGGCAACTGGGCTTGCAGAAGACTAATCTATCCGAGTAGGTTACTTTCAACGAACGTTTTATCGGAGATGATCCAATGCGTGAGAAATATCTTGCTTTTGCCGCAAGCCTAGCTCTTTCGGCCACCTTAATTCTGGGCGGATGCAAGAGCTCAACCCCGGCACCTGCCCCGGCCGCCGCGCCGGCACCGGCTGCCTCCGATGGGAGTGCACCGCCTGCGGCTGCCCCGTCTAGCGCGGCGCCTTCGGCCGCCGCGGCCAGTGCACCACCTGCAGCCGCTCCTGTGGCGCCCGCTCCAACGCCAGCCCCTATTGCTGCTGCCCCGCCGCCACCGCCGGAGCCTGTGAGGGTGACGGCGCCTGCAGGTGCTGCTGTGGTGGTGACGGTGACCGAACAATTGAGCGCCAGCAAAAACAATGTTGGAGATGGGTTTACGGGCGTTCTTGCGCAGTCGGTGAAGTCATCGGGTGGCGGAGTGGTGTTCCCTCGTGGGGCTCATGTGGTTGGAACTGTAGTCGCCGCCAAGGGTCAAGGTAAGTTCAAGGGATCGGGCGCGCTGGGGATTCAAGTCACTTCAATCTCCGGAATGTCGGTCAGCACAAGTGCTTATGAGAAGGAGCAGAAGGGTAAAGGCAAACGGACGGCTGGCTTTATCGGAGGTGGCGCGGGTGGTGGAGCGCTGATCGGCGGATTGGCCGGGGGCGGTAAGGGCGCTTTGATCGGCGGCCTAATTGGCGCCGGCGCAGGTACTGCCGGAGCGGCGTTCACCGGTAATAAGGATGTGGTGATTCCGTCGGAGTCGACTATCAGCTTTCACTTGACTTCGCCGGTGACGGTTACGGTCAAAGCGAAGGAACCAGCGGAGCCACCGCAATAGTTCTTGCAAGAGTGTTGAAGACCGGCACCTGTTCCTTCTTTGAGAGCAGGTGCTTTTCTTTTGAGCGAGCGAGTTGTGATTGCTCGCGGGTGACGCCAGGTGCTGGCGGTAGACTGGATTCATGCGGTTGAATCCGGTTTTTTTATTGTCGGCGACTGATGTCGCGCACTTCCCTTCTGAAGCGAAGACATATGGAGCGCCGGAGGTGGCGTTTCTGGGGCGATCGAATGTGGGGAAATCCTCTCTGATCAATTCCCTGCTTGGGTCGCGCGAGGCGAAGGTGTCGTCGACGCCGGGGCGTACGCGGGCGATTAACTTTTTTGCGCTGCATGAGGGTGCGGGCGAAAAGATGAAGGTGAGGCCAGCATTGATCTTCGCAGATTTGCCGGGATATGGGTACGCGAAGATTTCAAAGTCGATCTCGGCAGAATGGCCGAAGTTTATTGAGCCGTACCTGGCCGAGCGGGAGATGCTGGCACTGTGTATTTGCCTAGTGGATACAAATATTCCGCCGCAGGAAAATGATACTCAATTGATTACATATTTGAAGCAGACACAGAGGCCGTTTCTGGTGGTGGGGACGAAGGCGGATAAGCTGTCGAATAATCAGTTGGCGAAGTCGATGGCTGCGCTGAAGAAGGCGCATGACGTGGAGGAAATTCTTCCGGTTTCGGCGAAGACGGACGCTGGGACGAAGGCGCTATGGGCGAAGATGATGGAAGTGGCGGAGTGAACATCTCTTACGTCTCCGCCTTTCACCCGATGTTCGGACCTGGGTAAGGAACGGGACGCTGCTCCCGGCTTCGGTCTGCTCGTGGGCGCATCGTGAAAGAGGGCGGCCTGCGACAGCCCTGCGCTTCTGGTTGCGAAGGAGAATTGAGGGGCTTACTCGCCAGAATCCCATCCCAAAAACCGAATACTTCGCCGGTGCTATCACTTTTAACAGTGGCAGTGTGGGGCAATTGGAGATTTCATGGATACACGACTGGGTCAGCGGTGCCGGCCCTTGTGAGATTTTTTGGTTTCACGGGGCTCACCTCACTCGTATTGGTACGACAACAAAGGAGAACGCTGTGTTCAAGAAGAATCTATTAGCAATCAGTGTGGCAACAGTCGTGATGTTGACAGCCGGCGCGCGCGGGCAGAGTTCGGCGCAACAACCTGCGAATGCATCGGCCCAGAGTTCGGTGGACCAGGACATCGATCTAATACGGAAAGATGTTCGTTCGCAAAAGAAGCAAATCATCGCTGCGAATCTGCAACTGACGGATGCGGAGGCAGTGAAGTTCTGGCCGCTCTATGACCAGTACACGGCCGAGCTAGTCAAAATCAATGACGCAAAGTATGCGGCTATCAAGGACTATGCGACGAACTACGATACGTTGACCGACGATAAGGCCCTGAGCCTGACCCGTCAGATTCTCGGTGTCGATCAATCGGTAGCGCAACTGCGGGAGAAGTATGTGCCGATTATGGGTAACGTGATTTCGGGTAAGAAGACGGCGTTATTTTTCCAGCTTGACCGGCGTTTGGTGGCGTTGATTGACCTGCAGTTGGCGGCGGCGATTCCTATGGTCCAACCGTAGGGGGTTTACGAGCTTGCCCTGTTGGCGAGCTGATGAAAGCGGCAGAGTGATGCTCGCTGAGGAGCGGACTATTGCGATTTACCGGAGTACAATCGAGCCTCCGGCAAAGCTGTCAGATTGGCTGTTGCATTCGTTTGCCTGAATATCAAACCGGCCCAGAAATCCGTATTCGATCGATCGGTCTCGCGATCGACTTTAAAACAAACAATTCGGCAATGAGGAGGAGTTTTGTGATCAGAAAATATTTTCTATCGATGAGCATGGCGGCTGCAGTGATCTTGACGAACATCTCAGTGGGTTACGTTCAGGCGCAGGCAACTTCGACTCAGAGCAGCGTGGATCAGGACATCGCCCTGCTGCGGAAGGATATCCGTTCGGATAAAAAGCAGATCATTGCTGCCAATATGCAACTGACAGATGCCGAGTCGCCGAAGTTCTGGCCCGTATATGACCAGTACGCAGCGGAACTCGCCAAGATCAACGATTCAAAGGTTGCGGCTATTAAGGACTACGCGGCCAACTATTCGACTCTTACCGACGACAAGGCGTTGGCGTTGACCCGGCAGATCATCGGGATTGAAGAATCGGTGGGGCAGTTGCGCCTGAAGTATGTGCCGATTTTCAGCAAAGTGATCTCCGGTAAGAAAACTGCGTTGTTCTTCCAGTTGGACCGGCGGCTTACGATGCTGGTTGATCTGCAGGTGGCGTCGGAGGTTCCTGTAGTCCAACCTTAATGATTCAAACAAAATGGCGGCCCGCAAAGACAGATCTCCGCGGCCGCCATTTTGTTTTTTTGACGATCTATTCGCCGTAGTAGTCGAGACCGAGATGGGTAATCAGGCCTTCGCCCATGATGTGGCGGAGGGTGTTTTTTAATTTCATGGATTGGATGAAGAGGTCGTGCTCGGGGTAGACGCCGGGAGCGCTGTCAGGAGCTTTGAAATAGAAGCTGAGCCACTCCTGAATCCCCAAGCTGCGGAGTGAGGGTGTGCGGGCGGCGAGGTCCATGAAGAGGATAAGGTCGAGCGCGAGAGGCGCGGCGAGGATAGAGTCGCGGCAGAGAAAGTCTACCTTGAGTTGCATGGGATAGCCGAGCCAGCCGAAGATGTCGATGTTATCCCAGCCTTCTTTGTTGTCGCCGCGGGGTGGGTAATAGTTTATGCGGACCTTGTGGTAGAGGTCCTTGTAGAGGTCGGGGTAGAGGTCGGGCTGGAAGATGACATCGAGGACGCCTAGCTTGGACTCTTCTTTGGTCTTGAAGGACTCAGGGTCGTCGAGGACTTCGCCGTCGCGGTTGCCGAGAATGTTGGTGGAGTACCAGCCGCTGACGCCTAGCATGCGGGTTTTGAATGCCGGGGCGAGAACGGTCTTGATGAAAGTCTGGCCGGTCTTGAAGTCCTTGCCGCAGATTGGTGCGTTCATCTTGCGGGAGAGTTCGTTGAGGGCGGGGATGTCCACGGTGAGGTTGGGTGCACCGTTGGCGAAGGGGATGCCTTCTTTAAGAGCGGCCCAAGCGTAGAGCATGGACGGGGAGATGTCGGGATCGTCTTCGACGAGGCCCTTCTCGAAGGCTTCGAGAGTTTTGTGGACGGCGGTCTGTTCGAGGAAGATTTCGGTTGATCCGCACCAGATCATGACCTGGCGATCCGTTTTGGTTTTGAACTGGGCGATATCGTTTCGGATTTGGTTGGCGAGATCGCACTTGTTCTTGCCGGTCTTTACTTTTTTGGCAGTGAGGCGCTTGACGTAGTGCTGGTCGAAGACGGCGGGCATGGGCTCGATGGATTCGAGGTAGGGACGGATCTGTTCGAGCTGATCGCGATCAAGGACCTGGGCGGTCTTGGCGGCGTCGTAGAGATTGCCGCCGAAGATGTCCCATCCGGTGAAGACGATGTCGTTGAGATCAGCGATGGGGGCGAAGTCCTTGATGAGTGGGCTGCGGCCGTCGGTGCGCTTGCCGAGACGAATGTGCCCCATCTGTGAGAGAGAGCCGATGGGCTTGGCGAGGCCGCGCCGGACTGCTTCTACGCCGGCGATCAGTGTGGTGGCGACGGCTCCCATGCCGGGAATCATGACGCCTAATTTTCCAGTTGCAGGCTTGATGCTGGCCGCGGCTTGCGTTGCGGCTCCGGGTGTCGACATTCTTGGTAGTACCCTTCTCTATTGCGATTTTTTCCGTTAGGCGGACATTTAAGTATCGCGCAGCGAGCGAGGGGGTGCAAACGAATGCAGTGTTTATGCAGGCTTTAGCGGTGACGTGGTTGGCGTCGATCAGGCCGCTTCTGTGCGGATGCGGTTCTTCCAGTGGGAGGCGACGAACCAGATAATTCCGGCGACGAGCATGACTTCGACCGCGAGGTGGAAGCGGTGGAAGATGGCCTTGAATCGGGGATCGGTCTCCCAGCGGTCGCCGAGCTTCATGCCCACATACGCGAGGGCGTAACACCAGGGCCAGGAACCGATGAAGGTGTAAAGGTGGAAGCGAACTTGATTCATGCGGGCGATGCCGGCGGGTAACGCGATGAAGGTTCGGACGACGGGGAGGAGGCGGCCGATAAGGACAGTGATGCCGCCGAATTTGCTGAAATAGTGCTCGGTGCGGTCGAGGTCGTGACGGCTGAGCAGGATAAAGCGGCCGAAGCGCTCTACTGCGGGCCTGCCACCCCAGGCTCCGAGCCAGTAGGCGGGGATGGAGCCGAGGTTGCAGCCGATGGCGCCGGCGGTGGCGACCCAGAAGAGCTTGAGTTGGCCGGTGTGGACGAGGTAGCCGGCGAAGGGCATGATGATCTCGGAGGGGAGAGGAATGCAGGCCGACTCGATACCCATGAGCAGAGCGATGCCTGCGTAACCGCCCGCGGAGATTACAGCGATGATGAAGGCGGCGAGGGTGGTGATGATTTTCTCGGACATTCTGGTGCAGTATACCGGGATGAAGCCATGGACGCAGATGCGCTAGCATTGAGTGTTGAGGAGATTTGCCATGTCAGATACTGTTGTTGCTCCCGCTGTAGTGAGTTCTTCATCCACCGCAACTGCTCCTGCTTCGTCTGGCAGGCCGGCCAGCAGCTATGGGGCAGCGCCGCACGATCCTTCGAAGCCGCCGGTGAAGCGGCAGATTGTTTGCTTCAGCTTTTACAAGGTGATGCCGGAGTGGCGGAGGCTGCCGGTTGAGGAGAAGGCTGCGCATAAGGCGGTGTTTGCCGAGGTGCTGGCGAAGTGGAACAAGCCGGGGGAGTTTCTGTCGATGACGTACTCGACGATTGGCACACGCGGGGATGTGGATATGTGCGTGTGGTCGATTGGATATGGCGTGGATGAGCTGAACCAGATGCGGAGTGAGTTGATGCGTACGCCGCTGGGCGGGTATCTGAACTCGCCGCATAACTTTCTGGCGATGACGAAGCGGTCGCAGTACCAGATCGATCGGCCGGATGAGAGTGAAGGTGAAGGGCGCGGCGCGATTCGCCCGGGCGGACAGAAGTACATTTTTATTTATCCGTTCTGGAAGACGCGGCCGTGGTATCTGCTGCCGGCGACGGAGCGTAAGCGCTTGATGGATGAGCATATTCGAATTGGGCTGATGTACCCGCGTGTGAAGCTGAATACGACTTACTCGTTCGGGATCGATGACCAGGAGTTTGTGGTAGCGTTCGAGACGAACTTTCCGGAGGACTTTCTGGACCTGGTGCAGCAGCTGAGAGAGACGGAGATCAGTATGTATACGCTGCAGGACACGCCGATCTTTAGTTGTGTCCGGGTTCCGGCTGCGGAGATGTTGGATCGGTTGGGATAGCTTCGAACTTCAGTGTGAAGGCGCCACGTTGTTTCTGTGGCGCCTTTTTTTGCGTGTAGAGCAAAGATTTATTTCTTTGTCAGTTCTTCATAGCAGACCTGTGTCCAGCTCTTGTAATTGAGCTTGTCGGTTTCGCCGAGCGCAGCCTTGATCTCGTCGATTGACTTGCCCTGCGAGACCATCTCCTTCACCTGAGCACGCCTAGCTTCTGCATCGGCGATTCTCTTCTGGATGTCGGCTTTGGTCTGGATGTTGCCGTGGCCGGGGACGAAGGTGTCGGCGTCGAGAGAGACGATTCCCTTGGCTGTAGTGATCCAACCTTCGGTTGATCCGTTCTTCTCGTCGTGGATGCGCGGGTAGGGGTTGCCAGTCGAGATGATGTCGCCGGTGGCAACGATCTTCTGGCTGGGCAGGTAGACGATCAGGTCGCCGCTGGTGTGCGCGGGAGCCCAGTGGTAGAGGTCGAGTTTCTCGCCTTCGATCATCAATGTCTCTTTGCTCTTCGTGATCATCTGGGTCGGCAGATGGTCGGAAGGCGGAGCTCCGCGGCCTCCGGCGGCCAGCGCGGTCTCCTGTTCCTTCTTGTTGTTCTCCTGGGCTATGACTTTGACGCCTGGGGGGAAAGCAGCGAGGCCGTTCACGTGATCGCCGTCGCTGTGAGTCAGTATCACGGTCGTCACTGGCTTCGGGGTAATCTTCGCGATGTCGTCGAGCAGCTCCTGGCCGCCTGCCTTCGTTGTCTTAGCGTCAACGACGATCACGCCATTGGTTCCCACGATCACGGTGCTATTGCCGCCGCCACCTTCGATCCAGTAGACGTTCGGTTTGAGTTGGTGGGTGATAAATGGCGTTGCAGGGGGCGGTGCCTGGCCAATCGCTGCGGCTGTCAATGCTCCGAGAGTTGCGAATCGAAGCATCTTGATAAAGAGATTTCTGCTAATCATGCGTGGGGCTCCTGGTGGAGAGATCAGTTGCAGGGCTGGAACGATAGCGGGGCTAGTTACTCGATTGCGGCACGGCCATCCTATCGGAACATTGTTGGACCGTGCTTCCGATCATTTCATTTCCGGCCCTTTATTGTCGGGCGTGGTCGAGGAGGTAGACTTTTATCGTGCCGACAAAGTCTGTTCAATCGATACGCCCTGCAAAGGCTCGCGTTGCCGTTGCCGCTAAACCCGTCTCTGCGAAAGAAAAGCGCGGTGGGACAAAGAATCCGACGAGCCCGGAGCGCGTCGAGGCGATTCTAATGGAGTTGCGGAAAGCCTATCCGGATGTGGTTTGTGCGCTGAACCACAAGAATGCCTGGGAGCTAACGGTTGCGACGATTCTGTCGGCGCAGTGTACGGATGTTCGGGTGAACCTGGTGACTCCGAAGTTGTTCAAGATGTTTCCTACTCCGAAGTCGATGGCTGCTGCTTCCCTTCCGGAGCTTGAGGAGTTGATTCGGACTACGGGATTTTTTCGGAATAAGGCGAAGTCAATTCAGGGTGCGGCACGGGTGGTTACGGAGAAGTTTGGGGGCAAGGTACCGCAGACGATGGAGGAGATTCTGACGCTGCCGGGGGTGGCGCGAAAGACGGGGAATGTGGTGTTGGGGTCGTGGTTCAAGATTGCGGTAGGAGTTGTTGTCGATACGCATGTGATGCGGTTGTCGCGGCGGCTCGAGCTGACGAAGGAGACCTCGCCCGAGAAGGTAGAGAAGGATTTGATGAAGATCATTCCGCAGGATCGTTGGATCGCGTTTTCGCATGAGCTAATTCATCATGGGCGGCAGGTCTGTATCGCGCGGAAGCCGAGGTGTGTGGACTGTACGCTGGAGAAGATTTGTAATTCAGCGGATAAGACTTGGCGGTCGCACTAGGCTCGACCGGTGGCTTCGCCGAAGAGCGCGTGCCGCATTGATCTTCCGGAGGCCTGCCAACACTTCACAGTCTCGTAGACGATGACGGTTGCGTAGGTGACGGCCATCCAGAGGCAGACCTCTTCGATGGGGAGATTGCCCCATGCGGTGATTCGAACTCCAAGCATTTGTTCGTCGCGAAAGTTCCACCAGCCGTAGGGTATGGCGAGGGTGGCCTCCCACATGAGACTGACGAGGAGAACGAAGAAAGCAGTGAGACTGAAGGCGCGCCAGTTGATGATGGGTCGCGCGGATGGGAGCAGGACGGACGATGGAACGAGTGCAGTCAACGCGAGGAAGATGAAGTAGCCCGGGAATCCTATCGGGTAAGGCGAGAGGTACTTCTTGTAGAGGATTGCACCCGGGACTAGGATTACCGCCAAGACAAGAGATTCGGGATGGAGCTTCAGGAGGCGGTGGAACTGCCTTCGTTGGGCGGACTCGCTTTCGACGTTGTAGGCTGCGAGCCAGTATTCGTCGAGCCAGATGTAGAGGAGCAGGACACAGAGGAATCCGGTGAGATAGAAGACGTACTCTTCGACGGGAACCGGGGCGCCGAGGGCTGGGGCTTTGATTCCGAGGGTTGAGCTCTGGTTGGGGAAGGTGAAGAAGTATCGGGCGAAGAAGAAGTCCAGGCCTGCGCCGAGAGGAAAGAGAAGACCGATGGTCCACAGGAAACTCTTCTTCTCTATCTTTATGGATTGTTGCGGGACGAACCAGAATGCGATGACGAGGATGGGGACGAGAAACAAAAGAAGGCTGATAGTGTAGCCGTAGGGAGAGGCGCCGGGAGTTGTCGCAGTTGCTGGATTGAGAGCGGAGAGATGGACGGTGTGAAGGGTGAGAGCGGCGGGGACGACGATCATCGCAACTATAACGATGGCGAGCATGGAACTTCTGCGCGGAGATTGAGATGGGCTACGCATGCGGCCGGCTTTCTGCAAAGTGGATGCGGAGAGATTCGATGAGGGCCGGAATGCTGGGCTCAGAGGCTTCGATGGTGGGGGCGTGGCCGAGGGTGCGGAGGGTTTCGCTCGTGATGGGGCCGATGGAAGCGAGCGTGATGTGGGGAGGGAGATTGAGATTGGCGGCTTCGAGGAGTGCGCAGAGATTTCGAGCTGTTGATGCGCTGGTGAATGTGATGGCGTCGGGGTAGTGCTCGGGAGAGGCGAAGAGGGTTTGCAGGGCGGGGATCGATTCGGGGGGGAGCTGGTTGCGGTAGGCTTCGGCGATGGTGACGGTGGCGCCGGCGGCGGTGAGGGTTTCGGGGAGGTGGTCACGGGCTTCGGCGGCGCGGACGAGGAGGAAGGATTTGCCGGGGGCTTCGGGGAGGAGGGCTTCGGTGAGAGATTCGGCGATGTACTGCGGGGGGACGAGGTCGACGGTGAGTCCGATTGCGTTGGCGGCGGCGAGTGTTGCGGGGCCGATGACGGCGATTTTTTTGGGGAGCTGTATAAGGTGGAGGAACTGGGCTCGGCGGTGGAAGCCTTCGACGGCGTTGGCGCTGGTGAAGAGGAGCCAGTCGTAGGTGCGGAGGCAGGTGAGGGCGGCGTCCAGTGCGTGGAAGGAATTTGGTGGGACGATCTCGATGGTAGGGATGAGGATTGTGGTGGCGCCGAGGGCTTCGAGTTGGGCAGCGAGATCGGAGGCCTGGTGGCGGGTTCGAGTGATGAGGATGCGCTTGTTGGTGAGCGGGAGCACTGTGGCGATTTTAGACCGCTTCGTGTTCTCCATCGGTGGTACCCCCTCCCCCGTCAAAAAGTGTGCAAAGTCTAGCAACGAAAAGACATAGGTCTGGACTTCGTTGTGGACACTTTGATTTAAATGGAAAGTCCGGCTTTCGCCGGACTCGTTTCCCTCACTTATTTAAGAATAGCAGATTGGAGCTAACTCATACGCCAACGGTATGTTGTTGGTTGGTAAGGGGTTTTGAGGTTTTTGGGCTTGACACGTGAATTTGCTGGATTTTTGAGGGTGAATCCGCAGGTCTAAATACGTTTAGCCGCTAAAAGAGCATGGGCCAGCGAAAAACAAGCAACGACAAATGCAAATGCGGGGGTTCTTCGCTACGCTCAGAATGACAAGATTTTATGGTCGGGTTGAGCGAGAACAAACAAATGCAAGTGCAAAAAACAAATGCGGGGTTCTTTGGCGCGCTCAGAATGACAAAGTTCGATGGGTGTGGGCGAAGCATGAGTTTTGGAGGTAGGTGGGATGACAAACTTTACTTCGGGCGTCGAAAGGTTTCGGGTGGGTGGAAGGTGGCTTCGTTGAAGGGTTCCGTGGTTTGTCCCCACTCGAGGCTTAGGTCGCGCCATGTGGGATTGGTCGCGGCTATGAGTTGGAGCTTTTTGATTCGTAACCAGCCTTTGATTTGTTTTTCTCTTGCTATCGCGTGCTGGATGTATTCGAAGCGCTCGTAGTGGACGAGTTTGTTGATTTTGTAGCGGGCTATGTGCGATTTGGGGTTGTTATCGGTTTTGTGTTGATGGATTCGGAGGGGGAGATCGTTTGTTACGCCCGTGTAGAGTTTTTGGAAGCTGCTGGCGAGGATGTAGACGTAGGAGGTTTCGGGCATTGGCTTCAGTGAGAGTTTAGTTGCAAAGACAACAACAAGTGCAAAAGCAAAGACAAATGCGGGGGTTCTTCGCTTCGCTCAGAATGACAAGCGTTTGTGAATCGGTTGATTGACCGACAAAAAAAGGCCGAGCCACGGCGGCTCGGCCTGCGCTAAAAACAATCATGAGACGTTAGGCGGCCTGGGGGTGGAGGATTACTTTGGTCCAGCCTTCGTCGCGGTTGTCGAAGTGTTTGTAGGCGGTTGGGGCTTCGGATAGCGGAAGCTCGTGGGAGATGATGAAGGATGGGTTGGCCTTGTTGTGGTGGATGAGGTCCATGAGGCGGCGGTTGTAGGCTTTGACGTTGCATTGGCCGGTGCCCATCTTCTGGCCCTTGAACCAGAACTTGCCCATATCGAAGGCAATCTGTCCCTTCTTTTCGAGATTGTCGTCAGCCTTCGGGTCCATGGGGACGAAGACGCCGACTACTCCGATGGTGCCGGTGGCTTTGACCGCGTCGACGAGGGCGTTCATGACCATGTTGGGGACCTCTTTGCCGCGGGAGTTGAAGCACTGGTAGCCGATGCATTCGGCTCCACAGTCGGCTCCGCGGCCGTTGGTGAGTTCGCGGATTTGTTCGGAGACGTCGTCGTTGGAGGAGTTGATTGGAGTGGCGCCGAGTTTCGAGGCCAGGGCGAGGCGGTCGTCTTTGTGATCGACGACGAAGATTTGGCTGGCGCCTTGAATCTTCGCTGAGAGCGCGGCCATGAGACCGACGGGGCCGGCTCCGTAGATGAGGATGGATTCGCCGGGTTGGAGATTGGCGAGACGGGTGGAGTGCCAACCGGTGGGAAAGATGTCGGAGAGCATGACGTAGTCTTTCTCTTTTGCGGCGGCGTCGTCGGGAAGCCTGAGACAGTTGAAGTCGGCGTAGGGGACGCGGAGGTACTCGGCCTGGCCGCCGGAGTAGGGGCCCATGCCGGCGAATCCGTAGGCGGCGCCGGCCATGCCGGGCATGACGGCGGGGTCGGCGCAGGTGAGACAGTAGCCGGTGAGGCCGCGCTCGCAGTTGGCGCAGAAGCCGCAAGCGATGTTGAAGGGGAGGACGACTTTGTCGCCTTTCTTGATGGAGTCGACGGCTTTGCCTACTTCGACGACTTCGCCGAGATTCTCGTGGCCGAGGACCTTTCCTTTTTCGACGTTGGTGCGGCCTTCGTACATGTGAAGGTCAGAGCCGCAGATGTTGGTGGTAGTGAGACGGATTACGACGTCGGTTGCCTTTTCGATTTTGGCGTCGGGGACGTTGTCGATGCTGACCTTTTTGGGGCCGTGATAGACGAGAGCTTTCATGATGAATTCTCCTAGGGGCTGCTTTTAAGCGCAGCAGGGTGCGCACCTGTTTTCCAGGTGAGACGAGAACGATAGTGTGGGCGTGCTGCGTACTGTCGTGCTGCTCCGGCCTGGTGCACGGAGGCAAATGTTTCAAGACTCCCGACGTACGGAGAGGATGTTTCGCGGCACACTGTTTGTGCCGTGGTGGATAGGATGCACGGGGCCGCGGCGCGTTGGCTAGGGGAGGGGTTTTAAGAGGAATGTGCGGTACTCGATCTTCATGGGTGGGCCTACGTGAACCTGGACTCCGATTAGGCCCTCGAGTTTGCGGTTGGCGGTGTCGTCATCGATGACCTCGGACATGATGTGGCCGTTGAGGATGTGGATTAGGAGGTTGCCGCGGACGATGAGGTGGTACTGGTTCCAGTCGTTGGAGTGGATGAAGGCTTTGAGGTCGTCGGATGAGCCGAGGGAGGCGATGACGGTGGGGCCGGTGGCGTCGACGTGGGTGAGTTGGCCGCGCATGGCTAGGAAGGTGCGGCCGCGCTCCTCGTAGTTTTGACCGGTGTACTTGTCGGCACCGTCGATGTCGGCCTGGTAGCCGCGGAGGAGCCACTTGGTGCCGGGGATCTCAATGCTGCGGTAGTTGATGCCGGAGTTGCCGTGGTCGGAGATGCGGAAGTCGACCTTGAGTTCGAAGTCTTTGGGGGTTCCGCCACGCCAGATGAGGAAGCTGTTCTGTTTGAGGAGATTGTTGGGGATGACTTCGCCGATGAGGATGTGGTTTTCGACGCGCCAGTACTGCGGGTCGCCGTCCCAGTTTTTGAGGGTTCCGTCGAAGATGGGCTGGAAGCCTTCGTTGCTGTCGGCGAGGGGGTGGGGGTAGGTCTGCGGGCCGGGCGGAGGGGCGAAGGGATAGGGTTGCGTGGGGGTTTGGCTTGAGGCGATTGCTGCCGTAAGGGTAACGGCGAGGATTGGGCGCATCGGGAACGTCTCCGCTGGAGGATTGGGGCCTTATTTGGTGTATCACGTAAAGCTGGTTCGATGGGCAGAGGGTGCGGAGGGTGAAATGTAACTGGCGGTGGTGGGCAGGTTGGCTTTGAGGCATGTGCAACGTTGACATTGCTAGGTTTAGGGCCTAGGATGCCGCGCCATGGAGGAACGACATGCCAACTTATATCTCGCTCTGCCGATGGACGCTGCAAGGAGCACAAACGATCAAGGAAAGTCCGACCAGGTTAGAGGCCGCGAAGAAGGCGCTCGCGGCGAATGGGGTCAAGTTATTGAATTTCTATATGATTACGGGCAGCCATGACATGGTGATCATCTGCGAGGCGCCGAACGATGAGGCGATGGCGAAGTCGATGCTTTCGACTATCTCTAAAGGAGGGATTACGACCCAAACCTCGCGGGCGTTCACGGAGGACGAGTATCGGGCTATCATCCAGAGTCTTTAGGGCTTATTGGATCTGAGGGCACTACCCAAAACCCAACCTGAGACGGAGCGACGCTCGAGACGCGCGGGTGGAGGGTAGTGTTTACTCGGTGGCGGCGGGTAGGTGCGGTTTGGAACGGGCAAATAGGAAAACATTTTCCACTTTTTTGTGGCAACGATGCGGGCCTGCGTCTGCGCCGATGACGCGTCTTTGTTGATAAATAAGGGTTTCCCATGGTTTAGCAGAGACTGGCATTCCGCTTGCAACTATGCAAAATGTAGCACACACGACATAAGTTGACCAGAATACGAAAGGAGGCAAGAAATGGCAGCAACATCATTATTTACATGCACATGCGGAATCCAGAAGAAAACCACCAATCACTGGGTGTTGGCGAAGGTGACGCCGACCGGAATTACATTCATGCCCTGGGACATCAATCTTGCTTTTGAGGATGACATTATCGTTCTTTGCGGCGAAGGCTGCGCATCTGCTCTGCTGAGCCGTTATATGGGCGAGTGGAAGCGTCCAAGTGCGATCCACGTTGTCGCTGAACCCCGATTGGCTGTGGCTTAGAACGAACCTTGCAGCACTGAAACACTTTGCTCTGCCCTAGTACTCTCTGGCTGCCACGACCACGGTGTTCGATCGCCTGGCGTGAGCGCCAACATCACTCTTGAGGAAATTGCACTAAGCTGGAGTGAACGATGAGCCGGTGTGAACGATCACGGGCCGTCTATGCCACCAACTCCTGCTCCCCGGAGTGAGACATGCGCCCTATATCGAACGGTGTGAAGTTTGCGAGACAGACTCGTTCGAGGGTGACCGTCTTCGTACTTGCTGTTGCGAGCCTGCTGTCGATCGTGACAATGCCGCTGTGGGGGCAGGCGGGGTTCGACGATGACCGCGTGATGCTGCAGGGGTTCTATTGGGAGTCGCCGCGGTTCGGACATTCGATGGGCAACAAGGTCTGGTATGAGATTGTCGCGTCGGACGCTGCGACGATCGCGAATGCAAACTTCGACCTGGTGTGGATGCCTCCGCCGGCCTATGCGGGGGAGATGAGTGTTGGGTACAACCCAAAGCAGCTCTTCCGGCTGGATAACAGCTATGGGAGTTTGAAGCAGCACAGGGCGGCGATGGTGGCGCTGCTGCAAAACGGGCTGGAGCCGGTGGCGGATATCGTCGTGAACCATCGCGACGGAACGAGCGGGTGGGCGGATTTTCAGAACCCGGTGTGGGGGACATGGGCGATCTGCGAGGACGATGAGGCGTTCAGCAATAGTGCGTCGGGGATTGCGAATACACCGATGGCGCAACGAGGCAAGTGTGAAGAGCATGTCTCGTACCGGCCTGGGACGACATATGCGTATCCCTCGTTCCGGGATGTCGCGCACACGGAGATTCGGGTGCGGCGCGACATTGTGAGGTACCTGCTGCAGCTACAGTCGCTGGGATATCGCGGGTGGCGGTATGACATGGTGCATGGGTACGGTGCGCAATGGATTGCGCTCTACAACAAGACGACGAAGCCTACCTTTTCAGTTGGAGAGTACGACTGGACGCAACAGGCGGAGCAGAGGGGATGGGTTTGGGCAACAGCTGTTGCGAGTGAGGCGACGGGCGCCGATCATCTGACGACTTCGAGCGATGTGTTCGATTTTCAGACGCAGTTCAGTTTGAAGGCGATCACGAACAGCAGGTACACGGAACTCTATGGGTTTGGAAATGGTATCGGGCTGGTTGGCGATACGACAGACGGGATGCCATGGAAGGAGCGGGCGGTGACGTTCGCGGAGAACCATGACACGGGTTTTCGAACGAACGGCGATGGCAGCCCGGAGTCGGGGCACGAGTCGGATTCGTTTGCGAATAACTGGCAAGTTGAGCAGGCGTATGCGTTCTTACTGACGCATCCTGGGGTGCCTTGCGTTTACTGGAAGCACTACTTTGAGTGGGGACAGGATCTGCAGAATAAGATCAAGGCGCTGATAAATGCGCGCAAGGTTGCGGGAGTGAACTCCGGCAGCAACGTGGACATGCAGGAGAATGCAAAGCTGGCTGGAGTGTATGCTTCGCGGGTTGTTGGCACGCATGGCGAGTTGTATGTCCGGGTGGGAGGGAGCGACGATCAGTGGCAGCCGAGTGCGTCGGGCTTCGCAGACTTCAGGGAGTATGCGGCGGGTGCGGGGTGGAAGGTATGGGTGAAAATACCAGGGAACCCTGCGGTGGTGACGGCACCACATCATGCGGCGTTTCCTGTGCCGCAATACAAGGCAGCGAACAAGATCAAGGCGCCATTCTGACGCACGAAGGCCGCCTCATTGCGAGACGGCCTCGAGGTGATTCGTTATGGGGTGATGATGAGCGTGGCGTTGGCCTGACCACACATTCCGTAGATGGCGCCTGACACGCAAGCGCCGGCTGAATACTTGTAGCATCCGGGGGTCTTGGCTACGACTGAGACGGAACGGTCGCTGCCGCCGATAATGGCGCCACCCGGCTGAAAGGGAGAGGTAGTGCCCAAATCAACGACGAAGCCAACGTTTTTGCTTGAGCTCTTCCACTCTACCGAAGTTCCCGCTTTGATGCAGAAGAGCGAATTGCCCTTCGCGTTCGGAATACTGGGTGTTGCCGATGCGGCGTTGGCGGTTCGTTTTACGTCGACGCTGCATGGGTTGGAGGCTGAGCCGCAGGTGTTGGCTGCGGTGCACAGCTGCGCGGGATTCGGCTGCGTGCATACGTTCTTCTGGGCTGTTGCGTAGCTTGAGAGCAGCACGATCGGCAGTAGGAGCGATGTACACCTGACTGCAAAGCTTCGATTCGTAGTCATGATTCGCCTCATAAAGAAGGAAGATTCAGACCGCCCGTAGAGGGACGGCCTGATGTTTTGGATTTGAAGTCAAATGCGCAGGGCTGAATCAAATAATCTGCTGCTAGTTGACGCCCGCCGTACCGGCCCAATCGAGGACGTCTGAGAGTCTCCACGGGTTCTGATTCAAGTCCAACTGCAACTGGCCTTGTTTATCGAGGATCAACTGCGCCGCGGGATAAAGGGTCCCCACGCTCTTGCTCTTGTCCTGGGAGTTGAGTTCGAACACGCCGGCAGTCAGACTAAAGGCCTGCGTTTGGGAGTCGGTGTAGGCTTCACCAAAACGGATCTGGCGATTCGTGACGAAGACGATTTTGCGGCCAGTCGGTGTTGGAGTCATCCTGATGTAGGAGCAGTCGTAGCCGAGCGTGCCCGTGATCTCGACGTGGCCTACGGCCCTCATCTTCGACAAGGCGGTGGTGAGTCCCTGGTTCTGCCCCTTCTCAAAGGCCTGGACCAAGTTAACCCTGTCAGCGGGCGTCGAGTACTCGTAGATGTTCAGCGTCACGCCGATGCTTGCGCCCATCTGCGTGCCGGTTCCCCAAGCCTGTGCCTCAATAGTTTCGTACTTGTCACGGGCAAATCCAGGATGCGTCGCCAACAGTGCAATCCCGGCAACCACCAGAGCCTTGCTGGTGATCCTGAATACTTTCGATTCGAAGATTCTTGAAATAATTTGCATATCTTTCTCCAGTCGCTGCAGTTGTAGACGGTGGGGTTTGATCTCACCGGGAGTCTACGTTGAAGCTTGGGGAGGTAAGAAGTAGCAAAAATACTGGTTTAAGGGAGAAATAACACTAGTATTTTTGCCCGGTCGTGAGAGGAGATGCAGTCGACCGGTCAGGCGACGGAGGCGGGGAGAAGATCAAGGGCTCCTTTTGAGATGAGATCGTCGGCAACCCAGCGGCCGAGGGCCGCGGGTGTGGTGGAGTAGGTGGCTTCGGTGTCGATCTGAACCATGGCTTCTCCGTCGGGGGAGACGACCTGTGCAAGCATGCGCCACTTCCCTGCTTCGGTTGCGGGCGGGATGCAGTGGACGCCGATGGGAAGAGAGCAGCCGCCGCCGAGAGCGTCGAGGGTGGTGCGTTCTGCTTCTACGGCGAAGCGGGTGTGGGGGTGTTCGAGGAAGGCGATGGCGTTGCGGATGTAAGTGTCGCGGGCTTCGTCGATGGGGTGTTCGGGACTGCGGGTTTCGAGGGCGAGAGCACCCTGGCCGGGCGAGGGACAGATTTCTTCGGGGCAAAAGCGCTGATGGACGGACTCGGTGCGCTTGAGGCGGTCGAGGCCGGCGGCGGCGAGGACTAGGGCATCGCATTTGCCGTCGGCAAGTTTTTTGAGGCGGGTGTCGATGTTTCCTCTTATTTCGACGAACGTGACGTCGGGGCGGAGGGCGAGGATCTGCGCACGGCGGCGAGGGCTGGTGGTGCCGATGCGTCCGCCGGCGGGGAGGGTGTGAAGGGCCCAGTATTCTTCGCAGACCCAGACGTCGCGGGCGTCGGCGCGTTTGGGGATCGCGGCGAGGGTGAACTGGGGGGCGAGTTTTGTCGGGAGGTCTTTGAGGGAGTGGACTGCGAGGTCGATGCGGCCCTCTTCGAGGGCTTCTTCGATTTCCTTGATGAAGATTCCTTTGCCGTCGAGGTTTGGCGGCGGGACGAAGCCGGGTTGCTGCATGCGGTCGCCGGTGGTGCGAATGATTTCGAGTTCGACGTGGTAGCCGGCGTCGCGAAGGGCGTAGAGGATGTGGTTCGCCTGCCAGAGGGCTAGTTGTGAGCCTCGGCTGCCGATGCGGATGGGGTTGCGGGGGTTGTTGTGCTCGCTGCTCATGTCTTAAGTAGGATACGGGATGCATGGGGGATGGTTCGCCCCGATATACTGACGCGAATAGCAACCGGGATGGTTTCAATTTCCTTAAAAATAGCGGGTTTCCTTATGACGAGTTTGCCAATTGCGAGCCGGAGAACGTTTTTGAAGGCGTCCGCTGCGGCTGCTGCGGGAATGGTAGTGTCGGAGGGGATTTCGGCGGCTCCTCCAGCTGAGAGCATGACGATTATTGGGCCGAGGCCAGGCTATACGCCGCAGATTGGGACTCTGGTTTCAATGCTGGGGTTTATTCGACCAGCGGTGACGCGGCCGGTGAAAGGGATTACGCAGGCGAACCTGGATGTTCTGTTCGACGCGAATGCAAACTCGATCGGTGCGCTGTTGCTGCATTTGGCCGCGACGGAGACGTACTACCAAATAAATACCTTTGACGGTATGAAGTGGGGCAGCTGGTCCGATGCTGTGAAACAGAAGTGGGACCCGGCGATGAGCCTGGGAGATGCGGGGCGGAAGACGATTAAAGGACACGATCTGGATTTCTATTTGAATATTTTGAAGGAGACAAGGGATCGGTCCCTTGCAGAGTTCAAGAAGCGCGACGATGCGTGGCTGATGACAGTGGATGAAAAGTGGGGTTGGGGGCCTACCAACAATTACTGCAAATGGTTTCATGTGTGCGAGCATGAATCGCACCACGCAGGGCAGATCGATTTGCTGCTGAAACGTTTGCCGGGTGCGAAGGCCAGCGAGGGGTGACGGTTTCGCGGTCCAAAAGAAGGGCAGGCATCCGGATGAGATCAGATGCCTGACCTTTTTCTTTTGCGACGATTGCGTGGGCTCAGCTAGATGAGGTTAGCGGTGACCACCGCCACCGCCCCCACCGTGGAAACCTCCACCTCCGCCGCCGTGGAAACCTCCACCGCCTGCGACGCCTCCGTGGACGCTACCGCCCCGAAAGCCTCCCGCAACGGTGTGGCCACCGCGGTAACCGAAGTTGCCTCCACGGTATGGGTAGATACCGCGGCCATAGCGACCGTAGATGAAGCCACCGCCGTAGAGATAGTAGGGTGAGTAAAAGCCGAAACCGTAGGGATTCCAGAAGAGTCCGTCACCGGGTAGCCATGTGTACCCGTACGGTCCGCCAGCCCAATACCAGCCGGGGTAGAAGTTTGCGGCACCGGCGTATTCTTCGGCTAAGTCGACGTTTGCGTCGCCGAGATACTCCGAGCGAAGGCTGCTCCAGCGATAAAGGTCATCCTGGGATTTGTCTTTGTCGAAGTGCTGCGGTTTGGCAGGTTCGCCCGTGAGCGTGAGTTCGCGACCACCTTTGACATCGATCGGTTTGACGTCAGCCTGGAGATTGGACCCGGGGAAGACGTTGGCTTTGCCGTCGAATACTCGGACGGTGGAGCTGTCGGCGTCGAAGGTGTAGAGGCCATTCTGGAGGAGTTGAGTCTGGCCCTTCTCGAGGTCAATGAGGATGACGTTTTGCTTGTAGAGCTGGTCGACTTCGACATTGGCGTGGCCGCGCTCGAGCTTGACTTCAGTCTGAGTCAGGTTCGGGGAGACCATTTGGACGGTGCTGTCGTTACCGAGGCGGAGAAAGACGCCGGGAGTCAGGAGCACCTCGGCTTTGCCGTTAGCGGTCGACAGATATTGCCCGCCTTCGAGAACAGCGTTGCCGACGGAGTTGGGAGTAACAGGACGGCCTTCGATAGAGGCCTGTCCCTCGACGTAATTGAGAGTACCTGGGCGGGCTTGGTTCGCTGCTTGCCCGAGGGCGGTAGCGGACAGAGTCGCCAGGGAAAGTAAGATCGCTTTCAACCTTGGCATCATAGAACCTCTGTTGTAGTAGATGCGGCAGAGGATGAAAGGTCGCAGGGGAAGCTGTTGCAGGAGAATGAGATAGGCGCTTAGGGACCACGCAACTATTTTTGTGGATCGGTGTTGTCTTCAACACGGCGCCGCAGAGCGACTAGTTGCGGGTGGATGAGCTTTGCGGTGAGGCTTCGGGTGAGGGCGTCGACTGCGGCTTGCTGCTCTGGGGTGAGAGAGGCGAGCTTCGATTGCGATCGGGCTAGTTCGGCCTGGCGGAGCTCTTCGGCTTGCTGCTGGAGAGCCTTGATGGCGGGGACGGCGTCGCGGGACTGAAGACGCTCGTGGTACTTTTCGACTTCCCTGCTGACGATGGTTTCGGCTGCGGCAGCTTCGCGGCTGCGATCGGCCAGGTTGGCGGCGGCGACCTGCTGGAGGTCGTCGATGTCGTAGACGAAGCAACCTTCGACCTCGTTCATGCGCGGGTCGACGTCGCGTGGGACGGCGATGTCGATGAAGAACATGGGGCGGTTGCGACGGGCGTGCAGGAAGTGCTGTCCGTGTGAGGGGCTGAAGATTTTTTGCGGGGCTCCGGTGCTGCTGATGACGATGTCGGCGCGGGGGGCCTGGGCGTAGAGGTCGTCGAAGAGGATGGCTTCGGTGTGGACTGCGGAGGAGGCGAAGTCGGCGGCAATTTTTTCGGCGCGTGAGTGGGTGCGGTTGGTGACAAGGATAGAAGCTGCGCCCTGGTGGATAAGGTGGCGGGCGGCCAACTCGGACATCTTTCCTGCACCTACGAGGAGGACAGTTTTCCCCTGCAAGGATCCGAAGATTTTTCTGGCGAGGTCGACCGCGACTGAGGCGATGGAGACGCTGCTTGAGCCGATTTGAGTTTCGGAGCGGATTTTTTTTGCGACGGTGAAGGTGCGCTGGAGGAGGGATTCGAGGTGAGTGGAGACAGCGCCTACTTCGCGGGCGATGGTGTAGGACTCTTTGACCTGGCCGAGGATCTGGGGTTCGCCCACGACCATACTGTCGAGTGAACTGGCTACGCGGAAGAGATGGCGGACGGCTTCGCGTTCGCGGAATTCGTAGAGGTGGGGCTGGATATCGTTGGGCGGGACGCTGAAGTATTCGTGGAGGAAGCGGAGGAGGTCGGCTTTGGTTTGGGGTTGGGTGTTTGCGGCTTCGCCGGTGTCGTCCTGCAGGGTGAGAAGCTCGACGCGGTTGCAGGTGGAGAGGATGAGGCCCTCTCGGATGCCGGGCTGATGGAGGAGGCTGCGGGTAGCGTCGGCGAGGCGGGTGGAGGGGATGGCGAGGCGTTCACGGACCTCGATGGGTGCGGTGTTGTGGTTGATGCCGAGGAGGACGAGGCGTCCCTGTGTCGCTTGGCTCATGGGGCGTTGAACCTGTGGACGTCAGAGAACTGGTTTGCGGCCCAGACGGCCAGGACAACGAAGAAGACGAAGCTGGAGAGGTAGACTGCGCGGCGTCCGCGGAGGCCAGCGTGGCGACGGATGTAGATCATCGCGATATAGACCAGCCACATGGCGAAGGCGAGGAGGATCTTAGGATCGCGGAAGTAGGATATGCCCACCGTGGCTTGCGCGATAAGGGAGCCGATGAGAAGGCCTGCTGTCATGCAGGGGAGACCGAAGAGGAGGGCCTTCAGGGCGATCTGATCTGCTGTCTCGAGCGGTGGAAGCGAAGGGAGCGTGGGAGATTTTTGTTTAAGGCGGCGCTCCTGGACTAAGTAAAGGAGAGAGGCGAGGAGCGAGAGTAGAAGGGCTGCGTAGGCGGCGAGGAGGAGAGCGACGTGGAGGAAGATCCAGCCGGTGTGGAGGATGGGGAAGGTGGTGCTTTCCTGCCCGGGGTGGAAGGCGGGAAGGAGACCCAGGAGGAAGCAGATGGGAAGGATGAAGATGCCGAGAGAGACCGTCTTGTATCGCCAATAGACGACGAGGAATGCGAGGGCGAGGAGGAGGCCGAGAAGAGTCTGTGTCTCGTGAGTGTCGACAGGCAAGCGATGGTGGGCAGCGCTGAGCATCTCGGCTAGCGAGACGAAGTGGAAGAGGACGGCTGCGATGGTGGCGGGGATGGCGATGTGACGCCAGCGGGGGCGGTCGTACAGGGCGGCGGGCAGGACCGCGAGCGCGGCTATGCCGTAGAGGAGGACCGCGACTCTGAGCCAGAGGAGAGACATAGTGAGCGTTCGCTAGCGCTAAACTCGCGAATCTTCAGTATATCGGGTATGGAGAGATGATCAAACGCGGCGCCGGTGCTGCGAAACAGATGGCGATGGGTTGTTTTTCGTTGGGGTGTCGGATCATCATTCGTACGACTGGACCTTGGAATGGGATCCTCCGATTCCACTTGGGCTTCTGAAATCCGGTATTCTGGGCTCTCCAGTGGCAAATGACACTACAAGCGACGTTAGTACGTTGACTCCGGTAATGCGGCAGTACTTTGCGGCGAAGGATCAGCACCCGGATTGCCTGATGTTCTGCAGGATCGGGGACTTTTACGAGCTGTTTTATGACGACGCGATCCTGGTGTCGCGCGAGTTGCAGCTTACGCTGACGGCGAGAGACAGAGAGAAGAAGCAGCCGATGTGCGGGGTGCCGTACCATGCCGCGGAGGTTTATCTGCAGAAGCTGCTGCGGCTGGGGTACAAGATTGCCCTGTGCGAGCAAATGGAGGATCCGAAGCAGACGAAGACGATCGTGCGGCGGGAGGTGACTCGGGTGCTGACGCCGGGGACGGCGCTCGATCCAACGTTGGGGGCGGAACAGAGTAATTATCTGGCGAGTGTGGCGGCGATGGGGTCGGGAGCTTCGCAGGTTTGTGGCGTCGCGTTGCTGGATTTGTCGACGGGTGAGTTCAGAGCTACGGAGTTTGCCGGGGTGGGTGCCTGGGCGGCGGCTGTGGACGAGTTGGGACGAGTGCGGCCGGTGGAGTTGCTATATGGGACGGGACTGCTGGGTGGGGTGAATCTTGCGGGGGAGGCATCGTCGGAGACGGCGGCGTTCGATGGGATTCGAACGAAGACGGCGGTGGATGAGTGGATTTTTACGGCGGAGTATGCAGTGCCACTGGTGAGGAACCACTTCAAGGTGCATTCGTTGGATGGGATGGGGCTGGGTGGGCATGAGGCCGCTGTAGTTGCCGCCGGGGCGCTGCTGCACTATATGCGGCAGACAAAGCAGGGTGGGTTGGAGCATGTGGATGGGCTGCGATTTTATGAGCGGTCGACTTGCATGGAGCTTGATGCGGTGAGTGTGCGGAACCTGGAGCTGGTTGAACCGTTGTTTTCGGGGGAGTCGGCGCAGACTACGCTGTTCTACACGATGGATGCTTGTTGTACGCCGATGGGAAAGAGGCTGCTGCGCGCTTCGTTGCTGCGGCCGGCTAGCGGATTGGGGGAGATTGAAGCTCGGCTGGAGGCGGTGGGTGAGGCAGCGGGGGATCTGCGGCGGCGCGAAGGGCTGCGGCGATCGATGGATGGGTTGCTTGATCTGGAACGTCTGCTGGGGCGGGTGGCGCTGGATTCGGCTGGGCCTCGTGAGGTGATGGCTCTGGCGAAGACGCTGGGTTGTCTGCCGGGAGTGGTGTCGTCGGTGAAGATGTTTGAGGCTGCGCGGTGGCGTGAGTTGGGGGTGAGCATCGATCCGCTGGAGGATCTGCACGAGATGATTGTGCGGACGATTGCGGAGGAGCCACCGGTGTCGCTGGGGGATGGCGGAGCGATTCGCGAGGGTGTGGACGCGGAGCTCGATGAGTTGCGGGAGTTGAGCAAGAGCGGTCGGCAGGCGCTGGCTGCGATTGAAGAGAGAGAGCGTGAGAGGACGGGGATTGGATCGCTGAAGGTACGGTTCAATTCGGTTTTTGGGTACTACCTTGAGGTGACTAAGGCGAATGCGAAGGCGGTGCCGGCGGACTATGAGCGGAAGCAGACGCTGGTGAATGCGGAGCGGTTTACTACTCCGGAGCTGAAGGAGTATGAGACGAAGATTCTGACTGCACAGGAGCGGAGTGGCGAGATTGAGCGGAGGATCTTTGCTGAGTTGAGGCGGCAGTTGCTGGAGGCCGCGGGACGGATGCGAGAGACGGCGAGGAAGGTCGCGGAGATTGATCTGCTAGGATGCTTTGCGCATCTCGCGGCGCTGAGGGGGTGGGTGAGGCCACAGGTGGAGGAGTCGGGCGTGCTGGAGTTTGTGCAGGCACGGCATCCGGTGGTGGAGAGGCGGCTGGAGGAATCGGGTGGAGGGCGGTTTGTGCCGAACTCGGTGCACATGGATGCCGATGCAGGGCCGGCGGTGTTGTTGATTACCGGGCCGAACATGGGCGGCAAGAGTACGTATCTGCGGATGGCGGCGCTGCTGGTGGTGATGGCGCAGATGGGGTGTTTTGTTCCTGCAGAGCGAATGCGGCTAGGGCTAGTGGATCGGATCTACACGAGGATTGGGGCGAGTGATAATGTTGCGCGGGGGCGGTCGACGTTTATGGTCGAGATGACCGAGACGGCGGCGATCTTGAATACGGCGACGAACCGGTCGCTCGTGTTGCTGGATGAGATGGGGCGTGGGACTGCTACCTATGATGGGCTGAGTCTGGCTTGGGCTACGGTGGAACATCTGCATGACCGGATTGGGGCACGGACGTTGTTTGCTACGCACTATCATGAGCTGACGTTGTTGGCGGAAAGGCTCGAGCGGCTGACGAATCTGCGGGTGACGGTGAAGGAGACCGCGGGGGGGATAGTGTTTCTGCATACCGTGGAGGCGGGACCGGCGAGTAAGAGTTACGGGATCGAGGTTGCTAAGCTGGCGGGGTTGCCTGCAGCTGTGATCGCGCGGGCGCGTGAGGTGCTGAAGGTACATGAAAGGGCGGAGACGCAGCAGGTGCGGGAGGCTTCGCCTACGAGTGTGCCACAGATGCAGATGACTATGTTTACACCGCTCTCGCAGAGGATTGTGGACCGGCTGGCGGAGGCTGATGTGGATGGGCTGACGCCGCGAGAGGCTTTGAACTTGCTAGCGGAGTTGCAGAGGGAGTTAAAAGCCTGATGAAGAGCATGGTGGTGGCTGGGGTGATGAGTGGGACTTCGGCGGATGGGGTGGATGTGGCGGTGTGCAGAATTTCACCTTCGGACGTGAAGGATGGGACCCCGAACGTGGAGTTGCTCGGGCACGTGGGAACCGCGTATCCGAAGGGCGTAAGGGCAGCGGTCCTCGGCGCGATGGATGCAGATGCTATTTCGGTGGCGGAGTTGGCGCGACTGAACTGGCGACTGGGTGAGGTGTACGCGGAGGCGGTTGAGAAGGCACAGAGTTCGTTTGGAGTGAAGATCGAGTTGGTGGGATGTCATGGGCAGACGGTGTATCACCAGGGAGCGGCGGAGAAGTATTTAGGGAAAGATGTGCGGGCGACTTGGCAGATTGGCGAGGCATCGGTGGTTGCGGAGCGGCTGCGGCTGCCGGTGGTGAGTGACTTCAGGCCGGCGGATCTGGCGGCTGGGGGACAAGGTGCTCCGCTGGTGCCGATGCTGGATTACGTGCTGTTTCGTTCAACAGAGGTGAGCCGCGTGCTGCAAAACCTTGGAGGGATCGGGAACCTGACGGCGATCCCTGCTAACGCTCGTGTCGATGGTGTGATGGCGTTCGATACGGGGCCAGCGAACATGGTGATCGATGATTGCATGAAACGGTTGTATGAGCGGGAGTTCGATCAGGGCGGAGCAGTGGCCAGGACGGGGCGGGTGTTGCATGAGGTAGTGGAAGAGGTTTTGAAGGAGAGATACTTCTCTGCCCTGCCTCCGAAGTCTTGCGGGCGCGAGCAGTTTGGCGAGGCTTTTGTTTCGCGGTTTATAGCGATGTGCAGGAAGGCGGGGGGAATAAAGGACCGGGATGAGGACATTGTCGCTACGGCTACGGCTCTGACGGCGGCTTCAATCGTGGATGCTTATCGGCGGTTTGTTTGGGAGCATGTGGGGCAAGCAGCGCCGCTGTCGCCGGTGGAGTTTGTGGTGGCTGGGGGCGGGACGAAGAATGATGTGCTGATGGGGATGCTGCGGGATGGGCTGGAGCCGCTGAAGGTGAAGGTGCGGTTGATGGAGGAGTTGGGGGTTCCGGCGCAGGCTAAAGAGGCTGTGGCGTTTGGGCTGCTGGCTTGGTTGAGTTGGAATGGGTTGCCTGGGAATGTTCCGGCGGCTACAGGGGCGCGGAGGGCGGTGGTGCTGGGGAAGGTTAGTCGCGGATGAATTTTGCGATCGCGAAACGAAAAGTAGTTCGCTTCGCGAATACCTATCGCGATGAGACAGCGAAAGGATGGGCCGCACGCATTTGCGTTGCGTTGATGGTTTTTGGGTGCGGGTTAATGGTTGGGTGCAGGGGTCGGGTGGAAGAGCCGGGGTCGGTGGTGATGATTCTGGAGAGTAGTCCGAATAATTTGGATCTGCGGGTGGGGACGGATGCGCAGTCGGAGCGGGTGGGTGGGCAGATCTTCGATGCGCTGGTGAAGAAGGATGAACATTACGAACTGCAGCCCTGGCTGGCGACGAGTTGGGAGCAACCGGATGCGCTGACGTGGGTGTTTCATCTTCGGGATGGAGTGCGATTTCATGATGGACGGCCGCTTGAGGCAGCGGATGTGGTTTATACGATTGAGAGTTTGATCGATGGGTCGTTAGTGACGGCAAAAGGTGGGAGTTTTGCGGCGGTGGATCGGGCGGAGGCGCGGGATCGGCTAACCGTGGTGGTTCGGATGAAACGGCCGGATGCGGGATTGCTGTTCAACATGAGCGACGGTTTGTTTGGCGTCGTACCGCGTGGATCGGGGAAGGATTTTGGGTTGCATCCGGTGGGATCGGGGCCGTTCAAGTTTGTGAGTGCGGTGCAAGACAAAGAGGTGATCGTGGAGCGAAACCCTGATTATTGGGCGGATCGGGTTGATGGGTTGCCGCAGGTTGGTGCCGGCGCGCAGAGAATCGAAAGGATTCGGTTTACGGTGGTGCCGGATACGATTACGAGTGCACTGGAGTTGAAGAAGGGGTCGGCTGACCTGGCGAGCAATGTAGTGACGTTGGATATGGTGCATACACTGGAGGCGGAGCCAAATCTGAAGGTGGAGTCGGGGGGCGGATCGCCTGTAGTCTATGTAACGTTCAATGTTACAGATCCAATCTTGAGAAACAAGCTAGTCAGGCAAGCGATAGCGCGCGCGATCGACCGGCAGGCGATTGTCGATGCGATATGGCGTGGGCAGGCGAGGCTGGCGAATACTTTGTTGCCCACGGGGCATTGGGCAGCGGCGACGAATAACGAGTTGGCGCAGTATCCGCATGATGTTGTGCGGGCGCAGCGGCTGCTGGATGAGGCGGGATTCCCAGCCGGAATAGATGGCGTGCGGCTGCGGTTGACGATGAAGACGAGTACGGATGAGACGACTCGGCTGATGGCGGCGGTGTTGCAACAACAGTTGAGAGCGGCGGGGATTCGGCTGGAGATTCGCTCGACGGAGTTTGGAACGTTTTATGCGGACGTGACCAAGGGTGCGTTTCAGATCTATGCGCTGCGTTGGATTGGAAGTAATGAAGACCCGGATATCTTTCGCTATGCGTACGGCTCGGGCAGCTTTCCGCCCAAAGGGGGAAATCGCGGACGATACTCGAACGCGCGGGTGGATGCTCTGCTGGCAGAGGCCTCGGCTACTTCGGATCGTGCGGTGAGGAAGAAGGATTATGTGGAAGTGCAGCAGATACTGGCGGAGGAGTTGCCGGGGATTCCGCTGTGGTATCCGAATAATGAGGTGGTGCATACGCGGAGGGTCGTCAATGTCCGGCCACGAGCGTCCGGTAACTTCGACTTCCTGAGGGAAGCGGAGATCACCGGAGGCGCTGAGCGGTAGATTCGTGGCTATGCTTTTTTTGCTTGCCAGAGAGCGATGGTGGCGCCGGTGGGGTCGCTGAGAATGCTCATCTGGCCGTAGCCCATGACCTCGCGAACATCAACGATGACCTTTGCGCCGAGTGATTTCGCCTTGGCGGTAGCGGCTTTGATATCGTCGACACCGACGTAGGGCAGCCACATGGAGGGTGCGCCGGGCATGGGGTGTTTCATCATGCCACCGATGGTACTATCGCCGTTCTTGATGAAGGTGTAGTCCGTGTCCATGCCCGGGACATCCTCAAGCTTCCAATCGAAGAGTTTCGAGTAGAAGGCTTTTGAGGGGCTGAGGTCGGTGGTGTTGAGTTCTGTGTAAACGAACGGATTTGCCATGATCTCTCCTTAGTGTCGGATTTGGTGACTGGTGCCAATTAGCAACAACAAAGACTGTCTTGATCGGTCTTCAGTGGATCGATTTTCGGTCGATCCGTAACGAAGACTAGACGGCCGTTGTAAGAGTGCGCTGCAAGCGGTTGAGGCATCCGTTCCAGCCTTCGTTGTGCTTGTCGCGGTCTTCGATGTTAGTGAACTGCTCGTGGGTGATGGTGACCTTGGTGGCTTCGCCTTCGGGGGCGAAGTCGACGGTGACAAGAGTGTCCGCCATGGGTCCGCCTTCCCATCCCCAGGTGTAGACGAGCTTACGGGGCGGCTCGATGAGGCGGTAGGTGCCGAGGATTGTGTGGACGTTACCGCCTTTGTGGGTGATGGCGATGCGGTACTCGTGGCCGACGCGAAGGTCGACGTTGGCCTTGGTGGTGTAGTCGTCGGTCGGGGCGAACCACTGGCCGAGTTGGTTGGCGTCGATCCACGCTTTGAAGACCCGATCGACCGATGCGGGATAGGTGCGGGAGATTACGAGCGACGTAGGCGATGCGACGGCGGCTTGCGACATGCTTTGTTCTCCTGTTTTTTGGGATCGGTTTGTTCAAGAAATTTGCCGAGATTGTCGAGCTGGTTGTCCCAGAAGACGCGGTAGAGGGCGAGCCAGTTGGCGGCCTGCTGCATGGGTGCGACGGTGAGGCGGCACATGCGGACACGGCCTGTTTTTTTCTGCTCGATGAGGCCTGCCTGCTCGAGCACGCGAAGGTGCTTGAGGATGGCGGGCATGGAGATATCGTGCGGGCGCGCGAGTTCGGTTACGGATGCGTGTCCGCGCTGCAGCGTCGTGAGGATGGTTCGGCGGGTCGGGTCGCTGAGGGCGCCGAAGGTGGTGTTGAGGCTGGTCGAATACTTAACCATACGGTTATGTATTATTCCTCCGTGAAGACGATGTCAAGTGGGGTGGGCCACCTTTTCAAGTTTGTTTTTTTTGAAAATGAGGAGGATTCGATCCTCTAAGGCCTTCAATGGAGGGCTTACGAAGGAGTCATAACGAGTTGTCGGCCCCTAAACGATCTACGTCTGCTGCCGATAGAGATTCCAAGAGCAACAAGGACTCTCTCCGAACGGAAGACGCCCATTAAGTTACACATCCTCGCATTCAGCACCCTCACCGTCGCTCTCAGCACTTCCACTCTCAACGCAGCCGCGCAATTGTCAGCCCTCGACAATGCCGCACTGAACACCACGTCTGAGTTGCCTCACGCAGAGAGCTTCGGAGGATCAGGCGGGGTCGTGAGCGTGCCCCCACGTTCGATCGGGGCGTCACGAACCTATCGGCCCTTCTCTGGCCTCGGAGTGGCGACCCGCGTCGGCTTTGGCGGGACTGGTTTTGACATCGCCACACCGCTCGCTACCAGATTTAACCTGCGTGCGGGTACAGATTTCTTCAACTACGGCACTAACTTCCAGGAAGAAGGCGCAAACGTGGGCGTGAATCTCCACCTACGCACTGGCCATGTAGCTCTGGACTGGTTCCCTTTCGGAAGCCATCTGCGCCTCAGTCCGCAGTTCGTCTTCGGCAATAACGACCGTATCCTCGCCACAGCCGTCATCCCATCGGGGAGCACTGTCACTCTGAGCGGCCAGGACTATATCAGCAGCTATTCGGATCCGCTCCGTGGGTCAGGACGGGTCGACTTTCGCAAAACCTCACCTGGATTCAGCTTTGGCTTTGGCAATCTCATCCCACGAGACAAGAGCCACTTCAGCATCCCTGTTGAGATGGGCTTTTTCTATGTGGGTCAACCGAGCCTGCAGGTGGCCTTCACGGGAAGCGCATGTGATCCGAACTATCCGCCGTCGATAGGGTGCCAATCGGTCGATCAGGATGCCGGCTTTCAAAAAAACCTCGCGGAGTTCAAAGCGCGTAACGATCACAACCTGAGCTACGCCAGCTTTTTTCCGATCTTTTCTATCGGGGTCGGCTATCGTTTCCGGTAGCTGGACACGGACTAGCTAAAAAAATTCGTGGTTGCCCCCCAGGGATTCGAACCCCGATTGGACGAGTCAGAGTCGTCAGTCCTACCATTGAACGAGGGGGCAACAGATTGAAAGGAGCCGCAGTTGGCGATTGCTGGCTGCCTCTTAGAGTGTACGAGGAGAGACAGATAAGGTCAACGTGCGGGCGAGTGTTCTCCGCAGTTGTAGGCAGACTAAAATGCGGGAATGGATAACCTGCAGAATAAGATTGCCGCTGACTTTCTGGATGTCTCTTGCCGCAAGCTCGGGCTGATGACGGAGTATCTTACGACTTGTGTGAAGAAGCTGACGGAGGAACAGGTTTGGCACCGGCAGGGCGCGCATGAAAACGCCGTCGGCAATCTGGTGCTTCACCTGTGCGGGAATGCGCGGCAGTGGATTATGCATGGGGTCGGTGGAGCACCAGATGTGCGGGTGAGGGATAAGGAGTTCAGTGCGGATCGCGGAATGAGTAGAGCGGAGTTGGTTGCACTGTTCGAGGCGACGATGACAGAAGCAAAGAGCGTGATTGCAGCTGTGCCGGCGGAACGGCTAGTGGAAAGAATTACTCCGCAGGGACGCGATGTGAGTGTGCTGGAGGCGATATGCCAGGTGGTGGGGCATGTGCAACAGCATACGGGTCAGATTATTTTGGTGACGAAGCAGATGTTGGCAAAGGATCTCGATCTGACGATGCCTCGACCTCGGTGAGTTGGAGTTGAATTAGTTCGGGGTGGGGTGGGTGGAGGTTCGGGTGGGTAGTGGCGGCGATGCAGGCGAGGCCTTCCAGCAAGGTGTGGGCTGGAGTGTTGAGGTGCTGGTCGGGGATGCAGAATACTCGGCGTTGCTGCACGGCTTTGAGGTGATGCCAGTTACGTTGGGCTATGACGCGCTCGAGGGGGACGCGGTTCCCTGCTCCGCACCAACTGAAGAGGAGGACGTCGGGGTCAGCATTCGCAACGGCTTCTGCGGTTGTGTGGGCGCCAGGTTCTCCTAGATATTCGCCTCCAGCGGCTTCGACTAGCTCGGCTACCCAGGATTGGGAGTGGATGAGGGGTTTGCCCCACTCTTCGCAGTAGACGATTGGTGTCTGGGTGCGTTGATCACCTCGGCGACGCGTGGCTTCGATGGTGGATTGCATTTCGGCGATGAGGGATGCGGCTTCGGCGTTTGCGTCGACGACCGCTGCGATGAGGTGGATGTCTTTGTAGACGTCGGCTAGCGAGTGTGGAGCGAGGGTAAGAACCGGAAGGCCGGATTTGAGGATCGCAGCGAGAGATTCCATTCTGTAGGGGACGCTGGCGAGGACTATATCGGGTTTTGTGGCGAGGATTTCTTCGGTGTTGGCTGTCCAACTGTCGTGGAGGATGTGGGGATTTTGGGCGGCTAGCTCGGGCAGGGCTTCGAGGCAATAGCGCGTGCAGGCGCAGAGGTGGTCAAGTTTGTTGAGGGCGGCGAGGGTAATCGTGATCGAGGGTTGGAGTGAGGCGATGCGCATACTTTTGGGAGTATCGCATTTTGAGAAGAGCTATTTGTCAGAGGTATCCCCCTCCCCCGTCAAAAGTGTGCAAAGTCTTCGAACGAGAGACTTTAGGGTTGGACTTCGGTGGGATTTCTCACTTTTTGTTTATTTGTTGGGCGTGTTTGGGTGAGCGGTTTGTCAAGCGAGGGTAGGAGAAAAAGCGGATTTCTTCACTCCGCTGCGCTCCGGTCGAAATTGACGACCTTGGGGAGCCGCGGCTACTTTGGGGATGATTCGTTGATCTGTTTCGCCGAAGAATTTAGCGGACGGTGACGTCCCAGACTTTGGACATGCGGGATTTTCCGGCTGGGCCTTCGATGTAAAGGGCGACGACGTATTGTCCGGCTTGTTTGTAGGTGTGGAGGGGATGTTGTTCGGTGGAGCTGGTGCCGTCTCCGAAGTCCCAACGCCAGCTTGTGATTTTTCCTACGGATTCGTCTTCGAATGCGACTAGCCTGCGGTCCATGTCGAGGACTTTGAATGTCCATTTTGCTTCGATCGGTTTCTGGAGTTCGGGCTCGAGCGGCATGAGGCGGAATTCGCGGAGCAAGGTTGCGTTGCCGTACATGGTGTGTTCGGTGCCGAGGTTCCAGAAGCCGTTGTTTTTTGTGTCGCCGTCGTAGTCGATGACGGCCCAGGACAGGCCGATCAACTTGTTCTCGTAGAGCTTTGACTCGACTGCGCGTTGGGGGCCTTCGCATCCAGCGTAGTCGAATGGCGTGATGTAAAACTCCAGGACGTACTTGCCGCTCTCGCCGTGCTCGAAGTGGTAGCTCTGCGCGTGGTTGGCCCAGGGGAGTTCCTTGTCCCAAGGCTGGCAGCCCCAGGCGAGAGCCCAGTCCTTGCCTTCGGACGGAGTAAAGATGTGGTAGTTCTGCGCGTGGACACCGTGCATGGAGAAGTGGGCGTCGTACTCTTCCTGGTCGGCGTTGTTGCGGAATTGGGGGATGAGTGGGCCGCCGGAGCGGTCGCCATCGACGACAATCTCGAAGGTGTCGTTGTGGAGACCGGGGTCAGAGAAATCCCAGAAGTTGTCGTAGGCCTCATAGAGAAAGTAGAGGCGATTGAGGCCCTTGACCCATCCGACTTTGACGTGGATGTCGAGATTTTTTGCGTCAGGAGTTGTGTGCTTGTGCTCGTCGTCGTGCATCTGGTCGAGTCCGACGGTGTAGCTCTCGGGGACGAGCGACCAGTCGATCGGATCGCCGTCGATACGGGGAATTTTGTCAGCGGGAAATTGAAAGATTTTGAAGATCTGTGCGGGAGGCGGGGCGGTTCCCTGCCGCTCTTCGCGCAGGACCGGAGGTGATTGCACCGGGCGCATCTGCTGCGCAAGGAGAGTTACGCTGCTTGTCAGCAACGTTGCAAGAGACGCTAAACGCCAGGGTGAACGTATCACTCCGCACCTTCTTTGTGGCTCGCGTGGGCTGCGTCGCCCTGAAATCGTTCGACCTTGAGGTCGGTGACGTCTTTCTGCTGAATCGCTTCGCCGAAGTACTCCGGCGGGTTGGCGCCCCAACTAACTTTGCAGTCGCGCAGGGTTACGTTGTTCGCGTCCTGGATACTGAAGCCGGCGGTTGGATGCGGCTCGAGCGGAGTGATCGCGGACGTGGGGCGATTGTCGTAGATTCCGCCTTTGTATTTTGTCCAGCGATCGAGCGTCACGTCGACCTGGTCGAGCAGGATGTCGTGGGCTGGGTTGCCGGGGCTTCCCCAGATGCGAACGCTGTTTTCGGCGCGGCCGGAGACGTTCTGTACGGTGATGTGGTGGAGGGTGCCGAGTTTTGCGGCGGGCTTGCGGGGGATGGCGGTGAAGGAGATGGCTTCGCCTCGTCCCCACCATGGGTCAGAGAAGTATTGCGATTCGAAGGTGATGTCTTTGAAGGTGATATTGTAGACGCTGCCTTCGTCGCGGAGTTGAATGCAGAGGCCGCGTGAAGCTTTCTTGATGGTGCAACGTTCGAAGGTGATGTCGCGGACGTCGGAGGTTGTTTCGGTGCCGATCTTCAGGCCGGCGTCCTGGGTTTCGATGATGCAGTCCTGAACCTTGATGTTTGCGGCCGGTCCGTAGTCTTTGGTTTGACGGCTTGCTTTGACGACGACTCCGTCGTCTCCGCAGACGATGTTGCAATTTTTAATCTGGACGTTGCGGGAGTGGTCGGGATCGATGCCGTCACAGTTGGGGACGTCGAGGAGATTGCGCACTTTGACGTTGTCGACGAGTACGCCGTCACAGCCGAGCATGTGCATGCCCCAGTTGGGTGCTTCGGCGAAGGTGATGTCGCGAACTTCAAGGTCTTTGCATTCGGTGAGTACGAACATTTTGGGACGAAAGTCTTTGGGGAGCCACCACTCGTTGGTGGGGTCATAGCGTTTCATGAACTCGCGGGCGCGCCCCTGCAAGGTGCCGGTACCTGAGATGCGGAGGCCCTGAGCTCCGGTGGCGACGATCATTGCGCCTGCGGCGGCGGCCATGGAGTCGGCGTCGGCTGAGCCAGCGAGACCACCGAGATAGTGCTCGCCCTGGAGGCTTGCCAGTAGTTGGGCGTCGTCGGCTAGATGGAAATCGATGGCGCCCTTGAGGACCAGGGTTCCGACGAGATATTTTTTTCCGCCGCGCAGGAGGACCTGAGATTTGCCGCGGTAGGCAGCGGCCTCGTCGATGGTGCGTTGGATGGCGGGCCCGTCCAATGTTGTGCCGTTACCAACAGCTCCGTACTTTGCGACGTCGAAGACGCGGACCAGCGGTGGGCTTGCCATGATTGGGCGCGCTACGGCTGCGGCTGCGCAGATGGTCCCTGCTTTTAGAAGCTGTCGCCTGGACGGCCCAGGTTTACTCCAGTTTTGATTCAACTCGATTTCCTATGAGAAATAGATTCCTGCGGGGAATACGGGAATCACTCTAGCATAGTGACATTCGGCACCGCTGACAGGCGAAAACAAACAACAGCAATGCGGGGGTTCTTCCCCGTGCGACTTCGCTCAGGGTCAGAATGACAAGAGTTTTGAGTCTTGTGGGAGAACAAGCAACATCAACCCGCAGGTCCTTCAACTGCGCAGTTCGCAGCTGCGCGAACTGGCTTTGCTCAGGATGACAGGGTTTCGGTTTGCGGATTTTTCTGAAACAACTGCAAACTGCGCGCCCCCAAAACCGACCTATTCGACGGGTAGCTTGGCGTTGTAGCCGTCGCGGGCGATGACGGAGTACTTCTGGGGTTTGCCCTTTTCGTCCTGCATGCGGAGGGGGTGGCCTTCGTTGTCGACGAGGAGGACCTTGACCTTGCGGTAGCTGCCGTCATTTTTGTTGTTGGTGGGGCGGTAGGTGAGGATGTATTCGTTGCGGATGGAGTCGTTGATCTGGGCGAAGACGTCGGGGAGCGCGCCCTGGAACAGCGGGTTGAAGCTCATGCCGCCGGTCATCGCGGCGAAGGTGTTCATCTGGTTCTGGGCCTGAAGGTAGTCCATATTAGCGATGGCTGCGCCCATGCCGCCGCCCCGACCGCCATACATCTCGTTGAGCAACGCGCCAGTGCCAATGGAAAAGATGGTGATGTTCTGGGAGGACTTGACCTTGGCGAGTATCTTGTCGAGGGTGAGTTTGGAGAAGGTGTCACGGCCGGACCCGATAAGGATGATGTACTTGCGGCCTTCGATGCGGCTGCAGCGGTCGAGGGTCTCGTAGAGGGCGTCGAATAGGTTGGTATCGGAGAAGGTGGGGATGATGAGGGACTGGAGGGCCTGGGCGACAGTGTCCTTGTTGTTGGTGAAGTCGGTGAGGATGTGGGTACGGAGGTCGTAGGTCATGACGGCCACGTAGTCCTCGGGACGCAGCGAACGGAAGAAGTAGTAGGAGGCGTTCTGCATGTCGTTGATGAGGTAGTAGCTGTTGGAGGCGAACTCGAGCAGCATAACTGCAGTGATGGGGGTCTGGGCGACGCGAACGCTGGTGATGGTCTGGGGGACACCGTCCTCGAGGATGAGGAAGTTGTTTGCTTTCAGGCCCGGAACGAACTGGTGGGTCTTATCGAGGATGACGTTGGCGTCGATGTTGACGATGGGGACGTCGATGCGGAGGGAGTAAGTCTCGTTGTTGGGGTTCTTGACCTTGGGTTCAGCTGGCGCGGCGGGAGCAGGTGCGGCCTCCTCGGCGTCTTTCTTCTTCTTGATGACGATGGAGCCGTTGTCGGTCTGCGGACCGGCGTCGTCGGGGGACGGAGGGCTCGGCTTGGTCTGCTGCTCGGCCGGTTGGGGGGTCTGGGCGTGGGCACGGGGCAGCGGAAGGAAGAGGGTGCAGGCGGCGAGGAGGAGGATGCGGGCCGGATGGTGAGTTTGGGTGGTCATCATCTGAAACTTTACTCCGAATATTTGACGACTTTATCAGGCGATAGTGAGAACAGGGATTTTGTGCGGCGGTGCGACGGTCGTGGGTCCGCTCTAGTACTCTGTAGACGTGATTTATGCGGTAAAGCTTCGGCGGCTGATATACGGACTGGCATTCAGTGGGACGCTGGTGGTGGGAGGGGCTCGGGCACAGACGCCTGGAGCAACGATGGTCGCGGGGACGACGGGTGCGTGGACTCCGATACCGATGCCGGCAGCGGCTCCGGCGATAACGCAATTTTTCCCTCTGGCTGAGGTGAAGCGGGGGATGAAGGGCGTCGCGTATACGGTGTTCGAGGGGGTGAACCCGGAGCCGATGCAGGTGGAGGTTTTGGGGGTGTTGCGGGACGCGCTAGGGCCAGGGCAGGACATGATTCTGGCACGGCTGCACGGAGATAAGCCGGAGTATACGGGCGTGGTGGCAGGTATGAGCGGGAGTCCGGTGTATATCGACGGGCGACTGGTGGGGGCGATCAGTTATCGGATTGGGCAGTTCACGAAGGAGCCGATTGCGGGGATTACGCCGATCGAATCGATGCTGCAGGTGCGGGACGAGAACGGCGCTTCTTCGGTGGGGATACAGCGGGCGGAGATTAAGAGCTCGGGAGGGGATGGGCAGCCGGAGCTGCGGGCGATGGAGACTCCGCTGATGTTTGGCGGATTTACGCAGGAGGCGGTGGAGCGGTTTGGGGACAGATTTCGCGCGATGGGGCTGATGCCGGTGACGGGGCTTGGTGGGGCGAACCCGAAGGCGGTGCAACCTGAGCCGCTGGTGCCGGGCAGTGCGGTGAGCGCGGTGCTGGTGCGGGGGGATTTATCGATGGCGGGGACGTGCACGGTTACATATGTCGACCCGAAACGGCTGCTGGCGTGCGGGCACCCGATTACTCAGTATGGGCCGGTGGATATGCCCATGACGAAGGCGGAGGTGCTGACTTCGCTGGCGTCGCCGCTGAATTCTTTCAAGATCATCAATACGACGGAGACCGTGGGGGCGTTTACCGAGGACCGTGCGTCGGCGATTATGGGGCGGTTTGGGGTGCAGGCGCGGATGATTCCGGTGGAGGTGGAGGTGGTGCCACCGGTGGTTGGGGACAGACCGGCAGGGGCGGCGAAGACGCTTCACTTTGAGGTGCTGGACAACCGACAGCTGACGCCTTCGACGATGCTGGTGTCGGTGTATCAGAGCCTGCAGACGAACAATACGGCGGCAGAGGAGATGAGCTACCGGCTGACGGGAGAGATTGGGGTGAAAGGCCTGCCGCCTGTCCGGATGAAGGGGATGATGGCGCAGAATGAACTCTTCCCCGGGACGATCAATGCGGCGCTGCTGGTGAACGACAGGTTCAGCAAGGTGTACGGAAATGCGTTGGAGCAGCCGGTGGTGACGGGGCTGAAGCTGAAGGCGGAAGCGATTCCGGCTCGGATGACGGCGGTGCTGGAGTCCGCACGGTTAAGCAGAATTGACGCGCGCGCAGGCGATGAGATGGAGGTCGAGGTGACGCTACATCCTTACCAGGCCGAGGTACGGATGGTGCGCGTAAAGGTGAAGCTGCCGGCAAAGCTGAGTCCAGGGACGATGCGGGTGGTGGTGAGCGATGGGACCACGGTGGATCGACTCACGATGAGGACGGGGACGCAACAGCAGGTGGGGCTGGCCGATATGGTCGCGACGATGAACCGGATGCATGCGAACGACCGGGTGTATGTAACGCTGCTAGACCATGCGACGCAGGCGGTACTGGAGGGTGGGGCGATGCCGGGAGTGCCTCTTTCCATGGCGAACGTGTTGGAACCTTTGAAGGATGCGCAGAAGATGCAGCTGACGGGTGAGAGCGTGATCGAGGCGGGGTCTACGGAGGCTGGATACGCCGTGAGCGGGTCGCAGGTGTTGAACCTTCTGGTGAAGTAGCAGGGGCTTAGGCCTTGAGCCGATTCGATAAATGTTAACTGGTGTTTTTTAGGGATCAGGCTGAGACTTTCGGTTCAGGCACTCAGATTTTTTTGCTCGTTTGGGTGTTGTAGCATCAGAGGGTAGGCGCGACAATACGTAGGCGCTAAAAGGGAACGACTTCGAATGAGTGAAATACACGGACTTGGTGTGCACGCGGCCGGCGCACAATTACTGCCTTACAAATACGATCCGGGTGCGTTGGGTGCCAATGAGGTTGAAATCAAGATCTCGCACTGCGGCGTGTGCCACAGCGATGTACACCTGATCGACAACGACTGGGGGATGAGCAAGTATCCGTTTGTTCCGGGTCATGAGATTGTGGGGACGGTTGCAGCGGTGGGTTCGGGTGTCAAGGATCGGTCTGTTGGTGAACGAGTGGGTGTAGGGTGGCAGGCGGACAGTTGCGGCATCTGCGAGTGGTGCAGGCAGGGAGATGAGCATCTTTGTGCGAAGTCGCAGCCGACCTGCGTGGGCCGGAATGGCGGATTTGCCGACAAGATTCGCGTGAATTCGCGGTTTGCGATTCCGATACCTGAGGCGCTGGAGAGCGAGAACGCTGCTCCGCTGTTGTGCGGTGGGATTACGGTGTACAGCCCAATTCGAAACCACGGGGTGAGGCCATCGTCGCGCGTGGGGATCATCGGAATTGGCGGCCTTGGGCACTTGGGGATTCAGTTTGCGAAGGCGTTTGGCGCAGAGGTGACCGCTTTCTCCACTTCGAAGGAGAAAGAGACAGAGGCGCTCAAGATGGGAGCGCACAATTTTGTGAATACGCGGGACACCGGAGCGCTGAAGAAGGTGGCGGGGTCGTTCGACCTGCTGCTGTCGACGGTGAGCGCGGACCAGGACTGGCCGGCCTATGTAGCGGCGCTCCGGCCCAAGGGAACATTGTGCATTGTGGGGGCATCGCCTTCACCGGTCCAGGTGCAAGCGTTTTCGCTGATCGGCGGGCAGAAGGCGGTTTCGGGAAGCAATACCGGAAGTCCGCGGGACCTGTTCGAGATGCTGGATGTGGCAGGGCGGCATGGGGTGAAGGCGATTACAGAGCGGTTTGCGATGTCGAAGGCGAACGATGCGGTGGCACGGGTGAAGAAGAGCCAAGTGCGATACCGCGCTGTCCTTGCGAACTAGAGTTGACCGGTTATGGATCGAAGGCGAGGGCCCATGGCTCGCCTTTTTCCGTTTGGGCGGCTGGAGCGCCGGGATGGTGCTTTAGACTCATCATCAGCATGATGCGACGACTATTGGTGACGGTGTTGGTAGCAGGAACCTCCCTGCTGCCGGGGATGGCGGGTGCGCAGGGCACGAAGCTATGGAGCGTGGGGCGCTACGACGAGATGGAGAAGGGCTCGACCGAGAGCGTTGCAATTCGCAGCGATGGACGGTTGGAGGCGGGGCCGGCGAGTTCCCTGCTTTATGGGACCGGGAAGAGCTATGTCTGGTCGATGGGGAGCGATTCGGCGGGGAACGCCTATCTGGGGCTGGGTGGAACGGCTTCGGGATCGGGCGTGGTGTTGAAGGTCACACCTGAGGGGAAGAGCTCGCAGATATTTGAGAGCAAGGAGCTGGCGGTACAGGCGTTGCGGGTGACTGCCGACGGGCGCGTGTTTGTCGCGACTTCGCCGGATGGGAAGGTGTATCGGGTGCCGGCGTCGGGTGGTAGTGATTCTCCGGTGGTGGTTTTTGATCCGGCGACGACGGAGGAGAAGCCGAAGTATCTCTGGGACCTGGCGGTGGGTAAAGGTGGTGAGGTGTATGTGGCTGCGGGGGCGCCTGCGGTGGTGTATCGGGTGCCCGCCGGAGGGGGTAAGGCGGAGGTTTTGTTCAAGACGGCGGACCAGCATATCCGGTCTCTGTTGCTGGGGCCTGATGGGACGCTGTGGGCTGGGTCGGATGGCTCCGGGGTGATCTATAAATTTGCGCCATGGACTGTCGGAGCCAAGCCATTTGCGGTGTATGCGGCCGGGCGGCGGGAGATTACTTCGCTGGCTATGGATGCGGCGGGGAATGTTTATGCGGCTGGAGTTGGAACGAAGGGTCGTACGACGCTGCCGCCACTGCCGGTGACGGGGAGTGTCGGGGTGTCCATTACGTTTGTCCAACCTGGTTCTTCGACGGCAGCGGGATCGAATGGGCTGGTACCGGATGGATCGGAGATTTATCGGATCTCTGTAGATGGTTCTCCACAGAAGCTTCTGACGTTGAAGGACGATGTGGTGTATGCACTGGCGGTGCGGAACGGGAGCCTGCTGGCAGCCACGGGCAATCGAGGCCGCGTGTATCGAGTCGATACGGAAGCGACAGGGCGGTTTACGGATATCGCACACCTGGAGGCCTCGCAAGGGATGGCGTTTGCACCCGTGAAGGACGGGTTGCTGGTGGCGACGAGCAACAGCGGGAAGGTGTTTCGACTCGGCGATGCGGTCTCGCCCAATGCGACGTACACGAGTGAGGTGTTCGACGCGCAGGGTTTCACGCAGTGGGGGCGGGCAGAGATTCGGGCTAGCGCGGCGGCGGGGTTCGATCTGTTTGTGCGGAGCGGGAATGTGGAGAGTCCGCTGATGGGATGGAGTGAGTGGGCGAAGATTGGGCCGGACGGAGCGTTCACGGTGCCGGCCGGACGGTTTGTGCAGTGGAAGGCGGTGCTGCGAGGCGGGAGCTCGGTAGATTCTGTGGCGTTGAACTATCTGCAAAAGAACGTGCCGCCGGTGGTGGATGAGATTGTAGTGCAGCCGGGTGCCCGGATCAATGCGAATGCCGTGCCTCCGAATGCGGGTACGGTGCAGGTGGCCTTTCCACCGGCTGCGGGAGCTCCGCCGGCGGTGACGTTTACACCTGATCCGGGTACGAGTCCGCTGATGGCACAGAAGGACAAGACTTCTGTGACCGTACGGTGGATGGCGCATGACGACAACGGCGATGATCTGATGTTTGCGGTGTGGTATCGCGGGGTGGGTGAGACGAACTGGCGATTGCTCAAGGACAAGATATCGGAGAAGGTGTACAGCTTCGATTCGGCTCTTCTGCCGGATGGGAGCTATGCGATGAAGGTGGTGGCGAGCGATTCTCCGGACCATACGGATGCGGAGGCGCTAAGTGGAGAGCGGGTGGGCGAGGTGTTCGTGGTGGATACGACTCCGCCGGTGCCGGGTGTGTTGAGCGCGGCGATGGTTGCGGGAACAAGCGCGTCAGCGCGTCCGACGATTCATGCGACCTTGGAGGCTCATGACGCGACTTCACCGATTGCCCATGCGGAGTACTCGCTGGATGCGGGACCGTGGCAGTACCTGGAGCCGGTTGGAAAGGTTTCGGATTCGTTGACGGAGCGGTATGACTTTACGGTGGCGGTGCCGGCAGCGACGGCTCCGGTGGCGGATGCGAAGGAGCATGTGCTGGCGGTGAGGGTATATGACCGGTATGAGAATGTGGTCGCGGTAAAGGCGGTCGTTCGCTGATGCGAGGGTGGCTGACGGCACGGTTTCCGAAGTTCAGCCAAGACCGTTTGCTGTTGGTGGTCGACCTGATCGGGACGTTTGTATTTGCCGTAGAGGGCTCGCTGGCGGGGATTAGCGCGGGGTTGGATGTGTTTGGGTTGCTGGTGCTGTCGTTTGTGACGGCACTGGGCGGCGGGACGATTCGCGATCTGCTGATTGGCGCGATTCCGCCGAATAGTATTCGGGACTGGCGGTATGGGGCGACTGCGTTTGCCGGAGGAGGCGCGGTGTTTTTCTTTCATCCACTGTTTGAGCGAGTGCCGGTGCATCTGATGATTACGCTCGATGCTGCGGGGCTTGCCTTGTTTGCGGTGGCTGGCGTGGGGAAGGCTCTTGAGTATGGGATTACGCCGCTGCTGGCGATCATGATGGGTGCGGTGACGGGAGCCGGTGGCGGGACAGTGCGGGATGTGCTGCTGGCGCAGGTGCCGGGAGTGTTGCACTCGGATATTTATGCTGCGGCAGCGCTGGCGGGCGCTACGGTGGTTGTAATTGGTCTGAAGGTTAAGATGCCGCGCGCGTTTGCGACGAGTTTGGGTGCCAGCGTCTGTTTTGTGCTGCGGATGGTGGCGGCGTGGGAGCATTGGAATTTGCCGAAGGTGATTGTGCGTTAGCAGTGTGATGACTGCGGTTGTGGTGATATGGGTCAGCCGTCATAGGGAAGGTCGTCAGGATGCAAGCCTACGTAGTCGGGTTCCGGATCATGGTGGAAGCGTACGGCTTCGATGTAGGTGAGACCTTCGAGCAGAGCTTTGCAGATTCTGTGCATGCCGTCCATGACACGGCCGTCGCTGGAGAGAATGACAGGAAAGGCGAGGTCGCAGTCGTGGATGAGTTGCGCGTGTTCAGCAATTTGACGGCAGGTGATGGGTTTTGTCGAATCGCCGGACCAGTAGGACTCGTCGAGTTCGCGGATGGCGGACAGAGCCACTCGCTCCAGCGGCAAGTCGGCGGAGAGTTCCACCAGACGGTGAATGTTCCAGGCGCGGAGACCCTGGGGCGACTGGCGGAAATGATATTGGGTGCGCATTGTTTTCCTGTGGTGGATAGTAAGCTGGGATTCGATGCGATTTGAATTTTTTATTGCGGCGCGGTACCTGCGGGCGAAGCGGCGGCAGGCCGTGGTGGGAGTGATCACGGCTATTTCTGTTATTGGAGTGGCTGCGGGTGTGGCTTCGCTGATTATTGCGCTGGCGATTACGAATGGGATGCGGAGGGATTTGCAGGAACGGTTGGTGGGGTCGACGTCGCATGTCGACCTGATGAAGATTGCGGGAGACGGGATACGGGATTGGCGGCCTCTGTTGGAGCGATTACGGAAAGTGCCGCATGTGGTGGCGGCGGCCCCGGGGCTGTATGGGCAGGTGTTGATCTCGCATGGAGCGCGAAGTGGCGGCGGGTTGATCAAAGGGGTGATTCCTCGCGATGAGAAGACTGTGGGGGATTTGTTGCAGAGTGTGAAACAGGGGTCGGCGGCGGAGTTGGAACCCTTCGATTCGACGTCGGGCTCAGCTGCTATGCACGCGGTTCCGCCGATTGTGATTGGACAGGACATGGCGGAGACGATTGGGGTAAAGATAGGGGATGGAGTTTTGGTGACGAGTCCGCAGGGTGCGTTGACGCCGTTTGGCGTGGTGCCGCGGTATCAAAAGTTTCAGGTGGTGGGGATTTTCAAGTCGGGGTTTTATCAGTATGACTCGAGCTATGCGTTTACCCGGTTGAAGGATGCGCAGAGCTTGTTCAGCGAGCCGGATCTAATTTCGGTGATCAGCTTCAAGGTGGATGATCTTTATCACGCGGACCGGGTGGGGCGGGTGATTGAGGCGGAGGCCGGGAAGGGCTTTCAGACGACGAACTGGATGGAGCAGAATCGCGAACTGTTTCGCGCGCTGAAACTGGAGCAGATCGTGACCTTTATTGTGCTCGCGCTGATTGTTTGTGTGGCCGCGCTGAATATTCTGATTGCGCTGACGATGATGGTGATGGAGAAGACGCGGGACATCGCCGTGCTGATGAGCTTTGGCGTGAGGGCGGAACAGGTGCGGAGGATTTTTCTGCTACAGGGATTTTTGATCAGTGTGATTGGGACGGTGCTGGGGCTGATCCTGGGGTATGGATTGAGTTGGGTAGGCGGGCACTATCCATTTCCGCTGGATGCGGCAATTTATTCGATCGACCATTTGCCATTTGCGCCAAGGATTTGGGATGGTGTGATTGTGGCGGCGGTTTCGTTAGGAGTGAGTTTGATTGCTACGCTTTATCCGAGTGGATCGGCGGCGAAGGTGCTGCCGGCGGAGGCGCTGAGGTATGAGTGATGTGAGGTTGAAGTACGGAGTGCTGGCGCCGGAAGGTTTGGCGAAGTTGCGGGAGTTGGAGCACTACCTGAACAATGGGGCCGGGATCGAGGCTTCGTTACGGGAGTTGGTCAGGTTGCGGGTTTCGTTGGTGAATGGATGTGAGTTCTGCGTGCGGTTCCATACGGCAGAGCTGAAGAAGGTGAATGAGACGGCGGAGCGTATTGCGGGTCTGGAGGCTTGGCGGAACTCGGAACTTTTTTCGAAGCGGGAGCGGGCGGCGCTGGCGTGGGCCGAAGCGGTGACGAATATTCAAGATGGGCACGCGCCGGATGCGGTGTATCAAGCGGTGAGGGAGCAGTTCACGGATGTGGAGACGGTGAACTTGACTCTGCTGGTTGCGACGATCAATACGTGGAACCGGATCTCGATTGCGCTGGGAACGCATTCGTCTCATGGGAGCGGGGTGCCGGCTTGATCGATCCGAATGAAGGGGATGTACGGTTTGAGAATGAGGGCTCTCTGGAGCCGCTGCCGGTGGTGCGGGAGCGGACGGTGGTGATGCGGGCGGTGGGGTTGACGAAGATTTATTCGACGGTTTCCGGCAAGGCGGGTTCGGGAGCTGCGGCGCTCGAGCTTTTTCGCGGGCTTGATCTGAAGGTGCATGCGGGGGAGATGGTCGCGATTGTGGGGGAGAGCGGCGCGGGCAAGAGTTCCCTGCTCCATCTGCTGGCCGCTCTGGATGTACCAACCGCTGGGGAGGTGTGGTGCGGGGAGAGCCGGCTGAGTGGACTAACGCCGAAGCAGGCGGCGGATTTTCGCAATCGCGATGTCGGGTATGTGTGGCAGTTTCATTATCTGTTGCCGGAGTTTACCGCAGCGGAGAATGTCGCCATGCCGTTGCTGGCGCGCGGCATGGAGAGGGCGGCAGCGCTCGAGAAGGCGGCGTACTGGCTCGGACAGGTGGGGCTGGCGGACAGGACGGCGAACCGGTCGGGAGAGTTGAGCGGGGGAGAGCAGCAAAGGGTGAGTCTGGCGAGGGCTCTGGTGACGGAACCGAAGATTCTACTTGCAGATGAACCTACGGGCGATCTGGATGGAAAGACAGCAGATGCAGTGTTTGGGCTGATCCAGCGGCTGCATGAGGCCCATGGTCTGACTAGCGTTCTGGTGACGCATAATCTGGAGTTTGCGGAGCGGTGTAACCGGGTTTTGAAGCTGCGGGAGGGGCGACTGGTGGACGCCAGGACATCGCCCACAGAGGCGGGGAGAGTTTGAGACGGAGGAGATTCGGATTTCAAATCATGCTTTTTGTTGCAGTTGACGTCCAATAGGCAGCAGGAGCAACGATGAGGGTGCACCTAGTTTGGTGCGAGTTTTGCACAGCAAGCATCTAAAAGAATGCTAAGTTAGGCATAACTTTTGAGGGATTACGAAAATTTGGTGCGCACGACTACACTGTAGTAGTGGGATGGGTGCTTTGTAGCTTGAAGTAGCCTGGTTGGTCCCCTTAGGTTGAGTGGTACGGGGACGGTTGTTGGGACCAACGGCGCTTTTCGGCCTTCGGGCTGAAGGGTGGCCGGCTTGAAGGGGATAACATGTTCGAACGCTATACGGAGAAGGCGCGTCGGGTAATATTTTTTGCCCGGTATGAAGCAAGTCAGTTTGGGTCGCCTTATATCGAGACTGAGCACCTACTGCTTGGTTTGTTGCGGGAGGACAAAGCTCTGACAAACCGCTTTTTGCGGTCGCACGCGTCGGTGGAGTCGATACGCAAGCAGATCGAAGGGCATACGACGATTCGGGAGAAGGTGTCGACTTCGGTCGATCTGCCACTGTCGAATGAGTGCAAACGGGTGTTGGCCTATGCGGCGGAAGAAGCTGAGCGGCTTTCTCACAAACATATTGGAACGGAGCATCTGCTGTTGGGTCTGCTGCGCGAGGAGAAGTGCTTTGCGGCGGAGATTCTGCAGGAGCGTGGGTTACGGCTGCCGGCTATCCGCGAGGAGTTGCAGCGGACGACACAGGAGAAGGTGCCTTCATCACAGGGCAGCAAGGCGCAACGAGGCGAGCAGAGCATGTTGGCGGAGTTTTCGCGCGACCTAACGCAGAGTGCGATGGACCAGCAGCTTGATCCGCTGGTGGGACGCGATGCGGAGGTTGATCGCGTGATCCAGATTTTGTGCCGCCGGACGAAGAACAATCCTGTGTTGATCGGCGAGCCGGGTGTGGGTAAGACGGCGATCGTTGAAGGGCTGGCGCAGAAGATCGCCGATGGTGAGGTGCCGAGTTTCCTGGCTGACAAGCGAGTACTGGCGCTGGACCTTTCCTTGATTGTGGCTGGCACGAAGTATCGTGGACAGTTTGAAGAGCGGTTGAAGACGATTATGAAGGAGCTGATGGAGAATCAGAACTCGATCGTGTTCATCGATGAGCTGCATACTCTGGTTGGAGCTGGGTCCGCCGAAGGCTCTCTCGATGCGGCGAATATTTTGAAGCCCGCGTTGAGCCGTGGCGAGATTCAGTGCATTGGTGCAACGACTCCTGCGGAGTATCGGAAGTCGATTGAGAAGGATCGATCTTTGGAGCGGCGTTTTCAGGCGGTGAAGGTGCCTCCGCCGAATGAGGAAGATGCGATCAAGATCATCATGGGGATCAAGGAAAAGTATGAGAAGTTTCATGCTGTCTCCTACACGGATGATGCGATTACTTTTTCGGTGTCGCACTCGAGCCGTTATATTCCGGATCGCTTCCTCCCCGACAAAGCGATTGACTTGATCGATGAGGCTGGTGCGCGTGTGAAGCTGCGGCAGACTTCGATGCCTGAGGAGTTGACCGAGGTCCAGAAGCGGATCAAGTTCATCGTGCACCGGATGGAGAACGCGATTGCGAATCATGAGTTCGAGAAGGCACGGTTCTACTCGGATGAAGAGCGGAAGGAGCGGGAGAATCTGCGGGCGTTGCGGGACAAGTATCACCTGGATGATTCTTCGGCGGGTATCGTTACGCGCGGAGACATCGAGGATGTAGTCAGTCGCTGGACTGGTGTGCCGATTACTTCGTTGAAGGAAGAGGAGACGCAACGGCTGCTGCGGGTTGAAGAAGAGCTGCATAAGCGCGTGATCTCGCAGGACAAGGCGATCTCGGCTCTGGCGCGGGCGATTCGCCGGTCGAGGGCTGGGTTGAAGAATCCGGCACGCCCGATCGGCAGCTTCCTGTTCCTTGGACCTACGGGCGTGGGTAAAACTGAGATGGCGCGGACGCTGGCGCAGTTCCTGTTCGGCTCGGAGAAGGCGCTCATTCGTTTCGACATGTCGGAGTTCATGGAGAAGCATTCCGTGAGCAAGTTGATTGGTTCGCCTCCGGGATATGTCGGCTATGAGGAAGGCGGTCAGCTCACGGAGCGTGTGAAGCGCAATCCGTATTGCGTGGTGTTGCTGGATGAGATTGAGAAGGCGCATCCGGACGTGTTCAACCTGTTGCTGCAGGTGTTTGAAGACGGGCAGCTGACGGATGGATTGGGCAACACGGTCGACTACAAGAACACGATTATCATCATGACCTCGAACATTGGGGCGAAGCATCTGCAGAAGCGGCAGGGGCTTGGCTTCCAGAGCGATAAGGAAAACATGGTGCTGGACAAGATGGAGGAACTGGTCCGTGGCGAGGTGAAACGGACGTTCAATCCGGAGTTCCTCAACCGCCTGGATGAGATCATCATCTTTACGTCGCTGTCGGATGCGGACCTGATGCAGATCCTCGAATTGCTGGTGCAACAGTTGAATACCAACCTTGTGCATAAGGCGATCACGATCTCGGTGACGGATGATGCGAAGAAGTGGATCATCGAAAAGACCGCTTCGGACCGCTCGTATGGTGCACGGCCTCTTCGCCGGGCACTGCAGCGGTTTGTCGAAGATCCGTTGTCCGAGGCGCTAATCGGCGGCGGCATTATCGAGCGGCCAGCATTCCTTGAGGTGTACATGTCGAACAATCAACTGTTCTACCGGCCGGTTTCGGCGGACGGCGAAGAAAAGATGGCAGGGATGGCACTCAGTACGGTGTAGTCTTTCCTTCATTGGAAGAAACGTGCGCCCCGGCTACTTGCCGGGGCGTATTGTTTTGTTGGGAGGATTTTGATTCATGGATCGTCGTGAATTTGCAGCTATGCTGCCGGCTCTGCTGGCTGCGTCGGCTCTGGTGCCGGAGAGTGCTGAGGCTCAGAGTGTCAGCTTGCCTGTGATTGAGTCGGGTGTGTACAAGCCAACGCCTGCGAAGGCGGGGTCTATGGCGGGACACACCTCGAGCAGCTATCTGAAGGGCATGTTGAAGGCGGGTAATATTCGGCTGGAGATGCATGAGTCGACAATCGACCCTGGGGCAGAGCATGAGGCGGTGGGGACGCATCTGCATAGCGAGATCTGGCTGGTGCGCGAGGGGACAGCAGAGTTAACCACGAACGGAGTGGCGCGAACGATGGTGGCGGGGGATGTGGGGATCTGCTGCGCGGGGGATAAGCACTTCATCTCGAATGCGAGCAATAAGCCGGTAACTTATTTTGTGGTGACAGTAGGGCCGCCGGAATAGAGGTGAGTTCAGGTCGATGTTAGAGCTTCAATTGGCGCTTCCGTTCGCTTGCGGGTGAGGAAGTAGGTGAGGAGGATTGCGGCGCCGATGGCTCCTACGACGGCGTCGGTGCCGGCGAGACCGCGCGCTCCCCAAAGTTTGCCGCCGTGACCGTCCACTGCAGTCATATAGGCAACAGGGACGTTGCCGAGTGAGTTGATGATGGAGTAGCGGCCGCATCCACTCTTGCCTGACTTGCCAAGGAACTCGAGCACGACCGCAGTAAAGAGTGAGTAACAGGCTCCGATGGTGAAAAGGAAGAGAGTGGCCCCAACAAAATACGTCGAGGGACGGAGCGGTCCTAGCCAGAGGATAGCAATCATGGCCTCGTTGATAAGACCGACCGACAGGTAAGCGACCGGAGTCCGAACGCGAGTCGGGATAAGGGTAGCCGCGAGGGAGCCTGCTGCTGTTAGGAGCGCTCCGGCGATGCCATTCATCCATGCCATCTGCTGGCCGGTGACGCCGTAGTCTTGCGCGATGCCAGGAAGCAGGCCAATAGCGGCTCCGCTACACATTGGGAAGAGCATGACCAAGGTGTACGGAACAGCTCGCCAACGAAAGAAAGTGGTCTTGAACTCGTAGCCGATGCAGGCGAAGGTTTGTTTGAGAGCTGACGCCTGTTCTTTCGGCAGCAGCTTGACTGCCCCTGCCCCCAGGAACGGCAAAACAGCGATCACGCCTGCGATCCAACCGAAGTAAGGCACTCCGAGCAATCTCAAAAGGACGATCAGCGAAACGATGACCAAAACCACTATCGGAAGAGGGCCGGATAGGATCTGGTTTTTCTTTTGTAAATCTTTGACGGCGATCTTGGAGAGTTCCTCTAATCTTTCAGGAGGTGGCTCAGGCGCTGCAAGCGCAGCGAAGGATGGGATGGCGATGAAGGCGGCGGTAATCCAGCCGAGCGGCCCCATGGAGAACTTTTCGGTAAGCATGGTGAGCACGAAGATACCAATGCCACCAAAGGCGAGCGAGCCTCCCTGGTAGAAAGCGCTGGCTTTGCGGCGAGTGGCTTCACTGTGCAGGGCACCCATCAATCCACCGCAACTGGCGACGATCAATTGGCCGAAACAGGCACTGAGGAACATGAGAGCAACGGCTGAAGGCGTGTCGAGCCTGACGCCATGGAACGCTGCCGCCAGAGTAAGGGCCGTCCCGACAGCACCGACGATGAGCCAGCTGCGGCGGCGTATCCAGAAGTCGGTGATAGGACTCCAGAGAAAATAAATACTCTGCGGGAGGATGAGGAGCGAGATGATCTCAGAGCTTCGGCCTATACCGACTCCCTGCCTACGGAGTAGGTAGGAGAGGGCGCCGCTGATGAGGCCGTTCGATAGAATCGCGACTGGTGCGATGAGAAGGCCAAAGGGCCAGGAGCGTTCTTTTTCAGGTGAAGGGTTCGGGCCTGCAGCTTGCTCCAGGTCGGGTCGGGGCATGCGATTGACGTTAGCATGCCAGTCGGGTTTCGGTTTCGAAAATTAAATGAGTAAGCCCCGGTTTCCCCGGGGCTTACTTCTCCCTGAGCAATTCTAGACCAGGGACTGGGCCGTTTTGACGGCGCTTTGAACAACGTCACTGGCCTTGTCGACGGCGTACTCTACCTGGCCGCGGGTGCGCTTGATCGCTCTTTCGGTTTCTTTACTGAGACGCTCTGCCTGCTCTTTGAGGTAATTGGCGGCATCTTCGAGATAATCTCCTGCGTCTTCGACTCCCTTGCGAAGCTGCTTGCGCGTCTTCGTTCCGGTTTGAGGTGCGTAGAGAAGAGCAATCGCGGCGCCTGCGGTGACGCCGATGCCGAAGGCGAACCAATAATTTTTTGCACTCATTTTGACGTTACCTCGTGCTTTAGTTTGATCTTCTTCTATTCCCTTGGATTCAGACGAATTGCCTTTGGTTGGTTGTACTACAGATTAGCTTGGAATGGTGTGAGCCTTACCGCTTCAATCGGCAAAACCGGCCAATTCCCTTGCCTGCAGAAAGACCCGGGTGAACATGGTGCGGTTGAGGCGGCCAGTGTTGGTGTTGCGTAGAGAGGGATGGTACGTGGCGAGGAGGTGCAGTCCGTTGGGGAGGAGATATTGGGCGCCGTGTGCGAAGCTGTATTCCGATTTGCGGGCGATCACGCCGCTGTGCAGGAGGTAGGCAAGATAGCCGTCGAATGCGATCTTTCCGAGACAGACTACGACTCGGACGCGGGGGAGCGACTGGATTTCAGCGGCGAGATGGGTGGCACAGTTGCGAATCTCTTGAGGCAGAGGCTTGTCGCCGGGCGGGGCGCAGCGGACGACGGACGCAATCCAGGTATGGCGAAGTTTGAGGCCGTCTTCACGGTCAATTGCACAGGGCTTGCTGGCAAGGCCGAGTTCGTGCAGGACGGGATACATGAAGTCGCCAGAGCCGTCTCCGGTAAAGGGGCGGCCTGTCCGGTTGGCCCCGTGGGCGCCGGGGGCGAGCCCAAGAATGAGGATCCGGGCGCGGGAGTCGCCAAAGCCGGGAACGGGTCGGGCCCAGTAGGTCTGGTCCTGGTAGGCTCGGCGTTTAGTTTCGCCGATGCCACGGCAGTAGTCGCGAAGACGGGGACAACGTTCACAGGTGATGATGGATTCATGAATCTGCTGGAGGGCCTGGGGCGTTATCTGTGCGTTGGAGGGTGTCACTGCATCCCATGATAGTAGGAGTGAGAGTTCGGCGGACCTGGCGTAGTCTGATGATTACGTAAAATGGTTCAGAATCAATAAGCAACGAGCGAAGGACAGGCGGCAAGTTGGAAGATCCAAGGCTTAGCAGAATGTACTGGGCGCTCCTGAAGGGGTGGATGGGCAGGTGGCGCAGAAGTATATGGCGTGCGGCAGTGATGCGGTCGGGGCTGCTGACCGTCCTGGTGCTGACGCTTGTCCTGGTGGGGTTGGCGTTTGGGTGGCGTGAGCACAGAATGGGTCAGTTTGCCCAATTGAAGAGGGAGTTGAGCAAGAAGCCGGTCCGCGATGTGACGGTAAAACCCGGCGGACAGGACATCATTCAACTGCAGCGTTCACAGATGATTGGGGGTAACGGGCCGGAGTTTCTTTCGGCGACGCTGCTTCCTGGCCGCGGGATGAATCTGCTGCAGATCAAGGCCTATCTCCCGCAGAAAGGAGAGGTTAATCTGCTTGCCTCTCCGACGCTCGAAGAAGCGGGGCGGTTAATGACCGGGACAGGAGCCGATGCGGCGGGAGCGATGAGCTTGAAGATGGGGGCAGCAATTGAAGCGCCGTGGGCAAGCCGGATATATGGAACACTGACACCGGATGGACAGGCCCTGACCGCGGTATGGCGAGGAGTTCATCTGGTATTGCCAACAGATACGAAGGACAGCTACGGAGTGGGGGGCGAGGCGGCAGCGGGCGGATTGTTCCTGAAACAAACCTCGGAGACGGTTAACAGCAGCGTGATGCCGGATGGCGGGGAGGCCCAGGCGACCTTCCATGCAGGGGATTTTGGCGGACGCTGGCCATCGAAGACAGAGATCGCAACAACCGTGGCGATGAGCGGCAGGTCGATCCAGATAAAGATCACCGCGCGCAATACCGGCACAACCGCTGAACCCATCGGTATAGGCTGGCATCCGCGCTTTGCGATTCTGAACGGGCATCGGGGACAGATGATGTTGCGGTTACCACAGGGACTTCGAGTAGAGGTGAAAGACCGCCGCACAGGACAGCTAAGCGGAAAGCTCCTCCCGGTCGAAGGGACGGAGTACGACTTTACCAGCCATGGTGGAGCGAAGCTGGGGGCCCTGAATCTTGATGACAGTTTTGTTCACCTGCGGACGGGATTGATGGAGAACGGGCCGGTCGCAGAGTTGCGTGATCCCGAGAACGACTACGGCCTTCGAATTACGGCGATGACATCGACTATTCGAGCAATGCGGGTGTATGCACCGCTGGATGGATCGTTTCTTTCGATCGAGCCGCAATTCAACTATGACGATCCGTTTGGACGTGAGTGGGCGAAGGACGAAGACACAGGAATGGTGGTGTTGCAGCCGGGCGAGTCGACGCAGTGGCGGATACGGCTGGAGATATTTTCGCTCAGTTCAAGCCAGACGGGCCATATGTAGACCGGCCTAGAGCGGTGCGGCAACGACTGGTTGGCAGGCGGACCGGCATTCGGGCCGGGGTCAGGCACGGCCGGAGGTTTGACCCTGTCTATCGAAGCCTCGTACAGTAGTAAAGAAGCGAGCCGGCGCTCGCAGCGTATCGCGGACGACGCGGCAGACACAGACGCTTCCTGGAAGGCATTGATTTGACCCCGACTGAGATGACAGAGACGAATGAGACTGCGGAGCAGCAGTCCGAAGTAGCGCATACACACGAGCACACGCACGAGCACGAGCATCAGCATGCTCCGTCGCTGAACCCTGAACTGACCCGCGAGATTGAGGTAGAGGTCGGAGCAGACGAGGTATCGAAGAGCTTTAAGACGGTGGTCAAGCGATACCAGAAGCTAGCTCGGATTCCGGGCTTTCGCGCCGGCAAGGTGCCGGAGTCGCTGGTCCGCTCGAAGTTTGCGAAAGAGGTGCGCCAGGAGGTTCTGGAGAGCCTGGTGTCGGACCGGTTTCGCAAAGCGATCGATGATCAGAAGTTGCGTCCTGTCTCGGAGCCGCAGTTGCTAGACATGCAGCTCTTCGATGGGCAGCCGCTGAAGTTCAAGGCGGCGTTTGAGGTTGCTCCTGAGATCGACATCGCCGGTTACGACAGTGTCCGAGTGAGCAAACCCGATGCTGCGCTGACGAACGAGGAGTTCGATGCAGAGCTGAATCGTGTGCTGGATAGCCACGCGACGGTCGAGCCAGTCGAGGAAGATCGCGCACTGGTCGACGGAGACTGGGCAGAGATCCAGTTTCGCGGCGAGGTGAAGGACCTGGCGCAGACGGTAACCGAAGATGGGGTGCAAAATGCTTCGACGCAGGCTCCGATTACTGGCGAGGATGTCCTGATCGAGATCGGTGGGAAGAATACGCTGGCTGCCTTCAACGACGCGTTGCGCGGTGCGAAGCCTGGCCAGGAGTTGAAGTTTGAGGTTGACTATCCGGCGGACTTTGGCGAGCGGCGGCTCGCGGGACAGATGGTGAGCTACGACGTAACCGTGAAGGGGATCAAGCACAAGAGTTATCCGGAGCGCGATGCGGAGTTTGCCAAGCAGCTCGGCAACTATGAGAGCTGGGATGACTTCGAGACGAAGCTTCGCGAACATGCTGCAGACCGCAAGAAGAGCGCTCTGGATAACGGCGCGAAGGACAAGCTGCTCGGTGAGTTGATCGAGCGGTTCCAGTTCCCCGTTCCAGAGTCGTTTGTGCAACAGCAGATCGAAGCGCGGCTGGATCGTGGGCTGCGTGCGCTCGCGCAACAAGGCATGTCGGTGGAAGACATGCGCAAACTGGACTTCGTTCGCCTGCGCGAGGCGCAGCGCGATCAGGCGATCAACGAAGTGAAGGCTTCGATGATTCTCGACCGGATCGCCGAGGCCGAGGGCGTAACGGTCAGCCAGGAGGATGTTGACCGCGAGTTGCTGATGCTTTCGATCCAGTCGCGCGAGCCTTTGGAAGCGCTGCGTGAGAGACTATCCCACGATGGTGGACTGGACCGGATTCGCGAGCAAATGCGGCGCGAGAAGACAGGAAGCGTGCTCTACGAAAAGCTTGCATCGTAGAGTGTAAGTGTCGGGCTGCATAACGGAAGGAAGAAAGAGAGTGTTATGGGATTAGTACCGATGGTGATCGAGCAGACGAGCCGGGGCGAACGCGCTTACGACATCTACAGCCGTCTGCTGCGGGACAACATCATTTTTCTGGGGACGCCGATCGATGACAATATCGCCAATGTGATCATTGCGCAGATGCTGTTTCTGAGCGGTGAGGATCCGGAGAAGGACATTCAGCTCTATATCAACTCGCCGGGTGGGTCGATCACTGCCGGGTTGGCGATTTATGACACCATGCAGTACATCAAGAACGATGTGGTGACGTTCTGCATCGGACAGGCAGCGAGCATGGGAGCTTTCTTGTTGATGGCGGGCAAGAAGGGCAAGCGGTTTGCCCTGCCGAACTCGCGGATCCTGATCCATCAGCCTTCAATGGGTGGGCTGAGCGGACAGGCGACTGATATCGACATTCACGCTCGAGAGATTCTTCGTATTCGCGAGATTACGAACAAGCTAATGAGCGCCAGCACGGGCCAGACACTGGAACGGATCGAGCGGGACGTGGAACGCGACTTCATCATGACGGCCGCGCAGTCGAAGGAGTATGGGATCATCGACGACATTATCGATCGGCCGCGGACGTAGGTTGCGCGACGTCAAGTTCGTCGCCAAGTGATTGAGGAGCCCGGACCAATGGTTCGGGCTCCTATGCGTGTACACCGCAAGCAAGTCTATGACCATTTCGGGGTACAGCGGTGGATACCCGGTTCCTGCTTTGCAGGATCAATCGGGTGTAAACTTTAACTGTAGTTGTGTTGCGCGGACCACCCAGGAGTTGTCGTATTTATGAAAACGTCACGGGGCTCAGACGAATCTCTTCGTTGTTCCTTCTGCCATAAATCGCAGGACGCCGTTGCTAAGCTGATCTCTTCCCCGTCGGATTATCCGCGGGCGTATATCTGCGATGAGTGCGTCGCGGTCTGCAACTCGATCCTCGAGGACGATCGCACCGAGACTCAGCCTGGTGCAGCTCCGGCTCATCTGCCGAAGCCACAAGAGGTGAAGGCGTTCCTCGACGAGTACGTGATTGGGCAGGACCAGACGAAGAAGAAGCTGGCGGTGGCGGTTTACAACCACTACAAGCGCATCCAGATGAACAAGACTCGCGGCAACGATGTCGAGTTGGCGAAATCGAACATCCTTCTGGTAGGACCGACTGGCTCGGGCAAGACGCTGCTGGCGCAGACTATGGCGAAGATGCTGGATGTGCCCTTTGCGATAGTAGACGCGACGACGCTAACCGAAGCCGGATATGTGGGCGAGGACGTCGAGAACATTATTTTGAAGCTGCTGCAAGCCGCCGACGGCGATGTGCAGCGTGCACAAAGCGGAATAATTTACATCGACGAGATCGACAAGATCGGGCGCAAGGACGAGAACCCTTCGATTACGCGCGACGTTTCCGGCGAAGGTGTGCAACAGGCGCTGCTGAAGCTACTAGAAGGGACGGTCGCCAATGTTCCGCCGCAAGGTGGGCGCAAGCACCCGCACCAGGAGTTTACGGCAGTCGATACTACGAACATTCTCTTCATTTGCGGCGGTGCTTTTGTCGGTCTCGAAAAGGTGATTGGACGACGAATTGGCAAGAAGGCACTGGGATTCAAGGCCATTGCGGACCCAGATGCGAAGGACGGCGATGTGACACCGATCCGGGCGCAGCGCGATGCGGAGTTGTTGCGACAGGCTGAGCCGCAAGACCTGCTGAAGTATGGGCTGATTCCGGAGTTTGTCGGACGGTTGCCAGTGCTTGGCATTCTGGACGAGTTGGATGAGGCGGCGCTGATCGAGATCCTGACCAAGCCGCGCAATGCGATTCTGAAGCAGTACGCGAAACTGTTCGAGTTTGAGGGCGTGAAAGTCACCTTTACCGACGAGGCTGCGAGGGAGATCGCGCGGGAGGCGCTGCAGCGTAAGGTCGGGGCTCGAGGCCTGCGGATGATTCTCGAAGAGCTGATGCTCGACCTGATGTACTTCGTTCCGGGCAACAAGAAGGTCAAGGACCTCTCAATTACGGCTGAGATGGTAAAGAAACACAGCCTGACGCTGCCCATGCTGCTGGAGAAGGCCGGCTAAGCGAGCGCGGCCTGGCGCAGCTTGACACTGATGGGTTTGCGGTCCTGAGTATTCCCCTGCGTAGCCTCGAATGAGGCATCCTTGGCAATTTGCTGCTTTAACCCCCGTTGTGTTCGCCAATTCCACAGACGTTGCACTTTGCCAGATGCACGGCGTGGCCCGACGCATTACAATCACCTGAAGCCGCGACGCCGATGCATCGTAATCGGTGTTTAGACGTCTAATTGGAGAGTGATGACAAATCAACCAAAAAAAGCGCTGAGCGGCGATGTTCGCAAGCTACCCATGATGCCGATTCGTGACATGGTCATCTTCCCCCATATGATGACTCCGTTTGTTGTCGGCCGCGAGTCCAGTGTGAGGGCTCTGGAAGAGGCGTTGTCGGGTGACAGGAAGATTTTTCTGGCGACGCAGCACGACGCGTCGGTCGACGAGCCGAGCGCGGACGACATTTACGACACGGGTACCATCGGCAATATCGTCCAATCCGTGAAGATGCCAGATGGAAATATTAAAGTGTTGGTTGAAGGAGTGGAGCGGGCGAGGGCAACCGAGGTCAATGACGTTGACGGATTCTTTGTGGCGACCGTGCGCACTGGTCAGACGCATTTGGATTTGACGCCGCAGGTGGAGCAGCTGATGCAGCGCGTCCACTCCCTGTTTGAGCAATATGTGAAGCTGCAGCAATCGTTGAACTACGAGACCATGGCCGCGAGTGTGAGGGCGGATGAGCCCGCCAAGCTGGCCGATACGATCGCTGCCAATCTGCAGCTGTCAATTGAGGAGAAACAGCAGCTCCTGGAGGTCTTCGACCCGGAAAACCGGCTGGCGAAGGTTGCCGATGTGCTGGACGTAGCGATCGAGAAGCTGAATATGGATCGCACCATTCAGTCGCGGGTGAAGCGGCAGATGGAGAAGGCGCAGAAGGAGTATTACCTCAACGAAAAGATCAAGGCAATCCAGAAGGAACTTGGACGCGGAGAGAAGTCCGAGTTTGACGAACTGAAGAAGAAGATTGAAGCGGCGGGAATGCCGAAGGATGTACTCGAAAAGTCGCTGCAGGAGCTGAAGAAGCTGGAGGCTATGCCTCCGATGTCGGCTGAGTCGACAGTGTCACGGAACTATCTGGATTGGCTGCTGGCGGTGCCGTGGAAGAAGCGGTCGAAGGAGATTCGTTCCATTGAGCATGCCGAGCAGATTCTGAACGAAGATCACTATGGGCTGGAGAAGATCAAGGAGCGGATCCTTGAGTTTCTTGCCGTACGGCAGCTGGTGAAGAATCCTAAGGGATCGATACTTTGCTTTGTTGGGCCTCCGGGAGTCGGCAAGACTTCGCTGGGAATGTCGATTGCCAAGGCTACGGGGCGGAAGTTTGTACGGATGTCGCTGGGTGGAGTTCGCGATGAGGCGGAGATTCGTGGGCATCGGCGAACGTACATTGGTGCGTTGCCGGGGCAGATTATCCAGTCGATGAAGAAGGCCGGGACGAAGAATCCGGTATTCATGCTGGATGAGATCGACAAGATGGCGTCGGACTTCCGCGGTGATCCGGCGAGCGCGTTGCTTGAGGTGTTGGATCCGGAGCAGAATACTTCTTTCCAGGACCATTACCTGGATGTCGAATACGACCTTTCTCAGGTACTGTTCGTTGCGACGGCGAACGTTCTGCATACAATTCCGGGGCCGCTGCAGGATCGCATGGAGATCCTTCGGCTACACGGTTATACCGAGGTTGAGAAGCTGGAGATTGCCAAGCAGTATCTGGTGAAGAAGCAGCGTGAGGGCACGGGACTGACTGCAGAGCAGGTCGTGTTTGAGGACGATGCGCTCAAGCAGATCATTCGTGGTTACACGCGCGAGGCTGGTGTCAGAAACCTGGAGCGCGAGATCGGCAACGTTTGCCGCAAGGTTGCGCGGCGCGTGGTGAAGAACGGCTCTGAACACAAGGAGATTATTACCGGCGAGAACATCGGTGAGATTCTCGGCGTCGCGAAGTTTCGCGACTCGCAGGCGCATGAGAAGAGCGAGATTGGTCTCGTCACTGGCCTTGCCTGGACAGAGATGGGCGGAACAATTCTGCAGACCGAAGTGCAGGTGCTCGACGGTAAGGGCAAGATGACCGCGACCGGTCAGCTGGGCGATGTGATGCAGGAGTCAGCGCAGGCTGCACTGACTTACATTCGGTCACGCTCGCATCATCTTGGGCTGGCGAAGGATTTTTATAAGAACGTCGATATTCACGTGCATGTGCCAGAGGGAGCCATCCCTAAGGATGGGCCGTCGGCGGGAATCACGCTGGCTACCGGGCTTGCGAGTGCGCTGACCAAGATCAAGGTGCGGCGCGATGTTGCCATGACCGGTGAGATTACGCTGCGAGGCAAGGTGCTTCCGATCGGCGGCTTGAAGGAGAAGCTGCTGGCGGCGCATCGTGCGGGCATCTTCGAGGCGATTGTGCCGGAGGAGAACCGCAAGGACCTGGCCGACCTTCCGGAACTGATCAAGACGACCATGAAACTACACTTTGTCGAGGAGATGGATCAGGTGCTGAAGCTGGCGCTGGAAGGAAACCTGCCTGAGCTGCATGAAGAGACTCCCGAGGCGTTGACGCCTGTGTTGCCGGTTCCGGGGATCGATCTTCCGCAGCCTGTCGCGCATCAATAGCGGAGCTTGCTGAACAGTACAAAGGCCGAACCTTTGGGTTCGGCCTTTGTTTTTGCACTTCGATCGCTAGACCGCGCGTCTGCCACCCACGAAATTCATGATGATGGATATCAAGGCGAAGATGAGCAGCAGATGAATCAGGAAGCTGCTTACATGCAGGACAAAGAACCCGCCGAGCCAAAGCAAGACCAGCACTACAGCCAGAATGAGAAACATGAAATGACCTACTTTCTTCGTACAGATTGGCGCACAGGGCGCGCTTGATGTATCAGGTCATAGGAGCCGAGGCGCTCTGGAATCGTTGCTCGGCCCGCGAAGATTCGCAAAGCGGTTCCTTTCTTGCCAGATACCCCGAGGGGTCCCCCCCCCCTATTGCCCGCGCGTAAACTATTTCGATTCAATAGTTTACGAGGTGCCACTGTCTGCAAAATAGTCATAACAAATGAGTTGCGTCCAAAATAGTCCATCTAAATGAGTTAGCCCCGGAACTATGCCGGGGCTTGCTTTGATTTCGATCTATATATCCAGTATAGCTGTCTGAGCAGAACTAATACGCCACGCGGATGTTGTTGATCGGTAATGGCTTAGGTGACTTGGGAACTTGACATGGGATTTTTGGGCGGAAATTGGGGGAAAATAAATTCGATGGGCGACAAAGGTAATAGAAAGAGCGCACTAGAGGCTTGGTGCGAAAAGTAGAGAAGCGGGTTTCCGCTTCCCTACTCAGATAAGACTGTGAGCGGCTTTCGGGTCGAAGTGACGATTCTTGATGGGTTCAGGAGAGCGGTTCGCGCCTCCGGGCGAATGCCCACATCTCAAAATCGAGATATGGGGTACCCGTTTTTTGTGGCCTCAACCAGATGTGGGCCACCCTGCCAAGTGCAACAGCAGATCCCCTTCGGGAGACAACCAGAAAGACCAAGGCAATGAGATCATCCGGGCTTCCCTGTTCTGAGTCGTCGCGCTGAGTTGTTCGCTATGTAGTAAACTACTTGACTTTTACAAGATAGCAAACTACATAGGTATAGGAAAATCAATGCTCGAACTTCGCAATGTGTATAAAAGCTATTCCAGTATTCCGGCAGTGGAGGACGTGAGTTTCTCTGCACGAGCCGGTGAAGTGACTGGCTATCTTGGTCCGAACGGCTCAGGCAAGTCGACAACGATGAAGATGATAACCGGACTGATCGGGATGAGTTCAGGCTCAATCCTCTTTCAGGGGAGGCCCATTCAGGACGACCTGATGGCGTACAAGCAGCGCATGGGCTACGTGCCTGAGGAGCCGTACCTGTATGCCCACCTCAGCGGAGTTGAATATCTGGTCATGGTCGGGCAACTGAGGGATATTGCCCGGCGGGTGGCCTCCGAACGCATCGATGGGTTGCTGCGCTCCTTTGCTTTGTACGACGACCGGCATGTGCCGATCTCGGCGTATTCCAAAGGAATGAGGCAGAAGGTCCTGCTGGCCGCGGCTCTGCTGCACAATCCCGAGCTTATTCTTCTGGATGAACCGTTTTCAGGTCTCGATATCGGCTCGGCCCTTATCCTGCGGAGTTTGATAGAGGAGCTCGCAAGCCGCGGAAAGGTGGTTCTGTTCAGCTCGCATGAGCTTCAAACCGTGGAGCGCATCTGTTCGCATATTGTGATTCTGCATCGCGCCAGGGTGGTGGCCGACGACTCGATAGAACGGCTGAGGACGTTGATGTCGGTACCTACGCTTGAAGGTATCTTTTCGCAGCTCGCCGTTGAGCAGGACCCTGCAGGGATTTCGAAACAGATTGCGGACCTCATCGATGCGTAAGCCCCTCGATTTAGAGAAGCGCCAGTTTCTCGTGCTGTATCGATCGTTTCTGATGCGGGTTATCGACCTGGAGCTTCTGTCCGCCGATGCGGACACGGCCAGACTGCTTGGGCAGTTTGCGGCGTCGTTTGCAGGATTGAGCTACATGTTCACGTTCTGGCTGATCTTTGCGGGAGGAGGATTTTCGAAGGACTTCCTTTGGACGATGGAGCACTTCCTGATTGCTACGACGATGGTGGTCGTCAGCCTCTTCTCGGTCCTGTGCTGGGAGTCCATCTTTCCGGACAAGCGCGACATCCTGGTGCTTGCTGCCTTACCGATTCGTACCATTACACTCTTTCGCGCAAAACTGGCAGCCCTGATTTCAGCGCTGAGTCTATCGGTGCTTTCTCTGAACATCTTCTCCGGTCTTGTCTGGCCTTTTCTGTTTTCTTCCACGAACGGTGGCGGCTATTTCGGCGTGATCCGGTCGCTGGCCGCGTATTGGATCACGATGGCGCTGGCTGGGTTGTTTATGTTCTGCTGCGTACTTGGAGTTCAGGGTGTGACCTCGCTTGTGTTGCCGCGGCAGCAGTTTTTGCGTCTGTCGGCGTCGTTGCAAGCGGGTGCATTCTTCGTTTTCTTTGGCGGGTACATTCTTGAACCTTCGCTGGAAACGCCCAAGGCTCTGGCTGCTCCAGAAAACCAAGGACTGCTTGCTTGTTTACCGTCGTACTGGTTTTTCGGACTGTTTCAGCAGCTCAACGGTTCGATGGTCCCAGAGTTTGTACCGCTGGTGAAGCAAGCCTGGGTGGGGATAGAGGTCGCAGTGTCCGTTGGCGCCGCCTCAGTGCTGTTGGCTTACTTTCGAACCATGCAAAAGACCATTGAAGAGCCGGATATTGTGCCTGGAACACCTCGGAGTACCCGATCGGTACGGTTAGGGTCCTTGCTGCAGACCTGTGTGGCACTGTTCAGTTTCCGAACCCTGGTGCGCAGCCGTCAGCATCGAGTATTGCTCTGCTTTTATCTGGGAACTGGTTTCGCAATCGTGCTTGCCTACGTGAAAACACCGCTTGGACAACAGGGATTTCTGTATGGGTCGAGCAGCGATGCGGTGGATGTTGCGTTTCTGGTGGCGAGTCTGTGGATGATCTGTTTTGTGGTGATCGGCGTTCGAGTAGTGATAGCCATGCCGCATACACTGCGGGCGAACTGGATCTTTCGGATGACTGAGACTCGGGACGTAGGCAAGTACTTGTCGGCGGTTCGGAGATCACTGTTGATGATTGCACTGGTACCAGTGTGGCTCCTTATGGCTGGTCTGTTTCTTTTTCGGTGGCCCACCTGGCCGGTGGCGGGCCATCTCGCCGTACTTGGACTAGTGGGTGTGATTGTCGTTGAGTTGTGTCTGCAAGGGTTCCATAAATTCCCCTTCGCTTGTTCCTACCTGCCGGGTCAATCGAAGGTCCATGTTGTTTTCTGGGGCCTGCTTCTTGTGCTTGTACCGTTGAGCGCGGCTCGAGTTGAGAGTGAGATTTTGCACAGGCCATTCAGCTATTTATGCATGATCGCTGCACTCTCCGCGATTGCGGCTGCTACGCGATGGGGGACACGCGCAGGCGTCAAGTCGACAGACGCGTTAGTGTTCGAGGAGGAGTATCCTCCGGAGCTTTTGGCTTTGGGATTGGACGGAGCTAAGTAAGGTCAGCGAAGCGCGATTCTTTACTCCGCTCTCAGGGCTTGCATGGGTTCTACTGAGGCTGCGCGGCGGGCGGGGACGAGGCAGGCTATGATTGCGGCGAAGAGTAGCAGCAGAGCGACGGACGCGAAGACCGAGATGTCCAGCTTGCCGATTCCGTAGAGTGTGCTCTGCATGCCGCGGCCGACGAAGTAGGCTCCGATAAGGCCGATCGCGAGCCCGACGCAGGAGAGCACCAGGCCCTCTCTGACGACAAGGGCGACGACGCGGCCGCGGTTTGCGCCGAGTGCCATGCGAAGGGCGATCTCGTGCGAGCGCTGCGCTACGGAGAAGGACATGACGCCATAGACACCAAGCGCGGCGAGAAGAAGTGCCACAGCGGCGAAGCAAACGAAGAGGACGAGGGTGAAGCGGTCGTTGGAGAGAACCAACTCGCGGATCTCTTCCATGGAGCGGGGCTGGGCGAGGGCGATCTCGGGGTCGACAGCGTGGACGGCTGCGGCGATGCTTTTGACCATGGTGGCGGGGTCATTGACGGTGCGGACACCGATGCCTCCGCTGGTCCAGGGGATCTGCCAGAAGGGGATCTCCATCTCGGGTCGCGGGTCGCGGGAGTCGCGGCTATGGATGTTGTGGTAGACGCCGACGATCTGCCACTCGACGGGTGGGCCGAGCTTGGCAACGCCGGGGATGAGTTGCTCGACTGAGACGCGCTGCTGGAGCGGGTCGACGTCTTTGAAGTACTTCTTCACGAAGTCTTCGTTGACGACTGCGACCTTGACGCTGGACGCAGTGTCCTGGTCGGTGAAGAAGCGGCCATTGACCATGCGAACGCCGAAGGTTTTGAGGAAGTCGGGCGTGACCATGCCGAAGCCGGTGTTTGGGCGCATGGAGGGATCGTTGAAGGCGGGCTTTCCGACGATGGTAAAGGGCATGCCAAAGCCGGCCCCGAAGAGAGGGAGGCCGGTCATCGCGGAGGCTGAGGTTACGCCAGGAACGGCGCTGACGCTCGAGAGGATCTGCTTGTAGTAGGCGATGATTTTTTCCGGTTCCTTGGGGCGCGAGTCGGGAACAGGAAGGTAGAAGGTGAGGACGTGGTCGGTGCGGATGCCGAGGTCGACGCGAAGTAGATTGAGGAAGCTGTGGATAGCCAGGCCGGCGCCGGCCAGCAGGGAGAGGGCGAGGGCGAACTCGCCGATGACAAGGGCCTGGCGCAGGCGATGGCGGCCCGCTCCTACGCCTGTGCGGTTGCCTTCTTTGAGCGATTCACCGGGATCGACGCGGGAGGCGTACCAGGCGGGAGCGCTGCCAAAGAGAAGACCCGCGAGGGTGGTGGCCAGGAGGGTGAAGAGCAGGATGGGAAGGTTGAGGTGGAGATCAGCTTCGTCCGGCAGCGTGCCGCGCGGCATGATGGCAGTGAGGCCCTGGAGCATGGCGTAGCCGACGCCGATGCCTAGGAGGCCTCCGGCGACTGCGAGCAATAAACTTTCGGTGATGAGTTGCTCGAAGATGGTTCTGCGGCTGGCTCCGAGTGCGCTGCGGACAGCGAGCTCTTTCTGGCGGGCGAGGCCGCGGGCGAGAAGCAGGTTGGCGACGTTGACGCAGGCGATGAGCAGGATGAAGGCTACGGCGCCGAGGAGAAGCCAGAGTGTCTGCTTGCGTTCGCTGGGGAGGAAGTCGTTTTTGAGCGGCTCGACGAAGACGCCCCAGCCCTTGTTGCTTTTCGGGTTGGCTTGAGCGATGTGGGTGGCGACTGAGTCCATGTCGGCCTGCGCCTGCTGGACGGTGACGCCGGGTTTGAGGCGAGCGATGGAGAGGAGCCAATGGAAGTCGTGGTTGAGCTGCTCGGGTTTGAAGACGAGGGGCACGGCGAGTTGGGAGTTGCTGCGATCGTCGAGGCCTGGGGAGAGAACGCCGACAACGGTGTAGGGCTCGCTGTTGATGCGCATGGATTGGCCGATGATTTTGGGATCGGAGCCGAGGTGCGTCCATAGCTTGTGGGTGAGGATGACGACGTGATCGCGACCCTCGACGCCTTCTTCGGGAAGAAAGTCGCGACCCATGAGGAAGGGACGGCCGAACATTTTGTAGAAGCCGGCGGTGACCTGTCGGCCGTCAATGTTTTCGGGCTGGTCCTTGCTGGCGATGTTGAAGGAGCCGCCGGTGAAGGCGTTGATGTCCTGAAAGCTAGAGTTTTCGCGCTTCCAGTCGGTGAAGTCTCCGGCGGAGATGCTGTTATGGAAGGTTTGGATCTTCGACCAGACGACGACGAGCTGGTCGGGGTCGGGGTATGGCATCGGGGCGAGGAGAGTGGCATAGTCCACGGTAAAGATGGCCGTGTTTGCGCCTATGCCGAGGGCCAAGGTGAGTAGAACTGTGAGGGCGAGGCCGGGGTTCTTCCACAGCGTACGGGTGGAGTAGCGGAGATTACGGAGGAAACTCGACAATCGGACGACCTCACGGTTCCAGCTCGGTCTAACTATGACCTTGAAAATTACCTATGGTGAGCAGGATATTTGATTGTGAGGGTTGTTGGGCGACCGTTACAGTTTTTTTGCGCGCCTCCGGTTATTCTGTGCCGCCGGCGATGGAGGGGATGAGCATGATCTCGTCGCCATCCTGGAAGGCGTAGGTTTCGCCGCCGAGGAAGCGAATGTCTTCGTCGTTGACGTAGATGTTAATGAAGCGACGGAGTTTTCCGTCTTCGCCTTTAATTTGGGTGGAGAGGGCCGGGAATGTCTGGTCGATGTCGGCGAGCAGACCAGGAAGATTGTCGGCGGCGGAGTTGAATTGTTTGCGGCCTTCGGTGTGGCGGGTGAAGGCTGCGGGTAGGGTGACTTTGATCGACATTATTTGCCTCCTGCGGCGACGAGTTCTGGTTCTGCGAGGCCGTCGAGCTCGCGGAGGTAGGCGTCGAAGTCAGCGAGGCGCGGACGGACGGCGCGCTCCTGCTGGTAGTGTCCGTTGAGGGCGTCGGTGGTCTTGAGGCCGTTGCCTGTGATGCAGGTGACGGTGATCTGATCTTTGGCGATGCGGCTGTCGGCGTAGAGGCGCGCGGTAACGGCGGTGGTGACGCCGCCGGCAGTCTCGGTGAAGATGCCTTCGGTCTCGGCTAGCTCCTGGATGCCAGAGACGATCTCGAGGTCAGAGACGTCCTCGGCCCAGCCACCCGAACCCAGGATCATCTTTGCGGCGGCGGGACCGTCGTTGGGATTGCCGATGGCGAGCGAGCGGGCGATGGTATTGGGGCGCTGGGGAACCACGTCGTCAGTTCCCTGCTTGACGGCGACGGAGATGGGGGAGCAGCCGGTGGCCTGGGCTCCGAAGAAGCGGACAGGCTTTTCTTCGACGAGGCCGAGGTAGATGAGTTCGTTGAAGGCCTTGCGAATTTTGCGGATGAGCGAGCCGCCAGCCATGGGGACGACGACGTTGTCGGGGAGACGCCAGCCGAGTTGTTCGGCGATCTCGTAGCCCACGGTCTTAGAGCCTTCGGCGTAGTAGGGACGGAGGTTGACGTTGACGAAGCCCCAGGCGTATTCGTCGGCAATCTGGGTGCAGAGGCGGTTGACGTGGTCGTAGTTGCCGTCGATGCGGACGAGACGCGCGCCGTAGACCTGGGTGTTGAGGATCTTGGCTGGCTCGAGGTCGGCCGGAACGAGGATGCAGGCCTTGAGGCCGAGGCGGGCGGACTGGGCGGCGACAGAATTGGCGAGGTTGCCGGTGGAGGAGCAGCCGACAGTCTCAAAGCCGAACTTTTGCGCGTTGGCAAGGGCGACTGAGACGACACGATCTTTGAAGCTGAGGGTTGGGAAGCAGACGGCGTCGTTCTTGACGTAGAGGTTTGTCGCGCCAATGCGTTTGCCGAGGTTCTTTGCGCGGACGAGCGGGGTGAAGCCTACGGGGAGGTCGGGCTGGAAGCCGTCGGGGATGGGGAGGAGCGCGGCGTAGCGCCAGATGTTTGCTGGGCCGGCGGCGATGTTTTCGCGGGTGAAGATGCCACGGACGGCGTCGAGGTCGTAGATGACTTCGAGGGGAGCGATACAGTCGGGGCAGGCGGAGAGGGGTTGGTTGCCGTACCCTTTACCGCACTCGTTGCACTTCAGCTCATACCGGCTACAGGAATAGTTCATGAGGCTCTTTCCGAGGGGGAAAGGGTTCTGAGCTTTTTGACTTTTCTCTTTGGGGGGCGGAGGGAGCGTGAAATGCGGGTGCAGACCGTTATTCCGGCTGCGGGTACCGAATCTCATGTTCCCTGGGCTGAAACCATCCAGGAGAGAGTTGACACCGGTACGCCTTTGTTCTGTCCGGTTGTCGTGGCGTCAAAGGGCTCGTCCCTCAACCACTCTGCATGAAATTCAAATCTGCCGAAGCAGACTGGAATACTTCGTTTGTATCACAGCAGGTGGATGGCCGCAACCCTGGGGGTACGGTGGCGCGGAAGTTGTATCGACGGGGTGAGTTGGGGTTGGGTGTACTGGAGGGGTGTGATGGGAGTCGGAAGCCGGCTCAGGAGAGGACCTCGATGAAGAGATATCTGAAGTTTGCTGCAGGTTTCTGGATGAGCGCGTTCCTGATGACGGGTTCGATGGTTATGGCGCAGACCACGTCGACTACAAAGGCGAAGAAAAGGGGCACGAGTTCAACGTCAAGCACTGCCCCGGCCTCAAATACCACCAACTCAGGCCAACCGCAGAGCGGAACGGCGACTGCGCCAGCGGCCTCGGCCGATAACTCTACGACGCAGACGGCGGTGGCTCCGAATGCTCAGCCGGGCACGACGACGCCTACCGGGCCGAAGATGATGGTTGGCCCTGACAAACACATGATTCCGGTCCCACAGGAATAGTCAAGGCTTGACGGTGGGCGGGACGATCTCGCGCACGCCCTGGGCGAATGCGGCGGGGTCAAACTCTGTGCGGAGAATCTCGTCCGGACAGTCGGTCATGATAGCGACACGCCAGTTGCAGACGAAGGCTACGAGTTGCCCCGGTTGCGCGGTTTTAATCTCGGAACACATATGTTCTGCGGCCGGGATACCGGTCTCTCCCTCAACATCGATGAGAACAAGATCGTACTGGCGTCCCCAGAACATGGACAGGCCTTCGGTGTGGCTGAGAGTGGAATCGACCTGAAAGCCTGAGAGAGCAAGGACGCGATCGCGAAGTGGGCGGATTGTTTCGCGGGTGCAGATGTGCAGCACAGTGCGCTGGCTGTTTGTGGGGTTTTGGCTTGTAGTTGTGTCTGTCATGTTTTCGGTAGAGAGAGTACGTCCTGTTTTGTCTTCGCAATAACAAATGTGACACTAGTGGCCATCGTTTGCTAGCACCTACGGGAGACGGCTACCTGTTATTTTACCGGGCGTTCAGTCTTGCGGCGGTTTTATGTCGGGTACATGACATAGGGTTGGATGCATTCGGACCTGTCTATACAGCTTGAGGACAAGATGACCCCTTATGCGGGATCGTAGTTCAGGTTTGGTCCCAGCCAGCGCTCGACCTCAGCTACGCTCATCCCCTTGCGTTCGTGATAGTCGGCGACCTGGTCGCGGTCGATTTTGCCGAGCGAGAAGTATCGCGACTCCGGGTGGGCGAAGTAGAGGCCGCTCACGCTGGAGCCGGGCCACATGGCAAATGACTCAGTGATCAGCATGCCAGTATTCTTCTGCACATCGAGGAGCTGCCAGAGCGGGCCCTTCTCTGTATGGTCCGGGCACGCGGGGTAGCCCGCGGCTGGCCGGATTCCTCTGTACTTTTCCTGGATCAAGTCTGCGGGGCTCAGGTTTTCTGAACAACCGTAACCCCATTCGTCGCGGACACGCTTGTGCAGGCACTCGGCGAAGGCTTCGGCGAGGCGATCGGCGACGGCTTCGGCCATGATTGCGTTGTAGTCATCGTTGTCGGCTCTGAAGCGGTCACAAAGCTCTTTCAGGCCGATACCGCTGGTCACTGCGAAGGCACCGATGTGATCGGGCAGGCCGGTTTCCTTTGGTGCGATGAAATCGGCGAGCGAGCGGCAGGGCTCGCTGCCCTCTTTGTTGGCTTGCTGGCGGAGGAAGTGGAATCGCGTGAGGACTTTTTCGCGTGTGCTGTCGGTGTAGAGTTCGACGTCGTCACCAACAGCGCTTGCGGGAAAGAGGCCGTATACGCCGCGTGCGGTGATCTGGTTTTGCTCGATGATGCGGTCGAGGAGACTGTTGGCATCAGCGAAGAGTTGGCGGGCTTGTTCGCCTTGCTCTTCATGATCGAGGATGCGTGGGTAGACGCCTTTGAGCCCCCATGCGTGGAAGAGTGGCGTCCAGTCGATGTATTCGCGCAGCGTGGCGAGAGGAAAGTTGTCCAGCACGCGGACGCCGGTGAATGCGGGTGTGGGCAGATCTTCGGGGCGCCACTCGATGGGTGTGCGCCTGGCGCGGGCGGTCTCGAGGGAGACGACGGTCTGGCGCGGCGCGGCGTGAGCCTTGCGGAGCGCCTCGTAGTCGGCACGATGCAGAGCCACGAACTCTGCTTTGCCGTCGTCGCTGAGGAGGCTGGTCGTGACGGGTACCGCGCGGCTGGCGTCGAGAACGTGGACCACCGGCTCGCTGTAGTGCGGCGCGATTTTGACGGCGGTGTGACGACGGCTTGTGGTTGCTCCGCCGATGAGCAGAGGCAACTTGAAACCCTGGCGCTCCATCTCGCGAGCTACGTGCACCATCTCGTCGAGAGACGGCGTGATCAGACCGCTGAGGCCGATCAGATCGACGTTCTCAGCTTTGGCGCGTTCGAGAATTTTTTCGCTGGAGACCATGACGCCCATGTCGATGACCTCATAGTTGTTGCAGGCGAGGACGACGCCGACGATGTTTTTGCCGATGTCGTGCACGTCGCCCTTGACGGTTGCGAGGAGAATCTTGCCTTGCGCCTTGACCACGTGGCCAGCGGCTTCCATTGCAGCCTTCTCGGCCTCCATGAACGGCGTCAGGTGGGCTACGGCTTTCTTCATCACGCGGGCGGATTTGACCACCTGCGGCAAGAACATCTTGCCAGCTCCGAAGAGGTCGCCTACGACGCCCATGCCGTCCATCAGCGGACCTTCGATGACCAAGAGTGGGCGGCCGAGCTTGACGCGGGCTTCCTCGGTGTCGATCTCGATGTATGTATCGATGCCTCTGACGAGTGCGTGTGAGAGACGCTCTTCTACTGTGCCGCTGCGCCACTCTTCCGCCTTCTTTTCTGTCGCTGCTGAGTCCTCGCCTGCGGCCTTCAAGGCTTCGCCGTAGTCTACGAGGCGCTCGGTCGCGTCGGGGCGGCGATTGAGCAGCACGTCTTCGACCATCACCTTCAGCTCGGGCTCGATCTCTTCGTACACCTCGAGCATGCCGGCGTTCACGATGCCCATGTCCAAGCCAGCCGCTATGGCGTGATAGAGGAACGCGGAGTGCATTGCCTCGCGGACCTTGTTGTTGCCGCGAAAGCTGAACGAGATGTTTGAGACGCCGCCGCTGACTTTGGCGTGAGCCAGGTTGGCCTTGATCCAACGTGTCGCGTTGATGAAGTCGACTGCGTAGTTGTTGTGCTCCTCCATGCCGGTGGCGACGGTGAGGATGTTCGGATCGAAGATGATGTCTTCTGGCGGGAAGCCGACTTCGTCGACGAGGATTCGGTAGGCGCGCTCGCAGATGCGGATTTTTTCTTCGTAGGTCGCGGCCTGGCCTTGTTCGTCGAAGGCCATCACGACTACTGCCGCGCCGTACTTCAGTACAGTTGCGGCGTTCTGGCGGAACTTGTCTTCGCCCTCTTTCAGCGAGATCGAGTTAACAATTCCCTTGCCCTGCAGGCACTTGAGGCCTGCTTCGATGACCTCCCACTTGGAGGAGTCCACCATGAAGGGGACTTTCGCGACCTCGGGTTCGCTCCCCAGCAACTGCAGGTAGCGTGTCATTGCGACAGCGCCGTCGATCATGCCTTCGTCCATGCAGATGTCGAGGACGTTGGCGCCATTCTCGACCTGCTGCCGGGCTACGCTTACCGCTTCTTCGTATTTGCCTTCCTTGACGAGCCTTGCGAACTTGGGCGAACCGGCGACGTTGGTTCGCTCGCCGATCATGATGAAGACGCCACTCTGCTGCGTGAATGGCTGCGATCCTGACAGGCGGAGCGGCTTGGTCTCTTTGCTTTGTGCGGCCTCGCTCACGCTGCGACCTCGATCTGGCCGAGTTTTCGCGGAGGTTGGCCTTCGAGTGCTTTGGCAATGGCCGCAATGTGCTCGGGGGTGTTGCCGCAGCAGCCGCCGGCGATGTTGATGAGGCCCCCCTTTGCGAAGTCGCGGAGATAGCGGGCCATGTCTTCGGGTTCTAGATCGAAGCCAGTAACCGAAAGAGGGTTCGGCAAACCGGCGTTCGGGTAGCACGAGATGGCGACGTCGGCCTTCTCGGAGAGTTCCTCCAGAAAGGGATACATCAGATCGGGGCCGAGAGAGCAGTTGAGGCCAATGGAGAGCGGCTTTACGTGCTTGACCGCGTTCCAGAAGGCTTCGGTGGTCTGTGCGGAGATCATCGTCTCGCCGCCACGGCCTACTGCGGCTGAGATCATTACTGGGAGCTGCTTGCCGTCCTCGTCGAAGACCTCGCGGATGGCGACGAGTGCCGCCTTGGCGTTGAGCGAGTCGAAGATTGTCTCGACGAGAAGCAGGTCTGATCCGCCAGCGATAAGGGCGCGCACCTGCTCGGCGTAGGCTGTCTTCACTTGATCGAAGGTGACTACGCGAAAGCCTGCGTCATCGGCATCGGGTGAGTTCGAGAGAGACACGGTCAGCGGCCCAATCGCTCCGGCGACGAAGCGCTGACGCCCGGTTTCGTTGGCGACTCGGTCGGCCCACTCGCGGCATTGCTTTGCGGATTGCTCGTTGATCTCCCAGGCGAGGTTGCTGAGCATTGGATCGTCGATGATCTTCTGGTAGAACTCCGGGTCTTTGCGGCCACCGTGCTCTCGCGGGTCATCCACAAAGAATTCGCTTTGTGTGATGCTGGTCGCTCCGAAGGTGTTCGTCTCGATGATGTCTGCACCAGCCTCGAGGAAGCGGCGATGGATGTCGCAGATCATCTTCGGCTGCGTCAGGGAGAAGAGGTCGCCGTTGTTCAGCATGTCCTTGGTCGAGTCCTTGAAGCGGTCTCCGCGGATGTCTGCTTCCTTCATGCCGTAGGTGCGGATCGTCGTGCCCATCGCTCCATCGATGATGGCGATACGGTTCTCGAGAATCTTTTCCAGAGGATGCTGATGGATTGTCGTCATCTCTATCTGATGTCCCTCACTGGTCGCGCGGTGCGTTCTCGCGCCCATCGTAGTACGGAGAGCCATTATGGCCACCGTTCGTTCTTACGCGTCAACCTGCATGTTTTTAGGCGAGGATCTCGGCCTTGTCCTTGTCCGAAGTTACGACGTCCGGGAGCATCGGCGTGGGGACGAGAAGGTCTTCCTTACGCATGACCAGGTTGGTTGCGTTGAGGCTGGCGAGCTCGAAGCCGTGGCCGTGGGTGATGGCGTCGGTGGGGCAGGCCTCGACACAGTAGCCGCAGAAGATGCAGCGGTTGTAGTCGATGTTGTAGACCTTGGCGTAGCGCTCGGCGCTGGAGATGCGTTTTTCTTCGGTGTTCTCGGCTGCTTCGATGTAGATGCAGTTTGATGGGCAGGCGGCGGCGCAGAGGAAGCAGGCTACACACTTCTCGAGGCCGTTTTCGTCGCGCTGGAGCTGGTGCTTGCCGCGGAAACGCTCCTGAAATTTTGCGCCGCGCATGGGGCCTTTGCCGTCGGGGTAGTTTTCTACCTCAGTCGGCTGGAAGACTTCCTTCAGCGTGATGCTCATTCCCTTGGCTATGGCGGCTGCGTCCTTGACTATAGACATGCCTTGAGTATACGACGGGGGCGCGGTAGGCTGAAAGCCATGAAGATGACTGCCTCTTCCCTCTCGACGTTGATTGTGCTGGGTTTCCTGGTGATGAGTCCTGTTCGTGTGCATGCGCAAGCGGCGCCGAAGACCGAGATGGGAGCGATGGCGGAGCATGAGCATGCGCCGGCGTCTCCTTCGAAGAGCTTGATGCTGACAGTGGACGGCAAGGCGACAACGCTTTCCGTTGCGGAGCTGCAGGCGATGCCGCAGAAGACGGTGACCGTCCACAATGAGCATACGAAGGCCGACGAGACCTACACTGGCGTGCTTTTAGGTGATCTGCTGGCGAAGTATGGGTTTCCCGTGGATAAGACGACACACCGGAAGATGCTGCGGAGTTACCTGATTGCCGAGGGCACGGACAAGTATTGGGTGCTTTATTCGGTGACGGAGATTGAAGGCTCGGAGCATAACGGCGACGTGATTGTGGCGACCAGCGTGGGAGGAAAGCCGCTGGCTGAGGATGGGCAATTCAAGTTGATCGATAGCGGCGATAAAAAGCCGCAACGGTGGGTGCGGAATCTTAGTGCGATTACGTTGAAGAGCGCAGAGTAGAACGCTGTTATCGGCCGAAAGTATAAGTGAACTTGAAGAGTCCGCTGTCGACGCCGTAGTTCGTTAGGGCAGTATTGGCATTCGAAAAGTGCTGGAGTTGGTATTCGAGCCGCATGGATTGGGTCGAAGTCCGAAAATACTCGACACCAGCACCTACCTGAAACATGAAATTGAATGAACCTCCCGTGTCCACGGGAATTTTTTTCGCTGAAAGCAGAAAGCCAGTCAGGATGCTGCCCGTGGGTTGCCATCGTTTCCGGGGGAGGAGATTTATCCTTGTGCCCAGCGGGGAGAGTCCTTCGACATAGGTCCAGCGGCGTCCGCAGGTGAGGTTTAGCGTGCCTGCGTACAGTACGCCAGTAAACGGGTTTATTTGGGAATACTCCTCTGATGACGGCCTACAGCTAATTGTTGCAGTGGGGCTACCGGCAAACGTCTGGGTGGGCGGTGGTGATGTCTGAATGTTAGTGACGGTGACCGTAAGGTCGCTCTCTGCAATGAGCGGACGAAATTCTCCAGTATATTTCCAGAGGAGGTTGGGCGTAACTATGAGCCTGCGCTCGTATTGGAAGCCGAGTTCAGTGAACTTGCGCCCTTCAGCGCTTCCAAGAGCGATGCGGCTCGAGTCGTTGGAATAATCGACAAAAATGGAGAAGGTGTTTTTGCTGCCGAAGGTAGCCGAGTCCGGAACTTGAGCTAACGCTTGTGGAACAAGAGCTAGAAAAACTGCAAGAACTGCAACTGGCTTCATTCGGTCCCCGTTAATCTCAAGTTAGAACAGGTTCATCGTTTCAACTAGATTATGAGAATTCATTCGATGCCTAATTTTTTCCAGAGAGCGTCAATCTTTGTTTTTACTTCGGTGTCCATTGTGAGCATGGGGGGCCAGGGGCGAGTGAAGCCTTCGGCGGCCCATTTGCGCGTGGCGTCGATGCCCATCTTGCTGCCGTAGTTGGGGAGACGGGAGGCGTGGTCCAGGGAGTCTACGGGGCCGAGAGTGAATTGGATGTCACGCTCGGGGTCGATGTTGTTGGTGGTGCGGAGGGTGACTTCGGCGAGGTCGTGGACGTCGCAGTCTTCGTCGACGACGATGATGCACTTGGTGAACATGGCCTGGCCCATGGCCCAAATGCCGTTCATGATTTTGCGGGCGTGGCCGGCGTAGGACTTTTTGATGGCGACGATCATGAGGTTGTGGAAGACGCCCTCGGGGGGGAGGTTGACGTCGACGATTTCGGGGAGGGGGAGTTGCATGAGCGGGAGGAAGATGCGCTCGACTGCTTTTCCCATCCAGGCGTCTTCCATGGGGGGCTTGCCTACGATGGTTGCGGCGTAGATGGGGTCTTTGCGGTGGGTGATGCAAGTGATGTGGAAGACGGGGTAGTCCTCCTGCATGGTGTAGAAGCCGGTGTGGTCGCCGAAGGGGCCTTCGGTGCGGAGTTCGCCTAGCTGGACGTAGCCTTCGAGGATGTACTCGGCGTTGGCGGGCACTTCGAGGTCGACGGTTTCGGCTTTGACTAGTTCGAGGGGCTTCTGGCGGAGGAAGCCGGAGATTAAGTATTCTTCAACGTCGGGGGGGGCGGGGACTATGGCGCTGAAGGTGGTGGCGGGGTCGGTGCCTATGGCTACGGCGACTTCCATGCGGTCTTCGCGAATGCGAGTGACGGTGGTCGTGTGGAGGGATTCGACGGAGGATGCGGCGGTAGTGCCTCCGGCGGTCAGGGCCATGAGGTCTACGTTTCCGGTGCGGTCCGCTGTAGTGGCGCGGAGACGTTCGCGCATGTGTTCGGCGGCCACCTTCTGGCGCTGCCAGTGCATGCCGGTGGTTTTGGCGTCGTAGACCTGCATGCGGTACATGCCTACGTTGCGCTTCCCGCTGCGGGGATCGCGGGTGATGACGCAGGGGAGGGTGATGAAGCGGCCTCCGTCCTGGGGCCAAGTTTTCAGGATAGGGAGGTCGAGGAGATTGACGTCTTCGCCGCGATGGATGACCTGCTTGCAGGAGGCGTCTTTTGCGGGAATGACTTTGGGGAAGAAGCTGCCCACCTCGGCTAGCATGGGGAGCATCTTTACCTTGTCCATGAAGCTGGTGGGGGTTTGGGGCTTTAGGAGAGTGCGGATGCGGTCGGCGATGTCGTCGAGGGAGTCGGTTTCGAGGGCGAGGCGCATGCGGCGTTCGCTGCCGAATTGGTTCATGAGGACTCGGGCGCCGGGATGGCCTTTTACGTTTTCGAAGAGGAGGGCGGGGCCGCCGGCTTTGGATGTGCCTCGGCCTAGCTTGGCGGCGCGGTCGGCGATCTCGGCCATCTCGAGGATGGGGTCTACTTCGGCGGTGATGCGTTTGAGTTCACCGGATTTTTCGAGTGTCTTGATCCATTCGCGCAGGTCGGTGTAGGCCAATTGATTCTCCTGGTTTGGGTATCCCCCATCCCGGCAAAAGTGTGCAAAGTCTTCGAACCAGATACTTTAGGTCTGGACTTCAGGTGCTACTCGGAGGTGCTTGTTTTAGTTTAGCCCCTTGATGGTGGGGTTGTATTTGTCAAGTCTTGATGGGTGGGAAGCGGGGAGACAAAAAGCAGATCCCCTTCGGGGATGACAACTAGAACAGCAACGACACCCGCAACAGCAACGACAACGACAACGGCAACAGCCACGGCAACGGCAACGGCAACGGCAACGGCAACGGCGATCAGGCTATGTTCACGCCGTGGTCCTCCGCCTGGCTGAAGACCGAAAGGAGGTTCGTCATCCTAAGCACGTTGCGAAGCTGCTTACCAAGGTGAAGCAACTTGAACTCGCATCCGTCTTGCCGGGACGACACGTAGAGTCGCACCAAAGTGCCAAGTCCCATGCTGTCTACGTAAGTCAGGTCAGCTAAGTCAATGACGACTACTTTTGTCTGCGGGAATAGAGGCTTGACCGCGTGGTAGAGCTCATCGGCGATGCCTATCACCAGTCGGCCGTGACATTTCACCACGGCGGTGTGACCGTCAGGTTCGATCTCAAAGGTTAAAACTTTTTCGGACTCAGGCATATTGGTCGCTCCGGAAGAAAACGAACGCGGGTTTGAATGACCCGAGAATTTTCGCATATGGAACTTAAGCGCAGGAAAACATTCGGGCGTTGAGTGGGAAATTATGAACGATTCGACACCGCAACATCAGACTTTGAGGAAGATGCGCTTGCGCCATAGGAGCCAGTTGGGGAGGAAGCAGGCCGCCACTACGGCGATGGCGAAGGCCAGCGAGGTGACGTTGGTGCTGCCGTTGCGGGCGAAGAGGTGATGGTAGGTCCAGAGCCATGCGGTGACGGGTTTGCCGGTGGTGGAGAAGCTGTCGGAGACCTTGATCCAGAGCATGATCTTGACGATGAGGTTGGAGACTACGAAGGCGGTGATGGCGTTCGAGCCGAAGACGAGCCAGGGCCAGAGGAGTGCTTTGCCGGCAGGGGTGTCGTTGAGTCGGCGCATGTCGATGAGCCAGTAGCAGAGGGCCAGGGTCAGTAGGGACCAACCAGCGGCGTAGAGAACGAAGGAGCTTGTCCAGAGGTTTTTGTTGATGGGGAAAGATAGGTTCCAGAGCAGGCCGGCGGCTATGGAGAGTACTCCGGCGGAGATGAGACCGGTGAGGATTCTGGCTGGTGTCAGAGTTTGCGGCAGAATGGTTCGATCGGTTTGGTTGAGTGAAGTATCTCGGGGTCCTTCGACTCCGCGCTGCGCGCTGCGCTCAGGATGACGGGCTTCCAAGACTGGTCGGCGGAGCCATAGGGCTGTGAGGGAGCCGATGAGGGTGGTGGCGATGGATGGGAGGGTGCTGAGGAGGCCCTCGGGGTCGCGGGTGTGCTCGTAGAGGGTTCCGGTGTGGATAGTGCTCTGGGTGAATGCGCTGATGGCGCGGTCGAGCCAGGCAGTCAGGTTGCGGTCAGGATCAAGGATGGGAAAGTCGTGGGTGGGGATGCCGAGGCCCGGGACAGGCACGAAGCGCATGAGCGCCCAATAGCCGATGAGGAGTGCGGCGGTGATCGCGATGAGGGTCCGGGCGCGCTGGGTGACGAGACAGATGAGGCCCGCGACAAGGTAGCAGAGGGCGATGCGCGTGAGGACTCCGTAGATGCGGAAGTGAGTGTAGTGAAAGTAGGGGAAGGCGGTGAGGAACATCTTGATGGCAAAGATGAGGAAGGCGCGGCGGACGATGTGGAGGGCGAGGGTCTTCTTTGTTGCTTTATCTAAAATGCCGCTGGCGCTGCGGGCGATGCGGGATTGCAGCGAGAAGATGATGGATGCGCCGACGAGGAAGAGGAAGTTGGGGAAGACGAAGTCGGTGAGGGTGAAGCCGTTCCATTTGGCGTGGTCGAGCTGGGCGTAGGTGTGGGCCCAGTCGCCGGGGTCGTTGACGAGGATCATGAGGGCGATGGTGAGGCCGCGGAGGACGTCGACGGAGAGGACGCGAGCGGGGGTGGGCGCAGGGGCCTGTGTGGTGGCTTGGGCGGGAGCTGTCGCGATGGCCGTTGTGGTGCCTTGCATGGTGATCCATGATCGCTCATGGGGGACTGCATTGGGAAGATTTGTGAGTTGGAGGTTGGGCGGGTGGATTGGAGACTGACCCCCACGATAGGCGCGGTGATGCTGCGCCGATCATGAGGCACCCGGTGTCTAACGTTGTAATGGCCGCGTTCCTCGCTGGACGCACCTGAATCCGAAGTTTGGAGGGTGCTTCTATGTTTGAGGACAGTCTGGTTGAGTCGCAGGTCTTTCATGTCTCTTCGAGCAAGCGATGGACGACGTTGGCGTCGGTCGGCTTGCAGGTTGCAATTGCCAGTGTGGTGATTGTTTTGCCTCTGCTGCATCCGGAGGCGCTGCCGTTCCACCGGGATGCGCCGAAGGTGTTGATGCCGCTGATGCCGAAGCCTCCTGTGCCTGTTGTCCAGGCTCAGAGGGAGGCGTCTGCGGCTGCGTCGACATTGCCTGCGGAGAGCATGACTCGGCCGCTGATATTGCCTTCATCACGCGGCATGCAGATGGCGACGAACGAGCCTCCTTCGCTGGTGCCGATTGGCACAGGAATGACGGATGCGCTACCGATTGGGATCGGGGTTGGTGTTGGGCGTGGGCCTGTTGTGTCGGTCGTTCCTGCTCGAGCGTCGGCGCCACCGCTTAATGTCTCAACGGGGGTGTTGCAGGGGATGCTGATTGCTCCGATTCGTCCGGTGTATCCGGCGATTGCGAAGGCCGCTCATGTCGAAGGCTCTGTGATCGTCGAGGCGATCATCTCGCGGACTGGAACGATTGAGAGTCTGCGTGTGGTGAGCGGTCCGCCGATGTTACGGGACTCGGCGCTCGACGCGATTCGCGCGGCGCGGTATCAGCCTTACCAGCTGAATGGAGAACCCACTGAGGTGCAGACGAGGATTACGGTGAACTTCCGGATGGGAGGGTAAGACGGTTGTCAGTTCTCAGTTATTGTCGTGACTGAGAACTGGGAACGGACAGCTGACACCATTCTTCAGACCAAAGGTACGGCTGAGCCGGAGTTGGCTGGGAGTATCTGCTGAACAACAGGTGAGGTTGGTACGTCGGTGACGTAGTCAACCAGGGGATAGCCGGCGTTCTTCCAACCATCGAAGCCGCCGCGAAGAGGACGAACGCGGTAGATGCCGAGCTTGTGGAGTTGCAGAGCGAGCTTGGCAGAGGTCTCTTCACTGGGGCAGGTGCAGTAGAGGATGACGTCCCGGTCGCGAGGGATGATCTCGCTGTGTTGCTTGAGTTCGTTGGGGCCGATGCGTAGCGCGCCAGGGAGGACGCGGGGATCGGGGAGATAGTCGAGCGGATGGCGGAGGTCGACGATGAAGGGGGGTGTGGAGCCGCCCTTTTCCGCAACATCTAGCATCTCTTTCAATTCGGTAGGCTCGAGTCGCATCTCGCGTACCTGCCGGAGGAACTTGCGCTGCTTCCAGATGCGGTGGGCGAGAAAGCCTAGAACCATCAGGACGAAGATGACAATGGCGAAGTGGCCGAGCCAGGCGAAGAAGGGAGCGCTCTTTTTGGCGATGTCGCCGAAGAAGCGTCCGGCGAGGATGAAGGTTTCGCCCCAGATGAACGACCCGGCAAGGTCCCAAGCCAGGAAGCGGGCGAAGGACATGCCGGTCTGGCCAGCGATGGGCGCGGCGACGGTGCTGAGTCCGGGGACGAACTTTGCGAAGAGCAGCGTGACGGCGCCGCGACGTGTGAAGTAGCCCTCGGTCTTGCTGACGCACGTGGAGGCTTCAAAGGAGAATCGGCAGAGGAGCTTTAGCACGCTGTTGCCATAGCGGCGGCCGAGAGCAAACCAGAGGGTGTCGGCGACCATGCAGGCGAAGAGCATGGAGAGGGTGATGCCGACCCAGCTGACGCGATGGGTTGCACTCAGCGTGCCTGCTGTGAGGAGGACGGGCACACTGGGAATCGGGATGCCGATCTGCTCCACCAACACCCAGAAGAAGATGATGAGGTACGCGTAATGAACGAAGAAGACGAGGGCGATCGGCATGGGATTTTACTTAAACTTTAAATATCCAAACTCTATAGATGACTCGGGCAGCCCGTTGGATGCGGGTTTGAGCTTAAGGATACACAGCCCGGACGCTTTGTGCGCCGGGCTGCGATTCTTCGGGTGTTTGCAGTATTTTCCGATTATTTTTCGAGTATCAGCGGCATCTCTACCAGGTGCTGGCCTATGAACCAGGATTGCAGCTCGTTGGGGCGGAGGATGTCGCTAATGACGAGGTCGTTGGTGCCCTGGTCGCCAGCCTTGTCGGCTGCTTCGGAGATGTCGAGGCAGCTCTGGATGATGATCTTGTGGGCCTCGAGGAGGCGTGAGATCTGGACGGGGACCTCTTCCCTGCCTCGCGGCGGGCGCGGAATGCGGGTGGTCTCGGCAACGTCGCCGCCCATGGCGATGGTGACGCCGCCGAGGAGCTGAACCCGCTCGGCGATGGTGTCGACCATTTCTACCTGTTCGTCGAAGTGCTTATCGAAGAGCAGGTGAAGCTGGTAGAAGGTGGGGCCGGAGACCTGCCAATGGTGCTTCTTGTACATGTCGCGCAGAGCGATGGAGTCGGCGAGAAGCTGGTTGAGTTCGGCGACCATGTCGGCGCGTGCTTTGGCACCGAGCGGGTGCGGCATGTCCTCGATAACGGAGCCGAACTTCTGGATCTCCTTCGCGTGGGCGTGCCAGTGAGGCGCGACGTTGGCGTCGGTGGTGATTTTCTTGATTGCAACTGCCATCTTTACACCTCTTTTTCTTTCACTTCTGAGATGCTGCGAGGTGGCCGTCGGTTTCCTAATTACTTGACCGTGACCTCAGGCGTAACGGACATACCTGGGCGCAGAGCGAAGTCGCCATCCTCCTGTTGCAGGTTAGTGAAGTCGATACGGACAGGGATACGCTGGACGACTTTGACGTAGTTGCCGGTGGCGTTTTCAGGCGGGAAGAGAGAGAGTCGCGACCCGGTGGCTCCGCCGATCTGGGTGACGGTGCCGTTGAACTTGCGGCCGCCGAGTGCGTCGACCTTCAGGGTGACGTGCTGTTTCGCCTTCATCTGTGCCAACTGGGTTTCCTTGAAGTTCGCTGTGACCCACAGATTGGTCAGCGGGATGATGGTCAGGAGGTCCTGACCGATGCTAACATTGGCACCGACCTGTACGTTCTTTTTATTGACTATACCGGCGGCCGGCGCGGTGATGTGGGTGTAGCCGAGGTTGAGGGCAGCCTGATCGACCTTGGCCTGGGCCTGCTTGACGTCCGCCATGGCGGCGTTCGCTTTGGCCTGTTGTGCTCGCACCTGATCGGGGCCGGTCTTGACGGACTGCGCGGCCTGAAAGCGAGATTGGGAGAGCTTCTGCAGGGCCTGGGTGACCTGGGCCTGATTGGCGATGACGGTGGCTTCGGCTTCGAGTACGGCGGCCTGGTTGGAAGCGTCTGTGGCGACTGCTGCGTCAAACTGCTGCTTTGAGATGACGTCCTTCTGGACAAGAGGGGTATAGCGCTCGACGTCGAGGTGCGACTTGAGGGCGTTGGCCTTGGCGGCGGCTACTCGCGCTTCGGCGGCAGCGGCCTGTTTGCGGGCCTGCTCGACGGAGGCTGTTGCGCCCTGGACGTCGGAGCTGGTGGTGTCGACGCTGGTGTTTACGTTGATGCTGGTGATGGGCACGTTGACCGTGGCCTGGATGGCGGCGGCCTGCGCGCTGGCCAGGTTTGCCTGGGCTTGCTCGAGCGCCACCTGATAATCCTTGGGGTCGATCTCGGCGATAGGGGCACCGACTTGTACCTGTTGGTTGTCTTCGACATAGACCTTGATGACCTGGCCGGTGACGCGGGAGCTGACCTGGTAGAGGTCGCCGTCCACCTGGGCGTCGTCGGTGTCTTCCGTGAAGGTGGAGCGCCAGTAGAAGATGCCCGCGCCGATGACGAGCAGGATGATGACAGCGATGATGATGAACTTGCGGCCGGATTTCTGAGCTGGCGCGTCGTCTTCGTCCTGCCTGTTGGCGTCGGACTGTCTGTCGCTGTTCGGCTTGATCTGCACTGTGCCGCTGATCTGTGCGGTCTGGGTGTCCGTATGTTCTGATTGCTCTGGCAAGTTACTTTCCTCCGAGATAATCTTTGTAATTTGTCTGCGCCGCGCCCAGGGCACGGGCCAGCGAAAGCTTGGCAACGTTGTGCTGGTAGAGCGCGCTGATGTATTGGTCGTTGGCCTGCTCGGTCTGCGACTGTGCCTGGGAGACGGGCAGGTTGTCGGAGACACCGGCGCGGAAGCGCTGTTGGGCTTCGCTAAGGGCCTCGGTAGCGAGTTCTACGTTCGAGTGCGTGGACTCGACGAGCTTTGCCGTGGACTGGATATCGAGCAGGCTGTTGCGTACGTCCTGGTTGACCTGCTGGATCTGGTCGGAGAGTTTGGCCCGGGATTGCTCAAACTGCGCGTCGGCCACCTGCTCCTGCCCTTTGGTCTTGGCGATCTGCAGGATGGGGACGCTGATCTGTCCGGTCGCGGAGAACGTGCCGTGGGAATGGCCGGGGGTGGTGCCGATGTCACCGTAGTCGCCAGCTGCGCTGACGACAGGATACTGGTAGGCCTTGGCGGAGGTCTTTTCTGCACTGGCTGATTCGACCTGCTGGGCGTAGGCTGCGAGGTCTTTGCGAGATTTGAGGGCCTGCTGGAAGGCCTGCTCCGGATCGACGTGGTCCAGCCCCTTGAATGGGACAAGATCGGTCAGGCGAAAGGCCTGGTCGAGCGGGAGTCCGATGGTACGGGCGAGAGCGAGCTTGTCCTTCTCGAGATTGTTTTTGGTCGAGATGAGACTTTGCTGCTCGTTCTGATAGTCGACCTGGGCACGGAGGACATCGAGCCTGGGGCTGGTGCCGGCGTCGTGGGCGGCGGTGGCCTGGTCTAACGAAACCTTCGATGTCGCCAGCTCGGCGTTCACGGCTTCGATACGAGCCGCATCTGCAATGCAAAGAAGGTAGGCGTTGCCAACTGTGAGGACGACGAGGTCGCGGGCATCTTCCGCAGTGAGTTTGGCGCCCTGGAAGTTGTGCTTGGCTGCGATGTAGTTCTTCAGGGCCGAAATATTGACCAGGTTCTGGGTGAGATAGGCGCGGAAGTCGACGACCTGGAAGGGGCCGATGATGGGGTTGAGGCCGGGGAACGAGAGGCCGAAGGCGGCGAGGTTGATCTGCTGGACTTCAATGCTGGCGGTGGCGTTGACGGTGGGGAGAAGAGCCTGCAGCTCTTCGAGTCGCTGACCGTTTGCGTTCTTGACGGACGAAGTCTGGAGGATGAGGCCGAGATTTTGCCGGAGGCCGCGCTGGATGGCGTCATCGAGCGAGAGATCGAGGACACCACTGGTGGCTTTGTCGATGACGATGCTGCCATGGAAGGAGTCCTGAGTTGGCTGTGCGCCATTTTGTCCGGAGGCGTTGTAGAGATTTTGCTGGGCGTTTGCGACCGGAGAGCTGTCGGCCGCGGTGCTGGTTCCGCTGGGCTGTTTCTGCTGCGCCGGTCCTGTAGACTGGGCGCGCGCCTGTGTCTGACCTGCTGCCAGGAGCAGGAAGAGCCCTAAAATTGAACATATTGTGAGGGCGCTGGGCGCTGTTTTGCTTTGACTCATACGGTTAATCGTAACCTGCATCTTGATTTAGCTCTTCGACTAGTTTATGGAAAGCGGACGTAGGAATCCGCCCTATCAAACTATCGTGCATAAGTATGGGATGCAGTGGTTTGTGCAGAATCTTCAAAATATGCTTTCGGTACACTCTGAACTAGATTCGTTTGAGGACGATACGAGATGATTTTAGGGGTCGATGTAGGGACCGGGGGGACGCGCGCGGTGCTGATTGACCGCGGGGGCAGGGTGGTGGCCTCGTTTGCCAGCGAACATGCGCCAATGCGATCGGAGCATATCGGCTGGGCTGAGCAAGACCCTGAGGACTGGTGGAGAGCGGCGCGTGAGGCGATCGCCGGGGCTATGGCGGCTACCGAGTTGACCGGGGCCGAGATCGAAGCAGTAGGTCTGACGGGGCAGATGCACGGGTGCGTCATGCTGGATGCCGGGGGGAAAGTGCTGCGCCCGGCCCTGATCTGGTGCGACCAACGGACGCAGCCGCAGTGCGACTGGCTGACGGAGAAGATTGGATTTGAACGGCTGATCGAGCTGACGTGTAATCCGGCGTTGCCGAACTTTACACTGACGAAGCTGCTATGGGTGCGGGAGCATCAGCCAGAGATATTCGCAAAGATTGCGCATGTGCTTTGTCCAAAGGACTATGTGCGGTACCGGCTGACGGGCGAGTTCGCCATGGATATGCAGGAGGCGAGCGGGACGCTGCTGCTGGATGTGGCGAATCGGCGCTGGTCGGTGGAGATGGCCGAGGAGGCGGGGATTCCTATGGAGTGGCTGCCGCGGCTTTTTGAGGGGCCGGAGATCTGTGCGCGCATCAGTGTGGCAGGAGCGGGGGCTACGGGGTTGGCGGCAGGGACTCCGGTGGCGGCGGGCGCGGGCGATCAGGGTGCCGGGGCTGTGGGGATGGGAATTCTTGCTCCGGGTTCGGTGTCGGCGACGATTGGGACGAGTGGCGTGGTGTTTGCTGCTACGGATTCGCCGATCAAGGACAGGCTGGGAAGGCTGCATACGTTCTGCCATGCTGCCCCGGGGCGCTGGCATGTGATGGGCGTGACGAATGGCGCGGGGCTTAGCTTGCGGTATTTTCGCGATACTTTTGCTCCGGGTATCAGCTATGAGAAGTTGACGGCGCTGGCGGTTGAGGTGGCTGCTGGATCGGACGGGTTGATGTGGGCACCCTATCTATTTGGGGAGAGAACGCCGCATCTTGATCCGGAGGCGCGGGCGGCTTTTATTGGGATCACGGCTTCGCACACGCAGGGGCATTTTATTCGAGCGATACTTGAGGGTGTGGCGTTTAGCTTGCGGGATACATTCACCTTATTTCATGAGCTTGGAGTGCCGGTGAAGGCGATCCGGCTGGGCGGGGGCGGGGCCCGGGGGCCATTGTGGAGGCAGATTCAGGCGGATGTGTATGGGCATTCGGTTGAGCTGCTGGAGGCGGAGGAGGGCGGAGCTTTTGGTGCGGCGCTGCTGGCCGGAACGGGGATTGGTGTATGGGCGAGTGTGGAGGCGGCTTGCGCGGCGACAGTGCGAGTGGCGGAGACGATTGCGCCGAAGGATGCGGGTGTGTTGGATGAGGCTTATGAGCGGTATCGGCGGATCTATCCGGCGTTGAAGACGATTCAGGGTAGGTAGTAGGGCGTGAGGGACGTGGATCTGCAGGTGCAACCGCAGGTCCTTCGACTACGCAACGGACGATGAAGCTGTCCGCCGCCTCGCTCAGGATGACAATTCGAGTGGAAATGAAATGGAGCGTGTGATGGCAGAGATTGGCGTTGCGGTAATTGGGTTTGGGTTGGCGGGTCAGGTGTTTCATGCCCCGTTTGTGAATGCAGTTCCTGGGCTGAAGCTTGAGGCAATCGTGCAGCGTAGAGGGGATGAGGCGGGTAAGGCTTATCCGTCGGCGCGGATCTTGCGGTCGGTGGAGGAGGCGCTGAAGGACCCGGCTGTGCAGATGATTGTGGTGGGGACGCCGAATGAGACGCATTTTGCGCTGGCGAAGCAGGCGTTGCAGGCCGGCAAGCATGTGGTGATCGATAAGCCGTTCGCTGCGACGAGTGCGGAGGCGAAGGAGTTGAAGGAACTGGCGGAGAAGCAGGGTGTGGTGCTGGCTCCGTTTCACAATCGGCGGTGGGATGGGGATTTTTTGACGGTGCGGAAGCTGCTGGCGGAGGACGCGGTGGGACGGCTCGTGACGTATGAGTCGCACTTTGACCGGTTCCGGCCGATGCCTCGGGAGAATACGTGGAAGGAGGGAGCGAACGCGGCGAATGGGCTGCTGTTTGATCTGGGGCCGCATCTTGTGGATCAGGCATTGGCGTTGTTTGGAGCGCCGGTGGGCATCACAGGGAGTGTTCGGAAGGATCGGGATGTGACGGGGATTGAGGATGCGTTCGATATCACGCTGGAGTATCCCGGATATTCGGGACAGCATGGGTTGAGAGCGCATTGCCGGTCCAGCATGTTGGCCGCCGATGCTGCGCCGCGATTTTTGCTGCATGGGACGAAGGGGAGCTTCAAGAAGTACGGGCTGGATCCGCAGGAGCCGACGCTGCTGGGTGGGGCGAAGGTGCCGCGTTTGGGTGAGGGTGAGTGGCTGGCAGAGCCTGAGTCGGCTTGGGGGACTTTGACGGTGGCTCCGGTGCCTGCTGATCCTGCGACGTTGACGCGGACGCAGGTGAAGACGGAGTTGGGGGATTATCGGGGGTACTATGCGAACGTTCGCGATGCGATCAATGGAACTGCGAAGCTGGCGGTGACTCCGGAGGATGGGTATCGGGTCGTGAAGCTGCTGGAGATGGCGCGGGAGAGTTGGGCGGTGGGAAAGACTTTGAAGGTGGAGTTTTAGAGTGCGGGCTTTTCTGCGGTTTGGTCTGATCACTGTACTTATTTTGGGGCTGGGCTTAGGTTTGGTCTTCGGTTGGGGTTCGGCGGCGAGGGCGCAGAGTGTAGTGTCGGAGTTTTCGATGTTGCTGCCGGAGATGCCACTGCATGATCCGTTTATTTTGGCTTATGCGCCGACGAAGACTTACTACCTTTACACATCGAATGTGGCTGCGCTGACGCATGTGCAGCGGACGGGGACGATGGTGTATGCGAGTAAGGATTTAAAGCACTGGGCTGCGCCGAAGGTTGTGTTTACTGTGCCGGAGGGGTTCTGGGCGGAACAGGGTGGGTGGGCTCCGGAGGTGCATTCGTGGAAGGGGAAATTTTATTTGTTTACGACGCTGCATAACGAGAAGAAGGAGTTGGCGCAACCGCGTCCGCTGGGGCATTCGACTTATATGCGGGGGACGATTATTGCGGTGAGCGATTCGCCGGAGGGGCCGTTTGTTCCCGTGAAGAATGATGGCCCGGTGCCGCCTACGGATTTTATGACTCTGGATGGGACGTTCTATGTCGACCCTGCCGGGAAGCCTTGGATGGTCTATGCACATGAGTGGCTGCAGGTGACGGATGGGACGATAGAGGCGGTGCCGCTGAAGGATGATCTTTCGGGTGCGAGTGGGAAGCCGATTCCCTTGTTCAAGGCTTCGGACGCGCCTTGGATCGATGGGCAAGCAGTGCCGAATAACTTCGGGTCGCGGTATGTGACGGATGGGCCGGAGTTGTTTCGGACGAAGGACGGGCATCTGCTGATGCTTTGGTCGAGTTATGAACATTTGGGCGAGGAGGATGGGCAGAGTCACTATGTGCAGACAGTGGCTCGGTCAGCTTCGGGTGAGTTGAATGGGCCGTGGGTGCAGCTTGAGCCGCTGGTGAAGCAGGACAGCGGGCATGGGATGCTGTTTCGGACGTTCGATGGGCAGTTGATGATGGTGCTGCATCGGCCGTTCAAACGGGCTCGGGGGAAGTTATATGAGATGCGGGATGCGGGGGATCGGCTTGAGGTGGTGAAGGAGCGGATGGATTTGGATGGGGACGGGCGCTAACTATGCCGGGGTACATTCGACCGCGGGCTTGATATCAATGATTGGGGTACCGTCGATCACTTCGAGTGCTTCTACCTGAAACGAACCGTTCGGGTAGACGCTCAGGACTTTTGCGAGGTGAAGGCCGATTGGATTGGGCCGATCGGGGGACCGAGTGGCGAAGACGCCTTTTATGGCGTTACGAAGGTCGCTTCTTGGATGGACCTTAAGAACAGAACGCTTTGCCTGATGAAGCCAGGTGAAGATCCAGATTTGCTGGCCCGATTGAATGCCGTCGAGTGCCTCAACGAAATCGGCATGAATCTCGATGGTTGCATTGGGCGCGTTTTCTGATGCCTGCTTGGGAGCGCTGGAGCGGTCCTTGAGTATCGAACGAACATGGCCGATTGGATAGATGTCGAAGGTTTGTTCGGTCGTCATCGCTGAGCTCACATCAATTTAATTTCTTATTGGCCGTAGGTGGCTTTGGCTCCGTGTTTGCGGAAGTAGTGGCGGTCGAGGAGGGATTGGGAGACGCCGGCGCATTCTGAGCGGAGGGTTAGGGTGTTGTAGGCCATTTTGGCTACGGCTTCGAGGACTACGGCGTTGTGAGCGGCGTGGTGGGCGTCCTTTCCCCAACAGAAAGGGGCGTGGCCGTTGACGAGGCAGGCAGGGATGGCCAGGGGATCGATTTTGTTTTGCTGGAAGTAATTGACTATGGCTAAGCCCGTTTCGTGAACGTAGCGGCCGCCGATGGCTTCGTCGGTGAGGGGTGGGGTGCAGGGGACGGGTCCGTAGAAGTAATCGGCGTGGGTGGTGCCGAGGGGTGGGATGGCGAGGCCAGCCTGGGCGAAGCTGGTGGCGAACTCGGAGTGGGTGTGGACGACGGCGCCGATGGACGGGAACTCGCGGTAGAGGAGGGTGTGGGTGTCGAGGTCGGAGGAGGGTTTGAGTTTGCCGTCGATGATCTTGCCGTGGAGGTCGGTGACGACCATGAATTCGGGGATGAGTTCGTCGTAGTCGACGCCGGAGGGCTTGATGACGACGAGGCCCTTGTCGCGGTCGATGCCGCTGGCGTTGCCGAAGGTGTAGAGGACGAGGCCGCGCTTGACGAGTTCGAGGTTGGCTTCGAGGACCTGGGTGCGAAGTTCTTTGAGGAGCATGGGTTTCTCCGGTCAATGGCTAGGGTAAACGTTTTTGGGGGATGGTGTTGGTAGAGTAAAGCTATGAAGAGTGATGAGCCGGTGAAGATCGAGGAGGGGCTGCCGAAGGGGTTTGTCTGGGGCGCTGTGAAGGCGGGGATCAAGGCCAGCGGCAAGCCTGACCTGGCGGCTGCTGTGGCTGCTAAAGGCACGAATGGCGTGGCAATGTTTACGAAGAACCAGGTTGTCGCGGCGCCGGTGACGGTGGGGCGGAGACATCTGACGGCTACGGGCGGGCGCGTGGCTGCGGTGCTGGTGAATGCGGGGAATGCGAATTGTGCTACCGGGCAGCCGGGAATTGATGCCTGTGTGCAGACTTGTGCGGCGGCGGCGGAGAGCTTTGGTTGCATTTTTGATGAGGTCATCCCTTCCTCGACGGGGATTATTGGTGTGCCGTTTCCTGGCGAGAAGGTGATAGCTGCGCTGCCTGAGCTGAAGGCCGCGCTGGGCGATACGCCGGCGCACGCGGAGAAGTTTGCGCGGGCTATCATGACAACCGATACGAAGATGAAGGTGGGTCGGGCGGCGGTGGATATTGAAGGACTGCTGGGCGAGAAGCTTCAGGTGGTGCGGATATGGGGCGCAGCCAAGGGTGCTGGGATGATTCATCCGCAGCTGGGGCCTCCGCATGCCACGATGCTGGTTTATTTGTTTACGGATTTGGTGGCGGATATTGAGGAGTTGGGCGACCTGCTGGGGCCGGCAGTGGAGAGGAGTTTTAATTCGATCTCGATTGATGGTGATACTTCGACCAATGACACGGTGTTGCTGCTGGCAAGCGGGGCGAGTGGGGTTAAGCTGAATGAACGGACAGGCGTGGCGTTTGCAGAAGCGCTGAAGGAGGTCTGCGGGTCGCTGGCTTATCAGATTGTGGACGACGGTGAGGGTGTGGGGCATGTGGTTACGCTGCATGTGACCGGGGCGCGGACAGAGGCGGAGGCGAAGCAGATTGCTAAGGCGATTGCGCATTCGCCGCTGTGCAAGACTGCGTGGTCGAGCGGCGATCCTAACTGGGGCCGGCTGCTGGCTGCAGCGGGATATAGCGGAGTGGCGTTCGATCCGATGCTGGTGAACATTACGATCGGTGGCGAGCCGGTCTTTGAGCTGGGGATGCGTTCGGGGTCGTTCGACGAGGCCGCGGCGCATGCTGCGATGCTGGAGAGGGACTACACGATCCGAATGGATATGGGGCTGGGCAAGGCGGAGTGTCGATTTTTGACGTGCGATCTGACGGAAGAATATGTACGGATCAATGCAGACTATTCGACCTAGTTTGTCGAAGCGCGTTGTTCGGGCCTGATTGCAGAGGTAGACTTTCGCGAGACCGCTCGAGGTGACTATGCGTGTGCTGCGCTTTTTTGGATGGCTGAGTGTGTTGATTGTGGTGGCGATCTGCGCGGCGCTGTTTTTGGGTAGCAGACTGCCGGAGACGCATATGGCGAGCGTAACCGAGGTCGTGCCGGCATCAGAGCAGAAGGTGTGGGGACTGATTACGGATGTTTCTGCGCAGCCAACCTGGCGGACAGGGCTGAAGTCGGTGACGATGCTGCCGTCTGAGAATGGCGCACCGTGCTGGGCCGAGACGCAGAGCTCGATAACGATGCCGCTTTGTGCGGACGTGCGTGAGGAGCCTACGAAGCAGGTGGTGCGGATCGCCGATCCGAAGCTGCCGTTTGGGGGGAGTTGGACGTACCTGCTGGAACCTGCCGGGGAGAATGCGACGAAGGTTACGATTACCGAGCAGGGGACGACCGGACCCGCGATGTGGCGGTTTGTGGGGCACTATGTGCTGGGTGAGGACGGTTCGATCAAGCAGTATCTGGGTGATCTGAAGAGGACGGCCGCACAGGCGAATTGAAGGGTAAGCGTGGCAAGATGACGTTTTCGCGTAAGCCTTATATCGTTATAAGTGCGACCGATTGCTCGCCGAATGGCGATCTGCAGAGGTCCCTGGGACTGGAGAGTTCACGAAGATTATGACGACGAAGATAGACGACGCGACGAAGCAGGACTTTAAAGCGGAAGTATCGGAGTGGATTGAGGCGTTTGATGACGTCGTAGCCCAGGACTGGGAGCAGGGTGCGGAGCTGCTGGGTGCGTTGCGTCAGCGTGCGCGCGAAGCCGGAGTGCCGACGCCGAGCGAGATGACGACGCCGTACCGGAACACGATTCCGAAGCATGATGAAGTGCCGTATCCGGGTGACAGGAAGCTGGAGAAGAGGGTGGAGTCGCTGCTGCGCTGGAATGCGATGGCGATGGTGCATGGGCAGAACAAGAAAGATCCCGGGATTGGCGGACATATTTCGACGTACTCGTCGCTGGCTACGCTGCTTGAGGTTGGGTTCAATCATTTCTTCCGGGCGAAGTATCCCGGGGCTGATGGACAAGGGGATCAGCCGGGTGACTTTATTTATTTTCAGGGACACGCTTCGCCGGGTGTGTATGCACGGGCTTTTCTTGAAGGGCGATTCGATGAGGCTCGGCTGAAGAACTTTCGTCATGAGCTGCGAGATTCACCGGGGTTGTCGTCGTATCCGCATCCGTGGCTGATGCCGGATTTCTGGAACTTTCCAACGGTGTCAATGGGGATTGGACCGCTGAATGCGATTTATCAGGCGCGGTTCATGCGGTATCTGGAGAACCGTGGACTGATTCAGCCGACGGATCGCAAAGTCTGGGCGTTCCTGGGAGATGGCGAGACGGATGAGGTGGATTCGCTGGGGGCCATCTCCCTGGGTGCGCGGGAGAAGCTGGATAACCTGATCTTTGTGGTGAACTGCAACCTGCAGCGGCTTGACGGACCGGTGCGCGGGAACAAGCGGATCATCGACGAGTTGGAGGGAGTGTTCCGTGGAGCGGGCTGGAACGTCATCAAGGTGATCTGGGGTTCGGACTGGGATGCGCTGTTTGAGCGCGACCATACGGGCCTACTGCTGCGACGGATGGAAGAGTGCGTGGATGGCGACTTCCAGACCTTCAAGGCGAAGGATGGCGCGTTTCTGCGGAGCCACTTCTTTGGGAAGTATCCCGAGCTGCTTGAGCTGGTGAAGGACTATAGCGACGAGGAGTTGCTGAGGCTGCATCGCGGCGGACATGATCCTGCCAAGATCTACAACGCCTACAAGTGGGCGATGGAACATAAGGGCGGCCCGACGGTAATTCTTGCCAAGACGGTTAAGGGCTATGGGATGGGGACATCGCAGTCTCGTAATGCGACGCACAATGAGAAGAAGCTGACCGACGAGGGATTGGCTGCGTTTGTGAAGCAGTTCGATATTCCGATTCCTGTGGAGTCGGCGAAGGATGGGTCGTTCTACCGGCCGGCACCGGATGCTCCGGAGCTTGTGTACATGCAGGAACGGCGCAGGGAGCTGGGTGGGTATCTGCCGAAGCGCGAGGTTAAGAAGCTGGAGTTCAAGGCGCCGGGGCTGGACCAGTTTAGCGAGTGGACTCGGGGATCGAATAATCGCGCGGTTTCGACCACGATGGGATTTGTGAGCATTCTGCGGCACCTGATGAAGGATCCTAATATTGGCAAGCTGATTGTGCCGATTGTGCCGGATGAAGGACGCACGTTCGGGCTGGAGTCGGCAATCAAGCAGGTGGGCATCTATGCTCCCGAGGGCCAGAAGTATGAGCCCCATGACAAGGACATGCTGCTGAGCTATCGCGAAGAGCAGGATGGGCAGATTCTTGAGGAGGGCATCACCGAGGCGGGATCGATGGCGTCGTTTACAGCGGCGGGCACGGCGTATGCGAATTACAAGGTGCCGTCAGTTCCCTTCTACATGTATTACTCGATGTTCGGATTTCAGCGCATCGGGGATATGGTGTGGGCGTTTGCGGACTCACGCGGTAAGGGTTTTCTGATGGGCGGGACTGCTGGGCGGACGACGATGCTTGGCGAAGGGTTGCAGCATCAGGATGGGCATAGCGTGGTGCTGGCGAGCACGGTGCCGACTTGTCTGACTTATGATCCGGCGTTTGTGTATGAGCTAGCGGTGGTGATTCAGGATGGAATGCGGCGGATGTATGAGAACGACGAGGATGTCTTCTACTACATCACTATGTACAACGAGGACTATGCCCAGCCGGCGATGCCGGAAGGCTCGGCCGAGGGGATTCTGCGCGGAATCTACAAGCTGAAGGCAGCGGCGGCGGGTGAGGCGACGGTCCAGCTGTTTGGCAGCGGGACGATTCTGAACGAGGTGCTTCGCGCGCAGGAGATTCTGGCGACCAAGTATCAGATCAATGCAGATGTGTGGAGCGTGACCAGTTACACCGAGCTGCGGCGTGATGCGCTGGCGGTGGAACGGTGGAACCGGTTGCATCCGGCGGAGAAGGAGAAGGTGCCCTACCTGCTGACGGCGCTGGGCGATGCGAAGGGGCCGATTGTTGCCGCAAGCGACTACATGAAGTCGGTGCCGGATGTGCTGTCTCCATGGCTGCCGTCGCGCCTGGTTACGCTCGGGACGGACGGGTTTGGTCGGAGCGACAATCGCGAACATCTGCGGAGACACTTCGAGATCAGCGCAGAGTCGATTGTGGGCGCTACGTTGTCAAAGCTGTCGCGTGAAGGTAAGTTCAAAGCGAAGGACGCACAGAAGGCGATGGCCGAGCTTGGGCTGAATGTGGAATCGGCGGATCCGGCCAGAGCCTAGTCGAGTTTCGGTGTTGCGATAACCAGAGAGGGTTCCGTTTGGGACCCTCTCTTTTTGCAAATGGAGGGTTGGTTGAGCGAGACAGGGCAACATGAGAATCCACTGGTACCCAATAAGAAACTGCGACAGATGTATGTAGCGATGGCTGAGGCGAGGGTGCTGGACGAGCGCATCGTCCGCTTACAGAAGAACGTGAAGGGGCGGCGGCGACTGGATTCGACTCGCGGACAAGAGGCCTGCAGAGTGAGCACGGCGATTGACTTGGTTGCGGGTGACCTGGTGAGCGACTCGCAGGTGGGGGCGGTGATGGACCTGCTTGCCGGGGCGAAGGTCGATTCGCTGCTAAAGCGCGTGGCTGAGTTTCATTCGGGAAAGAACGTTCAGAAAGCGACATCGGCGGGCGTTTCCGGACGACTGTTGCCCTGGGTTGACGACGCGGGCGAGCGGTTGAGGATGGCGACCGGCGCGGCGATCTCTTTCAAGACGCTGGGACGGAAGAACGTTGTAATCGCTTATGTTCGCCATCGAGAGGTCGCCAAAGGAGTGTGGCGGGCGGTGCTGGGGCTCGCGTCGAAGTTGGAGCTGCCAGTGATCTTTGTGGTTCTGCCTGCGGTGAAGGGCGTGAAGCGGGATGGCATGGAGAACCTGGGATCGAAGACCGCTCAGTGGGGCGTGCCAGTGATTCCTGTCGACGTGGGCGATGCCGTCGCGTTGTATCGAGTGGCGCAAGAGTCGTTGGGGAGGACTCGAGGCGGCGATGGGCCGGTGTTGATTGAGTGCGTGGAGTTTCGTGTGGGGGGCAAGGGCGGGGGCGCATCGGTGGATCCGCTGGTCCAGATGAAGGAGAATCTGCTGAGCCGGAAAGTTTGCACGAAGGAGTGGCTGGAGAGCGCTGCGAATGGTCTGCGCCGACGGATCGCGACGACAAAGCACTAGAACCATGCACTTAGGGAGTTGCTCAATAGCAACTACGACCCCGGGCTTTGGACGATTACACTGTAACCTGATGTGAGTCAAAGGTGTTGAGTCAAAGGTATTGAGGTGCAAGTGCGGACCAGGGGTTCTCTTTCTTTTGCGGCGCTGACTTTGTGTGCCGCCTCGACTGCTTTTGCGCAGGCGCCGGCCACTCCACCTCCTCCAAGTCCCGCTTCCCCGTCCGCGCCAGTACCAACCCCTGGAACGACACCAACGGCCCCGGCGTATTCGCCAGAGCCGCAACAGCAGCCGCAAACGCAGCCGGCACCTCCGGCTGCACCGCCTCCCGAGCAGAAACTTCCACCGGTAGCGCCCCCTGAGAAGCCGACGCCGGAAGCCCCGTACATAGGCTATCAACCGTATGCTCCGGAGCCACCGAAGCCACCGAGGCCGCCGATCGATTGGCTCGGGTCGGTTTATATTCCAGTGGATAACTGGATGTACCCGGCGTTGACGCGGCTGTACGGGATGGGATTCGTCGACTCGATGTTCCTGGGGATGCGGCCTTATACGCGACGGAGTGTGTTGCACATGCTGTTGAAGTCGAAGGATGCGATTATCAACAGCGACAATGAACAGGCGCAGGACATTCTGGCGAAGATGCTTTACGCGTTGAGCGCGGAGGTTCCGAGCGGCAATGTTGACCGCGGTGCTGTCTATGGGATGGAGTCGGCGTATACGCGGTTTCTTGGGATCGGCGGGCCTGTTCTGACCGACAGTTACCACCTGGGGCAGACGATCAGCAACGACTACGGACGGCCTTTCCAGACAGGTTTCAACTCGATTACGGGAGCTTCGACGGCGGAGGAGTGGGGACCGTTTTCGTTGTACGTGAGAGGAGAGTACCAGCATGCACCCTCGGCGGAGGGATACTCGGTTCCGCTGGCCACTCAACTATCCCTGATTGATGAGATCGAATACACGGGTCCGCAGGCCACGATTCCCGTGGGTCCGATTGCGTCGCAGAATCCTTTTCGACTGATTGAGGCTTACGCTTCCTTCCATCTGCTAGGACATGAGATTTCGGGCGGCAAGACGGACGCGTGGCTTGGGCCGGGGACGGGCGCGGCGATGGCGTGGTCGAATAACGCAGAGAATATCTATTCTTTCCGCATCAATCGCGTGGAGCCGCTGTACATCCCTTTCGTGTCGAAGGTAATGGGGCCGCTACGGTATGACTTTTTTGTTGGGAGCCTGAAGGGACATAACGTTCCGCAGGGGCCGTGGGTTCATGCTGAGGAGTTCTCCTTCCGACCGACAAAAAACTTTGAATTTGCATTTGAGCGAACGGTCATCTGGGGCGGAGAGGGCCACGTTCCGGTGACGCTGCACACATTTTTTCGCAGTTTTTTTAGTTTCAGCGATACGGTTGGCGACGAGAAGTCGGGGCCTGATGATCCTGGCGCGCGGTTCAGCGATTTCAGTTTTTCCTACCGGCTGCCTAAACTGCGCAAGTACGTGACCTTCTTCGCTGATTCGATTTCACATGACGACGTGACGCCGATCAGCGCTCCGCGGCGAGCGTCTTATCGGACTGGGTTGTATGTGTCCCAGATTCCCAAGCTGAACAGGCTGGATTTCAGAGTCGAGGCGGTATCGACCGATCCGGGCGTCGCGCCTGCCCACGCAGGGCAGTTTGCCTATTGGGAGGTTATCCAACGGCAGGGGTACACGAACAAGGGATTCATCATGGGTGACTGGATTGGCCGCGAAGCGAAGGGCGGCCAGGCATGGTTGACCTATCACCTCTCGGCCAATGAGTGGGTTCAGTTGGAGTATCTGAACAAAAAGACGCCGTTCAACTTCATTCCCGGTGGGACGACGCAGAACCAGTTCACGGGCAGCGTGGTGAAGCGGCTTGGCAAAGAGGTTCAGCTGAAAGCGTGGGTGCAGTACGAAGGATGGAAGGCACCGGTCTACAAGGATGGTCTGCAGAAAAATACGTCCGGTGCGGTGGAACTGACGTGGTATCCGAAGCTGCGCAACTATCCAGAGGTACGTTAGAGCTTGGGCTGGACGGCTTTAAGCAGGCCGAGCGACGATACACGCCTTGAAATATTCGAGGGACTTTTCCAGACCGTGACGAAGTTTGATCTTCGGTTCCCAGCCGAGGAGCTCCTTCGCGCGGGTAATGTCAGGGCGTCGGCGCGTCGGGTCGTCCTGTGGGAGGGGATGGAAGATTATCTCGCTTCTTGCGCCGGTGACCGAGAGAATCTCGCGGGCGCACTCGAGGATCGTCCATTCGTCGGGATTGCCGATGTTGACGGGAAAGTGTTCCGGTGAGCGCGAGAGACGCAGGATCCCGTCGATGAGATCGGAGACATAACAGAAGCTGCGCGTCTGAGAGCCGTCGCCGTAGATGGTCAGCGGCTCGCCTTGCAGAGCCTGAACCATGAAGTTCGAGATAACGCGGCCGTCGTTGGGCTGGAGCCTGGGGCCATAGGTGTTGAAGATGCGGACGAGATGGGTGTCGACACCGTGGTACCGGTGATAGGCCATGACTGCAGCCTCGGAGAAACGCTTGGCTTCGTCATAGACTGAGCGGGGACCGACGGGGTTGACGTGGCCCCAGTACGACTCGACCTGCGGGTGCACCTCGGGGTCGCCGTAGCACTCGGAGGTAGAGGCATGGAGATAACCGGCGCCATATTTGCGGGCGACATCGAGGGTGTTAATAGTGCCTGCGGAACCTACAAGGAGGGTCTCGACGCCGAGCCGGGTGTAGTCGATCGGGCTGGCTGGAGAGGCGAAGTTGAAGACGTAATCGATCTTGCCCAAGTCGAAGGGTTTCGTGATGTCCTTTTCCAGGAGGCTGAAACGGTCTTCGCGGTCGAGGTGCTGAAGGTTGGCGAGATTGCCGGTGCTGAGGTTATCGACTCCGATGACGGAGTGTCCCGCAGCAAGCAAAGAGTCACAAAGATGAGAACCGAGGAAGCCGGCCGCTCCAGTGACAAGAATGTTTCGCGACATCATGTACTACCTTTCTTTCATTAAATCGTCTGCTCTGCGATGGAGCGGGCAACGCAAGTACTAGCTGGCAGAGGGTGCAGTCAGGTCACGCACAGGATACGCTGCAGGCCGGCCAATGCTGAGATAGGTAAAGCCGTGCTTGACCATGGTATCGGGATCGTACAGGTTGCGGCCATCAATGACGATCGGATAACGAAGAGCCTGATTGAGCCGGTCGATGTCCAGATTGGAGAACTCAGCCCAATCGGTCAGGATGAGCAGCGCGTCGGCATCTTCGGCTGCGGCGTAGGCGTCGGTTACGTAACGAAGATTGGAGGCGGCCGGAAGAACCTCCTGGGTTCGGGCGATGGCGGCGGGATCATAGGCAGCGATAGAGCAGCCCTCTGCGAGCAGCATTTCGACGACATCGATGGCCGGTGATTCGCGAATGTCATCAGTCTCTCCCTTGAAGGCCAGGCCGAGAACGCCAATACGTTTGCCACGGAGGGTCCACAGGGCGGAACGGACCTTATTGAGGAAACGCTTCTTCTGCTGTCCATTGATCTTTTCGACTTCGGTGAGGAGGTTGAAGTCGATGCCCAGCTGCTCTGCGACAGAACGGAAGGCAGCTACGTCCTTAGGGAAACAGGAGCCGCCGTACCCGATTCCGGGGCGAAGAAATTTGGGGCCAATGCGACTGTCGAGGCCCATGCCACGGGCGACCTGTTCGACGTTCGCGTCAGTGGCTTCGCAGAGATTTGAGACGGCATTGATGAACGAGATCTTCAGTGCCAGGAATGCGTTTGAAGCGTGTTTGATGATCTCGGCGCTCTTGGTCGACGTCAACAGGAGTGGAGGCGGGTCGGCGACGTTGCAAGAGCCAGCGATCGAGCCGCTTCGCTCGTAGTAGTCGCCGCTGGTGAGTGGAAGATAGATGCGGCGGAGCACGGCCGCGGCGCGTTCGCTGTCCGCACCGACGACGATGCGGTCGGGATGCAGGAAGTCGCTGACGGCCGTTCCTTCCCGGAGGAATTCGGGGTTGGAGACGACGTCGAAGAGTTGGCGGGCGACACCATTGCGCTCCATCGAACGTGTTACCCACTCATTGGTGTAGACGGGAACGGTGCTCTTTTCGACGATGACTTTGTAACTGGTGATTGAGCGCGCAATCTCGCAGGCGACCGCTTCAACGTAGGAGAGATCGGCGTCGCCGGCCTCACTTTGGGGGGTGCCGACGGCGATAAAGATGGCTTCGCACTCCCGGGTGGCCTCGGCGAGATCGGTCATGAAGCGGACTTTGGTATTGCGGTATTTCTCCAGGAGTTCGGGGAGAGAGTCTTCGTGAATGAGCGAGTCGCCTCCCTGAAGAGCGGCTACCTTTCGCTCGTCATTGTCCACGCAAATGACGTCGTGACCCATTTCTGCAAAACAGACGGCGGCAACAAGTCCGACATATCCCGATCCGACGACGGCAATTTTGATGTTTTCACTCATGGTGCTTTAGTGTTATTCCTCATTCTTGAGGATAACCGAATGTTGGAGTTATCGAGAATGTCTCTCGGGATTCCGGGCTCTTTTGGACCTGTCCACTGAGGTGTCGATCTAATATTCCTTCTGAAAGGTCCCCTCGGGTAGACTAAGGGCAATGGGTTCCACAAATACGCAGCCGCCTCACGTGAGTGTTCCGGAGACGAGCCAGTCTGGGTTCAGTACGACGGTTACAGATACTACGCTGTCTGAAGCGATAATCGTGCTGCGGAAGCGACGCTGGATTTTGATTGCTTGCGTCATGATCGGTCTGGCGTATGGGGTCTTCAAGGCAGAGTCTCAACCCAGGGTGTATGAATCCTATGGGCGGATCCAGGTGCGATCGGGTTCGTCGAATGAATACAGGGTGAGCGCGGTACAGGGTTACGCCGGGGACGCCAGTTCCAAGATGCTGACCGAGATCGAGATCATAAAGAGCGATTCCCTGATGTTGAAGGTCTGTCGTGAGATGGATCTTTCAAACAACGGGGATTTTCTTGAGAAGAAGGCACCAGATCCTCGCACCAGCCTCGATGATGGAGAAACCCGGCAGACCACGGTCCATCGCCTGCAGAGCATTCTGCACGTCTCGCTCGTCCCGAAGACAGACATTATCCGCATCAGCTACAGCAGCCCCAATCCGAAGCTGTCTGCCGACATCGTCAATACGGTCATTCGGGACTATAAGCAGCGCAGCTATCAGACGCGATTCGAGTCCTCGCGGCAGGTTTCAGACTTCCTCTCGGGCACCCTGGAAGGCCTGAAGCAAGAGGTCGAGACGTCGCAAGAGCAGATGATGGACCTGCAGCGGCGATTGGGGATCCTCGCATTCGACCCAACCCATAGTCAACTCAGCAGTTCGCTTGAGGATCTTTCCAAGGCGGCAGGGGCGGCCAAGCTGGCGCGGATTATTGCAGAGGCACGCTACCGCGTCCTAAGCTCAACCGACCCGAACACGATTGAAGGTACGATAGAGATGACTCCCGGGACGACGCCGGGCGAGCTAAATGTTCTGCGTGGCCAGCTTGCCAGCGCACGGGCAAATTATGCGCAGTTGGAATCGTCGCTGGGGCCCAACCATCCTCAATCAAAGGCCTTGAAGGCGCAGATCGATGAATTCATCAAAGAGATCAACGCCGAGCTAGACCGCCTGCTGGTGCAAGCAAAACAGATTTACATCGTGGCGCGCGCGAATGAAGACCAAACTACGGCCGCACTGGAAGCACAGAAGACAGACGCTTACAAATTGCGCGACCAGCTGGTGGAATACACCCTTCGTCAACGGGAGTTTGAAGCCAATCGCACTTTGTACGACAGCCTGCAACAGCGTCTGCGGACCGCAAGCGTGCAATCCGGGCTGGAGTCATTGGAGATCGACGTCGTCGATCCGGCGTTACCTCCGGCATACCCTGTGCTTCGGCCACAGTCCACAGTGATCCTAACGGCACTGGTTTTCGGAATACTGGCAGGCATCGTGCTGGCCTTCCTGATGGAGAGCCTGGACACCGGGTTGCGAAGCATCGCGGAGATCGAAAGCATCACGGAGCTGCCGTCGCTGGCGATCATTCCGCGAGCTCGGCGGACCTCCGCTGATCAGGCAGGGACTCTGACTACAGCGCAGCGAAACATTGGGATATTGACACAGCCGAAGTCGCAGTTCGCCGAGGCCTTCCGTTCGCTGCGCACATCACTTCTGCTATCGACCGCCGGACACCCGCCTAAATTCATTGTACTGACGAGTGCAACGCCATCGGAAGGTAAGACAACGGCAGCGAGCAACCTAGCTGCAATTCTGGCGCAACGGGACACTCGTGTCCTACTGATCGATGGAGATCTTCGCCGACCCAATATTCATCACCGGTTCGGATTGAACGGCAAGATCGGCCTGACGACGGTTCTGACCGGAGCGACGACGCTGGAAGAGACGGTACAGAAAGTCGCTGAGATTCCTAATCTCGACATTCTGCCAAGCGGGCCTGTACCACCGTTTCCGACAGAGATGTTGAGCTCGGGAGCCATGGAGGCCATCCTCAAACGTTGCGGAGATCTTTACGACTATATTGTGATCGACTCTCCGCCGATTCTGTCCGTTACGGACGGCGTGATTCTCGCGCGACAGGCGGATGCAGTCGTGCTTGTAGTGCGTCATGGTAAATCGAGTAAACATGTAGTGCGTCGGGCCAGGGATATCCTGCTGCGCTCGGGCGCAGGCATTACCGGTATTGTGCTGAATGCTGTCGATCTCAACTCGCCGGAGTACTACGGGTATTACGGATACTCAGGTTATTCGTACGCGAGCGTGGATTCCGATAGCTGGGAATCGCAGACGGCCTCCGGAGACGGAGCGCGCAAGGCCGGGGAGACGAAACGATGAACAAGGGACAGCGCAATCTCCGGACGGGCATGGGGGCCGAGGGCGTGCTGCGGAATGGCGGCCGCAGTGCTTGGATCGTCTTCGCTCTGTTTCTCGTGATGGTCACTTCGGGCCTGCCCGCACAAGGTCAGTTCAGTGGACCTGCGCTTGGAGCGTCTACCCAGATCAATCCGCCGGTGACCATAACGACTGATCCGGCGATCCTTTATCCGGGACATCGGGATGTCTATCTTGGGCGTGAGGACCTCCTCACGATCCGTATTTACGGAAACGCGGACTATAGTCCGATTGCGCGGGTGGGCCTCGATGGCACGATTCAACTTCCTCTTATCGGCAGTGTGAAAGTGGAAGGGCTAACGCTGCATCAGGCCCAGGACCTGATTGCGCAACAACTCATAAGTGCCGGCATGTATCGGGACCCTCAGGTGTCGATCCAGATCACGGAGTCTCCAAACCTGATCGCCACGGTTATTGGAGAGATACACGGGGTCGTGCCTATCATTGGGGAAAGGCGCTTGTACGACGTATTGTCTTCCGTTGGTGGTGGAGGCGGATTCTCGGGTGCGAGCACTACGGTTGTGGTTGGAGGTGGCGGAATACCGGCCACCGCGAGCCACATCATTACGATCAACCGTCCTGGCGTAGCTGAGCCAATCACCATCGATCTGGGAACAGATCCCGCCCGGAGTTCGCTGGCCGATATCCCGATCTTTCCTCGTGACACGATCATTGTCCCACGCGTGGGAGTGGTCTATGTGCTTGGCGCTTTCAAGCTTCAGGGTGCGATCCCGCTTCAACAAAATTCTCCAATTACGCTGATGAAGGTGGCCGCGCTTGCAGGAGGCCCGGGCTTTGAGGGCCAGTATAGCGATCTCCGGATTATTCGTTCGACTGGGCTTAGCCGCCAGGTAGTTCGCGTCGATATCAAAAAAGTGATCAACGGTAAAGCGCCCGACCCGGTACTGGAGGCGGAGGACATTGTGTTCCTGCCTTCCAACACGATGAAGGCCGCGATTAAATCTGGGGGGATTGGTACCTTGCTGGGCATTGCGTCGATCCTTCTCATTGCCGCTCAACAGTAACGATGACTATCGACAGCCAGGTGCACAAGTCAGGATGCCTTATGAGACCCGGCAAAATATGGTTTTAAGTTCATCAGACAGTGAAAACGGATCGAAGAAGAAGGTGAGGCTGGCTTATCTGGTAAGCCATCCGATTCAGTATCAAGCGCCGCTGCTCCGCCGTATCGCGCAGGAGCCGGACATCGATCTGACCGTCTTCTTCGGCTCAGACTTTTCCGTACGCGACTACAAGGACGAAGGGTTCGGCGTGGGCGTGAAATGGGACGTGCCTCTGCTGGATGGGTACCGTCATGAATTTCTACCAGTGATTCGAGACAATGCCAATCCCGGGACGTTTAGTCCGGTGAACTACGGTATTTTCAGCCGCTTGCGTGGGCACACAAAGGCGGCGGGTTTTGACGTGCTGTGGGTTCATGGATACTCCTCGGTGAATGCGCTGCAGGGAATGCTGGCGGCGAAGTCGTTGGGCATACCGGTACTCGTCCGGGCAGAGCCGTGGCTTGGAGACCGCGACCGCAGCGGGCCAACGCTGGTGGTGAAGGAGCTGTTCTTCAAAATTTTGCGAGGATTGATCGATGGCGCTCTCCCGATTGGGACGCTGAATGCAGCGTATTGGCGGCATTATCTGGGCGGGGATTTTCCTCTGTACCCGATGCCTTATGCGGTCGACAACGACTATTTTCAAAGTCGCTGCGAAGAGGCCCGCGGAGGGCGCGACGCTCTGCGGAACGAATTAAAATTGGATCCCGCGCGCCCTGTAATTTTATTTGCATCCAAGCTACAGAGGCGGAAGCGATGTGCGGATCTGGTGGCGGCGTACAAGAACCTCGCTTCGACTCCGGGAATTGGTCCGCTTCCCTATCTTGTAATTGTGGGAGACGGCGAAGATCGGGTTCCTTTAGAGAAGGAGGCATCCACGAGTGAATTGGATGGAATTCGGTTCTGCGGCTTCAGGAACCAGTCGGAGCTGCCGAGGTTCTTCGACCTGGCAACGGTCTTCGTGCTGCCGTCGCGACATGAGCCGTGGGGACTGATTGTGAACGAGGTGATGAACGCCGGGCGGGCGGTGATCGTTTCGAATGAGGTTGGAAGTCAGCCGGACCTCGTCGTGGATGGTGTAGAAGGTTGTGTCTTCCCTGCTGGAGATGTAGCAGCCCTGACCGATGCTTTGCGAAAGGTGCTGGCAACTCCCGAGACAGCGGTCGCGATGGGCCAGCGGGGCCTGGCAAAGGTCCGGACGTGGGGTTTTGAAGAAGATGTTCGTGGTTTGAGGCACGCAATTGCGCAGGTCACCAGGAAGATAACAGCATAATGGCGACGGGGTTACATAACCGAATCGGCGACATTCCTACTGATATTCTGAATAGGAATGGGCAGAAACTGATGCGGATTCTCCACATTATTGGAACACTGGACCCTGCGGCCGGCGGCCCTACGGAGTCCGTGAGGGTATTGCTAAGCTACGGACCGATCGGCTACACGGGCGAGGTTGTCACCCTGGATGATCCTTCGGCGCCTTACCTGAGCGACATCGGATTTCCGGTACATGCCCTCGGTCCGACGACTACCAAGTACGGGTTCAATTCGAAGCTGCTGCCGTGGCTGAGAGATAACCGCCACCGTTTTGATGGTGTCGTAGTGAATGGGTTGTGGCAGTACTGCGGGTATGCGGCGTGGCGCACCCTGGCGGGTAATACACCTTATGTTGTGTTCACGCATGGCATGCTCGATCCATACTTCAAGCATGCGTTTCCGCTGAAGCACATCAAGAAATGGCTGTACTGGGTTCCGGCGGAGTATTGGATTCTACGGGGAGCTTATCGCGTTCTATTCACCTCGAAGGCGGAGAAACGCCTGGCCGAGGAGAGCTTCTGGATGCATCGCTGGAACGCATATGTCGTGCCGTATGGTGCGAGTGGGCCGACGGGTGATCCCGAGGTGCAGAAACGGGCCTTCTTTGCGAAGTGCCCCGAAGCGAAGGGCAAGCGGTATCTTCTTTTTCTTGGGCGGATCCATCGCAAGAAGGGATGCGATCTCCTGATCGATGCGTTCGCGAAGGTCGCGGCTGAGGATCCCGACCTCTACCTGGTGATGGCTGGACCGGATCAACAGCTGTGGAGCGCCAAGCTGAAGGCCACGGCCGCAGCTGCGGGGATCGAGAACCGCGTCTTCTGGCCCGGTTTGATTACAGGGGATGCGAAGTGGGGGGCCTTTTTCGGATGCGAGGCCTTCATCCTGCCTTCCCACCAGGAGAACTTCGGCATTGCGGTGGCCGAGGCTTTGGGATGCGGCAAACCTGTGTTGCTCGCGGATAAGGTGAATATTGCCGAAGAGATCGCTGAAGATGGCGCGGGGCTGATGGAGTTGGATACCGCGGAGGGGACGTTGCGGCTGCTGCGGGGATGGATCGGCATGACGATTGAAGAACGTCAGCATATGGCGGAGCTTGCCTATCAATGCTTCCATCGCCGATACGATATGCGAGAGAATGCGAAGGCGATTATTCGGCTGTTCGGAACCGCCACGGTTCATACTCCCGCCGCTGTTGATTCGGAATAGGTGTTGGCCTCGATGCAAAAGCAGGTCCACTACAACGCGGCGGATCATATCTCAGCTGACACGGCTGCCGATCCCTATCTTCGGCCGGCGTTTTCGTTTCGTGACCGGTTACGGAGGCTGAACTGGAATCTCTGCTGGGCCTTGCTGTATAGAACGTCACCAAGACCGTTACATTCGTGGAGGTCGTTCCTACTGCGTCTTTTCGGTGCGAAGATGGGACCGAATTGCCATTTCTATCCACGCTCCAAAGTTTGGGCGCCGTGGAATTTAGTATGCGCGGACCAGGTGACTGCGGGAGACGGCACCGAGATCTACAATCCTGCGCCGGTCACACTGGGGTCGCATGCGATTCTGTCTCAGGACGCCTACGTGTGCGCGGCCACTCACGACTATGACGATCCTGCATTCCCACTGATCGCGTATGCCATGAATATTGGCGCGTATGCGTGGGTGTGTGCGCGAGCTTCAGTCGCCCCCGGAGTAAATGTGGGCGAAGGTGCGGTGCTTGGGTTGGGATCAGTTGCTACGCGAAGCCTGGATGCCTGGACGGTCTACGCAGGGGTGCCTGCCGTCAAGGTGAAGGAGCGGCGGCGGTTTGATGCGGGTGGTCCGCGGCCGGATTAGCGCCTTGTGGCTGGTGCGTTAAGCAAAGTGGAGGCGGACACGCACCTCCGCCTTCCTTAGCTGTGAGAGGACTAGCCGCGTAACTTTGCCAATAAGTCGGTCGGGTGGACTGGTTTGGCGAGGATCTCGAATTCATGGCCCTGCGCGCGTGCTTTTTCGAGCAGATCGGCCGTAGCAGCCTGGCCCGAAAAGAGCAGAATCTTGCACTTCGGCAGCCTGTCGCGTGTGATGATTGCGGCTTCGATGCCGGTCATGCCGGTCATAATGACATCACTGATGAGCATGTCTGGCTGAAAGCTCTCGAGCGACTCGATGGCCTTTTCTCCGCTGAAAACAGCGCGTGCCTCAAAGCCCGCCTGATTCAAGATGATCGCGAGCGTATTCGCAATCACCTGCTCGTCGTCTGCTACCAGCACCTTAGGTTTTATTGTGGCCGCGGTCGTTGGATCTGCCATGCTGATTGTCCCCAAATTTGAAGATAAAAGTTCAATTTTAATGTAACGTCCGCAGTCTCTAGGTCGTATTTTGTCCTACTCAATAATGATACGCTGAGCGAAGAGCCGGTTGATGTACAAACCGTCACAATTCACAGAGAACCCGTACTTTACTACAATCCCTATGCAGCCAGCCATCATACGCGCCGAACGAGTTGAGAAATATTATGCGCAACCGAGCGAAAACCGCATCCAGGTGATCTCGCCGACAGACCTCTCCATAACGGCGGGAGAGATTGTGGCGTTGCTGGGGCCATCCGGTTCGGGTAAATCTACGCTGCTGCGCATGTTGACCGGCTTGTCGACGCCATCGGCAGGCGAGGTCTATTGGCACGAACAACCTATTGCAACAGCCAAGGTGAATGTGTCGATCGTGTTTCAGAGCTTTGCGTTGTTTCCATGGCTTAGCGTTCTGGAGAATGTCGAGGCGCCGCTAAAGGCTCGCGGCATGGAGGCGGCAGAAAGACGCAAACGGAGCTTGAAGATCCTCGCCACAGTCGGACTTGACGGCTTTCAGGCGGCTTATCCGAAGGAACTCTCCGGCGGGATGCGGCAGCGGGTCGGCTTCGCGCGGGCGCTGGTCGTCGAGCCGGAGGTCCTCTTCATGGATGAGCCGTTCTCCGCGCTGGACGTGCTGACCGCAGAGAACCTTCGCAGCGAACTGTTGGAGCTCTGGCAGAACAAGACGATTCCGACCCAGGCGATTTTTCTTGTCACGCACAATATCGAAGAGGCGGTTCTGCTGGCGGACCGCATCATCGTGCTTGGCCGCAACCCAGGCCATGTGCGGACCGACTTCAGGGTGTCGATCCAACACCCGAGAGACCGGAAGGCGACGGCGTTTACGCAGCTCGTCGACTATATCTACAAGGTGTTGACGCAACCCGATGCGCAGCCGCCGGCGCTTCCTCAGACCGCGACCGGCAAGCGCGTACGCGACCAGCGGGCGATGCACTACCAGATGCTGCCTCATGCGCGGCCGGGCGGCATTGCAGGACTTCTGGAGTTAGTGCTGGATCATAACGGCAAGGATGACATCTACCGACTGGCAGATGATCTAGCGTTTGAGATCGACGACCTGCTGCCGATCGTCGATGCCGCGCAGTTGCTGGGCTTCCTGAAGGTGACCGAAGGCGATGCGGAGATTACGCCGACCGGGACGGAGTATGCCAACTCGGAGATCCTGCGGCAGAAGGAGTTGTTTCGCAACGCGGCCGTGCAGAATGTGCTGCTGCTTCGCCAGATCGTGCGTGCGATCGAGTCCAAGAGCGACCGGAGCGTGCCGGAAGAGTTTTTTCACGACGTGCTGGACGAACAGTTCAGCGAAGAAGAGACGCTGCGACAGCTGGAGACCGCAATTAACTGGGGACGGTACGCGGAGCTGTTCGACTTCGATGCTTCGCGGCGCCGTTTTATTCAGTCGGAGGCACTGCATCATGAGTCGGAGGCCGCTCCAACCGCGGAGATCGACGCGTGATGCGGTTTCCGGAGAGCTTCAGTAATATTCCTGGGCGAGAGACATTTGCACGCTCGCAAGTATTGCAACGCAGCTGGCCATTTGTTCTGGATATGTGCGTTGCCGGAATCGGGCTCGCCTGCTTTTATGGCATCGTCGTAATTGGGCGGTACTGGTTCGGGCACGCTACGTCGGAGATCGTCATCTCGCAGAGCCCGCGGGCGCTTCCGCTGTATGCGTTTTATTCCGTGGTGCGAATCGGGCTGGCGTACCTGTTGAGCCTTGTCTTTGCCGTCGGCTATGGATACGTGGCCGCGTACAACAAGCGGTTTGAAGCTCTGATGATTGCCGGGCTGGATATTCTGCAGTCGATTCCGGTGCTCAGCTTTCTACCTGGCGTAATGCTGGCGATGGTGGCGCTGTTTCCGACACGGCAGATTGGCGTGGAGATGGGTGCGATCGTGCTGATCTTTACCGGCCAGGTGTGGAACATGGCGTTCAGTTTTTATTCCTCGATCAAGAGCATTCCCAGGGAACTCTCCGAGGCTGCCAGCATCTATCAATTTTCGCGGCTACAGAGGTTAGTGCAGTTGGAGCTTCCGTATTCAGCGATCGGCCTGGTGTGGAACTCGATGGTGTCGGTGGCGGGCGGATGGTTCTTCCTGATGGCGTGCGAGATGTTCGTCCTTGGAACGAGAGACTTCAGACTGCCGGGGCTTGGGTCGTATCTGCAGACTGCGGCCGGAACGGGCAACTACGTTGCGATTACCTGGGGACTGTTGACGATGATTGCGATCATCGTTGCGACCGATCAGCTTGTGTGGCGGCCGGTGATTGCGTGGAGCGACAAATTCAAGTTTGAACAAGTCGAGAGCGGATCTCGGGTACGATCGCCGTTGCTGCACATGTTGCAGCATTCGCGTGGGCTGCGATCGCTGCGGGAGCACACGGTTGTGCCGTTGGGTGAGGGAGTGTACCGACGACTGGCGGAGGGGCGCAAAGATCCAGCGGCGGAGACTCTCGCCAAGGCAACCGGTACGAGGGCAATGCGTTTCAGACCCTCTGCGGTGCTGCGGTGGGGCGTTCTAGCGGTCGCCACGGTGGCAGTTATTTACGCCGCGTGGGAAGCATTGGCTTTGTTGCGTGAGGTGCATGGATCACAGGTTGGCGAGATTTTTAAAGGAGCGGCTGCGACTTTCTTACGCGTCAATGTCTCGCTTGTGCTCGCGGCAGCGTGGACAATCCCGGTAGGAGTTGCGATTGGGTTTAACCCGCGGCTTGCCCGAATAGCCCAACCGCTTGCGCAGATTGCGGCGTCCGTTCCTGCTACCGCGCTCTTCCCTGTCCTGTTGCTTGCGCTGGTGCGATTGGGCGGGGGGATGGGTATCGGCTCCGTTGCCCTGATGTTGCTGGGCACACAGTGGTACATCCTATTCAATGTAATTGCCGGTGCAATGGCGATTCCGTCGGATCTGAAAGAGGTTGCGACTTTGTTTCACTTCACTACCGTGCAGAGGTGGAAGACGGTCATTCTGCCAGGGATTTTTCCGTTTTTGATTACGGGAATGGTAACGGCGTCGGGTGGTGCGTGGAACGCGAGCATTATTGCGGAGTACTTCCGGCTAAAGAACCAGACGCTGCAGACGGTGGGGCTTGGCGCGGTGATCAGTGCAGCAACCGACAGCGGGCAGTTTCAAATTCTGCTGCTGGCTACTATCGTGATGGCGACGATGGTGGTCACGATCAATCGGCTGGTGTGGCGGCCGCTGTATCGGCTGGCGGAGACGCGATACAAGCTCGGATGAAGCCTACGGACGGTTGAGGGTGACGCGTGGCTTACGAAAGGCGAAGACGACCGCGAGCAAAGGCGGCGCAAGCAAGACACCCCAGAACGGGATGATGATACCCAGCACAATTGGGCCAAAGAAAGCTGCCCACCAAGGGATCTTGGTTGTGCGGTGCAGCACGTAGGGACCGATTACGAGGCCTTCGAGAATAACGATCACGCCATAGAGGCCAAGCACCAGGCCCAGACGCCACCAATCGTCGTCCGCGGTGACCGCTACCGAGATCACGGGGCCGATGAGAGCGATCATGCCTCCGAATGTGGGGATGATCTGGAGCAGACCGCCGAGGATCGCCCAGAATGGCGCCCAGGGGACGCGGATGAGTTCCAGCCCGATAAGCCAGAGGATGCCTACGATGAGGGCGTCGAGCGTCGCGGCTCGCCACCAGCCGACGAGCGCCGTGCCAGCGGTCTTGAGATGTGTCGTCGTGTTGCTGTTTCTTATGTCCATACCAACCTGACCGTCCTGCGCCGCATCAGACCTGCTGGGACAGAACTATATCGCATAGCTACTGTTTTCGATGCGATTCACTTCGCGGGTGGATTGCTGCGTGCGCCGGGCACGACATGGAGAATGAAATGGCTGTGATGATGCAAGCGTTTTACTGGGATTCTCCGATCAAGGAACAGAACGAAGGCGAGTGGTGGAATATGCTCGCGGAAAAGGCGGAGTCGCTGGCGAAGGCCGGCATCAACGCTTTGTGGCTACCTCCGATATGTAAAGGCGCGGAGGCCCGCTCTCCGGGCTATGACCCGTACGACTATTTCGACCTTGGCGATTTCGATCAAAGGGGTGGAGTCAAGACGTTGTATGGCAATCGCAAGGAGTTGGAGGGGCTGATCAAGAAGTTGCACGAACTCAATATCTCCGCTTATGCAGATATGGTGATCAACCACAACTCAGGCGCCGATGAAGAAGAGGTGAATCCGATTGACGGACAGAAGCGGTGGACCAAGTTCACGCCGAAGTCAGGCAAGTTTCCTCGCGACTGGAACTGCTTTCATCCATCGCGGTATGAGCGAGTGATGATCGAAGGGGAGAACTTTGCGGGGTTTCCGCATCTGTGTCATCGCAATCCGCGGGTGTATGAGGCGATGTTCGAGTATGCGCGAATGGTGATCGAAGAGCTGGGGTTTGATGGCTTCCGTTTCGATTTTGCGAAGGGTTACGGCTCCTGGATGATCGGCTTGCTGGCGAAGTACCGGTACGAGCGCGACGGTAAGGAGTTCACGCCGTTTGTCGTTGGCGAATACTGGTCGGGGCCGGAGGACATCGAGGGCTGGCTCGACGGCGTGAAGGCCGTTACCGACAATCAGATTGCGGCGTTCGACTTTCCGTTGCGCTACAAACTGAAGGATGTTTGTGACACTCTGAACTATGACCTGCGGAACCTGACGGCAGAGGGGTCAGTTGTGGCGAAGCGTCCGTTTAACGCGGTGACCTTTGTCGACAACCACGATATGGGGGGCAATGAGATTGTCAACGACAAGAATCTCGCCTACTCGTTCATTCTGATGAACGAGGGATATCCGTGCATCTACTGGTACGACTACTTCAATCTCGGCCTGGCACGCTCGGGTACGCCAAATGGTATCGATGCGCTGATCGACGCGCACCACAAGTATGCGGGCGGCGAAGCGAGCATACTCCACGCCGATCCGGATCTGTACATCCTGCAGCGTGCCGGGCTAAACGAGCAGCCGGGATGCATCTACGTGCTGAATAACCTGGGCGACAAGTGGTCAGGCACCTCGGTCAAGACGAAGTGGCCAGATCAGAAGTTCAAGCCGGTGGCATGGGATGGACACGACATCGCACATCCGGATGAGAGAACTACAGACAAGGACGGAAACGCCGAGTTCCCTGCCCCGCCGCGGGGGTATGCGGTCTATGCGCCCATATCCTGAGCGGCGGGTGCGCACCGCGCTCCTTCCATTTCTTGAGTGATATTCTTAAGGCATGAAGTTTGGCGTTCTGGTGTTTCCGGGGTCCAATTGCGACCATGATACCCATCATGTCGTCGACGCGATCGCACATCAGCCTGTGACGTATCTGTGGCATGCGTCGGCGGATCTGCAGGGCTGCGATGCCATCCTGGTGCCTGGCGGATTTGCCTATGGCGACTATCTGCGAACAGGGGCGATTGCAAAGTTTGCGCCGGTGATGCAGTCAGTCGCGAAGTTTGCCAAGGGTGGCGGGCTGGTCCTGGGAATATGCAATGGGTTTCAGATTTTGTGCGAGGCGGGATTGCTCCCAGGGGCATTGATGCGCAATGCCAGTCAGCATTACATCTGTAAGCAAACATTTTTACGGACTGAGACTATCAATTCTCCCTTTACGCACGGGCTCACCAAGGGACAGGTGTTGCAGATGCCAATCGGCCATATGGAAGGCAATTACTTCTGCGAAGCCGAGACACTGGCGGCGCTGAAGTCCGAAGACCGTATCGCATTTCGCTATGTCACGCCGGAGGGTGCAGTAACGGCAGGCGCAAATCCGAACGGATCGCTCGAGAACATTGCGGGCGTCTTGAATGAGGGACGTAACGTCATGGGAATGATGCCGCATCCGGACCGGTCCAGCGAGGCGCTGCTGGGGTCTGCGGATGGGCTGCTGCTCTTCCAGGCGATGGCCGAGTCTCTGGCGGCTGCCAAGTAGGCTGGTGGTACCCTAGCTACCAATGATTGATATTCACCATCACCTTCTGTGGGGCATGGACGATGGTGCGTCGAGTGTGGAAACCTCGGTCGCCATGGCAAGGCTCGCCGCCGATGATGGGATCACGCATATCGTTTGTTCTCCGCATGCGAATGGAACGTACCTCTACGAACCGCAGGCGATCTCGGAGAAGATAGGTGAGCTACAGCGTCTTCTGGACAAAGAAGCGATTGCGGTGAAGTTGGGTCACGGATGCGATTTTCACATGTCGTACGAGAACATTGAGGAGGCAAAGCTCAACCCAGCCAAGTTCAGTATCAACGGACTGGGATACCTCCTAGTGGAGATTCCGGATTACGGAATTTCGCGCGGCATGACAGAGATCTTTTATCAGCTGCAACTTGCCGGCCTGACTCCGATCCTGACGCATCCGGAACGTAATCCGACACTGCAGGCCGATCAACCGCGGCTAGTGGACTGGCTGCGTGGAGGGGTCCTGATCCAGGTAACCGCGGGATCGGTTGTTGGCCGGATGGGGAAACACGCCGAGCGCATGGCGCACGACCTGCTGGCGAACCGCTGGGTCCACTTTCTGGCGACTGATGCCCACAATACGACGTCGCGACCACCGAAGATGAACGAGGCGTTTGAACTAGTGGCCAAGAAGTATGGCCCGGACTATGCGCACCTGCTGTGTGTGTCGAACCCGCTCGCTGCATTTCTTGGGAAGCCTCTGCCACCTCAGTTGGAGCCGCTCAATCTCTATGACGACATGGAGAAGAAAAGTTTGTGGCGCAGACTGACCGGGCGGTAGGTTCCAGAAATTAGAGGCCGAGGCCACCGTCGACAGCTAAAAGCTGGCCTGTGATGAAGTGAGGGGCAGTTGCAAAGAAGACGGCTGCGGCGGCGACGTCGTGTGCTGTACCGTTTCGCTGCATTGGGGTCTTCCGCGCGAAGTGTTCGTAGGCCTCTTCGACCTCACCCTGGACGATCATTCCTGGTGCGACACAGTTGACGCTGATCTCGGGCGCCCAGGCCTTCGCCATGGTCTGCGAGAGCATGTGCAGGGCGGCCTTGGAGGTGCAGTAGTGGGCGTGGGTGGCCCAAGGATGCAGGCCGCCAAGGGAGCCGATGTTGAGGATACGCCCGCGGGCCGCACGCAAGTGTGGATGGGCGGCTTTGGCCATGAGGAAGGGGGCGCGGGTGTTGGTGGCGAACATTGAATCCCACTGCTCAACTGAGATGTTCTCGAGCGCCTCGGACTCGAAGATGCCGGCATTGTTCACGAGGAGGTCGAGCTGGCCGAACTCTTCGATCACGGCGGACATGGTTGCCTCGATGCTCTCGGGATCGCGAAGATCGCAGCGAACGGCCAAGGCATCGACGTCGTGCGCGGCGAGCGCGCGAACCGTCTCTGCCGCTTCGGGCTGGGAGCCGAGATAGGTGATGGCTACATTCGCCCCGCGTTCTGCGAGGGCGAGGGCGATGGTCCGGCCGATACGCTTGGCCGCTCCGGTGACGAGCACGGTCTTTCCCTTGAGCAGCTTGTCCATAGATTAAGAGTGCTAGCTGTTACTGCTTTGGCGTGGTATCAGAGGCGTTTGGGGGCTGCTGCGGGGTTGTTTGAGGCGCTGGAGCAGGTGCGGGCGGCTTGGCGGCTGGCGTCGTGGGCCGGATTGGCTCCTGGACACCGGGCTTTCTGCTTGTAGCCTTGCCATCGTTGTTCTGATAGGACGAAACCTGTTCCTGCGGGTGGATCATGGAGACGGTGATCTCCTTGTTCGCGTCCGCGACGAGATAATCTTCGGCGTAGGTGGCGAAGCCGGTTGCAATAACCTGTACGCGAACTGTGCTGCCGGTGGGGATGAGGTCGATCGAGGCTTTGCCTTCAGGATCGGTCTTGACCTCAAGGTTTCCCTGGTCCTTGCCATCGAGAGTGGCGTCAAAAATAACCGCAGCGTTGCTGATCGGCTTGCCGTTGAACTTCTTCAGCACGGTCACTTCGATGTGGGAGGTCGCGGGCGGGGCCTTGTATTTACGGCCACGTTTTTCGGGGGCGTCCTGTGCCCTGGCGGGCAGGCAGGCGGCTAGAGTAACACTGGCGACAAGTGCGAGTTGAAAGATGCGGCGTAACAGCATGGGTTCCATTCTACGACGTTTTGCCGTGTTCCCGTGGACTTGAAAGGGGTTGACGGTGGCGGGAGAGGCTTGCGTGAGATTCACTCACATTTAACCCTGCCGATTTGACAGACGTATCCGAGGTGACTATCGTTAGCAATCGGGAGCCTTGAGTGCTAACGACAGTTGGAGACCCCTCAAACTGCCGGATAGAGGCTGATTCCACACCATTTGCGACGTTTGCCGGCCAAATCGACCGGTAAGGTTGCGCAATACAACGCGTACGGATTCCGTTCGCACAATCGCAATAGAAACTTCGAAGCAAAATCGAAACAAGGAGATGTAAAGCAATGGCGACAACATCGTTTACACCACTGCATGACCGGATTCTGGTCCGGCGCATTGAAGAGGGCGAAAGCATTCGTGGCGGCATCATCATCCCCGATTCCGCAAAAGAGAAGCCACAGCAGGGCGAGGTGATCTCGGTCGGCAAGGGCAAGTCGAACGACGAGGGCAAGGTATTCCCGCTCGACGTGAAGGCTGGCGACAGCATCTTGTTTGGCAAGTACTCGGGCACCGAGATCAAGATCGACGGCGAAGAGCTGCTGATCATGCGCGAAGAAGAAGTCCTCGGCATCCTCAAGAAGTAGCACTTCGTGCCGTATACCGCGGCTTCGCCGCATAATCGGCGCTTCGGGCGCCTCACAATTCAACTTTTGATCGGTTGATCAACCGAGAAACAGGAGCAACACAATGGCAAAACAGATTCTGCATGGAGAAGATTCGCGTCAGGCGATTCTGCGTGGTGTCAATATTTTGGCCGACGCAGTGAAGGTGACGCTCGGACCGAAGGGTCGCAACGTTGTTATCGAGAAGAAATTCGGTTCGCCGACGATTACCAAGGACGGCGTGACCGTTGCGAAGGAGATCGAGCTCAGCAATTCGCTTGAGAACATGGGCGCGCAGATGGTGCGTGAAGTTGCGTCGAAGACTTCGGATGTGGCTGGCGACGGTACGACAACCGCAACGGTTCTCGCCCAGGCGATCTATCGGGAGGGTGTCAAAACGGTTGCTGCCGGTGCAAACCCGATGGCGCTGAAGCGCGGTATTGACAAGGCCGTTGAGGCCATCATCGGCAAGCGCGATGAGAACGGCGTTGCCCAGGGCGGTGCGCTGAGCAAGTTCTCGAAGCCGGTTTCGGGCGACATGATTGCCCAGGTCGGAACGATCTCGGCCAACTCTGACGCGCAGATCGGCACGATCATCGCCGAAGCGATGAAGAAGGTCGGCAAGGACGGCGTTATCACCGTTGAAGAGTCGCGCACGATGGAGACACAGCTGGATGTGGTCGAGGGTATGCAGTTCGACCGCGGCTATCTGTCGCCTTACTTCGTGACCGATGCCGAGCGGATGGAAGTCGCGCTTGAGAATCCGTACATCCTTATCTACGAAAAGAAGATCTCGTCGATGAAGGACCTGCTTCCCCTGCTCGAGCAGATTGCGCGGACGGCCAAGCCGCTCATCATCATTGCTGAGGATGTGGACGGTGAGGCGCTTGCGACTCTCGTGGTCAACAAGCTGCGCGGCACCTTGAATGTGGCTGCAGTGAAGGCTCCCGGCTTCGGCGATCGTCGCAAGGCGATGCTGCAGGATATTGCTATCCTGACCGGCGGCAAGGCGATCACGGAAGACCTCGGCATCAAGCTCGAGGGCGTCAAGATCGAAGACCTCGGCACTGCAAAGCGGGTGACGATCGACAAGGACAACACCACCATCGTTGATGGCGGCGGCAAGGATGGCGATGTCGAGGGACGCGTGAAGGAGATTCGCGCACAGATCGACAAGACGACCTCCGACTACGACCGTGAGAAGCTGCAGGAGCGTTTGGCCAAGCTGGTTGGCGGCGTTGCAGTGATCAAGGTGGGTGCGGCAACTGAGACCGAGATGAAGGAAAAGAAGGCTCGTGTTGAAGATGCGATGCACGCGACCCGCGCGGCTGTTGAGGAAGGTATCGTCCCGGGCGGCGGTGTGGCGTTCGTTCGCTGCGCATCTGCGGTTGAAGATGTGATCAAGAAGCTCGAGGGCGATGAGAAGATCGGTGCAACGATCATTCGGCGCGCGATCGAAGAGCCGTTGCGCATGATCGTCTCGAACGCGGGCGAAGAGGGCGCAGTGGTGATCGGCAAGATCCACGAGTCGAAGGAGGCCAACTACGGCTACAACGCCGCGACTGGCGCCTACGAAGACCTGGTGAAGGCCGGTGTCATTGATCCTACGAAGGTGACGCGGACTGCTCTGCAGAACGCGGCTTCGATCGCTGGATTGATGCTGACCACCGAAGCGATGATTGCCGATATCCCGGAGAAGAAGGAAGCTGCGGGCGGCGGACATCAGCATGGCGGCGGCGGTATGGACGGCATGTACTAAGCTGCTTTTTGCAGAAAAAAAGTTTGGCCCCGGGGAGACCCGGGGCCTTGCTGTTTTATGGGCGTTTTTGAGGGGGTTTTGGGAAAATGGGTGTTTTGGGTGTGGTTTTTTGTGGTGAAGTTGTGGTGACTTGTGTGGTGAATCGTGGTGGATTGATGGTCGTTTTTTGTGGCTGAAAAATACGCCACTTTGCGTAAATTTTCTTGTGGAAAAGCTTCGGGCAGTTTGGGTGAGTAGGGACCTTCGGGGTCCTTCGACTGCGTGGCTTCGCCACTTCGCTCAAGATGACGAGCTTTTGTGGTGTTAGGATGACGGACTTTGTGGTGGGTTAGGATAGCTGCGACGGAGGTGTGGGATGAGGGTGACACGGCGGGAGTTTTCGAAGCTTGGGGCGATGGGGCTGGCGGCGCGGATGTTGCCCGTGGTGAGTGCTGGCGCCCAGAGTGGTGAGCGGAAAGTCGGGTATTGCGTGATCGGGCTGGGGACGATTGCAGACCACTTTATGCGCGGCGTGCAAGGGAGTTCGAACTCCAAGATTACTGGGCTGGTGAGCGGGCACCGGGACAAGGCGGAGCGGATTGCAGCGCAGTATGGTGTGCCGAAGAGCTCGATCTACAGCTACGAGGATATGGACAAGTTTCGCGACAACAAGATGATCGATGCGGTGTATGTTGCGCTGCCGAACAGCATGCATGCGGAGTACACGATCCGGTCGGCGAAGGCGGGCAAGCATGTGTTGTGCGAAAAGCCGATGTCGACGACCGTGAGCGAGGCTGAGGCGATGATCGCGGCCTGCAGGGATGCGAAGGTGCAGTTGATGATCGCGTACCGGCTGCACTATGACCCGCTGCATTTGAAGGCGGTGAAGCTGATCAAGGATGGGGCGCTGGGGAAGGTGCAGACGATCAATGGGGCGTTTGGCTTTGATGCCAGTCCGACGGCCTGGAGATTGAATAAAGCACTTGCGGGTGGCGGGTCGCTGTTCGACGTCGGGATCTACGTGGTGAATGCTTGCCGCTACCTGACGGGCGAAGAGCCGGTGAAGTTTACCGCTGTCACCTCAACGATTGACCAGGACGGGCGATTCAGCACGATGGAGGAGAACGTGTCGTGGACGATGAAGTTTCCGTCGGGCGTTCTTGCAACGGGCAGCAGTACGTATGGGGCGCAGATGCCGGGGTACTTCAAGGTGTTTGCTTCGAAGGGCTGGATGGAGATGTCGTCTGCATACGGCTACGACGGCGCAAAGTTGCGAGCGAGTTTTTGGGGCGGAGAGAAGGGCTCGCCGCACATGGAGATCGATGAGGCCAGCACCGAGAAGGACCCGGTCCAGTTCACGCGCGAGGCAGACCACTTTTCGGGGTGCGTTCTCAATAACAAGGTACCGAAGAGCTCGGGGGAGGAAGGCCTGCGGGATATGAAGTATATCGAGGAGATTTATGCGGCGGCGGGGACGGTCCAGGGATAGTGGTCTGGAACGGTGCAGCGTGATCGCATGTCTTGAGGTCACGAGCAGAAGTGGACAAACCCCACGTTCCAGAGGCGGAACATGGGGTTGCCGATTTGTCTTCGATTAGTTATTGGAGAGAACGATGGTGCCGGGGCGAACCTGGTCCGGCGCGTTGAGTTTCGTCTTGGGGAGAGAGGTGGAAACCTTGAGGTAGACCATCTTCTTGTTGCCTTCGACCGGGAAGGTGGCGACATAGGTTTCGGCGATGGCGGTCTGGAATTGCTTGAGGAACGGCTCGAGCGAGACGGGACTGCCGGTACCTTGATAGTAGGTGGTGCCGCCTGTTCCCTGGGCGACCTGGCTGAGGTAGCTTTGGCCACTGAAGCTGCCACGGCGGGGGCCGAAGCCTGCATCGGTGTAGTAGATGGAGTAGACGGGGACGCCCGCGCGCTGAGCGTCGGTGATGGCAGTGGCGACGTAGGGGCTGTTCTGATTGGTGATGTTAGTACTGCCGTTGTAGGGATCGACGCCGTTCGTAATCATGAGGACGATGCGGGCCTTGTGCGTTGGCTGCTGCGACTGCGGACCAGTCTGGTTCTCGGCGTCGGACGGCCAGTTCTTCACGAAGTCAGAGAGGGAGAAGTAAGGGCTGGCGCTGGCGCCTCGCAGACCCATGGGCAGATGCAGGGATTTTCCAACGGCGGCACGATCGGTTGTGAAACCAGCGATGTCTCCGGCGGGGACGACGCGGCCATTTTGCATGTAGCCGACGAAGACCTCGGTCCCCTGAGGCAGGTTGTTAAGAAAGTTGCGAACATTATTCATTTCGCTGCCGAAAGCGGTTCGAAGGCCATCGTCGATGAGGATCGCGATCTGTGTGCCGTTGGGCGGAACGTGCCTGAGGCTAAGAAGATTGGTTGTGCGGTTTTCGACCTTGATGGTGACGTCTTTGGCAGTAGGAGAGGCAGGTGTCTTCGACGCGAAGGAGACGAGCATCTGAGTAGCGGTGGGGCCTTCCTCCTGGGCGTTCGCGACGGGAAGAGCAAGTGTTAGAAGAGTGAGCGCAAGGAGAGATTTCATCATTTCAGTGTTCCTTCTTTCCACTCGATTAGACGTCAATCAGCGCGGTACGATGCAGCCAAAAAACGCGTATTACAAGAAAAAGACATTTAGTATCTGTGGTTTCGAGGAGATCGCCTCTAGCTTAAACCCGAGGTTATGAGTTTTGATGCGCCGAGAGTGCGGAGACCGCTTCAGTTGCTGCCGATTTTGATCTTCATGCCAGCGCGGACGGTAAAGGGCAGGCCTGGATAGCCGATGGGGCCGATGTGTTGCTGGCCGAGGAGATTGTCGAGCTGGCTGAAGATGGTGACGCGATGAGTGGCCACGAAGAGAACGTTGAGGTCGAGCTTGGCGTAGGCGAAGTCTAGATCGCGGTTGGGAAGAAGGAGGGCGTTGCCGCCGTTGCGATCGTTATTGAGCTGGAAGGTGGAGTCGTCGCTGCGGCTGCTGAAGGCTCCTTTGATGGCGGCAGAGAAACGGTTGCTGATGAATTCGGTGGCGAAGAAGCCGGTGTTGGGAGGACGGCGGAAGGGACGGCTGCCGACGAGGGGAGAGAGCGCTCCGATGGCGACGCCGGGGATGTTGGGGTTGGTGGTCGGGGTGCCGTTTGCGGCGGCGACGGCGTCGGTGGAGAGGGACTGCTCGACGAGCGAGGCGAGATAGGTGTAGCCGCCGCGGAGATAAAGATGATTGACGGGCTGGTATTGGATTTCGGTCTCGAAGCCCTGGGCTCGGTAGGCGAGAGAGTTGAGTGAAGCTGGAGGGAGCTGGGTTGCGATGTTGGCAGGGATGTTGAAGTAGCGTTCGAGGCCGTTGGCGCCGATGAATTCGAGCTGGTGGCTGAATTGGCCGTGGAAGTAGCCGGCCTTGAGGGTGAGCTTCTGGTTGATGATGTTCTGGTCGATGCCGACGTCGTAGGTGCGGGAGCGCTCGGCGGTGATGGGAGTGACGTTGTAGAGGGCGATGCCGGCGGAGTTGCCGGTTTGCTGGAGGCGAGTGTAGAGGCTGGTAAGCTGGGCGATGGTGGATGGCTCCTGCACGCCGGTTGCAGCGCTGGCTCGGAGCAGAGTGCCGCGGAAGACGTGGTGGCCGGGACGGACGGCGTCGTAGGTGAGGCCGAGGCGGGGATTTCCTAAGATGCCGTAGAGTTCGTTGTTTTCGACGGCTCCTCCTGCTGAGTAGAAGAGGCGGTGCTTGATGTCGCCCTGTACCTGAAGGGTGTAGAGGTAGTTGCTGCGTTTGACGATTTGGTTTGAAGATGTGGCGGAGTTGAGAAGGCGGCCGCGTTCGTATTCGTACTGAAAGCCGAAGGCGACGGCGATGCGCTTGGGGAAGGTGTAGTCGGACTGGTAGTCGAGGACGTCGCGATTGGAGACGGAGTCGTAGGCGGGGAGGATGAAGGCGGCCTGACTGGTTGCGGTGTAGCCGTTGGCTCCGCGGAGTGCGACGGGGATACCGTAATAGGTGGTTTGGGGAGTGCCGTTGACGATGGTAGTGACGGGCAGGCCGGTGGGGGTGAACTGCTCGACCTGCTCGCGCTTGCGGGCGATGCCGTAGCGGGCGAGGTTGTGCCAGTTCCCTTTCAGAACGTTTTCGAAGGTGAGGCCGGAGTAGATGTCCTGGTCGGCTTGCTTGCCGGAGGAGGAGATGCCGTAGATGTCGTGGGCGCTGGGGAGGCCGGTGACGGAGTCGGTGTTGCGGAGGGTGTAGCGAAGGCGGGTGTTGGTGACGATGCTGTAACCGATGTTGGCGGCTTCGTTGGTGGAGTGGTACTGGTCGAGCAGGACGGCGTTGGAGGTGTTGAATCGGCTAAAGGCGGTGAGGTAGTCGAGGCGCTTGAATGCGCCGGAGACGACGGCTTCGTTGCGATAGGTGTAGAAGTTGCCCGCGTCGCCGGTGTAGATGAGGGCTGGAAGGACGGAGCTGGAGCTGCTGCGAGTGGTGGCGAGATTGACTGTGCCTGATTCGGCGCCGGTGCCGTAGAGGGCGCTGTTGGCGCCGCGGTAGAGCTCGGGGCCGGTGAGGGCGGTGGTGGAGACGGGGCCGTAGTTGAAGTCGCCACCGATATCGGTGGAGGGGACGCCGTCGGTGAGGACTTTGTTTGCGTCGGGGCTGCCGCCACGAATGTAGAGTGCGACGGGTCCGCCGGCCTGGCCGGTCTGGACGACGTTGGTACCGGTGGCTTGGCGGAGGTCGTTGACGATGCCTATTTGGGTGGCGAGGGCAGACTGGGGGATCAGCGTAACGACGGTGGGAAGCTGCTGGATGGGCGTTGAGATGCCGGTGGCGATGACGGTCTGGTCGGATGAGACCGTGGTGAATTGCATGACGATGTTGCGGGTGATGACGGCGGTGCGGGCTCCGTAGAAGTCTTGGCCGACGCTGGGGGTGTAGGGAGCGGCGGAGGTGAGGAGCACGAAGTGGCCGGAGTTGGAGCTGCGAATCTCGTAGGTGCCGTCCTGCTGGGTGAATCCGTAGGCGGCGACACTCTGGCCCTGGATGAGCTGGACTCGGGCGTTGCCGAGAGGGACTCCGAAGGGTGTGGTGACGGTGCCGCGGACGATGACGGCTTGTGCGGTGGAGGTGAAGAGTGCCGCTGCGACGAGGGTGAGGAGAGACAGCGTCGCTCTGCGGTGGTGCGAATTACCCATGAATTCGATTGTATGGGCTGCGCGGAATTGGCTTCAGGGGATGAGGAGGAGTTTGCCGGTGGTCTTACGGGATTCGAGGTCGCGGTGGGCGTGGGCGGCGTCGGTGAGGGGGTAGATGTGTTCGAGGCGGAGTTTCAGGGTGCCATTGGCGACGGCGTCGAAGACGTCTTTGGCGCGGGTCTCGAGGTCGGCGCGCGTGGCGATGTAGTCCTTGAGTGTGGGACGGGTGACGTAGAGCGAGCCCATGGTGGAGAGGCGGATGAGGTCGAAGGGTGGGACGGGTCCGCTGGCTCCGCCGAAGAGGACAACCATGCCGCGAGGGCGGAGGCACTGCAGCGAGCCTTCGAATGTGGTTTTGCCGACTGAGTCGTAGACGACGGGAAGGCCGCGGCCGGAAGTTAATTCTTTGACCTTCGTGGCGAAGTCTTCCTTGATGTAGAAGATGATCTCGTCGGCGCCGGCAGCGCGGGCGAGAGAGGCTTTTTCTTCAGTGGAGACGGTCGTGAAGACGCGGGCGCCGAGGGCTTTGGCCATCTGGATGAAGATGAGACCGGTGCCGCCCGCTCCGGCGTGGATGAGGACTTCGTCGCCCGGCTGGACGGGATAGGCGGAGTGCAGGAGATAGTGCGAGGTGAGGCCCTGGAGGATCGCGGCTGCGGCCTGTTGTGAGGTGACGCCTGCTGGGACTGCAACGAGGCGGTTAGCCGGGGCGACAGCGAGTTGCGCGTAGGTGCCGGGGACGCCGCACCAGGCGACGTGATCGCCAGGCTTGAAGGCGGTGACGTCCGGCGCGACGGCTACGACGGTGCCGGCGGCTTCCTGGCCGAGGGTGTAGGGGAGCTTGGCGGGGTAACGGCCTTCGCGGAAGTAGGTGTCGATGAAGTTGACGCCGGAGGCTTCGATACGGATGAGAGCTTCGCCGGGGCCGGGGGTTGGGGTGGGGAGATCGCGGAGGGTGAGGACGTCGGCGGAGCCGGTAGTGAGGATCTGGATGGCTTGCATGGCTGGATGTCAGGGTACAACACTGATGGTCGGGGGTGTATCCATTACTCGCTCATTCGCAGCGGCAAAGGAAACGCAGGTCCTTCGACTGCGCAGTTCGCAAAGTACCGCGAACCGCTTCGCTCAGGATGACATTTTTTGTTGGCCGGAGATGTTTTGAAGCGCGAAGGCGATAGGTTCGTCTAAAATTGAGATATCAGATTTCAGTGGCGGTACGGTCGCTCTGAGATTTTGAGATGATTGTTGTGGGTTTGGCCTGAAGTATCGAAGGAGTTCCTATGTCCCGTCAGGATTTGCCGATCGCGATTTACTATGAGCAGCCAAACTGGTTCAAGCCGTTGTTTGCGGAGTTGGACCGGCGTGGGACGAACTATGTGAAGCTGGACGCTGTCGAGCATAGCTATGGGCCGGGGGATAAGCCGGAGGAGAAGTATGCCCTGGTGCTGAACAAGATGAGCCCTTCGGCGTGGAACCGCGGACATGGCGACCAGATTTTTTATACGCTTGGGTTTTTAGAGCACCTCGAGAGCCGTGGGGTGCGGGTGTTGAATGGCGTGAAGGCGTACCAGAGCGAGCTTTCGAAAGCTACGCAGCTTGCAATGCTGGAGGGTCTGGGTCTGGGGTATCCGAAGGCTCGGGTGATTCATCGGGCTTCGCAGGCTAGTGCGGCTGCCGAGGGGCTTCGCTTCCCTGTCGTGGTGAAGCCGAATATCGGGGGCAGCGGTAGCGGCGTGGTGAAGTTCAATACGAAGGAGCATCTGGCAGAGGCTTCGGCGACTGAAAACGGGTTGATGCTGGGGATGGATTCGACCGGGCTGGTTCAGGAGTTTGTGCCGGCGCGCGGATCGCATATCGTTCGCGTCGAGGTGCTGGATGGGAAGTATTTGTACGCGATCAAGATACATATTACCGGCGAGACGTTTGATCTTTGCCCGGCGGACATCTGCAAGACGCCGCTGGGCGTGGAGTTGAATCGCGCGGCCTGCCCGGTGGATGCGCCGAAGACGGGGTTGACGGTTGAGGCGTTCGATACTCCGCCTGAGGTGATCGAAGAGGTGGAGCGGTTGATGGCCGCGGCGGGAATTGAGGTGGGCGGCGTGGAGTTTATGGTGGATGACCGCGACGGACAGCGGATGTATTACGACATCAATGCGCTGTCGAACTTTGTGGCAGACGGGCAGAAGGTTGTGGGGTTCGATCCTTTTGCGAAGATGGCGGATTGGCTGGAGGCTGAGGCCAAGATCGTGAACGATCGCCGGGCAGGGGTGCGAGAGCTGGCGGGGGTTGGGCGCTGATGCGATACGGTTTCTGGTTGCCGGTCTTTGGCGGATGGCTGCGTAATGTGGATGACGAACAGATGCAGGCGAGCTGGGAGTATGTTCGCGACCTCACGCAGCGGGCGGAGAAGATCGGGTACGATTTGACGCTGATCGCTGAGTTGAATCTGAATGACATCAAGGGTATTGAGGCTCCTTCGCTGGACGCCTGGTCGACGACGGCGGCGCTGGCTGCGGTGACGGAGCGGCTGGAGCTGATGGTTGCTGTGCGGCCAACGTTTCACAATCCGGCGTTGCTGGCCAAGCAGGCTGCATCGATCGACGTGATGTCGCATGGGCGACTGACGCTGAATGTGGTTTCGAGCTGGTGGAAGGACGAGGCGACGAAGTATGGGGTTCACTTCGACGAGCATGATGACCGGTATGCGCGGACGTCGGAGTGGCTGGATGTTGTGGATGGCTGCTGGAAGCAGCAGGGGTTTTCTTACAAAGGAACCTACTACGATGTTCGGGAGAATGTGCTTTCTCCGAAGCCAGTGAGCAAGCCGCGGCCTACGTTGTATGCAGGTGGGGAGTCGGAGACGGCGAAGAATTTGATTGCGGCGAAGTGCGATGCCTACCTAATGCATGGGGATGAACCGGCGGCGGTGGGGGCCAAGATCGCCGACATGCGGCAGCGGCGCGAGAAGCTGGGACTGGGTCCGATGACGTTTGGTGTGGCTGGGTATGCGATTGTGCGGGACTCGGAGGCGGAGGCGCTGCGCGAGGTGGACCGGATTACGGATGTGAAGCAGTCGGCGCGCGGGTATGCGAACTATGAGCAGTGGGTGACGGGTTCGCAGTTGGAGACGAAGGTGTCGCTGAAGGACTATTCGGTGTCGAACCGCGGGTTGCGGAGCGGGTTCGTGGGGACGCCGGAGCAGATTTCGGAACGGATGGAGGAGTTCACTGCTGTGGGGGTGGACCTGGTGCTGCTGCAGTCGAGTCCACAGGCGCAGGAGATGGAGCGGTTTGGCGCGCAGGTGATTCGGAGCGGAGCTGCGGTCTAGTCGTTGTGGATTTTTCGATTGGGCGTTCGCCGTCTCGGTGGACGCCCTTTCGTTTATGACGGCGGGTATCTGCAGGGTTAAATAAATTGTGAGAGATGTGGATTCAGGGCTGCGTGGACGGAGTTATGCTTTGCCATGCCCTTTCGATGCCTTTTGCTGATGTTTGCCTTTGTCTGCAGCGGTTTTGCGCAGGTCACCCCTGACTGGACGGCGCCGCATGCTCCGTTTCGCGTGATCGGAAATGTGTACTACGTTGGCAGCAAGGACCTGGCGTCGTATCTGATTACGACGTCTGAAGGGCTCATCCTGATCAACAGCAATCTCACCAGCAGCGTGCCTTCGATCAGGAAGAATATCGAGACGCTGGGGTTTCATTTCAAGGATGTGAAGATTCTGCTGATCAGCCATGCTCACTGGGACCATGCGGCGGGGAGCGCGGATATCAAGCGATTGACAGGCGCGAAGTACATGGTGATGGATGCCGATGTTTCGTCGATCGAGTCGGGTGGGAAGACTGACTTTCACTATGGGTCGATCGCCTCAAGCCACTTTCCTCCGACAAAGGTAGACCGCGTGCTGCATGACGGTGATGAGGTGAAGCTCGGTAGCGTTGTGCTGGTCGCACATAAGACGCCGGGGCATACGAAGGGCTGTACGACCTGGACGATTCGATTGCGGGAGGATGCCAAGGCCTATAACGTCGTGATTGTGGGGAGTCCGAATGTTAATACCGGGTACAAGCTGGTTGGGAATGCCGAATATCCGACGATCGCGCAGGACTATGAACTCACGTTCCGGACGCTGAAGGCGCTGCCGTGTGATGTGTTTCTGGGAGCGCATGGAGCCTACTTCGGGATGGACGCGAAGTTCCCCCGGATGAAGCCTGGAGCGGCGAATCCGTTCGTCGATCCGACCGGGTATAGCAGCTATGTTGCTGAGCGCGAGCACGCGTTTCAGAAGGAGTTGACCAAGCAATCGGCACCCTAACTGGGGATACAAGAGCTTGGTTTGCCTCACATTGCCGGCGGGAACTAAGCGATCGACGCCTTCGTCTGCGATTTTTCTTTTCGCCCAATGAAACGAAATGTTAGGCTTGTGCATCTTTTACGCGAAAATTATGCGGTAAGACACAGCATCGTGAGGCGGAGCTTGAACGACTGTAAGAGAGGCCGGGAGCGAGGGCTGGTTCGTCGATGGGTTTCGGTGATGGGGGTGTTTGTTCTACTTGCGGGGTGTCATAGCCGGAAGGAGAGCAGAGAGTCGAGCTTGTTTGAGCGGATTTCGCGGGTTGGGCACTCGAAGGTACAAGCGCCGAAGCCCGGGGAGCTCGCTGAACGAGGTCGCGCTGAGATATTGACGGAGTGTGAGAAGCAGTCCTATGAAAACGCCAGCAAAGGTCTGATTGTGAGTGAGATAGGTTTGCACGAAGACGTCTTCACGTTGCGGGACCGCGTCTCGTATGGGGCGATCGGCTATGGACTGGACGAGGCGCTGAGACTCGAGGCTCTGTTGGAGGGGGAGGCCAAAGCTCAGGCGCATTCGCCTGAAAAGACAGAATGTATTCAGAAGTTTGCCGAACACCTGGAGTCGGTGAGCGATCCGCTGCTGGAGGCGGACCAGAGGATGAAGGAGTTGGACGTCTCGGCCTTCAACGATGCGGCAAAGAAAGCCGAAGAGCAGGCGGATAAGAAACTGCGTGGTACGGAGGAGCCGATAGTTCCTGACGCACTCCCAGCAAAATCGCTACCGCGATGAGTTATTGAAGAAGACTTTCTTCCGAGCGCAGCCGCAGGATCCGGTCGACCGCGTAGGGTGCGCGGTGGGACGCGGTGTAGAAGTGGCGGACCTGGAGTTCTCCGAGCAGGCCGATGCCCATCATCTGGATGCCGGCAAGAATGAGGACTCCGGCGACGACAAAGATGGGGCCATGAAGAGACATGATGTGCTGGCCGGTCATGACCTTGAGTATCAGGAGCCACATCGCCATGCCTGTGCCGGTGATCATGCCAAGAGCGCCGAGCGTGCCAAAGAAGTGCAACGGGCGGGTCATGTAGCGAAGCAGGAAGCGAATTGTGAGGAGATCGAAGAAGACGCGGAAGGTGCGGGAGAGACCGTAGTGGGACTTCCCTGCCGTGCGGGCCGGGTTGGAGATCGGCACCTCGCAGATGCTGGCGCCGTACCATGAGGCCAGAGCCGGGATGAAGCGGTGCATCTCGCCGTAGAGAGGGATGTTTTGAATGACCTCCCGGCGGTAGGCCTTGAAAGTCGTGCCGAAGTCATGAATATCGACGCCGCTGAGGACCGCCATCAGCCAGTTGGCTGCGCGTGAAGGAATGCGGCGAAGGAGTACATTGTCGGCCCGCTGCGCACGCCATCCGCTCACGACGTCGTAGCCTTCTTCGAGCTTGGCGAGGAAATTAGGGACCTCATCAGGGTCATGCTGCAGGTCGCCGTCCATGGCGAGGATGTAGTCGCCTTGGGCGTGATCAAAACCTGCGGCGAGGGCTGAGGTCTGACCGAAGTTGCGGCGGAGTTTGATAACAAGCACGCGGCTATCTACGGCTGCAATCTCTTCGAGGAGGCGGTAGGTACGGTCGCGGGAGCCGTCGTCGACGAAGACCAGCTCGAAGGTCTCGCCAACCTGCTCCATGACGGCCTTCAGGCGGTCGTAGAGAGTGGTGACGTTCTCTTCCTCGTTGTGGAAGGGCACGACGATGGAATATTTCGGCACGGTTTAATGATACTCCTGTGGCGGCCCGTCCTGGATCAGAGAAAGGTGAAGTTCAGTACGGGATCTGTGTAAATTCCCGGTCACGCGAAAGCTGATTCGATATAGCAGATGCTGCCTGTGGCCTGGAGGACGCGAACTGATTTATTTTTTGATGCAGTTTCAGAAGCACGCGGCTAGAAGTGCAGCGTAAGTACATAGTTCATCATCACGGGCTTGCCAAGGTAGGAGCCGGGGACGAATTCAGCTTGTTGGGCGGCAGCGGTCGCTGCGTCGATCAATACTGCGTTGCCTAACTCGGCCCTGATATCACCGGCTTTGCCAGTCTCCAGAACATCCACAACGAGCCGCACGTGGCCATGGCTTCCATGACAGGGCTTCCCTGACCCGCAATCCGGGCTGGGCAGACTGATCAATCTTGGAGGGATGACGGGCGGCTTGCCCTGTGCGCACATGGGGGCCATCGGCGCTACGAGAGATAGCACGAGGACTGCACAGAGCTGACGCATGGCCAATAATCTCATGCTTCAGCTTGAGTTGAACGAGGATTTTTTTGATTTGGATTCCGTTCCCTTGTGAGCCAGCATCCGAGAATTAGCTCGCTAAGTGCCTGTCAGGTGAGGCTTCCGGCCTTCTGTTAGATCAGTCGAACGGAGCTAAACCACCCTGTAGCGCATGTTACGGGTAAATGGTGGGCAGTGAGGGACTCGAACCCCCGACATCCTGCTTGTAAGGCAGGCTAAGAAGTCAGGCACCGTTGTAAACAAAGGTGCTTAGAGGTGCAGGGACGTACGGAAAGTGCAGGGTGAAACACCTTATTGGACGGTAATTGGACGGAACTATTCGTGACCGTTACAGGTACACATTAAGAAATAAGAAGAGGAGCAGCCTTACTTCAAGTTAGGCTCCCCTGCCCTCGATGTCATATGCGGTGCTAAGTAATTGCGAGAAACACAGGGGTTGTCGCCGGGGACGTCATGGTCTTAGCGGCAGCCCCCTTACTTCGTGTAAGTTGTTCATGAATAGCTACTTGCAAGATCTCCAAGGCTAGGCCTAACCTGCCTAAGAGGTGAAAACATGAGAACATCTTGGCTGAGAACTATCGCTTTTCCCAGAAACAAAGAACGCACCAAATCGTTATGCGTTCCGATTCCAGAATCACTCTGGGAAGCTGCATATTCGGTTAAGACCGAATCCACTGATCACGGTTTCAAAATCAGCTTTGGCGAAGTCATCGCGAAAGCGGTGAGAGACCTCCTCGTAGCCGGAGGGGTGCCTATTATCGTCGACACTCGAGAGCTCAGGGACGTCAAACCAATCGAAGAGGGATGATTAAGATGCTCTGGCCGTCCAGGAGCAGGAAGACATGCTTCTTCAAGGTGGCATATTCGACTTGGGATCGCGCAGAAGACCAAGCAATCCTATTGAGCATTCAGACTGGCGAGTTGATTGTTACGTATGCGTGTTCCGAGTGCAGTAGATTTCACATCGGTCACGCTGACAAAGCCGCGGACAAATCTCAGAAGATACGGAAAGCGGCATTGTCCCTGAACTCTCGCTGTCCAAGATGTTACAAGCCTGTTTCGGATGAGCGCATATTCGCCTCCGCGCAATCCGGCAATTCCAGGGTGTACTGTTCACGGAGGTGTCGGAAGAAGTCCGCTCGAAAGAAGAAAGTCGCAAACAGACGGGTGGCCAATAGTGTCGTGGATTGTTCAGGTGGTCACAGTTGAGGAGAGAAGGTTATGCGTTGGGCCTTCAGGAAAAGAAAGAGTAGCGGGACCGTTGTGGGTCGGAGCGGTGGCTACAGCAGGGCCATGATTGGTCTAGAGGCATTTCTTGACGGTTTCACAGGAGCAGGTCTGTTTGGACCGCTCCGCCGACCTGGCGCGCCGACAGAGTTTATGGATTCACGCACGGTTGAGGAGTATCTCGAAAGTAGCGAGTTCGAAGAGACGCTTAAGCAGTTCGGGTACCAAGGTCAGCGATCTGGACCGAAAGGAAGAAGGTCGTCAATGATTGTTGAACCAGGAGACGATGCACGCGCGGCGGAGCGTGTGGTGGCGCTCCTCGAGAAGTATGCGGTTCGATTCGATCCGGTGGATCGAATCACGTTCTACTCCGAACTCGTCCGCCGATTAGTTACTCTCAGGGCAAAACTGGAGGCCCAGATGCGGGCCGACGACTGACATCAGCTCTCCGTCACACTTACAACTTGTGAATAGTGAGAATCAGTGTGAGTTCTTCTTTGGCCTTGTCCCACTCACCGACAGTCCGATAGCGTCTACCTGACACAGATTCGTATTCGACATCAAAACAGGCTGATTCACCGCACCCATGCTTGAAAAGGACGAAATGTTGTAATCTCCCTGCGCTGAGACTCATCGCGTTAGTGAAAACGGGTATCCTTTGCGATTGAGGGGAGCTGGGTTCCCCATAGGTTTGATAGGTAACGTTGAGCGCCGGAACAGAACTAACGTTCCTGATGCCAATGTTGGTTGTGCCGCCGCTTTCCTTCTCCTCGGTAACGACGACAATGGGTTGCATTGTGGCTTCCAATTGATTCTGTGAAACCTCAACCTATCGTCGCGTAGCTTCGACATATTTTATGAGGTAGAAAAGGGAGACACCGGCGATAACGCTGCCGCAGGACGCTGAACCTGCGACGATCCAATCAGTTACTAGGGACATGCCGAAAGCCTATCACTCCGGCCCGTTCAACATCTCCGGTCCGTTGTTGCGCCAGTTCCCGACTTTCGGGTTGGCCGGCGTCATCTTCATCTTGCTGGCGTCGTAGGGATGCAGCAGATCCAGCGGGGGCCGCGGATCGCCACTCTCGGGAATGCCCAGCCAACGGTCATAGTCCCTGGGGTGCAGGATCAGGGCAAGACGATCATGGATGGTGACGACGAGTTCGTTGGGCTCCGTCGTGACGATCGCGAAGGTCTCGAGCCGGGTACCGTCTGGCCGCTTCCACGAGTCCCAGATACCGGCAAAGGCGAAGGGGCCGGGTTCAACGGTGGTGATGGCAAAGACACGCTTGACGGGCTTGGGCGCCTTCGTTTGTCTGGCCGGTTTCGGCGCCGTGCCAAAGAGATCTACGACGCCGGCTTCCTCGGCCGCGGGTTCGGACTCATACGTAGGACTGATGGCATGGCCTGGTTTCGGCCATTCGTAGAGGCCGCTTGCGGGGACCAGGCAGCGGCGCTTGGCGAAGGGTTCGCGCCACATCTTGCTGTCGGTGAGCCGATCACTCTTGGCATTGATGGTCGAGAGCGCTTTGAATTCGTCCTCGGTCTTGGCGAACCATGGCACAATTCCCCAACGCATCATGACCAATTCACGCTCGTTAGTTTCGTGGCTCCGTCGGATCACAGGCTGGGGGTCTCCGGGAGCGACGTTCCAGTTGGGCGCGATGATGCCGACGTTTTCCGCAGTGCGGCGCACGTGGAAGTGCTCGGCCACCTGTTGCTTGTCGAAGAGGAAGTAGTAGCGGCCGCACACGGACTATTCGGCGCAGAGAATCGAGAAGGGACTTCTTTTGCCGTCGCCAGTCACCTCACGTACCACAGCAGTCCTGTCGGCGTTGAACGGGCTCACGATATTGTCGCCCGACTTAGGAATTACCGCGCCTGACTGATATTCAAGCGACGTGATTTTGTTGCTGGCAGTTTCTTTGAAGTGAACTGTGACTGACATATTCGGCTTACCTCGACTTCAGCCTACTCCTCCAGCAGCTTCTTGATCCGCTCCAGGGCCTTCTTCCAGCTCACATGCTGCTCGACTGTCAGGCCCTCGAGGGTCTCGATTGCGGCTTTGGGTGCGTCATGTGTCTTCAGGTAGGCCTTAAGGATGTCGATGTCGTCATCGATTTGCTTCAAACTCTCGCGTCGAATGGTGTCAATGTGCTCGAGGATCTCGGCTGTGTCGAACTCGGACTCCGGAGTTGTGAACGGGTTGGAGGTCTTGGCTGGTGGCTTTCGTTCGACAAACGTCAGGGTGTCGGTGCGGACACGGAACCATTGAAGGTTGGTCCCGGGAAGCCGCAAGGTGACCTCACTACCATCCTGGCTTACCTGCTCCACCTCGAGAACGCCTGAGGCGCGCGGAATGGTGACCTTGTCGCCGACGCGGGGCACGATAGGTTCCGGTGCAGGCTCGGCGGGTTTCTTGGGGGATTTTGCCATAGGTCTCAGCCAGCGTAACACCTTAGATATGGTGGCAGGACGGCGTTCTAGTTGGCCGTTTGGTCGCTCGCTTCGTGGCAATCGTGGACGCAAAAGACGTACTCTCCCTCGGCTGACTTCACAAAGCCGGGGCATCGCCCGCAACCGTAGACGGAGCATAGATCGTCGGTTGCGACCTCGATATCAACGGCGATTAGCTTGTGCGTCATTTGGTAGTAGCGTTCAACGCTGAACGGGCTTTCTTCTTTGGGGAGATGGGAGAACTTTCAAGCATGGGCCTTCCGGATATGTAATCCAGCGCCCCTGACGCGCGTCGATAGTAGCGCTGGAAAACGGGCCTGCAACCTGAGCAGGCTTGTTCTGACTGGCTGCCATGCGGCCATCTACATCGCTTCCAAGTTGTTCTAAGGACAAAGTGAGTGCTCTTAGCTCTGCCACTGATGATGCTTTAGGCTTTTGAACGTTCATGAGGCTTTGATAACGATCCATTTCGGGTTTGTTCATATTTGATGGATTGAGCACCGCGCTCAGTCCATACAGTTCCTCCTGGGTCTGTCCGGCCGCCGGAGTCTCAACTGGCGGATAGACGGGAGAAAACCCTCCGTCCAAGGACATTAGCCCGACCTGGAATATCCGAATCTTTCCAGAGACCGTGGTGAAAATGCTAAGGATTGTCCAGTATCTTCCGTTCCGATCTTCCCGGCTAGGAACGACTCTGTCTTCTGCGATTACGTTCCTTAACTCCGTGAGCCAGAGTTCTTCTTTTTGCTTAAGGCTCTGTTCGGATTCAACTCCACCAGAGCTAAGAATCTTATTTGCCGAATCCAACCCATTCCAGCGCTCTACACCGTGCCGTGTCAGTGTGGCGCGTCCGCTTATCCCGAGCAACGTGGTCGGCTTCGGTAGTCTAAGTTTGCAGGCATCAAAAGGATGGTTATCGGTGACTAAGGTTTCACGTGAATCCGCTGCGACTGCTACTCGTCCGTCTCTTCGTGCAAAGAGGATGAGCGTTCCATGTGTTGAGCTAATAAGCTCTCTGGAGCTAGGCTGTCCAACGGCCATCGAGCTCCAGGCAACTAGCGACAATACAAAAGTTTGTCTAGTCCGCGTCATGCTTAGGGTGTGAAGCTATCGTAGCAGGCGCTAGTGTGAGTCAGTGCGGTCAGTACCTTCGTGACCTCGAAAAGATGACCAAACACCTTCGAAAGCAGGCCCTCACGTCTCGCCGCATCTTCGGCGGCAAGCTCCTTCATTCTTCGGTCATAAGCGCGCTTTTCAGCAGCCTCGATCACCTTGTTTCGATGGCCTTCTACCGTGTCCGGATCTGGTCCGTCGCCAAACTTGATGGGCTTGTATTGCTTCGTGAACTTGATCTTCTGCGGCACGTCAGCCTCGTTTCAGTTTGTTGTACTGCTCAAGCGTGAGATGGAGATGAATGCCTCCCCGTCCCATTCCGATGCCATGCTCAAGAGCTTGCTTGGTCGAGAGATCTTTCAATCCACGACCACGCTCTGCCAACGCCACAACCTTCTCAGGTGTGGCAAAGGTGAATCTTCTAGGCAAAGCGGTTTTTAGGTCTGCCTCCAAAAACTGACAGTACCAGCCATCCCGAAACATGTAATACATGTAAACGTCTCTGAGTGGTTGACGAGCCTCAGTACATTTCGCGCACAGTCGCTCGCCCTGGTGGTTCGGGTCAGGATCGAGCAGATTCCTGCACTGCCAGCAGATCTTGCCGGATATCCGTTGCCGCGCCGTCGATTCGCGTTCGCCGCCCATAGGCGAATAATAAGCGAACGCGTTGTGGAAAGGCATTCGAATTGCAGATAAGCCAGGTCCCCTTAAGCTCATGTGGTCCACAGATTCTAAAAACGCTTCGGGGACGGGAGTGCCGACCGAACTTGCGCTTCCTCCAAGCCGCTGGCAACTAATCCTCGCAAGAATTCCTTTTCGTAATCATCCGGCGGATCATTTAGATGTAGAGCAGCAAAAGCGTGCACCGCAGCCTTCGTGACGCGGTCTTTGTCGGCTCCTGTCTGGCCACGCAACCGCCAGAGAAATTCTCCCCACGCAATGCCTCCCGGACCCTGTCCACCGTTCCAATCGTGCGGGATTTGAGTGAACGAAACTCGGGGACTGGAATCCAAAGACTTGTTATCGATCACTGGCGAGTCTAAAAAATCTGCCGTCAGGAAATTTGCCATGCCAGCCTCGATTGCCGAGTATGACCATTGTCTGTCGGGCTCGCCAGGAATCTTTCGTATGAAAACGGTGTGAGTGAACTCATGCACCACCAACGCCGGCGTGGCGAACCCTGCAAGGAGGTAGATCTTATCTTCCACATCACAAGCGTGATAGCACTCAGATGCCTGCATCGTCGCCTCATCGACGACGACAACTTCCGGCACCACTGGCGGTTGAATACCAAGTTTCGAGAGGTATTCGCGATACCTGACCAGCGTCTGTTTCAGCGTCGCCTCGATCTCAGGCGTGAGTTGCGCTGACCTCGTAAAACGCGCCACCTCGCCTGCCGACGGAAGTGATGGGAGTCCCGGTGATACCGATGAGCATTGCTTACTAATTGTCTGTCTCGGATCATCAAGGAGTCTAAGATTTGCAAGGAACAACAAATTCCTACAAGAGGCATCCGTGTTTCCCGTTCCTGTCCGAATAGCCTCAAGGATGATAGTCGATTGAGCTCGCTGCCGCTCGAGGTCCTGTGTAGCGTTGTTGTTTAGTCGCGCAACAACAACGCTTGAGATCAAGCCGATCGCCGCTACAAAAATGCCAATCACAGTGGGATTGAGCCATCGCGATCGTTCCAACTCCTTCTCTTTTGAAGCAACCTCTCTTTCCTTGGATGTCACCTCACGTTCCCGCAGATCAAGCTCCCGAGTCTTAGCAGCGGCGTCGTACTGCAATTTTCGCTCGTCTAAGCTTCCCGATGCGGAAGTGTCGCTAGGGTTCTCCACGATTGGGCGAGTATACGACCGATGTCCCACCTCAATCTAGACTAAAGGCAAGAATAAGGCGGCAGTTGAGGCCAATTCGCTTCGATGGACGGCACACTAGTACTTATAAGTCGGCTTGTCGGTAGCTTTCCTGCTCAGCCTGAACTGTCAAGCCCACGAACATCAGGCGTTCGACCGCTCTACGAGTTACAAGTCCATCGAGACGTTTGCCGCCACCGAAGACCCACTTCATGAACTCCGCCGGGTACCGCCGCATAGTTACTTGCGTCCGGCACCTTCAACAGCGTCGAAGACTGGAGCCGGCCACATCCATCGTCGTAGGTGTACTGCCCCTGGCTCAACGGCGCAGCGACCAGATGGTCGACGGCATGTTCCGCGGGGCCTCATCATCGAGTAGGAGCGCACTTCCTGCTCCTCGGTGATGCCGCCGGAACGAAGTCTACGATGCGGCTCAAACACTGGCCTGTGATGGGCCAGATGACTATGGGCGATAGTGGCGTCGTTAGGGCACCCTTATTCGATTGACGATGTTGCCAACGTCTTTCAGAATTTGATCTCCGAAACTTCGCCCGGCTTTCCAACCAATTGAGCGGTAAATGAGAGGCCCCCTGCGATCAGTGCTTTGCTTGTTTCGCTGAGAGTTCAGTCTCCTACGGTACGTCGGGGATCTTCTGAAGGAGGCTGATGACAAGGTCGGTGAGGCTGTCGGTCCAAAATCCGTCGTGACCTGAGATGACATCGTCGGGGACGTTGAAGGCCCAGTAGGGAGTCGCGTTCCAGGGGAGCTGGCCAGGTGGGACTGGTTGGTCCCTCGACTTCCTAAGACAGACTGGCTGGCCGGGGATTGAAGGCTTTTTGTTGCGGCGGTAGCAGCCGACATCCAGGCGGGTGTAGAGGTTGAGCAGATGAGTTGGTTCACCAGTTGTGCCCGTCGGTACTACGGCAAAGAAGGGCGCGAGGGCGCCGTTTAGCGCCGTCCACCGTTGATCTCGCTCGGTGAGCCGCATGCCCCTGCAAGGTCCCGGCTCCGGGGAAGGAGGGGTTGCGAAGCAGGGCTCAACGGTTAGCTCGAAAGCGCCATGGTCGGCTTTGGTGACACGTTTGCCATCGGGGACGAAAAGATCCTCCATCTGGGCATCCTTGAAGGCTTTGATTTTGGCGGTATTGATCTGTTGTGCTACGCGGTCGCAGAGCAGATCACCCGTCTTGGAGCCTTTGCCATTGAGCTTTATCGACTCGCTGTCGATGTAGCAAGTGTTCAGGAAGAAGGTGTCGTTATTGAGTGTAGTAGTGCGAAGAAAGCCTTTTTTAGGCGGTGAGAGAGAGCCTGTACTCGCGTGGATATCTGGCCCGCCGTATTTAGGCTCCATCCGAAGAATTCTCCGTCCTATCGTACCTAGATTGCCGGTAAACACATCGGTATCCGAATGGATGGACACCAGCCATGGAGCCTTGAGGGAGCTTGAAAATGCCGGGGAAGAGCAGAAGGAAGCATCCTTCATCGTCTGCATGATTTCGATGTCAGTGCTCGCCGTGTCCGCGGAATTGATGAGAAGAAAGAGTTCTGTCCATGGCCGGGAGCCCGCACCGCCCTCCGCACATGGAACGGTGTGGGTAGATAGGTAGTTTTTGTCGAGGATTTTTCGCGCCGTTCTTTCGACGATGAGCGCTCCGAATGAGTGGCCCATGAAGACGAGGCGCGCGATTGGCGCATTGACTTCGGAACCTTTGGCGGCTTCGCGGATTTTCTGAAATAGACCAAACATGGCTTCACCGGCAGTGTTCCCGGCGGTCGGATAACGGTCAAGCAGCGTGAAGGCGTCATTACGTAGATCGGGCGTGGTGCCCTGCCAGCCGATGTATACGCCGACGTAGCGGAGGGTAGACGGCGGCGCGACGCCTGTGCACTGTAAATGCTGCCAATCTTTAAAATCCATAGGTTCTTTGAGAATGTCGGCATAGGCAGTGGCGTATGCGTTAGCGCCCCAATTGAGGCAATCAATAGCTTCACGGAAATTGCTGAAATTGGCGTCGTCCCAAAGAGCGTCGTGGCGCCAGCCGTGGATAAATGTGAGAACGACGAGCTTCGTGCCAAGTGGGACGTCTTTACGAGCACGTTGGATGAACTCAGCGGCGAAGTTAGGCTGGCAGCGAGATTCCTGAAATGTGGGCTGCTCACAGGGCGTCCATAGGTTGCCCTGTTCGTTAAACTCGACCACCGCAACCGTTGGATCATAAGGGTTAGGGCCTGATGGGTCGATCGGGTGGGTGGGCGGGTTAAAAGAAACTTGTGACGGGAGGTCGGGAATGGCCTGAAAGCGATGAGCGCTTCGAGCATCCTGTTGAATATGAAGGCAGCCGGTGAAAAGGAATGGGATGAGGAAGACGAGTGTACAAAATAGAGTGCGCAAGACACGAGATTCCAAGTGGCTCAGCATAAGCTTGGGTGTCCCCCATTTGAGTTATAAGAAGTCAGAGATCGAAGACGTTCGTTCAATTTGACCAACCCCTGCGGTTTGCAAGTGAAAAGAGCTGCGGTGTGTCCAAATCTAAAATCGTAGGGCGGATGGACCAGATCCCGAATGCATCGTTTAGACCCGCACAATTGGTCTGTCGCGGGTTAGTCCAAGTCGCGCATCGCAGAAGTATTCGAAGCGAATACCAAAGGTGCGATTTGTTTCTGCCCAGACTCGCCGGAAACGTGGGCTGCGGGCGCAACCCATGAAGAGCATCGCCCAACCACGATTGTCCGGATGTTCCCAGAAGTCGTCCAACCGCAGATCCATGAAAACATCTTCCATGAGTTGCAACAGCTCAAGTGCCAGGCAAATTTCGTCCGGATTGGGGACGAGGTTTGCCGGCGCGGTCATCCCCAGCAACTCGCTGACGAGTGGATTTGGGTACCCAGCATACCGGAAGCGCTCCCATATTTCGGCGAGTGTCCTGTTGTGTTTGAGGTAGGCCTCGGGATTGCATCCGGCGGGTGCCAGTACGTCAGCTAATCTCTCCGCAACCATGACGGGATTATCTCCAGGTTGGTGTCCCCGCAAGGCATGGCGAACGATGTGCTGGCCCAATTTCCGGTAACTCTCGAACTGATCCTCGCTGAAAAACTGATTTGCCGTGGTCTCGTGTGGAAAGGTTGGATGAGTAGATCGGTACTGCGTCACGCTCACATCCTCATCACCTGTGATCGAAGCCTTCATATAGAGAAGGTAGCCAATGCTGCCATTGCTGTACTTGATCTGTCCGACCGTGCAGTGAGCAAGACTATCGCTCTCTTTCTGCTGCCGGATCGATTTGATGTCGATATCGATGACGGCGCCGAAGTCCGTTTCGCAGAGTCGAATCACGTTTCCGAGCCCTCCAAATTGGAGGGCTTCATCGCATTCCGCATCACTGGCGATAATCACCTTGCATCGTCTTCGAACCAATTCGTAGATGCCGAGATTTTCAAAATGGCCCCCGTCCGAAACGTTGAGGAAGAGGCGTGTTTCGTCAGCGATTCCGAAGAGTTCCTTAGTCAGATAGTAGAGGCTATAACGCATTCCGCGGCGGTTCCACGCGTACTGGCCAGGGTTCGGAAACCACCAGCCGAGTCGCACATTGAACATGGTTAGGAGGAAGGCGACGAGGGGAGAGGTGTTATAGCCCATGTTCGGGCTGGCGGCTGCACCCGATATGGCCACCGCCTGACCCAACCTGACACCGTCCGCGAACCTATCGATTCCACTGTCCGTGGGAGCGTAGCCGACCTTTGGCCGGTCTGCCCCGCAGCGTAGCGGAGTGAGAGAAAATGAAGCGCTATGTCGGGTATGCAAAGCAAGATCGGAACTGCCCGTTAGGTTCAGCGCACAACTCAGGATCGGAAACGGTCCACGGAAGCCCTTTCCCATATCGCCTAGCGAGAGGTCGTCATTAAAGTCAAACTTTGTGAAAGGATGCGGCCTTCTTACGCCCGGAGCCCAACGTGTGGCGCCGAGATAACACCGCACAAGTCGATTTCGATAAAACTGGTTTAATCCGAAGATATTTATCTCAAAAAACCAGGAAAAGAGCAGCGCACACCCGATGACTACTAGCAGCGTCTCTGCGAGCGTACTAAATTCGATGGCGCAGAGAACTGTCCAGTAATTAGTCTTGAGCTCGTGAATTTTGAAATCGAATGATGTGCCGAAGTTGAGCAGGAACAGATAGAGAACTGTAGCTGTTACTACAACGCCGCCGATGATGAAGAGAAAGCCACCGACTTTTGCCAGAATCTCTAAGAGAGGAGCCTTCGTCCCATCGCCAGAAGTCTTGCTGCTCTTTCCTGAAAATAGACCGGCGATGACGGTACCGGCCCAGCTCAGGACTGTACCCCACTTGATCGCGTCGTGATGTGCACTATCTAGCGTGAACAGCAGCACCATCAACCGCGGGCCGAAGATTGCGAAACACGAAAGAACTAGTGCTATACCAGCGTAGATCGCAAGCCACGTGCCAAATCTCGTCCACCATTCCCGTTGCGCCTCGTTTGAGTTGCGGCCGGAGAGACCGATAAATAATACGATACTGAGGGTAAACGCATCGAGCACCAAGGAGGGACCGAACACGAAGGCATAAGACCCGAAACGATTGGGGTCTGTCGTCCATTTGAGAAAGAGGTAAAGTATGCTGCTCAGTCCGAGATACAGCACTATCAAGCAAAGTGTGCTGATCCAAAAAGCTCGAAGTATCGCAAGCAGAATGACATCGCGCTTGTTTTTGGGCATCGCGCCTACAGGAAGGGTCGCCACAGCGCAGGTACTCAAGGACACTGACGCAGTAATGAGCAGAGCCATCCAATACGTGCTCAATAGAAGGCACCAGGGATGCCAACCGTGTTCGAGTATTTGCGAGTAGGTGTTCCATGAACGAAAGCACGTAGACCATTTATCAAAGGCAGCGTTCGACCAGAGACGAGCGGCCACAAGAAGCGCGCCAAACCACGATGGCACAACCGCCAGATAGCGAATCCAACGCGTTCCGAGTGCTCCTTTGCCGGTATCCACTCGCTTTGTGAAGTTGTATACAAGAGTGCAGGTGACCAGCACCGCCATGACGAAGACCGTGCCTTCCGGTAGGTATTGCCGATGTCCGGCCGATGCGGTTAGGTCGACCGCTTGCAAAAAGCCCCAGCGGCAGATCAAAACACCCAGCAGCAAGACGAGCAGCCAGCTAAACCCAGTGAGTTGGATTAGGAAAGCATTTCGTACCCAACTAGCGAACATGGTCCAAGTATCGGCGCTCAAGACGCCCGTCCGCGGCGCGAGGTAGTTGGAGTAGGCCCGTAGATAAGCGATCGATTCATCCCAGCATGTTCGACGACTCAACCAATGCTGGGAACGTTTTACATTTCCGACGAGCCACGCGCCAATGAAACCTCCCCCGGAAACAGTTGACAAGTAGTCCACGTATCGAAGCTGGTCGAACTCTTGTAATCCTTGCAGGACACCAAGATTGAAGGTGGCGCTCCTGATGCCACCGCCTGAAAAGGCCAGGCCTATGAGGTTATGTGGCTTTTTCCCGGACTTTAGACGCTCACTCCAACCTTTGCCGGAAGAACAAAGTACACCGAAGGGATGTGCCGTGTCCCGATCACCTGGTGCTCCGGTTATATCCCGAAATCGACGCTGGAAGCGCTGTTGAACGATCAGTTCAAGTTCTTCGTCGAAGACGTCCAGCCAATGCATCGTCTTTCGCGGTGGATTCGTAAAATCCTGCGGATCGAAGAACCGGCGCTGTTTCTCGACACTCAGGGCAATGGCGTTTTGCGTGAGGTCGCACACAAAATCGAAGACGGAGCGGAGGACTTCCTCGGCTTTTCTCAAGGCAACTTCGCGAGCATCGTCGCGTTGAAGTGCGGCCTGGAAGCCAAGCAAATGCAGCCACGAGGTATGTGAATACGTAACCGACGCAGCGGCGGACACATCCGCGCGAAGAAGACGGGCGATCCAGTACAGATCAGCGAGGGCAAAGCGGGGGGCTACAGGATTTACTACAATCCATCCGCCTAAAGGTCGTGTGCCACCTTCCTCCTCCACTAAGCCCTTGCTCTCTGTCGTGGACACGGGCAAGGTGTCGGCAGTTTGTAGCGACAAATAGAAATTGCTGCGAGACAAAGCCCATTCCGTCAGGCCCGAACTAATAATCTGGAAACGGGCCGACTCCTCGGGGGTGGTTCCCAGACGTGTGTCGTTTTCCCGTCGGCCTTTTATTTCACCCTCACCACGCCCGACCGGCCCCGGGTTGGTTTCAGGGCGTAATCCGCGAAGCCACAGTTCATACTTCTGTGGTTCTTCAGAACTTGTATAGAACCCATCTAGAAAGTTGAGCGCATCGGTGATATTAGGCTTCGGCTTCAGAGACACCACCATCTCTTCAAATTGCGTTTTTATAGCGGCATTCGAACAAAACGTGGGTGGTGTTACGAGAGGAAACGATCGTTTATTCGTCTTGAATTGAAGCAACTTCTCTGAAGCAGTACCTTCGATCCAGACAGGAGGCGAAACACGATATGCAAGAAATCGAATTGCGAAGTAGAGATATGCACTTGCGTAATTCAACAACGATTCCGACTGGAAAAGCTTTCGCAGGCTCTCTATCCTTGGGACACTTTCTTGAGCCCAAGGGAATACCCCAGTCTCGTAGCCAATTTCTAAATAAGTAAGCACGCTGAGGGCTCGATCCAGACGAGCACGTAGCTCAATGATTTCGGAATCTCTGCGCCAACTGAGACTGCCCTCGTCATGTGGACGAAGGATAACGCGCAGGGTAAGTTCGTCGTACTTGGCGAGCTCAGGCAGAATCGACCAAAGTTCTGGGTCATCTCCGAACAACTGAGAGAAGAGGCTTGGCTTTTCAGAATCGTTGCTCATGTGGTTTTCTCTGTCCTCTCTCGGGTTAGTACTCTGGCAAGCGAAATAACGCACCGACAAATTGCGAATCGAGACTGCGCACAACTAAACCGGCAGATGTTGCAGGGACAAATGCGGCAAGAGTACTCAAGTAACCGCCCCTTCGACCTATAGAAGATGCCGCCTAAATTGGTGTTTCGTTGGGCCCGATTCGAGTTCAGTTCCTAAACTTTGGTAAGAACCAGCATGATCAGCCAAGCATAGATGAGTAAAGCGATGTACGGGTGATGTATCGGCTTCGCCTCCCCGATCAAGACGACGCACCACCCGACTAATCCGACAATTACGATAATTACCGCCCACCAGAACGGCGCAGTTCGGCCCGCTACGACGACCCAGGTCTTCTGATCAGGAACTATTAGCGCGTTGGTCGTAGGGCACGGGCTCTCCGACACAATGAAGGATGCAATATCGTTCCAGTTGTCTTCTTCACGTGCGGAGCTGTGACCTCCAGGGATGAACTTGCTTTCAAAGACCCGAGGGTGTTTTTTGCGGAAACCGTTGTGGCCTGCGCTACCGAGATCTTGAAGGTTGACGATCTCCCATGCCCCCGGGAGTACCGCAACGACTACATCGGCTGTCGCGACGTAATTGAGGACCGCCTCGACCTGGCCGCGCTCGATGACGCGAGGCCAGTCGTAGTCTGTGCGTACTACGCTGCCGGCAAACACTACGCGATCGAAACGACAGGAGGGATAGTCGAGGAGAGCGCGAGCGGCGAGATAGGTACCGTTGCTGTGGCCGACGTAAGAAAATCGCGCATCCGGATAGAGGCTTCGGGCTTCCACGTACTGATCCATCAGCCACTGCACCTTTTTGCGACGCTGCGAAGGCAGGAGAAAAGGGATCATTGCAAAATAGCCGTAGCTGGAGGTTTCGGATGCGTAAATCTTCGGCGGGGCCGCGCCCTGCTCTTCGACTTTGCGCGCAACCTTCTGAGTCCAATAACCAGTGTCCCGAATGCCGTGCATGACGAAAACAACGTTGGATATTTTATCGCTGATGTCCCGGAGACTCAGGTTGCTGGGGACAATACTATGGCTCTTTAGCGAGGCTGAGGATTCGCAGAGCGCGCGATGGAAAACCTCGCGGCGGTCACGGCCTTCCTTGGAGTCGTTCATAACGATCACGTTGCTGTGACCAGAGCGAGGGACGTCCAGATACACGAAGTCGCGTCCGGTAGCAAGGTCGATATTATCGGAAGGCGCGACCATGTCATCAATCGTGCCTAACATCTGCACGGTGAGAGCGAGTTCCGGTATTGGCATGTTCCGCGATGTCGCCTCCTTTTGAAGCTGCCGATTGCTCCGTTGCAAAGCTAGCCATTGCAGACGCAGCTCGGTGAGGAAAGGTGCACCGCGGCGGCTGTTCATGATAACGAGCCGTGTTCGATCATTAGTAAAAGCCATTAGAGTGTCGGCCGCAAAGGTGGAGACCCACCAAAGCAGGAAGCGGAAAAACCGCAGGTGGTGGTTGAGGCTCCAACCACGATTCATGCCGGCGAACAGTATGATGCGGCTGACTTTGCGGAACCACGGTCGTTCGGGCGTGAGTTCGTTTTGATAAACTGAGTCTTCAAAGCGTGCTTCCGCGCTTTCGGGGCCCGCAAGCAGGTAGACCTTGCGCACAAGCAGGGCACCCAGGCTGTGGCCAATCAGCACGATATCGTCGAACTCCGCCCAACCCTGATTGGATCGGAATGCGATTTGTTCTTCGATCACAGTCACAAGGCTTCGTGCGACACGCAATGGGCTTTCGAAAGATCTGGCGCTAATCGGCAGCTCCGGGATAATGACGTGGCTTTCAGGGCGAAGCTCGCGAACGGCCTGGTCGATGAATCGCATACTCGACGGATCATTGGTATACGCATGCAGGACGAGGACCAACGTTTTGTTACCGCTGAGGGAATGGGGCAGGGGCGGGATCTCTTTCATAGCGTTTTTTAGTCCTTTCACCGGAGGCTCCAATCTGAGGCGTCCGGAAACTCAATTGAAGGCAAATCAGTACTTTATCGCGAGATCGACGCTATTGCTCACGACCTGATCCTTGCCCTGCGACGCCGGGCGAGTTACAAAGAACGTGACGGTCGTCCCCGTCGGGACAGCCTTAGTCAAGGTGAATTGAAAAACAAGCGCTGTGTCGGTTGAGTTAGCTGTGTCCGGCATAATGTTGGAAAATCCCAGCGCTGCGTTTTTGACCGACGGTATCGTACCTGAGAGGAAAGAACCGGTAATCGTTCCAGTATGGGTGCCAACAGCCCACGCGCTGGGCGTTGTGGCATCCTCTTTGGTCGTCACGCCAGAGATGTTGGGTAATGGCGAGTAATTGAGTGTGACTGGCACGCTGACCGTCTGACTCTTGTCCTTTCCTGCCTTGACTACAAGAAAGGAAAGGACGGTGCCAAGCGGAAGATCCTTTGTCAAGGTATAACTCAAAGCCATCTTAGTGTCAGAGGAGTTATCGCGGTCCACGGTCACTGCCGTAATGCCTAGCGAATCGGCATTCAGCACAGATGGTACGCCGCCCTCGAGAAACGAACCCGTAATTGTCGCCTTGTGAATCCCAACTTTCCAAGTCGACGCTAGCGTGGGATTCTCACTCAGGTTCACAGCAGTAAGTATGGCGGGAACCAAGCTCGTATCCACGTTCATTGTTCCGTCAACAACGACACGAATGTTGTTTAAGCTCAGACGGTTGAGCAGGCTGAGGATGACGAGGCTCTGTTCACTGACATCACTTAACTTTTTTCCAGAGGCTTTCACTTTAGTTTCGTACTCAGTAATCGCGGCCGTAACCAGTGTCGACGCTTGTTCGTCGCTGGAATTAGCTGGAAATGCACCGGCACTTGTCAGCATCTGGATCAACTTGGGACGGTACTTCTTGTCGAGGAGCATCTGGCTCGGATTAAAGAACGCGGCAGGAGCCTTCTGGTAGATTTTCTTCAAGTCGGGAAGCAGAAAGTGGTCGATGGGAAAGAAGCCAATGATGATGTCACTCTTGGCGATAACGTGGTTAGTCTGAAAGCCGAAGTCGCTAATGCGGTCGATTTTCGCTTGCGTGGAATCGGGCCACAGAGCGCTCAGCGCGGGCACGACTTGGTTGCCATAGGCACTGATGCCAGCCAAAATCTCGGTGCTCATGGTCAGGAATTGAAAGCCAGAGGCAATGGAGCCAGCTGCGATTGCCCCACGAACGACCCAGTTGCGCGCGCTAAAAGGCTGCGCATCTTGCAACTCACCGCGTACCAGACGAGCCTCCGTGCTAGAGACCACGCCAGGTTCGTCCTGCTGTCCGAAAGCACCCGTCTTGACCTTCTCCGGTGTGCCAAAGCCGGAAAAGGTGCCATTCAGAAGCCAATGGCTCGCGTCGAGCTTGGCGCTCTGCACAATGAACGACGCCTTATCGTTGTGGTTTGCGATCGTAATCTGCACTACTGCATAGTTTGCCGCCACCTCCTTGCCGAAGATACGCTTCGCGACACTAAAGGGCAGCAAGGCGGCGTCGATGGCAATGCTACTCGGAACGTCACTGGCAGCGGTAAGAGGAATCGTTTGGCTCGGGGGAACTGGCAGAGGAGAAACGGGACCGGCCGTTGTGGTGACCGTAGGAGTACCTGGGACAGGCTGCTGCGCCTGATCGGATAGGGCGGCCAAGAATAGGATCGCTATAGTTAGAGGAGACGCAAAACGCATCAATTTAACTCCAGTTAAGGGAATCTCTGCGGAATAATTGGGCCAAATGGTGCGAAGTGCAGTAGCTGTTTGTTGAGCTGAAGGATCTCAGCCTGTGCTGCATTCTTTGTTGCTTTCAGCTGGTCCTGCAAAGGGATGGGAGGACAATAGCAGAAAGAATGAAGCAATGCGAACCCTTTTTTTGCCGCGCAGACGCCTTCGGAAATATTGGAGCTTGGCATAACGTTTGACTTTCGAGCTTAGGTCGGGCCGCAGTCGAACTGATGGTGATCAACTGTGACTTGATCCTGCCCCGGCCCAAGCGTGCCTTCGCCAAACGCAAGATCGGTGACATGGCAGCGCCGTTGTGACAGCTTAGCCACCACCAATTCGAGTAGCGCGACACCGTCCGCTGTATGCGACTGTGCGTACCGTCGTTGTAGCTGTGTGGGCGTGGAGGGTGAAAGCCCTATAGGAACCAGAAATTTGGAAAAACCCCGAAAGGTATTTCTCTTTGGACCTGCCGATCTCGGAATTAGGGGTTGGGGTAGGAGAAAAACGGTACGGGATTCTGGACACCAGCGCGGGAAACACTTCAAGTGCGGGACTACTAGGTAGTCAATAAAGGCGGTTGGTAATTGGTTCGAATGCGTTTCGAGCCCACCCGGTGTAAAACCGGGAGCACGCCTGTGCTTACTGACGTCCTGATTCAATCACGCAAGACAATCAGAACATAGGAGATTCACATGTCCATCAATCTTGCATTCAAAGTAGTTATTGGTCTCGGTACTTTAGCAGCAGCGATCACAGGAACGACGATCGCGGTCAAGAAGAATCAAGCACTCAGCAAGGTCTGGGACAAACAGATGCCTGACCTATTCAGGAAGTCGTACAAGGCAACTGAGACCAAGACTGTTGCGGCTGAAAAGGCAACGGGCAACCATTAGGTTTCGGTCCGCATAGCACGAAATCAGACAACCGCCTATACTGTGGCCTGCATCCAGAATTTGAGCTGGGCAGTCTTGATATCTCCATTTTTATCGAAATACCAATTGAGCCATTCGTCGGGTATCGATTTCAAGTTGGCATCTTTGCTCTGAGTGCCTTGTTTCAGGGCCCAGCGCCAGGCAAAGTGATCGTATACATCGAGGACGTGTGTAGCGTAAGCCATTGCCAACTTCTTGTTGCCCTGAATCATCACCAGGTTTTCATCGTTGTTGTAAGAGGCCTGATACCCGAGGTTGTGGCTTCCCGTCACAACGACGCAGTCATCGGCGAACGGATCAATCACAACGATTTTGTCATGGGTGATGGCGAAGCCAGCCTTGAGAAGCTCAGCCACCCAACCGTCGGGAGCGTCCGCCTTATTGAGGGCTTGGGCAGCTATAACTCTCGGGTCCTGTTTAAGAGGTACCTTCGCAGGTTTGGCCTGACCCTTGACAACGCGTTGGGCCTTCGGTGGCGAGGTGCCGCGAAGGGTGTAGTAGAAGTTGCCCGCCGCGTCGGGCGATGTAACACAACCGCGTACAAACAGGTCCTTGTTAGCACGCTGGGCAGCGGAAGCGAAATCCGTGATGCTCGGTGTCCCTGGAATAAATGCGAGAAACAACACAGCGTGCTTCGCGGCGTTGACACGGTCCGAGAGGTCCTTCATGTCAATCGGTTCGAGTTCACCTGTCTTTTTCTTCGCTCGCTGCTTGGCAGTATTCGGAGAAAAGTAACTGGTCAGGATACTCGAGGGAGCGTCATCTCCCTTCGGAACCTTGGCGTCCAGTGTGAATTGCGCTCCCTTGTCGTCGAAAGTGCGCAGGTCGGTCCCTTGGAAGACTTTGGAATCCTCTTCTTGATGAGCCTGTTGGTCAGCCTTCAAGGCATTCCAGTAATCCATATACCGCTGGGCCACTAGGGGATCGTCGATGACAATGGCATTGTTCGTTTGAGCGCACAATCCGGTTGGGGTAAAGTTTGTCGAGCCACAAAGAACCGCCCGAGGCTTCTTTTTGCCGTCGACGTATATCAGAAACTTGTTGTGCACAATATGGCCACTGGGCGGCTGACGATAGAACTTTTCGTTTGCCGATTTGTTAAGACGGTCCCAGGCGCTTTCGTTCTCCTCTTCCTTCCCGGCGGAGTTAGGTGCTTTTTTGCTCCCAGTCTTTTTAGCCGCCGCTCGCGTCGTTGTCTTCTTGCTCCCGGCTGATATAGCCGCCTCGGTCCCCACTGGCTTCCCGACGATGTGAGCCACTACAATACTCAGCTTGTTACCGAGTGCGACCAGTGAATTCACAAGTTCTTCATCCGTTAGCTCATAGAGCGCAGCATAGATTTGTCCAGAGCTCTTCGCGCGGTCGAGAAAGCCAGTGAGTGTACCTGCCAGGTCGCCAGTCAGGTCATTCCGGAGTTGACTTCCTTCAGCCCCAATCTTAGCCTTAAACTGAACCAGGCTGAAATTTCCCTTCAATGCCTTCGCCACGTGTTGTGTGGAGATCAAACCGCGGTTGAAAGTTGCAGAGAGGCTCGGCGAGCATCTCGAGGTCAGTTCCACCTCGTTCGTCGTCAAAATTGGGAGCGACCTCATCGGCGTCAAGGTGTCGGGCTTGCCTTCCAGTGGAACGATCTTATAGCGAAACCTAAAGCTCTTCGTCTGCTCTGCCACAAGCCGCGCGTAGGGGTCCTTCCAGTAAAACTTTTGAACTGGATATTGGGCTGTGGTTTGGCCGGATTTGATCGTCTTGCCCTTGAAGACGGCGTGGCTAGGCAACGGCGTCTCATTTCCTTGGGCATCGATCCGATATAGAGCAAAGCCCATGCATCCGTCGGGACGTGTTCCGTAACTCCAAGCAATGGTCGCAACGTCATTGTTCGCAAAAGCGATCGCGTTTCGCATTTAAGCTCCTCGATAGTAGAAATGCGTGGCCCGATTAATTGTGTGAGGCAGACCTCGAAGAATTTGCTCGACAAGCAAAGGAACCGATTGACTACCTCCATTCGCGTTCCCGACAAAATATTAAGGTGGCGCCGATGATACATAGGTCGCTTCGAATTTGCCAATTATTTTTTGGATAACAGAGAACTATGCCAACTGCCAGCCTTTCTCACCAGCCACACACTGCGACCTGTTGGCACTGACCTGTGCAGACCTCCACGGGTATCGACTAATACTGGCCACAGGAGGCGATGCAATCAGGTCGCTGATCGCTTCCTGCTGCCTCTCATTGGCAAAGATGAATGCCTTGCTCCTAAAGGAAGAATGGCCGCGTAGGCGCCCTTAGAGAGCTTTTCCGGCGCGTTGCTATCCTCGAATTCGCCAAGAACCAGATTCTCTCTCCGGTTGGACGCCATTAAGACCTCCATTCCATAGCATTGTTTTCGAACGCTCTCGACTCATATCCTGTGAAGCCTTGGATATTCCCACAGTATCAAGGTGCCATCTGCACACAAACCGTCAAAGTGTCCTCTGAGTCTGTGGAGAATCTGGTCACCAGTAAAGAGAGAGCCAAGTTCAAAGTTGCGATTGAATGCGTCATCCGTGAGATTAGCGCTGGAGACAACTGCCTGATCGTCAATGACTGCCACTTTTGCATGCAGCTTACCGGGTTTGCCATGAGCGTTCCGTTCTCTCTTGTCCAGAGGCCAGTAATATACCTGCGCGCCCTGGCGAATGATCGCAGGAAAGGCATTCAGCGCGTCCATCGAAAGCTGCCCCTGTGATGTTTGCTCAAACTCCAAAATGAGTCGAACGCGAACTCCCCTATCAATTGCTTTCGCCAGTCCGTCTGTAAGACGGGTAATTTTATGAGCGGCAAATGTAACCAGCAATATCTCTCGTTTCGCGAAATCTATTAGGTCATACAGGACTTGGTCAATCCGGCGGGCAGGGATTTCACTGGAGGGGGAGGGTCCGGTCCAGAGTAGTTCAACATATTGATCTTGCTGCTGCTGAGTGAGAATCGAAACAGATACCTCGATCAACACACCTAAAGAGTTCCAGGACATGTGGCTTTCCGCCTGGCGTATAACGCTCGCTACACAATGGGCTGCGTCCCCGTTGTTGGTCGCTGGCAAAGTTGCTATCAGAGTTCCTGCACCTATCGAACCGGGGGCCTTGGAGATCGTTAAGCAAACGGTCTGAAGCCACGGTTTGTGGGCTCTGCGGATCAAATCGACGATGCTTTCTGTCAGGCGTGAGGGGATCATTCTTCTTTAGTCGAAGAAACAGGTGCTGTCGTTGGAGAAAGTCTTTACGAGGACTGCCCGATCCAAATAGCGGTTGCCGCGTTCACACGATGTTTCAGGTGCGAATTGACATGCATGACAACATGCGCCATGGATACCTCGACCTGTGGTATCCGGGCGATGTTCCGCACATAAAGGATCGGAAGCACACAGACGCACACTCTCCAACGCTTGTTGGAGGTGACGTCCCAGAGTCAGCGGATCGCCGAGTTCCACCAAACCGCCAAGAGTTCCTTCACTATCCGATGCGGCGGTGTAGAGCAGAATTCCAGCCATGGAGCCGCCTGCCTCATCGGGTTGACGGGAGTATAGACGCTCTCTCACGCTGGCTGCTGTATAGCCGCAGTCCAGGACAATTTGGCGCATCAAGGCGTGGGCCAGCGAATGAAGTAGAACAAAACGAATTCCTGAAAAGTTCTCGTCAAAGGGCTCAAGCTTGCGCAACTTACGCCACGCTTTGTGAGAATCCAAAAACTCCTTCTGAAGGCGAATCAGCTCTGGCTTGCCTGCCCAATCGGTGAGGTCTTTCTCGCGTATCCGTAGAAATATTCCCTCCCCACGGACCTCGGATGCTGGCAGCCATGTTGGGCTCTCCCGACGTAACGGAGTCAATCGTCCGTCTCTGAGCATGGTCGCTTCCTCGAAGTCGGCATTGGATTCAATGCGCGTGAAACCCAGGAGAGCCCGCACCTCACGAATGCGTTCCACCAGAACAGTATCTTCGAATAGTCCCTCGAAGCCTTTGGGTGGTGCCACTCGTCGTAACTTGAAGTCTCTGTTCTCCGCAGCTGAATCCGGCGCCGAGAACATCTGCCATTCAGGTAACTTCAAGTCTTCGGCCGGCGTGTCTTGTTTTCCATTTCCCTTGCGCTTTGCTTGAATCGCGTCCCAGATGTCCGTTTCCTTGAACTCACTAAAAATTGGGATCAACGACTGGAACTTTTTAAGCTTCTTGCTGATGAGGTGCACCTCATCGATGGTATCCAGGTCTTCGAGCTCGCCCCATTGTTCTTCCACGAGTTTACCAAGCTTATCAGCCGCCCTCGGAATAGACAATGCAGAGAGCGCTGTTGGGAACCAGCTATTGGAAGAACCAAGCAGGATCGCTTTGGCACGCTCACTGCACCCTTGAGGCTCGATCAGCCGCAGGTGCGGGTGGTGACCTGGACAGATGAACCATGTATTTGGGTCGGAATCGAAAGCGTCTGCCATGCGCCGCTCGGAATCGCAGGAGTGACATTTGACGACAATGTCGGAAGCATCGCCCGATGCTCCGTATTCGCGAAGGGTCAGTGTTGCGGGCTTGCAAGGAACATTCCCCTTGTGTACGAAATTTAACCATGGGAAATCCGTTAGATGCCCTTCCCTGCAAGCGAGGAGAAAACGAACAGACATTACAGCCGGCGGCTTTCCGCCCTTGCTCTTCAGGCATCCCCCGTGTACGTATTCCGTCTTGTCCGGACGATAAGGGTCTTGCACCAGCTTGAATACCCCCGATTGCACAGTGGCGAGGGTGTCGCACAGGGAGCAGCGCATCCATCGCGGAAATGGCGCCACGGGAACGCCGATCGCAGGTGCAGCTGGATCATTGTCCGTACCATCGAGCTTGGTTGGCGGCAGGTAAAGCCGGGACATCTGCGGGCCAAGGCGTTTCTGTATAGCTGCAATTAGACGGTCTTCTTGGATGTCGCTGCAATAACGCGTATCCCAGTCATCTAGGCCCATTACTAAAGCTGACATATTGGGCAGGTCGATCAGCGAACCAACACCAAACGTGTAGATCAGCTGACTGGGACGGATTTCTCCAAGTTCGTTCATCTCGTCATCCTTATTCTGCGTACAACCCCGTGGACCGCTGATCGAGGACTAGATCTACGGTGCCTTCGACATCCCTCAGGGAATCTAGACATGTGAACATCTCCCACCCGTTGGCTGCGGCATGTTCGAGTAGGCCTACCGTAGAACCACCTTCTGGCTGATAGCCAAGTCGGTGATCCCTCTGATTATGGACCCGGTTCAGCCACTCATCGCGGCGTCGGTCGAGCATATTGTGCATACGCTGTGCTACCGTCCCGTCGTGGGTCGCATTTTCAGCCCGTTGCTCTAACTGAGCGAAGACAGACGACATCAGCGAATCGTTGTCCTGTAGCTCGCCCGCTTTGAGGTTCCCATTGAGCCGCTCTTCAGAAAGGCGCATTAGCGCGACCATTACGCCAGTAAGACCACGGTCGAGAGCTCGAGCTGAGAACGGCGTTACGGAGAGAGCCTCGACATGCTTGTAAAAGGTCTCGTGGTAATGCTCGAAACGCTCGTAATGAGACAAGTCTCGCGGCCTCGCCCAGTTAAACACAGTGCTGACCTGTCCGGGGCCAGCAGCGGAGCGTCCGACTCGGCTGGTGGCCTGAATGTATTCCGACGTGTTTTTAGGCTGTCCCGCAACTAGCATCAATCCAAGTCGCTCGATATCAACACCCACCGAAATCATATTGGTCGCGAGCACAACGTCATAAGGAACGGGTGAGCTCGGCCGCTTCCCTTCTTTTCGTTCCGCTGCGCGCTGGGCTTCCAGCGCTGTGTCAAAGACCGACTCTAGTCGCTCTAAAATCTTTGGAATGTCGGTGCCCGATTTGCGAGAGGTCAGCTCCTCCAGAGCGCGAATCCTCCGCTTAGCTAGGCCTCGCTGGTCGGCATCGCGTAAGCGGGCCTTAATATCGTCGTCCACTAGTCGCCGAGTGCCTGCCAATTCCCTAATCGAGTTGAAATACCCAGCCAGGGTCATCCATGGGTCCGCCAGCTGGTCATACTTCTCAAAGAGAACCTGAGCGGCGGCCATATGAGCAACATAGCTACGGATCATCGCGACCGGGTAGCGTCGGCCAAACGCACAGATACCAAGGTAACGCCGCCCCGGATACTCCGGCCCAACGGTGCGCTGCAAGGCGAAGAAACTATCTCGAATATTAGTTCCCTGCGGTGGGAACACGTCCAGCTTTCGCACAAACAGCTTTTGGACCTGGTCACGAGCCCGCCTGATGGTCGCGGTAGAAGCCACAACCTTGGGACGCACCCTGTTGCCGTTCACTTCCCACGTGCATAATTCGTCCACGGCGGACTCATAGAGCGCGACCATCGATCCAAGCGGCCCGCTGATGAGGTGCAATTCATCCTGAATAATCAAATCGGGGGGCCGCAACAAACCGTGCTGTAGGTTTCTAACAGAGGGTAAACCATTTCGAGCAGGATGCGATTTTCCATCCTCTATCTCCGGAGAAATGAACCCGTGCCGCGGGCAGACCTCATTAACCTTGCCGAATAGCATCTGAATCTCGCCCTTCCAAGGCATCTGGGCAAACTTGTCCACCGTGGCAATCAGGAGTGACGGTGGACGACGATAGATCTCTTCATCCACCACCATCACCGGCAATCCCTCTTTAGGAGCCTTCGCTTCGGAAAACTCGCAGCTCCCCAGGTCATTACCGCAGTACGTGACACAACGTCCGATGTCGCTTGGTGCTTCATAAACCCGAAGATGCTGTTCCTTGATTTCAGATCCGCACCAAGGGCAAGAGGTAATTTGATGAGGTGTACCACCCATCGAGGGTTTACCACCCACCCGGCCCTGGCGCAACGAATTGGCGGCACCTTCCAAGGTGTTCGGCGAGGTCTTGTTGCCTACCCAGAGCCCTAGCCGGAAGGGAGTCGCTCCCCATTTCCCTACATCGGCTCTACGGATAGTTTCGCAGGCGCACATGAGTGCTGTAGCGCGCTGAAACTGCTGTAGGGTCAAGAGACGCAAGGTGTACCGCATCAAGACAGCAATGCCATGGTCCCCGCTTCGGCCAGCCACCGTCCCTTGAAGGCGACGCAATGCCAGAGTATAGGCGGTTAAGCCGAGATAGGCTTCTGTCTTTCCACCTCCGGTTGCGAACCACAACAGATCCGCTACCGCATCAGTCTCATGGCTGCGATCCGGATGGTGCAGATCAGTCAGACTTGGCAGGTTTAGCAGAATGAAGGCCAACTGGAACAAGCGCCAGCTACGGTTCCTCGCCACATCTAACGCTTCCACTCCTTCCTCACTCTTTATTTCCTTCTTCCTCACCTTTCGAGAAAATGTGGAGTGGATTCGCTGCTGCCACATCGCTTGATTGGCGAAGCGGAAGGCCTCTTCTGCCTGGGGGTCGGCTTCAATCAAGTCAATCCCCGCCTTGATGCGATGAAGCGCACGGGTACAAGCGCTCACGGATCGTTGAGCAGCCTCCTCGTGACCGACCAGTTTCTCGCTCGACATGGTCAGCTTATTCTGCTCAACTTTGATCCAGATGCGATACGCAGTCTCGATATGGCGCAAGGATGTGATCAATTCAGACTTGGGTAGTTCTGCCAACACCTTCATGTCCATCGTCAAACCGATGAGATTTTCATCATCAGCCTCTGAACGCGGAGTCTGCTGGGATACCTCAAACTGAGGAATCCACTCCGTCTCAACTTGAACCGCCCTTTCGGCCGCTGGTCTTGGTAGGGTGGCGTGCACTGAGATGCCATGCCCTACCACAAACTCACGCTGGTGGCGATAAAGCATCTCCAGAGTCTCGGTCTCTTCACGAGTCAGCGGGTCCATCTTGGAAAGGTCGGCCGTGACGCCTTTGCGCTGGACAAAGATCGGTTGGTGATCGGGGCCCCGCACCCGCAGCTTGGGTTGGAATACCCAGACTTCATCTTTGGCCTCGCCACGGCGCGTCCGTTCCGGTTGCTGATTGACGAGAAACAGAGTCACAACCCAGCCATCGGCCGTTAAGCGAATACGACCTTGCAACAGAACCAACGGATGTTCTGGATGCAAACTCTGTGGCGCGATAATGCTGTCCTTGAGAGCGAAAGTTATAGGCTCAACAATCACTGACTTTCGTTTCCACACATTGGCCGGGCTGCCGTCCTTTTTCTGCTGGCTGGCGCTCTTAATACGCAGATACTGTCCCCACTGTCCCTCTACGACGATTTCCTTCGTCTCTGCGGCCACCACAAAGCTCATGCCCATCGAGGACGGAAAATAGGTACTGCCCGCCGGCACTCCGGCCTCCGCATTGCCTTCTTCACCCTCGTCAGCCTCCCCTACTGCCAGCTCATCCAGTTCCTCGCCTAGGATTTCACTGTCCTTTGGCGCCAACATGCCCACCAAGTAGCGACCGTAGACATGGTCCTCAAATACATTCAACTCTTCTTCCGCACCGCCAGCTGGTCCGAGGAGGTCGCGGACGACCATATCCGTTAATTCATCACGAATCGCTGACGGAGTCGGAACGACTAGGGCGCTCTGATTATCAACTCGCTCGGATACAGATCCATCGAGGATTGGTGGAGTCGTCATACAAAAACCTCTTCCTTCATATCTGGGACCAGACTATCTTCACAGCCTCAAAGAAAAGACGTTGGCGTTGTTCAACCTTGTCTCGTGGAAAGGCACCTGTTTCATCGGCCTCAACTGCCGCGTCCTTCAATGATTCAGGAAGCACGTTGAGGTCAACGTCGGCTAGATGGCCAGCGAGAAGCTGGTTCCATATCACATCGCTCATCTCATAATCACTTAGCTTGTCTCGGTAGACATCATTACCACTACTGAGGTTTTGCAAGTCCTTCAAAAGCAAAACCATTCCCATCAGATTCCTTGTCTGCTCAAATAGGGACTCGTCGAACAAACCGGTGCCCTTATCCTTGAACAGCGCTTTATTCTCCTCGTTGTAAGCGTAGATGTGTTCCAGATGCATGCCATACCGCTTCCGATTCGTTCTATTGAAGCGCTCTTCAATATCAGGAAAAGCGCCTTGGCAGTAGCTGGGCTTATCCATTGATTGACTGAGCCAGCGGTCGATGCGCATGAGGAGATACTTGCTGAAGTTCGTTTGATTGTTCCGAGCCCCTCTCATACGTTCGTATGTGAAGATGTCGGACACGCTACCTGCGAAGTCTTTTTCTAGTCGTTCCTCTTCCTTAAGCATGCTCACGATCAGGTCATCAAATACCTGCCGGCACTGAGCGTTACATTTGTTCCGGAGATCTCTATTCAGCCCATAAATCACGGTCTGGAACTTGTTGCTCTCATACAGCCCGAGGATGCGGAGAATGACATGGAGCTGGTCAAACTTCGCGGATATTGTTCGAATCTTTTGTTCCCTCTCAGGGTCGTTGAACCGGATTGCCGACATGATCAGAAGGTATTGCTGATTTTGGTCTACGAGCTTGTTGTAGAACAGATGTTCCCGATCAGGGCTATAGTCTGCCCTTAATTCTTGATAGAGACTTGCAAAGTACTGGATTTCATCTCTGATCAGCGCGTAAAGAGTTGCCTGGCTTCTAAAGTCGCCAAAGTGATCACGAAGCTCTGGGCGACGGTAGATCTCATAGTGGTAATCACTCTCAAAGGCCTTGTAGTCGTCGACGCTATTGGCGAATTTGGCTCGGAAGTAGACGCGAAAGAAATCGTCGAGATCGATGCTGACTTCACCGGCATTCTTGAGTTCAGTGCCATAGTAGAGATTTTGAAGATCGACCCAAATCTTATTTGCTTCCTCCTTTTCCGTTGGAGGCAGGTTTCCTATCAGCTTGCCTTTGAGAATCTCGTATGGTTTCAGGCCAAGTCCGCGGTCGTTTACGACCTCGAAGATCATAGCCACATTGTCCTGTCTCTCTATACGAATCTCGACGATCGACACGCGATCAAGCACGTAGGTGATGTAGTAGGTCAGCTTGGCGAGATCGTAGCCGCTTGGGTCGGAGTCTAAGCGGAAGAACGCATCGAAGTGACCACTGATGGTGCCAAAGTTCTCTTTCAATCGCTTCTGGGTCTCATCCACGGGGATGAAGGGGGTACCCTCCACCAAGGACCGTAGCTGTTCCTCGCGGTTCAAGTTATATATCTTGAAACGCGTCGCGCCACCGAAGTCATCCTCCTCGAAGATCAGCGGTCGAAGTGCACCCGGCCTAAAGGTCTTGCCTTGGGTCCCTTCGACGTCATCTACCTGCTGAAGTATTTGATAGAGCTTAATCAGCATCAGCAAGATCGTCGTAAGCCGCTGCTGGCCATCGACGATGGTTGTTGAAGACGGTGACGTATGCGTCAGGTAGGTATTGAGGAAGTACGGATCGAAGTTTTCCAGTACGTCCTGCTGAATCTGCTGCGGGGACGTTCGCCTGCGCGTGCCCAGTTCGAAACGCACTTCGAGGTCATTGAGCAGAGTCCTCACCTGCTCGTGCGTCCACTTATATTCGCGCTGGTAGATGTCGATGTAATACGAGCGCTGCGCGTTGAACACTGCGCGAATGAACTGATCGTGAGGTGTGATTAGCTTTTGGATGGTTGTCTGCGAAGTGCTGCTCTCTGGCATAAGTCTCTTTCTACGCGAATAGTGATGAAGTCACTTTAGTATTGCCTTTTTTCAACTTCTTGCCCTGCTTCGGATTCGACTTCGATGAACTTTCGAGCGGCGCTGTTTTTCCGGCTTCCTCTTCAGCGTGGCGCTGATGGTTTAGTACAAGAAGGCGGTGGAGAACTTCGCGCTGGGCAGATTCGGAAATCGTGTAGCGCAAGCCTTGTTTGGTTTTGTGGAACGCGTGGCCAAGATCAAGATCTCCCCACCGGTAATCGGTGGCGACGGCTTGATCCAACTCTCGATGCAAGGTTCTCAGGCGCTCAATGTCGGTGGACTTCTCTTTGGGGTCGTGCAAGCGATTGTAGGTACCCGTGATCCCTTCCTGCCTGGCCACCATGACCGAGGTGCGGTGGGAGTGAAATACCTCGCCCGCTTTTTCAAGGACTGAGGAATCAGTCTCGTTGTGACTAGGATCGTTCCCACCCAGGGCACTCGGTGGAAATGGAAAGGTGCCGAAACCATCTGCGAGGGTATATTTCAAGCGTGTTTCAAGACTTGAGGAGTGACTTTCCATCCAATCCGCATGCATCGTGGAGGCAACAGCAGCGAAGAATCGATACGAGTTCTTCGCAAACACCACTACCGTGTGAGCGAATATAATGTTGGATGGCGCTCGGACGACCGCAACGTACTTGCTTGTCTCCGCAACAACCCATACGTAGGGCATGTCCCTAATCGTCTCGTATAGCGGTTTTGCTTGCGCATCATACCGCCACCAGAACTTTGCTCGACGAGCTCCAATGGAATTGCGAAGACCCGCTTTCTCTCGCTCCGGCTTCACCTTGCGCCGTGCAATTTCAAGACATACAGGGTAGTTCTCTGCCTCGTGCAACGACCAATCGAAGAAGTTGATAGCCCAGCGGGTAGGCGACGCAGTGGGTGTCCTCGTAACGTCCTCACCTCCAAGATAAGGCGAAAGAACGTCTCGGTATTTTGCGTCCTGATCGATAATCTCTCGAGCTTCGGCCTGACTCAGAAGGAAGCCTATACCCTGGATCGACGAGCCTTTGAACGCAGTGCCCACGTTCCTCTCAAGCCTGTGTGGTTTCTGAGACGCGGACTCCGCAGCGGTTAACGTTGTCGTAATCGCAGTGACTCTTTTACCGTCGAGGATTACGTCTCCAGACCATCCATCCTTGCTCAGCCATAGGAGGGAAACCGCCAAATTTGCGGTCCCCGGCCATGGGAGAAGGGGGACCGCTCTATGAATAATCACATTCTGCCGTTGTAGTTGCTCTAGGCCAACCGCTCTGGTCTCGCCTTCGGAAATAGTATTCGTAGTTATTATCCCCGCCGATCCGCCAACTCGAAGCAAGCTAGTCGTCCGAAGAACGAAATATGTGCATAGGTCTGCACTTCCGCGCTTATCGCTAGCCACATGCCGAATGAGATACGAACGGTATTCTGGACCGTAAGTAGGTGTGATGATCTGACCACCCATGAACGGCGGATTTCCGATGAAGGCATCAAATCCGCCCCGATCCATGATTTCCGGAAAGGCGAGAGGCCAATGCAACGTCCGGCACCCGTTCAGCAGGTCGTTGGCATGATCTCGCAGATCATCCACTCCCTGTTGCCAGTAGACCATCATCTGTGCGGCGGCCGCTTCCCTCTCCCTCTCGTAAGTGCTGCCCTTTAACCCTTTCATTTCCAGCGCCGCGAGCAAATCTGCCGCAGCTCCGAGCTTGGCAACGGCTTCTTCCGCCTCAGAATAGAGCGCGGCTTTGGCCGTTATTTGCTCTGGAGTATCAGACGGCACAGCCTCCAGAGCCTCTCGCTTCTTTTGCGCCTCCTCGATGTGCCGCCATAAATTCAAAGTACTGAAGGCGATCTGTTTACCTCCCTCAGGGCGGAGACTGAACCTCTCCAGTTGCTCGAAGCTACTCAAACCTAGAAGTGAGTCGCCGCACTTGAAAGCATGGTCGAGAAAGGTGAAGGGACGTTTGGCATCCAGCGTGACAAGCCAAAGGGATAGCTTTGCCATCTCCACTGCCATGGGATTGATGTCCACGCCATAGAGGCAACGATCACCGACGATGCGCCGTGCAATGGCGAGACGCTCGGCTGCGTCCAGCGGTACCAGCCGGTCGCTGGGGGCGCCTTGAGAGAAGTCCCCCTCAGGAGTAACCAATATCTCGCCAGGATGCTTCTTCTCTTCGTTCTCCCATGCTTCGGTCAGCCGCTCGGCCAAATATCGACAAGTCTGCACCAGAAACGCCCCTGATCCCATCGCCATGTCGCAGACCTTGAGATTAAGAATTTCCTTCGGCAGCTTTAGCAGCCATTGCTCCCGCGGCCTACCCGCTGCGGGTCCTTCGTACACGAGCGGTTCCAGAGTGTACTGCACGACCGGTTGGGTCAGGGATGGTGGGGTGTAGTGCGTACCGGTGCTGCGCCGCGCAGTACCGACGGTGACATAGACACATCCTGGGAGCACTATGAACGGACGCTCGAAGGAGTCTTCTCGGATCACGCCAGCAAAGGGGCGAATCCGCTGAAGTAATACCTCGTCGTGAGCACAAGCAATGAGCAACTTATGCTCATCACCCAAATTACCGATGTCTAAGGACCGCTTGATGGCAGAGGCGGAACGTCCAGTTTCGTCCTTCAGTAATTCAATCAGCTTGTCTTGACCTTCCGCCAGCTTTGCTTCTAGCGTGGCTAGAGGAATCTCCGCTTCCTTCTTTCGCGTACCCTCAATACCTAGCACGGTTTCGTGAGCGCGCTCCGCAACATGGTCGAGCAAACCCTCGTATACGTGTCCAATCTGCTCAACACCCAGCGCGCGGAATGAGATCCGCCGGGATTCGGACGGTCCACCACCTGGCATCTTGATGCGCAGTCTTTGAAGCGAGGTGAGCAGATGTAGTGCCACCCGGTTGTTGACCGCGAGAGGCTTCGCCGGCTCCGAGACCCAGTTTGTGCCTACACCTCGACCCTCGAGGAACGGAAAGCGATCCGGGTCGAATAGAGAGCCGCCATAAGCTGGTATCAGCAAATCCTGGTGATGCACACCAGCATGCACGGCACGAAACGTCGCCAGTAGACGTGCCCAGGCATCACAGCGCCGTTCGAGCACTTGCGGTCCATGAAGGTCGGCGACTTCCTGCAACTGTTCGAGCAGAGTGGAAACGGCGTAGTTCTCGTCGTAAAGCGGCTTGCCAAGATGCAGCAGACCCCGCTCTTCGGCGGAGAACAGGAAGACGAGCCGCATCATCACAGTCAGTGCGGCTTCGTAGAGAGCAGGCTCCGAAACCCCTTTGAGCAGCGTGCGGTTGGCATCCTGATCCAAAATATCGAAGGCCTGCACCAACACTTCGACCGCTTCACGCACCTGGTACCCGAGTTGATCGGTGACTTCCTGCTGGTCCTGAACGCTTTCCTTCAGCAGCGCCAGCAAGGTGTCATCGGCGGCGACACCGAAGAAGCGGCGAACTCCAAGCAGAGAATGGAAGGCACGTAGGGTGATCGGCTCGTCAAGCCACAATGCTCCAAACCAGGAGGCGTAACCAGTAGTCTCGCCCCGCGGAGCGAAGACCAGCATCCAATGTTCGCCGTTGGTGACGAGACCGAGTGCCACTCCGCAGGCGTGCAGCAGTTCCATCATGCGCGTTCCAGGGTTAGCCTTCCAGTGCTTACCGATCACGGGGCGGTCGAGAGCCTGCTCAGCGGGGTAACTGCTGATGAGCAATTGGGCTTGCCCAGCCGTTTCGCTCCCGGCGGGAGAGACAAGCGCGAAGTCTGGCCGCAGGGTTTCCCCCATCTCCGCTATGTTCGCCTCCAGCCCGGCGGGGAGAGCCTGGTTTTCGACGATCAGTGCCGGGGGGTAGCTGAGTAGACCGGTGAGCACGTGCAGCACCCAGGCCCGCTGCCGACCGGGAAAGGTGGGCTTATCGTGCCAGTCCTCGTAGGCAGCCCGCAGGACCTTCGCTTGCGCCGGATCACGGGGATCGAGACCTTGGGGGAATACCTTAAGAAGCACCGGCAGCGAGACGAACGGACCGGAGACTTCGATGAGGGAGAGCCAGTCGGCGTGGTGTCGCGAGGTACTAATTCCGCTCATGCTCGACCTCCGGTGATTTCGAGTACTGCCCTCCGCGGGATAAGCCAAGTTACCGCCACTGGGAACAGTCTGGCACTCGGGTCGCGGAATCGGGAACGAATGTGGGCAGATTCGCGTTCGATCTCATCCGGAATCTCCATGAATCGACGCCTCAAGGCAGACAGATCGCGTTCGCGCTGCTGCTTACCAAGTTCATCGCCACCCAGATCAAGCATGAGCTGAGGATTGTCTTTACTCTCCAACTCTGCCTGAATGGCACGCTGCAATTCGGTCATTACGACCTTGAGCTTGTTCCCTTCTTTCTCGGCCAGTTCTTCGAGATTCTTTTCTAAATTCTTGGTGCGTTCGGCGCGGCGAGCTTCGAGGGACGCCAGCAGAGCATCATGTTGCTTGGGCCACAGTGCCTGAAAACGGGCTTCGATAGCGGCAGGCACGGGTGTATTAGTGGCAGCGGCAAGAGCCGCCTTGGTCTCACTGACGTTTAGCCGGCTGAAACGGCCTTCGATCAGCGCTCCTCCGGCGGCGATGATCTCTTCATGCAATCGATGGTTGTCACCGCCAAGAACGACGATGCGGCCGTGTGCGATCACAACTGGGTGACTAAGTGCGGAGTCGTCAACCACGCAGGCTGAGACGCGGGACAGGTGTTTGGCTTGCGTACCAAGGGACCATATCTCCGCCCGTAGTAACCGTAAGCACATCTGCACTAGACGGTGATTAAGATGGGCAAGAACAACATCATCGCGGCCCGCGGCCAGCGCGGGGTCGAAGACGATCGGGCGGATGGACTTTGTGTGCGGATGTGCCAAGCCCTCGGCACATTGAGCCCAGGTGCCGGAGAGTGCAGGCAGACGGAAAACCGGGCAGGATTTGCGCACGTCGGTGGGGTCGGGCCAGATACTCTTCATCTCGACGGGGATCAATGCGGGTTGCTCGGCCAATTCCATGCCGACGTGCACGACATTCTCGATGTGTTCGGGGGTAAGGTTCAACTCATGTTGGGTCTCGTGCAGCTGCGACGCCAGCCTTTCCAGTTGCTCGCGCAACTTTCGATCAAACTTGAGCATGCTACGAACGGGTTCGGCTTCCTGCTCGGCACGGGTCGTATCGAGTCGATTGCGACGGCCCAACATTGCTTCTTCGACCTGGCTGGCGATCACCGGACCGACTTTACCCAAATCTTCTCTTATTGTTTCTAGCTTGAGGGCGGCGCGCATGAGGAATTCCAGATCTCCCTCCAGGTCGCCGACCTTGCCCGTCGTACTGGCCGAACCGAAGCCGCGGCCCACGAAATGGTGGATGTGCACTTCATTCGACTTCTGGCCGTGGCGGTCCACTCGTCCGTTGCGCTGCTCCATACGATTGGGGTTCCAGGGAATCTCGATGTGGATGAGCCTTGAGCAGTACTTTTGAAGGTTCACTCCCTCAGATGCCGCATCGGTAGCTAGCAGGATGCGCACTGTCGACTGTTCGGGGTGTGTCTGGAAAGCAGCCTTGATGCGCTCGCGCTGATCCTTAACCATCCCGCCGTAGATCATTTCCAGCCGATTTTCTTCCGCAAACCCCTCGCGAGCCAGGAGGTCGTAGAGCCATTTCTGGGTAGCACGGTATTCGGTAAACAGAATCACGCGCTCTTCGTTCCACTTCCCGCCGGGCTTGAGGGTCTGCTTCAGCCAATTAATCAGGGTTTGCGCCTTGCAATCTGCTCTCAGACTGGTCTTGGCAGCGTATTCACCGAGTTGCTTGAGGAGACTTCGTTCTTCGTCAGAGACAGGCGAAAGTGCTTGGCTCGCCGATCCCATTACTTCACCCATCTGAGCTTCATATTCGTCGTCGTCGTCGTAGTCGTCGCCGTAATCAGCAATGTCCCGTGCATAGCTGATGGCGACGTTCCTGGCGCCAACTGTGTTGATGTGTTTTTCCAGCGTGATGCCAAAGGCGGCCGGAGACGAGAAGAGGCGCTTCTTGAGTAACTTGAGGACAAACTCAGCAGCAAGCCGCTCACCTTCGGAAGCGGCGCTCTTGAGGCGCAATTCGGAATACCGTTGCAGGTTGGAATGGGCTAAGCGTTCCTCAACTGTGTACGGCACCTCCAAGTGCTTCACGACTCGCTCTGCAAATCGCCGACTGCCATCCCAACGCAGCTTGAGTTCAGACTTCATTCGACGAACCATCACCGCATCAAGCTGGGAACGGTCGGGCGTTACGGCACGGGCAAAACGTTGCCGGTCGAGCAGCTCGAGCAACGCAGCAAAGCTCTCCCTATAACCGTTGTGCGGGGTGGCGGAGAGGAAGAGTTTGTGCTCGAAATGGGGGGCCAGCGACCGGATGGCGTCCGTACGCATGGAGTCCGTCGCATATTTACCTCGTCCAGATGGTGCCACGTTGTGGGCTTCATCGACGATCATCATGTCGTAAGCCCGCGGATAGGCGGGTTGATCGCCAGCCGGCAAGGTCTCCCGGAAACTGCGCAGTTGCCTTTCGCGCTTGAGGAAGTCAATGGAAGTGACAAGCCGCGGAAAGTGGGACCAGGGATTTACATGGATGCCGCGTTTGCGTCGCAACTGGCTGATACTTTCGCTGTCAATGATGCGGAACTCAAGGCCGAACTTATCTCGCATCTCTTCTTTCCATTGGAGTTGCAAGGAAGATGGGCAGATGATCAACACTGAGCGGACTCGGTGTCGCAGGATCATCTCCTGCACTACTAGGCCAGCTTCGATGGTCTTACCCAGACCAACATCATCGGCAATCAGCAAATTAACTCGTGGCATTGAGAGCGCGCGTACGACCGGATCAAGTTGATACTCGTCAACTTCAATTCCACTGCGGAACGGAGATTGAAGGGCGCGATCATCAGCCTGAGAAACGGCCCCCCAACGCACCGCATCAAGAAATGCCTGCAACCGCCCGGGAGAGTCGAATGAGACCGGCTCAGGCAGTGTGGACTTCTCACGTATCGCAGTCCCCGGTTCGATCTCCCAAACCACCTGAAGTTCCTCACCCAGACCATCATCCTCGACCGATGAAAGCTTGATCAAATGTGAGGGACCCTTAGCTCCCGGGGTGAGACCCGCGGCCGAAGGGATGATTTCGGTGACAACAAAGGGACGTTTTCGAACGACAACTAACTGGCCAATTTCCGGACGAGACTTCATTGTTAGAGATCCCACTCGTAGCTCATCATTTGCCTGAGGCGCGTACCTAGGAGTCTCAAGCATCTTCGGGGTTGGCAGCGTTCGGCAAGGGATTCACGTGATCTGTCGATACCTTCTACGGTTCTGTCCGACACCGACATCGCGTAGTGTAACAGTCGTTCCTTCGATCTTTCGACTGTTTTAAAGCTGGGGCCAATCAGCCGAGCCTTGAACGTCCAAGTCAATACCGAGTGACACTTGTGACCGCGGAATAGGGCTGTGGCGCTTCTGAAACGTTGGCCGCTGTATTCGGAAGGAGTGCACGCCATACGGGCTGGCTCTTCATCCTTGAGCCGTGGCCCTACGGTTCCAAGTGGGGCCCCTATAGAAAAGTAACGGCCTCGTCGCTTCGGTCTCGGATTGCATCGGACGTCGAAGACGCGACCGCCTCGCGCGTATATATGGAATCCTTTTTTCCGCGGCGGTGCACCTGGTCGAATTTTGGATTCACTATGCAAACTTGAAGGTCCGGCAGGCCCGTTCACCAGAACTGCTTCCGGCCCCGACGGCGCCGGCCCCAAATGACCGTTGAATCTTATCGAGTGGTCGATTATCAACTACCGAACACTTGGATGGGGTCGGTCGATGTAAGGCCCAGAGAGCGTGAAACAACCTCTTTCGTACATTTCGTGGGTACTTAGGCGACACTTCAGTCGTCAGTCGTTTTGGAACGATCTCTTAGTATAGGTACTTCTGCTCGGCCGGTTCAAAAATTCTTATCGACACTCTGCGCCTGGTTGGTCCGTCGTCCGTATGTTGGTAGGACCTTCATTGGTGCGCCCGGGCAATATACTTGCGTTGACATCAGAATACCCTTTCGTGTTCTTGAAGGACCGACACTGGCTATCGTCGATCAGGGAGATCGTACGAGAAATGCAGAGGAACTCCTCGCGCACATCAAGATCGAGTCATCGAAGGGTTGCGAGAACGGCATAACAAGCAAGAACGGAGTGAACGCGCAATGCCAGACGCTAGACACCATGGGACGACAGGAGACGCAATGCAGGCGCTCAGAACGCGCTCCTCTTGCATCCACCCACCGAGAACGGCAAACCAGCAGTCCTCTCCATCAATCCAAGCATCTGGGGAACATCATCGCACCATCGACATAGGACCACTGCTCGGCGCGCGACCAACAATGACCGGCCGACCCGATGACGTCGAACACGGCGCAGCCCTGGCATTCCAGTCCGCCGGTTGGCCGCTCCAACGCATCGCTGAAGAATTCCGACCCGACCTGAAAAACCCCAACCTCATGGACATCGCGCTCCTTGCCGAGGATGGGCAGTGCCTCGTTGCGGTAGAAGTCAAGAGAAACAGCGGCCAGACCTGGAATCGCCGCGTCAGGGAGGCCTGGGCCAAACTCGAAAACCTTGCACCTAATGTAGCCTGGCACTGCGTCACGGATGGCACAAGTGGGTGAGCGCGTTCGGTACGGCATTCCTCCTTCGTGGCGAGTCCAGCCAGTGGGTTAGGGATGAGCTTGGATCACGGTTCGCGGTCCGCACCGTGATCGAATTCGGCGGCGTCTTCCCCAACGTGCACCCGGCGATGCGCTTCTGCATCATCCAACTCGGCAAGACCCAAGGGTCAGCGTTTCTCATCAGCATCACCGGCGATACCCGCAACGAACTCGATGAGGGTGTCCGCGCAGCGAACCACGTCTTTGCTGGAGAGAAACCCGCGACGGGCTTCACCGCCGACGTGAAGGCGAACGGGCGATGGGCGGTCAAGCTTATACGACCCCGAACTGAACAAGCTGGAGGAGCGTCTTGCCGGGATCGGCCCAACCAAACCGCGATCCGAGGTGTGTACGATACTGCGCGGTGTCTCCATCACCCTGCACGACAAGAACGCAAAGCTCATCGAGGAGCGATACTCGGGTTCCGCAGGGCCAATGCTCACGGTACGTTCTCTAGGGAGTCTTCCCGTCCCCATGCTCGGACGACCGGTAATGCTCGACCTGCGGGAGATCGGCACGGTGGAGGCCGCGTTACGACGCCGTTCGGATGAGCTGCGGTTGCAACGCCAGACACTGTTTGACGCGACGAGCCCGCAGGCCTTCGCAAGCGCAGTCCAGGACCTGCGGCGCAAGGGAGAGGTGCTTTCCCGCAGTTGGCTGCGCGCCGACGACCTCAGCTTTCAGGTTGCGAACTTCTACCCCTTCCCGATCGCGTACGGGTACCGATTGCTTGCGAGCATCAGCAACCCCACTGACCTATATAAGGAGCAGTTACGGGTCGGCGAGAACATCCTGGCGTTCGTAGCTTCGGTGGCAATGAGCCTGATTCAGGAAGGCGATCGCGCTAGCGTCGGACTGGACGTTTGCGAAGTCTGGGATGGCGGCGCTTCGCCCGGTCACTGGCGAGACATCATCGGGAAGTGCTGCAAGGTCCTGAGCACCTACAAAGACCACGCGCTGGCGTCGAGCATCTGGAGCTCCCCATCACGGCAGAGAAGCGCGGTTTCGGTGCTGCCGTCCAGAAGTTGATTACAGCGAAAAATGACTTCAAGCATGATCGTGGACCGCGCACGGAGGAGGAGTTCGATTCCACGACAAAGGACATGCAGCAGACGCTCGATGCATGTATCAAGGCCCTAGCATTTTTTACCGAGCACCCCATTCGTCAAGTGGTAAATTTCGACGTGACCCGAACGGGAGAAGTGACGCTGCATTGCCTCGCCCTCGTCGGCGACCATCCCGGACTGCCGCGGGAGGAGATCATGTACCGCACGCCCCTCACCAAGCGCGACCTGTATATCGCGGCAGCCGGTATCGGATGGGTACCGCTGTTCCCACTACTTGTGGCTAGAAACTGCCGAAGCTGCAAGACTCGTGAGACCTTCTTCCTCGACAAGTGGAATAGAAAGAAGGGTATTGCGATGCGCAAGAGCTTCGAGCGAGGACACGAGGAAGAAACTGACGAGGTAGTTGCAAACATGACTGGCTGGATGGATGGATGTGCCTCCGGCGGAGTGAACAACGACGGCTAACGATCTCATCATCATCGATAAAACTCTTGAGCAAAAACACAAGAGGTTGCGCCAAATCTGTTGGGTAACCCTCAGCATGCACGCGGATATGCATCTCACCTGCTACGCTCCTGTGAGCACCTGGGGCTCTGCTCTGGTGAAGTCTGAGGGTTAAAGCAGAAGACCCGCCGGTGCGCGGGTCTCTGGCGACATTCTTTATTTGGGCTATTGAGAATTGGGCTTCTTCCTAATTCGCAGATATAGAACTCTGGTCACATACACCAGTGTCATGGAAATGAACGCGAGAAGTGAAGTCTCACTAGTCGATGGCTTCGGCGGCGGCAGGAACACGGAACAGAGCATATAGAGCACAAAAGTTAAAGCTATCGCTGCAACGACAAAAAGTGGTATTGATTTGACCGCGCTGCTGTTCATTTTGCGTGCTGTATGTTTATCCTGCTCACCCATGCCAAGACCTCCGTGTGACTCATATTCAAAGCTGAAGCACTGGACGCTAATTGATTTCGTAGCGTCAAACGCATTTTGGTGAGTGTCGATTCCTTCCAGAACTGGTCCTGGCTTACTTGGTCCACGAAATAGGTGACATTTGTTGTCATTATCTCCGGTTCAGCGCGTGTTAGATCTTCCACAAAGACGGGGGTTGGATGTTTTGACACGTCAATCGGACTAAGAACTGAAATGATTACAGGACCGGTTCCTGTCCGCTTTGGTAGACAACCAAGTATTCCCGCAGCCCGGTCATAGTCGTAGTTTGCCATGACAAAACTCACACGCTCATCAACAGATATTGTGTCCCAGTGATCTGCCTTTTTGGTCGTTGGGACTTCCGTGATGTTGATGCGAGTGAGAGGTATCGTCTTGGCGAGCCCCTTCTCGGTCGGGAGTTTGAGCAAAGCCTCGAAAAATGCCTTGTAAACACGAAGTTCATCGTCACTCGGGTGGTGAGCTACCAACGCGTAACTATAAAGACCGTATCCCAAAGGTTCTTTTTCGCCAAAGACTAATGCGTTGGTCCCGGTGACACGAGGCATATAGTCCTCTGAAGAGGTCGGGGGACCCGTGGAGTCTGGGTAATTAATCGGGGGTGGAGCCGCCTTGGGTGGAGAAGAGACAACAATGTGACCGTTGGGTGCCTTTTGACCAACACTTTCAAGGAACGATCGTGTCTCAGAGGATGTAGCCATCGAGTTGAGGACGTCACTATTTTGTGGGTCCGTTTCAATTCGTATATCGGAGTCGGAGGTCGCTAAAACCTGACCATTCTTCCGCACCGAAAATAGCGGCGCATCTTTGCCACCCAATTTCTCGTAATTGAGCAATTTCTCCGAGGACAATCCGTCGCCATATGTTAGAAAAACGAGGTCCCCTTTGGAAAGTATGAAAGAACCCATCGTAGGCTTCGCGCGAACGACAAATGGCGAACCCCAATTTCCGTTGGTCTGGCAAGTGACGACTCCCGGTGATCCAAATTGTCCGCTCCCAATACCGATAGAATCCTTCTTGGGAATTACACCTACACACCTGACACGACCGGGATTGAAGGATTTCTTATCCTCAGGCCGGGCCGCCTGAATTGTGGCGGTGGCTCTGGACAAAAGCGATGAAACGGCCTCCTGATCCTGCGAATAGACAGTGATTGGTGAGATGGCAAATCCACAAATAAAAATGCTCATTGCAAACTTGTGAGTGATCATGACGCCTCCGTGAAAACTCTTCTGCTGCGTACACGTGGGCCTATTTCGCGGGAGAACGATTGTGCCAACTTTAGACGGATTAAGCAAGTATGACCGGTGGCCAAAGTTGGTCTTGGAGCGGCTGGGGATCAAGGCCATCGATATTTCAAACCATTGTCCAGTTCAAAAAGAAATGACCCGCCGATGAGCGGGTCTTCCTTACGCGAACGGGGAAGCTTCTATGCGCGTAGAATCTTGAGTAGTTCTCTCTTTGCCGCCGCGTCCGTGTCATTGACAACCACACGCGTGATGTACTCGGTGTAGTTGATGCACGCGGTCATAAAGTCAGCAAGAGAGCAATCTTTGAGCAGTGGCGACTGCGCCAGGTCTTGAATGGCCATGAATGCCCGTACTATGTCGGCATTCTCATCCTTGTCCACCGGATTGACGTTCCATACTTCCCTGATGATTCCGAACGGGACAGCATCGACATCGAACTGATCGTACAGTTCGTCGAGTTCGCTCTTTCGTTCTGTGGATGGCATCTCTACAACGTTTGTCACAGTCATTTGTATCCTCTGGTTTCTTCTATGCTGCTTTTCGTTCGATAACTTTGACTGCTTTTGAGATGGCTTCGGTGTCAGGGATCATACCGTCAGCCCGTACGCCCGAGTAGATACGCGCGAAGATATTGAAGCGCTCGCAGGATCTCCTCTGAGCGCGGGTAGGCGTCACGATGTTTACTCCCTTGCTTCTCAGGTCGGCGATCTTTGCCTTTAGCGCGGCGCGGGGTTCCTGGTGCTTCTTGTCCTCCGCACGCGTGATGTGCAGAGCTTCCGCCACAGTGACCCGGTACTTTGACGCCACATTGGTTATGTCGGTGTCTTGTGCCATCGCGTGAATGGCCTTACGTCGCTCCGGGGTAAGTTTCTGAGCCAGTCTGTCACGCTCTAACCTCCAAAGGGTATCGCAGCGACGCTTGGACAGTTCATGCCGCTTCATTGCGCCGGCAGTCCCAAACAAGGTGATTGATGTAAATATGCTTTTTCGTTCTCTGGTCTGTAAATGATCAACCCATGTAATTAGCCGACCTTGGAACTCACGGTCGGCCTTTTTCTCAAGACAACCGCAGGACTTTACAACTCCGCTGCACATCTGATTGAAGCGAGCCGGATTGGAGACACCACCGCATACAGCGCAGCGAAACTTGACCATGCGCGCTCCCCACTTGTCATTGGCTTCGCGGCTAAGGATAGTACCAACCCCCTCGAACACCATTCCCACCGTCAGCGGCCTATGGGCAATTCGGGTTGTGGTCTTTGTGCTCATAGACTGATCTTCTCTCGTTGGGACGGTGTACCAAAGCCATACTCGCATTCCTATATGTTGTTAAACACATACAGGGTGAATCCGAGCTCGTAACAGAAACAGAACCCTACAACCAAACTCTTTTGCCTTTGAGATTTGGGTGGGTGCCAAAGGAAGTGGGTTTGGGGGTAGGGCTGATGCGTGCCTTACCTCGCGTAAGGCGATGTGATCTGGAAAGTGCGCCGTTTCTCACCCACTCACCCCATTAGATGCGACGCCCCATTTCCAGACGCAGCCTGAAATCACCTATTTAGCGTTTCTGTCCGGTTATCGACCAGCTGCCCTTATACCGTGTAAAGGGATAGGCTTCAAAGCCGTCCCCCCGCTCAGATACTTAAAACTCCGAAGCCTCTTGTTCTGCAATGAAGGATACGAGCCAGGCCTATGACACAGCCGCCTGGGTGCGCGCGCGAACAGCTTAGACGCTTACCACGTCCAAAAAAGCTTGAAGTAATAGTTGGAACGGATGTTGTCTGTCGTCCAGTAATAACTGTGGCCTTCAGGATCTTGAAAGGAGCGAGCTGTACCCGTGAAATTCACTCCTTGGCCTCCGGTCGGAGGGTATTCCATCTCGCCGATAGTCTTCATAGGCTTATCATCGGGGAACATGAGCACTACAGATATTTTTTCCTTCTCACTCTGTTTGTTTGCGTAAGTAGTGTAGTCGCTGGTTTCGGGAGTACTAAACGCGTCGTAGTAAGTTGCTTCGACGACGACCTCGAAATTCTCGTCCTTCGGCATGTTACTTACATCTATCAATACAGCCCACGTATCCGTCGGCTTCCCATCCTTTATGGAATGTTTTTCCTGATATTTCGCAGGGTGGCTGAGACACCTGACAACAAGAGTGCCAGTGGTGCTTAGGCTAAATACCATCTCTTTCGCGTCAGTTGTCTTTCGCACCACCATCACATCTCGGAGTATTGCCGGCTTTGTCTTTTTCCCTTCTTCCTTGTTCAACAATCCGCGGATCATCGAGAACCAAGGTGTCTTTTGCGATTGACGCAGATCCAGCAAGCTGAGATCGCTGACAAATTGAAACGAAGAGAGATTTTCATCGGCAAGGCTTTCATGCTGCTGAACTTCCTGCACAGTAACCGGCGGTCTCGTAACGTCAGATGGTTTCTGCGCAAAGGCCGCAAGCACGGGCGAAGCAACCATCAAGGCCCCCATAGCAACTAGAAGTAGCCATGCCGGCCCCTTCAGTTCAATCTTGTCTCCGAACCACGGAATTGTGACATTGGACTCTGCGCCTCCCCCCTTTTTTTGCTGGGAAAGACTCTTGAGAGCAAAGACGACTACGAAGATACCAAGGAGCATCAGCAACGCGAAGCAGAAAATGACAAGCATGGGAACTCCAAGAGGGATACATGAACAACGGGCTCGTTGGACACAGTTTGTAGTGATGATGATCGAGAGTGCCGGAGAATTGTAACTGAAAAACCCACCAGCGTCTCTTTGTCAACTCGATCAGAACAATGTAACTGAATTAACCCGGTCCTGAAACTTCAACGGCGCCCGCCGGAAGATTTTGGGGATCATCGCATACCGCTGATAGTTGGTCGCATGGTGACTCGCTCAGTATCTCAACAATCTGCGGATACTCCGGTTCCGCGTCAAATCTGACGAGGTAACAGTGGTGTCTGTGCAGACAGCTGATCACTGCCTCAGAGCCATAAGCCCGGGCTTCGAACGTGTACTCCCTGCGCGTTTGATCGAAAACATCAAATGTGACGCTATGATGAATTTTGCCTATCCGTTGCGAGCGGTAAACGTGAATTGTGGCCAACCCACCTGAGGCTGGGTACAGAGACGAGGATCCCCCCTTAATCTTGGATTTTCCAACTTTGCCGCTTCGAAACCCTCGATCGCACACTTAGCGCGCGGCCATGTTCTGCTATCCATTCGAACGCGTGAATGCAGGCAACAAGCTCCATTCGGTTGATAGTGGACTCGAGGTACCCCGACCGAGAACATCAGTGTCTCGTCCGGCAATCCCGAAGACTCCGGATATCTAGCTACGCACGCATAACCACCCGCCCCACCAGGATTCTTGTAGGAATTACCGTCCACATAGAGCTTCAGTGCGTGCGGATCTTCCTGCAATGATCTCCTCCGTTGGATTGCAGCTGATTATTCTATAGTCCGAAACCAAGGTTGCTTGATCCTGTCTCAGGTATTGAGGTTGAGCCGAGGCGCTGGAGTGATTCCTGTGCCTCGGCCCTCTCGCCGCAGTAACGCGCATGTGTTTGCTTATAGCTTGGACGTCCAAATATATCCCTACAAATGCATTCCACCTTTTAATGTCTAGTTGAAGCGCTTGAGGCCCTCTCCGGTCAGTCGCTCAACGGCTTTTTTGAAATGCGCCTGAAGAGGATGGCCGTCGAGCAAACCAATCGCCTGCTCAAATTGGATCACAGCCCCTATCACATCTATCTGACGAATGGGCCAAGGTTCTCCGTTCGGTGGTGGCGGTGGTGGCAGCGGGTGCCACCAAAATAGGCGCCAATACTCAAGCGTTAAATTTAAATGAGGCCAATGCGGAAAATGCGGAACAGTACCACATATCCAATCAATGTAATCATCGAGTTGTTGTACTAGTGAATTCATTGACTTATTTGATTGTTCGTCTCCGCTAACGAATGCGACAATCTCGTGTCGAGATACAAGACTTCCAATAAGAGTGCGTGTCAGTCCAGCGATAGACCATGGTTCCGGACTGGGGCCGGCAGACTTCCACGGAACAGGCAACCCGCTTCTTTCCACCCATGGTTCTGGAAGTGGGCCATAATGTGTGTTTCCGAGTAGATTAGCCAGAGTGTTCAATGAAATGGTAAGAGTTGTTCCGAACTCCGAGTTCTTCGAAGCGGCTGTGGCTGGGTTGGAGGTAGTTTGTACAGCTTGAGTAGCCATGAAGTTATTCTCCTCAAATTCGATTTGGCCCATTAGTTGGCTCACTCGTTCGTAGTGAAACGAACCAGGAGCGAGTTGATCGGTCGCGCCCTTCTCGTGGAGAAGCGAGCGCAATCATTCCCGCAAATGGAAAAAGCAGATTTTGAAAAATGAGAACCGATTACGTGGGACCCTGATGCTCTGTGTGTACGGCCCTACCGAAAGTCCTCAAAGTCTTCCGGTACGTATAGAAGGGTGGGTACCTGATCTCCCTGATGCCACTTGGCACCGAGTGAAATCGGCGACTCCACGGTGCTCATTAGACACTCTCATCCTTCTTTTGTCGAGACTGTAAGAAACGATGAGGCTTCTTAGCCTACGGCATCTACTTCGGGATCAAATAGTGGCAAGTCGGGTTAGGTGTCGAAGGTCTCATGCACCACTGGCGACCTTCGTCAACCGCAGCGGGACATCCTTTGGTACGCGCCGTTTGGACCAGCATATTGGGTGCTGGGAGATACATCGCCATGGGAAATGCCGCACAGAAGTACTGCCGAACCTTCGAACACCGTGGGACAGCCAAACTTGAACTTGTTACCGTCCCCGCTGAGAAGGCAACTGATCGCCTGCTGAACTCTCACGAGGTGGCCGACATGCTCGGAGTCGACGTCTCGTGGGTGAAAAATCACTGCACACGCGTGGAACCATACCTACCATTCGTCCGACTCGGCGGCGGTCGCTATGCCATACGACGCTTCCGATTAGAGCAAATCCTCGAATTCATCGATCTCCACACATATCACTCGCGCAAGAGTGCATAATCACAGGATTAATTCGGAGGCTACTCATGGCAAGGGCACGTTTTCAGGAAGGCACACTCGGAATCGAGGGGAAGGGTCCCACCGCTCACTACTTCACCCGGTTCCGCGTTTACAACGTGAACGGGGGAAGCAAGCGCAAACAGGTCACGATCGGCCTGGTATCAAGGCTGAGCAAACGGGAGGCAAACAAACGAAAGGCTGAGATCATCGCCGAGCAGACGTCCCAGCTACCTAAGGCTCTCGCCGCTCAGAAGGGAGAGATGACGTTCGAGAACTTTTATCGGGAGCGTTTTCTAGTGATGAAGTCCAGTTGGGGTGAACCACACAGGGAGAGTTTCACCTACGTGATGGATCGGTTCGTCCTGCCAAAGTTCGGGACTTTGGCGATCGGCACCATCGACAAGGTCATGGTGCAGGGTCGCCTCAATAGCCTTACGCCGGCCTACAGTAAGTCCACAATCAAGCATGTTCGGACGAAAATGGTCGAGGTCTTTGAGGAGGCTCTGGAGCAGGAATTCATCAACCGGAACCCAGCTAGTCGAACCAGCATTCCCTCCGGCGCCAGAGAGCCTGAGCAGCCGATCCTGTCTGAGGCTCAACTCATCGGGATCATCGACAGACTGACTGATGCGAAGGACAAGGCAATCTTTCTCACCGGCACTTTCTGTGCAATGCGAACGAGCGAGATCTTCGGCCTCTCGTGGAGTAAATTCTGCGAAAGCGATGAGGAAGGTCAAAGCTTTTTCATGGTCAACCAGATCGCCTACCGGGGACAACGGTACAAACGCACGAAAAACGATGCGAGTAAGTCTCGAGTGCCGATCGGAGCTCGCACCCTCGCTGCAATGCTCCAGTGGAAGAAGGAGAGTCCGGATACTTCCCCTGATGCCCTGATCTTCCCATCCACCAACAAGAATGGCCGAGCCCGAAAGGGCGCTCCGATGTCACCAGGTACCTGGCTCCAAAAAAAGATCCACCCTATCGCGAAGAAGCTCGAGGTGCCCTTCAAGGTGAACTTCCGAGCAACACGCAGGACCGCGTCGTCGATGGTTCAGGAGCACGGCGCCGCCCTGGCGACCGCCCAGTCCTTCCTGCGGCACGCCTCGCCTCATACGACCGCGTCTGTGTACTCAAAGCCCATCCCCGAGAGCGTCAAGGTGGCTGTGAACGGCTATGAGGATAGGGTTTACGCCGCGCGGCCCAAGCCGACCGCCCTGAGACGCGTGAAGTAGGCCAATCGGGCATGTCCCGGTAGGAAAAGGCCACCGGATTTCGGTGGCCTTTTCTTGATTCCAATCCTTATTGGACGTAATTGGACGGGATTTGAAACCACCATGACTCGTAAGTCGTTGAAAATATTGGTGGGCAGTGAGGGACTCGAACCCCCGACATCCTGCTTGTAAGGCAGGCGCTCTAACCAGCTGAGCTAACCGCCCGTTCGGATTCCGTGGAACCAGTGTCAGTGTATGGGAGCGGTGCGCGGGATGCAATGTTTGGAATGGGGCGCCCCCCACGAGGGGCGACATGCAGGCGCAGTTGAGGATAGAATGCAAATACCCCCAGGGGGTATTTGCATCTTCATCTGTTGAAGGAGAAATATCGTGCAAAGCAAACTCAGTTTGTCAATAGATGGGATGCATTGCAGAGGCTGTGTCGGGCGGGTGACCGCTGCGCTTGAAGGGGTCAAGGGAGTGGAACTCGGCCCGGTGAAGGTCGGCTCCGCGGAGATGACCTTTGATCCCGATCAGACAAGTTCCGATGACATCGCTGCCGCGGTGAATCGCATTGGATTCGCTGCGCGCGTTGAGAAAGAGTGAGGATGGTTCCGCTCGCAAAGATCGAAGACACAGGCGATGGGGCACGTAGCGTGTTGTCCGTACCGCCGCAACGCATCACGATTCCTGTGACGGGGATGACCTGCGCAGCGTGCCAGTCCTTCATCCAGCGGACGCTGGCTGCCGAGGCCGGAGTTCAGGACGCGAGCGTGAACCTGATGATGAACAGTGCAACGGTGATGTTCGACCCGGCCATGACATCCACCACCAAGCTGGTAGAGACAATACGACGCACCGGCTATGGCGCTGAGGCCCCAGCTCTTCATTCCTCTGCCATTGGACACCAGGAAGAAAACGACGCTGAGCAGATACGCGAATATAAGCGGTTGCGTCTGAAAGCCGCGGTGAGCCTGCTTGCGGGGTTCTTTGCAATGGTTTTGTCCATGCCGCTGATGAGTGTTAACGGCGCAGGCGGAATGGAGCGTGTGAAAGATCCGCTGATGAACTGGATCATGCGCATCGTCGACCCTGTTCTGCGCCGAGTGTTGCCGTGGATGTATCAGGTGGACGAGAACGTCATACGCTGGTTTCTTTTTGCTCTCGCTGCTTTTGTTCTGGGCTGGGCAGGACGCCGCTTCTACACAAAGGCCTGGTCTGCTCTACTGCACAAGACCGCCGATATGAACACGCTCGTAGCGCTCGGCACTGGCGCCGCTTTTCTGTACTCGGCAGCGAGCACCATCGGACCGGGTTTCTTTATTGCACATGGCATCGCACCCGACGTTTATTTTGAAGCTGCAATTCTGATCGTTGGCCTGGTGTTGACCGGAAATGCGCTTGAGAGCAGAGCCAAGGGGCAGACTGTGAGTGCATTGCGCAAGCTTGTACAACTGCAACCGAAGACGGCGACCGTTCTGCGCAACGGCATTGAACTTGATCTACCCGTTGAGTCGATCCAGGAGGGTGACGTCGTACTGGTACATCCAGGCGAACGCATACCTACCGATGGCAAGGTGATCTCGGGCAGGAGCAGCGTGGACGAGTCGATGCTTACTGGCGAGTCCCTGCCAGTCGAGAAGATCGCACTGGACCGAGTGATGGGGGGGACACTCAATCAGAACGGATCGATGCAATATCGTGCGAGCGGGTTGGGAGCGGACAGTATGCTGGCACAGATCGTTCGTCTTTTGCGTGACGCGCAGGGGTCTCGCGCTCCAATTCAACGAATTGCGGATCGCATCAGCGCAGTCTTTGTGCCAACAGTCCTCGGTATTGCGATCCTAACGTTTGGCGCGTGGCGGGTGTTGGCACCACACGCTGGTATCATGCAGGCCTTCGCCGCCGCCGTCACGGTGCTGGTGATCGCCTGCCCCTGTGCAATGGGACTGGCGGTTCCGACGGCCGTAATGGTCGCGACCGGGCGCGGTGCGGCCTTCGGAATTCTCATCAAAGGCGGCGAGGCTTTGCAACGGTTGGAGAAGATCAATACGGTCGTGCTCGACAAAACCGGCACAATCACAGCGGGCCGTCCCCAGGTAACGGACGTTCTGGTAGCGTCGCATGAGAGTGGAGAGGCAACGACGGAGACAACCCGTAATGACGAGGAACGTCTCCTTCGCTTCGCGGCTGCACTCGAACGCGCGAGCGAACATCCTCTTGCCGAGGCCGTGGTTCGCTACGCTCAAGAGCGAGGCCTTAGTCTTCCCGAAGCACAGGAGTTTGAGTCGCTGACTGGCTATGGGGTCCTCGGAATCGTTGAAGGCGATGTGACATTGATCGGCAACGCGGCACTGATGGCGAAGTACAGCATAACGACGGATTCGATGCAGTCGGCGGCGGTGCGCCTCGCTGAGGAGGGCAGAACGCCTCTGTGGATGGCAATCGACGGCAAACTCGCTGGCGTGATCGCAGTTGCGGACAAGATCAAGCCCACCTCGATTCAGGCCATTCGTCAGATGCACGGTGACGGTCTACGCGTGGTGATGCTGACAGGCGATAACGAACGCACGGCCAATGGGATTGCGCGCGAGGCTGGCGTCGATGAGGTGATCGCCGGCGTGCTACCGGCTGGGAAGGTTGATGCCATCAAGCGACTACAGTCCGAACGCCGTGTGGTCGCAATGGTTGGCGACGGTATCAACGACGCCCCTGCGCTGGCGCAGGCGGACGTCGGTCTGACCATGGCCAGCGGCTCCGATATCGCGATGGAAGCCGGAGATGTCACGTTGATGCGCAGCGACCTGACCGGAGTGGCGGCAGCGATTGCGCTCTCGCGCGGCACGATGCGGGTGATGCGGCAGAATTTGTTCTGGGCCTTCATCTATAACGTGATCGGCATTCCGCTCGCGGCGGGCGCGTTGTATCCGGTCTTCGGACTACTCCTGAGCCCTGTCATCGCCAGTGCCGCCATGGCGTTGAGTTCATTCAGTGTCGTCACCAACAGCCTGCGGTTACGCCGGCTCAAGCTCGCGTGAGGGAGATTATGACCACAAAGAAGGCGGCACCAAAAGAGGAGGCTGTGGAAGGAGTCTGCGTTCTCGATGGAAATCCATCCGAACGCAAAGCGGTTGGCGTCGATCCATCGATCAAGGCTTCGAATCTTCGGCGGTTGCGCCGTATCGAAGGCCAAGTGCGTGGCCTGCAGCGGATGGTGGAAGAAGACCGCTACTGCGCTGACATTCTCACGCAGGTCTCCTCGACCCAGGAGGCCATTCGGGCAGTCGCTCGTGCGCTGATGCGCAATCATCTCGCTCATTGCGCTACCCATGCCATTCGGACCGGATCAAACGAGGAGAGACAAGCCATGTACGACGAATTGCTGGAGATGATCTACAAGAATGCTCGATAAACGCGGAGACGGGCACCAACATTTCGGACTAAATCTGATAGACTTATTTCTGTCGTTGCGATCGAAGTTCCTGTGTCCGCCTGGGCGTTCTAAAGGCAGAAACTGGGCTCGAAGTGGTGACAATAGGCAATTTGGGGACGTAGCTCAGTTGGTTAGAGCGCTGCCCTGTCACGGCAGAGGTCGCGGGTTCGAGCCCCGTCGTCCCCGCCACACATTCCAAATGACTTACGGGATGTATGGACCTAAAGTGACAACGAAATCTGGGCACAATACGGGCACAATAAGATTCTTATCCTGCATTTTGAGCCTGTTTTGTTGAATCAGTTGTGCCCATGTTTGCCACTTTTGTTCCCGCGCTTGAAACCATCATCTTTACTACCTTGCTTTGTGCGGCGCGCTTATTCGAGTTCACGGCTTGCGTGTAGACGTCGAGCGTAATTCTGCTGTTCGCGTGTCGTAAAAGCTCCTGAACGGTTTTGACATCCTCTCCGTTTGCCTTCAGCAAAGTGCCGAAGGAGTGGCGGAAAGTGTGCCAGCCGATGTTCTTGTTTGTGCCAATCGATCTCGCAACCGGCTTGATGTGACGCTTCATGAGATTGTCTGGCCAATATGGCTGCTTTCCCCTCATCGTCTCGCTGGCGAAAACGTAGTGGTCGTCAGAGGTGTAGGTACTCTGACGGCGCCAGCGCAGAAGATCCTCTGCCATGTAGCTGTCCATCGGAACGGGTTTGGCGGAGGCCTCTGTTTTGCAGTTGCCTACGACTTGGTGCCAGATCGATCGCGTGACACGAAGCTCCAGGTTCTCGAAATCGACATCGCTCCAGCGAAGTGCTAGCAGTTCGCTGACCCGAGGCCCAGTCGCCGCGTCGAGAAGAGCTAAGGTGCGCTCCCGGACCGACAGCTTGCTGAGAAGAAGTTGGAGTTCGGCCAATTCGAGTACCTCAGGTGTTCTCTCCCGTTTTGCGCTCTGGCGGACGAGCTTGATCGGGTTACGGTCAACCCACTCGTAACGCATCGCGTGATGGAAGATGGCACTCATGATATTTCGAATTTTCGCTTTCGTTCCTTTTGCCCGCTTGACGCTATCCAGCCACTCTTCAACTGCGACTGACCTGACCTGATCGATGTTGTGATCTCCCCAGCGGGGAATAATCCAACCGTTCAAATACGATTCGTATCCTGCCCGCGTGGAAAACGCCTTTCGTCCTTGTTTCTCGCCAACCAGTTCCTTGAGCCTGTAGTGAGCGATCAACTCGGCGATTGTTTTCGGTCTCCCTTCCGCCAGCGGGGTTTGTTGGTTTGCGTCGATGCGCAACGCATGAGCGGCCTTGAGTGCTGCTGCCTCGGTAGTGAGACTTTCGACCGACCCGACGATGGCTTTTCGCTGCTTGCCACTTCCGTCGGGTCCAGTCTCCCGCCATCGAAATATCCAAACATCGGGGCCACTCTGCCGCTTTTCGCGTTGCACGCTTCCTTGCTGATACCGTGTTCGCCTTGACAGGAATACTCCTTGTTAAGGCGCAACGGATGGCTGTCTTAAGCGTACCGCTGCGCGGGGCAGAGGTCGAGCGTGTTCCTCTGGGATTCTTGTTTCAGGGAGGCAAGTCAATTGCGCGCGAGTTCTCGGTCGCAATTGCGACGGAAATTCGGGGGAAGACCTCTGCTAGTGGGCAGTTTCAGGGATCGAATCTCAGCTCGCGCGTTCCTGCCGATCGAGCCAAGCATTCAGGTCGGATGCGCGAAAACGCCACATTTTCCCCACATGGGAGCCGTGAATCTCGCCGCGGCGAGCCAACTTTTGTAGGGTCTTGTGATGAATATCTAAGAGCTGTGCGGCTTGATGGCTGTTGAGCAGAGGTTCAAAATCAGGAATGCCGAATGAATGATTGTCGACTGAGCGAGGGGGGAACTTTGCGACCACCTGTGCCATTAGCGACCTCCTTTTCCACGAGAGTGCCCTAAAATTCCACAGGCGTCCAAGACCTTTTTCGTCAAGACTGATGTCCGACAGGCATCAGGAAGGCACATTTAGATATCCGCAGCAATTGAACGGAACAATTAGATGCGAGGGGGACAGTCGAATGCACGAGAAACTCCTGAAGATCGTCCGGACGCTAGAGACGGACTACGAACCCTATGGCAAGGTGGAACAAGACAACTCAGATTGTTCTTGCGGATGCCGCCACTTCGTTAAATTGGCAGGCGACGCTGGCGAGGAATGGGGTGTATGCGCAAATCCCGACTCAGCAAGAGCAGGGTTGCTAACCTTTGAGCACCAAGGGTGCCCCGCATTCGAACCGATCTTGCTGGATCGAGCGCTCACGGATTCACAACTTAGGACTCTTATTGCAGAAGCGAGTGAGATTCTTAAGGACCGTCGGCGACAACGCACTGATTCAGTCGCACCAGAGGAAACTCCCCTGCCGGACGAGCGGGGAGAATTCATGTACGACTTGAAGACAACATACTTTCCGCACATCAAGGGGCATGCTCCCGTGATTTTTCGGTTAGAGCCTCATGATGGCGGCTTCGTGGCCGTTCCGCTCGCGTCACGAACAACTGGGAGCCGACGACCGACGCTAATGGGTCGCCATTCGGCAAAGAACGGAGAGGTCTTCAAGATCGTTCGGGCAAATGGAGAGTACTCGTATCAGGTTCCCTACAACGGCAAGATTTACAACCTCAAGCAATATGGAAATCTGTCGGACATTGGTCTTCTTGGCTTGGAAACGCTGCGCCGGTTTTTGGAATGTGTAGAACCTGAAACATTTGAAAAGATCACCAGCGACGCGCGTAAATGGTTGAAACATGCCAAACGCTCGCTGGATGACAACCAGGACCGTATCAGACGTTGGAAGAAGCGAGAATTTTGGGGTGACGAGGCCCCGGCGAACAAAAGAGAGTACCAGGAGATGTGGAAAGAGGCAGAAGAAGAAGTGGAACAACTCCCCACCCGGATCACGGAATACGAAGCGTTCATCGAATGGCTAAGAGGTCTTGACCGCTCCGCTCCCACGCTTCGCTTTGTGCCACCGCCGCCACCACAACAACGGAATCGGTGACTCAGGCGCGTCAAGCATAACCAAGACGGACAATCTTCGGAATCGCAGTGAGCTTTCTAAGCTGCTGGCACCGCTCCGATTTGCTGCAGAAGCCCAAGCATATCTGGCTGGCCATGTTCTTCTACGAATTGACCACCCGACAGACGGTAGATATTCATGGCCTGCACCGCGATTATTTTTCCCGTTGGCGGGACGCCAAAGAATGTACCCCGATGAGTGCCCCGCATTGTGAACCTTGCGGCCACTTTGTCGCCTTCAGCAACCATCTCCTCCAGCGTCCATTGAATATCGGGAAAGCCTCCGCGCATCATCCCGATGATAGCCAGGTAGCCAGCCGGCCCGCGCATCGGCTCGGGTCGCCCCGGTACATGAAATATCGCGTCGGGCGAAATGAGCTCCTGAGCAAGCTTCTCGCTGGCAGTGTTGATGAACTCCAAGAAGCGGTGCATAACGATCTTGTTGGTTTCTGCAGTCATAGTAGTATCTCCTCCATTCTCTCTCTTCTAAGAGAGAACGGTGCCTTCCTGCGAGCAGTGATGTCTACTTACCCTACTGCTCCACGACCTTCATCTGTTGTTCGTTCATACGACCGCCATGAATCTTGTACTCGGATAGAGCACGGTCAATCTCTTTCAGGTCTTCCGCGGTCAGTACAAGGTTGGTCGCTTCGATGTTCTCCTCAAGATGCTTGACCTTGCTCGTTCCGGGTATCGGGACGACGAACGGCTTCTGGGCCAGCAACCATGCGAGCGATAGCTGCGCCGTCGTTGCACCTTTCCCTTTCGCAAGCTCGGTGATGCGATCAACAAGCGGCTTGTTCGCCGCAATGCTCTCCGGCTGGAAGCGGTCAAATCCAGAACGGAGATCCGATTTCGGATCAAATTTGGTCTGCGCGCCAAGGTTCTGCGTCAGATAGCCCATGCCGATTGGTCCCCAGGGCACGAAACCGATTCCGAGTTCCTCACAAGTGTCGAGCAACCCGTTCTCTTCCGGGTCTCGGTTGATCAGCGAATACTCTGTCTGAAGTGCAGTGACGGGCTGAACCGCGTGCGCCTTGCGGATGGTGTTCGGGCTCGCTTCCGACAGGCCGAAATGCAATACCTTGCCTTCCTCGATAAGCGCTTTCACCGCCCCCGCAACGTCCTCGATCGGGACATTTGGATCCACGCGATGTTGATAGAAGAGGTCAATGTGGTCCGTCCGGAGACGCTTGAGGCATCCGTGCACCATCCACTTGATGTGTTCGGGTCGGCTGTTCAGTCCGCCCGTCTCGGTGAGATCGAAGCCGAACTTCGTCGCGATCTTCACCTCGTTACGGAACGATTCGATTGCGCCGCCGACGATGGCTTCGCTTGTATAGGGTCCGTACACTTCGGCCGTGTCAAAGAATGTGACACCCTTGTTGTGGGCCTCGCGAATGACCTTGATGGCGTTGTCGATCGGGGCGGCAGGACCGTAGTTTGTTACCAGATTCATGCATCCAAATCCGAGTTCCGATACTTCCAGCGTTCCGAGTTTGCGTATCTTCATTTCCCAATCCCTCGAGTTCAACGCTAGGCCCAAACAGTCCTATTGCGGTAGCCCGATCGACTGGAATCATTGCCTATTCCGCCGAGGCAAGGGAAATGCTGCGCCATGGCACCGCTTATGTTTTATCTTGAAGATGTCGAGGAAATGAAATGAAGGCCGTAAAATTAGGACAGAGCGCCCATCCCCAGATCGCCCAAGCGCTCCAGGAACTGGCCGACGCTATTGGCAAAGTGATGGGGCATGTCTCAGAAGTGTCAACAGCCGTCCCCGGACTGACGCTCTACCGAAACACTCTTCCGACCGCACCGAATCCCTGCACCTATGTGCCGAGTCTGCTTCTCATTCCCCAGGGGAAGAAGCGTGTCGACCTGGGAAAGCAGAGTTATGTCTTCGGCGGATCAACCTTCCTCCTCACCTCAATCGACCTTCCGATCATCAGCCGGGTGTGCGCCGCCAGTGTGGAGAGACCCTACCTGGCATTCTTCCTCAAACTTGATATGGGGATGGTCCGCGACATTCTTCATTCCGAAGAAGTGCACGTTCCTCCACCGCCGGTTGGAACCCGCGGCATGGTTCTTGGCGAAGCAACTTTAGAACTGCTCGCGCCATGTTCACGGATGGTGCAGCTTCTCTGCACTCCCCAGGATGTTCCATTCTTTGGAAAGCTGCTCCAGCGAGAAATCATCTATCGCCTTCTGCAGGGGCCACAGGGAGATCGTCTGCGTTCGGTCGCAACGCTGGCAGACCAAAGCTATCGAACAGCGAAGGCCGTTACTTGGCTGCGCGATAATTTCAAGAAGACGCTGAATGTGGATGAACTCGCATCGATGACAGGCATGAGCAGATCGACTCTGAACCATCACTTCCGTGGTCTCACAGCTATGAGCCCTCTTCAGTTTCAAAAGCAGCTTCGGCTCCATGCGGCGCGGCAGAAGATGCTCACGGACGAGCTGGATGCTGCGAGCGCAGCCTTCGAGGTTGGATACGAGAGTCCAAGCCAGTTCAATCGGGAGTACAAGCGATTCTTCGGGCAGCCACCGATGCGCGATATACAAGCATTGCGAGCCACCTTGTGATTGCGAATCTTCATGACGTCATTCCGAGCCTTGATTCGTACCAACAGGGTAGGTAAAGTTGGTGAACAGTCCAGAAGATTTGATCTAACGGTCTGTTTTTGGCATTATTGGCTTAACGGTAATGGTGCGCATTGCGATTCAGAGTCTCCCCCACTCTTCGCATCGCTACCGGATTGCTCCTTGCTGTCCTGTTGGGTGTTGTTGGATATCACGTCCTCCATTGGAGGATTCCGGGCTCCTCAGAGGCGTTGCTGGAACAAGCCGACGAGAAGTCATGGGTCAATAACTGGATCGCAGCAGAACCCCTATACCGACAAGCAGAACTTGGATTCATTCGAAAGCATGAGCCATCGAAAGCTCTGTACGCGCAAGTCAGCGAAATTCCTGCTCAGAGTGAATCCTCGATTAGTGTTCCTGCCCAGCTTGCCGAACTGACAGCGGATCTTTCCTTGCCGCAAGCGCAGGACCCAGAGACAAGACTTCGCATCCTGACGATCCTTGGGATGCTGGAAGTGAACTACGACTCCGCGATGGCGCGCGCGACGTGGGCGCAGGTTGAAACGCTCGCAAGGCAGCGGCATCACTACTTGCTCGCCTCCAGGGCAATTGGGGAACAGGGGATCGCGGCATTCCTGCTCGGAGACATTGCTACTGCGAAGAAGAACGTTGTGAAGGCGTGGACCGTGGCAAAAGTTGCTGATCCCGCTGCTCACATTCGATATGCGAGTGTCTACGGCACTGGTTTGGTCGAGCTGCAAAAGTACGGCGAAGCTCTTGGACCGCTCGACGAAGCGATTAAGGTGTCGAAGGACAAGCCGGATGTTGCGTATCCGACCATCGCAATCAATGCGAAGATCGAAGCTTTGAGTGGGCTGGGGCGCAATCAAGAAGCACTGGCTCTCGCTTCGGAGGCGATGCAGCGAGCGTCCAACTACCACCTGGCCGGGCATCTCTATGAGCTCTATCAAGCCCGAGCCAGTGTCTATGGTCGAATGGGCCAGTGGGATCGAGCTGCGGATGACTACGCCCGCGCTATCCAATATGCAAAACAGTTGTCCTATTGGCGAGGCATGACTCAGGCGGATGGGTTACTGGCCAAGGCATATCTCCAACGTGGGAAGTTGCAACCGGCCCTGGCAGCCGTCAACGACGCAATAGATGCAAACAAGCAGATCCCCGATGAACTCTATTTTGTGCCGCGGGACCTCGCGATAAAAGCAGAGATTCTCGCGAAACTCGGGGATGCAAAAGCTTCAGATGAGCTCTACCAGAAGAGCACAGATCTCATCGATGCACTCTTGTCGAAAGTGCCGACACCGACTGTTGAGCGGCAGTTGCTCGGGCAATTGAGCGAAGTGTATGCGGGATATTTTGCCTCGCTCAGCGACCGAGGGAAGAATAGCGAGGCATTCCGAGCAATCGAGCGGGCACGAGGCCGAGTCGAAGCGCAGGCTCTTGAGGATCACGAACCAGTCGCTCCCCACGAGCAAACGACTGCCGAGAAGGCTCTCACGAATCTTAATTTGCGATTGCTGGACACCGATGACCTTGGGTCAAGGCAGGACATTCTGCAAACGATTTACGACACCGAGCAACAGATCAATCCGAATTTCAAACCCGATCATTTCTCGACGGAGCCGGTGAACTTGATACAGTTGCAGCGCGATCTCGGCCCGTCGGAACTCATATTGGAATACGTTTTGGACGAGCCAAATTCGTATGTCCTCGCAATCACCGAGACGACTGTGAAGCGTTACGCGTTGAAGGCGAAGTCGGAATTTGAGAGAGAGGCCGCAGATTATCGAACAGAAGTGATGAAGCGAAAGGTGGACGATGGGTTGGCCCAGCAGCTCTTCAACGATCTGATCAAACCAGTATCGGCGTACACGCATGAGCAATCGATCATCGTCGTGCCTGATGGGAAGCTTCATCTGTTGCCATTCTCGGCCCTATCGGATGCGGGCCACTACGTGCTGGCTTCTCATTTGGTGACGGTGGTTCCATCAGGGACAGTGTTCAACATCCTCCGCCATCGCGAGCAGCGTTTGGCTATCGAGCCAATGCCGTATCTAGGAGTGGCGGCTTGGACAATTAACAGGCCGAAGAAAACGCTCTTCTCCGGCATTCTGCGTGGCGGATCGGGTCCAGAGAGAAGTGAATTAATTCCGTTACCTGAAAGCCGACATGAAGTTGAATCGATCGCGTCTGATCTCCCAAAGCCAGATACGGTGCTCCTGGGAAGCGCTGCGACGGAAACTCAATTCAAGCGTCTGCCACTCAGCCGGTACAAGTGGCGGAGGCAAAGTGATAGCGCAGGTGAGAGATCTTCTCAACGAGAAGAAAGTAACTGCAGCAGTAGTCGTCGACGATGCGTACGACCTATTCCCGAAGGCCGATGATCTGGCTGCAGCACCCTGGAATTCTTTCTTTGACGACATTTCTGACGAAGACGAGCGAAAACTCCAAGATCTCTTCCCAGAACTCTACGATGACCTGAGCGTGCCTGAGTTGGCAGCCAACGATTTGTTCGTAAGAACCCTGTGGGAAAACCGGGATCAAATTGCTCCTTCGGTGACGATCTTCGCTGTTTACGAGGAGACTCAAAAGCTGAAACGCGCTGTCCTTGCCCCATTGCTCACATTGTTGGGAGACAAGTTTGGGCTCACATACAAGACCGTTGGAAGGGATGCCACGCTGGATGAGATGCAAGCGCAGATCGTTTTTTTGGATCTCTACCTGGGTTTCGTGCAACGCAAGGATGCAATAAAGAGGGCGGGAGATAAACTTCGTGAGCTCATTCACGCAAACCCTGCCGATCCACCCAGCGTAATTTTGCTTTCTGCGAGCTCAGAATTGCATGATCTCGCACCAGGTCTCCGAGACGATGCTGAAGTCCTCGGTTGGTCACCCGGTCATGTGTACGAGGCAGATTTGGAAATGTGAAGACTGTTGCAAGCGGCAAACCCGTACCACTTCATAAGCTCGTCTATGACATGCTCTTGAGTTGGGGACTGGTCACGGCATACGGCAAAGAAGGGGATTTCCTTTTTAGCGCCTTCGCTGGAGACCACCCGTCTTTACAATCTTGCTCGGTGCCAGAAAAACTGCCATCCGAGCATCAAGATGAAGCAAATTCCCCCAAAACACAAAACAGCAATAGCTCTCCGCTTCCTCGTGGGCTTCTGCGAATCTGGACTGACGAGATAAGTATCCATAGCTCCGCCCAGCTTGGGATCTTATTGGCAATCATTGCTTTGAATTGTTGCCGGTACCTCTGATAGAACCGCTCTAACATCGTCTCGCGCTGAAAGACGTCGCGACGCTGCTCCATTCTGAGTCCGAACATATCACGGTAGAAAATCTCCGCCCCGGGAGTTGCGACTCCATCTGCGTCAAAAATCAGGTTCATCGCCTGGGCGTCTTCCATCGCTCTGACGACAAGAAGCTTGGTTGCATCGGGATGGGCCTTTGCATTCGAGTTGTCCGCGGAAGCGATGCGGTGTGTTGAAAGCCAGTAGTAGCAACGATCATCGTCCCAAACATAAACAATGGCCGCGTCATAAGGGGACGATCGGCCATGATCGACTGATTGACTCCCGGAATTTGGCCTTGCGGCAATGGCGCGCGCCTGGCCCCGGGAAACGGCCTCTTCAATCAGTAATCTCATCGTGCCAAGGGGCGAATAAGTTCTTTCCTTACTGGCCTTCAAGTTCGCTTCGAAGAACTGGACGAATTCCTTTGCGGTAATGTCCACGCAATCCAGTTCTTTGGCCGCTCTCTTGATGTGTCCCTTATGTTTGCTGTTTCGGCTATTCAACGCATTGCCCTCTGAGGGAAGACGCAGATAGGTCAATTGAGTTGCGAGATCAAAGCCTGATTGTTTGAAAGCCCTCCTCACAAGGTCGGCATAACTCAAATCGGGATTGCAAACAAAATGAAAAGAGGCCCATCGCGGCAACTGCTGGAGCAATGAGCGGATCACTTCGGCTTGTTCGGTGCGGCTTAACCGCTGATCGACAATCGGCCCCCCAAGATGCGACCAGTGTGGATCTTGACCCCGAAGAAGTCCGAGCCGGCTTCTCGATAAAACAAGGGAAAGTCGTCCGACAACGACGCCTCGGTGGACGACCTTCAACTCGCGATATTTCGAAAGTCCGCGCGCAATATCAATCCACCAATCCTGACTGTAAATGGGCAGCCCCGATTGATCGATTTTCTGCTCCGACATGTAGTCGACTTTCACAAGTCTCTCTCGATTTGTCCATTTGCGCTCGTGGCTAGCTGTCCCGGTGAAGACGTCAACGACACATTACACCTCGATCTTTAACCTACCTGAACGGATGGAGCGTCAAGTGAATTCTGGTAGGGGATCAAGACGTTTTTGACCTCGATTGAATCATGTCCTTACCAGACTCAGCCCCAGGGGCCCCATTGGTTGTATAGATTTGACGTCAACTGATGTCAAACAGCGTCGACTATGCCGGTTTTGCCGACTCATCCTGTTTGTAACTATGTATACATCAACAACTTGTAATTTCTCCAATTCCGCGGGATGGACCTCGCCGGCTAACGCGATGCCTCCGCCTTGACGAGCACCATAGCCGACTTGCGCGCAGCCGACTCGTAGTACCGCACCATGCGCTGCGGCTCGCTCGCCTTATACGGCGCCAGATTGTGCGCCCAGCGAAACCCGATCGGCTGATACCAAAGCTCCGCCTCTACCTTCAACGGCCCCGCCACACCGCCAGTCGAGACCACATACCGCACCGTGCTCCCCTTGTCGGTGAACCCCGGATCGTCCGCCGCTCCGCCGGTCACGGCAACGTCCTGAATCGCCGTCGCCTTGTCGAACCCATGCGGCAGCAGACGATTGTCCTTCAGGTACCCCACCGCATGCAGCAGTCCTGTTGTCACTTTGCCGTCGGAATCCTTCAGGATCGGCTCATAGATCTCCACCTGGTCCGCACGCGTAATCTCCCGATAATGCGGCTCGTACTTCAGCGGGTCGACATCATTGTCATTGCCCACAATCGACCCATCCGGATTCAGCGCACCCGACTCAAACACCACTCGCCCACTCGCATCGCGCAACACAACATGCAGCCAGGCCCGCCGCGACGGATAAGCCGTCGGCAGCTTGTGCCCGCCGAGATTCTCCACATGCACCTCGACCGCAACTCCATCCGCAGTCCGATCGACACTGCCAATCGTCACCTTCGCCGCCTGCGTCTTCAAAAACTCCTCGGTTCGCTTCATCGCCGCGTCCATCTCCTCCGGCAGCGCTGCCGTGGCGAGTTCATCGCGATGATCCTGCAGCATTCCTTCCACAACAAAATTCGATCCGACAAACGTGTGCCGGTGCATGCCATCACGCGGCTGCCCATACAACGCCGTCACCGCCACCGCCTCCTTCACCACCGGCATATGGCAGTCCTGGCAGGTCTGTTTCGTCGCGTAGTCGCTGTGCTGCCACTCCTGGTAAGGCACCTGCTCCGGGAACCTCGCGATCTTCTCGCCATTTGTCCCCAGCGCCGAGGTAATCAGCGTATGGCAGCTCCCGCAAAGCCCCGAATCCCGCATATGGTCGCCCTTCGTCGGCCGGTACGTGGCCGTGGACGAGTGCATCACCGTCTGGTGTCCTTGATCAATCTCAAAAGGCCCATACTCCGCCCGCTCGCCGTTCTTGTCCGCCTTCGCGATCTTGACATTCCCAACAAACGTCGCGTCGGTCCCCAGCCCCTCCTTCTCGATCTGGTGGCACACCGAACAGGTCACTCCATCCGCCGCAGCCTTGTCCCCCTTGGGAAACGTCGCCAACGGAAACCGCGAAAACACATCTGTGTGCTGTCCCTTATCGCGGTCCGCCATCCGCACCGCCGGCATATGGCACACCGAGCACTCGTCTTCAATCGCCTGCTTCGACTCCGGATGATCGATCGCCTCCCGCCGAACGCTTCCCTGCCAGTAAGGATCGCGCGATGAGTTCGCCATGATGCTTGCGCCCCACTGAAGCCCGATCGAAATGTCCTCGCCCTCGCTCGTCTTCATCCCATTGTGACAAGCCACACACCGCTCCGACGTGCGAAACACCGTCCCCGGAGGCACCCTGTCGCCCTTCGCATTCTCCGTCTTCGTCTGGCCCCACACCACCGACGGAGCCGCCGCCAACAGCAGCCCTAGAAACATCGAGCCAACCGCGTCGATCGCACGAATCGTTCCAGTCGAGTTACCCGAACGGATCCTCATCGCCAACCGTCCCACAGCTTCCCATCCGCGCGATCCCAAAGCATATAAAACATAACCTGCGGCGCTCGCCCGCTCGTATTCGTAAACGGCTCCCTCACGCCAAAGCCCATGCGGACGTGCTGCCGCCGGCTCACAGTCATCTGCAACTCCGGCAGAACATCCCAGTTGGTGCTCGCCCCGGGCGTAAAGCGACGCACCGCCAGAAACTCCACCATCGGTGTAAACACCCGCCCCAGCATGTGGTCCTGAGCCATCGCCTGCCCGACTGTCGCCCTCCAGAACATGCTGCGCGGAGCCACGCTCGTATCCACCGGCAGGTCCGCCCCCAACTGCGTCTGCAGAAACGTATTTTCTTTGAAGAGCTGATCGAACGCCGCAAACGGCTCGAACTGCGTCGTCCCCGTACCGAACCCCCGATTGCTGTCCCCCGTCGGCAGCAGGATTCCCCCCTGCAGACTCAGAATCGATCCCGTCCGCAGACTCGAAAACACCTCCCGCTTCACCGCCAGCGTGATGTCGCCCGTGCCTGCCGTCCAGTTGTGATTCTGATCCGCATAGTTCACCGGAACATCCGTTTCAAGCTGCGTCCGCGCATCGATGATCGTCCGCTCATCAATAACATCGGTAGTCCACGCCGGCGCACCCGACGCACTCGCCGCCGTCGAAACCACAATCTCGTTCTCCGGAAATGCCTTCTCCGTCACCAGCGCACGTGGCAGATTCAACTCGCCCAGCGGATAGTGGTGGACATTCTTACAAAACCCCCGCATATACGCGATCACATCATTAATCTGATCGTCGCTCAGCAGATCCCCAAACGCCGGCATGATCTGCGAGAGCCCTCGCGACGGCCCCCCATGCACGATCACTGCCTTCCAGTTGCCGTCCGGCTCCGGTGTCGTCCCCGCGCAGTCCGTAAAATCCGGAAACGTATCCGGTCGCAGAAATACCGTGTTTGTCATGGGAGCGCCCCTGCCGTCGCTCCCATGACACGCAATGCAGCCCCCCTTGTAGACCTTCGCCCCGTTCTCCGCATCCGGGCGCTTCGTGTAACGCAACCGCTGCGCCGGCAGAAAAAATGCGCACATACAAACAATCGCAACAGCGCTTAGGATGATGCCTCGTCCCCAGCCGTTCAGCATCCCGTACTTGCCCTTTTTCCTCGCCGACCGCCCAGCCCGTTCACCAAATTACCCGCCAGTCCATTCTTTCGTACAGCGTTACATGAACCCTTCGTATTCAGCTCCCGCCTTCATCTCGAATCAAACTCATGATATCTCGGATGTCAGTGGCATCGGCGAAGTTGCAATTTTGAGACGTTCCCGCCTGACGCAGAGCCGTAAGCTCAGAGCATTTCACCAACAACGATAGCTCTTCAAAGGCGAATCCGTCTCCAAGGGATTTGAGCATCACAACTGTACTTCCTAGTCCCGCATCCAAAGACTTGTTCCTGCAAGTCGTCTTTTCGGCAAAACGGTTGAAGTTGCGAAAACCGCGTTTTGCGTGCACTACAAATTGACAAGCGGCAGTTCGGTTTGTTTCCGAGTTGTTGAAAACCAGTGCGATCCGCCGGCACAAGAAGCACTATTCGAGAGAATGCAGGTCAGCGACATCTAGCGGGAAGTGCCGATGCCATCGAGACACTACGTTACTGACCAAGCTGCGCAAGGGCGTTGCGCAGCGGCGCGCTGGAGATTGCAATCAGGCCGCCGTAGGGAGAGTACAACTCCAGAATCAGCAGGACTGCGCCGGAAACCGACACCCCGCAAGCCAATATCGCGCTGATCACGGTTGTATTAGTAGGCGCCATGAGTCCGAAGCTCAGGAAAATCGTGCTAAGCCAGAAAACCAGGATGACGAGCATAGGTTTAGAAATCGAGTTGGCGCCCTGTGCATACATCAACCAACGGATTTCGCCGAGACTAAGCGACATACTCACCGCTTGGGCTTGGAGCGCGCGTTGGGTATTGTCCTTCGGCGACAGCGCTTGAATCCTTTGATAGAGGGCTGCCCCCGAGCCAGCTGCCGGCATTGCGGGTTCGAAAGTTCGTGAGCCTTCCTGCGGCCACAGCCGATCAAGATTACGGGCAACGACATCTCGCAGAAGCTCCCGCGCTTCTTTCGTCTCGGGACCATAATTGGCCAGCACACGGTCCAGCAGGACCACCTTGGCAGATATTGCTGCCACATCGGCAGTCTGCGCGTCGAACGAACCCTTTGCCGAAGCGATCAGCAGACCGAGAACCAACGCACTCAGCGTGACGAGCAACCCCGTTGTGAGCTTCACGACATCTTTTGAAGCATCCTCCAGATGACTTACTGGCACGATGCCGCGAAGAAAAATGCCGACCAGAGCACCTCCAACGACACACGCGAACACAATCACGCTGATTGTGATGTCACCCACGCCCGCCTCCAAATGTGCAACGGCCGAGATGATATCGCATTTGGTGGGTCCTCTCCCTCTTGCTTCACTTCACCATCTCGATGTTCGGCAGCGGCCAAGTCTAGTCGAACCACGTCGGCCGGGCACGGTCTGAATCGAGTTTTCTCAAAACCCACGAGCAATGCATCCGTTCATCACCGAGCTTTTGGTACATCAAATTTATTGTGCGTGCGATGGATATCCCCTGAGCCACAGCGGATAGATGATGAGCGGAAGGGAAGGGCCAAAGTGGGATCGGTCGTCTCGTCTGAAACGGAGTTCCCAGTTCAAAAGAAACAACGGCTTACTTTCAGATTCAAATTTGCCTGTGGTGAACCAAAGACATTTTCTCGCTTGCTATCCACCAAGATCAGGAGCGTTCGGGCTATTGGCATGGTCAACCTTTTGATGGAGAAAATAGTTGACAAGTTTATGGAGATCGGATCATAGTTCAACCGGAAAAAAGACAAACGCTTGTCTTCCCCAATTGAAGCGTTTTAGTGATTGCAAAGGAAAAGCCAAGATTGGGGAGATACGGGCTCCGTGAGTGTTCCAATTTGAGGAGGAAAACGCTATGAAATTGAGATGGTTAGTAGTGATCATGCTCCCAATTCTTCTGGGAACTGCGTTCGGGCAGAGCACCAATTCTGGTGACATACGTGGAGTCGTAACGGATTCGACGGGGGCCGCAGTACCTGGGGTGACTGTGACCGTCACCAACGTTAACACTGGAGTATCCAACGTCTACAGCACAAACAATGATGGCGTCTATGACACATCTTCGATCGTCACAGGCACGTACAAGATCACCTTCGAGAAATCTGGATTTAAAGAGGTTGTGCGCTCTTCAGTTACTTTGAATGCGGAAATCATGGGCGTCAATGCGCAGTTGTCTGTCGGCGCTGTGTCGGAGCAGGTCGTCGTCAATATGGACATTCCTCTGCTCAAGACGGAGAACGGGGAGCAGACGTTCATGCTGAGCGCCGAGACTCTGTCGCAGCTTCCGCAGGTCGGACAGGATTGGTCGAAGTTCGATATTTTGATGGCCGGAGCCGCCGGTGCTCCAATGGCTGCGCAGGGGTCTCTGGGCACGGGCACCTCCAACGGCACGATGCTTGCCGTCAATGGCAATCTGCCATTCAGTACAGTGCTGGCCGACGGAGCGGAGACCACGCTGCCTGCCAGCGCCAACTCTGACATCTACACGCAGGAAGTGGTGCAAGAGGTTCAAGTCGGCAAATCCGCCTTCTCGGCGCAGTATGGCGTCGGCGGGATTCTGTACAACCAGATCAGCAAGGGTGGTACCGACCACTTCCACGGTTCGGCGTACGAGTATTTTCAGAACGATGCGTTGAATGCATATAGCTATAACTTCGGCGGCACGCCACAAAAACCGCGTCTCCGCTACAACAATTTCGGTGGCTCGATCGGCGGTCCCATCCTGAAGCGGAAGCTTTTCTTCTACTTCAACTTCGACAAGATCATCCAGTCTGGGGGCTCACAGCCGGCGTTCTACGCAGTTCCGACTCCAGCCGTTCTCGCCGGAGACTTTACCGGGTTTCCTTCTATCTATGACCCGCAGACCACGACAGTTGTGGGTGGCGTCGTGCACCGGACCTCTTTTGCCGATGAATACCATAATGGCAACAAGATTCCCGCCAGCCGCATCGACCCGGTTGCCAGCGCGATTCAAAAATATTTCCCCGCTCCCAATGCGCCTGGAAAAAACGTAAACGGAGTCATCACCAACAATTACGTCTTTACCCCGCCTAATTCGAATCCATTCACTAGATACTTTGGCAGGCTCGACTACCAGATCACGGCCAACCACCGACTCACAATCACGGAGAGTTCGGGAGACAATCCAGGCGAAAGTCTGGGCGCGGGAATCTGCCCCATCGGTTGCCAGACCGGTGATGTCAGCAAAAACAATGCTCAGATTTCAGAGGTGTGGACCATCAGCCCAAGCGTGACCAATGAAGTCAGATTCGGGTATACCAACCAGCTCAACTTCTTCGTGCCCTTCACGCTGAACCAGGGATACCCTGCCAAGCTCGGGTGGCAGTTTGCCAAAGCCGATAACTTCCCGGCGATCCAGATCAATGGGTACAACCAGGGTTGCAACGGTGGCACAGCTCTCTGCGTTCAAACCAACGCCGTTTATAAAGAGCATGTTTACAACCCATCCGATGTAGTTACCCTAATCAAAGGAAAGCACATTTTGCACTTCGGAGGTGAGTTACTGATCTACCAGAACAACTCTACAGCGTGGGGCAACGTAAATGCCGGGACGATGGGTTACACGGGCATCTACACTGCATCGACTCAAGGTGATAGTTCAACGGGCGCAGCCTACGCCGACTTTCTCCTTGGACAAACGCAGAATTGGAATGCAAATGTGACGCCGGAATATGGCGGACGTATGAAGCTTCCACAGTTGTTCGTCCAGGACGACTATAAGCTGCGACCAAACTTAACCGTGAATCTCGGGCTGCGGTATCAGATGCAAACCGGTTGGAGTGAGGTCAAAGGAAACGAAGCCGCGTTCGATCCCACGGTGTCGAACCCGGTCACAACTACCCTCGGCGCAATGTGGTACGGGTCAACCCACGCAAATGGCCGTACACGGATTCAGAACGGTGTTTACGACACCTTTCTTCCGCGGGTTGGCTTCTCCTATCAGCTCGACCCCAATACGGTTATTCGGGGCGGATTCGGCCTCTATGCGTATAACTGGAGCAATGACACTTATAACGGCGCCTCTCAGGGGCCGGTCATGGGCGGAGCTTTCGGGTCCAAGGGCAATGCGACAGATACTTCGAATGGGGCTACTCAGCTTGTCAGCCTTTCAGGAAGCGGTGCAAACCTCCCGTACATTGCAGCTACGACCGATCCAGCTGGATATAACAATTCGAACGTTAACTTTGCCGCATTTCATCAGCCAGTAGGTGGTTCTTACCAATGGAATATCCAGGGTCAGCGTCAGTTGAATAACAATCTGGTGGCCTCTCTGGCCTACGTGGCAAGTCATGGGCACGACCTTCCCTTCCCTGTCGATATCAACCAGGTTCCCGCAAGCAAACTTTCACCCAATGACAAACAGTTCAGACCTTATCCGCAGTTTGGGACGATTGCGGTGGCAGGTACTGTGCCTAACGAGAATGCAACTTCAAACTACAACTCGCTTCAGGCCCAGATCGAGCAACGTTTGAGCCATGGGCTTAGCTTCAGCTTCAGTTACACTTGGTCTCACTTCCTGGACGATCTCGACACAGCCGGTTGGGGAAGCCATTTCGGTAATCAAAACTGGCAGAACGCCTATAGCCCGGCAGCGAACTACGGGAACTCAAACTTCGATGTCAGAAATGCGTTCAAAGGCTACTTTCTCTATCAGCTGCCTTTCGGTCGCGGGAGGCAGTTCCTGAACAATAACTCCCTGGTTGACGCACTTATCGGCGGCTGGCAAGTTTCAGACACTCTGGTAGTTCAGAGTGGTCAGCCTTTTACTCCGGTGATGCAGACCGATACCTCCTACTCACTGGCCGGCAGTAACTTCGCTCTTTATCCAAATATCACCGGGAATCCGAGCCTTGCAAACCGCGGTGTTCGTCAATGGTTCAACGAAGCTGCCTTCGCACCTCCGGCTGCGGGAACCTTCGGCAATCTTCATCGGAACCAACTCAATGGGCCCGGTCTCGCTACAACAGACCTATCCCTTGGCAAGGTTTTCTCCATCTGGGAGTCGGTTAAGTTGCAGGTTCGTGGGGACGCGCAGAACTTATTCAATCATCCCAGCTTCGGTTTGCCGGCGAATCAGCTTACGGTCGTCAATGGCGCGATTGTTACCGGCTCTTCTACCATTAATAGTGTGACTGTTCCCAGCCGCACCATGCAAGTAAGTGCGCGACTAAGCTTCTAAGTAAGTTGTGGGGACAACGGTCAACCGTTGTCCCCATTTTTTAATGACGCGATCTCGGTCTGTCTGTTCTGCAATGAATGTATTTCCTCGTTGCAGTATTGAATGGACGAAGTTCAGTTAGCTACTTGCACGTTTCCGGTGGAACGAGTGGGCGGATGCGATCACTGCAAGGAGGTGGCACGCTATGGCCAGTAAAGATTTGATTGATGAAGACTTGCCTTTCGACTCCAGTGAAAGATCAGAGGAGGAACTGATCGACCATCTATTCGGCTTCAAAGCCGGAACCGCAGGAGAACGAAATGATGAAACCAAGAGCCCCGCTTGGCAGCGAGGGTGGGCGGACGCCCAGAAATAGAATCAAAACGCGTTGTGCACGAAAAGTCGGATTATCGGCAAGTTAATTCTGCATAGGGTCGTAGTTTCCCAAAACCCCGTTTTTCGTGCATTAGTTTCGAGGCGAGCTATTCTTAGACCGTGATCACTACGAAAGTCTCTCTTGACTGCAAGAGCATTAGAGATTGCAATCCTTCCACGAGGAGTTTGCCCGCGTCTTCGGTTTTCCTGCCTTCTACGGCAAGAATATGAATGCTTGGATCGACTGTATGACCTCATTGGATGACCCGACGGATGGGATGTCCGATGTTCACTGTGCGCCCGGAACCGTATTAACTCTCGAACTAGAGAATGTCGAAGCGTTCTCGAGGCGTTGCCCTGAGCAGTACCAAACCCTTATAAGGTGCGCAGCATTCGTGAACTGGCGGCGACTCGAAGTGGGCGATCCATCGGTCCTGGCACTAAGCTTCAGATACTAGTAAGCGTTAGCCAAGTCCCCGAAGTCTGGTTTTCGGAAATTTCCGTCATTCATTCCAATAGACCCACTGCCCATATTCCGATCCCTTGCATCCAGAATCGAGAATCGGTATTGTGTTGCGAATAACGACAGCGTTCATGGGCCTAGGAAGACCACCAGACCACACGGTGCTATCCCACCTCGCGAAAGTCAGACAGGATGCCAGAACCGCCGGCTCTCCACCCCCCAGCGTTAACTCCCCGTATCACCAACCTCATCGCTGCAGCTCTCCTCGCCGTCATGGCGATCCTGCTCGTCACCTCCGTGCGCCAGCAGTCCCAGACCTTCGATGAATCGACGCATCTCTTCGCCGGCTTCGAATACTGGAAGCACGCCGACTTCGGCAGAAATCCCGAACACCCACCCTTCGTAAAACTCCTCGCCTCCCTCCCTCTCGTCTCAATGGGTCTCCATGAGCCCCCTGCCATCCCTGTTCCCTTCTTCAAAGCTCAGGACTTCATCAATGGCACGCAACTCCTCTACACCGCCGATGCAGACGCAATTCTGTTCCGCGGCCGTCTCATGATCGCTATCTTCAGCCTCGCCCTCGGCCTGCTCGTCTTCCTCGCTACCAAAAAAATCTTCGGCCCCCTCGCCGCAGTTATCGCAATCCTCCTCTTCGCCTTTGAACCCAACCTGCTCGCCAACGGTGCCCTCGTCACCACCGACATGGCTCTCGCCCTCTTCCTCTTCGCCTCCGTCTACACCTTCTATCGCTTCTGCAACAAACCCTCCGCTGCCAGTCTCACACTCTGCGCCGTCGCAACATCACTCGGCATCGTCGCCAAACACTCTGGCGTCCTCATCTTCCCCACACTGGTCCTCCTCGCTCTCACCGACCTCCTCCTGCCTGCCTCCGGCTCGCACATCTCCGCCCCGAATTTCTCCGAAAAGCCCGGCGCCACGTACGACAGGAAACGCCAGCTTCGACAACTCGGCTTAGCTCTCCTCGCCGTCGCCGTCTTCAGCTATGTCGTCCTCTGGGCCTTCTATGGCTTCCGCTACGCCGCGCGGCCCGGCCAGTTGCAAATCGCCCCGCCACTCTCCGCATACGTCGAAATCCTCACCCACTCGCTCCAGCGCACCGTCATCGAGTTCCTCGCCCGTCATCATCTTCTCCCCGAAGCCTATCTATATGGCTGGGTCGACATCCTTTTCAGCCAGGGCACCCGTCCGAGCTTTATCTTTGGTCATCTGTACAGCACCAGCAAGTGGTTCTTCTTCCCTGCAGTCTTCCTCCTCAAAACCACGAGCACGCTCATGCTCTTTCTTCTCTTCCTGCCCTTCGCCCGCATCTACGGGCGACGTCGTGAACTCATCTTCTTCTCCTTCCCTATTGCGTTCTTCCTTATCGCCGCCTTCACCTCTCACATCAACATGGGTGTCCGCTACCTTCTTCCCATCTACCCCTTCTGCATCGTCCTCGCCTCTGCCGCCGCGGCCGCGCTCTTCACGCGCTCAGTTGTCGGCAAGGTCGCCGTCGCCGCTCTGCTTCTCCTCACCGTCTTCTCGTCGCTCCACTCCTACCCGAACTTCCTCGCCTACTCGAACGAGCTCTTCGGTGGACCCACCCACACCTATCGCTTCGCCACCGACTCCAACGCCGATTGGGGACAGGGCCTCAAGTGGACAAAAACCTATCTCGAGCAGCACCCCGACGACAACTGCTGGTTCGACTACTACGGCAACCCCAGGGTCGACCTCTCCTACTACGGCATTCATTGCAAGCCGCTGTTGGGCGGTTTTGCGCACGTGGTCGGCATGGGAGGCGTACCCGTCCCATCCACCATCAGTGGCACCGTGCTCGTCAGCTCCACTGAAACCAATGGCCTCCTATGGGGTCCCGACAACCTCAACCCCTATCAGCTCTTCCACGATCGCGTCCCCGACGCGACCATCGGCAACATCATCTTCGTCTATCGAGGAACCTTCAACGTCCCACTTCTCGCCGCTGAGTCAAACGCCGCAGCCGCCACCGGCCTTCTACGTCAGGGCCGAATCCCGGAAGCACTGGCTCTGGCGCAAACCGCCGTCCAGCAGGCCCCCGACCAAGCCGACGTCAACTTCGTCCTTGGACAGGCACTGCTCGCATCAGGCCGAATCCCGGAGGGCAAGCAAGCCATGGCCACAGCTCTCCGCCTCGCCCGCGCGAATCATCCCGACTATCAGGCGGACCTGATCAGGCAGCTTGAGCACCTCCAGGATCACCCCTGACCCAGACACCCGAAAAATATATTTCTAAAATGTGGCGTGTTTTTCGCCTGAAAAAGCCACCATCTTTTTGACCACAATTACCATGCATTTCACCACGATTTCACCATCAAAACACCACAACGAACGCCCGGTTTTTCCCCAACCCCCATCAAAAAAGCGCCCGAAAAACCGTAAAAACCGGTTCATCGGACGCTCTAAATTTTTTTCTAAAAAATTCGCTACCGCACAACGTAATAAGCCGGCCCGTAATACGGGTACGGATAATAGCCCGGCGGAGGTGGTGGTGGAGGATAACGCCGCTGCATCTGTGGCTGCTGCTGGGGCTGCGGCAACCCTGCACCCAACCGATTCAGCTCAGTTTGCGACACCGTCGTAACATCCGCAGGCTGAGTGAGATGGAAGGTCACGATGGCCTCAGCGGGAATCGCCGCCTCACCCTTGCCCGACGCAGAAGAGACACCCAGACCAGCAACACCACCGATCCCGGCACCGACGGCAGCACCAACGCCGCCGCCCGCCACAGCACCAATCAACGCCCCGACACTCGCTAGTCCAATTGTGTTCCCAACTGTATTCCCCGTCTTATCAACACCTTGATGCCACCAAAAGTCCGTGGCAATCGGATAGGTCCTGCCGCCAAACGTCACACTCGTCAATTGCAACTTCAGCTCGCCCTTGCCACCCAACTGACCGGCGGTATGTGCTTCAACTACAGTCCCTTGGAAGGTAGCGCCACGCGGAACAGCAATGGAACCACCAGCCACAACATCGCTCAAAACGACCCCATCAAACCCAGTACCTGGCGCCGTACTCTTGCTGTTCATCCCTTCGTTGATTCGCACACGCAAGGTTGAGCCACTCGGAACGACAACAGCATCTCCCCCTTTTTGTTCAACATAAGGCTGTTGAGGATACTGAGAGGGATATGGTTGCCGATACGGGGGGCGGCCATATGGAGACGGGTACTGCCCCGATTGCTGAGGCGGATACTGCCCTGCAGCCGGAGGCGGTGGGGACTGCCCCTGCTGCGGGGGAGCACCAGTCTGCGCAGCTCCAGGATTCTGTGTCTGAACAGCCGGATTCTGCCCCTGCGGAGGCGCCAGAGTGCCATCGGACTGCAGGTTTGGGTTCGTCCCTGCCTGCTGTTGCGAATCGCTGTCCGCCGGCGCAGCAACCCCAATCGTCAACTGATCGACGACCTTCTGGACACCCGGCGCGCTCGCGGCCAAATGCTCAGCCAAATCTCTCGAGGGCTCATCCCGCACTGTCCCATTCAATGTCACAGTGCCATAGACCGTGGTCGACGTAATCGATTGGTCCGCCAGTTCTGGTGCACCGGCAAGCGCCTTCAGAACATTGGCCTCAATCTGCGCATCCGGCAGGGTCGCCGGCTTCGTTTGGGCCAAACAAGCATTACTGCCCACAAGCAAACCTGCCATGAAAAGCGCTGCTGTAAAAAATCGTGAAAAGGGTTTGCTCAACTCCATACTCTCCTCCGCCACCTGCTGAACGATACGCTGTTTCGTACGTAACGTCCTATGGATGCAGACTCATCTTTCAGAAAAAAGTCGCTCAGAGTCCGCTTCGAGATGGGCAATGCCCACCCACGATCACACAGGCCGACGACAATTGACCTTCCCAATCTATAACGGTATATTTAAAGAGCGGGGTGGAGCAGCCCGGTAGCTCGTTGGGCTCATAACCCAAAGGTCGTAGGTTCAAATCCTACCCCCGCAACCATTTAGCAACATCGAGGGCAATTCTGGGGCAAGCTAACCCGAATTGCCCTTTGTTTTTGCTATCCAGTCATCTCCCTTCGGCTCCGAGGAATTCCGGTTGCCAAATTGTCTCCCACCACGAAACAGGCCCGGCAAGGTAAAGAGAGGCGGAAAATTCCCCTGGAGCAGCAAGGAGTGGCTGCCGGTCACACCACTGAGATTTGCTCGGCTACTGTCAGGCGAAGGGACACGGCGTCGATGTGATTGTCGTCCAAAGCGTATCCGCAATCTTCCAGTGTCGGCGCGGGGTTCGATGATCCTAGTATCCGCCTGCATGTGCCAGTCTCTTCACAGCATCGGTGGCGATAGCTTGGGTCTGGAAGGACGACGTTTACTAGTAGGCGAGGATGCGGGCGTCTTCCTCGTAAGAGCGTGCGTTCGGGAAGCTCAGGGGATATGGCGGCAGTAATTGAAGCCTTGGTGAAGGCCCTGACGGGAGGTGATTCGTCGTTGCCCAACCGCACTTATGTTTCCGGTGCAATTATGTTCCGACTCGCAGCAGCTCTTCCAGCTTGAGCACCACGACACTGCCCCGGCTCTTCTTCACCAGCCCATCCCGCTGCCAAACCCGCATCAGTCGGCTCACCGTGAAGATGGTCACATGCGCCTCGTCTGCCTCCTCGTTTCGGATATGCAGCTCCATACCGTCGCCAGCCGGATGTCCTATCCCTTTCGCCAGAACACACAGCACCTGGGCCAACCGCTGTGGAGCCGAGTCACACAGCGCGGCGAGGTGTAGGCCACGGTACATCGCCATGTAGTCGTACCCCAGCAGCAGCGCATTCTCCACTAATCGCGGGTACTTCACCGCCACAGCCCTAGCCGTGGACCGATCCCAAACCAGTGCGGAACTATGCTGCGCCGCCTTCGCGCCTTCCGTACTCAGGACGTAGCGCACCGGCTCGGGCATAAACGCCGACCAGCCGATGATCCGCCCCGGCGTAACCCAGCCTATGACGGCCTTCGTTCCTTGCGGGGATGTGGTGAACGCACGGGCGCTTCCCTCCAGGATCAGGAACGGTTGGTCGGCGTGCTCTCCCTCGTTGGTTTCACGGAATTCGCCGCGAATCGCCGGAAGCTGGCAGCAGCTACTATTTCCTCGACATCGGCCACACTCAGCCTTCGAATAACGAGGGCTTCAGCTTGGTCACCAATGCAACGGCACGAGATCGGCGTCATGCCGGTTTTTGCCTTCGAGTCCATGCACCCTCCTCGGCGACTTAGTGAATCATGGTTGGAGCAGATGCCTCCGGGTGAGATGGAAGTATTGTTTCATTTTGCTGCATGAAGTGGAGAATGAGGAATTCTTCACCATTTCACCCAAGTCGCCGACCCACGATTCGAAATTGGCGATGTGCACGAAAAACGGGGTTTTGGGAAACTACGATCCCCCCACATCCGGAACTTGCCGAAAACCCGACTTCGCGGGCACAACGGGGCGTTCACCGTTATAAACGCCATCAGCGGAATCCTGCCTGAGCCGAGCTACTTCCATGGTCCCGTTTGGAACAATCAATGAATATCCTAATGGCACTGGCCGGAACTGCTGGCGAAGGGCATTGAACATTGCGGCCTATGCGAATGGCTAATCCCGGCGGCTCGGACTGTACAGAAAGAAACCAGGAAATGGCGGCACAAGTCCATGCAAAACAGAGAATCTGGAAATTGAAACAAGACTGGGCGTAAAATACCGGTCCATCAGTTGCGATAAACCCGGACGGTGCTGTGCCGTCCGGCTGCCCATTCCCGCGGATCACATACGGAGTGTGCATCCGCAAACCATCCGAATTAAGCAGGCTAGGTGCGCCTGCATAGGAGGACTGATGGAATCAATAAAAAATGCACAACTCGGCGGATTCGAAAGTACATTTTCGCGCCGCAACTTTCTCACGGGCGCCGCGGCGCTTACTGCCGTCGCAAGTGTGCCAAAAGCTTTTGGCCAACAGCCAACCGGCGCCCCGCGCGGAACGGTTTGGCTTTACATCAGTACCTACACGCCGAACGGGAAGGGAATTTACTTATGCCAGCTCGATCTTCACACGGGGAAGTTAGAGGTCTTGAGACCCGTAGCTCCGGCTTTGCCGGCGTCGGGAACGACCCCATCCACAGCGAGTCCATCTACGATTGCTCTTGATCCGACGCGGACGCACCTGTATGCCGGAAATGAATACGGGCCGCCCGGCGCCGTGACCGCCTATTCGATCGACCGGTTCACAGGCAATCTGTCGCTGATGAATGGCCAGCCCACCGCGGGAGCTCCGGCTCATGTCAGCGTTGACCAACGCGGCAGGTATCTCTTCTCCGCCGAATACTCAGGCGGCTGGTTCGAAGTCTTCCCAATTTTGGTAGGTGGGTCGCTCGGGCCTGCGGTGTTTCAGCAGCAGGATCTCGATCACGTTGGGCCGACGACTGCCACCAACGCGCCTCCGGGGAGTTTCGCGATCAGCGCTCATGAGGGACCGAATGGCCACCCGCATCAGATGGAGACGGATCCCTCGAATCAATGGGTTGTGGGCACCGATGCGGGGCAGGACCGGATTTACGTATGGAAGCTGACCACGGGAGCCACTCCGCCCCTGACTCCGGCTGCGACACCCTTCGTGAACGCGCCTCCGGGCGATGGACCCCGGCACTTCGCATTCCACCCCAATGGCGTTTGGATGTACTCCATTCAGGAAGAAGCGTCCACCATCATGTTCTGGCATTTCAATCCCGCTACAGGAGCTCTTTCGGCACAAGAGATCATCCCTAGCGTGCCGCCGGGATTCACCGGTACGGACTTCACGTCGGAGATCCGCGTCTCCGCCGACGGTAACTTCGTCTACGGTGCAAACCGCTTGAGCGACACTATTGGCGTTTTCTCAGTCGGCCGCGATGGCACGCTTACTCAGATAAGCCACGCTTCAACGCTCGGGGATTATCCAAGAATATTCACTATCGATCCCTCCGGACGGTTCATCGTGTGTGGTAATCAGCGCGCCGACAACGTTACGACTTTCAGGGTTAACCCAGGACAGGGCAACCCGTCCCAAGATCATGGGGACGAGGAGCACGGTCCTGGCTCACTGACCTTCACGGGTGATTACACGCCCGTCGGAAGTCCGTCAGGTATGGTGTTTTTGATTTAACGTGGTGTCCATGGAGCAGCCAAGACTAGACGATTGATCCCGATAAACGCCCTTGCGTTGAGTAATGTCTGGTTTGTCGGCAAACCGGAAACAATCCTAACGCTGGGGGCTTGTCACTTTGTAGTGCACGAAAAACGGGGTTTTGGGAAACTACGACCCTATACAGAGTGAACTTGCCGAAAACCCGACTTTTCGGGCGGCTCGGCAAGAGCCGTCTAGCGGTCAACGTTGTCCAGCACCCAGATGTTACCGGAGTCCTGGGCTACAGTCACCACGAGACGATCCTGCGTAAGAGAGAGGGCTATCAAGGGAATGAATTTCGGAACCATCTGGCTGGGACTGTCCAGCGCGGTAACGGGGAAGGGATCGCCCAGCGGTTTGCCTCGGACGGGGTCGAAGCGTATCGCCCAGACATTGAAAAAGCCGCTGCGTGCGGAGAGGAAATAAATCATCTTCCCGTCGGGAGACCAGTGAGGCTTGTCGTCCCAGCGTTTGCCGTCGGTGATGCGAATCCATGGGCCGCCGGATGCAGGGCTGACATAGATTTCGGATGCGGAGGGTTGGTTGTTGTACTTCGGGATGGCTTCGAAGACGATCCAGCGCTCGTCGGGAGAGAAGCGGGCCTGGTAGAGATCGTAAGCAGCGTCGGAGAGGAGACTTCGCGCCACGGCGTTTCCACGAGGCATATCGGCCAGAGGCAACACAGCGATCTCTTCCCTGCCTGTGTCCTGGTTCGTTTGTGATATGAGGAGCGAGTTGCTCTTCCTCGACCAGTCAGAAATTTTGAGCAGCGCGTGAGTAGGTGGGGCGAGCGGTTCTTCGTTGCGGCTCCGGCTTGACCATTCCATGAACTGCATCACGCCCGTCGAATGACTTACGCGTACGTATGCGAGGCGGTTGCTGTCGGGCGACCACTGCGCGTCGTAGCGGAGATCGGAATCGTCCGACACGACTGGAGTTTCCGGCCCGTCCGGGAGCGGAGACTCTGTGAGAACCCATCTGCCTGAGCGTGCGCTCGAAAAGGACAGCCTTTTACCGTCCGGAGAGAGGTTGTCCAGCCATGCCTCGACTCCAGGTGAAGTTATGGGTCGTCCCGGGCCGCTGACCCTGCCTTGGGTGGCATTGAAGGGAAAGAGCCAGGCTCGGACGTGATGCGATTGGTCCGTGAAGGTGAGTCGTTTCCCGTCGGGTGAAAGAGAGAATTCGGTATCATGCCCCGGACCAGTGGTCACGCGTTCGATCGAAATAGCCCGTAAGGTTTGGGGATCAACCGTCATGCGCCATATGTTTCTCGCGCCGCGAAAAGTCCGCTCGAAGTAAATTGCTCTTCCGGAAGGCGCCCAGGAGAACTTGAAATCAAGCACCCAATCGAGGTCAGTGACGCGCCCCACTCGGCTTTTAACCGCGGCCACTTCCTCTATTTGCTGCAACAGTTCCGGGGGAATCTCCGACTTTATAGGGGCGCCTCCGGAGACTGATCCCGTCCAAAATGTGGGTATTGGGTCGGAGTTGATCAAGGCGGAGATTCTCTTGCCATCGGGATGCCAGGCAGCGGACATTGCCATGACATGACAATTGGAGGCTAGTTGCGTTAAGACTTCACGGGGTGGCGCGCCTTCCAGATTGGCTACGTAAAACCGGTTCAACCAGCCGAATTGAGTGGTCTGGAACAATATCTGCGTGCTGTCGGGCGACCAGTGGGGGTAGAAGCCGAAGGATGCGATCTTCCTTTTCATGCCCGCGCCGCCAAGCGCAGGCACAATAAACAAACCGCCGTCGCCTGCTTCGGAACGGTACGCAATGTATTTACCATCGGGCGACCAATCCGGCTGCCAGTTCTGGCCTGGTTCTTTAGTTATCTGCACAGGATCGCCGCCGCTGACCTGCTGGACCCAGATGTCGAATTTTCCGCCGCGGTTGGAGCTGTAGGCGATGAAGCGGCTATCGGGAGACCACGTGGCACCTACTTGCAGCCCTTCGTCGAAGGTGAGGCGCGTTAGCAATCGCTGCGCTGCAGGAGCCGAATCGTGCAGCCTTTTGTAGATGAGGATGCCTGCCGCCGCGAGCAGGACAATTGCACCGATCAGAATTGCCGAACGCGAAGCCCAATAGCGGTAGCCCGACTCATGCTTGGTCGCCGGCGGGGGAAGCGGCGGGGCAACTCCGTTGCCCTCCACAGGTGCGATGAAACGATATCCACGGCGAGGAAGAGTTTCGACAAACCGCGGGTTTTCCGCCGAGTCGCCCAGCACCTCGCGAATCTTGTTAATAGCTGTGTTCAGGTTGTGGTCGAGATCGACAAAAGTGTCGGGCCAAAGCTGGCTCTGTAATTCCTCCCGCGTCACCACTTCACCGGGACGCTCCAGCAAGATGCTCAGCACCTGAAAGGGCTGGCCACTGAGTTTCAGCTTCGCGCCGGCCTTGCGCAATTCGCCGGACCGAAGATCGACCTCGAAATTTCCAAAGCGTAGGAGTCGTAGATGGACATCAGTCTCTGGCATCGCTTATGTCCTCGCAATCTTGGAGCGGCACCCGATCACATACCCGGTGAGAGAACTCAGTAAACGACAGAGCAGAAATCAGTTAGGCGGTGAGATTCTTTCGACCCCTCATTGACTCGAATTTACCCGCTATCGATTGAGGTAATCCCACCAAAGCATCAATGTCGCTCCATCTCGCAACCCGCGAGAAGGAAGTCGACATGAGACATCTGTTCTCCAATTGCCGCATCCAGTTGATTGTCGCCGTTAGCCTGGCGAATCTCAGCCTTCCCGTTCTTCAGGCAAAGTCGCGCTGTCCGGGAGGTGCTGTTAGTGTAACCCCGCGATTCGTCCAACGTGCCCTGATTGTTATTCCAGTGAAAGTTAACCGGGCAGGTCCATTTGATTTCATGGTGGATACAGGCAGCCAGATTACCGTCGTCGATCCATTGCTTGCCTCCGAACTCGACCTCAAGCCTCAAGGCACGGTCGGCCTCGTTTCCGCTGCCAGTTACACGCACGCTTCTATAACCATTCTCGATACGCTGGAAGCAGTCTCCCACGTGGTGGAAAAGCCACTTGTCGTCGTCCAGGACCTTGGGCAGATTCAGGCAGCCGATTCTCGCATCCGGGGGGTACTCGGTGAGAATTTTCTCGCACATTTCGACCTGCTTATCGACTATGGACGCAAGTTGCTTTGTCTCGACGAGACCAAGGTAATGCGAGACGAAGTGCACGGCGAACGCATTCCACTGGTGACACCGCAGCATTCTGAGAGTGAATTGCCGTTGACGGAACGCCTGGTTATCCCGGTTCTTCTCTCCGGTACTGGAACTCGGCCGATTCTGCTACAACTGGATTCCGGCAGTGACGGCCCCATACTCTACCCAAGCCGTGAGGAAAGAAAACTCCGACTACTGGAGAGAGCTACCCTGCAGGGAGACAACGTCAGCAAAGCACAGCGAGCCTTTGCTGTCTTGCCAATACAGAATATGCGGATCGGCAACCGTACCCTGAGTCAAATCTCGTTCGTGACACCAGTGAGGGTTGAGAAGAACGTCCCAAGGCAGGATGAAGACGGTGTGTTGCCAACCGTGCTCTTTCAACGCGTCTACATCAGCTTTGTCGATCGCTATGTGGTTTTTGATCCACGTTGAGGTGACATTCCTCCTTTCCGACGATCAAAGTGAACGTCGCAGAATTGCCTGGTCACGATGCTGCCTGGCGAGAGTGGCGGAGGCCAATCCGGAATCGAGAGCGAACGGAAACTTTCACTGATCAACTCCAACAGGCTCTGTTGCTGCGATGCTGCTTCGCTGGCTCCCTCTGCAGCGATCCACTACCGCGAAAGAAAATGCCGTTAAAGTTTTTGCCTACCAAGGTACTAGCACTACGAAGCGATCAGCGTACCCAATGTAGACGCTTCGGAAGAGGCCGGTAGGTAGAAGGCCATCCACCTCCTTCCTAAAGCCGTCGCGCCTAAAGCCGTCGTGGTTAGTGCCCAGAAAAGTACTGAATGTTATTTGAGGTAAGACGATGTTCCCGATCCGCATCTCCTGCGGCGGCAACAGAGCAAATGTTCGCACCTTTCCATCCAGGTTTTGTCCTTGTAAGAGTCGGCTTCCTGACAATCCAACTTTCAAATATTTGGCAGCGTCGTAAAGCAACGGGGCATTCGAGCCAGAATCCAGTTTCAACAAAAGTGGCCTGGATCCGATGCTAGACAAACGAACTGGGAGTAAGAGCGACCCGGGAGAACCCCCTCCATCCGCCGGAAGGGTTGGTGTTACAAGTGCTATGCGCTTTCCTTTCATCGCTATCTGCATTGCCCTCGTGTCGTCAAGGCAAAGCAGCTGGTGCGCATTGTCAATGAGCACGTCGAAACTGCCAAGAAAGTTGGCCCCCAGAATTCCCCGGATGTGCATGTCCGCTCCCAAGTCGAGCCTTCGAACAACAACCTGGTGATTGGCTACAACATGCTGGCCCACTTCGATCAGTTCCAAGTGCGAAAATGAAGCCCGCGTTTGGAAACCTACGGCGAGCACTCGGGCCTCGTCCTGGCTGTTCAATTGAAGTTCGGCAGCCAGGGATGGATCGAGCAGCGTGATCTCCGTCCCCGTATCCACTAAGAAGTCATGAGGGCCTGTACGGTTAATCATTACCGGCGCTATAATCTGCGAGCGATGGACGAGCCGAAAAGGCAAACTCGCAATATTTCCCGGGCAGCGCGGCTCGGCCGCGAGCATAGGAATGATGATCGCCTCCAGTGCAAGGAAGGAGAGCCGCTTAAATATCTTCACAGGAGTTCACCTCAGCCCGGTTGGCTGAAGGAACACTCCGCTCTTCTACCTGCACGGTCAGGATGAATTCATGATCATTACCTTAGGGCGGCGGATTTTTTTATGAGGGTGCAAACGGAGCATCGTTGCTGCGTCTTCCGGTTCGCCGATGTAGAGGTTCGTGAACGTGATTTCTCCATCAACAGGGCGGGCAAGAAATTGCCCGTAGAGCCGAAGGCCTATAAAGTCTTACAGTTTCTGCTTCACAATCCCGGGCGGGTAATTCCGAAAGATGAACTCTTGGATGCTGTCTGGAACGACTGTGAGGTTTCAGAAAGCTCTCTCACGCGGAGCGTAGCCATTCTCCGGCGTCTACTGGGTGACGATGTCCGAGAGCCGCGCTACATCGTGACGGTACCCACGGTCGGTTATCGATTTGTGTGTGAAGTGGAGGTCTCGGATGACCCACCCGGCGCTCCGGCGGCACCCCCAACGTCACCTGACTCAAAAGAGCCCACGAGCCGAGTCCCCGTTAGCCGACCCTTATGGTTAGCCGCCGTTGCACTTACCGTTGCAATAGCGGCATTGCTGGTATGGCGCTCCTTGCCGGGACGACCAGCAATTGGAAGCGTTTTGCAATTGACGGATGACGGCAATCCGAAATTATTGACCAGTGCGCTGCTATCCGATGGTTATCGCATTTACTTCAACGAGTTGCGAGCCGGAAGCCTGGCCATCGCCCAAGTTGCTGTGAGTGGCGGAGAGACAGGACAGATAGTCTCTAGAATTCCGAGCCCGACGCTCGCTGCATTAGCGATGGATTCGTCGAGCCTTTTAGCTCTCGGAGAATCGTATTTCGTCGGTCCCTTATGGTTACTTCCTCTGCCCGCGGGCGAGCCACGTCAACTACGGAATGTCGTCGCACAGAACGCGAGCTTCACCGCGGATGGACATCTAATCTTCAGCAAGGACGCCTCGCTGTATATTGCCGAAAAGGATGGGTCCAATCCTCGCAAGCTTCGCGATCTGCCGAGTCATATTAGTTTTCCGGTAGTTTCTCCGGATGGAAAGAGGATCAGGCTGACCGTCGAGACCGAGCATACGAAGTCTCTCTGGGAGCTGGACTCGGACGGAAACAACGCACATCCCTTACTGCCGGGCTGGCAGGGAGAAGGCGCGGACTGTTGCGGACGGTGGACCTCCGATGGAAAATACTTTGTCTTTCAAAGCCGAAGCCAGGGCCGCACAGATCTATGGGCGATTCGAGAGGGTAACCGGTGGTCGGCACGCTCCTCATCCCCATTGCGCTTGACCAACGGTCCGCTCTCCTATGAACTTCCATATCCTAGTCCGGATGGAAAGCACATCTTCGCGATGGGAGTTAAGCCGCGTGGGGAACTAGTCCGTTTTGACAGCAATTCGCAGCAGTTTGTCCCTTATCTTTCCGGTATCTCTGCTCTGGATGCGACGGTGTCCCGTGATGGAAAATGGGTAACCTACACCACATATCCTGACGGCAATCTATGGCGCAGCCGTACGGATGGCAGTGAGAGGCTTCAGTTGACCTACGCGCCTACCTTGGTCGCCTGGCCACGGATCTCGCCCGACGGTACACGAGTGGCTTATTCTTCATGGGATGTCAGCTGCTCTTGGTGTGTTTATGTGCTCCCGTTGGAGGGCGGGACGCCAGCGAAAGTCGCAGAACATGCTCTCGCGGCGAGTTGGTCTCCGGACAGTCGCTCGGTGGTCGCAACATTCAAAGGTAAAGACCCTAAAAAGATATGTTCCGTCACCAGTTTTGAGAGACTTGAAACTATAGATCTGCGGACCGGGAAAATCACCTCAATCCCCGACTCCCGGGAAATGGGAGGTACCTTTTGGCCTTCGAAGGACATGCTTGTCGCGCCGACTTTGAAGCCTGGGGAGGAGGGCTTTGCAACCTTTGATTTCAAAACACAGAAGTGGTCGTCACTCGTGAAAGGCTTTTATCAGCATTGGATGACATCGGTCGACGACGAATATCTCTACTTGATGACAATGGGCGAGGATCCAAAGATTCAACGCGTTCGGCTGTCTAACGGAACACTCGATACGGTGGCAAGTTTGAAGAGTTCCCGTCCCCTCTTAGATGAGGATACTGGTATGTGGTTGGGTATGGTGACACAGTGGTTGGGTGTGGCGCCAGATGGCTCCCCCGTATTGACCCGCGACATCGGCACCCAAGAGATCTATGACCTCAGCATAAGATGGCACTAAATACCTCGATCGAGCTCAAACGGTCTGAAGAGTACTAGTGCATGCTTCTGTTCGCGCCGGGGAATGGCCCGAAGAACGGGGTTTTCGGAAACCTCATCCCGCCGTGGGTCCTGGCCTGCTCGCGAACTTGCCCAAAAAAAAGACTTTTCCGGAGCTGAGGGTTCGTCTACCGTGGACGAGAGTCGGGTATTCTCTGGGCCACCCGGCAAAATCGAATCGGTAGACTTTTGGAGCGAGTGACTGCTTATTGTCCGAGGCAGCCTTCAGGTTGGCCAGACCTCTTTGAAAGTCGTCGCCGATCATCTTGTCCATAGTGATGAACACGCTCATCAGCTTGCCGAGAACGAAGTTCAAGGATCCGTACATGACCCAGGTTACGCGGGTTGCGGAGCCATCGGGCTTGAGGACGAAGTCGGCGGTGTTGTGGCCCTCGAATGGCTTGAGGAAATCGAGCTTGATCGAGGTCTTGGCGGGTTGAATGGAGGTCACCTCCATGCGGCCCTTGCCGACCTTGCTGTTGCCTTCCCACTCGTAGATTGAGCCAACGCCGGTGGGCGCTCCGCAGTAAGTGGTCTTCATGCTTGGATCGAGCTTCGCCCATGGCGACCATGCGTTCCCGCGAGGAATTGGGGATTGGCTTCGTGCCGTGGGGGCCGATGGGCATGGGCTATCTGACGCAGAACCTAGACGCACAGACCGCGTTCGATCCCAAGTCAGATCTTCGGTCGACCTTTAACCGTTTCCAACCGGAATCCATTGCGGCGAATAAGCCTTTCGTGGATCGCATCACGGAGCTTGCCAGAACAAAAGACGCTACGACCGCGCAGCTCTCGCTCGCCTGGCTGTTAGCCCAGAAGCCCTTCATCGTTCCTATCCCAGGCACTGGAAAGGTCAAGCATCTTCTGGAAAATATCGAATCCACGAAGAGCGTCCTGACGGCGGGCGACATCGAGGAGATCGACGGAGCGCTAGCCGAGTACAAAGTGCATGGCGGTCGTATGAACGAGCAACAGATGCGCGTAGTGGAGCAGTAAGGAAAACGATTAAGAATATTACTGCGAAACGTTCATCTCCTCATCTGAGCACCGCAGGCAATAATGGGGAAAGATGCAGGAAGGGGGAACGAGGCTGTTACGAAACTCGTTGACAGCACAAAGAAGCGTACGGATTAGCTCTAAGAAGACGATTTCTCAGGACCAACCCGCACGCAGATCACAGTTCAGGTCAAATCCAGAATAAGTTGATCCGAGATATTAATGAGACGAGACTAGTCTAGCGGTCGATCAGCTTCGCGTGCGTCGCGGGATATCGCTCACCTTCCACCTTGATCTCAGAAGAGGCCTCTTCAAGCGAGTGCAGGTCGTCAGCGGTCAAATCAATGGCAGCGCCACCAAGATTCTCTTCGAGTCTAGAGAGCTTTGTTGTGCCTGGAATCGGGACGATCCACGGCGCTTTCGCAAGCAGCCACGCGAGTGCGATCTGTGCGGGCGTAGCCTGCTTCTGATCCGCAAACTTCGCGATGACATCGACGAGAGCCTGGTTTGCTTTGCGATTGTCCTCGCTGAAACGAGGAACAATGGCACGGAAGTCGGTGCTGTCGAACTTCGTGGAGGAATCGATCTTGCCAGTGAGGAAGCCTTTGCCTAGGGGGCTGAAAGGGACAAATCCGATACCAAGCTCTTGAAGGGTAGGCATGACAGACTCTTCGGGTTCACGCCAGAAAAGTGAGTATTCGCTCTGCAGGGCTGTCACGGGCTGCACGGCATGGGCGCGGCGAATGGTCTTTGCGCCTGCTTCGGAAAGACCAAAGTGCTTCACCTTGCCTGCCTGGATCAAATCCTTAACGGCACCAGCCGTTTCCTCAATGGGCGTGTTGGGATCGACGCGATGTTGATAGAGCAAGTCAATGGTGTCCGTTCGCAGACGCTTCAATGAGTCTTCGACGACCTGCTTGATATGTTCGGGCTGGCTGTTGGTTGCCGTCCACTTGCCATCGTTGCCGGCATCGGGCTCGAATCCGAACTTGGTGGCGATCACGACATCTTTGCGGAAGGGAGCGAGAGCTTCGCCCACGACCTCTTCATTGACGAACGGGCCATACACTTCGGCAGTGTCGAAGAAGGTGACACCGCGCTCGACAGCGGCGCGAATGAGCTTGATCGCTTCGCCCTTCTCCGTGGCGGGGCCAAGACCGAAGCTCAGGCCCATACATCCGAGGCCGAGTGCTGAGACTTCGAGGCCGCTCTTTCCTAATGTGCGCTTTTGCATGATTTCTCCTATCACTACTCAATCGTTTGATGCTGGCGAGCTGCTTTAATTCCATGCTTTGTAGGCCTGCTCACTGATCGACTCCACCCAGACTGGCTTGCCCTTCTGCGTCGGAGTTACCGCTCCCTAGATTCCGGTCATCTTAAGCATGGCCTCTGGCAGGCGAGCGCCTTCGAGCGACAGCTTCGAAGTCGCATCCTCAATCTGTTTCAGATCACTCGTCGTCAACTGAACATCGACGGCTCCAAGGTTTTCTTCCATGCGGGAGATCTTCGTAGTGCCAGGGATGGGGACGATCCACGGCTTCTGTGCCAACAACCATGCCAAGGCAATCTGTGCAGGCGTAGCGCCCTTGCGGTCGGCCTCTGCCTGGACGGCGTGCACGAGCACCATGTTCGCTTTTCGAGCCTCTTGCGAGAAGCGTGGCACGTGGTTGCGGAAGTCGCTCGGATCGAACTTGGTGTTTTCGTCGATTTGCCCAGTCAGGAAGCCCGCACCGAGAGGGCTGAACGGAACGAAGCCGATTCCAAGCTCTTCGAGCACAGGCAGCACATCGTCTTCGGGCCCACGCCAGAAGAGCGAGTATTCGCTTTGCAGGGCCGTGACTGGCTGCACGGCGTGAGCTTTGCGGATCGTGTCTACACCCGCTTCCGACAAGCCAAAGTGCTTCACCTTACCCTCGGCGATCAGATCCTTTATCGCACCGGCGACTACATCGATCGGCACGTTGGGATCGACGCGATGCTGGTAGAAGAGGTCGATATGGTCTGTGTGAAGCCGTTTCAGGCAAGCCTCAGCCGCAGCCTTGATGTGATCGGGACGGCTGTTCGTGCCAGGGCCGCGCTTGCCCTTCTCGGGATCGATATCGAAGCCGAACTTCGTAGCAATCACAACTTGTTCGCGAATCGGCTCCAGTGCCTCGCCCACCAACTCCTCGTTTGCGAACGGTCCGTAGGCTTCGGCCGTGTCGAAGAAGGTCAATCCCTTGTCATGAGCGGAGCGAATCAGTTTGATCATTTCGCTCTTGTCGGCGGCAGGACCGTAAGCCGAGGTCATGCTCATGCAGCCGAGTCCCAATGCTGAGACTTCAAGGCCACTGTCTCCTAATTTTCTTTTCTCCACGATTGTTCACCTTCCTACTGCAGTTGTGAAACGCTTCACTTGAACATTCCGATTGTTCTTAGCCAGTTATCTACTTCCTTGCCGACTTCTTCTGCCCTGGCATCTTTGATGGCAAGAAGCTGTCCATCTCTTTCCAGTCCTCCCCTAGTGGAGAAGCCCTGCAGCACCGTGCTCTTTGGACACAGTTCGCGCACAGTCTGAAAGGTGCTCCCTGGGCCGTATCCGCCATTGGAGTTGAACGGGATGATTGTCTTTCCCGGGAAACTGTACTGAGCAGGAAGCTCTTCATGGGAGGCGGCAGCTTCATATCCCAGGTGGGAAAGCCGACAAAGACAAAATCGTATTGATCCGGTCCGTCGATCGCTGTCTTGAGGGGCGGCAGATAGCCGGTCTCATTCTCGTGGACGACTTGTTGCACAGTGGTGTGATAGTCCGCCGGATACGGCGTTTGCAATTCGAGAGCGACCAGTTTGCCGCCAACCTTTTCGTGGATGATGTCCGCGACAGCCTTGGTGTTGTTTGTTCGAGAAAGATAAACGATCAGAATCTTCTTCTCCGCGGCTAGCCCCTGGCCTTTCGGTGGCCGTTGCTGCGCCCCAACGGCCCCAGACAGAGAACAAATCACCACGAAAGCAATCATCAACAAGACATCTATTCGTCTCATCATCCTGAAACCCCGCCGTCTTTCGGATGTTCGCGGCTAATTCTTATTGCTGTCCACTTTGACCGGCCTAAGCAGATGCGAGAACGTGAGTTGGGCAAGCTTCCACTTGCCGTTTTCCTTGCTATAAACCTCAGTCACCATGAAGGGGTTGGTGACTTCGTGCGCACCGACTACTGCCTGCAAATCCATGTCTTCTAGCAGGATGGCTGTGTTGCCAAATATGCGAGCGTCAACGGCGTAAACGAAGGCTTTTTTGTACCAGATGCCGCCACTTTTAATGGTGGCCAGTTCTTGGGTTTTCCCCCATGTCCCGCCCATGTGAGTGAACATGGCTTTGTCATCAAATAGTGTCTCTAAGGAATCGACCTTCTTGTCAGCCATCCAATCCCACTTCATGTTTGAGAGGTTGAAGACTTCTTGTTGTTCGGGTGTATGACTTGCGGCAGTTTTAATCGTTTCGGTTGGGGGGGCTGGCGACTGCTGTGCGTAGGACGATTGCACAATCAGTGTTGACAGAAACAAACCTAACATCAACATTTTCATGGCTCTCTCTCGATATGTGTGGTGGACCTGTGGAGGAACTTGAAGTAGCGTGGCTGCCCGAATGATATCGAGCATCTCCGGGCGGTACGGCACGGTCGTCTCGTCCTTACGGCTCATGTTCTGGACGCCAAGTCCCACGGTCGAGACTTCGAGCAAACCCAACTTGCGTCGCCCACTATGCGCGCTTGGCTCAGCAACTGCGGGAGTCGAAAGCACGCCTGCAAGAGTTGCGACTGCAGCAGCTCCAGTAATGCCTAAGAAAGAGCGACGGTCGATGCTGATTTTCATGTCGCTATCGTCGATATTCCGCATAATTTGAGCCTCTCATCGGGTTTGGGGACTAGCCTGCACCGTCGTCTACCTCACGACTGACTTAAAACTAAGGCCCAATGCCAAAGGTCGGCCCTGCCGAGCACGACAACATCCCTGCAGATCACGACAATTTGTAGTCATGGGAATTGACGCCTTCCGCAGCCCCCTTAACGCCTTTTGCATGGCGCGGCTTGGGACACTTCGATATTGTTGGAACAGGAGAATGAGTGATGCTCAAGCATTTCCGGGTTCCGGGACGTCTCGCCGTCAAGCTGGAGGAATTGGGGGTATCTGTTCCTGTAGTGCTCCGCAAGGCGGGTCTTCCGCGCGACCTCTTCCAGCAAACTCGAGTGCTTGTCTCCACAGGAGAGCTTTTTGCGCTTTGGCGCGCAATCGACCAGGTGAGTTCTGACCCGCCTATCGGTGTGAAGCTGGGTGTAGAAACAAAGACTGAGCGCTTTCACCCGATGGCGATTGCCGCGCTCTCGACCGAGAATCTCGTAGCAGCTTCAGAACACATGGCCCGGTATAAGAAGCTGACCGCACCGGAAGAGATTCTTGTCGAACTCGACGAAGAAGAATTCACCGTCGGCTTCCGTTGGCTGCTCGCCGTTGATGATGAGCCATCGAGCCTCACCGACTACTGCTTCTCCTGGATGCGCTCTCTTGCTCGACATGGAAGCGGCACGGCGGTAAACCCGCTCAGAGCCGAATATGTTCAGCAGCGCTCAAATATTCGCCAGATAGAGCGCAGCCTCGGCTGCGATATCGTCGTGGGCGCCCCACGGAATGTGATTGTTTTTCGTGCGGCAGACGCTACGAAGCCGTTCGTCACGCGAAACGCGGAGCTCCTCGATCTACTCGCGCCGCAGTTCGAGGAACAGTTGCGACAGTACAAAGAAGAGGACAGTTTTCTGGAGCTTGTGCGCCGCACCATCCAAGACAAACTTACAGGGCATCGTCCCTCAATCGACGCAATCTCAAGAGCTCTCCATATGGGCCCTCGGACACTACAACGGAGGCTCCAGGATTCGGGCTCAAGTTTTCAGCGCGTCTTGGACGAAGCACGTCACCGGATGGCACGGTATTACCTCAGCAATTCAGCGTTGGAGCTGAACGAGGCTGCCTACCTTCTGGGCTTTGAAGATCCCAACTCATTCGGACGTGCTTTCCGGAACTGGGAGGGTGTGCCGCCAAGCGACTGGCGTGAGACACACCGAAGCGCGAAGGTGATGTGATTCGGTCACTCGCGTTTCGGCAGATATTAGTACCGATAAACGCGCCTCTCGGAAGGAACGAGTCTGTATTGGTGCAAGATCGCCGAGTCACTATTGACAATCGATAACGGTAGGGATTTCGTGGCGGGTGCGGCGCATTGCGCTGGGTGATCGCACCGCCAGCACCGAAGCTCTCGTCCTCGTCCTCCTTCCAGGACAGATCGCTATCCTTGAATCGCTCGTAATACCGGACAGAAAGGCCTGTTCCGGAGGCGCCGGTATCGATAGGACTGGCCACCCAGACTGACCTTGAGATTTGCATCTTCCAGGATCAGGACTACGACGTAGTGAAGGGTATCTGCCACGAAGACACCACACTCGGAATATCGTGATTGGCGGCTCGAAATATTAGCCAAGTATCGATCTTCTCACCTCGGATTTGCGATGCGCGGAGACCAACAAAGAGTAGCCTTACGCGAAAAGCATTTGGCGCTTCAATGCATACCCTATAAGTTCGGCAGTTGTCTTGATGTTGAGCGTCTCCATCATCTTGTACTTGTGGAATGCGACCGTTCCCGGTTTCACATCGATATGATCGGCAACTTGCTTCATCGACATCCCTCCAGCTAGCAGGTGCAAGATTTCACTCTGTCTCTGCGTTATGTCTCTTTGAAAGGTTTGTCTGCCGTTATGAAGAAACGTCACCGTATCCCTGGCAAAGAGGGGGGATAAGTACGACTCTCCCCTGCTGGCCTTTCGAATAGCAATGACCAATTTTTCGCCTGCTGCTTGCATCGGCACACAAGCTGACGCTCCCCTACGAAACGCTTCAGCCGTAACATCTGCTCTCGGATCCTTGGTTAGGAAGACTAGTTTAGCCGCGGGTATTTGGCGCTTAATCTGCTCGCATGAATCGAGCCCATTCAGAGGGGGCAGACTAGCATCCAGGATGACGATATCGGGATTCAGAGCGGAGGCGGCATCCATCAGATCGCTTCCGTTTGTGACGATACCGACTATTGCAAACTCCGGCTCAAGCATGCTTTTGCATGCGTCAGCGAGAAGTCGATGATCATCGGCGATCAGGATTCGGGCTACCGGTCGTTGTTCTCTCACGATAGGTCTCCTAGATTTGAAGGACGGCATTGGCTGCTAACGATGATTGCATTCGAATCAATATTGCTCTGTGATCTACGTCACAACACCTACACACCCAAAACAATGGATCTTCCGAGATTTAGCGGCTTGACAACACTTTTCTTGGGTTTTCGAGGGGAATGTTCTGTAATTTTTATTACATTTCGGATATGGGTGAGCTTTTGGATCCGGAGCGGTAAGGCAAGGCGAGTCGCTTTGCAACTTCCGAGTTGCCCGCGTTCTATGCTGAGTGGCGGGACCGAACAGTGTCCTGCCGAAGTGGCCAAGGGGGATCGAATGATGGACCAGGTTTTTTCGCACTCATCGTTTCGCAAATTTGCCATGGTTGGATGATGTTACAGGCGGTATCCTCCCGCACCGTTGCGCAGCAGGTTTCCGCGTTGCCCGACGCCCCCATGCCGCCTCGTGTGCTTACTGCACAGGCCCAGACTCCGCCTCCCGTGTTGGCACCGCCACAGTCCCGGTTCCCGTGTTGAATCCCTCAGCGCGAGCAATCACCATTGAAGAAGCGCTCAACCTGGCAACCCGCAACAACCCCACACTGCAGGCCAACCAAACGCTGATTCTGCAGAATAAAGCGCAAGAGGTTGCCGCCAACGTGCGTCCCAATCCAGTCCTCTCGTGGGATGCGCAGTTTCTTCCGCTGTTCTCCCCGAGCCTTTTCACCGACTCGAACTACTGGGGGAACGACGTGCAGTACGACGTTGGCGTCGGTTACCTCTTCGAACGCGGGAAAAAGCGCCAACACCGGCTTGATGCTGCCAAAACCGCGACCGCAGTGACCGAGGCGCAAGTCTCGGATGCGCAGCGCACGGTTCTCGCTAACACCGCGCAACTGTTCATTGCAGCATTGCTGGCAAAGTCGAACCTGGTGTTCGCAGAGAGTCTATTCGACAGCTACAAGAAGATAGTTGACCTCAGCGATGAGCGCCATAAAGCCGGGTCGATGAGCAGCAGCGACTTACTCAGGATCCAGTTGCAGTCGCTGCAGTTCGAGAACGACGTCAACGATGCGCAACTGTCCCGAGCGGTGGCGCAGGCTTCGTTGCGTCAATTCCTTGGCTTTGATTCGGTACCGCCCGACTACGAAGTGGCGGGCAACCCGGCTTATGAGCCGGTAACCGCCCACCTGGAAGACTTGCAAACTCGCGCCCTCGCCAACCGCCCTGACCTGCAGGTGGCGAGGCGTGGCGTGACTGCGTCCCAAAGCCAGGTCGGCTGGCCAAAGCGAACGGGAAGGTCGATCTGAACGTGACATTCAGCTATACCCATCTTCTCCAGAGCAACTTGGGCGACTTATACTTCAACATTCCGCTGCCGGTCTTCTACAAAAACCAGGGGGAGATTGCACGCACGCAATACGCCGCGAGCCAGGCGCAGTTCCAGCAGAAGGCGGCTGAACAGCAGGTCCTTACCGATGTGCAGATTGCTTACGAGCAGCTGCGGAGGAGCGAGCAAGTGGTTCGGTTGTACGACAAGGGCTACCTGGACAAAGCCACGCAATCGCTCGAGATCACGAAATCCTCCTACGAACATGGGGCGGCTTCACTGCTTGACTTCCTCGACGGCGAGCGCAGCTATCGCTCGACGGAGCTGAGCTACCGTCAGGCGCTGGCGACCTACATGACAACTCTCGAACAATTGCGCCAGGCCGTGGGTACCAGAGAACTGCAGTCAACACTGTTCGAATGCCAGTTGGAAAATGCCTGCCGCGACTGGGGCGCCTGCCACGAAAGAAGAATGCTGCAGTCAAAATGATCGGCGACGAAAGCCCGCGAGAGCTGCCCGCGTGATGAACCTTCCTACCATGGCTCTCATGATTCCACCTACTGTGGTTCAGTCCATCGCTTTCCGGGCATCAATCAGAACCTGATCGTAGGAATCAATCTTGATAAGCCCCCCTCGCGGGTACTCAAGATCAAGAATGACGTAAACGGAAATCGCCATGATGAGGGCAAAGCCAATAGTGTGTATCCAGCTGCGTGATTTGCTGCGCGACATCCCGTATCCAGCCAGCAAGGCGCAAGCAAAGGCCAACACCATGAGTACACCGAAGATCGCGCCGGGAGCGTGAGTTCTGGTTGGCCACGATGCGAAGGCTTCCCAGCTCAAACAGCCGCACCAATGCTGGAAACAATGGCGCGTTGGATTCCAGTGAACTGGCGCTCCTAGCCGCAAGCGCCTCAGTCCATATCTGTTTGCGGAGCTCCTCGGAGCGCAACAACTCCGGGCTGGAATTGTCGATGTCGGGGAGCTTGCGGTAGATGATGATACGCAAATCGACATACGGCTGCAGTCCCTCGCGCACACTCCGCCGGGATTCGGGAACCAGCAGGTCAGCGTACATGTATGCCGCCACTGCGGCGTTAGCTTCGTCCGCGATCAGGCTGCGCCGTGTATTAAAGCGATCGGCGGCGCCCGAAAAAGTGAAAGCAATCAGCAGCCCGAGCAGACCAAAGACGGCGCCCTCCACCGCGCCGAACCCCGCTCCGGCTTCTTCCTGGTCGTGTTTGCCACGCGTCCCGAGCCGCCTGCCCACTTCGAGCAGCAGCAACATACCGATACTGAGGCAGCCGACAAAAGTTGCGGAAAATAGTATGTGGTGACTCATCAGACTGTTCTCTCTGGGTTACTGCCTATTCGGCCGTTGGGCGTACATCAAGCCAAGCATGCTCCGTTCGTTCCACCACGCTCGTACGAGAAGGAGAGACAGACCTGCGTGCACGGCTACGGCTGGCCACAACAGAATCTCCATCCCACCGTTTACCCCGACGTAAGCGAGATACAGCATTGCGAGCGTGCTATAGATCGACATCCCGTAGAACGCGCGAACCAGGTTGCCGTCCGGCCAGCATGCCACGACCAACCCGATCAGGGCCATGCCCGCGAACCGACTGATCCATACACCTGGGCCGGCGACTTCCACTCCGAACAATAGCCGGACCACGATGGGGGGATACACGAGCAAAATCAGGCCCGTCAATCCTTCACTTATCGCCGCGAATACGAGGAGCTTTTTCATAGGACCCTCCTAGTCTCTTGCGCGTGCGACAGCGGCGGTGATAGCCGGAAGCTGCTTACGCTCTTCCGTCGTCAACTGCTCCGGTTCCAAACTAAAGGTCAGTTTGTTGATCGTGCCGGTGAACTTGAACGGAACCTCGTAGCGATACCTCAGCAGCGCGACGCCAGAGCGCGTGTCCTGGCCGATGTCGAAGGATTCGTCCTCGGGCAAGGTGATCGGGATACCGTGTTCTATGGAATTCCTGGCCACTTCCTTGCCGTCCACGGAGAGCACGCCTTTCCCTCCCTTGCCCAAGCCTGGACCCTCGGACTTAAAGTCGAAGACGATGGTGTGCTTGCCGGCACCCAACGCGGGCCCTTCCCAGATCGTTCGCTTGAGGTCGAGCAGGTTGTAAAGGAACACGGCCTTGCCTCTGCCCAGACCAATCAGGCCGGTACCAAACACCACAACCACCCCAAGCAAGCCCAGGATCGATACTCCATGACCTAACCGCCTCTTCCAGTTCGACCATTTTCTGTATTGACCGAACCAGATAAGAAGGAGCCCTAGAACGAACACCGCTAGACCAAGCCTTCTAAAGAACCTCTCGTGAGCTAGCGATCACCGCTTCGTTTCCTAACGTCTGCGCGACCGAAATCTCCGCGGGTCGCCCCCCGGGAGTGTTCGTAGTCGTAAGAGTCCCTGTGTACACCGACCCATTCTCCGTCTTCACAAGGAACAACTGCTTGCTTTCCAAGTGCGCCACTTGCGACCATTGAACCGAGCTGGTTCCCAATATGTAATTCATGCTCATGTAGAGCACACCCTCATTAAGCCCCTTAATCTCGCCTGTGAGACGGTCGCCATTCTTCATAACAATTACGTCAGTGCTCTCTCGGGCAAACAGGGGCGTAGCCAATAGAAGCGCCCAAATCAGGGTGACCGGTCGTATGCTCATGACAGGTTTTGTCTTCATAATGTTTACCTCTCCGACTACCTACGCTAACCGGGACATCAAAGCGGTTTCCTAAGCGAGCAGGAAGAAGCCCACCAAACCTTATGAGGCGGACTTGAGACAGCAACTCCTCGAACAAAGGAACTGGTTACTCGCGAAAAACGAGAAAGGTTATTGCAGAAAGAGTAGCACTGACGGTAACCGCCGTTCCCCGGCATTGTTGACCAGCTTGTGGGTCACACTACGCAACCAGTGGCTCTTCTACACCATTCTGTTTCGCGCAGCTTAGACGTTGCTCGAGATCGCTGCCGATCCTCGCAATCGGCGCACGCATCGGGGTGCTTGCTGTGCTGCACACCTGGTCGCAGAACCTGAGAGGTCATCCGCACTTGCACTGTTCGCCCTCCTGAGACACTGGGCGTGATGCAGCCAGTCGGCAGCGCCTCCCAGACCGCTCCCCATCTCGTAAGCGGTGACTGGCTGCAGCGACATTGGCATGGCCGCATCCTTGCCGGAGGCTTTGTCGGTAAATGTTTTGTCCAAGGCCAGCCCTTCGAGCTGGCGGACCGCGTTTTGATCCAGGGAGCTGACGCGCAGGTAGCCGACCCATTGGCCTATGGACGGCTTGCGCCTTCGAGCGGGCCGATGTGTCCGAACAGACTCTTTAACCTTCGTCATTGCCTGTGCGATAACTCAGAAATCAACCCCATTTGCGACATTATTTCGCCAGGTGTCGGACGTAGGGTTGTGCTATCCCATCGCGACACCACAATAAGATCCCTCAACGGTAAGTATTATGCGGCAAGAGCCTTCGATTCCGGCGTGTAGCCAGGCAATGTTCTTCAGCACGAATGAAACCATGAGGAGACGTCGCGTTAAGGTTTCGCACCATTGCATTTTCTGAGGGAAATCCATGTTTCGTCTCTGGTTCTCTTGTTTGATTTTCTGCGTAGCTTCCCGTTGCTCTCCGCTCGTGGCACAAGAGGCCGCAGTGCATGATCCCGCAGACCTCAAGGTGGAACTACGTTCGGAGAATGGCTCCACGGAGTCACGGCCCGCGCTGGTTGACGAACTGGCGTGCGGCGAGGAGGATAGTGGCGCATCCCATGAGCGTGAGTACCAGAGCGTTGGGCCACAGGTCTGTGAAGCCAGCGCCACGCAGGATGACACCGCGGAGGATCTGGATGTAGTAGGTTGCGGGGATAAAACGGCTGACGCCGCGAAAGAATGGCGGCATGGTGTCGATGAGAAAGATGTAGCCGGAGAGAAAGACCGAAGGCAGGACAGTGCCCATGGAGAGTTGAAATGCCTCCGCCTGAGTGCGCGCTTTGGTGGAGATGAAGAGGCCGACTCCGAGTACGGTGAGCAGGAAGGGCAGCGACATTCCGAGCAGGGCGAAGACGTTGCCGTGGATGGGCACCTGAAAGACGATTCGCATGATGGTGAGGATGAGGCAGAGTTCCCCGAAGCCCAGGACACCGTAGGGAATCATCTTTCCGACCATAAGGCCAAGGGCGGCGACAGGAGTCATGGTGAGTTGCTCAAGGGTGCCCCGTTCGCGCTCGCGCACAAGGCTGAGGGCGATGAGCAGAATAATCATCATCTGCAGGAGAACAGCGATGAGACCGGGAACGAAGAAGTTTGCCGAGCGCGTCGCGGGGTTGTAGAGGACGGAGGGTCGGACTTCGATCGGTAGCTGCGAGGAGCCAAGGATTCGGTTGAGAGACTGCTCGAGGGCGACTCCGGTGGATGCGTTGACGGCTTGTCCGGCTACGGAAGAGTCGGAGCCGTCAATGAGGACGAGGACGGTTGCGGTGGCGCCACTCTGGAGTCGGCGGCCGTAGTCGTAGGGAATCTTGATGGCCACGCGGGCTGTGCCAGCGCGCATCGCTGCGTACATTGCGGGATTCGATTGAACGGTGAAGGCGAGGCGGAAGGTGTCGGATGCGGCGAAGCTTTCGAGTAGCTGCCGGCTCTGTTGGGTGTGCGACTCGTCGAGGACGACGGTGGGAATTTGTCTGATGTTGGTGTCGACCGCGAAGCCGAAGAGAAATAACTGGATGAGCGGGATCAGGAGAGCGAAGAAGAGTGTGCCGCGATCGCGGATGATGTGAGTGAACTCCTTGCGGCAGACGGGCCAGAGACCGTAGAAGAGCGATTTCATTTTGCGGCCTCCATGATCTGGTAAGTCAAGGTAACGAAAACGTCTTCGAGCGAGGGAACGATGGTTTGAACTTTTGCCTGAGGAAACTGCGCGCGAAGTGTATCGATATGGCGGGACTCGACGAGCGAGTGAATGGAACGGCCGAAGATCGTGGCTTCGCGGACGCCGGGCTGTTTGCGCAGTGCGGCCAGGACGGTGGAAGTGTCGGGGGTTTCAATTTCGATACGCGTGGTGCCCGCGGGATTGGCTTCGGGAAGATTCTGGAGCTCGCTGATGGTTCCGAGAGCGACGAGCTTTGACATGTAGATGTAGCCTACGCGGCCGCACCGTTCCGCCTCGTCCATGTAGTGCGTGGTGACGAAGAAGGTGACTCCCTGGGCCGATAAGAGGAAGAAGAGGTCCCAAAGCGAGCGTCGCGCGACGGGATCGATGCCGGCAGTCGGCTCGTCCAGGAAGACGACCTCTGGCGAGTGGATGATGGCGCAGCCCAGGGCCAAGCGTTGTTTCCACCCGCCGGAGAGGGCGCTGACTCGGCGGTGCAGATAGGGAGCGAGTCCGGTGAGCGCGACGACCTCCTGGATGCGCTGGTGCGCGCGCGAGGCGGTGAGGCCGTAGACCCCGGAGTAGAAGCCGAGATTCTCGGAGACGGTGAGGTCTTCATAGAGGCCGAACTTTTGCGACATGTAGCCAACATGGCGCTTGATGTCGGCGGCGTGTTTGTGGATGTCCATGCCGAGGATCGTGCCGGTGCCTTCAGTGGGGGTGATGAGTCCGCAAAGGGCCTTGATGATCGTGGTTTTGCCGGAGCCGTTGGGGCCGAGGAAGCCGAAGAGTTCGCCTTTGTTGATCTCAAAGGAAACGTCACTGACTGCGGTGAAGTCGCCGAAGCGAATGGTGAGGTGGTCGGCGGTGATGACGGGAGTCATTGCAGCCGTACCGTGGCAGACATGCCGGATTTAAGCGCGCCCTCGGGGTTGTCGACCTGAACCTTCACACCGAAGACCTGGTGCTGGCGGTCGTCTCGGGTCTGTACGTTGCGGGGAAGGAACTCAGCCTGGGAGGCGATCTCCTGGATGTGTCCGGTGAAGGCACGACCGCGGAAGGAGTCGACTTCGACCTTTGCGGGTTGGCCGATGCGGACTGCGGCGAGGTCGGTCTCCGGAACGTAGACCTTGACCCAGAGCTGTGAGGACTCGAGCATGGTGACGACGATCTTTCCTGGGCCGACAAGATCTCCTGTGCGCACGCTGACTGTCTGGACGAGTCCGTCGGCGGGGGCGAAGAGTTCCGCCTCTTTCAGCTGCACGTCGAGTTGGTTGACACGCGCCTGGGCCTCTTCCATTTTTGCGCGGCCCGCGTCGATATCCTCCTTGCGATAACCGCGCTGCATGAGGTCGGCGGCCGCTTGCGCCTGATGGTAGCGCTCCTGTGCGGCCTGAAGGTCTTCCTTGCGTGTGCCTGCTTGAAGGAGAGCGAGACGCTGGTGAAGAGATTCTGCCTTCTGGGCCGTCGAATCGCGTGCCGCTTTTGCGTCGTCGAACTGCTGGCGAGAGACGGTGTCGCCGCGCAGGAGCATATCCATTCGTTGGAAGTTGATTTGGGCGTTCGCGGCATCGGTTTTGGCCGCGGCGTAGTCCGCCTCAGCTTGCTTCAACTCCTGTGACCTGGGGCCGTTTTGCGCGGCATCGAGCATTGCACGCTGCATCTGCGCGTTGGCCTGTGCCTGCGCGATCTCTTCGGGGCGATTGCCACGCTGGAGGCGACGGTAATCGGCCTGGGCTTGTTCGAATTGCGCCTGTGCCTGTGCGCGCTGGGCCTTCACGTCATCGAACTCGAATTGGACTAACAAGGCCCCGGCTTTGACTGCCTGGCCCTCTTCGACGAGAACCTGAGTGACGCGGCCACCGATCTTTGAGCCGATCTGGATCTCGCGCGTTTCTATCGTGCCGGAGTAGACCAAGGCGTTTTTCGAGTTCGCGCAGGAGCGGATGAGCCATCCGGCGATTATGAGGATTGCGAGCGCGGCGATTGCGATAACGATCTTGCGTCTCATGCCATGCCCTCCAGCCCCAGCTTCAGGCGTGCGCGCATGTTGTTGATCAGCCAGGTGCCGGGTTCATCCTCACGGATGAGCCACTCCAGAGTGGTTGCCATGTAGATGGCGAAGAGCGTCTCGGCTATGAGTTGAGGGGCGGCGGCCTTGCGGCGTGGAATGCGCTTGATGGCGCCGCTGAGTATGTTGATTGCTTCCTGACGGGCGGCCATCATGGGGCCGTTGGTGACCTGCTGGAACCAGAGGCTGAGCAGCAGCCGTCGCGATTTGGCCGCGATGCGCGTGTTTTCGCCAGTTATTTCGAGAAAGAGTGCGATCACATCTTCGAATGTGAGCTTGTGACCGCAATCGCCGAATTGAGTGACGATTGACTTTAGTTTTTCAACGCGGGTGCTGGCGATTTCACGGAGGATCAATTCCTTTTGTGGGAAGTAGTTGAAGAAGGTCGCTCGCGAGATCCCGACTGTGTCGCAGATCATCTCGACGGAGACCGCTTCGTATCCGTGAGTGGCAAAGAGTTCGAAGGCGACCCGCACGATCTCTGTTCGCGTGTGATGTTTCTGCTTTTCGCGCAACGAACGTATACTACGATCCATAAATTGGACGATAGTACAAGAAATCTCTCTTCGTCAAATAGAACTGGAACCGGGGGACCCCACCAGAAAGGATGTAGCCCTGCTCAATGGTTGGTAGCGTGGTACAACTTCAGGGTGTTGGGATTTGGAACTACTCAATTCCCTTCCCTGCTCGGACACTGTTTCTGTCAGTCAAGCATTACTTCTGGGAAGGCTGAATCAACTGGACAAGGTCTCGATCGAAGGTTTTCAATAAGTCGCTGATGAAAAGGCGAAGAAGAAGGCCGCAGAGAAGGTGGAGAACGCAGTTCGAAAAGCAGTGATGAAAGAGGTGTTTCGGGCACGGTATGGCAGGTGTCGCCCAGAAGAAGTCTGCCGGTAAAAGCTATACGGCCGCAGGTGTGGGTTGAAGCAAAGACCGCTTGAGCAAAATGCGCGAGGGCTGTTGGTGATCCACTAACATCAATACCCTAACCAAAATGAAAAGGCTGAAAATCCAATGCCCCTTAAATCGAATCGATACTTCACTGTCTGGCAAATTATCCTTCTGCTCGCGGCCTTTCTCCTCGCCGTGCCGTCCTTTGCCCAGACTGACCTGAACGGCTACTGGGATCTGCAGGTGCCAAGCCCCGACGGAAACGTCCATCACACTTACTTTCAGCTGAACCTTAGCGGGGAGACTCTTACCGGCAAAATGTTCGGACGCTACCCCGGTGGCAATCCGTTGAACGGCACTTACACGGCAGGCCATCTGCACTTCGTCACCTCTCCGCCGCCCGCCGTCGCCGGATCGCCGATCGCCACCGGGTCCACCGCAGCTTCCACGACCTACGACGGAACCTACACTGACGGCAAGCTCAAGCTCGAATGGCACCGATGGGAGGGCCAGGTCGTCACCGGCACCGCGGTCCGCTCGACCAAAGAGGCAGCCGCTCCCCCGGCGCCGCTTCCGCTGCCGCCGCTGCACGATCTTCCCGACAATGGCCTGGTCAGAACGCCGCCCATGGGCTGGAACAGTTGGAACAAGTTCGCCGGCAGAATCACCGATGCCGACATCCGCACCATGGCCGATGCGATGGTCTCGAGCGGCATGAACAATGCTGGCTATGTCTACATCAACATCGACGATACCTGGCAGGCTGGCCGCGATGCCCAGGGAAACATTCTAACCAACAAGAAGTTCCCCGATATGAAGGCGCTCGCCGACTACGTCCACTCCAAAGGTCTCAAGATCGGCATCTATTCCTCGCCCGGCCCTCTGACCTGCGCCGGATACACTGGCAGTTTCGGCCACGAAGAGCAGGACGCAAAAACCTACGCCGCATGGGGGATGGACTACCTGAAGTACGACCTTTGCAGCGCCCGCGCCATCTATGAGATCACCGAACCCAACCAGCAGGGCCTCTACCAGAAGATGGGTACAGCGCTCGAACATGCGGGCCGCCCCGTGGTCTACAGCCTCTGCCAATACGGTTTGACCGACGTCTGGACCTGGGGCACCAAAGTCGGCGGCAATCTGTGGCGCACCACCGGCGATATCCGCGATACGTGGGATTCGATGGACAAGATCGGCTTCAGTCAGATCGCCATCTCCTCCTACGCCCAACCGGGCCACTGGAACGATCCGGACATGCTCGAGATCGGCAACGGTGGTATGAATGCCGACGAGTATCGCACCCACATGAGCCTCTGGTCGATGCTCGCAGCGCCCCTCATCGCAGGCAACGACCTGCGTTCGATGTCGGACGAAACCAAATCCATCCTGATGAACAAAGAGGTCATCGACATCGACCAGGACCCTGCTGCGAAGCCCGTCCAATCGCTTTCCGTCAACGGTCAGATGCAGACTCTGACCCGCGTCCTGGCGGACGGATCGCTCATCGTCGGAGTCTTCAACCGCGGCGGCACAGCCATGCCGGCAGCCTTGCGGTGGAGCAGCCTGCCTTCCGGTTACTCCGGAAAAGAGCTCGCCGTACGTGATCTGTGGAAGCATGAGTCCGTGGCCATGAGCGGAGACCAGTACAACGAGAGCGTTGCCGCCCACGGCGTACGTCTTCTGAGGATCAATGCGGCCCACTAAAGCCAACAGAGGAAACTAGATGAAGCTACCCGGATAAGCTTGACGTCAGTAAACAGATGAGCGAATCACTTCGAAAGCCGAGGCCGTAGGAAAATTTCGGCAGGATTCGTCTGTTTTACGTCAAACCTCCTGCAATGTCAGTTTATCGGCAAGATTACGTCTCCCGCCTCTCGTTATCTCTGGCAACCGCTTGAGCTCAGGTATCAAAGATTCGCCTGAGAAAGGCCGCCCGTCATCAACCCTCGGATTATTTGTCATCATTTGTCCGAAATCGGGCAGCTCTTAGCAGGCGCGTCACTCATCGAAGGTGGAGGCAAGGTCTTGCCCCAACTTGATGGAGCCGAACCCATTGTCAGCACAAGCGTTGCTCCGTCTTTAATCTGTGCGTGGCGGAACCATGAGGTTGGCAAATCGACTCCGTTGAGCGAGGCTGATTGTACGTAGCGATTGAGACCGTTGGCGTCGAGGTTCTTTGCAAGGATGCGAAGTTTCTTTCCATTGCCGAGAGAGAGTGATGCGTCGGGAATACTCGGTGTGCTGATGAGATAGATATCCTGGCCAGCGACGGGGAAGATGCCGAGGGTGGAGAAGATCAGCCAGCTCGACATGGCACCGGAGTCGTCGTTGCCGGGGATTCCGGCGCGGTTATCCATGAAGTATTTTTCGAGGAGCAGGTGAACGATGTCGGCGGACTTGTCGGGGCGGCCGGCGTAGTTGTAGAGCACCGGGATGAGGAAGCCGGGCTCGTTGGTGACGTCGAAGTGTCGGCGTAGGAAGGTCCAGTCGAGGCGATTGACGAACCTCTGATCGCCGCCAGTCATCTCAATGAGTCTGCGCATGTCCTGCGGGGCGTAGATGGAGTATGTCCAGATGTCGCCTTCGTAAAAGAAGTCGGGCCATGTGCCGCGGACGACGAGGTAGGGCGGAGCCCAGGTACCGTCAGGGTTGCGTGGACGCATAAAACCCTTGAAGCCTTCGACGGTCATGTCCTTGTCCCAGAGGTGCTCGAAGTTGTGGGCTCGGCTGGCGTAGAGTGCGGCTTCTTTCTCTTTTCCGAGACCGCAGGCGACCTCGGAGATGGCGAAGTCGTCGTAGCTGTACTCTGCTGTGCGCGAACCGGAGCGTTCGTCGGCGAGGGTGACGTAGCCTTTTTCGTTGTAGTCCTTCAGGCCACCACGACCTTCCTTCTGTGCGTCGGTTGGTGGCACCTCGGCATCGTGAACCATGGCAGCGAATGCAGTTTCATAGTCGATGCCTTTGAGGCCTTTGACATAGGCATCGGCTATCACGACGTTTGCGTTGGAGCCGCCCTGAGTGCGGCCGTTGTCGTTGCCGCTGCGAGCGTCGGGCATATAGCCGGTGTGGCGATAGATGTCGATCAGCGAGCGGATGAGGTCGCGCTGGCGATCAGGCGAGATGAGAGTGAGCAGAGGGCTGGAGGTCCGGTACGTATCCCAGATGCAGTAGTAGTCATCGTAGTAGGGCTCGGTAGATTTCCAGTCCGGGTTTTCTCCGGTGCGGTCGGTCGGCATCAGCATGATGTGGTACATCGCGGTGTAGAGCTGGCGGAGTTGCGAATCATTCGCGCCGATGAGGGTCAGCTTTGCCAACTCTGCGTTCCACAAGGCAGTGGCGGCAGCGTGAGTTGCGTCGAAGTTCCATGCAGGAATTTCCTGTTGCACGTTTTGCTTCGCCTGCTCGGCGCTGATGAACGAGATGCCGACCTTGGCCTGAACGACCTGATTGGCCTTCGTGGAGAAGTTGAAGGAGGCTCCGATTGGTGTACTGGCGCCGACGGTGGCATCGTTAGCGGCGGTCAGAGTGTTCTCGGTCCAGGTCTGGGTTGTTGCAGCAGGCGTGTCGAGCACCATGTAGTAGAAGACGCGATATTCGCCGCCTCTGTTCCAGCCTCCGCTGAAACGCGCCACTCCCTGGGCCTCGTGGTTTGAGGGAAGGTGGATCTCCGCGCCGAGAAATGTCTGGTCCTCCCAGCCTGTGCCGAGACCCAGTGCCGCAGCGACGTTGATTGTCAGGTGCGACTGTTGCGAGGCGGGAAAGGTATAGCGGTGGAAGCCGACGCGACGGCTACTGGTCAGCTCAGCCTTTACTTGATAACGAGTGAGATTTGCAGCGTAGTAGCCAACCTGATTGACCTCATCGGTACGCGGAGTTTTGATGTTGCTCTGGTCGAGGGGCCCGGTGACAGGGGCGACGAGAATGTTTCCATACTTGCCCTGCGCGCCGCTGAGGTGCAGATGAGAGAAGCCGAGGATGACGCCATTGCTGGAATAACCAAAGCCGGAGCGACGTCCGTCGAAGGTCTCCATGTCGGGGCCGACCTTCACCAGGCCGTAGGGGATTGCAGAGCCGACGAAGGTATTGCCACCCCAGTCCACGCCGATGAACGGGTCGACGTGTCGGGTGTAATCCTGCGCGGCTCTGATTGGGGTCTTTTGCGAGCTGGCAGGTTGGCCCGCGAGAGGCGACGCGAGCAGAAGCATGCTGAGAGCCATGTGGATCGAAAGTCGAAGAATGGACTGCGTGTTTTCGTGCATCGTAACATTCCCCTTTAAGCGATCGGGTTCGGTCGAGACCGGTAAGACGGTTGGGATCTGTTGAGCAGACCCCAACACTGTCCTGCAAATGATAGTGCTTTAGAAGGAGTAGCGGAGACTGGCTTGCATGGCTCGCTGTCCGGTTTTACTAGTGACTTTGCCGAAGGTCGCGTCCGTGTAGGTGGAGTCTGGCGCCGACCAGTTCGGGTGGTTGGGGAAGTTGAAGGCATCGAAGCGGAAGGTCAGGAACTGATTCTCGAAGGTCTGGAAGCGCTTTTGCAGGCTTGCATTGTAGTTTGCTGAACCGGGCCCGAATAGAATGTTGCGATTGTGATGCGCCGTGAAGGTGCCCGGGGCCGGGGTGGTGAAGATACTGGTGCCGTCCCCGTTCTTGGTTGCGAACCATGAGTTGGAGTCGGCGCCGACGGAGAATTTGCCGTTGCCGTGCAGGGCCGCTCCGGGAGTGACCTGCAGGAGTTGGGACTGGAAGCCGGCACCGACGCCGGCGATGTCCTGACTTGTGGCTACGCTGAAGGGTGTTCCGGTCTGAAACTGGTAGGACTGTGAGAGCTGCCAGCCGCCGAGAGCTTCGTTGGTCAGACGGCTGCCGCTGTGGAAGGGAATGCGGTATACAGAGTTGATGGCGAGCACCTGGCGGATATCGTAGTCGGCGTTGCCGCACAGACCTTTAGTGTCGAGGAAGTTCGGCAGGAAGTTTTTCTGGAAGGAACCGCAGTCCTGCGAGTGAGCGAAGGTGTAAGCAACGCCGAAACCGAGATTGCGGCTGTAGCGGTGGTTCACGTCGATCTGCAATCCCTGGTAGAACGCAGTGTCTCCCTGATAGACCTCGGTGATCGCGGCATAGCCCGCGTATGGCCGATGTGCGTTGACTCCATTTGTGCCGAACTGCTGTGCCGTTCCGAGTGGCGCCTGGTTGAGGTCGCCCTGAAACTGCTGGTGAAGTGCGTGACGGCCGACGTAGGAGATGTCGGCGACGGTATCAAAACCAAGGTCGCGCTCTGCCGAGACGTTCCAGGTGTAGGCCTCGGGTTGAGGTGAGGCCTGGCTGATCGCGCCGGAGAGCTGCGGGTAGGAGCCGGTAGCTCCGTCTGTTCCGCCTGGGTTGTCGACACTTCCGGCTGTGATGGAGACCAACTGCTGGAGAGGAGAGATGCCTCCGGCGAAGACGCCATCGGACACCCCCTGACGATTGACGTATCGGCCGAAGCCTGTGCGCAGAACGGTCTTGTCGTTGAGCTGGTAAGCGATGCCTAGGCGGGGCTGGAAGAGATATTTCTGAACGTGGATGTAACCCCGCGGTAGATCGTGAAAGAGGTGGTCGAATTGACCAGAGGCTGCGATGGGCACGTGATTTTTTGCGTCGGAGGTAAAGCCGTTGCCCCAGAGGACGGTGCCGCTGAGCGGATCGCCGGAGCCGGCGATGGGATTGCCTGTTGTCGAGCTGACCTGGATTGCGTTGGCGGGGTTGTAGAACGCGGGATCAAAGGTTCCCGCGTTGTTCCACAGGCTGTAGTAGGGATGGATGCTGCTGTAGCGAAGACCGAACTCGAGGTGCAACTTCGGCGTCACCTTCCAGGAGTCCTGAACGAAGAATTCATACATGTTGGCGCGGTTGGGCGTTTCGTTGCGGGGGCCGACTTCAGAGTAGGTATTGAAGAGTCCTAACGCTGCATCAGCAATATCGTAGCTTGAGCCGAGAGTGTTTCCGCTTGAGAAATCGAACTTGCCGTTTTGATTGTTGGTCTGGCCGGGTGTGGAGTTGGCGAAGGCGATCTGGTCGTTGTCATTCTCTCCAGAGCGCTCATAGAGAGCGCCGGCGCGAATGACGTGATTGCCGATGATGCGAGTGAAGGTGTCAGCAAAGTCGAAGAGTTCACCCTGGGAGTGCGATGGGTAGGTGCTTCCATCGAGCGTAGTGATGCTGGTGGTAGTGTCGAAGGCGACGGTTGGAATCTTGTTCGGGAGGTCCTTGCCCTGAGGAAAGAGGTAGGGGAAGTTGATGCCGTATTTCGTGCGGTCATAGGTGCCGGTTGAGGTGTCGATGCTCAGGCGGGCAGCGTCGTGACTTGCAGTGAGCAGGACCTCGTTGGTCATCTTTTCGCTGAAGGTGTGCACGTAGTCGAGCGATGCGGTCTGGTTCGGGCGGCTGTAGATGCGTGGAACGTTGCCGTAGTTCGAGGTCGCGAATGGGTTGTTCTCGTGGTAGAAAAAATGGACCAGACGGAAGCGAATGTAGTCCTTGTCGGTGGGCACGATGTCGAGGTTGCCGCTGTCGATCTGCTGCTGCTCGGGGTTCGTTCCGGTGGTGAGGAGGTTGGCGCTTCCAAGGGAGAAGTTGGGTGTTGGGTTCGGGAAGGCGGTTAGGAGACCAACGCCGTTCCGGCTTAGGCGGTTCTGGGGAATGATGTTGCCGGGAAAGCAGCCGGGACCGCCTGCTGTGGAACTGCAGGCAAGTGTGGACTGCGGATCCTTGAGGTAGTGCATTGTTGCGCCGTTGAGAAGCGAACTGAAGTCCCCGGTACGGAAAGCGGGATTAGGTACGGTCACCGCATTGGTCTGCAGCGGGTTGTAGCGAACGAATGCTTCCGAGTAGAGAAAAAATACTTTGCCCTTGGGAAGGACATGCGGAATGTAGAGCGGGCCATTGACGTTGCCGCCAAACTGGTTGAAGGTGAAATGCCCCACGTAGTTTGTCTTGAGAGCGGCGGGGTAGTTTGGGTTGTCGTTATTGACAAAGTTGTTATTTCGAACCCAGGTGTTGGCGTTGAGTACAGGATTCTGAAAGTATTCGTAGAGGCTGCCGTGAAATTTTTCGCCACCGCTTTTGGTGATGATGCGGACCTGGCCGCCGATGGAGCGACCATATTCGGCCGGGTAGTTGGTTGCGAGTACCTGAACTTCCTGCACGGCGTCTAGGTCGGGTGTACCGATGGAGTCTCCGCTGGCGCGAATTCGGACGGCGACGGCGCCATCGTAGGTGAGCAGGTTGTCACGCTCGCGGCCTCCATTAATGTTGAGTGCACCTAGTCCGGTGCTGAAACTGAAGGTCGATACGTTGCTCGTGGTGCTGGTGATGCCGGCTTTGGTGAGCGCCAGGTAGATCGGGTTGCGTCCGTTGAGGGGCAGGTTATCAGCCTGACTGCTGGTGATGACGCGGCCAAGGGTTGAGCTGTCAGCCTGGAGTGTGGTCTCGTCTGCTTTAACCTCAATCTGCTGGGCGGTCTGACCGAGGACGAGCGTGACGTTGACGGTGGTGGGAACTGCCGGGTCGAGGTTGTTATTTGTTCTAGTGACGGTGTGGAAGTCGGGTGCGACCACTTTTACGGTGTACTTGCCGGGGGCGAGACCTGCGATGGTGTAGAAACCGGACCGGTTGCTTATCGTCTTGTGCTCGGCTCCAGTCAATTCGCTGATCACTGTGATCTCCGCTCGGTCGACGACGGCACCCGATGGGTCAGTGATCGTTCCCGTGATTGACGAGTTATCAGACTGCGCCATTAGAGCGACCGGCCTCGCAATCACCATCCCTGCGAGCAAAAGCAGGAGGAGCAGAAATCGTTGGACGCCGTTTGCGGCAGAAACGGTTGATTGCGTGAACTTCCGTGACACAAGTGCCTCCTTGGCAAGAGTGGACCGAAAAGGAGATTTGTCGCTTCGAGCCCTCCAGGCGGAGAAACTCAGAGTTCGCAACCGTACCTTTCAGGTTCTTTCTTGTTTTCCGATCTTGCCTCGGCTCTGCAATTTTTGGGAGGTGATTCCACCGTGTAAAAACAGTGAATACACGCGCAGGGGTAGGGCCGTACCCAATAGAAAGAAAAGACTTCGGAGCGGATGGGACCAAGAATTTTTAATCTCACCGTCACTACCGATCGCCCCGGGATTAACACCTCCGTAACGAAATGCTCCTCATGTCGATATCTACTAATTACAGGGGAGAGGACTTTGACGAATAGCTGGGCAAGTTTTGCTGAAGACAGACAGCCATCGGAAACAAGAGTTGCAGATCATGTCGAGAGACTTGAAGAGGACCCACGATGGCATCTTGCCAAACGCATCGCCGGCAGCAAGGGGTTTGTAAAATCCAAATTTCTCACCAGCTTTGTCCTCTATATCTGCGAAAAATATCTGCTGGATCAGGCTGACGACATCACCGAGCAACAGATCGGCGAACAGGTTTTTCGACGACCCCGCGGATACAACCCCGGCGAAAACAATATTGTTCGCAACTACGCCCGACTGCTGCGGCAGAGACTCGACGAGTATTTCGCCGTCGAAGGCATCGACGAACGAGTTCGCGTCCTTGTGCCTCGCGGTGGATACGTCCCTCTCTTCGTCGAAGACGATGCGGTTGTCGGCAAAAGCAAACCGAACCCCACCCCCGTAGAAGCTGGCACCCTCGCTGGCCGTGCATCACTGGAAGTGCCTCATCAGGATGAGCCGCAGCCAGTTTTTGTTGTCCGTTCCTCTTGGGCGCTTAAAACTCTCTGTGCCGCTTTGTTTGTCGCCCTTTTCTTTGTCTCTCTTCACGGCATCCACCGCAGACCGCAACGAAGCATTTCGGATCGCTTCTGGGGCGTTTTTTTCACTCCGACGCGAGACACCCTACTGGTCCCCGCCGATAGCGGGCTCGTCATCTACCAGAATCTGACGAGACGGTGGGTCTCCCTGGCGGAATACGCCTCGGGAGAGTATCAGGAGCACACCAAATCGCCGTTCGGTATCGACCCCGCCATCGTGAATGAGCTTGGCGGGCGTCGCTACACCAGTGTTGTGGACCTCCACCTGGCCTCTTCAATCTCTCAGCTTCCTGTAGTGGTGAAAGATCGATTCAAGGTCCGGTACGCGCGTGAGGTGACCTTGGACGATTTGAAACAATCCAACGTGATCCTGCTCGGGTCCGTCGGCGCTAACCCGTGGGTGGAACTCTTTCAGAAAGAACTGAACTTCCGGTTCGAGCCTCAACGCAATGAGGACAAGACAATTATTCGCAATACTCATCCATTGGCCGGGGAGAAGGCGTCTTATGAGACGGACCAGACGGATCCGGCGCGCACTACATTTGGACTGATTGCCGTCACCTCGAATCTGGGCGGCACCGGCCACGTTCTTCTCATTGAGGGAATCAACATGGCAGGCACGGAGGCCGCAGCAGACTATCTCTTTAGCGATGCTTCAAAAGCGTTTTTGAGTCGGGTCTTCGACTCAAAAGGCAACATGCTTCCGTTTGAAGTCTTGCTTGAGACAAGTAATATCGGAGCGAATGCCCCTCGCCCACAGATCATCTCCCAGCGCATTATTCGAAAGTAGGGGTGGCCGAGGCTCCCCCCACCGAATTGTGGGTGACGCCGAAATATCGCCGGCTGATTGCCAACCATACACACTACTAGGATCTAGCCACGCCCCATCCGCCTCCACCGGGCGTCTCCACCCGGATGACGTCGTTCTTGCCGACATGCAGTGTGCACTTTCCTGGTAGATCCGCCGTCGCTCCATTTGGATGGATCAACTGTGCCTTCCCTTTTGCTCCGTCTTCCCCACCTGCAAGCCCGTAGGGAGAGAACTTTCTTCGATCGCAAAGAAACGTCACCTGTGAGGGCGCCAGGAGTTCGATCTCGCGTACCAATCCATTTCCACCATGGAACTGTCCGGCTCCGCCCGAACCGCGACGGTATCCATACGACCGGACACGAAATGGATAGGCGTACTCGAGGGCTTCGATTGGAGTGTTCAGCGAGTTGGTCATGTGGCAGTGAATGCCATCAATTCCGTCCATGTTCGGACGCGCTCCCATTCCGCCAGCGGTGGTCTCATAATATGTGAAAGGTGTATTCGTGCGGTGGTCCACGCCACCTACCGTCAGATTGCTCATCGTGCCACAGCTGGCCGCAGGAACACGGTGCGGCGCAGCTTTCGCGAGGGCACGCAACAGCGTATCCGTGATTCGTTGACTCGCTTCGACATTGCCACCTGCTACCGGTGCCGGCAACTGCGCATTCACGATCGTTCCTAACGGAGCTGAGATCTTCACCGAGTTCATCAGCCCGGTGGTTGCGGGTGCATCATCGCTTAGAAGGCAACGCAACATATAAAAGCAGGCTGAATATGTGATTGGATAGACGGCATTCACGCTACCTCTTACCTGTGGCGACGATCCGCTGAAGTCGATCTCCGCCGAACCGTCTGCGGGATTGAAGGTAATTGCCACCGCGATTCGGATGGGATCCTCTGTAACTCCATCGTCATCAAGAAAGTCTTCAGCCGTGAAAACACCTGCGGGCATATTACGAAGTTCCGCGCGCATGAGCCTTTCGGAGTAGGCGAGCAGCTCTTCTACTAAATCGTTCACCTTGGCCAAGCCATACTTCGCGACAACTTCTTTGATGCGTCTCTCGCCTACTCTGCAAGCACCTATCTGCGCACCGAGATCACCCTCGCGTTCCCCCGGTGTCCTGACGTTCGCCAGCAGCAGACAGAGAATGTCGTGGCTCATTACCCCCTTACGGATGAGACGAATCGGAGGAATGCGAATTCCCTCTTGGTAGATCTCCTCGGCAGGTCCCATTGATCCCGCATGCATACCGCCAACGTCAGCGTGATGTGCTCGCGACGCGGCATAGAATGCAGGCTTGCTCGAGTCACCGATAAATACCGGCAGAACCAGCGTTATGTCCGGAAGATGTGTACCTCCTGCATACGGATCATTCAAGATCGCAATGTCGCCTTCCTCGAGGCTCATGCTGTCTACCACTGCCTTGACTGACATCGGCATGGCACCAAGATGAACCGGCATGTGGTCACCCATCGCGATAACTCGCTCCTGGCAGTCGAAGAGAGCGCAGGAGTAGTCGCGTCGCTCTTTGATATTCGGAGAGATGGAGGTGTGGCGCAGCGCTGCTCCCATCTCCTCAGCTATCGAATGGATAGTGTTTTGAAAGATCGCTAGCTCGATGGGACTTTGCGTTTCGTTCATGCTTTTCATCCATGCACCTTGATCACAAGATTGCCGAGGCCATCCACTCGCAACACATCACCAAAAGGTAGAACCGTGGCGGAGCTGTACTCCGAGACGATCGCCGGTCCCGCAAAGGTATCGCCTGGACGTAAAAGCTCGCGGTCGTAGACGCGTGTTTCCTGAAAACCGCCGTCGAAATAGACGTCACGAGTGCCGATCAGCGCCTGCGCTCCATCACCCTCACGCAAAGGCTGAACGACGGGCGTGAAGGCCTCTGCTGCGCTCACCATGCGGACACGCACATTCACAACTTGGAGCGCCCTCGTCTCGCTCGCAAATCCATAGCGGCGCTGATGCAAGTCGTGAAATTGTGCCGCCATGTTCGAACCGAACGGAACATTCAACTCGTACCCCTGTCCCTTGTAGCGCATATCCACCGATCGGAGTGATTGCCCTGTCAGATTCTCCGCTCGGAACTCTTCCGTTCCCAGTTTTTCCAGTCGGCAGAAGGCCTCCTCAAACTGAGCATCGATCGGAAGCATCACTGTGCGCGAGTACTCCCGCATCGTATCAGCCAATAGAATGCCCACTGCCGATAGCGCCCCAGGCAGAGCGGGGATCAGGACGCGAGGCACTCGCAACGCGTATGCCAGCGAACAGGCATGCAGGGGACCGCCTCCACCGAATGCCACCAGTGTAAAGTCGCGTGGGTCGTACCCGCGTTCCACCGAGATTACGCGAATCGCTTTGGCCATTGAGGTCTCAATTACCTGTAGGATGCCGGCAGCGAAGGCTTCTACTGTCGCAATGGAGTTTTTCGTTTTCTCCATCCAGAGCATCATTCGTTCTCGATCCAGCTTTACCGAACCGCCAAGAAAGCGTTCCGTGTCCAATCGCCCCAGCGCAAGGTTTGCGTCGGTTACAGTTGGTTGTTCAGCCCGGCCAAAGCAGATTGGTCCGGGTATCGACCCAGCCGATTCCGGCCCTACCCGTAACATTCCTCCTGCGTCGAAGCGCGCAATCGAGCCCCCACCAGCGCCGGCAGTATGAATATCGAGCATCGGAACGCCGATCGGTATTCCGGATACGACGGATTCGTTGCTAATGTGCAACCCGCCTGCACTCGCATCGACGAGACACACATCTGTGGAAGTGCCTCCCATGTCGAAGCCGATGATGCGATCAAATCCGGCAAGCGTCGCCAACTTGTATGCTCCAATGACGCCGCCAGCTGGCCCGGAGAGGACTGTCCTTACAGGCTCTGCTGCCGCCAGTTTCGCTGAAATGATGCCGCCCGATGATTGCATTACTTCCAAGCGTGCCCGCTTGTATCCGCTCTCGACATTGGTTGCCAGGTTAGTGAGATACGTGCCCAGCTTGGGCGCAAGATAAGCATTTGCCACCACCGTCGATGCGCGCTCATACTCGCGAAACTCTGGCAAAATTTTGTGCGAGATCGATAGCGGCAGTCCCAGTCGTTCCAACGCAGCAGCTACCTCGCTCTCGTTCTTCGAGTTAGCGAATGAGAATAAGAGGGAAATCGCTACCGCATCAACGTCTGCGTCCTTGATCCTGGAAACCAGATCGTCTAGTTCCGCGGCATCGACTTCGCGGATTATTTCGCACTCCGCACTGGTTCGCTCCGCTATCCCGAAACGAAGTCCCACTTTTACAAGACACTCCGGAGCTGGCTGCATCCAGTCATAGAGCTTCGGCCGCGCCTGCCGGCCGATCGCGATTGTGTCTTCAAAACCTTTGGTCGTGACGAAAGCGACACGCGCACCCTTGCGCTCCAACATTGTGTTTGTTCCGACTGTTGTTCCGTGGCGAACCACAATATCTGGCCCTGCGGCGATTTGCCTTAGTCCATTCAAAACCGCCATACCGGGGTCGTGCGGCGTAGAGAAGACCTTCAACACGACAAATTTTCCGTCCTGCAGATACACGCAGTCCGTAAAAGTGCCGCCAGTATCAATTGCAATGCGCATGAGTGTAAGCCTAATTGAAAAATATCTAGCCGCAACTCTTTGTTTGTCTTTACCCGATGGCGAAGAAGACCAGTGACAAGAAAGTTGAATCTACAACGTGGCTTTTGCTCGCTGGGCTCCCCGCCAATAGGCTGGCGGAACTCCTTCCCATGTGCGGAAGGCACGCACAAAGGAGTTCGAGTCTTCGTATCCGAGTAGATAGGCAGTCTCGTTCAGTTCGAGCAGGGAGTTGTTGAGATAGTGGCGCGCGAGTTGGTGCCGAGCATCCTCAAGAGCCTGCTGAAAGCTGTACCCTGCGTCCTGCAAGCGGCGCTGCAGCGTTCGAGAGCTGATATGGAGATCGCGGGCGATCTCCTGCATCTTGGGCCGGCGCCCGGCGAGTTTTCTCTGAATGGAGGCGCGGACACGTTCGGGGAAGGTCTCCTGGCCCTTGTGCTGCTTCAGTTCTTCATCGAGCTGCGGCGCGAGCACGGCCAGTAGCTCAGCGTTATGGGTTACGAAGGGCAGCGCGGCATCGGACGCACGGAAAACGATTGCGTTACGAGCCGCTCCAAAGACGATGGGGCAGCCGAAATGGCGCTCGATGGTCTTTGCGTAAGCGCGCGGGCGCACGAGTTCGAGGCGCTTGGGTGACACGCGAGTTCCGCTTCCGTGACGGGCGATGGTGAGCACCCAGGCGAAGCAGAGATCGGTCAGAACTTCGGGTTCGACATCGTTGGCCAGAAGCCATCGAAACTGAATGCTCCACTCTGTGTCGTCGGTTTCGTGGACAATCTCTTCTGGGCAGGAGAGTTGTTTGTAGCGGGCCATCTGGCGCATGGCTTCGCCGAAGCTACCCGTCGAGAGTGCCGCGAGGGCAATTGGATCGAAGTGCTCGGGCTTGATCTCTGTGCCGAGCTCCAGACCTATGGCTGGTTTAGGGCTGGCGTGACCGATTCCCCGCCATAGTGCAAAGAGTTCTTCGGTCGTCACGAGGATGCGGGGCTGATCGAAAAGGCCGGGCGGAAGTCCCGCGTTCTGAAGCAGTGCAGACACACGGATTCCCAACTCATGCAACCTTGCCGGAAGCCGGCTGGGAACCCGAAAGTGTTTGCTCATGGAACTATGCTTCGTTCTTCAGAGAAGCCATGTCGATGACGAAGCGGTATTTGACGTCCGCCTTCAGGAGTCGGTCATAGGCTTCGTTGACCTTCTGGATCGGGATGATCTCGACGTCGGCGGTGATGTTGTGCCTTCCACAAAAGTTGAGCATCTCCTGCGTTTCAGCAATGCCTCCGATCGGCGAGCCGGAGAGGCTGCGGCGGCCAAAGAGTAGATTGAAGGCGGCAACAGCCAACGGCTTCTCCGGTGCGCCCACAAGGCAGAGGTTACCGTCGCGGCGAAGAAGGCCCAGATAAGCGTTGATGTCATGGTCGGCGGAGACGGCATCGAGGATAAAGTCAAAGCTCCCGGCATGCTTCGCCATCTCATCGGCATTGCGAGAAATGACGACCTCGTCGGCGCCGAGGCGGAGCGCGTCTTCCTTCTTGTTGGGCGACGTAGTAAACAGAACGACGTGCGCTCCAAGGGCGTGCGCGAATTTGACGCCCATGTGGCCAAGTCCGCCAAGTCCGACTACACCGACCTTCTTGCCCTTGGTAACTCCCCAGTAGTGCATGGGCGAGTACGTGGTAATTCCGGCGCAAAGCAGAGGTGCGGCACCCGCGAGGTCAAGGTTCGCTGGGATCTTGAGAACGAATTGCTGATCGACGACGATGCTGTCGGAGTAGCCGCCGTAGGTCACGCCTCCGGTGTGTTTGTCGGGGAAGTTGTAAGTGAGCGTAAGGTTCGGGCAGAACTGTTCGAAGCCCTGCCTGCATTCGGGACAGACACGATCGGAGTCGACCATGCACCCGACGGCGGCGAGATCACCAACCTTGAATTTTGTTACGTCTGAGCCAGCTTTGGTGACGCGGCCGACGATCTCGTGGCCGGGGATGCAAGGGTAGACTGTGGGCATCACACCGCTCCACTCGTTGCGGACCTGATGAAGGTCGGAGTGACAAATTCCGCAAAACAGAATCTCGATCTGCACGTCGTTCGGGGTTGGATCGCGCCGCGCGATCGTGGTGGACGCAAGCGGCGATTTCTCATCGGTGGCGGAGTATGCTTTCGCGTTGTACATATGGCTCCAATTTAGACCGTTTCCGCGATTAGCGATATGCAAAACGCGCCATTCTATGTGCAGAACACGCCATGCTTCAGAGTCCTGTTACACCATCGAAAATCAAGCGAAACGACTGCGCCGGTCCCGTGAGGGACTACTGCTTGACCAGAGCCTTGGACAGGCTCTCGCACGTTCTACGCAGGAAATTCAAAATCTTTCCCTCTGACGCAGCCGCGCCCAGACGATTCAGATGCAGATGCACGTAAGAGGCACAGATCTCATCGATTGGCCTTTGCAGCGTCGAGCTACCTTCCAGATCTTGCAATTGAACAAGGAGGGGTGACAGCTGTCGTCGACGCAAGAGCAGCGTTTCCTTGATCTGATCACCCAGTGGCCGTACCGCCAACCAGCTAACCGGATCAGTCAGCAAGACCCGTAACTGGTTTTTGAGCTTTCTATATTCTTCACCCAGTTCCTTGCTATCGATGGAGTGTCGTTGATACCAATCCAAAGCACCGCTCTCATCCAGGCCGAATCCGCCAATCAAATCATGCACGGAGAGGACGAGCAGAAGGGTTCTTTGCTCCGGATCCAGCCATTCTTTGGCAGCCAGCACTGTCGTAAGTTCGGAGGATGCTTCGCTGTCGGCATGAAATATCTCCTCGGACAACGACACGCCCTCCGGTCCGCCAAAGCGTTCAAGCTCCGAATCGTAGAAGTCGAACGCAAATCTCCTACAGAACCCCCGTTCGACCAACTCCGATGCCCAACGGCAGACCTGGCCAAACAATTGCTCGCAGAGCTGTTCAGGATTTCCATGAAACCGCAACCGCAGATGCTCTTCCGGATCCGCATACCGAATAAAGAACCATGAATCGATCAAACCTGCCGCCAAGGCGTTTCGCGCAAACGGTAGAAGCGACTGGCTAATCAATTCATCCTGTCGATCCGGCGAGCCATAGAGCTTGATAAAAAGCCATTCACTCCCAGGCTGAAACTCACGCCTGGACTCCCACACCGCAGTGGCTGCGGGTCGAGCCTTCGAGACCGTTGATTTGTGCATGGTCGCAGCATCCTGCAGCAGCAGTGGAACAGTGAACTCACTATAGTAGCGGCCTTCCTCACCCTTCAGCCACACCTCATCGAGCGAAGGCACCACCTCCTGCAGCAGCAGAGATTGATTGTCCGGCAACCGCTTCCATTCCGCTAGAAGGATTCGTGTCTGGTCTGCCAAGTCCAGATTCAGAATGAGCCGGTTATCGCCAAACGTCAGACACACTGAGCGCGGAACGTCCCACTCTCTGCACCACTCTCTAAGAGCCTCAACATCCTGCCGAGCACCTGCACTCTTAAAAAGTCTCCACTCTGCAGGACGAAGTACGATGCGATCGACCTGCACCCGCGGAAGGAACGGAAATCCTTCAGCCGGCCCCCAATCGAACGCGGTGAGTGGCGTCTGGCCGTCGTACCCCACCTGCAAGAGAAACTGTGCCATCGCCGGCGCGCTCAGATGATTCAGCATATGCCCGGACGTGAATCTCACACGTCTGTCACCCGGCAGCCAACGGACGTAGAAGCGACTGTTCTCGACGCCAACCACAAGATCGCCAGGATGAAGAACAAACTCTGCCGCAACGCCGGCAGAGATACCAAATGTGACCTCATAGGTTCGGAGCGAAGGCCGCACCGCTACATTGGCTGCTCGTACTTTTCTGGGAAGGTAAACCACTTCGGCCCAGATGTGATCCGGCTCCGAGTTGGCCTCTTCTCTCCTGATAGCTTGCTCAAGCAGGTCGCGCCCTGAAGGATGCAGATGCGCAAACCGGCCAAAGGTTCTACCCGCAGACCAAGCCCCCAGGTTGGCACCTACAATGAGGTCGAATTCATCGGCGTCAATTGCAGCCGCAGATTGTGCCGATATCAGAACATTCAGATCCAAAGACAAAGGAGGCGAAAAGCCATCGGGCGTCCATGTTTCAAGTCGCTCGAGCAGCACTTCGTCAAGATGCACAACCCTCTCTCGTTGATGCAGGGCTGAGCAGGCGAGACGCAGCAACTCTCTCGACCGCAGAGCCGCCTTGTTGAAGTCGGGCCCGACAGGCGCCCCGCCATGCCCAGCCAGCGGGCCAAGCCCGGAGACAGAATCCATCAGCTCTGGCAAAGGCACCTCGCGTTCGTGTCCGTAACGCGCAACAAACGCGTTCCGGTACGCCGTCACATGCGAGAGACCGCGTGGCGTCGGGGAGAGCCGCAGTAGCATCTCCGCTGCCAATGCGGCCCGCCGTCCTATAGTGTGACCCGCGTGACCCGATACGCAGAGCGCCATGTCTACCTGGATCGGAAGTTCTTTTGAACCGTCTTCCGGGCAACCTGCGCAATCCAATAGCTCGCGAAATGCCCTAAGACTCTGTTCGTGTGGCGCCCGATCCCACGCGTCTGCGGCACTCACAAGCAGATTTAGCTTGTTCCGAACATCCGCGGCCTGTGGTATGTTCGCCAATTTATCCAGAACATAGTTTGCCGGACTAGCGGTTGTAAGTGGAGGACGAAGATCGGTCAGCAGCATGCGCTGCTCCCATAGTTGGGCAAACAATCGTTCAATCTTTTCCGGAGTGGCGGCCGGCCTGGACTCGGCAATTCGAGCCGCAAGATCTGCAGCTCCGATTCCATCTCTGGCAAGTTTAAGGGCGAGCTTCACGACAGTAGTGGCGCGCAGCGAAACTGGAAGGTCGGAGTTGGCCGGTGGCGTAGACTCCGAAAGCACCACGCGATCGCCTTGAACTCGGATCAGAGAGTTTGAGACGTAGCAAAGTTGCTGCCGAACTTCTGGAATTGCCTCCGCTTCCGACACAAGGTCCATCAGCCATGCAAGGTCGGGACGAGTATCCGACTTGCCGAAGGAACTACGGATGGATAGGTCGGTATGTTCTGCCCATCTCACCGTCGCACAACCGGCGAAGAGACCGAAAGGCGTTGGACGCGTCGACATACGAATCTGGTACATCAACAACTTTGACGCAAGCCTGTCCGCGTCTTTCTTTGTCATCGAGCCCTGCTGCCATCTCGTCAGCGCACTCAATAGCGACGGGCTAGCAGCCGCGATCGCGCGCAAGGCACGCTGATCCTTCAGAAGGCTGAGCTGATCGTCCTCGCTTTGAAGTGCCAGATATGCTTCAACGGTAAGCAGCGGGGTGCGCACAACGGCGAAGTCGAGTGGGAGATAGAGCGGACGCTTGTTGGATGACTTTGCCATGGCGCGCTAAGACAGCAAGAATACGCGATCCCATCCCGGCTCGATGCCCATTGCCGCCGAAAGCAGGACGGTGGCGACACCTGAGGCGCCCTCAATCAATCCGGGCTGATCCGTTTCATTGCCTCCATGCTCCAAATTTCTAAACCCAAGCAGCGAGTCAGGCTGGAATGTACCCAAAATCTGCTCTGTCAGTTTCTGACACTCATCCCGGAAAAGCGGTGAGCCGGTCTCATTCGCAAATCGCATGGTAATGGCAAGCAGACCAGCAACGCCGTGGCAGAAGGTAGGAGAGTCGATCATGCGTACCGCAATAGGCCGGCGAAAGACCGCTTCCATTGCATCGATAGCCAGTTGCTTGAAATCATCCCGGTCAAGCGCGCGACCCGCCAGCCAAAGGGCCCGTGCAACTCCTGGGCCGCCGTAGCACCATGCAGTCCGGCTTGGTCCACCGGGTGAACCCTCCAGGTCAGCCTCCGCAAGCATTACTTTCCCATCGACTGTTGTTGAGTGAAGCGGAATCGCGGATGGCCAGTTTACCCCCCATTCGTCATCGAGTCGATGAGTCGACAGCCAGCTGGCAGTTGTAGCAATGGCGTGGTCCAGACCTTCGAACGGCAGACCAGTCAGGCGAACCAACGAAAGAAACGCAAGAACTCCTGGAATACCGTGCGCAAGGCCGCAGTTCAGGTTGCCCAACGGATAGTTGTTCCGGGCTGTGTCATCGAATAACAAATCAGCAGGGGTGTGCCAGGCAGGCAACGCTTCGTTTCGTGTAACCAGTGAAATAAGCGCGCCTACAACGGCGCCAAGAGCTGCACCGGTCACAGCTTCCTCATGCCGGGACAGCAGGTAGGCCCCGATTCCACTCAGTCCCGAAATCACATCAAAGTCATTCATCGACACATAGGCGCTGTGCCGAACGTGCGTAGCCAGCGCGCTTGCTTCGCTGGAAATCGTGACATCCAGCGAACCTAGGAAGCGCTGATAACGAGTACCGCCCCGTGACAGTTGCCACCCGGCGAACGCGAGTCCACTCAATCCGGAGAACAAACCAGTGCCAAGCCCCGACGACAACTCGGCGGAACGCCCTGCGATCTCCAGATGAACTTTTCCGGTGACGTCCCACCGTTGTTCTGGAAAGCATTGATCGAGATACGACCAAAGCAAGCAGAGTCCGGCGTTTCCCTGTCCGATCGACGGAGGAGACCAGTGAGTAAATGCAGGAAACTGCGATTGTCCGTTCGCCGCCGCCGCCGCACGTATGGCGTCCGCCGGATCCTTCAATCGCTCGGCAACGTGCAACGCCGCACACAGTGCTTCCTGTTTGTGAGGTCCTTGCAACACGGGGCCCGGAGTAGTCAAAGATAGCTCTGTCGCCACTATCGCTTAATCACGCACCCTTGCGGGTTGCACGCTGTAGCCAAATGGGTGTGTAGATTGCAAATCGCACCTCCGCACTGAGTGTGGCACGTATGGCAAGTGCCGCAATGCGTCTGACAGGTGCCGCAGTTTGTCTGGCAGGTCTGGCAGGTGTTTTGACACGTGTTATTACACGTGTTCGCGGTTAGGCAACGCTGCGTGAAGGGAGCGCAGAAGCAGATCGATCCCCCCGCCTTGGTTGGAATACAACCTATTGTCTGGCAGTTTGCCCCTTGCGTCAGCGGGACAATCTGACAGACATCAGGATCGGTAAATGGAGCTATGGTGTCGCACCCGGCTCCGCACCCCGTCTCCGGAATGGTTTGCGGAGAAGTCGCTGCGAAAGGCAGGCGAGCGCCAAGCCGAATGTCGAGGTCGAAATCGTCGGGAGCGCTTGCCCCTGCCGTAAACGTACTCGTAGAAGTACGGAGGGACGTAATCGTTGCGCCGACTCGCACATACACCCTGCTGCCACCGAGAGCTCCGAAGGGAGATTTGTCACTCGCAAGATCTTCCAGGTGAACAACATCTTCCTTTCGGATCTGCAGACTCGAACCCATGTCGAGCGTTTGAAACAACTCATAAGCATCCGGATCGGAAGGGCTCTGACGAAGCAGTCCGACAAAAGTGCTAACTCCAGTCGGTGCCTGGCCAGGCTTTGGGGCCAACTTCTCCACCCACTTTTCGTATCCAGAGAGCTGTTTGCTGCGGTCGCTTTTCTTGCCGGCGTCATCCATAAGACCTCCGCGATTGCCGAAGCTTACTTCACGTCCCGTAACCTCAATCACCCGTTGAGCCCAACGACGAGAGGATAATACACGACCTTGAACTTGGTTCGCCACCACCGGAGGATCGTGCAGTCAGTCAGTTCAAAACAATTGCGACGCTTCTCCAACCTTGCCAACAACTTCCATGCCTAGGCTTAGACCTTCGGAAGAGGTTCCGCAACAAGAGTTTGATTTACTAACGTTTCCCATAACCAGGGCGGTCGAACGCTACACAAACTCTTTGCAGGTCCGCCTAATGGCAATACTTGTGAACGACACCATCTCGCTATGGCGCGCAGCGAATCTCTTCAGTGAGGATTGTGTTGGTTAAACGAAACACTGCCAACATAACTGCTCACTACCTTGTTGTCAGGTAGCTAATCAGTCGTGGATCAGGCATCATCGTTTCTAGCAAATTCAAATGAAGATCAAAGAATCAATAGAGCGAGTGCCCGGCGGCCTGATGATGGTTCCACTCGTGTGTGGGGCACTGCTGGCAACACTAACCCCACACATAGGTGCATTCTTCGGCTCGTTCACTAACGCTCTTTTCACCGGAGCGCTCCCGATGCTGGCGGTCTTCTACGTGTGCCTCGGTGCCACAATATCGATCCAATCGCTGCCCGTGATTGTGAAACGTGGCGGCGCCTTGATGGCAGCAAAGGTCGGGCTCGGTGTGTTTTGCGGTATCGTTCTCGGACACTTCCTGGGCACACAACCCGTAGCGTCTGGTTGGTTTGGTGGTCTTTCAACGCTCGCCGTCGTCGCAGCAATCAATGATACAAACGGCGGTCTCTACATGGCGTTGATGCGGCGCTATGGTAAGACACATGACGCGGCCGCCTACTCGGTAATGGCACTAGAATCCGGTCCATTTCTCACCATGGTCACTCTTGGTGTGGCGGGCCTCTCGGCCTTTCCCTGGCAGACGATGCTCGGAGCGATCCTGCCCCTATGCGTTGGGATGCTACTCGGAAACCTCGATCCGGAGTTGCGAAGCTTCCTCGGCCATGGCGCACCCCTGATGATTCCCTTCTTTGCCTTCGCCCTTGGCACAACTCTAGACCTGCATCTTGTCTGGTCAGCCGGTCTGTTGGGGATCTTCCTCGGAGTGGCCACGCTTCTGGCCTCGGCCATAGTATTGGTCTCCATAGACAAGATCATCGGCGGCAACGGTACCGCAGGTGTAGCCGCCGCCACCACCGCCGGAAACGCTGCCGCGGTCCCGATGCTCGTTGCAGCGGCCAATCCGCACTACGCGGACGCCGCGAAATCAGCCACGGTCCTGGTGGCGTCCTGCGTCGTCGTCACCAGCCTGTTGGCGCCCCCACTCACCGCGTGGTGGTATGCCCGGGCTAAACGACACAACACCGCCGCGGTAGGGGAGGGGTAGCAAATGCCGCGCATTCTAATCATTGCGGACGATCTATCAGGCGCTGCCGACTGCGGAATCGCGTGTGTAAACGCAGGTCTCAAAGTAATCGTAACTCTTGGATCCCCGTCCTACACGACGGAAGCGGATGTGGTCGCCATCGACGCAGATACAAGGGGTTTCGGCGCCGTCCAGGCTGCGGAGCGGATGCGGCAGCTAGTGCAGATGCATGCGCAGGACCCCGCTCTGCTGCTCTTCAAGAAAATTGATTCCACACTCCGGGGACACATTGGTCCCGAACTCGCCGCCGTGCTTGACGCCCGTCGCGCCGTGGTGCCGCGTGCCGTGGCGATCATGGCGCCGTCGTTCCCAGCCAACGGTCGCACAACCGTGGAAGGCATCCACTACGTCCACGGCGAATCCCTGCACAAAACCGAAATATGGAAGAGCGAGAAAATGAAGGGTCGGTCCTACATTCCCGACATGCTTAGCGGGTCAGGCTTAAAGTGGGCTCATCTGAATCTCGCGTTCGTGCGTAGTCCTCGCGCCGCGTTTGATCGCGCAACAAACGACGCAGCGCAAGCCGCTGACGTGATAGTGTGCGACGCCGCAACCGACGACGATCTACGAGCGGTCGCGGAAGCTGCTGTGACACTGCAGGAGCGCGCCCTGTGGGTCGGCTCTGCTGGACTCGCGCACCATCTGCCCAAAGTCATTGCTCTTGCTTCGAGCGCCAGCGCTGTTGTAGCCCATCTTCCTGAGACCGCCGGGTCGACCCTCTTCGTGATCGGAAGCGCAAGTCGAACCACCAGACAGCAAGTGGCTAAGCTACTCTCAGCCTCCGAGATACGCAGCATCGTCGTTCCACCAGCGGTGCTGCTGGAAGGAGCGGAGAACTCAGAGTGGAGCGGCTTCGTCTCGCAGCTTTCTCAGTCGGCAGGGCGTGCAGAAGACGTGATTCTGTTGTGCGACTCTGAGCCGGAGGTCGATCTAATCGATCGACCGCGGCTCTCACAGGCCCTGGCGGAGATGGCAGCAACGCTACGCGCTAAAGTCAATGCCCTCGTCGTTACCGGCGGAGAGACAGCGCGCAAGGTTATGGACCGTTGGGGGGTCTTGGATATGCAACTTCACGGAGAACTGGAGAGTGGAGTAGCTATATCCAGCACGATCGTGGATGGAATGCGCCCTCTTACCGTAATCACAAAGGCCGGCGATTTCGGACAGACGGACACCCTTCTTCATTGCCGCGAGTGGCTGAGCAAGCGAGGAGTGTTTCGATGAGTCGACCAATCATCGCGATGACGATGGGAGATGCCGCTGGTATCGGACCGGAGGTCATCATGAAGAGCTTGGCGCATCCCGAACTGTATGAGATCTGCCGACCCCTCGTGGTCGGCGATGCTTCCCGCCTGAGAGAAGCTGACCGCATAGTCGGGGGTACGCTCAGCGTACGAAGTCTTCGCCCCGATCAGTTCGATGAAGCGGACTTCGAGCCGGGCACCGTCGACTGCATCGATCTAGCACGCATCCCCAGTGATCTGCCGTGGGGCAAGTTGTCCCCCGTGGCGGGAGACGCGGCGTACCAGTTCATCGCAGAGGCTGCGCGGCTAGCACTTGCCGGAAAAGTAGGAGCGATATGCACAGCGCCGATCAACAAGGAGGCCCTGCAAGCTGGTGGCCACAAATATCCGGGCCACACAGAGCTACTGGCGGCGCTCACTAAAACACCGGAAGTCTCCATGATGCTGAGCACGCCCAGGCTGAAGGTGACTCACGTCACGACCCACATCGGCCTCATTGACGCCATCAATCGTATCGAGCCGGGTCTCGTCGAACGTACGATCGAGCGCGCATACTCGGTTTTGGTAAAGGCAGGAAATCCGAACCCCAGGATCGGTGTCTGCGGCATTAATCCCCACGCCGGTGAGAACGGACTGTTCGGCCGCGGAGAAGAGGAGACCAAGATCGCACCAGCCATCGGCGCCTGCCGCGCAAGAGGATGGGATGTGTTGGGTCCGCTGCCTGCGGACACTCTATTCTTCCTCGCACAGAGGGGAGACTTCGATATGGTAATCGCGATGTATCACGATCAGGGGCACGGTCCAGTGAAGGTCCTCGGTCTCGAGTCAGGCGTGAACATCACCATCGGCCTACCTGTTGTTCGGACCTCTGTCGACCATGGCACAGCCTTCGACATTGCCGGAACCGGAGTCGCCGATGAGCGCAGCATGCTTGAGGCAATGCGCCAGGCCGCAGAGCTGGCACCCTAGTTCAAAAAACAATGACCATTTCATCTCACGCGAGCAAGGATCGCTTCAAGAACCATGTCCACACTCGTCTTGAGCGATCGTTCATGCGTATCCACACGAAGATCTGGGGTCAAAGGCTCCTCATAAGGGTCATCGATTCCAGTAAAGCCGTGAATCTCGCCCCGCCGAACCTTCTTGTACAGACCCTTCGGGTCTCTGGCCTCGCACACACTGAGCGGGGCGTTGACGTGGACCTCGATAAAATCGTCGATCGTCTGCCGGACATGATCACGGGCCGCACGATTGGGCGAAATAGCCGCCACCAACACAATTACACCATCGCGGGTGAGACGGTCCGCCAGCAATCCAATGCGTCGAACATTTTCATCTCGATCTTCCTTGGAAAAACCAAGATCGCGATTGAGGTCTTTACGCAATACATCCGCATCAAGCACCTGCGCACGCATTCCTTGAATAAGCAACTCCGCACAAACGCCTTCAGCGATCGTGCTCTTCCCTGCTCCACTTAATCCCGTTAGCCACACAGTAATACCTGGGTGCCGCAAAACTGTCCCCTGTGTCGACGCGCCATCGCTTTCGTGCATTGGCGGAGTACTCTCCACGATCATGCCTGCAGCGACCGTATCGTTGTCGTTCGGATCGATGAGGATGAAGCTGCCAGTCGTGCGATTATCACAGTACCGGTCACACAACATCGGCTTGTGTGTTTCGAGCTGCACCAGACCGATCTCATTAGCCTCAAGCGTTTCGGACGTGATCTCCTTGAACGTCTCAATGTCGATCTTATGAAAGACGCGACTAATTCTTCCGGAAAGAGACCGGGTCGTATGCTTCAACAGATATGGCGAATTCAATTGCAACGGCTTCCCTGACAGCCAAATCAGGTTTGCCGTCACCCGACTCGTCGTCGCAGGCGGATCGTCCGGAGTCGCCAACATATCTCCGCGACCCACGGCAAGCTGATCGTCAGTAGTTACAACCACCGATTGCGGAGCCTGCACATGGCGCAACTCTTGCGCCTGTAAACACACTTGTGTAATCTGGCTCTTCTGTTGAGATGGCATCGCAACTACTTCCATCCCCGGTCTCGCCACGCCCGCAACGACCCGGCCTGCATATCCTCTATAGGTCTGGTTCGGTCGAATCACACTCTGGACAACAAAGCGAAAGCCGTTGGAACCTTGCTGATCTTCTATCGGTATCCTCTTTAGGAGACCAAGCAGGGTAGGACCTCCAAACCACGGCATCCTCTCGCTGCGCGCCGCAACGTTGTCTCCGGCTACCGCGCAGAGAGGCACAAAATAAGCCTGCAACAAGCCGAGAGCCTCGGTAGCGCTCACATAATCAGCGCAGATTGCCGCGTAACTCGACTCGTCAAAACCGACTAAGTCCATCTTATTAACGGCAACTATGATTCGGCGAATCCCCAGCAGCCAAGCAATATAGCTGTGCCTCCGCGTTTGTTCAAGAATGCCTTTTCGTGCATCAACTAAGATCACAGCGAGGTCCGCGGTCGAGGCGCCTGTGACCATATTGCGGGTGTATTGGGCATGTCCCGGAACGTCGGCAATAATGAACTTCCTGAGCGGCGTCGAAAAATAACGATAGGCAACATCGATCGTGATCGACTGGTCCCTCTCCACCCGCAGACCATCCGTGATCAGAGAAAGATCTAAGCTTCGCCCCTTCTTTTCCGACGCTCGCTGTACCGAAGCAAGCTGGTCCTCGTAAATGCCGCGCGTGTCATATAACAACCTTCCGATGAGTGTGGACTTCCCGTCGTCCACGCTACCGGCAGTTAGAAAGCGCAACAGTTCTTTGCGTTGAGCTGGCACTAGAAGTACCCTTCGAGTTTCTTCAGTTCCATCGAGCTTTCCTGATCGTGATCGATAACCCGATTTTCTCTTTCGGAGCGCCGGAAGCCCTTCAGTTCCTCAATTATCTCTTCGGCAGTACTGGCAGTAGACCGGATCGCACCCGTGCAATACGTGCAGCCCAAAGAACGCGTGCGACACATGACCCTCTGCGGCTCTTCTCCGGGCAGCAGGCCGATTGCGTGCTCAAATGGAATCAGAAGATCGCCACGTACAAGCATGGTGCGCTCCGATGCGTAATAAAGCGGGACAACCGGAATACTTTCTCGTTGGATGTACTCCCAAACATCCAATTCGGTCCAATTCGAGAGGGGAAAAACCCGCATGCTCTGACCAGGCATCAACCGTGGATTGTAAAGCTCCCATAACTCTGCGCGCTGGTTCTCCGGCTCCCACTGCCCCATAGAATTCCGTACGGAAAAGATCCGCTCTTTGGCCCTCGATTTCTCTTCATCGCGTCTCGCTCCACCGATCGCAGCATCGATCTCATTTTCCCGCAGCGCGTCCAGCAACGCCTTCGTCTTGAGGAGCGAACAACATTGCGTCGTTCCAAGCTTGAAGGGGTTCGCATTCTCGCGAATCGCTTCAGCGTTCGTGTGGACAATCAACTGCAAATTGGCTTCGCGAGCTACACAATCGCGAAACGAAATCATCTCTGCAAACTTGTATGTCGTATCGATATGAAGCAAAGGAAACGGTGGTTTTGCCGGATAAAACGCCTTCTGCGCCAGCCGCAGCAAGACCGAGGAGTCCTTTCCAATGGAGTAGAGTATCGCTGGACGCGAAAACTCAGCCGCTACTTCTCGCAGAATATAGATGCTCTCCGCTTCGAGTACATCCAGGTGGTCCATGCGCGACAGATTCAAGCGGAACCTTCCAATGCTGAACAGCATCGAAATTATAGTCTGGCGATAACCAGCGAATTGTCCGGTTTTTGTCACGCTCCTTACGAAACTTTGTCATCGGCGACCTCATTTTCAGCGAGGCGAAAGATCGCGAACACGGGGCCGCCCTTCTCCCTGCAGAAGCCGGACCGTAATAACAACTGCCGGAATCAAAAAGACCAGCGAGCCGATCACCCACATCACAACTGCGCCGGCTCTTTGATCCGAGAGAGGTGAAATGTCGAACGGATTTGGCTCTCTCAGATAGTAGGGGTACACCGGCCGATCGCAAAACGCGAGAAATGCAGACAGCACGGTATTCACAATGTCGGCCATTGCCAGGTACAACGGCAGCAACCATCCGGCATAGCTTTCGCGCGTGGGCCATGGACGGACAATCGGCCACCAGAACAAAATCGACGTACCCAGAAAGCACATATGTTCAAACTCATGCCAGCGTTCATTCTCGAGCGCGAAGTCGTAAGCAGCCGGAACATGCCAGCCGAGTAAGACCAGGTTCATCGCCAGCCACGCCACCAGCGGTGCAATTAGGGCGTGCCCAAAACGCCGCAGCGACTCAGTACGAATCAACGGCCCGAGAAGTTGAACAATCACCCATCTTGGCAGGCCTCGAAGCAGTGGCACCACCGGACAGCCAAGTAGAAGAAGCGGCGCAGCGAAAGACATCAACAGCAGATGCTCCGCCATATGCGCGCTCAACAAAACATCCGCGAATCCATCGAGCGGCGAAGCAACCGCAACCCAGATCGTCGCAAGCCCGAGCAGAAAGCACCCCAACCGCCACAGTGGAAATTGAGCTCGACGCGTCTCGCGGATAGCAAACCACCCCCGCACATAGATCAGCCCAAGAACGACCAGCGTTCCGGTCAGGACGATTGGTGGGGACCACTCGACAAAGATAGCTTTGTACGCAGGAGGCATGGAATCAGAGTAGACGCGCCGCTAATGCTCGGTCAGTGGAGTCGCGGGCGTTTCGCTCGAATCCGCCAGGTGTCTCGAGGCATCAATCGCAGGCGAAAGATCATTGCCCCGCAGGGTCGCGAGGAACCGGACAAGCGCGGTCGTCTCCGATGGGTTCAGCGCATTGCCGTACGCCGGCATATTGCCGCCTCCCTGCAGTACTTGGCGAATAATCTGATCCTCCGTCATGCGGGACGCAATGGCATCGAGCGCCGGCCCACGCAGCCCTCCAGCGCCACCAACAGAATGGCAATTGCGGCACTGCTTGTTTTGCAGGACGATCGCTCCTTGCCTTTCCAGCGGCGTTCGATTGTGCAGATACGCCACAGGAATCGGGTCGCTCGTCCAGGCCTCCATGATCGGGCTCCAGGGTGTATACGTCCCAAGTCGCGTAAAGACACCAAGTGTTACTGCAATGACGGCAAGCATCAGAACTGCGACCGGACGGCGTGACCAATGCTTCTCTCCTTCGCCTCCGATCAACGGAAGAAGCAACATCGCCCCGATGCCAAGAACCGGCGCGATGAACAGAACGGGAGTCTCCAAACTAGGCGGAAGATAGGCAAGGACAGCGTAGATCCAGAGAAACGCAAAGTCGGGCTTGGGTGCCGTCTGGATGATCGTCGGGTCCGGCTGCCCCGTCGGGCCAAACGGCCCAAAGATCAGAGCGCAGGCAATAACGGAGAGCATGATCGCCGCTGCAAAGATAGCGTCCTTCCAGGCAGCATCCGGTACAAAAGGAATCCCTGTCTTTTTCGTCAATTCATCATATTCGCGCACGTAAGTGCTCTTCCGCACCACCCGCCCCGGCATCGGCCAATCGTTGATGCCCAGCCGCAACACCATCCACACGTGCAGGCCAACCATCGCCAGAAGCGTTCCCGGAATCACGAACACATGCAAAGCAAAGAAACGAGTGAGTGTTGGCCCTGCAATAATCGGCCCACCCAGCATCATGTCGACCAGCCAGCCGCCAATGATCGGCACACGACTTACAATCGACGCTCCAATACCCAAACCCCAATAAGCATCCTGGTCAAAGCGCAACACCTGCCCGGTGAACGCCATTCCCAGCGTCAGCAAAAGCAAACCGACTCCGATGATCCAGGTCAGCTCGCGCGGAAACTTATACGCCCCAAACAGAAATACCTGCGCCATGTGAACGAGCACAACGGCGATCATGAAGTCAGAACCCCAGCCGTGCACGGCGCGCAGAAACCACCCAAGCTTCACACTGTGATCGAGGAACTGGAGGCTGTTCCAGGCGTGGCTGGCAGAAGTCTCGTAGACAAGCGCAAGAAGAACCCCGGTCATCACCTGCAATACAAGAAGCACCGTCGCAGCGCTGCCGAAAACATACCACCAGCTCGAAGTGTTCTCAGGCACCTCGTGCTCGGCCATTTCGATGATCGGCGTCCCCAACCCAAGCCGCTGCTCGAACCAGCCATATAACTCCAATCCTCTCTGCTTTAGCCCTGGCATGATCCGCACCTCGGTTCCGGCCTCTCCAACGCCATCAGCCGCTTCGTCGCATCAGTGCCGTCAATCTGCGTCAGCGGAGTGTCAACTCTCGCTTGATTAGCCAGCGTAGGCATCTTGCCCGCGCTGATCATCAATGTATCTCCGCTCACTTTATGCTCGTACTCAAACAACCCTCGCTCAGGTGGCCCCGAGGCGCGTGCACCGTCAGCGTAGTATGCGCCGCCATGACAGGGGCAAAGAAAGAGTTTCGACTGCGCAAACCAGCGCACCGGACATCCCAGATGCGCACAATTGATCGCGAATACCTGAAACGTCGTGCCCGATACTCTCCGGACCCAGCAAGGAATGTCCCCAGTCTGACCATCCCACGAAGTCGTCACCGGGTTACGGTAATTCACCAGCCTCGTCTCGCCTTCGGGAAAATCACTCAACGACCCAAGACTGATCCACGAGTTATAGGAAGAGCCCTTCTTCATCGCCGGCCCCAAAAGGTACCCGATGATCGGCACCGCCAGCACCGCGCCTACTGCCCCATTTACCGCCAGTGAGAGCTTGAACAAAAAAGCCCGGCGCGAGTGTTTGGCACTGCGCACACTATCAGGCTCTGCCCTTACCGGTTGCTCGCCCTGCGAATTTTGTTCCATCGGATCCATCGCGTTCACTCCTGCGACCTCTCGGCCCTGTGACTGAAATTGATTCACGGTTGCGTAGGGTACGGCTGACCAGGATTAGCAGTGCGCTTCGATGCTAGCCATGCAATAATGTCTGAAATCTGCTGGTCCGTCATCGCCTGCGCGCCATCGGTACGCCAATCCGGCATACCTTCGTCGGGTCGACCGGCAATCACAATGCTTCGGAGATCCTGGTCGCTGATCAGTGCCAGATAAGATCCGTCGACGATCGAACCAACCTTGCCCGCCTCACTCTTCACATCGCCCGGCGCGCCCTCACCGGCGGCCCCATGGCATCGCGCGCAAAACGTGCCAAAGGCCTGTTGCCCCCGTGTAGAATCGCCCAACTGTGCAGCCTTATAGGGCGGAATATTCTTGCCCACAAAAAGGTCCGGTTTGCTCCACGCCTGCATCATGCCATGCGCCAGAACATTGATCTGCTGATCGGTCAACATGCCACCAGCGCTCTTCGCAAAGGGCGGCATCAGCTTGCCAGAGACTCCGTTCCCAATAATTTCCTTCAAGTTATCCTCTCCAGCGACCGCGAGGTATACCGGATTCGAGAGCGAAATTGCAGCTCCATTCCTGCCATTCTCTCCATGACAGCCCACACAATTCGCCTTAAACAGCGTCGGAAAGTCGAGTACTTCGTTAGGACGCACCACCTCTGGCCCGGGCCCAGGCCGTCCAGGAATGCGCTCACAACCCACCAGCGCAAACGCTGCCGTCGCCAAAGCCATAGCGCGCAACGAGGTTGGTCGTAGCCGAACTGATCTCATGGAGCCTTGTCCTCTTCGTCTCCTAAAGCGTGAATGCCTGCACGAACTGAAAAAGGCAGCGATCGAAATTGCGGTGTCCTAACCTTCACATGGAGATTCACTACGAATCCCGCAACGAGTCCGAAGGCAATCTGCGACACAACAAACCACGACCAGTCGATCCGCTGATCCAGAATCGGGCTGATAATCCCAAGAGCCGAGTGAAGAATCCCCGTCCACAAAAACGGTGCGACAAAGCCGGCAGTCAGAATCGGCCACCTCGGAAACATCGGCAGCATCGCACCATAAAGCAGACCAATCAACACCGAAGTCAGCCCATGGATCGCCATCGCAGCCAGCAAACCTCTCAGATGGAACTGCGCCAGAAACGCGTTGCTCTCGCCTGCCCAGCTGACAAAGCCCCCCGCAGCCAGCAGGTTCGCTGCATACCATACGCTGTGGTAGCGGATAAGACTGTACAGTGCCGCGGGAACAATCATCGCCAGGCCGCCGGCAATTCCACCCTTGACTCCCGACATCACGCTGAACGTCTCAAGTGGAAGCAACTTGCGGTGACGCTCATCAAGCGGCAGGTGCGCGAGCGTCTCACGCGTGCTCTTGATCTCGATCACGTCTGCATGCACGTCGACATACACGTGCCGCTCATGCGGCAACACATCGAAGAACCAACCCACAATCGCCGGAACCGCCATCAACAGCCCCAGCAGACTGATCGCCCAATGAGTCACCATTCCACCAAGCATCAGCGCAATCCCCAGTGCAAGCACCATCGGCCACGCCGTCGGCGCAGGAAGCGGTATGGTATCGGTCGGCCGCGAATGGTCATCCAGCGGGCCTTGATCGTGCGTGGCATTCATCTCATTCACCGAACCTCCTCCTTCCCGGACTTGCGCGCCAAATTCTACCTGCCCAGAACGTACACAACCAGAAACACGACAACCCAAACTGCATCGACGAAATGCCAGTACAGAGACAAAACATCCAACCGCTCTGCATGGGTTTCTTTCACCTGTCCACTTAGCGAAAGCACCAGCGCGATGGTCAACATGATCAGCCCAATCACAACGTGAGTCGCATGCAGGCCTACCAGCGAGTAGAACGTCGTACCGAAAAGATTCGTCCGAATCGTCAGCCCGACGTCGTGGATCAGGTGATACCATTCGCGCCCGGTCATTATCAGAAAAATCGCACCCAGCAGAACCGTTCCCGCCAAGCCAAGCGTGCAACCGCGTTGGTCGTTCTTGCGAAGTGCACTCACAGCAAAATGGACAGTAAAGCTACTCGAAAGAAGACAGATCGTGCTCAAGATCGGCAACTCCAGCACCTGCGCCGGAAGGGGTCCGCTCAAGCTCTTGCCGATATAGTAGACATAGGCCACTACAAAAATCAGGAATATCGCCGACTCGGCGATGATCAGGCACGCTATTCCGACGACGCCGCGATGCGGCAGTACCCACGGTGTCTCAGCCTGCGCACTGAAAGGAATCGTACTGGTCGTCTGCATCATTCGTAATTCTCGTCCAGATCTTCTGGATGTTTAAGGTCCCACAGCGGCCGGCCGCTGCGGACAGTTGGCTCCACGGCAAAGTTGTAACTCGGTGGCGGAGAAGGCGTAGCCCACTCCAGCGTCCACGCGTCCCACGGATCATGCCCTGCGACCTCGCCCCGGTAGTAGGAACGCACCAGGTTGTAGACAAAGATAAGTGTGCCGGCCGTCTGAAACAGCGCTCCAATCCCGACAATCAGGTTCCACCCCTCCCACCCGCGCCCTGCCTCATACGTATAAATCCGCCGCGGCATCCCAAGCAGCCCTGGAACATGCATGAAGTCGAAGGTCAAATGGAATCCAATAATGAAGAGCCAGAAGTGCCACTTGCCCAGCGTCTCGCTCATCATCCGACCCGTCATCTTCGGATACCAGTAGTAGAAAGCGCCAAAGAGCGACGTGATGATCGCGCCCACTATCACATAGTGAAAGTGAGCCACCACGAAATACGAAGCGCTCAACTGCCAGTTGAACGGCGCAGCCGAAAGCATGATGCCCGTCAGTCCCGCCACCAGGAACTGAAACAAGAACGCGATACAGAACATCATCGGAACTTTGAAAATGATCTTTCCACCCCACAGCGTCGCCAGCCAGTTGAAGATTTTTATTCCCGTGGGCACAGAGATCACCATCGTCGAAAAGACGAAGAAGGTGTTCCCTGCCGCCCCCATCCCAACCGTGAACATATGGTGCGCCCAGACGCTCAGGCTGATAAAACCAATACCAACCGATGCCGCCACCATCGCTGGATAACCAAAAACCGCCTTGCGGGAAAAAACGGGAATGATCTCGTTGACGAATCCGAACGCCGGAAGCACCAGAATGTAAACCTCAGGATGTCCGAAGATCCAGAAGAAATGCATCCACAGCACAGCCGACCCGCCCGCCTGCGTGTCGAAGAAGTGTGCTCCAAGATACCGGTCGAGAATCAACATGATCTGCGCGGCCGTCAGCGGGCTCACCGCAACGAAGACGATGCCGCTCGCCACCATCATTAACCAGACAAATAGCGGCAGCCGCGACAGCTTCATTCCTCTGCACCGCATGCTGAGCACGGTGGTCACAATATTCAGCGCAGTTCCCGTGCTACCCACCCCGCTCAGCAAAACAGCCAGAGTCCAGTAGTCAGTGCTATGCCCCGGAGAGAAAACCTTGGCCGTCAGCGGAGCGTATGCAAACCAGCCCACGTCTGGCGCCGAGCCCATTCCATAAAGCCCATCGCCCCCCAGATAGCTGAAATACATGAGGAGGCCACCAAAGGCCGATATCCAGAAACTGAACGCATTCAATCGCGGAAACGCCATGTCGCGCGCGCCAATCATCAGCGGCACAAGATAATTCCCAAACCCAAACATAACCGGCATCGCGACGAAGAAAATCATCGTCGTGCCATGCATCGTAAACAACCGGTTAAACACTTGAGGCGAGACAAAATGATTGTTGGGAACTGCAAGCTGAATCCGCATCAACACAGCCTCGAAGCCCGCAATGACCAGAAACAATAGCGCGTACCCGATATACATCAGGCCAAGCTTCTTATGATCAACCGTCGTCACCCATTCGTAGAGCACATCTAGCGGCGGACGACGCCGGATCTGCGTCTGATCGATGGCTTCGAGTACGGGAGCATGTGCCATGCTGCGCTTCTCCTCAGAACATCTACAAACCGTGAATCGTCAGAACCGTTAGTGAAGCGTTGTCAGATAAGCCGTAATAACGTCCAGATCATGATCGTTCAAATGCATCGACGGCATCAGCACGCCTGGCTTCATCGAGTTCGGATCGGCAATCCATTGCCTCAGGTTTTCCGCCGTGTTCTGGACCGGCCCGGAGGCAATCGTGTCCCGGCTCGCCAGATGAGTCAGATCCGGCCCAAAGCGTCCTGTAGCTACTGTCCCCGCGACCGTATGGCAGTTGATGCACGCGCTGTGCATGAAAACGGTCTGACCCTCCGCCGCTGCAGCGTTCCCCGAGAGATCCGGCTCCGCCGGCCTCTGCTGCTGCTTGATCCACGCTGCAAAGTCCTCCGGCGACTGTGCGTACACTCGCAGCAACATCTTCGCGTGCTGCGTCCCGCAATACTGCGCACACTGCCCAAGGTAAAGCCCCGGCGACTGTGGATCGATCCACATCGTATTCAGCCGGTTCGGAATTAAATCCGTCTTGCCCGCAAGGCGCGGCACCCAGAAACTATGGTCTGTATCAGCCGACGACAACGCAAGATACGTCGGCGTGGGCTTCGCCGGATCGCTGATAGGCACGTGCAACTCATTCGCAGTGACAACCCCCAGCTTCGGATAGCGATACTCCCACCAGAACTGATGTCCAATCACCGTCACGTTCAGCGCATCGGAAGGTTTCGGTGCAGCCTGCGTATCCAGAATCACACGAGTCGTCGAAAGAAACAGCATCACCACAATCAGGATCGGAATCACCGTCCACGAGAGCTCGATCTGGTTGCTGCCGTAGATCTGAGCGGGCTCTCTGTCAGAATCCGTAGGCCGCTGCCGGAATCGAATCACGGCATAAAGCAGCATACCCCCGACCGTTAGAAAAATCGCCAGCGTAACCGAAAGCACCAGCATCGACAGCCCGAAGGCAGACCGCGCAGGCGTCGCCGCAGGATCGAAGATGCTCGTAGGAGAGTGAGCAACTCCCAGGATCGCAAGGCGGGTCGAGTTGTACACCAGCGTAAGGACAGTAAGGTCTGAAATACGGTCACCTCGCTGAGGCTAACGGCCATCGGTCAAGAAGTGAGTGAATCGTACCAGGATGAGCCCTTCAATTGATGACTGGGCGCAGCTGATTCACAACGTCAATCTAGGTCTAAATCCATTCCATCAATGATTTCATCCGAAACAATACTTCGATGCCGGACCTCCGGAATCGGCTTCGTCCAAAATAAGGTACCAAACGAAAGTGAAATATCGAACTAGCAGAATTGGCAGGGCACCAAAGTTTGGCGCTGCTCACCTAATCCCTCAATCCCTAGCCGCATGACATTTCCCGACCGCAGGTAAATCGGCGGCTTCTGCCCATGTCCGACCCCAGGAGGCGTCCCGGTCGAGATGATATCACCCGGTTGCAGACTCATGAATCGGCTGAGATAGCTGACCAGGTGAGCCACGCCAAAGACCATCGTCCCCGTAGAGCCATTCTGATACTTGTGACCGTCCACCTCCAGCCAAAGATTCAACGCTTGAGGATCAGGCACCTCGTCAGCGGTCACCAGCCATGGCCCGATCGGCCCAAAAGTATCCGCACTCTTTCCTTTCACCCACTGGCCCGTCCCCTCCAACTGAAACGCGCGCTCCGACACATCGTTCACCACACAATAACCGGCAACGTGCGACAGGGCCACCTCCTCGGTCACATACCGCGTCTCCTTGCCGATCACGACGCCAAGCTCCACCTCCCAATCCGTCTTCTTGCTCCCTCGCGGAATGATTACGTCGTCATAAGGGCCACAGACCGCAGACGTAGCCTTCATAAAAATCACAGGCTCCGTTGGAACGGCCATCCCCGACTCCGCCGCATGATCGGAGTAATTCAAACCGATACAGATGAACTTCCCGACATTGCCAACACACGCTCCAATCCGCGGCGTACCCGCAACCAGCGGCAGCTCCTTCGGATTGACCGCCCGCAGCCTCTCCAGCGAAGCTGGCAACAAAGTGCCCCCCGCAATGTCGCCCACAACTCCGGACAGATCACGCAGAGCCCCATCAGCATCAACGATTGCGGGCCGTTCTTCGCCAATATTTCCAAAACGCACTAGCTTCATCCCGTGTCCTTTTCTGACAGCAATTGTTCTTTCCTTTGCGATCTCAGAGATCTCTACTTTTCTTGCCATCCACCTGGAACGTTGAGATACTTCAGTGCTGCGTCATGTGCAATACCAAGCCCCTCACCCTCTCCAGGAACACGCGTCGTTGAACATGCCTTGGAACATCGGCTGGGCAATAGTGCACTGCTGCTTCCAAAGACTCATTTCCAGATACTTTGTCGTTGACTTACCCAGAATTGTACACAGACAGCAATATAGACGAGAAAGTCCGCGATTACTGCTCAACTTAATCCAACGCCACTGGTTCACAGGACTAATCCAAAATGACGGGAATCAAGAAAATTGCGAGACCACGAACTCTACTCCTCGGCCTCGGCCTCGGTCTCGCTGCAGCCGCACCGATGTTCGCCCAGAGCGGAATCACCCCCGCACCCAACCGCACGCCCAAAGACGGTGGGGGCCCCTACGACCGCCTGGTAATACGCGGCATCACCGTCATCGACGGAACCGGAGCGGCGCCGATCGGCCCCATGGACGTCGTCGTCGAGCAAAACCAGATCGTTGATGTCGTCTCCGTCGGCCCACCGCACCTCCCCATCAACGAAAAAGGACGCCCTGCAAAGGGCACACGCGAGATCGACGGCACAGGCATGTATCTCCTGCCCGGGTTTGTGGACACTCACGTCCACTACGGCGACGCAAAAAAGGCACCCGATGCGGAGTACGTCAACAAATTATGGCTCGCAAGCGGCGTCACCACGGTTCGCGGCGTGCCGGCCGGCCCGCTCGACTGGGCCCTCCGCGAGCGCGAACGCAGCGCGAAGAACGAAATCACGGCACCTCATATCTACGTCTACCAACCCACATTTACCGGAGACGGCTGGAAATCTCAGGCATTCCAGACCCCCGAGCTCGGTCGCGAATGGGTTCGGTTCATCGCTGGCAAAGGAGCGGATGGAGTCAAATTCTTCGGCGGCGATCCCGACGTAGTCGCCGCTATCCTCGACGAGTCAAAAAAATACAAGTTAGGCTCACTCGCCCACCTCGGACAGGAGAGCGAGCCGCGTCTCACCGCAAAAGACGCGACCCGCCTCGGGCTGCGAACCGTCACCCACAGCTACGGCCTCTTCGAGTCGATGCTGAAAGACACGACCATCCAAGACTATCCGGCCGACCAGAACTACAGCGATGAGCAGATGCGCTTCGGACAGGTCGCCAGAAACTGGAACAAGATCTATTCCAGCGGAAGTGACCCGTGGAACGCACTCATCGCAGAGTGGGTCAAAGCCGGCACCGTCCTCAACCCAACCATGGTCATCTACTCGGCAGGTCGTGATCTCGAGCGCTCCTACACCCTCGAATGGCACGACAAATACACGCTCCCCTCGCTGATGCAGTACTACCAGCCCAACCGCGAAAACCACGGCTCCTATTACTACAACTGGACCTCCGAAGACGAATACGCCTACAAAAGGTACTACCGCATCTGGGAAGACTTCCTCGAAGACTTCAAGAACGCAGGTGGCCACGTGACCACTGGCACAGACGCCGGCTTCATCTATCAGACCTACGGATTCGCCTACATTCAAGAGCTCGAACTCCTGCGAGAAGCCGGCTTCACCCCTCTCGAAGTCATACGGTCAGCCACCCTGTACGGCGCCGAAGAGCTGCAAAGTCCAAAGCAGACTGGCGTCGACTTCGGCATCATTCGCCCGGGCAAGCGAGCGGACATGGTCATCGTGGACCAGAATCCCCTCGCCAACCTCAAAGTGCTCTACCCAACCGGATGGATGAAGCTCAACGACGAGACCGGCAAAGTGGAACGCGTCGGCGGAATCAAATACACCATCAAAGACGGCATCGTCTTCGATAACAAACAGCTCCTTGCCGACGTCGCCGCAATGGTTGCGAAGCAGAAAGCAGCGATCAAAGGACCAGTCACACTCCAGGGAGTCCCCACAACCTACCAGGCCAAATAACATCGTCCGCCCACGTAGGCTATGCTGGTAACGCAGATCACGTCGATCCATGGCCAATAAAAAAACGAATCCAGCGATCGTTGACGGCAAGGCGCCCGAGCGTATGGACATCCGCACCATCGCCCGCGCCGCCAATGTCTCCATCGCGACCGTCTCGCGCACCATCAACCACGTCACAACAGTCAACCCCGAAATCGCCAAGCGCGTCTGGGCCGTAATCGACGAACTCGACTACTTCCCCAATACCCAGGCCCGCGCTCTGGTCTCGGGCCGCAGCCGGATCTTCGGCCTCATCGTCTCCGAGATCACCAACCCCTTCTTCCCCGAGTTGATCCAGGGCTTTGAAGACATCGCCGTCTCACACGGCTACGAGATCCTCGTCAGCTCCACCAACTACGACCCCAAGCGGATGACTCACTGCATTCGCCGCATGCTCGAGCGCAAGGTAGAAGGCGTCGCCGTCATGACCTTCGGCATCGAGGAGCCACTGCTTGATCAACTCGCCAAACGCAAAGTCCCTCTCGTCTTTATCGACGTAGGCCCCAAACGCCCCGGAATCAGCGTGCTCAAGGTGGACTATCACCACGGCATCCGCCAGGGCGTGCAGCATCTCGCCGCACTCGGACACAGAAATATCTCCTTCATCACCGGACCCGCCAGGCTCCACTCCGCCCAATCGCGCCTTACAGCCTTTTCCACGTCTCTGAAGGAGTGCGGCATCGCCCACAACCCCGCGTGGGTCATCGAAGGAGACCACACCATGGAAGGCGGGATCATCGCCATGGAGCGCCTCCTCGCCACAAAGCAGATGCCCACCGCCGTCATGTGTTCCAACGACATGACCGCCATCGGCGTCCTTCACAAGCTCTACCGCGCAGGCCTGCGCGTGCCCGACGATCTCTCGGTAATAGGCTTCGACGACATTCACATCGCCGAAGTAACGATTCCACCTCTTACCACCATCCAGATGTCGCGCTTCGACCTCGCCCGCGCCGCCGTAACCGCCCTGCGCGCGCACGTCGAGCAGCCGGAAGACGCCAAACGCGAATACAACATCCAGACCGACCTCATCGTAAGAGAATCAACGAGCGTTCCATGCGGCACAGCCAAACCGAAAATGGCTAAGGCCAAATCGACGGGCAAATCATAAGTTCTCTTCAAATGCTCGAGACCTTCAGACCTGCTGGTATAACCGAATGATCCGACGATTGGCTCCACTCCTTGCACTGGCACTCCTCCTGCCAGCGCCACGCCTCTCTTCCGCACAAAACCCGCACGCATACCCACTCGCCGGTGACGTCGGCGGAACACACGATCCATCCATCATCAAAGAGGGCAACACCTGGTACGTCTTTGCCACCGGCAAGGCCCCCGACGGCGGACAATTCGCCGTCCGCTGCTCGCAAGACCTCGAAAATTGGAAACTCTGCGGCCACGTCTTCGATGCCGTTCCCGAATGGATCCATCAGCGCAGCCCCGGCACACGCGACCTCTGGGCACCCGACATCTCCTACGTCAACCATGAGTACCGCCTCTACTACGCCTACTCCCTCTTCGGCAAAAACACCTCAGGCATAGCTCTCGTCACCAACAAAACCCTCGACCCAACCAGCCCCGACTTCAAGTGGATCGACAAGGGCATGGTCTTCGAATCGAAAGCCGACAACAACTACAACGCAATCGACGCCAACCTCATCCTCGACAAAAAAGGCGGAGCTTGGCTAGCCTTCGGCAGCTTCTGGGACGGCATCAAGATGTGGCGCCTCGACGACTCCGGCATGCTGTCGAAAAAAGACACCACGCTCTACTCCCTCGCACGCCGCGCGAAACCCGAAAACGCCGAACCCGCCCCTCCCAACCTTCCCGCGAACTGGCAGGCCATCGAAGCTCCATTCATCGTCTATCACGGCGGCTACTATTACCTCTTCACCTCATGGGATCTCTGCTGCCGCGGCCTCAAGAGCACCTACAAGACCATGGTCGGGCGCTCCAAATCAGTAACCGGTCCCTACGTCGACGCGACAGGCAAACCATTGACCGAGGGTGGCGGCACCGAACTGCTCATCGCCAACTCGCGCTGGCTGGGCCCCGGCGGCGAAAGCATCCTCCTCGATCCCAAGGGCAAAGACCTGATCGTCTTCCACGCCTACGATTCAAAAACAGGCAAACCATCCATGCAGCTCTCCACCATCGACTGGACCGGAGGATGGCCCCACGCCGCACTTGCCCAGGAAATCACCACCCCATAAGACCACCTGACCAATCCAACTAGCCCTCCCGCTACAATCGCGTTAGAGGAACCAATGTCGAAATCGCGTCGAGAATTCCTGACTCAAAGCACGCTCACCATTACTCGGAGCAGCCACCGCTACCACCCTCGCACAAACACCCGCCACCCCAAACACCCCCGGCGCACCACCAGCCTTCGGCACCTCTCCCGCCGTCGGCCCCGAAGTCTCCACCGCCACCTTCGCCGAAGCCGAAAAGCTCGTCCAGTTCCCTCTCACCGAAAAAGACCGCGCCCAGGCCGCAGGCAATTGGCGCTCCGCCATGGCTCCTCTCTACGAGCGGCGCGTCGGCCCCCGCAAAATCGACATCCCCACCACCACAGCCCCCTGGTCGCGTTGGGACTGCGCCCTCCCCGGCACCACACCCGGCCCCGCAAAAAACGAATTCATCCGAACAAAGTTCGACGGCCCACTCCCCTCCACCGACGAAGCCATCGCCTTTGCCCCCGTCCATCATCTCTCTCGCTGGATCGAAACCCGCAAACTCACCAGCACCCGCCTCACCAACATCTACCTCAAACGCATCGAGCAGCTAAATCCCAAAATCAACTGCATCATCACCCTCACCCGAGACCACGCGCTCGCCCAGGCAAAACAAGCAGACACCGAGATCGCCGCAGGCCACTACCGCGGTCCCCTCCACGGCATCCCCTGGGGCGCAAAAGACCTCCTCGACACCGCCAACATCGCCACCACCTACGGAGCCGAACCTTTCCAGCATCGCGTACCCACCACGGACGGCACCGTCACCGAACGCCTCAACGAAGCCGGCGCAGTCCTCATCGCAAAACTAAGCCTCGGCGCCCTCGCCCTAAACGACATCTGGTTCGGCGGCCAGACCATGAACCCCTGGCTCCTCGAAGAAGGCTCCTCCGGCAGCAGCGCAGGCCCAGGCGCGGCCACCGCCGCTGGCCTCGTAGCCTTCGCCATCGGCTCGGAAACCGGAGGCAGCATCGTCTCGCCATCCATGCGCTGCGGAGTCACCGGCCTTCGCCCTACCTTCGGCCGCGTCCCCCGCACCGGAGCCATGACCCTCTGCTGGTCCCTCGACAAACTCGGCCCCATGGCCCGCAGCGTCGAAGACACCATGCTCGTCCTCAACGCCATCACCGGCCCCGACGGCAAAGACGTCTCCGCCGTCCCCAGCAAACTAGCCTTCGACACAGCCGCCCCTATCACCGGCCTCAAAGTCGGATACTTCCCCGCCTGGATGAAAGAAGCCCCTGCCACCGACGTCGACCGCGCCGCACTAGCCGCCGTCTCCAAACTTGGCATGATCCCCGTCGAAGTCGCTCTCCCAGACTGGCCCTACGACAATCTCGACCTCATTCTCTTCGCCGAAGCAGCCGCCGCCTTCGAAGAGATCACCCTCAACCATCAACTCGATCAGATGAAAGCCCAGGTCCCCGACGCCTGGCCCAACACGTTCCGCCAATCCCGCTTCCTCTCCGCCGTAGATTTCGTCCAGGCCGACCGCCTCCGCCGCATGGTCGCCCTCCAGATGGCCCGCATCATGAACGAAGTCGACCTCCTCCTCGTCCCCTCACTCCGAGACGAGATCCTCACCATCACCAACTTCACTGGCCACCCATCCCTCACCCTCCGCGCCGGCTTCGTCGAAGTCTCCGAGGCCCGCAGCGACTGGGCTCCCGACCCCGCGAAGCCTCTGCCAAAATTCTCCCCACCCCGCCGAGTCCCACACGGCGTCACCCTCATCGGCCGTCTCTTCGACGAAGGCACCATCGCCCGCGCCGGCCTCGCCCTGGAGAACAACTTCAACGTAGCGCAGGAAAATCCACCCGGCTTCTGGCCACCTACTGCATCTGAACCTCACCGATCCAGCTGGCAAACGGCGGCAGTGTAATCGAAGTAGTAGTCGCCCCCATCAGCGACGACTCATTCGTCATCAGAGTCTTGATCGCCGTCTGCTGAATCCCCGCCTCCTTCAAATCCAGAGCTATCTTCTGCGGCTGTGCCGTCATATTCAGTGCCACTACGATATTGTGGTGGCCCGGCGGAGCCGTTCGCACATACGACAGCACGCTCGCATTCGTCCCATCGAGCATCACCATCCCTCCATCCCGTACCGCGTCGCGCTTCCTCCGCATTTCAATCAAATTCTTATGCCAGTTCAGTAGCGAGTTTGGGTCTGCCAGCTCCGTCTGAACATTCACCGTCTTGTAGTTCGAAGCCACCGGAAGCCACGTCGTCGCACTTGTGCTGAACCCGGCCTGCGGAGGCGTGGGATCCCACTGCATCGGAGTCCGTTCACCATCACGCCCCTTCTCGTTCGGCCAACCCGTCTTGCCGATCGGGTCCCTCACGTCCTCCACTCGCGTCGGAGTCGACGTCACCATCCCCAACTCCTCCCCGTAGTACATCAGCGCAGTCGCTCGCGTTGTAAACAACATCGTCGCTAGTATCTTCGCGATCGCCACATTGTGTACGCCGTCCCCATAGCGCTCCCAGCTCCGAATGTTGTCATGGTTGTCGAACACCAGCAGAGGCTGCGACCCATGCACCTGCGTCTCCACCTCCGAAAGCCGCGTCCGGAACATATTTGCGTCCAGCTTGTTCGAGAAGCCAACGATCATATCCATTGGCAACTGCAGTTCGTCCTTCTTCGCCCCGCCATACCACTTGTCCAGTTCAGCAGTGTTCGGCAGGTAAGTCTCCCCAATCAGCACCCGATCACCCGGATACTTCCCCACCATCGCGCGCATCCGCCGCATCACGTCATGCACCTCTGGCAAATTGCTTGTATAGATCTCCTGCAAATTCGGATCGCCCTGAGCATTCGTACCCCCAGTCGCCGGCTCGTTCCGCTGCTGCGGATCTTCGAACAACGTCGGAATCGCATCCAGCCGATACCCCGCCACTCCGCGGTCCAGCCAGAACTTCATCACTCCGAACATCGCATTCTCTACCTCCGGATTGCGCCAGTTCAAATCCGGCTGCTGCTTATAAAACTTGTGATAGTAAAACGACTTTGTCTGCGGCATATACTCCCACGCCGAACCGCCAAACAAACTCACCCAGTTATTCGGAGGCACCGGCGTACCATTCGGCCCCGGCTTGCCGTCGCTCCACACATACCAGTTCCGCTTCTTGTTCTTCCGGGAACTAGCCGATTCGATAAACCACTTGTCCTTGTCCGAAGTATGGTTCAGCACCATATCCAGAATCACGCGGATATTCCGCTTCTTCGCCTCCTCCATCAGGCGATCAAAGTCCTTCAGAGTTCCGTACTGCGGATCGATATTCTCGTAGTCCGAAATGTCATACCCAAAATCCACCTGCGGCGATGGATACATGGGCGAAATCCAGATCGCATCCACCCCCAGCGCCTGCAGATAATCCAGCCGCTGTGTAATCCCGTTTAGGTCGCCGATCCCATCGCCATTCGAATCCTGAAAGCTCCGCGGATAAATCTCATAGATCACCGCATGTTTCCACCACGTGTTATCAATCACCGGAGCCGAACCCGACGCAACAATTGTCTGCGCCGCAAGCCCCGTCGCCGCCATAGAGAAAGCAAGCACAAGCGTACGTAATCTAATGCTGTTCATAACCCCACTCCTTCCCCAACGTGCATAGCCGAACTCATAACTGCAAGGGACTCATCTTACTAGCTCCAGACCATCCAGCGATCAAATGAGCACCTGACGCTCCTCGTCGCGCACTTATTGTTTCAGTTCACATCGCAGCCCCGATACTCCGTTCGCAACTCCAACCTGTCCAACCTCGAAATAGTTCTTCCCTTGAAACATTCTCCCAAATGAACTACCGTGGCTGCGTCGCTATAATTTCAGCTTCCATGAAACCAACCATCCGCATCGTCCTCAACAGCGTCCTGGCCCTCGCCACTCTCCCCGCTCTCGGCCAGTCAACAGCGACCGAACGCCCCCATACTTTCACCATCGAAGGCGACCACTTCCTCCTCAATGGCAAGCCTTTCAAAGTTCTCTCCGGCGAAATGCACTACGCCCGCATCCCCCGCGAATACTGGCACGCCCGCCTCAAAATGGCTCGAGCCATGGGTCTCAACACCGTCGCCACCTACGTCTTCTGGAACGCCCACGAACCGACACCCGGCCACTACGACTTCTCCGGCAACAACGATGTCGCCGCCTTCATCAAGGCAGCGCAGGAGGAAGGCCTCTACGTCATCCTCCGCGCCGGCCCCTACGCCTGCGCCGAGTGGGAGTTCGGCGGCTTCCCCGCCTGGCTCCTCAAAGACCCGCGCATGTCCACTGTCCTTCGCTCCAACGATCCCGCCTTCATGGTTCCCGCCGAACGATGGATCAACCGTCTTGCCCAGGAGACAGCCTCACTTCAAATCGGTCGCGGCGGCCCGATCATCATCACGCAAGTTGAAAACGAGTACGGGAGCTTCCACGCCCCACCCGACCCCACCCACGCCTACATGGCGCACATGCGCGACATCTTCGTCCACGCAGGCTACACTGACTCCCTCCTCGACACCGTCGACGGCGACGAAGAACTTCCGGCCGGCGGAATCCCCGGCGTCTTCACCGGCGTCAACTTCGGTGCGGGCAACCACCTGAAGGGCCTCGATGCCCTCGAAGCCTTCCAGCCCGGCAAACCCCTCTTCGTCACCGAGTACTGGGCCGGATGGTTCGACTACTGGGGCCATCCTCACCAGACCCGCAAGCTCGAACCCGAACTCGAAGACGTCGAATACATCCTCAATCGCGGCAACGGGATCAACATCTACATGTTTCACGGCGGCACCAGCTTCGGCTTCATGTCTGGAGCGAACTGGAACAACAATAGCTTCTTCCCCGACGTCACCAGCTACGACTACCTCGCACCTCTCGACGAGGCCGGCCACCCCACCCCCAAGTTCCTCGCCTTCCGAAAAATCCTCGCCAAGTACGCCTGCCAAAGCAAGGACGGCCGCATGCTGAACAATGCCACTAACGCGCAGTCGGCGGATTCGCGCGTCTCGCCTGGAGCGTCACAGCCCTCCAGCGAACTCGCAGTCAACTTCGACTGTCTCCCCGAGGTCCCCGCTCCAACACCCGTCATCACCATCCCCCGATTCACCCTCACCGAATCCACTCCCATCTGGAACAACCTCCCGACTCCCATCCAATCCGACACTCCCAAACCGATGGAGCAGTTCGACCAGGCCTACGGTTACATCCTCTACCGCCACCAGATCCCCGCCGCCGTCTCCGGCAACCTCGTCCTCGACGAGCTCCACGACTACGCGCAAATCTATCTCAACGGCAAACCGGTCGGAACCCTCGACCGCCGTAACAAACAATCCACCATAGCCATCACAACCTCCCGCCGCGGCGCCCAGCTCGACATCCTCGTAGAAAACTCCGCCCGCATCAACTTCTCCCGCGAAATGCTCGGCGAATCTAAAGGCATCACCAAATCCGTTACACTCGCCGGCCACCCCCTCACCAACTGGCAGATTTATTCCCTGCCCATGACCACACTCCCAAGCCTCTACGTCGGACCGCGCCTGACTCCCGCAGTCAAAGGCCAGAGGGGCGACTACACCGCGAGCGGCCAACCCGTCCTCCCCGGCGCCTATGTACCCGCGTCCAACAACTCTCCCGCCTTCTACCGCGGCCACTTCACCCTCGACACTACCGGCGACACCTTCCTTGACGTCCGCGGCCTCGGCAAAGGCGCTCTCTGGATCAACGGCCACCCAATCGGCCGCTTCTGGAACATCGGCCCCCAGCAGACCCTCTTTGTCCCCGGCCCATGGCTCCACCAGGGCAGCAATGAAGTCGTCGCCTTCGACCTCACCCCATCAGCCACTATGCCGACCCTCTCAGGCTTGGCCGCTCCAATCCTCGACGGCCCCGCCACCGATACAAGTCTCACCACTAAACAGGAGTAATCCACACCATGGCCCCGTTTTCCGCAAGATTTCCACAGGCCCTGCTGCTTGCCTTGACCATCGCATCATTTACGCCATCCTACTTATTTGCTCAATCTCCAATAGAATCCATCAAGTCCAGCTTTAAGAATCCCCCAGCCGATGCCAAGCCCATGATGCGCTGGTGGTGGTTCGGCGCCGCTGTGGAAAAACCCGAGATCCTTCGAGAACTCCAGCAGATGAAGGCTGACGGCATCGGCGGAGCCGAACTCGCCTTCGTCTACCCCGAAGTTCTCGACGACCCAGCCAAAAACCTCAAGAACCTCCCCTTCCTCTCCCCCGCCATGCTCGACGCCGTCCACTACGCCCAGGCCGAAGGTCGCAAGCTCGGCCTCCGCATCGACGTCACTCTCTGCAGCGGCTGGCCCTACGGCGGTCCCGCTACCACGCTCGCCGAAGCCGCCGGCCGCCTCCGCATCGCCGAAGCCCACGTCCCCGCCGACGCCACCTCCGTCATACCGCCTAAGCTCGAAGAAGGCGAATCTCTCATTTCGGCATCCATCGTTGCCAAGATCTTCGTTCCCTGCAGCTTTGAAAATGGTAGCGTCTGTGGCGCTCCGCCCCCCACTCCCGCCAATGGTCATAACTCCACGCCGCCACCTGTCACTTGGGACGCCACCACGGCCCAAACGCTTACTCTCACCGGCACCTCCTCCGTCACCATCACGCCCTCCAACAAACCCCGCACCGCTCTCTTCTTCATCGCTAGCCACACGAAACAGCAAGTCAAGCGAGCGGCCGTAGGAGCCGAAGGCTACGTCCTCGATCCCTTCAGCCAGCAAGCCATAGCCACCCACCTCAAATCCGTCGGCGAACCTCTCGCGAAAGCCTTCGGCGACACCCCACCCTACGCCATCTTCTCCGACTCCCTCGAAGCCTACGGTGCCGACTGGACCCCTGAGCTTCCGAACGAATTTAAGAAGCGCCGCGGCTACGATCTCCTCCCCCATCTCCCCGAACTAGTCGCCGGAGGGACTCCCGCCGCCGAAAAGGTAAGGCACGACTGGGGCCAGACACTCACCGAATTGGTCAACGAAAATTACCTGACCCAAATCAATAACTGGGCCATCGCCCATCACACAAAGTTTCGCTCACAAACCTATGGAGAACCAGCTGTTAGCTTTTCAAGCCAAAAACTCGTAGCGCTCCCCGAAGGCGAAGGTCCACAATGGCGCGCGTTTTCCACACTCCGCTGGGCCACCTCCGCCAACCACGTCTTCGGCAACAACGTCACCTCAGGCGAGACCTTCACCTGGCTCCACTCACCCGTCTTCCGCGCCACGCCGCTCGACATGAAAGCCGAAGCCGACATCGACTTCATCATGGGCGAAAACCAGATCATTGGCCACGGCTGGCCCTACTCGCCGCCGCCTCTGCCTAACGGCAAGCCAGCCGTTCCTGAACCCGGCTGGTCCCTCTACGCCGCCGCCTCCTTCAACGACCACAACCCCTGGCATCCCGTCATGCCCGACGTCACCCGTTACATTCAACGCATCAGCTACTTACTGCGACAAGGTCAACCAGCAAATCAAGTCGCCATCCTTCTCCCCACCGACGACGCCTGGTCCAGCTTCTCTCCCGCCCACGTCACCGTCACCGGCGCAATGCAGAAGCTCATCACCCCTGCCCTCATGTCTGCCATCCTCTCCGCTGGCTACAACGTCGACTTCATCGACGCCGACGCCATCAACTCCGTAGGCCTCGGCACCCACCAGATCCTCGTCCTCCCACCCACCGAACGCATCCCCCTCGCCACCCTCAAAAAGATCGTCGCCTGGACCGAGACCGGAGGAAAAGTCCTCGTCATCGGCCACGCACCCACGCGCGACCCCGAAGGCGACCCCTCATCCGAAATCACTGAGCTCTCCAAAGCCATCATGCTCGTCCCCAACACCGGCGAGCTAACCAAGGCCCTCCACAATGTCGGCAACCCCGACCTCAAACTAACCACCACCGACGACCACACCAAAGAGGTCGTAGGCTTCATCCGCCGCAAGCTACCCGATGCCGACATCTATTTCGTCGCCAATACCTCGAATCAGCCCATCCAGACCTCCGTCAACTTCGCGACAAAGTACAAATCCGGCGAGCAATGGAACCCCGACACAGCCGACGTCGCTCTTGCCACGCCGAATGGACAGCAAATTAGCCTTGCCCCCTACCAATCCGCCGTCTTCGCATTCTCCAACGATACCTACAAACCACCTGCCTCCGTTGATCCAACCAAGCAACTCGCCGATATCTCTTCAGACTGGCAAGTCAGCTTCACCTCCACCAGAGAGACAGTGACTGGTCCCACCCTCGAGGACTGGACCTCCGACCCCGGCACCGCTCACTACTCTGGCGAAGCCATCTACACGCGCGACTTCACCCTCGCAGCGCAGAGTAGTCCCATCTATCTTCAGGTCGACGGCGGCCATGCGCTCCCCGGTGCTCCCAACTCCCCACCCGAGCACGCCGCCCTCGGCCCCAACGGCCTCCCCGACCCGCACATCACCCGCACCGGCCCAGGCATGCACGCCTTCTACGATCCACCCATCCACGAAGCAGCCATCGTCTTCATCAACGGCCAGCGCGCCGGCTCCCTCTGGCACCCGCCCTACCGTCTCGACATCTCAAAGCTCCTCAAGCCGGGAGAGAACCACATCGAAATCCACGTCTACAACACCGCCCTCAACGCCTGGTCCGCGCTCCCGCCCCACGACTACCAACCTCTCATCGAAAAATACGGTGACCGCTTCCAGATGCAGGACCTCGACAAAGTCCTACCCATCCCATCCGGCATCCTCGGAACCATCCATCTCGTCACCCAGGACACCAAGTGACCAGTCTCGCAGAAGCAAAAAACCGTCATCCTAAGAGAAGGCGCGCGTCCTTTTTCACGAATCGCCGCATCTACCTGGCCCTCACACTTCTCCTCGCAATAATTCCCGCACCACTGCAAGCCATCCCAAAGATATTTCTCGCCAACGACTACGGAGCCAAAGGAGACGGCACAACCCTCGACACAGCCGCCATCCAGAAAGCCATCGACGACGCGGCCCCCGAGAAAGGCACCGTCAGCTTCAAACCCGGAACCTACCTAACCGGCTCCCTCTTCCTGAAATCCGGCATCACCCTCGACATCCCGGAAGGAGTTACCCTCACCGGCTCGCAGGACATCAAAGACTTCCCCGAACTCCCCACCCGCATCGCCGGAATCGAGATGACATGGCCCGCCGCCATGATCAACATCCGTGACCAGCATGACGTCACCATCACCGGAAAAGGCACCATCGACCAAAACGGTGCCGTCTGGTGGCAGGTCTACCGCGACACTCTCAAAATCTACCAGCCAAAAGGCCTCCGCTGGGCCTCCGACTATGACGCCAAACGCGTCCGTCTCTCCCTCATTCAGAACTCATACAACATTCACTACGGCGGTGGACTCACCCTCAAACGGTCCGGCTTCTGGACCGTCCAGGTCCTCTACTCTCACGACGTCGTCATCGACGGCCTCATCATCCGCAACAACGAAGGTGGCCGCGGTCCCTCCACCGACGCAATCGACATCGACTCTTCCCACGACGTCGACGTCTCCCACGCCGACATCGAAGCCAACGACGACGCCCTCTGCCTCAAGGCCGGCCGCGACTCCGACGGCCTCCGCGTCAACCGTCCCACCTACAACATCAAGGTCCACGACTCCATCATCCGCCGCGGCGCCGCCGCCATCACCATCGGTTCAGAGACCTCCGGCGGCTTCCGCAACATCGAGGCCTACAACATCACAGCCCTCGCCGATGTGCCCAACGGTGTCCTCTTCAAGTCCGCCCACGTCCGCGGCGGCAACGCCAAAGACATTCGGATCCACGACCTCACCTTCGAGGGCGTAGCCACTCCCATCAGCATCACCATGAACTGGAACCCGGCCTACAGCTACGCCACCTTGCCCGCAGGCACCGACCCCAAAACCGTACCGCCTTACTGGATCGTCCTCACCACGCCCGTACCGAAAGATAAAGGCCTGCCACACTTCTCCGACGTCCACATCTGGAACATCAAGGCCACCGGCGCCAAGCAAGCCTTCCGAGTCAGCGCCTACCCCAACGCCACTCTCGACAACTTCCGCATCGACCACCTCAACATCGAAGCCGCCACCGCCGGCACCATCGCCAACGCAAAAAACTGGACCCTGACCGACAACACCATCAAGACCGCCGACGGCAGCAAAGTCACCATTACCGACTCCGAAAACGTCTCCACCGGAGAACCCACACAAGCGAAATAAAAAAAATACATCCGCAGGACACGACTATGACAATTAGCGGACCCCGATAAGACTAGCCTTTTTCATACGCCACAAACGTCCGCACCCTATGACCACCCGCACGCCAAACTTTTTCATCGTCGGAGCACCCAAGGCCGGAACCACCTCCCTCTACCACTACCTCGACCAGCACCCCGACATCTACGTGAGCCCCCTCAAGGAGCCCTCCCACTTCTCCCTCGAGGTTCGTCCCGAAAACTTCGAACCCGCCCTTCAACCGCAGGCGCGCCGCGACGAAGAAGCCGTACGAAACTACCTCGCCGGCCCGCTGGACCAGAAGCGTTTCAGTGGCATCGTCCGAAACTACGACGACTATCTCCGCCTCTTCGCCGCGGCCGGCGATCAGACAGCCATCGGCGAAGCCAGCGTCTGCTACCTCTGGTCAAAGACCGCACCTCAGGCCATCGCATCGCGTCTTCCGCACGCCCGCATCATCATCGTCCTTCGCGACCCCGCCGACCGGGCCTTCTCCCAATACCTCCACAACGTCTCCGACGGCGTCGTCAGCAGCACCTTCCGTGACCACATCGACGCAAGTCTCCACCGCACCGGCAACGCCTTCGGTGTACTTCACCCCATGCTCGAGTTCGGACTCTACGCCGACCAGGTCCAACGCTACCTCGACGCATTCCCCCGAGAGCGGGTCGGCATCTGGCTCTACGAAGACACAAAGCGACCCAGCTTCCTATCCGAGGTCCTGCAGTTCCTTCAGGTCGACCCCACATTCACCCTCGACACCTCCACCCGCCATCTCCAGCCCCAACTCCCCCGGATGACAGGCCTCAGCCAAACCCTGCGCCGCAACGGTATCTGGGACAAGATCAAGAACCTCACCCCTGCCCCCATCAAGCCGTTCGTCCGAAATCTCGCCTACCGAAAAGCCGGCTCGGTAAGAATGTCAGCACACGAGCGAGCCTTCCTCATCTACTACTACGAAGAAGACATCATCAAGCTGGCGAAGATCCTCAACCGCGATCTCAGCGCCTGGCTCCGTTAACTAATCAAAACGAATCGAACCCTACTCCCGTCCGAAATCAATAAACGCATGTTGCGGATCGGTATGCAGCAGAGTCACGTCCACCGTATCGCCAACATCCAGGCCCTTCTCTCCGCGCACAATCTTCCCCTCAACCGGCGGATCGAACACTCGCACATACGTCCCTTTCTCGTTCGTCCCAGTGATAACTCCGTGGAACGTCTTCCCCACACTCCCTGCCAGCGCAACCGCAGCTTCCCGCTTCACCATCGCCCGCTCTACCTTGCGTCCGGCGGCCTCCCGCTCATTGCAGTGTGCAGCAATCGCAGCCAACTCCTCATCGCTGTACGGTGGCGCCTCATTCGCCAGCATCGCCTTCACCACTCGCTGCGTCACCAGGTCCGGAAACCGCCTATTCGGCGCAGTTGAGTGCGCATAGTCCTGCGTCGCCAGTCCGAAGTGCCCCAGCGGCTCCTCTTCGTCCCCCTTCGCCAGCACATACTCCCCCGGCCCCATCAGCTTGATGATCGCAAGCGACAAATCCGGATAGCGCACAGCGTCCGCCACCTGCTGCGCCTGCAGAAACGCATTCAGCGCGCCCGAATCTGGCTCTGCCGGCAACACAGTCCCATGCCGCCCCACCAACTCCACGATCCTCGCCCACCGCTCCGGCGACCGCACCACTCTGCGAAGGCACGACCGCCTCGCAACCCGCAGCGTCTTCGCCATCGTTTCATTCGAGGCGATCATCAACTCCTCAATCAAATCCGTCGCCCGATTATGAAACGCCGTTCTAATCGATTGCACCTTCCCATCAACCACCACCGGATCGGCCTCGGCCCTGCTGAACTCCAGCGCACCCTGCCGCATTCGCTGCGCCCGCAACGCCACCGCCGCCTCATCCTGCAGCTTCAACTGGGCCTGCAACTCCGCCGAGGCCCCTACCTTCGCATCCGGTCCAGCCTTCCCTTCCAGCCACGGCCCCACATGGCTGTACGCAAGCTGCGCCCCGTTCCGCACCACGGCCTCATAGATGCTCGTCTGCTGGACCTCCCCCCCAGCCGTCACTACAAACTGCACCACAATCGCCCTGCGGTCCTCGTTCTCATTCAACGAGGTCAGATCAGTGGACAACTCCGTCGGCAGCATCGAAAAATTCCGCTCCGCCGTATAGATCGTCTCTGTCTGACTCGCGGCGTGCTGGTCGACCGCCGTGTCCTTCAACACCAAAGCCGCAACATCCGCGATCCCCACCCTCACACGAATCCCGCCATCGACACGTTCAGCAACCTCAATCTGATCCAGATCCCGCGAAGTGTCATTGTCGATCGAAGACCACAACAACCCACGCAAATCTTTGACACTCTTTGTCGAAACAGCACCTGACGACGCGCGAATCTCCGCCACCTGCGCCTCGATGCCATCGGGGAAATCAGGACGAAAACCCTCGCGAACCATCTCCGCTGAGGCAGCAGCAACAAGATCAAATGTAGTGGTAGACATGCAAGGGAAGCCTATCACGTAGCCGTTACTTCCCTGCACTCTGCTGCAAAGCCGGCAGTGCGACCAGTTTGAACTCCAAGGCAGCCAAAGTTACCTATCAGTTTTGGGGGAACTACGATACAGGGAGACAGAGTCGCCAGCGTTAGGATTGTTTCTTGTTTGCCGACCACTTGTCCGAGATGCCGTTCGAGGAATCGTTGATAGCTTAAGTCTCTTCCATCTCCGGCCGTGAACGACTGGCCTGAGAAGCTAAACCAATCTAACGAACACCGCCACTGCTGCGACCACCATCGTCACGATTCCGAGAACTGGATACCAAAAGTACGTCATTGGAATATCTTCTAGTTCATCTTTCATGTTGGCTTTCATCTGAATTCCTCCGTATAAATCATTAGAGTCTAGTGCGGTTCAATAGTTTCAATACAATCTGTGTGACGGTTTCATCAACAATTTCAATGACAATCCCAGTGCCAACGTGCCGACGGTTGCTCTCCAGAAGCACTGAACCAGTCGTTGGATGGCTACGTCGACCAACTCGCCCGACGGACTGCGCCGGGGCGTCAGGTCCGCTTGGGGTCAGGACACGGTAGATCGCCGCGATAGCATTGCCGTGTATTCCACGGGGAAACGCGCTAGCCAACTCGGCCAAACGTGCATAAATTTTCGTTTCGTGAGCGGGCCCCCAGTTCCCAAGAAGTCTCCTCTTCGGAAACTTCGGTCATTCACTCACTACCCCAAAGCCGCAACAAACAACCCAGCCCACCGCGACACCTGCTCCGCATAGGCGCCGCTCACCGCATCACGGCCACCTTCCAGCACCGCCATCTGCACCGCAAAGTTCCCCACCGTCGAACTCTCCGCCGCGCCACGAAACAACTCCAGCCCCGTCGCTTCCTTCGTCAACCGGTTCAAATAATCGTTCTGACTCGCCCCGCCAACAACAAACAGTCGCTTCAACTTCTTACCGCTGTGGAACGCCACCCGGTCCAGCACCTTCGCATACCGCGCCGCCAGGCTATGAAAGATCAGGCTGGCAAACATCGGCGCATTCTCCGGTTCCTCATCCAGCGCATCAAATCCCTTCCGAACCCGCTGCGCATTGATGCGCTGCGGCATGCGTCCCGCAAGCAGAAGATCAGGATCGTCCACATCCAACAGCCCGTGCGGCTTCGCCATCTTCTCCGCCGCAGCCACCAGCTCCGGCACCGACCACTCCCGTCCATCCGCCGTCCACTTGTCGATACACTGCTTTACCAGCCACATTCCATTCACATTTTTGTGAAAGCAGATCCGGTCGCCAACCGCCCCGAGATTCGTAAAGTTCTCCTCCGCAGCCGCCTCTCCGTTCCTTGGTTGCTCCAGCAGCGTGCCCACCAGCGACCACGTACCCGAACTAATGTAAGCCCAGTCATTCCCCGTCGTCGGAATCCCCGCGATCGCCGAAGCCGTATCGTGACACGCAGGCGCAATCAACACCGTATCGCGCAGCGCCGGCAACTCGGCCAGCGGCCCGCTCAATTTCCCGACTTCGGTCCCCGGAGGCACCAGCTTAGGCGCCGCAGCCAGATCAAGCTGCGCCGCAAGAAAGATCTCCCTGCACCACTGGCGCTGATATAACTCCACCATCTGCGTATGGGTCGCGTTCGTATGCTCGGCCACTCGCGCTCCGCCCCAGCGCGACAGAATGTACTCCGGCAAATTCAGCCACTGCCGCCCCTCTGGCAAGCCCTGCAGATGATCCGCATAAAGTTGATACAGCGTATTGATCCGTATCAACTGCACGCCCGTCAACTCACGCAGCCGCTCCGGACCAATCTTGCGATGCAACGCCCGCTCCGCTTTGATCGTGCGCTCGTCGCGATAGCAAAATGGATCGGCCAGGGCCTTCCCCTCAGCATCGACCCGCACATAATCCACCGCCCACCCATCGACCGCAATCGAGCGAATGCCCTCCTCCGCAATCGCAGCGCACTCACGAATCCCCCGATCAAGCCCCGCCTCAATCATCTCGAGGTCCCAATGCAATCCGCCATCAACCTCGCGCGGAGCGTTCGCAAAGCGGTGCACCAACTTAATCACCGCCTTGCCCGCCACCCATCGCAGCAGTGACACCCGGCAACTCTCGGCCCCTAGATCCACAGCAATCGAAGCCCGCGTATCCGCAGGCAGCAGCACTATGTCAGGCGTTCGCCTCTTCACCGCGCGCCCCTCGTCATCGCACGTCGCGTCATCGCGCCCCTCGTCATCGCAGATACGCCTCGGTCAATCCACCATCGACCGGAATTAAGTGTCCCGTCGTGCACCGGGCGAGCGGTCCAGCCAGGAACATAATCGCCTGCGCGCAATCCTTCGGATCAATTGGCTGATGCGTCAACGTACGCGTCGCATAGAACTTCGCCAACTCGTTCCGCAACCCATCGTCCGTGTCCTTCTCATCAAACGGAAGCTTGTACTTCTTCAGCGACGCAATCACGCGGTCACGCGGGAACATCGTCGATCCCTTCACCACAGTAGCCGGCGAAATCCCATTCACCCGCACCTTCGGCGACAGCGCAACCGCAAGCTCGCGCACCAGGTGACTCAACGCCGCCTTGCTCACGTCGTACGCCTCACTGCCGCGTTTCGCAACAACGGCGTTCGCCGAGCTCGTCAGCACCACGCTCGCATCAATTCCCTGTTCCGCAAAAATCTTCGCCGCCTCATCCGTCAGCAGATAGTTCGCCGTAACATTCACCTCCAGCGTCAGCGCCCACTGCGCATCGCTGATCACCCCATCCGGCGAAGAAGGAAACAGCGCCGCCGTATTGATCAAAATATCGATCCCGCCGAACTGCTTGATCGTCGCATCAAGCGCGGCCTTGATCGCCTTCCGGTCGCGAATGTCGATGCTGGTCCAGCTAACAGCTTCCTTACCGGAGATCGCAGCAGTCTCAGCAGCAACCGCCTCCGCACCCTCCACATCGCGGTCCGCAACCATCACATGCGCTCCACGTTCAGCCGCGAGCAGCGCAACCTCACGCCCGATCCCACTGCCTCCGCCGACAATCAGAGCAACCCGCCGGCTCAGCTCCTTCTCCGGCGGCTGCCTGCGAATCTTCGCCTCCTCCAGCTTCCAGTACTCAATCCGGAACGCCTCGCTAGGCGGCAGCGCAACATAATTCGCATGCACCGAAAACTGGTCCGCCGAAGCCGCCGGTCCAGCCTGAGGAATCTCCTTGCAATCCACACCAGCACCCAGTGCACCGGCACCCTGCATCACACCGATTGCATTGATGTAGAACTCCCCGGTGATCCGCGATTCCGTCTTATTCTTGCCGAAGCTGAACATCCCCACGCCCGGCACCAGCACTACCGTCGGACTCGCATCGCGCAGCGCCGGCGAGTCCTTCACCGCATGCTTCTTGTAGTACTCTGCATACTCCGCCCGATAGGTCTCCAGCGCCGTCTCGATCAGCTCCTTCAGCTCCGCAGGCTCCCCAGCAGGATTCCACTTGATAAACATCGGTCGAATCTTCGTCCGAATAAAGTGATCCGGACAGCTCGTCCCCAGGTGCGCCAGCTTCTCCGCCTGCGCCGAGTTCACAAAATCCAACACCGCCGCCGAATCCGAAAAACTCCCAATCCACCGCTGCTTCCTCGACACCGCACCACGCAGGTACGGCATGATCGCAGCCGCAATCTCCGCGCGATCCTCCCGCGTCTTCACCTGCCCGCCGCCAAACACCTTGTACCCCGCCGCCGCATGTCTCTCAATAAACTGCCCCAGCTGATCAATGATCGTAATCGTGTTGAGATAGCTCTCTCGCTGTGTATTTCCCCACGTAAACAGCCCATGCCCGCCCAGCACAACGCCGTCGCACCCCGGAGTCTCCGCAACAATTTTCTTCAGCATCATGCCCAGCTCAAACCCGGGCCTCTGCCACGGCAGCCACGCCAGTTTGTGCCCAAACTCCTTGTTGAACTCCTCCATTTTGATCTTTCCGTTCGCCGAGGCCGCCAGCGCAATCCCCCAGTCCGGGTGCAGATGGTCAACGTGCGGAAACGGCAAAAATCCGTGCAGCGGCGTATCGATCGAAGCGGCAACCGGATTATTCCCAAACGTACACAGCGGATACATCTCCACCATCTCATCCTCGAGATCCACCCCGCGATAAGCCTTCTCCAGCGCCAGCAGCTTCTCCATATACAGCGTGGCAAACCCCGCGCGCTTGATGCTTCCCAGATCGCCGCCGCTCCCCTTCACCCAAAGGATCTGCTTCGTCTTCCCGTCCAGCGGATCAACCTGTTCCAGCTTCGAGCTGGTATTTCCTCCGCCAAAGTTCGTAATCCGCAGATCCGAACCCAGCAGGTTCGATCGATACCGCAGCAACTCCGGTTCATCCAGCTTCGCCGCAACCGCGTCATCCCAACGATCTTCCAGAAATCGAAGGCCACTCTGTGCTGTCATGTGTCTACCTCTGTCGTGTCGGCCAAAGCTGGCCCCGACCATCATTCCACAGCCGACACCAATACGGCAACTATTTCCAATGAGAAAATAGCTCTACACCCAAGAATGATTGGCCCCGAAAACTCCTGCCTACTTCAACGACTCCTGCGTCACCATCCGATGGGCAACATAGTTATACGGAGGCACCGTCTGCCCCTTCAGCAGCGACAGTCCAAGATGGATCAAACTTGGCCCATACGAACTCGTCTCATGCGAAACCGACCCAATCAGCGGCGACTTGTCCCGCTTCATCTCCTGAATCGCCTCGGCGATGCAGTCCTGCCCCACGATCGCGACATGCCTCTCGCGCTTTTGCTCCCGTACCGCATCCACCGCACCCAACCCGCTCGAATCCGTAGCCGCCGCGATCAAAATATGTTTGTCCTTGGGGTGCCGCTGCAGAAAATCCGAGATCAGCTTCTTACTCCGGTCACGCATCCCCCGCCCGTCGATCCGCACAAACGCCTCGACCGGCAGATCCGGCTGCCCGCTCCGCACACCCTCAAATGCTCCCGTAATTCTGCTCTGCACCAGCTGGCCCGCCTCCGGAAGATCGAGCCCGATCACCCAATCTACGTGGCCCTCCCAGTGCGCAGTAGCATGCGCCGCCAGAGCCTCGCCCGCTTCAATCCCAACCCGATAGTTATCCACCCCAAAATAGGTCGCATGTGGATGCGGAATATCGATCGCAATCAAAGGAATCCCCGCGCCGGCGATCTTGTCGCCGATCATTGGCGCGACCTCCTGCTCCACCTGGAACTCGATCACCAGGTCCACTTTGCTCCGGACAAACTCCTCTGCATTCTTCAGCGCCGTCGTCGCGTCATAGCGATTGTCTAGAATCAGCAGATCCACCCCCACCGACGCCGCCGCATCCTTCAGGCTCTCCGTTACTTCAACTGAGAACGGCATATCCGCGCTCTGTCCGCCAAAACCAAACCTCAGCTTCTTCGGCCTCGTCACCTGCCGGTACAGCCCGTCAGGTGACTGCGACAGATATCCCCGATGCACGAACGTCTTCAGCACCCGGTACACCGTCGTCTTCGAGATTCGCGTCTGCCGGTGGATCGCCTCCAGCGTCATCGGCTGATTCTCAGCCTGCAGCAGTTCAAGAATATCCAGCGCCTTCGACAACACCGGAATCAGATACAGTCTCTTCGTCGTTTTTCGAACCGCCATAGTCTCCCCAACGGACAACTTCTCAGCCGCTCCATTATGAGGCAAATCAGGCACGTTTCGTTAATGAAATGAGAATCCAGTAGAGAATTCTTGAAAAATTCCCTCCCAGGACATTTGCAACCTCATCAAGAAAACCCACCTATTGACAATCTAGTGGAGAACCTTGTACCTCTAGACGACCAAGAGGAGTAAAGCCACCATGCCCGACAAGCCCAGCGACCTCATCCAGGGCACGCTCGAAATGCTCATCCTCAAGACTCTCGCCCTCGAGCCCATGCACGGCTACGGCATCGCCCTGCGCATCGAGCAGATTAGCAACGGCGTCTTCCGCGTCAACCCCGGCTCTCTCTTCCCTGCCCTCACCCGCCTCGAGCGTGCCGCCCGCATCAGGGCCGAGTGGCGAGCCACCGAAAACAATCGCCGCGCCAAATACTACCTCCTCACCGATCGCGGCCGCAAAGCCCTCAAGGAAGAGACCCAGCAATGGGGTCGCCAACTCGCCGCCATCACCAGCATCCTCGAAGCCTGAGCCATCACGATCAAGGAGCCGCCATGCCTCTCCTGCAAAATCTGATCAGCGGAATAAAATCACTCCTCCATAATGAGCAGCGAAGCCGCGACATGGAGGAAGAGCTCCGTTCCTTCGAGGAAGCGTCCGCCGAAGAAAAAATCCGCAATGGCGTCAGCCCTCACGAAGCCCACCGCGCTGCCCGCATCGAGATGGGCAGCCTCGAAACCGTAAAACAAAAAGTCCGTTCCACCACATGGGAATCCACCGCCGAAAGCATCTGGCAAGACCTACGCTACGCCGTCCGCATGCTCCGCGGCAGCCCCGGCTTCACGCTCATCGCCATTGCCTCACTCGCCCTCGGCATCGGAGCCAACACCATCATCTTCACCCTCGCGAAAGGCGTCCTCCTCGATCGCCTAGCCGTACCCCAGCCCAACCAAGTCCGTCTTTTCGCCATCATCAGAGATCGCCGCACCAGCCCACTCCACAGTTTCTGGGGCGACTTCTACAGGACCCCCGATGGCCGCTCCATAACTCACTCCTTCTCCTACCCCGTCTACCAACTCCTTCGTCAGCAGAACCTCGCCAATCCGGCTCTTGAGGATCTCTTCGCATTCAAGGATCTTCTTGGACAACGTCTCACGGCCACTATCGATGGCCACGCCGACACCGTCTCCGGCCAACTCGTCTCCGGAAACTTCTACCAGCAACTCGGCGTTCAACCCGCTCTCGGCCGCGCCATCCAACCATCCGACGACACCACTCCGGGCTCCGGCCCCGTCGCCGTCATCAGCGATGGCCTCTGGGCGCGTCTCTTCGGCCGATCTCCTTCCGTCATCGGCAAAACCATCCAACTCAACCTCATCCCAATCACTATCGTAGGCGTCAACCCACCTGGTTTCACCGGAGCCGCCAGCGTCCAGATCTCTCCAGACGTCTTCCTTCCCTTCAGCATGCAACCCACACTGATACCCGACCGCAAAGGCTCTCTCCTCGAAAACCCCAACGAGTGGTGGATGTCAATTATGGGACGTGCTCGTCCCGGCGTCTCCAACGAAGCCGTCCGTTCCGCCTTCGCCGTCTGGCTCGAACAGGACATCCGCGCCACCGTCCCCGTGCGGAAGAACGAGAGTATGCCCGACCTCGTCATCGAATCCGGCAGTCAGGGCCTCGCCGCAGCCACCCATGACTATGCCGCGCCGATCTATGTCCTCTCCGCACTCACGGGCTTCGTTCTCCTGCTCGCCTGCGCCAACCTCGCCAACCTTCTGCTCGCTCGCTCCGCCGCCCGCCAGCGCGAGATGTCCGTTCGCCTCGCCCTCGGAGCCAGTCGCCCCCGCGTCCTTCGCCAGCTACTAACCGAAAGCCTCCTCCTCTCCTCGCTGGGAGGCATCGCCGGTTTCGCACTAGGCTACCTCGGACGCAACATCATTCCACACCTGCTCTCAACGGCATGGCATCCCGCGCCCTTCTACGCCCGCTTCGACCTCCGCATCTTCGCCTTCGCCGCCGCGGTCTCCATCGTTACCGGCATCCTCTTCGGCCTCGCCCCCGCATGGCTTGCCACTCGCACCGACGTCAACACTTCGCTCAAGGACGCCGCTTCTTCCGCCACCCGCCGACGCAAAGGCCTCGCCGGCAGGTCCATCGTCGTCTTGCAGGTCGCACTCTCCATGCTGCTCGTCGTCGGGGCCGGCCTCTTCGCCCGCTCCTTGATCAACCTCAACGCCACCAGCCTCGGCTTCGATCCACACAACCTCCTGCTCTTCGCCATTCAGGCCCCACCCGCCCGCTACCCTGCGCCTCAAGACATCGCCCTCCACCAGCGCATCGAGGAACGCCTCGCTCAGGTCCCCGGAGTCCAGTCCGTCACACTCATCGAGAACCCCCTCATCTCCCACAACCGATCCAACATCACTTTTCTCCCCACAGGTCAGCCCAAACCGACAGGCGACGAGCAAGACCGCGACGTAAACGGCGTCGGCCAGAGTTTCTTCGAAACCTATCGCATCCCTATCCTTTATGGCCGAAGCTTCGGCCCCACCGACACCGCAACCTCTCCGCTCGTCGCAGTCATCAACCAGAGCCTCGCCCACACCGTCTACCCGAACATCGATCCCGTTGGCAAAACCTTCACCAGTAATCGGCATCAAGGCGATCACGAAGCCATCTACCAGATCATCGGTGTCTCCGCCGACGCCAAATACGACGCGCTGCAGGAGGACCCGCCCCCCACCTTCTACACCCTCTATCGCCAATCCAAAGAAGAGCAGTTCATCACCTACACCATCAAGACCCAACTCTCTCCCGCCGCCATCCTCCCCGCACTCCGCAATGCGGTCCAGTCCATCGACAAGGACCTCCCACTCCGCGACATCCGCACCCAGACCGAGCAGATTGAAGCCAGCATCTCGCAACAGCGCCTCTTCGCCACTCTCACCGCTGGGTTCGGCATCCTCGCTCTTGTCCTCGCCTGCATCGGCATCTACGGCATCATGGCCTACAACGTCGCTCGCCGCACCAATGAAATCGGCGTTCGCATGGCACTCGGAGCACGCGCCCGGCAGGTCTTGTTCATGGTCCTTGGCGAAAGCTCCTGGCTCGCAATCGTCGGCGTCACAGCAGGCCTCATTGCAGCCGTCGCCCTGTCACGTTTCATCGGCAGCATGCTCTACGGTCTGAAACCTGCCGACCCCACCACCCTCATCGCCGCCACACTAATCCTTCTGGCAGTTGCCGTCGCAGCAGCCTACGGCCCGGCACGTCGAGCCTCACACATCGACCCCATGCAGGCCCTGCGCCACGAATAGTCAATTCGCAATCTGCCCTGGCATCGTCTTGGAGCCAGCCCTTCTCACTCAACCCTCACCCATCACCAGCATCTCGTAACCTGACGGAGCCGCCATGCACCTCAAATCCCTTCCCGTCACCAACCGCAAGAGCTCGTCGCCTTCGGCCAGGAGTTCGGTGGGGGCATGAACCGCATGTGAGTATGCGTTGGGTGAGGATGCTCTCGGCGTGTGGAGTTCGATGATAAAGACCTGGGAATCAGGACACGAGAACGGGAAAGTCGGCTGGTGGAAGTTGCCGACCTCCTCGCTTCTTAAACTCCAAAAACCTATTCATTACGATCCAAGAACGTCTGATAGTTTCCTGAAATGATAGCGGCGTGATTCCGCTCCTAATACCGTGTCTTGGCCCAGTTGATTCTTTCGTAATGAAATTTAAATAATTTATGTCGATACGCAAGTTATCTCGCATCGTTTGCCATCCCTGTATTTTGTCTCCCTTCACTGGGCTCATAACTTCTCTTATCGACTCCATCGCTCGCCCGCAATTTACAGGAGCATGATGTGGCAGAGTAATAGAGGCGATTAGGTCGTTTAGTGCCATGAATATCAGTGGATCGCTGTAAACAGTAGCCAACATTTCGGCCGACTGGCTATTGTCAAATGCGGTGACAAGCGATGCAAGATCGGGGCGACGAGGCACTATGTTATATCGGATTCCATCGGGCTTCGTAACTGTCTCAAGCCATACGATGAAACCATAACCGTTGACAAAGGCATAACTGTCCGCTGCCGCTCGGACCATGTCAAACGCTCGGGTAAAAACACCATCCCAATCGTCGTGATTGGCATTGCAGACTACTTCGACATTCGCTCCTTCAATTTTCACAGTAGCTTCTATCACCAAACCAATATCTGGGTCTTCCCAGTGAATATTGGGGAGATTGATCATCGTCAGCCCAGCCACGACTGGGTACACCGTGCCCGTTAATTTGAAGATGAACAATGGGGGATGAGCCTTTGCATTTGACCAAGAGGGATTGCGGGAATACCCACAACACTATATATGCTGAAAGCTGCAGCACGGATATAAAACAGCCGCCATCAACGCCTGAATTCGCCGCTTCACTACCGCCATGCGTGACATCCTCAAGGTGTCCAAGCAGGATATGGAAACGGCTCTAAAGGCGCTTCCCTAGGCCTGCCGCTTCGTCAAAAAATCCGTTCTTCAATTGGTAATTCTTAGAATTGCGGGGCTGCCACCTTGCCAGTCAGTTCTGCATAGGTCAGTCTCTTCCCTGAAATCTGCGATACAGCCCAGCATGAATCTAGCCGCCTCGTTGAGTGGATTGTCTTTGGTGCGCGATTGTGAAACGGAACATCCGTTCGTCAACGTATGCGTCAAGTTGGAACGGCTCGACTGTCACGTAGGTTCCTGCGAGATTGCGCTTCGGGCTCAAGAAATTTTCCAAACCGTCGGTGTGGACGTTGCCTTCGACGTATGCATTCATGTGGTTCACAGTCTCAGGGATGTAGTTTTCCTTGAGCTTGTCATAGGCCGCAGCTTGATCGCTGTACACTGCGGTGCTTCCAGAGTGGGCGCACAGCGGCGCTCTCAAATTTCTTTTGCAAAACAACCCCAAAAACACCAGCAAATTCGCATGTCAAGTCCCAAAACCGCCTAATTCCTTACTAATCATCAACATCCGCGTGGCGTGTTGGTTACACTCAATCCGCTATACTGAATACAGTGAATAAAGAATGCCCCGGTCATCGACCGGGGCTTCCTTATTGAACACCAATTAAGCCCATAACCCTTTTATTTGGACGATTTTGGACGCAAGTCACTTGAAATGACTATTTTACAGATCAAGACTCTCCGTAAATAAATGAAAGGAAAAGACTTACGCGCGGGCAATAGGGGAGGGGGGTACCCCCCGAAGGCTTAGGATTACGAACTACGCATAACTCGAAACACTCCGGGCATTCTTACTCCCGCGCTCCTGGGTGATCTTCTCCACGTACCCACTCTCCGCCAGCGCCTTCAAAGGCTCCGGCGGAAGCCCACGAGCCACCCTCCACTCCCGAACCACCGGCCGGACATCCTGCCAGAACGCACCACGGAAGCACTCCTCTGCCTCGACCAGCCGGCACTCCTGCTGCAACTCCGCAAGCCTCGCCTGATCGACCAGTGCCGCCTTCGCAAACAGCTCCTGCGCCGTCATCACGGTCTGCACCATCGCCTCCATCTTGCCTTTCAGGTTGTGGCTCTGATCGATCATGAATGCAACCCCGGCACGCTCCTCTTCCTCCACGCTCAAAATCTCATGAAAGATCCGGAACACCTGATAAGGATCGATCGACCCCAGCGTCAGGTCATCATCCGCATACTTCCGGTCGTTGAAATGAAATCCACCCAGTTCTCCCAGACGCAACAACCAAGCCACAATCTGCTCAATATTGGTTCCCTGATAATGATGTCCAGTATCCACGAGCACCTTAGCCTTCGGCCCCGCGCGACGAGCGAGTTCCAACGCCATTCCCCAGTCCGCAATATCCGTGTGATAAAACGCAGGCTCAAACGGCTTGTACTCAACCAGCATCCGCTGATTCTCTCCCAGCGCCGCATGCGTCGCAGCCAGCACCTCTTCCATAAATCCAATCCGCTTGCGAATGCTCTGCGTTCCCGGATAGTTCGACCCATCCGCAATCCACAACGAAACGTCCTTCGACCCCAGCTCTCGCCCAATCTCCACCGAATCCAGCAGATGCGCCAGCGCATTCCCCCGAATCTCCGCACTAGGATTAGCAATCGACCCAAACTTGTACTCAGCATCTTGAAACAGGTTCGGATTGATTGACCCTGACTTCACCCCATACTTCTTCTCCAGCGCCTGAATCGCCGGCACGTCCGCCTTTCCTCCAGGCAGATCCCAAAGCACATGCAGCGCCACCGTCGGACTCGCGCCTGTCAACGCATTCACCTGCGAAGCGTCGCTGAACTTCTCCTCGATCGTCGTCGCCGCTCCGCCCTGCACGAACTTCCCGAACCGTGTCCCGGTATTCGCGAAGCCCCAGGAAGGAACCTCGATCCGGAAGCCGTCCAGCGCTCGCCAGATTCTCTGCGTCTCACGCTCCGCCGCACCTGCACCGTTGGTCGTCATCGTTTCATCCTTCCTCGGATCAAGTTGTACAAAACAGAAATATACTCTCTATTGAAACATTCAGCAGAATCTACCTTTCTTGAGGAATTGTCAAAGGTATTTTCCGCAGAGCTTTAACCAACCAGAATGATGTCCAGAAACCGCGGCCCATGCACTCCCTTGATGCGCGTCATCTCGATGTCTGCTGTCGCCGATGGCCCCGAAACAAACGTAGTCGCCAATTCGGCCGTCGCCTGCAGTCGCCCCATCGCCTCCGGCACCGTCTCCACCACATCCTCCACCCGCACCACGCACAGGTGATAGTCCGGCACCAGCGTGGCGGCTCGCCTTCCCTGTCCAGCCACATTCTGCAACACCACGGTCCCCGTCTCCGCAATCGCGAGCGTCGCTCCGGTCATCACCCCATCCACCCTATCCAACTCTGCCGCAGGAATCTCCTCATCCACCACAAATTCAACTCCATCCGGCAACCACTCCGACGCCAGCCCTCGCGGCACAACCATACGCTTTGCCTTACGCTCCTCCAGCATCCTCGCAGCAACCGCGCGCACATCGATATGCAAAGCTCGCACCACCCGAGCATCGTAGTCCTGCAGACGATCCACCAGCAGCTCCAGAATCACATCACGAGACCGAGTCGACTCCCTCCGATACCTCCGCTCGACCGCACCCCACCCTGCCCGCGCCGCCTCAGCATTCGCGGTTCCCCCTTTGGCCGCACGTATCCGTCGCAACACCTCCGCCCGAGCAGAATCTGTAACCAACTCAGTTGCCATTCTTCCCTCGCCTCTCCCACCAGTCGCGAAACGTCTCCTTCGGCATCTCCTGCAGATCCCTCACCTGCGTCCATCCGCCCAGCAACCCCGGCAGCCACCCAATCCACCCGTCCTTCCCAACCAGCGGAGACTCCGCCACGCGCCCCATCCGTTGCGCCGCACGAAACCTGCGCTCGCTCCGAAAGATCATTGCCATCGCCTTCATCGCCCCCGCCTCAACATCAAAAAATCCCGCGACCCCAGCCGTATTCTGTTTCACCACCTTATTCCGAAGATGAATGAGTACCTCCGGAATATTGATCTTCACCGGACAGACTTCATAGCAAGCCCCACACAGCGACGACGCATACGGCAGCGACTGCGCATAATGCATCTCCTGCAACTGCGGAGTCAGAATCGCCCCAATCGGCCCGGCATACACCGATCCATACGCATGTCCACCCGTCTGCCGGTAAACCGGGCAAGCATTCTGACAAGCCGCACAGCGAATACAGTTCAGCGTCTGCCGCGCCTCTTCATCCGCCAGGATCTCCGTCCGCGCATTGTCCATCAACACCACATGAAACACCCTAGGCCCATCAGCCGCATCAACCCCAGTCCAAATCGAGGTGTATGGATTCATCCGCTCGCCCGTAGCCGACCGAGGCAACAACTGCAGGAGCACCTCAAGATCTTGATAACGTGGAATCACCTTGTCGATCCCCGCCACCATAATCAGCGTCTCCGGCAGGGTCAGACACATCCGCCCATTTCCCTCGCTCTCGACGATGCAAACCCCACCCGTCTCCGCAATCAAAAAGTTCGCTCCACTCACCCCCGTCTTCACCCGGAGAAACTTCTCTCGCAAAAACATTCGCGCAGCGTCCGCCAAATCGTGCGGCTGATCTCCAAGCTCGGGAAGATTCATCTCCCTCTGAAAGATCGCCCGAATCTCATGCCGGTTCTTATGCAGAGCAGGAACCACAATATGTGACGGCCGATCCTGACCAAGCTGAATAATCAACTCCGCCAAATCGGTCTCGAACGGATGAATTCCCGCCGCTTCAAGCGCGGAGTTCAACTGGATCTCCTCCGTCGTCATTGACTTGATCTTGATGACCTCCTCCGAACCCGAAGCCTTCACCAGCTCAACGATAATCCGCCGCGCCTCCTCCGCATCCCGAGCCCAATGCACCACTCCACCAGCCCGAGTGCAGTTCGCCTCAAACTCCTCCAGATAAAAATCCAGATTCTCCATCGTGTGCTGACGAACCTGCTTCCCTGCCTCGCGCAGCTCCTGCCAATCTGGCATCTCCCCCACAACGCGCGCCCGCTTCGCCTGAATCACGTCCGTCGCATGCCGAACGTTCTTCCGCAGCTGCGTATCACCCATCGCCGTCTTGGCCGCCATCGGAAATGTTGGCGCCGTCTTCGGATCCAACGCAGTTCCGCTCACTGCTGCACTCCTTCTTCTCCGGCAAGTATCTCCGCCAGATGCACCGTCCGCACACCCGTCTTCTGCCGATGCAGCGCACCCTGAATATGCATCAGGCAGCTGTTGTCGCAAGCCGTACAAGCCTCAGCCTTCGTCTTCAACACCGCCGTTGTCTTATCTGCGAGCATTGCGCCGGACACATCCGCATTCTTCACCGCGAACGTCCCGCCAAACCCGCAACACTGTTCCACCCCCTCCAACTCCACCAGATCGATCCCCCGCACCGCCTTCAGCAACCGCACAGGCCCGTCGCCGAGCAGAAGATTCCGCAGCCCATGACAACTAGCGTGGTACGTCACCCGGTGAGGATAATATGCCCCCACGTCCTCTAACCCCAGCCCCTTGGTCAAAAACTCCGAAAACTCAAACACCTTCGGCAGCAGCTCATTCACTTGCCCCTGCAGCTCCCTATCCTTCAGCGCTAGAGCCATCTTCGGATAATGATCCCGCATCATCGCCACACACGAAGACGAAGGCACCACTACAGCCTCTGCCCCCTTGAACTGTGCGACAAACCGTTCAAGTAGCGGCATCGCCTCCGCCTGGTACCCGGTGTTGTAATGCATCTGTCCGCAACAGGTCTGCCCCGCAGGAAACTCGACCGTATGTCCCAGCCGTTCCAGCACCCGCACGACGGCCTTCCCCGTCTCAGGAAACAAAGTGTCGTTGTAGCAGGTAATGAACAGCGAGACTCGCAGATCGACCTCCGCCTAAAAAGCTCGTTTCAGAATAAAATTCAATAGAGAGTATATTTCCCCAACGCAACTCGTGTCAGGTACGATAGTACCGCTACGAAAGAACCATTATCCTTCAACAGAACGAGGCCTCGTGGGACCGAATCCTTTTCTCGGCGTCATCTTTCACTGGATTGGAGGTTTTGCCTCCGCCACCAACTTCATCCCCTTCCGCGGCATCAAGCGCTGGTCGTGGGAGATCTACTGGCTCATCCAGGGTTTCGCCGCATGGATCGTCGCACCGACCGTCCTCGGCTCCATCTTCGTCCCAAATCTCTTCGGCATCATCCACCAGATCTACCTCACTGACCCCAAAAGTGTCATGCTCGCCTTCCTCTTCGGAGTTCTCTGGGGAGTCGGCGGCATCACCTTCGGTCTCGCTATTCGCTACCTCGGCATCGCGCTCGGTTACGCAATCGCGCTCGGCCTCTGCGCTGCGTTCGGGACCATCGTTCCGCCGATCGCCCACCACCAGTTCGGGGCGATCCTCCATCAGACCGCCGGCCAGATCATCCTGCTTGGCGTCCTGGTCTGCGTCATCGGCGTAGCCATCAACGGAGCTGCCGGCGTGTCGAAGGAGCGCGAGATCACGCCCGAAGAAAAGGCCGAGGCCGGCGAAACCGACTACAACTTCGGCAAAGGCATCGCCATCGCTATCCTCGCTGGATTCATGAGCTCTTTCTTCGCCTTCGGTCTCGATGCAGGAAAGCCCATCGGCGACCTCGCTAAGACCCAGCTTCTTGCCGCCGGCAGAATGGACCTCTGGCAAAACCTTCCAGTCCTCGTCGTCGTTCTCTGGGGAGGCTTCGTCACCAACTTCATCTGGTCATCCATTCTCATCTTCCAGAACGGCTCCGTCCGCCAGTTCTTCGGCGAACCCGGCTCCAACCCGATGCGCGCCACGCACGCCTCCGGCGATACCCTCGTCGACTTTGACCCGCTTGATCCCTCCACCTACGACCGCCTCGCCCCCAAGACCCTTGTCGCCAACTACATCTTCGCCGCCATGGCCGGCGTTATCTGGTACTTCCAGTTCTTCTTCTACTCCATGGGCCAGACCAAGATGGGCAAGTACGACTTCTCTAGTTGGACCCTCCACATGGCCAGCATCATCATCTTCGCTACTCTATGGGGACTCTTCTTAAAAGAGTGGCGAGGCACCAGCCGCCGCACAAAAATACTGGTTGCCGCTGGCCTCTTCCTTCTGGTCAGCTCAACCGTCGTCGTCGGCTACGGCAATTACCTCAAAGCCAGCGAAACTCCCATAACTACCGTCGCGGAATAACGCCTCGATCAATCCCCTATTTACGGTCCGGCTGTCTCATGAATCGGCGGCCCCAGGAATTCCACGCCCCACGGCGCGCCAAACGTGTTGAGTGTCGGCATGTCTGGACATCCAGCTGCCAATAACTTTCCTAGTTCGCCGAAAAATGCAGCTGCATCCATCGCAGGCAGCATCAGCACAAGCTGTCTCGATGGTCGTTCGCTAACATTGGTGAATGTATGAGCCGCCCCACCCGGAACGCTCACCAGATCTCCAGCCGACACATAGAACCTCCGGCCATCAACTTCATAAAGATATCTCCCCTCAAGAACACGGAAGACTTCCGTCTCGCGATGGCGGTGCAGTGGAGGTCCAAAGCCCCCCGCATTTACCGTCTCCATCACCGTCAGCGCGCCCCCGGACGCATCATGCGGCAGCCGCACCGTAAGCTCAAGCCCCAGATTTGGAATGTCCAGCTTCGAATCACTCCCGCCAATTGACTCCAGGAATTCAAATGCCATTGAAATACTCCGCTCAACCTTCGATCCGAAATACCTATTTATCCGTGTCCTCAAACGCAAATTTACCAAGCGCAAAAGGACGCGACACAGCCGGCTTGCTGTCCATAGGATAGGACGGATACGGATCTAGCGATCCCGTCGGGAATCCCCAGATCTTTCCATTGCGCAGATCCACCACGACCTTTCCATAAACCTGGCCGTTTCCATCCGGCGCACGCAGCATCTGCACTCCAGGTTCGATATAGAACGGATGTGCCGACGTGGACTGAGCCTGTGCAGGAGCAGGATCGAAGTAAGGTCTCGCAGCAATCGCAATCAACGCAACAGCAATAAGCAGCAGCAGAAAATTTGTTACCGCACTATTTCGCATGGGTCCCCCTGATGAAGCTTCGAAGTAGCAATCAAACCTTCGACAGATCTGAAATCAAATTCAACTTCTCAAACGCTAAATCAATCTCGACGGCCACGCCGTCAACAGCCAACGACCGTTCATTCCCATTTTGGACTCGGTCATAAAAGAAATGGTGCAAACTCGGTCAAACTAATTCGTTCAAAACTAAACTCAGAACACTCACAGCCGAGAAGGTAACTATGTTCTCCGACGGAAAAACCTGCCCTGACTGCCACACCGAATCACTGCACCACTCGCACCGCCCGTTCAGAGATTGGTTCTTCGGTATCCTCCGCCTACGTTCGGTCCGCTGCATCTGCTGCTATCAGCGCTTCCTTGCTCCCCGAGCCTCCTATCGACCTGCCTATCAGCCCCACAAAAGCCGACATCGTCTAAACTAGTTAAGACATGATTCCGACCCTCGAATGGCTTCCCACCGGCGTTAACTTCCTCGATCAGACCAAACTCCCCCTCGAAGAGACTTACGTCCTCGCGACCGATTACAAGCAGGTCGCTATCGTTATCCGCGACATGATCGTCCGCGGCGCTCCAGCCATCGGCGTCTCCGCCGCCATGGGCATGGCTATCGGAATCGATCGCAGCACCGCCACCACCATTCCAGCCCTCACCGAAGAAGTGGCGGTCATCGCGAAGACCCTTGCCGAAACCCGCCCGACCGCCGTTAACCTCTTCTGGGGCATCGACGAGATCCGGAATCTCTACAACACCCTCGTCGCCCAAAACGCCCCCATCCCCGAGATCAAATCCGCTGTCGTCGCCAAGGCCCGCCGCATGTACGACGAAGACATCGCCGCATGCAAACAGATGGGCGCTCACGGGGCCTCGCTCCTCCCGCAGAAAGGCACCGTCCTCACCCACTGCAACGCCGGCGCCCTCGCCACCTGCGGATACGGCTCCGCTCTAGGCGTCATCCGCGCCGCCATCGAACGCGGCCACACGATCGACGTCTTCGCCGACGAGACCCGTCCCTTCCTCCAAGGCGCTCGCCTCACCGCATGGGAACTGATGAAGGACAACATCCCCACCACCGTCCTCTGCGACAACATGGCCGCCGCACTCATGCGCCAGGGCCGCATCCACGCCGTCATCGTGGGAGCAGACCGCATCGCAGCCAACGGCGACGTCGCCAACAAGATCGGCACCTACGGCGTCTCCATCCTCGCGAAGGAGCACGGCATCCCCTTCTACGTCGCTGCCCCCTGGTCCACCCTCGACCTCGCCACCGCGCACGGCGACCTCATCCCCATCGAACAGCGTAACGCCCGCGAAGTCACACACTCCAATGGCAAGCAGATGACCCCGCACGGCGTAGCCATCGAAAACCCAGCCTTCGACGTCACCCCCGCAAAGTACGTCACCGCCATCATCACAGAACGCGGCGTCCTCCGCGCGCCCTACGAACAGTCGATCCAGGACATAGCAAAGCAAGTCGAACCTGAGTTCGCAAGAACCTAACGCTTCCAGCACATAAATCAAAAAAAAACGCGCTCGGGACTTGGATCTGTGTTTCACTAGGCACGTTCCAACGGAGACACCATGCTGCGTTTTTTCAAGTGCCTTCTCGGCCCGGGTATCACTTCCTTCGTTTTTGTTACACTCGCCACCGCCCAATCGCAGCAGACCACCCAGAACACTCAGTCGCCCTCCCAAACCACCGTCCCAACCCTTCGCTCCAGCGCCCAACTAGTGGTGGTAGACGTCGTCGTCACGGACAAGGACCGGAAGCCTGTCCACGGCCTCAAACAATCAGATTTCACCCTCAATGAAGACAACGTTCCGCAGACTCTCAAGAACTTCGAGGAACACAGCGCCCTCACCCTCGCCGAAGCCATGAAATTCCCGGAGCTACCTAAACTTCCTCACGGCGTCTTCACCAACTACACTCCCGCCTCCGTGAACGGAGCGGTCGACATCCTGCTTATTGACTCGCTGAACACGCCACTGATTGACCAACTCTACCTCCGCCAACAACTTCTCGCCTACATCAACTCCATTCCGCCGGGGAGTCGCATAGCAATCTTCGGCCTTACCAGTCACCTCTCCGTCCTGCAAGGATTTACAAGTGACCCTGCGGTATTGAAGGCCGTCGCCGCGTCCACAAGGTTTGCGCGGAACTCCCCGGTACTGAAGGATTCCACCGGCGGCAGCGGCCTTCAAAATAGTCTTAGCGACGACGCCGAAGATGCGGGACTTCAGGCTGATACTGTGGCCAATATGCGGCTATTTGACGCCGAAGTCGAATCTTTCCAGACCCAACTTCGCATCAAATTCACCCTCGACGCAATGAGTCAGCTGGCTCGCTATCTGGCCGCCATCCCCGGCCGTAAAAATCTCATCTGGTTCTCCGGCGCCTTTCCAATCACCATCTTCCCCGATCCCTCTATTACCATTCCATTCGCAGCTTCGGCGGTTCAAGCCGAATTTCAGGACCAGTTCCGCTATACGGTCAATCAGCTTGCCCGCGCCCAGGTCGCGGTCTATCCCATCGACCCTCGCGGTCTCTCCACCTCATCGGCCTTCGACGCCGCATCCACTCGCAACTACGCTGGCGGCAACCCCTCCCGGCTGACGCAGGACCTTAACAAATTCAGCAACGACACTGCAATGGACCACAGCACCATGAGTCAAATGGCGGAAGGTACCGGAGGTCGCGCCTTTTACAACACCAATGACCTCACGAAGGCAGTCACCGATGCCGCAGAGGAAGGTTCGAACTTTTACAGCCTTGCCTATACCTCCACCAATCCAAATCGCAATGGAGAGTTCCGAAAGATCAAAATCCAGCTTGCCCGACAGGGACTCAACCTTACCTATCGCCGAGGCTACTACGCCGACAACCCCGACAAGGCAAATCCCTCCATCAACAAGAGTCCGTCAAAACAAGTTCCCGACTCGGCCGTCACCGCTGCAGCTCCAAGCGTCCAGCAGAGCATACGCAGCGCGATGATGCGCGGATCACCCACTCCCTCCGAAATTCTCATCAAAGTCGGTGTCTTTCCTACTGGACCCGTCACCCACACCCAGGACCAGCCTGCACCCGGCAATATACCCAATGAAAAGACCCACGGCCCGTATCGTAGCTACAGCGTTAGCTACGCTATAAGTCCCAACGACATCACTCTCCGCAAACCCGATGGCAAGATTCACGCCAACTTCGAACTCGTCATCTTCGTCTACAAACCTGATGGCACCCTCGTCAATCGCCTCAGCACGCCACTCCACATCGCCTCCACCATGGACCAGATCGTAAAAAGCGTGGCACAGGGAATCCACTACTCTCAGGAGGTCAGTGCTCCCGCGAAAGGAGAATATTTCCTTCGTATAGCGGTCCACGACTTGGAACGGGATCGCTTCGGCGCCGTTGAAGTAGCCACCTCCGAAGTAAATAACCTGACGCTCCTTACAGCGACGCCCACACCTTCCTCTCCGGCTATGACACCGGCAAATGCGCCCTCGACCCCTGCTCCAAAATAATCAACCGAGCATAGAATGGGTTTGAAGTCGATTAGGATCGCGTGTCCCTCAGCTTTCTCAACCCGCGCAAGCGATCCCTCCCCCGCGGCATTTTGCTGGTTCTCCTTGGCCTCGGAGTTGCGGTCCGGATCTCCGGATTCCCCACCATCCGCACGAACCCATGGCTCGTCCTTCCCACCCTGGCCGCCATGTTCGGCACTGCGGACACAGTCCGCTGCATGCAGCGGCGATGGAGCCTCTACCACGGGGGCGTCCTCCTCTTGATCTACATGGACCTCATGGCCCTCTGCATGATTCTCTTCCTCCTCCTCTACCCCTACGCTCACTGGATCGTCTCCTCGCAGTGAATCCCGCACTCGCCTCGAAAGAAACACACTAAAATCACCTCATCCGCCTGGAGACACACGACGAACATGCGCATGCCCTGCTCCATCTACGCCACACTCGCCCTCATCACCCTACTGCCCCTCTACACCGCTGCGGAATCCGCGAAAAAGCCCGACGCCGCAACAGCAGCATGGTGGGCTCAAACTACCGCGCTTTCCAACGACTCCATGGAAGGTCGTGACACCGGCACCGAAGCCTACGAGCGAGCCGCAAAGTACGTTGCGGCACAGTTCACCGCCGCGGGGCTCAAGCCCGCTGGCGACAACGGCACCTTCTTCCAGCGCGTCCCAATGCACGAAATCGCCCTCGTCGATGACAAGTCTTCCGTCACAGTCTTGAACACCGCAGGCAACGCGGTCACCCTTAGCTTCCCCACAGACGTCACCACCGTCCCTCGCGAAGGGCCGTACCTCATCGAAGCACCCATGATCTTCCTCAGCTATGGCATGCCTCCCGCAGACCTGGACCTCAAGGGAAAGATCGCAGTCTTCTTCAACAACACCCCAGCCGATCTTGCACCCACCGACCGCGAAACCTTCACGAGTCGCCGTCTTCGCGCGCTCGCTCAAGCGGGCGTTGCCGCGATCCTCTCCATCGACAACCCAGCCGCCATCGAACCCTTCCACTGGCCCGCCGCCTACGCTCGCAGCGTAACCATCGCGGGAACACCTGCGCCCAACACTAAGTCGCCCGTCCTGGTACGTGTCAATCCTGCTTCGCTCGACGCTCTCTTCAATGCGTCCGGCCACAGCTCCGCCGAAATACTCACAAGCGGCGGCAAAGGAACGCCGCTCGCCACCTTCCCCCTTAACCTCTCCGCCCGCATTCGCCTCGCTTCGACAAGCAAAGAAATCTCCTCCCCGAATATCCTCGCCATCCTCCCGGGCTCCGACCCCAAGTTGGCCTCCGAATACGTCGCCCTCTCCGCCCACCTCGACGGCTACGGCTACGGCACCCGTGTCCTCGGAGACAACCTCTACAACGGCACCCTTGACGACGCGGCCTACGTAGCCCTCCTCACCGAAATGGCCAAAGACTTACAGCATAAGGCCCCCGCCCGATCCCTCCTCTTCTGCATCTTCACCGGCGAAGAAAAAGGCCTCCTCGGCTCGGCATACTTCACGCAACACCTCACCGTCCCCAAAGAAAGCATCGTCGCTGATCTGAACCTCGATCAGCTCCGCCCCATCTTCCCCCTCAACATCCTCACCATGGAAGGCCTCACCGACTCCACCCTCGGCGACACCGTCCGCACCATCTCCACACAATTCAAAATCGAGATCCGTCCCGACCTCGAACCCGAGCGCAACCTCTTCCGCCGCGCCGACAACTACAACTTCGTCCGCATCGGCGTCCCCATCGCCAGCTTCATCTTCGGATACGACAAGGGCTCTCCCGAAGAAGTCATATACCGCGACTGGTACGCTCGCCGCTACCACAAACCCCAGGACGACATCAAAACGCCCATCGACTGGGACGCCGCCGCAAAGTTTAACCGCTTCTACACCGCTCTCACCCTCGCCATCGCCAACGCCCCCAACCGTCCGCAGTGGTTGCCATCAAGCCCTTATTCACCTCATCAAAGAGCTGAGCAATAATTCAATCCCGCCGCGATATACTCCCCCCAACCGGAACGCGCAGTACTCAAACGGTTCTACGCATCATCAACCTTAGGAGGGCTCACTCATGTTTAAGGGATTCCGCGATTTCATTCTGCGTGGCAACGTAATGGATCTCGCCGTCGCCGTCATCATCGGAGCGGCTTTTACCGGAATCGTCACCGCGCTGACTGAAAAGATCATCAACCCATTGCTTGGAGCGGTCATCGGCAAGCCCAACTTCGGCTATCTCATCGGCCATATCAACGGTGGCGAGATCCGCTACGGCGACTTCTTCACTGCTATCGTGAACTTCCTTCTCATCGCCGCCGTCGTCTACTTCTTCCTCGTCCTGCCGACCCAGTATCTCCTCAAAAAGTTCCACCCCACCCCAGCGCCGGTGGTCACAAAAGCCTGCCCCCAGTGTTTGAGCGACATTCCAGTCGAAGCGAAACGCTGTAAGTTTTGCACCCAGCCCGTCACCGTATAAGCCATCTATCGTTGTTCATCGCCGCCCGGTGACTCTCGCGCCGGGCGCGGTGTTAAGCCGTTCCCGTAAATGTCCGCACCAGTTCCTGCGTGCTCTGCCTCACAATCGTCTCGTTCACCCAGATCAGCATCTTCCCATCCACCACTGGCCGAACATGAACGTCCGCTTTGGCCAGCCTTGTCTGCAGGTTCGTCCCCCGCGCCGGAGACACCTCGACAACCGTAATATTGCTCCCATCCGGCACACGCTTGATCTCGAACCCACCTGCAGCCTGCAGCCCTTCGAACAATCGATCTCCCGCAGCCCGAGCCGCAATAAACCGCTCCTGAAATCCAGGCAATGCCGCCAGCGCAGGCAGCGCTGACTGCCATCCGTGATAGATCAGCCCGCCATAGGCATGGCGAAGTTCTCGCACCTTCGCAATCGTCGCCTGGTTTCCCGCCAGCACCGCACCAAACGGCGCACCCAGGTACTTGTACAACGACACATACACCGTATCGAACAACGCGCTGTACCGCCCTAAATCGAACCCTTCCGTCCCCGACAACAACAACGCCCGCGCTCCATCCCAATGCATCCCAATCCCCTTCGAACGCGCCAGAGTAGAGATCTTCTCCGCCAACGCATACGGCACACTCGCTCCATTCGCCCTTCTGACGGGGCTTTCGAGCGAGATCGCTCCCACCGCAAGTGGGTAAGGCCCATGTTCCGCTGAATCAATCGCCGCCACCACCTCTTCGTAGCTTGGCGCCGCCTTACCCGCCGCCAGCGGCACAAGGTTGATCCCACTCAGCAACGAAGCCGAATCCGCCTCGTCGAGATACAAGTGGCTCTCATGCTGTACCAGCGCATGCCGATGATCCCCGCAGAGCACGCGAACCGCCAGATTATTCGCCAGCGTTCCCGTCGGCAGAAACGCTGCGTCCTCCTTGCCCAGCATCTCTGCCATCTTGTGCTCGAGCTCAGTCACAACGCCGCCCGCCAGATACACATCCCCCGGTTTGTCATACTTCCCCATCAGCCGGCCTAGCTCCTGAATCCGCTCCACATCGCTGAGCACCACACCGTCGCCAGTCAAATACACAGCCTTCGAGGCCGCCGCACCCTGCGCAGGCGGGGCAGCCTTCGTCTGCCCAAGCACAGGCCTCGCGCTCACCAGCCCCGTTCCAGCAGCCAAGCCTCCAACCAGAAATCCCCGACGGCTAACGCTCATACTCACTTCTCCTTCGTCCATCTGTCTAAGTCAAATGCCGAGCAAACGGCAGCTCCATGCAATGCAAACAACAAGCACAGGTCCATATCTCGAGTCACCAGCATTGTTGTCACGTATACCGACATCATATCCACCAGGGCGTCCGCACCCTCTCCGATGCGATATTCTTAATCTTCTCGCCAGTTATTCAACAACGAAGGATTTGACTTGACCTCTTCCGGTATCGCTTCACGCACTGCCATCTGCCTTCTTCCCCTCGCACTCATCGCATCGGCACAATCTCCCACCCCGCAGATCTTTGGCTATCGCGACTTCACCCAGCAGGCCAAATGGGATTCGACTTTCATGGCCGTCCCCGACGCCAAACTCGCCGGCGAGCACCTCAAGACCCTCACCTCCGCCCCCCACTGGGCCAGTTCGCCCGAGGACTACGCCACCGCCGTCTACGTCGCCGATAAATTTAAAGCAGCCGGTCTTCAAACCGAGATCGTCCCCTACAAAGTCCTTCTCAATAAACCCGTAAAGATCCTGATCGAAGCCTTCGACGCATCGGGCAGCAAACTCATGTCCGGTCCCACACCGGAGCACGTCGATCCCGACAAGAATGGCGGCGACCCCTTCCAGAATGACCCACGCATCCTCCCCGCCTTCAACGGCTCTTCTCCCTCCGGAGACGTCACCGCCGAGGTCGTCTACGCCAACTACGGCACCCTCGCCGACTTTCAGAAACTCGCCAAACTTGGCATCACCGTCAAGGACAAGATCGTCATCGTCCGCTACGGAGAAAACTTCCGCGGCATCAAGACCTATATCGCCCAGCAGTACGGCGCCAAAGGCGTCCTCATCTACTCCGACCCTGCCGACGACGGCTACTTCCGCGGCGACGTCTACCCCAAAGGCCCCTGGCGTCCTGAATCCGCCGTCCAGCGCGGCTCCATTCAGTTCCTTCCGATCTATCCCGGCGACCCCACCACTCCCGGCATCGCCGCCACGCCCGACCTCCCCAACTCGCGCCGCATCCCCGTAGACAAGCTGCAAAATAACCAGGCCGTCATCCCGACCAATCCCCTCTCCTACAAAGACGCCGCACCGATCCTCAAAGCCCTCGGTGGTGACGAGTCCCCCCGCGAGTGGCAGGGCGCGCTTCCCTTCACCTACCACCTCGGTGCCAGCGCAAAGAACACAGCTGCGACCAAAGTCACCGTCCACATGCATCTCGAACAGGACATCGCCCTCCGCACCATCTGGGACGTCATCGGAACCATCCCCGGCACAAGCGCAACGCAGAAAGACGACTGGGTCGTCGCCGGCAACCATCGCGACGCGTGGGTCTACGGCGCCGTCGATCCCAACTCAGGCACCGCCGCCATGCTCGAAACCGTCCACGGCCTCGGCGAACTTCTCAAGCAGGGCTGGAAGCCCCAACGCACCATCGTCATCGGTAGTTGGGACGCCGAAGAAGAAGGCCTTATCGGCTCAACCGAGTGGGCCGAGCAACACGAAAAAATTCTCAGCCATGCCGTCGCCTACTTCAACACGGACGTCGGTGTAGGCGGCCCCGATTTCACTGCCGCCGCCGTCCCCTCTCTCAAGCAATTCGTTCGCGAGGTCACCAAAGAGGTCCCCAGCCCCAAGGGCGGCACCGTCTACGACCAGTGGAAGGCCGACCAACAAAACAACACCAACCGTCGCCGCCAACACCCCGGAGGAGTCGACACCGAGGTTCGTATCGGCACCCTGGGCTCCGGCTCCGACTACACCCCCTTCATCCAGCATCTCGGCGTCCCCTCCACCGACATCGGCTCCGACGGCCCCTACGGCGTCTATCACTCCACCTTCGACGACTACACCTGGTTCACCAAATTCGCCGACCCGACCTTCGCCTACGAGCAGCAACAAGCCCGCGTCTTCGGCCTTGAGATCCTCCACATGGCCGACACCGACGTCCTCCCCTACGACTACCAGCTCTACGGCAAAGAGATTGTCGGCTATCTCGAAGCCGCGCAGAAACGCGCCTCCGAACAAAAGCTGACCCTCGACTTCGGCGCCACCCTCGCCGCCGCCAAACGCCTCGCCGCCGCCGGCACCGCGATACGCGCTACACAGGCCGCCCCACCCTCCGACCCGACAGCGCTCAACCAATCCTTACGAGCCGCCGAAGAAGCCCTCCTCAACCCAGCCGGCCTGCCCCGACGCTCCTGGTTCAAGCACACCATCTACGCCCCCGGCGAGTTCACAGGCTACGCCGCAGTCGTCATTCCCGGCGTCAACGAAGGCATCGAAGATGCCGACGCCACACGCGCCCAGTCCCAACTCGCTCCCTTGGCCGAAGCACTCAACCGTTCCGCAGCCATCCTCGAGGCCGCTGCGAGATAATCACTCTCGCTGACTCAAATAATCTATATTTTTCCTACATATACAGCACTTACTGCACATACAACTTTAGTGGTATCCACCCACCCTCAAGTGGGATGTTCCCTTTTAGTAACCCGGCACATGATTACTCAAAGACGGCCAAAACCGCCAAAAAAAGGAGACTCCCCCAATGGTCCACGATCTTGTCCTTGCATTGGTATTTCTCGCTATGATCATCGCGCCTGCACTGCTTGCCATGCGCTCCGAAAAAGAAGAAGAAGACATTATTTAGTCCCACCTCTGCGGCCGGCCGGGCGTAGGTCAACCGGGCCACGCAAAGAAAAACTCGTAGCCTCCACTCCGAGTGAGCAGAAAAAAAACTCTGCGAATAAGAAAGATGCCGCATCCGTCCACGGGTGCGGCATCTTTCTCTTAAATCCGCGGCACTCTACCCGCGCAAAGCCATCTGCTCCGTAACAATCTGCGTCAGGTCCGGCTTCACCAGCCCATGCTCTCTCGCATTGAACTCATCGACCTTGCTCGACCAGTTCATACTGCAGAACTTCGGCCCGCACATACTGCAGAACGCCGCCTCCTTGTAGTAATCGTCCGGCAGCGTCTCATCGTGCATCCCCCGAGCCGTATCCGGATCGAGCGACAGTGCAAACTGCTTGTCCCAATCAAACGTGTACCGGGCATGTGAGATCGCATCATCCCGATCCCGTGCACCCGGCCGATGCCGAGCCACATCCGCCGCGTGAGCAGCAATCTTGTACGCGATAATCCCGTCCTTCACATCCTTCTCATTCGGAAGTCCGAGATGCTCCTTCGGCGTCACATAGCAGAGCATCGCCGCGCCATGCCATCCGATCATCGCCGCGCCAATCGCACTCGTAATGTGGTCATACCCCGGAGCAATATCCGTCACCAGAGGCCCCAGCACATAGAACGGAGCCCCATCGCACAGCTCGACCTCCTTATCCACCTGCAACTTGATCTGGTCCATCGGAATGTGCCCCGGCCCCTCGATCATCACCTGCACATCGCTCTTCCAGGCCTGCCGAGCCAGCTCTCCCAGCGTCTTCAACTCCGCAAACTGAGCCTCATCGCTGGCATCCGCCAAACACCCCGGCCTCAACCCATCTCCCAGCGAATAGCTCACGTCATACTTCGCCATCACCTTCGTGATGCGATCAAAATTCTCATACAAAAAATTCTGCTTGTGATTCGCCGTCATCCACTGCGCAAGGATCGCGCCACCCCGGCTCACAATTCCGGTAATGCGCTTCGCCACCATCGGAATGTATTGAATCAACACGCCGGCATGGATCGTAAAGTAATCCACCCCCTGCTCGGCCTGCTCCTCGATCACCTCGAGGTACATATCGATATTCAGATCCTCAACCCGCTTCACCCGGCTCAGCGCCTCGTACAACGGCACCGTCCCAATCGGCACCGGTGAATGCCGCAGAATCTGCTCCCGAATCATCGGAATATCCCCACCCGTCGAAAGGTCCATCACCGTATCGGCGCCAAAGTGCACCGCCGTATGCAGCTTCCTTAGCTCCTCATCCACATTCGACACAATCGCCGAGTTGCCAATATTCGCGTTGATCTTGCAAAGCGACTCCACCCCAATCGCCATCGGCTCCAGCTCCGGGTGGTTGATGTTCGCCGGAATAATCATCGTCCCTTTGGCGACCTCGCTCCTCACCAGCTCCGCCGAAATCTTCTCCCGTTGAGCGACGTAAGCCATCTCCTCGGTAATCATCCCTTTACGCGCAAAGTGCATCTGCGACATATTCGTATCGCCCATCCGCTCCGCCTCAGCCTTGCGCTTGACGATCCACTCCGCTCGCCCTGTCGGCACCTTGTAGTCGTTGCCGTTTGAACCTGTGCCGTTGCCGTTTCCGCTCATAGTCTCCCCTGCCTTCACCACCGTATTCTGGAGTAAGTATACGACGCACGCACCCCCCAAAGGTTCTGCCGAACCCCTAATTGCGCGACCTGTAAATCAGCCTGAATAAGAAGCGATCCACAGCCAACCCTCCCATCAACTCCGCATCCTACCCAGCAGAACGAGGCACGACCGTGAGCACCCCGGCTGGAACGTTCGCCGCTCTCACCCACATCCATGCAAACCCACACGGCGCACACCACGCCGGCGAGAAACCTCGCAGATTTTCCAAAGGAGAACTCCCCAAATGAAGCTATTTTCCGAAAATATCGAAGACCTCCGCACTCTCTACATCGCCAGCCTCAAAAAGGCCCTCGATATGGAGCAGAAGATCACCAAGGCCCTCCCCACCATGATCGAAGAATCCACCGACCCTCAACTCGCCAAGGCCTTCCGCAACCACCTCACCGAGACACAGGGCCACGTCACCAAAGTCCAGAACCTCCTTCGCGAAGCCTCTGGCGATGTCAGTACCGGCACCTGCAAAGCCATCGCCGCCCTCATCTCCGAAGCCGAGGACAACATCAAGGACGCCGGCGACCCAAGCATCCGCGACATCACCCTCATCGCCTCCGCCCAGCAGGTCGAGCACCACGAGATGGCCATCTACGGCACCCTCCGTAACTGGGCCGAACTCCTCGGTCAGGACGAGGCCGCCGATATCCTCGAAGGCATCCTCGACGAAGAGAAAAATGCCGACGAGACTCTCTCCAACATCTCCGACACCGTCAACACAACCGCAGCAAGCTCAGGCGTCTACACCACAGCCCACTAATACATCGACTCGCTGTCACCCATATCACGCGGAGATCGCCCCTACGACGATATCCGCGTGGTGTGTCTTAACGCCTCAGCCCAGCGGTCGAACTGGCGACTCTCCAGTGAGGTCCAACTCCCACGTTTGTCCTACAAGATCCTTGCCAAAACTATGGTGCGCCTCCTCTTTCGTCAGGCGAAATCCAGCCCTTTCGTAAAGATGGTGCGCACTCGTCAGAATGTTTTGCGTCCACAAACTTATCTTTTTATACCCAGCCGTGCGCGCAAAACGAATGCACTCCTTCACCAGTGCGTCTCCCAGCCCCATCCCGCGCGCGCTCGGTTCCACAAACAGCAGCCGGAGCTTCGCAGTCTCAGGCTCACCCGGATGTTTAACAAGAAAGATATGCCCCACGCTCTGGCCATCGATCTCTGCAATCCAGCAGCGTTCCCTGCTCGAATCGAAGTTCGTGACAAACTGATCGACAATGCGCGCAACTAAAGCCTCAAAGGTCTCGTCCCATCCATACTGCTCGGCATACCCAAGGCCCTCTCGATAAACCACCCATCCCATATCGCCAACACGATGCGGGCGCAAAACAAACGGCGGCCGATTGCGATCCGCCTTTGTGACAATCCCCTCGATGGTTCGCATGCATTCGATAAGCTGTAGAAGAGCCGAAGGCGTAAGATCTTCCAACACGTCTCGCGCCTGATCATCGGAGAGAGCATTCAGCTTCTTGAACGCTGACCTACCCCGTGCCGTACGCGCAAGGTCCGTATACCGGCCATCCAGCTCCGACGTCTTCCGCTTCAGCAAGCCATCGCATTCAAACTTGGTCAGTAGCCGGCTCAGGTATCCCGCGTCGACTCCCAGTTCTTCCGCAATCTCCCGCGCCGTGGGCGCCTCGCGCGTAGCCAGTTCGTAAAGAACCCGTGCCTCCGCAAGACTGTAATCACTGTTCAACAGTCCTTCGTTCAGCGTCCCAATAAATCGCGTATACATTCGGTTGAATCGCCGAAAGACGGCAATTTCTTTCGTCAAAGCCGTAAGCGAGACTGGCATAACGACAATGTCAATCAATATGGTTGCTTTTTTGTCAATTATTAAAACCTTTCACTGCACCGGCCGGCAAGCTCCTGAGACTGAGTGTTTTGGTCATCGCCAATTCTATGCTGATGAGCGGAAAAACTTGACAACCTGCGGCGTACGATGACAAGTGAAATGCGGCCCAAAAGCCTTTCGGTTGCAGATCTCATCGTCGAAGTCCAAGCTAAGTCCAATTTCTGGAAGACTTTGCGCAAAAACAGGTAGGGTGGGGCCTGTTCGGTCGGGAATGGCGTAAACTGAAGGCGGTAGAGACACATGGCAAACCAAGCTCGTAAAAGCCCGGTCAAGATCATCGTCGCAACAGTGGTCATCCTCGCCACCGTCGGATACCTCGCCTTCACTGGCGCGAAGGACAACAAAAGCTACTATGTCACCATCAGCGAGCTCCAGGGCATGGGCAACAAAGCCTACGTCCGTCATCTGCGTGTAGCTGGAAACGTAGCCCCAGGCAGCATTCACCGCGTCGGCACCAACGCCACCTTCGAGCTCCTCGAGCAGGGCCGTAAACTCTCCGTCGTTTATCAGGGCTCCGAGCCCCCACCCGACACTTTCAAAGACGACGCCCAGGCTCTCGCAGTCGGCACCTATGGACACGATGGCGTCTTTCACGCTACCGAACTCCAGGCCAAATGCGCCTCCAAGTATGCCCCCGCAGCACCTGCAACGCCCACCACCGCCGCCACAGCCTTACCCGCGACCACTAGTCACTAATTACTGTCCTGTAAGTGTCTTCAGAAAACGGTAATTGAACTCCACGCCGGTATAGAACGACTCCACCCCGATGCGTTCGTCTCTACCATGCGCACGCACATCGTCACTGTCGATTCCCATCCCGGAAAACCCATAACTCGGCATCCCCGCCGCCATCGTAATCTTGCTGTCCGACGCCCCGGTCTCCATCTCGGGAACAATCGGCAACCCCGGCCACATCTGCCCTACCACCGTACGCAGCGCCGAAAAAACCTCTTCATTCAATGGCGGAGGAGTGACTGACATCTCATTCTCACCTCGGTCGCTCAGCGCTCCCGCATCGTTCACCAGCTTTACCTCAACCTTCGGATCTGCAACTACCTTCGTCAACTCCGCGCGGACCTCACCCGGAGTATGTCCGGGCAATATTCTGCAGTTGACATTCGCCTCGGCCCGCTGCGGCAGCGCGTTGCTCGCGTGCCCCGCCTGCACCATCGTCGCCACGCACGTCGTCCGCATCGTCGAGTTGTACAACGGACTCTCCGACAATCGGGCCACCGCCGCCGCATCCGGCGGCGTCTTCAGCACAGCCTGCATATCTGTCGACAACTGTCCCCTCTCAACCTTCGCCATCGCCTCAAAATAGCCACGCGTCACCACATTCAGCTCAAACGGAAACTGATACTGATCCAACCGCACCAGCGCATTCGCCAGATGATAGATCGCATTGTCCCTCTTCGGGAGCGAACTATGCCCACCAGGATTTGTCACCGTGAACTGATAATCGGCATACAGCTTCTCGGTGGCTTCCACTCCGATATTCACTGGTTTGCCCTTCTTCGTATTCAACCCGCCCGCGTCCGCATTCAGCACGAATCCCGCGTCAATCAGCTCGCGATGGTTCTTAACCAGCCAGTCCACCCCGTTCGACTTACCACCCTCCTCGTCCGCCGTAAGCGCCAGAATGACGTCTCGATCGGGCACAAACCCCTCCCGCTTCAGACGGATGAACGTCGTCACGGAGGCCGCATCGGACTCTTTCATATCCTGCGTTCCCCGCCCGTAGAAGTACGCGTCCTTCTCCGTAAACACAAAGGGATCCGTCGTCCAGTCCTCCCGTTTGGCCTCTACTACGTCGAGGTGTCCGATGATCAACACCGGCTTTTTCGTACTATCGGCCTTGCCACGATACCGCGCCACCATGTTTCCCTTGCGCTCGTTTGGTCCAAGCACAACCACATCCTGCGCCGGGAACCCTGCATCCAGCAGCCGCTGCCGCATCGCCTCCGCCGCAACCGTCGTACTTCCCACCGAGTCCGTTGTGTTGATCTCGATCAATTGTTTAAAGATGTCACGCGCTAACTGTCGCGAACTCGTGTCCATCGTCACTACTTGTTGTGCATGAACTGTGGCAGCAACCAGTCCAACGGATAAAAAGGCAGGCAACAGTTTCAATGTGTTGAATCTCCTCAAGTGGTCTCGCACTGCTATTCAGGCGACCACTAGCCATATACTCGCATGAGGGACTAGGAATCGCCTCCCGAAATGCCACAGGAAATGTCGACCGCAGCCACAACCCGCCCCGCCACCCTCGCCAACGCAGTCCAACTCGACTCCGTCTCCAAGATCTACGGCAGCTTCGCCGCGCTCCGTAATGTCTCGACGACCTTCTCGGCAGGATCCTGCACCGTCATCCTCGGCGAAAATGGCGCGGGGAAATCGACCCTCCTTCGCGTCGTAGCAGGCTTGATCAACCCCACTCGCGGCAGCGTCACCATCTTCTCGGAGTCACCGCACCAGCAGCGCCGCCGCATGGCTTACATGAGCCACTCTCCCATGCTCTACGACGAACTCACCGCAATGGAAAACCTCACTTATTTCGCCGGACTCCATCGCTCCGGCGGCTGTGCCTGCGTCGGCAGCCCCGAGATGGCCCTCCGCGCGGTCGGCCTCGATCCCGGCCTCAATCGTCCCGTGGGCCAATACTCTCAGGGCATGCGTCAACGTACTTCCCTTGCCCGCGTCCTCCAGAGCGACCCCGAACTCCTCCTCCTCGACGAGCCCTTCTCTAACCTCGACGCCGCATCCGCTCAGCACATGGTTGAGCTCCTCGCCGACTTCCGTACTTGGCCAGTCCTCGGAGGTGGCAGCCGCACCATCCTCATGACCACCCACCAGACCGCCCTAGCCAAGCCGCTCGCCGACAACACCCTCACCATGCGGAACGGCCAGGTGCTCGGCCCCGAGGGCGGCGAGTGAAGACCAATGCCGCACGCCTGCTCGACTCGCTGGGAATCTCGTACGAACTCCGCCCCTACGAGGTAGACCCCGACGATCTCACCGCCATCTCCGTTGCGCGCAAGATTGGTCTCCCCCCGGAACAGGTGTTTAAAACTCTCCTCACCCGCACCAACACAGGCGACCATCTCTTCGCGGTCATCCCTGGCGACACCGAACTCGACTTGAAAAAGCTGGCGCTGGCTGCAAACGCAAAGAAGGTCGAACTAGCCTCCCTCAAAGACGTCGAACCTCTCACCGGATACATTCGCGGCGGAGTCACTGTCATGGGCGCAAAGAAGACCTTCCCCGCCTATGCCGACGAAACAATCGAACTGTTCGACATCATCTCCGTCTCCGCCGGCCAACGCGGTCTCCAACTCATCCTTGCCCCTGCGGATTACCTGCGAGCCGCCGAGGCCACCATTGCGGACCTCACTAAAGGCCCCGCATGACCTATCTGCACCATGTCCTTGATCATCTGCGCAAGGACCTCCGCCTGGAGTGGCGCTCCCGCGACTCCATCAACGGGATGCTCTTTTTCGCACTCCTCGTTGTCGTCGTCTTCGGCCTCGCCTTCGACCCCGCCGGCTACCCAACCACGACTCGCCAGATCTCCGGCGGCGTCCTCTGGGTTGCACTGCTCTTCGCCTCCATCACCGCCCTGAACCTGTCCTGGGCCCGCGAATTACGCAACCAGGTCCTCGAAGCCCAACGCATGGCCCCTGCGCCCGCCTCTGCCCTGTTCGTCGGCAAAGCTCTTGCCAACATGCTCTTCGTCCTTGTAGTTGAGGCATTTCTGGCCCCTATCTTCATCGTATTCTTCAATCTTCATGTCCTCGGCAACGTCTGGCTCCTTGCCTTGATCCTCCCGCTGGGCACCTGGGCCCTGGTGGTCAATGGGACCTTCTTCGCCGCCCTCGGGCTTCGTGCCCGGAATCGCGAACTCCTCCTGCCGTTGCTTCTGTTGCCAATCTCGCTGCCCGCCCTGTTAGCGATGGTCCAGGCGACAACCGGCGTCCTCACAGCGGACCTCGACGCCATCCAGATCAATACCTGGATCAAGCAGTTGGTCGGTTACGACATCATCTTCACGACAATCTGCATCTTGCTCTTTGAAACAGTGCTCAACGCCGAATGACCGTATTCGCGGTAAACTAACCGTATGGAGCAGCGCAACCCAACTCTCCGCAGCGTCGGCTGGCTCTGGTTTGGAATCGCAGTCGCCGTCCTCGTCGTCGGCTTCCGCCAAGCCATCTTCCTCACCCCAACGGACGCAGCACAGGGCGATGCGGGACGGATTTTCTACTACCACGTTCCAACCGCGATGTTGAGTCTGATCTTCCCCTACCTCAACTTCGCTGCTTCACTTGCTTATCTGTTCTGGCGCACCCGCGATCCGCTCAAGGCGCTCAGCGCCGACGCCTTCGCACTCGCCTCGGCGGAGGTTGCCGTCGTCTACGCCAGCATCACTCTCATCACAGGTTCCATCTGGGGGCGCGTGGCTTGGGGAATCTGGTGGACATGGGACGCTCGCCTCACCAGCATGTTGCTCCTTTGGCTCCTTTATGTCAGCTACCTGATGTTGCGCCGCTTCTCTGCAACCGGCCAGAGCCAGACTCTTGCCGCTGTCCTGTCCGTTTTTGCTGCGGTTGATGTGCCGATCGTTTACATGTCCATTCGCTGGTGGCGCACCCAGCACCCGGCCCCGGTCTTTGGTGGAGGCCCGAACTCCGGTATGGATAAGTCGATGCTCCCCGCGTTTTTTTGGAATCTGGCCGCCTGGGCCATCTGGGGCATCTTCATCCTGATCTTCCGCTTCGCCCTTCAACGCCGGCGCCAATTCGCCGAACAGGAAGCCGCACTTCAGGCTATCGAAGCCTCTCTGGAGATTCCGCAATGACTTGGCATTCGTTCTTTGATTTGAGCACTATGGAACACAGACACCTGCTCGGGGCCTATGCCACAGTCTTGGTCATTCAGGGGGGGTATTTCGGCTGGATTGCCTGGAACTGGTTCCGAACAAAGGATCCTCGCCACTAAAAAATCAACGAAGCCACAGGAACTGCGGCTTCGTTGTCCGAGAATAAAGTGCAAATGACGCGATAGATCCGAAGGTCAATCTTCCGCATCGTTCACATAGACACATTGGCCGCCAAAAAAGTTTCGGAAATCCCCTCTAAAAAATCTCGGCTGACCTCCGCTTGCTGCAGCACCGACACCTCGATAGACTCCGAACAGTGCCAAAGCTCCTCCGACCCTCTCCTGCGCAATCCGTTATAGCCGCTTTCTGCGCTCTCCTCCTCGGCCTTTCCGGCTGCCGTCGGAACAGCTTCCCCGATGTCCCGGCTGGCTATCGGGAGTTCGCTTACGTCAGCAACGGCGGCTCCAATACGGTCACCGTGCTCGATCTTGTGTATCTCCGTCAGGATCGCACCCTGCAGGTTGGCACCAATCCGACTCACCTGGCAGCGAACCCGGTTCGCAATGAAATCTACGTCGTCAATACGCAATCCGGCACAGTTTCCGTAATCGATGCTGAGAACAATCGCGTCGCGGCCACGATCCCTGTCCACCGCCTGCCTTCTTTTATCGCCATCGACCCTACCGGACACAGAGCATACGTTGCCAACTCGGGCTCCAACACCATCAGTGTCCTCGACCTTGATCGTCGCCGCGAGATCGCGGTCGCCGGCACCGGCGAACAGCCAGGCGTCGACCGCATCTCGCCTGATGGCCGCAGCCTCGTGGTTACGAATCGAAACAGCAATAGCGTCTCCATCTTTGATGTGTCGCCCTACGACGCGAAAGCTGGGTCTGAGGCACACCCGCGCCTCCGCGCTGCATTTCCCGGCTGCCCGGGAGCTGCGGATGCGGTGGTTCTGCCTGATTCTTCTAAGGCTTTTGTTGCGTGTTCCTCAGGGCATCAGGTGATGGCGATCAGTCTTGCCGCCGCGCCGGGAACGTGGGCGGCGAAGCAGAATCCTGCGCTGATGACCGACCATATGCTGACTCTGCTTGAGGTGGGCAAGACGCCGGTTCATCTTGCGATGAAGCCGGATGGGGGCGAGATCTTTGTTTCGAATTCGGAGTCAGACAGCATCTCGGAGATATCGACCGGGACCAACGAGGTTGGGGGGACGTATACCATTGGAAGCAGGCCTGTTTACGGCATTGTCAGCCGCGATAATGGCACGTTGTGGGTGGCGAACTTTGGGGCGGATTCCATTGCGATGTACAGCATTGACGATGGACGGCTGGCGTGGAGCGTTCGCGCCGGTTCTGCGCCTGATGCGCTTGCTTTATCGGAGGATGAGAATCTGCTGCTTGCGGCTGATGCTCATTCCGGGGATGTTGCGGTCATTCGGGCTGCCGGCGACCGTCCTGCTCTCTTCACCATCATGCCGGCGGGAATTTCTCCTAACTCAATCGTGATTAAGGCTATTCGGAAAAAACCGTAATTTTGCAAAAAAAAATCTACGGCTGGTGGACGGCAGTTTTTTTGTTGTTTTGCTGTGTTTTTAAGGGGTGTTTTGGGAAAAGTGGGTGTTTGGATGTGGTTTTTTTATGGTGAAAACGTGGTGGATGCGTGGTGAAATGTGGTGAGTTTTCGCACATAAAATGAGCGCGAAAAACACGCCACTTTTTTAACTTTATTTTCAGCTTGATCTTCAGGTCTGGCGGGCGAGGACCAGGGTTATGTCGTCAGGCTGCTCTTCGGCGCCGATCCAAGCGTCGAGAGCCAGCATGACCTGGGTGGAGATCACGTGGAGAGGCTGGTCGCGGTAGCGGCTGACGACCTCCATCATGCGCTCTTCGCCAAACTCACCGAAGTCGTTCTCCGGCTCGGTCACGCCGTCCGAGTAGGCGACGAGGATGTCGCCGGGCTGCATGTGGAAGCTGTCTTCGTCATAATGCATGCCGTCCATCAGACCTACGACAGTACCGCCCTGGTCCAACCTGCGAATGCTGCCATCGCGTCCCAGCACCAGCGGCGGCAGCTGCCCCGCGTTGGAGTAGGTCAGCTTCGCCGAGTCCGCGTCGTAGTGGGCCAGAAACAACGTCGCATACTTCTCGGGTTGTGTGCTGCGATAGAGATGTCGATTGAGCAAGGAGAGGATGCGGCCGGGCGATTGAAAGAGCTCGTCGCCGTTTCCTCCTCGTTCATCGCGGCTGGCCACCAGTCCCGCCACAGCGGACTCACTGTAGACGAGCTCCTCGCCGGCAAAGCGGTAGGCCCGTACGGCTGAGTGAAGGGTCGCCATCAGAAGAGCGGCCGAGAGTCCTTTGCCGCTGATATCGCCGATGGCGATGCCCACGCCAGTCTCCCTGCGACTGGCGACACCGTTGTGGGCTTCCTTGTGGAAGATGAGGAAGTCGTAGTAGTCACCGCTGACGGAGCGCGCTGGCCGGCAGACGCCATGCAGATCGAGGCGGGCGACACCGCGTGCATGCAGCGGAAAGAGGTTCGCCTGGACCTCCTGGGCGATGGAGATCTCGTTCTGCAGCCGCTCCTTTTCCTTCTGTTCTATGAGCAGTCTCTGCAGCGATCCCGTCATGGTGTTGAACGACCTGCTCAGTTCGGCGAGCTGGTCGTCACGTGTGACGCCGATGCGATAGCCAAGATCCCCGCGATCGATGTGCTGGGTCGCCGCGTAAAGACTGGCCACCGATGAGGTAATCGTCCGGCTCAAACGAATCGCCATCCAGAGGGCCAATAGCTCGATGATCAAAAAGAGGAGGCAGAGGATGAAGATCGAGATGCGCAGGATGCTGGTAATGATGCCGCTCAACGAGGCTCCGAAGAGCTGGTTGTAGAGCAGGGATGGCCGCGACCTGACCTCAATCAGGACGTTGTCCCGCTCGCCAGTATCCCAATCCGTGATCGATTCGGTGGAGGTGAATCGCACGGGCACGTCGGCAACATTGACCGGCGGGGGTTGGGTACCGCCGACGATCCAAGATTTTCCGTTCACCGCCTCGGGTCCAATCGTAAAAGATGAATCTTTCTCGGCGGGCTGGGAATTATTCGTCCCGGTGTCTGCGGTACTGGAATTCGCGGGGCTGGGTTCTGCAGGCCTCGAACTCGCGGCCCCGGAGTTTGGAGTGGCTGCATTGCCTGCGCGGGTAGATGGCGCAGCCTGTCCGTTCCCGGCGTTCGAGGTACTCCCGGTTCGTTCCGGCAACAGGCTGGCATGTCCCAGACCTTCCGCAACATTGTTAAGTGCGGCACCGTCGACCGGCACACTGGACATCAGGCTAAAGGTTCGTCCATCCTTCAATTTTTCCTGATGGACAGCGACGAGGAACAGGTCGTTATTGTCGAGAACCAGCCCGGAGAAGTGTTCGCCCGGCAACTGCGTCGCCCAAGGCGGCAGGCCGAACGGAGTTTTGCCCCGGGCCGCAACGTCGGCGGCGATCGGCGTTCCATTCAGAAAGGCCTGCATGTCGCGATGCAGTCTGGTTCGCGGCATTTCGAGTGCGATCGAGCGTTCGGTCTGCGCAATCATCTCCGGAAGAGGCTGTGACGATCCTGCCGGCAGATGATCCAGCGCCTGCGTGATTCGCTCGGCACGATGTTCGTTTTCGACGCCGATCTGACTGAGTTCGGCCTGCAGCCGGGTGTCGGCCAGATGGATAGCAAACTGCCCCGCCGCTATGTACGCCATCACCGATACCAGGGTGACGAACAGGACCACGGGCGCCAAACCGATCAACAGGTAGGTCAGGACCAGTTTGTTACGCAGGCTCCAGAGCATGTGCTTTCGCACGAGCCGCCATACAAGGGGGACCGCAACGCAGAAGAGCGCAATGCCGACAAATATCTGCAGAATGGCGAGAAAGGTCCCGAAACCTCCGGAGACCCAGCGGCCGAAGAAGAGGGCGCAGAACCAAATACCCAGCCAGAAGACCGCCCCGGCGAGTCCTGTCGGCAACCGTCCTCTGAGCCCTGAGAGGGGTGGCTGGAGTGCTGGACTACTCGGACTTTGCATCGTTCGCCGCCTTCTCCCGCTCAGCCTGCCGCGCCAGCTTCAACGCATGGCGCGTGGCCGAAAAATGTGCTCCCGCCAGCAACAATAGCCCGGAGAGGAACGCCCACATCATCAACCCTACCGAAATATAAAACGGTCCGTACACCGACTGGAAGTCCAGCCACGGCAAAGCCCTTATATAGAGGATCTTTGCCAGTTGCCACAGCAAGCCGATGACGATTGCGGTGGGGAGCACCGCCCGCGCAGGAATCTTTCTGTATGGCAGTATCCAGTAGATCAGGAAGAACATGAGTGTACTTGCGATGGTGGCACACAATCGCAAAAAGCCATACGAGATGAAGCGAAAGACGATATTGTCGGTGTGTCCAATGAAGATCCACGAGAGGATCGTTTGCTGGCTTGCCGTGGATGCTACTGAGGCCATTGCCAGCACGCCGACTGCAAGCGCCAGCCCCAGCGAGACCGCCTGGTTGTGCAGATAGCTGCGGTTCTGCCGGACGCCCCAGACGCCGTTCAAGGCCACTTCGAGCGGGAGGAAGACCCCGGTTGAGGTGATGAGCAGCATGATCACCGAGAAAAACTGAGTGCCTTTGTGGGGATGGGTCAGGAGCTGCATGTTGCGCATGACGAAGTCCTGCCCGACCGGCAAGAGGTTCTTCATCATGTCGCTGACGACCTCCTCCATGGAGCGCGAATGGAAGACATTGCGGCTAACGGTGAGCAGCAGCACGATAAAGGGAAAGAGCGAGAGGATGGTGTTCGCTGCAACGCTGAAGGCGTAGGTATGGACCTCGGTCCGCGCCATGTACCGTGCGAGGGCGACGATCTCGGCCCCTAAACCGCCTGCCGGGACGACTGGCTGGACGTCCTCCATCGGCTGAAGCGGCAGCTCTGGCTTGTTCGACTCAGACGATTCGGTTTGATCGGAGACGGTAAGAGACATAGAAGGAATCGACACGGCATGAAGTACATGCCGTTGCTTACTCCGATGCTAGCAGAGCGAACCGTGTCTTCCGGCTGGGGCGGAGTGTTGCGGCTGGTCAAGCCAATCTCGGCCTAGTTGGGGCCATCGCCGGGGACTGTTGATTAAGTAGTGGTTTCGGGAAACCCCGTTACGAATTTTGGCGCTCCACACTATGCTTAGGACATGACCCCCATTGAGGTAGATAACCAAGCAAACGCGTGGGTAACTCACAGGTTGGCACCCGCAGGATCGCCCGAATACAACGCAAGCGCGTGGGCAATCGATACGTATGACTTACTTTAAGAAGACCCTGAAACGCTCTGGCTACTCATCGTGGCCGTGCATCGCAAGGACCAATCGCTACGCGTCCAACAGCTGCTGTCAGCTGGAATGGTCGAAGACTTGCTCGGCATGTATGGTGACCAGTTCATCGACCGTATCGAAGCAGAAGCGCGAACCGACCCATCATTTGCAAGATTGCTAGGTGGTGTATGGCAAGGTCAGATGAGCGATCAACAATGGGCGCGACTTCAGGCCGTATGGGATCGCAGAGGATGGGACGGAATACCGGAATGAATGCAGCCATTCATGGCCATTTTACCGCTCATGGATAGCTCGGACGTTCTGAAAAGTCGGGTTTTCGGAAATGATCAACTGCTGTTTATTCGCCGGGTCGCCCATTCCGCGGCCTCGGCCAGCACTGGGTCGTCCGATGCGGCCCAGGCTTCCAATTGAGCGGTGAACCTCCGGTCGCCGCTGTTCCCCATGGCGATGGCGACGTTGCGGTGCAGGCGTTTGCGGCGGGTCCGCTCGACCGGCGAGCCCTTGAACCATCGCTTGAACTCCGCCGCATCCATTCCGGCGAGCCAGTCGAGGGCAGGGTTCACCATCTGGCTGCGCGCGAGCATGCCCTCGTTGGCGGAGATCGGTGCGCGGCGGTTCCAGGGACAGACGTCCTGACAGATATCGCAGCCGAAGACCTGACGGCCTATGGGCTCGCGCAGGTCTTCGGGAATCGGGCCCTTTTTCTCGATGGTGAGGTAGGCGATGCAGCGCGAGGCGTCCATCTGGTGAGGGGCCACGAGGGCATCGGTCGGGCAGGCATCGATGCAGCGCGTGCAGCTTCCGCAACGGTCCGCTGCGATTTGAAGTTCGACCCCTTTGGCCACAGGGAGCGAGGTGACGATGACACCGAGCAACAACCAGGAACCCAGCTCCTGATTAATGACGCAGGTATTTTTTCCGATCCAGCCTACGCCTGCCTTCGCGGCCATCGCCCGCTCGACCAGTGGGCCGGTGTCGACGTAGCAGCGCGTCTCGCAGGGGAAGCACTCGAGCAAGGCGGCTTCGACGTGACGCAGACGGCCGAGAAGCTGATCGTGATAGTCGGTGGGGACGAGGTCGTCTGATTGCGATGCATCAGCGTCGGCGTTCGCGGGGCGACCGCTCCAGGCGTATCGGGCGATCCAGCCAGTGTCGGAGGGTGCGGGGGCGATCGAAAGCGGGCCAGGGGCGTTGTAGTTCAGCGCGCAGACGATGACGGACTGCGCCCAGGGGATTGCGACCTGAACGCCACTTCGGAGGAGTACGCCTTCGTCGTCGCGCCGCTTGAGGTACTCCATCTCTCCGGCTCTGCCGGCGGCAACCCAAGCGGCGAAGCGCCCGGCATCGACCTGATCGGCGTTCGAGTCTGAAGTGCCGACCGCGGTGACTCCAGCGGTGTCAAAGCCGGCCTCCATGGCTTGCTTCCGCAGCCAACGTTCAAGCTCGGGAGTCCATTCAACGGTCGACAAAATATTTCACTCCAGGCCGCGGCGAGGGCCGTTCCGTCTTCAGGATAAATCGCCGGCGGGTGTTGCTGCGGAGAGTGACGATCCACGACAGACGCCCATGCCGCAAACTCGAAGACCTGAGATAAAATAGAAGAACGCGGAGAGGTGGCAGAGCCCGGTTGAATGCACCTGACTCGAAATCAGACATAGGCGTAAGTCTATCGGGGGTTCGAATCCCTCCCTCTCCGCCATCTACTTTATTATCAATAAGATACGAGAGAATCTAGCGACGGAAGTGGCATTTCCTCGGCTGTTTTGCGAAGTCAATTTTGGAAATGTCACTGAGAAAAACGCCAACTGAGTTGAGCGTTATCACTCTCCTCCTTTCTCCGACCTTTGATCTTTTCTCCAAAAGGGAAAGTCCGGTTCGAAAGACTGTCCGACCGCCATTTAGTCAGCGCCTTTCTCCTGTTGCATCGTGCAATCTCGAAACCCTCTGATTTTCCGGGATCAATTCGTGAGATTTCTATCCAGAGAGAGATATCTTCGTGAGACTGTCTCCGTGCTTATCGGCCAAGTTTGCGCACAATTCTCCGCTATTCGGAGGGGGATACAACGATGTCTCCGGGTGACGCGGTGCAGAATGTTCCTATCAGGTCGGGAAGCGCTGCCTAATTGCATCCATGCAGCCTCTGGCGCTGGTTGTTGCTAGATTTGAAACTTTTGACGCCGACAGTGAGAAGAGTGCGCGGTTTTTGAAACTCGCTGGCACGTCATCTCCAAGGGTCGAAGCACGGCGGATTTTGAGCCGGGTGTCTTTCGTATCCCGTCAAATGCCTCGCTATATGGCGCTATATAGCAGGAATTTAGCGGCCTTCAAGCGGCCCCTGCGCAGCGGCATGTCAGGCTATATGGCGTTATACCCAGGCCTAGGGCGCAAACAGCCCCCCATAAGGTTCCGGCAAACCGGTGGCGGCAGAACTTATGCGATTGACAGAGGCCGGGAATAAGTAACGCTTGCTAAAAATCACGTACTCCAACCGCTCATGAGGGCACCAGAAATCTTAGCCAGGCACTCGACTTGGCGAAGGCACCCTTCCGGTCAGTGACCAAGCGCGAGGTTGGTTCGCGCCGAGCCTTCTCGCCTGACGGCTTGAGAAGGAAGCCTCGTACAGTTTCTTGCTGTGACAGTTCCGCAGATATTCGCCTTGACCGGCCCGACCTCTTTCGCAGCTCATGCTCCTCGGTCGAGGGCCGGACCGATGGCGTTGCCACCTCGGTCAGTTGTAACCGTCCGTCGCGATTCAGCATCTACCCCGTGTCGGGGGTTGTCGAGCTACTCCGGCGTATTGCTCTCAGAGGGCTGCTATTCTCTGCCCCATCCGCTTCGTAGGCGAGACGCCTGACCGCTGCAAGTCTCTGATTGATGGTACCCGCCGCCAGGCCCAGAGCCTCGAGATGCAGCCGAAATCTCAGGACCACGGCCCGGTTCAGAGCGAGTCGCGGTTCGGAAGAATACCAGGTGATGAATTGTTCCATTGCGAACCTGTAGTTCCGCCTCGAATTTGGTGAACTCAGGGTGTTGAGTACTGAACTCTTCGCATGATCTAGGTCCGGCAGACGAAGGACGATTTTGCGGCGAAGTGGCTTCTTCTTGCGCATGCGAGCGGCCTCCACGCCGCTGGCATGCTTCGACGGATACGTTCGAGAATCTTCCGCGGATCAGGTAGGAATTGTCGGCGAGCGCACAGGCGATTTGGCATTCGTTGAGAGAATTGGTCTCATGTCCCGAGGTCTGGCTAGCTCAATGCCTTTGCGAGTCGAATGAGTCCTTGCCGTATCGCAAACTCGTCGAATCCGCCAAAGCCGAGGAGCAACGCATTCGGATCAGGACGTCTCAGAGTGCATCGATCGACGGCGAGAACCTCAACACCATGGGCCGCGGCCAACTTTTCCGCCTGTCGTGAAGTCATTCCATTCTTGAGGTACCCGATCGTGTAGAGGCCTGCCCTGACGTTAGAAATCTCAAGCACCCCACCCAGATGTTGCTTGGCCCCTTCCATAAGTGTTTCGAGGCGCTCTGCATACAGATTCCGCATCCTCCGCAGATGACGTGCCAAATGCCCATCTACGATGAAGTCGCAAAGCACCGCGTGGTCAAAGGATGAATTCCGGAAATCGGTTCGGTAGCGAAGAGCCACGAAGGGATCTACTAACGGCGCGGGTAATACTACGTAGCCCACGCGCAAGGCTGGGAATAACGTCTTGCTGAACGATCCGATGAAGATAACGCTTGAGTGATTATCGAGACTTTGCAGAGCAGGCACAGGCGGTCCCTCAAACCTGTATTCACTGTCATAGTCATCTTCGATAACAAATGTGCCAGCGCGTGCTGCCCAGCTGAGAAGGGCCATCCGCCGCTCTAGTGACATCGTTACCCCCAGCGGGAATTGGTGAGCCGGCGTTACGTAGGCTCCCTTCGCATCAGGACAGATCTTCGTTCCGGCAGAAACAGACAGTCCTTCATCATTCACTGGTACAGGAATCATCCTGGCTCCGACATTGTCGAACGCGATTCTGGCTCCGAAATATCCAGGGTCTTCCATCCATATCGGATCACCTTTTTTCAAGAGTAGCCGCGCCAACAGGTCGAGCGCCTGCTGTATTCCGGAAACGATGACGATTTGTTCCGCAGTGCATCGCACCCCACGTGACGTGCGCAGATACTCGGCGATCGCATTGCGCAATGGCTGATACCCACGCCGATCAGCCTCTTTCTTTAGCCATGACCTGAAATTACGTGCCCGGCCTGCGGCTATACGTCCCCAAATTTCGGATGGGAATTCGTTGATGGCCGGAGCCCCGATCCGAAAGGGGCGGATCCCCTCAACAAAAGCCTGGTCAATCCAGGGTTGCGACCGTTTATTTGTCGAAATGACGCGACGAATGTATGCCGGTGTCGTGGTTGCCTGACGGACCGGACGAGGCGCCTCCACACGATTGACCCATGTACCGAATCCGACACGAGAGGTGACATACCCCTCGCCTTGTAGACGCTCCAGAACACTGACGACTGTGCCCCGGGAGAGTTCATACTGGCTGGCGAAATCTCTGGACGCCGGCAGTCTGGCACCTGGCGCGAGTCGACCATCAAGAATGGCAGATCGCAGTTCGCCGTACAACCAATTGGTTAGGGTCTGATGGTGCGACCGGCTTTTGAGAGTGAGCTCGAACGAGCTAATGGCTTTTGGCATCTCGAATGGTCCAATAGAAATAGCGAAAAATGGCTCTGTTTGATGAACCAATGGTGCCATAGTATCAGTTCTGAAATCGAGAAGCGCATGTGTCCTCATTGAGCTCTGGCTTCTCGTCGAGGGACCCATGGACGATCGACAGATGAAAGTTGGAATTTGGTTCTACGGCTTAGGTACTGTTCTCACCGGCATTGTGAATATCGCCTGGGGTTCATTCGACGCCTCTCATCAGCCCATCCAGGCTCTGAGTAGAAATTTTCCTCGCGAACACATACTGGCCTACGTCGCGGGCGCCTGGCTGGTCGCAGCGGGTCTTGCAATTTTGTGGCGGCGCAGCGCAAGGATTGGCGCCGCGGCATCCGCCATTGCCTATTTGATCTTTGCGGCGCTTTGGCTGGCTCGGTACTATGCCGTAATTCATGCGCTTGGCTGGCGAAGCCACGTCTTATTAGGCGTTACTTTCGGGCTCGCTCAACAGCTGATGCTGATCGCTCCGGTAGCGTTCGTTTACGCCTCCACCGCCTCATCCAATTCCCTGTTGCAAAAGAGAGCAGTTATCGCCGCACGTTGGATGCTCGGATTGCCTCCTGTCATCTTCGGCATATTTCACGTCATCGGCATTCGCGTCTTCGCGAGCATCGTCCCGCACTGGATGTCGTTCGGATATTTTTGGGCGGCGCTGACCGGAATCGCCTTCTTCTTGGCAGGTTGTGCAATTTGCTCAGGAATAATGGACATCCTGGCCGGCAGGCTTCTTGGGTTGATGCTGTTGTTGTTTGAAGGTTTTGTAGAAATACCTCCTATTTTTAGCCGGCTGCACAATCAGCCAACATGGGGCGCTGCTGTCTACAATGTGACTGCGATAGGGGCATGCTGGATATTCGCCGAGTTTATCGCGAGCCGCGCGAATCGAGGACGAATCGGCGCCGCGGGGAATGTTGCCAAGTCCCGGCCCGATACGGTGGTCGCGTGACTAAGTAACGCGTGGTCGTCGACGAACATTAGGGTTGCCTCCGTCCTAATTGACGACTTCAGGCCGAGTCACTTATCTAGCGCCAACGGGCCCGTTACCGATCTGAAGTCGATAAGCGCATTGGCGATTTACCATTCGTGGGAAAGCGCAGCGAGTCCGTGGTGGTAATCACTTATCCGAATATCTGGTTTTTCGTCCAAGTTGGAACCGACCCATTCGTGAACACAAGCCGACTTGTCGTTACCCGTCCGTTGTCGGTGAGTCATTGCGATTTAACATCAAATTGAACGATTCAAGAACCGAGGAGCCGATGAGCAAAGTCAAAGTTGCCGCCTTTTCTATTTCGTTGGATGGGTTTGGAGCAGGTCCTGGACAGGATTTGAAGAATCCCCTGGGAGTTCGCGGACATGAACTGCACTCATGGTTGTTCCCAACGGAAACCTTTCAGAGGATGACCGGAAAAAGCAGCGGGTCGGTGGGCGTCGATAATGATTTTGCCGCGCAGTCGTTCGAGAATGTTGGGGCATGGATCATTGGCCGCAACATGTTCGGACCGATTCGCGGTCCATGGCAAGACGATTCCTGGAAAGGTTGGTGGGGCCACAATCCGCCCTACCATACGCCGGTCTTTGTGCTCACGCATCACCCGCGGGCCGACCTTACTATGGAAGGTGGCACGACGTTCCATTTTGTTACGGATGGGCCGGAGGCGGCTTTGGCGAGAGCCACGGAGGCGGCAAACGGAAAGGACATTCGAATCGGCGGTGGCGTTTCAGTGCTTCGCCAATACTTGGCCTTGAAACTGATCGATGAAATGCATTTGGCTGTTTCGCCAGTCTTGCTTGGTGAAGGAGAACATCTCTTCGGCGGGTTGGACCTACCCAAGCTCGGTTATGTCCATGGCAAAACTGCGCCCGGAGACGGCGCACTTCATGTCGCCATCCGAAAGATGTAACATGTACGCGAAAAATAGAACGCATGACAAACAACAACCTGTAAGGGCGCCCCCAGCTATTCATCTCACTCCACAAACAAAGCTCCCCGCATCATCCACGCTTCCGGTGCCCTTATACTTCGCGATCTGGGGATAAGCACAAACCGGCCGGGTCCTATCCACCTTCCGATTCGTCTTGTGCGAAGTCAGGATCTCCTCCGGAGCCTTCCCACGCTCCACCCATTCCTCCATCACTCCAATCTTGTCGAAGCTGTCTGGTCCCTCACCACCCGAGCAATGCCCCATCCCCGGCAGCATAAACAGCCGAATCCAATTGCTCCCATCCCCACTCTGCGCCACCGCCGACTGGTAAAACTCCACACTCGATCCTGGAGCCACCTGTTGATCCGCCCAACCGTGATAGATCAGCAGCTTTCCCCCACGCTTCGCAAACGCTGAAAGATTCGGCTGCAACTCGTCCACGTCCTTGTCCAACGCATGTGCCTTCGCCGCGTCGCGCTCCAGCACAAAATTTCTCCAATCCCACGCGTTGTCGTGATACACCACATACCGAAACTCATCCCAGAAGAGCTCTCCTGGATCAGGTCCGCCCGCAAGCCTCGCCCATCGCATCTCTGTGCCGGGTTCCACCCTCGGAAACAGCACCTCACCCGAACTCGTTGTCGCCGGACTCACAATCGTCTCCGCCGTCTTCACCTGCCGCGCTGTCAGACAATCCGTCCTGTCCTCGCCCTTGCACGCCAAAGCTTTGAAGTCCACCTTGCAACTCTCCGGATCCTCAATCAACCCATCCATCAATCCATCCTTCGAATCGCAAGCATCCAGCACCGCGCGATGAATCATCGCGTACTTGCTCGCCGGAATTACATCCGCCGGGTCCTTGAACGTCTTCACCGCCAGCCACATCGCCCAGGCATTCCTCCGAATATTCGCCGGATCCCCCGCAATCAATCCATCAAATTCATCCGGATACCGAGCCGCCTGCAGCAACCCCTCGCGCCCGCCACCCGAACACCCGTTCCAATAAGAGTAGAGCGCATCCTTTGCGTAGAACGCCTTGATCAGCGACTTCGCCTCCACCGTCATCTCGCGCTGCGCCCGATAAGCAAAATCAATCAGCTTCTCCGGATGCCCCACAACAAACTTCCCGCTCCCGCCCGTATGCCCATCATCGGTCGCACTCACCGCATAGCCACGTCGCAGCGCATCCGCCATCGCCTCGTAAGCAATCGACCCACCCCACCCACCACTCCCCACCGCCATATACTTCCCGTTCCAGCTCGCAGTCGGAAGCCACACCTCCACCCCAATCTCCGAATCAGTCGTCGGCTTCAACTCCGCAGCGACACGACAAAACGATGGCAGATTCGCAAACGCCCTCGCTCCACCCGCAGGCACAAACTCGCTCGCAACCACCGGCTTCGCCACCTGAATCGAAACCGTCGGTGATGCAAGCTTCGCAAGCCCTTCACAACTCTGCGCCCGAAGTGCGGGCACTATCGCACAAAGAAAACTGACGGAAGCCGCAACCACTCGTCTCATGATGGAAACTATATCTAAAATGCAACTCTCCCAACGATCGCCTCTTCGATTTCAGCTATCAGCCGATTCTGACAGCATTGGAGCCGGAGATTTGTAAGGGTGGAAAAATTGCTAAAACCTTGTCACGAATGACCCACGCTCCGCGCTTTAAAAGGTGAAGGCAGTCGCTCGATAACCGCCTCTCTTTGAGTTGCGAGGGTAATTCCATGTCTGACTACATAATTTCAATCGTTATTGCATTTGTCGCCCTCGCAACTCCTCTGGCATTGGTGCCATTGTTAGATCTCATTTGTCCTCTATCTGGGCATGTTCTCGAGCGGAGTCATCAAAAAGGCATGACAAAAAAAACAGCGACTTTTCGACGCGGTTCGGCGTTATGCGCGACCGTTTTGCGAAAAAATGGGGACTTCTTCGGTAAACCGCGCTGCCGGACTTCGGAAAAACGTAGTTTTCCGAAAACCTTTTTTGCGGGAACTGCGATGAAGGAAGACCAGGTCGCCAACGTCAGGATTATTTTGTGTTTGCCGAACACTTATCCGAGAAGCCATTCGAGCATTAAGTCTCTTCCATCGCCAGCCGTGAACCACTGAGCAGAAAAGCTAACCAATCTGATGACCATAGCCACTGCTGCGACCACCATCGTCCCGATTCCGAGAACTGGATACCAAAAGTAGCCATCGGAACCCCTTTCTAGGTCGTCATTCATCTTGGTTCCTCCTAAAAATCGTTAGGGTCTCATGCAGTTCAATAGTTTCAAATCAATCTGTGTGAGGGTTTCATCGATGCCAACGTGCCGACACCTGCACTCCAGAAGCATCTTAGTCTGCGTCCTTGCGGTTCTATGCGGTTGCATTTTGGCTGTGCCGACCCGGGCGCAGCAACAACAAGAGCCCGAGGATCCAGAAGACGATAAGCAAATTGGGTTCTGGCTCGAGCAGGGGATCTCCACCGGGCTTTCGCCGAACACGTCTTTCGATATCGAATTCCATGAACGGTTCGACGAGGGAGGGTCCAATCTGTACGAGTACTTCGTTCAGGGTGGCGTCGCCTTTCGTCTGCGGCCGTGGCTCACGCTGATACCGATTTACCGTTATCTACGCTATCCTTCTAATCCCAGGATCGCTTACGAAAACCGGCTGCAACTTAATCTCACCGTGAGCACGTCCCGTGGCCCATGGAAACCAATCCTGCGCACGCTTATCGAAGGACGCTTTCCCGATGACCGTCCCGCTTCGGCACGCTTTCGTTTCCGCCCCGGAGTCGAATACACTCTGCCGTTGCGCACGGCATGGCGCCCGACGGTCGTCCTGAACAATGAGTTCTTCCTCGTCCCCGGAAACAACCCCTTCGCCAACGGCGGCAGCAGCTACACCCAGAACCGCTTCCAGGTCGGAGTCCGATTGCCCATCTCCGCTGCGTTTTCGATCCGACCTTATTACATGCTTCAGTCGGTGAATCTGCCCGCCGGTTGGGACACAAACGAAATTGTCGGCATTGCGCTCGCCCTCAAGATCCAGCGCAGGTTAGCGGTTGCGCCTTGACACGCTCTCGCTCCCCTTCGTCGTAAGCCCGCACGGTCGAATCTGCAAAACCCAATTCCAAAGCACTTGCTCCATAGCGGCTCTCCGACCTCCCGCAAAAGTCGCGTTTTCGGCAACTACGGGTGAACCTTCCGAAAATCGTTTTCCAGGCATTTGCTACCGACAAGCCGACATATCGATACCAATCGGTTCCTTGATGAGTGCATTGGCGATTTGTCATCAACCGAGAATTGCAAGTGACCGCAAGCGCGTTGTGTATGAGCAGGTACACTGGTGTCCCTTTTGGCTTGGATCGAAGTAGCACTTTGGTGTGGAGACAAGTTACCGGATTTGCTCGACTATAGTGGGTGTTTACCCGCATGATGCTTCGCTTCAGCGAGGGAGGCTGCCCTGCGCAACCGCAGACCGGGCGGAGATGTTGTAAGCGTAGATCCTAATCAGCTCGGGCACACGCGAGTGCTTCCAAGCGTTCTCATCGAAAGCGTCCTCATCGATGGGAAACCAGCTTTGAGAGCACCTGGCCAACCGGGAGCAGTCCTGCATACCGACTCCACAAATCTTCATGATCTTGAGATCAATTTCATTGGAATCAATCTCAGCGCACCGGAGCGGGTGTACTACCGTTATCAGTTGATTGGTGAAGACAAAGATTGGCAGGAAGTCGGAAAGCGACGGCAAGCTTTCTATACGCGGCTTAGTCCCGGGACATATCACTTTCAGGTCTCTGCCAGTAGCGGAGATGACTGGAGTGATCTCACAGTTCCGTTACTGATTGAGGTCAGTCCTGCGTTCTATCAAACACGGTGGTTCAAAGCTCTCTGTCTCGTATTTGCCGTTGTTGTTGCGTGGATTGTTCTGAGAGCGCGAGTGCGTTTCGTCGCCGAGCAGGTTCATTCGCGTTTGTCGGAACGTGTGGCTGAACGGGAACGAGTAGCGCGGGAACTGCATGACACGCTGCTTCAAGGTTTTCAGGGTCTCATGATGAGATTTCACCTCGCAACGCAGTCAATACCCCCTAGTGAGCCTGCAAAATCTGAAATGGAGGATGCCCTGGACTCTGCTGACCTGCTTCTCGCGGAGAGTCGTGACCGGATTCGTGACCTGCGCTACGAAGCGATCGAGCCGCCATCCCTGCCCGATTCGCTCAGAGCCTTGGGCGAAGATTTTGCAGCGCCTCACAACTGGACCTCGGAAGTGGTCACCCGCGGGGTTGTGGTGGAACTGAATCCGATTACCTATCAGATATCTACGCCATAGACCTGTTGTTTCGCCTGAACACGGTCGAGATCAATTTGCCTCCCTTGCGCGAACGTCGCGAAGCGAAAGAGGCTCTTGTAAACGCGTTCCGTCACAGCAAAGCTTCAGAGATTCGAGCAGAAGTCTGCTTTGAGCCGACGCGATTGACTTTGGATATCGTCGATAACGGCAAGGGTATAGATCCAGACTTCTTGAGTGGGAGCAAGCCGGCGGATCATTGGGGTCTAGCCGGTATGCAGGAGCGTGCGGACAATTTGGAGGCAGCTCTGAAAATCAGCGTTAGACCCGGTGGAGGTACCCGCGTGAACCTTGTGCTTTCCAGCTCTATGGCATTCCGTCAGAAGCAAAAGGCGTCGAGGTTCGGAAATTTCCGTCGAGGATGGCTGGACCGGCTCAGGAAAACAGGCTGAGGGTTTCACTTGACCTGTAATTGGAAGCCAGAGAACAACACTTTACGGGGGGATCGCGATGGCCACACTGTGCTGCGGTTTGAGCATTAGGCTCCGCAATGCGCCTTAAGGACTGCCCGCGATGACATCAGGTCAAATCCGCGTACTTTGCGCAGATGATCACCCGCTGATTCTTGACGGTGTCGCTCGCCTGCTCGAACCAGAGCCAGGCATGGTTCTCGTGGCGGAAGCAAACAATGGGAACGAGGCAGTTCGAGCTTTCCAAAAGCATCAACCGGACGTGACGTTGATGGATCTCCAGATGCCTGAACTAAACGGCGTCGACGCGATCCGCAAGATCCGCGAACTCAGTCCTCGCGCACGTTGCGTGGTTCTTACTATCTATCGGGGGGACGTGCAGGCTTCGCGAGCGTTCAAGGCCGGCACCGTTGGCTACCTTCTCAAAACGATGCTGCGGAAAGAACTGATCCAAACGATTCGCGATGTCCACGCTGGCCTCCGGCATGTTCCCCCGGAGATCGCTTGTGAAATGACGAAGTATTACGCGTCGGATGAGCTTTCGCCGCGCGAGGTCGAGGTTCTCAAGACCATTGCGGCTGGGCGATCCAACAAGATTGTGGCGGACCGCCTGGCGATTTCACAAGATACAGTCTAAGGTCTTATGCGCAGTATTCTCGCTAAATTAGGCGCGAATGACAGGTTGGACGCCGTCCTGATCGCAATGCGACGCGGGATTCTCGACGGCTAGCAAAGGCAGAAGGATTACGCGCCGTAGTTTGTGAATCCAACGAACTACCCCATCGGCTCAGTGGGCCCTGGTGAGTCATTTGCAAAACCGACTCCGCGAGCCGTGAGATGGTTGAAGGGGATGCCCGGTGAGCTGAAGGTAAGGCACCTTCGACTCTCCGGGCGTTTCTCCTTTTACAACTTGATGAATGCGAGGAGGTCAGCGTAAATTAGATCCGCATGGGTAGTTGGCATACCGTGAGGGAGACCAGGGTAGGACTTAAGCGTGCCATGCTTCAAGAGTTTTACGGACCTCGCTCCGGTGGTTGGGAAGGGGCAGATCTGATCGTCCTCGCCGTGCATCACCAGAACCGGAACGTAGTGGGCCGTGGCTGCGCCCATCATACCCTGACGCCACCAGTTCTCTCGGATCCCTTCAGAGACCACCGCGCCTGGACGATTGAAACCGTAGAACGGAATCGTGATGTCTTTGTAAAACTGCGAACGATGGTTCGCGGTGCCGTCGCGGATGCCGTCGACCACTTCCTTCGGTACGCCGTCGGGGTTCTTGTCCGACTTCATGAAAGTCGGCGGAATCGCGCTGATCAGAACGGCTTTCGCCACTCTGTCCTTACCATGACGTGCGACATAGCGTGCGACCTCTCCACCTCCGGTTGAGTGCCCAATATGGACGGAGTCCTTGAGATCAAGCGCCTCAACCAACTCGGCGACGTCGGCGGCATACGTGTCCATGTCATGTCCGAGAAACGTTTGCGTTGAGCGTCCATGCCCGCGACGGTCGTGAGCGATCACTCGAAAGCCCTGCTCCAGGAAGAACATCATCTGACTGTCCCAGTCATCCGCGCTCAATGGCCAGCCGTGATGGAAGAAAAGCGGCTCACCCGTGCCCCAGTCCTTGAAGTAAATCTTCGTACCGTCCTTTACTGTGATGGTATCCATGTGTTTTCTCCTGTTGGGCTACGGTGAGATGGTGAACTCGTTCCGCCGATCAACGATTGCGCAAAATATCGGCGGGGTTGTGGTCAATGCCGCTGCCATGTTCACACCCCTGGCAAGTGAGTGCGCCGGGATTGGTCATTCCGTTCGCGCCCGGCGCTGGGTCGGGGACATTGGTAAATATCACTTGGGTCTTCGACATGGCAGCTTTAGAAGACAGCAAACCCTGGCTTCGCACATGACACTTTGGGCTTACTAAGAGACCCCACAATGGAAGTCCCGATTAGCACGCCCGAAGAGCCGGCTCTTGTAACCTTCCGCGGTGATTTGGACATTGTTGTAGAACCAGGAAATTTGCCGGCACCGAGCACTGATGAAGGGGACTTCGTTCCACTCTAGCAACAGTAAGTATTCGAGTGTGACGGATGCTCGCGCCTCGGACAACTCGTAAACTCAGGGCCAAAACTAGCCATGAGATGCGGCTCGTAGATTAGTACAGACGAGTCGGCATGTATCTACCGATCCGCCTGCTTCAGATTGCGGCTCATTCTCAACTGACGATAACAGGGCTTAGCGCTCATCGAGCGAGTTTGGGCCACTACACGACTGACAGGCAATGAAAAACGAGGGTTCGCTTACATCGGCAGGCTGTCTTCCTTCAGACACGCAGCAACACGGACCGGCTCATCGCGCGCGGGGAAGTGACGAACCCTCAGGCAAATCGCTCAGGGACGCGCGAGGGACGAGGATTCGTTAGCGGTCTGCATGGCTAGGCACGCCAGTTGGCGAAATGTGTCGCACAGCTCCACGGGACGGTAGACCACGATGCGCCGTCCCGTGCCGAGCAGCATGGCCGCGAACATTTCCAACCGATCGCGCCCGCAGCGCAGACGCGTACCGCCCTCTTGCGGCTCCGTGGCCACTCTCCACGGGGCAAAGGTGCGTTCGGCTTCCTCGATCGGCATGTCGATCCACACGTCGATCTGGTAGTCCGACTGGATGAACGGCATGCGGTCTTGGAGATAGGCGCGAGGATCGAAGTCGGTGGGACGGCGGAAGGTTGCAGCGCAAAGCTCCAGGTCCGTAACGCGATCGAGGCGGAACGTGCGCAACGCACGCCGCGAGAGGCAATGGCCGATCAGGTACCAGCGCCCGTCGGTGTGCAGCACCGCATAGGGTTCGATCTGGCGGCGTGAGGCGGTACCACCATGGGAGCGATACGCAAAGCGGATCCGTTTGCCGGTGCGGATTGCGGAGGCGGCGCGGATCAGGTGCTCCACAGAGGTCGAGACCACCCAGGGGCCGGGCTCGATGGCAACCACATCTTCCACAGTCCGGATGCTCTCGCGCAGAGCTTCGGGCAAGACGCGTCCAAACTTGGCCAACGCCCCCTCGGTGGCGGGTGCAAACGCCGACAAGCCGATCTCGCGCAGCGCGCGCAACCCTAGAGAGAGCGCGAACGCCTCTTCATTGGTCAGCAGCAGTGGTGGCAGCCGAAACCCGGCGCGCAGACGATAGGCCCCGCCGACGCCTCGGGAGGAGTCAATGGGAATGCTCAAATCCTTGAGGCGAACGATGTAGCGCTGTACTGTGCGTAGGTTCACTTCCAGACGTTCGGCCAGTTCCGCTCCGGTCACATGTTCACGTGCCTGGAGGATTTCGAGGACCATAAACACACGCATGATGGGGTCGTACATAAAAATCGATTCTTTCTTTAATTTACGACAGAGCCTGTCGGGAATCCCCCGTAGGCTCAAGAGCGAGGTCCAGAAGGGCCACGGAGGATGGAAATGACAACTGAGACGACACCAATGAACATGTTGACGGCTGAAACTCTGTTGAACAACTGGCAAGGACACAGACGGCTGACGCGCAAGACTATCGAGGCTTTCCCGGAAGACAAGCTCTTTCAGTTTTCGGTCGGCGGCATGCGGCCATTTGCGGAGATGGCCTGGGAGTTCATTCGCATGGCCGTGCCGATCGTAGAGGGTGTGTCCACCGGCAAGTGGGAGGAGTACAAAACGGCGAAGCCAAGCAGCAAGAGCGAACTTCTCCGCCTGTGGGATGAGCAGACAGCGGAGTTGAACGAGAATTTCCCGAAGATTCCACCACACCGGTTCAGCGAAGTGGACAAGGCGTTCGGCCAGTGGGAGATGCCAGGGCTGGCCACGATTCAATACGCCATCGACAACGAGATTCATCATCGCGGCCAAGGGTACGTTTACCTGCGGGCGCTCGGCATCGAGCCGCCGCCGTTCTGGGAGCGGGACTGATGACCTTTGGGGCAATGGCAGCCGTTCGCCGCGTATCCGTTCGGGACACGACAGCCGCTGACACTAAGTGGGTTTGGCTAGTCACATCGGACTTGAGCCGGGGTACTCGTGGGGGCCGGGATCTATCCCCGCGCCGATTATGTCAGTACTGATCATTGCTCAATGAGTAATTCGGCGAGTGGCTGTTTTCAAAGAGTACCTCCTTCCAAATTCTTGAACATTACTCTTGGCGTTCCACCGTCACGCGTTCAAATTGCTCCGCGTCAGCTGAAGCTGAAATAAAAGGGGCCCCGACGACTTCATTTGTGGTCAGAACCTAGCCAATTCAGTGATATAAACTTGGCACTCAGTTCAGTCTACGATTTTGCAAACTATCAAGCGTCCTGTCATTCATGTTTCCGGAGTCCGCAAGACCTACGGCCAAACGGTGGCTGTCGATGAGGTGTCGTTCGAGGTAAACGAGGGTGAGATTTTTGGATTGATCGGGCCCAACGGGGCGGGAAAGACCACCACGATGGAGTGTATCGAAGGTCTCCGTACCCCCGATCGTGGAACCATTTCGGTTCTCGGTCTTGATCCCTTTCGTCAGGCCTATAAGGTGCAGGACCGGATCGGTGTTCAGCTTCAACAGGCGCAGTTGCAGAAGCGAATCAAAGTCTGGGAGGCAGTAGACCTCTGGGCTTCGCTTTACGGAAAGAAAGCGATAGACGCTGAACATTTACTCCAACAACTCGGCCTCACCGATAAGCGCAACGCCTGGTTTATGAACCTCTCCGGAGGTCAGAAGCAGCGTCTGTTTATTGCCCTTGCGCTGATCAACGATCCGGAGGTGGTATTTCTAGACGAGCTGACTACCGGGCTGGATCCGCAGTCGCGGAGAGCGATCTGGGATCTGGTGCGCGACATACGGGATCGCGGTCAAACCGTTTTTTTGACCACTCATCTGATAGAGGAGGCCGAGCGGTTGTGCGACCGGGTAGCAATCATCGAGCACGGGCGGATTATCGACATCGACAAGCCGGACAGGCTGATCGACCGACACTGCCCTGAGCGAACGGTCGTTCTCGCCACAGACAACAACACCGCCGAACAGCGCTTTCGGTCGATTCGGGGAGTTACGGCGGTGAGTTGCACTGACAAGAAATTCACCATTAACGGGCGGGGCGACGATCTAGTGACCGAAGTCATTCAGTGTCTGTCCGAGAATCGGATCCGGGTCACGGATTTCCGTACGATTCTCCCTAACCTAGAGGACGTCTTTCTCAAACTGACTGGTCACTCGATTCGCGAGTAGGTTCGATAATGATGCTGCGTGGACTGTGGAAACTGACTTGGATCGAGATCAAGATCTTCCTACGCGAGCCACTAGGCGCATTCGGCACGATCGGTTTCCCTGTTCTCGTTTTTCTGGTGTTGGGTCGAGTAGCCAACCGCAGACTCGGACCGTCCTCACTTGCCGGCAGTAGTTTTGTCCGCGTGGATCTACCGGTTCTCGCGGCGATTCTCATCGCCATCAGCGCTGTGCTGTCACTGGTCACAATTATCTCGATTTACCGCGAGGGCGGCATCCTCAAGCGACTCCGCGCCACGCCGCTTCGCCCACAGACGATCCTTACCGCCCACGTGATCGTCAAGCTGATACTCACTGCGGCCACCCTGGCCTTGATGGTCTTGGCAGGCAAGCGCTACTACCCGGTTGGCGTTCATGTTTCAGTGTTTTCGTTCACGATTGCGCTGCTGATCAGTACGTGGAGCATCTTGTCGATCGGCTTTCTTATCGCCAGCATCGTTCCGACTGCCCGCTTTGCGCAGCCGATCGGCGCCATTATTCTGTACCCGATGATCGCTGTTTCAGGGCTCTTCGTGCCCATTCAATCGCTGCCGCCAGTGCTTCACGCGGTGGCGCGAGTGTTGCCGCTAACCTATGCTGTACCTCTACTTCAGGGAATATGGAGCGGCGACGCGTGGTCGACCCACCTAGGCGACGTAGCAGCACTGGTCGTGGTGTTTGTCGTTTGCACGGCGCTTTCGGCGAAGATTTTCCGTTGGGAGTGATTGCTTCATGCTCTGTTCACCACAGGATGAGTCACTTTATTACCAGCAAACTTAGGCAAAGCGATGTGAAAGTTCGCACGTGAGACCCACTGCGAAGAATCTGTACGATAGTTCCACATTTATGTACCATTGCTCCGTTTGAGCACCCAGTAAAACACTGTGATCACCAGGAGGAACGGCATGAAGCTCGGAACCGCGTATTGCAGACCCTCCACGTAGAAGGTGCTTATCGTGATGGCGGCGAGAGCGATCAGGGCAGCGATTTGCGAGTAAGGCGAGAACGGCAGGCGGATCGGCAACAGGGCGACGCGGGCTTGGCCCAGCGATCGGCGAAAGGAAAGGTGTGCGAGCAGGACAACGATCCATACAAAGAACATGCCGGCGACCGCCACTCCGTAGAGCAGCAGGAAGGCCCGTCCGGGAGCAAAGATGGCGAGTAGGATAGCGGCTACCATCCCGCCGGTTGAGCCGATCAGGGCGAAGTATGGAACGCCATTCTTGCCTAGACGACCAAGCATCTCAGAGACGTAGCCATCGCGCGACAGGGAGAATAGAGTGCGGGTTGTAAGGTAGAGATTTGTGTTCGCGCTTGAGAGGGCTGCGGTGATGACCACCAGATTCATGATGCTCCCAGCGAAGGGAATGCCGACCGCTGCGAAGGCCAATACAAACGGACTACCGGTAATACCGCTGCCCATCCTGTCCCACGGTGTCATCGAGAGCATCACGATTATCGAGAGCACGTAGAAAAGAATGAGTCGAAGAGATACGGTACGCATGGCGCGGGGGATTGTTTTTTCGGGTTGCGCAGCCTCCCCGGCGGTGACACCAATGATCTCCACACCCATGTAGCTCGTAAGCGCGAGCGTCATCGCCAGCCAGACGCCCCTCAGCCCATGCGGGAAAAAGCCTCCGTCGGCGGTCAGATTTGAAAAGCCTACGGCACGGACGGGGCCAAAGCCAAAGATGAGTCCAAGCCCGACGAGGATGAAGGCCACGATTGCCACTACCTTGATAATGGCAAACCAGTATTCGAATTCGGCGAAGTTGCCGACCTTCATCGCATTGATGGCGATGAGGCCGACTGAGACTCCGACAACCCAGACCCACTGCGGAACCGACGGGAACCACATCGAGCAGTAGATGGCGACCGCCGTCACCTCAGCGCCGATAGCAATGATCTGGACAAAGGCGTAGGTTGCGCGAACGGCGAAACCCGACCACTCGTTGAGGTAGGTCTTCGCGTAGACGCCGAAAGAACCGGCGACGGGATGAACAACGGCCATCTCCGCGATGGAATAGGCAACGATGACCGCGACTACTGCGCTGAAAAGATAAGAGAGGATGACGGCTGGACCTGCCAGCCGAATCGTGAGGGAACTGCCGAGAAAGAGCCCCACTCCGATTGCGCCGCCGATCGTCATCATGGTGAGTTGACGCAGCGTGAGACGACGCTTGAGCTCAGGAGAGCCATCGGTCGGGTTCGCCAAGGGGGATATCAAAACCCGGCGGTAGGTGCCTTGTTTACTGACTCCGAACCACGTCACGGAGCACCCTTCCGAACTCGTGAATCTCCTCGATGGTGTTGTAGTGGAGAATCGACGCCCGGATGACGCCGGTGTCGAGATCCCGCCCGAGATGCTTCATCAATCGCGGCGCGTACATGTGTCCGTCACGAATACCGATGCCGTGGTCCGACATTGTTTTGGTGATGGAAGCGGGCAATAGGTTGGGAAGGTTAAAGCAAAAGGTGGGAACGCGTTCGGAGAGGCGATTTGGGTCGTCCACACCGTAGACGATGGCCTCCGCGGAACGCAGCACTTCAAGCATTTTGCGAGAGAGCGTCGCTTCGTACTCGCGTATGGCTGTCATGGCGCGAATGAGGGAGTCGCGCCGCGATGCGAGCTCGGTATTTGCTTCCTCTAGGGCGAGGCTATTACCGAGGGTTTCGAGGTAGGCGACAGCGGCTCCCATGCCGGCGACATTCTCGTAGATGAAGGTGCCGGCCTCGATCTTGCCGGGCGGAGCGTCGGGGATGAACTCTTCGCGGAAGGTCTGGAGCTTATACAGAAGCTCGAGGCGTCCCCACATGAAACCCATATGAGGAGCGAAGACCTTGTAGCCGGAGCAGACGAGGTAGTCGCACTCGAAGGCCTGCACATCGATGAGGGCGTGGGGAGAATAGTGAACGCAGTCGAGAACAACCTCTGCACCGGCGGCGTGTGCCAACTTGGCGACAGTGGCCACATCGACAATGGATCCGAGGGCATGAGAGGCAACGGTGCAGGCGACTAACCGGGTCTTCGAGGTGAGGAGAGACGCGAGGTCTTCCACATGAAGGTTGTTGTCTTCGCGCATCTTCCACCAGATGATCTTGGCACCTTCGCGCTCAAGCTGCAGCCAGGTGGCGATATTCGCTTCGTGGTCGAGTTCGGTGACGACGATCTCGTTGCGGGTCCCGAGCGTGCGACCAATAGCAAGACTGAGCAGGCGGAGGAACGAAGTAGCGTTCATGCCGAAAGCAACCTCGTTGGGGTCCCGCGCGTTGATGAGGTCGGCCACACTCTCTCTCGCGCGGGCGATCGTCGCGTCGACCTCCACGCTCTTGGCGTAACGGCCACCGCGCTGCACGTTGCAATGCAGCAGATGACCGTTGACCGCGTCGAAAACAACCTGGGGAATCTGTGCGCCGGCGGCGTTATCAAAGAAGATGAAGCCCGGCTCCTGATTGAGCGCAGGAAAGAGCGAACGGATTCGATCAGACGGGAAGGCGGCGGCTCGGGGTGCGACTAGCTGCTGATTGACCACTTGGCTCCTGGCGCTTCGTAATCCGGCGACTCAGGGCGAGTGGTAACCGGCACCATGACCCTGATCTCACGATGGATACTTGTGACGACCAGTATACAAAGGAACTATCAATTCCCGATCAGACGGCACGGTGAGCTCAAGGCATCGCTGGATCCAGGAGCTTGTGTGCGGTCTCGGCCCCAAATACCGGAAGCGATGGATCCGTGAGCAGCCCGATTTGTTTGAGGACAGACGCCTGGTCCCAGTAGATGCGCTCGTGCGCCAGCTTGCCATCGCGAAAGCCGACGACCACAACCAAAGGAATATCGACATGGCGGTGAGTCGGCGAAACACCTGGCAGCATCCATGGCATCTCTTCAGTATGGGTGAAGGAGAAGATGATCTCGTCAACCAGTTGATCCTGGCCGAGCGTGCGGGAGACGAGCTGGATTGAAGTATCCGCCGGCATTGGTGAGATGAAGTCTTCCTTATAAAACCTGCGCAAGGCTTTATGGCCGTAACCACCGGTCATAACCGGAACATGGTTGACGTAGGCGTCCTCTACCATTGTGGCAATCGTCGAAGACACATCACGAGTTGAAAACTCATAGCTGATATGCTCGTCCCAACGAGCGATCATCTCTGCTTGATTCATGGCTGGAGGTTCCTCTAGTGGAATGTTAGTGGATTGCTTCGTAGGAGTGTTAGCACTTGCGGTCGTTGTAGTGGGAATGCATAGTGCCGCTAGTTTAAGAGAAGACAACTTGCGGATTGACGACATCCATGTAAGTCATGTGTCAAGGTAGCTAGAAAACGGATAGGTTCTGTATGGACATTTCACGAAGAGGGTTTGTGCGAGATGTTTTGGGTACCTCGGCGGCGTTGGCCGGATTGGCCGGTACGGGCGTTCCCAGGGCGAGTGCCGAGGCGGATACAGAGGACGATTACTATCGCCGGCTCGTGAAAGCAAATGATGCCAGCCTGCCGTCCGTTTTCGAGCAGCTGAAAGGTTCGCCGGAACGTTTCGGCGCTCGCGGCGTTGGGGAGGCAGTGGACGCGTTGGCAGGCGCATACTGCGCGCCGGAATCTTCTCACTTCAAGTCCCAGGCGCTGCTGACGGTGTTGGAAGGAGCAGCGGACAAATTACTGGCGGCCCAGCACGCGGACGGAACTATCGATTCCGGCAATCTCTATTCTCCACCAGACACAGGATTTGTGGTCCAAACACTTTGCACACCCCTGGCTGTGCTGCAGCGCATGAATTTGCCCCAACTCTCCTCCATCAACAACAAACTGGGGAAATTTGTGCTGGCGGCTGGCGAGGCGTTATCTACTGGCGGTATTCATACGCCGAACCATCGCTGGGTGGTCTCCTCCGCCCTGGCGCAAATTAATTCGCTTTACCCCTCGGCAAAGTACGTAGACAGAATAGACGACTGGTTGGGAGAGGGCGTCTATTGTGATGTCGATGGGCAGTTTGCCGAAAGGAGCACGGGCATCTACTCGCGCGTGGTCGACAACGCACTCATTACCATCGCGCGCTTGCTTCGTCGCCCCGAACTTCTAGAGCCAGTTCGCAGAAACCTGGCCATGACTATCTTTTACATTCACCCCAATGGCGAACTGGAAACGGTTGGGTCCCGCCGGCAAGATCAAGTGCTCGTTGCCTGGATTTCCAACTATTATTTGCAATATCGCTACATGGCGATCAAAGACCAGAATCGCCAGTTTGCCTCGGTCGCCAGATTGGCTGAAGCGATCGGTCTCGAACATGCGGAGGCGAAGATTCCCCTGATTGAATTTCTGGAAGAGCCTCTCTATCGCCAGAACCTTCCCGATCCTGAACCTTTGCCCTCGGATTACGCGCGGTTTTTCAGTAACAGCGCCCTGGCGCGCATTCGAAGAGGAGACATCAGCGCGACCGTGTACGGCGGAAGCGACTGGCCTCTGGGCGTTGCGTCCGGCCTGGCCAGCAACCCGACATTCTTTAATTTTCGCAAGGGGAAAGCCGTGCTTGAATCGGTAAGAATGATTCCGACCTTTTTCAGCGAAGGTTCTTTCCGCAGTGATGGGATGAGGGTAGAAACGAATCGGTACTTGGTCCATCAGGACATTCACGTACCCTACTATCAGCCGTTACCCAAAAACGTGCGCAATCCGCAGGGAGACTATCCGTTGACTCCCGCAGGGAATCGCTACTGGAGCAAAATGAATTTTCCCCAGCGGCCGCAGAGCAATATCCAGACCCTGGAGCAGAAAGTTATGGTGACCGAGAACGCCGGCGTTTTTGAACTTGCGTTCGATGTGAGAGGGCACGATCGCGTTCCAGTGACCATTGAGCTTACTTTCCGGCGGGATGGCGAATTGGAAGGAATCGAGCCCGGCACAAGAAGACCAAATCTCTACTTCTTGCGTCGGGGCACTGGACATTTCCGCGTGGGAAACGACGTCATTACATTTGGTCCCGGACAAGCCGATCACGAGATGGTCCGGTTGGAAGGGGCGTCTAATGAGACACCCCAAGGGCCATTGCAGCCCGAGCGTCACCGAGTCTATATCACCGGCTTCACCCCGTTTCGGAAGACGCTCACGGTGGCTTGAAGCAGAGAACCGATTCAAGTGGCGCAGCAATAGTAATCGTTGCTCCGGACACCGGTATGCGAACGCGCTAAGATGGGCGAAAATTCTGCGCCATCGCTGAATAGACTGGCTTCAACATCGCGAAATCAGCTTCAGGAGATACAAAACCAAGTAATTCAAATCCCCGTCTGGCCGAGCGATCGTCACAAGCCAATCCCGTTCCGCGAGCACTGAACCACCTTCCATCACAGGAGACCGCCCCCGCAGTTCCACTGCATTCGCAGCCTGTCCCCCAAGACTCAACGACGTGATCTCACCTACGTCGCGCGCAATCCGATGCGTACTAACAGAAGCGGATCCCCCGAGAGCCCGCGAGATTCATTGAGTGTCAGGTATCTTCGAAGGGGTCGAGCGAGGACGGAGGCTTGGCAGTAGTCGCCCGTGATAGCGGGCAGGATTGGGGCGACGTCCCTCCCATTTAAGAGATGGATGCGTTGCGATCACCGGAGCACCTACCTCGTTCGAATGAAGAGATCTTGAGCTAAGGTAAGGCCTGGCAGTAGGCCGGGCCACTGCGTCCAGATCGATGATCGCGACGCCGTCCCCGATTTCACCAGTGATTGCCACCATCACGTTGTCTGCACCATCCGATACCAGCGCCCGAAAGTTTCCTGACAGTTGAATAGGAAGTGAGATTCGCGAAAGAAATCTTCCAGTGAATCCATCGTAGGCATCGATGCTGTTGACGCCAGGTTGAAAGAGCAAACTGCTGTCGGAGGAGAAGGCTGCTCCATAGACATAGTCGGCGTCATAGCTGGCGTTCCATCCGAGGCTCTGCATGCTAATGCCATTGCGGTTGTTATCCCTGATGAGGCCGCCCGCTGCCAAACGGGTTTGATCGAGGGAAAGAGCGACTTCGAAGCCGCTGCTGAAAATTCCAAACGGACCGATGTTTGCCACTTGATACGTGTTAGTCGTCGTATCTACATACCCTGCTTCGCCATCGTTACAAAAGTATCGGCTGTCATGAAATAGACCACTCCTGCGTTCGTCACCGCGACCCCGCCGGGCGTATAAGTAAGATCGAACTGAGGTACGAGTGGATAGATCGCAATCGGAGACGGAGATCCCGGGTCGAGGATATAGATGGCCAAGGCGCCTGCATCTGTAATTGCGAGCTTCGATCCGTCGGGCGAGAGGGCGAGGCTAAATAGACGCTGTGCTCCAGCCTTGCGGGCCGGAACGGGTATGGGAATTGAATTCAACCATTGCCCTTGAGTCTTCGAAAACACGCGAATCTGGTTCGTGTCTGAGAAGTAATACAGGTCGCGACGCTTGTCGTACACCCCATCGATCAACTGACTTCCCGTCGTTGCGAATCGTTGGATTGCCGGCAGATACCGAATTACCGGGCTCTGCCCCGTGCTCGACCCGGATAAGGATGTTACGACAATGGGCGAAGATGTGCCCGCGACCCCAGCGGGCACCGTGTATTCAACTCCCTGGGTTGGGAAGGTTTGGTTCCGGGATAGTCGTTCACATAGGGTGATGCGACAAAGCCGGTTAGCATGGCGGGTTGACCTGCGACCGTCACCGTAAGGCCATCCGGGGGAGGGGCATAAAGCGCGCCAGTATTCGAAAGAGACGCTGGGGCAAACCCATAACCGAAGATCTGAGCGGGGCCACCGCCCTCAGCCGTCGCATACGAGGTTGGAGTCTCCAGTATCCATGGACCGTAGGAGTAGGCCTCGGGCAGAAGCTGTTCGCCGCCGTCTGTTGCCGTGACACGGATGTCGACCGGGCCAGGAGTGCCTGTGGGAGTAGAGGCATAGAGCATCGAATTGTTATACGAGACCTCATTGCCCGTCAGGGAGCCGAAATAAACGCTGCCAAGCGGCGCCGGCGTGGTCTGGACGAATTGACTCTCCAGCCATGAGGTTGGTGTTCCCCCACTCGTCGGTCCGGTCGCGACTTGCAGTGACGAAAAGCCAAAGCCTGTCCCAATCGGTAACGGATTCAGAGCTTTCATGTCTAGCAACCCGATGCCGTTATCGAGAACTCCTCCGATCAATCCGCTGTCGCTGATCGCCTGCATATAGGGATTCGATGGCGCGTACCATTTGTAGGAGGAGGAGGCTTCGACCTCCGGCATCCATCCCACCAGTTGTCCGGAGGACAGATTGTAGGCATAGAGGAAGGTTCCGGTCGACGGATCGTTCATGTAAAGAGTCTGGTTGTCCGGCCCAATAATCATGTTTGGGAACACGAAATTAAAGCGCTTCACTGGAGAAGGAAACGAGTTCCTAATCTGAAGCGTCGTGGAGTCCAGGACTTCCGCCCTGGTTGACTGCCATCGTCGACGGCGACACGACAATGTTGAAGTCTGGAGTTTGATTTTGGCTGGGCTGATGAGTTCGAAGCTCCGCCGCAGGAAACGATCGGCAAGCACACCAGGAGGATGAGACAGTTAAAAAAGAAACGCGTACTTAGGTGGCTATGGTAGGACTCGGAGGGCCCAGGATGCATGTCATTGACTTTCAAAGCGCATGAAGTAACGGGATCATCTTACACACTGCACCTCGTTGCGAAAAAGAAAAACGGCTTTCCGATTCTGCAATTTCTTGGGATGATCTGGGCGGTATAACTGGGGACGTTACAAAGCACCATGCGTCCTAAGACCCAGCTGTTGCTCCAGATTTATCGAAGCTAACTGATTGGAAATAAATGGTCGGCGCTAGTGGACGATTTTCGAACTTTCTGAGGTTCGGATCTCTGATAATTCAATCAACTCTTAAGCCGGGATTTCTTCAATAGCTCTATCTCTCGACCCGACGCTAACACTTGCGATGTGCGGCGAAGCAGCAATGGCGCGACCGCCGGGAGCTATCCAGGAAAGCGTCCAATTGCGGGCAACTACCCGCATAACGATTAGCACTCCGACTGCGAGCACGGCATACAGCAGGAATCCAGCACGATAGGAGCCAGTGTGCTGTTTGGATTGCCCCAGCAGGTTAGGGAGGATGCCACCACCCAGCGCACCGATCTCGCCGATCATACCGCCCGCAACCGCGGTAGTAAGAGGCCAGCGAAGAGGGACTAGTTGGAATGTCGCTCCATTGCCCGCTCCGAGCGCGGCGAAGCACAGCATAAAGAGTAGTGTTGTGGCGACTAAAGGAGGAGTGATCATCAAACCAAATAGTCCGGCTATGGCGACGAAGAATACGACGGAGAGGGTAGTGATTCCACCTACGCGGTCGGCGAACCAACCACCGAGAACACGCGTCAGCGAGCCGGTAAGAGTTGCAAGTACCGTGAGGCTGCCTGCTTGAACCTTTGTGACATGGAACTGTGAATAGTAGAAAGACGGAAGGAAAGTGGCCAACCCGAGGAATCCTCCGAAGGTGATGATGTAGATGAGATTGAATGTCCATCCGTCGCTCTCGAACAGGCACGAGAGGTGTTGGCGAAGGCTTTGGTGCTCGATGTCTGGCGGCTCTTTCGCAAATATCACCATGACAAGGAGCGGCAGCAGCATCATGGCCGCTGCGAATCCGTAGACATGCTGCCATCCGAAGTGCATGGCCAGGCGTGGGGCGAAGAGAGCGGCTAATGCAGTGCCGCTGTTGCCAGCGCCCGCGATGCCCATGGCGAGACCCTTATATTGTTTTGGGAACCACCCGGAGCCGAGGGAAAGAGCTACCCCAAAGCTTGCTCCAGCTATGCCGAGGAGAACTCCCATCGCAAGGACATCGTTGTAGGACCTCACGAAGAGGAAGCCATAGACGAGTGCGAGGATGATAGCGGACATCTCTACGATAGCTGCACTTTTACGGCCGATGTATTGCGAGAGAACCCCGAGAGGAAAACGCATGAAGGCTCCGGCGAGAGTGGGAACGGAGACCATCAGACCGATTTGTGAGGGGGAGAGGTGGAATTGTTCGGAGATGAAGGGGCCCATGGCGCCGTTGAGGACCCAGACGGCGAAGGAGAAGTCGAAGTAAAGAAAGGCCGCAAAGAGGGTGGGAGGGTGGCCCGACTTGAGGAAGGCTTTCATATTTGCCATGTTTTGGGTGGCTCCGTTGTGGTTCTCTTGTGGCGATTTTGTGGTCTGTTGATGGTGCTTATTTTCGTGACCGACGGTCTCGGATTGGGGTGCGTTCGATGCGGACGGCGCACTGCTTGAAGTTGGGCTCGCGGGAGATGGGGTCGTAGTCTCCAAGCGTGACGATGTTGGAGTTGGTCTCGGCGAAGTGGAAGGGCATGAAGACCTGGCCAGGGGCAACGATCCCGGTGATGCGAAGTTCGAGGTCGGCTACGGCTCCCCGGCGGCTACTGACAGTGACTCGGTCGTGAGGTTTGAGATCAAGGTTGGTGGCATCGACGGGGTTCATCTCTAACCAGGCGTTCGGGACCATGTTGTTCAACAGATCGACTTCGGCAGTTTTGGTGCGGGTGTGCCAGTGTTCGACGGTGCGACCGGTGTTGAGGATGAAGCTGAACTCGTTGTCAGGTTGTTCCTTGAACGGGTCGCAGGGGACTTTGTGGAGGACGGCGCGACCGTCCGCGGTAGGGAAGATACCGTCGCGGTAGAGAGATTCACCCCCCCACTGCAGGCCGTTGGCGTCGTCGATTTCCTGCCACGAGAAATTGGAGTAGTCACACATCCGACCGGCAGAGACTCGTTGCCATTCTCTGTAGGCGTCGTGAGGAGACTTCCAGTTGGGATAGAGCTCTTCGCGCACGCCCAGCTCTTCTGCAAGGGCGAGGAAGATGTCGAAGTCGGGACGCGCTTCTCCGGGAGGTGGAACAGCGGGGTTTGCCTTGGAGACGCGGCGCTCGGAGTTTGTGTAGGTGCCTTCTTTCTCTCCCCAGATGGCGGCCGGTAAAACAAGATGGGCGAATTCACTGGTCGGAGTAGGGTGGAAGCCGTCCTGAACTACGAGAAACTCGACGGAGCGGAGGGCCTGTTCGAGCAGTTTGTAGTTTGGGAAGGAGACGGCAGGGTTGGTTGCGATGAACCAGAGGGCTTTGATCTTTCCCTGTACGGCGGCTTCGATGATGTCGGGATAGGCTAGGCCGCGAGCAGTGGGGATGTGGTCGACGGGGACGTTCCAGATTTGGGCGAGGGCTTCGCGATCCCGGGGATTGTCGAACTTGCGATAGCCCGGGAGAGACGAGGTGAAGCCCGCCTCGCGAGTCCCCATGGCATTGCATTGGCCAGTGATGGAGAAAGGTGCGGCACCGGTGCGGCCAATGTTGCCGGTGATGAGCGCGAGGTTGTTGATCGCCGCAACGGTGACCGCTCCCTGGGTAGAGTGGTTGACGCCCATTGTCCAACCGATGAAGGCGGATTTTGCTCGGCCGTAAAGAAGAGCTGTCTCTGTGATTTCTGCTTCTGTTAGACCGGTGATGAGTGCGACGTGCGCCGGAGTAAAGGCGGAGACGAAGGCGGCGAACTCTTCAAAGCCGTTGGTGTGCTGTGCAATGTAGTCGCGGTCGACTAAACCTTCGCGAATAAGAATGTGTGCAATGCCGTTGAGAAGCGCAATGTCGGAACGTGGCTTGACGGCAAGATGGAGGTCGGCCATCATGGCTGTTTTGGTGACGCGCGGGTCGACGACGATGAGCTCACGTGGCTTGGTGCCGGGACCGCGATCGACGCGGTGGCAGAGGATGGGGTGGCTGTCCGCAATGTTGGCGCCGATGAGGAGAATGACGTCCGCCTTTTCCATATCTGCGTAGGAGCCGGGTGGGCCGTCGGAGCCGAAGGAGAGCTTATAGCCCGAGACGGCGGAGGCCATGCAGAGGGTCGTGTTGCCGTCGTGATTTCGAGTGCGCAGGCCGAGTTGAACGAGTTTGCCGAGAGTGTAGAACTCCTCGGTGAGGAGTTGGCCGGTGCCGACGACACCGAGTGACTCCCTACCGTGACGGTCCTGGATATCACGGATGCGTTCGACCATGGTGTCGAGGGCTTCGTGCCAGGAGACGGAAACGAGCACGCCGTTCTTGCGGAGTAAAGGTTGTTTGGCACGGCCAGGAGCAGCGAGGATGTGGTGTTCGGAGAGGCCCTTGGGGCAGAGCTTGCCGCGGTTGACGGGATGGTCAGGGTTGCCGCGGACGGCGACGGCCTTGTTGTCGCGCACGCCGAGGAGCATTCCGCAACCGACTGAACAGTAGCCGCACGTGGTCTTGACCCACTTTTCCGGAATACGCGAGCTGGCGGTGTAACCGAAGTCGGGATCTGTGGCGTAGGTGTACTCATCGCTGCGGATGTCGATGCCGACAAGACGTTTGAATTGCGTCAGGAGAGAGCTCATGCGTGGACGCTCCTGACGAAGGTGAGGGCCATGTTGAGAGGTACAACGGAGACGAAGAAGAGGTAACGGGCTGAGAGGACTCCGGCGAGGGCCGCTGGGAGGGCGAGGGTGGGCATTCCGGCGAGTGAGAGCAGGACAGCAAGACCGACGAAGGCGAAAGAGACAAGAAAGATGCCACGGAGGTCGGGAGTATTGAGTAGAGAGGCTGCGGCGCGGCGCTCGTAGACAGCCGCGTGATGGAGTCGAACGGTGCGTACGACGTGGTTCAGGCCCCAGAGAGCCGAGAAGAGGATAAGTGGCCAGAGTGGGAAGTTCAACGTGGAGGACGAGAAACTAAAGGCGTGGAACGAACGAATCGAAGTCGTTGCGTTGATGAGAACCGGCGCGGCAACGGAGCCGAGGACCGCGGCGCTGAGGATGAAGTCGATGGGCGTGTGCGGAGTATTCCAAGCGGGGCGCGCAGGGACGAGATAGATGTAAGCACTTGCAAGGATGCCTGCAATGCCGAGGGTAGGAGAGAGTACTTTCAGCGCCAGCAGAACCGGAGCGATCTCAAGGCCGGGATGCAACGCGCTGAGCCATGAAACTGTGGTCAGTGCGAAGATGGTGGTGAAGAAGAGGCCGAAGAGAAGGACTTCGCGTGACAGCCAGGAGCGACGCCACATCTTGAGTGCTCGCCATGCATAGGCCGGACGGCCAAGGTGAAGGACGGAGATGTTTAAAGTGAATGCGGTGAGGGCCAGGATCAGGGTGAGGGCGATGGGGCCGTCGTGATGAGAGAGAAGAGCGGCAACAAGAGTTCCAGCGGAGAGCTGGATCAGAGAGGTCATCCAGACAAGAGACCAGTGGGGGTGTTCGGGGCGGATTGTCTCGATGTCCACGCGTTCGAGAGTAGCTTGGGCATTCTCGGGGAGGGTGATGCGCGTAGTCGAAATGGTAACGCCGGCGTTGGGCATGCCTGGTGCGTTGCCGGCCGCGTGATCGCTCCGCCATTCGAGTTGATTGACGATCTCGATTTCAATGGCGGATTCCGGGCATGCATTGACGCAGGCGGGTTCGAGTCCATCAGTAAGGCGGCCATGGCACATGTCGCATTTGCCGACGACACCACGCTCGGGGTTGAACTGAGGAACGGAGTAAGGGCAGTTCCACACACAGTATTGGCAGCCGATGCAGGCGTCTGCAGAGTGGAGGACGATTCCAGTCACGGGATCTTTTGTGTAAGCGTCAACGGGGCAGCCTTTGATGCAGTCCGCGCTTAGGCAGTGGTTGCATCCCATCGAGAGATAGAAGCGATCGGTGTTTGGGTACGTGCCCCCTTCGATCTCGCCGATACGTCGCCAGCGAAGATCGGCAGGTGTGTTGTTCTGCTCGTTGCAGGCGACCTCGCAGGAGCGGCAGCCGATGCACTTCGTCATGTCGAAGTGGAAGCGATACTGTTCTCCTGGTTCGAGATGACGTTGCGGAATTAGCGAGGTCTTCACTTCGACTTGCGGCGTTGCAACAGGGAAGAACTCGAGGCCGTTCTCCGTCAGGCGCACGATGGAGTTCGTGGGATCGGTGTGCGCTAGTTCGTGGAGTGGGAGTGGCATCGGTCTCCTTGTGAACGAATAGAGCGTGGCGAACGGATGGTGCGTGGTGGCTAGTAGACGTCGCGGTGGTAGCGGTTCTGGTCTTTGAGCTGCTCGATATACTCGATAGCGGCTTCGCCGGGGAGCCCGGCTTGCTGTTCGACGATGGTGTGAAGCGTGGCATCAACGTCTTTCGCCATGTGGGAGGCGTCGCCGCAGACGTAGATGCTGGCGCCTTCTTCGATCCACTCGTAGAAGCTGGCGGCCTGCTCGAGCATGCGGTCCTGGACGTAGATCTTTCGGTCCTGATCGCGGGAGAAAGCTAGGTCGAGGCGGGAGAGATGCCCGTCCGAGTGCATGGACTGGAGTTCGTCCTGGTAGAGGAAGTCCGTAGTGGCGCTGCGCTCTCCGAAGAATAGCCAGTTGCGTCCCGTGTGACCAAGGGCGCGGCGTTGGTGCAGGAAGCTGCGGAACGGTGCGATGCCGGTGCCAGGGCCGATCATGATGAGGGAGGCATTTGTGTCTTTCGGCAGACGGAACCTTTTGTTTGGCTGAATGTAGATGGGCAGGCGGGCACCGGTGGGGACGCGGTCGGCGAGTAGCGTAGAGCAGACGCCGCCGCGGTCGCGGTTGTGCGAACGATAGCGAACAACAGCGACGGTCGTGTGTATCTCACCGGCGTGGGCGTACGGGCTGGAGGAGATGGAGTAGAGCCGGGGCGCGAGGCTGGGCAACATTGCGACGAGATCCGCAGGATCGTGTAGCACGTTGGGGTAGTCGTGGAGGAGATCAATAAGGCCGCGGTCGCAGGAGTATTTTTCGAGGTGCGCCTGCTGTTCTGGAACGAGGAGAGCGAAGAGGCGGTGGCACTGAGTTGTCTGCTTTCCGATGGTTGCGTAGGCCTCGATCATCTTTCGAGTGAGGCGGGTAATCTGCAGATGGTTGAGGAGGGCGTCATGAAGGGTTGTCGCCCCGGATTTGGGAAGCTGGACGGGGACCTGGCCGCTGAAGTTGAGCGTGTAAAGGATTTCTTCGACGAGACTGAAATCATTCTGGGGGATGACTCCGCAGGCGTCACCGGCTTCGTACGTAACGGCGGACTCGCTAATGTTGAAGGCGAGATGGAGGGTGAGTTTGCTGGAGATGTCGCGAGTAAGGGGACGCTTGTCCACCAGCGACGCGAGATAGGGGTTGGTGCGATTGTGGGTGACTGGGGCGGGCTCTTCGTCGTCATCACCGGAGATTGATGTCGCTGCGGGCCTTGTGGGATTGACGGAAGATGATGGTGCAGTGGGAGCAGGGCGGCGGGCAGCGGTGAGTTCGTCGAGGCCGATGTAGACGGCGGTCTTCCATTTGGCGAAGGATTCGTCGAGATCAAGGTCGCAGTCAATGCGTTCCGCGATGCGAACGCCGCCGAGCACAGCGAGTTTATTGTCGAGGTCCTTGCCGAATTTGCAGAAGTGCTCGTAGCTGGAGTCGCCGAGCGCGAGGACTGCGTAAGAGAGCTCTCCGCAGCAGGGGAAGTGCTCGAGGCAGAGTTGCTCGTAGAAAGGCCGGACGGCATCTGGTGCGTCACCCTCGCCGTACGTGCTGGCGATGAAGATGGCGTAACGCTCCGCAAGAAGTGCTGCAGGCGTGTAGCCCTCAAGAGAGATAAGTGAGGCAATGTAGCCTTTTGCTTTGAGGTCTTTGGCGACTTTCCGTGCAAGCCCCTCGGCGGTGCCGGACTGCGACGCGTAGAGTACGGCGATCTTGAGAGAGGGCAACGGGTCAGCGACAGGACTGGCGGGAGCGGTGGAGTAGAGGCCAGCGAGAAAACCGTTGAGCCAACCGCGCTGCTCGGTCGTGAAGGGTGCGTTGTCGGGGATGAAAGGGGGTGCCTGCATGGCTAGGAGTTCTCCTGCGGGTTGCAGAACGATTGGAGTTCGGCGATCGTATGGCGGCGTGTGAAGACGAGGAAGGACTCTTTGGGCTTGCGATGCTGGGTATAGGTGGCGAATAGGTTTTCCATTATGGCTGGCAGCTCCGTGAAGCGGATCGCCGGGATGAGTTCGCGTGCGAGACCTTGATCTTGGTCGGCGCCGCCACCAATTAGGACCTGGTAGCCCTCTTCGCCGCCGACTTTTTTCCCCATGAGACCGACGTCTCCGATGTAATGCTGGGCGCAGGAGTGATGGCAGCCAGTGACGTGAAGATTGATGGGCTGATCAAGGATCGGGAATCGCTCGTCGACAAGATTTGCGAGCACGATAGCGTGGGTCTTGGTGTCGGTTGCGGAGAAACGGCAGCCTTGGTTGCCGGTGCAGGCCACCGTGCCGCTAAGCACTGTGCCTGCTTTGTAGTTGAGGCCCGCGGTGGTAAGGGCCTGCTGAGCATCCGCCAGGTGGTTAGTGTGAATGTTGGGGATCAGAAGGTTTTGCCAGACGGTGAGGCGGACTTCACCGGAGCCGAAGCGGTCTGCAATGTCCGCGATAGCACGCATCGGAGCGACTGGCAGGCGGCCGACTGGGATGGAGAGGCCAATGTAGTGGAGGCCGGGTTGCGATTGGGGCTGGATTCCGATGTGTCCGGCACGGTTGATGGGGCGGCGCGGTTCGCATTCTTGCACAGGGATACGGATGAGGGGGAAGGTGAGAAGTTTTTCAGTTTCGCTGAGGAACTTCTCTATTCCCCAGGAGTCGATGAGGTACTTCAGGCGGGCCTTTTTGCGATCGGTCCGGTCGCCGTGTTGTGTGAAGACGCGAATCATGGCTGCGGCTGCAGCGACGGTCTGATCCGGGCGCAGAAGAATGCCACAGTCCGTGGCGAATTGACGATGGCCGGTGATACCACAGAGGAGGACACGGAAGTAGATGCCAGCAGGAACGCTCCGTCCTTCGCCGACCTCGACGGCCACGAAGCCGATGTCGTTGGTGTCGGCAACGACCGAGATTGCACCGCCGTTATCGAAGGCGACGTTGAACTTGCGTGGCAGATCGTACATGTCAGGAGAGTTGGAGATGTAGGACTGCAGGGCTTCAGCGAGTGGAGCGACGTCGAGCAGCTCTTCAGGATCAACCCCAGTTATAGGAGAGGCGGTGATGTTGCGGATGTTGTCTGCGCCGGAGCCACGCGAACTCATGCCGAGCGACTGAACGCGATTTAGGACGCGGACAATATCTTTGGGCTGGAGCTCACGGATCTGAAGATTGCTGCGAGTTGTGAGATCGACGCGGCCGGGACCCCAGTCTTCGGCCATTTGGGCAAGCCCGCGAAGCTGGTGAGTCGTGAGGATGCCACCCGGAATTCGAAGGCGGAGCATGAAGGAGTCCTCCGCGGGGGCGACGTGAAAGAGACCGAAGTACTTGATGCGGAAACGGTCGTCCTCGGTGGGAGGTTGGTTCTGATTGGAGTACTGGAGAAGCTTTTCCCAAATGGCGAAGGGGCTCTGCTCGAACTTCCAACGTTCTTCCTTGGAGAGATCGGAGACCGGAGTGTTGAACCACAATGGTTCGGAGTCGGCGGCTTCGTTGGACAGGCCTGACGCGGGATCGTTTGTGATTCGCCCATCAGCGGTGTGTCCGACGAAAGGAATGAGACCGCGATGGGAGACGCCCGCGAAGAAGCCTCGAAGATATTCCTTTTGTTCGTTGGTGAACTCTGCCGAATTGATAACGGTGTTGCTGCTCATACCGAAGTCCCTCTTGAAGCGACAGGCCGTGTACGCGGAGCGAACGGTGTGTTTGTGCGAGCTACAGGTCTGGAAGCGGCAGGAGTACAGACGAGGAGACGCAAGCCAGAATGAATCGCAGCAGATGATGAGGCTGCGGATTACGATCAGGGCTCTTCTTGGAGCTTGGGATGAACTTTGGAATTCGGGTAGTGCCGGACACATCGTGGTGCCGACGACTGTCTCGAACGGTCCGAACGGACTCGCCGATGAGCAGAGCTTAGCGTGAAACAAGACTGAACGCAAGCGTCAATCCTGTTGATGAAGGAAAAATCACGGGAACGTTACAGAGGTGTCTTGATTGAAATGGTGGTCCGTGCCACAATACGCACATCCTCATCAGCAATGTGACACCTTGACGTGTCGCAAACATATCAAGCGTTCAGGAACCACCCAGGCCGGTGGGCCCTTTCCTGAGCGTCAACTCTCAACTCATTCCGTGAGTGGGCCTTAGACACTTGCAGCGACCGTTGCGCTGAAGCGTAACTGATGGCACACCCCTTTCCTGCGCGGAAGCATGAATGCGCACTGTGCGTTCGTGTGCATTCGTGTCTTTCTAAGTGCCGAACGATTCGTGGAGGGTCCCTGATGAAGCATACGATTTTGCTTGTATTTTTTTGCTCTCTATTCTCGCCAACCGTCTCGGCACAGTCAGGCTTCTTTCATGCCTGGGAGGATCGCGTACGTGCAACCTCCGCAAAACAGCCGGCCTGGCCGGTACCGGTTGTGAGCTCATCTTCGACGATCGTGCAATTGGCACGGACGGACTTTGTGCGGCAGTACACTTCAACGCACACCCTGACGTGGAACTACGACAATGGGAAGGGAGTGAACTTCATTCCGTTTGCGCGGACGGAGTTCGACCTCAATCTGCCGCCGTACATCCAGCACAACACGTCGAAGGCGGCAGATGGTACAGGCGACTTCTCGATGATTGCGAAGTACCGGCCATTCGCGGGGGATAGCGAGAAGGGCAATTATTCGACGCTCGCGCAGCTTGCGTTCTCGGTGCCAACGGGAAGCTACAAGAATGGCACCGCGGTATCGACGATAACTCCCACTGTGGTTCTCGGCAAAGGCTTTGGCAAATTTGACGTACAGTCCGCGATAGGCGGAATACTGCCGACGAGTTCCGTGCCACAGATCGGCAGAACCATCCAGTGGAATACCGTCGCGCAATATAAAGTGGGAAAGTATTTCTGGCCGGAACTGGAAGCGAATGCCAGCTACTATCACGGCGGCACCAATGACGGTAAGAACCAGGTCTTTCTGACTCCGGGACTGATGGTAAGCAAAATCAAGTTTCGGAAGGACCCGAAGGACAGATTAGGACTAGTGCTCGGCGCCGGGATGCAGATTGCGACATCCAGCTACCATAGTTACAACCACGGGTTGGTCCTGACTGGGCGCATCGTCTTCTGAGACGGGCTTAGTTTTGCGAACGCGCTTGGCGCTCAGGTTTTAGGCTTGGTTCCTTGGGTCTGTCGCTCTATTATCAGAAGACAGCCTACTTCTCGGAATGAATGGTCTTGAACGGGCATCTTGTCCGGACGATGCTTCGACGAGAACCAAAGGCTAAGACCACAGTAAACCGGACATGGAGGAAGCGTGGCGCATGCAAGCTTCAATGGACTTCGTGTACTTTCGCTGGAGTCTCGCCGTGCGAAAGAGGTCGAGAAGCTAATCCGGACGTATGGCGGCGAACCAATCGTTGTGCCCGCGATGCGCGAGGTGGGCCTGGAATCCAACCAGCACGTGCTGGAGTTTGCGGCGAAGGTGCTCGAGGGCCGCTACGATCTGATCATCTTCATGACTGGCGTAGGTGTGCGTGCGATGCTCGACATCGTGCAGACGCGGTATGACCGAGCGGAATTTCTCGCCGCACTCAGGAAGGTGAAGATAGCCGCCCGTGGCGTAAAGCCAGGCTCAGTGCTACGTGAGTTGAAGGTCACAGTCGATGTGGTAGCGGAAGAGCCAAGCACCTGGCATGAGTTGCTGCAGGCGATCGATGGGGCCTTTGGTAATTCTTTAGCTGGAATGCACGTCGTCGTGCAGGAGTACGGCGCTTCCAATCCGGAGTTGCTGGCTGAGCTGAGCAGTCGCAGCCGCGAACTAACGAAGTTGCCGGTATACCAGTGGGCGTTACCCGAAGACCTGCAGCCGCTGCGGGAGTGTGTGCAGGGAATCATCAACGGCATGGTAGACGTAGTGCTATTTATGACCGCCGTTCAGATCATTCATCTGTTTCGGGTAGCGGAACAGATGGGTCTGCCGGAAGACCTGCGAGAGGCATTGCGGAAGACGGTAGTGCTTTCGATTGGCCCCACGACTTCGGAGGAACTCGTGCATTATGGGATCGAACCGGACTTTGAACCTTCCCGGCCCAAGATGGGTTTCCTCGTAAACGAGGCGGCGCAATACTCCGACAGGTTACTGGAGAAGAAGCGGAAGGGCGAGATCGAGGCCGTGGTATCGCAGCCTTCTGAAGCAGAGAAAACGAAGCGGCCTGCCGGAGTGCGGCGCGTCGCCGCTTCAACTTCGACCATGGCTGGGTTTCGCGATGGCCTCGCGGAGATTGATTTTCTCCATGAGATCAGCAGCCGAATGGCGGCTGCGGACTCGCTCCATCTGGTGTTAGACCGTATCGTCGACTTCATTGCGAGCGTGATTCCTTGTGACTCGTGCTTCATTTACGTATTGGAGGGCGAGAACCTGTTGCTGCGTGCATCAAAGAACCCGCACGCCGACTTGATCGATCACCTCAAGATGCAGATAGGACAGGGTGTGACTGGATGGGTGGCAAAGCATCGGCAACCTGTGGCTATCGCCTCGGCAGCCTCGAATGATCCGCGGTTCAAGGCATTCAAAAACATTCCTGAAGACCACTTTGAGGCCATGTTGTGCACACCTATTCTTTGTGCCGGACGGGTAGTTGGCGTGATCAATCTACAACATCGAACTTCCTACCATCATACGAACGAGCAGGTAAAACTGCTTTCGACTCTGGGCTTTCTCGTAGGTGCAGAGATTGAACGTGCGAGGCTGGAGACCGAGAATACACAGCTGACGTCTAGACTTGAGACGCGTAAGGCGGTAGACCGCGCAAAAAGCATCTTGCAACGTGATCTATCTCTGAATGAGGAGGACGCCTATCAAATGATGCAGAAAGAGAGCCGTCAACGACGAAAGTCGATGCGAGAAATCGCTGACGCAATTCTTCTAGCAGAGGATTTGAAACGGACGCGATCAGCCACCTGAGACATACAAATGGTGGCCAAAGCCGGGAGCGCCCGAATATTCTCGGCATGGTTTTGGGTAGCGTCGGTGGATGCGAAGGTTAAGCAACGAGAAGTCGCTTCGGATTTCGAAATAGAAAATGGGTTCAGCTGTAAGCTATTCAAAATAAAGAAACAAGTAAATGGTCGGGACGACTAGATTCGAACTAGCAACGTCACCCACCCCAAATCCTTACCCCACTTCAGACGGTGCGACACTTAAGAGCGTGAGTGATACAGAGAGGCAATGTTCACACTGGTTTTTCGCACACTTGTCCTGCGGATGTGTCGCCGAGAGATACCAACTGATTTGTACCGCTTCCGGTGGGGAAGTTCTTTTCGGGAAGTCGTTCAGCCATCTCAGTTCGGAATTAGGAGAAATCACTCTGCCATTCAAGATACCTGCCTAACGTCGAAATTAGACCTGACATCGCGCTCGCCGATATGAATCCCAAGCGGATCGAAACCGGATTCCGCTGCGTATAGCGACTTCCAATCATGTATCAGGGAATGCGTTTCCCTGATACATGATAAAAATTCCCTGTTCTTTAGAGCGCTGCAACGACAACTAAATGCGATAAATGTCCTGAACACGGGTCGATAGAGAGATTTCAGGCTAGAGCATTTAGGCCGAAATCGCGAAATTCCCTGTATTTTTCCCTGTTACAGGGAATTGATCGCAGAGAGCAGTTCGCTCTAGACTGCATCCACCGCCATAACTCACTCATAATTAGTGCGATCGATGCTATAAGACGGCCGTCTGGCCGTTTTCCTCGTTTGCGGGTAATTCTAGACTGTGCCCAATTCTGTGCCCACCTGCGAGATTTCCGAAGGCTCTTTCGATTGCATAGGCTTGCGGGTGACAGTATCGCTGCGTAATCGTAATTGAGCTGTGTCCGGCAATCCGTGCAAGCGTAAAGGCATCGCAGCCGCTCTCCGCAAGCATGGTCAGGGCGGAGTGGCGGAGGCAGTAGATTTCGAAGCGCTTGCAGCCCGCCTGAATCGTTGGGCCGTGCTTGCTAATGCATTTGCGCCAGTTTGCTCGCCTCCGTTAAAGCGTCGATCCAGTCGTCCTTGCATCCCTCTTTCTTCCATATTTCGTAGGCCACCAAGGCCGCCGCGAGTTTCTGCTGGGCTTCGTTGTGATAGAAGGTCGCGCTGCATTCTTCGATGCCCTGAAGCGGAGCCCGTAGGAAACACCCACCCCGTTGCCGGATCACCCTGCTCGGTGCGGCGCGTCTTGAGTGCCACGCACACTTCGGGGACCATTGGTAGGAATCGTCGTGCGGCTTTCGTCTTGCCTTCGGCAATTTGAATGAGCCCGCCCTTGCCATTCAGGAGAATGTGCTCCCAGCGGAGTCGATACGCTTCACCGTAGTACACACGCCGGTTCCAAGCTTATCGGCGATCAGATGGAGTTGAAGTTTGGCGATCAGACTGTCATAAGAACCATGCGGGTGCCTCCGCCAGAAAAGCTTACTGCCGCAGACATGCAACCCATGCTCGACTCAGTAAAGGCGCATTCCGAAGCGGTCTTTAAAGTTCGTGAACTCTACCAGTCGGTGCCCGTCACTCTACATATGTTCGGAAACCAATTTGACAACTCGGCATACGGTGGCCTTTTTGACCTCGCACAGACACAGGGTCAGTTTGTACGGTGCGCGCCACCGGAAATCAATCTCTAGCGAATGCGATGTCCAGCCTTGCAACCAAGAACACCGTCGTCCTTGATCTCGTGACACTCGCTACACTTCAACTCTTAGGTGTGATCCGTCAACTACTGACAAATGGAGCCTTCCGATTCGTCGTATCAGCAGCGACCCATTCAACCCTACAACAGCTTCGAGCAAAGGCTCGCTTCTCGACCGCTCACGGAACGATGTATTACCAGGATGGCCACCACTACATGACCCAAACGACGGAGGAGGATTCTGAGAAGTATAGGGCCGCTTTCAACGATGGTTGGAGTGCGTTGAAGCGAACACGTCGGTTGTTCCAGTGCCTGAAGTTGCCCGACTCGCTCCCGAACGTCGCGAAGCGCTCGAGCAGATCTTCGGTAGGGAGGGCTTGGAAGCTGCGCTGCTGGCATTGAGAGCAGGCAGCATTCTTTGGACCGACGATCTGGTCGCTGCTGAGGTAGCAAGAACCGAACTTGGAGTAGAACGAGTTTGGACGCAATCTGTCGCTGAGCATCTGGCAAACCGTGGACAGATTGACAGTTCGTTGGCTGACGAGATACATGCGAAACTCATTGGATTCGACTTCCACTCGACTCATCTTACTGGGGCGGTGATGTTGGCGGCATTGCGAATCTCAAATGGGTCAGTTGATGCGTTCCCAATGCGCCAAATGATTACGGCCTTTGGGCCAATCACCAGTGCGAACCGCCTCGCTGCACTCCGGCTTCTGGCCGAGTTCATTTTGAAGCTGTCGCTTGAGCCGATGCTGCCTGAGACAAAGTGCACAGCCACGAAAGCGTTACTCAATACGTTCTCGAACGACTCAACTACCATCGCACAACTGGTATCGTTCGCGAACCAGTGCGGTCTTCTCATGGTGCTCAATCCACTCGCAGCATCAGACTTTCTTCGTTGCTTCGAGGAGTGGCAAGGGCAGCGAAGGACGATCAATCCCTTTATCAATCAATAGACCAATGCAAAGTCAGGGCTCCGCAGAGCGCAGACCCGTGTGGTGAAAAGGGCATAAACTCAAGCTTGCTAAGGGTCATGGCGCCAACTCTACGTGCTATTCAGCATCTCAGGCCCATTGCTAGGCTCGAAAGAGCGATCCAAGATTTGGTGTCGAAGCGCCTTGGTAGGCCATGTCCCACAGGCAACGCCGACTCAAAACTACCCGATCCCGTCACTGCCCAGCCAACCGCCTCCTTCCCGCTGCCGTCCAACCAGATAGCAGCCAAACGGTGGACACTCGGATGATAAGTTCCATTGCCGCCAAAAGCTCATTCGACATGAGGCCACAATGAAAGCAGACTGATGACGCCTCTAACGGTTCGAAAGCTTTGCCCAACGAAAACTTCCATCCAATTGCAACGAGTTACCCTCACTTTACTTCTCTTTGCCATACCCTCTTGGCCCCAGGACCCCGGCCTGGTCGCGAAGATGGCCGCCAACGAGGTCAGCGCACGGCAGCATCAAGCGCACTTCGCCTACACCTCCGAAGAGCGCTCCACTCGCACCGGCGGTCATCTATGGAAGGAGAACGTCGTCGAAATTGCAGACGGCCCCCTCCGCCGTCTCATCGCAATCGACGGCCAGCCTATGACACCCGCCCAGGCCCAGGCTGAGCAGCAGCGAATCGACAGCCTCGTCGCCCACCCCGGCGACCTCCACAAGCTCAATCAAGCCCACAAGGACGACGAGGCCCGCGCAACGCAGCTCCTCCAACTCCTCTCCACCGCCTTCGTCCTCGCCCCCAACGGCGAAGTCGATGGTTGCACCCGCTTCACCTTCCAGCCAAATCCGTCTTTTCAGCCTGCGTCCTACCAGGAACGCGTCGCTCGCGAAATGGCCGGCACCGTCTCGCTGAAGCAGCCGGAATACAGGCTCTGCACCCTCGACGCCAAAATCATGCGTCCCGTCGAGTTTGGCTTCGGCATGCTTGGACACATCGATCAGGGCGGCCACTTCAGCCTCGAGCGCAAACAACTCGACGCACAGAACTGGAAGAGCGATCGCATCTCCGTTCACGTCACCGGCAAAATCCTCCTCCTCAAAAGCCTCGCTCAGGACCAGGACGCCGTTCGCACCGACATCCGCGTGGTCCCGGAAAATCTTACCCTCCAACAAGCCGCCCAGATGACCCTTCCCCAGCCACGGACCACCAGTTCACTACACTAACGGTTGACTGCATAAGACAAGGGCATTCACTTTCGATATGAAGCGCAAAGCCACACCCAAAAGCTCGCTTCTATGGATCTTCGAAGCTCTCGAAGACGATCCCACATTTTGTTCAGAGAAGACTCTTTAGCTTCGACGCAGCCTATCTGGCTTCTTCGCTAGGATGCAAGAAAAAGCGGGCCTTGCTCAGGTTCCGCTCTTTCTTTGCAGGCACGAGTTGCCGGTTGGACCGGTTTATATGAAGTGTGTCAGTGCTGCGAGTCAGGTTTCATGGGGGCGGAGCGGCGCGGAGTGGTTTCGACGATGATCCGGGTGTTCTTGGCGAAGTCGATCTTCTGGCCCTTAGCGATCCAGCGGTAATAGAAGGCCCGCGCTGCGCCGTAGTAGCCGATGCCGGCGGCGGCGTTGGGTGAGATTCCGGTGAGGCTGATCACGGTGCCGACGAGGCCAAGGCCGGCGGCTCCGCCGACAGCGTTCTTGCCCAGACTGTTGCCACCGCCGGCGAGATTCTTTCCCTCGTCTTGATCGAGGGGGCGGCTGGCCATGAGGGCGAGGAGGATGGGCAGGCTGATCTTGTCCTGCGGTTTGGACTTGGGCTGGCCCTCGGAGGTGAGAGCGATATCGCGTGCGGAGTCGGCTCCGGTAAGCCGGGTCTCGACGGTGCGGGTTTCTTCGTGGGGAACGTGAAGCTGGTCGAAGTTGAAGGTGAGAACACCGGTGCGGCCGAACTTGCGGGCGGGTTTGGCGCGAGTGACGGTGCCGATGAGCGTGGAACCCTGGGGAACGGCGATGGTGCGGTCGGGGTTGAAGATGGGTTCGGCGACGATGGCTTCGATCGCCTGGCCGTCTTTGGAGGTCTCCGAGCTGATCGACTCGTCGAGGTTGGCCTGGACAATCCAACTGGCCGTATCAGCACTCGCCGGGTCGGCGGGAGGAAGGGGATCCTCCCAGAAGTGACGCTTTGGCGGGGCCGCAACAACGACCGCTGGAGGTGCGGGCTCCGCGGGAAGCTCGACGGAGTGCGAGATCTCGATGGTCCAGGCAGTGCCCTTATCAATGCGCTGGGGATGGTAGGGAATCTGGGTATAGATGAACTGAACGAACCGATCAGCCTTTTCGGGGCCGGTAAAGATCGCGACATCGCTGCGGGCGACGCTGAGGATCCCGTCGAACTGACGACGGAGGAAGCCTCCCTTGGCTGGCGGCGACAGGACGGCGCGAAAGATGGGAGCACCTTCGGCGGCGTCGCCTGAGGCGAAGGGGATGGAGGTCCCGTCGGTGAGGACGAAGTTCGTGAAGCGGACGACTGGCTTGTGGAAGGGGGTGAAATCGCCTCCCATGACGGCGCGGATGCGGCGAGAGCGGTCGGAGCGGAGTTCGACGACGCTGCCGGTGACGACCGTGTCCTTGGGGAGGAGGAGCTTGTCATTGCCGTAAACGGGGTAGATCAGTTGAGCGCGAACTCGCTGCCCGTTACGCATGGGAAGGTGTTCGTCGATGCGCAGGGCGAGTGGGGTTTCGGCTGGAAGAGTGCCGCCTTCGGTCTGGCATAAGGCCGCGCAGGGCAAGAGTGAGAGGGCGATAGCCAGGGCCGATTTGCAAATCATCGAGATCAATTCCGGGTTAAGCCTTAAGCGAATCTGAGAAGGGCCGCGGCCATGGCCGCGAGCTTATGGGTTAGACGCGCAATTCAACCGAGGGCTCGATGCAGAGCTAGCGGCGTTCCGGCGATGAGGGTGAAGCTTTGGGCTGCGCCACTCGCGGAGAGAACGCCTGAAGACGCAGGCGTAGACCCTCTCAAGACGATGACAGGCTAGTGGATCAGATAGCATTAAGCGAACATGAAGAGTTGTTAATGAACGGTTTGTGTTTTCAATGATCCTGTGCGGGGATTGCACAGTTGTTGCAGTCGTAATAATGTGGATTTTGCTTAAACGAAAAAGGCGCAGATCCATTGGTGTACGATCACCGCCACCAGTCTAACCGGCGATCCGAATGAGCGAACCGATGTTCAGTCTATTCCCTCCAGCAGTTTCTCGATCCGCTCCACGGCTTTCGCGACTTACTTGTAGATCTCTACGTCGTCACCACCCGCGAGTAGTAGAACGCTGCCGTCTGGCAATCGCGTGGCGGTATGACTACCCCACATCGGAGAGGCCGGGCGAGGGCCGAAGGTGAACGAACCTGTTGCGGGGTCGTAGATTTGGGTCAAGACCGAGGGGCGGCCGCCCACGAGCAGGACACGGCCATCGGGCAAGAGGGTGGCTGTATTGTAGGCCTGCGCGGCTACGAGGTTTCCTGTCGGCGTGGACTGTCTGGTCGAAGGGTCGTAGATCTCGGCGGTATCCAGGAGGGTGTTGGAACAATCGGCTCCGCCGGCGATCAGTACTCTGCCATCAGCTAACAGTGTTGCGACGGCATAGCACCGGTTGTCGGAGACGCCCGGAGCGGGAAGGAAGGTATTCGTTGTCGGATCATAGAACTCTGCGCTGGCACCACCCCCTACGATCAATACCCTTCCATTCGAGAGTAGGGCAGCGGAATGGCCCGAGCGCGATGTGGCCATATTGCCTGCGGACGTGAACTTACCTGTCCCAGGGTCGTAGAGCTCGGCTGTCTGCGTCTGTGTGTTGCTCCTGTCGGTTACGCCACCGGCAAGCAACACTCGGCCGTCCTGCAGCAGTGTGGCTGAATGGTTGGAACGAGAACTGTTCATGCTTCCGGTAGGTTGAATCAAGCCGCTTGCGGCATTGCGAATATCAGACGTATTAGAGGGTCCATACCCCCCCCGTTAGAGATTGCAAAACCTCCCGCCAGCAGAACGTCGCCGTTGGCTAGGACGGTGGCGGAATGTTGGATACGGAACACTTGCCCGGCATCGTTGAACTTGCCTGTAGCGGGATCGTACAGCTCGGCCGGATTAGCGAAGTCGTAGTCATCATTCATTCCGCCGGCGATGAAGACTTGCCCGTTGGGTAACAGCGACGCAGTATGGTCGTACCTCACGGTGGACATTTTGCCTGCCGAAGTTAATTCTGTGGCAGTGACGACGGCGATGTCTGTTGCGCTCAGGGATGGACTGGCTTTAGAGGTAACGATAATGTGGTAGACGCCTTCAACTGCAGGTGCAGTGTAGAGGCCGCCGTCGGTAATGATGCCGCCTGCGGGCCCTTCTTTGATGCTCCACGTCACGGAGCAATCGCCTACGCCGTAGGCACTTGCCGAAAGCGTAAAACTGGCTCCCGGTCTCAGTCCAATGTTGGTCCCAGCATATGTAATGTATCGGGTGCTGCTCGCACAGGTGGTGGCTCCCTGGGTGCCGGTTCCTTGAGTGCCGGTTCCTTGAGTTCCCGTTTCTTGAGGGGTGGTTCCCGGGAGGGGGTTGTTGGCGCATCCGCCGGCCAGCAACAGGCAAGGAAAGAGAACAACAAGGCGGGGGAGAGTCTGGCTGAGTCGTTGCATGGGTGCCTCCGTAAACCGCTTTCGAGCGAAGTACAAAACTCGCCGGACGATCGGACCGGATAACTTTCTACTTTGGGGATCTCACGCGCCTGGCGCCAGTCAGGGAAAGCTGCAAGCGCAGATGCGTCCCGACGATCCGATCTAAGGAATGCATAGATGTGGACCAGGTTTGTATCAGGGCGGTGGTAAGCTGCGCGTCTGTGTGGCTGATACCGGGCATCCCGCGCTAATACAGCGCAATCGACCCTGAGGGATCAAACCAATCATCCTCCCCGGGCGGAGGAGGCATACGACTCCACCCCCTCAACACATTTGATGGAGTAACGCTGCCCGACGCACTCGCCGGGAACTCGACCACCCCAACGATCGGGCTGTCATCAAGACTCGCGCTCACATAGATGCTCCCTTCTGAATCCACTGCCACACCGGTCCCTGCGTAATAATGCCCAAGCCCCGGCGCTGTCACCCACCGGACAGGCGCAGCATTACCATTCGCAGTTGGATCGAACACGTAAACCGTAAGGGGACTTGTCGGCCCATAACGGTCCAACTGACACCGATAGAGGACATAAAGAGCTCCGGAATCGTTTACCGTCATGCCAAAGATCGCCGAGCCGCCGCTACAAGCCGTTAGCCCCATCCGGGTCAGCGAGCCTGCGATCACGCGAGTTGGATAGACCGCCCCCGTGTCCTTCGGCCCGAAGACAATCACCGCTGTATGCTGCCCCAGATACAAGTTGCCCGCCCCATCCACAGCCATGTACAGCGCCCAGGTCTTCGCCACCGCCGGTCCCTCATCCGTATCAGTCAGTTCTTGGATGTAGCGATCGGGAGCCACATCACCGTTTGCAGTAGCGCTGAACACCGCGACGCCATTGCCGTCGTTTACAAAGATCTCTCCCGCCTTGCTCACCGCCATGGCTGTCACGTTGGCGATCCGCGTCCCCGGTCCCACCGGCAGCGACCGCACTGGCTTCCCGGTCGGCAACGCAGCAGAGTAGACATTAATAGTGGTGACCGCAAACGTTGGGTAACCTTTCTGGTCAAGGACATATATATTCCCGGCGCCGTCTAGTGAAACGTGCGAACCGGGGATCTCGAGTAACTGTTTGCTATAAGCATCCGCCGACAGCGGAAAGACCAAAGTGGACATCGGCTCGCTGCTCGCCTGCACTACATAGAGATTCTTCTGGCTAGCGTGAGGAAGAGGCGGAGGCGACGGCAATACAGGGGTGCCGCCGGAAGAAGTGACGGCCACAGGCTGAACAGGTGGCGCCGTGCCGGTACTGCACCCGGCGACAAAGAAAACACAACACACGGCGAACACTAGGATCTCTGGATAACTGGATCGGAACATGGGTTTCTCCTGTATTTGAGCCAATACAAAGCCTAAGTGGCAGAACCTTCAATTCCCGCGACCTCCTCAGAAAGTGAAATAAACCTCCCCTAGCGTTTTCATACGCTTAAAGACCTCCGAGCCTAAACGGAAAAGCGCAGGTAGGCGCGCCACCGCGGTCGTCGCTCTATCGCCTGCCTCAAATAGGTACTGATACACGGTTGGGGAAGTATCAGCTGTCGTCAGCCAACCAACGCGGATGGAGGCTGCTACTCCTCCAGCACCTTCTTGATCCGGTCTACCGCCTTCTTCCAGCCCACGTGCTGCTCGACGGTCAGGCTTTCGAGCATCTCAATCGCGGCTTTTGGTGCGTGCTGTGTCTTCAGGTAGGCCTTGAGGATGTCTATGTCGTCATCGCTTCGTTGCAAGTTCTCCACGCGGACGCTGTCGATCTTCTCCAAGACTTCGGCGGTGTCGAAGGCGGCCTCGGGAGTCGTGAAGGGGTTCGAGGTCTCGGTTGGAGGCCTTCGCTCGACGTAGGTGAGGGTGTCGGTGCTGACACGGAACCATTGAAGGTTGGTCCCGGGAAGCCGCAAGGTGACCTCACTACCATCCTGGCTTACCTGCTCTACCTCGAGAACACCTGAGGCCCGGGGAATGGTGACCTTGTCGCCGACGCGGGGCACGATAGGTTCCGTCTGGCCGCTTCCACGAGTCCCAGATGCCAGCGAAGGCGAAGAATCCGGGTTCGAGCCCCAGTAACGCTACCAATCCTTTCTATTATTTGTCACCCATGAATGATCGCTCTTACCTGTTGCCGGCACTCGGCTGGACCGATCTCTTCCAGGCTCCCGCATCTAGAAGTAAATTACGGTTGCGCTACTAGTTTTAGTAGCTACTGAAGAATTTGTTTCCCTCGATAATCAGAGCACTTCATTAGCCGTTTACAGGTGATTGCGGCTGAAATCGACCGAACCGGAGCGCGGTTACTGTACCGACCTGCAAGTTATGGAACGTTTCATCACGCACTTTGAAATCTACGGCGACGAACTCTCACAACTTGCCGAGTTTCTACGGCCAGATCTTCGGCTGGCGTGTCGAACGCATGCCGGGCCTGGATTACTGGCGGATTTTCCCCAGGGCAACGAAACAGGTCCGCTCCGTTGCGGCGTTACACACCGGTCAAATTCCGATCTCAGGGCTGGTTGCTCTGCGTCAATGTTGCTTCACGCGACGAAACCGTGAAGCTGCTGGAGGAACTGGCCGGTTCGGTGGTCCGCCCGAAGACGGGTGTTCCTAAAGTCGCGTGGGTGGCGAATCGACGCAACAGTTCTGATAAGGAGGAGCAATATGGGAAGGACTACAACGGCCGTTTTAGCGCGAACCACAGAAAACACGCCATCTAGGAAAAACGAGCCTATCACTCCGAGTTGGGTGGGACGCGTCCCGCACCTTAAGACCGGCAGTTATGCGGATGGGATGCCGCTGCATAAGATGCAATACCTCTGCTGCAAGCTTATTCTGCACCCGAACAAGTTTATCTCTCGTCAGAGCTTTTTCGACTTCGGCAAGGTAATGCGGAGACCTGCCAAGGAAAATGGCGTGAAGTTCTCATCCGACGGCTTCGAGTCGCAGCCTGTGAAGCTCCGGGAAGTGGTATTTATCGACACCGATGACTTCCGCTTGTATAACAATGCCTTCATCCTGCGGCGCAGAATTGAGTATAAGGACGGCTTTCCGGTCGGCGACCCCGAAATCGTCTTCAAGTTCCGGCATCCTGACATTCAGACCTGTGCCGAGACCGATGTTCGGCCGCGCATCCATGGCGACCATCAAGTCAAGTTCAAGGCTCAGGCCATGACGCTCAAGGACAGGCTCGGGGGTATTCGGCTGCTCTATTCCCATAACGTGCAGTTTCTCCGCTCCGCGATCGGGATGGGGAAGGAAAATGTGCATGATTTGGACCAGTTGATCGATTTGCTGCCGGCGCTTGCACGAGTGAGGAAGTCCCCGAAGGAGGAGATCAAGCTGGTCAGCAACACGATCATCGAAGAGGTACTGCAAGACATCGGCGTCCTTGACTTCGGCGACGGGATCACTTGCAAGGCGAATGTGGCAATCTGGCGTACGCGCGGCGAACATCGGCCGCTGATTGGTGAGTTTGCCTATCAGTTCAAGGTTCAGGATCGCAGTCTCCTTAGCAAGGAAGCACTGAAGCGTGCCGAGGCGTTCTTCATATCGTTGCAGTATTCAGCTGAGAGTTACATTGCTTTGAATTGCACCAAAACGGCGACTGTGTACCGCCTCCTGGGAAATATGCCCACGTCGCACGAATGAGGTGACCGGGGGAGGGACATGGTAAAGGCTGTTGAGCGCCTCACTAAAGGGGACGTACATGGCATCCACTATGCGGTGAGCATTTTCTTCGCAACCATAGTGTTGTGGGTATCTCTGCATGAGCTTGCCAAGAGCAATCCGATTTGGGCAATCAGTTCGATGGTCGCGACCAGCGATCCTTTGATGAAGCAGTCCATCCTGCTGTTCCGCTCTCGTTTCATTAACACCCTAGTAGGTTGTGCGGTTGGGCTTCTATTCATTGCCCTCGGGGGCGGCAGGGTCATAACTCTTCCCTTAGCAATGGCCGCGACCGTATTGATTTCATCTTATGTTGTCCGCATTTCAACCATGTGGCGGCAAGCACCAATTACGGCGGCGTTTGTCATCGCCGCGGGGTTGGAACACCACACAAGAATTGCTGGCCTCCGTGCAGGTATGGACCGTGTGTTCCAAGTCCTGTTCGGTTGCGTCATCGGACTGGCGGTTGGGTGGTTGGTATCTGTTCTGTGGCCTGAACCGGTAGCCGCCACTTCAGAAGCGAAGAAGTGAAGTAGTTGGTGAACAAAAGGATAGGTGTCAAGCGGATGTTGCACGGAAGCCATATAGCAGAAGCGGGTTTCGCGCTCTATCGTCGAAACCCCGTCTTCGTGGCAAATGCGTCCGAAGACCAAGCCTAATTTGCATGGATTTCCTTTAGAAGTTAGATAGAAGTTCACAGCTATAGAAGGGCAGGCGGAAGCCTGCCACGCGCCGGTCAAATTTACCTTCTATTTCTTCCCTGGAAGGATTAAACAAGAAGATCCACCTCTTTGAGGTAGATCTTCTTGTGCACTTTCAATAGGCCATCCAGCTCTCCCCGGCCGGAAACCTACCCGCTATGACTCTTTTCGAATAACGGGAGATTGTTGTATCAATTCCACGCCGGCGATGTATGTCCGCGAGACGACATAAGAGGCGAAAGTCTTCAATAGCAAAACAAACACGTCAGTATCTTCTCATTCGTTGCAATCATCACAGGATTCGGCGTGTTCCACGTATGCTGCCATCTCAGGGTCGTTGCAGTCCATCATGTCTTCTGGTGGCACCCTGGGCGCATCTGGATTGAGCCTGCGGTATTCCTCCCACAAGGTCACACCAACGGGGCAGGCGTATAGTTCGTCTCCGTTCACTTGCACCACAGTCATGCCGGGCTCCGATGCTTCAATCAACTTCTTTATGTCTCTGACAATCGGTTTCATCCCTACCCGATGCCATCAGCACATCCTTAGTTGTGTGCCTACAGCACAATCAGTCGAGCATGTCCTTCAGCGCCTGAACAACATGCTCAGGTGCCGCATCAATCGTGCGGGACGGATATGCACTTATCCCTTCATCCAATGCCTGAATCTTGAGTACCAACAGCTTTGGGTACTTCTCACGCAGTCGCTGATCTAGAGCGTCTTGACGACTTTCCGAGTTTCGCCCTATTAGGACCAAATCGAACTGATTGTCTTCAAGAACTGTAATCGCTTCATAGTCCGTTACTGCGGCCGTGACCCAATAACCCGCGTTCTCTAGGATCGCTACACGGGAACTGCGGAGCATCGTGTTGTGGGATACGACTAAAATTCGTTTGACTGTTGATGCCATGGGGTTAGCAAATAGTGAGCAGAAAGCTATGTCGGTCAACCAAGATAAGGCTTGGCTTTTGAGCGGGCTGACGATCCCGACGGTAGTTTTATCTTGCATCTCCAGCAGCGTTTCGCTTCGGGGGGATTCAAAGCTTGGCATTCAGAACTAAGGCACCGAATGGGTATGTCACTCTCGTTTTGAACAGGCCTGAACATCATGGGACACTCACCTATCTGTTAGATGCTTAGGCGACGCCTTCCGAAAGCCACCATCATCTCTTTTTGAGCTTTCCATACTGCTCATCCGACAGATTGACGTAGTTGCTGCCTCTGCTCCAGGCTCGAAGGCTGCGTTCAAATTCTGGCATGTTCTCAGGGTTGCAGCGAATCACGAATGACCGCAGACCGTCCACCGTTGCGAAGTGATAGCAACGGGTCTTGGAGCCAATTCGGGTCTGGCAGTCTGCCTCTATGAAGTGAACACTCCAGAGGTTACCGTAGTGTTGGAAGTTGAGCAGGACGCGGGGCATGGCCGAATTGTAGGACCGCTGCGCGAGTGCTCTAGTTGTGGATAGAAATTGGGACCCAAGGGCCTCAAACTAATTGTGCGAGCGACTTTGGTTGGCAGATTAGTGGGCGATCCAGAAACAATTGCCAGAGTGCGACAAGCGACGGGGTTCCTGAACAGCCCGCAAGTCTGGTTTTCGGCAACTGCGCCGTGATTTCCGAAAACCCCGTTTTCGAGGCAGGTGGTATCCGAGCGGCCTGCTTGCGCGCCCCGGTATATTGACATCGGGCACAATCAAATATGGCTATCATCAAAGAGGACATTAGTAGAAGCGCCGATTGGATCGCGCACTCTCTGAGCAGTTCAGGCTATCGTGCCGACTTCACACCACATAGTTTATGGGACATTGACCGTTTCTTCGATGACCACTCTTCAGAAGAGGCGGCCAAACCGTGCGGCTTGCTTTCGCAAGATTTAGGCCAGCGTATCTTTGCGATCGGCTCTTACATTGGAGAAGTCGCTCCTCGCAAGCTGGGAGGTGAGTGGAATGGAAACGACGAGGACCCAGAAGCGGAGATTAGGGTGGAATTGCAGCTTCCAGACGGCACGCGTTGCTGGCCAGTCGTGCGTGCCATGAAGCGGTTCAAGAATGGAGCCGAGGACAGCATTGCGGCGTGGGGCAGTGGAGCTGGTTTGGACGTTGGTCCCCAGAACGAGCGCGGAAATGGCCGTTCTAGAGATTTCTCGGATAAAGTTATCTGGAACCTCCCGCAAAGTCACGTTATCGGCAACTTCGTTGCCAATGGGTCGAAGTTGCCGCGAACCACTGTGCCCAGTTTTGTGCCCACTGGCGGTTTGTACCCGTTTGTTTCCGAAGATAATACGCCGCTGCAAACCCGTATAAATACAGGACGAACACACTTCATACAAACCTAGCTAAAGTGTTGATTGTGCGTTTGGGTTGAACTCGAAATCAGACATAGGCGTAAGTCTATCGGGGGTTCGAATCCCTCCCTCCCGCCATCAACCCTTCCAGACAAATCTAAGGAAGTCTTCGATTAGAAACGATGACCTTCGGCAAGCACCCGGACGTGTCTTTGGCGATGGCTCGACCGGCATAGAGAAGCCAGGACAACGCTTGCGACAGGCATTTCCGTCCGGCGCTGCATTGCTGCTGACGTTCTCCCCTGCCTCGGTGGTCGTCCCATTGCGGAAATTGAAGCTCCCGAGTTGGTGGCGATGACGAAGGCCATTCAGGAACGTGGCGCTCGGGACATAGTAAAACGCGCCCCTAGAAACCACGGGGCAGATCTTTCGATATGCAATCGCGCACGGGTACGCCCGACGTAATCCCGCCGTAGAGACTCGTCCAAGCGCATCCTCAGACCCACCCAAAAGGTCAACTACGCCCGAATCGACAGCAAAGAGCTTTCCGATTTACAGAAGAGCATCGAGGTCTATTAGGAAAACATATTCACGAGGCTTGCAATGAGGCTGATGGCCTTGACGTTCGCTCGGACAAGCGAACTTATCGGTGCGAAGTGGGCTGAATTTGATGTAGAAGCAGCGCGCTGGGACATACCAGCTAGCAGGATGAAAATACGCACACCACATATCGTGCCGCTCGCGCAGCAGGTCATTGAGGTATTGGAAGTGCTGCGGAGATAATAGTGAGTGGCTCTTCCCAGGAGATAGGAACTCAACGAAGCCGACCAGCAATAACACCATCAAGGCCTTGGAGCGTATGGGTTACAAGGGGAGGATGACTGGAGACGGATTTCGCGGATTGGCGTCCACGTTATTACACGAACGAGGATACGCCCACGAACACATCGAGCTACAGCTCGCCCATTCTCCTCGCAATGCTGTGAGCGCTGCGTACAATCATGCTTTGTATTTACAGCCTCGTGCCAAGATGATGCAGGATTGGGCAGACTTCCTCGAACTTACACAACGCGGTGTCAAGGTCATACCGATTCGTGTGCGACTGGCCTGATCAGAATGCCTCAGCGACTAGAGCTCGGCTCGCACCTCATGCTCGACAACGGATGTGGGGTTAACAAGATCACCATCGTCCCACCATCAAAGGTCGTTAGAATCGGCAGTTCAAGTGAGACAGAACGGATGTCTTGGAAGTGGGTTATCGGCATCTTCGGGGGTCCTAGTTGTCGATAACTCGATCTTTTCAGGCAGTTCGGTTTCGCCTTCCGAACAGCCGGTTTTACGTCCAAGTGAGCTGGATTTGTAACTACTAGCCAACCTCACTTTACTAATCTAGGTTCAATGGGCGCAGATGCGATTCAGCCGTTCAGCCGCACCTTCCACCAGGGAGTGCAAAAGCTCCGGGATTCCCGAGCAATGTGCCAAGTTGGCACTCTGTCCGGCCCAGAGTGCGAGCAGGTCAGATCTGCCAGCCTCTTGCGCGGGGAGTGCCAGGCTACGCATAAGGAACCTCTGCAATGGATATGGCAGTGTCTCGGTGCCGGACTTATTCAGCAGTTGCAGTAGTTCGTTGTCTATGCCTCGTGCGAGTCTGCCTGTAAAGCCTTGAGTCAGTGCGGTGTGTCCGGCACTGGCGCTGAGAATGGCTTCGCGGTGCAGCGGGTGCGCGCCAGACTCTTCGCAGGCGAGAAAGACGGTGCCCATCTGTACGCCTTCCGCTCCAAGCGCGAAGGATGCGGCAATGCCGCGAGCATCGGCTATTCCGCCAGCGGCCACGACCGGAACCTTTACCGCATCCACCGTCTGCGGCACAAGTGAGAAGGTCCCTGTCAGCGAGTCTTGTGCTGATCTTAAAAAGGATCCGCGATGTCCGCCCGCCTCAAAGCCCGATGCGACCACAACGTCGACTCCAGCCTGATCCAGAGCAATGGCTTCGTCCGGCGTGGTAGCCGTTCCGAGCGTAACGATCCCTTTCTTCCTTGCCTCGTCTAGTATCTCTTTTGGTGGAATACCGTAGATAAACGAGAAGGCGGGAACGTTTGCATCGAAAAGCACGCGCGCCTGATCTTCAAAACGGATCGGTTTGTACGGTGCAAATGCCGGTTGTGTGCCGCCGAGTGCCTCGATGTGTGGCGAGAGATGCGACAGAGCACGGCGGAATGCTGAAGCGTCCGATGTGCGGGCTCCTGCATCTTCCATCGAAACCCACAAGTTCATCGCAAATGGCTTCGTCGTCAGCGAACGAATGTCAGCGATCACGTCTTCTATCGCGTTTGGTTCAAGACCGTGCGCGCCGAATGATCCGAGTCCTCCGAAGTTCGATACAGCGGCGGTAAGTCTCTGCGATGAAAGACCGCCGAGTGGTCCCTGGATGATCGGGTACTCGATCCCCAGAACCTCTGTAACACGGGTTTGATTCCATGGCTTCGCCATCATGCCACCTCGCACAAGAAAGAAGGGGCGGTGTCTCTCGCCCTTAGGCTTCAATAGTCGTTCATATCGGCAGCTCGGTCCCTACCCGATGGAAGTGCCTGCGTGTCAGCAAGAGATAAATGAAAGCAAGCACCATCAACACGAGGGCATCGACAAAGAACACACCATATCCCAACACGAAAATATGACTGAGAATTATGGCGGTCATCCACGCAATGACCAATCTCGCTCCCAATCTGGCTGTCTTCGGGATCAGGAGCAGAACCGCCACTACCGTCTCAAAAACCCCTGACCCTAGCCGGAATACCGGCTGAGATACCAACCCATGGACTGTTTGCGACATCTGCGTGAAAAGGGCCACTGACTGGGGTATCCCTGCAAACTTGGCAAAGATGGCGGCATATAGAAGGTTCACAGACACCATCAGACGAATTGCCACTAATGCGAATCCTTTACCCATAAAATCTTGCCTCCTTGACCACCTCGAATCGGACAATGCTTCGCGAGCGGCAGTACTCATTTCTGCGTCTTCATGAACCGGGATCATTGGCTCCCCGCTTTCGATGCAGCTTGTTCGATTAAGTCTGCGACTGCCTTCGGCTGAGAAAGCATTGGCACGTGACTGGAGGAAACGGTGATCGATGTAGCTTTCATAGCCGCCGCTTCGGCCTTCTCAAGCTCCGGAGAAACAGCGCGATCGTTGTTGGCAATCATGCACCAAGATGGCTTGGACCTCCACGCAGCGGTCGTGATTGTGGCCCGGAAAACAGCTGCTGCTGTGGCCGTCAACAACTGCTTCTCCTTGTCTGGCAAATCCTGGGCGAAGTCCTCAGCAACACCCTTTGGCGTAACGCTCAGAAACCCTTCAGCATCTGGGCGGACTTCGCTGCCGAGCGGAGCCGGTGGATACGGCTTGGTGACCGAAGCGACGGACTCACCTTCCGACGGCGCGAGCGCAGCCACATAAACCAACCCGACTATCTTTGGATCGTTTCCTGCCTCCGTTATAACCACTCCCATATAGGAATGGCCCACTAGCAATACAGGGCCATCCTGCAATGCGATGGCGCGCTTAGTAGCGGCGACGTCGTCAGCCAGCGAGGTCAATGGGTTCTGCACGGCGACCACATGAAATCCCTTGGCTTGAAGCAGTGGAATCACTTTCGACCAGCTTGATCCATCGGCCCACGCATGAACAATGACAATGTTTCTGACCCCTCGAGCGGAGTTCGCCTGAGCGACCGCTTCCGCTTGAAACACCGTTGTCACTAGAAATCCTGCAATTGCAGTCAAAGCAGTTCGGTACGTTTGCGAGAGTGTCATATTTTTTCTCCTTCGTTGCATCAAGACTGAAGTCACAGTGCGTCACGCTCTTGCCGCAACCACCACCCGCCCGAGGTGCCGCACTACGTAACGCTAGCTAACTCACGAACGGCGATGCAGGAAGTCGACGACCAGGTCTGTCGTCGACTGCGGCTGCTCTTCCGTGATCCAGTGCCCGCAATCCGGGATAATCACATCTTCGACGTTATCGGCGACACACCGCATCACCGCGCCGATCATAGGGCCGAATGTAGCTTCGCCACCGAAGGCTAAGACCGGCATCTGAAGCTTGCCCTGTTCAAGAAACGTCCTGTTATCGGCCGCATCCTGGCTGAACGCCAGGAATTGGGCAAAGCTCGCTCGCATTGCGCCGGGTTGCGCATAGAGCGCCGCATAATGCTGGCGCTTCGCTTCATCAAACCGCTTCTGGTCCCGGGAAAGTTCGTTCCAGAAGCGGTCGAGATAGATGCGCTCGCGGCCGGCGACCAAGCGCTCCATGTCCCGACCACCGAAGCCAAAGTGCCACATGGCGGGATCCTGTGTGATCTGATCCCAAGGTCCGACGCCGGGCAGCGGCGCATCGATCGCCACCCATCGGCTCACGCGCTCGGGGTGGGTGGCGGCAACTGCGAAGCCGACCATGATGCCGATATCGTGCGTCACCAATTCGGCCGTACGCACACCCAGGGCGTCCAGGACGCCCACTACGTCCGCCTCCTGATTCTTCTTGTCGTAGCCGCCATCAGGCTTCGACGAGAGGCCCAACCCACGCAGGTCGGGCGCGACAACCATATGGTCTTCGATGAGTGCGCTCGCCAGATGACCCCACATGTCGCCCGTTGTGCCGAAGCCGTGCAGCATGACCACTGCCGGGCCATTACCGCCGACCCGCACATGAATCGATGTTCCGTTGGTTTCGATTGTCCGCGTCTGCATCACAGTCGGGAAGGGATAAACCCCATCTACGTTGGCATGCTCGCTCATCTGTGTACTCCAGGTTTGCATTGAGATTGAAGCCATAGTTCGTCACGCACTTGCGGCAATCACAGCCCGCAAGAGCCGACGTAGTCGTTGTAAAACGGTCTGCTACAGGTCCGGCTTACACCACGTTGATCGTGACGTCGATGTTTCCCCGTGTAGCGTTGGAATACGCACACGTCTTGCCGTGCGTGGCGTCCACAATGGCCTGGGCCACTTCGCGCTCCAAGCCCGGCAGACTGACGTTAAGCCGTGCTCGGAGGGAGTAAACGTCGCCAGAATTGCACAGGTCTATTTCGGCATCGACGGCTACCTCAGCCGGAAGTTTGACCTTCGTCTTGTTGGCCACAAGCCCCATTGCACTGATGAAACAGGCTGACCAACCGGCGGCAAACAACTGTTCCGGCTTCGTGCCAGTTCCCAGGACTATGGGAGACGAGAACCTAACATCTAAGCGGCCATCATCACTGTGGGAGACGCCGCCGCGCCGACCGCCCGAAGTATTGGTCTTGGCGGTGTACTGCACCTTCATGACTTCCTGGGTTGAATTAGCTACTACGTTGGTTTCTTGATAAGTGCTCATCTTTATTTCTCCGTGCACCGGTCAAAACCGGCAAGGTGTAGTGAATAAAAGTTTCATACGTTGAAGGATTCTGAGAAGGAGGAAGCATCGCTCCCTCCTTCTCAGCTATTGACTTCGAACGTCACCTCAAGCATGACTGGCAAACCCAGAGGCAAGCTGGCCACTCCGAAGACAGACCGCACGGACATCTTCTCTTCTCCGAATGCATCCCGGAGAAGTTCCGATGCTGCGTCCGCGACGGTAGGCTGGTTGTAGAAGTCTCCAGACGTAGCCAGATAGACTCCAACCCGGACCACTTTACTCACACGATCCAGAGAACCCAGATGTTCTTTCGCAACGGATAGAGCATTCAGGGTCGCGGTTCTCAGAGCATCACGGCCAGCATCTGCATCGAGTTCCTTGCCCAGGCGCCCGACGTATTGAGGCTTGCCATCCTTGATCGGTAACATTCCACTGAGGAAGAGCAGGCTGCCTGATTGCACTGCCTCGACGTATGCGCCAAGCGGATGGGGAGCGTTGGGGAGCACGATCCCTAGATCCTGCAGCCGTCGCTCCGCGCTGGCATGCTGCGAACTGCTCGGGCTTACCATTTGCCGTTGTGCTGACCGCCGTCCACGTGCAGCACCTCCCCAGTGATCTGGCGCGATTCGGTGAGATAAACCACCGCGCTTGCAATTTCCTCCGAAGTGGAGATCGTGCCCATCGGCGACAAGGTCTTGAGGAAGTCCTTTGGGTTGTCTCTGTGAAGAGGAGTGTCAACAACGCCAGGCGCGACCGTATTGAAGCGGATGTGCTCCTTCGCATACTCGCTAGCCAGGCTCCGGGTAACTGCTTCAAGACCGCCCTTAGTGATCATCGGCACGGAAACGGAGACGCCGGCAATTGGGTTCACAACAAGCGAGCTGGTGATGCCGACCACACTGCCACCCAATTTTTGCGCAAGCATCTGCTTTACGGCCCCCTGCGTCACGTAGAGGAAACCTTCGAGGTTTGTGGTCGAAAGCGCCTTAAAGTCCTCGGCCGTATAGTCGGTGAAGGCTTTGGCGAAGAAGATACCTGCGTTGTTCACCAGCGCGTCAATCGATCCAAACTTGCTGATCGCTGTTTCTATCACCTTGGCGGCCACAGCGCTTTCACCGATATTGCCGTCCACCAGAACGAGCTGGCCGGACCCGTTAAATGCACCGGATTTCGTGATGTTACGTGAGTTGGCTACGACGTTATAGCCCCGATCGAGGAACGCTTGCGCGACCCCGGCCCCAATACCTTGCGATGCTCCGGTTACGATCACTGTTTTCTGTTTGGTTCCCATTTTCAGCCTCCTTACGGCTGCGATTACACCATAAGAGATTCGGGATGGCTGATAGAGATTCGTCGTAAATTCCAATCGTACGATAGGAATTACCTATCGTATTATGGGAAATGGGTCTTCTGTCGAATCGCCGGCAGTTCTTCATCGAGCAGTTCGAGGAACGATTTGAGGGTGATCGAAGGTTCCTTCTTGCGCCATACGGCGACAAAGTCGATCCGGACGTTATCGGGCTCCAGACGGAAGAAGGCCACGTTGTGCGGGCGCAGGTTGCGAGCCGATGCGGAAACAAGGGCTACCCCTTCCCCGGCTTCGACCGTGGAAAGCACCGAGTGCATATTGTTCAGCTCACTGTGCAGACGCGGCGAGAAGCCATTGTCATTACAGGCGCGGATAATCGTGTCGAAGACCTCCGGCGAACTTGCACGTTGAAAGGTGACGATGCGCTCACCTGCGAGATCCGCAATGCGAATGCGCTTTGCTTTCACCTTGCGGGTCTTGGGAAGCGCTACAACTAGCGGCTCGCGGAAGAGCAGGCGTGACTCATAGGACGAACTGCGATCGGCGGAAGGTGGACGCGTGAAGCCGATGTCGATATCTCTGCGATCAAATGCAAGGTCTTGCCCACTAGGCACATTCTCTTCAAGACGCAGCGCGACCCCCGGATGACGCGCCTTGTATTTACGCAGCAAGTCGGAGAGAAACGGGTAGCTGGCAAATCCTATAAAGCCGATTCCAAGCCTGCCTATCTCTCCCTTGGCAGCACGCTGGGCAGTTGCAATGGATCGCTCTGCCTGCGCGAGCGTTTTGATGGCTTCCTCATAGAAGACCTGCCCTTCAGGAGTAAGCCGAGCCACGCGGCCGTCTCGCGAGAAAAGCTTGATGCCAAGTTCAGTCTCAAGATCGGATACGGCCTCGCTGATCGATGGCTGAGTGATATACAGGTGCCGTGAAGCCTCCCGATACCCCTTCCACTGGACAACCGCTGTGAAATAACGAAGGTGTCTCAATTCCATATGATAGGCGCTCCCTATCAATGGATTAGATCATGTCCCCCTAATCGGCTACGCCGACCAGGCGGGAGTGCTGCTTTCCGGCTAAAGCACAGTCAGGAGACCGGCTATGTCAGGGTGGCCGAGCGTCCACTGAAGCCGGAAGACTTCATACGCTGCCACTGCAAGTCGAAAGCCGTCACAAACGTTGCCTACACGGGTTTTACTCTCGAACGCTACGGGCAGCATAGTTGGTTCGCCAGCAAACAGAGTTAGCGAAATTGCCCGAGGCGGCACACTGTTTAGTTTAGGAAGGAAGGGCTCAGGAGAGTTGGACAGCTTCCAGATTCATTTCCTTTCCAGGGAAAGTAGAGATAGAGAGCCAACCCGATCGCATTTGTCTGCTGGTTTGGCTTTTTGGCTGTGTTGTTCTCATGCTCGTAGTAGGAGTTGAACTGGACGTATTTGCGGACGGGGATGTAGCAAACTGCATAGAGCGCGGTGGTGCTCCACTTGTGGTACTGACTCTTAGTCCGCTGCGATGTAGGGGATGAGATGAACTGAATGAATCGAAAAGGTTCTTTCGAGAGACAGCTTGTTTCGGTAGCGCCAGGTGAAGTCGCCGTTCTTCCAGTCGAGGTCGGCCCGGTTTCGATCGGATAGCAATAATCCGGCCTTCATTGGGAAGTGAAGGGTGTCGACGGCCTGCATACGATTTTCCGGTGCCGCATTTGGCGCGGTGATAGAACATAACCGCTTTCGACCTTGACGATGCGAAAATCAAGAGTATCGGTCCTCGAAACCGGATACCGCTACAGTTGATCTGGGGCGCAGGGCCGGCAATTGTTATTCCCACTGCGACCGCCGATCAGCTTGGCCAGGGAAAGCTAAGCCTCGGGCCGGGAGTCGTAGCGCTATCGACGCCGGGCCACTGGGTCATCGGCACACTAGTCAATAACGTATGGTCGGTCGCCGGTTCTGGAAGCTGTCCCGCTGTCAACCAGATGCTGTTGCAGTACTTCGTCAACTACAACATGAAGAAGGGATGGTACCTCAGCACCTCGCCGATCGTTACTTCCGATTGGAAGGCCGCGAGCGGCAATCAGTGGACGGTTCCGGTTGGTGGTGGCGTTGGGCGCATCATGAAGCTGGGATTCCAGCCAGTCAACATATTGGGTCAGTTCTACGGCAACGCTGTGCATCAGGATGGCGCAGCGTCGTGGAGCATGCGGCTGCAGATTCAGCTTCTGTTTCCCAAATTCACCAAAGAACAGGAAAAGATGATTCTGGAGAAAAAACTGAAAGAGTTGGATCAGCAACCGCATGAAGCAACAAAGAAGTGAATCCGGGGCAATACTGGCTAACCTTTAAGGAGTGGATAGCTCGGTCTTAGCTTTAGACCCATGAGAGTGGCAACAGTGGTTAGGACAGGTATCCGTCTTGTAGATGCATCAGGTACGTTGAGCGGTCGGAACAGCGACGACACAACCGTGTACACGGATTCCCGTTCTTGCAGGTGTCGAAGCCGAACCCATGAAGAAATCCCTGTACTAATCCCCCGATAGCGGGGAATCGGGCAGGGAGAATGGCTCGCTCAGGACTGCCTCCACCGCCAGTCTTTCTGCATCGCATTGCAAACCAAACAAAATCCAATGAATCGCGGTTGCGCCTTAGTATGGTCGACGAGGCGGAGCATTCGCTAATTCACTCCTTTACAGAAAGACTTCAACGGCGCACAATTGCGGCGCGAGGGTAAAGAAGCGAGCGCCATGGCATCTACGGGTGCTGGCCGAATTAGAAAGAGTGACCCAATGAAAGCCGCAAACGCGATCGTGCTCACGATGGTGCTTCAGGGATCTGTCGCACTCAGCCAAACAACGCCAACAGACAAGGCGGCGAGTGGTGCTTGCAGCACCGCGTCCGCCGGGGACAATAACACCTACGACATAAAATGCACCGGTGTGGGAGTAGAGCAAGGCAAGAAAATCGTTGAGATGTTGAACAGAGTTTTGGCGAACCAGGACGGCACTGCAGTGAATGTCAAGCTGGACGAGCTATTAGTGGCCGCTTCCCAACCCGCTCAGACTCAAGCGCAGCAGGCGCCTCCGAAGATATTGGACATGACCGTCGCGCCACTCGTTCCGCGACCCAACATTGGTACGGAGGGCTTGATTGAAGGGCCTCTTGGAGTCAACCCCGGCGTCACCGTGAGTTTTACAGTTGACGGGGCGTTCACGCCAGCCATGTTTTCAGTTTTTTGCGATCGTCCCTGTGCGGCTACTTCAGCGACTGTCGAAGGCACGTCGTCACCGCAAATGATGACCACGGACAAACCCAATATTGCGGTTGTGTCGTTGGGCTTAAAGGGTCCGTTAATGCCAAACAATAAAGTGACGGTAACAGTTCGCTCAAGGGACGCCGGTAAGATTTCTGTGCAGAATGTACAGGGCTTTGTGCAGCCCGGACGCGCAGGTTTATAGCGGGTCCGACTTTGCCAGCTCCCGGGCATAGGGATTGTCGAAAGGCAAAAATATCGACATCTTAGTGCCGTGTGATATGGGGTCAACGCTGCTCTGAACTTCGATTCTTCCTTTGTGCCCCACAACAAACTGCTTTGAAACCCAAAGCCCGATTCCAGTCCCGATGGAGTTGCGGGTAGTAAAGAACGGCTCAAAGATGCTCTCGATACTATCTGGGGAAATGCCCTCACCCGTGTCTTCGATCGACATAAGGAGACCAGGTCTGCCAGCGTCGGTTGCTTCCTGTACGGAAGCCGTGATAGTGCCGCCTGATGGCATCGCGTGTACGGCGTTGGTGACCAGGTTCGAGATCACCTGCATCATCTCGCCCTTCCTGAGCGTGATCTTAGCACTGCAGTCGAACCTTGTTTGAATGTGAATGCCAGAGACCGTCAATTTTGGTTCATAGATCGCGAGGGTTTCCCTGACCAACTCGGATAGCGCTAGACTGATTGCGGCGGAATGCTCACGGTAATAGCCGAGGGTTTGCTTTGCGATATGCGAGACCCGAACAAGTTCCGACTCCGCACTGTTGAGAAAGGTGACGACCTGATCTGGGTCGGAGGCGTTTGTCTTAGCCAGATAAATCAGGTTCAGTACTGATTCGAGCGGATTGTTGATCTCGTGGGCGATCGTTGCCGCCATCTTACCGGTGGCAGCAATTTTCTCGGCTTGCAGGACCGATCGCTCCAAATTCTTACGTTCGGTGACATTACGGAGAACCTTAGAAGCGCCGATGACCTTCCCCGAAGAATCCTTCAGCGGCGAGATCGTGACCGATACATCCAGACGCTCGCCTTTCTTGTTGATGCGAACTGTTTCGTAGTGATCGATGCGTTCTCCCGACTGAATCTTTCGCAGGATCGTGTCTTCTTCAGACCGCAAGTCGTCCGGGATCAATGTCAAGATGGATGACCCGATAATCTCCCCTTCGGAATATCCAAAGATGCGCTCCGCGCCCGGATTCCAACTTGTGATGATGCCTTTCAGATTTTTCGTAATGATTGCGTCCTCCGAAGATCGGACGACGGCCTCAAGCAGCGACGCAGAACTCTGGAACCAGCACTCAGGACTATTCGTCTTCAGAAGGTCTAACGCGGGCATTATGGCCTCAAATTTCGGTTACGCCCAGATGTGCGAATGTTTGTCGTCTTCCAGGCATTATTAATCGGATTCTAAGCGCTTTATCGGGGATGTTTTGGATTAGAAGATTCCTGCCTTTTTACATTTCCCCTTTTCTTCGCCTGTCTGGATCTGCTTCGAACCCAGAAGAACTCTCGGCGTTGGTCCCGAATCCCTGCCGTCACTTGATCGTTCCTCCGCTTCATTCGAGTCTGACACGATCGTCATGAACGCCTTCGGAATAGCCCTGCCTACAACTTTCGGATCAATAGTCGACCTGAAAGAGCCAGTCTGGGTGTGCGAAATCGCAGATACCCTGAGGGCGGAACAAAACTGATTGCCTGCTGCACTGTAGACCTCGAACGTTCGCCTCATCTCGATACAGATTGCGGAGTATCCATGCGACGAAAATTTGCGCGCATCTACATTTTGAGGGTTGCGGTGTTCCTGGGATCCATTGCGATCGCCTCCGCGTTCATGTCCGGGTGCGGAAGGGGCTTCGATAAAGGCTATCCGTCGTATATTTCGGCGGCCAACACTACGGTCAGGGTCAGCCAGAAGGTTCAGTTGAAGACGCAGTCCATGACGACCGGGTCGCCGATGAAGTTCTGGGTCAACGGCGTGCTGGGTGGCGACGCCAAGGTTGGCACCATCGACAGCAAGGGGATGTATACCGCGCCGGCACTTATACCTACGCCAAGCAACGTCGTGACGATCACGAGCCTTGCGACGAATTTTCCGCAGGACACACCGGGGGTTGTTACGGTCAATGTGTTGAATCCGATTCCGGTCATCAAAGCGGTGACACCCTCCAGCTTTAGCGAGGGGACGATGACGGTAACGGTGAACGGATCGCAGTTCCTCTATGGGGCGCAGATCTTCTGGAATGGGGCTCCGGTACCGACGACGTACGTTTCAGGAACACAGCTGGCGGCGTCCATCTCAGCGCCAAATCCTGGAACGTTTCCACTGTATGTAGGAAATCCTGAACCGGGTCCAGCAAACTCCGGACCCGTCTCGGAGGTGGTGGGTCCGGGGAAGGTGGTGCTTACGACACTGACGAACGCGGGGACTAGCGTGCGGGTAACAAACAGCGTGAAGATCGGGCTGACGGTGACAGGGACGAGCAACACCGCCGTCAACTGGACAGTCAATGGCATCGCTGGAGGCAACGCGCAGATCGGAACAATCGTCACCAATGCGGATAGCAGCGTGACGTATACGGCGCCAGCGGTGGTGCCGACTCCGAACAACGTTGTTCAGTTGACGGCGGTCAGCGTGGATGACCCGACTGTGTCGATCACTCAGAACATCTCCGTGATGAACCCTATTCCGATTGTTACTTCGGCGACGCCGATGACCTTCAATGTCGGCCCGACGACGGTCGTGTTGAACGGCAGCAACTTCATCAATGGGGCTCAGGTGCTCGTCAATGGAGTGCCGGTGTCAACGACATTCAACAGCGGAGCGCAGCTGACGGCGAGCTTCAGTCCGACGGATCCCGGCAACCTCGATCTACAGGTGTTGAACCCCAGTCCCGGGCCGGCGACGTCGACTGACCTGATTGCCCAGGTAAATGGAACTACGCCGATGTTGCTGGTCAGCCCCGAGGATGCTTCGCGCTTTCTTGCGGAGGCCACGTTCGGCGCAACAGACGGCGATATCCATCACCTGTCGAAGATTGGCTACTCTGCATGGTTGAGCGAGCAGTTCAACACACCGGCGACTCTGCATGAGCCTGCTGTCGAGCAGGCGCTCATCCTCAACAACACGCCATGCATCGCGAGCAACCTGAAGTGCAACTCAGACCTCTTCGTCAATAACAACCAACAGGAGACGTACCTGCAGCAGACCTTCTGGCAGCAGGCGATGACGGGGAACGACCAGCTACGGCAGCGTGTGAAGTTTGCGTTGACCGAGATGGTGGTCGTCTCAAGTACCAATCCCGCGGTGGGAAATATGCCGCGCGGCATGGCGAACTACTACGATGTGCTCGGTGCGGATGCGTTTGGCAACTTCCGCAAGCTCCTTGAAGATGTCACATTGAGCCCCGTGATGGGGAAGTTCCTTTCCATGCTGGGCAATGACAAAGGCGATGCCAACCGCGACCCCGACGAGAACTACGCACGCGAGGTGATGCAGCTCTTTACGATTGGGCTCTATCAGCTGAATCCGGACGGCACACAGAAGCTGGATGCCGCCGGCAACGCAATCCCAACCTACTCCAACAACGATGTGCTCGGTCTGGCTAAGGTCTTCACCGGCTTCAGCTGGAACATACCCGGCGACCAGAGCAACACGGCGTGGTCCAACTGCTGCGCGTATGTTGGAACGGGTTTCGGTGAAGATATTCTGCCGATGCAGAGCTTCCCCAATCACCACTCGACTGCCGAAAAGAGTTTTCTTGGCGTCACGATTCCGGCGCAGGGGAGTCCTGACCCGGTTGGCGACTTGAAGATCGCGCTCGACACGTTATTCAATCACCCGAATCTACCGCCATTTTTCAGCCAGCAGATGATTCAGCACCTGGTCACGAGCAATCCAAGCCCCGCGTATGTGGGCCGAGTTGCGGCGGTCTTCCAGGACAACGGAGCAGGCGTTCGCGGGGATATGAAGGCCGTTATTCAGGCGATCCTGCTCGACCCCGAGGCACGCGATTCGGTTGCAGCGAGCAGCAATCCGCAATATGGCAAGATTCGTGAGCCGCTGCTTCGCTACACGGAGTGGGCGCGAGCCTTTACTGCGCAGTCGCGCAATGGAGCGTTCAACCTCAGCAGCACAGAGGATCCGATCTTCGGGTTGGGTGAGATGTCGCTGCGATCGCCGAGCGTCTTCAATTGGTTCGCTCCAGGCTATGTGCCGCCGGGCACGAGCATCGATAAGGCTGGGTTGTTGGCTCCCGAGATGCAGATAACGGACGTGTCGACCGTTGTGGGCTATCTGAATTATCTGCAGAACGCAATCGGCGCCGATGCGACGACTGGGCCCGACGTTTTCTCGAACTATTCGACGGAGATGGTATTGGCTGCAACGCCGGATCTATTGGTCGATCGCGTCAACCTCCTGCTGATGGCTGGCGAGATGGACAGCACACTTCGCGGCCAGATACTTGCGGCCGTCAACTCGATCGCAATACCTGCTGGTGACCAGACCAAGATCAACACCGCCCTGGCGAGCCGGGTGAAGACAGCGATCTACAATGGCTGCGCCGGCCCACAGCGCGGAATTCTAACGGAGCCCATGATGAACAAACACGAACTGACGCGGCGGCAATTTCTTAGAACAGCATCGCTGGCTTCGATGGCCGGCATGTCCGCCAGCCCCTTCCTTCTCGAACTCAACTCTCTGGCTGCCATGGCGCAGCAAGGTTCGCCCAGCGACTACAAGGCGCTCGTGTGTATCTTTTTGGCGGGCGGTAATGATGGACATGGAACGGTGATTGCCACAGACGCGCCATCGTTCAGCGCATTTACGACGGCACGGTCAGGCGCGCCGGGGCTTGCGTACAATCAGGCCGACCTTCTTCCGATCGTTTTGAAGACGCCGCAGAGCGGTCGCACCTTTGCGCTGAATCCTTCCCTGGTCGGGGTGCAGAATTTGTTCAACGCCGGACGCGCTGCGATTGTTGCGAACACAGGCACTCTGGTTGCGCCCACGACCAAATCGCAGATACAGTCGAACTCCGTTCCTCTGCCAGCCTCGCTGTACTCTCACTTCGACCAGACGGCGGCATGGCAGGCGATTACCGCCACCGGAGGCAGCGCAGTCCACAAAGGTTGGGGAGGCGCGATGGCAGACCTGATCGCCAGCATGAATGCGAACTCTGCCTTTACGTGTATTTCGACATCTGGCATTGCGCTCTTCCTGTCGGGGCAGACATCGTTTCAACTCAACGTGACGTCAGCGGGTCCGATTCCAATCTCCGGATTGGCGAAGCCGTTGTTTGGCCAGCAGGCCGGGTCGAATGCCCTCGCTTCGATTCTTACCGCCGAAGAGAACAATATGTTTGCCAAGGAGTACGAGGTCATCGTCAATCGTTCGACGGCGGCCCAGGCGACACTTGCAACTGCGATGCTGCCTGCGGGACCTGGCGGAGTGTCGAATCCGCCTCAATATCTCGATCCGGTGACCAACAAGCTGGTGAACAATAACTTCGCTACCTCGTTGCAGACCGTAGCCCGAATTATCGGCGGGCGCAGTGGGCTCGGAGTCAGCCGTCAGATCTTTTATGTGACGCTGGGCGGCTTTGACACACATGACAATCAGGCTCCGCAGCACGCGAAGCTTCTCACCCAGCTTGGGCAGGGGCTTGAGTATTTTGATGCGACGATGACGACGCTGGGGTTGAATAATCAGGTGACCGCGTTCACTGCCTCTGACTTTGGCAGGACGCTGACCGCTAACAGCGACGGCACGGACCATGGCTGGGGAAGCCATCACATCGTGACAGGCGGTGCGGTGCAGGGCGGAGACATGTATGGACAGTATCCTGTGATTGGTTCGAATCAGGCCAACGATACTGGCGCCGGCAGACTGATACCAACCACATCTGTGGAGCAGTATGCAGGAACTCTTGCCCGCTGGTTTGGACTTTCGGACGGACAAATCAAGACCGTCTTCCCCAACTTTGGCAACTTCGGCTCGAGCCCGTACCTGGGATTGATGGGCTAATCGGGATTCGCTACTTTGTCGGATTCGCCGGATACTTACTTCCCTGCGCGATGTATTGAGCCGCCAGAGCGCGAAACGCCGTCACCTGTGTCTCGGCCCACGCTGCGTCCTTGCCAAGCTCTTTGGCGAGCAGAGCAGCAACAGCTGGCGCCACTGCGACCGCCGCTCGTGCGTTCAGCAGGAGAGCACGGGTTCGCCGGGACAACGCATCGTCCACCGTGCGCGACATCTCATATCGCGCGGCCCAAACCACCTCCGCCGCGATATACGGCAGGTCTGGATGCAGCGGTTTGGCAAGCTCCGGGTTGTTCTCCGCCATCGCATGGATCGCCGCAGCGTCCGATCCATACACAGACAGTGTGCCAAGTGCGTCCGGATCTTGATAGTAGCCGTGAATGTGAGTCGTGGCGGTTGTGCAAGCCTTCTCATCAAGCCCACCCAGCGTGATCGCGTGATCGACGCAGTCCTCAGCCATATGTCGATAGGTCGTCCACTTTCCGCCGGCGATCGTAAGGAGACCTGCATGATCGATGTGGATCGTGTAGTCGCGCGAAATCGACGAGGTCTTGCCATCGCCCGATCCTGCAGCCTTGGCCAACGGCCGAATCCCCACAAAGACGCTGAGAATGTCCTCGCGCGTCGGCTTGTGGCTCAGATAGCGTCCAGCGGTTTCGAGGACGAACTCAATCTCTTCTTCAAATGGCAGCGGTTCGTAGGAGATCGATTCTATTGGAGTGTCTGTCGTGCCTACCAGCGTGCGATTGTGCCACGGCACTGCGAACAGAACGCGGCCATCGTCGGTATGGGGCACCATCAGAGCGGTATCTCCGGTCAGGAAGGAGCGGTCGAATACAAGATGGATTCCCTGGCTCGGCACCATCATCTGTTCGGCCGCAGGCTCCGCCATCCGGCGCGTCTCATCCGTGAAGATGCCGGTTGCATTGACAACGCACCGCGCCGCAATCGTGTAGCGCTCGCCACTCTCGCCATCCGTCGCGATCACACCCTTTACAAAACCATCCTCATCTTTGGTCAGTTCAGTGACGCCGGTATAGTTCAACAACGTTGCCCCGTATTCGGCCGCCGTCATCATCAGGTGGATCAGCAGACGCGTGTCGTCGAACTGCCCATCGTGGTACACCACGCCACCGCGCAGGCCGTCCTGCCGAATCGTCGGAAGCAGCTTCAGCGTCTCTTCCAGCGAGAGTGTCTTCGACGAACCAAAGCTGTACTTTCCGGCGAGAAGATCGTAGACCTTCATCCCGATGCCATAAAACGGGGCTTCCCACCATGAGTAGTTCGGCACAACAAATCGCAGGTTGCGGACGATGTGCGGCGCATTTTGCAGAAGCCTGCCGCGCTCTTTCAGGGCCTCCATCACGAGAGAGAGATTGCCCTGCTCCAGGTAGCGGACGCCGCCGTGAACGAGCTTGGTTGCGCGGCTGGAGGTTCCCTTGCCAAAGTCTTCGCGCTCCAGCAGCAGGACGTCGTAGCCGCGCGTTGCCGCATCAAGGGCGATGCCGGCTCCCGTTGCTCCGCCGCCGATGACTACGATGTCCCACGGCTCTTTGCGGCTGCGGACACGGTCTACCATTTCCTCGCGATTCATTGGCTCTCCTTGTTCCAGTTGCGAGACCGCGCGACGGCCTCTCTCCAGTTGTCCTGCAATCGCTCCATCTGCTTCTTGTCCGCCTTCGGAGTGAAGACGGTGTCGGCAGCGCGATGCTTCTTCAGTTCCTCGATGTTGCTCCAGAAGCCGGTTGTAAGGCCCGCTAGATAAGCCGCTCCCAGCGCCGTCGTCTCCAGCACCGCGGGGCGGTGAACAGGCACGCCGAGCAGATCGGCCTGGAACTGCATCAGCGAGTCATTTGCCGCGGCACCGCCGTCTACGCGGAGTTCGGTGAAGGGACTCTTCGTGCTCTTGTCCATGACTCGGAGAACGTCTGCAACCTGAAATGCAATGCTCTCGATTGCGGCTCGCGCAATATGTCCAATCTGCGTGCCGCGCTGCAGTCCGATGATCAGGCCCCGGGCCTGTGCGTCCCAGTATGGCGCGCCGAGACCGGTGAACGCGGGTACGAAGACGACGCCGTCGGAGTCCGACACAGAGGCTGCAATCGCCTCCACCTCCGACGACTTGCGGATGAACCTCATGTTGTCCCGAAGCCACTGCACAACTGCGCCGCCGACGAAGATGCTGCCTTCAAGTGCGTAAGCAAGCTTCTTGTCGGTACTGCACGCTAAGGTCGTGATCAACCGCTCGCTCGATAGGGTGAACGTACCGCCGTTATGTTGCAACAGGAAGCAGCCAGTGCCATAGGTGTTCTTTGCTTCTCCGGGCGAGACGCAGAGTTGCCCAAACAGCGCCGACTGCTGGTCGCCTGCGATACCAGCGATCTCGATGTCGCCGAGCCCCAACGATGTCGTTACCTGACCGACCTTTTCGCTCGACCAGACGACCTCGGGCAGCATATTTGCCGGGACACGGAAGAGTTTCAGCATATCGTCGTCCCATTTGTCTTCGACGATGTTGTAGAGGAGCGTCCGCGACGCATTGGTGCGGTCGGTGACATGCCGTCGCCCGCTCGTCAGATGCCAAATCAGCCAACTATCTACTGTGCCAAAGGCAAGCTCGCCCGCCTCTGCGCGTGCGCGGGCGCCTTCGACGTTGTCCAGTATCCATGCGATCTTGCTTGCAGAGAAGTAGGGGCTCAACAGAAGACCCGTCTTCTGGCGAACCGTCTCCTCTGCGCCCTCGTCGAAGAGTTTCTTCGTCAGCGCGGCGGTGCGGCTATCCTGCCAGACGATCGCGTTGTAGACCGGCCTTCCCGTCTCGCGGTCCCACACGATCGTCGTCTCTCGCTGGTTGGTGATGCCCAGTCCGACAACGTCGCGCGGCCGCGTTCCCGTCTTGCCCATCACGTCGACGGCGGCGCTTAACTGCGAGGTAAGGATCTCGAACGGGTTATGCTCCACCCAGCCGCTGCTTGGATAGATCTGCGGAAATTCGTGCGCTGCCGTTCCGACGATCTTGCCGTCATGATCGAAGAGTATGGCACGTGAACTGGTCGTTCCCTGGTCGAGCGAAAGTACATACTTCATCTTGTCTCCTAAGCTTCGCGAGTTCAACGATAGTCTGTCCGCATCACGCTGGGATTACACCTTTGCCTGATCAAGCAGCGCACGATTTCTCGCTGGCAGAAAGGGGTGAATGAGCAATTGGTAGGCACCACCACCAACCACCGCACCTATCAGTGGAGCGATGATTGGTATCCACCAGTAGTTATCGGGCGAAGGAAATGCCGCCGGCCCCCATCCCATCAGATAGCAAAACACCCTTGGCCCAAAGTCGCGCGCTGGGTTTAACGCCCAGGCTTCAAGGTAGCCCATCGACGCACCGATCAACGCGACCAGCAGACCGATCATCACCGCGCCTCCGTTCGCGCCGGGAGCCATCTCGTTGTACTGCTCCGTAATGGCGAAGATGCCGAGAATCAGGAAAGCCGTCAGGATGATCTCGTCGCCAAAGGCGTGCATGGGTGTGATTGCAAGGCCCGGGTGAGTGAAGAAGACGCCCGCCGCCCCGCCCGAAACCCGGGACAGGTTGTTGACCAGATTGTAGTGGTCGATCACAGGTGAGAAGAGCACATAGACGATGCCCGCGCCAAGAAACGCTCCAACAATTTGCGCGAGGCAGTACGGAACCACCTTGCGCCAGGAGAATCCCCGATACACCGCGAGCGCAAGGGTGACGGCCGGGTTGCCGTGGCAGCCGCTTACCGCACCGGTCGTGTAGATCGCCAGCGTAACCGCGAGTCCCCATGCTATGCAGACTCCCCAGTACGCCTGCTGGTAGGGGCTTGGGTTATAAAGCGTGTACATCGCGGCGACGGAATCGCCGAATGCAATGATGATGAACATCGCCATTGACTCTGATATCAGTTGCCCCACATACGTCTTCGTCATGTACAGCGCTCTCCTGGCTTGCATGATCAACTTTTGTCGGTGCGATAGCGGAGCCTGTTCATCGACGCGCAGTTCAGCTGATCGAACGGATATTTTCCATTCGTTTCGCAGCACGCTATCCGCGACATCCCACGATACACGGTGCAGGTATTTTTTCGTAACGGATTCGGCCCGAACTAATCTTTTTTGAAGGCTTTAGGATTTTTTCAGGGGGTATTGGAGTGCACAGCAAAATCCGGCGACTCAATCCCGCATAATGGAAGATCAGGAGTTTTCATGGGTTTATTCCGCAAGAAACTAAAGCAGGAACATAAGATCATGCTGCAGCATGACCGCGCCGCCGGAGTTCTCCAGTCGGAGTTGCATCGCCCGACCCCCGAATGCCCGAACCCGGAGCACTGGAGCATGATCGACTCCATGACCGCCGAGATCGAGGTCCTCGAGTTCATCGCTACCCTGGTCACCACCATCAAGCCGCGCCTCGTCGTCGAGACCGGCTCCTTCCTCGGCGTCTCGACCGAATGGATCGCTCGGGGCCTCGAGCGCAACGGCTTCGGCAAGGTCATCAGCTGCGAGTTCGACCCAGTCGTCTATGCCCGCGCTAAAGAACGTCTCGAAGCTTCGCCGCTCAAACCGTGGATCGAGCTGCGCAACCAGTCCAGCCTCGAGATGAAGATCGAGGGCACAATCGACCTCTTCTTCTCCGACTCCGACCCGTCGATCCGCGAGCAGGAGGTCAAACGCTTCCTCCCGCAGATTAATCCGAACGGCATCATCCTGATACACGACGCCAGCTCGCACCACAAAGTTATCCGCGAGGCGGCGCGCTCCATGGAGGCCGAGGGCCTGCTCTCGGTCGTCTTTCTACCCACACCGCGCGGCCTCGCCGTCGCCCAACCGCGCGCCGGCCGCAGTTAGTTGCAGACCCCGCGCATGTCCCTCTCCCAGACACCGGAACAATCCCCACGCTTCCGAGCGCCATCCTCGATGTTCTGGGTCGGCTTTCTGGTGCGCGTCCTCTACATCACGCTCGCACACACCTATCGGATTCGGCTGGGCCAGGACCACCTTCAATTTGGTTGGGAGATGGGGCGAATTGCACGTGCGCTCGCAACCGGCTTCGGATACGCCGACCCCTTTACCGGCCACACCGGCCCTACCGCCTGGGTCCCCCCGCTCTATCCTCTTCTGCTTACCGGCGTCTTCAAAATCTTTGGCGTCTACACCGCACAGTCCGCCTGGGTCATCCTCACCATCAACAGCGTCTTCTCTGCACTGACCTCGTCCGTGATCTTCGAAATCGCTTCACGTTGTTTTTCCGGGCTGGGTAACAACCGTGCGAGAAAAATAGCGCTCTGGTCGGGCTGGCTCTGGGCCCTCCATCCAGCCGCAATGCAGTTCGCGGTGCGCTGGGTGTGGGATATGGCCGTGACTACCTTCCTGTTCTCGAAGGTCATCGTTCTGGCGCTGCGTGTGAGAGGCATCGGTGAAGATTTGCCCGCAACCGAAACACAAACGAACTCTCGCTGGGCCATGTTTGGAGTCCTTTCGGGAATGATCGGCCTCCTGAATTCAACTCTGATGCTCTTCGTGCCGATTTGCGGAATCTGGATGCTGCTCGGCGCTGCAAAAGACAGGAGGGCCTTTTCTACCGCGCTATCGAAGGCGGTCATGGCAGGCACGCTCTTCTTCGCCTGCCTCGCGCCATGGATGTGGCGCAACTGGACAGCCTTCCATGCATTTGTACCGATCCGCGGAAACTTTGGCGCGGAACTCCATGCTTCTGTCGCGGAGGGATACAACGGCTTCACGATGGGGTCGCGGATACCGATCTGCGAAGTATGCCCGGAGTACCAAGAGTACAAGCAGATGGGTGAGCTGGCGTACGTCCGGCGTGAAGGCAGGCTGGCGCAGGAATATATCCGGTCGCACAAACTGGAGTTCGCACTGCTGGCTGTGAAGCGTTTTTATTTCTACTGGGTCAGCGTTCCGCACCCAATAGAATTCGGCGTCTGGAACGAAGCCTTCCGCGTCCTCAACTACAGCTTTCTCAGTCTCGCCGCACTTCTCGGCCTTGCGCTTGCTCTGAAGCGCCACATACCAGGAGCTGTTTTGTTTGCGTGGGCCTTCGCAGTTCTTCCTCTCGTGTATTACTTCGTCACCGTGCAGGCGCGCTTCCGTCATCCGCTCGAACCGATCATGACGATACTGGCGGTCTTTCTTTTTCAGTCAGCGATACCACGACGAACATCATCTGCATCTACACAGGAATAGCCACGAACCGTCATCTTTTGCTTTAGGGCTTTTCTCTGCCCTTCACTCCTCCAATCTGCCACGCCTTCGCATACTTCCAACTGATATACGCAGAGTGATAGAGATGCAGGAGCAGGCCTTCTCGTCCATCGAGGAAGCCCAGGCGAAATACATAGTTCCAGACAAACGTCAGCTTTGGGACAAGGGCAACGTTCCAGCAGAAAGCCGGCCATGACGGACTGGTCTTTCCCTTGTCAGCGATGATCCTCGCTCCTAACGTGCTGTACCGATTCATGTGCTCAAGATAGATCTCAAGGTTGGGGTAGCCGTGATGAAGAAAGTCGTTCTTCATCGTCTCGACTCTGCCGACGACCGCGACTGACTCATGCACCGGGCGGTCGGTGAAGTGGGCTTGGCCAGAGCCGGTCACTCGGCGAAACAGTCTGAGTTTCAAGTCGGGATAGTAGCCGCCGTAGCGCATCCATCGACCGAGGAATACATGGCGCAACCGGAGCCTATAGCCGTCCACCTGCGGCGACCTCTGCGCGTCCGTCTCCAGCATCTTGCCGATCTCGGCTTGCAGTTCGTCTGTCAACTCTTCATCCGCATCGAGCGACAGCACCCAGGTCCCCGTGCATTTGTCGATCGCTGAGTTCTTCTGCAGCGCGAAGCCCTTCCACGCCTCGGAGAAGACCTTCGCTCCAAGCGACCTCGCAATCTCAACGGTCCGATCGGTCGAACCGGAGTCGACTACAACGATCTCGTCAGCAAACCGGACACTGTTCAGCGTGCGCGCGAGGTTGTCTTCTTCGTTCAACGTGATGATGGCTACGGAAAGTGTCGATCGCGGCATGCCATGCCTATTCTATTTGTCGGGTTGCTCGCGACAAACTCTAAATGAAGCCTGTAACCACGTGAAAAGCGGCCTCTTAGTATCGAGTTTGCTAACACATAGGTGGTATTGGCCTGCACGAATGTCAACTCTACAGTTAGCTATGGCGAGGTATCCATCGGGCCACCACCTGATGCTGCCGCAATGCCTTGCTGAGCGGTAAGAGGCACCCATGACCGAATTGATCCAACGGTACAGACACGCGGGCTCAGAAATCGTAGCGATATCGGCCACCTTGATTACTCTGGTTGGTTGCATCGCGCTGTTTCTCCAATCCCGCTTGGGATCATTGCACTACCCCGGTCTGGCGCTGACAAACAGGCTGACAAGCAGCCTGGCGTTCGAAAAAATTATCTGGGTCGCCTGGTTTGCACTGGCAGTTTCTCTCGCACTGCTCGTTTATGAATGCCGAAAAGACGTCTTCGTTCGGTGGGTGGTCGGGGCTTTCCTTCTCTTCCTGCTTGCTGACCTTCTCGATCGCGACCTTGCGCTCAGTTCCGTCGCCTTTGAATATCCATGGATCATGAGACTACTCGCAGGGGCCGGTTCCATCGCAGCGACCGTCTTCGTCGCCGGTCTGCCAATCTCCGTGCGGCGCCTCACGCTCATTGTGCGCGACACCACGCGTTCGCGTGACAACGAGCTTCGTCTGATTGCAGCCGCAGAGTCCAGCGCCGATTCCGTCATCTTGTACGACAGTGTCTACGACGCCGCGGGCGAGGTCTGCGACTTCAAATTCATCTTTCTCAACGGCAATGCCCAGCGAATGATCGGCATGCACCGTGACCATGTGCTCGGGAAGAATCTCTACGAGGTCTTTCCTACGATACGCACCACCCATCTCTTCGATCGCCACAAGCGAGTTGCCGAGACTGGAGAGCCGGCGCTAATCGAAGTTAAAAGCTCTGTCTTTCAGCCAAATAGTGACCACGGTCGTTATCAAATTCAGGTTGTCCAATTGTCCAATGGTATTGCGACGACGATCACTGATGTATCCGCTCGCCATCAACATAAAGAAGATCTCAAGAACGCGCTGAATTTCAACAAATCCATCATCGCAAGCTCCCCTTTCAGCATCATCGTCACCGACAACGCAGGAATTATCACCTCGGTTAATCCTGCTGCTGAACGAATTCTCTGGTATCAGGAGAGCGATCTTCTCGGCCGCGACAGCATCGAGCTGCACGACCCCGAAGAGCTTCGTCAGCGGGCTGTCGATCTCTCGACCCAATTCGATACCGATGTAACTCCCGACCATCAAGTCTTTCGTCTCGCCCCCGAGAGGGGTCTCATCGACGAGCGAGAGTGGACCTATATTCGCAAGGACGGGTCACGTGTCCCCGTTCAGCTTGTCGTCACTGCACTACGCGATGGCGAAGAATGCATAACCGGGTTTGTGGGGATCTCCTACGACCTGACTGAGCGCAAGCGAGCCGAGGAGTACATCTACCACGTCGCACATCACGACCCGCTCACGGGCCTTCCCACGCGCACACTGCTCCGCGACCGCCTTGAGGTCGCCATCGAGCGGGCTAGACGCACTCAGGACAACCTTGCCGTTATGATGGTTGACCTCGACAACTTCAAACGCGTGAACGACTCACTCGGACACCAGGCCGGAGACATCGTCCTCTGCGAGATCTCGAAACGGCTAAGGGCCTGCGTCCGCAAGTCCGATACCGTCGGCCGCATGGGTGGAGACGAATTCGTCGTGCTGCTCCCTGATCTTCGCTCCCACCAGGACTCCGAGGAGATCTGCCAGAAGCTTTTGCAATCCGTTGCTCAGCCGATTCGCATTGGCAAACACGAGATCATCGTTACCGCCAGCATAGGCATCGGCCAGTTTCCAGGCTGTGAAGACGTCGACAGTCTGTTCAAGAACGCCGACTTCGCCATGTACCGCGTCAAGCACAGCGGACGCAATGGCTCACAGGTCTACGTCCCCGGAATTGCCATGCAAGGTCTCCAACAGCTGCAAATGGAGTCGGCCCTACGCACGGCGCTTGAGGACAAGGAGTTCGAGATCCTCTACCAGCCTCAGATATCTTTCGCAAACGGTCAGCTGGTTGGAATGGAGTCCCTGCTTCGCTGGAACAGCGCCGAATTCGGGCTGGTAGGGCCGAACACCTTCATCCCGCTCGCCGAAGAGACCGGCCTCATCGTGCCCATTGGAGAATGGGTGCTTCTTCAGTCCTGCAAGGACGTGGCGGCTCTGCAACGCAGGCTAGGCGTTGAGTGCTCAGTCGCCGTCAACATCTCTCCCCGCCAGTTCCAGCAGAAGGACTTCCCCGCAACAGTAGAGCGCGCCCTGCACACCAGCGGTCTGAAGCCCCAGCAACTCGAGTTGGAGATCACCGAAAATCTGCTTATGGTCGATTCGGAAGAGTCCCTCGAGATCATGCAGCGCGTTCGCAAACTTGGTGTCCGTTTCGCAATTGACGACTTCGGCACGGGCTTCTCGAATATGGGTTACATCACTCGTTTCGCCGTAGACCGAATCAAAATCGACCGCTCCTTCGTCTCGCGTTGCGATGTCGATGAAAACAGCCGCGCCGTCACCGCTGCGATTATCGCACTTGCCCACAGCCTTCAGATCGAGGTCATCGCAGAAGGAGTCGAGTCCGACCAGCACGTCCAGATGCTCCGCCAGATGTCATGCGACCAGGCCCAGGGTTATTTCTACTCACGGCCGCTCAAGATGGTCGACATGCAGAATTTCTCTCTTCATAACCTTCGCGAACACCCACACCACGATCGCATCGCACCCCGCAGCCAAGATGCGAACGCCCTTGCTCTGTCGGTTGTGGGTTCACTGGCACGAGCCTGAACGGGCTGCCCAATAGCGCACGACAGATAAGGACCTTCGCTCATGAGCGAACGCAACAAGAAACAATGCATTGTGCTGCTCCCCTCCGACCCGTACTTCGATCGCCTGTTCGACGAAATATTGGTTCCCGCAGTCCTCGAAATCGACCTGGTCCCCTCTCGCCTCCAGCGAACCCCTCATTCTCCAATCCCAATCAACCTCTTCGTCGACGAGATCGAGCAGGCCAAAGCTCTTGTCGCGGATACATCGGAGAACACCGCTGAGATCTGGCTCGCCGTAGGCTGTGCTGTCGCCCTTGGAATACCCATCTGCCTGATCTCTTACAGGATGGAATCGAGCCTGCCTCTGGGAATACAGTATCTTCCCCTCATTCCCTACCCTGCCAACGCATTGCCCAGCGACTTCGCCGAGCTTCAGCAGAACATCATGGCTCAATTGCTGGCGATCATGCCTCAGCCTGGGTTGCCTCAGCCAGAGGCACAATACCGTACTCCCTTCCTGCCAGCCGAACCCGTTTCCACAGCCTCCGTTGATTTGGTCTCCTATGAAGTGATGGCGCTGACGATCATCGACCTCAGAAGCACCGACTCCGGCCTGAGCCCGCGCGAGCTCGGACTGGAGATGCAGGCTCGCGGCTCCGCTCACCTCACCAGCCACGCCATGAACGCTCTGAAGCGCAGACGATTCATCGAAAGAAAGCCCGTCCAGATCAGCCAGGGGAACGAGCTCCACATCTCGGACAATCTCTTCATTACGCGTGAGGGTCACGAGTGGCTTCTGCGTCATGGCAAACGGTCCACCACACACCGTTCCACGACGCGCACTCGGGAATCCTCTCTTAGCAACCGATAGCCTAACCATTCAGGGCGGGCTCTACAGTGCGGTTTGGCGCGTGGCCCAACGACACATGACGGTACTCGGGCTTGAAGCCGAGCGTGCGCGCGTAGTCCAGTATCCGCTCGAAGTCCAGGCTGATCGTCGCGCCGGCCTTCTGCGTCACCTCATCTTCGATGGGAAGGTCGAAGTCGTCCGCACCGTACTTCAAACCCTCGAGGGCTTTTTCGTTCTGCGTCAGCACTGACGTACGAATACGCGGAATGTTGTCCAGGAAGATCCTGCTCAGCGCAAGATGCCGCAGATACTCGGCCGTCGAAATCTCGATGCCGCCAATCTGCGTGAAGTAAGGCTTGAAGGTCCAGCAGAGAAAGCTCGCCAGTCCTCCGGTCTCTTTCTGAAAGTTCCGAGTGCGCTCCAGATGCTCCAACCGCTCATCGATACTCTCGTCAAAACCAATCACCATCGTCGCCGTCGTCTTCAAACCGACGTCAACAATGGCCCGTTGCGCGTCGAAGTACTGCGCTACGGTGTACTTGAACTTTGAGTGGCGCGCCCGAAACTCTTCGGTCAAGATCTCCGACCCACCGCCAGTGATCCACCGAACGCCGGCATCCTTCAACCGCGTCGCAGCCTCCGCATAGCTTAACTTTGCGTGATCGGCAAGGTACATAAACTCCGCGATCGTCAGCGCATAGAACTCCAGTGAGTCCCCATAGCGAGCGCGGATCGCAGCAAACAGCTCGCAGTAATACCTCAGTGGCAGATGCGGGTTGAACCCTCCATTGAACGCCGCGAGGTCTCCACCCAGCGCCAACAGCTCGTCGAGTTTGGCGAACACCTCGTTGTGGCTCAGCACGTAGCCTCCGTCCTGCGAGGGCAGCTTATAGAAAGCACAGTAGTCGCACTGCGCGACGCAGACGTTGGTGTAGTTGATGATCCGCATCACCATATACGTGCACGACCCGGGAGCATGGAACCGATTCCGAACGCTGCTGGCCATCGAGCACAACTCCACATCCGAGGCGTTCTCCCAAAGCCACCGGGCTTCGTCCCGTCCAATCCGAAGCCCCTGATTGACCTTCGCGGCTATGCCGGCAACAGACATATCGAGCGAAGCTGTTGAATTACCCATACCCCTAGTGTAGTGCTCCCCTCTCTATCCGCTCCGCTTCTAATTCCCCGTAAGAAACTATTTCCCAGTCGCATCCGTCACAGTGTATAAATCTTTCGCACCCTAAACGTCTGCTTCCTCCGCCCTCTAAGCGGAGAGACCCGCAGCAGGGTGTCACAAGGTTCTGCGTTCTACCGAAGGAGAGCTCCGCCCATGCCTTCCCTTATTCGCTCCGTCGCATCGTCCCTGGCACTGTTGACGGTCCTGACTGCCCTCACCCGTGCGGAGGAGCCGCCCAAGACATGGGTCGACAAAGACACCGGCCACCGCATCTGGCGGCTTAGCGACGAACCCAACTCCGGCGGATTTTATTTCAACATCAACGCCTACACAGCGGACCGCAAGCAGATGATCTACACCGCGCCCGACGGCATCCACGTCCTCGACATGGACACTCGCAAGACCCGTCTGCTCGTCCCCAACCCTCCCGCTGCTCCTGCCACTGAGGCCGTCGATCCCAGCGCTGTACGCGGAGCCGGCGCTGGTCGCAACCCGCACGCGCTCGTAGCGGGCAATAAAACCAACAGCGTCTTCTACACCCAGCTTGATCCCGCCACGCATGCAGCCGCCGTCTATAAAGCCGACACCAACACCGGAGCCATCCGCAAGCTCACCGATCTCCCGCCCAAGATCAGCATCGTCAGCGTCAACGCCGACGAGACCCTAGCTGCGGGCACCTATATCGAAGGAGACGCGACAGGCAAAGAGTACGGCTCCAACGCTCCTTCGCCCCCCAGACCCGCGGGGGACAATCGCATCTCCAGTGCCGCGCAAGGCCCCCACTACCAGCCCGAGAACAAAGGCGCCATGATGGAGGCTCGCCTGGCCGCGCGCCTGCCTCTCGTTCTTTTCACCATTCGCCTTGAGCCTGGCCCGCACGGCGAGAAGCCCGGCGATATGAAGACTCTCCTGCACTCCACCGATTGGGTCAACCATCTCCTCTTCTCCCCCAAAGACCCGGAACTCCTGATGTACTGCCACGAAGGTCCATGGCAGAAGGTCGATCGCATCTGGATGATCCACACTGACGGCACGCACAACACCCTCATCCACAAACGCACCATGGCGATGGAGATCGCCGGTCATGAATTCTGGGGACTCGATGGCGAGACCATCTGGTACGACTGGCAGTACCCCAAAGGAGAAGACTTCTTCCTCGCCGGATATGATCTGAAGACCGGCAAACGCACCGCCTTCCACATGCAGCGCAACGAGTGGTCGATTCACTTCAACCTCACCAAAGAGCTCGACCTCTTCACTGGCGATGGCGGGGATCCCGGCCAGGTGGCCAAAGCTCCCGATGGCGAGTGGATCGAACTCTTCTATCCGCACATGCTTCCTGTTGGCGAAGGCGCCCTCAACGGGCCGGACTTCTGGCAGCCTGGGGTCTTCAAGTCGGAACGCCTCGTCAACATGTCCCATCACTACTATCGCGAGGAGCCTAACGTCCGCTTCTCCCCGGATAAATCGCTCGTCCTCTTCACCAGCAATATGTTTGGCCCGAGCTATGTCTTTGGCGTCGAGGTCAAGAAGGCCGAAAATCCTGCTGCGGCTGACGTCCAAGTCACTCCGGACCTCGCCCGCAAGTTCAACCCAACCGAGCCGCCGAACAGCAAAGGACCCGTAGTCCCACGCAAGTAAGTCTCTTCAACCTCGCACGTTGAATCAACAGGAGTCCCCCGCATGGCCCGTCCCCTGCTCTCTTCGATCGCCATCTTTACTCTTGCCGCTATGTCTCACCCAATGCGGGCGCAGTCCACCTCTGAGCTAAGCCAGGTACCACCCAAGACCTGGGTCGACAAGGACACGGGCCACCGCATCTGGCGTGTCTCCGACGAGCCCAACTCCGGTGCCTACTACTTCAACGTCAACGCCTACACTCCTGACCATAAGCAGATGGTCTACAACTCTCCCGGCGGCATTCGCGTCCTCGACCTCGCCACCATGAAGACGAGCATGCTGGTTCCCAATCCACCACCGCCTGCCAATGCAGACGCCTCACCCGTGGCTCGCTTTGGCCGTGGCGCACGCGCCATCGTCGTCGGGCACAAGACGAACAGCGTCTTCTTCACCCGCACCGATCCCGACACACACACCAACGCGATCTACAAGGCCAACACCAACACCGGCGAGGTCCGCAAGCTTGTCGAACTCCCCGGCCACCTGAGCGTCTCCAGCATCAACGCCGACGAAACCCTCGGCGCCGGTACCTACAACGAAGCCGACGTACCCGGCGGCGATCCCAACGCTCCCAATGCCTTCGTCGCCACTGCACCGGTCATCCCGCCTGCGAATGCGAACGCTGCTGCAAACCTCGGCGGCGCCCACATCCAGGCCGACGACAAGGGTCAGATGATGGAGCGCCGTCTCGCCGCCCGCATTCCCCTCGTCCTCTTCACCATCCGTCTCGAACCCGGCGCCAGCGGAGAGAAGCCTGGTCTCATCAAGCCGCTTCTCCACTCCACCGACTGGGTCAATCACCTCCTCTTCTCTCCGAGCGATCCGACTCTTCTTATGTACTGTCACGAAGGAATGTGGCAGAAGGTTGATCGCATCTGGCTCATCCACACAGACGGCACGCACAACACCCTCATCCACAAGCGCACCATGGCCATGGAGATCGCCGGCCACGAGTTCTGGGGTCTCGACGGCCAGACCATCTGGTACGACTGGCAGTTCCCCAAAGGAGAAGACTTCTTCCTCGCCAGCTACAACCTCCAGACCGGCAAACGCACCGCGTACCACATGCAGCGCAACGAGTGGTCAATTCACTTCAACCTGACCCAGGACCTCGACCTCTTCACCGGCGACGGAGGCGATTCAGGCCAGGTCGCCGAAGCCCCGGATGGCGAGTGGATCGAACTCTTCTATCCCCGCATGATTCCGCAGGGAGAAGGTGCGCTCAACGGCCCGGACTTCTGGCAGCCCGGCGTCTTCAAGTCAGAGCGGCTCGTCAACATGGCACACCACAACTACCGAGCCGAACCCAACGTCCGCTTCAGCCCGGACAAAAAATACGTCTTCTTCACCAGTAATATGTTCGGGCCAAGTTACATATTCGGAGTGGAGGTCACGAAATCCGAAAACCCGCCAGCCTCCGAGATCCAATCCACACCCGAACTTGCTCGCAAGTTCAACCCGGTCGAGCCGACACCAACCACAACGCCGAAATGACATGAGCAACAAAAGCGGTGCAGAATCTACCGCAGCTATCTAACAAGGGGCTCCATGCACCGCACGATTCTCCTCGCAACCGCCCTCCTCACCACCCACGCCTTCGCTGCCCTGCACTTGATTCAGCCCCGCGTTATCCAGCCCTTAGACTCCAACTGGCGCTTCACACAGTCCGACCCTACTAGCGCCCAATCTCCAACGTTCGACGACACTCAATGGCAGCCCGTCACGCTCCCACACGACTGGAGCATCGCCGGCCCCGTCAAAGAAGACGCGCCAAGCCGCGCCGCCGGAGGCTTCTTCCCCACCGGCGTCGCCTGGTATCGCCACACGCTGACGCTGCCAAAACTCGATCACGCGAAGCGCACCTACATCGCCTTCGACGGCATCATGGCCAACTCCGACGTCTACTGCAACGGAGAACTTCTCGGTCACCGCCCGTACGGCTACGTCAGCTTCAACTACGACCTCACGCCGCATCTCCACGCAGGCAAAAACATCATCGCCGTCCGCGTCGATGACTCCCAGCAACCCGCCTCTCGTTGGTACCCAGGCGCTGGGATCAACCGCCACGTCCGCCTCATCACAACATCACAAACCCACATCGCCCCATGGGGCACCTTCGTCACCATTCCAAAAGTCTCGGCTCAATCCGCCACCGTTCACATCCGAACCACCGTCACCAACGACTCCGCTGTCGATGCCAACATCAGATTAGCTATCGATGTCAGAACTCCCGGCGACGGCACCTTGTCTGGCTCGTTCATAGACCTACCGAAGGCGATCACTCTTGCCCCAGGGGCCTCCGCCGATCTCGAAGCTGACGCCACCATTGCAGATCCCGACCGTTGGGACGTCGATCACCCCACAATGTACAGAGTCGTCGCGACCATCCTGGAGAATGGCAAACCCACCGACAACGAAGTCGTCCCCTTCGGCGTCCGTGAGTTTCATTTCGATCCCGACCAGGGCTTCTTCCTCAACGGCAAACACCACAAGATCTACGGCGTAGCCCTCCACACCGACGCCGGAGCCCTCGGCACCGCCGTCCCACTCGCCGCCTGGGAACGCCGCCTAACCGCCCTTCGCGCCCTCGGCGTCAACTCCATCCGCACCGCACACAACCCACCAGCGCCCGAGTTCCTCGACCTCGCCGACCGCATGGGCTTCCTCGTCATGGACGAGATGTTCGACTGCTGGACCGTCGCCAAAAATCCCTACGACTACCACCTCTACTTCAAAGAGTGGTCCCTCCGAGACACCGCCGACACCGTCCGCCGCGACCGCAACCATCCCAGCATCATCCTCTGGTCCGCCGGGAACGAGATCCACGACACACCCAAACCCGACATCGCCATCCCCATCCTCAAATCTCTAGTCGACACCTTCCACCAGTACGACCCCACGCGTCCCGTCACGCAAGCGCTCTTCCGTCCCAATGTCTCCCACGACTACGACAACGGCCTCGCCGACCTCCTCGACGTTGTAGGCCAGAACTATCGCGAACAGGAGATCCTCAAAGCCCACGCCGACAAGCCAACCCGCAAAATTGTCGGCACCGAAAACACCCATGACCGCAACCAATGGATCGCGATGCGCGACCATCCCGAATACTCCGGTCAGTTCCTGTGGTCCGGCATCGACTACCTTGGCGAAGCCGGTCGTTGGCCCAGCATTGGCGCCGGCAGCGGCCTTCTGCTCACAACGTCGCTCCCCCGCGCCCGCGGCTACGAGCGCCAATCCTGGTGGGCAGACCCAAATACCGCCCCGATGGTTCGCATCGCTCGACGTGTTCAAGTCGCCCGCCGCGGCCCTGTCGATCCCGGCTACGCCTCACCCACCTCCAACAATCAAGCCGCAACAACTGCACCTAATGCCCCACTCGATCCCACTACGCGCTTCGGTCAACCACTTCTCCTCGACTGGTCCCCCAAAGACCAATCTCCCCATACCGAAAATCTCGAAATCTACACCAACGCCGAAGAGGTCGAGCTCTTCCTCAACAATAAATCCCTCGGCACACAAAAACTCCACCCCGACGCCAGCCCCATCACCTATCAAGTCCCGTTCGAACCAGGTACCATCAAAGCCGTCGCCCGCACCAACGGCAAAGTCCTCGCTCAAAACGAACTCCGTACCGCCCTCAAGCCCGACCATCTCGTTCTTACCACTGACACTCGGGCCCTCGGTTCGGGCTGGAACGACGTAGCCTACGCAACCGTGACCCTCGTTGATGCTAACGGCACCGTGATCCCTGACAGTGCTACCGTGATTCACTTCTCCACCGGCGGCCCCGGCCAAATCATCGCCGTTGACAACGGCAACCTCCTCGACCACGATCGCTTCCAGTCCACCGACCGAAAACTCTACGACGGCCACGCCCTCGCCATCCTCCGCGCCACAGCCGTAACTGGAACAATCACTCTGAACGCAACCACTGAAGGTGCAACCCCCGCCACCATCAAAATCTCAACCGCTCCCGACAAAGAACCCGTCTCTCCACGCAGCTTCTAGAATTCCTGGACTGAGATAATTCAGCAACTGTTCACCACGTCTCTCGTCGAAAGAGCGCCCATGTGGAACCGCCGCCGCTTTATCGCAGCCTCCATCGCATCATCCGCCATTGGATCGTTCGCTGCGGCGCCTACCAGCCCTCTCCTCATCGACTCCCACGTCCATGTCTGGAAGCACGATCCTGCCTTCCCCTTCGCTCCGGGCGCTCATCCCCCCGCAGAAGACGCCTCGCCCGAGACGCTTCTCGAACTCATGCAAGCCAACCGCGTCGCTCGAACCGTCCTCATTCAAGTCAGCCACTATCGCTGGGACAACAGTTATCTCGCTTCAGTCCTGAAGCAGTATCCTGGAAAATTTCACGGCGTCTGTCGGGTCAACCCCGAAGATCCCGTCGCTCCCGACCACCTCACGCAGCTTACCCAGCAGGGTTTCCACGGCGTGCGGCTCAGCCCCATAGCCGGAGCCGAAGGCGACTGGATTCGCGGCCCTCTCATGCCGCCGCTCTGGCGCAGATGTGCCGAACTCAAGGTCCCGATGACCATCCTGACACCCGTCACCAGGCTACCCGACCTCGTGCCTCTCATCGAACAAAACCCAGGCCTCATCGTCGTCATCGATCACATGGCCGACTGCCCGCTTGACCGCCCGGACGAACTTCAACTGTTGGTCGCCCTCGCCCGCTATCCCAAGGTGTTCGTCAAGATCTCGCACATGTGGTCACTCTCGCGTGAATCCTTTCCTTACCGCGACGCTGACGCGCAGGTGAAGCGCCTGAACGACACCTTCGGATCGAAACGTCTGATGTGGGGAACCGACTGGCCAATCTGCCTGAAGCAACTCCCCTACGACAAAGCGGTCGCACTCTTCCGCGCCCACCTCGACTTCCTGCCCGCCACGGACCGCGAACAGATTCTTTCGAAGACCGTTCAGCAGGTTTGGTCCTTCGGCCTCTAGTTCATCTCCCAAGCGCCGCACTACCCGCGGCTAGGCTTGCTTCCTAACAGCTCCCGCGCAATCACCATCCGTTGAATCTCGCTGGTTCCCTCGCCGATCGGGCAGAGCCGCACATCGCGATAGAACTTCTCCGCGGGATAGTCCTTGATGAATCCATAACCACCGTGAATCTGGACACCCTCATCGCAAATCCGGCAAGCAGCCTCGCTCGCATACAGCTTCGCCATCGCCGACTCCAGCGTCACCTTCTTGCCCTCATCCTTCATCTGCGCCGCGCGCATCGTCAGTAACTGTGCTGCATCCCACTGCGTCGCCATATCCGCCAGCTTGAACTGAATCGCCTGAAATTCGCTGATCGCCTTGCCGAACTGCCGCCGCTCCTGCGCATACTTCATCGCCGCATCGAGCGCGCCGCGCGCGATGCCAAGACTCAGCGCAGCAATCGAAATCCTTCCACCGTCAAGCACCCGCATTGCGTCTTTGAATCCATCACCCTCCTTGCCGATCAGGTTCTCCGCCGGAATCTCGCAGTCCTCGAAGATCAGTTCGGAGGTATCACTCGCCCGCAGCCCCAGCTTGTTTTCTTTCCTCCCCGGACGGAAGCCCTTCGTCCCTTTCTCCACCACAAACGCTGAAATCCCCCCGCTCGCTCCCTTCGTTTTATCCGTCACCGCAAGAACAACCGCACAGTTGGCATGGCTTCCATTTGTGATGAAGGTCTTCGATCCATTCAGCACCCACGTATCGCCCTTCTTCACCGCCGTCGTTCGTGCCCCACCCGCATCCGAACCCGATCCCGGCTCCGTCAATCCCCACGCGCCCAGCCATTCGCCGCTCGCCAGCTTCGGAATCCATCGCTTCCGCTGCTCGTCGGTTCCGCCAAGCATGATGTGATTTGTGCAAAGCGAATTATGAGCCGCCACAATGATCCCCACGCTGCCATCCACCCTCGACAACTCCTCGATGGCCAGCACGTACTCGACGTAGCCCATCCCCGCGCCACCCAGCGACTCAGGGAAGATCACACCCAGCAGCCCCATCTCACCCAGCTTCTTCACAACCTCGTGCGGGAACTCGCTCTTCTCGTCCCACTCGGACACATGGGGCGCAATCTCACCCTCCGCAAACGCCCGTACGGCACTTTGCAACTGCCTCTGTTCCTCGGTCAATCCAAACATTTTCTGACCCTCCGTTCACATAATTAATACTAATACATGTATCACCACCATGCATACCGCGGTTCGCGGGTTGATGAAAAAATCTCCCGATACAAACGAGGTATAGGCGACCAAGCCCACACCTCATTGCCGTGGAACTGTTTCAAATCAGATGCGATCCAGCGCCTGCCCCAGATCAGCCACGATATCTTCAACATCCTCGATCCCGACCGAAACCCGCATCAACCCATCCGTGATGCCCAGTTTCGTCCGGCCCTCAACCCCGACAGCCGCGTGCGTCATCGTCGCCGGATGACAGATCAGCGTCTCCACACCGCCAAGGGACTCCGCCAGAAAACCCAGCCGCAGGGACTTGGCAAAGGCATTCGCGTTCTCCAGCGATCCCAGCTCCATCGAAATCATCGACCCGAATCCGTGCTGCTGCCGCTTCGCCAGCTCATGGTGCGGATGCTCCGCCAGCCCCGGATAAAACACCTGCTTCACGTTCTTATGCCCCTTAAGAAAATCGGCAACCACTCGACCATTCGCATCATGCTGCTTCATCCGCACGGCCAGCGTCTTCACTCCACGCAGCAGCAGATAGCTCTCAAACGGCGACAAAATCCCGCCCGTACACTTCTGCACAAATCGAAACTTCTCCGCCTGTTCCGGCTTCGTGCAAACCAGAACCCCACCTAGACCGTCCGAGTGCCCATTCAAAAACTTCGTCGTCGAATGCATCACAATATCCGCGCCCAGCGCAATCGGCTGCTGCAGATAAGGCGACAAGAACGTGTTGTCCACACTCAGCTCCACGCCCTTTGCGTGGCAGATCTTCGCGACAGCTGCGATATCTGTAATCGACATCATCGGGTTCGTCGGCGTCTCGATATGCACCAGCTTCGTCTCGGGCCGAATCGCCCCGGCCACGTTCTCCGCAACACTCGTGTCAACATAAGTAAACGTAAGCCCATAGTTCGCAAGCACCTTGTCGAACAACCGGCCCGTCCCCCCATACATGTTGTCCGTGCACACCACATGGTCGCCCGACTTCATCATCGTGCACATCGCCGTGATCGCGGCCATCCCGCTTGCAAACGCATGCGCGCTCGTTCCACCCTCCAGCGAGCAGAGGCTCTCCTCCAGCGCGTCACGCGTGGGATTGGTCAGCCGCGCATACTCATGCCCTTTGTTCTTCCCGATGGCTTCCTGCTGATAGGTAGAAGTCAGATAGATCGGCACATTGACTGCTCCAGTCAGTTCATCCGGAGCCTGCCCATCATGAATCGCCCGCGTCGCAAATCCCAGCCTTCTCTCTTGCATATCCCCTCGCATAGTCAAATCTTTAGAGTTGTCATTCTGAGCGGAGCGAAGAACCCGTATTTTGTTCGTAGCGCCTCCAATTTATGCGCGCGAAAAACTAATCGAGCAAGCCTTTGCTCAGATACCGTTCCGCAGAATCAGGAATCACGGTCACGACTCTCTTCCCCGCGCCCAGTTCACGCGCCACATCCACGGCCGCGCACAACATCGCCCCGGCACTCGATCCCGCAAAGACACCCTCCTCCACAGACAGCCGCTTCACCATCGCTATCGCTGGATCATCCATCACCATCATGACGCGATCGCACACGCTGCGATCAAACGTCGCAGGAATAAACGACACGCCAATTCCTTCCACCCGATGCGGCCCCGGTTCTCCACCCTGCAGCACGCTTCCCTGCGGCTCCACCGCCACCGTCAAAATATCCGGCCGCTTCTTCTTCAAAAACCGTGCCACACCAGTAAACGTGCCCGCCGATCCGATCCCAGAAATCCACGCATCCATGCGCCCGTCCATCTGTTGCCAGATTTCGACCGCGGTCGTCTGCTCATGAAAGTCCGGGTTCGCCGGATTCTCAAACTGCAATGCAGCAAATGCTCCCGGCGTCTCCATCTCAAACTCCAACGCCTGTCGAATCGCGCCCGCCATGCCCTCAGCTTCAGGAGTTCGTACCACCGTCGCGCCCAACCCGCGCATCAGTTTGCACTTCTCTTCCGCAAACTGCTCCGGCACGTACAGCATTACCTTGTACCCGCGATTCACGCCGATAAGCGCAAGACCCACGCCGGTATTTCCAGCCGTGGCCTCGACAATCGTGCCTCCCGGCCGCAACACACCACGCCGCTCTGCATCCAGCACGAGACCCATTGCCGCGCGGTCCTTCACGCTTCCGCCCGGATTCAAAAACTCCAGCTTCGCCCAAATCTCCGCGCAAGGCTCGGTACCACTCGCCTGCTCAAGCCGGCGCATCCGCAACATCGGCGTCTGTCCCACCAGCTCCAGTACGTTCTCTACAACCCTCATCGACTCAAACCTCACACACAAATTCAACCGGCTGTCGAAGTTCTCGCCGTAGGCGCATGACACACCCCTGATTTCTTACATCAATCCGGAGAGGTTGTTACGTTTCTACACCCCGACCTTGCATCAGGGCTTCTTTGCAGGGTCATTCAATCCTGCGTCCTTACCCTTCGACGCAGCCCCGACCTTCGGATAGTACCCACTTCGAGTGCGCACTGACAATCTTCCAAAGCCCTTCGCCTTCGCCTCCACGTGGACCTCACGATATCCACCCAGCTCAGGCGGCTTCGTCGAGTGGTACGAGATTGTGTACTGAGTTCGGATATCCTCGGCCACCTGCGCTGCAACTGCATCCACGTCCTTCAACGCCTTCGGGAAGTAGGCCGCTCCGCCCGTCTGTTCGGCCAGCGTCTCCAGTACTCGTCTTGCATGTCGAGACTCCCGCTTATCGGTATCTTCTCCAAACAACAGCCCCACGCAATAGATCACCGGCCCGTCCAGATCCTGAATTCTTCGGATCGTCTGCTCCAGGGTCGCGCTCGAAGCATTGTCTTCGCCGTCGGTGACGACCAACAGCACCTGCTTCGGATGTTTCGCATTCTTGCTCAGATAGTCCGCCGAAGCTACCAGCGCGTCATAGACCGCTGTCCCGCCGCTTGATTTGACGAATCCCAATCCCTGCTCTAGCTTGTCGAGGCTGTTCGTAAAATCCTGGTCGATGAACGCTTCCCAGGAGAAGTCCACCAGAAACTCTTCATCTTCGGGATTGGAGAGCTTCACAAAGTTCAGAGCGGCCTTTTGCACCGCAACCCGCTTGTCGTACATCGAACCCGAGCTATCGATCAGCAGACCCAGCGATACGGGCAGGTCCTCATGCCTAAACGACGCAATCGTCTGAGGAACGCCGTCCTCATAAACGGAGAACGCGCTCTTATCCAGCGTCTGAATCGATCGGCCCCCTGAATCGAGCACCGTTGCGTTCAGCCGAACTTCATATGCATCCTGTCGCAGCGTGTACTTCCCACCCTCACGCTCGATCTTCCCTATCGCCACGCCCTGTGGCGCGCCGGTCTGGCTCTGCGCCGGCGGGTCAGCATCAGGGGAAGGCACGGGATCGCGGTCCACCGTCAGCGAAGGCTGTCTGTTAGCTGGTTGTTGTTTCGCTGGCACCTGCGGAGCCGTTGGCTGCCGGGTCAATCCGCTCCCCATGCCGGCCACCGTCACCACCCATCCTATCGCGGCCATTCGTGGCCAGAAACTTTTACTGCGAAGGTGCATAGTACCCCTGGCGATTATGTACCGTCAGCGTCGGAAGCCCCGGCGGCGGCACTAGTCGTATCTTCAATTTACGCCAGTTCCCATCCTGCTTCACCTCGGATGGCCTATATCCAATCACATATTCGTTTCGCAGCTCAGCACTGATTCGCGATGCGATGTCACCCAGATCATTGAGATCCAGCACCCGAAACATCCGTCCCCCCGTCATATCGCATATCTCTGTCAACAGGACGGGCCCCAGCTGCTCTTCGGTCGTCGGCGCATATTGGTCGAATATACCGATCGAATAGATTTGAACATCGCTCTCTCGCACTATTCGGCGCAGCTCCCCTTCGGTATACCGGCTGCGGTTATCTCCGCCATCCGAGATGATCAACAGCGCCTTACGCTCATACTTCGCCTGTTTCAGCTTGTCCACTCCAAGATAGATTGCGTCGATCAGCGCGGTCCGGTTCTCCGGCTTCAACATCACCATCCGCGCCTCAACGTCATCCACGTCGGACGTGTAGTCCACAATGACAGCCGGCCGGTCGTTGAACCCCACCACAAAAAACTCGTCCAGCGGATTGGATGTCCTCAGAAACTCGCTCAGCGCCTTCCGCGCCCGCATGAACTTCGAGTTCATGCTTCCACTCAGGTCGAAGATGACGCCAATCGTCACCGGCGCATCTTCCGTAGAAAAGCTCTTGATGATCTGTCCGATGTTGTTGTCGTAAACCTCGAAGTTCTCCTTCTCCAGCCCTGTCACCAGGCGGTTCATCGGATCGGTCACCGTCGCCGGAACCAGTACAAGGTTCACGTCGACGCGGATCCTGGCGTCCCGCCTCGACGTCGCCAGCTTCGCGGCATTGTCCGCGCCTTCAATCACCGGCTTTGTGTCCTCGGGTGTCTTCGGCGGAGGCGGTGGAGGCTGGGTATGTACCGTTCCCAACGGATTCTCCTGCGCTCGACAGACGACACTCCCTGCCGTGCTCCAGAATCCCGCACCCACCAGAATCACCGCAAGCCCCAGCACTGCGTGCCGTCCCTTGTTCCAGCTTCCTCGTCTTCCGCTCTTCTTTTGCATATCGATGTCCATAGTGCCACCAATGCCATTTCCGCTCGGTCAGCCTTTGGTCTCCACAGCACAACTAACGGAAATCATTCTTCTTCCGCGAGTTACGACGACTGCAGATCACGTAGCCTACAGCCATCCGGTGTCGCATTCAAGCAAATAATAGACTCGCCGCGAAAGCCTTTTGTCAAAGTTTCATCTCAGGGCCTATTTCCCAATACTTAGCCCGATACTCTGCCCCATACCTAGCCTAACGCTCAGCGCATCCGTCCAGATTCATCCCGCGCTGACTTTCCCTCTGGCCCACACCCCGTACAATCCCTATATCCTAAGACGTCTGGAGAAACAAAACAGCATGGCCCGTCTCTACCCCTTCCGAGCCCTTCGTTACGACCCAGCCCGCGTCAACATGGAAGCTGTAGTCACTCAGCCCTACGACAAGATCACTCCGGCCATGCAGCAGCGCTACTACGAAGCCAGCCCTTACAACCTGATACGGGTAATTCTCGGCAAACACGAGCCCGGCGACACCGAGGCCCAGGAATTCCTGCCTCCCGGTGAAGAGGCCCACAACGTCTACACCCGTGCCGCCGAGTACCTCCACAACTGGCGCCGCGAGCACATCCTCGCCGAAGAGTCCGAGCCTGCCATCTACGGGTACTCCCAGACCTACACCGTCCCCGGGACCAGCGAAGTACGTGAGCGCCGCGGCTTTATCGCCCTTGGTCACCTCTACGACTACGCCGACAAGGTCGTCTACCGCCACGAGCAGACCTTTCCCAAGCACAAATCCGACCGTATGGCCCTCTTCAAGGCCACCCGCGCCTACTGCGAGCAGATCTACATGCTCTACTCCGACCCCGCCTTCACCGCGGAAAAGCTCATCTTCAAAGGCTCATTTCCGAACGGCTTCGACGACAACCCCGCCGACCTCGCCATCACCGACGAGTACGGCGTCGTCCACAAACTGTGGAAGCTAACCGACCCCAACCTCATAAATCTCCTGCTCACCGCCATGGCCGACAAGAAGCTCATCATCGCCGACGGCCACCACCGCTACGAGACGTCGGTCGCCTACGCCAAAGAGCGTTCAGCCCAGCTCAAACTCCCCCTCAACCAGCCCCGCGACGAAGACGAGAAGCTCAGCCCGAGCCACCTCCCCGCCCCAGCCTTCCCCGAGGCCGCCATGATGATGACCTTCGTCAACATGGAAGCCCCTGGCATCACCATCCTGCCCACGCACCGCGTCGTCAACGGCATCGAAAACTTCTCATCCCCCGATTTCATCACCAAAGCCAGCGCCTTTTTCGACATCGCCGAGGTCGACGACGACGCACCTGCCGCCGAACTGATCGATCGCCTCAACAAAACCTCTGGTGAATCCTTCATCGCCATCACTGGCGACGGCAACTACGTCCTCACGCCGAAACCGGAAGCCATCTCACCCCTCCTCGCGGGCCTTCCCTCCAGACAGCGCCAACTCGGCGTAGCCCAGCTCCACACCATCGTGCTCGACCATCTTCTCGGCCTGACCGAAGACAAGGTTCGCGCCACCGGCAGCATCCAGTACCTTCGCGAAGCCGCCGAAGCCGTCAGCCTCGTCGAGTCCGGCGAAGCCAACATCGCCTTCCTCATCAAGCCCATCACCCTCGACCAGCTCAAAGATGTCTCCCTCTCCGGCGAGGTCATGCCGCAAAAGTCCACCGACTTCTACCCAAAGCTCCTCAGCGGCCTGGCTATCTACGCTCTCGACTAAATTTAGGACGCATAACCGCAACCCGCAAAGCTCAGCTACGGCTACTTAGGTCCGTAGCTGAGCTTTGGATACCAGTCCGTCCCTCGTCCCTCGGGTGTCAGATCCAGCAACTGCCATAGCAGATCAAGATCGGGCGCACCCCGCGGATCCTGCCCCGGATCCGCCATCTCCCCACCCATTTCGCCGCTATAAAAATGGCGAATCTTGCCGTCACGTCTCGCAAAGACGCTGAACCCCGGAACATCCGCATCCTCGGAGTTCACATACGTCCGCGTATACTCCCCCGTCGTGTCCGAAAAGAAAGGTAGATTCGCAAACCCGCGCTGTTTCTTGTACTCCACCAGCCGCTCGATTGGTGACCGTGCAGTCACCGCAATCGCCACGCGCTCCCGCAGATTCACCGCCGTCCCATTCCACGCGCTCAAAAACGAAGTGCAACTCGGACAAGGAGCCTTCCGCTGCGGTCCATACATCATGCTGTAAATCATCAGCGTATCTTTATCGCGGAAAAGACTGGACAATCGGACCGCGCCACTCTCCGACGCCACCTCAAAGTCCTGCGCAATCTCCCCGCCCGCGGGCAAAGCGCGCCGTTGGGCCGCCACCCGCTCCAAATGCCGCCGCAACTCGATCTCTTCCGCTAGCAGCGCGTTGCGGGCCGCACGATACTCCGCACTCTCATTCGGAAAATGAGCTTTATTCCTAGCGGCTAATTCCTTGGCCGGAACAAGTGTCTCCGTATCAACCATGAATCCCTCCCATAAAACTCTCCGGATCGCGAAATATTTACAGAATGCTCATATTCGTGGTGCTTCCTTTTGGATGCTTCCCGCACGACCGCCAACCTCAGCAATTTTATGAAAGTCTCGTGACGTTGCGTACTCATCCCGGTAACCCACCCGTTCCGCTCACCCTTTACAATCAACCAAACGACTTTGCCTCTTTTCTTCAAACATCTCGCCCTGGGACTCGCGGTTATTCCTCTGATGAACCGCGTCGCCCCCGCGCAGCAACCACTCCCCCGCACCGTTATCTTCCTCGACCCGGCCCACGGAGGCCCCGACCCCGGCGCACACCTTCCCAACAACCTGCTCGAAAAAGATCTCACCCTGGCCTTCGCGACCCGCCTCCGTGCTCTGCTGGCCTCCAGCGGCTTCACCATGGTCTCAACCCGGGACGCCGATCCCACGGTCTCATTCACCACCGACCAGCGAGCCGAAATCGCCAACCACGGCCATTCCAACGCCTGCCTCGTCCTCCACGCGACGTCCAGCGGCAACGGTGTCCACGTCATCACCTCTTCCCTCACCCCGCCCAACGAGCTTGACGGCCCACACACGACGGTCCCGTGGAACGCTGCCCAGTCCGCCTCAATCCCCCAAAGCCTCAGCCTCGCCAACGAGATCGGCCTCTCTCTCCAGCGCGCAAAAATCCCCGTCATCCTCAGCCGTTCCTCCCTGCGCCCCCTCGACAACCTCACCTGCCCCGCTGTCGCCATCGAGATCTCCCCGTTCACCTCTCCCGATGGCGACCGCACGCCTGTCACCGATGCTACCTATCAGCAAAACATCGCCAAGGCCATCGCCGCCGCTCTCACATCCTGGCGCAGCCGCCAGATTCCCGTCGGAGCAGCAAAATGATCCCCCGCTACCAGCGCATCCTCTTCTGGAGCCTTGTTGCGGGCATCCTCCTGATGGCAGCCTTCCTCCTCCACGGCTGTGAGCAGGCTCACAAGCGCCTCGCCACACCCAACGACCCCACACCCATCGCCGCCCCCACCAGTTCCAGCACCGAGGACGTCACCCTCTACCTCGCCAACGACGCCGATGCCTCCATCACTCCGGCCACCGAATCGTTCGCCCTGCCACAGGAGCCCTCTGCTCGCGCCCGCGCACTCATCGAGCACCTCCTCTCCACCTACTCCCTCCCAGCCTCGGCCCATCCTCTCCAGGGCGGCGCCGCCGTCGACGACGTCTTCCTCCTCACCGACCCCCAACCAGCGATTGGCGCCCGACCCGGCCAGTTAGCCGTCATCAATCTTCGCGGCTCCTTCCTCGACAACCACCCCTCCGGCATCCAGGTCGAGACCCTCACCGTGCAATCGATCATCGGAACCCTTCACGCTGCCTTTCCGCAGGTTACCGCGATCCGCTTCCTCGTCGACGGCCAACCTCACGACACCCTGGCCGGCCACGCCGACCTCCTCCACACCTACCCGGCCACCGACACCACCGCCAAACCCATTCCACCATCCGGCAATTAAGAACCGACAAATAGAAAAAACAGAAAGCTGATACCTGACAAAACCTCAATGTCTTCACTGAAACCCACGATAGGCGTCTTCGACTCCGGCTTCGGCGGCCTCACCGTCCTCCGCGCCCTGCTGCCACTCATCCCCGACGCTCGCTACATCTATCTCGGCGACACCGCCCGCCTCCCCTACGGCTCCAAGTCACACGAGACCATCGCCCGCTATGCCGTATCAAGCGCAAAGTTTCTCCACGAGCAGGGTGCAGACCTCCTCGTGATCGCCTGCAACACCGCCACCGCCCTGGCCTTCGAAGACATCCAGAGAGCGCTTCCGATACCCGTCATCGGCGTAGTGGAACCCGGCGCCCAGGCCGCTCTCGCCGCCGCCGAGTCGACCCCGAATCAAGTCTTGGTTCTAGCAACGACCGCCACCGTCCAATCCCGCGCCTACACCCAAGCCCTCAACGCCCTCAACCTCGAAGCCACCGAAAAAGCCTGCCCCCTCCTCGTTCCCCTTGTCGAAGAAGGCTGGATCAACCACCCAGTCACCGACGAGGTCCTCAAAATCTACCTGACCGAAGCATTAGCCCAGGCTCCTGCCACGAATACCCTTCTACTAGGCTGCACCCACTACCCGCTCCTCGAACCAGCCATCCGTCGCACCCTCACCTCCATGCAGCACCCCCTCACGATCATCGACGCAGCCAAAGCCACGGCCCGTGCCGTAGCCTCCCATCTAGGCCTCCCATCTCAAAGCCCAGACCTCAACGCTACCGGCCCTCAATGCACCTTCTACGCCACGGACTCAGTCGAAAAATTCCAGTTCCTCGGTTCCAACTTCCTGGGCCAGGCCGTCGCCAAAGTCAACCTGATCGATCTTGGCGGCTAAACTAGTCGTAGTCGTAATCCCACTCACTCGGAGCTCCCCAAATGCCCTTCCTCCTCAAGACCGAACCCGGCAAATACTCCTTCGATGACCTCGAGCGTGACGGCGAGACCACCTGGGACGGCATCTCCAACAACACAGCCCTCCTCAACCTCCGCAGCATGAAGCCCGGCGAAAAGCTTGTCATCTACCACTCCAACGTCGGAAAAGCTGTCGTAGGCACCGCAAAGGTAGTCTCCGTCGATGCCACCGATCCCAAAGACCCCAAAGTTCGTATCAAGCCCGTCAAGCGCCTCAAACAGGAAAAGACCCTCGACGACATGCGCCAGACTCCCGTCTTTAAAGACTCGCTTCTCTTCCGCCAGTTCCGCCTCTCGGTCGTCCCGCTCACCGACGCCCAGTACGACTGGCTTACTCTTTAGTGACCAAAGTTACAGTATGGAACTGGTTCCATCTACTTTTCTATTCTTCTGTTTCGTGCAACCATGCGCATAGAATCCCGCACACAGGCCCCCCCTAAATGTCCTTGATCGCGTTGGTAGATGTCGGCACCCTTCTCGGCTGTCAAGTCGCTTTGACGGCGATCTACGCGATCGTCTTCTTCTGCATGAAGGTCATGTACCCGTATCTTCGCGGCGCCGGCTCCGTCGCGCTGGCGTTCGTTGCAATGACCATCGCCAATGTTCTTCTACTGCTCTCCGCTTCCCTTCCACCCTTCGTCTCAATTGTTATCTCCCATTGCTTCCTGCTCTCCGCGTTCGTCCTCTTCTACACCGGCGTCCTTCACTTCTTTAAAAGTCCACGTAAGATTCGCTACGCATGGGCTCTCACCATCGTCGCGTCCGTGCTGATCGCCTACCTCATCCTTTCGCATGACCGCACCAAGGCACTCATCTTCGTCATCGCCATCAGCTTCTTTCTCCTTCGCGGCGTCATCGCAGTCGAGATCTTCCGTCAGGCCGCAGACAGGATCTTCTTAAAGATCTTTGCCTACCTCATGGCAGCCTATGCCGTCTTCGCGTTGAACCGCCTGCTCTTCATGCTGGTAGTGGGCGCGCCGCCCAACCAGGCTCAGCGCGAATTCCTTCAGACCGTCTCAGTTCTGCTCAGTGTCACCTTTGCGTTTCTCATCGGACTGTCTTTTCTACTCATGCTCTGTAGTGAGCTTCTCACTCTCGTCAAAGACGAATCGGAACGGGACCTCCTCTCCGGTGTTCTCAACCGCCGCGGGATTGAACAGAAGCTGGACCTTGAACTCAAGCGAGCTGGGCGTAGCGGACAGAGCATCTCCATCGCCCTCATCGATATCGACCACTTCAAAACCATCAACGATTACGCTGGACATGCCGCCGGCGACACCGCCCTCCGCGATGTCGTCACTGCAATCTCTTGCCGTCTGCGCGCGTACGACCTCCTCGGCCGCTTTGGGGGCGACGAATTTCTCATCATCTTTCCTCACACCACCAGTTCGGAAGCCCTCCTCGTCGCCTCTCGCATCGAAGCCTCGGTGCGAGACCTCTCCATACCGGACACCGAGCTGCCCCTGACCATCAGTATCGGCCTCACCCAGGCAGCCTCCGGTGAAATCGCCGGCCCGCTCCTCGCCCGCGCCGACAAGGCCCTCTACCACGCAAAAGACGCAGGCCGGAACTGCTGCCGCGTCCTCCTCCACGAAACAGACGCTGAAGCGGGCCCGCAGCAGCATGTCATTCTCCCTACAAGCTAAGCGATCGCCTCCCCCGATAGCTCTTGCCCATCCAGACTGCTATCCTTGAGGTCGCAAACCGCATTGAAAGGAACCAGCTCCACATGATCGATCTTAAAGGCAAAGTCGCCGTCGTCTTCGGCCTCGCCAACAAACGCAGCATCGCCTGGGGTATCGCCCAGAAGCTCTCCGAAGCCGGCGCCACCCTTGCCATCTGCTACCAGAACGAGCGCCTCCAGCGCGACGCAGAGTCTCTCGCCGCCGAACTCCCGAGCGCACGCACCTTTCAATGCGACGTCTCCGTCGACGAACAGATCGACACTCTCTTCGCCACACTCAAAGAGACCTACGGCACTCTCCACACCATCGTTCACGCCGTCGCCTTCGCCCCCTCGGACGCCATCAAGAACGACTTCCTCCTCACTACCCGCGACGACTTCCGCATCGCCCACGACGTCAGCGTCTACTCGCTTATCGCCGTCAGCCGCGCCGCCGTACCGCTCATGACCGAAGGCGGCTCGATCCTCACGCTCACCTACTACGGCTCCACCAAGGTCTTCCCCAATTACAATGTAATGGGCGTCGCCAAGGCCGGACTCGAAGCCACCGTCCGCTACCTCGCCGCATCCCTCGGCTCAAAAAACATCCGCGTAAACGCCATCTCTGCTGGCCCCATCAAAACCCTCGCCGCCCGCGGCATCGGAGACTTCTCGAAAATTCTCGACGCCGTGACCGACCGCGCCCCACTCCACCGCAACGTCGATCAACTCGAAGTAGGCGGCGCCGCACTCTTCCTCTCAAGCGACCTAGCCAGCGGCATCACAGGCGAAATCACCTATGTCGACTGCGGCTACAACATCACCGGGCTCTAAGATAGGTTGTCATTCTGCCCCTGAGCAGAGTCGAACGGAAAAGATTCCTCGCATTTGCTCCAGTCTGCAAATTCGCATCGAAAGGACATCCCATGACCATCGCAGAAATCCTCCTCCAGGACTACGACACGGAAATGAAGGGCATCCGCACCACACTCGAGCGCATTCCCGAAACCAACCCTGAATTCAAGTGTCATGACAAATCCATGCCCATGGGACGCCTCGCCGTCCACGTCTCAACCCTTCCACGCTTCGGCATCAATATCCTCACCACCGACGAACTCGACCTCGCAACCACAAAATTTCCTGACATGACCTTCGTCTCCCGCGAAAAGCTCCTCGCCGACTTCGATGCCCTCTCCGCCGAAGCCCGCACAGCCCTCGCCAACTCCAGCGACGAGCATCTCCAGAAGAACTGGAAGATGTCGTGGGGCGACAAAGTCATCGCCGACGCCCCGCGCTCTCTTCTCTATCGCACCATGTTCTTCAACCACGTCATCCACCACCGCGCCCAGCTCGGCGTCTACCTCCGTCTCAACGACCAGCCCGTCCCTCCGCTCTACGGACCATCCGCCGACGACCGAATGGGCTTCTAAAGACAGCGTGAAGACAGCAGTGATTAGTGATTAGTAAGGCGTCCAACTCTAACCACTAGTCACTAATCACTGCTTGTAAACCACTCCACCCTTCATCACAAATCCCACCTTCTTCGTGACCGAGATATCCTCCAGCGGATTCCCTGGCACGGCAATCACATCTGCAAAATATCCAGCCTTCAACTCCCCGATCTGCCCACCCCAGCCCAGCAGCTTCGCTCCATTCAACAAATCCGCCTGCAACACCGCCGCCGGATTCATCCCATACTCCACCATCAACTCCAGCTCTCGCGCCTGCGTTCCATGGGGAAACGGTCCCACATCGCTTCCCATCGCCATCGGAACTCCTGCCGCAAGCTGCTTCTTAAACTCCGCCGCATGAAAAGCCTGCTGCGCCCGCCCGCTCGCAGCCCTGGCCGGTGTCGCTGCATGATCGGCAAAGTACTCCGAGATCGTAAACGTCGGCACCGCGTAAATCTGCTTCTCCTTCATCACCTTCATCGTCGCATCGCTCAACTGGTCCGCATGATCGATCGACACCACACCCGCCGCCACAGCATACGCAGCCCCGGGCTCTCCCGTGCAATGCACAGCGATCACCTTGCCCACCCGCGCAGCCTCAGCGACCGCCGCCGTTAACTCCGCCTCCGTGTACTGATACGGCGTCTTGAACACCCCATCCTTGTAAGAATCCCGCCCCGTCTCATAGATCTTGATGAAATCCGCCCCCAGCTTGAACTGCTCGCGAATTACCTTCACCAATTCATCCGCGCTATCGGCGTACGTAGCATTCGACATCACGTGCTGATCCGGGTTGTACGCAATCGCATCCTCATGCCCGCCAAGAATCGAGATCGCATTTCCACTCACCCGCATCCGAGGCCCCGGAATCATCCCCTTGTTGATCGCATTCCGCACCGCCGAATCCGCGGCCCCCGCGCCCTCAGTCCCCATGTCGCGCTCAGCGGTAAAGCCCGCCATCAGATCGGCCTCCGCCGCCCCGGCTGCAATCAGCGTCCGCTCCGGGACGCTCTCCTGCACCGTCTGCAGATCTTCTTCGCCCGGGTGCAGAAAGAGATGCACATGCGCATCGATTAAGCCCGGCATCAGCGTCGTATCGCCAAGATCAATCACCTCGGCGCCCGCGGGCCGGTCCACATGCGCGCCAGCCGCAACGATCCGCTCGCCCTCCACCAAAACTTCACCCGGCGTCACAATCTTCCCGCCCGCCACATCCAGCATTCGCGCCGCATGAACCACCACAACATGCGACCGATCCGCCACCTGCGCACCAACCGGCATCGCACACAATCCCGCCACCGCCGCCATTATCAATGTCCTCATATGAAACGAGAATATCGCGAACTCCCACGTTTCGCAGCAAGAACAACGAGCCGGTCGCGCAGAAATCCCGAGACACAACCCTCGTTACTTCACCGCTGACACAGCCGGCATTCGCGCCTGCGCGAGAAGAACACGTTCATCGAGAACCAGGCTTTCGAGCTCTCCAAGCAACGTGGACATCTCATCTTCCGTGGCAAGTTCGGCGCGGATGATTCCTGGCGTTAACTCTACGAAGCACTGGTGCCACCAGTCCTTACCCACTCCCCGCAGCTGCGCCGGCTGAGTGAAGCAAACTTCCGGAACACCGAACCCCGCCTCCACCACCGCCGTATGCAGCTGCACGCCGAAGTCATAGTTCACCCCCAGGTGTTTCGCCAACGCATGCCCAAGTGCAATGGCCTGTTGATAAACCTTGGTGGGCGGACAACTGAAGACACTTGAGATCACGATGTCCTGGCAAACCAGCACTCCGCCCGGTTTCAGTACGCGATGAATCTCGCGAAGAGCATCCAGGGGTCGTTGCAGATGGCATAGCAGCAACCGGCAATGCACCATGTCGAAGCTCTCAGACGGAAACCCCGTGTCATACGCGTTGACTTCGATAAACTCAGGAGGCCGCGATCCTTCGCTCTGCGTTCCATGGGCCCGCGCAAACTCGAGCTGGCTTCGATTGATGTCTGCCCCAACTACCATTCCAGTCGGCCCGACCTGCGTCGCAATCCAGTGAGTGACGATGCCGGTGCCGCATGCGAGATCAAGAACTCGCATCCCCGCACCAAGACCAGAGTCCAGCATCATCTGTCGTGTCGACGCGCCGTAAATCTGGTCCTGCATCTCGAGCCTTGCAGCCCCGCAGTCACCCGTTTCGAAGACGTAGACGTTGCTGGCAGTACCCTTCGCTCCCTCAAGCATTCGGACCGCTCCCCCACAGTCGATTTGTGCGGCTGGCCCTCCGCAAGTTCGCCGCAGTATAGCACCGTGATATTTACCCAGCCTTCTCCGTCAGCTCCGCCCACCGCGCATAAAGATGGTCAGCCTCCGCCTGCGCCGCGTCCATCTCCGCAAGTGCCGCCGTCAGCCTCACCGCATCCACCGCCACGGCCGGGTCTTCAATCGTATGCCGCGCCTTCTGCAGACGGTCCTCTGCCGCCTCGACCGCCGCTTCAATCCCAGCGAACTCCCGCGCCTCCAGATAAGAGAGCTTCTTCTTTCCTCCAGTGCCCTGCGCAGGCCCACCCGACACCGAAGCAGCCGCCTTCCCAGTAGCCCCCGGAGCAATCGCCTCCTCCACCTTGGCCCCGCGCCACTGCTCCCACTGCGAGTAATCCGCAAACATCTCCGCGCTACCCTTGCCATCCAGCCCCAGCACAATCGTCGACACGCGATCCAGCATGTAGCGATCGTGCGTCACCAGCACAAGCGCACCCGTGTACTCCAGTAGACTCTCCTCCAGAATCTCCAGCGTCGCTATATCCAGATCGTTCGTCGGCTCGTCGAGCAGCAACAGATCCGCCGGCTCCAGCATCAGCTTCGCAATCAACACCCGAGCCCGCTCGCCTCCGCTCAACCTCTCGACAGGCTGATTGAGTTGTTCACTTGTAAACAAAAACTTCGTCGCATAACTCGCCACATGCACCACGCGACCCTGGTACACCACCGAGTCCGAATCCGGAGCCAGCGCCCGCCGCAGCGTCACGCCTTCCTCCAACTCCCGCGTCTGACTGAAGTAAACAATCTTCAACGCCGCTGCTTTCTTGATCGTCCCCGCCGTAGGCTCCAGCTCCCCGGTCAACAACCGCAGCAGAGTAGTCTTCCCGCTCCCATTCGGCCCCACCAATCCCACACGCATCCCGGAAGTAATAAGAAAATTCAACCCCTCCACAATCTTCCGGTCGCCCAGCACAACCGAAACATCCTCCAGCTCCACCAGCCGCTTCGTCTGCCGGTCCGTCGCCGAAAAATCGATACCCGCACTCGCCGTCTGCACCCGCGAGTTGACCTCCTTCAACTGCCCAATCAACTCCTGCGCATTGTCGATCCGCGCCTTCGCCTTCGTACTCCGAGCCTTCGGTCCCCGCCGCAGCCAATCCACCTCGATCTTCACGCGGTTCTTCAGCGCATCCTGCAGCTTCGACTGCGCCTCCATATAAAGTTCCTTACCCTCAAGAAACTTCGAGTAGCTTCCCTTCACCCGCAGCAGCCCATCCGCATACACGCGGTTCAGTTCAACTATCTCTGTCGCAACATTCTCAAGAAAATAACGATCATGGCTGACAAGCACACAAGCAAAACTACCCTCATTCAGCAACTCCTCCAGCCAAACAATCCCCGCCAAATCCAGATGGTTCGTAGGCTCATCGAGGAGCAGCACATCGGGATGCGTCACCACCGCCTCCGCAATCGCCAGCCGCTTCCTCCATCCGCCACTCAGAGTCGCAGCCTCCGCACTCAAATCCGGAAATCCCGTCCGCCCCGATGTCTCCCGCAGCCGGCCCTCATGCTCCCCTTCAGCCACCTTCGCCCGCACCAGCGCAGCCTCGAGCACCGCGCGCACAGTCATGCCCGGCGCAAAGGTCGACTCCTGCTCGACGTAGCCCACCCGCGCCCGCTTCCTTACCGCAACATCGCCTGCGTCCGCGTCCTCATCCCCCGCAAGCACCTTCAGCAACGTGCTCTTCCCCGCCCCATTCGGCCCAATCAGCCCAATACGGTCCCCATCACTCACGGTAAAACTAATCTCTTGAAACAGTGGCACGGCGCCAAAACGCTTCGTCACGCCCTGCGCATTTAAGATTGGTGGCATTCCTTCAGTTTACCGCGAGAAGACAAGACTCACGGCCACTGCCGCCGCTCTTCTCAAATCAGTCTGCACCTAAGACTTTGTCATCCTGAGCGAAGTAGCTCGCAACCTAGCGAGCTACGGAGTCGAAGGACCTGCGGTTGATTTGTTCTTGTACGGCCGAGGACAATGAGCCCGTTCCTTTAATCCAGATCGAAGTCTCTCAACGGCCGATCCGTTAGCGGAGTCTCCTTCGCCTTCTTCACCGCCTCGGCAAACTTCTTCGCCATCACATCGTCCTTGTTCTTCTGCGCATCCACGCTCTGCGCAAAGATGGAATCCCGCCGCGCATCCGCCTCGCGCAGCGCCTTCGCCGCCTCGCCAAAGTCCTCAAACATCTTCTTCTTCGGAGCAGACTTATGCGCAATGATCGCCCGCGACACCGGATCCACCTTCAACATCGCCCCACAATCCGGACACATCACCTCAAACGGCTGATCGCTCAATCCCATCCCACACCTCACCCATCCATTCTAAAACCCACCCACTCAAAGCTCACACCCCGGCAATCAAAGCCGCACCACCACATGCCCCGGACACTGGTTCCCCGCCACCCCCACCAGCCTCTCCACCAACCCGTCCCCATACCGCGCCATAAACCAAACCCCGGCAATCACCCTCTCCTGTGGATGCCCACCCGGAAACACATTCATCGTGATCGCCTCGGCATGCTTGCGCAGACTCGCCTCCTTCTGCAATTCAAACGTCGCTGCCATCCTCCGCAGACGGTTCATCTGATACCGCATCTTCGACCCCGACACCTCCGCCGACTTACCCAGCGAAACATCCATCCCACCCAGATACTCCGTCAACGCCTCAAGCTCCTTGTCCAGCGTGTTCCCCACCCCAGCCAGCTTCCGCTTCAGTTCAATCGGCATCGCCCGTGCTCCCAGTCTCTGCGCCAACGCCTCCGCCGTCGTCATCGCATCCGGGAGCTGCACCTCGTCCTTGTCCATCACCGCCGAAATCGCCGGTTCCAGCAGCGTTGCGCTCAATCGCGGCAGCACCGGCGTAACCCTGCCTAAAATCGCCTTATACAACACCGCACTCTGCGCAAAATAAGCGACCTCCGCCGGCCCACCCACATAAGCCGCTGTCGGCAGCAACGTATCCTGAAACACCGGCCGCAGCAGCGCATTCGGGCTCAGCCGCTCCGGAGCACTCTCCAGAATCGCAATCAAATCCGTTGAAGAATACGTGCGGTTACCAGCCTTCCACTGACCGTCCCCATTGCCCGATGCCGGCCGGCGCAGAGCCACCCGCTCCCCGGTCGTCTCATCCAACAGAAACAGCAGCGATCCACCCTCCGCGACCAGGACCTGCGCATGATATCCAGCCCGCACCAGCTCCTCGTTGCGGGCAATCAACAGATCCTGCAACTCCGTGGCATGTTCAATCGCACACCGCAGTGTGCTCGCACCGAGCGCATGAAAGCCGCGCGAACCCGCGTCCATCACAATCAAACCCTGATCCGCAAAGATCCGAGCCATCAACCGCGCAAAAGCCAGCGCCAGCGTAGGCCGAGCACCATCAGAGCCCGCCAGATAACACTCCCGCAGCCACTCACTCACCGGCGCAAACTCCAGCAGTTCGCTCGCCCGTTCGAGCACCGCATCCAGCTCCGGCCCCGGAACCACTCCCCCCGTCGGCACCGCAGGCGCAACCTTCAGTCCGGCCCGCAATGTCTCCACCGAGGTCTTCGTCAGCAGCGAGACCTGGTCCACCTCTTCCAGGTCATGGTCTTCCGTAGCCAGCCAGAACACTGGCACATGCTCTACTCCGGTCGCCGCAGTCGCCTCCTTCGCCCGGGCTACGGCCGTCGCCGCCTTCAGAATCGTCAACAGCGGCCCGCCAAACAGCACCACCTGCTGTCCCGTCACTACCACCCGGGCCCCTGCCCGCAGCTTCGCAATATTCGCCTTCGCCGCATCGCTGGAACCAAACTCCATCGCCTGCTGTTCCAGCAGATCAGCCAGCTTCTCCGCAGGTCTTGCCGGAATTCCCTTCCCTATCCACTTCCCCCCAAAAGGCTCCGCACCGAACCACCGCCGCACCGGCGCATCGCCAGCACTTTCGCCCATCGCAAGATAGTCGCGATAAATCTGCGTCATATGCGGCAATACCGTAATCGGGAAACACTCCGTACTCATGCGTACCTTTTCTTAATCTCACTCGCCGCACAATCCTGCGGCTTCGCAGTTAACAATTTCTGTGCAGGTGGTTGGATGCCCGCCACCTAAGTCTAGATGCAGGATGATACTTTAGCCCTATGTCTGCCAAAATAAAGAAACCAGCAAATTCCAAGGCCCTCCAGGCACAGGCTCCCAAACCGCCCCACGCAGTCACCATCAAACGTTCCCCCGCCATCGCCGCCAAAGCAAAGCTCATCTCCTCCAAACTTGCCTACAAAGGTAAAGTCTTCTCCGTCTTCTCCGACAAGGTCAAAGAGCCCAGCGGCAACACCAACATTCGCGACGTCATCCGTCACAACGGCTCCGTCGTCATCCTCGCAATCGACGAATCGCGCAATCCCGCCGACCCCGACGTCGTCCTCGAGCGCCAGTACCGTCACGCCGCCGGCCAGTTCCTCATCGAGCTTCCCGCCGGTCGAATCGAACCTGGCGAACCACCCCTCGCTGCCGCCAAACGCGAGATGATCGAAGAGACCGGCTACCGCGCCAAACGCTGGACTCTTCTCGCCAAATACTTCGCCAGCCCGGGCTTTCTCGGCGAATGGATGCAGATCTACCTCGCCCGGGACATCCGCGAAGGCACTGCCGCACCCGAAGCCGACGAAAATATCGAGATCTTCCGCCTTCCCCTCTCTGAGGCCCTCGCCCTCGTCGCCGCCAACAAGATCCACGACGGCAAAACCCTGATCGGTCTCATGCTCTACGACACCGCCAGACGATCAGGCCGGCTCTAGCATTCCTAGATCAAAACGGCTTATGCCGCTTCGGTACGTCACGAAGCGGCACCTCGTCCCACTCGCGGCAAGCACGCTAGTAACCACAATCGACCCCGTCACAAAAAATCGGCACCCGTTGCCACTCCCAGAAAACTCCCTCTCCTCGTTTTGCGTCACAGTCTCTTGAGGCCGCTACCGTTGAAGCACTATCACTTCCCGGCATGAGGCCGTCACAGACACGAAACAAGGGAGTTCCTCCATTGGCACAATATAAGGGCACGGTAAAGTGGTTCAACAACGCAAAGGGCTACGGCTTTCTGGGCCGCGAGGGCGGAGCGGATGTCTTCGTCCACTACAGTTCCATTCAGCGCGAGGGCTACAAAAGCCTCAAAGAGGGGGATGAGGTCGAGTTCGACATCATTCAGGGAACAAAGGGCCCACAGGCCGATCAGGTGTCTCGTCTCAAAGAAGTCAATAACGTAGCACAGCACGCAACTCAGTAACATCTCCTTCCGGTCAACGCGGCCACTCCCAGCCACGTTCCTCCGGCCCTGCACGTCTCACTTCTTGAGTCCCACCCCCACCTGTTGCATACTGGCTCAGAGACCGCGCCCGTTCGCGGACTCTGGCCGCAATCTCATGGACAATATATCGATCGCCCGCCTTCTCGACGAAACCGCCTCCCTCCTCGAGATCGACGCAGCAGACCCCTTCCGCATTCGCTCCTATCGCCGAGCCGCCGAGGCGGTCGAGCAACAAACCACCCAAATCGCCACCCTCGCCGACGACCCTAAACAACTTCTCGCCATCCCCGGCATCGGCAAGGGCATGGTCGTCAACATTCAGGCGCTTCTCACCACCGGCACCCTCCCTCTCCGCGAAGAGCTCCTGCAAAAATACAAACCCACCATGCTCGAGCTACTCCGCCTCCCCGGCATGGGCCCCAAGACCGTCGCCCTCGTCTGGTCCTCCTGCCAGGTCTGCGACATCGACGGCCTCGAAGCAGCCGCCAAAGCCGGTCACCTCACCAAGCTCCCCCGCATGGGCGAAAAGTTCGTCACCAAGCTCCTCAAAGGCATCGAAGACCACCGCAAAAACTCCAGCCGCTTCCGCATCGACAAAGCCCAGCAACACGCCGACACCATCAGCGACCTCATCCGCGCCTTCCCCGGCATCGACGAGATCACACCCGCCGGCTCCCTTCGTCGCGGCCGCGAGACCGTCGGCGACATCGACCTCCTCGTCACCGGCCCGGCCTGCGAGCCCGACGTCGTCTCTGCCGCCATCGAACACGTCGCCGCCCTGCCCCTCATTGACAAGCTGCTTGCAAAAGGCCAGAACAAAGTCAGCTTCACCTTGCGCAACAATCTCCAGGTCGACGTCCGCCTCCTTCCCCGCGCCAGCTACGGAGCCGCCCTCCAGTACTTCACCGGCAGCAAGATGCACAACGTAGCCCTTCGCCAGCGCGCCATCAAACGCGGCCTCACCCTGAACGAGTACGCTCTCCTCCGCGTCGAAGACAACGTCATCATCGCCGCCGCATCCGAGGCCGACATCTACAACGCCCTCGCCCTCGACTACGTCCCGCCCGAGCTGCGCGAAAACTCAGGCGAACTCGAAGCAGCAGCAGCCCACACCCTTCCTCACCTAATCACCCGCGCCGACATCCGCGGCGACCTGCACATGCACACCAACGCCACCGACGGTCGCGACACCATCCGTCAGATGGCCGAAGCCGCCCTTGCACGTGGCCTGACCTACATCGCCATCACCGACCACAGCAAAAATCTCGCCATGACCAACGGCCTCGACGACAAGCGCGCTCTCGCCCACATCAAAGGCATCCTCAAGGTTGACGCCGAGATGGAAGGAAAGATCCGCGTCCTCCCCGGCATTGAGGTCGACATCCTCGCCGACGGCGCCCTCGACCTCGACGACTCCACTCTCGCCCAGATGGACATCGTCGTCGCCAGCGTCCACTCCCACTTCAACCAGCCCATCGAAGAGATGACCGAACGCGTCCTTCGCGCCCTGGAAAATCCGCACGTCCGCATCCTCGGCCACCCCACAGGTCGCAAAGTCCTGAGCCGAGAGGGCTACGCCATCAACATCGACCTGATCATAAAACGCGCGGCCGAATTGGGTGTAGCCGTCGAACACAACGCCAACCCGGCACGCTCCGACCTCAACGACCTGAATCTCCGCATCGCCAAACAATTCGGCTGCAAAATTGTCGTCGACACCGACGCCCACTCCACCGAAGAGCTCGACCAGATTCGTTACGGCATCACTCAGCTCCGCCGCGCCTGGCTCACCCCCGCCGACATCCTCAACACCGAACCCACCGCCGAAGCTTTCCTCAAAAACCTCCGCCCAAAACCGTAGCCGCCTCACCCATCGCGAGCCACTTCGTCTTCAAAATATGTCCGGAGCGCCAACCGAGGAGTATAGAAGGTAACCTCATCTACAAAAAAATGACACAAAAGGCGAATGTGCTCCAACGATCGATGGACATATACTCTGCATAGCTCTCCCGCTGCTGTAACTCGGTCCTTTAACGTCACCTTCCCCACAGGAGCACGTTCATGACGAAATCCGGTCGTATGATCTTCGGCTTTGCTCTTTTGCTATGCGTCGCACTTCCGCTGCATGCACAGTCTGGCTGCGCCAGCTCCCCTGAAAACCCAACCGCCATCCTGGCTGTTGTCGGTTCTGCCGGAGCGTTCTTTGCCACAGCCCGCGCCCGCATCAAAGCCCGCCGTTCCTCCAAATAGCCTCACTCACTTTCCACACGCAACAAAACCCTGGCAAACACCAGGGTTTTTCTTTTGTCTCGAAATTCTTCAACGCACGCACCGCCGCGAACTATTTATCCTTCTTCATCCGCTTCACCACCCCTGCCATCGAGTGTTCATTCATCGCGCTCACCGCGTCCCCCCGCACCTTCTTGATCCACCCGCTCACCGCTTTGTCGTCCAGGCTCAACCAGTCCCCAGCCGTCGCCTCGAACACGTCCCCCAACCCGATCTGCTTCGCCGGAAGCTTCAGCTTCGCCCCACCGTGCGGCCCCTTCCGCTGCACAATCAGCCCGGCCTTATGCAACACCAGAAACGTTCTGCGCACCATCACAGCGCTTTCCTTCAGCGCCTCCGCAATCGCCGACGACGTATGCATTGCATCCGGCTCACTCGCCAGCACCGCCAAAACCCGCACACTCAACTGAAACCGACCACTCTGTGCCATGGAGAAAAAGCTAACACACCCAGCCACCACTGCGGCGATCCACCGCATTCCTGTTGGCTCTTTTTCCACGCAATTCCGCACGCATCCGCATTCTCCCCACCACCACGCCATGTAAACTTTTTGAGTGAATATCCTTTTTGTCGGAGATGTCTTTGGCTCCGCCGGTCGCCACATCGTCCGCGAACACCTTCCCCACGTCCTTGAAACCAACGCCGTCGATCTCCTCGTCATCAACGGCGAAAACGCCGCTGGCGGCTTCGGCCTCACGCCCTCCATCGCAGAGGAGCTCTTCGACCTCGGCGCCCACGTCATCACCACCGGCAACCACATCTGGGACAAAAAAGAGATCTTCGAATACATGACCGTCCCCGCTGACTCGCACCAGCGTGGCCGCCGCGTCCTCCGCCCCGCAAACTACGCCGTCGGCACTCCCGGCTTCGGCCTCTACCAGGGAGAACTCCCCACCGGCCAGCGCTACGCCGTCATGAACCTCCAGTGCCGCGTCTTCATGTCCAGCTGCGACGACCCCTTCCGCAAGGCCGACGAACTCCTCGGCCACATCGAGCGCGAATCCGGAGCCAAAGTCATCCTCCTCGACCTCCACGGCGAAGCCACCAGCGAAAAAGTCGCCCTCGGCTGGTACCTCGACGGCCGGATCACCGCCGTCATCGGCACCCACACCCACATCCCCACCGCCGACGAGCGTGTCCTCCCCAACGGCACCGCCTACCAGACCGACGTCGGCATGTCCGGCCCCTACGATTCAGTCATCGGAGTAGAAAAAGAATTAGTCCTCGCACGCTTCTTAACCGGCATGCCCGGCAAATTCGAACCAGCCAAGGGCAACCCCAAAATGTGCGCCGCCCTCATCTCGTGTGACGGAGCCACCGGCCGCGCTCACCGCATCCAACGAATTATGCTCGGCGAATAGCCCGAGCCGTCCCTTACAGCTACACCCGTCGTTTAGCTAAAAAACGCCAACATGGCGGTACTCAGGATCAACGCACCACCGATCACTCCAAGCCGAAGCCAGAACTCCCGCGTATTGTCCATACCCAGAATCATCCTCCCCCAGTAGTAACCAACGCACTCCCCCGAACGGGTCATCTCAGTGCCAACCCCGCCCAATCGTCAGACCTTAGAGCCGCAATCGACATCGAAATTGAAGCCACAAAATCGGGTGCCCCATATCTCGATTCTGAGATGTGGGCATTCGCGCGAGAGTGAACCGTTCTCTCCTCAATCCAGGACCACCAATCACTAAGCTAAAATTCCACCATCCATGAGCCGCCGAAAATTCACCCGCCGCACCTTCCTGCAAACTGCAACCGCAGCGACCCTCGCCACACAACTCAAATCCGCCCCCGCGCAAAGTCAGACCGCAATCGCCTACCCCGAAAACGGCACCCTCATCCCCGACGACGACTGGCGTCTCTGGATCGACGAAAAAGCCGAGTGGAAGAACGACCCTCTCTTCCTCCCTGAAGACATCACCGTCGACGCCGACGGCATCCTCCACGGCAAAGGCTCCCCACTCCCCGTCAACGAGCCCACCGGCGGCTGGGGTCTCCTCGACCACCTCACCGGCATCAACGTCACCCTCCCCACCACCGTCGAGCAGCACCACTGGGGCAAATTCGGCCAGCGTCCCTACACTCCCGATGAGTACCGCTACGCCGCCGACGACCCCATCCCGCAAAACGGCGCCTACCTCGGAGTCTCCTGGTGGGGCAAGCAGATCCACATCCCCGCCGACTGGAAGGGCAAACGCATCTTCCTCCACATCCGCGGAGCCCGCCTCCGCGCCGAAGTCTTCCTCAACAAAAAACTCGTCGGCTACTCCATCATGGAAGAGCTCCCCTTCGAGTGCGACCTAACCCACGCAGCAGACCCCGGCGGCCTCAACCTCCTCGCCATCCGCCTCACCAACCCCTTCGGCCGCTACGACTGGGTCGACGGCCTCAACGCCCAGTGGGGAGCCGTCAAACTCTACCGCTCCCACGGCTTCGCCGGCCTCGACCGCGGCATGACCCTCAGCGCGCACACGGTTTTCGGCGGTCTTCGCGTCAAAGATGCGTGGATTCTCAACACGGCTCGCCCTAGAGCAGTAAAGGCGACTGTGACGCTCGAATTCCTCGATCCGATGATGGACGCTAAGGTGACGCAGTTGATTGATGCCGATGTCGTCGACCCAATCAGCGGCAAAGTTGTTGGGGCTGGAAAGATCGGCATTGAGATTGGATGGGATAGGCGCCAGAACACGGGTTCGGTGGAGATAACTTGTCCAGAAGCAGAACTCTGGGATCTAGGGAACCCCAAGCTGTATCACCTCAGAATCAGCGCAGTGAAGGGCCTCCTCAGTGGAGGTCTTGATATGAAAACCATCGCATTCGGCTTCCGCACCTTCGCCCCCTCTGGTCTCGGCACCAACGCCATCTTCCGCCTCAACGGCAAACGCATCAAACTCTACAGCTCCATCTCCTGGGGCTTCTGGGGAATCAACGGCCTCTTCCCCACTCCCGAGCTGGCGGAAAAAGAAGTCACCCAAGCCAAAAAATTAAATCTCAACTGCCTCAACTTCCACCGCAACCTCGCCAAGGAAGACGTCCTCCGGGCCCACGACCGTCTGGGCCTTCTCCGCTACCTCGAACCGGGAGCAGGCAAGCTCGCCATCGGCGCTCCAGCCCCTACTCAATCTGGAGAAGGTGCAATCGCCAATCCCGGCGTCAAACTCGCCAAGCCACAATCGGAAGCCGACAAGTTCGCCCAGCGCTTCATGTTCGTCAAGTGCGTCGAGATGGTCAAAGCCTACCGCTCGCACCCAAGCGTTATCCAATACACGCTCCAAAACGAGATCGGCGCCGACCTCAACAACCCCGCAGTCTTCGAAGTCCTCACAGCCATGCACAAAGAAGACCCCAGCCGCGCCGTAGTCCTCAACGACGGCTTCTCTCCTCCACCCCGCAACGCCGCACAGGCATGGTACGAACCGTGGAATGACACGATTCACCGCTCCGACAAAGAGCCCTTCGCCCTCTGGTGGAACAATCACCAGGGCGCAGGCGACCAATGGTACGACGAGTTCTACAAATCCCCGACGGACTTTACCTATCGTGCGCCCTACCACCAGTACCTCACCGAGTTCGGCGAGATGGAAGGCTGCGCCACACCAGACAACCACTCCCTCATGATCCACCAGATCACCGACACCTATGTGATGTACGGCGGCAACAGCTACGACCTCACGGACCACAAAGAGATCCTCGCCGCCTACGACAAGTTCCTCGACAAATGGAACTTCCGCGAAGCCTTCCCCGCGACCGAAAAACTCTGGCTCGCCCTCGGCAAAAAGTGCTACGACACCTGGCAGAACTATCTCGAAAACGCGCGCATCTCCGACGACCTCGACTTCGCCGTCATCTCCGGCTGGGAGACCACCGCCATCGAGAACCACTCCGGCATCGTCGACAACCTGCGCAACTTCAAATCCGATCCCACCCCCATCAGCGCCACACTCACACCCATCCGCCCCATGGCGAAACAGCGCAGCGCCTGCACCGCACGCGGCGAATCCGCCACCTTTGACCTCTACCTCCTCAACGACACCCCGCAACCCGCCACAGGCGCCCTCAGCTTTACAGCCGTCACTCCATCAGGCAAACTCCTCAAACTCGCTGGCATCCCCGCACCCAAACATGTAGAAGATCAGTTCAGCTACCTGCTCCTGCCGGGCTTCCAAACCCCACCCCTCACCGAAGAAGGCCTCTACCGCTTCAAATTCTCCCTCTCCTCCGCACCCGACTCCACACAGACAAAAGAAATCTGGGTCACCGAACCGCCCGCCTACAAACGAGCACGCGCACTCAACATCGCCGTCTCAGGAATCACCCCCGCTCTCCACAAGCAACTCACCGATCTCGGCCCACGCCTCGGCATCACCATCGAAGACTTCGCGCCCGGCAAGAAATACGACGTCATCATCACCTCCGGCCTCACCGCACACACCTCAGCAACACAAAACGCCGGCGACACCACCGGCCTCGAAGCTCAACCAGCAAGCGACGTAGGCGGCATTCAAACCACCACTCAACTCGGTCACATCGACCCCGCCATCCTCGAAGCCGTCCGCGCCGGCACCCCTCTCTTCGCCATCCCGCAAGCCGACACCCTCTCCGAAGGAGTCGCCAAACAACTCGCCGCCGCCGGAGCCTTCACCTACAACGGCACCGTCGGAGACTACCGCGCTCCCTGGATGGGCAACTGGTACTTCGTCCGCCAGCACCCCATCTACGCCGGCCTCCCCGTCAACCAGGTCATGGGCATCCACTACCAGACCAAGGGCCGCCAAGCGAACGGCCTCTTAGTCGACGGTCACAACGTAGAAATCATCGCCGCCTACAGCCGCGACCACGACCGCAACGTCGGCGCCGGCACCTTCACGACAAAACTAGGCAACACAAAAATCCTCTACCACCGGGTCCCCGAGCTCCACCCCGTCCTCCAACAACGCCTCCTAGCCAACGCTCTGGCCTGGCTCATTACCTAACAATCTGTTGCCTGTTGCTGCTGCTCTTGCCATTGTTGTTGCCTTTCTTGTTGTCATCCCCGAAGGGGATCTGCTGTTGCCGTGCTTGATAGAGCAGGGTTCCAGCCCCGCGTCCAGCCCAGCCGCAAAGCGGCGCTACCGCTTGCCGAGGGCCCAAGTGCAGCACAAAGGGGCAAGCGACTGATTCTATTGCCGTTGCCTTTGCTGTTGTTTTTCTGTCCCCATTTCCCGCCCAAAAATCGCATGTCAAGCCCCTGAACCCGGTAAACCCAACAAACAAAGCAAGATCTAGTTGGCGTATAAGATTGGTCCAAACCGATATAATGGATATATATATAGATCAAAACAAAGCCAGCCCCGGACACCTTCCGGGGCTAACTCGTTTAGATAGAATATTTTGGATGCAACCCCTTTATCATGACTATTTTACGGACAAAGACTACCCGTAAATCACTGAATATAAATAAGTTACACGCGGGCAATAGGGGGGGGGACCCAAAGATAAAGGGTACTTAAATGGAAAGAGGCAGCCCTAACGGGCTGCCTCTTACCACCATCAACATCGTTACTTATGCGGAGCAGGCTTATGGGCTGGCGTAGGCTTCGCCGCCGTTTTAGCCGGCGCCTTCTTCGCCAACACCACCGCACCATCACTCATCGTGATCATGATCGGGCTGGGCGTATACGAAGCATACGTACCGGACACACTGACCTTTTGGCCGACGGCAGTGGCCGCAGCAACATCAGCCGCCAGTTTCTTGGCAGCCGCCTGCTGTGCAGCGGTCTTACCCTCGTCAAGAGGAGTCATATTGAACGTGAAGTCAGCCGTCTTCGACTGCACCGCATCATCCGATATTGCCACCTTGAGCACTGTCGGTGAAGATTCGATCACAAGAACGTCAGGAAATTGGTTTGACTTACCCTTAATCGTGTCCCAGACCTTTGCGGCATCTTCCGGCTTGCCGTTGGCCAGAATGAACTCCTTGTCACTGACAGCCAGCGTCGACAGATCCGGAGTCGTTGCAATCACGTTCGCCACAATATCCGCAGGCGACGGAGCAGGCTTGATCTTGAAGTCCGCAGGTGGATTCAGATTGGCCTTCGCCGCAACGAGCACTGTGTCGTACCCGTCTTCCGCACCGTGATACTTCTTGTAGCAATACTTCGCCGTCGGCTCATACTGAGCCTTCAGATTGTCCGGCGCATAGGCCACCACGCGAGCCGCGTAGAATGCGCAATTGGACAGATCCGGCGGAGTAGACTGCAGGTAAGCAATGGCAAGGTAGTAGATATCCTGCAGAACCAGTCCGGGGGTTTGGGTCGCCGCTGGAGGCACCATGGCGAGTTCCTTCTTGTAGTTCTCAACGGCAGCCGCCGCATCCTTCTTATTCAGTGCAGCAATAGCGATTGCGCTGTAGAAGACCGGATATGCGCCGTTCTTCAGCTTCTCGTAATCATCTGCACTCATTTCTGCGGGCTTGGGAGCTGTAAGACCCTTCTGAGCGTACTCGGCCGCTTTGTCCAGCCCAGCCTGCTTCGCCGTCGCATCCGTCGTCTGTTCAGCGGCCGTCCTCCGGAAATACACCTCCAGCAGATAGGCGCGAATGTTGTTAGGATCCACCTGCAGCAGACGATCCGCCGCGTCCAGGGTCTTCGCCGCGTCAGGAATCTGACTGTAAGCCCCCATCAACTGTTCCAGCGTCGCCCCCTTCACCGCTGACTGTGGATACGCCGTCAGATACGCCTCAAGCGCAGCTGCCTTGGCCTTCGGATCAGTCTGCGTGATCGCGCTGTTGTAAGCGTTATATTCAGCAGGGGACATCTGAACCCCCTGATTGGCCTGCGCGTTGGAACCAAGATTGACCTGGGTTTGCGCTTCGGTGACACGCGCAACACATGCCATGCCAGCAACGGCCAGGAGAGACGCAACGACTACCTTCTTCATTCCACACTCCTCATTAAATCTTCTCTTTAAAATGTGTCACCGATGCTTCCGGGCCACTTGTACCGCAACGAAGCACAGCCTGATCATAGTGCATCCGGCTGAAGTTCTCGCCGTGCCCGACCCTTCGGCCGAGCGATTGAAGTGTTCGTCGCATCTCGGGATGATGATGCGGATTATAGAAACGCTGTTGCTCAAAACGCAAGCCTGAGTACAGTTTTACCGTAAGAATCACAATTAACCCACGAATGCCTTCATCAATTTCATAGGATCTGCGTACTCATACCTTCAACCCAACACATAGATCTTCCTCATCCACATCACGAATGATGGTCGCTCGATGACTTCACGGCGACACCGCAGTCTGCATTTCCTCGGCTCGAGCGACCCACAGCTTTTTCCTCTCTGGCGAAGGCGATTGCTTTGAGGCATCCCGAAACTAATCCGAGTCCAAGGACTTCACCTAAGGATTCGTGCCAGAGGATCTACGTTCACTAGGACAAGATTCGACCCCGATTCTCGTCTCTAACCCCTCCCGACCATTGACGGAGTAAACTCAAATGCAGAGATCACTGATAATCGGTTACATTCTGCTCTGCCTCCCCATTGATAGTGTTACGACCCGCTTATCCACAACTGGTGGTGTTGTTTCCGTTGATTCTCGCCTTGAACGCAGCTAGAGTTATTCCAGTCATACCAATAGGCAAGGCCTCCCCAATCCTTCGCCTGCAGAGGTCCATTTGCTCAAGCTCAAGAAGGTTCAGATACTCGGATTCAAGTCCTTTTGTGATCGCACCGAGGTCCAGCTCTCCGGCGAGGGCATCGCCGCCATCGTCGGACCCAACGGCTGCGGCAAGTCCAACATCTCTGACGCCATCACCTGGGTCCTCGGCGAGCAATCGGCCAAGTCCCTCCGAGGCATCAAGATGGAGGACGTCATCTTCGCCGGGACCCGCGACCGCAAGCCCACCGGTATGGCCGAGGTCTCCCTAACCCTCGTCGACCCCGAGGTCTACGACGGAGCGAGCCTCGACGGCGAACCGGAGATTGTCATCGACGAAGCTACCCCCACCGACTGGGACGAGACCACGCTCCGCCAGCAGAGCGCTGCAGACACTGAGGAAGCCGTTGCCGAGGCCCAGCCTGGCACCGTCATCGAAACCGAGGCCAAGGGCCCTCAAATCGTCCCACCCACCGAGACAGACGCAGCGGCCGAACTCGCAAATCCAAACAATGTCGTACTGAAGATCCGCCGCCGCAAGTTCGGCCGCGCCCCCGTCCGTGCCGGCGAGCTCACCATTACGCGACGCCTCTTCCGCTCCGGCGACAGCGAATACCTTCTCAACGGCAAGATCTGCCGCCTACGCGACATTCAGGACATCTTCATGGGCACCGGCCTTGGTGGCGAGTCCTACGCCATCATCGGCCAGGAACGCATTGGCCAGCTACTCAGCTCCAAGCCGCTTGACCGACGAGCGATTCTTGAAGAAGCCGCTGGTATCACGCGCTTCAAAACCAAGAAGCGTCTTGCCGAACTTCGCCTCGAAGCCGCCCGTCTCAATCTCTCGCGCGTCAACGACATCTTCGACGAAGTCACCCGCCAGATGACAACCCTCAAGCGCCAGGCCTCCAAGGCCGAGCGTTACGGTGCACTGCGCGATGAGCTCCGCACACGCCTTCGCGTTGTCCTCGCCAGCCGCATGTCCCAACTCGACGTCGAGCAAGCCGCGACTGCCGAAAGAATCACGGGGCTCGCCACTCAGATCGATGTTCAGGCCGCGACTGTCGAGACGATGGACACCGAGCACACCGAAGGCATCCGCAAGGGCTACACCCTGGACCAGCAGGTCCGCGACGCAGGGGCACAGGCCAACCAGTCCGCAGTTGAACTCGAGCGCATCGCCGCCCGCTCGGCAGCAAACGCAGACCGTATCGCCGAACTTATCGGTCGCCTCGCCTCCGGCACCGATGATCTCGCCCAGGCCCGCGAACAGCTAGCCAGCCTTGCCGGCGAACTCGAACAGCACCGCAGCTTTCTCGAGAACGCCACCGCCGAATCCGACGGCTCTCGCGAGGCCGCCCAAACCCATCAGGCACAAGCCCAGGAGGCGGTCCGATCTGTCGCCGCAGCCGAGCAGCAGGCCGAGCAAAATCGCCGCGCATCCATGCAGTTGATGCAGCGGATCGGTCAAACGCGCAACGAAGAAGCTCAGGCCGCGGCTGCTCTCGCCGGTCTCGAGCGCGAAGCCGAGCGCCTCGTCTCCGAGTCTGACATCGCCAAACAGGAGTTGGAAACCCTCGGCCTCCAGCGCGGCCAGGTCGCGCTCTCCTTCGAGTCGGTCACCGAACGCCTGAAGCGCCTCGAAGCCGAGATCGCCGAACTTCGCCTCCAGATCGAAGCCAGCCGCGCCGAAGAGTCGCAGACCAAGCGTCGCGGCGACCAGTTGCGTGGAGAGGTCGCAACTCTTAATGGGCGTCGCAGCTCCCTCGAAGCCCTCATCAAGGAGCACAGCTACTCCACCGACACGGTTCGCAACATCTTCAAGACCGACACCTACAAGCAGAACACCAACGGCATGGCAGCCGTTGGCACGCTCGCTGACTTCCTCGAAGTCGACGGCAAATACGAGAGTGTTGTCGACGAATTCCTTCGCGACGAGCTCAACTACATCGTCGTCAAGTCCTGGGACGCTGCCGATGCAGGCATGCATCTGCTCCAAACCGACGTCAGCGGTCGCGCAACCTTCCTCGTGCACCCCAACGACGCCCAGGCCAACTTCGCCTTCGCGAATGGCATGGAGAGCGCTGCCCAAACCAACATCGAGGGCATCGAAGGCGTCGTCCCCCTCAAGGAGTGCGTCCGCGTCCTCGACGGCTTCGGCAAGTCTCTCGAAGTTATCCTGCCCAAGCTCCGTGAAGGCTTCGTCGCACCCGACTCGTACACCGCCCGCTCCCTCGCTCTCTCCAACCCGCAGGCGTTCTTCCTCTCACCCTCCGGTGAAACCTTCCACAACGTCACTGTCACCGGCGGCCGTCCCCGTGCGCAAGGTCCCCTGGCCTTAAAACGTGAGCTCGTCGAAGTTCAGCAGAAGGCAGAAAAGGCCGAGCAGGAACTGGCCCAGACCGATCTCCATACCGCCGATCTTCAGCACCAGATCGCTGCCCTCAACGCGACCATCGAAGGCAAGACTCACGAGCGTCGCGACGCCGAGCGCGAGTCCGCCAACTCCGGTGCCTCCCTCCGCCAGATGGAGTCCGAGGTAGCCCGCATCGAGCGTCGCCTGCAGGACTGGGCTCTCACGAGCGAACGCAACCGCGACGCCCGCAACCAAAAGGCTGACCTCATCGCCCGCCGTCAGCAGGAAGCCACCGCGTTCGAGAACGAGCGTACCACCCTGGAAACCAATCTCTCCGCCGTTCAGGAGCAGCTCGATCTGCTTCGCGGCCGTCGCGAAGAGCTCCAACAGGCAGCGGCCGCAGCATCCGCCGCTCTAGCAGGACTTGAAGAGCGCCGCCGCAACGCTGCCGCCAACTTCGAACAAACGAACCGCATCTACAACGGCCAGAACCAGCGCATCGAGCAGCTCGACCAGCAGCTCGCCGCCGCGGGAGCAGAAAAACTCCGCCGCGAGGAGGAGATCGCCGCTCTAGCTGTTCAGCACACCCAACTCTCCGAGCTTCGCGCCACCGCCGTGGCCGAAGGCGCTCGTCTCACTACCGAAGCCGCTGAGCTTCGCGCGGCAATGGCCGCACTCGACCAGCGCCTCCGCACCCTCCGCCACGAGACCGAGGAGCTGAGAGAATCGCGTGCAGCACTAACCGCCCGCGCCGCCAAACTCGCCTCCGACATCGAGCACATCGACGCCACCTGCCTCAACGACCTTGGCACCGAGGCCATCACCCTCCGCGAGGACCATTCCATCGCCCGCATCGAAGGCGATGCCCTCCACACCGAAGAAGAAGAGTCCCGCGCCCTCAAGCAAAAGCTCGAAGCCATGGGCCCCGTCAATATGATGGCCCTCGAGGAATACAACGAGACCGTGACCCGCCACAGCTTCCTCGAAACCCAGCGCAAGGATCTCCTCGACTCCATCGAGAACACCCAGGCCTCCATCAAAGAGATCGACGACGTCTCACGCATGAAGTTCGACGAGGCCTTCAAGGTTATCAACGAGAACTTCTCCGTCACCTTCAGCAAGCTCTTCGGCGGAGGCCAAGCCTTCATGAAGCTCACCGACGCGGAGAACTCCAACGAGAGCGGCATCGACATCGTAGCCTCGCCTCCAGGCAAGAAGCTCCAGAACATCCTTCTGCTCTCCGGCGGAGAGAAGGCCCTCACTGCACTCTCGCTGCTGGTCGGAATCTTCCAGTTCCAGCCCGCGCCATTCTGCATCCTCGACGAAGTCGACGCCCCGCTTGACGAGACCAACGTAGGCCGCTTCGCCAAGCTCATCCACGACATGAGCGCCTCCACACAATTCGTCGTGATCACCCACAGCAAACGCACCATGGCCCAGGCCGACGTCATCTACGGCGTCACCATGCAGGAGCCAGGCGTCTCGAAGATCGTCAGCGTCAACCTCAACCGCCGCGATTCCGGAGACAATCGCCGTGCCGTCGCCTGACCGTGGATAAAGGTTGAACCCGTCCTTTTGCGCAGCTGGAGCGATCCACACTCGCTCCAGCGTTTTTTTTCGATGCCGCGCAGTCCCACCCGTTCCGGATTGGCCCGTTATTGATACTCTCTCTTCATTGAAAACGGTTAACCTATCAAAGGCATGTACATACCAATCACAATAGCCGCCCTCATAACCCTGACGGTAGCCATGGTTCTTCTGCGGATGTACTGGACGCGGATACCCAAACGATTTGGGTACATTTTAATCCGCGCGTCAATCGTCGTGATCGTCACCCATGCCATCTTTACTGCGACCAAGTGGAACACCACTTCCGCGCGGCTGAACGTCGTGATCAATTGGCTGGCCCTGGCAGGATTTGAGCTTCTGGTTTTACTCTTCACCCGGCTGTCACCCAAATGGCTCACGGTTCCCAGCGCGATTATCCTGATCGTTCCTCTCTTCGCTTCCAGCATCGTGTTCCCTCTCACCGACATCTTCATTCCGGGCTCAAGGAAAGAATCCCCCATCGGCAATAATTTCTTCTACGATGTCCGCTCCTGGTCGAACTCAGGAGGCGGCAACGCAGGCGTCGACGTGCTCATCTACTACCACCCGCCACTTGTTCCCTTTCTTCGTCACAAGATGCAAACCGTTCCTTTCAACAATCAAGAGTGCAACTCAAGCGCCGCCTTTGCCGTGGCGGGTCCAAGGCCCAGAACGGTCCTCGGCCGTTGTCCTCGCTGGCCATCGCAATCCTCGGAAATCCTCGATAAAATTTTGCCGCTTGGCTGAGCCCAGTGAGCTAGTTTCCTTACCAAAAACAGAGGTGGTACCGTCAACGTGATGCAAAAAGCTCTTCTCCAAACTGATCTCGGCCCGCTTCCCCTCACCGCTCGCGGCAAGGTCCGCGACATCTACGCTCTCTCCAGCGATCAGCTTCTCTTCGTCGCCAGCGATCGAATCTCGGCCTTCGACCATGTTCTGGCCAGTGGAATTCCCGACAAGGGTAAGATCCTCACCCAACTCTCCCTCTTCTGGTTCGACTTCCTCAAAGACACCGTCCCCAACCACCTCATCACGGCGGATACCAGTCATTTTCCCAGCGAGTTGCAGCCTTATCTCGGCCAACTGGACGGGCGCAGCATGCTCGTCAAGCGAGCGAAGATGTTTCCCGTAGAGTGTGTCGTGCGCGGCTATCTCTCTGGGTCCGGGTGGAAGGACTATCAGCAGACAGGCGCCATCTGCGGCATCAAACTGGCTGCAGGTCTCCGCGAATCCGATCCCTTGCCCGAACCGATCTTCACCCCAGCCGCAAAGATCAACACCGGCGGACACGACGAGAACATCTCCTACAACGTCGTCGAGGAGACCATAGGCGCGTCCCACGCCAACGCCCTTCGCACCCTCACCCTCGAGATCTACGACAAGGCCACCAGGCACGCAGCCAGCAAGGGTCTCATCCTCGCCGATACCAAGTTTGAGTTCGGTCTGCTAGGCGACATAATTATCCTCGCCGACGAGGTCCTCACCCCCGACTCCTCGCGCTACTGGCCTGCCGCGACCTACAACCCCGGCGGCCCGCAACCCTCCTTCGACAAGCAATACGTCCGCGATTATCTCGAATCCATTCACTGGAATAAACAGGCGCCCGCCCCCGCTCTCCCTGACGAAGTAGTCTCTCGCACACGAGACAAATACCTCGAAGCCTTCCGCCTCATCACCGGTCGCACCAACCTCACCAATAGCTGACCGCATGGATCTCTTCGACTGGTTTCTCCTCGCGCTACTGGCCTACTCCACCATCATTGCCTTTTTGCGCGGCATCATCCTCGAGCTTTTCACCTTCGGAGGCCTGATCGTCGGAATCCTCCTTGCCAGTTGGAACTACAAACACGTTGCCGTGTTTCTCGAACGCTTGATAACCACCCCAGCCACCGCCGAAATTATCGCCTTCCTGCTCCTCGTCGTTGTTGTCATGATCCTCAGTACCATTCTCGGTAAGGCCTTGAACCGTACCGCTCATGCCATTGGCCTCGGTTTCTTTGACCGCGTGTTAGGTGCGGTCTTCGGGCTGGCCCGGGGGTGCCTCTTCGGAGTCGCCATCTTGATGGCCGTCGCCGCCTTTCGGCCACACTCCGCCTGGGTTGAAAATTCTCGGTTAACTCCCTATTTCCTTGCGGGGGCTCATGCGGTATCCTTCGTTGTACCTCACGATCTTCAGCAGCAGATCCTGAACGGCGTCGAGCAAATCAAGCACGGCGCACCCGATTGGATCAAACCGCTCCAGTAGAGGCACAATGAGAGTGTGGTTCCAGAAAGAGAACCACAAGCGAGGAATAACCTTGAAGCGCGAACTCGACGGTCTGATCACGCAGATGCACAGCGCCGGCATCCCTTACACGGAGGCCGTTCGTCAATTTAAAAAGCGCTACATCCTTGAAGTACTTGCGCAACACAAGGGCAACCAGTGCAAAGCCGCCGAAGAACTCGGCATGCACCGCAACACTCTCAGTCGCACCCTCGCCGAACTCGACATGAACACCGCGCAGATCCGCAACGGAATGCGCCGGCCGCCCAGCAGCGAACGCCCACGTATTCAAAGCATCGCCAGTGCCCGTTAGTCGCTGGCTCCGTCTAATCTGCAGTCGATGAGAGCCGTCCTTCAACCTCGGGCCTGCGCAATTGCCAGATGCACTGTCGTGTTCGCGCTCTGCGGCCTTCCGCTCGCCGCCCAGAACACAAGCAACGTCTCTCAAGCCGCGTTCGGCGCACCAACAAAACAACAGATCCAGGCCGCCGAAGACGCCTACCTGTCTGGCGCCCGCCTCCTCGACCATAACGATCTCGCCGGTGCCGAACTCCAGTTCGACAAGGCGGTCAAGCTCAACCCTTCCAACAACGACTATGCCAGTGCCTACGCTCTGACCCACCAGCGCCACGTCGCCCAGCTCGTGCAGGAGTCCGGCAAAGCCCGCCTCCTCGGCCAGAACGAGAAGGCCGAGACCCTTCTCGCCGAGGCCCGCCTGCTCGACCCGCAAAACACTATCGTCGGCAAGCACGTGGACTCGGGTACGCTTCCCAAAGCCTTTCGCCCCGAGATAGAACCCTGGATAAGTCAGGCGCCAACCATCGCCGGCCCCATCACCCTTCTTCCCAATCCAGGCCCGCAGAGCTTCCATCTTCACTCGGATGAACAGGACGTCATCCGGAAGGTGTTGTCCGCCTATGGCATCCGCGCCACCTTCGACGACTCCGTGCAACGGCAGGATATCCGCTTCGATCTCGACGACTCGCCCTACCAGCAGGCCGTGCCCATCCTGCTCGACATGACGCATCTCTTCGCCGTTCCACTCGACGCCAAGAGCGTCCTCATCGCCAAAGACACCGCCGACAATCGTCAACGCCTCGAACATCTGCTGCAGGAGACCATCTACATCCCTGGCATGACCCCCGAACAGATGGACGAATTCGGTAACATCGTCAAGAACATCTTCGACGTCAAACAAGTTACGGTCGACAAGAGCTTAGGCAACCTCGTCATCCGCGCCCCAGAGCAAACTCTTACCTACGTCAACCTCACCCTCGCCGATCTCATCGATGGCGGCAGTGAGGTCATGATCGAGCTGAAACTTTACGCCGTCGACAAAACCAATCAGCGCAACATCGGCGCCCAGCTCCCCCAACAGATTGGTCTCTACAACGTCTCCTCCGAGGCACAAAAATTGGTCTCCGCCAATCAGGACCTCGTCAATCAAGCCATCGCCCAGGGCCTCATTCCCGCAGGTTCGAGTAACATTACCATCGCTCTTGCGCTCATCGCCTCCGGCGTCGTCCAGAGCACGCTCCTATCCAATACCATTGGCTTCTTCGGCGGCGGCCTCACTGCGACCGGCATTACTACGAATCAGTTCCCAACCTTTAATCTCGCCCTCACCGCCAGCGACACCCGCGCTCTCGACGATATCCAGGTTCGCGTCGGCGACCGGCAACCCGCGACCTTTCGTATCGGGCAACGATATCCCATCACCACCGCAAGCTACTCCACCGCCTCGCCCGCCCAAACCTCCGCCCTCGCTGGCGTCTCCATCAATGGAGTAAGCGCCGCAAGCCTGCTTAACGCGGCCGTTGGCAGCCCCATCACCATCCCTCAGATTCAATACGAAGATCTCGGTCTTACGTTGAAGGCAACCCCCACCGTGCAGCGGTCCGGCGCAGTCAAAATGCACATCGACCTCAGGATTGAAGCGCTGACCGGTGGGTCTCTGAACAACATCCCGATCCTCAACAGCCGCCAGTTCGCCTCCGACGTCACCGTCGACGACGGAGACACCGCGGTCATGGTCAGCACTCTCTCCAAGAGCGAATCCGGCAGCCTCAGCGGATATCCCGAACTCGCTGAACTACCTGGCTTTCAAACTGCCACGGCAGACAAGGTCACTACAAGCGACTCCAGCAGCCTCATCCTTCTCATCACTCCGCACGTCACCCGCCGCCGTTCAAATACCACCGCCGGTCCGCGTATAGCCATCAACCTGCCGGAGCCGTCAAACTAGCGCTGCCCTCCACAGGCAACCAGACAGTAAACACGGTGCCGTGGGTTTCTCCACGCCGCGTCCTCGTTCGAATACGGCCGCCATGCTTTTCGACGATGCCCTTACTCACCCAGAGCCCGAGCCCTGTTCCCGTCATCTCCTTCGTCGTCTGAAACGGCTCGTAAAGATGAAGCTTCATCTCCGGGCTGATCCCTTCGCCCGTGTCCGCCACCGTCACTCGAGCGCCCATCGCGCCGCTCTGCCAATCCCTCTGGCAATGCAGCCGCACCAGCAACCGGCCGCCATAACTCATAGCGTCCAGCGCATTCCTCACCAGGTTATTGACCACCTGACGAATCTCCCCTTCAAGCGCAAACACGCGCGGCGTCTCCACCAGCCTTATGTCCGCATCGATGTTCCGGACCAGCAGCCTCCCCGTATACAACGCGATCACCGTGCGCAACAGCTCAGCCATATCCACCTGGACTGGCTTGCTCTGTTGCCGGTTGAAACGCAGCGTCTGCAGTGTGATCTCGGTCACACGCGCCAGTTCGCTTTGGGCCAGCGTCGCATAGTGCTGCACGTCCTCCATCGATCGGGACTGTCGGATCAGATACAGAAGGTTTGTGATCGATTCGAGCGGATTGTTGATCTCATGCGCAATCGACGAAGCCAGCTGTCCGACGGCCGCCAGCTTCTCCGACCTCCGCAGTGCCTCGTCCTGCAACCGCACCTGCGTCACATCGGTATTCACCGCCACACCACCGAGTATCTTTCCATTCAAAAGAATCGGCGCCGCCACGCTGCGTATCCAGCGGTCCGACTGCCGGACCGTCTCGGTAGACCACTCTCCGACCAATGCTTTTTGCAGTGTCTTCAGCTCACTTGGAAATTGCCCGCCAGTCATCATCTTGGCGACGTGGTTTGATCGCATCCCAGCCCCGGGCGTTGCGATGTAGACCCCATGCGGCATACTTTCAATCACCGCATCCAGCTCTGCCGTCTTTCTCTCGGCCAGCTCATAAGCCTTATGCAGGTCCTCCTGCTGTTTCTGCCGGTCGCTGAGTTCACGAAAGGTCACCACAACGCCCGCGACCTTCCCGTCAACCACTACCGGCTGGGCCGAGATCTCTGCGACAAACGAACTTCCATTCTTGCGGAACATGGTGTCAGTTACCTGACGAAGCCCCTTGTTTTTTCGAACCACGTCGTAAATCGGGCATTCCGAACCAGGGAAATGGCGGCCATCCGGATAGTGGTGATGCACCAACTCGTGCATGTTGTTTCCCACGAGCTCCTCACTGTTGAAACCGAAGCTGTTTACAGCTGTTCGGTTCACGAACGTGCAGTTCCCTTCCAGATCCACCCCCCATATACCTTCCGCAGTTGTGTCGAGCAGTGCTTGCCACTGTTGCGTGTGCCCCTCAATCTGCGGTGTCGGCATGGTCATCTGGTTCATTCCCACCTGCAATCGTGCGCAAATACATGTACGTCAACAGATGAGATGCACGTTTGCACCTCTTGCGTTATACAGATAGATCGCGACAGTTGAAATTTCACGGTATATGCTCGCGTTGACCACGCGGAACTTGGTCGTTATACTTGATCTTGGAAGAGCGGGAGTAGCTCAGTGGTAGAGTGCTTCCTTGCCAAGGAAGATGTCGCCGGTTCGACCCCGGTCTCCCGCTCCAAACAAGTCCTGCCTGCGGTACACTTCTCCTACATTTCACCAGGGCAGAAGATGGCCCACCCGGGGCGCGGTACCCAAGTGGTAAGGGAGAGGTCTGCAAAACCTTTATGCGTCGGTTCGATCCCGACCCGCGCCTCCAGTATTCTCAATCACATAGCTAGCATGCAAAAGAAAGTCCCCAGAGAGCGCTGTGGGGCTCTTTGCATTGAGGCCTGTTTCCCTGTTTCCCCGTCACTGAGGCGTCCCCTCTGCCGATCCTCTTCAGCGGTTCTCTAGTGTGGGCGCTATTGGCCCCCCACACAGGGAAAATGTCCCGGGCGACCTAGATGAATCAGCTAAGAGGGGTAAATGACCGGAACACGCGGCTTATTCAATCACCGTGACTGAGTTCCCATAGTCCGGCGGACCGGGCAAGCTGCCGGCAAATTGCTCCACGGGCTGCCATCTGCCATTGCCGTTACCGGCGCCCTTGATATCGATGATGGCGTGATTGTTTTGGCTGAGCGACGGATCCCCATTCGCTAAAAAATTGGATCGAGCGCCGACTCCGTAGAGATCGTGAAGTGCGTTGCCTGACATGCGGCAACCCCAGAGCCGAACACTCACCGTATTGTTGCTTCCGCCGCCTCCAGCAGGAGAATCGTTCTCGGAGCCCACAACAATGAGCCGCCATGATCGAATTCGGTTTCACCAGTGTTGCCAATAAACTGATCGCCGTGCGCTTCGAAGTCGATGGTGTTGCCATCCGACCGGGTACCGTTAGAGCTCAATCCGCCGAAGACGAACGTTCCGAGGCCATTGTCGTAAAACCGGTTACCAGAGGAGACGACGCTAACCATCGAGTTCAGTGTTCGGTTGTTGACAATGGAGCGGCCCATCTTTTGGCCCCAGGAAAGATTGCTATCCATGCGTACATTCACGGTGCTAGCCTGAGCTCCCAGAAAGTTTCCGATGCGGATTCCTTCGGACAAGGTGACATTGTTATTGAAGAAATAACAGTCGGTGATATCGGCTTCTATGGTCTGGCCCGAGGTCTGCGGCCCGAAGTTCTGAATATTCAGACCACGAGTCGATCCTGTCGAAGCGACGTGCGCCACCCGGATATACGCAGTCCCGGGATCGAGCGGTTGAAGGCCTGTGTCGATGTTCGCTTGCCCATTTACTGCGTCACGAACCGTCAGCCACTCGAGTGCGTTATGGCCGAGACCCATTCTGACCGCTGCGTTCGGACCGGTCGCCACACCATTCACGGTTTGTGGAAACGAACTCGCCGGAAGCCCAGACGCATTAATGACCACTGAGTCTCTGTCGCCTTCAACACCAACGATCGACATATCCATCTGCAACTCGATCCGTCCTCTGTTTGGCCGCTCTACGCCCTTCGAATCGGTAGCCGAGAGCATGTAAATTCCAGGGGCGAGTACGAGAGCGGCACCTGTGTTTGCCGGATCGTTAACCGCACTGTAAAGCTCTGCAACATTCGAAACCTGAATCACTTGAGCCACCGCGGCAACGCGCAGGGTGAGCATGACCAACAATAAAACGCACTTGCTAATATGCGAGCTATTCCAACTCGTGGGTTTAACTAACTTCGGCAGTCCGCATTGTGCAACCGCGTTTGGAAATGTCATCGAAGCAAGCGCCAGCGCAACCATGGCAAGCGCAGATCTCCGCAATCTGAGTTTCATGAGTTTTCTCCTTAGCCGGATTCGCCGGCAAACTTAGGTGTTGCGCCGAAGTACACACCGAGGATGCGGGTTCCGCAATTCCCTGCATCTCCCTTAAATGTGAAATAAATATCCCCTTGTCATTCCCTAGGGTTACAGTCATGCTTATAGCTGTCTGGGGGTTCCCGTTGGAGAGTTGCAGGGAAAGCCATGGCGACAAATTTCGAGGCAATCAACACACAGAAGGTTCGGTTTGCTGACTTCGAGCTCGACCTTTCCTCGGGCGAACTTGATCCGAGATGGCCGCCGACAACGGCTGCAAAGGTCAGCCTTCCGGTTGTCGGCAGGTTCGCCTCGAAGTTGCCGGTGCGATGGGCGGCACTACAAATGATTTCGACCTGGCCCAATACCTGAAGGTGGGGATTTTTGTGGGAGTACCTGCATGGAAGGGCTTGGAGGCGCTTGGGTAATGTTTTGCAACTCATTGATTCGGCAAGAGCTTACAATAATCAAAAAAACAACCGCCCGGGAGGTCTGCAAAACTTTTATGCGTCGGTTCGATCCCGAGAGTTGCGAAGCGGTTCCTGCGGTGGCGCGATCCTTTGCTCACTGAGAAATTGCTCCAATCGCTCCATCGCCTGACGCTGGTGCCTGAGTAAGGATGGCGATAGAGTCAGTGAATTTCGTGCATGAGATTTACAACCGCGTCTTTCGGAAGGTGCCAGAACGTCTAATGGACAAATGAGGGATTAGACATGGTCGCGGTGGCACTTCTAAGAGAACAGCTTGAGGCTGTTAGAAATGGCATCGAATCTTTAGAAAAGCTGATAGCGACATATCCATTCAAAAATATTGACCAACGCTTGAGGCTGCGTGAGCTTCAGGTCCTCTACCGCTCGCTGGCAAAAAGCCTCGATGGTGCAATAGAGATGTTCGAGTGAAAAGCCCGACAGAGAGTTCGAGGGTGATCTCACTGGCTCGCTCGGTAGCGATCTTACCGCTGCCAGCAGCCCTACGAGCCGATCGAAATTCCGACGGTTGATCACGCACCCGTAGTCCGGACTTTTCTGGATCCTCACCATAAACTTGCGGATGGCCTCCAGCAGGCATCCGAGATTCCGCGCGCCGCGCTACCGACCGGTTGCGGTGGGTTCAATGAAATCGAGACTCATTGAACATCTGTTTACGCCATCATGATCGGGGCGCCGCTTGGAGATACTGTAATCGTGCCCCGTCCGCGTTCTGTGCGGCTGCAAACGTCAGGTGTATGTCTTCGTAGAGTGGTGAAAGAACGGATGCAAGGCTTTCGGCGAGACCTGCGATATCAGTGGCCTGCGGCGCGATGGGCGAAGCAATATCTTGATAATATTGGCGAATCTTCTCTTGTAGCCTTTCGGCGGAGACTCGAATATCAGGAACCGCACTGACCCCCTTTCCGCTCACCTCACTCGCCATGGCACGCATCACTTGGGCGATGTCCTGTTCGAACTCGACGCCGGCCTCAGCGACCGGCTCGGGAAGATCCGTGAGCGGATTTTTTACCAGATACTGGACGGAGGTGATTTGCACCAGTAATAACGTACGGATAGCAGGCTGCCACCGCAGGATGTTTTTGCGAATCTCCAGCTTTTGCTGGCGCGACGGGCCGAACTCCAAAAGCACTGCATCGGACTGCGCAGTAACCGCCTGAAAGCCCTCATTGATCTGATCCCGTAAGTGGCGAATCCGTCTGATGGCCTTGACTTGGTCCTTTTCAAGCAGCTGTTCAGCGAGTTCCGCGAACAGCTCCAGATTGCTGGCGAAGACGGACTGCATCTCGCTCACCGCATTTTTCACCCACAACAGATCAAAGAACACCCCCATGGACACGAGGCCCAACAGGACTCCGAAGACCCGGTCTCGTGCAATGGAGAGCGAGGTCTGAATAGTAAACTCCTGCATATTAATCAGATAAAACGCCAGGGCGAGCTGCACCCCAAGATAGGAAAGCCTCGCCGACGCAGTCGAAATCCACGCGGAGATCGCGGTCACCACGGCAAATAACACGGTGAACCCGGTAATCCCATCGAGGTAAGGAAGCACAAACACCTGCGCTCCCATTCCAAAGATAATGCCGCCAATGAATGTGCCGCTCAATCGCAGCACCTGTTTCTGACGGGAAGAGCCAATGGTCGACAGTGCCGTAATAAAGCAGGTCACCACCGAGGTGCTCAATCCCGGCCAGTTGATTGCCGTATAGGTGATGTAACAAATCAATGCCGCCAGCGTTCCACGCAGCGCGAAATACACATGTGCCGGGTTGGAGAAGGCATCAGCAACGAAAAGAGGTGCAGCTCCCGGATCATCCAGTGGGGCGGCAATGAACGTGTCCACCGATTCGGACCCCGAAAATGACTGCGGAATCAGCGCCGCCGTTCTCTCCATAGTAGCCAAGAAAGGAAACGACACAGAATCGTCCTCCGAAGACTGCTTGATCTCCTCCGGAATCCTCTGCTGCATCAAAGCGTCGCGAAGCTTCTCCACTTCATCGGCGAGGCGCACAGAGCGTTGGCGATCGGCGTCATGCATTACTTCTCTTCGTTCCGATACTGTGAGTTGAAAACTGGCTGCAATATCAACTAAACGTCCCACCAAAGCAATCGCAGTGCCCGTCTGGGCCTTGAAATGGGAGCTATATTCAGATCGCAGAATGAGCCTCCGAAGCCTCGATGTACCAACCGTCGAATACAACGCAAGCTTTTTCTGCCAGTCACTGTCGAGAACCCGGTCCGATGCGGCACTCCGCAAAACAGTTTCCACGGTCTGCAAACGAATCTCTATGCCTTCTGTGAGATCGGTGGTGGGATGCACTCGCCTGAAGATGTACTCCACCGCTACCGTCACTACCACAGCGAGAATGACCACGCCCGCCAGCCACAGCGTATTCTCCATTTTCGTGTTGAGGTTGAGCGTGGTTTCGTCCCACAGAGGGATAGCCCCCAGCACAATGAACCCGAGCGGCCCAGCGGTTCCGTAATCGACGATGCGCAACATATAAAACGAGAGGAAGATGCTGAGCGCGACCCAAAGGAAGTGAGTCAGCGGATCATCAATCAGCATCCTGACGGTGAACGCTGTATAGACAGAACCAACTAAGAAAATCACGATGGTCCGAATTCCGGCGCGAAATGTTGCGGTAGGGTTCTCCCGGCTCAGTAACAGAGTAAAGATCGCGCCGAGAAAACCTGACGGAATACGAAACGTCATTACCAGCACCATGAAGATCGTGGCAGAGATCGTTATGCGACCGACGATCCATGTTCTTCCGGGGTACGGGGTCAGTTCCTGCTTAATAAAGTTCCAAAACCACCTGCCTCCTTCGTCGATCGAGGTCGGCAACGTTGCACCCTGGGCCGCCATCGCTACTTCGCCTTCTCGTCCCTGCGAATAACAACCACCGCGGACTCGCTAAGTCGAAACGGCTCCGACTCAGGCGCGTTGATCCGAACCCGAACCGGAAAGCGCGTAGCCAGGTGCACCCAGTTCAACGAGCGCTGCACGTCAGGCAATCCGGTAGGCGAGAATGTTCCGACAAGGGTCGAATCGGGCTGCACACCAAATCCAACACTGTCCACTACGCCGTCGTACTTGATCGACGGTCTTGAAAGCACGTACACATCAGCATGCATCCCGGGGTGGATCCGGTGAAGTTGAGTCTCGCGGAAGTTCGCGATAACCCACCAGACGCGCGTATCGATGAGGGTGAAAACCTGCTGGCCGGTGTGGGCGTAAGCGCCCTGGGAGATATTCAGATTGGTAACACGCGCATCGAACGGCGAATACACCTTGCAGTTGTTGAGGTTGTATTCCGCAGTCCGGATCGCCGAAGCGCGTCCTTCACGCTGAGCAGTTAGCGGGTCGATGGTAAGCACGCTATGTTGAGACTGACCTAGTTGCGAATGGCTTTGCTCGACGACAGCCTTGGCCTGCTCATATTGGGCTTGAGCGGATTGCACCTGAGCTTCAGCTAATAACACCTGCGCACGGCGCTGACCGACCTCCTGTTGTTTGGAGGTGACTGCCGTCCTCGCAAGGTCCACCTGATCGACGGTGACGAACTGCTTGGCAAGCAGCGGCTCGATACGGTGATAGTTGTTGGTTGTGTAAAGCAGTTCCGCGTTGGCGGCGTCGAGGGCAGCCTTCGCATTGACGACGTTTGCCTTCGCCTCATTCACTGCGGCTGCGGCGCGGTCCACATTCGCGGCAGCGCTATCGGTATTAGCTTTCGCGGCCCCTACAGCGCTTTCTTGCGAGGCTATCGTCCTGCGTTGATCTATGATCTGTCCCTCAAGCGTGTTCAGATCGGAATTGGCTTTCTGCAAAGCGTACTCGTACGGCCGGGGATCAATCTCAAAAAGCACCTCACCCTGTTTGATGAAGGCGTTGTCCTGTACCGCCAGCCGCGTAATCGGGCCATCGACCTGCGGAGCAATGCCGATAAAATTTGCGAACACTTCGGCATCGTCCGTGCGCGGATACCGATTGGTCTCAGCGATCAGCAACAATCCGCTAATCACCGCAGCAACGATGATGGAGATGCTTACGATCCGGCCGAGGCGCGTGGAACGTGGTGTCGGGTTATCTTCTGGCATCGCTTCTCCTTTCCGAATCAACTAAAAAACAGCAGCCACAGAGTAAAGGTGAAAAACGCCGCCAGGCAGGGATACACGAGGATCAGCGGCGACAACTGCTCCTCCAGCTTGATGCGCACAAACAGCAACCGTGAACCGACAGTGAGCAGGATGCCAATCACCCCGCACAATATCCAAGAAGGAAAAAATGAGCCAAGAATATTAAAAGAAGGTGCCCGCGAGCACCCCGCGAGGAGCAGCATCGCTGCGGAAGAAGAGGAAGCCAGAAAAACCTCAGTTCTTCGTTGAGAGCCAGCCGAATCTTGTTTTCTGTTTGCGTTACGGCCCATGTCGGAGCAAATCTCCTGTCTCGAAGGCTAATGCTGCAATTCCGGTTAACAGCTGAGTTCGCGCGCTCACGTCGGCGGTTCGCGCCACTGCCAGAGCACGTTGTGCGGAAACCACGTCGATCTGACTGCGAACTCCGTAGTTGTACGACTGCAAGGCCGCGTCATACGACTCACTCGCCGCAGCCAGCAACGCGGCCGCCGCCTTCTGCTGCCGCAGCGCGGTTCGCGCCGTGGAGTAAGCCGCCCACACCTGATTTTCCACTTGATCACGAATAGCATCGACCTCCGCCGCAGCCTGCCTCTGATCGGCCTTTGCCCGGGCGAGCCGGCTCTCGCGCGCAAACCCATCGAACAGGTTCCATGTCAAACTGAGCCTGGCGTTCCAGGTTTCCTGGTTCGGCGAGTAAACTCCCGGCGCCAGATTCTGCTGTGCGTAAGTGTGCGCCAGGCCGCCGCTGCCATCGAGGCTCAACGTAGGTAGATAAGCCGTCTTCGCCGCTTTGACTTCAGCCCCGGTAGCGCGAAGTTGTTCCACCCGCTGCATCAGGTCAGGACGCTGAGCCAATGCCCTGTCAATCGAAGTCTCAACCGCATCGGTCAAATCTTGTGGAATCGTCAAAGTCTGAATGGCTTCTACCTGAAACTTAACTGTTGGTGTAACGCCAAGTGCGTTCGCCAGATCACCATGCGCAATCTCCGTCGCTCCGATCGCGGCTTGCAGATCATAATCTGCCTGTGCCGCAGCACTCCGAGCTTCGAGCACATCCGGCAAAGTCGCCAGCCCTTCATGTAAACGCGCTTCGGCAGCGTCCAGCACGGTCTGCGCGTTCTTCAGATTGGCCTCCTGCGCGTCCTCCTGCCCTTTGCTATTGAGCACCCGGTAGTACGCCGACATCACCTGAAAAATAATCTTGCGATGGGTATCGTTGAAAAGAAAGTTGGCGGCCAGCAGATTACTTTGACTGATAGCCACCTCCTGCAATCGCCTGCCGAAGTCGAAGATAATGTAATCCAACACCAGTACGGGAGAAAATGTCCCGCTAGTCTGGCGGATGAAATTCGGAGAAAAAAAGATTTGACTACGGCTGGTATCAGCAAGCGCTAGTGCAGCCAAAGTAGGATACAGGCTTGCTTTAGAGACTCCCACCTCTGCCGCACGCGCCTTAGCGTTCTCCCACGCCACCCGAGTCTCCGGATTGTTCTGTTCAGCGATGTCCACCAATTCCGGCAGCGTATACACCTTCAGCGGATCGGGAACAAATTGCGGAATGCCTCGGGGAAGAATGTCGGGACGACGATTGGGCATCGGCTCCCATGGTCGTTCTGCAGTTGACGGCGCCTGTTGACCCAGACAGACTCCGCCCGCTTGCAGCATGACGAAAATAACGATCGCTGGTGCACAAAAGCTTTTCATTTTTTTGAGCCACAGTGCTGTAATTAGGATTGGAACAAATGTCTTTGCTTCCTGCAGGATATTTCAAAATACCCTCTCACACAGAAAATCGTCCTTGCAAATGTGAGACCGTCTCGGTGAAGTTCGTTTGAGTGCCACGTGTCCGTCCTTCTCGACCTAGTATCCGCCATTTACGAACATGGCAATTGAAGATGACAGCCCCATTTGGGTCTTCTCATTGTCGACGAAAATACGGAAGTCGCCGGATGGGCTGCGCACTCCCGCAGGTGCACGAAGCGCACCCCACCAGCCGGAACGTTCGCCGGTGCCAATCTCCTGAGGGGGAATAAGATCAAAGATCGAGATCGCCTGGCAACGGCGTTGCTTGCCGGAGTTGCCCCTCTACGCACAGATTTCGGAGCCTATCACGTGTTCCTATTAGTTGCCGGATGTCCTAAACAGGCCTGAAAAAAGGAAGGAGGTATGGAAGAATGCGAGGGAGCTCCGCGAGTTCATCGCGAAGCATTGAAATACTCTCAGTTGCTGTCATTCTCAAGAGCGGACGACTTGGGCTATATTTGTTGGCTTTGGAGTTCAGAACCAGTTCTACGAGAACAAGTCTTATCTTGCTCTCGACATGGCGGCAGTTTCGGGTAGCTCTCAGTAGATTGGCGCGCGGGCAACCGCACTGAGGATTGTAGCGACCTGCGCAGCACAGTTCTGGCTCGCAACAAGCGCGATTTCACAGCGGCGACCGAGAGACCTGCGGCACCGGCTATTTCCTTGATGGAACCGTCATGCGTTTGCTGGATTTCAATGATGGTACGAAGGGCGGGTCGCAAACGGTGTATTGCTCGCTTCAAGTTCTTTTCTGCTTCCTTCTTTACGTGGTGTTCCTCAATATTGGCTCTCTTGTCTGCCACTTCCCATTGCTGCCAGGTTTCACCATCGGCGCTCCAATCCATCGAGGTCTCCGGATGAGAACGCTTTCTGCGTAAGGTCATGAGCGCTGAATTGATCGCGATGCGCGTAAACCAAGTCGAGAATTTCGCCCGGTTATCGAAAGTGTGCAAATGCACGTAGGCTTTCATCCACGCATCCTGAATCGCATCCTCCGCATCGTCCCGGTTTCCCGTTACTCGATAGACTATCTTGAATGCCGTGTTCGAGTAGCGCGTCCATAACTCCGCAAAGGCTGGGTGATTCCCTGCCTTGGCTGCCGCAACAAGGACTTCGTCCGTTGTAGCGGAACCTACGAACTTCAGGTCGATGCTGTCTTGCAGGGCGTGCGATTGCATAGCAATTCTCTCCGAATAAATAACGGTCATTCCACCTCTTCCTTTCCTGGCAACAAATGGCCCGGATCCCGCGCCACACTCTTCCCGCAGGTGAAAGCGGAAAAATTAAGTGTGCGTGATAGTCATCAACTGCGATGCCGGCCACTAACCCGAAGCCGGAGAACAGCTGCCTTCGCAACGTCGTCAGGATTTTGACCCATCTTGGGCCAAGACTATGGCTTCTACCAAACCTGCGAAACCCTAGATCGCGCCCAAAATCCCAACCACTTTCGAGGTGTTTAGAAGCCCCCTTGTGCAAATCGCTGCGTCAATAGTACGGGCGCAATCTGGGATAAAACGCAGGTCTCATAGCCCTGTCAGAACCCGCATCCAAAGCTTGCAGTCTGCAAAAGTTGGTAAAGTTAGGAGATACAGTTTGTGCGCTGCATGAATGTGCGATCAGGATTATGGCGGATATCTGACTATGCACTTTCTGAATGTTTGCGTGACAGAACAATTTCTTTTACGCAATCGTTCCCGCGCGGAACGCAACTGGAGGTTTATGAGGTTTATCAGTGAAACTCCAGACACCAAGCCGCGACGACAGCAGATTCTGCTGGTCCTCGTCAGCGCTTTACTGGTTGGTTGCCATTCAAACGGCTCGCCGTCGCGTAAGCCGTCAGTCCAGGTGACCCGAGTCCCCTCAGCCAACCCCGGCGGCCCGGAGCAGCTGGATTATATTGAGGGGCGAACGAGTGATACTCGACCAGACCAGCAAATCGTTCTGTATGCCCGCAGTGGTGTCTGGTGGATACAGCCCTTTAAAGACAACCCATTTACCAAGATTCAAGCTGATTCCACGTGGAAAAACTCGACACATTTGGGCACAGAGTACGCCGCGCTGCTGGTAGACCCCGGATTTCGTCCGGAATCGAAGATCGCAACACTTCCCAACGAGGGCAACGGCATAGTCGCTGTCACGACCGTAGCGGGCACGCCTGCCGCGCCCATCATGTCCAAAGTGATTCATTTCAGCGGCTATGACTGGAACGTTCGAACCGCAGGAAGCGATCGGGGTGGTGAACCAAACTCGTATGATCCAGCAAATGCATGGGTCGATCCAAAAGGGTATTTACACCTTCGCATGGCAGTACGCGATGGCCGATGGACATGTGCGGAGGTAAATCTAACCCGCAGTCTTGGATTTGGCACTTACAGATTCGTCGTGCAGGATTTCGCTCACCTTGGGCCGTCAGCGGTCCTGGGAATGTTCACATGGGATGAGGCGGGAGCGGATGACGTTCGCAATGAACTCGATGTTGAATTGAGCCGCTGGGGTATTCCCGGCGCCAAAAACGCGCAATATGTAGTTCAGCCGTTTTATGTTCCTGAAAATGTAGCCCGCTTTACGGTGCCCGCAGGTGTGTTGACTCACATCCTTCGCTGGGACCGTGGTACTGCCTCGTTCAAGACCGTTCCCGGCTCGGTGGTTGGCCCCGGGTCAAAGACCATCAGTGCTCATGTATTCACCTCAGGCATCCCCACTCCGGCGGCGGAGACCGTCCACATTGGCTTTTACGACTTCCATCATTCCAAGAGCACCTTGCAACTTCCCGCCGAGGTCGTCATTGAGAAATTCGAGTACCTTCCGTAACTGGCCCACGAAAAACTGGACTCGCGACGACTTCCAACGCGAGTCTTTTCTTTGTTTGAGATACCACGTAACCCATTGAAGCCTCTATATTTGCACGTCGCGCGACGTACGAATCTGAGTGTTATGGGTTGCTATGGTTTGTTACCTCTTGGCGATCCAGTGGTTGCTGTGGTGGTTGCACCTCGCCCGCCCACGCCCCACACAATCCCCCACCCTTCACCCACCAATGGCATCGCGGGTACGGCACCGCGTCTGCCGGGGGTTCGCTGGTGTGGATGTGACCGAGGACGCCATCCAATTACCGGGCAGCACCCGGATTGCTGCGGTTTCTGGTGGCCACCGTCACAACCTTATGACGAAGACAGGACCAGACCAACCGACACACAAACTCACCATCACCCAGACGGATGAAATCATCTTGCATGCCGCGACACCGGAGGACGGTGCCATCGAGGACTGCGAAGAGACCACCAAGGCGGTGAAATACTTCTTCGAAACTGGGGCGGTCGGCACCGTTTGCCGCGTAACGGGAGCGGTACAGATCACAAGTACACCGCGAGGCCGATAACGCCCTCCCGGTCCCGGGTATGGGGTTTTCGGCAACTACGAATCGAACTTGCCGATAACGTGACTTTTGGGGAGTTCGGTTCAACGAGACTTCCGTATTGCCGGTGACACGGCAACCTTGAGGAGGCGCGATAATGAGGGCTTATGGTGAACCAAAAGAAGAGACGTTCGGCTGCGAAGCTTCTGGCGGACTTTTTCAATGGAACGATCACAAATGACGATTACGACAATGAGTTCCCCGATGACAGCGCCGACGCCGGGCTAAAAGCGATCTACCGTCGAATCTGGTTCTATTACAGCGACCTTGCGTCGCATTCCCTCAACCGTCAGGAACTCTCGGACGATGACATCGCGCTGTTCGAACGCTGTATCGAGTTTCTGAAGACCGACCTTGAATACGAGGGGCCGCCAATTCGTGTGCGTGTCCCCATTGGCAGGCTCTTCAGACGTCTACTTGGCGGACTTGAGCCTCAAACCATCCTCGGATCGAAAAGTACAGAAGATGCCATCTTCTTCACCGCATGGTGGCCCTTTGCCTCGACGGATCAGAGGGAGAAGGCATTGCGACACATCCAAAAGCATTCCTGACTGTGTTGTCGGCAACGGACATTTCGGCATTGGACAGTCGATTCCTTACTGCCTGAAAACGGGGTTTTCGGCAACTTCGCTTTGACAGCCCGGTCCGCGGGTTCCCGGCGAAAAAACGACCCCTCATTTTTTTTGAGGGGCCAATCTGCCTTGGTTCTCTCGGTTAGGAGAGTTTTTGCGAGTGCGATCTTGAGTCGCTATCTCGGCAAACTTTGTGTCGTTGGCAAGCCTCTCGGCCTCGGCTTTACGAGCCAACGCTTTCTTTCGATCCTCATCGATAAGGTGATCGATATATGGCTGAGAAGATTTCCTGAGGTGGCCAAGCCACCGGCGATACTGACTAAGGGCCTGTGTTCCGGGTGCATCTCCCGCAGGATGGCTGTTCCTGTCCTCACTTGTTTCTGTGAGCCGCGCGGTTCGCCTTGTCGAACCTTGTCACGATTCTCAGTGACGTTGAATCAAGCCTATCCGATTCACCTTGGCCCGTCGTTGCCCCATCGCAAACTTGGTGGCCGCCACCTCGCTACAATTCCGGTTTGCCACGCATCGCCATCAAAGGACGCCGCGTGCAAAGAAAAACGGGTACAACCCCCGTTGATGGTTGTACCCCGCAAATTCTTTGTTGTGAAACCGACAAGGCCCACAAAGCGGACAGGTCAGCCTCTACTTTCATCAACCTTGCGTTCGAGTTGCTTGGCAAGTTTGATTGCAGCCTTGTATCTCTCGCGTTCTTCTGCTTGCCGCCGTTTTTCGCTGGCAAGCCTCTCGGCTTCCTCGGCTTTACGAGCCAACGCGTTCTTTTGATCATCTTCGTGCAACTGGTTCATGGCCCGCTTTCCATTGAGAAATTGGCCACTGCGATACTACTGACAAGGGGCCTGTATTCCGAGTGCAAGTCTATAGCGCGCTCGGTGGCCAGTCATTGCCCCGCAGCAATTATTGCCCGCCACGCGTCGCCTACAATTCCTGCATGCGACGCATGGCCACCAAAGGACCGCCGCCCACCTACACAGAGACGTGCACCAACTGTGGCGCGGTCATCCCAGTCAATGAGACGCTATATGTCGATGGCGAGCACAAGTGCTGCCCTCGATGCGGAGGCACCTATACCGTCCCAAACCCTACAAAGGCGAGTCTCCCGTAGGCGGCTCACTATCGAATGAAGAGAGGCCACGATGGGGATGCTCACAGACGTGCGCCTTCTCATCCTGTTCCAGTTCCGCTTCGTTCTTTCGCTTGCCTATGGTCAGGTAGCAGGTGGTGCAGATCGAATCAAACGAAACGTCACTATTCTTGCGATGCTTGAATGCCGGGATGACCATGACCATCTACCTGTCCGGGGAGATACGCAGCCTACACGATATGGCAAACCCGCGTCCACCTCTCTCTTTTGACTGTTGAGTGCTCTTTCTGCGGGGAAACTATAGGGGATTTCACTCAGGCTAGAGCATTGAGACGCTAAGGTCGTTGCTCTAGAACAACGAATCGTCTGCAACGCTGTCGGATACATGGCCAAAGACCGCAAGAAGTCTGCCGCGCCCGAGCCGCCGATCATTCCCCGCATCGGCGACAAGGTCACCATCCCGCGCGCCGGGTCCGTTCTTGAGGTGGACCAGGTAAGCCGCGATGGCACCGAGGTCACTCTGCAACTTCCCGGAACCAACCCCCGCTGGTTCCGCGTCAAAGCCGATACCCTCACCTACGTCGAGCGACAGCCTCCCACCAGTACCTCCACCCGTTCACTACTCCGGAGCCAGCCTTCGACGGCGCCGCAGTGATGGGGCGCATCGCTACTGTCCAGAAAGAGAACCTACAGCGGCTCGACGATGACCTCGACATCCTCAAGGCATACCTGAAGACGGAGCACGCCCCAAAAGCTGCGGTGGAGGCGCTCGAACGCTTGACCGTTGAGCAGCACGTGAGTTGGAAGAAAGCCGTCGATCAGATCAGGAAGCTGAGCCGTTAGCCGCTTCCTCTAAAGCGACGTTGACAATTTCTTTTTGCCAATCAGCGGGCCGGGTGTTGGGCCACGTCGCGGCAAACTCAACAACAATGTATGTTCGCTCTTGCAATAGCAAACATCGCTTGAGTGTTTCTCCCCCGACTACACCGCCATCCAAATCAAACTCACTACCGTTGTCCAGCGGCTTCACATGGAATGTCACCGCTTGCGTAAACACTCCGTCAGTTCCGACGGCTGGATACTGCTTTAGCGACTTCACATTGACCCGGTACCTAAGCGTTTCGTTATCCATTTTTTCCCCGTGACCACATGATAGCGTCGCGGACCCGTATCAAATTGATATTATTGGTCGAAATGACAATTGAGAACACAACGGTTCTTTGGTGGACGGCGGGAGTAAACGTCCTCGCGATCCTTGCGGCACCAGCAGTTGCTCTTTGGATTCAGCGGAAGGTTGACCGGAAAAAAGCTTCCGATGATCGCCGACAACAGATTTTCAACGCCCTGTGGGTGAACCGGATGCGAGACCATTGGATCGCACGGATAGATGCCCTGAACATGATTGACATTGAGTTCTTCAAGGAGAAGCACATCCGTGATTTGTGGGAAGATTTGTTTGCACACTACCGAAATCCGCCAGCCGGCCTCAGCGAACCTGAAATCCGGCAACAGAGGGTAGAGAAATACTCAACTCTGTTGTTCGAAATCAGCAACACTCTGGGCTACAACTTTGGCCGCGCGTACATACGCGACAACATTTACCGGCCCGAATTTCATAACAACATTGATTCCATCGAATACGAAACAAAGGTTCGTATCCTAAACCTTTTGAACAGTGATGCGCTGCCCGTTCGTTTCGTGACAACGCCTGAGACGGCCCCGGCCACCGCCAACAAACCCGAGGGGTCGTAGAGGGTGGGGCAACATCCTTCGAACGCTCCTCGCGCCCGCGCCTGTGGGCAACGTGATTGTGCAGATCAAACAGAAAAGGGGAAGGCCGTTGCGCCTCTCCCCCTCTGTTGTTGGGAACCCGATCAGGTCGGATTTGAGTTTACATCGCGCCTCCCACGAACCGTAGAGCACACCGACAAGATAGGCCGCAACTCTCATCTGCGACTGTGACCCAACGGTTGGTGATAAGGTCGAACACATCAACTTCGAAATGCTCGCCGCGAAGCGCCCGCTGAGTTGCGCGCTCGATCATGCCCGCGCAACTCTGATTTACTTGGATCGGTGTGCGGTCATCTGGATTTGGTTGATTGCCTACCCAGAACGTCCTCGTCACGCGAGTTCCTGCGCTTGCCGGGCGAGCGTCTGTAGCTCCATCAGGAACGCTTTGCTCTCCTCGTCGTCGCCTTCGTCTTCGATGAGCGCGAGGTCATCTCCGGCGGCGTCATCGTCGAACGCGTCACACAGCGACTTCAGGTGCTCCCTGATGCCACGTTGATGCCGACCGATGGCCTTTATGTGCTCGCTGATGGACTTCAGGTGCTTCTGCCTGTCGGTGTCGCTCAGCGCCTTGATGCCGGTGACCATCGCTGATTCATTCATCGGGAAGGTGACGACGCTGCACTCCCAGAGACGCAGCTCCAGTAGTTCGCGAACATCGCCGACCATCCGGTCCTTGATGGTGTCATAGCCAATGCTGAGACCTTTCAGGACTGAATTTTTGATCAGGTTATATACCTTCGCTCCCGTCGGGTCCGAGAGCAGAAGCTGTCCCTCGATCATCAGCCCTTGCTGAGTTTCTTTTGCTTGAAACGTTCCAATGACCTCGGCTGGATTGTGCTGGTATAGCAGAGGCCATTGTTTACCTGCGGTAAGCGTTCGAGTGAATGCTCCGGGCATAATCTTGTCGCCGCCTAGATCGACATTGCCAAAGACGGCCCCAACGCCGACGAACTTGCCAGCCTCGTCGACGCTCTTGATCTTCAGATTGAAACTTGCTCGCTCCACGTTTGCTCCTTTCGATTGCATGGACGGACATGCGTGCGGAACGTGCGGAAACCTGCATAATACAGGCTCCGCACGCGGGTTTCTCTTACGCTGGCGACTGACTGAACGTCCCTGTGATGTAACTCGCAGGCCGTTTGACCACGAGACACAACCGCTTCTCCGCTCGAATCGCAACCTGATTGCGTACGAAGAAGTCGCTGTGAGAAGTGCTAATCTCCACCTGCATTTCCATCCGGTCCCGAATCTGCGAGGCGATGGGGCTGCCGCTGCCGATCAAGAAAGTTCCGCTGGCGATGCTAGTGGTGTAGACCACGGTGAGGCCGAACAGCATAGGCGTCACGTTGGTCTGTGGATCGCCCAAGATGTAGCGGCCATAAGAGTCCTTCGTCAAGCGCATACCGAACCAGTCGTTCGGGTGCATGACGATGAACGTGGGGTCCAGTTCCTTCGCGGCGGTGATCTGCTGGATGGCGCGGCCCACGATGTCAATCTTGTTCCAACCCGACGCGGCGGAAAGCAGGGAAGTTGAAAATGCGGTGGCTTGTGTAATCAAACCGTGCAAATTCTCTCCAGTTCCGTCACCCGAAAGCAACTGAAGCTCCTCTTCCAGATTGACGTAGTACGGCAACGACGACAGCAAAAACCCATTGAGTTCCACGATGTCATCTAGTATTTGGCGAGTTGCCGGAAGCCAGGTCGCGATGGTGCGCACCTTTTCAGAACTGCTGGTGAAGGTTAGCGCGTTCTCCGGCTTGACACTGGCTTCAGCTACCGGACTGGCAATCCCCAGCGGTGTAGAAACCCGAATAAAGTCGACCGCCGCCATGCTGGTGGGCGCGGCAGAGAGAATGTCTCTAACGCTGAGGGTCTGCCGCGGTTCTGGCGTGATGCCGGGGATTCGATCAAGCGGCAGGACCCCGGTCGTCTGGAAGCCCTGACCCGTCGAGGTCAAAACCGTTTTGGTCTGCAAGATTTCGCGCGTCGTCTTCGCGTCGAAGTTGAGGAAGATCGAACCCTTCTTGTCGCGGAGCAAACGGTTGACGTCATCGTTTGACCGCAGTTGATCGATGAGCGCAGTTCCACCCGAGTCGTAGCCGGTTTTGTCGGCCAGTTTGACGTCCAAAGCGTCTACCTGTTTTTGAAGCTTTTCGACGGTGGACTTGGGGCAAGCATTGGCGATAGCAGATTTCAATTCGGTCATCGCGGACTTCAACTCAAGATTGAGTTCGGACATACGGACACACTCCTAGTGCGTGAATTTGTGATTTGGGATTTGCCGTCTGGCCAAGGAGTGGCGTTACGGTCAAGGCAATGAAGCGACGATTCCTACTGACCCACTGCCCAACGTGCGGCGAAGCAGGGAGAAATCGCAATGCTGGCGCAATTATGGCACGCCCTCTCTCTCAACAACAGCGAAATGTTTCAACGGGCGCTCAGTATTTTCCGCCGTGTCCCGTTGCTGCGCTGCGTCGATGCGGATGACGGCGGCCACACTGGTTTCAAGCTCGGCGGCACGCCTACGAAGTACCTTCATGCGAAGCACGTTAGTTGGCAAGAGATGATTCCCCCTCGTACGGCTTCGCCAGTCCTTGTTGGACCAAAATGTTGTGGAATTGGTCGATGAGAGCGGTCAAGACCTTGATTCTTGCGTCCATGCCCGTCACCAACTTGCCGAGTCCTAGGATGGCCTCGTTCTGCGCAGCTACGATTTTTTCAAGGTCCTCGCAGGTCTCAATCCGTGTGTTGTTGTTGTCGTTTTGCATTTTCATTTCCTCATTTCGATGGTCATCAAAATATCTTCAAAACCTGCGAAAATTTACGGTCGGGTTCCCAGTGGTCGCGGTTGGCGACCCGCAGATAGTTGGAGTACCCCGGTAAGTGGTTGGGAGTTGGCTTGACACCAATTGGTGTCAAATGCTCTCCCACGATGGCTCTGGCTGGCGCGACGTTGGCCCATACGCTATCGCGGCCCTTCAACGGCGCGAGCTGCTATGGGTAAGACTTCGCCCGCGGCTAAGGGAGGCACACATCGCCGGGCGTTCGCTTCGAGTAGAAAGCAGTTCAAGGCGTCGACTTCCATACCGCGGCGGTGTGCCGTGTGGGCGAGCCGGGCGAGTCCTGCTTGGCGAGCGTTGTCGTCTTTCATCGTCATGGAGCTTTCCTTTCAGGTCGGTGATTCGTTTCGTAACCCCTACTACTCAAGTTCTCTATTTCAAGTGTTTTTCAAGTGTTGACGGATACGAAATCTTCAATAGCGACGCTGGCTTTGGTGATTCGCTAATGCAAAATTTGCAGCTAAATCTTGCAAAATTTGCAGCCGGAGCATGCAAAATTTGCGTGGCTCACAACGTAGAAAAGTCGAAGTCATAGGTCGGTCGGGTGTGTTGTTCGGCTGGTTGTGTGGCCAAATTCCAACCAAAGCTGAAGTCGGTATCGCATATATCTACCCCTTCAACTCTCATTGGTTTGGTTTCCGTAGGTACGACTCGCGCCGCCTTGGTTGTTTCCTCTTCAGTGGGCGATGGAGATTTCGGCTTGTAGGGGAGTTTGGCTTTTGGGTCTTTCGAATACGGCTGCCCCGTCGTCGCATCGCAGAGTTCGTAGACGTGACGGTTGTAAGTGATGAGACCTTTCGTCACCAGTTCTTTCCTCGCACTGAAGAGGGTGCGCGGAACTATGCCAGCCTTCTTGCAAAGGTCTCCATCATCGACCTTGAACTGGCGGCTGCTGTGTCTATCGCTCAGCCGGCAGAGCACAATGTAGATTCCTTTGGCACCACCTGACATCTCTGCCCAATGGTCCTCGTCGACCACAGGGATTGGAAAGCCGGAATAGTTGGGGAACATGGTGGTCATTTGAGTATCCATGATGTGTTGCCATCAGCCGCGCGCTATTGGATGTTTTCCGCGAGGAACTTCTCGAACGCAGAGCACCTTCCGCGTGCGGCGATCAACTGTAAAAAAACCTGCACCACTGTGAGGTCGTCGTGTTATTGTTTGATTCTCCATTTGCGTGGTCCTCTCGCATGTGGTTGCCGGTTGGCCCCGTCGATCCCTCGGCGGGGCCTTCAATTTGCGCTAATTTTGTTTTCGGCGAGGAACTTTTCGAAAGTTTCGACGGGGCCGTTCCCTTTGAGCTTCATCGCGTTTCGCGCGCCAATGCTGACTTAGAAATTTTTGATAAATAGACCTCTGAATGTGTCTCGGGCATAGTTTTCCTGTGCCCAGAAATAACTCTGGAGTTAGTACAGTTTGTTACTGCTTGTTATGGCTTGTTATGGCTTGGGAAAGTGCCTTCGTTACTAGGGTTTTGAGAAAATAACACGCGGAAGCGCATGGTGCAAATGTGATAACTTCGAAAAGTTACGACCTGGCATGTTCCGCGTGTTGATCCGCAATCCACTTCATTAGCCGGTGGCGCGATACCCTCCACACACTGCCTATTTTCATAGCTGGGATGGTGCCGCATTGGGCCATCCTATAAACCTGCGCCATACTGCAATTCAAAATTACCGCCGCTCCGCTCAATTTGAGCAGGTCGTCGTTCGCGACGTTTTGAGTGTTCATCGTGTCTTTTCCTATATTTTTTTTTGGTGTTGCAACTCATCGCGCGCGTTGACTTGACACTGCTATGAACTGATACCCCCTGATAGTAGGTGGTATGGTGTGACCGTTGTTTGTGTTTGTTCAACCAACGAAAGATTTTTCTTACGTAAAATTTGATTTGCAAAAAAGGGGAACACGATGGCGAAACGCGGCGATCACGAAGGAACAATCTGGAAGTTGAAAGACGGCAGCGGATTCAAGGGTAGCGTTCGACTCGGGACAAATGCCGATGGAACGCCGATCCGCAAGTATGTCCAACGGCAGCGGCGGGACGACGTGGTGAAGGAGATTCAAAACCTAAAACGAAAGTACGGGATCGGCTTGGACATGGCGACAAATGGCACGGTCCAGCAGTTCATGGAGCAATGGTTGGATGTTCACGTCAAGCCTCCAAATAAGAGCGCGGGTACTTATCGCCTGTACGAACAGAAGGTGCGGCTTTATATCGTTCCAGTGTTGGGCAAGATCAAGCTCGACAAGTTGAATGGACTGGACGTGCAAAAGTGCCTCAACCACGCCCTCAAGACTGGCCTCAGTCCATCCAGCGTCAAACTGCTCAATAAGGTTATGAAGACTGCGTTTACCACCGCCGGTAAATGGCGACTGATGGAGCGCAATCCCGCTAAGGATGCCACACCACCGAAAGGCAAAAAGTTTGTCGCCGGGTTTCTGACCGTGGAACAGGCGGAACTCCTCTTGAAGTTTGCCAAGGGACACCGCTACGAAGCCATGATTGTCGTCGCTGTAATGATGGGACTGCGGCTGGGGGAGGTCACCGGGTTGCGCTGGTCCAGCATCGAATTTATCAAGCGCGAGATGCACGTAAGCGAAACACTCCAGTGGCTACCGGGCAAGGGTATGGTGGCCAGCGATGTCAAGACGGAACAGTCGGACCGCATCATCCCAATTCCGCAGATGGTCATCGACGCCTTGGTTGAGCGCCGGAAGATTCAGGAACAGGAAAAGCGGGACGGTGGCGCGAAGTGGGAGAACGCCGAGGATTTCATCTTTACATCGCGCCGAGGTAGCCCGGTTTTGGCGTGGAAGCCGGGGAAGGTACTTGACGACCTTCTGACCCAAGCCGGACTGCCGCAGATTCGGTTCCACGACCTGCGCCACACTACGGCGAGCCTACTATTGGAACAGGGTATTCCGATGAAGATGGTGCAGGCGATTCTCGGCCACTCTAACTTTCACATCACGATGGACCTTTATAGCCACCTGATGCCGAACGCGTTGCGCCGGGTGGCCGATTCGATGAACGACCTTTTCGCCCCGAAGATGGCGGAATCGGTGGTTGCACCAGTGGTTGCTCCCAGTCGACGCGGAACCATTCAATAACCCTTCAACCCTTTTGTATTATTAGAATTAGCAGGAAGGGCCAAATGGGACATTCAAATACCTTCCGTAATCGAATGATTCATCGCGACCGGCTACGCAGGTTGCTCCTGGCTGTCCTTGCGGGCATCTGTTGCGTGAACGCGGCTCACGCTTTGGACCCCGCCCGCGCAATGTCGCAATACATTCACGATAAGTGGGGGGTCGAGCGAGGATTCTTAGGCGGAGCGGTCTACGCGATCTGCCAATCCGCGGATGGCTACCTTTGGATTGGCACCGAAAGGGGGCTGGTACGTTTCGACGGTTTCAATTTCACTCTGATTCAACGACCGATACCCGATTCGCGACCCATCGGTCCTGTGCGCGAACTCGTATCAGATGGGGAGGGAAACCTGTGGATCCTCCTTGATGGTCCACATTTGCTCCGTTATCGCGAAGGAAGATTCGAGGATGCCTATGCCCGTTTCGGTATGCAGGACCTCGCCTTCACCGCGATGGCGCTCGATACGAAGGGTGGTCTTCTACTCTCAGGGCTCGGCCATCCTACACTCGGTTACCGCGATGGAAAGTTTCAGACGATTGCTCCTGTAGAAGAAGTTCCTGGTACCGTGATTTCAATTGCCGAGACGCGCGACGGCAGAGTTTGGATGGGCACACGAGACGATGGGCTCTTACGCATCGACCAGGAGCACGTCTCAAATGTGTCGAAAGAGTTGGCCAACTCAAAGGTGAACTCCTTGCTCCCGGCCAATAGTGGAGGTTTATGGATCGGAACAGATGCCGGAATAAAGTTTTGGGACGTAAACGGGCTCGACGATAAAACCTCGCTATCCTCAATCGATCAACTTCAAATTTTGGCGATGATCAAGGACTCCATTGGGAACGTGTGGGTTGGAACCAGCCAGGGCCTCTTCAGGATCACTCCTGACGGCGCCATTTCGCCTGATCGCGATTCCGACGGTGAGATTAGAACCATCTTTGAGGACCGTGACGGGGATATCTGGGTTGGGGGACAACGGGGCATCGAGAGATTGCGGGATGGAATGTTCACAACGTATTCGACGGCCCAGGGCCTCCCCTCGGAAAACAACGGTCCCGTTTACGTTGACCTCGAAGGCCGAACTTGGTTTGCACCTCTCTCAGGAGGTCTCTATTGGTTGAAGGGAGGACGCGTTGGACGCATCACGATTGCCGGCCTGGATACCGACATCGTTTATTCCATCAGCGGCGGTGACGGTGAAGTCTGGGTCGGCAGACAGCGCGGTGGCCTGACGATGTTGACCAATAGTGGCGATTCCTTCGCCGCACGGACCTACACTCAGGCAGACGGCTTGGCACAAAACAGCGTCTATTCGGTCCATCGAAATCGAGATGGAACGGTGTGGGCGGGGACGGTTGACGCGGGCGTCAGCAAACTGACAGGCGGTAAATTCACAAATTATTCTGTAGCCGATGGACTGGCATCGAATTCAGTGAACTCGATCCTCGAGGGTCACGACGGGGCTATGTGGTTCGCTACTCCGAGCGGCCTTTCCTCATTCGCCGATGGGCACTGGGTGAATCGCTCCGCTTCGAATGGTCTGCCATCATCAGACGTACGATTAATCTTTGAAGATTCGAAGCAGGTACTCTGGATCGCAACCTCCGGCGGCCTTGCGTTCCTTCGATCTGGCCGTGTCGAAGTGCCGCATAAACTGCCAGAGTCGCTTCACGAGGAGATATTCGGAATAGCCGAAGACAAAAGAGCCTTTCTATGGTTCGCTACCTCGGACCATGTCCTCAAGGTGGATCGTGATGGCTTGTTGATGGGAACGCTCGATCATTCGGATCTTCAGAGCTATGGAATCACAGACGGCCTGCAAGCCGTCGGAGGAGTAAGGCGCGATCGCTCGGTAGTAGCAGACGCCCTCGGCCGAGTGTGGATCTCCCTCAACCGCGGACTGTCCGTGGCCGGCCCGGAACCCATCTCCAGCGACTCTGCTCCGATTGTGGCTCGAATTGAATCGGTAACGGCCGGGGGAGAGCAAGTAAATATAAAGGCCCCGCTGAAGTTCTCCGGTAATCAGAACATCAACTTCAACTACGCGAGCACCAGCCTTTCGATGCCGGAGCGCGTCAGGTTTCGCTATAAACTGGACAATTACGATCCGGGATGGAGCGAAATTGTCGCGTCGCGACAGGTTAACTACAGCCATCTGGGCCCGGGTTCGTACCTCTTTCGCATCGTCGCATCCAACCGCGAAGGTTTATGGAATGGTCCGGAGACTACGATCCCCTTTGTTGTCGAGCCGGCCTTCTGGCAGACTTGGTGGTTTCGAGCTTCGTGTTTGGCCCTGTTCGCCATGATGATCGTGGCGCTCCATCGTCTCCGCACCTACCAGTTGACGCGACAGTTGAACATTCGTTTTCAGGAGCGGCTCGCGGAGCGAACACGTATCGCGCAGGAACTGCATGACACTCTCTTACAGGGTTTTGTCAGCGCCTCAATGCAACTTGATGTTGCAGAGGATCAATTGCCAGACGATTCACCCACCAAGCCTTTGTTGAAACGTATTTTGCAGTTGATGGCTAGGGTTACGGAGGAAGGCAGGAACGCGCTCCGCGGTTTGCGAAGTGAAGATGACGACAGCCGCGACCTCGAGCTGGCATTTTCGCGGGTGCGACAAGAGCTTGCCGTTGACGAAAAGATTGGCTATCGTGTCATCACTCACAGCACCACTCGCCCTTTGCGGCCAGTGATCCGCAACGAGGTGTACCGCATCGGCCGTGAGGCTCTCGCGAATGCGTTTTTGCATTCGCGCGCGAACACCGTAGAGGTGGAAGTGGAATATGCAAGCCGGTATCTTCGTATCATGGTCCGAGACGATGGTTGTGGAATCGATCCTCACGTACTGGATGCAGGGCGTCAAGGACACTGGGGCTTACCAGGCATGCGCGAGCGTTCTGAGGGCATTGGCGCCAGTCTCAGGCTTCTAAGCCGGATCGGCGCCGGCACTGAGGTCGAGCTCACTGTGCCCAGCGCGATCGCATTTGAAAACCAATCTCGTGGTCCGGTATCGCAGTGGCTTACCTGGCTCAATCGGGAGAAGTTCGAGCCACAATCGGACGGAAAAAGAAAACGAGGACACAAATGAAAGAGGCCACGCCAATTCGAATCTTCTCCATCGACGACCACCCGCTGATGCGCGAAGGGATCGCAGCCATCATTAAGAATGAACCGGACATGCTGCTGGTGGCCGAGGCAGCGAACGGACACGACGCCATCCAGGGCTTCCGCCAACATCGTCCGGACGTTACGCTCATGGACCTCAGACTGCCCGACATCAGCGGCATCGACGCACTGGTCGCCATTCGCACCGAGTTCGCAGATGCCCGCATCATTATGCTCACAACCTTCGAAGGAGATGTAGAGATCCGTCGCGCACTCGAGGCAGGCGCTGTGGGCTACATGCTCAAGACCATGCCCCGCCGACAGCTTGTGGAGATGATTCGCGGTGTCCATGCAGGAAAGAAAAATATTCCCCCGGAAATCGCGGCCCATCTCGCCGAGCATCTCGGAGAAGAATCATTGAGCAAGCGTGAAGTGGATGTTCTGCAGAAGATTGCCGGAGGAAATCGAAATGGCGACATAGCGGCCCTCCTCTTCATCTCCGAAGAAACCGTCAAAGGACATGTTAAGCACATCATGGAAAAGCTCGGAGCAAGCGACCGCACCGAAGCGGTCGCCATCGGTATACGCCGCGGAATAATTCACCTATAAAATTCTGAGCCACCTCTCCCATAAGGTGCCCTCCGCGACGAAATGTGAAGAAAAACCACTCTTTCTAGGGGTCCCTTCCCGAGCCGCAAAAGCTATTCTCGTTGCCGGTACGTTGTTCGCGCCCGAGGAGGCTCCGGCTGCAAAAGCTCTTCTCTACCTTCCCGGAAGGATGGCCTGGCGTCGGCCTCGTCCTTATGCGTCTGACGGTAGCAGTCAGCGCAATCGACAAGGGGGCCAACACCCTCATAGGATCGCGTGCGCACATATCCGGCTGCGCAATGGGATCACTTGAAATCCTCATTGGGACGGCGCTTATGATCGGCTTCCTGACCCCAATTGCAGGTGTCTGCGCCTCACTCGGCAACCTGGCGAACAGTGTTTCGTCCCTTATATCCGGTGGAACCACGAATGCCATCATCGCCATCTATCTGGTCGTGATATGCATAGCAATCACTTTGCTTGGTCCAGGCGCATTTTCTCTTGATGCTCGCCTGTTTGGACGCCGTGAAATCATCATTCCCGGGCGCCCTCGGCCCCCGAATCAATGACAAAACTCCTGTGCTTACCTCGTCATGACTCAATCATCCAGCAAGTCGGCATTTGGCGTCCCGTTGAATCACTGTCAAACTGACATCGTCGCAGAGCGGACTGCCGTTCGCGAAGTCCTGCAACGTCGCGAGAAGCCTCATTAGCGTAGCCTGAGCGGACGGCGACTCGGCGTGCCGCAATGCCGCCAGTATCCTATCCACCCCAAACTCCTCCTCTGCAGCGTTGCGGCATTCAAGTACACCATCGGAGTATGCGACAAGCGTGTCTCCCGGTTCGAGAATTAGTTCGCCCAACTCGAACTCCGCACCTTCGATCGCACCCAACAGCGGGCCGCCCTTCTCAAGAAGCTCTGTCCGTCCATCCGCACGAAGCAGGATTGGCGGGAAATGGCCTGCATTGCAGTAGGTCAGCTCTCCAGCATTGCAGCCAATCCGCGCAAGAAATGCCGTGGCGAACGGCGCAACCGGCCGCAGATAGCAGAGGTGCCGGTTGATCTCCGAGGCGATCCTTGCCGGGTCAGAATAAGGACGTCCGTAGCGTTGCAAAAGTCCCGCCAGATTCGTGAACCACATTCCAGCCGCAACACCTTTACCGGCAATGTCTCCATGCGCCATAAGAACCTTGGAGCCACTCTTCAGGAACGTCGTGAAATCTCCGGACAGAAAGCGCGCCGCGAATACCTCGCTTGCGAACTGTAAACTTCCGTGGCGAAACTCACGCGGGCCGCTGAGTTTGCGCTGAATCTGGGCAGCCTCGAACAGTTGCGAATGGAGATCAAGCTTCTCTCGCCGAAGTGAGTCCACCTCATCCCGCAGTGGCGCAATCGATGGCGGTGCCAGCATCGACGCCACGAACGAGGATTGGGACATGCCGTAATTTCGTCCCCTGCCGTTGGTCCGGAATCTGCCTACACTTCCAGCTAATACTCTCGTGTCGCTCATAACCACTCCATAGATTTTGATCGTTGCTTTAGCCGACGAACCGGTATCCCGTTCCATGCACCGTAAGGAAGTACTGTGGTTGTTCGGGGTCGGGTTCAAGTTTTTGGCGCAAACGTACCAGGTGCGTATCGACCGTCCGCGTCGTTGGGTAATTCTCGTATCCCCAAACCTCTTCCAGAAGACGATCACGGCTCAGCGTCTCGCCAGAATGACAGATGAAATACTTCAGCAGTTCGAACTCTTTGGACGAAACCTCAAGAGCCTTGCCTGACCTGAGCACACGATGACGGCGCAGATCCACTTGCACGTTACCGAAGGAGTGTTGATCCTGATGTTTGGGAACGACTGCCGTGCGTCGAAGTACCGCCTTCACTCGCGCCAGCAGTTCACGGATTGAGAACGGTTTGGTTACATAGTCGTCCGCGCCGAGCTCGAGGCCCACCACTTTGTCCAGCTCCTGGCCGCGCGCAGTCAGCATGATGATCGGGATGGAATCACGTTGAGCGCGCAACTGCTTGCATACCTCCAGTCCGCTCATCTTGGGCATCATGACATCCAGTATCACAAGATCGGGAGACTCCTCCAGCGCTCGCCGAAGGCCTTCAATCCCATCGCCCGCTGTAATCACCTCGTACCCTTCAAACTCGAAGTTGTCTCGAAGTCCCGCCACCATATTGGGCTCGTCTTCAACGACAAGAATTCTCGCGGGCCTCTGAACTTCAGCTACCTTCGCCTTCACTTGCTGTCTCATGCCGTCATCCCTTTCGCCTGCTGCATCTCACCGGTCTGTACCGGCAAAGTAATGATGAACTTGCTCCCGTGGCCAGGCTCGCTCTCAACCGCAACTTCACCTCCATGAGCCTGCACAACGTGGCGCACCAGAGACAGCCCCAGTCCGCTTCCCTTCGTGTCATGCACCAGTGGATCGGACACTCGATAGAACTTCTCGAAGATCTTGGGCTGTTCCTTGGCGGAAATGCCGATTCCGTGGTCTACGACCTCAAGGTTGACGCCGCCGTTGTGCCTGTAGAGGTTCACTCCGAGGTATTTCTCAGTCCCCGAGTACTTCACCGCGTTGTTCACCAGATTCAGCAGCGAACGCGAAATCGCTTCACGATCCACATACACCTGTGGCAGATCGTTGTCGATCTTCTGTTCGAACTGGAACCCATTCTGCTCAATCTCAAAACGATAAGACTCCAGCGTGCTCCTCACCAGATCAGCCACATCAGTTTCACGGAAGCTGTATTCTTTCTTGCCCGACTCGATACGCGAGAAGTCCAGAATATTGTTGATTAGCGAAGTCAGCCGTTCACTCTCTTTGCGAATAATCTCGTAATATTCCTGTCGCTTTCCCGGGTTGGAGATGCGTCCCAGTTCGAGCGTCTCTGCGTAAAGGCGGATGAGCGCCAGCGGCGTTCTCAACTCGTGCGAGACGTTTGAGACAAAATCCGACTTCAATTTCGCCAGCGCAAGTTCCCGCGCCACGTTGCGATACGCCAGTAGCATCCCTCCACCCATCAGCAGCGAAAGCGCTCCCAGAATAAGGAACGCCGTCTGCACAAAGTGGTTGTTGATGCTAGCAATCGTGGTCCCGCGCAGCTTGATTCCCAGAATCATTCCCGGAAAGACCCCGTCAAAACTACGCTCTACCTCAGGCGAACCTCCATCCCAACAGAGTGAAGAAGCAAAAGGAGTGTGATCCTTTGCAGTCCTGACCATGATCACTGGAGGATGCGATGTATCGTTTCCGTTCTGACTTGGCAGCACTTCGTTGAGAGCCTGCGGAAAAAACTTGTTGCTTAGATAGTCGGTATCGTAGACGAACCCTGCGAAAGCGGGATGCTCCGCCGTCGAACCGCGAGCCTTAAATAACACCAAAGACTGATAGAACCATCTGTCGCCCCTGGATACCCAATTCGAGGTAAGGTACACATGGCGCCCATCCATCGCCTCGATCTTCTTCAGCTTAGCGATCCAGTCTTTGGTCTCCGATTCGGGATCGAACCAGGATCCGAGCATGGATGCGAGTTCCTTGCCTTCCTTAGCAGTTTCAGAATCGCTCATCTGATCAGGCTGAGATTGAACCTCAAGGTGTCCCTTCCCAGTCCACAGAAACGCATGGGTTATGTCACTGTGTGATGCCAGGAAAGCCTCGAGTTGGTCGCCCTGGGTCGCATCGGGAAATTTCGCACGGGCTTCCTCGGCGATCTCAAAGGCGCGCGCATCAATCCGCTTTTCGGCGATGGCTAAGACCTGTTGAAACTCCCGTTGAAAGACGGCCTCGATCGATTTTTCACGCTGTATGGTCCTGAGGTGCCATACACCGACCCCGATGAGCGCGACCGCGGGCAGCATTACTCCCAGCATGAACACCAGCATGCGTGGGCGCTCGGACAATCGTCGTACTGGAGACTTTGACATACACGCGCCTTAGAACAGGCGCCCGTGCGCTTTCGGAGAGAGGCGCCCTCTGTCCATCGGATTGAAGAATAAGCGCAGACACCGGCTGATTTGTGACAACGAAGCAACAAATTGCAAAAAGTTGTGAACTTACTTCGAAAACATCCAGCACCTCACGAGCGAATCCGCGTCAACGCCGTGATCTCTTCGCAAAACCCCGGCCACTCCGCACACAACTGTTCCCGCACCCCAGTCTCATAGTCCTCGAACTCAAACCCCGGGCTCACCGTGCATCCCAGCAACGCCCACCGTCCGCCCTCCACCAGCCGCGATCCCTGCCACACCCCACGCTCCACCGTCACCTGCGGTCGCTGCCCACGCACCAGATCATTGCCGATCATCACCATCGCCCCGCCGTCTTCCCTCAACTGCAGCATCTCCACCGCATCGCCTGCATAAAAATGAAATACCTCATCCGACCGCAGCCGATGCATCTCGCTGAACGTGTCAGGTTCCAGCAGATAGTAAATCGCAGTCCCCGTTCGCCGACCTCCCGCATACCGCCCATCCGCAAAAGCCTCGGCTGCCACGAACTCACCAGCCTCATACGTCCGCACATACCATCCACCCTCGCGCGGGTGCGGCTGCAGCCCAAGCAATTTCTTCACATCCTCCGCCGTCATCGATCCCTCTCACGCTATGCTGGAAACACTCCACTCATTCTAGCCAGCACCCAACCAAACAGGAGCCAGCCCTGACCATCCGCACCCGCCTCGAACACTACTTCGGCTTCGCCGCCCACGCCACCAACTGGCGCACCGAAGTCCTCGCCGGTCTGACCACCTTCATCACGATGGCCTACATCATCTTCGTCAACCCGGCCATCCTCTCCGAAACCGGCATGCCCCTCGCCGCAGTCACCGCCGCAACCTGCCTCTGCGCCGCATTCGGCAGCATTCTCATGGGAGCGCTCGCCAACTACCCACTCGCCCTCGCACCCGGCATGGGCCTCAACGCCTACTTCACCTACACCGTCGTCAAAGCCATGCATGTACCGTGGCAGACTGCCCTCGGCGCCGTCTTCCTCTCCGGCGTCATCTTTCTCGCCCTCACCTTCTCCGGCATCCGCCAGCGCCTCGTCGCCGCAATCCCCCATCAACTCCACGCCGCAGTCGGCGGAGGCATCGGCCTCTTCATCGCCTTCATCGGATTCCGCAACGCCGGCATCATCGTCCCCAGCCCTGCCACCACCGTCACCCTCGGCGATCTCCATGCCCCATCAACCGTCCTCGCTCTCTTCGGTCTCCTCCTCATCGCTGTGTTGCAAGTCCTCCGCATCCGCGCCTCCATGCTCATTGGAGTCCTCACCACCACCCTCCTCGGCATCCTCTTCCATCAGGTCCACTGGCAACCCGCACCCTACAATCTCTCCGCCATTCGCGCCACCGCCTTCCACCTCGACATCCCCGCCGCGCTCCACATCGGCGCATTCGAGATCATCTTCGTCTTCCTCTTCGTCGATCTCTTCGACAACATCGGCACACTCGTCGCCGTCACCCAGCGTGCCGGCCTCATCGCCCCCGACCACACCATCCCACGCCTCAACCGCATCTTCTTCGCCGACGCCACCTCCACCATCCTCGGCTCGCTCACCGGCACCAGCACCGTCACCAGCTACATCGAATCCTCTGCCGGAGTCGCCGCCGGAGGCCGCACCGGCGTCACCGCCATCGTCACCGGCATTCTCTTCTTCCTCTCACTCTTCATCGCTCCATTAGTCGGAGCCATACCCAGCTTCGCGACCGCTCCCGCACTCATCCTCGTCGGCGGCCTCATGCTCACTGGCCTCGGTACTATCGAGTGGGATGACCCACAGATCGGCATCCCCGCCTTCCTCACCGTTGCCACCATCCCTCTCACCTGGTCCATCGCAGACGGCCTCAGCTTCGGCCTCACGAGCTATGCCCTCCTCCAAATCCTCACCGGACGTGCCCGCCACAAACTCCGCCAGGACTGGATGCTCTATCTCCTCGCCACGCTTTTCCTCCTCCGCTTTCTCTACATCGTAAAAAAATAAAGCCCGTTCAAATTGGTTCTTCTCGTCCCTCCTCAGTCGGTCACAAATATTTACCGCTTTTGAGATCAACGTGATAATGTCTTCACACAAAGCAAAGCAGAACTCCGAAGTAACTACTTTCAGGGACCTTATCAGGCTCCTTGTTCCGCTATCTGGAAAGATTCTCGCTATCCACCGAGTCGGCCCCGAATCCCAGAACCTCGCACAGCTAAACCTATTGCGTTGCCGGACACCCTTAGTTACCTTTTTTTGACTTTGCACTACCGACAAAACGTAGCCCTGGAACTTCTTTGCAGGAGAGCCCACATGACAGTTCTCGCAAGAATGCTTTCGCTTCTCGTGATCCTGATCCTCGGGATCTGTCCGTCCAACCTGTCCGCGCAAGTGCAGGCCATCAATGGAAGCATCCAGGGTGATGTCACCGACGCAGCCGGAGCCTTGATTCCAGGCGCGGACGTCGAGGCCGACGCAGTCGACACCGCCATCGTTCATCGCACGGTCACCGACGAATCCGGCCACTTCGAATTTCTCTCCCTGCAACCGGGCCGCTATGTCGTCAAGATCTCAAAGACCGGATTCGCAACCACCATCCAGGAGAACCTGAACCTCACCGTAGGCCGCACCGTATCCCTCAAGCTCTCGCTCCAGGTTAAGGGCGCGTCGGAATCGATCGTCGTCAACTCCGCGCCAATGGTCGATATCGTCACCAGTTCTTCCAACACCACTCTCGGCGAGCAGACCATCGCCCAAACCCCAGTCCTCGGCCGCAAGTTTGAGGACTTCCTCACCCTCACTCCCGGTGTCAGCATCGTGCAGGGACCCGACGGAGACGAAATCACCATCAACGGGCAACGTGGCATCTTCAACAACATCAGCCTCGACGGCGGCGACTACAACAACGGCTTCTTCGGCGAACAGTCCGGCGGCCAGCGCGCGGCTGTCGACATCACACTCGAAGCCGTCAGAGAGTTCCAGGTCGTAGCCAGCGGAGCGAACGCCGAGTTCGGACGAACCGGCGGTGGCGTCGTCAATGTCATCACCAAGTCGGGCACCAACGCCACTCACGGCAGCCTCTTCTATTACCAGCGGCTCGCGGCCCTCACCGCCAATCTCTCCAACGGCACGCCCCTGACCGACTTCCATCGCGAGCAGTTCGGCGGCAGCGTAGGCGGACCCATCATCAAGGACAAGCTCTTTTATTTTGCCGCCGGTGAAGGCATCTTCGAAAACTTCCAGCGTCCGAACCTGAGCACTTATAACTCCGCTGCAGTTGGCTCCGCCCCATGCCCTATCACCAATCCCACTTTTCGCTCCAACATCACCGACGCTCAGATCGACGCCAACGGCGACTGTCAGCGTCTGGTCCTCATCAACTTCTACAAGTCCAACTTTAATGAGAATGAAGGGCTCGCGGTAAATCACAACGTCAACAACGGTGCCTTCTTCGGCCGCATGGACTACACCTTCAACCCGAAGAACCAGCTCTTCGGATCCTATAACTTCGACTATTCAAAAAACCCCAACCAGACCTTCGACGTGGCCACCTATGGCACCACGGCCAACGGCATCGAAGGCCCGGCGCATATCCAAACCCTAAACTTCAACCTGGTTTCGACAATCAGCCCCACCCGCCTCAACGAGGCGCACATCACCTACGGACACGAAACACGGCCGCGCTCCGCCATCAACTCCACGGCAGTACCGGATACGGGCATGGGCTTCTTCCCCTCATTCCGCTTCGGCCAGCCGTTCTTCCTTGGGCCGGGATCGAGCGAGACGTTCTGGCATCTCCAATTCAAGGACAACTTCTCCCTCATACTCGGCAAGCACACCATTAAGATGGGCGCTGAATTCCTTTACAGCAAAAATGTTCAGGTCTTCGATGGCTTCGCTCTGGGCCGATACATCTTCGGCAGCACCACAGGCTTCCTGCACTACGCCACCGCAGCAAGTACTGGGAACGGCTTCGGCCCCAACGTAGTGCAGTGCCCCAACGGCGCCTACGTCTCCACCACACCATGCGCCGGCGGAGCTTTAGGCAGCAGTCCGCTCTTACTCTATCTGCAGGATGCGGCCACTCGGCCAGGCGTGACCGTGCAACAGGCTGGCTATTCCAGCATCTCCAACAAAGAGCCCGCAGTCTTCGTGCAAGATACCTGGCAGGTCCTGTCGCGCCTGACCCTCAACTACGGCCTTCGCTGGGAGGCACAGTACTTCCCCGATCCCGTCATCAAGCCCGCGAACACTCTGTACGGCCCCTACCTGTCGAATCCCAACTTCCCGTCTACCGGCTATCTGCCCAATCAAACCACCCAGTTCCAGCCACGCTTCGGCTTTGCATATGACATCCTCGGCGGCGGCAAGTCCGTCCTGCGTGGCAGCGCCGGCATCTTCAATGCGCGTCAGAACATGCTGACCCAGGTCGGCCCCATCACAACCAACGGAGTGCAGCAACAGACCCTCACGCAGTTCTCGGGACTAGGCAATCCAACCTATCCCAATATCCTTCCTCCCTCCAACTGCCCCATCACCGGTTGCGTGGGAGCCGGTGTCACGGTCTTTGACAAGAACTACCACAACCCTCGCATCTACGCGTACGACATCGCCTACGAACAGCAGCTAGGCCAGGACTACGTCGTCTTCGTCGACTTCGCCGACTCGAAGGGCGTGTACCTCACCCGCTTCCTCGACCCCAACGTCGGTGCAGCCGTTCTTCCAGGTCAGGTAATTCCCGGAACCGGCGGGAAAACTTACACCGCCAACGCCGATACGGTTTGCTACATCAGCGGCAGTACCGAGACATGTCCTGGCATCTTTGCCCCTGGGCCGTTTGCAACTCTCGGCGCCGTCACCAACACCAACAGCGGCGCCAAGTCGCTTTATCGCGGCATCACCTTTGGGGTGCGCAAGCGCTTCTCCCACCACTTCCAGTTCGACGCGCAGTACACCTACTCGAAGGACTACGACAACGACTCCAACGAGCGCGATCCATTCACCTTCCGTTACGCCAATCTCTACAACCTCGCCGCCGAGTACTCCCTCTCCGACCGCGACGAAGCCCACAAGTTCAACGCCTACGGGCTGGGAGACCTGCCGTGGGGCTTCCGGGGAACGTTCCGTATCCAGCAGCACTCCGCCGAACCGCAGACCGACAACGTCTTCAGTACCGGCAGCGGAGCAGCCTGCAGCTTTAACAATTCGGCAACGCGCTTCGTCAACGGCGTCGACTGCGGCCGCAATCACCTGCGCAAAAACAACGCCTTCTTCGTGCTCGACTTCGGCATCTCTCGTCCGTTCCGTATCCACGAAAGGTACCAGCTAATTCCTAAGGTGGAGCTCTTCAACACGTTTAACAACACCAACAACATCAACCCGCTGAGTACACCGGCGCTCTTCAACTTCGATGGTTTCTTGCGCGCCGGCGTCGGAGACCCGCTCCAGGCTCAACTCTCGCTGCGCTTCAATTTCTAGTGCCGAAGGCAATCAACTCCGCAACCAACCCGCCTTGTTCGCTCGTTCCTCGACCACCACGCTCACACATTAAGCCGGTTGGAGGCAGCAACTCGACCGTACCAGAGGCCCGAATCCTTTATCGTGCGCTTTTGGTTGCGAAAATCCGTATAGATCAACCCATAGCGCTCGGTATAACCCTCCGCCCATTGGAAGTTGTCGAGTAGTGTCCAGGCATGGAAGGCACGCACCCTGGCTCCATCGGTGATCGCACGAGCCAGCTCCGTGAGCACTTCGCGATACCACTGAATTCGGCGCGCATCGGGTATGCGGCCATTTTTTTCTTCATCGGGGCCATCGAGATAACCGCATCCGCTCTCGGTAATCTCAATGATCGGGTGGTTGTACTCCCTTGAAATCTGGGAGACCAGGTCATAGATACCGCGCGGCCACACCTCCAAACCCGCATCGGTAAGCGGACCCTCTGTGGGCATGGCAGCGCGGAAGCGCGTGTAAGGATCGCGTCCGCCTGGTGAATTGCTCTCAATCTCCGTGCCGCTGAAATTGCCTCCGCCGAGAAATCGCTCCTTGCTCGCATCAGAGACGATGCGCCGCGTGTAGTAATGAAAGCCCACCCAATCCAACGGCGCATACAGAAGTTTTTCGTCACCTGCCTTGAAGCCCATAACCTCATAGGGCGGCTCTCCAACGAAAGCCTTCGGGTAACGGCCATGCATGGCCGCCTCAAGAAAGAACACATTGTTCATCGCATGGTATCGAGCCGCGGCTGCATGATCGTCGGCTGAGTCGGTCTTCGGGTATGCGGGCGCCATCTCATAAGCGCTCCCGACTGTTGCCTTGGGAGAGGCTGCTTTCACTGCACGCAGCGCTTCCGACTGAGCAAGAGCCAACGTGTGCGCAGCTTTTAGGAAATCGCTGAAGCTGGTCCGGCAAGGCGGAAAGGCACCCGCAGCATAGCCCATGAAGGCGATCGCCCAAGGCATGTTGAAGGGTGCCCAGATCGTGATTCGATCACCCAGATGTTTGGCGAGAATGCCGGCGTAGTCTGCGAAGTAGTTGGCTAGATCCCGGTTTGGCCATCCTCCACGATCTTCGAGCGCCTGTGGAAGATCCCAGTGATACATCGTGCACCAGGGCCGGATGCCGGCCTCCAGAAGAGCATCGACAAAGTGGCTGTAGTGATCCAGTCCCTTCATGTTCGGGGCGCCGATCCCGGTCGGCTGAATGCGTGGCCAGGAGATGGAAAAACGTTGGCTCTTCTGGTTGAGCCGCTTTGCTAGTGCGATGTCCTGCCGATACCGGTGGTACTGATCGCAGGCAACGTCCCCTGTCACACCGCCCCTCACCTTGCCGGGGGTATGAGTGAATGTGTCCCATATCGATTCGCCCTTGCCATTCTCATTCCACGCCCCTTCAACCTGGTAGGAGGCTGTGGCCGTGCCCCAAAGAAAACCGTCGGGAAACCGCGCCTTTTCTATTGATCCTTCGGGCACCGAACCGGGAATTTGATCTGCCGTGAATGGCGTAGCGGCATAGCCAGGATGTCGATACAAAACAGCGCCTGCTGCTGCGGCCAGGGAACGAGTTGCAAATTGGCGACGGTCCATGATGATCCCTTCTGCGACAAAGTTTACTGGGAATCCGTGCCTTCTTCTGATGCCTTAGTTTCAGCCGCTATCTCATTCTGGTTCCATATCGCGAATCTACCACCCTAAACTCCGAAGAATGCTCTAGCCAGTCGAGGTCGCTGCGGCGCCTTGGCCTGTGATCGCTATCGAGGGACGGCGCTACTTCGATCCTCACCGCGATCCGTCGATCTCCACCGAATCTTCTTCTCAAGTAGTTTGGCGATCCTCCCCAGATCTATGCCATCGATACTTCGAGCCATGGAGTTATCGAAACATCCACTAGTTTCTTTGTTTTCTTTTAATAATTAGCGAGAAATTACTCTTGACAACCAAATATTGACTCATATAGTTTACGACGCGAAATAAAACACCTCAACGCCGGGTAACTCTCCCCGACATAACCAGCTCCGCCGCAGGCACGAGGTGACGGTGCACTCACTGGCGAGGCGCCCTCAGCGCAATTCGCCGCTAACCGGCCAGTGGGAGACATCCGCTGCCATCCAGTAATGGAGGAACCTATGAAGTCTCTTTGTTTGAAACGGATCTCGCAGGTATCACTGCGACCCCGGACTCTTGTGGAGAATTCGTCCAAGTCCTACAACAATCTCGGCCTTGTCAAAGCATCTCTTTCGCTGATCCTACCGCTATGGGTATCAGCTGTGGCGCCTCGAGCACTCGCTCAGGAAAATACCGCAGGGGATTCGAGCACGCCCTTGGTTTATAACGTTGAGAACACCGGCGCGAGCTACCCGACACCAAGCTTCCCGAGTTTCGCGCAGCTTCCCATCGTTCGGCCTTTGCCGGATCCATTTCGATTCGCCGATGGAACCCGCGACACCTCGTTCTCAAACTGGGAGCGCCGGCGCAACGAGATCAAGGCCGCGATTGAAAAGTACGAGATTGGCCCCAAGCCTGACTGCTCGGACTGCACCATTACTGCGAACTATGTGCCCGCGGTGGCGCCGGCGACCAGAGGCAGACTCACAGTGACCGTCACCAGGAATGGGAAATCGCTGATCATATCGACGGGAGTCTACATCCCAACGGGGATGGGAAGCGGCCCATTCCCCGCGATGATCCCCATGGTGTCAACTTCAACTTCAAGCACCGGGACGTTGGGTCGAGGTAGTCTCCCAGCGGCCTCCTTCACGGGCAAAGCGATCGCAAGCGTTGATTTCCCGCACAACAACATAACCACCTATGGAAGGCCAGCTACCACCGATGCGTTTTACCAGCTGTACCCTGAACTGTGCGCTGGAGCAGCTTGCGCCGGCGGCAGCAACTCAGGCCAATACGCCGCATGGTCCTGGGGTGTGAGCCGTCTCATCGATGGCATCATCATCGCTACCCATCAGTCCGTTAATCCGTTACCGATCGACGTGAGCCACTTGGCAGTCACCGGCTGCTCCTATGCCGGGAAGATGGCGCTCTTCGCAGGAGCCTTCGACGAGCGCATCGCCCTCACGGTTGCGCAGGAAAACGGTGGGGGTGGCCAACCATCCTGGCGCGTCTCGCATGACATCGAGGCCCTCCGTGCCGTAGAGAGCATCGACGTCACCGACTACAACTGGTTCGGAAGTCAGATGAGACAGTTCAACGGCAATAACATCTACAAGCTTCCGGAAGACCACCATGAATTGGCGGCCATGATCGCGCCTCGTGCTCTGCTCGAGACGGGCAACACCAACTTTTACTGGCTGTCGAATGGATCCAACTATGTCTCGTCGCGGGCAACGCAGCGGGTTTACAACGAATTCGGAATAGGAGACAGGTTTGGCTTCTATATCGACGGCGGACATTTCCACTGTGCAACACTGCCCGCTGAGGCTCCCGCCGTTGGAGCCTTCGTCGACAAATTCATGCTCGGCCAGCTGACCGCCGACACCGATGTGGAGGTCTATCCAAACGGACCGGGCCAGCCCACGACGTTACCGGCCGGAAACGGCGCAGGCAACGCCAAGACACCGAACTACCCATACTATTTCCCAACCATGGATTACCAGCGATGGACCGCGTGGTGGGGAACGAACAATCCGCAATTCCCAAATAACTGGAACACGGGCGGAACGGTGAACCTCATGATGAGCAATAACATGAAGGCCGATTCCGGCGACACTGTTTTGGCAGGGTACGACTTGTATCTCGACGGGAGTCACCCGGCAGCGACAGTGACCGTGGAGAACGCCAACATACAGGCAGACGTCTCCTGTCCCGACGGCAGCTTCTACACACTCGCCGTTCCGCTGCCGCAGAACCAGGCCTTTTCGATCCCGGCCAGCAACAATGACTGGTTCCCGTCGCCTGTCCAGAAGAGTCCGCTTGTCTATCAGGGCTCCGCGACCGCCTCTGTATGCAGAGGAGGTGTTGCGAAGAGTACTTACTTCAGCGCCTTGGGAATACAGGACGGCTCGTCTGGCGATCCCGCAGGACCGGGTATCGTATCCACCGACACCGTAGATCCACTCAACGTGAGGTTCCACTGCAGCGACGACAACAACGGCTCCGGGGGCCACTGGAGCCCGACAATAGCGGTAAATCCCAACCCTCCCAACTAGCCGTTCCGAGGGTTTGCGTGGGGCGGTTCTCATCTCCGCCCACGCATTTTTTTATTTAGAATCGCCGTCGGTTCAAAATGAATGACAAACCGCCAAAAGCACTCACCAACGTTTGATCGGTCCTCGGCTTGTCGTTCCACGCCCCTTCAAGCTGGTAGGAGGCAGTGGCGGTGCCCCAGAGAAAGCCGTCGGGAAAGCGCGCCTTTTCTATTGATCCTTCGGGCACCGAACCAGGAATCTGATCTGCGGTGAAGGGCGTAGCGGCATAGCCAGTATGGCGATACAGCACAGCGCCTGCTGCTGCGGCCAGGGGAACGAGTTGCAAATTGGCGACGTTACCGCGGAATCTGTGCCTTACCCATGACAACTCAGTTTCAGCCGCACGCCTTGACGGATCGGTAGCGCGAAGTCGGAATGGCGCAAGCGAACCTGACGAGTAACACAATTGTGTCAAATTGAGAGTAGGTCCGGCGACGTATCTTGGATTGAGGAGGACAACCAAACCCATGAACCTCACTCAGTTGATCCCCAAATCGATCGTCGCCAAGTCGATCCTCGCCGCAATCTTTTTCTCAGCATCGACGCACCTACACGCACAGGACTGCCTGAGCGGCCTGCCCGACTCGCTAAGATCCACAGTCGAGCAGGACAACTGGAAGATCGTGCAGCCGGGAGACGTCCCTCAGACCGACTGGAAGCTCTGGAAGAACGCACACCAGGGTCAATGCCCCGGCGTAGCCGTCGGCAACTTCGGCCCTAAAGCCGACTCATCCTTTGTCATAGCCCTCATCCAGGGCGATGAAAAGAACATGTTGGAACAGGTTCTCTTCGTCACCACGAAAAAGGGGCAGTCCGCAACCCTAGTCGTCGTCTCCCCGGCCCACGTAACAACTCCGTACGTCGTATGGAGAATCGCCCCGGGCCACTACGCCGGAGTCGACGGCACGACTGCCTCGATCTCACGAGACTCCTTCGTCTACGAAATGGTCGCCTCAACCGCGAAGCAGTTTTACTACAAAGGCAAAGGCTTCGAATCGTTCACCATCTCCAACTGAGCGGTAAGCGACTTATTTGATTCCACTTACACGTGGCGCAATTTTTCTTTTGTCATTTTCTGCCCAAAATTGCATGTCAAGGCCCTAAGCCACCTAACCCATTCGCCATCATCAACTTACACTTGGCGTATGAGTTACGCTCCAATCGCTATACTAAATATAGAGATCAAAACGAGTTAGCCCCGGACACAGTCCGGGGCTAACTCGTTTAGAAAGACTATTTTGGACGCAACCCGTTTGTTATGAATATTTTGCAGACATCAATACGCTGTAAGTTATTCATTATAAAAAACTTACGCGCGGGCAATGAGGGGTACCCCTCCCGACCTGCAAGAGAGGCAAAAGCGGCTACTTGCCCAACGTCGGAGGAACCGAACTGCTCCCCACTGCTGCTCCGGTAGCCCCCGTGCTGACACCATCCAAGGATGCCTGATAACTGATGATGGTCTTCAGTGTCTCGTACGGAATACCGGTCAACGGAATCAGGTGGCCGTTCACCGCCAGCATCGGCGTCTGCTCGACCCCGATCTCCTCGGCCAGCTTGATCGACGCCGTCACCTCGTCTTTGGTCGCCTGCGTTGCCGCACAGGCGTCAATCGCCGCAGGGTCCAACCCAGCCTTGGTCACCGCGTCCTTCAGCGTCGCGTCCCCGGTCTCAGCGGTCAGGGCGTCCTGAGTGTTAAACACCGCTGCCGAATAAGCGAAGTAAGCGTCATTCTTCTGCTTCTCGATGCAATACCCATAGGCTGCGGCCTTGAACGCGAAAGGATGCAGATCGACAATCGGGAAACTCTGAAAAACCACCCGAGCATTCGGGAAATCCTTCACCAGGTTGTCCATCGTGCCCTGCACCTCCTTGCAATGCGGACATTGCAGATCAGCGAACTCCACCAGCATCAGGTCCTTGCTTGTTGCACCGCGCGCCGCGCCATCCGCGCGTGCCTGTAGCGTCTTCCGCAGGTCCGCAAACGGCGTCGCGCCAAACGGTATCACCGTATCGCCCGCGACAGCGTGCTTGCCGTCCGGAGTCACAAAGAACGCAGTTGGCTGCACCTTCGCGCCCGGCGTCTTGTCCGAAACGAACACCACCACCTTGCTCGTGTTCGGCGCCATTGTCTTCTGGATCGCCTCAACCCGCCAGATGCGGTTGGGGTCATACCCCCACAGAGCCTTCAAGAACGCATTCACCGTATCCACACTCGGCGCATCGGCCGTAAAGTACTTCGGATTCGCCTGAGGAAACGGATCGGCCTTCGGTGGCGTCTGACCCATGTTCTGCAACTGCAACGGTGCCGCCGGCTTCTGTGGTGCCGCGGCCGCCGGTGCCGGAGTGGCCGCCTGCGGCGCCGCTCCCGTACCTGTTTGCGCCCCTGCCAGCGTAGTAACGCTGAGGGTCGTCGCCAATCCTGCCAACATCAAATATGAAATCTTCAAAGAACCCATCCTCCGCTGCCGCTTGTCCGCGCGCAGCTCTTCTATTACACCTGAACCTTGACCGCAATGGGAAATCGCCGCCCCATTCCGAACGACTTTCTCGTCACCTTCAACACCGGCGCAGCTTGCTGCCGCTTGTACTCACTCCGCTCCACCAGCTCTAAGACAGACTTCACCAGACGAACATCAACTCCCTGCTCCTCGGCGATCTGCTCCGCCGAGCAATACCGCTCCACATACGCCTCAAGGATCGGATCCAGCACCTCATAAGGCGGCAGCGAATCCGTATCTCGCTGCTCCGGCCGCAGCTCCGCCGACGGAGGCTTCTCGATCGTCGCCCACGGAATAATCTCCTTCACCCGGTTGACATACCGGCTCAACGCATACACCCGCATCTTCATCACGTCGCCAATCACCGCCAGCGCGCCGACCATATCGCCATAAAGCGTGCAATATCCCGTCGACATCTCACTCTTGTTCCCCGTCGTCAGCACCAGCGCACCGAACTTGTTGGACAACGCCATCAGCAGCGTCCCACGAATCCGCGGCTGCAGATTCTCCTCCGCCAGTCCAAACGATGTCCCCGAGAACAGCGGCTGCAGCACATGCTGAAACTGGGCAAACACATCATGGATCGGCAGCAGCTCAAACCTCACACCGAGGTTCTTGGCCAGCTTGCGCGCGTCCTCGATCGACCCAAGCGACGAATACTCCGTCGGCATTCCAACACCGACAACGTTCTCCGCTCCCAGCGCCTCCACCGCAATCGCCGCCACCAACGCCGAATCGATTCCCCCGCTCAATCCCACAAGCACCTTGCTGAACCCACACTTCCTCACATAGTCCCGAGTTCCCAGAACCAGCGCGCCCCACAACTCCTCCACCCCATCCGCAAAAGCGTCCGCTGCAGCAACCTCTCCATCCTCCGTGTCAAAGACCACCAGATCCTCGGCAAACGACGCCGCCCGCACCGCCACTCCGCCATCCGGCCGAATCACCACCGACGACCCGTCAAACACCAGGCTGTCATTGCCTCCCACCTGATTCACCATGGCGACATATGCCCCATGGCGCACGGCAATCGCCGCCAACATACTCTGCCGCACATGAGGCTTACCTTGCCAATAAGGCGAAGCGGATATATTCAAAATGATCCGCTGTTTCCCCGCCGTGTCCGTCTTACGCTTCTCCCACTGCGACATCAACCCCTCGACAGGATCGACAGAATACATCTGCCGCGGCCAGAAGCCTTTATCGTTCCATGCGTCCTCGCATATCGTAATCGCCAGCGGCTGACCATCCACACACGTCAGTGTCTGCTCTGTCCCCGCCTCAAAATACCGCTGCTCGTCGAACACGTCGTAGAACGGAAGCAGCATCTTCTGCTGCACAAAGTTCACCTTGCCCTCCGCTAACAGTACCGCGACGTTCCTCACCTGCTTCCCCACCTTGGAGACCGCAGCCATAACCGTCCCGCACAGAATCGCCGGACGCCCCCGGACCGCAGTCCATCCTGCAAGCTCCACTACGGCTTGCTCAGCCCGCGCTATAAAGACAGCCTTCTCCAAAAGATCCGCAGGCGGATACCCGCACACCGCAAGCTCGGGAAAGACCACCAGACCGGCGCCCATATCTCCGGCGCTGGCCGCATATTCAAGAATTTTCTTCGTATTTCCCGCGAAGTCTCCCACCGTCGGGTTGATCTGGGCAAGCGCTATCTTCACCCCTTAAGTCTAACGCTTACGAGCCCGTCCCGCTCAACACCACACCCACCGTCCGCGCCAGAATCCTCAAGTCCATCATCAGGTTCCAGTTCTCGACATACGCCGTATCCAGTGAGATGTAGCTGTCAAATGACGGGTCCTGCCGGGCCTCGACTTGCCACAGCCCTGTAATGCCAGGCAGCACATCCAGTCGCCGCAGATGCGCCAGGTCGTATTGCTCCACCTCAGCCGCCATCGGTGGCCGTGGCCCCACCAGGCTCATGTCACCCTTCAGCACGTTATAAAACTGCGGCAGTTCGTCCAGCGAATACTTCCTCAATACCCTGCCGACCTTCGTAATGCGTGGATCGTTTGCAATCTTGAACAGGACGCCATCCCGCTCGTTCATGTGTTCCAGTTCCGCTTTCAACTGGTCCGCATTGTGCACCATCGTCCGAAACTTATAGCATGGAAACGCTCGCCCCTTGCGTCCGATCCTTTTCGCCTTGTAAAAAGTCTTACCCTCCGAGTCCGTTCGGATCGCGATCGCAATTGCCAGCATTACCGGCGCGCCCACCACCAGGGCGATCGTCGAAACCGTAATATCAAGTACGCGCTTCACCAGGATTCCACCGATCGGGAAGTCCTTCCGATGCAATGGAATGGTCGGAAACTGGCCGATATACTCCACCTTGGCGTTCCAGGCGAGCCCGTCATACAAATCGGGCACGACCCGGACGTCGATCCCGGCCACCCGCGCCTCTTCGACCATACCGATCACCAGCTTCTTATCCGCCGGTACCGAGAAAAAGATCTCGTCCACAAACAGTGATCGAGCCAGTGAAAGGCAGTTGCGCACATCGCCAATTACGTCCACATCGCCGGATTCTGCCTCGCGCTCACTTAAGGCGACAAAACCCTTGAACCGGAATCCCAGATGTTGCAGCGTATCGATGTGGTTCCGCAGCGCGTGCCCAACCCGTCCCGCACCGACAATCAACACATTGCGCGTCTCGATTCCGGCCCTGAACCGCCGATAGACCATCTTTCGCCACAATGCGCGCCGCAGGCACAACAGCGCGGTGGAGAATACAACCACGAGCGCCACAACCACCCTCGAAATTGCCTCGCCGCTCGACAGATAGAGCGTACCGCAGAGCAACAATCCAGAAGTCAGCGACGCCTGAACTGTCATTCTCTGTTCATGTAACCCGCTGCGGTTCTGAATCGGCCCATACAACCCATACGACCGCATAAAGAAGACTAAACACACGCCGAACCATCCGATATAGAAAAACAGAAGATTGGGTGAAGAGTGGATCAGACTCGGCAAAACATGCAGCCCCTTAACATCTGGCGGTGTAACCACGTGCAAACGCAGCGCCAGCACCGCGGCTACCACAACCGTCAGCATGTCCAGCGACGCCCAGACAGAACTCGCTACCGAAGGCCTGCGAAATAGCCCGGTATCGGTCGCCGATGCGCGCCGTCCGTTTCCTGCATATTTTCTTCCTGAAACGATAACTTGTTGCAGATAGTCCGGTGTCGCCATAGCGAACGCCTTTCAACTCAATATCACCCTGGCCCAAAAACCGGTATGATGCCTGAATCAGATTTCAGGAAACGTCCCGATCCAAAATAAAACAAAGTGTTATAGGTGTACGAACCCAGCCGAAGACGATAGGATCCCTGAACGCCCCTACTACGCTCCCTGGTGAAACTCGTCACAAGTACATCCGGATACTATTTGCAGCATACGTTGCGAGCACAGGCTTGGCAATACGGCAAAACGTTTCTCTGAAACATCGTATAAACCATTTATGTACATATTTTTAGCCCTATCAACGTGAGTTTTTGTCTGGCGTTGGGCTATGCCGGGGTCACCAGTTCATCCAGCGTCAGAAACTCCTGCAGGATAGGATCCTGACTTCGCTCCATCTCCTCCATCGTCCCAAAGAAGATCGCTTTACCGGCATTCAGAAATACCACTCGGTCCGCCAGCTTCTTTGCCAGCCGCATGTCGTGCGTCACCACAATGCTCGTCAAATGGAGCTGCTGTTTCAACCGCTCAATCAAGTTTCCCAGCAAATGAGCCATTAACGGATCCACCATCGTCGTCGGCTCGTCGTACAGAACAGCTTCGGGTTGCGCCGCTAGTGCCCGCGCGATCGCGACCGACCGCTTCATTCCCGTCGACAGGTCTGAAGGAAGCAGGCTCTCCATTCCGGCCACCCCCACCATCTCCAGCAGCCCTTTCACCACCTGCAGGATCTGATCCTCCGCCATCTCCCCTCGCTCCCGCATCGGAAATGCAACATTCTCCCCGACCGTAATCGAGTCGAACAACGCCCCGTTCTGGAAGACCATCGTCACCTTTCGCCGGATATCCTGCAATTCCCGCTCTCTGAACCCACAGATATTCTCCCCAGCGACCTTGATCATTCCCTTATCCGGCTTCAAAAATCCCAGCAGCATCTGCAGCGACACAGACTTACCCACTCCGCTTCGCCCCAGGATGCACAGAGTCTCCCCGGGCAGTACAAAAAAACTCACGTCCTCCAGCACAACAAAGTCGCCAAACGACTTGTACACATGTTCAAACGCAATATACGGACCGGGCTTGTTTTTGATGTCCGGGACGGCATCCGCAGCGGCCTCATTCTGCTGCGCGGCCTGCTCCATGAACTCCCCCACCTCGGCTGACACATCCTCCGACACGCTTTCGATTAGTGGAGTCTCAGCAGACACTTCCAGTTGTTGGTCCCCCGTCTTCAGCTGTTGTTCCTCCGCTTTGTTGTCCGATTCAAACATAGCCACAACTCCTACCGCGCAGTTCCCAACGCAAATCTAGCCTAACCCATCGCCCCGCCTAAGTATCCAGCGCCTCGAGGTGCTTCTCCGCCTCCGCAAACTCCTCCGGCGTATTCAAATTCGCAAACCAAAGCTTCTTTGCCTTCTGTTGAGCCTCCGTGACCGTCCACCAGGACTCACCGTCTCCCGTACCCGGGCTGGCAGAAAACTCGGAATCCTCATTCCACGGCAGATTGAAAAATGCCACGCCAAGGAGAACACCCTGCCTTGCCGCCAGCTCTTTTCCCGCAGACTCCAGCACAGGGAATACCTTAAATTCCTCTCGCAGCATCGCCTCATGCACAAACAGAACAACATCTCGATGCAACATACAAAACAAAGGCTGAGGAACTCCGTCCACAGTGAACATCGCCACACGCGCCCCCCTTTTCTCCCGGGCGACGACCGTCCTCACCCAGTTATCCAGGAACGCCGAAGGGAAAAACGGCATATCCACCGGCATAAATAAATTCCACTCGTGCCACGAGTGCCCAAGCCCGGCTTCCAGTCCGGCCAGCGGACCACACCCCTCCCGCATATCGCGCACCAGTGGCGCAAACCTCTCCAACTCCGCCCTGCTGCTCAGAATCTGAACGTCCGAGCACACCCTCCTCAGCTTCGTCACTGCGTGAAGCACTAGCGGCTTCCCCGCAAGTTCGAGCTGAGCCTTGTCACGCCCCATGCGCGAGCTCATTCCGCCCGCCAGCACGTATCCGCCCACGCTCAGAGGCACCCGGCGAACCATCAGGCACCCACGCCACTCAAAAACCGAACAATCGATTCGATCCCGCGATGAAAATTCGCCAGATGAAACTTCTCATTCGGAGCATGAAGGTTGTCATCCGGCAACCCAAATCCCATCATCACCGTAGGAATCTTTAACTCCCGCACAAAGTCCCCCACAATCGGAATCGACCCGCCCCCGCGCACAAACACCGTCTCCTTCCCGAAAACGGTATGCATCGCGTCGGTAGCAGCCTTCACATACGGATTGTCCGTACTCACCACAATCGGATCACCGGAGTGAATCAGCCGCACATCCAGCGCAATTCCCTTCGGCGTCAACGACTCCACATAGGCCTTGTACTTCGCAAAGCTCTCCGCCGGCGTCATGTCCGGCACCAGACGCATACTCACCTTCGCGACAGCCTTGGCCGGAATCACGGTCTTCGCGCCCGCTCCGATAAATCCACCCGGCATCCCATGTACATCCAGCGTTGGCCTGGCCCACGTCCGCTCTAGGACGCTCAACCCCAGTTCCCCGGTCAGCGAGACACTCCCAACCTCAGTCTCGCGATAATGTTCCTCATCAAAAGGCAGCGCCTTCCAGGCCTTCAACTCCGCGGCCGTCGGCTTCTCCACCTTGTCGTAGAACCCCGGAATCAGAATCTTCCCGTCTGCATCCTTAAGCTTCGCAATTACGTGCGCCAGCGCCACAAAAGGATTCGGAGCCGCACCGCCATACATCCCCGAGTGCAGATCCGTCCGCGCCCCCCGCGCCTCGATCTCCGTATAAATCATTCCGCGCAACCCGACACAAAGCGTCGGCAGCTCCGGCGCAAACATCTCCGTATCCGACACCAGCGCAACATCCGCCTTCAACTGCTCTCCATGCGTCCTTACGAACGATGCGATCCCCTCACCGCCAACCTCCTCTTCCCCCTCAACGATTACCCGGACATTCACCGGCAGCTTCCCGTCTCCAGCCACCATCAGCGACTCGAGCGCTTTCACATGCATCCACATCTGTCCCTTGTCATCGACGGCTCCGCGCGCATACAAATTCCCGTCCCGCTCGGTCGGCTCAAACGGCGGCGACTTCCACTCCTCCAGTGGCTCCGCCGGCTGCACATCATAGTGCCCATAGCAAAGCACAGTCGGCTTTCCTTCAGCATGCAGCCAATCCGCGTATACCAGCGGATGTCCACCCGGATGCTTCGCCGTCGAAGTCTCAATCAGCCGAACATTCTCCATCCCAATCCGCTTCAGTTCCGCCGCAACAAACTCCGCAGCCCGCCGCACATCCCCTGCACGCTCTGGATCGGTCGATATCGAAGGGATCCGCAGCAAAGCCTTCAGCTCCTCTAGAAATCGCCCTTTGTTCTCCTGCGCAAACCCAACCGCCGCTGTCACCTTCATCGTCACTGGTTCACTCTCCCCAAAACATTCTTCCCTCAGGCATACGCGTCAGCCAAAGCGAAACTCAAGTATATGAAACATACCCGGGCCACACCCAGCCTTTCACCATTTCGCCCCGATCCATTCCTGCGCCGGTCGCATCCAACCTGTCAGAAGGCGTAAACTTCCTGCCGACAAAGGAGCGTCCGAACATGACAACCTCTCAGCTAGACGGCACAATGATCGACAAAATCGCCCAGTTCGATTTACCGAAAGAGATGGCCGATTCAGAACAGAAGAAGCCTTGGCCGTCCGGCATCTACGCCAAGACTCTCTTCAAAAAGCACGATCTTCGCGTCGTCCTTATCTCCATGCAGGACTCCGCCCACATGAAGGAGCATCACGCCGACGGCACCCTCTCCATCCAGGTCCTCAAAGGGCAACTCCACGTCTCGGTGAACGGCAAATCGCACGACCTGCCCACCGGCACGCTCTTCACCCTCGGACACTCCATCCGGCACGATGTTGAAGCCAAAGGCGACTCCGCATTCCTATTGACCATCTCCTGGCCCAGCGCCGATGAGTTGGCCGCCATGAAACACAGAGGCTATGGAAGCTAGTAGCCTTCGCTCCCTCAAAATCCAGTCTGAGAAGTTCACAGGCTATTAATCGCGATGGCGAAAAATGGAATAACCGAGATGGCTATTAGGCTCAAGCGCGTCTACGAAAACCCCTCCGACGAAGACGGCACCCGAATTCTCGTCGATCGCCTCTGGCCCCGTGGTTTGACCAAAGAAAAGGCCCGCGTCAACCTTTGGTTAAAGGAAATTGCTCCAAGCACCGAGCTCCGCAAGTGGTTCGCTCACGATCCAGCCAAATGGCCCGAATTCAAAGCGCGATATAAGGCGGAGCTGAAGCACAGCGCCCCACAGCTGGCCATCCTGAAGCAAGCCGTCACCAGAGGCACCACCACCCTGCTCTACGGGGCAAAAGATACCGAACACAACGAAGCCGTCGTCCTGAACGAGCTGTTGAGCCGCTGAAATCGCGCCCAGCTCAATTCGCGGGAACGACCTTCTCCGCAGCCACCGGCTCACCCGCCAGAAACTTCGCAATGTTTTCGTTCAGGAACTTCGCATCCGCAGGATCGGCCGCCGCACCTGCCGGATGCCCCCACAGGGAAGGAATCGGCAGCAGCGACACCGTATGCATGTATTGCGCCTCATACCGCGCATCTCCCACTGGAAAATACTGATCCGTCATTGAAGGCATATACAGAAACGGCACCTTGATCGACCCCAGCGCCTTCTTCTCATCGCCTCCGAAACCCGGCGTCGTCCCAACATCATGCTTCTCCCACGTCCGCATCTGCAAAATCAAATTATTCGCATCCGCCCCGGGAATAAACCGCGTCCGAAAACGCTCCACCACATCGTTGAACGTCGTCCCCGGCTTCGCATTCGTCCGCCATAGCTCATCCCGCCACCACTGCGGCGAGTACAGCCACGCAGCCCAAACCATCCCAAACGCATTGATGCCTGCCTGCGGCTCCTCCGTGTAGTCGCCGCCCTTGAACTTCTCATCTGCAGTAATCGCCGCGATCTCCCCCTCGAGCCGCACAAATCCATGCCCATATGTCTTCGCCGTCCCCGACGTCGCCACCGCACGATCCATGAAATCCGGATAACTCACCGCCCACTGAAACGCCTGTTGTGCCCCCATCGAAAACCCGATCACGGCCTTCAGATGCGTCACCTTCAGATCTTCGGTCAACAAACGATGCACGGCCTCAACGTTGTCGCGGATCGTCATCACCGGAAACCGCGGCCCATGGAACGGCTCCGGCGTATTGCTCGGAGAAGACGAGCTCCCATTCCCAAACAACTCCGTCGTCACTAGAAAGAGCTTCTCCGGATCGAGCGCCTTTCCCGGCCCCATCAACCACTCATACCCGGTCAGCTTCGCCATGTAGTGCGAAGGCAGCAAAATCACATTGTCATGCGCGGGGTTCAGATGCCCATACGTCCCATACACCAAGTGCGCCTCAGGCAGCACCGCACCGCTCTCTGTCTTGAAGTTCTTGATCACAAACTCATGCCGCACCGGCGTCTCCAGCCCCCATGCCGTCGAAAAACTCGCAAGCGCGCCCGTCACGAATATCAGACAAATAAGTTTTCTCATGATGAGCGATCTTACTACTGCCGCTTATCCCACCTTGCAAAATTCTTATCCTCGTCGCGAACCTCGCTCGACGAGCAGACAATAACTACATGCACTCCACCACTGCAAACCAAAAGACCGGACAAACCTGGAACACCGAAGCCTACGCCACCAACGGCCGCTTCGTAGCAACGCTTGCCTCCGACGTAGTCGCCCTCCTCAACCCCCAACCCGGCGAACAAATCCTCGACCTCGGCTGTGGCGACGGTGCTCTCACCGAACAACTCGCCGCCACTGGTGCCATCGTCACCGGCGTCGACGCCTCACCCACGATGCTGGCCGCCGCCCGCCAGCGTAATCTCCACAGCGCTCGCGGCTTGACCTTCGAGCAACACGACGCCACCGCCCTTCCCTTCCATCATCACTTCGACGCCGTCTTCTCCAACGCCGCGCTCCACTGGATCGCCGGCCAACAAGCCACGCTCAATGGAATCCATCGTGCCCTTCGCCCCGGTGGCCGCTTCGTCGCCGAGATGGGCGGCCAGGGCAACATCGCCGCCATCCGCACCGCCCTCCAGGCCACTCTCGCGCCGTTCCACATCGATGCCGAAGCAGCGGCCGCCAGTTTCTATCCAGCACCCGCCGTCTATCGCCGCCTACTCGAAGAAGCCGCCTTCACCATCCAATCAATCGACCTGATCCCCCGCCCCACACCGCTCCCCAACGGCATGGAATCCTGGCTCAACACCTTCCGCAACGGAGTCCTCGACCAACTCAACCCAACCGACCGCGCAACGGCACTCACCAACACCATCGCCCTGCTAAAACCTGTTCTCTGCGACGCCGACGGCAACTGGACGGCCGATTACATCCGTCTTCGCTTTCACGCCACGGCTAATTCTTAATTTTCAAGATTCTCCAGGCACCGCACCAGCGTCTTGTTCAGCGCTTCCACCGCGCTGTCGGGAACTCCTTGCCACAACTTCGTCTCAATTACCCGCGCCGCCTTCTCTCCAGCCTCCAACAGCTTCATCCCGCTCGGAGTCAACTTCGCTATAAGAATTCGGTCATTCACTGTATCCTTCGTGCGAATAATCCACCCGCCGTCCTCAAGACTCTTCAACAATGCCTGCGCCGACTGCGGTGTCACATGGCACGCACGCGCCAGTTGAGCCCCAAAAGCCCCCGGCTCATCCTGAACAGCTTTTAGAACCACCAGCTGAGCCGTCGTCACCCCCTGCGGACGCAGCCTCTCATCCATCTGCCCCCGGAAGTGGACGATGATCCGCTTCATCATCCTCGCAGCTTGCCGCCGCTCCGACTGTTTTTCTGTTCCATTTTTGACTCGGCCATTCATATCAGTCTCCTGATATCATATCAGGAGACTGATATGGCGACCGCAACCATGCCCGCACCGGCGATCCCCGCCGTCTGGAAGCCCCACCACAATCCGTGGGCGGTCGCACTCACTGTCACACTCGCCACCTTCATGGAGGTCCTCGACACCTCCATCGCCAACGTCGCCCTGCCCCACATGGCCGGAACCCTCGGCGCCAGTCAGGAAGAGGCCACCTGGGTCCTCACCAGCTACCTCGTCTCCTCCGCCATCGTCCTGCCTATCTCCGGTTGGCTCTCGGACCGCTTCGGACGCAAGCGTTTCTACATGACCTGCGTTGCCTTGTTCACCATCTGTTCCATCCTCTGCGGCATCGCCAACACCCTTCCTCTCCTCATAGTCGCCCGCATCCTCCAGGGCGCAGGTGGCGGCGGCCTCGCGCCCAGCGAGCAAGCCATCCTCGCAGACACCTTCCCAGTCGAAAAACGCGGCCAGGCCTTCGCCGTCTACGGAATGGCTGTCGTCATCGCACCCGCCATCGGTCCCACTCTCGGCGGTTGGATCACCGACAACTTCAACTGGCACTGGATCTTTTTCATCAATATCCCCGTCGGAATCCTCTCGCTCTGGCTCTCCAACCGCATGGTCGAAGACCCGCCGCACCTCAAGCTGCGTCGCGAGCAAGCCAAACACCTAAGAGTCGACTTCATGGGCCTCGGCCTCATCTCCCTCGGCGTAGGCTGCCTCGAGTTCACCCTCGACAAGGGCCAGGAAAAGGACTGGTTCGGCGATCCCATGATCCGCACCTTCGCCATCCTCGCCGCGGCCACCCTCATCTTCTTCACCTGGTGGGAGTGGCACCACCCCGACCCAATCGTCGATCTCAAGCTTCTTAAGAACCGCAACTTCGGCACCGCTGTCTTCCTGCAACTTATCCTCGGCATGGTGCTCTTCGGTTCGACGGTCCTCATCCCGCAGTACCTGCAGATCCTGCTCGGCTACACCGCCGAGAGAGCCGGAATGGTCCTCTCTCCCGCAGGCTTCATGATGATGATCATGATGGCAGTCGCGGGGCGTTCCCTCGGCAAGATCGATCCACGCCTCATGGTCTGCCTCGGCTACATCGCCACCGCTGCCGGCATCTATAATCTCACTCGCCTCGATCTCAACACCTCGTTCGGAACTGTCACCCTCTGGCGAATGCTCCAGGTCGTTGGTCTGCCCTTCATCTTCATTCCAATCAGCACCCTTAACTACGTCGGCGTGCCCAGCAACAAGATGAACCAGATCTCGTCGCTCTCCAACTTCGCCCGCAATCTCGGAGGCAGCGCCGGCACCGCCCTGCTCACCACCTACATCGCCCGCAGCGCCCAGGTTCATCAGGTCAACCTCGCCGCCCACGCCATTCCTGGCAGCGTCCCCTACCGCCTCTATATGGACCGAATGAAAGAGATGATGATGTCTCACGGAGTGTCCGCCGCCAACGCAACCCAGATGGCCGTCGGACAGGCGTACCAGCAGATGCTTCGTCAGGCCTCCATGCTCAGCTATAAAAATGCCTTCTTCATCCTGTCCGTCACTATCCTCTGCCTGTCGCCGCTACCATTCATCATGCGACTCCCCAACAAAGCCGCAAAGCTCGACCCCGAAGCCCTAGGCGGCCACTAAAAATTCACTGCATCAGCGTCAACGCCCGCTCAAACGCAGTCGACTTCACCGACACCGCACCCTCAAACGGCCTCGCCAGGTCCGCAATCGACGCCAGCGCCACTGCGACCACAAATGTCAGCGCCAGTACCTGGCAATAATGCAACCACTCATTGTCATTGCCAAGCAGACACGAAGATCCCACCGTCGCTCCCGCCCCAGCCACAAGCAGCAGCCACAGAATCCTCGGCAAACGATTCCGCAATTCCTGCTCCCTCAGGTTCCGCCTTTCCGAAAGGTCTTTCAGGGCATTCATTAAATTGTCGACGCTACTGCTCCCACCGCCATCCGTCCTTAACTTCCCCAACACCTTCCACATCTCTCCTGCCACTCGTTCGCTCGCTCGGCCCTCTCCCTGCGCCTGCATCGCCGGCCAATCTTCGTTGATCGTCGTCTCGGCGTACTTCATCGCTAACGCATGAATGGCGTCGCGCTCCGGAAAAGGCAGCCCCTCGCCAATCCGGGACACCGTCAGCAGCGACGACGCCTCGAGATTCGCGTTGACCTCTGCCCCACGAAAGTCGTTCCAAACCGTAAAAAGCATGAACCCAAGAATCACGCCATACGTGGTCCCAAGAATCCCAAGTTGCCATCCCGTAACATCGTTGACCAACTTGCGGTTCGGAATCGGCCACGCTCGATTCAGCAAAGCTACAAGCACCGTCGACGTCACCATCGCAGCGACGACAAAGAGGCCGCTCTCCAGATAGCTCAACATAATTTTTTTTGCCTCCGCATCCGCCGACAGCCAGACTATATCAGTGCTACCCTATCGCCCATGAGCTATCTCAGGCCCCACTTCAGGTTCTTTTTTCCCCTGCTTAGCCTCCTCCTCACCGTCTCCGCCCTCGCCCAAACCCCGACCACCCCCGACGCGCCCCCTCAAACCAACGTCACGCAAAACGCCGCTCTCAATCCAAACCTTCCGACTCTCTTCATCGTCGGCGACTCCACCGCCCGCAACCAGGCCGACCTCGGTTGGGGAGACCACTTCGCTCACTACTTCGACACCACCAAGATCAACATCGCCAACCGCGCCCGCGCCGGCCGAAGCTCCCGCAGCTACTACAACGAAGGCCTATGGGCCAACGTCCTCGCCGAGATGAAGCCCGGCGACTACGTCCTCATCCAGATGGGCCACAACGATGGTGGCAGCATCAATCCTGTAACCGACACCAAGGCCCGCAACAGCGTCAAAGGCATCGGCGACGAAACCGTGCAATTCCCCCTCTCGAAACCCTTCACCACCGGCCCCATCGCCGGCCAGACAACCGAGACCATCCACACCTACGGCTGGTACATCCGCAAATACATCGCTGACACCCGCGCAAAGAAAGCCACTCCCATACTCCTTACCATCACGATCCGCAACATCTGGGCCCACGACCCTGACGGCAACCTCCAAATCGAACGCGACATGGGCTTCCACGACTACGAAACCCAGCTCGCCACATCCGAGCAGGTCCCCCTCGTAGACATGGCCACCGTCGAAGCCGACCGCCTCCAGGCCCTCGGCCCCGAAAAGACTGCGCTCCTCTTCCCGATCGACCACACCCACACCAGCCCCGAGGGAGCCGACCTCGCCGCCCAATCCGTCGTTACCGCATTACAGAAGTCCGGTTCTCCTCTGACACAGTTTATGAAGCTCGATTTATGACTCGTCGCTAACCCCACCCAAAGGCGCTACTGCTTCACCCCAAACGCAAACACATCCGGCCGGTTGTAATGCCCCGCCACGTCCAGATCGAACTTCCCCCGCGCAATCTCATCCGTATCGATCTCCGCCACCACCAGCCCCGTCTCCTCCATTGGCCCAGCCACAACACTCCCCTGCGGAGAAACAATCAAACTCCGCCCATCAATCACGCCACCGAGTTCCCGCAAATCCTCCGGCCAATCTTCTTTCGTCAACCTCTGGCAAGCACTCAGTACAAAACATCGCCCTTCATAAGCGATATGCCGCATACTCGTCTGCCACATCTCCCGCGCATCCACGGTCGGCGCGCACCATAGCTGTACACCCTGCTCATAAAGATGCTGCCGGTATAGCGGCATATAGTTCTCCCAGCAGATCGCCATCCCGATCCGCCCAATCTCCGTCTCCACCACCTCTATCGTCGATCCGTCCCCCATCCCCCAGATCAGCCGCTCCATCGCCGTCGGCATCAGCTTCCGATGCTTCGCCACCAGCCCACCCTCCGGCGAAAATAACAGGCTCGAGCAATACAACGTCCCGCCATCCCTCTCCACGACCCCAACCACAATATGCAGCCCCAACCTCCGCGCCCACTCCGCGAGCATCTCGGTCTCTGCCCCCGGACACGCAATGGCCGCCTTGAAGTACCGCGCAAACATCGTTCTCCCCGCATCGCTGCGACTCCCCACCACAGCCCCGAAGTCCAACCCCTTCGGATACCCACCCAGCAGCGCTTCGGGAAACACAATCAATCGTGAGCCACCCGCCGCAGCCCGCTCACAAAGCTGCCCCACCCTTAGCAAAGTCGAGGCGACATCGAACAACACACTCCCTACCTGAGCAACGGCAACCTTGAGCATCCCAGCAGTCTAAATGCCTCAACGACCCTAACTCGAACCCCCTCAGCACTCCCAGACCATTTACACTAGATAGTGGGACAAAGTGCGCCCACGAAGGACACCAGTTTTGCTCAATAAAGCTATAGCTAAGGTCTTTGGCACCAGCAACGAACGCGCGGTCAAGCGCCTCATGCCGATCGTTAAGCAGATTAATGACTTCGAGACAACGATTCAGGCGCTCTCCGACGAACAACTCCGCGCCAAGACCCCCGAGTTCCGCGAACGCATCGCCGCCGCCGTTGCAGGTATCGAAGACGCCGACGAGCGCATAGCCGCGGAAAAAGAAGCACTCAACGCCATCCTCCCCGAGGCCTTCGCCGTCGTCCGCGAAGCCGGCAAACGCGCCGTCCAGATGCGGCACTTCGACGTCCAGATGATCGGCGGCATCGTCCTCCACTCAGGCAAAATCGCCGAGATGAAGACCGGCGAAGGTAAGACCCTCGTCGCGACGCTTCCCTGCTATCTCAACGCCCTCGCCGGCCACGGCGTCCATGTCGTTACCGTCAACGACTACCTCGCCAAACGCGACGCCGAATGGATGGGCAAGATCTACGGCTTCCTCGGTCTCTCCGTCGGCGTCATCGTCCACGACCTCGATGACCAGCAGCGTCGCGACGCCTACGGCTCCGACATCACCTACGGCACCAACAACGAGTTCGGCTTCGACTACCTCCGCGACAACATGAAGTTCGAGATCAAGGACCAGGTCCAGCGCGGACACTTCTACTGCATCGTCGACGAAGTCGACTCCATCCTCATCGATGAAGCCCGCACCCCCCTCATTATCTCCGGCCCCACCGACCAGACCACCGACAAATACGCCCGCGTCAACGTCATCATCCCCAAACTCGAACTCGGCGAACTAGTCGAGACACTCGAAAACAAAACCTGGACCGGCGACTACGTCGTCGACGAAAAGACCCGCTCCATTACCGTCACCGACGAGGGCTGGGAAAAGATCGAAAAGCTTCTCGGCATCGGCAACATCGCCGACCCCGAGAACTGGGACCTCAAGCATCACGTCGAAACCGCCATCAAAGCCCACTCCCTCTACAAGCGCGACGTAGAGTACGTCGTCAAAGAGGGCGAGGTCATCATCGTCGACGAATTCACCGGCCGCCTCATGCCCGGCCGCCGATGGTCCGACGGTCTCCACCAGGCCGTCGAAGCCAAAGAAGGCGTTGCCATCCGCAAGGAAGACCAGACCCTCGCCACCATCACCTTCCAGAATTACTTCCGCATGTATAAAAAATTGAGCGGAATGACAGGCACTGCGGAAACGGAAGCCGCCGAGTTCGACAAGATCTACAAGCTCGACATCGTCGTCATACCAACCAACCGCAAGATGCAGCGCATCGAGAACGCCGACGTCGTCTACCGCACCGCGCAGGAAAAATACTTCGCCGTCGCCGACGAAATCTCCCGCCTCCACGGCGAAAAACAACCCGTCCTCGTCGGCACCACTAGCATCGAAAAGTCCGAACTCCTCAGCGAGATCCTCAAGCGCAAAGGCGTACGTCACGTAGTCCTCAACGCCAAGTTCCACGAGAAGGAAGCCGAGATCGTCGCCCAGGCCGGCCGCCTCGGCATGGTCACCATCGCCACTAACATGGCAGGCCGCGGCACCGACATCCTCCTCGGCGGCAACTCCGAATTCATGGCCCGACAGGACCTCGTCCGCAAACAGCAGGCCCGCGCCGTCTCCGCCGCTGAAGGCGCCATCTCACCCGTCGCCGGCCCCGGCATGGTCCGCTTCTACTACACCGGCCAGGAGTTCGAAACTACGCAAGCCGCATGGGACGCCGCCATCGCCGCTCACGAAACCGCTGCCAAAACCGAACACGCAGCCGTCATCGCCGCCGGTGGCCTCCACATCCTCGGCACCGAGCGCCACGAGTCCCGTCGCGTCGACAACCAGCTTCGCGGTCGCGCCGGCCGTCAGGGCGACCCCGGCTCTTCGCGCTTTTTCCTCTCCCTCGAAGACGACCTCATGCGCATCTTCGCACGCGAGTGGGTCTCCACCCTCCTACAGCGCCTTGGCATGGAAGAGGGCGTTCCCATCGAATCCGGTATGATCTCCCGCCGCATCGAGGCCGCACAAAAAGCAGTCGAATCGCAAAACTTCGAGTCCCGCAAACACGTCCTCGAATACGACGACGTCATGAACAAGCAGCGCGAAGCCGTCTACGGCCTCCGCCGGCAGCTCATGGAAGGCGTGGACCAGAAGCAGCTCATCACCGACGACTACCTCTCCACCATCCTCTCCAACGTCCTCGACGAGAATACGCCCGAGAAGGTCCACGCCGACGAGTGGAAGCTCGAACCGCTTTTCTCGCAGATCTACGACCTCTTCGGCGCCCACCTCGAAAACGAGATCGACGCCACCCAGCTCAACCGCCACGAGCTCGGCGAAGCCATCTTCGAAAAGCTTCGCGCCCGCTACGACGTCAAAGAGCAGATCCTTTCGGCCCCGCAGATGCGCTACCACGAGCGCATCGTCATGCTCTCCGTCCTCGACGGCCTCTGGAAAGACCACCTCCTCGCCATGGACCACCTCAAGGAAGGCATCGGCCTCCGCGGCTACGCGCAACAGGATCCACTCGTCGCCTACAAGCGAGAGTCCTTCGAAATGTTCGAAGGCATGATGATGCGCTTCCAGGAAGACACAGCCCGTCACCTGTTCCGCATGCAGATCCTCGCTCCCGATGGCACGCCCATCGAGTCCGCCGATCAACTCGTCAGGGCCCAGGCCCAGGCCGCGGCAATTCAGGCTCAGCAGGAACTTGCCGCAAGCAATGCCACCAACGCTCTGCCATTGCCTCCCCCCGTGCAGAACACTAACGCCCCAGTGCATCAGCCCGCGCCCGTATCCAACCGTGCGCCTTCGACCACTATCGATGCCCTTGAGCGTGAGTTTCAGAAGAAGAAGCAGCGCGAACTCGAACAGGCCCGCTCCGTCAGCTCCGCCACAGCCGAAACAAACGGCACAGCTCCACGTCGCGCCGGCGAAAAGGTCGGCCGCAACGATCTATGCCCTTGCGGCTCCGGCAAAAAATACAAAAAATGCCACGGCGCCGACGCATAAAAGGCTCACCGCAGCATTCGCTATTGCAGTTGTCTCATCTTTTCCCAACCCCAAAGACCGTCATTTCGACCGAAGCTGATTACATCCCCATCGTAATCAGCGTAGTGGGGAAATCCGCTCTTCAGCCAAAGGCAGTCACTCAGCCCAGTAGGCGCCTACATCCGGACTCTCGAACGTGGCTGGATGATTAGCTTCTGCCGTTGCCTTCGGACTTGCTCTTCTTGTTCTCATCCTCGAAGGGGATCTGCTTTTGCTCCTACTTTCAGCGTCTACTTCTCAAGATCATCCAGCAACAACTTAGCCTTCGTCGCCAGCGTCTTCGCTCCCTCTGCATCTCCGGACTTCAGCGCATCCTGAGCGTCCTTCAGGAAGTTCTTCACCTTGTTAACCTGGGCCTTCTCGTCCTCGGCCTTCTGCGGAGTCAACGCATTCAACCGCTTCTCGCTCGAAGTGATCAAATCCTCTGCCTCCTGCTTAGCCTGTGGATTCGCCTCTCCGACCGCCGTCAACGCACCGATCGCTGTCTCTTCCGGAGATTGCGCCGGCGCCGCGCTGGCCAGCTGCGTAGGCGGCTCGGGCGCAGGTGCCTTCACCGGCGGCTTCTTCCGCTCACGCTTTGGCTTTGCATTGGACGCAACCGGCACTGGCGGCAGCCCGACCTGCGGCGTCTCCACCATCGGCAGATTCTCCGGCTCAGGGAGCTCCTCAAGGGCCACGGGAGACAACACTACGGGCAATCGCGCGACTTGCGCTTTATGCCGGCAACCTCCCAACCCAACCATCAACCCAAAGCAGAGCATCGCACTTGCTAGACTTCGCGAAATGTTACAACTTCCGTTCAAACTCGTTCCCCTATTTCCTTATGACTGACTCCAACAGCAACGACCTTCCTCCCCTCGCCTCCGACTCCCGCTGCAATTGGAAGCCGGAACGTAAAAACGGTTCCTCGGTCTGGTGAACTTGGGTCGGCGTTGGTACGCACGTCCATCGCTCCACCATGGAGTTGCAAAATCCTGTACGTCATGGCCAGTCCGATTCCGCTGCCCTTCGGCTTCGTCGTGAAGTACAACTCGAAGATACGCGGTAAGAGGTCTGCAGGTATACCCTCTCCTTCATCAATCACCTCAACCACAGCAAATTGGTGATCCCGCCGCATGGTAACCCGAAGTGCGCCTCCCCCTGGCATCGCCTGCATCCCATTCAGCAGAAGGTTCAGCACAGCCTGCTGCATCAGCTCCGCATCGGCCCGCACCATCAGCGCGTCATGCGGTGCCTCCACCGTCACCAGCACGCCGTTCTCCTCCATCTCAGCAGCCGTCAGCTCCATCACCACGCCGACCACCTGTCGCAGGTCGTGCTCTCGCAGATGCAGCTCCATAGGCCGCGAGAAATCCGCCAGAGTTTGCACAACCCGGTCCAGACGTTGCATCTCTCCCGCCAGAATGTCGACATGCCGCTGCGCTCCGGAAAAAACCTCTTTCCCACCTGGAGTCAACTTGCCCCGCAGCAACTCCAGGTGCACAACCATCGCATTGATCGGGTTCTTCACCTCATGTCCCACACCTGCGGTCAGCCTTCCAATCGCAGCCAACCGTCGAGATACCTCCAGCTCCTGCCCAAGCTGTGCCGCCGACTCCATATCGCGCAGAGTCAGCAGCGTCCCCATAGTGCCGCCGCCCAATCCGTCATCAATCGTGTCCAGCGAAATCTGCACCTGTCGCCCGTCCTCCAGCGTTACGCCCTGCGCGCTCACCTGACCGCCCTCGGCAAACGCCTCCATCACAGCCACTCCCAGCGCACTCTCCGGTGCAAAGATCTCCTCCAACCGCTTTCCCACCATCTGTTCATGGCCTTCGCCCATGGGCGTCGCCAAAAAGTAGGCCACTGCGTCCGACACCATCACCGCGCGCTTGTCCGCCGTAAACAGCAACACTCCATCACGCAGCGTATCCAGCATCTGGTTCAGGTTTGCTTGCAGTGCAGTGTATCCGGCCTCCTGCGTGCGCATCTGCTCACCCAGCCGGTCGATCGTATTCGTCACTCGCACGACAGCATCGCTCCCGATCCCACTGGACGACAACGCCAGCGAAGCCTCGCTCCCAGCTGCTCTGCCGGCCAACGTCAAGCTCTCCAGCCGTGCACTGATCGTCTCCAGCGGCCTCAGCGCAAGGTTGGCCAGCAGGCCAGCGGCAATCATGGCAACGAGCGCCGCTGCAAGAGCAAAAATACCCGCCGCCTTAAGCCACGGCGCAAAGGAATTCTTCAAAAAAGTCGACCGCACCCCGACATGCACTACTAGAAACGGAACCCCGTTCCGGGCCAGCGACTGATAGATGTCCAGCACGCGCGGTTTTCCGAAAACCACATTGAATTGATGGGCCAGGCCGCCGTCCAGAACACCGGACAGGCTGAATCGAAACGGCGCGGGTTGGTCCAAGGAATCCGGATCGGTGCTCACCAGCGTCAGTCCATTGGCGTCGGTCACGCTGACATCCTGCACCAGCGGCGAGTAGCGCACGATTGCGCTCATCACGTCACCCAGTGCCGTCTGGTTTCTCAACGCGTCGACAACCGCACCATGCAGTGCTTCTTTGCTTGTATTTTCCGGAGGATTCGCTCGCAATCCCGTCTCCACCGCTTGACGAGTCATCAGCAGCACTTCATGCGCCAGCACATCGTTCGCCGCCACAGTCTGCTCGATCCTCTGCCGCATCAGCTCGCTCACAAACAAGATCGACAGGATCAGCACGATCGCAAAAGTCAACCCAGTTGCCGACACCACGAGCTTGGTCTTCAGCCGCATCGTTCCCTTACTCCGTCACAGCAGCCGTATTCGAGTATTCCCTCAACGAGTATTCCTTCAACTTGTTCTGCAGAGTCTTCGAACTGATCCCCAGAATCTCCGCAGCCTTCGTCTTGTTGTTATGCGTCGACACCAGCGTCTTCAAAATCAGCTGCCGCTCCGCCTCATCCACAGTCGTCCCCACCTCAACACGCACCGAATTCGACTCATCGAGATATCGTTGCACGTCATTCGACTGCGCGGCTATCCGCACTGCATCCGCTCCCGCTCCCTTGGTGGGCTGTGGAGCGAACCCCGGCTCGCCGAAGTGCGGGGGAAGGTGCTCCTCTCCCAGCATTCCCGACGACGCAAGAATCACCGCACGCTCAATCGTATTCCTCAGCTCACGCACATTCCCCGGCCACTTGTACCCTTCCAGCCGCCTCATCAGCGAGTCCTTCAGACCCGCCACCGTGCAGTGGTGCCGCTCATTCATATCGTCGATCATCTTTTCCGCTATCGCCGATACATCCATCAAATGCTCCCGCAGCGGCGGCATCTGAATATTAAAAACATTCAAGCGATAGTAGAGGTCCCCACGCAGCTCTCCACTTGCCACAGCCTTCTCCGGATCCTTATTCGTGGCCGCCACCACCCGCACATCTACCGGCGTCTCAATCTTGCTTCCCAGCCTGCGCAGCCGTCTGTCTTCCAGCACGCGTAGCAGCTTTGCCTGGGTCGCCATCGGCATCTCGCCAATCTCGTCCAACAGCAGCGTCCCTTCTTCAGCCAGCTCGAAACATCCCGCGCGTCGCTCAAGCGCTCCGGTAAACGCGCCCTTCTCATGGCCAAAGATCTCGCTCTCGATCAGCGTCTCCGGAATCGCAGCACAGTTCACCGCCACAAACGGCTTCAGCCGTCGCGCGCTCAGATCATGCAGTGCTCGCGCCACCAGCTCTTTGCCCGTGCCGCTCTCTCCCGTCACCAGCACCGACACATTCGACGGGGCCACCCTCTCAATCATCGTAAAGATGTCCTTCATCTGCGGCGACGACCCAACCAACTCGCCCAGCACACCTGTGTCACGCAATTGTCGCCGCGTCGCCTCCAGCTCAACATCCGCCTCACGCTGTCGACTCGCATTATGCAGAATCGTCTTCAGCCGAATCGGATCAACCGGCTTTGGAATATAGTCGTACGCCCCCATCCGCATCGCTTCCACGGCCGACTCGATCGATCCCTGCGCCGTCAGCATCACCACCGCAATCCTCTGCGGCAACTCACCGATGCGGCTCAGCAACTCCATCCCATCCATCCGCGGCATCTTCAGGTCCGTCACCAGAATCGCCGGCGCCCACGAGATCGCCTTCTCCAGTCCCTCCAGCCCATCTGCCGCGCACTCCGCCCTGTAACCCCAGCTCTCAACCAACTCCGTCAGTCCGGTCCGCGCGTGGACCTCGTCTTCAACAATCAGGACCTTCTCCAACACATTCTCCAAGACAGTCTCCGTCCATGTTCAATCATTAGTCACAAGCGTGCTAAATAGGATGCAAAACCAGCAAGCGAAAACCGTCCGCCAGAACCAAACTCTACCCGCTTCCAACCCTATCTTCTAGGATATATCCTTGAATTCATGCTAGAACTCGAAATCACACCGGAAGCCTTCTCTCAACAGCGCCAGCAACCCAACCCGCCCCTGCTATTAGACGTCCGCGAATCCTGGGAGTACCAAACCGCCAGCCTCCCCAGTTCGCTCCTCATGCCCATGGGCGAGGTCGCCTCCCGAGCCCATACCGAACTCGACCCCGACGCTCCCATCGTTGTCATGTGCCACCACGGTGCGCGTTCCCTCAACGTAGCCATATGGTTACGCGACCAGGGCTTCACCCAGGCCCAATCCCTCTCCGGAGGCATCGACGCCTGGTCCCGCACCATCGATCCCGCCGTCCCCCGTTACTAGTCCCGCACTCCCTTGATGTATATTTCTGGCTTGAATCAGCAGCTTGCCGGAACGCGAGGACAGTCAAATGCCCGACGATCAGAGCGAGTCGAGTTTTTGGTCGAAGACAACCAAGATCGCAACTGCGATCCTCGCTGTCGCGGCCGTCGCCGGTCCGGTATTCAAGTACATCCAAACTCGCTACAAGGAACAGCATCCCACAGTGATCGGGGTCTGGTCGGGCAGGCCCGCAGACCACCGGTTCCCACCCCTCAGCGTGACCATCTACCCCAACCTGGACTCCTCCCTCAGCGGAACCCTCTCAAGTCCTTGTGAGAACGTCACTTCGACTCCTCTGGCATCCGTCACCCTGGACAACATCGACTTCAAATTCACCGTCACCGACCTGGCGGGCAGTCCCCCCATCAACTACATTGGTCGTGTCGAGCAGTCCTCGCCCCCTCAAATCGTGGGAAAGGTGACGCAGGGGTCGGTAGACTCCTCGTGGATCCTCAATCAGGGAGAGTGGAAGGGTGATTGCGACAAGTAGCTCGTCTTAAGTTCCCCGCTGTCGCCAACCGCCGCAGCCCTAAGTGCTGGTCGTAGTCCACTTCCGTACCATTTCCCGCAATAATCTCGCGCGAAACATCGAACCTCTCGAGTAAACTCGGCATCCTACGCGTCAGCTACGATTTCGCGACGTTTGCGATTTACTCTTGTCCACTGCTGTATTTTCTGTCTTGACTGGGTCTGGGGAGTTTGAACCATGAGTGTGAGTACCGGCCTGCCCGCCAACACGCCTGTTCCTTTGCCGGATGCGCCTCCTTATCCACCTCGCAATACCCATTCCGTCCAATTCTACGAAGACGACGCTTTCCTCCTCGATAGCCTCACAAAATTGATTGGCACCACCCTTATGGCCGGCGATGTTGCTGTCGTCGTTGCCACCCAAGCCCATCGCGATGGACTTGCAAAACGTCTCAGAGCCCGAGGACTCGATCTTGAAGTAAGCGCAAAGTCAGACAAATACTTCGTGGCAGACGCCGTTGAGTCTTTGTCTGCCTTCATGATCAACGGCGCTCTCGACCCCGCGCTGTTCAACACCTTCACAGAACACTTCCTCGCCTCGATCCGTCCCACCGCCAAAGGCCACACTCCGCGACTTGTTCTCATCGGGGAGATGGTTGCCCTCCTGTGCCTCGAAGGAAACTTCGACGCCGCTCTCACACTCGAACGCCTCTGGAACAACCTCGCGCACACCCAATCCTTCGACCTTCACTGCGCCTACCCGATAAACTGCTTCGATCACGAGGGGAACAGTCAGGCATTCCTCAATATCTGTGCCGAACACTCACACGTTGTCCCCACAGAAAATTACACCGCCCTCACGAGTGAAGAAGACCGTCTGCGTCACATCTCCCTGTTGCAGCGGCAGGCACGGACCGCCGAAACCGAAACCGCCGCCCGCCTGCGCGCAGAAGATGCACTTCGCCACTCCGAAAAACTCGCCGCCACCGGACGCCTTGCCGCCAGCATCGCGCACGAGATCAACAACCCGCTCGAAGCCATCTCCAACGCGATCTACCTTGCTCGCTCTTCTCCATCAGAGACCGCCGAATATTTAAGGATTGCGGATAAAGAGCTCGCTCGCGTCGCGCAAATCACCAAACAGACCCTCGGTTTCTACCGCGAGAGTGCATCGCCCGGTGTCGTCAGAATATCGACCCTCCTCGATGAGCTCCTCGACCTCTACAGCCGAAAACTTGATGCGAAGGTCCTCGCCGTCCGAAAACAGTATCGCGACGAACTCGAGATCTGGGGCCTCGAAGGCGAACTCCGCCAAGTCTTCGCAAACCAGATCGCCAACGCCATCTACGCCATGCCGCGCGGCGGATGCCTCACGGTACGAATCAGAAAAACAAAGTCCTGGCACAACGGACAACGACCCGGCACTGCCATTAGCCTCGTCGACACCGGCTCCGGCATCGCACAGGAATCGCTCACCAAAATCTTCGACCCCTTTTTCACCACCAAAGGGGATATCGGCAACGGCCTGGGTCTCTGGATCACTCACGACATCGTCACCAGACATGGCGGAGAAATTTATGTCAGAAGCAGCACAAGCCCCGGCGCAAGCGGCACCATCTTCACCACATTCCTGCCGCAACATCAAAGCGGCAACGCTCCGATCCTCTAAGCCAGCCCGCGCCTTCTTCGCGAATTATTCTGGCGCCGGCATGCTTGGCTCAGGAGGCGGCCACGACGGAATTGGCTCAGTAGGCATGGATCCAGGAGCATCCTGCACCCAGGGCTTCGACTCGATCTGTTGCTGCACCTGAAGATTGTGTTCAATCTCCTGGTCTAACTCCTGCTGCTGCCTCTGCGACTCAGCCTCTTGTTGCTGTAACAGCTTTGCATCCTGTTCTCTTTGCAGAGCGGCAAGCAACGCGGCCTGCTCATCCGTACTCTGCTCTTGCACAGGCAGCACCTGCGTCCTCTGCACCTGCGGCGACACCGCAGCTTGAGTCACCTTCGCAGCCGAGTCCATCTTCTCCACCGGTAACGGTCCCACCGTAAAATCAGGCCGCACCATCTTCAACGGCAGACTTCGAACCACTGGCTGTGCCGCCACGGGTGCTGGTGTCTCTTCACATCCTTCGACCGCCAGCCCCAGGAAACCAACTCCCAACAGCACAATGCACTTCGCGATGATCTCTCGCATAAGCACCTCGCACACGATTGGATGCGGCCGCCTTCACGATCGACTTTTGGTTTGCAGCTGAACCGCAATCATAAGCTTGAACGATAATCGACATCACTGAACAAAAAGAATCAGATGTGACCGACGACGGAGACCTGATCACCAGCCCTGATGACAAGAAATTTACTTGACCTGGTCCAGCCGGCTACAACTGGCACCGGCATTAACCTCCGAGCCTTTCTAACCTGGCTCCCTCGCGCCCTGAAGGCTTAGCTCAAAGCCACTCAAAGTAAATTCCCTCTACCTGCGGACTTTCAGCCGAAGGCAGAGGGAATTTTTGCAGCTTTACTGACACGTTGGACTAGTTGCTTCTGATTGCGGAAAACACCCGCCGGCGAATAGAACCGGCAGCTGCGACCAAACCCGTACCGAAAAGAAGCAGCGAAGAAGGCTCAGGTACTGCAGGAGGGGTCACGCCCGCCGTTGCCGCAACATTACCCGTATTCCCGTTCTTGCCCACAATGTCCGAGGCAAACGTGTAGCCACCGGCATTAGCAAGGAAATCCGCAATGGACACGCCACTGGCGGAAGTCACCGTGAACACCAGCGGACCCGATGGATTGCTGTCCTTGCCGCCTTGGCAGGTAGTGCAGGTGATCGACTCAAGAAAGCTTCCAAAGGCAGAAGCGGTCGCTGGCGCAGGACCAAGGGCGAATCCCGAGGTGAGAAGGTTGATTGTGATCGGACCAACTACATTGAACTCCAAAGCCTGACCCGCGCCTGTCCCAGCGAACCGCTCAGTGGCAGCCAACGTCTCAGTGACCGTAACTAACGTGGGTGTCGTCTGAGCGAGATTGATGGTGCCGAACGGTGCCGTGCCGCAAGTACCGGTGCACGCATCGGCGGTAAGTGTGAATATGGTATCGGCATGTACGAACGAAGCAGACGCAAGCAAACAGACCGAACTGAAAAATAGAATTTTCTTGATCACTGGGAAAACCTTCCTGGTACAGATTTTGTTGACGTGGCCTGTGTACGATTAACTGGTTCAAGCCAACGAGACTATTTTGATGACAAGTTAGCAGCAGTTAAATGGCCACTCCAGCTTGCACATGAAAAACAGACTACAAACCTAGACGAATCATAGATTTAACGAGGATAGCGTCCCTTCCTATCTCGAATAACTACCCCAGTAAACTCCTCCGCACCATTCGAAAGGAAATCTCTTTCGCTTAAAAGGGAAACATCATTCCACTGATGAAGCCCAACGACCTTTCCTCCCAAAGTAAATTCCCTCTACCTGCGGACTTTGGGCCGAAGGCAGAGGGAAACCTTTGTAGCGTCAATACGGCGATGGACTAGGCGCTTTTGACAGCGGAAACTACGCGGCGGCGAACAGCACCCGCAGCTGCGGCCAAACCCGTACCAAACAGAAGCAGCGAAGAAGGCTCAGGTACCGCAGGAGGAGTTACGCCACCTATCGTTCCCACATTGCCCGTATTTCCATTATTTCCCACGATGTCGGAAGCAAAGAAATAACCACCGGCATTCGATAGGAAATTCGCAATCGAAACACCGCTGGCGGAAGTTACGGTAAAGACCAGCGGACCTGATGGATTGCCGGCTTGGCCACCCTGGCAGGATGTACAGGCGATCGAATCAAGAAAGCTTCCGAAAGCAGAAGCCGTCGTGGGCGCAGGACCAATGCCGAAACCAGCTGTAAGAACATTGATAGTAATCGGACCGCCTACGTTGAACTCCAAAGCCTGGCCGGCACCTGTACCTGCGAAGCGTTCACTCGCAGCCAACGTCTCGGTGACCGTTACCAACGTAGGTGTCGTCTGAGCAAGACTGATCGTGCCGAATGGTGCAGTGCCGCACGTACCAGTACACGCGTCTTGGTTGAGTGTGAATATTGTATCGGCGTGGGCGAACGAGGCCGACGCCAGCAGACAGACGGAGCTGAGAAATAAAAACTTCTTAAACAAGAGGACCCTACCTTCAATGAATTGGCGTACGCGACAATATTGCCGCTTCGTTCTTTTGGTATTAAACCCGTTGGATGGCAATTTAAGTAGTCGCCGAACACGCAGGTCGACAATGACTTTGATCCGGTCAAATGCGTCATCGCAACCGTCTATGGCGGTTACCCTTTCGCTGTTACAAGGACCAAAATAGTTACCGATGTGACGCCTATCTGGTCTATACCGTTCACTTCGCCCGGGGATGCGTCTCGTCATACACCTTCTGCACCTGACCCACCGTCAACTGCGTATAACGCTGCGTCGTCGACAGCCGCTCATGCCCCAACATCTCCTGGATCGCCCTCAGATCTGCCCCCTCCTCCAGCATGTGCGTGCCAAAAGCATGCCTCAGCGTATGCGGATGCACATCCGCCGCCAGCCCTCGCGACAAAGCAATCGCCTTCACAATCCTCCCCACACTACGCGTCGTCAACCGGCAATCCCCGCGCATTCGCAGATTCATCACCAACGGCCCATCATGCACCAACGCCTCTTTACCAGCGGCCAAGAGCTTCGCCTCCCGCAACGGCATATAAGCCTTCAACGCCACCGCAGCCTCATCGCCCAGCGGAACCAGCCGTTCCTTCCGGCCCTTGCCACGCACAAGCACCGCGTCGTCACGCCACTTCACGCTGCCCATATCCAAACCCACCAGCTCCGAGTTCCGAATCCCGCACCCATACAACAACTCAAAGATCACACGGTCTCTCTCCGGCCAGGCCACAGCGTCATGCTTGTCCTTCGCAACCGGCCCCTCGCCATCGAGCGAGTTCAGAACCCGATTAACCTCCTCCATACTCGGCACCCGCGGCAGATGCTTCGGCAGCTTCGGCGTACTCACCAGCAGCGCCGGATTCTGCGCCACCTTTCCCTCCTTCGCCAGCCACTTGAACCAACTCCTCACGGCCGCCAGCGCCCGCGCCGCACTAGCCTTCGTCAACCCGCGCTCATACAGCAATCCCAAATAAGCCCGAATATGCAGATGCTCCACCTGCTTCACCGACGCCCCATTCCCCAGCGTCTCGCGCAGATAATCCGCAAAGTTCCGCACCTCCCGCGCATAGGCCCGCACAGTATGCTCCGATGCCCCGCGCTCATTCGCAAGCATCGCCAGAAATTGCTCCGCCAGCATCGGCAGTGTTTGGTCAGCCATTGCCCCTCGCTTGCAAGCCCCGTCTTCTTCGTCTCCATCGGAGCGCACCATAAAAGATCAACGCATATCCAAACAAGTTGATCGCCGATCCCCCAACAAGACTTCCGCCATGAATATTGCCCGACAAGACCATGCTGACGAAAAGTCCCGGAATGAAGAATGCCCCGCAGATCGTCTGCAATTGGTACAGAAGACTCCCTTCCCTCGCGAAAATCTCGTAGAAGGGCAATGCGCTAACGCCCGTGACGACTCCGCTCGCAACTGCCGCTAAAGCAGCATCCGTCTCCCTTCGATCTTTGTTTCCTTTCATCAAGCCTGGCCACCCACCCTTCTCTTCCCTCTTGGATGATGCTCCCGATGCACCCTCTTCAAATGCCCCAGCGCCACATGCGTATAAACCTGCGTAGTAGCGATATCGGCATGCCCCAACAAAGTCTGAACACTCCTCAAATCCGCCCCATGCTCTACCATGTGCGTCGCACAGCTATGCCGAAGCATATGCGGACTAGCCTTACTCCCCCCCGCCGTAGCCCCGCGCACCATCTCCCAAACCCACTGCCGCGTCAGCGCATTCCCCCGCACACTGAGAAACATCGCCCGCTGCAAACCGTTCCCGTTCCGCATCAACCCGGGCCGACCCAAACTCAAATATTTTTCCAACGCCTCAACAGCACTCCGCCCCAACGGAACAATCCGTTCTTTATCACCCTTACCCCTCACCTGCGCTCGCCCCTGGTCCAGATGCACATCCTCCACCCGCAGCGCCACAATCTCCCCCACCCTCAACCCACCCGCATACAGCAGCTCCAAAATCGCATGATCCCGCAACGCCAACCCATCCGCATCATCGCTCCGCGCCGCCGCACCCGACCTCTCCAGCATCTCCGCCACCTCACCCTCAGCCAGAGACTTCGGCAGCACCTTCCAACTCGACGGCGTCTCCACATTCACCGTCGGGTCATGCGCAATCCGCTTATCCATCAGCAGCCACCGATAAAACCCCCGCAGACAACTCAGCTTCCGCGCAATCGACCGCGACTCCACCGCATGTCCCCTCAGCCCCTCCATAAACCCGCTCACATCACCCTGAGCCGCACCCACCAGCAACCCATCCCGCCCCTCAACATGCTCGGCAAACTGCTCCAGATCCCGCCGATACGCCTCACAACTCGCCGGTCTCAGCCCCTTCTCCACCCGCAGATACGCAACAAACTCCCGCACTACCCGAGCATTCCCGTTTACCTGGCCCGTTCCCCGCATAGAAGTCGATTATCCCGCGCCGTCGACCCCCAAAACCCGCCATCACAAAAATGAACCCACCTGGTCAGCACCAAGCCCGCCACTTGCCAACCCACAAGGACCTAACTCACTGACTTGGTCACCCACTAACTCCCAGCCTTTTCCGCTGCTAAACTTAGAGCAGTCATGTTTGAAAACCTAAGCGACAAACTCCAGCGATCCTTCAAGACCCTCCGCGGCCAGGGCACCATCTCCGACGAGAACATCTCCGACGCCCTCCGCGAGATCCGCCTCGCCCTCCTCGAGTCCGACGTCAACCTCACCGTCGTCACCGAACTCATGGAGCACATCCGCGACCGCGCCATCGGCGAAAAGGTCGCCACCGCGCTCAGTCCCTCAGAGCAGATCGTAAAAATCGTCCACGACGAACTAGTCAACGTCCTCGGCCGCGACACCGCACGCTTCCAGAAAAGTTCCCAGCCCCCATCCGTGATCCTGATGGCCGGCCTGCAGGGCTCCGGCAAAACCACTACCAGCGGCAAACTAGCCCAGTGGTTAAAAAAAGCCGGCCACCGCCCAATGCTCGTCTCCGTCGACGTCTACCGTCCCGCAGCCCGCGAGCAACTCAAAATCGTAGCAACAAGCATCAACGCCCAACTCTACGAAGGCAAACTCACAGGAGCCGTCAGCGGTTCCGATTCGGCCAAGCCCGGCACCGACGACGTCCTCCGCCTAGCCAAAGAAGCCAAGCGCGAAGCCGCTAACTTCGGCTGCGACATGCTCATCGTCGACACCGCCGGCCGCAATCAGATCGACGCCTCTCTCATGGACGAGATGGCGCAGCTCAAAAAGCTCCTCAACCCATCCGAGATCCTCTTCGTCGCCGACGCCATGACCGGCCAGGACGCCGTCAACTCCGCCAAGGCCTTCAACGATCTCCTCACCATCACCGGCGCCATCCTCACCAAGATGGACGGCGACGCCCGCGGCGGCGCTGCCCTCTCCATCCGCCACGTCACCGGCGCACCCATCAAGTTCCTCGGCACCGGTGAAAAGCCCGACGCCTTCGAGCCCTTCCACCCCGACCGCATCGTCTCCCGCATCATGGGTCACGGCGACATCGCCACCCTCCTCGAACGCGCGGAAGAGCGCCTCGACCGCGGCAAAGCCGAGCAGTTCGCCAAAAAAGCCCTCTCCGGCGACGGCTTCTCCCTCGAAGACTTCCGCGACCAGCTCCGTCAGATCAAAAAGATGGGCAGCATGAAATCCATCCTCAAGATGCTCCCCTCCGTCGGCCCCTTCGCTGGCATGCAGCAGGCCGTCGAAAACGTAGACGAAGGCCAGTTCACCCGCGTCGAATCCATCATCAACTCGATGACGCAAAAAGAACGCCTCGACCACGAGATCATCAACGGCAACCGGCGCAAGCGCATCGCCAAAGGCTCCGGCACAACCGTCCAGGACGTCAACAACCTCCTCCGCCAATACGCCCAGATGCGCAAGATGTTCAAGTCCATGGGCTCAGGCGGCGGCATCAAAGCCCAGCAACGCATGATGAGCCAAATGCAAGGCCGCCAAAAATTCGGCAGATAGAAATCGTTCAAGGCCAATCACCGTTGCTCGCCCACGGAGAGTTATGGATTCTGAAAACTCCGAAAGCATCGATCAACAATCGCCATGGCATATCGTCATAGTAGGCGGAGGCTTCGCCGGCCTCAGGTGCGCCTTGGAACTCGCCCCTCACGACAACATCCACGTCACGCTCCTCGACAAGAACAACTACCAGCAGTTCCACCCCCTTCTCTACCAGGTAGCAGCCAGCATCCTGTCCCCCACCAATGCAGCGTTCGCGCTGCGCGACATGCTCCGCAACTTCGACAACGTCGATGTCCAGATGGACGAGGTCACCTCAATCGACCTGGCACAGCGCACCGTCCATACTGCCGCAGGCAATAGCTTCTCCGGAGATTTTCTTGTCCTTGCGACCGGATCGCGCGTCAACTTCTTCGGCATCCCGGGAGCCGACAAATTCACCCTGCCTCTCTACACCCTCACCGACGCCGAAAAGCTGCGCTCCGCCATTCTTGAGGCCTTCGAGGCAGCCGATCGCAAACCCGACAACATCCCCGCCGGCCTGCTGAACTTTGTCGTCGTAGGCGGAGGCCCCACTGGAGTCGAGATGGCCGGCACCCTTAGCGACATGTTGACCCGTGTCCTCCCAAAAGAATTCCGCCACATCGATCCCGCTCGAGCGCAGGTCTTTCTCATCGAAATGGCCCCTGCTGTCCTTGGCACCTTCTCGCCCGCATCGCAGACCTACGCCGCGACGGCACTCAAGGAGCATGGTGTGCAACTCCGCATCGGCACGGCCGTCAAAGAAGTCACACCGAACGAGGTCCTTCTCTCTGACGGCTCGCGAATCCCCTCCAAATTAGTGATCTGGGCTGCCGGCATCAAAGCCGCGATCGTTCCTACGCAACCCGCTGCGCCGCGGGAACCAAACGGAAGACTCAAGGTACAACCCGACCTAAGCGTCCCTGGCTTCGACGACGTCTACGTCATCGGCGATCTGGCCAATGCCACCGACTCCGATGCCAAACCTCTGCCTCAGCTCGCAGCCGTCGCACAGCAAGCCGGCAGGCAGTGTGCAAGGAACATCGTCGCCTCCATCAGTGGCGAACGCACCACTCCCTTCGTTTACTCCGATCGTGGCATTCTAGCCATGATCGGCCGCAACGCAGCCATAGCCGAACTCGGCAAGCAGCACCATGAACTCGTCGGCCCCATCGCCTTCGCCGCCTGGTTGGGCGTCCATCTGGCACTGCTGACGGTCGTACGCGCCAAATTCGAAGCCATCGTTGAGTGGTCGTGGCAATACTTCACGGGGGAACACCCAGGCCAACTCATCGATCGCTGAAGGACGGGTCGCCCACATCTAATTTGAACCCACAAAATCGGTGCCCATACTTCGATTCTGAGATCTGGGCATGCGCAAAGCACGAATCATTTTCCCAAGGTCGTGCGCTACGATACTTGTCTGAAGCCCTAGGGCTCGCAGGAGAACGACGCATGCTCCACTCTCACCGTTTCCTGGCAGCGATCCTGTTCCCAGCCCTACTCACACCCTCCCCCACACACGCCCAGCAGAGCAACGACCTCGCCTTTCAACGCGCCCAGCATCTCCGTCACGGCATCAACACCAGCGACTGGTTCGCGCAATCAGGCGACTACTCCGTCCAGCGCCTGCGCACCTTCACGACCGCCGACGACATACGCCTCATCCACCATCTTGGATTCGATCACATTCGAATAAGCATCGACGCGGACCCGCTACTCGCCTGGCAACGCAAACAAGACAATGGCATCGCCTTCGTGGGAGAGCTCGACGCCATCGTCAAGCTCGCAATCCAGGAAAAGCTCGCGGTCATAATCGATATCCATCCACAAAGTCGCTTCAAACAGTCCCTGTTGCAAGGCGAGGAACCAGTGCAGCACTTCGCCATGCTCTGGCGCTCACTCGCAACCCACTTCGCATCGTTCGATCCCGACTACGTCTTCTTCGAAATCATGAATGAGCCCGAGCAACCCGACACATACCGCTGGCAGGGCATCCAATCGTCTATCGCAGCACAAATCCGAAGCGTCGCGCCCGGCAATACGATCATCGCCTGCGGAGCACGATGGTCGGGCCTCGACGACCTCCTCCCCCTCCAGCCGCTACCTCTTCCCAACATCATCTACACCTTTCACGACTACGAGCCCTTCGCCTTCACCCACCAGGGAGCCACCTGGACCGACCCTGCCGTCCAACCTCTCCGCGACGTCCCGTATCCCTCCACTCCGGAGAATGTCGCGAAAAACCTCGAACAGGAACCCACCCTCGCCGGACAGTTCTTTGTCCAGCAGTATGGACTTGCCCACTGGGACGCGCATCGCATCGACATCACCCTCTCCTTCGCCGAGCGTTGGTCGCAACTTCACCACGCCCCTGTCTACGTCGGCGAGTTCGGTGTTCATCGCCCATACGCCGACCCCACCATGCGAGCGCAGTGGCTAAGAGACATTCGAACCATGATGGAGAAACATCACCTCGGCTGGGCCATGTGGGATTACCAGGACAACTTCGGTGCGGTCACGAAAAAAGACGGCCACACGACTCCCGACCCGGCAGTGATCGAGGCACTAGGCCTGGTAACAGAACCCAGCGCAAGACAATAGCGGCGCTTTCGGACACGCGGCCCATATCTAAATTGTCCCTGCCGGTCAGATGCCAAGAATCTCCTTACAACTCGAGAGCCACCACCCAGGCGCCCCGCGCCAGAGATAGACCGCCAGATTCTGCCCAATCACCAACACCGGGATCCCATACAAATAAACCTTGTGCACACGCCGATCCACAAGAAGGTCGCGCGCGACACCAAGCAGCATCACCGCATCCACACAAACAAAGAAGAGGCTGTGGTTGAACAAATAATCGAAGCGCCCGAAAGCTGCATCGAGCAGGCCGCACGTCGCCAACACGAGGAAGCGCCGGTGCATCTCCGGCTTGCCGCGCCATACGATCGCCAGTCCAAGCAGCGTGCCGAATGCCAGCATGTCGAAAAACGGGATGCTGAGGAACGCGGGGTCGGGCTGATGAAGTTGCACCGCATCGAACCGCCCCATCACCACGGCAATCACTGTCCCGAGCGTCACCATCATGGCCCCGAGAACAGCCCCAGACCACCCCAGCGTCCGGTGCAGACTCACCTTCCGCACGCGCACCAGCGCCGATTGCAGAATAAAGAAAGCCACCCACCCGGAAAATGCCGCGCCGTGAATCCACAAAAGCACCGGCCTCGGCGGAGCGGCGTGAATCAGAAAGCGGTCGACCGTCCTGCTGAAACCGGCCACCACAATTCCAGCCACAGCCAGCGAAAGAAACAGGTAAAAATAGCGATCCACCAAGCCGCCACGGCCGATGATTCGTGAAACCGGGCGCACCCCAACAGACTGACTGGCTGAAGCCATCAGATCCTCCAAATGCTTACCTCAGGTCGAGGGGAGGAAGTGCGCATAAGATGCCTGAAGAAGTTGAGATACTCTAACACGGCTGGCACAAATCTATGCGCGCTAAGCTCCTACGCCGATGCACCCTCGCCATCTTCGCTTTACTTGCCATAGCCCCATCACGCGCCCAGAACTTCGTCGACATCAAACCCACCCCAGCCCAGACAGCCTGGCAAGACCTCGAGATCGGCGTCATCATCCACTTCTCCACCAACACCTTCCTCAACCGCGAGTGGGGCGACGGTACCGTCGACCCCTCCGTCTTCAATCCCACACACGTCGACACCGACCAGTGGATGCAAGCCGCGAAATCCGCAGGCGCAAGGTATGCGGTCCTCGTCGCCAAGCACCACGACGGCTTCTCTCTCTGGCCCAGCAAACAAACCGAGTACTCCGTAAAGAAAAGCCCCTGGCTCGAAGGCAAAGGTGACCTCGTCCGCATGGCCTCCGACTCCGCCCACAAAGCCGGCCTCGGCTTCGGCATCTATCTCTCACCCTGGGACCGCCACGATCCGCGCTACCCCGACCCCGCCGCCTACGACAAGTACTACCTCGCCCAACTCGACGAACTCGCCACCACCTACGGCCCACTCACCGAGTTCTGGCTCGACGGCGCAGGCAGCGCCGGCCGCACCTACGACTTCGACAAGATCATCCAGGAACTCCGCACCTACCAGCCCAACACCCTCGTCTTCGCCGACGTAGCCCTCTACAAAAACGCCGACATTCGCTGGGTCGGCACCGAATCCGGCACCGTCCCCTACGAGAACTGGAACGTAATCGACCGAGCCGGCTATCTACGTTGGCGTCCTGTCGAAGCCGACACGCCACTCCGAAAAAAACATTGGTTCTGGCACCCCAATGACGAAAGCTCGCTCAACTCCGTCGATGAGCTGCTCCACATCTACACCGAAACCGTAGGCCGCGGCGCCCAGCTCATGCTCGGCCTCGCACCCGACAACACCGGCCGCATTCCCGACGCCGATGTGAAACGCCTTCAGGAGTTCGGAGCAGCGCTCCATAGCCTCTACCAGCACAACCTCGTCGCAGAGTCCGGCCACGTCGAAGACAAAGCAGCGGCCACAGCGACGGACAATGATCCAACCACCTTCTGGTCCGCTCCACCCCGCCACGCCGTGCTGGAAATCCAATTCGACAAGCCCGTCACATTCGACCGCGCCGTCACCATGGAATGGCTCAACGAAGGACAGCGCATCCAGAGCTACAGCATCGACGCATGGCAGGACGGCGCATGGAAGCCGCTCGTCCACGCCCAGGCGATCGGACACAAAAAGATCGACCTCTTCCCTTCGGTCACAACCCAGCGCGTACGTCTGAACCTCATCTCAACCACAGGGTCAGCCGCAATCCGTGAGTTCCAGCTCTACGATGGAAGCCTGAACACAAAATGACACAGGATAGCCACATCCGGCTATGAAGCCAGCATCCGGCTCATGCCTTCCAGAATCGGCCGTGGATCGTAGTAAGCGCGGATAGAAACAATCTGCCCGTCCGCAATTTGGAAGAATTCGACGAACGGAATTAGTCCGAAGCTTGTGTCTACTTTGAGCACCGCGGCGCATGTGTCGTCGTCAGCTGTAAGATGCAAAACCTCAATGCTCTTAAGAATCGGAAAGAACTCTTCCATTCCTTTTCGAAAATTAGCAACGCCTCTGATATTCCTGATCGGACTTTCGAACACCACATCGGAATGAATCGGGATTGCGTCGATGTCGTTATTCCGAACCGCATCGATATAAGCCTCGACAATCCGAATCACCTCTTCCCGCATAAGCCCTCCGCTCGCAGTCCTTCACCTTACCAGACGGCTTGCCCCATCCCGACCTTCAACCGGCGCCACTGTCCGCACAATCCTTCGTCCACCATACGAATACACAGGCTCACAACTTGACAGAACTCGCACCCAAAAACCGGGGGTATCGCCCAGGTCCATCAAGCCACACCTGAAGTCCAGGCCTAAACTCATCCTTCTAAGACTTTAGGACTTTTATAGGGAGATAGGGACACCATTATTCGTGGGCGGTTCAAATTCATTCGGCATCCCCAAAAAACTTCTAAGAGAAACAAAGCCTCTCTGCTAAGATCGCGAGGAACTTACGTCGCTGTCACGTTCGAAAGGGCCCCTCAATGCGGCTTCACAAATACTTCCTTGTTCTCCTGGCTTCCTTTTCTGCCCCATCACTTGCAAAAGCCGACACCATCAACTTCACCGTCACCATCACCCAGCAGCAGAATCTTCACAATATTCCAGTCGGCACGGTCTACACAGGCTTCGCGCACTACGACGGCTCCATCGATCCGAACTTCACCGGATTTCCACCAACGCTGACCTCCTACGGATTCGACTTCCCCTCCGCACCCGACTCTCTGTCGGATTTCAAGTGGGAGTTCGCCCAGCGTCACGACATCGGTCAACCACTCTTCCTGGGACTGATGTACATCGATTACTCCTATCCGGGAGCCTCGTTCGACATCATCGCAAATAACTTCGAGACGATCCTTCCATACTCAGTGACGAACGAGTCAGTCAGCTACACCATCGGAGAGATAGGAACCGTTGCCTATAGCTATACGGCGGATCCGCCTTCCTCAGTCCCGGAGCCTGCATCTCTCTTGCTGGTTGGCACCGGATTGGTCACTGGCCTGAACCTGCGCCGGAGGCAAAACAGGCGCGCCTAGAATCGCTCGGAGGGCCCGAAGCCCGGTCCAGCACCCACTACCTCGACTCCGCCAAAAGCTTAATCAATCTCAACCGGCAGCGATTGTAGGCAGACGGGCCCTCCCGATTCTTTGAGTTCCTGCACGCTGCCTCAATCGAACTTCGATCAGCTTCGCTGAGCCCCGACAGGTCCGGTCGCGCCGGCTCCGCCGCCAACTCAGCCATCTGAGCAGTCAGGCAACGGTTGTAGCCACCCGTTGCATGAAGACGCTTCGCCTCAGAGCACGCACTCACGATCGATTCAAGCTCCTCCCCATTCAATGCACTCAAGTCAGGCTCCCGCGAAGCCTTGGTAACTAAATCTAGTTGAGCTTTGAGGCACCTTCGATAAGCCGTCTGGTCCGGCAGTTCTCTTTGACTCGCACAGGCCTCTTCCACCTGCGCAGTCTGAGCACTCGACAATAACCGGACCTGGTACTGCCCTGCCCCAGATTCTGTGGCACGACCAGAGTACTTCCGCTGATCCTTGTGGACCTGCAACTCCGCGGAAGGGTCATTCGGCACGGCGAGGACTCCTGGCGTTGGCGCACCTGTAGTCTTCGAAGCCCCCTGCTCGCTTGAGGCTTCCACCTCTCTTACGGAACCGGTGGGAGATTTCGCACCCGGCATTGCCCCATGTTCGAGCGCAACATAACCAGCCATCAGCCCCAGCGATATCCCCACACAACCGTAAAGCCAGCCAACGCCAATCGAACCTCTGTTCCATCTTGTACGACCCCTCTTCGGAACCGGAGATGAGGAGGAGCTACGTGAGGCCGCATCCTCTGTGATCGAACTGGCGGCCTTCTCTGGTTCGTCCGTATGCGTGCCCTCCTTCCCCTGATCAGACTGGAGCACCATGTACGCATTAATGATCTGTTTGAGCTTGTCCTCTGCCTTCTGACGCAACCGAGCGTCACTCCCAAAGCGATCGGGGTGCCATACCTTTACCAAATCTCGATACGCCTCTTTAATCTCGAGTGGAGTCGCGCCGCTCCCCAACCCCAAAACATCGAGCGCCTCTTTCGCTAGCAAAAGGACTCCCCCTGTGTGTTCGTTTACTGCCCTCAACACCGAGTGCCGCAAGCGACTGCTCACCGCATCATAACTTGTCGTTCCCGAGGAAGGACGCCTACGTTGACCAACTCTTGCAACCATCTCAAGAAGAGTCCGCAGCAGCCGCGGGATCCGACTTCGCCAGAATGCCAGACCAACGGTCCCGTCTCTCTCCTTCGCTAGTCTCTTCGATGTGCGTGGCGACGGTCCATACATGCCCCGATGGATCCATCACCCAGCCGATGCGGTCGCCCCAGAACTGGTTCGCCACCGGGAACAGGACCTTCGCCCCGCCGGCCACCGCCCTCTCCACCGTCTTGTCCACGTCCTCGACATAAACGTAGAGCACCACCGGCGAGCTGCCGTCCACTGTGGGCGCACGGCTCGTCAGCCCCGGCCACTCCGCCTCAATCATGATCATTGCCGGACCAATCGTCATCAACGCATGGGCCACAGTCCCGTCCGGACCAGGCCTGCGCACCCGCTCGACGGCGCCAAACGTCTTATTGCAGAAATCAATCTCAGCCGCCACGTCCCGGCAAAACAACCTCGGTATCACGACCGAAGCGCCCTCGGGTATCCCCTTCACGTCTTCTGCCATGTGATTCTCCACAGTCCAGCGTACGAATTCTACTGCCGGCGAATGCCTCGCAACCATCCAGTTTGACCTCGGTACATTCGGGTAGTGGGTGGCCCACATCTAGTTTGAGCCACAGAATTGGATGTCCACATCTCGACTCTGAGATGTGGACATTCGCGCGAAGCGCGAACCGCTTCCATTCCGCTAATCCGATAAATCCAGTATCCTCTCGCCATGATCGACGCAACTACCCACGAAAGTACTCTGGCCGAGATCACAAAGCTCATCGCGGTCCTTATCTGGCCTGCGACACTCCTTATCTGCGTCCTGACTCAACGCCAACTCATCGGCCGAGTCCTCTCGGCCCTCGTTCTCCTTGCCGAATCCGCTAACAAGATCAAGATCTGGCAGGTCGAGGTCGAAAAGACCGTCGAGAACTCCATCGACCACGAGGTCGAAAAAGCCGCTGCACAGGCCGATCCTCACAAGACCGCCGAGATCCCGAAACGCGAAGCCCTCGCCGCGGCGCGCGTCGACACCCTCATCTCATCGGTCACAAACCAACCCGCCCGCGACAATCTCACCGAATCCGTCCGTCAAAAGATGCTAGCGCTCGCAGCCGAGTACGAGTCCACCCGCGCCACGATGCCCTCGGGTAAGGACCGCACCGGAGCCATGAATGCAGTTGTCGCCCGCATGCGAACCCTTGCCATCGCCGCCAAACCTTTCCTGAACGAGTTCAGCGAAAACAAAACCTCGCCCGGCATCCGGCTCTGCGCCATCGTCATACTCCAGATATCTCCCGACCGCCGCTACATCGAATGGCTAGGCCAGCGATTCTCGCAGGAGACTCCGTTTATCTTCTATCAAACCTCCGTGGCACTCATGCAGGCTGTCCGTGATATCGGCGGCGAAAACCGTGAACAGTTGTCCAGGGTTATCATGAGCGCAATCAATATAGTCGGAGCATTTCGCGAGGGCGCCCCGGACCGAAACACACTGAACGTACTCAAGTCCGCCCAAAAGGCCTTAGAAGTTCCCGAACATGAGCCATAGCCGACCAGACCAGAACAAGCGGTAATGACTGCGCGAAGATTTTTCAACAAACAGCGATACGGCACGCGATCCGTCCTCACTAATAGGAATAAAGTCGAAAGAGATGCACCTCGATGAACCTGCAACATGGTTGCTTGACGTGCGACTGAAGGACGACTCCCGGGACCCGACAACTCTCTTCGCGCTCACAAGAATTGACCCGACAAAGGATTCGGCGCGAGCCTGAAGACAAACCGGCGACCATAAGCCTGACCTTAAAGAAAGAAGGCAGCATATGAGTCTGACCTACACCTTAGTTCGTGAATGCCTCAACAATGTGACTGACGTCGCGGGACTCTGGCAGATAGAGGGCGGCAAAGTCATGGACAAGGACAACCACATAGCCAACTACTCCAGCGTGAAACGCGTAAGCTGCGGCACAAGCGAGCAGAACACCGCCATGCTCTGGATCACGCTATTCTTCATCAAAGCGAAACCGCCGGAAAACATCACTCTTCACGGCGCTCATGACTTCAACAGTGGCGGCGAAATCGGCAGTGTAAGCGCGGCCTCCTCTGCCTTTGCAGCGCACATCGGCAAGCAGTTCAAACGCGCCGTCAACACCCTGACGATCGCCTGAAGATCGATCGACGAAAGGCATGCCATGACCTCCATAGCCCCGATGCTCTCTGTTCGAAACGGCGCAAAGGCGATCGACTTCTACAAAGCAGCATTCGGAGCTACCGAGATCTTCCGCCACGGAGACGAAAGCGGCCGCGTAGTCGCTCGACTCTCCGTGGACGGAGCCGAATTCTGGCTCGCCGACGAGTCTCCGGAAAACCAGAACTTCAGCCCCGAAACCATCGGCGGTAGCACCACGCGCATGATCCTCACCGTCGCAGACCCCGACGCATCCTTCAACCGTGCAATCGCCGCGGGAGCCACCATGGTTTGGCCCGTCGCCAACCAATACGGCTGGCGCATAGGTCGACTGGTCGATCCGTACGGCCACCATTGGGAGATCGGCAAGCCGGTACCGAAAGCCTAGTGAAGCCGCGACTAATAATAATTTCTTCAAAAACACCAGCAAAATCGCATGTCAAGCCCCATATACGCGAAAAGCCGCTCCAGACGCGGGTTTTCGCGTGGCGTGTTCACCCCCTTCACTCTGCTATTCTTTAAATAGGCGATCCCAAAGCAGCGGGGAAAGCCGCTTTTGACCTGGCAAACAACCCGTAAACCCTTACCGGAGAATATTTTGGACGCAACCCCTTTGCCATGAATATTTTGCAGACATCGATCGTCCATAAAACTATGAAAATAAACAGCTTACGCGCGGCATATATAGGGGGGGGGGACCCCTATCGAAAATCGCACACGGTCAGGCAACCCAGCCCAAAAATCAATTTCATCGCGTTTGCAATAAAACCCGCATCACACCTCCATCGGGCGAATCTTCGCCGTACGGAGAAATAGACAAATGCTTATCCTTCTGATCGTTTTGATTCTTGTGTTCGGCTTTGGTGGTTATCGCATGGGACCAGGGCTCGGCTACTACGGCGGAGGAGGCATCAGCCTCATCCTCCTCATCGTTCTCATTCTCCTCTTGATGAAGGTCATCTAGCAGCTAACAGCCGATCACTCATTCTTCGCACCCTCGCGGAGGTGTGCGAAGAATGGGTGACCCAACCAGGCATCCCCTGGAAGACCTATCGTCTCGAAGTAGACCCGCCCAGCAACGACCCCAACACTCCACGAATAATCTGCCGCCCGACGGTGCTCCCCATCGTCCGCGCCGCACTCTTCACCGCAGCCTGCAGCACCGTATCGCCACGCCGCGAACCACCAGACCCCAGCACCCCACCCAGCGCAGTCCCCGCCGACTCCAGCCACCCTCCGGCCGACGACCCCACAGTTCCACCCGCGGGAGCAGGAGCCGCAGCACCGCCACCAGAAGCCACAACCTTCCCCTTCAACCTCTCATAAGCCGACTCCCGATCCACCACCGTCTCATACACCCCTGCCACCACCGAACTCTTAATAATCGCCGCCCTCTGCTCCGCCGTAATCGGTCCAATCTGACTATGCGGAGACATCACCATCGCCCGTTCCACCATTCCCGGAATTCCCTTCTCATCCAGAAACGAAACAAGCGCCTCACCAACACCCATCTCCGTAATCACCGCCTCCACATTCACCTTCGGATTCGCCCGGAACGTCTGCGCGGCAGCCTTCACCGCCTTCTGATCCTTCGGAGAGAACGCCCGCAGCGCATGTTGCACCCGATTCCCCAGCTGCCCCAGCACCGTATCCGGCACATCAATCGGGTTCTGCGTCACAAAGTACACCCCCACCCCCTTCGACCGAATCAACCGAACCACCTGCTCAATCCGATTCTGCAAAACCGAAGGCAGATCATTAAACAAAAGATGAGCCTCATCAAAGAAGAAAACCAGCTTAGGCTTCTCCAGATCACCGACTTCCGGCAACTTCTCAAACAACTCACTCATCAGCCAAAGTAGAAACGTCGCATAAAGCTGCGGTGACTGCAGCAACTGATCGGCCGCCAGAATATTCACCACGCCTTTGCCACTCGCATCCGTCTGCAGCAGGTCCTCAATATTCAGAGCAGGTTCACCAAAGAACTGATCGCCTCCCTGCTGTCCCAGCGCCACAAGCCCCCGCTGAATCGCCCCTATACTAGCCGCAGAAATATTCCCATACTGCGTCTGATACTCCTTCGAGTTGTCACCCACATGCTGCAGCATTGCCTGCATATCTTTCATATCCAGCAGCAGCATCCCGCTGTCATCGGCAATCTTGAACACCAGTGTCAACACGCCAGACTGCGTGTCGTTCAGGTTCAGGATGCGACTCAACAGCAGCGGCCCCATCTCGCTCACCGTCGCCCGCACCGGATGCCCCTGCTTCCCAAACACGTCCCAGAACACCACCGGACATCCAGCAAAGCTCCAATCGCCTAATCCCAACGACTTCACCCGCGCATCGAACTTCGCCGAGCTCTTCCCTGCCTGCGATATCCCCGACAGATCACCCTTCACATCCGCCGCAAACACCGGAACCCCAATCGAGCTCAACGCCTCCGCCATCACCTGCAGCGTCACCGTCTTTCCCGTCCCCGTCGCCCCCGCCACCAGTCCATGTCGGTTCGACATCCCCGGCAGCAGGTACAACTCATCCGCACCCTTCGCAATCATCGCCATCTCAACCATCAATCACCCTCCATTCACCTGAAGACTACACGCAAGCCACTCTCAGCAACAGCCCCAGATCCTCCAACTTGCATCTCCCCAACCCAAACACTACATTGGCTCGATGCGAATCACACGCCGCCAGGCGCTCACTCTCCTAGCCACCGCAGCGCCCACTCTCCGCTCCGCGTACGCCCAGCAAAACCAGATCGCCGTCACACCCGGACCATTCGCCGGCACCGCACCCTCTCTCCAGGCCTACCGATTCCCCGCCTGGTTCAACGACGCCAAGTTCGGCATCTGGGCCCACTGGGGCCCACAGTCCAGCGTCGAGTACGGCGACTGGTACGCCCGCAACATGTACATCCAGGGCTCCGGCCAATACAACTACCACGTAGAAACCTACGGTCACCCTTCGAAGTTCGGCTACAAAGACCTTGTCCCTCAATTCAAAGCCGCGCGCTGGGACCCCGACCACCTCATGGATCTCTATGTCAAAGCCGGCGCAAAATACTTCTTCTCCATGGGCGTCCACCACGACAACTACGACATGTGGAACTCCAAATACCAGCCTCGGTGGAACGCCGTTGCCTCCGGCCCCAAACGGGATATAGTCGGCGCCTGGGCCGCCGCCGCCCGCAAACGCGGCCTCCGCTTCGGCGTCAGCGAGCACCTCTCCAACTCCTACGACTGGCTAGCCCCTGCACATCTCAGCGACACCACCGGTCCACTCGCCGGCATCCCCTACGACGGCTCCGACTCTACCTTCGCCGATCTCTACCACGACTACTCGGGCCAACCCTTCGACTTCGCAAAGACCGCGCAGGCCATGGGCCGCGTTGCCCCCGACCGTTGGAAGCTCCAATACTTCCGCCGCATCAAAGACCTCATCGACCAGTACCAACCCGACCTCCTCTACACCGACGGCGGCATTCCCTTCGACGAGTACGGCTACTCCACCCTCGCCGAGGTCTACAACGTCAGCGCCGCAAAACACAACGGCAAGGTCGAATCCATCTACTTCAGCAAGCAAGCCGACAACTGTGCCATCGGCACCTGCGCGCTCGACCGCGAACGCGGCGTCCTCGACGGCATCTCCGCATCCCCCTGGCAAACCGACACCTGCATCGGCGACTGGCACTACAAACGCGGCGTCGCCTACAAGTCCCCCAAAAAAGTCATCGACCTTCTCGTGGACATCGTCAGCAAGAACGGCAACCTCCTCCTCAACTTCCCTCTACCCAACTCCGGCGAACTCGACTTCGCCGAACGCGAGGTCCTTGCCGGTATCACTGCATGGATGGCCGTCAACAGTGAAGGCATCTACGCCACCCGCCCCTGGAAGATCTACGGCGAAGGCCCCTCTACCAAAGTTGTCATCGCTCCGAACGGCAAGGAGTTCGACCCCAACGAAGGCAAGAAGCCCGATCTCACCGCCACCGACATCCGCTTCACCACCAAAGGCTCCACCATCTATGCCTTCATTCAAGGCTGGCCCGAAGGCGCTGCGGTGATCCCATCCCTCGGCACTGCCAGCGCGCAGAATCCGCCAAAGATCACCAGCGCCTCGCTACTCGGCCACGATCAAAACCTGAAATTCTCCCAGGAGCCCACCACCCTCAACGTAACCCTACCCGCCAGCCGCCCACCCACCGCCAACATCGGCATCACTCTAAAAATCACCACCGCATGAACAAACATTAGTGGGGACTATCAACCTCCTTCACCATGCGCACCACCAAGATCCTCTCCCCGTCCCCCACCGGCACGGCAATCCGTCCCATCTCCCGATACCCTTGCAAACGATAAAGCGCCACACCGGTCAACGTGCTTCCCATCTCAAACCGCCGAAAACCCATGGCGACAGCAGCACGTTCCGCAGCGTCTAGAATCATGCTCCCCAGCCCCATCCGTGCAAACTTCGGATGCACGAAGATCGCACGAACCTTCGCTGCATCGACCTCAGGGTCAAGCTTCTCCGGTTCGATCGTCTCGACCTGATGGTCTCCCCCATACAGTGTCTTCCGAAAACTCCATCCACCACATCCAGCCAACTCGTCGCATTCATCGAAAGCCACAAAGTAAGTCCCGTCCGCAATCAATCGGCTGTCCACCGTAAACACCGTAGCTAACGCCGCGTCGATCTGAGCAGGCGAGTAGTCCCGCGCCTGCAACCCGCGCACCGACGCCTCAATCAGCTCACGGATCTCCGCCACATCCTCCGCCGTCGCCACTCGTAGTCGAAACTTCTCCATACGCGAAGTATAAAAGCGGGCTACGGGCCGCCGCCTTAGCTGAGGCGCGGGCTGGAATCTAGAGTTTGAGGATCGCGGTGGCCACGGCATCCCATGCCTCTGTCAGCGCCAGTTTTTCAGACGCGATAATCATGATGACCAGAAAGGCATAGCCCATGGCGAACCAGCGATCGAAGCTGCGGGTCAGGGCGCAGCGGATGAGCACCAGCACCGCGCCGATGCAGAAGACCGGTCCGAAGAGGCCGATCCAGCCAGTAGCACCGAAGACTGCTTGTAGAAATGGCATGCGGGCAGTAGCGCCACCCAGCAGGCAAAGGCTGGCCAGGACCATCGAAGCACGGTGAATCCTCGGCTTCTTGCGAGCGAAGATCCCTATCGTCACAAAGGTGGCAAAAAGCGCAATCTCCGTAAACATCACCAGCAGAAACCGATAATAGTGCATTCCGAAGAAGTGGAAGTCTGATGGCGTGACCTGCACCGAGCGGATGGCGACCATGGGTCCCGTGACCACAATCGCCAAAGCGACGGCGACTACGCTCCAGCCGAGTTTGAAATGGAGTCGGCGGCTGCGAACACTTATCAACAAAGATTGGCTGAAGAAGAGCACGTACCATGCCGCTATGGCGAGGCCATGGATAAGGTCGAGGCGGAAGATGGCTGGATCGATCACCCTGCCGCCATCGCCCCTGCCGCTCGTGACGAAAAAGCGGAAACCTACCAGCATCATCAGCAGAAAGCTGGCGCCTGCGGCACTGTAGAACCAACGATCAGTCTTCACTTTGCACCTGACGCGAGGTTGGCACCGAGACAACTCAATTGGTGAATTCAATCGAGGGTACTACACAAAAGGCTTACTGCAATCAAAACATTAGTACCTTGCGGCGGGCTTGGAGGAAGTTACACTCCTCCTGAATCACGGGCTACGCGAAAATTACCCACCCTTACAGCCTGACCAAAATTTTACTTCGGCCGTCTTGTCGAGCCATGCTGCGCAGACTACACTCCTCCCATGCGCCGACCAGTTCTGCACTTCCTCGCCCTCGCTCTATCCCTCGGCTTCGCCTCCACGTCCCTCCACGCGCAGGACTGGGCAAAAGCCCGCCTCGAAGCCTCGCCACGCCACCACGAATACGTGCCCCTCAAGCACGGCGACCGCACCGTTCAGGCCTTCGTCGTCTACCCCGAGGTCAAAACCAAAGCGCCCGCCATCGTCCTCATCCACGAAATCTTCGGCCTGAGCGACTGGGCCAAAGAGATGGCCGACGAACTCGCCGGACAAGGCTTCATCGTGGTAGCGCCCGATCTCCTCACCGGCTTCGGTCCCAACAACGGCGGCTCCGACTCCTTCGCCAGCATGGACGCCACCACCAAAGCCGTCTCCGGTCTTGACGCCACAGTCGTCACAGCCGACCTCGACGCTGCGGCCGACTACGCCAAGAAGATTCCCGCCGCAAACGGAAAGATCGCCGTCGCAGGCTTCTGCTGGGGTGGCAGCAAAACCTTTGCGTTCGCCACTCACCGCAAAGACCTCTCCGCCGCGTTTGTCTTCTACGGCTCCGGCCCGTCTGACGTCACCACCATCACCGCGCCCGTCTATGGCTTCTATGCCGGCAACGACGCCCGCATCGGCGCCACCATCCCCGCCACTACCGACGCTATGAAAGCCGCCGGCAAAAAGTATGATCCCGTCACGTACGAAGGCGCAGGCCACGGCTTCATGCGAGCTGGCGAAGCGCCCGACGCCTCGCCCGCCAATAAAGCTGCCCGCGAACAGGGCTTCACCCGGCTCGTCACCCTCATCAAAGAGATGAAGAGCGCTCCAGTGGCCAGCAACGCGACCCACAACAAAACCGTAGCAGCCAAAAAAACGGCAGCCCCAAAGTCGCAGTGCCACGACTCATCCATGCAAATGGCAGGCTCGATGTAGCCTGGAACAATTAACCATGTTGAAGACGCCCGCCTCCGGCAGGCTGCTTTCCGTTGTGCGCCTTGTCGATCAGTTGGAGTAGATTGGCTGTCAGAGACCATCACTGCCTGCATGAGCATTCTGCTACAAGATGTGCGGCACGCTCTTCGTGCTCTGGCCGCTGCACCCGCCTTCGCCGTGACGGCGATACTCTCGTTGGCCATCGGAATCGGCGCGAATACGGCGATCTTCAGCATCGTCGATGGGCTGTTGCTTCGTCCACTTCCGTACAAAGATCCTGGACGGCTGGTCATACTCTGGAACCGCTCGCCTGGCCTGAACATAACTGAAGATTGGTTTTCTACCGCACAATACTTCGACATCAAGAACGGCCATCGTGGTCTTGAGCAGGTCGCGATAGCAATCGGCGGCAACTACAACCTAACGGGCTCGGGCGAACCGGAGCGCGTTGGGACGATCCGAGTCTCATCAAGTTTGTTACCCATGCTGGGACAGCAAGCGACTCTCGGGCGATTGTTTGTTCCCGATGAGGACCTGCAAGGCCGAACCCCCACAGCTGTACTCAGTTACGGAACATGGGCGCGCCGCTTCGGTTCCGATCCCGGTATTCTTGGCAAAAAGATCATGTTGAACGGCGTGGCGTATGAGATTGTCGGCGTAATGCCACGCTGCTTTTCGTTACCTCGCGAGGTGATGCCGACGCTGGACGGCGCCGAGCAGGCTGAGATATTGCTGCCGCTTCCTATGCCTGCGAACGCTGCGCAGAATCGCGACCACGAAGACTACAACATACTGGGCAAGCTGAAGCCTGGTGTCTCCGTACAACAGGCACAGGCCGAAATGGATACCATCACGGCGCGCCTGCGGCATGAGTTTCCCGAAGCGTATCCGCCCAATGGCGGCCTGACCTTCGGTATCGTGCCACTGCTCGAGCAAGTCGTTGGCAACGTTCGGCGCACGTTGTATCTGTTGCTCGGAGCGGTTGGCTTCGTCCTGCTGATCGCGTGCGTGAACCTGGCGAACCTGCAACTGTCGCGTGCCGTCGCGCGGCAAAAGGAAATTGCAGTGCGCACTGCGCTGGGTGCAAGCCGAGTGCGGATCGTTCGCCAGTTGCTGACCGAAAGCGTGTTGCTTGCGTTCGCCGGTGGCGCACTGGGCATCGCTGTGGCATTTCTTGCCTTGCACTGGGTACGGCTACTTGGTCCGCAGAGCGTACCAAGGGTGAACGATGTGGGCATCGGTCTGGCCGCTCTCGCGTTCACGTTCATAGTCTGTGTCTTGTCGGCAATTCTTTTTGGACTGGCACCGGCGCTGCGGGCTTCGCGGCTCGACGTGCAAACCGCACTTCAGGACACGGGGCGTACTTCGTCGGGCGTCAGCGCGATTTGGGGACGAGGAATCAACCTTCGCCGCTCGCTGGTGATCGCCGAGATTGCGCTTTGCGCGATGCTATTGATTGGAGCAGGCCTCCTCATTCGCAGCTTTGCTCGTGTACGCGACGTAAATCCCGGCTTCAACCCACGTAATGTCCTCACCCTTGAACTGACCATGACGGGCGAGCGATACCAAGACAAGGTGGCGGTTCTCGCTGCCTATCACGAGCTTTGGCAGCGACTAGAAAACTTGCCCGGTGTCACCTCGGCAGGAGCGGTCACATCGTTGCCGCTGAGCCAGATGTTTGCCTGGGGACCTGTCACCGTTGAGGGACGGGTGCCACCGCCGGGCGAGAAGTTCATTAACGCCGATACCCGCATGGTCAGCGGACACTATTTCCAGGCAATGGAAATTCCCCTTCACGAGGGTCGGTTATTTAACGACGACGATGTCGCCGACAAACCCCGTGTGGCGATCGTCGACGACTACATGGCGCAACAACTCTGGCCAACCCAGGACCCGATCGGCAAGCGCTTCCACATCGGAGGCATCGGCGAGACAAGCTCTCCGTGGATCACTGTTGTCGGAGTGGTCGGCCGAGTGAAGCAATACACCCTGGACGCAGACTCGCGCATTGCGTTTTACCTTCCTCAAACGCAATACGTGACACGCGCGATGAACATCGCAATGCGGAGCAGCAGCGATCCGGTTGCTCTGGCCGCCGCAGTCAAGCAGCAGATTCACGAACTCAATCCTGATCTTCCGCTCTACAACGTGAGCACAATGCAGGAGCGCTTCGACAAATCTCTCGCCCGCCGTCGTTTCACCATGCTGGTGCTCGGGACATTTGCAACAATTTCGCTTGGGCTAGCAGTGATTGGAATTTACGGACTCATTGCCTATCTGGTTGGCCAGGGCACCCGCGAAGTTGGCATCCGGCTGGCGCTTGGCGCTACACGGGCGAACATCATGACACTTATCGTTCGCGGCGGAATGAGGCTGGCCTTTTGGGGAGTCGGTATCGGCATCGGGGGTGCGTTGGTAGTCAGCCGCTTGATGCGCTCGCTGCTCTTTGGTGTCGGAGTCACCGACGTCGTGACGTTTGTCGCCGTTCCTGCTCTCCTCGCTTGTATCGCTTTCTTCGCCAGCTATATCCCAGCGCGACGCGCTTCCCGCATTGATCCCAGCACGTCGTTACGATGCGAATAGGCGAACTCCACTGACGGCGGATTGCTCAAACTGGTCCACTACCGAACCGGGCTAATCCTTGACACCTCCGATATAATTAACTCAGCCATCAACCAGTCCGGCTCGTGCCGGACTGAAACATTTAAGCCATTAGCTTTCTGACCGAAGTCCAGACTTAAAGTCTTATATTCGAAGACTTTGACACACTTCAGGTAGGGAGGGGGGTGTCATGTCGACTCATACAAAAGAGCCTCTGCAGGATCAACTCGACCGCATCACCCAGAACACCCGCGCCCTCGTCCAGCCCGAGCGTCTAGCCATCTCCGAAAAGGCGACCGAAGACCTCTTCAACACCGGCATCGAAGACCGCGTCCTGAAAGTAGGATCACAAGCTCCCGCCTTCACCCTTGAAGACGCCCTCACGCACAAACCGGTCAACTCCGCCGACCTCCTCGCCCTCTGCCCGCTCGTCATCAACTTCTTTCGCGGTCGCTGGGACCCCTACTGCGTCACGGAACTCGAAGCCTGGCGCGACCTCCACTCGCAACTTCGCGAGCGCAACGCCCTCTTCGTCACCATCTCCCCCCAGACCACCCGCCAGAACAACTTCACCCTACAGCAGCACGCCCTCCCCTACCCTCTGCTCTCCGACCCCGGTGCCACCATCGCAGAAAAATTCGGCATCGCCTACACCATTCCCGCGGAGCATCGCCGCTACTTCCAATCCATCCTCATCAACATCCCCTTCAACAACGCCGGCCTCAGCTACCACAACGCGACCGAAGCCAGCTGGCGACTTCCCCTCCCCGCCGTCTTCGTCATCGACCGCACCAACACCATTCGATTCGCCGAAGCCCACGCCGACTTTCGTGTCCGCCCCGAACCTGCCGACATCCTCGCAGCACTCGACTAATTAAACTTGTCGCGAACCTAAAACCCAAACCTCAAGCTCACCACCACCGCATTATTGTAGGTATGAAAATTCGTCAACGCCGTCTGAAAGGCCACGCCCGCCGCCACGCCCATCCGGCTCTTCGCGCTCTCCGGTCGCAGGACAAATTTCCCCACCATCAGCCCCGGCGTGATGAACGTCTGCGTCTTCCCATCCCGCGCCCCGCCAAGATAGCTGGTCGTGTTGAACTCCACCTCAGGCCAGAAATACTTGCCCAGGTGATACTGCGCCACCGTATTCGCATGGATAGTCCGTCCATTGGTCCGCGCATCGGATGTCGGCAGTCCCCCGCCCAGGCTAGTCATCACAGCGAACCGGCCGAAGCCCTTACCGGCCAACAGCGTCGGTGTAATCACCGCCGTTGTCGCTCCATTCTTGTGACTACCCGTAGGAAGCGTCCAACCCACCGCTCCACTCATGATGTAGTTGCCATGCTGCTCGTTGGCGGAAAGAAACCGGTACTTCGCCAGAAATGCCACATCCCCAAACCCATCTAAATTGCCGTCACCACGGAGCAGATAACCTGGCGTCAGAATATCCACCTGCGTATTCGCAAACGGAATCAAATTGAAACCTTTTCCCGTTCCCAGATTCCAGTTCTGGGCGCCCGTCGGCGTAATCTGACGCGTAAAGTCCGTACGATAGACCTGCGCCAGCATCGGAAACGGCGCCACCATCGGAACGCTCCATTTAGGCTGCTTCGCCTGTGTCCGTGTAGCCCGAGCCTGCCACTTGTCGGCAAAGTTCTCAACGTCATCCTCTGCCTCAACGGCAAACGGAAACACCCCCATAAAAAACAAAAAAAAGATAATCTTGTGCAAAGACCCGCTCCCCAGATTAGATAAACGATAGATACAGCGGCCAGGCGCCCTTTCGGCCAAGCCCATACAACAATTCTACCTTCCACGCATCCCATCCCGATACCGTTGCTCCCTATTCTCAACTCCCTGCCCTTACACTAAATTCATGATCGACGAAGCAACCTTCCGCCGCGAATCCGACACCGCCCTCGAGGCGCTCAAGCAATCTCTCATCGCAGCCGAAGACGATGACGGCACCTTTGAATTCGAAGACAACAACGGCGTCATGAACATCATCTTCGAGAACGGCTCATCCAAATTCGTCATCACCCCAAACACGCCTATACGCCAGGTCTGGATCTCCGCTCAAGCCACGAGCTTCAAACTCGACTGGTCTGAAGCCGCCAACGCCTTCGCCCTCGCCAAAACCGGCGAAGACCTCAAGACGCTCATCCAGCGTCTCCTCCGCGAACACCTCAGCGACCCCACCATCACGCTGCCCTGATCATCGTAGCCGTGCTAAAAAAGAGCATGCCCAAACATCTTGCCCTGGCTCTCATCGCCGTCTCCACGTTCGCGTCCGCTCAAACAATCTCCAGCAAAACCACAGCGATGAAGCACATCGACGGCTACCTCCCGCTCGATTGGGACGCCAAGGCCGGCAAGCTCTACCTCGAAATCCCGCACCTCGACACCGACATCCTCTACACCCACTCCCTCCCCTACGGCACCGGTTCCAACGACCTCGGCCTCGACCGCGGCCAGATCTCCCGCGGCCAACTCGTCCGCTTCCAGCGCACCGGACCGAAGGTTCTGCTCGTCGAACCCAACCAACAATTCCGCTCCAGTTCCACCGACCCAGCCGAGCAACTAGCCGTACGCCAATCCTTCCCCGAATCCGTCCTCTATGGCTTCAAGGTCGAAGCCGAAGACCCTAACGGCATCGTCCTCGTCGACGCCACCGACTTCTTCCTCCGCGACGCACACGATGTAGTTGGCACCCTCACCCGCACTCAGCAAGGCACCTATAAACTCGACGCCACCCGCTCCACCATCGCCCTCGATGCCACCAAGGCCTTCCCCAAAAACACCGAGGTCGAAGCTATCCTCACCTTCACCACCGACGGCCCCGCCCGCGGCGAATTCGTCCGCAACGTCACCCCCGACCCCCACGCCCTCACCGTCCGCGAGCACCAGTCCTTCGTCGAACTACCCGGCCCCGGCTTCACCCCTCGCCGCTTCGATCCCCGCGCGGGCTATTTTCCCACCTCCTACCGCGACTACAACGTCCCAGTCAGCGAACTGCTCGACCAACAATTCATCATCCGTCACCGCCTCGTAAAAAAAGACCCATCGTGCAAAACGAACTGCGAACCCGTCGCTCCGATTCAGTACTACGTCGATAACGGTGCCGCCGAACCAATCCGCACCGCTCTCCTCGAAGGCGCACGCTGGTGGGACCAGGCCTTTCAGGCCGCAGGCTGGGCCAAAGGAACCTTCAAGGCTGACATCCTCCCGGCCAACGCCGACCCCATGGACGTTCGCTACAACATGATCCAGTGGGTTCATCGCTACACCCGCGGCTGGAGCTACGGCGCTGCCGTCGTCGATCCCCGCACCGGCGAAGTCCTGAAAGGCAACGTAACCCTGGGTTCGCTCCGCAGCCGCCAGGACTACCTTATCGACGAAGCCCTCCTTAGCCCGTACCAAGATGGCAAACCTCTCCCACCCGCCAGCGATCCAATGCTGGCGATGGTCCTCTCCCGTACTCGCCAGCTAGCCGCACACGAAACCGGCCACACCCTCGGCCTGGCTCACAACTTTGCCGCCAGCAGCTTTCCTCACACACCCGAAGAGTCCGTCTCCGTCATGGACTATCCCCACCCCTACGTCACCCTCGACAAAAATGGCGTTCCCAGCCTCTTGCAAAGTTACACCGTCAACATCGGCATCTGGGACAAGGTCGCCATCGACTACGGCTACCGCGAATTTGATTCGAACAAAAAACCCACCGAAGATCCCACCGCCCTCAACGCGATCCTCGAAACCTCCCAAAAACGCGGGCTCATCTTCATCACCGACGAAGACTCCCGTCCTCTCGGTGGCGCCCACCCACACTCTCACCTCTGGGACAACGGCACCGACCCCGCCGACGAACTCGATCGGGTAATGACAATCCGCACCGCCGCTCTCAAACGCTTCGGCGAAAACGCCATCACCAAGGGCACTCCCGTCGCGCAGCTGGAAGACACACTCGTCCCCCTTTACCTCCTCGAGCGCTACCAAACCGAAGCCACGGCAAAAGAGATCGGCGGCCTCGACTACCGTTACAACCTCCGCGGCGACAGCCAGATCAACCCCACCATCGTCTCGCCCGCAGAACAGAAAAAGGCCCTCGCCGCTGTTCTCAAAACCCTCTCTCCCGAAACCCTGACGCTCCCAGAATCGCTGCTCCAGATCCTGCCACCACGTCCCCCAGGCCTCGAGCGCACCCGCGAGTCCTTCCCCTCGCACACCGGCCTAACCTTCGACCCCATAGCCACCGCCGAATCTTCCGCCGACCTCACGCTCGCTCTCCTTGTCGACCCTGCCCGCGCCTCACGTCTCATCGAATACCACATGCGCGTTCCGGACTCACCCTCGCTACGCGGCGTCCTCGAAGCCATCTCCAAAACAGTTGCCGAGCGACCTGAAGGTGGTCACAGCATGTCATCCGAGGTCGAGCGTGCCGTCGAATTTCGCGCGCTCGAAGCGATGCTGGCGCTCGCCGTAAACCCCGCGGCCTCGAGTCAGGCTCGCGCCATCGCCCGCTCTCATATCAATGACATTCTCAAGCAGTGGACCACCGCCGCTCCACTCACCGACACAGCCGAAGCCATCCATCGCGCCGCGCTCATCAACCGCATCAACGAATTCGAGCGCGACCCCGCAAAATTCGTTCCCGCCAAGCCCATCGAAGCCCCACCCGGCATGCCCATCGGCGACGAAGGAGACTTCTAGCCGAGTCAGTTTTTTTAACGTCTCAAGAAAGCACGATCTATCGGGTCGAAAGCCACCACCCATCTCCAGAAAACCAGCAACTCTCATCCACTGCGTCGTTTCGATATAGCGACTTCACCTTCGCCCATCCACTGTTGTGAAACGCTTCGGAAAGCCTCTGCGCTGTCCCCTCATCCCGCGCCCCGACACAAGGAACAAACTGCGCTTGTAACAGAAAACGTGCCGCGAACCCACCATCCTCCTGCTTCGTGATCAGCAACATCGCGCCGGCTCCGTCTGCAGCCGTCATCGGAAACAGAAGCCGTCCTTTCGAACGCAAAGCGTCAAGCCAAACATCCAGCGGCCCCGTAGCACCGGCACTCACATAGAGAACATCACACTCCGGAAGCGACCCCTCGGTGCCGGATCGGTCATGCACTGCCGCATAGGAAAATTCAGCGAGATTCTTCGTCGCACGCCGCGCAAACTCCGGTTCAATCTCGTAAGCATCGACCACTCCGGTCTCTCCAACCAGCTTGGCCAGCAACGTCGTGTAGTACCCCGTACCTGCCCCTACGTGGACGACCCGCTCGCCTCTCTTCACATCCAACGCCGCAAGGCAGAAGGCATGCAACGTAGGCTGCCCATTGTTGAATGGTCCCTCGCCCCCGAGCGAAACCACAACGTCCTGATAGAGAAGCGCCGGGTCATCCGTAGGCGACTCGACGTAACCCGATCGTGTAAAAATCTTCCACGGAGGAGGCCCGACAAATTCCTCGCGTGGTGTCGATGCCAACGCAGCCTCAAGGTCACTTCCCGGAGCGATACCGGCATTGGCAGTTATCAATTTCGCAAAGAACTGTCGGTGCGCCTGCAAGCGGTCCATCGTCATCCTCTAAAGCTATACTCGTAATCCATGCCCCGTCATAGGCGCAAAGGCCCCATCTTTCTTGGCGTGACGCTCTCCGTGATGAGTTCTCTCCCCTTTGCGATCCCTCAAACCGCAAAATCCCCAGTGACTGCCGCCGATCCCTACACTCTCAGCGTCGCTGTCGATGAGGTAAGCCTCACCTTTCATGCCGCCGACTTCCACGGCATTCCCATCGACGACCTCAAACTCAACGACCTGCGCATCCTCGACAACGGAAAGCAGCCCCGCCAGATCGTCTCCTTTGAAGTGCACCAGAATCTACCAGTCCGTTTTGGGATCCTCGTGGACACCAGCAGATCGATGCTCGAACACCTCCGTCGCAACCAGGCCATAGCGAACGAATACATCACTCAGCTGCTTCACAAGCAATCCGACCGAGCCTTCGTCATGCGGTTCGACTCCCAGGCAAAAGTCTTGCAGGACTGGACCGAAGACAGCGCTGCTCTGATAGCAAGCCTCCACAACGTCGCCTCCGACTCCACAAGCCGATTGGGTGGCACAGCTCTCTTCGACTCGATCTACAAAGCCTGCCGCAATCAATTTGGAACAGCCAACCCGTTAGCTGGCAACTTCATCCTTCTCTTCACCGACGGCATTGACAATGCCAGCCACGCTCGCCTCGAGGACGACATCGACATCTGCCAGAAGGCGAACACCGCGATCTACATCTTCAGCGCCGAGCCCAAATCGATCTTCTCCAACGGACAAAAGATCCTCAACGGACTTGCAACCCAGACAGGCGGCGTTATGTTCTTCGATCAAAGCCGCGAAACTATCTGGAATGACCTTCGCATCATCGACGCAAACCTGCGAAGCCAATATCGCCTCGTCTACAAACCGCAACATTTCAAGCGAGACGGCTCATTTCATCGCATCAAACTCGATAGCCCAACTCGCGGCGGAGTCATCACCACCCGCTCCGGCTACTACGCCACTCCATAACAGCGTTGAAAGATGCCAGCTCTCCCAGTCGCCAGCTATACTCAATCCTCGATGCCCCCTTCCGCCCCAATCCGAGTCCTGGTAGCCAAACCCGGCCTGGACGGCCACGACCGCGGCGCCAAGATCATCGCCCGCGCCCTCCGCGACGCCGGCATGGAGGTTATCTACACCGGTCTACGCCAGACTCCCGAGATGATCGTCTCTGCCGCCATCCAGGAGGACGTCGACTGCATCGGACTCTCCATCCTCTCCGGCGCCCACAACGTCATCGTGCCGCGCATCACCGCTCTGCTCCGCGAGCAAAAGGCTGAAGATATTCTTCTCGTCCTCGGCGGCACCATCCCTGACGAAGACCAGCCCAAATTAAAAGAGAACGGCGTCTCGGCCATCTTCGGACCGGGAACGCCGCTCGAATCCACCATCGCCTTCATCCGCGAAAACGTAAGGCCCCGCACCCTGCTTATCCGCTAGCGAAACGAACTACCACGGTAACGGCTTCCCCAGATGAACGTAGGCGCCATTTGGTCCACTATCCTGCAACGTCGCCAACTCCACAGAAGTCTTCGCGCCAGTCTCAACATCAAGCTGCGCGCCCTCACCGCCCATCTCCGTCTTCACCCACCCCGGATGCGCCGAATTCACCTTGATCTTCGTGTCCTTCAGCTCATGCGCCAGATGAATCGTGAACGAATTCAGCGCCGCCTTCGAAGCGTCGTACGCGAATGTCTTGGCATCGTAGATAAAAGATCCCGGTGTAGCGTGAAGAGTATTCGACCCAAGGATGCTCGACAGGTTCACAATCCGCCCGCCCACACTCTTCTTCAACAGAGGCAGCAACGCCTGCGTCAACCCCACCACAGCAAAAAAATTCGTATTGAAGGTCTTCCGCAAGACATCCTGCGATGTCTTCGTCGTCTCATTACCCTTCCGGCCATCGAGCATGATTCCGGCGTTATTGATCAGAATATCGAGCACCCCATAGTCCTTCTCGATCAACTTCGCGACGGCCGCATAGTCCGCTGAATTGTCTACATCCAGTTTCACTGCACGCGCATCGACTCCATCCTTCTTCAACTCCGCCACAGCCGCATCGCCCTTGGCCTGATCGCGTACTCCAATCAGCACAGTGATCCCAAGCTTCCCCAGCTGCCGGGCCGTCTCTAACCCGATTCCCTTGTTCCCACCCGTAACCAGCGCAACCTTCTTCGCATCACTCATCAAAGCCACCTCGCACACAATCTAACTGCAGTTCCCTTATGAGATGAGATGCTGGGCAAAACGTTCCGCATATTTCTGTGGCAGTGACCGCTTTTTCATGTCCATACCCACGCACACATGCATCGTCTCTCCCTCGCACAACAGAGCGCCGTCCGCAATCCGCAAGATTCTGTATCCAAACCGAATCACCGGCCCGCGTGCAGCCAGCAGCCGAGTCTCAATCACCAGTTCATCGTCGTACCGCGCCGGCACCCGATACCTCGCATGCACATCCACCACAGAGATCCCGCAACCCTCTTCCAGCTCCATCCGTTTGTAATCCAACCCCAGCTGCCGGATAAACTCAACCCGCCCCACCTCAAACCAGATCAGATAGTTCGAGTGATACACCACCCCCATCTGATCCGTCTCCGCATACCGCACCCGCACCCGCGCTTCACTCGCAGGCCTCATACCTTGAACGTTACTCATCCAAACAGTCTACCGATTAAAATCTGCACCCAAATCAGCGCAATCGGTGCAAATCCGCGTTAATACTTCCCCCACACCGGTTTCCTCTTCTCCAGAAACGCCGCCACACCCTCGCGAAAATCATGCGTCGCCCTCGCCTCGGCATTCGCCGCCAGCGCTTTCGCGATCGCCCCATCGAGCCACGCCTTGCTCTGCGCGGCCAGCAACCGCTTCGTCGCCGCCAACGCCTCCGGACTATTCGCCTTCAACACTGTCACCACCTCAAGCGCCTTCGCCTCCAACCTCTCCGCATCCACCACCTCATTCACTAACCCCAGCCGTAACGCATCTTCACTCGTAAACAGCCGCCCGGTCAGCAACAAGTCCCGCGCCTGCTTCTCCCCAATCTGCAAAACCAGAAACGCCGACACCACCGCCGGCACAAACCCGATCCTCACCTCGGTATATCCAAACTTCGCCCCCGGAACCGCCAGCGTAAAGTCGCACATCGTTGCCAATCCGGTTCCCCCGGCAACCGCCGCGCCATGCACCACAGCAATCGTCGGCTTCGGCAATTCGTACAGCGTTCGAAACAACTGCGCAATCCTCTCCGCATCCGCCGTATGCTCCGCCGCGGACTTGTCATTCATCCCCTGCAGCGCACTCAAATCCAGCCCCGCACAAAACGCCTCGCCCGCCCCGGCAAACATCACAACACGGCAATCGCTCGCCGCAGCCTCCTCCATCGCCCGAATCAGCTCCCCCTGCATCTCAGGCGTCATCGCATTCCGCCGCTCCGGACGATTCAGCGTAATCCGTAGAACCCCATCCTCTTCCGTCACCAGAATCGTCGAATAACTCATCACACTCCTAATCACTAGCCACTTTCCTACTGCACAGGCGCTCCATACTTTCGTTCAATCTCCGCACTAGCCGCAATCAAGCCCTCCAGCGGCCGCATCGGCGGCAACTCACCACCCAGCGCCTTCAACTCCGCCAGCAAAACCTCCGTAGCCATATTCCCGACCAATGCATCCTGCGCAAACGGACATCCACCCAGCCCCCCAATCGCCGCATCGAACCGCCGACACCCAGCCTCATACGCCGCCCGCACCTTCGCCGCCGCATTGTCCGGCCGAGCATGCAGATGCACTCCGATCTCAATGTTGTCATGCACGGCCATCACATCAGCCACCACATCCGCCACCTGCTTCGGCGTCGCCAGCCCCACCGTATCCGCCAGCGAAATCTGCGTCACTCCGTTATCCGCAAGCAAATCGCAAGCGGCAACAACCTCATCAATATCCCACGCCTCGCCATAAGGATTCCCAAAAGCCATCGAGATATAAGCCACCACATCTATCCCCGCCTTAAACGCAATCGTCCCCACCTTCTCCAACTCCTCCAGCGACTCCTCTGGCGTCTGGTTCTGATTGCGCTGCAAAAACGTCGGCGAAATCGAATACGGAAACCCCAGCGTCTGCACGCTCCCCGTCTTCACCGCCCGCTCCGCGCCTTTCTCATTCACCACAATCCCGATAATCTCCACATCATCCGGCGGATCCAGATACTCCAGCACCAGCTCCGAGTCCGCCATCTGGGGCACCGCCGCCCGCGAAACAAAGCTCACCGCATCGATATGCTTGAACCCCGCCGCAATCAACACCCGCAGATAGTCCGCCTTCACCTCCGCCGGCATATTCTTCGGCAACCCCTGCCAAGCATCCCGCGGGCATTCAATAATTTTCACCATTTCACTCATCGAAAATTCTCAGAACCTTTCGTGAACAGCCACCAACATAGTGCAGCGTGGGTAAGGACAATTGCCAGCACAACCCAAACCTGTCGTGAAGACTTATCGACCAAAAGGCCGTACGTGGGCCATTGAATAAGAGCCACAAGCGAAACAACGAGACTCGCTCCCAGATATCCACCCGTAACGATACAAGCAAAAGGCAGAATCATACGTGCCGCAACGTAACTACCATGGCCAGCTTCCCCCGAGATGAAACCAGCGACGAGGGCCACGGGAGTTATCAATAGGCCTAACGCTAGAAATGGATTTCTGTGAAGCCAGTTCTTCACGTCTGCAAAACCCCCGGATTAAACCTAGCCACCTCCGGATTCAAAGCCGTCGCCTCCAGGGCCGTCATCAGTACCTCCCGCGTCTTCACCGGATCAATAATCGCATCGATCCAAAGTCTCGCCGCCCCATATCTCGGATCGGCCTGCGCATCATACGACGACTTGATCTCGTCATGCAGCGCCTTCTTCTCCGCATCCGAGAGCACCTTCCCCCCACGCTCCATCTGCTTCGCCCTCACCTCAGCCAGAGTATTCGCCGCCGAAGCCCCACTCATCACCGCATACCTAGCCGTCGGCCAAGCAAACAAAAACCGCGGATCATAAGCCTTCCCGCACATCGCATAGTGCCCGGCCCCGAAACTCCCACCCACAATGACGGTAATTTTAGGCACGACCGAAGTACTCACCGCCGAAACCATCTTCGCCCCGGCCCGAATAATCCCGCTCCACTCCGCATCCTTCCCCACCATGAACCCATTCACATCATGCAAAAAAATCAGCGGAATCAAACTCTGATTGCAATCCATAATGAACCGCGCCGCCTTCTGCGCACTCTCCGTATAGATCACCCCGCCAAACTCCGTCCGCTTTTCTCCCGCCTGCGGCCCGACAGCCACCGTCTGCGACTGATGCATCTTCTGATTCGCCACAATGCCCACGGCCCGCCCGCCAATCCGCGCATATCCACACAACAGCGTCCGCCCAAACTCCTCTTTATATTCATCAAACTCCGAGCGGTCGACGATGCGAGCAATCACCTCCCGCATGTCATACACGTTGCTGGCCGCCTTAGCCGGATCAGGATCAATCAACCCATACAAATCTTCCGCCGCATACTTTGGAGCATCCTTCATCGCATCAAACGCCACCCGCGAAAAAGGAGCCCCAACCCGCTCGCCCATCTTCCCCACCAAAGACCGCAACCGCGCCAAACACAAATGATCGTTCGGCTCCTTAAAATCCACCGTCCCTGAAATCTCCGCATGCATCGAAGCTCCACCCAGCTCCTCCGCCCCGGTCTTCTGCCCAATCGCCGCCTGCACGAGCGAAGGCCCCGCTAGAAACAACCCCGACCCCTCTGTCATCAAAACCGTATCCGTCATCACCGGCAGATAAGCCCCACCCGCCACGCACATGCCCATAATCGCCGTAATCTGCGGCACCCCCAGCGAGCTCATCACCGCGTTATTCCGAAACACTCTGCCAAAATCATCCGTATCCGGAAACACATCCTCCTGCAACGGCAGAAACACCCCCGCCGAATCCACCAGGTAAAGCGTCGGAATCCGGTTCTCCAGCGAAATCGTCTGCGCCCGAAGCACTTTCTTCGCCGTCATCGGAAAAAACGCCCCCGCCTTCACCGTCGCGTCATTCGCGATCACCATGCATAACCGCCCGCTCACTCTTCCCAGCCCAGTGACCACCCCGGCCGCAGGAGCCCCGCCATACTCCTCATACATCCCACGTGCCGCCCAAAGCCCCAATTCCAGAAACTCCGAACCCTCATCCAGCAGCAGCTTCAGCCGCTCCCGCACCGTCAGCCGCCCCTTGGCACGCTGTGCCTCCGCCGCCTTTGCTCCCCCACCCAGCCGAATCTCGTCTTCCTCGACCCGCAGTGCCGCCATCAAAACCCGCAGCGCCTCGCGATTCGCACCAAAGCGTGCCGCCTTTACGTCCAGCTTCGACCCCAACGCATTCTCCAACTTCAAATCCTCCACGACGCACGAACCACAAAACACGCCCGCTTAGCATCTTAGCTACACAACATGCTTAACGTCTCGCACAGACACGTGTAGCCTATCCTCGACACGAATCCTCTGAAACGCTATTCACGGAGACGGAATGACCATCCGCACCCAACTCAGAAGCCTCATCCTGATCGCCGGCGCCCTTCTGCCGCCAACGCTCACCACAGCTCAAACCAACACCACCGCCCTTACTGCATTAGACAAGTCCATCGATCTATCCGTTGGCAGCCACGTCAAGGTCCAGCAAATGCTCACCACGCTGCAACAGGCCGTCGCGAAACACGACGTTGCGACTGTCGCCTCCCTCGTCCACTACCCCATCAAGGTCAACCCCGGCAAAAAGCCCTTCACCGTCAAAAACGAGAAGGCATTCATCAAAGACTACGATGGCATCATCACACAAGACATCGCGGCCGCCATCTTCAAGCAAAAGTACGAAAACCTCTTCGTCAACTCCCAGGGAGCCATGATTGGCGACGGTGAAGTCTGGATCACCGGCTTCTGCCGCGATAAGTCCTGCAAACAATCCGACATCAAAATCGGCACCATCCAGGACACCAAAAACCTCAAACCCTAACCACAAAACTCGGTCCTCATGTTCGCGACGACCTTGTCGTCGATAACGTGGGCATCGCGCAAAGCACGACCGCAGTCCTCACCCCTTGCACTAACATCAAATCACCATGCAACTGCAGCCAACCGACGCCCTCCTTGTCATTGACGTCCAAAACGACTTCATGCCCGGCGGCGCGCTGGCTGTCGAAGACGGCGACGCCATCGTCCCCCGCATCAACACCCTCGCCAAAAAATTCGACCACGTCATCCTCACGCAAGACTGGCACCCCACCCAACACATCTCCTTCGCCACAACCCACACTGCAACTCACGCGAACGCCCAGCCCTTCGAAACCATCCAGGTCCACTACGGCCCCCAGACCCTCTGGCCCGAACACGTCGTCCAGCACACCGAAGGCGCAGCCTTCCACCCAGACCTCCACATCCCCCACGCCGAACTCATACTCCGCAAAGGGTTCCGCCGCCACATCGACAGCTACTCCGCCTTCCTCGAAAACGATCACCGCACCCCTTCCGGCCTCGCCGGCTACCTCCGCGAACGCAACCTGACCCGCCTCTTCCTCTGCGGCCTCGCCTACGACTTCTGCGTCCGCTACTCCGCCATCGACGGCCAAAACCTTGGCTTTGAAACCATCGTCATCGAAGACGCCACCCGCCCCGTCAACCTCCCCAACAGCGTCGCCGAAACCAACTTGGCCCTGGCCAACGCGAAGATCCGCCGCATTCAATCAACTGACATTTAGAAATACTCCTCAGCAAAGCACGCACTCAGGGCTTACAATCCTCCGATGTCCAACACCGCCTGCCGTCAAGCCGTAGCCGAATACTTCTCCGCCTTGCGCGCAATGGACGTCGACCGCTGGGTCAACACCTTCGCGCCCGACGCCGAAAGCCACGATCCCGTCGGCACACCTCCGCTCGTCGGACACGACGCCCTCCGTCAGTTCCTAACCGGAATCTTCTCTGTCTTTGAAACCATCGGACTCACCGAAGATCACATCTTCGTAGTAGGCGACGTCGCCGCCGTAAAGTGGACTGGCCTCGGTCGCGGCCGCAACGGCAAAGACGTCGTCTTCGAAGGCATCGATGTCATTGAATGCAATCCAGACGGCAAAATCATCTCTCTCCGCGCTTATTGGAACCCCACTCCCATAATTGCCGCCGTTACAAGTTGACCGAACGCACGCTACTGCGCTACCCATCCAATCAAGGTCGGACAAAAATCCCAATCTAGGTCTCGACAGACGCGACGCCAGCCAATCCCAACTCCTCCGCCCGAGCCTGCATCGCCCGTAAGCAAATCCCCACATGCTCCTCCACAGTCAATCCCAGCAACTCCGCCCCACCGGTAATATCCTCTCGCTTCACCGCACGTGCAAAAGCCTTATCCTTCATCTTCTTCTTCACCCCTGCCACCTCGACCTCAAGAATCGACTTGTTAGGCTTCACCAGTGCGCAAGCCGTCAAAAAACCCGCCAGCTCATCACAAGCAAACAGCGCCCGTTCAAGATGCGACTCCCGCGCCACGCCCGAATAATCCGCATGCGCCAAAATCGCCTGCAGCACACTCTCTGGCCAACCCACCTCCCGCAAATGATTCACCCCAACAAACGGATGTTCCTCTTGTGTCGGGTGCCGCTCATAGTCCATGTCATGCAGCAACCCCGCGCTCGCATACAAATCCACAAACTCATCAGCGTCAGTACCTCGCAATCCCAAACGCTCAGCCTCCATCACGCCATACGCCTCAGTGCAAACCGAAACCGCCATCCCATGCTTCCGAAGACTATCGCCCTTCGTCCACTCCTGCAGCGTCATCAAAGCCTGCGCTCGGCCTAACCTCTCACTCATCCAAATCTCCTTTTCGTAAATCACTAAGCACTAATCACTGCCTTACTACGTTACCAACTAGATTCCCTCTTCGGTTGTTTTAGGCATTTCGCCCTTAATCAAGGGTTTTCCCCTTGACTCTCTATAACGCCAGTGTCAATCTAGGCACATCGAACGTTCCGTTATCGGACGTGCGCTGCGGTCCTTGCTCTGGGTCCGCCCGCTACACACAATTTATGGCAACTATGATGGCACCCGTTGAACAACGTGAGGTCCTACGTTGTGACCACTGCAGCCTGGTGCAATTTCGTACAGCGAACGCCCTGTGCCGCCGCTGTCACAAATGCCTCGAGGTTGAAGAGCCTGAACCGGCTCCCGCCCCCTTGGCTCTCGTACCCACACCCGTAGCTGTAGAAGGCGGCTTGCAGGTAGCCACCGCCGTTCGCGATCTGCGCCACGTGCGCAATCTCTCGCAGCGGCAGCTCGCCACCCGCATGGGCGTCCCCCGCACCTACATCTCGAAGATCGAGAACGGCAAAGCCATGCCGACCCTCTCGTCTCTCGACCGCCTCGCCCGGGCTCTTCAGGTCGACATCTCCACCCTCCTGCGAGACTCCAACACGCGCCATCGCGACGAGACCGCGGTCCTCATGACCGATCCGTTCCTCGCCGAGATCGCCATGTACACCTCGCAGCTCGACGATCTGCAGCGTTCCATCTTCCTCAATCATGTTCGCGAGCTCGCCGCCGGCCGCCGTCGTTCGGCCTAGGGCGTTCCGCGAAGCCTGATCATCCTCTCCAGGGAGAGCGTCGCCATCGACGGTGACGCTCTCTCCTCCGTCCCGTCATCTCGCAAAGCGGTTGGAGAAGAAGCAAAATAAAAGGCTTAGAAGAAGCCCGTTCCGTACCGCCAGTCCTCTCCCGGCTCCGTAGTAAAAGACGTTCATTGCGTACCCCACATCGGTATGCTAGCGTCATAATCTGCGAGGTAGCTTTTTGCGCGCATCAACACCCCTGACGACTCCCCCCTTAGCACCCAGCCGCGTCCCCAATCGCAGCCACGAACTCGCTCCCGAAGAACTGAGCATCTACCGCCAGCTCGATCCATCCAAAATTCCCCAGCACGTCGCCATCATCATGGACGGCAACGGCCGCTGGGCCGGCAAGCGCGCCCTCAAGCGCTTCCTGGGCCATCAAAAAGGCGCTGAATCCGTCCAGTACGTGGTCGAAACCGCCTCCCGTATCAACCTCCCCTGGCTCACTCTCTACGCCTTCTCGCTTGAAAACAACCTCCGCCGCCCCAAGTCCGAGGTCAGCTTCCTCATGAAGCTCCTCAAGAGTTACCTCGTCGGCAACGTCAAGCGCATGAACGACAACAACGTCCGTATGGCCTACATCGGCCGCACCCACGACCTCCCGCAGGAGGTTCAGGACACCATGCAGTGGGCAATGGAATCCACCGCAAAAAACACCGGCACCACCCTCACCCTTGCCCTCAACTACGGCGCCCGCTCCGAAATCGTCGACGCCGTCCGCAGCATCCTTACTGACCTCACCACCGAGGCCCACACTCGCGGCTGCTCCGTCGACGACCTCCTCGGAGCCGGCGCACTCGAAGCCCTCGACGAGTCCAGCATCTCCCGCAAGCTCTACACCGCACACATGCCCGACCCCGACCTCGTCATCCGCACCTCTGGCGAGCAGCGTATCTCCAACTTCCTCCTCTGGCAGATCGCCTACTCCGAGATCTTCGTCACCGACCGCCTCTGGCCCGACTTCAACGGCCTCCATCTCCTCGAAGCCATCGCCGCCTACCAGCGACGCGAACGTCGCTTCGGCGGCCTCGGCGAATCCTTCACCGACGAAGACCTCAACAACCTTGAGCCTGCCGAAGAGGTCGCAGCCGAAATCAAAGACCACCTCATCCCCAAAGCGGAAGCCAAACCAGACACAAAACCAGACCCCGTTCTCACACGCCGCTAATCTCTTCCTTCGCAAGCTCAAACATTCCGCACAGAATCGTCAACTCGACCGAAGTAGCTCGCAATTGCGAGCTACTCACTTGAGAGTCCCCGAAACTCATCTGTTCTTCGCTGACGTGAACACCACCCTCCAGTGCCCTCCCAATCCAGCTTGCCGTTGTACCCTTCCCCAAATCAACAAAAAGGATCGCGCTCCATATATCCTGTTTGAAGCCTTCATGAAACGCATCCTCACCGCCACAGTCCTCATCCTTGCCGTCTTCGCCCTCATCTTCTTCGGCAATATCTGGCTGATGACCCTCTTCTCCGTCATCGTCGCAGAACTCGCCGCCTACGAGTACCTCAAACTAGCTGCCGTAGGCGCAGAATCCCATGGCCTCAAACTTCGCATCCCCGTCTGGTGGATGGCCATCGGTACAGCGCTCGCCTTCGTCGTTACCCTTCCCAACTTCCCCGTCGAAGCGCAGCTCCCCGTACTCAGTGCCCTCACCCTCGCGCTCTTTGCCTGGAACGGCTTCCGTTCGCCCCTCGTCCAGGTACTTCCCGACACCGCCCAGGGCCTCTTCGGTCTCATCTACATCGCCTACCCGCTGACCCTCATCCCTCTGCTCTGGAAGCAGGAAGACGGCCCTGCCCTCGTCCTCTTCCTCATGGTCTGCGTTTGGACCGGCGACATTGCTGCCCTCTACATCGGCCGCGCCTTCGGCAAACGCAAACTCGCCCCCCGCCTCAGCCCTGGCAAGACGTGGCTGGGTTCCATCGCCTCCATCGTCGGCAGCATGCTCGCCGCTTCCCTCGTCATCGTCATCTCCAACAGTCTCACCGCCCGAGGCAACACCCTCCTCCACATCTCGGAACCTTTCTGGCAGTCCCTCATCCTCGCCGCTATCCTCAACATCGCCGCTCAGCTCGGCGACCTCCTCGAATCCGCCATTAAGCGTGGCGCAGGCGTCAAAGATTCCGGCACCATGCTACCCGGCCACGGCGGCATCCTCGATCGCATCGACGCACTCCTCCTCGCCGCCCCCGTACTCTGGTTCATCCTCCTCCTCAAGGACTACTTCGGCCTCGGCCGCTTTTAGCAGAGCCCAACCCCTATCGCCTGCCCGCTACTACTTTTAATAGTTCTCGACGCCGCTCCCCAGCGGTACCTTATGTGCAGCCGCCGACAAACGGTTTGCGGGCGTTCTCATCACGTCGCACAGAGATACTTCGAAATCGGCTCGAAATTAACCTCTGCTCCCTTCCTCCCGTTTAGACCAAGGCCCCATGATTCAGCGGTGGCGCCAGCCCCAGCATCAGCCGCTAATTGGCGGCAAGTCCTCAAGTGATCTCCACCTGAAACGAGTTCGCGAGGTAGAACGATATGAGCTTCTTGAAGCGATCCTCAACCAATCCAGCCCCGCAGCCTTTCTCCGCCAGCCAACCCGACGCGAAGACGGCTACGCTTTCCGCAAAGCAATCGATTCTGCCCGTAATACTCGTTGCGATCGCAGGAGCCATGCTGTCAGCGCCCTTTGAATCGCACGTCCTTGCGAAAAGCAGTCGACTGCCTGAAGCAAAACCTCAAGCGACACCGGAAGCAAAAGAAGATTCCAACATCGATCCCGCCGCCATCGACGCAGTAAAAAAAATGGGCGCCTATCTGAGATCGTTGAAGGCCTTCCAGGTCATCTCCGATGTCACCCACGATGACGTCCTCGAAGATGGCCTCATCGTGCAGAGCAACAGCAAGGTCAATCTACTCGCCGCGAAGCCCAATCGCATGCGGGTCGAGGTCACCGCCGATGACCGGCACAGGCTCTATCTGTACGACGGCAAAAACTTCACCGTTTGGGGAAGGATCATGAACTACTACGCCACCGTGCCCGCACCGCCAACTATCGCCGAACTCTTTCAGAAAATCGATGAGAAATACGATGTGGAACTACCCTTGATCGACCTCTTCAAATGGGGAACAAACGAGGACGATATCAACAAAATCAAAACTGCGATCGACGTCGGCCCCGCAACCGTAGAGGGTGTTACCTGCGAGCAATATGCCTTCCACCAGGAAGGCGCCAACTGGCAGGTCTGGATCCAGCTTGGAGAGTTTCCTCTGCCCCGCAGGTTAGTCATCACGACCCTCAACGACGAGGCCAGGCCGCAGCATAGCGACACCTTCAGCTGGAACCTCGCGCCGTCCTTTAACGATGAGGCTTTCGCCTTCGATCCGCCGCCCGATGCCAAACGCGTCATCCTCGAGCAAAGAGCCGACGCCACCGAGAAAGGTAAATGAGGTGAGATCTATGAAGCGATCAACTCAAATCTTCGCCATGTTGGCCGTCGCTCTCCTGCTGTCTGGAACCACACTTTTTGCCCAACGCGGTGGTGGGGGCGGCGCCGCGCGTGGAGGCGGCGGTGGCGGCGGTACCCGAAGCAGCGCTCAGTCCAGCGTCAACTCGGCCCCGACCCGAAGCGCCAACCAGGGTGCCAATCGGAGTGCTAACCAGACCGCCAACCAGAGTGCCAATCGCAACACCAACGTCAACAACAACCAGAACGTCAATCGCAACACCAACGTCAATAACAACACCAACGTCAACGTCAATCGCAACGTCAACGTAAACGCCCAGGGCAATTACCATGGTGGCGGCGGTTACTACGGCGGCGGCTGCTGCTATAACTCGAATCCTGTCGCCGCGGCTGTTGCTGTCACAGCCGCGGTAGCGGTGACTGCTGCCGTCGTCGGTTCGGTCGTGAACCAACCGCCCGCAGGCTGCGTAACCCAGGTCGTCGGTGGATTGGCCTACCAGCAATGCGGCAGCACCTGGTACCAGCCGCAAATGTCAGGAAGCTCCACAACCTACGTCGTCGTGAACCCACCAAAGTAAGCGCGCCACCCCGCGAACGCAGCATGCGAGGGGTGGCCTGAAAGTCCAGGGCCCCTCGCTAGACTCTACGCAGACTCAAGAAATGGCGACCCTCCCCTCGCCTCCTTCTTCGAGTCTGCGAAAATAGAGAACGTGAAGAAACTAGCAATCCTCGGCTCCACCGGCTCCATTGGCCACAGTACCCTCTCCATCTGCGAATCCTTCCCCGACCGCTACCAGGTCATCTCCCTCGCCGCAGGCAGCAACATCGACGTAGCCTACGCCCAGTGCCTCCGCTGGCGCCCCAAAGTCATCTCCCTCGCCACCGAACAGCTCGCCGCGACCCTCAAGACCCGCCTGAAAGCCGCAGACATCAGCAACATCGAAGTCCTCCACGGCACCGCCGGCAGCATCCACGTCGCGACTCTTCCCGAAGTCAACTTCGTAGTCTCCGCGATCGTCGGCGTCGCCGGGCTCGAAGCCACCTACGCCGCAGTGTGCGCCGGCAAAACCATCGGCCTCGCCAACAAAGAATGCCTCGTCGCCGCCGGCGAGCTCATCATCGCCGCCGCAAAAAAACACAACGTCGCCCTCCTCCCCATCGACTCCGAGCATAACGCCGTCCACCAGTGCATGCGTGGCGGCACGCCACAGGAAGTTAAACAAATCTGGCTCACCGCATCTGGTGGCCCGTTCCGCAACACTCCGCTCCCCGACTTCGACCACATCACCCCACAGCAAGCGCTCAAGCATCCCACATGGGTCATGGGCCAGCGCATCACCATCGACTCCGCCACCATGATGAACAAGGGCTTCGAGGTCATCGAAGCCTGCCGTCTCTTCAACCTCCCGCCAAAACAAGTCCGCGTCACCATCCATCCGCAATCCACCGTCCACTCTCTAGTCGAGTTCGTCGACGGCAGCATCCTCGCCCAGATCTCCGTCACCGACATGCGCCTCCCCATTCTGTACGCCCTCGCCTACCCCGAGCGCGTCCCCTCGGAAGGAAAAGTAGACCTCACCTTCGACCTCACCACCCTCAGCCAGCTCGACTTCTCCGTGCCCGACCTCACCCGCTTCCCATGCCTCCGCCTCGCCTTCGAAGCTGCTGAAAATGGAGGCCGATCCTGCATCGCCCTCAACGCTGCCGATGAAATCGCCGTAGCCGCCTTCCTCGAAGGTCGTATCCCTTTCATGGGCATTCCACGTACAATAGAGACAGTGCTCCAGCTAACAGCCGGTCAACCCCCGGCATCTATCTCCGAAGTGCTTGATGCAGATCTTGCCGCGCGGCAACAAGCGCGCGAAGTGATTGCCCCCCAGTTCACCGGCGTAGGACGGTAGACAGAACTCCAACCAGGTACGAGGTCTTCCCGAACTTCATGTCGACAGTCATACAGCTTCTCATCGTCCTAGGCATCATGGTCCTCGTCCACGAGTTTGGCCACTTCGCGGTCGCCAAACTCTGCGGTATCCGCGTGGAGGTCTTCTCCATCGGCTTCGGCAAACGCCTCTTCGGCTTCCGCCGCGGCGACACCGAGTATCAAATCTCGGCCATTCCCCTCGGCGGCTACGTCAAGATGGCCGGCGAGTCCTTCGGCTCCGGTCAACCCGACGATTCCGCATCCGTTCCCATCAACGATCCGGGCAACTTCAACGCCCATCCCCGATGGCAGCGCATCCTCGTCGCTGTTGCCGGTCCCATCGCCAACTTCCTCCTCGCCCTCGGCCTCATGACCGGCGTCTCCATGCTTCACAACGAGGTCGACGAGTTTCTCTCTGGCCCCGCCCAGACCGACTACATCATCCCCAACTCCTCCGCAGCCAAAACCGGTATCCAATCCGGCGATCTCATCGTTCAGTACGACAACGTCCAGAACCCGACGTGGGAGGACTTTGCCAACCGCTCCCTGCTCAATCTGAATCAGACCGTCCCCTTCTCCTACATTCACGATGGCCACCGCGCTGACTCGAAACTCTTCATCGTAAATAAAGGCACACAGGACGACTTCAGTCTCGATAAGCTCGGCATTCTGCCCAAAATGCAGAACACTCCCGTTCAGGTCTCCTCGCTCCAGCCCGATATGCCCGCGATCCATGCGGGCCTCAAGCCCGGAGACAAGATACTCAGCATAAACGGCATTCAACTCCACTCCGTCCAGGCCCTGCTCTCCTACCTGCAGGAACAGTCGGGAAAACCCGCCAATCTCGTCATTCTTCGCGACGGCGCAACGGTTCCGCTCCAGATCACTCCTCAACTCGCAGACGCCGGCGACGGCACCAAAAGCTACCGCCTCGGCTTCGCCCCAGTTCAGCCTCCGGTAAGAGTCGAGCGTCTTCCTCTCGGAAAAGCCATGGCGGCCTCCTGGGAGTTCAACAAAAAGAACTCTCTCCTCATCGTCGAGGTCCTCAAGCGCCTCTTCACCCGCCAGGTCTCAGTCAAGAGTCTGCAGAGCCCCATCGGCATCGGTCAGGACATCCACCAGGCCGCGCAGATGCCCGGCTGGATGCCCCTCATTCGCCTGATGTCGGCCATCTCACTTAACCTTGGCATCTTCAACCTGCTGCCTATCCCGATCCTCGACGGAGGCATGATCCTCTTCCTTCTCATCGAGACCATCATGCGCCGCGACGTGAACCAGCAGATCAAAGAGCGCATCTACCAGGTCGCCTTCGTCTGCATCCTGGCATTCTTCGCCTTCGTCATATTTAACGACCTCACCCGTCTCAATCTCTTCACCAAACTCAAACCCTAACCACTCAAGCCAACGTTGCTCTTGCTTTGGCTTGCTGTTGTCGTTGCTCTTGCCGTGGTCTTTGCTCTTGGGATTGGCGTGGGGCTTCAGCCCCACGAATTCACGCACGATCTTGAAGGGGGCTTCAGCCCCGGGTTTCTTTGCCGCCGCTACCCATGCCACTCGCCCAGCAAGAACTCCGCACTTACTTCATCACGACTGTCACTGCCAATCGCCGACGCCTCTTCCAACTCGAACAAAACGCCAATCTGTTCATTGAAGTCCTTCAAGACCAACGAACCAAAGGCCGCCTTCAACTCCATGCCTTCGTCGTCATGCCGGACCACGCGCATCTGCTCCTAACGCCGGCTCCCGAAGTCTCTCTCGAAAAAGCAATTCAATACATCAAAGGAGGATTTTCCTTTCGCCTGAAGAGCAAACTCGACATGTGGGAACGTAGTTACGACAGCCGCCGCATCATCAACGCTCACGACTACACAACCCGTCAAACCTACATCCACCAAAACCCCGTCCGCGCAAATCTCGTCTCAGAACCAACTCTTTACTCCCACTCGTCCGCCAACCCAAACCACACACCCGACCCATCACCAACTCACTTCTGAGCCCGCAACTCCGCCACAATCTCCCCAACCGCCTTCCGCGCCTCATCCTCTCGATCCGGAGGAAAACTGATCGCCCCCACGCGAGCATGCCCTCCGCCGCCATACCGCTCGCAAATCGCCGCCAGATTCACCAACTCCGCAGGCATCTTCTTCGTCCACGGATTTGTCCCCACCGACACCTTCGTCCGAAAACTCGACTTGCTCAATCCCACGTTGTAGGTCGCCTCCGGATGCAGATAGTAAGGAATAAATTTGTTGTACCCCTCCGTAGGCTGATCCGTAATGTCGAACGTAATCACGCCGCCCTCCACCTTCGCCCGCTGCCCGATCAACTCCAGCGCCGCCCAGTGCCGCTCCATCAGCGGCCCCAACAATTCCTGCACAAAATCCTTATCCAACACCTGCTGCAAACTCATCTCAGTTAGCAGCGGAATCAAACGCGGCACCAGAGAATGGTCAGCCGCACTTTCAATCACCATCGTCAACTTCATCGCAGGCGCAGCCATCTCCACCGCCGCCTTGGCGCTCTCATACCGCGCCCCGTCCACAATGTCCGCCCACTTGATCAGTTCCAGCACGGGAGCCGTATTAAACCCGAAATTCACCTGCGCAATATCGGCGATCAAACTCGTACACGAAACGTAGTTCGCATTGAAGAACTTCCTCATCCGCTGCGACCCGTCCGCCTGTCCCGCCTCAAAACCCTTCTGGTCGTCCGCCGTCAAAAACGCGCTCTGATGATGATCGAACCACCACGTCACCTTTGGCGAAGCCGAATATTTGAAATCGACAATCGCGTTCTCGTCCCCGTTCGCAACATCGAGAAACGCATTCTCATCGAACAGAGCTCCCGCCCTGTGAACCAGCCCATGATACGAATAGCAGTCCGCCGTCTTCACACACTCCCGGTGAAACCGCGTGAAGAGTGAAGCCGAGCAAGCTCCATCAAAGCATTTATCGTGATAAAAAATCCTGCACTCCAAGTCGACCGCCCCCATACCAATATTCATCCTGCGTGTGCGAAGCTTCAAGCATAGCGCAAGCAGACAAATACAATTACGCTCCGCTCCAACAATCAAGACAGCGGGATTACTTGGGACTGACTCTCCGCGAGGTCCAGCTCCCTCTCCATCGTCCGCAAAACATCGTCGCTGATCCGTCCCTTGTCCCGCAGTCCAATCAGCGTCTGCCGCTCTGCCTGCAGCGCACCCTCCGCAATCGAACTCAACCGCGCGTACTCCTCCTGGCCCAATCCATCGACAGTCTCCTCCTCGCCGGCGCTCACGTGGGCTAGCTTGTGCCGATACCGGTGAAGCAGATCGTCGTACAAATGAACCGCCGGGCTCGGACAGTTCTTCCGCCCCTCTTCCAGGTGCCGGATCGCCGACTTCAGCACGATCCTCCTCGCCTCGATCTCCTCCTGGTCCATCCCTTCCGACCCTGCCAGCCCCAGCCTGCGAATCAGCGCCGGCAGCGTCAATCCTTGCAACACCAGCGTCACAAAAATCACGCAGAACGCCAGAAATACAATCAAATTCCTCGCCTCAAACTCCTTCCCATCCCACTGCACCTCTGGCACCGAAATCGCCGCCGCCAGCGCCAGCACGCCCCGCATCCCGGTCCATCCCACCACGAAAACCTCTCGCGGCTTCAGCTCCTGCTCATCCTTGTGCCCCAGCCACCGCCGCTCCACAAACGACGCGATCTTCACAGCCGGAAACACCCAGATCATCCGCAGCAAAATCAGTACTGCGCTGAACACCGCGCCATAAAAAATCAGCGTCCGCATCGCATACCGTCCATGAATCCCCGCCAGCACGTACGGCAGCTGCAGCCCGATCAGCACAAACACCAGCCCATTCAGCATGAACGTAAGCGCCTCCCACGCCCCGTTCACCTGCAACCGAGTCGCCGCCGAAAAGAACCTCGTGCTCTGTCGGCTCACATAAAGCCCGCAAGCCACCACCGCCAACACCCCCGAAGCATGCGCCCTCTCACCCGCCAGATAAGCCGCATACGGCACCACCAGGCTCACCACAAGTTCGACAGGGCCATCGTCGATAAACTTCTCCAGCCAGCCCACCACCACTCCGATCAACAACCCGATCCCCAACCCACCCACCACCAGAAAAATCAGCCGCGCAACCCCCTCTCTCACCGTCGGCATCTCTCCCCGCACCATGATCGCCAGCCCGATCTCCAGCGCCAGCAAACCTGTCGCGTCATTCAGCAGACTCTCCCCCTCAAGAATGTCGACGATCCTTCTCGGCAGCCCCAGCGTCTTCGCAATCGAGGTCGCCGCAATCGCATCCGTCGTCGCGACCACTGCACCCAGCAGAAATCCCGGCTTCCAGTACAGCGCCGTAATAAAGTGATCGGAAAACTCCGCCACTCCCCAAACGGTAAAGCCCACCAGCCCCACCGCCAGCAGCGCAATCACTACCCCATTCCGTCGAAACTCCCGCCACGACATCGCCCACGCTGACGAATACAGCAGCGGCGGCAGAAAGATCACAAACACAATATTCGGGTCCAGCGGCACTCGCGGTATGTGAGGCACAAAGCTAATCCCCAGCCCGGCCAACACCAGCACAATTGGATACGGCACCTTCAACCGCCGCGCAATCGCCGCAAACCCCGCCACCAACACCAGCAGCAGCAAAATCACCGTCTCGACTGCATGCAGACTCTCACCCGACCCCATACATCGAACCCCTTTCTGCCAGCTGCGACGCTCTAACTAGCTCCAGTAAAACAAATTAAATCGCACTACCGCGACCTATTCCGCAAACCGCTCTAACCCTCTCTTCGCCACCATTTACACTTGCGATGAAGCCATGAGTCTTCCCCATCTCACCAACGCCGACGTAGTTCCGGACGAACCCCTCACCCCGCAGGAGGTCGCCCTCCAGGCAACACGCCGCCGCATCTTCCTTCGTATTGTCATCATTCTCAGCACCCTTGTTGTCCTCGTTTGCGCAATCGGCTTCATCTACGCCCGCTACTGGGTCAACCAGGCCATGCACGACGCTCTTCCCCAGCTGGACGGTGCTGTCACCATCGCCGGCCTCTCCGCCCCGGTCACCATCCAGCGCGACAACCACGGCGTCCCCCACCTCCGCGCTGCCTCGCTTGACGATCTCCTCGTCGCCCAGGGCTTCGTCACCGCACAGGATCGCCTCTGGCAGATGGATGCTCTCCGCCGCCACGCCGCCGGTACCCTCGCCGAGATCCTCGGTCCCACCCTCCTCCCCCACGACCGCCTCCAGCGCACCCTCCAGCTCCGTGTCGCCGCCGACCGCGCCATCGCCACCCTCACACCCGACCAGCTTCACCTCCTCGAGCGCTACGCCGCTGGCGTCAACTCCTCCATCGACCTCCAGCGTGCCCACCTCCCGCTCGAGTTCCGTCTCCTCCGCTACCAGCCCGCTCCCTGGACACCCCGCGACAGCATCCTCGTCGGCCTCGTCATGTTCCAGGACCTCACCACCAGCTTCCCATCCGAGCTCAACCGCGAGGCCATCACCGCAAAACTTCCAGCGCACCTCATCGGCGACCTCTACCCCGTCGTTACCTGGCGCGACCACCCGCCCGCCCAACCTATCGTCGACCTCACTGCCCCGCAAAAAGACGTCCCCAACGTCCCCCTCGACGAATCCCAGACCAAACTCGATTCGCCTGACGACAACGACTGGGAAACGCCTGAACTCTCTCCAGCTCACCACCAATCTCCCGCTACCCCGTCCGTCGCAGTCCCGCGACGGATAGCAGTCAAAATCACCACCACAACGTCCTTTCAGGATCTCGTAGCCCTTCAAGAAAACCTCCGCAACCCCGTCTGTGAAGGCTGCTTCGCCGGCTCCAACAACTGGGTCGTCTCCGGCGCCCACACCGCTACCGGCAAGCCTCTGCTCTCGAACGACATGCATCTCACCCACAACGTCCCGGGCATCTGGTATCAGGCCGACCTCCAAGCACCCACACCCACAGGCGACCTGCACGTCACCGGAGTCTCCCTCCCCGGCGTTCCCTTCATCATCGTCGGCCACAACACCCACGTCGCCTGGGGCTTCACCAACCTCGGCGCCACCGTCCAGGACGTATACATCGAACACACCCGCGGCACAGGCCCCAACGCCGAGTATCAATCGCAGGACGGTACCTGGAAGCCCCTCCTCCACGACCGCGAGATCATCCACATCAAAGGCGGCAAAGACGTAGTCCTCGACATCCCCGCCACACAACACGCCAACACCATCACACCCGTCGTCTCCGGCATCTTCCCATCAGAGAAGCGCATCCTCTCCCTCCGCTGGACCATCTACGACCCCGCCAACGTCACCCCGTCCTTCCTCAGCATCGATACCGCCACCGACGGTGCCAGCCTCGTCTCCGCCTTCTCCACCTTCGGCGGCCCCTCGCAAAACCTCGTCTACGCCGACGATCAGGGTCACATCGGATACCACGCGGTCGGTCGCATACCCCTCCGCGGCAGCGTCATGACCCCAAGCCCCATCAGCCCCGTCCCCACCGACGCTCTCGACACCACGCAGGACTGGGTCGGCACCATTCCCTACGATCGCCTGCCCCAGGCAACCGATCCCCCCAACGGAATCCTCGCCACCGCCAACGCCCGCATCACACCCGACGACTACCCCTACCCCATCACCCTCAACTGGGGCGCACCCTACCGCAACCAGCGCATCTGGAAGGTCCTCAACGAGAAATCCATCTCCACAAAAAATCAACTAACACCCGCCGACATGCTCGCCCTGCAAACCGACGTCTACTCTGACGCCGACCACGTCATCGCCCAGCGCCTCGCCTACGCCATCGACCACGCCATCAAGCCCGAACTGGCCAACGACAAGCGCCTCGACCAGGCCGCCAACCTCCTACGCGAATGGAACGGCAACGTGGACGCCGACGCCGCAGCTCCCGCCATCGTCGTCGCCGCCCGCGCCGCGCTCTGGCCGCTCCTCCTCAATCCTCAGCTCGCGCCGCAACAAAACCCTGTAGCCCAATCCGAATCAGGCGCCAAAGGATCAGGCAAAGACGAGCCCCTACCCGCCGCCGCACTCTACACCTGGGGCAACAAGGCTTACGCCGAAGAGTGGCTCATCATGCACACCCCCGCCCGCTGGCTCCCCAAAAACTACGCCACTTGGGACGACCTCCTCTCCACCGCCGTCGCCCAGAGCCTGCGCACCGGCCACGCCCCTCCAGACCTCAACAAGTGGCGCTACGGAGCCGCCCACCCCATCGACATCGAACACCCGGTCTACGGCCAGTCCGCTCTCCTCCAGCGCATCGTCGGCCGCCCCACCGGCACCGGCATCCAGCCTCAAAGCGGAGACGACACCACCGTGAAACAAGTCGGCCGCACCTTCGGTCCCTCCGAGCGCTTCACCGCCGACTTCGCCGACTTCGACCACAGCACCCTCAACCTCGTCCTCGGCGAATCCGCCAACCCAGCCAGCCCCTGGTTCATGGATCAATGGCCCGCCTGGTACCACGGCACCACCTTCACACTTCCCTTCACGAACGCTGCAGTCGACGCCGCCACCACTCACACCCTCACCCTGACTCCACGCTAAGTCACGTCTCGTGACGGGTGCCCCATGTTCGCGACGGTCTCATCGTCGCTAAAGTGGTTTTTCTCGAAGCCCCAAACCAGAACCGCCCGGGTGCCTCTCAGTTCTACCCGCAGGAAAAAAATGCGTCACTGCTCTCCAGCATTAATCTATTGCACGTAGAATCCTCCACGTGCACGCGGGCCCTGAACCACCACATCCAATCAAAGGACAAACATCATGGCAAACCCATTCTGTCACCTGGAACTCGCCTCCACCGACATCGCCAAGGCAAAAACCTTCTACTCCAGCTTCTTCGACTGGAAGCTCGCCGACATGGACATGGGCGGCGGCATGACCTACACCACCTTCAAGCCCGCCCCCTCCGCTGACAGCCCCGGCGGCGGCATGATGCAGCACCCCGTCCCCGGAGCCCCCTCCTCCTGGCTCCCCTACGTCCTCGTCGACGACATCAACGCCGCCAACGCCAAAGCCAAATCCCTCGGCGCAACCATCATGAAGGACACACAGGAGGTTCCCAACATGGGCTGGTTCAGCATCATCATCGACCCCACCGGCGCCGCCCTCGGCCTCTGGCAAACCAACCCCGCCGCCCCCAGACCATAACGCCTCACCAGCGACCCTCTAACAACCGAAAACACCCGGCCCCATTTATCGCGCACGGACGATGGATGGGCCCACAAACCACGCCGGGGCCGGGTGCCCCATACATCGCAGTCTCATCGCGATGGGTGGGCATTCGCGCCAAGACGCGAACCATTCTCTTTCCCCAATCAAGAAAATCGCCCCCATCGAAAGAGGCTGCTGAGCCCAAATCTATCTTTGCCTTTGCTTTTGCTTTTTGCACTTGGGATTAGCGTGGGGATTCAGCCCCACGAAAAAGCCACCAAAAGAAAAGGGGCTTTAGCCCCGGGCCTTCCCGTGCCCGCCACCAACCCTTGACACCCCTGCTAAAATTAAATCAGGAAGAAACCAAGCCCGGCCCAAGCCGGGCTTTCGACTTTAGCACCACAACCATAATCGAAGTCCGAATTTAACTCTTTTATTTCTAAGACTTTGCACACTTTTTGACCGGGAGCGGGCCTACCACCGATGCACCGACGCAAGCCACAAAACAGCCAAGCCGCAACCCTGCTTCTCCTCCTCCTCGCAACCCTCTCCACAAAAAAAATCCAGGCCCAATTCGACATCGAAGACTCCAATACCACCGCCAGCCTCCGCGGCATCCACAACGTAGGCGGCGGAGTCGCCTGGGCCAGCGGAACCGACGGCACCGTCCTCCGCACCGAAGACGGCGGTTACCTCTGGCAGACCTGCACCATCCCCCCCGGAGCCGAAAAACTAGACTTCCGCGGCATCCAGGCCTTCGACGAAAACACCGCCATCGTCATGTCCTCGGGCAAAGGAGACCTCTCCCGCCTCTACAAAACCACCGACGGCTGCCAAACCTGGAAACTTCTCTTCACCAACCCCGACAAAGAAGGCTTCTGGGACGCCATCCAATTCGCGGACGCGAATCATCTCCCAGCAGACAAAAGCTTCGGCATGCTGGTCGGTGATCCCGTAGACAGCAAATTCACAACATTTGTAACCTTCGATTACGGAGAGAGCTGGAAGCGTCAGTCAATCCAAGGGTTTTCTGAGCAAGGTGAAGGTCTCTTCGCAGCTAGCAACTCATCTCTGATGTTGTACGGAAAGAGCGAGCGAGCTTTTGTAACCGGCGGGCCTACTCATGCGCGACTTATTACCCAGAGCGCTCACAGTACATCGTTGGAGACCGGGGACTTAAAGCTACTTCGCGGAGGAAAGCCATTCCACTTTTCTGGGCCCATGGAGTGGACCGCAAATAGCATTCCGCTTGCAACCAGCCCATCCGCAGGTGCTTTCTCTATAGCCATGAAATCGTTCTCCACCGCACCTAGCCAAATTGACGTTGTCATAGTAGGCGGAGATTACAAGCTTCCAGACTCATCCACAGGAACTGCTGCGTCCAGTTTTGACGGCATTTTCAGTCCGGCCCAAACCCCACCCCACGGCTACCGCTCCTCCGTAGCCTACGACCCCACCCAAAAACTCTGGATCACCGTAGGCCCCAACGGCACCGACATCTCCACCGACGACGGCAAAAACTGGACACCCCTCAAACCCTCCGGCTACGACCCACCCGACGCCGACAAAAACTGGAACGCCCTCTCGCTCCCCTTCGTAGTAGGCCCCAAAGGACGCATAGGCCGCCTCCGCACCATCACCCAAAAACCGGAGGCACCACCCCCACAAAAATGAAAATCACTGCGGCTGTTGCGGAGCAGTTGGCGCAGTCGGATTCGTCGGTGCAGTCGGACTCGAAGTCCCCGGCGTCGTACCAATCCCTGGAGTAGTAGGAGTAGTCCCAAAACCGGATTTCATGTCAGCAGCCGAACCCAACCCCGTCCCGCCCGTAGCCGGCCCTCCACCAAACAAACTCGCCTTCGCATACATCTGCTCGATCCGCGGATCGTAAATAAACTCCCAGGTGTTGTACGTCGTCTGCTCGTTCAACACCGTAATCGAATCGCCCTCCTTCGGCGTCCCGACCCCGACAAACGGCCCAGCACCGCCACTACCGGTAAAGCTACTGGTAGTAGTAGTACTGGCAATCGCCCCCGCCGAACCCAGCGTACTCGTCGCCCCCGAGGCCGAGCTATCGGTCCCAGGAGTCGCCCCAGGACTGCCACCAGGAGCAGCGGTCGAAGCCCCACCAGCAGGACTCCCCAACCCACTCCCCGGCGACGACGACCCCAATCCACCTCCACCTAGAGTCGAAGACCCCAACCCACCGGGCGCCGGCGAGCTCCCCCCCACCCCCGGCGAGGCCATCCCCGCCGCCGTACCCAGCCCCGGCGCTAAGCCCGCCAGTGGCTGCCCAAAAAATCCCTTCACCGTCGTCTTCGCCTCACCCACATGGATCAGCCGCCAGTCCTCTTTCCCCGTCATCGGATCCACATATTTTTGTCGCAGAAACCGTATATTGTTCGACTTCTCCAGCTGATCCATCGACCCCGGATAGGTATTGTTCATCTTCCGGTAATACAGCCGGATCGCCCGCACATACTGGTTCCCCCGATGGACCGCCTCCACCTCACGATCCCGCCGCAGATCCTGTGCCACCTTTGGCGCAGCCACACTCAGCGCCAGCAAAATAAGAAAAATCGCAACAATCAGCCCCACCAGCATGAAGCCATCTTCACCCTGCTCTAAGCCGTGCACCGCCCGTGTGCGAACGTTCCTCATCCCAACTACCTCATCGCCCCATAAGCGGCAGCGTCTGCCGATTGTTGTTGGCCATGTCCTCCACCAGGGCGGAATTGGCGGAGATGGACACGACTTTATACCGCCGCTGCACAATATCGCCATCCGACGCCAAAAACACATCATCCCCGTGCAACAGAAACGCCCTCCGCTTCCCATCAGGCGAGGTAGCTGTCCCAAAAAACTTCAGGTCGATTGGCGGCGGCGGAGGTGGTCCCGGCGGAGGTGGTGGTGGTGCTGGCGGCAAGGGCTTCGTGCGCACCGCAGCTATCGGCTTGGGGATATCGACCGGAGCCGAACTCGCCGAAAATATGTTCCGGCCACTTCCCGAATACACCAGCGACTCCGTTACCAGCATCGCGTCCATTCGCAGTGTCGGATCCAGTTGCGCCGAAGTCGTGCCGAGATTCTTCGCCGCTGCGCCAGCCACATTCCCCGCAGGCACCGCAATTACGTTGCCCGCCTTTGCCGTCGAAGTCGTCTTCACCGGTGCCGTAATCACAACAGGCGCGACGGGCGGAGGAGGAGTATCGTCACGCAGCTGGTAATAAAGTATCCCCACTGCCAGCAGCACAAATCCACCAATCGCGGCACCCTTCTTTTGTTGGTCCGGAGTCAGCCGTATCATCGCCGGCCTCCCGCTGCAGGAGCGCTCGCATCATCGGCCGAATCAGCCTTATCTCCATCCGCTCCCGCCACACTCTTCTCCGTATTCTCCGTCCCCACCGGAGACCGCAGATACGTCGTCAGCCGCAACCGCAGCCCCACCGTCCCACTCTGTTGTCCTGTCAACGTCACCCCAGTGATCAGGAAAAACATCTTGTCCCGCTCCAGAGCATTGACAAACAACACTAGCGGCCGATAATCCCCGCTGAAGCTCGCGTCGATTCGCGCCTCAATCACCTGACCGGCTGTTCCCTCCAGCACCGGCGCATACGCATAGTTCGCGCGTGTAAGCTTCACACCTTGCTTCTTCGTCAGCGTGCCCAGCTCTCCAATCACTTCGGAGATTGAATAAGGTAGCCGCTGCTTGTAAAACTTGTCCGCGTCCTTGGTCGCCAGCGCCAGCTTCTCGTCCAGACCCTCCAGCGGTTGTCTCGCGATATCGGCCGTCTTCATCACCACGGTCTGATCCGCCAACGCCTGTGCGTCGTCGCTCCTCGCGGCCCGCCACGCAAACGCCATATGCACCAGCAGATATAAATTCATCAGCCCAAGCACCACCGCACCGGCAATGTGCAGGTTCAGCAGTGTCGCCATCGTGCGGGCTCGTTCCCGCCACTGTTTTGCCGCAACCGCCGCCTTCCGCTTCTCTGCAGTCGTTGTCGTCATCGCGGCGCCCCCTTCTGTGCAGGAGCTTTCGTCACCTTACCGCGCGAAACATCAGGCCTCGAAGTCTTCTTCGTGCGCGGTCCGGCTGGTTCGTCACCCGTACCAACACTCGCGTCCTTATCCGCTCCCTTCGCGGCCTTCACCGGCGTCGCAGGCAGTGGGTTATAGCCGCTTAAGATATCGAACTGCACGGCTCCCGGCGCCAGCATCTGCACGTTTGCGGTGCGGCTGCCCTCCTGTGTCTGCGCCTGCTCGGAAGCCAACCGTGGCAAAAGGAATCGCTGCGAAGTCTCCAGGTTTCTCACCAGAAGCACCGCGCGCTCCCGGTCTCCGCTCACCCGCAGACGTATGTTGACGTCGCCTTCCTTGGTAATCAGCGGTTCGATGCTCGTCACCTGCACCCCGGTCGGTAGCACCTTCTCGAGGTCCATCATCACCGCGGTCCAACTAAAGCTCTTGCGTGCAAACACGGCATTCAAATACTGCGATCGCTCCAGCACTGCCATGTTCTGCGGCTGATGCATCCTGGCTTCATTTACCATCCGCTCATGTTGGTACTGCTGCGTCTTCGCCTTCAACGCGTTCATCTGCGCCTGCGCTACCCTCGCCTTCGCAGTCAACGAGTGCAGCACAAGCCCCAATCCAACAGCCAGTACAGTCAGCACGCCCATCGCCAGCCGCAGCCGCGCAAATAATGGCCGCAGTTCAACGAATGGTCGAGTCGCAAGATTGACGGAGATCCGCATCAGTTTCTCAGTGCTCCCCGGACACCGGCCAGCCAGCCCCGCGGCACGCTCGCCGTCACCGCGCCTACCTCCATCATTCCTGGATCCACCATCTCTCGCACCCGTAGACCCTCAACGCCACTCTCTTCCATCAACGCCGCCAGCGACTCCGCCCCCATCGTTCCCGCCACCAGCACCTGATCCGGCGATCGCTGCAACGAATCCTCAAAATAGGCAGCAGCAATACTCACTGCCTGCGCCACCTCACGAGCCGCTGCTCTCGCACCGAATTCACGACCCGCGGCCGTCTCCACCACCGAAGTCTGCATCGCGGCCTCAGCCTCAAATCTGTCCCATCCACCCGGCCCAAGCGCCTCTTGCTGCGCCCACTCCTGCGCTGTGCTCTCCCGATCCACCAGCGGAACGACAGTCGTCACGGCAAGCGGCGCACTCGCACCTGCGTTCATATCGAACGAGCGATGCAGCAGCAGCGCCCCTCCCTGCACAATGGCCGTCGTCACAGCGCCTGTCCCCGCATTCACTATCAACATCGGAGACTCGACCTCCTCCAGCCCCGCCATTGCCGCCAGCGTACTTGGCAGCACCGCTCCCGGCAGATACCCCGCAGCCAGAACCACCGCCTCATACTCTTCCAACACCGCCCTCGGCATCGCAACTGCGAGCAGCTTCACCGCGCCCTTCTCGTTCGACATCACCTGATAACTCACCATCGCGTCGTCCGCGTCGAACGGCAGCAGCTTCTTCAACCGAAACCGAACCACGGGCAACGCCTCAGCCGCCTTCGAAGGCAGCTGATCGAAGTCCACAAACAGCACCCGCACGGCTGAGTCCGGGACCACCACGGTCACATCGCGCAATCGTTCCCGCCCACTCCCTGCAACGGCGTCAAGCGCCCGCCGCACCGCTCCCGTCACCGCAACTTTGTTCACAATATTGCCGGCCTTCAGGCCCGGCATCACCGCACCCTCAGGGACGTCCCCACGGGCCACTGCAGTCAGCAGAGCCGCCGCATCCTCAGCCCGCGCAGCTACTACGCCCTCTACCCGGACTTCAACGGCCAGCCGAGGTCGCGTGCCCAATGTCTTCGGTAAAATTTCCATTCAGTCTTAGACTACCTTGCCCTGTCGATTGCCACTACCACTATCGTGGGTACCCATCCCTTGCTACCGTGGGTGCCCCTCTTCAACGCACTTATTCACGATGTTTGGGCATTCGCACTGTGCGCAAACCGCTTTCGTTTCAGGCTAGACCTCGAACCTGTTTCAACTACCGTCCGGCCTCAATAAACGTGACCTTATTGATCTCCCGCAACGTCGTTATCCCGTCCCGCACCCGCTCCAGTGCCGAATCCCGCAAAAACGCCATCCCCTTGTCTCTCGCCTTCTTTCGGATCTCGCTTCCCGGCTTCTTCGCCAGCAGCATCTCGCGGATCTCGTCATCAAGCTCCAGCAACTCGTGAATTGCGGACCGCCCGCGATACCCGGTCCCGCCACACTCAATACACCCCGGCCCTTCGCGGAAATTAAAGTCGCGCCACTCTGCCGGATCGAGCCCACTCAGCAACAACTCCTGCTCGGAATAATGCACATCCTTCACGCAAAATTCACACACCTGCCTCACCAGCCGCTGCGCCAGAATACAGTTCAACGCCGAAACAAAGTTGTACGGCTCAACACCCATGTTCAAAAAACGTCCCAGTACATCGACCACGTTATTCGCGTGGACTGTCGTAAAAACAAGATGCCCCGTCAGCGCCGAGTTGATCGCAATCTGAGCGGTCTCCGCATCGCGAATTTCGCCGACCAGAATCTTGTCCGGGTCATGCCGCAGAATCGATCGCAACCCGCGAGCAAACGTCAGCCCCTTCTTCTCATTCACTGGAATCTGCGTAATCCCGCGAATCTGATACTCAACGGGATCCTCAATCGTGATGATCTTATCTTCCTCAGATTTGATCTCATTCAACGCAGCATACAAAGTCGTCGTCTTACCGGAACCAGTCGGCCCCGTAACCAGCACCATTCCGTACGGCTCTTTGATGTACCGCCGAAACCGCGTCAGATCCTTCTCCGCAAAACCGACAACATCCAGACTCAGCTGCTTGAACTTCTCCGACATCGACTCTTTATCCAGCACACGAAGCACAGCGTTCTCCCCATGCACCGTCGGCATAATCGACACACGAAAGTCGATCAACCTCCCCTTGTACCGAACCCGAAACCGTCCATCCTGCGGCACGCGCCGCTCCGCGATATCCAGCTCCGACATCACCTTGATACGCGACAAAATCGTCTGATGGTGCTCCCGCGCAATCGGAGCCATCGCCTGCTGCAACACACCGTCGATGCGGTACTTCACCAGCAACGAATCATCAAACGTCTCAAGGTGAATATCTGAAGCCCGCCGCTCCAGAGCGGTAAAAATCGTCGTATCCACCAGGCGGATAATCGGCGAGATATCGTCCTCGCTCGTAAGCCGTTCAATTGAAATATTCGAGTCCTGGTTCTCATCGCCGTGCAACACGTCGAACGCAAGCCCCTCACTGGCCTCGTCCAGCACGCGCTGCGACTGCTCCGTCTTCTTCAGCAGCTCGGTAATCTGGCTCAGTGTCGCCACCCGCGTCACTAGCCGCTGCCCCAGCAGACCCGAGATCTCATCCAGCACCATCAGCTTCGAAGGATCGGACACGGCAATCGCCAGCCGCCCCTCCATCTGCTCCAACGGGACGAAGTTGTACCGGAACATCATGTCCACCGGCACGCTCTTGAACAGTTCATGCGAGATCTTGAAGTTTTTCAAATCAACAAAATCCGCGTGATAGCGCCGCGCGATCAATTGCGCCCGCTCCACCTCATCCATCCCCGATTCGATCGGTACAGCCAACGGTGCCATTGCCATATTTCTAAGACTCTCCCTCAGTTACTCTCGTTACCAAACCCCCGCCATCTTCGGTGGGCACCCCATGCGCTTGTCCTTAGTTACTATGGACATAGTTCGTCCCCACTCCACCTCCAGAATATGCTATTCTCCGCCCATCGCTTAGGCCCTGCATCTACGACTTCTGGAGGACTCCATGAGCGCCACCCCGACCGCCCTCTCCGCCCTTGCTCCTAAAGCAGTTAACTGGTCCATCGCCCTCAGCATTCTGCTCATCATCGCCGGATTCATCGCCTTGCTCCTTCCCTTCGTCTCCGGCGTAGCCCTCACCATCTTCTTCGGCTGGGCCATGATCATCAGCGGCGTCACCCACCTCATCTTCGCCTTCAAGACCCACACAACCGGTGGCCGTATCTGGGAGATTCTCGTCGGCGCCGTCTACCTCGTCACCGGATTCGTCCTGCTCCGCCATCCCCTCGACAGCCTCCTCGTTCTTACCCTGGTCTTGGCCTACTATCTCTTCTTTGAGGCCATCGTCGAGTTCATCCAGTTCTTCCAGCTCCGTCCCCGCCACGGCGCAGTCTGGCTTCTAGTCGACGGCATCATCACCCTTGTCCTCGCCATCATGATCTGGCGCGCGTGGCCTGCCAGCTCCATCTGGGTCGTCGGCACACTCGTCGGAATCAGCATGATCTTCAGCGGATTCTCCCGCCTCATGCTCTCCCTCGCCGCCAAACGCTTCCTCACCCACATCGCCTGACAGCCACGGCTTAGCTGAATCGGTACCAGCAAGACAGAAACTGTTGCACCGCCCCGGACGGTGTCTCGTGCAGATCCAGCGAACTCTCGACCAGGCGAAATCGATCGCCGAACTCGCTCGCCAATGATGCCGCTTCGTACCGCATCGTTGCGAGCCCGCTGCAGCGCTCAGGCCCGGACGGTCCAAACGTGCTCACGATCAGACTGCCTCCCGGCTTCAATGCGCTCTTCACCCGCTCAACGTAAGCGCTGCGCTGCTCAGGCTCCGTAAGAAAGTGAAAAACAGCCCGGTCGTGCCACAAATCAAAGGAGGCCTCCGGCAGCAGCGTTTCGGTCACGTCTCCGCAGATCCATTGAACCGCTTCTCCCGGCCGCCCCACACGCTCCTTCAACGCGTCAAGCGCCGCCTGGGAAATCTCCAGCACCGTGATGTCTTCGTAACCGAGTCTCAGCAGATCGTCAACCAGCGTAGACTGCCCCGCGCCAACATCTAGAATCGACGCCTGCCGATCCCGCGCAGCTCGTTCAATCAACTCCAGCGACCGCTCCAGATGCGGGCGAAACCAGCTCACATGTTTCGGGTCTTTCATCGCATGCACATGTTCCCAGTGGGACCGCGCATCCATATCCAAACTCCTTTAGGCACGCACCGGTACTCGCACAGCGTCACTCCTCCGTGTTCAAAGAAGCAATCAGAGTATCCGCCTGCGCCATCGACGAGTCGAGACTGATCATCAAAACATCCACGTCCGTCGACATCTTTGCCGAAGTACTCTTCAGCGACCCAATCGCCCTCGCATTCAAATTGTGTTTCAGAAACGTCACCTGATCACGAAACGCAGTTATCACCGGCGTCATCCGCGTCTCGGTCTGCCGCATGGCTTTGATATAACTCGCCTCACTCAGACGAGACTGCCGCAACATCGTCGCCGACTGCGCCTTCAGCTTCTTGTTATCCATCCCATCGATCTCCTTCTGCCACTCCTTGAAGAGATCCCCCGAGACTTGATCGATCGAATCGATACGGTTGTGCAGCTTCTCCGCGCTGTCGGCGGCCTTTTCGTACTCACCATTCAGCTTCTTGTAATTCTTCTCCAACGCCCCGCCCTGAAACCCCGTCAGCCCCTGAAACGACTCCATCGTCGTCTTAATCTGTTCCTTCGCCTGCTGTTGTTCCTTCTTCGAATCCTTCACCCGCGAGACCAGAATGTCCCGCTTCTCTTTGCCAAACGTCTTCATGGCCTTGTAGTAGGAGCTCGTGCACCCAACCAGAAGAATCAGCGGTGCCGTCCGCGCTGCGCCTCGCAGAATCCAACGACGAGAGACCACATCCACCCCCAGAATCTTCTCGAGCTTTGACGAATTGTAACGTGATCCATCGCCCTGCAACTACGCCCCTGGATGCGCCATCCTCGCAACCGCCGCCGAGTGCCCCCTCGAACGCAACCAAAGCTCGATAGCAATCGTGTTGATTGAAAAGCCAATCCAGAACGCAATCCCAAAGAACTGGCTAGGCTCAAGGTGCGTCAACTGCCTCGTAGCAAAAAACACACCCATCACGGGACGCGTAGTCGCAATACCGAGCAGGATCCCCACCGCCCGCAACGTCCATCGAATCTTCTCAGCCCCCTCGCCCCGCCGCATAAACCCATAGGCCCTGGCCAGCGAGAACAAAAAGAGGCTGTTGAAGAAGAGAACAGCGGAACGCTCCACCCATCCACCTACCGAATAGACGCTCATGGCGTACGCCGTGACCCCGACCACCGCTCCCAGCGGAAAGAACAGCCGCTCCGCCCACAGAGCACCGGGCCGACGCGAAAGTACAAGCGGACTCAGCATGACGAACGCCATCGCCGGCAGAATATGCGCCAGCGTTAAAGCCGCATGGGAAGAAAACACCGCATCAAGCCCGGCCGTAGGTGAAGTCCCTCCCTGCGTCGGATGCGCAAGCGCCACCACTCGACGCAGCACCACAGCGACCGCAATCGTTGCGCAGATCCAGAAACCCAGCTTGAGCCAACGAGGGTAAGTCCCTCGTCCCATCGCACTTCCCTGCACCGGCGCCTTCGCATCCATACGAATCCTCAAACCAGGCCATACCGCACTCACCTGATACGCAGGAAAACCCGTCACCGTTCCCTACTGTCCCCCCGCACCACCCGCGCTCAGACTGAAGATCGGCAAGTACAACGCAATCAGGATTGTCGTCACTACCAGCCCCATCATGATCAGAATTAGCGGCTCAATCAAACTCATCGCTGCGGTGAGATTCGTCTGCACATCCTCTTCAAAGAACTCCGCAACCGAATTCAACATCTGCGGCAACGCACCAGTCGACTCACCCACCTCGATCATCTCGATCGCCAACTCAGGAAATACCTTCGTCGACTGCAAACTTGCCGACAAGCCCTTGCCCTCGCGAACCGTCTCCACCGACTTGTACACCGCGCCCGCAATCTGCCGCGAATCGATCGACCTCGCCGCCGTCTCCAGCGACGGCACCAGCGGCAGACCGCCTGTCAGCAGCGTCGACAGTGTCCTCGAAAACAGACCCACCTGATACTTCAGCCAGACCGGCCCAAAAACCGGCAACGAAATCCGGATCTTATCAATCAAATTTGCGCCTGCGTCCGTCTTCGACCACCGGTAAAGCAGAAACCCGACAATCGCCGTCACAATCGCGACATAGATCCCATACGCCTGCGCCTGCCTGCCAAGATCCAGCAGAAACATCGTCAGCGCCGGCAGCTTCGTCCCCAACTGGTCATACAGCTGCGCAAATCGCGGCACCACAAACGTAATCAAAAAGATGAACAGCCCGACCACCATCACCACCAGCAGCGCCGGATAGATCAGACTCGCCTTCAGCTTCTTCCGAAACGTCAGCGACACACGCTGAAAGTCCAGAAACCGCTGTAACACCTCTTCTAGATTTCCCGACCGCTCCCCCGCCAGCAGCGTCGTCGTATACACAATCGGAAACCCGCCCTGCGCCTCAAACGCCTGCGAGATCGACTCACCCGTCTTCACCCGCGCCGCAACGTCCTCCAGCTGTGCCCGAAAGTGCGGCAGCTTCTGCCGCCGCGCCAACAACTCCAGCGACCCAAGAATCGGCAGACCCGCCTTGATCAAGGTCAAGAATTGCTGGTTGAAGATCAAAAAGGTCTCCAGCTTGACCTTCTTCTTACTTCCTCCCAGCACACTCTTCGCCTTCACCGAATAGACGTAGTACCCGGCCTGCGTAAACCGTGCGCGCAACTCCTCTGCTGTAGCGGCTGCATGGCTCTGCTCCTGCACTCTGCCCCGCTCGTCCGCCAGCTTGATCACAAACTCAGTCATAAACCCCTAACCCACCCAGCAAATCAGCTTGAAGGACCTTCGTCCATCTTAGACGTTTCCCTCCATACATTCGTCCACTACAACCCATGGGTAGTCCCCTATGCACCCCAGCTATGCACCGGGGGTCACCCACCCGACCGAAGCCCGTCGCTATTTAGTTCATAACAAGGTTCAATTATCCCTTTACCTCCGCAAAACTGGCAGTATGATGCACACATCCACCCGGAGGCCATTCTTGCGGACGTACTGCCTATCTCTTCTGGCGTTGCTGTTCTTTTCTCCCGTTCTCTCGCTGGCACAACAACCCTCAACGTCTCCTCTAGTGATCAACGGCCTCGGCAAAGCCACCGCCACACTCGATGGCACCTGGCAGTTTCACACGGGCGACGCCCCCTCCTGGGCCTCCCCCACCCTCGACGACTCCACATGGGAAGGCATCAAGACTGATAAATCCTGGGGCGCGCAGCAACACTTCAACTACACCGGACATGCCTGGTACCGTCGCCACATTACCCTCGATCCGGCAACCAACCCCAACCTCGATCTCTCCCTCTTCATCCGTCACATCGACGACGTCTACGAGCTCTACTGGAACGGCACAAAGATCGGCACCTACGGCAAAATGCCGCCCAACCCAGGCTGGTTCTGGGCCCCGCCTCCACAGACCTTCGCTCTCGGCAAAGCGCAATCCGGCATCCTCGCCGTCCACGTCTGGAAACAAGTCCCTACCTCGTTCGACTCCGGCATCCTTGGCGGATTCGTCGCTTCCCCTCTAATCGGAAGCAACGCCGCCGTCGCCTCGTACGCAGCAGAGCGAAAATACGGCTGGCTTCAATCCCGCCTATACTCCGGCGGCCTCGCCATTCTGTACGGCATCGTAGGGACCCTCAGCCTGCTGGCCTGGATTCTCAATCGCGAGCGAAAATTACTCCTCTGGATGGCGATCTTTTCTTACACCCCATTGGCCCTTCAGCTCTTGTCGGGCTTCCGTATCCCCATCAATTACATGCTCTCCCTGAGCCTCCAACAGCCCATCTTCGCGCTGCAGGACATCTCTCTCTGGTTCCTGCTCTTGTATCTGTTGCAGCTCGATGACAACCCCCGCCTCGTACGATGGACAAAGATATTCGCATGCATCTCCATCACCGCAGGATCTCTCGACGGCATGTTGGGTTTCATTGACCCCAGCGGACCGCTTGGGGTCTTCGCCCAATGGGCCGACGGCTTCTTCACCGTCTGCACTACCTCCGTTGAAGTGTTCCCCCTGATACTGATCCCCTTCGCCTTCAAGAAAAATCACACCACCGGTACATGGCTGGTTGCAATCTTCGCCTTCCTTACCGAGATGATCTCCGTTGTTCGCATTGCATCCCAGCAGGGCTCACGATTCACCCACTGGACCCTCAGCGACCTTATCCAAACGCCAGTCTTCATCATCGACAACAATCCATTTACGATCTACCTTCTCTCTTACACCTTCCTCTTCATCTCCATCGTCTACGCCGTCTACCGTTACTCTGTCGACGAAAGCAAACGTCAGGGCGCCATCGAGCAGGAGTTCAAAAGCGCCCAGGAAGTCCAGCGCATTCTCATTCCCGAAACCCTGCCTCCACTTCCAGGATTCGCCGTCACCAGCGCCTACCGCCCCGCTCAGGAAGTAGGCGGCGACTTCTTCCAGCTCATCGCCAAATCCGAAGGATCCGCGCTCTTCATCCTCGGCGACGTCAGCGGCAAAGGCCTCAAAGCCGCTATGACCGTCTCGCTCATCGTCGGCACCGTCCGCACCCTAGCCGAAATGTTCGACGATCCCGCCGAGATCCTCTCCCGCCTCAACCGCCGCCTGCACAACCGTCTCCAGCAGGGCTTCGTCACCTGCCTCATCCTCCGTCTCGACCCCGACGGCACCTGCACCTTCGCCAACGCCGGCCACCTCCCACCATTCCTCAACCAGCAGGAGTTCCAACTCCCACCGGCGCTTCCGCTGGGCCTCGTCGCCTCCGCCAGCTACGACGAAACCAAAACGCAACTCAACATCGGCGACCGCCTCACTCTCTACACCGACGGCCTCCTCGAAGCCCGCAACGCCGCCGGCGAAATCTTCAGCTTCGAACGACTGCAGCAACTCCTCGCCACCAAACCCGACGCCAAGCAAGCCACCGACGCAGCAGTCTCCTTCGGTCAGGACGACGACATCACCGTCCTCACCATCACGCGCCTCGCCACCGGAGTCGAATCCACCACACTCCTCGAAGCCCCAACGCTAATCGCCTCCACGGCCTAAGCTTGGCGAGTTGCGGCTGCAGTTGCAGTGCGGGGAGGTGCAGTTAAGGTTGCGCTGCGTTCGTATTTTGGGTTGTCATCCTTCGCCGAAGGCGGAGGATCTGCGGTTGCAATTGCCTTTGCTGTCGCTCTTGGCTTTGCCTTTGCTGTCGCTCTTGGCTTTGCCTTTGCTGTCGCTCTTGGCTTTGCTTTTGCTGTTGTCCTCGTCTTCGCTTAAGGGCACGGCTTCAGCCGTCCCGAAAGTATCCCGATCCCAACGCGGCTTTAGCCGCTGAGGTACGTTCTTTCTTGCGTGAGGCACTTTTTCAAACCGCTTTCACCCCAGGCCCTCCGCTTCAATTCGCCTAGTCGCAATCATGCTCAACCCACGCCCGCAAGATCATGCGAAAACTACAGGTTCAACTAGCCAATTGCCCTCACACTCCCACAGTCAGCCAACCGCAATCCCATTCAGCATCGACTCGAGCGTAGCCGCCGCATCGCGGACCGCAGTTCGATTGCCCTCCATCCGGCTGATCATCAAAGCCCCCTCCAACGCCGCAATAATCGAATTCGCTACCCACCGCGGCTCAACCTCTCTCCCAATCTCGCCGGCTGCAATCCCATCTTCGACAATCGCACACAACCGCTTCTTCCAGTCCTTGATCCCCGCATGCACCAACCCGCGCAGCAACGTGTTCCCATCGTCCGCTTCGATCGCCGTATTCATCAGCGGACATCCCCCCGCAATCGGCCCCGTCGTATCCGCAAACCGCCTCACCAGATAGCGCAGCTTCTCCACCGCCCCATCCACCTCGTCCAACCCTTCACGCCGCAAATTGGCAGCCCGCGTCCACGAATAGCGAAACACCTCGGCGGCCAGCTCCTCCTTGCTCGCAAAGTGCCGGTACACCCCACCCTTCTCCAGTCCTGTCGCCTCTAGAACGTCCTTCATCGAACAGCCTTCAAATCCTCTTTGATTAAACAGCGGAGCAGCCTGCTCAATAATCCGCTGTCGCGTGCTCTCGCCCTTTGTCATCTCCTCACCTCGCAGAACGTCCGTCCGAAATCCTACTGCAAAAAAGCGCATCGAACGGCTCCTCGATGAATCGAATTACTTAAGAAACCGTTCGGTCTCTTTTAATGAGACTACGCCAGGCCAAAGCAAGAGTCCACAACGATTCACAAGGGAGATCCGACCCAAATGGCGACCGCGACACTTATAGAGCCAGCCAAAATCGCGCCACCACCACCAGTCAAACCCGCCCCCAAGCCAGCCCGCCCCGCCATTAACCCATGGGTCATCGCCCTCACGGTAACCCTGGCCACCTTCATGGAGCTGCTCGACACCTCCATCGCCAACGTCTCCCTTCCCTACATCGCCGGCGGCCTCGGCCGCTCCTATGACGAAGTCACCTGGATCCTCACCACCTACCTCGTCGCCAACGCCGTCGTCCTCCCCATGTCCGCGTGGCTCTCCCGCGTCTTCGGCCGCAAGAACTACTACATGGCCTGCGTAGCGCTGTTCACCATCACATCCTTCTTCTGCGGCATCGCCCCCAGCCTCAACATCATGCTCATCGCCCGCGTCCTTCAGGGCATCGGCGGCGGCGGCCTCGCTCCAGTCGAGCAGGCCATCCTCGTCGACACCTTCGCGCCAGCGAAACGGGCCTCGGCCTTCGCCCTCTACACCGTAGCCATCGTCACCGCGCCCGCCATCGGCCCGGTCCTCGGCGGCTGGATCACCGACAACTACAACTGGCGCTGGGTCTTCCTCATCAACATCCCCATCGGCCTGCTATCCCTCTTCCTCACCAACCGCTTCGTCCACGATCCCGAGTCTTACGCCGGAGAGCGCAAGAGCGTTCGCAAGAACGGCAAACTTAGCGTCGATGGCATCGGTATCGCCCTCATCGGCCTCGGCTCCGCCGCCCTCGAAGTCCTCCTCGATCGCGGCCAGATCGACGACTGGTTCGGCTCCCCATTCATCATCTGGATGTTCGTCATCGGCGTCGGCTGCCTCGTCACCGCCGTCTTCTGGGAGCTTCACGTCCCAGACCCCGTCATCGACTTCCGCATGCTCAAGGTTCGCAACTTCGCCATCGCCAACATCTTCTACTTCGTCTTCGGCTTCGGCCTCTTCGCCTCAACCACGATGATCCCGCAGCTTCTCCAGTCCCTCTACGGCTACCGCGCCATCGACGCCGGCCTCGTCCTCGGGCCTGGAGCCTTCGTCATCACAGTCCTCGCACCCGTCGGCGCACAACTCGTACAACGCAGCATCATCAAGCCCAAACTCCTCCTCTTCGGCGCCGTCATGGTCGTCGGAATCTCCTTCCTCCACTACAGCCACTTCAACCTCGATACCGACTACAAGCACTACGCTCTCGCCCGCGCCCTGCAAGGCCTCGGCTATGCGTTCTTCTTCGTTCCGCTCTCCGTCATCGCCTACTCGCAGCTCAACCCTGCGCAAAACAACAAGGCCTCCTCGCTCACCAACTTCTTCCGCAACTGGGGCGGCAGCTTCGGCATCGCCTTCATCACAACAGTCAGCGAACGCCGCCAGAACTTCCACCAGTCCCGCGTGGGCAGCAACATCGCCGCATCCTCGCCAGCGTTGCAAGACAACGTCCACCAGACCGCCGCCTACCTTCAATCCCACGGCTTCTCCCCCACCGACGCCCTCAGCGCCGCTTACGCCCGCGTCTACGAGCAGCTGCACGCCCAGACCCAACTCCTAGCCTTTATGGACTGCTTCCACATCATCGGCATCATCACCCTCATCGCCGCCCCGCTCGTCCTCATCACCAAATCCTTCAAATCCCCAGCCAAATCCACCGGTGCTCACTAGATCCTAAGGCGTCGGGTACACCTGTTCACTCAAGGGACGAAAGGGATTCGGCGAAAAGATCGCCTCCACCGGCAGCTTGAAGAACCGGCTCAGCTTGAACGCAAGCTCAAGCGACGGTGCATAGTCCCCCCGCTCCAGAAACCCAATCGTCTGCGAATTCACCCCGACCTCGCGCGCCAGGTCTTGCCGGCTCAGCGACCGCTCCGAACGCAACACAGCAATGCGGTTATAAAGCATAAATAGCCATATCCAAAATAATACATTACGTATAAGCAATAAAACGGTGACCCCAGAAACAAATCAAAAAATATTTCAAAAAGTCGGCGTGTTTTTAGCCCACCAGAAAACAGTCGTCAATTGACCACCATTCACCACGAATCCACCACATCTTCACCACAAAAACACCACGCAAAAAACACACATTTTCCAAAACCACCCTCAAAATGCCCACAAAAACGCAGAAAAAAGCCCCGGCCACCGCCGGGACTTTTTTTCTACAAAATCAAAAAAAACTAAACGCTGAAGCTGGATCCGCAGCCGCACGTGCTCTTTACCGCAGCATTCTCAAACTTGAACCCCGCCGCCTCGAGCGTCTCCACGTAATCGACTGTGCAATTCTGCAAATACATCGCCGAAGTCGCGTCCACAAACACCTTTAGATCCTCAAACTTATAGACCTTATCCATCATGCCGCTCTGATTCTCGAACGACATCGAGTACTGAAAACCCGAGCATCCGCCACCAACCACGCCAATACGCAACCCCGCTGGAATTGGGTTCTGCGTCGACATAATCTCCCGAACCTTGTTGATTGCAGCAGGCGTAAGGGTTACAGGCGTAGTCGAAGCCGGTGCGCCAACAACAACCTCAGGGGTAACAGCAGCAGTAGACATCGCAATCTCCTCGTCTTACTTCAGACACTTCTAAGTGTAAGCGCCTGCCACCGCTCCGGCAAGCCCTTAACAAATAGATGCACGCCCCGCCGTTCCGATTCAGCCACAGTGATACACCTAACTAGCACAGATTCCTGCTACTATTTCTCAAATCCCTCATCGAAGAAACATGAAGTTCATTCTGCTCATTTCGAACGCTTTCATCAACACTATGGGGATCACTCAACCCTCGCCACAAGCTGCAAATCGCGCCGCGTGGTTTATCGTTGTTATGCTCACTGCTGTGCTTGCGGCGATCGCGACCATCGCAATCATCGCGATTCATTGGGCTTCCAGTCACTGAATCCACCTCCTGTTACAACCTGCACTCCCCCTACAAAAAGGCTGTTTCGCCGCTTCTTGAATGGCGTATGATTGCGGCGGATGTTCCCGTTACCAACTGAGCACGCGCGAATGGCCCATCAGGTACAGGGATCTTCCGAAAAATATCGGCCCTGTCATAGGGCGGAGGAACCGCTATGACCGTTATGGAATCTATACCCGTTCTGCTCATTATCTGGGCCGCAATCGTAGCTTGTTTTCTCGGCCTGCTCGCCTATAAGGGGCAGTTGACCCGGTATGAAGAAGACCAGCTCTTCCTCAGCGAAACTGTCTCCCATGAGCAGCAAATGCAGTCAGAGATCATTCGCAAAGTCACCAAAATTCAGCCGTTTGTTCGAGTATTCGGCTTTGCCGCAGCCCTTATGACCGCCGGCATTATCGGCATCTTCACCTACGACGCCTGGCAACATCTTAGGTAGCGGGAGGCCATCGACGCAATCGAGAGCCGGAGGCCTTCACCTCCGGCTCTTTGCCATTGCACGAAGAGTTAGGCGTTATACGTCGACGAAGACACCTTTCCTCCGCGTCCCGTCCAGTTGGTATGGAAGAACTCGCCCCGAGGCTTGTCGACGCGCTCATAGGTATGGGCTCCAAAGAAGTCACGTTGTGCCTGCAAAAGGTTCGCCGGAAGTCGCTCGCAACGGTAACCGTCATAGAAGGCCAAAGCTGTAGAGAAAGCAGGCATCGGCACCCCAATCTCGATTGCATGAATTATCGCCTTCCGCCACGACCCCTGGTATTTGCTCAACGCACTCGAGAAGAAATCGTCCATAAGCAGATTTTGAAGCTTTGGATCCTTATCGAATGCCGCCTTGATGTTCCCCAGGAATACGCTTCGGATGATGCATCCACCGCGCCACATCAACGCGATGCCACCCATATTCAAGTTCCACTTCTGCTCTTTCTCAACGGCCCGCAGCAACATGTACCCTTGCGCGTAACTGATCATCTTCGAGCAATACAGCGCTCGCCGAACGTCCTCGATGAACTCTTTTTTATCCGAGACAGTTAGGACCTTCTTCGCCCCCTGCAGAATCTTCGACGCCGCAACTCGTTCCTCCTTCAACGCCGAAAGGCATCGCGCAAACACGCTCTCTCCAATCAACGTCACCGGCATACCCAGGTCGAGCGCAGAGATTGCCGTCCACTTCCCTGTTCCCTTTTGACCGGCAGTGTCCAGGATCTTGTCCACCATTGGCTTACCGTCGTCGTCCTTCTTTGCGAAGATAGCGGCCGTGATCTCGATCAAGTAACTATCCAACTCGCCCTTATTCCATTCCGTAAACACATCATGAAGTTCGTCCGCCGACAATCCCAGTCCATCCTTCAACAGCTGATACGCCTCGCAAATCAGCTGAATGTCGCCATACTCGATCCCGTTATGCACCATCTTCACGTAGTGCCCAGCCCCGTCCTCACCAACCCAGTCGCAACAAGGGACGCCCCCCTCCACCTTGGCCGCGATTGCCTGAAAAATTTCCTTCACATGCGGCCAAGCAGCAGGATTGCCACCAGGCATAATCGACGGTCCGAACCGCGCACCTTCTTCACCACCAGAGACGCCCGTACCGACAAACAGAATTCCCTTTTCGGCCAATTCCTTCGTGCGCCTGTTCGTATCCGTGAACAAGGAGTTTCCACCATCGATCAGAATGTCGCCTTTCTCGAGATAGGGCAGAACGTGCTCGATCGTCTGATCGACGACCTCGCCCGCCTTTACCATCAACATGACGCGGCGCGGCAGCTTCAGCGCTGCACATAACTCCTTCGCCGAGTGCGTTCCTACCACCTGTGTTCCTTTAGCCTCCTCGGAAAGGAACTCGTCCACTTTGGACGTGGTGCGGTTAAACACCGCCACCTTGTATCCGTGGTCGTTCATGTTAAGCACGAGGTTCTGGCCCATCACCGCCAGCCCAATCAATCCGATATCGCAAGTTCCTTCCGCCATCTCACATCTCCAAAAGCGATCCCTTCAGGGTTCGCAAATTCTCACTCGTCACTGAGCTATGGTCAAAAAGTGGTCAGTCCACGAATGACTTTTTTATCACACGTCTCTAACGTATGGATAGGGCGACACCTTCGTCTCATCAATCAGCAAAAGTGCCCCGACGATTCGACGGGGCACTTCTTCTCTCAAGTTCGTACACGAACTGGTCACCAAAACGGAGAAGGAAGTTACTTCCCCTTCACCGCAATCACTTCAATCTCAACCAGCGCCCACGGAGCGGCCAACGCCGCCACCTGCATGGCACTTCTTGCCGGCTTGTTTGGCTGCTCCTTCGTTCCAAAGAATTGTGTATAGGACGCTTGCAGTCCTGGAAAATCCAGCTTGTTATCTTTCGCCGGATCACCCGCCAGAAACACCGTCATCTTTACCACATCTTTCATATCGAGTCCCTGCTCTTTAAGCAGCGCCTGAATTTTGTTCAATGCACTCAGCGCCTGAGTCTTGGTGTCTCCGTAAACAGCGGCAGTTCCCTTCGCTTCATCGGCGGGCGTCGCCGGCGAAGCCAGCTGCCCGCTCAGATAAAGCGTGTCCCCCGCCCATACTCCATTCGCAATCGGCGATTTCTCATTCGGCTGCAGATGCTTAACCACTACCTGAGCCTGCATCGCACATGCGACGGCCATCAAGGCCGTCGCCATCACACCATATTTGATCTTCATCGCTCTCTACCTCACAAAAAATTTGTTAGCCTTGCACAACGTCAGTAACAACACCGGACAGTTTCGCCGCCTTCACTCTGTCAGCAATCATGCCCACGGCACGCCGCGCACTCAAGGCCGCGCCCTCCTGCCAACCCACAATGTGACTCGCCGTATCGCCCGCAAAATAAATCGGCCCATCGGCCTGGATGATCGTGTCATATCCACTCTGCCCACCCCCATAGCTGCGAATCCACGAGCCCTCATTCCAAGGCACTCGGCTCCATCCGCAGAACACAGGATTCTTCAACTCCTTCCCATGGCCCGGATGGATTTTTTCAATCGACGCGCGCGAAGCCTCAAACTTCTCCGCAAGCGTCATATCGTAAAACCGCGTTCCCAGTTCATCCGTATAACCCGAAACCACAATGCCCGTCGGGTGCATCAGTCGCGACGACGGGTACCACACCGGGCTCGGCCCCTGCATCAGATACGAAATCCCGCCATAGATGTTGTAATCCTGCTCCCAGAATCGCCTGCTCTCCCACGCAAGCTTGTACGCTCCCCCCATCGTGCTCTCATCCACTGCTTTCTTAAATGGCGCCGACAGGTCGTTCGGAATCTTCTTCATCATCGAAAACGGCAACGCCGCAATACAGTACGAAGCCTCTACCTGCTTCGTCGCGCCGCCCTGCGTATACGACACCCGAACCCCATTCGCCGTCTTTCGAATCTCTGTCACCGGCGACTCGTACTGCACAATCGGCCCCAACGTCTTGGCGAACGCATACGGTATCCGGTCCATCCCGCCCACCGGCTGCATCATCGTCGCCTGCCAGTCGTACGCCTCCTCCACAAACAGGTCATTCCAGAAGTTCTCATCCAGCAAGATGCGCATATCCATCGGCGCTTCATCCACACCGATCTGCGAACCGGCGCCCGGTGGCGTCTTATACCCCGCCCTCTCCGAGCCCACATACGCGCTCTTTTCGTTCAACGGCCCATAGATCTTCAGAAACGCCGTCATCCGCTCGCGATCTTCCTTGCTTAGCTCGGCATCCAGCGCCCCATTCGCCACACACTTCGACAGCAACTCCGACACATGGCCCCGCGTATCGTTGATCGCCTTTCGTTGCACCACCGGCTTCCCACCATTCGCCGCGTCGTTTTGCAAAAACGTCGACCGCGAAGTATTGACTTCTACCTCCAGCGCAACGCCAAGCTCGCGACAATATCCCAGCATCGTCCAGTGCGTGCTCGGCAGGCGCGCTGGCCCCATGTTCTGATAGTTCCCTTCCTCCCAACTGATCACCTGCTTCGTTCCATCGACGAACTTCACCTTCGTCCCGTTACGCCCCGTCCAGTTGCGTCCACCCGGACGCTCTCGCGCCTCCAGCAGAGTCACGTCGTAACCCAGCTTTTTCAGCTCATACGCTGAAACCAGCCCTCCGACCCCCCCGCCCAGCACCACCACTTTGATGCCCTTGCCCGAGCCCACAGCCGCCTGAATCGGCGCCACCTGCTCTCCCTTCATCGGCATCAACCCCAGCGACTGCATCGTCGCAAAGGCAGCACTATAGCCACCAACCTGACCTACACGCATCAAAAAATCGCGGCGGGAGACACCCATGGAAGACACCTCTCCTAAAGGAATTCGATAGCGACAGCACCAACGCGAAAACCCCATTTGCATTGGAAGGAACTGCACTTCCGCATACAGGTATTGCAAGAAATCCTGCATGCCTGAATGTGACAAGGAAATCTGCTCTTTTGAAAAATTATGTTTCTACTCTATCGCAAATTCGAGTTGCGCTGCATAAAACAATCATTGCAGGTGACGGACGGCAGACACAGCAAAGACGCATCCGTTACGCTATAAGATAGCGCTATATCGTGTGAGGTCCTATGTCCAGTGTGCCATTGTCAACGCATCAAGTTAGGGCAAAGGAGTCAACGCAGACCTCCCAAAAAACTGCGGGCGTTCCCTGGTATGTGTGGTGCGGCGCACTTGCTGTCACCTCGGCTTCGATAGGAGGGGCATGGGACGTCTCCTGGCACCGTTCGATCGGTCGAGACAGCTTTTGGACACCGGCACACCTGGCGATCCAGGCCTGCGGGGTCATGGCTGCAGTCATCTGCGGCTATCTGATTCTGGTCAATACCTTCGGACAGTCAGCGAAACTGAAGACCACGTCAGTCAACGTGCTCGGCTTCCGGGCGCCGCTTGGAGCATTCATCGCTGCGTGGGGTGGTATTGCAATGATCACGTCGGCTCCGTTCGACAACTGGTGGCATGCTGCATACGGACTCGATGTCAAGATCGTAAGTCCACCACACACACTTTTGATCCTTGGTATGCGCGCAGTATCCGTAGGCATTCTGTTTCTGATTCTGGCGGCGATGAATCGCGCTTCCACTGACGGCACGCCGCGCGGTGAGGAGATCTTCAAGAAGCTCCAACGTATCTTCCTTTACGTCGGCGGCCTTATCGTCTCCGGCCAGATGTTTTTCCTGATCGAGTACACGTGGGACGTAAAGTTGCACTCGGTGAGTGCCTATATTGCGATGGGTATCGCGCTTCCGCTTGCTTTCGCAATGTTGTCACAGGCATCACGTTACAAGTGGGCGGCGACCACCGCGGCCGCGGTGTATATGATAATCGCAATTGCGGAGATCCTGATCTTTCCACTTTTTCCAGCGCAACCGAAGCTTGGACCGGTCTTCAACCCGGTCACCCATCTAATCCCTGCCAAGTTTCCCATTCTGATTATTGTGCCCGCGATCGCGCTCGATTTGCTGTGGCAAAGGACCCGTGCCTGGAAGCCGTGGAAAGTCGCACTCGTTTCGGGCTTTCTGTTTGTCGCCGTTCTGACGATCATCGAATGGCCGTTCGCCAGCTTTCTCCTGTCCAAAGCTTCTGAGAACCGGTTCTTTGGGACGATCTATTTCGACTACAACTCGCGGCCAAATGGATATGACCGCCTGCGGCTTTTCTTTGAGCCGGACAACGGCGCGGTGCTGTATTGGGGTCTGCTGCGCGCTGCGATCTATGGCTCCATCAGTACCTGGATCGGCTTGAGCTTTGGACGTTGGATGCGGAGTGTACAACGGTGAAGGTTTTTTTTACGCCTTTTCGCTTCGTTCTGATCTTCGTGTTCTGCGTTATCACTGCCTCCCAGACGGCGCACGCCCATGTTGGCAGCAAAGATGTCTTTGAGACGATCAATGCTGGACCCTACAAGCTGTACGTCACTGTCCGCATGCCTAATGTCATCCCCGGCGTAGCGACCGTGGAGGTGCGATCGAGTGGGGCAAATGTGAGTGGTATCAACATCACTCCCCTTCCGATCACGGGTGAGGCTTCGAAACATCCTCCTACTTCGGATCCGATGAAACGCTCGTCTGCGGACCCGGCTTTCTTTACGGGGAGCCTGTGGATGATGGCGTCAGGCTCTTGGGAGGTACGTTTTGAAATCGCTGGAGAGGGTGGAGTGCAGACGGCCTCGGTGCCGGTGCCTGCAGTCGCTCTCTCGACTCTGAAGATGCAGCGCGGGATGGGGATGATTCTGGGAGTGCTTGGCCTATTCCTGGTCGCAAGTATGGCCGGGATCGTCGCTGCCGCTGTGCGTGATGCCCGACTTGAGCCGGGCGCAATCGCTTCGCCAAATCGCAGGCGGCGGGCAATTCTCGCGAGCGCAGGGAGCCTGGTCTTTATGGCTCTGCTGATCTGGGGAGGAGCTACGTGGTGGAATGCTGAGGCCGCCAGCTACTCACTCGACGTCTACCACCCTCTGAAGGTTGATCCAGTGCTCTCGGGCAATGTACTCGATCTCAACGTACAAGCCTTTCGTACGGAGAGTGACCGACGTGGCCGCTCCAACAACGACTTTCTGCCCGACCACGGTCACCTGATGCACCTCTATGCCATCCGTGAGCCGGAGATGGACGCCGTCTTCCACCTGCATCCAGAACTCGCCGGTCCGGGCAACTTCCGCATTTCACTTCCCGCCATGCCTGCTGGCGACTACACGCTCTATGGCGATGTGGTCCACGCCTCCGGCTTTCCCGAGACGCTCGTCTCAAAGATCACTGTGCCGGCCACGATGGCTGGAGGTGCCCTCGGTCCTGACGATGCTGCCGCACATCCGCAGCCGCTCAACGCTGGCGCGCTCGGCGACTCCTTCACGCTACCTGATGGCTATGTCATGGTGTGGGATCGCCCTGCGACCCTGACCGCAGACACTGGATACACGTTCCGGTTCCACCTGCAGGACGCCAAGGGCGCTCCTGCGGCCGACGTGCAGCCATATATGGGAATGGCGGGGCATGCGGCGTTCGTCAAGACGGACGGAACTGTGTTTGCGCATACTCATCCGGAGGGCTCTGCTGCCATGGCCGCTCTGATGTTGGCCAACGGTAACGATTCTTCCGCTCATGCAGGGATGGAAGGGATGGATATGAGTATGCCGATGCACATGGATCATCATTCTGAGCCGATATCCAATACCGTCGAGTTCCCTTATGGGTTTCCGTCTGCTGGGCGATATCGGATCTTTGTCCAGATGAAGCATGGGACAACCATCGAGACGGGGACCTTTGACGCAGTGATCCAGTAATCTCTTTCGTTGTCTGCAGGCTTTTCGTTCCCTTTCCTTGCTTCGAACCCCGACAGGGGTACCCCCTATTGCCCGCGCGTAAACCATTTGCAATCATTTATTTACGGCATGCCACTGTCTGCAAAATATTCATAACAAATGAGTTGCGTCCAAAATAGTCCAAATAAACGAGTTAGCCCCGGAAGAGGTCCGGGGCTTGTTTGATTTTGATCTATATATCCAGTATAGCGGGTCGGACCTAACTAATACGCCACGCCGATGTTATTGATTCGTAAACGATTTAGTGGATTTAGGGCTTGACATGCGATTTTTGGGCAGAAACAGCAAAAAAAATAAATTCAAAGGCAAACAGCAGATCCCTTTGGGATGACAACAAGAAAGGCAAGAGCAACGACAACAGCAGATTCTCTTCGGGATGTCAGAAGAGCGGCAACTGCAACAGCACTCAATGCAAACCGCAAAGAGGCAGCTCATTCCTTGAGCTGCCTCTTTGTGTTGGGTTTTCCTGGAAGTTGAAGCGGCCAGCGAACTGGCAGTGGCTCCTGCTAGAACTTCACGCTAGCCCCCAGCCAGATGGTTCGGTTGCCGGGATCCGGACCGAAGAAACCACCCGGTGAGGCTGTACCGGTGATTACTCCAAAATTATTGTTGGTGCCTGTAGAACATAGTCCTCCGCTACCACCAACTGGACCGGGAACCGCAGCATTACCGGGACATGTGACATTCGGGTTAGCGAAGTGGGGCGTGTTGGTCAAACTGAACGCATCGGCCCGTAACTGCAGCGTGGCGTACTCCTTGATTTTGAAGTCGCGGATCACGCTCAGGTTCAAGCTGAAGTATCCCGGACCGATGAATTGATTGCGGCCGGTGTTTCCATAATGTGCGGTCGAAGCACTGGTTATCAGGGGTGCGGCAAAGGCGCTCGCGTCGAAGAAGTGACAGCTGAGGTCGGTCTGGCCACAGGTTTGCCCGGTGCGCAGCGGTCTCCCCTTCACCTTGTGGTAGGTATTGACGAGGTCGGCCGTTTGCCCGGAACCATTGGCGTTGAGGTTGCCTCCCGAGCCGACGGTAAACGGCACACCACTTAGAGCGCTCAGCAGTGGGTTGATCATCCAGCCGCCGAGAATCTTGCCGCCAACCCCTGTGGTCACCCAGCGTTGTCCACTGCCGAAGGGCGATTGAAACACGCCATAGACCACGAAGTTCTGGGCACGGTTGTAGCTAGCCAGTCCTCGGTTCTTCGCCCAATAGGTTGGGTACGGAAACGAGAGCGAGCTGAGGTCTTCGTTGTCTTCGTAGTTGATCGCCTTCGACCACGTGTAGACGACGCCAGCCATAGAGTTGTTCGCCCACCGATGTGTGACCGTGGTCTGCAGGGAGTTGTAGTAGTTGTTTTTGAAAGGAATCAATTGGTTGATTGTTCCGGTGTAGTTCTTGCCGTAGGCCTGGCTGAGAAGTCCACCTGCACTTCCGGTGCCGGGGAGCGAAGCGTTGGCGTTCATGTTGACAAGAGGCCGAACAGCCATCGTGCCTACGTAACCGGCCTGGAAGACAAGCCAGCCCATATCCTGCTGAACCATGAGGTTGTACGAGTTGATGTATCCGCGCCGGAACGGGTTAGGGATTGTCGTCGTGCTGGCGCTTGTGGGAAGCGGAATGACGCCGGTGCTGAGATCAGGAAGCGGCAGCAGAGAGATGCCGGTGGGGAGTGTGGGTAAGGCTCCTCCGGCCAGTCCGCTACCGTTCAGGCCGGTCAGGCTCGCAGCGGGAATGTAATCCGCGGAGTTCGAGGGGGCGTTGGTATCAAGGATCACGGCCGGGTAGGCGTTACGGAAGTAGCGCCAGTTGTTCGGATCCGCGCTCATGCCGTAGCCTGCACGAACCACAATCGACGGGGTGACACGATAGCTGGCACCAAATCGCCCAAGGAACTGCCCGTGTCCGACATCGATGCCGTCATTCTCTGGAACGTTTCCGTAGCCGCCAATCAGAACGTTGCCCGTGCTCAGATTGAGATAGCGAAGCCCCTTGTCGTGGTTGCTATATCCGAAGGGGTAGTACTCCCATCGAACACCCACGTTGAGCGTCAAGTTGGGGGTCGCCTGCCATTGGTCGCGCACATACCATGACCACTGCGTCCAACGGAGCGCATTTGGGTTGAAGAGCGCTCTGGCTTTCCCGGTCAGATCCGGAAGACCAAACATGAAATCGGCCCAGGAGTTGAACCAGGTTGGGGTCGAGCCTTGCTGAGAGGTGACGAAGCCGTTGAACGCGAATGCGCCTCGCGGCTGCTGGAAGGTGCCACCCTGCGGCTGGAAGTGGTTGATCTGCGCGTGGTTCCACTCGATACCGCCGCGGAAGCTATGCCTTCCTTTTATCCAGCTGAGGTTAGCGCCGGTGACGAACTGGTTGTCGCGGAAGAGGAACGGATTGGCTGGTTGAGCATTGCCCAGATTCGCCTGGTTGTTCGGAATGGTGCTGCCCGGCGCCGCCTGGCCGGTGGGAAAGATGAAACCGGGATAGCCATAGTAGAGGGACGGGTCACCCGGGGCGCCGGCGTTGTTGGTTCCAGGGATGCCCAGGTTGGTGAGCCCGTTTGCAGAGACGAGATCGAAGGTCGACCCCAGCCGTTGGCGGTTGTAGCCGAAGTTCCAATCCAGCAGCAACTGGGGACTGAACGAGTGGGTTGCACCCAGACCAACGCTCTGAACCCGGCCGGGAGCGTTGCCGAGTTGTCCTCCATTGGTTGCATCCCCAATTGCAGCTCCCAGAAGAGGCGGATCGTACACAAGAGTGTTTGAAATGCTGTACCGGCCAAAGAGGGTCGTTTTCTGGCTCGGAACATAGTTGATCTTGACATCGAAGTCGTTGCGGTTGAACAGCGCCGTCCCGTTACCGGTCCAGTTGTTCAAGCCGTTGGTGGTGGTGAATTCCTGCGCGATGTTCGGCTGAAGCAATTTGATCATCGCGACGGTCGCAGGATCAAAGCGGCTCGGGCAGATGGTATTCAACACGCCATTGCAGGAGACCTGCTTTTTGTTAGCGCCGTGAATGTCTCCAGTGGCGGGGTCGTAGATGATAGGGTTTCCTGGCAGACCGCGGAAGTCTCCCGCGGCCATTGCGGCTGTCGGCAGTGTGCGGGTATCGGGTCCGGCGAGCTGGCGCTGGGTTGTGCGCTCGAAATCGGTGAAGAAGAAGAGTTTGTCCTTGATGATGGGACCGCCGACGTAGCCACCGTACTGGTTCTGGTTATTTCTGTTCTTCTTCGGGAAGAGGACTGGGTCGGTTTGGAAGTAGTTGCGCGCGGCGAAGTTCTGGTCCGTACGGAACCAGTTGGCGCCACCGTGGAATCTGTTGGTGCCGGACTTAATCTGCACGTTGACTGCGGCGCCGCCAGCCATGCCCTGCTCGGCATCGAAGGAGTTGGTTACGACGTTGACATTCTCAATGGCGTCGGCGGGCGGGACATAAGCGACGTTGGCGGGCAGCCAGGAATACGAGTCCTGGGCGCCGTCGATTCGAGTGTTGACCCCCTGATTCGACTGTCCGTTTACGTTGACGTTTATTGAGCGCTGCGGATTGCCGGCAAGTGAATTGGTTTCGGCGGTCAATCCTGTACCAGGTACGGTCTTCAAAAGCGACTGGAAGTTTCGCCCCTGGGAACCCATGGTCGGCAGATTATCGACCTGCTGGGCGGTAATTTCGGTATGGACGTCGGCCTTGTCGGTTTGGAGTAGCGGGGCTTCGGTGGTAACGATGATGTCTTGTGCCGCAGACCCTACCTTGAGTTCTGCGTTCACTCGGGCGACTTCATTCGCGCGCACAAGGACGCCTGGGGTTTCCTGTTTGGAGAAACCACTCGCGATGACAGTGACTTTGTATGTGCCCGGCAAAAGGGCTGAGAGCCGATAGATGCCGCTGGAGTCAACGGTCGCGGTCTGGGTAACGCCGGTCTGAACTTCTGACGCGGTGATCTGAGCACCGGCGACAACGGCGCCGCTGGAATCAGTCACTGTGCCGGTCAGTGTGCCGTAGAGCACCTGCGCTCCTATCGTGGGCACGAGGCATAGACCGACGCAGACCACGATTGCAAAAATGAATCCCTTCGACACTGCGTGAACCACACGGCGAACTGTGATGTTGATCTGCGTCATAACTCCTCCAGTCGTACAAAAACCCAAGTCTTGAGTCATTCGGCGTTGCCGTCTCAGGGATGAATTTCCTAAGGAGTGCCGCCGTGTTCGAAGCTTATTTTCTATGCGTCGCGAACTTTATACGGTATGAAATGAGACTGTCAAGGGGAGAATTTGGGAACGACCGGGCGGCAACTAACTAGGGAACCTACTATGTTGAGAGTTACAAAAAGTCAAATAAACGGGCGTCAATTCTATGAAAAACGCGAAATGTGAGACTGGACGGCGTGCCCGCTCTACCTTGGCTTGAGGCAGGAATCTACGTGGACAAACCGGCGAATCGACTCGGTTGAGGGAGGTTTTAATTTTTTGGTAAGCAAATTAAGCTTGTCAGAACGACCTGACTTTGGGATTTAAGACGGGTGCGAAATTGAGAGTTTTTCGTCGACCGTTCCGAATCAGTCCGCGAATTGACTAACCGTCAGACAGTTGCGACGGGAGGGGTGGCTGCTAGAAGAGGAACGCCGGCGCGTATAAGCGTTCCGCCGCCTGGGGTGGATTCGATCGAAAATTCGCCCCCAATCAGATGCATCCTCTCCCGCATACTGACGAGGCCAAGGCCGGGTACGGCCTTTGATTCTTGAAGGTCGAATCCTTTGCCGTTATCACGAACGATGAGATTGAGGTCTTCGGCGGCTGTCAGTTCTACTTGAACTTCCTTAGCGCCGCTGTGTTTGGCGATATTGTGCAGGGACTCCTGGACGACCCGGAGGAAGGCCAGGGCAACGTCGTTGTTCAACTTTGCGGGAATATTCGCACATGAGCACGCAACCTTGATGTGGTACTGCTCAGAGAATTCGCGGCAAAGTTTTGTAATAGCGACGGACAGGCCAAGGTACTCCAGTTCCGACGAATGTAGCTGATGGGACAGACGGCTGACGTGGAGGCCTATTGCGGTGAGGTTCGTGCAAAGTTTCTGCATGCCGAGATATATCGGTCCTGGTTCCATTGAAATCGATGCCGCGGCCCTCTGCATTTGGATACCGAGCAGGGCTATCTCCTGGCCGATACCATCGTGGAGTTCGCGCGCGACGCGGGTACGTTCTGCCTCCTGGGCACTCATCAGGCGACGGGCCAGATCGAGCCTGGCTAACTCGATCGCTTTGCGATCATGGATGTCGACACAGCAGCCTATGTAGCCTGCGAATGTACCGTCCGAGAGGAACCGGGGAGAACCAGCGTCACTGATCCAGTGGTACTGTCCGTCGTGCCGCCTCAGGCGGTATTCCATCGAGAAGGGCATCCGCTTGTCGAAGGCTTCGATGTAAATTGAGAGGCACCTCTGCAAGTCGTCCGGGTGAACGCCCTCCGCCCAACCGTTGCCTAATTCCTGTTCGAGCGAGCGTCCCGTGAAGTCGAGCCAGCCTCGGTTGAAATCCGTGCAAAGCTTGTCGACGCCCGCCATCCACATCATTATGGGGGCACCATCTGCCATGGCGCGAAAGCGCTCCTCGCTTTCACGCAGCACCCTCTCTGCGCGTCGCTGGTCGGTAATGTCGAGCATAGTGCCAATCATGAAAGCAGGCTTATGATGAGAGTCGTATTTCGGTTGTCCAGCCTCCAGCACGATGCGTTCTTCTCCGTTGGGCCGCACTATGCGGTGTTCTGCGCTGTAGGGCTGGCCGAGATCCGAGGCCTCTTTCATTTTGGCAACGTAGTACTGGTCGTCTCCTGGATGGATTAGACCGCCTGTGGCGGGAACGGACTGAGGAACCAACCCGAGGATGCGGTACATTTCGTCAGACCAATAGGTCTTGTTCTTCGTGATGTCCCACACCCAACTTCCACATTGAGCGATACTCTGGGCCTCGCGCAGCCTGGCTTCACTTTCGTGCAGATGCCGCCTGATGGTTCTCTCTTTGGCGCGTTGTCTCAAGAGTTCGAGGATGAGGGCCAATTGCCCGAATAGAAGAACGAGTCCCCCAAAGACATAGCGCCCGTACGCTTCAATCAGTGTCGGCGGACGATTCAGCAGGATGCTACCGACGGGGAGGTTGCGCCCTTCAAGGCCCCAGCGTTTCAACGCGCGCCAATCAAACAGGTAAACATTCTCGCCTGCGACGATGGGGATGTCTGAAGCCTTCTGGCCGTTGAGGAGTTTCATGACGTCTTCGGCGGCAACGCGGCCCTGAGCGGCATAGCTCATCACGTAACCACCGACCGGTCCCTGTCCCACCAACGTATCAGCCGTGGTGTAGACGGGTGCATTCGCAGCGCGGATAACCATCGGAAGCGACTGAGTGGAAGAGACAAATTTGTTTCCCGAACCATCCTCGTTGATGAAGCCAAAGAGGATGATGGCGTGGCTCGGTATTTCTCTGAGACGTGGGAGTAGAGATGCCATCGACAAACCACTCAAATAGGTGAACTTGAGTTTGTCTTCGTAGTTGTGCAAACTCTTTCGAAATAAGGCTTCCCTTACCCGGTCACCAGGAGAAGCTCCATTCACGACAATGACTTCTTTTGTACTGCGCTGAAGATGCAATGCGGCCTCGAGAGTCTTCGCCGGATCTGCATTCATCCAGGTCCCGGTAATCAGGGGGTCCAGTTCTGGGCGGTTTGTCCAGTTTTCTGTGGCTCCGCAGATAACGACCGGAACTCCCGGAAAGTATTCCCGATGCGCGTCGATCATGAAGCGGATCGGCGCGTCGCCAGCTGCGATGATTACGTTCGGCTGATGATCTCGATATTTTTGGAGGTACCATTCGCGAATTTTCTTTTGAGAGACCTCGTCAACAAATAGATTTGTTTCCATATATTCAACGTACAGATCGATGTGGTACGTCGATTGCTTGTCGAAGATCTCACGGATCGCGCGATCGGCAAGAGCGACAGCAGTTCCAGATCGTCCCTGTTGATAAAGAACAAGGACACGGCGATCCTCTTCCGCGCCGGCGATGGCCGCGGCATGGCAAAGTAAGGCTGCGGTAAACAAACGGACAAGGAGGCTAATTCGCTTTCTGGTCTTGCCGGCGCGCGAGCATTTGGATTCGTACGGGATCAAAAACCTCCACCGGTAAAGCTATGCTCCCGGGTACAAAGCTGCCTGAAGTTCTACGGCCACCACTGCCATCAACGGCGTCGCGACCTGCCGGACCGCATGGGGGCTATTCGCGAAACGCTGCGATAGGTAATTATTGTGCCACACAAGATGTCATCAACGCCTTTGCCACTTATCAAGTGATGCCCATAGCTGACTTGCAGCTGGTCCGGGGACGCAAATGAGAGAACTCGATGGCCTGGCGATTGAGCTTTCCGCCGAATATTCGGTGGCTTATATCGACCGTAACCAAAATGCGCTAATCGTTTTTTTGTGAATCACCTACGAGTTCTGCTAGTGCCCATGTTGCTAGACATCCGCTAGGCTCGGTTCACATGAGGCGCGCTTCCGTTCCTCGGCTCGGCTTACCCATCCATTGAGCGTCCAAGAAAGCCGCAGCGACTGGACTAGACGGCTGGAACCTCGGATACCGACTAGCTCCGGAGAATGAAACGCATGCGAACCACAGAAAACGGTCTTCCCTAGTGAAAAAATATCGATCCGTTGGCCCAGCTGGTATCCCATTATGGACGTTAGATTGCCTTCAGCGGGGCACTGGAGGCAATAGAGATTCTCGAAAACACCTCTGATTGCGTCAGGTAGATTTCTAGTTCACAGACAGCTACTTTTGCCAGCAGATTGTCCATTCATGCTTAAGTAACATTCCGATAGGTTCGCCAGGTCAGCCGAATGCAGGTGCTGCAGATAATGAAAACCAACTTTGTGGCCTTCCCGTCGCTCTTGCTAGCAGACGACAATCCTGCTCTTCTCGAAACCCTTGTCGAGATGCTGGAGCCGACTTACAAAGTTGCAGCGGCCCTGAGTAGTGGAGCATCCGTACTGAAGAAGGTCGAAGGATTTACCCCCGACCTTATCATTTTGGACGTGTCGTTGGGTGATATGACAGGTTTTGATGTAGCGAGGCGCCTCAGAGACGCCGGTTCACCGGCCAAGATCATCTTCCTGACCGTTCATGAAGACATTGATTTCGTGAATGCTGCATTTGACCTGGGCGCATCTGGTTACGTGTTCAAGTCACGGATAACGGCCGATCTCACAAGAGCGATCGACATCGTCTTCTCCGGAGGACGATTTGCGTCGACTGTTTCGCCGACGATGTAGGAATGAACCTGGCTAAGCGAACCTCTGTCCAGAGATACTACTGGCACAATTCGGATAGCAGACTCGCACTTTTTATAGTGCCCGCATAGCCCTGAGGGGCATATAGATAACTTATGGTTTATCTCGTGGTAGCCATCGAGTCGCTAGAACGACAACCTTTGTTCCGGCAAATTGACCGGGGGAATATTTCACGGTTTTCATTTCGGATCCTGACCGGGTTTGCTTACCGCGATTTGCTTTTCTCCTCAAACGCGTATGAGCCGAAAAACCTGAACGCCGCAAGGAGCAGTATGCGAGCCATCCCATCCTTGAGTTTGTTGAAGTCCGCTTTGCTGGGACAACTGATACTTTCTACCGGGAGTCGATGGTGCCGTTACCTACTGCTTGCGACGCTGGCTCCGGCGTGTTGGGCGCAAGTTAGCACGAGTTCAGGAGCAACTGAAGCGGCAACGCCCCAGAACCAGTTGGCGGTGAACTGGCTGTACGGGGCATACATCCCAAAGGGCGCTCCGCTAGAGCCACTGACAGGCGATGAACGCTTCAAGCTGTTTGTCCGACAAAGCTTTACGACACCTGGAATCTACGTCAAAACTGGTTTTTTTACCCTTCATGATCAAGTTAGAAACACTCCGCCAGAGTGGGGAGACGGATTTGAAGGCTTTGCGAAGAGACTAGGAACGCGGCAGACCCAATTTTTACTGCAAAATTCATTCACGTCTTTGGGAAATGCAATGGTCGGTTGGGAGCCTCGGTACGACCGATGCAAGTGTGACGGATTCTGGCCACGGACTCGTCATGCGATTGTGCGAAACTTTGTGACCTACGACCGAAGCGAGACGCACTTGCGACCTCAACTGATGCCGTATCTGGGATCCTTTGGGGCTGGAGTGATCACGGCTACGTGGCAGCCCGGAGACCCGAATTATCTGGTCAAGGGATATCAGAGCGCACTGACCCAGGCGTGGGTAGGCAGCCTGATCAATGTGCTTGGCGAATTCGCCCCTGACATCACTCGGAAGCTCAAGAAGCATAAAAAGTGATGGTTGGGAACCACTCTAGACGAACGACCAATCCGATTGCACTGTTGTTATCTGTTTCCAAAGGTCCAACTGAGTCCTGAGCTACTGCCGTAGTCGCTTTTGGGAAATGTGGCGGGAGGGCGAGTATCCCAACTTCCGTAGAACGAAAAATTCCAAGAGAGGTCGCTAATGATCTTTACGTAGTAGACCGCGTTCGTATTGAAATGAACACGCCCGGTGTCTGAGATTGCTGGAATCAAGGATGCTGAAAGATCGAGGTTTGTTTTCTTGAATTTGAAGACTTTGACCTGGCTAGACACGAAAGCAACCGCGGTATTTTCAGTTCCCTGACCAGCCACGTTTTGTGTGTAGTCGATATTCTGCCAACCGAAGCCTCCAAGGACGGATACGCTCGCTCGATTGGTGTTTTTTAGGTAACGTCCGATCCCTCCGCCAAGGGTAGTTTGGAGACTAATTTCCTGTACGGAACTTTGCAGGAACCCCGCACTACCAGCGTAGAACCAATTGTTCCAGCGCAAAAGCCTCATCGTGCTTATGTTTGTCTGGTTACGGGTCGTTATGTCGGCACCGCTATTCGAGGCGAAGGAGGAGTTAAAGCTTGCCTGACTCGACCAGCGCTCCCTCGTGTAAGCCACTTGGGAACTCAGATTGTACTGAACCGATTCATTGCCCTTGGAGTAAAGGAAACCCGTATTAACTGCGCCATCGAATCGATGCCAAAAACCCTCGGAGGTTTGGCTCAGTTTGATGATCTTACGCTGTGCAACTTCGACTTCCTTGCCAGCTACTTCGGTGATTTCAATTTTTATTGGGGGATCGTTGGATGCTCCCGTAGTCGAGATCTTTCCCGTATAAACAGCGCCACTCTCCGTTTGCACAAGAAATAGCCGATCGCTTTCCAGGCGAGCTACTTTTGACCATTGCATCGCGATAGTGCCATCTACGTAATCCAACTTGACTGAAAGTACTCCAGCGCTGAGACCCTTAATCTCGCAAGTAAAGCGATCGCCATTCTTCATGACGATCACATCCTGGCTTTTTTGGGCGAAAAGAGGCAGTGAGAACAAAAGAGTGGAACTGAGGATGATGCTCCGAATGTTCATGGTGCGTCTGTCTCCGTGCCGTTTCTGACCTCCCGGCATCCAGGCCCATATTGTTTATAAGCCATCCGGAGCCAATGGATTACGCGGGGGTCGTGTACGGTATCCAGACCGCAAACGTCCTTCCTTGATCTTGTCGAAAGGTCGCCAAGTTGTTTCTAGCTACGGAAAGATTCGTTGGAATCAACAATTTTCTTAGAACGTTCGTCCAATCCGGAAAAAGAACCGTCCGTGACCATAATCACCTACTGCGCCCGCGATCTCGACCGGCCCGAATATCGTGTTCACGAGGAGGCCTGCCGCAGCATCCATTGGGAGATTGGGCGGCTTGGGGCCAAGGGGAAGCTTGTAAGTCTTTCCCAACTCCAACAGGCCGAGGAGGTTGACAGAACTGCCCAAGAAAGGCGGCAGTCTAAGCAACTCTCGAATGTAGCCGACTTGCCCCAGAAAATATTGGTTCGTAAGTAACTCATTGGTATTCCATGCGACGAGGCGCTGCGATCCTCCCAGAGAAAAGGAAGGGACTCCCGTTTTGAAGCCATAGCTACTGCCGCCGGACGCGCTGACATAGATAGAGGTAAGTGCACTCAGGCGGAAGAACTGTTGTGCCGCAACTTCAGTCACTGGAAATGGCCCGGGGGCGTTGGGGTTCGTCGTATATCCCTTGGTGTACATCAGAATGTTGGTACCCGCGCGAGGGATCACTGGATCGTCCAGCGTGGTCAACTGGTACTTGATTCTAAGATCGCCCGTTGTTCCAGAGGTAACGGGAAGCTCCGGGATGTTCCCAACCTCAGGAGATATCGTTTCGTAGCCGCCTTCATATCCAAATCGAAATTCTCCGGTCCTTCCAAACCCATATCCGGTATCGAGTCCGCCAAGCGCCTGCCTTATGCGGTAGCTGGCCAGCAAATCTGAGCCGGAGTAGATGTTAAATTGCTGACTGTTCACTCCAAATCTGGGAGCAATAAACCAATTGCTGGTTGTTGTAAGTGGGTGGTAGTACTCGGCATTCAATAGGTATTGCGACCCGAGGATAACGTCGGTGCGAAGCTCTGACCGATAGCTCCCGACATCCATAAATGTGATCCTACCCCCAATGCTGAAGAGGACATTGTTAAATTGGGAACCGTCGATCTCAATGAGCGGACGCACGATGGGGGGCGCGTATGACTTCTGTTCTGCCTGAATCTGCAGACCCTGTTCGCCGTTTTTCTCCGTCATCGAATATGTGGCAGTGGCGAACCGTCCCATGCCAACGATGGTCATCATGTCCTCGTCCATTATCTTTGGTTCAACTGGCTGCCCTACCAGCGAAGACATCTGCTTCTCCATAGCCTTCGCCATATCTGGAGAGGTGCCAGTAACCTCGACAAATTTGGGTATTGGCGTGGTCTTTCGTTTGGCATTCCGCTTTGCGAGATATTCCTCCCATTCAGCGTCGCTTACTGAAAATGCCGACAACACAGTGGCTTTGGAGGCCGCCGCGTCGTATCCCAGCTTGATGATGGCATCGGCTTTGTTGTAGTCCAGAGTTGTATATTTCTGCAGCGGAACCGTCACCAGTATGTCCGCCATCTCCATTGAATGAACTACGTTCACGGCGGACATGACGGAGATAGATTGACCCAGCACACCGAAACTTGACAGATTCGTGTTTGGATCCATCGGCGAACTCTCGAGGTGGATTGCAAGTGTGACATCGGCCCCCATCTCTTTTCCAACATCGACCGGAAGATTGTCGAGCATAAAACCATCTGCGTAGAGGTGTTTTCCAGATCGGACGGGCGTGAAGATGCCCGGTAAGGACATGGTCGATCTCATGGCGAATGCAAGAGAGCCGTCCCGGAAGACATGCGGCTTGCCAGAGATAAGATCAGTTGACACACAGGCAAAAGGAATCGGAAGATCGTTAAAGCTTGCAATCTCCGAATAAGGAAGAGCAACTTTGTCGAGAACCAGGTTCACACCTTGACCTGTGTTGAACCCTGAAGGAAACTGCAACCCGCCACGCAAACCAAATTCAAGTTGGCCCGGGAAGTCGCGCTCGTCCTGTTTGCGCCGAAAGGACAGGTCGCGAAATGGGGTGACTCCGCTTAACACCTGGTCCCAGTTAATTCCATTGATGAGTTCCCTAACTTGTGCCGGGGATAGTCCAGTTGCGTACATACCTCCGACCAATCCACCCATGCTGGTTCCCGCGACATAACTGACAGGGATGCGATGCTCCTCCATCCAGGTTATGACGCCAATATGCGCAAGGCCTAATGCGCCTCCGCCCTCGAGAACAAGACCAAGCTTAGGGTGCGTGGGCTTGTCTTGCTTCGGAAGTTCTTGAGAATCGACGTAACTGCTCACCGCCAAAACGCAAAGGAGAACTAATGATTGCGCGGCTCGGATTTTCATGCTTGCCCTCGGTTCTTGCTTCATATTTGGCCCACTTTCATCGCCGGGTGAGCTCATCGTCGAGTTTCGTTGTGTTCAGGTTGAATTTCCTTCGATAACTAGATTTGTAAGCAAAACGGGCGGTACGTACCAACGCTTCCATCTCCCCCAAAAACGTTGACCGCACCACTGCCCCAGCCCCCCGTTCCAGCGGTCACCCCAACCACCTGAACGATCCCCCAAATCCCCAGAACACCCCTCTCCGCCGCTGCTAGTTTGAGAGAACAGTTGGCTCTACTCCACGCTCTGCTGCATGGCTCGCGCCCGCCGCTCCGTTCCACCGCGCTCCGCCTTCCACCTGAGGAGCCGGGCGGATTTTGCTGCAGGTAATTCTGAGTCAACAACCTTGATGTCTTTCGTGTTACCCGAAGTGCTGGATTGATTTGCACCATCAACTACTTTCTGTTGGACTAAACCGGTTGAGCGGGAAGGATCTTTCTTCCTGCTGCGACGAGGAACGGCGAAATGTTTGTGTTAGGTTGACAAACCGCTGGATCGAAACGCATTTGGGGACCATTTCAACGAAGTCTTGTTGTCAACTGAGCAGTACTTAGGCGTAAGACCGCACACATGCTTCTTCGAATCCTGACGACGTTCACATTATTCAAGCATCCCGCCGTTGCAGGAACTATCAAATCTAACAGGCATAACACTAAAAGTTGCCAGCCGCCAGCGTTAGTCCTGACACACCACCAGTTCCGGCCGCGTAGCTTCGGAATTGAGCCTGAAAGTGAATTGGAAAGCAGGAGATTGAGGAGAGCGAAGAAAGTGGACAGACCTGTTCGGTTCGCTGCTGGCTATGAAGCCAGCCGCCAGCGATGAAGTTCAAACCGGAGATGCCGCGTGGGACACGCACACAAGACGAAGTTTACGAAGAGATCATCTGGTGCTTGATTGCATATCCCAGGAGTTCAGCGTTCGTACTAATATTCAGAGTTTCCATCATTCGATACTTGTGAAAAGCTACTGTACCTGGCTTTACGTCAATCACGCTTGCCACCTGCTTCATCGACAAGCCTTCGGCGAGTAACTGCAGTATCTCGCTTTGTCTCTTCGTGATCCGCTTTTCCTCTGTAAAGGGCTCTCTCTTGTTGAGGAGGAATGTTACGGTCTCCTTGGCAATGAGTGGCGAAAGGTAAGACTCTCCCCGGTTGACCTTGCGTACGGCGAGCAAGAGTTCATCGCCAGCCGACTGCTTGAGAACGTAACCAGAGGCACCGCGACGGAAGGCTTCAGCCGCTACGTCCGCTGCCAGCGTCATAGTCAGGAACACTAACTTGACCCCCGGCATCTTCTGCTTTACTTGTTCGCCGGCATCCAGCCCGTTCAATCGCGGCATGTAGATATCAAGGATAATGATGTCCGGTTTTAGTTCTGCCGCTGCATCTGCCAGATGACGGCCATCCGTGACAATGCCAACTACTGAAAATTCTGGTTCTAATAAACTCTTGCAGGCGTCAGCCAGAAGTTGATGGTCATCAGCAATCAGGATTCGTGCTGCTGGTCGTTGCTCTCTCACGGTGATTCTCCTACAGTGCATTTTCAAAACAGCTAATGTTTGCGTAATAGCAGTTATGCCAAATCAGGCGGCAGGACTGATATCTCGAATACTAGCTCGAGCATTTTCGTAATAGAGAACTGGGGCCGTATTGACTGAAATTCTACACTTCAGGTAGACCGTGGAGTTAAATATTTCGTGTTTTCGTGTGTTCTCAGTCACTGAGGAACATCGCAGCCTACTGTTTGGGCTGATAGTTCGAATTCTGAATCGCTACCCCTAACTGTTTGGTAACCCCATTAACCTGCATGGTGGCGACATGGTTCGTTCCGTCAGGAAGTTTGGCGTATTGGACAGCAACCGTGACTGCATCGCTCGGGTCAGTGAGGTAGGTGGCAACTTTGACGCTTTGCAGGGCCTTATTCTGTTCGCCGAACACAAGGGTTACCGAGTCATTCGGTTTAAGGTAACTCTTAATGATCAGCCCAACAGTACCGGCGGAACCGTTTGGCTGCATCGAAATGTTGCCTTGCTGAAAGGCCTGCTGAAGCGCCTGAGGGTCGGTTTGAGCGTACTGTTTAGCAAGTGCGCCGATTTGCTGGCCGTATGCGACGAGTTCTTCTGTTTTCTTTTCAATAATCCGTTCTTTGAGTCCACGGCTAGGTTGAGCTGGTGGCTGAGGGTTCAACTCGGTCTTCTGTTGTTGTCCGTTTACCATCTGCACTTGAAACTGTTGGGTCTTCTTGACATCGCCCTTAAGGCTGATGGTCTGTTGCTCCAACCAGGTGTAGCGAGCGAGCGCCTGCTTGTTCGCTGCGGAAGCTTGCTTGATTGCCGCGAGTTTCTCTTGCAGCGCGGGATTCTGGGCTTGGGTCTGCGCTATAGAGCAAAACATTGCACACGTTGCAGCGGCCATTCGCATTGCCTTTGTAATGCCTCGTCCTAATCGGTTGTGCATGGATATTTGTTTCCTCTCTTGACGCCTAACAACTAACTTTTACATTTTTGGGGGACCAGAAACCTACGTTCGAGCGCGAAAAAAGCAGCGGCAATGCCCTATTTGGACACGTTGGTTTGTTTCGTGTTCAAGGCTTCCGATTTCGACGATATCTCGTGCGTAAATTTTCGCCCACTGCCAAAAGTCCTAGTGTGTACCAACAAATGTATGACTGGAGCTTTGTTGCGGTTTGCGTGAAACACGCTGAATCAAAACATTTTGGCGATCATTCCAGAGCTTTTGGCCTTCAGAACTCTTTGTCATCTCGGCACCCAAAGCTCGACACGGCCAGCGCTTCGTCCGCGTCTAGCAACTATTCGTAGTGGCACTAGCAGATATGCCAGAAGCGCGAACATGGAATAGACCTTACGCTTGATGAGACGGCGGTTCGGTGTCGGATTGAAAGTCTTGTCCGGCTTTTACTAAAGAAGTGATTCTTATCCCGCTCCCGGATCATCGCCTCCTGAGTCGATAGATACCGTTGGTATGTTCTGTAGCGAAATTTCTATGGTCCTTCGAAGACTCTGGCCGTTTCTAGTCTTTCTAATCTTGTTCTGCGAGGTCGCGAACGCGCAGGAAACGCAATTTCTGCCAGAGGTGGATGTCTATTTGAAACTCAATTCCTACTGGCGGCTAAGAGTTCAAGCAAAAGATACAAGAGATGGAGGGGATCCTACACAGGCCGCGATAGGTCCGAGCGTTGAACTTTATGTGAAGCCCCTGATCAGGCTGAGGGAGGTCACAACCTTTGACCTAGACGACTCGAAGACACGGCCCTTAGTATTTAGCGCTGGATACCGCTATCTCGTTTCGCCGAATTCACCTTCCACGAACCGAATGGAACTAACTGCAACGTTCCATTTCCCAATGAAGCCAGGCATGCTGCTAACCGATACGAATCGCTCTGATCTTAACTGGAGCGATGGTAAGTTCACATGGCGATATCGTAACAGGCCGCAACTGGAGAAGCCGATACGAATCCGGTCCTACCACCCTGCACCCTACGTTAGCGTCGAGATGTATTACGAAAGCCAATATGCAAAGTGGAGCACCACCGAACTCTACGCTGGCTGCCTGTTTCCGATCGGTAGGCATTTCGAGTTTGATTCTTACTATGAGCACCAGAACAACACGGGCAAAAGTCCTAATAGCCAACTTCATGGAATAGGGCTGAAACTGAATATATATTTGTCGGCAAAGTAGAAAGTAGTCTGAGATTTCAACCATGACAAATGCCATCAAGGTAAACACCAATCCTGAAGGTGATGGAGCCGATGGCGGGAATGGCAACGCCGATACGCTGGAGTCACAAGTCAGCATCTCGATCTTCCTGGGAATTCTCATTCTGACTGTATTTGTGATGCCATCTGTTGGAGTTGGCCAGGTCCATACGGAGTGGTATAGCAACCTCGTCTTTACAGCGCTCTTCGTGTCCGGGATTTCGATTGCATGGCGTCGCAGAAGCCTGTTGATCTTCTCGTCTCTCCTGGGCGTGATCGCATTCTCAATGCGATGGATCGCCTGGTGGAAACCAACCCGCTTCTGGGAGTTAGGAGATGAGATCTCGACGCTCCTAGTGGTTCTGATTATTGAATACATATTAGTGTTTCAAATTTTCCGTCGCACTGGCCCAGTAACGGCCGTCAGTATTCAGGCAGCTGTAGCTATTTATCTCTTGTTCGGCATGATGTGGGCGAATGCATACCTAATGGCGATGCAGTTGGATCCCCACTCATTTCAAAGCTCTGTCGGATTGTCCTCATCCTCTGTCTCGGAGTGGTACTACTACAGCTATGTAACCCTGACCACGTTGGGCTATGGGGAGATCATCCCGCTAAGTCGGATTGCCCGCGCCCTTGCCATCGGAGAAGCTCTCACTGGGCAACTCTATCTTGCAGTTCTCATTGCGCGGTTGATCGGGATGGAGATCATCAGTTCGCAGGAAAGAAAGAGTCGCAATTCTCGATAGCATATCGATGAATGATTTCGGACTCGGCGAAGTGAACAAACAGGATATTTACCTGAATGGCAGGTGCACATGAGTGAAGTAACGTCCAATATTGAATTTGCTCACAAAGTCCATGAGCATGGTCATCATCACTCGGAATCGACGAGCGGACGAGGCAGATTGGTCGAAATTCTCGAAGCGGTTGTGCTCGCAATCGTCGCCGTGTTGACCGCATGGAGTGGATATCAGGCGGCGCGATGGGAAGCCTTGTCCGCAAACAAGTACGCGAGTGGCACAAGGACCTCAGTGCGGGCGCAAGAAGGATTGACTCTCGCAGGGCAGGACCGTCTTTACGATATTGTGACTTTTAACGGATGGCTTGCCGCGAAGACCGCGAACAATGTGAAATTAGTCGATCTATACGAGCGCCGTTTTCGCCCCGAATATCTCGTCGCGTTTAAGGCCTGGCAGAAACTCGATCCGCTCAACAATCCTTCAGCTCCGGCCGGCCCCATCTTTATGCCGGAGTATGTCAACTCACATTTGATCGAATCTGCAAAGCTCTCCGAGCTGGCGACCAGCTACTTCAACCAAGGGGTAGAAACTCGAGAGAATGCGGATAGCTATGTGAAGGTTACGGTCTTCCTTGCGACCGTCTTGTTACTGACAGCCTTGTCACAACGGTTCAAAACATTTGGTCCACGAATAGCCATTGTGGTAGTTGCATTCGTTCTGCTGACCATCAGCCTTTATTGGGTCTGGATCTTTCCGAGGGCCTAATTTCATCGGCAACGATGCTGAATGAAACTGGATGACCGACGGTCCGAGCCCGCACGTCTGAGAAGAACAAGCAAATGCCATTCGGAGGGCCATATGGTCCCCTGACTGAATGTGCAATGCGCCTGCTTGAGAATGCATGGCGCCAACAATCCCCAGATACGCTTTCTATCTTTGCGTGTCCTGGCGCGTTTTGCGCCCTGTCAGAGGGAACGGCCTTGGCGATTTTTGCCGCGGTTCAGTCAAAAAAAAATGTTGACGTGATGTGCCATTCAAAATACATTGCAAGAACCACTACTCATTTTCAGCTTTTCGACTGCCGTCAACACCGCTTGAAGTCGATTGACCCAACGAAACCCGCATCTTCCGGGTTCACGGAGTTCTGCGCCCTAAACCTCGCACTAACTATCTGGCAATCAGGAGCCGAAATGTCCCACCTCTGGAAAAGATCCCTGTCGTTGTTTTTTGTCTTACTCGTAGCTGTGTCAAGCTTCGCTCAGACCTTCCGCGGGACTGTCTCGGGAAACGTTGTCGATGCGCAGGGCGCCGCCATCGCCAACGCCGACATCCAACTGACCAATCCCGCGACGGCAACGACCTTGCGCGCGAAATCGAACGCCTCTGGGGACTTCAACTTCCCCGAGCTTCCTGTTGGAACATACGAACTTACGGTAGCAGCCAGCGGGTTCCAGACCCGCAAGATCGCCGGTGTTGACGTCGCCGTCACCAAGACCGTGAACTTTCCCGTAGTGCTCTCCATAGGCTCCGAGAGCACCGTCATCGATGTCACTGCCAACGGAGTTCAGACCGACACCGAAACCGCCGCTCTTGTCGCGGTCATCGACTCCAAGTCCGTGCAGGAGATGCCCATGAATGGGCGTAACTTCACGCAGATGGTCCGCTTCACCCCCGGCGCCAGCTCGATTACCAACTCCGTCAACGGCTCCCGCACAGCAAGCATCAACTTCCAGGTGGACGGGGCCGACAACGTCGATCCGTGGCTCGGCATCGTAGCCTCCAACCAGGGCGGCATCGCCTCTGTAGCTGGCGGCCTCATCCCCATCGAAGCCATCGACCAGTTCTCGATGCAGTCCGGCGGTGAAGCCGACCAGGGCCGCAACGCCGGCGCCAACTCCAACATGGTGCTCAAGAGCGGAACCAACAACATCCACGGAGACGTCTTCTACTTTGACCGCAATGAGTTCTTCGCTGCGATCTCGCCCGTAGCTCCCGTGGGTTCGCGCAAACCCTTCATCCGCGATCACCAGGGCGGCTTTACCCTGGGCGGCCCCATCTGGAAGGATCACACGTTTCTCTTCCTGGCCGGTGAGATTCAGATCGCCAAAGTGAATACGGCGTTGACCGACACAGTCATCAACGATGCATGGATTTCGCAGGCGACGGCCAACCTGGCGAAGTACAACCTGAAGCCCAACCAGCTCAGCCTGAACCTCTACAACCTTCTCTACCCCAGTGATTCGAAGTCGGGCCCGGCGACTACGAATAACTACTTCGCGCAGGGAACCTCCAACTACAGCAGTTACAACGGCATCATCAAGCTCGATCACCACTTCTCGGACAAGGAGCAGCTCTCGATCCGCTATCTGGGTACCACTGGTAATCAGACGGCACCCACGGCCTCCGATTACGCGTGGTACTTCCAGACCGCGCCGATGCACATCCACAACTTCTCGGTCATCCAGACGTCGATCATCAACAGCAACCTGCTCAACGTTGTCACTTTTGCGGCAAACTACTTCCTCCAGACCTTCAACGACGCGAATCAGAGCTTTAATCCGCAGGCGAATGCCGGCCTCAACCTCGGCATTACGAACCCTATCGTCGCAGCCGGCGCGCCGTCGATTCTCATCACCGGCTTCGACCAGACCGGCGCAACGCAACCCTCAGGGCGCACCGACGTGACCGGACACGTGACGGACAACTTCCACTGGACGCACGGACGTCACCAGATGAAGTTCGGTGGCGAGTTCCGTCACTCAAACGTCAACCAGCTTTACTTTTCCTCTGCTCGTGGCACTTTCACCTTCGATGGCTCGCGCGGCCCGTGGGGTGGAGCAGGCACCAACCTTTCGGCCGTCTCGGACTTCCTACTGGGCGCTCCCTCAAACTCCTCAGGAGCCCGCCTCTTGCAAGGCAATGCGCAGCGTGTCTGGACACTCACCACGGTCGACGGCTGGGCGGCTGATACTTTCCAGGCAACCAAGAATCTCACTCTGACCTACGGTGTTCGCTACACCGTTCCGGGCGTGATTCAAGCGGCTGCGAACGATATCTACCAGTTCATTCCTGGCCCGACCCCTGGTTTTCAAAAGGGCTTCTACCCTGAGTACTATAGCGGCATAGCGCCCCGCGTGGGTTTCACCTATTCGCCGTTTGAGAACCACACTACCGTCCTTCGCGGTTCGTACGGCATCTTTTACGACTTCCCGGCCATGAGCAGCTGGGTCACCGGAACGACCACCAATGGCGGCGCCAACTACTCTCAGAACAACCCCGCTGGCCCCGACGCCGCAGCCATCTTCGTGCAGTCCAGCGTGAACTGGCTGGTAGGGGTTAATCCCTTCACCGGTTCGAATGCTCCGCAGGTTGGAGCCTTTGGTGTCAACCAGAACTTCCAGATGCCTCGCGCAACGGTGGTTAGTGCGAATGTGGAACAGCAGCTTTCCAGATCCACTATCTTCACCGCTGGTTACGTGGGCACCTTCGGTCAGCACCTCCAGGTGCTCTATGACATCAACCAGCCGATTGTCAGCGGATCTTCTGTTTCGAACCCTCGTCCTTACCTGCAGACATCCTTTCTCAACGAGAATCCCACCTTTGCCGGCAAGCCTCTTCTCGGCATCAATCAACTCAACTTCGCAGCAGCTTCGAATTATCACTCGCTCCAAACCACTGTAAAGCAAGCTGCATGGAAGGGCGTTCAAACCACGCTGAACTTCACGTGGAGTAAATCGCTCGACGATGTCTCGTCCAACACTACTCCGATGAACAGCTACAACCTCCATCAGGACTATGGCCCGAGTACCTTTGATAACCGTATTCTTGTGAATGGCTTTGCCTACTACAACGTGCCACAGCTTGGTCACTTCATGCCAAGGCTCACCAAGGGCTTCCAATTGAATGCTCTCTATACCTACTCAAGCGGTGTGCCCCTCAGCCCCCAGTACAGCACCAACGTAGACGGAACGGGCGAGTTGAAGAATCGGCCCAACTACAACGGCGCAAACGTGTACGTCGGAGGAGCGCAGCTCTCGAGCAGCACGGCGAGTGGACGTCAGTATCGCTGGCTGACCAACGCCAATGGCGCATTCACCTGCCCCGGTGGAGCGGGCACGGCGTCGAATCCAGCTAGCTGCACGGCCGCGGTTACGGGCGTCTACGGCAACGAACGGCGGAACGCCTTTACCGGCCCGAAGTTTCGCTACGTCGACTTCTCGATCTTCAAGCACACGCCCATCACCGAGAAGGTCATGAGCGAGTTCCGGGTCGAAATTTTCAACATATTCAACATCAACAACTTCGCCGCTCCGGGTGTAAACCCGACCAGCAGCACCTTCGGTCTCATCACCAACACACGCAACGGTGCCAATGCCCCTGGTATCGGCAACGGCGAGCCCTTCAACATCCAGTTCGCTTTGAAAATCTCCTTCTAACGGCAGCCAAGCTTGTAAAGGATAGATATCGAAATGATGTTTCTTAAGTCGAAGACCGTTGCAACCCTCCTGCTCGCCGCCATGCCTTTGGCGGCACAGGAGGCTCCCGAAAAGATCGACCTCGCAGTCCTCCACGACATCAAGAGCCAGGCCTTTCAGCACTCGCAGGTGATGGATCACCTTTTCTATATCTCCGACGTTTACGGGCCGCGCATCACGAGTTCGCCGAACCATCATGCCGCAGCCGAGTGGATCGTTAAGCGGCTGCAGTCTTACGGTCTGCAAAACGTTCACCTTGAACCATGGGGTCCTTTCGGAAACTCGTGGCAGTACAAGAAATTTTATGGGGCTCTCGTCGAGCCCAACTACGCTCCACTGATCGGCTTCCCTCTTGCATGGACCCCGGGGACGGACGGTCCGGTCACAGCAGAAGCTGTGCTGGCCCCTATCCACTCCCAGGACGACTTCGCCAAATACAAGGGCAAGCTCAAAGGCAAGATCGTGCTCATCGTCGACCCCAAAGTGGTTTTGATGCACACCGAGGTTGAGGCCCACCGTCTTACCGACGAAGAGATTGAGGCTCGCACTATTGTTCCCGATCCATCGCGTCTCGGAGCCGGTTTTGGTGGTGCCTCTCGCGGCGGCCGCAATGCACCGCCCGTCGCTCCGCCACCGATCGTCGATCGGGGAGCGGCACTCCGCTTGCGCAATGACACCAGCAAGTTTCTCTCCGACGAAGGCGTCCTCGTCGCCATCAACTACGGTACGAACGGCGATGGTGGAACGGTCTTCGCTACCTTTGGCGGCTCGCAGGATCCCAAAGATCCGACCCCACCGCCAATGGTCGCCATTACACCTGAGCACTATAACCGCATCGCCCGTTTGATCCAGCACGGCATGAATCCAAAACTCACATTTGATATCCAGACCGAGGTCTACAAGAACGACCAGATGGGATTCAACGTGGTGGGCGAGATACCGGGAACAACCAAGAAGGATGAGGTTGTCATGCTTGGGGGACATCTTGACTCCTGGCAAGGGGGCACCGGCGCCACGGACAATGGAACTGGCTCTTCTGTCGCAATTGAAGCAGTTCGCATCCTTACCCAGCTTCACCGGCCAATGGCTCGCACGGTCCGTATCGCACTCTGGGGTGGCGAGGAAGAAGGCCTCCTTGGCTCAAAATTTTATGTTCAGCAACACTTCGCGCCGCGCGACACTATGAAGCAAACACCCGAGTACACTAAGCTTGACGCTTACTATAACGACGATTCGGGCAGCGGACGCTTCCGCGGCATCTCTGCCGATGGAAACGATGAGATCGCCTCCATCTTCAAACAATGGGCCGCGCCTATTCGCGATCTGGAGTTCCAAGCTGTGGCAGGAGCTACCGCTGCGCCGACGCGTGAGCCTGGGGGTACCGATTCCACGAGCTTTTCCTGGATTGGCCTTGACGGTTTCGGCTTCATGCAGGATCCACTCGAGTACGCCAGCCGTACCCATCACTCCAACATGGATCTCTATGACCGAGTCCAGGTGGGAGACGTTATGCAGGGTGCGGCCATCGAGGCGTGGTTCGTCTACAACACAGCGACTCGCCCCGCAATGCTGCCCCGGCTCGATACTCCCTTGCCAATTGGTCCACCGGCGGCTGGCAATTAAATCAACCAGAATAGATAGTTCCATTCCGCGGCGCTGTATGTTCCGGTCGCAGATTACATCGCACTTTTGATACGGAGATTGTGACTCATGGGGATTACGAGACGGGACTTTTTGACTCGGGTTGGACAGGCTGGTGGCTACAGTGCTGCGTTTCTAACGATGCAGGGATTGGGTCTACTAGAGGCCAAAGCAGCTCCCGCAGTCTCCATAAGCGCAGCAGCGGGTTCGGGCAAAGGGACCAAGGTGGTAGTCCTTGGAGGCGGCATTGCCGGGTTGGTAGCGGCCTACGAGCTGCGAGCGCTCGGGTACGAGTGTACGATTCTCGAGGCTCGAGAGAGGCCAGGTGGACGGAACTGGACTGTGCGCGGCGGAGACAAGGTAGCTTTTCTGGATGGAACGGCTCAGTCATGCACATGGGATCAGGGCCACTACCAGAACTTCGGTCCGGCGCGTCTGCCGTCGATCCATCCGACGATCCTGGGATACTGCAAAAAGCTGGGTGTGGAGCTGCAGGTGGAGGTGAATATGAGCCGCTCCGCTTACCTGCAAAATGATAATGCGAACGGCGGCAAGCCAGCAGTGATGCGCGAGGTGGTCAATGACACTCGTGGACATGTGAGCGAGTTGCTCTCCAAGAGCATTCATCAAGGAGCGCTTGATCAGGATCTTTCAAAAGAGGATCGTGACCGCATGCTCGGCTTCCTGCGCACCTACGGTCCGCTCGACGAGGCAGGCAAATACAACGGCAGCGACCGCGCGGGCTATGCGAGAACAGCGGGTGCGGGCGATCAAACGGGCGTGTTGAACCAGCCAATCGACATGCATACCTTGCTCGATGAGAGCTTTTGGCAGGGGATGCTCTTCGACGAACAGTTCGACATGCAGGCGACAATGTTTCAACCTGTAGGGGGCATGGACCGGATTCCCTACGCCTTCGCAAAGGCGTTGGGTGACGCCGTGAAGTATGACTCCCCAGTAACTGAGATTCGTAAGTCACCGAAAGGTGTCACCGTTACATACAAACAGAAGGGGTCGACGAAGACCATTGAGGCTGACTACTGCATCTGTACCATGCCGCTGACCCTCCTTAGGTCGACACCAAATGACTTCAGCGCTCCATACAAGAAGGTGATCGACGAATGCACCTATGCCAGCGCATATAAGATTGCGTGGGAGAGCCGCAGGTTCTGGGAGCAGGACTACAACATTTATGGTGGATTAGAGTTTGTAACCACCGGATGCAGTCCGATCTGGTTTCCATCGGCTGGGCTCTTCAGTGACCGGGGCGTGCTGGTAAGCGGATACACGGATGAGTCGAACTCACCCTTCGGAAAATTGACTGTACAAGAGAAACTAGCCGAGAGCCGCAAGTCGATTGAACGGCTGCATCCTGGCCACGGCAAAGAGTTGGAAAAGCCGATGTATGTGAGCTGGGGCAAGATGCAATACAACGAAGGCTCCTGGATCAGGAGCTATGGCCCGGGCCAGCAAAGGGCCGGAGCCCGCTCAGCACAGCCAGGGCAAGTACAGCCTGCGGCAAGCGCACGAACGGCGGTAAATCCAGGGTATGAGACGCTGATCCAGCCAGATGGCCGGATCATCTTTGCAGGTGACCATGTAAGTCACATCGTCGCGTGGCAGGAGGGTGCTGCGTTGAGCGCTCTCCGCGCTGTAGGGCAGGTCGCCGATCAGGTGAAGGCGGCCAAGCTGGCGAACGGCGCAGACAAAGCGATTTCCGCCTAGCAGTAGGCACGTTCACTCTCACCCTCGATGGTCGTTGGTTACTAAACCGGTCGGCCTATCACCGAGTCTCTACACTACCGTTGGCTAATTTCCAGACTGTCATATCGCAGAAGAGTGCTTGGACGCAGTACAGGGCTGGCGTCGCTCGGATGACTACGCTTGGAAACGTCTTGGCAGTGCGCTCGTAGACAATCGTTTGTCCAGAGGAGATCCTACACTCTAGCACTTGACACGGATTGGGTTACAGGTGCTCAATGGTGTACGTTCTGCAGTCGCTCAGCATGGCTTCACGCACGCGAGGAGCGCTACTTTTATGAACGTGAGTACAACGGATGATTCTTCGCCCCTTAAAAGAACCGGTTGCGCACCTGATCATCGGCACACCCGAGAACTGGAGCCGCCATGTGCTGCTATGGAATTTGGCAGCTGATCCGCAGAATGGACCACACACCAACAACGACGGCCGTCCCCTCGGTTCCGGCGCGATTATGCTTGACGCCGAGACTGTCGTGCGCAATCTAGCGCACTACACTGCGGCACATGCATCGAGGTTTGTCCCGCCCGGATCTGTTCGCATTGCCTCAACCGCCGCACCTGATGCGTTGCCACATGTCGCATTCCTCACACCGCAGAAGCGCCCTGTGTTGAGCATTCCCACAGAGCAGGAGAGTACATTTTCCGTTCGCTTCCAGGGCAAAGATGCCACCGCCAGCCTTCCTGCAGGAGCCGTTGCTCGTTACGTCTGGTAATCGCCGCTATTGGTTTCCATAACAGGTTTGACTGGAGTGAACTATGTTTCGTTCGTGCTTACTGCTGTTGGCTGCGTGTTTCCCTGCTGTCATTTTGAATGTCGCGCAGGCACAGTCATTTTACCCAGTTCGACTAGAGGATAAGGCTGCCGTCTATCTATCGAATGATCGTTTCGGCACAATAGGCGATGGTGTCACGGACGATACGGCCGGATTGCAAAAGGCGATCGACACAGTGGCCGACACAACGCATCAGGGTATTGTCTCCATCCCAGCGGGTCGCTACCGCGTAACGCACACGCTGTATGTGTGGCCGGGAGTTCGTTTGATCGGTTACGGAAAGGAGCGTCCAACGTTTGTGCTCGCAGCCAACACGCCGGGGTATCAGACTGGTCCGTCGTACATGGTGTTGTTTGCCGGCGGCAGGAGGGGTGAGCGCCGCCGCGGTGGCTTGCAACGACCAGCGAACGCTCCAGCCCCGCCACAGGTGGCTTTTCCAGGGACTGTTCCCGCTGCGACTGACATCGTGGATGCAAATCCCGGCACGTTTTATTCCGCCATGAGCAACGTGGACTTTGAGATCGGCGAGGGCAATCCGGGGGCGGTAGGCATCCGCTTCCACATTGCTCAGCACTGCTTCCTTACCCATATGAACTTCCACATCGGTTCCGGGATGGCGGCCCTACACGATATCGGAAACGAGGGTGAAGACCTCCATTTTTACGGCGGACAATACGGAATCATGACAGGCCGCCCTTCGCCAGGGTGGCAATTTACTCTGCTCGATTCGTCCTTCGACGGCCAGCGGGAGGCGGCGATCAAGGAGCATGAGGCTGGGCTCGCCCTGATCCACGACACCTTCAAGAATGTGCCAACTGCGATTGAGATCGAACCTAACAACATCGAAGAACTGTGGATCAAGAACTCTCGTTTCGAAAACATCTCAGGACCCGCGATCGTCATTAGCAGCGAAAATTCGAGGCTGACGGAGATTAACGTTGAGGGTGCGCTGTGCGATCGGGTCAAGGTCTTCGCTCAGCTTCGCGAGAGTGGGAAGATGTTTTCGGGCAAAGGGGCAACTTATCGCGTCGCTAGTTTTACCCACGGCCTGATCTTCGATTCTCCACGGGCAAAAGGCGCGATCGAAACGCGCATCAACACAGAGACGCTTGCAGGCCTTCCGTTGGCCGATACGCCCGCGATTCACGCTCTACCGTCTCAAACCGGCTGGGCGAATGTTCTTGAGCTTGGAGCGAAGGGCGATGGCTCTACAGACGATACTGCAGCGCTGCAACGTGCGGTGGATACCCAGCGCATCGTGTACCTGCCGAGCGGTCGTTACCGCCTGACGGACACTCTCCGGTTACGTCCGGATACCGTGCTAATCGGGTTGCATCCGAGCACAACGCAACTTGATCTCGCGGACAGCACACCCGGTTTTGACGGTGTTGGTTCGCCGAAAGCCATGCTTCTGGCGCCGCAGGGTGGTACGACGATCGTGATGGGCATTGGGCTGTTCGCTGGCGGACTGAACAGCCTCGCTGTCCCTGCGATGTGGATGGCTGGCAAAGATTCCCTGATGGACGACGTGCGCTTCCTCGGAGGCCATGGAACCAACAACGCCGACGGCACCCGCATGAATCCGTACAACAACACGCACAGTGGTGATCCGAACGCGCTCTATCGGTGGGACGCGCAGTATCCGAGCCTTTGGGTGCTCAACGGAGGGGGCGGCACATTTGCCGACATCTGGACACCCGTTACGTTCTCACAGGCTGGCATGTACATCTCTGATACCAAGACGGAGGGCCACGTCTACGAGCTTTCGAGCGAACACCACGTTCGCAACGAAGCGAAGCTGAAGCGCGTCGCCAATTGGGAGATTGTGGCGCTGCAAACGGAGGAAGAGCGCGGCGAAGGTCCACAGTGCCTTCCGCTGTCCATCGAAGACTCAGAAGATATCACTGTAGCGGAGATGCATGCTTATCGCGTCGTGAGCAGTTTCGTTCCGTACCCTGAGGCCATTCACGTTTCTAATTCGCGTAATATTCGTTTTCGCAACCTGCATATCTACAGCGACAGCAAGGTAGCATTCGACGCCTCAGTGCGCGACGACGATAGTGGAGTAATCAACCGCGAACTTGAGATAGCCTCCCTCACTCTTCCGGGGCTCGATCCGGGAGGCGCGGCGGTGAACCCAAAGCACACTGAAGCAAGCCGTCTTGCGGGAGGGTTTTTCAACCCATCCAGCGCCACAGTCGACTCGCAAGGGCGACTCTATTTCGTCGATCCCGTAAAACAAAATATCTACCGCTATCTCCCGGTGGAAAAGCGCCTGGAATTGGTGCGTGACAATCCGATTGATGCCGCCAATTTATTCTTCGATCGAAGCGACAATTTGATGGTCGTCTCCTATGCCGGAACCGGAACGGTCTATAGCCTGAAGCCGGACGATCCGGCCGATGAGACCAAGATCTTGAAGCCGCAGCCTGCCGCCCTCCGTCCTGGAATGACCCCGGTACTTGCCATCGATCATTGGCGCTTCGACAGTGAACAGAAAACTGACATCGGCGGAGCGAAGCCGTGGCAGTACATCTCACCTGACGGGACCACCTTTCTTCCGGCGGGCGAGGATTTCGTAGATGGTGCGCTCTACTACGGCATCAAGATGGCCGACGTGCTGCGGGCATTTTCTCTCGGTAAAGCGACACCCGGAAAACCGTTTTATGTGAGCGACGAGCGCCAGAAAAAAACTTACGTCGCCGACGTGAAGGGTGATGGCTCGCTGAGTCGGGTGAGGCTCTTTGCAAATCAGGGCGGGGAAAGCGTCGCGGTGGGGCCGGATGGAAATGTCTATCTCGCCGCGGGACAGATCTACGTCTATCACCCGGACGGCACGCCCGCAGGAGAGATCGATGTGCCAGAGCGGCCGATCAGTATCGTCTTCGGCGGCAAGGATCGTCGAACGCTATTCATCCTCGCGCGAACGTCACTTTACTCGGCGGCGGCGCTTGGCAAGGCGAACTAAGGGAATCGTCACCATTGAAGTGAAGGAGATCTAGCGCGATTCGGCTAGGGGAACCACCGGCTTCCTATTTCTTGCTTGTGAAGGTGACGGGAGTTAACCCTCCACCTTGCTTGAGTTTGTAGAAATGGTCGCCGGCGACGCTATGAAAGACCTGCGCTGCTGCACCCGGCCATAACACTTCGAGCGTGTCGATGCTTTTGGCAGTCCCCAGGCCGAAATGAAGACGTAGATCACTCTGTGAGAGATAGCTCCCACCTGAACGCACTTCGCTTAATTGTGTCTGGCCGTTCACAGTTACTCGCACACGAGCATTCAGCGCAAGCCGGTTGCGCGGCGCTCCCTCCAGTTCCACACTGACCCAATGATTGGATGGATCGGGCCTGGAAGAGAGAATTTGCGGGCCGCGCGTGAGATTTTCGACGACGACGTCAAGCGCCCCGCGATTGAAAAGGTCTCCGACGGCCAAGCCTCGGCCTACCTGCGGGACAGTCAGGGCGTCGCCAACCTTTTCGGTGGCTTCACGAAAGGTGCCGTCATGAGCATTGAGGAAGACGAGCTTCGGCTCGCGATAGTGGATACCAAGTTTCGCATTGTCTACCTGGGGGTAGACGTGGCCATTGACGAGAACGAGGTCTAGCCAGCCGGAGTTGTTCAGGTCGAGAAACGCATCTCCCCAGCCGACGTATGGTTCAGTTGCATGGGCGACGCCCGCAGAGTGCGAGACGTCAGTGAAGGTCATGCCCCCATCGTTGCGATAGAGCGCCATGTACTCATCGCTGAAGTGGCTGATTGCGATACTCATGCGACCCTTGTTCTCGTAGTCACCGACTGCGAGCCCCATATTGGCCTGCTCAATTCCGTCCTCGCTGAAGGCCACCCCAGCGTCTGATGCAATCTCTTTGAAGTGACCGCCCTCATTGCGATAAAGATAGTTCGGCTGCCCGTCGTTTGCGACAAAGAGGTCAATCTTGCCATCGTTGTCAAAGTCTGTCCATACAGCTCCCAGTCCGAAGAAACGTTTTAGGTCTTCAACTCCGGCCTGTGCGGCAACCTCACTAAAAGTACCGTCGCCGTTGTTGTGATAAAGCGAGTCGGATGATCCTTTCAGACCACGCGGGCCGCACTGTACGGCGATTTCGTGGTATTGACAGGTTTTTGCCGAGCCGAAGAGAGGCAGGTCGTTAAGATCGAGGTTTACATAATGTGGGACAAAGAGATCGGGAAGACCGTCACCGTCGTAATCCCCGAACGCAACACCGGTTGCCCAACCCGAGTCTTTTGATAGACCGGATTTTGCGGTCACGTCCGTAAAGGTGCCATCGCCGTTGTTGTGATAAAGCACGACTCCGCCAAAGCAGCTGATCAAGAGGTCAGGCCGACCGTCGTTGGTCACGTCTGCGACCGCCGCTCCCATTGCCCAGCATGGATTGCCAACGCCAGCCTTGTCGGTGACGTCGGTAAAGGTGCCGTCATGATTGTTGTGATAGAGCGCGCCTTTCGCCTTCCGCCCTGCGAGGACCATTGAAACGCTGGGTGCGTTGGTGAAGTAAATGTCCAACCAGCCATCGCCGTCGTAGTCGAAGAGCGCCACACCGCCACTCATGGATTCGACGATGTACCGTTGTTCCGGACTGGAAAGGTGCTCGAAGCGGATCCCCGTGGAAGCCGTGATGTCCTGTAGCTTTGGCGTAGATTCCGCCGACGGCTTGTCCTTGACCTGCTGAGAATGCCCCATGTATGCAGAGGCCACCATCACAGCGGTAACAAACAACTGGACTCTAATGGGGCACCTTGGGTGATGAGGGAACTGCTTCATGGACTTCGTCATCAGCTGCATCGTGGGGCGCTTGAATACGCATCGCTCCATAGACCTGCCGCATTCCTTCCTTGATCGCTTTGTACTTTTCGTACTCGGCAAGCTCTCTCTTTGCGTCGTCAGGCCTGTGCATCTTGCGATAGAGTGCACTCAGCCTGAAGTGCGCAAGCATGTTAGTTGGATCGGCGGTCAGAACTTGTTGTAACAGGGGCAAGGCCTTCTCGTTTTCGTTCTGTTCGCTATAGACTCGCGCCAGTCCCAGAGCAGCATCAGCATTGTTCGGCTGCTGACTGAGTGCGCGTTCATAGAAATTTGCGGCGCTGGCCATATCTCCGCGATCTGCCTGCAAATCGCCCAGTCGAACGGCGGCCCCTACCTCGTGTGGATTCTTTTCAAGTGCGATGGCGTACTCGTGCTCTGCCTGTGCGCGATCAGCCTGACTGGCGGATCCATGCAATGCTTCTGCGAGCTCGAAGTGGATTCCGGGGAGGTTGGGATCGATTGCGTTCGCCTTTCTGAATGCTGCGATCGCTCCTGGGATATCGCGGATGCGTTCCAATTCGTGGCCGATGGCCTGTTGCATTTGTCCCGACTGCGGCGCAACGAGGGACAGACTGAGCAATGCTTCCCCAGCAAGGTCACTGTGAATGCGATAGGCCACGTACAAAATCTCCGGATCAGTGGGGGCTTCATCCCGAAGCTTATCTATAGTTACTGCGGCAGCGGTCAAATCGTGTTGTGCCGTCTCTACCTCAATGAGCGTAAGTCCCACTTCTTTGCGGAACTTGGGGTCAGGCAGGTTTCCCACTACGGCAGACATGTCCGCGCGCGCGGCTTCGAGCTGGCCGAGCTGATATTCACACAATCCAAGAAGCGCCTGGATCTTCGGCAGGTTTGGATTGATTTGAATCGCCTTCTGGAGATGCTCTTTCGCATCGGAACAGCGGGCTTGGAAGTAAAGCAGGACTCCGAGGTTCGCTTGCGCGTCCAAATTGTCCGGCTGTACGTCCACCACAGCAACAAGTTCCGGAATGGCCTTCGCCGGCTCATTTGCCTTGAGATACTCATTGGCGCGCCGAGCGTGTTCCTGGGGAGAGATGACGCCCTGTGCGAGGCTGCCTATCTGTGCCGTGATCAACAGCGCGAAGGCAACTCCAAAAGGCACTCGTCGTGGGACTGTATACATGAGACTGCGGTAAACCTGCCAGCGTACGACTTAAAAAACTCGGGGAGTGGAAGACGGCGGTAGACCGTCATCCACTCCCCGAGAGTATCAGAAGAAGAATCGTCCGCCGAGTTGCAGCTGTCTTCCGTTGTTGGTTGTGCTGCTGATGACGCCGGCCGAGCCCGTTGACAGGGAAATGCCGGGGTTGCCGAAATTGGCGTGGTTGAGGGCGTTGAAGGCATCCATCCGAATCTGGAACTGGTAGCGCTCAGCCCACAGATTGAACGTCTTACCCACGGAAAGATCGAAGAGAATCTGACCGGGTCCGACGACACTGTTTCTCTGCATGTTGCCGAACGTTCCGTTTGCTGGAATCGAGAAGCCAGCTCCAGGCACAATGGCCGTCGCCGTGCTGTACGTCGGATTGAACCACTGCTGGAGTGTATGCGGTGTTCTGATTGGGATCCCGGTTGAATTCGGATACAGGTTACCGGACGTATAGGACTGGGCAAGTGTGCTTGGCACCGTGATCGTGATTGGGTTGCCACTCTGCAGCACGTAGGTTGAAGAGAGACGCCAGCCGCCAATTGCCAAGTCAGCGAATCTGTTCTGGTTCAGGAACCGCTGGCCATGGCCAAACGGCAGGAGGTAGATCGCACTTCCTTTGAACGCGTTTCGGGTATCGAAGTTCGATGGCCCGTAGTTCGCATGCGGATCGTAGGCATTCTGGTACGTCTGTGTACCGCCGCGACTTCCCCATGCCGATGAGTCCCACTCGTCGAGGAACTTAGACCAGACGTAGCTGGCGGCGAACGAGACGTTATTTGTCAGACGGCGCTGGAAGGTGGTTTGCAGTGAGTTGTAGTTTGCCTCCGCATTGTTAGTGCTGCCAGTGATGTTGTTGAATTGCGGAAAGGGCCGGAACTGTTGGTCAACAAGTGCCAGCTTGCCCACGGGGACCTGGTTGGTGTCCACGTTGAAGTTGAGATTCATCGATTTGCTGCCGACATAGGCGAGAGTCCACACCATATCGGTGCCGATCTGCTTCTCGAGTGAGATGTTGTACTGCTGGATCTTGGCTACCGGGGTCTGCTGCTGGTTGTAGTTGACTCCCTGACCATTGAAGGCCGAGTTCGACGTGCTCGCCGCAGTGTAGGGTAATTGGGGGTTTGGTCCGGTAAGCGAGCCGATCGGGGTAACTCCGTTTGTCGTATCGGTGAGAGATCCCCTCGATCCAAACGCCCCTCCCTCGCCGCTGCCATAGGTGTCGAGGCTCCACAGATACGCATAGAGCCCATACCCTCCGCGAATTACCGTACCAGGACGAAACTGGTAGGCGAAGCCGACGCGGGGTAGGAACGTGTCGTAGACGTTGTTTTGAAGCTGGTGACGTCCGTTGGCACCGGTGGACGCATACCACATCGCGCCTAATGTTCCCGTAGCCGTGTTGGTAACGCGCGGATCAAAAATGGCTTGGTTATTCTTTGCGTCGGACCAGCCCTCCATGATCTGGTACCGAAGACCGAGGTTAACGGTCAGGTTGGCGGCCAGTTTCCAGTCGTCCTGAACGAACATCTGTGGCGCCTTCTGGCGTCCCGCGAACTCTGGAGTCTGCTGTGCATTCCAATTCTGCATAGTGCCCAAAAGGAAGTCGGCGTAAGCGTTGCCTGAAGCGGCCACCTGCTTGGTCTGAACGCAGTAGGTGCACTGTGTGTAGGTGCCGGTGAAGCCGGTCGTCGCTCCAACTACGTTACCCCAGGCAGTCGAGTTGTCCTGGAAGATCAGGTACTCGCCGCCGAAGTGCAATACATGCTTGCCGCGAATCAAGGTCACAACATCCGAGGGATCAAAGTTATGTTCCTTGTACGTAGCAGTAGTTCCCGGGGTTAGTCCCTGGTAGCTGGTGATATTGACGACCGGGAAGATATCCGCCTTCGAGAATTGCAGCCCGAGTTTGGCCGGAAACCCCTGGCCCGCGCTCTGGGTGACAAAGAAATTCATCTGATTGGTGTAGCCCATCCGCAGTTCGTTGATGGCGCGGGGGCTGATATTCCATACATCGGTGATCTGTGCGTTGTAGCTAGAGACATCGCCTACGTAGCAGTTAATGGGACAACCGAGCGAGCCCGGATAGGTGGCCGGATTATCGCGTTCCGTTACAGAGGCCGTCAGGCGGTTGTTCGGGGTAAATTGGTAGTCGAAGCGGCCGAAGTATTTCTTGAAAGGTTGCGAGCCACGAATCGAATAGTAGTAGTTATTGCTCGTAATGCCAGTAGTTGCATTCGTTACGCCGGCCACGTTCGGTAACGGGTAGAACGCCTGAATATTGGCCGCGACCGGATTGATCGCTGGAAGCTTATTACCAGGGAACTGCGTTCGGTTGATGTACGATTTGCCGTCGGTTCCAACGGCGGATGTAGCCGTAGCCGGATTGTAGATAGGTGCCATGCCGGAGAAGTCTCCGTTACGCATCGCGACTGTGGGCACTGTATTGAAGCCGACCGACGCATTTAGATTGATGACCTGATCGTAGTTGAAGTAGAAGAACGCCTTATCGTGGATGACTGGGCCGCTGACCGATCCGCCGAAGTTGTGGAAGCGTGTGTACGGCGCGCTGGTCTGGAAATAACTGCGGGCATTGAAAAAGTCGTTCTGCGCGTACTCATACAACGACCCGTGCCACTTGTTCGAGCCTCCCTTGCTGATCTGGTTGAAGGCCGCGCCGCCGATGCCGTACTGAGCAGAGAAGGCCGAGGTACTGATCTGCACCTCCTGTACGGTTTCAAACACGGAGACGTCCGCGTTCCCAGAGTGCGACAGCGCGGAGGAAGCTCCATCATTGAGGATCGCGTTGTATGGCAGATTTCCATTAACCGATAGCGCTTGGCCGGTAGCGCCGGTATAAGAGGTCGTGCCGGTTGCGCCGGGGATCAATTTGACGAAGTTCTGCCAGTCCTGGCCTTGGTTGGGGAGGTTCTGCATCTCTTTGGAGACAAGCGTGGTTGATTGTTCGCCTGTTTCGGTCTTTAGCAACGGAACGTCGGTGTTCACCACGATCTCCTGGCTAAGACCGCCAATCTTTAGTTCGCCGTTGATCTCGATCGTTCCTACACTCAGCGTGACGGAAGACCGGACAAATTGGCTGAACCCGGTTTTGGCGAAGGTAATCTTGTAGGTCCCGGTGACGATCGGACCAGTGTCATAGAGGCCGGAGGCATTTGTCTTGAACTCTCTCGCGATGCCTTTTTCAATATCCAGAACCGTGACGGTGACATCGGGAACAACCGCACCTGTAGCGTCCGTAACCACTCCACGAATATCCGCGGAGTTTGTATTTTGAGCCCGCAGCATGGGACTAAACATCACCACCGCTAACGTAATCAACGAAATCGTCGACCGTAACCACTTCATAAAGCCTCCCCAAAAAGGTGTTCCTTGCCAAGTCGAGCGCACGACAAAATTCTCTGAGTTAAGCGTTTGTCTTTGAGCTCGTTAGGAATCGGAACCTATTCAAGACCTCCCTATTGAAACCTGTCAAGTGTTTTCTTTTATCTGGAACTGACCGAGGTTCCTCAAGATAACCGTTTGCCTTGCGGCAATGCGCTATGGATGCACTGGTCTTACCACTGGTCCAGTACGACTGATAAGTGGGTTGAAGTGAAGTCACCTCAGAGGTAACGCGCCGCTCCAGCGGTCGCCCTCACAGCCAAAGACTTTCTCTGGCACGACCGCCCGCTGCAACCGAGAGGTATCAATTTGCCACCGCACAGCGGCCCGATAAGTACAAGCGATCGGATGTCTTGGCGCAGTGGAAGCAGATCGTTTTGATTGCGGAAACGGGATCCTGCTCTTGATGCAAAAGAGGCTAGCTTTGGGGTTCATTCGTCCAGAGCCAATCGTGGAACAGGAATCCTAACCGCCTTGACACAGGAGCCGGTGAAGTTGGGCAGGCTCGATACCACTATTCGATGGACCGTAGCAGCCGATCCATTCTTTCTTCCTGCTGCTCGATGGATTCAAGCAGCGCGAACTGCGTCCGGCAGCGATCAAGGTTGTGTTCGTCACGATGCACCTTGTAATACGGATCGCCGGCCAAATAGTCCGTCAGGAACCGAATGCCCTGCTCGAACGTTATCAATTTGCCCGAGAGGACAAGATGTTGCCTCTCCGCTTTCGTCAAAAAACTACCGGCCGAATCCAGATAACCGCGCACGAGTGCCTCGAACATTGAGAACTGCATCGTCACTTTGGACAGATCTCGTTCGTCTTCCCTCGCCGAGCTTGTTGTCGTGCGCACCAAATCGCCGAAATCGTAAAGCGCCAATCCAGACATGACGGTGTCAAGGTCAACGACGCAGATGCCTTCGCCGGTGACGTCATCGAGCATGACATTGTTAAGCTTGCTGTCATTGTGTGTGATGCGTTCCGGCAAGTCTGCATCCAGCAGGACATCCGCGATCGACTTTCGCGCGAAAGCAAAGTCAATTTCCGGTTTTGCTTTGATTGTGCGCCTTGCCACATCCAAGTCGAGTGCCTGCTCCAACGCCGCAAAACGCTTTGGCGTATGGTGGAAGTCCGCGATGGTATCGTGCAATCGCGGCGATGGCAGGTCTACGAGGAGTTTTTGAAATCGTCCGAAGGCCTTGGCAGCCTGAAACGCCTGCTTCGCAGACTCGACGGAGTCATAAGTGCGTGCCTTCTCGATAAAACGATACGCACGCCAAAAATTGCCATCCGCGTCCAAGTGCCAGACCTTCTCGTCACGCGCCGAAATTAACGTGAGCACAAGTCGGTTACAGTCCGGTTCACCCGACACCTTCGCGGCAAGGTGCGACGTCACCCGCTGGATGTTTTCCATGACAGCAACGGGGTTCTTGAAGATGCTTTGATTGATGCGCTGCAGCATGTAACGCACAGGCTCGCCCGCCTGATGGAACGTGACGCAATACGAATCGTTGATGTGGCCACTACCGAAGGGCTTAGCGCCGAAGAATTGCCCGTCGATTTGAAATCGGCGAGCGATCGCGGCGATGTCGTGCACTTTACTCATGACCAAAGGCTCTTCGGATAAGTACCGTTGCCGATAAGTCGCTGTATGTTTTCGGCGATGCGCGGGCGGTCCGCGCGGTAGGTGATGCCACCCCATGAATCCTTCGTGCGCAAAACCTTTACCCGCGCCTGTCCAGCAACGACCAGGTCATTCACCATGCTCGGCAGATAGCTTTCTGACTGCATATCCGAGACACTTCGTTCAAGAAATTTGTGAAACTGTTCTCCCAGTTGCCCAAAGACCCGGGGAGTAAAGCCCCACATGTTCATTGAAGCCACTTCGTTCCCTGTCAGTCGGGTCATCTGACCTGCCATGTCAGTGTTCCTGGCATACGCGCCATCACGTTCGACGTTTGTCAATTCAACGACACTCTCGAGGAAGTCGTCGTCGTTGACCTGACACACACCGCGTGACACCGGGCCGAAATCGGAGAGCGTATTGCGCAGAACAAACCCGACCATTGCATAGTCCGTAGTTCCGGCTTGAAGATGTTGCGCTAATGCGCGATAACCCTCCGATCCGTAAAAATCGTCGGCGTTAATTACAGCAAAGGGCTCGTTGATTGCGCCCGCGGCCATCAGAATTGCGTGCATCGTACCCCATGGCTTGGTCCGGCCAGCGGGAACGGAAAATCCCGGCGGGAGTTTGTCGAGTTCCTGATAGACGTATTCGACTGGCATGCGCTTCTCAAAGCGCGCACCGACAGCCTTTTTGAACCGCAGCTCAATGTCTTTACGGATGACGAAGACGAGTTTGCCGAACCCGGCGCGAAGGGCGTCGTAGATTGAATAATCCATGATGGTTTCACCACCGGGGCCCACCGGGTCAATCTGTTTGAGGCCACCGTAGCGGTTGCCCATGCCGGCGGCTAGAACGAGCAGAGTTGGAGAGGCCATCGGTTTCATTAGATCAGCTGAAAGCTTATTGAGGCACGATGTCGAGTGTGAGCACCTCGAAAGGGGCGAGGTGAAAGTCATGACGCTCTTGAGCACGAAGTAAGAGAGCGCGGCCGCTTGCATCCTCTCTCCATGGGCTCTTTGCGGAGTACGCCTGCGCGGCTCCCGGCGGCAGTTCGAATGCATCCTGCAGCCTGACGCGAATCGTCTTCGCCTGGTCGCTCGGGTTGCGCAGTACGAGGATGCCTTTTCGTGGCGTCCAGGATGCCCACCCATACACCTCGAGCCACGTGGGATCGCCTCCAATCCAATGCGTATCTTTCAAGACCTCGGCGTTGGCGCGTGCCCACTTCGCCGCCTCGGCAAGGTCGTCCCAATTGGCGTGAGTCAGCAAGGACGGGGTTATGTACATCTCTTGAAGTTGCGTTCCTGTGCCGAAGTATGACCGGATCTCATTGCGAAAATCGTTTCCAGGATCGTTGTCCAGCTGCTTGCGATACTTCGCATAGATCATGCCGTGGAGCATGAGAGAGTTGAGCGGGAACAGCGGACCATTCTGAACGATGTTGCGATAGGTCTCTGTATCGCGATAGGTAATCCATCGTTCACGGAATGTTCCGACGCCAGCAGCGTCGTCATCCTCGCCGCCTCGCCAAATCGAATCCGCATAGATCAGCCAGAAGGGTGAAGGCCATGTTCCTGTAGTGAGGTTAATGAAGACGTCAGGCTTGGCTACACGAAGCTCGCCGATAAGGTGGATTGCTGCTGAGAAGTCGCTGTCGAACCGGCTACCGGGAAAAACGGTGTTCACATTACCGGTGCCATCGAACTTGAATTGGTTGACACCGTTCTTGTGAATCATATCCATGCAAACGTCGCGGAAGGCGTCATAATACTTCGGACCGGACAGAGCGTATCCATTTGCCACGATCTCGTATCCGGCAACTTTTCCGAACTCGACCCGCTCTTGCTTCGGCTTCGAATATCCGCCCCAAGGTGACATCCACACTCCCGGGTCTGCGCCGTACCTCTCGGCGGCTTCCTTCACCGGAACGAAACCATTGGGAAACCCGTCGTTGAACTTCCAGAGTGTCTTGTGGTTGTCCCAACCGTCGTCGAAGAGGAAAGAGTCCAGCTTCACGCCGCGCTTTTGCGTCAGCTCTTCTCCAAATTTGTTCACCCTATCCAACGCGGCAGCTTGATCATAGGGCGTGAAGTAGCCGAGATCGTACCATGAGTTGTAGTGCAGAAAGGTCCTGTAGGGATGCGCCCGTTCGCGCTCCACATACGCCAGGAAGGACCGCCGCATCTGACCAGTACGTACGACACCAATAACCGAAGAATATGTGATTGACTGGCCTGCCCGGAGCGGAAGGTCGCGATCCATCCAGGCGGTCGCCCGGTCGCCGGTAACCTTGCTCTTCGATAGCGGATGTTCGAATCCGACGAACAAGCTTTCAGTCACGATGGGCGAACCCGCCACCGATCCGCTTACACGAGAGCCGGGAAGAGGCAGATCGATCAACTCAACCCGGCTAGTTGGGAGGTCGTGGCCAACCGCTGTAATCGTGAAAATCTGTCTGAGGTAGGAAGAGCCATCGAGAAGAATGAGGGACCACACCAGCCGGAGCGAATGGTCGCCGCTTTCCAAGGGAAGGTCGAACTCTTCGCCATGCAGTCTGTCGGCGAAACGGGATGCATCCGGCCGCGGAGTCAGCTCGTGCCTTGTAGGCCGGCCGATGAGCTTCAAGACGCTAGCGTCGTAGATGGATCCATCTTTTAGAAAGATGGCAAAGGGTGCAGCGACGTGAAGTTCTGTTCTGTGCATCCGGTCCGTGACGACCAAGCTGCTCACTTTACCTTCCGTAACAGACCATTTCGCGCCTATCGCCCGATTTTCCAGGTGAAAGCTGTCACCAACTTGCGTCGCGACGACCGGGCCACCTTCGAGGTCTCGCTGAGTGCTCGACGCGACGGCGGACCCGACGAACACTGCCAGTGACAGGGCGAAACCCGCCATTGCGTCCCTGATTGTCTTCCAAGGGTACATACTCTTTTCCATTTGGTCTGCCCGGAGCTAGTTGCGACGGAGAACGCTAGTTTAGCGTACTGGCGAAGGTCCAGACGACTGATGACTCTTGCGGCTTATTGCAAGCCCGTAAACGAATTATGCGCACAAGAACGGAGGCATAGCATAGCTTCAGTAGTTTCACCGGGTCGGGTCATGCCATAGTAGAGCGATGAGGCCATCCTTGCGTTCTCTCCAGATTTTGTCCATCATGCTTTCCACCCTCAGTACGGGCCTCGTCGCGCAATTGCCGATTGCACCCCGCGTGAAGGCGGGCTTCAACGCGATCAGCGAAAGCGATCTGCGCTCCAATCTGACGTTCATTGCTGGCGATGGTCTCGCAGGCCGCATGTCCCTGCAACCGGGTGACGATGCTGCAGCCGAATGGGTCGTCTCGGAGTTCATCAAGGCAGGCTTGCGGCCCGCGGCCACCGATGCCTCGGGCAAGCCATCGTTTCTGCAGCCAGTACCGCTGATCGAGTACAAACCCGATCCCTCGGCAACCTCGCTGAGTCTCTCCCGCAAGGACAGCGCGCAGCAACAATGGCATGCACCCGCAGTCAGCTGTGCATTCCGCGACAACGTCGATGCAACCGGAGGCCTCGTCTACGTCGGCTACGGAATCACCGCCCCGGAGCTTAACTACGACGACTATGCGAACGTCGATGCCCGAGGCAAGATCGTTCTTCTCATGGAACACGAACCGCAGGAGGACGACCCGAAGTCGATCTTCAACGGCACCGGGAACACGCGATATGCCACCAGCCGCGTCAAGCTTCTCAACGCACAAAGACACGGCGCCATCGCCGTCCTTCTAATGCAGGAACCAAACGCGACCCACGTCTCGACCTCAAATCGTCTTGCCAACGTACTGGCGGGAGTCACAACGAAGCGGCTGACGCCAATCCCGCTCCAGGCCATCGCCAACGATGAGGTGGGTATAGCCCTCGTGACCATATCGCCCGTGGTCGCGGACGAACTTTTGCAGAACTCGGGCGCTACCGCGAAAGAACTGCAGAGCTCGATTGACCGCGACCTGAAGTCACATTCGCGCGAGATCGCCGGAGTGCAGCTGCACCTGCAGTCAAAAAACAGCTCGACCCGCGCCGCGACAACGTATAACGTAGCGGGCCTGTTGCCCGGCAGCGATCCCGCTCTTGCGGCGGAAACCCTCATCGTCAGCGGCCACCACGATCACAATGGGGCTTCGGAGGTCGAGGAGCAGAACGGCCAGCGCCATCTCGATATCTGGCACGGCGCAGACGATAACGGCTCGGGCACAGTCGGCGTGGTCGAGCTCGCGCATGCATTTGCGGCCAACCCCGTCAAACCAAAGCGCTCTATCCTCTTCGTCGTTTTTGCGTCAGAAGAGCGTGGCCTGCTTGGCTCCTACTATATGGCGCAGCATCCCATGCGTCCGCTCGCCACAACCCGCGCGATGGTTAACTTCGACATGATCGGTCGCGACGAGAAACCAAGCACGCAGACTGATGGCGTGATTGAAATACCGGCTGACACCACAAACCGCCTCAATCTCGTCGGCACGCTGTACTCGCCCGACTTTCTTCACACTGTCCAACGCGAAGACGAGCACATCGGTCTCACGCTGGACGACCGCTTCGAGCGGGACACCGCTCTTGGCATCTTCTTCCGATCCGACCAGTTCCCGTTCATCCTGCATGACGTTCCGGCGCTCTGGTTTTTTACCGGCTTCCATCCGGACTATCACCATGTCACGGACACAGTCGACAAGATCGACTTCACCAAGATGACCAGAATCGTGCGTCTGAGCTACCTCACGCTCTTTGCCATCGCCGACGAAAAGCAGACTCCAAGGTTCGTCGCCAATCCGGCATTGGGCAAATAAGCCCATACGAACAGATGACGTTACTGGGCATGCCGCTCACGTTCGGTTGTGTAAAGAATGACGCGGTAGGTTTTCACTTGATTGGGCGACATGCTGAGTTGCCGTCCCTGGTTGCTTTGATCTCCGTTGAGTCTACGCTGCGTGATCCATTCGCCATCAACCCGCGAAACTTCCTCGATGCTCGTGATCCCAGCGACACGATCATCTCTATCTGGATCACGCGCAAAGGTTACGACGAGGCCTCGTCCGGCGATGAAGAACTCATTGGGCTTCGACTGCACAACAATCATCGCTCCGTCATCCGTGAGCAGGGTCTTCGCAGGCCAAGAACGGGACAACGTCGCCTCGAAGAGGAAGCCATTTAAGGCTACCGTTTGAGTTGGGCGAGGGCTGGAGACGTGCAAGACAAGGCCGCGTGTGTGTTCCAGAGCCTGTGCCGGAACAAGCGCCTCCGATAGGTCGTCGAGAGCTTGATACGTTTGCTCCATAGCGCTTGGGTTGCCAGCGTGATCTGCTGAGACGTCGATGCTGTCGATTCCGAAGGCCGAAAAGCCAAACGCCTTTGCCTCTCCATATGCATAAAACGCATTGAATGGAGCAGATTCTAGACGCGCTTCTGGGACAAAGACCGCGTTCCCATGGAATTGATAGCGATGGATCCAATATTCAAAGTCTGGCCAGTAGATATCGGGCGAATAGAAATCGATGGCAGGTGCGGTGACGCAATACACCTCCAAATAATATGGGTGTGGGCCGCCGCTTGGGTATTCGCCGGCTCGTTCAGCGGGCGCCGGCAATTGCGCGTTGACGTACATCGGCAGCGGATATGCTTGCTTGCCATCTGCGGCAACCGCTTGGATAAACCTTGCATAGTTCCAGGCCATGAACACTTCGTCCGCTGCATCGCCGAACACCTCCTGCCAGCTGTTTCCATTCGGGTGGAAGTTCGCGGCAAGTTCAGGAGAAAGTGCCTCTCGATGATCTCGGAGGCTTTGCACGAGCGCGACAGGAGGCGGCTGATGGAAGAGTTGATTTGCGGCCGAAGATCGATCCCTGCCCCGCCCTAAGTAGCCAACTTCATTTTCAACCTGGACCATCAGCACTGTCTGTTGCTCGGCATCTTTTTCTCGAACATGGGTCATGAGTGCGGAGAACACTCTGCGATCGGACTTCAGGGTTTCTGTTCCGAGTGTGGAAAGAATCTCGAGTTCGGCTCCGTCAGCGGAAACGGCCCTGGGAAAACGCTTCGTGTCGCTTTTCACCCACCCGGGAGCGTAATTCGAGAAAGCGTTTTTCCAGCTTCCAAACCAGAGGATGACAAGGTGAAGATGCTCCTTCCGCGCGACGTCGATCCAGTGATCCAAGATGCCGAAATCGAATTTACCTTCTATGGGCTCAATCTGCTCCCAAGCGACAGGGATAAGTACGGTATTTACGTGAATCTTTGCGAGTTTTGGGAGAATGGAATCGGCCTGAGCTGCGGTGCCGGCTGACGAATTGCCCAACTCGCCCCCTAAGATGAGATAGGGCTTCCCGTTTACGATGAGTCGGCCCCCGTCGTTGAGTTTTTGGACCCTAGGGATTTCGCTGGCGTGCGCGGACAATGCCGCAACGAGCCAACCTACAACAGACAGCACAATACGGGCTTTATTCTTCAATTGTTTTCACCTCAGATGTAATGCTCGAGTGAAACCTGCAGAACGGCGAAAAGGTGCAATTCCACCCAGCAAAACCGAGTTCGTGGCACTAAAAGCTTACGCTCTTGGAGAGACTAAGGCTAAATTTAGCAGTGACATGGGAGATATTGGCTGATAAGCAAGAGGGCAGTGCAGGACACGATTCGTGTGGGTTATCGATGATGGCAGCTACGACTCTCCCCGCATACCTGCGCAAGATACCGGTGCGACTCTCTTCAGTGCCTCGTCCAGCCGTGCATTCCTGCTTCGAAACTGCGACGGTCGAGACGAGGCAATGCGCGCGCCACCTTGTCGGGAAAGAGCGGGTAGTGCCTGGCCGCAATTAATAACTCCGGAACGCACCAAACGTCTTCCTCGGAGGTCATCCAGTGCGAGTTGTCCAGGCGGACCAGGTTTACCGGTGTTGAGTAGGAACGCAAAGTACGTTCGCCGCGCAGGTTGTAGTAGTGCTCAAAGTAGCTGAGTGCCAGGTCGCGCAGCGTTCGGTAAACTGGCGCGCGGAAGCGCAAGCCTGCGAAGTTCGACTTGGCAATGCCTCCCCACAGGCCATGTTCACGATAGAGAGCCACCACGTGGTCGTCGTCCCGCACGGCTTCGAGATCCATCAACAACGGCAAGTGTCCGTTGACACGCAGGGCGGCAGCGGCGAGCAGCGCTCCCTCCAGGCAGTGTCCCTTGCGCTCCCGCAACGCCCGCTGAGGAGACCATGCCGTGTCCGCGTACTGGTAAGGCACCGCGTCAAGGAACCGCTGGATTCGCGCCGGCGTCTTTAGCGCGCGCAACGTGCGCAAATCCCTCGGCAGCAAGCCGAAGCTCCCGTGGCTATCTCGCCGAACTCCGTTTGTCGACAGTTCCCTACCCTTCAATGGCAATGCCGCGACCCGCTTGGAAAGTTCCGGAAATTATACAGAGGTGAGTCAATGCCCCAACGCTCGGAACATCCTTAGGTTGTGCAACAGCGCTTATTCGATCGATGCTCCAGAACCAGCGTGCCCACAATACTATGTGTAGAAGCGATACGCCTTGCCGTGCCAAATCTGGCTCCGTGGTATAGAACTCTGAGTAGCCCAGTGATCAATTTCGAGAAAACTCGAGCGGAATTTCAGGAGATACTCGCCAAGCCCATTCGCGAACTCGGGCTCAAACTCGAGGGCTCTCCGCTCGAACGATTCGTTCAGCAGCTTTATCGCGAACTGGAAGCCAAAGGCATCCACAAGTTCCGGCCGCTTTGTTATCTCACCGATGAATGGGGATGTCCCTCCGGCGAGCCCGTCATTGGCATTCCGTTCTATCTGGCTAATCCGGACCTGGCGCAGCTTGAACGCAATATGAACGACCTGGAAGACGCTCGCGAGATCATGATGTACATGCGTCATGAGGCGGGTCATGCAATCAACTACGCATACCAGCTATACAAGTCGGCTGAGTGGCACGATCTCTTCGGTCCGTTTCGTCGCGCCTATCGCGATAACTACCGTCCCATACCGTTCTCGCGGAAGTATGTTCGCCACATGGCCGGCTGGTACGCGCAGAAGCATCCGGACGAAGATTTTGCAGAGACGTTTGCGGTCTGGCTCACACCTCGCTCGCAGTGGCGAAAGCGCTACAAAGGTTGGGGCGCACTAGCCAAGCTCCACTACGTCGATCGCATAGCGCGAAAAGTCGGAGATCTCGACCCCGTCCGGCGTCGCGGCCGCACCGATATCACCGTCGATGAGATGGAATCGACGGTCGGCGAGTTCTATCGTCTCACCCTGCCGGAGGAGATCCCGGTGGAGGAACTCGCGCTGGATACCGACCTGGCGGACATCTTCAATATCTCCCCTAAGCGACGTAAGGGCGTTCGATCGGCCCATGAGATGTTGCATCAGCATCGCAAGCCTATTATCGACAAGGTCGCGTATTGGAGCGGCGTGCAACGTCCGATCGTCAAGCGACTAGTCGAAGCCATTTGCAAGCGTGTTGAGGACCTGGGTCTGCTCGTGGATGTTCGACGTGAGTCCGACTACCTAACGGAGTTCACGGTATACACAACCGCACTCTCGATGAATTACCTGGTCCGTGGGAAGTTTATTCATCCCTGAGGCCGCATGACTGGAGGGAAATTGAAAGTCACCGTACTGTACGACTTGTGGGAAGAAGAACCTGCTGAAGTGCAGGAAGAAATTACTGTGCCGCGCAAACGCAAGGGGCAAAAGAAACGCAAGAAGAAACCGATAAAGCACGACCGCGAAGAGATCTTCGAGGCCTTGGAGAAGCTCGGTCATGAGCCGTCGTATCACATTCTCGACGGCCGCCCGCAATCACTGCTCGGACTCGCCAAGTGTGGCGCCGATCTCATCTTCAACCTCACGGAATCCTATGCGGGCGATGACACCAAGGAGATGCATGTCACTGCATTCCTGGATATGATCGATGTCCCCTACACCGGCGCGGGACCGCACGCGAACATTCTTGCGCAGGACAAAGCGATCGCCAAGAAGATGTTTGCTTTTTACGGGATTCAGTCGCCCTACTTCGCGACAGCCTATCGCGGCAACATCGACCACGCACATGACATCTCGTTCCCTCTCATCGTGAAACCCACCTCTGAAGATGGGTCCATCGGCATCGATGCCGCTGCCGTAGTTACCAGCGTGAAGGAGTTGATGGAGCGCGTCGACTATATACAGACGGAATTCGATTCTCCTGCGTTGATCGAGGAGTACATCGAAGGACGCGAGATCTACGCCTCCATCCTCGGCAGCTACGAGACTGCACATGCACTTCCCCTTGTCGAACTTGACCTTTCGAAGCTTCCGAAGGGAATGCCCAGGATCGCCAGTCAGGATGTGAAATTCGAGAAAGACACGGAAGCCTATAAGCTGACGAAATCGGCGATCGCCGAGGACCTCGATGAAGAAACTGTAACCAAGCTCACCGAGATCGCGATCAAAGCCTATCGAGCAGTCAAGCTTCGCGATTATGGCCGCATTGACATGCGCCTATCGAGCAAGGGCGAGGTTTATGTCATCGAAGCGAACCCGAACCCGTGGCTCTCCAGCGGACAGGAGTTTGCCATGGCAGCGAAGAAATCCGGCCTCTCCTATAGCCAAATGATCGGGGAGATCGTGGACCTTGCGATGGCTCGGTACGCGTGAACGATGGCAGAAAGTTCAGGTGAGTGGAAGCGCACGGGTTCTACTCAGGACGATTCGCAGGGCGCACGAAATTCGAAACCACCCGGGGGCGGCTGACAAGAAACAGTTGGTGGACCTTGTCAGGATCGAACCGAACGACTCCTTCCATTGCGTGGCCGCAACAGTAGGTTCGACAATTTACAAGTGGTACAGGAATGAATCAGGCGGCCTCGGGCAGGGCAACATCAGATTCGACATCGTCATACGTAAGGGACACGCTGACCAGAAGCGATGTGAGTGTAGATGCGTTTGCGGCGGGTCCGCTCGGAGATATCCGGGTTGCGGTCCCCAAACCTTGAGTGCTGGTTTCCTTCACAGACTTAACATCGACGCGGAGTATAGATCAGAGAATTCAACATAGACGATTCAAGACAGGATGGGATTCAATAGGAGAGCAGAGAGAAAAAAACTATGACGTCCAAGGAATTGAATCAGGCCAAGTTGGGTAAGAACGTGAAAGATGGCTATGTGTCATTCGGTCACCCATCCGTCATGCTGAAACTGGATTCTGGCGAATCAGTCGAGATTGACGAAGGTGTCATCGACCTGATCAAGTTGATGAACAGTATTCCAGGTATTGAAACCAAGGGCTCCTGTCAGGGTCAGGATTCAACATATGGCTATGTCCAGTTCATGCCTGACGATACCGAAGGCAAAGCTCACGCATCCGTCTATTTCATGTATCACATTTTAAAGAACATGCACGGAGCATGGGTGAAGCACAGGCACGTGATGGGTGAGTATGAGAAATCTACTGGCTCAGAACATTCAGATGCCTACAATTTCAAGTTCACAACTGAGCTCGGCAATGGATACGTATTGAAATGGTCTCCGTACACCTATCCTGCGGTCTTGTCTGCTGCACGGAAGGCAGCTGAGGAGACCAAGCGAGACACATAGGAAGTGATCCCACTTGGACGTGTAACCGGCTTGTCGGACAAATTGGATGCATTTGGCTCGTAGCCACCCAGGTGAGTCATAAATCGTCATATCACTCATCGAGGCCGGATTAATACCGTGAAGTAGGCTAGTGGGAGGAAATCGTCTCAAATACCCCGCGTCACTCCCTAAACAAATGATTCAGAACCGCATTCATCAGCGGATCGATCACCACTACGTCAGCCGGATAAGACCAGAATCCAATCAGATATCGAACCATCTCGCCCACCCGCTTCTTCACCCCTTCGCGAAACGCCTGCTGCTCCTCGATCGACAATTGCCCCAACTGCAGGCCATTCAAAGTGCTGTCGATAGGATTCGTATGCTTCGGCGTGTATCGTATCGGTCCCAGCTCTCCTGCCTCACTCATCACCGGATCGGTCAACACCATCCGCGCCACCATCCGTCCGCGGTCATAGTCATGCACGCGATACCGCTCGTCGAAGAAGCCCAGAAAGCCCGTTAGATCTGCACCCGCCAGCAACTCCTCCGACACCGCTATTCCATAGATCCGCATATAGTCGCACTGCCCAAGATTCGCCGCGGTCTCAAACGCCAGCACCGTATCGCGAAACGCATCGGCGGCGTAGCTTCCTATCCCCAGACTCGCAATCTCCTCCTTGTACTGGTGTTCAATCCGCCGCCTGGCCTCCGCCAAACTCTCTTTTCCAATCTTCGCAACCTGCCTCGTCCCCGTCCGCGTTGGCTGCGTAAACAACACCTTCAGCAAACCGTCCGCGGTCCGCTTCAGGCTTCCGCTCTTGATCTCGCCTGAACGCAGTTTTTCTGCAAGTTCACTGGCCCGAGCGTCCATCAGGGCAATTTGTTCATTCATCTCAACCGCGGTAATCCAGTCCTGAAACTCCGACTGGCCGAGCAGCACCTTCGCCCACCGCTTCATCATCTGGAAGTAATCTGCAGTTTCTTCGCAAAAGCTCGAGTCCGCGCTCGAAGTTCTCCCATGCGGCGACACAAACAAGTAGAACCTGCTGTCGTTGTACCAGTGCTTGTCGATGTCATCCACCAGGTTCTTCGCCATACCCAGTGGCTCGTTCTGTAAGACTCCGCCGTCGGTGTAAGTAAACCTGGATGGATCATCGGTCCACGGCTCGAGACTGCTTTTGGCATACTCCGCCCGCCTGCGGTCTATCTCTTTCGCCCTAAACGCCAGCGGGTAAGCCCCGCTCGCCACCGACGCATCCGCCAGCTCGCGCCACACCTCCGGCTTATCGCTCCCCTCCACATTCACCACACGCGTCATCTGGTCCTCGTGTCGCGTGTAGATGAACTTCCCGCAGGGCTGCATGTCATAGCCATAGTCCACGCCGTTCAGGTTCGTCAGGGTCATCCCGAGAGAGATCGAACGGGCCGCGGCCAAATGCGTTATGGGAGCCGGCCACTCCCCCGTCGCATAGCGTCCCAGTAGCGTATCCTCCGCAATTTGCTCCACCGTGTTCGACGAAAAAATCGATCGCAGCGGGGGTTCCACCTCACCCGTCTCTTCGTTCAGCGTCTCCAGCAACCCGTCAAGGTTGATACACTTCACCCATACGTTGTACAAAGGGTTGTCGTAGGGACCGCGAAACTCCTGAGCCGAGTACAGCATCTTCTGCGCGACAATCGCTGCCGTCATTGCACCGGCCGAAGCACCTGTCATCACGTCGATCAGGATCTTCTCGTCATCCGTCACGCCGTCGGCGGCGTTATGCTGATGAATCGCGTCCAGCACCTCATACAGCACCCCCGCCTCATAACTTCCCAGCGACACCGCACCCGCAATCGTAATAGCCAGCCGTTTCGGCATATATCTCCTCGTAGAGGAGAATTAGAGCATCTTCCAGCACCCGGAACCATGTGCCTAAATGGGCATATTCCTTAGGCGAAATAGTCTGTAACAACCGGAAGTCCCCGTCAGGGCCCAAGGGAATGCGTCTTCAACCAATTCACGGCCAGGAACTGTGTGACTGCAAAGCGCGTTCTTCATTACCTATCTCCTTTCGCTGAGATGGGAAACCAACAATATGGATAAGCGCATCGTCCTCGATGCGTTCACTGAGAATTCGGATACTTGTCCGACTAGCCGACATTACGGCCAAGTGACAAAAAGCGCCTTTCTCCGTACTAATCCTCTGATTGGCTGCGGGAAATCACGGTAGTTGGCAGAGTTATGAACGTTCATTGTTACCCCTGTTGGCCGTCTCCCTGGGTATTAAGTCAGTTTCGCGGCAAGTTCGTCGACAGGGTATGGACATAATCGAAAGGTTATTCTCTGCTTGCCCATAATCCGGCAATAGTTGACGAAAAGCGTATCACCCTGAAAATGCGTCGACTGGCAGCCTAACTGATATCAAAGACATCATCTCCCTCTTGGTCAGAACCGGGTTTGGGCACGCCGCGTCACCAGGTTCTTTCGTCTTGCTATCCCGGCAGTTGATCCCCTTGCGCGCAGCCTATCGCCAGCCTGCTGGTAATTTCATTGCCGACGGTTGCAACGGGGATGCATAATGCTGCCGGCTCCTTGAAGAGGATTTCCGGAGATTCCAATTCAGCAGATCGACAAGCTTCGGAAGTGGACAAGTTGCCGGTGATCGTTTCTTCGGAGGCAGCATGGCACGATTTATCTTTCCCACTCATCTTCGGTTGTCCATCAGTTCAGCTTTGATCGCCATGGCGCTGGTCGCAACCTTGCTGACCGCTCGTACCGCCCAGGCCCAGGGGACAACCGGATCCATTACAGGCACAGTTACCGACGCCAGCGGCGCAGCCGTTCCCGGAGCGACAGTAACCATCACGCAAACCTCGAGAAACGACGTCCACACCGCCGTCACGTCGGACTCCGGCTTCTACACGGTTCCGCAGCTGCAACCTGGCAACTACCGTGTCACCGTCGAAAAGGGTGGCTTCAATCGGTTTGAACAGAGCGACATCACGCTGGTGATCAATCAGACCGCCCAGATCAACGCGGAACTACGAGTCGGTTCGGCCCAGGAGGTCGTAACGGTGACAGGCGCAAGCCCGATCATCCAGACCGACACCTCATCGGTAGGCCTGGTCATCGACAGTCAAACCATTCAGGAGACGCCTCTCAATGGCCACACCAGCCTGATCGGCCTCATCGCGCTCGCGCCCGGCGTTCAGAATGCCGGAACGCAGGACCAGGTCCCCGTCTTCGGCGTCACACCCGCAATCGGCACCGGCGGCCGCAACTCCTACGGCGGCGTTGGTTTCAGCCTCGATGGAGCCCAGACAAAGAGCGGTACGCTTCAGCGCGGTCTGGCGGAGACCGCATCTCTCGACGCGATCGCCGAGTTCAAAACCCTTACCACCGGAGCCCCCGCAGAGTTCAATCAGCCGGCCCAGATCATTGTCGTGACACAAAGTGGCGGCAACACCATTCATGGCGGTGCCTTCGAGTTCAACCGTGGCCGCGGCACATCCGCGAAGCAATACTTCGCCGGCGCCCTGCCGCGTCCGCCTTACCAGCGCAACGAGTACGGAGGCAATTTCTCCGGGCCCATCGTTCTTCCGCATCTCTACGATGGCCGCAACAAGTCGTTCTTCTTCTTCGCATACGAGGGCTTCCACCTCACACAGTCGGCACTCGTAAGTAGTCAGCAGCCCACCACCGCCTTCCGTAATGGCGACTTCTCATCGCTTCTGCCCACAACTGTGATCCGCGATCCGCAAACCGGTCTGCCATTTACCGGCAATATCATTCCCCAGGGCCGCATCAACTCCGTCGACCAGCAGCTTCAGAACCTGCTTATGCCTCTCCCCACCACCACGGGAACCGGGACCAACACAGTGGAACTCGTGCCGTACTTCAACAACGTGAATCGCTATTCGCTTCGCGTGGATCACAAGATCAACGAAAAAAATCAGCTTCGCGGCACCTTCCTTTCCGCTTTTTATGGACCCAACCCACAGGTAGGCACCTCCAGCAAAGCCGGTGGCATGTCTGGCATCGGCGAACACAACACGCTGGTCCTGATTGGCCTCACCCATACTTTTACGCCGACGCTGCTGATGGACTCCTACGCGTCCTACACCCACCTCACCACCTACCGGACGCCCCAAAATGTTAATGTCAACTTTGCCGGAATCATTCCTGGCCTGCCACCGCAGCAGATCGAAGGCGCGCCGCAGATCAGCATTACCAACATCACAAGCATCGCAGAGCAAGGCTCCAAAGACCTGGAACAGCAGATCCAGGGTTACACCACCCTGACCAAGGTGCTGTCCCGTCACACAATCAAAACAGGAGTTTCCTTCCTCTACTCCAACCACTGGAACATAGCCGCAATCGCCCCGCAACGCGGCTCTTATGCCTTCACCAACAAGTACACCGGCTACGCCTACGCTGACTTCCTGTTGGGTCTGCCCACCTCTACGCAGGTGTCATACCCCGGTGCACTGGCCTACCGCAACATCACCGATGAGTTGGGTCTCTTCGTCCAGGATGACTTCAAGCTCACAAATAAGTTGACCCTGAATGCAGGCATCCGTTACGACCTTCAGATCTTCCCCGACAATGTCTACGGCGCCCAATCCAGCTTTGTGCCCAGCCTCGGCAAGGTCGTCGTCTTCGGCCACTCCTATCCCCCGCAGACCCAGGCAGCATTCCTTCCACTTACAGTTCTATCCACAGCAGTAGGATTGCCGGCCAGTCTCCATGATTATCTGGGGACCGACAAGAACAACGTGGCCCCACGCTTCGGTTTTGCCTACCAGATAGTGCCGAACACAGTACTTCGAGGAGCCGTCGGCATCTACTTCAATCTCCTGCCGGGCTCCTATGTGCGCGCGCCTGCCTTTACATCGTTGCCCTTTACCGCTGTCCAGACCTTCTCGCAGCCTGCAGCCGGAGCGCCGGCCTTCAGCATGAGTAATCCCTTCTCCGCCACCGGCGCCTTCGCGGCAAATCCCTCCGCGCTGCAAATGCACTCCCCGGTCACACCCTACACCGAGCAATACAACCTTGCGTTGGAACATCAGTTCGGCAAAGGACTCGATGTTCGCCTCGGCTACGTTGGGCAGCACAACGTGAAGCAGAACAACGCCAGCGGCCCGGGCAACACCGCGCCGAACATCAACCTCGCCAATCCACCGCGTATCGGCGTAAACGCGCAGACCACCAACATCTATCAGCCGTTCTCCACGATCAGCTTGCAGGCCGATCCGATATTCCACAGCAGCATGAACTCGTTGCAAATTGGCGTTCACAAGCAGTACAGTCATGGCTTCCAGCTCAACGTCGAATACCAATGGACCCGCGTGCTCGGCACCGAAAACCTGCAGAATCCCTCCGGCGTCACCCCCAGCGATTCCTATGGACAGATCGGCGGCATCACGCCGCAAGTCGTCGTAGCCAGCTACTCATACGAGTTGCCGTTCGGCAAAGGGAAAGCCTTCATGGGCGGGTCAGGCAACCTTGTCGACAAGCTGGTCAGCGGATGGCAGATCTCCGGCATCACGACCGTTCAGACCGGCCAGCCCTTCTCCGTGTCGTATACCGCACCCGGTAGCATTACCGGCGCAGTCAGTGGACGCGCGAACATCGTTCCCGGTGTACCCCTTTATCCCACCAACAAGACCAACGCAAAGTGGTTCAACCCCGCAGCCTTCACTGCGCCACCCCTGGTCACAATCAGCGGTGTGCAGTATGCAACCTATGGGAACTCCGCCTACAACATGCTTCGCGGGCCATACTACCAAAGCTGGGATATGAACCTCGAAAAAAATACCCGCTTCCGCGACCGCTATCGTCTGCAGCTCCGCGCCGAGGCGTTCAACACCTTTAACCATCCAAATTTCGGCACGCCAAACGCGACCATCACCAACACGGCAACCGTTGGCACGATCACAGGCATCAGCGGCACACCCGCAGCAAGTGCCCGCACCATCGAGTTTGTCGCGAAGTTCAACTTCTAACGTCCGTGTTGTAGCTCGAGCCAAAGCCATATTTCCAAGGGAGAACGCATGCGTCTCGCAACAAAACTTGTACTTCTTTCAGCAACCTGCATCGCCTTCCCCCTGTCTCTTCTGGGGGCGCCACGCCACATCAAAGTGCAGCAACTCCCGGCCAACGCCCGCGAGGTATATGAGACCTCAATGAAGCTCGCCGCCGAGAGCTTCGATTCCGAGAAGCACCTCATCCAGCGGCCCTCCCAGAGCCACAGCAACTCTCGCGGCTTCCTTTTGGTGCGCGAGTCAAGCTGGTACGCCCTTGGCCTCTTGGCCCGCGACCGGCCCGGCGACCGCGCTCTCGCTGCCGCTATCCTCGACGCCGTGTTGAAGGAGCAATACATCACCCCCGGCAAGAAGTGGTACGGCACCTTCAAGCGAACACCCGAAGAGCCTGAGCCCGCACCCGGCACCATCGCCTTCACCGGCTATGACCCAAACTGGCGTCACTTCATCGGCACCACCTTCCAGATGATTCTCATCGAGTATCCCGACCGCATTCCCGCCGCGCTCGCAGACCGGCTCTACGCTTCAATCGACCTTGCCATCACCGGCGAGATTCAGGATGGGCGGTTGAAAGAGACCTATAGCAACATCGCCCTAATGTACGGCGCGCTCTGGGATTTTGCCGCCGCTCATAACGGCAACGCCGACTGGAAGCGCGGTGCGGCCGCCTGGAACGAAGAAGTCAACCGGCTCTACCGCCTTCACGACACCTTCTTCGAATTCAACTCCCCCACCTACTACGGCGTCGATATCTACGGCCTTGCCCTCTGGCGTGAATACGGTTCCACGCCGCGCATGCGCACCATGGGCGCTGATATGGAAGCCTCGCTGTGGAACGATATAGCCGACTTCTACCAGCCATCGCTGCGCAACATCAGCGGACCCTACGACCGCAGCTACGGTATGGACATGGAGAGCTACGTCGCCGTAACGGGTCTATGGTTGCGATCAGTCTTACCCGCACCCCAGGCCCCTCTACCCGAGCAACTCTCGCTCTCCACCGATCACATGGCAGACCTGTGGCTCGCACCTCAGGTCGCCATTCTCAGCGCACGCATACCGGCCCCGGCGATGAAGAAGTTCCGCACCCTCTCCGGGCCCCATCAGGTGACCCGCACCATCGACGATAAGCGCGTCGCAACCGCCTGGATCGGCGAACATGCCGTATGGGGAGGCGAGGCTACAACCCTCAGCAAGGACGTCGGCCCTACAAGCCAGTTCCACCCCGCAACCGTGCAGTGGCGCACTCCGTCCGGCAAAATCGGTTGGGTTCAACTCACACGCGCGCCAAATCTCAACGCAACCGCCGATCATGACGGCATCACCATTGAAACCAAGGGAGACGTCACTTTCCGCATCGTGGCCAACGGCATCGTAGCCTCCTCGATCTCTGCAAAGCAGTGGAACCTCCCCGGTATGCCAATTGCGGTTGAATCCGACGGCACCTTCTCATCCCACCCCGCTGGCACTGCTGAGGCGCCGAACGCGGTAGATGTTACCTACAGCGGGGTAAGCCGCATCAGCTTGCGACTGCATGATCCAGGTCGCTGAGATTCAGGCGTATAAAGCTGAACTCATCTTTTGGGCACGTTGGGGCAAGGTGAGCGGGCGCAAGCCGCCACAGTTGTCTGCATGGGGTAGGTCAGGTGGTCGCATTCAGGGACGCTGCCACAAATCCCCTGATGGTTCCAAGCGATTTCTGGTAGGCAAGAGCCTACTCAGCTATACCGCCGATCGGTTGAGCGGTGAATTCGCCCAACCGCTCAAGACCGCGATTGTTCAGAATCTAAGCGCGATGGCGCACTGTCGAAGTATTCTAGGTAACAATCGAAATCGCTATGGAGGATTAAGAAGTGCTTGAACTACGTCCCAATTGCGAATGCTGTGACAAGGTATTAACGCCAGCCGCGGTCGAGGCAATGATCTGCTCCTTCGAATGCACGTTTTGCCTAGAATGCGTCGAAAATCGGCTCGGTGGGCGTTGTCCAAACTGCGGCGGCAATTTTGTACCGCGCCCAATCCGCCCCGCGTCCAAGCTTGCGGCTAATCCTCCGTCGACGAAGCGCGTACTCAATCCACAAGGTTGTAGACAGACATAGCCAACGCTTGAGCACAAAGCGTTCGAGGAGGGAGTAAAGATACCGAATCCTGTCGAGCAAGGCCAACCACAGCAAGGGCTTAGCAGTCATCCGAGTGCAGACTGGATATACCTTTGATCTGGAGAGTTTTGGAAGGCCGTAGGGCGGTATCCACGAGTCTGGAGCCAGACGATTTGAGAGTCGCTTCCAACGATTGCCGACAACTTTGTTGCGTCGTGCACATGAATTCGATAGCTTAATGCCATCACAACATTTCAAAAAAACTCCCGCGATAGCACGTCGCGTTGATTTCGCAGACCGTTTCTGCGACTTCTTTCAGTTGGATGTCGTCTTGTGCTCATTGCCCATTTACTTTTTGAAAGCGAGAATCGAATGAATCTGCAACGCTTCAAGCAGGCCGCTGCTGCGGTCACCGCTCTGCTGCTCATCTCCTCGGCAACCGCGCAGGAACCGGCAGGAGACAAAGTTGATCTGGATGTCCTGGCACAGATCAAGACCGAGGCCTATCAGAACTCGCAGGTGATGGAGCACCTCTACTACATGTCCGAGGTGTACGGTCCGCGTGTCAATAACAGCCGCAATCACCGCGCCGCTGCCGAGTGGGCCATGAAACAGATGCAAGAGTGGGGGCTTCAGAATGTTCATCTCGAAAAGTGGCCCTTCGGCTATGGATGGCAGATCAAGAAGTATTACGGGGCCCTGGAATCTCCCGCTTACGCTGCTCTGCCCGGTTTCCCGCTGGCATGGACGCCCGGAACCAACGGTCCCGTCACCGCAGATGCGATGTTTGCGCCTATTCACTCGAAGGAAGATTTCGCCAAGTACAAGGGCAAGCTGAAGGGCAAGTTTGTTCTCATCTTTGACCAGGCACCGCTCAGGCTTCACACGACGGCGGAAGCGACGAAGTCCCTAACGGATGAAGAGATTCTGGCACGCGCTGGCGCTATGCGCGGTGGCGGCGGACCCGGCAGTCGCCCCGCTGCTGCTCCCGGTTCCCCTGAAGCCAACCGCGATCCTAGCGGCCGCGGCAGGCCCGGAGAGGGAACATGGGAGTTCACTCCGACGTCGCTTGCCTTGTCGGGAAATCAGGCTCTGCGTAACGAACTCAACGCCTTCCTCAAGGAAGAAGCTCCGGCAGTAGTTCTCACTCCGGGCTATAACGGCGACGGCGGCACCATCTTCTCAAGCTACGGCGGATCTCAGAATCCTAATGACCCGGTGCCTCCACCCATCGTGGCCATCGGCGCTGAACAGTACAACCGCGTAGTCCGTCTGCTGCAGCACGGGGTCACACCCAAGCTCACCTTCGACGTCCAGGTCGAATACCAGAAGGAAGACCAGAATGCCTTCAACGTCATCGGCGAAATTCCGGGGACGACCAAGAAGGATGAGGTCGTGATGTTGGGCGGTCACTTTGATAGCTGGCAAGGCGGCACCGGCGCAACCGACAACGGCACAGGCTCCTCCGTGGCGATGGAGGCCATGCGCATTCTAGCTACTCTCAAGAAGCCAATGGCACGCACGGTCCGCATTGCCCTGTGGGGTGGCGAAGAGGAGGGAGTCTACGGCTCCATTGCCTACGTGCAGCAGCACTTCGCTCCACGCGACACCATGAAGAAGACTCCGGAGTACGACAAGTTCGACGTCTACTTCAACGATGATGGCGGCTCAGGCAGGTTTCGCGGAGTATCGGCGGGAGGCAGTCCGCAGATGGCGGCGATCTTCAAGACCTGGATTGAGCCTCTTAAAGACCAGCACATCGTTGCTGTTGCCGGCGCGGAGTTCAGACCCACCCCGTCACCCGGTGGCACGGACTCGACCGCCTTCTCGTGGATCGGCCTGAACGGCATTGGCTTCATGCAGGACACGTTGGAGTACGGCACAAGGACCCACCATTCCAACGCGGACCTCTATGACCGCGTGCAGAAGGACGATGTCATGCAGGGCTCCCTGATCGAAGCATGGTTTGCCTACAACGCAGCGACACGTGCGGAGATGTTGCCTCGCATCCCAACCCCAGAACCTCTGAAAAAATAACGAAATGAACCGAACGACATAGGATGAGGCCTAAAGCCTCACCTTGTTATTTGTTATTGCACCGACTGCTTGGGTCATCCCACGCTCCAATTTCGGATCGGTTCGATCCTGCATGTTCAAAGGTTTCGAGCAGACCGTGCCATAACCCTCGAAGATCTGGGGTCAAATTTCCTGATCCGCCCGTACCAAAAGATGCGGGTTAAGGAACAAGGGCAACAATCGCAATTCACTCAAACTAGCAAGACGTGCGATTGTTGGTACGTATGTTTATTGCCGCTGTCTGATATCCAATAGGCACCCTATGCCATAAGCGACTTGGTTACTCATATTTATAACCTCAATTATCTAGTAAGCCTGTTTTCTTCACAATCTCGGTAAAGCGTGGGTCGTTGCGCATGGGGTCAAACATTGGGTCAACTCTTAGAAAGTACGTTTTTTCGAACCATACCTCATTTGCAAGATAGTCGAGCTCCGTAAGTCCACGCTCCTGCTCTCCCAAAAGATAGTGAGCGACGGCAGTGCGGGGATTGACCAGGGAATCGTTGTCCTTCAGAATCTGGCGCGCTTCGGCAGCTTTGCCTTGCCGTGCTAACAACCACGCACGGATGCCGGGATCTATTCCCAGGGTACTGTGATCGAAGGCGGCCTCAGCCTCCTGAAAGCGCCCCTTCTCGGCCAGGGCGCCGCCATACGTTAGGTAGGTTGTGAGGTGGTTCGGATCCAACTTGATGAGGCGTTCACATTCCGCAATGGCTTCGTCGTATCTACGGGAAGCGAACAGTGCGATGCCGTAGAAACGGCGGAGATCGATGGCCACAGGATTAGCAAGCGCCAACTCGTGGCTGATCCGTACAGCCTCTTCGGTCCGCCCCTTTTGGAGCAGCATGATAGAAAGATATCCAGAAGCATAGGGGTTGTTGGGGTCTAACTCAATGGCGCGTCGAAGGGCCTTCTCCGCTTCGTTCCACCTATGGTTGGACAATAGGGAATGTCCGAGCGAGGAATAAGCCTCTGATGACGTTAGATCGAGATTCACGGCTTTTTGCGAGTATGCCAAAGCGGTTGCGTACGACTCTCGATTATTCTTCCGCGAGTTCCGCACACCAAAGACGCCCTCGTATGCCCACGCCTGACCCATTGCGGCATAAGCAGCGGTAAAGTCCGGGTCGAGTATTATGGCACGCTCCAGGTGCGGTATGGCTTTGTCCTTTTGCGTTGTCTCCTGATGAAGGAGAAAACGGGCCTGCAGATATTCGTCGTACGCCTCAGGGTTGATCTGGCTCTCCAAGTCCAGCTGCGTTTTTCCCTGGGGCGTCAGTTGCACCTTCATCTGCCTCACCGCGTCGGCGGCAAGTTGATTCTGCAGCGAGATCAAGTCACTTACCTTGCGCTCATACGACGCGGCCCACAGTTGCCGCTCGGGTCTGGCTGCCGTGAGGCGAAGCGTGACCCGAGTTGTATCGTTTCCGCGAAGCACGGTTCCCTCAATCAAGGCATCGACGTGCAACTGCTCTGCAATCTGCGGAACGGAAAGGCTCGAGCCCTTGAACCCGATCGTCGAAGAACGGGATAGCACGCGCAACTGCTTGGTATAGGAGAGATCGGTGATGAGCTGTTCTGTGATTCCTTCTGCAAAGTATTCCTGGCTGGGATCATTGGAGAGGTTCGCCAGGGGCAGGACCGCGATGGATTGAATCGCCGGCTGGATGCCAAGCCACACGGAGAGAGTCTGGCGATTGATCCACACCACCGTCGCCGCGAGCAGCGCTAAAACCAGAGTTCCCGCAAGCCAATATTCAGTCGGAAACCAACGATGTTTCGGCTGCAGAGGTGCTTCTTCCGCAGCGGGCAAGCCGTTGTGTGTTCCTACCCATTTCACCTCTTCGGTAAACCGGTAACCGCGACGGGGAATGGTTTCGATTAGTCTAGACGACGCCTTGGAATCCTCAAGTGCTTCCCTTAACTTCGCGATAGCCTTGTTGAGGCCTTGGTCGAAATCGACGAAGGTCTCGTTGGGCCAGAGTTGACGTTGCAACTCCTCGCGCGTCACCACCTGTCCGGCGCGTTCCAGCAGCAAACAAAGAACCCGAAAAGGCTGGCCCTGCAGCCTAAATCGATGACCTTCCCGGATCAGTTCGCCTGAAGAGAGGTCGAGCTGGAAGTCGGCAAACTGAGCTCTCAGTGCCTTGACTGCTTCGAAACTTGTCGTCATGGCCTCCTCCGCAATTCGTCGACAGGCACGGGACACCCACAAGAATGAGCGTAACTCATGAGAAATACAAGGGAATATTTGTTCCACATATAAGGAATGTCCCGGGAATTGCGGAAACTGCACCACTAGCGTGTACTCCGCCACAAAGCACCGATTCAGCCGGCAAATCCGGCTAAGGAGAGACATATGAAACCCAAATTGTGGAGATGGGCGCCTGCTATGGTCGCGCTGGCGCTGGCTTCAATCAACATTCCAACCGCTCTGGCGCAATGCGGATTACCGAATAGATCAGTCAAGCCGGCAAATTGGGGCAGTTCGCGAATTGCCGGTGCACAACTATTGCGTGCTGCGTTTCAGCCATCGGACGATGACGACGACGATAACCCAGGAATCGTGGGAATGTGGCACGTGATCTTCAATGCACAGACACTCAATGGAACACCAGTCAACATGGTGATCGACAATGCCATCGCGGTCTGGCACAAAGATGGCACGGAGATCATGAATTCTTCCCGGCCAGCTCAGGACGGGAACTTCTGTCTTGGTGTCTGGGCCAAGACAGGGAGATCGAAGTATCACCTGAACCATATTCCTTGGGCCGGGAACGACGCTACGAACTCATCGGGTGGCATCGGAAACCCCCAGGGCGGAGTTCAGCTGATTGAACACGTCACTCTCAGCCCGAATGGGAACAACTATTCCGGAACATTCACTCTCACCGCGTACACCACGAACGGACAACCAACCGTGACTTTTACGGGTGTGCTCGCGGCGAAGCGTATCACTCCCGATACCTCCATCACGAGCCTGTTCTGAAAAAGCTGACCAACGTTGACTGCGCCGAGCTCCGAAAGTTCGGCGCGGCCCCCGTCGCCTGTCCACACGCAACGCTTGCCTTTTGTCATATGGAGGTCCCCGGGGTATTTATGAAGTGCCACCATGCCAAGGTTTTATCTTCTTGCATTACGTTACTGATCTTTTTGTTTGCAGCTGGTTGTGGGGGTCCGTCATCCGCGGTCCAGCAGCCATCGCCTGTCCAGCAGCCATCGCCGACCCAGCAGCCGTCGGTAACTATCTCCCCACAGTCTTTGGAGATGAAGCGTGGCGCCAGCTGGAAGTTTTCTGCAGCCGTCACCAACACAAACGATACAGCGGTGACCTGGAGCATTCAGGAGGGCTCGGTTGGCGGATTCATTACTGATGCCGGGATTTATACAGCTCCGGCGGTGGATGGTGTCTACCACGTGGTTGCAACTTCTAGGGCTGACGCGACGAAGAGCGGGACCGCCTCGATTGCTGTCATGCCTGGAGTGTTCACCCCGGCGGGGAACTTAACCACCGGGCGATTTCTACATACTGCGACGCTGCTGCCAAACGGACAGGTATTGGTTGCCGGTGGACTAAGTAGCATCAACCCGGATTCTACGCTGGCTGATCAAGCTGAGCAGTTCGATCCAGCAATGGGCACATCTCAGCTCGATGGAAAGGTCTCTCGTGCCTACCACACCGCCACAGTTCTCGCTAACGGCGACGTTTTAATCGCCGGCGGCGCAATCAATTGGACAACCAGAACTACTACTAACTCAGCGTTCCTCTTAAAGGTCGGAAGTGGCATCCTTCAACCGACCGGGAACATGATCTCTCCGCGCTATGGCCACAAGGCGACGGTTTTGCAGGATGGCAGAGTGCTGATCACCGGTGGTGCGACACCCTCGGTTACAGCAACGGCGGAATTGTACGACCCCGTATCGGGGACGTTTGCGCCGGCCGGCAGTATGACCGTGGCACGGACATTTCATACTGCAACCCTGCTTTCCAACGGTAAAGTGCTGGTTACCGGGTGGTGGGGCTCGGCGGAACTCTATGATCCTGCGACGAATTCGTTCACTGCTACCGGCAGCATGGCCGCCGACAGGTTTGATTGCACTGCAACGCTTCTTCCGAATGGGAAAGTCTTGGTAGCGGGTGGCGAAACCTACTATGACGTTATTTATGAAGGAGCCGCTGAGATATACGACCCTGGCACAGGACAATTTACGTTAGCAGGAAGCATGCTTACGCCACGCTGGAGTCATACGGCTACGCTCTTGCCGAATGGCACAGTCCTTCTTGCCGGAGGCGACGTCGACGCAAGCGACGTTCCCACCCCTCAGACAGAGATCTTCCATCCCGACACGAGCTCATTCACGAAAGGTCCGACTATGTCGCGCGGGCGGGTTCTTCATACTGCGACCCTGCTATCTGATGGAACCGTTCTTGTTATGGGAGGGCTAGGAACACGTGGGTTGACTGGTGACAACAGTGCGGAGGTATATAAGTGAATTCAAGCGATTCGGGAATCACTGGTATTAATTGCAGAGGAATTGCTTCGTTGTCCCGTCGTACCCCAGAGAAGAATTCATTGAAATGGAGACTTGTGCCATGTTAGTTTCCATCTGGACGTTGAGTGCCTTTGTTATTTCCAACGCAGCGTGATCGAAAACTGTGCACCGGCAAACCTTCAATCTGTCTCGCGCTTTGTGCCGAATCAGTTTGTTTGTGTTGAGCTGCGCCCCTTTTGTCTCGTGCGTCTCAGCGCAAGTAACCAGTGGATCCGTCTACGGAACGATCACCGACTCCGCCGGTGCTGTCATTCCCGGAGCTTCGGTGATCGTCACAAATGTGCAGACATCCGCGTCGAAAACGACGGGGACTAATACCTCCGGAGACTACAGCTTTCCCGTTCTTGATCCCGGTGACTATAGAGTCGCCGCGCAGATGGCTGGGTTTCAGTCGCAGACGCAGGAGAATATCCGCCTCGACTCAAGCCAGAATGTTCATGTTAGCTTCGCATTGCACCCAGGATCCACGGAACAAAATGTGACCGTCGAGGCTCAAACGGCTCTTGTCGATACGCGTGAATCACAGATCGGCAACACAGTCGATCAGAAACGAATTCAGGATCTTCCGTTGAACGGCCGGGTCGCGTACGACCTTGTTCAGACCGTTCCTGGCGTAACGAACTACATTCCGGATGTCCCAACTGGATCTCGCGCCGGCGCGCAATTCACAATCAACGGTATCTCTCGCGGCACGGCTTTTTATCTTGATGGCACCTATAACACGGACATACAGCTTGGAGGCAACCTGCTTCCAAACACTGATGCCCTGCATGAGCTTCGCGTTTTGACAACCAACTTCGACGCTGAGTACGGGCGTCTCGCAGGTGGTATCGTCGATGCCATCACCCGTTCGGGAACGAACCAATATCACGGCCTCGCATATGACTATCTTCGCAACAATGTCTTCAATGCAAAAAACTGGTTTCTGACATCGGTAACACCCTTGCGCCAGAACCAATTCGGCGGAATTGCTGGAGGCCCAATTCCGATGACTAACAGCCACGGCTTTTTCTTCCTTTCTTATGAGGGACTACGCACAAGGCAGCCGGCAAATGTGGCGTCCTCTTCACTGATCACGCCGACTGCTCTTGAACGCATAGGCGATTTCAGAAGCACACCGGCAGCACTGCGCCCAAACGTCTCCTGTCTAGGCGTCGAAAACAAAATCTGTCCAAATCTTCTCGATCCCGTCGCACAGAATGCCCTCAAATTCGTCCCTGTGGGGAACTCTACCTCCGGTCAGAATTATGGCCATCCACCAGAGCAAGCCGCCAACGGCAACATCAATGCCGATCAGGGACTTGCGCGCCTTGATTTTCAATTGGGGACGAATCACCAGCTATCCGGAATGTACTTTGAGTCGCGCGGCAGTGCGAATAACCCTACCATCGGCGGCAACCAGATCCTTGGTTACTCCGGCATGCAGAACTACGAGGGCCAATACAACAGTGTGGTCAGCGATATCTGGACGATCTCGCCGGCCAAAGTTAACTCGGTCCGGGCGAACTACTCTCTCAACCACTACGTCGTCGACAACCTCTACCGAAATCAACATATGCTACCCGACTTAGGCAGTCAGGCTGCCGTGGGCTCGAACAACAGTACACAACCGCGCTTCAGCGTATTGGGTTACTGGCAAATGGGAAGCACCCAGACCGGGCCGGTAAATACAGTCACGACGACACTCGGTATCTCCGACACCTTCAATTGGGTGCTTCGCCGCCATGACCTGAAATTCGGGGGCGCCTACCTGTGGATTCGCGGTGCCGGCACAAGTGTCGGCATTTCGAATGGGTTCTTCACCTTTAGCGGAGCCGTCACAGGCAGCGCACTCGTAGATTTTCTCCTGGGGACGGCATCCCTCACACAAAATAACGGCGTCTTCGTGCGTACCCATTCACCGGATCCGTCGCTATTCGTTCAGGACAACTGGCGCCTTACCCGCCGGCTTACCGTCAATCTAGGTCTGCGCTGGGAGTACTACCCCCCACAAACCGGACAGAACAACACGGGAACATTTGTAGCGGGAGTGCAATCCACGCGTTTTCCAACCGCACCTTTGGGACTCTTGACCTCTGGCGATGAAGGAATTCCAGATGGCATCCTGCATACTCCATGGAACACCTTTGCGCCGCGCTTCGGATTCGCTTGTGACCTGTTCGGTAATGGGTTAGCGTCGCTTCGGGGTGCTTATGGCATCTTTTACTCTGCATTAGACCAACCGCAATTGGCTGGCCTCATACAACAACCGTTTGCGCGTTCTGTGAACGTATCCAGGACGCCGAACCTGGTAACTCCTTTCGCTCCAAATCCCGATCCATTTCCTTATGTTGCCAGTCCTTCGACGGCGGTTTTTCTTTCCGCCGCAAACGTCTTCAGTCTCCCGCCTGGTGTCAGAAATATTCCGTCTGTGCAGCAATTCAGTTTGGGAATCCAACAGCAATATAGCTCGAAGTGGAGTTCAGAGATCAACTATGTGGGAAATGCAGGTCGCCACTTCTACATCTCCTTCGATGAGAACTCGCCCATCTATAACCCGAGTTGCACCAGCGCAACATGCGGCACAACGAACGGTCAAAACAATCGTCGCCCTTACCAGCCACTAGGGAATTACAAATTTGCTTCCATCTCGTTGTTTTCGCCAGTCGCAAATTCGTCTTATCACTCTTTACAGGCAACTCTGGCTCGCAGGTTCGATCAGCGCTTCTCCGTACAGGCAAGCTTTGTCTGGTCGAAGGTGATCGGGTACGGTCCTTTGACCAATGCTTACGATCTGAATAGCTCCCGCGGCGTGCTTGATTTCGATGTTCCCTACAATTTTGTTGCTTCGTATATATACGTCTTACCCCAGGTCCATCATCTTGGGCTCATCGGCCAACAATTATTGAGTGGCTGGCAGATTAACGGAGTTACAATTCTGCGGTCAGGTCAGCCGTTCAATGTCACCTCGGGAGTAGACACAAACTTTGACGGAACCGTCAACGATCGACCCAATGTCATCGGCGATCCATCGCTGCCAGGAGGACGTGGCAGGCTCGCGACGAAGAACGCATTCTTCAATACGGCTGCCTTTGTCACTCCGCCGGCCGGCACTCCATATGGCAATGCTCTTTTCAACATGCTGTTTGGTCCCAAGTATATTGATACGGATCTTTCAGCGTTCAAGGCGTTTTCTATCGACACGAAGATCACGGTTCAATTCCGAGGCGAGATCTTCAACGTATTCAACAACGTCAATATGAATACGCCGAACAGTACGAAGAGCAGTCCGACATTCGGCACAATTTCGGCCGCGACTGCGCCGCGTGTTGTTCAATTGGCGCTTAGGCTATCGTTTTAGCCCCAAAAGGCTCTGAGCTTTTCCTCGCCGGATCTTGGTTGCGCGGTTAGGCCAAAATCGTGTTGCGGTGATTTATTATGCCTAGACACTGAATTGCGATTGTTGCCCTTGGTTCCTTAACACGTCTGAACGCTGATGGGACCGTAGAGAGTATTTTTTGGTCGTTTGGAGTGACACAGCCGCGCGCAAGTTCTGCGCAGGTCATGAGGCGCCAGATTATCAATGCCCGCCGGTTTCGCGTATTCACGAACGACCCACCAAACCGCTTTCTCACTCAGGCGGTTACCCCAAACGTGGCCGGTCCTGGTCCACGGATGCGATAGCCCGAACCCTAAAAAACAAACTCCCGTCCGACTAAGGTGGGTGTCCCATATCAGATAGGCAACAGGCCGCGCCGCAGGGCAATCGTTACTGCGTGAGTCCTGGCGTTGGCTCCCAGTTTGTCCACAAGGTTCTTGATGTGAAAATTTACGGTGGTCTCGGCAATTCTGAGTTGGCCGGCGATTTGTTTGTTCCGATAGCCATCCCGAATGAATCGCAGCACCTCAAGTTCCCGGCTCGTCAGGTCATCGTCACCCAAATGCTCGGCGAGACGAGCGGCGACCTCTGGTGGAACATGCCGTTTTCCGGCATGAACCGAACGGATCACTCCCAGCAGTTCATTCTTTGGCACACTTTTCAAGACGTAGGCGGAAGCGCCGCCGCGAAGTGCACGCTGGACCTCGCCGTCGCTGTCCGAGGTAGTCAGAACAATGATGCGCGCCTGGGGAAATCCGTTTCGAATTGCAACGAGCGTATCTTCTCCCGATGTGTCGGACAGACGAGGATCCATCAGAATGATATCCAGCCGATGCCGACGAAGCTCTTCTACAGCCTCGGCCTCGTTAGCCGCTTGCGCAACCAAGAGCATATCCTGCTGTGATCCGATTATCGTGCTCAGACCTTCGAGAAAAACCGGATGCCTTTCAATTGTCAGAATGCGAATTGGATTAAGGACAGCTGTTGTAGCTTCCCCCATTCCGGTCCCGGGGTTATCCAGGACAGTGGTTCTCGCGTAAATTGCTTGTGCGTTCACGATCTACCCCTTCTTCCTTTGTCGGACGCCTCCAGCAACGCCGTTCCGAAAGGCTTGCTTAAGGTGAGCTTGATGCATTTCAGTAAACGTTGTGGTGCAGATGAGTCTCGCGACAAGCGGCTCTAACCCGGCTCTTTTCTCGCACCCTCACGATTCATCCACTCCCTTACATAAGGCGGACAGGCAAGGATTTGAACTCCACGAAGTTCACACTCGATCAGGAATTGCACTGCGCTTAAATCCACGATCTTCAAATCCACTAAATCTAAAGTCACCACAGAATCGGCGGGGCTCAGATGAGTTAGAAGTTCCCCAATCTCTTCCGCCCGAAGGTCTCCGACCAATCGCAGCAGCTTCGATGTGCCGTCGACTTGTATCTCGATCCTCAACATCGCTACCACCCGAATATGCAACTCAACCCCCAAAGTCACAAGATTGAAATGAAATAGCTTAGCCACGTCGGGCCCACGCCGAACTTCGGCAATTGCCGAGTTTCGGCATGAAATCCGCGAATGCCGACGTTCGTCATCTGCAGTTTTTTTCGCCAATTAGCCCCGGCTGCCTGAGAGTAACGAGTGCCGATCCGCAGCGCAATCTAGTTGCGTTTGACAATCCCCAAGCGCGCCATTTTCGACTCGAGCGTCTGTCTAGGAATCCCCAACTTGGCGGCTGCGCCGGAAGGGCCTGAGATCCGTCCACCGCTCTCAGACAATGCAGTTTCGATGAGTTCGCGCTCACTGCTGGGCTCCAGCCGTCCGAGGCCCCGCAAAACTACACTCGAGTGTGGCGTCTCAGCGCTGGTCTCCTGCTTAAACCAAGTTGCGTCAACCGACAGAGTATCGCCATCGCACAGAAGAACGGCCCGTTCGACAACGTTTTGCAACTCACGGATGTTCCCCGGCCAACCGTAAGATTGAAATATTTCCAGCGTACTTCTCTTGATGTTTCGGATTCTCTTGCCTGTCTTTGCGGCATATCTCTCTATGAAATATTCAACCAGCAAAGCGATATCCTCTCTGCGCTCCCGCAGAGGCGGTGATTGGATAGGAAAAACATTCAGGCGATAAAACAGATCCTGTCGAAAAGTCCCAGCCGCTACATCCGCTCGGAGGTTGCGGTTGGTCGCGGCGAGGATGCGAACATCAATCGGGATTGGCTGGTTGCTTCCTACCCGTTCGAACTCGCGCTCCTGAAGCACGCGTAGCAGAGCGACTTGGGTCTCGGCGGGGAGGTCCCCAATTTCGTCCAGGAAGATCGTACCGCCATTGGCTGCTTCAAATCGCCCGAGACGCCGCTGTACCGCGCCCGTAAACGCACCCTTCTCGTGGCCGAAAAGTTCCGATGAAATCAGAGAGGAAGGGATCGCAGCGCAATTGACCCTAACAAATGCGCGGAGCGCCCGTTTGGACTGCTTGTGAATGGCACGTGCCACCAGCTCCTTCCCCGTGCCCGTCTCTCCTAGGATCAGAACGGTGGAATCGCTGGGCGCTACCCGAGCGATCTCCACTAACACTTTGCGGATACCTTCTGAAGATCCCAGAATCTCCTCAAAGGCGGAAGTCCGGTTGACCTCCTCACGCAGTGCAAGGTTCTCGTTCTGCGCGCGCTGCGTCTCCTGCTTGGTCTCTTCAATATCGGTTCGCGCAACGTACCACCGCAAAATGCTCCCTCGCTCACCGTGCATAGGGTTATAGCGACTGAGAAACCATCGATACTCACCGTCATGTCTTAGAATGCGCGCCTGGATTTCAAATGGCGCCGAACCCGCGAATCCCTTCTCCAGGCCAGCCAGGTAGTCCTTCCGATCATCGCTGTGCATCATTCGATCAGAGAATTCGTCTTCCATCCACTCCTCTAAAGTGGCTCCGTGGTAATCGAGAACCACACGATTCGCGTATAAGCCGGTTCCATCAGGCCGCACCACGAATACATGCAAGGGCGCAAACTCGATCAACTGCTGCAGTTGCTTTTCGTTATCCCGAAGCTTTGCTTCCGTGATTCGCTGACCTTCATAAAGATCTTCGAGTCTTCCAGCCATGTCGTTAAAGACCACGCCCAGCCGGGACAATTCATCCTTTCCTCGAGTTGCAACTCGAAACTGAAGATCGCCTTGGGCGAGTGCCTGTGACGCCACTTCCAATCGATTGAGTGGTTCAGTAATGCTTCGGGTGATACCGACACCCAGTGTGCTCGCAATTGCGAAAGTGCACATGCCCGTGATCAGGAAAATCAGAATCATTCGATTCTGGGCACGAGTTATCCCAACAGTTGCGTCCACACGCTCAGTCGTCACATCTTCATCAACATCCCTTACTAGTTCAGAACTCAGCAACTCCACAGATCTAACTTGCCTCGCGAGTCGTAGGCGCAGGGCTAGCCAGTCGCCCGAGCCGGCGAGTGCGCGCGCCGCTGTTAATTCAGACGGAAGAGAACTCTGGACCGATGCGACAGCAGACAAGACCTCTGATCTCAGACTCGAGCGGGGAGGCAAACTCCGAAACAGAACCTCTGTGCGATTGACATCATCGACAAGTGCTTTTTGGAGTGTGTCGGATCCAGCGAGGAATCGGCCTTTGTCTTCCGACTGGGCGAGTTCATTAAGCCCGGTGTAAAAGGATCGAAGGCTGACCTGAAACCGTAAGACCGCGATCAACTCCTGATCCACGTTTGCCAGGCGCTGAGCCTCCGCGGAAACCTGGTGAAACTGCCACATCAGAAGCGCGTTACCTGCGAGCATCACGATGACAATCGTTAAGAAGCAAGCCGCCAGACGCGGTCCGATCATGAATCGAGACAGCCAGGGGATACCCGTCGCGGAGTCCGCAGTTAGATTGGCGGCAAGCTTTTTCAAGTTTTGGCCCTATCTTGGTGTATTACTTTCGGCGCCCCACTCCCGGCGAATCGGATTTTTCGTCTATTCTGCTTACAAACAGCGAAATCTACTTATCCACGGAAGCTTTCACAGCCGACGGTGTAGGCCGGAAACCTGTAATCCGGATTAGTTCATCCTCCAGCCGTGCAGCCTCGTCCGAGGCCGCGGACTTCTTGGACAAGACGGAGTATACCGCTTCAAAATATGCGCGGGACACCCTGTCATAATTCTCGCCGGTGATTGTAGAAGGCCGCACTATGACGTTGCTGGAGCCCACATACGGAGATTGTTGGGAATGTGAATAGGCCTTCAGCACCGCAGGAAGGTCAACTAATATTGGCCATTCAGGTGGCTTAGAATGCGCTCGGGCGTCCTCAAGCTGCTCTTCCCGATGCAGGAGATACCGAACGAGCTGAATGGCCTCCGTCTGATGAGCTGACGCTCGCGAAACTGCAAGACCATTCCCTCCCAGCACAGCTGGGCCCGGCAAACTTGTTATGCCAGATATCTTGATGGTCTGGTTTTTGGGAGGATGGCTGAGAAAGTAATCCGAACCCCAACTTCGGTAAAACGCACTGTTCCCATTCCTGAACGCGTTGGTAGCATCCCATTCATGATAGGAAAGCACGCTCGGCGGGGAAACCCACCCGACCCAATGAGCCGCCCGCTCCCAGGAATAGACAGCCTTCGGATTATTCACGCTGATCCCGCCGTCGGGCTCAATTAACCGGCCGCCGCCGTCCGCAACCTGCCACTCCAGGGCGTTGCAGGTGAGTGACTCGCCCGCGGCTCCAGGCCAGATGAATCCCCAAAAATCCCGCTTACCAGCAGCACGCTCGCCGTTCTGGATGTGAATCGCCATCTTCTCCAGCTCACTCCATGTCTTCGGCGGACGCTTATAGCCATACTTTTGCAGAAGATCAGTTCGATACCACAGAACTCCAACATTCGTGTGGTAGGGTACGGCGACAAGGTGCCCCTGCACCGTGTAGTTCGCAATCAGTTCCGGATCATCTGACTTGATCTCCGTGGGGAAGTACGCTTTTAGATCGACCAGATCCTGCGCCACGATTCCAGGCCAGACAATGTCAATGCTGTAGACATCAGGGCCCGTTGCTCCTTGTTGAAGCAATCGACGGATCAGCGCCAACTGATCCTGGGCACTTTCAGGTGCAGGAAGATGTTGAACCTCAATGCCGGTCTCCCGCGTAAAATCTTCGAGTCCCGCATCCATCAACGCTTTGCGTGCCTTCGATGTATCGTTCGACCATTCCGGATCAAGAAAGGAGATGGTGACGTGTCCTTTTGTGGGCCGCCGACAACCCGGCACAGCCCAACAAACCAACGCGATGGCGAGGGTGGCAGCGTATAGCCTTAGGAATCGATAGCTGAATAGATGCATTAGCGGTTCTAGCCGGTTTCCTTCGCTTCTAAATCTGCACTGGTTTTGCGAACTGTTCGTCGCTCAATCTGGCACTTTAAAGATAGCGAAAAGCGAGTACACGGTATCAATTGAGAGCGCGCTCGCTCGCCGTTAGCAGTACGCGTCCAGGAACATCTTCTTGTTCGGTCGCGCGCAAATAGTAGATCAGCAGAGGACCAAGCGTCTTCAAGAATACCCGACCGCACCAATATCTGTCTCACCAAAGGGATCTTCTACGATCTCCGAAGCTGCATTTAATGGACAGACATGAAGTTCGTTGCGCACACGCTCCCCTGCCCCATAGCTCAACTCCGACATGTGAGCATTCGAGCGACGCACGAACCGCCTTCATCACCGGCCCCAAAAGAAATCCCTGGCCGAATCCCCAAAACCACACTATCCTGAAGCATCCCCGCAACCACAACCTGACTCACCGCCAAGCTCCCAGAACGGATCACACGATGACGACCTCCGCCGTGACCCCCTCTCCGCAGTCAGCCCCATCCGCTCGCCGTAAAAGCCTCGCCAAAACCGCCCTTTGGGTCACCATCGGCCTCGCCGCCATCTCCGTCCTCATCTTCACCGAGTACCCCATCGTCCATCACCCCGACGGCTACACCACCCGGCTCATCAACGACCGCTTTTTCCTCATCCCGCACGCCGTCGCCGGTCTGCTGGCAATGCTCCTCGGTCCATTCCTCTTCTCCACCCGCTTCCGCTCGCGACACCTCAAGCGCCACCGCATCATGGGCCGTGTCTACGTCATCTCCATCGCCATCGCCGCACCCATGGCCTTCTACCTCGAACTCCGTACCCCCGGCGTACCCATGATGTTCGCCAACGGTGTCATGTCGGTCGTTTGGTTCCTCTGCACCCTTGCCGCTTTTATTACCGCCCGCAACCGCCAGCTCACCGCGCATCGCCAGTGGATGATCCGCTCCTACGTCTTCACTCTGAACTTCCTTATCACCCGCATCCCCAATCCAATCCCGCGCTACTTCAACATGTCCGCGACCGCCTTCGCCCTCAATCTTCTCTTCGTCTCCATAGGCTATCTCTTCTTCACCGACGTCTACTTCAACTGGCGCGAACTCACCACCAGCCGCAAAACTGCCTCGTAGCCACCAATTCCCAAAATGGGAATGCTCAAAAAAATAAATCCAGAATCCGTGGCGTGTTTTTTAACCCCAAAATACCACCATCAATCCACCACGAAATCACCACAATCCCACCACAAATTCACCATCAAAAAATCACATCCAAGCACCTGTTTCTGCCAAAACCCCCAGCAAAAACGCTAAACTCCCCTCCAAAAAAACTTTTGAAAAAGGTTTACGAAAATCGTAGTTCTCGCGAATTTCACGAAACCCACAAGGAATCATTTCTCGATTTTCCCGAATCTACTACGTAACTGAGAGATGAGGATAAGGAGACAACATGCAGTACAAAAATCTGGGGAAATCCGGATTGATGGTCTCTCGACTGTGTCTTGGGTGTACGAGCTTTGGAGACCCAACCAAAGGACGACATTCGTGGATTTTGAATGAGGAACAAAGCCGGCCGATCATCCGTCATGCTCTCGAATCAGGCATCAACTTCTTCGACACCGCCAATGTCTATGGGGCTGGCACAAGTGAAGAGGTCCTGGGACGCGCACTAAAAGACTTTGCCAAACGCGAAGAGCTGGTGGTCGCCTCAAAGGTCTTCATGCCGATGCGGCAGGACGCCAACGGCCGAGGGCTATCGCGCAAAGCCATCATGACTGAAATTGACCACAGTCTACGCCGCCTCGGGACGGACTATATCGACCTTTATCAGATCCACCGCTGGGATGAAGCGGCACCCATTGAGGAGACGCTTGAGGCTCTCCACGACGTCATCAAAGCGGGCAAGGTCAGATACATCGGCGCCTCCTCTATGTATGCATGGAATTTCGCGAAAGCTCTTTATTTAGCTGACCGGCACGGGTGGAGTCGTTTCATCAGCATGCAACCCCAATATAACCTGATGTATCGCGAAGAAGAGCGAGAGATGCTTCCTCTCTGTCTCGCGGAAGGAATTGGCGTGCTCCCTTGGAGCCCATTGGCAAGGGGACGACTGGCGAGTCCGTGGGCTGATCGGTCAAGTAGCCGTCGATTTGCTTCGGACGCCGTAGCCGAAGCTCTTTACTCGGGAACGGAGACGGAGGACCGCCTGGTGGTCGATCGATTAACAGAAGTAGCCGCGGAAAAAGGAGTGCCGCAGGCGCAAGTGGCATTGGCCTGGGTCATACAACATCCTGGTGTGTCTTCGACCATCGTGGGGGCCACGAAGCTAAAACATTGGAAGACGCCATCGCTGCTCTGGATATTTCACTTACAGCGTCTGAGAAGACGCAACTGGAAGAACCATATGTGCCACATGCCTGGCAGACACCCTACTGACAACGGAAATAAAAGAGGCGCGGACTGCACCCAATCGCGGAAAGTGGCGATCTCATTTTTGAGTGGCGAACGTCACATACCGAAACGATTATCAACTGCCGCCAAGCGATAACGAGCATTTGCCGCAAATTCGCGTCCGTAACGTTTCAATAACCATGAACGAGTGCAAGCTCTAACTCAGGTCGGACCAAAAGGAGAACTCCATGAGCAGCAAACCTGCAATATTAGTCATCGCTTCCAACGCCGACTCAATCACACTCAAGGATGGCAGGAAAGAACACGCGGGCTACTATCTCAACGAGCTCGTGATACCTGTGCAGGCAGCGCTCGATGCGGGCTACCAGATGGTTCTGGCTACACCTAATGGCACCAAGCCGGTCATGGATCCTCAGTCAACCACCGCTGCTCATTTCGGCGGTAGTGAAGAGGCCCTCCGAAAGGCATTCGACTTCATCAACACCTACCCGGCGATGCAGGACCCGCGTTCATTCCGTGCGGTGATTGAGGAGGGTCTCGATAAATACATCGGATTCTTCGCCCCAGGGGGACACCCACCGATGGTTGACCTGATGCAGGACCCGAACCTCGGCGAGATACTTCGGCATGCCCATTCGACCGGAAAGACGACGGCGTTTCTCTGTCATGGACCGATTGCCTTAGCGGCGGCGATGCCGAAGGCCAAGGAGTTCCGTGCCGCACTTGTAGCAGGCAAACCCGAGGAAGCAAAAAGGCTTGCGGAGGGGTGGCAATATGCAGGCTACCGCATGACGATATTTTCGAACGACGAAGAACACTATGCAGAAGAACACTACATGGGCGGCGGCAAAATTCCGTTCTACGTCAACGACGCCCTGAAGATCGCCGGCGGCGACGTCTCCATCTCGGACAAAGGTATCTTCCAGCCGTTTGTGATCGAAGATCGCGAACTCATCACCGGTCAGAACCCGCCTTCAGATCACGAAATAAGCAAGCGCCTTGTGAAGGCTCTCGATCGCGCTACTTCCAAGGCCGCGTAAGGGAAAGTTGGACGTCCGATCGCTCGTGAAATCTTTGCCCGGACGCGACCGAATCGTCTTCTTCAAAGCAAGTCGAGTTTCGATCTTCGAGATAACGCTCGACATAGAAACGCGGAGACAAATATAGGTTTGAAATTGGAGCAAGCTGATTCGGTGATCGCCGCTGGAAAGCAAAAGGCGGTCGCCATCGGTGTCCCCGTAAACATCGTAGTGACAGACCAGGGCGGCTTTCTTAAGGCATTTGCGCGAATGGATGGGGCTCTTCTCGGTTCAATTGAAATAGCTCAAAAGAAAGCAAGGACGGCGATCCTCTTTGAGATGAATACCGAATCTGTCTTCGAGTTCTGTAAGCCTGGTGCCCCAGCGTTCGGATTGGAGCAGACGAACGGTGGTCTGGCTGTCTTTGCCGGTAGAATTCCGCTTCGAGACGCTGTGGGTACCGTCATCGGAGCGGTCGGAGTGTCCGGCGGAACGGTGCAGCAGGACTTCAGCGTGGCAGAGGCAGCAATAGCAATAACGAGCAAGCAATCAACAGGAGGCTAAGCACATGAGCAAGAGAAGAATCTTGATAACTGGAGCAGGTTCTGGCTTTGGCGAGGGTGCTGCAATTGGCATGGCACAGAAGGGGCACGACGTGATCGCGACGACTCACACTTCTGCTCAGGTGACTCCTCTGCGTGAGAATGGGAAAAAGCTGGGACTTACTAATCTGCGTGTCGAGAAGTTGGATATCTTAAACCAGCATGACGTCACTAACGCCATGCGTTGGGATATTGACATTCTTTTCAGCAACGCGGGCATCGGTGAGGCCGGACCTGTGAGCGAGATTCCTCTGGACCTCGTCCGTAGCAATTTTGAGACCAATGTATTTGCTCCGCTCGCGTTCGCCCAGAAGGTCATTCGCAAATTCATCGATGAGAAGCGCCCCGGAAAAATCGTCTTCACCTCGTCGATGGGTGGTCTCTTCACCCCGGCAGGGTTCGGCTGCTATTGCGCGACGAAGCACGCATTGGAAGCCTTTGCCGAATCACTGTCAGATGAACTGAGGGCGTTCAACATAAAGATTCAGACAGTCAATCCTGGGCCCTACTTGACCGGCTTCAATGAGACCATGGCCGAGACGGCATTCCATTGGCTCGACGACAGCAAGAACTTCAATAAGAGAGCGGATGTGCAGAAGGCATTCGATGAACTCTTGGGGAAAGATTCGGGAAGATTGGATCCAAAAGAGATGATTGACGCGTTGGTGGCCCTGGTTCCCGACGACAACGGAAAGTTCCGCAACGTCGTACCGAAAGCGATCGAAGATCTCCTTAAGAGCCTCGAGGAAGATGCATGGAAGAGGGAGATCTAGTCAGCCCGAACAGATAGGCCAGGCAACATCAGCGAAGACGAGTTTCCCCTTGCTTTAACAGCCCGACTTCAACGTTTCTGTCATTCCGCTTTTCTATGGAGACATCTTGCTCTGGCATGTAGAAATAGTCGTCCGAATTCCGCATGACGCCGGTCCGGAGGAGATCAAGGCTCTAAGCGCAGCTGAAGTTGAACGCGCCAAGACGCTGCAGCGAGAGGGCAAGTGGCTCCATATATGGCGCATCGCAGGCAAATGGGCCAACATCAGCGTCTTCAATGTGAAGGATGGAGCGGAACTGCATGAGATTCTTGCGTTGTTGCCGCTCTATCCCTATATGAAGATCAAAGTAACTCCACTTTGCATTCACCCGGCATCAATCGAAAACGAACGAACAGTAGAACTGCAGGAACTAGCTGCCGACAGGAGCGTATTTTGAGCGAGCCAACCTTGGGGGCCGATCCTTTCCACAGGACTCAATCGTATGCTCTCCCATTTGGCGACATCGAAATTGTGGTCGTTTCCGACGGCCCGTTCGACGTGGGCCCGCCGGAAGATTCATTTCGTGGATTGTCGAAGGAGGAGATCCATGAACAGTTGTTGCGTAATTTTCTTCCCACCAGCAAAGTCGTGATTGAACAAAATATCCCAATACTGAAATCGGGCAGGAAAAAGATTCTGTTCGAAGCCGGAGTGGGATCCCTTGAAATGCTTGGTTCGCACTCGGGGCGCCCTCAAACCAGTCCGCAAGAAGCAGGAATTGATCCACGGTCGATTGATGCCATCGTATGTTCGCACCCCCATCCCGACCACATTGGCGGCATTTGTAGAGATGACGGCGTACCATTCTTTCCTAACGCTCAGGTCTATTTGAGCGAGAGGGACTTTGACTTCTGGACCGACGAGAAGCTGCTCGGGACACGCTTACAACCGTTGGTCAAGATCGCTCGCGACAACCTTTTGCCGGTGCGCAACAGGATCGTCTTCTTTAAAGATGGACAAGAGTTTTTGCCCGGCGTACAGGCCATGTTACTCCCGGACACACGAAGGAGCATGCCTGCTTCATCGTGACGTTGGGAAACCAGTCGATGTGAATGATTGGTGATCTTGCCCATCATCCTGTTTTGTTGGTTGAGACACCACGCAGCCAGTTTCTTTATGACCTTGATCCACAACAGGCTGGTGAGACCCAAGTGAAGGCTCTTGGCATACTGTCGAAGGAGAGGATGGCACTTTTTGGCGTTCATTTTCCATGGCATGGCATCGGCCATATTGCCAGCGAGAAGGACAGCTTTCAATATTTTCCGGAAGCCATCAGGTGGGCGTCGTCGACTATTGGTTGACGATCCTTGTTGCGGTCATTGGCTCTACTTGCTGGTAAAGTTCTGGAATATCGGGATCGTTCCCATCATGCTGTTGTTCTTTCCAGTGACGCGCCAGTGATGCCACTCGGCGTCTCGAGTCTTATCTATTTGACCTTGGATCTGCGGAAACGACTGGTACAGGCTGGACCGAAATCCAACTTCAGGACTCCGATCCAACCCGATGCCAACTGGCTTTGCGTCCAACTTACGCGCTAAAACTCCAGCCTCAACGCGAGTTGACCCGTTCTATTGCCGGCATTTTCCGCCGTCTGTGCGCCAGTAAGCACGCCAAACGAGGTTGGGCTACTGATGTTCGTTACCGGCGGCGCACAGTTGGTGCGATTCAGCACGTTGGTGAACGTCGATTCGAAGCGCAAGTGCAAGTTCTCACGGAATGCTACGACCTTTGCCAGACCAGCACTGACCGCGATCGTTCCTGGAGCCTCGAGGATGCCAACTCCCGCGTTGCCGATACGCCCTGCATTGACGGGTGTATGCGCAAACGCATTGACGTCGAAATAAGCAAGAGAACGGTTCGCAGGAATTGGATTGCCAATTCGGTCGGGACGAACAATCGATCCATCTCCTGCAGGATCCGTGTTGGTTTGGTCAGCGGTGATGCTATCGGTCGGGGTCAGATATGGCCCTGTCTCCAATAGAGTGATGGTGTTCACGTTCCAGCCGCCGAGTATGCCGTCCACTACACGCGAAGAGCCCAACCAACGGCGACTTTTGCCGAAGGGCAGCTCGTAAGTTCCCGTTACCAGCAAGCGCTGACGACGCGTTCCAACAACATTGCCGCGGTTTGCACCGATGTCGAAACGATTGAGATCGGCGAGCCCATAGCGAGTCTCACCTTGAAATGCGGTAGGTGCATCGCCCTGAGCGTCACTTATGTTGTGAGCCCATGTATAGGTCGCGTTATAGGACAAGCCCTTTGCCATTCTGTGTGAACCCTCCAACTCCAACGCCTGGTAGTTCTGGCCACCCAGGTTGTTCGTCGAAAAGATGACTCCCCAGTTTTGGAACGGTGCATTCGCAAATTTGTAAGGCGAAGCACTCGGCCTCGTTTGATTTAGGTTTTCCGTAACGGGGAGCCGGTAGGAGTTCATTCCCACGTAGCTCACCCTCAGCGAGGTATTGGAAGTCAGTTCACGTTCTACAGTGACATTCCACTGTGCCGACTGCGCATCACGATAGCGCGGATTCGTAGCCTGTTCGAGCTCACCACCACCAAACTGCAGTCCGGCACCAGCTGGAGTCACTTGTGGAAGCGTGAAAACCGGCTTGCCCCCAACGTTGTTCTGCCAAGTGTTCACGGCAGCTTGTGGATTGCTTTCGTTGTTGTTCTGAAGCTGCCCGAGAGCGGTCACGGTGAAGATGCCGAACCCGGCGCGAACGACAGTTTTGTTGTCTTTGAAAGGACGGTACGCAACGCTGAAGCGTGGATCGAAGTTGCGGAAATAGGTCTGACGAAGACCCCCCGGCAGACCGTCCTGAGCGTTTGTTACCACGGGGGTGCAGGTAGCTGCATTGTAATTAGGATTGATGTCGGCCAGCCCGCAGGCGTTGAACGAAGCCAGAAACGCCGGCGCTGGCTTGAGGCCGTTTGACAGAATATTGTTGACGATAATCGCACCCTGTCCATTCGCTCCTACGCCTTTGTAGTCAGGATCGAAGTTTGCTTGGATTCCGTTCTTGTCGACAAACGGCGGTAGTAGTTCCCAGCGCAGACCAAAGCTCAAGGTCAAGCGATCATTGACCTGCCACTGGTCCTGGCCATAGATGCCTGTCTGAACGCCGCCCGCATTGTCTCTTGGTCCAGTCACCGCAAAATAGGTTGTGTTGGGTTCGCCAAGCAGGAAGTCCCCAAAGGAACTACCAGTAAAGGTATTTTGATTAAAAGTGAAGAGACCATAGTCATCCGATGGCGTCTCGATCTCAGGCACCGCAAAGCGCACCCAGCGAACATCCACGCCCGCACGGATAGTGTGCCTGCCTTTGGTGTAGGTGATATTGTCCGCTATCTGCTTGGTCGTAGACTCCGTGGGCCCGACATGGTCCCTGCCGATTGGAGTGAAGTTCGTTCCATCAGAAAAGTTAATGCTGGGGAAACCCTGATCTGTCGGATGATTCGAGACATTAACTCCTTGGTCGCCGCCAACCTGAATACCCAGTCCCTGAAGGGCAGCAGCACCTACGATTGAGAAGTTCGGAGACAGGATCGTGTCTGTGAAGCCAAAACGGAATTCATTCAAGAGCCGGCTGCTAATCACGTAGTTGTGCGAGACCAGAAAGCTTCGGTCATGCTCGGTGTCCACATCGTTCGGCAATAGCGGATTGACCACATTGACTGTCAGATTCTTGCGATTGAATCGGGCATATGCCTGTTGCTTCGAGTTAATGACCTGATCGATCCGAGCGTCGAAGCCATCTGTATTGGATGGAATCGGCACCCGCGTCTGGTAATTGACGCCACCGTTGGAGGTGGCCAGATTTGGTAGCGGATAATATTGATTCAGCAAAGCCGCAGCGACAGGGTTGATCTTTTGAATCAGCAGCCCAGGGACAAGCGCACCCAGATTACCATTTCTTTCGTCTTGAGTTGGCACCGTATACTGCTCCGCTTGCGAAGTTCGGCGCCGATTGCCTTCATAGTCAAAGAAGAAAAACGTCTTGTCGTGGCCGTCATAAAGATGCGGAATCGACAATGGCCCTCCAATACTGCCGCCAAAGGTATTGAAGTGTTTCGGAGCCTTTTCGGTGAAGTTGTACACGCGAGCATCGAGCGCGTCATTTTGGAGATACTCGAAAAGACTTCCATGAAAATTATTCGATCCACCTCTGGAGGTAAATGTTACGTCGCCAACCTGAGAAAACTCTGCATTGTTGTTGAAAGCTGTGACCTTCAACTCCGCAATCCCTTCTGGGGAAGGATACGGATTCGCGCCTGCAGCGCTGTTGAATACGTTCGTCGTCGAAATACCGTCGACGGAGAAGCCGATCATGTTCGACGTCGCACCTCCGATGGCAACATTTCCCTGACTATCCTGCTGGACGTTTGAAGAAGTCGCCAGGGCTGCCAAAGGGCTGGTTGTTGAAGCACGGAAATTAAGCGGCAATTGGCCTATGTCTCCCGTACCTTTCGAATCGCCAATGACTCCGTTCTCCGTGTTAATCTGACTTGCGGCAGAGGTCACTTCGACCGTAGTTTGCTGTTGGGATATCGTCATCAGGAGCGTAAACCGAAGGTCCTGCCTGGCTGCCAAAGTAAAGCGGCCCACCACCACGGTCTCGCCGAATCCATCATGTTGCGCTCGGAGACTGTAATTGTTGGCCAGCACGTTCTCAAACGCGTAGCTGCCTGTTGCGTCAGCCTTAACAGTTCGGTTCGTATTTTCGTCGATGCTGTGCAACGTAATGAGAGTATCCGGCACGGAAGCACCGGTGCTGTCCTCGACTGTTCCTCGAATGCTGCCGAATGTAGATTGCGCCTCTATGGCATGGTTGTTCAGGCAGAGCAACGCAACCAGAACAAGGAGGGCAGTTGTTAGTGAGAATTTATGTGCTGCTTGTGGATGATATGAGATGAATTTCGTTTTGTTATTTTCACAGGATGCGGCATTCTGATACTCGAGCGAAGGCCTGGTCTCCAAATGAAAGGACATCAAAGTATGTGAAGCAAGAGGTGAAGCAGGAAGTATGGTTCCTCTGTGAGAGGCCATGGTTGTTCTCCAATCTGAATTCTGTCAGCACAAACTGCTGCCATGTCTCATGAAAGAGCACCTCCCATAACTGGGGCCTAACTAAGAACGTAATATTTATGACTTACTTACAACTTTCTTGATTCCACGCGGATCGCGAGAAGAACTTGTAAGAACTTTGGAAGTATCCTGATACTAGAGATTAAGTAAACGCACGTGACCAGACGTTTGTTGCAGATCGCTGTAGCCATTTTCCTTATCCCACTCCTAACTGGTGCGGTATTCTTTGGTCACGGGAAACTTCTAACTGCTGGGCTCTTCGATCTCGTTGCCGTGATCCTGATTGGATTTCTATGGGGATTTGTTAAAGCCGGTGTCGCCTCAATAGTTGCGGTCGCGTCATTGGACTACTTCTACATGGCACCAATCTTTTCGCTCTATCAGGATGATCCTCAAGATTGGATATCTTCAGCCATGTTCTTGGTAATTGCTTTGGCAGCTGGGCACTTTGCGAATGAAATCAAGCGAAAGGCAATAGAAACTGAGAGCGAGCAGAAGAGACTGGAAAGACTCTATTTAACGAGCCGAGACATCATCATGCTTGATCGGAGTGGCGAAGTGGGCGCGCAGCTGACGAAGCTGATTGCTGACACGTTTCATGTTGACGCCGTTGCTCTGTGGGATGCACGCGAAGTGCGAATGGATAAGGCGGGAAAAGATATCGTTTCAGACGATGAAGTTCGTGCTACTTATTTTCGCGGACTGTCCGACAACGATCTGGCCTCTTGCAAATTCAAGCGTGTTTTGAAGCTCGGAACCAGAGCTGTCGGAGCACTCTACATTGCCGGCTCGTCCCCTCACAGTAACTTGGATTCCCGATCCGTAGACGCGATTGCCTCCCTCTCCGCGATCGCCCTCGAACGAGCGCATTCTTTTGCCGCGGAAAGTTACGCCGAAGCCGCAAAGCGCAGCGAACAACTGCGGTCTACCGTACTCGATGGACTTGCCCACGCGTTCAAAACGCCTCTGGCAACGATCCAAAGTGCAAGTTTGGGACTGCTGGAAATCAGCCGGCTTCAAGAGCCGGAGAAGGAACTCGTGTCTCTCATCGATCAGCAGGCAACAAGGCTGGCCCAGTTGACGAACCAGCTGCTTCGCACTGCGGAGTTGGACCAACGTGAATTGAAGGTGGTCTACGAACGGATCCACTTGTATCAATTGTTTCGATACTTCAGAGCCGAGGCCACCCATACTTTGGCAGATCATTCTTTACGGATCATCGACGAGACGCAAGACAGTCGCGTCTGGGCGGATATTCGTTTGCTGAAGATGGCCCTTCTCCAACTACTCGATAACGCGGCAAAATATTCAAGTCCAAGATCGCCGATTACTCTTCGGGCAACGTCGACCGACGCCGAGGTTGTGTTTAGCGTGCAAAACGAAGGATCGTATGTTGCTCCAGAAGAGAAGTCACGGATCTTTGAGCGGTTTTACCGATCCCCTGGGTCACAACATAGGGTGTCTGGTACCGGGATCGGTCTCTCTGTTGCAAAACGAATTGCTGAAGCACATAGCGGCAGAGTATGGGTTGAGAGCGACTCAGAAAAAGGTACAACTTTTACATTTGCACTGCCGCACATACGTAAGGATAGCTGACATGGAAAATTTTCAAGGACGATTGCTGATTGTAGAAGACGATACTGCGCTGAGACGCAGCCTACGTACTACCTTCGACGCTCTGGGCTTCGATGTGGGAGAGGCGGCCAATGGCGAGGATGGTCTCGTTCGGCTGCGGATGGTCGACTACGACGCCGTATTGCTCGACATCAACATGCCAGGAATAGGAGGAATCGAAACCTGCAGACGCATTCGGCGCACCTACACAAGAATGCCGATTCTTATGCTGACTGTTCGTGACAGCGAAGATGACAAGGTTGAGGCGTTGGAAGCGGGCGCCGATGATTACGTCGCAAAACCATTTCAGATTCGCGAACTGATGGCCCGGATCCGCGCTTCGATTCGTCGATTTCGTGCACCGGAAACACCTGCAGAGATGCCCATCATAAATGGAGCTATCATGTTCGATCCCGTTCGCCGACGTGTCGAACGATCAGGAACAGAAATACATCTGACGCCACGCGAGTTTGACGCGATGCAATTCTTGATGACGCATGCGGGTCGTCCAGTTACACATGCTCGGCTACTCGCAGCCCTGCGGGGCCCGGCTTCGGAAATGAACGCACTTACTTGCGCGTTCTGATTGGCCAACTCCGTAAGAAACTCGAAGACGACCCCGCGGACCCCGTTTACATCCTGACAGACAGCCACATCGGGTACCGCTTTCGCGAGCCGTAGGTCTGCCTTGCGGCTCGCTCCGTGATTATCGAGAAGACCAATCTCGCCATCTACTCCCAGAACTGGGCAAGAAGCTGGTTTGTGATATTGACGCGCGGGACATCGCACGATATCAGCAGAAGCGCTTTGACGACTACGCTTCTCCTGAGACAGTCAGCCTAAAGATTTGGGACACTCGAGCCATCTTGAAACGTTCGGGTCAATGGGCGCGTTTTCAGCCCAATGTGAAGAAGTCGGCAACTAGAGAGGACGCGGGACTGGGCCATTACCCCGGAAGGGAAAGCGTCCTTGCTACATGCTTGTGGGAAGCCTCGCTCCCGCTCTCTCATTCCTTTCGTTAAGCCAGCGATCGAGAAGGGAGTGAGATCGGAATGATTCGGACACTGCAATGGGGGACTGTCGATTTCGACAATCGCTGCTTAGCTAGGTAAAGACAAAACGGGTTCCGGCACACGGCGAATCATTGCACTAAACCAGCGTGCAATGGCCGCCCTTAGCTTTTGGGCAACTCACTCTTCCCGCATCGGGAGCCTGAGCACTACGTATTCCCCGCGCGATGGACAGCAATTCGGCGCAGAATCGAGTTTGGGTTATACCAATCTGCGAGTAGTTCTGAATACCTGGTCAAATCATTTGGCACACTTTTTATCGCGCTATTTGGAACACGACCTGTGACGACCGTCACAGCTTTAGGGAGACGGCTGAACCAACATAGTAGGTGACCGGTTGAACTCGACAGGTTGCGAAGGAAGTTATGAAGATTGATGAAACGATTCAGGCGGACATTGCGATCGCGATGAAGGATCGCGATGAGCATAGGTTGACGACACTGCGGATGATCAAGTTGGCCTTGCAGAACAAAGTGATCGAAAAGCGCGAGGAGTTGACGGATGCGGAAGAGACGCAGATTCTGACGGCGCTGATCAAGCAGCGGAGAGAGTTGGTAGAGGCGTTTACGAAGGGCGGCAGACCGGAACTGGCGGAGAACGAGCGCCTGGAGATCGAAATAATTGAGGCTTATGTTCCGCAGGCATCGGGTGAGGAGGATATCCGCAAGCTGGTGCATGGGGCGATGGCGCATCTGCAGAAGGATGCTGGTGGGGTGAGGCCGGGGCCGAGGGATTTGGAGACCGCAGTGCAGGTGGCTGAACAGTGGATTCGGGCTGCCGGCTTACGGGCCGATCGGAAGATGGTGAGTGAGATTGTGAAGTCGGAACTGTCGAAGTAGCAGCGACGCGGTAAGCAGAAAGAAGGGTAGAATCCATGCCTGCAAGGCGGTCTGATACGAACGCAAAGGTTTACTTAGTTGGAGGTGGAATCGCCTCGCTCGCGGCAGCGGCCTTTTTTATTCGCGATGGAAACATTCCCGGCCACAACATCACGATCCTTGAGGAGTCACGAAAAATCGGTGGCAGCCTCGATGCAGGCGGGAATCCTGTAGATGGCTATATCATGCGCGGTGGTCGAATGCTTGAGAGCAAATATCTCTGCACCTATGACCTCTTTTCCTCGATTCCGACCCTCGATAGGAGCAAGACAGTCACCCAGGAGATCTTTGAGTTGAATAAGTTGATGAAAACCTCGTCCAAATCCCGTCTCGTTCGGGGTGGACAAAGAATCAACGCTCCCAGGTTTGGTCTTAGCGAAAGGCACATCCTGACCATCGAACGCCTGAGAGTTGAGCCGGAGTCGATACTTGGGCGAAGCAGCATTTCAGATCAGTTCGAACCGTCGTTCTTTGAGACGGACTTCTGGGCTATGTGGTGCACGACGTTTGCTTTCCAACCGTGGCATAGTGCGGTGGAGCTTAAGCGTTATCTGGCGCGCTTCGTCCACATGGTTTCAGGCTTCAACACGCTCAGCGGAATCCTGCGAACCGTCTACAATCAGTACGACTCGATGGTGCGACCGCTGCAGAAATGGCTGGAAGAGCACGGTGTGAAGTCTGAGTTTAATGCCAGCGTCACCAATCTCGGCTTCTGCCATGATGCTGAGGGCTTTACTGTGGACCG
>KB906756.1 GCA_000381605.1 Acidobacteriaceae bacterium KBS 89
GAGCGCGGACCAGAGTCAGTGTCTCCTGCTGCGCCACCGTACGATGCGCGATTGGCCGCAGGATCTCCGGATCAAGCCGTGCATAGCGGGCGATCTTCTCGGCGTCCACTTTGTCGCTTTTCCGGTCACTGTGCGAGATCGCTCGCAGTTCGCGCACGTTGGCCACGATCACCTCATGGCCAAGTTCCTCAATCTGTTCGCTGACCCAGATCGAGTGAGTGCCAGTCTCCATGGCAACTCGGGCTCGTTCCAGATCCCGAAAGCGTTTGTCTACTCCGGACGGGGTGGTTCGGAAACGGCCTCGGTCTAAAACTTCGCCGTCTTCGTTGAGCGTGCAGTAATGGCTCCAGATGTCCCCGAGGTCGATCCCGATCGTTATCCCTACCTTGGAACTTCTGCGTGGTTTTGAAATGAAGTACTGCGGATGGCTTTTCATGCGCATAGTGTCTCCCGTTTCCGAAAGACCTTCTCATCTCACTTATAGGCAACTACGAGGTTGAACTTGCCGCAAACAAGACTTTTCAGGCAGTCCGGTTTCACCTTTCCGTATAGCCGGTTATTCGGCAACTTGCCGATGACACAGATCGCTCTGAATAGCTCCATGAGTGCATGCCCTGTTGGACTCAATTGAGGATCATGCGGAGGCAGATCGGCGAACGCTGGCCGATTTGCCGTTAGAAAAGACGGTCCAGATGTGCGGAACAGCAAGCTCGCTTTATCAGGTAACGAGCACCTCAGAGCCGAGGAGCACTTTGCTTCGGCTTTGCAGGAAGCTTCGAAAGCGGACATCCAGTCCACAAATGGACAGTGTGTTGGCGGAGCCGAGATATGACGCCAGCCTATGTCGAAGGCGGCTATAGACTTACAGTCATACGTGTTTTGGCACACTGCGTGCTTATGCAGATCCAGGGGGAATGCTCAGGTTCCCCAAGAGCAAAGTTCCGTAGAGGGAGGTAGCCGTGAGAGGACTGCTTCAGGATGTTCGTTTTGCTTTGCGGCAACTTCGCAAGAATCCGGCATACACGATCGCGGCTACGGTGATGTTGGCAGTGGCAATTTGCGCCAACGGCACGGTGTTCAGCTGGATTGACGGGACGATGCTGCACCCGATACCGGGAGCGCGAGATATGAGCTCGCTGGTAAGCGTGATGCGCGGGCAGTGGAATAGCTCGCCGACTCCGCCATTCTCCTATCTCGATTACCGCGATCTGCGTGACCAGAATCACAGCTCCGAGGGAATCATCGGGTATCACCACGATTGGATTGCGTTGACCGGCGGCGCCACGCCGGAACGGATCTATGTTGCCAACGTGACTGCGAATTACTTCGACGTGCTCGGCGTGAAGCCCCTCTACGGGCGTTTTTTCCGTCCGGAAGAAGAGGCTGCAGGGCGAAGCATTCCATACGTTATTATCAGCTACTCGCTCTGGAAGACGCATTTTGCGGGTGACCCCGGGATTGTGGGCCAGCCGCTGGAGATTGCTCGCCACCCGGTGACAGTGATCGGCGTCACCCCGAAGGGTTTCGTCGGTGCGGCGCCGGGGCTGCGGCATGATATGTGGGTCACGCTCGATCCGCTCGGAACGGGCGGTTGGCGGATGACCGACCGCAGCAGTAGCTGGCTGAACGTGGTGGGAAGGCTGCGGCCGGGCGTGAGCCGCGAGCAGGCAAACCAGGATCTTGAGACCATCATGCGGCGGATTGTGGCGGCGTATCCTGACGATCACCTGGGCACGAACACGATCACTCTGGATCCGATGTGGCGGTCTCCGTTCGGTGCGAACCAATATATGGCGACTACGCTCCCAATCCTGCTGTCCATTGCGGGCATCGTGTTGCTGCTTACGTGCGCCAATGTGGCCACGCTGACACTGGTGCGGTTTGTGTCGCGGCGGCGCGAAATCGCTATCCGACAGTCGCTGGGTGCAAGTCGCTTGCGAGTCGTCCGGCAGATGGTGCTCGAAGGCGTGATTCTTGCCCTCTGCGCGGGAGCGGCGGCGTTGTTCTTGACCCTGTGGACGGCCAAGACACTCGCACTGTTCCTCCCGTCGAACGCGATCCCAATCGCGATAAACGGCATGGTCGATCCCGGCGTTGTGATCGCAATTGTGGCGCTGGCAGTTCTGGCGAGCCTGCTGTGCGCGGCATTTCCGGCTTGGCGGTCGTCGCAGGTGCCGGCGGCGGAGGTGCTCAAGGAGGAATCGGCGAGCGTATCGGGCAGTAAGCACAATCGGCGGCTGCTTAGCGGCCTGGTGGTTGCGCAGGTGGCGCTCTCGCTCGCTCTGCTGGTTAGCTCCGGACTGTTTTTGCGGACGCTCCGGAACATTGCCCACGCCGATCCGGGATTTGAGCAAGATCATGTTTTGACCGCGTCCGTGGGATTGAACATCTCCGGCTATCCGAATGACCAAAGGCGGTTGATCCGCGACAAAATTCTCCAGCGCGTGGAGGCATTGCCTGGCGTGACCGTGGCTTCGCTTACCGACTGGATACCGCTAACGCTGTCACGAAAGACGGAGGACGGGTATCCGGAAGGATATGCGCCACGGCCGCATGAGTCGCTGGAAGTAGGGAGAGCGGATGTATCGCCGCGATACTTCGAGACCATGGGGATACCCATTCTAGAAGGACGCAGCTTTACGCAGGACGACAATGAGAATGCGCCGCCCGTACTGATCGTGGACCAGACAGCGGCGAACCGGTACTGGCCGGGCCAGGATCCGATAGGAAAAAGGCTGAGTATACCGAGTATGTCGAGCAAACTGTTCACGGTGGTTGGCGTGGTGAAGAACTCGAAGCACCTGATGGTGAGTGAGCGGCCCGGGCCCATGATCTATATGAGCTATTATCAGCTACCGGGTCCCGAACTCATCGTACAAATGAAGACCACAGGCAATCCTGCGGATCAGTTGCAGGCGGCCGAGCGCGCAATCCAGGAGGTTGACAGTCGGCTCCCGGTTTATGACCTGCGCACGATGAGGGAGAACACCGCGATGGCGAGTACCTTCGTCGTCATGCAGAGCACGTTCGCGGGGATATTCGCGGTCATCGCGCTGGTTCTGGCGGCCACGGGCATTTATGGCGTGATGGCATACCGCACCGAGCTCAGGAGGCACGAGATCGGCATTCGCGTAGCTTTGGGGGCTTCGCGAACGGATGTGATGAGGCTGGTGCTGCTACAGGGAATGCGGCTGACGGCGATTGGTCTGGCGCTGGGACTGGCTCTTTCGTTCGGGCTGACGCGCGTCATTGCCGGTCTGCTGTACGGCGTCGGCGCCAATGACCCAGTGACGATCTTTGCTGTGCTGATTCTGCTCGCGGCGATGTCTTTGCTGGCGTCCTATCTTCCGGCACAGCGAGCGATGCGGGTGAATCCGGTGACGGCGATCCGCGAGCTCTAGGCAATGTAATCCGGGTGCCTCATCTACTTTCAGCGAGAGAAGCCTAGGGCGTGAATGGCACAAGACCTTCAGTCTCGGCCAAGCACGATTTCAGGATCTCTGCCGGCAAGCGCCGAAGGCTCCGTGCGCACTTCTGGAATGACGATAAATCGCCAATGCACTCATCGAGGAACCGATTGGTATCGATAAGTCAACTTGTCTGCAGAAAATGGCTGGAAAACCAAGTGGTGGAAGGTTCACCTGAATTTGCCGAAAAATGTGAGCCACATGAGGACGCGTTACTTTTCGCGTTTTAGGGATTGGAGAGGCGGCAGCGGTGACAGTACATAGATCTGATCGAGCACTTTCAACATGAGGGCGTTGGCTGTCTGCTTTTCGTCGAGCGATACAGTCAGATTGGTCCAGACCACGAGCGTCACCTGGTTGCCGGGGTCGAAGCCCATGAAGGAGTTGTAGCCGGCGGTCTCGCCGCCATGAAAATAGATCGTGTTCGGTCCCCAGCGCAGTTTGTCGATGCCATACCCGTACTGTTGACCATCGGGCTTGTTCGGGTCTTCGGGCTGCGGACTGTCGAGCCAGTGGCGCTGATACGCGGCGTTGAGCACGCGGCCGGCAACCAGCGCCTGGATCCAGGTGGCGAGATCGTTGGCAGTGGAGATAACACCACCGGCCCCTGCAGCGAAGGAGTGGTTCAAGCCCGTGTAGTCCCTTGGCAACAGAGTGCCGGCCCGGGCAGCCTCCTGGACCTGTGGCGAGTAAGGAGGTGTGCCCACCATGGCGACAGAGGCACTTCCGTACATGTAGCCGTGCGAGTAGGGATCGGGGATGGTGTTCACGTTGCTGGCGGGGAGTAAGGTGTTCTGCAAACGCAGCGGCCCGAACAACCGGTCCTGCATCGCCTGGGCCAGGGGCTTGCCCCCGACCCTTTCAACGATCAGGCCAAGCAGGACGTAGTTGGTGTTGCTGTACTCGAAAGCTGTACCGGGCAGAAAGTTGGGCGGGTGTGCAAACGCAATGGCCAGCAGTTCGGCCGGAGACCAAACCTTCGCTGGATGACGGTCCATGGTCTCCCAGATTACGGCGGCATTGGTGTAGTTGTAGAGGCCGCTGCGCATCTCCAGCAGTTCGGCGATGGTGATGTGGTCGCCGTTGGGCACGCCCGACACGTACTTCGACACGGGATCATCGAGACTGAGCTTGTTCTCCTGGGCCAGTTGCATAATGATGGCAGCCGTCATCGTCTTGGTATTGGAGGCGGCTCTAAAGTGGGTTTCGGCGCGGGGTGGGCTTTTTGCTCCGAGTAACGTAGTGCCGTAGCTGACCGTGACCTCACCCTGGGGTGTGCGCAGAAGAATGATAGCGCCCGGGATCAGGAGTTCCTTGGCGGTCTTGTCCAACATGGTCTGCAGCGCAGCCTGATCGATCCGCTTGAGCGCCGATGAACCGGCCGTGGATCCAGGCCGTGGGGTCTCACTGGTCCCGGGTGACGAAGGCGTTGATGCATTCTGCGTTGATGGAGTCGGCACAGTAGAGCAGCCCCCGATCAAGAGAGCAACAACTACTACCAGAAAACTCGCGACGTGGAGGCGTCCGCGCCGCGATTGTGACCGTTCGATCAATGTTCGCACGTCGTTTCTCCTTGCCTTGGAGCCACCAAGATAGAGCGATCATGTTATGGAGTGTGTCTCCAGGGCGCCGACATTCTGTGTTTTTGTTATCCAACCAGGTCACCGCACACGCTTCTCGTCGAAAAGATCTGTTGCTTAAACATTTACGCCCGAGTCCGAGCGCACCAAACTTTTCCTAAAGGATCCGCACCCCGTGCAACGGGGGTAGGGATATTGAGAATGCCTGTATCGGCTGGCTGATGAAATGCGATGTTTTGATTTGCCATGTCGTATCCTTGTTCGTGGTTTTCTAAACCGGGCCTCCGAACGAGCACGCTTTCAATGATCATTTCCAATCCCCCCGAAGGCGCAAGTGAAAAAATCGTTCGACTGAAGCGTACTCCATTCAATAACGCTGTGTTCCAGTTAGCCAAGATTGGGCGGAGTCTAAGCGCAATTTCTCTTGAGTAGCTAATGGGAAACGCGCTTGCGTTTACTAACCCACGGAACGCCGGAGCCGAATCCCCCCAATCTAGGCGCGAGCCGAAGTTTTCGAAAAACGGGGTTTTGAGAAACTTCGCATCATTACCGGAAATCCGACTTTGCGGGCGTAACGGGATAGCCTCCGATAGCCGTGGTTCGCCCGCAATCTTCCGCGGGTGGGTTTTTTGCCAATCGGGATTTCTCGCTGAGCGCATTGGCGATTTACCACTCTTCGAGACTGGTCGGCCTTGATTGCGTCTCACGAAGTCGCGAGCTAAGGCTCAATGTCACCCGTGATTGGTCACAGGATCTCACTTCCTCCTCATTGCCTCACATAGAAGGCCTACCAACTCGTTTATGTTTTGTTGGTCAAGATCTCTCAAAGCGGCGTATTCGCTGATTTCCATAATTCTGATCCGGGGATCTTCCAACAGACTACCGAGCAGTTCAGTCACCTCACCAATAGCCAATCCTTCTTGGTGAGGAAAATAGGCGGCAGCCATTGCCTTCCGTTGGAGAACATCGATATCGAAATGAAGCAGTAAGGATGCCGAGGTAGGAATACTCTGTAGTACCTGTTTTCCTGCCGTGCGTGCGCCTAATCGACGAATGTCGGCCAGGGATATCGAGCCGACTTTCGACCTTAGCGATTTGGAAGGGCTGCTCCAGCCGATCACTGTAACCTGAGAGGATTGAAGAGGCGGCCCTGCCCAGAATGGAGATTGATTCGTCAGGAGCCAAACGGCACAGGCGGCCGCGCTGTTGGCGTGCACAGCTTCGGGCGCTGCATCATCAAAGTCTCCATCGACGTACAGGACATGCACTTCTTCGTTGGAGGTCTTCTGCAATGCTTGTGTGGTTCCTATCACGACACTGCAGTCGCAGCCAATCAAGAGCGGTACCTGGCTGGGCGATTTCAGTAGCGCCGTGACACGTTCGCTGACACACTCCCAGGCGATGCGCGGAGCTGGCCAGCTTCTGATTGGCGGTATGGAATGATGAGGAAGGTAGCTGGGAATAGCTACGTCGCCGTCGTCGACTGCCTTGATGCCTGCAGAATGCATCCTTGCGATGAACTGGACATCTCGATACGCCTGGGCGTCGTTCTCGTTACCGGGCACAAGCGAGCCAGGCCGCAATGGCACACCGAGAATGTGATATGTGAGTTCAGAGTTGCCTGCCACGCTACCTTCCTGGACATGAGTTTGGGCTGGGAGCAGGTGGCCTCCCATTGTGGCGGCTGCGCAGATCAGGAATTCTCTACGTTCCATGTCTTACACAGTTGTACACCCTGTCGTTTGCACCACCGATCGGAACTAAACCACCGAAAGACAGTCGGATCGACGCTTTGACATTTGTGTTCATTCTCGCCACGCTTTAGCAGGCCAACCCGGTTTCCATGAGACGCCTGTTCTAGAAACGCGCATTGGCGATCTATCAACAGTTGACCCGCCGCAAGACACTGACGCCCTACGCTGAAACATCACTTCCACGGTACCGCGCACGCTCGTCTTCATATGTTTCGTTCGAGTCGCAGTTGTTGATCTTATGCGCCATTCAACCAACCGCCGGTAAAGCCTGCTCGCTTCAAACCACGCACCAGATTGGGCACTTTGCGGGTGGCGTTCCAGATGATCCCCGTTTTGTAATTCGCGATCATGCCTAGAATCGGCCCCTGATTGTCGCTGAGATAATCATTGTCAACCCAGCCTAAGCGCCTATCAACGCTGCCTGACCTAAGGCTGACATCGGTATCGCGGAAGCTCGGGTTGAACGCATCGAAAAAACCGTACTTGCCATAAAGCCGCCCACCCTGGAAATTGTGTATGGCCCAGGCCGCTGGGATGCAAATCTCGGGTGCAAAGGGAATCGAGGCTACCGCGGCGGTGGGGGCAAGGGTGCCATGGTCTTCCTCGTCGGGCATGCCCTTCGGCCCATAGGCCGCATAGCCATGAAACCGCGTCGGCTTGCCTTTGAAATTTATGACGAGATCGCCTGGTCCATCGCAGGCGCTGACGCCCCAGATATCGCTGGAATAACCATCCCAACCCATGGGGTTGGCAATGGCATAATTGCGCTGCGCATAGGTGGCGCGGCGGGAATTCTCGAAATAGTCAAACCCGGCCGCGCGCGTGGTCGCATCATAGATGCCGCGATAGTCAACCCACACCGCCGCATATTGATGCGCAAAGTGCGGCCCAAAGGAGAGGTAGCGGTTCGCACCTTCTCCGCGCCAATATTTGGGGAAGGGCGCAGTCCATGCCTCGAAGGCGCCCTCCTTAGCTGGGTGAGACCGTGAGCCGAGCGCGAGGAGATAGAGCGCCATGCCCTCGTTGTAGCCATCCCAATTTCGCTTAATAAAGCCGCTCTCCGGGTGCCAGCCCATCGAGATGGCTTTGCCGCCCGTGCTATTGGCCTGCATCCAATCCCATTCGGTGCGATCCAGCAGACGCTGCGCGAGTGCACGGATCTCCTTTTCCTTCTCATCTTCCTGGTCGAACCAGCCTTGCGCAAATGCCATGCCCATTTGCAACCAGCAGGTATCAATTGTTGAAAGTTCCCAATCTGGCAACCGTAGTCCGGTCTCCATATCAATAAGGTGGTAATAGAAGCCACGATAGCCCGCAGTGCCAGACCGTTGTTCGCCCTGCGGTAATTGCTCAAAGAACTGGAGCGTCCGCAGCGTGATATCTCGTGCCTGATTGCGTGTGATCCAACCGCGCTCAACTCCAATTGGCCAGGCAGTTAGAACGAAGCCTGTCCCGGTGATGCTGCAAGCGGCCGGCGCCCGACCAACGATCTGCCATCAGGCCGTTGCGATGGTTCACACGTTCCCAGTAAAAGAAAAAAGTGCGATGCTCAATATCGCTGAGAAACTGGGAATCCGAAACGCGCGCCGTAATGGCCTTCGCCCAAATCGGACCAGAGACGATTCCGGCGACAGCAGCGCTGAGGAAACTGCGGCGGGTCAGCGTCGGAGGCTCGCTGGTCATGGTCCAGTCAGTATAACGGGGAGGAGACCAGAGCCGGGGGTAGGGTTGGCGCTATCAGGGCAATGCACTCATCGAGCCGCTTCCGCTCATTCCTTGCGAAAATGGCGCCCCTGAACATGCCTCCATACCGATTAATTGGAGATCAAGCGACGGACCATCTCATTAACGAGGTTTCGGCAACTTCGGTCAAGTCGAACGAGAAGTCCTACTGAACCCCTGGCATTAAAATTGGATTGAAGAATGAAACGAGGCGACCTCGGTCACTATCCAGCGAGTGGATCGGAGAAAAGAGATGCAACACGAACCCACGGCCCCCATCTTTGTCTCGGCATTCATTGTGTTGAAAATCCTGTGCACGAAGCCACTTTTCCAAAGATTTCACTCAGACACCTACGCCGAATACTAGGGCTGCCGTTGCTTCGAACCATCCAGCCGCTGGCGTAGTGGGCGCCTGCGGGTTGGGCGGGGGCAGGGGTGGTCATGATTTTCATGGTGGCGGCTTTGAGGAGCTTGGGGATGCTGGGAGTCCCGGCGATCTAGTGAAACGACCCGGAGTACCCCTCCAAAAAAATCGCCCCCAAAAAATTTCCAAAAAAAATTTGGGGAGCCCGAAAAAAGTAGGCCATGGCTCAGCAGGGTGCCGATGGCAGACAACTAAATGCGGATCAAGAAGGGCCCGCGAACACCCGTTCTTATACCGGGGAAAATACCGGGGACTCTGGACAGCAATTGAGGGAAACTGGGAGTAGCACTTGATCTCGAAAAGCGCTTCAGACCGCAGATTCTACGCACTCAAGAGACAACCAAGGCAATGAGGAGTATTGAGCGCCCCTCATCTCTTAATCGACTGGTCGTAGGTTCGATCTCTACCGCGTCCACCATTCTTCTCACTCATTCTAAGCAACTAACGATAGAATCTTTCGCACGTCATGAACCTCGACCAGCTCGCATCCTTTTGCTTGATGGCCAGTTATCGACTCTTGCCGGTCAGTATCGAGATCGGTCTAAACAGAATTAGGGGGCCCGATGAAGCGCACGTGGACGATCATAGGGGTAGGCGACGTGCAGAGCAGCTTGAAATGGTACCAGGCGCTGTTCGGTCAGCCGGCTACCCTTCCTGCCCATGATTACTTTGGGCAAATCCTCGACTCAGATGGAACAGTCTTGCTCTGCCTCCACGAGTGGGCGCCCACGATCATCCCTCATTGATAAGCCCCGATCACGGGACACCCGGTAACGGGCTCCTGTTGTTCTTCCGTGTCGATGATTTTGACCTGGCCCTTCAAAGGGCACGCTCTCTTGTCACTCGGCTCGAAGAGGAGCCACACGCGAATCCGAACACCAAAACCAAAGAGTTCTCGCTCCGAGATCCGGACGGATATTACGTTACGATCAGTGCGCTCTCTGCGGCCTGAAAAGGCGCTGCAGCTGCCGAGCGGCCGGGCAGGAAGGAGGCCGCTGCCGATGCCTTGCGCGCTTTAGCTATGAGCGCAAGTTTTTGATCATTGCCCCGCTTCATAGAAAGAATAGGTCGCTGTGTAAGGAACTCTGCGCATTTCGCTCTGGCTACAACTACCGTCAGGCGCGTTTCCCCCTTGCGTCCCGGTGCGCTGGATAAATCGTACCGCCCCCAATCTTCCGGTACCGCCGACCGACTCGATCAATAACCACGGCACTGCGGTCGCATCGGGAGCGACCTGTTGAGCGACGATACTTCCTTTTACCCAACTACCGTCATTGAGTTGCCAGGTAGGACCTGCAAAGTGTCGTCCAATCACAGATCCCTCCTCATTGAGGAGCTTGGCATCCGGGGCCGTCAATGCCCAACGGCCATTGACGCAGCCGTAGACTTGTTCTCCACTTCCAACGGCCCGTAGCAGAAGTCGGGAGTGAGAAGGTACATCGATCGCCGTTTGTGCGACAGAGTTTGGCGCCATACATGCCACGGCGAGGACCAATGCAATCATCCCCAACCGCATGACATAAGGAGACAGAGTTTTGTCGGATGTTTTTCGACCATACCCGCTGTCCTGAGAGGAGTTGATCTCTCCTCGACACTGTGAAGCTTCCGTGAAAGGTATATCGAGTACTACTTCAAAAAACATGGTTACACCGCCCGTGATGACTGGCCAGTAAGCGTTTGAGTGAAGAACGCAGTCCGGCCTCTTGAAACTAGAACACCGTCGCAACTGATTTATTCCGCGATGTACCGGAATATCCCAAATCGTCACACTCCCTCTTGTGAGCATGACTAAGTCGCCCACAGATCGCTTCGCAACATGCTGGCCGCATTGCACTCACGATTTGAAGGAAAGAGTAAGGTGGGTTGGCCAAAGACAATATCTTCAAGCGCTGTTCATTGCAATCTAATTTGGTGTCGTTGCGTAAAGCCGCATGTGGCGAACCGGCAGACCTGAACTAACCAACCGGAAGTAGAACACCTTCGCGTTTATTTCGCCCATCCTGCGCTAGCCAGGGAGAGACAAGTGATAGTGCGGTAATCCCAACCGACAAGGAGATGAAGGATCAGTGACTAGAGAAGGTTGTCGATAGCATCAGCCTTCGTTCACAATTTTTATCTTCGATTCAACCGATATGCAGCACATCAGGCCACCTGCCCAAGGTACGATGAGGAATGAATCGCATGCATCTTCCGGTCGCGGCGAACGCTGACTCCCTACGTCTAACCGTAAAGAAGGTGATCGCTGTGAATCCGGCCCTCAAGTTGTTAAAAGCCCAGCGTTCTTCCGCACTCAAGGACGCTCGACGGATGGAAGCCCAACTTGCTCGTCTCGATGGATCAGCGGCTTCCTCTCAGATAAGAACCTATCTGCGCTACGTTGCGCGAATGTTTCGTGAACACATCGCCACACTGGACGACTCAATCAAATCAGCCCGCACTCCGCGAACCCGAAGGAATGATAGGCTTTCTGCCTAAGAGGGTACGGCCATCTGCGGACGACACAACGCCGAACATAAACAGAAGATCGCTGAGGCGTTTCCCGTCTCCGTTACGCTTGAAGACTTTTACTTCGGCAAAGGAATAGAGTGCGCACCGGGTTCCGTCCAGCCGGTGATTTAAGTGAGAAACGGTGGGGTCAGGTAGTTGAGATGCGATGGGGGGATTCAAACTACGAGATCGTCTGCTGTTTCAATCCGCGTTCGGATACTGCACCCACGTCTCCTTTCTGGAAAGAGCGGTTGAGTAATCGCGGATCGTCCCCTGGTCGAAACTGAGATCTTGATTCCATCACTTTCCAGCGCTACTAGTACTTTTTTGAGTTCACGCCGGGTCGTCAGTTCGAAATACTGATCACAATCGAAATACAATATATGCTCGCAGAAGCAACCACCTAAAGCTGTATCTAAATCTCTCGTACGTCAAGGACGCCGAAATGTCTAAAGACAGAGCAACAAAAGGGGCAGACGGGCTCCCACTCCCCATCCTCCCGCCGGAGCGTGACGCCCGCGTATGGGCCCGGCTGGTACGGGTAATGTTCTACACTCCCGGCTTCATGGGCCTCCTGCTGATCAAAACGGGCGAACCGGCGAGCTTTGGCATAACGATCGAGCTGCTTATGCTAGCGAGTGCTGCCGCCATCGTTGGCGGTCTGTTCATCGGCTCCGAATCCTCGGGCGCGGGCGCCACTGCCGCCTCCAAGGTTGGCACTTGGAGTGGCGCGCTGGTGCTCGAACTCCTTTCGGTGGTGCCTTTCCTGTCTGCGATACCTGCGTTGTTCCATGAACTGGCGCACAGCAACCTGCTCCACACAAAGGCGTTTGGCGCAGTCGACGTATCGCTCGGCGCCTCGGAACTGCTCCCTGCAGTAGCGATCCTGCCATTTATGATCTACGAGCTCTCCGGCTTCGGCACCCTCCACTTCGTCCTAACCAAGGCAGCAAACTGGATCATTAACGGTGCTGTTCTCTGCTTGATCGTCGCCAGCTATGTCGCCAACCGCGAAGCCGAATACGCCTGGGAACGAAGATTCTCCGGCCTCCTGGTCATTATTATGGCGATCACCGTCTTCTACGGCATACAGAAGCTTAAGCAAATGCAGGCAGAGTACGACAAGCGCTGTCCGCCAAAGGCACCAAAAGACTAGCTCTGACCCACAAACCCGGCTACGGCTGCCAGCCTCCGCCCAGCGCCTGATACAACTGGACGTAGTTTTGCATTTCGGTATCCCAGGCCTGCGCCAGTTGTAGCTGAGAAGTGAAGTATTGCTGTTGGACGATCAGCACTTCGAGAAAGCTGGCGTATCCTCCGGTAAATCGGACGTTGGCGAGTCGCGCACTTTCCTTGTAAGTGGCCGTCTGCGCCTCGATCTTCATTCGAAACTGCCGGGATTGGGTGTAGCCGACGAGACTGTTTGCGACATCTCCGAAGGCCTGCAGCACGGTTTGCTTATACTGCAGTTCGGCCTGATCCCGTTGCGCCCAGGCTAGATGGTATCCACTCGTGATCCTGCCGCCCTGATAGAGGGGCTGCGCCAACTGGGCTCCCACAGTCCAGAATGTAGCTGGTCCCTGCAAGAAACTGGTTAAGGCTGTGCTGGATGCGCCAAAGGTGCCGGTCAACGAAATCTGCGGGAAGAATGCGGCCTTGGCAACTCCTACATTTGCATTGGCCGCGACCAGCGTTTCTTCCGACTCGCGCACATCGGGGCGCCGCTCCAGCAGTGTGGAAGGAAGGCCCACGGGGACATCGGGCAAATGCGGTTGTTCGATAAGCTCGAGGCCACGCGTGATAGGGCCGGGATTTCTTCCGAGAAGAATGCTGAGCGCGTTCTCGGTCTGCGGAATTAACTGGTTGAGCGAGATGACCTGCGCCTCGGCCTGTTGCACCAGCAACAGGGCCTGATCGACATCGGAGAGCGAGTATTCGCCGCCCTTGAAGTTGATAGTGTTTAACCTGAGGAGTTCCTTATCGGCAATGACAGTTTGTTCGGAAATCTTCAGCTGGGAATCGTATTGGCGAAGCGTAAAATAGGCGGTCGCTACCTGTGAGATCAGCGTTATCTGGACCACATTCTTCGCGTACTGGGTTGAAAGAAGGACGGCGCGTGCAGCTTCAGTCGCGCGCCGATATTGCCCCCAGAAATCGACGACGTAGTTCATTTGAAGTCCGAGCGTATCGATCCAGGGCGAGCCGGTGAAAAGGGGTTGAGACTGCACATTCTGGATACTGCCGACGGCACCCACTGTGGGGAACTGGTTTGCGCGAGTAACTCCCAATGAAGCCTGCGCCTGCATAATTCGGCTGGCGGCAATGCGAATGTCGTAGTTGTTGGTAAGGGCCTCCTTGAGGAGCGCCTGCAGAGCTTCGTCCTGATAGACAGCCGCCCACTGCATTTCCCCGAAGGGTCCGCCGGCCGGCTGTTGCGGCAGGTCGGGTGCAGTTCCGCGGTACTGCCCGGGAACATCCAGCGCAGGACGTTTGTAGTTTGGCCCAACCTTGCAACCGCACAGTGAGAGCAACAACGAGAGGCCGATGGATGCTTTCGTCCGCATCATGAGTGCTCTCCTTTCGCCTCGGCGGTAAGCGCGGGTTGCGGCTCAGGCTTTTCTTTTTCTTTTCTGAAGAAGTTGCCAAAACGCTCCACTACATCAAAGGAAACCGGAACAAAGAAAATCGCGATGACCGTGGATGCGAGCATGCCTCCGATGACCGTCGTTCCCAGCACCTGCCGCGAAATCGCGCCAGCTCCGAATGCCCGCCACAACGGCACGCAGCCAAGAATGAAGGCAAATGCAGTCATCAGGATCGGCCGCAATCTCACCCTGGCGCCAGTCAGAGTCGCGTCGATGAGCGACTTGCCCTTGTCGTATTCAACCTTGGCAAATTCCACAATGAGAATGGCATTCTTGGACGAGAGTCCGATCAGCATGACCAACCCAATTTGGGCGTATACATTATTGTCGAAGCGGCGCAGGTAGAGTGTCAGGAACGCGCCGAAGACAGCTATGGGAAGTCCCAGCAATACGCTGAAGGGCAACGTCCAGCTCTCGTATTGCGCGGCCATGATGAGAAACACCACAAATAGGGCCATTCCAAAAATGATCGCGGGCGAAACGCCTTGTGCCGCCTTTTGCTCCTGATACGACATGCCGGAGTAGTCGAAGCCCATTTGGCCAGGCATCGTCTTGTGGAAGACGTCTTCCAGCGCAGCCATGACCTGAGCGGAGCTGTAGCCGGGCGCTGCCGCTGCATTAATTTGGACGCAGTTGAACAGGTTGTAGCGCATGACGAATTCGGCCCCGCTACGCGCATCGGTAGTGGTCAGCGTACTAAGCGGGACCATGTCGCCGGAAGCGTTCCTGACGTAAAACTTGCCGAGATTGTCTGCCTTGGTCCGGTAGTCTCCGTCGGCCATAACATATACCTGCCACTGCAGGCCGAAGCGGTTGAAAAAGTTAATCAGCGAGCCGCCCATGAACGTCTGCACCGTCTGGTACAGGTCGCTCAGCTGGATCTGCTGTGTCATCGCCTTGGCGTTGTCCACCTTTACCCCGACCTGGGGAACGCCGAACAGGGCTGTGGTAAAGAGCCCCGCCAGCTCCGGGCGTTTGCGTGCCTCGGCCATAAACACCTGGGTCTGTTTCGCGAGAAAGTCAATGGTGCCGCCAGATCTGTCTTCAAGAATGAAAGTGGCGCCTCCTGAGGTGCCTACCCCGGGGATCGCAGGCGGCGGGAACGAGAATGCAAGTCCCCCTGGGACTCTTGACAGGGCCTGCTGAAGGTGAGCTTTGATCCCCTCGTAACTCTCCTCCGGAGTCTTGCGTTCTTCCCAGGGCTTCAGTGAGATGAAGAAGAATCCACTGTAGGTGGCGGCGACGCCGCTCAACAGGCTGTATCCGTTGACGGTGCTGACGTATTGCACGCCAGGTGTCTCCATCATGACCTTCTCGACTTCGCGCGCGGCCTCCGAGGTGAGTTGCAGAGACGACGCGTTAGGCAGTTGCAAGCCAGCATAGAGGTATCCCTGGTCTTCATCGGGGAGAAAGCTTCCCGGGAGCTGTTTACCGAAGTAACCCGCACCCACGGTGAGCACTGCAAGAATGAGAAACGCGATGACGACCTTGTGGATCAGTTGTCTGCATATGTTCACGTAGCCGTCGGTGGCGCGGCCAAAGACACGGTTGAACCAGCGAAAGAAGCCACCGAGGGGTCCTCGCACCGGCTTCTTGGGACGCAGCAGCATAGCGGAAAGCGCGGGGCTGAGGGTGAGCGCGTTGAAGGCTGAGAAGAGCACCGAAATCGCGATGGTGATTGCGAACTGCTTGTAAAGCTGGCCAGTAATACCAGGAATGAAGGCCGTAGGAACGAACACCGCAGCCAGGATCAGTGCAATCGCTATCACCGGTCCTGAGACTTCCTCCATCGCTTTGATGGTCGCGTCGTGAGGCGTCAGACCCAGCTCGATATTGTGTTCGACCGCCTCCACGACGACGATGGCGTCATCGACGACCAGTCCAATTGCCAGAACCATACCCAAAAGCGACAGGGTGTTGATGGAGAAGCCAAGCATGGGAAAGACCATGAAGGTCGCAATCAGAGAGACAGGGACGGCGAGCAGAGGAATCAGCGTCGCTCTGAAGCCCTGGAGAAAAATGTAGACCACGATGATGACCAGAACGAGGGCCTCTCCCAGCGTCTTGTAGATTTCGTGGATGCCGGCACTGACAGCGAGTGTCGTGTCGAGTGCGGTAATGTAGTCCAGCCCCTGTGGGAACCTGCCTTTCGCCTCGTCCATCATTTTGAGGACAGCGGCTCGCGTTTGCAGCGCGTTGCTGCCAGGAGTGAGGTATAGCGCTAGGAGGGCAGCGGGCTGAGAGGGCTTATTCTCGCCCGCCACTCCCAACCGCGAAATATAGGAATAGTATTGCGATCCAAGTTCCACACGCGCCACGTCCTTCAGCCGCAGGATTGACCCGTCGGACTGAGCGCGGACGACGATCTCACCAAACTCCTCGGCCGTGGGCAGGCGCCCTGGAGCTCGCACGTTGTAGGTGAACTGCTGGCCGAGTGGGACCGGCTCGCCTCCAACCTGGCCCGCAGGATTTACCTTGTTTTGAGCCTTGACCGCGTTCGTGATGTCGGAGACCGTCACGCCCAGGCTCGCAAGCTTGTCAGGATTCACCCAGATCCGCATGGCATAGGGACCGGCGCCGAATATCTGGACCTGCCCGACCCCCGGGATACGGGTGAGCGCGTACTGCAAATTGATGGTGGCGTAGTTGGCCAGAAAAATGCTGTCGTATGTGCCGGAGGGCGAGTAGAGGTCGAGCAGCATAAAGGGCGCCGTCGTCCCCGGCTGAACGATTACACCTTGCTGGGTTACCTCGGAGGGCAGTTGCGAGGCGGCCTGGCCCTGCCGCATCTGCGCCAGAATCTGGTCGGTGTTGATGTCGGTTCCCAGCGCAAAGTCAACGTACAGCACAGCCTTTCCGCCAGAGCTTGCGCTCAAGGAGTACATGTAATTCATGCCGCTAACGCCTGACATCTGCTGTTCTATCGGTGTTGCAACGGACTCCGCAATCGTCTGGGCGTCCGCGCCGGGGTAGGTGGCTTGTACCTGGATCATCGGGTCGGCGATATTGGGGAACTGTGCCGTAGGTAGCTCGAGCAACGCGACCCCGCCTGCCAGCACCATCAAAATTGCGATGACTATCGCGACGATGGGGCGATTAATAAAGAATTTCGACATGATCAGTTGCCCCCGAGCGCCGCAGGGGCTGGCGTGTAAGGCTTAGCGACGACCGGAATGCCTTCCTTCACCATCTCCGGCGGCGCGGCCGCTGCAAACATCAGTACGCGTTGAATGCCTTCGACCACAACCTTCTCGCCGGGCTTCAGTCCCTCAGTGATGATCCAGTTCGGGCCGACCCGATCTCCCACCTTGACCGGTCGAATCACGGCCCTGTTTTCAGGGTTGAGCACGATGACCTGGTATTGCGACTGCACTTCAATCACCGCAGGCTGCGGAATCAACATCGCATCCTTGGTCACGCCTGTTTCGATTCGAATTCTGCCAAAGCCACCGGGGCGGAGGGTGGCGCCTTTGTTGGCGAAGGCGGCGGCCATCTGGATGGTGCCTGTCTGGGAAGCGATCTGGCGATTCACGAATATGATTTGACCCTTCTCAGGGTAGGTGTCTCCATTTGCCTGGATGTATTCGATGTTGATCGGCACCCCGTGCCTGCTCCCTCCGCTGATTACCTGGTTAATACTCTTCGCGTTGGCGAGGTAGGCGCTCTCGTTGATGTTGAAGTATGCCCAGATTGGATTGACCTGGGAGACAGTCGTCATCTTGGTGGTCGTTCCCACCAGGTCGCCGACCTGCGAATTCGCTATCCCCGCGATGCCGTCTATCGGCGAATACACCTTGGTCCATTCAAGATTCAATTGCGCCTGCACCATCTGCGCTTTCGCGGCGTCCAATTGCGCCTGGTTCGCGGCCAAGGTTGACTGGTCCGTGTCGAGTTGCTTTTTCGGGATCGCGTTCTGCGCAACTAGCGGGGTGTCGCGGGCGACATTGTTCTCCGACTCGCCGAGGTTCGCCTGGGCCACCGCGACCTGCGCCTTGGCCTGATCGAGAGCAGCCACGAAGGGTCGAGGGTCTATCGTAAACAGAAGCTGGCCCTTTTTGACGAAAAAGCCGTTCTGGTAATTCTGCGTCAGGAGGTAGCCCTGCACTTTCGGGGTGATGTCGGCGTTGATTGGGCCGTTCAACTGCGCGACCCATTCGATGTAGGTGGGAACATTCTGCTGGACCACCCCGACAACTTCGACTTCAGGAGGGGGAGGCGGGGGTGCCTTTTCCTTCTCTCTACATCCGATGCCTGCCATCAGCAGGAAAAGACTTACAGCGATCGTGGCAACGTCAAGGCTTCGGTTTCGTTGATCCAGCCCAGAAGACAGCCCTCGCTTCCCCATTTGCAGGGAAAGGCCTTGAATTGCCAGTCGCGCTCGCATTTTGTTTTCTCCTTGCCCGATACCTTGGCACCCTATCTCTGACGAAGCGGTTTTACTTTGCCTTTATATCCCACGCGCATGCAGGTCACGACTAGCAGTATTACTAGTTTTCAAACTTGCTTATGCCAGAGTCGAGGTTCTTAGCCGAACGTCAACTGATGGAAGCGGAGAAGTTTCCTCACATGGTCTTCTCAACGACTTGGTCGGAGAAGACGTGTCCAGTAAGCGGTAGACACTCTATTTCCCAAAGATGTAGATTCTCTACATCATGATCGGACGCAATCGTTATAAGAACCGGATCGAGCTGCTTCAAGGCACACTCGACATGCTCATCCTCAAGACGCTGCAATGGGGTCCCCAACACGGCTACGGCATCGTCCAGGCTCTGCACGCAACCTCGGGAGAAGTTCTGCAGGTCGAAACCGGCTCCCTCTACCCTGCGCTGCACCGGCTGGAACGTCAGGCCTGGGTCCGTTCCGAATGGAAGCAGACCGAAAGCAACCAGCGCGCCAAGTACTACCGCATTACCGCAGCCGGCAAGAAACAATTGGCCTCCGATCTCAGTCGCTGGCAGCACATGGTCGAAGTCATCGGAGCAGTCATGCACCGTGTGCCGGACGGAGAAGAAGCATGAGCTTGTTTTCTCGATTCACAAATCGCAAAACAGACCTCGATGATGAGATCCGCGCTCACCTCGAAATGGATATTCAGGCCCGCAAGGATCGTGGCGCGTCCTCCGAGCAGGCGCGCACTGAGGCAACTCGTGAATTTGGAAATGTGGCGCTCATCCAGGACGTAACCCGCGAAACCTGGGGCTGGGTCTGGCTGGAGCGCTTAGTACAAGATCTGCAATACTCTCTACGCCAGCTAAACAAATCACCGGCCTTCGCCATTACGCTGATCGCAACCTTGGCCCTTGGCTTGGGAGCAACCGCTGCGATGTTTACGGTCGTCGATCATGTCCTCCTGCGCCCTCTCCCCTACAAAGACTCCGGTCAGTTGGTCGAAATCAAAGAGTCAGGAAAACGAGGCACAGTAAGCTTTGGCACACCCTACCTCGACATCCAACAATGGCGTCAACGCAGCCACTCTCTCAAAGAAATCGCATTCTACAGCTCAGATAAACACATATCCTTCCTCGATGGGAACACCGCATCGACGCAGGTCAACGCCCCGCAGATCAGCGCCAACCTATTCGCCCTGTTAGGCGTACATCCAGCGATTGGCCGCGAGTTTGAAGGCCGGAGCGACGGCTCCGCTCTCACCGAAGAGGAGCACTCCCTCATCCTCAGCGATCCGGTATGGAGGACAACCTACGGCAGCGATCCGAATGTCCTGGGCAAAGTAGTCAAGCTCAACGGAGAATCGTACGTCGTTGTCGGCATTATGCCTCGCGGCTTTACCTTCCCATTCAACGGAGCCATGCCTCTCGTCTGGCTGCCGAGACTGATCCGCGACAAGGATACAGTCCGGACCAGGAACGTCACACCGAGCTACCAAGTCGTAGCAAGGCTGAATCCCGACGCAACCCTTCCCACAGCGGAATCTGAACTCAAGGCGATTCAGCCCGAAGTCGCAAAAGAATACGCCGACCCTTACGATCGAGACCTCGTCACCTCCGTTCAACTGCAACGCTACGATGATTCGCTCGTCGACAGCGACCTCAGAAAGTCCCTCCTTGCGCTCTTTGGGGCCTCGGGTGTGTTGTGGCTCATCGCCTGCGTCAACAGCACCAGCCTGATGCTCGCACGCGCCGCCGCAAGGCAGCGAGAGATCGCCGTGCGTGGTGCACTGGGTGCCAGCCGGTGGCGCATCATCCAACAACTTACAGTCGAAGGCCTCCTGGTCAGCGCGATCGCTTCAGCGTTGGGCCTCGGTCTCACGATGTTGATGCTGAAGTTGTTTGAGCACGGATTGACCACGCAGTTCCACATCCACGAAAAAATGACGGCAAACCTCTCCGTGATCGGCCTCTTGGTTGCACTGACAGTCGTCAGCGCTTCCCTATGCTCCATCTGGCCCGCCTTCGTGGCGGCAAAGGCTCCAATCGAAACCGCGTTGCGGCAGGGTGGCCCGCAGAGCAGCTCTGGCGTGGCGCAATATCGAACCCGCGCCTCCCTTGTCGTAATACAAATTGCGGCATCGCTGATTCTTTTAGTCGGATGCGGTCTTCTGCTCAGAACAATCTACGCCTTGCGGCACGCGCCACTCGGCTTCCGTACCGACCACATCATCATCGCCAACATGACGATTCCCTCCTACAAGTTCGCGGGACAAAACATGACGACCGAGCTCTATCAACCCCTGGTTGATCGCGTCAACCACATGCCGGGTGTTCAGGCAGCCTCATTGATGAACGCAGTGCCCCTCGGAAACACCTTCAAGATGCAGTTCACCTTTGGAGTCACCGGAAACAGTGCCGCTGACGTGCGCAGACGCGACCTGGTCGCACAGTTTCGCGCCGTCGGCCCCGAGATGCAGCGCGTCTTCGGATTTCGAATGCTCAAGGGAAGGTTCTTCAACGGAGAGGACACGGCCAGCACACAACCCGTAGCCGTCGTGAATCGAGCTTTTGTGAAGGCATACTTCGGCGGCGACGAAGCTTCAGAAAAAATTCTCGGCGAAAATCTATTCTCGTTCAGCAAAGACAAACGCGCTGTCGTCATCGGCGTAATCGACGATGAACGTCAGGTCTCCGTCGCCAAACAATCACAACCCGAGATCGAAGTGGCAATTCCACAGATCACGCCCGGCACTGGTTTCTACAAGGGCGCCGAAGGTATGGGTATGGATCTCGCCATACGCACAGACCGAAGCTCCGCCTCCATCATCCCCGAACTGCGCGAGTTATTGCGACAGTCCAGCCCCGAACTTGCCAACAGCACCTTCACGACAATGGACCAGGTCGTCGAAGACTCCTACGGCAGCCAGCAACTTGCCGCGCGCCTATTGATCGTATTTGGCGGCTCGGCCCTGCTCGTCTGCATCACCGGAATCTACGGACTTCTCGCCTACTTGGTGGCGCACCGCACCAAAGAGCTAGGCCTACGCATCGCCCTGGGCGCACAGCGCGCCGATGTCATGTGGCTCGTCCTGCGGCAGGCCAGCTGGATGCTGATCGCGGGATCAACTCTAGGACTGCTTCTGGCCTTCATGAGCAGTCTTCTCCTGCGAACATTCCTCTACAACGTCACCCCCCATGACCCATGGACGATGGGAGCAGTCACCCTATTGTTAGTCGGAGGCGGACTGGCTGCGTCCAGCATTCCCGCCCGGCGCGCAGCCAGGGTAGACCCAATGGAAGCACTGCGAACCGAATAGCGTCCTCAGCAGTCAGGCGCTCTGCATCACTAAAATTTATTTAGAAGGTAAAAGCCAGCCCGGCCTGCAAGGTCCGTGGTGACTGCGCAAGGAACAACGTCTGTCCATCCGCCGAAAGGAACGGGCGATAACCCTGTGCCAGCAGATTGGTGACATCGATGGTTGCGTCCAGTCCAGCCGGCAGCAGATTGCCCAGCCTCAGCGCCTGCCGCAGATAGCAGCTGAAATACGCCTGGTCACTAAAAGAAGCATACGGATCCACCGCCGTCACCAGCCGCGTCGGTTGCCAGCGATATGAAGCCCGAACTCTCGTTCCCGTATGCGTCACTCGTCCGCGCAAGGCGATCGTCGCGGTCTGGGCCATTTGGGGAGCGAGGTCCGTCGAGATCGAAGGAAGACCTAGGACGGCTCCCTCCTTGGGGGCCAGCCCCGCGCCTGTAGCGTACTCCACCGCTACCCACATGTTGGGGGTTAGCGGCTCAGTCACCATTACATTCACGCCTTGAGCCTTGTAGCCCGCGCTAAGAAAACGAAAGTTGCCCGTATTTGAATCCGCAAGGATGCCGTTTGGCGCAGTCTGCCCAACCTGCTGAAGATCTGCCGCACTCAGCGCACCACCACCCGACACCGCCACCCGATCCAGAGAATCAAGATAATACGAAACCTGGATCACACCCTGCCCCGCCTTGCGACCGACGGTAAACTCCTGGTGAACTCCCTGCTCTGTCTGGCTGCGGCCCTGAAACTTTACGGAGATTGGCATCTCCTGCTGCACCGAGTCGAGCCCCGCAAACGACTGGAGGTTCTGCGACGTCGCCATCCGGTACCCCACCGTCCATGACTTCACCGGATGCGCAGTGATCTTCAGGAACGGTCGCGAAGCCGAAGCATAACCGGCCGAACGAACCAGATACAGTGTGCCTCCAGCCTCCAAATCGGCAAAGTCTCCGATCTGCATCTGCTGAGCCGTCGACATCTGCATCGCCTCGAGCCCCGGAACTCCACCAGAACTCACCAGCTCAGGATGAGATTGATAGCTCACAACTCCCCGGCCAGCGCCGGCAAATCCAAGCCTTGTCTGATATCCCGTTGCAAACTCAGTCGATGGCCCAACCGCGGTAACTCCGGGCTGTTTTCCAATGTCTGCATGCAGCCTCAGGCCTGCCCCATCATCGAGCGTTCGGTCAAAAACAAAGACATCATGCACACCGCTGCTGCCAAACCCGCCATCGCCCGCTGTCATCTCGGCACGTGCACGGTCCGTCCGCTTGGACTGATTCTCAGTCACGCTCGACGAAACCATGATCACGTCGCCATCTTCCGCCAGTCTCAGGATCGGACGGTTGGCCGCTGACCGCATCGTCCACTTCCAGTCGTCGCTGGGCTCATCTGCTTTGCGGCGCTCCGCTGGAATCCACGCAGTCGACTCGAACAGCGTATTCAATGTAAGGTTGACGATCGCCTGCGCCCCGGCCCGAAGCTGCAAATTGCCCCGCATCGCCGGGACAAACAGAGCAGCGCTTGCCTTGACCTCATATCGTCCAGGAAGTAAGCGAGGGATCAGATAACGCCCATGAAGGTCGGTGAACGTAGAGCCCAGGACAGCAGAGTCTGCCGCTATCACTTGGACCAACGCGCCCATCTGCGCCACACCCTGCGCATCACGGATCACGCCTGACACCGCAGCATTCTGCCCCGCAACACCCTGAATCGCTGCACTCTGAGCCACAGCAATGCGAACAGCCACCGCAAGCAGTAGCAGCGAGACGAACGCGATCTTCACCTGGGGTCGTTGCACAGTAATGCCGTCCTGCGCGTCGAGGCCGTTACAAATGTTTTCCGTACCCGGAAATGGGGTACGTCTTACAGAATGCGCAGTAACTGGTTATCGCCAATCAAAGTCCGCGTAACCACGTCGCCGTACTACTCTCGCACCTGCCTAATCCACGATGAACGGTGCAGATTCTGCGATCTGCTGCTTCGTTACTCCATCATTCACTTTAATACTCACCTGATACTTGCCGGGCTGCAGACTCGCCAGCGGCAGACTTTTTTCAATCGTAAACTGGTCCGCGTTTGGATTGGTCTTTACCGTTTGTTCCTGCGTCTGCAGGACGGCTTTGTTTGTTGCCAGGTCAAGAATCTGATACTCAATGGTAGCGCCGTTTTGCTTACTCTTTTCGTCGATACCAAGGTTATACACCTGCATCCAGAAGTTCAAGCTCTGCGCCCGATGGAAGGTCACCGGCGAAGCAATACTGGTGGGGACACGCGGAACGATATGTGTATCTCCGATAACAAAATTTCCCGCCCCGATATCCCTCGACGGCACGCGCTCCATTGTGCCCGCAAGAATCAGCGAAGAAGACGCCAGACGGTCGTCATCATATCTCGGAACGTTCAAGCTGCGCTGCCACCGGCCGATATGGTCCGGATTATTAACGTCTTTGATCACAATGTCGATCTTGTACAGACCCGGTCGAAGCGGCAAAGCCTTCCAATACACCGACGCATCGTTCCTCTTGCGCGCCAGTAGCTCGCTCGGAACCTGCACACCTACCGGATCTTCAAAGGTCTGGATCGCCTTGTGATTGAGGTTCGTAACACGCCCCAGAATATTGACCGTGCCCGTGGCGACACCATCTTTGTTGACGAACGTAATATCGCTATTCTTAATCTGCAGCGTTATTGGCACCAGAATCGTATCGTTGGTCACCTTGACGTAGTCCGTGCGAACGTCAAACAGAAATGGCGGCCCGGTCAGGATCTTTGAAGTCGTCATGTACGACTCCATGTCCTTGAACTTAATCACCGGGGGAGCGGTCAGCTTCGCGTAGGTATCGAGCCGGTCAAACTGCTTGCTCTGTTGCTGCTGGGACATCGGTCCGGTGCCAAGCTGTTCCAGGCCTCCGCTCATGCGGTCCGCCTGCTTTGCCATTCCCATCTGTTCGTAAAGTGTCTGTCCCGCTCCAGGGGTGTGCTTCAGGGCGTCTTTCTCTGAGCGGTCGATCGTCATGTGGTAGTCGCCGCACATGCAGCTATCGACGAACTCGACGTCGATGTTATCGCCTACCCCTTCAAGGTACCGGTAGTGCCATATCTCAAACGGGAAGGTCGAGGTGTTGCCGCCGCCCTCTTCCATCGGCCGCTCGTAATTGCCGCCGCTTGGATGGGAGTCAATATTGTCCGGTTTGCCGAAAGCGATGTAGATATGTCCGCGGTCCGTCTTCCAGCCCGGCTTGCCCGCAGCAAAATGCTCGTTCGCATACGCGATTCGCGCGTAATGCTCCTCGCGAAATTCATTATCAGGAGAGTCTGGATTAGGATTGCGCCGCAGCCAGAAATTCTCAATAAACTGGTCGCGTTCCTCGTCATTGCCGAGGCTCTTGAACGCCTGCATCTCCTGGTCCGTGATGATCCACCGTACATCCTCATCGACCCACTTCTTGTACACACCCTTCAACTCCTGCTTCAGCGCCTTCTGCTGGGCAATTTTCTCCTTGTCGCTCAGGGGGCGCTTCAAAGGGTCGGGCTTTTCCACCGTCACTGGCCCCTTCGTCACCCCGTCCGCCTGAGGGGTGGCAGGCGTCGCCTGGGCACTTAGGATCCTCACTCCCATCATTAACAGGAAGAACAAGGCCATGCCGGACACCAAGCGCCGTGAAGTCGTCATAAGAAAGGGGGTACTCCTGATACCAACATGTATTGTAGAGCGGTTATATCCCTGTTACAAGAGGTAGACGTACCAGACGCCCTGTTATCATCATCCGTACTCGAAAAGAACGCGAAGTCGTGCCTGCGGAAGAGTTGCGGGCCTCACTTCTATCCGAAAATGCGGACCTAAGTCCAGTATTCGGAAAGAAAGCGGAACGCCAGGCCATTTGTCTCCGTATTGTCTTTGCAGCCATCAATTTTCCAGAAAGCACCTCTGCTTTTCAGACGAGGTCCTTAGAAAGCAGCAATGAGCGCTAAAAAGATTATTGTGATCGTCGCCGTCGTCCTCGTTCTCGCAGGCATCGTCACTGCCAGCATTATTCATGGACAAGCCAGCGTGACCAAAGTCGCCACCAGCAAGGCAGTCCGTCAGGACCTCACCTCCGTCGTTAACGGCACCGGTCAGATCAAACCGCTGACCTACGTCAACGTCGGCGCCACCGCCTTCGGACGAATCACCCACCTCTACGTTAAAGAGGGCGCACACGTCAAAGCCGGCGCCACCCTCGCCACTGTCGAAAGCGTCCAGCCCCAGGCCACCGTCTCGGCTCAGGAGGCGAGCATCGCCGCCGCCCACACCGATATCACCAGCTTCCTTGCCGCAGAAAAAACTGCCGAGGCAAACATCGCTCAAGGTCAGGCCGATCTCGAGCAGAAGAAGCTGGACTTTACCCGCGCCCAGTCCCTCTATAACGAAAAACTGATCGCCAAGCAGGATTTCGACGCGAAAAAAGCCGCCTACGATATGTCCGCCGCGACCCTGGCCCAGCGTCAGGCCGCTCTCGCCCAGGCCCGCGCTCAGACCGACTCCCAACGCGGCCACGCGAACCAGGCCGTCGCCAATCAGCGCGCGAATTACGACGCACTCGACAAGACGATCAGCCGCGCCCCATTTGATGGCCTCGTCACCAACGTCCCCGTACGTGAAGGCGAGACCGTCGTCGTCGGAATCCAAAACGCCGGCGGCTCCACCATCATGACCCTCGCCGATATGTCCGTTATCACCGCCGAGGTCAAAGTCGACGAGACTGACATCGTCAACGTCTCCCTCAACCAGGTAGCAGACGTCACCGTCGATGCCCTTCCCGGCCGTATCTTCAAAGGCCACGTCACCGAGGTCGGGGACCAGGCCCTCCTTCGCACGACAGGCCTCTCCACCACACAGAGCACAACCGGAACAGAAGAGGCGAAAGACTTCAAGGTCGTCGTCACCCTGGACCACGCCTCCGAGGACCTCCGTCCCGGCCTCTCTGCCACCGCCAAGATCACCACCGCGCACAAGCCCGGCGCCCTCACCATCCCCATCCAGGCCCTCGTCCAGAGAGACCCAGCCGCAGAGAAGATCCTCGCCGCAAACGCCGGCAAGCCACCGTCAGGCGCCGTAGCCACCCCCGCTGGCGCTGCCACCAAGCCCCAGCTTGTCCAGGGAGTCTACGTCCTCAGGGCCGACCATAAAAAACAGCGCGCGGAATTCGTTCCTGTAACCACCGGCATCACCGGCTCCACAGACATCGAAGTCCTCGGCGGCCTCAAAGAAGGCGACCAGATTGTTACCGGACGCTATCGAATTTTGCGCGCCCTAAAGAGTGGGACCGCCGTCAAAGTAGACAACACGGTCGAAATGAACGCTGACCAAAAGTCCTAACCGGCCCCCTGACCAAAAGGCGTATGCCGGTAGACGGTTCATTAACCCTCGTGGAACCATCTCATGGGCCAAAACGTACTATCCTCAAACAGGCAACATCACCGGAGAACCGGATGGCCATCGAAACCGCAGTCGAATCCCCGATCCTCACCAGCAACGCCGCCGGCCCCACCCCAGGCGACGTCATCGTCACTGACAATCTTTGGAAGACCTACGAGATGGGCGACCAGCAGGTCCATGCCCTTCGCGGCGTCAACCTCCGCATTCGCCACAACGAGTACGTCGCCATCATGGGACCCTCCGGCTCTGGAAAATCCACGCTGATGAACCTCATCGGCTGCCTCGACTCCCCCTCGCAAGGCCGCTACTGGCTTAACGGACACGATGTCTCCGAGCTCAACGACGACGAGTTGGCCCGCATTCGCAATAAAGAAATCGGCTTCGTCTTCCAGACCTTCAACCTCCTTGCCCGCGCCACCTCGCTCCACAACGTCGAGCTGCCCCTCATCTACAACGGCACGCCCGCAGCCGAGCGCACTGCCCGCGCCAAGGCCGTCCTCGAGTCTGTTAACCTCGGCTCCCGCATGATGCACAAGCCCAACGAGCTCTCTGGTGGACAGCGTCAACGCGTCGCCATCGCTCGCGCCCTCGTCAACAGCCCCTCCATCATCCTCGCCGACGAACCCACCGGAAACCTCGACTCCAAAACCGGCGACGAGATCATGGCCCTCTTCGACGACCTCCACGCCAACGGAAACACCATCATCGTAGTCACCCACGAGCCCGATATCGCCGAGTACGCCCACCGCGTCGTCACCATCCGCGACGGCGTCATCGCCAGCGACCATCCCTCCTCCCGGATTCGTAACAAGCAGTAACTAAACAGTCATTGCTTCTTACATCCGAAGCCATCGCCTTGCCGTCTAAAATGGAATGATGGCAACAGTCCTCCCTGGTTCACGTCTCATCGGAACTCTCGCTGCCCTCCTCCTCTTCGCCACAACACTCCGCGCCGACCCGTCGCGCTTCGATCTCACCGGCCCAAAGATTGACGTCCACGTCACCCGCGCCGGCAAGACCCTGCCCATCGCCCAGGTCCCCAACCTCCTGCCGGGAGACAAGCTCTGGCTGCACCCCGACCTGCCGCCCACACAATCCGTCCACTACCTTCTCGTCGCCGCCTTCCTCCGCGGCACCACGAACCCGCCCCCCGACAACTGGTTCACCGAGATCCAGACCTGGAACAAAAACGTTCGCAAAGAGGGCGTCACCATCACCGTGCCCGCCGAGGCCCAGCAGGTCATCCTCTTCCTCGCCCCGGAAACCGGCGGCGACTTCTCCACTCTTCGCTCTGCCGTCCGTGGCCGCCCCGGCGTCTTCGTCCGCGCCTCGCAGGACCTCATCGAAGCCGGATTCGAGCAAGCCCGCATCGAGGTCTACCTCGCCAACATCCACCGCGTTCCACCCTACGACGCCAAAGGACTCGCCGAGCACTCTGACCTCCTCGCCCGCACCCTCAACCTCAAACCCAACGGCGACTGCTTCAAGAAGCCCCTCGACACCCAGGCCAACTGCCTCACTCAGGCCGGGAACCAGTCCCTCCTTGACGACGGCCACGGCCAGACCGTCGCAGAAGCCCTCACCAACGGATCCGGCTCCGACTTCATCAACCAGGCCAGCTACACCCAAATGGCCGGTGCCGGTGTCTACAGCGCCTACGTCGGTGCCGTCGTCGACCTGGTCCGCCTCATGACCAGCCTCCACACCGCCAAGTATCAATACATCCCAGCCATCGCCTTCCCCAGCGGCGAAGCCCTCAACCTCCGCCTCAACACTCCGCCCTCCTTCAACAACCCCAAGTCCGTCATCGTCATCGGCCTCCCCGCCATTCAGGCCGCAGTCCCCCCGCCTCTGCGCCCCGCCAACCTCCAGGAAATCTCATGTCTCCTCAAGCCGGCAGTCGTCCTCCCGGTAGAAGGAGCCCCCCTGGTCTTCTCCACCGCCTACGCCCACGATCTCGTCCTCCACCTCGAAGGCCCTGGCCCCGGCACCGACGTTCCTCTCACACCAGACGCCTTCCAGGGCGGCCTCATCCTCGCTCATGTCCCGGCGCGGCGGCCGTTGACCGTCGATTCCCTCTCTGACTCCGCCTCTCCGGACAATTCGGCAGCCGCAGCCAATCCCCATCCAGTAGCCGCCTCCGCCCCGGCCGCTTCTTCGTCGCCTTCGTCCACCAACGCCATCACGGGCATCGTCAAAGGCTACTGGGGCTTCGATCCCTTTACCGGCCCCATCCTCAGCCTGCAGGACACACCCGGCAAGGATTGGAAGATCGCCAGCGGTGACTCCATCATCGCCGGCCAGGACAACCACCTCGCCCTCAGTTCCACCGGTACTGCCTGCATCGACAAGATCACCGTCGACACCGCGTCCGGTAAACAAATCGAGGCGCAATGGAAACCCTCCGCAAAACCCGCCTCGGTCGACGTTACCGCCTCACTGAAGTCCGTCGATCCCGGCGACCTCCACCTCGCCATCCTCCAATTCGGCAGCACCAAACCCGACACAGTCACCACCAAAACCTACTCGGAACCCGCAACCCTCAAGACCCTCTCACTTCACGCCGGAGACACAACCGCCGACCTCACCGGCACCAACCTCGATCAGGTTCAGCAACTCACCATCAACGACCTCACCTTCACCCCGGCGCCCCCAAGCACCCCCTCCAATCAGGACACCGCCACCCCCACCCCCGCCCCCACCAACCCCAATACCCACCTCCGCCTCACCCTCCCCCCCAACAGCCAGGCGCCAAATCTTCGCGTAGGCGACCGCCTCACAGCGCACCTCTCTCTCAAAGACGGTCGCACTCTCAACCTCGCCGTCACCGTCTCACCCGCCCGCCCCTCAGTCACGCTTCTCAGCAAAAGCATCGGCCAATCGGAAGACTCCGCCATCCATCTTGCAGATCAAAACGACCTCCCTGCCGGCCAGCAACTCACCTTCTCGCTCAAATCCGTCACGCCCTTCCCGCGCACCGGCCAACTCGAGATCGCCAACGCCGACGAGACCCTCCACACCACCCTCTCCGTCGAGTCCGGCAGCCTCGTCCTGCAGAATCCTCACACCCTCCTCGCCACCCTCGACCCTCTAAAATCCTTCGGTACCTCCGCCTTTGGCCCCCTACGCATGCGCCCCGTAGCTCCTGACGGCACCACCGGCGACTGGCTGCCTCTGGTCACCCTCGTTCGCCTTCCCACCTTCACTGACCTGCACTGCCCCCCCGACACCGCCCAGCCCTGCACCGTGACCGGCTCCAGCCTCTACCTCGTCGACTCCATCGCAACCGATCCCACCTTTGCCGAGCCCACCACAGTCCCCGAAGGCTTCGTCGGCAACGCCCTCACCCTCCCACGCCCTCCAAAAACCGGCTTCTTCCTGAAACTCCGGGACGACCCCACCCCCGCCAACTCCGTAACCCTCCCCATCCTCCCCCAACAAGCCCAGGACCACTAACCCCTTCCCGGCTCATAAACCTTTCCTTACCGCCGTCGTTCTGTCACTATGAGCGAAAGTGCCTGCTTCCCAATCCCATCAATGAGGAAACGAGAATGCAATCTGGGTGCCTTCGCCGGACTTTTGTCACTGTTGGATTCCTCCTTGCAACAGCCACAATTATGTCTCCGTACTGTGACGCGGCGGACCCAGCCAACTACGGTGAGCTTACGGGTCTCTTTGCGGAGTGGCGCGCCTTTGCGCGGCCGGCGATGAAGAATGGCATACAGGACTACAGCGCACCTGCCATGAAGGCCAAGGCCGCCGAACTGCCAAACTGGCGGAAGCGCCTCGAAGCTATTAACACCAAAGGCTGGCCCGTCGAACAACTGAACGACTGGAAACTTGTCTTGGCTGAGATGCAGGGATTGGAATTCGATCTGCGCGTGCTGCGGCCATGGGCGCGCGACCCAGCTTTCTATGTCCGGATCTGGGGATCGCGGACCGACGTACCGCTGCGCGAAGGGCCCATCGCTGATGACGAGATCGCGCTCTACAACTACCATTGGCCTCTCTCAGCAGCTGACCAGCATGAGCTCGCGGAGAAGATTAACACGGTTCCTGCGCTGCTCGCCGAAGCGCGCGAAAACCTGAAAGACGCGAACGCGCGCGACCTCTGGGTCTATGGCGAGCAAGAGCTGCGCGACCAGTCGAAGACACTGGCGTCGCTCGAGGCCGGCACACTGACCGTAAGAACGCTTGAGAGTGTGCAGCACGCCGAAATCTCCAGCGCCGGACCGGAGTTGCACGCCGCAGTGGCCAACGTGCGCAAGGCCACGGACGACTTTGTTGCGTGGCTCGAGAAGCTGGCACCGACGAAGAACGGCCCCTCCGGCGTGGGCAAGGAAAATTACACATGGTATGAGCAAAATGTACATTTGATTCCCTACACCTGGGAGCAACAGGTGACGCTACTCCAGCGCGAACTCGAGCGCGCGCAGGCATCGTTGTTACTCGAACAACACAACAACCGCAATCTGCCGCCGCTCGCCCCGGCCGCCGACACCGCGGCCTATGACGCCATGGCGCGGGCACACCTCGACAAATTCGTCGACTTCCTCGTCATTCAGGAGATCATCCCGGACAAGCCGTACCTCAAGCCGGCGCTCGAACCGTTGAAGGGCAAGTTTGTCCCCGAGGATGAGCAAGTATTCTTCACGCGCGTGACGCATCGCGAGCTGATGGTGCTGCTGAGCCACGATTACCACTGGATCGACCTCGCTCGTATGAAGGAGGAGCCGAATGCCAGCCCCATCCGGCGCGTGCCTCTCCTCTCGAACATCTGGGACACTCGCGCCGAGGGCTTCGCGACCGCATTTGAGGAGATCGCGATGCATGCCGGCCTTTATGACGACAACCCTCGCGCCAGGGAACTGGTGTGGATGATGTTGGCCAATCGCGCAGCCCGCGGTTTAGCCTCGTTGCACGTGCAAGCGAATGAATGGACGCTCGAGCAGGCAGGCAAATTCCACTCCGAGTGGACGCCCGGCGGCTTTTCGAAGCGAGACCATCTCACCGCATTCGAGCAGCTGCTTTATCTGCGCCAGCCCGGCTATGGCACAAGCTATGTGACCGGCAAGCTCCTCTTCGACCGTTTCATGTCCGAGTACGGGCACGAGATGGAGCTCGAAGGCAAGCCGTTTGTTCTGCGGAACTTTCTTGATCGTTTCAATAACGACGGGATGATCCCCATACCACTGATGGAAGCAGAGATGATTCCGGCGTGGGCGCGGGAGCCATAAATGCGCGCGCACGCTCAGTGTCGAGACCTGCCAGCTTGTGAGAAGAACTCATCGCCAATGGGCGGTAAGTCGGCATATCGGACAACTAGAACTTGTGAGGCCTGGTTAGTAGGCCTTCTTTCGGTGCAAACTGACCCGCTATAAATTATTTTGTGCGTTTTTCCGCCCAAAAAACGCATGTCAAGCCCCAAAACCACCTAACCCTGACAAACAAAACAAGTTCGAGTTGGCGTATTAGTTAGTTCCAACCCGATATACTGGATATATAGATCAAAAACAAGCAAGCCCCGGACGCCGTCCGGGGCTAACTCATTTAGAAACAAGATTTTGGACGCAAACCCCTTTACCATGAATATTTTACAGGCCAACCCCTCCCGTAACTCCATGAAAGGAGATACTTTACGTCCGGGCAATAGGGGGGGGACCCCCCACCCCTTCCTCACGAAGCGCCTTCTGCACCTTGCTGTGCTTCACGCTGTACGTGAAGTAGATCAGCAACCCAACCGCAAGCCAAGCCAGAACCACAACCTTGGTCAGCGTAGGAAGGCTGAAGATCAGGTACAGCGCACTGATCATCCCAAGGATAGGAACCAGCGGCACCCAAGGCGTCTTGAACGGCCGATGCAGGTCAGGATTCCGCCGTCGCAGGATCCAAACTCCTGCGCACACGATCGTAAACGCCAGCAGCGTACCCATATTCACCAGCGCGCTCAACCTGTCGATCGGCAACAGCGCCGGCATGAACGCAACAATCGCCCCAACCACCATGTTCGAGATCCACGGCGTCCGGAACTTCGGATGAATCTTCCCAGCCCACTTCCAAAGCAACCCATCGCGCGACATCGAATAGAACACCCGCGACTGGCCCAGCAACATCACCAGCATCACTGTACCCAGCCCGAACACCGCGCCAACCTTTACCAGAATCGAACCCCAGCGCACACCCGTCACATCGATGCCAACGGCAACCGGATCGCCCACATTCAACGCTCGATAGTTCACCAGTCCAGTCAGCGTTCCCGAAACCAGGATGTACAACACGGTGCACACCACCAGCGACCCAAGAATTCCGATCGGCATATCCCGCTTCGGGTTCTTCGCCTCCTGCGCCGCCGTCGACACTGCATCGAATCCGATATACGCAAAGAAGATCGACGCCGCACCCGCGGTAATTCCGTTCAGTCCAAATCTGCCCGGCCCCTCACTCGGCGGAATAAACGGAGTCCAGTTCGCATGCGCCTCCGCCGGGTGCTTCAAAATGTAGCCAATGCCCAGCACCAGAAAAACGCCAACCACGCCCAGCTTCACAATCACAATCGCGGTATTCAGGTTCGCCGACTCCTGAATTCCAATAATCAGGACCGCCGTCACCACCGTGATCGCAAGAAATGCCACCAGATTGAACACGCCCGTCACATGCGGCAGCTGCGCCGGATCCACATCCACACTCATCGGCAGTGCAGCCAACTGCTGCCAGCGGCCGTGAAACAGATACAGCACCGTACCCGGCGTCGTCGTGAACTGCGGTGGAATCGTAATTCCAAGGTCAGCAAACAAACCCACAAAGTATCCGCTCCAGCCCGAAGCCACCGTAGCCGCGCCGAACGCATACTCCAGCACCAGGTCCCACCCGATGATCCACGCCACAAACTCACCCAGCGTCGCATACCCATACGTATAAGCCGAACCAGCAATCGGAATCAGCGAAGCGAACTCCGCATAGCAAAGTCCAGCGAACGCGCAAGTAATACCCGCCAGCACGAAACTCAGCACCACCGCCGGCCCTGCATGAATCGCCGCCGCCTGACCCGTCAGCACAAAAATTCCCGCGCCGATGATCGCCCCGATTCCCAGTGTGATCAGGTTCAAGGGGCCCAGAGTACGTTTGAGTCCGCTTTCGCCCTCGTTCTCCGCCTCCTTCAGCAAACGAGAGAGAGGTTTAACTGCCAGCAGCTTCGCCATTGAATAAAATTCTCCACTTTCTCAAAACTTGAAAACTGTTACGACTCCTGCCTCGATGCAACGGACATCCGAGTCCACACCAGGTAAACAGGAATACCCAGCAGAACGATCATCAGCCCCGGCCACGTGTACTGAGGTTTGTACCGCAAGAGTACAACAGAAATCCACCCAGCCATCACGATATACAACCCCGGCAACACCGGATACCCAAACGCCTTATAGGGTCGCACCGCATCCGGCCGAGTACGCCGCAGCACAAACAACCCCGTAATCGTCAGAATGTAAAAGACCAGCACCGCAAAGATCACGTAATCCAGCAGCTGCCCATAGCTCCCCGACAGACAAAGTAAACACGTCCAAGCCCACTGCACCCAAAGCGAGTGCACCGGTGTCTTCGACCTCTCACTCAGCTTGCCAACAGACTTGAAGAACAACCCATCCCGGCTCATCGCGTAGTAAACCCGCGCTCCAGCCATCAGCAACCCATTCACACAACCAAACGTGGAGATCAAGATCACAGCAGCCATCAGCTTGGCTCCAGACCCGGCAAAGGCCTGCTCCATCACCGCCGTAGCAACCCGATCCTCCGACGCAAACTGAATCCCCCGCCCGACAATCGTCGTCGCCGCCGGATCACCTGCCATCGGCAGCACACTCAGATAGACAAAGTTACACAGCACATACAGCAGCAACACAACGCCGGTCCCAATCACCAGCGACAGCGGAATATTCCGCTTCGGATCCCGAATCTCACCAGCGGTAAACGTAACGTTGTTCCACGAATCTGAGCTGAACAACGATCCAACCTGCACCACCGCCACCATCGTTAGCAACCCAACATAAACAGTCGGCCCACCCACCCCGACCTGCACCGCATGCAGGGTCCCCCACCCCGCCTCCGACCAAAAATTATGCCAACCAGCGCCAAAATTCGCCGCAATCGCGACTGAATTTTTCGCAATCAACCCAACCAAGACCACCGAAGCCAGCGCAAAGACCTTCGCAGAGGTAAATACATTCTGCACCGCCGAGCCCATCTTCACGCCCATGGTATTCAACAGCGTCAGCAGCGTAATCACCACAATCGCCGACAGGTTCGCCGTATTCAACCCGATTTCCATATTGCCCAGCACCATCGGCCCCAAATGCCACGCCGGAACATGACCAATATGCCAGATCCAGTTCGACGCACTCACACTCGGGAAGAACACCCCGAGAAACTTCCCAAACGCGACACCCACAGCCGCAATCGTTCCCGTCTGGATCACCAGAAACAGCGTCCACCCATAAAGGAATCCCCAAAGCGGCCCCAGAGCCTCGCGCAGATAGACATATTGCCCACCAGCCTTCGGCATCATCGCTGCCAACTCGCCGTAGCTCAGCGCCCCAATGATTGTCATCAACGCCGTCACCAGCCACGCTGCAATCAGCAGCGCCGGCGACCCCAGCCCTCGCGACATCTCGGCCGAAACGATAAAGATGCCCGACCCAATCATCGAGCCCATCACAATCGCCGTAGCCGAAAACAGCCCCATCCCCTGCACAAACTGCGGAGCGGCCAAACTCACTAGGTTGTCAACTTGTAGCGAGGCAGGAGCGTCCGACATCTTTGTTTTCACAAAATTCACGTTGCGTCAGTTCTACCGTAAAATTTCGAGAAAGTCTCCCACCACTTTCTCAACCGTCTCGCCCTCAACCAGCAGAGCACTAATCACCGCGACCGAATCGGCCCCTGCATCGATCACACTCTTCGCATTCGCCCGCGTAATCCCACCAATCGCCACAATTGGTTTCGTCGTCAGCGCCCGCGCCTGTCGCACTCCCTCCAACCCAATCACCGCCTCCGCATCCAACTTCGTTCCTGTAGCGAACAGAGGCCCAACGGCAACATAATCGGCACTCGTCTCATTCGCGCTCCGCACCTGCTCGTCGTTATGAGTCGAAACCCCCACCCACCGCTCGGCACCAACCAAGCGTCGCGCATCCTCGGGCGACAAATCCCCTTGCCCTACATGCACTCCACCAAACCCCGCACGAGCCACCAGGTCTGCGCGGTCATTCATGATCAACCGGCCCTCACTCCCAGCGAATACCTCCCAGATCATCGCCGCATCGCGCAGGATCGCCTGATGCGCACCTACCTTATTGCGATACTGCAGCAGTGTCGCCCCGGCAGCCTTTAACTCCTCAGCAATCCGGCCTACCGCAACCCCACGCGCCCGAAGCAACTCCTCGTCAACAATCGGATAAAGCCGTGGAAGTTGCCGACTCACTAACTCGTCCACTTACCCTTCCTTCTGCCGCTCGAAGAACCGCTCCATAAACTTCGTATCAAACTCACCCCGCCGAAACTCCGCATCGGCAAAGATCTTCTGGTGCAACGGAATCGTCGTATGAATCCCCTGCACTACAAACTGCGACAGAGCCCGCTGCATCTTGTTCATCGCCTCTTCGCGATCCGCCCCATGACAGATCAGCTTCGCAATCAGCGAATCGTAATAAGGCGGCACAACGCCCTCGGCATACTGCGCCGTATCCACCCTCACCCCATTCCCGCCCGGAAGGTTGAACGCAGTGATCTTCCCCGCACTTGGAGTGAACTTCTCCGGATGCTCCGCATTGATCCGGCACTCAATCGCATGTCCGCGAATCTCCACCGGTTTCGTAATAATCGACGACAGCTTCTCGCCCGCCGCAATTCGCAACTGCGCCTTCACCAGGTCAATTCCTGTAACCATCTCGGTTACACAATGCTCTACCTGAATCCGAGTATTCATCTCGATGAAGTAGATCTTGCCATCCTCATCCATCAAGAACTCAATCGTCCCGGCATTCCAGTATCCAATATTCTCGAGCGCCTTCTTAATGGTCTTGCCCAGCTCGTCACGCAGCTTCGGAGTCACCATCAAACTCGGCGCCTCTTCAATCAGCTTCTGATGACGCCTCTGAATCGAGCACTCCCGTTCCCCCAGGCTCATCACGTTCCCATGTTCATCCGCCAGCACCTGAAATTCGATATGCCGTGGCCGCTCGATGAACTTCTCCATGTACATATCGCCATTGCCGAATGCGTTCGCCGCCTCGGTCGAGGCCTGCTGGTACATCGAAGGCAACTCCTCAGCGTTTCTGCAGATCCGCATTCCGCGGCCGCCGCCGCCCGCGACCGCCTTCAAGATCACCGGATACCCAACATCCTTCGCCCACTCCAGCGCTTCCTTCTCATCCGCGATCACCCCATCCGACCCCGGAAGAATCGGTACCTTGGCCTTCTTCATCGTCTGCCGCGCTGTGGACTTCTCGCCCATCATCCGCGTCACCTCCGGCGGAGGCCCAATGAACTTGATATTCGACGCCCTGCACACCTCGGCGAAGTTCGCGTTCTCGCTCAACAGCCCATATCCCGGATGTATCGCATCCACATCCGCAATCTCCGCAGCCGAGATCACCGCCGGCACGTTCAAATAGCTGTCCGCAGACCTCGGAGGCCCAATGCAGATCGCCTCATCCGCAAATCGCACATGAAGCGAATTCCTATCCGCCTCGCTGTACACCGCAACCGTGCGGATACCCATCTCTTTACACGCGCTGATCACCCGCAGCGCGATCTCCCCACGATTTGCAATCAATACCTTACGAAACATGTAACTCCCAACCATCTGCTAAAAATCATCTGACCAACTGAGAACTGAGAACGGAAAACCTTCTTCTACCGCGCCCGGATGGCAAACAGCGGCTGCCCATACTCCACCGGCTGTCCACTCGCGGCGATCCGCTTCACCACCTCGCCGGCAACATCAGCTTCAATCTCGTTCATCAGCTTCATCGCCTCAACGATGCAAAGCACCTGCCCCACCTCAACCTGGTCCCCGATCTTCACAAACGGTGGCGCGCCCGGCGACGGCGACTCGTAGAAAGTCCCCACGATTGGCGACTTCACCTCATGCAGCTTTTCCTCCATCTCAGCCGCAAGCTCCGAAGCGGCGCTACCGCCCGAAGGAGCGGCCCCGATAGCAGCAACTCCGCTACCCGCAGCGGGAGCCGAACCCATCAGCCTACTCAATTGGGCGAAATCGATCCCCGTCGGCGCCGCTGCCTCACCTGCAAACTTGATCCGCACCTTCAGGTCGTCCTGGTCCAGATCGAACTCGGCAATGCCGTTCGCCTTCAAGAAATCGACCAGTTCGCGAAGCTCTTCCAGCTTATTTCGGTCCATCATGTCTCTTCCCGTGCCTTGCCCGGCACTTTGTTCCTATCGTTACAGTTCGATCCAAGCCTTCACACTTGGCGTTAGAACCTCTCCGCCCTTGTCCGTTACCAGGACCATGTCTTCAATACGCAATCCGAACCGCCCCGGCATATACACCCCAGGTTCGATTGTGATCACCATTCCCTGCTCTAAAATCTGCGTCTGTTTTGCTGCAAGCCTTGGTCCTTCGTGAATCTCCAGCCCAACTCCATGCCCCGTCGAGTGGCAGAAGTACTTATCCAGCTTCACCCTCCGCAACACGCTTCGTGCCGCCTCATCCACCTCTCCGGCGGTCACTCCCGGTGCCACGGCAGCGACCGCAGCCTCCTGCGCTTCCAGCACAGAATCATACACGTCCCGCTCACCCGGCATCGCCTTGCCCATGTGCACGGTACGCGTCATATCGCTGCAATATCCGTCGAGAATAACACCGAAGTCCAGCGTCACGAACCCCCGCTTCGGCAGCTTCGCACTCGTCGCACGCCCATGCGGAAGCGCAGAACGCTCTCCACTGGCCACAATCGTATCGAACGACATACCCTCCGCACCTGCGAGCCGCGCTGCGTACTCCAGCGTCGACGCCACCTCGGCCTCCGTCTGCCCCGCCTCCAGATACGTCAGCATTCCCTCAAACAACTCACACCCGGTACGCGCCGCCGCTCGCATCTTGGCAATCTCGCCCCGGTCCTTCACCTCTCGCATTCTTGCCACCAGCGACCCCACGGCCACGAACATTCCCCGCCGCACCTTACCCGACACGGCCTTGCGCATCGTCTCCAGTCCAGCCACCGTAGTATGGGCTGCATCGAACCCGCACCGCCGCACCTCAGCCGACTCCATCCACTCACACGCAGCTACGACCGCCGGCTTCGTCGCAATCACAACCCGTGTCCCCGCAGCCTCCGCCTTAGCCTGGCCCGTATACCGGCCGTCCGTAAACAACACGGCACGCCCACCAGCCAGCACCAGCGCCGCATTCGATCCCGTAAACCCCGATAGATACCTAACATCCGGCAGGTGTGTCACCAACATCCCATCCACACCGGCACTCTTGGCCGCCGAAGCAGCTCGTCTCTTCCGCGGGCTGAAGTCCATTACTCTGATTTTACCCAACTGTTGCCTTAGGTTGGCCGTCTTTTTGGCTCGGTCACTTCCAACCATTATCATGAACTATGCCCGGCCTCACCCCTTCCCAGACTCCACGTTTCACCAGGCGAAACTTCCTCATCGGTACCGGGGTTACCGCCGCCGGATTGGCCTTCTATTCCGGCGAGATTTCACGCCACGAGATCGACATCGTCCACCGTCCCATCGCCATCACAAATCTGCCCGCTCCTTTCCACGGCTATCGCATCGTCCAGCTCAGCGACATTCACCTCGACGAGTACACCGAGCCCTTCTTCCTCGAGCGCATCGTCCGCCACGTCAACACGCTGGCCCCGGACCTCGTCCTGCTCACCGGCGACTTCATCACCCACGGCTCCCTCACCTTTATCGCCGGCAGCCATGCCTTGCGACGTTGTTCGGAGATCCTCACTACCATCACCGCTCCACTTCGCTACGCCGTCCTCGGCAACCATGACGTCAACTTCGACGCTCCGGAGGTCGTCCGCGCCCTCACAGCCCAGGGCACCCCCGTTCTGGTCAACCAGCATCTCCCCGTCGAGCGCAAAGGTGCCCGCATCTGGCTCTGTGGCGTCGACGATCCCGGCACCAGCACACCCAATCTGGATCTTGCCATTCCTGCCAAGCCCGACGGCCCAGTCATCCTCATGGCGCACGAACCCGACTACGCCGATAGCGTAATCGCCCATCCCCGCGGCCATCTCGTCGACCTTATGCTCTCTGGCCACTCCCACGGCGGTCAGGTCCGGCTCCCGTTCCTCGGCCCGCTCATCCTGCCTCCAATGGGCTTGAAGTATCCCGAAGGCCACTACTGGTTCGACCAGATGCAACTCTACGTTAACCGAGGCCTCGGCACCGTGGGCCTGCCCTTCCGCCTTAACTGCCCCCCGGAGATCACAGTCGTCACTCTCCAACCAGTCTGAAACGGTTGTCAGTAGTTAAGCCCCAAACGCCGTAAAAAAGATCATCACAAACCCCAACCCAAACAATCCCAGCGCCACCAACAGCCTCCACGTCACGCTGTACCACCGCTTCCCCACCACCGACCAGCTAAGTTGGATCGCAAACCAGAACGCAGCCACCGCGATCAGGCCATAAAGCACCACATAACCATCAAGATGCGAGATCAGCCGCTGGATCAAACCGTCTTACCGCGCCCGGGCGACCGGCTTCTTCTGTCTCGGCATCACCGCGATCGGTGTGGGAGCCTTCACCCCGGACTTCTCGTCCATCCACGCGTCCAGCAACGATTTCTTGAACCGCCACCGGTTCCCCAGCTTGAACGCCGGAATGAACCCTTCAGACGCATATCGGTACAGCGTATCGCCGCTGATGCCCAGATACTCCGATGCCTGCCGGATATCCATCACCTCGCGTACCATCGCTTGCACCGCTACCGCCATCACAGGTCTCCCGTTCATCCACGTCAGAGCACGCCGGACTCGAACCAACCCGACACCCTCTTTGTAATCCCTTTTGCCGCCCCGTACAACAAAAATCTCAGCTATTAACCACTAACTAACTGATACAGAAGTGGTAATCTTGGCTGGCGCAAACGAAAAGCCCGGTCCCAAAGACCGGGCTTCCCAAACTCATCCAAACCCTACTTCACCGGCTGCAAACTAGTCATCACATCCAGCAGGTCCTGACCCACCGTCCGCGTCTTGGCAATCGCATCCGCGATCGGAATATCCGTGATCTGCGTCCCCCTGAGCACAACCAGTCGGCCAAACTTGCCCGCATGCACCAGGTCAATCGCCGCAACGCCATACCGCGTCGCCAGCATCCGATCGAAGGCCGAAGGCGTCCCACCCCGCTGTGTATGTCCGAGGTTCACGCTTCTGGTCTCATACTTCGTCCGCTTCTCAATCTCCTCCGCCAGCGCTTGCCCGATCCCGCTCAGCCGCACATGCCCGAATGAGTCCACGTTGGTCCCATGCGTCGCCTGCGGACCCTCCGGAAACTTCGCGCCTTCTGCCACAACAACAATCCCGAACTTCTTCCCATGATCGTGCCTGTACTTCAACAACCGGCACACCTCATCAATATCGATCGGCACCTCCGGCACCAGAATCACATCGGCGCCACCAGCAATTCCCGAAGTAATCGCGATCCACCCCGCATCCCGCCCCATCACCTCGCACACCAGCACCCGGTTGTGTGCTTCTGCAGTCGAGTGCAACCGGTCCACCGCCTCCGTCGCAATCGTCACCGCCGTATCGAACCCGAAGCAGGCATCCGTCCCGCTCAAATCGTTATCAATTGTCTTCGGCACGCCAACGCACTTCACGCCGAGCTCACTCAGAGCCAGGCTGATCGACTGCGTATCATCCCCACCCAGCGCAATCAGCGCATCTATCTTGTTCTTGCTCAACACCTCGACGCACTTCTCAAAACCACCCGGAATCTTCTTCACATTCGTCCGCGAAGACCGCAGGATCGTCCCGCCCTTCTGCAATATTCCAGACGTCGTCTCAAGCGTCAGAGGCATCGTCACGTCATCCAGAACGCCTCTCCACCCCTCCATAAATCCGACAAACTCGTCACCATGATGCAAAATCCCTTTACGAACGGCCGCCCGAATCACTGCATTCAATCCAGGGCAATCTCCGCCCCCCGTCAACATTCCAACCCGCATCGTAATCTCCTTTAGACTTTTGAACTTCAGAAAAAATCATACGCCAGCGGCAACCACTCCTTGGTTCTTCGCCTCGCAAAAAAATGCCTGTCATGCTAGGCGCGGCGAAATTCAGCCTGGCGCAGTTGCAGCTGTCATGCAGTCGTCCGTTCTCTTCCACTCAAACCAAAGAGCGGTCATTTCGACCGAAGCTGCTCACAGTCTTATCGTGAGCAGCCCAGTGGAGAAATCCGCTTCTCTACCTCCGCTCCTCGACCAGCACCGCATTTGCATTCGCATGTTCTTCGAATTCGACACAATCCCACCGCAACATCGAGCCTACCGATTCAAAGTGAATTCGACACTCACGATGGTCGCAACTTCAACCGGTACCCCGTTGATTTTGTACGGCCGGTATCGCCACATTTGAACCGCGCTCTTCGCCGCACCACGCAACAGGCGATGACCTTTGATAACGTGCAGGTGTTCCACAGTTCCAGTCTTGGAGATTACCGCCTGCAGCAACACATTGCCCTGGGCACGGATAAGGCTGGCGAGCTTCGGGTACGAGGGTTTGGGGCTGGACACAAGATTCGCCGCCATTACACCCGAAGACACGTTGATGAGGCGTTTGGACGACGATTCGGAACTCACGCTGTAACTGTGATCGGGTGTCGCCGTGCCCTCGGACGTATCAGCCGTCCTCTCGCGCGAAGCGCCCTCGATGGGAGACGAAGTTGATAGCGACGGAGACTTGAAAGATTGAGCCGGCTTCTTGGACGGTTGAATAGGCTTAGCCGCCGGAGGACTGACTCCCCGGCCCGCATAACTGTTCGTTGGGGCCGAACTCCCTTGCGCTGTCCCGACCGCAACGACAGATGAACCATCAACACGATCAGCGTGAGCCTTGGTGACAACAGGGACTGGAGAATCAGCAATCAAGGCAGATTGAGCTTCACCAGCGCGAGCGACCAACGTATCACTTGCGGAGGAGGCAGCGAGAGGCGCAGCGCCGACCGCGGCAGGCTTGGCCACCCCTTCCACCGATGCATTCACGGGATGCACCACCGCATGTCCGGTAAAACGACCAATGCTCCACACAAGAGATCCGATGAGCACCAACGTTGCCGCAAAACTGAGAACCGAAACCTCAACCTGTCTTCGGGATGAATAGAACTGACGGACATCAGTCCAGAGACGTGCAACCGTCGCCAGAGATTCAGCTACCGGCCTACTTCGTTGGTTCGGCCTTGCCGGATCATGATCCGGCAGCTCTGGTCTCGTCCCGGCAGCAATCGCCGAGTAGAATCTAGCCGCTCCCTCATCGCCGCTTGGACGCACCGTCGGACCGGACAACGCGAGCGTCGGTAATACGGCCGTCAATCGGGTCTCCATCCTGCTGAATCTCTGCTCGATTGATTCGAGGAAGACCTTGACGCGCAGCGCGTTCGACTTCAGCCGAGTCAAAAATTCAGTGAGTATCTGCTTACCGCCATAAACGCTCGACAGATTTTCATCGATTGAAGCTATCTTCCTGGCTGAAAGATCACCAACAGAAACATTTGCTCTTTCTTCAAAGCACGGCTCTTCTAACTCGGCGCGATCGATCGCATCTCCGGCTCCCGACGAGTATCCCTCGAATGCCGCAGAAATCTGTGCCATTGCAGGAATCTGCGCCGCAGTAGGAATCTTTGCCGCAACAGGAATCTGTGCCATTGCAGGAGCAGGAATCTCTTCCGCAGCGGGAATCTCTTCCGCAACGGGAATCTGTGCCACCGCAGGAATCTGTGCCGTTCGATCTTCAACTGGCTCTGAATAGGAGTTTCCCGATTGGGCCGCGTTGAGCTCGCTGCGGGCGTCGCCGCCAGTCAGAGCCTCAATGATCAGATTGACCGGGACACTCATCTGCCGTTTCGACGCCGTCACGTCAGGGCCGCCGCTTCCCACCGCAATGATCGTAAGAATCGTACGAAACGAGATGTCCGCCTCGCCCTCCATTACAGTCTTCACTACGCGCAGCACATCGCCACGAAGTTCGCTGTCATGTTTCAGCCTCCGCGCAAAAGTGAAAAAATCGTCCGGAAGCCCGAAATCGACGTCATTGCAGCGGAATACATCGTGAAAATCTTCGATGTAATCGCCGAAGCGCGTGACGGTCTCCTGTGGGTCCGAAAAGTAGTCCATAACTTAAAATTGGATGCCATCCGCAGCCCGCCCGTGACCTGCAACCCAAAACACCCATCGCTGGCTAATCTCACGGGTCCTGGGCGATCAGGCTATACCAGAGGGAAACCAATCGTCCACCGGATCAAACTGCCAGGCATCACCGCCACCAATCCGACCTGACCTCAACTCCCGTCACGACCTCCGTCGGACGTCCCGGCTCCGGCGCCCATAACCTTATCTCTTTCTCCCCCGCCACTTCCAGCAACCTCTCGATCGGCTGCCGCCAGGCATGCAGCGCCAGGTCGAACAGCCCCCAATGGATCGGCATCATCAAACCCTTGCCCCCCAAAGCCTCAAACGCGCGAGCTGCTCCATCCGGTCCCAGATGGATCGAATCCCACATCACGTCGAAAGCCCCAATCTCCAGCATCACTAGATCAAATGGCCCGTACGCCGCTCCAATCTCCGAAAATCCCTCCCACCATCCGGTGTCCGCACCGAAGTAAACCGTATGTTTCGAGCCTTTCATGACGAACGCCGACCAAAGGGTCTCAAACCGGTTGAACATGCTGCGCCCGGAAAAATGCCGAGAAGGCACCGCAGTAATCGTTAGCCCACCCACCGTGACAGTCTCGGTCCAGTCCAGCTCCGAAATCCTCTCCGCGTTAACCCCAAACTTCCGTAGCGACTCACCCACACCCAGCGAAGTCACCCACCTCGCTCCCCGCATCGACTCCAGCTCTGCAAGCTTTCGAATCGTCGCCTCTCCCAGATGGTCGTAGTGGTCATGCGACACCAGCACCACATCCACGCCCGGCAGGTCCTCCAGACGGACTGTCGGCGCAAAGAACCGCTTCGGCCCCGCCCATTGGCTCGGCGATGCCCGCTCGTCCCACACCGGATCCACCAGCACCCTCACTCCATCGATCTCCACCAGCATCGACGAGTGACCCATCCACGTCACCCTCAGCCCACTCTCCGGAGCCGTTCTATACACCACAGCGTCCGTCCGAAATGGCCCCAGTGGCTTTCGCGGAGATTTCTCCTCCTTGTTGCTCAGAAAACGCGGCAGCACCTTGAAAAAAGTGCCGAACCCGCCAATCGTCGTCGGGACTGGATTTAAAAACTTCCGTCCGTCCTTGCTCGCCCGGCGCAACATCGTCATCCCTGAATGGTACAGCGCACGCCTTTTGGCCTCCACCCACACGCTGCTATGGCAGGTAGTAAAAGGGGTTCGGCAGCTTCACACTGATCTCGGCCTTGGAATCGCCATTCAAATCACTCCACTGGTCCCCCACACTCATCACGATCCGGTAGCCGGCATCGACAATCTTCTTCCTCTCCTCGCTCTTGTACGCCACTGTAGCCATCGTCTTCTGCGGCCCCACTCGCAGACTAAGCCCCTTCCACCCCTTGTAACCCGCGGCCTCCAGATTCCGCGCCGTCCCCGCCCGCTGCTCATCCGGCCGCCCGGTAATGAAAAACACTTCAACCCCGCCAGCCCGCGCCTTATTGAACAACCTCAGCGTCCCGGGGACTGCCATGTCCGCCACTGCCGACACCGCCCACTCATTGAACATCCCCGCGATATACCCATAGTCCTCCTGCTTCAACTCGCAGTAGTTCGACAGTGACGTCTCATCGATATCCAGCACCATCGCCAACTTCTCTCCCGTCCTCCGCGTCGCGACGATCCGGTCCAGCTGCGCCTCAGCCCTCCGCGCCTGAGCATCCACATCCGCCCAGTAGCACCCTCCCGTGCCCACGCAATCGGCATAGTCCTCCAGCCGGTATCGCATGACGCCAAAGTTCTCCATTGGCTCCGCCGCCACCAGCACCGAAGGGTCCGCCGCTCCCGCCTCAGCCGTAGCCACAGCCGCTGCAACCGAAGGCCTCGCTGCTGGCGGCGCAGTCGAAACCTTTTTCCCAGCGGGCACCGGACAAACCGGCGGGCCGATCTGTGCCACACAAACCCCACCCAACAGCGCCACCACCCCCATCACTCGGAAAATTCCCTGCATTTCACCCTCCCCAAAAACGCCCATACAAACGTTCCACGTCATATCGCAGCAACGAAAACATTTTAGAACCGTAAAGACCGAAAGCCGGGCGCCACGCAGAGCTAAGACGGGGAACAGACTGCCATGGGAGTCTACATACATTCCCGAGACTGGAACACCATTCCACGCGCCGAAGTCCAGACTGCTGCTTTCAATACCCTCGCCATTCCCCATCCAGCGTTAGACGAACCCATCCTCAACGGCTAAACTACCGCTCTCGCTCCGGCGTTGCACCGGCCCGCGGTAAACCTCATGACCAGATCCGCCATCCAGCTATCCCGGCTGCTCGACGAGCTTGAGTCGTTGTACGGCCCTCCGCACCCGTCCTGGCCCACCGACCCCTATCTTTTCCTGGTGTGGTGGCACTGTGGCTATCCCGCGTCCGACATCGCCTGCGCCAAGGGCTGGGCCTCTCTAACGAAATCCGTCGGCACTACTCCAGAAAAACTCCTCGCCACCTCGCCGGAAAAACTCGCAGCCGCGCTGAAACCCGGAGGCATGGTGCCCGAACTGCGGGCTCAACGCCTGAAAGAGATCGCCATGCGCGTCAAAGACCACCTCGACGGCGACCTTCGCAGCGCACTAACCGGCCCCCTCGACAAAGCCAGAAAGGAGCTGAAGAAATTCCCCAACATCGGCGACCCCGGAGTCGACCGCATTCTTCTCTTCGCCCACATCGCCCCAATCGCAGCCGTCCCATCCAACTCTCCGCACGTACTCGTCCGCATCCTGCTCGGTCGCGAACGAGAAAACTACGGCGTCAATTACCGCGAAGCCCAGACCGCAATCGAATCGCAAACACCCGCAGCCTTCGACGCCCGCACCCGCGCCTATCTCCTCCTGAAGCAGCACGCCCAGCAAACCTGCAAACGCACCAATCCAAGATGCGATTGCTGCCCCATCAGTACAAGCTGCGCCTTCTTCTCCGGTAAGCTTCGCGGCCGTCCCGCCCCAGCCTCAAACTAGATCACCCCTTCGAAGAAGTCGCCTCATCCGCATAGAACTCACCGATCTCTTTCGCATACCTCTGCTCCACCACCCGTCGCTTCAGCTTCATACTCGGCGTCAGCGCTCCGTTCTCCACGCTCCACTCCTCCGGAACCACGCTAATCCGCTTCATGCTCTCGTAGTTCGCCAACCCGATATTCACCTTATCCACGATCTCCTGATACGCCTTCACCACCTTTGCATCCTTCACCAGAGCCGCACGGTCGCCCGCCGTAATTCCCTGCCCCTCCGCCCATCCCTCCAGCGCAGCAAAGTTCGGCGAGATCAGCACGCAAGCAAACTTGTGCTTGTCCCCCACCAGCGCTGCATGCGCCACCAACACATTCGCCTTCAACTTATTCTCAATCGGCTGCGGCGCAATCATCTTTCCACCACTCGTCTTCAGCAACTCCTTCTTCCGGTCCGTAATCGACAGGAACCCATCCGCATCCACATTCCCGATATCCCCCGTCTTGAACCACCCATCCGCAGTAAACACCTCAGCCGTCTCCTTCTCCTTCTTCCAATACCCTTTGAAGATCGAAGGCCCCTTCACCTCCAGCTCGCCGTCCTCTCCAAACCGGCACTGCACATTGTCCAACGCCTTCCCCACCGTGCCCATGCGATGTGCCTTCGGAAAGTTCAGCGCAACCACCGGCGAAGTCTCCGTCAACCCATACCCTTCAAAGATCCGTATCCCCACATCGGCAAACCACCCCGCAGTGTCCATCCCCAGCGGAGCGCCCCCCGAAATAAATACCTCAGCACACCCGCCAAACGCCTCGCGAATCTTGCTGTACACCAGCTTGTTCGCAATCTTCCAACTCAACCCACCCGGAGTTTTCCCCGTCAGAATCTCTCCCCGATGCCCCTTCCCCGTCTCCAGCGCCCAGCTCAAGATCTTCGACTTCACCGGCGACAACGCCGACTTCCCCTCCACTGCCTGCCGAATCTTCTCGTACACCCGCGGCACAGCGACAAACACCGTCGGCTTTACTTCCTTCATCGCCGCCGCCAGCTGGTCAAACTTCGGACAGTAAGCCAGCCGCGCCCCGTAGCACATCATCGCGTAGTCCAGATGCCGCGCCGTCACATGCGACAGCGGCAGAAACGAGATGCAACTATCCCGATCCCCAAATCCCATCATGCCCGTCGAGATATTGATATTGCTCGCAAGGTTCCCATGCGTCAGCATCACGCCCTTCGGCTCGCCCGTCGTCCCCGACGTATAAATAATCGTCGCCAGGTCCTCAGGCCGCGCCTCCTTGACCATCGCATCAAACGCCGCGTCCCGCCCCTGCTTCGCCTTCGCCCCTTCCATCAGCGCAGCAAAGCTCTCGGCCCCGCTGAACTCGCCCGCATCCATCACGACCACATGCTGCAGCTCCGACAGCTCACCCGCGGCCGTCAACTTCTCGTACTGCTCACGCGACGACACCACCGCGACCTTCGCACCCGAGTCTCGCAACATATACCCAATCTGCTCCGGCGTCAGCGTCGGATACAGCGGCACATCCGTGCCTCCAATCGCCAGCGTCGCAAAGTCCGTAACCGCCCACTCCCACCGGTTCTCCGAGATGATCGCCACCCGATCTCCCTTGCCCAATCCCCACCCAAGAAACGCATCCGCCAGCGCCCGCACCCGCCCATGCAGCTCATTCGAAGTAATCGGCCTCCATGCCCCATCCGCGCCCTGCCCCAACATCACCACAGAGTCACCGCGTCCAGTGACCTTCCCAAGAACATCATTCACACTGCTCAAATCAAACATGTGGTCTCCACTTCAATTCACTATCAGAGGCATTATTGCAGCAATCCATCAAAACCAGTGATCAGATCCGCGTTTCGAAAAAGTAATCACGCTGCCACGCTGTCGGGAGCAAGTTGAGATCAATGTGCCGGAGCATAGTAGCCAGAGCGAATCGTAATGCTGTCGACACGCTCTGGAGCCTTCAAATTAATCTTGTGAAACGAACCATCGTGCTTCAACGCAGCAGGCTTGTAGACCAACCGGTATTGATTGCGGAGATCGGCTTCGATTGTGCGCAGGTCGTCATAGATCTCCGCTTCAGACCCGTTGTCATGAAACACGCGTCCGCCAGTCTCTGCTGCCAGCTCCGCCAGCGTCGTCGCGCCTCCCGTGAAGAAGCTCGGCCTTGGCTCTGCTCGAAAGGAATAGATTGCTGTATGCGTACGCTGGCACACGTCAACGACCTCTCTGAGAGAGGTGTGGCTGGCATTGTCTTGACCATCGGAAAATAGCAGAATGAAATTTCCTGTCGCCGCCTGATCGATCTTGCCGAACTCGAAAAAGCATGCCCGATAGATCGTATCGAACATCGCCGTGCCACGCAGAGAATTCTGCCTGGCTACTCTGACTCTGCGAACACCCGCAGTCAGCGCAACCGGATCGCTGGTCCACGGCTCTACGATCTTCGATAGATACCCGAAATCTATGACAAAAGCCTGATCCGTTTGTTGTCGCAATAACTTCTGTGCATATGCGATTGAAATGGCCCGGTTGCCGTCAATAAACTCCTGCATCGACTCGCTCGTATCCATCAGAATGCCGGCCCGAATGGCAGAGTTCTGTAGCGTCTGGAAGACGAGAACTTTAGCTGGAGGTCTGCCATTGTCCAGAAGACCCAGCTCCTCAAGCTTCAGATCGTTCACCGCAAGACCATGACCGTCGGTGGCATGGAAGTTCAGGCTGACTTCATCGACAGGGACGCGAAGCCGATAGGATGTCATGCTTTGATCGTTGGCAGTGCCGATCTGCGAATTCGCAAAACGCGCAGGCGCATAAGCCATCAGGATCAGCAAGACTGAAGGAATCCGTAGTCGGCGGATTGCACGGGCGTTTCTAAATAGGATTCTCAAACGAGATATAGACGCAGGCACCTCTAAAAAGCCGCACTCGTCAGTCCTCTGATTTAGCCGTAATCCCATTCAAAAGCACATCGATCACCTGAGCAGCCGTAGCCTTCGCATCATAAACGCGCCCTGTGAACACCGCGGAACTCAGCAACTCATCGATCGCCCCAAACATACAGTGCGCCACCACACCATCCGATACATCGCGCCGAAAGATCCCCTCCCACTGCCCCCGCCGCACTACCTCGCGCACCACCTGGATGTACTTCACCAGATGATGATGCGAAAACTCCGCAATAAACTTCGCGCTCTGGCGAACCTCAGTCTGCATCAGGATCGCCATGTTCCGGTTCACCGCATGGCTCTCCAGATGCACCTGTGCAATGTACTCCAGCTGCTCCCGCGGCCCTTTCAGCGTCTTGAACTCTTCCTCAACCTGTCGATGAAACTTGTTGAACGTCTCATCGATCGCCGTCCGCAGCACATCGTCCTTACTCTTGAAGTAGAGATAGACCGTGCCGTCCGCCACCCCGGCCCGCTTCGCAATCGCGCTCACCGGCGAGTTGAAGTAGCCCCTCTCGGCAATCACCTCGACCGCCGCATCCAGAATGCGTTGATATTTCTCGCTCCCTGGCCCCGTCGCCGGCACTCCGGGCTTTGCGGTATCAGGCCCCATCGTCTTCACTCGTCGCCTCAGTCCAGGCCTCACACCGAAAATCTCCGGTGCCGCCACTCTAATGAATTGCTCCGCCTTTGCCAACAATGAACTCCGATTCATTTCACCAAAATGAATCTTTATGCACCTGGGGCGAATTTGCCGCCTTTACAGTCGCTTCTCTCCTCCGAACGGACCTCCTGTCGCCTTTGCCGCTGCCTTTGCCGTTGCCTTTCTGGTTGTCATCCCCGAAGGGGATGTGCTGTTGTCCTTGCCCGTAGGGCGAAGCAATGATCGAATACAGTGGGTTTTGTTTTGCCTTTGCAATTGCGTCTGTTTTTTGCCTTTGCATTTTCTTTTCGCGTTTTTAGCCCGAAAATCGAATGTCAAGCCCCACAACCACCTAAATAGCACAAACAAAACAAGATCGAGTTGGCGTATTAGTTCCACTCAACCCGCTATACTGGATATAGAGATTAATGCAGAACTGAAGATTGAGTTCAAACAAAGCTAGCCCCGGACAATATCCGGGGCTAACTCATTTAGATGCAATATTTTGGACGCAAACCTTTTATGAATATTTTGCACGGACTAATCATGCATAGACCATTGATTATAAAGGTTACGCGCGGGCAATGGGGGGAGTGGTCTAAGCCTGCGGCTTGGGAGTAAGCCGCACAAAGCCCGCGGCACTCTCCGGCCAATTCGCCAACATCGTCCTCGCCAACCCACTCTCCGACTGCTCCACATGCCTTTCGATCAACGCCCGCAGACTTTCCTGCGACTCGCTCGAGACCGAACCAAACCCTTCAGGGGCAAGAAACTCCGCGTGATACCTGCCATCCCGCACAAAAGATCCATCCGCGTCGTAAACCCACGCCAACCCTCCAGTCATCCCGGCCCCGAAGTTCATCCCGACACGTCCCAGGACAACCACAATCCCTCCCGTCATGTACTCGCAACCATGGTCGCCGACTCCCTCAACCACTGTCGTAGCGCCCGAGTTCCGCACCGCAAACCGCTCACCAGCGCGCCCGGCCGCGAACAAGCTCCCAGCGGTGGCGCCATACAAAGCAACATTGCCCAGAATCACATGCTGCCCACTATCCTTGGCCGCAAGCCCGCGCGCACGAATCACCAGCCCACCGCCCGACAGTCCTTTGCCAACAAAATCGTTCGCCTGGCCATGAAGCACGAGCTTCATTCCCTCAACCGTAAACGCACCAAACGATTGCCCAGCGGTTCCGCTCAGATTGAACGTAACGTCCGCCGGCAGATCACGCTGCGCTCGCTGCAGCGCCAGCTCACCCGCCAGCCGCGCTCCAACCGCGCGATCACAATTAGCGATCTTTGAGTCGACCACAAATGGCGATCCAGCCTCAACCGCCGCCATCGCCGGCACAACCCACGCCTCGTCCAGCGGAGGCGTCGCAATCGGCTGATTATTCCGGCCGCCCATCCATCGTCCCTCTCCATCCGAAACCCTGGCCAGCATCGGTTGAAGATCGAGATTCCCGTCAAACTTAACCTGCTCCAGCAAATCCGAACGTCCCACCGCCGCCTCGATCGAAGGCAAGCCATATCGCGCAAGCAGATGCTGCAGGTCAGCCGAAAGCTGCTCGAAGAAGCTGACAACATGCTCCGGCTTGCCGCGGAACTTCGCCCGCAACTCCGGCTTCTGCGTGGCAATTCCAGTCGGACAAGTGTTCAGGTGACACTGCCGCGCCATATCGCAACCCAGCGTCACCAGCACCGCAGTTCCAAACGCATATTCGTCCGCACCGAGCAACGCCGCAATCAGGATGTCTCGAGCCGTAGCCAGCCCTCCATCCGTTCGCAGCCGCACACGTCCGCGCATGCCGCTCTGCATCAACACCTGCTGCGCCTCAGCCAGCCCCAGCTCCCACGGATTTCCCGCATACTTGATGCTCGACAGCGCCGCAGCTCCGGTTCCACCGGTGTTCCCAGCGATCACGATAAAGTCCGCATACGCCTTCGCCACACCAGCGGCAACAGTTCCGACACCACAACCCGACACCAGCTTGACTCCAACCGCCGCGCGCGGATTCACCCGCTTCAAGTCATAGATCAACTGCGCCAGATCTTCGATCGAGTAGATATCATGATGCGGTGGTGGAGAGATCAGCGGCACTCCGGGCTGCGCGTGACGAAGCCGCGCAATCATCCCGCTCACCTTGTGCCCAGGCAATTGTCCGCCTTCACCCGGCTTCGCGCCTTGCGCGACCTTAATCTCAATCTCCTCCGCATGCGCAAGATACTCCGCGGTCACGCCAAATCGTCCCGACGCAACCTGCTTGATCTTGTTGTTCAACGACACATGCACCGCAGGCGCCTCAACCACAGGCTCCGCCAACGCCGTACCGCCGCCGGCACGCGCCTGCAGACTCATCTCTTCGCTGGCACCCGCAAGCGCCGCGCCGACAGAACGCAGCCGATACACCACCGAATCTTCACCACCCTCACCCGTGTTCGATCGGCCGCCAAGCATATTCATAGCAGCGGTAATCGTGTGATGCGCCTCGGGACTCAAAGACCCAAGGGACATAGCACTCGCCACGAACCGCTTGCACAAGCTGGCCGGCAGCTCCACCTCACTCAGTGCGAGCTCAGACCCAGCTGGACGGATCTCCAGCAGATCACGCAGAACCGCCGGATCACGCGCAATAACGTCTCGCGTATAAACAGCAAATGCGCCCGCAGGATCCGTCGGCTGCGGAACATTCCGTGCGCTCCCGACAACCGATTGCAACGCCTTTACCGTCGGCGGCTGCCAAGCGTGAGGCTCCGAGACATCCGCCTTACGGAATCGCACCCAACCGTAATCCGGCAAATCATTCGACACCACATCACCGGAATCGTTCGAGGCCCATGTCTGCCGGAGATGACGCTCCAATTCAGCAAACCCAATTCCCGATAGCGGCGCAGGAGTATCGACAAAACATCGCGCCACCACACTCGAGTGCAGCCCAAGAATGTCGAACAGATGCGCTCCACGATAGCTGTCGACGACCGAAATTCCCATCTTCGACATCACCTTCGCCAACCCGGCATCAAGCGACTTCAGCATCTTGCGCTCGGCCTCTGCAACATCCGTACCAGCAGGAGCCAGACCCATCCCGGTCTCGAGCGCCAGCCATGGGCACACTGCTCCTGCACCATAACCAATCAGCACCGCCGCATGATGAATATCGCGGCAGTCGCCCGCCTCCACCGCGAGCCCCGCCAACGTGCGCAGCCCGGCGTCCACCAACGCCTGATGCACCGCACCCGTTGCCATCGCCATGGGGATTGGAAGCTTCTCCGCACTGGCACTGCGGTCGGAGAGCAGCACAATCCGTGCTCCATTGCGAACCAGTGTGATCGCCTGCATACAAAGCTCATCGAGCGCCTGCGTCAAACTCTTCTCCGCACTAAATACCGCCGGAAGTTCCGTCAGATTCAGCTCCGACTTATGCGGATACTCTCCCCGCCGCAATGCTTCTACCTGCCCCAGCGACAAAAATGGCGAGAGCAGAGAAATCCCAGGCAACGGTGCGTTCTTATCCAGCAGGTGAGGCCACGGGCCAAGACGGGTATGCAACGAAACTACGCAAGCCTCGCGCAGTGGATCGATCGCCGGATTGGTCACCTGGGCAAACCGCTGCCGGAAGTACGCGTAGATCGGCCGGGGCGAGCGTGCAAGAAACGCCAGCGGAGTATCGTCGCCCATCGACCACACGGCGTCCTTGCCTTCAACCGCCATCGGCTGCAGAATCATCTTCACGTCTTCCCGCGTATACCCAAAGCCTCTCTGCGCAACCGCCAGCGCGGCTGGATCAATATCAGGAGCAGTCACAGGGACAAGCGGCGTCTCCTCTACGAGCCGGGCGTAAGTCGCCCCTATATCAAACAGCTCCAACAGCGTCTCATCCTCATAGACCTTGTGGTTGATGAGATCAACGACAAGCATCTGCCCCGGCCCAAGCCGTCCGCTATGCGTCACCTCTTCAGGATCAAGATCAACAAGACCGGCTTCGGATCCAGCCACAACCAATCCCGCCTCCGTAATCGCAAAACGACAAGGCCGCAGCCCGTTACGATCCAATGCAGCGCCAACCACCTGTCCGTCGCTGAACGCAATGGCTGCCGGCCCGTCCCAGGGCTCAGCGCAGTCTGTGTGATACCGGAGAAACGGGGAAGCGTGAAGCCCATCCGTCGCTGGCGGCAGTAACATGCGGATCGCCTCCGCGAGGGTCCTTCCGTTCTGCGAAAGCAACTCAACCGCCTCATCCAGACTCGTCGAGTCTGTCCCACCCTGCGTCAGGACCGGCTTGCACTCCACCGGTAGCGTTGAGTCCCTCGCAGCCATGCGCGCCCGATTTCCCCAAACCGTATTGATCTCTCCGTTATGCCCCAGCTTTCTTCCCGGCTGTGCACGATGCCATGTCGGAGAAGTGTTCGTCGCATACCTCTGATGAAAGACCGCGAACGGTGTGACATAGTCATCCGACGACAGGTCAGGGAAAAAATTGGGCAGAAACTCTCCCGTACACATAGCCTTGTAGACAATCGTCTGCGACGACAGCGAACCGACATACCCCGTCACATCGCCTTGCGCAAACGCTCGTTCAAATTGTTTCCGCGCAAGATAGAGCCGCCGTTCCATCGTCCCCGGCTCTGCGGTCCCAGAGTCAATAACCAGCACCTGCCGAATCCTTGGCATCGTGCCTCGTGCCATCTCTCCCAGCCACTCCGTACAAACCGGCACATCGCGCCAGCACAACACCTCGAAATCATGTGAGAGCAGACACCGCTCCAGCAGCCCCTCAGCCCGGCTCTCCTCTGCAGGCACGAACAACATGCCAACACCAAGCAACTGTCCTTCATCAATTGCAATCTTCGAAGCTTTGACGAGCAGGGCCCGCGGAATCGCGGTCATAACTCCAACACCGTCACTGCTCTTGCCGTCCGCTGCCGTTGCTCCGCGATGGGCGAGCCTGCCCAGCGCCGTTAACGCCTGTTGCAGAATCGAATGCGAAGGCGTCCCGTCCACTGACGCGACAAACCCCACCCCACAGGAGTCATGATCAAACCGCTCATCGATTAGCGACGGCGTTACGCCCGGGGACATAGATACACGGCCCGAAGTCCGCGTCGGAGTAGATGCCAGAGACCGTTCCATGCTTCACTATACGTCGTGCGGACTACAAATGCTCCGCGACGACACCTTCCTTTTGGGAGTGTTGTAGCTTTCGCGTGATACTCTGTAAGAGTTATGTATAAATATACACAATTAATGTATATTTATACATAACCAAAGATTTACCTCCTTCGTTTCAAGCTGCATTGAAGACGAAAGAGCCTGAGAACAGGTAAAAACGACCCAATGAAACAACAACGTCACGCCGTAATTCAGGAATTGCTGGTAAAGACTGCCGTCACCAGTCAGGACGAACTACGTCGAAAGCTTGCAGGGCGCGGGTTTCATGTGACTCAGGCGACCTTGTCCCGCGATATTCACGAACTGCGATTGAACAAGGGACCTGAGGGCTACTCCCTACCTGCAGGCCCCGATCCCGACGAAGATGCTTTACCGGGAATACGTGAGGTGCTCGAAAGCTTTGGGCTTGAAGTACGACAGGCCATGAATTTACTCGTACTGGTAACAACAACCGGAAGCGCTCAACCTATCGCTGCCGGAATCGACTATGAAGACTGGCCTGAAGTCGTAGGCACAATCGCCGGAGATGACACTGTACTCATCATCTGCCCCGATGAAAAACAAGCAAATCTGTTGAAGACTCGAATTGAAGGATACATTGGCTAACTCGGCAACAATAAATTCGGTGGAAAAAACTGTTCCGCGAACAAGTGATGTCCTCGCGACCGCACCTCGCACTGCAGTTGCAGGCGTCAGCGGCTACGCAGGTGGCGAACTCGCCCGTCTCCTACTGCATCATCCCAAATTGAACGGAGTGGCCCCCACGTTCCTTGGCCGAGCCGGCGAGGCAGAGGTGGGACCGTCCACCAATCTCGAAGACCTGCACCCTCAACTCGCGACGCCAGGAAATCACAAGGCGAATGAAGTCTTCCCTTTTAGCTGGGAGCGGATAGTCAATTCAAAGATCGAAGTATTATTTCTCGCCACGCCGCACGACCAATCTCGTGAATGGGTCCCGCAGGCGATCGAGCAGGGCATCAAAGTTATTGACCTCAGTGGGGCCTGGCGTCTGCAGGATGACATCAACCGTGCCGTCTACCGCCTGAAAGATGCCAATCCAGAACACGCCGCCAGGCTGCAGGCGGAAGCGATCTATGGATGCCCGGAATTGCACCGCGACGAGATCAGGCACGCCCGAATCGTCGCCAACCCCGGCTGCTACGCTACTTCGATCATCCTCGCTCTTGCGCCGCTGATTGAGGCTGGCGTTGTCGATGTGGATCACGGCATCGTCTGCGATGCGAAATCTGGAGTGAGCGGAGCCGGAAAGGCCGCGACGGCGACCACTCATTTCATGCACGCGGCCGACAACCTCTCCGCATATGCCGTCTTCGGCCACCGTCATACCGGCGAGTTGCTTGAACAACTCCATCTCACGACGGATCAAATTCAATTCACTCCACATCTGCTGCCGATACCGCGTGGGATTCTCTCCACGATCTATCTCCGGCTGAAGCATGCCACAGATTCCACCGCAATCGGCGTTGTCTTTCAGAAGTTCTACGAACGCAGCCCGCTGGTTCGGCTGCACACCACACCGCATCTGCCTGAAATTCAACACATCGTCCGCACCAACTACTGTGATCTCGGCTTTGCACTCGCCGCCGATGGTAAACGCCTGGTGATCGTCTCGTGTCTCGACAATCTCCTCAAAGGCGCAGCCGGTCAGGCAGTGCAAAACATGAACCTGATCTGCGGCTGGAAGGAAGAGGAGGGCTTGCTGTGAGATTCGTCGTCAAATTAGGCGGTGTCGCCCTTGAGGACAAAAAGATTCTCCACACGGCGGGCAAGGCTATCGCCGACCTCGTCGCCGACGGCAACCAGGTCGCCGTCGTTCACGGCGGTGGGGTACAGTTAACCCGCACCCTCGCTCAGATGGGAAAGAAGAGCGAGTTCGTCTCCGGCCTGCGCATCACCGACGCCGAGACGCGCGACGCGGCCCTGATGGTCCTCGCCGGCCGTGTCAACAAATCCCTCGTTGCCGCTATCGGCTCTCACGGCCAGTCCGCTGTCGGCCTCTCGGGCGGAGACGGCCATGTCTTCCGCGCTCGCAAGAAAAAGACCAATCCTGACCTCGGCTTCGTCGGCGAGATCGCCGCCATGGACCCCAAGTGGCTCGAAGCCATCTGGACCATGGGCGCAGTCCCGGTCATCTCCTCCATCGCCCTCGGCTTCGACGGTGAGTACTACAACATCAACGCCGACGAGATGGCCGCCGCCTGCGCCATCGGCACCAAGGCTGACACCCTCGTCTTCCTTACCGACGTTCCTGGCGTCAAAGGTGCCGACGGCAATGTGATGCGCTGGCTCACCCTCGCTCAAATCCCCGCGATGGAAAAGGCACAAGTCGTCTCCGGCGGCATGTTGCCCAAACTCAACGCCTGCCGCGAAGCCCTCACCCACGGCGTCAAACGTGTACGTATTCTTCCTGCGGAGGCCGCCTGGCTCTTGCCCGACCTTTGCTCAACACGAGTCAACGACGGAACGGAGGTCATGGTCGCATGAACTTAGCATCCATTCAAGCAGCGGAGAGTAAATTGCTCCTCCAAACTTACGAGCGCAATCCTTACCTCTTCGTCAGCGGGCAAGGCGTCTATCTGCGCGACGAAAACGGACAGGACTACCTCGATCTTCTCAGCGGCATCGGCGTCTCTGCACTCGGCTACGCCCATCCGGCCGTCGAAGAGGCCATTGTCCGCCAAAGCACGCGCCTCATTCACACCTCGAACCTCTTCTTCCACGAAGGCACGGCTGAACTCGCTCTCCGTCTCACCGAGATCAGCGGCCTCGACCGCGTCTTCCTTTGCAACAGCGGCACCGAAGCATGGGAGGCAGCCCTCAAACTCTCGCGTGCACACACCGGTCGTCTCCGCGGCGAAGGACGCAACATCGGTAGTAAGTTCCTCGCCCTCGAACACAGCTTCCACGGCCGCTCCATGGGTTCTGTCGCAACGACTCACAAGGAGAAATACCGCGAGCCCTTCCAACCTGTCATGCCAGGTGTCGAGTTCGTCCGTTTCAACGACGTAGCCGATCTCCGCGCGAAGTTCTCTGATGAGATTTGTGCAATCTGCATCGAGCCGGTCCAGGGTGAAGGCGGTATTCATCCCATCTCGCGAAAGTTCTTCGAAGCCGCACGCGAACTCTGCGACTCCACCGGCGCTCTCCTACTCGCAGATGAGATTCAATGTGGCTTCGGCCGAACCGGCAAATGGTTTGCCTACCAACACTACGGAATCCTTCCCGACGTCACGACGCTCGCTAAGCCAATCGCCAACGGCATTCCCATGGGTGCGGTGCTCTGCACCAACAACGCCGCCCAAGCCATCACCCCCGGTATGCACGGCACGACCTTCGGCGGCGGCCCGTTGGCATGCGCCGTTGCCATCGCGGTCATCGACACAATCAAGCGAGACAACCTGCTCGAACACATTCAAGATACCGGCGAATTCTTCCACGGAGAGCTCTCCAAACTCGCCGCACGTCATGACTGCATCGTCGACGTCCGCGGCATCGGCCTGATGCTCGGCCTTGAACTGAACTCGGCAGAGTTAGCGAAGCAAGTGGCGGCTCAGCTCATGGACCGGCGCATCATCGTCAACCGCACAAGCGAGACGGTCCTTCGTTTTCTTCCGCCATACATTCTCGAACGGAAGCACATCGAGACCGCCGTCAAGGCGCTCGACGAGATCGTCAGTGCAGCATACGCCGGCGCAGCGCCGGCAGGAGAGCAATCCCATGGGTAGCAAAACTGTCATGATGAACGCGAGGACGACGGAGATCGCCGGCGACGAACTCACCTTGGTTAAGCCAACCGCAACTCTCGGCATCCAGTCGGACACCGCCTTCAGCGAAGCCTCCAAACGCCTCTCCGGCCGCGACCTCTGCTCCATCGCCGACCTCACCGTACAGGAGATGGCAGCGATCATGGAGCTCTCCCACGCCGTCAAGAACCATCCCGACGACTTTCGCCATGCGCTCGACGCAAAGCAGATGGTCATGTTCTTCGAGAAAGCCTCGCTCCGTACCCGTCTCACCTTCGAAGCCGCCATCAACACCCTCGGCGGGAACGCCACGTTCGTCGACCAGACTCAATCGCCCCTGGGCGAGCGTGAGTCCCTCGCCGACATGGCACACAACGTCGAGCGATGGATGAGCATCATTGTGCTCCGCACCTACTCCCACGAAACCATCACCGAGATGGCCGCAAGCTCCAAGGTGCCAGTCATCAACGCACTCTCCGACCTTGAACATCCCTGCCAGGCGATCGCCGACTTCTTCACGCTGGAGGAACGCTTCGGCTCCGCAGCGGGCCTTCACTTCGCCTACGTCGGCGACGGCAACAACGTTTGCCACTCGCTCATGCTCACCGCCGCCCAACTTGGCGCTCACTGCAGCATCGCCACTCCGAAGGGCTTCGCTCCCAAACTCGAAATCATTCACAAGGCCATCGAGATCGCCGAATCCACCGGTGGCAGCATCACACTGCTGCACGATCCCATTAAGGCAGTCACGGGCGCCGACGCTGTCTACACCGACGTCTGCACGAGTATGGGCTTCGAGCACGAAGCCACCAAACGCGCCCCCATCTTCAAGCCGTACCAAGTCAACGAAGCTCTGATGGCGCACGCCCAACAGGATGCCGTCTTCATGCACTGCCTGCCCGCGCATCGCAACGCCGAAGTCACCGACGCCGTCCTCGACGGCCCACAGTCCGTCGTCTTCGATCAGGCCGAGAATCGCATGCATGCGCAGAAAGCTCTCCTCCTCATGCTGCTCGATGGGGCGAAGCGAATCTCCAACAGCCGCAGCCGGGGCATCCAGGCCCGCAAGCGCACCACCGCCTAATCCTTCGGCGCGTCTGCTCAACCCGCATCTGCTCAACCACTGAGGTCTGCATCACTATGTCCGTAATCCTCGAATCCCTGCCCCTCGGCCAAAAAGTCGGCATAGCCTTCTCCGGCGGGCTCGACACCAGCGCCGCGCTTCACTGGATGAAACAGAAGGGCGCCCTTCCCTACGCCTACACCGCTAACCTCGGCCAGCCCGACGAAGCCGACTACGACGAGATCCCCCGCAAAGCCCTCGAGTACGGCGCCGAAAAGGCCCGCCTCATCGACTGCCGCGGCCCGCTCGTTCGCGAAGGCATCGCCGCCCTCCAGTCCGGCGCCTTCCACATCACCACCGCCGGCGTCACCTACTTCAACACCACACCCATCGGTCGCGCCGTCACCGGCACCATGCTCGTCTCCGCCATGAAGGAAGACGACGTCAACATCTGGGGCGACGGCTCCACCTTCAAAGGCAACGACATCGAGCGCTTCTATCGCTACGGCCTCCTCGTCAACCCCGACCTCAAAGTCTACAAACCCTGGCTCGACCCCGCCTTTATCGACGAGCTCGGCGGCCGCGCCGAGATGTCCGCCTTCATGACCAAGGCCGGCTTCGGCTACAAAATGTCCGCCGAAAAGGCCTACTCCACCGACTCCAACATCCTCGGCGCAACCCACGAAGCCAAGGACCTCGAACTCCTCACCACCAGCATGAAGATCGTCGCCCCCATCATGGGCACCGCCTTCTGGCGCGACGACGTCACCATCAAACCCGAAGAAGTCACCATCCGCTTCGAAGAAGGCTTCCCCGTCGCCCTCAACGGCAAAGAGCTCTCCGACCCCGTAGCCCTCATGCTCGAAGCCAACAGCATCGGCGGCCGCCACGGCCTCGGCATGAGCGACCAGATCGAAAACCGCATCATCGAAGCCAAGTCCCGCGGCATCTACGAGTCACCCGGCCTCGCTCTCCTCTTCATCGCCTACGAGCGCCTCATCACCGGCATCCACAACGAGGACACCATCGAGCAGTACCGCGAAAACGGCCGCAAACTCGGCCGCCTCCTCTACCAGGGCCGCTGGTTCGATCCCCAGGCCATCATGCTCCGCGAAGCCGCCCAGCGCTGGGTCGCCAAACCTGTAACCGGCGAGGTTACAATCGAACTCCGCCGCGGCAACGACTACTCCATCCTCAACACCGAGTCGCCCAACCTCACCTTCCACCCCGAGCGCCTCACCATGGAAAAGGGCGAGTCCACCTTCTCCCCCCGCGACCGCATCGGTCAACTCACCATGCGCAACCTAGACATCACCGACACCCGCGCCAAGCTGATCACCTACGCCCAGAGCGGCCTAATCACCCTAAGCAAAGGCTCCGAGATGCCGCATCTGACTAGCGGGAACGATAAGGAGTAACTACATTGTGTTCTGTTGTGGGCAAACATGATCGCCGAACGCGTGAACTGAATCAACAGGCCGGAGATAGTTACAACATGTCGTCAGAACCCGCAACAAAGATGTGGTCCGGTCGCTTCCGCGAACCGCTCAACAAGCAGTTCGAAGAATGGCAGCGGAGCTTCCCCTTCGACTGGCGTCTTCTTCCCTTCGAGGTCGAAGCTAGCATCGCCCACGCTCGCGCGATCAAAGCGGCCGATATTCTCACCAGTGACGAACTCTCGCGCATGGTTCAAGGCCTGCGCGCCATTGAAGGCCTGCCTTTCGACGAGTCCCTCGTCGGCGCCAATCCACAGACCGAAGACATCCATCATTACGTCGAACTCGAACTCACGAAACAAATCGGCCCACTCGCCCTGAAACTCCACACCGGGCGCAGCCGCAACGAGCAGATCGCCACTGACATGCGGCTCTTCGTCCGCGCCGCAATCGACCACACCGTCTACGGCCTCAATGAATGGCATAACGCTCTGATCGACCTCGCTCAAGCCGCAGGCGAGGCGGTCATGCCCTCCTACACCCACCTCCAGCGCGCTGAGCCCGTCCTCGTTGCCCACTGGCTCCTCGCCTATGTCAGCATGATCGAGCGCGACATCACCCGCCTTACTGACGCCCGCAAGCGTATGAACCTCTGTCCGCTCGGCTCCGGAGCCGTCGCCGGCGCAACCCTCGCGCTTGACCGTACCATCGCTGCCCGCGCCCTCAATTTCGACGGCCCCACGCCCAACTCCATGGACGCCACCAGCGAACGCGACTTCGCCCTCGAATTCACTCAAGGCATTGCCACATTGGGCATCCACATCTCCCGCTTCGCCGAAGAGCTCACTCTCTTCTCCACCGCCGAGTTCGGTTTCCTCGAGCTTCCTGAGGCCTTCTCTACCGGCTCAAGTGCCATGCCGCAAAAGAAGAACCCGGATCTTACCGAACTCATCCGCGGAAAATCCGGGCGCCTTCTCGGCGCAGCTACCACGCTCGCGATGCTCATCAAAGGCCTTCCACTCGCTTATAACAAGGATCTACAAGAAGGCCAGGAGCCCGTTTTCGATGCAGCTGACACCATCGCCGGCATCCTTAGCGTTCTCCCTGCCTTCACACGCTCACTCAAATTCCGGTTCGACAAGATGAAGATAGCCGCGGAGACCGGCTACCTCAACGCGATGGCTGCTGCCACCTATCTCTCCAACAAAGGCGTTCCCTTCCGTAAGGCGCACGAGCACATCGGCAACGCTGTTCGACTCGGCCTTGAGACCAACAGGGAGTTGCAACATCTAACATTGGATGAACTACGCAGCATCAGCCCTGAGTTCGGTGAAGATTTCTTCGCGGCCATCACCCTTGAAGCCACTCTGGACTGCCACGACGTCATCGGCGGCACCGCCCGCGCCAGGGTTGCTGCTGCCTTGGCTGATGCCCGTCAGAGCATCTTCGCTGACAATTCGAGCGAATCTGCGAAACTGAAGTAGGAGCCATTGTTTGTGACCACCATCTTCCAACCCGCCGTCAGTGAGTCGACCGCATCGACGCGCGTCCGTACGGGCGGAGCCGTGGTGCGCAAGGCAAAGCTTCCTGACGCAGTGAACATCTTCGATTTGGTCAATTCGCTCTCAGGCGATGGCACCCTTCTTCGCCGCAGTTACGCGGAGATCTGCGAAAACGTTCGAGACTTCACGGTTGCGGAATCCGAGTCCGGAGTCTTCCTCGGCTGTGGGGCGCTCCACCTCTACGGACCTCATCTCGCCGAGGTCCGCTCCATCGTTGTGAAACCCGAGGCGAAGGGCCAGGGCGCCGGTGGCAGGCTCCTTCGTTCGCTACTTGAAGAGGCCGAGGAGCAATCGGTCACCGCCGTCTGCCTCTTCACGCGCATCCCCGACTTCTTCTTCCACTTCGGTTTCCGTGTGGTCGACCGCACCACCCTACCCGACAAGATCTACAAGGACTGCCAGACCTGCCCTCGTCTCTACGCCTGCGACGAGGTCGCTATGGTTCGCGGTCCGCTGCCGAAGATCGCCGTGCTGGGACCGAGCCGGATTGCCCAACCCGAGCTGGTGAAGCTTCAGACGGGGACCGTGGCTGGGAAGTGACCCCCCCCCCTATTGCCCGCGTATAAATCCTTTGTATTCAATAGTTTAAGGACACAATTCCTCTGTAAAATATTGCAACCAAAGGAGTTGCGTCCAAAATATTGTCACATAAGGATTTACCAGGTTTAGTGCCGCAGGCCCCGGTGGTTGCCGGGGCCTTTCTTCCGTTTCTGTTCTAATTATACCGAGTACAGCGTAACTAATACGCCAAATGTAAGTTGTTGATGGGAAATCGGTTCGATGGTTTTGGGGCTTGACATTCGATTTTTGGGCTAAAAACGCTAAAAAAAACGGCAATAGTTGGTCGCTTTGTTCGTTCGGACTTAGATCCAGCCTTTGGCACAGCAAACAAGTGCAACAGCAGATCCTCTTCGGGGATGACAGCATGAAAGCAACAGCAATGTCAACGATCCCTTTTTAGTGGTGACAAAGGAATGGGCGACGATGCAACAGACCAATCGAAGTGAACGGCCGCTACCAGGCGTGGTAGAAGCCGTCTCTTTCGGTCATGTTGACCCTGGTCTTGAAGAGGTCGCTGAGGGTGGCGGCGGTGAGGAGGTCGGCTTTGGGGCCGTCGGCGACGATGCGGCCTTCGCGCATGAGAAGGATGCGGTCGATCTCGGGGAGTATGTCGGCGATGTGGTGGGTGATGAGTAGAATGCCGGTGCCCTTCTGGGCGAGTTTGCGGAGCAGATTGCGGAGGTCCGCCTGTGCCGCGAGATCAAGGGCGTTCGAGGGCTCGTCGAGGAGCAGCATTTGAGCGGCGTCTGCGCCGGCACTTGAGGAGCCTACGAGCGCGCGGCCGATCATGATGCGGCGCTGCTGTCCTGCGGACATCTCGCCTACGGGTTTGTCGGCGAGGGGGACGGCGTCAACCTGGACGAGCACCTCGTTGGCGCGGGCCTGCATGGCTTCGGTCACGGTGAGGTTGGGCCAGAGTGTGCTACTCGAAAAAAAGCCGGTGAGGACGGCATCGCGGCCGGTGGTGTGGAGGGTGGGCCGGCCTGGAAGCTCGGCTGAGACGACACCGAGGCGTTTTTTTAGCTCGGTGAGGTCCCAGCGTTCGCGGCCAAAGATGCTGACGATCGTTTCCGGCTGGGCGATCGGATAGCACTCGCAGGTGATGGTCTTGATGAGGGTGGACTTGCCGCAGCCGTTAGGGCCGAGGATGGCGATGTGCTCGCCGGTGTTGACGGAGAGATTGATGTCGTGGAGGACGATGTTGTCGCCGCGGGCTACGTTGACGTGGGCGAGGTGCAGGAAAGGAGCCATTCGTTTCTAGGATATAGGACGGAATCGACGACGCGTTTGATGACCGGACGAGAAAAGTTGGGGAGGCACGGAACTTTTCTTTCGGTATTGACGTTCTATGCATAGACAACCTATGGATGGAGCCAATGCCGAAGAAATCCGACCTGATGCCTGGAACGCTGGACATGATGATTTTGAAGACGTTGACGCGCGGCCCACAGCACGGCTATGGGATCGCGTCGTCAATCAAACGCGCGTCGGACGACGTGCTGACCGTTGAGGAAGGCTCGCTCTATCCAGCGCTGCAGCGGCTGCTGTTGCAGAGCTGGGTGAAGGCGGAGTGGAGATCGACCGAGACTAACCGGCGGGCGCGGTTCTACACGCTGACGGCTGCCGGACGCAAACAACTAGGGCTGGAGCATTCGCGATTCGAAGAGATGATCGCGGCGATCGGCCGCGTGATGCAGGACGCATAGGAGAGTGCCATGGACTCGATTGCTCGCTTGTTCAAAAAAATTGGGACGTTGCTTCGCCGCGAAAGGTTCAACAGCGAGTTAGAGGAAGAGATGTCGTTTCATCGCGAGCAGAAGGAGAAGGATCTTTGCGAGGCGGGTGTCGCTCCGGCGGCGGCTCATCGGGCGGTGGCGCGTGAGTTTGGAAATCCTACGCGGCTGAAGGAGCAGAGTTATGAGGTGATGGGCATGCGATTCGAGACGGTGTGGCAAGACCTTCACTTTGCGATCCGGCAGTTGCGAAGGAGCCCCGGATTTACCCTGACCGCGGTCCTTATGCTGGCGCTTGGGATTGGCGCGAGTGTGGCGATCTTTGCGTTTGTGGATGCTGCGTTGATCAAGCCGCTTCCCTATCAGGATCCGACAAGGTTAGCGGACGTGGCAGAGAGAGGAAGGCTGTGGCCGCGTTCGAACCTGTCGTATCAGGACTACGTGGATTGGAAGAAGATGAACAAGGTCTTCAGCGCGCTTGAGGCCTATACGGGCGGCGGTTATCTGATGAAGACGGCCGCGGGCGTAGAGCCGGTGACGGCAGCGCGTGTGACCGCGGGGTTCTTTCGGGTATTGGGCGTAAGACCTGAGCTGGGCCGGGATTTTTATGATGGCGAAGACCAGCCGAGCGGCGGGGACACGGTGATCCTTACTTACCAAAGCTGGCAGGAGCGTTTCGGTGGGAGGAAGGACATCGTCGGACAGACGGTGAATCTGGATGGAGTGCCGAACACGATCGTTGGAGTGCTACCGGCGAGCTTTCATTTTGCGCCGCGAGGTAAAGCGGAGTTTTGGGTCACTCTACAAAAATTGAACAACTGCGAGAAGAGACGCAGCTGTCACAATATGTTCGGCGTGGGACGTCTGAAGGATGGGGTTTCGATGCAGGCGGCATTGGTGGATATGACGGCCGTCGCGAAGCAGCTGGAGATACAGTATCCGGGCTCGAACCGCGATCAGGGCGCGAGCGTGAAGCCGCTGTATGAACAGCTTGTCGGTGACATACGGCCAATTTTGCTGGTGTTGCTGGGCGGGGCGGTGTTGCTGCTGGTGATTGCGTGCGTGAATGTGTCGAGCCTGCTGCTGGTGCGGTCGGAGAGCCGGAAGCGCGAGATTGCGGTGCGAGGGGCGCTGGGGGCGTCGCGGTCGCGGCTGGTGCGACAGTTCGTGACGGAGTCCCTGGTGCTGGTGGTGATGGGCGGCTTGCTGGGTCTGCTGTTTGCAGAGGTCTCGATGCAGGGGTTGTCGCGGCTCATGTCGAAGGACATGCTGGCTAGTATGCCTTATTTGGCGGGGATCGCCCTGAACCATCGTGTTGCGTTGTTTGCGGTGGCGGTCTGTGTGCTCGCGGCGGGACTCTTTGCGCTGACGCCGATTCTGCGTGTGCCGTTGACGACGCTGCGCGAGGGCCTGACAGATGGTGGGCGCGGCACGGCGGGAACGTTGTGGCGGCGGTTCGGGGCAAATCTCGTGGTCGTGGAATTGGCGGTAGCGGTCGTGTTGCTGGTAGGAGCGGGGTTGCTGGGCAAGAGTTTCTACAAACTGCTACATGTGGACCTTGCTTTTCAGCCTGACCATCTTGCGACGATGCAGGTGGCGCTGCCTCAGACGACCTATCCGAAGGAACCGCAATTGATTGCGATACAGCGAAAGCTGCTGGATCGGATTCGAAGTCTTCCTGGGGTTCAATCAGCGAGTGTGACGAGTGTGTTTCCGGTGAGCGGCAATGGCAATACGGATTGGATTCGAATTGTGGGCAAGCCTTACAACGGCGAGCATAATGAGGTGAACCAGCGCGAGGTAAGCTCCGATTACTTCACGACCCTTCACGCAAAGCTGGAGCGGGGACGTTTTTTCACCGATGACGAGGATGCTTCAAAGCCGAAGGTCGTCATCGTCAACAAAGCTTTCGTACGTCAGTATTTTCCGGGTGAAGATCCGATTGGCCGGGTGATGGGGGATGGAGATTTGACGGCGAAGTCACTCCGCCAGATTATCGCGGTGGTCGATGACATCAAGGAGAGCTCACTGGATGTTGACACTTGGCCAGCCGAGTACACGCCTATGAACCAAGGGCCAGATAACTACTTCGGACTGGTGGTTCGCACTTCGCAGGCGGAGGGAGCGATGCTCCCTGTGTTGCGAGCTACTGTTCAGCAGGTTGATCCTGGGATTGGCGTGTTTGACGAACAGACGCAGTTGCAGCGGATCAACGAATCGCAGACGGCGTATCTGCATCGGTCTTCGGCGTGGCTGGTGGGAGGGTTTGCGGCGATGGCTCTGTTGTTGGGTGTAGTGGGGCTGTATGGAGTTATTGCGTATTCGGTGAGTCAGAGGACGCGCGAGATTGGCGTGCGGATGGCTTTGGGTGCGCAGCAGAGTTCGGTGTACCGCATGATCTTGAAGGAAGCGGGTTGGTTGACTGGTGTTGGGATACTTGCGGGGTTGATTTGCTCCATCGCGGTGACGACGCTGATGCGGAAGCTGCTGTTTGGGATCCACTCGTGGGACGTGTCGACGCTGGCCGCGGTTGCAATAGTGCTGGGCGGGTCGGCGTTGCTGGCTAGTTATTTTCCGGCACGGCGAGCTGCTTCGGTGAATCCCGTGGAGGCATTACGGGCAGAATAGGTGCGCTGATTGCAGGTTTCATTGAAGACCCGCTGCGTCACATGCCTTTGAGAATGGAGCCTACGATGCCGCCGACGACTCCGCCTTCGGCCGTTTGAACCGCGCGTTCTTTGGGGAGATATTCCTGGATTTGGTGGGCGAGGCGGGAGATGGGCAGTGTTTGCAGCCAGACGCGACCGGGGCCTGTGAGCGCGGCGAGGAAGATGCCGTCGCCGCCGAAGATCATGTTTTTAATTCCAGGAACGCGCTGGATCTGGAAGGCGACGGTGGATTGGAAGGCACCTACGTGGCCGGGGTGGACGCGGAGGAGTTCGCCTGGGGCGAGGTCTTTGATGACGAGTTCGCCGGAGAGTTCGAGCCATGCAATGCCCTGGCCTGAGATTTTTTGCAGGAGAAAGCCCTCGCCTCCGAAGATGCCCGCACCAAGAGACTGCTGGAAGCCGACGCCGAGTTCGATGCCCGCAGTGGCGCAGAGGAAACCGTGGCGGTGGACAAAGTATTCGTGGCCAGGGGCTACGTCGACGGGGACGATGTGGCCGGGGACTCGGGTGGCAAAAGCGACCTCGCCGGGGGCGCCTATGGCGCGATACTCGGTCATGAAGAGAGAACCGCCGCCGGCGACACGCTTGATGGCGCCGAAGAAACCGCCACCGCCAGCGTGCTGGGTGTGAGTCGTCATCTGGACTGAGGCGGACATCCATGAGAGCTCCCCGGCCTCGGAGATGACGGCGTCGTTGGGACCTAGGGCGAATTCTAAGACGGGCATTGTGGTGCCGAGAACGCGGTTCTGCATGGTGTGCTCCAGACGAAAATTGGCCCAGCAACGGGCAGTATATCGTGCGAGCTGAAGATTATTTGCTGGTTGCCTTAGGGGCCACGGCGAAGACGGGGGCGGTGAGTTCGACGCGCCAGATAGGGCCGCCTTCGAAGAATTGGCCTTCTTCCTTGACGAATGCGGGTGCGTCGCCACCAAGTACCCAGACGTGAATGTCGGAGGGTTGCTTGCCAACCATTGGGGCGACGAGGCCGGTGACTCCGCCTAGTTCGATCTTGATGCGGAAGTTCGTGGCCTTGCGGCGGACGCCGCCGATGGTGAGCGAATCTTCGCCTTCGCCGGCGAGGATGAGATGGACCAGGCGTGGCTTGGCGGTGGGCGCAACCATGGAGAGCTTGGTTGGCGGAGCTGAGGGATCGAGATTGAGCAGCAGGATGAGTGGGAGTCCATTCGCGAGGTCGGGAGCGAGGTCTAGGTGGTCCTCAGTGGTCTTGCCGTCTTTGTCGTGAGAGATGATCTCACCGGTAACGGCGTTGATGGACATATCGAGCGGATGAGGAAACGAGGGGCCGCGCTGGATGTGACGGTCGCTGATCAGCCGGAAGGTGCCACTCTGGGTGAAGACGGTTGTTTCGTCGTCGAGCGAGCCGTCGCGAAAGTGAAAGGTGAGCCGCGAGGTGACGCGGTTGCCGTGTGCTATCTGAACGAGATCACCTGAGGCTATTGTTGCGCCTTCGAGTGTTTTGAGAACGAGAAACCCGTGAAAGGTTCCCTGGGTGCGGCGCACGGAAACGGGGTCGGCGAAAAGATGGGTTGCGGTGAGCAGGAGGCATGCGAGGAGGATGAGGCGCCGGGAGGAACGGTCTAACAGAGAGGTTGTGATGATGCGCTCCTATCGGTTGAATCTAGAGAGTTCGACGGGAGAAGCGACAAAGAAGATGTAAGTCAAATGTCATTTGATTGTTTTAGGTGGTGAAAGGCCCACGCGAAAGAGCACCGCGATGATGCGGAATCCGGCTTTGAGGCTGGCCTGGAGGTCGCCGGAGACCTTGGACGTGCCGCCTATGCGCTTGCGGTAGTCGACGGGAATTTCCAGGGTGCGGAGATGGTGCTGGGCGGCCTTGATCTGCATCTCGAGGTTCCAGCCGTAGGTGAGTTCTGACATTTGTAACTGGTCGAGTGACGTTCTACGAATGGCCCGGAATGGTCCCATATCGGTGTAGCGGCCTTTGCCCAGAAGGCGAAGGAGACTGCCTACTAGGTGGCCGGCGAATCTCTGAGAGAAGAGCATGGATCCGGGTTCGCGTGTGCCGCGGTTGCGGGAGCCGATGACGAAGTCGGCTTCGCCGTTTTGGATGGGGGTGATGAGACGCGGGAGGTCCGCGATGACGTCGGAGCCGTCGCCGTCCATGTAGACGAGGATGGTGCTTGTCGGAAGCGCGGCGTTCGAGCCGGCGAGGCAGGCGGCTCCGTAGCCGCGTGGCGACTGGATGACGCGGGCCCCGGCGGCATGAGCTATGGAAGCTGTCGCATCAGTGCTGCCATTGTCCACGACGATGCACTCGGCGATGAGGTGCCACGGCATCTCGGAGACGACGTGACCGATAGATTCGGCTTCGTTTAACGCGGGGATGATGATCGAGATCACAGGCTCCAGCGGAGTCCGCAGTTGGCGCAGGCGGGAGGTGGAGAGCTGGTAAGAAGTCCTTCGCGGAAGCGCTGGTATTCCGGGCCATTCCAGATCTCGCGGAGACTGTTTTGCGTGGCGTCGCCGAGCGTGAAGCTGCCATATCCCTTCATGCTGAAGGGGGCGATGCAGCATGGCAGGACGCGGCCGTTGGCGGTGATGTACATCAGGGACCAGGGACGCCGGCAGAGCGACCAGGGACTGTCGGAGCGCTGCATCTTGATGGACTCGCCGGGATCGACTGCGCCGGAGGCTGAGAACATGACGCCAAGTTCCTTCGCGATGGATTCGGCTTCGTGAATGAGCGCCTCTTCCCGTTCTGTAGTGTGTTCGAAGAGAGCAGACTCGGCACGTGCGAGGGATTTGTCGCTCATGGGGTCATCAAAGAAGACGAGACGCTGGAGGTAGACCTCGGTGACGCCGATGGAGTGGGCGAGGCGGACAAAGTTCGGAAGCTGGTCGACGGTTTCGCGGAGGCCGGTGAGCCAGAGAGAGACGCGGGGCTTGGGAGCGTTGAGCTCACGCTGAAGTTGCGTGAAGGTTTTGACGTTGGCAACTATCTTGTCGAAGAAGTCCTTGCCGCGGACCATTTGAAAGACCTCGGATTCGGCTGCGTCGAGGGAGACACGGAGCTCGTCGAGGCCGGCTTCGATGAGGGCGCGACCGTTGGCTTTGGTGAGTAACGTTCCATTGGTGTTGAAGAGGACATAGATGTTGCGGTCCTTCAGATATTTCACTCGCTGGGCGAGATCTTTCACCAACATTGGCTCGCCGATACCGTGAAGCACGACACGCGCGATGTTGGGATACTGATCGATCAGCGAGGTGAAGAGCTGCCATGGCATGTCGGCCTCGGGTTCGAGTTGCTCGTAGGTGCGGGGGCATGTGGTGCAGAGGAGGTTGCAGCGATTGGTGGTCTCGAGATAGAGGCAGACTGGTTCGTGCTGGACGACGGAGTTCAGTTGCGCTTCGGGCTTCTCGAAGTAGCGGCGCATGCGGTTCTTCTCTTCCTCGGCCTGTTGAGCGGCAGGGTTCAGCTTGTCTCCTTTTTCGAGGAGATCGTCGGGAGGAATGATGGGAAGGAGTGTGCTCATGGGGTTACGCTCGCTGTGGTGTGTTGGACGAAGAGAATGCGATGAAGAGGCCAGCGCTTGAGCGTTAATTGGATGAGGAACGCCGCGAAGACGGCAGCATAGAGAATTTCGTTGGCAAGAAACATCTTTGGGCCGGGGTCTGCCAGCGCCGTGGTGTAGAGGTAGAAGAAGCCGAGCAGATAGGTGAGGACTGGCGGGTTCGGCATGAGGGTGAAAAACGGAACCAGCCAGATGATGTACCAGGCGTAGTGGGGAGAGAAGAGGAACATCAGAGTCGCAGCCAGCGCGAAGGAAGGTGGGAGGAAGGCGGCCTTTCCCTCGGGTCCGCCTTGCGCCGCGATACGCCAACACCACCAAAGGATCGCGGCGAAGATGGCGGCACAGAGGACGTAGTAGGCGGTTGGGGTGAGGCTGCGGAGGCCCGAGATTCGCTGCGCTAGTTCGAGGAGGAAGTAACGGCTCCCGGTAGCCATGCCCTCTTCTTTGACGTAGCCGCTGAGGAAGCCGAAGACCAGAAGCCCGACGCTCGAATAGGCCGCGTAGGCAAAGGCGATTGTCGCGGCGAGTGTCGCGGGCATCTTGAAATCGCCGCGACGATGGAGCGCTGGGAACAGTATGAGGGGATAGAGCTTGAGGAGGACAGCTATCGCCAGAAAAAGGCCCGTCAGGACCGGTTGTTTGCGGTAGCGGGCAAGGAGAGCGAGGGTGATGAAGGCCATGGCGGCGGAGTCGAGGTGGCCCGAACCTGCGATCTCCCAGATGAGGATGGGGCACCAGGCGTAGAGGAGCGACTGCTCGCGGCGAACGCCCAGGTAGCGGAGGAGAGTGATGAGAGCGTACATCGTCACGCCTTCGAAGAGGACCATGACGGTCTTCATGAAGGTGATGGTAGGGGAGATCCCGGTGATGAGGTAGAAGAGCGCCTGCGCAGCGGGAGGGTAGATGGTGTGGGCGTAGTCGCGGCGGTTGATGTTGTCGAAGGTGTCTTGGTGAGGCGCGCGCAGGAAGGAGAGGACCGCGTCGCCGGGAACGAAGCGGTAGGGGCTGATGTGGGCGTGCTGGACGATGCCGTCCCAGACATAACGGTAGATGTCGGAGGAGAGATAGGGCTCGGCGAAGAGAACGGCTATGCGACAGGCGATCGCGACGGCGAGAATGATGGGGAAGGTGAAACGATCGACGGGTTGGGTGAGGATGAGAAATGCCGCCGCGAGGTAGAGGATGCAGGACCAGCCGGAGACTCCGGAGAAGCCGATGGTGAAGTGGTGGTTGTACTCGCTGACGAGTTGGCGTGAGAGGAAGAAGAGTGCAGTGCCGATGAGGAGCAGCGCGGCGTTCGTCTGCCAGGGGCGAGCGATAGACCAGTGGAGGCCGCCGGAGCCACCGGGAGCAAGATTGGCTTGCGGGTTCTTTGCTGGATTGGTCACGGCGGTCATCGTCGATCGCTTCCCTGCTCGTTGAGGATTCGTAGAAAATTACGAGTGTGTTCTGCGGGGTAGCCGGGGATAGTCGCGAAGGTTGGTGGGGTGCCGTGGAGGAGTTCGGCGGTCAGGATGTCGAGGGTGGCTGCGTCGTCCACGTCGTACCAGAGGGGGAGAACGGTCGTTTCGATTTTTACGGATTTCAGAGCGGCGATCGTTTCGGCAAAGACGCTGGTGGTGCTCCAGGTGATGTTGGTGAATGGCTCGGTGTGGGCGCGCTTGAGACCGATTAGGTAGTAACCGCCGTCGTGGGCAGGACCGAGGACAACGCGGTCGCCTGGTCTTTCAAGCTCGGCGACGGCTTGCTCGAATGCAGCGGCAGGGACGGTGGGGGAGTCGGAGTCGATGAGGCAGACGCTGCCGTAGCCGCAAGCGAAAAGGTCTTGGGCCGTGGCAAGGAGGCGTTCGCCGAAGCCGTCGCAGCGTTGCGGGATGAGGGCGAAGTCTGCAGGGAGGAGGTTGTCGAAGAGGGCTTCGTCGCCGATGGGGGTGTAGGAGATGATGCCGGCAGCTTTGCCCGATGTAGTGAGTACGGCTATGTTTTCGGCGGTGTCCTGGAGAAAGCAGATGTTGATGGCCGCGGCCTGATCGAGGGTGAGCGGCGGCGCAAGGCGGGTCTTGACCTTGCCCGAACGCGGCGCCTTTGCCATGACAGCGAGAGCGCACTGGGTCGCACGCGCGGCGATGGGGTTCGCGGGATTGAGTATCGGATATGGCATCGTGGCAGCAGGCATTGAACTAGGCCGCGCTCCAATCGGCAGGCTGTCGTTCACCCAGAGAGTTGGCGAGGGCGGCGTGGGCTTTTTCGCAGACAGCGTACTGATACCAGCCATCGTACTGTAAATCGACGCCTCCCCAGGACTGAGAGTGGATGAGAGTGGCGAAGTCAGGGGCTGTCATGACATCGGCCTGACGAGGCTCGCGATATTTTCCAGCGGGTGTGCTGGTCAATTTGGAGAGGAGCCACATGCAACTAAGCGGTATACGCGTGCGGAAGCCGGAGGTCGGTTCGGCGATGAAACATCGGCCGCCGGGACGCAGGACACGAAAGATCTCGCTGAGGACAGCATCTCGATTCGCAACGATGAGGAAGAGCCGAGAGACGACGACGGCATCGATAGAGTTGGAGGGATCGCTGAGAGCGTGGACGTCGCCGTGAGCGAAGGTGCAGTTCTGGAGGCTGCGGCTGGCCGCGCGGGACTGTGCCCTCGCGATGAGGCGGCGGGAGAGGTCGACGCCGGTGGTGTGGATCTGGGGGTACTCCTGTGAGAGTCGACAGGCATAGAAGCCGGGGCCGCAGCCAAGCTCAAGAACGTGAGTTCCGGGGGGTGGACCATCGGCAGGAAAGAGAGCCCGGGTGATCTCCTGGGTGTGGTCGCGGAAGAGGTACTCGCGACAGAGTGCGTAGAACCAGGAACAGCCTTCAAAGAGGCTGTCGGGGGGACGCCCAGAGGGCTGAGGGAATGTTCGGCCGTACATTCCGCAGTTGCTTGGCTCCATTCTTCGCCTTGTAAAGGTTTCAACGTGCGCTTTGGTCGATTTTGGACTGATGTTTCGCTGTGGTCAGATCGTAGCTGCCTGCGAAATCATAACTTTCACGTTCTTATGGTTTGATGCGCGTTTCACTATCACGATAAGGCTACGGGGAATTCAGACCTGTGGATTTTCCTCGTACACCGGCAGTAGGTGTCGGGTGAACTTCTGGCGAAACCTGTGGGGGCTCCCGCTTATCCGGAGGACAAGTGCGCGACACGGAGCAAGGAGCAGAAGGGCTAACTTCTGTGGTGGAAGGATTGCAGCGACGTTCGACGGACTGGCCTAGGCTACGTCACTCCAATCGAGAATGACCTTGCCGGAGTTGCCCGAGCGCATGACGTCGAAGCCCTCTTCGTAGTTGCGCCAGTTCATCCGATGGGTGATTACGCCTGAGATATCGAGTCCGCTTTCGAGCATGACGGTCATCTTGTACCAGGTCTCGTACATCTCACGCCCGTAGATGCCGCGAATGGTGAGCTGGTTGAAGACGACCTGGTTCCAGTTGATGGAGATGTCCTCCGATGGGATGCCGAGCATGGCGATCTTCGCGCCGTGGCTCATGTTGGCGAGCATGTCACGGAAGGCGCTGGGGTTGCCAGACATCTCGAGCCCGACGTCGAAGCCTTCCTGCATGCCGAGCTGCTGCTGGATCTGCGGCAGTGGTGTGGCTCGCGGGTCGACCGCAAGGGTCACGCCCACCTTTTCGGCCAGCTTGCGGCGGTATTCATTGGGATCGGAGATGACGACGTGACGCGCGCCGGCGTGACGGGCGACGGCGGCGGCCATGATGCCAATCGGGCCTGCCCCGGTGACGAGGACGTCTTCGCCAAGCACCGGGAAGGCAAGCGCCGTGTGGACGGCGTTACCGAGAGGATCGAAGATGGCTGCGATCTCACGAGGCACGCCGGGGCTGTGAATCCAGATGTTGGACATCGGGAGGACGACATACTCCGCGAAGGCACCGTTGCGGTTTACGCCGACTCCGAGGGTATGGGCGCAGAGATGCCGGCGGCCTGCGAGACAGTTGCGGCAGCGTCCGCAGACGACGTGGCCTTCGCCGCTGACGAGTTGTCCAATGGGGATGTCGGTAACGTTGGAGCCGGTCGCGACGACCTCGCCGACAAATTCATGGCCGATAGTGAGGCCCTTCCTGATGGTGGAGCGGGCCCAGGCGTCCCACTCATAGATGTGGAGGTCGGTGCCGCAGATGCCGGTGGCGAGGACTCGAATCTTAACGTCGTTGATGCCCATCTCAGGCTCGGGAACATCCTCGAGCCACAGGCCGCGTTCTTCGCGGCTCTTTACCAATGCCTTCACTTAAAGTGCCTTTCTATTACATAGCTGACTGCGTTATAGGTCGCAGGTTAAGGAATGTAACCCCTATGCGTCATTCTAGTCGTTGGGACGGGGTTGACGCAGTATCGGCGTAACGGACGTAACTTTTCCAGAGCTTAAAACAGTCAACTCTTACAGTGCCGTTCCTCGCGGTGAACGGGATAATTTATTTCGAATCTCCAGGGCCGGTGCCTCATCGAACCAATCGGGCGGGCCCGCCCAGGCCAAAATTCGCTCAGGAACTCATTTGGGTCGAGCATTCTGTGCAGCACGCGGCGCAGTTTTCCCTCGTTCATACGGAATTCGGTCGATCTCGAAGAGCTACGAGGGAAAATTATTTGTCTTTGAATACGCCGGCGGCAATAGTTCGGTGGAGTATCTTCCGGCAGAATCAAACACAGGAATGTTTGGCGGCAACTCCAACTGGCGCGGTCCAATCTGGATGCCTGTCAATGGCCTAATTTTGCGGGCACTTTATCAGTTCTATCAATTTTACGGAGACGACTTTAAGGTTGAGTGCCCGACGGGGTCGGGAAATCAGATGACGTTGTTTGAGGTTGCGATTGAGATTAATCGACGGCTGTCCAATATCTTCCTTCGCGAGAAGAACGGGAAACGCGCGGTTTACGGGGGTATCGCGAAGTTTCAAAACGATCCCTACTGGAAGGACTTGATCCAGTTCCATGAGTATTTCCATGGTGAGAATGGAGCGGGATTGGGCGCGAGTCATCAGACGGGGTGGACCGGAGTCATTGCGTACCTGATGAAGATGTCGGCGCTGATTACTCCGGAGGCGGCGTTGTCCACGGAGAGCGCCTATGCGGCCATCCAGGTCGAGCCGGATAAGCCCACCTCTACTTAATTGGTCTTGGCGGATGTAGGATTGCGGTACCGAGCGCTGGTACACTCTGGCAGGACGTAAGCGTCGCGGGTGCCAGTTCCATGCGATGCGTTTCAATGCTTCGGAAGAATACGTTTTCCTGAGAAATGGGAGGAAGAGTCTGTGGCCATCGTTGCGGGAGTTGATTTTGGGACACTGAGCGTACGGGTGACTTTGCTCGACAGCGTGCGCGGGCGACTTGGTACTGCATCAGCCGAATATCCGCTTGCGCGTAAACGCGACGATCCCGACTATGCGACGCAATCGCACACTGATCAGATGCAGGCTCTGGTTCGCGCGATGCGCCTGGTTCTCGAGGAGAACAACGTCAACGGGCAGGATGTTGCCTCTATTGCACTCGATACAACTGGTTCGAGTGTGGTCCCGGTTGACGCTGCGATGCAGCCTCTCGACGACTACTATCTGTGGTGCGATCACCGCGCACACGAGGAGGCGCGTCAAATCACAGAGCTGGCGCGGACGGAGAACCTCGAGGCTATTCACTGGTGCGGCGATGTCTACTCGCACGAGTGGGGTTTCGCGAAGCTGCTGCACTGGCTGCGGCACAATCCGGACAAGCGGCAGCGCTTCGCCACTGCGCTGGAGCATTGCGACATGGTCGCCGCGACTCTTGCCGGCGTTACCGATCCTGCGAGAGTAAAGCGCAGCATCTGCGCCATGGGGCACAAGTGGATGTGGAACCCCAAGTGGGGCGGCCTGCCTCCGCAGTCATTTCTATCGAAGGTCGATCCTCTGTTTGATGGAATACGCGACAAGATCGGGGGCGAATACCTGACCTCCGACTCCATATCCGGAACCCTTTCGGCAAAGTGGGCAGTGGAGATGAGCTTGAAGCCCGGGATCCCGATTCCAGTGGGGGCTTTCGACGCTCATTGGGACGCGATTGGAGCGGGTTGCCGTGAGGGCGATGTGGTCAACGTTGTCGGCACCTCCACGTGCATCATTGCAATGGCGAAAAAGACGGAGCTGGTTCCGGGAGTCTGTGGAGTCGTTCCTGGCAGCGTACACCCGGCGTATACCGGAATTGAAGCAGGCCTATCGGCGACTGGAGATATCTTCGAAGCCATCGCACGGCGCGCCGGAGTGAATGTGCGAGAGCTGGCTAAGGGTCTGGAAGATTATCGGCCGGGACAAACCGGGTTGCTGAGGTTGAGTTGGGACAACGGGGACCGGACAGTGCTGGTGAATCCTGAGCTGGGCGGTGTCACATTTGGCTGGAACTTGTTGCACACTGCGCAGGACGAGCTCTTCGCCGCGATCGAAGGCACGGCCTTTCATACACGCATCATTCTTGAACGTATGGCCGAACACGGCGTGCCCGTCGAGCGTGTCATCAACGCCGGGGGCATTCCGCAGAGCAACGCCGTGCTCAACCAGATCTATGCGGACGTGCTCGGAAAGCCGGTGCTGGTGCCGGATGGGACGCCGACCAGTCTTGGTTCGGGCATATTCGCGATGCTGGCCGCGGATGCCTTCAGTACGATCGAAGAGGCGCAAAAGGCAATCTGCCTTCCCTACCGCAGCTACTCGCCGCAACCAAAATCCGTTGCGTTGTACAACGAGCTGTATCCGCTGTACCGCAAGGCGTACTTCGCTTTGGGTCGCGTGGATGCTGCGGCGACACCACTGGGCATGGTATTGCCGGAACTCCGCAGAATCGCGGCCTCCGCGCACGCCTGAAACGCCCGCTTCGTTCAGTTCGCGCTCCAGGCTATAAGATAAAAAGATGTGGAATGCCCGGCTGTTTGGGCGTGCCGATGCCACTGCATCCCCTGAATTCCGTCGATAAATGAGAGCTATGTTCTATCCCACTGATGACCTTCGCATAACCTGGACCAAAGTGGTCCTCCCGCCCGTTTTTCTTGAAGAGGAGCTGCCCATCACTGAGACGGCCTCAGCGACTGTTTACAAAGCGCGCACTGAGATCGTCGACATCCTCAACGGCAACGACAATCGTTTGCTGGTGGTCGTCGGCCCTTGCTCCATTCACGACACCAAGGCAGCACGAGAGTACGCGGAGCTGTTGAAGGGCGCGATCGCCGAGTTCTCAAAGGAACTCTGCCTGGTCATGCGGGTGTACTTCGAAAAGCCTCGCACAACGCTCGGTTGGAAGGGACTCATCAACGACCCCTATCTCAACGAATCCTTCCAGATCAACGACGGCCTGCGCAAGGCGCGGCATCTGCTGCTTGATCTTGCTGAAATGGGCGTTCCCGCCGGAACGGAATTTCTCGACATGATCTCGCCGCAGTATGTCTCGAGCCTGGTTAGCTGGGGCGCTATCGGGGCTCGTACCACCGAGAGCCAAGTGCATCGCGAACTGGTGTCTGGACTCTCCTGCCCAGTCGGTTTCAAGAACGGCACCTCCGGCAATGTTCAGATTGCAATTGAGGCGATCCTGTCCGCCGGTCAGTCACACAATTTTCTTGGTCACACCAAACACGGCCAGACCGCGATCTTCGTCACCAAAGGCAACCGCGATTGCCACATCATCCTGCGCGGCGGACGTCAGACGGTCAACTACGATGCGGCCTCCGTTCAGTCGACGTGCGAACAGATGGAGAAGGCCGGCATCCGGCCACAGGTGATGATCGACTGCAGCCATGCCAACAGCAACAAGGACCACACCCGGCAATCGGCCGTATGCCGTAACGTCGCTGAACAGATCGCCGCTGGAGACAATCGCATCATCGGTGTGATGCTGGAGAGCAATCTCGTCGCGGGAGCGCAAAAGTTAATCCCGGGCAAAGATCTCGTCTATGGCCAGAGCATCACGGACGCCTGCATCGACTGGGATGAGACGAGGATCGCCCTCGAAAGGCTAGCCACTGCCATCCGCTCTACCCGCAGTAGGAACACAATAGTCGCTGGCTGAGCGTTATCTCAGCACAGTACGCTTTCGCCAACTCAGATTGACACGGCAGAGACAACGCACCTCTGGCAGCAAGGATTATTTGCCTGCCACGGTATGCGATTGTGGGCTGCCCTTCTTGGCGGCTGCCTTCTCCGGTTCACCGGTTTCTAAATCCACGGAGTTGCCGGTCGATGTCAGGACACCTTCAAGATATTCCGTTGTTCCATACCGATTGAAGACTAGCTGCGGGTTTCCACTTGTGGTTTTGCCAGACTGTCGTCCCTGCACAATTGACGAGTGCTTGCCCGAAGCATCCTGAATCTCGAAGGCACTAGGGTCATTCTGCTGTTGTCTCAGTGTGTAGGTCCCTGCCGGCAGTTTCGCGCTCCCAGCGTAGAAGCCAAACGAAGTCGTAAATTCCACCTTAAGCTGCGCCATAGCAGGCAAACAACTCATGAGAGTGATGATGCCTGCCGCAATTGTGAGCAACTTGATTTTTCTCATAGGATCGCCTCTCCTGCACTTCATCTCGTGAAAAATGCTCGGAACTCCCCTGGACTGTGTGCCTGGCTGGAACTATTCCCCGGGGAATGATTTCGCAGTGAGCCGAAAAGATCAATTGGGATAAGTACCAGTGGACAGGGGAAAAAATGCTAGGTGGTTCCCGATCGAAGTATTGTCGCTCTCTGTGCTCCTGAAACAGACTCATCACTCAAATTGCACCAATGACAGACGTTCCGCTCCAAGAGCACGCCGCTTTCCTCTGCTAGCATTAACTCTTGGCATTTATGACGATTAATCCCGAAGCCCCCGTACGCGTCCGCATAGCTCCCAGTCCAACCGGCGACCCCCACGTCGGTACTGCCTACATCGGCTTGATCAATTACATATACGCGCGCCAGCGTGGCGGCAAGTTCGTGCTCCGTATTGAAGACACGGATCGCGCCCGCTTCGTCGCCACATCGGAGCAGGAGATCTTCAACTCATTGCGCTGGCTCGGCCTGAGCTGGGACGAAGGCCCCGACGTTGGTGGCCCGTACGGCCCATACCGCCAGTCAGAACGCACCGAAATTTACCGGGAGCACTGCGATCTGCTGTTAGCCAATGGCACGGCCTACCGTTGCTTCTGCACCGCAGAAGAGCTCGAGGCCGTGCGCAAACAGCAGATGACCGCGAAGCTTCCGCCACGCTACCCCGGCACCTGTCGCCATCTCAAGCCCGAACAAGTCGAAGGCAATCTTGCAACAGGCAAGCCCTTTGTCGTCCGCATGATCGTGCCACCACACGCTGGCGAAGCAACCACCTCTACCACCTTTCGCGACGAGCTGCGCGGCGACATCACCTTCGAGCACAACAACGTCGACGATCAAGTCCTGATGAAGTCCGACGGCTTCCCCACCTACCACCTCGCGAATGTTGTCGACGACCACTTGATGCATATCACCGATGTCATCCGCGCCGAGGAGTGGATCTCCTCCACGCCGAAGCACGTTCTGCTCTATCGAGCCTTCGGCTGGCAGCAGCCCCGCTTCTGGCACATGCCGCTCCTGCGCAATCTCGACAAGTCCAAAATCTCAAAGCGTAAAAACCCCGTCTCCCTCATCTACTATCGTCAGGCCGGTTTCCTCCCCGAAGCCATGATCAACTTCCTCGGCCTCATGGGTGGCGGCATGCCCTCACCGACTGCTGAAACCGCCGCGGGCCAGCCGGCAGCCAAAGCCAGCGAAGCCGACATCTTCTCGCTCAGTGACATGCTCGCCCGTTTCGAGGTGAAAAATATCCGCTTGGGCAGTCCAGTCTTCGACCTCACCAAACTCAAGTGGCTCAACGGCGAATACATCCGTGCAGCCTCGCCCGAATCGTTCTTCGCTTCGTTACGCTCCACTATTCTGAGCGACAGCTACCTCAGCCAGATCGCCGCCCTCGTCCAGACCCGCATCGAAACCCTCGGCGAGTTCGGCAACCTGACCCACTTCTTCTTCGCCGACGATGTCCTCCCCACCCCGGAGGTTTTCATCCCCAAAAAACGCACCCTCGAAGACACTCTCGCCTTCGCCGCCGAGCAACTCACCGTCCTTGAGGCCACCGACTGGACCCATGAAACTCTGGAACCCGCGCTGAAGCAGCTAGGCGAAGAGAAGCAATGGTCGGTCAAGGAAAACTTCATGCTCCTGCGTGCCATTATCACCGGCAGCACAATGTCTCCGCCACTCCTCGAAAGCATGATCGTCTTCGGCAAGGCTCGGTCGCTCGACCGAGTGCGCCGCTTCCTCGACACGCAGAAGAAACTCGCCACTGGCAAGCGATAACGGCGGCGGCCATCAACTGCGAGCAAAACCAAATAAGCGCGCGATCGACACAATCAAATGTCGATCGCAACTACCTCATGGTCAAGAATCGAGGGCACGGTGAAGATCAGTTCATCGCCCGCCTTCTGCATCACGACGTCTTTGTTTGCGACAAGCAGGTGCGCCTGTCCAGCGCGGACTCCGCTCGGCAGTCGGAGCTTGACCCTCTGCGCCCCCACCGGAAAGAAGTTGCGATACGGGCCCTTCATCGTCATCGGATTCGTTAGATTGACCAGATGAACTGTAACCGAGCCCGGGTTACGCCACACAGTCACATCGAGCAGCCCCGGGCCCTCAACTTCGATTATCGGCTTTTCCGTGCCTGCCCACAGCACCGTATTGCGCATTACCTTCAGATGGTCTTCGCAGAGGACGTCCCAGAACGTGCGATCGATGTCAGACGGAAAATACGCAACTCTACCCGCCGGCTGGCGAAGATAGAGGCAGGAGATATCGGTCTTTGCCGTACGCGGATAGACCTTTTCCATCGGGAGATCGGGATAGCTCGGAATCAGCGTCAGCGGCGTCTCTGCGAATTGTTCGCGAGGCGTGACCTCGAGACGCGAAACTCCATCGATGATGCGCGGCGCATCCTCAAGCCCAACAAAGACGGCGTGATGCGGCAAAGCCTTGTGTTCGAGCCGTATATACGAGTTCAGCATCGGACCGTCACGCTTTCCCGTGAAGTCCACGGAAAACAAATCGGCGAGTGCGAAGTTCTTGCGCTTGGCCCCGCTCTCATCGTAAAGACTCGTCTCGTAGGTCGCGACGAGGTTACCGCCGTTCTTCACATATGCTCGAAGCTGGTCACACTGCGCGTCGCTCAGCGCGGCGAGATTCGGCAGGATCAGCGTCTTGTACTGCGCCAGCTGATCGGGGTTCAATAGCTGGTCATGCACCATGTCGAACGGAATGCGCGACTCAATCAGCGCCTGATACCAGCCCAGCGAGTGGCTCTCGACTTTAGCTGCAGCCTGGTCGCCTCCGTAGTACCACGCGGTCTGCTGCGAATAGACGAGGCCCACGCGAGCGAGTGAGTGTTCGTGCATCAGGTATTGCTGGTTCTTCTCCGCCCAGATATAGATATCCTGGACACCGTTCAGCCAGCGTTCGTCGTGGAGCGTCGCGGAGAATTTGCTAAACCAGGGGCGCATTCCGTTCGCGATTGCATCCAGTACCCAGATGCGAATCTCCGCGTTGCTGTTCACGCTGTCCTTCCACCGATAGGGCTCTTCTATACCCACGCCGAAAAGACCAATGACGGGCTTGCCTTCCATCGTCGCGCGGTACTCCTTCGCCGTCTTTCCCATCAGCCAGGGCGCTGCCAGCCCGCGGCGAGCCTGCCGATCCGCAACCAGCATCGGTGTACGGCGGCTCGTCTCAATCGCGTTGATTGGACTAAGGGCGCCGCCGCCATTGTTCGGGATCATGCTCGCCTCGGCGTTGAACACACGAATCTCGGTGTTCCAGCGATCCAGCAGGCTCATCAGCTTCTTCTGCCGCCACACAAGATAGGCCCGCCTCGCAGCATCCGGAGAATCCTTCGCACGCGGAAGATCGAATCCAGTCGCCGCCTTGAAGTCTTCGCGGCAGTGCACGCAATAGCAGTCGCCAGACCCATCCCATCGATTGAGAAAAATTCCGTCGGGATGGTAGCGCGACATGATCTCTCGGTGCACAGCCGTCATGAATTCGAAGTTGTACGGTCCATACGCGCATGTCACCCACATCTCCGGCGACGACCAATGACGACGAGGATTGCCCTCGGCATCGACCGCAATCCAGTCTTGATGAGCCGCCTTCGCGTCGTCATACGTCGCGTGCGGATCGGTGCGGATAAGCACAGACATTTTCAGATTGCGGCACCCCGTGACCAGTTCACCCAGCACATCGCGATTCCCAAGCCAGACGCTGCGATGGTGAAACGGAACCTCGGTCGGATAGTACGCAACGCACCCGCCTCCACTCAGACAGACCCCGTCCGATCGCGTGCTTTTGAAGTAGTCCAGCCAGAAAGTCAGATCAAAATGAGCGGGATCATCTTCAACCAGCGTTAGCTGCGCCCAGCGCATCGGCTTTGTAGCCCATGCAGGCGCTATGCTCGCTGTCGGCGATCCGACACGTCCCAAAGAAAGCCCCAGGGAAGCAGGTGCAAATGCGGCAGCAGCACCTGTTACAGCAGTTGTCTGTAAAAATTCACGACGGGTCACGGCCGAAGATCTCATGCGCGTAATAGTACTTCAGCGATTGCGGCCTATGACGAATTCTCAACAGAACGCAGGCTAGCCTGCCTTGAACATCTGCTTGATTCCACGCAGCGCCTGTCGTGTTCGCTCCTCATTCTCGATCAGGGAAAACCGTACATGTCCGTCCCCGTGCTCGCCAAAGCCAACGCCAGGGCTTACTGCGACCTTCGCCTCCAGCAGCAGCCTCTTCGAAAACTCCACTGATCCAAGCGCACGATATTGTTCAGGGATCTTCGCCCAGGCAAACATCGTCGCCTTTGGCAGTTCCACCGGCCAACCAAGTTTATTCAGCCCCGGAACCAACACGTCGCGACGGTCGCGGTAGATATCGCGAATCTCTGCGACACATTGCTGCGGCCCTTCCAGAGCGGAGATCGCAGCCACTTGAATCGGCGTGAACGTACCATAGTCGAAGTAGCTCTTGATCCTGCCCAAAGCCGCGACCAGTTTGGGATTTCCCACCATGAAGCCGACGCGCCAGCCCGGCATGTTGTAGCTCTTTGAGAGCGTGAAGAACTCAACCGCGATCTCTTTGGCGCCCGAAACCTCCAGGATGCTCGGCGCGCGATATCCATCAAAAACAATGTCGGCGTATGCGAGATCGTGAACGATATAGATCCCAAGGTCTTTACAAAGTGCGACCATCCGCTCAAAAAAAGAAAGCTCCACACACTGCGTGGTCGGGTTGGCGGGAAAATTCAAGATGAGTAGCTTCGGCCTGGGCTGCATGCGTGGCAGATCGTGTTCCAGCCGCTCGAGAAGCGACTCTGCTGTGCCATCTTGCACAGGAATACTCTGCACCTTCGAACCAGCGATCACCGGCCCAAAGATGTGGATCGGATAGCTTGGGTTCGGCACCGCCACGGTGTCCTCGTCGTCAAGCACCGCAAGGCACAGATGCGCGATCCCCTCCTTGGAGCCGATCGTGACAATCGCCTCCTTCTCCGGATCGAGGTCGACGTCATAGCGTGTCTTGTACCAGTTGCAAATCGCTTTACGCAGCCGCGGAACACCGCGAGACAGCGAGTAGCGGTGGGTCGACGTACGTTGCGCCGCCTCGATGAGCTTGTCGACAATGTGCTGCGGAGTGGCACCGTCAGGATTACCCATCCCGAAGTCGATGATGTCCTCGCCACGTCTACGCGCAGCGGCCTTCAGTTCGCTTGTGATGTTGAATACATACGCCGGGAGCCGTGTCAGCCTTCGAAATTCTTCCATTTCCTGTCTGCCCGCTCCAATCTTTCTGTTCCTTCCATGATGCCATTACTCAATTGCAAGGAGTGATGGACGTACCGAGGCTACTAACAATAGTTCCTGTCGGTCACGTGGGCCATGGGAGGGTAGAAGGCTACTTCGCCGTGAAGATCACCTGGATAGGCAGACTCTTCGGCGGGTAACACGCGGCGTGGTCGCAGGCCTGATAGCGCAGCGTCCCTTCCACAGTGTGCGTACCTGCCTCAGCCACCACTGGGAGCTTCACCGTGAACGCGCCGGTGTACACGTCCAGTTTCTCGGATGGGTCGAAGCTGAAGCTATAGGATGTGCCCGCGGGGTATGCGACCGGTTCGGCCTTGACGCCTGCCGCCGGCTGCAAAGCAAGCTGGGTCGGGATCAACAGCTCCGACTTCGGTGTGTGCGAGTTTACATGGAAGCCATCCACAACACGAAAGTGCAACTCGAGCGTGCTGCGCTTCCCTACTGTGACTTCCTGCGGCTCCGCGGCGTAGATGACGTACGACTTCGGTTTGGGGGTCGGGGCGTCAAGATTCCCCACCTGCTGGGCCGTCAATGCGGCCACTCCCACAAACGCAACTACCGCTCCAGATAGCGCAGCGCGGAGCATTATTGCCCTCCCGCCGCAGTCGACGATCCCGATGAAATTGTCTTCTTGATGTGGGCCTCGATCTCGTCCTTGCTTCCAAGCCCGGCGGTTTCGTCGACGACCAAACCATTCTTATCGACGTAGAAGGACACAGGCAGATAGTCCAGGCCGCCATAGGCCTTTTGTACCTTTCCGTCGGTCAGCAGAATTGGATAGGTCACGCCTGTCTTTCTCACCACCTTGGCGATTGCCTCATTGCCCGCGTCCGCGTCGTCGGTCAGACCGAGGATTTCAAATCCCTGGGCCGCATACTGTTTGCGAAACTCCTCAAACCATGGCATCTCCACCTTGCAGGGAGCGCACCACGTTCCCCAGAAGTTCACCAGTACCGGACGGCCCTTGTAATCGCTCAGCGATACTTTCTTCCCGTCGAGAGTCGCCAGGGTAAAGGACGGCGCCACTTTTCCGAGCATGTGGGGGCCTGTCATTTCGCTGTCTGGCGTCTCGGCATCGGGCGTCTGCCCGGGCTTCGCGGGCATCAGCACCACACGACTGTCCCGCGCCTCTTGCATCGCTTTGCGACGCTCCCGCAGGTTATGCCATCCCGCCCACAACAGCAGCGCGATTCCAACCACCATCACACTAAGAACCAATCCGTTACGCTTCACGTTCAACGTCCTTCCGGCGCGCAGACCGCGCCACACCGTATAGCTATAGTTTAGACGCAAAGCCTCCGAGAACGATGCAACAGCCGCGTTTTGGCGGATTTACGGGCCGGACGGTTCCCTGTTTCACCCCCTGCGGGTACCGTACCCGCTCCTCTGCTAGCATCGACATGGTTCAGCCACTATGTCCAGCAAAGTCAACAGTCCCTCTGGCACCATGCGTCCGTCCGAGTTCGTACGCGTCGAGGCCGCCGCCCTCAGCGAACTCGCTCTTCGGCTTGACGGCTCAATGCTCGGCCCCTTCACACAAGCGACCGATCTGCTGCTGCAGTCCGTTCAGAACAGTCGACGCATCATTGTCACCGGTATAGGCAAGAGCGGCATCATCGCTCGCAAGATCGCAGCCACGCTTCGCTCCACCGGCACACAGGCCCACTTCCTGCACGCCGCCGAAGCAATTCATGGAGATCTCGGCATGCTCGCGTCCGGCGACATCGTTCTCGCGCTCTCGTACAGCGGCGAAACGGAAGAGCTGTTACGACTTCTCCCCACCCTCAAGCGGCTGCGGGCCACCCTGATCGCGATCGGCGGCTGCAGCACCTCAACTCTCGCCCAGGCGAGCGATATCTTTCTCGATACCGGCGTCTCGTCGGAGGCCTGCCCGCTCAACCTCGCCCCCACCGCCTCAACCACCGTCATGCTGGCGCTGGGAGATGCGCTCGCGCTCGAGGTAAGCAGTCGTCGCGGATGGAAGGCCGAGGACTTCGCCGACCTGCACCCCGGAGGACGTATCGGCAGACGTCTCGCCCGCGTTAGAGAACTTATGCACGCCGGCGATGCCCTGCCCCAGGTCGCAAGCACGACGCCCATGCCGCAGGTCATCTACGAGATGTCACGCAAGAAGCTTGGCATGACCACCGTCCTCGCAGAGGGTCGTCTCGCTGGCATGATCTCCGATGGAGACCTTCGCCGTCTCCTGGAGCGTGACGGGGGGCACGCGCTCGAACACACAGCCGGCGAAATCATGAACCCGAAGCCTCTCACAATTGACGGCGCTGCCCTGGCATCGTCGGCCCTCGCTCTAATGGAAGAAAGAAAGATTACTTCGCTCATCGTGATCGCCGCAGACGGCCGCGTCGAGGGGGTGGTACACCTTCACGATTTGTGGACTCTTGAACTGAACTAGATCCGGAAGCTCCTGCTTAAACGATCCAGGTATCGACCTGCTTCTGGCAGCACTTGGATCACTACTGCGCTGCAGGCAGTTGTCTATCGTGCGAAATCTCTTTCACGTAGTGAGAAGGCAACCTCTCCAGTAACTCGGTCGCCCTTTTGATAAGCCGCACAGGCTCAGGCAGACTCGTACCGTCGAACTTCGCATCCGCATATTGCTTCTCTGCGATCATTTGCGAAACCACTAGAAGGATCCGGGCTCCGGGGCAAGACGCATGCACCTTGTCCGCGATAACATCCGCTTCCACCGCCAACAGCGAATGACACAACACGAACAGGTCGGGCTTCTCGGATTCCATGATGTTGAGCACCTGGGACCCATCGCAGTAGATGACCTCCGCGCCGGTCTTCCTCAGCACGGCGGCCCTCGTCTCCAACAAACGAACATCCTGGCCAGTCAGTAGGATCTTAGGCATGACTCCTCCAGTGTTAGAGGTTCCTGAATGTGCTGTGAGGAGTCAACACTGTCGCGGAGACCAATCTGCCGAATGAGCTTAGCAAATTGAGAAAAATCGTTCCGTCATCTAGACGACATAACTCAACGACCCGTCAGGATCGGTCTTCAAGATGCGTTTATAGGACGAGGCCACGATTTCGTAGCACTCACAAGCCACACCACTCAACGCCGGGCGGTCGAGAATATTGATTCTTCCGCGGCTGTACCCGATCATTCCTGCACGCTGCAAATCGCCCGCTGCTACCGTAACGGTAGAGCGCTGCACACCCAGCATCTGCGCCAGAAACTCCTGGGTCAGATGCAACGACTCCGACTCCATCCGATCCGCAGAGGTCAGCAGCCAGCGCGCCAATCTCGCGTCCACTTCATGCATCCGGTTGCACAGAACAGACTGCGTCACCTGGACCAGTTGCAGATAGGTAAATGCGTGCACGATCCGCTGCAGCATTCCGCCCTTCATAAACTGGTCGCGAACGATCGAGCTGTGTACACGCATCCCGTCGCCGATTCCCTGCATAAGCACGGAATGGGACATCTGCGGCTGGTCCAGCAGTGCGGGCAGTCCCGAGAACCCCTCGCGCCCAATAACACCGACCTCAACCGACTCACCCTTTTCTGTCAGCGCGTCTATAGAGATCAGACCGCTGTTCAGAAAATACACATACTCTATGGGTTGGTTCGGCTCGGAGAGTTGCTTCCCCAGGGGCAAGTCGACCGGCGTCAGAAACTTCGCCAAAGCCGCGTACTCGTCCTCCGGCAACTGCGCAAGGATGACATTGCGGGACCGAATTGTCGACTCCGTCGTGGTGCGCCTGGTGAGCAACTGGAACTTCCTTTACGCGAGAGGATCCTCTGGCCGCAAAGACTGGTTGCCCACAAATCGCGGGGCGGGCTTGCGATTAGCACGACGGTACTCTCTTTAAGCAATAAAGTATGTAGTCTGGCGTACATATAAGAAAACGCTCAACGTGTCCTTCACTTAATCGTGAAAATCTTCACCGTAAACTGCCCCCTGTGCTGCAAACAGCTTCCCGGTTAGAATGTGAATCATCCCCGAAAAGCCCGCGCATTTCGACGCAGCGGGCCGGAAAGTGCTTTTTTGCCCATGCATCGCTGGTCCCAACTGTTCATCCCGACCCTCCGTGAAGCACCCGCAGACGCCGAAGTCGCCAGCCACAAGCTCCTCCTCAGGGCGGGCTATATCCGCCAGCTCGGCGCCGGCATTTATAGCTACCTCTTCCTCGGCAACCGCTCAATCAACAAGATCATCGACATCGTCCGCGAAGAGATGGACCGTATCGGCCAGGAGTTCTACCTTCCCGCCCTCAATCCCAAGGAGATATGGGAGGAGAGCGGCCGCTGGTCCGGCATGGGCGGCAACATGTTTCGCCTTGAAGACAGGAAAGGCGCCGAGCTCTGCCTTGCCATGACCCATGAGGAGATTGTGACCGACATTGCTCGCAAGGAGCTTCGCAGCTACAAGCAGCTCCCGCAAATCTGGTACCAGATCCAAACCAAATTTCGCGATGAGCCGCGTCCAAGGTCCGGCCTGTTGCGTGTCCGCCAGTTCCTCATGAAGGACGCCTACTCCTTCGACCTCGATGAGGCGGGCCTCGACATCTCTTACAACAAACACGATGAGACCTACCGTCGCATCTTCACTCGCTGCGGGCTCAACTTTGTCGTCGTCGAAGCCGACTCCGGAGCCATGGGCGGTTCCGGCTCGCAGGAGTTCATGGTCTACACCGAGGCCGGTGAAGATCTCATCGTCAGTTGCCCCGAGAGCGGCTACGCAGCAAACATGGAGAAGGCCACCTCGCAACTCTTTCCCGTCACCGAGATGGAGCCGACCAGCGACGGCATGCCCGAGCTTGTCCACACACCGGGTAAAGCCTCGATCGCCGACGTCGCCGAATTTTTCCAGATCTCTCCCGCCTCCGACATCAAGACCGTCGCTTACATGGGTCAGAAAAAAGATGGCACCGGCAAGACTGTCGAGATCCCGGTCATCGCCTTCCTGCGCGGCGACCACTTCGTCAACGAGACCAAGTTGATGGCCGCCGCCTACGTGTCGGAACTCCGCACCATGGTCGCCGAAGAACTCGCTCTCTACTTCGAAGGTCCTGCCGGCTACCTCGGCCCTATTGGCCTCAAGGTACTTCCTGCCGAAAAGGGCGATCCACGCTGTGCGTTTGTCGTCATCGACAAAGGACTCGAAGGCCGCACAAACATGGTTGGCGGCGCCAACAAGATGGACTTCCACTACCGCAACATCGTGCCGGGCCGTGACTTCACCTGGACGCGAGTCGCCGACATACGCAACGTTAATGAAGGCGACCTCGACGTCTCCAGCGGTAAACCCCTCAAGATTGGCAAAGCCGTCGAGATCGGCCACATCTTCAAGCTCGGCAATAAATACTCGAAGTCCATGGGTGCTTCCGTCCTCAATCGCGAAGGCAAAGAAGTCATGCCCATCATGGGCTGCTACGGCATCGGCATCGAGCGCATCCTCACCGCGGCCATCGAAACCTCCGCCGCCACAAACGAAGGCAAGAGCTATGCCTTGCCCCCCGCCATCGCACCCTTCGAAGTCGTCGTCACGATCACCAATATTGGCGATGCCGCTCTTTTGGCGGCAGGAGAAAAGGTCGCAACCGAACTCGAAGCTGCTGGCGTTGACGTCATCCTGGACGACCGCGACGAACGGGCCGGCGTCAAATTCAAAGACGCTGACCTTGTCGGCATCCCTTATCGAATCAATATTGGACGCGGTGTAGTTGAAGGCAAAGTTGAACTCGTAGATCGCGTCCAGTTAACGAATGAGGATCATTCAATTGATGCGATCACCGCTCACCTTGCCGGCCTCCTGCTCCAAGCTAAACTAGAGCCAATTGGCCGAAGCAAGCCCCAATGAACATCGCCGCATCTAACCCGTCTAACATCATAGTGAATCGAAGCTAGGCCTGGTTCCCCGCACCTATGCCAGTAAAACTTAAATACGGCAGCAGCACGAGCTTCAAGGCCAAGTCAAAAAGTCTGCTGCACTCTCGTCTCTTCCGCATTGTTCTGATAAGTTTCCTGGGCCTGATGGTGGCCGGCGCGGTGGTCTTCGGCTACTTCTACTACCACTATCAACGAGTGGTCGATGACCGTCTAAACGCCGGCCCCATCTTCGCGAGTGTTTCGCAGATCTACGCCGCGCCACGGGAGATCCGTGATGGCCAGAAGCTCACCGTCTCGGTAATCGCCACTGACCTTCGCCAAGCGGGTTACAACAGCAACCCGAAACTTGGTACGTTTCAGCTCAACGGCGATAACATCTTCATCAAGCCCGGCCCGGAGAGCTACCACAACACCGACGGGGCCACTATTAGTGCGAGTGGTGGCACCGTCCAAAGCATCACCGCCGAAAACGGAGTTGCGCTGAGCGCCTACGAGCTTGAACCGCAGCTAATAACTGCACTCTCGGAAGACAAGAACCGCACAAAGCGCCGCCTGGTCACCTATCAGGAGATTCCCCCTCGCATGGTTCAGGCGGTGGTCGCAATTGAGGATCGCGACTTCTTCAACCACGGCGGTATCAACTACCTGCGCACCATCAAGTGCGGCTTTCAGGACCTACTCTCACACCACATGAGCTGCGGCGGTTCCACGCTCACGCAGCAACTGGCACGCGGGTTCTTTCTCTCACCGGAAAAGAAGATCACTCGCAAGCTTCGCGAGATCATGATCACCTTCCAACTTGAAGCGCGCTTCAAAAAGCAGCAGATCTTCGAGATGTATGCCAACCAGATGAACCTCGGCCACATTGGCAGCTATGAGATCAACGGCTTCGGAGAAGCAGCGCGAACCTTCTTCGGCAAGCCGCTCGGCCAGCTCGACACCGCTCAATGCGCATTGCTGGCCGGCCTGCTGCAGAATCCCAGTTATCGCAATCCCTATCGCCATCCCGATCGAGCCATGGCCCGACGCAATCTTGTTATCGATGCTATGGTCGAAACCGGCGCGCTTACCTCAAGCGAAGCGGTTCGGGCCAAGGCTGAACCACTCGGGCTGGCTCCTCCCAATATCGACGCGAGCGAAGCTCCCTACTTCGTCGACCTCGTCCACGATCAGCTCGTCCAGCGCATCGGCGATCAGGACCTGTCGCGTCAGAGCCTTCGCATCTACACCTCGCTCGACCCCGAGCTGCAGCGCGACGCCTCAGAGGCCATCGAGATCGGGATGAAGAACGTTGACGAGCTCGTCCGTAAGCAACGCAAAACGCCCAAAGGCGAGCAGCCCAAACCAATCACTTATCCACAAGTAGCACTCGTCGCCATCAATCCGCACACGGGACAGCTCCTCGCACTGGTAGGCGGCCGCAACTACGGCGTCTCGCAGCTCAATCATGCCACCTCCAACCGGCCGACCGGTTCCATCTTCAAGCCCTTCGTCTACGCCACCGCCTACAATACCTCGCTCAACGGAACCTCCCTCGGCGAAGACGGAGTCTTCACAGCTCTCACTCAGCTCAACGACGATTCTCAGGACTTCGGCACCAACGACCAGCCATACACCCCCGGCAACTTCGAAAAAAACGAATACCCCGGCATGGTCACAGCGGCCACCGCAATCGCACACTCACTCAACATCGCGACCATAGCCCTCGCGCAAAAGGTGGGCTACCAAAACGTAGCAACCCTCGCCCACTCCGCCGGCATCGCGTCCGCCAAAGCCACCCCTTCCGTCGCTATCGGCACGTATAGCGCCACGCCGATCGACATGGCCGGCGCATACACCGTCTTCGCCAACAACGGTGTACACCTGAATCCATGGATGGTCGCTTCGGTTCGCAATACTAACGGCGACATCGTCTCCGATTTCTCTCCTGAGGGCAAGCAAGTACTCGACCCCCGCGTCGCTTACCTCACTCAGTCGCTGCTGGAAGGCGCGCTCAATTACGGAACCGCCGCGGGAGCAGTCCGCGGCCACGGCTTCACCGCTCCCGCAGCCGGCAAGACCGGAACCAGCCACGACGCATGGTTCGCCGGCTACACCTCCAATCTCCTTTGCATTATCTGGGTTGGCAACGACGACTACACTGACGTCAAACTCCAAGGCGCACACGCGGCTGCTCCCATCTGGACGGAGTTTATGAAGCGCGCAATTCAGCTGCCGCAATACTCTGACGTCAAACCCTTCGTCGCGCCTGAAGGCGTCACCACAGCCCGCATCGACAGGCCTTCGAGTCTACTCGTCGACTCCACCTGTCCCAGCAATAGCTTCTACGTCGCCTTCCTCGATGGCACCGCGCCCGTCAACACCTGCAGTCAGATGGGTGAAAACCCACAGAACTTCATCCAGAAGATCTTCGGCATCGGAGGCAACAAAGCCGTCACTCCGGACGCGACCCATCCGGCCGCGATATCACCAGCTACAACGCCCGCGCCCATCGTCCACCCGGCCCCCAACACCCCGCCAGACGGCAACGCTCCCGACACGACTCAGCAGCCAGAGCAAAAAAAGAAGAAGAATATCTTCCAAAAGATCTTCGGTGGCGGCAAGGACAAAGATCAGCCGCAGCAGCCTCAGCCGTCTCCACCACCGCAATAGCCTCTAAGCAATTCTTCGAAACCGAACCGCCTGAAATGCTCTTCCGGAGAGCTTCAATTTTGTCTTTCCACTGAATCCTCCAGGCACTGCCATCACTGTCATCTGCCAGGGATCGATCAACTCCGCCGTAAAACTTCCGTCCGGCAGAGGAAACTCATAGTAGATCGGCTGATGAAAATCCATGTAATACACGATCTCCTGAATCGCGCCGTTCGCATCCGCGCTCGAAGCATTCAGATAGTAAGGCGCAGCTCCCGGATCAAGTCCTGTCAGTTTCGACTGCGCTCCCGCCGCAGTTGCAGTCTCTTCCACCAATCGCCTTAGAAACGCAATCCTCGCAGGGCTGCTTCCATGCAGAGTTCCACCGTGCGACCACCACAGCGTCGGCGTCGTATTCTCATCGAACGGCTGTTCTGGATCAAGGTATGTTTCGCCATGCGTCACGTAGCATCCGGCAATCACTCCCAGCCAAAACCGCCGCGTCATCTCCTCGCCAGAGATATTCCCCCAACGTTTATTCAGATTCCCCTCATACATTACTTCGTCATACACAATCGGCTTCCCCCAAGCCTTAAGCCATGCTGCAGCCACGTCAAAGTCATAGCTCTGCAGGCTGGCGTGAGTCACCCACGGCTGGGTGTAGTCATACATCGACTTGGAATAATGCACTGACCTCAGATGACCTGCCCAGTCGTGCTGCAATACAATCTGGAAAAACCTGTCGAAGTCCGCCACCGACTTCGCCTTCATCAAATCAAATTCGTTTGCCAGTGACCACCAGATATTCCGATACGCCGATAGTCGCGCCAGCACATAACGCAGATACTGATCGTCGGCCTTCGCCGGCATCGTCGCGTATCCCCACCGATCATACGGGTGAAACAAAATCAGGTCGGCCTCAATTCCCAATGCGCAAAGCTCGGCAATCCTCAGCTCCAGATGCGCAAAAAACGCTGGGTTTGGCCGTCTGAAATCGCTCTCTCCCGCTGCATTTCGTTCAAAGGGATAGAGCACAGGCTCGTTGCGGTTGTACTCATAACTCTTCGGGAACACGCACATTCGTATCTTGTTGAACGGCGACGCCTGCAAGGTCTTCAAGGTCTGGCGTTCGAGTGCATCGCCCTGGTGAATCCACGCATAGCATGTCGTGCCAAAAGGAAAGTACGGTGTCCCATCCGCGTAAGCAAAATGATGCGTGTTGCGCACTTTCACCGGTCCATGAGCTCCCGGCAATGCGCGAACGCAGGTAAACGTTGCTGTCTTCCCGTGAAGCTCCGCCACACTGCTGCGCGTCGTATAACTCCACTCACCCTCTTCATCGGGCAGCCATCGGACCTTGTACCTTCCCTCACCGTCGTAGAATCCATCCGCACTAACCGTCCGGCCTCCCCGCACAAACGTCGCCGTGAGTTCCACCTCAACGAATGGATTCCCGGTCGAGGGTCCCTGGAGAGAAATTTCGAAGATCTCCCACTTCGGTACGGTCCTACGCTGTGATTCAACGGGCGCAGCAACACCCGGCACAGTCGTCGCAAGCGCAGCCAGCGCTCCGGCCGAGCTCAGCTTCAGCATCTCTCGCCGACTCATCTCTCTCATCGAAGGAGTCTATCAACCCGGCCCACGGGTGCGGCTGTCTCCCCTGTTCCCACCCACGGCTGGCACTCCGGACACCAATATGTCGACCGCGCCTGCACACCCTGCTTTCGCATCATCACCACTGCTCCGCATCTCCGGCATTCCTGACCCTGTCGCCGATACACCCACAGCCGCTCCTCACGATTCATCGCGTGTGTCGTCCTTCGGTTGCCCGAGTAGGTCACAATTCCATCGCCTTTACCGTCGACCACATTCGCCTTCATGTAACGCTGCGCGACGTCGACCATCACCTCCGCCTCACCTTGAGTGATCGTCCGCATCTCACGAAACGGATTCACCTCCGCAGCAAACAAAACCTCGCTCTTATACACATTCCCCAACCCCGCCAGCACCCGCTGATTCAGCAGCACTACAGCAATCTCAGCGTCAGGATACTCGTGGCCATAAGCGATCAATCGCGCGACTCCAGCTTCCACCTTGAAACTCCCCGACAAAATATCAGCTCCCAGCTTCGGCACCTCGCTGCTTCTCATCAGCGACCGCTCCGTATGAAACTCCGCCACTGGAATATTGAATCCCACGGCCTCCCACTCCGCTGTTCGAATCACCACCCGCATCCGCGATCGGCCCATCTGCCACCGCTCGCCAGTGCGATACAAGTGCCAGCTCCCGCTCATCAACATATGCGTAACAAGAATCAAGTCACCCGAGAAATGGATGACGCACCACTTCCCCCTTGACTCCACCTTCTTCACCACTCGCCCCACCAGCGGCGCATCGTCATTTACGCGAGCCAGCATCGCCAGCCCAGTCTCAAACCCCGTCACGACCTTGCCCCCGATAGCACTTTCGAGAGCCCGCGCCGTTCGATAGATTGTGTCTCCCTCAGGCATTCGCTCTCGCCCCAGCGCGTTGTCTGGGCAACGGCGGCAAATTCCTGCGAACATTGAATCCCATCGCCCCGGCGGCAAACCCTGCATCCAAGAGAGCACGAGCCATCACACTCTGTGCCACTGCGATCCCATTCACGGTTGCAATCAACATCCCCGCTCGACCTGCATCATCGTCTCCACGATCTCCTTGCACTCTGCCTACTAGAAATTCCGCAAGGCTCCGCGCCACCTGGGATCGTTGCGGCTCCTCGTCCGGCAGAAATACCTGCAGATTGGGATTTCCTCGCCGCAGATAAGCCACCAGAGCACCATCGCAGAGAATCACCCGAGCCCCCACACTCCGCGTCAACGACGAACCTGCATCCGGCGCCGCAGGCCATCGCATCAGCGCTCCATAGGGGTTTGCCGGATCAGTAGCCGCCAACTGCAGCATCTCAACCCGATCCGGATCCTGCTGCACTCGGAGCGAACGAAGAAGATCGACTGCGGCCGGCATGGCAAACTGCGTCGCTCCGAGATCGGCAGCAAAATATCCACGCCGAATCTTTCCGCTCTCTTCCAGCGCCTTCATCAAGTCATAGATCGCCGAGAACCCCCCCGGCAGGTTCTCCGCATGCGCCGTCTCACGAAACACCACACCATACCGCGTCAATAGCTGCTGAGCGATCGCATGGCTCCAACCTGTTGCAGACCTCTCCTCAGCGAAAACCGCTCCATTCAACGCCCATCGTCCCTGGGCCGTCGGCGGAGTCGTTCGTCGCGACCGGAAGACCACCTGCTGATTCAACCGCCGCGCGGGCTTCCGCGAACTATTCGTCGAAGGACGTTCGCAATAGGCACGCAGCGCCGCCATGCCGTCGTTGGTCAGCAGCCCCTTCCACACCAGGCTCCAAAGCGCCTCCAGCGTCTCGCCCGAATACCCTCCACCCACTCCATCATGCAGATCCTGAAAGAACGAAGCTCCGTGCCGCTTCAAGTACTCGACAATCTCAGTCTCCCTCGTCACTGCTGCAGCCAAGGGAGCAATCACCTTCCCCTCATCGTCCCGCAGAGCGCGCTCCGCCGGGGCAATCGGCCAAAGAGCTGACAGCTTCTCCGCAAGATAAAGCCCTATTCGCCCATCGCGTTCTCCAATCGGATCCATCCCAACCCACACCACCTCACCCGCCGCGATCAAAGTATCCAGATCAGCGGGCTTGTACCCAAGCAGGCGGGCAGGCAGAATCTCCGTCTCCAGAATCGATGCCGGCAGCGGCGCGCCTTGCAGGTTCTCAATCACATCCAGCAGAGCATCCAATCCTCGGCGCGGCTGCACCACACCCTGCCACCGCGTAAACAACCTCGCGAGCGTTCTCTGCTCAACCGGTTCGACCTCCTTCCTCAACCGGGCCAGTGATCGTCGCCGAATCGCTCGCAGAACCTCGTCATCACACCACTCGCGGTGGATTCCTCCTGGCCGAAAACCACCCTCCACCACCTTGCCACTCTGCACCAAACCCTGCAGCCCTGCATCAACGCTCTCGGCCCGCAGGTCGAATCGCGCCGCAGCCTCATTCGTTGTGAACGGTCCATGCGTCCGCGCAAACCGTCGCATCAAATCAAGAAAGGCGTGCGGTGCGGCCTGCAGAAAAGCCGAAGGCAATCCCGGGGGCAGCGGTACTCCAAGCGAATCCCGATATCGTGCAGCGTCCTCCACTGCGATGAACCGCTTCTGTCCCGCAACTTGAATCTCCAGCACCCGCCGCGCACGAATCAGTTTGCCAATCGTCTCCGCAACCTCCTCCGTCACGCATCGCAACCGCAACTCTGCTCGGGTCAGATCGCCCACACGCATCAAGAGATCATGGACTCCGTCCATATTCCGCGCTTGATAAGTCTCAGCCAGGCACTGCAATTGCTCCTCAGTCTCTTCAATCGCATTGACGTCCAGCAGTTCACGAAGGTCGGCGTCGCCCATCAGCTCACGCAGCTGGTCCTGATCGATCGAGAGCGCCTGTGCACGCCTCTCCGCCAGCGGAGCGTCGCCATCGTAGATATAGTTCGCGACATAGCTGAACAGCAGCGCCGAAGCAAACGGAGAGGGCGTTCGCGAATCCACCGTATGCACTCGCAACGAACGACTTCCGATATTTCGCAGCGTCTCCATCAAGGCCGGCATGTCAAAGACATCGCGCAAACACTCGCGGTACGCCTCCAGCACAATCGGAAACGAAGCATATTGGCTGGCCACGCTCAGCAGGTCATACGCCCGCTTCCTCTGTTGCCACAGCGGAGTCCGCCCATCCGCTCTTCTTCTCGGCAGTAGCAGGGCCCGCGCCGCGCTCTCTCTGAACTTCGCTGCAAACAACGCCGTCGACCCCAACTGTCGCAGCACCAACTCCGCAGCCTCCTCCGGCTCCAGCAAAATCGTATCGATCGCCGGCGCCTCCTCGGTCTCCGGAAAACGCAGCACGAACCCATCCTCCGACCACATCGTCTCGACCTCGTATCCAGACGAGGCCCTCAGCTTTGCCGTCGCTGCCATCGCCCACGGCGCATGGACCCTACTCCCAAACGGAGTGAGAACGCAAACCCGCCAGTCGCCCAACTCGTCCCTCACCCGTTCGATCACAATGTTTCGATCATCCGGAACCACGACAGTCGCCAACTCCTGATCGGCCAGATAGCGCAACACATTCTCTGCCGCACCCGATTCGAGGTCGTGCTCGGTGGTCAGCCTCGCCACCGCAACGGCCCGCGGTGAATCCCGCAGCTCTCTCACCAGAGCGCCAATTCGTCGTCCAAACTCGAGCGGTCTCCCAGCCTGGTCTCCGTGCCAAAACGGCATCTTGCCAGCCTCACCAGGAGCGGGCGTAACCAGCACACGGTCATGCGTAATCTCATCGATCCGCCAGGTCGACGCGCCCAGGATGAACGTGTCTCCTGTCCTGCTCTCGAAGACCATCTCCTCATCCAGCTCGCCAACCCGCACTGGCTTGTTTCTCTGCCCTGCGAGAAAAACTCCGTACGTGCCGCGATCAGGAATTGTCCCGCCATTCAGAATCGCAATCCGCTTCACACCGGCGCGAGGTGTAATCCAGTTGCGCGTCCTGTCCCACGTAATCCTTGGCCGCAGATCCGCAAACTCATCCGATGGATACCGCCCGGCCAGCATGTCGAGCACACCATCGAACACACCTTGGCTCAATCCTGCAAACGGTGCGGCTCCCCGCACCAGCGCGAACAACGCCGCATAGCTGATGCCGGGGCTCTCCTCCTCCTCCGTTGCGCGCTTTGCCCGTCGCTCTGAATCCTCCACACCCAGGGGAGGATGCGCAATCACGGCCACCATCTGCTGCGCCAGCACATCCAGCGGATTGCGCAAAAATCGCGTCGACTCGACATGCCCCTCATGCATCGCACGCGTCACAGCCGCGCATGCGATCAGGTCCGCACGATACTTCGGGAAAATTATCCCATGCGAAGGCGCGCCCACCTGATGCCCTGCTCTTCCGATCCGCTGCATCCCACTCGCCACCGACGGCGGCGCTTCAATCTGAATCACCAGGTCGATCGCCCCCATATCGATCCCCAACTCCAACGACGACGTAGCCACCAGAGCCTTGATCTTTCCCGCCTTCAGCAGCTCTTCGATCTCCGTCCTCTGGGTAGCCGCTAGAGAGCCGTGATGTGCGCGCGCGATCTGCTCACCTGCCAACTCATTCAGCGCGCCCGCCAGCCGCTCCGCCACACGCCGCGCATTCACAAAGATCAACGTCGACGTTCGCCCCTGGATAATCTCGAGCAACCGCGGATGAATCGACTGCCAGATCGAAGTCCTCTTCGGACCCTGCGAAGCCGGCCCGCTCAGCTGCTCCTGTATTTCGCCGATCCGAGCCATGTCCTCAACCGGCACCTCAACCTTCAATTCCAGTAGCTTCCTCGCGCCTGCATTCACCACATTGACAGGCCTGTACTGGGGCGCGTTCACTCCCACATCGGGCTTCACGCCATCGTCGCTGGCGGTACTCATCAGCACACTGGCAATCTCGCTCCCACGTTCGGTCGCAGGCGGCATCTCCGCCACCGAAGAGACTATGGTTGTCGTGCCCGAGGACTCAGCACCCCCCAGAAACCGCGCAACCTCCTCCAGTGGCCGCTGCGTCGCCGACAATCCGATCCGCTGCAACCGCCTGCCAGTCAGAGCTTCAAGACGCTCCAAAGACAGCGCCAGATGCGCCCCACGCTTGCTTGGCACCAACGCATGGATCTCATCCACAATCACCGTCTCAACCGCCCGCAGCCCCTCTCCTGCCTCCGACGTCAGAAGCAAATACAGGCTCTCCGGCGTAGTGATCAAAATATCACCGGGGTGTTTCCGAAACCTCGCCCGTTCCTTCTGCGACGTGTCTCCTGTGCGAACGCTTATCTCAGGCATGCGCACATCTATCCCCTCACGCCTCGCCATGTTGGCAATTCCCACCAGAGGAGACCTCAGATTGCGCTCCACATCCGCCGCCAGCGCCTTCAACGGCGACAAATAAACCACCCGGCACCCGCGGTTAGCGTCGGAAGGTGTCTGCATCATCAGTTTGTCGAGGCACCACAAAAACGCAGTCAGCGTCTTGCCTGTGCCAGTGGGCGCCAGAATCAGCGTTGACTCTCCACGCGCAATCGCCGGCCAGCCCTCCACCTGCGGAGCCGTCGGCGCATCGAACACGGCTCGAAACCACTTTGCCGTGATCGGATGAAACAGCCGCAGCGCCGCCTCGGCTTCATCGGCGGAACCCCTCCGCATCGCTGCCTTATCGACCTTCGCTGCATCTGCTTTCTTCGAACTGGAAGGAACTCGTGGCATTGTCCTCTAGGGTGGTGCTCCCAGCAGCATAACTGCCTTACACCCTAGGATGCACACCGGCCTTGATGAGGCTGGCCGCAAGCCATAGAACCGACAAGGATCAGCTGCCGTAGACAGGCCGATAGAAATAGCAGTTCGCTGCGAACTCCACTTCAAAGAGGTTGGTAGAATCCTCAGCCTGCTCCGCGTTCCCCAGGACCAGATACCCGCCAGGGATTATCTTGCGATAAATCTCGCCGAAGAGCGCCCTCCGGTCATGCTGTGAAAAATAAAGCAGAACGTTTCGCAACATCACCAGGTCGAACTCCGGCAGCTGTGGCATCGGTGCGCAAAGGTTCGCATACCGAAACTCGCACATCGACCGGATCCGCGGAACCACCTCCCACTCCTCGCCCTCACGCACCAAGTACTTCAGGAGCATCCGTGCCGGCAGTCCACGGTTTACCTCAACCCGGCGATATCTCCCCCTCTGCGCATAGTCCACCACATGCCGCGAGATGTCTGTCCCGATAATCTTCACGTCCCACTGCGCAAGCGCCGGAAAATATTCCGCCAAGGACATCGCGAGGCTGTAAGCCTCCTGCCCCGTTGAACTCGCTGCACTCCAAATCCTCAGCCGCCTTTTCTCAAGTCTCTGTTCGATCAATCGTGGAAAGATAACCTCGCGCAACATCTCGAACGGTGCAATATCGCGAAAAAAGCTCGTCTCATTAACCGTCATGGCCTCGGCCACCGCACGGTGCAGATGGGCCGGTTTGCCTGCCTTCAACATGTTCACAAAATCTTCGAGATTTGCCGCACCCGACAGACGGGCGATCGAAGTCAGCCTCGTGTCGAACAGCGCATTACGCGACGGATCGATCTGGTTTGCAGACTGCTCCATCACAACCCCTCGAAGATACTCATAGTCCGAATCAGAGCAGGCCATGGATCACCTCCCGCCTCGGAGTCCTCACAGAGACTGCACCGGGTCCAACTTCCGATCGTACCTGCCGCCCTGCGCTTACTCTTTGCCTCAACGCGCCTGCGATCCCCCATAACGGCAGCGTTGCGTTGGCGATACCGGCCGCACTTACCCTGCCTGGCATCCCCCACACCGCTGAGGTAGCTTCGTCCTGGGCCAACACCATCCCGCCGCCCTCATGCACCGCGCGTGCTCCGTTCAGACCGTCCGCGCCCATCCCCGTCATCACAAGCGCCAGCGTCCCCGCACCGTAGATTCGCACAGCAGAGAAGAAAAGATAATCGACCGATGGTCTGCAGTGATTCAGCGGCTCCTGCTGGTGCAGTCGGACCCTGGCACTGCATGCTTCCGAGTCTCTGTCGCCATCACCAAGCATCGCGCGGCGGGGAGCCACCTCCATGTGCGAGTCTCCCGGCGCCAGCCAGACCGTACCCGGACGAATGGTCGCGTTGTCATAGGCCTGCTCCACGCGCAACGCACAGCAATTGTTCAGCCTCTCCGCCAGCGGTCCTGTAAACAACTTCGGCATGTGCTGCACGATCATCACAGGAACAGGAAAATCCTTCGGCAACTTCGGCAACAGTTGCTCCAGCGCCGAGGGCCCGCCAGTCGACAGTCCGATCACCACGATCTCAACCGGAGAGAACGCCTTCGCCGGGACCTCGCCCGCGCTCGCTTTCTGTGCCCTGTCGGAGGTGACGCTTCCATCCGCTTTCCCCCTGTTCGCGTCCTTCGCCAGCGCAGCGATTCGCGGCAGCAGTTGCTGCGAAAGTGACTGCATCGCCGCAGCAACATTACGTTGCTCCGAAGGCTTCATCACATAGTCCGAAGCTCCGCGCCCCAGCGCCTCCAGCGTCGATCTCGCGCCATGCTCGGTATGCGCACTGCACATGATCACCGGCAACGCAGGATTTTCAACGCGCAATCTGTCCAGCACGCCCAGCCCGTTCAGCCTTGGCATCTCGAGATCAAGCACAAGGACATCGGGGCCTAGGCGGCTCACCTGTTCCAGGCACTCAATGCCATCGCGAGCGATCCCGCACAACTCCATCCTGGGCAACTCGCTCGACCGATCTTCCGCATGTATCAGAAACAGCTTCCAGAAGACGCTTCGCATCACAGCGGAGTCGTCTGCTGCAAGAATACGAAGTGGCCGTTCCGCTAAACTCCCCATGTCCAATTTCCTCTGCCTTCCGGCTAGGCCGCAATCACACCAAGCAGAAGCATCTTCTCCCGCAGGCTCTCCGGCGTAAATGGTTTCATCAGAAATTCGTCCGCTCCATTGTCCAGCGCCGTAGCGATAAACGAGTGATCTGCCTCGGTCGTTACCATCATCACCTTCATATCCGGTCCCAGCCTCGCTTCACGCAGCGCCTTCACGCATTCCAGCCCATTCATCACCGGCATGTTCACGTCCAGCAGCATCAGGTCGAAGGTCTCTTCGCCCGCCAGCACCATCAGAGCATCGCTCCCGTCGACGGCTTCTTCGCACACAATGTCCATCCGGCTTAACAGGTGCCGCAGATATTCGCGGATGAAGCTTGAATCATCGACGATCAGGGCCCGCATCGAAACCTCCATTCGAACTCTTCCTAAACAATCCCGTCTCCGACAATCGCGACGGGCACAGCTTCGGTGGGTCGAGCCGCGCAATCAGGCCACTCTCCATCTTGTAAGCACCATCGAACAACCACTTCCCTCGCGCCTCCAACGTGCATGGATTCGCTTCCAACATTCGCCGGCTCACCGTGACAACGCCACCCACCGCATCCACTACAAGACCAAACCGCTCTCCGGCTTCACCCTCCTCCATCACCAGCACGCAGCACTTTCCGGAGTGGGCCTCCATCCCCAGCAGCGCCCGAAGGTTCACCGTTGTCAACACCTCGCCACGATAGGGCACTACCCCTGCGATAAACGTTGGAGACATGGGGACACGTTGCAGATCCCGATCCCCCAGCACCTCGCGTATCTTCCTGGTATCGATCCCGAAGGTCTCACTCCCCGCGTAGAGCGAACAAAGTGATACTGCGTCGTTCTCCTCCTGAATCTCATCGACCGCGTCGTGACCAGCCGTCTTCATGCGACCTCCTGCCAGCTGGCTGTCGCCTTTGCACCGGGCTCCCGGCAAACCAGCGTCAGCTTTTCCTTCACAAGCGCAAGCTCCAATCCTGTTCCATCACTGACCTCGTCCCGCTCCAACACGGTTCCCGGCGAAACATCCAGCACCTGCCGCACAACCATGCCGAGTCTCTGCTCTCCACCACGCCCCGCTCCCCCGCAGATCAGTACCGTCGCCAGGACCTCGTCTCCACGCTTTCGCGCAACATCCAGGTCCGCCAACACGTTGCCCTGGTCCTTCAGCGGCAACAACTCGCCGCGATACTGCAGCAACGGCCGTCCCGCCGCATACTCGATTCGATCGAGCGGCACACTTTCAATCCGCTCGACCATGTCCAGCGGCAGCGCGGTCCGCTCCCGGGCGCGGTCTTCAAAGATCAGGAACGACTCTCCAGCGGCCTCCTGAATTCCGGTCTCCCGCGCGCCTGTCTCTACGCTCTCTTCGATCGGCTTCACGCCTGCGCGTGCCGCCGTCGCTCCAACATCCAGGATGAGTGCCAGCGTTCCATTGCCCAGCACCGTCGCTCCTGAAAACAAGCCGATCTCCCTCAACACGGGCGACAGCGGCTTCACCACAATCTCCTCCGGCGACATCAGGTCGTCGACCACCAGGCCAAACCGGCATCCATCCGCCTCGAGCACAGCCAGATAGTGCCCCTGCAACGTCCCGGGAGAATCCGGCTCCAAACCAAGAAGCCCGTCAAGCCAAACCATCGGCAGCAGATGTTCCCTCAGACGATAAAGTTCCGCCGGGCCGATCCGCTGCACCATTCGCGCAAAGTCTCGTTGCGGAATATCCACCAGCTCCACGAGCGCACTATGCGGCAGCGCAAAGCACTGGCCACCACTGCGCACGATCAGCGAAGGAACGATCGCAAGCGTCAGCGGAACCCGCAATCGCAGTGTCGTCCCTGCTCCCCTGCGCGACTCCACTTCGACGCTGCCACCAACCTTCTCCACGTTGGCCCGCACCACATCCATCCCAACGCCGCGCCCCGAGACCGTCGTCACCGCCGCCGCCGTCGAAAAGCCAGGCAGAAAGATCAGCTGCAGTGCCTCCCTCTCCGACATTCCCGCGGCCTGCTCCTCGGTCACAAGATTGCGCTCGATCGCCTTCGCCAAAACTCGTTCCATTGGAATCCCGGCGCCATCATCCGTGACCTCGATCACCACAGATCCACTCTGATGAAACGCCTTCAGCCGCACACAGCCCTCAGCCGGCTTGCCCGCCAGCACGCGGACACTCGGCGCTTCAATCCCATGGTCCACCGCGTTCCTCACCGCATGGGTCAGGGGATCCTTGATCGCCTCCAGCAAACTCTTGTCCAGCCCCGTCTCCTGGCCGGTAAATTCTATTCGCACATCGCGGCCGCACGTCCTCGCCAGGTCGCGCACCATTCTCGGAAACTTGCCGAACAGATTTCCCACCGGCTGCATCCTCGCCTGCATCACGGTCTCGCGCAGATCTGCCGTCACGCTGTCCAGCCGTCGCGCCAACTCAGGAAAATTCCCTGCCGCCATATCGCTCTGCAGCATCTGGTTGCGCGTCAGCACCAACTCGCCCACCAGGTTCATCATCCGGTTCAAGACGTCTACGTCGATCCGCAGCGTCTTGTCGTTCCCCGCCCCGTTTCTCTCGCTATTCGTGGTCGCCGATGTCGGTGCGGACGGCTTGTTCGACATCTTCGAAGCTCCAGCGACAGGCGCAGCAGGTTCACCGGAGTCGATGATCGAATGTAATAACTCCGCCTCGACCTCCGCCGGCGGCATCTCGCCATTCAACAGCGTTAGCTCCGCAATCAACTCGCCATCTTCATCACCTGACCTCGTCCCTTCGCCTCCCGTCTCCTCGATCAACACCAGAATCGCGCGCAGCCCATCCAGCAGGTTCAGTAATCCGCTGATCAGTTCCGACGTCACCGCGAGCCGGCCGTCCCGCAGCGAGCCAAGCAGATGCTCTCCTGCGTGCGCCAGCTTCTCCAACCTGTCGAAGCCCAGAAACCCCGTCGTCCCCTTGATCGTATGGACCGCACGGAAGATCTCTCCCAGCAATCCGCTATCCCCGGGCCGCATCTCAAGCTCGGTAAGGCAACTCTCCATCCGGTCGAGACCTTCCTGGCTCTCCGCGATAAACTCTTTGGTCAGATCGTCCACATCTCTCTATATCGGGCGCGAGCTCTTAACCATTAGCGCACCACGACTTGCTATCGTCCTTCTCAACCGATAGCCTCAGCACATCATGTCTTCGAACCACGGCTCGTCTGACCGCCCAACGCCACTCGACCCCGCCCAGACCGCAGACCTGCAGCAGCGGGCCATCGCCGTCGCCCACCACGCCTACGCCCCCTACAGCAACTTCCGCATAGGCGCTGCCGTCCTGCTCACCGACGGTACTATCGTCACCGGCTGCAACGTGGAAAACGCCTCCTATCGCCTCACCGTCTGCGCCGAACAGGCTGCCATCGCGACCGCCGTCAGCCTCCACGGGCCGCAAATCCGGATCCGCGCCATCGCGGTCGCCAACCTTAACGATACCGCCAGCCAACCCTGCGGAGCCTGCCGCCAGACCATCCACGAGTTCAGCACACCCGACACTATCGTCTTCTTCCCCGGCGAAAAAGGAGCCAACATCCAAGCCACCATCGCCGACCTTCTCCCCGCCGCCTTCCTCCTCCCCAACTCATAACGTCCTCAATCCGATCGAAGACATGACCCACTCCATCCATCCCATTGACGTCATCCTGCACAAGCGCGACGGCCTCGCTCTCACCGACGCCGAGATCCGCGCCTTCATTCATGCCATCGTCCGCCGGACCCCCACAAGACAACTCGTCACCGACGCTCAGATCGCAGCCTTCTTAATGGCAGTCTTTCTCCGCGGCCTCGATCCCAGAGAGCTTGCCACACTCACCGAGGCCATGCGCTTCTCCGGAGAGGTCGCCTACACCGAAGCCCTCAACACCTTCGCCATCGACAAGCACTCCACCGGTGGAGTCGGCGACAAAACATCTTTGCTCATCGCCCCAATCCTCGCTTCCGCCGGCCTTGCTCATCCAACTTCCGAAGGAGTCCCAGGAATTGTCGTCCCAATGATCAGCGGGCGGAGCCTCGGCCACACCGGCGGCACGCTCGATAAGCTCGAGACCATTCCCGGCTTCAATACCCAACTCTCCTTCCCCGAGATGCGCGACGTTCTCAAACAATACGCCGCCGCGCTCATCGGCCAGACCCCGACAATCGTCCCCGCCGATCGCATCCTCTATGCGCTAAGAGACCACACCGGCACCGTTGAATCTCCCTTCCTCATCACCGCCAGTATCATGAGCAAAAAACTCGCCGAAGGCCTCAACGCCCTCGTCCTCGATGTCAAAGTCGGTTCCGGCGCCTTCATGCGCACCTACGAGAAATCCAAACTCCTCGCCGAACTGATGGTCGAAACAGGCGAAGCCTCCGGCACACGTACCGCCGCTCTCCTCACCACCATGGACGAGCCTCTCGGTCGCTTCTCCGGCAACTGGGTTGAGGTATGGGAGTGCGTCGACATCATGAAGCAGCACCGCCACCCCATGTCCGCCGATCTTATCGAACTCTCCAACATCCTCTCCGGCTGGATGCTTCACCTCGCCGGTCGTGCCGACACACCCGAAGCCGGCGCAACGCTCTCCGACGAGATTCTTCGCAGCGGGGCCGCCTACAAAGCCTGGCTCGCGATCGTTGAAGCGCAAAGCGGCGACATCACCGTCTTCGAAGACCCCACCACCCAGCACAAACCACAAGCCACACGAACCATCACAGCCCATCAAACCGGCTATCTTGCCGCGATGGACTGCAAGCAGGTAGGCTGGGCAGTCCAACGCCTAGGAGCCGGCCGCGCCAAACCCGGCGATCCAGTCAGCGCCCACGCTGGCATCGAAATGCATGCCAAACTGGGCGACAAGCTCGAAGCCAATCAGCCCATCGTCACCCTCTTCGCAGAAGATCCAGAACTCCTCGGCGAACCCGAAGCCATGCTCCGCGAGACGTTACAAATCTCCGCTGCTCCACCCCAGTTCCAGCCCCTCATCCGCGAGATCATCACAAAAGAAAACCTCGCTTAGCGACGCAGTGGAATGAGCCTGCGCAACTCTGGATCCCGAACCAATAGTCCCAGCCATACCAGCCCACCAAGGATGACCGGAAAGATAATCTCAAACGGCGAAGACCCGGCGCGCACGTGGGTTGACACCGCGCCGCCCAGATACCCCGTGAGTAGAATCGCACCCAGGATCGAAGTCTTTGGCGTCACATAAATTGCCATACAGATCAATGCGAGCACACCAATCCCCACGCTCGCACTCAACGGATAGCCAAGCCGTGCAAACGCCTCTACCACCGGAGCAGGCTTCATCAGATGCCCCACTCCATCGAAGACAAAAAAAAGAGCCATGAGCCAGCTAAGAATGCGTCCAGTCCAAAGCATCCCCTTCGAAATATCCTCTGTCTGCGACCTTGATTGCATCCATTCCCTCCGCCGTTTTTCGATCAAATCCCTCCAGCCACCGCCCCAATCACCAGCAAAGGTTCCTTCCCCGTCGCAATCGCCTCCGGCAGCAACGCATCCGGCGACGTATGCGAAATATCCTCCTGGCATGCGAAGAACCGCAAAAAGGCCCTCCGCTTCAGCGTTCCATACTCTCGTATCGTCCCACACAGCATCGGGTACTTTGCTTCGAGTGCGTCCAGCACCGACCGCTGAGTCACAGCCCCCGGCACGTCGAGCGTGACCTCGCCCTTGACACCCGCCAGCGTTCGAAGATGCATCGGCAGCTCAACCCGGATCATGCGAGCGTCTGCGCCTCAACCGAAAGCACCGCCGGCAGGTCACGCACAATCGGCGCCCAGCTATCTCCCGCATCCGACGACCCGTACACCTGTCCTCCAGTCGTGCCGAAGTACACACCACACGAGTCAAGCGAGTCGACCGCCATCGCATCGCGCAGCACATTAACATAACAGTCCTTCTGCGGCAGCCCCTTCGTCAGCGCCTCCCACTCATTGCCGCCACTCTTACTGCGGTACACACGCAGCTTTCCATCCAGCGGATAGTGCTCCGAATCGCTCTTGATCGGCACCACATAGATCGTCTCCGGTTCATGCGCATGCACATCGATCACAAACCCAAAATCCGTCGGCAGATTTCCGCCCACATCCTGCCATGAATCGCCCGCATTATCGCTACGCATCACGTCCCAGTGCTTCTGCATAAACAGAGTTCCGGGCCGCGAAGGGTGCATTGCAATGTGATGGACGCAGTGCCCCACCTCGGCATCCTGATCGGGAATCTGCTGCGACCTTAACCCCTTGTTAATCGGCAACCAAGTCTGACCGCCATCGTCGGTTCGAAACGCCCCGGCGGCCGAAATAGCAATGTAGATCCGCTTAGCATCACTCGGGTCCAGAATGACCGTGTGCAGACACATCCCGCCCGCACCTGGCTGCCAGTGCGGCCCCGAACCGTGCTTGCGCAATCCCGATAGCTCCGTCCAGCTCTGTCCGCCATCCGTAGAGTTGAATAAAGCGGCGTCCTCCGCCCCGGCATACACCTCGTCCGGATTGGTCAGCGAAGGCTCCAGATGCCAAACCCGTTTGAACTCCCACGGATGCGGCGTGCCGTCGTACCACTGGTGCGTCCCTGGCACTCCGTCATACAAAAACTTGTTCCCCGCCTGCTCCCATGTCTTGCCGCCGTCATTCGAACGCTGAATGATCTGCCCAAACCAGCCGCTGGACTGCGACGCATACAACCGGTTCGGGTCCACCGGCGAACCCTTGAGGTGATACATCTCCCATCCTGCAAAGTGCGGCCCACTTACGTCCCACTTCTCGCGCTTTCCATCCGACGTCAACACAAACGCGCCCTTGCGCGTACCCACCAGCAACCTAACTTTGCTCATCCTCTCCTCCATTTTTTGGGCACTCTCGCCCCATAGTCTCGCGGTCAGTCATACCGTCGCACCGAGCCAATGTATCACCAACGCACCGTCATCTCTACTGATTCCCAAACGAAATAATCAGCTGATCAAGTGGCATCGCTCCTTTAACTTGCGGAGCAGATGTGCTTGGCGTCACGGCAAGCGGAGTCCCTTTTTCCTCAGCCTCATCAAAAGCTTTTGTACCCGGCGTCCTCCCGGCAATTTGAAAATGTCTCATCTCATACGGCAACCCGTTCGCTGCAAGCGACGACGACCTGTCGGTCACCTGAAAATGAAGATGAGGCGCGACCGAGTTGCCGGAGTTTCCCACCAGACCGAGCAACCGGCCCATCTTAACAGTCTCTCCTACGCGAACCTGTATGCTCCCTCGTTGCATATGCGCGTACATCGCATAGCGATGTTCCCCCAAATCCAGAATGATAGAATTTCCATCCGACTGATCCAGTGAGATATTGCTGGGATATTTGCCAGGAGTCTGCTCCGGAAGACCATCGGTCACCGACGCGACAACGGCATCCGCGACCGCAATCACCGGCTTGCCAAAGATCGTATAGCTCTCGAGCTTTTCGCGATCTCCTGCGTAAATGCGGCCTTGCGCATCCAGCTGCTCCCAATCCACCGCAAAGCGCTGGGCAAGCCATACGTGCCCATTGACCGGCAGCGCAGCCCGCGTGTGCCTGCTCGCGTCGCAGCACGAATCCGCCGAAACATACCCCGCCCCCAGCAGGGGAGGACCGATCAACACAACCGGCTTGCGGTCCACTGGTACCCCGCCGCCACTTTCGCTCATCTCCTGGTGACCCGCCGGCGCCGCGTTCACATGCATCGTGATGCGATGCGAAAGCAGACGCGGAATCGTCGCTCCGGGCTCAAGCGTGACGTGAAGAAAAAGCAGTGCCTGCACGCTCGGCGCCAGCGTCCCTGCAGACTCACGCTGGCCTGCCGCCTGCAGCCTGCCGGCAATCGCAGCGGCGTCGAGGCTTTGAAGAACATCGCCATCGCCCAGCACCTCAACTTTCTCCACCACAACATCCCCACTCGAAAAATTCGTCACCCACAGCTCATAGACAAGATGTACCCGCCCATCCGAGCCCATAAAGGGAACGGGCGCGTCCTGCATATCAAGCAGCAGTGGAGTCATCTCCTCTGGCACGTCGGCACGCCCGGCCGACGCATAGACCACGAGCGCCACAAAAATCGGCAGGATCGGCACAACGAAGGAACGACTAAGAATTCGCATTGCTTTGTTTCCCCGTTGCGTTTCGGAGTCTAGTGCTCCATTACAGTGACCCGAATTGCAATCGAAGCGAGTCGAGCCCAGTGACAACGCCAAAAGACCAGCACTGACCGCCGGTCCAAACACCTCAGCGCGACACAGACAGACTAGTCAAACTATGGGATCCTCACAACTGAGGAGAACAAAATCCCTAGGTGCCTCGCCCTCCCACCCGTTACACTCATCCCAACATCCACAGCCTTCATCCGCGCAGGAGCACCCTTTGGCACGATTCACCGGTCTACTCGGTCTCATCACCTTCCTCGGCCTCGCCTACGCCTTCTCCACCAACCGCCGCGCCATCAACTGGCGCACCGTAGCCTGGGGCCTCGGCCTGCAGATCATCTTCGCCTTCCTCGTCATCAAGTGGAGCCTCGGTCAGCGCATCCTCAGCAGCATCTCCTCAGTCATCACCGGCCTCCTTGGACACTCCGCCGACGGCTCCTCGCTCGTCTTCGGCCGCATGGGCACTCCCGGGGACGCACTCGCTACCCTCGCCTTCGCCGTTCTGCCCACCATCATCTTCGTCTCCGCCTTCTTCGCCATCATGTACCACATCGGCCTCATGCAGCAGATCATCAAAGCCGTCGCCTGGATCATGCAGCGAACCATGGGAACCTCAGGAGCCGAATCCACCAACGTCGCCGCCAGCATCTTCATGGGTCAGACCGAAGCCCCTCTCACCATTCGCCCCTTCCTGGCCGGCGCCACTCGTTCCGAGCTCATGGTCATCATGACCTCCGGCATGGCCCACGTCTCCGGCGGCATCATGGCCGCCTACATCAGCTTCGGCATCAACGCCAAAGATCTTCTCTCCGCCGTCATCATGACCGCACCCGGCACCATCCTCGTAGCCAAAATGCTGGTCCCCGAAACCGAGGTTCCCGCTACCGCCGGCACCGTTCACATGCCGCCCAACGAAGAGCACAAGAACGAAAACTTTGTCGCCGCCATCGCCCGCGGCACCATCGACGGCGGCCAGTTAGCCTTCAACGTCGCCATCATGCTCATCAGCTTCGTCGCCCTCGTCGGCCTCGCCAACGCCATCATGCTCGGCATCTCCAACTTCCTCTGGGCGCACGGCCACATCCCCTTCCCCCACTCACTCAACGCGATCCTCGGAGTCATAGGAGCACCCGTCGCCTGGCTCATAGGCATCCCCTGGTCCGAGGCCCGCACCATCGGCGATCTCCTCGGCACCCGCACCATGATCAACGAGTTCGTCGCCTTCACCCAGCTCGGCCTGATTAAATCCACCCTCACTCCAAGCACCTTCTCCATCGCCACCTTCGCCCTCTGCGGCTTCGCCAACGTCGGCAGCATCGGCATGCAGATCGGCGGCATCGGCGCACTCGTCCCCAACCGTCGCAACGACCTCGCCCAACTTGGCCTTCGAGCCATGCTCGCAGGAACCATGGCCAACCTCATGTCCGCCAGCATCGTCTCCATGCTCATCAAATAGCCAACAGAGGAATACATGGCAAACCGAATCTCCCTTGCTGCCATCTTGGCGCTCTCAACGACACTGCAAACAGTAGCGCAGACCGTGCCTCCTCCGAACTCAGCAAAATCACAATCCGCCCCGGACAGCAGCGCCGAGATGAAACAAATATGTCTCCAGGACCAATACGATCGCGGCAACAATCCCTATGCGAAGCCCGGAGATCCCCAACCCAAGGCACTTCCTGGCGCCGAAAGAAGACGAAACGACGATGCCCGCGAGGTCCGGGTAAAAGAACTCTTGGAAAAAGGTCTGCTCCGTACGGGAACCGATTACTACCGCGCAGCCCTCGTCTTCCAACATAGCGGTAATTCAGACGGGACGCTCTTGGCACATGTCCTGGCAGAGGTCGCCTTATCCAAGGGAGAACCCTCGGCGTTGTGGCTCTCTGCTGCGACGCTTGACCGTTACCTGGTGCAGATCAAGCAAAAACAAATCTTCGGCACCCAATTCCAATCGCTGCCGCGCACCGATGAGACCAAACCATTCCTTTTTGTTCAGGACGACCTCGAACCGGCTGTTGTCACCGATCCCTTACGAGCTGAATTTGTATCAAACCCTTCGTTAAACAAGAGCAAGGAATAGATGCCTCATCAATCGACAGCGGGCTGAACCCCTGTCCTGCTGTAGAGCAGATGAAGAACAGATCAACCCATTAGGCCTCTCCTACTCCCGACCGCACCGGAAAAAAAGAACCCAAATCGCACTTCACAGACTCATACCATCACTACATCGAGCACCACAGGAGTCTATGGATCCGCAGAACGCTTCTACGCTCGCCGCGAACAAAGCCCTCGCCCTCAAAGCCCTCACAGGCGTCTTCAACGATCGTGACTTCTCTCTCTTCGATCAAATCTTCGCTCCCGACTACATCCAGCACAACCCCACCGTCGCAACCGGCTGTGCGGGCCTGAAGGAGATCGCTCCACATCTCTCTCCCGAACTCCACTACACGCCCGGCATCATAGTTGCCGAAGGCGATTACGTCATGGTCCACGGCCGCTACATCGGTTGGGGGCCGAAGCCTCTCGTCGGCGTCGATATCTTTCGCATCGCCGACGGACTCCTTCGCGAACACTGGGACGTCCTTCAGGAAGAAGTTCCAGCCTCACAGACAAAGAGCGGCAACCCAATGTTCACGGGCCCGCAACCCTCCTAATCAGGAGCACGAACGCTTCACCACTCGCGTCAGGCAACCAGCTTCAAATAATTCGGCTCATCCGCAATCGTCTTATACCGAAACTGCCGCACAATCTTCGGCCCCTTCAAAAAGAAGATGCCCTGCATCTGATGGCCATCTTCTTTAATCGCCCCGATTCCATGCTTGAAGAGAGCACCCTTCAACCATCCCACCCACACCGCAGGCTGGAACAACGTCAACGCCGGATGCATCCGAGGCAACGCAAACAAAGGCAGCTGATACACCCGCGCCTCGGGATCACTGACCCGCTCCACGTCCCCAATCCCGTAGTAATCGAAGAACGGCTTCGCGCGCTCAGGTGAGCCAAGATGGACAAACACCGGCCGCACACCGCGCCGGTCCAACTCCCCACGAAGATCCGCAACATCGCTGATAGCCTGCCGGCAAAAAGAGCACCCGAAGTGCCGCAAAAATACCAGCAGGACCGGCGACGCCTCCGCCAACGCCAACAGGCTAACACCCGACTCGGTCCTAATGTCAGCGAGCACCCGCGCGATCTCGTCCGGAGAGTTCGTATCCGCGCCTATCATCGGGCTGCGACCTTCCTGTCTGATTCTAGATCTTCCGTACGCTTATTTCGCACGTTTCGACGGAACGAGTGACAACAGAGACTCCGTCGCGTTGCGTACGGTTGGCCGACTAAGGCACTCCATGGGGCACTCGCGGTTTATTGCTTCGATGGTGGCCATTGCGGCCACAAGGTTAATCTTTTGCAAGCGATAGAGTCCGAGGAGTCTGTCGTAATCCGCAGCCGAAACCAGGCATTGTTCCCTCCGGGCCCCATTGGCAGGTCTGTGCTTCTTCTCAAACACTCCATCGTCAGCGCCGAACCACGACGCCACATTTTCCGGATCGAACGTACCGCTCATCTTTCTTGGCCCTCGAGCTCTGCATTGGAAGGATTCCAATAGCCTACACTGGCCGGCCATGGCTTGCTAGTAATTCGTCTTCCTTCGAATCCCGTTTTGGGATTAGCCAGCGAAAAGTTCTCCGAAAACTGTAATATTTCGCCGTCCCCGCCATAAACCAATAAGAATCAATGGTTTGTGGCTTCGTACCAAGTAACAGCAACAACCGAAGTGCATTGCCATGCGTGAGTTGCGTGGTCCCAATCGATTGTTGACTGCCGCCCAGGCATCCCCCACGGGGGAATGACAATCAAACCTAAAAGGAAAGTGAACACCTAAAGCAAATCTGCCTTAGTTTCACTCTGGAAACACAAAGCTCCCATCACCATTACCTCTAAGCAGGTGTGGTGTTGGGAGCTTTTTTCATGATGCACTTTAGACTACCAACTCATAGGGCGAGTCGGTCCCCTTAAATGGAGGACGGAAGCAACATACACACGTCATCTTGTGGGAGATCCATGCTGCCTGTGCGGCGGCAAGGTTCTGATGTGCTTCCATGGGACAGAGATCAGAATAATCTTCGAGTCGAGCGACGATGAGTATTGCATCGTCAAGACTCCGCGTGAGTATTGCTTCAACAGCACATGTATTCATCCCGAACATACAAACGCCTCCCGAGTTAGCCGGCCCGCGACGGGGGATATCCATTGAGCAGGGTACTGCCGCCCTACTGAGGAGTCGTTGCCCAAAGGCAATTTCACAAATATTCCGGCTCGTCGTCGTTAAGGCAGCAGGGACAGTAACTTCAGTAAAGAAGGCGGGGTAGCTGGGCAAGTGACAGATGCAAGCGATGAGCTGTTCTCAACGAAGGAGTAGTAACGTCCACAGATCGCTACTTTGCCTTCATTTGAAGTTGAATGCCGGCGATGCGTTCGTTTATCAGCGCGATTGACTGAGGCCAAGTCTTAAAAGTTTCTGTCGTATATCCCTCGTCAAAAGTCGGTGGATGAGGTTCTTTTGCGGCGTGTTTGCGCTTGGCTTCTTCCAGCCTTCCCTCGAAGTAAACTAGTCGCTGTTTGAGATCTTCTAAGCTCACGGGTTTAAGGCTATACCCACGGGGCAAGAAGGCTCAAGTTCAGCACAGTTTGGCTATATTTTCACAGGCACTGCTCGAGTTGCGTCGTCCTTGCCATGGAGCCCGAGAGTTGCGACGGGTCCATTACACATCGACATACTGGTTGCAAACCGAAAGCAGACTATGGTGCCCAATGAGCGTCCGGAAGATTGTTCACATCGATATGGATGCGTTCTATGCCTCCGTCGAACAGCGAGATGATGCGCGGCTGCGGGGCAAGCCCGTCGTCGTGGCCTGGAGAGGCAATCGATCTGTTGTCTGTGCGGCTTCGTACGAGGCCCGGCGCTTTGGTGTTCGTTCGGCGATGCCGGCGGTCCGCGCCGAACGTCTATGCCCCGAGGCTATCTTCGTCCCCCCCGACTTTCCACGCTATCGAGCTGTTTCACGGATGGTGAGGGAGATCTTTCAGGAACACACTGACCTGGTCGAGCCGTTGTCCCTGGATGAGGCCTATCTTGACCTCACCGAAAACAAAACGGGTTTGCTTACTGCGACACGCGTGGCCCGGGCCATTCGAGAGCGCATCCGTCAGGAATTGCAACTCACGGCGTCAGCTGGTGTAGCGCCTAATAAATTTCTAGCAAAGATCGCCTCCGACTGGCGCAAGCCGGATGGACTTTTCGTGATCCAGCCAGATGAGGTCGACCCGTTTCTACGGCCACTGCCAGTGGAGAGGCTCCCCGGCGTGGGCAAGGTGACGGCAGAGAGGTTGAAACAAATTGGCGCGCAGACCGTTGGAGAGCTGCGCGGTCTGGAGATGGCCACGCTAGAGGGGCAATTCGGACGGTATGGTGTCCGTCTCTACGAACTTTCAAGAGGCGTCGACCACAGTAAGGTCGTTCCGAACCGGCCCACGCAGTCCGTCTCAGCCGAAGACACATTTGAGCGAGACATGCCCTTGTCTGAGACCGGTCCGGTGATATGCCGTCTCGCGGAAAAGGTCTGGTCGGCATCGCGCAATGAATCCCGCACCGCCCGCACAGTCGTGCTCAAATTGAAGACAAGCGAGTTCAACATCCTTACGCGCAGCTATACTCCTCCATCGCCTCCCGCCTCTTGCGAAGAATTGACCCAGATCGCTCTGTCGTTGAGGGAACGTATCGGTCTGGGGGTACAACAGAGGTTTCGTCTGGTTGGCGTGGGTCTGACCAACTTCCGCGAGCCAGAAGATACATCCTGGCAGTCTGCTCTTTTCAATTAACTTTGCTCGTGCGTGGGAACAATTCAGAAAAGACGTCGCAGCCTACTGACTCTTGCCCAGGCGCCGATAGTACTCCGCCACGGCGTCCTGATATCCAGCTGGCACTGCCGGCGTTTTACTCGTCCGCACCTGCCCCGTCTGCGGATCGTCTGCGTTTCGGCGTATCTGCATCTCCAGCTTGTCGACATCGTTCATCACCTGCGCGTGTAACTGCTCGACGACCTCGGGATTTCCTGGGAAGCGGCTCGGATCGAGCTGTTGCATCTCCTTGATTAGCTCTTGAATCTCGCGCAGCGCCGCTGGATCGTTCTTCGCCGACTGACGAAGCTGGTTCAACTCCTGCAATCCCTGTCGGATTATTCTCTCGGAGTCTGCCGGCGTCAAAGAATTATCGGGAGCGTTAGCTCGTCGACCGGTCTGGTCGAATTTATTGTTCCCTGTATTCACGTTGTAGGTCACAATACCGCCCCCACCGCCCTGCGGGTTAATGTTCCCGATGTCACCGCTATCACCCTGCTGACGGTCGCCAATTCTCGCGCCGCTTTGTCCGGTTTGGCGCCCAATCTGCCCGTTAACCTCCTGTTGTCCTCCGGCCTGTTGCCCACCACTCTGTTGTCCGCCACTCTGTTGTCCGCCCTGCGCCTCACCGCGTTGGGCTCCCTGTCCCTGCTGACCGGTCTGACCGCGTTGTCCGGACTGTCCTGGCTGCTGGCCGCCTTGTCCCTGTTGTGTTCCTTGCCCGGGCCTCTGGCCGCTCTGTCCGCGTCCGTTTGATAGGCCCTGCAGTTGACTCCGCAACCGGTCTACGTGGTCCAGCGCGGCCGTCTGCGTTCCCTGCCCCGTTTTACTCTGTCCGTTGGGCTCAGCTCCCATCCCCTGCTGCGCCTGCCTAATCTGATCATTCAACTTCTTGAGGCCCGAAGCGATCTCATTCTCGGTCCCGTTGGAGTTAGGATTGATTCCCCTCCGCAGCCAGTCCGCCGTTCGCTGTACACGATTGGTAAGGTCCGACTGGTCCATCTCGTTCAGCGCTTCACGAAGCTTCGATGACGTTCCGGGCTGGTTCGGCGCGAGCTGACGCGCGGTGTCCCGCAGCCCTTTCTCCAAATGGGAAAGATCGTCAGACAGCCGCTGCCGATCTTCGGTCAACTTGCGGAGGTCCTGGGCGCGTGAAGCAGTCTGCTCGGGGGTTGGTTCGTCGCCCTCGTCCTGTTTGCCCGCCAGCGAACGTATCCGTTCGGCCTGGGCGTTTTCCTCCTTCGAAAGGCGACCAGCCTCCCGCGAGAGTGAGTCCAGCTTGCCGGAGGCCTGCTCCTTCTGCGCTCCGCCCAACAGGTCCGTCGCTTCGCGGAGCCGTTCTGCTGCCCGCCGCGCCTGTTCAGGGCTCTGCTGGCCTCTCTGCTGCTGGTCACCTGCTTGACGCATGTTCTCATTCGCTGCCCGCAGACGGTTGAGCGCTTGCTGCACACGTGGATCTGTCGCCCCGTCTTTGGAATCCGCGCCCGCTTGCGAGTTCCCCTGGGCTTGCTGCGATTGGCCAGGCTTTCCCTGCCCCGGCTTCCCTCGTCCCGAAGCACCGCTGGCGCTTTGCTGTCCACTCTGTTGGCCTTGCTGCCCCTGCATCTGCTCCATCTCACGTTGTAACTGTTCTGCCTCGCGCCGCAGCATCTCCTGCTGCCAACGTTGCTGGAAGGTCTGCGCCTTATTCTGCTGTTGCTGGGCCAACTCCTCCTGACGCTTCGCTAGAGCATCCAGCTTCTCGAGTGCTTCGTCCACCTTCTTCGCACGCTCCTCTGCGGGCGAACCTGTCTGTGCCGTTTCGTATTGGTTCTTCTCCGTGTCCAGTTCGAGGTCGAACAGGCTCGCAAGGTCACGTCCCGCTCCGCCGCCTCCGCCCCCACCCCCTCCCCCTTGCTGGCCGAACGCAACCTGAATTTTCCGGAACGTCGCCTCTGCCCGCAGCAGCGCCTGTAGCGCCTTCTGCTCATTCGGCATCGCATCGCGCCAAGCAAGTTCCTTAAGCTTGTCAGCGGAAGGCACCATCGCGGCGGCGGCCACCTGCATGTCCTTCTCAAAGCTGTTGAACTCCTCGTTCGCCGCGGCGAGATCTCTGCTCTGCATCCTGCCCGAAAGAGCCAGCACCTGCTCCCTCAACTTAACCTGCGCCTCGGAGAGGACTTTGCCGACGTCCGCCGCTTGCTGCGGTGTGGATGTCCTGTCATTCTGCTGCTTCCAAGTTGCGGCAATCAATTCCTTTTCCCGGCGCGAGATGTCTGTTTGATTGCCTTGACCCTGGCCGCCGCCACCTCCTCCGCCTCCGCTTTGCTGCGACTGTGAGAACTCGCGCTCAAACGGGTCTGCCTGAATAAAGCTGATGTCGGTGCGTGACTCTGCATGCGCGTCCTTCGCCGTGGCATACAGGCTCACTACGTCTCCCGGCACCATCTTGAAATCCTCAAGGCTGAGAGTAGTCGTACCTTTCGAGCTCTTCGCACCCGGCTCCTTCAACAAGTCAAGCGTCCGGTCAGGGCCACCGTTGACAGAGTAGTGCAGAGTCACATGACTCAGCCCAAACTCAGCACCCGCCTTCACCCCAATCGTCACCTCTTCGACCGGACTCGCGCGATAGTCCTGACCCGGCCGATCGATCGCAATCTCGGGTGGGTTCGCCTTGGTGGTCGAGATGAAGTAGTCCTCCGACAGCCTCACCTGTTGACCCTGATCCATCGCCGCGACGTGGTATGCACCATCCTTCTCCATGTGGATCGTGCCACGATAACGGTTGCCGTCGCCTCCGGTGAGGTGCAGCGGCTGTCCGTTATCCATCACCAGAACTCCATCTTTTAGAGGAGCGTCCATTACTACGGTGAGATCCGCATCCGTACCCTCCAACGCGCGAAGATCGCCACTGTGCTCCTCGGAGACCTGCTGCAACCCGGTCCACTTCGGATAGCGATACGTCACCTGGATCTGTTTTACCGCCGGCAGGTCCACCACGCGGAAGTTGAAGTGCTTCGAGCTTACAGGCCCAGCAGCCACGTAGTACTCAACGCTCTCGGGCAGCCCGGCAAACAGAAACTGAAATCCCTGTCCACCGTCTACTGGCTGCATCGCCACCGGCTCCCATTTCGACGCGCTCTGATATCGCGCGTAAAGATTGACCTTGCTGGTTTCGAGACCCACAACCCGCGCCGTCACCAACTGATCGCTGTTGCGACGAACTGCGGCATCTCCAGGCGTCACGCGAATGTCATACAGTGGTGCCGCGTTCTTTTTGGGCCCGGTCCACAATAGCGAAGCCCCATACCCCAGATACCCCGGCCCGGCCGCGATCATCCACATCAAGACGGCTGCACACACTGCGACTGCACAAGCCATCCCCACCAGACGACCCTGTGGCACCAGTTGCGCCGGAGGTGAATCATGCGCAACGGTCAGAGTGTCGGCAGCAAGTAGTTCGATGAATGGGTCACCCTCCTGATCCCGCTCTGAGAACGTCAGCAGTCGCTGATCGAGCTCCGGGAAAGCGGCTTCCGCCCGATGGATCGACCGCTTCCGGTTCAGCCTCAACCACGGCAGCGCCAACCCAAACCCTACTGCGCCAGCCACCGCCGCCAACAGCACTAGTCGTGCAGGTGTAACTCCGTGTTCCGGAAATGCATAGGCATTTAAGATTAATGTCAGGAGGACAGTCGCCACTAACGCAACTGCAGCAACCACAGCAGCCCCGCGAACAGATGCGTCCAAACGCAACCGCTGCTGCACTTGCCCGATGTAGAGGTTGAGCTGCTCCCGCCGGCTCATACTTCCTCCCGCTGCGTGCCCAGGTAGCGGCTGGCAACCAAGGACTCGGCCAGCGCCGCCATCAATATCAAAAGCATAAACCACCACCAGAGGCTATAGGCGCCCTTTTTCTCCTTGGCGTCCGCAGTCGAGGTTTCCGCCTTCGCGGAGGTATCCGCACCTCCACTCCAAAGCCGTAATACGTCCTCTGGAATCAACTCCAACCCCGACTCCCGCCGGTCCGGATTCACCGCGATCAGTGCGTCACGGCTACTGGCAAACTTCATCCTGTAAAAGCCCGCATGGGTGAGCTGGAAGGACTGCACCCTGGCCTCCTCCTGCAACGATAGCGGGCGGGTTCCATCTGGCCCCACGATCTCGACGGTAGCGCCCTGGCTCCCCGCCGCCGCTTCATTCGTCGCGCTTCGCAGCTGCACGAACGAGTCGACAACTCGCGCCCCGCTCAATCCCTCCATACCAGAGAGATACCGAGCCGTATGGTCGACAAAAGGCACAAACGTGGGATGCAGAGGGAGATCGTTCGTCACATTATCAAATCCCGAAGCGAATAGCAGCACGTGCCCCTGGCCAATCTGCTTGTCCAACAGCAATGGAGTTCCATCGGCTAACCGCGCTGCGACGCGGGAATGCCCTGGATCGAAAACCGCGGCATAGTAAAACTTCGCGTCCGTCCATCCTGCGGCATCCTTCATCGCAGGATGTGAGGCATCCACCTGCCCGACGGTCGAGAAGCCCCCCGACCGAGAATAATAGCGCATGTCCGCGGCGCTCTCTCCAAATACCGGAAGACGCTGACGGTGAGTAGCTGATGGACCTACAGCAATCAAAACATTGCCGCCGTTCTGCACATCCCGCAACAGGGTGTTCTCGAAGATCGAGGGAATGGACACCACATCCGACAACACAACAAACGCATACTTCGTCGGGTCCACGTCCGCCGCCTGCTCCACATTTACAGACTGCAGCACGAACGACGACTGAGCAGCAGCCGCAAGCGCTGCTCCGAAGTAAAGCTGCGATCGTGAGTCCGACGTCTGATGCACAAACAGTACTCGTTCCGGATCGGACCGCTTCACTGCAAAGTTGCTCGCATCGTCCGCGGAGAAACCGTCCGCTGCGTCGATCCTGACCTCGCAGCGGCTCGCTCCATACGGCACATCCAGCGATTCGAAGGCAACAGTAACTCGGCCATCCGCTGGCACCTCCACCTTCTTCGTAGCGGCAATCACTCCGTTGATCACCAGCGAAACCGTTCGTGTTGCCGCAGGGGTCTGGTGCCCTGCGACCACCGCCAGAACTCGTGCTCTCTTCGGGTCCACCAGTTGGCCCGGAGCTTCGACGCTCTCGACTGTCCAGTTCGGCATAGCCTTCGCCACCGGATGCAGCATCAGCGAAACATTTCCCGGCATAACCATGTCGGCAAAGTTTCCCGGCATATTCGAGGACTGCATATCGCTGAACAGGTGCAGCTCCACTGGCGTGTGCACCGTCTCGGTCAACGCCCGCATCCCGCGCCCAAGCTCACCGAAGTTTCCATGCGAATCGCCGGACTGGATGCTCTCTACTGCCCTTCGTAGGGCGCCCGCATCTTGTATCGGCTGAGTCAACACTTGCAACTCGCCTCCCAGTACCATGACCTGCGCACGCTCCGACGGCTTCCGGGACGCCAGCACCTCAAGCGCCCCTTGCTTCGCATCCGCCAGCCGCGTTCCGGCACGCATGCTGAACGAATTGTCGATCGCGATCAGCACCAACCGCTCACTCGCCGCGGCCGACGACCGCCGCACAAATGGATTCGCAAACGCCAGCGCCAATAGCAATACCAACAACGTCCGCAACGAGAAGAGCAAGAGATAGCGTAACCTGCGATGCCGCGTCGAACTCTGCGTACCGCGCTCAAAGAACATCAGCGAGCTGACCGGCCTCGGTGTCGTGGTATGGCGTCTCAGCAGGTGGATGTATACCGGCAGTCCCACTGCCGCCAAGCCTGCCAGGAACCATGGAGCGAGGAACCCCATCATCTCCCTCCCGGACGCAGAAACAGGTACTCACTCAACGCCGCATCCAGCGGTTTGTCCGTCACCAGCAGGTGGTAGTCCAGCCCCGCGGCACGAGTGCGCTCCCGCATCTGTTGCAGATGGCCGTCCATCTTCCTGCGATACTCGCCCTTCACGTATTCCGGAATCACCTCCAGCCTCTGTTCGGTCTCCATATCAACAAGAATCGAAGGCCCTCGCAGCTCCGGTTGTATCTCCTTCGGATCGAGCACGTGAAAGAGCACCACATCACTGCCATGAAATCGCAGCGGCTCGATCGTCTTCACAATCACCTCTGGCGACTCATAAAAGTCCGAGATCACCAGCACGACTCCGCGCCTGCGCAGAAATTCCTGGAAGTGGGCCAGTGGCTTCATGAAGTCGGTGCGTGCCTTTGGTTCGGCCTGCTCGAGTCCAATCAAAAGGCGATGGAGTTGTCCCGGTCGCGTTGACGGACGGATGTAGTTTCGCACCTCATCGTCAAACACGATCAGCCCAGCCGGATCGCGCTGATTATGGATCGCGAGATAAAACAGCGAGGCTGCCGTATACCGCGCGTAGTCCATCTTCGACACTCGATGCGACCTATAGTTCATTGAATTGCTCGCATCCAACAGAATCGTCAGCTGGCTATTCGTTTCCCCACGGTAACGTTTCAGATAGCACCGCTCTGTTCGCGCAAAAAGATTCCAGTCCACATGCCGCAAATCGTCTCCCGGCGTGTATGCGCGATACTCCGCAAACTCCTGGCTGAAGCCGAAGTCCGGCGAACGATGAAGGCCCGCGACGAAGCCATCGACCACAGTCTTCGCGATCAGGTCCAGACCGGAGATACCGGCGAGTACCGCGGGGTCGAGAAAGCGCTGCATCATCACACCTCCCTTGGCGGGGGCATATGCGCCAGCAGACGCTGCAGAATTTCATCCGTATCGATACGTTCCGATTCGGCGTGGAAGTTCAACAGAATGCGATGCCGCAGCACAGGGAGCACGAGGGCCGTGATGTCGTCGTACGTCACGTGGTACCGTCGCCGCGAAAGCGCCCTTGCCTTCGCCGCCAGCACAATAAACTGCGCCGCGCGAATACTGCCGCCATAGTTCACATACTTCTTTACAAAATCCGGAGCATTCGCGCTCTTGTGCCGCGTAGCCCGGACCAGGTCCACCACATATCGTGCAAGCGACTCACCAATCGGCACCATCCGAACCAACTGCTGAAACTCAAGCAACTCCTCCGCGCTTGTTACCGCGCTGACCTTGACCACTTTCGTCGCCGTCGTCAGATCGACCACCTTAAGTTCATCGCTTGCGCTCAGATAGTCCAGCAGCGTGTTGAACAGAAAGCGGTCAAGTTGCGCCTCGGGCAGCGGATAGGTCCCCTCCAATTCAATCGGGTTCTGGGTCGCAAGCACGAAGAACGGCGCAGGCAAGTTATAGACGTGTCCCCGCACCGTGCACGACCGCTCCTGCATCGCCTCCAGCATCGCCGCCTGCGTCTTCGGCGGAGTCCTGTTGATCTCATCTGCAAGCACCACGTTGCCGAAGATCGGTCCCTCGACAAAGGTCCACTTCCTGTGGCCCGTCGTGACGTCCTCTTCAATAATGTCCGTCCCTGTGATGTCGGACGGCATCAGGTCCGGAGTGAATTGAATCCGCCTGAAGGAAAGGCCCAGTGTCTCCGCGATGGTGCGGACCATCAGTGTCTTGGCTGTCCCTGGCATGCCCGTGATGAGACAGTGTCCGCCGACAAACAAGGCGATGAGTATCTGGTCGAGCACCTCATCCTGCCCCACGATCACCTGTCGTACCTGGGCAAGGATGCCCTCGCGCACCGTCTGAAAACGTTCGATGCGTTGTTGCAGTTGGGTTGCGTCCGCGTTCAGTTCAACAGTGGTCTCCATTGATTGGCGTCCCTCTCTCGCAATTTTTGTACTGAGAAGTGCTCAGTTTTTGTCCGGCTTGCTTGTGTCCGTGCCTTTGCTCCCTGCTGATTTGATCTGTAACAACAACTTCTGTGCCGGGCGAAAGCCAGGCGCTGCTTCGAGCGCCAGCAGCACATTCTCCTCGGCCTTTTCCTTCTCCCCTGCTGCAAAGTACGCCTGCGCCAGGTTGAACTGCGCCGAGGCTCTGTCCAGCGGCTTCAGTGCGACGACTGCCGTGTATTCTCGCACTGCTCCTGGATAGTTGCCCTGAGCAAGCCACAACTCTCCCAAATGACGATGCAGACCTTCGGCTTCCGGATAGATATAGTTGATTCGATCCAGCGTCGCAGCGGCCTCTTTCGCGTGACCTAGTCCCTCCTCGAGCGAAGCAAGCTTCGTCAGAGTCTCCGGGGCTTGGCCGCCCATCTTTTCGTACCCGGTCAACGTAGTCATAGCACCCTGCTTGTCGTCCTTCGCAAGTTGAGCCGCCGCGAGAAACTCGTATGCATTCGCATCTCCCACATACTCCGGGTACAGACGTAATACCTCTGGGGCCGCCTTGACTACGGCATCGTTCTGGTTTGCTTTCGCCAAGGCTACGAGTTCCTTCAGACCCTTGGCCCATGAGTTGAAGTTCGCCGCAGTCTGTCCGACACGCTTATCCAGCCAGGCCATGTAGTCTTTGTCGAACTCCTCCGGCGACATTTGAAGATCTTTTTGAATGACCTCCGGCGTGGTTTTCAACGTTGCGAACGAATGCACCATTTCAAGGAGTTTGTCGTCTCCCCATCTCTGCTTGATATAGTCGCAGATACTGCCCGCCTGAAAGTAGGAGACCAGCACCTGCGACGGATAGTCCGGAAAGATGAACCCTCGATCCATCTGCGCCACGGGCAGCAGCTTCTTGTCGCGGATTGCGAGCAGTATCTCCGGCGTTAGCCGGTCACCCCACTCCGGCGACACCTCCCCTTCCTCATGCACGGCCAGCCCCTCGGTAAACCACCGCGGAACACGATGGTTCGTCGCTGACAGAATGTATACGTGGCTCATCTCATGCCACAGCGTGCTGCCCCAGTTGAAATCTCCCGGCTTCCTTCCTGATGGACTGTCCATCGCCACCACTTGACCGAAGGTCACTCCCAGCGCTCCCAGCCCCGGCATCCCCATTGTTCGCACCGCAAAATCCTCATGGTCGGGATATACCTCAAGCTGAACTGGCCCCTGCAGCTTGGTCTTGTATTTTTTCTCGTAGGTTGCGATGGCCTTGTGCAGCTCAGCCTCAAAGTACGGCCTGAGTAACTCGGCTTCGTTTTTGCGGAGCTTCAAAATCGTCGCATCGTCGCGAAAGATGACGAAGTTCTTGTAACTATCCAGGAGTCGCAGGCTGTTCACAGTGGCCGCATCGCGCTGCCCGTTGTTGTAGGCCATCTCCAGCTGCTTCAGTGGCTCCTCTTCCTGGCCCAATCGCATCAGGTTGATGCCTAATTGCGAGCGAGCAGCCCACAACTTTGGATCAGCCTCAATCGCCTTGCGATAGTACTTCACCCCGTCTTCATAGCGCATGTGCAGCACAAGATGGCGGCCCACCAATGCATACCCTTCGCCATACGAGGGATTCACCGTGTGTATCTTCGCAAACCAGGCCTCGGACTCCGAGGTCCGATCCGCCAGCACGTCCACCGCCGCCCTCACCGCCATCGCCTGCAACGCTTCACTAGAAAGCGCAATCGCCCTGTCCGCCTCATCCACTGCTTCGTTACTGTTCGCATCTTCAAGCGCAAGGTTCGCCATCAGTTCATGCGCTTCCACCAACTTCGGGTCCAGCAGTAACGCCTTCGCCGCATACTCATCGGCTTTGCTGTCGAAGCCATCTGCGCTCACCAACGCCAGCCCCAGATACGCCTGCGCATTTGCCGGGTCCCGCTTAAGCGCCTCGTTGAACAGGTCGACTGCGTCTTTGTTATTGAAGCGATCGTGCAACAGCAAGCCCCAGCGCACGCGATAGATTGCCTTACTCCCCGGCTGTGCAACCGCGAGCCGAAACGCCTCATTCGCCTGGTCGTACTGCTCCAATCCCCAGAACCCCTCAGCCCGCAGATAGACATCGCCACTCCGGCTCAGCGTCTCGTAACAAGCGCTCGCGTCCACGCGTCGCCCATGTTTGCGCAGCTCCTTGCAGCTATCGAGGGTGGCCGTAACAGGCGCAGCCCAGCAGCGTCCTAAACCGGCCAACGCCAGCGCAAGCAGAACGCCGCATCTGCTGAACAAGGTCACTTCTCCAGCTCCTCCTGCACCGCCGCCAACTGTAATAACGCCTCGGTCAGTTGCTTTTTGTACTCGCCCGGCTCCATGGCCGCCTTCTGGTACTTCAGCGCATCGATTTTCTGTTCCAGTTCCTCCTTCTTCGCCAGGAGGTCTCGCTTCGCCGGATCATTCATTGCCGCCTGGCTCGCTCCAATGCGCACCACCGTCATGCTCGACATCAACGCGCCCTCTTTGCCCTGCGCTGCGCCCACGCGAACGGCTTCGCCCCGCCCCGTATCCTGAAACACAGCGTGTTCTGTAGCCAACCGCTTTTGCGACTCGTAAAACGCAGCCGTCTTACGGTCGGCATACTGGAACGCCTCCATCGCACTGATCGAATCGCTCTTGTCCACATCCGCTGTCGGGTCCTGCAGGGCCTCCACCCAGTACCGGGCGAATACAGTCGCATTCTTCTCTGTCCCCGTCTTCGTTGCCGCGATAACGCCCCGACCTGAACGCTCCAACGCAACCACCGAGCCACCGCTCGCGCTGGTGGTATTCACCACGAGCTGACGCCGCGCCAGCACCCGGTCGCACATCGCCGCCAGATCTGCTGCCGATACGTCTGGTCCCACCAGGTTGAACTTGTACTCGACACTATCGAACGATCCGTGTCCGATCAACGTCAGGACGAAATCGTCTTCCGGCTTCGCCTCCCGAGCGACCGCGGCCATCGTCTCTGTCAATCGCACTCGTGTTGCATCCTTTCCCATCAGCGTGTAAACATGCGCCCCGCTCGACGCCTTGAACACCTTGTCCAGGTCCTTAGCCGACGCCGTAAAACGCTGCTCATAGTCCGGCTCTCCACCAATCCCCGCAACTGTGACGTAGTACACACTCGCCCGCACTGGCAGCACAGTCATTAGCAGTCCGCATACTCCAATGGCGAGCCTCATATCACCCCCCACTTGCGCCGCAGGAGCCACTCCGCAGACATCAATCCCAACAGCATCAGAAATACGATGGGCATGTTCCAGAGCTCTTTGGTGTCACGTACCGAGATCCCCGCCTCCGAGTACGAGATTTCGCTCGGCAGTCGTCTCAACTCTTCGGCCTTCCAATATCGCCCACCGGTCTGCGACGACAGCTTCTCGAGCAGCTCGCGGTTCTGTTCTGTGTGGAAGTTTTCGGCAACGCCATCAGTGCGCTCGAACGTCAGCACGTCTCGCCCCAACTCTTCTGTACCGCGCGTCGCCGTCACCTCAACCACATAAGATCCAGGCTTCTCCGCGGTCCACTCTGCTTGAAAGGATCCGGCATTGTTCGGCACCGGCCGCATATCAACCAGAGCCGAGGCGCCCGCAGGTCCAATCATGTGCGCCACCACCCGCGCGTCAGGAGCGGGCACATACTCCTTGTCCCGCACCATCGCCGAAAGATGCACTCGCCCGTCATCCATCAGTCTCTGCACCGGCATCGACGCAACTACTCGCCCAGGAGAGTCCGCCGCCACCCACCGCAATAACTGCTGCCAGAAAAGATCATGCGTCGGATCACCAAGCGCCTGGTTCATCTGCCATCGCCATGTTCCCGACGTGGCCATGACCGCGGTCCGTCCCCTGCCATAGTTTTGTGTGACCAGCAAAGGCAGCTTGGCCCGCCCGGCGTTCATCTCCGCCAGCACGGTCGCGCCGGGCTTCGGAGCTCCCGCTTCCTGGTAGTCCATCATGTACGGCAGCTTTTTCCATCGCTCGACGTTCTTCGCCGGGTCATCGACCAGCCGCGTAACTGCACTCTCTGCCCCCGCAGCCGTTAGCTGTGCCGTAGCGGGTTCGCGATGAAACGTGTTTTTTCCACTTGGAAGAAAGGTTGGGACCAGCTCCGTTACGCTTGATGCGCCCCATCCTCCATCCGAGAGCGCAAACCGGCCTCCCAGAAACAGCACTCCGCCACCGCGCTTATCCACAAACTCGCGCAGAAGCTCCTGTTGTCTCGGCGTAAAGTACCCAGCCTCCACCGATCCAATAATGATCCCGTCATATTTAAATAGGTTCTCGGCCTTAACCGGAAACCCATCAGCAAGTTCCTGCGGATCGCTGATTCCCTGCCGATAGATCTTGTTCTCGGTCGTCCGCAGCATCGAGACCACCTGCATCCCATGGTCGTCCTCCGCTGCACGCCGGATGAACTTGTACTCCCACCGCGGTTCCCCTTCCACATACAGGATCCGTCGCCGATCTCCACTCACGCTCACCAACCGGGCCATTGCATTGTTCGCAACGTTCTCCTCGCCGCCCAGTGGCTCTAGCGAGAACTGCACGCGCCTTACCCCCGCCGATCCCGCATTGAAGAAAACCGTCTCCGTCTGAATGGTTCCATCTGGGCCCAGCGTCACGTCCTTCGACGTCACTATCTTGTCCCCATCCCTTACGGCCAGCACCGTCTTACCGCCTGAATAACCCCGCTCGCGAAAACTCACCGTCGCCTTCATCCGCGAGTCGGCCATTGCCCGCGACGCCAGATTCACATCCTCCATCTCAATATCGTGTTTCGTCTGTTCTTTTCCAAACCCCAACGTATGGACCGGCAAGCGACGGTTCCGCAACGCGCTGATCGTCTCGAGATCCACTCCGCCCCCGTTCTCGCCGCCGTCGCTTAGCAAAACCACGGCTCCCACCGGAAGGTCTGCTGTCTCCGCAGCCAACTGTTTCAACCCATCGTTGATGTGGGTTGCCGTCGCCGTCGGCTGCAGATCGTCTACCTTCGCGACTCGCCCAATTCCGCCATCCAGCCGATACACTCGAGTTTGGAAGCGCTTCTGCAAACCGGCAAGAATCCCCGCATTCAACGATCGTATCGCCGCAGCCTCCCGCGAAGCCTTGCCATCGTCTCCGCTATCTGTAATCGCCATGCTTCGTGAATCGTCCACCAGCACTGCAATCATGTTCTGCTGCGACTTGAGCTCTGCGACTGTAATCGCCGGCCGCCACAGCAGTATTAACACCAACGTCACCAGTAGTGACTGCAGTAGCCATATCGTTCCTGCACGCCATGTGTGCATTATCGGAGCGGCCTCCGACAATCTCGACCGGATTAGCCATCCGAGACCAACAACCGAAGCGACGATCAACACTGGCAACAACCATCCTGGCCAGGAGCCAAGCAGCACCCATCTGCCTTTTGTGAATACCGGTATTGGGTACTTGAAAAAGAATTCAAACATGCATGGGGGCCTTGCATCTCGAAAAAACCATGCTGCTTCCTCCAACAGCGATCAATTAGTGCGTCATGCCATAAACGATATAGTTCAGCCCCACACGAAACGCCATGGAAGCAAACTGTTCCGGATAGTCCGGATCATCTGCCCACTCCCACGCGTCGCCCAGGTGCATGTTGTGGCAGATCGCAACTACGATCCGCCCATGATCGTCGCGGATGGCACGCCACTTCGCTACGTAGCCATCCTTCTCATACGTTCTGCCCGTGCGAATGTACTGCTCCCCGGGCACTTGGAACCTGTCGTCCATGTCATACAGGACGTGGAAAATTTCGTCCTTGTTTTCGAGATCTTCGACCGGACGGTCCGGAAAGACCTGCCGCATCCCGTTCATGAAGTTCTCCCAATCCGCTGTTCCATGAAAGTCGTCCACCATCAGGAAGCCGCCCTTCAGCAGATACTCCCGCAACCGCTTCGCCTCCTCATCGGAAAACGACCATGTCTGCACCTGCACCGCATACACCCAGGGATAATTGAAGATATCGTCCGAGTCCAGATTCACCACCTGCTCCGTTGGCCGCCCCTGGATCCGCGTCAGACGGTTCAATGCAATCAAAAACTGCCGATCCGCCTTTGGATAGTCCCGTTGCCAGGTCGCCCACCGCCCATAGCCGTATCCTCGATACCCCATGCTTCCCAGGTTGGAGTTGTAGCTCAGCCGCGACCATGCAAACTCGGCCTTTACGTTGCTTTGCTCAGGCTGATATCCCCAGTCCGCCGTGCGCTGATACGCGCTCCCCACGGTGCAGCAAACTGCTGCAATCACGGCGATTATCGTTGCCTGGAAAAGCTTCATAGGCGGACTCCCCGTAGCAGTGGTATAGGCGCGAGACTATCAGATTTGCACTTCGCGGCTGGAGTCGTCTCCCCTCCACAGTTCAGGTATAGACGAAACCCACCAACAACATGTTGCATTCCCCTCAAGCTTTCATCCGCAGATTTACATCGTCTCCTCTCCGGCCGACTCCGACCGATCGCCCCAACTTGTAAGCCTAGCCGCTGCATGAGAGTATCCCCTAAGCACACCGCAAGAGTGTGCGTCCAAGCATCAGGAGATTCCATTTCCGTGCAGCGGCGCGACTTTCTCAGATTCGGCAGCCTCACCCTCGCCCAGGCAGCGGCAGCAAAGCTCCTGCCTGCCCAAATGTCCAGCCAGATGCCGCAACACCCTGCAGCCTCGCTCCCTGAAGGCAAGACGGACTACACCCTGCGCATCGCCCCCGTGACCGTGGAGCTAGCACCCCAGCGTATCCTCAGCACCATCGGCTACAACGGCGTCTCGCCCGGGCCGATTCTCCGCATGCGCGAGGGCAAACCAGTCACCGTCGACGTCATCAACAACACTGACGTCCCCGAACTCGTCCATTGGCACGGCCTCCTCGTCCCATCCGATGTCGACGGCGTAGAAGAGGAGGCCACCCCCTTCATCCCTCCGCAGGGCCGCCGCCGCTATCAGTTCACGCCGCGTCCTGCCGGATCGCGCTGGTATCACTCACACGCGATGGCTTTCTCCGACCTCCATCGAGGCTCCTTCACCGGCCAGTTCGGCTTCCTTTTTATCGACTCCGGCAACGACCCCGGCCAGTACGATCAGGAGCACTTCCTCGCCATCCGCGACTGGGAGCCCTACTTCACCAGCTTTATGGAGGACACCGACCAGCAAGGCCAGAACGATCCACAGCTGGAAAAACCAGCCGTCCTCAACACCGATCCCAACGGTCTCGAGGTGAACTCCAACACCTACTCCATCAACGACAAGTCGCTCGGAGCCGGTGAGCCTATTCGCGTGAAGGAAGGCCAGCGCGTGCTGTTCCGTCTGCTCAACGCGAGCGCCATCGAGAACCGCCGAATCGCGCTTGCCGGCCACAAGTTCAAGGTCATCGCACTTGACGGCAACCCTGTACCCTCACCCCAGCCCGTCGAAGCTCTCTTCCTCGGCGCGGGCGAGCGCATCGACGCCGTCGTGGAGATGGACCATCCCGGAGTCTGGATCCTCGGCGCAACCGAAGAAAGCATCCGTGGCGCCGGCCTGGGTATCGTTGTTGAATATGCCAACCAGCACCGTCAGCCACAATGGGTTGACCCCTCTACGCTCCGCTGGGACTACGCCATTTTCAGTGCGCCCGAAGGCACTCAGCCGCAACGCACCCCTGACCACACCTTCGAAATGGCATTTGAAAAGGTCCCCGGAGGCGCGGGAAAGTTCAACACCTGGCTCGTCAACGGCAAGCCCTACCCTCACGACCAGGAGTTCGTCCTTCAACAGGGTGCGCGCTATCGCCTCATCTTTCGCAACCGGACCGACGACGCCCACCCGATGCATCTCCATCGCCACCAGCTCGAACTCACCGAGATCAACGGCCGCAAGACCTCCGGCATCATCAAGGACACAGTCGTCGTCCCGTACTACGGCCGCGCCAGCGTTGACTTCACCGCCGATCAGCCCGGTCTCACCCTGTTTCACTGCCACATCCAGCAGCACATGGACTATGGCTTCAAGGCTCTCTTCCGCTACGCCTGAATCTTGATTCCCTTCCGATCCCTGCGGACTTCTACGACGCGTCGGCGGGGTTCGGAGTACCGAGGGATTGAGCCATGGCACCCCCCAGGCGAACGCTTTCTGCGATGCCGCGATCCTCCGGATAGTAGAAGCAGGTATCGGCGATCTGCAGGCCTGCGATGGGCGTCTGCACCGGCGGAATCTTCGCTACGAAACCTGGCTCGCAGATCGGCTGGCCATAACGCAGACGGGCAACCTTGGTCGCGACGATGTCGTCACGAGTCAGTTTTGGATTAATGCGTTGAAGGCACACGAAGGCTTCGGAGAGCAGTTCTTCGTCGGGCCACGCAAACTTCTTGTTTGTCACTGGCATGTAATACGGTACGTAAACGATCTTGTCGGCGCCTGTCTCGCGGAGATTTGTAAATTCGATCACACCGGGAATGTCGATATCGGGATCAGAGACATTAATCCAGAAATGCGGGCTGACTGAGCGCGACAGTTTGAAGATGACGCAGATCACGCCAATGTTGTGAATTGCGTTGTAGCGATCCTTCCACTCCGTCGGAAGCTCGGGCACAAGAGCGGACACCAGAGGAGTTGGAGTGGTACAGATGACGGCGTCAGCCGAAAAGTGGCCGCTCGGCGTCTGAACACCGGTAACCCGGCCATCATGGACTGTGATCTGCTGGACCGGCTGACCGAGATGGATCCTTCCGCCGTTCGCTTGAATCGCCTCAATCAGGGCGTTCACGAGGGTTATGGATCCTCCCTCCACGTATCCAAGTTGTTCATTGAACATACCTTTGCGCGATCGCCCGATGCGTCGGATGCGGGTCCAGATCCACGCAGCGGATATATTGTCTGCGTACTCGTAGAATTTATGCTGAAACAGCGGCTTCCAGAACCGATCAAAGATGGAGGGACCGCACCAACGCACAATCCAGTCTTTGGCAGATTCATTCTCAAGCACTGACCATTGATCACGACGGACACAGACAAATGCGAAGATGCCGTAACGCAATTTATCAACGATTCCAATCAAGGGAAACCGAAGAAGCGCAAGAGGATCTCCCCACGGATATAGCTTGTTACCGTTGAAGAAACCCATGGTCGTTTGGCGCCATCTCAGCTTATCCGCAATTCCCAGTTCCTCCATCAGAGAGAACGTGGGCAGATCGCTGAGACAGATAAAGTGGTAGAAGCGTTCAATTGAGATGCCATCGAAATCGAAGTGGCCGGCCATTCCTCCGGGTTCGGGGGATGCCTCTACCAGATCGACCTCATGGCCATTCTTGGAAGCCCGGTAAGCAGCAGCCAGACCCATAGCTCCCGCTCCGATTACAACAACTCGCGACATCCTCAGTTCTCCTTGAATCTTGTTTAGCGGTGGAGTGCGTCCACCCAAAAATGGATGTTAGCGAGAATTTCAATATCGATGTGACATAAGTTTACCCCATTGGGGGCCGACTCGATGAAGACCGGACACGATGAGCTTGATCCGCTGCAAAGCAGCAGGCGGACGAAGCGAATGTGTCAAGACGGCACTAGTTCACCTTCTTGATATCGTCGGGCTTCCAGCTTTGGTCGAAGAACGCCTTGGTAGGACCGTAGAGACGGAATAGGGTGAACCACCCTTTGTCGGGAACGGTTGCGATCCAGTTTTTACCGGCACCCGGCGACTTTGGACCAAAGTAGATGTCGGTAGAGCCATCGGAGTTCTGGACCGGTTTATCCATTGTGTTAAGCGAGGGGAACGGCTGGCCATTATCAAGACCGGAGCCAGTGATCGGATCGTAGACCGTGACCGACCAGAAGATCGCGGCGGGGATGTCGGGCGGCAGGTGCAGTACGTAAGCCTGGCTGCCACGAAGGAAGTTTCCGTCGGCATCCATGTACGCTGCGGGATACTTCGCACCGATGTTCTCCATGTTGACGGCCATGCCTGGGCTGGTCGAATACGCGTAGGTGAAAAAGCCTGTTCGCGCATCGATGACGTTGTAAGTATCGGCAGTGAACGTAGCGTTTGTGGGGAACGGATTGATCCAATGCCGGTTCGCATAATAAAGCCCGTTGGGGACCATCGCAGAAGGCTGATACGCCAGAACATGGCCCATGCGAGCGGCGGTACGGGCGGCCTTGTCGAGAAGGTCGCGAGTCGGTGCGTCCGGCGCAAAGGGCTTGCTCTGGATGATGCCGACGCCCGCAAGAATACCGCGCATCTCCATATCGGTCGGGTCGACGTACTCGTGGTCGATAAATCGCGAGAGCATGTCAAATGCGTAACCGTCCTGTGGATACAGCATATTGGCGGGCGTCGTTGACGCGTCGGGGAACACCATTGACCTGGCCGTCGCCTCCTGGCCCAGCGGATAGATTCGCGTCTGTTCCATCACCTTGACCGGTTCGGAGAGCTGTTTGGGATCTTTGAAAAACCCACGCCAGAAAACAAAAACCCCATATGTGCCGGAACGATACGTAAAGTAGCCCGACGGCACCGGCCCTTTGTAGTCAGGCGGCAGAATGAGGTACTTCCCTCCCTTGCCATGGTCGGGCCCCGGCAGGCCCACATCGCCGGCCCACTCGCGGCCTTCGATCTGACCCTCAGACCGGATAGGCCGCTGCCAGAAATCGTCTAGAATACCCTGCAAGCCCGGCGGAACCTCGATCACCATTGGCCCGTCCTGCTTTAGGTCGAGATAACCCAGCGCGTAAATGACGTCGGAGTTCGGCGTGGTGATCAACGTCTTGGCGTTCAGTCGCTCTTTGAAGATTGGCAGAACGTTGTAGCCCTTGCCGAAGACCTTTTCCGATCCCTCCTTCATGCCGTACATATTGAGGGCAGGCAGCGCCCAGAGATACGCCTGCACACCGCGCTCAAAGAGCAACTCCTGTTTGAGCGCGCCGATATCGGCCTTCAGGGGATAGCTCTCGATGTAAGGCTGGTCCGCCAACCTGTCATAGTGTGATGGCGGCAGCTTAGTCGTCTGATCACAGGCGGTAAGGCAGAGTGCGGCCAGAAGAGCGAGGCAGACCTTCTTCATGTTGTCCAATGCTCCTATTTCTCAGTTGTAGCAAGGGCCGAATACACCTTTGGCTCAGGATATTACTTTACGAGCAGTACAAATTCTCACCGCACACGTGTGAGAGGCGTAAACTATACCCAGCTGAGAATTAGAGCAATGGTACGCGAGGCAAAACGGAGCTGCCATGACCCCCACTTGTCGACGATGCAAACGGAACGACCTTGTGAGGCGATCACACAGGATTGGCGCCGAAACGGCACTGGCATTTCTTTTCCTGTATCCATTTCGGTGCGAACGCTGCGATCATCGCTTCTATCGCTTCCACAGGCCAGACAAAGCATCCGCGGATCGCCTGAAAGTTAGTTCGACGTTAAGGAAATGAAACCGTTAAACCAACAGACTCGAATCTGCGGCAGCTCATGGAACGCATTCGCCAGACACCGATTTCAGGCTGGGAATTATTGCTAACCCCTTTCACCTATCCTCCCGCCCTTTCAAAGAGAGCGGTAGTATTCGCGGCGTTCTGGAAACGAGATTGTTAGTTCTCTAGGGGGCAAGATACCGGAGAATATCCTTTTCGTCTTGAGCAGTAAGATTTGCCCGTACCCGCATATGGCGAACCACAGTGCCGGTAATCGATGGAGATAGCTGCTGAGGAGCAGTATGGCACCGGCCACAGTTCGCTTCAAATTTCCTTTGGCCTACGTCGGGTTGCTTCGTAACGTCCGCCTTCACAGGCTTTTTGCCGGATGCGTCGGCCGGCTTAACTGCTGTTGAGGATTGAGCCGGAACGTGTGAAGGGTTCGCGCCGAGGGCAATAAGTACTAGCAATGTCGATATCGTCGTTTTCACTTTGACCCGCCCTTCCAAGCTGGAAAGAGAAACCGATATGTCAGGGTAGTCTCCCAGATATTTTCATTGCCGGTGCTCGCAAACTTCCGCGCGTAACTCGTGTTGATTCTCACTTCATGTGGCAAATGGTAGTCGAGCCCAAAGTCCGCCCTCTGTGTATTGACGGCGGGGAGTTGATCCTGGCCCGGACTATCGCGGAAGGTCTGCTGCATGCGAAAGACAGGTTCCAGGCGTCCAAGCCAGCTGTCGGGGCCACTCCATTGCGAAAGGCGATAGGCCGTCTCAACCCAATAGCCTTGCGAGTGCGGCCCGTGCGCGTACTCTGAACGAATCGCGAGAGGGACTCGATAAGGCTGCCACCAAACGTCGACCCCTGTCGAGTTGCCCTCCTGACCTTGGAGAAGCCGTGAATAAGAAGTGCCAATCTCCAGACGTTTGTTCGGGAAGAAAATTGAAAACTGCCCACCCGACGCTCGTTGTCCCGAGAACTGCTTCACGCTGCTTGCAACGGAAAAGAACCCGACGTAGTTGAGCTGCAGGTGCGAATTAGAGTACGCGGCTCCCCTAAGCATTGCGCCTACGCTCGATCCGTTTTGGGTTCCGATAGGGAAGATCAAGGGATAGTCCTGAAAATTGCTGATCCAAATAGGAGTCAGACGCTCGTTATAGGTGCCAAAGGGCGTCAAAAACTCCCCGACTGTAAGCGTGAGCCTGGGAGTGGCGATGTAATCGAGTTGAAGATACTGCAGGCCAGCGAAGAAATTGCCTTGATATGGGCCGGTGCCATTCTTTGGCGCATAGTTGCTTGAGATGTAAGCTCTCGATTCCACCAGAAGATGTTCGCCCAGCGGGACAGCGGCGACCGGCGAGATTGTAGGTTGATAGTTGGTAACTCCACCATTTGTGGTTGTCAGAAAACCAACTCCACCGGAGATCAATGGTGTGTTTTGTGCGTCTGCCTTCAGTCCATAGAGTGACAAGAACAACACCATGGTTAGAGCCCATATGGTGTTCAGAACGACTACAGGCTTCAATCGCATCAGTAAGGAACAGAGTGTCATTGGACGCTTCACCATTCAACTCAGACTATCCGGCGCTACCGCGTGAGTTGTCACAGTGCAGTTTCCACGTTGTCACTTGTTTGTAAAGGCGTCCACGACTTGTTGTTGCAGGGTTATGCCGATCCACATTGTCGAAGAGCGGTTCTTACACTTGTAAACTTGTGGCCCGTGCGGGAGTCCAACCTGCGACCTTCCCCCATCTTGCAATTTCTCGCAACCCAGATCACGTCGACTTGCCGACCGAACTAACAAAGAAAATTCGGCCGCCGCTCGATCGTTACAAATTACTACCGAATGACGGGCAAACCGGAAACAATCCCGTACAGCCTGTCAAGCCCGCTTACCGGCAAGTTCGCCTTCCCGTTCGAATGGGGGATGGGAAATCTCTCGCTTGAACCAGCGAACACGTTACACTTCCGACCTATGGCGACTCCTCTTCTAGCTCTACCTCCAAGCTGCCCAGTCAAGATGGCAACCGGGTTTTGCGGCCGCCCCATCCATGCAGCGCCGCAGAGCATCGACGCCGAGCCCGTGTGCCTCATGCATTCAAAGGACCCTGCAAAACACACCGGAAATCCTCTCTATTCTCAATTCTTCCTCGAGTTCAAATCGATCCTCGCCAGCACCGGCGCCAACATAGCCGATTTCACACGGTTCGTCTTTCCCCATCTCAACCTGCGGTCTACCGTCATCAAAGCACAATGCATCTTCGACGAAGCCGTCTTCGAGGAGCACCTGTTCCTCTATGACGTCACGTTTGAACAGGACGTCGAATTTTTAGGCGCCACCTTCCTACAGTCACTGGACTGGCAGCTCGTAAAATGCACCGGCGAGATGGACCTTCAAAATGTCACATTCAGCGCACGAACAAACTTCAACTACTCAACCTTTGAAAAGGAGGCAAGTTTCTTCGGATCCACGTTCAGTAATTCTGCGATCTTTCAGAAGGCAAATTTCCTAAAACGGGCGGACTTCAGCACCGTCCACTTCAAAGGCCCCACCAACTTTTCCGGTGCAACCTTCTCACAGACCGTCACCATGGAGGGCAGCACCTTTGATCTCACGGCTCTCTTCCTCGACACGATATACGAGAAGGTGGTCGATTTCACCCACGTCAACTTTGAGCAGGGAGTGACATTCCCGCGCACGAAATTTCACGACGATGTCCTCTTCATCGGCACAAACTTTGTAGGAGACTCACACTTCTTAGTAACTCAGTTTCACAAAGCAGCCAACTTTACCGCTGCCAAGTTTCTTGCCTCGGCAAGCTTTCGCGAGACGAGGTTCCGGTCGGACAATGTGCTTGAACCCGGCCCAATCTTTACTCTTACGCGCTTCTCTACCGACGCCAATACGCTCTTCTATAAATCCGACCTGAGCCACGCCCTCTTTCACAACTGCAACATCAGCGATGTCATCTTCTCTTCTGTTATCTGGCGCAAGCGGCCGAACAACCAAAACCTTATGGTCTTCGAGGAGGACCTTCCCCTCGACAGCGAACATGCCTCAACGCTAAGGCTGCCCAGCGGAGAGCGCGACTACGGCCTCATCGCTCAGCTCTATCAGCAACTGAAGAAGAACTACGACGACCGTCTCGACTATTGGGCCGCCGACCACTTCCACTACGGAGAGATGGAAATGCAGCGCTTCGCTGTTCCTGGCTCGGGACCCTTCCTCAAGCTCCGCCAGTTTTACCACCGTCACCTTAGCCTCATCGCCTGGTATCGCCGTGGCAGCAGCTATGGCAACAGCTATCTCAGGCCGGCAGCGTGGCTCATCGGCATCCTTATTCTCTTCATTTTGCTCTATCCCGTCGCCGGCCTGCAGCGAACGAGTACGAACCCCGGAGCACCACCCCCGCCTTCCCTTACCTACCGCTCCGTCTGGCCGTCCCTTAGTCCGCTTCACGACAAGGTCTGGGCGGAGGTCAGACTACTCGGCAAAAGCGCTCTCACCACCATCGATACCGCGTCGTTCCAGAAAAACTCCGAGTACCTTCCCGCATACCCCGGCGGCCGCAGCCTCGCCATCCTCGAAACCCTCCTCGCCGCGACGCTCTTCGCGCTTTTTTTGCTCGCGATTCGTCGCCAGTTCCGCCGCTGAGCAACGAAGCAACGGGACAAAGCGGCGCAGACGAAGCGGTCCCAGGCATGCACGTTACGAGGATTATTTCAGCCAGGCCTTCAAACTGTGGCAAAGCAAAACACCCTCGACATTCCCCACACTGACCCACATTACCACCCCGCGGAACGCGTTAACGACGGGACGTTCATGGCCACTCCGTGCGTTGCGTGGATCGCTTCGTGACGTTGGCAGCCTCTTCTCCGTGCCCGGGTCGATTCCCTTTCACCATCCGATAACTTCCAGCAACAAAACAGCATCGTATATAGGTTGCGAGCCGGTCCTCCGTGGACTCCTATTCGTCAGGACATCTGTATGCTCTTTTCACCCTTACTCAACTCGAGCCCTCCCCGGGTAGGCCACTACAGGGCCACTCTAACCATTCCTGCTGCGCGAAAGGAGCGCAATAACTCGTTTTCATAGGTTTAGAAAGGATCCCCGCATGACCATTAATGCCAACTACCAGAGAACCATTTGGGGGCTTTTGGGGCGTCGGTGTTTACTCTGCGCCATCGTCTTCGCCACAGCAGCTTTCTTCACCTCAGCCGCGCACGCACAGTTTCGCACCTCCATCCAGGGTGTTGTAACCGACCCGGAGGGAGCAGTCATCCCGGGTGCAACCCTTACACTGAAGAACTTGTCGACCAATGAGACGGTGGTAAGAACCAGTAATGAAACCGGCGTCTTCAACTTCAACGCTCTTCCAGCAGACCGCTTCTCATTGACAGTCGAGAGGGATGGTTTCCAGAAGCAGGTCCTCGACAACCTGCAGTTGACCCCCGAGCAGGCAAACGCGCTCAATGTGAAGCTTGCAGTTGGCGTGCAGTCGACGACCGTTACAGTGGACGCGTCTCTCGCGCCAGCCCTGGATACCCAGACCGCAAACACCGGAACCACAATTTCAGACAATCAAATCCAACATGTCCCGGTCTATCAGCGCGACGTCACTAGCCTCATTCAGTTGGCGCCTGGAGTTCTGGCCACGGGAGCGCAGACCGCCGGGGGCGGTGGATTCCAGGCTCCAGGAACGCAGACCGGCGCTTCATCGGGCGGCGGCGGCAATTTAGGACACTCGAGCAGTATCTTCGCGACGGAAAATGGCGCTTCGGCCAATGCCAACGGCGCCCAGTTTGGAAACAACGGCTACAGCATCGACGGTATCAGCACCGTGAGTGCCGTCTGGGGCGGATCGACGGTCGTCACCCCCAGTCAAGATTCGGTCGACAACGTTAAGATCGTCACCAATGCCTACGACGCTGAAAATGGCCGTTTCTCGGGAGCACTGACCCAAATTACCTCCAAGAGCGGAACCAACAATCTTCATGGCAGCTTGTTTGTCCAGATCGCTCGCCCTGGACTGAATGCCTATCAACGTTGGAACGGCCCCCAGACGGTGCAGTCGAATGATCCAGTCACCGGAGCCAAGCTGACACCCGCCCAGCGTGGCCTGCTCCGCGACCAGGACCGTTATAACCAGTGGGGTGGGAGCATCGGTGGCCCGATCTGGAAGAACAGGGTCTTTGCCTTCTTCGCCTACGAGGGACAAAGCCAGAGCATCGAGACGACCAGCAACCAATGGTTTCCGACCGCAGCGCTTGCGGGATTGGCGCCGGCAAACAGCATCGCCTCAACCTACCTCAAATTTCCGGGAGCGGCAGTGGCCGGCACAGTGATTGCCTCGAATACCTGCACGAACGCCGGCCTCGTTGAAGGCGTAAATTGTCGTACCATCGCGGGCCAAGGCTTGAACATTGGTTCGCCGCTGACCACCGGCCTCGGCAAGCAGGACCTCACCTATGTGAACGCCAGCACGCCCGGCGTCGGCAGTGGACTCTCAAACACTGCGGATATCGCCCAATACAGCATCGCCAACCCGACCACTAGCGATTTCAAACAGTACAACGGACGCATCGATGCCAATGTGACCGGCAAAGACCATGTCAGCTTCGCGATCTATTGGGTTCCAACGAGCTTCACCAAACTCAACGGCGGACTGGGTTATCAGCGCTTCACTCACTCGCAGGTTAACGATGCCTTCTCGGTCATCTGGAACCACACCTTTTCGCCAAGCTTTCTGAACGAAGCTCGCGCCAACGCCGCGGGCTGGCGCTATAACGAGCTTGAGAGCAACCCTCAGGCCCCGTTTGGCCTGCCCCAGGTCAACTTAGCTTCAAACGGCGGTTTTCAGATAGGCAGTATAACGATCGGTGCCCTCGGTGTGCCGGCGCCTGCCCATCTGAACCAATGGACCTACGGCTATAAGGACGTTGCCACCAAGGTGCTGCACTCGCAAACGATGAAATTCGGATTTGACTTTACACGGCTCTACTATCTGAATGATCCGATCGGGGCGCCGAATTTCACCTTCTTCAATATCTGGGACTTCCTGAACGATGCCCCCGAGGCGGAAGGCGGTCCATTCCAGGCAACCACCGGTATTCCCGGCGGCTTCCGGAACGATAACCGCCAGAACATGTTAGGTGTCTTCTTTCAGGATGACTGGAAGGCCCGTCCCAACCTGACTTTGAGCGCGGGCCTGCGTTATTCCTACTTCGGACCACTCACGGATAAGAACAACAACCAGGGTGTACTCACCTTCGGCAGCGGCACAAGCCTCTTGACCGGCATCAGGATCCGCACGGGAATCGGCGCATGGAACGCACAAAAGCTCAACTTTGGCCCGCAGGTCGGCTTCAACTGGAGTCCCGCGTTATCCAACGGCAAGGTGGTTTTCCGCGGAGGTTACGGCATCAACTACAACCAGGAGCAGCTCGCAAACGCCAACATAAATAACGGCAACCCGCCGGGCACCAGCTCTGTTCCCGGCAGCAGTCAAAATCCCACCCAGATCAATCCGAATATCCTCTACGCAGTCTCGAGCAGTCCAACCAACATCTTTGGCTATCCACCTAACCCGCATACGATTACCACATTCAACTCCGCCGGCCTGCCGACGGCCGGAAGCGCAAACCTTGGCGCGCTGCCCGGTAACTTGCCCACGCAATACGCGCATCATTACTCACTCGATATGCAGGTGGATTTAGGTTATTCGTGGGTTATGACTGTAGGCTACGTAGGTAGCTCCGCTCATCACACCTTGTACGACTATGACTCAAATGCTCTCGGACAAATTATGGGGGCGCCGCAGAACCCTCTGGTAAATAGCGTCAACACCTTCGGCAGCCAGGGTAAATCCAACAACAATATGTTGCTCGCCGGACTCAAGCATCAGTTCTCGCACACCTTCTCGGCGGAGGCGCAGTATGCCTGGGCCCACAGCATGGATACCAACTCAGGTCCGTATTTTCGAGACCCTTACCTTTACAACACCCGGTTCTCCTACGGGAGATCGGATTTCGACATCAATCAATCTCTCAAGATCTTTGGCGTCTGGCAGCCGGTTTTCTTTCGCGGCAGCCATAACTGGGTAGAGAAGATCGTCGGTGGATGGTCGCTCAGCGGCATATTCTCCGTTCACTCAGGCTACGGCTGGACTCCCGTCTATAACGCGCCACATCAGATCTACTGCTTTACCTGCAACTACGGATTCCAGAACCTGCGTCCCTCCTACCGCGGAGGAGCTGTCAATAGCACTAGTAACGACGCCTTCAAAACAGGAAGCAATTTCCCCAACCCGGGAACTGCCAATACAGGTACGAACAATAATCAATTCGCCAATAAATATTTTATGGTTCCGAACTATCAGAATGCGATCACCGACAATCCCGGACAGGCCACAAACAACTTCATCCCACCGCCGGGACTCATTCGTAACTCCTTTGGCGGCCCCGACTATCGAGATGTCGATCTAAATATCGCCAAAGCATTTGGCTTGCCCACGATGCCGGTGCTTGGCGAGAACGCCAGGATCGAAATCAAGGCCAATATGCTTAACGCCTTCAATTTATTGAATATCAACCCCAGCTCCCTTTCGACCAATATCGCAAACGCCAACCTCGGTCAGGCATCGAGTGCACTTGGATCAAGAACGATCGATTTTCAGATTCGCTTCAGCTTCTAACAGCGCCTGAACTCCACACGACAGGAGGACGCTCTCACGAGCGTCTTCCTGTACGCTTCCGCCACCTTGCATTTGACCACCCGGAGTTGACAATTTCGACGGCGTCAACTGCCCCACTCGTGGTGCATCTCCATGCGCCAACATTTTTTTGCACGCAAAACGACAAAAACCCGCCTCATTCCTCGCTTCCCACCACGATAAGAGCCATCAAATCACCACGTTTTTGCACCTAAGAACCACAATTTCACCACCATCCTCTTTTCGACTGAGGTGCTCATGTTCGGACTTCGCCGCTCTCCGCTCGCTCTCCTCGCCCTCATCCTCTCGCTCTCCCTTCCAGCCGCCGCACAGGAGGTGGTCCAGATCGACGCCCAGGCTAAGACCACTCCCTTCCCCCACTTCTGGGAACAGATGTTCGGCTCCGGCCGCGCTATCCTCACCCTGCGCGAAAGCTACCGCGAAGACCTCCGTGCAGTGAAGAAAATAACGGACTTCCGCTACGTTCGCTTCCACGCAATCCTCCACGACGAGGTAGGCGTCTACAACGAAGACGAACACGGCAACCCCGTCTACAACTTCGCCTATGTCGATCAAATCTATGACGGCCTCCTCAAAAACGGCGTCCGCCCTGTCGTAGAGATCAGCTTCATGCCGAAGAAGTTAGCCTTCAACCCCGATGCACTCCATCCTTTCTGGTACAAGCCAAACGTCTCTCCCCCGAAGAGCATGGAACGTTGGGACGATCTCATAACTCACTTCGCCCAGAACCTCGTAGATCGCTATGGAATCAACGAAGTAGCGCAGTGGTACTTCGAAGTGTGGAACGAACCCAACATCGACTTCTGGAACGGCATTCCCCGCCAAGCCAGCTACTTTGCCCTATACGACCACACCGCAAAGGCCCTGAAAGCAGTGAACCCGCGCCTTCGCGTCGGCGGTCCTGCAACTTCCGCGGCCCACTGGGTGGACGATTTCCTCAAACATACGACGACCGCACACGTCCCCGTTGACTTTATCTCCACGCACGGCTATGCCGATGATTCTGTGCAAGATATGTTGGGAACTGACGAAAATATCCCGATGGACGATCGCGTTTGCCGCGCGGTGCAGCAAGTACACAAACAGATTCAAGCATCGGCGACACCAAACCTGCCTCTCTTCTGGACGGAATGGAACGTTCCGGGACACATGGAGGCTCGCGACACGACCTATGTAGGACCTGCGCTCGCAAACACTATAAGAGAGTGCGACGGCTTCGTAGATATGATGTCGTTCTGGACGTTCTCCGATGTGTTTGAAGAGGGCGGTCCGGCTCCCCGTCCCTTCCAGGGTGCGTTCGGCCTGCGGGCAAAGGGCGGAATAAACAAACCGAGTTACTATGCCTTCGCCCTTCTTCACGAGCTAGGGGATCAACGATTGGCAAACTCCTCGAGAAACGTGCTTTTGACGAAGCGTAAAGACAACACCTTGGTGATAGCCGCGTGGAACCTTGTCGATCCCGAGAACCGCGGTGGACCAAAAACGATGAAGCTTAAGTTCTTCAATATGCCCCGAAATGCCGAGGTATCGATACAGAAGGTGGATAACGAACATGGCAATGTCCTGCCAAAGTACGCCGCGAAAGGCAAACCGCTCGACCCAACTGAGGCGCAGGCTGAACAGTTAAATCAAGAGACCGCCTTGGGCCCACCTGAGAGAGCACACCTCAAAGACGGTCAGCTCGAATTCAACCTGGACCGGGATGCGCTCGTGTTGGTGCAGGTAAAGGCGCATTAGATAACTGGGCAGTCGACCTCGGTAGCGGGAGTGTTGCGGCACTTTTGGCTCTTGCAATCGGAGTCTTGCGTTTTGCGGATTTTCCCGCAGTCGATCAGCACGTCTTGCTCGTACGTGCCGCCATCGATTCGGAGGGCGCCAAAGGAAAATTTGTCGAATTCCAGGAATTGACGTGGCCTTGGTACTCCGCTGGCTTGATGGTGGCCCGGGCGAGTCCAACTCAACGACTAAAGGTATTTGTAATCATTAGAGTATCCGAAGGGCATTCTCACCCATACCCACAAAAATACCTACACAACCGGATCTCCTTCTGATCGCGAGGAACGTTCGAAGGAGAGTGCTATAACCATTTTCTACTCCGTCGAGGCGTATGTACACCGCTGGTGCACACGGTGAGCCATATCTGTTTTTGCATGGACGGCTGTCATCGATGTTGTGACTGTGTAGATTGGCGGCGTCCTCCTATAAGGATCTGTCATTCCAAAGATGAGGAAGAGTGGCGTGTCATCCTGGAAAAGAATTCGTTGGACCGATCGCCTGCCAAGATTAAGTTCCGGGTCGGAACTTGGTGGACGAGCGACGTGGAGTGCTAGACTTACTCAAGCCCAAGGAGTACTCCCATGGGCACGCTAAGGAATACGGCGGAAACCTGGCGTTTCGGGGTATTCGAATTCGACGCGCGCAGTGCGGAACTGCGTCGTGCCGGTGTCCCTATCAAGTTGCGGGATCAGTCCTCGCGCATCCTCTATTACTTCCTCGAATATCCAGGGCAGATGGTGACGCGCGAAGAGCTTCGCCGCCACCTTTGGCCTTCGGATACCTTCGTTGACTTCGACCATAGCCTGAACACTGCGGTCATGAAGCTGCGGGAAGCCCTCGGCGATTCCGCCGACGAGCCCCTTTACATCGAAACTATTCCCAAGAAGGGCTATCGCTTCGTCGCGCCCGTCGAACGAGATGGCGATGGAAACGCAAAGACAGCCCTGGAAGCGACCGCAAACGCCGAAGTCGCGCAGGTTGCGTCCGGCCAAGTCCACCCTGATGGGACAGAAACCGCACTTTCCACCTCCGCGGCCAGCACCAGCACCGCTCACCCAGTTAGGGAGTGGTGGAAAGGGCGGCGGTTTGCGGTCGCCTTGGCGCCTTTGCTTCTGCTCCTCAGCGCAGGTGTTTCGTTTCAGTACCTGAAGCAGAATAGACGTTCCGCTCAGTTCGTCCAGCCTGAAATCGCCGGGCTCGAGTCCGGACGCAATCAGACACAGCAAAGCGGGAATACTCCCAGTAAAGTACCGGAAGATATCAGCGTCATGCCATTGACGGTGCTGCCAGGAAGGGAGTACTCACCCGCATTCTCCCCGGATGCCAGTCAGGTCGCATTCGCGTGGGATGGTGGCAGGAGTGACGGGGCAGGCCGCTTCGACCTGTATGCGAAAGTGATTGGATCCGAGAGGGTGGAGCAACTCACACATCATCCGGCAGCATGGATCGTGCCTGCCTGGTCGCCCGACGGCCGCAACATCGCCTTTGCTCGGGAAGATGCCGGGGAATCTGGCATCTTCATGGTTTCCGCCCGGGGTGGGCCCGAGCGCAAACTGGCCGATGCCACCTTCTCCAAAGTGAGCCCTACCATTTCTCTCAACTGGTCGCCGGACGGCTACTGTATGCCGGCATGGACGGCATGCACCTCCTGACGCCGGAGAACGGCGAGACGCGCTCTGTCACCAAGCCGCCCCAGTGCAGTTTAGTGTTTTCTCCCGCCTTTTCTCCTGATGGGCAATGGATCGCCTTCAGTTGCTTCCTCGATGTGAGCTATGACATTCACGTTCTTCCTGCAAAGGGCGGCACCAGCAAGGCCTTGACCCGGGTGAAGCAGATTCCGTTCCCGCTTGCCTGGTCAGCGGACAGCAAGCGTATTGTTTACTCTGAAAATTGGAACCTTTTCGAAATCAGCAGCAACGGGGGCAAGCCTCAACGGCTGATGTTCGCGCATGACGCATTTCAACCCGCCATCTCCACGCGTGGAGAGCGTCTCGCCTATTCGCAGGGGAAGGTAAACATCAATCTGTGGCGGGCCGATCTGCGCACTCGGGGTCAAACATCGACAGCGCTGATGTTCTCGACCTCCCGGGAAGATCTAGAGCCCCACATATCCCCTGACGGTAAGCGGATCGTCTTCGCATCGCAGCGTTCCGGGTCGTATGAGATTTGGGTATCAAATCTGGATGGCAGTGACGCCGTGAAGTTGAGCAACTTCCATTCCCATACTGGCACTCCACGATGGTCGCCTGACGGCCAACGAATCGTCTTTGATTCACGCGTCTCCGGGGAAGCGGGCCTGTACCTTGTTGATCCAAACACAGGAATACCAAAGCGCATTGCTACGAACGGGCTCGTCGCCAGCGTGCCAAGCTGGTCCATGGATGGAAAATGGATCTATTTCCGGGCCGGTACAAACGAGGACGAAGGAAGCCTTTACCGGGTCTCTCTACAGGGTGGGAACCCTCAACTGGTGAGTCAGACGCGCGGCTATAACGTTCAGCAATCGAAGACCGGCGGCACTCTCTACTTCACTGCGGGAAAACACGACGCAGCGATCCACGTCTTAAATATCACTACTGGCGAAGAGCGATCGCTGGAAGGTATGCCGAGAGTCAGCGTTCCGACGGAGTGGGTCGTGGGTTCCAAGGGGATCTTCTTTATCGATCGGTCGTCTGCCCAGCCGAGCATTGACTTCTTCGAGTTTGGGATAGACGGCGGTGGGTGCAGCGAAGGATTGCGCGGCGTTGAAGCTGCCGTCGCCTTTTCCGGTGAGAAGGGAGATCTGACCGTTGTCGGAAGAGGCGACGATGTCGAGCTTGCCATCACCGTTGAAGTCGTCGATGACCGCGGAGAGCGAGTTGGTGCCAGGGAGGGTGTAGGGGACAGCGGTTTGAAATGAGCCGTCGGAGTTGCCGAGCAGGACGAAGGCCTGAGCTGCGCCGGCGGCGTTGACGCCGTTGATGACAACGAGGTCTCCGTCGCCGTCGCCGTTGAAATCCGCAGTGGCGAGCAGGCCGGCGCGGGTGAAGCTGAGGATGTTGACTTTGAAGCCCGATTCACCGGTGAGGACGTAGAGGGCTTTATTGCCCGTCATGAAGTTGTAAAAGACGCCGGCATACACATTGACGCCGGTCGTGGTCTTGCCGACGAAGGTGGCTGGACGGGCGCCGATGCCTCTGGTTGGATCGACACAACCTGCGGGGACGGAGTCGGCAGTGGTAGTCAGGCCTGCCTCAGAGTGCAGGATGCGCTCGTAATTGGGAATCATGCCGGTTGAGGTATAGGTGAAGGTCGATCCGTTGGAGTAGGTTCCGGTCAGGAACAGGAGCGAGCAGTTCGATCCCCCGGAGAGGGCCAGGACCTGGCCGGAGGGGGCGCCGATCGCCGTGAAGTTGCCCTGGAACTTGGCCACGCCGGTGGAGGAGCCGTCGGTGCCGGTAAGGAGTGGGTCAACGGAGGCACCCTGATGGACGGACTTCTGGCGCGATTTTGCTACCTGGGCGAGAGAGTGCGGTTCGAGGTTGGAGATTAGAGTGAGAAAGATGAGTGCAACCGGGGCTAGAACAACACTCCTCAGGAGTTTCGGCATGGTGACGGGATCCTCAAAAATCTGGAAGACATATTTGCGACGGCCTAATTGTGGGGGAGGAACGGTAACTATAGCACGTCCCTGGTCCCTGGATTCCGCCTTTGAAGCATGATTTCAATCCCAAGTGTCGGCAAATGGCGAATACATCACCGGATTGTTGAAATTTTCTGTTGGGGGGTATGGTAGGGGGGCTACAACCCGTCAACGCTGATAGACCGTTGCACCGGCGTATCCGAAGATGGGGACGCGCGTGAGGAGCGATATCGTAATGGTGGAAGGAAAACCTTCAGAACCGGCTTGAGCCAGGTGGAGCGGTTGCAGCGAATAATTCGATCCAGCCAAAATCTAAATTCCTCGCCCAAAACAAAATTTGGAAGCCAAAAAAAGTAGCCGATGACTCGGCAACGAGTGGGGGGAGAGACAACGAATGCCGTTCGGACGTGAGAATAAAATGGGGCCCGATTCCGAACTCAGCCGGTTTTCAGGTGTAGCGGTGCCCGTTCGATAGGCTTCTAAGGATGGTGTCTAGGCTGCTTTCGGCGGAGATGCCACCGATCTGGACGAAGAGGCGATCGTTGGGGGATGGGAGCGATTGGGCTCGGCTGTTTATGCTGCCGGGAATGGGGCATTGCTCGGGTGGTGAGGGACCGGACAGCTTCGACAAGATTGGAGTAATGGAGGAGTGGGTGGAGCGTGGCAAGGCTCCGGAGGAAATCCTGACATCGCACAAGACTAATGGGAAGGTGGATAGGACCCGGCCGGTTTGTGCTTACCCCCAGATTGCGAAGTATAAGGGCAGCGGGAGCGTGGATGATGCGGGGAGCTTTGTGTGTGGGGCGAAGTGAACCGCTGGGGCGCTGCCTTCCGAGTGGGCGCGGGCAGGGGTAACCATTGATTTTGATGGCGGCGGGTTTAAGGAGGCCAGGATGCGTGGCCTCCCGGCGACGTGGGTGAACGGCGTGCGAGGACCTTCCACACCCACAAAAAATTTGCCAAAAAAAATTGGAAGTCCGAAAAAGTAGCCCATGGCTCAGCAGGGTGTGCAGGGCAGACAACTAACCCCGCCGTATGAGCGCTGCCGTCGTAGGCACTCTAATATCTAGACTGCCGATCGTGCCTTGTGCGACGGTCAACGTTCCGCTGTTATACGCCACTTGCCCAGAATCGACTGCAAACGTCGGCACGGTATATAACGCGGTCAAAATAGTATGAAAGATCCGCTGACCAGGCGCCTTCGCATATTCCAGAAAGATTTCGTCCGTGTTGCACATGTTTCGAGTTAGACGGCGATGACACGAACTTTCGGTGACGATCCAAGTTGCGAAGCTTCCAAGCCGCTCGCAGTGTCTTGATGTCTTTGCGCCAAACAGGCATGATCAGCGACATCAATAACCCTTCCAGATCGCAAAGAATGCCCAGGGCAAGCGATGTCAAGATGCGCCCTGACTCAGAGTCATAGGTCTTGGCAGCTAGCTTCACCTCTCCACTTCTTCGGTTAAAGTGGTGTTCGACCTTCAGAGGCTAGAGCCGCAATCCAAGCACAGCTATATGCGTCCGCCGCGTCATGGAGAGGAGCGTGGATGAATTCTCAAAATCACGGAAGGATATCGGTCGACGCACTTCTCGGGCCAACCGGGGTCACTTCGAACACAACGAAGGTCACTCCTCTTCCTTCTGCTGCCCGAACGCCGTGCTGATCTGAATCAGCTGGTCGAAATGGCTCAGTAGATGCTATCCGTCGCGCTGAACGAGGAGAAGCCAAAGTACTCCCAATTCCGATCGTGATTGTCGAAGAAGCCGATGCCCGGGTTTCCCGAAGTCCAGGGTCCATACGCTCCAAATCCGCCACCGGCAGCTCCTGTATCGGTCGCCTTCAAGATCTCTTTGCCATTCTTAAAAAGAGTGATCACGGTTGGATTCGTACCGGTCACTGTGGCCTGGATCACGTCCCCGTCTGCCAGGTATGTGACGCTTGTCCCCGTCTCAAAATTCCAATAGCTGCCGTTCGGCCCATTCCAACGAGCGATATGACAATACGGACGGTCAGGCATCACGCTGCAGTAGGCTTCATATCCCGTGATGTCTTTGGAAGAAATCGTCGTCCTTAGTCTAAGTTCGACTTCATGGCAGCAATTGCGCGTAGGCACTTTATTGACTCGAACTCTGGCAGTCACTGTCTGTTCAGACACCCACGTTCCAGCAAGAATCGCGGTCGGATCACCAAACTTGGTAGGCTCGTCCACACCATAGGCCATGCCGTGGCTGGTTTGCACGTCGCCCACAAACGGTACCCGGTCCACAAACTGCCTCCTTCCCAGAAGCTCGTTCCACCGCGATCTCCCCCGACCCATCTTCCGCCCTCACTGATGGGATTTTCCGTCTGTGGGAACGTCGTGCTATAAAAATGCGCGCCACTCGCGTCTCGTGCGATATCGGGGATCGCACTCTTGGCATCGGTCCCGCTCCTCCTGCACCCAATGATCAGAGATGAAATGCAGAGGATCAGAACAACGTGTTGGGAAAGTGTGAAAAGCTTTTCGACGACCATACTTGTTATCGGACAATCCTACATCGACGAAGATTCCCGGATTGTTGTCGGCGAGTAAACACTATCCGGACAGAACCCGAAAATCCGAAGTAATGTCCGAGTTGCCACGAACCAACCCAATACGCATGGCGAATTCTTTCCTGCTCGGCATTCGCTGCTCTGGTACGCTGGCCCGTTAGTACTGTACCAAGGTTCCCTCTTTTCTACCCTTGCGGACTGCGACCGTAAACAGCAGCGCGCTCGCCGGCAAAAGAATCATCGCCATCGCCAGTAACGTTTCCAGTGGCCGCGCTATCGACGGAAGGCTCGCTCCTGTCAGCATCGTCATGCGCAACGCGTCCAGCGAATACCGGATCGGAACAATATAAGAGATCTTCTGCATCCATCCCGGCATTACCTCGACCGGGAAATATGCGCCGCCCAGAATGCTGCCCATCCCGCCCAGAATCCAGGTAATCGGGTCGCCCTTTTTCAGCCAGACAATTGCCGACGCCGACAACACCCCGAAGCCTACAAAAATGCCGATGGAGAGCAGCAGGATCAGCAAAGTCGCGGGCACATTCATCGTGCCCAGATTCACTCCGAACAACAACACCCCGCCGAGCAGAATCATCACAAGCTGCAGGCCGCCCGACAGCAAGCTGTAGAAGGACGACATTGTCACCACCGTGATCGCGCTGGTCTGGCTCGACAGCATGGCTTCCAGACAACCTGTCACCTGGGCCGTCCGGATCGACTCGGAAAACATCCGCAACATGAGGTCGAAATACCGCGCAAAGGCCACACCGATCAGCGCGAACGGAAAATAGCCGCGCCCATATTTACCCAATCCCGTGGACCCCGGCACATGAATCAGCTGCCCGAGAAAGTGCAGGATGACTAACAGCATGAGAGATTCAACCAACCCCATGATGAATGCCGCCTGATAACCGGACTCGATTCTGAAGTCCCGCCGGATAAATGCCAGCGCTTTGTATAGGAATGCCCTCATGCCGATCGCTCCCCCGCCACACAGTGCCGGTAGTACTCCCGCAGCGTCGCCGCATCGTGGTTGAGCTCCGCGAGATTTAGAAAACCCCTGATGCAGCCATCGTCGATCACCATTAGCTTATTGCACAATGTCACCGCCTCTTCCGCCCCATGCGTCGCAATCAGCAACGTTTTGCGGGTCCCGCGGTGAATGTCGGTCAGGATCAGACTCCCCATCTTCTCGCTGGCTACGGGGTCCAGCGCCCGCGTCGGCTCATCCAGGATGAGCACGTGCGGGTCCGCCATTAGAACCCTCGCAAGCGCTAGCCGCTGCTTCATCCCCGAGCTGTACCCTGACACCATCTGATCGGCCGCACGCTCCAGGCCCACCAACTGCATCAGCTCGCCGATGCGCTGCTGGAGCACCTTTCTCGGCAGGTTGTCCAGCGCTCCGAAAAACTCCAAGTTCTGCACGCCGGTCAGCCGCCAATAGAAACTGCGCTCTTCATTGAAGACAAACCCTACAGACTTCCTGGCGGCAGCATTGTGATGCAGCGTGCTGAGCCCTTTGACCCTGATTTCCCCTTCACTGGGAAACAGCAGGCCGCCGATCAGCTTTAGCAGCGTCGTCTTCCCCGCTCCATTGGGGCCCATAACCGCAATACGGTCGCCAGCTCGAATCTCCGCTGAGACGTGCTCGAGCGCCGTCACCACGCGCCGCGGCCCCAGCGGATGCAGCACCCACTCCCGGTACCGTTTGGGAATGGGAAACCGCATCGTCACGTCGCGCACTGAAATCACCTCCGGCGCGAACGCGTCCAGGTCCGCGTCCCCCGCGGCGGACTGGCTCTGCACAGTCATCGATTCAATACTGCTCACAGCACCGCCTCCGGCTGTGCGGGTTGCCGGTCCGCCGCACTTGCCTCGTCGATGCACCTCAGAATCGTCTCCGTCGATTCTCTGCGATGCTCGGTAAACAATGTTGCGTGCGTGCCGGGGCGGGTTCGAATAACGAGTCCCCCATCGGCGAAGCCCGCCCATCCCAAGTCCGGTTCGTGCTGGTGCTGGTTCTCGTTCACCATCAGCGTTAGCCGTCCCGGATATTTGCGCGGACAGTGAGCGTTCAGTTGCCGACAGTACTGTATCTTCGCCTGGAAGAACCGATGCTCTTCCCGGATCTCCGGCAAATAGATGCGCCCAACCCCACGCTGGAACAGCTCTCGGATCCGGAGCAGCCTCTCCCGCCCCCTGGCGCGCGAGATTCGCGATACTACGTCCCGGAAATGCTGGAGCTGGTCTCTATAATAGGCAGCGTTCCATGCTCGCACGCGTTTCTTGCCTGATCGCTCCGTATCCACCAGCAGCAGCATCTGGACCTGCTCTCCTTCTTCCATCAGCAGCCGCGCGAGTTCCAGTGCGGCGATGCCGCCGACGCACACCCCGCCCAGCAGGTACGGGCCTCGCGGTTGTACGGCGCGCAGCTCCTTCATGAACTCGCGCGCCATCTCGTCGACCGACTCGTAATCGGCACCCCCGAAAGTCCACCGAGGCCGGAACCCAAACACCGGCTGATCCTTTCCGAAGTACTGAATCACCAGCGACAGAGCCTGCAGCGTATCGTCCGGGGCCTCGTACCCCGCAACCATGAAAAACGGTGTCCGCGTACCTTTGGGCTGGACCGGCACCAGGCAATTCCACTTCGGTATCTCCGCCGTGTACCGATATTGGCCCCGCGCCGGATCATAAGCGATATGGCGGGCCAGACGCGCGATGGTCGGATCAAGAAAAATACTGCGCAGCGGCAGGTCCATCTCCAGCTCTTTGCGCAATCGTGTCACTACAGCGGCCGCTGACAACGAGTGACCTCCCAACACAAAAAAGTCGTCGAATACCCCATGTTGATCGAGGTTGAGCACCTCGCGCCAAACGTCGACCATTACTGACTCAACATGATTTCTGGGGCGCCCGGAGGCGTCCTCCGCACCATCGTCACCCGTACCCTGTGGCGTCGGGCCAACGTGGTCGCTGGCACGCATCGACGCAAACTCAGGCCCCAGCAGCGCTTTGCGGTCCACCTTAAGGTTAGCGGTCAGTGGAAATTCCTTCACCGGCAAGAACGCCGACGGAATCATGTATTCCGGCAGAGATTTCCTCAGTTCTGCGCGGAGTGCTCCTGTATCCGGCGACGCACCATCCTCCATTATCAAGTACGCGACCAGGCGGGGATCGCCTTCCACATCGTCCCGAATCACCACCACCGCCTGCCGCACGCCAGGCTGCCACTGGAGTACCGCCTCAATTTCTCCCAACTCGATCCGATAGCCGCGCAGCTTCACTTGATGATCAGCGCGTTCCAGACACTCGATCCGCCCATCTGACAGCCATCGCGCCCAATCGCCGGTCCGATACAACCGGGCTCCATACCGCGAACTCAAGATGAACCGCTGCCGGGTCTCCTCCTCGCGATGGTGATATCCGCGCGCCAGCCCGCGGCCTCCGATGTACAGTTCACCCACTACACCGGGCGGCACTGCAGCACCCAGCGCATCCAGAACATGCCCCTGGGTATTCGCAATCGGACGCCCGATCGTGACCTTCCCGCCGCTGCGCACACGGTCCACCGTGGACCAGATGGTGGTCTCCGTCGGACCGTACAGGTTCCACACCTCCGCGCCGGTCTCCAGCAGAGCGTCCGCCAGGTCCCGCGGCAGCGCCTCGCCGCCACACAGGATCTTCAATCCCGGAGCGCCTTTCCACCCCGACTGCAAGAGCATTCGCCACGTCACCGGCGTCGCCTGCATCGCCGTGATTTCAGCCTGCCGGATTAGAGCCGCCAGCGCCGCTCCGTCCAGAGTCGCCTCACGGGGGGCAATAACCACGCGCGCACCGGTTACCAGAGGCAGATACAGCTCCAGCCCCGCAATATCAAATGAGAATGTTGTCACCGCCAGCAGCCGGTCCTCGATCCGCATACCTGGCTCCTGCTGCATCGACAGCAGAAAATTCACGAGGGCCGCATGCGTGATCTCCACGCCCTTCGGGATAGCCGTCGATCCGGACGTATAGAGCAGGTACGCGAGATTCTCCCCGGTCGTCGCCACGGCCGGCGTCTCCCGACTCTCTCGCGCCAGCATTGCTCGTTCCCGATCCAAGCAGATCACCATGGGCCGCTCGGCGGGTAATCGACCCAGCAGACTGCTTTCGGTCAGCAGGACAGCCGCCTCAGAGTCTTTCAGCATCAGTGCCACGCGGCTGGCAGGAAAGTACGGGTCAATGGGCACATACGCTCCTCCCGCCTTCCACACCGCCAGCGGGGCCACCACCAGATCGGGCGACCTCTCCAGACACAGAGCCACGACTGTCTCCGGTCCAACACCCATCGCCCGCAGCCGATTCGCCAGCTGGCTCGATCGCTCGCTGACCTCACGGTAGCTCAGCGCCTCCCGGCCGCAGGATACAGCCACGGCCTCCGGAGTCTTCTTCGCCTGACACTCGATCCACTGATGCACGCCCCCCTCCAGAACCGGAATCGAGGCGCCCTGGCTCGGTCCGAACCACTCCCTTTCCTGCTCTTCGCTGACTAGCGGCAGTTCATCGACCGGGGTATCCGGATGGCGCGCCATCCCGGCAGCCAGCGTTGCGTAGCTGCCTGCGAGACTTGCGATCGTGCCAACATCGAAAAGATGACTGTCGTACTCAATCGACCCCTGGAAGCCACATTCCGTTTCCCACATGTACATCGTCACGTCGAACGTCGTTCCTCCGCTGACGATCCGAAGATCGGCCGCGTGCGATGTCCTCTGTTCGATAAACGCCGTCTGGAACAATGGCGAACGCGCCAGATCGCGTTCCCGCACTACCTCGCTCACGACTCGTTCAAACGGCACATCGCTGTGGCTGAGCGCGTCCAGTACAGTTTCGCGCACCTGCCTGAAAAGCTCTTTCGTCGTAATCCCAGTCGGAAAATCGCAGCGCAAAGCATGGGTATTGATCAGACATCCTATCTGTCCCTCCAACTCCGGACGCGTTCGCATCGATACCGGAGTGCCCACCACAGTCGTCTGCTGTCCCGTGTATCGGTGCAGCAACGCCTGAAAGACAGCCAGCAATCCCATGAACGGGGTTGCCCCCACTTCCGCCATCCGATCCTTCAGCCGCTTCGACGTCTGACCATCCAGGGACAGTGACTGCAGTCTGGCCTCAAAAGGCTGAGTAACCGAGTGCGGGCGGTCCGTCGGCAGGTTCACATACTGAGGCGCGTCCTGCAGTTTCTCTTTCCAGTACATCAGCTGGGATCTGAAAGCTCCCGTCGCTTCTCGCTGCCGCTCCCACACAGCATAGTCGCCATATTGGATCGGTAGCGGCGGCGCCTTCCACACCCACGCCCCCATCTTTTGGCCGTAATAGCCCTTCAGCTCCGAGATCAGTATCCCGAGGCCCAGCGCATCGCAGAGAATGTGGTGCACCATCACAACGAGCGAATTCTCCTCCTCGCTTGCACGTAATAATTTCATCCGCAGCAGAGGGCCGGCCTGCAGATCCAGTCGCTGCCTAGACATCTCCCCGATCTGCGCGTCGATCGCTCTCTGACGTTCGGCCTGGGGCAGATGCCTCCCATCCCACACCTCCAAGCAAGCATCGGGTTCCTCCGCGATCACCTGTACGGGCAGTCCCCGCTCTTCCGGAAACCGAGTTCTGAGAATTTCGTGCCGATGCACCAGCTCCTGCAGAGCCCCGTACAGCGCCTCCGGGTCCACCGGACCCAAGAGGGGCAGAACTGCGGTGATGTTGTACGCCGTGCTCTCGGGATCGAGATTCTGCAAAAGCCAGAAGCGCTCCTGCGCGAATGAAAGCGGCAGAGGTCCGCTGTTCTCGCCCCTGCGCGGAATTGCCAGCGTCGCGCGCGATGAGTCGCTCAGCGTCCGCAGTAACTCCGCCTTCGCGAGCTGAATCCTCTGCTCCAGATCCTTCGTTAGCCGTCCCTCGGGTGCGCTGCAGTGCAGCCGATCGCCATCAACGCTGAGACGGATGTCGCGTGTTCGCAGCTCCGACAGCAATTTCTCTGCATTCACGGTGATAGAAGATTCGCAGTCTAGGGCCATTGGGGAAGAACCTGCCAAAGGAGCCCGAGGGGTTTCACATCCCCACAAAAGACCCCGTTCAACTAAGGTACCGAGCAAGTCGGATACCAAAGTCCTCCCGCTTGTGCTGGGCAACACTTTCTTTTCTGACTCCCTGCTCGTTCTTGGCAAATCATCGGGAATGCCGCAGAGGCACTGAGAGGCCGGTCGTCTGCTCACGCTACAAATTGTGATAGCCGCGACCTGGCCGGGTCACACATGAAAGAGCCATAAGCCAAGCTATCGCAAGGAGATACGAAAGCCGCAAAGCTGGGAGCTAAACTGACTGGCTTGTCGTTTATCTGCAAAAGGGTAGGTTTGAAACGAAAAGCAAACACCTTTAACACAGGGCCTGTGCCGTCCGTTTTGTTGTCCCAATATGCCGGCATGGAATATGGCCACGCCCGCGTCTGAACCGACGATCAAGACTCTACGTTGCAACTTGCCACATTACTGCGACCCGGATGCAAAATTGTGCTCAGGACGAGGGAATTCAAGTGCCACGGCTGAGCAGCTCTGCAACGCTGCGTAAACTCTGAGTAAACTCAGGTTTACACCTCGCCTCAGAAAGAGGGTCGACCCTGCGACTCGTCGATCCTGTCCGCGACCTGGCAGATGCTCCGGATAGCACCTCCCTACCACCCCGTCCGCCTGCGCAGTGGAAGTAGCGGCGCCACCGCCATCTTCCATACGCGTCTTCTCGTGGCGCTCCGGCAAGTAAATCCGGGAAGATTCGCGCACGCACCCGGAGATGACTTAGACTGCCAGTCGTATCTATATCTCAGATCCCCTCCCATTATGTCCACGTCCTCCTTCGTCGATGTCCACATCTGGTTTCAGAACACGGAGTCGCTCGGTTCCGAGGCGCTCGTGCTGGCCGGCCAGGTGCTGAGCGAGGAAGAGCGCACCCGGAGAGATCGCTTTCGATCGCCCGAGGACCAGCGCGACTATGCGGCGGCACACAGCCTTTTGCGCTGGTCACTGTCGAAGCACTATCCGGGTCGACAGCCCTCGGCGTGGCATTTTGAGAAGGACGCTCTGGGCAAGCCATACCTTAGCAAAGGCCATGGAGAAGCGCTGGCGATGGAGTTCAGTCTGTCTCACAGCAGAGGACTTGTAGCGTGTGCCATTTCTCCAGCTCGCGTGGGGATTGATGTCGAGAGAGTCAGGCAGAACGTCGACTACGAGGGAATCGCGCAGAGTTGCTTCTCGCACCAGGAGATTGAAGCCCTGCAACAGTTGCCTGCCAGCGCTCGCCGCGGCCACGTGCTCAAGCTGTGGACGCTGAAGGAGGCATTCCTTAAGGCGACTGGCCGCGGACTCTCCGGAGGACTGGATTCCATGTGGTTCGATATTCTGCCATCCGGCGCGGTCCGATTTTACGCGCCCCGCGATGTCGACGATGGCTGTTGGAAGTTCGCGCTCTTCACGCCATACCTGGAGATGTGGATGGCAGTGGCGGTTGAGTCCCGCGACCTGCCTCGCCTGTTACTGCAGGGGCGAGAGGTGACCGAGCTGTATGCCGGTACTCCGGCGATGCAAAGGAGAAGCATCACGCAGGCCTGATCAGGACATCTGTCTAGCTTCCACCGGTGCATCCATCTGTCGCGTCAGCCGGCCCTCTCCGATCTCATACACGGCCCCGACATTCCGAACTGTGCCGGAATCAAAGCGTGCCTCCTGCGGCTGCGCGTAGCTGGTCGATGTGCGCAGCCAGTCCGACAATGGTCGGGAATTGGAAGAAGCTCACCAGGCGAAGGTCCGGGGCGAGCTCGCGGCGAAGCCTCTCATGCGCCTTGACCAGAAGCAGCGAATGTGCTCCGAGATCAAAGAAGCTCTGGTCGATTTCGACACGGTCAATCTGCAGCAGATCCTGAAAGACCGTGGCAATTGCAGACTCGGTCGCACGGACAGGGAGATGGTGAATGAGATCGCGATCGGAGCGGTCGATCTGCTTCTGCGCCCGTTCTGGGGCGGGCAGTTTGCTGCGATCGAGCTTGCCGTTGGGAAGACGCGGCAGCGCGGGAAGTGTGATCGTCTTCGTAGGAACCATGTAGTCGGGTATGCGCTCGCGGAGGCGGCGGCGAAGCGGCGCAAACGCCAGAGTTTGTCCGGGGTGAAAGACGAGATAGGCGACCAGTTCCTTCTGACCCGCGTCCTCGCGCAGAAGCACTACGCATTCGCCGATCTCGGGCTGCTGACGCAGAGCGTGCTCGATCTCTCCGAGCTCGATGCGGAAACCACGCACCTTCACCTGGAAGTCGGAACGGCCGAGAAACTCGATCATGCCATCCCGGCGGCGGCGGACCAGATCGCCGGTGCCGTAGAGTCGCCCCGCTTCCTCGAAGGGCGCGATGGTGAACTTCTCGGCAGTGAGCTCTGGACGCCGGAAGTAACCGCGTGCCAGACCGTCGCCGCCGATGTAAAGCTCGCCTGCGATGCCGAAGGGGACTGGCTCTTTGCACGAGTCCAATACATAAAACTTAGTGTTCTGAATTGGGCCACCTAGGGGGATGCTAGAGCCCTCCGCGGATGTGACGCGAGACACTGACGACCAGATAGTCGTCTCGGTCGGCCCGTACATATTCCACAAAGCTTTGACGCAAGGTAACAGTGCTATGGCGAGAGTTGAGGTCAGAGCTTCTCCCCCGCAGAGCGCGGTTAGCATGGAATCTCCTTCCCAGCCACCTCCGATCAACATCTGCCACAGGGCCGGAGTGGCCTGCATGACCGTCGGTCTCTCGCGAGCCAGATCGTCAAGCAGAGAGGGAAGATCTCCCGGCTCGAGGGCGATGATGGTCTCGCCGCCCACATAGAGAGGAAGAAATAGCTCGAGCCCTGCGATATCAAAGGAGACTGTAGTGACCGCAAGGATGCGGTCTGCGCAGGTGAAGCCGGGCTCTTTTCTCATGCCGTCCAGGAAATTCGCGAGCGCCCCGTGAGGAATCTCTACCCCTTTCGGATTGCCTGTGGACCCGGAGGTGAAGATGACATAGGCGAGACTGTCCGCGGTGGGCGCTGTGGCGGAGGAAAGGTGTGGTTCGGCACCGGTCTCTTCGCCGTCTGCAGATTCGATAGCGTCAAGCAAAAGGCACTTAGACCGATAGGGATCGAGCATGCCGAGAAGTGAGCTCTCGCTGATGAGTGCGCTGGGCTGAATATCGTCCAGAATGGCGCGGATGCGCTGCTTGGGAGAGGCCGGATCCAGCGGCACATAGGCCGCACCCGACTTGAGGACGGCAAGCAGCGCTACCAGCAGGTCTGTCGAGCGATTCAGGCACACCGGAACCATCGAGCTCGGAGAAGCTCCGTTGCGCCGCAAGTGTCTGGAGAGCTTCTCCGCGCGACTGTTGAGCTCGGCGTAGGTAAGCGATTGCGTTCCTGCCCGGACCGCGATTCTCTCGGGGGTTTCCTTAACAACTCTTCCGAATGCATCCAGCAACAAGGAGCCGGGCGGCATGGTCACGGCCGCCGAATTGCCGAAGCGGAGCAGCTCTTCCCTTGCCGATGTGGTCGTGAGCGGAACGGATTGCAGAGCTGCGCCGGGATGGTCGAGTACAAATTCCAGTACATGTCTGAAGCTCTCCTGCAGCTGCTCGATGGTCGCGGTGTCATAGAGATCAGTGCGGTAGTCGAAGAAGACAACGAGCTGCCCGTGGTAGGGATAAACCTCAACGGTAAGGTCGAAGCGGGCCGTCGACAGCCCGATCTCGAGCGGCGAGACGGTGAGTTCGGGCAGCTTTAGGTCCTCTAGCGGAAAGTTCTGCAGGATGAACATCGTCTGAAAGAGGGGTGTGTACTCGGGATTGCGGTCAGTCTGGATCTCCCGCACCAGATGGTCGAATGGCAGATCCTGGTTCTCATAAGCGCCAAGAGTCGCTTCCCGGACGCGCCTGAGCAACTCCAGAAACGTGATGCCGGGCTCGACCTCGGCCCTTAGGACAAGATTGTTGACGAAGAAGCCGATCAACTCACTCAGATCGGCGCGGCTTCGATTGGCGGAGGGCGAGCCGACAACCACATCCTGAAGCCCGCTATATCGCGAGAGCAGGAGCATGAAGGTCGAGAGCAGTGTCATGAACAGCGTAGCCTCGTGGGCGCGCCCAAACGCGTGCAACCGTTCCACGACGCTCGACGAGAGCAGCATCCTGGCCCGCTTTCCCCGGATGTCCGACGCAGAAGATCGTGCGCGGTCCGGCGGGAACCGAATCACCGGCGGCGCTCCTTCCAGTCGCTTGCGCCAGTACTGCATCTGGCGGTCGAGCACTCCGTTCGCCAGCCACTCCCTCTGCCACACACTGTAGTCGACGTACTGAATCGGAAGTTCCGCGATCTTCGGCGGCTCTCGGGCGAGGATCGCGCGATAGTTTTCTGCCAGCTCGCGGACGAGGACCCCCATTGACCATCCGTCGGAGATGATGTGATGCATGGAAAGAACGAGGACGGCATCCTGCTCGCCAGAATCCAGAAGCCAGGCGCGCAGCAGCGGTCCGCGTTCGAGATCGAAGGGCTTCCTTGTGACCTCGTCGCAGAATCGCGTAACCCCCTGCTCGATCGTTTCGTCGGGTCGGCGGTGCAGGGATAGCCTGTCCATCTTCCAGTCCGCCCCGTCCGTAATCTGCGTATGGGGTGCCCCGTCTTGCTGAACGAAGATCGTCCGGAGATCTTCGTGGCGGAGAATGATGCTGTGGAGCGAACGCTCCAACGCATCGGCATCCAGATCGCCCTTTATCGTGACGACGCATTCCAGGTTGTAGGCTGTGCTTTCCGGATCCATCTGCTGCAAAAACCAAAGCCTCTGCTGCGCAAAGGAGAGTGGCATGAGCTTCTGGCGCGCGGCTTTGGCGATCGGCCCTGCCGTCCCTTTGCCTCTTCGTTGAACGGAGCGCAGCAGTTCCAGAAGCTCCGCCTTGCTTGCCTTCAGCTCTGCCTGCAGCGCATGCGTCAGCGTTCCCTTTGGAGCATTCAGACGGATGGAATCGTCTTCGAGCGTGAGCTGTACACCCATCGCCCGAAGGCGGGTAAGAAGTTCAGTTGCATCAGTCAAATTCCAATCTCCTCGCGTTCGGTTGGACCATGCTCTTCATCCGCTGCGTCCGAACCCCACAGGATCATGTCCAAGGCCATGGCCATCTGCGATGCGGTTGCATGCTCGAAGGCAAAGGTCGCCGACAAGGAGCAGCCAGTGAGGTTCTGCAGGCGATTGCGCAGGCTGACCGCCATAAGGGAGTCGAGGCCCAGCTCGGCAAGCCGGGCGTTCGCGGCAGGGACCTCGCTGCGGCGAAAGCCGAGGACGCGAGCAGCTTCCTTCTGCACTGCGCGTTCGAGCGAAGTGAGGCGGCTCTCGCCGGGCTCTGCAGTCCATGAGGGAGTCGACGCGGGCTTTGGCTGAGCAATCTGCGGCCGCACCAACTCGAGCCAACTTCGCCTCCGCTTTGCTTCAAACAGGGGAGCGAACGTGGCCCAATCGATGTTCGCGACGATGGGTTGCTTCAGATCTCGGCGATGCAACAGGCTCTCCAGCCACCTCAGCGCCGCGTCATCCGGCATCGGCAACATGCCAGAAGTGGAGTACTGTTCTTGCGTCTCCCGGCTTGCGAGCCGCATCGTCTGCCACGTCCCCCAGCTTACCGAGATGAAGGGAAGACCCTCTGCCGCGCGCAGAGCGGTAATACGTTCGACGAAGCTGTTGGCGGCAGCATAGCTGCCCAGGCCGCCGGTGCCGAGCACGGCGGCTGTCGACGAGAACGTGACGAAGAAGTCGAGAGGCAGCTTGCGTGCGAGATCTTGCAGTACCAGGGTGCCCTGCACCTTGGCGCGAAAAACGGAACGGACCTGCGCGGAGTCGATCGCTTCGATGGGGGTGCCGCTTACGTCGGCGGCCATGTGGAAGACGCCGTGTAGCGAAGGCAGATCTCCCTCGGGAGCAAAGCGCGCGAAGAGCGGCCGCATGGCTTCGGCGTCCGCGACGTCCGCCTCAATAGTGATCACATTCGCGCCTGTGAGGCGGAGGGCATCGATCTGCGGTTGCCGTTCGGCGATCGAGTTGCCAGAACGGGTGGTAAGGACCAGTGTCCCCGCGCCGTGTTGCACCAGCCATGCGGCTACCTGCATGCCGAGCCCGCCTGCGCCGCCCGTTAGCAGGTAGCTGCCATTCGTGTGAAAGATTCCGGTCGCGACGGGCAGCTCAGGAATGCGAAGCTCGGAGGGTCTCAGGCGAAAGGCCTGCCGTGATTCACCGCTATAAGCGATCTGTTCCTCGTCATCCTGTGTCAAAAGCTCGCTCACCACTGTGGAGGTGATCTGCTCTGGAGTCGCGTTCGCGTCGAGATCGACGATGCGCTGCAGTCGCTGAGGATGTTCGAGAGTTGCGCATCGGGCCAAGCCCCACAGTGTAGAGTGGATGGCTCCTCCGATTCGCGACGCGCTGCGCGGAGCCATCGCACCCTGGGTGAAGAGCCACAGCTTGCTCTCAGTGCGGATGAGGTTTCGCCATAAGCCCAGGCTTTGCGTCGCTAATGCGATCGTCTTTTCGCCGATCGAATCGGCGGCAGGGATGATGTCGCCTGTTTCCGCTTCGATGGCGCGCAGATCGACGATCTCGCGCTGCAATGGGCCCTCCCATGTGGGTTCGAGTTCTTCAAGGCTGCTCACAGCCTCGGCGCTTTGGCCAATGTGTATCATGCGATTGACGACTGCACCTGCGAGGCCAGCGCGATCGCCGAAGACAATCCAGTGACGTCCCGAAGGACGGGGGCTTTCGGCGGCGACCGGCGCGGGCTGCCAGGCTTGTTCATACAGCCAACCTTCCTCAGGTTGCGTAGCATTTTTCTGCGGTGCGACTGGACGAAGTTGGATGCCTTGGATATACGCCATGACTCGGCCGTCGCGGCTGCGTAGGACGAGGCTGCCTTCATAGGCTCCAGCGTTCTCCGCTCTGAGTTGGGCTTCAACAAAGATCTCTTCCTCAAAGGCTCCATGCATCGCGATCTCGGCAACATCGGTCACCAGACGCAGTTGCCCATCGCCGTTCGCCAACCCCGCAGCGCCCAGGACCTGGAAGCATGCGTCAAGCAGAGCCGGGTGTGGCCCGGTGAAGGCTTCGGGTTGCGAATGCAGACGAGGGTCCGCGGCCACGATACCCAACGCGGCGCCCGGAACGAACCAGAGTTCGCGAATTGTACGGAACGCCGTGCCGAGCTGAACTCCGCACTCTTCGAGGCGCTGGTAAAACTCGGCGCCAGTCATGTGCTCCGACGCGTCCTTATCGAAGCTGACTGCACTTGGCTCCGCTGCCGGCGAGACTCCCGACTCCAGCCGTCCGAAGGCATGTAACGTCCACTGCTCCCGACCTGCGCGGCAGGATCTGATGTGAAACGCGGCGGACTCGTTTTCCTGATCAGATGGGGTCAGCACGGTTTGTAGATACAGGCTTTCGTCGCCTGGCTGCAACGGGCGGACAATGTTCAGATTGAGAACTCTCGCCGGAGAGTTGACTTTGCTCCAGCTATTGAAGGCGTCCCACGCGAGCGATAAATAAACGCTGGCAGGCGCGGCGACCTGGCCCCCGACTTTGTGGTCGTCAAGGTGCCACGGAAGCGGCACTCCCAACTCTGTCTCAAAGATCGGAACCGATGCATCGATGCGGAAACCGGCGGATCCCCCCGCGGCATCTGCGCCTCGGACCGCTTTGGAGGCGAGTCGCTGCGGGGCAGAGTCCCCTTCCTCCATCCAATATCGCTGGCGCTCAAACGGATAGGTCGGCAGCGAGACCTTCTTCGCGCGGCCATGACGAAAGGCCTGCTTCCAGTCGATCGTGGCTCCGGCTGCGAATGCCTCGGCTAGCGCGGATTGCAGCGCGAGGAAATCGTCTTCGCGGCCATTCGCAGAGGCGATCCAGAAGGTCGAGTTCGTCGCGCGCTCCTTGCCGAATGTGGTCAGCACGGACCGTGGCCCCATTTCAATACACAGATAGCAGCCTTCTTTCTCCAGCCGGTCCAGACAGCGGTGGAACTGGATGGGACGGCTGAGATGGTTGGTGAAATACTGCGCGCCGAACGTTGCCGCATCGGTGACCATCTCACCGGTAAGGTCGGCGAGGATCGGCAGACGCGGAGCCGTATACCGTACCTTGACCGCCTCCTGATGAAACGCGGGTAGCACGCGATGCATGGCCGGTGAATGCGAACCGTAGGTGATGTTGAGGCGTTTGACGCGAACGCCGGTGCGCTCGAAGTTGAGGGCGGCCTGCTCCACGGGGCCGCTGCGGCCGCTGATGACGACGCTGGCTGGGCCATTGACTGCGGCAATGCTGACGTCGGCCTCATATCCTCTGAGTCCCGTAAGCGCCTCCTCCTCGGATACTGCCACAGCAACCATGCCGCCTGGGTCGCCGAGTTCCTGTGTGAGCCTGCCTCGCGCGGCGACCAGCAGTGATGCGTCCGCTACACTCATCACTCCCGCAAGGGTGCATGCGACGATCTCGCCCATGCTATGGCCGGCTACTATGTATGGTTCGATCCCCACACTCTGCCAAACTCTGGCCAGGCCATATTGAAAGGCATAGAGCGCTGGCTGCACGAATGCCGACTGCGCGAGTTCGTGGCGATCATTACGGAAGATGGCTTCGATCGATGCCGGTAGCACGCCCGAGAGCGCTGCGTCTACCTCTGCGACCGCGGTTCGAAATGCCACGCTGTGAGCGAGCAAGGACAAGCCCATGCCGGTCCGTTCGCCACCCTGCCCAGCAAAGAGGAAAGCGACACGCGGTTTGTGCGTGATCGCGACGCCACGGAAGAACCCGCTGTCGCCGTCCCCTTGAGAGAGAAGAGACAACTCCTCGATGAGCCGCTCCTTCGACTCCACGCGGATAGCCGCGCGGTGGGCGAAGACCGATCTCCCGGTCGAGCACGTCAAGGCTACGTCCTCAATCGTTATGGCCGAATCCTCGCACAACCGGTCCGCGAGCTGTGCTGCCATGATCTGCAGCGCCCGCTCGCTGCGGGCAGAGAGCGGAACGACGCAGCTTGCCGGTTGCTCGCTTACGCTGTTGTCTTGCGCCTGGTCAGCCGGATGTTCGGCGACGATTACATGAGCGTTGGTTCCGCTGAAGCCGAAGGAGCTGACTGCACCCACGCGGAGTGTCTGCTCCGCCGCAGGCTGCCATGGCTCGGATACCGTCGGTACACGCAGATGGTTGCTCTGCCATTCGATCTCACGATTCAGCTGGGAGCAGTGGAGACTCGCCGGGATCTCGCGGTGCTGGAGCGAGAGCGCAAGCTTGATGAATCCGGCCACGCCAGCGGCCGATTCCGAATGTCCGAAGTTGCTCTTGACGGAACCAACCGGGAGTCTCGCATCTGCCCGTCGGCCCTGGCCCAGCGCGGCCTCGAGCGCCCGGAGTTCGATCACATCGCCCAGGCTGGTACCGGTCCCATGCGCCTCGACGTAACTGACCGCATTCGCTGAAAGCCCCGCATCCGCGAGCGCGGCACGGATGACGTCTTCCTGAGAAGGCCCGTTGGGGGCGGTGATCCCACTGCTTCGACCATCCTGATTCGTGGCCGTGCCGCGAATCACGGCGATGATCCGGTCTTTGTCACGTTGGGCGTCTTCGAGCCGCTTCAGGATCACGATGCCGCATCCGTCGGAGCGCACAAAACCGTTGGCTGCGGCAGAGAATGCCTTGCATCTTCCGTCCGGCGCCATCATCTGCGCACGCGAGAGCGCCATGGTCACCTCCGGCATGAAGAGCAGATTGGCGCCCCCGGCCAGCACAAGGTCTGTCTCGTTGAGTCGCAAGGAATGGCAGCCTTGATGGATTGCGACGAGCGAAGAAGAGCAGGCGGTATCGATCGCGATGCTGGGTCCACGCAGCCCGAGAAAATAGGAGATGCGTCCCGCCGCAACTGCATGTGAAGCACCCTGGGCGAAGTAGGCATCGATCTGTTCGGCCTGATGCTGAAGTCTACGCTGGGGATAATCGGAGTTGCACAGGCCCACAAAAACCCCTGTGCGAGTGCCGTTAAGCGATGCCGGCACGATGGCCGCGTCTTCCAAAGCCTCCCAACTTACTTCGAGCAACAGGCGCTGCTGTGGATCCATCGCACGAGCCTCCACAGGAGCGATGCCGAAGAAGGCAGGATCAAAGAGGTCAGGAGAGTCGAGGAATCCGCCCCAGCGCGTCGCAACGCGTCCACTTGCATGGGGGTCGGAATCGTAGAGCGCATCGGCATCCCATCGCGAGCGCGGTACATCCGTGATGGCGTCGCGCCCCTCTTTTAGTAAATTCCAGTACGTCTCCGCGTCGCGTACGCCACCGGGAAAACGGCAACCGACCCCAACGATCGCGATGGGAGCGTGGTTACGCGCTTCAAGCGCGCGAACACGCTCTTCCAGCTCCGCAGCCAGCAGGAGGAGGCGCTTGGGCGAGAATTCGGAAATCCGCTTGAGAAAGTCACTCACTGTTCGATCCCCGCCATCTTCCCCTGAAAGAGCCTCTCTACCTCGTCCTCGGAGAGCTCGGCCACTGCTTTTACAACTTCTTGCTTCACCGAGTCCTGCTGCGCACTCTGCGCGGGCTGAGCTGCATCTTCATCTGGCCGCATCTCCAGAACATCAATGAAGAGATGGTTCGTCAATGTCAAAAGAGTCGGATAGTCAAAGAGCAGGGTCGCCGGAAGCTTGATCTCAAGGTCTGAAGAGAGCGCATTTCGTAGCTCGATCGAGAGCAGCGAATCGAGGCCATACTCCTGCAGTGGGCGAGTGGCGGCGATCGCCTCCGATACGGGAAGCGAGAGGACGGTGCGGACGCGCTCTTCGATGCGGGCTTCGAGCATTGGCAGGCGCTGAATTTGCGGCGCAGACAGGAACTCGCCACGCCATCCGTGATGGATGGCGCGAGTAGGCGCGGTCTCAGCGTGATCGGAACTAGGACGACCTGCGCCGCTCTCTTTTGTTCGAGGCAACACGCGCATCAGCAGATCTGCGTTGGCCGCAGCTTCGGCCTTTGCATGGCTGGCCCAGCTTACCCAGTGCACGCGTGAGACCAGCGCCTGGGTGGAGTTCGCCGCCAGCAGAAGCTCGAGAATTTGGAATCCGCCTGCGGGCGATATGGAGTCGACGCCAATGCGTTCGACGACGTTGTGCCGCACTGCAGCGCCGACCTGATTCCACGCGCCCCAGTTCACGCTGAGGGCGGGCAGCCCCAGGCGTTCGCGCCGGTAATGCGCAAGCGCGTCGAGCCACGCGTTGGCGGCGGCGTGATTAGATTGTCCGCGTGAACCGAAGATTCCAGCGGCTGACGAGAAGAGCACGAAACAATCGAGGTCTGCGGACCGAGTGAGCTGGTGAAGATTCCACGCCCCCGCAACCTTTGGCGCGAGGACAGTGAGCAGGCGCTCCGGCGTCTGTTGCAACAGACCGCAATCGTCGAGCACTCCGGCCGCGTGGAAGACGCCGCGCAGAGCGAAGTTGCGAGGAATTGCATCGACCGCAGCGGCCAGCGCGGCTTCGTTGGCCACATCGCAGCGCACTGCGACGATCGCAACTCCCTTATGCTGCAGCTGGGAGAATAGCTGCTGTGTTTCGGTATCGGGCTCGCTGCGCGCAAGCGCAAGCACGCAGCCCGCTCCCTGGCTCGCGAGCCACTCCACCGTCAGACGGCCGAGACCGGAGAGGCCACCGGTCACGATGTAGGCGCCGTCACGCCGGACTACGAAATCGTCTGCACCAGCTGGCGCGAGCAGGACCCGTCCGATATGCCGGCCAGCAGCCATGTAACGGAAGGCCGATGTTGCGTCCTCGAGCGCAAACCGCTTCCAAGGCAGGGGACGAACGTAACCGGCCGCCGCATCGTCGAGCACCGAGGAGATCGTCTCGCAGACCTCTGGCGCCGCCGCCAGCAAAGCCGCGCGCAGATGTACGCGGTGATAGCTTATGTCCGAACGCAGCGCCTTCGCCTCCGCGTCACTCAACACGGTCTGCTCGCCGAGATCGATGAACCGACCGCCAGGGGCCAGGCTTCGTATGCCGGCCGCAACCATCTCCCTGCCCAGCGAATGGAGCACAACGTCCACGCCTCGATGTCCGGTCGCGGCGAGCACGCCGTCCTCGAAACTGGTCGAGCGCGAATCGAAGACGCCATCCACTCCGTGCCTGAGCAGATATTCCCGCTTCACATCAGTCCCCGCCGTGGCGTAGACGAGAGCGCCAAGCCGCTTCGCGTGTTGGATCGCAGCCAGTCCGACACCGCCTGCTCCAGTGTGGATTAGCACGCGTTCACCAGGTTTGAGTGCGGCCACACGGTCGAGGCTCCAGCGGGCCGTCAGGAAGGGGATCGACAGCGTGGCCGCATCTTCTTTGCTCATGCCGACAGGTATTTTCCACACCTGGCGGCTGGGCAAAGTCGCAGCGCCAGCCATCAGTCCAAAGCCGATTGCGACCACCCCGTCGCCCGGCTGCAGCCCGGAGACGGCGTCGCCGGTGCGAACGACAACGCCAGCGCACTCTCCACCGGGCGGCAGGCTGTGGCTGGAACCCGGATTGAGCGCGCTCAATATCTCATGGAAGTTGATGGCAGTTGCTTCGATCATGATCTCTACTTCGGCAGTTGCTGGCGCCCGGCGTGTCTCCACGGTAGGCCTGAGGTCTTGCAGTAGCCCGGACGGCGCGAAGTATAGGCGGCGCGTTTCACTGGTTGCGTCGCGGCGCGCCTTCTCCACACCACCCTCAGGGAATCCCTGCGGGACCAAGCGCGGCGCCCAGGCTTGGTCTTCGCGAATAGCCACCTGCGCTGCCCCATCCGGAATCTCCTGAGAGACGCGCCAAAGCTCTCGCGCGGCGTCTTCACGGACGGAAAGGTCGACCGCAGTGACATAGGCCTCGGGATATTCGCTGCGGACGCTACGGGCGAAGGCGGCCAGCGTTGCGCCATCCGGTAGGGAGGCATCAGGCCCAAATGCGCCGCGGCTGACCAGCCACAGGCGACAGCTGGCGAGGCGATCTCCGGAGAGCAACGCCTGGATCAGCGCCAACGCGCCGCCGAGAACCTCCTTCTGCCAGTTCAGAACATCTGTCGCTGTGCTTTCGGCCGAGGAGTTTTCAAGCTCAGCGGCGGCCAAATAGAAGATTTGCGAGTCTAGATCGCCTGTGGTTTCCTCCAGCCACGCCTCCACCATGGGTCGGTCGATCTCTGTTGCTGGAATCAGGCGGACCGAGGCTCCCTCACCCTCCGCCAGAGGCGCCAGCAAGCGCGCTAGGGGGCCCGGCTCTGCAGAGCTTCCCGAGTGAACAATGAGAACGGGGGCGCCCACTGAGTGCGCGGGATAGGCCGTGGCGGCGCCAATCTCCTGCTTCTGAGCAGTCGCGGCGATCACGCATTGCCCGCATAAAGTGTCACTCTCCTCACCGGGGAGGAGTAACACATCGCCGAAGCCGGACTGCTCCAATAGCGCCCTCCAGGCCCGTTTCCCGATCAAGGCATAGTCGGGCCGCAGCTCGCGATCGGAGAAGAGCCACCACCCCTCGGTAAATCCGACGGTGAGATCGATCCAGGGATGCTCGCCAGTGGTCTCCGCCGCCAGCAGCAGGCCGCCGGGGGCCAGCAACGAACGAAGGTGGCCAAGTGTCCGTTTCAGGTCGGCGGTTGCATGAATCACGTTGGAGGCGATCACGAGATCGACCTGCTCGCCGGCGAGTCCCTGCTCTGCCGGGTCTCGCTCGATGTCGAATGTCTGAAAGCGCATGCCTTCGATGGAGGCAAACTCCCGACGCGCCGCGACAACAAAGGACGAGCCCAGATCGGTCCAAAAATACGACTGGATCCGGCCACGCAACGCCGGTAGAAGATAGCTGGTAGTAGCTGCCGTGCCGCCGCCGACCTCGAGAATCCGAATCTTCCCATTCCGTTGCCCGGCGGCCTGCGCGGCTGCCGCAGCGAGCGCAGGATGGAGGGTGCGTGCGACGGCAGACTGCCGGTACAGCCGCCCCGCAATCTGCCTGCCCTTCTCAGAAAACAGCACGTCGAGAGGCTTGATTTCGCCGCGCAACAGCGGAAGCAACTGTGCCACCATCAGCTCGGTCCAGTCCATCTCGGGATGGTGTGCGGCCCGGAGGTGTGCAGCGGCGGGCGCGACGCCGGAGGTGGTACGGCGCAGCACCCGGAGACGGGCCGGGCCGGAGTCCGGAGCGATGTTCCCCAGATGGCCGGATTCACAGAGGATCGCAAGCAACCGGCACGCCAGGCGACGGTGCTGCGGAGCGATCGAAAGCTTTGCGATCAGATCGTCCGACGTGAACTCGCGACCGGGAGTGAGTTCAAAGCCGCCCCTTTCGAATCCCTCAGCGATCCACGCTGCACAGACGGCGTCGAAGTCGAGCATCCATTCTGCAAATTTAGGCAGGCCATTTTGCAGAGCGAGGGCTCCGAGTTCGTCCCGTAGCGAATCAGGATCAAGTGCGATCGGCGTGTACGCAAGAGCCGCCGCTCCCTCGCCATCGCTTCTCCGGCTCCATGCGACCGGCTCCCATTCCACTTGATGGACCCAGCCGCGGTCTGGTTGCCTGGTGGCCGGACGCAGCATCAATCCTTCCGCGAAGAGAACGCACCGGCCATCTGCGTCCAGCCCGGCGATATCGACAACAACGCAGCGGCCATCGCGCACGCGGACTTTAGCGTGCGCGAAGCGAATGGAGGCCGGGTCCCCAAAACACTGTAAGCTCTTCAGCACAGCCGGCAAGGAAGGGGAACCGGCAGCATCGGAGTTCACCAATGTAGCTGCGGCCTGAAAGCAAGCATCCAACAGGATTGGATGAATCTGGTAGGTCGCACCTTCGGCAGCCACCTCCGGCGCGAGGCCAAACTCCACCAAGCCTTCTCCGCGACTGCCCCAGGCCTGCCGGACCGGTTGAAGAGCCGGGCCAAAGTCAAGACCGGCCGCCCTGAATCGCGTATAGAACGCCTCATGGTCCCAGATTTGCTGCGCCTGAACTTGAACAGCGGCTATATCTATATCGATCGATGGACCGTCGGGCAGCGAAGGTGAGGCTCGCTTGAGGGACCCGGCGGCGTGAACCGTCCAGGGGGATTGAGCATCCTGCGCCTGCAACGCCGTGCTAGCGATCTCGAACGAACGCCTGCCCTTCTCGTCTGCCGCAGAGATCACGGTCTCAAGCAGGCGCGGCTCGTCGAAGACACAGGGCTCGCGGAACTCCACGTCCGCCGCTATCCAGCTGGGATCACCAGTCGCCTGCTCCACGGCCGAAAGAGCCATTTCAAGGTACGCCGCTCCCGGAAGGATTCGCTGCCCCATCACAACGTGATCACCGAGATGGGCGGGATATGCAGGGGTCAACTCCGTCTGAAATGTCGTGGCCTCGGAGCGAGTGCGCAGGCGCGCTCCGAGCAGAGGATGTTGTCCTGCCTGAGCTACAGGTCGTGCCCGTGTCGTTTCTCTATCGCCCCGAGTGAACCAGAAGCGCTGGCGCTGAAAAGGATACGTTGGCAGGGGGATGCGGCGGAAGCGGCGGCCTTCTGTAACTCCCTCCCAATCGAGGTCCACACCCTGAACGTAGAGTCGCGCGACCGCAGAGAGGAGATCGTGCCACTCTCCACGCGCATGACCCTTCCGAATAGAAGCAATGCACCGATCACCCTCGATTCCTGCCGCCTCCGCCAGCGCGAGCAGCTGTGGCTCCGCGCCAATCTCCAGGAACACGGTGTCGCCGGAGAAACCGGCGCCCGAGAGCCCGCGGTGAAACTGCACGGTCTGGCGCAAATGCTGTCGCCAATAGCGGGCGTCGATAGGTTGCCTGCGATCGATCGCCTCGCCGGTCACGTTCGAGATCAGACGAATCTCTGGAGCGCAAAACGAAACCTTGGCAGCCTCGGCTTCAAAGGCATCCAGCATGCCATCGAGCGCAGCAGAATGAAATCCGTGCGTCGTGCGCAAACGTTTGTGACGCACACCGGCTTCGCGCAGCTTCTGCTGGAATTTCTCGATCACTTCCCTGCCGCCGCTCACCACCACACTGCGCGGCCCGTTAATAGCCGCGATGCTCAGCTCGCCCTCGAAACCCCATGCAGCCAGCTTTGCGAGGGCTTCTTCCTCCGCGGCGACCAGGGCGATCATTCCGCCCGGTGCACCCAGAGATTGAGTAAGCCGACCGCGCGCCGCTACGAGGCGAACGCCCTCCTCCGGAGTCATAACTCCAGCCACTGTCGCCGCAATGTACTCGCCTAGGCTGTGCCCGAGGACCCGTTGTGGTTCGACGCCGCAGCTACGCCAGAACTCTGCCAGCGCCCAGCCGAACGCGTAAAGCGCAGGCTGTACGAAGCTCGCCTGCTCCAGCTCGGCGTGCTGGTTGGCCCACACCGCTGCGATGCCGCCGGGGATGCTGCCGTCAAGTGCCCGGTCGATCCGCGCCACTGCATCACGAAAGACTGCGCTTTGCTGGAGCAGGTCGAGGCCCATCCCCACCTGCTCGCTTCCCTGCCCGGTGAAGAGGAAACATGTGTGCGGAGGAGGAGTAGAAGTTGCAGCAGCGCTTGACATGTTCGCGAGCGAGCGCAGGGAGACAACGGCCTCCTCTTTGGTGGAGGCGACTACACCAACGCGATACCGGAGATGATTGCGACCGATCGCCGCTGTGGCGGCAATATCCTGCCAGTCAAAGTCAGCCGTCACCGGACTGCTAAGCCAGTGCTCCCAGCGCTCGATCGTGTCGCGCAGGGCCTCTGCGCTGCCTGCGGAGAGGGGAAGAACATGCACGGCAGATGTGCCATCTGGGGCGAACGCGGTCGGTTGTGCAGGAGGCGCCTGCTCAACCACCAGATGCGCATTGGTGCCGCTGAAGCCGAAAGAACTCACTGCCCCAAGGCGAAGCGTCGCTTCGCCGGAACCTGGCCACGGCATCGTGCTTTGCGGCACGGCGAGCCTGAGTTCATCCCAGGGAACGTGAGTCGTCGGTATCTCGAAGTGCAGGTGCTTCGGAACTTCACCATGATGGAGAGCCAGTACCAGCTTGAGGAGGCCACCAATTCCCGCAGCCGCCTCCATGTGTCCGAAGTTGGTCTTGAGCGAACCCGTCAGCAAAGGCTCGCTGGCCTTCCGAGACACACCGTATACGACTCCCAAGGCTCGCAGTTCAATGGGATCGCCCAGCGAAGTTCCGGTGCCATGCGCCTCCACGTACCCCACCTGCGCGGCGGTTCGGTCCGCGTCCTGAAGGGCACTCCGCATCAGCGCCTCCTGGGAGGGTCCGTTTGGCACCGTGAGGCTGCTGCTGATCCCGTCCTGATTCATGGCAGTTCCGCGAATCACGGCGAAGATCAGATCTCCTTCAGCCTGCGCCTTTGAGAGCGGTTTCAACACCACGGCTCCACAGCCCTCCGCGCGCACAAAACCGTTGGCACGGTCGTCGAATGCCCTGCATATGCCGTCAGGAGACATCATCTGGGCCTGCGAGAGTGCCACGGTCGTCTCTGTGGCCAGCATGATGTTCACTCCGCCTGCAATCGCCATCGTGCACTCGCCAGTGCGCAGTGCCTGACAGGCCAGATGCACTGCCACCAGGGACGAGGAACAGGCGGTATCCACCGTAAGACTTGGCCCCTTCAGGCCCAGCAGATAGGAGAGCCGTCCGGAGGCCACACTGTGCGCGTTTCCAGATGCGAAGTGCACATCAAGCAAACTTGCGTCGCCCGCACGAAGTTGAAGCTGCGCATAGTCTCCGCTTGCCATCCCAAGGTAGACCCCAGTCCGGCTATCGACCAGCGAACGCGGCGCGATACCCGCGTTCTCCAGCGCTTCCCACACCACCTCCAGCATCAGACGCTGCTGGGGGTCCATCATCGCTGCCTCCCGCGGGGCGATGCCGAAGAAGGACGCATCAAAGAGGTCGATTCCCGTCAGGAACCCGCCCACGCGCGAAACCATCTTTCCGGGCTTCGAGGGATCGGGATCGTAGAACTCATCGATCTTCCAGCGGTCGGCCGGTACCTCCGAGAGGCCTTCACGGCCATGCTTCAGAAGGTCCCAAAAGGACGCGGGATCGTTCGCTCCGCCGGGGAAGCGGCAGCCCATGCCGACGATAGCGATCGGCTCGTGCCGCCGCGCCTCCGACGCACTGAGCTTCTGCTTCATCTGCTCGACGGCCCGCAGCGCCTGCCGCAGCAGAGCACTGTGATCAGCGGCATCGCCTAGATTGGTTTTCGTCGTCATCTGTTATTCCAGCTGCCTGCGCAACAACTCCGTAACTTCTTCATTGGACATCCGATCCAGTTCTTCTTCCGAATGAAGGGTCGCAATCACGACAGTATTATCTACCGGCGCGTCTGACCCATCGCCGTTCCGATCCGTGTCGCGTCCTTCCGGCCCGCGGTTCAACTCCGTCAGCAGGAACTTCGCGATGGCCCCGGAGGTTGGAAAGTCGAAGACCAGCGTGGACGATAGCCGTTCCATGCCGAAGGCGGTCTGCAGACGATTTCGCAGCTCGAGCGCCATGAGCGAATCGAGGCCGAGCTCCATCAGGCGTTCGTCTTTTGCAGGCAAAGTGGTTCTCCCCAACACTTGGGCGACCGCCGTGGTGACTGCCTCCACAGCAAGGCTCATCCGCCGCCTGGGGGATGCCGCGGCGATCTCCTCGGCGAAACTGGCTGAAGTGCCGGCGCCGGGCTGGTTCGCGCCTGGTACGGAGACTGCAAAAAGGTTGGAGCTCTCGAATGCCGACGAGGGGTTGGTACCACTGGCGCGTGACGCCAAAGCGTGTGAGAGTTTGTGTGCAATCAGCACATGCACGCCCAGCGGATGCGTTGCGTGTTCGGCTGAAGGCGCCACAGCGAAGCTTTCGAATCCGGCGAGGGTCAGCTCCTCCGCCCATCTCTCAGGTGAAAGCAAAGGCGATCCATCGCTACGCGCTGCGTCGGTGAAGTGCTGCCAGCCCTCAATCAGTCCAGTGGAGATCTCGTGCCACGCGTGGTTCGCCGTCGTCTCGACCAGAACCAGCGACCCACCCGGCTGCAGCACATCGAACAGGCGAATCAGCCCCAGGCGAAGGTCCTTAGCCGCATGCAGCGAGTTCGCGGCCATTACGATATCGTAGCGTCCCTGGTGAGTGGCCGCGTGATCGGCTCGATCCAGATCGAAGAGGGTAAACTCCATTGGGTGCCCCTGAAACCGTTGCCGGGCACGCGCCAGGAAAACCTCCGAGACGTCGCTGAAAGTGTAACCCACCCGTTGCGGATCCATCTGCGCAAGCACCGTCGACGTCGTCGCACCCGTTCCCGCCCCCACTTCGAGGATATTGAGGCGCCGGGGAAATCCCATAGCAGTTTGCACCGGCTGACGCATCCGAGCCGCAATAGCGGCGGCCGCAATGCGGTTCACGTACATCGCCGTCGGCGATTGTTCGTATAGCCCTTTTGCCAGCTGATCGTCGCCGCCGGGAAAGAGAGTCTCCAGCGGATTCATCTCGCCCCGCAGAACACGCAGAAGGCGAGCCTGGCAGTTAGCCAAATAACGGCGTAGCTGCTCGTCACCTAGCTGCCCGGTCTCGGCCCAGATCGACTCGGGGCTGGTGAGGACAGCTTCCGATGCCAGTGCGTAGATCGAATCCCCACCGTCTCCTTTCGACCTGAGAATGCCCTCAGACGCAAGGCGCTGCAGCCAGCGCTCCATCAGCCTTCGGTGGACCGAGGGAACTCCATACCTGTCGATGAGGGTCTCTGCATTGAGGCCATTGTCTATTCCGAGAAAACAACCCAGGTCTTGCAGCGTTGCCAGCATCAGAGCAGTAGCCCAGCGGTTCACAGCGTTCAGGCCCGGGGCAATATTGGCGGCTTGCAGGCCAATGGGAACCATGGAGGCCTGGTCCGCCGCGGCCCGCGCCATCGCTGCTCTTACCTCTTCTCCTTTGGGCCATCCAGTGTTGAACCAGAAGCGCTTCCTTTGAAACGGATACCCTGGCAAAGCGATTTTAGAGTAAGGACAATGATCGGCAACCGTGTCCCAGTCGACATCTACACCTCCCGTGTAAAGCCGCGATGCCGCGGTCAGCAGGCTGTGCCACTCGCCCGCCGCTCCTTTGCCTATGGAAGCGATGCATGCTTCAGCGGCGACGCCGTTGGCTTCGGCAAGCGCTGCCAAATGCGGCTCCGCGCCGATCTCAAGAAACGCAGAAACCTCCATGGTGCGAGCCGCAGCAAGTCCCTGCGAGAACTCCACGGTCTGACGCAGATGTTTTCTCCAGTACCGAGCATCGACCGGAGAGTCGCGCTCGACAAGCCTGCCCGTCAGGTTGGAGATCCACGGCACCTCGGGAACCCGGAACGCAACCGCGGACGCCGCTGACTGAAAGGCCTCGAGCATCCTATCCAGGACAGCGGAATGAAATCCGTGTGTAGTGTGCAGGCGCCTGTGACGCACCTCAAGCCGGCGAAGCTGCTCCTCGAATTTCTCCACGACTTCGCGGCGACCGCTCACCACTACGCTCGCCGGGCCGTTGATGGCAGCGATGCTCAACTCCCTTTCGAGTGACGACGCAGCGAGCAGCGCATCGACCTGCGACTTCGACGTGGCGACGGCGACCATAGTGCCATTCTCGGGCAGCCCTTCGATCAAGCGGCCGCGCTTAGCGACCAGGCGAATGCCCTCCTCCGGCGTCATGACGCCCGCAACGGTTGCCGCAACATACTCGCCCAGGCTGTGCCCGAGCACGACGCGGGGCTCAACGTTTGCGTTGCGCCAAAGCTCGCTGAGCGCCCATCCATAGGCATACAGCGCCGGCTGCACCAGCGACGGGCGCTCCTGTTCCCGGTTCGCATTAGCCCAAATCTCGCGAATGCTTTTGTCCAGGCGACCTTCGAGCGCGCCTTCGACCCGATTCACCGCCGAGCGAAAGACGCCGCTGCGTGCGTCAAGATCCAGGCCCATCTCTGTGTGCTCGCTGCCCTGGCCAGTAAAGAGGAAGCAAAGCACTGGATCGGTGCGCTGCGCTCCCGTCGCCACGCCCGCCACCTCTGAGTCCAGCCTCTGCAACAACTCCGCGCGTGTGCTCACCACGTACGCACGCCGGTGCGCGTGATGCATGCGTCCGCGGCTCAGCGTGTGACATACGTCGCGCAGGGAGTGGCCGCTATCGCTGCGCAAATACTTTGCCAGAGCGCTCTGTGCCGTGGCCAGCGCCTCCTTCGATTTCGCGGAGAGCACGGCGATCTGCGCCTCTTCCTCTGTGGCTGGTCTACAAGTCAGCTGCTCCGGAACGAACTCTTCCAGAATCACGTGAGCATTGCTGCCACTGAAGCCGAAGGAGCTGACTCCGGCGATGCGCCGCCGCTGATCCCCTTCCAGCTTCCACTCCATCTGTTCTAGAGGGACATGGAAGGGCAAATCCGCCCAGGCGATGAACGCGCTCTTCTTTTTCAGGTTAAGGTGACGGGGAACTTGCCTGTGCCGCAGCGAGAGCATAGCTTTCAGCAACCCTGCCATGCCGCTGGCAGCCTCTGTGTGGCCCAGGTTCGTCTTCACCGAACCCACCGCAATGGAAGTCAGGCCGGAGCGTCGGCCTGCGAACACCTCGCCCAACGCCTCCATCTCGATCGGGTCGCCCAGCGATGTGCCTGTGCCGTGCGCTTCGATCATGCCGACTTCCTCGAGAGCCACGCCCGCGTTCCGGTAGGCATCTCGCAATAACTGCACCTGCGCCTCTCGGCTCGGCGCGGTGAGCCCAGCACTGCGGCCATCATGATTCACGGCGCTTCCTCGCACCACGCACAGAACCCGGTCACCAGCCTCGATTGCATCCTTCAGGCGTTTGAGCACTACGACCGCGCATCCCTCGGAGCGGACGTAGCCGTCGGCAGCCTCGTCAAAGGTCTTGCAGCGTCCGTCCGGTGCGAGCATGTGGGCTCGGGAGAAACCGATATGCATCTGCGGGGAGAGAATCACATTCACGCCACCGGCCAACGCAAGATCGCATTCGCCGGCGCGCAGACTTTGGCAGGCCAGATGAACCGCCGTCAAGGAGGAAGAGCAGGAAGTATCGACCGTCATGGCCGGTCCGCGCACCCCCAGGGTATAGGCAAGCCGACCGGCTGCCATGCTGGGAGAAGTACCCGACCCAGCGTATGCGTCGATCCGGCGGTCGTCTTGCAGCACCGCACGGCAGTAGTCGAAGTTGCTCAGCCCTGCAAAGATGCCGGTACGTGAGAGACCCAGCCGATCCGGACGAATGGCAGCATCTTCGAGCGCATGCCAGGAGATCTCATGCAGCAGACGCTGCTGCGGATCGAGCATGGCTGCCTCGCGTGGCGCGAGGCCAAAGAAATCTGCATCGAACTCATCAAGCCCATCCAAGAAGCCGCCGCGAATGGAGTTCATCCAACCACATGCATCCGCGTTGCGGTTGAAATAGGGCCGCCAATCCCACCGGTCCGGCGGGATTTCGGTGATGCCATCTCTCCCCGCCGCGAGCAGACCCCAGAACGAACCGGCGTCCACCACTCCGCCAGGAAAACGCATCCCGGCGCCGACGATCGCAATGGCATTACGCTGAGTCCCAGGGCCTGCTTCTGCTTCAACAAGCTGCGCGCGAAGCTGGCGAATCTCCTGGAGAGCGCGCTTGATCGGAGACAACGTCGTGCTAGCCTCCTCAGCGCTCTGCATCCTGGCTCTCGTTTCGCCCTGCGGCATGCCACTCATGATCGCTGCCCCCGATCCAATTCGGCGAGAAGCAGCTCCTCAGCCTCTGAGTCGCTAAGGCTCGAGAGATCTGAATCCTTCGCAGCGGCTCCAGTGTCCTCACGATCGGACTGTCTGCCCTCTCGAAGTTTGCCTGCGCCCTTGCCAACACCATCTTCCTCTTCCACCGCCAGACCCAGCAGGTATTGCGCGAGAGTACGGACCGTGGGGTAGTCGAAGAGTAGCGTCGCTTGCAGCGGTCGGCCGAGAGCCTGCGACAGCAGGTTGCGCAGCTCAAGGGCCATCAGCGAATCCAGCCCCAGCTCCTGGAGCGGTTTCTGGTCGGGCACGGAATATTCCGATGAAAGCCCGAGGACCTTGCGCGCTGAGGCACGCACGAACGCCTCCATGCGCGGTGCACGTTCGGACTTTGTCGCCGTGCCGATAGCAGCGATCTCTTCTGTAGCCGCGCGGGCGGTCTGCTTTGGAGAAGTATGTGCGGTCAACGACCTGGCAACGATCCGGTCCGAATCATGACTGTCTTGAGGCACGTACTCCGAAAACCAGACACGCGCAGGAGAGTCTGGCGGAAACTGATCGACCCAGGCTGTCCACTGCACATCGGCGATGGTGACGCGTGGACGTCCGCTAAGAATTGCGGTCCCCAGTGCACCCAACGCAGCGGCAGAAGTCATCGGCCGCACGCCCTGGCGCGCTATGCGTAGTCTCGCCTGCTCCGAAAGGCGGTCAAACATGCCGCCCTCTGCCCAGGCGCCCCAGTTCACGCTCACCGTCGCCAGGCCGCGCCCGTTGCGCTGTTCCGCAAGGCTATCAAGATACGCATTGGCCGCCGCGTAGCTTCCCTGTCCCGCGGAGCCGAGCAGAGCCGCGACGGAGCTGTAATAGATAGTGATCAAAAGCCTATCCTGCGCCGTCATCTCGTCAAGCAGCCGGGCGCCCTGCATCTTGGAACTCAGGCCCGGAGCCAGGGACTCGACGGTCATCTCGGCGAGCAGACGGTCGTCTACTTCGCCCGCCGCATGAAACACCATGCGCAGGGGCGCGTCGGGGAAGCTGCGAGCTCTCCGCAGGACGGCGTCGAGTTCCTGCCGTTCGGCAACATCGGCGCACTCCACAACCACACGAACGCCGCGGGCCGAGGCAGCCTCTTGCAATCGTTTCACTGCGTCGGACGCGCTTGTGCGGCCAATCAGAACGATCGACCTAGCTCCCTTTTCGATCAGCCATTGAGCGGTCGCGATCCCCAGAGCGCCTGTGCCACCGGTAATCAGAACCGTGCCTTGCTGAAGCGCCCTCTTCCAGGACTCTTCGTCGATCCGCTTCGCGGGCTGTGCCAGCACCAGCTTGCCGACATGCCTACCGCTCGCCATCAGGCGGAACGCATCCTCAGCCTCTCCGATAGGCCAGACCTCATACGGTAGCGGAGACAGGGAGCCGGCTGCGAATCCCACCAACAGCTCCTGCATCATCTCCGCAGCCAGCGCGGAATCGCGCCGCGCCACCTCACCCAGATCGAAGGCGAAGAAGATCGCATCAGGACGGACCAGGGCTGCGCGCTCCGGGCTCCAGATGTCGCGCTTCCCCACTTCGAGGAACACTCCGCCATGCGCAAGAGCACGAACCCCGGCGGCGATCTTCTCTTCTCCTGAAAGCGCATTCAGGACCACATCTACGCCGTGCCCTCCCGTGACACGCAGCACGCCGTCGGCGAATTCGTTGCTGCGCGAATCGAAGACGTGTTGAACGCCCTTGGCCATGAGGTAAGCACGCTTAGCCTCGGTTCCCGCAGTCGCGATCACCTTTGCTCCCAGCCATGTCGCAATCTGCACCGCAGCCTGCCCCAGGCCGCCTGCACCCGAATGCACCAGCACCGTCTGCCCAGGCTGAAGCCGGGCGAGGCGCGTGAAGGCGTAGTGTGCAGTGAGAAAGGAGACCGGAATTGTCGCTGCCTCGACGAAGCTCATCCCGGCAGGCTTTGACGCAACGAACGCCGCGGGCACGTTGACCACTGTGCGCAGGCTCGAAGGGGCAAAGGCGAGCACCGGCATACCCGGCGTGAAGCCGGTGCCTGAAGCCGCCCGGACCACTACTCCTGCGCACTCTGCTCCCATAGGCGAGGCCTGACCCGCGTAGCTTCCCATCGCCGTCAGCACGTCGCGAAAGTTGAGGCCGTGTGCGTGACAGGCGATCAGTACTTCGCCGTGCAATGGTCCCGCCACCTTGAAAGGCTCTTCATGCAGCGTCTCAAGCAGGCCGGGAGTCTGAACAGTCAGCAAGCGCTCGCCTGCGTCTGCCTCTGGTTCGCGCCAGGCCTTCAGTCGCGGCTTCAGGAACCGGCCATTGCGCAACGCTGCCTCGGCCGATCTTCCGAGTGCTTCACTCGTCAGCCATCGCGATACAAACTTCGCCTCGTCCGAAGCGATGCCCGCGGCGCGTGCAGGCCCCGGTTCTGATGCCGACGCGCTCCCCAGCGGCAGGTCGGCGAGATAGGTCGCGATTGCGGGATATTCCGCGCGGAGGGTCCTTGCCAGACCTTGCAGCGAGGCCTGCTCCGGGTCCGTCGATTCCCCCGAATGTACGGCCAAGGCGCCTCGCGTGATAACGCAAACCTGCTGCACCGATCCGGGAAAGTCGCGCTCTTGCCGGACGATCTGCAACAGGTGCGAGGCCGCCGCGGCGAGAGATCCCGCCAGTAGCACCCTGAGGGGCTCGCCCTGCCCTGCGTAGACTGAGGAGTTGGAGTACGCGCGTTGGACGGAGAAACCCTGTTCTTCCAACTCCAGCGCCACTGCATCGCAGCATCGGGCCAGTGTGCCATCGGATTGTTCAGTGGCAGGGATGACCCAGACTGCGCACCCTTCGCCAGCCGGCGACCCACCCGCGTCCTCAGCCAATTCCCAATCCGTCTGCCACAGGAGAGAATGCCCGGCCGCGGCCTCGGCCCGGCGTACGCGAAGGCCCTTGATCTCGCAGATCAATACGCCCTGCCGGTCCAAAACAAGAACATCTCCCTCTGCTTCGTCCTGCCCCGCCGATTCCATTCGGACCAGTGCAAAGGCCGGCTCCGCGCTGCGGAGTACGCGATAGTTGGTCACGCTCATGGGTAGTGCCGCCCTTCGCCGAAGCTCGGATGGCTGCGCTGCCTGCACTGTCTGCAGGCAGGCGTCCAGCACTACAGGATGTAGGATGGGTAGTCCCTGTCCCTTAGCATCAGCGATCGCGTGGCTCGAAGGTGCGAGTTCACCCAGCGCGAAGCCATCGCCAGCGTACACACACTCAAGCAGGCGGAACGAGGGGCCATAGGTCAAACCGTTTTCGTTCAACTCGCGATAGAGCTGTTCCCCGCCAATCGTTTCGGTGGCCTGGCTCCTAAAAGACGCCGGATCGATCGTCGGCGTAGCTTCGGCAGCGCTATCGGGCTGCCAGTATCCGCTGGCAAACGTCTTCCAGCTTCCGTCGATTTCCGCCGCAAGCTTCAGTTCCCCCGTCGGAGACGCGAACGTCTGTAACAATGTGGATTCGGTGCCCAGGCTCAGAGGCTGGTGTACGGCGAAATCCCGCAGGACGACGGGGGCGCTGCCTGCTGCTGCACTGCCTGCCCTGCGCGCCAGCTCCACCCATGCAGCAAACGGAAAGATCGGCCGCTGATTCCAGCAGTGCTCAGCTAGCCACGGCTGGGTGTCGGTGCTTAGTTCAGCTTGCCAGAGCCTGCCCTCGACAAAGGGCGACGCGATCTCCCGCCCCTGCAGATCGCCGGTGTATTTCTGGGGCACAGGGGCAGCCGGCATAGGTCCATCTTCGGCAATCCAGAATCGCCTCCGGTTCCATGCATATCCCGGAATTTCCACGCGGGCCACGGCGCCAGGATAGATCTTCTGCCAGGCGAGACTTGCTCCCGCTTCGTAGAGCGAGGCGACGGCGGCCATCAGGGTTCCGCGCGCACTTCTGCCACGCTGCATGGACGAGAGCGTCAGCACACTATTCCCAGGGTCGCAACCGGCCAGCGAATCGCCTATCGCCTCTGCGCACGCCTTCACCGAGTGCAAGAGCACCGGATGGGGACCGATCTCCACTACGGCACTGCAGCCAGATGTAAGCAGCTGGTCGACGGCCTGGCGAAACAAGACTGGCTTGCGGATGCCCGCGCCCCAGTACTCCGCGTTGTCGTCCTTCTCTCCCCAGGGCCTGCCAGTTACGGTCGAAACCATGGGCACAGTGGGCCGGGAGCGAGACGGAGCAGACACAAACTCCGTGCGCAGATCCGCTGCAAGTGCGCCACTGGCCCGCGCCATCGCCTGGCTGTGAAAGGCGTAGCGCACGTCCAGCCAGCGCACCTCCACCGAACGCGAGTTCAGCTCGTCGGCTAGCGCCTCCATCTTCGACTTCGGCCCCGAAAACACGACGCTGCGTGGGCCATTGACGGCTGCGATCTCCGGCGCTGCCCCATCCTGCGCAAAGCTGCAGGTCGAGAGCGCAAGGCTGGCCTCCTCCACGTTCATTTCGGCCGCCATCATGCGGCCCGGTTCTTCGCCGGAGGGTGTCTCGCCCATACGTTCCCCGCGCTTCAGCACCAGGCGCATAGCTTGTTCCATCGGTAGAATCCCGGCAGTCACCGCAGCCGCGACTTCGCCCACACTGTGGCCAACGACGACACTGGGGACGATGCCCCAGCCCGTCAAGGTTTCGACTAACGCCATCTGCATGGCGAACAAGAGTGGCTGAGATTTGGCTGTGTCCTCCAACATTACGAGGTCGTCGGCCGCAGCTCGCAGAGACCATCCTGCTGTCCGCTGCACCAGCGTTTCGCAGGTAGACAAAACCTTTGCGGCCTCGGGAAACTCCATCTCCAGGGCGGTCAGCACGCCTCGCCATAGCGAGCCCTGGCCTGAGAAGACAAACGCCAGCCTCGTTTGTGCCAGGAATGCGTCCGAGGCGTCTGCGGTCGCTTCCATCTTCGAAGCCAAAATGCCTTCGAGCTTCTCTGCCGCCTCTGTAGCGCTGGTAGCAACCACTGCCGCGCGAAATGCGAAGTGGTCGCGGGTGCGCGCTGCGGCGCATGCGATCTGCGCCAGGTCGGCCTCCGGCTGTCGGAGCAGAGCACTGTACGCCTGGAGCTGCGCGAGCAGAGACTCCCGTGAATGCGCGGAAATCGGGAGACAGAACTCGCGTGGGCCCGGGGAGACAGGCTCGTCGATGCGGGGTAGCACTGGTGCCTCTTCGAGAACCACGTGAGCGTTGGTTCCTCCCAGGCCGAAGGAACTCACGGCGCCAAAACGCGGCTGCGGGCCACGAGGCCACAGTGCCGGCTCGGTCGCCAACTGCAGGCGGCTACCCTTGGCCAGGCGGACCTGGGGATTCAGCCGGTCAAAGTTCAGATTGCGCGGAATCGCCTGCTTCTCCAGCGAGAGCACCACCTTAATCAGTCCAGCGACGCCAGCCGCAGCCTCCAGGTGACCTAGGTTGGTCTTCACGGCGCCCACCATGCAGGCCAGACCGGCGCTGGCTGTCCCTGCGCCGTATACCGCATCGAGGGCCTCAACTTCGATGGGATCGCCAAGCGAGGTGCCGGTACCGTGGGCCTCGACGAAAGAGACATCGGAGGGGCGAATCTGCGCATCGCGAAGGGCGCTACGGATTACCGCTTCCTGCGCAGGACCGCTGGGGGCGGTCAGCACGCTGGAACGACCATCGTGGTTGACGGCTGTTCCGCGGACTACAGCACGAGTGGGGTCACCCTGGGCAATCGCGTCGGAGAAGCGCTTGAGCACTACCACTCCGCAGCCCTCGCCAGGCACAAAGCCGTCCGCCGCAGCGTCAAACGTCTTGGTGCGGCCATCGCGCGAGAGCATGCCCCAGGCAGCGAAGACGCGCACCTCGTCGGGAAGCAACTTGAGACTCACCCCCCCCGCCAAGGCAACGTCACACTCCCTTCGGCGCAGCGCCTGGCAAGCCAGGTGAATGGCCACCAGCGACGAAGAGCAGGCCGTATCCACTGCAAGGCACGGCCCGCGAAGATTGAGCAGGAACGAGATTCTTCCGGCGGCCACGCTGTGCGCGGAGCCTACGCCCGTATATTCGTCGTAATGCTCTCCGTTGCGCATCTGCAGCCGGAAATAGTCGGTGTTGTAGATGGCCGCGAAGACGCCCGTCTCGGTGCCACTGAGGGATCCTGGAGCAATCCCGGCATCAAGAAGCGCCTCCCAGCAGACCTCCAAAAGAAGCCGCTGCTGCGGATCAATGGAAGGGGCTTCCCGGGGCGCAATACCGAAGAATTCCGGGTCGAAGCGATCGATCCCATCGAGATATCCGCCCTGCCGAAGAAGAGGCGGTAGTCCTTCACGCTCGTTTAGCCAGCGGTCGTCTGCAATCTCGCGTATCCCGGACCGGCCTTCGTCGAGGAGCCGCCAGTAGTCGGAGGGGCTCTGTGCTTCGCCTGGGAAACGGCACCCCATGCCGAGGATCGCAATCGGCTCGGATGTCAGGAAATGTGCCGCTACTCCGGCCTCAGCCCGTGCGCGTCGAGTCGCCACCGTTAGCCGCGCTGCGCTCAGAGTAGATTCGGTCCGGTCCGGTCCGCTCCGGTCACCTGCCACGGGTAAGATCTCCTGGATACATCTCCACCGGACCGATCAACTCCTGCAGAGCATTGCTCTCGGAGAGATACTGTAGGTCATCGCCATGCAGGCCGGACTTTTCCGCCTGGCGACCGCTGGATACCAAAGCAGCTTCCGCGTCTGCACCAAGACCCAAACGCTGGGCGATTTGAACGGAAAGAGTGCAGATGGAGGGATAGTTGAATACGACCGTAGCCGGCAGGGCCATGTCGAGCGCGCGATTGACGCGGCGAATGAACTCCAGCGCCATCAGCGAATCAATTCCCAGCTGCCCGAATGGCTGGTTCGCCGAAATCTTCTCTGGGGCCAGCCTTAGTACGCTGCTTATCTCGCGGCGCAGCAGCGCTTGGAGTTTGAGCAGCCTTTCGCTGTGGGAGATCGCGGCCAACTCCTCCAGAACGCCAGCTACCTCCGACACAACCGACGAAGATGTCTTCGTGCCGTTGAGCGCGACGACGTCACGGAACAGCGGCGGAACACCCTCATGGGTCGCAAGTACCTTGTCCGGGTCGATGCGCACCGCAAGCACCTGAGTCTGATCAGAGCGTAGGGTCTGCCCCAGCAGAGACAACGCCTCAGCGCTCTCAAAGCTGCCGAATCCTTCCGCTTCGTAAGCCTCGATGGTGCGTTCGGTGCCGGTCTCGCGTGCCAGGCCAAGACCCAGCCAGCCTGCCCAGTTGATGGCTGTCCCCGGCAGCCCTAGCCCGCGCCGATATCCAGCGAACGCATCCATGAAACTGTTGGCGGCTGAGTAGCTCCCGTGTCCCGGCTGGGGATGGACGCTGGCCATGGAGGAGAACATCACGAAGAAATCGAGCGCGAGATCCAACGTCGCGTGGTGCAGATTCCAGGTGCCTCGAATCTTGGGCTCGAAGACGGCGTCGAAGCGATGTGGGTTTAGATTGGTCACCAGTGCGTCGTCGATCACCGCAGCCATATGCATCACGCCGCGCATCGGCCGCTTGGCATCGGAGACCTCGCCGATCAGCCGCCTGAGCTGCGAGGCATCCAGAAGATCGGTGCGGCGATGCTCGACTGTCGCACCTTTGCTCCCGATGCGGCGAAGGACCTGCTCTTCGGCAGGGCCCGGCTGCCGGCGCGAAGCAAGCACGAGATGGCCCGCGCCATTCTCCGCCATCCATTCCGCGACGGCTGCGCCAACGCCACCAAAGCCGCCTGTCAGCAGATACGTCGCGTCGCGTCGGAAAAGGGCGCTTTCGCTGCCGGAGCGAGGAGGCAGGACACACACGTCCTGTGTCCCGGCAAACTCGAGCACGAGCTTCCCGATGTGCCGCCCCTGGGCCATAAACTGAAAGGCCTGCGCGGGTTCCGTCGCAGGGAATCGCTGCACAGGAAGTGGCGCCCAGTCGCCGGTCGCGATCGATTCGATGACTGTTGCCAGCATGGATGCGGCGAACCGTGGCTTCTCTTCGATCAGGGCGGCAAGGTCCACCGCAAAGTAGGCGATGTTGTTGCGGAAGACCCTGAGGCCGACGCGGCGGTCCTCGTAGATATCGCGTTTGCCGAGCTCAATGAAGCGCCCGTAGGGAGCCAGCACCCCGAGACTCGCGTCAAGAAAATCTCCCGCCAGCGAGTTGAGCACCACATCCACGCCTCTGCCGCCGGTAATCTCAAACACGCCATCGACAAACTCCAGCGATCGCGACGGCAGCACATGCTCGACGCCCCATTCCCGCAGGAAGGTATGCTTCTCCGGCGTGCTCGCGGTCGCGATCACACGCGCACCGTGAGCACGCGCGATCTGCGCCGCCGCCAGGCCAACGCCACCAGCGCCCGCATGAATCAGTATCCATTCACCCTCGCGTATCCGGGCCAACTCAACCAGAGAGTAATAGGCGGTGAGATACGCGATGGGTAGTGCGGCAGCTTGTTCCAGACTCAGCCCGTCAGGCCTGCGCGATACCAGAGCGGCAGGCACGCACGCGCGAGAGACAAGTAGACCCACGCGGGTCGGTGACGGCGTCAGAGCCAGCACCTCATCGCCGATGTTCAGATTATCGACGCCTGCGCCGACATCCGTCACGCGTCCGGCGCATTCGCCGCCCATTTGGACTGACGCTTTCGGATCAAGCCCCGGATAGATGCCTAGCGCCTTGGTGACGTCGATGAAGTTAAGTCCGGCGTAAGCGACTTCGATGACCACTTCCCCAGGCTGAGGAGGCCGCTCGGGGACAGCTCGCAGCTGCAATTGATCGAATCCCCTGGCCTGTGTAGTCTCAACGCGCCACACCTCGCCTGCAGCCAGAGGCCGTGCCCGCTGTTCCGTCTCCGGCAGGGGACAGCGAACAAATCGTGCGGCAAAGCCGCGTCTGCCGCGGAACGCCACGCAGTCTTCAGTGGCCGATGAATTATCCTGCCCGTCGAGCATCAGCCGGACAACGGCTTCCAACTCGTCGGCCTGCGGCTTGTCGCCGTCCTGCAGCGCACTCAGGTCGACCAGCAAAGGATTAAGCTCGGGATGCTCACGGGCTACTGCCCGCCCCATACCCCAGACAGTGGAACCAGCCAGCCTCGCCGAGGGCGGGTCGCCGGGAAGATTCTGTGTCCCATGCGTCAGCATCCACAAACGGGGAGGCCTCTGCCATCCGGCGCGCGTGATCGCCTGCACCAGTGTAGGGAGGAACTTTGTGCCCGTCTGCTGAGCGCGCAGGATGACTTCCAGGGCATCGTCCCCGAAATCTCCTTCATCTCCCGCGTCCAGCGGCCAAAGATCGAGAACATCGCTGATCCGCTCAGCCTCAGAAGCCACGCTGAACAGCCGATTGAGCGCTTCGTTGTCTCTCGGAGGAAGTTCATACTCATCCACACCCGGAATATCGGTACGCCGCTCTGCAGCTTTGAGCCGGCGGAGTACCTCCCCTTCCCAGACCAGCGTGCACCGGCCACCAGATGCAGCGAGCCGACTGGCCAGCGATAGGGCATAGGAGGGCCGGGCCTTCTTTGTATCGTCGATCCCATCGGCGAAGATCAGGCAATGCCGCCCCGCACCAGCGTCGTGTGCGGGGCTGGAAAGATCGGGCAGCGGCTTCCAGTCCATCGCATAGAGATCCTGTGCCGTCCCTTCGCTCTCCCTGGTCCTGACCCGCTGTACAGTCATCGACTCGATGCGTGCCAGGAGTTGGCCGTCGCCGGTCCTTATCTCCAGCTGGACATCGAGGGTTGCCTGGCCGGCGTCCGCTCCCACAAGGACCGCTTCGGTGACCAGTTGAGAGTTCGCGTCCCCCGCGAGCTGCGAAGGTAGACCGAAGATGCGAAGCTCGCCCACATGCCGCGGTAGGTACAGGTCATTCGCGAACATGCCCGCGCCTCGCGGACGCAGATGCACCATGGCCTGAAAGCAGCCGTCCAAAAGCGCCGGATGGAGGAGATAAGCCGGGTGGCGAAGATCTTCGTCAATGCGAACGCAAGTACGGACCCGGTCCCGACCCGGTGCTGCGGTCTCAGCACGGATCACCTCGAACCTTTCGACAAGCTGGAAGGCGGGGCCGTATTCGACTCCGTTGCGACCAGCCATGCGGTAGTGCTCCTCCTGCGTTCCGTGATACTCCAGGTGCTGGGACGGAGCCAGCTCCTCGCCGAACTTCAGCAAAGCGGCAGACGCATCGCTCTCCGTCGGGCCCTCGACTCGGATGGTTCCGCGCGAGTGCTCAGTCCACTCACCTTCCCCATTCCCAGGCCGGCCCATCAGAGAGAAGCTGAAGCTGCCGGGCTTTGAGGAGATCCTGCGGACGACAATCTGCAGCTCGGGCGTCTCACTCTCCGGAAGATACAGCGCCTGCAAGAAGGAGATATCCTCCAAAATCGCCCGCTTCCCCGGAGCCAACAGGCGCGCTGCCTCAAGCGCTGCCTCAAGATACGCGGTAGCCGGAAAGACAACTGCTCCGCCCACGCGATGATCGTTTAGATAAGGCAGCGCGGTTGTGTCTGCGATGACCGTGAAGATACTGACGCCAGCATCGTCGGCAGGATCGGTCCGGCTCATCAGCAGTGGGCTAAGCCGGGGAGCGTCCGCTTTATCACGACTCCCGATCGATTCCTCATCCTCTGCCCAGAAGCGCTCGCGCTCGAAGGCGTACTCAGGCAGACGCAGACGATGGGTCGCCAGCACCGCATCGTACCTCGAACCATGGCCTGAGACTCTACCCCAGTCTAGCTTCCCTCCATGGATCCAATGTCGCCCAAAGGAGCGCAGTAAAGCAGGCCACGCTGGCTTGCCGCGCAGCAGCGATGGCAAGACAATCGTCGCGCTCATCTCTTCTCCTGGCCGCAGGTTGCCGAGCGTATCTTCGAGCGACGGAACCAGAATGGGATGAGGACTGAGCTCGATGAAACAGGTGTAGCCGTCGCGCGCCAGCTCCGCCGTCGCAGCCGCCAGACGAACCGATTGGCGAAGATTGCGAACCCAATAATGCGCATTCAGATCCGTGCCGGAAGTGACCGCTCCGTTCACCGTGGAGAAGAAAGGCAGATTACCCGGCTGGGGCCGGATGTCGGCAAGCTCCTCCGTCAGAACAGGCAGAATCGGATCGACCAGCAGACTGTGCGAGGCCACATCGACCTTGATCTGCCTGCAGAAGATTTCCTTCAGCTCCAGCCACTCCATCAGCTGCTCGATGGCCTCCGACTCGCCAGCGACAACGGTCGTACCCGGGCTGTTCTCCGCCGCAATCGAGACCTTGCCGGCAAATGGCTCAAGCCAGCGGGCCATCTCCGACGCTGGCAGCTCTACACTGGCCATCGCGCCCGACCCACTCAGCTGACGCATCCGCCGACTGCGGCGACAGATGATCTTTGCCGCATCCTCCAGCGTCAACGCCCCCGCCAGATAAGCGGCTGCAATTTCACCCATGCTGTGGCCCACTACGGCACCAGGAGTGACGCCTGCATCTATCCACACGGCAGCAAGCGCAACGCTCATCGCAAATAGCGCCGGCTGAATGAAGTCGATCTGCTTGAGGGAGCTCTCCGCATCCAAACCTACCAGGCGCTCAATCATTCCCCAACCTGTCTCGGCGGCGATCGCCTGGTCGCACCTCCTCATGGCTTCGCGGAAGACTGGGCTCTCGCGGAGCAGCTCCCGGGCCATGCCATCCCATTGCGAACCCTGTCCCGGACAGACAAAGACCACCTGCACCGGAGTATCGAGAGTCGCGCCGACTTTAGGCTGTCCCTCAGACCCCGTCGCAATCAGCTCCGCTAGCTCCGCCTGTAGCTCAGCCGCGTCTCTTCCGATAGCCGCATACCGATGGGGCAGATGCGTGCGCCTCGCACCAGCCAGATAACAAACCCGTGACAGATCGGATGAGGTGAGATCTCTGTCCAGAAATTTCAGCCAACTCCGGGCATTTTCGATCAGAGAGTTGGCGCTATAAGCGGTGATGGGAAGCAGAAAATGCGACGGCCCCTCTATTCCGCTCAGTGCCTCGGTCTCCGCCGGGAGATCCGGCTCGTGTTCCGCCAGCACCATGTGCGAGTTGGTCCCAGTCAGTCCAAAGGAGCTTGCCCCAACCATACGCGGGCCGCCTGCCGCCCGTGGTGCCAGCGGACGCTTCGTCTGAACCAGCTCGACGAACCCGCTACTCCAGTCGATCTTAGGGTTGGGTCTCTCGTGGTGCAGACTGGCAGGGATTTCACCATGGTGAAGCGTCAGCGCTGCTTTGATCACTCCGGCGACCCCGGCAGCCGACTCGGTATGCCCAATGTTCGACTTGATTGACCCGATCTGAACACGGTTTCCCGCTCCCGCCTGGCGTATCGCATCGCAGATCGCGCCGACTTCTACCGGATCGCCGACCCTCGTGCCGGTTCCGTGGGCTTCGATGTAGCTCAGGTCCGCGCCCGTGATTCCCGCCCTGCCCCAAGCATCGAGCAACATCTGGCACTGTCCTTCGCGGCTAGGCGTCACGAACAGACCGCCGCTCCGTCCGTCGTTGTTGATCGAGCTACCGCAGATAACCGCGTAGATTCCGTCGCCCGCCGCCACGGCGTCGGAGAGCCGTTTGAGGACCACCATCCCCGCGCCTTCACTGCGCACAAAACCATCCGCTTGCTGATCGCCGAACTTGCAGCGGGCATCGCTGGACAGCATACCGGCGTTAGTGAACAGGCGCGTGAAACAGGTGGAGAGAATGACGTTCGCGCCGCCGGCCAGCGCCATCCCGCATTCGTCCAAGCGTAGGCTCTGGCACGCCAGGTGAATAGCGACCATCGACGAGGAGCAGGCGGTATCGACCGAGACACTCGGTCCCTCAAAGCCAAAAGTGAAGGAGAGACGCCCGCAGGCCGTCGAGCGCCCGCATCCAGTCAGAAGATAGAACTCCGGATCTTTCGGCTGACTGAAGATGTGGTTCTCGTAGTCCGTCGTCCAGAGGCCTGTAAAGACTCCCGTGCGCGAGCGGTCGTAGTCCTCCCTCACCTGTCCCGCATCCTCCAGAGCATTCCAGCCCACCTCTAGTAAAAGACGTTGCTGGGGATCGATGAACGCCGCCTCTCGCGGAGAGATTCCAAAAAACGATGCATCGAACCGGTCTACCCCCGGGATAAACCCGCCCAAATGAGTGGCCAGAATCTTGCTCCCGGCGGCGGTCTGCTCATAGGCGGCGTCGACATCACGGAACCGGCCCCCAAGATAGGGGCCGATGACATCGCGTCCTTCAAGCAGAAGCTGCCAGAGCGCGTCGATGCCCTCAGCCTGCGGATAGCGGCAGGACATGCCGATGATGGCAATTGGCTCGTCGATCATCCCCGATCCCTGTCGATCCTTTCCATCGCCCACGTTATACAGCTCCCTTTCCCGTTCCGTCTACATTCAGGATCAGGATTCGGCGAACCCGGACCGCATTAGAAAGGCCGGCGCCGCAGCCGGAGTGTTCAGCATCTTCTCCCGAACCGTGGAAAGCACAGAATCGCGGCTGATGGAGAGAAAAAAGTGGTCGCCAGCGAGTATCCGAAGATCGAACTCCGCCGTTGTGTGCCGGCCCCACTCCTGCATCCTTGCGGCATCGATCAACGTGTCGTCGCTGCCGGCAAGGGCTGTGATCGGGCAGTGAACCTGCCTCACAGGGCTGCGATCGAAGTTCTCGTGGGCGGCAAAATCGGCCCTGAGCCCCGGAAGGAAAAGCTTAAGCAACTCCGGCTCTCGCAGCACCGCGTCTGGAATTCCGGAGTAACGTTCCCTAACAGCGACCATAAATCCATCGTCGGGCAGATGGGCGATCCGAGGGTGAATCAGCCCGAGGACCGGAGGAGCGGTGGCCCCCATGAAGAGGTGCGTCGGCGGCACAAGTCCTTCCGCCTCCAGCTGCAGCGTCAGTTCAAAAGCCAGCAACCCACCGAGGCTGTGTCCGTAGAAAGCGAAAGGGAGGTCCTGACGTCGCCGGATCACCTCCATGTAGTCGTCTGCCATCTCCTTCACTGACCTGTGCAGCGGCTCATTGAGGCGCATTCCCCGGCCGCGCGGTTGGGCGGACCACACATCGATCCCGGCAGATTTCAGCTCATCTGCCCACGGGACAAAAGCAGCCGCCGATCCCCCCGCAAAAGGAAAGCAAAACAGCCGCGTATGGGCTGTGGTAGGGCTAGCCCGGCGGAGAAACCTTGCGGTAAGTTGGCGTTCTGACAAACCCAATTCTTCCATATATTTCCTCGAATGAGCTTGGCTCCCGACCGAGACTTCCGCCACGCTTTCCGATTGTGTCGACATGCAACATCTTCAGGTTGGGCATCGAGATAAGCGGTCGCAATTTCTTGTAAAGGTTCCTTTCAGGGTACCGTAAGATACCACGAATACCAGAAAACCTCCTCTTCTGTCGCACCCACAAAGGTGTTACAAAAATTTCTCTGGTTGTCGGCAAGGGGTCCCTTGTTTCTCAGCGATCACGGCCGCCGCAAGGATTCCATCCACCCGTTCTCAAGATCAGAACTCGAATTCCTCCCGATCGCCGGGAACGGTCACCTCGGTTCGCGATCCCACAGGCCTGGCCTCCCGGATCCGAGCGCCCAACGACTCTGGCGTCGGCGCCTCAAAAATCGCACGGATGCTCAACTCGACCTCGAACTGCTCGCGGATGCGGGCGAGGATCTGCGTTCCGAGAAGCGAGTGTCCTCCAAGCTCGAAGAAGTTGTCTCCGGCATCAATCCCCTCCGCTCCAAGCAGCTCTTTCCAAATCGCGATCACCGCCCGAGTTTCGGGCGTGCCTCCGACTTCGTTTGCGTCGGCTGAATCGTTCTCATCCGCCGAGCCGGGAAGGCCCTCGCCCCTGTTGCCTGCCAGCGGCGACAGCTGGATCCCCTCCATCGCACTTCGCAGCACCGAGGAAAACTCGACCGTCGAGACCATCACCTGAGGCTCACCCCACGCTAGGAGGCGCTCGAGTACTTCGATGCCCTCTTTAGGACTCATGGCAAGGCGCATCCTCGCCTCCTTGATCGCCTCGAACTCGGCCTCCGCAGGCATCTCCGCGGCCATACCCACTTCCTGCCATGCGTCGAAGTTGATGGAGATCACCGGGAGCCCAAGATGCTGACGGCACCATACCGCGTAACGGTCCTGAAACATGTTGGCCGCTGCATACGCGGAAGCCCCGGCTATCGGAAGTAATGCGCTGATCGAAGAACAGAACAGCAGGAAGTCGAGCTCTCGGCCGGTAAGCAGATTCGCGAGTACCTCGCTCCCCTGTACCTTGGGACGGAAGACATTCTCAGCCGACTCAACACTTTGCGCCGCAATGCGCGCCCCATCAGAAAGTCCCGCAGCATGAATCACGCCATGAGCCGGGCCGAACGCCCGCTCGATAACCAGCCATGCCTCGGCCATTGCCTGCGCATCGGCAACGTCGGCCGACAGCAGCAGCAATTCCCCTCCGAGTTGCTCCAACTCCGTGGCTCGCTGAATGCGACGCGAAACCGGATGGCCGGGACCGTACTCCGTGAGCCAGCTCTCCCACCGCTCGCGCGCGGGTAACACTGTCCTGCCCACAAGGGCCACTTTTGCGCCGTATCTGCCGAGCAGGTGCCGGGCCAGAAGATAACCAACGCCGCCCAGTCCGCCGGTGATCACGTAGGTGCCGCCGGCCCTCAGCTTCGATACCGCAGCCGGTTCCAGCACAACCGGTTGCCACACCTGCTGCCATCGCGTCTGGCCGCGCCAGGCCATCATCCGGCCAGGCTCGGCTGGGCCAACAATCTCGCCAGCGACTCGACCCACAACCACGGGATCCTCCGAGGCTGAAGAGAGCGAACCGGGATCGATGAAACCTACTCGCACCTTGGCGAACTCTGCCGGCAGGACGCGAGCCAGTCCCTCCACTACGGCGCGCCGCGTGTCTTCCACGCGCTCGCCGTTGATCTCCACATAATCGTCGAGAAGAAACTCCGCGCGGGCAAAACGAACCCGCGCCAGTTGCGACGACTGCAGAAGTTGCAGCAGCTTGCCGTAAAGATCGATCTCGACTCCGCGCAGCGTCCAGCAGCAGATCAGGCCGAGCTTTACCCCAGCGATGACTTCGCGATTCTCCGCCCAGAATCGTTCCAGCTGCTGAGATGATGCAGCGGACGGCGGTAGAACCAACACCCGGCAGCCATCCTGCTCGAGCCACACGCCCAGGAGTCGGGCGAAGCTCGGCTCACCCTCTCGTTCATCCTCTAAGATCAACCACGTCGCAATCGTCTCCGGCCCGCGCGTGCGAACCGGCGCTGCTGGTGTGCGTTGCCAGGTGGGTAGATAGAACCAGGTGCTAAGGTCCTGCCGCTTCTCGAGCGGCGCCTCCTGAGAAGACTCGACCTTCGATGCCGCGACTCCCAGAGCCAGGGTCTGTTCGACCCAATACCTCTCGCGCTCGAAGGGGTAGGTGGGCAGAGCCACCTTACGCCTCCGTGCGGCGCGGCCCGGCAACTGCTCCCAGCGCAAATTCCAACCGGTCTCCCAGATCCGAGCGGCTGCTTCGAGGAACGAGCGAAGATCGTCGCCGCTGCGATTCGCCCCACCTAGGCTTGACGCATTGGGAAGGCTTCGGTCATGCGAACGAACCAGACCCGCCAGCGCCTCTCCCGGCCCGACTTCGAGGAGGAAGTAGCCCCGACCTGCCAGCTCTGCGGCGTTCTCCACGAATCGTACCCGCGAAGTCATCTGGCCGGCCCAGTACTCCGGCGCCGTCGCCTCCTCCGGCGTGATCCAGGTTCCTGTCGCGTTTGAGAGCCAAGGGATGGCGGGCTTGCCGCGTTCCACCGCGGCCACCGCCGCCTGGAAATGCGTGGCGGCTTCAGCCATCTGCGGCGAGTGAAACGCGCGATCGATGCGCAGTCGCACCGTCGCGACTCTAGCTGCGCTTAGGCGGCGCTCAAGCTCCTCAATAGCGACCGGCGTGCCGGAGACGACGGTCAGCTTTGGGCCATTCTCCGCCGCAATCCAAAGGTTTTCCGTGACGTAGCGGCTGGCCTCTTCCACCGGCAGACTGACCGCCAGCATCGCTCCGGCAACCATCTCCTGCATCAGCCTGCCGCGTGTGGCTGCCAATTGCAGGCCGTCTTCAAAGCGAAAGACTCCGGCCACCGTCGCGGCGGTCAACTCTCCCAAGCTATGCCCGAGCAGCAAATTCGGCTGGACGCCGAGATCGATCCAGCGCATCGCCAGCGCGTATTCGACCAGGAAAAGAAGTGGCTGCGCGACCGAGGTTGGCATCGCGGAGGGTTCTTCACCGTTCGCCTGGGCGAGTCCGCAGATCGCGTCGCGGATCGCCTTTGCAGTTCCCTCCTGCAAGAGCGCCAGACCGCTGTCGATCCGTTCACGGAACGCACCATCCACGGCGTAAAGAGAGGCGGCCATGCCTGGGAACTGCAGCCCCTGGCCGGGAAAGAGGAAAGCTACCTTGTCGGACTTCGGGCCTGCTGCGCCTTTGTCGGCCTTGCGGGGTTTACGCAGGACCTGGGAAAGTTCTTCCCGGCTCCCGGCAACCGCAGCACGGCGGTGCGCGTAAGATCGGCGCCCGCTCTGCAGCGTGAATGCGGCCGAGGCAGGGTCGAGCCCGCTCGTTGCCTCCGCGAAGTCCGCAAGCCGGATAACGCTCGCCTCCAGTGCGGCGGGAGTTTTGGCAGAGAGTGGAAAAGCCCACGATTCTCCCTCAACACCGCCGCCAGCTTTAGCATCCAATTCCATAGCGGGGGCGCTATGCAGACAAAGATGCACATTCGTTCCGCCGATGCCAAACGAGCTCACTCCGGCCCAGCGCTCGGTCGCTCCTTGCGGCCACCCCTCGTTCTGCGCAGTGATGCGAAATGGAGATTCTTCGATCCCAAGCGCAGGCTTGGCGCGTTCGAAGTGCGGCGTACCCGGGATGGTTCCGTAATGCACGGCGCACGCGGCCTTGATCAGGCTTGCCACGCCGGCCGCCACATCCGCGTGTCCCATGTTGGCCTTCACCGAGCTCAGAATGCAGCGGCCCGCCTCCCCAGGTCGGTTGCCGAAGACCTCTGTCAGCGCAGCCACTTCAATGGGATCTCCCAGCTCCGTGCCGGTACCATGCGCTTCAACATAGGCAATGCGGTCGGGGTGAATCCCAGCCGCGGCCTGTGCTGCGCGGATCGCGGTTGCCTGGCCCTGCACACTAGGCGCTGTATAGCCGACCTTGTCCGCCCCATCGTTGTTCCAAGCCGAACCAGCGATGACCGCATAGATGGTGTCCGCCGCCGCTCTGGCGTCGCTCAGGCGTTTCAGGACCACAACTCCTGCACCTTTGCCCGGCACTGTGCCATGGGCCCGCTCGTCAAACGGCCGGCAGACTCCATCCGGAGAGAGAATCATCCCAGGGGTATACACATAGCCCGCAACCTGCGGGAACATCACCGAGACGCCTCCGGCCAATGCGCTGTCACACTCCCCGGCAAGCAGACTCTGGCAAGCCAGATGCACTGCTGCCAGCGAGGTCGAGCAGGCCGTCTGGATCGTCACTGCAGGTCCGCGCAGATGGAGCTTGTAAGCGACCCGCGTCGCTAGAAAATCCTTGTCGTTGCCCAGCATCAACTGGTAGCCGCCGGCCGCGGCCATCAGGTCGGGGTCTCCCAACAGTTGCAACAGGTACGTATTCATGCCAGAGCCAGCGAATACGCCCACGCGGGTTCCCTCACCCGCCAGGCCCGCATTTTCCATCGCTTCGTACGCGCATTCGAGGAAGATGCGCTGCTGCGGGTCGGTAATCTCAGCCTCACGCCGCGTCATACCGAAGAATCCGGCGTCAAAGCTCTCCGCGTTCTCTAGCAGCGTGCCGGATCGGACAAAGTACTTCCCCTGAGTAGAAGCTGGGTCTATTCCCGCGCTGCGCAGCTCCTCGTCTTTCGCCTGCGTAAGAAGGTCCGCACCCTGTGTAAGGTGCCGCCAGTAAGCATCAACCGACGGAGAGCGGGGAAAACGCGCCCCCATCCCCACAATGGCGATGGCCTCTCGCCAGCGCGGCGTATTCTCCGGTGCAGCGTCCGGAAAGGGCGGCTGACTTACCTGTCTCGTCAAATGTGCTCCTCAAATACTTTCTCTGGCTTTGTGGGCTCTCCTAACCTACTTGAGTTTAGATGCCGAAGCAAGAATCCGCCCAGTCGTCAGGCGCAGGTTGTTTGCCTTCGCCGACAGGCTGCGCACCGCCAGATTTGCACTTATTGTGATATCTGGAAATAGCCTTTTTGGGGTAGAAGCTCGGCGGGGCATAGATCTGCACCGAGACCAGCAGAAATTGGCCCTCGCGGTCATATATTTTGAATGGCCTTTGGCCCGGCTTCGTTCCCCGAAGAGTTTGCGGAACTCAGTCGCTGGCACAGGCCTAAAGTTTCCATGTTTCCGGCAATCTGGTCTGGAGATGAAATCGCCGGCCGCGGCTACCTTCCTGATGCTCTGGAAGAATTGCCCATTTTCTTTCAGACACTCTGTCGTGAGGATAGGTAGAAACAACTGGCCCCTCGCACATGGCGAGGGGCTAGTTGTTTCTCTTCATCGCTTACGCGAAGCGCGACCGTCGCGATTTCCTCAGGTTGACCCATCGTTCCCCGCGGGATCAGGGATTCGAACATCTCCTTCGCCTCCTTGGTGAGAACTCCTTCCTGCATCGTGTGGCGATCGGCGGCCCCGGGCCCAGCACGTTCACCCGGATCTTCCTGCCCTTCAGTTCGTTGAGCCACGTGCGTGCGAAGGAGCGCAATGCTGCCTTGCTCGCCGCATACACGCCGAAGCCAGGGAAGCCTTTCACCGACGCGACCGATCCGGTCAAGATGATCGATCCGCCGTCGTTGATCAGCGGCAACGCCTTTTGAGCGGTGAACAAGGTTCCGCGCACAATCAGGCCGAACTCCCTATCAAAATGCTGCTCAGTAATCTCGCCCAGTACAGCGGCCTCGCCCTTGCCTGCGCTCGCGAATAGGATGTCGATCTTGCCCTTTTGCTTCTGGACCGTATCGAACAGGTGGTCGAGGTCGTCGAGATTTGCCGCGTCGCCGCGCACGCCGCTCACGTTCCGGCCAATCAACTTTACGGCGTCATCGAGCACCTCCTGCCTGCGGCGGCCCGTGATGAAGACGTAGGCACCTTCTTCAACGAACCGCTTGGCGCTTTCCAGCGCCAAACCGCTCGACCCACCCGTGATGACTGCAACCTTACCTTCAAGCTTTCCCATACTTGCTCCTTTTAGTAGCCGTGTGACATCCACTACAGAGGTAGATTCCCCTTGCGGTGGACGAGAACTGCTCAGGAGTCCAAACCTTCTCCTTTACCGGAGCGTTTCCGATGACATTTGCCAGAACCGCCCCCATGATTTCGTTCGAAACGCTTCGCAACGATCTATGGCAGAGCTGCCGTCAAATCCCCAACGTCCCCGGGTTCGCCGGCGCTGTGATTCTGGCGTTGGCCGCGGGATTCGGCATCAGCACTACGATCTTCAGCACTGTGCGCTCTGTGCTTTTTACGCCGTTGCCCTACAACAAGCCCGAGCGCTTGGTCCAGATTGTTCTTTCCGCCCCTCCGAGGGACTCTTACAGTCCTGCTGTATCGAGCGAAGATGCCAGAGCAACGACAGCAGACCGATACGACCTCCCTTCTGGCTATGCGCCCCGGGCGAGAAGCTCCGAGACCGAGTGTGCGAGGCGTGCGCCGTAGGGATCGACGATGGGGTTCAGGGGAAGAAAGATCGCGGTCTCTTCGCGGCGGCAGAGGATGTTGCTTGCGACGAGGCGGCGCATAATCGTGATCGCTGATCGGACGGTGCCGCAGTCCAGGCCGATCCAGTTGGCATAGCCGTGATTCGCGGTGCAGAGGCCAGTTGCGTCTTCGAGCGCGCGCTCGATGCGTTCGCGGGCGTCAGCAATCTCCGCGCCGGCTTCCCATGCAGGTTGGAGCAACGGAGCTTCGCTGTCGAGTTGGTAGAAGAGGTTCGCGACTCCAATCTGTTGGAGGCGTATCAGGTGGCCACTCCAGTAGTGCGTCGTCTTGGCAATCACGGTGATGACGTTCTTGATCTCCTTTTCCACGCGAAAGGCAGGCCCTGCGGGCAGCAGGATCGCGCCCTCCTCGAGGCGGACGGAGATGTTCTCCATGGTGATCGCGCGTAACAGCCACTCCACCATCGTGTGGTTGCTGCATTGAACGCGCATCCAGCCAGGCGAGGAGGATGGTGCCGCCTTCAGCCGCGTCGCGAGTTCGATGCCGCGGACGATCTCGTCGCAGACCTCGGCGTAACGGACGGGCTCTGCGAGGATCTGCTCCGGCGTGCCGGGTTCGAGCAGTTTGCCCTTGTGCGGCGGGCCGCCTGCCATGGCGAGGTCACAGAACGAGCCCCAGATGCGGTCCCATGCGACGTTGCCGTCGACATCGAATGCAAGGGGTGCCGAGCGCATCGACACGGGCTGCACTTCGCCTGTACGGTCGCGGTAGATGCCGGGGAGCAGCGTCTGCAGGCGACCCTCGGCCCTTTGGATGGCAGCGGATGCCATAGATTGTGTCGTGGTTTCGTTTATGGTTTCGTTCATGGTCATTGCTGCGGTGCGCTTTCTTGGGATGTGTGCTGTATCAGGCTTCGGCGCAATGCTCAAGACGAGACTACAGTTGACGTCTGTATTTCAAGGTCATCCAATCGTTGCCACTTATAGAAGGCAATCGATAGGATCCAACTCAACACAAACAAGCCGATGATTAAGTACCCGAGCGTTCCAAAGTTGTCGTTGACCTTCCGCACAGTGTCCCAAAACATTCCGCTGAAGTGAAACCAGCCGGCGAACAGACCTAAAGCCTCGATGCCCCCAACGACCAGCGCAACGACAACCGAGACAATCGTAATCGTCATGTTGTAGTAGAGCTTGCGGACAGGTTTCACAAATGCCCAGCCATACGCTCCCAACATGAGGATGTTGTCGGTTGTATCGACAAGCGACATGCTTGCTGCGAAGAGAGCCGGGAAGACAAGCGTGGACATCGTCGGCAGCCCCTTCGAGGCTTCCGTCGCGGAGATGCTCAAAAGTCCGATCTCTGTCGCCGTGTCGAAGCCTAGTCCAAACAGAAGTCCTAACGGATACATATGCCAGCTCTGCCGGGTCATAGCGAACGTCGGTCGGAAGAGACGTGTCAGGAAACCGCGATCTGCCAGAAGCAGATTCAGGTCTTCCTCGACATGAGGCGATCCTTTGCGGACGCGCACGAAGACGCGATAGACAGCACGCAACACTGCGAGATTCACAAACGCAATGCCGAACAGAAAGACGGTCGACACCAGGGTGCCGATCATTCCACCGAGGCTACGGAAGGAATCCACACGTTGCTGGAGCACCAGAGTTGCAGAGGCAATCACTATCGACCCAATGAACACGATTGTTGAATGCCCAAGCGAAAACATCAATCCGACCGTGACCGGCTGCTTGCCTTCCTGCATCAGCTTGCGTGTCACATTGTCGATTGCCGCGATATGGTCTGCATCCACTGCATGCCGCAAACCAAGGCTATAAGCGAGAAAGGCTGTCCCCAGCAGCACCGGATAGTGACGAAAGGCATGCATCGCCCAGAGCCAGGTTCCCGCGTTGAAGACCAGCAGGAAGCCGTAAATATTGAATATTCTGGCGCGCACGTCGCCAGAAACATCGTTTGGTAAACTGCGCATCTTAACTCCGGCAGCGAATTTGTCAGCGGTAAATGATTGGTCGACTGGGCCCGGCCTCAGCCCAGTCGACCGTTCCTTACATTGCGGGTGGAACGTAAGGGAACGTCTTTCGTGGCTTCGAAGTGACTGATTCCTTGCCGATCCCAAGTTGGATGGGAGTATTCGCCGCGGTAGAAAACATGACATTGGGTACATTGTCCGTGAGGGAACGACCGTTCCACTCGACGAAGCCAAGCGATGCCTGCGTACCAACTGTGTAAGGAAGCATGTTGGGAAACAAACGATGCGCGATCTTCTCGGCGTATGCGTGAGGATCTTCAGCCGTACCGTATGCTGCAACCACAGCTCCGATGGACTTGGTAACGTGTGCTCCATAGGTTGCGAAGTCCGTAGAAGGATGTCCGGCATTCAGGCGATTGCCGAAATCTTCGTCGTACTGAGCGAAAAGCGGAGGCATCATCGGAAGTCCAACGCGGTTGATCGAGCGCCATCCGCCTGCATCCGTTGCGAGTGTAGCTACTGCCCATACACCGATCTTCCGGTTGTCGCCCGCACCGGCGAGCAGTTCGGCATCGGGCACTTCCAACACGATGGCATACACCGTGTGACCGGCAAACAAGTTGTGCGCTTTGCTCGGATCCCAACCGGTGAGATCCACCTTGGTTCCATCTTCAAAGGCGTGACCTACAGCATGGAGCACATCCGGCTCGATCCAGAACGGGTCACCCGCGTAGCCGGCCCAGGCACGCAGACCTGACGGCGCGGTTACGGTCTCATCCGTCATTCCCTGTGCCACGACCGTACCGGCTGCGTGCGGATCGACAGCATCTTTACCACTAATGCGCCGAATGGTGTATTTCTGCTTTCCCTGTGCATCTCGCTCTTCGAACGTGAGGCGATAGGTGACCTCTTCGACAGCATCGCCGTTGAGATCGACCTTGAACTCGTACATGCCTTCCGGATGATATCCGGGAATTGGGGGTTTCGCGATGGAGTGGCAGACGTTGATCACGAATGCAGTACCAGTCTCCCCACGGAATATGTAGAGATCGGTGATGTCGAGGCGAACGTCCTGGCGAGCCATTGGTGAGTCAAGATGATGTGACATGTTTTTCCCCTTTATGTTTGTGGAATCGGATCGGAAGACTGACGAAAGAGCCGAAGCGGCCCGGGGCAGGCTCATCCCAGCGACCATGGCTGCACCGCCAACTAGAACCCTCCGACGCGACATTTCCTTGATTTGGCTTGTGTCAGGTTCAGGAACATCGTTTTTTTTGATTGATCGCATAGCTGCTGTCACCTCTTTGTTTATGCCGACATCATCTTGGCAACTGCATCGTTGAAGCCCTTTACCAAGGCGTTGTAGCCCTCGGTTCCACTTTCAGCGGCAAAGCGCTGCGGCTTGACATTTTCCACGAGGACTTCCGCGACCTCGGGCTGGGCCTGGAGAATCTGCATCGACTCCGTGATGAAGTCGTTGAGCGGCATCGCCGTCGGATCGCTTGCTTGGCGAGAACCAGTAAGCTCTGTCCGAAGATAGGGTGGCACCAGTTCGATGACCTGTATTCCCGTCCTGCCCAATTGGTAGCGGAGCGACTCTGTCCAGGAGTGAAGTGCGACCTTGGTCGCCGAATACACAGGCGCAAAAGCCAATGGTGCGAACGCCAATCCAGACGTCACGTTCATGATGACCGGGTGGCTCTGCTTTGTGAGATGAGGTAGTAGGGCCGAGGTCAGACGGATGGGACCCAGCAGGTTTGTGGTGATGGTGGCCTCGGGCACCGACAGGTCTTCGGGGTGGTTGACCAGGTTTTCAAGACGCATAATACCCGAATTGTTGATCAACACATTGAGCGCAGGATGCTCGGCAACAATCTCCTTCGCGAAAGCAAGGATGGCTCCAGGATCATCAATGTCCAGGGGAATCGAACTCATTCCGGGGTTAGCGCTGGTCGTCTGGTCCAGAACGTCCTTCCGGCGCCCCGCGATGATGACCTTGTTTCCGAGCTTGTGAAAGGCTTCCGCAAGACCGCGACCGATGCCCGAGCCGCCTCCGGTGATGAGAATAGTGTTGCCGGTCAGTTGCATAAATGCTGTTCTCCTTCGTAGTGGTTTGTGGGGGTGAGGGGCGAGAGCTATCAGGCCCCATTGAGGTTGCGCACAGAAACGAAACTGCGCTCGGCAAACTTGGGTGCGGCATTGTCGATGCCTTGACTGTCTTCGAGGGAACGAGACCGCGATCGACAGCCATGCTCGAGGGGCATCAGCTTACGATCGGTGGCTCCGCAGCTTCTTGTATCCCATGGGCTGCCTGAAGGTCGAGATTCTCTGTAACGGCCTGAGAATCTTCATACGCGTCGATATCGACAATCTTGAACCAACGCATCTCGAGGATGTGTACGCCATAATTCCTGTAAGGGGAACCGTCGATAAGGGTGTCCTTTCCCGACCATCGCATGATGATCGTGGTGAAATGGGGCAGCCCCTTCACCCAGACGTCGCGGACGGTAAGAGTGAGGCCAGGGCCCAGGCGCCCCAGTCGCTCGAACCAGCGGCGAAGTGCCTCACGGTCATGACGCTCACCGCTCAGGGCGTGCGACCCGTAAAAGCGATGATGAATGTTGGGGACACAGTCCTTGACCAAGGCGTCGAAGTCCTTCTGGTTTACTCGTTCAAAGTTCTTCCTGGCGATCCGCTTCACAATTGCGTGATACATGTTGCCTCTCTTTCAGAATTCAACTGCCCAGCTCACGGAACATCCACTCTCTGATGTACGGCGAACAATGCAACACAGAGATGCCCTCCGCTCGACAAGCGTTGAGAAAGCGAATTCCTTTGAGATCGACAAGGTCCACTTCTTCGAGATCCAACATAACCCGTGGTCTGCCGCATGCGATCTCGGCTCTCACCTGATCGAGATGTTCGCACCGCAACTCCCCGCTCAGCCGAATTCGCGTACCGCGCTTACCAGAAATCCGTTCAATCTTCAGCGTCATGGGATCCCTGAGTCGTAACTCACCCTGCCAATGCAACTAGCTGGCCATTTTCAATTCATTGGCGAAATTGGACTTAGACGATTCGCAATTGCTCAGTTTTGAGCAAATGGTGTTCGATGAGCAATCAGCTGTTGGGAACAGAACGAATCACTTGGATGATTGAACTTTGAATCTGTATTTATCGATTCCCAGGCGCTTGATCTTAGCTTCCAGGGTCGCCCTCGGAAGCTTCAGTTTCGTTGCAGCCCCCACAGGCCCTGAAATACAGCCGCAGCTGTCTGCGAGTGCGGCTTCGATCATCTCCTTCTCCTGCTTGAGCAGCGCGCCATTCAATGTGCCTGTTGGACCTGCAACCTCCGGCTGCTCGCGCTTGAGCCAGGTCTCGTCCACAAGAAATGTGTCATCCTCGCTCAGGATAACGGCCCGCTCAATTACATTCTGAAGTTCACGAATGTTCCCTGGCCAGTTGTACTCTTGGAACAGTTTGAGAGTTTCTCTATCGATTGCTTTAAACTTCTTTCCCGATTTCCTCCCGTAGCGATCGACAAAATACTCGACCAGCAATGGGATGTCGTCTGCTCGTTCTCGCAACGACGGCACGTTGATCGGCACGACGTTGAGCCTGTACAGGAGATCCTGCCGGAACTTGCCTTCAGCAACAAGTTGATTGAGGTCTCGATGAGTAGCCGCCACTACTCTTAGTTGAACAGGGATCGGCTTGTCGCCGCCCACGCGTTCGATTTCACGCTCTTGCAGCACTCGCAACAATGCGACTTGTATCTCCGGCGGAACGTCGCCGACTTCATCGAGAAAGATCGTTCCCCCATCGGCAGCCTCAAAGCGCCCCAGACGCCGTTGTGTCGCACCGGTGAAGGCGCCCTTTTCGTGGCCGAAGAGTTCTGAAGCGATCAACGATGGCGGGATTGCAGAGCAGTTCACGGCAATGAATGCTCGTTTGGCGCGCGTCGATCGCTTGTGAATGGCACGCGCAATCAACTCCTTGCCTGTACCCGTTTCACCAAGAATCAATACGGTGGAATCTGACGGCGCCACCTTGCCAACTTGGGAGAGCACACTGCGCAATGCTGGGGAGGATCCGACGATGTCCTCGAACATCGAGGTGCGCTCGATCTGTTCCCGCAACGCCAGACTTTCATTCCGTGATCGCTCTTCCGCTTCGGCTAACCGGCTATTGATCGCAGTTACCTCGTCGTATTTCAGAGCATTCTTCAGAGTGATCGCAATCTGGTTTGCCACCTGGTCGAGAAACTCGACATCTTGCCCCGCAAAAGCGTATTCCCGTCGACTGATCAACTGCAGCACACCCAATGCTCGCCCCTCGCTCATCAAAGGGAGAAAGCAACCGGACTCTGTCCCTTCGTTTTGGACGATGGTGGAAAAAGTTCTGAATGCCTCTGAATTCCAATTGGTTTTCACCTCTGAGAAGCTATTCAGCACCACGGCTTTGCTCCTGCGATAGGCAAGGCCGGCGGCCGATCCCTCAACAGGAAAGATCGTGCCTTCCTTGAAGTACCCCCTGCCTTCGGGGAAGTCGATCAAATGCTGGCGCAACGTCCCATCAGAGGCCTCCGGTAATGCCAACCCGACGCACTCGCATTTGAACAGGCGTCGAAGGTCACTTGAAATGGCTTGAAAGACCTGGCGCAGTCCGGATTGGTCAGCGACTCGATTGTTGAGATCCAGCAGCAATCGAAGGCCATCTCTCTCCCGAACTACATGTGCGAGACGTTCTCGCTCGGGATCTGTCTGCGCATTTCCAGTCTGTTCACGATCGGCGAGCTCGCGAAAGACGATGTACTTGAACACCGCTTGGCCGGAGATGCAGAGAGGTCCTTCGAGGAGATGAGTCTCAAATCGCTGGCCCCCTTTGCGCACGCATTCGAACTCGCTGCAAACGGTCTCTGCGTGAGACATCGATGCAGCTAACTGCTCGGCTTCATCCCGAAGGTCCGGAGGAACAATGAGCGACGAGAGAACCGTACCGATGATCTCCTCCGGCGCGTAACCAAACATGCGGACAAATTCCCGGTTTGCCCGCACTACGCGACGCCTTTCGTCGACCAAAACGATGGCCTCTGGCACCTGCTCGAAGAACTCGTTGAGAAGTGCGCAAGGGCCTATCCCGGTATTGATTTGAATCTGAGGTGGAAGCCCGGGTTCAGACGAGGACATATCGCCCTCCGAGGAAGCAATGGTCGTAATCCGCTTCACTTTAGTATGATACATATCGTCTTCCCTTGAAAACTCCAATGTTAATGTCGATTACATTGAATTCGATGGATGTGACTACTCCCCGGATGCAGAAAACTTCGCAGGGTCTTTCAGATCAGTTGTAGGGTTGATCTACAAAACGCTCGAGGATCGGCCGCAATTGTTCCAAAGTTCGGCTCTTTCCGGCGGCGCTACTAAGCGCGCCGTCCTGATCGAGTCCTGCCAGTCCATGTACAAGCGCCCAGGCGGAGACCGCACGCAACTCTGCGAGTTCCGGCGTGCGTTCATACTGCTGCGCGAGACCAACAATCACTCCGAAACCGTTCCTTGCCGAGCGCTCGATTTCGGGATATTTAGATCTATCGAGACCAGACTGAAACATTACACTGAAGTAATCCGCATGGTTTCGCGCGAAGCGCAAATAAGCCATTCCAGACTCGACAATCTGTTCTCGAAGGTTGCCAACCTTTTCAACGGATTTGCGTATTTCGCGCTCAAGAAGCTCATATCCATCGCGGGCGATCTCTGCGAGCAACGCATCTTTATCGTGGAAATGACGATAAGGCGCGGCAACCGAGACACCGGCGAGCCGCGACGCCTCGTTCACTGAAAAACCTCTCGGGCCCCGATCTCTCACAAGACGAAGCGCCGCCTGCTTGAGACTGGTCTTCAGGTCGCCGTGGTGGTATTCGCCTTTCGCCTTACGCAGGACTTTAGCCTTTTTGACGGGCAAAGAGCCTCCTGCCCACCATTGTAAATGGTGCTTACATCGTTCCCTGAGGGTGCGTGTTACACGTTCCGAAGAGAGTATTAGGCAGAGCAAATCAAACCTAGGATTTTCAACGATTGTGTCTCCCTACATAGCGGCCCTAGGTTTCTGCGATCTTTCATGGGGCGTCAACGAGCGCATTATCGCCAAGTCACCAACGGACAATGGAACACCCGACACATGACCGAAAAGTCGGTTTCTCGGACAAGTGGTTCCTGAAGTTCCTTGAAAACGGAGTTTTCGGAAACTACGGTGTAAATTGCCCCCGGTCAGACGCTTGGGGTTGAGATAGGTCGAACCGGGTGTTGTACCACTCTCTAGGGGCATACCTACCATGCAGAGAGATGCGCTGAACAGCTGGGGCTTCATAATCTCCATGCCCACAACAGGAGCCTCTGATTCGGCAAAAATGCCTGAGCCACGTCCTTGCTCCGAAAATCGCGGGACGTGATGGCATAAGACCAAGGTCCGATTGCACCTTGGCCAGATTCAACTTAGGCATTTTCTCCAGCGACGATTAGCGGATACTCCCGAGCTTAAGTACTCCGACGAAGACGATAAGACCTTGGTCCCATTAACAGGAACAGCCCGCTCTCGGCAGGGACGATCTATGCGGATCACAATGATTACTGTCCATCTCATCCTCCAAAATGGAGAACCAGCTGCATTGAACTCTGCGAGTTTGACCGCTCCGCGTTGTATAGGACCAAGGTCCAATTGTTCTGTTGTGGGCAAGCAGACTACTATTCAGCTCTAATCGAACGAGTGCCTTCCGAAGGGCCCTTCATCCTGTAGCGACGAACTGTCCCGGTTAGACAAACCCTAGGTTTGTGGTTGGGAAGCTCCCGATATTCGGGAAGATCGCCGACAATTGAGATGACGTCACGCCAAACCACTGGGCCAGAGTCGCAGCATACTGCACGCTTCCCGTAGTTGGCACCCAGCGCCCGTTGGTTCCCGAATCGTCTGGGCCAGCTAGCTTCAATGTCGGGAACGTCCCATACATCTGTCCACCCTTCACCGCACCGCCCAGTACGATATGGTGCGCGCCCCACGCATGGTCGGTGCCTGTGTTCGAGTTCGGCTGGAATGTCCGGCTGAAGTCCGACATAGTAAACGTCGTCACATTATTCGACACATTCAGCTCTTGGGTCGCCTGATAAAATGCAGCCAGCGCAGGCGAGATTGATGCCAATAGCTGCCCCTGCAGGCTCAATTCATCCGAATGCGTATCAAAGTTCCCAATCCCTGCAAAGAAGATCTGCCGCGAAACCCCAAGCGCCGCCCGGACCTGAATGATCTGCGCAATTTGCTTCAACTGCGACGCCAACGCGTTGTTTGCAGGAAAAACCGTCTGCAGCGCTGGTACTGAAGAGGTCGCGGCCGTCAGGACCTTGGCGTAGTTGTAGGCGTTGCTGGTGATCGTATTGTCCGCCTGCACCAGCGAAAGACCCGAGTCAAACTGTAGCAGCGCCTGCGCCGTGGCCTGCTGCGCCGCACACTCCGTCGCACCCTCGCCGCACGCGGCGCCGCCAAGGTTTCCCGGGCTCACCGACACCGGCGTGCTCGCCGCACCATTGCAGAACAGCGTGTCGCCCGCCACAGACGTAATCATCGGCACTTGCCCGCCCGGGTTGTAGCTCGTCGTCAGAGTGTCTGCGATCCGACCCGCCCATCCTGTCGATGTCGCCGCACTCTGCGACGCGTTCTGCCACTCCAGTTGTTGATCCGGGTGCGAGAAGAGATTGGTGGGCAGTATTCCGCCCGCCTGATACTGCGCCTTCGTCGTCGGAGCAATCAACGTCCCAACATTGGTCACCAGCGCCGCCACCTTGCTGTCGAACAACTTCGCAATGTCGGGCAGGTTTGGATTCAGCGAAAAGTTTGGGGCCTGCGCAAGTTGAATCAGTCCACCTGTTCCCGTCTGTGGAAGGGCCAGCGGCCCGCGAACAGCCTCATAGTTCGCATACCCGGTCGTATCAAACGGCACCAGGGTGTTATTCGAATCGTTCCCACCGAACAGGAAGACGCACACCAGGGCCTTGTAGTCCGCCGCCCCTTGCGCCAGAGAATTCAATGCGCCGAACGGCCGCAAACCCGCCGCATTCCCAGCCGCAGCCAACGACGCATCCCTGATAAAGCTTCGCCGATTAACACGCATTCTGAAACCTCGATTCCACAGCACAGCTTCCGGTTCTCGAACTTCTGGGGGGTACGTCTCAGCTGCGCTCCAGACTTGTTGCTCGTGTCGCTTGGTAATGTTCTTCTAATGCTCGACTTTAAAAAACGAAGAGGTAATCACCAGATAGGTCGCGACCCGCACTCGCTGCGCCGGATCCGTCAACGTCGCGACATGATTCACGATCGCCGTGCGCATCTGTAAAGGCATCTGTCCATGCATAAAGATCACTGCAAGTGAATCCACTAGGTTCCCGGCGTCCGTCGCCGCGACGCCCGTCTTTGAAGCGGTAATTCCCAGCGCGCTCGCCTTGCTCAGATCGACCGTAAATCCACTCACTCCGTTGTAGACCAGCGTATTCGCAAGCGTAAGCCGAAGCACCGCCGACGCCGTATTCTCTTGCGCAAACTCGGGAGCGTTCATCGTAGTGCCCGGAATCACATAGTTCGGCGGAAAGAAATTAAACACGCTTCCGGAGCTGTATGGCTTCTCCCCCAGAGGACTCGTATAGTTGCCCACCGTGTTGTACGAAGCGTTCGCAACCACATCATTGCCCGCCGCCACATCCTTGTTCGCAAATCCCAGGCCGCGCATCACGTTCGTCATGTAGAGCATCGGCTCCCGTAAATGCCCGCCATCAAAGTTAGGGCTCGTATCGCCCGCTCGCGCATCTGCGTCCGACAAAATCGCCGTAATCACCGCCCTCATATTCCCGCGCTTCCCCGCTCCGTCATTGGCAAAAACTGCCGACACGCGCGCGACATAGGCCACACTCGGATTACTCGCGACCAGATGCTGTATCAGCTGTTTGCAGATAAACGGCCCGACATTTGGGTGATTGAACAAATTCGTCAGCGCGCCGCTCAGGTCCTGCGAAGTCGACTGCCCGGAAGGCATCGACGTCCCGTTGAGCAATATTTTCGACGTCATATCATGCGCCGATTCGATTCCCACCATCGGCGCTGTATTGTTTGCTGGGTTTGTGAACTTGGAAGTCACCCCCGCCGCCGGAGCGTAGGTCCATCCCGTAAAGGCCCGCGCAAACGCCTGCACCTGCGCCTCCGTGTAGACCTCAATCGGTTTTCCATTCCCGTCCAGTTGTAGAGTTCCGTCCGGGTTTAGCATGTAAATGCCCGTCGTGAACAACTGCATCAACTCACGCGCGTAGTTTTCATTGGCAATCTGGGCAACGCCATTCACTGTGCCCGGCTTGTTGCTATTGAGCATGTTCAGGTAAGCGCCCATCGCCGGTGACAGCGTTACATCCTGCATGATCGTGTAAAAATTTACGAACGCGTCGTTAGCCAGAGTGTTGTGATAAGTCGTCACCGCCCGCGAATTCACCGAGTTCGTCGACACCACAAAAATCTCACTCAGTGCAAACGCGACTCTCTGCCGCAACTGGTCCTGCCCCGTCAGCACCGTCTGCCACCACTCCGACTGCTCGCAAGGCAGTAGGTTGGTCGCACATATCGTGGGCGGGGGGGTCGTAATATTCGGTAGCAGCGTGGTCGGCACCGCAAACTGCTCCGACAGATATCCGCTCAGCCCCACCTGCTGGACATGCTCGATATCTGTCGGCGTCGGCCCGAAAGTCGCCTGATCGAGCAGCCGTGCCGCCGCAGTCAAACTGGTCTTCGCAACAGTCACCTGGACGGACGCAGAAACAGACCCGCCAGGATCAGGATTCGTCACTACAACAGCGACAGCGGCTGTGTTCACTGCCAGCGTGATCGTTGCGCGCAACTCCGTTGAAGACACAAACATCGAGCTCACCGTACTGCCAGCCACCTGCAGCTGAGACGTCGCGAGAAAACCCGTACCAACCAAATCCAAATTGAAGCTTGTCGCCGAAAGACCCGGCGTAGCCGACCCGCTCGTCACCACCGGCAGCGGATTCATGATCGACTCCACCATCGAAGCTGAAGCCACAGGCGTAGCCTGCGTCACTGCAGTAATCGTGACAGTATTCGGACTCGGGATCGCAATCGGCGGCGTATACAAGCCCGCCGCAGAGATCGTCCCCGCAGCACTGCTCCCGCCGGCAACGCCATTCACCTGCCAACTCACAGCCGTATTGCTGGTGTTGCTCACTGTTGCCGTCAACTGCACAACCGATCCCAGCCGTGCCTGACTGGCCCCCGAAATCGTCACCGCAGGACCCGCAGTAGGAGCTGTGGGAACTGTAGGAGCACTTCCACTACTACCACCCGAGCATCCGCCAACCAGCCCGGCCAGACTCAAACAAAAAAGCCCGACTGCCCTCCGCCAGACCAGGTCGAAATCCACGCACAGCTTCGTAGACTCAGGACAACCTGCGATCATCGCATACTCCTTCAACTGGCTCAGGGGCCCACTGACATATGAGGCTCTAACAGCCAGCTGTCGGAAAAGTTGTTCCCGGCAAGCGAATAGTACCGTCTTTTTGTCGTTTATCTGTAACTAATATCGTTTCAGTGAAACCTTTCAGCCTGAATGGGCCGTCTTCTCCAGGTCCAACCACTTGCAGGCTGAGTTCACCTCTAGTGGCTATTGCTTGATAGCTGAACCTGATACAACGCTTCCATCAGTTCTAACGAATTGAACTGCCGAACCCCCATCTGCCGCTACAAGGGCCAACTGCCAAGTGTCGGTTGGCGCACAGCCTTTGGTGGTGGAAGTCAGGTTTAACGTGGCTGTTCCAAGGGCGCTGCTTTGAACGCTGTACGTGTCTGTTGCGCCGTAGATGCACGGGGCCGTGGAGGCGGAAAAGTAAATGTTGATCGTGCCGCCTGAGACAACCCCGGCTCCGTTCAATTGGATGGTTCCGATACCGCTGAAGAATGGAAGTCCGGAAGGAACGAGGGACTAACTAATGAGACCGAAGGTTCCGCTGAGGCTAGCGTTGGAATACCCGGTCTGTGCCAGCACCGGCGGAACGGTCATGGGGTTAGAACCGCTGGAACAGCCTGTAAGAGGAAGGAGGGATGATGCCAAGGCAAGGAACACTACCAGACTTTTCACTATATCTCCATGAAGCTGTCGTTGGGCTTATTTCACTACCAGACTGCCGGCCTCTCGGCCGGACAGTCTGGCTATCAAATTTATTAGGGATTGACCGAAGCAACCATGAGTTGCGAAGAGTTCAAAACCTGCTCTAATTGTGCGGGAACAGGTTCGATGACCGACACATCTGTGCAGTCGATCGTGCGCTGCGCATAGGCGCGAACAAAAGGACGAAGTTCAGGACTTGGTTGAGCGCTTATTAGACTGGCATAAAGCTCTCGCTGAATGGAGTATGGTCGAATAGCGAGGTAATATCTCCGACCACAATGGATCCCATGGGTTGGGCCGATTTAGCGTTTGAATAGGCACGAGGGTCGCATCAACACGGAGTGTTTCAGCACCAAACAGAGCCTAGCGAAAACCGGTGGAAATTATGCTCCCAACGTGATCCTAAGTCAATGGTAGTACGCTCCATAAATTTCACACTTGATCACTACCACTGGCTACCGTGCTTGGGTCTGGTCCGTCACCGAACTTGATGGGTTTGTACTGCTTTGTAAACTTGACCTTCCGTGCCACGTCAGCCTCGTTTCAGTTTGTTGTACTGCTCATCCGACAGATTGACGTAGTTGCTGCCTCTGCTCCAGACGCGAAGACCGCATTCAAACTCTGGCATGTTCTCAGGGTTGGAGCGAATCACGAATGACCGCAGACCGTCCACTGATGCGAAGTGATAGTAACGGGTCTTTGAGCCAATCGAGGTCTGGCAGTCTGCCTCAATGAAGTGAACACTCCAGAGGTTGCCGTAATGTTGGAAATTGAGCAGCACGTGGGGCATGGCGAAATTGTAGGACCGCGCGAGTGCTCTAGTTGTGGATAGAAATTGGGACCCAAGGGATTGTGCGTCCTACAAGAGGCGGGATTGTGTACTTCCTGTCCCAGGTTTGCAACGATTCTCTCAGTCAAAACACTATCCGAGAGATTGGGACCTAGTCTCGGTCAATTTGGAACAGGAGGAAACATGTATGGCATTCAATGGTGTAGGCTTTGCAACGATAGCACCGGGCCAAGCGTTCCGGTGGGGTGTGCTTCGAAACGGAGGTCAAGATTTCGGAGCTCAGTATGTATCCGCTCATCCTGAAACACCGGGATCAATCCTGACCGACTCACAAACAAAGATTAGGGCCAATGATGGTCATTTCGAGTATTGGGCAACCTTTCACAACCTTGATGGGAATAGAGCCGTGAGCTTTAGTATGCAAGGCGGCGGGTTCAACTAAAGGAGACACAAATGAAGATCCATGTAATTACCGACGAAAAGGGCAGTATCGTTGCTACGGTTCATGGCACCCCCGGACAGCACGGAGACCTGCCAGTAGCCACACCCGAGCTTCTTGCGGGACAGAAGGTCCACGAACTTGACCTGCCAAAGGAACTCGAAGGGTTAAGGGATGGCGAACAGCTTCACAAACGCCTAAAGGAGCATCTGCGCTAGCTGCTACACCAACGCTGTCGGCCTGCCAGTTCCTTCCGCAGGCCTCAGCAAACGAGCACGAAGGCGACCCCCTAAATGAAAATTGCAGTCAGGTGCCAACTCCATCCGTCCATTGAATCGAATTGATCTTGGCTTGCGCCGAAGTGTCCCGCGACACTAATTCAAATATTCTTGTCGCAGCTCAGAGAACCCCGCCGCCCTCAGCATTGCTGGCTAAACCTCTGAACCAAAGGCAAGCAATTGCTCCCGATGATCAAAGTCGGAAGTAAAAGCCTTGGCCACCTCCGAGGGGGGCACACAAAATACGTCGCACAGGTCACAACCAGACACTCTATGTCCGATTGGTATTCCTTCCACCAGCTTTGGTCTGGCGAAACCCAACCTGTGACATACATGCGATAGCTCATTCTCCAGAACGATTACGACATCCGCAATGCCAACACCGCTGAACTGGCGAAGATCAAACCGCTCGCTAGCGCTGCAGTTGGTTCCCAAGGCGTTTAGGCCGGGTTGCTGGGTCTCCAGAAGCACATTGCGGGACGCGCTAGCTGCCCCCGTCCCGCCCGCCGCGGCGATTTTTGGCATTCCTCCACCCCTGAAACGCGGCTGGAGGCTGTCAGCGTTGTTCCCGGGTTGCAGTCCCAGATTGTAAGGTGGTAGCCCTCCCCGAAAATTGATGCTAACGGAGGTGGATCGTGAAGATGTCCCCCAACGGGACGATTCTCTCGCCTCGTTGACTTGCTTCCTGGCCCAACCTAAGATTACCCCCTGATGGTAGATTCGCCCTCTCTTATCGGCCAGACCATCTCTCATTACCACATCGTTGATAAGCTCGGCAGCGGCGGTATGGGCGTCGTCTACAAAGCGAAGGACACTTCGCTCCGCCGCTTCGTCGCCTTGAAGTTCCTGCCCGACGGGTTCGTCTCAGACCCGCAAGCCCTGACCCGCTTCGACCGTGAAGCCCGTGCCGCCTCCGCGTTGAATCACGCCAACATCTGCACGATCTATGAGGTCGGCAAACATGATGGCCAATCCTTCATCGCCATGGAGTACCTCGAGGGAAAAACGCTAAAATCTCTCATTGCAGAACAACCACTTGATACAGAGCTGGTGCTCTCTCTCGCGATAGAAATCGCCGGCGCTCTAGATGCGGCTCACAGCGAAGGTATCCTTCACCGGGACATCAAGCCTGCCAACATCTTCGTGACACAACGAGGCCACGCCAAAGTTCTCGATTTCAGTCTCGCTAAACTTGCCTCTGGGCCCAAGACAACCGATGGCACCGAAACGACGGTATCCAAAGATGCCCACCTCGACGATCTAACCAGTCCCGGCAGTATCCTAGGAACCCTTGCATACATGTCACCGGAACAGGCACGAGCCAGAGAGTTGGATGCACGGAGCGATTTGTTTTCCTTTGGTGCGGTTCTCTATCAGATGGCCACGGGCCAGGTGCCCTTTCGAGGAAGCAGCACCGCGGAAGTCTTCGACGCCATACTCAATCGCGCTCCGGTGGCTCCCGTCCGGTTGAATCCCGATCTGCCAGCGGAGTTGGAGAGAATCGTCGACAAGGCTCTCGAGAAGGAACGGGCTTTGCGTTATCAGAGCGCGGCGGAGATGCGGGCCGACCTGAAACGGCTGAAGCGAGACATGAAAACGGGACGCATTGCAACGGTAAGCTTGAACCCTGTAGCCGCTGCGAAATCGGAATCGCGTGCCGGCTTGCGGCTGGGCTCGCGGATCGCATCTGTCTGGAAGCCTCTGGCTGTGGCGACCCTCGCTCTGATTGCCCTGGTAGCCGGTGGACTCTATCTGCGATCGCGCCCGTCGGTTCATTCAGCGAAGGCGGTACCGCTAACGGATAAAGACAGCGTGTTGCTGGCGGACTTCGTCAACAAAACCGGCGACCCGGTATTTGACGATGCGCTCAAGCAGGCTTTGACGATTGAACTGAATCAATCCCCGTTCCTGAATATTGTCTCCGACCGCAAGGTCGAAGAGACGCTGAAGTTGATGGGCCAGCCCGCAGCGCACATCACGCCCGAACTCGCCCAGGAAGTTTGCATTCGGACAGGCAGCAAGGCGACCGTGCTCGGATCGATTTCCAATCTCGGCGGGCAGTACGTGATCGGGCTTAGCGCGATCAGTTGTTCTGACGGAGACACGCTTGCCAGCGAACAACGGCAAGCATCAGGCAAGCGAGACGTGTTGAAAACCTTGGGAAAGGCCGCGAAGGAACTGCGCCGGAAGCTCGGCGAATCCTTGGCCACGGTCGAAAAGTTCGATGTGCCGATAGAAGCGACCACGCCTTCGCTGGATGCGTTGAAAGCGTACAGCGAGGGATTTGGGACGGCACGCAGGACCGGTGACGCGGAAGCGATCCCCTTCTATAAACGTGCGATCGAACTCGATCCGAATTTCGCAATAGCGTACGCGGCACTGGGCACCTCCTATTTCAATCTCAATCAGGGAGATCTGGCGGCGGAGAATGCGACGAAGGCTTACGAGCTGCGGGATCGGGTGAGCGATAACGAAAGATACCGAATTGCGACGAGCTACTATCACACCGTCACGGGAGAACTTGAGAAGGCGATTGAAGAGTATGAACTGTGGTCGAAGAGCTATCCCAGGTCTGGCACACCCCATTTAAATCTCGGGGTCATCTACCAACAGCTTGGGCAATACGACAAAGCAGTGATGGAGACGCAAAAGGCGCTGCAGCTGAACCCGACGACGACGGGATACGGCAACCTTGCTTTTGAGTATATTGCGTTGGACCGGTTGGACGATGCCGAGAAAGAATTGCGAGAGGCCCGGACGAAGGGTTTTGACGGACTCGACATTCGGGGGAATCTCTATCTCCTCGACTTCCGGCGAGGTGACCGTAAGAAGATGGAGGAACAGATCGCCTGGGCGGCGGGGCGAGCGGGAGATGAAGATGCGATGCTCTCCGGTCAGGCAGACACGGATGCCTATTACGGGAGGCTCGTGCGGGCGCGGGATGATTCGCGACGGGCAGTGGAGTCCGCGGTGCGCGCCGGCTCGAAGGAGACCGCGGCGATATGGCGGGCGTTCGCAGGGTTGCGCGAAGCCGAGTTCGGGAACACAGCCGCAGCGAGAGAAAACACAGACGCGGCGCTGTCACTGCACTCGGGGATCGACGTTAAAATGCTGGCAGCGCTAACCCTTGCACGCGTGGGGGACACGGCCAAAGCGAAGAGGCTTGTCGAGCAACTGGATAGGGAGAGGACCGCCTCCACAGATACGATGCTAAAACTCTACTGCCTGCCAACCCTTCATGGTGCGATTGAAATCAGTCAGAACAACCCCTCGCAGGGAATTCTGGCTCTGGAAGCGGCGGCGCCGTATGAACTAGGTGGACCATTAGGGTTTCCCTATCTCTATCCGGTGTGGGTGAGGGGCCATGCTTATATGGCGGCACAGAACGGGGTAGCGGCTGCCGCAGAGTTTCAGAAGTTGATCGATCTTCCGGGCGTTGTCATGAATCAGCCGATTGGCTCACTGGCACATCTTGAATTGGGCAGGGCGTATGCCCTTTCGGGAGAGAATCTTAAAGCGCTTACCGCATATCAGAATTTCCTCACGCTCTGGAAAGACGCCGACCCTGACATTCCCATCTTCATTGCCGCTAAGTCGGAATACGCGAAACTGCGATAACCCAAGGAATAACGTCCCTGATGGAAATCGGGCTTTCCCGCGTGGTGCCCGGTTAATCGGTTACTCGGAAGAATCAAGCCGACCGACTATTTGACCATCAAGTCAAAGTGCCCGCGAAACGGAACTCGGCAACTTGCAGTCGGACGACGAGTGAGCCCTCACTCCAGGACGAACAGGGCGTGCAAGATGATGACCAAAAGTCCAACTACGCGGTCGCCCTAGACTGGCAAGTTAGTTGTATTGCGGAGCGAGTTCAAGACTGCTGCACTGGTGATGTGTGTAGAAGAATCACTCACGCCAAATCGATCCGCAGGAACAGTAGAGAATGCAAAGCGAAGTCAGACAGCTAACCGCAGAAGAATTCTATCGGAATACCACCGGAAGCTTCTCAGCGCCAATGCAGTCCGGCTATACGTCGCCGTCTGGTTCAAGATGGGGAGCCGAAATGCGACCGAAATTTGGGCTCACCGACGAAGACGCTTCTTGTCGTGCACGCATTTTGCTCAAGGACATTCCTGCCGCTCAATCCGAATTGGCGAAGGCAAGACTCATGGAGCTGGTTCCGGGCGATGAGCAAACGCGATACACGTTTGTCGATGATCCTGACATTGTTTCGTAGTCTTTTACGCAGGAGCAGCGTCTTTACCTCTGGCATCCCAGCCTGCTAGGCGTAACTAAATCACATCAAGGTTTGCTGAAATGAATGTCAAGACAGCTCCCGAACCGTTCAACGCACAAAGGCAATCCCAGATCGATCACGAAGAGTACCAATTCGGATTCCAGGCAGCCATGCGCGGCGAACTCAATAACACCTCTCAAACTCTGGCTTGGCATCGCGGTTGGGCTGATGCACAGGAATTGCGGGTTTTCAGCCACACTGACTCAGACATCCACGTAGCACCTGATCTAAAGCAGAAAAAGCCCCCACCACCAATCCTGATTAGAGGACCGATGATGGGGACTTTCGGTGTTTTACACGCTGACAAACCAACCAAGGCAGATCGGCCTCGCGTGTTCGCACCTATTGATTACTTTGACTGCGTGCGACTACCGCGGGTAAGCACAAACGGAGAATATTTCTCTAACCGACAAACGTAAATGAGCTACCGCCACCAACAGATGGGGCCCGCGATGATGTTGTGAACGATTGACTCCCGTAAAACCAAGGGACGCAGCAAAACCCGTTATTTCAAAGGGTAAAACCTATTAGTTTTGGCAGTTTTTCGCTCATGATTGTTGTGTTTAACTGGGAACATCTCTCACCAAGGAGAGAACGTAGGGTTACTCCTGAAACCCGCCTCGCCCACGAGGTGGTCTTTTTTTGCTCCAAAATCACTGACTGGGAGGGTCCTTAGGTTTATCAAATACGGCTAAAACTTTGTATGTTTCAGACTGCATCTTTTTCCATCCAGACTTACGACCCATTCCAGCTTAGCTTTGTCGCCCTTGAATTCTGCCTGAATCGTATCTACGAGGGGCGTTCGACAGTCCCGGTGGTTTCCTGAAGTGCCATATGCTGTGCAAATTTGCTAACGAAATTAACAACTGCTCCCCGGTCATCAGGCAGCAGGAGCAGGAATGTTGCTCCGCGAACGTGGAACGAAACCTGGATGGGAGGCAGTGCTGTAACCACTTGTACTGGATGATCCATTGCAATTGATGTTATCGCCGAAAGCGTTGCAGTGCGCAGTCGAGTTCGATTGCGAACTGAATGACCAGGTACGACTTACGAAATGTCAGTGTCATTTCTTTTCGATCAATGATCGTCACTTCGTACTTTTGGGCTTGGACCGCAGACGCTGAGCACAACAAAATCAATGAAGCGACCAATACGTTCATCTTCAGTATCTCCGTGCGATACAGATGGTTATTTTTTGTCCCAGCCACTCTACACCGATTGAGACCCCCTGAACCTCAATTTCACGATCAATGCCCTCCTTTGTGGGCTGAATGGAACACGCATGAGATTTCTACCACCTTGGATATCAAGGAAGAACGAGAAACGAGACGGAGGAAATCGCATGCGGATCAGCAATACCCGACAGACCTGCTGAAGAACGGCACGCGAATTGTTTCACCGGTTTTCCACATATTTTCTTGGAAAGTGTAAAGTAGTCCGCGATACGATCCTGCGATGTCTACTCAACCGGATCCCCTCATGTCGGTGCTGGCCAAAGCTGTCGCTGAAGAAGTCGTAAGGAATGTTGAGACCTGAAGTAGCGAAGCTGGCGATCCCGACTATCCAACCAGAACTCCTCGATGTGAAGCAGGCGGCGGTTTACTTGGGGACGCACTGAACCATCCATCAAAAATATGATCTGGAAATAAGAGCTACCGTTAGTCCGCGCCGGTCGCCGGGTCCATCTTCACCGTCACGATCTGGATGCCTTCATCGAAAAAAATAAATACTGACCCATAATTGTGGCGGGCCCACCTCGATGGGTATTAGCTGTCATGTTGACGGAGAACAGCACATCATCGCACCCAGCCGCACCTAGACTCCTCTATGACCTCCGTGAAGCCTCCGGTGAACTTTCCATCTACGCTCCCCCTACCGCTCGTAAAAAGTTTCTTCGGCTGCCGCAGGTCAAAGAGTCCACCGGCCTCTCTCGCACAGCGATCTACCGCAAGATTGCCGCACGCGAGTTTCCACGTCCGATCCATATTAGGCTACGTTCCGTTGCTTGGGTTGAGGCCGACGTTCTTGGGTGGATGGATAAACAGGAGCAGCTATCCCGCGACAGCGAACAGCCTGGTTGAGGGTTGCTCCTTCCGCGCCGCATCCAAGTAGTCGGCCCACCACTGCATCATCTCGATCGGATGTATAGGGACTGGTGGGATTGATGTTTGGTGGCCCGGGCAGGAGTCCAACCTGCGACCTTCGCGTTAGGAGTGCGCTGCTCTATGCAACTGAGCTACCGGGCCACTTTGATGATGAGGGACGCCAGAGGTAGTGTACCGGATGTTGTGGGCGCGAGGAGATCTGTTAGCTCTTCGGTTGTGGTTCTGCGGTGATAAACTTGGGGGTGGAGAGTTTATGCCCGAGATACAGCGTCGACGTGCGGTAACGGTGAATATTGGCGGGATTCGCGTGGGTTCGGATGCGCCTGTCGTGGTGCAGTCGATGACGAATACGGATACGGCCGATGTCGAGAGCACGGTGCAGCAGGTTGCGGCGCTAGCGAGAGCCGGTTCGGAGATGGTTCGTGTAACCGTCAACAACGACGATGCGGCGAAGGCTGTTCCTTTTATCGTCGACGAGTTGGCGAAGAAGGGTTGGTCGACGCCGATCATTGGTGACTTTCACTACAACGGGCATCAGCTGTTGAAGAGGTATCCTGCGACGGCGCAGGCGCTGGCGAAGTATCGAATCAATCCGGGAAACTGCTCGATCGGTCGGAAGGATGATGAGAACTTCCGGACGATGGTTGAAGTCGCGGTGGAGCATCAGAAGCCGGTGCGGATCGGCGTGAACTGGGGTTCGCTCGATCAGGCTCTGTTGACGAAGATGATGGATGAAAATTCGAAGTTGGCCGACCCCCTGCCCGCTCGCGATGTGATGATGGAGGCGATGGTGGTGTCGGCTCTGGATAATGCGGCGGCTGCGGAGCGGTATGGGCTGCGGCGGGACCAGATTATTCTGTCGGCGAAGGTCTCGGGTGTGCGCGATTTGATTGATGTTTATAGCGAGTTGGCGAAGCGCTGCGATTACGCGCTACATCTTGGGCTGACCGAGGCTGGCATGGGGATGAAGGGCGTTGTGGCTTCGACCGCTGGCCTTGCTCCTCTGCTGCTGAACGGGATCGGGGATACGATCCGGGTCAGTTTGACTCCTACTCCGGGTGGTGACCGATCGGAGGAGGTGCGGTGTGGACAGCAGATCCTGCAGTCGCTGGGTATTCGCAGCTTTATGCCGCAGGTTACCAGTTGTCCCGGATGTGGACGGACTACCTCGACCTACTTCCAGGAGCTGGCGGAGCGGATTCAGGGCTATCTGGTGGCTTCGATGCCGGAGTGGAAGAAGATCTATCCGGGAGTGGAAGAGTTGAAGCTGGCGGTGATGGGCTGCATCGTGAACGGACCGGGTGAGTCGAAGCATGCCAATATCGGCATCTCGCTACCTGGGACGTTTGAGGAGCCTAAGGCTCCGGTGTATGTCGACGGGCAACTGTTCACCACGTTGAAGGGCGATCGGATCGTCGAGGAGTTTCAGGTGATCCTCGATAAGTATGTCGAGGGTCGGTACGGTAAGGTGCTCGTCGAGGTTTAGGCTTCTGCTCTTCGTGGTTTGGAGATTCTTTCTATAGGGGGGTCCCCCCCTATTGCCCGCGCGTAAGTCATTGATATTCAATGTTTTACGGGGCACCACTCCCTGCAAAATATTCATAACAAACGGGTTGCGTCCAAATTAGTCTGTTTCAACGAGTTAGCCCCGGAGGTGTCCGGGGCTGGTCTGTTTTTGATCTATATATCCAGTATAGCGGTTCGAGCGGAACTAATACGCCACTCGGATGTTGTTGGTTGGTAATGGGTTAGGTGGTTTGGGGGCTTGACATGCGTTTTTTGGGCAGAAAACGCGAAAAATAAATGCAAAGCAATGATGTCATCAGTGTCAGTTGAGCGGCCTCAGATTAGGCGGCGACTTTGGCCAGCGCTGGTGAACTCAATGCGGACGGCGAGAGGGGAGCGTATGTCGGTCCCCAACAGGCAAACAAAGCTGCAATGGGGATGGCGGCGAGATGATGGAAATCGAACGTCAGGAAGGCACCCCAGAACGAGGCGAGCATGAGAAAGATGCCTGCATAGAAGGCGAGTCCCTGGCGCCCCCGAATTGGTGAATCAATGCTCTGGTTGAACAAGAGACTTATCGGCAAAAGCAAGAGGGTGGCGTCATAAAAGAAGAAGTGGTAACTCACCAGCACTCCGGCCAACAGGGCCAAGGGGAGCGAGGGTTTTTGTATTGCGGCCCAGAACAGAACCAGCAGAGAACAGAGGATTGTGAGAGCTAAACCCCAGGATGCTCCGTGAGAGATAGAGTGGAAAAAGCCGTACAGGTTCGGCATCTGCGCCGGAAACGTGGCGTACTTTGCCTCTCCTGCAGCGTTGGAGGCGTGACGAGACATGAATACCAGAGACTCTACGTAGGTCTCCATCACTTTCAGCCCAGTAATGCGAATCGAAATGAGGGTCAGGGTGATAGCGCCGCAAAGAAATCCTGCAATGAAGCGCCATTGCCGCCAGACAAGGAATAGAAAGGCGACAGGGAGGGCGATCTGGAACTTAACTAATGCCAGCGAGAGAAAGAAGCCGGCGAGGATCGCTTTGCCCTTTTGCAGCGCGGCGAAACAGGCACAGTAGAAAAGCAGGAGAAGCAGAGAGACCTGCCCGAACATGAGCGCGATTCCGAGCGGCAAAAACGATAGAAACAATACGGGAACCAGTAGTCGCCACCGTGCTTCGAGTGACGTTGTATAGGGTCGCATGATGAGTAACGCGAGACCACAGAAGCAAAGGTTCAATGCAAAGAAGAGGAAGTATCCCGTCATGTAGCTGCCCAACGCGAGTGGAACGAAGAGCAGAGCAGCAAACGGAGGGTACATGAAGGGCACGGCATAAGGGTTGAAGCTGACCAGGGCGCTTTGAGCGGACCGTTCCGCTTCGTAGTCGTAGATGGCATCGCCGGTACGAAGCATGTGTCCGGTCGTGTAAAAGGTGCGGAAGTCGGTTTCGCCCCGGTGTGCGAACCGAAAGAACATGGCGCATAGGATGAGTTGAATGACGAGTAGACCACCGAGGTAGAGACGTAATCGTTCTTTCGTCCAAGTCTCGCGGTTGCGCTGATTTTGCCCCGGTGCGGAGCGAGAGTGTAGGCGTCCTGTGTCGAGTAAGGTGCTCATGTCGGCAGAAATTTACTTCCGTGAACAGAGCAATTCGTGCTCCATCCCATTTTGTAACCGAATCAGATACTTAACAAAAATGCGTGTCGTCTGGCGTACACACGACCAATGAAAGGAGCAAACACATGAATACTCACGAGTCCCAGAGATACCGAATCCGTTAAAGCATCAGCGACCGTTCGCTGCAGGATTCCGGCCATTTCCGCAAATCTCCTCCCGCGTCTGGCAGACCGGACAGAGGTCAGCCAACGATGTCCTTCAACTCCATCGCGATAACGTCGGTTGTTCCAAACCCGGCAACGGGCGGAGGATTTGAACCTGCTCAAGTCGTCAGCTTTAGCTGCATAGGCTACTAAGCTAGTAAGTAGGAAGCTGGTATATTCCCCTCCTTTGTGATTCTTGCAGAATTACCGTTGCCTTTTTCTGAAAATCCGCAGAGCCGATCTTAGATCTGTCATAAGCATTCATGCCGCTCTTTAGCTCATTGTTTCTGACGTTCAGGTAGTGATAGCCGCCTACATCCATCAACACGCAGAAGACTATCGATGAGAAGACAGCGGTCTGCCAAATCCGACTGCGGACTATCGTGGAGATATCAGCCTCGCGGAATTTACGTTCCGATACAAACAGCCACGCGCAGATCAGTAGCAGGGCGGAATAGATTCCATAGCGCGACGCGAGGCTTTGTCTCAGGCCAAATTCAGACCGCATGCATCCGACACCGATAGCTGTGAGCAATAAAAACAGAGTGCAGGAGTGAAGTGCCCGGCTGCTGCTGCGGTTGAAGACGAAGAGGGCACAGAGAGACAACCCTACTAGAGGACAGAGAAGAAGCGAGAGTCCCAAATCTTTTCCATATAGAGGGAATGCCGCCGCATTGCCGATAAAAGAGAGTGGCCAGATGGGGTTGAGGTGGATAACCGTACCGAGAATCGATCGATGAGTCGAACTCTGGAGGGACCCCACGTTGTAGTGGTAGAAGTAAATCGCAATGCAGGCCGCGGAGGCGACAAGCCAAGTGACAAGCCAACCGGAACGGCGGCGTAGCATCCACGCGCCAATAGGAATTACGAACAGGCCGTTTCCTGAAGAGGCTACAGCAGCTATCAGAAAGAAAATGGCGAGTCCCAGTGAGTCGCGATCGAGGAAATAAATTACGAGGAGCGAAAACGCGATAACGGGGAGATTTTGAAGCGATGTCATCGCCCAATTGAGCGTCTCGACGTACTGAAGCTGGAAGAGAAGCCATGCCACAGGCACGAAGAGCATCGCGCGGCCTGCAAAGTCCCTCGACGGAAGAAACATCTTCCAAAGTGCTATGCCGATGAGGACTACAGACAGGTCTCCGATCACGCACAGAATTCTGAAGTCTATCCGCTTGAGGATGAGAAATTCCGTCCACACTATTCCATGCTCGAAGACGAGCTTGTATTCATTGTGTTGCGCGGTCAAAAGATAGCCAACCTTATTCCATGGGCTCAGGCCTGCCGCATGGTTGGCTAACCCGAGAATCGCCTGGTAGTCGTCCAGAAACGGGATGTTCAGTACGTTGCAAAACAAGATCGCATAGAAGGCAATGACTGGAATAGCGATAAGGACTATCCCCGAGATGGAAATGAGCCGATTCATGCTAGTACGCCGCGTTTTGTAGCTGCTATCGAGTAAGGTGCTCATCGTCCGGGCAGAAAGTGCTGCAGTAGACCTCTGTGTTTGTAGAAAAAATTGCAAACAGCAAGTAGTACGAAAAATGCCAGCGCCAGCAGAAGATATTTCTCGATCTTCAAAACGCCGCCTGCTTTCTCGGGGGAGGCGTACCAAGCTACCATCCAAGACCCAATAAATCCAACAAATTCAGAATTTATTTGCGGAATTTCATGCTAATTTTGGGTCTTTGGGTCTCGCTCTAGCTGGATGCAAGGGCAACAATGCCCTGGTGCGCAGACTGGAGCACGTGAGTCTCCTGCTGGGTTGAAACACGCGCAGAACAGGCGTCCACGTAGGCGCAGGCCACAAAGATCAGCTCCGTGCGCAGGATGTCGAGTTGCTTCTCTGCACCGGGCGATTCGAGCAGCCTCCGGCTTACGCCGCTCATCGTCCCCTGAAGCATGGAAGCAACCAGATACGGATCGGTGGTGAGGGGTTCGGAGGCGGTTGTCAACATGCGGACGATCGCCTTGTCCGACCGGCCCTGCATTTGTCGCATGATCTTCGCTCCGTCCACATCGGAGCTTACGGAGTACAGAGCTACACTGGACTTCGCGTCCTTCATCTTCGCTTCAAGAAACGCGGTGATGAGAGCGGTCATCATTTGCCGGAGCGTTTTGCCCGTCTGTTGCTCGCAGGCAAGTTCGATGGCGTCCGTAACGGCGGAGAGGTGCCGTTTCAACGCGGCTTGCAAGAGCGCGCTCCTGTTGGGGAAGTATTGATATAACGTCCCGACCGAAACGCCTGCCCGCCGCGCCACCCTTGTCGTGGTCAGCCGCTCCTTTCCGACGCTGAGCAAAACCTGAAGAGTTGCCTGAAGAATCGCGTCCACGCTCGCGGCCGAACGGGCCTGGACTGGCGATTTACGGGGTTCCAAGACGATTTGAGAACGCTGCGGCAAATGCGAACTCCTGAGGTGAAGCTTTCTTCATCTAACCACAAGTAAGCACGAGGATCCCAAGGGCTCGGCAATCTAAAGGAGAAACAGAATGACGAAAGAGATGGAACTTAGCGGAAGCTTCACGTTCCCCGGGACCACGATGACCGTAGACCGCATGGGCTATGGCGCGATGCAGCTTGCCGGCCCGCAGGTGTGGGGACCTCCCCGCGATGTTGACGCGGCGGTTGCAGTTCTGCGAGAGGCCGTTGAGGCCGGCGTAAACCATATCGACACGAGCGACTTTTATGGGCCGCATGTGACGAATCAAATTATCAAGCAGGCGCTCCATCCGTATCAGGACGACCTGGTGATCGTCACCAAGGTCGGGGCTCGCCGGGGTGACGACAAGTCGTGGATCCACGCTCTTTCGCGTGAAGAACTGATCGATGGCGTTCATGACAACCTGCGGAATCTCGGGCTCGACAAACTGGATGTCGTCAATCTTCGGGTTGGAGGAGTGATGGGGCCAACTGAGGGGTCGATCGAGGCGCCGCTGACAGTGCTGGCCGAACTCAAACAACAGGGACTGATTCGTCATCTGGGGCTGAGTAACGTCAGTCCGGAGCAGTTAGCGGAGGCGCAAAGCATTACGGAGATCGTCTGCGTGCAGAACCTCTACAATCTTGCGCATCGCAACGATGACGGCTTTATCAGCGACCTTGCAGAGCAAGGCATCGCCTATGTGCCGTTCTTCCCGCTCGGCGGGTTTACTCCGCTGCAGTCATCGGCGTTGGACGCAGCCGCGGCATCGCTGCAAGCCACGCCGATGCAGGTCGCACTTGCGTGGCTTCTTCAGCGCTCGCCGAACATTCTGCTGATCCCGGGAACGTCTTCGGTCGAACATCTTCGTGAAAATCTAAAGGCGGCGACGCTGCAGATTCCTTCTGAGGTTTTGGCTGATCTGGATTCAATCGGTGGAGGTCCGCGACGGTAATGAGCAAAAGCAGATCCCCTACGGGGATGACAACCAGAAAGACAAGTGCAAAGGATGGCGGGTGGCAACGCAAAATGACGAATTTGTGAAATGAATCGGCACATGGCGCCACAATACGATAGAAACAGTGTGTTGGCCGGATCTGTGTAGCCATCGGTGTGCACAGCCGTCTTCTTCCGGCACGGCCCTTTGAGCGAAACGAGGTCTGCATGTTCCTTCGAAACGCACCCCTTCCACTGCTTTCCCTGGCTGGCCTGGCGCTGTTTCTCTGTGTAGAGCCGCCTTCGGCGAGAGGCCAAACCTTTCCTTCTTCCAATGACACGGTTCCGAGTATGTGGACAGGGCCAGTCTTCAAGCTGCGGCAGGACTATCCGAAGGCGAAGCCGGCGGTTGGGCCGAAGCCGTGGAAGAGCTTCAACTTCAAGACTCAACCGGTTCAATATCTGCAGAGCGTGTTGTCCTATTGCGAGGAAGGCAATGTGAATGTGGATTGGCAGCTGGAAAAGAACACTGTCCGCAACTGGTATCACGCGCCATGGCTTCACACTACTGCCAACGGCCGCGAGTTCGTGCATGGGCTGACGGGAGAGAGGTCTTCCAGACCGCATGAGCTGGATCCAGGCCAGACCGGTTCGTTTGCGAACTGGGCTGTAGGGTTCTACAACGCACCTGGCGGTTACGTGATTGGGCGGGTATGGAAAGATCCGAATTCGCCCAACCCGGCGGTGGTTTCGTTCCCGGATGGGACCGTGACGTGCAAGCTGCTCTTTACGACGGCTCCCGTTGCGCAGGTTCCTTATCTGAAGAATTCTTTTGAGTGGCAGGCGAATGCCTCGACGACCAGCGGCGGGCCGCGCTCGATTCAGACAGTGCGGCTGCTGCAGGTCGACGTGGCTGTCCGGGATTCGCGTGCGAATTCAACTACAGGTTGGGTGTTCGGTACGTTCGTCTACGACGGCAACGCTGCGGGAGCGACTCCGTGGGATCGCCTGGTGCCAGTGGGCCTGATGTGGGGAAACGATCCGACTGTAACTGAAGCTGAGAAGACGAGCACCACACATCTTACCCAGACGTTTATCAATCCGGCTGTCGGTCCTCCGCAACACCTGGGCCGCGCGGGACGATTGAACGGGCCTGTCGACAATCCGAAGTCATCGTGCTTGTCCTGCCATTCGACGGCGCAGGTAGAGGCGCGATCGAACGTCTTACCGGACGCCAATGATGTCATGCGCTGGTTCCGTAATATCAAAGCGACAGAGGCCTTTGATCCCGGGCCCGGCCAGCATTCGCTTGGTTATTCTCTGCAACTAGCCCTGGGCATCGAGCGCTTCCAGACGGCACATCCTGTACACCCGAGCGCGTTGGCTCCAGGCGCTGCGGTTTCCCCGAAGAAGACCAAGCCGATCAACAGGGGCGATGAAGACGATAACAATTAGGGCGAGGCGGCGCTGGAGCTAGAAGAGTGGAGCGGCGTTTTTGCGGAGTTCGGCGAGAGAGTAGAAGGTCCCACGCCAGATGACGCCGCCTTGTTTCATGGTGACAAGAGCCGAGCGGACAAGGGCGACGACGAAGACAATGGCGCCTAGGGGCATGAGGAAGGCGTTCCAGGCGGAGATGCTAGAGGTGCGACTTAAGAGACGGTAGGCATAGATGACTGCGAGCAGGGTGACGACGGCGGGAACGCGGGTGGGCGAGAAGAAGAGGCCCAGAGCAGGAGCAATGCAGAAGGTGAAGAGCCAGAGACAGCCTAGAAGCGCGAGCGAGATGTGGTAGCGGAAGGCAGCCCATAGGTTTTTCGTCATGACGTTGATTAGGCCGTTGACGCCGGGGGCCCAATGGAGGCTGACGAGACCGCGTCCGAAGGCGATGCGTTGCGCGAGGCCGGCGTGTTTGATGCGGCGGCCGAGGCCGAGGTCTTCGATGATCTCCATGCGGAGAGATTCGAAGCCGCCGATCTGCAGGTATGCTTCGCGGCGGAGCAGGCTGAAGGCGCCGATGCCGATGGCGTCACGTTTTGCGTCGGGGTTGGCGATGCGCCAGGGGCGTGCAGCCCAGAGGCTGAAGAGTTGAAAGAAGCCGAGGATGGCGGCCTCGTCCCATCGCTTGATAATGGTGGTGGGAACGGTGACGAGGTGGTCGGCGTGGGTGGCTACTGCGTTGGCGAGGGCGAGGCGAATGGCAGTGGGGTGAAAGAGGACGTCGGCGTCGGTGAAGAGGAGGTAGTCGGTGGGGGCCTGACGTGCGGCGAGGGCCATGGCGTGGGTTTTGCCGAGCCAGCCGGATGGGAGTTCGGTGACATGGAGGGCTCGGAGTTTTTCTGGGTACTGGGCGGCGATGCTGTCCATGATTGTGCCGGTGTCGTCGGTACTGCGGTCGTCTACGGCGATGATCTGGAGGGGGTAGTCCTGACTGAGAAGCGAGTGGAGCGTGGCGGCGATATCAGCGGCTTCGTTGCGCGCGGGGACGATGACGGTGATGGAGTGTGAGCCCGTTGGCGTGGTGTTGTGTTGCGGGTCGAGGAGGTTCGGGACTCGAGGAAGGCCGAAGGCTGCGGCGATGACCTTCCAGAGCCAGGTGAGGGCGATGAGCCATGCGACGATTTGCAATGCGATATGGAGGATGTGGGTCAAAACTGTCTGGATCTAATGCTACAAGACCCATCGCCTTCGAATTGAAGAGGACCGCGCGAACAACTGCGCTGTTGTTTGTTACTGCGACCCGACTGGCGTTACTTTCGTAAAGAGTCCGAGTTTCGTTTCGCTGAGTGTGAGGCCTTTGAGTTGGGCATCGAGCGATCGGTATTGCTGGTTGAAGCGCTCCTGGAAGCGATCATAGTCGTCAATGTGGTTCCAGCGATCGATTGTTACAAACCTATTCGCATCATTGATTGAGGAAAGCAGTTCTGTCCCTTCGTAGCCAGCGGCCAACCTGAAGAGCTGTGACCATTCACCATTTGGACCATAGGCCGCGACGAACTCACGGACATTATCGGGGTGGACGAGGAACTCCCACATGATGACGTGCATGTGTGCTCTCCGTGATCCATGCTATCGGTTGCGATCAAGTTCAGAACAGCCCAGCGCTGGATATGAACTCACACCGCGATGTGGCCTGCTTCGCCAACTGGCATGGTACCGCCGGTCATGGCCGCCGTTAAATATTTCACTGTCATGACTAGCTTGCTGCTCGAGGCTTCCCAGAAGTCGCCTTCGCTTACGTTCACTCTCAGCAAGGCTATGTCGGGATCATCCTCACCCTTTGGGAACCATGCCTTGTAGATTGGGTTCCAAAGCTCCTTTATTTTGGCGCGATCCTGGCTGGCGGTGGCGCGTCCTTTCAAGGTGATGTACTTAGAGTCTTTCGGTTCGGCGAAGGTCAGCGTGATGTGCTGGTCTTGTGCGATCTCGTCAATTTTCTCCGACGATGACCGCGTGAGGAACCATAGTGTTCCGTCGAACGGCTCGTCCTGTATTGCCATTGGGCGACTGCTCATTGTGCCGTCGGCGGCGATAGTTGTAAGCATCGCGATGCGAATACCTTTGATCAGTTCGGAGATTTTCTTATGTCCCGCTTCGCCACTTAGTTCTTTGTACTGGGTATCGTTATCGTTTTTTTCGCTCATGATGCACCTCATCGATTGAGATGCGTCAGCCGTCTTCCGACGATTGCAGATCACTTTGATGTCATCATGCTATGGCTCGCTTTTTTGCGTGTATTGCAAACCGTCAAGTTGATGTCATCTACCGAACGTTGAGTTAGTGACAGCAGTGCACCGCTGGCTGGCTGTAGTTGATCTGCTCGTCCCAGTTAGTGGGTCTGCCTTCCGGGGTCAGGTCGAAGAGGTTCCAGATCTCTTCGATGGTTCCGTTGTGGCGTGGGTCCTGGCCCGGATCGGATGGGGCGAACAGCATCTCGGAACTCCAGAAGTGGCGGATCTCGTCACCTTCGCGATGGAAGACGGTCATGAGGGGGAGTTGGGCACCTTCGGGTGACTCGGCGTGGTAGTCGCGCTTGAAGTTATTGCTGGCGGCGGAGAGCATGCGAAGGTTGTTCCAACCGCGTTCGCGCGCGTAGGCGTTGATGCGGTCGAGCGGGGCCTTCGCGATGACGACGAAGTTCAAGCCGCCGGCTTCGACGTGCTTTGCGGTGCGGTCGAGCGAGTCGAGGAATGCAGTGCAGGAAGGGCAGGGTTGTTCTTCGCGTTTTAGTTGGGCCGTCGCGCCTTCGGTGGGACCGGGGCGATCGTCCTGCGGCATGCGTGGGAACATGAAGTTGTAGATGACCAACGAGTCTTTGCCGGGGATGAAGAGTTCGGAGAGCTTGATTTTGATTGGGGTGCCGTTGGGGCCGACGGCGTCGAAGAGGTAATCCTCGGGGATGAGTCCGCCTGACGGGAGGTTGCGACGAGAGACGGCGACGGCTTCCATCGCGCGGCGAAGGGCGATCTCTTCTTCGAGGAGTTGGTTGCGGGCTGTTCGATACGCGGAGGATTCTCCGGGGAAGGTGATGTTCATGTACACCTCTCGATTTGCTGACTATGGTTTGAGTTCGGTTATGCGGGTGTTGGTTGCTCCTGATGGAGCGGAGGTGCGTAGCGGGAGCCGAGGAAGAAGATGACAGCGGCGAGGAGCATGGTGATGAGGGTGGAGCCGAGGCCGAGATTGAGGGTGGAGCGGTCGCTGACGGCGCCGATGATGCCGGGGGAGATGGCGTCGCCGAGGGCGTGGATGATGAAGAGCTGGCCGGCCATGGCGGTGGCGCGAATCTCGGGACGGACGGCGTTGAGCGTGGCAGCGTTGACGGGCCCGGTGCCGAGGAAGATGAGGAAGATCGCTGCTCCGAGGCCATACAGGGTGAGGGAGTGAGGGCCGAAGAAGCAGAGGAGCGCGGGCGGGACAGCCAGGGCCGCGCTGATGGCGGGGACGAGGTAGAGGGCCTTTGAGTTGGTGCGCGACCACTTTTGTGCGATGGTTCCGCCGGTGATGGTGCCGCCGAGGCCGGTGACTACTGTGATCGCGCCCATGATGTAGGCCGCGGAGGATTGGGTGCGGCCGTCGATGCGCTGCAGGAAGGTGGGCATCCATACGGAGATGCCGCCTAGAGAGAAGGTGACGGCCGCGTAACCAAGGATGGAAGAGAGGTAGGCTTTGTTTTTGAGGAGGGTTGCCGCTTCCTTCAAATATGCCCAAATATAAATCACCCAGCGCGGAAGCCATCCGGTGTATGAATCTGCTTCCTCTTTTGCTTTGTTCCGGGCTTCGTCGCCTTGGCTGGCTCCACGGGCTGGCTCCTTCATGAAGAAGGCGATGAGGAGCGCGATGATAACGCCGGGGACCGCGGAGACGATGAAAGACATGCGCCAGCCGAAGTGTTCGCCCACGGTGCCGCCGACGAGGTAGCCGAGCGCTGCGCCCACGGGGATGGCGACGTTAAAGATTGTAAGGACGCGGTTGCGCTGGTCGTTGGGGTAGAAGTCGGAGATGATCGCGGGAGCGAAGATGCCGAAGCTGGCTTCGCCGATGCCAAGGGCAGCGTGGCGGATGTTGAGCGAATCGAAGGAGTGGACGTAGGCGGTGAAAAAGTTAATGCCGCTCCAGAAGAGGGCAGCGATAACGATCATTGGTTTGCGCGGGAAGCGGTCGCCCAGCAAGCCGGTTATGGGCGCGGTGAGCATGTAGGCGACCATGAACCAGAAGGTGAGCGATCCGATCAGGGCGTCGGAGGTCCCGAACTCGTGTTTGATCTGCTCCTGTACGCCGGGGAGGATGTATCGGTCGATGTAGTTGACGAAGTTGAGAGCGGTGAGGAGGACGAGAGCGGTGGTGGCTCCGGCGACGGAGGGAGCGCGGGTTGGTTTGGTCGCAGCGGGCATCTGGAAGGAAGGATAGCAGGCGAGGGGCGGGATCGCGCCCCTCGGAAAGAACAGTGCGCCTGGATCAGCCTTTTGTTTTCTTCTTTGGTTGAGGTTCCGTCGGCGCGGGAGCGGGAGGCGGCACCTCAGAGGTTACGATGTCCACGACCGCTTTCCAGGTGCCGTCAGGTTGTTTGCGATAGGTGGTGACGTAGCTGCCGTGATCGTTGATGACCTGATGGGTCTGCATGTCGGTCTCCGTCATGGTGTAGGTGCCCTGCGTGTAGGCAAGGTCGCCGGATTTGGAGACGTCGATCCTGGATGGTTGGAATTTCAACGTCAAGGCGGGATCGGCCGCCATTTGCTTCATCGTGGTATGGATTGCTTCTTTGCCGGTGGTGGGGGGCGAGCCGGGAGAGATTAAAACTGCGTCGTCGGAGTAGTGTGCGGCGAGTTTGTCGACATCCTTCGACGCGAAGTCCTGGTTCCACTGGACTTCGTTGGCCTGGATGGCGGTCACGTCCGCATCGTGCGTGTCGGGTGCCTGGTTGCAGGCTGTAACCATCAACGCTATGGCGGCGACGGCGCAGAGAGAGATTAATCGCTTCATCTTGAAGTTCCTCCGTTTTGGATCTATCGGGATGACACCGCCTGGGATTGCGGCTAGCCCGCGTGCTGCTGTCGCCGCTGGAGTTTCTCAGCTGCGAAAGTATATGCCAATAGGGCCAATTGGAGGTCTTGTCAGGAGGCTGACGGGCCTTTGGAGTCTTCGGGGCGGGGATAGAAGGCTTCGACGATGGTCGAGATGCCGCCGCGGGGGCGGAAGTCGCCGACTACCTTGGCCCAGACTGGGTCGCAGGCTTTGACGACGTCGTCGAGGACCTGGTTTACGATGTTCTCCTGGAAGATGCCGAGATTGCGGTAGGTGAAGAGGTACTCCTTGAGGGATTTGAGCTCGAGGCAGGTCTCGCGGGGCATGTAGCGGATGAGGAGACGGCCGAAGTCGGGGAGGCCGGTCTTGGGGCAGACACTGGTGAACTCGGGATCGTCGACGAGGATCTCGTAGGCCTTGAATTGATTGCGCCAGGTTTCGATGGGGGGGAATTTGGTGTCGAGGCCGGCTTTGGCGTGGTCGTCGGTGTAGCCGGTGGTCTTGTTTTTGATCTTGTTCTTTTTGCTCATGGGTCTATTTTATCGGGTTTAAAAGAGGATTGCCGCGATGTGGAGACATCGCGGCAATCAGTATTGGAGTCGAATTTTTTCGTTGCAGCCAGCTAGTTTCTTCGGCCGAGAGTCGGGCGGTCGTCGGTCGTGCTGGAGGGGTTGTTCGGGTTGTTGGGATCGGTGCCGGTGCCCCCCGAGCCGTTGCTTGCACGGCGGAGAGTGGGCTTGTTGCCGCCCTTGCCGTCGTTGATCTTGCGCTTGTTTTCGAGGCGGGCGAGGCGAGTTTTGACGTCGTCGAACTCTGAGGTCGTAACCATGTAGTCGGGCCGCGCGGGCATGATGGTGGCGATCTCTTCTTCGGAGTGCATGATGCGGTCAGGCGTCTGGGGGTGGTCGGCGAAGACCTTGGCCAGGGTGCCGGGCTTGTGCTTTTCGAGTGCGTCGATCTTTTCAAAGAACTGGATAAAAGCCTGTGGGTCGTAGCCAGATTTGTACATGTACTGGAGACCAAGCCAGTCTGCCTCGGCTTCGAAGTTGCGGGAGAACTGGAGGAAGGTGATGGGGATGGCTAGTTGCGTCGCTTCATAGATTCCGTAACCAGTCCAGCTTCCCTGGGTGAAGATGATGAGCGGGATGGAACCGATCTGCACGTAGTTCATGCGGGTCATCTCGCGGGCGGCGTGATGAGCGCAGACGTGGGCGACCTCGTGGGCCATAACGCCGGCGAGTTCGGCCTCTTCGTCAGCGGCCATGATGAGGCCGGAGTTGACGTAGAAGAAGCCGCCGGGGAGCGCCATGGCGTTGATCTCGTCAGAGTCGATGACCTTGATGGTGAAGGGGACCTTGCAGTCGGAGTTCTTGACGATGTTCTGGCCCACGCGGTTCACGTACTCGACGACGACCGGGTCGGTGACGAGGTGGGCTGACTTCTCGATCTCCATGGAGTAGCCCTTGCCGGCGCGAATCTCCCAGTCGATGGAGTACCAGTTGCCGGCGCCACGACCGCCGATGTTGCGGGTGCCTACGGCGTTGACGTCATCTTCGCTGCCGGGCTTGATGTGTGGGTCGAGATTCTCGCCGGGAGACGGGAGGGTGTCGGACTTGGGTATATTGCTGGCCTGCTGCTGCTTTGCGTTCTCTTTAGCCTGCTTTTTTGCAGCCTTGGAGTCTGCCGGAGTGGAGGTGTCGGCAGGGGTATCGGCTGGAGGGTTGGCCGAGATTTTGGTTCGGGCGGGAGGCGGAGTCTGGTCGTCTGTGGCGGCGGGAGCCGCGGTGGCCGGCGGGGACTTCGTATCGGGCGAGGATTGCGTCGTGGTAGGGGTCGCCGCGGGTGGATTTGCCTGCGGGTCCGCAGGAGGAGTCTGCGTCGAGGTGGATGGAGTCTGGGCGTACAGGGCGAAGGAGAATGTAAGTGCGGCGGCCAAGCCGAGGTGCGTAAACGAACGCATAGTATGTCTCCCTGGAACCGCTTCCCTGTAAACGGACGCAGCTCTGCAAATCTTAGACGATAGTATGCGCCTTTTTGTGAGCGGAAATACAGTGGGTGGGACTGGTGGCGGTGATTAATTGTCTGGCCGGGCTTACCTAACCACCAACCATTGCTTTACCAGGTGGAATAGGACGAACCGTCGGATCCGGTCTGCTGGGAGCCGCTGTGGACGTCGTTAATGCCGGATTCGGTCTGGTCGAGGGTCATCAGGGTGTCGTCCTGGGCCGTCATCCAGGTGTCGGAGCGCTTGGTCATGGGGTCGATGGGCATGGATTTGAGGTAGCCGGACTGGACGAGGTCGTCGAGGGACTGGGGGGCCTTTTGCTTGTCGACGGTGTAGGAGTCGATCGCGCGGCGCATGGTGTAGAGGTCTTCTTTGAGAACGGCCTCGTTGGCGGCGCGGATGTTCCTGGTGTACGACGGGATCGCGATGGCGGCGAGTAGGCCGATGACGACCATGACGATCATGAGCTCCAGCAGGGTGAAGCCTTGCTCAGAATGGCTGAGTGAATGTCGAGGTTGAGAAGAAGATTTCTCCACATCGGCGGCAAATGCGCCGCCGCCTACGGTCGAAGTGACGAGCTTCGGGTTTCGAGAGTCAGGGGCACCGTGATTTGGTGTGTTGCGAGTTGGTGTGGTCGTTACCATGTGGAGTATTTTGTTCCGTCGAGTGCGGTGCCCTGGCTCTTGGTGTGGACGTCGAAGACGTTCTGACCGCCGAAGGAGTCGGAGTCCACGTCGTCCTGATTGGAGCGAAGACCCCACTCGGTGGTACCGGTCATTGGGTCGACGGGAATGCGACGGAGGAATTTGACCTTCTTGTCCTGGATCTCGACACCGTTGACCAGGGTTTCGAGATCGGGTGGGTAGTTGAAGCTGTCGGCCTTGGTCTGCATGCCTCCCTTGTCGGCGGCGTCCTTATAGCGATCGATGGCGTCACGCATCTCCCACAGATCGCGGCGGAGTTCGCGCTCCTTGGTGCGTTTGACCTGGAAGCGGGCAATTGGGATAGCTGCGGAGGCGAGAATCGCAATGATCGCCACGCAGATGATGAGTTCGACCAGCGTGAGACCGGACTCGGAGTGCCGTGAGTGAGGATCCACGTTTGCAAGTGCCGGAGGGTTGGCACCCGAGTTCCCGATTCGACTGGCAATCACTTCACATGCACCACGGCCTGCGAACCAACGGCCGGAAGATTGGCCTGCGCGCTGTTGCGAGCGCCGACTTTGACGAGAGTGAGTTCGGAGTCACCGGCAGCAACAGCTTTGAACGTGAGGGTGCAGAGGGATCCCTGCCCACTTACCCCGGTGGCGTTTGGAGGACGTTCGGTGGCGATAGCGACAAGCCCTGCGCCGTCGTCACGGTGGGTGACGGCGGTGAGCTGGCCATCGCGGCTGAGGAAGTCGCCGGCGTCGACGTTGACGAGCTGGAGGACGGCGGGGTTGAACTTCATCTGGAGCGGAACGGAGAAGATGTCGCGTCCGCCACCGAGCATGACGGCGACCTGGAAGGTGCTGCCGACGGTCTGGTTGGAGTTTGGCGGGACGACGGTGAAGCTCACCGGGGGACCAGAGCCGGGCTGGGCTGCAGGCGCGGGCTGGTTCTGGGCCGGAGGCTGATTGGCTGGCGGCTGGCCGGCGGGCGGCTGGGTGGTGGGCGGCGGGGTAACTGGCTGGGCCTGCTGGTTGAGCTGCTGGACCGCCGCGTTGGCGGCGTTGGCGGCCGAGGTTGCTGGGCCGGTGGGGCGAGGCTTGACGATCGGGTTGGCAAGGTCGGAGCTTGAGTCGGCGAGGGACGCGTCGTGACGGAGTTCGATGGATGCGCCGGTGCCGGTGTCGATGGCGCGGGTGTTCATACGAGTCAGGACGGATTCGCGGACGATGTGCGGAATGAGCAGAAAGACGATCTCGTCCTTCTGCGCATCTTTGGCTCGCGAGCTGAAGAAGTATTTGAGAAACGGAAGTTCGCCGAGGCCGGGGGTTCCGCTGATGTTGAGGCTATCCTGCTTGGTGATGATGCCGGCGAGGAGGCTGGGCTCGCCGTCCATGAGCTGGATGACCTGATCGGTGGTGCGCTGGCCGATGATTGGCTCGGTGACGCCGGAGATGGTGACGCTGCCGGCCTGGGAGGTGACCTCGATCTTCAGCTTGAGGGTGACTTGGCGGTCGTAGTGGACGGTGGGTGTGATGTCAATGGTGACACCCACGTCGATGAAGGTGAACTGAGGCTGGACGCCGATGCTGGCGACGCCGGTGGATACGCCGGCGTTATAGGAACCGGTGGCGATAGGGATTTTCTGGCCAACCTTGAGGTTTGCGTGCTGGCCGTCGGTGGCGCGGATGCTGGGGTTCTGCAAGATGCGGGTGTCGGCGTCGGAGAGCAGCGCGTTGACGGTGGCGGGGCCGATGTTCACGATGACGTTGTTGGCGTTGAGATGGGCGAGCGAGTTGAGGGATGGCGGGGTGGTCGTCGAGCCGTTGCCATTTGTCGGCGTGCTTCCGCTTTGGTTCGTGGTTTGGGTGGCCTGCACACTGATGCTGGCAGTCTGCGGGAGAGTGATGCCGAGGTTGCGCATCCTGTCGCGACTGACCTCGAGGACGGCGACGTCGACGACGACCTCAGGGCGAGCACGGTCGAGGTCGTTCAACAGCTTTTGCGCGAGGAGCAGCTGGTCGGGCGTGGCGCGCATGACGATGGCGTTCTGGCTGGGAACGAGATAAATCTTGATGCTGGGGTCGAGCAGATTGCGGATGGCGACGACCACTTCGTTGGCATCGTTCTGCTGGCTGGCGTTGGTGAGATAGAAGGTCTGGACTGCCTGCGAGTCGAGGTCGGTGCGCTTGGTGCGGGTGTTCTGGGCGACGAAGATGGTGTTGGAGGTGACAGGCTTATAGAAGGTGCCGGCGAGGGTTCCGACGATGCGAAGAGCGTCTGCCCAACTGACGTTGGTGAGATCGACGGGGATGCGCTTGGAGGTGTAGTCGGGATCGAAGAGGATGTTGATGCCGGTCGCTTTGCCGATGGCCTGATAGATGATCTTGACGTCTTCGACCATGTGCAGGGTGATCGGATCGTTCGAGATCGGCTTCAGTTCAACGGGCCCGGAGATGGAGGCGATGCTGGCGAGGGTTTCGTTCTGCCTCGACATCTGCTCCGAGGGTTCGGGACCGGGACCGGTGGGTGGATTGGCGAGTTGCTGCTGGACCTGATCAATCTCCTGCTGGGCGGTCTGATAGCTGGGGTCGATCTGAATGGCGCGGGTGAACTGGGCGAGGGCGCCGTTGAGGTCACCACTCTGACGCAGTACGCGGCCCTGATCGACGTGGGCGGCGGCGGCCTGGAAACGGACGCGCGCGAAGTTGGCTTCGTAATGTACGTCGTTCGGCTTCTGAGCGAGCGCCTTCTGGTAGTCCTCCATGGCGGTGTCGAAGTCCTGATGGGCTTCGGCGGCCTCTCCTCGCTGGTTCCAGGTCTTGGCTGACTGGGCGTGTGCCGCGACAGGGCCAAAGGCAGCAAGGCCGCACAGAAGTAAGAGAGGGAGCGTTCGAAGGAAAGCCGATTGTTTGCCGATTGATTTGTACCCGCGAGCCATGCTGCTTCCGTTTCCGTCCTTTACACCGAAGAGAGTGTGGCGTTTGCCGGAGTGCACGCCTGCCGGGAAGATGTTCTGAGACAGGACGCTGCCTGTGGGGGCTGTGCCTGCCAGGCTGCTGCGCTCCGGTGAGTATAGCATTCGGTGAACATTCGACATCATCAGAAGGGGTAGCCTTTGTTGGTTCGCGGACACTTAGAGGAACGGGCTGCCGCTACTGGTTTTGTCGGTTTAACGCCCGGCATGGAAGCCCGGTCATTGAAGTTTATGGTTAGACGCGCGGTTGCTCGACGAGTGAGTTTTGCAGGTGAGACTAAAGTTGCAGACGTGTTAAAGTAAGAGGTTGCATGGCCCGTTCTCTCTCCAATCCGACTGTCGCCCACCAAGCGAAGCCTGTGGTGAGGGAGAAGGACCGCGACCCCGTAGCAGCGGGCAAGCGAGATGCCGCCTTCAACCGGTCTGCCAGCTTTAACTATTTTCTGTCAGACAAGTTCGAGGCGGGGGTTGCGCTGCGTGGGACCGAGGTGAAATCGATCCGCGAGGGCAAGGCCAACCTGAAGGATGCTTACGGACTGCTGAAGGACGGCGAGTGCTTTTTGCTGAATGCGCACATTGGGCCGTTCTCTCATGGAAATGCGATGAACCATGATTCTTTGCGGACCCGCAAATTGCTGATGCACAAGAGCGAGGTGCGGAAGCTCGAAGGAATGACGAAGCAGAAGGGGTTTACTCTGATCCCAACGCGACTTTATTTTCGCAATGGGCGCGTGAAATGCGAGCTGGCGCTGGCCAAGGGCAAGCAGGAGTGGGACAAGCGCGCAACGGAACGCAAGCGTGAGGCCGATAACGAGGCCAAGGCTGCGGTCGCGCGGAGTCAACGGCAGTAGCTCAGTTTTTCGTAACAGATTCCTGTCTCCAGAACGATTGTGGCGCGCTACGATAGAAGCCATGGATACTAAGCTTCTGTTTCACGACGCAGCTGGATTCCAGGCTCCGATGCTGGCGGTCTTTGCGGTGGACATTGCGATTGGCAAAGACGCGGAACCTCTGCTGGCACCGCTGACGACTTCGGATGCGGTGACCAATGCTGCGGCGAAGGTGTTGGCTTCGGGGGAGTTCAAGGGGACGCTGGGTGAGACGCTGCTGCTCCATGCTCCAAATGGATTGAAGGCGGAGCGGCTGCTGATTGTGGGGCTGGGCAAGGCGAAGGACCTTTCGGTGGATGAGGTGCGCAAGGGTGCGGGCGTGGCGGTGCGGGCGGCGAAGCCGCTTGGCGTGCGTGAGGTGGCGATTGCATTTCCTGAGGACCATGCGCTGTCCGATGAACACCTGGATTCGCTGCCGTGCACTCTGATGTCGCGGGCACTGGTAGAAGGTGCGGAACTGGCTGAGATGGACTGGGATACTTACCGGAGCGACCGGAAGGACAGGTCGATTCGGACGCTTTCGGTGATTGCGAACGAAGCGGAGAAGTCGTCACGGGACGAGATTCAGGTTGGGTTTGATGAAGGGTTGGTTGTGGCGGCGGCGCAGAACTTTACGCGGTCGCTGGTGAACGAGCCGGGCAATGTGTTGACGCCGACGGAGCTGGGTAAGCGCGCGGCGGCGATGTGCGCTGAGGTGGGGCTGAAGTGCGAGGTGCATTCGACGAAGAAGCTGCACGAGCTGAAGATGGGGGCTTTCTGGGCGGTCGCACAGGGGTCGGAGGAGCCGCCAGCGCTGATTGTGATGACGTACGAGCCGCAGTTGGGCAAAGGGCAGGTGGCGGCGACGAATGCTCCGGTGTTTGGGCTGGTGGGAAAAGGGATTACGTTCGATACGGGTGGGATCTCGATTAAGCCGGCGGACGGCATGGAGAAGATGAAGTACGACATGGCAGGCGCGGGGGCGATGATTGGCGCGATGAGGGCGATTGCGCAGCTGAAGCCGAAGGTGAAGGTGATTGGAGTGGTGTGCTCGGCGGAGAATATGCCGGATGGAAAGGCGTTCAAGCCGGGGGATGTGGTGACGGCGATGTCGGGCAAGACGATTGAGGTGGTGAATACGGATGCCGAGGGCAGGCTGGTGCTGGCTGATGGTTTGCACTTTGCGAAGACGCTGGGGTGCACACATCTGATCAATGCAGCGACGCTGACCGGGGCTTGTGTTGTCGCACTTGGAATTCTGAATGCCGGGCTGTTCACGAACGATGAGTCTACGTGGGAGAAGTTCCAGGAAGCCACGAAGATTTCGGGGGAGAAATTTTGGAGACTTCCCTGCACCGAGGACTACAAAGACCAGATCAAGAGCCAGATTGCGGACATGATGAATACGGGCAAGAATCGGTGGGGTGGGGCGATCTCGGCGGCGATGTTTTTGAAGGAGTTTGTAGGGGAGACTCCGTGGGTGCACCTGGATATCGCAGGGTGCGCTTGGAACGATGAGAGTAAGCCGTGGGTTGCGAATGGGCCGAGTGGGATCGGGGTGCGGTCGATTCTGGAGTGGGTGCGGAGTTATTCGGCTTAGTAGTTGGCCGCTTACGGGAAGGCTTAACACCGATTTACAGATGAGACGGATAAAAACGGATCAACTCTTTATTTGATCCGTTTTTTGTTTTCGCTGAATAATTTGTTGTCTATTTTAGTTACATAACGGGTGGGGCTTCGATGCCGAGATAGCCGAGGGCTCGGGTCATTTCGCGTTGGGCTACGGCTGCGGTGGCGAGGAGCAGGGCTTTGCGGGTGGGGTCGGCTTCGTTGAGGACGTGGTGGCGGTGGTAGAAGTTATTGAATTGCTGGGCTAGCTGGAAGGCGTATTTCGCGAGGTAGGCTGGCTCGGCTGTCGCGATGCATTGCTCGATGAGAAGGGTGAGTTTGGAGGCGAGGAGCCACGTCTCCCATAGGCTGCTTCCCTCTTCGGCGTTGAGGAGGTTGGCGAGGTCGAGGTTTGCGATGGCGGCGAGGGATTCGGCTTCGGTGGTGTTGGCCTTGCGAAAGATGTTGGCGGCGCGGACGATGGCGTACTGGACGTAGGGGCCGGTTTCGCCTTCGAAGCTGAGGGCGTCTTTGAAGTCGAAGGCGATGACGGTGTTGCGGGTGAAGCGGAGCATGAAGTAGCGGAGGGCGCCTACTGCGATTTGAGTTGCGATGGTTAGGCGTTCGGCGGCTTCGATCTCGGGGTGGCGGGTGTCGACTTCGGATTTTGCGGCGGCGATGAGCTGGTCGAGGAGGTCGTCGGCTTTGACGCCGAAGCCCTTGCGGCCGCTGACTTCGATGTAGGATTTGCCGCGGTCTTCGTCGCTGAGGGTGTAGCCGAGTTCGATGGCGCATCGCGGGGTGAGGGCGACCATCTCGTAGGAGAAGTGGGTGTAGTTGTCGGCAGCTTCGGTGTAGCCCATGCCGCGGAGGGCGGCGATGACGTTATTCTGCGGATCGTTCTGGCGAGAGTCGATGACGTTGTAGATGTGGTCGGCGTGGCCGAAGAATGGGTGCGGGGTTTCGCCGTTGACGGTGGAGATCCAGCAAGTGTGCGTTGGGTACTCGTGAAATTTTGCGTAGCCGAAGTCCTTGCCGGGGAGAAGACCGAACTTCCAGAGGTGATAGGCGATGTCTTTGCCGACGTAGGTGACGGTGCCGTTGGAGCGGACGATGACCTTTGCGTCTTCGTCGGGGAGGTTGGGGTCGGTTCCCTCTTCGGCGATGGTTGCTTCAGTTCCTGCTCGGCGCATGACCCAGCAGTCTTTATTTTTGCCGGCGGTCTCTTTGTAGAGGACGCCTTTTTCGATCATGAGAGTGCGGGCTGCGTCCCAGAAGTGGAGGGTGAGGATCTCGCTTTCACGGGGTAGGAAGTCGTACTCGATGCTTAGGCGCTGCATGGTGTCGAGATGGCGACGGAGGACGGCGGTGGAGATGAGGTCGGCGATCTCGGCGGTTTCGTTGTTGCCGGCTTCGAGCGCGTGGAGGGTGTCGAGGCGGATTTGCTTGCGGGCGGCGATCTGGCCGGCGTCGGCGGTGTACCACTGCGAGACGCGGGCGTAGAGGTCCCAGCAGTAGAAGTCGATGCGCTGGTTGGTCTCGAGGAGTTCGGTGAGGAGCTCGCGGGTGCTGTCTAACGTTTTGCCTTCGAGATGGACGAGGCCTACGACTACGTCTGCGACTTGCACCCCAGTGTTGTCGATGTAATTTTGTACGCCTACTTCATAGCCGCGTTTGTAATTGTCGGGGCGGAGGAGACGCTGGAAGGTATCGCCGAGGATGGCGTTGCGGAGGTGACCGATGTGGGCGGCTTTGTTGGGGTTGATGCTGGTGTGTTCGACGAGGCGGAAGCCCGGGCCGCCTATGTCGGCGTGCTGGTCGGCGGCGATGCGGCGAACGGCGGCGGTGCGGTCGAGGCGGATGTTGAGGTAGCCGGCACCTGCTACCTCGACGCTGGCGACGCCTTCGAGGTGAGAGAGAGCGGCGGTTAGTTCGGCTGCGAGCTCGGTCGCGATGGCGCGGGGGGCTTTGCGGAGGCGCTTGGCTAGTTCGAAGGCGACGGGCAGTGCGAGTTCGCCGAGGGCGATGTTCGGCGGCTGCTCGACGACAAGGTTCGTGAGGGTGACGTCGTATTTTGCGAGAAGGATGGCCTGGATGCGGGCCAACAAAGACTGCTGGATTGTGCGATACATGCTTTCGGGTTCACCGCGTTCGGAAGGGTTTGGGACTGGGTTTCAGTTTACTAGAGTAGGGGCTTGCTGAGTGGCGCGATGACTGGATACGACGCTTCGTGTGCGAACGGTCTGATCCAGAGCGTACTAGAGAGATAGGGGGGAATGTTTCGAAACATGGCGAATCGGCGTAGAATCCTGCTGCCTGGAATTCAGGGCGGGCCCTCTGGTGATAGCGATGGAGGACAAGATGGCGACGGCGATGACACAAGATGTCCGTGCGCGCAGGGAAGCTGTTGTGCAGGCGCATCTGAAGGCGGAGGCCGTCGACCATGACGTTGCCTCTGTGGTGGCAACTTTTCGGCATCCGCGGTATGAGGTCCCTGCCCTTGCGGCGGTTGCAGATGGCACGCAAGCCGTTGAGGGACTGGTCGGTCACCTGTTGTCAGCTTTTCCGGATTTCTATCTCCACCAGATTGCGCTTTACCACTCCGACGACGCGGTGATCGTCGAGTGCCGATTCGGAGGAACGCACAAGGGCGTCTGGGCGGGGATCGAACCAACCGGAAAGCCGATGGAGGTCGAGAGTGTCTTGATCTTCGTGTTCGAGGGCGACGATCTGATTTGCGAGAAGGTGTACTTCGATCACGGAACGATCCTGCGTCAGTTGGGTGTGGCTTCCTGACGCGGAATCGTTCGAGGTTTACGGCAGTTCGGTGGGGAGCTGTTCGATTTCGACGTAGAGCGGCTTGTGGTTGTGAATGCGGATGCGGTGGGTTAGGAAGATGATTCCGCCTGCGAAAGTGACGGAAATGAGCATCCATGCGTGGATGGCGAGGCCGAGGACAGCTGCCTGCGTGACGGAGGCGCCATGGCTGATGAGCGCGGTCTTGACTCCTAGTTCGTAAGGGCCAATTGCGCCGGGCGAGCTGGGTAGCAGGTAGGAGAGATTGGCAAAGGAGGCGGCGAGCCACGGGCCGACGCGATCTACGGGTATGCCGACCAGAGCAATGGCAGAGACGAAGATCATCCCTTCGCAGGTCCAGATGAGGGCGGTCTGAAAGAGAAGAAGGAGCGAACCGGTGACACCCAGGCGGCCGGTGGCGTCGAGGGCGAGGGTGATCCAGTGTTCGATCTTAGCGAGTTTTGGATTCGTGGGCAGACGGAGGAAGAGGCGCTGTATGGGTGCTTGCAGACGGCGGGCCGCGACAAGGAGAAGCAGCAGGCCGATGGCGGAGATGGCGAGAGAGATGTCGGCGATGAGGCGCAGGCGGGGCGTGGCGACGCGGCCAACTGTGGAGAGGAACATCAGGACAAGGACGAAGATGTCGAGGAGTTTTTCGACGATGACTGTGCTGAGGATGGTGGAGGGTGAGGCGCCGAGGTCGTTCGCGTAGGTGAAGACGCGCATGATGTCGCCGATGCGCAGGGGAAGGATATTGTTGGCGGCCAGCGAGGTCATGAGAACGCGGCCGCAGGCGAGGAAATGGTCTGGAACGGAACGCGACCCGCGAGGCATCATCTGGCTCCAGCGAACGCACCGGAGAACGCAACTGGCGACGGAGAAGCCGAGGACGCCGAGGAGCCATGCGGGATGGGCGGCATGCAGGGTGAGGATGTGGTCGAAGGAGATTCCGCGAAAGGTGTACCAGAGGAAGAAGGCGCTGATGAGAAGGCCGGGAATGGTCTTCAGAAGGTTGCGGCTGCCGGTGGCCGCGGTGGTGGTGCTCATGCGGGCATCCAGCCCAGGGAGATCAGCCGTGGGCGATGGGGGGGTGCACAGTAGTCAGATTGGTCCGAACGACAATGAAGCATGCAACTTCGATTGTATCTTCTGGGTTTCCAATATTGGACGGTCAACTGGAAGGATGGGCGAAGGTTAGTACGTGATTGCCGGGAAGCGGCAGTTCAGAACTCCGGTCGTAGCCTTATCTTTTCGGGGATTTATCGTTATTGGCCCGCACGGCGCGCAACAGTCGCTGTGTTCGCGCCCGGAAGTGGGTTGTGTAAGAGACAATGTAGGAGCGGTATTCGAGTAGCAAACATTTCGCGGCGGGGGCAATCGATAGTTGGCCACATCGTTAGCATCACCTATCTCGTCGGAACGGCTCGGACGGGAGGAGTACCGGCGAGAACGAAGTCTGGCGGCCGTTGTGGTAACAGCGCTGACATTTTTTGCGCTGCTGGTGCATGGTTACCATCCGTACGCCGAAGACGGGGGCGTCTATCTGCCGGAGATCAAGCGGCTGCTCGATCTTGGGTTGTATCCGTACGGAGCGGAGTTTGTGGTGGGGCATCTGCAGTACTCGTTGTTTGCCCCGGCAATGGCAGGACTGGTGCGGTGGTCGCATTTCAGCCTGGAGACGGTATTGCTGCTGGTATATCTGGCAACCTCCTGGATGACACTGTTTGCAGGGTGGCTGCTGGCGGCGCGGTGCTATCAGTCACGCGAGGCACGAGGCGGAGCGGTGGCTCTGCTGGCGGTGTGGATGACCTTGCCCATCGCGGGAACGTCGCTGATGCTGATGGACCCTTATGTGACGGCGCGGAGCCTCTCGACGCCCTGTGCCCTGCTGGCGTTGGTGGGCACGTTGGATTTTCTGCTGCCTCGGTTTGAGGTCGATGAAGGGAAGATGCGACGCGGGTGGCGGGGGATGGTCCTCTGTTGCGCTGCGCTGGTGGCGGCTGCAGCGATGCATCCATTGATGGCCTCGTACGCGCTTGCGTCGGTGTTGCTGCTGGCCGCGATTTTGTCTTCAAGTCGTTTGGTACGAGTGTGGACCACTATGGGGCTTGGGTTCACGGGGCTGGCGATGGCGGCCGGGTTGCAGCTGTCGACGCCGCCGGAGAGCGAGGTCTACCAGAGGGTTGTCCTGACGAGGGATTACTGGTTTTTGAGCCAGTGGCATTGGTATGAGTGGATTGGACTTATTGCGCCGATGTTGATCCTGTCAGGTGTTGCGATGGCTAAGCGAAGAGACGGCGATGCGGCGCGAGTAGGGCTGGCACGCATGGCTGTCGCGGTTGGGACGATTGCCCTGGCAGTCGCGATATTGTTTGCGCGGGCGGGAATGGCGACGCATCTGGTAGCGCGGATGCAACCGCTGCGGACCTTTCAACTGGTGTACGTCTTGATGATTCTTGGGCTCGGTGCGGCTTTGGGAGAGCGATTGCTGCAACGGAGGCGAATGCGCTGGGTTGTTGCGTTTGCGCTGCTGGCGAGTGTGATGGTTGGGGCGGAACGAAGAACGTTTCCCGCTTCGAAGCATCTTGAGGTGCCGCACGCTCTGCCTGGGGAAACACTGACAGCGCGGGGAAACCAGTTTGAAGAGGCTTTTCGATGGATCAGCAGGAACACGCCAAGGGACGCCATCTTTGCTATGGACGCGCAATACATTACGAAGCCGGGAGAGGATGCGCAGGGCTTCCGTGCGATTGCCGAGCGGAGTGTTCTACCGGATTATTCGAAGGACGGTGGGGTAGTGACCAATGAGCCCGAGTTGGCGACGACATGGATGCAGGGACAGGTGGCACAGGCGCAGCTTGATACAAAGTCAGATGGGGAGCGGCTCCAAGCATTGAAGCCACTCGGCGTGACATGGGTGGTCTTGGAGAGGCAAGCTGGTACGAGCTTCGTGTGCGAGTTCGCGAACGAGGCGGTGAAGGTTTGCCGCCTGCCCTGAACTGAAAGGCAGACGGCGTTGATGTCAGTTCCCTGCCGGAGTTGCCTTTGCGGTGGTGAGGACGACGGTCTCCTGGTCCTTGTTCTCCATCTTGGAATAAAAGGTTCGGAAGTTGGCGTATTGGGGCGGGTAAAAGAGTATCTCACCAAGAATGTAATTACGGCGAACTGTGAAGCTGTCGGCTGCGGACTCGGATACCAGGGTGTAGGATATCGCCTTTTCGTAGGCGGTCTTATCGGTGGGGGGCAGCGACTCTATGGAAAGCGTCTTTGGGAAGTGAATGCGAACAGCGTCCTGCACCATCTGGGGATACTCGAAGTAGACGGGAATGTCGCGCTTCTCGTGGGGGAAGGAGGGCTTGGCATTGGACTCGAAGATATCGCCGGGAAGGAGAACGCGTTTGCCAGTCGAGGAGCCAAGGGTTCCTTTCACTTCGATATTGGCGGCGAGAGGCTGCTCGTAGTCTTCCAGCTTGGCTATGGATGCGACTTTGAGCTCGATACCGGCGGGCATAAGGTGCTCGACGCTGGTACGAATCTCACGATCGAGGCTGGCGGAGTCTCCTTCGAGGTAGCGTAAGCGCCACCGGATGGCGGGGTCGCCCATATAGGTCATGGTGATGGTGCCGGTAACTTCGCCTTGTTGGTTGAGGGTAAGGTTGGCGACCCGCTGAACGCGAGAGAAGGTATAGGGCTCGCCGGGAGCGTTGAAGTAACCGCTGCCTGCATCGACCTGGCGAATCCCGGATGCAAGGGTGTGTTTCCATGCGAGGTGTCCGAAGGGACAGAAGCGGGTGCCGGGGTCGAAGTACAGGTCTTTCCCATCGACGTTGACGATGGCGATGACATCGTCGAGCTGGGAAAGGGTGAGATAGCTTTTAATGAACAAATTGCGATCACGGTTGGTGACGATTCCGACGTATGCCTTGAGTCCGACGGCGCGGGCCATGGCAACGAAGAGTGCCGTGAGCTGGTCGTCGCTACCACGCTTGCGCGTCCAGATGTCGTCAGTGTTGTGAACCTCTTTGAAGCCCTGCGCCTTTTCCTCCGCGGTGGAGTGCTGGCGGGTATAGCGGGTGTTCTCCAGCTTCATGACTGCGGCGTAGAGCTTGCGCAGCTTCTGATCGGGTGTGTCGGTTGGAAGGACGAGATCCTTGACGGCAGCAGTGACAGCGGAACCGGGGCCGATGAACTTGTCCTGAGTTTTTGCCCAATACTTGCCTTCGTTCTTCCAGAACTCATCTTCGGTACGATAGCCTGCGTAGTAAAAGAGAACACGGTAGGTAAAGCTGGTGATCGGCGGCATGAATTCTTCCTCTGGTGCGGGAGGAATGTCATGCACGTTGAGTTCGATGAGGGATTGATCTGTGCCCACGAGTTGCGTCTGGGTGACCGCTGCGCCTTGTGGAAGAACTGAGGCCCAGGCGATGAAGCTTTTGGTCTGGCCGCGCTCGCCCGTAAGAATGATGTTGCCGTTGAGGTTGATCGGCTTCCAAAGATAATGGCTCTTGCGTGTCCAAAGGTCGGTCTGAATGTACCAATCCGGGGACTTATAACGGTTGTCACTGTAGCGGAGTTTGTAGCGGTATTCAAGGATGCTGCCAACTTCGACATCAGGAAGGGTGAAGACTTTCGACATGACCTTGATGCCCTGAGTCTTTTCGACGAGCTTCTCGTAGGGTTTTCCGGTGAACGGAATGATGGTACCGTCGGAATGAATGGTGCGCCCCTGGATGTCTTCTACCGTAAAGCCGCCTCCGTCAGTCACTTTGGCATAGCTAAGTTCGACGTTGCTGTATTCCTTGCCGCGCTCGGTGAGGACCTTGATACGGGTGTAGATGCTGAACATGTGGAGCTTGTCGTCGGTGGTCTCTTCGCGAAAGAGATAGACGGCGGGGGCCCCGGGGACCTCGGGCTGCGATGTCATCGATAGCTCTTCGGGAGTGGGGACAGTCCACTGCTGCGCGAGAGCAGGTGCGGAGGAGAGAGAGACCAGGGTAGAAAACAGAGCGAGGCGGAGGATACAAGGGCCTGAGATATTCATTATTTTTTTTCGTTCCTTTTGCTACGTCGTAAGTGAGAGGCCTTTCCTCTCAACGGCTATTTTTGTGAAGCGCTTTCGATATTTCTTCTCGGAGATTTTTTTATTGCTTTTTGAGGACGGCGTTGCCTTCTTCGTCGGCAGCAATGATGCTCGAGAGCTTCTGGACGTCGGGGTAGCGGTCGGGTGGAAGGGTGACCTCGCGTACGGTGTAGGTGCGGGTGTAGTGGAGGACGTTGTCTTTGACGGTGCTGGAGCTTTCGTAGGAGGCAAAGCCGAGGTCGAGCTTGATTGGATCGGGCATCTCATCGACTGCATAGCCGGCAGGTAACTCGATGGTGTAGTCGTCGTGTTCCTGCATCGTCTCGTCGAGGTTGATTGGTACGTCCTGGCGTTTTTTGTGGTCGGTATACAGATTTTCGCTGCCAAGAACACGGGGACGGATCATGAGCAGAGGACCCATGGACTTGCCGAAACGGTTGGCTGCCAGAGCGTACGAGGTTGTGAGGTCTTTGTTCAGGGCTTCGGCGTTTTCGACCTTGAAGTCGGAGACTGTAAAGCTGGTGAAGTCCTGTCCGAGCACACGGTCGAGGAACTGGGTCTGTTCTTTGGCGTCGGCCGTGGTGTAGAGGCTGCGACGCCTTTCCGATAGGTCGCCGAAGCGTTTCTCGGTGACGGTACCCTTGAGGGTTCCGTCGGGCTGCAGCTGGAAGGTGGCGGTGCGGCGGATGGTATTGAGGTCGGGCGGAAGGACCGGGAACTGGATGACCTGGCTGTCGTTGCCCTCCATCAATACGCCGTAGCCACCCTGGAGGTTGTGCTCGAGTTGGCCGAAGGCCGTCTTCTCCCAGGTGGGATCGAAGATGAGGTATTGGCGACCGGTCTTCGAGGTGACGACGCTGCGAAGTTTGGGGGAGCTGTAGCCTTTGGGAATTTCGATGGCCGCAATCATATGGTCGCCGACGATCGAAGGCGCATCCGGGTCGACGACGCCGCGACGATGGTCGACCATAACCAAAGCACCGTGGATGCCAACGGTTGAGAGCATGGCGGTGAGTAGAGTTGCCTTGTCTTTGCAGTCGCCGTAGCGATTGCGGAAGATGTCGCCGGCGAAGTGTGGCTGATACCCGCCGATGCCCATCTCGATGACGAAGTAGCGAACCTGCTTCTGAACGAACTCTGCGATGGCCTCGGTCTTATCGTAGAAGTCTGTTTTCCCGGCGGCTAGTTCGTTGGCTTTGACAGCGATCTCCGGGGTGGCAACGAGACGGTCCTTCGAGATGGACTGATACCACTGGCCGATGCTTTGCCAGGTACCTTCTGTGGGCGCCGGAATACTGGGGCCGGCGTAGTGCACGGTCATGCGTCCCTGGAGAGAAAACGCCGAGGGGCGCAACGTGACGTGATCAAGGTCGATGGGGGGCGTGTCTTTCAAATCCCAGCGCCAGCGTTGATGCTCGAGATCAGTAGCGGCAACCTTCTTGCTGTGGGCCCAGACAGTTCCGTGAGTGAAGCCGGGTGGAAGTTCGAGAGTGAAGCTCTGGTTGAGCCGAGGAAGATCGCTCTGGAAGAACCAGGTTTTCTCTGTCAGGTAAGGGTGGCTGCGCTGGTCGAACTCGTACGCGACGATGCCGCCGGGATCGCGGCCGGGAGGGTTCGCTGCTCTGACTTTGATGTCTTCGAAGAGGTTGCCCTGGCCGGGATAACCGTACTCGGCCATCTCGTTGTCCTTGACGGCGTATTCGTGTCCGTCCGGCCCGATGCTCCAGACGTGCATGGAAAGGATCTTGGTGTCTTTGTCGAAGGGCACTGCGACGATGCCTTCTTCCCTTCCATGGGGCCGAAGAATCTTGGTGACGCGCCGGTAGTGTTCAACAGCGGTGCCATCAGGGGCGACGGTGTAGGTCGTGTCTTCTAGCAGGACGACGGCGTTGGTCTCGGGTGAGTACTCAGGATGTTTCTGCTGGGCGGCGGTCCGCACCCAATCGGGAACGCTGTCCGGCTTGGACGCGAATGCCGGGAGCGCAAGACAGAGGAGGACAACCAAGACTGAAGAGTACATAGTAGGTTTGCGTAATTGCTCAGTTCGCGGTACTGCTCGTTCGATCATTTGGCCCTTGATACACCGCCCCTTTTAGCTTGTTGTTCTATCGCCTTGGGTTGGGGTACCGCCAAGTTATACGTGGCAGAGAGACTCAATTCAAGAAAATTCATGGGGTGGAAGAGTCCCCCATTCGGGTGATTCTTTTTCACACAAAGTTTGCCTTTTGCGGGTAGGTGAGGAGTTACGCGCATGGCAACCAACGGCGGCGAACGCGGGGCATCCGATAAGTAACAGGTTGGTGAGATGTGAGGTTAGCTATCGTTGCCTTGCAGCCGTGAACGCGCTTTCCTGCGCAGAATGGACCGCATGAGGAGCGCCATCAGAAAGCACAGAGCGAGGATGATGATGACCATCAGCCACTGGTAGTTCTGGAAGAGCATGTTCAGCTGAAGCCATAGCGAGAGAGAGCCGACGTGGTAGGCATCGTTGCCAATACGGTAGGAGGTGAAATGCGAACCATGGAGAACACTGACCGACTGGGAGATGTCTGACGATTGCGACGTTTTGAGGAAGGCGGAGAGAAAGGTGGAGATGACATTCCTGTCGCGCAGAGCGATGACGACGACTGAACGATTGGATCCACCGGGCCATTCGATACCTTCGATGAGGGCGTCGGGCAGGCCACCAGCGGTTTCGAGTTGACCGGGTTGCACGCGGTCGGAGCTTCGCACCTTCCACCAGGCATGCTGAAGCTGCGCGAAGAAGCCCTGCGTGTCCTGAATGTGCAGGCCGCTGCCATCGACGCCAACCGGCAGCGAGGGGTTCAATCGGCGAATGGCGGGTTGATCGTCGACTGTGCCGAGGACGAGATAGTCCTTGCGACGATCTGATTTCATGCCGTCGGCGTTAGTGATGGAGATGTTGATGACGGGATAGCCTGTCTGTGCGCCGAAGTGGCCCATCAAGGTGAGGTAGGTTTCGATCTCTTCGGCGGAAGGGGTTTCGGGCAATACAACTGCGGTATCGGAGAGGTCGGCCATGCGCGTGAAAGGGTATCCTGCGTTGGCGAAGATCTCGAGGTTAGGCAGGGCCGCCCAATGGGGAATGCCTTGAATGTCGAGGTAGGAGTCTTTGAGGACCGCACCCTTCAGGTCAGAGGGAGCGGTATCCTGGCAGTCGTCTTTTCTTGCAAGCAGGAAGAGGAAGCGCATCAACAAGGAGTTCGAAAAGGGACGGAGGTCCGACACAGGGAGCGGCACGATGGTTTCGAATGGGGCTGAGGTTTTGTCTGTGTGCGGCAGTTGCGTCGAACTGGCATAGGAGCCATTCAGGATGACTTTCAACGTGGTGTCGTTCGAGAGGGGCGCGCCGTTGTAGCGATAGCCCAAATGAAAGCCGAGGTTTCGCTGAGCGCCATAGTAGAGATCGGGCGGAAGGCGCAGATAGATTGCGACCGGGGCGGCACCATCCGTCTCGAAGATGCCCGGGCCGGCGATGTCTCCGATGTGCGTGGCCTTGTCGGTACTGAGCCAACGCGGCGCGTCGTCGGGCTGACGCGAGGCGGGAATCTTGAGCAAAGAGATGCGGACCGTGGGGCCATCGAGGAGGTCGCGCTGCAAGGTAAATGCTAACGCTGCAGTAAGTACGTCGTCGGCTGAGTCGCCGGTGAGGAGGAGGAGCTTCGAGTAGGGGTCGGCGGGGTTTGACCGCATGGCGATGGCCGGGCCGGAGATCGAGGTCATCTCGAGTGACGCTGGAAGTGCGGCGCCGTTCTCGCCGATGACGATTGCGTTGCCCTGAGGAATGGCGCCAACAACTACGGGGAAGCGTATGGGGCGTGAGTCCGCGAGCATGCCAAACCAGGAGGCGACGATTCCGGCAGCCTGCAGGGCTTTGGGAGAGGGCTGGCTCAGGAAGACGATCGGGACAGAGGGGCGGAAATCGATTTTAGGGTCGTAGAAGAGCGCGGGCAGGAGTTTGAGATCGTCACGCAGCTGAATCAACGAGCCTGTGAACTCGATGGTTGACGTGTTGTCGACGTGGCTCCAAAGCGTGGAGTTGGATGGGTCCTCGCACTTCATGGCGTAGTGGCCGACAAACTCGAAGGTGAGTTCATTTTGCTGCGTGAGCAGTTCGGCGGGAAGCGTGAGAGTCGTCTCCAGCAGGGAGTTGTTTTCGGAACGAATGCTGGTTACCGGCTGGGCGGTGTTCGGCGGAATGGGCGCCACAGGTGGCGTGGTGACGGGAATGGTCGCGAAGAGCGTTCCGTTGAGGCTCACCTTGAGATGACTGATCGACGGCAGAAGGCCCGGGGAAAAGTGGTAACGGAGTTGCATCGTCGCGGTTTTGACGAGTTGAGTGCGTGGGAGTGAGAGGCGAACGGTGTTGGTGGCATCGACGCCGTGAAGAACGATGGTGTCGTTTACGCCGAGATCGGCGAGGGTGAGGACCTTGTCGAAGGTGCCCGGTACGTTTTCATCCGTGAGAACCTGCGCGGACAGCGTGCCTGCTCCAAACAAGATTGCGAGGGTAACGACCGGTACGATACTGGTGGCGAGTTTTCCCTTAGGGGGATTTTTCGGCTTCATCCAAGCTTTCACGGTTTGGTCGAAGCCGTGGAACGAAAGTTTGACGATTCGGGCGAGGCTGATCAGGGGCTTGTCAGTCTCCCGGGTCTCCCCCCAGCCGAGCCATGTGTCGGCGCGGGAGTAAAGCACCATCGCGAGGGCTTCTTCCTCGGGGATTGTGAGTGGATCGAATTGCGCTCGCAGCAAGTTGCCGCTGATTCCTACGAGTGTGGCTGGCAGTGTTGCGTTTCCGTCGAGGACCGGCAAGGTGAACTTCACGGCATCGCCCACCTTCGCGATGAAGTCGCGCTCCATTCGAACCATGAGGCCACCGCTGGAGACGTCAGCAGTGACGCCTCGAACAACTGACCCGTCGGCCAACTGAACGTCGGCGGGAACGGTCATCGCGACGCGAACGGCCTGCCGCCGCTGGCGACTCTCCCATGCAACGGAGGTAGCGACACCGAGGATGACCATGTTGAAGCAGGTCCACAGGAGGTTCATCACGATTGTGCCGACGTGGTTGCCGTCGTACATCCCAGCGAGCAGGTTGAGAGGAAAGCTGCGGCCTGCGCCTGGGAACTGAAAGAGTCTTGGAAGGGCGCAGAGAATACCGAGGCCGTTCATCGCAACCATCAGGAGGAAGGGCTGGGCGATACGCTTGTCGAAGAATTTGTGGTTTACGACGCCGCCCTTGGCGGTCACGTCGAATGTGCCCGACCTGGGATTGATTAGCGCGAGTAAGGTGGGGATCAGGATGTATGGTGCGAGGACTGTCTCGTAGATTTCATTCCAATAGGAATGGCGGTGATGCCCCTGAATGCGTGAGTTGGCGATGCTCGAAAGCACGATGTGCGGAAAGGCGTAGGCGAGAATGGCCGCCCAGTAGCCGGGAAGATTGACTCGACCGAAGATGAGATAGATCAGCGGAGCGGTGAGGAAGATCAAGCGCGGCAGAGCATAGAGGAAGTGCGTCATCGCGTTGAAGTAGCAGAGCCGCTGGGCCGCAGTAAGGCCGGGGGCGAAGAGCGGATTGTCCGTACGCATGATCTGAACCATGCCACGTGCCCAGCGGATGCGCTGCCTGATGTGTCCGCTCAACCGTTCGGTGGCGAGGCCGGCTGCCTGCGGAATATTGATGTAGGCCGTGTTCCATCCCTTCATTTGCATGCGCAGCGAGGTGTGAGCGTCTTCGGTTATGGTTTCGACGGCGATACCGCCGATCTCATCGAGGGCGCTGCGACGAAGAACGGCGCATGAGCCACAGAAGAAGGTCGCGTTCCAAAAGTCGTTGCCATCCTGAACGATGCTGTAGAAGAACTCACCCTCGTTGGGGACCACGCGGAACTGTTCCAGATTGCGTTCGAACGGATCGGGCGAGTAGAAGTGGTGCGGGGTCTGCAGCATTCCCAGTTTGTTATCGCGAAGGAACCAACCGAGAGTGACCTGCAGAAAGCTGCGCGTTGGGACGTGGTCGCAATCGAAGATAGCGACGTAGGGGGCGTTGAGGCGCGCCAGGGCGTGGTTAATGTTCCCAGCCTTGGCATGTTGGTTATCGTCGCGCGTCATGTAGCCGACGCCAGCCTCTTCGCAAAATTTGCGAAACTCTTCGCGCCGGCCGTCGTCGAGGACGTAGACGTTCAGCCTGTCCGCGGGCCAGTCGATGTTCATCGCGGCGAGGGCGGTAAATTTTACGACGCTGAGCGGCTCGTTGTAGGTGGGAATCAGCAAGTCGATGGCAGGCCACAGATCGGGGTCGTCGGGCAACGGCACGGGCGTGCGGCGGAGCGGCCAGAGCGTCTGCATGTAACCGAGGAAGAGGGTGACGAAGGCGTAGGTCTCCGCAAAGAGCAGGAGCACGATGAAGAGGCCGTCAAGTGCGGTCCAAACGGAACCGGGCTCCGCGAAGTATTTCGCTGTGGTCGCAAATCTCCAATATCCATAGCGGAAGGTGGAGAAGACAGAGACGAGAAGGAGCGTGAGGGTGACCAGATACGAGCTTGAACTGCGGTCAAGCCATATGACCACGGCCACGGTGAGGATGCCGAGGACGATCTGCTGGGGCCAGGTCAGCTCGACGACGCCCGTGAAGCAGAGCAAAAACGTCCCGCTAAGGAGAATGAGGAACCGAAGAGTTTTGAAAAGAGGATTGTCACCTGACTCAAATTGATTGATGAGCGGTGACGAAGTCATCTTTCGCTCCACCTAACGTTGCGGAAGCCCGCAGTGGCCGGTGCAGCAACGGTACGAAGCCAGGTGGCGAGGTTGAGGTAGTCCTCGGCAACTGGGGCGTCAGGAGCGTAGTCGACCACGGTCATGCCTTCGGCAAGAGCTTCGCTGACGGACGGGGCCCGGCGAATGACGAAGGGCAGCAGTCGATCACCGAGTTGACGGCGCATCACCTCACGAACATCGAGGTGCAGCGGGAGCGAGGTGTCGAACTGGTTGAGCACGTAGAAGGGTTGCAGAGGGCGGCCATCGCCGTCGTTTACACCACTGAAGAACTTTTCGACAGTTTGGAGACTGATGACCGAGTTCATGTCGGGTGCGACAGGAACCAGGATTGTGGGGTTCAATCGTGACAGACGGCGGACGATCCAGCTCGAGCCGACGGTGAGGTCAAGCAAGATGCGCTGTGTACCCCGGCTGTTGCTGATAATTTCTTCGGCGAGTTGCTCCTGCGCGGCGGTATCGTTCCCCATCTGGTCGACGTCATAGCTGACCAGGTAGATGGGCGCGTCGGTGCTGCCGCTGGGCGGCGAGAAGGTTCGGACGGTGCCCTGGCGAAGTTCGCTGGCGCCAAAGTAGAACGGGAGCAGGCCATGCGAGGTGGTGTCGGTGAGGAGGACCTTCTCTCCCATCGACGAAAGAGCGCGGCCGACTGTCGCGACGAGGCTGGTCTTGCCGACTCCACCAGCGAGCGAAAACACGGCGAGAACCGGCGTGCGGGTCTCCTTCTGGCGTACTGGCGCGGCCTCGGGTTGCTCCTGACCTGGTTGCTCGAAGACACCCTTGAGTGCGAACCAACGAGCCGCAACGCGTTCGCGAGAGTGCTGCAAGGTATCGGCAACAGATGACTGTACGGGCGATAGCTGAGAGATGGGTTTGGGCGTGACCTGCGGCGCAGGCGGAGCGTAGAGCCATGCGGGACCGGCGGGATCTGCCTGATTGGGCGATCGATGAGTAGGGAGCGTCGGGTGTTCGGCCGGGGCCTCTGGAGCGCTGCGTCTCTCGGGAAAGCCCTGGGACTGCTGGTAGTCGAAGTCGTCCTGGGCGCGGCGGCCTCGAGTGGAGTCGGACGGAACCAAGGCCTGCGAGAACGGAGACACGGGCCGGGACGTCGCGGGGGACGGCGAAATTCTTGATGATGTCGTCGATCGAAGCAGTGGCGGCTTTGCGGTAGAAAAATTGCCGGTAACTTCGCGATTGGATTCAACCGAAGGAGCGTCCGCCGGCGTGCGATCTCCTGAGGACGGAGGCCATTGTCCGCCGGTGGCGGGGGGCGCAGAGCTGTGAGGCTCGGCTTGAGACGGACGAGCCGTTTGATGTTGGGGATCGGAGCTGCGTTGACCCATAAGAGGAGCCTGGCTTTCGTTAGCGTTGAAAGACGAACGTGGTGTGTGGACCGATTGCTTCGCCGTCGGCCTTGCTTCCTGAGAGGCAGCAGACGCAGCAACCGCGCGGCCTTCCACTAAGTTAGATTGTCTGTTCGAACTACCTGAAGTGTACTCGGCTTGAGGCGAATCGAGGTCGGGACCGCGATAGATTTGGCGGACTCCCGATGCATCGTCGGGGTGGTAGCCCTGCGGACGGCGGGATCCGTGGTGGCTTGTCGAGACGCGGCGCTCTGGAGGCGCCAGCGCAGGCGTAAAGGGAGGATATTCGCGACGCTCAAGAAGGGTGTTGGAACGCGGTTCGTCTGGCAGAGCGGCCTGTTGCTCGGGCTGCGGCTCGGGTCGAAGTACTGGCTGAGAGGGCGCGGGCGTCTGGGTAGTGGAGGCGATGGTGTAAGGATCGCCGCTGGCGCCTGGGAGGTCCGGCGATGCATGCTGAGCGTCGTCCCCTGCCTTACGGCGCATCTCTGAATCCGCGTAACGTGCGGCTTGTCTCTGAGCTGAGGCGTGCGCTTCTGCAATCTCGCGCTCTTCGCGGCGGGCGGCGGCCTCGGCGACGGCGGCGGCTTCGGCGCGGCGGGCGGCTTCGACACGTTCGGCTGCGGCGGTGCGGGCGGCTTCTTCGGCCTCGCGCAAGGCGCGGCGCATAGAGGAGTCGGCGTCATCTGCCTGATGCGTACGGGCTGCCTGCGCTGCGTGACGCGCGGCGGACTCTGCGGCAGCTGCGGCTGCTTCGGCCTCGGCCTGGGCGAGCAATGCCTGGTCGCGAACCTGCTCGGCGGCACGATGCCTTAACTGCGCACGATATTCCCGGCGCGAGGCAGAAAAGTCGCGATACTTCGCTCCGTGGAGGTTCGCCCAAGAGTAGAGGACGGCTACGTCTTCGGGGGTCTCCGCTACTGTCGGATCGTCTGTCCTGTCCGTGCTGCGAGAATCCATTTTCCCAATCCTGTATTTCCGTTTACTGTGTTGGTTTTGCTTGAACTGCGCCGGTTCGCTGCCAGTTCAGAAAGACGTGTTTGCACCCGTTATCATGCAATAGCCTGAGGCTACTTTGGGTACTACTTCAAGTCAATGAAACCGTCGTGCGACTTAAGTGTGACCAAGCAATAAGTTTCGGGGGATGCCGGCATAAATCTCTGAAAGGCGCGGATTTGCGCAGATAGGCGTGACGTGTTGTAAAGTGTCGGTGCTGCTGCGGTTTGTGATCGGGAAACCGCCTTGCCGAATGTGCTAACTTGGTAGTGTGGTTTGAGAGCGTAGCTCAGTTGGTAGAGCATCGCCCTTTTAAGGCGTTGGTCCTGGGTTCGAGCCCCAGCGCTCTCACCATAAATTCAATAACTTACAGGAACTCCAGAATCGCGTACCGGCCTTTGGGACAGGAGGGAAACCTCACTCTTTTAATCCCCGTTGACACGATGCCAGCTGAGGCTATAGAAGCATCTCTTCGGCGGTTTCAAGGATGCTTTCTGCCTTCATGAACCATCCCCGACAATCTGGCCTCAATGAGTCTGCGCTGGCTATGTCGTTGGCGCGTTCCTAAAGCTTACTACGTTCACCGCCATGCTGGTGAGCGCCCAAATGTCCTTGCGAGGTAGGGCCAACGAGTTCGGCGCGGGCACTTGAAGTCCAATCCATGTTTGGAAATAGCTTCTCGGCTCCCGCAATGCGATCAAGGAATCAGCAGATCTCGCGCCGTGAGATTTACAATCGGGATATTTCGTAAAGTTGCCCAACGTTTGATGAAGAAAAGTTAGAGGATTATGAGCACAGATACCATCGAATCCCTGCGAATCTTCCTCTCACAGCAGCTTGGCGATGTCGAGCGGGACATCGAGGCTATTAGCAGCTACATATCCTCCAACCCGCCCGAAACAACTGGCGAACTTCTGAAGCTGCGTGAATTGCAGCTCAAGTATCGTGAGATCGCCGCGAGTATCAGGAACGAGATCGCCAAGTTGGGGAAAGCGAAATGACGATCTACAAATGGCACGTCGCTATCAACTGAGGATCAAGTGCGGTCTCGAACCGAGGTATCGAACTCCGATTGCAACCGATTCTGGATGCCAGACATCTCTTGGAAGAGCCATTCATGGCACCTGTTCCATTGCGCCGCGTATCATGGCCATTCTGCCTAACTGAAAGAATTTGAATTCTGCCAAACTAGTTAAGCGAGGAATATGACAAGCACTCTTCGCATGTTCGCTAAGAAGGCGCTCGGAATCGATGCGTGGAACTCGGACGACCACCAAAGGCGGCTGGTCAGCGACGCCAAGACTATCTTCGACGTAGGGGCCAATGTCGGCCAGTCCGCAAAGACCTACCGACGGCTCTATCCGCTTGCGCAGATATGGTCGTTTGAGCCATTTCCAACCACTTATGAGACTCTTCGCCACTCAGTTGCCGATGATAAGTTCCATCCTGTTGCGTTAGCCCTTTCCGATCGGGTTTCTACCACGGAACTCAACATCGGGGCGGTGAGTATCACGAATTCTCTTCTCCGCCGACAGTCTGACACCGGAAAGACGATCGAGGTCCAGACGGATACGATCGATCATTTTTGCGGCGAGCGCGGCATCGACAGTATCGATATTTTGAAGGTCGATGTGGAAGGAGCTGAAGACCGAGTATTCACAGGTGCAAATGAGATGTTCTCGCGCGGGGCGATTCGCTCAGTCTTCGTCGAGGTTTATTTCCGGCAGGTCTATGAGCGTATGCCGCTGTTCTGGGAGCTTGACGCGCGGCTCAACAGGTTTGGGTTCGGGCTGTGTGGTCTGTATTCTCTGAATTCCGCTCGCGACGGCTTTTTGAGCTTCGGGAACGCGCTGTATCTGCGGCACGCCGACTAGTCTCTTTTTTTCTGGTGTGGTTCCGCAGAAGAGCTAGGCGGTCGGTTTGTCGGGGGCGGGCTCTACGGCGCAAAACTCTTCCAGGAAGCGGTCGCTGTATTTCTGCACGAGGGACTCGACGCGCTCGGCGGACTTCGCGCAAACGATCAGGCCTGCGTGATGGTGCTTGTTGAGACGTTGGACTATCTCTGGGTCGTCATAGCTGGTAGTGTCCGGTCGCTCCTGGCGTGCAAGGGAGATGACGCTCCCGGCGTAGAGCTGCTTTGTCTTGGGAAGGGCGTACTCCATGTGGAAGAGCGCCGCGACTTCAATCCTTGCCCACTCGACCCAGGGATTGATTCCCGACGCGAATTCGACGACCTCGGCGATATGCGCGCCGCCCACGCGGGCCGCGGTCTCCAGGAAGTAAAAGCTGCCGTCGGACTGCGCCTTGATGAACTCGGTGTGAGTGACGCCGGAGACGAGGCCGAGCGCCTCAATGACGTGAGTATGCATTCCGAGCAGGCCGAGGGCGTCGCTCGATTCCCTGTCCAGCGCGCGCGTGCTGAAGACGCCTCCCTGGTGCATGGTCTGCATGGGCGGCTTGCCGTATTTGAAAGCTGCACCGAAGAGCGCCCGTCCGTTCCAGGCGACGCCTTCGACGTGAAAGATTTCACCCGGGACGAAACGCTCCAGCAGGTAGTGCGACTGGAGATCGCCGAGCTCATCGAGGACCGGCCAGAGTGCGTCGGGTGTTTCGATCTTGCGAATGCCGATTGCCGAGGCGTTGGTGCGAGGCTTCAGGAGCCATGGCCCGGGCACATGGCTCACGAACTTGCGAAGGGCGTCGTAGTTGAAGACTGGAGTGAACTCCGGGACGGGAACGCCGCACTGGCGGGCACGGACACGCATCGCAAGCTTGTCGCGGAAGTGGCGGGTGAGCGATTCGCCCATGCCAGGAAGACGCATATGCTCTCGCAACAGCGCGGCGACTTCAAGGTCGAATTCGTCGAGCGCGACGACGCGGTCGATTCTGTTTTCGCGAGCGAGGTAGCTGACGGTGTTGAGTACCTGGATCGGAGTGAGGTTTTCCGGCATGGTAACGAATTTGGAGATCGACTGACGGGGCCAGTCCGCGTGCTCGAGTTTATCGACCGTGAGCAGGATGACGTTCGCACCGAGGCGCGCGACCTCCTGGAGAAAGGGCTGACCCTTTTCGTAGGTACTGATGCAAAGAATTGTGGGCTTCTGTTGCTGGTCCGTCACGCTGGCTCCTCTTGCAGGTCAGGAATAACCGGGCCTTCGGTACTCAGGAATAAATGTACGTCTAAAGTCTGCAACGAGAGTAAATCAGGCGGCCGGTTCCTCAGCAAAGGTTTGTTTGACGCCGTCTTCGAGAGGCGTAAAGCCGGCGGTGTACCCAGCGGCCCGCAGACCCGTTACATCGGCCTGGGTGTAGTGCTGGTAGCGATCCTTCAGGTCGCCGGGAAACGGTATGTATTCGATCTTGCCGGGACCATGGACCTGCATGAGCGCCTCGGCGACGGCCTTGAAGGTCCGGGCCTGGCCTGTGCCGGCGTTGACCACCGCGGATACAGGCTTCTTGGGACTGTCGGGCAGCAGGCCGGCGAAGAACATGTTGATGCGACCGAGGTCTTTGACGAAGACGAAGTCGCGGCGCTGTTCGCCGTTCGCGTAGCCGCCTGAGCCTTCGAACATTTTGATGAAACCAGTATCCTTGAGTTGCCGCGTGAAGTGGTGGATCACGCTGGCCATGCGACCCTTGTGCTGTTCGCGTGGGCCGTAGACATTGAAGTAACGCAGACCGACGACCGTGCTTTTTATCTCAGGCAAGAGGCGGCGCACGAGATTGTCGAAGACCAACTTGGAGTAACCGTAGACGTTGAGCGGACGTTCGTTCTTCGGCTGCTCGATAAAGTCAGTACTGGCTCCGTAGACGGCCGCTGTTGAGGCGTAGACGATCGGAATATCTCGGTCGAGCGCGAAGTACAACAGCTCCTTGGAGTAGGTGAAGTTGTTGTCCATCATGTAGCGGCCATCGTCTTCGAGCGTATTGGAGCACGCGCCCTGATGCAGGATGGCGCGGATCTTCGTGTTGTCGAAGTGACCTGCCTTCAGGGCCGCGCGGAATTCCCTCTTGTCCATGTAGTCGGCAAATTCGGCGCCGGCCAGATTGAGGAACTTGGGCCCGGTAAGGTTGGGGGCGGGGGCAAAGTTGTCTACGAGCAGGATGTTGCGCTCGCCGGCCTGGTTGAGCTGGTGGATCAGGTTGCTTCCGATGAAGCCTGCACCGCCGGTAACGATGATCACTACTTTCTCTCCTCGCTCGGCGCGGGACTCGCGGTGAGCTTCTTCACAATGTTTGTGGTCGAGAAGCCTTCCACTGTCGGGACGATCTCGACTCGACCACCGGCTGCGATGACATCTTCGTGGCCGACGACGGTGTCGATGGTGTAGTCGCCGCCCTTGACCAAGACATCGGGTCGCAAAGCGCGGATGAGTTCAAGCGGTGTGTCCTCTTCGAAGAGCACGACGGCATCGACGGCAGCCAAAGCGGCCATGACGCGAGCGCGCTCCCGCTCGGCCACGATCGGGCGCGTGGGGCCCTTGAGACGGCAGACTGAAGCGTCGGCGTTGAGGCCAAGTACGAGTTTCGATCCAAAGCGGCGGCAGTCTTCGAGCAACGTAATGTGGCCGACGTGCAGCAGATCGAAGCAGCCGTTGGTAAAGACGATGGTCTCTCCCGAGGCGCGCCACTCGGCGACGCGCAGCTTGATTCGATCGAGGTCGAGGATTTTCTCGCCGGCGGTGACACCAGAGCTCGGGGTCAATGCAGCGACGAGCTCGTGTGCGGCGATCGGCACCGTTCCGACCTTACTAACGACAATTCCCGCGGTCAAATTTGCGAGTTCAACAGCAGTCTCAATCTGCAGTCCTCCCGCCAGACAGGCGGCGAGGGTTGCGATGACAGTGTCTCCCGCGCCCGAGACATCGAAGACTTCGCGGGCTCGTGCGGGAGAGTGATACACGCCTGTGCTGCCGTCGGAGGCAGGGCGGAGGAGGGTGATTCCCTTCTCGCTCATCGTTACGGTGAGGAATTGGAAGTCATGTTCGGCGACCAACGCCTGTCCTGCCGCAAGCAGTTCTTCCGTGTGATGGGCAGGTACTGCTGTTGCCGCCGAGAGTTCGCCAAGGTTTGGACATACCGTCGTAGCTCCGGTGTACTTGCTGAAGTCAGGGGTCTTGGGGTCGGCCAGAACTGGAATTCCAGCTGCGCGAGCGGCGCGGATGACTGACTCGCAGAGCGCGATCGATAGCGCGCCTTTGGCATAGTCGGAGAGGACGACGGCGTGTACCTTTGCGACGAGCTCGGTGGCGAGTTCCTGCAGGCGTAGAGTCTCGGCGGCAGGCGGTGTATCGCGGCTCTCAATGTCGAGCCGGAGGAGCTGCTGCATGCGGCCGACGATGCGGGTCTTGGAGATGGTCGGCAGAGAGCTCGCAACCACGCCAACTGTGTCGATACCAGCACGCTCCAGGATCGCCACCAGTTCGGCCTGCTCGGAGTCGTTGCCCCAGAAGCCGCTGAGAATGGTCTGGCAGCCGAGGCCAGCGAGATTCATGGCAACGTTGGCTGCACCTCCAGCCCGCTCATAGCGGCGGGCGTGGCGGAGGACGGGCACCGGGGCCTCGGGAGAGATGCGCTCGACGTCGCCATGGATATAGCGGTCGAGCATGATATCGCCTATTACGAGCACCTTGAGGTGATGGAAGCCGCCCTCGAGCAGGTTCAGAATCGAATGAAGTTCCGGCAGCATTCGCTAGAAGATCTCCTTGAAACCATCATCGCATCTTCGAGCAGGCTGGCGTGTCCGCAGCCTTTAGCCGAGGAGGGCATGAACCTGGGTGACAACCTCTTCGACTGAGATCGAGGTCAGACATTTTTTGCGTTCGACGATGCAGGTTTCGAGGCCACATCCCCAGCAATCGGTCTGGTGGTAGAGCACGCGGTGCTGCTTGCCATAGGGGAACCAGACGCGCGGCTTGTTGCGAGCGGCGAAGATTGCGACGCACGGCGTGTCCACCGCAGCTGCGAGGTGCATTGGGCCGCTGTCATGTCCGACGAAGATGCGGGCACGTGCGAAGACAGCAGCGCTTTCGCGAGGCGTGAGGCGGCCACAGAGGTTGACGACTGGAGTGCCGGAGTTTTCCCGCCAGCCATCCGCGGCAAATTCGCTGGTGTCGCTCTCTTCCGGCGCTCCGCACAGCACCAATGAGTAGCCGGGATGCAGAATGGCCAGGCGGCCGAGGAGCGCCCGCCAGTTTTCGCGGCCCCAGTCCTTCGATTGGACCTTTGTGCCGACGCTTACGGCGATGCTGGCGCGACCGGCGGTCGGTGTGAGTACCTCCGCGGCGCGGGCATGCTCTGCGGCGGTCAGGTGCAGGTCCCAGCTTGCCGATGCGTCGAGGTGGGCGTCCCCGAGCTCCGCGAGATTGCGGCTGAGACGTGCTCCTTCCGGTTCAAGGGCCTGCTCGGACTCCTCCCAACGGTTCTGCTGCATATCTTCAGTGATGGGAACGCCGATGAGGCGTTGAACTCCGCAAAGACGGAAGAATTTGGCGTCGCGGCGCGCGGCCTCGACTCCACGAGCAGGGCCGAGGTAAACGAGCGCCTGGGGACGCCAGCGGAGGAGTTGCCACCAGAGCGCCACGAGTTCGCGGGGACTGCGCGTGCCCGCGGAGTAACGAAAGTAGCCATGGACGAGGTTGGTGTTTTCGAGGATCGCGGCAGCCGGCGGGGCTTTTGCGTTGACCGGGAAGTTGGTCAGCAGGCGGCGCTCGGCGTCTGGGAAGGCACGGGCGACGAGGTGAAACGCCGGCAGAGCAACGAGAGTATCGCCGAGGCTGCCCAGCCGGTAGATCAGGACCCGTTTTGTCGAACTTGCCATTGTGTGACTCTAGTCTGCTTGGTTCGCTCGTCATCCGGCAAGGGTGGCGAGGCACGGGTGGTGTTAGCCTGCTGCCGGGGAGGCGTGGCTATATGCGGTAGTTACGCTATGACTGCTACAGTTTATGGGTCGGAATGGAGTGGTTATGCTCGATGCCCTTTTGATAACGCGGATGCACGAAGAGATGACCGCGGCCCTGCATGAATCTGAGGGCCAGTTGGAGATCGAGACGAGCGCCGATGGACTGATGGCCCTTGCCATGGCACAGCACCGGGCCAACTTCGAGCTTTGGCATGAGGAGGACAATGCCCGTGCGCCTCAGGCTTCCGACGCGGAGATTGCGCGAGTCAAACGGGCCATTGATGTCCTGAATCAGAGGCGAAATGACCTGGTCGAGAAGATGGACCTGTGGCTGATCGACAAGTTGGAGCAGAACGATGCTTCTCCGCTTCACTCGGAGACACCGGGGTTGATGGTCGACCGGCTCTCGATCCTGGCGCTGAAGATCTACCACACTCGCGAGGAGGCGCACCGGATGAGTGCGACGGAGGAGCATCGTCTTCGGAATGTGAAGCGGCTGGCCCTGTTGGAGGAGCAGCGAAACGACTTGGCGGAATGTCTGGATGTCCTGTGGGCGGAGGTGCTCCAAGGAACACGTCGATTCAAGCTTTACCGCCAAATGAAGATGTACAACGATCCGGAGCTAAACCCCGCAGTCTACGGTCGACGGTAGTAAGTGGTGACGGGGTCAAAGACTGACAGTTGACCTGACAGCCGCGTCTGCGTATAAAACCGACACGAGAACAAACAAGGAACGAGCTACCGTTAGAATGGGAAAGCTCAGAAACGCCTCAAGCGACAGGACATACCATGGCTCAGACAAAAACCGCAGCTACACCCGCAACGAAGCGTGCTCCACGGACGCTGGCTGGAACCCTCCCCATCGACAATGCACGAGTTCAGATCGTCGCTCAGTATGAAGCCGCGCTGCGGCTGATGCAGGAAGGGAAATATGACAAGGCTCACGCTGCGTTCGACAAGATGCTGGCGTCGGGCGCAGGCGAACTGAGCGAACGTGTACGCATGTACAGCAACGCATGTCTACTGCAGGCAGCCAAGGGCAAGAACACATTTGCCAGTCATGAGGAACATTATGACTACGCTGTCTCCCTGCTGAACGATGGCCACTACGAGGACGCACGCGAGCAGTTCACGCTCATTCTCAAGGAGAATGACAAGGCGGACTATGCGCTGTATGGATTGGCGGTGCTGTCGAGCATGACGGGCGATTCGCATCACTGCCTGGAGCATCTGACGGAGGCGATCCGGCAGAATCCTCGCAACCGGATTCAGGCGCGCGCCGATTCGGATTTTCAGGACATGGCCGACGATCCGCGCTTCACGGAGCTGCTTTATCCGGAGGTCTAACACTTCTCTGGTATCCAGGCTGACGCCCGTTCCGGTTAGGCTTGGATAGGAACCTCCCCATGTCGTTGCCGAATTTGTCGGAAACAAGAGAAAAAGAGCTTCGGGTGGTCGCCATTGGCGGCGGTACGGGATTGTCGACCCTGCTTCGCGGGTTGAAGCGGTACGTCGTGACTCCTGACCGGAGGCGAGGGATTCGGATTGAGAGCGCACCGGGTCCCCAGGCCCCGCCGCCGCCGTCTCCTGCCCTGCGATGCATTATCCGGGAGCTTTCGGCGGTGGTCACGGTGACTGACGATGGCGGCTCGTCGGGGCGTCTGCGGGAAGACCTCAAGATGCTGCCTCCCGGAGACATTCGGAATTGCATGGTGGCGCTCTCCGAAGACGAGCATCTACTTTCGAAGCTGTTTCAGTTTCGCTTCGAGCACGGCGATCTGGAGGGGCATAGCTTCGGCAATCTCTTTGTCGCGGCGCTCTCGCATATTACCGGCGACTTTGCGCAGGCCGTGCAGATGTCCTCGCAGATTCTGGCCGCACGAGGAAAGATCTTTCCTTCGACTAACGCGAACGTCGGCCTGACGGCCGAGATGGATGACGGCTCGATAGTGCGAGGCGAGACCAACATCACGGCGAGTAAACACAGCATCATCGAACTGCGTCTGGAGCCTGAGGCGGCCGATCCTCTGCCCGAGACTCTGGAGGCGATTGCCAACGCGGATCTGATTACGCTCGGACCGGGATCGCTTTACACCTCGCTCATCACCAATATGTTGGTTCGCGGGATACCGGAGGCGCTGATTGCGTCACGGGCGACGAAGGTCTTCGTGTGCAACTTGATGACCCAGGCGAATGAGTCGCTGGGTCTGACTGCCTCACAACACATCGAAAAGATAATGCAACACGCCGCGGCGGCCCAATCGCCGATCTTCGACTACGCCCTGATCAATACGGGGCCGATCTCCGAGGTGCGGCTGGAACAGTACGCGCGCGAGGGCCAGCAGCCGATTGAGGCCGATCTCGAACGGATTCGGGCGCTTGGGGTAGAGCCGGTAACCGGAGATTTCGTCCACGAAGGCGATGTGCTGAGGCACGACTATGACCGTGTGACGGAACGGGTGCTTGCGCTGGGGCTGCAACGGCTAACACCAGCGCCGGCTCAGTAAAACTATCCGGCCAGTGTGTCCGCTGGCGCAATCGCGATCAATGGAGCAGGTGCCGACTCCACTGTGCGCTTAAGCTGTCCGCAAGCCGCAAAGATATCGCGTCCGCGGGGGCGGCGGATGTATGCGGGGATGCCAGCGGCCATAATGCGCTTCTGAAAGGCGGAGACCCCCGACTGTAGCGGCTCGTGGAAGGGCATGTTGGGGCCTGAATTCCAAACGATCAGGTTGATCTTGCAGCGAATGCCACGAACAAGATCGATGAGTTCTTCTGCGTGCTCCAGTGAGTCGTTGATGCCGCCGAGGAGAACGTACTCGAAGGTAATCCACTCGCGGGTGCGAAGCGGGATAGTTGCCAGGGCTTCGAGCAGGGTCGCAATGTTCCATTTGCGCGTAATGGGCATGATGGATTCGCGGACGCTGTCGTTGGAGGCGTTGAGGCTGACGGCAAGCTTCGGGCGGACGGTTTCCGTGGCGAACTGCTCAATGCCCGGTAGGATGCCGGAGGTGCTGACGGTCATGCGCGACTCGGGGATCGGCATCTGGGTCAGGATTCGAACGGCGTCCATGAAGTTGGCGTAGTTGAGAAAGGGCTCGCCCATACCCATGAAGACGAGGTTGATGCGCGCGGGGGTGTAGTTACCGCGGGTACTGCCGAGTTCGACCTGATGGCGGTTGAGGACCGCAGCGACCTGGCCGGCTATCTCGCCGGCAGTGAGGTTGCGGCGGATGCCGAGCTTGGCGGTGAGGCAGAACTGGCAGTTGACGGCGCAGCCGACCTGGCTCGAGACGCAGATGGTAGAGCGACGGTACGGAAAACCGGGCGCACTTGAGGTGCGGGTTTCAGAATCTTCGGCCTCTTCGTCTTCGGCGGCCTGGGAGCCGTCGCCGCGCTCGCCGCCGTCGCCGTCGGGCATCCAAACGGTTTCGACGGTCTCGCCGTCGGCCATGCGGATCAGATAGCGTTCTGTTCCGTCGATGGACCGGGCGGTCTGGACGATCTCTGGGAGGCCTACGACGTAGCCCTCCGCTGCGAGCTTGTCGCGTAGGGGGTGGGAGAGGGTCGTGGCCTGGTCGAGCGATGTAATGCGCTGGCGATAGAGGGCGTGCTGGAGTTGGGACGCACGGTACGGCTTCTGGCCGAGACGCTCCATAGCGGCGGTGAGTTCGGTCAGAGACAGGCCGAAGAGCGGCTTTACCTCAACGGATAGATTCGAAGCTTGCTTTAACTCGTTCATAAAAATAGGGCTGTGGGGGGACAGTTCACTTTTGGCGGATCATGCGAACTAGCGGCTTTAACATCAGTCTACTCCGATTGGTAGGGAGGGTGCTCTGCCCCACTGTGAAACAATGGAGGTCCAAGGAGCCGCATGCCTGTAACGCTGATTGATGATCCCCGTCTGACCCAAAGTGCCTCGCGAAACATTCGAAAGACCGTGTTAGCCAACGGTCTGTTGGTTTTGACTGAAAGTATGCCCCATCTTCGGAGCGTCTCGATGGGGGCGTGGATAGGGTCGGGCTCGCGGGACGAGGCGGCCGCAGTCAACGGAATCTCGCACTTCGTCGAGCACATGGTGTTCAAGGGGACGACCTCCCGGTCGGCTCAACAGATTGCGCGCGAGGTCGATACGATCGGCGGCAATCTTGATGCGTTTACCGGTAAGGAGATGGTCTGCTTCAACATCAAGGTGCTGGATGAGAACGTAGCGCCAGCACTCGACGTGCTGGCCGATCTGGTACTGCATCCAACCTTCACTCCGGAAGAGCTGGCCCGCGAACAGGGTGTGATCCTCGAAGAGATCAAGATGGACGAGGACAATCCCGACTATCTGGTGCACGAGGTGTGGACGCAAAACTTCTGGAAGGGCGATGCGTTGGGGCGGCCGATTCTGGGAACAGAGAAGACTGTGTCGAGCTTCAATCAGCAGATTGTGTTCGATTTCTATGCTGGCCGGTTCACTCCAGGCAATATGGTCTTTTCGGCAGCGGGGAATCTGGAGCATGACGCCTTCGTCGCGCAGGTGGAGAGGGAGTTCAGTTCGCTCGCCACTAATGTTGCGGCTGCGATGCAACGGGTTGAAGCGCCAAAGGCAACTCCACACATTACGCTGAAGCGAAAGAAGTCGCTGGAACAGGTGCAGTTTTGTCTTGGTGTTCCAGCTCCTCCGGTGAACGATGCGCGGCGGTATGGGGTGTATCTGCTGAACACGATGCTGGGTGGGGGGATGAGTTCGCGGCTGTTTCAGACGATCCGCGAGGACCAGGGTCTGGCTTACTCGATCTACTCGGAGATGAATCCGTTTCGGGATACAGGTTCGCTTTGTGTGTATGCGGGAACCTCGGTCGACAAGACTCAGAAGGTATTGCAGCTTACCCTGCAGGAGTTGCGGCGTCTCAAGGAAGAGGCGGTCAGTGACGTCGAGTTGAAGCGGGCCAAGGACCAGCTGAAGAGCAACATGGTGATTGGGCTCGAGAGCTCGGGAAGCCGAATGGCGAACCTGGCAAGGCAGCAGATGTATTTTGGACGCTTCTTCGGCGTGGACGAGATCATGGAAGAGATTGAGGCTGTGACGACGGCCGACGTGCAGCAGCTGGCGCAAGAGCTGTTTCAACCCGAGACGATAGCGCTGACACTCTTGGGAAATCTCGGAACGATGAAGATCGAGCGGGAAGATTTGGCTTGTTAGCATGATCTGCTGATAAAGTTTTGTTCGGAGCAGGAATAAGGAATCGCCGAGGAATGATGAAGACCATGAACGAATTGGAACGGTTGAGCGCAGAACGACGGGCCGAAGACGGATTTACGCTGATCGAACTATTGATTGTTATGTCGGTGATGCTGATCCTGATGACGCTGGCCGTACCGCAGCTTTTGAAACTGAGAAAACAGGCACAGGAGACCTCTGCGGTGCAGTCGCTGCGTACGATTGGGCAGGCGGAGCTGCAATACAACTCGGCCTATCCGGCGAATGGCTTCTCGTGCTCGCTGGCGACGCTGGGTGGCGATCCTAAGTCGGGCGCACCGTCGGCACAGTCTGCGCAGTTGATTACGCCGGATCTGGCAAGCGGCCAGAAGGCCGGATACACGTTCGCGATCACCAACTGCACGAAGGTGACGGTTAACAATCAGGACATGTACACGTCGTATGAGATCACGGCAGTGCCGAATTCGATCGGCAAGACCGGCGACAACGGCTACTGCGCTGATGAAAACAACACGATCCGCAAAGACCCGGCGGGTGGTACCAACTGCACCCAGCCAATTCAGTAATGCTGACTAAAGCGATCCTGTTGGCGTCAATCTGCTGTGTTCCGCTGTTTGCACAGACCAACGATGTGTTGATCCGCAAGGTCGACGACCACTACAACCATCTCAGTTCGCTGCGCGCCCACTATACGGAGCGCTACTTCGGTATGGGGATGGATCGGAGCGAAGAGGGTACGCTGCTGCTGAAGAAGCCGGGGCGGATGCGGTGGAGCTACTCGGCGCCGGTGGGCAAGGTGTTTGTGCTGGATGGCAAGTTTGCGTGGTTTTATACGCCGGGCGATGCTCAGGCTACGCGAGTGCCGGCGAAACAGTTGGACGATCTGCGGTCTCCGCTGCGGTTTCTGCTGGGTCATACGCAGTTGAAGAAGGAACTCGACAACCTTGCGGTGGCGCGGGATGGAGCCGGTTTTCGAATCTCGGGTGTTCCCAAGGGCATGGAGCAGCGGGTGAAGCTGTTGTCGCTGTGGGTGTCGGCGACTGGGGCGATTGAGCGGATGAAGTTGGAAGAGGTCGTCGGCGCTGTGACGGAGTTCTCGTTCTCGGATCTGCAGGAGAATGTGGCGGTGAAGGACTCGGATTTTGGGTTTGTGCCGCCCGCCGGCGTGACGGTGGTTGAGGGGCTGCCTCCTATTTAGGGAAGCGCGGCTCTGTTTGGGCTGGCATCAGCTATCGTGACGCGTTGCATTGCGCTCTCCCGCCCCCTATTGCCCGCGTATAACCCGTTTATTTTCATTATCTTACGAAGGTTAATTGTCGGCAAAATATTCATAACAAAAGGGTTTACGTCCAAAATATTGCATCTAAATGAGTTAGCCCCGGAGTCTGGCCGGGGCTTGCTTGTTTTTGATCTTATATATCCAGTATAGCGGTTTGGACCTAACTAATACGCCAAGTTGATCTCGTTTTGTTTGTTTAGTTTAGGTGGTTTGGGGGCTTGACGTGCGATTTTTGGGCTAAAAACGATAAAAATAAAAGTGAAGGCAAAAAGAGAGGCAAATGCAAAGGCAAAAGCAATGATTCAGTCGTTTCGCCCTTTGGGCTTCACTCCGGCCTTCGGCAGAGCGGTATGCCGCTTTGCGGCCAACTAGACGCTGGGCTGAAGCCCAGCTCTACCTAGAAGCAACAGCAAATGCAAGTACAACAGCAAACAGCACGAGCAACAGCAACAGAAGCACCAACAACTGCAGATCCGCTTTCGCTGACCCGGCGGTGGCTGGAGTGCTGCGGGTTTCGGGCGCTTATCTATCTTTTCCACTACCTGAACTGGTTTGCAAAGAGGGGCTGCTGCAGTGGCGTCGGATTTCGCGACAAAGCTGGGATGGATTGCGGTGCTGTATTCGGTGTTGGGGGGGCTATCTGGGAACTTCGTAGTTGGTTTTAATAGGTTAATTTTTTTGAGCATGTTACATGTTTTTCTTGAATTTCCGCTTAACTGGCGTACAGGGCGATTCCTTACTGCGTCGATCGCACGGCTTTGGCAGGCCGGAGCAGGAACGAGTCCCCGGTAACGCGTACGATAGGACGAGCCAAAAAACGCGGTTCGGACGCGTAGAAAAGATGAGTTGATTTTGTGAGCAAGGTTATCGCAGTAAACCGTATCAGTACCTCCGAGTTTCATGCAGCCGTTCATGCGCTGTCGCCTGCTGTGGCCGTCTTCGATTGCGACGGTACGCTTTGGTCCGGAGATGCCGGATCCGGATTTATGAACTGGACGCTGGAGACGGGCCTGGTGTCGCGCGAGTCGGCCGACTGGATCGATGGGCGGTACCGCGGATATCTCAAGGGCGACGTGTCGGAGTTGGCGATCTGCGGGGAGATGGTGCAGATGTACCAGCGGCTGCGCGAAGAGGAGATGAGGCGTGCGGCCAAGGCTTTCTTTGAGGCTCAAGTGGAGCGAAATATCTTCCCCGAGATGCTGACGCTGGTGGAGCAGCTTCGACGCAAGGGCGTGGAGATCTGGGCGGTGAGCTCCACGAACAACTGGGTGATCGAGGAGGGCGTGCGACGGTTTGGGATTCCCGCAGAGCGGGTGCTGGCGGCCTGCGTCGAGGTGAAGGACGGAGTAGTGACAGATGTGCTGCTGGATGTGCCGACCGATGAAGGCAAGGTGGTGGCGCTGCATCGCGCGGGCGTGACCAGAACGGATGCGGTGTTTGGCAACTCGGTTCATGACGCAGCGATGCTTGAGATTGCACGGCGGGCGTTTCCAGTGAACCCGACGCCGGGGCTGCTGGAGCGCAGTGCGCAGGAAGGCTGGCCGGTTTACTATCCGGTGTCGGTGGAGCCTAAGTAAAGCGATTCGGGGCTTTTGGAGGGGTGCATCGTCTAAGCTACAGGCAGATGAGAGAGCCCATTCGCAAGCTCGAGGGACATGCGACGACGGCGGTCGAAAAACCGTTGCGGCTTGTGGTCGCAGCGTTGATCCTGCGGGGGGCTTCGGGCGACGGGCAACGCGGAGTTGAGGTGCTGATCTGTCAACGAAAGCCGGATCAGCCGATGAGCTTGAAGTGGGAGTTTCCCGGAGGGAAGATTGAGGCCGGTGAGAGCTCAGAGGATGCGCTGGCACGGGAGTTGGACGAGGAGTTGGGGATCAAGGCTGTGATTGGGCAGCGGGTGGCACGGATTCGGCACAAATACCGCAACGGCGGGACGATCGACCTGCAGTTCTTTGTGGTGCGGGAGTTTGATGGCACGCTGGAAAACCGGATCTTCAACGATATGCGATGGGCTCCGCTGACGGAGCTGCCAAGCTATGACTTTCTGGCGGCGGATCTGGGACTGATTCGGGATTTGTCTGAGGGGAAGCTGCTGTAGCGGCGAAGACAGCCGCAGCGGCAAAAGTGGAACAGCAGATCCCCTTCGGGGATGACAACCAGAAAAACAACAGCAACAGCAGCGACAAGGGCAACAACAATACTGCGCAGACGCACGAGGTCATCCGTGAAAGGTGTTCCAGACCAGGATGAGGGAGAGCGCGGTGACGATGATCGCGGTGGCCCAGGCGATTACGTTCCACCAACGGCTGTTGGTGTATTTGCCCATCAGCTCGTGTTTGTTGATGAGCTTCAGCATGAAAACCAGGACCAGGGGTAAGAGAATGCCGTTGAGGACCTGCGAGAGGATGCTGAATTGGACCAGCGGGAAGTTCGGGATGAGGACGACTGCGGCGCCGGCGAAGAGCAGCAGGCTGTAGAGCCAGTAGAAGAATTTGGCTTCGCGGAATCCTTTGTCGAGTCCGCTTTCGAAGCCGAGGCCTTCGCAGACGGTGTAGGCGGTGGAGAGCGGAAGGATCGAGGCGGCGAAGAGCGAGGCGTTGAAGAGACCCGCGGCGAAGAGGATGAAGGCGTAGTCGCCTGCGAGGGGCTTCATGGCTTGGGCGGCGTCGGAGGGGTCGTCGATGGTGTGGACGCCATGGGCGTAGAGCGTAGCAGCGCAGGCGACGACGATGAACCAGGCGACGATGTCGGTGAAGATGGAGCCGACGATGACGTCGAGACGCGATGCTTTGTACTGGCGGACGCTGACTCCCTTCTCGACGATGGAGGATTGCAGGTAGAACTGCATCCAAGGGGTGATGGTTGTGCCGATGACGCCAACGGTCATGTAGACGTAGGCCTTGTTGGACCAGACGCTGCGCGGAGGAAGCTTGACGGTCTGGACCATGGCCAGGTGCCAGTCGGGGCGGCTGAGAACGCCGGCGATGATGTAGGCGATGTAGAAGACGCTGGCGATGAGGAAGATTTTTTCGACGCTCTTGTAGTCGCCCTTGACGACGAGCGCCCAGACGATGAGGGCGCAGATGGGGACGCTGATGTACTTGGTGACGTGGAAGAGCTGCATGCTGCCGGCGATGCCGGAGAACTCGGTCACGACGTTGGTGAAGTTGACGGCGACGAGCAGGATCATGATGACGAAGGTGATGCGGAGACCGAACTCTTCGCGGATCAGGTCGCTGAGGCCTTTGCCAGTAACGACGCCCATGCGCGCGCACATCTCCTGCACGACGATGAGGGCGATGGTGATGGGGATCATCGTCCAGAGGAGGGTGTAGCCGAACTGGGCGCCCGCGGAGGAGTAGGTGAGGATGCCGCCGGCGTCGTTGTCGACGTTGGCCGTGATGAAGCCCGGGCCGAGAACGGCGAAGACGAGGATGAGCCGAGTTCTCCAAAGACGCCAGGCAGTCATTTCTTGTTTCCTCTTTGCTGGTTGGGAGAACGCGTCGGCTCGCCACTATCAGGCTAACCCATCTTTCGCTGTGGCATCGACTCGTGCGGTTTATGGAGCGGGCAGGAGGTGGGCACGTTCCGCCTGGACGAGATCATAGAGCTGGCGGGCCGGGAGTTCGAGGGTAGGGTCGTCGGCTGTCTGGACGTTCGTTTGGATGTGCCTTGGGTTTTTGGACGAGAAGAGGATGATGCTGGCCGGGTTCATTGTGAGAGAGGCCTTGAGCATGAGTTGGGCTAGAGCCTCGGGGTCGTCCAGGGCGGTGTTGGTTAATGTATGCCAGCGCTGGCGAAGCGGCTTGTTTTCGAGCAGGGCGGTGTGGATGGAGCGGAAGTTGTTGGTGAGTGCTCGGTGATGGATGCGGAAGGGTTGGATGTGGGTGTCCGGTATGGTTGTGTCTATGGTTGGGTCAAGGATGGACCACTCGTATTGCAGGGTGCGGCAGTAGGCTGGGCGTTCGGCGAGAAGAGCGAGGATCTTGTCGGCGCTGCTTCCAATGCCGAAGCTGCTGATCGTTCCCTGCTGCACGAGGTCTTCGAGAAGTTGGAGGAGGCTGTCGTCCTGTAAGTCACGGGCCTCGACTTCGTGGAGGAGCCACAGGTCGATGTGGTCCGTACGCAAGGCAGTCAGGCTGCGGTCGAGGGAGGCTTTGGCTTGGGCGGCGGTGAAGGTGGGGCGCTCGTTGTTGCGTGTGGCAGCGTTGGCGGCCTGGGCGAGGCGGTGCTTGAGGGCTGGAAGTTGTTTGAGGATGGGACCGGCTATGCTGCGGCCTGCTTTGATGATGGCTGATTTTTTTGGAGGGGCGACGCCGTATTTTGTGGTGACGGTGATCTGGCCGCGGTGTCGCTGGAGGAATTCTCCCAGGCAACTCTCGGCTTCGCCGTAGCCGTACATTGGGGCGACGTCGAAATGGCGGATTCCTGCGTCGTAAGCGGACTCGAGGAGCTTGAGGGAGTCGCGACGGTTCGTTGCCCCCATGAGGTTTCCACAGCCAAAGCCGAGGCGGGTGGTGTGGCGGTTTGTGCCGGCTAAGGGGATGGTTTGCATGGTTGGGTTTGAGTTTACTTTGGTGCGGTTGGGGTGTTGGATGGCGATACAAACGTGACGGCAAAACAAAAAAGCAAAAGCAGATCCCCTTCGGGGATGACAACCAGAAAAAACAACCGCAAAATTGAGGGCGACGGCTCGGGAGGTTAGCTTAGGTGATCGCTGAGCCGCGCGGCCAGCGCTAGAACGGTGTGGGTGGGGTTGGAAAAGCCGGAACAGGGAAAGACGGCGCTGCTGCAGATGTAGGTGTTGGTCGTGCCATAGAGGCGCAGGTTTGGATCGACGACGCCGGTCAAGTCTGTGGTGGACATGCGCATGCCGCCCATGTGGTGGTTGCTGTCGTCGCATCGGGCGAGGAAGTTTGCGCTGCCGGACATCAGATCCGGGTCGGGGATGATGCGGGCTACGTCGGCGAGGGAGCGCTGGGCGATGAGGACGTACTGGCGGATGGTCTCCAGTTCCCTTTCGGAGATCTGCCAGTCGAAGCTTACGCGGAGCAGGCCTAGGGGGTCGCGCTGGTCGGTGAGGGTGATGCTGCTGCGGGAGGTTGGCTCCTGTTCGCAGTGGATGCGGAGGAAGATGCGGACGGCGGGTGGAGCGTAGGCGCGGCGCTGGACGTAGTATCGCCAGGCCTGGTGGAAGAGCATGGGGACGTGCTTCGCGGTGTGGGTGAGGTTGGCGCGGGTGACCTCGCTGATGCGCCCGCGCATCAAGTTACGGATGGTGTGCTTGGCCTGCATGCGGGCCTTGCCTGTGTCTTCGAAGCCCATGGTCGAGCCGACGCTGAGAGTTCCGAGATGAGATTGGAGAGCGGGCGGGAGACGAAGCTTGGGAAGGTACTTGAAGCCACGCGAGAAGATGGGATCGAAGGTGTCGTGGAAGCTGGCGAGGTCGTGAGGAATGACCTGTGCGGCGTTGCAGTCGATGTGGTCCTGGAAGTGTTGACCGAGGAGACCGGAGCGGTTCCAGGGCAGGCCGCCGGGGCGTGGCTGCAGGAAGAAGCGCGAGCTTTCGATGCCGCCTAGAGCAAAGATGTAGTGGCGGGCACGGAAGACGGTTTCAACCCCGGTCAGGGTGCGGCAACGAACCCCGGTGGCGGATTCGCCTTCGGTCATGAGCTCGACTGCGCTGGCGTGGAGCCAGAGGTGGATATTGGGATTTGCGGTGAGCGTCTTGTTGTGGAGACGAGCGAAGTTTGGCTCCGGGCACCAGCGTGAGAGGTAGGCTTCGAGGTCGTTGAACTGCGTGAACGGCAAATGGTGATCGCGCCAGACGGCGGCGTCACTTCGCTGGACGTTGGCGAGGCCCTCGAGGTGCAGGGCGCGCTCATAGAAGGAGGTCAGTTCGGTCTTGGGGAATGGCCAGCCGCTTTCGGGTACGTCTGGGCGTGGGGTGAAGTCTAGGGCGCCTAGCTCGAGGATCTGGCCTCCCCAGCGGACGGTGGTTCCGCCTTTGACGCGGATGCGGCCAGTGTGGATACCGCGATGCGGAAGACCTACAATTTCACTGTCGTAGAGGGCCTGCGAGGAGTCTTCGCGGACGGCTCCGCCGCCTTCAAGGAGCAGGACTTTTTTTTCCTTGCGGGCGAACTCGACGGCTAGCGTGATGCCGGCGGCTCCCGCTCCGACGATGCAGATGTCTGCGAGGAGGTTTGCGGGCGGGGTGTCGTGGAGGAGATCGTGAATCACTTTGGGTTGGAAGAACCTTTGTCCTGCCGGACGGGCCGCCTGCACGGCGGGCGGTCACTTCGTGACGTGTGTACCTTGTCTTGCGGCGATGATCGGCTAGGTCCTCCCGTTGGTCGGAGGATTGAGTTTATTCTACTCATTTCCCAAAGATCGCTTGTTCCTGATGAACTCGCTCCTGGATCCTCGTCAGGATGAGTCCAACCTGCCTGTCGTTGTGGTAACCGTCACGGGCAGCGCGGAGATTGCCGGCGGCGGCAATGCGCCTGCGGGCCGCTTCGTCGGGCAGGTAGCGGCGAATTTTTTCGGCGAGTTCGTCGAAGGAAGAGAAAAATACGGCCTCTTCGTCTTCTTTGAAGCGCTGGAGGTGGCCGGCGGAACGCTCCGCGAGAAGAAAGCCGCCACAACCGGCGATCTCGAAGCTCTTATGGACGAACTCGTCCTGGTTGGAGTGGGTGAGGAAGCTCAGGTTGATTCGCGAGCGCCAGATGGCGTTGCGATAGTCTTCGCTGTAGAGTTCGCCGCCGCGGAAGGTTCCCTTGAAGACGTCGGCCTCCATGGCGCGGCCCCAAAGCTTCGCGCTGCCAGAGACCGCTACCGAGAATCCGCACTCGCGCCAGAGCCGTCCGAGGGTCTGGGCGCGATCGTCGTAGGGTGTACCGACGAAGGAGACGTCGCGGTCGCAGTCGGCGTCGGACCAGCCAGGCGGAGGGGGAAAATGAAGAGTAGGTTCGTATGCGGTCTGGATTTTGATGACGTCGCGCGCGCCTCGCGAGGTGTAGTCGAGGATGTTCTTGTCGCGCTGAACGACATGCAGGTCGTAGTGAGGAATGTTCTTCATGTAGAGACGCCAGCCGGGGTCGCGGCGGGGACCAAATGGGTTATCGATCATGTAGCTGACCGTCGCAATGCCCATGGCACGTATACGATCGAGAGTCGCGGAGCGCATCGAAAGAAGCTTATCGGCCCAGAAGAGGTCGGGCTTCTCCGATTCGACGACTCGAAGGAGATCGCGATTAAGCCGATTGACGGAAGGGCCGGCCGAGAGGCGATGGGCGACCTTGCTGACGAATGGATTTCTCGGCAGATAGTCAAAGGTGTTGAACGGTACAACCTGATGACCAAGGCGCTCGAGTGCCCACAGACGATAGAGGGACGATTCCTTGAGCGAGAGGCCGGCGGCGTACAGAATCTTCATGAAATACAGCGTTTCCTTTGAGCCTGCCCTGATGATAGCGACCTTGGCGCTTCAAACAAAATGCGTGGGTTCGTCCCTTTTGACAAACTCAATGCTTCAACTTCTGGCTCGCAAAAGGGCGATGACCTGTTCAGCGTGGATGACCCCGACGAGACGTCTATCGTGATCAACGACGGGAAGAGAGCGGAGATTGTATTTGTCGAAGAGTTCGGCCACTTTGCGACCGTTGGCGTCGACGTTGCAGCTGACGATGTGTCCTTGCGGGAGGTTGGCGAGCGGCATCTCGGCCTTCGCAAGCAGAATTCGAACGAGGGGAATGAGACCGGTAATTCGTTCCTCTTCGTCGAGCAGATAGATATCGGTAATGGTCTCGATGTCGCCTTCGAAGTCGCGCAGGGCGTTTACGGCCTGATCGACGATGGCGGTGGCAGGCAGAGCGACATATTCGGTGGTCATGCGGCCCGCTGCGGAGTCCCCGGAGAATTCGAGAAGCTCTTCGACCTCCTGGCGCTCCTCGGGATCCATCTCTTCGAGGATGGCCTCGGAGCGTTCGTCGGTGAGTTCGGAGAGCAGGTCAGCGGCGGCGCCGGGATCCATCTCTTCGACGATGCCGGCAATCTGCTCGGAGTCGAGCGACTCGATGAGGGACTGCTGCATCTTGGGCTTGACCTCCTCGAGGGCCTCGGCGGCGACTTCTTCGTCGAGCGAGCTGAAGAGTGCCTGGCGCTCGGCAGGGGCCAGTTCCTCCAGGATGTCGGCGATGTCGGAGGGGTGCATCTTGGAGAGGCGGTCCTGCTCGACCCTGAGACGGACGCGTCGGGCGGGGTCGCGGTCGATGAGGTCGACGAAGTCCCATGGGATGCAGCTGGCGCCGAAGCGGGCTGCGATACTGTTGACCGGTTCCCTGGGAAGGCCTTTGAGGAGCCGGCGAACCGCGCCGCGCATACCCACTTCGACCTCGGCGATGCGAAGGGAGAGGTCTGGTCCGTCTTGCTGGCAGTTCTCCCAGACCAGGTCTACGTCGTTGACACGGACGACCTTGTGGCCGTGCACGTCGATGATCTGCTGATCGAGCAGATCGCGCTCAAGCAGAAGATAGCTCTCGTCGTCGGGGAGTGGCGAGTGACTGGCCGAATCGCGAAGCTGAATGGCTCCGCTGGGAGTGAGCTGGAGCTGGGCCACTGGAACGAGGGTATGGCGGTCCCCGCGCTTGGCCGAGGCGAGCTTGAGGACGATACCGTGAACGTGAGCGGCATCGACCGAGGGGGCGACGGCAAACTCGCGCACGTGGCCGAATGTGCTTCCATGGGCATCGACGACTGCGGCCCCCATGAGGGCCGAAACACTCGTCTTTTGATTGGCATTCTTGGTCATGGAATCGGCCCGCGTTCCCTACCCCACTTTACCTATTACCCCGCATGTTAGCCCAACTTTTTGCCGGCAGGTGCGCTCGGGCAACCACAAGAAGGGGGAAAGATTACCGGGAACCTTGACTTTCGAGAAATCCACAAGCACACTGCCATCACAGCCGTTATCGAGGTTGACGATCGGCAGATTGGTAAGACAAGGACATTTTTGGCCGACTCCACGACAAGCCGCGTCAGCTTTACCCTTGATTCGTCTCTGGACAGCGTTAATAAAATTGAGCTGACCGCCGAGCAAGTTGCACAACGGGCCGGGTTCGACGAAGATACGATTCCACACATCGCCATGGCCGTTCGCGAGGCGGCTGTGAACGCAGTACTGCACGGTAATTCGTATGACACCAGCAAGCACATTACGGCGTCGTTTGAGACGACGACTGACTCGCTGATCATCCGGATTGCCGATCAGGGCCCAGGGCTCGACCCGGACAAGGTCCCTGATCCGCTGGCACCGGAAAACATTCTTCGCGGGTCGGGCAGGGGCATCTTTCTCATCAAGGCCTTCATGGATGAGGTAAACTTTCGGCAGTTGCATCCCGGCACGGAACTGACACTTATAAAACATAGAACGCCCGCGCAGCCTGGAACCTAAGGAATCGGGACCTAAGGAGAAGACGACACATGAGCATGAAAGTACATACTCGCCAGGTGGACGGCATTACCATTCTGGATCTCAGCGGCCGCATCACTCTCGGCGAAGGTAGCGTAACGATTCGTGACGCCGTTCGTGATGTACTGGCGAAGGGTTCAAACAAGATCTTGCTCAATCTGGGCGATATCAGCTACATCGACAGCTCGGGCATCGGCGAGCTAGTCAGCGCCTTCACTACCGTCAAGAACAGCGGCGGCGAGTTGAAGCTGCTGAACCTGACCAAGAAGGTCCACGACCTGCTGCAGATCACGAAGCTTTATACCGTCTTCGACGTCAAGGATGACGAGGCGACCGCAATCTCTTCGTTCACCAAGTAACCGCCAAAAAGCAACAAGAACCCAATAAAAAAGCCGCCGCTAATGCGACGGCTTTCTTATTGGGCCAAGTCAGTTCGCTTCGTCTACTTTGAGAAGTCGACCTTCGGCGCCACACTGTTCTCCGGGTTGCCCTTGAAGTACTCGTCCCGGTAGTGGAAGCCTGCCATATTCGCCCAGATGCTGTTTGGGAACTGGCGGACATACACGTTGTAATCTTCGAGCGTTTTGTTGTAACGCTGACGTTCTACCGCGATACGATTCTCCGTCCCCGCGAGCTCATCCGTCAAGCGCATGAACTGCTGGTTGCCCTTTAGGTCGGGATACTGCTCCTGGAGACGGAAGAACGGCCCCAGGGCGACGTCCAGTTTGGAGTTGGCGTTGATGTTGCTGGCATGATCGCTTCCGGCAGCAAGGACGCCGGCGCGGGCGTTGGCGATGTTGGTCAGGATAGTCGACTCTTCGGCGACATAACCCTTCACCGAGGCTACAAGGTTGGGGATAAGGTCGAGGCGGCGTTGCTGCACGACGTTGACCTGAGAAAACGCTTGATTGACTGCCTCATTCTTCTGCACGAGAGTGTTCTTGGCGCCAATATAGCTGCCGCCGACAAAAAGAAGAACGACAATGAGAAGAGCCACAACTCCAAGCACAATCCATAAAGATTTCATGTATCCTCGATTTCCCTTCGTTTTGATTTCGATGCTGTCCCTGGCTGGCCTGTTCGGCTGTACTTTATCATCTGGAACCGAATTTCTGGCCCTTCTTTGCGGTAACCTCTCTCACATTGCTCGTCCCTCAGTAGTCCCCGCTTGCTCCTCCGCCGCCTGAACGACCACCGCCGAAGCCGCCAAAGCCGCCTCCACCATCACCACCTCCATCGCGCCCGCCGCGTCCTCCACCGAAGCCACCTCTGCCGCCTCCCATTAGATTTCCGAGGAGAAAGAAGATCAGGCCGGTGTTGCCGGTCTTGACGAGGAAGAAAAGGATCAGCAGGATGGTGCCGCCGCCGAGCAGCACCTCCATCAGGTTAAGTTGAATAGGGGCGGCCTGCTGGCGATGATACTGGTGAACCGGCTGGGCAAGGTTCAGGGTGACTCCGGCATCGGTGGCGATGATCCGGGCGATCTGCTGAACACCAAGTGGGATCGCCGAGTTGAAGTCGCCCTGGCTCGCCAGGGGGGCCATCGTGCGACCGATATCTCCGACCTTGGCGTCGTTGAGAATCCCCTCCAAGCCATAGCCAACTTCGATACGCCAACGCTTCGGGGCCATTGAGAAGAGCACGAGGACGCCACGGTCCGAGTTTTTTGGACCGATCTTCCATTTGTCCTCAAGGGCGGTCGCAAACTCATCGATTGACTGATCGCCATCGAGCGTCTTGATCGTAACGACGGCAATTTGGGCATGGGCCTGGCGATCAACCTGGGTACATAGGTTTTCGAGACTGGATATGGTCGACGGTGACAAGACGCCGGCGAAGTCGCTCACGTAGCCTGTTGGCGCCGGAAGACTGGCCACCGATTCGGCCGTCACAACGACCGACGGAGCGAAGATCAGGAGGACTACTGCCAGCCACCGCGAAAGGTAGGTCATCGATGGTCATTCTACGCTTTGCGTGTTAACAAAGTTCCAGCGCGTGCGGCCGATCAATGTCGGGACGACCAAAGGCATTCATCACACAAAAAAGAATTTACAAAGTGGGAGCAGGAGGGGGGTGGTTGCCGCCATGAGCAGGTACCGGAATACCTTTTGCACGGGCGAGCTTGTCGACCATCACAGTGTGCTCGTGAATGACACCCTGCGCTTTGACGACCGCGTCATGCAGCGCCGGATCGGTGGGGCTGGCGGCCTCCATGCGGAACTCATGGAGATCTTTGTGGTGGTCCTTCACCATAAAGGACAGGTACTCCACGTCGAAGTCGTTGCCCGATAGAGCGTTGAGTTTGTCGTACTCTGCCTGGTCTTCTTTGCTCATCGACTTCGGCAGCATGACTCCCATCGAATCGGCGACGCGGGCAAGTTCGAGATTCATTTTGGTGTGGTCATCGACCATCTTTTGTCCAAATGCCTTCACCTCTTCGCTGCTCCCCTTCTCAACAGCCAACTGGCCGAGTTTGACCTCAGCGATACCTCCTGCGGCAGCCTTGCGGAGAAACATCTTGTCCTGCATGACCTGACCAAGGTCTCCCGCGTTGGGACCGGCGTCCTGCATCGCGGTCGTGGAAGGCTGTTGCTGCCCGGGCCGGTTGGGTTGGGTCTGAGACGCAGGGACCGCGGTGGGGTCGAGCTGCGCGAAGAGTACCGGGGGAGAGATAACTACGGCGCCCAGGAGAGTGATCAAGGCATAACTGGATTTCATGGGTAACTCCTTCTAGAGGTTAGCGAAACAACTCGTTCCCGTCTAATGTCATACACCTCTTTGGTGTCCTTGGATACCCCGGAGTTGCCCCTTGGGCCACGTCTGACACTGTATCCTGTTAGTGGAGCTTCGATTGACGACCCAAACCACCATCGGACCGCCCCAGGCGCGCCAGGAACCAACCCCGACCACAGTCCACGGACACACGCTTGAGGATAACTATCGCTGGATGAGGGACAAGACCTCGCCGGAGCTTTTGGCTCACCTTGAGGCGGAGAACGCCTATACGGGCTCGGTGATGGCCCCGACGGAGCCGCTACAGGCGACGCTGTATGCGGAGATGCTGTCGCACATCAAGGAAACCGATGAGTCAGTTCCCTATCGCGACCGGGGATGGTTCTATTATGTGCGGACGGTCGAGGGTCTTCAGTACCAGATCCATTGCCGCAGATTGGCTACGGGCATCAAATTCGATGAGTCGCAGCCGGAAGAGATTTTGCTGGATGTGAATCAGCTTGCTCAAGGCCAGCCGTTTATGGCTGTTGGGCAGATGACTGTCAGTCCCGACGGGACCAAACTGGCTTACTCGACCGACAACACCGGCTTTCGACAGTACACCATGCATGTTCGCGATCTGACGAGCGGTCTCGATCTGCCCGACAGTGCTGAGCGCGTCGGCTCCATTGCCTGGGCTGCGGATTCGACAACGCTGCTTTATACGACTGAGGACGAGGTCACGAAGCGGCACGATCATGTGTTTCGGCATCGCCTGGGTGATCCGGTCGAAAAAGATGTAGTCATCTTCGAGGAGAAGGACGAACGCTTCAACGTGGGGGTGGACAAGACCCATGATTGCAAGTATCTGCTGATTGAGTCCGGCAGCCACACGACCAGCGAGTGGCAGTTTCTCTCGGCTTACACCCCGGAAGGAGACTTCAAAGTCATCGCGCCGCGGATGGACGATCAAGAGTACGTGGTGGACCACCGGCACGGGCTGTTCTACATCCGCACGAACGATGTGGGGAAGAACTTCCGTGTTGTGACTGCGCCACTGGAAAACCCGGGACGTGATTTCTGGGAAGAATTGATTCCTCTTGACCCTGAAGCGCCGCTTGAGAGCTTCGAGGTATTTTCGTTGTTTTGTGTCAGCATGCGGAGAAGGTTGGGATTGCCGACGCTGACGGTTACGTCATTCGGCGCCGATCAGAGGCTCGAACGGTCACGCGAGATTGAGTTTCCCGAGCCTGTCTATTCGGCTGGATCGCATATCAACCCGGAGTTCGGGACGGAGGCGTTTCGGTATGGATACCAGTCTCTGGTTTCGCCGGCGTCGGTGTACGAGTACGACGTGGCGACGGGAACCTCGACGCTGTTGAAACAGCAGGAGGTGCCGGGAGGGTTTGATTCGACGCTCTATTCTTCGGAACGGGTCTGGGTGGAAGGTTCCGACGGGGTGAAGATTCCCGCCTCGGTGGTCTACCGCCCAGATTTCTTCAAGCGTGACTCTAATAATCCGCTCTATATCTATGGATATGGGTCTTATGGGTATCCTTTACCTATTGGGTTTAGCGCGTCGCGATTGGCACTGCTGGACCGGGGAGTCGTGGTCGCGTACGCGCACATTCGCGGTGGTGGCGAGATGGGCGATTCGTGGCATGATGCTGGAAAAATGATGGTGAAGCGGAACACTTTTTCGGACTTCATCGCGGTGACGGAGAAGTTGGTTGCGAAGGGCTATGGCGCGAAGGACCGAGTGGCAATCGAGGGCGGAAGCGCGGGCGGGCTGCTGATGGGTGCGGTAGTGAATGAGCGGCCGGATTTGTTCCGCGCGGTGTTGTCGCATGTGCCTTTCGTGGATGTGATGAATACGATGCTCGATTCTTCCCTGCCCCTGACGGTGGCGGAGTATGAGGAGTGGGGCAATCCGAATGAAGCGGAGGCGTTTGAGTACATGCGGTCGTATTCGCCTTACGACAATTTAAAGGCTGGGGACTATCCGGCGATGCTGGTGAAGACGAGCCTAAATGACTCGCAGGTCATGTATTGGGAGCCGGCGAAGTATGTAGCGAAGCTGCGGACGCTGAAGAAGAATGACACGCCTCTGCTGCTGCATATCAACATGGATGCAGGGCATGGCGGGGCTTCCGGGCGATATGACTATCTGAAAGAGATTGCGTTTGACTATGCGTTTCTGCTGAGGGAGCTTGGGGTGGAAGGCTAGCCTTTGGCGGTCAGGTCTTCGACCGTGTCGCCTTCGCCGGGGGCGAGGAAGAGGTTGGCTTCGAGGCCGTGCTGGCGGGTGTAGAGGTCGTAGTAGCGGCCGCCGAGCGCGTAGAGGGTCTCGTGGGTGCCACGCTCGACGATGTTGCCCTGCTCTACGACAAGGATCTGGTCGGCGCGGCGAATGGTCGAGAGCCGGTGGGCAATGACGAACGTTGTGCGGCCCTGCATGAGGTAGCTGAGGCCGTTCTGGATCATGGCCTCGGACTCGGAGTCGAGTGAGCTGGTGGCCTCGTCCAGGATGAGGATGCGTGGGTCGGCGAGGATGGCGCGGGCGATAGAGATGCGCTGGCGCTGGCCGCCTGATAGTTTGACGCCGCGTTCTCCGACGATGGTGTCGTATTGCTCGGGGAAGCGTTCTGCGAACTCGTCGACGCGGGCGATGCGGCAGGCCTCCGTGAGTTGCGCCTCCGTGGCCTGAGGACGGCTGAATAGAATGTTCTCCCGAATGGTGCCGTCGAAGAGGAAGGTCTCCTGCAGGACTACGCCAAGTTGTTCGCGATAGCTCGAAAGCCGGATGGTGGCGAGGTCGATGCCGTCGACAAGAACCTGGCCGGTGCTGGCCGTGTGGAAGGCGCAGATCAGCGAGATGATCGTGGACTTGCCGGAACCGGAGGAGCCGACAAGTGCGGTGACGGTGCCGGGTGTGGATTCGAAGCTGATGCCATGGAGGACCGGTTTTTCAGGCTCGTAGGAGAACGTGACGTCGCGGAAGGCGATGTCGCCGCGGATGGGGCCAAGGATGTGGGTCCGGGCGGGCTCGGAGTCCTCTTGGCGTTCCGAGAGTATCTCGGTGGTGCGGTCGAGACCGGCAAGGGCTTCAGTGAGTTGGGTGCCAATTGAGACCAGTTGAACGATCGGGGCGATCATGAACGCCAGGAACATGACGTAGGTGACATATCCGCCGGGCGTGAGGCGGTTGGCGTTGACTTGATGGGCGCCGAGGTACATCACCAGCGTGCCGACGATGCCAAGGACCGCTGTTGAGGCGAGCGACATCAGCGACTGCGCGGTGAGCGAGGAGATGACGTTCTGGAGCAGGCGGTTGGCGCCGGCGGCGAAGACGTTGGCCTCGCTCTGTTCGGCGTGATAGCCCTTGACGACGCGGACTCCGCCGAGCGACTCCGTGAGACGACCTGTGACCTCGGCGTTGATCTTGGCGCGTTCGCGGAAGATCGGACGGATCGTCTTGAATGCCTTCTGGAGAATTAACCCGAAGAGAAGAAGGATGGCGAAGGTGACGACGGTCATCTGGACCGAGAGCTTGATGAGGTAGCCGAAGGCAAACGCCGCGGTGACGATGCCTCCGAAGAAATCAATGACACCGGTACCGATCAGGTTGCGTACGCCTTCCACGTCGGTCATGATGCGGGCGACGAGGGTGCCGGTACGGTTCTCATCGTAGAAAGCCACAGGGAGCCGGCCGATGTGCGCCTGGACCTGCATGCGCAGCTCGGCGATGAGGCGCTGGCCGGCCTTCGACAGGAGCTGGGTGAGGGTGTACGAGGTGATGCCTTGAATTACGGTCGCAATGCCGACGATGCTGACGATCCAGGGCAGGAGATTCAACTGATGGCCGTACATGACCTTGTCGATCAGGGTCTTTGTGGAAGCGGGCAGGACCAGGCCGCTGGCGCGGTTGATGATCATGAGGAGAAAACTGCCCCCAAGAAGAGCCCTGCGCGGCTTGATCAGCTTCCAGACCTCGGGCAACACTTTCTTGAGCTTCGGCTTCGGACGCGACTTGGTCAGGTCAGCGGCTGTGGCTTTGCCGACACTTCGCGAGGGGCGGTCGGCTGCTTTCATGCCAGTGCCGAATTTTGATGGGCCGAAGGAAGAGGACATTGTTATTCCAAGTTTACGCCGGAGGGTGAGCGAGTCCTAGCCCGGGATGCGAAAGGGCCGATACGAAGTTGATTTCGCTGTAAATAGTGGCGATTTGATGATTTTGCTGCGCCGGACGATGCAAAGTCTGGTCTGGCTGCGAACTTATGCGAGACGGTTACGGCGGGCACTGATGAAAGAGCGGACACAGAAGAGGACGTAGATGAGGCTGAAGAGGGCGAGGGCTCCCTTTTCCACGACTGCGGCAGGGTGCGGGAATTCGACGCCGCGGGAGAGGCGAATAGTGTCGATGGCTGCCGGGATCATGCCTAGAAAGGTCAGCAAGGCGACCGTGACGGAGATGTGCATCCAGAGCATGCGCTTCTTCGAGTTCTCCGTGTTGGCCATGACGCCGAAGAGGACGAAGAGGAGGCCAATGCCAGCAGGGATCAGGGCCGTGGGATGGGCGCTGCCGGTGGCGACAAAGCCGAAGATTCCGAGCAGGACGAGCAGGATACCGAAGGCGATTGTGAGCTTTGCCATGATGGAGTTTATTCCTCGTTTGGGTTCAGTCCAAGGATACTCGAAGAGCGGAGCGGCGGAATTAGAAGGGAATTCTGACCATGAAATGCGGTAGTCCTGATCTACCCCTCACTCCCCCCCAATATTGCGCAAAGTCTTCATGTCAAGAGTTTTAGGTTTGGACTTCGCACGGATAAGCAGACGCAAGAAGCCCGGCACGAGGCCGGGCTCTCTGCTTTTACCCTTCGCAAAGGGACATTGATGTCAAGGGTCGTGGGTTTTCCGATGTGGCCCCTTGACCCGACGACCTTGCTAGTAGATCACCTTCAATCCGAACTGGATGATGCGCGGCTCGAAGGTGCTGGTGACCTGGCCTCCAGCGTTGGGTACCCCGCTGACGATTGCGGCAGGGGCGACGGTTCCGCCGGTGCCGACGGTCGCGTTTGTGGTGCCCTGGGTTCCGCTGATGGTGCCGGGAAGGTAGAGGTTGGTGTGGTTGAGGATGTTGTAGAACTCGGTGCGGAACTGCACCTTCAGGCTCTCGATGGGGGTGTTGAAGTTCTTGTTTAGCGCAACGTCGGCCTGGTAGAAGGCGGGCGTGCGGCCGGGGTTGCGGCTGGCATTGCCGAACGGGCTAAGCGTGTTGCCTGAGGCGTCCTTGATTGGGGGAAGAACGAAGGCGTTGAAGTTGATGTAATTGACGAAGCCAGTGTTGGCTGCGCGGTTGTTGCGTCCCTGGGTCACTGACTGGCCAGGAACCTTGTTGGGGCGATACAGGTTTGCACCGCGGTAGGAGGCCGAGATCTGAGGCGAGACGGCCTGTGCTCCGTTGGGGCTGTAGGTGATATTGAAGGGCGTTCCAGCCTGCAGTGTGACGATGCTGCTTACCTGCCAACCACCGACAAGTGTGTTGACCACACTACCGCTGGAGTTGAGGAAGCGGCGGCCACGACCGAAGGGGAGTTCGTAGACGAGGCTGGTGATGTTGGCTACGGGCAGATTGTAGTCGGACTGCGAGTAGTCCGCGCGGGGGTTGTTGGCGTCCTGCAGCGAGGGAGTGTTGCCTTCGAGCGAGGCGCTGGCGTTGTCGAGCGAATGCCCCCAGGTGAAGGTGTTGAGAAGAGTGAGCCCGCCGACGAACTGCTGCTCATATTTGACCTGAAGCGAGTTGAAGTTCGAGTAGAAGGTGTTCAAGGCCGCGGTGATGTCGGATGGCCAGCTGCCAAAGGGGCGGGCGAATCCGGCGGCAGGGTTTTTCTGGTTGGCGTTGACGAAGCCCTGCAGTTTGACTCCGTGATTGCCGACGTAGGCGATGTCGAGCAGGGTGTTCTTGGCCAAGGTGCGCTGGATGCTGAGGAAGTAGCTCTCGACATAGCTGTCCTTGGTGTTTTTTGGGATGTAGGTGATGTTGTCGGTCGCGGAGTTGAAGCTAGTGACGAGACCGCTGGGGTAGCCCTGATCCGAGGTGGCATAGCAAGACGGAGTTGTCGAGCCGATGGCGATGATCTGGGCGGGAAGCGGCGTGGAGCAGTGGTTCGTGGTGCTCGGGGTGATCTGCGTGACGGAGGCGAACTGTGCCTGCGGCGCATTGATGCCGAGGATGTCGCCAGAGCCGGCGCGGGTGTAGTGGGCGTAGCTGATGCCGAAGCCGCCACGAAGCGCTGTCCTGGAATCGACCGCGTACGCGAAGCCTACGCGTGGGCCGAAGTCTGTGAAGTCCGGATTGACCAGGGTCTTGCCGTAGGTTCCGCCACCGTGGAAGGGAGTGATGCCGTTGCCTGCGACGGCGCCGGGCGTGGTGGTGAGGACGGTCTGCGTGACGGGATCGAAGTTCGAGATGCGGTTGTAGAGGTCGGCGTAGGGTGAACCGTACTCCCAACGTAGCCCGAGGTTGAGGGTGAGCTTCGGAAGGGCCTTCCAATCGTCCTGCGCGTAGAGGCTGTGCATGTTCTGCGTGAGGTGGGCCACGTAGTAGTTTGCGAGTGAGTAGGTGTTGGTGGTGCCGAAGAGGAAGTCGGCCCAGTAGGTGTCGCTGACGGTCGTCCCACCGGCGTTCGAGTAGCCGCCGCCATAGTTGAAGGAGCCGTAGAGCGGGTTGTTGTCGTTCACGGCCATCCAGATGTGCTCATACTCGTAGCCGAACTTCAGAGAGTGGTTGTGCTTCACCCAGGTGAAGTTGACCTTGGGGTCGATGAGTGCGGGATTCTGCCACTGAGGGTTGGTGTTCTGGCGACCGAAGCCGGTGAAACCAGTGATGCCGATGGAGGGCAGGCCTCCGGCGACGACGGCGTTGTCGGTGGGCAGGCCGGGGATGTTGTTGAAGGCGGTGTTTCCGATGGACAGGTTAAACTTGCCGGCCTTGGTGCGGTCGAGGCCGAGACGGACATCCAGGACCTTATTGGCACCCATGAGACGGGTGTAGCCGAGGGCGATCTGTTGATCGAGGATGCGGATGTTGCCATTGGTCTGGCCGTCGAGAGGGATGGGAATGCTGGGGTAGTTGACGCCGTTTTCCTTGCGGTCGCTGATGCGAATGAAGGCTGAGTTGGCAGGATTGATCTGCCAGTCGAGGCGGAGGTCGCCCTTGTCGGCGTTATCGGTGAAGGGGACCTGGACAGCGTAGTCGTTGGAGGCGAGACCAGTGGTCGACAGTCCGGATACCGGGAGACCGGAGATCTGCTTGAAGTAGGTGATGATCTGTGCCGAAAGCGGGTTGATCGCGCTTGCCGGGATGGGTTTTCCGGCCGGGTAGACTACGCCGGTCGTCGCGTTCTTCACCGGTACGACGAGGATGCCGTTCAGTTCGTTCTGCGTTGGCAGGGTGAGGACACTGAGGGGTTTGAGGACCTGGCGGAAACCTTCGTAGTCGAGGAAGAAGAAGAGCTTGTCCTTGAGGATCGGACCGCCGACGTTGCCGCCGAACTGGTTGCGATTGAAGGTGGGCTTCTGGAATGGGACTGTAGTCCCGGTGTTGCTGACGGTGAGGGGCTTGAAGAAGCCCGCTGCGTTGAGGTCGGTGTTGCGGATGAACTCGTACGCTGTGGCATGGAAGCGGTTGGTGCCGCTCTGCGAGGCGACGTTGATGGTAGCTCCGGAGGACCGGCCATATTCGGCGCTCTCGTTGTCGGTGACGACCTGGAACTGGGCAACGGAGTCGGGCGGGACGGCGATGATCTGGTTATCGAATCCCTGGTTGCTTTCGCCGTAGGCGTTGTTGTCGAGACCGTCGAGGAGGAAGTTGTTGAACATGCTGCGCTGGCCATTGACGTTGTAGGAGCCGGCCCGGACAAGCGAGTTGATGGAGCTGGTAGTGGCCGCGGTAGGCGCCTGACGCGAACCGGGCATGAGGCCGAGCAGGTCGGAGTAGTTGCGCGTGACGAGTGGCAGGGCTTCGCTCTGGTAGTTGGTGATGGTCTGGCCGCGCTCGCTGGATTCGGTCTCGAGCTGCAGGGCGACGTCGGTGACCTGGACGGTAGTTTCAGTCCCGCCCACTCGCAGGGACAGGTCGATACGCTGACGGCCACCTACTGAGACGGTAATGTTATTGGCTACTGAGTCGGTGAAGCCGGGCGCGCTTGCTGAGATGTTGTAAACGCCGACATGGAGAGAAGGCAGCTCGTAGTCGCCTTCGCTGTTCGTCGTTGCCTTCGCGGTGACGGCTGTCGCAGTGTTTGTGACAGTGACCACTGCGCCAGAGACCGCCGCTCCGCTTGCGTCGCGAATGGTGCCGACCAGGCTGCCGTTGTCATACTGCGCATGGAGCTGGGCACAAAACAAGAAAAACACTACGGCCGCCAGAAGTGGGAGTGCAGTTAATGATCCATTTATTCGCATAGAGCCAACCTATCGCGAGGTTGATTAAAGCTCGATCAACGAGATGTAAACGTGGTGTTACATCGCAGCAACGTTGTGGATCACTGAGAAATTCGAAATCTTATTTGGTGAGATTCGCAGCGCAGAAAACCCGGCTTCGCGGCCGGGTCTTCTGTACGTCGTTACGTTCGGTTTAGTAAGAGCTGTGCTTGCCTTGCATCATGTGGTCCATCGCTACCTCGTAGCCGCGGCGGAAGCCCTCGCGATAGTCGGCCTTGGCGCTGTCCGGAACATGCGGATGACGATATTCATCCCGGTTGTCAACGTCCGCTCTGCGGTGATTGTCATAGTCCTTGCGGGCACCTTCGATGCCATCGTGAAATCCCTGACGCTGGATGTCGCGAAATTCCTGTGGGGGAGTATTCCAATCGTGGTCTCGATCGTGATCATGAGACTGGGGAGGGGCCGCGTACGCCGGGACAGTTGCAAAGCCAGATGTTGACAGGGCAACAGCGAGTAGTGAAGCTGCGAGTCGATTGCGCATCATTATGAAATACCTCCGTGCACTTCGCACACAGAAAAGTCTGATGATCGTTCAGGCTTCTTTGTTGTCTGGAGATGTTTGATGAAGGCTAACTGACGTTTTTTCTTATAGTCGCCACAACGTCTTCCGGCTTCCATTCGTTGCTTGGGTACCAGGCGATAATTTTGCCGTCTCTGCCGATGAGGACGGTTGAGAGAGAGTGCGTCAGAGATTTCTCATCGCCAGGGGTGATGCCTACGTTGAAAAATTGAGTGAGCGCGGGAAGATCTTTTTCAGTGGGTGCGGCGAAGTCCCAATGAAGAAATTTTTCTTTGGTGTAGTTGCCCGTGTAGGCGCCGCCGTAGCTACGTAGGACTTTGGGGGTGTCGTACTTTGGATCGAAACTGATGCTGAGAAGATGGGTCTGGTCGTAGAGCGCGGGATCTGCGGCAAGGGCCTTATCGATGTCGGCGAAGTTGTGCGACATGCGAGGGCAGAAGTCGGCGAGTGGGCACCGCGTGTAGATGAAGGTGAGAAGAACGAACTTCCCCTTGAACTGATCGAGGTGGATGGTGCGGTCGCTCTGGCTGATGAGATGGAAGTCGGGGACGGGGTCTCCAGGCGTGGGCACGTGATAGGCGACGGGAGGTTTGTAGTCCGGACGGGCCTGGGCGATGACGACGATGTTGTCGAGCTGGACGTCGGTGTAATTGTCGCCATCTTTCTTGGCGAGGATCCTGGCCGTGATGCGGTCGCCGGGGTGAAGCTCGCTGGCGACGCTGGGATCCTTGAGCTTGTAGTCCATGGTCATGGGTTCCATGAAGCCTGGGACGTCTTCGCCGTCGAGGGTAACGTGTGTGCCGTGGGTGGCGACGACCTTGCCGCGAATGGTGAAGGTCTTCTCCGGAGTGGATGGGCTGGCGGAAGGAGGGGCGCTTTGACGGCAGCCTATGAGGAGTGCGATGAAGGCGAGAAGAAATAGAGGCTTGCGCGGCACGAGTTGCTCCTGACTCCATGATAATGGCTGGTACGAGAGTTTGGGGCGGGGGGCAGGTTGGTCGAACAAGGTCGAACGGCGGCACCTTCTTTGGGGCTGATGCACTTCGGGCTGATGCTGGCAGGGCTAGGGACGGCGTTGTTGGGGCCGATTTTGCCAGTGTTGGCGCGGCAGTGGGAGATGCAGGACTCCCAGAGCGGATTGTTGATGATGGCGAAGTTCTGTGGAGCGTTTCTGGGTGGAGTGACGGTATCGGGCAAGCTGCGGCGAAGTCTGTTGGTGGGACTGGGGGCGGGGGCGGTTGGTTTTGGCGGGTTTGCATTAGCTCCGGGAATGAGCGTGGGGTGCGTCGGGCTGTTTGTCGGCGGGTTTGGATTGGGGCAGATCATTACTTCGGTGAATATTCTGGCTGGGCGAAGATTTACGGCGCATCGAGGGTCTGCGCTGTCGATGCTGAATTTCTCTTTTAGCATGGGCGCGATGTTGTCTGCGTTGCTGGCTGCGTGGTTGCTGCCGCGATTTGCATTGCGCGGGTTGCTCGAATCTTTCGCCGGCTTGTTTGTGGTGGGTGCGGTGGTGCTGGTGGCACAGATGCGCGGGGCAAGTTCCGATGTGGAGGAGTTTGATGCGACGACTCCGGAGGGCGGCTCGCAGTTTGGGTTGAGTGGGCGCGTGTATCTGTTTTTCGCGGGGCTGCTGGTCCTCTACGGGGGATTGGAGACCTGTCTGAGTGGATGGCTGACGACGTTTGCACTGCGGTATGGCGATAAGACGCTCGCGGTGAGCGAATACACGACGCTTCTGCTATGGATGTCGCTGACTGTGGGTAGAGTCGGGGCTTCAGCGGTGATGCGGCGCGTCGGAGAGAAGACGGTGCAGCGATGGGGGCTGGGGCTGGCAGCGGTATTTACAGCGGCACTCGCGATGGCGCACTCGGCGGTGATGATCGCGGCGTTTGCGGTCCTGCTGGGATTGAGCCTGGCTCCGTTCTTTCCGGCCACGTTTGCGCTCCTGATGGCGGAGCGGCCTACGGCGCGGCAGGCTGGGATTGTTCTGGCAGTTTCGGGGCTAGGTGCGGCGGCGCTGCCATGGATGATGGGTGTTGTCTCGACGCGGACCGGCTCCTTGCAGGTGGCGCTGGCGCTGCCGTTCGTCGCAGCGGTGGCGTTGTTGGGAATGAGCTGGCTTGTGCCGCGAACTGCTGTTGATGCTGCCTGATTTCCAGTGACTGCAAGCGTATAACCGAGGTATGGATGGTGTGGAGTTGCTGCCGGTAAAGATCGCCGAGGCGCTGGAGCGAGGCGCGACCGTGGTGACGGGAAATCAGCGAGCGGCGCGAGCCCTGCGGCATGGGTGGGACCAGCGCAATCGCGAGTTGGGGCTCGCAACCTGGGCGCCAGCTGCAGTGCTGTCATGGGACGCGTGGCTGGCGGCGTTGTGGCATGAGCTGATTATCGAAGGACATGCGGAGCAATTGCTTCTCAATCGGACGCAGGAGCATGCAGTGTGGCGAACCGTCCTCGAATCGGACGAGGAACTTGCGAGCCTTCGGAGTGTGGATTCACTTGCGGAGATTGCTTCGGAGGCGTGGCGGCTGGTTTGCAGCTACGACGGACGCACCCGCCTGCGCGCAACAACAGGCAGTGCCGACACGCGGGCGTTTCAGCGGTGGGCGTTGGCGTTCGAACGAAGGTGCAGGGTAGAGGGATTTCTTCCCGCCGCGCAGTTGGAGGAGACGCTACGCGCGGCTGTAGAAAGAAGCACGCTGAAGCTGTCCGAAGGCGGCATTGTGCTGGTGGGGTTCGATCGCATGACTCCTTCTCAAATGAAGTTTGCTGAGGCGCTTCGTTCGGGCGCGGTAGCGGTAGAGGAGGTGCGGCCGACGGCGGACGCTGCCAAGCGAATGCTCGTAGAAATGACGAACGAGCGGGAAGAACTGCATGGAGCGGCGCGGTGGATACGACAGTTTTTGGAGGGAGCGCCCAAGGCGAAGGTCGCTGTGATTGTGCCGGGGCTCGAGACGCTGCGGAGCGCGATCGATCGTGTGTTTCGCGAGGTGCTGGCGCCGGAGCTGCAGGACATTCAGGCCGCGACTGAGAGTGGGCCTTATGAGTTTTCGCTTGGGGCTCCGCTGGCGGACACTCCCGTGGTTGCGACTGCGCTGGACCTGTTGCGATGGGTGACAGATGCCCTGCCGCTCGAGCGAATTACTGGTTTGTTACTGTCGCCTTATTTTGCGATGACGAGCGAGGAGTGGAGTGTGCGCGCAGAGTTCGATGCCTTCGAGTTGCGGAAGGCGAGGATACTGCGGCCGGAGTTATCTCTGGATGGACTGATCGATGTACTCGAAAGGTCACGGCGAAGAGGAAAACTCGGGCGGCTGCTTGGGACGCTGCGAGCGATGCGAAATGCGACGAACCGCCTGCAGGGTATGGATGCTCGAACGCCCACCGGGTGGGCAGAGAAGATGCGTGAGTTGCTGCTGACCGCCGGATGGGGACCAGGCCTGAAAGAGAGCAGCGTGGAGTTTCAGACGCGGCACAAGTGGGAGAGTGCGCTCGACGAGTTGGCTACGCTGGACTTCGACGATGTGCCCGTCGAGTTCGCGGAGGCGTTCGAAGCATTGGAGCGGATCGTGCGGCAGACGACGTTTGCGCCGGAGTCTCGGGAGGCGCCGGTACAGGTGGTGGGACCGCTCGAAGCTGCTGGTGGGACCTTTGACGCCGTGTGGTTTCTGCGCGGCGGCGAGTTGAACTGGCCGATGGAGACGTCGAGCAGTTCCCTGCTGCCATGGTCGTTGCAACTAGAGCTCGGCATGCCTGGGACCGATGTTGCACGGGACAGCGAATACGCGCGGAGGATGACGCAACGAATCGCGGATTGCGCGGAAACGGTGATCTTCAGCTATGCGAGGGAGTCTGCCGAGGGCAGGCAGCGACGTTCGCCTGTGCTGGTGGGGCTGGGTCTACAGGAGGTTGCTGCGTCGGAGCTTGTTGGAGCAGCGGCGAACAAAGAAGTGGTTGAGCTCGAGGAGATTGAAGACAGCGCGCGCATCAAAGCGCTCCCGGACCGGGTTATTCGCGGAGGTGCGACGGTGCTGGAGTTGCAGGCGGCCTGCGGATTTCGTGCGTTTGCCGAGCAACGCCTGTTGGCCAAGGAGCTCGAGACAATTGTTCCGGGGATGGATGCGCGGGAGAGCGGTACCGTCGTGCACGATGTTCTGCGGCGGTTCTGGGATGAGGTTCACACGCAGGATGCGCTTCGGAAGATGACGACCGAAGAGCGCGATGAGGTGCTGGACTGGTGCATCACCGAAGGACTGAGGCGAACGGAAGAGACGACCGCAACAACGTGGGACGCGGCCTATGTCGAGGTGCAGCGAGCGCGGCTGCGAAGGCTGCTTTCGGGCTGGTTGGCGCTGGAGTTAGAACGTGCGCAGTTTGAAGTGAGGTTGAGTGAAAAGGAGTTCAAGGATGTGCGGGTGGGCCCGCTGCGATTGAATGTGCGCATGGACCGCGTCGATGAGGTTGACGGTGGAGAGGTGCTGATCGACTACAAGACCGGCGGTGCGTCGCCGAACGATTGGCTGACGGAGAGACCGGACGCGCCGCAGCTTCCGCTGTATGCGATCTTGTCGGATGTGGATCGGCTACAGGCAGTCGCGTTCGGGTTGGTCCGAGCCGGCGAGGGACGCGCGTTGAAGGGATATGCCACTACGGAAGGCATCTTGCCTGGCAAGCTGACGAAGCAGAAAGAAGCGGCAACGTTCGAGGCGCAGGTGGAGCGATGGAGAGAGGTCCTCGTCGGATTGGCGGAGGAGTTTGCAGCCGGGGACGCTCGTGTACGGCCGAAGAGCTATCCGAAGACGTGCGAGCGCTGCGGGCAGCGGCTGCTGTGTCGATTGGATGTCTCGCTACTTGAAGAGGACGAGGACGAGGATGCCAGTGCGGATGAAGAGGTCGGCCTTGGGTAATCTTTCGTTTGATTTCGACAAGGCTGGACCTACTGAAAAAGACGAAAGACATGAGCTGCCGCCGGATTCGCTGGAGCGGGAACGAGCGTTGGATGTGCGGCGGTCGTGGATTGTGGAGGCTCCGGCGGGATCAGGCAAGACCGGATTGTTGATCCAGCGCTTTTTGAAATTGCTTGCGGACGAGACGGTGGATCAGCCGGAGCAGGTACTCGCGATCACATTTACCGTGAAGGCGACCAACGAGATGCGGGAACGCGTGCTGGCGCAGCTTGAAGCGGCTGCGAGGGGTGATGTGCTCAAGGCAGATTCGGCGTTCGACGGTGAGACGCGGGAGCTGGCGCTGAAGGTGCTGCGGAGAGACGCGTCGTTGGGATGGGAATTGCTCGAACATCCACGCAGGTTGCGAATCCGCACGATCGATTCAGTGTGCGGCGAGATCGCTCTCTCACTGCCTGTGCTGTCTGGAAGTGGAGGGCGACAGACGCCGGTTCCGGATGCGACGCTGATGTATCGCGAAGCGGCGCGGCGGACGCTGATGCAGCTTGGCGGCGACGATGCAGAGTTGGATGAGGCGTTGCGTACTGTGCTGCTGCATCGTGATGGGAGTCTCGTTGATTGCGAAAGACTGCTGATGGAGATGCTGCCGCTGAGGAACCAATGGGGCGAATTGGTGCCGCTGCTGGGGCATGAGTTGGATGATGCATACCTCGATGGCACAGTACTGCCGCGGCTGCAGCGGGCGCTGGAACAGGCTATCGGGGAGGGACTGACGCAGCTCTCCCAAAGCCTGCCAGGAGAGATAGTGCAAGACCTTGCGTCTCTCGCAGGGGAGATGGGGCATGCGGGCGGATACAGAGGCGACACTTCGCCGATAGCCATGCTGGCGGGCGTCCACGATGCGCCCGAAGAGATTGCAGCGCATCTTGAGCGATGGCAGGCGTTGATTCATTTGGTGACGACCGGTGAGGGCAAGTGGCGGGTTGGGTTTCAGAGCCGGTTTCTGAAATTTGATCTGGAAAAGACTTACGCTGTCCGTTTGAAGGATCTTGTGGGAGAGTTGCAGCAACATCCCAAGGCGCTTGAGGCCATTCAGGAGGTGAAATGTCTTCCGCCTGCGGTTTATCCCCCGGGACAGTGGACGGTGGCCAAGGCGTTGTTTCGTGTATTGAGCAGGGCGCTGGTGGAATTGCAGCTGCTGTTCGCACGAAATGAAGAGTGCGACTTTGCGGAGCTCGGGCTGTTGGCAAAAACCGCGCTGGAGCATGGCGGCGTTCGCGACTTGTCGGAGACCCTGGGAATGGAGCTGCGGCATCTGCTAGTGGACGAGATGCAGGACACGTCGACGAGTCAGTATCGGCTGATCGAGTTGTTGACTGCAGGGTGGGACGGGCAGAGCCAGACGGTATTTCTGGTGGGCGATCCGAAGCAGTCGATCTACATGTTTCGCCAGGCGCGTGTGGAGCGGTTTATCCGGACGATGCGAACCCTGACGTTAGGCGATCTGCCGCTGGGGAGCCTGCGGCTGACGGCGAACTTCCGCTCGCAGTGCGAACTGGTGAAGGCGTTCAATGAGGATTTCTCGCTGCTGTTCCCGAAGAAGGCGGATGCTTCAGGTTCTGAAGAGGTTCCTTACGTTGAGGCGCAGCCGGTGCGGAGAGAGTCGAAGAGCGGGGCACTCAGTGTGGTATGGCATGTGCGTGTGTTGTCTCCGGGCGACGACGCGAAGAAGGAGCGGCGGAGGCAGACACATTCGGAGGCAGCAGAGGTAAGGGCGATCGTTGAAGAGTGGCATGCGCGTCCGTTGCCCGAGGGACGCAGCGAGCCATGGAAGATTGCCGTACTGGTGCGGACACGGAGTTTGTTGGGCGATGTTGTGGCGGAGTTCCAAGACGAGTCGAAGGGGCTGATTCCCTTTCGCGCGGTCGATATCGAACCGCTGGGGGAGCGGCAGGAGGTGCTTGATCTCTTTGCGTTGACGCGTGCGCTGCTGCATCCGGCAGACCGCGTGGCATGGCTCGCGGTGTTGCATGCTCCGTGGTGCGGACTGGGGTTGGCAGATCTGCATACGCTTGCCGGCGCGGATGATTTGGATTGGGGGGAGCGCTGTATAGAAGATGCAATCGCGGAGCGGGGCGACCTGTTGAGTGAGGAGAGCTGCGCGAGGTTGATGCACGTGTGGCCGATACTGCGAGCGGCACGGGAACGCCGGCCGGAACTAACCATGGCACAGTGGGTCGAACGGACATGGCGTTCTCTGGGCGGCGATGTTTATTTGGAGGCCGCGCAGATGACAAACGCTCTACGTTACCTGCAGCTTCTGGATGAGCTCGAGCAACAAACAGGAACGATGGATTTGGGGCTGCTGAAAGGGCGCATGGATAGGCTGTTTGCCGAGCCTGCTACTGGTGCAGGAGCGGTGGACTTAATGACGATTCACGGCGCGAAGGGATTGGAGTGGGACGTTGTGCTGGTTCCTTCTCTGGAGAGGAAGGCCCAGGTGAATCGCGAGAAGTTGCTGAACTGGAGCGAGGTCGATTCGAGCGATGCTGATGCGGCAAATATCGTGCTGGCTCCGATCGCGGAACGCGGCGAGACGTCGAAGGAGTTGAATGCATGGTTGAGGTCAACAGAGAAGGCTCGTGACGCCGCGGAACGGAAGCGCTTGCTTTATGTCGCCTGTACGCGGGCGCGGGAGGAGCTACATCTGTTTGCATCTCCAAAGATGACCGCGAAGGGCGAAATAGCGAGAGAGGCCGGAAGCCTGCTCGAGACCGCATGGCCAGCGGCGGAAAGGCACTTTGTTGCAGCGTCATCGGTCTCAGAAACTACTGCGAAGATGTTTGTGATGTCGGCACCGCCTGAACCCGACGTTGCGGAGGATTTTGTCTTCGATATGGCTGCAGCAGAAGACAGAGAGGTGCGGCCTGCGATGTTGCAGCGGCTGCCGTTGAGCTTTGAACCGGGAGCGAGGTTTGCTACATCGCGCAGGCTCTCGTATGGGGACGCCGTCGTTGCGCCATCCAACTTTGAACGTCCCGAAGGATCGTTTGAGGCGCGCGCGTTTGGGAATGCAGTGCATGCATTCGTGGAGGTGCTGACGAAACGAATCGCGGAAGGGGTGAGTGCAGATGCATTGCTGCACGACATCGCAGGATGGACGCCGAGGATCGCGGCGATCCTTCGTGGAGATGGGTTGGCGCCGGCAATCGTCGACCGGCTCGCAGCTCGCGTGAAGACGGCGCTGACAAATATGTTGAGTGACGCCGAAGGCCAGTGGGTGCTTGGGGCGCGCGAGGGAGCAAAGAGCGAGCTTGCTTTGACGTCGTGGCTCGAAAGACGCAGCAGTGTGCGGCTGGATCGGATGTTTCTTGCCGGCGCAACGCCCCTGGAGGACGGGACCGATTTCCTTTGGATCATCGACTACAAGACGGCGACGCATGGTCGCGGGAGCGTGGATGAGTTTCTTGCGGAGGAACGGATCAAGTACGGAGCGCAGATGGACACCTACGCGAGGATGATGAGCGGGCAGGTCGAAGAACGGCGGTTGCGCGTGGGCTTGTACTATCCGATGCTGGCGCGGTTGGTCTGGTGGATGCCCGAGGTCAATGCAGTCGATTCTGCCAACTAGGTGGCAGGGGTGTGGTGGCGGACATCTGCGCCGCGGACCCAGAAGATGACGTCTTCGGCGATGTTCGTAGCGTGGTCGCCGACGCGCTCAAGGTTCCGAGCGATGATAAGCGCGTTGAGAGACTGCGGGGTGAGCTCGGGCTTCTCCTTGATGAGCGAGCTGAGCGCGTAGAAGGCGGCGTCGTTCATCTCATCAACCTGATCGTCAAGGAGAAGGACGGAGTTGGCGAGGTCCGCATCGGCTTCGATGAAGGCCTGAAGCGCCTTGCGGACCATCGCAGAGGCAAGGGACGCGAGCTTGGGGATGTCGACGGGGAGATCGATATTGGCGAAGGCGCCCATCTCACGGACGCGGACGGCGATGTTGACGGCCTGGTCGCCGACGCGCTCGAGGTCGGCGTTGATTCGAATGACCGAAAGGATGAAGCGGAGATCGATGGCCATGGGCTGCTCCATGGCGAGGAGGTCGAGGGCCATCTGGTCGATCTCGCGCTCGAGGCGATTGATGGAGGGCTCGGCGCGGAAGACCAGCTCGCAGATGCTGAGGTCGCGGGTACTGTAGGCCTCGATGGAGCGCTGGATCGCCTGTTCGGCCATTCCAGCCATGACGAGCAATTTCTCTTTGAGGTCGTCGAGGCTTTGGTGGAATTTAACTCGCATCAGCCGAACCTCCCCGTAATGTAATCTTCCGTTCGCTTGTCCTTTGGGTTGGTGAAGATCTTGTGGGTCGAGTCGAACTCGACCATCTTACCGTTGAGAAAAAATCCGGTGTTTTCTGCGACGCGCGCTGCCTGCTGCATGTTGTGCGTCACGATGACGATGGTGTACTGGCTCTTGAGCTGAAAGATGAGGTCTTCAATCTTCGACGTTGAGACCGGATCGAGAGCGGAGGCGGGCTCGTCCATCAGGAGGACCTCAGGATCGACGGCGAGAGCGCGTGCGATGCACATGCGCTGCTGCTGGCCGCCGGAGAGCGAGGCACCGGACTTCTTCTTCAGATCGTCCTTCACCTCTTCCCACAACGCCGCCTGCTTGAGCGAACGTTCGACGGTCTCGTCGAGGATGCGACGGTTGCGGAAGCCGTTGAGCTTGAGACCGCTGACGACGTTGTCGTAGATCGACATGGTGGGAAATGGATTCGGGCGCTGAAAGACCATGCCGACACGGCGGCGGATTTCTACTGGTGACGCATCCTTGTAGATGTCGACCTCGCCCATCTTGACGATACCGGTGGCGCGTGCGATCGGGTTGGTCTCATGCATCCGGTTCAGGCACCGGACGAAGGTGGATTTGCCGCAGCCCGAAGGGCCGATGAGCGCCGTCGCGTGGTTGGCAGGGATGTGCAGGTTGATGTCCTGCAGGGTGTGGTTCGACCCGTACCACGCGTTAAGGTCCTCAACTAAGATGCCGACTCCCACTAGCTTCCTCCCTTGAGTACGCCGCGGTTGGCAAAGATGCGGACGAGCGTGACGGATACCATGATCATAACGATTAAAACGAGGGCACCCGCCCAGGCTAGACGATGCCACTCATCGTACGGCGAGATCGCATAGACGAAGATCTGCAGCGGCAGCGCGGCGATGGGCTCGCTAAGTTTGAAACTCCAGAACTGGTTGCCGAGAGCGGTGAAGAGGAGCGGTGCCGTCTCTCCTGCGACGCGCGCGAAGGCCAGCATGCAGCCCGTGATGATTCCGGGTGATGCGGTTCGCAGGCTGACTGAGATAGCTGTACGCCACTTGGGCACACCAAGACCGAGCGCAGCTTCGCGGATGGCGTGCGGCACAGTCGCAAGCATCTCCTCGGTCGTCCGGGTGATTGTCGGGACCATCATGATGGCGAGAGCGACGCCGCCGGCCAGCGCAGAGAAGTGTTTCTGACGGATCACGATGAGCGAGTAAATAGAGATGCCCATCACGATAGAGGGAACACCATTGAGCACATCGGCTGTGAAACGGATCGCAGTGGCAAGTGCCTTGCCGCGGCCAAACTCTGCCAGATAGACACCGGCGGCAATACCGATAGGGACTCCCATCAGGCTGGCAACGAACAAGATAATGCCGGAGCCGACCATGGCATTGGCCATTCCACCGCCGTCCTGACCGACAGGAGCGGGAATGTGGGTGAAGAACGCGAGATTGAGCGAGCTCGCACCTTTGTAGATGAGGTAGAACAGGATCGCGATCAGCGGAATGATGACCAGAACGGTTGCGAGAATAGACAAGCCGCTGATGAAGTAGTTGGTTGCGGTGCGACGAGCGTTGTTCATGCGCATGGACTTCGACTGGAAGTCCATGGGACGCGGCTGGCTGTTGAAAGGTTGAGTGGCCATATCAGTGCACCCGCGCCGGAGCGTTGCGTGTGACCGCCCAGACCATGAGGCGAGCGATGGCGTTGACGACGATGGTGACGAGGAAGAGCGCGAGGCCGATCTCGATGAGTGCGCTGAGGTAGAGGTCCCCGGTCGCTTCAGAGAACTCTCCGGCGATGACGCTGGCGAGCGTGTTGGCCGGGGCAAAGAGCGGCTTGCCAATGTTTGGGTGGTTGCCGATAACCATCGTGACGGCCATCGTCTCGCCGAGTGCGCGTCCGAGGCCGAGCATGATTGCCCCGACGATTCCGATGCGCGAGTTACGCAGGACGCCAATGCGGATCATCTCCCATCGCGTGGCGCCCAGTGCAAGGACAGCTTCGCGCTGGCTGTTGGGCACGGCCGTCATGATGTCGCGCGTCAGCGAAGAGATGATAGGCAGGATCATGATGGCGAGAATGATGCTCGCAGTAAGCAGGCCCACACCGAAGTTTGGCCCCGAAAACAATCCAGTCCAGCCGAGCGTCTTCACCAGAAATGGGCCGAGGACATCGCGCATGATTGGCACCAGTACGAAGACCGCCCACAGACCGTAGACGACGCTCGGTATGGCGGCGAGCAGCTCGGTGAGGAAGGAGATCGGGGCCCGCAACGGGCGAGGACAGAGCTCTGTGAGGAAGACCGCCACACCCAGGGCCAGTGGAACAGCCATGCATAGAGCGAGCAGCGAGGTGGCGAGAGTGCCGTAGATAAATGGCAACGCGCCGAAGTCGCCCATGACCGGATCCCAGGCCTGGCGTGTGAAGAACTTCCAGCCGAACTGCACGAGGCTGGGGCGCGAATGAATGACGAGGATGCCAAAGATGAAGAGGACGATAGCAAAGATGCTGCACGCACAAAGGAGCATGACCGCGGCAAAGCTGTTATCGGCGAGACGACCGCTTCCCCGCTTCCGGAGGAAGTCGCGGATGGCCGACGGGGCCGCGTCGACTTCAGGCGGTGCGGAATCCTGCGCAAAGGACGCAGGCGGATTGGACAAGATCGGTGGCGCAGTTGGCGACGACCTGGTATTTCGTTCGTCAGTCATACGAGTAGAGGACACAATCCTATTTTCCTGTCGTCTGGTCTTCGGGTCGATTGTATCGGGCTAGACGCTCTTCAGCCGGGATGAAAAAAAGTGCCGCACGGATTTGGAGATTGCAAAGCCGTGCGGCAGGACAGAACTACTTGACGGTTGCGATAGTCTTGCGGACCATATCCTGAACGGGCTTGGGCAGCGGAGCATAGGTCAGGGCGACGGCCTCAGCCTCGCCGTGATCGAGCATCCAGCCGAGGAAGTCGGCGAGTGCCTTTGCCTTGTTCGGGTCGGTGGAATGAGTGGGGATCAGCAGCCAGGTGAAGCTGGAGATCGGATAAGTATCGGCACCCGGTGCGTTTGTAATCGAGATGCGGTAGTCGGCCGGCATGTTCTTGGCGGCACCGGCAGCGGCAGCAGTGACGCTGTCAGTGCTGGCTTTCACGAACTTGCCGGACGCGTTCTTGACCGAACCGTACGACATCTTGTTCTGTACGGCGTAGATCAGCTCGACGTAACCGAAGGAGTTGGGCGACTGGCGGACCATTCCGGCGATGCCCTCATTCCCCTTTTGACCGATACCGACTGGCCAGTTGATTGCTGCGCCCCTCCCCGGACTGGAGTTCCAGGCAGGCGAAACCTTGGCGAGGAAGTCGGTGAAGATGAACGATGTTCCGCTTCCATCCGAGCGATACACGGGCAGGATCGCATTGGCTGGAAGGTTGACGCCGGGATTGTCCTTGGCGATGCGAGCATCGTTCCAGGTGGTGATCTTGCCAAGATAGATATCGGCAATCACATCACCGGAAAAGTTGAGCTCTTTGTTGACGCCGGGGATGTTGTACACCGGGACGACCGCGCCAAGCACCGTCGGAATGGCCATTACCTTCACCTTGGCCCCGCTTATCTGCGCATCGGTCATAGTGACGTCGCTGGCGCCGAAATCGACCGTGCCCTCAGTGACCTGACGGATGCCGCCACCTGAACCGATGGACTGGTAGTTGATCTTTACATTCGGGTGCAACTGGCTGTATTCACTGAACCACTTGGAGTAGATCGGGTTAGGAAAGGTCGCTCCCGCTCCGTTGATGTTCTGTGCACTGGCTCCAGCAGTTACAAGTGCCAGAACACTTGCTGCGATAACTTTGAAATTCACTCTTCCCCCTCGGACAATGCATCGATTAAGCAATCGGTCAATACATCACATATTGAGTGTGCTGTGGAATTGTTACGGGGAGGTTACACAGCGGTGAAAACGGCATTATTCCGCAGAAGATAGAGCCTTTGGAAGAGTGAATAAGAAGGTACTGCCGGCGTTCAGCTCGCTTTCGGCCCGGATGGCGCCGCCATGGGTCAGCACCATATGGCGAGCGATTGCCAGGCCGAGGCCGGTGCCCCCGGACTCCCGGGAGCGAGCCTTGTCGACCCGGTAGAAGCGTTCGAAGATGCGGGTGAGGTGTTCGGAGGCGATTCCGGAGCCGAAGTCGCGGACGCTGAACTCGACGGCGTCGATGGGGTCCGAGACTTCGCGCGCGCTGACGAGGATGCGGCTATGGGACTCGTTGCGAGCCTGGCCGTACTTGATGCCGTTTTCGATGAGGTTACTGAGGACCTGGAGGATGGCGTCAGTGTCTGCGATGACTTCGGCAGTAGTGATCTCGCCGATCTCCAGGACGGCCTCGGTGTCCTGGACGAGACCGCTCATCGCCTGGACCGCGTCGTGCACGAGAACATCGGCGGGGATCGGAGCGGGATGCAGTTCCTGCTCGGAGGACTCGACGCGTGCCATGACCAGCAGATCTTCGGTGAGGCGGTTCATGCGGGTCGCATTTTTGAGGATCGTCGAGAGAAACTCGCGCGCCTGCGGACTGAGCGATGCCTCGTGGTCGAGCAGTGTCTCGACGTATCCAGAGATGGAGGTGAGCGGAGTCCGGAGTTCGTGGGAGACGTTAGCCACGAAGTCACGTTGAGTGCGCTCGACCTGCTCGATACGGGTGATGTCGTGGAGGACAGCGACCGCGCCGCCACCAGGCATTGGGGAGACGGTGACTTCGAAGATGCGGCCGGGCACTAACGAGGTTGAGCGGGCCTCGCTAACAACACGCTGCTCGAGTGCAACGCGAACGCACTCAAGCAGGCTGGGATCGCGAATGGTCTGTACCAGCGCGTGTCCGATGCGCACGGCTCTGCCGGGGGAGGTGTCCGGGATCAGCCGCTGGAGACGCTGATTGCTCCACTGAATGCGTCCGGCTGCATCCACGGCAACGACAGCGTTCTGCATGCTGTCGATCATGGCTTCGAGCTCGCGGCGGCTCTCGGAGGCGTCGTTGAGCGCTCGCTCCACGTGATCTGAGGCAATAGAGATGGCGCGGGCAAGGGCGTCGAAGTCGCTGTAGGTAGGATCGATCACCCCGACATGGCGCTCCGGAATCGCTGCGGTCGAGGCCTGCAGCCGGGCGATGTTCTGCCGCACAGAACGTGCCAGCAGAAAAGCGTTAATTGCCGCCCACCCTATGATCAGAACGACATCGAACATCCAGCCGCGCGGGTTGAACCAGATCCGCATCGCGGCGACGAAGGCCAAGGCGATCGTTATACGGATGAAGAACGAAAAAAAGAGACCACGTGTCACGTGTTGCCCCTGCGCCTAGGCTGGCACCGTCTTCGGAATCTCGAAGCGGTAGCCGGCACCGCGCATGGTCTTAAGATAGCGCGGCGTCTCGGCATCGGCCTCGATCTTTTCGCGAATACGCCGGACGTAGACGTCGACGGAGCGAGGAGTCACGAAGCGGGCATCGCCCCAGACGGCGTCCAGCAGGTGGTCGCGGCTGAACACGCGGCCGGGATGGCGGGCGAGATAATCGAGGAGGCGGAACTCGGTGGCGGTAGTGGTGACCAACTCCCCGTCGACTCGAAGTTGCATCGCCCCTGCGTCGATCTCGACGTTCTCGAACTTCAAAACGGACGGGGAGCTCGGGCGCTCGAAGCGGCGCAGAACGGCCTTGACCCGAGCGACAAGTTCGCGCGTTGCGAAGGGCTTGGTGATGTAGTCGTCGGCGCCCATCTCGAGGCCGTGGACGCGGTCGTTCTCCGCGGCGCGCGCCGTGAGGAAGATGATGGGAACAACGCTGAGGGTGGGGTTCTGGCGAAGCCTCCGGCAAAGGTCGAGGCCATCCCCGCCGGGCACCATGATGTCGAGCAGGAAGAGTGCGGGGGGTTGCCGTTCCGCGTCGCTAAGTATCTGGCTGATAGCTAGATATGGGCGGACTGTGAATCCTGCACTTTCGAGATGATACTGCACCAGACGGGAGATATCCGCGTCATCTTCCAACACAAAAATCGTCTGACTCAATTCGTGGACCTCGGTCGAACTCGCGACATGATTAACGTCAGGTTAGCGCAATATGAGGGGGAGAATTGCGAACGTACGATGAATCGTAGGGTGGAAAACGGAAGGTACCTACGCTCGTATACTCTAGACTAATTCTAAGTGGCCGTGGCCGACCGAACCTTATGAAACAAAGCTCCAATCTCGTGCTTTGCATCGATGACGAACTCGTCGGACTTCAGGTCCGGAAGATCCTGCTGGAGCGGGCCGGGTACAGAGTCTTGACGGCGCAGGATGGGCCTTCCGGGCTCGAACTCTTCTACGCGAACCCGATCGAGGCGGTCGTGCTCGACTACTCCATGCCGGGCATGCACGGCGGCGAGGTCGCGGTCAGGATGCGTCAGGCCAAGCCCCAGGTCCCCATTCTCCTGCTTTCCGCTTACATGGGCCTCTCTACCGAGCTGACAGCCCTCGTCGACCTGTACATGACGAAGGGGGAAGGCGCACCCGTTCTTTTGGAAAAGCTAGGCAGCCTGCTGCAACTGGTCAGTACGCGGTAAGAAGTACGCAAGGGACGAGAGGGCTGTGAATCTAAGCCAGTTCAATAACATTCTTAGGCAGGTCTTCCTTCTGCCGGTAGCGGCTCTGCTCGTAGTCGCGGGAGCGCTCTACTTCCAGATCAGCGGAGCCAACGCGACGGTCAACCTGATTCAGAACTCCGATGCCCGCATATCCCAGGCGACCCTGGTGGCGAAGCTCGTCGTGGACGAGGAGTCCGGGCTGCGCGGCTACGCGACGACCGGGGATCTCCGGTTTTTCCAACCCTTCACCGACGCAGAATCGCATGTTCAGGAGGAGATCCAGAAGCTTGACGATCTGGCGGGCGATGACGCCGGCCAGAAACACGACATCAACGAACTGCGGGAGAGGTACCAGACCTGGCATGACGGCTTCGCTCTGCCGGTGATTGGCCAAGTCCGCGGAGGCGGAAAAGCCAGCGATGTCGAACTAAATCTGCACGGCAAAAGACTGATGGACGACGTCCGTCGCGACCTCAACGACATCATCCAGAAGGCCGAAGAAAATCGCGAACGACGCATCGTCCAATGGCATCAACAGGTCCACACCATGCTGCTGGTGCTGCTGTTTCTGGCTCTTGGCATGGGAGTCCTGATCGGCCTGTTCACCCGCAACCGCCTCCACTCCGTCTCCGCCGCCTATCGGCAATCGCTGGAGATTCTGGGCCGGCGGGCCGAGGAGCTCTTTCAGTCGGAGCAGGAGTTGCGCACCACGCTCGACTCCATCGGCGATGGCGTCATCACCTGCGATGCCGAAGGGCGCGTCCAAATGATGAATCCGGTCGCCAGAGAGCTGACTGGCTGGAGTCAGTCCGATGCCGGCGGACAGCCGCTCGATAAGGTCTTCCACATCATCAACGAGGCGACCCGCGAGACCGTGGAGACTCCTGTCGCCAAGGTGATGCGGCTCAACCGCATCGTCGGCAGGGCGGACCACACCATGCTGATCCGAAGGGACGGGACGGAACTCAATATCGCCGACAGCGGTGCGCCCATCCGCGACAAAAAAGGAGAGACCATCGGCATCGTCCTCGTCTTTCGCGACATTACGATGGAACGAAAGACTCAGGATGCGCTGATCGCAAATGAAAAGCTTGCCGTTGCCGGGCGGCTGGCAGCGACCATCGCACATGAGATTCACAACCCTCTGGACTCGGTCTGCAATCTGCTCTATCTCATGCGCAACGGCGCAACGAAGGAAGAGTCGGGCCAGTTTATGGACATGGCCGAGCAGGAGTTGGCGCGTGTGACGCAGATCAGCCGCGCGATGCTGGGACTTTATCGTGAATCGAAGGCGCCAGTCGTCGTGGATCTAAAGGAGATGCTGCAGGAGATTCTGCTGCTGATGGAGAGGCGGCTGATCGATCTGGAGGTCACCGTTTCCGCAGACATGCCGAAGTCCGTCTCAGTGGCCGCATTCCCCGCCGAACTCCGCCAGGTCTTCACCAACCTCATCACCAATGCTGCAGAGGCCGCGAGCCCCGGCGGCGAAGTGAAGGTCAGCATCACTCCGCAGGCTGCAGGAGTCGATGATACGGGGCAGAAGCTGCAGGCAGGTGCGACGGTGACGATCGCCGACAACGGCGGGGGCGTCGCGGACGACATTCGCCCACACCTGTTCCAGCCCTTTTTCACCACGAAGGGCGAGCGCGGAACAGGACTGGGGCTGTGGGTCAGCCGCGGCATCATCAACAAACACGGCGGCACGATCTCCCTGACGAGCGACACCCGCCAGGCCGCCCACGGCACCGTCGTCAGCGTTTTTCTCGCGACGAATCCAACGATCAACGCCGGTGGCGACTAAGCCGTTAACGCCCGCAGCTGTTCGGAGACGATCGCCGCGGCCTTTTCGCACGCTGCTCGATCAACATCGTAGTGGGTAACGAAGCGGACCGAGTGCGGTCCAATCGCGCTGACCAGCACGCCCTTCTCCTTCAATGCGGCAGTGAAGGCTGTCGCATCGCCGCCGCTATTTTCGGCCTTGCCACGCAGCTTGAAGATGACGATGTTCGTCTGCACAGTTTCAGGGTCGATCTCAGCCACCCTCGGCTGTGCAGCAACCGCGTCGGCCAGCAGCCGCGCATTCGCGTGATCCTCGTGTAGCCGCTTTGGCATCTCGTGCAGCGCGATCAGTCCTGCAGCCGCAAGAATACCCGCCTGCCGCATACCGCCACCCAGCGCTTTGCGATGGATGCGCGCCTGTTCGATTGCTTTCTTACTGCCTACGAGCATCGACCCTACTGGAGCACCCAGCCCTTTCGACAGACAGAACATCACCGTATCAAAGCCACTCGTCAACTTCGAAACACTGACCCCCAGCGCAGTTGCGGCGTTGAAGATACGTGCGCCGTCGAGATGCACGGGCAGTCCGGCCTCGCGTGTTCCAGCCCAGATACCTTCGAACACCGGAAGCGGGGTCACCGTGCCGCCGGCCATGTTGTGAGTGTTCTCCACCGAGACCAGCCCCGTCTGGGCGCGGTAATAGATCTTTGCGCCGATCGCCGGCTTGATGTGGTCCCAAGTCAGAATGCCGCGTTCGGCCGCAACCGTCCGCGCGAGGCAGCCGGAAAACGCTGCCATCATCGCCATCTCCCAATCGAGAACATGCGAGCGCGCCTCGCAGATGACTTCCTGCCCGTGCTGCGTGTGCAGCCGGATAGCGATCTGGTTCCCCATCGTACCGGTGGGAACGAAGATGGAGGCTTCGCGACCAAAGACCTCGGCTGCCTCTTTTTCCAGCCGGTTCACCGTGGGGTCTTCACTGTAGACATCGTCGCCGACCTCAGCGGAGGCCATCGCCTCGCGCATCGCTGGGGTTGGACGGGTGACGGTGTCGCTGCGCAGATCGATCATGATGTAGTTCTCTCCTCTTTCGTTTGTGTAGTTAATTTCTATGCAGCCGCGGAGATCAGCAAGCGGCTGAAGACTTCGTTTGAGACAAGACGACCCTGCGGAGTCAGTCGGGCGCAATCTCCATTGATCTCCAGAAGGCCAGCGTCGCGAACTTCGAGGAGCGCGGGCATCGCGCCTTGCAGCAGGTCGTCGCCAAACTGGCTTCGCAGACGGCCGAGGTCAACGCCCTCGTTCAAACGCAACCCAAGGAAGAGTGATTCTTCGAAGGCCTCGTCGCGCCCGATAATATCGATCCCGGTTGCGGCTCCGTTTGGTGCTTCCCCGAGAACACGAAACGGCTTGTTGCCAGCGCCGTCATCGAGATACTCGTCCAGGTCGCTGGTGTTGGCAAACCGCACCGCACCTTCGCCGGTCGTCAACATGGAATGGGCATCGAGTCCGTAACCGACATAAGGCTGACGCTGCCAGTATTTGATGTTATGGCGCGAGCGATTTCCGGGCCGTGCAAAATTCGAAATTTCGTACTGATGCACGCCCGCTGCGTTCAACCAGTTGTAAGCCTGCTGGTACCAATCCGCTGCGTCGTCCTCACTAGGCACGGCGGAGGCGCTGTAGCGAGTTCCCTTCTCCAACATCTCGCGGCCAAGACGCGAATCATCGTCCACCTCAAGCAGGTAAACGCTGATGTGCGGCGCACCACTCGCAATCGCCCGCTCCACCGAATACTGCCAGCTCTGCGCGGTTTGATGAGGAAGACCCGCGATCAGGTCGACGTTGACCTCGTCGATGCCAGCCGCACGCACCCGCGCAAACTCCGCCTCACACTGTTGCTCGGTATGCAACCGGCCGACGGCTGCGGTTTCGCGATCCACGAACGACTGCACGCCGAAGCTGATACGGTTCATCCCGTGCCGTAGCAGCTCCTGCAAGGTCTCATCCCCTAACTGTCCCGGCGCGCATTCCAGCGTGATCTCCGCGTCGGCAGCGACGTCGAACTCGCCGCTAAGGTTGTGAAAGATCTGCCGGAACTGCTGCGCGGACAACAAGCTAGGCGTCCCACCGCCAAAATAGATCGTGTCCACGGCCCGGGGCAGCGACGCTGCGATATCCTGCGCCCTGGAGTGAGAACCGCGAATCTCCGAACAGAGGCGGTCTACATACTGCTGCATCCGCTCTGCACCGAAGACACCCGATGCGAAGTTGCAAAAGGTGCACTTTGCTTTGCAAAACGGAACCGAGATGTAGAGACCGACAGGTCCAGCCATTCGAACAAACACCCTTTGTTCGATTGTTTCACGCCAGATACTTTACCGGGGTGTAACTTAAACTCGCAGTGCGACTCTAATACGGAGAGGTAACGCTCCATGTTGCCGTTTCAATCGTTAGCCATCGCCGCAAACTTGCTGAGCCTGTTCTTCCTCACTCCGAGTGTCGGCGGAGCCCAAACCAGCCAGACCGGCCGCACGCCTGTCCTGGTGGAGTTGTTCACCTCAGAGGGCTGCTCAAGCTGTCCTCCTGCCGATGCTCTGCTGGCGAAGCTCGACCGCGACCAGCCCGTGAATGGGACCGAGATCATCGTGCTGGGTGAGCACGTGGACTATTGGGACAACGGCGGCTGGCACGACCGCTTCTCGTCGCATCAATACACTGACCGCCAGACCCAGTACAGTGCCCGCCTCAAGTTCGATGATGTCTACACGCCGCAGATGATCGTCGACGGCACCGACCAGTTCGTCGGCAATGACGCCTCCCATGCCCTCCGCAGCATTCAGCGCGCTGCCCAGAGCTCCAAGGTCAAACTAACCCTCTCGCAACCTGTTGTGGACGGGCGCAAAGTCTCCGCTTCCGTTTCGGTCCCAGCCTCGGCGACGTCCAAACCACACGCAGACCTCTATGCCGCGCTGGTCGATCGTACGGATACGACCGAGGTTCGGGGCGGCGAAAACGGCGGCCGCAAGCTGCAGCACGTGGGCGTTGTGCGAAGTTTGCAGAGGGTCGGCAGCCTGAAGGACCTCGACAACGGTCCGGTCGCTTTCAGCCTCAACGCACCATCGGACGCTAAAACCGGCGAGATGCGAGTCGTTGTCTTCGCCCAGTCGAATGGCCTGGGGGCGGTCGTGGGAGTCGTGTCGGGAACGGTCTCGGGGCCGGTCTCGGCCGGCGTGGCCCCTTAGCGTTACCGACATTCGGAATCCCCGGTCTGCCATAACCATCTAAAATGGGTAACGTACATGGCAGACGAGCAGAAACCGAAGGACCCGGCAGAAGGGTCGCCGAAAAAACCCGCTCAGGACGATGAGGTCGTCGGCAAGGTCTACGACGGCCGACTCATGCGTCGTCTGTTGACCTACCTCCGTCCGTATAAGGTGCAGACGACGCTGTCGGCGCTCTCCATCATCTTCAAAGCCGGCAGTGACGTGATGGGGCCCTACCTCGTCAAGGTCGCAGTCGACACCTACATGTCGGACACGCCTCCCGCGAAGCTATCCTGGCTTGCCCAGCACCTAAGCCCGCGCCCGATGACCGGCATCACGCAGATCGGTCTTCTCTACCTCGGCGCGCTCCTCATCACATACCTGCTGGAGTTCCTGCAGACCTACACCATGCAGTGGACTGGCCAGAAGATCATGTTCGATCTGCGCAGCCAGATTTTCCGCCACCTGCAGCGCATGTCTCCCTCCTTCTTCGACCATCACCCCGTCGGCAAGCTGGTAACGCGCGTTACTTCGGATGTCGATGCGCTCAACGAGATGTTCACCTCGGGCGTGTTGGCGATATTCGAAGACGTCTTCGTGCTCGTCTTCATCGTCATCATCATGCTGAAAATGAGCTGGCCGCTGGCATTGCTAGCCATCTCGGTGATCCCAGCCATTCTTTATGTAACAAGCATCTTCCGTCGCCACGTACGCGACAGCTACCGCCGGCAGCGCCACGCAACCGCCCGCATCAACTCCTTCACGCAGGAGTATGTATCCGGCATGTCCATCGTCCAGCTCTTCAACCGCGAGCGACGCGCCTTCAACGACTACTCCGCCGTCAACGCCGAAAACAAACAGGCCTGGACGGACGCAATCTTTGCCTACGCGCTCTACTATCCGATCGTCGAGTTTCTTAGCTCCACCGCCATCGCGCTGGTGATCTGGTTTGGCGGCGATGCCGTGTTGCGCAACGCCGGCTTCCCCTCCACGAACCTGCGTCATTCGATCTTCGGTACCGTGACATTGGGTGTGCTCATCGCCTTCATCCAGTACGCGCAACGTTTCTTCCGCCCCATCCAGGACCTCAGCGACAAATACAACATCCTGCAGGCAGCAATGGCGGCCAGCGAGCGCGTCTTCAAGCTGCTCGACACTGAGCCAACGATTGTCTCGCCCGCGTCGCCGGTCGCAGGAGATGGCTCAGGCCGCGTCGAGTTCCGCAACGTCTGGTTCACCTACCAGAGACTCGATGACGCGCAGCTCACCCGCGTAGCCACCGCGACCGACGAAGACCTCCGCACCTACGCAGACATCGAGTGGATCCTGAGTGGCGTCAGCTTCGTCGTCGATCCCGACGAGACCGCGGCCATCGTCGGTCACACCGGCGCAGGCAAGACCACCATCACCAGCCTGATGATGCGCTTCTACGATATTCAGCGCGGCAGCATCCTCGTAGACGGCGTGGATGTACGCGAGCAGGATTTGAAGAAGCTTCGCCAGCGCTTCGGCGTCGTCCTGCAGGACCCATTCCTCTTTACCGGCACGATCTCCGACAACATCCGTCTAGGGTCGAAGTGGATAACGGACGAGCGTCTTGAACGCGCCGCCGATGAGGTCAACGTCGGCGACTTCATCCGCACATTGCCTCTGAAGTTCGCAGAGCCAGTGCGCGAGCGTGGCGCCACGCTCTCCACCGGGCAGAAGCAGCTCATCAGCTTCGCCCGCGCGCTGGCCCACGACCCCGGCATCCTGATCCTCGACGAAGCCACCTCTTCCGTCGATACCGACACCGAACTTCGCGTGCGCCTCGCGCTCTCACGCATGATCACCGGACGCACGTCCATCCTCATCGCGCACCGGCTCTCCACCATCCAACGTGCTGACACCATTCTGGTAATGCACAAGGGCCAGCTTCGCGAACGCGGCACCCACCAGGAGCTTCTCACCCAGCGTGGTCTTTACTGGAAGCTCTATCAACTGCAGTATCGCGATCAGGAGCTCGGCACCGGCAGCGACTCTACCGCTCCGCTCGAGCCGCTCAGCGCGGATTAACTACGAACCACGGGCAAAGCTTCGCCAATAACCTTGGAAGACCTTTGCCTAGCCCACTCGGCGATAGGCCGCCAAAAAAATTCGGTCGGCGCGGAGTAGGGCGCATCGTGCGCCAAGCCGTTGACTAAAATCAACTCTCCACGCGTCCCACACGCCTCGACGACTCGCTCCGCCATAGACAACGGAAACAGGCCAACTCCATCACTGTGTACCACCAATACAGGCATCTCCAGTTGGCGTACACCATGGACCGTGTCCCACACGTTGGGTGTCACTTGTGTCAGCAATCGCGAAAACCCCATGGCAACGCCCGCCTCGCGCAACGATGAAAACCCTTCGCACAAGACCAGGCCGCGCACACCGATCCGCGAAGCCACCGCACAAGCAACTCCACTCCCAAGAGAAAACCCGAGTAGAACAATGGATGAGTGACCCCGGCTGACAAGCTCGTTGTAGGCCGCAATCGCATCTTCTTCGCAGTGTGCCGTGCTTACCGTACCCGAACTCGCACCATAGCCGGTGTAGTTGAATACCAGCGAGGAAAGACCCATGCCATGCAATAAGGCCTGCGCTTTGCCCCAGTATTCGACCAGTTCGCCGATCCCGTGGCAGATCAGAATCGCAGAGGTATCGTCACCCGCTGAGAGATAGACGGCAGACAAGCTTCTCCTGCCGCTTGAAATCACCAGCCGCTCCGCCTCGACCGGGAGATCGCCCAGCAACTGTTGCATTCTGCCGCTTAGCCGGTCTGCGCGAAGCATCAGACGACTGACGACAGTTAACAGAAAGGTAAGAAATGCTTCCCTCATTTACTGGCCACTTTCAAACAATCCTCCACCAACTTCCGCACACGCTTCTCCCGAGCTTCGGGACTCCGGTAGTAAAAGACCCCAAGCAGATGCGATCGCCGTTGAGCCTTCGTCATCGCCTCCCAACCCGTTCGTGCCGCAGGCGTCCTGCGGAACGCCACGTCAATCACCGGCGGCAGCTCCTTCTCTCCCTCCATCGTCAACATCAGCCGTTCGGCGAGCTGGTCCACACGCCGCTGCCGGGCCTCTCCACTCTTGACGCCATCAATCCATTTGGCGATCTCCCACCGGGTCGGTTCGCTCAGCTCCTCGAACCACTTTGCTAGCCTCTTCTGCGTCTTCAGCAGCTTTGCCAACTCAGGAGGCACGTGCGGAGTTCGCTCTTCAAGATCAGGCGCAATCGTAAAATCCACCATCGCCCCCACCCCAGCCCCGCCGGCCTTCTGCATCTTCTTGTTAACGAGCACGAAGTGACCACCCCGCTTCGCGTCGGGAAACAACGATGTCCGAAAGACCTGGTCACCCACCTCCACCTTCACCCGCAGCCTGACCATCTTCTTCCAGGCCCTGTCGACATCGAATGGAAGCCGAGCCACCACCCACCCAAGCCCTCCCTCCAAAGGCTCAAGCATCGCCCGAAACCGTTTCGCTCCATTTTGTGCCATACAATTCCTTCCAGAAAATCTACACTGGTTCCATCGTCAGCCCACCCAATCCGCGAATCTTTCTGTCTGCCGGGGAGGCCAGCGGGGACCACTACGGCGCCCAGCTCATCGCCGAACTGCGTAACCGCCACCCCCACGTCGCCTGTTTCGGCCTCGGCGGCAAGGAGATGGAGGCCGCCGGCCTCAACCGCATCGTACGCGCCGAAGACGTCGCCCATATGGGCATCACCGAGGTCATCCGGCACATGCCGCGCATCTACGGCGAGTACCGCCGCCTCGTCGCCTCCATCAAAAGGCACCTCCCCGACGCCGCTATCCTCATCGACTTCCCCGACGTCAACTTCCGCCTTGCCCGCGAGCTGAAGAAACTTGGCGTCCCGGTGGTCTACTTCGTCAGCCCACAGCTCTGGGCGTGGAAGCGCCAACGCCTCCGCTGGGTCCAGAAGCGGGTCAGCCGCATGATGGTCATCTTCCCCTTTGAGGAGCGCTTCTACCGCGCTCGTGGGGTCGACGCAAAGTTCGTCGGCCACCCACTGGCGGAGTTGCCGAAGCCCACCATCTCACGCGAAGAGTACGCTGCCGCTCACAGCCTCGACCCCGCAAAAGTTTGGATCGCGCTGCTCCCGGGGAGCCGCTGGAAGGAGATCACCGCGAACCTCGAGGCGATGGTGGAGATGACCTACCGCTTCCCTGATGGATGCAACTACATCCTCCCCGTGGCCTCGACGATCGACCGCGAAAAACTTGCAAGAGAGATTACCGGCCACGACGACTGGCTGCCGATAGGTACCGACGCCGCCCTGAAGGAACTCAACATCCACCTCGTCCCGGACGCCCGAGAAGCCCTGCAACACGCCCGCGCCAGCGTCGTCGCCAGTGGGACCGCCACGGTCCAGGCAGCCGTCATCGGAAACCCCTTCGTCGTCGTCTACCGCGTCTCCACGGTCACCTTTCGGCTGGCAAAACGCCTCGTCCACTACCCTCCGGAGATCTGGGACCCCACCCAGACCGATGCCGATGGCAACCTGCCCATCGCCATGGTGAACCTGATCGCCGGACGCCGCATCGTCCCGGAGCTGCTGCAGGAGCGTTTCACCGCGGAAAACGTCGCCGCCGCCCTGCGCCCCCTCCTGTCCGACAGCCCCGAGCGTGCACAGATGATCTCCGATCTGGCCGAGGTGCGCCGTCGTCTCCAGCCACCCCCTGGAACAGGCTCCATTCAGCAGGTTTGCAACGCAGTTGATGCGCTTATGGTAGAAAACCATCTGGTGGGTGGCCCAAAATCCACTGCAAGCGTCTAATAGGCGTATAGCTGTACCATGATGTTTTGAGGAACTTTAGCTGCATGTCTGCTCTCCTCCGATTTTTCCGAATCCCGGCCGCGACACTGCTTCCGTTGTGCCTCCTCACGGTAACCGCGTTGGCCGCGCCGATCAGAGTCCAGATGCAGATCACGGGCTACGTGATCAATGCCGACCTCGACCCCGCTGTCAACCGCCTGACCGCAACCGCCGACGTGACCTTCACTGCGCTCGACGAGCTGAGCAATCCCACGTTTGAGCTGAATAACGGCCTCCAGGTAACCAAAGCGACCGACGCTCAGGGCAAGCCGCTCCAGTACGAGCGCCTGACCAACAACAACATCGTGCGATTCACCCCGGCTGTGCCTGTGGCCAAAGGCACTACAACCACCTACCACTTCGAGTACTCCGGCACCCTCAAAGGGGCCGATACCAGCCCGGTTGAAGGCATCAAGCTTGCCTCAGTCGAAGATCCCATCAGCATTCTGCTCTACCCCGGCCGCTGGTTCCCTATGACCGGGCTTTTCACCAACCGCTTCACCGCCGAGATGCGCATTCGGGTCCCCAGCGATGAACGGGTCGTCGGCAGCGGCAGCGGCGTCGCCGCACAAAAGAGCCTGCCCGGCAACCGAACCGAGTACACCTTCAAGTGGGCCAAGCCGGGCTTTCCCGGCACCATCATCGCTGGGAAATTTCTCGAACCGATCTCCGTCGCCAACGTGCGCGTCTACGTCACCGAGAAGCACAAGGAGGTGGCCCAGGATTTCGCGAGCACTGCCGAGCGGCAGTATCTCTACATGTCCGGCACCTTCGGCCAGCCTGAATCGACCCGGCTGAATCTCGTCGAACTACCCGACGACGCTGTCTCCGCCGCCTGGGCCCCCGAGATTGCCGCCATCAGCGGTGGACGAGTCGCCGGCAAGACCTTCCAGCGCCTGCTCTCCAACACCATCGCCCACCAGTGGTGGGGCAGCCAGGTCTCGCCCGCCACACTGAACGATGCATGGATCACCAACGGCATGTCGCGTTATGCCGAGCTGCTGTACATCGAAGACTCGGCTGGCAAGAACGCATTTCAGTCCGCCATCACCGACATCTCTGCGGGAGCGCTCGCCTACGACACTGAGCCGTTGACCACCATCGGCCGTCTCGACCCCTTCTCCCCACAGTTCCAGTCCATGACGCTCGAAAAGGGAGCCATGGTCTTCCACATGCTCCGCTGGGAGATGGGGAATGAGATCTTCACCAAATTTCTGCGCACACTTCTAACGGAATATGCGGACAAGTCGATCCGCACCTCGAATGTGGAGACGGTCGCGCAGGCGCAGTCCAGCCTCGAACTGCAGCCCTTCTTCGCGCAGTGGCTCGACGGCACCGGCGCACCGGCCTTCACCAACAAGTACTCCGTCTTCCGTCTTGGCGACAACAAGGGCTTTCGCACCATCGGTTCGATCGATCAAGACCTCGACCTCTTCCGCATGCCAATTGAACTCCGGATCGAGACCGACGGCAAAACGGAGATCCGCCGCGTCGACGTCTCCGGCAACGACTCCCACTTCTCAGTCGAGACTTTTGGCCGTCCGCGCCGCATCAGCATCGATCCTGACAACTGGGTACTGAAGAGCACGCCGGACCTCGCCGTTCGCGTCGCCGTCCTACGAGGCCAGCAGCAGGTTGCCCAGGGAGACCTGACGGCAGCATTGATCGAGTACCAGAAGGCGCTCGACGCCAACAAGAACAGCTCGCTCGCCGCCTATCGCATAGGCGAGGTCTTCTTCATGCAACGTAACTACCAGGCCGCCGCAAACTCGTTCCGCGACGCTCTGCGCGGCGATGGCGATCCCAAGTGGGTCGAGGTCTGGAGCCATATCGAACTAGGTAGAATCTTCGATGTCACCGGCCAGCGCGACCGCGCCGTCAACGAGTACCGTCTCGCGGTGCAGACTAATGACAACACGCAGGGAGCCGTCAACGAGGCTCGCGCGTTAATGCAGAAGCCCTACCAGCGCGAACGCACCGACAACTAGGAATTAATCGAAACTACTCGTAGCGCAGCGCCTCAATCGGATCGAGGCTAGCCGCCTTCATCGCTGGAATCATTCCGCTCACCGTCCCCACAATCACCAGAATCACCGTCGCAACAAGGACACTGTTCGGTGAAATGATCAGGTGAATATCTCCGGCATCTGCGTTCGTGGCCAAGGCACTGTAAAACGTAATCTTGCCGACGATCCTCGCAACCGCGTATGCCAGTGCGATGCCCCCGGCTCCGCCCACACCCGAGATCACAAGCGCTTCCGCCAGAAACTGCAGCAGGATATGCCGTTTTCTGGCGCCCAGAGCCTTCTCCACGCCGATCTCACGTGTCCTCTGCTGCACGCTCACCAACATAATGTTCATCAGGCCGATGCCCGCAATGCCCAGGGTCAGCGCGCCGATAAACAGCAACAGCACCTGCAGCCCCAGTGAGATGATGCGGAACTGCGTAAGCTGCTCCATGATGTTCGCAACGAAGACAGCGCGCCTATCCGACGGACGATAGTTGTGTGCCGCGGCGAGCGTCTTGCGCAACGCCTTCTCCACCACCTTCGGGTCGCCCTTGTAGTCCATCCAGATGCCGTCGAGGTATTTTATGTCCTTTAGGTCGCCCATCGTGGTGAAGGGCACGTTCACGACCCGGTTGATATCACTGTTATCCCCCTCCTGCATCTTAGGGGCCAGTATCCCGACGATCTCGAAGCTCACGCCGTTCAACCGGATCGTCTGTCCGATGGCATACAAGCCGGAGAAAAGTTTGGTCTTCGCCTCGGATCCAATGATCACAACATGCGCCCGCTGCTGCACGTCGGCCTGCGTGAGCAGGCGGCCTTCGGCGAGCTCCATCCTCTGGATGGACTGCAGCTCAGGCGTGATTCCCGTGACATCCCAGCTGAAACTGTGGAGTTCGTTCTGCACAGGCACCGTCTTGTCCACTGTGGGTGCCACGCGAAGAACACCGGGAACTGTCTCCTGAATTCGTTCGACGTCCTCCTGGGTCAGCCGCACCTTGACGCCCGCCTTCTCGCCGCCGGCCTGCTCACTGGTGCGCCCCGGAAACACGCCGATCATGTTCGTTCCGAACTGCGCGAAGATATTCTCGAACGCCTGGCCGAACCCCGCACCATAGGCAAGCAGCAACACCACCGTGGCGATTCCCCACGCCATCCCAATCACCGTGATCAATGTGCGCCGGCGATTATGTTTCATCGCCTCAACTGCCTGTCCGAAGATGTCGCTCAGCATGGGCGCTACTCCTTCCGAAGCGCTTCGACCGGTTGCAACATCGCAGCCTGCCGCGCCGGATAGAGTCCTGCCACAATTCCACACAGCATCAGCGACCCCATCGCCATACCCGCCGACCACGGCACCAGCCGCGGCGGGTCAAAGCCCATGTCGTTGTTCCCGACCATTGCGCCGAGCCCGCCCATCAAAGCCGCAGCCCCCACAATGCCGATCACACCGCTCAGCCCAGTCAACGTCAACCCCTCAAGAAAGAACTGGAAGAGAATGCTCCGGTTCGTCGCGCCAAGCGCCTTTCTCAATCCAATCTCCTTCGTTCTCTCACTCACTGTCACCAGCATGATGTTGATGATCCCCACCGCGCCCAGTGCCAGCGTCACGATGCCTACGCCACCAAGAAATATATCCATCGCGGTAAAGATCAGCCCCACCGTCCGCTGGGACTTGATCGTGTCCCACTCCTCAAAAGCTTCCTTTGCGTTGGGATCGAATCCATGCCGCGTGGCGATGATGCGGTGCACCTCGGCCTTCGCCGTCTCGTTCAAATCCGGGCTTATCGGCTGATATTGAATCGACGTTATCGCGTCCTGCGGGACATTCTCTCCGGTGATCGGGAAGAACTCCTGCATGGTGTCGAGTGGAATATAAATCCTCTGATTGTCACCATCATTGTTTCCGCGCCCGATCTTCTTTGCCACCCCGATCACCTGAAACCGGTAACCATTCAGCGTGATAAATGCTCCCAAAGAAGGATGGCCCGGAAACAAAAGCTTCTCCATCTTCTGTCCGAGCACCACCACCTGGGCGCGGCGTGCAATATCTTCCTGATTGAGAAACCGTCCCTGCGCGATCGGCAGGTTCCGGATCTCCGGGTAGTTCAGCTCAACGCCCATCACCTGACCGCCGGCGCTCGAAAACTCGCTGACCTGCTTCAGATCGCTCCGCTGCATCAGCGACGTCGTATTCCGCACATGCGGCGCTCCGGCTCGAATTGCATCCGCATCGCTCATCGTCAGCTTGTAGGGATGCATCCCGACATGCTGCTCGGGCAACACCGGGATAGTGCCACCCCATATCATGATCACGTCCGTGCCAAGCTCTGCCAGACCCCTGCGCTGCCCGGAGCGGAATCCTTCGCCCAACCCAATCAGCAGAAGAAGAGAAGCCACACCCCACGCAATGCCGAACATTGTCAGGAACGAGCGGAGCTTGTTGGCTCCGATCGAGCGGAACACCTGCGCGAAGATATTAAACAGCGTTCGCATGATAGTCATTGGACGGAAACTCCCGTTTTTTGTTACGCAAACGGGTACCAAACAGTTCCCTGGTCCTGGTGTCCTTCCATCAATTTTCCTGCGTACCGCTACTCATCCCGAAAATCTACCGAAAGCCTACATCAGGGCGTTCTTCATCAACAATGGCACTTCTGGATCAGCCTCCGGCCGCGCCTCAACCCCAAGTGCCAGCAGGAATTTACCCACGGCCGTCAGCGTCGATTCGGCAGCCGCTGCTGGGTACAGCAACCGCACCACTGGCGCCACCTCAGCGCCGCCCCGAAGCAGACTTCCCCGCACCGCGACACAGCGCTCAGGCCGATACACACACGAGGCCAGGTCGGTGATGCTCAGCGTATAGCTTGGCGTGCAAAGAATGGTCTTAGGGGGCGCCATGCGGTCGATCATGCTGAAGATCTCAAGCTTCGACTCAAGCTCATCCGGCACAAAATCGACGGCAACGTCGGCCTCGCGGACAGCGTCTTCCACCGTCATCGCCAGTTCGAGACGGCCCACCGTCCCACGCTGAGTCAGGTCCGCGTAGTCCGCCTCCGCCTTCCGCAGATTGGCCGGCATTACATCTTCCAGCACCACGTGAAAGCCAGCGCCGGCACACGCCAAAGCAAAGCTGCGGCCCGCCACCCCGGCCCCGATAATGGCGACCGTACGAATCTTAAACGACGGCTGAACCCCAGCCGTCTCGCTCACTTTTTGCTCGCGACCGCCGTAATGACCGACTCGTAGCTCGGCTCGGCAGCCTTGATATGGTCAGACACGCGCTGGCGTTCGTCGTCGGTTAACGATGGCAGTACGGCAAGGATGCGGCGCAGCGTAACCGAAATATCGTCAACGTAGTTCATGGTGCGGATGGCTTCGCCAGAGAGAGGCATTCGTGTTGCTCCTGAAGAATTAAAGATACCTCTCCAGTCTAAACGTTCGCGCCCAGCTCTGCCCGTTTCGATGCCTCTTCTACCGGTTTGCCCGCCTCGACGCCCTCGGTCGGCTTCTCATAGCCATCGCGGTCCGTCATCTCCATTAGCGCCGCGAGCTTCGCCGGAAAGTCAGGATGCACCGCATTCAAGCTGTACCGCCACGTCCAGTTCCCTGCCCCCGCCGACGGCGTATTCATCCTCGCCTCGCTCCCCAGATGCAGCACGTCCTGCATGGGAAAGACGCAAAGGTTGGCCACCGACCGTGCTGCTGCGCGCATCATCGCCCAAACAATATCTCCCTCATGCTCGATCCCCTGGAGATACGTCTGCGCGTGCTCGCGCTCCACATCCGTCGCATCCTCGCGCCACCAGCCCAGCGTCGTGTTGTTGTCATGCGTTCCTGTGTACGCCACTGTGTTCGGAACGTAACGATGCGGCAGATACAGATGCGAGCCTCGATCCGAAAACCCAAACTGCAAAATCCGCATCCCCGGCATGCCGAAGTGCTCTCGAAGCTCATCCACCTCGGGCGTAATCAGCCCAAGGTCCTCAGCAACAAACGGCAGGTTGCCAAAGACGTCCCTCAACCGCTGAAACAGCTCATGCCCCGGAGCCTTGACCCACTGGCCATGGATCGCGGTCGGCTCATCCGCAGGAATCGACCAGTACGCCTCAAATCCCCGAAAGTGGTCGAGGCGAATCACGTCGTACAGCGTCAGCGCGCGACGAATCCGCGCCACCCACCAGTCGAATCCACGCTCCTTCAGCAGCCCCCACTTGTACAGTGGATTACCCCAGCGCTGCCCTGTAGGTGAAAAATAATCCGGTGGCACGCCCGAGACACGCACCGGCTTCAACTCTTCATCCAGCTCGAACAGCTCCGGATGCGTCCACACATCCGCGCTATCCATGTTCACAAATATGGCGACATCGCCCAAAATCCGAACCTTGTGATCCTTGCAGTACCCGCGCAACGCACACCACTGCTCGTTGAAGAAGAACTGAATCACCTGTTCGACAGCCAATGCGTGTCCGTACTGGTTCATCACCTTGGTCAACGCATCGTGATTGCGCCGGGCATACTCTGCCGGCCACTCGTTCCAACTGACGTACTTGTAGATTCGCCGTAGCACATTGAACATCGCGTAGTCGGGAAGCCACGAGATATTGGCTTTACAGAATCTCTGGAACCTCGCTCGCTTGTCCTCCGGCGCACGATCAAGAAAGTTTGCCGCCGCCTCTTCGATCAGCGGAATCTTCAGGTGATGCGCCGCCGCAAAATCCGCAGGCCCATCATGTCCGGGCAGCCCGGCAATCCTATCTCCGGCGATCCACCCCTCATGCACCAGAAGCTCAAGACTGATCAGCACCGGATTGCCCGCAAACGCCGACAGCGCCGAATACGGCGAGCTGCCGTAACCCGTCGGGCTCAGCGGAAGCACCTGCCAGAGCCTCTGCTTCGCCGCAGCAAGAAAGTCGACAAACGCATACGCTGCAGGACCGAAGTCACCCACCCCACCATACGAAGGCAAAGACGTCACATGCAGCAGAACACCGGAAATCCGCTCCTGGTTACTCGTTTCCCCACTCATCGGTCCCCCCTGGGCACTTCAACCTAGGATGCCCAAATCATACGTCGTCGCAGCAAATACCGTGTGATACGATCGCCCAACTGCAAATCAACTAGTGACCACAGGGGTTCATGTGACCGAGATATCTCTGTCCCGCAAGGCGCTCTTGTCCCTCGCTTTTTTTCTGCCGAGCCTTTCCACATCCTGTCTCACCCAAACCGCATCGGCACAACCCGCGACTAAAGCCGACCTGGTACTGATCAACGGAACCATCCTCACCGTCGATCCTCACGACTCCATCGCCGAAGCGCTCGCCATACAAGCCGGAAAGATCATCGCCGTCGGCTCAAAACAGGAGATTCTCGCCCTCAGCGACGCACATACGCAGATTCTCGATCTCCACGGAAGGACGGCCACCCCGGGACTCATCGACACACACGGCCATTACCAGGATGCCGGCGTCGACCAACTCTACAACGTCGATCTCAGCGACGCCAAAAGCATCGCCGAGATCGTCCGCCGCGTCGAGGCCAAGGTCGCAACCACCAAACCCGGCGAGTGGGTCCGTGGTGCCGGTTGGGACGAGGGCAAGCTCGCCGAAAAACGTTACGTCTACGCCTCCGATCTGGACAAAGTCTCACCCAACAACCCGGTCTGGCTGCGAAACACAACGGGACATTACGCCACCGTCAACAGCTACGCCCTGCGCCTGGCCCATATCAACAACGAATCGAAGGACCCACCCGCAGGCACCATCGACCGCGACAAATCCGGAGCCGTCACCGGAGTCCTGAAGGAGCAGGCGAGTCTAGTCGTCCTGGCGATCATTCCTCCGCCTTCCCTGGAACAGCGCAAGCAGGGCATTCTCAAGAGCATCAGCGACCTCCACGGCGCGGGCATGACCTCCATCAAGGACATCGGCAGCCCGTACACATGGACCGCCTACCAGGAGCTCCTGACCGAAGGAAAACTGGACGAGCGCGTCTGCATGCTTTGGCTCGCCAACAACACAATCGAAACGGCAAAGAAGACCCTCGCAGAGATCCAGAAAAATCCCCGTCCGCCGCAATCCCTCGGCGACGGCAGACTCGTCGCCTGTGGTGCGAAAATCTTCATGGATGGCAGTACCGCCGGCCGCACCGCATGGGTCAGCCAACCATGGCATAAAAATCTCACCGAGATCGACGAAGGCAACTTCGGCTACCCCAGCACCGACCCTGAGGTCTACCGCCAGATGGTGCGCCTCTTCCACAAGGCCGGCGTAAACGTTGGAACTCACGCCATCGGCGACCGTGCCATCGATTGGGTCGTCGACACCTATGCTTTGATCCTCAAAGAGAAACCCACCCCCGGTCTTCGTCACACCATCATCCACGCCTATCTCCCCACGCCCCATGCCGTCACCACCATGGCGGCGCTAGAGAAGCAGTACGACGCCGGCTACCCCGAGCTCCAGCCCCCGTTTCTCTGGTGGCTCGGCAACACCATCGCCGCCAGCCTCGGCCCTGACCGGCTTCCCCTCACCATGCCTCTCAAGACATACCTCGACCACGGCGTCCGCTGGGGCGGAGGCTCAGACTACTATGTCGCTCCCTATCCCGCGCGCTACGGTCTATGGGCGTCGGTCGAGCGTGAGACGATCACAGGGACCCACCCCTTCGGCATGTCCGAAGCCGTAGACATTCACACTGCCTTGCGCTCCTACACCGCGTGGGCCGCGCCTCTTCTCTTCCTTGAAGACAAGGTAGGCACGCTCGAGACCGGAAAGCGCGCAGACATCGCCATCTGGGACAGTAATCTGTACACCATTACGTCAGAAAAACTCAAAGACATCAAATGCGAGATGACCATCCTCAACGGCAAGATCGTCTATAAAGACGACCACACTGTCATCACGTCAAAGCCGAAGAAGTAACGTGGATGACTCGCAATAAGTCACCACAAACAAAAAGCCCAGGACCGAAGCCCTGGGCTTTTTTTCGTTACCGAATCACTTAGTTTCCGAACGGATTCGCACCCGGCTCAGGCTGCTTCTTCGAGTACCTCACCGCGCCGCCCTTCTCATACTTCTGGGTCAGCTCGCCGATGTACACGCGGAAGATCTCCTCGCGCTGCGTGTTGAGCAGACCTTCACGCGTAGCAACGAAGTTCTTCGTGATGTCCTCCGCCGTAGGCTCCTGCTTGTCGACCACGCTCAGGACGATCCCGGACTTGCCCGTATTGATCGGACCCGAGATTGTGCCCTTGGCCAGCGAGAACGCCACTGAGCCCGGACCGCTCATCGCGCCCAGATCCGGCACCTGACCATCCTTGCCCACCAGATCGCTCGACTTCAGCGGAAGATTCATCTCTGCTGCAGCCTTCTTCAGGTCGTTCAGTACCTTGGCGCGATCTCCGAGCTTCGTCAGCTGTGCGTTCAGCAACTGCGGCACCTGCTGTTCGCGGAAATCCTCGAGAATATGCGCTTTGTACTCCGCAAACTCGGGAGCGTGGGCTGGCTTCAGATCAATCACCTGAAAGACCGCGAACCCATCACCAGTCGAAACCGGTGCTGGATCAGCACCCTTCACCTCGGCGAACGCCTGTGTCAGCAATGCGGAACCGTCGGCCAGGCCAGGAATCACCCCACCCTTCGCAACGTAGTCCGTCGTCACGACCTTAAGGCCCTTTGCCGCAGCAGCCTTCTCCATACCGTTCTTCTTTGCGTCAGCCGCCAGTGCAGAACCAAACGTCTGCTCCGCGGCGCCAGCACGCTGCTGCTCGAGCACCGGAACGATCTCCGCCTTTACCTCAGCCAGCGGCTTCGTGTGCGCAGGATCCTTCTGCTCGGTCTGGATGATGTGATACCCAAACTGCGACTTCACAATATCCGAGGTCTGCCCTGGGTTCAGCGCCATCGCAGCCTTGGCGTACGCCGGGTCGAGCCCGCTCGTCGGATACATCGGCAGTTCGCCGCCCTGCACCTTGCTTCCCGGATCGTCCGAGTTCTTGCTCGCCAGATCGGCAAAGTTGCCGCCGGCCTTGATCTGCTTCAGCAGATCCTCCGCCTTGGCCTTCGCCGCCGCGTCCGTCTTGGCGTCCGCTCCTGGCGCGACAGCGATCAGGATGTGACGGGTCTTGACCTGCTCCTTCACCGAATACTGGTCTTTATGCGCGTTGTAGTAAGCCAACACATCAGCGTCCGATACCTGCGGCTTGCCGCCCGGAAGATTCGAAGCATCGAACGAAATGTACTGGATCTTCCGGCTCTCCGGGATCGCAGTCGCATAACGCGCAGCGTTGGTCTTGAAGAAGGTCTGCAGATCGGCTTCCGAGGGATTGATGCCCTTGCGCACGTCATCGGAAGAGATGACGACGTAGTCGAACTTCACCTTCGTACCATCGACCTTGTAGGCATCGCGAACCGCTTTATCTGATACCGTTACCCCGCCCGTGATCAGCGCCTGCAGGCGGTTCAGCTCCATGTCGCTCTTTACCTGGCTCTCAAACTCGTTGCGGCTAAGCTGATTGCCGAAGGCGGACTGCACGAAGTTGATATAGGCGTCGTCGCCGATGTACTGCCCATTCGGAAACAGATACTGCGCAAAGGGTCCGGTCTGCAGCTCGCGACGCAAATCTTCATCGCTCACCTGCAGGTTCATCCGGTCGGCTTCGTGCTTCAGGATCGCCCGCTGCACCAGGATCTGCCCGGCCCGCGGCAAAAGGTACGGCATCAGCTGTTCCGGCAGATGCTGCTGTTGCAGCTGACGCGCGGCGATCTGGTTCACCTCGGTCGTCCTAATGGCTGTGCTCTCACCAAAGACCCGGCCGAAGACCCCAGGCTCCCGGACCGTTGCAAAAACCGTCGAATCGGTCGTGCCGGCGTTGTCGAAGATGCCCGGAACAAGGGTAATCACCATCGTGATAGCGGCCAGCCCAATAATGACCGCGAAGATAATCTTCATGATGCGGGAGTCTTGCTGCAAAAGACGAATCATGCTGTGTAGAGACCTTCACTTTGCGTGGGCCCACCTCCCTTGCGGAAAGCAGGCACGTGCCCGGGATTTTGCGCACCTTGCATGGGAGTCCTGCGACTCGCGCCACGCCGGTTGCAGGGCAAGCAACAAGTATAAATCAATGGCCCTAAGGAATTCACCTTCCGACCCGAACCTGCCCACAATTTGCCGCCTCAGGTTCCGCAAACGTTACCCACTGCCGATATCTTGTTTTGAAACAGGAAGTTTCGTTGACTCCGGACCACCCCACATTTAGCCTTTCACCACTGCCAAACCACGGCAGCGGACCCAGAAGTAAGCGTTGCCGCGGCTACACTTCCAATCTCGCGGCCGGAGTTTCAATGACCAGTCGGCCTCGACTCTTCTACGGGTGGTTGATTGTCTTCGTGAGCGCGGTCGGCCTCTTCCTTGGCCCGCCGCTCATGGTCTTCTCCTTCAGTGTCTTTTTCAAATCCCTTGTTCTGGATTTTCACGCCAGCCGCGCCGCCGTCTCCTTCGCGTTTTCCCTGTTCAATCTGGTGGGTGCGCTATTGATTCCCTGCACCGGCATGCTCATCGATCGTTTCGGGGCCAAGCGGGTCATCGTCGTCTTCACCGTCCTGTACGGCCTCGGCTTATGTTCTGCCTTGTGGGTGGGAACCGCCCTGTGGCAGCTCTATCTTCTCTTCACAGTACTTGGCGTTGCAATGGCCAGCGGGCCAGCACCTGTTCCTTACGGAGTCGTGATCTCACACTGGTTCAACCGCCATCGAGGCCTCGCGCTCGGGCTGTCGATGATGGGAATCGGAATTGGCTCCATCATTGTTCCCATCCTCGCCCAGCGTCTCATCACCCTCTTCGGCTGGCGCTCTGCGTTTGCGATCTTCGGAGGCGCAGTCATTCTGCTGCCGCTCCCGATTCTTGCTGCCTTGCTGCAGAACGATCCCGGACAACGCGGCCTGCAACCAGACGGAGACGACAAAACTCCCGCCTCGCAACTCCCTCCACAGGAGAAGCAAGGCTTGACCTGGCATGAGATCTGGCACACCCCCGCATTCTGGATCCTGATCTGCATCTTCTCTCTGGCCGGTGCGGCCGTACACGGCGCCGCCCTTCATATGTCCGCAATATTTACCGACAGAGGTGTCACCGCCGAACGTGCCGCCATTGCCACCGCGCTCGTCGGAATCGCCGTGATGCTTGGCCGCCTCGCCTCCGGATACCTTCTCGATCGCCTCTTTGCCCCTCGCGTTGCCATCCTCTTTTACGGCGCAACGGCGCTGGGAATCGCAATCTTATGTGCTGGAACCTCCGGGCCCCTCGCACTCGCCGCTTCTTTCCTCGTCGGACTCGGCATGGGCGCCGAGGTCGAGTCCATGGCCTACATGATCTCCCGATACTTCGGCCTGCTCGCCTTCGGCACAGCCTACGGGCACGCCTTCGGCGCGTTCATGCTCTCAGGAGCGGCAGGCGTGTTTCTCATGGGTGCCGGGTACGACTACTTCCACTCCTATACCGTCCCCCTCGCACTCCTCTGCGGGGCAATGGTACTTGCGTTAGTCCTGCTCACCCGCCTCGGACCATACCGCTACGGAGTCGAAGCGAAACCGACTCAACCAATGAAACCCGTGGAAGTGCCAAGCCGCGCCTAGCCGCACCATCCAGTCCCGTCCGCCAACAATCCAAGGAGAATCCATGGTGCAGCAAGTCGCGTCCAATCCTCTCCCGCAGTCCTGTTGCGTGCGCGAGACGGACTCATCCTCCATCCGTCTCTCTAAGGCCGGGAGCCCTGAATGAGGATGTCCACGAAACGTCGCGCCTTTGCGGGCCAATCGTCTGTGCTGCCCGCGCTCGAGACCCCATAGATTGCGCGCAACATGTCCATCGGATCGACATCTTGTCGAAGATCTCCGCTAGCGACTGCGCGGCTCGCCAGCGCATTGGCAGCCTCTTCCATGAGGCGGTTGGTCTGTTGAAATACTCGAGAAGGGCCGCCGGCCATTGCGTTCAACGCCGGGGCGATGATCTTTTTCGCAGCAATGTAGTCGATGAAGACCAGCATCCACGCGCGCAGCGCCTCGACCGGAGGCAACTCGGCTGAGAACTTTTTCTGTGCCTCTGCCAGCTTCTCGACTTCGCTGATATAGACAGTGGCCAGCAGGTCATCGCGCGTGGGAAAGTGACGATAGAGCGTTCCCGGGCCGATCCTGGCGCGCTTGGCGATCTCGTCCATGCTGGCCTCAGCGCCTCGGCGCGTGAAAACCTGTTTCGCGACTTCGAGAATCCGCTCACGGTTGCGCCGCGCATCGGCTCGGGGCTTGCGTGCGGTTTTTTGTGCGGCTGAAGTTTTCATAGACTTTCTGAATCCGGAGGAACTCTCCGGTAATCTACTTTGCATAACGGAGATTCACTCCGTTTTATTCCGGGCTGAGGCCCATGTCAAAGATTTGTGATCGGAGAGTACGCATGGCAGCGAAACTTGGAGCAAAGTCAACCACGGAAGAGGTCCTCGCGACAGTCGATTTGAAGGGTAACCGGATTCTGGTGACGGGGGTATCCGCGGGTCTCGGCGTAGAGACGGCGCGCGCGCTGGTGGCACATGGCGCAGATGTTGTGGGCGCGGCACGTGATCTGGACAAAGCGAAGCGGGCCACATCGGAAGTCAGCCAAGCCGCGGCGGAGACCGGCGCGAGTTTAGAGTTGATCGAGCTCGACCTTGCCAGCCTGAAGAGCGTGCGCGCCGCTGGAGACAAGCTGGTCTCCGATGGCCGATCGTTCGATGTGATCATCGCGAATGCCGGTGTTATGGCGACTCCGTTCGGAAAGACAGTGGACGGTTTCGAGACGCAATTCGGGACCAATCACCTGGGCCACTTCGTCTTTGTGAACCGCATCGCGAAGCTGATCAAGCACGGCGGACGCCTTGTTAACCTCTCTTCGTCAGGACACCGTTTCAGCAATGTCGACTTGGACGATCCCAACTTTGAGACGACGCCATACGACCCCTTCGTCGCCTACGGCCGTTCGAAGACCGCGAACATCCTCTTCGCAGTCGAATTCGACCGCCGTCATCGCGACCGCGGCGTGCGCGCCACAGCCGTACATCCTGGCGGCATCATGACAGAACTCTCGCGGCATATGCCGGATGGCGCCATCGATGCATGGATTCAGCAAATCCAGGAACAGCGCGCAGCAGCCGGCGAGCCCCCTTTCGAGTTCAAGTCGATTCCGCAGGGTGCCGCGACGTCGATCTGGGCCGGAGTGGTTGCAAATGCTGATGAAGTCGGGGGCAGGTATTGCGAGGATTGCCAGGTCGCCGAACTCATCCCCGCTGATTCGCAGGTCAGCGCCATCAGCAGGGGCGTGCGCGGTTATGCGCTCGACGCTGAGAACGCAAAAGCTCTCTGGAAGAAGAGCGAAGAGCTGGTTGGCGAAGCCTTCGCGTAAGCGGTGAGCGAATCGGCGGCCCCTCCACATGTGTGAGGGGTCTGTCCTCTCTTCCTAACTTTGCGAAGGTAACTCGGGTGATGCAACACGGATGATCACTGACGAGAGGCGCTATTTCGAGCACCTGAGCTGGTGCACCAACTCAGGCCGCCTCAATCAGCGCCGCGGAATCTTTCCGAAGAGCTCAGCAGAACCATAGAGACGCTTTACCGGTCCCAATCTGTCTCGCAGCTTCCAAGATTTAAGTATGGACTTGGACCGATTGAGATACGGCCGGTTGCGGATTTGAACGAAATGATTAAGGAGCGCGAGCAGCGACGACGAAAGAACACACCACGTTGAGAGTCAGCCGTCGGAAGCGATTACGCGCCAATCGAGAATCAGGGACTAAACTATCTGGATGATCCCGAGAACTGGGTTTTCAAAGTCGCCGACTATCGTGGTCCATTGGCCATGGAGATGAAGTTGGAAATCGCAAAACTTATTGCAAAGGGCATTTGCCGAGTAGAAATTGTGGCCGCCGGATTCGTGGTAGCGCTGATGATGTTCCCTTCATACGTCACAGCGCAGGTGGAGTATGTTGATCCCACCATCGGCAATGTCGGCATTCTGCTGGTGCCAACTCGCCCGGCTGTGTTTTTGCCTAACAGCATGGTGCGTGTATATCCGATTCGGACGGACGCACTGAGCGATCAGATCGATTCATTTCCGCTTACGATTAGCTCCCACAGGATGCGCGAGCTCTTCAGTATCATGCCAGGCGAAGGTAGCCCAGCGGCGTACGATCAAGAAAAGACCTCGCCATATTATCTTTCCACGCGTTTCGACGGTTCCCTGATTAAGGTGGAATTCTCTCCAACCGAACGCTGCGGCTACTTTCGTTTCGCTTTTCCCGATGGCAAAGCTTCAGTTGTGCTTGCAAACCGGTTGTCGGGCGACCTACGAATGCAAGACGGCGTGGTGCTTGGTGAGGAAAACTTTGACGGCATGAAGGCGTACGTGTACGGCGAATTCAGTTCGCCAGTCGTCTCAAAGGTGGATCACATCCAAAGCGGAAGTCGAGTCACCGCCTCGATAAGTGATACCAAATCACTGGATTTTCGCTATGGCATTTCATTCATCAGTGCAGAACAGGCGAAGAAAAACCTGCGACGCGAGATCCCCGCGTGGGGTTTCACCCAAGTGAAGGATGCGGGAAGGGCACGTTGGAACAAAGTTCTTGCTCAGATTGCCGCGGAAGGCGGCACCGAAACGCAACGCAGGATCTTCTACACCGCCCTTTATCGATCCTTCGAGCGAATGGTCAACATCACGGAAGATGGACACTACTACAGCGCCTTTGATCACCAAATCCATCAGGATGCGCGTCCGTTTTATGTGGACAATTGGCTGTGGGACACGTTCCGCGCATTGGAGCCTCTGCAAACACTTCTCAACCCTGAGATGGAGGCGGACAAGATCCAGTCGTATGTTCGCATGTATCAGCAATCCGGTGTAATGCCAACGTTCGCAACTGTGGCCGGGAATTACGCATGCATGAATGGCAACCACGCCGCGCCATGGTTTGCCGACGCATGGTTCAAAGGCGTGCAGAACTTCGATTTGCCGACTGCCTATGAAGGTGTCCGCAAGCGATCGCTTGAGGTGACCATGCTTCCCTGGAGCCTCGCCCCAAAGGGGCCCTTAGACGATTTTTACTTCACGCACGGTTATATGCCGGCTTTGCGCCCCGGAGAAAAAGAGACGGTGCCCGGAGTTCACCCATTTGAGAAGCGCCAACCCGTGCCCGTAACACTGGGAAACAGCTTTGACGATTGGAACATTGCTCAACTCGCCCGTGTTCTGCACAAGACTGAGGACGAGAAGCTTTTTCTCCAGCGTGCTGCGAATTACAAGAACCTCTTCCGGGCCGAAAAGGGACTAATGTGGCCCAAAGACTCAGACGGGCACTGGATCGAACCGATGGACCCGAAGTTCGATGGCGGAATGGGCGCCCGGGACTACTACGACGAGAATAATGGTTATACGTACACCTGGGATGTGACGCACGATTTCAACGGCCTGATCACGTTGATGGGGGGACCCGCAAAAGCCGAGGCCAACCTGGATCAACTATTCCGCGAGCCACTGGGTCGCTCAAAGTATGAGTTCCAGGCAAAGCTACCCGATTCCACGTCGATGGCCGGTCAGTTCTCCATGGGCAACGAACCAAGCCTGGCGATTCCGTATATATACAACCGTCTCGGAACACCTTGGAAGACCCAGAAGCGCATCCGTATGTTGCTCGAATCGTTTTTCACCGACACACTGCAAGGCATTCCGGGTGATGAAGACGGTGGTGGCCTGAGCGCATTCGTGGTCTTTTCGATGATGGGCTTCTATCCCGTCACACCGGGAATCCCAACCTACGACGTAGGGAGTCCAGCCTTCGACAAGGTCACCATCCACTTGAAGAACGGAAAAGATTTTTCCATCATTGCTCGCAATAATTCCCACGACAATAAATATGTCCAGGACATCCGTCTGAACGGACAGACGATCAATCGAGTCTGGTTTCGCCACGCGGATATCGCCAACGGCGGGACGCTTGAATTGACGATGGCTGATACTCCGAACACATCACTTGGCTCTGGCGTCTCCAACCTTCCACCTGCATCCCTGGAGATCAACTCCGAAACCTACCAGGAATAGGACTCAGATGAGCTACTGCTAAATCCAGGGCGTGGCGGATTGTGGCTGGGCACTTCTGCTTTTCCTTCAGTAAAGTAACGAGCCATAACCGCTGACCTTGAATGGAACAGTCTCTTCTATGCGAAGAGCCTCTCCTATACACTCTTCTCGTGCGAAAGACCCTCCGATCAAGTCGCCCGACGATCCAAACTTCCGTTCTTGCCGCTCTCCTCGCGGCATCCCTCATCACATCTCCCGCGGTCGGCCATGGCCAGCAGGTCGCGTCCGAGCGAGCCACCGCATCCCACCTCATCAACGGCTACGAGCCCAAATGGTGGAAAGAAGCCGTCGTCTACCAAATCTACCCGCGCTCCTTCCAGGACTCCAACGGTGATGGTATCGGCGACCTCAAAGGCATCACCCAGCACCTCGATTACCTTCAAAAGCTAGGCGTCAACGTCATCTGGCTCTCGCCCCACTTCGCCTCCCCCAACGCCGACAATGGCTATGACATCAGCGACTACCGCGCCATCATGGTCGACTTCGGCACTATGGCCGACTTCGACGCAATGCTCGCCGGCATCAAGCAACGACACATGCGCCTCATCATCGACCTCGTCGCCAATCACACCTCCGACGAGCACAAATGGTTTGTCGAATCTCGCAGCTCCAAAGACAACCCCTACCGTGACTTCTACTTCTGGCGCCCCGGCAAAACTGGCTCCGACGGCAAACTGGAACCGCCCAACAACTACCGCTCCGTCTTCTCCGGCTCCGCCTGGGAGTTCGACCCCAAAACCAACGAGTACTACCTCCACTACTTCGCCGTAAAACAGCCCGACCTCAACTGGGATAATCCCAAGGTCCGCCAGGAAGTCTTCTCCATCATGCGCTTCTGGCTCGATAAAGGCGTCGACGGATTCCGCATGGACGTAATCCCCATCATCTCCAAGCAGCCCGGCATGCCCGACCTCACCCCCGAGCAGCTCAAAAATGAATTCGCCGTCTTCGCCGCAGGCCCTCATCGCGACGAGTACCTCCAGCAGATGAACCGCGAAGTCCTGTCGAAGTACGACGACATGTCCGTCGGCGAGGCTGCCGGCATTACCCTCGCTCAGGAGCCCGAGCTCGTCGACGATCGCCGCCACGAGCTCAACGAGATCTTCAACTTCGACGCCGTGCGCGTCAACCGCCGCGGTCGCAAGGTCGAACCCCTCGTCCTAACCGATCTCAAAGCCATCTATACCAATCACGAGAAGGTCCTCGGCAAACACGACTGGGATACCGTCTTCCTGTCCAATCACGACAATCCGCGAATCGTCTCCACCTTCGGCGACGACTCCCCGGAGTTCCGCGTCCCCTCCGCCAAGCTCTTCGAGGCCATGATCCTAACCCTCAAAGGCACGCCCTACCTCTTCCAGGGCGACGAGCTCGGCATGACCAACTACCCTTTCAAGACCATCGCCGATTACAACGACATCGAAGCGAAAAACGCCTGGAAGGACGAGGTCGAGACCCGTCATACCCTCTCCGCTGATCAGTACCTCGCGGAGCTCCGCGGATCCAGCCGCGATAACGCTCGCACCCCAATGCAGTGGACCAATGGCCCCAACGCCGGCTTCACTACCGCCTCCGCAAAACCCTGGCTTGCCGTCAATCCCAACCACACCACCATCAATGCCACCCAGGAAACCGCCGATCCGAACTCTGTCTACAACTACACCCGCCAACTCATCGCCCTTCGCGCCAAAACCCCAGCCTTCGTCTATGGCGACTTTAAAGACCTGGACCCTCACCATCCTCACATCTTTCTCTACACCCGAACCCTCAACGGCGACCAGTACCTCGTCATTCACAATTTCTCCTCGCAGCCAATCGACTACACCCTGCCGGATAACATGAAGGCCGGCACCATGCTTCTCGCAAACTATCCCAACCATGAGACCTCCTCCACGATCCTTCACCTCAAGGGCTGGGAGTCCCGCATCTACAAGCAGTAGCACCTTCAAAACGATTCACCGAAGATTCCTTTATCTGACAAACGCAGGAGATTGAACAATGAAGAAGCTCTATTCGCCGATACTGAAGCGTGGCCTGATTTTGGCCGGGATCATGACCGTCTGGACCTCGGGCAGCGCTTTCGCCCAGAATAAGGCCATCGACTTTACCAAGGGCATGCCTTTCAGTGAAGGATTCGTCGCAGGCAACACCCTCTACGTCGCTGGTCAGCAAGGGCCGGACGCTCAGGGCAAGGTCACCGGGACCGACATTGCCCTGCAAACCACAAACACCATCGCCGCCGTGAAAAAGGTCGTCGAGCACGCCGGCTTCAAGATGTCTGACCTCGTCGCAGTCACCGTCTACGTCACCGATCTCAACGATGTCAAAAAGATGAATGACGTCTACATCAAGCTCATGCCAGATCCCAAACCGGCCCGGGCCACAGTGCAGGTCGCGGGCCTGATCGGCGGCGCAAAAATAGAAATGTCCGCCATCGCTGTCAAGCACTAACGGGTCATTGTGTGTGCAACAGAGAGGAACCCTCAATCGTCGTGTGCAGAGATTTTCCGGTCACTCCGAGATTCCGAAAATATCAGGACACTTTCCACTTGGATGACAGCATGGCAAGCTTTTCGTTCATGGTGGGTTGCGCCTGTGGCTGTCTCGGTTGTTTGGGTTGCTGGTTGTTGGGAGAGGGACCCATCAGAGCCTTCATGGAGAGCGCAATACGCTTGGTTTTGGCATCGGCACTAAGGACCTTGACCTTGACGATCTGGCCCGCCTTGACGGCTTCGGAGGGATCCTTGATGTAGCGGTTGGAGAGCTCGCTGATGTGGACCAGGCCGTCCTGATGAACGCCGATATCGACGAAGGCTCCAAACTTAGTGACGTTGGTGACCACTCCTTCAAGAACCATGCCAGGCTGGATGTCGGCGAGTTCGCGGACGGACTCGGAGAAATTGGGGGCGACGAACCGGTCGCGTGGGTCACGGCCGGGCTTGCGTAGCTCTTCGAGGATGTCCGAAATGGTAAATGCGCCGACAGACAGTTGCCTTGCGTCAACTTTGCTGAGCAGTTCCGGCCTCTGGATCAGTTCTACGATGGGCGTATTGAGTGATTCAGCAATCTGCTCGACGACGGGATAAGACTCAGGGTGAACGGCGGTCCGATCAAGAGGATTTTCGCCGTCATGAATGCGTAGGAAGCCTGCGGCCTGCTCGAAGGTCTTGGCACCAATGCCCGCGACCTTGGTGAGTTCGGAGCGAGAACGGAACTTCCCGTGTTGGTCGCGATAAGCGACGATGTTGAGCGCGGTGCGCTCAGTGACGCCGGCGACGTAGCGGAGGAGGGTCCAGGAAGAGGTGTTGAGATCGACGCCGACGCGGTTTACGCAGCTTTCGATTACGGTTTCGAGGGACTGCTGGAGCTGTCGCTGATCCACGTCATGCTGGTATTGACCGACGCCGATAGATTTTGGGTCGACCTTGACGAGCTCGGAGAGCGGGTCCTGGAGACGGCGCGCGATGGAGATGGCTCCGCGAACCGTGAGATCGAGGTCGGGGAACTCCTGGCGAGCTATGTCGGATGCGGAGTAGACACTGGCTCCTGACTCGCTCACGGTTACAGAGAAGAGGGTGTTGAAGTTGTGATTGCGAAGGAAATCGCGGACGAAGGTATCGGTCTCACGGGAGGCGGTTCCGTTGCCAATCGCAATGGCGCGGACGTTGTGTTTTGCGATCAGAGCGGCGAGGGTCTCGCCTGCTCCTGACGCTGCATTTTTAGAGGTGTGGAGATATAGAACGTCGTGAGCGAGGAACTTGCCGGTCTCATCAACGACGGCGATCTTGCAGCCGGTGCGCAGGCCCGGGTCAATGCCGAGAACTGAGATAGGGCCGGCGGGCGCGGCAAGGAGAAGGTTGTGGAGGTTGTCGCGGAAGACCTGAATGGCGTCGGTGTCGGAGCGCCTTTTCAACTCGAGACGGAGCTCGCCCTGGATGGAGGGATTCAGAAGACGCTTCCAGGCATCGACAATCGCGAGTTCAAGGTCCGGGGTCCAATCACCGGGCTGGCGAAGGATGCGCGCGCAGAGGAGAGAGGTAGCTCGGAGAGGCTCGAGTTCGATCAGGAAGTAGAGGACGGACTCGGTCTCGCCCCGGCGGATTGCGAGCATGCGGTGCGAAGGGATGGTTTTCACTGGCTCGCGGTAGTCGTAGTACATTTTGAACTTTTCCTGCTCATCGACCGCATCCAAAGATTTTTTGCTGACGATGATGCCTTCCTCAAACATGAGTCGACGGAGGGCTTTGCGTAGGTCGGCGTCTTCGCTGATGGTTTCGGCGACGATGTGGCGGGCGCCTTCGAGGGCGTCCCCGAGTGTCGGGACTTCCCTTTCAGGATTGACGAAGGTGGCGGCGTAGTCGGTAAGTGGCTGACCGGTGCGCTGCTGTTCCCAGAGATACTGCGCGAGCGGCTCAAGGCCTCGGTCGCGGGCAATGGTGGCCTTGGTGCGCCGTTTGGGACGGTAGGGTAGGTAAAGGTCTTCAAGCTCGGACTTGTCGAAGGTGCCCTCGATGCGTGCCTTGAGGTCATCGGTGAGCTTGCCCTGCTCAAGGATGGACGCGAGGATTGTCTCGCGGCGTGAGATGAGGTCACGGAAGTAGGCGAGCTTCTCCTCGACGTCTCGGATCTGAACTTCGTCGAGGTTGCCAGTTGCTTCCTTGCGATAGCGCGCGATGAAGGGAACGGTGCCGCCCTCATTGAGCAGGCCGATGACCGCGATGAGGGAATGTAGCGGGAGGTTGAGGGACTCGGCGATGTGCAGCAGGATTTCGGGGGAGAGGGTCTTTGCTTCGGCCATGATTGCTCTTCCATATCCTATCGGCAAAGGGTCTGGAAAAACGGACTCGCCTGAGAACGCGCGTGCTCGCCCGAACTCATCTTCCGCAACATTGCAGATTGAAAACTATGCGTGTGGAAGTTGTCACGCTGCACTTGAATCCCGGAATCAAGCTCGCGATCGACACGAAACTACCGCCACCCACCCAGAATCGCTCCCATCACCACCAAAGCAACGGTCAGGTACCCTCCGTTGACCAGCACATAGCTCCACGGTCGATGCTCAAACAGCGAAACGATGCCGATCCCCATCGCGACCCAGCCAAATCCCGCGAGGAAACCAGCCGCAGCTCCCCACACCAGATTTGTCTTCGGATCATTCAGAAACATCGCCAGGTTCAGCGCCATCACCAGGCTCAAAACAAAGCTGATCACGAATACCTTCGCACCTGCAGGCGGCGGCTCATCGGCCCCGAATCCGTTAGCCTTCTTCCACGCTCGCCCAAAGAGAAACGGCGCATACCAAAGTCCTCCAAGCACGAAGGCAGATATCGCCGCCACCAGCACCGCCCAAAGATTCAACCCATGGAAACCCATGTGCACCTCTCCTCATTCAAAAAATCAACATCAGCTACTTCGTCCAATCGATGGGCCCATATGCGAACCGGTGATGCAGCGTCGCCAGCAGCTGCGCGTTCCCAACCGTCAGATACTCATACGCCTTCACCCACTCCTCTCCCTCTTTCCAACCCGTCTGCGTCAACCGCACCACCGTAGCATCACCCTTGGCCTCAAACTGAAAGCGCGCTCGAGTGCGCGTCGCCCTAACCGTTGGAAATTTATCTGGAGCCATCGCCGACACCACCAGCTCCCTCTCAGGAACAAAACTCACAATCGTCCCGCCACCCGTACTGCCGCCGGGAAAATGCGCCGTCCACTCTCCACCCTCGCGCAGGTCGACGACCGCGCCTGGAGTCAGCCAAGTACTCAACCCTTCGCTGGTAGTGAAGGCTTGCCACACGGCCGCAATCGGCGCAGGAACCGTAACCTCCAACACCAGAGCCGTGCCCGCCGCCATAGGCTTCGCTATCGTTCCTTGAGTTTGGGGGACCGCAGTCGCAGTAAGAGCTAACGCAATCAAAATTGTCTTCATCGCCATTCTCCTCCTACCAAAAAAGTACTTGGTTGGTCGTTCAAGTAAATCCCTGTACACTATCTCTGTCAAGGACTTTTTTATGCCATCTACCCTTCCCACCCGAGACCGCCTCATCAACTCCGCACGTTACCTCTTCTGGGAACGAGGATTCGCCGGAACCAGCATGGCCGACCTCCTCGCCCATGCCCAAGTCAACTCAGGCAGCTTCTACCACTTCTTCGAAAGCAAAGAGGCACTCCTTCGCGAAGTCCTCCAGGGCTATCTCCAAGCCCTGCGCCCCATGGTCGTCGATCCGGCCTTCGCGCTCACCGATGAGCCCGTCGAACGCATCTTCGGCATCCTCGCTGGTTATCGCGGCCGCATCCTCCAGACCGACTGCAGATACGGCTGCCCCCTCGGCCGCCTAGCCCTCGAGATCGATCCCGAAAACCGCCCCGCCCACAAACTCATCGCCGAAAACTTTCAGGGTTGGATCACCGCCATCCGCGAATGCATCGACCAGATCAAGCATCGCCTGCCGAAGGGTACGGACCCAGACGCCCTCGCCACCTACGTTCTGGCTGTCATGGAAGGCGGCGTCATGATCTCGCGCTCCTACGGCTCCGTAGAACCCTTCGACCGAGCCGTCAAACAACTCCGCCAGCACTTCACCTTGCTCCTGGCCTCACCCAAACCGTCCTCCCAAAATACAAGGCACAACGCCGGCCGCGCAGTCACTCCTACGCTCCCTCGGAAAAGCCGAAAGACACAAAAAACTGAGAACTGATCGATTCCAGTAAACTAACTAGCGGAACACGAGGCAAAACAATGGAACCAGTCCTCATCGAACAATTCTTTCTCGGCTGTCTCGCCCACGCCTCTTATCTCGTCGCTTCGGATGGCATCGCAGCCGTAATCGACCCCCAGCGCGACGTCGACATCTACATCGACTACGCGAACGAGAAGAACCTCAAGATCGAACACATCATCGAGACTCATCTCCACGCCGACTTCGTCTCCGGCCATCACGAGCTAGCCGAGCGCACCGGCGCCCGCATCTACCTGGGCCAAGACGCAGGAGCGACCTTCCCCCACGTCGCCATCAAAGACGGCGACACTCTGCAGTTCGGCAACGCCCGCTTCGACTTCCTCCACACCCCTGGCCACACCGTCGAAAGCGCCTGCGCCGTCCTCACCGACCTCGCCGCGCCATCCGCTCCCCGCGCAGTCTTCACCGGCGACACTCTCTTCGTCGGCGACGTAGGCCGTCCCGATCTCTCCGGCGATCACACCCCGCAAGAACTCGCCGCGATGCTCTACCACAGCCTCCACGACAAGCTCCTCAAGCTCCCCGACGAGACCGAGATCTTCCCCGCCCACGGCGCCGGCTCTCTCTGCGGCCGCCAGATGGGATCCGAGCGCTCTTCCACTATCGGCAAGCAGCGCCGCACCAACTACGCCCTCCTCGCCCGCAGCGAAGAAGAGTTCATCCACCTCCTAACCGACAGCCTCCCTCCACGCCCCGAGTACTTCGGCCGCGACGTTGAGCTCAACCGCCAGGGCGCATCCTCCCTCGACCAGCTCGCCGCACCCAAACCGCTCTCAGCACCCGAGGTCCTCCGTCTCCAATCCGAAGGCGCCATCGTCCTCGACACCCGCCCCGCAATGGAGTACGCCGTAGCCCACGTCCCTGGCTCCCTGCACATCGCGCTCTCCGGCCAATACGCCTCCTGGGCCGCGCGCATCCTCGGCCTCGACAAGCGCATCATTCTCGTCGGCGAAGACGCCGACCAACTCCGCGAGTCCCAGCTCCGCCTCGCCCGCGTCGGCATCGAACACGTCGACGCCTACCTCGAGGGCGGTATCACCGGCTGGCTCAAGGGCGGCTACGAACTCGACTACATCCCGCAGGTCTCTGCTCAGGAACTCGCCGACCTGCAAGACCAGGAAAAAGACCACATCGCCATCCTCGACGTCCGCGAACCCGGCGAAGTCGCACTCGGCGCCTTGGAAAACTCCATCCGCATCCCGCTGGGCCAGCTAGCCGACCGCACCAGCGAACTCGACCCCACCAAGCTCATCGTCGTCCACTGCAAGGGGGGCTATCGCAGCTCCATCGCGTCCAGCATTCTCCGCCGCGCCGGCCTCCGCGAGATAGCCGACCTCACTGGCGGCTTCGACGCCTGGAGTGCCGCCGAACTGCAAAAGACCCCACTCGCACAATAGCCCGGGATAGCGTCATCCCGGGCCATTCATGTTCATCCAGCAGCTACGATCAGTGAGCCTCCGCCACCTGCTTAGGCGCACTCCCACCCTGCTTCATGATTCCCGCCAGCGCGTGCAGACGATTCGCATCTGCCGGTGTCTTCGCAGAACTGGCATCCTTATCCAGTCCTGACGCCATACCGCGAAGCTTCGCCGCATCCTTTGGATTCGCCTCTGCCTTCGCAATCGCCGCATTCAGTGCCGCCAGTTTCTTCGCATCGAGACCGTTGCTGCGAGCGAGCTGATCCATATACGCCTTCGCCACCACATAGTTTGCCGGCCACGAAAACTTCTGCTGGTTCTGCACATTCAGTTCGGCAACACGCACCTGGGTCGCAGCATCGATCTCGTTTTGCGTAAGGTATTTGTTCGGCACCAGCTTGAACACATCAACACCCCGCGCAATCTCCGACCCGTAGATGTAACCGTTGTACCAGTAAGTCGACCACTGGCCGCCCATGGCGCGCTTCACGCCGTCCACCGGCCCGCGATCGAAGTAGCCAATCTCGAACGGGTGCTCCACATCCGTGAAGTCCACAATCGAAACGCCCCCCTGGTACCAGGACTGCACCTCAATGTCCCGTCCCGGAATCGGAATCAGCGATCCGTTATGTGCCACGCAGTTTTCCAGCTCACTCTGCGGAGCAGGCATCTTGTAGTACGACGCCAGCGTCAGCTTGCCCTTGTTCAGTTTGAAGATCGCATCCGCGCCCCAGTTCATCGGATCGCTCGCACGGCAACGTGGCTGTCCGCCACCGCCCCACTCATCCGTAAACAGCACCTTCGTCCCGTCATTGCTGAAGTTGGCCGAGTGCCAGAACGCATAATTAGGATCGTTCACCGCATCGATACGAACCGGATGCACCGGATCAGAAATATCCAGCAGAATTCCATTACCCGAGCAGGCACCCGCCGCCAGTCCAAGATCCGAGCGAACCGTAATGTCGTGGCAGCCCCTCGTCATCGACGTAGTCTGAGTACCTTCGCCGTGATTGCCGCCCTTCCAAAGCCCATTCGCATTGCCCGTCTGCGGATCCGTAAAGATGCGCGGACTGGCGACAACCTTTGCCTGCTCCGGATGCGCCACCGGCACCTTGATAATCACAATCGTGAACAGCGCGGTATCGGGGTCCTTATCAGGGTCGCCTCCCGAGCATCCCGCCAACTCCTCCGCCGGACGCACACCCGCCGACCCCGAGATGTAGAGATAAACATTGTCCTTGTCCTTCGGGTCGAGCACCAGCGTATGCGTATGCGATCCGCGGCAGGTCTGCACCTCGGCAACCTGCTTCGGCTTCGACAGGTCGCTGATGTCGAAGATGCGAATCCCCTTGATGCGGTCCGGGCTCGGAGGCGGCGGTGGTGGCCGCCGTGGTCCCCCTTCCGCCGCGCCCTCAGCGGCAGCGGGCTCCGCAGGCGGCGGAGTCGCAGCCGCCGGCGTCGGAAAACCTTGAGTCCCGCAATCGAGCCGCCCATTCGCCGCCTCGACCGACATGAACAGAAGATGCCCGTAGACCGAAACATCCCCTTGCCCACCTGGGCAAACCATCGAAGTAATCAGCTTGATCTTCGTCGGGTCCGAGATGTCATAAAAATTAACTCCGCTGTAGTTCCCGACAAACAAGCTCGAACCGCCAAACGCCAGGTCGGAGTTCGTACCGCCGTAGTTAGCACGGGGGCCAGTCTGCGGCCCACGCCCCGGCGGTGTGCCCGCAGGCGGTGGCGGCGGAGCAGGCGCAGCATCGTAGGCTGCGATCGAAGCAAGATCCGGAGCGAACCCCGCAGGCTTCGGCAACGAGACAATGCGCTGCAAGCCCGACGCCGCTTCGCCGGCATCGTACAGCCCACCCTTCAGGCCAACACGCGGGTCATCAGACCCTGCACGAGGATTCGTATACACCGAGGTGTTATTTTGCCCGGCACAAAGCGCGGGGAAAGAGACAGCCAGTGCAAGTGCCGTGGTCACAGCACTGCGCGAAAATCGTGAGGGTCGTCCTGCGATCATTGTTTCTCCTTTAGCATGTGCCGCATAATGTCAATCTCTGCCTGCTGCGTGTTATCTACATCGCTTGCAAAGTCGAATAACTGCGGGTCCTGGCCCGCTCCCGGCGACGCAAACAACTCCTTCACCATCGTCAGAGCGCCGGTGTGATGTTGAATCATGCCAGTAAGAAAAAGTTGATCGAAGGCCGGCCCGGTAGCTTTCCTCAGCGCCTCCATCTGCTGCGGAGTCAGCATGCCCGGCATCATCGGCATCGCGCCCATATCCATGTGGCTATGGTCCATGCCGCTCATGTCCATTCCCGACATGTCCATCGCCGCATGCTCGGAGAGCGGCAGCCCCCGGTCCGTCAGCCACTGCTTCATGTAGGCCATCTCGTCGGTCTGCGATACGCTGATCCGCTTGCCCAGGGCCTGCACTTCTTTGTTTTGGCTCCGCGTACCGATCAACCCCGTCATCTCCACCGCCTGCCCATGGTGCATGATCATGCCCTGCATGAACTTGATATCGGCCTCGGATGGTTGCTTTGGGGCAGCGTTGGCAGTCGCCGCCGTCAGGGTTTTATTGCTTTGTCCCGGGGCACCGGGTTGCACAATCGTCACGCCAGATGCCGCCTTCGGCTCCTGACACGATCCTGTTGCTCCACTCAGGAAGATCACTCCACCAGCAAAAAACAGGGCCCTAAGCAACATGATGCTCTTCACCTCCAGCGCGTCCAATCCGCGCTCTGTAAAAGTGATGAATCGATACCGGTGGGACACAACGACCGTGTCGTATCCAGAAAGAAGTGGCGAAACGACAGCGCCCAACGGCAACAGGTGCTTTTAAAATTTGGATTTTCGTAAATGTAACACACCGTCTCAGGCCACATGCAGAACCCGCATAAGGCAGTGCGCCAAGTCAGTCCTCCACGTAAGTAGATTTGTGCATCCTTGCTTGACGATCTCGGAAGACCTCAAGTTTCCCGGCAAATACGCATGTCAAGCCCCCGAAATGCGTTTTCCACAATAAGAATTCCGGTTCGCGTCTCACGAAACCCGCGCCAGTCTTGCTTTTCCGCGTGTCCTGCCCGGCGAAAAATAAATCCCAAAACCGTGGCGTGTTTACCCCCTCCAAATCGCTAGACTGTTAATAGGAGCTTTTTCAAATCAGAATCAAACTCTTCGCAGAAGAAAGGCCGCTTAAGTCCTTTCACTGGACGATTTTGCGCGTAACCAATTTGGAATCAATATTTTACAGACCAACATGCACCTCAAATTGCTGATTATAAACAATTTACGCGCGGGGAATGGGGGGGGAGGGGCACCCCCGAAAAGGCGGCACGATAGGACCGCATCACAGGACCACTGATGACCGATATCTATAGCAGAGCTCAATCCGCCGCCGACTACATCCGCACCGCGACCGATGTCGTTCCAACCATCGGCATCATCCTTGGCTCGGGCCTCGGCAACTTCGCCACACAGGTCGATGCTGCCACACGCATTCCCTACGCAGAAATCCCACACTTCCCCCGCTCCACCGTGCAGGGACACTCAGGCCACCTCGTCCTTGGCACCATCGCCGGCATCCCCGTCGCTGTCATGCAGGGCCGCGTCCACGCCTATGAGGGCTACCCCATCTCCGAGGTCACCTTCCCCACACGCGTCCTCGGACTCATCGGCTGCAGGACCCTCATCGTCACCAACGCAGCCGGCGGTATCAACACTGGCTACAGGCAGGGCAGCCTCATCGCGCTCACTGACCACATCAACCTCACCGGAACCAACGCCGCGCTAGGACCCAACGAGCCCCGCTTCAGCATGGTCCCCGGCGCTGGCCAGCGCTTCTTCGACATGTCCACCGCCTACTCACCGCGCCTCCGCGCCCTCGCCGTAACAGAGGCCGCCCGCCAGGGATTCCAACTCGCAGAGGGTGTCTACCTCGCGGTCCTCGGCCCGTCCTTCGAAACCCCGGCCGAGATCCGCGCCTTCCGCACCCTCGGCGCCGACCTCGTCGGCATGTCCACAGTCCACGAGACCATCGTCGCCCGCCACATGGGCCTCGAGGTCCTCGGCATCTCGCTCGTCACCAACATAGCCGCAGGCGTCGTTGCAGCTGGACAAAAAGAAGCCGAAACCATCCACCACGAAGACGTCATGGAAGTAGGCCGCCGCGCAGAAAAGCAATTCACGACCCTGCTCACCGCGCTAGTGCCGCAAATCTCCGCCACGTAGTTGCGACTCGCTGGTCTGCGGAGCGATGGCGAGTATCGGATATTGATGGCGTTCGACGCGTGCAAGCAACTTGCGAAGAACGGGAGTCAGCGCAAGCGCGGCAAGCGGAACCGCCACCGCCGCGATAACCGCCCACAACAGAAAGGCGTGCCACTCCCACACCCAGAGCTGGCGAATCAAATCCACTGGATGTTCGCGGGTCGCGCGAAAAAGTTCGTTGGCAGAGAGTGGCATAGGCGCAGTATGGAACATGCGACTCGCCGCATGAATGAACGGAATTACAAGGAGGAGTTCGAGCGGATAGACAACGTGGTTCCCAATCTGCGACGCAGCAACGTTCAGCCGGAAGACGAAAGCAAGCGCAAGGCAAAGAACCGTCGTGCTGCCAATGATCGGATTGATCCCGATGAGCAACCCGGCAGCGATGCTCCAGGCAAGCTTCTCCGGTGTTGCGCCCATGCGGAGCAACGCAAGGATTGGAAGGGCGACGCGGCGATAGATCCAGTTGTGGCGAACAGGAGCGTGACTTTGCGTGGGAGGGCTTCGATTTGGTTCGTCAGGGTGCACTTGTCACAGGATAGACTGCGCTTGTGAAACCTGTGTTGGCGCTGAAAGATGAGGATTCGATCCAGTGAACTTTTTTCGGTCGGTGGTGCGAAGCGTTCGACTGGTGGGAATGTTCATCGTGGCCGGGACCGAGCTCGCAGTCAAGCGGCCGGCAACTCGAGAGCAGAGAGCGGATTGGCTGCATCGCTTCTGTGCACGGGCGATGCAGGGGTTGGGAGTTGAGGTAACGGTTGTCGGCCACTTCCCCAAGCGCGGCGCGTTGATCTCGAACCACCTCAGCTATCTGGATATTGTGGTCTTCGCTGCGGTACATCCGTGTGTGTTCGTATCAAAGGAGGAGATCAGGAAGTGGCCTGTCGTCGGTTGGATGACCACAATGTCCGGGACGGTCTACGTCGCACGAGGACACGGCGGTTCAGCGATGAAGGCACGGGCAGGAATGCAGGCAGCGTTGGATGCTGGCCTTCCAGTCGTTTTCTTTCCCGAAGGAACGACGACCAACGGTGGTCATCTGCTGAAGTTCCGCAGTGGATTGCTCGCGCAGGTGCTTGAAGGCGGATCGCCCGTGACTGCGGCGCATGTGCGGTACAGCTGTGTGCTGGACAACGGGCCGGACTTCAGCGTCGGAGACGACATCTGTTATTGGGGAGACCGGAACATGCTGTCCCACGTCTTCAAGTTTCTGGGCCTGCGTGGGGTTCGCGCGGAGGTGCAGTTCGCGGACGCGCCAATTGAGTTCTCAAGCGATCTGCTGCACCGCAAGATCGCAGCGGTTGAGGCCAGAGAGGCCGTAGCCGCGCTGGGCGAGATGGCAAGGTGGAGGGAGCGCTTCCCTTCGAGTGTGCCGACCCAAGTTCTGCCCGCAAGCGAGCCGGATGGAATTCTGGACTAGCGGCGTTTCGAAAAAAAGGCCTCGATTCACGTAGCTTCACGGCAAATCAATTCGGTTGCCCTCGATAAGGCGGAACCGGCTCCGCACTCTTCACCCAGGCTGTGTAGATCATGTCTCGCAACTCGGTCGCTCCCGCAGCCAGCCGCTCATCGGCAAAAGCCTTGCCCTCAGCAGTGCCTGCGCCGGCAAACGCACCAGCCTTCTCCAACTGATACGTCTTCTCCACTAACGAACTTGTATGCCGCAAATAGGCCATGTAGTCAGTGAAGATATCGCCAAGCACCACCGGCTTCGCCGGAATCAGCGGAGCAACATCGGCAACCTTCACGTTTGCCGCAACGTAAGTCGACTCGAACAGCGCATGGATCTTGTGCTCCGTCGTATAGCCATTCGGATTCGGCCCAGTCCACCCGTTGTACTGAATGGTCGTATGCAGCGGCTGCGACCCATCCGCCACATAATGTCCAAGCCAGCCAGCAAGAAAGACTATCTCTGCTTCCACCGGCTTCGTATCACTATGGTCTGCCTTCAACGCGCGATAGTCCCGCATCGCACTCTTCAGCCGCTCCCAAACCTCCGTAGCCTCGTACGGCTGCAGTCCCACCTTCTCCGGCGACAGCGGCAGATCTGGATGCGCCTTCTGTGCAAACGCCAACGCCCGCACAAAGTCATACCTGCGCCGCGGCAACTCACCCACCAGATCGGCATACTCGAGATCGATAAAGTGTTCCGGAGACTGCGCCACATTCAACTCCGGTTCGCCGGTTGACTTCCATCGGTCCGGCTCCGGCCCATAGTATTCCAACGCATCCACAGCCTGAGGCGACCGCAGAAACTCCGGAACATCCGCTGGCAGCGCAGCCCCGGCCAGCCGATTGATCATCTTGTGCCCCTCTGCGCCCCAGGCAAGGCTCTGCTGAACAAACATCACCGGCAGCAAAGTCACCGCCACAGCAACCCGCACCATCCCCACCAATCTCGCCATCCGAAAAGTATAACCATCACCAGCGACTCACACTGTTACAACCGCTCCAGTAACAGCCACACTCCCAAATACTCTCCGATATCGCTCGATCTCTTCCGTCGGCCCCGTCGACTTCCGCGCATTGTCCGACAGCTTCACCGCCGGTCTACCCTCCACCGTCATCAGCTTGCACACCAGGCTTATCGGATCAAGCGTCGTCTCTCCTCGTGGATGACATCCACGAAAATCGTTCGTAAGCAACGTCCCCCATCCAGCGCTGAACCGTATTCGTCCGTGAAAATATTTATGGAGTCGCAAGATGTCATCGACATCCAGCCCATCTGAAGCGATCAATCGTTTCTTTCGGGCATCCCGCCCTCTGTGCAGCAGCCACGCGATGTACTCATCCCCCGCAACAAAGGGATCCTTACTATCGCACCGTTGTCCCGTCCAGTCCGCAACCCAATCTGGAGCTCCTTCAAGAAATTGAGTCGTCCCAAAAGTGTCCGGCAACATGATTAGCAACTCGCCACCATAGCTCTTCTGCCAAAGCTCAAGCACCCGGTATTGCGATTGATGCAACGCCTCGTCCCCATTGGTGATCGCCGCCACTGCCATCGGCAGTTCATGCGCGTTCGTTCCCATCGCCTCCAGGTCATGCTTGTACGCAAGAAAAGTATTCGACGTGCCCGACAGGCTCGCCCCCAAGGCCACGCGCATCACCTCGATCACATATTCCTGCCAGAGAAAGCTGTGCCGCCGCCGCGTTCCAAACTCCGAGATTCTCACCTCAGGCACGGCGCGTAGCAGTTCGAGCTTCTCCCACAGCTTCGTCTTGGCTCGCGCATACAACACATCCAGTTCCAGCTCGTTTAGCGCACCCAACGCAGCACGGGTCTTCATCTCGCTCACCAGAGCAAGACCGTAGACCTCCCACATCGTCACTTCGGTCCACAGACCTTCGAAGCGAACCACCAACTGCCCGTCCTGCTCGGTAACCTCGTAGTCCGACAGGCGAAAATCGTTTTCCAACCAATCCAAAAACGTCGGCTCGAAGATGCTCCGCGTCCCATAAAATGTATTGCCCGCTAGCCAGATGATCTCCGAACGTCGAAACCTGAGCCCGCGCACATGTTCCATCTGGTCCACCAAGAGGGCCATCGGAATCTGCTCAGCGAGTCGCACCGAGACTGTTCGGTTTGTAACCTCCGACGTTACATGAATTGCCGGAAAGTTCTTCCAGATAAACTGCAGCATCAGCAGCTTGTAAAAATCAGTGTCCAGGAGCGACCGCACAATCGGATCAAGCTTCCAGTTGTGGTTGTGCGCGCGCTCGGCAAAGTTCACATTCACGTCGAAATCCTCAAGCTAAGCCTATCAATTGTCGTTTTGGAGCTGATTGAAGCCCCTCCCTGAAACTCCATCGAACTCAAAAAAAATAAATGACAAGCACACTTGACAATTATCGACCGGAGTGTAAAGTTTAATTGTCTTTGTGGAAAGGAATCTTGTCATGCCATGCATTCCAGCAACGAAAGCCGGACGCCGTTACGTGTACCGCCTCGCCCCAACGATGGCTATCTATCTGGTCTTTCTCTTCATCGCACAATGGTCGTTCCACCATCTTCATCCCACCGGCTTCATCGTTTATGTCCTCGCCGTGCTTCCCGCATTGCCCCTCATTGGCTCGCTCATCGTCGTTGGTCTCTACATCACCGAAGAGTCTGATGAGTTTGAGCGTTCCATACTTGTTCAATCCATGCTCTGGGGATTCGGCGGAACTCTCGCCGTCACCACCATCTGGGGCTTTCTCGAAGACTTCGCCAAAGCGCCTCATATCTCCACCTTTTATGTCTACGTCTTCTTCTGGATCTTCATGGGAATCGCCCAGCCATTCATTCGCATGAGGTACCAATGAAGAACCGACTCCGCATCCTCCGCGCCGAACACAGCTGGTCCCAGGCCGACCTCGCCGAGCGCCTCGAGGTTTCGCGTCAATCCGTCAACGCCATCGAGACCGGCAAGTTTGACCCCAGTCTCCCGCTCGCCTTCAAACTTGCTCGCCTCTTCAACAGCCCAATCGAAAGCATCTTCACCGACGAAGAGTAAACACTCCCAACCCGTTGCTCGCCCATGACAACTGTCATGCCACTCCGATGACGCAAACCACTGGTGGCAACACAACGCGCACGGCACACTGAAGTAGTTCCAAGGAGCAATGCCATGTCAACATCGCAAACCATCAACCGCGTCATAACCTTCATTCTTCTCCTTGCCGGCCTCATGCTGCTCCGAAAGCCCATCTTTGGCCAGGCCATCCCCGCCGCGCCCACGCGCTTCTCCGTCGTCGAGGGAGTCGCCTCCGGCAAAGGCACGGAGGTCATCGTTATCCCGGGGCTCTCCAGGATCGACACCGTCTACACCAGTGCCTACAGCACTATGCCGAACCTGAAGATCCACCACATCGACGACTCCGGCCGCTTCATCACGTACAACCATCCCGCAGCCTTCGACAAGGCTGTCCAGGCCTTCACCAAGGTCTGAATGTGACCCACCACAACTCGGTTCGACCCGCCTTTTCATGGTCTTGCTGCTGAAGGGTGTTCAACGCGCCCAGCGGCAATTAATCGAGTCTGCGACATTCTCCTGCACATCGAATTACCATTGAAGCGATGAAAATTTGACTGGTTGCATCGAATCGTTCCAGCCCCAGTCTCAGTAGCAGGCACTCACCTCCACCAAGGGAGATCCGCCTTGATACCCGCCTCCGAAGCCCTCGAGCAGCCCTCATCGCCGAATACCCAATCGGCCCGACCTGATTGCCCGGAGTGCCCTGAGCGGCCTTATCTGCGCGTCTTCAAATCCACCGTCTACGTCCGCGACCATGATCGAAGCCTTGACTTCTACGTCAACCAGCTTGGCTTCAGCGTCGTCGCCGACGTCAGCTTCACCTACGACGGCCGCTGGGTAGCGATTGCACCTCCGGATGGCCAGGCAATTCTCGCGCTTGTCGCTCCCAAACCCGGCACTGAAAAGTACCGCTTTATTGGCCGCGAGACGCAGATTGGCTTCCTGTCCGAGGACATCAACACCACCTACGAGCTATGGAAGAGGCTCGGCGTTCGCTTTCACCAGCCTCCGCAGCAGACGATCTTCGGCATCACTCTCGCCCGCTTTCAAGATCTCGATGGCAACGGTTTCGAACTGATTGGTACCGACCAGTTCACCCGCCAGATCGAACAGGAACGCCAGGTTGCCGCCGCAAGAATCGAGTCTGAGCGTCGCACCCTGCAAGAGCTTGAAATCGCCCGCCAGGTGCAGGCCCGCCTTTTCCCTCAGACTCTGCCTCCTCTCAAAACCCTCGATTACGCTGGCGTCTGTATCCAGGCCCGTCACGTCGGCGGCGACTACTACGACTTCCTCGCCCTCGGCAACCAGCGCCTCGGACTCGTCATTGGCGATATCTCTGGCAAAGGCATCGCCGCCGCGCTTCTGATGGCCAATCTCCAGGCCAACCTCCGCAGCCAGTTCACTCTCGCCCGCGACGAGCCACAGCTCTTCCTCCAGTCCGTCAACCGCATCTTCTTTCAGAACACCACGGACTCCGCCTACGCCACCGTCTTCTTCGCCGACTACGATGACAAGGCCCGCCGCCTACGCTACGCCAACTGCGGCCATCTATCGGGCATCGTCCTCCGGCATAACGGCAAGGTCGACTGGCTTCACTCCACCGGAACCGTTCTTGGTCTCTTCGAAGAGTGGGATTCTCCAATCGAGGAATGCCAGCTCTCTCCCGGCGATCTGCTGGCGCTTTACACAGACGGTGTAACCGAATCCTTCGACGCTTCGGGAGAAGAGTTCGGCGAGCAGCGACTCGTCGAAGCCCTGCGAAAAAACAAGGCAATGTCTGCCAGCGACACGCTCTCATCAGTCGTCGAACAAATCCAGAGATTTAGCCCCTCCGAGCAGCATGACGACATCACTCTGATCGTGGCCAAATGCACCGCTAATTAGTACAAGCCATGAGACGAGACAATTTTCGCGAGTTGGTCGCTGATTGGTCAAAGGATGAATGGCATGAATGGCCCGTCTATCTCGGAAGGAATATCACCAGCGTGCTCGGCAGTGTGTGCCATGCTTCTAGATGTTGGCAGAAAACGCCAGAAGACGTTGATTGAACACTTCCGCGGCATCCCAAAACGGTGCATGCCCGATGCTCGGCACTATCTGAATTTGAGCATGGGTTAAGCCACCGGCCTTGTGTTGATCAACAGCAGATAGTTTCACGACCGCATCCTCAGCGCCCTGCGTGATCAGTACGGCTTTGCGGATTCGGGGAAGAAGGTCATCATTGTCAATGGATCGAGACAACAGCGCCTGACGGACATAGGGCGGAACGGACACGTTGAACCCCAGCATCAGGTACATGTCCTCAGCTGAGAGTTCTTGCACGAAGCACAGTCGTATCAGCGACTCAAGGCTGTGGACGCTCTCTTCTGCTATCGTGGAAAAAAAACCTGGCACGAGGCTGAGAAACTCAGGGGTGAGAACCGACAGAGCCTCGTCACTGCCAAGTTTTGTTATGCCACCTATAAAGTTGATTCCGCCAATGCCATCCTCGCCGTAATGCCGGATATAGTCGAGGATGATGAGCGGTCCGTACGACCAGCCGCAGAGGACTGGGTGGTCAAGCCCCAGACCCTGTATGGCTGCATTGATGTCATCAGCCCACAATCTCGAGTCGGCGTAGCCCTCGTGAGGCCTATCAGAAAGACCGTGACCCCGTATATCCATCGCGACCAGCCGGCAGTCAGCGGCCAGGTCCGAGTTCATCTGACGGTTCCATGTGAGCCAACACTGCGAAAGACCATGGATGAACATGATTGGGCGCCCCTTTGGGTTGCCCGCCTCAACAAGATGGAGGCGTATGCCACCACCGCCTGTAATGGTGTGGTTTTTCATCATGCCCTCCTTTCGGGCACCGTTCTAAATCCCCATATTCACCTCTGTTAAATTCACATAAAACCCGCGCCAATCAAGCCCAAAACGTTGATATCATAGTAGAGCCATGCCCACAAAAAAGGAACTCCTAGACCGCCCCATCCAGCACCTCGACATCAAGCAGCACAATGTCGTTCCCCTGGTCGACGCCATGCACAACATGGCCTACTCCGCGCGTGATACCGCCCGCGCCGCCAACATCTTCGACATGATGCTTCGCGACACCGACTGCGGCGTCATCCTCTGCCTTGCCGGCTCCCTCATCTCCGCTGGGCTCCAAAAAATTTTCGTCGACCTGATCCGCAACAACATGGTCGACGCCATTGTCTCCACCGGTGCCAATATCGTCGATCAGGACTTCTTCGAAGCCCTCGGCTTCAACCACTACATCGCGGGCGACGAGTACAAATACGGCGCAGGCGACGCCGATCTCCGCGAGCTGATGATCGACCGCATCTACGACACCTTCATCGACGAGGAAGAGCTCCGCATCTGCGACGAGACCACCCACCAGATCACCAACTCCCTCGAGCCTCGCCCTTACAGCTCCCGCGAGTTCATCCGCGAGATGGGCGCTTACCTTGCAAAAAACGGCAAGACACCCCAAGCAGGTGGCCGCGACTCCATCGTCCTCGCCGCCTACGAGAAGAACGTTCCCATCTTCTGCCCCGCCTTCTCCGATTGCTCCGCCGGTTTCGGCCTCGTCGCCCACCAGCACGCCCGCCAGGGCAAGCCGATGGTTTCGATCGACTCCGCCAAGGACTTCTACGAGATCACTCAGCTCAAGATCGCCAACCCCACTACCGGCCTGCTTATGATCGGCGGTGGCGTCCCCAAGAACTTCGCTCAGGACATTGTCGTGGCCGCCGACATTCTGGGAGTCGAAGCCTCCATGCACAAGTACGCCATCCAAATCACTGTAGCCGACGCCCGCGACGGCGCTCTGTCGGGTTCCACACTTAAGGAAGCCAGCTCCTGGGGTAAGGTCGACCTCACCTACGAGCAGATGGTCTTCTCAGAGGCCACCCTCGCCCTTCCTTTGATCGCCGGTTACGCCTTCCACAAGAAAGCCCAGGCCGCCCGAACAGGAAAAAAGTGGGCCACGATCCTCGACCAGGTAGCCGTGCCAGCCTAGACTGCTCTCATTGACAAAGCAGCAAAATTGGCCGTCTTTCGCTAGGAAAGACGGCCAATTTACGCTCGGATAACGTCATAAACCCTGTTATACCAATGTTGTCATCCCGGATAACCCACGGAGGTGTTATTGCCGCTGCAACTTATTTTCTGTCATTCTCAGCAGGCTAACCAAATCTTGAACCCGCTGAGCAAGCTAATCACCTACATGAAGTTTCACCTCTTTGAATGCGCAACGAATAGGGATATTTGAGACCGAAGAGTATACGTCCCAATTCGAAACGGTTACCAAAAATAAGTTACCAATAAGTTGTGGAAAAAGTTACCATAAGGTTCCCGGTACACAATGCACATTCTGTCCTTAATTGGTTTTCTCTCGCTAATCACGGCCACCGGTGTTCTACTTTTCGCTTTCCTGCGCGCGCAACGCACGACCCGCGAACTTGCTGAACAGCTGACGCAGGCCCGTGAGCAACATCATCAGCACACTCTCCAACTCACCCATCGTTCTGAGCTCGACACGCTAAAGGACGAGTTCATCTCCACGGTCTCGCACGAACTGCGCACGCCGCTTACCAGCATCCGCGGCGCCCTCGGTCTTCTCTCTTCAGGCATCATCGGCGACGTCGACGCCAAAGCGCTCAACCTCCTACGCATCGCAGTCACCAACACCGACCGCCTCATCCGACTCATCAACGACATTCTCGACCTCGAGCGAATGGAGTCCGGGCGCGCGCCTCTGCAGATTCGTCGCTGCTCCCTTCGCGACCTCGCCCAACAGGCCATCGACACAATGACTCCCATGGCCGATGCGAACACAGTCCACCTCGCGCTCGAACCATCCTCTGTAGCCCAGGTCGCCTATCCCGAAGCACTCTTCTTCGATGGCGACTCCGATCGCATCCTGCAGGTCATCACCAATCTTCTCTCTAACGCAATCAAGTTCTCCCCCGTCGCCTCTACGGTCCGCATCCACACCGAAGCCACCTCCGACTCCATCCTTCTCAAAGTCGTCGATGAAGGCCGCGGCATTCCCACCGACAAGCTCGACAGCATCTTCGACCGCTTCCAGCAGATTGAGCCCTCCGACGCCCGCCAGAAGGGCGGCACTGGCCTCGGTCTCGCGATCTGCCGCAGCATCGTGCAGCAGCACAGTGGCTCCATCTGGGCCCAGCGCAACCTCGGCCTCGGATCGACTCTCTACGTCATGCTTCCCCGCACCACTCGCGCCACCGACGTTGTCCTCCCCGCGACCCTTCCGCCTCGCGGTGAAGGTGCGATCCTCGTTTGCGACGACGACGCAGGCATCCGCACGGTAGTCTCTGAGCACCTCACGCGCCAGGGCTACACCGTCATCGAAGCTGTCTCCGGCGAACAGGCCCTGATCCTCGCTGCCGAACACCACGTCGAAGCCATTCTGCTCGACCTCTACATGCCCGGCCTCAGCGGTTGGGAGACCCTTCAACGCCTTCGGAACAACCCCATCACAGCCAATATTCCCGTCGTCGTTCTAAGCGTCCTCTCCTCCACCCTGCGTCCACAACTCACCGGCGACGCCCAGGGCTGGGTGCAGAAGCCCTTTAACGAAAACCTTCTCTTCGCCGAGCTAGGCCGCGTGCTGCATCACGGCGACGGTCCGGCCTACGTCCTTCTGGTAGAGGACGACGACGACCTTGCCAGTGTCCTCACCGCCAGCTTCCAAAACGCAGCGGTCCATATAGACCTTGCCTCCTCACGTCAGCAGGCGATCCGGCAATGCATCACCCGCCCGCCCGACCTTCTTATCCTCGACCTGACCCTTCCTGACGGCGACGGCTTCTCGCTGGTCGAGTGGCTTCGTCAGCAGCCCACACTGCGCGCCCTGCCCCTGGTCGTCTACTCCGGCCGTGAGATCTCAGAGACCGAAATGGCCATGCTCCGCCTCGGCCCTACCGAATTCCTCACCAAGGCCAAGGTTCAGCCCCAAGAGGTCGAAGAGCTGGTCCTCTCCATGGTTCACCGCATTCGCACAAAGTTTGCCGACCTCGCTACGGCAGCCCCAACCCGCTAGCCTCAGGCTATAGGCCGAAATCAGCAAGTTACCTCCATACACTCGCGTCGCATGAGAGAATAAATTCGCTCATGCGACGCGTTTTAATAATCGACGACGAAGATGATATTCGTGAGGTTGCGGCCCTCTCGCTCGAGGCGACGGCAGGTTGGGAGATCTTGACCGCCAGCTCCGGCGCGGAAGGCATCTCCATCGCAGCCGCCGAGCATCCTGACGCCATCCTCATGGACGTCATGATGCCGGGAGTCGATGGCCCTACTACCTTCAGCGCCATGCAGCAGAACCCCGCTATCGCGAACATCCCCGTCCTTTTGCTGACCGCCAAGGTTCAGGGAGTCGACCAGCGCCGCTTCGCCGGACTCGGCCTCGCCGGCATTCTCTTCAAGCCCTTCGACCCCCTCACCCTAGCTGAACAGATCTCCGAAGTCCTTGGTTGGAAGGACTAGTCGCAATTGGCAATGAAAAAATCCTCCCCGGATCAGATCGACACAGTACTAGCCCAGCTGTGGCAAAAGAACCTTCCGACCATCCGTGAACGACTCGATCTCCTCGACCAATTCGCGTCCGCTGCCTCCACTGGCACACTCGACGAGGCCACCCGAGTTGAAGCCTTGGGCATCGCCCACAAACTCGCCGGTTCACTCGGAATGTACGGCTACCAGCAAGGGACGGAGGTCGCATCCAAGATGGAACGCATCCTAAAATCCCCCACGCCAGAGACCCTAGTCACCCTCAGTTCCTTGGCCGTCGATCTCCGCAAGTCGCTCGCCGACGGCCTCTAGTTCGCCTTATTTCGCCTGTCGAACAGCCCACCCGGCAAGGTCGATCGCCGCCGCAAATCCATCGAACTCTACCGGCAATTTATTCCGCCTGTCGACGTACTCGTTGTAGATCCACGGATCGACCACGGCAAACACCGTCCCCTTTCCATACTTCGCCACTGCCATCAGCACATCACCCTGGTCCGTCACCACTGCCTTTGCCGGCCCCGACACGCGAATCGTAGAAATCTCCTTCAGATAGGCCTTGTGTGGATGCTTAAACACTCCCGTCCCCTCAGGAATCGTCACCGTCCCCATCTCCCACTTGTCGCCGTCAACCTTGTTTCGAATCACCGGATTGAAGTGGATCCCAAATCGCTCGCTCATCGTATTGAAGTGATCAAACTCTGAGTTCGTCACATCGTTCTCCATCAGAATCAGCACGCCTCCCGCCTTCACCCATGCTTCGATTGCATCGCCGCTCGCCTTATCCATATAGTTCGGCGTCGGATTCTTCACCGGAATGTCAGGCGAAGCCAGCACATAAATCTGCGCCTTACTCAAATCTGTAGTCGTAGGCGACGTCGTCTCTGTAGCCAATTTCACGCCATAACGCTGAAACGCCCGCCCAAAGAAAGCAAACCCGCTGTTCGCATCATCGTCCCATTTGTAATGAAACAGCTCCGTCTGCCCCGCAGCGTTCTTCCGCGTCTGCGAGTTGAACCACGCATCCAGCAACACGGTCTTCCACTGTCCCAACGCCTCCGTCGGCGCCTGCTCCATCTCCGAACCCGCCAGCAGAAACGCTCCGATACCTTTTGAGTCATTTGCCTGGGTCTTCTCGCCAACGTAATACTCATAGCTCCCCGAACGATAGGGATTCCCACCCAGCCCACCTACCTTCACCGTACCGTCCAGCGTCATCATGCCCTCCGCGCCACTCGTTACAAATTGTTTTTGGATTCCTTCCCATCCTCGCTTTGCCTTCCCCTCGTCGTACTGAGGCAAATACCCCATCCGAACACCCTTCGCGAGCGCATAAACAAACATGCAACTAGCCGAGGCCTCCAGATAATTGCCTTTTCCGTCTTTGCCCGGAATGACCTTCAACTCCCCTTGTCCCGTCAACTTGGCCTTCTGCGTCGGGCCGCGGTCCATCACCTGCCACCACAGGCCGGTCTCGTTATCCTGTACCGCTACTACCGCCTCCATCGACCGTTGCAGCGCCTCCACCAGTTTCACTCGCTGCGGATGTTCTTGGGGAAACCAATCCAGCACGTCCACCAGCGCCATGCAATACCATCCCATCGCACGGGCCCACACCTCCGGAGAGAGGCCTGTCCGTTTGTTTGCCCATTCCATCTGCTTCGACTCGTCCCACCCATGCTTCATCAGCCCGGTCTTCGGATCGCGCATATGCGCATCCATCAACAGAATCTGCTTCGCAATGTCGTCGAAATCCTTGGGCTCATGAAAGGTCGCCGCGTACGCCGCACGAAACGGCCCGGCCATATAGGCTCCATCCAGCCAAATCTGGTTCGGGTAAATCTGCTTATGCCAATAGGCTCCGCTCGCGGTCCTCGGCTGCAACTCAAGCTGGTCGTGCAGAAACTTCGCTGCTTTGTAGTACTTCGCCTGCTGCGTCACTCGGTAGACCAGCAGCACTGCCCTTCCCATCTCAATGTCGTCCAGCGTATGCCCGTCCGCCTTATAGTCGGTAATTGCTCCGTCTTCCGTTACATACTTATCAACCGCGTTCTTAATGTATTTGAAGTCGGCCTCATCCGCCGTCGAATGCCACTCGGCCGCCATCCCATCCAGCAGCACACCCTCTTCATACCCCCACGCACCAGGATGTACCGTCGTCAACACTGCCCCCGTCGGCCACATCTTCATCACCGACGCCGCCATCGCTCGCGAAGGAGAGTCCTGTGCAATCACACCCTGGGCCGTACCCATCCGCACCGTCAACCCCAACACCACCAAAGGCGCAACCCGCTTCACAGCCTCAAATCCAAAGATAGCCATGTCCATCAGCATAAACTCTGCTCAAAGAAAATATTTGTCCAATCAGTTGCAGGTCAGAGCCATCCACACGCTGGCCGCCGACCCACTCGCGCCCGTTACCTTAAGATCAACAAATGCTCCAGCCGCCACCGTCACATTCCCCGTCGCAGTACAAGCTGACCCAGTCGCCACCGAACACGTCAGGGGAGTGTCCGACATACTTCCCGGCGTTCCCTGTCTTAGTGTCACACTGATAGTGTTCGACTGCCGCGAAAACACACTCAGCTGCGTCGCCGCGCAACCCGCAGGCACCCAGGTCAACACAGAATCCGTTTCGGTCGCCGAAGAGTTGGTGCTATTAACGGAGTAAAACGGAAAGCTGAACGATACAGCATGGTAGATCGGAGTAAAAGGTACCCCACTCGTTCCTCCACCCGCGCCACTCCCGCCCCCTGTTCCAGGAGCGCCCTGCGGAATCGTGAAGTTCAGCACTGCTGCAGCCGCTGTTCCGCTGTTGGTTACAGTGGCCTGTGACGCCGCTGCTCCCGTCGTCACCGTCCCTATACTTACAGTCGCGGCAGCACCAGACGGTCCGGTGGCGCCCACAGATCCATTCAGCGCAAGTAGGGCCCACTGCGTCGGTGATACATCCGGCTGCGATCCAAGCGAAGTCGTCGTCCCAAGATACGTCGCTCCGTTGAAAGCCACTACATCGTTTGAGTGATAAGCGGTCGCCGCCACCCACGTCCCACGGTAAATAACTCCCACCGTGCCAGGTGCACCCGCCGGCCCCTGCGCACCCGTTGCTCCAGTCGCACCGGCTTTCCCAGCCTGCGCCAGCACTGCCCAGAAAGCCGGGGTCACATCCGGCTCTCGGCCCACATTTGCGGCTAGCGCCACATAACTCGATCCGCTAAAACCAACCACGCTGCCAACTCCATACGACGTCCCGATCAACCACCCGCCAAGAAAAGTCGCGGGAGGCCCCGGCGGACCTGCAGGCCCCGTAGCTCCAGTCGCACCTGCAGTACCTGCTGCCCCCGCAACTCCTGTGGCTCCTATCGGCCCGGCAGGACCCTGGGCCGCTAACACGGCCCACTGTGCCGGACTCAGGTCAGGTGTATTCCCCAGATTTCCACCAATCAAAGACACAAAGGTCGATCCATGGAAGCTGACTGCATCATGGAGCGAATAATTCGTCGTCGCAGCATAGTTGCCTGTGTAGTTCGCGACGGAAGGCCCCTGCGGTCCCGTAGCTCCTGTAGGCCCCGGAGGCCCTGTGGCTCCCGGCAAACCTGGAGCGCCCGGCAAACCCTGCGGCCCTTGAGGCCCCGCCGGTCCGGCCGCTCCAGGCGACCCCGTCGCGAACAAGGACCACTGCGCCGGAGTCACATCGGGAGGGTTCCCACGGTTGCTCGCCGCCAGCGAAACATATGCCGAACCATTGAAGAGCACTCCATCCCCCAGCCCATAGTTCACAGTCGACGAATATGTTCCTTGAAACTTCATCCCAACGGGTCCTGCGGGCCCTTGAGGACCCATCGGCCCCGACAACCCCTGAGCTCCAACGGGTCCTGTCAATCCTTGCGGCCCGGCCACACCTTGCGGTCCCTCCAACCCAGTAGCGCCCGCGGGTCCTTGCGCCGTCAACACTCCCCACTTCGCAGGACTAGTCGATGGTGTGTTCCCCCGATTGCCATTCAACAATGACACATAGCTGGCTCCTTGCGAGAACACAACGTCTCCCAGCGCATAGTTCGCCGCCGATGAGTAGCTTCCCTGATACACCAACCCTGGTGTCCCCGGTGCGCCAGCGGCTCCTGCAGGCCCCGGCGCCCCTGTTGGCCCTGCTGGCCCTGCTGGCCCAGTCAATCCCGGCGGCCCTGTAGCTCCCGTTAACCCCTGCGGGCCCTGTATCCCGACCGCGCCTAATGCCATCACTCCCCACTTGCCGACGCTGGTCGACGGTGGATTTCCCTGATTCTCTGTGACCAGCGAAATGTAGCTCGAACCCTGAAACGACACAATATCGTTCAACCCATAGTCCGCAGCTGAGTCATATGTCCCTTGATACGCCACTCCAACCCCGTTGCCCGATCCCGTGCCTCCCTGCGCCAGCACCGCCCACTCTGATGTGACACCCGGCGTATTCGCCTGATTTCCAGAGCTCAGCGACACGTAGCTCGAACCCGCAAACGACACCACATCGTGGAGCGAGTAAATCACTCCTGGAGTGTAGGCTCCCTGATAATTCAACCCGGAGTTGCCGGGAACGCCCTGAGGTCCAGCGGGTCCAACCGGTCCGGTAGCTCCTATATCTCCCTTCGGTCCTGTAGGCCCCTGTGGTCCCGCTGGTCCGGTCGCCCCGCCAGACCCGGTGGAAGCCAGCACCACATCAAGCACCGCTGCGTGTCCGGTCAGGTCGTTCTCTTTACTATCGAACTGCACCACCGCAGCCAACGCGGTCAGCGCCAAACCATTGTTCGTCGTCGGCGAAGTCACCCATCCCTGCACCACCGCCGTCACATCCATCGCGACGTAGGCTCCGGCCCCATTCACCGAAACCACCTGTGCTGTGGACCCCAGAGAAGGCAGCGTCGAAAACGTTACGCCGTACTCACCCCAGGAACCGCTGATAGGTTGCACGCTTACCAGCCCCGCGGTATCCACTCGATTGCAATACAGCCGCAATGTCGCGCGGGACACCTGCGCCGCTGTCGTTCCCGCCGGCAGCGTCGAAAGGTCGAACTGCAACAGCGCTGTGTACCCACCACCCACATTTAGATTGGAGATGGCCCCGCTATTCACCGCCGGCCTGGCACTGTTCACATGGGCGTCTGCCACCAGCGTCGCCTCTACGGCATGCGCCGGCAAAGCCGCAGCCGACAGCGCTGCAAGCCCTACCCCCCAAAAAACAATCCTCCGAACCAGGCCCATCCAAACCCTCAGGGAGGGCCGCCGGGCGCAAAATCGCGTCGCGACAGACCAACCCATCCTTCAACGATCCAATCTCTGCGATGCACGTCGCCGACAGTGTTGAACTGACCTTGCGATGTTGCTTGTCAAACAAGAAAAGCGGGAACATTTCCGTTTTAGGCTAACCTTCTCCAAAACACAAGCACTTCTTTGCGACTTCCGTGTCATTTCCGACTCCACACCTTCGTCCCCCCCAACTCCACCCATTTCCACACGCAACTCGCATCTCATATAGTTGCAAAAGACTGAAAGCAGCCACGAGGAAACACGCATGACCAGCAACCCGCCACAGACACCGAATCAGCCCGGCAGACCACCACTTCCCGCTAACCTGGTCAATCTGCCGCGCCTCCTCACGGCCTATTACTCTCTCCATCCCGACCCGACCTTCCCCACTCAGCGTGTTTCTTTCGGAACCTCGGGCCATCGCGGCAGCGCCTTCAATACGGCCTTCAACGAAGACCATATCGCAGCCATCACGCAAGCAATCTGCGACTATCGCCGCGAGCAAAAGACCACTGGCCCTCTCTTCCTCGCGCAGGACACCCACGCTCTCTCCGAACCTGCCTTCGCCACTGCCCTCGAAGTCCTCGCCGCTAACAACATCGAAGTTATGGTCGACGACAGCCTTGCCTACACTCCCACCCCGGCACTCTCCCACGCCATCCTCACCTACAACGCGCAACGCAAAGACAATCTCGCCGACGGCATCGTCATCACTCCATCCCACAACCCTCCCGAAGACGGCGGCTTCAAATACAACCCGCCAAATGGCGGCCCAGCCGACACCACCGCCACCAAGTGGATCGAGAACCGCGCCAACGAGATCATTGCCTCCGGCCTCACCGCGGTAAAAAAGATCCCATACGCCAAAGCCCTCGCCGCCTCAACCACCCACCGCCACAATTACATCACCGCCTATGTCGACGACCTCGCCAACGTCATCGACTTCGACATCCTCCGCAACACCACTCTCAAACTAGCCGTCGATCCCCTCGGCGGAGCAGGCGTCCATTACTGGCCACGCATCGCCGAAAAGTATCTCCCATCGTTACAAATCCTCAATCCCAACGTCGACGCAACATTTCGTTTCATGACCACCGACTGGGACGGCCGTATCCGCATGGACTGCTCAAGTCCCTACGCCATGGCCAGTATGATCGCCAACAAACAGAAGTACGACGTGGCCTTCGCCGCCGACACCGACCACGACCGCCACGGCGTCGTCACCCGTACCACCGGCCTCCTCAACCCCAACCACTACCTCTCTGTCTGCATCCAGTACCTCTTCACCAACCGGCCGAACTGGTCAGAAAAAGTAGGCATCGGCAAGACCCTCGTCTCCTCCAGCATCATCGACCGCGTCGCCAAAGGCCTCAACCGGCCCATGCTCGAAGTCCCCGTAGGCTTTAAGTGGTTCGTCGACGGCCTCATCGACGGCACCCTCGGCTTCGTCGGCGAAGAGTCCGCCGGCGCCAGCTTCCTCCGCCTCAACGGGCAAGTCTGGACCACCGACAAAGACGGCCTCATCCCCGGCCTCCTCGCCGCCGAGATGACCGCCCGCACAGGAAAAGATCCGGGTCAGCTCTACGCTGAACTCACCTCCAGATACGGCAACCCGGTCTACGAGCGCATCGACGCCGCAGCCACCAAAGAACAAAAAGCCAAGCTAGGAAAACTCTCTCCGCAACAAGTCACCGCAAAGCAACTCGCCGGCGAACCCATCACCGCCATCCTCACCGAGGCACCAGGCAATCACGCGGCCATAGGCGGCCTTAAAGTCACCACCGAAAACGGCTGGTTCGCCGCCCGCCCCTCCGGCACCGAGGACGTTTACAAAATCTACGCAGAGAGCTTCAAGGGCAAGGACCACCTCAAGCAAATCCAGACCGAGGCCCAGCAACTCATCGACGCCGCCCTCACCTGACATAACATTTCAACCAACCACTACCCTCATGTTCTGGACTGTTCACTCCACAATTTACACCCGCGACGCCTTCGTCCTCACCTCGACAAATAGCCGTCGTCACTTCTCGTTCGGGAGCTTCAGAGAGTCCCTTACCCCAAGCGCCGACCGCGTAAACCGCGAAGAATAAATGCTGCCTTTGTAATGGTCCACTAAATTGATCCGCACGCCTGCCGACGACCTCCCCGGCCGCTGCGGAACCAGATGCACCTCGCCCTCACCCTGCAGCTCGTTTCCAACATAGTTCTTCAACGTCTTGCCGTCATACACCGTCGTTACCCGATACCACCTCCCAAATGGATACCGCTTCTCACAATTCAGCAACGCCTTGCTCTGTCCGCCCGAAGTGGCAAAGCTATCCAAACACCACTGCCCATCGCGGATCCGAATCTCAAACAGCGTGCGCTCCTGCGGCACATCCTCACCCGTCGCCGGATCGATCGACTGCAGATGAAAGATCCTCTGCTCCGCTCCACCATCCGCATCAGGCTTGAAGATCATCTCCCAGGTCCACGTCTCCGCCCCAGCAAGCGGATGCACATCGACAAACAACGCATCGTCGACGCCATCAAACGCAATCGCCTTCCCCATCGGTGTGTCGATGACCTTCGGATGCCCAAGAATCTTCGTCGGATGTCCACCCAATGCCGCCGTCTGATCGAACTGCCACGTCACCTGTTTCACAGGCTCCTGCGCCACTCCAACCAAACCTGTCGCGATTCCCACAGTCCCAATCACCATCAGCAAGGCCCTCATCTTCATCGATCTCCCACCCTCCGCTTCGCCTTCAACAAAACATCCACCGCCTCTGGCCTATCGTCCCAGTAATCCAGGCGCACCTTCCATCGGGCAACTGACTCACCGTGGCCGGCGTAGCACTCGCCGCGCAGTACCATCCTGACGGCAGCGCAACCGTATTCCGGGGCCCGCCCCAAGCATGACACCGAGCATACGATATCGTCCACGCTCTGGCCTCTCGGTCACGCAAGTCCCTGAGAGATTTCGACCAAACATCAGGTAAATAATCCCCACTCTCTCCAGACATTTTTGCGGCCACTCGCGAGCCTCAATGCGCGTCTTACTACTCAAGTAACACCGAGGTGAGTTAATGCACATTCAGATTCACAGTGACAACACGATCTCAATGCACAACACATTCTCCGATTCCATCGCAGCCTACATCACGAATGTCTTGCAAAGGTTCGAACCCTACCTCACCCGCGTTGAAGTTCACCTTACCGGTGAAGCCAACACGAACAAGGGCCCCCGGGACAAACGCTGTCTCCTCGAAGCCCGCCCAAAACGTCACCAGTCCCTCGTCGTCTCGGACGAATCACCCGACATCGAAACCGCCTTCTCCAGCGCTGCGGCAAAGTTGCACCGCCATCTCGAAAACACTTACGGACGCCTCTCAGACAAACGTCGTCGTGCCGGGAAAATGAAGCAGCGCTTGGGACTTCAACCAATTTCTGCAGAATAACCAGCAAAATCGCTTGTCAATCCCCAAATCCGTCTAACCCATTGCCCATCAACAATATCCGCGTGGCATGTTAGTTCCCCTCAACCCGCTATAATAAGAAGTAGAGCAAGAGAAAAGCCCCGGAACTTCCGGGGTTTTTCTCTTGCTCTTAATTTTTTGGGAGGCCACGTAGGGGAAAAATCCAGACCTAAACAACCTGCAATGAAGACTTTGCACTCTTTTCGATGGGTGGGGCACATTAGCGCGAAAACCGAACTCCACCCAGGACGGTAATTGGAGCCCCAAGCGTAAGGATGGGCGTCTTCCCCGCCTGCAACGGCTGGTTCAGCAAATTCTGCATCCCGCTGTAAACCGTCCATCGCCGCCCGAAGACGTGCTGAACAAACAGATCCACCTGCGCATATCCCGCCAACAGGAACTGGTTCGCCGAATCGTCAAACTGCTGTCCACTGGTTCTGAGGTCCACATTCAACACCCCCCACCGCGGATTTTCAAGCCGCACCTGCAGCGTCGCCAGATGGCGCGGCACCTGCGGAATCCAATTTCCTACCAGCGTCGGATCAGCCTGAAACTTTGTCACAGTTGCAATTGCCAGTTGATAACCGCCGATCACCGACATGAATCTCGTCGGCTGCACCTGCCACTCCAGCGAAAGCCCCTGACTCCGCAACTGCCCCAGGTTCTCCCGCTTCAACAACGTCGAAGTTGGAGTCGAAATCAGGGTTACCGCCGCCACCGGCCGGTTCACCTCCGTCCAAAAGTAGCTCCCTCGAACAAACCCAAGCCTCTCCAGCCCAGCCAGAGCCCCAACCTCGAACCCCGTAGCCCGCTCCGCTTGCAGACTGGCGTTTGCCAACGTCGTCTGCTGCCCCACCTGCCCCTGCCGATAGAGTTCGTTCATCGTCGGCCCGCGAAACGCACGAAATGCGGACCCCGTCAGTTCCAGCGTCCCCGTAATCTTTTTCACCACGCCAAACCGCGGATTGAATACATTCTGGCTGATGCTCGGCAATGGCTGCGGGATCCCTCCCGTCTGATGTGCATCGAAGCTCCCAAAGTGATCGAAGCGCGAAGAGAAGGCAAACGACCACGTTGCCGGCTGCCAAAGCACCTCCCCATACACACCCCCGCCCCGTTGCCGCGAACTTAAACTCACCTGCGAGAGCTCCTCCAAATCGGTCCCGCGACTATCCAGCACATCCCCACCCGCAACAACTGTCCACTTCCCATAGCCCCTCGCCCACTGCACTGCCCCACCCACCTGCTGCGACGGATCAAAATGGATACTCGTCAACTTCTCCGAAGTCCGCGTCGCATTGATCGAAGAAAAACTCTGCCGAAAGTTTTGCTCTGTCCCATAAAACCGGAACAGAAAACTCCCGGCATTAGCCGTCGACCAGTCGCCCCCCGCAACGTACCGCCAGATCCGCGTCGCGTTAGTCTGCAGCGGCGTCCCGTTACTCCGATCCTCATTCAGCAGGTTGCCCCGCACAAACACATCCGCATCGTTCCCCACACTCCGCCGCAATTCCACCCGCCCCGTCTGCGAGTGAACGTTCGACGGAATATCCACCGGCCCTCGAAATTGAGGAGCCGTCAAAATATACCCACCCGTCCGAAACAAACTGCTAGCCGCCAGCCCACTCCATCCTCGCCAGCCGGATGTAATTAAGCCATCGATAGTCGAGGTATCCTCACTCGCCGCGGCCACGTTCAACCCGTAGTCGAAACTCTTCGGAATAACCGGAACTACATCGATCACTCCACCGATCGCACTCGAACCGTACAAATCCGACGCTCCGCCCCGCATCAACTCAACATTCTGGATAGCCAGTGCCGGAATCTCACTCCAGTGAATCCAGCCACCGTATGCATCGTTCAGGGGCACTTGATCACTCAACACGAGTGTGCGGCTCGCCGCCGTCGAACCCAGCCCCCGCAGCGTCGTCCCCTCCGTTGTCGGATTCGCCACCCACGAACTGGTCCTGCGAAACAGCTGAAACCCAGCCACCTGCCTCAACCGGTCATCCAGCGTATATCCCGGGGCCTCCCGTAACTGCTCCCCCGTCATCGTCCGGACGCTGCTAGCAGTGGCATCTAGTGCGAGGGGGGCACGCGCTGCTGTCACCTCGATCTCCTGCATCGCCTGGGCCACTTGCATCACCACGACGACTCGACTCTCGTCCCCAAGAGTTCGCACGGCCGTACTGAACCCTTCCCGGCTAACCTCCACAGAGTCCTGCGCTTCAACATTCACCGTCGCGCATCCACCAGCATCGCTCAAAGCCGCCGCCGACACTCCCGGCAACTTTACCCGCGCACCCGCGATGGGCACTCCCCGCTGATCGTGCACACAAACCTGGACCGGTCGCGCAACAGCACAAGCCGGCACAATACCGAATACCAACCCAGCCAACACCAAGGCCCCACTTTGCAGCAACACTCGCATTACCTACAATCCTATCGTCAGACCAACCAGTCGACACTGACGTTTCATCCGTCGTGATACTCTTCCGGCAAAAGCGTCCATCACTCATGGCAACTACCCGCCGCATCTTCTGCTCGCAAACCGCCGTACTCGCCCTGGCCCCGCGCTTCGCCCTGTCCCAGGCTAAACCCACCTCCCGCCCCGACGTTGCCGCCATCGATCACGACCGAATTCTCCAATCCGCGACACACTTGTTGACAACACCGCCGGCCCCTATCACTGCAGTGACGTGTTCCCGCAGCCCAGGTACTCCAAACGACTTCTACTCCGAGGCTGAAGACTATTGGCCCGACCCCGCCAACCCCACCGGGCCCTTTGTGCCGCACACTGGAGCGGGACCCAACCCTGAGGCGTTCACAGCGCATCGCGATGCCCTTATCAACTTCAGCATCTGCGTTCCTGCCTTAACCGCAGCGTTTGTCCTCACGAGCGAGGCGCGCTATGCACAGCAAGCCGTCGTTCATCTTCGGGCCTGGTTTATCGATCCCGCGACACGGATGAGCCCGAGCATTCTCTACGGGCAGACGATTCTGCCTGCGAAAGCGGGACGATTTGAAGGGGTTGTTGAGGCTGTGCATCTGGCGGAGGTGTTTCAATGTATCCCATTTCTTAGCAACTCGGAGACGCTCACTGAAGCGGATCGCGCGGCGCTGAAGAAATGGTTTGCCGAATACTTTGAGTGGCTAAACACGTCGCGTCTTGCTGGTCTTGCACGCGACAATAAGAGTCACCATGGCACCTCGTGGCTACTGCAGGCCGCCGCGATTGCACACCTCTCGCAGGTTACTGATGATGCGCCGCTTACGACGTTGCGCCATCAGTACAAGTCCAGCAGCATTCGTGCGCAGATTCTTGCGAATGGCACCTTTCCGCACGAGCTTTCGACGCCCGATCCTTACCGCAACACGCTGTTTAATCTCGATATGTTTGCTGGGGTTTGTGTGCTTCTTTCCACTCGGTTTGAGAGTGTCTGGGACTATGAGCTTCAGGATGGCCCAGGTATGAGAATTGTTGTTGCGCGGCTTTATCCGTTCATTCTCAATCGTGGCGCGTGGCCTTATCTTGCTGATGCGACACATTTTAATGATCTTCCGATTCGGCGGCCGAGCCTGCTCTTTGCTGCTCGCGCCTATGATCGGCCGGAATATGCCGAACTTTGGAAGACGCTGAAGCCGGACACTACGATTCCGGAGATTCAGCGTACGTTTCCTATCCGCCAACCGCTTCTTTGGGTTACTCGTCCGCGGCCTTAGTTTTTCGTTTTATTTTTTCGGGTGGTGAAAGGGCTGTTTTTACAGCGGGTATGGCGGATTTTGTCGTGCAAACGGGTGGTAAATCATGGTGACTTTATGGTGAAACGCGTGGTAAACGTGGTGAATTAACGACCACATTTACCACGCTGAGAAACACGCCACTTTTTTCAAATTTATTTTTTCGACTCGCGGAACTCCTTCACGATAGCCAGGTACTTTCTCGCGCTGTCTGTCACGACCTCTGGCTTGCCTTCGGCCATCGCCTTTGCGTTCACGAGGTCAGAGCCTACTCCGAGGGCAAAGGCTCCGGCCTCGAGGAACTCCTTCGCAGTGGCTAGCGAAACCCCGCCCGTTGGGATTAGCTCGACGTGCGGCAGTGGTCCCTTCAGGGCGGTCAGATACTTTGCGCCGCCCAACGCGCTGGCGGGAAATACCTTCACTACGTCCGCTCCGGCCTGCCATGCGGTCACGATCTCAGTTGGAGTCAGCGCGCCCGGGAGAACGGCGATAGAGTAGCGATGGCACATCTCAATTGTCTGCAGGTTCAAGGCGGGGCTTACAACGAACTGCGCTCCTTCGAGGATGCACATCCGCGCCGTCTCCGCGTCGAGCACGGTACCGGCGCCGATCAGGATGTCCGGTCGCTGCTGTGCCAACTGGCGCATCACCTGGATTGCGCCGGGCACGGTCATCGTGACCTCAAGAACTGTAACGCCGCCGTCGGCGATCGCTCCGGCGAGGGACATCGCTTTGTCGACGGACTCGGCCCGCAGGACAGGGACGAGTCCGATCTCCTTCAACGCCTTCAGTACTGCAATCTTCTCCATCGTTGTCCTCCGGGGCTAAAGCCCCATTTTTTTTTGCGACTCTTTGCGGCACGGCTAAAGCCGTGCCCTTAAGCAAGACACCTAGCGTTGGACTCGGGCGCCGCCGCCCTTCATGATGCGCTGCACCTCGTCGAAGGTCGCCATCGTCGTGTCTCCAGGGGTCGTCATTGCGAGTGCGCCGTGGGCGCAACCGCAGTTGACGGCCCACTCCGGCCCCTTGTCGTTGAGGAAGCCGTAGATGAGACCTGAAGCGAACGAGTCGCCTCCGCCTACGCGGTCGAAGATTTCGAGGTCGGGCATTGGCCGGGCTTCGTGGAACTGGCCCTTGTAGTAGCAGACCGCGCCCCAATCGTTTACGGTGGCTGTTTTGGCGTGACGCAACGTCGTGGCTACGACTTTGAAGTTGGGGAAGGTGGCGACGGCCTTCTCGATCATCTTGCGGAAGCTGCCAGAGTCCAGTTCGCCGAGATCATCTCCTACACCCTCAATCTCAAAGCCGAGCGCAGCGGTAAAGTCCTCTTCGTTGCCGATCATTACGTCGACGTAGGATGCCAGTTCGCGATTCACTTCGGTAGCGCGTGCCTTTCCGCCGATCGACTTCCACAACGAGTCGCGATAGTTCAGGTCGTAGCTGATGATGGTGCCATGCTTGCGCGCCGCGACCATTGCTTCCTTTGCGACTTCGGGTGTCGACTCGCTGAGTGCGCAGAAGATGCCTCCGGTGTGGAACCAGCGGGAACCTTCTTTACCGAAGATTGCGTCCCAATCGATCTGGCCCGGCTTCAACTGACTTACAGCGGTATGGCCGCGGTCGGAGCATCCGAGCGCTGCACGTACGCCGAATCCACGCTCGGTGAAGTTCAATCCGTTGCGTGTCGTGCGACCGACGCCGTCGTACTTCGCCCACACCAGATGCGACTGGTCGACTCCGCCCTGCAGCATGAGGCCTTCGAGCAGGCGCCCGACGGGATTGTCCGCCAGCGCAGTTACGATGGCGGTCTTCAATCCGAAGCATCGTCGCAGGCCGCGCGCGACGTTGTACTCTCCGCCGCCCTCCCACACGTTGAACTGACGCGTCGTGGCTACACGTACGTCACCGGGATCGAGCCGCAACATCACTTCGCCAAGGCTGACCTCGTCCCACTTGCACTCGTCTTTCGGGCGCACCACGATATCGTTCGAACTGCTCGCAGTTTTCGTCACACTGTCCTTCCCTTCGTACATGGCCAGAAGCCTTCTATTTTTCTTTATTTCAGATCTGCGATCGCCACCGGATCCATGTCGTCATAGGCCTGGTTTTCGCCACCCATGCCCCAGCAGAAGCCGTAGTTTTTTGTGCCAACGCCGGCATGAATGGACCAACCTGGCGACACTACCACCTGCTTGTCGGCGACGACAAGATGGCTCGTTGCATCCGGCGGTCCCATCAGGTGCATGACGCGGTGCGCTGGGTCCACATCGAAGTAGAAATAGACCTCGCTGCGCCGCATGTGCGTGTGTGCCGGCATCGTATTCCAGTTGCTGCCGGGCGCGAGCAGGGTGAAACCCATCACCAACTGGCAGCTCTTGATTCCATCGCGATAGATGGCCTTGTAGATCGTCCGCTTGTTACAGGTCTCGAGGCTGCCCAACTCAAGACCTTTGAGATCGGCGAACTTGACCATTGCGGTTGGGTACTCCGCGTGCGCGGGATAACTCAGCAGGTAGAAGTAGGCCGGATCTTTGCTGTTCTTGCTCGTAAATGTCACCGCCCTGTTGCCGCGTCCAACGTAGAGGCAGTCCAGCTTGTCCAGATCGAAGCTCTTGCCGTCGACGACCACCGAACCCGGGCCGCCAACGTTGAAGACACCGAGTTCGCGACGCTCCAGAAAATATCCGGCGCGCAGCTCCGGCTCCGTCTCAAGCTGCAACTCTTCGCCGACCGGCACGGCAGAGCCGATCACCGTACGATCAAGGTCCACATAGGCAAACTCAATCTCACCCGGTTGGAACATTCCCTCGAGAAGAAACGTCTCACGCAACTCCTCGGTGTTCATCATCTCGTACCGCACCGCATCCGCCATCTGATAAAGCCGCATCTATCTCCTCCAAAAACCTGCGTTCCCAGTATAGCCATCGGAGATTGTGTTTTTATGTTCGTGCAAAACATCAGAAAAACTCCTGCTACCATTCTCTTCAATCTGCCATCAAGGTAAAACCATGCCGAAGCTTCGCCCCGCAGCACCTCTGTACCTTGCCACCACTTTTCTTAGTACAGTTGCCGCTTTCGCGCAGGCGCCTGCTCAACCGGGGCCCGTTCATTTCACCGTGCAGGCGCCTTCCAACATCACCGCGCCGATCAGCGGACGGCTGCTGATCTTCCTCAAGGCTGGGAGCGGTGACAAAGCGGTCGACTCAGACCAGATGAGCCCCGATTCCACGTGGATTGGAGCGAGAGAGATCCAGAGCCTCAAGGCTGACGCTTCGGTGGAGATCGACCCGGACGCCGATGGGATCGCCTCGCCAAGTCCGTTCGCTTCGATTCCTCCCGGTGATTACGAGGTGCAGGCGGTGCTCGACGTCGACCATAGCTACAACTACCTCGGTCGCGGTCCGCAGGACTGGGTCAGCCCCGTGGTCGCGCTGCCGCACTGGACGCCGGGTAGTGGAGGCTCCGCGCCGATACTGCAACTGACCGGACACCCGGAAGAGAATGCCCAACGCACCGCTGCTCTCGCCAAGGCCAGAACTCAGGTTGCTCCCGGCGTGGTCCAGCTTGAAGAGATCCAAAGTGCACTGCTGACGAAGTTCTGGGGCCGTCCCGTGTCCATCAGGGCCTGGGTTGTGCTGCCTCCGGGGTACACGGAACAGACCAAGGAGCGTTACCCGACCGTGTATTGGACACATGGCTTCGGCGGCAATCTGGAGCTAATCCTCGGTGTTGGGGTCAGCCTTCGGGATCGAATGAAGGATGGCAAGGTGCCTCCGATGATCTGGGTGATGCTTGACGAATCGTGCCCGCAAGGCACGCACGAGTTCGCCGACTCGGTGAACAACGGACCCTGGGGAGCAGCACTGACAACCGAGTTCATTCCGTCTCTTGAACGCAAATACCGGATGGATGCACGCACGACGGGCCGTTTTCTCAACGGCCACTCCAGCGGCGGCTGGGCTACGCTGCAACTTCAGGTCAGCTATCCCAATATCTTCGGAGGAACCTGGTCCACGTCGCCCGACCCCAGTGATTTCCACGCGTTCAGCGGCATCGATTTGTATGCTGCAAACGCGAATGTGTACCGCAAACCCGACGGTTCTCCGTGGCCGATCATGCGCATGGACGGCAAGGTGGTGGTGACGCTCGAGCAGTATGCGCGGATGGAACAAGTGCTCGGACCGTATGGTGGACAAATGGCGTCGTTCGACTGGGTGTTTTCGCCGAAGTCGGATAGCGGCGCTCCGCGGCAGATGTTCAACCGTGTCACCGGAGACGTTGACCCAGGGGTGGTTGCCTACTGGCATGATCACTATGACCTGGCCCATATTGTGGAGGCCAACTGGCCGCGACTCAAGCCTGATCTTACGGGCCGCATCCATCTCATCGTCGGCACTGCCGATACGTTCTACCTCGACAGTGCTGCGCACAAGTTTGAAGAGGTGCTTACGCGCCTTGGCGCGGATCCGCACTTCACCTACATCCCCGGGCGAACGCACTTTGATCTTTATGGCGTGGGCCAGGATCCGAGAGGGCTCTTCGACCAGATCAGCGCTGAGATGTACGCTGTGGCTCGCCCGAATGCTCACTGGCAGGCGCACGCGGTTGCGGCGGCCCACTGATTGGTCGGCAAAGATTTGGTATGGTGGCGGGTTTGTTGGCAGAAGACAGGGGAATGTGGTTAACTTTCGCATGGCCCAAGATCAAACTCGCCGCAACTTCTTACGGACGGTGCCTCTCGCCGCCGCAGTCAGTCTTCCTCTTGCAGAGCAATTTCTGTTTGCGTCGGGCACCACTTCGGGTGGGGCGCAGGCCGCTACTCCGGAGCCCTTTCAACTGTTCACGTCGGGCAAGCTTGCGGAGGCGGTGAAGACGCTGCAGGCGAAGCCGGGCAATGACAATCTGTACGCAGCAAAGATGCCGCCTACGACGATTGTGCTGACCGTCGAGGAGAAGAAGAGCGGCAAGGAGTTCGAATACCACGAAGGCCGTGACCACATCTTTCAGATTCTTGAGGGGAGCACGATCTACGAGGTGGGTGGGACGCCGAAGGACGCGCGCAACACCAAGCCGGGCGAGTGGCTTGCCCCGACATCGGAGGGAGCGACGACGCTGACGCTGCATAAGGGAGACATGCTGGTGATTCCGCGGGGCACACCGCATCGACGCAACACGGAGGCGAGCGTCACGTTGATACTGATCTCAACGGAGGGCTCGGCTAAGGGCTGAGTCGTTGCACGTGGCTATGATGATCCGTCCTGCAAGCCCTGCCGATGCCAACGCAATATGGGGGGTTCTGGAGCCTACGATTCGCGCGGGCGAGACTTACACGCTTCCTCGAGACATGGGGAGAGAGCAAGCTCTTGCGTACTGGTTCGCGCCTGAACAAACTGTCTTCGTCGCGGAACAGGACGGCGAGGTGATTGGCACGTATTATCTTCGGGCTAACCAGAAGGGTGGTGGCTCGCATGTGGCCAACTGCGGTTACATGACGGCCGCGGGGGCTATGGGTCGCGGCGTGGCGACTTCGATGTGTGAACACTCGCTGGAGTATGCGCGGTCGCGAGGCTTTCTTGCCATGCAGTTCAACATTGTCGTCGGCAGCAATCGGCCGGCGGTTCACCTGTGGGAGAAGTTGGGCTTTGCGACGGTCGGCCGGCTTCCTAATGCGTTTCAGCACCCACGTCTTGGTTATGTGGACGCTCTGGTTATGTATCGGACTCTGTAAATGGTGGCTTCCAGGCTGCTGAGTTGCCCGGACTCCGGCCTACAACGTACATTGGGCTAACAATGCAAAATACGTCATCGAACATTCTCGACAGCTTCCGCCTCACGAACAAAGTGGCTCTTGTCACCGGTTCCGCCAGCGGCCTTGGTGCTGCTATCGCCGTTGCGCTTGCACAGGCTGGAGCTACGGTAGCTTGCCACGGCAACCGCCGCGCTGCTACTGAAACTGCCGCTGCTATAGGCGGAGATGCCGCGGCTTTTCGTGCCGATCTCTCCGCGACCACAGGCGCCGAAGACCTCTTCACGCAGGTCAAGGACAAGTTTGGCCGTGTCGACATTCTCATCAACAATGCAGGCACTATTCTTCGGGCCGCCGCCGAAGAGGTTACGCTCGAAGATTGGCAGCAGGTTCTGCAGGTTAACCTGACCAGCGTGTTTCAGCTTTCGCAGCTTGCGGCGCGGGACATGATTCCGCGTGGCGGAATCGGCACGAACTGCGGCAAGATCGTCAACATTGCGTCGCTGCTCAGCTTTCAGGGCGGCATTCGCGTCCCGGCCTACGCTGCGAGCAAAGGCGGGGTTGCCCAGCTCACCAAGGCTTTTGCGAATGAGTGGGCGCCCAAGGGGATTCAGGTCAACGCGATTGCGCCGGGGTACTTTGCGACGACCAACACCGAAGCCCTGCAGGCCGACGAGACGCGCAATCGGCAGATCCTCGAACGCATTCCCGCAGCGCGGTGGGGGCAGCCACAAGACCTCGCAGGGGCTGCTCTGTTCCTCAGCGCACCGGCGAGCAACTACGTCACTGGCACCGTTCTTACCGTGGACGGCGGCTGGATGGGTCGGTAACGCCGCTCGCCGCCAGAGTGCATCCAACTGAGACAGGAGAACATCATGCCCCAAAGTCCGCACGATCGCGCCGCCGAATATCACAACAAGGCTGCTCATGCCCATGAAGCAGCCGCAACGGCCCACGGCAAGGGTGACCACCTTACCGCGCATGAGTTGTCGAAGCAGGCGCACGAGCACTCGACCAAGGCCTTCGAACAGTCGAAGGAAGCCGCTGCACATTTCAAGGCGGGAAAAGAGTAACAGCGGCTGCGTTCTACACTGGATAAATGCTTCGAGTTCCCTACGACGACCTTTACGCTACACTCGTCCGCGCCATGAAGAGCCTTGGCCTTGCCGATGACCGTGCGGCCCATTGCGCCCGTCTCTTCGCCGAAACCACGCGCGATGGCGTGTATACCCACGGGCTCAACCGGTTTCCCCGTTTCGCCGCTTCCGTCGCTAACGGCAGCGTCGACGTCAACGCCGAACCGAGCAAAGTTACCGGACTTGGCGCGATCGAACGCTGGGACGGAAATCGTGGAGTCGGTAACCTGAATGCCACCACATGCATGCAACGGGCCGTCACGCTCGCTAAGGAACATGGCATTGGGGGCGTGGCGCTTGCCAACACAAACCACTGGATGCGCGGCGGAAGCTATGGCTGGCAAGCAGCTGAGCAAGGGCTATTCGCGATCTGCTGGAGTAACACCCTGGCCAATATGCCGGTCTGGGGAGCGACTTCGCCGACACTTGGCAACAACCCGATCATCATCGCCGTTCCCCGCCCGGGCGGCCACGTGGTGCTGGACATGGCGATGTCTCAGTTCTCCTACGGAACGATAGCCGCGTACAGCAAGCGCGGCCAGCCTCTCCCGGTCGACGGAGGCTTCGACGTCGCCGGTAACCCGACCAAGGATGCAGCGGCAATCGAAGCGTCGCAGCGAGCGCTGCCCGTCGGCTATTGGAAGGGATCGGGGCTTGCTCTTGTGCTTGATATGCTCGCGGCCATGCTTTCGGGGGGCAACGCGACGCATCAGATTCCGATGGAGCCCGTGCGGGAGACGGGCCTCTCTCAGATTTTTCTCGCGATCGATCCCACTTCAGTCGCCAGTCCAAAAGAGCTCACCCGGATCGCTGAGGGTATTCTCGGCTCACTGCGCGAAGCGACGCCGGTAGACCCTAACAAGCCTGTGCGTTACCCCGGCGAACAGACCTTACAACTTCGCGAGGAAAATCTCAGACTCGGCGTTCCCGTCGATCCGGAGATTTGGCAGCGAATAAGTGATATTCGTTAGGTAGCAACAGACCTAGATATCGCAGCGGACAAAGTACGACAGGCAGCGGGATTATCCCGCTGCCTGTCGTTCTTCGTTGATGGAATCGAATTTAGAAGTGGAAGCCCAACTCCGCCGTCAGGGCGCGAGGTGTGACGTAGTGAGTTCCGCTGAAGGTGGAGAGAAAGTTATACAGCGCGTACTGGTTGGTGATGTTGACGGCTGTCAGGCGAAGGCTCCACTTGGTCTTCTCAGTGTTGAACAGATTGTCCTGACCGATCGACACATCGAAGAGACTGCGCTCCTGAATTCGTGGAGGGTTCTTGTCATCGTTCTCGGTACCCGGTGCCGGAATCGAAACCAGTTTGGATGTGAGCTGCGAGGCCAGACATTGTCCGCCAGGGATTCCGGCGAACGGAGTCGCCTTGACGCCATTGCACACAAGTCCAGCCTGAAACTGCTGGTCTGCGGTCAATCCACTGAGGTCGATTCCCGGCTTGCCGTTGATCGTAATCGACGGTCCGCCGTTGATTGGATTGCACGAGCTGTTTGGATCAGTGACGTTGTAGCATGGCACGGCACCAGCGGTCAGACCGCTGTCAAACCTCCAGTTGAACCCCACCCACGGGCTGCGCTTCCCGGGAATCTGGTACTGAAGGTGCGTTGTCTGGTTGAACCGTTCGTCGTGATCGATGCGGAATGGAAATCCACTTCCCCCCACAGTAGCGCCTGCTCCGGCGACCTGCGGCGGGAAGAAGCGTGCCGCGACCGAGGACATGACAACAAACGCAGAGAGGTTATGGAAGTTGGGAACGCTTGCACGCAGCGCGAAGCCCGGGATCTTCGAGTTGTGCCAGTCGATCGGGAACGTAATCGGCGTATTGCCAAGCACGCTGAAGTCGAATGCGTTGTGAGTGTACTTCCAGATGTAGTCGCCGCTGATGACGAGGTTCTTGCCGAACGCCTGCTGCAAACCGGCATGAAACTCGTTCTTGAATCCTGGTTGAAGGTTTCCACTCGCATCCGAGCAAGCGAGAAGCGGGTTCAACACGGGGCTCAGGCATCCCTGGCTCGACAACACAAGGTTTTCGTTGAAGGGCGATTCCAGAGTCCGTGCATACGAGACACGAAGGACCGTGTTGGTCTGTTTGATGCTGTAGGAGACACCCAAGCGAGGCTCGGCCTGACGGGCAATCGTCAGACCGTTGTACAGATCGCCGCGTATCCCAACGTTGAAGAGCCAGTTGCCAGCCTTGATCTGGTCCTGGACATACAACGCAAGTTCTTTCACGTCGGTGTGCCCGATAAAGTTGAACTGGCCGCCGCCACGGGTAAGATCGAATGGGAGCAGCACAGGATTGAATGTGCCTCCAACCGATGGATCGTTGGAGATGAAGCCCGCGGCTGCGCACTGCGACGGGCTAGTAAATCCGGGCTGCGAGGCTCCGGTGACGTCGACGCACGGCGAGTTGAAGGTGGAGCTGACAATTCCAAGGGTGTCGCTCTCTCGCAGAAAGGTCTGCGAATAGTTTGCGCCAATCTTGATATTGTGGCGGCCCTTCGCGTAAGAGAGGTCGCTGTGTACTCCGGCATTCGTCAGCGAACGAGTCTGCGAGATCGTCTGGTTTTGAAGATTCGGCGGTCCCAGGTCCGCGAGAGGATTGTCACTAGGGTAGTAGTTGTACTCATCCTTCCGGACATATGGCCCAAAGTTGAAGACCGAGTTGTTCCCGATGGTGCGGGTGTAGGTCGGGGCAATGTCGAAGGTGCCGATCTTCGAACGCTGATCGGTATTGCCCACGTTGCCGAAGATCGGGTTGGCGCCTGTGCCTCCGCTAATGACATTTTGAACATTCAAATTGTCATAGGCATTCGGTGTCTGAAACCACGAGCGGCTGTAGTTCAGGTTGAGGTGGATCGAGTCCACCGCGGTGAGCTGGCGATCGATGCGATCGAAGATATTAAGCTCATTGCCCTTATCGTGAAAGACGACAAACTCAGGAGGGTCAAGAAACCTGCCTGTGTTCAGGCCGTCGACTTCGATGAAGTTGCCCCAGTTCTTGCCGCCGTAACTGAGATCGACTGCCCCAGTCGCCGACCCAAAGGTTCCATAGGAGGTTGTGATGCTCCCGGTCGGCTTCTTCACCCCCATGCCCGATCGCGTCGTCACCTGAATGACCAGGGCTGTTTTACCGCCGAACTCGGCCGGCGGCGCTCCAGAGATCACCTCGATCGACTGGACCGAGTTCGAAGGGAGTTGGTTGGAGAAGACCTTGCTCTGCTGGTCGGTGATCGGCTGGCCGTCGATGGAAAAAGAGTTGGATGCATGGTCACCGAGGCCATGGAAGAGACCGTTCGAGTCCGCCGCCACGCCCGGCGAAGACAGAGTGACCAGCGAGCTGAGCGAAGAGGACTGGCTCTCCAGTGGAAGCTTGTTGAACGCGTCGCGATCAAGATCGGTGTGGAACGTCGAGTCGTTCTCCAGCAGATCACCGCTGGTGTTCACGTCGACGGTGGTCGAAGACCCTTCAACGGCCAAGGTCGTCTTCAGCGAAACCGGCACAGTCGACCGCACTTCGACGTCCTGGTTGAGCGTTGCGAACCCCGCCACCGAAATAGAGAGGTGGTAGGGGTTGAACGGCAGGTTCGTAAATTGGTAATGGCCTTCCTGATCCGAAGTGGCGGTCCTGCTTAAGCCGCTGACTGGATTTGCTACTGTTACGGTCGCACCGGGCACGATGGCCCCGGTCGTGTCTGTAAGTGTGCCGTAGATGGTACCGGCGCTTCCAGATTGGGCCCATAGACCCGAAATACTGAGCGAAAAGATAATCGCAAATGCTGCGAAGGTGCTGCGTCTTAGCGACGTATGCATGTACAACCCCCTGACTCTTAGCCTGATTTTTTTTGACGATGTTCTACGCGAGAACTCGGTCAACAGGCGGGGGTCTGGTAAAGAGTGCAAATGTAGAGAAATTCCGGGGCAACGTTGGTGGAACAAACTGTTCCACAACCGACACCACGGGCGCGACGTGCAGCACCACGGGGAGTTCGGCTGCCAGTACGCTTACGTGCGCTGTGGCGCACAGCCCGCAGTCCGCATGGGAGATGTGCCCTTGCGGGTGGACGTGGAGAACTTGAATCGCCCCACAGGCAACGACCAGAGAGAGGCACAGCAGCGCGAGGACGAGCCTCCACGAGCTTTGCACATTCGGTCTTGAGCCTGGATTGTTCATCTGAATTCAACTATATCGCAGAGCGCTTATATGCATTGGACGCGGGCGACGGCTGATTTGTTTCGCCGCAGACTGAATGCGATTCAGATGCAACTACTTACACCAGTTGCACTTTGATCTTCTTCGCTCCGCGATCGACCATCGTGATGCGGAAGCTTCGAACCTGACCCGCGCGGACCGGCTCGGACTTTGCCTCGCTGGCCGAAGGCCCATTCTTCCATCGGGATGCCAGCATGGAGCTTAACGACGAAAGGTCCACTGCACCGGCCTGCGGTTGCTCCTTCGCTGCAGCCTCCAAAACCAGGCGAGCGCTCGCGTGGATGCCTTCCCCAAGTTCCACGGTTCCATGATCTTCCGAGATTTCAATCAGCCGGCCGGAAACCACCTCACCCACCTTGTGTTCGACGATGTACTCATCAAGACCAGTCGGGACGAGTTGTTTCATGCTCAGACGGAGTTGCCGTTTGTCCTTGTCGACCTCGAGCACCTTCGCCTTCACCACTTGGCCAGCGCGAAGCACGTCCTGTGGTCGCTCAATCCGCTTCTCGGCGCTGATCTCGCTGACGTGAATCATCCCCTCGATACCCTCGGCGAGCTGCACAAACGCACCGAACTTCGTGAAGGTCGTCACCGGTCCTTCGACCTGCGAGCCCACCATAAACTTCTCCGGCGCTTCAGCCCATGGATCGCCAAGTGTCTGTTTCAGTCCGAGCGACATGCGACGCTCCGCAGCATTCACTCCGAGAATCATTACCTCGACGACATCGCCCGGCTTCACCATGTCGCCGGGCTTTCTTACCTTCTTCGCCCACGACATCTCGGAGAGGTGAACCATCCCTTCAATGCCCGGCTCCAGTTCGACAAACGCTCCAAAGTCGGTGACCCGCGTCACCTTGCCGCGCACGCGCTCGCCTGCAGTGTACTTGCCTGCGACAGCATCCCAGGGATGCGGCTGCAGCTGCTTCATGCCCAGCGAAATTCGTTTGCCGGAAGGCTCGATCTTGAGCACCTTCGCGTCGATCTGCTGCCCCACGTTCAGGATATCGGCGGGCTTCTCCACGCGGCTCCACGCTATATCGCTGATGTGAAGCAGGCCATCCACACCGCCGATATCGACGAACGCTCCATAGTCCGTCAGGCTGCGCACCGTGCCCGACACGGTGTCGCCCTCCTTGATCTCGGAGTAGCGCCGCTCCTTGTTGGAACGGTCCTCCTCTTCGGAGACAGCACGACGGTCGACCACAACATCTTCTTCAGTGGAGTCGAGCTTGATGATGCGGCAACGGATCTCCTGCCCTACCAGCCCTTCCAACTCGCCCGCGTCACGCGCCCCGCTGCGCGACCCTGGCATAAACGCTCGCACTCCTACATCGACTGTCAGGCCACCCTTCACAACGGCGGTCACCGTGCCGACGATGATTGCTTTATCTGCGAAGGCCTGTTCGAGGGCGGTCCAGTCCTTGGGTTGCTCCGCCCGCAACCGCGAGAGCTCGTAGTAGCCCTCCTCATTGCGTCCTTTCACCGAAACCTGCAGCTTGCTCCCGGGTTCCACTGTCTCCTTGGCGCTTTCAAAGAGAGACACTGGCAGCACGCCCTCCGTCTTGTATCCAATATCGACGAAGACAAATTCAGCCGAGACCGCAACAACTGTTCCCGATATCTGTCGCCCACCCTCTCCGGACCGTCGCGAGTGGCTCCGCTCGAACTCGGAGAGGATCGAATCAAAGGACTCCATCGGCTCAGAGGCTGCGGGTATTTCAGTCGTGTTCAAAGAGTTGCTTGTCTCTGGAAGGTTGGAAGGGGACATGGCGGGGTGGGCCTCGTGCTTACCGTATTTTGGCTAGAATATCACCGCTTCACGTGAGTGTGTCGCTCCCTCGAGAGAGCGCCACACGGCTGCGTCATCGACTCTTGCTAGACTGCTCTCTCATGCTGCCATTCTTTCGTAGAACACTTTCCGCCGTGCTGGCACTCGGAGCGGCCATTGCGCTCTCACCGCGACTAGTCCACGCAGACGACTCCGCGGTCGGCGTCTCGCTCGCCATCAGTCCAGCGCACCTGGCCAATGGATCGCCTTGTCTCATCACGGTCGGGTTGCATGAGGAAGCATCCACTGTGACCGGTAAATTGCAGGGGCATCCGGTCCTCTTCTTCTCCGGCACCGATCACCGGAGATGGTTTGCCATCGCGGGCATCGACGTAGAAACTGCTCCCGGTAACTACCCGCTCGCCATCGACGCCACACTCAGCGATGGCACGCACCGCACCTTGCACCAGGACATCGCAGTGGAGGAAGCACCTTACGAAAAGGTTCCGTTGAGTGTGCCGGACAGGTTCGTCGAACCCAATGCCGCAGCCCTGAAGAAAATTGCCGCGGACAAGATCGTGAAGGACAAGGCCTTCGCCGACTCGGCCTCAAAACCCGCGTGGACAGGCAACTTTCTTCCGCCGCTCCACCTCGCGCCGCAGTCCGACTCCTTCGGCAATCAGCGAATGTTCAACGGTAAGCTCGCGAGTGTCCATCGCGGCCTCGATTATCGCGCCAAGCCAAGTACCCCCGTGGCCGCAATCAACTCCGGGCGCGTTGTCCTCGCACAACCTCTCTACTACGAGGGAGGATGCGTCGTCATCGATCACGGACTAGGCCTGATGAGCGTCTACATGCATCTGTCGAAGATCCAAGTGACGGTGGGTCGTAAGGTTCGTCGCGGCCAGGTGATCGCGTTGAGCGGTGCGACAGGGCGCGTGACCGGACCTCATCTTCACCTTGGAGTGCGCTGGCAGGGCAGCTATCTGGACCCGGCTAAGCTATTTCAAATCTCTGTTCCTAAGACGAGCGTGGCGTCGCAAAATCCCTGATCCTTTACGCCATATTTTGCTCGTATATCACTCTCTAATTTAGAGATTTAGGCGACGCCTTGTCTGCCTCCAGCTCTGTTCCGAAGAGCTTCCGCAGCGGCCGTTGTATCGCCCGCAGAAGCGCTCGAGCGGCCAGGAGGGCTGCTGCAAGGCATGCCAACGCTAGCGAAGCCGCGATCACCGGATGATGCGTCGCGAACCACGTCAGACCGATCGCAACCGCATCCTCCGCCGAACTAAGGGCAATGTTGGAGACGGGTTCCGGGCTCGGCGTTACGGCTGCGCGAAGGGCAGTCTTCGAGCCGTGCGCGGCCAGTGCAATCGCCGCACCGAGCGTTGTGGCGAGTATCTGCATCTGCGGCGTTAGTTGCGAACTTGCGTGATACGCCACCAGCGCTGCGATTGGAATGCGAACTACAGTGTGCAGCGCGTTCCACACCATATCGAAGGCGGGGATCTTGTCCGCAACAAACTCCATCGCGAACATGATGCCGCAGACCACGAGTATCCATGTGTTGCCGAGTGAGTCGAGCCCCGGAGGCAGCGCCACCCACTGCGTACGCGCGAGGATGCCCAGCGTTAGAACCGTGGCATAGATATTCAGTCCGCCAGCAAAGCTGGCCGCAACGACAAGCGCCGTAATATTCGCCGGACTGAAGTTCATGTGGCTGGAATTCTACGCCACCGAGGCTGCATTTCTTCGCTAGAAATCGGAATGATGCTGCTAGCGTCGCACGGCTCGTTTGATCTGGGCGTACTGCAACAGGATGAAGCTGTCGGTCATGCCCGCGATATAGTCGGCAACGACGCGCGCGAGCCCCTCGTTCTCCACCTCTTCGAAGTGGCCCACGGGGAGCTCCTCCGGATCGTTGATCCAGTGATCGAAGAGTGCGGTGACGACCTCTTCCGCCTTGTCGTGTTCAATCTCCAGTGGCCCGCAGGTATAGAGCGTGTCGTAGAGATAGCGCTTCTCCTGCAGGCGCTCCGCCTCAGCCTGCGGTGAGAAGAGCGCCAGGCGGGTCGGATGCCGGCGAACATCGGCAAGACCCTCGGCCCCGATTGCAACTGTGTTGCGGGCCGTGGTCTCAATCAGATCGTCGGTGAGAACGTTTTGCATAAGCTGCAGCGCCTCATTGAACAGGAACTTCTCATCGACCCCCGCGTGTTCCCTTTCCACCATGCGATAACAACGCCCGAGGATGTCGACATTATCGCGAATATGACCGATCTCGAGCAGCCCCGACTCTACGCCATCGTCGAGATCGGCGGTGAGATAGGCGATCTCATCGGCAAGGTCGATCAACTGAGCCTCGAGCGGGGGCCTCTGGTCGAGCAGATACTCTGCCAGTTCCGGGTGCTGTTCGATGTTGTAGTCACGCGAGTGCTTGATGATGCCTTCGCGAACCCCGAGCGTCAGATTGAGCCCGCGATGCGCAGCGTAGCGCTGTTCAAAGTGCTCGACGATGCGAAGAGCATGAAGATTATGGTCGAAGCGCCGTCCATGACGAGTGAGGCAACGATCCAGCGCTCGCTCACCCGCGTGGCCGAAGGGTGGATGGCCTATGTCGTGAACGAGTGCAAGCGTCTCCGCGAGGTCTTCGTTCAGGCCGAGAGTGGATGCAGCGGCCCGGGCGATCTGCGCGACCTCAATCGTATGGGTCAGACGGCTGCGAAAATGATCGGACGCCCGGCTCGTAAAGACCTGGGTCTTCCCCGCAAGCCGGCGAAAGGCGCGGGCCTGCACAATGCGCTCACGATCACGCTGGAACGCCGTGCGAGCGGGGCGGGATGGCGCAGGATGGACGCGGTTCAGGAGAAGATCGTCCGCAGCACCGGCGACCGCGCATCGATGGAGATCGATTGCCATAGTCAGATTTAAGTGTAACGGCAGACGTGATGACGGCCTTATCGAGCGGATGCCACTTTGGCCAGCTTTACCCGGGCGTTCTCCAGTTTGTGTTGCACCTTGGAGACGTCCACAGGATCTGCGTCGGCAGGCAGCGAACTTGCGTACTCCGTCATCGACCGCTCCCACTGCGCGACAGCCATCTTCAGATTGCCGGTCTTTTCGTAGACCTCTCCGAGATGGTCATGCACGGTAGGATCCGTATTGATGCGCTCGTTCGCCTTGCGAAGGTTCTCCTCGGCCAACGTATATTGGCCCGACTTGAAGTACACCCATCCGAGCGAGTCCAGGAACGCGCCGTTCTGCGGATCGAGTTCGACGGCCTTGCGGATCAATGCGAGCGCTTCGGGCAGCCGAACGCCGCGGTCCGCAAACATGTAGCCAAGATAGTTCAGGATGGTCGCGTTCTGCGGGTCGATGGCAAGCGCCTTCCGGAACTCTGCTTCAGCCGGTTCGTACATCTTCTGACGGTCGTAGAGTGAACCACGCAGGAAATAGACATAGAGCTTGTCGTCGGGCTTGGTGGCCAACGCCTCGGCCTTGTCCAACTCGGCCGACGCCTCCTGCCAGCGCTTCAAGCGCGTGTACATGGTCGCCAACGCGAGATGCGAGTCGCGCTCGTCGGGCATGCCGGTCGTCAATGCGAGTTGGGCCTTCGCCAGCGCGATTCCCTGATCGACCTGACCGGTATCTGCAAGCTGCCCCGCGTACATCAGCTGGACCGCATGATCGTTCGGCAGTGCCTTCGCCACTTCAGCAGCGACGACGGTTGCCTCTTTCCACTGGTGGGCATCGCGGTAGGCATCCACCTGGCCCGAATAGCCGCTCTTGACGTAGTCGCTGCCGAGCGCGACCAGCTTTTTATAAGTAGCAACGGCTTCAGCGGTCTTATTCTCTTCGCGATAGATCACCGCGAGGCGATCGAGAAAGATCGAACGATTCGATTTTTCCCCGTCGGAATACTTGCCATCGGCGTGCTCGGTGTCCAACACGAGTTTCGTGAGAACAGTGATCGCGTCGTCGTAGCGGCCGAGCGAATCGTAGATGAGCGCTTCGTTGTAAGTCAGTTCGAGGGAGTCTGGCGCCAGCGTCTTTGCCTTCTCCAGCGTCTTGAGCGCCTGATCGTAGTGTCCCTGCCTCCGCTCGATCTCAGAGATGTGGATCTGCGACTGCCAATCCTGCGGCTCTGCGGCAACGATGCCGGTCAGCACCTTCAACGCTTCATCGAGCTGACCATCTGCCAGCAGTGCATTCGATAGTCCACGCTCGGTGTCGAGATTGTCCGGATCGAGATCGAGCGCGCGATGATAGGCGGCGATCGCGTCTTTATTCTTCTTCATCTGCTCATAGCTGGCGCCCAGGGCGAACTCGATTCGGGGCGAACGGTCCTCTACGGGGATCGCATTGAGCACTTCGGCGGCACGCTTTGGGTCACCCTGTTCGCTGTAAAGCCGCGCCATATTGAGCGCGACCTCCTCTGAGTTTGCATCGAGCCCCTGTGCGAGCTTGAATTGCGCCTCCGCCTTTGCCGAGTCGTGGTTCAGGCCATAAAGCTGGCCCAGCAAAAGGTGCGTCTCGACGTCGGCCGGCTTCAACTGCGCGAGTTTCTCGTACTCTCCAATGGCCAAGAGCAACATCTGGCCTGACTGCGTGCTCTGCATGTCCCCAAGGGAGCGAAGATAGACCTTGCCCAGCAGAGTGTGCGCTTCAATGTCGTTGGGATCCTTGGTGACCTGGTCCTGGGCAGCGGTAACTGCCTCACGGATGCGGCCAATCTTGAAGTAAAGGTCAGCCAGACCGTCCTGCAGGAGGCGTGAGTTCGGGTCGGCATCAAGTGCCAGCTTGTACTGCTCCACCGCCTGAGTCGCGTAGTCCGAGCGGCCCGCATTGACTGCCATATCCTCGTAGAGACGCGCCAGACCATAGTGATAGTACGAGGCCGCACGATCGGGCACGGTTGCCGGAGCAGCGGGCTTCGCAGCGGTTGCGGGGGCCTGTGCGATGGCCGTGTGTGCCGCAAAAACCAGGGCAGCGACCGAAATCATGTGAAGATGGCGAAGAGAAGAGGCACGTAAAAGCAGTGTCATGTGTTGTGGTTTCCTGTGCCGACGGAATGGGATGCCGAAGACCTGTATAGCCTGTATAGCCAGACAACCGTTAGACGATGTCACCTGCGAGATGGATGCAGGCGGCAAAGACCGGCCGTTTGCACAGCATGCACGTGATTATAGCCGTCATTTTGTCAAAAACGCAGCATTTATCCGTGCCGGAAATGTCGGACCCCAGTAAAGGCCATGGCCACCCCAAGTCGGTCCGCTGCCTCAATTACCTCTGCGTCCCGCACTGACCCCCCCGGCTGAATGACCGCCGTAGCGCCCGCCTGGGCTATGGTCTCCAGGCCGTCGGGAAACGGGAAGAAAGCGTCGGAGGCGGCCACAGTTCCCTGGAGCGGCAAAACGGCCTTCATCGCCCCGAACCGGGCGGCATCGACCCTGCTCATCTGCCCTGCGCCAACCCCTACCGTCTGGCCGTGGCCCTCGCTGAATCGGGCATAGACGATCGCGTTCGATTTCACATGTTTACAGACCGTCCATGCGAAGAGAAGTGCCCGGGTCTCCTCCGGCGTCGGCTTTCGTTTCGTGACAATCTGAAGCTCCGCCTCGGTGATCCGCAGACGGTCGGCATCTTGGACCAGTACCCCCCCTGAAACCTGTTTGAGCACCCGAAGCGTCTCCGCCGGTGAAATCTCGATCAGCCGCAGGTTCTTCTTGGCGGAGAATCGCTCCAAAGCCTCAGATGTAAAGGATGGCGCGACAAGTGCTTCCACAAAGAGCTTGGCGATCTCCTCCGCCGCAGCGGCGTCCACCTCGCGATTGACACCGATCACCCCCCCGAAGGCCGAGACGGGATCTGCTTCGAGCGCCCGCCGGTAGGCCTCCACCACGGTCGCTCCGGTCGAAGCTCCGCACGGATTCGTGTGCTTGATGATGACCACCGCCGGCTCATCGAACTCGCTGACCAGCTCCCAGCAGGCATCGAGGTCGACGATGTTGTTGTAGCTCAGCTCTTTTCCCTGCAACTGGCTTGCGTTGGCGACGCCTTTGCCGCTTCCGTCGGTGTAGAGCGCGGCCTTCTGGTGCGGATTTTCACCGTAGCGAAGCGTCTTGGCTAGCGGATCGATCACTCGAATCGTCTGGGGAAGTTGTTCCTGTGCGAAGACAGCTTTGCCGCTGGGAGCTTCAATGCTTTCAAGCGCAGTCGCAATGCCCGCGTCGTAGGCAGCGGTAACGGCGAAGGCGGCCTTTGCCAGCCGCCATCGCGTAGCGCGGCTCAGACTGCCTGAGCTCGCCGCCAACTCCTCCTCCAGCAACGAGTAGTCTGCCGCCGAGGTCACGATGGCAACATCCGCGAAGTTTTTGGCCGCCGAACGCACCATCGATGGGCCACCGATGTCGATATTTTCGATGACATCCGCAAAGGCGACACCCGGACGTTGCGAGGTCTTCTCAAACGCGTACAAGTTCACCACGACCATGTCGATCGGCTCGATCGCGTGCTCGTTGACCGACGCCATGTGCTCAGCGTTGTCGCGAATGTGCAGGATGCCACCGTGGACCTTCGGGTGAAGCGTCTTCACACGCCCATCGAGCATCTCGGGAAATCCCGTCAGGTCGCTGATGTCGCGCACAGGCAGACCGGCGTCCCGCAGTGCGCGCGCCGTTCCACCTGTCGAGACGAGGTCGACACCAAAGGAGGCCAGCACGCGGGCAAAGTCGACCAAACCAGTCTTGTCAGTCACGGAAAGGAGGGCGCGGCGGATGGGGCGAAGATCAACTGCAGGGGCTGAAGAGTCAATGCTGTGTTCAATCATCACTTTTTATTCTAAGCCAGCGAAACCACTCGCAGCCCGGTTGCTCACAGCATCGCCGAGCCAATCAGCGAACTCACCGCGGCCACATCATGTGCCGCGCACCAGCGCTTCAATCCGTTCGCAATGTTCTCCACCGCTCGGGGATCGGCATAGCTTGCCGTGCCGACTTGTACGGCCGTCGCACCAGCCATCATGAACTCGACAGCATCCTCGGCGCGAAGAATCCCTCCCATCCCAACCACCGAAATCTTCACCGCCTTCGAAACCTCATGCACCATGCGCACCGCAATCGGTTTGATCGCCGGCCCCGAAAGGCCGCCTGTAATGTTGGCGATGCGCGGACGGCGCGTCTCGACATCGATCGCCAGCGACACAAAGGTGTTGACCAGCGAAACCGCATCGGCCCCGCCATCCTCTGCGACCCGGCCCATCAACCCGATGTCCGTGACATTGGGCGAAAGCTTCACCATCAGCGGCCGTCGCGCGGCGGCCTTGCATCGAGCCACCAGCTCCCACAGCTGCGGCGGGTCCGTCCCGAAGACCATGCCTCCATGGCTCGTATTCGGGCAGCTCGCATTCAGCTCATACATTGCAATGCCCGGCGCATCGTTGAGAGCCTGGATCACCTCGAGGCAGTCCCCGATCGTGAAACCGAAGACGTTCGCGATGATGACGGTGCCGGTGAGTCCCTGCAGCTTGGGCAGCTTCTCTGCGATAAACGCCCGCACTCCCATATTCTGCAGCCCGATCGCGTTGATCATGCCAGCCGCAGTTTCAATAATGCGTGGAGCGGGGTTCCCCACCATCGGCTCACGCGACAACCCCTTGGTCACGAACCCGCCGATGCGATCCAGAGAAACAACGTCCTCGAACTCCACCCCATAACCAAAAGTTCCGCTCGCCGCGATAACAGGCGAGCGAAACTCAACGCCGGCTACGGTAACCCGCGTGTCGGGTCCCTTACTGCGTGGTGGCGTCGTCACTGTCCTGCTTTCCTTCCCACCCGCTCCGTGCCTGTTTCAGGTCTGATCGCCTGGGTCAGGACATGACCCACGCACGCCGAAGGCTGGTTCACCCGCAGCAGCGACGCGAAGGTTGCGGCAAGATCCACTGGTGCGACGCGATCATGGTACGTCCCCGGCACAAACGGCGAGCCAAAGAACGCCAGCGGAACATGCCGGTCATACATATACGGTGAAAAATGATTCGTCCCCTTCGCGCTCGTCAGCTCATACATCCCCGGCGAAATCATCACGTACCATCCGCCATTCGGGGAGTAGCTGTGCAGAACCACTCTGCCCTCTTCGGTCTCCGGGACCTGACCCGCCGCCATCTGCAGCCGCGTATAGCTGTGCCGAATCATCGGTCGCGGCGGAAGTCGCGTCTGGCTGACACCCTCCGGCACGGGAGGCAAAGTAGACTCCATCGCATCAGGGAGCATCTTGGCCACAGCAGTCTCGGCCTCGGCCTCGCTCACGTTCGCCGCTGCAAACGCCCGCGGATCCAGTGTCACGTAAGGCATCTCGCTGTTCATCATGTACTTCGTCTGCTTGCCGGGCGAGTAGCGCTGATTCAACCTGGTGTCCAACGCTGCAAGAAGCTTTTTGAAATCAAAGGTAGTGCCCGGAATCCCCAACTTCGCCGCAACCGCCGACACCGGCGCAACCCCGTGGTCGCCCGTCAGCGCGACCCAGACATTCCCCATGCCGCCATCCACGTTCTTGTCGACCCATGTGAAGAAAGCATTCAGGTTGGTATCGACCGCGTCGATCATCGCTCGCTGCTCCGGCGCGTCCGGGCCAACGGCATGCCCAAGAATGTCGGTCGAGGAGATGCTGATCGTCAGCACGTCCGTCACACCGTGTCGACCCATCTCCTCCCCTGTGATGAGCGCCTTCGCAAAGTCGAGCAGATACGATACAGACGCCGGCGACTTCCCCACATCCTCATAAAATTGTCCCGGCTTCACCCCTGCCTCGCGCAACGCCTGATCGGCCCTGCCGCTTGAGTTGAACGCCTGCGCCCAGCCCGGCAGTTGCGCCCCCCAGTAGGTCGACGTCACGAACCGTCCGCTGGCGTGATCCAGCCAGAACGCCCCGTTCGATGCATGGCCTGAGGTGAGGATGGCGGCGCGGTCTTTCATGGAAACACCGAACAACTTTGATTTGCCCTGCGTTGCCAGCACCACCTCGTCACCCAGCGTCGAGGCCAACTCATTTCGCGGCGAAGCACCCACTTCGGTTGATTCCGGATTGCCCACGATCGCATAGTGCTCGTCCTCCACCGACGTCACCACATGCTTTGTTGAACGCTTCAAATCCCACCACTCGTTCAGCGAGATCCCATGCCCATTCGTGTAGGCACCAGTTCCAATCGTCGAGTGTCCCGGCGCCGTCATTGTGTTGGCATAGTCGTAGTAGCAGTCCGTAAAGTAGGCTCCGCGCTTCAGAAAGAGGTTGAATCCGTTCGGCGTCTTAAAGTCGTCGCGATACCGTTCCAGGTAATCACCCCGAAACTGGTCGATCACCAGCACCACAACCAGACTCGGTTTTCCCCGGTAGGCGTCGGCGCGCGTAGGCAGCACCCCAAACAGCGGGAATAAAAGACACAGAAGACCAGCAGCAAATTTTCGCATCGCTACAAGGGTAATCGCATATTTGCTGGCACAGCGCACAAACGTACTTTTTCCTTCATAGACGCTAAAATGCAAAGTGATGATCGATTTAGCGTTTGTACGGGCCAACCTGCCCCTTGTGGAAGAAAAACTGCGCAGCCGAGGCATAGACCCCGCATCCGCCCTTGGCAACTTTGCCGTCGTAGACCGCGAACGTCGCGAGGCCATTCAGCAGGTCGAGACCCTGAAAGCTCAGCGAAACAAGCTGACCGAAGAGATCGCAAAGCTTCGCCGCGAAGGCGCCGACGCAACTGCTCAGACAGAGCAAACCCGCACACTCAAGACACAGCTCGAGTCACTCGAGGCAACCTCCGTCACTGCGGACGAGCGTCTGCGCGAGATCATGCAGACTCTCCCGAATTTGCCTCAGGACAGCGTTCCCGTTGGCAAGTCCGAGCATGACAACCGTGAGGAGAAAGTCTGGGGCGAGCTGCCAAAGTTCAGCTTCACCGCCAAGCCTCACTGGGAGCTCGGCGAAGCCCTCGGCATCCTCGACTTCAACCGCGCCGCCAAGATCTCCGGTGCCCGGTTCGTCGTCCACTTCGGCCAGGGAGCGCGCCTCGAACGCGCTCTCGCTAACTTTATGCTCGATCTCCACACTCGCGAACACGGCTACACCGAGGTCCTGCCTCCATCGCTCGTCAACTCGAAGTCTCTCTTCGGCACCGGGCAACTACCCACCAAGTTTGCCGAGGATCTCTTTCACTGCGACGACAAAGGCCCCTACGAGACCGGCGTCTATCAAGGTAATGACCACTGGCTTATCCCCACGGCGGAGGTCCCAGTTACTAATCTTTACCGCGACGAGATCCTCGAAGAAGCTCAGCTGCCCATATCCTACTGCGCCTACACGCCATGCTTCCGCGGCGAGGCTGGCTCCTACGGCAAGGACGTCCGCGGGATGATCCGCCAGCACCAGTTCCAGAAGGTCGAGCTGGTGAAGTTCGCCAGGCCCGAAGACTCCCACGCAGAACACGAAGCCCTCACCCGCCACGCCGAGACGGTCCTCGAAAGACTCGGCCTGCCCTACCGTCGTATGCTCCTTTGCGCTGGCGACATGGGTTTCGCCTCTTCGAAGACCTACGACCTGGAGGTCTGGCTCCCCGGCCAGGACCTCTATCGCGAGATCTCCTCCTGCTCGAACTTTGAGGCCTTCCAGGCCCGTCGCGCGAACATCCGCTACCGTCCTGCCGGCGCGAAGAAGAGCGAATTTCTCCACACGCTCAACGGCAGCGGGCTCGCCATAGGTCGCACCTATCTCGCGATCCTCGAAAACTACCAGCAGGCCGACGGCACCATCAAAGTTCCAGACGTGCTGGTCCCCTACATGAACGGCGATACCGTTATCAGCAAGCAGCCGGGCAGGAGCTAAAAAGTCATGTTCAAACTAATTCGCAGCTACATCTTCTGGGCCTACGAGCGTGGCAGCTTCCACTACGACATCATGGTCACCGCAATTCTTGTCTTCATGTTTGTCTCGCCACACTTCATTAACTACAACGACAAGCCGGTCGAGACCGTCGCCCTTCACGCCAGCGAAGTCCTCGTCAAAGAAGCTGGTACGGAAGGCACAAGTAGCCGCTTCATGTATCAGATTCGTGCTGACGACATGGGTGCGGCAACCACTGACGCCGAGCGCAGAGCCGCCATCCTGCGCGTGATCGAACCGATCTCCGGCGAGGTCGCACTAGACCGGTACGAACCCGTCCGCGACGCCCAGGGCAAGGTCGTCGCTTACAACGCCTGGGTCCTCCGCTAACGCTGGCCGGCAATCAGCATCCAACCCTCGGGAGCAATTGATTTTATGACCACCCTCCGTCGTATCGCTGCATCACTTCTTTCCTCGGCCCTCATTCTGGCGACAACGCCAGCCTCTTTACATGCACAGCCAAAGCCTGGCCATCTGGACGAGGTCCTGCGACAGATGGACGCGGCAAGCCTCAAGTTTCAGTCTGCCGAGGCCAACTTCCGGTGGGACCTCTACGAACGCGTCGTAAAGCAGACGACCACCCAGTCGGGCACTATCTACTTCAAAAAACAAGGAGCGACCACAGTGATGGGAGCGAGGGTTGAACAGCCCTCGGTCAGAATTATCGAGTTTCGGAACGGAGTTGTTCGCCTCTACGACCCTGGCGTCGATCACGTGACGATCGTTGACGCGACAAAAAACAAGGCCCAATTTGAAAGCTTCCTGACGGTGGGCTTCGGCGGCAGCGGGAAAGACCTGGCGAAGGCGTGGACGATCTCGGATCTGGGCGATGAGATGGTCGACGGGGTGCAGACGGCCAAGCTGGACCTGGTCGCGAAAGACCCTGCCGTTCGCAGCAACTGCACGCACATGACGCTCTGGGTGGATCCTGTACGTGGGGTACAGCTGAAACAAAGCCTTTACCTGCCCTCGGAGGACTATCGGACCGCGGTCTACACCAACATTAAGTACAACCAGAAGGTCGACGAGAAGCAATATCAGATCAAGACCGACAGCAAAACCACGGTCGACCAGCATTAGCGTTCGGTCTGAGGGACCACCGGCGTTGCGGCAAAGAGAACAGTGGCCCACACGATCAGCAAGGGAAAGAACTCCAGCGTGTAGCGCGGCTCCGAGTTATCGAGGGTCAGCAACAGCAGGCAGCGCAGAACGACAAAGCCCAGCATCGCCCCTGCCAGCGCCAGATGCTGCCCCCAGCCGCTTCGCCGCCAACGCCACAGACCAATGCAGCCTAAAGCAAAGTAGCCGAAGTTAAGCGCGGCCAGTCCCGACGCAATTAGCGTCGTTCGCGGGTGTCCGCCCTTCCACCATTCCAGTGGCACCTCCAGCATCTCGGCGCGGGGACGAAAGATCATGTTCAGCAATCGGGCGACAGGCAGAGCGATGTAGTAGCGAAGGGGGTCGTCGTGGATGCGCTCCTCCGCGAGCGCCTCAAAACGCGCGTCGATCGCCCGGGTCCCGTTCTCGTTCCGGTTATAGTCGTACAGAATCGCCTGCGTCCGCGCGTACTGGTCATCGGAATCGAAGGCGCGCGCTGGCAGGTCGCCGATATCGACCGAAGCGCTGTCGTAGTTCCAGTACACCTCCTCGGTCGAGGCGAAGTCGATCGCCCAGGTACGGTACCAGCGCTGGAAGCCCACCGGGACCATCTCGCCCGGATCGGTCGCAGAACGCGGCGCAAGCGGTTGAACGACGTGAAAGGTGTGCCAGTTCCGCATCGCCCACGGAGCCAGCGGAAGAACCACACAAAACGCGGCGGCCGCGACCGGAAGAATCGTCTTCAGCGCAGGCCGTCCCGCGCCGTCTTTGCGCCAGGCCATCCACAGCATCGCCGGGACCACCGAAGTAGCGAGCAGCCCCTGCTCCGGCCGTATCAGAACCGAGTAGGCCATGGCGAAACCCATCACCCAAAGCCAACGGTTGTACCCCAGCCCCGCGCCTCGCCAGCGTTCGAGACCATAGAACGCAAGTGAGATGCAAAAGAGCGTGAGCACCTCGGTCAAAGGCGCGGCGGTGTAGGTCGCCATAAACGGGCACAGGGTGGAGAGCCAGAGCGCCGCCAACCCTGCCCTCGACCCGAACAATCGCCTCGCCAACGCGGCGATCAGAAGACACGTGACCAGGTCGACGACGCACTGCACATACATGACGGCATCGTAGTTTTCAACGCCGAAGAGTTGAAAACAAGCCATCAGGAAGAGCGGATAACCGGGCAGGCGAATCAGGGTGGGAACGGGGACACGCGGGGCCTGGGTGAAGCTGTAGACACCGTGCTGCATCCAGTTGCGAGCAATGTTTCCATAGAGCAGCGTGTCGCCGTCGATGCGCGCCGCGTGGGTCACAAACCACAGACGCAGCGCAAGGCCCGCCGCAAGTGCAAGCGCAGCGTAGAGGCCTGTCTTCAACTGTCGTCCCATCATGTCTTTGCATCATACTGTGCAGTTGGAAGTCCTTTGGAGGCGCGTTGACTAGGACCACTGGGCTGCATACGATGGGACGTAATCGCATGCGCCGAGCCACCCGTATTTCTCGATGAACAAACAAGTCTTCTACGATCCCCAACGTAAGCGTTGGAAGCGGTTGCGCCGCATCTTCGACCTGCTTGCCCTGCTCGGACTTGTGCTGGGCAGCGTCTTCGTGGTCGGCCTCCTGCGTATGAAGCCTCTGCCGGAGTTGTTTCTCCAGGCGCAGAAGCGCAACTATAGAGCACTTGCAAATCCATCGAATGCCAAGCTCCGCCGCTCGGCGCATCGCAAAACGGACGTAAAGCCGGGCGACGTTCCCTTAAACTCGGGTGAAGGCCTGCGCGCGGCCTATTACGTCGAAGATGATCCGGCGAGCTATTCCTCCCTTAAGCAGCACATCAGCCAGATCGACCTGCTCTTTCCGGAGTGGCTGCACGTTATCACGCCGGACGGCAAACTGAAGGCCTACGCTCCCGACAACAGTCCATACGCAGTCGTCGATCGCGGCACGGTCCATCAGGTCGATCGCGAGGCCAAGGTGGCACGCACTGTCGCGGCCAGCCACGTCAACCTCGATATCTTTCCGCTGGTCAACAACTACGACGCCAGAAAGGGCATATGGACATCCCAGATCGGCGCCTTTCTTTCCAATGAAGGCGCACGGGCCGACTTCATCCAGCAGGTCAATACCTTTCTAGCCGCCAACCCGACCTATCGGGGACTCAGTATCGACTTCGAAGAGATCCCAACCGCCGCACAACCCGGCTTCAAGACATTGATCGCCGCACTCTACGACGATCTGCACCCCCGAAATCTGCACCTTTACGTGAATGCTCCAGTCGGAGACGACGACTGGGACCTGAAGTTCATCGCCGACCACTCCGACGGCCTGTTGTTGATGAACTATGACGAGCATCAAGACGGAAGCGAGCCCGGACCGATTGCTTCGCAGGACTGGTTTCTCGACAATCTCAAGACCGTCCTAAAGACCGTGCCCAAGGAGAAGGTGATCTGCTCACTGGGCAGCTACGGCTACGACTGGAAACTGTCGTTGCCGCCAGAGACTCCGGGCAAGCATAAGACGAAGACAAAGCCCGCACCCCAAAAAGTATTGTCGGCCATCAACGTCTCGACGCAGGAGGCGTGGCAGGCGGCAGCGGACTCCGAATCTCAGATCGACCTCGACGATGACTCGTTGAACGTGCACTTCGCCTACGATGACGTCGACGCTCACGTCCGCCATCAGGTCTGGTTCCTCGATGCCGTCACCATCCAGAACCAGATGCGCGGAGCGCGGACGCTCGGCATCCAAACGTATGCGCTCTGGCGGCTGGGTCAAGAAGACAACTCGATGTGGAAGATCTGGGACCACCCCATGACATCGGACCCAGTGAAGGAATTGGCGCAAGTCGAGCCCGGCTATGACGTGGATACGGAGGGCGAGGGCGACATTCTCCGCGTCACGCGCAAACCGCAGAGCGGCAGACGCATCGTCACCATGGACGATGATGACTCGGTGCCCGTCGACTATCGGATGATTACGCAGGAGTCGATGGACTCCTATCCGCTGTCCTACACCGTAGAACAGTACGGCTACCATCCGAAGAAAGTGGCGCTGAGCTTCGACGACGGGCCCGATCCTGACTGGACGCCGAAGATCCTTGACATTCTGAAGAAATACAACGTCAAAGGCACCTTCTTCATGATCGGCGAAGTTGCCGAAGACTACATCGGGATCATGCGACGGGTCTTTCGCGAAGGCCATGAGATCGGCAATCACACCTGGACCCATCCGGACATCAGCGAAATTTCAACGCGACAGGTCGATCTCGAATTGAATTTGACGGAGCGTTTGTTCGCCTCCGCACTCGGAGTGCAACCGCTCTACTTCCGTCCGCCATACTCCATCGATCAAGAGCCCGACACCAACGACCAGGCCGCTCCAGTCGAACGCATCCAGGGTCTCGGGTACGTCATTGTCGGCAACAAGATCGATACGAACGACTGGGACGAGCATCCGCGCAAGACCCCCTCCGAGATCACCGAAAGCGTCTTTCAGCAGATAACGGCTATGGAGACCAAGCCATGGAACCGAGGCTCAGTCATCCTCCTGCATGACGGAGGGGGCGACCGCTCCGCCACGATTGCAGCGCTGCCGGTACTGATCGAAGCCCTGCGAGCGCGCGGCTATGAGATCGTTCCGGTATCTGAGCTCGTGGGCAAAACTCGCGCCGAGGTCATGCCGGCATTGACGCCGCGCCAACGCTGGCAGGCACGGGCAGACTCCATCACCTTTTTCTTTTACAGTTTCTTCCACTACTTCGTTATCGGTGTGTTCTTCGTCGGCGACGTTCTCATGAGTGGGCGGCTGATCATCATCGGCATCTTCGCCATCATCGATCGGTTCCGCAAGAGAAAGAACTACGCGACGCCCGACTATCAGCCTAGAGTCGCGGTACTTATCCCCGCATACAACGAAGAAAAAGTCATCGTCCGCACGATCCGTTCCGTGATGATGTCGAACTACAAAAACATCCGCATCATCGTCATCGACGACGGCTCGACGGACAAAACGTACGATGTCGCGCGTGAAGCCTACCCGGCAGACATAGCCGCGGGCCGCCTGACCGTACTGACCAAGCCGAACGGGGGCAAGGCCGACGCGCTGAACTACGCCCTCGACCGTATCGACGAGGAGTTGTATGTCGGGATAGACGCCGACGGAGTCATTGCGCATGATGCGATCACGAATCTCGTGCCGCACTTTGCCAATCCGAAGATCGGCGCCGTAGCCGGCAACGCCAAGGTCGGGAACCGCGTCAACCTCTGGACCCGCTGGCAGGCGCTCGAATACATTACGAGCCAGAACTTCGAGCGGCGCGCCCTCGACCTCTTCGACGTTGTCATGGTAGTCCCCGGTGCGATCGGCGCATGGCGAACCGCTCCGGTCAAGACCGGCGGCGGCTATCACTCGAACACCGTCGCCGAGGACGCCGATCTGACGATGAATCTTCTCGAGCAGGGCTACAGCGTCATCTACGAAGACCAGGCGCTGGCCTTCACCGAGGCGCCTGTCAACGCCGATGGCCTCATCCGCCAGCGCTTCCGCTGGTCCTTCGGAATCCTCCAGGCCATCTACAAGCACAAGGGCGCGATCAGCAGGCATCGCGCCATGGGTCTCTTTGCCCTGCCCAATATCCTGATCTTCCAGATCCTCTTGCCCCTGGTCTCGCCGCTCATCGACGTGATGTTTGTCGGCGGCGTTATCCACTACCTCATCGACAAGCACTTCCATCCTGAGACCGCATCGTCAGACAGTTTCTACAAGCTGCTAACCTTCTTTGTCGCATTCCTCGCAATTGACTTTGCTGCCTCCGCCCTGGCGTTCGCGCTCGAACGCAAACATCCGGCAAGCAAGGGTGACGGATGGCTACTCTTCCACATCTGGATCCAGCGTTTCACCTACCGCCAACTCTTCTCGGTCGTCCTCTTCAAGACGGTCAAGCGCGCCATCGACGGCAAGCCCTTCAATTGGGACAAGCTGGAGCGCACCGCGACGATGTCGAAAGCGACGGAAAAGCTGACCGTAGGCGATTAGCTTCCCTTCTACGCAATCGAACACCCGTTCGGAAGCATCCAATAGACCGCGAAGGGGCTCTGTCAGCTTGAGTCAGGAAGTCAAATGCACGAGAACAGAATGAATTCAGTCAAGATCGTTGAGGACTTTTGGGCAGCGGTCTGGAAGTCCAGAAACCCGGACGCCATCGCAGATTTCGTTGTTGAAGACGCGATCATCACGACCGGAGGCATTGAGATAAAGGGAAGAGACAAGTTCATCGCCTGGGCCAGGGATTTTTTATCGAAGGTCAATGACTTCGGCTTTGAGGTTCTTGAGACCTTCCAAAATGAAGACGGCAGCCGCGTGGCATCACTCTGGCGCGTCACAGGCAGGAACAACGGCATAATGGGAACGGTCCCCGACCAACAGCCAATCAGCTTGACCGGGACTGCGATCTGGAGCGTTCGCGAAGACGGAAAGTTGCTACACAACCGTGTCGAACGTGCGGCTTGGGAGACATTCCAGAACCTCACCAGCAAAAAGCTCTAATACCGGAATAAGAAATTACCTATCTCAAGGGCGACGACAGACCTCTGCTCGCGCTAGAATCGACGCGTTATGGCTACTGTAAATCTCACTCACTCCGTTCCGTCTTCATTGCCCCTAACTCCTTTCGTCAACGAGCCGTTCGTCGACTTCGCCCAGCCCGAAAACAAGCGCCGGATGCAGGCCGCTATCGCAGACGTCCAGAGCAAGCTCGGCCGCGAGTACGACATGATCATCGGCGGCAAGCGGCTAAAGACCACCGGCAAGATCTTCTCCATGAACCCAGCACATCCTGCGGAGGTGATCGGCGTTCACCAGCGCGCAGGCACAGAGCACGTCGAACCGGCGATGCAGGCTGCCCAGGCGGCTTTCACGACCTGGAGCCGCACTCCTGTCGCCGACCGTGCGGATCTCTTGTTCCGCGCCGCTGCACTAATTCGCGAACGCAGCTTCGAGTTCTGCGCATGGCTGACGCTCGAGGTCGGCAAAAACTGGGGCGAGGCCGACGCCGACGTAGGCGAGACCATCGACTTTCTGGAGTTCTACGGCCGCGAAGCGCTTCGCCTGCACGGAACCACTACACCTATCCAGCTTCCTGGCGAACGCAACCAGCTGCGTTACGTCCCGCTCGGCGTTGGCGCCGTAATTCCACCGTGGAATTTCCCCTTCGCGATCATGGCCGGAATGACCGCGGCCTCGATCGTCTGCGGCAACACCGTCATCCTGAAGCCATCGGTCGACGCCCCGACGATTGCTGCGAAGTTTATGGAGCTGCTCGAAGAGGTTGGCCTTCCGGACGGCGTAGTCAACCTGTGTCCGGGCGAAGGCCCTGACTTTGGAAGCGCCGTCGTCGCCCATCCGCAGACCCGCTTCATCGCATTTACCGGTTCGAAGGCCGTTGGACTCGATATCCATGAGCGCGCCGCCAAAACCCAGCCCGGTCAAATCTTCATCAAGCGCACCATCCTCGAGATGGGCGGCAAAGACTCGATCATTGTCGAGGCCGACGCCGATCTGGACGCCGCACTCGACGGTGTCGTTGCGAGCGCATTTGGCTTCAACGGACAAAAGTGCTCGGCTTGCTCGCGTGCAATCGTCTCGGCCGACATCTACGACGTCTTCTGCGACCGGCTCCAGGAACGTGTTTCCAAGATCAAGACCGGCGATCCCGCGGAGAATGTCTACACCGGCCCGGTGATCAGCGAGAAGTCTTATCGCAAAGTACTCGACTACCTCGACATCGGCAAAAAAGAGGGCACCGTGCTCAACGGCGGCCACGCAATCGAAACACCGGAGGGCGGCTACTATATCGCGCCAACTGTGATCGCCGATGTTGCGCCGACAGCACGCATCGCGCTCGAAGAGATCTTCGGGCCGGTTCTCGCCGTCATCAAATCCCACAGCTTCGACGATGCGCTCTCCATCGCAAACAACACCGAGTACGGGCTGACGGGGGCGATCTATACCGGCTCCCGCGAGAAGCTGGATCGCGCGCGCGAGGAGTTCAACGTAGGCAACCTGTACTTCAATCGCAAGTGCACCGGGGCCATGGTAGGAGCGCATCCCTTCGGCGGTTTCAATATGAGCGGAACCGACTCCAAGGCCGGCGGCCCCGACTATCTGTTGCTCTTCACCCAGGCCAAGAGCGTAGCCGAGAAGCTCGGACACGCCAGCCCCGCAGCAGAAAAACAAGCCGAACAAATGGGCATGTAAAGAACGAAGGGCGTCCACAGGGACGCCCTTCGTTCTAGAAACCCGGCCTACGCCGTCTTCGTCTGGATCAAGTGCCCGGCCTTTGCCGCAGCCTCAGCCAGGGCGCGGTGGTGAATCGTAAACAACGCGAGTTCGAGCCGATCCGACACCCCCGTCTTATCGTAGATACTCCGAAGGTAGTTCTTGATCACCTGCTCCTTGGTGCCCAATTGCGTCGCGATGTCCTTGTTTTTGCACCCCTGAACGATCAACGCCACAATCTGCATCTCCTTGGGCGTCAGCCGGTCGCGCACCCGCGTGCCGACGCTATCTGCGGCCTGCATAGTGGTGACGTTGGCCCGCTGAACAAAGCGCTGTCCCTGGGTTACCCGGCGGACACAGTCGACCAATACACTTCCGGGGACGTTCCGGCTGAGAACACCATCGTAGAGCACGGAGATATCCTCCGCGACCTGCTCCGTATTCTCGGCCACAAGAACGGCCCTACTCCCGGCCGACCGAACTCGGGCCAGCACATCTTTGTAGTCCAGACGCAGGCTGGTCGAAACCACAAGCACGGAGCCACGGAGTGCCTCAATGGCCCCGAACAGCTTCATTCCGTCTTCGCACTGGGCCGCAATGCGCATGTCGTCCTCCAGCGCCAGGACCCGTGCCGCACCTGCTCGAAAGATCGCCTGATTATCAGCGAGAATTAGTCGGTTCATCGGTATCTTTATCTCCTGCCGGGACATAGAAGCCCGTAATCCCCCTATCGGTCGACTGAGGCGGAGACTCTGCAATGTCTACAATTCGGACAAATTCGCCCTACTGAAGTCTTGTGGCAGACGCAACTCGTTCATAGAAAACGATATCTTTCTGAACCCTTCACGCACCGGCCACAATCGAATCTCAAGTGGGGTGCTTCGCAACGTTCTCTCGAAGTATAAAGGGATATGCCTAAGCCTGTTTTACTAGCTATCGACGACGACACGAGCGTACTGGAAGCCGTGGTCCAGGACCTGCGCCGGCACTACGGCCAGGACTATCGCATCGTCCGTGCAGCCTCCGGCGCAGCCGCGCTGGACATCTGCCGTCAGCTCCACGAGCGCAAAGACATAGTGGCCCTCTTTCTCTCCGACCAACGTATGCCCGGCATGACTGGAGTGGACTTTCTCCAGCAGGCACTCACAATCTATCCCAATGCCAAACGCGTCCTCCTGACCGCCTACGCCGACACCGAGGCTGCCATTCGCGCTATCAACTCGGCCAAGATCCACTACTACCTCAACAAGCCATGGGATCCGCCGGAAGAAAAGCTCTATCCCGTCCTGGACGACCTCTTGGAGAGTTGGAAGGTGGGGTACAAGCCTCCGTTTGAGGGAATCCGTGTCATTGGAGTCCGATGGTCACCGATGGACCACGCGGTACGCGATTTTCTCTCCCGTAACCGGATCCCTTACCAATGGTTGAACCCGGAGACCCATCCCGAGGCCGTCGCGCTGCTGAAAGAAAAGGGGCTCGACGACACCAAGCTGCCCGTCATCCTCTTCGGCGACAACACGGCCCTCGTCCAGCCCACCTCAACCGCGATGGCCAACAAGGTCGGCCTTCGCACTCAAGCCCAACAGGAGTTCTACGACGTTGTTGTCGTAGGTGCCGGACCAGCGGGGCTGGCCGCAGGGGTCTACGGTGCATCCGAAGGTCTGCGAACCCTGGTGATCGAAGCCGCCGCTCCCGGCGGTCAGGCCGGCTCCAGCTCGAAGATTGAAAACTACCTTGGCTTCCCCGAAGGACTCAGCGGCGAGGAGCTCGCCAAACGTGCCTTCCTCCAGGCAAATCGCCTGGGAGCAGAGTTCCTCACGCAGCGTGTCTCCTCGATCCGCACCGAAAGCCAATATCGCATCCTAACGATGGAAGACGGTCACGAAGTGACCTGCCACGTCTGCCTAATCGCCACCGGAGTCGACTACTGCAAGCTGAACGTTCCGGGCGCAGACAAATTCAGCGGCGCCGGTGTCTACTATGGCGCAGCCCTTACCGAAGCGATGTCGTCCAGGGAAGAGGCAGTCTACATCGTCGGCGGCGCAAATTCAGCTGGCCAGGCAGCGATGCATTTCTCGCGTTATGCCGATCATGTCCACATGATCGTACGAGGCAAATCCCTGACAAGCAGCATGTCGAAATATCTGATCGACCAGATTGAAGCCACGCCGAACATTACGGTCGAGACCGGTACCGAAATCATCGGCATGTCCGGCGATTCTCACCTTGAATGTCTCACTCTGAGGACGCCCCGCGGAGAAGAGGCCCGTGCCTCCAGTTCCCTGTTCATCTTCATCGGCGCAGAACCCAAGACCAGCTGGCTGCCGACAGAGCTCTGCCGCGACAACAAAGGCTTCATCCTCGCAGGCCCGGACCTGAAGGCGCAGTCGCCAAAGTCATGGACGCTCGAGCGCGACCCTTATCTTCTTGAGACCAGCGTTCCCGGCATCTTCGTCGCCGGCGACGTTCGATTCAACTCAGTAAAACGATGCGCCTCCGCTGTCGGGGAAGGCTCCATCGCGATCCAGTTTGTACACCAATACCTTGCGACACTTTGAAAGGCAACGACTCCCATAACCCCAATGAGCGAACAAACCCAAATCGTCCGAAACAACATCGTCGAAAAGATGACCCAAGAGCTCGTAACGCTGCTGCGCAAGGTTCCCATCTTGTCGTCGCTCAAGGACGATGAGCTCCAATGCCTGGAGGGGGTCCGGGAGATCAATGTCGACTCAGGCGAGGCGATCGCAAGGCAGGGTGAGATCGAACACTTCTTCTGGATATTGTTGGATGGCGAGCTTCGGGTTCACCAGATCCAGCCGGATGGACGAGACATTACCCTCAGCACGATCGAGAGTGGCATTGCGTTCGGCGAACTGCCCATTCTGACGCATGTCCCAAATGCAGGTGCCGTTGAGAGCATAAGGCCCAGCCGTCTGCTACAGCTTGATGAAGACCAGTTCTGGGGTCTGATGACCCGCTGCCCAGAGGTCCGCAAAGCCATCCTGAGCAACATGGCCTACCGGTTCCAGAAGCTGCAAAGCGTGACAGTTCAACAGGAGAAGATGGCCTCGTTGGGCACCTTGGCTGCTGGCTTGATGCACGAATTGAACAACCCGGGCGCCGCGGCGCGACGTGCTGCACAGCAGCTTCGAGAGAACTTGATGCGAATGCACGAGCTCTCTCTCAAGTTTAAAGAGCGCGATCTCACCAAGGAACAGAAACACTGCATGTTCGATCTGCAGAAACAAGCCCTGACAGTAAAGCAGCCGCTGATGATGAACTCGCTCGAGCAAAGCGACGCCGAAGAGGCCCTGGCCGAATGGATGGAGTCGGCCAAGATCGACAATGCATGGAAGATGGCCCCAACACTAGTATCGATCGGCATGGACGCCAAAGAGCTGGAGCGCGTCCGCAACGACTTTGACGGGCCCCTGCTTTCGGATGCTCTGAGCTGGCTGGAGGCTCTGATCTCCAGCATGCAACTCGTCGGCACAATCGAAGAGAGCATCGGCCGGGTCACCGATCTCGTCCACGCCGTCAAATCTTACGCCTATGAGGGCAAGGGACAGAAGCAGACCATCGACATCAACGACAGCATTCATGCAACCCTCGTGATCCTCGCCCACAAGCTTCGCGAAAAAGAGATCGTAGTGGAGAAAAACTTCGGCCCCGACCTTCCTCCTCTGCACAGCGAATGCACCGGCCTCAATCAGATCTGGACCAACCTGCTGGATAATTCGATCGACGCAGTCCCCCAACACGGACTCATTCGCGTGCGCACCTGGGCAGAGAAAAATAACGATGGCCCCGGCGGTTCGCACACCGAACTCTGCATCAGCGTCAGCGACAACGGCAGCGGCATTCCGCTCGAAAGCCAGCCGCAGATCTTCGATCCCTTCTACACCACCAAGCCCGTAGGTGTCGGCACAGGCATCGGACTAGGCATCGTCCAGCGCATCGTCGAGCAATACGGCGGAGTCATCCGCTTCAGCTCTGAACCCGGCAATACGGAGTTTGTCGTACGGCTGCCGAGTGACACCGAAAAACATTGCTGAGAACACCCGAAGCCCTTTCACAACAACAACATTTGTTCTAGGCGGCGTTTATCTGTTCGAACGCGCAACCACCGCGGTTGCACGTTGAGCGAAGAGTGAGAACGCAATGAAACTGTCTCAGTTTGCATTCCCCGTCGTCGCTGCCGCATGCCTCATGACCTCTGGTTGCGCTTCGCATTCCTACTATGCCGTGACCTCACCACCTCCGCCCCACAGCAGAGTTCCGCCGTTGATCGAACGCGCGAGCCATGAAGGTTTCCGCGCCTGATCTAAAGATGGCGCCCGCGATCTCTTCGCAATGTGACCAATGGTCGCAATGAAATAGAACCTTTGCCGTCACCGAGTTGCCCTCATCTCAAGGTCTAGCATGACTTTGCGTCAAGACAAACGCTTTACTACACTGTTTTGGTTGATTTAGACTCTCTTGCGACCCGAAAATCACGCTTTTACGGTCGCGACGAACCAAGCGCCTGGTTGTCGCTTCTATCTCAAGGAGCCTGGATGTCTTCTTTCAAGCTGTTGCAAACGTTTACCACGTCATTGGTCCTTGTTGTAATTGCTGCTCCGCTTGGTTGCGTTGTAGCACAGGCTCAGCGCCACGATCACGCGGCGAAGATGACGGCGAAGATGCCTTGGATGAATAAGTCGCTCTCACCCGATGAGCGCGCCGACCTGGTTATCGGCCAGATGACGCTCGACGAGAAGATCCAGATGGTCCACGGTCAGGGGTGGGGTGTCCTCAAAGAAGGGGCTCCGCTCCCCGCACGCTCGAACTTTGCCGCAGGCTTCATGTCTGGCATCGACCGCCTCGGCATCCCCGACATCAATCTCGCCGACTCCGCGGTCGGCGTCCGCATGGCCGCCTACCAGGGCCGTTACGCCACTTTGCTACCTTCAACCCTCGGTGCCGCCTCAAGCTGGGACCCGGATTCCGCCTTCCTCTACGGCGCAGTGATCGGTCGCGAACTGCGCGCTCACGGCACAAACATGTCCATCGGCGGTGGCGTGAACATCACACGCGAACCCCGCAACGGTCGCAACTTCGAGTACGCGGGCGAAGATCCAGTGCTCGCCGGAACTATGACCGGTTACCTCGAAAAGGGCGTGCTCTCCGAACATGTCATGAACGACATCAAGCACTACGCTATCAACGATCAGGAGACCGGGCGCACCGTCGTCAACGTCTTGCTCGACAAAAAAGCCATGCGCGAGTCCGACCTGCTCGCCTTCGAGATCGCCATAGCCATCTCCGATCCATCCGGCGTCATGTGCTCCTACAACCTCGTCGAAGGCGACTATGCCTGCGAGAACGACTATCTGCTCAACCAGTTGCTCAAGAAAGATTTCAAATTCAAAGGATTTGTCCTGTCCGATTGGGGTGCTACCCACAGCACCGTCAAGTCTGCGCTGAACGGCCTCGACCAGGAGATGCCCGGCGACGACAACTACTTCAACGAGCCTCTCAAAAAAGCTGTAGAAGACGGCCAGGTCTCAATGACTCGCCTCGACGACATGGTCCACCGCATTCTGCGCAGCATGTTCGCGGCAGGCGTTATCGACCACCCCCCGGTCCGCAGCGTAGTCGACCCCTTTCGCGGACGCGACGACGCACAGCACATCGCTGAAGAGAGCATCGTCCTGCTTAAAAACTCTGGCATCCTTCCACTCAAGGCGTCCCCCTCAGCCTCCATCGCCGTCATCGGCTCACACGCCGACGTCGGCGTCCTCTCCGGCGGCGGCTCCGCGCAAGTCGACGCTCCCGGCGGCAATGCCGCGAACCCTCAGCCCGGCGGCTCGAAATGGGGCGATGCCATCTACTTCCCATCGTCTCCACTGAAAAACATCCAGGCAAAGTCGCCGCAAGCCTCCATCCAATACATCGACGGCACAGATACCGCCGCTGCAGCACAACTCGCGAAGACCTCAACCACCGCGATTGTCTTCGTCAACCAGCCCATGCGTGAAGACGTGGACGCCGCAACGCTCTCATTGCCCAACAATCAGGATGCGCTCGTGGAAGCCGTCGCCGCAGCCAACCCCAACACGATTGTCGTACTCGAGACCGGCGGCCCGGTAAGCATGCCCTGGATTGACCACGTCAAAGGTGTCGTCGAAATGTGGTACCCCGGCATCGGCGGTGCCCAGGCCCTGGCAAACATCCTCTTCGGCGAGGTCAACCCCTCCGGCAAACTCCCAGTCACCTTCGCAAAGAACGACGCACAGCTGCCGCACCCGATAGTTCCTGGCCTCGAAGGTGTCACCGCCAACGCACCCAACCGCGAGCACAAGGTCAAACCATTCGACCTCAAGTACACCGAAGGAGCCAAGGTCGGTTACAAATGGTTCGAAGCCACTAACAAGCAGCCCCGCTTCCCCTTCGGTTTCGGGCTTTCCTACACGACGTACGCATACTCCGGCCTGACCGTCGACGACGCCAAGCGCACCGTCCACTTTACCGTCCGCAACACGGGCAAAAACGAAGGAACCGAGATCGCCCAGGTCTACGTTGCGCTGCCCTCCGCAGCAAACGAAAACTACAAACGCCTTTCCGCATGGCAACGCGTTAAACTCGCCCCCGGCGAATCAAAGGACGTGACTCTCACCCTTCACCCACTCTCCCTCACCATCTTCAACACGGAGCAAAATAGCTGGAAGCTACTTCCCGGCGAGTACAACGTTGTAGCTGGACCATCCTCGAGCGACACTCCGCTGAAAGCAACGCTTCACGTACATCCTTAAACGCGCAGCCGTGCAAGAATACTGAAAGCGTGACGTCGACTCTCCCAGATCTCCGAGCCGGCCTCCTCATCTTTGCGTTTAAACAGCGGCGCACACGCATCCAATTGTTATGGCTCCTCGACTCATCATCAACGCGGACGACTTCGGCCTCACCCCCGGCATCAACCGCGCCGTCGCAGAACTTCACCAGGCCCACGTCCTCACCTCGACTACCCTGATGGCCACTGGCCCGGCATTCGACGACGCAGTCGCAGTCGCCCACACCAATCCAACCCTTGGAGTCGGATGCCACATCGTCCTGACGGACGGCGTTCCCGCTTCTCCTCCTGAAAGCGTCCCCACACTCCTGGGCCCCGACCGCAGATCCCTTCGCCCGTCGCTCGTCGACTTCATTCAAGCGCTTCTACGCGGCAAGATCAGTGAAGACGATATCGGTCGCGAAGCTCTCGCCCAGATTCAGAAGCTCCAGTTCGCTGGAATTAAAATCACCCACATCGACACCCACAAACACACGCACCTCTTCCCTGCCGTCGCCCGCCCGCTGCTGCGCGTGGCCGAACAATGCTCCATCCGCGCGATTCGCCATCCATTCGAGCAGCACTGGAGCCTCGCTCTCAGCCACGGCAAACGAATTCGCCGCCTCCAGGTCAAACTTCTCGGTGGCCTCAAGACCTCCTTCGAACGCCAGCCGCAAATCCGCGATGCTCACATCCTCTCCACGGACGGAACCATTGGCATCTCCGCCACTGGAAACCTCTACGGCAAAACCCTCCACGAAATATTGCACGCCATGCCCGCCGAAGGCACCTTCGAGCTCTGTTGCCATCCCGGCTACAACGACAGCGACCTTGACCGCATCACCACACGTCTCCGTACCCACCGCGACGTCGAGCGCACAACCCTGCTGACCGAAATACCCGCAATCGTTTCGCATCGAAACGCGCCGCAACTCATCAACTATGGGCACTTGGGCACATCGGTCCCTTCGCTCAAAAGCGCCTTTACGGAACATGAGAGAGTCTTATAGAGCAGTGGCCCGTCCAACGGGAAGCAGGAACAAAGTCTAAGAAGCCCGGGAATTCTATGAAGATCGGCATCACCTGTTATCCCACCTACGGCGGCAGTGGTGTAGTTGCCACCGAACTCGGCATCGAACTCGCTGCCCGCGGGCACGAGATCCACTTCATCACCTACTCGCAACCCTTCCGGCTCACCGGACGCGAGGCCAACATCCACTTCCACGAAGTGGCTGTCTCGAACTATCCCCTCTTCGAGCATCCCCCCTACGACCTCGCTCTCGCCACTCGCATGGCCGAGGTCGCCGAGTTCTATTCACTCGACCTCCTTCACGTCCATTACGCCATCCCGCACTCCGTCAGCGCTCTACTCGCCCGCCAAATGCTTGCCTCCCGTGGAATTCATCTTCCCTTCATCACCACGCTGCACGGCACCGACATCACGCTCGTCGGCCTCGACCGCTCTTATCTGCCCATCACAAAGTTCGGCATCGAACAGTCGGACGGCGTCACCGCCATCTCCACCTACCTCCGCAACCGCACTCGCGAAGCCTTCAACATCGACTCCGAGATCGAAGTCATCCGCAACTTCGTCAACTGTGACGTCTACGTCCGCAAGCCGGAGCTCGTCGCCGCAATGCGCCACCGCTTCGCCGAACCGAACGAGCGGCTCCTCGTTCATCTCTCCAACTTCCGTCCAGTCAAACGCATTCAAGATGTCGTCGAAGTCTTCGGCCGTGTCGCGAAAGCTATACCAGCACGTCTGATGCTCATCGGCGACGGCCCCGAACGCAGCGTTGCCGAATATCTCGCACGCGAACATGACGTGCAGGACCGCATACACTTCTTAGGCAAGCAGGACAACGTCAACGAGCTCCTTCCACTCGCCGACCTCATGCTCATGCCCAGCGAGATGGAATCCTTCGGCCTCGCCGCGCTCGAAGCTATGGCCTGCGGCGTCCCGACCATCGCCACTCGCGTCGGTGGCGTTCCCGAACTCATCGAACACCGGCACAACGGCCTTCTCTTCGAAGTGGGCGACACCAGCTCCATGTCCAACGCCGCCATCGAGCTGCTCGGCAACCAGGACCACCTTCAATCCATGGCCAGGGCCGCCCGCAAAACCGCTCAGGACCACTTCTGCGCCTCACGCGTCATCCCCCTCTACGAGGACTACTACGACCGCGTTGTCAAACGCACTCAGCCAACGCAATCGGCATAGCTACGACGTGCGGCGGACACATCAGGTCCGTTGCTCAAGACACAGCTCATCCTCCTGCTCCAGCCCCAGCAGGAGCCCCTGAAACTCTGCCATCGTCTCCGTCCGATGCGCCTCGGCAAACTCTCTTGCCTCCGCCTCGCTCACCTCCGGAAAGAATCGCCGGTATAGCTCGATCCTCTGCGACTCTGCCGCCTCGCCCATGAACAATTTGTAGTCGATCCGTCCCGGCCTCAGCAGCGCCGGATCAAGAGCCTCAACATGGTTCGTGGTCATCACGAACACCACATTATCCGGCGCGTGGAAGCCATCCATCACATTGAGCAGGCCGGAAAGCGTGACGCCAAGACCCTCCGGAGTCGCGCTCTTCTCGTCCGGCGCTCGCCCGCTCTTCTCGTCTGCGGCGTTTGCATTCGGCCTCCGACCGCCTGCCCGCATGCAGTCGATATCTTCGAACAGAATCATTGAGTGCTCTGGCACATCGTTCATCGCGCTCTTCAGCGATTTGTCGTTGAACTCCGTCAGGTTCACAACATAAATCGACATTCCGAAACGTGCCGACAGGCCGGACACCAGCGACGTCTTGCCCGTCCCTGGCGGCCCATACAGCAGGTAACCCCGGTGATACGGCACGCCCAGTCGTCGGTACCTCGGCCGCGAGGCTCGGAACCTCTCCAGATCCTGAATCAGATGCTCCTTCTCCCCCGGCTTCAGGATCACGGACTCCAGCAACCGCGGCGAATATGCCTGCACGCTGGTCCAGTAGTCATCCCACACGTACAAGTATGACGCCGTGTTCTGCTTCCTACGATGGCAGGCCACGACCTCATCGACAAACCGCCGCAGGAAGATCTGCTTCCGCCCAATCGTCTGAAAGGTCAGCGACTCCACCCTCCGTTCGCTGCGGGTCTTGGTGTCCTCGCTCCGGTAGATCCATACCCAGAACGGCCGTCCCGCATACCAGAACAGGTGACGCCCCGGCGCCGGTAGCAGCGCCATCTCAGCACCGCGCAGCGTCGTATCCAGATCCACGCGTCGAATCCGCTTCAGAAACGCCTGCTCCAGAAACCACTCCTTCACCCACTGAAAGGCCGCATCATCGTCCTTCACTGTGATCATCATCGTGTTCTGGTGCACCAGCCAGGACCACAGCTCTGCGGGCAACGTACGCAGGTACGCCCCCACGCTGCCGATGATCATCAGCAGCAGTCCGCCAGTAGCAAACTGATTCTGGCCACTCAGGATGTGCTTCACCATTTCGAACATGGAAGTGCTTTCTACCCGGACGCACCGGGAAAGGCGACAAACGCGACTCGGCCACAAAGCTTTCAGCAATCCAGGCAGAAAGATATTCGGCCGGAGTAACTCAGCTTATAAGTCGAGACGGAGCGGGTAACAACGGCATGGAGTCTCAACGAGACAGCAAGCCAAGTCATCGACAGCGATTTAGGTTGTGTGGGATCGAGACGTCGGAGTCGCTTAGCGCGAAGGAAATGACGCCTCGCAACGAAGCCAATTCATCGGCTGCCGCTGCCCAGCAAACGGGTTATTAACAAGAACTCGCAATTGAGGCATCCTTTCTTTTAAGAGTCTGATAGAAGATATCACACGGTATTTCAACTGCAAGTCTTATTTATTTGTTTGCGAACTTGTCTGATGTTCAGTGGCCAACAGCTTTCCGCGAGTCTAGCTCAGGTACGTGGAGTTTCAAGAACGTGTCATCGCCCGCACCGCATCCTGCACCAGATGACTGATCGCCTCACCCGCCGAACCACCGATCGGCCCCCACGCCTCAGCGCCTGCATCCAGAATTGGCATCAGCAAAGTCACCTTCGTCCCGCGCCCCGGTCGGCTGTTGATCTCCACCGTCGCAAGGTCTCCGTACAGCACCGACATCCGCTCGCGAACATTGCGCACGCCGATCCCAGTGCTCGGCCTCACCAGCCCGCTTGCCGGCGCAGCCTCGTCTCGCTCCGGAGCCATACCGACGCCATCGTCCTCCACTTCAACCATCAACCGTCCTTCCTCGGTGATCCTGCTTCGCAGCGTCACAATGCCCCCGCTGATCCGCGGCTCCAGCCCATGCTTGATGCTGTTCTCGATCAGCGGCTGCAGCAGCATTCCCGGTACGACGACATTCAGCGTGTTCCCCGCAATCTCCTTAACCACTTTCAGTTTGTTGCCAAATCGCACCACCTCGATATCCAGGTAGTCATCCGTAAATTGCAGCTCTTCGCTCAACGGCAGAAATGCCTCGCGATCCTTCAGCAGCACGCGCAGAATGTTCGCCAGCTTCACGATCATCTCCCGCGCCAGCTCCGGCTGTGACCGCACCAGCGACGTGATCGAGTTCAGCGTGTTGAACAGAAAGTGTGGATTGATTTGCCGTTGCAGCGCATCCAGACGCGCCTCCAGCAGCAGCCTCCCCTGCTCCTCCAGCTTTCGCTCGACACGAACCGCATTCCAGACCTTCAGTGGAATCCCCACAACGACCGGCGCCGTAGCGCAGATCAGCAGTTCTACCCACCACTCACGCGAGTACAGCTCAAAAAAATGCCGCGGATAAAACATCGCCAGCATGCTCGTCCCAAGCTGCATTCCCGCCACCAGCAGCAGCAACAGAATCTGCCGGTCCAGCTTCGGCCGTCGCAGGTTCCTCGTCACCCACCGATAGATACTCAGGTCGATCATCGGTGAGAACGACCACACATCCTCCGGGTTCGTAAATCGACCAAACGTACCCGCGACCGCAGCAACCACCAGATTCACGGGCAGCGCCCAATACTCGTGATGCAGCACCGCAGGAATCGCCAGGGCAGCTCCACCAGCCATCGCCGCCAAAGGGCCTACCAGGATCCCCAGCAAAATCGTCGTCTCAAACGACAGATCCGCCGCCAGAAAGTTCGGCACCGTCGTCCGCACCCAGACGCCCAGCGTCAGCGGTGCACAGATGATCGCGACCAGCCAAGCTGTCTGCCGCGGCGTTCGGTGCGTCATCAGCAACAGGTTCTTGAACCGGATCGACCGCGCCAGAGAACTGGACACTGCCGCCGCGACACCCAACTCCACCAGCAGTGTAATCAGGACTAGTTTGGGATCGGTCTGAGTCACATCACTACTTTACGCCCGGCCAGCTCCAACCCAGCGTCATCACATCCGGACGAATCAAATCAACTCCACGGCAATCTAATGGTTATGAGCACGGAAACGTATAATCAGACCATGCCGTTTGCAAGCGTAACAAAAGTAGCCGAAGCCGACTTCCCCACCCGCTGGGGGCACTTCCGCATTCTCGGCTTCGAGGGTCTGATCGAAAACCCAGCCGCCTGCAACGACAACGTTCCGGCCCCGGCCATCCGCACCGAGTCCGCCGTGGCGCTCGTCATGGGAGACATCCTCGCTGCGCCCCCCATCGTCCGGGTCCACTCCCAGTGCCTCACCGGTGACGTCTTCCACTCTCTCCGCTGCGACTGCCGCCAGCAATTCGAGCTCGCCATGGCCGCCATCACTGACGCCGGCGCCGGCATCCTCCTCTACGAACAGCAGGAGGGGCGCGGCATAGGCCTCATGGCAAAGCTCCGCGCCTACGAGCTACAGGACAACGGCCTCGACACCATCGAAGCGAACATCGAGCTCGGCTACGAAGCCGACTGCCGCCACTTCGAGCTCCCCGCCGAGATCCTGAAAAAGATGGGCGTCAAAGCCGTCCGGCTCATCACCAACAACCCTGCCAAGGTGGAAGCCCTCGAACTAGCTGGCGTCAAGGTCGTCGAGCGCATCTCCGCCGAGGTCCCCACCGAGCCCACCAACGAGCGTTACCTCAAGACCAAGCGCGAAAAGATGGGCCACCTCGTCAGCTAATCGGCAAACCCCTCGCATCTCATCACGATCTGAGCTAAGCTACGGCCATAATGCACTTACGTGAGAGGTCCTATGGCACTTCCCCGCCGCACCCTCCTGATCGTTCTCGGCAGCGTCGTCGCTCTTGTCCTGCTCATTGGCCTCTGCATCCCGCTCTTCCTCAACGCAGACACCTTCCGCGCCCGCATTGAAACTGCCCTCACCACCTCCCTGGGCCGCAAGGTCACCCTCGGCAAACTCGACCTCTCTGTCCTAACCGGCAACCTCGTCGCCGAAAACGCAACCCTCGCCGACGATCCCGCCTTCAGCACCCAGCCGTTCCTTCAGGCCTCCAGGGTCAAAATCGGCGTCGAGATCTTCCCCCTCATCTTCAGCCGCGAGATCCACATCACCGGCTTCGCCATCGAAGCGCCTAAGATCACCCTCCTTCGCGCCGCCAACGGCACCTGGAACTACTCCACCATCGGCCGCGCGCAGCAAAACACCGCCGCCACCAAAGAATCCAGCAACCTCATCCCCAACCTCACCGTCGGCCACGTCACCATCACCGACGGCCAACTCACGGTTGGCATAACGCCCGCTCCTGGCGCACCCGCCTCTCCACGCCGCACCTACGACAAGCTCTGTCTCGACGCGAAGGACTTCTCTTTCCAGAAATCCTTCCCCTTCACCGCCTCAGCCCACCTCCCCACCGACGGCACAGTCTCGCTCAACGGCACCGCGGGCCCCATCAATCCACATGATGCATCGCTCACACCCTTCAGCGCTCACGTCGAAGTCAAACACATTGACCCTCTCGCGGCAGGCTTCGTCGACGCCACCTCCGGCATCAGCGGCACCATCGACGCCATCGACGTCCAGGCAACATGGAACGGCCAGCAGCTTCACGTCGCCAACCTTCTCATCGACACGCCCAAACTCACCCTCATCCGCAACAACAAACCCCCCACCGTCATGACCCCACCGCCCGCGCCCAACAGCAACGACATGCTCAGCACCTTCACCGCCGACCGCCTCCAGGTCAAAAACGGCACCCTCACCGTCACCTCGCCCGGGCAGGCCACTCCCGCCATCTATCAGCAACTCAACGCCGAGTTCACCAACGTCTCTCCCACCGCCGCCGCTCCATTCAAACTAAGCGCACAACTTCCCGGTGGAGGCTCTCTCACCGGTGACGGCACCGGCGGCCCCATCAATCAGGCCAACGCCGCCGCGACTCCCCTCAACGCCCACGTCGCCATCTCCCACCTAGACCTCGCCACCAGCGGCGTCGTCCCACCCGAAGACGGCATAGCCGGCATCGCCAACGTCGATCTCAAAGCCCTCTCCGACGGTAAAGCTCTCAACGCCAACGTGTCTGCCAACATCCAGGGCCTGCAAGTCGCGAAGAACGGCTCCCCCTCACCGAAGCCCGTCATCGTACAACTCACCGTCGCGCAAAACCTCCAGGCCCTCACCGGCCAGCTACAGCCGGCCGTCATCACCATAGGCAAAGCCGTCATCAACGTCGCCGGAACCTACCAGACCAGCGGGCCCACCACCGCAATCAATCTCAGAGTCACTACGCAAGCGACGTCCATCGACGAACTCGAAGCGTTCCTGCCCTCCGTCGGGGTCCATCTGCCGTCCGGTTCACGCCTCCAGGGCGGAACCCTCACCACCAACCTCAACGTCACAGGCTCCGCTGCAGCTCCAATCATCAACGGCCCCATCCGTATCGACAACACGAATCTCGCCGGCTTTGACCTCGGCTCAAAACTCGGCCCGCTCAGCTCGCTCGCCGGAATCAAGTCCGGATCCGGCACGGCCATTCAATCGCTCAGCACTAATGTCACCATCAACGGCGGCAACGTCCGCACCGACAATGTCTCAGTCATGGTCCCCGCAATCGGCTCAGCCACAGGCGCCGGAACCATCAGCGCTGCTGGCGCACTCAACTACAACGTAATCCTCAAACTCACCGGCGTGGTGGACGCAGTCAGCGGTAAGGGTGGCGCTACTTCAGGCGCAGGAGGCATCGCCGGCCAATTGCTGGGAATGATTCCGGCAGGGGCAGCCGGCGGAGCAGCCGGCAATGTCATAGGAAACTACGCGGGGGCCGCTCTCCGCAATGGTGTACCCGTTGCCATCGGAGGAACAACCTCCAACCCAACCTTCACGCCCAACATGGGTGGAATCGTAAACAGCGCCACCAGCGGAAGCACCACGAAGGGCGCTGCCAAGCCCTCGAACAGCAAGTCAACCGACCCGCTCTCCGACGCACTCGGCGGACTCTTCAAACCCCATTAGAAAACCGAAACGAATCCATCCATTGCAACATGGTTCATCAGCGAATTGTTCCTCGCCTAAGAATGCCGCACCTGGAAACCCGTCGGAGGCGTAAACGCTGTCACCCGCCTTTTCCCCCTCCAATCTTCTTTAGCTCCCCGCTTGTGCAGCACGACCTTCGCCGTAGTCACCAGTTGCCCCACATGCCGCTGGGCGTGGTCCGCACAATGCACCAGCAGACCGCCCACGCTGCTGGGTAGCCCGCCTCGACCTACCCAGCGCGCCTTGTCGTAGCTTCCCTGCGGAATCGCCTTAATCCTCTGTATCGCCGAATCGATCCCACGCTCAAACTCGGCAAAAACCATCTCCCGCGAACCCAGAGGCTCCATCTCGTTGTCCAGCGCCTTCAGCTGCTCGTCGCTCAACTGCCGGTCTTCCGCATAGGTCAACAGCCGGTCCAGACTCCTGGCAATATGTCTCATCTGAAACCCCACCGAAGGCAGCCCAAACGGCTGCGACTCCAGTTGCTCCTCCGTAAACTCGGAGCACCACCGCACCACATCCTCCCGCGCTAGTTGCAGAGCGTGCAACACTCCCCTGCGCACCGCATTCTCTTCAGTCAACGTCCCGCGCAGCCACGGCTCAACCATCTCAGCATCCTTTCGACGTCCCGACGTCTTCAATGTCCCCGATGTAACCAGCTATTAATATATTCGCCCCATCCCCCACCCTCTCACAACCCTTTTCGAAGCTCCCGGACCAAGTCTCCAACGCCGCGGTTCTGCCGATCTCCTGCGAAGGCCATCCTCAACCACAACTCAACCATCAAACCTCCTCCCGCCGCTCCACCCGAAGATCAAAACATCCAGCCTTGCCATCGCGAACCATCACATAGCGAATCAGCGGATCGCGCATCATTCGTTCGATCGTTCTCTCCTGCGATCCGTCCGTCACAGTCTCGCGCCTTCGAACCATTTGCCCCTCATCGTACCCATCCAGCACCGCAGCAAACGGCAGCAACTCGGCCGGATACCCCGCTGTCTCCACATATCGCTCACACTCTTCTTCATGAAGAAACACCGGCCCTGGCTGCGGAATCGGTGCAACACCCTCAAACGGATTCAGCGTAAACAGCATCCGCACATCCTGACCCACCACAAATGGCCGCAGACAGTGCCTGCAAGGCCCATGCCCCGTCGCCACCTTCGCCGTAACCGGATGCCCATACCCCGGCGACAACATCGTCTCCCTAACCTTCTCCGCCAACTCACTCGCAATCGCAATCATCCGAAACTTACTCATCTCATCTCTCCAGTCGTCTAAGTTCAACCACTGAAGTCATCTTTCCCTACGAACACCCAGGCGCACACTCCGAATCGTTCACCCAAACTCATAGTCCCTTCCCCTTACGAAACTCCCGCACCACATCCCCCACATCCTTATGTTCCGAATCCACCGCATAGTTCATCCCCCGCACCTCATCCGCACTGACCTTCCCCGCCAGGCGATTCATCGCCACCTGAATTCCCGGGTGCCGTCGCAGCGAATCCTCCCGGACCAGAGGCACCGCCTCATAGGGAGGAAAGTAGTGCTTATCATCCTCCAGCGCCACAAACCCGAGCGCCCGAATCGGCCCATCGGTCGAATTCCCAGCCACCAAATCCACCTGACCACTCGACAGCGCCCGATACAACAACCCCAGGTCCATCGTCCGCGGATCGCCGGCAAACTTCAACCCATAGGTCGTCTCCAACCCACGCAAACCATCCGGGCGCGACTGGAACTCATATCCCACCCCCAACCGCCAGCCCTTCTCCGGATCAGGCGAGATCTTCACCGCATCCGAAATCGACTTCAGCCCCAACCGCCGAGCATCATCCCCCCGCACCACCATCGCAAAGGTATCCTCAAACCCCAGCCCCGCTCCCACCTTCACCCGATACCGCGATGCATACAACTCACTCACTCGAGCAAACACCGTCGACTCATCCCGTTGTCCCACTGGCGGCAGAGGCTGCTTCAAAATCGCCGTCAAGGCCGTCCCCGTGTACTCCACATACCCATCAATGCGCCCACTGACCAGAGCCTGCTGACAGAGATAACTCCCCGCCAGATAGAATCGCCGGGCAACAGGTTCACCGGTGACGGCCTCAATCTCCTGCGCCAGCAATTCCCCCAGTACCACCTGCTCAGTAAAGTTCTTAGCCCCAATGGTGATTCGCGAAGACCGTGGCGGCGCACAAGCTGACAACCAAGCCAATCCACCCAGAAGCACCGTCGCCAGGAACCTTCGGTTCCACCGTCCGATAATCCCGGCAAGTTGACAAACAGTCGCTCCGAAGAGGTCCCTCGTGTTCCGCTTCGCGCCAGCCATTCGCCCGAAGTCCAGACCTAAAGTCTCTCGTTCGAAGACTTTGCACACTTTTTGACGGGGAGGGGGTACCGTCATACCCGGCGCACCGAGAACCGCTTCTCCAGCAACCCTAGACCAGCATCCGCAATCAGCGCCAGCAGCGCTGCCGGAATCGCCCCCGCCAGCACAAGTCCGTTGTCCACACTCGCGACCCCACGAAAAATCAGCTCCCCCAATCCACCTGCACCAATCGCCGCCGCGATCGTGGCAACACCCACGCAAGTCACAGTTGCCGTCCGGAGCCCAGCCAGAATCACACTAGCCGCGAGCGGCAGCTCCACCTTCACCAGCCGCTGCCACGAGGTCATCCCCATCGCATTCGCCACATCCACCAGCGCCGGATCGACGCTCCCGATGCCCGCATAGGTATTCCGCAGAATCGGCAGCAGCGCATAGCCGGTCAGCGCCAGAATCGCCAGCCGAGCAGCATTCTCCCCCAGCCAGGGCACCGGCAACAACAGCCCAAACAGCGCCAGACTAGGCACCGTCTGCAGCACATTCGCAAACCCGATTACAGGCTTCGCCAACCCCTGCCGTCGAGTCAGCAGTATCCCCAACGGCAACCCAATCCCCGCCGCCAGAAGCATTGCCGAAAGCGTCAGCCAAAGATGCTCAAATGTCAGCCGGCCTATCTCCCAGCCGTGCGCCCGTAAAAAGTCCATCATGCTTGCACCACACGATGTACAGCCGAAACATAATCTTTTACATAGGAGTTATCCGAACCCGGAACCTCGCCTGCAAGCATGTCCGCCGCAACTGCTCCTTCCGACAGAAACACCACACGCTTCGCCAGATAAAGCGCCTCATCCAGATCATGCGTAACCAGCAAAACCGTCTTTCCCACCTTGTCCAAAAGCCCCCGCAACATGGTCTGCATCTCCGCCCGGGTCAGTGGATCGAGCGCCCCGAACGGCTCATCCATCAGCAACACCATCGGGTCCGTCGCCAGCGCACGAGCCAACCCAACCCGTTGCCTCTGCCCACCCGAAAGCTGCCAGGGAAACCGTGTCCGAAACTCCTCATACCCCAGTCCGGCAAGCTCCAGCACCTCACGTACCCGGGCCGAGATCTCCTGCTTCGACCGCCCCGCAAGCTCCAGCGCCATCCCTGCATTCCGCTCCACCGTCATATGCGGAAACAGCCCCGTCTCCTGGATCACATACCCAATCCCACGCCGCAACGCCACCGTGTCGTACTCCCGCGTCGCTTTCCCCGCCACCCGCACCTCGCCTGACGTCGGCGTCACAAGCCCATTCACGGTCCGCAACAGCGTCGTCTTACCAGACCCACTCCGCCCCAGCAGCGCCGTTGTTGTCCCCTCTTCCAACTCCAGGGAAATATCACGAAGCAAAACGCGCCCATCCGCCAACGTATAGCTCAGGCTCGCGAAGGTAACGCCCGCATCCACCATGTGCCTCGAATTATCGCAGCAGCCCCTGCATCGGCGCTAACGCATCAATGAAGACGACGCAGCAACAAAGGACATTAGAAACAGTGCAATCGTCGCCGCACAGGCAGTGATCCCCACCCACCGCACCTTGCCCTTCGCAAAACACAGCGCAATCGCACCAAGGATCGCCAGTCCCAGTCCCACAAACACCGCATCAAGCATGGCCGCCAGTATTGGCGAATCGTTACTGTCCTTCGTGCGCGAGAGCAGTTCCATCGATATCAGCCAGAGCGGGGGAACTACGGAAGCCGCTGTCGCAATCCCCAAGCCAATCCCGGACAGCACCCTTCGCCATCCCCCAACGACCTCTAAATGCAGATGTTTCCAGAGCGAAAGACAAAGCACCAAAGGCAAAAGACTCACCACCGCGGAGACAGCCATCACGGCCCGAAACTGCCACTCCGGCATCAATCAGTGAGCCTCCGTCCGGCTAGTCCTCTCGGTTTACTGCGCGATCTCGGGAGACGGAGCAGGCTCCGCGGCTGCGGCGTCGTCACCCGTTGATCCCGGTTGTCCCTTCACACGGACCACGGTGATCTTTTCAAACCCTTCCTTAAAGGTTGGCGGCTTCAGACGCTCCGCCATCTTCTGCATCACCTCATCGGTCACCTGGCGATCACGTTTCGAGTTCCGCTCCATGCACACGGCCAGCGGCACATCGAAGAACACAGCCTGGACCTCATAGCCGAAGCTCTTCGCCATCTTGATCCACTGCTTCCGCTCATGCGGCGACAGATTTGTCGCGTCCACGTAGTTCCACGGCATCTTGGCAATCAGGCGCGCCCGCAACAGGCTTCGTAGGGTCGAAAACACCAACCCCTGATAGCGTTGCTCCGTAATATCGTCGAACAATAGTGTCCGCAGAAGGTCGCTGGACAGCGGGGTCACTCCGCGCCGTTTATACCAGGTCGTCTTGCCCGAACCCGGCAGACCGATCGTCAGCACAACAAATCCCTTGGGCGACTTCAGCGGCGCCTGCTCGACTGGCGGGGTTGCCAGCGACTCAGGCTGTGTCTCCACCACCATCTTCGGCTCGGGCTGCGCGACCGCAGACTCCGTAGGGGCTGGCACGTTTGCCGCGATCGGCGACACCTCTGCAGCACGCGCCGGTACTGCCTCCGGGTACGTTGGTCTCAGGGGAGCTGGCTGATTGGCGGGCAGCTCCTGCCCACTTTTCCCCGTGGACTCCGAATCATTCGGTCCACGTCTAGGGCGTCGTCTCATCTTTTCGCTTATCCATTCGCGCAACTCGCGCATGTCACGCTTGTAACACAGCGCGGAAGGCCCCCGCAAATCGAACGCACCTCCCGCGACACCCCGCCCGTCTTCCTCGGCCCGGACCAGCTCTCCGCCTCTTCCTTCTGTCTGCGTCATAATCGTCCATTCATCTCGCTCCAGTACCGTCTCGAGTAGACGAGGTGAACGATGACCGTTGAAAGCTCCGATCTCGACCAGATGCAAGCCGCTTACAAAACGGCAGTAGACCACTGGATCACCGCTTTCCGCGAAGAAGAGGCCCTCGCCTCCTCCGAGCACTCCGAGACGGAGATCGACGCCTGGGAGGCGGCCGGCTTCCGCGAAGAAGACGCCCGCACAAGGGCCAAGCACGCAAAGAAGGATTACGAAGATGCCCTCCGCGAGAGGTTCTTCAACTTCTAGCATCGCCGCCCTTTGGTCGCTTCAGGGCAATTCGCCCGCAATCTGCATGGGCAAGCGGTACTGCGCTCAATTTGTGCCACTTCCTTCCCGGTGGTAGCATCGATATTGGTGGGCGTAAGCGATTCTGCTGCGCTCTCAGGCGTCAGACTCGTAAAACACCCCGCAGCAACCGATAGGAGCAACCGATCATCATGGCAGCAGTAAAGGTAGGCATTAACGGCTTCGGCCGCATTGGACGCAACGTCTTCCGCACCGCCCTCGGCAACCCAGACATCGAATTCGTCGCCGTCAACGACCTCACCACCCCCGCCACCCTGGCCCACCTCCTCAAATACGACTCGATCCTCGGTAACCTCAAGCAGGAGATCACCCACGGCGCGGACTTCATCGCGGTGGACGGCAAGCAAATTAAAGTCTTCGCAGAGCGCGATCCCGCCAAGCTTGACTGGGCCTCCGTCGGCGCCCAGATCGTCGTCGAATCCACCGGCTTCTTCACCGATGCTGAAAAGGCAAAGGCCCACCTCGGCAGCACCGTCAAGAAGGTCATCATCTCCGCCCCGGCGACCAACGAGGACATCACCATCGTTCTCGGTGTCAACGACAACAAATACGACGCGGCCAAGCACAACATCATCTCCAACGCGAGCTGCACCACCAACTGTCTCGCCCCGGTCGTCAAGGTCATTCACGATACTTTCGGCATTGCCTCGGGCATCATGACCACCATCCACAGCTACACCAACGACCAGGTCATCCTGGACACGCCGCACAAGGACCTCCGCCGCGCCCGCGCTGCCGCTCTCAGCATGATCCCGTCAAGCACCGGCGCAGCCAAAGCCCTCAAGCTCGTTATCCCTGAGATGTCCGGGAAGCTCGACGGCTTCGCCATCCGCGTCCCCACCCCCAACGTCTCCGTAGTCGACCTCACCTTCGTCTCCGAAAAGCCTATTACCGACAAGTCGATCAACGAGGCCCTCAAAAAGGCCGCGGACGGCGAACTCAAGGGCATCCTTGGCTACACCGACGAAGAGCTCGTCTCCTCCGACTTCAAGGGCAACCCCCTGAGCAGCATCGTCGACAGCAAGCTCACCAAGGTAGTCGGCCAGAACACCGGCAAGGTCATCAGCTGGTACGACAACGAGTGGGGATACTCCAACCGTGTCAAAGACCTCATCACCTTCCTGGTGAAAAAGGGCCTGTAACTTTTAGAGCCAAACCAAAACGCTTGTCATTCTGAGCGAAGCGAAGACCCCCGCATTTTTTCCGAAGCGGCGAGGTTCTTCGCTTCGTCGTTTTGTTAAGGGACACGGCTTCAACCGTGTCGTAATCTCTATCCCCAAATCGCCTCAGCATACTTGAACGGCCTGTGCAACCGGCTCTTCCAGAAGTACCCCAGAATAATCACGCTCGCCACCGCTGCATACGCACACCAAAGCGACGTAAAGGCATACCGCTTCACTGCCATCACCGTGAGCAGAATCGCCAGATTGGCCGCGCCAAAGACAACCATGGCCCGCACCTTCGAGAAAAACAGCGAGCCGCACGTTGCGAAGATATACAGCACCGCAAGCGCCGTATTGTTCGTTCCATCGTTGATGTAAACGATGCTGTCTCCGCGCACAAAGATATGCAGTGGATAAGCAATCAACGCCCAAAGCATATAAAGCGTTGTCCCTGTGCCGATCGCGAGAAATGGCAGCATCCGCCTGCGGCTCTTCATGTCCGGCTCAAAGAGCAGAATGCTCAAAGGCATCAGAAACGGCAGCAATCCCTGCGCATACAGCACAAACGCCGCCCCCATATTATGTGTTACGGCGGGCGAAAGTACCCCGTCCAACCCCAGCCACACGAAGCCTTCGATAAACTGGTGCACCGCGAACAACGTAGGCAACGACGCGAACAGCAGCTCCCGTTTATGTTTCACCTTCGTCAGGGTCACAACACCTATCGCCCCCAATACTCCGCTTCCAACGAAGTTCGCTGTCGCTGAAAAGCACACGTTTGAGAGCCTCCTGCGGCCAGGTTTGCCGATTGTGCCGATAATACGCGAGTCCGACTACCGACCTCCCCAACGCTGATTTTGAGCAACAACAATCATGAATCCTGCGAAACCAACAGGTAATCTATAAAAGTGGCAGTGAGTGCACCTGCCGGGATCGAGAACGCAATGGGTCGTCGCTTCGCAGAACTGGCCTTCACGCCGCTCGTAAAAAAGCATCAGCTGGAACACGGCAGCCGTCGCCAATACGAACGCATTGAGCAGTCTGCGCCAACAGGAAACGCCCTCGGCCCCGCCGAGCAGGACTTCCTGCAGCGCCGCGACAGCTTCTACATGGCCTCCGTCAGCGAGACCGGCTGGCCCTACGTACAGCATCGCGGCGGCCACAAAGGCTTCGTCCACATCATCGATCCTACGACGATCGGCTTCGCCGACTTTCGCGGCAACAAGCAGTACATCAGTCTGGGCAATCTGCAACACGACACTCGTGTGGCCCTCTTCTTCATGGACTACCCCAACCAGAGCCGCCTTAAGATCCTCGGCCGTGTCGAAATCCATGAGCATGACACGGAAGCCCCGGCACTCATCGAATCCTTCCGAAACACGGACAAGTCTGACGTCGTAGAGCGAGTGATTCTTATTCACGTCGAGGCCTTCGACTGGAACTGCCCGCAGCACATCACCCCTCGCTACACCATGGAAGAGCTGCAGCAGGTCCTCGCGCCAGTCCGCGAGAAACTCGCGACCCTCGAAGCCGAAAACGCAGCTCTGCGCGATAAACTCTCCTTGCCAGCCAAATAAGCCTCAACCGAATCCAGCTTCAAGGTCCTTGCAATGACCCGCAAAAACATCTCCGGCACCAGCCCCTTCGAGCCCATCATCGGCTTCTCACGCGCCGTCCGCATCGGCAACCGCGTCCACGTCTCCGGCACTGGCCCGGTTGGGGCAGACGAGGCCGACGTAGCCGAACAAACCGACCAGTGCCTGACCCTCATCGCTGCGGCTCTCAAGAACGCCGGCAGTTCGATCGAGCACGTCTACCGCACGCGGATGTACCTCACACGCGCGGAAGACTGGGAGGCTGCCGGCCGCATCCACGGCAAGTTCTTCGGCCTCATCCGTCCCGCAGCAACCATGGTCGTCGTAGCCGCTCTCCTCAACCCAAACTGGCGAATAGAAATCGAAGCGGACGCTTGCATTCCGGATGAGAAACCAGTCTAGAATCATTCCAAATGGAATCGTCAACAGATCGTCCCCCGCTCTGGAAGGTCATCGCCGGTGCCACTCTTCTCGTCGGCGTACTCGACCTCTCCGACGCCTTCATCTTCTATGCTCTCCGCGGCATACCGCCCGTCAGGATTCTTCAAGGCATCGCCGGTGGAATCTATGGCCGCGCCGCTCTTGGCATGGGCCATCGTGCCGCTCTCATTGGGCTGGTTTGCCACTTCTTCATCGCCTTCTCCGCCACGACTGTCTTCCTTCTAGCCAGCCGCAAGCTTCCATTGGGGCAACGCCCATGGCTGTACGGCAGCCTCTTCGGTATTGCTCTCTACATCCTCATGAACTACGTGGTTCTCCCACTCTCCAAAATTGGCCTCCGCCCTACACCCCCACTCGTTCCCCTCATCAACGGAGTGGCCGCACTTGTCTTCTGCATCGGCATCCCCCTCGCATTCATAGCTCGCCGCTACGTCGTGCAACAAAATCCATAACTTAATTTCTCCGAGATGTTGTCTACTAACTCCCAGAAGGAAATTAAATGCCAAAGCTGTCCATCCGCGACCTAGACCTCACCGACAAACGTGTCCTCATCCGCGTCGACTTCAACGTCCCTCTCAAGGACGGCATCATCACCGACGACACGCGCATCCGCGAGACCCTCCCCACCATCGAGTACGCCCTTCGCCACAAGGCCAAGGTCATCCTCTGTTCGCATCTCGGCCGCCCCAAAGGCAAGCCTGTCGAGAGCATGAGTCTTCGCCCCCTCGTCGACCACCTCCGCGGTCTGCTCGACCACATCCTCGGCGATGACGAAAACGTGGCCTTCTCTCCCAACTGCATCGGCGTAGTCGCCAGCGAGATGGCCGCCAACCTCGAATCTGGCCAGCCGCTCCTGCTCGAAAACCTCCGCTTCCATCCCGAAGAAGAAGCGAACGATCCCGCCTTCGCCAAGAAGCTCGCCTCGCTATGCGACATCTACGTCAACGACGCGTTCGGCAGCGCCCACCGCGCCCACGCCTCCACCGAAGGTGTCACCCACTTCGTCAAGCAATCCGCCGCAGGACTCCTCATGCAGAAGGAGCTCACCTATCTCGGCAAGGCCCTTACCGAGCCCGACAAGCCCTTCGTCGCCATCATCGGCGGAGCCAAGGTCTCCGACAAGATCGATGTCATCGATAACCTGATCGACAAGGCCGGCGCCATCATCATCGGCGGCGGCATGGCCTATACCTTCCTCAATGCCCAGGGCCAGAGCACCGGCAAGTCACTCGTCGAAACCGACAAGATCGGCATAGCCAAAGCCGCGCTCGAAAAAGCGAAGGCCAAGGGCGTTCGCTTCCTCCTCCCTGTCGACCACGTCCTCGCCGACAAGTTCGCCCCTAACGCCAAAACCAAGGTATTCTCCGGCACCGGCGCATTCCCCGCCGAGATGATGGCCCTTGATATCGGCCCCAAATCCATCGCACTCTTTGAGAACGAGATTGACGAAGCCCGCACCATCGTCTGGAACGGTCCCATGGGCGTGTTCGAGATGCCTGCCTTCGCTGAAGGCACCAACGCCATCGCCCGCTCCGTCGCACGCAACCACGACGCAACAACCATCGTCGGCGGCGGAGACTCAGTCGCCGCAGTCCAGCAGGCCGGCGTCGCCGACCGCATCACCCACATCTCCACCGGCGGCGGTGCCAGCCTAGAATTCCTCGAAGGCAAAATCCTCCCCGGCGTCGCCGCACTTACAGACAATCAGCGGTTTCGCTAAGAGATGACAGAAGCAGTCATAACCAGAAAATAGCAGCGACCTCGCACGCGACATGCAGTACTGCTGCTGCCGAGGTCTATGGAATACTGATAACAACATGCGCAAACTCCTGATCGCCGCAAACTGGAAGATGTACAAGACCCCAAACGAGTCCACCGCCTTCCTCACCAGCTTCTTCCCTCTAGTCAAACAGAGCACCCAGGCCGAGATCCTCCTCTGCCCCGCGATGACCTCGCTGCCAGCACTCGTCGACGCCGCCCGCTCGCGCTCCGTCTTCGTCGGCGCACAGAATATGCACTGGAAGAATGAAGGCGCGTTTACCGGCGAAACCTCGCCCGTCATGCTCACCGCCCTCGGCGTCACCCACGTCCTCATCGGCCACTCCGAGCGCCGCCAGTACTTTGCCGAAACCGACACTACCGTCAACCTCAAGCTCAAGGCCGCTCTCGCCCACTCGCTCATCCCCATCGTCTGCGTCGGCGAAAAACTCGAAGAGCGCGAGGCCAACCTCACCAACAACGTCCTCGAGCTTCAGGTCTCCATCGCCCTCGAACGCATCGACCCCGCCATCGCCGCTCCCATCGTCTTCGCCTACGAGCCGGTCTGGGCCATCGGCACCGGCCGCACTGCCACCCCGGAGATCGCCCAGGAAGCCCACAAGATCATCCGGAATCAAATCGCTCAGTCACTAACGCCTGCCCTCGCCGCCTCCACCCGCATCCTTTACGGCGGCTCCGTCAAACCCGACAACGCCAAATCTCTCTGCTGCCTCGAAGACATCGACGGCGCGCTCGTCGGCGGCGCCAGTCTCGAACCCAAATCCTTTGCTGAGATCGTCCACAACGCAATCGCAGGCCAGTCGTAACCCAATCCGGGGAACCGAAGCACACGGAAGTCCGTACCTCTCGTATCGTCACCCTCAAGGAGACCCGGTGCGCCCCTGCGTAATGCAATTGCTCTCGCTGGCAACTCCGGTCTTGCTCACCTGCATGCCACCATCAATGCTTCAGGCGCAGGGCGTCCCCGTCATTCAGGTCGAAACCCACCTCATCGACACCACCCTCAGCGTCCGCAACCCAGACGGCCGCATCGTTACAGGCCTCAGCCAGGACGACTTTACCGTAGTCGAGGACGGCGTCCCCCAGAAGATTCGTTTCTTCGCCCACGACCACCAGCTACCTCTCAGCATCGGCCTTCTCATAGACGAAAGCGGTAGCCAGGAGAAGTTCGTCAAAGAGCACCAGAAAGACATCGATACTTTCCTGCACCAGATCCTCGAACTCAACGACCAGGCTTTCGCCATCTGCTTCGGGAATCACCTTCGCCTCGTAAGCGATTCCACCAGTTCCGCAACCGCCATCATGGATGGCGTCCGCAGCTTCGACAAGGGCAACCTGGACTTCCCCGAGATCGGCCCCAAGGAAACCCGCGTCCTCGGCACCGCCCTCTACGACGCCATCTACTTCAGCACAACGGAAAAACTAGCCGCCATCCACCAGCGTCGCAAGGTCCTCATCATCTTCAGCGACGGCGAAGAAAACTCCAGCGAGCACGACCTTCTCGACGCCATCGGGGCCGCCCAGAATGCAGACGTGCTCATATACGCCATCCGCTACACCGAGTTGAAGCATGGAAAAATGGATGCCCGCGACCGCTACGGCATGCGCGCCCTCGACCATCTCACCACCCAGACCGGCGGCAAGGCCTTCGACTTTCACGCAACCAACCTGAAACAAGACTTCGCCGAGATCGCCGGCGACCTCCGCTCGCTCTATGACCTCGCCTATCAGTCCACCAACCCGATTCGCGACGGCACCTTCCGCAAGGTCGTCATCCAGACCAACCGTCCAGGCCTCACCGTCCGCGCAAGAACCGGCTACTACGCACGCTAAGCGTTACCGCACCACCCCAGCCTGGTCCATAGGCCAGTACACAAACGCCGCTTTCCCGTAGATCAGATCGCGATCCACCGGCCCAAATTCACGGCTGTCGCTCGAGATCGACCGATGATCCCCCATCACAAAATACTCATGTTGCGGCACAGTCATCTCTGGTTGCGACCGGTCATCTTCAAACCGCTTCGGAACATACGACTCCTTCACCGGGCTCCCGTTCACATACACCAGTCCGTGGTCGATCCGCAGCGTGTCCCCAGGCAGCGCAATCACCCGTTTGATATAGCTCTTCTCATGGTCATGCGGGTAAAGAAACACCACTACGTCCCCACGATGAATCTCACCCACCCGGTACGCCAGCTTGTTGATGAACAGCCGGTCTTGATCTTCCAGCATTGGAAGCATGCTGGTGCCTTCCACCCGTACCGGCTGGTACAGAAAGACAATAATAAAAGCCGACACGATTACCGAAACCGTCAGGTCCCGGAGCCAGGAGTGCACTACCCTCTTGGCTTGTCCTGACGGAACAGGTTTGTTCTCCGGATCCTGCCCTGTTCGTCCGTCTATCTCCACGCTGTCTCTCAATCCCTTTGGTTAGACGCATCAACTGCAGTGGCGCGACTTCACCTTGTCACCAGTTCTGCGGTTTGTGGGGCCTTCGGGCGCTAAATCCGGCCAGCTAACCAAATTGTCTGGACTCTCATCTCATACCACAGTTAGAGGCATTAACTCCAGCCTGCAGACCCTATGAGAACGCCTGCCCCCACCGACCAGCATCACTTTAGACCACTTTCCTTAGACCACTTTCCGTCTCCCGGATTCGGGGGTTTTGGGCAGTCTATGAACCCTCGAATGATACCCCCTGCCAGGGAACCCTTTCTTAGAGCTTTTCATAGCCTGTAGGAATAGAATTGAGCCAGACAGAATCGCAGGACATTTTATGGCAACCCTTACCATGCTCGAGCAGGCCCCTTCACCGAAATCCGTCAACCGAGGCGCAGAAGAATTCAACGATCTCACGACGGAGACCGCCAATGCCGCGTCAGAAGGGCTCGACACCAAGTCTGCCCTCGAAATCGCGCGCATTATTAATCACGAAGACGCTAAGGTAGCTGCCGCTGTAAAAAAGGCGCTGCCCGAGATCGCGATCGTCATTGACACCGTCGCCCGTTCTCTCCGTGACGGCGGCCGACTCATCTATGTCGGTGCCGGCTCCAGCGGTCGCATCGCCTCCCTCGACGCGTCGGAGTGCCCACCAACCTACTCCACGGCGCCTGCGCAAGTCCAATACATTATGGCGGGTGGCCCAAAGGCTCTCGCCTCCGCCTCGGACGTCAACGAGGACTCCCCCGAGATCGGCCAGCGCGACATCGCCCGCCGCCGCCCCACCCGTAAAGACATCGTCATTGGAGTCTCTGCCAGCGGCCGCACCCCGTATGTCGTCGGCGCTGTCGAATACGCCCGTGCCCGCGGTGCCAAGACCGCCGCCATCACCTGCAACCACAACACCCCGCTCGCCGACGTAGCCGACACTACCGTTATCAGCGAGGTCGGCCCCGAAGTCATCTCCGGCTCTACCCGCATGAAGTCCGCAAGCGCCCAAAAGATGATCCTCAACATGATCACCACTGGCGCCATGACCCGTCTCGGCTACGTCTACGACAACCTCATGGTCAACGTGCACATGAAGAATGCCAAGCTCGTCGAGCGTGGCATTCGTGTCCTGATGAAGGTCTGCGAGATCGATCGCGACACCGCGATTCGAACCATCAAATCCGCGGGCAAGTCCATTCCTATCGCCGTCGTCATGCTCAAAGCCAACGTCGACAAAATGGAAGCTGTTCGCCGCCTCACCAAGTCCGACGGCAACGTTCGCCTCGCCATCGACGACTCGAGACTCGAACTGTAGCGCCGAATGCTAGGTCGCCAAATACTCTTTCGGGATATTCGTGCCATCTTGTCGATGTTTGCCGTCTCGTACGCAGTGCTCCTATGCCATCACCTTCGGCACTTCAGCCTCGCGCTATCGCAGCCTTCGACCTGGTACGTCGCAACGCAACACCGCTGCGGCCGCCTCCTGATCGTGACGCTGACTTGGTTTTTTTTCGAAACAACCTACCGCGCTTTCTTGAGTGAACAATCATCGCGTCACCTTTATCATCGCTGAGTGACCCGGCAAACACCGCCTGAAACTTCAGCGCAAATGACCCACTCCCAGTTTCTTCGCTCCATTCGCCTCTTGCTCTCCGTCTTCGTCCTTGGCCTCATACTCAGCGGCCTCACCGCCTTTCCCCTCGAGCGCGAGACCGGCTGGCTCGCATCTTTCCTCAACGCCCATCCCATCCTGCCAAACCAGATCATCTTTTGGATTACAAGAGTCCACGACACGCTCCACGACACCGGCATCCGATACCCATTCCTCGCCTACGGAACCGACTGGCTCGCCTTCGCACACCTTGTCCTCGCCATCGTATTCCTTGGCCCCCTACGCGATCCCGTCCGTAACAAATGGGTTCTCCAGTTCGGCGTGATCGCGTGCATTGCGGTTCTCCCGCTAGCTCTCATCGCTGGACCCATTCGCGGCATCCCTTTTCCCTGGCGTCTCATTGATTGCAGCTTTGGTTTCTTCGGGGCCATTCCCCTTCTCATCTGTCTGCAACGCGTAAGTCATCTCGAACAGGTGAATATGACCAGTTAAATCAGCTTCATGGATCGAAATCCCTTTAGCGAGCATGGCCAATCCAACTCACAACCGCAACATTCTCCCTCCAGTGTGTTTATTCCTTCAGCAGCGGCGACACTGACCGCTGCAAGGAGCAACACCCATGAACCGTCTTTTACTTTCTACCTCCCTCGCCTTGGTTCTCTCAGGTAGCTTCGCCTTCGCACAACAGGAAGCGGCGCCACCCCCAGCGGCAAAACATCACCACGCCCACAATCCCCAACGCGAAACCGCGAGACTCACCAAAAAGCTCAATCTAACGGCCGACCAATCAGCGAAGGTCGAACCCATTCTCGTCGACCGCGATCAGAAGATCGCCGCACTCACCAACGACACCACAATCTCCCCGGTCGTCATGAAGCAGCAGATGAAAGCGATCCACCAGCAGACCCGGCAGCAACTTGCCGCGATCCTGACCCCAGACCAACTCCAGCAGATCAAGTCCCATCGCCACAACCATGGCGCTCCAACTCAGACTCAGCCGCAAGCCAACCCTCAGGCCGGTCTCTAATCCACAAGCGGCAGCCAGGGCCTTCAAACGGGGTTGAAAACCCTTTCTGGCTGCCGATCGTTTCATTCTGCGTAAAAACTCGATTTCGTTATTCTGATCCTCCTGCGCAGACTGGCGCTGCAATTGCCGTCCAGTAAGATCACGCCGCCGCATGGCCGGTGTACCCGCCGGCACGAATACCACCACCCGTACCCGCCCAGCTACTCATTTCCACGCGAAATCTTCGTAAACTGACTGCATGGACAAGTTTGTAGTACGCGGCGGCAACCCTCTTCTCGGCACCATCAAAGTCTCCGGAGCCAAAAACTCCGCCCTTCCCTGCATGGCCGCCGCCATCCTTACGGAAGACGAGGTCATCCTCGAAAACATCCCACAAGTCCGCGACATCGAGACCGAGCGCAAACTCCTCGTCAGCATGGGCGCCGAGGTCGAACTAGGCTACGGTCGCGCGCAGCACCGCACTCGCATTAAGTGCGGCATCCTCTCCGACCCCGTCGCCAAGTACGAGATCGTCAAAACCATGCGCGCCAGCTCCCTTGTCCTGGGCCCGCTCATCGCCCGCACCGGCATCGCCCGCGTCGCCATGCCCGGAGGCTGCGCCATCGGCGGCCGACCCATCGACCTTCACATCCTCGGCCTCGAAGCCATGGGCGCTACCATCACGCAGGACCACGGCTACCTAGAAGCCCGCAGCCCCAACGATGGCAAGGGCCGCCTCAAGGGCGCGCACATTGTCTTCGACAAAATCACCGTCACCGGCACCGAAGATCTCCTCATGGCCGCCGCCCTCGCCGAGGGCGAGTCAGTCTTCGAGAACTGTGCCCGCGAACCCGAGGTCACCGACCTCGCCGCCCTCCTCATTGCCATGGGAGCAAAAATCGAGGGCGCAGGCACCGGCACCATCCGCATCCAGGGCGTCGCCAAACTCCACGGCGCGCGCCATCGCATCAACCCAGACCGCATCGAAGCCGGCACCTTCCTCATCGCCGGAGCCATCACCGGCGGCGACCTCAGCGTCGACTCCTGCGAACCCAAACATCTAGGCGCACTCATCACCAAAATCGAGCAGTGCGGAGTAAAAATTGACGTCGGCGTCGACAAAGTCCGCGTCCGCTCCGGTGGCGACCTCAAAGCCGCCGACATGACGACGGAAGAATACCCCGGCTTCCCCACCGATATGCAGGCACAGTACATGGCTCTCGCCACCCAGGCCGAAGGAACCAGCACGGTCACCGAAAACATCTTCGAAAACCGCTTCATGCACGTTCAGGAACTCATCCGCATGGGCGCAAACATCACCATCTCCGGCCGCACCGCCACCGTCCGCGGCAAGAGCCCGCTCCAATCCGCCGCAGTCATGTGCTCCGACCTCCGCGCCTCCGCATCGCTCGTCCTCGCAGCACTCGTCGCTGACGGCGAAACAATCCTCGATCGCGTCTACCACCTCGATCGCGGCTACGAGCACTTTGAGGAGAAGCTCCGCGGCGTCGGGGCTCAGATACGCCGTATGGGAGACGTCTTCGGAAAGAAGTAACTTATATTGTTATAAATCCAGGCAGGTCTTTACCATACACAATCGCATCCAGCCCGGTCGCCCCATAGTACCCACGACTCACCCTGATCCGCTGATAACCCAGTCGCTCGTAAAAGCGGATTGCCTCCTCGTTCCCCGCAAACACATGCAACTGAATCCACCGTACCTGGGCGGCCAGAGCGCAGACCTCCACCTCTCTCATCAGCCGCGTGGCCAGTCCCCTTTTTCGGTGCTCAGGAGCCACGTCCAGAGTCACAATGTACGCCCTCCACTCGGACGCGACAGACTCAACATGGGCGATTACAAAACCAACGATCTCCCCACCAACCTTCTCTGCAACCTGAACAACGGCATTTCGTTCCTCTGCAAACTCCCGCATCGATTCGCGATCGAAACGAAACTCGTCCGCAAAGCAAGCCTCATCCAACTGAAACATCGCTTCAAGATCAGCGGCCCGGTACTCTCGAAGAAAAATCTCGCTGCTCATCAGGCGCTCAAACCAGAGCGTCCTCCATTAGGAAAAATAAAGCCCACCACACACCTAAATGTAGTCCACAGACAACGCAGTGACCAGTCCTCCCTAATTCCATGGACGAGTAATCCGGCAATTACTCGCCAGTAACAGATCAGCAAACAAAAAAATGCGCCTGCCGCAACATCCGGCAGAGCGCATTCGGTTAGTTTGTTAGAACTGGACCTTCGCAGCAAACTGTAACTGCCGAGACGATCCCGCATCGCCGATGGCGCCACGCGTGGCCGTAATCGTGCCAAAGGTAGTGCTGGTCGGTGATGCCGTCAGGTTAGGATTACCAAAGTTAGCCTGGTTGAATACGTCGAACGCATCCATCCGAAGGATGAAGTTCACGCTCTCCGCAATCTTAGTCGTCTTCTGCAACGAAACGTCGGTATCAGAGAAGCCTGGACCGGTCAGCCCATTGCGCTGCATGCTGCCATAACCGATGGTCGGCGTAAGGAAGTTGCAACCCGGCGTCGCCGTCAAGCACGATGTGCCAACGATGAATGGAATGCTGAAGTTGGCAAGCGCCTTGTGAACACCGGTTGAAGGTTGAGCGAGCAACGTAGGACGAATATTGCCCGTAGCTCCGCTATAAGCCGAGCCCGTCACAACATTCAACGGGTTTCCACCTTGGATTTGAGTGACGTCCGCAATCAACCAGCCGTCCTTCAGACGGTTCCCGTGAAACGGCAGCGTCCACGTGCCGCTGAAGACGAAGTGATGACGAACGTCGAAATCCGACAGGCCATAGCTTCCAGCGGGATTTGTGTTGTCCTGGATGCCGTTACCCGACTGCGAGTTCTCGTCCATCGATTTCGCATAGGTGTAGGTCGTGTTGAACGCCAAACCACCACGCATTGACCTTCGGTAAGTCACCCAAAGCGCGTTGTAATTCGACATACCGATGGAGTCGTTATAGGTGATGTTGCCGAGAGGCCTCGTGGTGCCATCCAACATTTTTGCTGTCGGGTATGGACGCGTACCGGTTGTCGCTGTGGGAGATGCGTAGAGAAACTGATTGATGTTGTGGTTAAGCCGAAGATGTCGCCCCTGCGAACCGATGTAGCCGACCTGCAACGCTGATGCAGGTCCGAGTTCTTGTTGCACGTTCAGATTGTAGGATTCGATATACCCGTTCTTGAAGTTCGGATTGACCGAACTAGGAGCGAGACCGGACGCGCCTGCACTGGTGAAAGCAGTACCGATAGGAATGGTCGGTTGCGATACGGAAGACGCAATCTGTAGAGGGTTTGACAATGGTGGGTTAGTCGTGAGGCCGGTCACCGCACTGATGATCGGTTGGTCAACCAGGTACCCGAAGCCACCGCGAACAGTCGTCTTACCCTTGCCGGAGATGTCGTAGATAAAACCGACACGTGGTTCGTAGTTGTTGTTCTGCTTGTAGGGCTGATTCACCTGCTGGAAGGCGCTCGTTGTGGGGTTGAAAGTAATGAACCGGTGACCGCCCTCGGCAGGCGTTCCGTTCCACTCGTACCGGAGACCGTACTCCAGGGTGAGGGTAGACGTCATCTTGTAGCTGTCTTCCGCAAATGCAGCAACTGCACTGATAAAAATCCGGCTGTTCACAGGGTTTATCGAATTCGCGGTGTAGGTATTTGCGGCGCCGTTGATAAAGTTCGTTGTCGTCGTGAAGTTGACCGTACCAGCCGTATTCTGGTAGTTGTTCCCTTCAAACCGCCGGAACTCGCCACCGAATTTGAACGAATGCTTGTTCTTCAAATAATTGACCGTGTCGGAAAACACCCCAGTGGTCACAAAGCGCCCTTGTGGAAAGCCGGAAGGACCACCGAAGTTAAGTCCAAGATCGGTAACCGTTATTTGAGGCAGTCCGATGGGCGCAGTAACGCCATTCGGAATACCGTAATCGCTTGAAACCGCATTGAACGAATCCACAAAGCTGATCGCGATGCGATTGAACCCAAACCGCGCCTCATTCACAACGCTCGGCGAAAAAATGTGAACATCGTTGACAGTACCGATCTGACGATGTGCTGTGCGGTGGTCCCCAAATCCAGCAACAGTGTTGCCCTGCAGATTCGGCTCTGTCCGTGCGTCCTGCTGCCACGCATAGTACATGTGCAAACTATTCGCAGCGGAGAGATTTAAGAGTAAGTCGCCGCTGTACTGGTCCGTTTTGACGGGGCCAGGAGATGATCCAGTAGCTACCGCCGTGGTCACTCCGGTGGCTGAAGTCGTCTGCACACCGACCGGGATCAGTGTGATGAGCTTCGCATACGATGGCCCGGCAGGACTGTTTGCGAATAGCGCGCGCTGCGCGAGTGTCGGAACATTGCTCGTCAGCAGAAGAGCCTGCGTCTGCCGTAGACCTTCATAGCTGAGGAAGACGAAAGCTTTGTCCTTGAGAATGAAGGGCAGGGGACCACTCAACGCACCACCAAAATTATTCCGTATGAATTGATTCTGACGGGTACCTTTCCGATTGAAATAGTTGCGAGCGTCGAAATAGTTGTTGCGCAAATAATCGAATGCCTCACCATGGTAAGTTGACGCGCCCGAACGTGTAGCGACGTTCACCACAGAACCCGAGCTGCGGCCATACTCTGCGCCGAAGGTCGAATTGATGATCTTGAACTCTGCCGTCGTATTGATCGACGGCTGGAAAGTGATCTGGTTCTGCGTCATATCGTTCAGATTGATGCCGTTGATCTGGAAGTTATTTGCATCCTCGCGAGCACCGCCCGTAATGTAAGAGTTTGCTCCGAGACCGCGGCTGGCGCTGGTCAAAAATCCATTTGCCGGAGCCACGACCGCGCCCGGTGTCAGGTTAGTCAGGTCAAGGAAGTGACGGCCGTTCAGCGGAATGTTCTGCACCGTCTCTTTATCGATCACCTGCCCCATCGTGATCGTTTGCGAATCGATAATCGGGGCGGCACTGGCTTCCACTTGAACAACCTCACCGGCCGACGCCACTCCCAGCCTCACGTTCGCGGTGGCAGACTGGTCTACAAGAAGGGTTACACTCTTGATCACGCTGGTGCCAAATCCAGCCGCCGTGGTTCGAACCTCATAGTCGCCAGGCTGCAGCGACGGCACAACAAAAGCGCCCGAACTGTCGCTTACTGTCTCTCGAAGAACATTGGTGGAGAGCGAACGCACCTTTACGCTCGCACCTGGAACGACAGCTCCGGTTGGATCGGTCACTGTCCCTGCCAACGTTGCCGTGGATTGCGCAAAGCACGCGCTTACACTCACCAGCAGCAACACGACAAAACCTAAGAGTCCATTCGTAAACTTCCGTAAAGCATTCATTCAAGCCTCCTGCGAGAACGCGCGTCCCTCCGGATCTCTTCGGAGAAACTGCGGCTAAAAATAGGACTCCTCCTCGTTTGCTGTGTGCAAAGCACACTCGATGGTCCTAAGTAAGGCCGGTGGTTTGGTCTTGTTTGCCCTCATTTCATTTCTTAAGCGGAGCGCGACCAATTCCACAACGTAAAGACTAATGGGTGATATCTAAAATTTCATGCTTTGGAGCTGATGTCAATGTTTAGGCGCCGTTACAGGCAAATGTTTTTTTCTTCAATCTTGTTGAAAAGGAAACTCAAACCTCAATACGGACTGCATCGGTCTCTGGTTCCCGGTCCTGCCTAAACTGCCTAACGCTGCAATCTCTCAATGCCGTCGGACGCATCGACCACTGACGCATCACAACACTCCCAATCACAACTAATCCGGGAAGGATCTGAAGTAGTTACAAAATCTCTGCAAGAGAAACGCGGAAAGAAAATAGTCACAAAACGGAACTTTACGCTGCTGTTAGGAGATACCTTCTCAACGTTGAGACGAAACACCCCAAGAAACGTAATGAAAAAAATCTAATCGGTCAGGTCCAAAGCGATGTCATCGAAAGACTCCCGATTTGTCTCAATTTTGTAAATTCGCTTCGACCTCCCCGTAACAAAACATTCGTGACAAGCGATAACAGTCTGTGCGCCGAGCCGCCCAAGGGTGTACAACTGTTGCCATATGTTACACATCCACACTGGCGCGTCCCGATGAGCGCAAGAGCAAAGAACACGCGCGACGCCGACAGGCCGGCCACCCTCAAGATGCTCGCCGACTATCTTGACCTGTCCCCTGCTACCGTCTCCATCGTCCTCAATAACTCGCCCGTCGCCGCGTCGATCCCTGCCGCGACCAAGCAGCGTGTTCACGCCGCCGCCAAAAAATTTGCTTACCGGCCCAACCTCCACGCCCGCATGCTCCGCTCCCGGCTCACCAACACCATCGGCGTCATCGTTCCCGAACTCAGCGAGGGCTACGTCACCGGCGTTATGCTCGGCGTCGAACAGTACCTCCTGCAGGAAGGCTTCCTCTCCTTCACCGTCAGCCATCTTGGCCAGCCCGATCTCAGGGAGGAATATCAGGAGCTCCTCATGCGCCGTCGCGTCGACGGCCTGCTCCTGGTCAATACAGAATTGTCCGCCAACATCCCCCTGCCAATCGTCGGCATCTCCATCCACAGCACCACGCCCCGCGTCACCAACGTCATGCTAGACCACAACGTCGCGGCCCGCATGGCGCTCCGCCATCTCTACGACCTCGGCCACCGTCGCATCGCCTTCATGAAAGGCCAACGCTATTCCCTCGACTCTGAGGCCCGCTGGCAGGCCATCGTCAGCATCGCGCAGGAGATCGGCATCACCATCCGCCCCGAACTCAGCATCTTCCTTGAAAAAAACATCTGGTCTCCCGAACTCGGATATCCACCTGTTCGTGATCTGCTCTCCCGAACCCGCGACTTCACCGCCATCTTTTGCTTCAACGACACCTCTGCCATCGGCGCCATCCGCGCCATTGAAGACGCCGGCCTCAACTGCCCGCGCGACATCTCCGTCATTGGCTTCGACGACATCATCCTCGCAGAGTACTTCAACCCCCGCCTCACAACCGTGCGCCAGCCCCTCCACAAAATGGGTTCCACCGCCGCCCAGCTGCTCGTACAACGTATCCATTCGCCCGACGGACCTTACCAACAGGAGGTCTGGTTTGAACCCGAGCTGATCGTGAGAGAATCGACGATGCTTGTCACCAAAACGCCCCGTTCGTCACACGGCAAACACTAGCAGGAACGTCTTGCAACAAATTCCTTCAGCGTCAATCCCGCCCGGTCACAACCCCGCGAGATCGTCGCGCGCGCTCTTCCCCGTCTTCTTTTACTTTGTCGCGGCCGGCATTGCCACAGTCATGCTCGGCCCTCTTCTGCCCGCTCTCATCCAGCGCTGGCACATCCAGGACGCCCAGGCAGGAGCCCTCTTCACCGCCGGCTTCGTCGGTCAGTTCTGCGGAGCGTGGTTCGCCACCCGAAATCTTCGCGCCAGTGTCTTGTACGGCTCAGCAATCTCGGCCGCCGGATGCGCTGCCATGCCATGGGCCGGTTTTGGCACGGCCCACATCGCCCTCTTCTGCGTCGGCTTCGGCCTCGGAGCCGGCCTCACCGCGGGCAACGTTATCGCCGGAACAACTGTACCTTCGTCGCGCGCTCGTCTCATCGCCATTCTGAACGTCGCATGGGGTATCGGCGCCATCGCCTGCCCTATCCTCGTCCGTCTGTCCTCTGTTGGCGGCATCCAGCACTTCTTTTTTGCGACGGCCGCATTTCTTGCCCTCACCTCGCTCGTTTCCCTGACCCTACCGAATACGGCACAACAGGCAAATCTGACCGAAAGGTCCTCGCGACCTGCATCGTCCGCGTCCTCCGCACGGCCGCGAATGCCTCTGCCGCCGGTACCTCTCTTTGTCTTTGGTGCGGCAGCCTTCCTCTACATCGGCATAGAAAACTCGCTTGGCGGTTGGTTGCCCAGCTACGCCGTTCGCGCGGACCCCACGCTCCATGCCTCGTCCATCTCCACCTACTTCTGGATAGCAGAACTTACCGGTCGCATACTCATCACCGTCCTCATGACGATGCTTAGCGAAACCACCCTCTACCGCATCTGTCTCGGCCTCCTCATCTTCACACAGATCCTGCTCTCCACCACCGCCCACATCTCCGCCGCAGGCATCGTGGTGCTCACCGTTCTCACTGCGCTCAGCCTCGCTCCTCTCTATCCCCTGCTGATGTCCTTCCTGCTCGCCCGCACTGGCAACCACGCACGACTTGGCGCGCTCTTTGCCACCGCCTCATTTGGCGGAGCCACGCTCCCCTGGCTCACCGGCATCTTCTCCACTCATTTCCATGGCCTCCGCGCCGGACTCCTCGTCCCTTCCGCAGGAGCAGTTCTACTCCTTCTACTTTCCGCAATCATTACCGCCAAACCCAACGCCCCTTCTGAAGCGTAGCGGCTCTCGCAGACAAAAGAAAAGAGGCCAGGCTAAGCCTGACCTCCCAGATTCAAGTCCGCCCACTCCACTGGCCGGGGACATAGGAACCGAGCGCATCGTTGACAGTCGAAATCTGTTTAGCGAGAGGCAACAAAGTGATCGCGAAGCTGGATAACTGCAATGACAACGAGTGCCGCCATGGCTGGTCCGAAGAGTAGATACATAGTGCCTCCTTCCCCAAAAAAGTGGGTATGCAATAAAAATTTGATCCTGCTTAACTACCGTTGGAATCAGCGGGATACGCTCCGTTTATTCCTCACGTTTTGCGGATGCACTATTCCTATTGCAAACGGGCAACCATTTGCGCAATCCCGCGGAAAACCGAGATTTATGTGTTTGTTAAGAAGTATCGGAGTGGTAAATATGCAGACAATCGGTCAAGAAGTGCTAAACATTTACCTATACCGGCAAATTGATTACCACTTTGAAAGTGTGATCTCTATCAGATAGAAGATCTTGCGGGACGGCTCCACTTTCACCTGCGGTTTCCGCGAGGCTCAGGGACCCAGCCGCATGGCCGCCGAGCCAGCCAACGCGAACCCTGTGAGATGGTCGTCAAAACGCTACAAGGCGGTCAAAAGCCGCCACGCTGCTTCACCGAAGCAAGACTTGAAGCAGCTCAGACCGCAACGGTAAAGCTGCCTTCGCTCCTGGTCACTGCCCGATACATCGTGTCACGCTCAAACGGCTCTCGCCCAGCCTCGGTGATCAGCCGGTCCAGGTCAGCCCGCCGCATTCCCTGCGGAGTCGTCGCCCCGGCATCGTGGTAAATCTTCTCCTCGATCACCGTACCATCGATATCGTCCGCGCCAAACCGCAGCGAGATTTGCGCCATCTTCGGCGAGACCATCTGCCAATAGCTCTTGATGTGAGGAAAGTTGTCCAGCATCAAACGCCCCACCGCAATCTGCCGCAGGTCCAGCATCCCGGTCGTCTTCGGAATATGCGCCAGCGCAGTATTCTCCGGATGAAACGCCAGCGGAATAAACGTCTGAAACCCACCCGTCTCGTCCTGCACCTCTCGCAGCTTCACCAGGTGGTCGACGCGGTCCTCTTCGTTCTCCACGTGCCCATACAGCATCGTGGCATTCGATCGCAGTCCGATCTTGTGCGCCGCCCGCGCCGTATCCAGCCACTCGCTCCCGTCGATCTTATGGTCGCAGATGATGTGCCGCACCCGGTCCGCAAAGATCTCCGCCCCGCCCCCAGGCATCGAATCCACCCCGGCCGACTTCATCCGTTCCAGCGCCTCCGGAATCGTCATCTTGCCGCGTTTGGCGAGAAACGCCACCTCCACCATCGTGAACGCCTTGATATGCACCTTCGGAAACCGCACCTTCAAGCCGCGCACCAGATCCATGAAGTACTCAAACGGTAGATCCGGATGCAGACCCCCAACGATATGAAACTCCGTCACAGCCTCCGTCAATCCGGTTGCCGCTGTCTCCCAGGCCTCCTCGAGCGCCATCGTGTACGTCCCTGCATCACCCTTCTTGCGCCCAAACGCGCACAGCCGGCACGAGGCCACACAGACATTCGTCGGATTGATGTGCCGGTTGACGTTGAAGTAGGCAGTATTCCCATGCAGCCGCTCCCGCACCAGGTTGGCCAGCCAACCTACCGCAAGGATGTCACCGCTCCGGTACAGCGTCACACCGTCCTCAAAGCTCAGGCGTTCCCCTTGAGCCACCTTTGCTGCAACCGGCAGCAGGTTCGAATCATCTGTCTGAAAGGGATGTCGCGCCAGCGTATCGAAGGACTCAAAGCTCATAGTACGATTCTATTCCTCGCGGGCACCAAAGCGCTTCACTGCATGGCCACTTCACTCGAATCAACCATTCGCGGCTGTACTACGATGCCATCAAACAACGTCGCCCCAACAAGGTGATCCCCTACTGGCCGCACCAGCCTCAGGTTCCAGCCAGTATTCCAATAACGCACGGCACGGTCCGGCAGATGCACTGCGAAAGCGATCGTGTTTTTACTATTGGCTGTGATCAGCATCCTCTGCGAAGCCTGATCGTAAAACAGGCTGTTCACGTCCCGGATAGACAGGTTCTTCAGACCCTGCCAGGTGGCTCCTCGGTCTTGAGAGACAAACACCCCGTCCCGCCCCCCAACCCAAAGCCCCCCTGCATCATCGACCGAGATCGCAGCAAGCTGCTCCAGCGTCGCAGGCAGCGTTACCTGCTCCCATCTCTGGCCGTCGTCCGACGAAATCATCGCCGTCCTCAGCGTCGCAGCCATAACCCAGGACTTCGCGGTAGCAACAAAGCTCCAATCCTGTCTCTCCGGCCCCACCACAAGCTTCCAACTCACTCCAGCGGTCACACTCCGCAAGATCCCCTCAGACGTCGCCGCGTAGACTGTGTCCCCCGCCCGCGCAATCGCATTGACATTTGCATCAAACGCGCGCGTGGATGGCACCTCCGTTGTCTTCTTCGGAGCCGCGATACGCCCCTTGCCAGCGGGCTTGGCAGGACGAACCATCGGCTTCTCCTCCGCAGGTTGCGGGCTTTGATGCTCGCTCAGTGAGACGTTATTGATCCTGTTCCAGAGTTCTCCCTGCAGCCGGTAGATGCCATGGCTCGTCCCAGCCAGCACCGTTCCATCCGACGCCTGCCCCAGGCTGAAGACATCCTGTCCATTCAAGCCCGCACTCCTCTGCGACCAGGTCAGCCCACCGTTGTCACTGAAAAACACCCCACCCCAGGCCTTGTCGTTCACCACTCCCACATAGATATTGGCAGGCTGCGCTGCATCTCCGACATACGAAGTAATCTGCCGCGCTGAAAATCCATTGTTCGTTGGAAGAAACGAATATCCTCCATCGTTGCTCGCCAACACGCCGCCACGGTCCGTCGCAATCAGCACACGATTCGTGTTCGAAGGATCGACATACACATCATTCACGATGATCTCCGGGCCAGTCGTCCGTATCCACGTCGCCCCCGAATCACCCGTGCGGAACAGACCTTCCGTCGTCCCCGCGAAGACGATGTTCAAATTCTGTGGGTCCTGCATCAACACTCTGGTCCGTCGCGCAGTCGAAGGAATTCCCTGCACCTTCTGAAACTTCTCGCCACCATTTTGACTCTTGTAGATCCCGGAACAAGCGCTCGCATAGACCACGCTCGGATCCTTCGGATCCAGGATGATCGAGAACACGTCGGAGTCGTCGATTACACCCTGTTTGATGTTCGCCCAGTGCTCTCCACCATCCGTCGTCTTCCACGGAAGATGCCACGTCCCCGCATAAATAATCTTTGGATCGGCCGGATCGATCGCAACGGACTCGACTTCATGCAACTCCTGGCTTCCCTCGGGGCTGATCAGTTGCCAGTGCTTTCCTCCATCGGCCGATCGGTACACACCCGTCAGAGTTCCCGCAACCAGCGTATTGGGGTCCGACGGAGCAGCTTCGAGTGCCCGAACCGACTGTCCCCGCATGTCCGGCTGACTCTCCCAGTTCACACCACCATCGTTACTGATAAACAATCCGCCATCATGACTGCCCAGAACCCAGGCTCCTACAAAAATACGTTTTGGATTCGTGCTATCCACCACAATCGAATCCAGCGCCAGATCGTCCCGTTTCCCGATCCACGCCAGACGCTTCCAATCTCCGCCGCCATTTCGCGATTCGTAGATCCAACCCGTCACGGTGCCCAGGAACAAATGCGAATGGTCGTGTGGATCCGCAGCAAGCGAACGCACGTCCCCTCCATCCGGCCCAAACGGCAACCAGATCGCCGCATTTAACCGAAGGCACGATATTGCAAGAGAGACAACGAGAAATGTCGTTTGAAGTCTGGAACGTCTTTTCAAGGGTTCATCCTAATTCTCTAGTCTAATCGTTTCCCCGGGATTGGCCCTCCAACCCTCAACACAAAGGCTGACTGGGAACCAGCCCAGTCAGCCTTTGTGCTTCATTTACAGCGATTAGTGACTACTTCTTTGTACGAGGAACGGCCTTGACTGCGCTCTCGTCCACTGGTGTGAGACCAGTAGTGCTGAGCGTTGCCCCGGCAGGAACCAACGTCGTCGTCACGGTCTTACCGTCGTCGGAACCGGTATAGGTCGTGATGCGGCTGGCGTCGATGCCCTTCTCCGTTACCAGGTAGTCCTTCGTGTTGACTGCGCGCTCACCAGCATAGTCAGGCGTCTTCTTCTTGCCCTTCGCTGGTTCCTTTTCCTTAGCGGTCGAATTGCCAACAACAGCGAGCTTCGCATCCGAAGCGCTCTGCAGTTTCAGGGCGATATCGTCAAGGCAAGCCTTGGCTTCGTTATCGACCCGGGCTGGCCGCCGCGTATCACGCTCGAAGCTTACCGAGCAGAGTGCGCTGGTGGTCGGTGCCGGAGGTGGAGGAGGCGCGTTGACAGTAACGGTTGTCGTCGCCGACGCGGTCTGGCCCTTATCGTCAACCACGTTGCATGTCACTGTGATCGTTCCTGGTGCCGCACCCGCCGTGCTCAACGTTGCCGTGGAGCCGCTGCCGGAGACAGAACCAGCCGACGCGCTATAGCTGTAGGTCAGAGGACGGTTCTGAGGACTGTTACCAGTCGCGGTAATCGTCGCAGAATCTCCAGGAGCAACGGTCGAAGGATTCGCCGAGCAACTGATGGTTGGCGGCTCAAACGGCTTGACTGTGTAGGTGGCCGTGCAATCTGCCATCTCGCCTGGCTTCGGCTTGTTGCCGCCGACGACGATGTGGCCCTTCGCTGTATAAGTGCCAGGATTCGCCGTCTTGGTGTCAATGTTCGCGGTGGCCGTATTACCGGAGATCGTGCCGCCATCAGCCGTCCACGAGTAGTTGTACGCCTTCTTCGGATTCAGATTCGCAGCCGTACCGGTAACCGTGATCGGGTCGCCGGGATAGACAGTCGTCGGAGAAACTGCGCAGGCATAAGTGACTGGAGGAGGAGGAATGATGTGACCGAAGTGGATCACAACGCCAGTGCTCAATTCAGCTGCGCTCAGGTTCGTACGACCACCCAGCACACCACCTGTCGGGATTGTGGCCGCCGGACCATAGTTCGTATGGACCCAGCGATAGTCAGCCTGGAAGAGGCGCAGGGAAAAGCGATTGTCGAAAAACGGCAGATCATAATCCATACCGCCGCCAGCCGTCAGCGTCGGTCCCACCCTGTATGGCTCATAATAGGTGCCGTTATGGGAGTTCGGGCCATCAAGCCAACCGGCGCCGACAAGTCCATGCCCAAACAGCGTGAAGTTCTGCATCGGAGCGCGGAAGATTGGACCGCCCGAGATGCTGAAAAAATCATCATTCTTGCCGTTCGGATGTGCCGCACCGATGATCTCGCCGCCCACGTACTTGTTCATGTAGTAGGCAACACTTCCGATAGCTCCCACGTTGATCGAGGAATAGGAGATTCCGGCAGGCTTCACCTGCCCGTGGGCTCCAAAGTAGGAGTATCCCAAAAACACATCAACTCGCGAAGGGTTAATCCCCCCAGGGGCAGCAGTACTAGGAGTTTGTGCATTCAGGCTTCCGACTCCAAGACCGACTGCACAGGCAGCCAGCATTAACCGGCTTAAGATATTTAACGGGCGATAAACCATTCGAGTTCCTCCACTCAAATTCATACGTTTACGAATCTTCAATTCCAAACAGGGATCGTTTCGTTTGTTCGATTCCATACAGCTTACCGCAGTTGCTACTGTATGGGGATAAAAAATTACTAGTCGGACACTATATTTTCAATACGTTACCCGCCAAACAAGTAAAAATCTCCTGCAGACCCTCAGGGGGAACCCATCCAGTAACCACCCCCGTTTGCTCCCCGTTCTACACCCGTTTGCTTCCTCGTCCTACGACAGGTTCAGCGTTTTACGCACGGTTCCCCGCTCCTGTTGGATCTTTTCCTGCAATAGCGTTATCGCATAAAGCAGCTGTTCAGGCCGCGGCGGGCACCCAGGGACGTAAACATCGACCGGAATCACTTGGTTTACTCCCTGCAGCAACGCGTAATTATTGAAAACCCCGCCCGATGTCGCACACGCACCCATCGAAATTACCCACTTTGGCTCCGGCATCTGCTCGTAGAGCCGCCGGATCACAGGCGCCATCTTCTGCGAAACTCGCCCCGCGATGATCATCAGGTCGCTCTGCCGCGGCGATGGACGAAAAACCTCCGCCCCGAACCGCGCAATGTCGTACCGCGATCCGCCCATCGACATCATCTCAATCGCGCAACACGCCAGCCCAAACGTCATTGGCCAGATTGAATTCTTCCTCACCCAGTTGATCGCCGCGTCCATCGAAGCCAGGACCACACCTTCAGGCGGTTGATCCCCCCAGCTCACCTCGTGCAGCTTCTCCTGGTTCTTCCCAAAGCTGTCCAGGCTGCCAAAGATATAACGGTCGTTCTTTTGTGGAACCGCCGTCGGTCGACCGCTGCTCGTAGTCTCGTTCCCAGTTGCGCTCATATCTCTACTATAAAACCTAAAAACCCCGATACAACTGGTAAAACACCTAATATCCGTTTACTACCTGGTCAATAACCCGAAGATCATCCGCGAGATACAATCCACATTTATTCCAGTTGTCCCGACACCACACAGCGGCGCTTCAGCGTCTCATCGTGAGTTCTCCTCAATCGCCTCGATCAGGGCCTTCCGCAACACCCGCTCCTCATCCTTGTCCAGCTTCCCGCCATTGCGCGTCAGGTAGAAGACGTCGATCGCCGTCTCGCCCTCGGTATCTACCAGCGCCACCTCGATATTGCACCCATGCGCTGCCAGCGTCAGACTCAGCGCGCGCAGCAGCCCGGACGTATCCTGGGTCACCACCTCCAGCAGCGTGCTGTGCGACGAAGACTCATCGTCAAACTCCACCCGGGTCGCCACTTCGAGCAGCGGAGCCTTCCGCCTCCCGCGCCGCCGACCGCTCAACAGCTTCTCCAGAGACACTGCGCCGGTCATCACATCATGCACGCTCTTCACAAACGCCTCATGCTCCGAGGCGTTCATCTCCAGCGTGCGAAACGTATCGGTAAACCGGAACGTATCCACCACCACCCACTGCCGGTTCGAAAACGCGTCTGCGGTAACGATGTTCATCCCCCACGCTGACAGCACCCCCGCCATCGTCGCAAACAGCTGCGGCCGGTCTCGCGTCACCAGGGTCAATTCGCTCACTGTCGGCGCATAGCGAAACTCCAACTGCACCGGGTCTTCCGCAAACCGCGTCGCCATCTTGAACTGTGTCCGCACCTGCTCCGGCGTCCTCGTCAATACGTACCGCTCCGGAAACCCCTCAAGGTACTCGCCCACTGCCTCCCTCTGCCCCGGCAGCAGAGCCAGCACGCGATGCACCAGCTCGCTCTCGTGCTGCGCTCCCAAACGTTCCTCATCCACACTGCGATCCAGGTAGTTCGCCGTCGCAATATACAACTGCCACAAGTTCTCGGCCTTCCATGGCGTCAACGCATCCGGATGCACCGCGTTGATGTCCGCATACGTGAACAACGTCAGCATCCGCAGAGCCTCCGGCGTATGCACCTTCCCCGCAAATGCGCTCACCGTCTCCTCGTCGAAGATGTCTCTCCGCAGCGCAGCCGACATCTCCAGATGGTTCGTAATTAAACTCACCACCAGCCCGCTCTCATACGCATCCAGCTCCAGCCGCTCCATCACACTCTGGGCCATCCGCGCACTCTCGCGCGCATGATCTCCCGCGCGCCCCTTCCCCGTGTCATGCAACAGCGCCGCGATATACAACAACTCCGGATGCGGCAACTCCCTCAACACTCCCCCTAGGCGAGATGCCCACTCCCCCTTCGACCCGGTCTGTGCCCCCTTCTGCATCGCCTCCAGCCCGTGCAGCGTATCGATCAGCACAAACGTATGTTCATCCACCGTGTAGCGGTGGTACGCATCACGAATCACCAGAGCATCGATTCCATGAAACTCCGGAATCAGCAGTTCCAGCACACCCAGCGCATGCATCGACCGCAGTGCATCCCCCGCATAAAACCCCGTCAAAATTCCCCGCAGATGATGCCACAGCGTCGGCCCCTCCTCCAGATGCGCCGACAGAAGCGGGAGCGCCTGCTCCAACCGCTCCTCCGCATCCCGGCCAAGCGTGCATCCCGTCTGCGCCATCGCGCCGAAAACCTGCAGCACCACATCCGGATCCTGCGCCGGCTCGTGCCCAAACTCGCCCACCGCATCCAGCCTCACGCGCCCCTTCTCCACCTGAAACCCATGCTGCGGAGCCTCCGTCGTGCGCTCGCGCTTCAAGCCAAGCAGCTTGGCAGACGCCTTCCCCGTTGGCACCTCGTCCATCACCTGCTCCGCGCGCCGCTCCACGCTCCGCGCATGCCGAAAATAGACCCGCATCCAATAGGCCGCGTCCGCCTTCTTCGGCCTGCGTCCCGTCAGCCCCACCATCGTCTCTGCAGCGACGTCCTGAGCCTGCCAGTCCAGCGTATTGTCGTCCCGTTCATGCCGGTAGTGCAGAAAGCATCGCACCATCCAAAGAAACTCCACCGCTTTGCGAAACTCACTATCGTCTTCGGTGAGAGCCGGGCTGCTTCCATCCCCAACTCCCTTCTTCGCACTCTGCTCCGCGACCTCTCTCAGCTTCGTCATCCACGCGCACACATGCACATCCCGCAACCCACCTGGACAATCCTTGATATTCGGCTCCAAATGGAACAACGTATCCCCATACTTCGAATGGCGCGCTCGCGTCAGTTCCAGCAGCCGAACCATCACCGCCCGATGCTCCTTCTGCAGCAGCTTCGGCACACACTGCCCGGCTAACTTCTCGTACGAGGCACCATCACCCGCCACCATCCGGTGGTCCATAACCGAAACCGCCCACTCCACGTTCTCAGGATCGAACCGCTCACACTCGACGAGCTTCCGTGTCACAGGAGAAACCCGCATCCCGCAGTCCCACATCTCCTGATTCACCCGCCGAATCGCATCCTTGACGTCCTTCTCCGCGAGCTTCCCATCCAGTAGAAAAAGTAGATCCACATCCGAGTACGGAAACAACTCCCGTCGTCCATACCCGCCAATCGCCACCAGCGCAACGCCCTTGGCTAGCACCTTGTCACGCTCCACTGCCTCCCGCCACAGCCCGCTCACCAACTCATCGACAGCCGTGGCGCGTGCAGCGATCGTCACCGCACCCGACGCGCCCCCAGCCTCAAACGCACCACGAACCTCCAGCATCCTCCGCTGGTAAGTCCCACGCATTCCGCTACTGGTAGTTTCGTTTGCTGGCATGGCCATTTTGTCGGAAGAATTTACAGCATACAGCGAGCCGCTTCGTTGCTGTGCGGTTTCGTTCGAGTGATATCTCCTCATGTATTCTTTCCAACATGAGGCGCGACCGAGTCAAACCACGAGGCTATCCCGATCGCAGAGGCATGGGAGCCCAGAGCGACTTCATCGCCGAACAGTTCGTACCTGACAAAAATTACAAAGCACACCAGGTCGAAATCGTACAGAGATTAGTCGCTGCCGGAACAACCGCTGACCAGTTGGAAAAGATGTTCTTCATTCCGCTTGATCTAATCCCAGATGAAAAAGCGGAAGACGACAGGCGGAAGAATCCGTAACGCGGCACTTGTTCACGTGGCGCGACGCAATCCCGCCAATGCACCTACAGCGCAGTCTCGCCGCGCTCATCATTCCGAATCCGAATCGCCTCATCGATCTTCGAGATAAAGATCTTTCCGTCGCCAATCGTCCCGGTTCGCGCCGCAGTCGTAATCGCCAGCACAGCCTTGTCCAGCATCGCGTCCGTAACGACGACCTCCAGCTTCACCTTCGGCAGCAGATCGACCGAATACTCCCGCCCACGATAGAACTCCGTGTGGCCCTTCTGCCGCCCATGCCCGCGGGCCTCGGTGATCGTCATTCCCTCCACGCCAATCTCCACCAGTGCATCCTTCACTGCATCCAGCTTCGACGGCTGAATCACCGCTTCAATCTTCTGCATATCCCGTTCCTCTCCTCAACGCTCCAAGCCCAGCTGTTTTTCAGTGCGCCCAATCGTATCCTTCTTCGCCGTGCTGCGAAAGATCGAGTCCCTCGCGCTCATCGTCCTCGCTTACCCTAAGCCCGATCAGCTTATCTACGATGAACAAAATTATCAGCGTACCTACAATCGAAAGACTCCAGGCAATCGCGACCCCAACAATCTGGTTCAGCAGCTGATGCGCATTGCCCTCAAGCAGCCCCGTGGCCTTGCCCGCACCAAAGATCGGATTGATCACGCTATTGGCAAAGATGCCTGTCAAAATCGCTCCCATCGTCCCGCCAGCACCATGCACTCCGAACGCGTCCAGCGAATCGTCATATCCGAACGCCGCCTTCACCTTCACCACCATGAAGTAGCAGAACACTCCCGCGATCAGCCCAATCCAAAGCGCCGACATCGGCGTAACAAATCCAGCCGCAGGCGTAATCGCTACCAACCCCGCAACCGCCCCCGAGATCGCTCCCAGCGCCGAAGGCTTACCCTGCCGAATCCACTCCGCCACGCTCCACCCGATCGCCGCCGCTGCCGCACCAAAGTGCGTCGCCACAAACGCCGACGTAGCCAGCGTCCCAGAACTCAACGCAGAACCGGCATTAAACCCAAACCAACCCACCCACAGCAGACAAGCCCCGATAAAACTCAGCACCACCGAGTGCGGCGGCATCGGCACCTTCGGATACCCCAGCCGCTTCCCCAGATAAAGTGCAGTCACCAGCGCCGAAACTCCCGAGGTCACATGCACCACCGTCCCGCCGGCAAAATCGAGAGTGGGAAACCGTCCGCCCAGCGCTGCATTCAACAATCCACCCTTACCCCACACCATATGCGCCATCGGGCTATACACAAACAGCGCCCATAGCACCATAAACACAAGCATCGCCGAAAACTTCATCCGTTCCGCAAACGCGCCCGTAATCAGCGCCGGAGTAATAATCGCAAACATCAGCTGATACACCATGAACGTCTGCAGCGGAATCGTCGCCGCATACTTCGGGTCCGGCGCAAGCCCGACGCCATTCAAAAACATATTGTGCAGCCCACCAATAAACGCATTCCCTTCGCCAAACGCCAGCGAGTAAGTCACCAGCGCCCACAAAACCGTAATCACCGCCATCATGGCGAAGGTCTGCATCATCGTGCCCAGAATATTTTTCTTCCGCACCAGCCCACCGTAAAACAGCGCGAGCCCAGGCCCGCTCATCATCAGCACCAGTGCCGCCGAAACCAGCATCCAGCCGTTGTCCCCGGCCGTCTGCGCCGCGGCAATCAACGCCGCGTTATCTGCATTCTGCTTCTCCAGCGCCGCAATCCGGTCCGCCTGGCTCGCTCCGGCAGCAGGCGCCGCCGTCTGCGCCAACATCCGCGACCCACCCATCACCGACCCGACTACAATCAGCCCAAACAAAAGAGACAGAAATACCTTCGCCACTGGAAGACGCATGGTCCAATCACCCGTTTCAAAGTATAGAAAAATAAATAAAACTCTAAGAAACCTAAAGCAAAGACGCACGAGACCCCGTCAGACTCGCGGCCTCCAACTCACGTCTACGCAAATTCAGTAAGCTTCGGTAAGCGAAGCACCTCTGCATCGCCCCCGTTTCGCTTACTCTACACAAGGGAGAGCGCAACACAAAGCGAGAAATTAATCTCCCGCCATCGTCACCCCAAAGAAAGGCACTTTCCATGTCCAAGGCCACTCTCTACAGTTGGGACACCGTCGAACACGAGCAGCTCAACCCACTCCTCTCGCGCAAGCTCGTCACCGGCGAGAAAGCCATGTTCGCCCGCGTCGCCCTAGCCAAAGGCTGCGTCATCCCGCGCCACTCTCACCCCAATGAACAGATCACCTTCATCACCGAAGGTGCCCTCCGTTTCGACTTCGACGACGGCACCTCCCACACCGTCCACGCAGGAGAAGTCCTCGTCATCCCCGGCGACCTGCCCCACTCCGCCACCGCAGAGGAAGACACCATCGACTTCGACCTCTTCGCCCCACCCCGCCAGGACTGGATCAACAAAGACGACAGCTACCTCCGCAAATAATTACTCGTTAGCCAAAAACTGGGTGCCCACATCTCGATTCTGAGATGTGGGCATCGTTCGAAGGACGCCCGCCCATCCACCCTCACTGCCCCAGCATCTCCCGCACAATCCTCTCCCACTCCAGACGCGAATCCCCCCTCGCAAACCCTCTCCCCGCTCGCCGGTACCAATACATGGCGTTCCCTTCATCACCCTCCTTGCGATGCAGATAGGCATGCACCCAAGCCCCATCCTCACCATCTACCTCCTGCGCAATCTCATGCGCCTTCTCCCACTCACCCTTCGCATCCCACCACAGCGCAAGCAACGCCCCTTCGAAACCCTTCCCATCCGAAGCTGCAAACTCCTCCATCGTCATCACACACCTCCTACTGCGAAGCAGCCATATACCCACGCTCCCGCATCCACTTCGCCAGCAAATCCGGCCAGTCGCTCAACTGAGGATTCGTCGGCGCCAAACCGGCCCCATGCGCTCCATGCTGAAAGATGTGCATCTCCGCCGGAACCCCAACCTTCACCAGCGCCGAATAAAACATCACGCTATTCATCACCGAAACCGTCTTGTCATCAGTCGTCGTAAAGATAAAAGTTGGCGGCGTATCCCTCGTCACCTGCGTCTCCGCCGACAACGAATCCACCAGGGCCGGATCAGGCGTCTCTCCCAACAAATACTTCAACGAACCGCGATGCAGATCAGGCTCCTTGAACGTAATCACCGGATAGGCCAGCACCAGAAAATCCGGCCGGCTCCCCTGCTGTTCAATCACATCACTCGCATCAGCCTTACCCGCGTCGAACTTCGTCCCCGCAGTCGCGGTCAAATGCCCCCCGGCCGAAAATCCCCACATACCGATGTGATCCGTCGAAACCCCATACTCCGCGGCATGCGCCCGCACCGTCCGGATCGCCCGCTGCGCATCCTCCAGCTCCACCGGATGGTGATACTTCGGCCCCAGCCGATACTGCAGCACAAACGCCGCAACGCCCCGCTCATTCAGCCACCGCGCAACCGCAAAACCCTCCTTATCCATCGAGAGATGCTGATAACCGCCTCCCGGAGCCACCACCACACCCGTCTTCGTCGCATTCGCAGCCACCGGCAAGAAAACCGTCAGCGTAGGCTTGTCAATGTCCTCATCACCCAAAGCCCCCGGCGCACCCGACGGCCACAACAACATCGTCTTCCCCGCCCCGCCCTGAGAGACCGCAGACACCGTAGACGGCAGCGGAGCCCCAGCAGCAGCCACCTGCCCAAATCCCGTACCGCAAACCACACCCACCACAACCAACCCGCAGAGAAAATTCCTCACTAAGCCTCCATTCCACGCCGCGTCATTGACCATCACGACACAAATAATGGTACAGCCACTTTTTAGCCCCCCCCATCCAAACCTGCGGCATCCAAAGCCTTCGACATCTCACACCAACATCCCGTACCCTTGCAGCATCAACAAAGGCCGCGCCGGAGAACCAATGAAACAGCTCGTCCAGAAGCAGCTCGCCCAATCCATCGCCACCATGCAAGCCGTCCTCGCCGACGAAAAAATCTCCGACACCCTCGTCACCATCGCCGAACTCACCGCTCACGCCATGCACGCAGGCCACAAGCTCCTCGTCGCCGGCAACGGTGGCTCCGCCGCCGACGCCCAGCACCTCGTCGCCGAGTTCGTCGTCCGCCTCACCGTCGACCGTCCCGCCCTCCGCGCCATCGCCCTCACCACCGACTCCTCCATCCTCACCGCCGCCGGCAACGACTACGGCTTCGACCAGCTCTTCTCCCGCCAGATCGAAGCCCTCGGCCAGCCCGGCGACATCTTCCTCGGCATCTCCACCTCAGGCAACTCCAAAAACATCCTCAACGCCCTCCATCAGGCAAAAAAAATCGGCGTCACCACCATCGGCTTCAGCGGCAACGGTGGCGGCCAGATGCGTTCGCTCTGCGACCACAACATCATCATCCCCTCCAGCGTCACGATGAACATCCAGGAATCGCACCTCACCCTCGAGCACATCTTCTGCATGCTCGTCGAGCGCTGCATCTTCGGCCGCGACTTCGACGCCAAACCCCAAGACCGCAACCAGCCCCTCAGCAACGAGACGGTCAACAAGTAGCCTCGATCCCCACCCGCGTCATCGCGACGGTATCTACCAGGTCAACCAGCACACTCCCGCCGCCTGAAATAAAGCTTCCCATTTGGCTCGCCCAAGGCATACGATGCCGTCGACCACACAGAAGCAGGAGGCTCGTATGTTGAAGCCTTGGTTCGTTCTTCCCGCACTATTGATCTTCGGCCCCCCGCAGCAGCAACCCGCCGCCCCAGCAGCCCCGACCGCTATTCCCGCTGAAGCCGCCCACATGGTTAACCCGGTTAAGCCCACGCCCGAATCCCAGGCCCACGCCAAAAAAATGTACGGATACGACTGCGCCATGTGCCATGGAGCGAACGGAAACGGCAAGGGGGACATCCCCGATCTCAAGACTCCTCCGAAGGACTACACCGACCCCGCGGCCCTCAAAGACCTCACTGACGGAGAACTCTTCTACATCATCAAAAACGGAAAAGGCCAGATGCCCCCCGAAGGCGACCGAGCCAAGCCGGACGATATCTGGAACATGGTGATCCTGATTCGCTCGTTCGCCAAAAAGTAAGCGCAACACGTAGCCCACAGCAGCAACTTCATGCTGCCATCGTCCTTTGTGTCATCCTTCGCTATATTTCCTTTTGGTTGTCATCCTTCGCCGCAGGCGGAGGATCTGCCTTTGTCGTTGTAGTTGTCCTTGCAGGTGTCTTTGCAGTTGCAGTCGACGCAATGCGTCCATCAAAGTTCCCATTCCCGGCAATGATCTAGAATCAGTGAATCCGTCCACGCGGAGCACACAACATGAGCCGGATTTTAATCATAGGTAGTCAGACGCAAGTAGCTCAAGACATCGGTGAAGCGCTCGCCACCTCCGATATCCCCACAGAGTTCGCAGCCGGGAACGCCGACGCCCTGCAGCGCCTCCGTATACGATCCTTCGGCATCATCATCACCAGCTCCGACAGCGCCCTCGAGGAAGACTTGGCGTTGCTCGAAGAGATGCGCGCCATTCGGCCCGGAGTTAAATGCATCGTCCTCGCTCGTAACGGCAACCCCCACGAGGTCATCGCCGCCCTGCGTGCCCGGGTCTTCGCCTGCTTCACCCCGCCCTTCGATCCCGGCGAGATCGCACACCTCGCCAGAAGCGCCGCCTCCGACAGCCAATGGCGCGACGACATTCAAATCGTCTCGGCCAGGCCTGGCTGGGTATCAGTCCGCGTCAACTGCCGCCTCATCACAGCCGAGCGTCTCGTCACATTTGCAAAAGAGCTGAGCACGCAACTGCCCGAGGAGACGCGGCTGGACATGATCCAGGCGTTTCGCGAAATTCTCCTCAACGCAATGGAGCACGGCGCCGCCTTCAATCCCGAACAGGTGGTCGAGGTCACCGTCGTGCGCACTGGAAGAGCAATGGTATTTCACGTGCGCGATCCGGGGGCCGGCTTCCGCCGCGAATCGCTCGACCACGCCGCAATCGCCAATCCCTCTGACGACCCCACCGCTCACATCATGAAGCGTGAAGAAGAAGGATTGCGCCCAGGCGGATTCGGCCTTCTACTCGCAGGCGGAATCGTAGACGAACTGATCTACAGCGAGATCGGCAACGAAGTGCTGCTAATCAAGTACGTCGACTCCAATACCGCGCCCCCCACAAATTCAGCCTAGAAAGCATCCGAAATGGCGGGCGTCGCACCGCAGCCCTATTGACACCGCTGATAAACTTAAACCAGAGGAAATCCCAAGCCCGGCACCAGCCGGGCTTTTTGATTTAGCATAGAACTGCAGGTCGAAATCCAGACCTATATCCTTTATTTAGAAGAGTTTGCACACTTTTTGACGGGGAGAGGGAGTATGTCCAGGCATCACTACAGAGCAAATCGCAAGGGCTCCAACCACGGGCCAGTTCGTCGCCTACAACTCACACTTCTCTCACTAGCTGCACTTTATTTATCCACATCACAAGCCGCTCACGCGCAGCTCAATCCCAACCTGATGAAGTACGCCTGCGGCCCCGCGAACCGCATGTTCGCCACCCTCTCCCCAACCTCCCGTTTCACCGACACAACCGCCGGCTTCGACCTCCTCCCCTCCCCCGCCGTCGAAGGAAAATCCTGCACCGGCGACAAGCCTTTCTTCTTCTCCGTTCCCATCTCTGAGGGCAGCTATCGCATCACCGTCGTCCTGGGCGGACCCCAGGCCTCCGTGACCACCGTCCGTGCCGAAGGCCGTCGCCTCATGCTCGAAAAGATCGCGACCAAACCCGACGAGTCCATCACAAAAACATTCGACACCAACGTCCGTTACACAGAGATCAGCGGCGACCCAAACAACCTCGTCAAACTCAAACCACGAGAAAACGGCATCCTCAACTGGGACCACAAGCTCACCCTCGAATTCAACGGTGACCACCCCAGCGTCCGCTCCATCAACATCGAAGCCATCCCCGACGAACCCGTCATCTACATCGCCGGCGACTCCACCGTCGTCGATCAGTACTACGAACCCTGGGCCGCCTGGGGCCAGATGCTTCCCCGCTTCTTCCTCCCCGGCATCGTCATCGCCAACCACGCCGAATCCGGCGAAACCACCAAGAGCTTCGTAGGCGAAAAACGTCTGGCCAAAATCATGACCACCATGAAGCCCGGCGACTATCTCTTCATTCAGTTCGCCCACAACGACATGAAGCCCGGCGCTGTTCCGCTCGACGACTACAAGAAACTCCTCGTCGACTACATCGCTCAGACCCGCGCCAAAGGTGCTACTCCCGTCCTCGTCACCGCAATGAACCGCCGCACCTTCGATGACGCCGGCAAGATCACCAACTCCTTCGGCCCCTACCCCGATGCCGTTCGCGAAATCGCAGCCCAGCAGAAGGTCGCCCTCATCGATCTCAACGCCATGAGCAAAACCCTCTTCGAAGCTATGGGGCCCGAAGGCACCTTGAAAGCCTTCATGCACTACCCAGCCGAATCATTCCCCGGCCAGACCGCCGCCATCAGCGATGACACTCACTTCAACAGCTACGGCGCCTACGAACTAGCCCGCTGCATCGTCCACGGCATCCGCGAAGACAAGCTCCCCCTCACAAAATTCCTCGACCCCGCGGTCCCCGACTTCAACCCCGCCCAACCCGATCCACAAACAGACTTCCATCTGCCCTTCACTCCCATTCTCCTGAAGAGCGATCCCACGAAAGTCGGCCAAACCTAGCGCAGCATCTCGAGGCGATTGAAAAATGACCAACTCGAAGATCCAGCCATTTCTAATGTTCACTGGCCAGGCCGAAGAAGCGATGAACCTCTACGTCTCGCTCTTCGGCAACGCCAGAGTTCTCGACATCCAACGTTACGGCCCCGGCCAATCCGGCGCCGAAGGCTCCATCATGAAAGCGGTCTTTTCAATCAAAGACCTCACCATCATGTGCACCGACAGCTTCGTCAAACACGACTTCACCCTCACACCCTCGATCTCGCTCTTCGTCAACTGCGACTCCGAAGAAGAGATCGACCGCCTCGCAACCTCACTCTCGTATGAAGGCCGCATCTACATGCCGCTCGGCGACTACGGCTTCAGCCGCAAATTCGCCTGGGTCGGCGATCGTTTTGGCGTCACCTGGCAGCTCAACCTCCCCTAAGTCTCACTGCTCCCCCAGTAACACGCCAACGTCCTCCGCAAAATCCGCCTGCCTGACCGCGCCAACATACGTCTTTGCCACGCGCCCGTGCTTATCCACCAGCACAGTCGTAGGCACCCCTGCCATCCCAAATTCAATCTGCGACATCCTAACCGGAAGGGCTATCGGATAGGGCACATGAAATTCATCCACGAACTTCTTCACCTTTGCGCTGCTTCCTTCATCAATAGCGACCCCGACGATCGCAAGTCCCTTCGGCCCCAGCTTCTTCGACAGCCGAATCAAGCCGGGCGTCTCCTCCCAGCAGGGTCCACACCATGTGGCCCAGTAGTTCACCAGCACAACCTGCCCGCGATGATCGCCCATCCGCCACGTCCCACCGTCCAACTGAGCCATCACCAGCTCCGGCATCGCGCGGCGTTTGCCAGCCGGCGCAATCCCACCCGACCGCCGCGTCCCGAAGTGCCACGCCCAGGCAACGATGCCGAACGCAACCACCCCGACTGCAATCCGCACCCACTGCCGGCTAGTTCGAATCATTACCCTTACTCCCTCCGCCAGCCTACCCCTTTTCTTACCCCGCCACCCTATGTACAGTGTGGACAGTCGATCCACCCCAAAAGAACGAGGCAAGCGATTCCCACCCCATCCCGCATCGGTCTCGTTAAAACAGTCGCCATCGTCACTCTGCTTCTCACCACGACGCAAGCCATTCCCTACTCCGTCCAGACCCACGAGCAACTCATCGACCTCGCCTGGAAACAGTCGATCCGCCCCATTCTCCTCAAGCAATACCCCACTCTCACCGAAGCCCAGCTACAGGAGGCACACGCCTATGCCTACGGCGGCTGCGCCATTCAGGACTTCGGCTACTACCCCTTCGGCAACGCCTTCTTCTCCGATCTCACCCACTACGTCCGCTCCGGCGACTTCGTTCTCAGCCTCCTCCACAACGCCAAGACCGCCGACGAGTTGGCCTTCGCCATTGGCTCTCTATCCCACTACATCGGCGACAACATCGGTCACAGCGCAGCCGTCAACCTGTCAGTTCCCATCGAATTCCCAAAACTCAAAGAGAGATACGGCGCCAACATTAACTACGCTGAGAATCCTCACGCCCACGTCCAGACCGAGTTCGCCTTCGACATCAACCAACTCAGCAAAAGACGTCTCGCCCCGTACGACTATCTGAAATTCGTCGGATTGGAAGTCCCCAGACCACTTCTCCGTAAGGCATTCTTCGAGACCTACGGCCTCAATCTTCCCGACATCATCGGCACCAAAGAGACCTCCATCCGCGTCTACCGGTACGCCGTCCGCAGCTTTCTTCCCAACATAGCAGTCGCCGAAGCTCTTCTACACAAAAAGAACTTCCCCGCCGACGTTACCAGCCCCGATCTCGACGACCTCAGAAAAGATCTCGTTCAAGCATCCGCCGATAACAACTGGGAGGCATACCGCAAAACTCCGGGCTTCGGCCTCCATGTCTATGCAGGCTTCATCTACATTCTCCCCAAGTTCGGCACGCTCAAAATGCTCGCCATCAAAGGTCCCACCGAGCAAACTGAAGCCCTCTACATCAAGAGTCTCAATCGCTCCATCAAGGCAATGCGTCTCGCTCTGACTAACTTCGATCGCATCGATCACTACATCTCCAACCGCGATCTCGACACCGGACAGATCGTCAAACCCGGCGGCTACCCTCTCACCGACAAAACCTACGCCGAGCTCCTTGCCATAATCACGAAGAGCCCTGAAAAGGTTGTTCCCAATCAGCTCAAACACGATCTCATCGCGTATTATGCCGACCCGGAGTCCCCCATCATCACCAAGAAAGACGCCGAAAAATGGGCCAAGGTCCAGGCCAATCTGAAGACCCTCGAAACCATGAAGACCATCGGCGAACTCGACCCTCTCCCAGACGAAATCCTCGACGGCGACTAATCGCCCCGCGCAATGCCAAAAAAAGAAGGACGGCAAACTCGCCGTCCTTCCAACCTCGTTTGCTTCCCTACTTGATGATCGGCAACAGTGCCGCCAACTGCAAGTTCACCAGCAGGCTCAAACGGTTATCGACCTGGTAAAACTTTGCCGTCTGCTTGGCCCCAATGACCTTCTCGAATCGCGACACATAAGTCTTGCGCAGCTGCAGGCTGTCCGAATCGAACTTCAGTGCCCGATCAATGTACGACTGCGCCTTCGCATCATCCATGGTGTTGTAGTTCGCAGCATAGTCTTTGATCAAGGCTACCCGCTGATCGCCAATCACCTGCTGTTCATGGGCATAGTTGCGATACACGGGCCAGAACGCCTTCGACTGGTCCTCCGTGAACTGCATATTGCGGGTGATAATCTCAGTCTTGTCGGCCTGAACGTCCTGCCGCAGGACCGCAATGTCGTCGTCCGTAACCGGCCGCCCTGTGTTGGCATCGGCAGGAGCCTGCCCCAGCGCATTCAACGTCCCTAGTGCAAAAACAACCGTTGCCAACCCACTAATGAGCTTCATTCTGTACCCTTTCGTCGTTCCGTTGTATTCGACTGATTGACAGGCGTCCGCTAACCGCGTCGCCCGCTAGTTATCGTGTCAGAATCGAACCATTGCCTAGATTCGGCCACCCACACACTGTCTCACCTCCGGCCGCTGCATCCAACTAGTTAGATTAACAGGAGAAGCGATGAAAATCGTTCACAGAAACTCAGCCTCGCCCGCACTCATGGCAATAGCCGTAACCATTCTCACCCTTGTCGCACTCGTCTCCGGTTGCAACACCGGTAAATCAGCACCCACGCCAGCCAACTTCACTCGCGCCATCAATGCTCACTTCCTCGACCACACCGACTGCCTCTTCGCCGACATGCGATTTCCCTTCGAAACAGGCGACGCCGAGAAGACAAAACAGATGGACTCTCTCGTCAAAGCGCTCCTGCTCGAAAAGACCTATGAATCAAGCGTTCGTGTCAGCCGTTACACCATCAGTAAGGCCGGCACTCGCTTCGCTCCCCACTTCTGCTACGGCCACCGCGAAGTAACAAGCATCGACAATTCCACGCCAATCGCCGTCGTCGACGGTTTCAAAGAGACAACCGTCACCTACACCTACACCATGAAAGAGGTTCCCGTCTGGGCCCTCAGCCACGACGTCCAGGCCGCCTTCCCCGAAATGGCCCACGCCATCAACAGCCAGACGACCGCTAAAGCCACACTCGCCCAGACCGCCGTAGGCTGGCAGGTCCCCGATTAATAGCGCACCTCTACCGGTCGGATCTGGAGACGATGATGAACAAAACGCGCCGATACCGTCGCATGACTCTCCTTCTCGCTATTGCCCTGTGCCCAATCTCACAGGCTCTGGCACAGACAGCGTCGTCCCCGGCCACCACTCTCCCTGCCCCAATCCATCTCACCGCCGAGCAAGACCATCAGCGAACAATGGAGCTTCTCAGCATCACTACCCTCCGCCCAGGCCGCTCCGGCAAACCCGATGCACCCAACGCCGCCAACTACGACGAATCGAAGGCCAATCCTGTCCCCGACCTCCCCGATCCGCTCATCCTCGACAACGGAAAGAGAGTCACCTCCGCCAAAGTCTGGTGGAACCAGCGCCGCCCTCAAATCGTCGAGCTCTTCGATCGTGAGATCTACGGACGCGTCCCCAAAGACACGCCGAAAGTCCGCTGGGAGGTCACCGCCACGAAACACACCACAAACGGCGACATCCCCATCACCACAAAGACCCTCATCGGTCACGTCGACAACTCCTCCTACCCGCTCATCACCGTCGACATTCAACTCGAGCTCACCACTCCCGATAACGTCACCGGCCCGGTCCCCGTCATGATGGAGTTTGGCTTCATCGGCCCCTTCCCCCGCCGCCCGGGCGCACCCGCACCTCCGCCACCCCCGCCCGGCCCCACCTGGCAGCAGCAAGTTCTCGCGAAAAGCTGGGGCTACGCGGTCATCGTTCCCGGCAGCATTCAAGCCGACAACGGCGCCGGCCTCACCGAAGGCATCATCGGTCTCTGCAACAAGGGCCAGCCTCGCAAACTTGATGACTGGGGCGCCCTCCGCGCCTGGGCCTGGGGAGCGAGCCGTGCCCTCGACTACTTCGAAACCGACAAGGCAGTGAACGCCAAGCAAGTCGGCGTCGAAGGCCACTCCCGTTACGGCAAAGCCACCCTCGTCACTATGGCCTACGACCAGCGCTTCGCCATCGCCTACGTCAGCTCCTCCGGCGAGGGCGGCGCAAAACTCAACCGTCGCGACTGGGGAGAGATCGTCGAGAACGTCGCCGCCATCAACGAATACCACTGGATGGCCGGCAACTTCCTCAAATACGCCGGTCCCCTCCAATGGAAGGATCTACCCATCGACTCCCACGAGCTCATAGCCCTCTGCGCTCCGCGCCCCGTCTTCATCGGCGCAGGCGCGACCAACGGCGACGGGTGGGTCGACGCCAAGGGCATGTTCATGGCCGCCGCCGATGCATCACCCGTCTACACCCTCCTCGGCAAGAAAGGTCTCGACGCCACAACCTTCCCGCCAATCGAAACCCCGCTCATCGGCGGCGACCTCTCCTTCCGCCAGCACGGCGGAGGCCACACCCCCGCACCCAACTGGCCCACCTTCATCACCTTTGCCAGCCGTTACTTCAAATCACCACCTTCGACGAAGCCATCGTCAGCAGGAGCAAACTGAGCGGCTAACATCCCGCCTCACACATCTGTCCTACAATCAAACCAGATGGATTTAGCCGCCAAATCCGACACCCTTCAAACCACCCTGCAGCACCTAGGCAGCGTCCTCGTCGCCTACTCCGGAGGAACGGACTCCGCCTACCTCGCCTACGCCGCCCACACAGCCCTCGGCGAGAAAATGCTCGCAGTTATCGCCGACTCCGCCTCCCTCCCCCGCGGCGAACTCGCCGCAGCCCTCGCTTTCGCCGCCGAACACAACATCCCCACGCACGTCCTCCAGACCAACGAGCTCGAAAGCCCCGACTACCAGCGCAACGATTCCCGCCGCTGCTTCCATTGCAAAGACGAGCTCTTTACCCAGATGGAAGCTGAACGAGCATCGCGAGGCTTCGCCCACATTGCCTACGGTAGAAACCTCGACGACGACGGCGACTTCCGCCCCGGCCAGCAAGCCGCCGCGCAACACCACGCGGTCGCGCCCCTCGTAACCGCGCAACTCACCAAGCAGGAAATCCGTCAGCTAGCCCGCGAAGCCAACCTCTCACTCGCCGACAAGCCCGCTAGCGCCTGTCTCGCCTCACGCATCGAGTACGGCCGCCCCGTCACCCGCGAAAATCTCTCTCAGGTCGAGCAAGCCGAAGCCGCCCTTCACGCCCTCGGCTTTCCGCAGGTCCGCGTACGACACCACGGCGACCTCGCCCGCATCGAAATCGCCATCGAGGACCTGCCGCGCGCGCTCTCGATGCCTATCCTCGAACAGATCACCGCAGCCATCAAGCCCCTTGGCTTCCTCTACGTCACCATCGACACCGAAGGCTATCGCTCCGGCTCCATGAACCAATCCCTTCTCTCCACCACAGCCATACGCTCCGCCCGCTAGCGAGCTCACACCTTCGAAAGTGAAACAATAAACACCATGCGAATCGCATACCTCGACTGCTTCGCCGGCATCAGCGGCGACATGTTTCTCGGAGCCCTCATCGACGCCGGTGTCGACCCGAAGATCCTCCACGACGCCACCGCCGCCCTCAATCTCAACGCCACCCTCAAAATCGAAAAAGTCGACCGCAGCGGAATCTCCTCTACCAAAGTCCACGTCTACGAAGGCGCAAAGCTAGCCGAAGCAGCTCACACGCACGAAGAAGAACAACCCGACCACAATCACCAACACACCCAGACTCACCAGCACCATCCCAAAACTCAACACCAGCACAAAATCGGCCATACTCACGAGCAAGAGCACATCCACGGCCGCTCCCTCTCCGTAATCCGCGATCTCATCAACGCCGCAACTCTCGCACCCGCAGTCAAACAAACCGCAATCCAAACCTTCGAACTCCTCGGCGCCTCCGAAGCCAAAATTCACAACGTCCCTATCGAACAAATCCACTTCCACGAAGTAGGCGCAGTCGACGCCATCGTCGACATCGTCGCCGCCTCCGCAGGCATCCACGCCCTGGCAATCGACAAGTGGTTCTGCTCTCCCCTCAACGTTGGCGGCGGCATGGTCGACTGCGCCCACGGCCACTTCCCCGTCCCCGCGCCCGCCACCGCCGACCTCCTCCGCGGCCTCCCCACCTACTCCGCCCACATCGAAAAAGAACTCGTTACTCCTACCGGCGCAGCACTCATCCGCGCCCTCGCCCCCACATTCAGCCAACAACCCGCAATGCGCGTCCAGCAAATCGGCTACGGCGCCGGCACCCGCAACCCCAAAAACTTCCCCAACGTCCTCCGTCTCAGCATCGGCGAGGCCGTAGACGCCACATCAATCTCAACGGCTCCTTCACACACCCATCTCAAGAGCGACCCACAACAACATTCCCACGAAGCACAAACCGTAACAGTCCTCGAAACCGCACTCGACGACCTCTCCCCGCAAGTCCTCGCGTACGTCGCAGAGAAAGCCCTTGCAGACGGTGCACTCGACGTCATGCTCACCCCCGTCGTCATGAAAAAAGGCCGCCCCGGCACGCTGCTCACCATCCTCTGCAACCCCTCCGAACGCCCCGCCTTGGAGCAGTTGGTCCTGCGCGAGACCAGCTCCCTCGGCCTCCGCATCCGGCAAGACACCCGCGTCTGCCTCGACCGCCACCACACAAAAGTGACCACTCCCTACGGCGACATCCGAATAAAAATCGGCGTTCGCGAAGGAGAAGAGTGGAACATCGCTCCCGAGTTTGAAGACTGCCGAACCGCCGCGGTAAAACATAGCGTGCCGCTCAAGCTTGTTCAACAAACAGCAATCGCGGCCTATCTTCGACAATCCGGCAGTTAGCGCTCGATCAACACGGTCACTGCTACCAAAACCGCGAAAATGCATCTCAATAAACATTGACACTCGAGCCGTAACGTCAGTGGAGGATGATATGGAACGAAGAGACTTTCTCAAAACCGTAACCGCCGCCAGCTTCGGTGCTGCCATCGGAGCCGAACCACAGGCCATCCGCCCTTCCACTTCCCCCGTCAAACGCCCCGAATCCCCCGACATGATCTACCGCGAGCTCGGCACCACCAGCGAACGCGTATCGGCCATCGGCCTCGGCGGCTACCACATCGGCAAACAAAGCGACTCCGCCGAAAGCATCCGCCTGATGCACAACGCCGTCGACCACGGCATCACCTTCCTCGACAACTGCTGGGACTACAACGACGGCATCTCCGAAGTCCGCATGGGACAGGCTCTCCGCAACGGCTACCGCGACAAAGTCTTCCTCATGACAAAAATGGATGGCCGCACCGCCGTCGAGTACAACAAGCAACTCGAGCAGTCCCTCGGCCGCCTGCAAACTGACTCGATCGACCTCGTCCAGTTCCACGAAATTATCCGCATGGAAGATCCCGATCGCATCTTCGCACCCGGTGGCGCCATCGAAGCCGCCGTAGCAGCAAAGAAGGCCGGAAAAATCCGCTACATCGGCTTCACCGGCCACAAGGATCCCGCAGTCCACCTCCGTATGTTGGAGATGGCAGAAAAACACAACTTCCACTTCGACACCATCCAGATGCCCATCAACGTCATGGACGCGCACTTCCGCTCCTTCACCCATCAGATCATACCCGTTGCCCTCAAACAAGGCATCGGCGTCCTCGCCATGAAGACCTTCGGCGATCCCTACATCCTCAAAAGCAACACCGTCCAGCCCATCGAAGCCCTGCACTACGGACTGACCCAACCTGTCTCCGTCGTCATCACCGGAATCGACAACCAGCAGGTCCTCGATCAGGCACTCGAGGCCGCCCGCACCTTCAAGCCCATGACCGAAGCCCAGGTTAAAGCCCTCCTCGATCGCACCGCAGTCGCGGCCAGCGAAGGAAAATTCGAACTCTTCAAAACCACCTCGCACTACGACGGCACCGCGCAAAATCCAAAGTGGTTAGGATAAAGTCGACACAGCACCTCCAGTCCTCACCATGAAGAAAGCATCGCTCCTCGAACTCCTAGCCGCCGTGCAATCCGGCACTCTCACTCCCGCCGCCGCCACCGAGCGGCTCGCCAACCTTCCTTACGAAGACCTCGGCCACGCCCGCATCGACCACCACCGCTCCCTCCGCACTGGCCTCCCCGAGGTCATCTACGCGCAAAACAAGTCCCCCGAGCAGACCACCGAAATCTTCACCCGCATGGCCGCCTCCGGCATCGACGTCCTTGCCACCCGCGTCGACGCCCCCACCGCCGCCCTGGTCGTCGCCTCACTTCCCGCCGCCGTCTACAACCAGCAGGCCCGCACCGTCACACTCAAACAATCCCCATCAAATGAGCCAACAGGACACATCGCCATCCTCAGCGCCGGCACCAGCGACCAGCCCGTCGCGGAAGAAGCAGCCGTCACGGCTCAGCTCTTCAACACCAGGGTCACCCGTCTCTACGACGTAGGCGTCGCCGGCCTTCACCGCCTCCTCGACGTACGCGAGCAACTCGTCAGCTCCGACGTCATCATAGTCTGCGCTGGTATGGAAGGCGCCCTCCCGTCCGTCGTCGGCGGGCTCGTCGGGGTCCCCGTCATCGCAGTCCCTACCTCAGTCGGCTACGGAGCCAGCTTCGACGGCGCCGCCGCCCTTCTGGGAATGCTCAACTCCTGTTCGCCCAACGTAACCGTAGTAAATATAGACAACGGCTTCGGTGCGGCCTACACTGCCGTACTGATAGCGCGCGCTGCCAGCCGTCGCAGCTAACCGGACAGGCCCCCACAGCACTCGTTATCGCGCATAGCGAGGTAATACGAGATGCTTCCGAACGCTGACAAACCCTGGGCAAAGACCGTAGCACGCATCGTCATCTGCTTCACCATCGTCGGCCTCGTTGTTCTCGCCTTCGTTCTCAAGTCCTACAACACCCTCCGCATCCCCGAGGTCGTCGGCCTCGTCCTTCTCTTCCTCACCATCGTCCCACCCAATCTGGCCATCCTCTATCCCTGGCTCCTCCCAACCAATCACAGCGCCCCTCACGCCTCCGCCACCAAATCGACGGTACGATAAACCTGCACGAATGCGGTTGGAACGGCCAAGCGCGCTGCCCTATCGGCTTGCCTTCGAGAAGGATGGGTTCAAGATGACAAACCTTCCCCGATGGCTAATAAAGATTGAGTGGAAGAGCGACGTCGGAATCAGCCCATCCACGTCCTGATACGGACGGTCACGAACAGCTATCACCGCCAGGTTGTAAACCTCTCTCTTTCCTAGGCTCAGCTTGTTGACAATTCGTGTCTCCATCATGGAAAGTCTCGTCGATTTAATACCTACGTTCACGAACGGCTGAGCGTTTGCGCCGATCCCAAGATTCTCCCGAAAGAGCGTAAGGTTATTCGCGCCGGAGTCAATTAGTAGAGACAGTGAGTTATCTCCCAGGTCTGATATGTGGCCGCTTACAACGAGACGTCCGAAGGAGGTCTCCCCCAGAACCGTCCGGCTCAGTTCGATGGGCAGATGTTCGCCCTTCAACGATTCCGCCATGGAACCGAACCCCGATTCGAGTCGAATGACCTGACGGCGATAGTCAATCAGAACGTCGAAGTTCTGCAGATAGTCCTCGCCAAGGACGCCTCGCACCTCGGAGGGAAGGTTGGGCACCTTAACATAAGTAGAGAGAAAGAAATCCTTGCTGGTCACTGTGGCCCCGGCGACGGCAAGCGAATCTACATGGACGAGCGAAACGGTCATCGAGTCCCTGAATCCCACGACTGTCGCCTCGCCCTCGCGACGAAGCGTCAGTTGGTCCGCCAGTCTCTGGTCTAGCATGCTGTTGGTACTGCCCGTATCGAGCAGAAAGTCGTACGGTCCGGAGCCGTTGACCGTAACCGGGACAACAATCATCGAATCCTTGACGATCTTAATCTTGGCTGTGGTCTCGGTTGTAGCTGGAGACGCATTGACTGAAAGGCTGGAGAAGCAGGCAAAAAGTAGAGAAATCAGGTTGAAACGACGAATGAGCGACATGGCGTTCACCTCGATGCGGTGAACTATGCCGGGCGGGTCGGCAGATGGTCTTGAGGATCGCCGGATGTTAGTGTGATGAAGATGATTTTTGGGTGATTGGCCTCTAAGCAGGAGAACCCAGGTGATTTATCGCTTCGACGAGTTCGAGGTAGATGACCGGGAGTTTCGCTTATCTGCGAACGGCGTGACCGTGCAGGTCGAGCCAAAGGTGCTCAAGCTCCTGCTGTATCTCATCGAGAACCGGAATCGCCTGGTGCGAAAACAGGAACTTCTAGACAAGGTCTGGCCTGACGCCATGGTGACGGAAAACGCCCTCACTCGGGTAGTCGGGTTACTGCGCAAAGCGCTGAACGACGACAGCCACACGCCGAAATACATCGAAACGGTGCCGACGGCCGGTTACCGTTTTATCGCCACGGTGACTGTCACAGAAGAGAACTCGATCGTTCAGCCGCCGGTCGCGCCGGAACAAATTCCAGCGACTCCGACAAGCGCGGCGGAACCTGGAAGGTCCGGAAGACGGATCATCGCGTCTGTCATCCTCGCGATCATCGCCGTGGGTACCGGAATACTCTTCCTGCTGCATCATCGCAAACCGGTCCCCATTGCGAAGGGGACGGTCGTCCTAGCTGACTTCGACAATTCAACCGGCGACCCGGTCTTCGACGGTACACTGCGCCAGGGCTTGGCAACGCAGTTTGAGAAGTCACCTTTCCGGACCCTGTCATACGACCGCATCCAACATTCACTGCGAATGATGGGCCAGCCAACCGGCGCACGGTTGACTCCTGAGATCGCTCGGGAACTATGCGTTCGCACCTCAAGCAATGTCGTCCTCGACGGCTCGATTGCACCCATCGGCACCCAGTATGTGCTCGGATTGCGCGCTACGGACTGCCGCAGTGGAAAAATCATTGCTCAGGAGCAAGTGCAGGCGGCCAGAAAAGAAGATGTGCTGGGTGCTTTGGATCGCATCGCCGGTGGGTCAAAAGCTCGACTACGTGAATCACTCCCCGCAGCCGAAAACCATGACAACCAGATGTTCGAGGCTACGACGCCTTCGATCGAAGCCCTGCAGTTTTACAGCTTGGGAAGAAACAAGGCGTATGCCGGGGAGCCCGCTGCCGCATTGCTCTTCCTGTTGCGAGCGGTAGAACTTGATCCAAACTTCGCCTCAGCTTACACGTCCATTGCGCTCATCTATAGCAATCGCGAGGAGCCGGAGCGGGCAGCCGAGGCTATCCGCAAGTCATACGGGCTGCGAAGTAGGCTAGGTGAGTTGGAGCGGATCGTCAGCGAGGTGAACTACTACGTGCTGGAAACGGGAGAACTGCAGCGAGCAGAGCAGCCACTCAATATATTGAAGGATGCAAACCCTACTAGACCCGAACCTCGAAACAACTTGGGAGGTATTTATAGAAGGCTGGGAGACCCGCAGAATGCAATGAAGGAGGCGAGCGACGCGCTTCGGCTGGAGCCAACCAACCCGTTCAATTACGAAAAACTCGGGGCTGACTATGTGAGCCTTAATCGCCTCGATGAAGCGGACGCCTTGTACAAGCAGGCGGAAGCGCGGGGGCTGGTGACTGAGGGAAGCGCTAGATCCCGATACTTGTTGGCCTTCTTGAAGGGCGACGAGATGCAGATGGCTCACTTTGCTTCATCCGCCGTCGGAACACCGTTCGAGGAAGACTCGATGCTCGCCGCACAGGCGAACACGGCCGCATGGTTCGGAAAGTCGAAAGAGGCACGCGAGCTAACTCAAAGAGCGATTGATTCAGCTCATCGCAACGACGTTCAGGAAACCGCCGCAGCCTATCAGGCAGAAGTAGCACTCTTCGAGGCGGACTCGGGCGACCGTCAACAAGGTCGCGCAGATGCCGGCGCCGCAATGAAGCTGGCCCCAACTCGCAACGTGCGGCCGATGGCTGCACTAGCCCTTGCCCGGTCGGGCGACACAGCCGCAGCGGAAAAGCTGGCAGACGAACTCGACAAGTCCTTCCCGCGGGGAACCCTGGTCCAGGAGTATTGGCTGCCCACGATCCGGGCGGCAGTCGCATTGCAGCACAAAGACCCAAATCGCGCGATTGGATTCCTGCAAGTGGCGAGCGCCAGAGAACTGTCGAACCCCAGGCTTCTTCCCGCTTATTTGCGTGGAGAAAGCTATCTCATGCTGCATGACGGCAACCGAGCGGCGGCAGAATTTCAAAAGTTTCTCGACCATCGCGGCCTGATAAGGAACTCACCATGGGGGCCGCTGGCCCGCCTCGGACTTGCTCGTGCCTATGCGATGCAGGGCGACACCACGAAAGCCCGGACCGCCTATCAGGATTTCCTGGCACTGTGGAAAGATGCAGACCCTGATATCCCAATCCTGAAACAGGCGAAGGCGGAATACGCCAGGCTGCCGTAGCTCCGGTATTCAGGTTTCAACTCTTGAAAAACTAGGACACCCTCAAAGATATAAGTGCCTGGGCCACGCCTTGATCGGCAGCTTCCGCCTGATCGAAGCCCGCGTCCATTCGGTCCACGCGACAGGCCACAGGCAAGAAATAAGCAGCCAGGACCATTTGAGCGTATCCGGACCCAGGAGCATCGTGAATGCGCCAGTCATCGTGATCCATTTCACATACCGGAAGACGCGGCCACGCGAGGGCGTATTGATCGGCAGCAAGATCGCCGCAACAAGTGGACTCATTCCGATTCCAAGGAAAAAGACACCACGCGCGACCTCGGCATGGCCGGTTAGGGACAATGCAATCGCTCCCGACACCATGACCAAAGGCATCGCCAGAACCAGTCGCTTCAACCACGAATGCGAGCAAACAGCATGTGCCTCCCAACTCCCTTCGCGAAGAATCCTCGCCTCGGCGGAGGTCAACAATACGCGACGATATTGGCAGTTCGCAGTCTTCGCATCGCCCAGAGCAGTCACAGCCAGTCTGTCCGCCTCCTCAGTCGTCGCTCCATCGGCAACGGCGGCATCTCGTGCCGCTTCGTAGTGCTCCTGAATCTCAGTGCGGACCTGGGCAGCAGCGCTCTTTGCCAGTTGTCGCGTGGCAAGTCTCAACCAATTGTCGAGTGCAGTCATTGTCATGCCTCCCCCAGAATCATCGTTACTGCCTGTGAAAGCTCCCGCCACTCTGCCCGATCTTTCGCCAGCATCCCGCGGCCCGATCTGGTGATGCGGTAGTGCCGCCGGCTACGGCCTTTTTCAACACTCTCATAGGACTCCACCATCCCCTCATTCTCGAGCTTGTGAAGCGCCGGATAGAGTGTGCCTTCCTTAAAGTCCAATACGCCCTGGGAGCGTTCTTTGATCCTCTGCGCGATAAGGTAGCCGTGACTCGGCTCCTCCGTCAACGCCTCCAGGATCAGTGTGGGAAGAGTTCCTTTGAAATTCATTGATACCTCGTAATCCTATGCATAGGATGCAAGAAATTACTACGCTTGTCAACTAAAAATGAGCAGGTTCGTGTCGAAGACATGCGGAAGGTACGGTGATGACGATAAAGTCTTGATTTCGATTGTCGGTTCTTCCGGTCATCGGAATGGAAGGGGTCACCGGGGACGATGTGTACCATCGATGCGAAGCCGCCGTTTGCGCGGAGTATCTGAGCGTTGATCAATCCGCCATCAGGGCCGGCTAGGAGGAGACGGCGTCGGCAGTATCGTTGGGCTGACCGGCTTCGGTGCCAGCACGACAAAACGCCGATTCCGTGCCAAGGCGGCCAGCCAGTCCTGGTCCTCCAGCACCCTGGCCGACTCCGCAATGTTGCGCATGTTGAGGTAAAGGACGCGAATTTCCCGCTCTCCGCCCTCGTAACGAGCGCGCCAGCTGTTGAAGACGGCGCGCAGTGTTGTCTCGTCAAACGGATTGCACATGAAACAAACGATCGGCCCAGGCGGCGGTGCATAATCCAGGACATCGCCCAGGATTGGTTTCAGCGAATGGCACTGCTGGTCCGCACTGCGATAGGTCCGGCAGTTTTCAGCGGCGATATCATGCAGCCGCTTTGCATACTCAAGACCAATGATAGTTTTGAAAGGATAGTCCGAGGCCATCAGCATGGCTTTGCCCTTGCCTGAGCCGTAGTCGATGAAACTGTAGCGCCGGAAATCGATGTCCAACTGTGCCATCGCCTTTTTAATCAGCCAGCCCCACGTCACTCGATATTCATTATTGCCGCGCTTGATGGCGTCGGCGGCCACGCCCATTTCTCCCAGCGGCTCTTCCCGCGCGGTCTCCACATGGTGGCGTCTGTCAAAAGCGCGGCTGCGTGGATCTTCAAACGCCAGCCGGGCCCGGAACAGCCGCCATGTGAACTTGCTAACCATATCTGCCCACCGTGATTGTATCCGCCAATCTTACATGGCCCGGTACGACCTCACCTCCGCAATATCTGGAAGCAACCGGATGACGAGCAAGACTTTTTTCACGGACCATCGTCTCAGGCATTCCAGTGATCCGCAAGCTGCGGTTGATCTTGAACACCACTATGCCGACACAGCTTATCGCGGCAGGGTCAGGTCGGAGACTTTATGAATCGGCCAAAATCAAAGTGGTCCGGCTAATCGCCGCCGTAACGATCCGCTTCCGCTAACGGAAGAGACGGTCAACGAGGTTGGCGATATCATTACCGCCATGATTGATTGTCTTCCACCAATGCTGGAGCTACGGCAGGCCTATCCTCCATCTCCGCGACTTGAACTTGCTGGCCATTTGAAGGAAGAGTTTGCAAAGGCCGGTGTCGGTTCGAAGATTACACCCGGGATGCGGATTGCAGTGGGGGTCGGTAGCCGGGGAATTACGAACCTTTCGGAGATCGTTAGGGCTGTACTCGGCATCCTGCAGGACGCCGGTGCGAAGCCGTTTCTTTTGCCGGCGATGGGAAGCCATGGGGGAGCGACTCCTGATGGGCAGCAAAAGGTTCTGGAGGAGTTTGGTATTACACCTACCGCGATGGGAGTTCCTTTTGAGACGAGCATGGAGGTTGAAGAGATCGGCAGGACTCCGTGGGGAGGCCCTGTTGTCTTCAGTGCGCCTGCATTGAAGGCCGATGGCGTTGTCGTCATCAACCGCATCAAGCCTCATACGGATTTTTCCGGAGACCTTGGAAGCGGTCTCCAGAAGATGCTCGCGATCGGCTTCGGCAAACACGTTGGCGCAATTAATACTCACGCAGCTGCAAGTCGTGTCGGTCACGAGGTGGCGATTCGCGAGGCGGCGAAGGTGATTCTGGGAAGGGTGCCGGTTCTGTGCGCCGTGGCAATTCTGGAGGATCAGCATCACAAGACAGCAAAGGTGCGTGCGATCGAGGCTCCGGATATTCCCGCGCAGGAGGCGCAGCTGCTGGTGGAAGCGCGCTCCCTGATGCCGCGACTGCCGTTTGACGAGATGGATCTGCTGATCGTCAATCAGATTGGGAAAGAGATCAGCGGCACGGGGATGGATACAAACGTGATCGGCCGGGGAGTCTTCGGATATATCTCTTCGCTGCAGCCGGTGAGTGCATTGAAGCCGCACATCAGCCGCATCTTCGTTCGCGATCTTAGTGCAGCGACTCACGGCAACGGAATTGGAATTGGCTTGGCGGACTTCACGACGACGCGCGCGGTGAAGGCTCTCAATCTGAACTATACGTATACCAACGTGTTGACCTCGCTCGGACTCGCTTGCGCGAAGATTCCCATGTACTTCGATACGGACCGCGAGGCGATTGCGAAGGCGATCGATTCTCTTGCCGGTACTTCGCCCGAGAAAGTACGCATCGTTCGAATCACTGACACGTTGAACCTGAATCGTCTTTTGATCTCGGAGCCGCTTGCGGAACTAGCCCGAGGCCGCGCCGATCTGAAAATTGTCGGAGCAGCAAAAGAGATTGAGTTCGACGGCGCAGGCAATCTGCTTCCGTTTTGATCGCTAACGGGGATCCATTGTGTGGCAACGGCTTCAACATCACGGTGCGATCGGTGGCGGCGCAGGTTCGTGCGGTGCCAAAGGTTTGCTTCACGATCATCTTGGCGTCGAGGGCTGAAAGATCGCCTGGGTCCCACACCTCCACGTGAAGCATGGCTGCGAGAAAGCCGAGAGAGCTGGCGACTGCGGGAAGCGCAGGTGCGTGGCTTGGGTGGAGCGAGGAAGAGTGAAATCCGCTGATTCTATGGCCTTTACCATTCCAGTTTTATTTTTTTTGCGTTTTCCGCCCAAGAATCGCATGTTAAGCCCCAAAACCACCTAACCCATTACCCATCAACAACATCCCTGTGGCGTATTAGTTAGGTTCAACCCGCTATACTTGATACATAGATCAAGAACAAGCGATCCCCGCGGGATTCAGACACCCTCCGGGCTAACTCATTTAGATGGAATATTTTGGACGTAACCCATTTATTATGAATATTTTGCAGGGCGCGATACCTCGTGAGTCATTGGGTATAAATGACTTACACGCAGGCAATAAGGGGGGACCCCCTGCAGAAAGGACCCAGTTATGACACGAATGAGCGACCTTACTGATTCACGCCGCTCGCCAGAAATCCACCGTCCACTACGAGAATTTCGCCAGTGACAAAAGCCGACGCATCGCTCGCCAGGTAGATCGCCGACCCAACAAGCTCAACGGTCTTCCCGAACCTGCCCATCGGCGTCCGCATCAGCAACTCCTTGCCGCGGTCGCTCTCATCCAGCAACTTCTGGTTCAGCGCAGTGCGAAAGACGCCCGGCGCAATCGCATTCACCGTCACACCATGCGAGCTCCACTCCACCGCCAGCGATTTCGTCAACGCCCCAACCGCAGCTTTGCTCGCCGCATACGCAGTGACCTCTTTGAGACTCACAAACGTATTCAGCGAAGCAATATTGATGATGCGTCCGTAACCGCGCTCAAGCATGTGCTTGCCGAAGATTTGGCAAGCCCGCAGCGTTCCCGTCACGTTCGTATCCATAATGCCGTTCCACGTCTCTTCGGAGACCGTCAGCGTCGGTTCCCGCTTGATCCTGCCCGCGCAGTTGATCAGGATATCGACCTTGCCGAACTCCTTCACCGTGCCATCTAACAACGCCTGCAGCGTCGCCCGCTCCGCAACATCCGATGTCAGCCGCAACGCTCGACGGCCAGTCGCTTCGATCGCCTTCGCCGCCTCATCCACCTGCTCCTGCCGCCGCGAACTCGCGACCACATCGGCGCCCGCCTCCGCCAATCCGATCGCCATCGCCAATCCAATACCCGACGTCCCACCCACAACGACAGCTGATTTACCGCTCAGATCAAACAACGGATGCCCCATCGAAAAAGTCCTCTCTTACTCCAAAATCTTCTCTGCAACTAGGTTCTGAGCCCGCAAGATATATTCCTGAATCTGATCCACAATCTCCCCGGGCGCACGGTCGTTCACAATACGATAAGCGTCGTCCGGCCTCTCCAGCGTCGCCAACTGACTGTCCAGCAGCTTCGGATTCATATACTCGTGCTTCCGGGCAGCCAGCCGCTTCGCAATCAACTCTTTCGTTCCATCAAGAAATATAAACATGATATGCGCTGAAGGTAATCCTGCCTTAAGAACTTCGTGATACCTCTCCTTCAATGCGGAACACGCAAGCACTCCGTCGATCTTCTCCTCGTCCCATCTTCGTAGCAGCCCGTTCAGTGTCAGAAGCCACGGAGCTCGATCCTCGTCGTTCAACGGATGTCCAGCAGCCATCTTGTCCTTGTAGGACTGAGGAAAGTAATCGTCGGCATCGCCGAAGATCCATCCGGTCCGGTCAGCAAGAAGCCTGCCGATCGTGGTCTTTCCGGAACCGCTGACTCCCATCAACACAACGATCATCTCCGCTCCCAAACCTTGCCAGGAAACTGCCGAAGCGCGCCCATGTAACCATCGGTGCACCCGCTCCGTAGACAATCTAACGCTGGATTCGTGCCGACCCTCCGCTGGCAAACGCCCTGACCTGATCAACGGTCGCCATCGTTGTGTCGCCCGGGAACGTCGTCATCAGAGCTCCATGTGCCCATCCCAGCTTGATCGCCTCTTGCGGCGACTCGCCGTTGAGAAGCCCATAAATGAACCCGGACGCGAACCCGTCACCTCCGCCAACGCGGTCATGGACATTCAACTCACACGTGGGCGCATACACCGCTTCCCCATTGACCCAAGCAACCGCACTCCAACTATGGTGGTTCGTCGAGTGGACTTCACGCAACGTAGTCGCAACAACCTTGATGCTCGGATGACGAGCCACAACGTGCTCGATCATCGACAGGAATGCGCCAGTATCGAGCTTGGAACTAGCAGCCACCTCCGGACCTGCGAACCCGAGGCCCTTCTGCAGATCCTCCTCGTTGCCGACCAGCACATCAACGTTATCAGCGATTGCTCCAAGCACCTTGTGGGCACGTTCCATTCCGCCCACCGTCTTCCACAGCTTCTCGCGATAGTTCAAGTCAAAGGAACATATAACGCCAGCGGCCCTGGCCGCCTTCATCGCTTCGATCACCAATTCCGCCGTCGTCTCCGACAGCGATGCAAAGATGCCTCCGCTGTGAAACCACCGTACACCGTCGGCAAAGATTGTCTTCCAATCGAAATCGCCAGGCTTAAGCAACGCTGCAGCTTCATTGCTTCGGTTGTAAAACACCACAGGGGCACGAACACCAAGTCCCTGGTCGCTATACACGGTTGCCATATTTGGTCCGCGAGTGCCATCGTGGTCAAATCGCTTGTAGAACGGACGCACCCCCATTCCTCGCACCCGCTCCGAGATCAAGTCTCCAATCGGATAGGAAACCATCGCCGTCGCAATTCCCGTTCGTTGACCAAAAGCGTCCGCCAGATTGCCGGCAACGTTGAACTCGCCACCACTTACGTGGATCGCAAACTGTGTTGCTTTGCGGAAGGGTATAATACCCGGGTCAAGACGGTGTACCAATGCACCGAGAGAAAGTAGATCAAGAGTTCCCTGTTCAGGGATTTTGAAGCCGAGATTCACGATTTTAGTCCTCCTTAATTTCGACCCATGGACAATCAGTTTATTTACTGCGATTCGATTGCACTTCGATAGACCAACTACCTACCTCTAGGTACCAATAAACACCGGCTTTATGTGCCGCTCGAACAGGTTTGTAGTCACATTCCGTGCGACGACCTCTTCGTTCGCCTCAAGTGCATTTAGGTATCTGTCGCCCAACTTAGCTGCGACCTTGAACCCTACATGCAGCAGTTGCCGGAGACTAGCATTGTAGGCCTTGTTACTCTGCTCGTGACGAAGCGCCGACGTGTATTGTTCGCTGGTCCACCGATTGACCTCCTCAGGCTTAGGCAGCCGGGCAGCATCGATGTCGATTACAGTCGCATAGGGTGCGCACAACTCCTCGCTATGTGCATAGGCCTCCGCGTAGACGACCTTAGCAATCTCCAGTCCCGTTCCGCCAGCTTCTGCCAGTCCGATCAGTTCTTCAAGCCAAGTGGTGCCTGCGGTCTTCAAATGCACGCCCGAACCAAATCTCTTCATCGCATCGTGGATCGCCTTGTAGATCGAAAATTTGTCCGAACCAGAATGAACGCTCAGCTTCAAATTCTCAGGCAGACCATATGTCTTCACTGCAAATGCGATCGTCGCCAGATCTTCGTTGAACTCTTTGGTGAACTGGGCTATGTCGCCTACATAGTCCACACCCTTGTTGAAGCGCCCTGTAAATTTTGGAGCAATTGTCTGGATCGGAATCTTCTCATCTGCGATCGCGGCCAGAATAATCAACAGTTCCACCGGCGTTTGAGGCAAATCAGTCTCGTCCATTGAAACCTCGGCCACGAACCGACCCGCGCCCTTGTTTTCCACGAGGAAGCGATAGATCCTCCCCGCATCCTGTACCGCAGCCAGAAATTTGTTCGCCACTCGCCCGACGAAAGGGGTATCCGTCTTGAACGGTTCCTCAATGTGCGGAATCACAACTGTTCCGACCAGTTCCGGGTGTCGTTCAACAAATGCGGCAACCTCCTTGGGATCAGCCTGCTGCCCGATCAAGTCCGCAACATCGAGTGTAAAGAAATCGCAAGGATCTAGAAATCTCGCAACAGTCTTGAGGTTGATATGATCGGCATCCAAGAAATAGGGCTTGGACCATCCGAGCTCTTTTACTGCTGCATCGGCCGCAAGTCGTGTCTGACTCGGCTCCGAACCGATAATCATATGTTCACGGTTTGACTTGTTCCAGACCGGCACCACCTCAACCCCGGCGTCTGCAGCCAACACGCAGGCCGCGAGTTGTGCCCTGGCCTGATGTGCAAACCGGTCACCCATACCCACCGAAAATTTCGGAAGCTTCAAACTTTCGTTCATTTGCAAACCCTTCTAATCTAATTGGTCTAACCAATTCAATTCCGTCCCAGAATATCTGCTCTTTGCGGTGGGGGCAAATCGAAACTGGTATTTTCAGGTGGTGAAGCGGCCCTGGTATGCCCAGAGTCCGAGGCCGGGGTTAGAGATGTAGAAGATTTCTTCTCCATCTATTATGTTCCAACCGTCCTGAAGGGTTTCGGGGTTGTATTTGGCTGTCATTTTGGAGAGGTCTCCATATTCGAAGTGGACGCTTTCGATCTCCTCACGGGTGAGATGGCCGGGACAATAGCGGATGGTGAATCTTCCTTCGCTGGAAGCGTGGATCAGGTGGGCTGCAGCGCTCAGATTTCCGGCCAGCTGAGGGTCTTCCTTTACTGCTTCGAGTGCTCGCGGCGTTCCGCAGTAGCCGTATTTGCGGATCAAGACATCGATTGCGGCGTCCTCACCAAATTCGTGGACACCGGGGGCAAGGACGATGAGTTCGGCGTTGTCGGCTAAGGCCATTCGGGTTCGGTAGACGCTTTTGTTGCCTAGCCATGTGCTTTTGAACTCGTGCGGATCGAGAAAAACTACTGCTTTCTTTATCTCGCGATCCATCATCTTGAAGTTTACTTTGAGGCTCAGGGCGGCGGCTAATTCGAAGCACTCGACGTCGTCGCCGATATAAAGGCCTTGAATGACTAGTTTTCCTTCGGCGTTCTTTCCTACAACTGTCTGTACGTAGACGATAGGCAGTTGTTGGGCGAAGTGGTCGCTCGCGTAGTTGAGCACGCGGCGCACGGGCGTGTCGGCACGGCCCATCATGCGCTCCATGCCATACACGGCGCCAAGAAAGTGACTGCGATGAATTCCAATGGAGCCGCCCGTGCCTACGAAGATGTTCTTGTTGTAGTTCGCCATGCCGACGACTTCGTGCGGGACGACCTGGCCGATGGACAGAATCAGGTCGTGGCCGCCGTCGCGCAGGAGTTTGTTTACCTGTGCGGGCCAGGTGTAGTCGAGTTTGCCTTCGCTGACTTCATACATGAAGGCGCCGGGAACCTCGCCGAGCGTCACGATGTCATTGCGCCAGTCGTGGACGCGGAAGAGAGAACGCGGAGTCGCGCCAAACATGGTCGCTATCTCCTGATCTGTCATCGCTTTGTGGGTGCCCAATGCAGGCAGTACGTCAACGAGCTTGTCTCCGTAGTACTGCCAGGCTTGCTCGGTTATGAGGCCGCTCTGGGAATGCATGCGCGTGAAATCGGGTGGAACTGCGAGGACTTTGCGGCGAGGGCCGAGTTTGTCGAGGGCCTGGAACAGGTTCGACCGGACTTCTGCGGGGGACATCTCGGTGGTTGGGCTACCGGAGGCGAAGAAAAGACTCATGTTGCATTGATCTTACTACCGGGGTTGTTCCTGGAATGATTTTTGCATTGCGTGATTTTTACCGATTTTGCAGAAAAAATATTTTTGGCCTGGGAGGCGTCCTTTTTGCTCATTTATGGGCGTTTTTGAAAGGGGGTTGGAAAAATGGCGTGTTTTTTTGTGGTGTTTTTGTGGTGAATTCGTGGTGGAATGCATGGTAAACGTGGATAGAAAACACCTCTTAATTCACCGCTAAAAACACGCCAGTATTTTGGGATTTATTTTTGGCTGGACCAATCTTGAATTAGGCTGTGTCCTTTGGAAACAGCGACGCAGGCTGTTCAGGAATACGAGGTGCAGGAAGTGAACTATACCAATCGATTCCACGAGTGAAGTACATGACCGCTGCGACTGTTAGAAAGCTGGCAATTGCGCCTACCAGTAGTGCGTTGTCCTCGAGTCGCAAAAGCAGGTAGATCGCTACATAAAGTGGGCCAAAGATGGTCAATGCTCTTATACCCTGTCGTCGACTCGAGAAGACCCATGCAGCGTTTGCGGAGAGCAGAGTTACTGTGGCGACGCCAGCGATCAGGAACCCGAAGTCGAAACCAATTCTTTCAGCAAGTGACAAAAGCAGGAGATAGAAGATGAGCTGCGCCATACCTACCAGAACGTATTGCGCGGGGTGAACTCGCTTTCCGGTCGTAACCTCAAAGATGAAGTAGGAGAGGAAGAGGAGTCCCAGAAACAGCAGTACGTATTTCAGGGACCGGTTTACCGACTGGTAAGGGTCTGCCACTTCGATGAACGATATGCCAAGTGCGGTCGTGTCGAGTCCTCTCATCGATTCAATCGGGCCTTCCGAGCGGACACCACGGGCGATGAAGGGTACAGACCAGTCCGCGGTGAATCCGCTATCCGTTATGTTCCGGCTGACAGGCAGAATTCCTCCGTCAAACCCTGGACTCCGCCAATCGCCCTGCGCGCTGAGGTGAGTTGTCTTTCCATAGGCAAGGACTGCAATTCGTTCCGCGCCGGAGAATCGCAATATGGATGTCGCACGAAACTGTGCGTCTGGTTTTGCGATGTCACCAACTTTTGCGCCGAACAGGGTCAACTTGAGGCGCTGATTCTGATCGTCGCCGAAGGAGATGTTCTCAGCGGCCACCGCCGGTACGAGCGTGACGGTCTTTGTGTCTGTGGTCAATGTGGCATCCGCCAACGCTCCGCGCGCATCGCTGACGCCAACGACGATTTCCGCACGGCTCCAGTCCAATTCCGCACCCTGGGGAGCCGCTGCGGGCACTCCTGCGAGGTTGAAGGTCGCATCGAGTTTTATGTCCGCTTGAAATACCGGCACCTTGAAGAGTGATCGATGTCGTTCTTCGGTTGCGGTCTTTAGAACTGCAGAGCCCTGTGCGGGAAACACCAGATAGGTGCCGTGCTTTTCGTGTTCGGACGGCGACACCGGAGGAACCTTGTAGGGTATGGCGAGGGTGGGGCCGAGGAAGGTTTGGGCGCCACCCACGTGGTCGCTTATTTCTTTCGTGACGTCCGAAGCCCGTCTGGTTCTGTCGTCAACGAGTGCGCCCACGAAGAACGCGGGAATCGTCATGAGGACCGCCAGGAAGCAGACTACGATCAGTTTTAGTCCCATCGACCGCGACTTGATCGCAATCTGCGAAGTTGCTTGCGATACCAAAAAATCAGTCATCAATATTCCTCCGTAGTGCAAAGTACTTTGTAGTGCAAAGTAATAAGGCAAAAAAATCAGGCCCGCGACGGCCTCAGACCACTCATAAGACTGCCTGCCAGTTCGTCCTTCGTCTCCTTCGACGCATCTTGAATCACCTGCTCGAGGGTGGAGAGATATTGGAGATATCGTTTGCGGCCTAATGACGTAATGCGACAGATCGTCTGCGGTCGATTGCGATCATGTCCTTTGACGATCTCGACCAGCTTTCCTTTTTCCAGCACGCTCAAATGCCGACTCAGGTTGCCATCCGTCAGGGTGCAAAGCCGTTTGAGGTCGTTGAATGTCAGGCCTTTGGGATTTGTTGCCAGCGATGTCACGATGCTGAGGCGAGCGCGCTCGTGAATCACGCGGTCAAGTCCCTCGTAGGCAAAGCGACCTTCGTTCGATGGAGACTCAGGCTTCATCGCCATCCTCCGATCTGTTCAGTAGGAGGACCATTGCGACCAGCAACTGACCTACTCCGAACGGGAGACCCATTGCCCATGGTGAGAGTGCCCGATCACCCCCCAATGCCACGCAGCCAAGGCCCGTCAGCAGATACCAAATACCTGCGGCGACCATCGGCCTCGGCAAGAAACGACATGACGAGAACACTCCAAGGCTAAAGATGATCTGCCACATTCCGGGGAGCATCCACGAAGATGACGGCACGTATCGCAGAAGCACAATGGTGAGGAGCAGACCCGCACCGATAGCAGGCAGGAATTGCTCAACAGCCATGCGGATCATCTCGTCCGACAATCCAGAATGAATACGACGTGCGCGCGTATACATCTGTGCGCCAGCGAGGGCAGCCGACAGAATGGCGGTCAAAATCCAGATCCCTAAGTAAGCCCGAATGTGATTGACGGGGTACGGTAACCAAAATCCCTGCATCCCTGCCGCCAGAATGGCGAAGCCACCAGTGGCTGCAAGCGTCGCTGGACCGTAGCCACGGAACTCCGTAGAGCGGGCCATCTGTTTGCGAATGCTGCTGATGTCGCCAAGCGCTTTGTAGAGGTCATTCATGGCAATTCACTTTACAATGCAAAGTAGCCGAGGGAGGAACACTTGTCAATAGACATTCGCGACACCCTTTGTTGAAGCGCGGCGAACGCTTCCCTTACCCGACGCAAGATCGAGCGACCGCGCCCAGATGCAGGGTTGAATTCCGGGGCTTAATGGTTATTCATGGCGCGCATCAGGTTGAGCGTGTTTGCGGTCATGTTTACGTTGAAGGTTGCAAGTCTGGTGGCGCTTGCGGCTTGATTGTTGAGTTGGTTGATCGCTGCCTGGGAGTTGTAAGCCGGAGCAGCCTGCTGGCGGGTGGCTGCGATGCGGGCGCGGGTGTGCTCCTGGAGTTCGAGGTTCTGGGCCTCGGCGAGGACAGGGTCGAGCATCCAAAGCATGGCAGGCAGTTCGGCTGCCCATTGCTGGAGGATCATGCCGCGCTGCATGGGATTTAGGGTGGACCAGTTTGCGTTGATTGCGGCAAGCTGCGTCGGGGTCTCGGCGTACCACTGGCGCATCTCTGGGGGGAGACTGTTGTAGTAGTAGGCGAGGTGCGCTCGCCAGAGTGGGCGGAGAACGTTGGTAACATCGATGGCGTCATATCCGCGGACAGCGGCGGCGATGAAGTCGATGGTCTCTAATGCCGCGTCGGCGGCTTTTTGTGTCAGAGGGGGCGGTCCGTAAGCCAGAATCATTTCGTTCATGTGACCTCCGTTTTTACGTGCGGGATTTCGAGCCCTGGGGGAGTGCTCATTTAGCCGGAAGTTCAAAGGGAAGGGGTGTGCTGCGCCGCTCCCATTATCTTCGCCGTTTCATTTTTTTGGCAAGGGCTAGCGAGCCCTGTGCGGCGAGACAGAGAGGGTCTGCGTGAAGGCTTCGCCTTATTTGAATACACAGACTCTAGAGTTTGTAGGCTTTGCGGACCAGATTAACGGTCAAATCCAGAACGACTTCGAAGGCTTCGTCTTCGTCGAGGCGATGCTCGGCTACCAAGCGGCCGAGGAAGGCGCAGTCGATGCGGCGGGCGACGTCGTGGCGTGCAGGGATGGAGAGGAAGGCGCGGGTGTCGTCGTTGAAGCCGACGGTGTTGTAGAAGCCGGCGGTCTCGGTGACCTGTTCGCGGAAGCGCTTCATGCCTTCGGGTGAGTCGTGGAACCACCAGGGTGGGCCGAGTTTTAAAGCTGGATAGTGGCCTGCGAGCGGTGCTAGTTCGCGCGAGTAACTGGTTTCGTCGAGGGTGAAGAGGATGAAGGTGAGGCGGGGATCGTTGCCGTATTTGTTGAGCAGGGGGCGGAGGTTGCGGGTGTACTCGGTAGGCGAGGGCATGTCGGCGCCCTTGTCGCGGCCGAACTTATCGTAGAGGAGGCGGTTGTGGTTGCGGACGGAGCCTGGGTGTAGCTGCATGGTGAGGCCGTCCTCAACGCTCATGCCAGCCATCTCGGTGAGCATCTGGGCCTGGAAGATCTCCTGCTCCTGCGGGACGGAGCGGCCGGAGAGGATGCGACCATAAAGCGACGCTGCAGTTTCCGGGTCCAGGTCGGCGGTCATGGCGGTGAGGTGGCCGTGATCGGTTGAGGTGCAGCCCATGGACTTGAAGAAGGCGCGACGGTTGCGTAGCGCGTTCAAATAGCCGTTGTAGGTGCCAATGTCTTCGCCGGTGATCTGACCGAGCTTTTCGATGTTTCCGATGAAGCCGGCGTACTCGGCGTCGATGACGGAGTCGGGACGGAAGGCTGGGATGATGCGGCCTTTCCAGCCCGACTCGCGGATGGCTTTGTGGTACTCGAGAGTGTCGAGAGGGGTGTCGGTTGTGGAGAGGACTTCGATGTTGAATTTGTCGAAGAGTGCGCGGGGGCGGAAATCCGGGGCCTGAATCTTTTTCGCGATGATCTCGTAGTACTCGTCCGCGTTTTCCGGGCTCAACCGTTTTTTGAGTCCGAACTGATTCTCGAGGGCGTAGTCGAGCCAGAGGCGTGTGGGAGTGCCGCGGAAGAGGTAGTAGTTCTTTGCAAAGATGCGCCACACCTCTTGGGGATCGGCCTTTTCGGCGCCATCGAGTTGAGGAATGCCTAACGACTCCAGTGAAACGCCCTGGGAGTAGAGCATGCGGAAGATGTAGTGGTCGGGCTGGATGAGGAGCGCGGTAGGATTGGGGAACGGCTCATTGAAGGCAAACCAGCGGGGATCGGTGTGTCCGTGCGGGGAGATGAGGGGAAGGTCTCTGACGGTCTGGTACAGCCTTGCAGCGACGCTGCGCGCTTCTCCATTTGCAGGAAATAATCTGTTCTCATCCAGAATCATCTTCACTATCCCTCAGACTTCGGCGTGTTCGAAAACGTTGGCATAGGAAGGGTATCAAAGATTTCGCCGCACCCCGAACAAATGGGAAATTTTGGTCGTTGGGGACACTGAACCGGAATGACTTGAGGAATATCGGGCCAGCGGATGTGGAGCGAGAAGGTCTGCGGCGCCCTCATGCTTCAAGGGGCCACGAGGTAGAAGACATCCGTGCGGATTTGTGATGGATCAACGTTCCACTCGCTCTCCCAGTGACCGTAGATCTCCCAACTGGGGCCCGCGAGGCGGTAATTATTGGCCTTGCACCATTGATGAACTGCTTCGTGCGCGGCGCCGAGGCCACCATACGGTCCGAGATGCGTTGCTGATGCCACTGCGCCGGCGGGTGTTGCCGAGAGCACGATCCCGCTGCGCTCGGTGAATGGTCCGTGAAGCTCCACTCCTACCTCGAGTCGAATGCTGCCGTCCCAATAGATAGCGACGTGGCGACCGGCCTGCGCTTGCTGTGCACGCACTTCGCTCCATACCAGGCCACAGCACTCCGGTATCAGGCGCGAGAGCTGGGACGCGTTTGCCTGGCGTCGGATGACAGCGACGGGAACACTACTGAGTTCCTGGAGTTGAACGGTGGGAGGCATCATAGGGGGTTTCCCTTATTTACAGTTGGCGTGGGCCCACTTCGTTGTGAGTGTACTCTGCTGAATCGGTTTTCGTGAATGCGCCGAACTGATAGATAGATTCACGGAGTCCACTCCCGGGAATTTGCGATGGGTCAGTTTCCGATAGCAACTTCTCTGGGCAGCGTTCTCTCTCTTCCATTCCCGGTTTGTGCATGCCAGAGGTGTACTATGACGGGACAACAAGGGAGACGACGCGTGCAACGTGAAAATAAAACACGTGAGGATGCCACTTCCTACTCTTCTCAGCCTTCCGATCACCAACCGTGGAGGGTGCTGGACCTGTTTCGTAATGCCAGCTCACCCATGCTTATCCGCACCGCGATTGTCGTCGCGATTGCGTGGGTTCCATTGGCGATCTTTTCAGCATTTCGCGGACAGGCGGTGTTCCTATCTTTCCTCACCGACTACGCCACGCTCTCTCGTTTTCTCATCGTGATTCCTGTGTTGATTCTAGGGGAGCAGCCGATACACGCCCGTTATGCCCTGGTGGCGCATCATTTCGAGAGATTTCTTATTTCCGACAACGAACAATCCAGTTTTGAGTCGAAGTGGAGGTCCCACGAAAACCTGATGGGCTCCACCGTTGTCCGAGTAATTTTGCTGTTGCTGACATTCGCTCTGGCAGGGTGGTTGAGCGACTTCCTTCGTCCCGAGGGAAGTGAGTTCCTGACGTGGTGGAGAGGCAGCGGCGGGTTCAGGTCTTTCTCGCCGGCCGGCACCTGGGCCCTATTTGTCAGCTATCCAATTCTCGCCTACCTCACGTTTCATTGGATCTGGAGGCAAATCGCCTGGGCACGATTCCTGCGATCGACGACGCAACTGAACCTTCGTCTTATTGCGGCCCACCCGGACCACCTAGGCGGGTTGGGGTTCCTGGAGGCTTCGCTGCTGGGGCAACTTCCTTTCAGCTTCTGCCTTGGTGTGGGGTTGGCCGGCGGAATAGCGAACCGGGTGTTTCACGAGGGACATAAGTTGCTTGCGTACCGCTACCTTGCGCCGGTTCTGATCGCGGCGGCGCTGCTGGTATCAGTGGCTCCCTATTTTGTCTACACACCGACTCTGATGCGGATGAGACGCAGGGGTATTGTGAAGTATGGCGCCCTTGCGCGTGCCGTAGGCGAGCAGTTTGAACGGAAGTGGCTGGACCGTGCCGAAAGTCTAAATGAAGATGTTCTGGAGGTCCCGGACTTCTCGGCCACCGGCGATCTCTTCGCGGTGGTGGATAACATCGAGGAGATCCGCATCGTGCCAGTAGCCGCAATCAATGTCTACGTGTTCGTGATCGCCGCATTGATCCCTGGTATCCCGGTAGTTATCGCCGCCATACCCTTCGATGTTCTCTTGAGGGCGGTCATGAAGTTGTTGGTATAGGAGCCGTCGCCATTCTCAACCGTGAGGCAAGAGGTATTTCCGGCTTCGAGTTCCGCTAGCGACGAGCCTGACTAGTGGGCGAGACTTCCTGAATCATCCAAAAGAGAAAAGCTGTGGACAATCCGAAGAGCAGCCACCCATTGAGGGACTCGATTGCCCCCAACAGCCGCCAGTGATCTTCCAGAAATAGGTTTTGATGTCCATAACTTGTCATCGCGCCAAGCGAATAGAGCATCGCATGTTTAGGGTCCGGCAGAGCACCGATAAGACAGTATGCAGATGCCCAGATTGCGGTTTCCAATGCATGCAATGCAGTTGCCAGGAGAGCTGTTGCGCCCACCACAACCGCAAATGTAGCTGTCGGATGGCGGTGCTTCATGGTAGTGCCGTAGAACGAGATGGCCCTTTGACTTATGAGCCCGAGAGCTAAGACATGGATGATTACTGTGACGACGATTAACGGACAGCCCCATATCCAATCGACGGCCCACGACGGCTCATCTTGCAGTAGAACGCTGAGAGTGACTTGCGTGATTATCATCCAGACCCTTCTTTATTGGCCCTCAAGCGCGTTCTGGGAACGAGAACCCTGGTTAATCGTGACTAAGAGCAACAACATTGGAAGATATCAAGACATTGAACAAGCGAGAACTCCCAAAACTGCTAGCGCGTGGCCTAAAAGCGGATTTACTGATCCGAATCATCCACAAAAAAGGCACCCCGAAGGGTGCCCTCTTTGAATACAGCGAGTGTGGGAAGTATTTAGGGAATGTAGTAGCGCATGCCGGTCCAGACCATGTTGTCGATCGCCTTGGGAGCGCCGCCAATACCGGCCCACGCATTGCGAGTGAGATAGCTGTAGACACCCTGGTACTGCAGACGGCCGTACTTAGGGCTGTTGTAGACACGGTAGGTAAAACCGAGGGTGGTTTCGTTGATGACACGGTTCACGCCGGCGCAGTTTGCGGGAACGCCCGGGTTATAGGGAGGGCCACCAGCAAAGCCGTTGCCGGTAGAGGTTGGAAGGGTCTCGATACCGCAGCCGGTGTTGACGGCCGTGACGGGCGCATAGCCAATCAGCTTACCGGCGGAGGAGCCGAGCGTGCTGAGATAGACGGTGCGCTGGGCGTACTCGGCGCCGTAGTAGGCAAAGATGTCGAGTTTCGGTGTCGGGTGTCCTTCGAGAGAGATCAACCCCTGATAGGCCTTGATCGGTTCGAGGGTGCCGTCGGGATGGACCGTAATGTCCGGCAGGGTTGTCGTGCCGTAGCGGCCTACACCTGTGCCGAAAAGGGTGTGTACACCAACATCGAGATACTTGGTCGCGGGCATCCGGAGGTTGGCGAATCCGCCTCCGCCCATCTTGGTGTTGTTCTGACCGCCCGCAGCGGAAGGAACCACGAGCGTCTGGTTGGGATAGTAACGGTCGCGGAACCAGCGACCGAGCGCACCGACTTCAAAGTGTCCGTACTTCGAATCGTACGTGCCTTTGAGGATAAGGTCCGGGGCGACGTTGTTCGAGTAGTTGGCCAGCGGGCTGTAGAGACCGCCACCAACACCGGCATTTCCAATGAAGAAGTTCGGGTTGGGGTTAGTCGCCGCGTAAATGTACTCTGCCTGCTCGAGCGCTATTGCCGCGGTGAGGCCATGTTTGAAGGACTGCTGGACGCGAATGCCTGGCTGACGCTCCCAGCTGAAACCGACCTGGTACGCAGCATCGACGGTCATTGGGAGGTTCTCGGTACGGTTGTCGGTGCTCTTCTTCGTCTCGGTTACCAGCGACCACATCTGTCCGCCGGTGATCTTCAAGCCCCCGTTGGTTGCAGCCTGACCCCAGAATTGGCGCTGACGCAGGGTATAGCTGTTGCTCTGGTTATCATTACTGGTGACGCCGGCCGAGAGGAAGTCCGCTTCAATGTATCCAGAGAGTTTGAATGGCCCGGTGTTGCCTTCGAAGAGGCCACCGATACGGCTCTGACGTCCAGAGAAGTTCAATTCGCTGGTGTGCGCCTGTGCGGCGCCGGGATACGGGATGGCGTTGAACGGTGTATTGACATCCGAGTTCAGTGAACGCTGACGGTAAACACCTTCAAACGCGAAGAAGGCGACTGGAGTAATGGTCACTCCCTTGTAGCGAATTGCGAGGGGATTTTCGAGCTGTTCGGTAATTGACTTCTTAGTGTCGCTGAGGGTCTGGGCGACGCCGATGTTGGTCGTCTTAATATCGGTCACGGTGCTATTCAGACTCGCGACGCTTTCGCTATTCGCTGACACGCTGGAGCTGAGGCTATCCGCCTTGGCCGATGCGGCGTCAGCAGTCGCCTGTGCCCCCTGGGCCGACTGCTGTGCCGCGGCGAGCTTCGCGTCCTTGTCTGCGTTCTCGCGTTTGAGGGCGTCAATCTGGGCCTGCTGACTTTGCATCTGTTCGCGGAGTTCCCGGATCTGGCGCTCGATCGGGCTCTCAGCGGGCGCCTTCTTCGGAACGGCCTTCTTTGCCGCCGGCTTTTTTGTTGTGCTCGTCTGCGCAGGCAACGATATTGAACTGATCACCAGTATCGCCGCCATAGTCGCTCGTAGTTGCTTCGTCATGGACCCTCGCAAAATTTATGGAAAGGCAGAAGGACAGCAAGAAAACCAGCCAGGCAACAAGGCCTGCTCCGTTCCTCTTCCTTTTGCTCTTTCGGTTATCGTCCCAAACAATTGTGAACACAGAAATAATTCGATCTGTCTTCACGGATTTTTGATGCGCAGGCCTGTAAAAACGATCTGCTTCGCGAGTGGATCGGAACCAAAATTATTTTTTGATCAATTTTTATAAATCTCTCGAACCATGAAGTCATTTACCGTTATTGCATGCACTCTTACCGCATTGGCCCTCTACTGCTGGCATTGGCCACGTTTGCCTCAGCCCAGACCTCTCTGAAACTCATTCCTATCCCTCGCGAAGTGCACGCGAGTGTGACTGAGCCGCTTGCTCGCGGAGTCCGCGTGATCTGCGCCGCATCGTGCGCGATGGAGGACCAGTTTGCGGCCGATGATCTGAAGTCGGCGTTGCTGGCCCGTAACATTCCCGTAACAGAGGCGGATGGATTCCCCATCGAGTTGGCACGCTTGTCCGCGCATCCCGACGCGAGGTTTACCGATGAGATGAAGCCCGAGGGATACACGATTACAACTACTACCAAAGGCCTTACGGTTGTGGGAGCTACCGCAGAAGGCGTGTTCTATGGCGTGCAGACAGTGAAGCAGTTAGTCGAGGGTAGTGGTGCCAGCGCGGTGTTGCACGCTGCAAACATTCGCGACTGGCCCGCGATGAAGTACCGCGGTCTCGACGACGACATGTCGCGTGGTCCGATTACGACGCTGGAGTTCCAGAAACGGATGATTCGTACGATCGCCGCGTACAAGGTCAATCTCTATTCGCCCTACTTCGAGCACACCCAGCAGTACGCTTCGAACCCCCTGATGGCGCCGCCAGGGAGTATCACAGCCGAAGAGGCCAGGCAGCTTGTCGCGTATGCGAAGCTTTACCACATCACTATCATTCCGGAGCAGGAGGCGTTTGGGCACCTGCACAACAGCCTGACCTGGGAGCAGTATCAGCCGCTCGCGGAGACTCCCCATGGTGCGGTGCTGGCTCCCGGCCAAGGGGGGTCAGTCGCGCTGATCACGCAGATGTTTACGGAGTTGGCGACGCTCTATCCGGGGCCGTTTCTGCATATCGGAGCGGACGAGACAGTGGACCTTGGGCTCGGGCAGACGAAGGGCGAAGTGGACTCGCGAGGGCTTGCCCCGGTTTACCTTGATTTTCTGCAACGGATCGTTACTGCGCTGAAGCCGCTCAATCGCAAGATTCTTTTCTGGGGAGACATTGCGCAGGACGCGCCCGACCTGTTGAAGGGCCTGCCGCAATCGTTCAAGGATTCGACGATCGCGATCGCGTGGGTGTACAACCCTGAGGCGCGTGGGTACGACCGTTTTCTGACGCCGTTCACGAAGGCGGGATTCGAGACGTGGGTGGCGCCGAGCGTCAATAATTTTCGCAAGGTCTATCCAGACAATAATCTTGCGCTCTTGAATATTCAGCGGTTCACTGCGGACGGGCAGCGACTGGGCTCGACGGGGCAGCTGAATACGATTTGGAACGATGATGGAGAAGGGCTCTTCAATCAGGACTGGTATGGGATACTCTTCGGGGCCGCGGCGGCATGGCAGAAGGGTGAATCTTCGATTGCGGCGTTTCAGGATTCGTATGGCCAGGTGTTTCATGGCGACGCGACCGGTGATTTGAATGAAGCGCAGAGGGAGATGATGCTGGCGCACTCCGTGCTGCGAGACCAGGCAAAGGTTGGAGATGGAACAAACAGCATTTTCTGGCTCGATCCGCTGTCTGTCGATGGGTTGAGGATTGGAGGGCAGGTGCGTCCATTTGCACGTGAGATGCGGCTGCACGCGGAGCGCGCTCTGACTTTGATTGCTCAGGCACGGGCTGCGGCTCCTGGATTGCCGAAGGTTGCGAAGGGGCCAGCGGTTTACGATCCTGCGGAGTCGTATCCGTCGGCAGTTACGGCGCTGCGGGAGACTGAGGCGATTGATGCGCTGGAGCTTGGAGCACGACGCATGGATTTCATTGGACTGAAGTTTCAACTCGCTCAGGAGATTGCGGAGGGGTATCAGCGCGCCTATTCCATGCAGAACACTAAAGACCGGAAGCAGCGCATGGATGTGAGCCATGAGCTCTCGGACATCAACGGAGTGAATGGACGGATTCAGGACTACATCAATACCTACTCGCTGTTGCGCGATCTGTATGAGCAGGCGTGGTACCGCTCGAATCGAGCGTATGGACTGCGGCCGGTGCTGGAACACTACGACTACACGATCGGGGTTTGGGAGGCACGGAGCGAAAAGGTCCGGAGCGCGCAAAGGCAATGGGCGGACGTTCGGACTTTGCCGGCAGCGGCTGAGTTGGGCTTGCCGCTGCCGGTTTCGCCACCACGGTGTGAGGTGGGGAGGATTTGTTGAGTTTGCGTTGGCCAAAAAATCTGGCAATCTAAAAGACCATGCCTTCGTACTCAACAAACCCATCAATAGGAATCGATTTCGGCACCACGAACAGCTCCATCGCGCTTGCGCGAGCGAACGGCGCCGTGGAGTTGGTGTCGTTTCCTACGGCGACGGCGGTAACTGAGTCGTTCCGGTCCGTGCTCTATCTCGAGCAGCGGAAGCAGGCGGGACGCACACAGATCAAAGGTTTTACAGGGCCGTCCGCCATCGAGCATTATCTTGATGCGGAGCACAAGGGTCGGCTGATTCAGTCGCTGAAGTCGTATCTGACCAGCCGCACGCTGACTGGCACGGAGGTTTTTGGCCGCCGCTACACAATCGAAGACCTGATCTCAAGAATTTTGTCGGACCTGCGAGCGAATGCGGAGCGTCAGTTCGGTGAGCCGATACTTCGAGCGACGGTGGGACGGCCTGTGCGATTTGTGGGAGCGGAGACCGACGAGGACGACGCATTTGCGGTCGATCGATTGAGGAAGGCATTTCTGCACGCGGGATTTGAGGCGGTCCAGTTTGAGATGGAGCCCATTGCTGCGGCGTATGCGTACGAGTCCACACTGGATCACGACGAATTGATCCTCATCGGAGACTTCGGTGGTGGGACCAGCGACTTTTCGCTGCTACATGTTGGGCCTGGCGTCCGTAGCAGAGGTCGCACTGCGAAGGACCTTCTGGGCAACAGCGGACTGGGCCTTGCTGGCGACAGCTTCGATGCACGCATCGTGCGCAAGCTGGTATCGCCTGCGCTGGGCTCGAACAGCTTCGAGCGTTCCTATGCGCTTGCATCCGATCGTCCGGCGAGCATCATCCCCGCGGCGCCGGCATGGATCTATGCCAACCTGGAACGATGGCACTATCTCTCGTTTCTGAAGACGCGAAATGTTGCTGAGATATTGAAGAGTGCTCGCGCGCGGGCACAGGAGCCGGAGAAGATCGAGGCGCTGATTAATTTGATCGAGGAAGACCTTGGATATCAGCTTCATCAGGCGGTGCAGCGTCTGAAGATCGAGTTGTCGCATCATGATTCTGCGGAGTTCTGGTTCCGCGATGGCAGTATGGATATCGTCGCGACCGTTCGCCGTGCGGACTTTGAAGGCTGGATCGCCGACGAGTTGCGATCGATCGAACGTTGCGTCGACGCGCTGCTTACTTCGAGCAACATCAAGCCGGGCGAGGTGGATCGTGTCTTCCTGACCGGAGGGACGAGCTTTGTGCCTGCCGTTCGCAAGATCTTCGAAGCGCGGTTCACGGCGGCTCGGGTGCGCACCGGAAATGAGTTCACTTCGGTAGCGCGTGGTCTTGCATTACGTGCTGCGGAGACGAGCGCGTAAATCGCTGGTTGATCTGCGCGTCACGGAGTCTACTTCCCTGGTTCCCTTGCTCGCCAGAGGGCGCCTTCCAGCGAATCAACTGCTCCCTCCTTCACTTTTACGCCGGGCGACGAGGTCTTCAAGGCCGCAATCATGGCGGAACGGACCAGAGAGATGTGTTCGATAACGCTTCCTGTGTATGCGGCGTCCACCTTTCGTTGGGTGCCAGACTCCTTCATCTTCAGGGCGACAAGCGCTACCTGCTCGGCGAGTTCAACGCCAGCGCGCTCGAGGACTGCGGCAGCCAGTTCGTCACCCGCGTCAGCGCAACGGACAACCATGGGAGCGAGCGCGGGAAGGTCCGGGCCGGGGCGCTCGTTTGCGATCTCGACGATCTCTCCAATGGATTTCGCACCCCACAACTCCGCTATCTCCGTTAGCAAGGTGGTCGTCACACCCCGATCTTTGGCCCAGAACCCGGCACGTAAGGCTTCGTGTCCGATCCAGTAGCCAGAGCCCTCATCACCGATCGCAGGGCCCCAACCACCGGCGCGATACATGGCTCCATCGGCAGCGCGACCCAACACGTTGGAACCTGTGCCAGCGATGATGAGAATTCCCGAACCGCCGCGGAAGGCGCCGTCAAGGGCGATCTCTTCGTCTCCGGCGAGCAGTAAGTTGCCGCCGACAACATCGCTGATCTGGCGCTGGGCCCATTCGCGGACCGCCTCGATGGTGAGTCCGGCGAGCCCGATGCAGGTCTGGGTGACCTCGCTGAGCGGAACGCCTGCGGAGAGCGAGACCTCTGTCAACATCCCTCGCAGCCGGGCGGATGCCTCCGCCTCGCCTACTCGCATGAGTTTGACGCTGCCGGTGGCGGCGTGCCCGAGGGTCCGGGTCTCGTCCGCGAGGATACAACGTGTCTTCGTACCGCCTGCATCGATTGCCAGAAAGAGACCCATAACCCAACATGATATGTCAGGGCTTGGTCGGGTTGGTCTCGTATTGCGGGTTACTCTTCAATGCTGCCCAGCAGGATTCGGCAGCGTTTGTAGTTGCTGTCGCTATACACTGGCTCGAATGGTTGCTGCTGTACTGCCAACTCGCCTCCATCCTGCCGATCTTGCGCTGATTGTCGTGTACCTGCTCGGCATCACGCTGTTCGGTCTGCGCTTCCGCGGCGGCAAAGACCCGAATTCGCGGTCGTTGCGGAGCTATTTTCTTGCCGACCAGAAGATTCCATGGTGGGCGATTGCTTTGTCGATCGTTTCGGCAGAGACCAGCACGCTGACGATCATCAGTGTTCCTGGCGTGGCGTTCGCAGGAGACTTTGGGTTTCTACAGATCGTGATCGGCTATATGATCGGCCGGATCGTAGTCGCGTTGATCTTTCTGCCTAAGTATTTTCAGGGTCAGATGCTGACGGCTTATCAGCTTATCGATCAGCGCTTCGGGCACACGCTCCACAAGGTGACTGCAGGGTTGTTTCTGCTGACGCGTGCGGCGGCGGAGGGTGTTCGGGTATTTGCAGTGAGCATTGTGGTGGGTATCGCGATCGGCACGGGGGATGTTTTGTCGATTGGCATCATCTCCGCACTGACGCTTCTCTACACCTTCGAGGGGGGAATGGCTGCGGTGATCTGGACCGATGTGGTGCAGATGGCGATCTATATCGGAGGGACGTTTGTGGCGATCTATACGCTGGGGACACACATCCCGGGAGGATGGTCGCAGATCCATGAGGTTGCTTCGGCTGCGGGCAAGTTCCACCTGTTTCATTTTGCGTTCAACCTGACGCAGAGTTATACGTTCTGGGCCGGAGTGCTTGGAGGGACGTTCCTGACAATGGCCTCGCATGGCACGGATCAGTTAATGGTCCAACGAATGCTCGCGGCCAGGAACCTGCGCGAGTCGCGGCTGGCGCTGCTCTGGAGTGGTGGCGTGATCTTCTTGCAGTTCACGCTTTTTCTTCTTATCGGGGTTGGGCTGTATGTTTTTTACGGGCTTCACCCTGCGACGTTCGCCTCTGCCGACAGGATATTCCCGACGTTCATTGTGCGTGAGATGCCGATTGGGATTGCCGGATTGCTGGTGGCTGCGATTCTGGCTGCGGCGATGTCGAACCTGAGCGCAGCGTTGAATTCACTTTCGTCTACGACGGTCGTTGATTTTTATATGCACTGGCGACCGGAGGCGGACGGTCGTGAACGGATGATGATCTCGCGTGCCAGTACGGTTATGTGGGCGCTGGTGCTGTTCGCGGTGGCTGTGTATAGCATCTTCGCGGGCGGGAAGGGGCACGTCGTCGAGATCGGGCTATCGATCGCTTCGGTTGCTTACGGCGCACTGCTCGGAGTATTTTTGCTGGGCACCTTGACTCGTTATGCAACGCAGGCGGGAGCTATTGTGGGTATGATTTGCGGCTTCGCACTGAATCTTCTGCTGTGGCTCGATCCGAACCCCCTTACGCTTGGTCCGATCACCATTCCTCATGTTGCGTTTACGTGGTATGTCCTGATTGGCTCGATTGTGACGTTTGTCGTTGGCACGGTCGCCAGTTTCTTGTTGCCTGGGGATCGAGCGAGACGAGCGGAGATAAAAGCCGCTGCTCGGGTCGCCGGAGTTTTCGTTGCGCTGGCCATTCCGCTTTTGTTGGCATCGCGGTGCACCGCGGAAGGACCTGTTTCCCCGGTTCAAACTCAGAATGCACCGGTGGAGCAGTATGACTTCAGCGCCGTAAGTACTCTTGTCAATCAGGCCATCGCAGCGAAGAAGCTGCCGGGAGCAGTTGTTCTCATCAACCATGATGGGAGGAAGGTCTTTGAGAAGACCTACGGCGATCGTGCTCTGGAGCCTGTCGTTGAGCCGATGACAGAGGACACGATCTTCGATATGGCTTCCCTCACAAAGTGTCTCGCCACTGCGACTGCTGTGATGCAGCTGTATGAGGCGCACAAGATTAAGTTCGATGACCCCGTGGCGAAGTACCTCCCCGCGTTCGCGGCCAATGGAAAAGAGAATGTAACAATTCGTGAGCTGCTGACTCATTACTCCGGGCTGCCGGAGGACGTGAGCATCAAGGATGAATGGGGCCTTGCCGCGCCTGACAAGGCCGAGGGTATTCGGCGAGCGATGAACGCGACACTGTATGGGCCGCCGGGCCTGACCTTCAAGTATTCCGACATTAACTTCATTACGCTTGGAGCGCTGGTGGAAGAGATCAGCGGCCAACCGTTGGAGGTCTATGCCCAGGAGCACATCTTCACGCCGCTGGTGATGACGCATACCCGATATCTGCCCAGCAAAGAATGGATTTCGCAGATCGCTCCCACTGCCCATGACGATCAAGGCACGGCTGCGAGCAATAAGAACTTCGACCAGCTTCTGCGGGGGACGGTGCATGACCCGACGACTCGGCGGATGGGTGGGGTCGCCGGTCATGCGGGGGTTTTTTCGACGGCGAGCGATGTGGCGCTGTTTGCACAGGCGTTGTTGGATCGGCTTGCGGGCAGAACAAGTAATTTCCCGCTGCAGCAGGCGACATTGAAGCTGATGACGCAGCCCGAACAGCCATCGACCGCTGTCGCAACCGCGACTATCTTCACGGCGGATGGGAAGACCACTACGGGCGTCGGCACACGAGGGTTTGGGTGGGATATCAATACGGCGTTTTCGCGACCACGGGGCGAGGTCTTTCCGGTTGGCAGCTTCGGCCATACCGGTTTTACCGGGACATCGCTGTGGATGGATCCGGGTAGCGACACCTTCGTTGTTATTCTGGCGAACGCGGTACATCCGCGAGGTGGGGCGCCTATTACGCCGTTGCGGGGACAGGTGGCAACGGCCGCGGCGAAGGCGCTTCAGCTCTATGGCAAACAGGACAGCGCCGTCACGGCCTCTGGAACGTTGACCGGAATCGATGTGCTCGAAACGACGCACTTCGCTGTACTCCATGAGGCTGCAGGTCGTCACGACGGCCATCTGCGATTGGGCTTGCTGACGAATCAGACCGGGCTCGATCGCGAGGGCCGGCGGACGATTGATATTTTGCTGCACAGCATTCCTGAGGTTGAGTTGAAGACCTTGTTCTCGCCGGAGCACGGCATTTTGGGAGTTAAAGACACAACCAAGATCGGCGACGATGTCGACCCCGCGACGCAGCTTCCCGTTCTTAGCCTCTATGGCGCGAAGCCCGAACAGCGCCGTCCTAGCATTGAATCCTTGAAGAAGCTCGACGCAGTGGTTATCGATCTGCAGGATGTTGGAGTCCGCTTCTATACCTATGAGGCTGTGGTTGGCTACTTTCTCGAGGCGGCCGCGCAGGCGCACATCGAAATCATCGTACTGGACCGTCCCAACCCGAACGGTGGGGTGGCGGTGCAGGGCCCTGTCTCTGATGTTGGAGCCGAATCCTATACCAACTACATGCCGATGCCGGTGCGTAATGGCATGACCCTAGGGGAACTTGCGCTCTATTTCAACAGCGAACGGCTGCTTCCGAGCGCGACTTCGCCAAATATCCAGGCTCCGATTCGCGCGCAGCTGACGGTCGTGCCCATGCAGAACTGGACGCGACACGAGTTCTTTGACGAGACCGGGTTGAAGTGGACGAATCCGAGCCCCAATCTTCGCAGCCCGACAGCCGCCACACTGTATCCGGCAATTGGCCTGACAGAGATGACCAATATCTCAGTGGGCAGGGGAAGCGACCGGCCTTACGAGCAGATCGGTGCACCATACTTCGACACTCCGACGCTGGCGGCCTATCTGACCTCCCGCAATATTCCAGGTGTGACCTTTGCGCCAACGAGCTTTGCAGTGGCAGAGGATTCCAACCACTATCCGTCGCACGGAAAGACGATTCCCGGGATCGCATTCACGGTGACGGACCGCAACGTGTTGAATTCGCCAGAACTGGGAATCGAATTGCTCAGCGCACTCCACCATTTTTATCCGGAGTTTCTGTTGGATAAAGCCGCCCACCTCGTAACAAACGTTGACACGATGCGGGCGCTCGCCAATCGAGAGGACCCGCGTAAGATCGCTGACGGATGGGCAGCCGATCTGGCTGCGTTCGAGCGTCGGCGTGAGCCCTATCTGATCTACAAATAGCTTTCGCAGGGCAAAAAAGATTATCAAAACAGGCACCCCAGACCGACGATATTCATAGTCTCTTCGCCTTCCATACGTCACAATAGAGAGATAACGTTCGAGGTGTTCCTCATGCCCCGCATCAATTTTCAACAACAGCTCGCAGCACTCAAAGACAAACTTCTCGCCATGGCGGCGCTTTCCCAGCAGGCGCTTTCGTTGTCGCTCGAGGCGTACCTGACGGGCGACCTGAGCCTCTGTGATCATGTGAAAGAGATTGAAGCGGCAATTAACGCCGCTGAGCGCGATGTCGACGAGATGGCCTACGACCTGCTAGCGAAGGAGCAGCCGATGGCGATCGACCTGCGCTTTATCCTGTCGGTGATCAAGATCAACGGCGACCTGGAGCGGATTGGCGATCAGGCAACCAACATCGCATCGCGCACACAGTTCCTGCACGATTCGCCAAAGATATCTCTGCCGATCGACATTCCAGACATGGGCGAAAAGGTCGGAGTGATGATTCGCCGCGCCATTCAGTCGCTTCTAGAGGCAGATGCGAAGCTGGCGGAGTCGGTGCTTCATATGGACGACGAGATCGACGACATGAACCGCGACGTGCAGGCCGAGCTGGTCGAGGTAATGCAGCAGCACCCGGTCGTCAGCGGACAGGCACTGAACGCCATCATCATCTCGCGCAATCTGGAACGGGCCGCTGACCACGCGACGAACATCGCCGAGGACGTCATTTTCTGGGTGCGCGGCTCGGATGTTCGGCACAAATTTTCGCTCGCCGAAGCTGACTAAGTCTCAGATACAGCAAAGGTTTCGATGTGGAGATCCTTCTCTACACCTTGACGTTTGCGGCTTGGACCACTAACCTAAAAGCATGGCGAGTTCTACCACCTGCCGCTACGCTGCTTGTCGCATGTGTTGTTGTGACCGCGTGCGCCGTCGCCAATGCCTGAATCGGAGACTTACCGACTAAGTCCCGAACCTCTGAAGCAGAAGCCACCCGCACCCACTTACAAAGTGGGGCTTTCTTTTTAAACCCTCAATCAGACTAAGGATACCCAGAATGAGTGCTCCCGCCGCAGCCGCTACAAAAGAGACTAAAGCCCAGAAGTCCGAGCGTCTGAAACTTGCGAAGAATCCGTGGGAGGCATGGGAGGAGGTCCGGCAGTTCGCGAGGGAGGGCCGCGACTCAGTCCTGCCCGAGTGGGCCGGAACGTACTTCAAGTGGTGGGGCATCTACACGCAGGGCGATGGCGTGGGCGCAACCGGAGGGGTCGGAGGAGAGGGTAAGGCAACTGAATACTTCATGATGCGCATTGGTTTGCCGAACGGCATTCTCACCAGCGAGCAGCTGCGTGTCATCGGGGGTCTTACCAAGAAGTACGCACGAAATCTGGCAGACATCACCACGCGTCAGAACATCCAACTGCACTGGCTGACGATTGAATCGCTTCCAGAGGTGGTCGATGCTCTGACGGCTGTGGGGCTGAGCCCGAAGGGTGCGTGCGGCGATGTTGTCCGTAACGTTACGGGCTGCCCGCTGGCAGGGCTCGACGGACATGAGATGATCGACGCTTCCCCGCTGGCAGTCGAAGTCGCGCACAAGCTGACTGCGAACCCCGAGTTCTACAACCTGCCGCGGAAGTTCAAGATCTCCGTCACGGGCTGCTCGCATTGGTGCTCGTATCCGGAGATCAACGACGTGGCACTCACCGCTATCAAGCGAACCGTCGACGGCAACGAGGAGATCGGCTACACGCTACGCGTGGGCGGCGGCCTTTCGACCGAGCCTCACCTTGCCGTGCGCATTCCCGCCTTCATCCGGCAGGACCAGGCCTATGCCGCGGTCCATGCCACGGTGGAGATCTTTCGCGAACAGCAGGAGCTTCGCGAAAACCGCACGCGCGCCCGCATTAAATACCTTTTCATGCGTCATGGCTGGACGGCCGAATCGTTCCTCGAGGCATTGGAAGCGAAGCTTGGCTACAAACTGGAGCCTAGTCCGACATCGGAGGATGTTGTACCCGACGACGTCTACCGCGACCACATCGGCATCGCGCCGCAGCGCCAGGCGGGGTTGTCTTCGGTTGGCGCTAGCGTTCTTCGCGGGCGACTTTCGGGCGACCAGCTACTGCAACTGGCAGACCTCGCCGAGGGGTATGGGAACGGCGAGTTGCGAACGACGATCATGCAAAACATCATCGTGGTGAATGTTCCGAACGCGAAGACAGCGGATCTCGTTGTTGCGCTCAACAGCATGGAACTGCAGGTCGATGTGTCGGCGTTCTGGCGCGGAGCGATCGCCTGCACCGGCACGGAGTTTTGCAAACTTGCAATCTCTGAGACGAAGGCTTTTTCGAAGTGGCTTGTCAGCGAGATGGAGGAGCGGCTTCCGGGCTTCGACCAGCAGATCAAGCTCCACGTGACCGGTTGCACCAATAGCTGCGGGCAGCACTGGATCGCCGATATCGGGCTTGAAGGTAAGAAGATCAAGAAGGATGGACAGTTGGTCGACGCGTTTTATTTCTGCGTTGGAGGGGCGGTGGGGAGGTTCGCACGGACCGCGCGTCCGTTGGGTTACCGCGCTGCAGCCGACGAGGTACCCGACGCCATTGAAAGGCTGCTGCGCGGGTATCTTGCTGAGCGGGGGCCCGGCGAAGATCTGCGCGCTTATTTCTCGCGCACGGATGACGACAGGCTGCGCGCGCAACTCGCAGGTACGGTCGTCGATCCGGTTGAGCGCGATGCGCCTCCAGTCGGTGCGGGGCGACACGCGCCAGGAGAGTAGATTTAGTTCATGGATCTCTTTCCCATTTTCTTGAAGATCACCGCACGGCCCTGCATCGTCATTGGCGCGGGCAATCTTGCGGAATCAAAGATCGAATCGCTTCAGGCAGCGCATGCCCGTGTGACAGTGATCGCACCCGAAGCTCGTCCGCGCATTGTTGATCTGGCGGCCGCGGGCGAGATCGAATGGCTGCAACGCGAGTATGTATTGGGCGATGTAGCCGGGCACTTCTTAGTGATTGCGGCGACTGACGATCCCGCCGTCAACCGCGCCGTCTTCAAGGAAGCAACCGAGAATAACGTGTTGTGCAACGCAGTCGATGACCCTCCGTTCTGCGATTTCTACTTTCCTTCGGTCGTTCGGCGCGGTGACCTGCAGATCGCTATTTCGACCGCCGGCGCGAGCCCTGCGCTCGCTCAAAGGTTGCGCAAAGAGATCAACGCGCAGTTACCGCTCGACGCCGGGGACTGGGTGACTGACCTTGGCAATCTTCGCCGCGAGGTTACGCAGATGGAACCGCTGAACGAAGAGCGGAGGTGGCTCCTCCACGAACTGGCCCAGCGTGAGGTTTGCGGGTACGAGGCGTGCCCGTCGCGCTTGCTGACGCGTCAACATGCCTTGACGAATCCACTGCCCGAGAAGAAGTCGTGAACCTGTCCGCACAGCCCGGAACGGTTTATCTCGCAGGAGCGGGACCTGGAGACCCCAATCTGCTCACGCTCCGTGTGCTTCGGCTACTTGAGACGGCTGATGTGATTCTGCCCGATGATCTGGTGTCCGAGGAGATACTTTCTCTGGCCCATGCTGGAGCAGAGATCACCCCGGTTGGCAAGCGCTGCGGACAGCCGCGCATCACGCAGGCGGAGATCCATGTACTGATGCTCGAGGCCGCGCGAGCCGGCAGGTCGGTGCTTCGGTTGAAGTCGGGCGATCCGCTGATCTTCGGTCGGGCGGGAGAGGAGATCGCTGCTCTGCGCGGCGCCATTATCCCCTTCGAGATCGTTCCTGGAATCACCACTGCGTTTGCTGCTGCCGCGAGATTGAAGACTCCGCTGACGGACCGAAGCGCGGCGTCGAAGCTTATCCTCGCAACGGCGCACCATGCGGCGGGAAAGCTGGAACTTACTCCGAAGTGGGAAGGGGCGTTTCCGGAAGACGCGACATTAGTGATCTATATGCCCGGTCGCAAATTTCGCGCGCTGGCCGACGACCTGATTGCTTCGGGGATTGCGGCAGAAACTCCCTGTGTGGCGATCAGCAAGGCAACGACGCAGGATGAGCAGGTCCACACCTCTACGCTGGCCCGGCTTGACGATAAGGATGTTGGCCCGGCGCCGGTGATCCTTCTGATTGGCTACGCCATCCAGATAGCGGTCCAGCCGCAAATCCTCGAAGAGCTGACTACGCCTTGAAGCGGTTCCGAATTGCGCCTGCGGCTCCGGCCATTCCAGTCAGCAGCATGACGAAGGTGGCAGGCTCTGGGACTGGAGCATCGGGAGGCGGATTGACAGGCGGAATCGGGTTTCCCGGCGGATTACTGGGAGGAGCAGACGTCGTCCCAATTCCGGGTCCGCCGCCAGGAGGTACGGCACCACCGCCGAACGGGGGTCCGTAGACTGGCGGGCCTGAGGGTCCGTCGTTGGAGGGCGGGGGCGGAGTATCGTTCTGGGCGATCATCGGGCCGAAAGCAGGTGGAAGTACATCATCGCCGTCGCTCAAGGGACGCGCGGAGTGGAACGGTACAGGTGCCTCTTCGGCGATAAGTGGTCCATCTGCCTCGTCCTCGGGCAGAACACCGCAGGCGAGGTCGAAGTGGTGCAGAGTCTGGCGGCGGGTCTTCCGGGGTGCGCTTGCCAGGACGACCTTCGGCTTGGGCTTCGGCGCGACATACCCGGACAGCTTGCGCTGAGCGTAGAGTTTGGCTCGACGCTTGGCGGCGGCTATGCGTTGGACGCTGCGCGTATGTGCAAGTTCGAGACGATAGGCTGCAAACCATCGTTCACAGTCTGTAGACGCGTTAACGCAGGTTGCCGATACACTAACGAACATTACTAGGAGCGATAAGTAGATCAAGCGTCGCATTTCGTGTCACCTGGAGACTAAACCTTTATCCGATTCGCCGTACATGGAACGAATGCTTATTGGTATTGCAATTGGAGAACCAAAGCAGAATGACACCGGAGTGCTAAATATTGCAGAATTTCGGTAAAAACTTTGCGCAAGTGGGAATATTTTACCCTGTAGTGCAAATTATTTTCCTATATTTTTAGACAAGAAGCTAGGCTTTTGTGGAAAAAGATTGCTGTAACCGCAGATTGACCAACTAGTTACCTGATCACAGGTGCGGACGACGGGCTACTTCCTGACAGTCAACCGAGCTCGATCGGAGTCGCAAAGTTGCGCATAACATGAGACTTATTCGCAATATGTTGCGCACTGTTTTGCACCTGGTCCACGGCGCGTAGTCCTGACACAACCTTTTTCTCGATTTGACGTTCAATCCTTGTAGGACTTCAGACACCCTCGGGGTGCCGGGTCTCGCGAGTCGCCGACGCCTTAGGGTGTACCGGACTCTGCATAGGAGATTTGAAAATGCGCTTCTTACGCTATCTCGCCCTGCTCAGTATCTTGTTGGTGCCCGCTGCGGCTTATTCCCATGCGCAGGTGTCGGTTGGTATTGGGATCGGTGGCCCGGTGTATGGGGGCTACGGCTACCCTGCTCCGGTCTGCGCTTATGGGTACTACGGCTACTATCCTTATGCCTGCGCTCCTTATGGCTACTATGGGCCGTCGTGGTTCGCTGGCGGCGTGTTCATTGGCGCCGGCCCCTGGTACCGTGGTGGATATCGGTATGGGTACGGCTACCGCGGAGTCTATGGCTATCGCGGCGGATACTACGGTCGGCCCGGTTACGGTTACGGACACCCCGGTTATGTTGGACGTCCGGTGCCTTACGGCGGCGGTTATCACGGGAATACAGTTAGAGGCGGGTTCGCCGGCGGCCATGTGAATGGCGGAGGCTATCACGGTGGCGGTGGTGGCGGCGGTTTCCACGGTGGCGGTGGTGGCCATGGTGGCGGCGGACACCGGTAAGTTTCAACCAGCCCGATCAAACCAGAGCGGCTGCAGGGTTCGAACCCTGCAGCCGCTTTTCCTTTGGTCGAGACTCGATGCGAACGCTAGCCTAGCCTGTGTTCAGCCTCCCTGGTCGCTTCGTAGATCTGAGAGAAGGATTCGACGGCGTAGAGTACGGGCTGCATTTCGCCGGTGTCGAACTTCTGGTTGAGGACGGCGTCGAGGTCGAAGTCTTTGACCTCGCAACCGCCTGCCAGTACGCGGGTGCATTCGCCGTGAGAGGAGATGAGACCGCTACCGTAGACCTTGATCTCGCCGTTCTGGCGGATGAGACCGAACTCGACGGTGAACCAGAAGAGGCGGCCCATGCGTTCAAGCTGTTCGTGGTCGTTGAGTTGGGCGCAGATCTTGCCGTAATTTTGGAGGAAGTCGCCGAAGACGGGATGGGCGTGCATGGGGACGTGGCCGAAGACGTCGTGGAAGATGTCGGGCTCGGGGGTGTACTCCATCGAGTCGCGCGAGCGGAGCCAAGTGGTGGTGGGGAACATACGGTTGGCGAGCATCTCGAAGAAGGCGTCGGGCGGGAGGAAGCCGCTGACTGGGGTGGACTGCCAGCCGGTGCGGGGCTGCAGGAGCGCACTGACCTCGGTGAGGTTCGGTAGCTTGTCTTCGCGGAGGCCGATCTGGTGGAAGCCGTCGAGATACTCCTGGCAGGCGTGCTGGCGAAGCTGCGGCATGCGGCGTGTGACTAGCTCAGCCCAGATGGCGTGTTGCTCGGGGGTGTAATCGGCCCAAGCCTGTTCGATGAGATAGGGCGCGGCCACTTGCAATTTGGGGTTGTTTAGTTTGGCTGCGGCTGGATTCAATGCGGATATTGCGATTCCCATGGTGTCCTTATCGGCGATTTCCCGCCTGCAGAAGCATACATCTTCCTTAGAGTGGATTTGTCAGGTTGGCGTTGGAACCTCCTGCCCCCCCTACGCCCGCGCGTAAACCTTTTATTTTCAATATTTTACAGCAGGTCGATGTCTGCAAAATATTCATGGTAAAGGAGTTGCGCCCAAAATAGTCTTTCTAAACGAGTTAGCCCCGAACCGTGTCCGGGGCTGCTTGTTCTTGATCTCTATATCCAGTATAGCGGTTGGAGTGGAACTAATGCGCCAAGTGGATGTCTTTGATTCTTTGGTGGTTAGGTGATTTCGGGGCTTGACATGCGATTTTTGGGCAGAAAGCTGGGAAAAAAATTGCGCGCGACATGAATTGCGTGCCGGCGCTGACGCTCGCGATTGCCGAGGCGATGGACGCGCGGTTTTTCCTGACTGTCAGATTATTGTTATCCAGTCGCTGCAGGGATACCGCAAGGAGGATTAGGGACGTGCGCTGGTTTTGATAAATAGCGGTTGAATTCGGACTTTGGGTAAAGCTCGGTCGATCGCGTCTCCAGCTATTTATAAGAAGTTATGGGATCGAATCTGCTTCGGCGTTATCGCACCAGCGCGCCGGCGGTCTTCAGATCTAAGTCGCGATAGTAAGGGGCGCGGAAACGCGCAAGGTTCGCTGCGCTTTTGGCCGGCGTGGCGAGTGAGGAGGCCAGGAGCAGCCACTTGTTTCGCGTGCCGTGGCGGACATGGCTTAGGATGAAGCGATCGATCGCATCCTCGCCGATGTTCCAGGCCATTCCTCCGATCGGGGTGATGAAGAAGTCCTGCATGCCGGTTTCGTTAGTCCAGACGTGATCGGGTTGGCGAGTGTAGTAGAAGATGCCGGTATTGCCGATGGAGGCTTCACTGAGGGGGCCTACCTTCCATTGGGCACTGTAGGCTGCGGAGTAGGCCATGGCGCGAAGGCGGCCCATCCAGTAGCGCCGGGAGTTTTCGAACATGAGCGCGCGCTGCTTGGGGTCGTTCTGTTCGTAGATGCTGCTGGTGACGGCTCCCATCATGGGATGGCCGATGTAATCCACGCCGAAGGGGTCGTCGTCATTCCAGCGCGACCAGCGATAGTGTCGGACGCAGTAGGCGTACTTTGACCAGAATGTCCCGTTGTCGAAGCCATTCATCAACTCGAGGCGCGTGTCATGGTCCATGGCAATGTTTCCAGCATGCTGGGTGGAGAGAAAGATGAAGGACTCGCCGAGGACGCGGACCCAGTCTACACGGCAGGGCTCTCCGTGAAGGGTTCCGTTTTCGCAATCGGTGTTGCGCTGGAATTCGCTCTGAAGTTTTGCTTGTCTAGGTGTGGGTGCGACCATGACCGCTGCCGCTTCCGTGGAAGATTTGCCTGCGTACATTTCGGCATCTGACTCCACTGCAGGCGAAGGCGCGTCAATCAAGAAGTACGATGTGCCGGGCTGGGTGGGGATGCCGAACGAGGGCGATGACGAAGCGCCACTCTGCGCGACTGCGGTGAAGCTCGAATTTGCGCAGGCTACCAAAAACACAAGCAGGGTGCGGCGAATTGCGCGCATAGAAACCGCCCACGGTCACCGATCTGGTTACCAGTGGTCCACGGTATGCCCGCGCAGAGCCATGTTCGATACAACGAAAGGTGCAGCGAGAGCAACGATTGTAGGAGATGAGTTAATCATTGCAAGCCACTTGCCCAGATCACGAAGATGCATGCGGCGAAAGAGCGCTGTCAGGTCGGGAGAACAGTCTGGATTGGGGACATCTTATTGTTGCGGTTTGGGGCCGTCTTCCTGCGGGACCTCTTCGCCCTCGCCGGGGAATGGCCATTTGCGGTTGAGAGGCTGCGTATCCTCGCGAACGGATTTTGGAACGTTATTGATCTTTAGGTTTTCGAGGACGTGCACGCCTAGTTTGCCGGCGCTGGCGATGTCCATGTCGCCGTCGTGGTCGAGGTCGGCGGCGATGAATTGGGTGCCGGCGCTGGCAGTGCCATTCACCGAAAGGCCCATGCGGGTGAAGACGGGATCGGCTGCGCTGTCGTTAGTTTTCTTGCTGCTGGAATTGCCGGATGCGCGCGCCTGCTTCTGGGCTTCTATGGATTGCATGTGAGCGTACGCTTTTGCTGTAACAAACTGAGCCTTTGTAGGCAGCCTGTAGGCATAGACAACGACGGGATCGTAAGAGCCGGGGTCGTTGCCCGAGTGGCCGCGGTAGCGCTTGCCGGTGACGAGTTCGGGTGTGCCGTCGCCGTCGATGTCGATCAAAGCGAGGGCGTGGGACTGTGAGAATGATTCGTCGATGGTGTGGCGAACCCAATTGCGATGAGTTGAGGTGCCGGTCTGTTCGAGCCAGTAGAGGCCATAGCCGTGGCCCTGTCCGTAGATGAGATCGAGTTTGCCGTCGTGGTTGACGTCGTAGCCGAGGATGGGAAAGCCGGCGTCGCCGAGATACCATTCGCGGTGCCATTGCCACTTGTCGTTGTCGGCGTCGATCTGCTCGAACCAGCCGTAGGGCGTGATTATGTCGGCTTTGCCGTCGCCGTTGATGTCGGCGATGCCGATACCGTGTCCATCCTGCTGGCGATTGCCGAGGTGGTGGACGCGGGGCTTGTCCTGACTAAAGTCGACCCAGAGGATGCCGGAGTGGTTGTAGTGGGCGAGGGCGAGGTCTGGTTTGCCGTCGCCGTTGATGTCGGCGAAAGCGCCACCTTCGGTGTCGAAGCTGTCGGTGATCTTTTCGGCCTTCCACATGGTGCCAGCGGTGGTGGCCTCGGGACCAGGGTTGCGATACCACCAGAGGCCGTTGGAGATCCAGCCGGTGGTGACGAGATCGGGCAGGCCGTCGTGGTCGACGTCGACGATCCACTCGCCGCAGTCATTGACGAATTCGTTGTGGATGCCGACGGTGCGGAACTGATGCTGCTTCCACTCTCCGCCCTGGGCGCCGGGGTTTTGATACCAGTAGGCTCCGCTAAGTAGATCGGGGAAGCCGTCGTTGTTCATGTCGAGTAGGGAGATGCCTTCGGCGTGGTCGGTGCCGAGACGATGAGAGAGAAAGGCGATGCGAGTGGAGTCGCCGGGGCCGTTGCCTGGTTGCGGCATACGGTACTCGGTGGCGTGCGCAGGGTCCTGAGCTTGGAGAGAACTGCAAGCGAGAGACATTGCAAAGAGTGATGCAATGTACTTGGACAGGACCTTCATGGGTGGACTCCGGTGGGTCGCTTGCTAGGTGATCTTCATGGTTTCCGGATTCCAGTGGACGACGTTGCCGCGTTCTACGCTGAGGTTGCTGAGCAACGCTGCTCCGGCGGCGCGGAAGCCGAAGGTTGCGTCTTCGACGACGGGCTTGCGGGTGCGGACGGAGTTGAAGAAGTTGTGGAAGTGGTCGTAGCTGTCGGAGTAGCCGGGGGGCGCTACGAACTTTTCGACTAACTGCGGCGGCGGACCCTCGGGATGTTTGATGGGATATTTTTTGCGGTATTGCTCGACGTACTGCTTCTGCATGGCGTCGGTGAAGGTGGAGATGGTATAGCCGGGTTCGGTTGCGAGTGGCGTGCGAGTGACGGTGACTGTCTGGCCCGCGATTTCCATGAGGCCTTCGGAGCCGGTGAAGAGGAAGCCTTCGCTCTCTTCGCCGCCGTCGACGAAGTTGACGCGGAGGCTGAGGTTGAAGCCTTCGGGATAGTCGAGGAGTGCAAGGAGGACGTCGTAGACGTCGCGGCCGTCGTTCCAGAAGCGGAGGCCGCCGGTCGCCATGGCGCGGGTGGGGCCGTTGGAGCCCGTGATGAAGTGGGTGCCACTGAAGAGATGGACGAAGAGGTCGCCAGCTACACCGGATCCGTAGTCTTTCCATTTGCGCCATTGGAAGAAGCGCTCGGGGTTGAAAGGGATGTTGGGGGCGGAGCCGAGGAAGCGCGGCCAGTCGCAGGTGGTAGTGGAGGCGTCGAGCGGGACGGTGTAGTTCCAGGCGCCGAGGGAGGAGTTGCGGTCCCAGCGAGCGGTGACCATGTTGAGTTTGCCGATGATGCCGGAGGCGAGTAGCTCTTTGGCTTTAGCGTAGACGATGGAGCTGACGCGCTGACTGCCGACCTGGAGGATTCGATTGGTGGAGCGGACGGCCTCGATGATTTCGGGGCCGTCAGGGTAGAGGTGAATCATCGGCTTTTCGAGGTAGACGTCTTTGCCGGCGTGGAGGGCGTCGACTGCGGCTTGCTTGTGCCAGTGATCGGGGGTGGCGATGATGACGGCGTCGATGTCCTTACGGGCGAGGATCTCACGATAGTCGCGCGTGGTGAAGAGATCAGGGCCCCAGAGCTCCTTGGTGTGGGCGAGGCGGCCGTCGTAACAGTCGGCTACGGCGATGAGCTTGACGCCGGGGACCTGCACTGCGTTACGGGTGTCTCCCTGGCCCTGGATACCGGCGCCGATAAGGGCAAACTGAATGGTGTCGTTGGGAGAGCGCGGGGCGGGCGCTGCCGATTGTGCGAAGAGCGGGCGGAGGCTCGTCGTGGCGGCGGTGATGGTTGCGGTCTTTGCGGCGTTTTGGAGGAAGGTCCTGCGATCAAACATAGAAATACGTCTCCCGTTCGCGATTGCGGATGGCGTTGTGCCGACTGTCGTACGACGGTAAGTCAATGGGCGGCCAATGTCCAGTGAAGGGGCCTTCACCGGAACAGGGTTGTAGAGATATTGATTGGGAGGAGACACGGCTCCGCATGGAAGCGGATGAGAAAAAATAATGCTGGGTCTGGTTTGCGTGAAGGTCACGCGCGAGAACGATTACATCTTGGCGCGGAGGGGCTGTAACGGCTCGGTGCGGGACGGCGTCGGAGCCTCGTCGGCCAGGTACTTCTTCAGCAGCTCGTGGTGGAGGCAGTACAAGGCCAGCTCGAGGCGATCGGAGACGCCTAGCTTGTCGTAGACCTTGCGCAGGTAGTTCTTAATGACCTGCTCGGTGGTGCCGATCTGGTAAGCGATTTCTTTGTTGCGCATTCCGCGGGTGATGCAGCTGATGATGGCCAGCTCCTTCTTCGATAGCTTTGGCTGGACGCGGGGATCGGTGAGTGTGGTGGCCTGGGCGCGGTAGGCTTCGATGACCCAGCTGATGGATTGGTTGTCGATCCAGGTTTCGCCCTCGGCGATCTTGCGGACGCACTTGATGAGGAGGTCGGGAGAGATGGAACGCGGGACGACGCCACGAACGCCGCGGCGGTAGAGTTCGACGGTGTTGGCCTCGTCGGCCTCGCTGACCTGAACGATCAACTTCGCTTCGGGGTGCTGACGGATGAGTTCGGGGATGGCATCGATGGTGCCGGCGATGAGCTGGCCTTCGAGTACGACGACGTCGGTGGGGTAGCGCTGCAGGGATGCGTAGAGATTCGTGAGAGTCTCAACCTGGGCGACGACGCGAATGTCGTCTTCGAGGGCGAAGACCTTCTTCATTCCCACGCGGTAGATGGCCTGCGAATCGGCAAGGATGACACGAATGCCTACGTGTGCCGAATTCTCTTCTGGGATGTCGTCGCTACCCCGGGTTGGATCGATGTTCACCACATTCATAGTCGTCATGCCTTTAGAAAATACTCGTCGATCACTGCGGCGGCTTTTTTCTGGCCACCTTGCAGATAGTGGCGTACGACCCGGCCGATGCAGTGTATGGTTACGTCTTTATCAGTTCCCATCACAGCCGAAGGCATTGCGATGGTGAACTCAATTCTTGCTTCTATCGGCGGAAGCTCTTCGCCGACGAAGAGCAGACCGTTGGCGGAGATGTTCTCCGTCATGGCCTCCATCTCGCCCTGGTCAGTCTGCAGACGGATTGCAAGCTTCATTGGGAAACGAACTGCCGTGCGAACTGGATTGTCTCCGGCCGGCATTTGCCACTGAGCCACTCGTCCTCCTCTTCACCACTTTCGGGATGCGACCCAGATACGGACGCTTGCTACCACACTGGAGTTTACCCCACATCACAGCAGTTCCGGCACCTTTTCTATCGGTGGCGGCTACAACTGAGGGGTTAGTGCGGCGGAACTTCCGACCCATTGCTTGTCACGATTGTGGTCGACACCCATCATCAGTCCGCGGCCGAGGCGCACAAGTGCCATTGCGGGCTGGAGTGCCCCGCCTTCGGGCCATAAGTACATGACGCGGATCTCCGCCTGGGTTGGTCCGTGAGGGGTTTCGATAAGGGGTTCGAAGTGGACGCGCTCCTGAAGGAGATAGAGATGGCGATCGGCAGGCGGGATAGCGTCCAGGTCTTCTTCCGTTGGGGCAAACTGAATTCCCTTCCCCGCGAAGGAGTAGAGGGGTTTGAGGAGGAGGCTTTCGCGTTGATGCGGAAGGCCTTCGACGTTGTGACGAGTGAACCAATCGTCAAGGAAGACGGCTTTGGGGACGGAAGGATGTTTGAGGAAGGGCAAGGAGAATTTGCTGATGCGAAAGTACCAGTTGGGATGGCCGGCCCACTCGACGTCAAGCGGATCGCGGTAGTCGAAGGGAAGTTGGAGGTTCTTGCGCTCGAGCTCGTCGACGATGGCGCGGTTGTAGATGCGGTGGATGGGGATTTCGTGGCCGTTGCGTTGATAGAAGAGGCGGTTGCCTTGTTTGCGGAGTTTCGCGATGTCGACGGTGGTGATGTGAAGCTTGTCCTCGTAGACGTGGAAGTCGGGAAGGGTCTTCTGGTGGTCGGGGTCGATCTCGAGGAGGACCACGTTTTCGGGGTCGTGGTCGCCGACGATGACTTGGCGGAGGAGTTGCCAGTAGGAATTTTCGTCGAGGCCATCCAGATACCAGGTCAGGCTGGGGTCAAGGCCGTAGGTTTCTATGTATTGGCGGGCGAGGATGTCCTGATAGCCGAAGATGGAGGGGAATGCCTGAAGCTCGACGAGCTTCGGGCTGAGGGAGCCGTCGGAGTTGCGGACGAGACCGAAGTCGACTGTCATGAAGTTGGGATGAGAGTCCTCGTTGGGTACGCGAAACCGTTCCGGCAGGGTGCTGTTCGAGGCCTGCATGTAATCGGGGCTATCGAGGAGTTGATGGGTGAGCGTGGCGCCTGCCTCGGCGAGCTCGTCCATCAGGACGCGGGAGAAGAAGCAGGGGGTTTCGGCGATGCGGAATTCAATCCTGGTTCGCGTGCGTCGGTTCAGCTGCGTGACGAGGTCGTTGTACTTCGCCGGGGTGAACTGCGCGTTGAAGTGGTCGCGAAAGGGCTGCAGCATGGGAGCTAGTGTAGCTGCTGCAGCCGGTTTCGCGAGGAGTTTGGGAGATTATGGATGGGCGGCGAGGTAGGAGTTGATCTCGTCGTACTCGGATTCGGTGAGGCGGAAGTTGACGGCGGGGATGACACCTTCGACTTGTTTTGCGTTGCGTCCACCGACGATGGCGGCGGTGATTGCCGGGTTATGGAGCGTCCAGGCGATGGCGATGACACCGGCGGTGACGTCGTGACTGGCGCCAATTTCTTTGAGCAGTTCGGCTACACCGAGGTTGCGTGAGAGGAGAGGCTCCTGGTAGTTCTTGGCGTTGCGGCGGAAGTCGTCTTTGGGGAAGGCAGCGACTCGCTCTTTGGTCATGGCTCCGGTGAGCATGCCGGAGTGCATGGGAGCGTAGTTGATGACGCCGATGTTGTTCTTCCTGCAGAAAGGCAGGTTATCGGCTTCGTAGGTGCGGTTGAGCATGGAGTAGGGCGGCTGCTGCGAGGTGATGGGTGCGATCTTCATGACGCGTTGCATCTGAGCGACGGAGAAGTTGGAGACGCCGATCCAGCGGACTTTGCCTTCGCGCTTGAGGTCCGCCATGACCGACCAACCCTCTTCGATGTCTTCGTCAGGCTTGGGCCAGTGGACCTGGTAGAGGTCGATGGTTTCCAGGTTGAGGCGGCGGAGGCTGTCTTCGCACTCGCGACGAATTTGCTTTTGGGAGTTGGTGATTTCTTTTTTGTCGTCCCAGACCATGGAGGACTTGGTGAAGACGTATGGCTTTTTTGAGGCGGTCTTGAGGGCGCGGGCGACTACTTCTTCGGAGTGGCCGAGGCCGTAAACGGCGGCGGTGTCGATCCAGTTGATGCCGAGGTCGATCGCCTTGTGGATAGCGGCGATGGAGTCGTTGTCGTCCTGAGGGCCCCAAGAGAAGGCCCAGTCGGCGCCGCCGATGGCCCATGCGCCGAAACCGATGGGGGAGATGTGGAGGTCTGAGTTGCCGAGCTGTTTAGTTTCCATAGTTGGATTCGATGCGGGGATCAAGGTTCGAGCTTCAGTCACGGTGGAAAACTGCTGGCTTAGCGAGGGAAAAAGGTTTTCCGCTGCGCTACGGAATGACAAAGAAGAACAGGCAACGGCGAGAGCAAATGCGAAGTGCAACAGCAGATCCACTCCAGGGGATGACGACAAGAAAAGCAACGGCAAAAAACAAATACAGGGGTTCTTCCCCTTCTACGAACTCAGGATCAGAGGAACGACATCTTCAAGCGGATCGCGACGCGCGCGCTTTGACGTTGGCTTAGGCAGGCGGCCTAGGCGTCGATGAGGAATTGGCCGTCGCGCATAATTTGTTCTTCCCCGTCGGCGTCGCCTAGCCAGATGCTGAACTCGAGGCCTACTACGTCGATGTGGGTGGAAGATTTCCAAGCGGCTCCGGTATGGGCACCGTAGGGGTCGCCGAAGGCTATATGGATGCCGGGAAATTTTTCGTCCTGGAGGATGTTGCCGATAACGCGCTCTACGCCAATGTTTGTGCCGATAGCGAACTCGCCGACTCGGTCAGAGTTTTCGTCGGTGTGGGTGTAGGCCCAGAAGTCGCGCTCGAGGGCTTTGTTTTCGCTGGAGACGCGGGTGATGCGGTTGCCTTCGATGTTGATGGTTAGGGGTTGCGCGCGAAGTATGCCGTAGCGGGCACAGAGGAAGTCGCCGACAACGCCGTCGACGACGAAGACGCCGTTGACTTCGCCGGGCGCGGTGAAGCACTCACCGCCAGGGAGATTGCCCCATTTTTCGGTGGAGATGATGCCGGAGGTTTTGAACCAGCGGTATTCGGGGTTGAGCTGAGCGTGGATGTCGGTTCCGGCGGGGGTTGTGGCGCGCACGTAGGTGGCGGCACGGACTTTGTCGAGGACGGCTTGCGAGAGGCGGTCGATGGCGAGAAAGTCGGCGCGCATGCCCTGGGTCATGATCTCGGCGGTGATGTTGACCATGTGGGCGTGGCGCATTCGGCGACGATTGACGACGTCAGTCATCTGCATGCGGCTGTGGAGCTCGTTGGGCTGGACTTCGACGGCGAAGATGCTGACCTGCGAGGTCTCCATGTCGGCAAGGACGCTGGCGGGCATCTCGGTGAGTGGGCGGGGGGCGATGGTCTCGAGGACGAATGCGTTCCATGTGCAGCCAATGCGTTCGAGTTCGGCTGCGATCGAGGCGGCGATGGTCAGGCAACGGTCGTCGGTGATCAGGGTGACCTTCTCGTTGGGCTGGATGCGCAGGCAGGTAGTGACAGCGTTGCGCGCGCCCGGTGTGAACTCAGTCGGGAAGGGGGTGTTGCGGAGGTCTACTACTGTCTGCGTTGCCTGATCAACCATTGTGCCCATCTTTCGTTTGAAGCTTACTCCTAGAATATAGGTTTCGTGGGAATTTCACAGAATTGTGATGTTTTTAGCCGGGAGGGTGTGGGATAAGGTTCGGCCTTCGCAAATTGGAAGGCTGAAAGCAGATACATCCGCCAGGTTGCGGAATGTCAAACAAAAGATTAAGAGCAACGACAAAGGAAGAAGCAGATCCCCTTCGGGGATGACAACTGGAAAAGCAAGTGCAACGGCAAATGAAAGTGCTGCAAAGTCAGAGGCCGGCTTTGGTTTCGGCGGCCATGTAGTCGACCACGGCTTTGAGGTCATTGGTTTCGCGGAAGACTTTGAGCTGGCGGTCGGCGCCGGAGCCCTGGTGGAGCATGGTGTGGATGTAGGCGATCTCTTTGCGGCTGCCTAGTTCGTCGAGGACGTCGTCGACGAAGGCGAGATATTCGATGATGAGTTCGCGGGCGGGGACCTCGATCTGTTTGCCGAAGTCGATCATTTTGCCGTCGAGGCCGTAGCGGACGGCGCGGAACTTGTTCTCCATTAATAGAGCGCGGGAGTATTGGCGGTAGTCGATGTTGCGGGAGTGGAGACGCCAGAGCTTACAGGCGGTGGCCTGGATGAGAGCGGCGATAGCGATGGTCTCGTGGGCGCGCAGGGGGATGTCGCAGATGCGGACTTCGACGGTGTCGAAGAAAGGGTGAGGGCGCACGTCCCACCAGATTTTTTTTGCGTTGTCGATGGAGTTGGTTTTGATGAGGAGGTTAACGTAGTTTTCGAACTCGGAGTAGCTGGCGAAGCTGTCGGGGAGGTTGGTGCGGGGGAAGTTTTCGAAGACCTTGGCGCGGTAGCTCTTGTAGCCGGTCTCCATGCCGAGCCAGAACGGGGAGTTGGTGGAGAGCGCGAGGATGTGCGGGAGAAAGTAGCGGAGCGAGTTCATGATGCGGATAGCGGCTTCGCGGTCTTCGATTCCGACGTGGACGTGGAGCCCGAAGATGAGGTTGGCGCGGGCGACAAGCTGGAGGTCTTCGACGACCTGGGCGTAGCGAGGGTCGGGGTAGATCTCCTGGACTCGCCAGTCAGCAAAGGGGTGGGTGGCTCCAGCGACGAGGACGAGGCCGTGTTCTTCGGCGAGGGAGATCATGTTGCGGCGGAGGTCGAAGAGATCTTCCTGGGCGACCTGGATGTTGCTGCAGATGCGGGTGCCGACCTCGATGACCGCCTGGTGCATCTCGGCTTTGACGCGCTCTTCGAGGCGCAGCTTGCCCTTGGCGAGCATCTCGGTCGCGATGTGCGAGCGGAGGTCACGGGTTTCGGGGTCGATGGTCTGGTATTCCTCTTCGATGCCTAGCGTGAAGGATGGGCGCATAGTTGTGGCCTCAGCTTACTTTTCGGTACTAGTCTTCTTTGATCATGTTGCAGGCACCAGTATTATTCGCAGATCGGAGGCAGAGGGTACAAGATGAACCTTAATTACATGCTGAGTGAATCCGTCGCGTTGAAAGCGAAGGCAGTAAGGCTTTGAACCGCGTCTTTCCTCGATGGAAAACTTACCCTTTACGTTGGTCTTAGCCAAGGCTTTAATTTTGGTCTCAGTTTGGAAGTGCGGGTAGGTCGCGGGGCATTGAAAGAACGTTACTGAGACGCCGATTATTGGTGCGCTGTTTGAATCTAAGACAATGCCCTTGAGGTTGCGAGCTTCGATCGGATTCTCCACAATTGTTTCCTGAGCGCATAGGAACGATGACACTGCAAGAAGAATTGAGATAGCTACCAACTTCACTTGGCGGCCGCCTTTTTCGCCGGGACCTTTTTTGTGGCTGCTTTTTTTGCTGGTGCCTTCTTTGTCGCCGGCTTGGTTTCGGAATTGAGCAGAGAGGCCCAGCGGAGTTCGGGCTTGACTGGCTTCTGGGCTTTGCTGACGGCGAGTTTGGCTACGGCGTTGACGATCCAGTCGAAGCTTTCTTTGCCTACGGAGTGAAGGTCGGCGTCGGGGGCTGGGTTCATGAAGTCGATGGCGTAGGGGATACCGTCTTCTACGGCGAACTCAACGGTGTTGAGGTCGTAACCGAGGGCCTTGCAGAGGGTGAGGGCGTCTTTTTCTACTCGCTTCAGGAGTTTCTTGTCGTACTCCGGGGCATCGAGTACGTAGCGCTGTTCGTGTGGGCGGCGCGGGTCGTATGGCATGATGCGGACTTCGGATTGGCCGACGACGTAGCAGCGGAAGTACTCCTTGAAGTTGACGGCAGCTTGCAGAGTCATGCAGAGGTCGCGGGTTTTGTCATAGGCGTGGAAGAACTCGTCGCGGTTGTGCACGTGGAAGACGTCGCGCCAGCCGCCGCCGTCGTGTGGTTTGAGGAACGCGGGAAAGCCGACGTAGTCGAAGATGCTGTCCCAGTCGAGGGGGAATTGCAGGTTGCGCAGAGAGCGCTCGTTAATTTGAGGAGGGAATTTTTTGTGGGGAAGAAGAACTGTCTTGGGGATGGCCACGCCTAGTTTGTGGGCGAGGGCGAAGTTGAAAAATTTGTCGTCGGCGGACCACCAGAAGGGATTGTTGATGACCTGTGTGCCGGTGAGAACTGCGTTCTTGAGAAATGAACGGTAGAAGGGCATGTCGTGCGAGATGCGATCGACGATGACCGCGTAGCCGGAGGGCTCGGCCATGTGGACACCGCCGACATGGACGAACTCGGCTTTGATTCCGTCGAGCTCCATGGCGTTGATGCGATCGACCAGGGCGCCGGGAAAGGTATTTTCCATTCCGAAAAGAACACCAATTTTTTTCACGTAATCCTCCGATTGGTTACCGATATGCGGGGCCGTTCGCTCGTTAGAGACCGGAAGCTAGAGATAAGTTTGCAGCATGCGTTGCCACCAGGGCCAGTCGTGGCCGGTATTGTCGCCCCATACGTCGAGGCGGCACGGAATGCTTTTATCACGGAAGATCTGGGCCATGCGTTCGTTCGCGTTCCAACATTGATCGTGTACGCCGGTCGCGAGGATGTAGTTGTTGTGCCGGTAGCGATGGAGATACCAGGGGTCGCCGGTGTTCGGCAGATAGTGCATGGGAATGTTGTAGTAGCAGTCGTCGTCGTAGTAACCGGAGAGAAAGCTGGAGGTGTCGAAGGCACCGCTCATCGAGAGCATCCCAGTGAAAACGTCGGGGTGGCGAAGGGCGATGTTGAGTGCGTGATAGCCGCCGAAGCTGCAGCCGATGGCAGCAAGCTCGGAGGACCGGTTCTGCTGACGGATAAGAGGAAGGACCTCCTGCATTATGTATCGCTCGTACTGCACGTGGCGGGCTATGCGCCAGCGCGGAGGGACGTTGCGGTTGTACCAGCTTTCTGAGTCGACTGAGTCGACGCAGAAGAGTTGCAGGCGGCCGTGTTCGAGCTTGTCGTAGACGGTGTTGACCATGCCGCGATCTTCGAACTCGAAGAAACTGCCGCAGGAAGAGGGAAAGACGAGGGCAGGCAGGCCAGCGTGGCCGAAGACGAGCATTTCCATGTCGCGCCCAAGGGCCGGGGAGGACCATCTATGGTATTCGCGTTTCATTGCCTTCCCCTCTGCTAGTCTGTTGCAATCGTACTTTACTGGAGCCGCCGTTTTCGCATTGGAACCGCTAATCTCATCTTCTTCGACGGCAGGGTTCGGGTCACCCGAACGCGAGCCGGCGCCCGCCGACATTGTCAATGATCCGAGTAGTGAGCATATCGCAGATGTGCTTGATAGCAACCCAAGATACAGCGTTCGAGAGTTTCACTCGGCGATTTTGCCGGATGACCGGCGAGTATCGGTTTATCTGCCGCCACAATACCTGACGGAGAAGGAACGACGCTTCCCTGTCTTCTATTTGCAAGATGGGCAGAACCTGTTCGATGGACGCACCTCGTATATCGCGGGCCGGACGTGGAATGCGCATACGACGGCGGACCGGCTGACGGAGGCTGGTGAGATTGAACCGGTGATCCTGGTGGGCGTGGCCAATACAGGTTTGCGCCGGATGGCGGAGTACACACCGACGCGCGACTTCAAGATGGGTGGCGGCGAGGGACGCAGCTATGGGCGGCTGCTGATCGAGGAGTTGAAGCCGTTGATCGACCGGAGCTACCGGACGCTGCCCGAGGCGAAGGAGACGGCCATCGGCGGATCGTCGCTGGGTGGATTGATCTCCCTTTATCTTGGGTTTGCCCATCCCGAGGTGTTTGGCAAGATTGCGGTGATGTCGCCGTCGATCTGGTGGGATCATCGCAGTATTCTCAATGCGATCACCCAGCAGACGACGAAGCCGGATCTGCGGATCTGGCTGGACATTGGCACAGCCGAAGGGGCCCGGCATGTCCGGGATGCGGACATGTTGGAACGCCTGTTGCTCAAACGCGGGTGGACGAGCGGGGTCGATCTTTCTTATGTAATGGCGCCAGGAGCGATTCACGAGGAACGCGCGTGGTCTGACCGTTTTGGGGACGTGCTGCGGTTTCTGTTTCCCGTTTAAAATGCGGTGAAATTGGCGTTATGCATTGCGAAAAGTCACGTTTTCCGCGATACTTAGATGTTGGGTCAAGCGTGTCCGTCCTCTGTCAAGAAGGAGGACTCCGCACAGCCCTCTGTAGCTCAAACTAAAGATGTTTTGAAAGGCATTGCCCGTGTTGATGATCCGTTTGGCGCGCGTTGGAGCGCGTAAGCAACCCCACTACCGTGTCGTTGTTATCGAAAAAGACCGTGCCCGTAACGGCCGCTCTGTCGAAGTGGTAGGCACCTACAATCCGCGCACGAACCCCGCGACTGTCGATCTGAAGCGCGACCGAATCGATTACTGGACCAGCAATGGGGCGCAGTTGTCGGAACGGGTTGGGAAGTTGATGTCCGTAAAGCCGGCAGAAGCCGCCGCCGTAGCCTAGTAACTGATTAGTTACCGTTACCGCTAACTTTGGGAACTCGAATTAGGTTCCCAAAGATAGCTGTCTTTCTAGCTTCTCAGTAGTATGTCCTGCGCACCTTTTCACGTAAACTCCTTGGTATTGCAGAGTTAGTTGTTGGGCTTTGTGAAGCAGGAACTCCAGCTTAATCCTGGATCACCTGCGACCGATGTTTCGCTCGTTTCAGCACTGCCTGGAAGATCTCGCTAAGACGAGGCAAAGGGATTGGCTTGAGCGTTACTTCGTGACTCCTAGAATCCGAAGGTGTGTGTGATGACTCAGGCAGCGCAACACACAGGGGAGAACCCTGTAAAAAGCATGACAGACTTGATAACCGAGATTGCTCACGCTCTGGTCGATGACCCGGTCAGCGTGTCCGTCGAGGCGATCGCAGACGGAGAGGCCACCGTCATTCGATTACGCGTCGCGCAAAGCGATGTTGGCAAAGTGATCGGGAAACAGGGTCGAACGGCGCGCTCGATGCGTACGATTCTGAGTGCAGCGAGCATGAAGCTAAAACATCGCTTCTCGCTTGACATCGTGGAACAGGGCGAACATCCTGCGCCACAGAGTTGACCAAAATAATAAGCGGCGTCCTGGCATCTTTTTTACGCTGAGTTCTGCCTAATGACGCAAAGCACACCAGCATGGATTGTATTGGCGCATCTCCTCCGGCCGCAGGGTCGCAAGGGTGAGGTGCTGGCAGAACTGTTTACCGATTTTCCCGAGCGTTTTGAGAGTCAGAGGCGAGTGTTTCTCGCGGCGCCTGGCTTCAGCGGGGAAGAGGCGGAGGCGCGCCAGGCAGAGGTTGTAGCTTTCTGGCTTCCGGTGGGGAAGAACGAAGGACGTGTGGTGCTGCAGTTTGCCGGCGTCGACACGATCTCGGACGCGGAGACGATCGCCGGACTGGAGGTACTGGTTCCCCAAGAAGAACGGCTTCCGCTCGACGACGAGTCGGTCTACATCAGTGAGTTGATCGGCTGCACTGTCTATGACGGCGCAAGAGCAGTCGGCGTTGTTGAAGATGTTCAGTTCGCGATGACACCTGATGGTGGGCGACGGCTGGAAGACGCTGCTCCGTTGCTGGCGGTGACGTCGGTTGAGGGAGACGAGATTCTGATTCCGTTTGCGAAGGCGTTTCTGGTGTCGGTCGATACCGAGGCGAAACGCATTGCGATGACCCTGCCGGAAGGCTTGATTGAGGTCAATCGATCCGGCGGGGGGCCGGCGCCGATCAGAAGTGATAGGCGAACCCTACGGACAGGATCGGAAAGACCGGGTAACTTTTGAGATCATCGTTGAGGATATTGATTTCCTGCTTCAATGATTTCTGTGGGTCGGGGTTTGTGAAATTGACGCAGCCGTTGGTGGTGCATGCGGTCCCGTTGAGGGCTACGCTCATCTGAGGAGCACCGGTGAAGGCCACACCCACTTCAATCGGGAACGAGAGGCGCTGGCGGGTGCGTGGAATGATGTTGCCGTAACCCAATAGCAACAGGGGGGCGAAGGTGTGGGGATAGACGACTGAAGAGGAGCCGCTGACGGGATCGTCGACGCTGTTCACGTAGGTCTGGGTGCCAAGGACGAAGGTCTGGCCCGGACCGACGGAGGCTGGCGCTGAGAGCGTGTTTTTCAGGTACAGGATACCGGGGCTGATGTGGAAGCCGCCCTCTCCACGTGGAAACCAGTCCACTGTGGTCTGACTGGATTTGAGATGGAGCCTCGCATCGTAGTCGACTCCGTCAATATTGAAGGGAGCGTTGAAGGCGAAGAAATTCACACTGGTACGGAGGTTGAGTCTGTATGCCATCGGTGTGGCGAATTCGACACCCAATCCCAGGGTGTCGGCCTTGAAGCCGATCGCGATGGAGCGGAAGGGTGTGACCTCCTGCGGTATCGTAGCTGGCGGCGGGGCGGGCACGGAGCGTACATAGCCCTCGCCGGCGGGTGAGCCATCGGATGACGAAGTGGGGTCCAGCGTAAGGGATGCGAGGCTGTTGCCGGCGGGCTGGACGAGGTTGAGCGATGCAGACTGTGTCTTCTGCACACCAGAGGAGTTTGGGGGCGATGAACTGGCTGGCTGAGCGTTCACTGTGATGCAGGCGGCGGGCTTGGGTGGGGGTACGAAGGGAACGTAGGCACCATAGACATCCTTTGGAGGCACAGCATACACCGGCGGGGCGCAGGCAGCCGGTAGAACGTCGGTGAGCGCACTCTGTACCGGCGCAGCACTAACGATCGTTCCTTCTTTCGGGGCGGAGATTCCTTGGCGAGGCTCGGTATCGGGCTGGGGAGCAGTCGCCGGCGTTGGCGGTTTGGGCCGCGTGGGAGTTGTGGATTTAGCGATACTGGCGGATCGCGTTTGCGATTTGGGGGTTGTGGGTTTAGCGATACTAGCGGATGGCGTTTGCGGTTTGAGCTCCGTAGGGGTTGTGGATTTGACGATACCGGCGGATGGCTTTTGCGCTAGAGCAACGGAGCAGAAAAATGCCAACGGAATCATCGGAAGAGCTGCGAGTTTTGTTTTGAACATGGGCCGGCCTTTTTCTACTCGACGTGACGACCTGGGGACATTGGTTCGGGTGCAAAACATCACAGTAAGATTTTCAACGAAATTGGCGACACCGCTCTACAACTTCCTAGTGATAAGGTGCAGTCAGCAGGGTGATCAATTAGTGGCTATATGGTAATCACCAAATTGGTTGTGCGGTAATCATCTTCTCTATGCGCGTCGATATCATTACGATCTTTCCTGGCTTTTTTGCGGGCCCGTTCGACTACGGGATACTGAAGCGAGCGCGAGCGGCTGGGCTGGTGTCGATTGCCACGCATGACCTGCGCAGCTTTACGCACGATCGCCATCGCACGGTGGATGATCGGCCGTTTGGCGGCGGCGAGGGAATGGTCTTGAAGGCGCAGCCGATCTACGACGCGGTGCAGTCACTGCACGTTTCGCCGAAGGCCGAGCGACAGAGAAAGAAGGAGACAGTAATTCTTCTGTCGGCGCAGGGGCAGCCGTTTAGCCAGTCACTGGCGCAGGAGCTTGCGGCGACCGAGCGAGTGGTGATTCTCTGCGGGCGGTATGAAGGAGTGGATGAGCGAGTGAACGAGATGCTGTGCGACCGCGAGATTTCGATTGGGGACTACGTTCTTTCGGGCGGCGAGTTGGCGGCGGCAGTGATCGTGGATGCAGTGGTCCGGCTGCTACCAGGTGCGCTTGGGAATCCCGACTCGTCGCGCTTCGAGAGCTTCGGCGCTGAGGATGCCGTCTCTGCGGATGGGCTGCCACGGTCGACGCATGGGGCGGGCGGGTTGCTGGACTATCCGCACTACACGCGGCCGGCGGAGTTTATGGGGATACCGATTCCAGAGGCGCTGGCGGGGGGAAATCATGAGACGATTCGGCGGTGGCGGCGACGGATGGCGTTGAAGAAGACGATGGAAAACCGGCCGGACCTGCTGGAGAAGATCAAGATCAGCGACGAAGACCGCGAGATCCTTGCGGAGTTCGGATGGCGGGAAAATTGGGATCGATAAAGCGCTGATAGAAGGCGTTTTCCGTTCGATTGCGGCCCATAATTCGTGGATTTCGTGTACACTAAAGGTCGAGTCCAACATAGAAAGTTGTGTCATGTCCATTCATCCGATTATGCAGAAGCTGGCCGCCAAATTAGAGCGGACCGATTTACCCGCATTCGCCCCCGGCGATACAGTTCGTGTACAGGTCAAGATTCGTGAAGGCGAGAAAGAGCGCCTGCAGGCTTTTGAAGGTATGGTGATTGCGTGCCGCAAGGGCGCGCAGGGTTCCTTTACCGTTCGCAAGATGAGCTTCGGCCAGGGCGTCGAGCGTATCTTCCCGTACAACTCGAAGGTCGTCGATAAGGTCGAGAAGGTTCGGTCGTACGAGGTTCGCCGTTCGAAGCTGTTCTACCTTCGTGGTCTGCGCGGCAAGGCCGCCCGTCTGCGCGAGGTCGAGCGCGCCGCAAGCTAGTTTCTTTAGTTCCCTGTTTTCCACTGAGCCACGACTTCGGTCGTGGCTTCGTCTTGCGCGATGGTTATACACTCGACTTCAACTAGCATGGCCTCTCCGATTCCCTACCCTCGCACCCCCCGGGCTGTAACTGCGGCAACTGCAAAACAACGGATGCTGAAACAGTTGATATGCAGCGATGCGCCGGAGCAGGCTCTGCGATACCACGGGTTTCAACGAATTGCCGGAGTGGATGAGGTGGGACGTGGCGCGTTGTTTGGGCCGGTGGTGGCGGCGGCGGTGATCCTTCCGGAGTGCCTGGATGAGTTGGCTGAGGCAGGTTTGAAGGATTCGAAGCAACTCTCCCGGGAAGAACGAGAGACGTTGGATGCGACGATACGGCGGATGGCGCTCGCAGTTTCTGTCGCTGAGATCGACGCAGAGACGATCGACCGCGTGAATATCTATCAGGCGACCCGTATGGCGATGCTGCAAGCGGTGCTTGAGTTGACGCTGGCACCCGACCATTTGCTGATCGATGCGATGCGGCTTGATCATCCGTGCCGCCAGACGAAACTGATTTATGGCGATGCGTTGAGCCTTTCGATCGCGGCGGCTTCGGTGGTGGCCAAGGTGCATCGCGATGCGCTGATGCGAGAGCTGGATGCAGTGCATCCGGGGTATGGGCTGGCTTCGCATAAAGGGTATGGGACGCCGGAACATCGACGGGCCTTGGTGGAGATTGGGCCGTGTGTGTTGCATCGGAGGAGTTTTGCCCCAGTGCGTGAGGTCGATCCGGATGCCGTGGTTGAGGAGGCTTTGTCGGCGGAGTTGCTATTCGAGGATGCGGACCTCGAGGGGGCGGGGTGGGCTTGAAGCTGATGTGCGTGGTGGCGCATCCGGATGATGAGTGTTTTGCGTTTGGTGGAGCATTAGCACTGGCTGCTGATCGCGGGATCGAGACATATGTAATTTGCCTGACGGATGGGCAGGCGGCGACCAACCGTGGCGATGCCGCGACGGGTGCAGCTTTGGGGGCGATACGGCGGGATGAGTTTCGGCGCTCGTGCGAAGTGCTGGGTGTGACTCAGCATGAATTGATGGACTATCAGGACGGGCGGCTGGAGTCTGTTGAGTTCCCTGCTGCGGCGGGACGGCTGGTCGAACGGATGCGACAATTCAAGCCGGATGTTGTGATGACGTTTGGCGGGGATGGCGGACTCAATACGCACGCTGACCACATGATAGCTTCGATGTTGACGACAGCAGCATTTCACTGGGCTGGTCAAGAGAAGCGGTATTCGGATTTGGGGGTTCCGCACAAGGCGAAGCGGCTGTACCACCTGACTGCGAAGTTTCCCATTCCGGATAGACCGACTCCGATGATGATGCCGTGGACGGTGACGTTGGATATTCGCTCGGTGCAGAAGCGGAAAACTGAAGCCTTTCGGGAGCATGTTTCTCAGGCCCCGTTGATGGAGCGGACGAGGGATTTCTTTGCGAAGTATGGCGCTGAGGAGTTCTACACCCTGGTGGCTACGGACGTGCCGCAACCCGCGCGGCACACGACTGACTTGTTTGACGGATTAAGCTAGGTCTCCTCTAAAAATAATTGGCTGGAGTCGTCAGGCTCCGCGGTCGCCTTCCAGACAGGGTTGGTGTTCCAGTCGGGTGGCAGGTTTTTGGGACGGTAGGTTGGGTCGGTCGCAAGCTTTGTCCAGACGCTCTCGTGGATGACGGAGCCGGGCGTGATGGTTCGAGAAGCTCCGAGAGGGATGCGCCACTTTTTCTTTTTGGCAACGGAGTCGTAGTAGGAGTGGGGAAAGACCTCAAGGATCCACCATAGTTTGGTGAGTGAGTTGTGTTCGGGTTGATCGGGATTTGGGGCGACTCCCGACTTGGGGACGTGGCCGAGAATGCGATTGGCCTGGTCAGGGTTGATCAACAAGCCGAGCGAGACGGCTTCGCAGAGCATCCATTGCAATGTGATCTGTGACAGCCCGGATTCGGCGCTGGGGTACGAGCCGCCGACATCGGAGTGGACGCCGGCGAACCAGACCTGTTTTATGTCCTGACCGGGAAATGGCTCTCCCCACCTGTTGTTGCGGAAGTAACAGCGCCGCTCGTCGATGGAGATGGCGTGACGGCCGTGCGCCATGTCAGGATTGCGCGCAGTGTACGGCAGCTTCAATGGGTCCCATATCCAGCCGACGGAGCTTACGGTGTCCCATAAGCCGACCAGATGAAGCGGACAGGGGCGGCAGAAGGTGGCCTTGAAGCCAGCGGCCACGTCAAAGGTGCGGACCTTTCCGGCCGCCTTCCTGGTTCGCTTGGCGTACATGCGAACGACGTAGGGGATGAGGCCCTCGTTGCCGGGGCAGAGCAGGCCGAACATGTGAAGCACTCCAGCGACTGCTCTCGCGGTGTAGGCGCCTCGGCTGAAGCCGAAGAGGTAGACGTTGTCGTCTTTCTCGTAGACATTCATCAGGTAGCGGTAGGCGTCGGATACGTTGTCGAGAATGCCAGACCCAATGGCCATCCCGGCGATGACGGAGAGGGTCGCGCGTACTTTGTTGGTGGAGGTAGGAGATCCTTGCGTACCGACTCCGGGATGGTAGTAGCCGACCTGCCGTTTGCCGTCGATGATCAAGGCCTGATAGAGCTGGACGACGTTGGAGTTTTGATTGCCGTACTCGTTGCCAGTGCCGTCGCAGCAGATGACGATGTTCTTCGGCATTTGGATCTCCCTTGAGTGAGCGGTGAACGAATCATAGCGGCAGGGCGTGAGGAAGGAAAGCGATGGACCTCTGTAGACTGAATCGACGTGAGGGTTGTGATGGATGGAATCGGGATGGAGACCGCGGTTGATCCGATCGCGTTGTTTGGCGCGTGGCTGAAGGATGCTCGAGCGAGTGAGCCGAACGATGCGACTGCAGTGGCGCTGGCAACGGCGACTCGCGATGGTGCGCCCAGCGTCAGGATGGTGTTGATGAAGCAGGTTGACCAACGGGGGTTCTCCTTCTACACAAACGCGGAGAGCCAGAAGGGCTTGGAGCTTGCTGAGAATCCGCATGCGGCGATGTGTTTTCACTGGAAGTCGCTGCGGCGGCAGGTGAGAATTACGGGAACAGTTACAGAGTTGCCTGGAGCTGAGGCGGACGATTACTTTCACAGCCGGTCGAGGCTGAGTCAGCTTGGAGCGTTGGCATCGCAGCAGAGCCGGGTGCTGGCTAGTCGAGAGTTGTTGGTGGCGCGGGTCGAAAAGTTGGAAGAGGTGTTTCCGGGAGAGGTTCCGCGACCGGATTATTGGCGAGGCTATGTGCTGAGGCCCGAGCGTATCGAGTTCTGGAAGGATGGGGCGGGGAGGTTGCATGACCGCATTCTGTTTTCACGAAGCGAAGATTCGTGGCGTAAGGAGCGATTGTTTCCTTAGATCTGTTGCCAGAGTTTTGGGAGAGCGCCAGAGGCTCCGGTGAGCGGGTCGGAGGCGGGAAAGCGGACGTGGCGCACACGCTCGAGGACTTCGGGAGTGGCAGCGGTGCGGCAGATATCCCAGTGTTCGTTCTCGGGGTATGCGCCGATGACGAGGAAGTCGTCGGAGGCTGTGATGCGGCAGTGGCCGGTTCCTGCGGGAAGCACGACAACGTCGCCGGCGTGAACGGTGACAGGCTCGCCGCCTTCGCCGCCGAGGACGAGGTCGGCGTGACCTTCGGCGAAGCCGAGCACTTCGTGTGCGGTGGAGTGATAGTGGTGGAAGGAGTAGACGCCGTTGCGCCATTGCGGCGGCCATCCATTGGCGGTGAAGCTGCGCTCCATTGCTGCGGCGCGGTCGTTGCTTGGCGGTACGGCGTTGCGGTAGATGAGGACTGGCAAGGGATTGTTTGGCATCCAGCCGTTGGACTTGAGGTGGAGTTGCTGAGGCGCCGTGTTTGATGGAGCGTCCACTTTGGATGCTGAGGCACTATCGCCTCCTACGGTTGCTGCGGCGATGATTCCGGCAGTGAAATGTCTACGATCGATCGGCTTCATTGACATTCGATTCCTGTGTGCTTCAGCGGACTTGAAACTCCGGGCTGCCCATGACGAGGGCAGTGAGCAGGTTAAGGGTGTCGGTGGAGTTGGCTGCGGGCAAACTGGCGATCTGTTTGTGGATGAGTTGATTTGTCTGGGCAGAGACGTCGCCGCCGATCAGAGCCGACTCGAGGGCGTGGAGGGCGATGTCCTGACCGGTTGGGGCGGAGGGCTGCTGGGTTGTCGCGTCGGACTCGGCGGTGAGAGTCGCTTTGGCATATTTTGCGCGGGGCGAATTCTTTGGTGCTAATGCGTCGGTTTTGGCTGCGGGCTGGGGCATTAGACTTAGGGCGAGAACATGGGCGGAGTCGAATTTCTGGTTGGCGAATTTGCTTCCCGTGAGAGCGTAGGCGAAGTTGAGGCGGTCGACGAGAGCGGTGGAGTTCATCCAGTGGTCGGCGGTGATGTAGTAGCCAGTGGGAGGAAGAGCGAAGTAGAGCCGCATACCCATGGAGTTGATGGTGTTGACGAGAGCTCCGGGGCTGGCGGGATCGGTCGCTGTGGTGCGAAAAGCGGAGGCGAGGAACTCCATCGGCGTTTTGATCTTGTTGCGGAAGTATTTTTTGGAGTTGAACTCAGGCGATTCGACTAGAGTGCGGAGGATGGCTTTGATGTCGCCGTCGGTCGAGAGGTAAGTGGCCGCCATGCGGTCGACAAGCGCGGGAGGTGGATCGTCGGCGACGAAGCGCTGGGCGAGTTTGTAACTGATGAAGTGTGCCGTCTTTGGGTTCGCGGCGAGGATGGTGAGAGCTTCGACGCCTTCGGTCATGCCGGCTGGGATGTCTGGCGGGAGGTTTGCTGCCCGGAGGTCCGTTGTGGAGATGGTGTAGCCGAACCATTGGTTGGGTCCGGGCTCGTGGAGTTTGACGTTGAATTGGAAGGGACCTGCCTGATAAGGGCGATCGACGGTCCAGCCGGTGAGGATGGTGGAGAGAGCGGTGACATCGGCCTGCGTGTAGCCGCCGTCGACCCCGACGGTGTGAAGCTCCATCACTTCCCTGCCGTAGTTCTCGTTGAGGCCTCGGTTACCTTTCTTTGCGATCGGGTTGACGCCGTTGGCGAGCGAGTTGGGGCCGATCGAGAGCCAGTTGTCGAGGTAAACCATCATGGCGGGGCTTGTTGCGGTGGCGATGAGGAGGTCGCGGAACTTGCCGAGGGCGTGTTTGCGGATGGCATCGCGCTCGTAGCTTGTGGTGTACCACTGGTCGGAATCTTTACCGATGTAGATGTTGAAGTGATTGAACCAGAAGTCCGTCATGACCTCCTGGAGCTGGCGCTCGGAGAGAATGGCGCGGAGAAACTTTGCCTGCGAGAGCTCGTTGATGATCTGGTAGGAGGCTCCTATGTTCGCGGCCATTGCGTAGAACAACTCGCGCTCGCGAGGGTTGAAGTTGTTGAGGAGGAGATTTTTCTGATCGCCGGCGACGTAGGTTGTGAAGGCGATGCGGTCGGATACGGGAAGCTTGATGAGTGCGGCCATGCGCTGATTTTTTGGCAGGGAGAATAGGTCTCCGGCTATGCGCGCGGCTGTGGCCTGGTCGGTTTTCTTTTGTTCGGCGACTTCGGCATCGGTTGGCGGCGTGATGTTGGGTTGGCCGTTGGCGTTAATTTTTTTTGCTTCGAGATCCTTTTTGTATTTGTAGACCTGGACCTCGTACATGGCTGCGAGGTTGGAGTCGGCGGGATAGGGACGTTTGCCTTCGGCTACCTGCTGGACGGCGCCACGACCGGGAAAGACGAGGAGGGCCTGTTCGGGCTGCATGTTGAGCGTGGGGTAGTCGTTGAGACGCTTGTCGAGGACAGGATCGGGAATGGTGGCAGGGTTGAGTTGCTGCTCGAACCATTTCTCTGGCGTGATCGCAAGGACCTGCTCGAGGTCGCCAGGGCGTGGCCCGAAGGTGAAGCGGTTGAGAAGCTGTTGGGCCTTCTCCTGTGGACTAAGCGCGACGAGCGCAGCAGGTTTTGCTGCCGGAGGTTTGGGTTTTGCGTTGCTCTTTTTCTGGGCGTGCAGGGGCGCTACGACAATGAGCAGGGCAAGAGCTGTGGCGAAACCTCGCATCAGGCGCCTCGATGGGTTAGACCAATAGGGCGTGGGCAAGTTGCGTCTTTACGGCCCCTGAGGGTACCCCCCCTTATTGCCCGCGCGTAAACCTTTTATTATCATTATCTTACGGGTAGTGATCTCCTGCAAAATACTACAAATAAAGGACTTGCGTCCAAAATAGTCCAAATAAAAGACTTAACGCGTTATGGAAGGTTACTCGTTCGTTTTTCCCACTATTACAAGTATAGAGAATTGAGGAGAACTAATACGCCAACTTGATCTCCTTGTTTTTCAATGGGTTAGATGGTTTTGGGACTTGACATGCGATTTTTGGGCAGAATTCAAAGAATCTTTTTCGGCAATGGCAGAATCCCCAATTCACCTACGTGGATTTGAGAGTCACGACAGGTTTTTTGCTGTGCTTCGTGATTGTGTAGACGATCCGGGCCGCAAGGAGGACGGTGAGGATTGCGGTGTCCTTCCATGGGGCGTAGTTGCCCTTCTTGACCAGCCACCAGAAGTGAACGATTCCGGCGCATGCGGCGACGTAGATGAGGTTGTGAAGTCGCTGCCAGTTCTTGCCACCCATCGCGCGCATGATGAAGGCCGGGGATGTGCATGCGAGTGCGAACAGAATGATCCATGCGAGGAGGCCGACCTGGATGAAGCGGCGCTTGAGGACGTCGTCAACCATGCGCGGCCAGACGATCTTCCATTGGGTGACGAGTTCGCCGGGATGGCTAGCGCGCAGGCCGGCGATTGCGGTCTGGATGTCGTAGCCGGAGAAGAGGAAGATGTAGGTCGCTAGATGGAGGGTTGCGTAGAAAAAAGCGTAGAGACCTAAGAGGCGGCGGAAGCGGATGAGGAAGGAGATCTTCGGCGAGAGGCGGCGGATGGGGGTGATGGCGAGTGAGGCGAAGAGAGTGTAGAGCGTCCAGTCGCCGGTGAAATGAGTGATGTAGTTGACGGGGTCGGCGTAGAGGCCGAGTGCGCCTGAGGTGAAGAGGTGCAGCAGCCACGCGAAGGGAGCGAGGCAGAGAAGATGGAGCAGAGCCTTGATGGTGATGATGGCGCGTTTCGACATTTGGCTGGGGCTAGTTTAGCTTGCGGGTTTGCTGAGAGATGCGACGGTGAATGGTGGCAGCAAAACCAGAACGACAACGGCAAGAGCAGATCCCCTTCGGGGATGACAACAAGAAATGCAACGGCACCGACAACAGCGAAGGCGCACAATCGCAAGGCAAGCGGCTGATTTTTAGTAGAACTTCTTGAGGTCCATTCCGGCGTACATGCTGGCGACCTGGTCGCTGTAGCCGTTGAACATCAACGTAGGGATGGAGCGGGGGAAGGCGCTGGAGTCGATGCGACGTTCGTGGGCCTGAGACCAGCGGGCGTTGTCGTAGTTGGGATTGACGTTGGAGTAGAAGCCGTACTCCATGCCATCGGTTTGGTTCCAGGTGGTGACTGGCTGCTTGTCGGTGAAGTGGAAGCGGACGATGGATTTCGCGGATTTGAAGCCGTACTTCCAGGGGACGATGATGCGGACGGGCGCGCCGTTCTGGTTGGGCAGCGTTTGGCCGTAGCAGCCGAAGGTTAGAAGGGTGAGCGGGTTCATGGCTTCGTCCATGCGTAGGCCTTCTTTGTAGGGCCAGTCGTAGCCAAAGGGGAGCTCCATGGCCTTCTTGTCGACGACGGAGAAAAACTGGATGTATTTGGCGCTTGGGAGGGGTTCGCAGAAGTTGATGAACTCGGAGAGAGAGTAGCCGTCCCAGGGAATGACCATCGACCAGGCCTCGACGCAGCGAAGGCGGTAGACGCGGCTTTCGATGGGACGGTAATGGATGATGTCGTCGATGTTGATGGTCCGGGGCTTCTTGACCATGCCGGTGATCTGGATGGGCCAGGGGCTGGTCTTGAGTTTGCCAGCGTTGTGCGCGGGATCGGGCTTGTCGGTGCCGAATTCGTAAAAGTTGTTGTAGGAACTGGCCTTGGCGAGGGGGGTCTGGGGATCGCCGAGGTTGTACTTACTGGGCACTACTGTTAGCTGGTCGGCAGCGTGGACCGTTGTCTCCGGATGGATGACGCCGGGGATGTAGCGCGCGGCCAATGCGGCGGCACCGAGGGTGGCGGCTCCTGCGAGGAAGCGGCGGCGGTTCGTCTGGTGCTGCTCGAAGAGCTGTTGCGGGGTGATGTCGGAGGAGCGGAGCGTCGATTCGAGGCTGCCAGATTTGCGAAGGAGCATTGCGGGTTTTTTTCTCACTTTCGGGACTGCTGTCCTCAATGATAGGACGCTGAAGCCCCTCTACTAGTTACAGTACGCTGCGGGAATCTGAATGGATGGGTACTTTACCGCGTGATTTGGGGCGGTTGGGTATGAGAGATTAGAAGTTAATGGTTTCCATACGGGTTTTTGCAGGTTGGAGTGCAGTCGCGGGAGTGGCGCTCGCGATCTCGGGTGGCGCTGCGTTTGGGCAGGAGCTGCGAGATCCGGCGAACCTGACCGGAGAGCGGGTGCGCCCGTCGGTGGTGGTGAGGGAGATTCCGGCTAACGAGGGAGCGACGGCGCTGTGGCAGAGCCTGGTGAAGCTTAGGACACGGGCCAGCCTGATGATGATTGTTGCGCATCCTGATGACGAAGACGGCGGGATGCTGACGTATGAGGCGCGCGGGCAAGGGGCGCATGTGGCGATGTTGACGCTGACACGCGGAGAGGGTGGACAGAACCTGATGTCGGGGGACTTCGACGACGCGCTGGGTTTGGTTCGGACGCAGGAGCTGTTGGCTGCAGGGCGTTACATGGGAATCGACCAGATGTGGGGGACTGAGGTCGACTTTGGATTTTCGAAGACGAAGGAGGAGAGCCTGACGAACTGGGACCACGATCGTGTGTTGTATGACGCGGTGCGGGCGGTCAGGCTTTATCGGCCGCTGGTCGTGACGGCGGTGTTTCAGGGTGGAATTACGGATGGGCATGGGCAACACCAGGTGTCGGGAGAGATGGCGCAGGAGGTTTTTGCGGCGGCGGGTGATCCGAAGATGTTTCCGGACCAGATCGCGGCGGGGTTGATGCCGTGGAGCCCGTTGAAGGTGTATGCCAGGGCACCGTTTTTTTCGGTTTCGTCGAAGGGGATGTTCGACTATGCGACAGGAAAGTATGCTCCTGCTCGGTTCTATAACTATGTGACGAAGGAATGGACGACCGAGTCTCCGAAGGCGAATGTAACGATTGCCGAGGGCGACTATAGCCCGGTGCTGGGGATGAGCTACCTGCAGTTTGCGCGCCTGGGGCTGGGGCTGCAGAAGACGCAGAACGGCGGGATGGGAGTGCCGGCGGCAGGACGGTTCGACGTGGCGTATCACCGGTATGCGTCGCGCGTGACGTCGGGCGAGCAGGAGAAGAGTTTTTTTGATGGCGTGGATGTTTCGCTGACGGGGATGACGGCGCTTGCTCCGGGTGAGACCACTTTTCTGAAGCAGGACCTGGCGAAGATCGATGGGCTGATCCAACAGGCGATGGGGATCTATAAGATTGCCGCGCCGGAGAAGACTGCGCCGATGTTGCGGGATGGATTGCGGGCGACCGATGCGCTGATCGCGAAGGTCGAGGCTAGTGGGCTGACGGCGCAGGAGAAGTTCGACCTGCTGCATGAGTTGCGGGTGAAGCGGGTGCAGTTCAACAATGCGCTGGTGCAGGCTTTGGGTTTGACGTTGCGCGCGCAGGTGACTGGTCGCGCGGAGACCGGTCCGTTTGTGCGGTTTGGTGATGGTGCGGATACCTTTGTAACCGCGGTGCCGGGGCAGACGTTTGCGGTGCAGGTGCATGTGGTGAATGGTAGCCATGTGCCGGTGACGATCAAGGCTTCGGAGCTTGAGTCGAATGCTGGCGCGAAGTTTGAGAACCCCCAGCCGCTGACTGAGTCGACGATCGCGGACGGCAAAGCGAACGATGTCCGTGTCACGGTGAAGCTGCCGGCGGATGCAAAGGCTACGCGGCCTCCATTTGGCCGGCCGGGAATTGAACAGAGCTACTACGATGTTGCGGATTCGAATATGCGGAACGCTTCCCTGCCCTTGCCTGCGCTGACGGCGTGGGTGACGGCGGATTATGACGGCGTGGAGATTCGCCTGGGACAGGTGGTGCAGACTCTGCATCGCGTGACCGGACAAGGAACGGTGTATGAACCGCTGGTGGTGGCCCCGGCGATATCGGTTTCGGTTGCGCCTGCTGCGGGTGTAGTGCCGTTGACCGAGAAGACACTGATGGTGACGGCGAAGGTGCAGAGCAATGTAAAGGGAGCAGCTTCAGGGACGGTGAGGCTCGAGTTGCCGAAGGGCTGGACTGCAGCACCGGAGCGGACAGAGTTTTCGCTGACGAAAGACGGCGACTCGACGGAGGTGCCATTTGTCGTGACTCCGGGAAAGATGGCGGAGACGGCTTATACGATGACTGCCGTGGCTACGTATTCGGGCCAGGAATATCGCGAGGGATATAAGACGGTGGGGTATGCGGGTGTGTTGCCGACGAATCTCTATCGACCGGCGACTTACCGGGCGCGTGGCGTCGATGTAAAGGTCGCACAGGGGCTCAAGGTAGGGTATCTGCCCGGGACTGGAGATGAGGTGCAGGCGTCGCTGGAGAATCTGGGCGTGCATGCGACGACGTTGACGATGGACGATGTTGCGGGAGGCAGGCTGTCCAGCTACGACGTGGTGGTGTTGGGTGTGCGGGCTTATGCGGCGAATCCGGGGCTCGCGGCGGCGAATGGTCAGCTGCTGCACTACGCGAAGAACGGCGGCGTGGTGATCGTGCAGTACAACCTGGGGCAGTTCGATTATGGTCCGTATCCGTTCTCGCTAGGGGGCGCTGAAAAGGTGGTGGACGAGGCGGCGCCGGTACAGTTGGTGGCGCCGGAGAACCCTGTGCTGAACTGGCCAAACAAGATTACGACGCGGGACTTTGATGGATGGGTGGAGGAGCGCGGCCATGGGTTTATGGAGACCTGGGACTCGCAGTATGTCGCGCCGCTCGAGACGCACGATCCGGGGCAGGACCCGCAGAAGGGTGGGCTGCTGGTGGCGAAGACGGGTAAGGGTGCTTACGTCTATGTCGCACTGGCACTGTATCGCGAGCTGCCCGAGGGTGTGCCGGGCGCTTATCGGCTGTTTGCGAATCTCTTAAGCCTGGGCAAGGATAAGGCGGCGAAGTAGTCCAGAAGACAGAAGCGGTTAGTTGCGAGACACTGGCTGGATTGCGGCAAATTCGGGACATAAGGCAGAGCCGGCGTCATGAGATAACACGGGGAAAACTGCATGCCTGATATCAATGCGCTGCTGGCCAAAATTCCGGACGAATTCAAACCGATTGTGGCTATGGGCATCGGTTCCGTGATGCTCGTAGGGCTCGTGATGCTCCACGGAGCGGGTCTGTACCGCATCCTGACTCTCCAAAAGCGGAGAGAACAGCGCCTTCGTTTGAAGCGGCCCAGTGTTGCAAGAGCTGCGCTCCTGTTCGGTTGGTCCGTCTTCCTCATGCTCGGCCTACATATCATGGGTATTTTGTTCTGGGCGGTCGCCCTCATTCACTTGGGGTTAGTGACACAGATCCATGACGCGATCTATTTCAGTGGCAACGCAGTCGGAGAGGGAGAAGATCAGAGCACAGCTTTCCGGGGCCTCATTCTTTGAAATGTGCAAGATCTGGAAGGAAGAAAGGAAAAGAGAGGCGGAGCTCCGCGGGGCGGTGCGGGAGGAGATTGCGGAACGCCGCAGGAAAGAGCGCCAGGAGGAAGAAAAGTTAGTATTGGGGGCTCCGCCACCGGATCCCAACGACAAGGAGCAGCCATAGCAGACACCCGAGACAGAAACCGCGCAGTTGCGAGACACTGACAAGATGACAGGCGAACGAGAGAAAGAGTTGATGACTGCGGCGGGCATGTTGCTTGACGCTCGCAGGACGAATAAGCCAATCGACGATCTGCCGGAAGCGGTGCGGCCGAAGACGTTGGAGGAGGCTTACTACATTCAGGGCAGGATTGCGCTCGCTTATGGCGAGATAGGCGGATGGAAGGTGGGGGCTCCGACTCCGGACGCTACGCCGATGTTTGCGCCGATGCCGTTGGCCTGGATTGCCTCGAACAACGCAGTGTTGGGTGGGAGGCACAGATATCGCGGGCTGGAGGCGGAGATCGCTTTTCTGATCGAGACGGATCTGCCGCAGCGGGAGAAGGCTTACTCGCGCGATGAGGTTGTGGCCGCAATTGCGAGCTGCCATCCTGCGATCGAAGTGATTGAAAGCGGGCTGACCGATCCGATGAAGGCGGAGAAGTTGTCGATGATCGCCGATCTGCAGATGCATGGCGCGTTCGTCTATGGCGAGGCCGTAGCGAATTGGCAGCGGATTGATTTTTCGAAGGAGCACGTCACGCTCGCCGTTGATGGTGTGGTTCGTGTGGAACGAACGGGGTCGAATACTTCGGGAGACCTGATGCGTCTATTGCCGTGGCTGGCCAACGAAGGTGCGGTGCGGACAGGCGGATTGAAGGCCGGGCAGTGGGTGACGACTGGGAGTTGGACCGGATTGTCGCTGGGGATAGCAGGATCGAGTGTGAATGTGAATTTTTCCACTGCAGGCGAAGTTGATCTGCGGTTTGAGTAGGGCAGTTGTTAGTTGCCCGTGATTAGTGATCAGTTTGAGGTGATGGATGCGGTCGGTTAAGAGTGTGGAGTTTGTGAAGCCATCGGCGGGACGGTATGCGGAGATTTTGACTCCGGAGGCTGTGGCCTTTGTCGTGGGGTTGCAGCGTACGTTCAATGAGCAGCGGAAGGAGTTGCTGGCGGCGCGGGTTTTGCGACAGAAGCGGCTCGACGGCGGAGAGCGCCCGGATTTTCTGAAAGAGACGAAGGGCATTCGCGAGAGCGAGTGGACGGTGGCGGAACTGCCGAAGGACCTTCTTGATCGACGCGTGGAGATCACTGGCCCCGTCGACCGCAAGATGATTATCAACGCGTTGAATAGCGGCGCGAAGGTGTTCATGGCTGACTTTGAAGACTCGACGACGCCGACCTGGGACAACGTGATGGAAGGTCAGCTCAATCTGCGGGATGCGGTGCGGCGGACGATTACGTTTGAAGATGAGAAGACTGGCAAGAGTTACAAGTTGAATGAGAAGCCGGCGGTCCTGTTTGTGCGGGCACGTGGGTGGCATCTTGAGGAGCGGCATCTGATCGTGGATGGAGAGCCGATGTCGGGATCGCTGTTTGATTTTGGTTTGTACGCGTTTCACAACGCGAAGGAGTTGTTGGCGCGTGGGTCTGGGCCGTATTTTTATCTGCCGAAGATGGAGAGTCATCTGGAGGCACGGCTCTGGAACGATGTGTTCATCAAGGCTGAAGGGGAGTTGGGAATTCCTGCGGGGTCGATCAAGGCTACTGTGCTGATCGAGACGATTCTGGCGACGTTTGAGATGGATGAGATTCTGTGGGAACTGAAGGATCACTCGGCTGGGCTGAACTGCGGGAGGTGGGACTACATCTTCAGCTACATCAAGAAATTTGCAGGCGACGAGAGTGTGTTGCTGCCGGACCGCGGGCAGGTGAGGATGACGACGCACTTTATGCGGAGCTACTCGAAGCTGTGTATCAAGACCTGCCACCGGCGCAAAGTGAGTGCGATGGGCGGGATGAGTGCGTTTATTCCGATCAAGAGCGATCCTGTGGCGAATGAGAAAGCGTTGACGCAGGTGCGTGCAGACAAAGAGCGCGAGGCCACGGATGGGCACGATGGGACGTGGGTTGCGCATCCCGGACTGGTGCCGGTGGCGCTTGAGGTCTTCGATCGAGTTATGCCGCAGCCGAATCAGATCGACAAGCAGCTTCCTGATTATCATGCGACCGCGAACGATTTGTTACAGGTGCCGGAAGGGACGATAACCGAGGCTGGAGTGCGGCAGAACGTGGCTGTCGGACTTGGGTATGTCGAGGCATGGCTGCGCGGGATTGGCTGTGTACCGTTGTTCAACCTGATGGAGGACGCGGCGACGGCAGAGATCAGCCGGGCGCAGCTTTGGCAGTGGGTGCATCACCATGCCGTGATGGATGACGGATTGCCAGTGACGGTGCAGATGGTAGATGCAGTGATCGAAGATGAACTTGAGCGGGCGAAGGTGGCGGTGGATGCGCAGCGATACTCGGCTTATGTGCGCGCCGCTGCGTTGATGCGGGAGTTGGTGCGTGCGCCGAGGTTTATGGAATTTCTGACTGTGCCGGCTTATGAGCGGGTGTTGGCGGAAGGGCTTTAGGTTTTGCTCTGTTGAGGTATTGCTTGTGTTCCAAGAGAATCCCCACGTTAGCGACGATGGGACTGTCGCGAACATGGGGCACCCGATTCCCTCTTCAACTTCTGCTTTCAGCTGGTGTGCTTACTTAGTTTCATGACGAGGCATTTTGCGGCGCCGCCGGCTTTGAGGAACTCGGTTAGGTCGATTTGAATGACTTTGAATCCGAGTTGTTCGAGCTGGCCACTTAGCCTGCTGCTGATCTTGTTGAGGATGATGGTGCGGCCTACGTTAATGGCGTTGCAGGCGAAAGAGACAGCATCAGCCTCTCGAATGAGAATTCGTTTTTCCGGGGAGTAGAAGGCCTCGATCCTGTGGAGCGACAGGTGATCAAAGGCGTCGGGAAAATACATCACGTAACCGCCTTCCAGGGGAGCGAAGCAGGTGTCGAGATGGTAAAAACGGGGATCGATGAGGTGGAGCGGCACGACGGGAATGTCCCAGATTCCGCGGAGCGCGTGGTGACTGGAGAGCGCGGTGCGAGGACCGTGACCGACCCACAGACAGCGGCCGTCAGTCGAGAAGAGGGCGTCGCCTTCGCCCTCGAAGGGAGTGGCCCGGGGGATGTCGATGAGGGTGTAACCGGCTTGACGAAACCAGCGGCGAAAGTGCGGCTCTTCGCCCTGGCGCTGGGGATGGAAGAAGCTGCTGATGGCGACGACGCCGTTGCGTTCGAGGCCAGCGTTGGCGGTGAAGACCATGTCGGGTGAGCCGGGTTCTGGCTCAACGAGCTCTACGTTTGCGATTTTGTTGACGGCTTCGTATAGACGCTGCCACTGCTCGGCGGCGCGGGTGCGCGAGGCGGCATGAACGTTGCCGGCCATCCACGGGTTGATGACGTAGTCGACGTCGTAGAGGGTGGGTGGGCACATCAAAAAGGTGGCTTGCGGCTTGACAAGGTAGGGCTTGTTCAGCAGGACTTTGGTGGTAAGTTCGATCCGGGCGGTGCTCATCTGCAGTATCTCCGTTTATGAGATTGGCAGATGCGGACGGCTTCGTCTATATGAATGATTATTCGTGGTTTAGTGCATATTGATGCATCGATTGCAGTGCGTTTTTGTGTTGTGTTTTCAATCGGAAACGGCTCGCCATTTGGGGACGAGCCGCTGCAAGAGGTTCGAAGATCTGTGGTTTAGAGATTGCCTCGAAGAGCCTGTTGACTACAGGTTTCCTCGTAAGGCTTGTTCCCTTTCTATGGCTTCGAAGAGGGCCTTGAAGTTGCCCTTGCCGAAGCTGCGGCTGCCCTTGCGCTGGATAATCTCATAGAAGACGGTGGGTCTGTCTTCGACTGGGCGTGTGAAGATCTGGAGCATGTAACCTTCGTTGTCGCGGTCGACGAGGATGCCTAGTTTTTCGAGATCTTCGATGGGCTCGTCGATCTTGCCGATGCGATTTTGCAGCTCGGTGTAGTAGGAGTGCGGGACTGTGAGGAAGTCGACGCCCTGCTGTTTCATTGCCGCTACGGTGGCGAGGATGTCGTTGGTGGCGAGCGCCATGTGCTGGACGCCGGGGCCCTGGTAGAAGTCGAGGTACTCTTCGATCTGGGACTTGCGGCGGCCTTCGGCGGGCTCGTTGATGGGGAACTTGACGTAGCCGTTGCCGTTGGCCATGACCTTCGACATGAGCGCGGAGTACTCGGTGGAGATGTCGTTGTCGTCGAAGTGCTGGTAGAGCGAAAAGCCCATGACCTTCGCGTAGAAGTCGACCCACTCGTTCATGGAGTTCCAGCCGACGTTACCGACGATGTGGTCGATGTGGAGGAGGCCCACCGGGCGGGCGATGTGGTCTTCTTTGACGGTCTGGTAGCCAGGGAAGAAGGTTCCGGTGTAGTTGGTGCGGTCGACGAAGGTGTGGATGGTGTCGCCATAGGCGGCGATGCTGGCGGTGGTGACTCGACCGTCGGCGTCGGAGAATTCCCTGGGCTCCTGGATGCTGCGGGCGCCGCGGCTGGTGGTCTCGAGCCAGGACTGGCGGGCGTCGTCGACCCAGAGGGCGATGGCATGGACTCCGTCGCCGTGCTTGTCGACGTGGCGGGCGATTTCGGAGTCGGTGCGGAGGGCGGTGGTGAGGACGAAGCGGACCTTGCCCTGCTGGAGGACGTAGCTGGCGCGATCGCGCTGGCCGGTCTCGGGCCCGGCGTAGGCAACGAGCGACATGCCAAAGGCAGCGCGGTAGAAGTAGGCGGCCTGGCGAGCGTTGCCGACGTAGAACTCGACGTGGTCGGTGCCTTTGAGGGGAAGGAAGTCCGTGGTGCTGGATTCGTTACGGGTGAGGTTTGGTGCGTGTGTTGCCATGGGGTCTCCGGTGACGGTTTGTTGGGCCGTCCATGCACGGTTGAGGATAGTCCACGGATGTGAGGCTTGGCTAGGTCGGCAGGGCGCGGCTGAATCAGCTTGTTCGTGCGGGCAGGATCGTCCCGCGACATTCGCCGAGTCCTATCCGCGGATGGCCGGGGGCTTCGCAGGAGCCGCGCAGGATGATCTCGTCTCCGTCGGCAAGAAAGGTGCGGCTTTCCCCGGTGGGAAGGAGAATGGGTTGCGCTCCGTTACGGGTCAGTTCGAGGAGACATCCGGCAGAGGCTTCAGGGGGGCCGGAGGTGGTGCCGGTGGCAAGAACGTCGCCGACTTGCAGATTGCAGCCGTTGCTGGTGTGGTGGGCGATGAGCTGGGCAGGAGTCCAGTAGAGATCGGAGGCGTTCGATTCGCTGAGAAGAAACGGCGCGAGTTTATTCTTCCTCATAGTGTCTGTTGAGATAAAGACTTCAAGTTTTGCATTCAGGTTTCCCTGTTGCTGGTCGGTGACCGAGTGCAGGTATGGAAGCGGTTTGGGATCTGTGGCGGGGCGTGAAGATGCCGGTGCACGGAAGGGTTCGAGCGCGACCATGGGCGTGACCCAGGGGGAGATAGAGGTTGCGAAGTTTTTTGCCAGGAAGGGACCGAGAGGTTGGTACTCCCACGACTGAATATCGCGTGCGGACCAGTCGTTGAGGAGACCGATGCCGAACAGATGCTGCGTCGCTTGCGAGATGGGAACGGAGGAGCCGATCAGGCTCGGCTGGCCAATATAAAGTGCTAGTTCCAATTCGTAATCTAATGCATTGGTAGGAATAAAGTTAGGTTGAACTTGTTCGGGCAGTGGGCGGGTCTGCCCAATCGGTCGTACAACGGGTATTCCACTGGGAATGATGGAGGAGGCACGACCGTGATAGCCGATGGGAACGTGTTTGTAGTTGGGTAGAAGCGGTTGATCGGGACGGAAGAGTTGGCCTACACGAGTGGCGTGATAGATGGAGGCGTAGAAGTCGGTGTAGTTGGGAATGTGGATGGGGCGACCGAGGGTCGCCCCGGCGATGGAGTGGAGGGCGGCCTCGGCTGTTTGCCTGCGGTCAGCATTTACGTCGGCGTGGAGGAGCGTAGTGACGGTCTCGCGGAGGAGCGTCCAAGAGCGATGGCCGAGCGCCATGAAGGGATTCAGGATCGGGGCCTGGCAGGCTTCGATCAGAGTTGGGGGGAGAAGGCCGGACGTTGCGCATGCGTGCAGGTCGAGGAGGTGAGCGCCGATTGCGACACAGAGACGCTGCTGACCTTCGTGTTCGAAGGCTCCGTAAGGCAGGTGCGTGAGTGGGAAGTCTGTTGTGGGTTGGTTGGCTTCAGGCAGCCAGCTTTGGTGGGTCGAAGCGGTTCGCTTGGCCATGAGGCATGATAGCTCCGAACGATGACGAGTCGGAAGGTCGTCACAACCCAATGGCGGATTTTACGTGCAACGCGAAACCGCTCGCTGAGCCATGCTGGCGCAACGAGCGGTTTCGAGGGTGCACTAGTGGGTGGTTTGCGGTGGTGGCAATTGGGCCCCGCCGGCGTGGGTTTTCGCTTTGCGGGAGAACTTCGCGAGGAAGGTCTTCAGCAGAACGTAGAGGACCGGGATGAAGAAGAGGTTGAGCACGGTTGAGAGCACCATGCCGCCGACGATGGCCGTACCGACGGAGTGGCGACCGTAGGCTCCGGCGCCGGTGGCGAAGTAGAGTGGGCCGACGCCGAGGATGAAGGCGATGGAGGTCATCAGGATTGGACGGAGGCGAAGTTCTGCGGCTTCGATCGCTGCCTGAGTGATGGTCCTGCCCTGTTCGAGGAGCTGCTCGGCGAACTCGACAATAAGGATTGAGTTTTTGGCCGAGAGGCCAATCAGCATCACGAGACCGATCTGTACGTAGACGTCATCGACAAGGCCGCGGAGGTCGACGAGGGTAAGCGCTCCGAGGATCGCCATGGGGACGGCGAGCAGGATGATGAACGGCAGCGCGAAGGATTCGTACTGGGCCGAGAGGGTTAGATAAACCACGATCAGACCGAGACCAAAGATGATGATGGCTTTGCCGGAGGACTCGACTTCTTCAAGGGCGAGACCGGTCCAGGAGAAGGACATGCCCGGCATGTGGTTTCCGGGTTTGTTGAACAGCGCCTCCATGTTGCTTAAACCCTGGCCGGAGCTGAGACCGGGCGCCGCAGAGCCATCGATCTCCGCGGAGCGGAAGATGTTGTAGTGGTTAATGACTTGCGGCCCCGAGGTTTCGGTGATTGAGGCGAGGTTGTCGAGGGGAATCAGCTGGCCGGAGTCGGAGCGGACGTAGTATTGGCGCAGGTCCTGTGCGTTGCGGCGATAGGGCGCATCCGCCTGGACGTAGACACGGTAGGAGCGGTTGTTGAAGTCAAAGTCGTTGACGTAGCTGGAGCCCATGAAGGTGTTGAGGGCCGCGGTGACCTGGTTGAATGGGACTCCCATAGCCTTGGCCTTCTCGCGGTCGATTGCGATGAGAAGCTGGGGGTCGTTCGAGGTAAAGGTAGTGTTCATGCCGGTGAGGCCGGATCCGGGAGCGCGGGCCTGACCGACGAGGTTATGAGCGACGCGATCGATGTCGCCGAATGTGTTGCGGCCCGAGTCCTGCAGAATGAACTGGAAGCCGCCGACAGTGCCGATGCCAGCGACTGCGGGAGGCTCGGCGGCGAAGGCGATACCGCCGGGAACACCGAAGAGCTTCGGCCCAACGTCAAGGACGATAGCCTTGGCAGTGTATTTTTCGCCCATTTTGGTTCGCTCGTTGATGGGTTTAAGCGGAGCGAAGATGAGGCCGGAGTTCGGCGAGCTGCCGCCTGCGAGCGAAAAGCCCATAACCGAGAAGGTACCGAAGACTCCTTCGTTTTTGCGAACCACGGCTGAAACTTTATCGGCAAAGTCTGAGGTATAGCTGAGAGATGCTCCCGGGGGCGTTTGCACGATGATGAGGAAGTAGGACTGGTCCTCCTGCGGGATGAAGGCCGTAGGGACATGTTGGTACATGAAACCTGTGGCCACTAGAGCGCAGAGGAAGATCACCACCATGACGTACCGGATGCGGACGACAAAGGTGACTACGCGTGCATAAACACGAATGATCCACTGGATCAGACGTTCGATGGGGTTCAGGATAAGGCCCATGATCCCCGTCTTCTTTCCCTCGGCGCGGAGCAGGATGGCGGCCAGAGCGGGAGAGAGGGTGAGCGCGTTGAAAGCGGAGATCGCGATGGAGAACGCGATGGTCAGCGAGAACTGCTTATAGAGAATGCCGGTGGTCCCGGGAAAGAAGCTGACCGGGATGAAGACGGAGATGAGTACGAGCGAGGTGGCGATGACGGCGCTGGTGACTTCGGCCATCGCGATACTGGTGGCTTCGTGTGCATCCGAAGAGACTGTCTCCATACCCCGGGCGGAGCCAACCGACTTCGAATGGTCGAGGACATCGGGAGCATAGGGATCTGGTTCGGTCAGCTCGGAGCGAGGCGGGATAACGGCGCTGCCGGAGAGATGGCGTTGAACGTTCTCGATAACGACGATCGCGTCGTCGACGACGAGGCCGGTCGCGAGCGTAATGCCGAAGAGAGTCAGAGAATTAATGCTGAAGCCGAATATCTTGATGAAGGCAAAGGTGCCGATGAGTGATACAGGAATCGTGACGGCCGGGATGATTGTGGCACGCCAGTCCTGCAGGAAGAGAAAGATGACGATGATGACGATGATGATCGCTTCACCGATTGTCCTGACGACTTCGTCGACGGACTCACTGATAACCAGGGTGGTGTCGACGGCGATGACGCCCTGAAGACCGGGCGGATAGGATTTCTCGAGCTCTTTTAGAACGGCGCGGCAGCGTTTGTCTACGTCGAGAGCGTTGGCGTTAGAAAGTTGCAAAACGCCAACACCGACGGCATCGCCGCCTTCGAAGCTGGCACCGGTGAACTTGAGACTCGTGTTGTAGGTTTCAGCACCAATCTCGGCGCGGCCAACGTCTTTGATCAGGACAATTCCCCCGCCGTTGGCACTGTTTTTGATGATGATGTTCTCGAACTGTCTTGGATCGGTAAGGCGGCCAACGACGCGGACTGCCATCTGAAATTGCTGTTTCGGATCGGAGGGTTGTTGACCGAGCTGACCTGCGGCGACCTCTACGTTTTGTTCCGAGAGCGCATTCGTGACGTCAAGAGCGGTGAGGCCGCGAGCTGCGAGGCGGCTTGGATCGAGCCAGAGACGCATTGCATACTTACGTTCACCGAAGATGATGACGTCGCCGACGCCAGGGACGCGCTTGAGCGCATCCTTGATATAGACGTCGATGTAGTTGGAGATGAAGGCAGGCGAAAGCGATTTATCCGGTGAGATGAATCCGGCGGCGAGAACAAAGTTCGAATTCGCCTTAGTGATGGTGATGCCGGTGTTGTTGACTACTGCGGGCAGACGCCCCTGAACTGAGGCGACCCGGTTCTGCACGTCGACAGCAGCGATGTTCAGGTCATAGCCCGTCTGGAATGTGACGGTGATGGCCGAGGTACCGTCGTTGGAGCTGGTGGAGCTCATGTACCGCATGCCCTCGACGCCGTTGATGGACTGCTCGAGAATGATGGTGACGGCGGACTCGACGTCCTTCGAGTTGGCTCCGATGTAGTTGCTGGTGACGACGACCTGCGGCGGCGCGAGGGTCGGATAGAGCGAGATGGGTAGAGTCGGGATACAGACGGCGCCGGCGAGCACGATGAGAAGAGCGCAGACCGTGGCGAAGATCGGGCGACGAATAAAAAAATCTACGAACAAGGTGACCTCTGGCCGGGGCGGCTGGCCCGGGAGATGGAACGAAAGACGATGCGGAGGCGACTAGGACTCCGCAGGAACGGGTGAAGACTCTGATTTAGCCCAGAGGCTTGACCGGTGCACCTTCCTGCAAAAACTGCAGACCGGAGGTGATGACTTTGTCACCGGGCTTTAGGCCACCAAGGACGGGATAGGTGTTGCCGACGGTCTCGCCTAGTGTGACGGGCACCTGATGGGCGATGAATCCGTCGCCTTTAGGGGCTGCAAGGTAGACAAATGTCTGACCGCCAACCAGGCTTACTGCGAGGACGGGAACCACCGGCGCCGGCGCAGTACTCCAGGTAACGCGCGCCCTGACCAGCTGCTGGTTGCGAAGGAGCTCTGCCGTACGTGGAATTTCGGCCTTGGCGAGAATGCTCTGCAGGCCATTGTCTACCTGCGGGGAGAGGAAGCTGATCCTCGATTTGACAAGCGACTTGCCTGACGTGTCGAGAATCTCTACCGGCAGGCCCTGACGAACCAGCCCGGCCCGCTCCGTGGGGATGTAGATGTAAGCTTCAAGGTCGGCGTTTTCGTCCACCGTGGTGAGCAGTGTAGTGGGAGAGACATAGTCGCCAAGGTGCACGGGGACATCGCCAACGATGCCGCTAAAGGGCGCGCGAATGTCGTAGTAGGCGAGTTGCTGTCTTTGGGTGTCGCTGAGGGCCGCGTTGGCGTCGAGGTCGGCTTTGGCATTCTGATAGGCCTGCGTGGCCTGATCGAAGGCGTCACGTGAGACAACACCGGATTCGTAGAGCTTGCGCTGGCGTTCGACCTGAATCTCCGTGTAGTCGTAGAGGGCCTTCTTCTGCGCCTGAGTTCCCTGCTGCGACTGGACCGTCGCCATCTGCTTCAGCGGGTCGATGCGCATGAGGACCTGACCGGCCTTGACGAGGTCTCCGGACTTCACAAATATCTTGACCAGGTTGCCGTCGACCTGAGGCTGCATGGTGGCCGAGCGGCGGCTCTTGATCGTGGCGACATAGGTGTCGGAGTTCGGAACCGGCGACAACGTAACCGGCGCGACCTGCACGGGCATTGCTTGAGGCGGCGGCGTCGGAGGAGGAGCCGATTTGCAGCCTGCAACGAGACATGCAGCCGCGACGATAAACGAGGGAAGAACGCGGCGAGTGTTCACATTCAATGGCACAGTACTTCTCCTTCAGATGCTTCCAAGACGATGGTTTCGACGGTCTGCCACAGGCAGGTTCGAAGCAAATGGTGATACGTGTATCCAAGTCGTAAGGTTCTACGGGTCAATGCTTTATCTGGCACTGGTACAAGGATTTCTGTTTAGATGAAGCCACGGCCCGGAAGGGTTCGGGAATCTGCAGCTTAAAGTGATCTGGAAAGTTACTAAAACCAATCCCGCGATGAGGATATCAAGCCGCCTTAGGTGTCCTGATTGCGCTTTTCAGCGAATGAAAACGGGTTGAAGCTTTCGTGACGGTCGAACGCGTCGGAGTGCTCGGTCCGCTTTAACCAGTTTATGACCAGATAAGTGAGTGGCGTGGCGATTACCTCGTAGCCCACCTTAAGGGCATAGCCGGTGGCCATGATGTTGAAAAGCGTGCGAACCGGGTAGATTCCCCCGAACGTCAGCGTAATGACGAGGACGGTGTCCACGGCCTGTCCAACAATCGTGGAACCGATCGTACGCGTCCAGAGCTTGCGTCCGTCGGTGATCAGTTTCAGCCGTGCCATCGTGTAGGAGTTTGCAAACTCGCCCGCCCAGAAGGCAATGAGACTGGCCGCAAGAATGCGTGGGATGAATCCGAAGACGGTGGCAAAGGCCTCCTGGTTCTGCCAACCTGGAGCCGACGGCAACGCGATGACAATGGCCCCGATAACATAGAGCAGCGACGTACCGAAGAATCCCAGCCAGATGGCGCGACGCGACGCTGCATAGCCGTAGACTTCGGTGAAGACGTCTCCGAAGATGTAGGTGATGGGAAAAAGCAGCACAGCGCCACTGACCGCGAACGGCCCGATCGACCATCTGCCTACTGAAATGGGCCCGAAAAGACAGACCTTCTGCGCGATCAGGTTGGAGACCAGCAGGATGACGACGAACGCGGTCGTCAAGGCGTCAAGATACTTGTAGCCGCGAGCGGTGGAGCGCTTCGTGTCGTGTTGGATCGCGTCGAGTGGCAATGGTCTCAGTACCAGTATGCCGTGCGCCGTGAAGGTACGGTCAGTTTTGACACCGAAGGGCCATGTTGTTAGCGTTGTTGATGGTGAGGGTGCCGCTGGGGCCGTCATCTGCAACGTCCCCGTCGTCTAGCCCGGCCCAGGACACCGCCCTTTCACGGCGATAACATGGGTTCGAATCCCATCGGGGACACCAGTTAATTCAAGCGCTTTCACATCTCGGCCACATTGACGTCATTTCTGGTGACTCTGTGGTGACTAAGTGAAGCCTGGTGACTCCGCTGAAGAGACGTGGTCACGTCCCGCGAGCCGGTTTCTCGTTTGGCAGCTGGAAGGACAAGGGGCAAGCTGCTTGTTGGCCTTCAAGGACAATTTCGTTGCCCCATGGTAAGCACGCAGAGGGAAGGCCCTTCCTGTGGGAGGGTCGCAAAGAGCATCTTGGACTGAAGAGCGCGTTGCTGTTGAACTACGGTAGGATCGGCTGAAACTCGGACATCATCTACTGAAAAGAGGAGCCTGCCCTGTTCGGCTCTCGCCAACAGCTTGGTTTGCCCCCACTTCGGCAAGTCAAATGTCAACCACGACCATTGGCCCGTTAGCCCGAAGGCATAGAACTGACGGTTATCCGTTAGAAATGAGTCTGCCCTGACAATATCGATGGGAAACCAGGGGCGTAGGTCAAGAAGACCGCGATCGACTGTGTCCTGTCCAAGGTACGCAATCGAAGAGTTGGGATCGGCAACAAAAACCACACGAGATGCGAGCCGTCGCGGTGCATAGTAGGAGAGCCGATGCGCAACGGATACTTCCATCACTGCGATCGGTGCGTCAGGAAGGCTGGACAAAGCTGTAATATCCTCGTTCAACTCTTCCCGCCCATATTTATAGTCGGAGTTGAATTGGCGCACCTGAAGCAGGAAGATGAGGACACAAGCGACGATCCCGATCGTTGCCGCGCTCCGCCTGAGAGCGAATCGCGATATGAAATAAAAAAGGAGGACAGTCACGCCGACAAGCGCGAAAATGCAATATCTTGGCGTGAATCCATGGGTTACAACCTTCGCTAACAACATAGTAGGAACCGGAAGCGCCGCCAGCGTACATATTGCTGCTGCCTGCCAGGGACTCCACGAGGGCTTCCTCCAAGTCGCGACCGATTCGTCAATTTGCTTTTCCCGGATCACTCGAAAACTTAAAGCAATTGCTAAAGTCCCAACGACAGCGAACGCGCCCAACCCGAATTCTTCTGGATAGAAAATAATCGCGTTTGACCAAACTGGAACGGCCCAGAAATGACCGGAATAGCCCCGTGCGCTCCGAATAGTACCGAGGAAAGCCAGGATGGGAATGCAGGTGCCAGTAAAAGCTATCCATATCGGCCAGTCGATTTTCTTTGTATAACGTGTCCTGACCGCTTCGCCAAGAGCCAGAGCTATCACCACAAGGGCAGCGTAGTAATGGCTCGCGACCGCAGCCGCGAGGGCAACGGCAAGCAACGGAACATAGACCGCCCGCTTCTGATTCGCGGCAGAACGCAGCCAAGAGAGCAATGCGAGAGCCGCGAAGCCGCATACAAGTCCATACCCCCTCGCTTCACTCGCATAGTAATAAAACTCTGAAGACAGAGGGAAAAACATCGCAACCACAGCCCATTCCGGAGTGGCCAGGTCTCGCACAATCTCATACAGACAGATACAAAGAAGCCAAAAACCTAATATCGCAGGCAATCGCACGCTGACATGGCTGGAGCCAAAGACTGCCGTTGTCAAATGGGTGAGGTAGTAAAAGCTGGGAGGATGCTGATCGGCTCCCGTCGCCAAGGCTCGAAGCAAATCATGCCAACTGGGTGTTCGGGAGAGGTACAAGGTGAAGAATTCATCATCCCAGAACAACTTTATGTGAGCCAGGTACACCGTGGGAATGGCGTAGAGCACCGTAAAAATTGCCCAAGCGACGGTGCGCGATTCCACCATCTTATGAAAAAATCCACCTGGAGGTACTTGCCATCCCCGTCGATCGCGAATGTCTAGCTCAGGAACACGATTAGCCGCGGCACTTGCCATAAACACCAGTATAGTGACAGAGAGTTAGTTTCGGGCTGTGACCAAACAGGTGAACCCTACACTCCAGATGCCTTCACGACAATAGCATGGGTTCGAATCGCATCAGGGACAACATTGACACATAAGCGAGTTTGTTGATTGACGTCAGCACTTTCTGAACGCCGAAGTTGCACCCTGTTCGGGTATCCCATTTAGAGCAATGAATGTTTGTTGATTCTGTTAACAGTGGAGCGATATGGCAATAACTGTTCTCCGGCAGGATCCGCGTTATAACACTCTGAAAAAGGGACACAACCTTCGCTGGCCGGAATCGGAAGCGGATGCTGTCGGACGAATCGAGATATGCCAGACACCTGATGAAGCTGCGGATGCTCTTCAGCGAATTGTGAGCGCAGGGTTGCGACCGACGGTGCGCAGCGGTGGACACTGCTATGAAGATTTCTTCGCGAACAATCCGGATGGAGCGCTGCTGGATTTAAGTATGCTCACCCAGACCAATCCTCCGGGCACAGGTGCGCCATATAAGATCGGCGCCGGGATGCAGCTTTGGCAAGCCTATACGGAGTTGTACAAGCGCTATGGCGTAACTATTCCCGGTGGATCGTGCGGCTCAGTTGGTGCCGGCGGCCATATTACCGGTGGTGGCTACGGTGTGCTGTCGCGGCTGCATGGGTTGACCGTGGACTGGCTTTCTGCAGTGGATATCTTGACTGTCGACGCAAAAGGAAAGGTCGTTCCACGGAGAGTGGACCGCACTCACGACCCTGATCTATTTCGTGCATGTCGAGGAGCAGGCGGCGGCAACTTCGGCGTCATCACAAGTTATACCTTCGATAAACTGCCGCAGCCGCCACAGGAAGTCATGTTGGCACGCATCTCCTGGATGTGGGCCGACATGACGCTGGAACGTTTTACGAAAATATTGATGACGTTTGGCGATTACTGGGAGACGCGTGGCAACGACCCTGACACCTGGGGAATGTTTGCTGGTCTCGTCGTGTCGCATCAGGCGGGAGGGCGTTTCGGCATGTCGGTGCAGTTCTGCAATCCCGATGGGACCTGCAAGGACTTGAGCATCCTGACCGAATATCTGGACCGCTTTCAGGACTGCAAGCCCCACTCTGATGATTCGAGTTCTTCACCAATCGTTGTCTCTCCGCCGCCAGGTGCTGGACAGCCGGTGTGTATTGGCGCTCACACAATGTCACGCTACGATTGGCTGCTTGCTGTCGAGGCAGATAGCGGCGGTGGTGGCAGCTCGCGCGCAAAGTACAAGTCCGCCTATATGAAGCGTGGTTTCACAGCTGAAGATGCTCGGTGTATGTACAAACACATGACGCGAACTATATCGGGCGTCGATCTGCGCAGTTCGATGGTGGGGATCGATTCGTATGGAGGCGCAATTAACCGTAAAGGTTTGGCGGACGAGACCGCCGCAGCGCAGCGGTCATCGGTGATCAAGCTCCAGTACCAGACGTACTGGAGAGAAGAAAAAGAAGACGACGCGCATCTAACGTGGATCCGTGACTTTTATCGCGAGATGTACTCGGGCGCCAGTGTAGATTCGAAATACAGCGGCACACCCTATCCAGGTGATCGGTATGACGGGTGTTACATCAACTACCCGGACAAGGATATGCTCGCCTATCCTTTCTGGCCGCAGCTTTACTATGGCGACCAGCTGTATGCCTTTCTACAAAGCGTCAAGCGGCGCTACGATCCGAACAATATCTTTCACCACGCCATGTCAATTCGGCCTTGAACTGACATGGCTGGTTCCCCGATTAGTGCGGCATCTCTTTTGCAGGCTTGGTGTGGTCATCGGGGGCGCGGGGAGCAAAGGTCGTCCAACGCGACGCATACTTCGCGTTTGGATCGAGCGGCTCGTTCCATAGCTTCGCTTCCATTCCGTTGAGGTCGTAGACGATCTTGCCGTCCTTGATGGTGAGTTCAGCGACAAGTTTCTCTGTGCCATCGACTCGCGTGTTCTGCATGTCGGTGAAACCGTAGTGGCCTTTTTCTACGCGCAGTACGGCTATGTCAGCGACGGAACCCTGAGAGAGATTGCCGAGGTCTTCACGCTTTATCTCATGCGCCGGGTGCGAGGTCATCTCCGCAACGACCTCCTGCAAAGAAAGGCCGATCGCCATCATCTTACTGGCGACGTTGAGCTCATCCTTGGTCGCGCCATTCATGCTGCCGATGTGGAGATCGGTTGAGAGGGAGTCGGGGATAAAGCCGTCCTTCACCATCGGGACGGCGAGCGACCACTTGAAGCTGCCGCCACCCGTGCCGGCGTCAAAGAATATGCCGCGTTTGCGACCTTCAATAAAGGCCTTGCTGGGGCCGAGAGTCACCGGGTCCTGCTCTTTGCGAAGACCGGAGTACATGTGGGTGTAGATGTCGCCAGGGCGCAGCTTTATCGTCAACAGATCGTAAAGTGGTCGAGTAGGTCGGTCGTTGCCGAAGTCGACCATGACGGGAATGTTGGCTTTGGTGCCTGCGATGACGGCTTGCTCGACAGGCGTCCACTCCGGACCGCCGAAGTGTGCGGTCTTGATGCCGACGACGGTCTGAGGATATTTGAGCGCCATCTGTGCCGTAGCCTCGCCGTCCATATCCGCCATGTTTTGCTCGTATTTGTCGCCGCGCATGCCGGAGCCGACGATGTTGAGCATTGCTAGAACCCGAGTCTTCGAACGATCGATGATGCGCTGCTTGAAGTCTTCAAAGTTCTTCCACCCGGAGCAACCAGCGTCGACGACGGTAGTGACGCCGACGCGGAAGGTGAAGCCATCGGGTGGCACGCTGTTGTCGCCGGCGTAGGAGTTGCGCTCACCGGTTCCGGTGTAGACGTGGACGTGGAGGTCAATGAGACCCGGGGTGACGTACAGGCCCTTGGCGTCGATGTTTTTTAGCGCATCGGTGGGGGGGATATGCTGCGCAACCTTGGCGATCTTGCCGTCCTTGATTGCAACATCCATCACTGCGTCGATGTGATTCTTGGCGTCGATGACGTGACCATCATGGAGCAGGAGGTCGTAGGCGGGAAGTGCGGTCTGGGCGATGGCGTTCGACGCTATGAGGAGAGAGAGCGCTGTGCCGCACTGGGCAATGGTTCTTTTGTGAAACTGCTTCATTATGTGGTCCTTAATTGGTGCACAAACGATGCGGTTGATAGTTCAAGTGAAGCCGTTGGCACGATGCCAGCCCGGAAAAGATGACAGCAGGCGCGGGCACAATTTAGTTCAAGCGCGAATCGCCTTCCATGTTGCGGCACCGTACTCTCCCATTCGGACGCTGCCACTGATGGAGTTGCCCTGAACAACTCCTTTGAAGGTCCACGGAACCGAGTTTCCCGGAACCTGCATGTTGCTGTGAAGCTCGATCTGATCAGCGTGAATCACTCCCTTAAGTTTTGCGTTGTAGATCTCGCCGTTCTGCGTTCCGCTGAGTTCATTGCCGTTTTGTTCGATGGTGAACTTCTGTTCACCTGTACCACGGGGGTACTGAATCGTGACAGCCCACGTTCCCTGGACAGGGGCGGGGGTTCCAGATGGAATCACCGGATTCTCGTAGTGGCCAGGTTTCGTCAGGCCTTCGTAGATAGCATCCGCAATGATCTTGTCCTCACCGGCATCCATCATGTAGGGCATGATGGTGACTGAGCTGGCCATCATGTCAGGCCGTGTCCCGACGCCCGCGTCGATAACAATGCGGGGCGTACCGGCGTTGAGTCGTGCGACAAGCTCTGTACCGGTAATCTTCAAAACGTTCGCGTCCCAATGAATACGCAGACGCGGAGCCTTGTTAGACAGATCTTCCGGTTCCAGGTATTCGAACGTGGTAGAAGGCAGAGGCTTCATACGGGCCTCGATGTTCTTGAGCCAGGAGAGCCACTCACGCTGCTCGGCGGCATGATCGCGCTTGTACCACTGCTGGACCGCGGCGAGCAGGCCCATGGCCTCTTCCTTGCTGCACTTGAATGCTCTGCCATAGCAGTGATGAGGCGAGGCTTGATAGTAGGCTGCCTTGCACAGATCTTTTTGCCCGATCAGCATACCGGACGACTGAGGCCCTCGCATGCACTTGCCGCCGGAGTAGCCGACGAGTGTCGCGCCTGCGGCGATGTGGATGTTTGGATTCAATGGCTCTTCCGCGGCGGCATCGACAAACACCGGAATGCCCTTCTCTTTGGCGATGGAACAGACATTCGAGATGCTCAACGGACCCTTTTCCGCCGCCGGGCCGGAGAGGATATAGATCATAGCGGTGCGCTTTGAGATCTTGGATCGCAGATCCTCTTCCGAGTCGACTTCAACTATCTCGGCGCCCGTCATGCGGACGCCGAAGTCGTAAGGGTTTCGTGAGTGCTTTGGAATGATGACCTGGTCACGCACTTTGATGTATGGAAGGGCTTGACATTGTTCAACGTTGGTTCCGGCGATGCATGCGACGGTAGCCAGACAGATGGCTGCCTCGCATCCGGTAGTGGCGATGCCCCACTCGGCGCCGGTAAGCTTACCGAGCTGGGCGCCAATTCCATCCATCATCTCGTCGAGTTGGACGAAGTAGTTCGACGCCTCGAACATTGCCTGCTTTACTTGTGGAAGAGACCGCGACCCGCTGATGATGGTGAACGTGCCGCGGCCATTGATGAGTGGACGTACGCCGATACGGGTGAAGAGATTGTCCTGATCAGTTCCCTCCTTTGCAGGAAGCGTCTTCGGTGCCTGCGGTTCCGCCAATGCGGTTGCGCCCGCAGCGAAGGGTGAAACAGCGGTGGCGGCTCCGAGGGCAGACAGCATTCCCGACTGCTTGAGGACTTCTCGCCGTGACCAGCGCGCGTTACGAAAGAGAGACATGGACTCGCCTTTTCTTGATTTTGATGTAATGACGTGCTTCCCATATTTGGAAGCGTTAGATGTACGCGATGAGGTCGATCTCGACCAGTGAATCGCCCGGGATGCCGCCTGCGGGAGCAACTGTCGTTCGAACAGGGGGAACCGATCCCCACTTGCCGGTCGCGTAGACACTATTCATCGCGGCGTAGTCCTTAAGATCGTTGAGATAGACGTTCACTTTTAGGACTTTCTCCATTGATGAACCGGCGTTGATGAGATTCTTTTCAAGCTCATCGAGTACGTGCTTCGTATGCTCCTCGATAGTGCCCTTGAAGTGTGCGCCAACACCTGCCAGAAACAGCAAATTGCCGTAAGATACAGCGCTCGAAAACAGAGGAGCCTTCGCCGGTGTCGTAGGAACCTTGTCGGCCTGAGTCTTTGGCGGATAGTTCTTCTTTTCGAGTTTTCCTGAGACCTGCGCCTTGGCGGTTTCAGTGATCAGGGCACCGCCGGTTACGGCGACTGCGGCTTTGGCTGCGTTCTTCAGTAGACCTCTTCTGGATTGCTGCTGCATTGGTGTTACTCCTTTTTGGAAAGATACGCATTATGGTTTGGGATGCAAGAGAACTGCACGAACTTGTTGCCCAACGATCTCGGCTTCGCCGGGCTGCAGCATCCAGGTGCCGATGACAATAGTGTTTTCAGTAGAGAGTGTGCCGAACCGGCCGCTTGAACCGGTAGCAGGGTTGAGTTCTATCGACGGACGTTGTTGCCTGAGGCGTTCCTGCACCTGTTTTGGGCTGATACCCACGACCTTGGGATCGTAGGTGAGCATGAGGTGTGGAACGTGATTGGCCACTTCGGGGATATTGACGCTTGCCGTCAACGTTGGAACATCCTTGACCGCCTGCTTGATGATGTCGACGCGGCGCATGTACTCCGCTTCGAGGGCGTCGTCGTTCTGCTCGAGCAGCCAATCGACGGCAGCGACCATGCCAACGATCTGTTCTTTGGCGACCTTCATGCCGCGGCCTACGGCGTCGCTGTTTGGATTGTTGTTGGCGGCCGCGAGGTCGGTGAGATGCTTCTTGCCAAGCAACAGCCCGGCGTTCTGTGGTCCGCGAATTCCCTTGCCTCCGGAGAAACAAACAAGGTCATAACCCATGCCCGTGTACTTCCACAGATTTTCAATAGGAGGCATGTCCGCCGCCGCGTCCATATGACATGGAACGTTATGCTGATGGGCTACGTCGAGCCACGTTTTGCGGTCGATCTCGCCGGATTCGCTCGAGTTGAAGAAGTTCGTCATGATCGTGTTCGGCGTAAAGGCACGTTTGTAGTCGTCCAGGGTAACCACCTCGACGATGCGTACGCCGCAGATCAGCATGGCGTGGTCGTACTCATAGCGGTGCGCCTTCTGCACGATGACCTCATGCTTCATGCGGTCGACGTTCTCCGGGATCTGGTCCGGCTTCGTGCCATTAGCCGACGCGATGCAGGCTGCAGTAGCGAGAGTAAGAGCGGCCGACGCTCCGGATGTGACCACCGCTCCCTCGCAGCGAAGCTTTCTTGCAATGTACTCACCTGAGGCTTGTTGCAGGTCTTTGAGGCGGACGGGATGAAGAGCCGCCTGTGCAACGGCGCGCTGCACCTGCGGGGGCATCAGTGCTGCGGTGAGATAGGTGTAGGTGCCGGCTGCATTGATGATCGTTTCGACGCCCAGCTTCGCATAATAGTCATCCGCGGAGTTCGACGCCGCGGGCAGCGCAAATGCCTTCGACGCCGTACCTACTCCAACGATCGGGGCCGCGCCAAGAAGCGCCATCGCCGACTGCGACCAGCGGAGAAAACTCCGCCGTGTAAAGAGACCGCGCTCATCGCTACTTGACATCGTAAACCTCGGACCGCATTTCCTGACGAAGATTGGGGAAGAAGGTAGTTGCCTCTGTGAAGCTCAGCGCCACAGGTCGGACATGCCGGTTCTAAATTCGTCCAAACTGTTTGACTGCCTCCTCGATCGAATGAAATTTTTCAATAAACGGATACATCGAATGTTCGCTGTTGTCGAGTTTTTGTGCGAGAACGAGAATCTCCGCAGCGTGTTCACGCGGTACGACGACAACGCCGTCCTGGTCGGCGACGATGATGTCGTTGGCGGAGACTTTGACGCCGTCACAGTCGACGGGCACATTCATACCGCCGAACCGATAGTGGCCCACTGAGGTTGATGGCACCGGGCCGGTGGAGTAAACAGGAAAGCCGATCTTCTTAAGCTGCGGCAGGTCGCGGACACCTCCGTCGATCACCGCTCCAGCGAATCCACGTGCAAACATGGCCGTTCCCATCAATCCACCCATGCCGGCGATGTCGGCTCCATCCTCTACTTGCATGACATAGACCGAGCCCGGGCCGCCGGAGTCGATCGCTTTGAGCATACCCGTGAGCGCGTCAGCATCGTGATTTTCCTGTTTGACGAGTTTGACGGTAAGCGCGGTACCAGCGAATTTCGCCGGGAAGATCGATTGCATATGGTGCGACATATAGCGCTTCTCATGGAACACTTGTTCGATAGCGTCCGAGACAGAGGCGGCCTCAACGTGGCGGTAAGCTTCAAGCATGGCCGCAGGGTCAGCGCTGTACTGGGCTGCTGTTTTTGGTGTGTCCGCATGAACGATATGAGTGATGGTAAGAGACGTTGCATAGACGATGGCGATGGCAACAGCGATGCGCGCTCTGCTCGACGACAGAATCGGGTTCAATATCGTTGACCTCATAGTGACTGAGAGCATGCTACCGGAAGAGCAGGATAGGATGCTCGATATTAGTCCCCCGAAAGAATTGAAGCAGTTGACGCCGCCGGATTTATTCCGGCGGCTCTGAGATAACGACAAACCCCGGTTAGAAGATAATCTTGGCCGCCAGTTGAAGCACACGCGCGCCGGTAAGCTCACCGGGAATCTTCTGTACATCGATGATCGTCCCGGCGCTTCCAGCGCTGATGGCAGTGCCCGTCTGGGACGCCGCGTTGAGGGTTGGGCTTCCCGCGCCGTTGGACTGGTTTGGGTTGGCTGCGCTGGGATGGTTGAAGACGTTGGATGCCTCAGCGCGGAACTGGAACCTCGCCGTCTCCCATATCTGGAAGTTCTTGAAGATGGATAGGTTGTCGTAGGAGAAACCAGGTCCGTGCAGGGAGTTCCTTGACGTGTTGCCGAAGGCATAGTTGAACGTTGCGACGGTGGTAGATCCAGGAACAAGCGTTGTTGGAGCCACTGGAAGCGTATAGGCGCTGAGGTCGATACACGATCCCGATGTAGCCGTCCCGTTGACTCCGTGGATGACATTGTCCAAACTGCAGTTCGCTTTGGGTCTGTGTACAAAGCTTGGTCGTTGCGTGCCTTGGTCGAGACCGGCGCTGTTGTAGCCAAGCTGAACGTTATAGGGAAAACCAGTCTGTATGTTGAGGATGGTGTTGACCTGCCAGCCGCCAAGGGTTTCGCGAATAAGCAAACTTTTCCCAGCGAATGAAGGCAGTTCATAGGTGAGGACTCCGACAAAACGTTGCCGGATGTCCCAGTTGGAGTTTCCATAGTCAGCGGAAAGATTATATTGCTGCGAGGGAACGCCTCCACCGTTGGAGTCTGTAGAGACATCGAGATCGTGCGCCCAGGTGTAGCTCGCCTGACCCGAAAGCCCGTGCAGCATACGCTGACGGAGGATGAGGCTAAGTCCGTTGTAGGAGGCCCATGCAAAATTCCTCAAGTCGCGGATTGAGCCAAAGAGCTGGTTCGGGCGAACCAGGCAGCTTGCCTGTCCGCAGCTACCCGGTGCTGAATTGAGCGCGACGCTCTTTGGTTGAGAAAAGACTACGCCGCCTACCATCTGTGTGGGCATATTCGAGTACCAGCTGGTGTCCAGATTCAGGGCACGCGATCCGATATATTGCGCCTCCGCCGCAGCCCCCCTCCACAACTCTTGCCCAACGGACAGATTCCACTGGTACAAACGCTGTGTCTTGTTGGCGGGATCGTACGTTACCGCGCTGCCATAGGTGCAAGTTGTTGGCGTGGGACAAACGCCTGTCACGGGCGATGCCGTCGCCTGCCCGGGCGTTGGGTTAGTAAACGAGAATGGATTGGCGGCAGTCCCCTGTGCGGCGCTGTAGCTGAAGTTGGCGCCGAACGGATAGTTATTGCTTGTCAGTAGCGTGAAGCTATTGAGCTGGTTAGCGTTGTAATAGAAGCCTACGCCGCCGCGTATCACAGTTTTGTCGGTAGCGCGGTAAGCGAAACCAAGGCGCGGTCCCCAGTTGTCATGAGTCGGGCTACCGAGCTTCAGTCCTGGAACCGGAACCCAGGTCGCGGCCGAGGTGGCAGTTGAGACCGGTAGCAAAGCCGTCTGGGCGGCATTCATGATGCGGGTGTAGCCATTGAGGCTGTAAGGTACCGTGGGAAGATCGTAGCGCAGACCGTAGTTCAAGGTCAGCCGCGCCGTCGCCTGCCAGTTGTCAAGAACGAAGAAGCCGTCACGCCATTCCGCCACCGAACCTTTAATACTGGTGGACGGCGTGATATCGGCGGAAGGACGGCCAATCGCAAAGTCCGCGCGAGAGTCGCCAGTGATGGTGCCGTTGAAAGTGAACTGACCGAGCGATAGGTTGGTCGCGATACGCCCCGTCCCTAACTTACGGAACTCAACGCCCGCCATGATGTTGTGCTTTCCGTGGGAGTAGCTGATCTGTTCGTAGAAATTGAGGGTCCGGTCGTCCTGGAACCAATTGGTGCCGTTGTTGCCAATGTTCATACCTGTCGCACTGGTTACATTGACGTTTGGAATTCCAGGCATGTTGTCGGTTGTATCGTAGTTGAAACCAGGGATACCAAGGTCCGTTCCGGCGGTCTTGAGATTGTTGACATACCAGTAATTGAGCGAATCTGTCAGGAATTGGTTGAGACCAAAGTGAAAGTCACTCACCAGGTTGGGCGTAATCATGTGGGTATATCCAAAGGCGTAGTTCCTACTGTTCGCCGGGCCAAAATTGGCGCTGACTGGAACCGCGTTCCCGTTGCCATAGGTCATGTTCTGCCAGTGGAAACGACCGAACAGCCTGATCTTCTCACCTATGTTCTCGTCGACGCGATCCAGCGTCTGGGCAACATAAAGAGTATTTGGGAAATACACGTTAGAGAGGTTGTTGTTGATGCCGGCGATATTCGGGAGAGGCACATAGGCCATGTATTTTTGGGCGATCTGGCCGGTTCCCGTGTTGAGTTCGTTCGCTGGAATCTGATTGCTCTTCCCAGCATTAGGGCCAGTGGTAGGAATCGCGTAGAACGTTCCCGTCGCCGGATCTTTGAGACAGATTCCGGTACATGCACCGGTAGCCGGATTGTAAGTACCAATGGCCGAGAAATCGCCAGCCCGCATCGCCGCAGTCATGACAGTAGACGTGCCCGGAGATTGTGCCTTCTGATTCAGCTTCTCGTAGGAACCGAAGAAGAAGGTCTTGTTGCGGCCGTTATAAAGCTTAGGAATAATGACAGGGCCACCCAAAGTAAATCCCCATTGGTTGTAATTCAGCGGCGCCTTTTTCGTCGTAGCGGTGTCGAAGAAATTGTGCGCGTTAAACACCGTGTTCTTGATGTAGTCGTAGGCGACGCCATGGTACTGATTCGTACCCTGCTTGCTCACCATGTTGACGTGGACGCCCAGGTACGAGCCGTACTGGGCTGTGTAATTGCCGCTCTGCATCTGGACTTCAGAGACCATGTCCGTGCTGGGGCGGGCCGGTGCCACGTTGCCTAGGTTGTTCATGATCGAGACACCATCGAGGGTTAGCTCGTTCTGGGTCTCGCGTTGGCCCGCACCGATGAAGTCCACACCCGGGGGATTGCCGGAATAGTTGGTCTTGGATCCGATGATGACATTGGAGGCCAATGCAGCAATTTCAAGCGCATTATGTCCCTGGACAGGCAGGTCTTCGACCTGCTTGGGAGGAAACGTCTCTCCCAGACTTGCGTCATCTGTTGAGAGCGGCGGTGTGCTCGCCGACAAGACAGTCACTGTATCCGTTGTTGCGCCGATTTTGAGATTGAAATCGGTACGCACGCTCATGTTGACGGTTACCGGAACCCCTGTCGTAGTCACCTTGCCAAAGCCAGGTTGCTCGACCGTGATGTCATAGGCACCACCCTGAATAAAGGCGATGGAGTAATATCCTGACTCGTTCGTAGTCGCTGAATAAGAAAGTTTTGTGGACTGCTCGACCGCGGTTACCTTCGCTCCACTCACTGCGCTTCCGGTTGAGTCGAGCACTGTGCCGACTAGTGAGGTATTGTTCGAGATCTGGGCCCAAAGGAACGCAGGGCTCAGCAAGAGTACGAGGCAATAAACCAACGCTTTCTTCACAGTAGTCTCCTAGGTAAATCCTTGTGGTCAGGCAGCACAGCAATTGAAAAGCTCACTTATGCACGTACGGGTCACGATGGGATATAAATCTCCTTCTCGCGACCGATCGTGGATTATTTCTTGAGTGTCACGATTCCATTACAAGCAGGAAAATCTGTCATCAGGCAGTTGCCGGGGGAAGGGATAGGTCAAATGTCCTAGAACCAAATCTGACACCAAGCGGAGTTGTTTCTCTCAGTGAGCCGGTCGGCGGAAAATGCTCTCGCTCAACGGCAGGCGTGTTTGCGAAGATCCTCTAAGTCATTGAAAGAGATGCGCCACCGTCGCGTCTTATTTCAAGAGACTGCACCTATTCGAGATGAACAATGCCTCGTTGCAGTGCATAAATCGTGGCCTGGGTGCGATCGCGGGCACCCATTTTATCGAGCACCGAGCTTACATGAATCCGAACGGTCTTCTCTGCAATATGGAGATCTTCGGCGATCTCGCGGTTGCTACGTCCCTGAGTGATACAGGCCAGAACCTCAGTTTCCCGAGGGGTAAGTTCAACAGTTGGCATGCGTTCGGCCAGACGGTCCAGAGCGACGTGCGGAAGATAACGCAAGCCGCGATCGACGTTCTGAATGGCGTTGAGAAGCTCTTCCCCGCTGGCATCCTTGGTGAGATAAGCCATCGCGCCGCTGCGCACGGCACGGTAAATGTCCTCACTACCCTGATAGTTTGAAAGCACCACGATCCGCGCATTGGGAAACTCCTTGCGCAGCTGAATGATGACGTCAAAACCGCTCACCCGCGGCAGGCGAAGGTCGAGTACCACAACGTCTGGCCGCAACGAGCGGTACATCGTCATACCGAGTTCTCCGTCGCCGGCTTCTCCGATGATACGGATCTGGGGATGCCCGGAGAGAACGGAGTGGAGCGCCATGCGCGCGAGGAAGTGATCCTCGATGAGGAGAACGCTGATCTGCTTCATATTCCAATCCACCGTATAACGTGATGCTCTTGATTGACCGGCTGCTGCATAGCGTTGAAGGATACTCTGACCGTGACCTCGGTGCCAGCACCGACGGAGGTCTGCAGGCGAAGTGTGCCACCGAGCTTGCGTGCACGCTCTTCCATCACGGGGATGCCGAAGTGTCCTCGGCGCGATGTGGACCGATCTGACGCATAAAATCCGCGCCCGTCATCGCGGATGGATAGATTAAGGGCATCACTCTCATACTTGAGGTGGATGGCGATGGAAGAAGGCTGGGCATGGCGAATAGCGTTCGATACAGCCTCCTGGCCGATGCAGACAAGGTGATGGACACAACCGGGGGCAAGCGGTACCTCATCTCCTTCGACGTCGAGCGTGGTTCGGACTACTTCCTGCATGTGATTTGTAGCGAGAGTGTGGGATAGCGCCTGCGAAAGGATGTTGGTGACCTCCTCGGCGTCGCGGAGGTCCCAGATGATTCGCCTGGCCTCGGCCTGACAGTGCGAAACCATGCTTCGGGCCAGCTCGCAGGACTTGGCCGCTGGCGTAGACGCAGCGTCACTGTCGCGGAAGAGTTTGGCGGTGGCCTCGAGCTGCCAGGAGATTGCTGCGAACCCTGCCATGAGAGTGTCGTGGCACTCGCGCGAGATGCGGTTGCGCTCTTCAAGCACAATGCCGATACGACCCTTCATCATTTGGACACGGCGGCGGAAGAGATGCACTGCGATAGTGGCAGCTAACAAGAAGAGAACAAGATAGAAATACCAGCTTTGATAGATGTGGGGGCGTTGACGGACCGGTAATGCCGCAACCGGAGAGAGCCATTCTTCGCCGCTGTTACGTGCCTGCACCTCAAAACGGTATTTGCCGGGAGAGAGTCTACGATAGCGTGCGGAATGGGCGCGGGTGCTTGTCCACTCGGCATCATAGCCCGTGAGGCGGTAGCGGAACTCGATGTGCCCGGGGTTGGAGAGTAGTCCCGCGTTGAAAAAGAAGATGACGTCTGGTTGTCCGGCCTCAAGATCGACGTGCGGTCCGGTGACACTGTCCGTCACGTTGGGGTCATTTGAGAGTGTCCAACCAGTGATGGTCGCCGTTGGACTGAACGACCCTGCCTTTTCTGCGACGTCGGTCGTGTGGACGAATCCCTTGGCCGTGGCGAACCAGAGGGTACCGTCGGCTGTTCGGGTAGACGTTGGGTTGGAGGCTCCGCCACATTCGCTGGAACGCATGCCGTCCCCTTTGCCAAAGACGACAGTGGAGAGCTGGGATTGTCGACCATCCGCGACATCGTGCAGTTCTGTGAGGGAGAGCCGCACGATACCGCGCGAGGTGCCCAGCCAAAGATGGCCGTCTCTATCTTCAATGGCGGTGTTGACGAGAAGAGGTGTAATGCCACTGCTCGCAGGGAGTGGTGTGGCCTGCTGCTGATGTACCCAGACAAGACCGCCCGCCTTGGTGCCAGTCCAGGCGTACCCCATGCTGTCCAATGTCAAAGAGAGGACATAGGGGTGCGGCATTCCGTCGATGGGAAGCACAACGCCATCGCGTACGCGAAAGAGCCCCGTACTGGTGCCGACGAGAATCGATCCGTCGCGATCCTCGATGACGCAGGTGATCAGCTTCGCCTCGAGCAGGTGAGATCTTCGTTGTGAGTCGACCTCGCCGGTAGGAAAGTAGAAGAGACCGGTATATGTGCCGACCCAGAGACCTCCGCGACTGTCTGGAAGAATGGAACTCACGGCATTGCCCGGGGATTCGATGCCTAGCAGATAGTGATGAAAGGTATGGCCGTCATAGCGATAGATGCCGTCGAACCATGTGCCTATCCAAATGTGTCCGCGCCGGTCTTCGGCGAGCGCGCGGATGGGCGTTGCGATCGGCATTCCCGGAGGATTGGCGGCGGAGAGATGCCCGTTGTGTCTGCGGAAAAGACCCTTACCCCATGTGCCGAGCCAGAGATCGCCATGGCTGTCTGCAAACGAGTTCGCGGAGAAGTTGGCGTGGAACCCCTCGGGTTCGCCATAGGGAGCCAACGCGCCCTTGCGCCATCGACTCAGGCCTCCCGTCCGCATGCCGATCCAGAGGTTCTGCTCGTTGTCGATAAAAAGGGCGCGGATGGTGTCATCAGGAAGACCATTGCGAGAAGACCAGTGAGACGTCCCATCCGCCCCTAGACGCCAGATACCGTCGCGACGTGTCCCGATCCAGAGATTCCCTTCCCGGTCGTCCTGCAATACCGTGACAGGACCGTCGACGGTGGCTCTAGGAACCTGATCGAATCGGTCCGTCAGATCATGGGAAGTAGTCTTGCGTGGAACTAGCTGTACGACGCCGGTCGATGTGCCGACCCAGATCCTCTGTTGGGAGTCGCGATAAACCGCCACGGGAATCACAGCCTGCGAAGCGCGAATAAGAAACCGATGCGTAGTACCGGCTTCCCAATGAAAGAGACCGGAGGAGGTCACGAAGAACATTCCTCCAACGCCATCCTCAGCGAAGGGCGTTGTGATGTCGCCGGAGATCATACCGGCTTCGGAAAGTACCTCGATTTTCCCGTCTACGAAGCGCTCTACACCATTCTGAGTTGCGATCCAAAGCACGCCCTGGGCGTCCTCGTACATCATGCGAATGCGTTCGTTGAACTTACCCGCTCGCTCGCTGATATTGATGGTGCCGGAAGAAGTACGGTGGAAGACGCCGCGCCCGTCTGTGCCAATCCAAAGATCGCGGTCGCGGCTATAGAGCATGGTGTTGACGGCCTCGTTATCGACGAGACCATCAACCTCGATAGGTACATTCTGGAAGCGCTGGCCATCGAAGGTTGCGAGTCCGGAAGATGTAGCAAGCAGCAAAACGCCATCGGGACGCTGCGCTATCATGCGCACGTAGTTTTCAGGCAAGCCATCTTCCACCTGCCAGTCCTGCTTCTGATACTCAGAAAGACGCAATGTCGTTGGCGTCGTTGCGGCGCGGGCCATCCCCCCCGCAAGAAAGACGAAAAGAAGCGCGACCTTGCCAAATGCGAAGCGCCGGGTAAGATCCGTCGTCGCCAGTGCCGCAACGCACGATTTCGCGGGACATAATGCCATGATCACAGACCTGATGTCATTAACGCATCATATATTTCGATTGGCTGTAATCAAACTTTTATCTCCGCTTAACCCTTAGGAATCAAGGGGAAGCTCGGGGTGCACCGTCATCCAGCAGATAGCGCCAATAACCGCGAGGCCCGCAGCGATAGCAAAGGACGTCACCCAGCCGAAGCGCTGCGCGATCCAGGGCGTCAGCGATGCCGTGACTGCGCCTCCGATCTGTCCCCCCATATTCACCATGCTGGAGAAGACTCCGGAGCTGCGGCCCGCAATATCAACAGATACAGACCAGAAGGAACTCTGTGAGAAATAGAGGGCGCCGGCACCGCCCGCAAGGATGACACCGGCGGCCTGCGGGCTGTGAATCTGGGATCCAACCACGAGAAATGCGGCGGTTACCAGCATGGCCACAGAGGCCAGCCCGCAGCGACCGATGCGAAGTCCGTAGGCCCGCGTGAGCCGGTCGCTCAGAACTCCACCGGCCAGACAGCAGATCGTCATCGAAAGAAATGGGAGCATCGCGTAGCGGGCGCTGGCTTTCAGATCGAAGCCACGCACCTGAGCCATATAAAGAAAGAACCAGCTGAAGAAGATCCACGCCACATAGCCGAAGCTGAAATAACCGGCCATGAGCGCTGGAAGGTCGCGACGGTGAAAGATAGCCCGCCAGGAGATCACGACTGGTGCGACGATGACTGGCGGGGCATCTGGAACGGGTACCGGCACGGAGGGAGTGAAAGACAAGCCATCGCGAATCTCCTTCAGTTCATAGGCGGAGACTCCGCTGTGCTCTTCAGGTGTGTCGCGGGCGGCGAACCACCAGACCGCTCCAGCCGCAAGTCCAATGAGAGCGCTGAACCAAAACGCCGCACGCCATCCGTGATGAGTGATCAGCCATGTAAGCAAGGGAGGGGTTAGGCCGCTGCCGGCGCCGACACCCGCGAAGATGAGACCGTTGATAAAGCCGCGTTCCTGCACAGGTACCCAGCGCGCGACAAACTGGTTTGCCGCGGGATAGATGACCGCTTCACCTGCGCCGAGGGCAAACCGAATCGCGATCAACAGCGCGACGGCGTGCGCAATACCAGAGGGAAGCATTGCTGTGAGAGCGGTTGCAACACCCCACCACACGACCCCAATGGTGAGGACGCGCCGAGGCCCGAAGCGCGCCGCGAGCCATCCTGCAGGAAGTTGAAAGCCGGCGTATCCGATCAGAAAGGCGCTGAAGATCCAACCCAGCCTCTGGTTGCCGAGTCCGTACTCTGTGCTGATCTGCAGGCCCGCGATTGATATGTTGGTACGGTCGAGAAAGGCAACTCCGCTGAGGATGAATAGCCAAAATGCGAGGAAAAACCTGACTCGAGTACGGCGTTCTACAGCCATCTAGCTTGCTCCCGGGAGTTTGTGCGAACTTGTCTGATTAAACTAAGCCGCAGTCTACACTGTTCAGGTCTTAACTCGTCCAGGCCTGCCGGCACGATCTCATTCAAAAGGGTGTTTGTATGTTCGAAGTTGGAAGAACGATTCGAGTTGGATTGATCGGCTATGGCTACGCGGGTAAGACGTTTCATGCGCCACTCATCCAGTCCGTGCCAGGCTTGGAGCTAACCGTAGTTGGATCAAGCAAACACGACACCGTGCTGGCCAATTTTCCTGGCGTTACTGTTTGCTCCAACATGGAAGAAGCCGCGACTCACCCGGAGGTGGATCTCCTGGTCATTGCCAGCCCTAATGAAAGTCACTACCCGCTTGCCGCCGCTGCCTTGCACGCAGGAAAGCACGTAGTCGTAGACAAGCCCTTTACAGTCAAACTTGCAGACGCTCGTTCCCTTGTGCAACTTGCTGAGGAACGGGGGCAGCTGTTGTCGGTATTTCACAACCGACGCTGGGACAGCGAGGTTCTGGCAACGAAAGCAGTCGTAGAATCAGGCCTTTTGGGGGAAATTACCCACTTTGAAACTCATATTGACCGGTATCGTCCGCAGGTGCGCCGACGATGGCGCGAGCAGGCTGGTCCTGGCGCCGGACTTTGGTTTGATCTCGGCCCACATCTGATCGATCAGGTGGTGCAGTTGTTCGGTTTGCCCCAGACTATCAACGCCAGCTTTGCCGTATTGCGTAAGGGGGGAGAGGCGGACGACTGGGCGCATGTCCAACTGAACTACAGCTCTCTCCGGGTCATCCTCCACACCTCATTGCTTGTGTCTGGTGGTGTTCCGCGTTCCGTGCTGCATGGCACGCGCGGGAGCTGGGCGAAGTTCGGAGGCGATGTGCAGGAAAAGCAACTCGTTGCTGGCGTGCTGCCGGGCTCTCCTGGATTTGGCGATGATCCCGATCCAGGCATTTTCTTCGACGGTGAAACCGGAAAACAGGCGAAGGTTCCCGCCCCCAGAGTGAACCAGGCAGACTACTATGTCGGCATTCGCGAGGCACTGTGGGGCAGACAGCCGAACCCTGTCCCTCCAGAACAAGCAAGTGCAGTAATGTCCATCCTGGAGACATCCTTCCAATCGGGCGCCACTGGACGGGTTCTTCCAATCGAGCTAACCCACAAAGAACGCGCTGCATTCGCCGTCTCACAATATTGATTTCCTCCTTATGAGACAGTCACGCTAACAAACGCGGACCACGTCAATCTCCAGCAGAGCCCCGAGCTTCTCGAGTGTCCCTGCAAGGTGTCCAACTCCGACAGCACAATGGTGAGCCGGCGCCTTGCTATTCCACTTCTCTAAAAATGCTCGCGCCCCGATTGGAAAGCGGTACCGGCTATTCGTATTTCCAATGCGAAGGATCGGGCCCTCTTCTGTCCGCCCTTCGGCGACCAGCAGTTTCAGTCCGCGCCGCGTGCACTCGACCACCGAGAGCAGGGTCACCGGTCCTACTCGCACGCTCATCTCGACGGAAAGCCCCTTGCCCACCTTGCCGTGGTAGACCTCCAACGGGCGAACTTTAGTCTTGCCCTCTGCAATGCCGGGATGTCCCGGACCGTCGTGCCCCATCAGCACAACGTCGTCCGCGTAGTCCACGGAATAATACTCGGTGAAGGAGCCTCCAGCACCGAGGCCGTCCAGGATCTTCATCGCCAGTGCATTTTTAATCTCGTACTCCCCCGCCACCGGAATGCCACGACCAGTCAGCAGCGAAGTACCAAGAATGATCGAACTCATCGTCTCCTCATTGAGCTCAGAGCCAGACCCCTTGTAGTAGTAGGCTAGTGCGCCCAGGGAATATTTCCCTGCTATCTGCTGCAGTGTAGCGGAGGTCTTGGCCGCGCGCTCCAACTCGAGGGGGGAACAATCCTCCCGAACCTCGAAGGCCTCACGAATGATCGCGAGCTGCTGCTGGATCGCTGCCTCACTCGCCTCGTCCCTCAACAGGCTCAGCTCATCAACCTCGAGTTGTTCGATATGCACACCAAAGATGTTGCAAACAGCAACCAGATCCGTCGCGATATCCAACATGCCGCCATAGTAGTGGCCCATCAGTCCCAGGCGCGTATGGCTCAAGGTATGGGTCACGCGCGCGGCATCCATCCATTCGTCGATCTCCCGCCAGCACGCCTCATCTCCCTCGAGCGAACCGTTCACCTGATGAAACGGAATGCCGCAACGCGCAAAGACATTTGCAATCTCAGGCATCGGGCACGCAGAACAGTAGGCGAGCCATTCGCCCGTCATAGCCGTGCGATCCGGCAGAGCGTTGAATGCCGAATAATCCACCGCAGGTGCTGGCTGGAGATTCAGGACAAGGACTGGAACCTTGGCGCGGCGCACGATGGGAAGGATCGTCGATGACAGGGCATACGTCGCGACGTAGATCACCAGCATGTCGACGTCCTGCGCTCTCGCCTCATGTCCTACGGCGAAGGCTCGCTTGGGACCGTCCACAAGACCAAAACTAATGATGTCGCGTCCCGCTCCACGCAACCGTTCTTCCACTGTGCGAACCTGTCCCCGCAGGCGCTCTTCGAGTCCACTAAACTGGCTCCAGTACGCACCCAATCCGACTCCAAGAAGTCCCACACGCAGGTTTGATAATTCGCTCACTTCTTCTCTCTCCGCAAACCGTTCATTCCTGCATGCTCCGAGCTCTATTGCATAGGAACACTCAGTGTCACGTCATACACCGGCTCAATCCTTACCGGCCCCAACATTCCCGACGGCAACAACGGGGAGTCCTTCGTATACTTGCGGATATTCGTCCAGGTGTAATGCTTGCCATTTGGATCCTGTGCATCGCCGATGAGCCGATTAGGCCAAAGGTTGGTTACATCAACTTCAATGGTATTCGCACCGGCATGGAGCAGCCCGTCAGTTCGAATCGTATAGGGAAACTTCCAGAGCGTCCCCACGCTCTTTCCATTGATTCGCACGGCCGCAACCTCATGCACTTCACCAAGATTGAGGTTTGCGGTTGAAACGGTCGCAACTTGCGCCTCCATAAGATGCAGTACTGTCTGATACGTCGCCCTACCCGAGAAGTAACGCACCCCCGGATCGGCAGAGTTCGTCCATGAGTTCAGCTCGGCTATCTTCACTTGCGGTGGTGCCCCCCATCCTGGCGGGAAGTTCAGCGTCCACGGACCCGGCAGGTCGATCGCCTCACCCGAGCTCGCCGTGACTTCAGTGCTCTTGCCACCCGCGAAGGTAAGACGATACCTCCCCGGCTCCAGCGTGGACAACACCGCTCTCGTCCCCTCGCTTCGGACACTGAGTCCTTGCGGCAGGCCCGTTGTCTCAGGATGCTCAGTGGAATACAAGATCGATCCATCTCGTTCGATGGCCGTAATGTTTTGCAACGCCGAATCGTGCCGGAAGATGACGAACACCGATTCGCGTGCCCCTACTGACAGCGGCAGCATCGTTCGGCCATCCGCTGTCGCCGAAAACAGCAGGCTTGCCTCGACATCGCCGGTATCGGCATGGAATATCTCCGGCTGTTTATCTTTCACACGCAGGAGGACGGCCGTCTTGATGGGCTGGTCCTCCGTATTGCGAATAAAATAGATCTCAGCGTCGCCTGCACGACGATGGACGTAGTCGAGCGCCACGTCGTTGCCACCTACGTTGCCGGCCACTGCAAAGTCAGGCAGGGTCCCCGTCGCACCCAGCGCGTCTCGCGCACTCGCCATGCAGAATAACTGTCCCTTGCCAACCGCGACATGTTTCTCAGCGCTATTCTCGCAACCCGCCCACAAGCTGTTGACAGTAGTTTCGAACTGCCGAGCCTCTTCAGCCGTCACGATGCCCTGGCTGCGCAGCGGCCGCTCGCCGATGAGCGTTCCACCATTCCGCAGATATTCTTCCGCCAGCTTTACGACCGCCAACGGCATGATCCGGGAACGAGGTAATGCCAGCGCCTTGAAACTGACCGCTTCCGGTGTCCGCATCAAACCGCTTGTGATTGAGATTCGTTGCAGTAAAGCGTCCGTACTCGTCACGTCATAGTCATAACCCGGCAAGACCTTTGCCGGATCGTCTCGTTTCAGTCGCACAAAATTTGGCACATTGTCGCCGTAGTAATAGAGCAAATCGCTGACCGGAACGCCCTGCTGCAACAGAAATTGTGATCGGTTCAAATACGCAAAGAACGGGCCCGAATCGCGCCACCACGTTACGTTTGGGTTGAGATGCGTTCCGGCAAAATACTCCTGTCCGGGCAGACCCAGCTCCGCGGGTGACGACGTAAACGCATGCCACACCAGGCGGTTCATACCCTCCGTCAACGCCTGGTCGAACGATGGTCTGAGATTCATCCCCAGCGACTCGTTCCAATGATTCCCGATCGACGTCATCCCCTCCGCCGCAACCAGTGGCCGCCCGTATATATGCGCGGCACTCGCTGCCTCTTTCACAAAGTACCTCTCCGTATCGGCGCTGCGGTGCTCGGGAGACATCGCCCAATACTCCGTCTGCGGAATGCTGCTGGATCGAAATGTCTCCAGCGCATCGATGGGCGCGCTATGTGGGCCGCCAGATTCGCACTGTATTCCCAACCCGAATTCACCAGCGAGCGCTGCCATATGGTCATAGTGGACATTCACCAGGTCGGCCACTGTCCGCCGCAGATCGGCCAGAAACCTCGTACTCAGGTCTCGGCTTCCGACGATCCGCCCCGCCACCACAGGCAGATACGGCACAGGATCGTAGCCACGCCGCCGCTGAAACTCTTCACGAAATTTACCTGTCCAGTTCGTCCCACCCAGTTCCCAGCTGTCGGTACCCACATACTTCAGGCTCTTCGCCACATAGGGTTTGCCCGCGTCGAGCAGCGGCAGCACACTCTTCTTCCAGTACGCATCAAGCGCCCCCGGATCGAGATAATCGATCGCCAACCCCTGCCAGGCGCCGCTCGATGTCGACACGCGTGCGTCCGAATCCGTGTAGCCAATTCGCAATATTTCCCAGCTTTGCGCACCTTCCACCGGCGGCACCCAATGCACCGTTCCATCGGCATCGACCTGTCCCGAAATTTCACGAATCTCCGCGAAGCCTGTGTCTTCATCACTTTTGTCAGGCGAAGAGTCGAGCATCAGCGAACTCATGTCCGGCATGGAAAATCCCATCTCCACTGCCGCCGACTTTCCCTTCAATGCACCTAGCCCCGTCCGGACATCGCCCTTCTCGCCCGCCATCGAGCTTCCCCGATGCAGCGGATAGGCCAGCACGGCAATCTGCCGATAGAACCCGTTCTTCACTGGCGGAAGCTCCACCCTAACGATGCCAGCCGCACCTCCCTTCACCACAGTACGCGACCACGTCAGCAGCTTAGACGCCTGTTCCGGTTGCACCCAGGGTCCACCAAGGTTCCATCCACTGGTGATGTTGAGTGTGACCTCCAAACCCAGCCTGTCGGCCTCTTTCAAGGCGTGAACATAAAGCGCTGTCCACTCCGGACTGCCGAACTCGGGGCCAGCGGGCACATTGTCATTGCCGTTCTGGTTCGACCCGTTCGCATCCACCAGCAGCACGCCACCATAGCCCTTCTTCTGCATCTCCTCCAGGTCGCGTGTGATGGTCGCTTCCGTGGTATGCCCATTCAGCCACCACCAATAACACCGCAGTCGCGCCGAGGCGGGCGGATTTGCGAATCCTTTACGGAGTTCGTCCGGCGCAACCGAATGGCCCTGCCCATAGGCGCGTCCTACAATTCCTACCGACGCGACGGCGAGGGCAAATGTTCCAATCTTCATCCATCTCTTTTGATTGTTCACCGACACCTCGAGGTTTGAGAGACAGAGTACCGTCCAGCCCCCGATCCATTTCGGAAAGAGAAAGGCGGACTCACGACCGACTATTGGTCAAGCGTAGGTCCGCCACTGGAAACGCTAGAAATTCAGTCGAGCCGTCAACTGGGTGAGCCTTGGATCGTTTGCCTGCGTCAGCGTCACGATACCGTAGCTCGACGATCCAAGCGAAGTATTCGGCCCGCCAAAGTTCGGGGTGTTAAGTATGTTGAAGAACTCACCACGAATCTCGAAGTTGAGAGACTCATGCAACTGGAATTGTTTGAAAATCGTGAAATCGAAGAGAGGATGGACCCGCTGCCGAACATCATTCATGTAAGGCCCAACGTTATTGAGCGTGAACGCCAAATGCTGTTGAAACGCGGGAATCGATGAGGTGCTGTCGCAACCCGGAGCAGAAGGAGTTGTCATCACCATCGCTCCGGCTGCGTTCAAATAGCATGTGTTGAAATACCGTCCGTAAGTCGCATTGCCCAAACGCGGACTGGAAAGCGGCGTGACATTACCGCCTGAAGTGGTGGAGGCACCTGGCGTCGCTACCAGGTTGCCATTCTGAGCGCGAAGCACACCGTTCACCTGCCAACCTCCAAGCGTGTACCGCTCCAGAGCAGGTTTGCCCGACAAAGATGAGAATTGATAAATCCCCACCAGGTTCCCTACGAGGTTCGGGTTGGGGTCCTGATAACGAAACGGAGAACTCAAGGGGTCCTGCGCGTTCAGGTAAATGTTCTGGTCCATGATCTTGGACCATGTAAAGTTTCCTTGCATCGAAAAGCCATGGCTTACACGTTTTACAACGGACGTTTGCAGCGAGTTATAGAGAGCACTACCCCTTGAAGCATAGTTGTCCGTCACATTCGTAAACTCGGGATACGGGAGCAACAAGAACTGTCTTTGAACGGTCGCAGAATTCAACGACGATCCCGGTAGTTTGCCCGCCATAGGATTCGGTACCTGGGTTTGCAGGAAAGTAACACCGGCGGCCCCTTGGTTGTAATACTGAGCGGGCAACGCGTTAATACTCTTGTTGATCTCAAGCTGCGACGCCTTGTTGCCGACGTAGGCGACAGTGAGCACCAGGTTTGCGGGCAACTGCGTCTGCACACTAACCGAGTACTGCATGATCTTCGGTTGTGTATGGTTCTGATCGGGAAAAGTGATGGCCTGGCCATTTTGCGTAGCCAATCCGAGTGAACTCCCAGTCGGAAGGTTGACTCCCGTCGAAAATGGATTCGTGAGGGAATTTGCAGGGTGGGTATTGTCAAGGGTCGCGACATACCCCGTGGACGAGCTGAACCCCTGTCCAAGCGGGCTCTCCAGCGTGTTGAAGTAGATAATCCCGAAGCCTCCGCGCAGCACAACGTTGGGGTTCAACTGAAACTCCGCGCCAAGCCTCGGTTGGAAGTTATTCAGGTCGGTCGGATAGTCATATCGGTTCGACGAACTGGCAAACTGCAGACCGCCGTTGAGTGCAAGACCCGAGACCGAAGCCTGCAGCGGGTTCGGGCAGGCGGCGCAGAATCCGTTGTTCAGCCTGTTGTAACGTTCTGTGAAGGGTGACTCGTAGTCCCAGCGAAGGCCAGCATTGATCGTCAGGTTCCTAAGCACGCGCCAGTCATCCTGCAGGTAAACGCCGTAGTAGAGCTGTTGCAGTGCATAGGCGATCTGATTTCCATAGGTCCCGCTCGAAGGATAGCCCAACAACAAAGACGCGAATGGATTCCCTGAACTTGCGTCACTCCCGACCGCCGTGGAAACCGAGTTCTTTTGAGTAAATTGACGGTTGAAGTTGAACGTCCCCACGCCACTCTGCGGATTTTGTACGTTATACCGTGTGATGTTACCCTCGAAGCCCGCCCGTAAAGAATGCTTGCTGAGTGTCTTCGAAACCAGTACGGAGGCCGACCCAAGCGTGTCTTCGCTGATCTGTCCAGTATTGCCGGCTGAGAGCCCGGCGTAGGGTGTCGACGAACCGGGACTGGTGCCCGAAGAGCCCCCCGGTGAAGTGCATGCGTCACAGGTAAACACGCCAGGAAACGACTGATACGGCAAACCTGTTCCATTCATGTTGATCGTCGAGAGATCGAACGTGCTACCCGGATAGATCAGACCAAAGGGGTGATAGATGACTCCGATTCGCGCGTCCACCACCATCGTAGGCGAAACCACGATGACGTCGTCCAGACTTCCGCCAATGTTATTGCGGTAGACCGTATAGCCCACGCCGGTGGGAGCAACCTGCTTCGGAAAGCCTTCGGTCGGTTGAATCTGGTGCAGGACGGCCTTGAAGAAGGTGCCATTGAGTTTGTTGCGGTCCGAAAAAGAGTGATCAACTCGTGTCACAAAGGACCAGTATTTATTTGGCGAAGATGTGACGTTCGAGATGTAGTTTACGGTTGGGCTCAGTGTGCTGTTCGGCGCGGGATAGTAGCTCAGCAACGCTGCTCCCGCCGGATTGATCTTGCTTTTGAGGTTGTTGTTCAGAAACGGTGCCCGATTGCCGCTTGCATCCGCTGTCGTTGGATCATAGAGCTGGACTCCGGCGCCGGGCGCGCACACCCCAGCGATAAAGTTTGAGCAAAGACCGGAGAAATCGCCCGCCGCCTGAGCCGTGGTGGGAACCAGACCGGAAAACGGAACCGGTTGATGAAGCTGGACATATTCATACGCTGCCATAAAGAACGTCTTATCTTTCCCGTTGTAGACGTGAGGAATGGTCAAAGGCCCGTCGATGACCCCACCCGGTTGGGTCCACTGGTCGTTCACCCGATGCGTCGGATTCACCGCTGCGTTCTGCGTCGGCACACGCTCATGCGTGTTCGCATCGAGATATGTGTTCCGAAAGACGTAGTATGCCGAGCCGTGATAGTTGTTCGATCCAGCCCTCAGGACCGTATTCAACACAGTACCGTTCCCATGTCCATATTGCGCGTCATACAGCGCAGTCTGCGTCTTGACCTCCTGGACGGCCTCCGGCGATGGAACAAAGCCCGTGTAGCTCGCACCCGAGAGCCGCTCCGCAGGATCGTCGGGAATGCCGTCCAGCGTCAGGCGGTTGTGACCGCTGTTTCCGTTAGCAATGATCTGCACAGCGGTCCCGCTGAAAGGATTCGTGAAACCGCTGGCCTTCGACTGCATATAGGCCCCAGTGGTAACGCCGGCGGCCAAAGTCGAGAGCACAAACGGATTGCGTCCAATGTTCGGGAGATCGGTGACCTCCTTCGTCCCCATCGTCGTCCCCAGGTTCGCCGATGCGGTATCGAGTTGCTCCAGATCGGCCGACACGACGACCTGTTCCCCCACTACTCCGACCTTCAGTGCGAAGTCGATCCGCTCGTTGCCGCCCGCCGTTAATACTAGGCCGGTCCGTTTCTCCGGACGGAACCCGGAGATCTCGACCGCCACCTCGTAGGTATCGGGAGTCAGGAACGGGATAGAGAATTGGCCTGAACCATTCGTCTTGGTCTTAGTTATAAAGTGCGTCGTAACGTTAGTTGCCGACACATCGGCATTCGCAATCTTTGCTCCGGAGGCGTCGGTCACCTCTCCCGTCAGAGTTCCCAAGTACTGCTGTGCCCGCAGTGGAAGGGTGGCCACAAGGCCAAGCAACAGGAATAGCGATCCCGTCACTACGATTTTATTGATGGAACGAACGCTAGACATACAGCCTCCTGAAACGTTTACTGAAAATAGCCCGGGACGGATACGCAGCCGTCCCAATAAATTTTTCATGTCCACTTCTTAATGGGAGTCGTCGTGCCAATTGACGTGACGCGATCTCCTGTAGAGGGATGTTCGACGACAGCTTCGAGTACCGACGAAATAGCATTTCGAAGGACAAGTCATAGTCGTGACTTGGTCGTTAACGAGCAAGTTAATTTACCGGAATAAGACCGCTAGAATTTACCGTTAGGCGTCACTTAAGTGCAGCGGATTGGTACCAATCAAGGAGCGAGAAGCCCTCTTGCGCGCTCGGCATCGCTCTGTAGCTTTTTCCCGTAAGCGCATTTGGTTTCTTTGCTCGAGCGATTTGGGCGATGTAATCCCTAACTGTAAGAACTTCCTCTGGAGCCCATTCCTGGCCACTGGAGTCCGCCTGACTGGGCACTTGTCCGCGTGCTACACTTGTCCCCGTTTGATAGTCACATTGAAATGAATTCAATAGCGAATCCCCCGACAGATGAGCCCCTAAAGGATCGGCCCGGAGTTGACGAGCGGCGCGCTCTTATTGAGCGTGTGGCCGCCAGCACGCACTTCAGGCGATCAGCTCGCTTGCGGGATTTTCTGCTGTATGTCGGAGGACAATCGCTGAAGGACGGCTGCCCGGAGATAAACGAGCAAGAGATCGGCGTCAAAGTCTTCGGCAGACCTTCATCCTACGACAGAAGCCAGGACAATATCGTCCGAGTCAATGCCACGGAATTGAGGAAGCGCATTGAGTTGTACTTTGCATCCGATGGTGCGCATGAATCTCTGATCCTCGAAATCCCTCGTGGCGGCTATAAGCCTATCTTCCATCATCGTCTACCTGAGACCCCGGCCCCTGAGACCCAGGAGTCTGAGACCCACGAACGGCTTGCCCCAACACTGACAACACCGCTGCTAGAGAACGTCTCACCACGAAATCTCGCACCTGTGGTTGGAAAAGATTCTCACAATCGTGTGCACATTGTTTGGGGCGCGATGACTCTAGCGCTCGCGATCGTTTGCTTGATGCTCTTCCAGCAAAACCGCAACTTGCGGCGAGCAATGTACACATGGGATGGAAAGCCTGCGGTTGCGACTTTTTGGACGGATTTTGTTCATGCCCATCCTGAGATCGACATCGTCCTGCCGGACGCCTCAGTTAGTCTCAGCGAAGACATCGTGGGACATCCGATGTCCCTGAGCGACTACCTGGATCACGGCTACATGCGTCAGGCGCAATCTTTGAACCTCAGCTCTGATCGAATCAACGATCTGAACGGAATCTTCGCCCATAACCTGGTTACCATGGGGGACTTTCACGCTGCGCAACAGATTCTCGCGCTTACTCCGTTGTCGCCATCCCTCCACCTCACGTTCTCGCGCTTCTACACGGCTGACTCGGTCAAACGTAACAGTTTCATCTTGATCGGCGGCAAAAAGGCCAATCCCTGGGTTCGCCTTTTTGATGACCAGATGAACTTCAGCCTCGACTATGACAATGAGCATTCGCAGGCGTTCATTGCGAACCGCCATCCACAACCGGGAGAACAGGCCATCTACGCAGCAACAATGGATCCAAACGCATTCATCGGCTTCAGTGTCATCGCCTACCTGCCAAATCCCAGCCGAACCGGCAACGCGATTATTCTGGCAGGGACAGACTCAGACGCCACCAGTGCGGCAGCCGAGTTCCTCACGTCGGAGGAGCAGTTGGGGAAATTTCAGAACACTCTTCGTCTCAAGAGGTTTCCCTACTTCGAGGTCCTTCTAAAGACCTCTCGCCTCAGCGGAACTTCATTCAGCGCTGAACTTCTCGCCTACAGAACCTATCAAGGACTCCACTAGGCTGACACCTGGTCTCGACCTGCCGACATCGAAAGCCGTCAGAAGCGCGAGTGCTGTAGCATAATCCTCTCGACAGGAGGTCTGTCATGTCCGTTACATCTACGCTCACCCGCCCCCTTACTACGAACCAAAAGTTGCGCGAGGTCCGCCACTGGGTCAATGGCCAGTTGTTGACCGGAAGTTCCGGTCGATATGGAGACGTGTATAACCCCGCCAGCGGAGAGGTACAGGCGAGGGTCGCTTTGGCAACTCCGGCGGAAGTCGACACTGCTGTTGCCGCCGCGGCCGCGGCATTCCCCGCATGGGCTGCGCAGCCACCTCTCAGAAGAGCCCGGGTGCTCTTTCGTTTTCGCGAAATCTTTGAGCAGCGTCTCGACGAAGTCGCTGCATTGCTGACAAGTGAACATGGGAAGGTCTTCTCCGACGCAAAAGGCGAGGCAACCCGAGGCCTCGAGGTGGTCGAGTTCGCGACCGGCATCCCGCAACTACTCAAGGGAGAGTTCACCGAGCAGGTCGGCCCCGGCATCGATAGCTGGTCGGTTCGACAGCCGCTGGGCGTCGTCGCGGGAATCACGCCGTTCAACTTTCCGGCCATGGTGCCGATGTGGATGTTCCCAATCGCTTTGGCCTGCGGCAACACCTTCGTCCTGAAGCCGAGCGAACGCGATCCAAGCGCCTCGCTGCTCCTCGCCGAGATGCTCAAGGAAGCAGGATTACCCGATGGCGTCTTTAACGTCGTCCATGGAGACAAGGTCGCGGTAGACGCTTTGCTCGCAAACCCCACCGTGCAGGCCGTGAGCTTCGTAGGTTCAACACTGATCGCCGAATACGTGTACCGCGAAGGAACGAAACATGGCAAACGCGTGCAGGCCCTCGGCGGCGCGAAGAACCACATGATTGTGATGCCGGATGCCGATCTGGACCAGGCCGCAGATGCTCTCGTCGGAGCTGCATACGGATCGGCAGGCGAACGTTGCATGGCGATCTCCATCGCAGTCACGGTCGGCAACGCGACCGCTGACGCCCTGCTAGGTAAGCTCGAGCAGCGTATTGGCAGCCTGCAGATGGGCGATGGAATGAAGGAGGGCGCGGAGCTGGGTCCGCTGGTGACCAAGGCCCACCTCGAGCGCGTCACCGGATATGTCCAGCTTGGAAAAGATGAAGGCGCCGAACTCGTCGTCGATGGACGGGACAACGCATTGACCAGAGGCGAGGGATTCTTCCTCGGAGCTTGCCTGTTCGACCACGTCAAGCCAGAGATGAAGATCTATCGCGAGGAGATCTTCGGACCCGTGCTTGGTGTCATCAGGGTCAACAACTTCGAAACAGCCCTGACAATGATCAACGAGCACGAGTACGGGAACGGAACATCTATCTTCACCCGCGACGGCGACACCGCGAGGGACTTCGTCCATCGCGTCCAGGTAGGCATGGTCGGAGTCAATGTGCCGATCCCCGTCCCCATGGCGTTCCACAGCTTCGGCGGATGGAAACGCTCTCTCTTTGGCGACCATTCGATCTATGGACCCGAAGGAGTGCGCTTTTATACACGCCTCAAGACAGTGACTTCGCGCTGGCCTGCCGGCATTCGCACCGGCGTTGATACGTCGATGCCCACACTAGGCTGAAGCGTCACTGCTCAACAGCCGCATCGGCCATCGCCAGATGCTTGTCGAGAGCCGCGATGCCGCGATCAATCTCTTCCCTTGTCACAATCAAGGGTGGAGCGATGACGAAGTGCGAGACCCATGCCTGAATCGTGACTCCTTCGCCAAGAATCTTCGCGGCGATCTGGTCCACCAGCAGAGGCTTGCCCGAGACCTTGTCCTCATACGTATTGAACGGCTCCTTACTATCCCGATTCTTGACCAGGTCAACCGCCCAGAACAGCCCTTTTCCGCGAACATCGCCGATACTGGGGTGCCGGGCCTTAAGATCGTCGAGCTTCCCTTCGACATACGGCGCAAGCTCCCGAGCGCGCTCCACAAGTCCCAGCCGCTGCATCTCGTGAATGGTCGCGACGGCCGGCGCCAGCGTAAGAGGATGCGCTTCGTAGGTGTGGCCATGGGCAAAGTAGTGGTCCTGGAAAAACTCTGCGATCTTTTCACTCGTAGCGCAAAGCCCCAGAGGAACATAGGCCGAGGTAATTCCCTTCGCTGTGACCAGAATGTCCGGCGTCACTCCCCAGTGGTCCATCGCAAACCATGCGCCGGTGCGCCCCCATCCGGTCATCACCTCATCTGCGATCAGCAGAACGCCATATTGGTCGCATATCCGGCGAAGCTTCGGCATGTACTCGTCTGGCGGAACGATGACGCCATTCGTGCCAACGATCGGCTCGACCAGAACCGCGGCAACGTCAGATTCATTGCGAATCATGTGCTCGATATAGTCGGCACACGCGATGCCACACCCTGGATACGTATGCCGAATGGGGCACTTGTAACAGTGCACTTCTGGCGCAAAGAGAATGCCCGGGCCTTTGCCGCCTGGCTCCATCGCCCAACGGCGCGGATCCCCAGTTGCAGCAATCGATCCGGCAGTAGAGCCGTGGTAGGAACGGTATCGCGCAATGATCTTCGACTTGCCCGTGTACATGCGCGCGATCTTGAAAGCCGCCTCGTTGGCCTCCGTTCCGGATGTTGTAAAGAAAAATTTGCTGAGTCTCTTGGGGAGAATGGCCGCCAGGAGCTGCGACAGTTCGGCGCGCGCCGTCGTCGCATAACCAGGCATGGCGTAGCTCAACTGCTGGGCCTGCCGAGCGATAGCATCGATGACAGCCTGGTTCTTATGACCAAGGTTCGAACACATGAGCTGCGACGAAAAATCCAGGTAACGCTTCCCTGCACCGTCGATGATGTAGCAACCCTCAGCGTCGACGATATGCATCGGGTTCCAATTCTTCTGAAACCGCCATGTCCCGTAGTTATGCTGCCGAGTCAGATCGACAACCTGCTGGCTCGTAAGCGTCTGTGCTTCGACAACGTCCGTAGAGTTCATGATGGCCATCCTATTCGTTGGAGCTCGGGTATGTCACGGTGTCGAGCGGCGCAAGCGCATCCGTCTTATATCGCAACATGAAAAGGTAGTAGGTAGCCGCCGCCACAAAAAAGCCGACAAACCACGCATAGTCATAAAGAAATCGCAGCGCCGGCACTGCAAGTCCGATCAACGCAACCACCACGCCGGCGACCAGCGCAACGATCGCTCGCGGATTGATTCCGCGCGTGTACTCGTATGGACCACCGCGGCGATACAGCGAAGCTGTGTCCAGGCGGGTGCCGCGAATCAAAAAATAGTCCGCAACCATAATGCCTGCAACTGGTCCAAGCAATCCCGAGTAGCCGATGAGCCATCCGAAGATGTAGCTTCCAAAGGTGCTCATCAACTTCCACGGCATCATAGCGAGCCCCAACAGACCCGTAATCAATCCACCCGTGCGAAAACTGATCAACCCCGGAGCGAGATTTGAGAAGTCGTTCGAGGGAGACACGACATTCGCCCCAATGTTTACATTGAGCGTCGCGATCAGTAACGCGACTAACGCCAGCAACGCTGCCAACGGTTGATGAAACCGCCCGAGCAAAGTGATCGGTGACCACACCGGCTCCCCAAAAATCGTGACTGACGCCGACGTACAGGCAATCCCGATAAACGAATACAACACCATCCCAATCGGCAGACCCAAGGCCTGACCTGCAATCTGCGAATCCTGCGACTTGGCGTACCGCGTAAAATCCGGAATATTCAGGGAGAGCGTCGCCCAATATCCAACCATAGCAGTCAGTGACGGAAAGAAGAATCGAAGAAAGCTTCCCGTCGTCTGAAACCGGCTCGGAGCAGCAAGCATCGGCCCAAAGCCCCCCGCCTTGTGCAGCATCCAGAAGAGCAACGTGAGCGACATAACGAGCATGAAGGGTGCAGAAAAGCTCTGCAAAAACCGAATCGACTCAACGCCTCGCCACACGACGTACATATTGAGCAACCAGAACCCGAGAAAACTCGCCCACAATACCGACGGCATATGAGCCGTGGCGGGCCACAACACCGCAATCATCGCGGCAATCGCCTGTCCACCAAGCCACGATTGAATTCCAAACCATCCACACGCGACGAAGGCACGCAGCATCGCAGGAAGGTTCGCTCCACGAGTTCCGAAGCTGGCGCGGACAAACACCGGAAATGGAATCCCGTACTTTGCTCCGGCGTGCGCGTTCAGCAACATCGGCACAAGCACGATGAGGTTTCCCAGGAGAATCGTGAGGATCGCCTGCTTCCAATTCATGCCGCCGGCAATCAGCGAAGAGGCGAGCATATACGTCGTCACCTCCATCGACATCGAGAACCAGAGCGCGATGTAGTTGTAGGTGCCCCAGGTGCGCTGCGCAGGCGTAGTTGGCGCAAGATCTTTGTTGTACAGGCGCCGGTCGTGCTCCGCTAGATCGCCCGGTGACCGGCCCAGAACGTCGGAGGTAGTTGAGCTCACTGCCATGCTCCTCCCCGGGCCTCTCGCCGCAGATACTCGCCTCTCCCCGTGGCTGCGACATACCTGCCGTTGTCCGCAACAAGCTCGCCACGCGAGTAAACCTGACGTGCATTGCCCTTCACCTTCCACCCCTCGAACATCGAAAAGTCACAACGCATATTGTGAGTGGCGGCGGATATCACGTGTTCCGCATTCGGGTCCCAGAGGACAATATCGGCGTCAGAGCCAACCGCAATGGTTCCCTTCTTCGGATACATCCCAAAAATTCGCGCAGGAGCTGCAGCAGTGATCTCGACAAATCGTTGCAGCGTAATCTTTCCTGCATTCACACCAAAGTGATAGAGCAGCTGTAACCGGTTCTCCACCCCGGGACCGCCATTCGGGATCTTGCTGAAGTCATCCTTGCCTAGTTGCTTCTGGTCAGCAAAGCAGAAAGGACAGTGGTCGGTCGAGACTACCTGCAGATTATCGGTAACAAGCCCATCCCAAAGCTTCGGCTGATTCTTCTTCTCACGCAGCGGTGGAGTAAAAACATACTTCGCTTCCTCAAAACTCTTGCCAGGCATATGGTCTTCAATCGAAAGAAGAAGATACTGCGGGCAAGTCTCAGCGAATGCGGGAAGACCACGGTCTCGCGCCTCCCGTACCTGATTGAGCGCGTCTTCGCTCGACAAGTGGACGATATACACGGGCACGCCAGCAATTTCAGCAAGCGCAATCGAACGATGTACTGCCTCTGCCTCTGCCATGGTCGGCCGTGTCAACGCGTGGTAGATCGGCGCCGTTTTCCCGTCTGCAAGCGCCTGCTGCACAATAACGTCGATAGCGCTTCCATTCTCGGCATGCATGCACACCAGAGCGCCATTCTTCGAGGTCTGTTGCAGCGCCTTGAAGATCGTTCCGTCGTCCACCATCAAGACGTTGGGATAGGCCATGAACAACTTAAAGCTGGCGACGCCTTCGCGGACCATGTCGTCCATATCATTCAGACCCTGCTTGCCGTTGTCGGAGCCCAGGTCAGTCACAATCATATGCAGGCCATAGTCGATGCAAGCTTTGCCTTCCGCCTTTGCGCGCCAAATATCAAGCGCATCCCGCATGCGCGTCCCCTTTGCCTGGATGGCGAAATCGACGATGGTCGTCGTCCCGCCAATAGCCGCAGCCCGCGTACCGGTGAGAAAGTCATCAGCCGACACCGTCCCTCCGAAAGGCATGTCCATGTGGGTATGCGCATCGATGCCGCCGGGCAGAACGAAGAGGCCCGCAGCGTCCACAACCGAGTGCCCTTTAGAATCAATCTGCGCGCGAACCTCGCGTATGGTGCTGCCCTCCATCAGGACGTCAGCCTTTTCAACACCATCTGCCGTAACGACGATTCCATTCTGAATCAGGATTCCCATACTTCGCTCCGAACTGTTCAACGCTATTGATTAGCAGACACAAGGTGATAGCTGCCCCACAGAAAACCTGTGCGGAGTCAGGTGTTTGTACTCATCACCTCATGCGCTCCCGGTGGAACCAGACCCTTGGCGCTACGTTCTTCCCAGCTTTCAAACGGAAGGCCATTGTCAACACGTTCCATCGTGATGCAGTTCTCAACCGGGCAAACGAGCGAACAGAGATTGCAGCCTACACAATGGTGTTCATCTACGCGCGGGATTCGTTCAAGCGGCGTGACCGCATTGGTGCGACCTAGGCTATTTGCATCGAGTTTAGGTATCGGCGTAGTCGATATGACCTTTGCGGATTCGGCCTCAACCATCGCCGGTGTTCGCGATGTGTCCGGCGCAGCCGCCGTACGATCCAGGTGGATGCACTGGTGCGCACCGTCCCAGCACGCGGTGTAGCAAAGCTGGCAGCCGATACAGAGGTCTTCGTGAATTCGCGCAATGATCTGATAGTTCAGGTTGAGCTGCTTCCACTCACGGACATTGGGAAGCGACAGCCCGCGAAAATCATCGATGGACGCGTAACCCTTCTCCGCCATCCACCCAAGCAGTCCATCCTGCATGTCCTCAACGATACGAAACCCATAGTGCATCGCCGCCGTACACACCTGGACGGTACTGCAGCCAAGCAACAGGAACTCCGCAGCATCACGCCAACTCCCGATACCGCCAATACCGGAGAGCGGAAGCGCACTCGCCGCGTCGGACTGAAGCTGCTGGACCATATTCAGCGCGATCGGCTTTACCGCCGGTCCACAATAGCCGCCATGTGAACTCTTGCCATCGACGTTCGGGCTCGGCTGCAGCGTGTCGAGATCTATACCAGTAATCGAGTTGATCGTATTGATAGCAGAGAGCGCATCAGCACCGCCGCGCTTGGCCGCACGCGCAGGTATGCGGATGTCGGAGATGTTCGGCGTCAGCTTGACGATGACTGGAGTCTGCGCTTTCTCCTTAGCCCACCCTGTAATCTGCTCGCAGTATTCGGGCACCTGTCCGACCGCGGATCCCATGCCCCGTTCGCTCATACCGTGGGGACATCCAAAGTTGAGCTCAAGCCCATCCGCACCGGCGTCTTCCGCGCGTTGCACGATCTCGTGCCAGGTCTCGCGTTTGCTCTCGACCATCAGCGACGCGATGACGACGTGCTTCGGATACCGGCGCTTCACCTCGGCGATCTCTTGCAAATTAACCTCAGTCGGACGGTCGGAGATGAGCTCAATGTTATTGAAGCCCATCATGCGCCGACCCTCCCAATCGATCGAAGAGTAGCGCGAGCTGACATTCGTAATTGGCGCGCCAATCGTCTTCCAGACGGCTCCTCCCCAACCTGCATCGAACGCCCGCATAATCTGTTCGCCGCAGTTTGTCGGCGGCGCCGATGCGAGCCAGAAAGGATTGAGGCATGGAATGCCGCAGAACGTGGTCTCAAGTGTCGGCTTAGGCTTGGACATGTTGTCCCTCCAACCACGCCGCGATTCCAATACCGGCGCGCCTTCCATCCGCGACCGCATCCACGACCTCGCGGCCGCCATTCGTGCAATCTCCACCCGCAAAACACTTTGGGTAGGACGTCTGGCCCGTGGCACGGTCGATTAAGATGCGTCCTCGTTCCAGCTGGACCTTCCCCCCTTCGCTTCCAGCCTCAGAGAGAAAGCCCGTGTGCGTACCTTGCCCAATCGACAGAACAACCAGGTCCGTTTCCAGCGAAAACTCCGAACCTGCTTGCGGAACAAGTGGACCATCGACAGTCGAGACAAGCTTTATCAACTCCAGGCCCTCTACCTCCTTGCCGCCACGGATGCGCGTCGGCTGAACGTGCCACAAAAACTTCACGCCCTCATTGCGCGCGTGTTCATACTCGAATGTGAACGCCGACATCTGCTCTGGACCTCGTCGATAAACAATATGCACATCAGTGGCACCCAGCCTGACGGCAGCGATCGCGGCGTCGATTGCAGTATTCCCCGCTCCTATGACGATCACACGCGGCGGAACCGTAGTTCGCTCACCGGACTTATAACCTGCGATAAGGTCCAGCGCGTCCGTAACTCCTGCGAGTCGTTCCCCGGCAATTCCGAGCCGATGAATTGTGCCCAGCCCGATTCCCAGGAAGACCACATCGTATTTCCGCTCAAGCTCAGCAAGCTTCGACGCATCAATCATCGTATTGAAATGAAAACTGACGCCCAGTTGCGAGAGCATCTCAATCTCGCGCAGACTCTCCACGAGTGGCAGTTTATATTCAGCAACCCCGTAGGTATTCAACCCCCCCGGCAGCGGACGAGCGTCATAAAGATCAGCGCGAACTCCGCGCCGGCGAAGCTCCGCAGCACAAGCAAGAGACGCCGGGCCCGCGCCAATCAACGCAACGGAGAATCCCGTCTCAGCACCGGGCTCAAACGGAAGGGGAGATCCACTCTCATGGAGCGAGTCCATCGCGAACCGCTGCAGCCGCGCGATCTGAATTGGCTGTTTGTTAAAGCGGTGCATCACGCAGGCCCCTTCGCATAGCACTTCCACCGGACACGCCCGGGCACAGCTCGCACCCAGAATATTCGCGTCGAGGATAGTGCGCGCGGAGCCGGCGAGATTCCCGCTGGCTATTTTCTTGATGAAGCGCGGCACATCAATATGCGTCGGACAAGCCCCAGTGCAGGGCGCATCGAAACAATAAAGGCAGCGATTTGCTTCAGGAACGGCAGCTTGCCTGTCGAATGGCGGATGCAGGTCGCCGAAGCGCTCGACCACCTCCGGTTGGATCGCAACCTGCTGATGAAATGGAATTCGTTCGCTCATCAGGGTCCTGTCACCTCACCACATTCGCGTAAGCCGAAGCGCTCAGTCCGCAATCTACCCTCCTCGCAGCGTCACTCCACCGCTTTCGGGAGTGACTATTATGCACTATCGCAGCAAACGGAGATCTCCGCCGAAAGAATTGGCTCTTCGAACACTCAAACTAACCTCCGCCCCTGTTAGACGCTAAGCCACTTCAACGTCTTCCTCGCAAGTCGATCAAAGGCCACCACCGCAGCCTTCAAGTCTTCGGCCCTCGTGTCCTCTGCCTTGTTGTGGCTAAGCCCGGCGAGCGACTGAGTAAACATCATCACCGTCGGAATTCCAGTTCGCGCGACCTCGGCCGCATCATGCAAGGGTCCTGATGGCAATCTATGAGATATTCCTGCCGTCTCGCGGACCGCCTCATCGCAAAACTCAATCAGTCGCGGACTAAACGAGATCGGTTCGATGCTCCAGATCCTTGACCAGTCAACTGTGCAACCCTCCTCCGCCGCGAAGCGTTCGCTGGCAGCTAGTGCCTCAGACAGCATCGAGGCAAGTACCTCCACATCGAGATCGCGCATATCCAGAGTCGTCTCGCACCGGCCAACCACGGCCGTCACAATACCTGGAAAGGTCTTGACGCTACCCATCGTCGCCACAGCATCGGGATGTTTCTTGGCGATTGGTCGGATTTCAAGCGCCAGCTTCGCAGCAGCGGCCAGAGCGTCCCGCCGTACGGTCATGGGAGTTGATCCTGAGTGCGCCTCTTGACCATGAAATGTGATCGCATGTCGCTCTACACCCTTGGTGCCGAGCACGACGCCAAGCGGAAGATGCATGTTTTCGAGAACCGGGCCTTGCTCAATGTGAAGTTCCAGATAAGCCGCCGCGTTCTTCCGCTCCACACCGGCGTCCCCGATCTTCTCGACGTCAACACCACATAGACGCAGAGCCTGTTCCAGGCGCACTCCATCGCGATCGTTGCGTACCCGGTCGACGGCAATCGTATGGGTCCCGGCAAATGCGGAGGAGCCGAAAAGGCTTCTTCCAAAACGCGCGCCTTCTTCATCGGCCCAATCGACCAACCGAATTGTAATGGGAGGCCTGCCATGAAAATCCTCAGTGAAGCCACGCAACACCTCAAGACCGGCGGCAACGCCCAAGCAGCCGTCCAGCCACCCGCCATTCGGTACAGAGTCAAGATGACTCCCCAGGACAAGGGCACGGTCCGCATCGCCCGGAAGCGTCGTCCACGAGTTCCCCGCAGCATCATAGTGGTGCTCGACAGGAAGCCCCTTGAGCTTGCCCTGAAACCATTCTCGGGCCTTGAGCCACGTCGGACTCCACGCAATGCGTTGCGCGCCATTCTCATCCGCCGTCAACGCACGAAGCTCCTCAAGGTCCGAAATTACGCGAAGCGGATCAACCGGCATGCTCTCCTCCTGAAGAAGACAGGTTACTCCGATTCAGCGCTTAATACTGCCGTTAGATTTGTGTACGAATCGGAATCCGCAAATTCTCATGGCAGTATCCTGATACGCTTCCTACGACCGACATTACAGGCTCGGCGAATGAGAAAAGGCACATAGCATGACGAAACGGAACAGTGTATTTCGCGACCTGATCGCATTCAGTTGCTTCACACTTGCGGTTGGGCCGGTAGCCAACCTGACCGCAAGCGCACAGCAGCTGGACCTTGCTCGCGGCGGCTCCACCATCCTTGTCGAGCCCTATGCGGCAAACATCGTTCGCATCAGCATCAGCCTGCAGCGCGCCGATGCCCTTGCAGCGCCCGGCTACGGCATCTCCGCAAAAGCGCTGCCCACAGGCTGGGTCGCTGAGCAAGACAAATCCGGTGATGTGCTTCGGTCGTCGCGTTTGGTAGTGACAGTCTCACCCGAAGGAGCCAGGCGGACTCCAACGGGAACTTCCGCGGACATAGCGAAGTTCTTCAACGGCTCCACGCCGGGTATCGGCATGTCGATCAAGACGCCCGAGGGTGCATCCCTGTTGGAATTACGCGGGTGGCAGATGTCGGTGCCCAACCACAAAGACGGCAATGCCGACATCCTCTACGACCGCCGGCCCAGCGACCCACCATTCTTTCAGGTGGGCGCCACCTTCGCCTCACCGCCCGACGAACACTACTACGGCCTGGGCCAGAATCAGGAAGGATATCTCGATCGCCGCGGACACGTCGTCCGTTGCGCACACGATTACAACGCGCCCTCAGGCCAGAGTGTCTGCGTCCCCTTCGTCGTCACCAACAAGGGCTACGGTATCGTGTGGGACAATCCCTCCGCCACCACCGTCGCCTTCGGCTTCAACGACTCCACCCGCTGGACCTCCGACGTTGGTCAGCGCGTCTCCTTCTTTGTAATCGCCGGCAAGACCTACGACGAGATCTACTCCGGATACCGCCTGCTGACTGGCGACACTCCAATGCTCCCGAAATCCGCATACGGATACATCCAGTGCAAGCAGCGCTATTCAAGCCAGGAAGAACTGATGGCCGTCGCCAGGGGCTATCGCGATCGCCACTACCCCATCGACGATCTCGTCATCGACTGGTTTCACTACACGAAGATGGGGGAAATGGACATGGATCCCGCAAAGTGGCCCGACCCCGTGGCCATGAACAAGCAACTCCACGAGATGAACTTCCACACCATGATCAGCGTGTGGCCCCGCTTCGTCCCCGAAGACCGTTACTACGCAACCCTCCTGAAGAATGGCTGGTTCGAACACCTCGCCGATGGAACACCAACCAACGGGCTTCCCTACGACCGCGCCGGTTCGGACATCGACACCACGAACCCCGATGCGGCGAAGTGGTACTGGAACATCATCAAGGAAAACTACGTCAGCAAAGGCTTCGATGCCTTCTGGGCCGATGAGACAGAGCCCGATCTCCCGCCGAATGGAAGCTACTTCCACATCGGCCCCGGCACCCAGTTCTTCAACGTCTATCCCCTCTTCCACACAGCAGCGTTTTACAACGGCTTCCGCACGGATCTGCAAACACGCGCGCTCATCCTCGCTCGCGACTCATACCTTGGTGCACAGCACAACGGCACAATCTTCTGGTCATCCGACATCAGCGGCAACTGGGACACCCTGAAACGCCAGGTACCCACCGGCATCAATTTCGTCGCCTCAGGCATGCCTTACTGGAGCACCGATATCGGTGGTTGGCAGTATCTGCCCGCATCCCACAAGCCCGACCGCCCGCCCCTGCTCGATCCCTCCGATGCTCGCGAAAACATCGGTCACTACGACGACTATCCCGAGCTCTACGTCCGTTGGTTCGAGTACGGCGCCTTTCAACCCAACTTCCGCAGCCACGGCAGCCGCCCGCAAAACGAGGTCTGGTCCTATGGCAAACAAGCCGAGCCGATCCTCGTCAAATACCTTCGCTTGCGCTACCAGCTCATGCCGTACCTCTACTCGCTCGCTCACATGAGCCACGAAACCGGCGCACCCTTTATGCGCGGCCTGTTTATGGACTTCGGCCACGACCCGAAGGTCGCAAATATCGGCGACGAATACATGTTCGGGCCAGCACTGCTCGTCGCTCCAGTGGTCGAACAGGGCCGCACTTCCCGAGAGGTATACCTGCCCGCGGGCAAAGACTGGTACAACTTCTGGACGAACGAACGAGTGCATGGCGGCCAGACCATCACAGTCGATGCACCCATCGACATCATTCCGCTCTTCGTTCGCGCCGGCTCCGTCCTGCCGCTCGGAGAGCCAGTCGAGAACACAAATCAGATACAGAAGATCGCCACTTTGCGCATTTATCCGGGCGCCGACGCTGACTTTGATCTCTACAACGACGACGGAACGACCTACGACTACGAAAAGGGCAACTCCCAGTCGACGCACCTGCACTGGTCGGACCCCGCCGGCAAGCTTTCACGGACAGGCGCCGTTCTTCCCGTAGTCTCCGAAAACAGTTTGATCGAAGTAGTCCGCGCCGGTAAGGCGCAATAGCCCCCAAGCAAAGGCGCGCGCGCCTATTCCTTGCTAAGCACGCTCACGGCATACGGATCGAGCTTCACCGAAGCGACGTGTCCGCCTCCAAGCACGTCCGTCATCTGTCCCGGCAATGTCACCGTCTCCACATCCTTCCCGAAGTTGATCAGTATCCACACCGTCTTCTGATCGCCGCTCTTCCCCTTCTTACTCCGCACATACAGGTCCACACCCTTAGGCAGGTCGATCGGCAGACGCGCAATTCCACTCGTATCAACCATCCACTTTGCCGCTGCGGCCATGGTCTTTTCGTCCAGCCACGCTCCGATATAGGTAATGCTCCCCTTGCCGACCGCCCTCGTAATCGCAGCAGGCTGTCCATCGAGCCATCCGTTGCTCTTTCCGTAGCGCATCAGCACATGGGCCTGCGGGTCCTTCACGCTCAACTGCTCCGCCCATATCTTTCCCGAGCCGGAACCCCAGTCACCCACAACAGGCACGTCCTGATCCAGCGCATAAAACTGCTCCACGCGACCACCCAGCATTCCGGTCAAAGGACCGGGCTGCCGCTCCGGTTGAAGTCCGTTGTCGCCGTTCTTCATCGCGCTGCGCTGCCCAAGCACCAGGTGCCCACCACCATTCACATAGTCCATCAGATTCTTGGCCTGCGCATCAGTCAGCACGTTCAACGCCGGCGCCACCACCAGCTTGTATTGGCTCAACGACACCGACGGCGAGATGATGTCCACGTTATGCACCTGCGCACGCAGCGGCCCATAGTAGCTGAATAGTGCCTCCTTCGGATCGAACGCCTGGTTATGCCTCTGCCAATTGATCGCCCAGCGGCTGTCATACGAATGCAGCAGAGCCACCTCGGAGTGCGGCTCAGTTCCGCTCAACGCCGGCCCGGCCTTCTCGAACTCGCGTCCCAACTGCGCGACCTCATCGTACAAGGGAACCGGCGTACCGTCCGCGCCCACCAGCGTGCCGTGGTACTCCTCCTGACCGTTCAGCGCGCTACGCCACTGCCAGTACGACACAGCATCGGCCCCATGGCCGACATCGTGCCACGCCATCGCCCGTACCTCACCCTTGTCGAGAGCATTGTTGTCCTTCGACCAGTTCACAAAGCCCGGCTGCGTCTCCATCACCCAGAAGTTCTTGCGCAGAAAGCCTCGCGTCAAATCATGAGCCGCACCATTGGACACAGGGTTCAAATGCCCCGTCCCCACATAATCGTCCCACGACGCAATGTCCAGATCCTGACTCACGGTGTAGTGGTCATAGGCATCGAAGAAGCCCATCATGTTCGTCGTAATAAACTGCCGCGGATCGCTGTGTTCCCTGATCTTGTCCAGCTGCACCTTCTGGTAGCTGCGCCACGTATCGCTGACGAACCGCCGCCAGCTCAGCAGCAGTCCAGGGTTGCCATACCTTGCTTCAATAGGGACCTGGCCCCAGTCAGAGTAGGTCTCGCTCCAGTAACTCGTCGTCCATCGCGCGTTCAGGTTATCCACCGTGCCATACCGCGCCTTCAGCCACGCCTGAAACTGCAGCTTCGCATCCGCGCCATAGGACTCCTGGGCATACTCGTTATCGATCTGCCAGCCGATCACATTAGGATCGTGGCCAAAGCGAAGCGCCATCTGTTCGGCCATCTTGCCGGCCAGTTCGCGATACTTTGCATTGGACCAATCAAACTGCTGTCTGTTTCCATGCTCGTCTTTCCGGCCATCCTCCATCGTGCGCAGTGTCTCCGGATACTTGGACGTCAACCACGCAGGCGGCGCCGCGCTCGGTGTACCCAGCACCACGGCGATCTGGTGCTTCTCCGCCATGCGTATCGCCCTCGCGACCCAGTCCAGATCGTAGTGGCCCTCGCTGGGCTCCATCGTGCTCCAGGCGAACTCAGCGATGCGAACGAAACGGATATGCGCCTTCTCCATCAGCGTAAGGTCAGCATCCCACCGCGACTCCGGCCACTGCTCTGGATACCATGCGGTCCCCAGATAGAGTGGCACCCTCGGCTCCGGCCCCGACTGTACTTGCGCCTGCGCCTGCGACGAAACAGGAACGGCGGCAAGCAATGCAGTCGAGTGGGCAAGCGTGAGCGCGGCAAAACAAGCAATACTTCGGATCAGTTTCATTCAATGTCCTTTGATGAATCAGAGCCCTGCAAGATCCTACTCTTACCGTCTAGGCAGAAACCCGAAGACCCGCCTGCCTCAACGTCTCCGCAGCAGACTCCGGCGTGATATCACGCTGCGGAGATCCCAGCAGCTCATACCCCACCATGAACTTCCGTATGCTGGCCGAGCGCAGCAGCGGCGGATAAAAGTGCGCATGAAACTGCCACTCCGGATACTCCTGTCCATCACACGGTGCGGGATGCAGCCCCATCGAATAAGGAAATGGAGTATCAAAGACCTCGTCGTAGGTCGCCGTGACCGTCTTCAAAATAGCCGCAAAATCCGACCGTTCCTTCTCTGTGAATGCCTGCAACTGGTCCACATGCCGCCGCGGCAGCACCATCACCTCAAACGGCCACACCGCCCAGAAAGGGACGACTGCAACAAAGCTCGCGTTGCGCGCAACCACACGCTCCCCGAGAGACTCTTCTATCTCCTGGTACTCACAGAGCAACACCGCGCCGTTCTTCGCAAAATACTCTCGCTGTCCCCCCAGCTCTGAAACTACCTCGTTGGGAACCGACAAGCTCGCCCATATCTGCCCATGCGGATGCGGATTGCTGGCCCCCATCATCGCCCCGCGGTTCTCGAATATCTGTACGTAGCCGATATCGTACCGCAAGCCCAGCTCCACACACTGCTCCGTCCACACATCGACCACCGAACGAATCTCCGCCACCGACATCTTCGCCAAAGTCAGATCGTGCCGCGGCGAAAAGCAGATCACGCGACACACTCCGCTCTCCCCTTCCGCCACTAACAACCCCTTGCCGTCTTCATCGCTCGAAAAACGAGGCGCATCCAGCTTCAGCGCCGCAAAATCATTCTCAAATACATACGTGCTCGTATACTTCTCCGTCCGCACTCCCCCCGCACGAAGATTCCCCGGACACAGATAGCAGTCCGGATCGTACGCAAGCGCGACCGCCGCAGCCTTCGCCTCCGTCTGCCCCTGCCACGGCCGTTGCGTTCGGTGTGGCGACACCAGCACCCATTCCCGCTTCAACGGATTGAACCGCCGATGAGGGTTCTGCTGCGCCAGCGGATTCACGCGACACCGCCCTTCCTCGCCAGCGCAAACGCCCCATCCGCGGGCGTACACACAAAGCAGTCCGCCTCAATCCCTGTCTTCGCGGCGTACTCTCGGCGCACCGTCGCGACAAACTGTTCGGCCGCCTCTTCACGCACCACGTTCACTGAGCAGCCCCCAAACCCGCCGCCCGTAATCCGGGCCCCGAAACACTCCTCCTGCTGCATCGCGATTGCAACCAGCACATCGACCTCCTCGCAGCTCGCCGCAAAATCGTCCCGAAAGCTTGCGTGCGCCTCCACGAGCAGCGCTCCAAACCTCTCCAAATCGCCTTGCAGAAGCGCCGCGCGCGCCTTCACCACCCGCGCATTCTCCGTGATGATATGCCGGCAACGCTTGAAGCTCGCCGAAGACATCAGGTCCCGGCACGCCTCAAGGTCCTGCAGCGTCGCATCCCGCAGCAGCTTCACTCCAGGACGCTCCCGTTGCAACACCGCCTGCCCCGCCTCCACCTCGGAGCTTCGATCACCATACTCACCCGTCGCCACCGCATGCTTCACCATAGAATTGCAGATCACTACCCGCACCTGGTCCGGCAATGGGAGCAATTCATACTCGAGCGACCTGCAGTCCAGCAGCATCGCCCGATTCGCCACGCATCCGGCAACGGCAAACTGATCCATAATCCCGCTCTTTGCTCCCACATAGTCGTTCTCGGCCCGCCGGCAAAGTGTCGCGACCTTCTCCAGCGGCAACTCCGCCTTCGCATGACCCAGCAACGCCATCGCCGTCGCCACCTCCACCGAAGCCGACGAACTCAACCCAGAACCTAACGGCACATCCCCTGCCAGGCTCAGGTTGAAGCCGCCGACATCGACTCCTTCCTTCCGAAGGCTCCACAGCACGCCCGTAGGATAGTCATTCCATCCTCCACTCGGTGACTGCCCCAGAGAGTCGATCTTAACGCTTACCTCCTCGTCGTAGTTGCCTGAATAAAACACAGCGCGTCCATCCTCCCGCGCGCTGACAACAGCAACCGTGTGAAAATCGATCGCCATTGGCATCACAAACCCACCCGTGTAGTCGGTATGTTCGCCAATTAAATTCACCCGCGCCGGTGCGGCGAAGATCGCCCCGGCCTTACCAAAGCGCTGCTGATGAATCTGTTGCAGCGCCTGTTCTTTCTCCACCTTCATCCAAAACACCCGCACAAGTTGAATTGCAAGACAGTTTCATCCTACAACCCCCCCACCTAACTGTGTTTATGGCCCTTCGCTCCTGCAGGGGCGCCGCCCATTCGTCGAATCTCGCTCCCTGCCATCAGGAACGCCCCAACCCCATACGTATAGCTCGCCGTCGGCTTGAACGGCGCAGGCTCCGCCCCGGTCTGCTGGATGCATCCCAGCCGTCCATCGGCGTAGACATGCTTCAGCATCCCTGCCCATGCCTTCGCGATCACCGGCCGATAGACCTTCCCATCCAGCAGGCCTTCGTTGATGCCCCACGCAAGCGCATACGTAAACAGCGCCGACCCGGATACCTCAGGCTCAGAGTAGTTGCCCGGATCAAGCATTCCCGCCCGCCAAAGCCCATCCGGCCCTTGCAGCGCCGCCACGCGCGCCGCCATCTCCTTCAACTGCGTCACGTACTTAGCCCTCGCCGGATCGTCCTTCGGAAGATATTCGAGCGTCCTCACAATGCCGCCCATCACCCAGCCATTGCCTCGCGACCAGAACATCTTCTTTCCGTTCGCTTCCGTTTTCGTCAGATAATCGGCGTCCCGAGCGTAAAGGTGCTCCTGTTTGTCATAGAGCAAGTCCGACGTCTTCGCCCACTCCTCATCCAGATAAGTGATGTACTTCTTGTCGCCCGTAGCGGCATACATCCTCGACCACACCGGCGGCGCCATAAACAGTGCATCGCACCACCACCACGAAATCGGCTTTCCCGGCTTCTTCGAAACATGCGGCGCAGCCAGCAAAGCATCCAGCTCGGCCCGCGTAGGCGCAATCATCGCCGCATCCTTCTTCAGAAAATAAAGCTCAAGGTAAGTCTGCGCCACACTCTGATCGTCCGCGTCGGGCAGATGTGACCGAAGCTGCCAATCGTATTTCTTTCCCATCGCCTCCATGGCATCGCGATACTTCGCATCGCCCAGCGAGTCGGAAGCCGCCATAAACCCGCTATAAAGCACGCTCCACGTCCATATCCGGTCGAAGTACTCCTCCGACCGCGCCAGCTGCCAGTCCCCGACCTTCCGGATTGCCACTCCGACCGCTGCCGGATCCAGCGACGACGACAGACCCGTCGCGATCGGCCCACCGTCATCAGGATCGTCACCGAAGTGACGCGAATTGTCCTTCGCGATGCCCGCGAGCTGCGCCGGTGTAGCGTGTTCGTACGACACCTGCTGTGCCTCCGCCATCCACGGCTGCATTCCACACGAGCAGATACCCACGGCGACGGTCAACGCCCGGAACCTTCCTTGAAAGAACATTCTTCCCCCCAACCTCGAATCTAAATGAGCCGGAGCCAGACGCACAGTAGTCCGTGACGTCTGGCTCCGGGATAGTGAATGGATAAAGAACAAGCTAGAAGGTAAACCTTCCCGAGAACTGGAACGCGCGGGCGTCTGCAGTTGCAAAGTTAACCGTGCCCAACGTGGCCGTATCCACATTAACACCGATCTGATTGTTCGATGCGTTCTCACCAAACGTAACCGTGTTGGTTACGTTCTGGCAATCAACACCGAAGATAAACTTCGCCCGTTCCGTAATATCAAACGTCCGGCGAAGCGAAGCGGAGAGCCGGTAGATCCCGGGGCCGCGCAGACCATACGGTGCAACGCGCCCCAGATCGCCGATCGAGTAATCCTTCGAGTTGCAGTAGGGACCGCTGCTGGCGGTGCAGGCAACGCCTCCCGCTCCTATCCCCGAAGCTGTGCTTGGAATCGCTCCAGTGAGATAGCTCTTGGTTCCCAGGGTCGCCGCGGTGACGCCGTCACCCCATCCGCCATTTTGTCGCACAGCGCCATGGAAATTTGGATTCGCATCCGGCATGCACTGCCCCTGTCCCACATTCTGAGTCGCGTTGCAGGTCGCGACAAGCGCCAGCGGTATTCCCGACGAGTACTGGAATATCTCCGAAAACTGCCATCCACCAAGCAATGCCCGCACTGCGAATTTATCGCCGCCGATCTTGTTCTTGCCGAACGGCGAATCATAGACCCCGAAGATGCTCAGGCTCTGCGGCTGGCTGTTGATGCTGTTGGAGCGGTCGATGCGATTCTTCGAATAGTTCTGACCACTGGCAACATAGGCACCCGGAATGTCGTATCCACTACGCTGCGTCCCTGCATCGTCAATGTTGTGCGAATAGGTGTAGTTGATATTCAGAGTCAGGCCGTGAGAAGCGCGTTGGCTCACAGAAAGCTGGAAGGCGTTGTAGTTGGCATTCGCAACGTTCGTGCCCCACGTATCCGTTGTGCCCGAATACTGTGGCTTCCACACCAGCATGTGCTGAATAGTCGCGTTGGAATTAACTGCCGCAGCCGCCGTGTATCCCGGATAAGGAATGGGAAGCGTCAGTCCCGTCGCCGCCTGCGCCGCCGCGATGTTTGCCGGCGTGGCTGGCTTGCTCAGATTCGAGCCCAGCGCGAGCCACTTCGGATCAAGCTGACCGGCATACAGCCCACGCATATTTGCTGCGCCGGCGATGAAGTGGCTCTGGCTCCCAACGTAGTTCACCGTCACAACCAGGCTGTTCGTAATCTCGCGTTGCATGCCGAAGTTATAGAAAGAAAACTCCGGCGCGCGACCCGAGAGGTACGGATCCGCAAAGGCGATTCCCGTTCCCACCCCGCCTGACGTACCCGTCGCGCCATTGCACTGAGCGATGGCCTGGCCGGAACATACAAAGTACCCCGTACCTTGTAGCTGACTCGTAGCTGTAATTGGCGCAATACCAGGCAGAACGTAGCCTGGTCCACCGAAGTTCGCGTTGGGTGCCGAGAACCCCGGGTTGTTATTCAGATAGAACGCCGGTCCGGCCGACGGGCCCGCAGCGCCGTCCGCAAAAGAGGTCGTGCTGTTGAATCCCGCCTGCCCGGTTCCCGTTCCAGCTCCACCCGCTCCTCCCGTCCCGCCCGCATGGGAATAGAGAATCCCCCATCCTCCGCGGAACACGGTCTTGTCATCGGCAGAATAAGCGAAGCCGAGACGTGGTCCGAAATTCTTCCAGTAGGTGTTGACCGGAGTGCTGCACTCACAGCTGACGCCCGCACCGCGATGACCTGCAAATTGAAGCAACCCGGGACTGCCCGTGAGCGGGTTGATGAGATTCGGATTAAGGAAGGACCAGCGGTCCTGTGCCTCGCGATACGTCGGAAGGTAGTCCCAGCGCAGCCCAAGGTTCAGCGTCAACTTTGGAATAACCTTGTAATCGTCCTGGAAGTAAAGTGCAGCAGGATGGAATCGTCCACCCACAAGGCTGAACGGCTGCAGAGTAGCGCTCGAGCTGCTGACAGCGCCGAGCATGTAACTGGCATAGGAATAGCCAGTGTTCGCGGTGTAGGTCGATCCGGTAAGGCTGGAGGTTTCCTTCACGCTGAAGTTCAGCGGAGTCGGCGTGGAGGGCCCGTCAGCGGTGCTTGCATTGTTCTCCAGCCATTGGAACTGGCCGCCGAAGTTCATCGAATGCTTTCCCTTCAGCAGATTGATATTGTCCAGCGCCGTGTAGGTCTCGGAGACGTTCGTGGTGGTAGGCGTATTGCCGACCCAACCGATTGCCGTACCAGTTGAAATACCGGCTGGAGGATTGGCTCCGTCGAACGAAGTATTGGGGAAGTTCTCCGAGGCCTGCCCGGCAGGAAGCCCGGTGACGCCCGCCGCGGTTAGAGCATACTGCGGGGTTCCCTGAGTAATATTCTGCACCGGCGGTCCGCCGAAGTTCATAAAGCCATACTTGAACTGATTGACGAGGTGAGGACTAAACGTAAAGGTGTGCTCAAGTTCCGCCCAGTGTCCGGCCACCGTTGACTTGGTGGAGGCGTAGTACGGCACAGGCAGAGGCGCTGCGCCGGCGCTGGTGTACGGGACGGCATGGCGGTTGCCGCCGGTGATCGCAAACGAGAGCGTCTGACGCGTAGAGATGTTGTAGTCCACGCGGCCCGAGTAAAGCCAGTTATCGAAGCCACTGGGAATGCCTCCGATGTAATTGTTTTGAATGGTTCCCGTCGTTGCGATCGTCGGGTCAGGCAGAAACTTCTGCATATACTGCGTAATCGGCGAAAGCTGGCTAGCCGGAATCACATTGATCGGCGAACCATTCTTGACAGGGTTGCCCGACGCACCGTTACTTGTTCCCGGACCATAGCCGTACTGATACCGGCAGGGACCGTTCGTGCTGTGCGCCGTGCAACTCGCTAGCGTAGTTGGATCGTAAATGGGATAGTTGATCCCGGCAGTGTTCCCGAGGCCACCGTTGGCCGTTGAAAGCAGTTCTTGAAAATTACCCTGCCTCATGAGCAAAGTAGGAATGGTGGTAGCGGATGGGTTGGCGCCCAGACGTGAGCGAAACTTGTCGTACGTTGCATAGAAGAAAAGCTTGTCGTGGCCATTGAATAAAAATGGAATCTTGACTGGGCCACCAACTGCAAAGCCAAGCTCTGTCTGATGCTCAGGCGGTTTGGGTCCTGGGACGGTAACGACCACTCCGTTCTGAACAACTTTTTGCGTATTGCCACCGCCGGGCTTCGAAGAGAACGACCATGCGTCGAATGCAGTGTTCCGGAAGTAGGCAAAGACCGATCCGTGATACTGATTGGTTCCAGATTTTAGGTTGTAGTTTTCCAGGCCTGCGCCCTGGTACTCAGCGGAGAACCCGCTGGTGACAACCTTGATCTGGTCGATCGCCTCCAGGGGAACGATGTTAAAGACCGGCCGGTTATCCCCTTGCTGGCTCAATGTGGTCAACGGTAGCCCGTCTAGGTAGAGTTCTCCCAACCGCTGTCCCGTGCCGCCAATGATCGAAGAACGTCCACCGGGATTGACCTGCGCGCCCGGCAGCAGATTGGAAAATTGGGTAACGTCTCGCTGCTGGCTACCCGAAATCAAAAGCGGTAACGCCATATAAACGTTGTTCGAAATCGTGCCGCCGAGCGTCGAGTTCGTCGTCTCAAGCGCCGGAGGAGTATCAGACACAGTGACTATCTCATTCTGGCTCCCCGTCTTCAGGCTGACATTGAGTCCAACATTGCTCAAGGCATCGACGATGAGCTTTTCCTGCTTGAATGTAGTGAATCCGTCGGCGCTTACCGTAACCGTGTAGGTGCCGGGAAGAAGCGGAGAGATGTTATAGAGACCGCCTGAAGAAGCAGTGCGCTTGGTGTCAACGCCTGTAGCGTCGTTGTGCGCGACCACGACAGCATTCGGAATAAGTGCCCCTGTCGCATCGGTCACAGTACCGCTAATGGCGCCCTGCCCACCACTCTGTGCCCTCGCAGCCGGCAAGATCAACCCAACGCACGCGAGCATCACGACTAGAAAGGCAATGCCCCTAAGTTTTCTCGCGGTCCGCACGTGCCCTGACGCAGCACTATTCCTAAACAAATTCTTTCGCATCGCAGGTCTCCTGAAAATCCTTCAGTTTTTGAAACGTTCAACTCTCAGTCAAATGGTTCGACCATATGGATCGACTTATTGGCACGCATCGGAATCTACGGGACTGCAGAAACGAATGTCAATAGAAAAATTATTCCCGCTTTAGGAATTTCCGAGCGCTCGTTTGGTCGCGACATTTCGCAGCACTGCATTGGCGACACGACAACCCAGTTCTCCAGCGGCAAGAACAAGTTGGACGGCCTGAATCTCTACCGAACCACTCTTGTTTCCGGTTGAATTGTCGTGGCCTCGCGCTGCCCTGCGACCGCGTTGACGAGAAATCCAAAGTAGAAGAAGGCCCCGCACCGACCGTTTTTTTGGTCGTACCTACTCCTCGCGCAGGACCTCAAGCGGCTTCCGCCCAAGGATGCGGTGGCTCGCAAGCCACCCCGTCGCCACCGTCAGAGCAGCAGTCCCCAAAAGCGCTCCCAGAGTCCAGGTCCACTGAAAGTGATACGCCACCGTAAGCCGTTTCAGCAGAACGCGCGCGATGATATTCGCGAACAGGATCCCAACCGTCCCCGCAACAAACCCAAGCACCGCAAACTCGATCGAAAACACGGTAGCAATTCGCCGACGCGTCGCACCTAGCGTCTTCAGCACCACCACCTCCCGAATCCGCCGGTACCGTGTACCCGCGATGGAGCTCGCGAGAATGATCACCCCGGCAAAGATCGAAAACGCAGCCAGGAACTGAATCACATACGTAATCTGGATCACCACCGCCCGCACCGTCTCCAGTGCCTGCGCCACATTGATCACCGTCACCGTGGGATAAGCCTTATACAACGCCCGCTGCAACTCCCCCACGCGCGCCGGATCCACATGCACCCCTCCATACCATACAACCGGCAGCCCCGAAAGAGCAGCCTGCGGCAAAATAAACTCCGCTCGCGAATAGGCGTGCTGCCCATCGGCCTTCGTCAACGCGACCACAGTAGCGACGATCTGACTGTCCTGCGCCGCAAACGTAATGTGCGACCCCACATGCACACCCAGTCGCGCTGCCTGCCGCTGGTCAATCGCGACCACTGCCCCCTTCTCGTCCGCCCCCCACCACTTCCCTTCCACGACCTTCGTACCCGGAGGCTCACTCGCCGACCAGCTCAGATTGATCGATCGCAGCATACGCCTCGGAAAGTTTTTCAACTTCGCCTCATTCGCCGGCACCCCATCGATATCAATCACCCGCGACGAAATCACCGGCAGCAGCTCCGGCTCAACCGTGACACTCTTCTGCGACTTCAGTAGCATCCGTATCCCATTAATCTCGCTGTTCGTAATATCGATCAGAAAAACGTTCGGCAGGTTAGGCGCAGCCGAAATATGCAGCTCCGACACAACAGCCTTCTGCACCAGATAGACCGTCATGATCTGCATTACACCCATTCCCAGCGCCGCAAGCAGCGCCGCAGAAGGGTTCCCCGGGCGATACAGATTCGCCAACCCATGACGCACCGCCGACGGCAGATGCAGCCGAGTCTTCGACAAAAAGAATCGCAATCCCGCCAGCACCGCGGCCGAAGCAAGCAGCAGCACCCCAAGCACGAGAACCAATCCCACCGAAAACACCTGACCCACAACAACAGAATCACTCAGCGTAGTAGCAATCGCCGCCAGTCCCGCAAGAATCAGCACCGCCGCCCCGATCTGGGCAAGGTTCTTCGTAATCTTCCGCCAGATTCCCGCCACAAATGGATCGTCGTTATCATCGACCGCCCTGCGCAGAATCAAAATCGGCCGCACTCCGCGAATATCCAGCAGCGGCGGCAGCGTAAACAAAAGCGTCGTCAGCGTCCCGACGGCAAGCCCAGTCAGCACCGTACTCAACTGCACATGCAACTCCGTATCCACATGGATCAGCTTCGCCAGCAGATAAGGAAAGCTCAGCTGCACCCCAACCCCGAGCGCCACTCCGAGCACACCTCCGGCCGCGCCCAGCAAAAGCGTCTGCAGCAGATAAATCTTGATGATCTGCCCCGACCGCGCCCCCAGCGACTTCATGATCGCAATCGTATCCAGCCGCTGTTGAAGATGCGCCCGCATCGCCATCGCCACGCCGATCGCACCCAGCACCAGTGCCACCAGGCTCATCAGCGACAGCAGACTCGTAGCACGATCCAGCCCCTGTGTCAGCGCCGGGTTCGTCTCGCGGTAATCAATAATTTGTGCCTCTGGAAGTAGCTTTTCCAGCCGCGTCTTCAAGTCCGCCACGGCCTTGTCAGAGATTGGTGCCCCATTCCGTGGCCTCGGCACCTTGAACAGATACCGCTGCCCCGCGTGACTTCCCGGCGCCAGCAGCCCGCTCGCCTCAAGCCCTTCACGCGAGATCAACACCCGCGGCCCAGCCGCAAAGCTGCTCGACAGCCTGTCCGGTTCATTCACCACCACCGAGGCAATCCGAAAAAGCTTTGTACCGATCTTCAACTGATCGCCAACTTTGAGATTCAACCGAACCAGCAGATCGTCCGCGACTGCCACCGTGTCAGGCCCCAGCACCGTCTTCAACGGCGCAGCGGGCGCCAGCTCCACCTCGCCATAAAACGGATACACCGCCGGATCGACCGCCTTCAGCGAAACCAGCAGCGGATCAAGCGTCTTCGCAGATGAAGCCATCGAGAGCAATTCCGTCACCGGAGTGATCGCGTCCCCGCTCGCCTCAATCTCATCCAGCCCCTTCTGTTCCTCCACCGTCGGCTGTTGAAACATCCGCGCCGAAAGATCAGCCGCCATAATGCTGCGCGCCCGGTCCAGCAACGTACTCCGGAACGAAGAAGAAAATCCCCGCACACCCGTCAACGCCGCCACGCCAATCGCGACAGAAAGGATGACAAAGAAAAACTTCCCTCGCGACGAGTGCATCTCGCGAGCAGCGATCTTAACGGCAGAACGATAGCTGAGCGCCGCCATCAGCCCTCCGCTAGCGCAGCTTCGCGCGGAGCGGCAGCCGGGTTCGGATTAATCTCATCCGCAATGATCAACCCATCGCGCAGCACAATGCGCCTGTCCGCATACGAGGCCAGCACCGGATCATGCGTCACCAACACCAGCGTCGTGCCCTCCGTGCGGTTCAGGTTCAGCAACAGCTCCAGCACATGCGCTCCATTTGTCGTGTCGAGATTTCCCGTCGGCTCGTCTGCAAGCACAATCGGCGGTCTCAGAATGAACGCTCTCGCCAGGGCTACCCTCTGCTGCTCACCACCGGAAAGCTGCACCGGATAGTGCTCCATCCGATCGCCCAGCCCAACGCTGTTCAACAGCTCGCGCGCCCGTCCAAGGCCGCTCTCTCGCGAATCGGCGTTCAACTCATGCGGCAGCAGAACATTCTCAAGCGCCGTCAACGTCGGAATCAACTGATATGACTGGAAGACAAACCCGATCGTCTTGCCTCGCACCTGCGCCAGCTTGTCCTCCGGCAGGTAGCTGATCTCAGTGCCGTTCAGACGAACACTCCCCGCACTCGGCGTATCCAACCCCGCCAGCAACCCCAGCAGCGTCGACTTGCCGCTTCCGCTCGACCCCATCACTGCAGCAAACTGCCCCTGCGGAACGGTAAAGTCCAGCCCCTTCAAAATGTCTACCGTGCGGCTGCCATTTCGGATGGACTTACGAAGTCCTTCAACAGAAATCATCGGAGTCGGTTGGCTCAACTGGGTCGTTCCCCTTCCCACTTACTGCTTACCACTTACTGTTAGATACGCTCTCAACTGCGGTTTCGTTCTCTTGTGGCGTGGCCAGTGGCTCTGCCAATACACTCCGACCCTGACGGTTTGGTACCGTGTAGACATGCGGAGAACTGCATCCACAGCTATTCTAGCGGTCCTGGCCCTCTCCCTTCTGGGCTGCCGGACCAGCCAGACGAACAAACAGCCCGAAACACAGGACCCGAGCCCGCCCGCAACTGCAACAGGAGCTCCCATCGCGCCCCCACAGCCCTCCCCGTTAACGGCCAATGACAAACGCCCCCTCATCGTCTGCTTCGGCGACAGCCTCACCGCCGGCTACGGCACCGACCTCGACAAAAGCTACCCCGACTACCTCCAGGCCGACCTCGACGCCCGCGGCTACCACTACCGCGTCGTCAACCAGGGCATCAGCGGCAACACCACCAAAGACGGCGTAGAACGAGTCGACGGCATCGTCGCCATGAAGCCCGCCGTCGTCGTCGTCGAGTTCGGCGGCAACGATGGCCTCCGCGGCCTCCGCATCGAAGACTCGCGCGCCAACCTCGACAAGATCGTCGCCACCCTCCAGGCGAGCGGAACAAGGGTCGTACTCGCCGGCATCACCCTCCCTCCCGACTACGGCCCCGACTACATCAAGCAGTTCAACGAAACTTACTCCCTGCTCGCCAAAAAATACAACGTCCCATTGCTCCCTTTCCTCCTGAAGAACGTCTTCGGCGTCGAAGGCATGATGCAGCGCGACAACACCCACGCAACCGCCGAAGGTAACAAGGTCGTAGCCAAAAACGTCCTCCCCCTCGTTCTTCCCCTTCTCAAAAAGTAGTCTCTCGATCACTTATGATTGATCAAGCTATCGGCCAAAGTTCATAAGCTTGTCAACAGGCTCCAATTGGCGATCCTCGGGTGTGATCGCATACTGAAGAAACTCCATCTTGTGTGTTCCATCGCTATTGAAAACGTCCTGTTGAACCTAATGGCTTCTCTGGTAGTGAAGATTGATGGCATCCAGATAACCAGACAATTCCACGTGTTGAGACACGTCACTAGCCTTTTTAAGATAGGCAGCTACAGGGAAGGTCTCCGGAAGACCAAAGTACTTTCTCGTCTTCGGTCGATCGATGTACGAGGTGCCCACAGCTTCGAAGTCTTTGTATAACGCCGCAACTTCATTGGAGTGGACCCAGTCCCCACCCCGGGAGCCATTTACTGTCAGAACCCACAAATGCCCGTCTGGACCGTACGTCGCACAAGCCACCAGAAACCCAGGTGGAGCGCGGAAGATGCGAACAACACTGATCGCGCTCAACTCACCCTTCTCTTCGGGAGGCGAGATCTGCACTTCGGGCTCATGCAATATCCCGTTGTCGGACAAACTAACGTGAAAGTCGATTGGTTGGTGGTGGTATTCCGCGGCGTAGTAGTAGGTCGACTCGGCAAAAACAGTGCCGTAGGGACCTTGCATCAAGACTTGAAATTTGTTTTTTGTGTGGATCGTACCGTCGGGATCAAGAAAAAAGGTGTTGTAGTCCACGCGCTGACCGCGTCCCAAGTGGTCGATCAGGAAGCCCCTCTGAACCCCCATCCGCCAATAGAACTCCTGGTCGGGAATTGGCCGGAGAGGAAGATCCCCTTCAAGATTCACCTTCAAGGTGTCCGGTGCGATATGCATCGTCCGAAACTGCTCTATGGAGAGGCGGCATCCGACCAGACCAGTCAGTAGGACGAACGCCGTGGCAAAGATTGCGTTCCGGACACTAATTTTCAAATTTGTTCCAATGTTCGCCTGAATTTCTCAACCACACGAATATACCTCTATGCCGCAGCATCGTTGGATAGGAGCAACTAGCCCGGCATGTGCGATGAGGCTGATTCTATTGTCCTGGTTGTTGCCCCATTTTTCTTTTGCCATTTTCCGCCCAAATATCACATGTCAACCCCCATGACCACCTAACCCATTACCTAACAACAACATCCACCTGGCGCATTAGTTATATTCAAACCGCTATACTGAATACATGGATCTGAAAACGAGTTGGCCCCGGATGGCATCCGGGGCTAACTCGTTTAGATGCAATATTTTGGACGCAACCCATGTATTATCAATATTTTATGGGCAAAGCACTGCCGTAAACTAAATAAAATAAAGCACTTACGCGCGGGGCAAAGGGGGGGATCCACCTGCAACGGAACAAGAACAAAACAGCGGCGAGGTACGAGCCAAGGGGTGATTAAAGCCAAAAGGAAAAGGAACCTTGCGCCCGGAAGGAGTCGAACCTCCGACCTACCGGTTCGTAGCCATTTTTTTACTTGTTTTTTCAATGGTATAGAGTGTTTTTCGAATACCGCCATCTTCCAGCATTTATCAGGGTTCGGTGCTTTACGCAGAATTATCTTGCCCCCATTCTTGCCCTCACCGACTCCATTTGAAGTCACTCGGGAAGCCGTAGTTGCCGATAACTGAGATGAGAAGACTTTCGGGAACGCGAGAGACTATGCGCCTGAAAGGAATCCGAAGTATTTCATCTTAAAATCACGCAGAGGTCCCAAGGCCGGGAGGCGAATGAGGTATTATCCTCCAACTTGATTCTTCTATCGATCCGGCTTGAATCCGGCCCAACCTCGAGACCCAGGCCCGCAGTTCCTATTCATGGCAAGTTCAACCTGTTCCCGGCACCGCAGGGTTGCCGCTTTGTTTGCCTTCACACAGGAAGTGCCACATGGATCAAACAGTCATTCTTGGCTGGCTGCAGCAGCTCACGGGCAGTCTGAAGCCGGCGCCGGGCACCAGTGCCGACGCGCTTTCCACTCTGCAACGACATCTGGCGCAGCAACTGGCGGCTGACCCGGGCTTCACTGTCTCAGGGAACCGGCCGCAGCATGAAGCTGCGAAGGCGGAGCCCACGATTGATCTCTCGGCTCGGTTCAGTCACCTCTCAGAAGTGTTGTCCGTACCGCCTGGCGCTGCCGGCGTTTCTACGCCTGCTCCGCTGGTGTTTCGGCGTGAGACAGCATTCAGCAGTAGCCTGCTGGGTAACTCGGTTCCGCAATGGGCAGCTGGGATGGCCCCCAGTCAGACCTTCGGACCCTTCCTCGATGAGCACGGCCTGCTGATTTGGTTCGATTTTTTCTTTCCAACCCGGCTCGTGCAGGTGTTCCTGCAGGGAAGCTCCACACCCGCTCTTTTGATACCACTATGGGGCGTTCTCACTGCAAAAACGTCTTACCACATCGAAGCCGGCAGCGCGTGGATTGCCTCCGGCCTGATTGCCAAATCCGCGGCCCTCAATGGTTTCTACACCGGCGTGAAAATCAAGGGGGGCTCGCTCGATTTTGCTCATGCCGTCACCATAAGTTCCGGGACCATCATCATCCCGCCGAAGACCGCAGCCAACCTGCACCTTGATCTCGATCAAAATTCAGTCAACTCGACTTCAGTGGACGCGGGTCTCGACGCCAAAGACGCCGTCATAAAGATGCCGGAGACCCTCGAGCTGAAATTCCCCTCGACCGGCGGCGCGCTGATACCTGGGAATGCCTCCTGCACGGTCTTCGGTTGTGACGTTGATTTTCAATTCAAGAACGCCGCGCCGGTCTGGATCCCCGCCATCGGGCAGATCCTGGTTCCCTATTCCGTACAGACCAACCGCGAAGCGACGGACACTTTTGATGTGGCCCCTTCGCAGTCGGAGCTCTGCCCGCTCTCAGGAAGCGCAAAGTTCGACGTAAACAGTGGATGGCTGTTGCCTGCCGCCAACGTCGACCCGAAGCAGTTGGGCCAGGCGGCGGGAACCGGCGCTCTGTGTATCGGCTTAACAAACGGAATTTCCGCCAGCTGGGAAGGACTGACCGGGGCCGATACCGTTCTTGTCCACCCCGCCATTCTGGCTGAGCCCGGGCTGGTTACGGTGGTCGATTTCTTTGCCAGCAACGCTTATGGGAAACAGAAATGGATCCTGTGGAGAAACGCCGGCAGTAAGCATCACTCCGAAATCACGCTCACGTTTGGTCCAGCGTTCCCATTCATCTTTATTATCTCGGCGTTGAACAGCGAAGCCGTCTTCTACTTCTGTGCTCACAAAGCGTCGCTGGACCGGCCAGTCGATGCCAATGGCGCGCCGTTCCGCATCGAGTCCACCATTGCCCTGGCTGCCATTCTGCAGAATGGCAGCGACTTTCACGCGATGCTGCAGGACAATGACCTGTTGTTTGACGGCAATCCCGACAAGACTGGCGCTTTTGAGCGTCATTCCCTCGCCCTGCGCAACGCATTCTTCGTGATGAGCCGTCCCTACAGCCTTTTCCTCTTCGGCAAGCTAGAAAACGGCAACGAAATCACCAGGGGTTTTGCGGCCTTACTGTTCGGCATCTACGAATATCTTCCCACCCTGCCCGACCCATACGTAGCCAGTAACACCGCCTTCCTACGTGATCGAGCAGCTCGCGGTTTTGGTCAACTGGACAACGCCCTCGCGGGTTTTGTAAAGTGGCCCGATCCGTCCGGCGCGCCCCTCGCCGACGCCGAGCAGCCTGACGATCCCGCGTATGTCTACTTTCGGTTGGCGCCGCTGGACCAGTCGGTGGTCCTTCAAACCCTGGAAGCCGGGCCTCAGGAGACACAACCCCCGTTTCCGACCCACAACGTTGCCGCCGCAAAAACGCCGCGCAATTTCCAGACCGGGGTACGCACCTTCAATGCTGACGTGAGCGCCAACGCCAGAGTTTCCATACCGCTCACGGCGACCACCACAGTCACGCAAACCACCCCCTCCCGCTCTGTGGACAGCTTCAACGCGGTGAGCCTGCAACCAGCCATCCAGGCCAGCGATGTGGACTCGGTCGTGGCCAGCCTGGAAGCAAATCCCCTGTTCGGTCACATCGAGGACAAGGCACGTCTGGTCAACCAGACCCTCGATTTGGCCCCCAGCGATTCTTCGCAAGACTCATTCTCGGTAGCGTCGTTCAAAGCTTCGCCCACGATCAGTCTCCAGCAAGCGACCACCCGTATGGGTGGACTGTTCGGGCCCGACCTGTTCATGCTGCTCGACGTCTCCAGCAACGCCGACCAAATGGGCGTAAGCCTGGGGAACGCGCTCCGGGTCGAGGACGATTCATCTGGCAATACTCGGTTGCGTTCCGTCAGCACGCCGATTCAAGTCGCTAGCACCGGCAACGGAGGCCTTCAGCTTCAGATCCTAAACATGGATGTTGTGGTGAGCGCACAGAACCTGCGCGCCTTTACCCTCCCGCAAATATCCTGGGAGCCAATCTTCAATATTCCTTTACCGTTCAAGTACGACCCGGACGATGCGATCACCACCACCCCGGGACTTTTGGTGTACGACGATGACGGCATTCCCACACGAATCGCCTCTCAGAGCCCTTACCAGGTGCCGATTGCGCCCCTGTCAGTCACCAAACATTTCCTGAAAGAATTCAACGATCAGCACGAACCCCAGCCATTGTCTTCGGCCTTTACCCTGCCGTTCGCCCTGCTCGCCCAAGCGAATTTCACCCGCACGGTGAAGGGAGCTCCCGAAGACGGTTGCCGCGTCCATTTCCACCGGCCGCACTTTGCCAAAGTGCATGGCGGCCTGCAAATCAGGACCCAGGCCCCGGCGGTTTCAGAACCAACGTCAAGGCCATCCTTTGAGGGTTGGACCCTTCAATGGGAACCTGAGGGTTTCGCGCCGCCGTTCATTAAGTGGGGTTTTTTCGGACTTCCGATAACCGGCAGCACCTTAGGCAAGAACGTACGGCACATCTTCAACAAGGAGTTCCAACCCGGCGGCGACAAACCGAAGGTGCCGCTGGAACAGATGGAAATCTCCGGCTATGGCGCCTCCATCTTCAGCAATTGGCTGGATGGAAAAGCTGCGATTGCCTTAGTAAGCCAGGCGACCTTCGAGGTTCTGGTGGGACGCACCGCCCACGAAGTCATCCAGGTCAGGAGCATCCTGTACCCCTACGCAGTCCACGTGGTGCGCACCATCACCTTGATGCGCTCGTCCAACGGCTACGTCTTCCGTTCCGACTCCGGATGGAAGGCCGAAAGCGATGGTTTTTACGACTTCAGTTATGACATTAGTTTCGACCATCCACCCGATCCTCCTATTCCTGACGTTCATGTAGGGGATCCTTTTATCATGCTCCACCAGCCCGTGAAGGGCGTCTCCAATGTGCGCGAGATAAAAGACAATCCCGATGCCGGCACCTTTACCTCCTCCTTCACCCTGAACGATCCGGACCTTCCAACTGCAGTCAAGAACCTGGCGCCCGCGCAATTAGTAAGGGTCTTCGCCCAGTTCAACAACAAGAGCGATCCTTTGCTGGTCGAGATGCAGGCCGTCTCCTTCGATGCCGATGTCCACTTCGACAGCGTGGTCAGCGGTGGAGTCAAGGATCCCGTTCGTAACGACTTCGTGGTGCAATCTCGCAAAATGCTGGGCTATGTCCAGCTCTCTCCTTCCTCCATCCTCGTTCCTCCGCGTGTATTCGCTGACTTGCTGACCTTCCAAAATGGCTCGCTTGGTGGACCAGTCAACTGCATCGTCGACATTGCGAACTCCAAGCAGACCATGCGCATCGGGAGAGTGGATGTGAATCCGGCTTTCGATGCCACCGGCCAGCGCGTCTTTGTCCCCGCTGCCCGCGGCTCGTTGATCCTGCCCAAGGATGGTTCGTGGTCGGTGGTGAAGCAGGATACCGCTACCGGCGACGTGAAGCCGCTGGAAGAAGGTCAGAGCGTTCCTCTGATCAAGCCGAATGGCACTCCCGACTTCCGGATCGCCAACCCTGCCGACGCAGTAGTACCCACCTCCAAGGTGAACTTCGGCATCGTGCAATCAACCGGCACCCAGAAGGTGCTTTTCAACATTCCGCACTTCTCCCCCGGACAGCTCAAGTTGAAGAGCGATGCGACGTACTTTGCCGATGCCTACAAGCTGCTCAATGCCAAGAGTGTCTTTCCCAACCTCGCTAACGCTCTGCAGCTGACGAATGCTGAGAAGGAAGTTTCCATCCTGGGCGAGGGCCTCATGCAAATGCCCAACCGGGACATCAATTTGCCTACGTCGCTGCCGGATTACGATTTCATCAACGAGCCCAATATCATCAGGGTCTACGCCCAGTACAAGAACACAGCCGGCACCGGCGGCAAGCTGACTTTGGGGATCGATTCGGGTGCGGCGGACCTTGCCAATCGTTGGAAGGCCGCACTCTCCGGCATGAGGGTCGTGGTCGATCTGGCTAGCTTCACCGAGGTGATGTGGGTAGACGGCAACTTCAACGCCTCCAGCGGCCTCGACCCCAAGTACGACTCACCCCAACTGCAGTTTGGCGATTTGCTCAAGCCGGTCGTGGAAATCCTCAAGGTCCTTGCCCTGCTCACGGGCGACGATTTCGACGATGGCATGGATGTCGGAATGAGCAATTCACCCGATAGCTGGGAATACAAGTTCCATTGCTCGCAAGACATACCGGTAATCCAATTTCCCAGTCCGGAAGAACTATCCATTAATCCCAATCCTCCACTAAAGCTGGAAGCCGGCCTGAAAGTCGGTTTCTATTTCAATGAAGTATTGTCCATTCCCACCGACCTGAAACAGCTGGTGCCGGCTTGCGGCGCTTTTGTCGACTTCCACGGCGGGATGCACGTCATGTGTTTCTCTCTGGCGGCCGCCAGCATCTATGCCGTCGGCCAGGTCGATCTCGGCATTGCCGCCGACACCAAGGCGGGAAAGTCGCTGCATATGAAGTTCGGCTTCGGTGTCGAGATCGTGGTCGGGCTTCCGGTCGTCGCCAATGTTTCCGTGCTGTACATGGTGGAAATTACGGCGGACATCGGCGATACGGCGCTCGATGTAGGCGCCATGATGATGTTTCGCGGCCACGCCGAGATCTGCGGTGGACTGGTCGGCATCACCATTCAGATTGAGGCCGGGGGCTCTGTTCACCATGACCTGGGGTCAGGGGAAACTGATTGCGTCGCCCAGGTCATATTCTCCATCAATGTCACGCTGCTCTGGGTCATTGATATTCATGAGTCCGACCAATGGCTGGAATCGCGTCAGATCGCTTAGAACGGTCTTCGACCGAGAAGGTAATCGATATGCCACTTGCACCTCAGAAACTGCGAATACTGACTTTCCCGCAGCACATCAAGGGCGATCAGCTCAAGATCAACGCGCTGCTGCTGCCCACTCAGAAGCTGCTGAACGATACCTCGACCTTTCCCAGCCAGATCACCCCCGGCACCACGGTGGACCTGCCGAACTTCATCACCGCGAACTTTACCCTGGAATTGATCGCACTGAAGGGTCTTGGGACATATCCGTTCTCCGATCTGCCAAGCCTTTCGCCGCAGGGTGTGACCGTGGAAACGCTCGCCACCGGGGCCGCGTTCCCTCCGGATCTTCCGGCGCTCTATGAACAGCTAGCTGCGCAATTCGAGATCGTACCGAAGGGATCCTCTAAGAACACCGAGGGCGCGGACAGCCCAAGAGCCCCCAGCGACGGCATCCGGAAGTATCTGCCGCAGTCCTATCGCGGCGCGTTCAACTTCACCCTGCCCCGCACGGAGTTCGCCAAGACCGACGACAGCTATCACTGCGCCATACGCAAATCTCCCGCACCCGACCCAGCCTTCCAGCAGTCTGACGACAAGATCACCTGGGGTCGCGTTATCGCCTACTGTTTGCGCCAGCCGCTCCTGGCAAAACGTATCGGGTTGCTTTATCAACTCGACATTCCTCTACCCACCTTGGACTATTTCAAGGATGGCGGCTGGATGTACTTCCGTCTCCCACAGCCGGCCGATTTCGGTCTTGTCGACAGCGAGCTTGTCCAATACGCGGCCCGCGTTCCTCCCATCGACATCCCGCGGCAGCTCTTTGCAGCTGTGCTCTTCCCGGCCATTAAAGGGCCGGTCCAGCCCCTCGGCAGCTTCGATACGCTGAAGATCGAGGCTGCGGATTACGATGATGGCTTTGCCAAGATCGTGCATGCCGCCCAGCCTGTCAGTGCCAACGTTCTCTCCGAAGAGCCCGACGGACTGCACGTGCAGAAGGACATGGGCATTCGCCTGGGATGGGATGACGAGCAGATCCTCATCTGGCAGAACCGGCAAGTGCTGGCCGACCCCGGCTCGGGCACGCGCCTCGACGCTCCCCTGGGCGTCTTTACTTATCGTGTCGATGTCCGCCAGAAAGGCCAGCCGGACTGGGGTTCGCTGGTGCGGATCCGCAACAAGAAGAAACTGACTCTCGCCGGCCAGTCCATCAGCCCCGCCAAAACTGCCCTTGAGACCGGCGTCCAGGTCTTCCCTGTCAGGATCAACGCCGGCCCGTCGACGGACTACTGGCTGCCCAGTTACTTCACCCAGTGGTATGGTCCGTCCCTGGTCCTGCCCGACGACCGAGTCGCCCAGTTGGATGAGAGTGGCGCCCTCGCTGAACCTGGCACGTATTCCGACAAGAACATCCAAGCGCATCCTGAGCAGAAGGGCGGCTTGTACGAACCTCTTCTGCCCGAGAACATTGAGCTGAAATACGGCAACGAATATGAATTCCGCGTCCGCCTGGGTGATCTTTCCGGCGGTGGCCCCCTCGTCGAAGACGACGAACTCAATGATGCCCCCGCTACCAGTTCTTCCATCGTCTTCCGGCGCTATGTGGCTCCAAAGCAGCTCAAGTTGGATCCCTCGCCGGCGCAGCCCGATTCCCGCACCGGCGTCTTTTACGATGGAGACTCCATCGATGTTTTTCGTCCCCGCCTTGGCTATCCTGCCCTGCTCTTCACCGAGATGGACACCGGCGACGCCTTTCAAAAACTTCTCGACGACAAGGCGTTTCTTCATGCTGGCAAGGTGCCTCCCGAAACTATCAAGGAACAGCGCGAGGTCAGCTACTTCGATCCCGACGTCAATCGCATGCTTGTGATTGTTGAGGTTAAGACTCTTCTGCTCGACAATCTGGACTCCCTCAACCAGCGGGAACCATTCATTCCCCTGTACACCACCTTCCGCGATTTCCCCGACGACCTCGAAGCCGCCTTCAACCTGCAACTGGAATATCGCGACGCCAATGTCATTCACTTCGGCAACAAGATCGATCTCGGCGACCTGAACCTGTCGCAGACCGACATCGACAACGGCAACACTCTCGTCCTGCCAAAATCGCGCGACATCCGCGTCACCCTCTTCCCCGTCGCTTCCGACAAGGTCGACAAGCCGGATTACTTCGGCTTCGCGGAGACCCTGTTTGCCAACAAGTTCGCGCGCACCGGTGAGCCCGTGCAGTTCTTCCTCCGCCAGGATGCGACGGAGGAGCAGAACCTCTTCCGCAAAAACCTTGAGTCCCGGGAACTCCAGGGCATTTACCTGCAACCCGATCCCCCCCAGCTCAACAACCCGGTAACCCTCGTCAGGGTCACCGTCGAAGGCAAAGAGCTCAGCCAGAGCACCCTTATGCAGCGCCTGGCAGCGCAGTTGGACCTCGTCCCCAACGGCTTAAGCTTGATCGGCAAGCCGGGGGAACGAATCCAGTTCGGTTGCAGCAGCCGCATCCGACACACCCTCGCGCCCGACAATTCGTCCCTTACCTTCGCTACCCAGGGCGACCTGTTGAACCATTGGTTGTGTGTGCTGTCTTTTGAAATCGATCGCGATTGGACCTGGGACGGGATGGACCAGACCGGCATCGAGATCCGCCGCAAGAAACAGTTCACCGGCGAAGACGCCACGCAGGAAGAAGACAGTGTCGGCTATGTGCGCCTGATTAAGACCGCCAGCAGGGTGGCCACCACCAACCCCGACCGCACTTACACCCGGGTCGTCTTCGTCGACGCGGTCGAACCTAAGAAATCTCTCGATGTTCCGGCCACCCTCGCGCATCCCTTCCCCAACACCATTGACGTCGAGTACGAGCTGGTGCCGAACTTTATTCCCAGCGTCGATCCGGCATCCTCCGACAATGAGGCTGCCACCCGCGATCTCCAGCTGCCTACCACCGTCATTCCGGACCAGGTGCTCAAAATCGTCGGCGCCGGAATTGCACTTTCGCCCTACCAGCACGATCCCGGCTACGCCCAGACTGCCGTCCGCCAGCGTTACCTGTGGCTGGAATTCTCCGAGCCGGTGAAAGACCCCAACGACACCTGTTTCGGCAGGGTCGTTGGCTATGCTCCCGATCCGCTGCTTAGCTTCCCCAATCCAGATCAATTCGTGGTGCGTCAGGAAGATCCTCCCCTGGGCATCGATCCCGAGCTGATTCGCGTGATCACCAAGGATCATGGCAATGACAATGCCGGCCTTGACGCAATGCAGTCTATGGAAGCGGAAACTGCCAATCCCGAGGAGCCAATGGTGAAGCTTTCGCCGGTGCACTACCTGCTTCCCTTGCCCCCGGGACTGCATGATGAGTCGCCGGAGCTGTTTGGGTTTTACGTGTACGAGTTTCGCGTAGGCCACACCGATCGCATCTGGTGTACGGCTCAGGGACGCTTTGGGCATCCCACCCGGCTGAACGGCGTACAGCACCCGGCGCCGCCGCTGAAGTGCCTGGTAGACCGCAAGCCGGCTGGCATTCTGGTCACCGCGCAGTATGCGCAAGCGATCTTCGGAGGAAGGAATGTCACCAGCAAGCCTCCCAAGACCGAGATCTGGTGCATGCTCTACGCCCAGGTCAAGCAGGCCGACGCCGCGCAGAACCGCAACATCCTGCTGGCCGAGACCAGGGTGGAGTATGTTGCCACTCAGCATCGGGATGTTGCTTCCTTCCTGGTCGCACGCTCCGACATGCCGCCGCAACTCGCCAACAGTATGAACGTTTCCCTGGACCTGCCGGCGACCGGCAAGGCGCAGTGGTCCGAAGACGAGATTCTGCAACTTTTGGACCAGTTCAATCTATCCCGCACCACTGGCTTAAGCGTGCTGGCGGTGGAAATGATGCCTCGCTACGACCAGTACATCATCATGTCCAGGCAGACCCCCGACACTTCGGTCTATCCCTTGTCACGACAATTGGGCCAGTACCGGATTCTGCGCACGTCACCACTCGTGGCTGCTCCTGCAATCTGCTAGTCTCAACGCAAAACGGTTGGCCTGATGGAATATCCTTCTCCGCCATTGTGGGTCGGTTCGGGAGTAGCGCATCAAGACCATGCATCGGGAATATCTTCCGAAAGAACTTCGGCAACAAGTGCAAACCCGAACTACCGATACATGAACTGCGGGCCAGCCACAAGCCTCAAAGCCATTGCTGCCCAGGCGCGAGGCCTGTTCCTCCGCTTGGATCAATACAACACGCACCTGGCTTAGGAGAGCTTGTCGAAGAAGAGATAAATGGCGGCAATCGGTGATTGGTGTAGTTAAAGTTTGGCGGCGGTGGCGTTGGTGTGGAGGACAGCCTGCCAATTTCCCGAGTGTCGAACCCATGTGGTGGAGTCGTTGAATTCGCCAATCTCTTTGTCGGAGCCGCAGGCCACGTCCATATGGACGGGATAGACGATGATGGCGATGTCGGGAGTGATCATCCGCGTCTGGTGGCTATGGATGGTAAAGCTGTTCACTGTGCAGGATTTGAGAAAGCCGAGGATTTGGTCGCGGGTGGAAATTGTGTCTTCGACCTCGAGGAAACCGGAAGCGAGGAGGGACTCGACTGTGGCTAGATCGTGGGCGTGGATGGCGGTGCGGATTTTGATCTCCTGAAGGTAGATGGGATCCTCCTGGGCGAAGAGCGTGGAAGGCAGGAGAAAAAGGGCTGCAAGCAGGAAGTACAAGATTAGGCGCATGGTGGATTGTAGGCTATGGGTGCGGAATCGAGGAACTTGCCAAAAACCGGACTTTACGGGCAGTTCGCCTAACGGTAGCCGCTGCGCACTGTCCCTCCACACTCTGGGTCTTTGTAGACGCGAGCGGTCGCGCCTTTCGCGTTTCATCGCGAAGGTTGAATGCGTGCGGGGCTCCAATTTGCCAAGATCGCGACAATCCAGAGAAACACGCTACCCCGCGGCGGTCGTGCATCCATATCTCTCCCAAATGGAATCTCTCCCAAACCCATTGGAGACGCACTCTAGACTGCAGTTGCACCTGTGGTCGGCCCGCGAAGGTGGATGCGCCTTGCATCTGCGGAAGGCCCGTGGCACCATCATGGTGCACTCCGTGGACGCACTGCGAGGAGAGAGCAAGTGAGCGAGGAGATTTGCAACTGCGGTCATCGCAAATCGCAACATAAAGCCATCGTGTGCGGTTGGTGGAACTGCCATTGCAAGCAGTTTGAACCCCTCACGCTAGAGCCGAAGCAAGAGCGGAAGCCATCCGAAGAGTCTCCTTATGCGGGTGACATCATCAGTGCCGATGTTGCGGCACAGGAAGTCATCAGTACCGATGTTGCGGCCCAGGAAGTCGAACAATTGCGATCCAAGCTCCGTGCCGCCCAGGAAGAGATCGGGAGGCTCAAACAGCTTCAAGATGGAAATCACATCCTGGCAAATCGGCTTGGCGCTGAAAACAACCTGATGAGGGAGGCGCTGTCCGAAATAAAGAGGCTCGTCGAAACAATACTCGCACGGCCATAGAGTAGTTGCTGTAACCCACAGCGCAAACGCCAGAGCCTACGATTCAAAACCTCGTAATGACGGCTCCAGGCTGGAGACCGCTGTTGGAGGTGCTTACTCCGGCCTCTGCTGTGGGAACAGTTGCCACGACGATTTTTGCATTTCGCTCTGCTGGCACTCAACGGAACTGAGCCCAACATTCGCTTTAACCTCGATTACCGCGTCCGACGATTTGTCGGAGGGCCTCGACTGCCAGGCTGGGGGGCTCACATTTAAATTCGGGTGCCTCATCTTCGCATCGGTTTTATCGTCGATAGGGGGGCATTCTCGCAAAAGCGCGCGAACCCTACCCACAAACTGTCGCCCAACGCGCACAAGGGGGTTTGGGGAAACTTCAACCGAACTTGCCGAAAAGCCGACGTTTGGGGAACTACGGGATAACTCCGGTTTGCCCGCTATTCGGGTGCAATCCTGAGGCTTCGCTGCGGAAGGCACGGATGGAAGCGCAGCGGGTGATTGCCGAGATTCAGAAAGTTGGCTGATGCGTCGCCGGACGGCATAATTAATTGGCGACCACCAGAAGATTGCAGATTTGCTGGTGGCAATATCGGTATACTCCATCTGATTAATTCATGATGTAAATACTCTCATTTCACGAAGGGCAGCTTGAAGCGATCCGAGATCAATCTGTTTATCGCCGAGGCGGCCGACTTTTTTGAAGCGAATCATTTCTCGCTTCCCCCGTTCGCAAGTTGGAGTCCCGACATGTGGCGCCAACGAGGGCGTGAGGCCGACGGGATCCGACACAGCCATCTCGGTTGGGATGTCACAGACTTTAACTCAGGCGCCTTTGCGTCATGTGGGCTTACACTTTTTACGCTTCGGAATGGTGGCGACCATCATCAGTCCTATGCTGAAAAGATAATGATGGTTCGTAAGCACCAGGTCACACCCCTGCACTGTCATCACCGAAAAACGGAGGACATCATCAACCGCGGCTGCACTGGCTCAGCCGGAGATTTGGTTGTGCAGTTATATGAGTCAACACAGGGTGGCGGTCTTGCTGATTCGGCTGTCAGCGTTGTGTGCGATGGCATCACGCGATACGCCGAGCCAGGTGGTCTCATTCTATTGAGGCCCGGCGAATCGATCACTCTCCCGCCCCGTCTTTACCACACTTTCCATGCAGTCAACGGCGATGCTCTCATCGGCGAGGTCTCTTCGGTCAACAACGATGCCAACGATAATCACTTTTATCTGCCCATGCCGAGGTTTCCGGTGATTGTGGAAGATGAGCCCCCTTTTCGGTTACTTTGCACAGAATATTCAAGGCTGAATCTGCCACCTGTACTAGACGACACTCGCAGCGATTGAGATTTGCAACGAAGGAGTTTCATTTTGGAAGGATCCATTTCACAAAGGACGTTTATGGCCCTAAGTGGTGCTGCTCTTGGCCATTCTCTGTTTCATGCGGAAACACATCAGCGCGCCGTGGAGACTCCGTACAAGTACAACAAATTGGTGCTGCGCCTATCTGGAAAGTTGAAGATCAGTCTCGAGGAACAACGCACTTTGATGCGCCACGAGTATATCCGCACCACCCTCGGCTACGGCGCCTAGTCGAAGGCTGAGACGGGCCGCGCAGCTAACGCGAGGGTTGTTGAGTAAAAGAGCGTGAGGTAGACAGGCGCTGGAACTGTAGCTACATCAGTCCGAAGGTCGACATCGTGAAGCTGCCGTCCCTCGCACACTTCTGCATCAAAAACGAGGCACGGGACTATATGGAACGGAGCCAGCCGTCATTAGCTTGCCCTTATTCTGCCGTCGAGTTTTTCGGAATCTCGTAAGTTATAGATTTATGGTGCGCCCGGAAGGAGTCGAACCTCCGACCTACTGGTTCGTAGCCAGTTGCTCTATCCAGCTGAGCTACGGGCGCACATTGCAGGGGATGCAACTTGTTAAAGATAACGGAATTCAGTGCTAAGGGCAATAAGGCACCGTGGCCGGCCCTCGAAAGGTCGGTACGGTTCAGCCATTCGAATTCTCAAACGGAAACACAGGATAGTGATTTTGAAGGGACCTCTGACGAATTGCCCTTTGGACCCATTTCAGCCGCCAAAGGATCTTTGACCAAACCACCTCTATCGGCATCAGTAGCAGGTCCAACGGATGTTTTCTGCTCCAGAAAGACAGAATTGACCAGGTCTGCCGCAGATCCAGAGAGGCAGCTGCCTCCCCTATCAGAAACACGACATAGCGGCGAATCCCTTTGTCAATTGTCTCGCCCTGTTCCGGGTGAGCCCTCTTCATCTCCGCCGCGACAAGTTTGAAGGAACGAAGCATGCGGACCCGATCGCTGGACATTCTGCCGGAAACCACACGATATCCGGTCAGGTATTCGGGAATCAGACCGAACCTGTATCGCATCGCAATGCGGTAATACAGCAACATATCTTCGCATCCGTGGGCTCCCGCACTACGAAGCCCGGAGTCAAATCCACCGGCCGCAATCAGAGCTTGTCTGCGAATTACGGGTGAGCTCCCATGGCCCACGAAGTTCCCAAGCAGGATCTGCGCTAAAACATCGCCTTCAATGCCGAGTCCGTCCACAGCGTATCGTATTCGGTTGTGCTGATCGATCACAACCCACCACGTGTACACGAGACCCATACGTTCGCCTCCGGCGAGCAACAGGGATACCTGCTTCTCGATCTTGCTAAGCTCCCATAAGTCATCTGCGTCCACGAAAGCGATGAAGTCCGACCGGGCTGCCTGCCACCCCTTGTTGCGCGCTGCTGCCACGCCTGCATTCTCCTGGCGTAACAACATCACTCGCTGATCATCCCGAGCATGGGCAAGCACCAACGATGGAGTTCCGTCCGTGGACCCGTCATCCACGACAAGTATTTCAAGATTGCGGTACGTCTGCCGCCTGACGCTTAGGAGTGTGTCGTCGAGAGTATCTTGAGCGTTGAATGCAGGGATCACCACGCTGACCAGCGGGGAGTCCGATTCGTCGATGCCTTCTGTGACCACGGAGCCCCCGGACAGAAACCTACCTAGGAGGAAATGAATAGATCGAATCGTACGGGAGAAGTGGCTCTGGAATGTCCTCCGGGTGAATATTCTCGTTCGGCAACATGGTCTCCACAGCCTGTTTGCTCCGTCCTCGCGATAGAAGCATCCGGAGCACGTGCGGTGCCACCGCAAGGCTAAGTGACCATCCTGACCGGAATGCCCACCGAAATGCATCAAACATCCGCCCTGACCAGAACGACATACCCGCAAGATACAGCGCGAACTGGCGATTTGAGATCTTCCACACCCTGCTCTCAATATCAGGCCTGAGTTGCTGCATCTGTTGAATGACTAGCTCCTTGGAGCGCCACATCGTATTGCATGCGGTGCTCATGCTTCCTGGCAGACGTCTGTAACCGAGAAGTATCTCCGGAACAACAGCGACGTCATAGCGGCTCGCGATCCGCAGGACCAACTCCCAATCCTCGCACCCGCCGGCACCGGCAGCGGCAAGTGTAGGGTCGTACCCCCCGGCTTCCACTACGCAACGTTTTCGAAACAGTGGGACACTGGCATTGCCCGTGAAATTGATCTGAACAAGAGCCTCAAAAGCTTCTCCCTCCACCATCCAACGCGGCGATCGATCCAGAATCGCACTACGGCCATCGATCCATGCCCACCAGCAGTAGACAAAACCCGTCGCGTCCCCAGCCTCGAGCAGACGCCGAACCTGTCGTTCGATCTTCGTCGGCTGCCACAAGTCATCGGCGTCGAGAGTGGCGATCAATTCGCCCCGGGCCTCCTCGATACAGCGGTTTCGTGCTGAGGCTACCCCGCCGTTAAGCTGGCGAAGGACGCGGACGCGTGAATCCTTTGCCGCATAGAGTTCCAGAACCCCGAGACTTCCGTCGCTCGATCCGTCGTCAATCGCGAGTACCTCGAGATGAGGATAGGTTTGGCATAGCGCTGATTCGAGCGCCTGGCCTACATACTCGGCGCCGTTGTACACAGGTACGATCACGGAAACCAACGTACCATATTCTAATGTGGTCATCTCTTTGAGGTTTATAGTAATTCAGGGAGTCGTCCGCCCCTTGCCGGATGGCAGGTCCGGGCACTGCCCATATGTAATTCAGACACAGCAGGCTCGGCGACCGGGTCAATGCGTGCGAGCCGCCAATGTCCATTTTGATAACCGGAGGAGCGGGCTTCATAGGAACACACACCGCCCGACTTCTGAACGGGGCAGGTCTGGACGTCGTCATCCTTGATAACGCTCCAAGCGGGTTGCGCGAAGATCTCAGATTGGGCACATTTGTCCCCGGCGATGTCGCTGACGAAGCCCTAGTTCGTTCGACGATTCGCGACCACGCCGTAACAGCTGTCATACACCTCGCCGCGAGCGCTCATATTGCGGAGTCAATGCAGCGGCCGGACCTGTACTTCGCGAACAATGTCGGCGCGACCTACAACTTGCTCAATGCAATGTGCGCGGAGAACGCGACAGAGTTCATATTCGCGTCGACCTGCGCCGTCTACGGAGATTCCGACACATCTGCTCTTCGCGAAGATAAAGCCCCTGCCCCAGTCAGTCCATATGGTGAATCAAAACTACAGATCGAACGAGCCCTTCAATGGTACGAGACCGCATTTGGGCTTCGATGGGCCGTACTGCGCTATTTCAACGTGGCCGGTGCAGAGCCCGGGCTCGGTGAAGATATCTCTTCGTCCAGACGAATTATCCCCAGGACCGTCAATTGTGTGTTGAACTCCGAGACCCCGCTTTCGGTCTTCGGTACGTCCTTTCCCACGCCCGACGGCAGCGCCGTCCGAGACTATGTGCATGTATCGGACGTGGCACGGGCCAATCTGCAAGCCCTTCGCTACATACAGAGAGGCCAATCGGGAGCGCTGCTCAACATCGCCTCCGGAGTCGGGACTTCGGTGCTCGAAATTATTGATGCCGTAACAGAACAGACAGGCAAACAAGTACCGTTCGATACTCGCCGAGGTCGCCCTGGCGATCCGGCATATGTAGTGGCAGATGTCTCTGAGGCACAGAAAGTAATCGGATGGAGTCCTTCCGAGTCCACCATCGAAAAGCTGGTAACTTCGGTAATCGAATCAGTGGTTTCCCGTGAGTAGCTACATCGTTTTCGTGCCATACGCGAATTTAAGCTGTATCTTTAAGTCTTAGAGTACGACTTCAACCGTAGAGACGGGCTTCACTCCGATGCATCGTAGGGCCTTTGTGCAGTATCTTTTGTGGCACGTCGGCATGGTCCACGGTTTCCCAGATTCGGAGTCGCTACGTCGAAGATGCTGAGCAAACGACGCAAACACGCAGAGCGGGCCGCAGCATCTGCGACGCTCACCGCCTACACGGCAACTCTCGCCTTTGCGATACCGCGTCACGAGCCATGGGCTGACGAGGCCCAAGCATGGGAACTGGCGACGAGCACCAATCTGAAAAGCCTATTTGTAACCTACATTCATTATGAGGGTTCTCCTGGCCTTTGGCACGCCCTCCTCTGGGTGCTGTCCCGCCTTGGTGCGACGTACAACGGAATGCACTGGATTGCAGGGATGATCTCTCTCGCGACGATGATGCTTGTTGTCACCGCAGCGCCGTTTCCCCTTCTCGTTCGATTGCTCCTACCTTTCACTTATTTTTTCGTCTTCCAATACTCAGTTGTAGCGCGAAGCTATGTCCTTTTTCCGGCGGTACTGTTCTCTCTCGCTTTCTTTTGGAGAGATCGCTGGAAGAATCCCGTCCTCACGGCTGTGCTGATTGGACTGCTCGCGAACATTTCACTCCACGGATTCGGAACCGCGATCGGCCTCACCATCGCTCTCGGAATAGAGTGGCTCCGGTCGGGCGACAAGTCTCTGTCGTGGTCCAAGCGCCTCCCTGTTGCCTCCCTGCTCCTGGTCGTACTTTTCGGATTCGCTCTTTGGTGCATTCTTCCCGCACATGACGCAGGTTGGGTGATCACCGTTAAGAGTATGAATAGTCGTTCACAATTGGGCGACAAAATAGCTAGTTTGGAGCTTCACTATCCATGGCTTCATTACCTGGGGTTCCGTGGCAAAGCAGCCGTGGCGATGCTCTTCGACTTAACTCGCTCGCTCGCTCAGGGACTAGCATATCGATTCCACCTCGGCTTGATTCCTTGGCTGCTTCTCGCATTCCGATGGATTCGCCACGGGCAGACACGATACAGCATCCCAGTATTCATTCTGGCCGCGCTTTGCCCAATCATCGCAACTCACTTCTACCACGCCGGGCTCCTTTGGGTATTGTTCCTGTTCCTGTGGTGGATTACCTGGCCAGATCACGGAAGCAACTTCTCCACTGGTCGCTCTGAGGCCGCCAGATGGAACGAGGTGCTGCTAACGGTATCAGCCTCTCTTTGCCTTCTCCTCCAACTGAGCTGGGGATTCACAGTGCTTCGATTCGATGCCTTGAATCCCTATTCTCCCAATCGCGACGGGGCCGTCATTCTGCAGACCTATCTCAACCAGGGAAACAGGGTCGATGTTGCCATTCCCTCTCCACTCGATGGCGAAGGCCACGGCGCCTTCTATGTCACCGGCCTGGAGCCGTATTTCTCTAATGAACCTATCGGCAATATGCCGTTCCGTTTCTGGTTCTGGGGATGGGGTTACGACATGCGCCCTAAATACCTCCAGGATACAAATAGCCGGTCAGCCGTCATCATAGTAGAGGAAGTGGACGAAGACCCTCGCTACAGAATCGAAGAAAAGCGCTTGGAATCTCTTGGCTATCAAAGGGATAGAGTTGTGTGTGGTCAGACTACCTATCCGCCCGATAGTTTCACTTTGTGTCATGCGTTTTATAAACCGTAATTGCATCGATCTGTCATTTATGACACTTGCAGTGATTATCCCGGTCTACAACTCAAGCAGGCTGCTCAGAGAAACTCTGATTGCGGTCCAGTCTGGCACGCGCTCTCCCGACGAACTTATAGTCGTAGATGATGGTTCCACGGACGATAGTGCTGACGTTGCCAGGCAATTTGGCGCGCAGGTCATTGTGATGAAGGCCAACGCGGGACCTGCCGCATGCCGAAATCACGCCGCTCTCCTATCCAAAAGCGACCTTTTGGTGTTTCTTGACGCCGATACCTGCGTTCACGCGGACACCCTCGAGATGATGGAACGTCACTTCCTTCATGACCCCACACTCGCAGCCGTTATTGGGTCGTATGATGACACACCGCGGGATCCAGGCCTTTGCTCGCAGTACAGAAACCTCTCCCATTGTTATGTGCATCGGGACGCCAACCGCAGTGCCCTCACCTTCTGGAGCGGGTGTGGCGGCGTGCGCCGCAGTGTATTCCTTGATGCCGCTGGGTTCGACGAGCGGTTCCACCGGCCCAGCATCGAAGATATTGAGTTCGGGTATCGGATTTCCGACAGGGGATCTAAGATCCGGCTCGACCCATCCATCAGCGTCACTCACACGAAGCGCTGGACGATATGGAACTCCATCCACACCGATGTCGTAGATCGCGGAATCCCGTGGATGGTACTTCTCCTCCAGAGAGGCAGGGTGCCCGACGATCTCAACCTCAAAAAGCGCCATCGCGTCTCCACTGCACTCACAGGGCTCTCCATCCTATGTTTTGCGTATGCGCTCCGTTCGCCGTCGTGGCTCATCCCGGCAATCGCACTCGCCGCGTCTGCGGTCTGTCTCGACGCAGGGTTGTTATGGTTCATCTATCGCAAAGGTGGGGGAAGAGTCTTCGCAGTCGCAGTTCCCATGACCTTTGTGCAAAATGCCTGTAAGCTCATCGCCCTATTTGGCGGCCTGATCCTCTTTGCCCTTCGTCGACATCTTCCTAGTCGTCTTAGCCGGGGAGAACGGCGATCGCAGATTATGGAGAAGCAACAACAAATCGGGCCCACTCTCCGCGGTCCACAGTCGTGATCTACTTCACCTCGAGAGTCGATATCACCGCTGTGTCCTGTACGTCGGACCGGAATGCCGCTAATTCGTAAGCTCGTTTAGCTCAAATGAACCCAAAGGATCCCTTCAAATCGGGTACCGGCGCGGCGGCTCTGGTGTGGAGTCGCGCATTCCCAAACCTATTCGCATTGCTCCGCATGATCCCCCGCCCCCGATGGGCCGTGCTCGTTCTGGTGCCTCTCGGTGTCCTCTCATCCCTTGCCGAAATGATCGGCATCATCCTCATTCCGCTGTTCGTCTATTCCATGATGAACCAGCTCAGCTCTCTTGCGGCCAGTGGGGGAGCACTGGGCATCGCCCTGCGCTTCGCCATCGGGCATTTCCGGAGCTCACGGGAGATCGCCCTGGTCTTTCTGCTTTTGATCGTCCTGCGCGGAATTCTAGCCTACGCGTATAGCACCACAACCTCTCATATAAGCGAGAACATCAGCCAGATCACCCGGGAACGAATCCATTATCTCTACCTCACACTTCCTTACCGTTTCGTCCAGCGTCATGATCAGGCCACACTTGTCCAACTTCTTGGGGAGGAGGTCTATCTAGTTGCCAAGGCTTACACGAGCCTGACGCGAATCTTCATCAATTCCACCTTCATCGTAATGCTGGGTATTGTGCTCGCTGTCATCTCTTGGAAGATTATGTTCTGCGTCGTCCTCGGCTCCCTCCTTCTCTCCGCGGTTCTTCGCCTTCTCTCATACCGGGCCAGCGCGATCGGCACCGATGTCAAGCGCATCCACCGCGATCTCTGGGAACGAATGATGATTACCCTCCAGGGCATGAAAATCATCCGTGCCTACGCGCAGGAAGACATTCATCATCGGCAGTTCCAGGTGGGCTCGGCGGAAGCTCGCAACGTAATTCTCCGCGAGTTGCAACTGCTTCTCCTGCTCGACCCTCTCACTGAGGTCGGATATCTCATCATCCTCGGATCGATCATCCTTGGGGCGCAGTCGCTCGGAATCAACTTTGGAACGACCCTCACCTGCGTTGCCCTTCTCTACCGCTTGCAGCCACATGTACGCGAACTCGAAGGCCATCGACTGATGCTGCTTCAGCTCGAGCCGCAATTGGCCTCAGTCCGCGCAGTCCTCGAAGCCGAACAGCAAGAGCACGAACCGTCCGGCACCCTTGAGATCTCAACCATTCAGCGGGGCATCCGTTTCGAAAACGTAAGCTTTAACTATCAGCCGGAAGCCACACCTACTCTCCACCACCTCACTTTCAACATTCCCGCCGGTAAGACCACGGCCATCTTTGGTGCCAGCGGGTCGGGCAAAACGACCATCGTAAATCTCCTCCTACGCCTGTATCCACCGAATGGTGGACTCATATCCGTCGATGGAAACCCGCTTCAGGACCTGTCTCGAGCCCAGTGGCTCGCAATGGTTGGAGTCGCCGGTCAAGACGTCGACTTGATCAGTGGAAGCGTTGCAGACAACATCCGTTTGGCGGACAGTCATGCCTCTCAAGCAAGCATCGCAGCTGTCGCGGAAGCCATGGGAATCTCCGAGTTTCTCAACTCGCTGCCTGACCGCGAGAATACATGGGTCGGCCAGCAGGAAATCCGCTTCTCAGGCGGTCAGAGGCAGCGAATAGGGCTCGCACGTGCAGTCCTGCGCAAACCAAAGCTACTTATCTTAGACGAAGCAATGAATGCCATGGATACCGCGCTAGAGCAGCAAATCTGGCGCGCGATAGAGACTCGCTTTGCCGGTTGCACCATCCTCCTGATCACGCACCGCATTGAGACAGTTCTCGGCGTCGACAACGTAATCTGCCTCGCAGACGGATGCATCACAGGGGAAGGAAGTCCCAGAGAGATGCTTCGCGATCCCGCCAGTACTCTCTCTTTGGCGTTGCTTGCCAAAGAGGACGCAAAGCGGACCACGGACTAAAGTAAATTCCTCAATCGCCCTGGCTCCGGAAGGATCAAAAAATTTCGGATCAAAATCGCAATACGCGGCGACTCTCGAAAGTGTATTCAGAATATGGGTCAGACGAGAAGCATGCGACCGATCATGCCATTCCCGGTTCGCGCAGAAGTCCGACCATGCAGTGGCAGATACAGACGTCGGGCTGAGAGAACCGTTTGCGGACTGCCCCGGTCTTGCTCTCGTCGTTCATCCTACCGCGTAAGTTATTGATTATTGGTGCGCCCGGAAGGATTCGAACCTCCGACCCTTTGGTTCGAAGCCAAATGCTCTATCCAGCTGAGCTACGGGCGCGGAAAGCAGGTAATACAGACACTAAAAATAGCGGATAATCCGCCCTACGGCAACTAAGTCGCTGCAACGGGCTCTGGCGGCGGTGGCGTAACGAACATCGGTAAGGTCTCAACAATATCAAGGCCCGCACGGCGCAGCAGCTGGTGGATCACCGGTTCAGTCAATCGGGTGGCATCATATTCAACCCGCACGGTCTTCTTCGCTTCGTCCAGCTCAATGCGCCGAACGCCATAGACCTCCCGCACCTTGGCCATCGCCAGCGTGGCCGATTCGGTCGGAGGAACGCCATAGCGGTAGAGAACCTCAAGCTGTGTCATAGTTCGATGATACCAGTGCCGGGCAAAAGAAGAGCTTCGACAGTCGGCACAGCAGACTATAGCTTCGACAGATAACCTGTGATCTCGGGACTGGCCCAGTCTTGCGCGCTGACAAACTTTCGCCGCAGTACGCCCTGTCTGTCGATGATATAGGTCTCCGGTATCTGTTCGGTTCCGTAAAGCGCGAAGATCCGCCGATCCTGATCGCGAATGGTGACCAAATCGACGTGATGCTTGATCAGAAAGCGATGGTAAATATCGGGATCCTGGTCCATGCTCACCGCGACGACCGCCAGCTCCGGCATCTGCCTCTGTAGAGCAAGAAGACTGGGAAGCTCTTCGATGCACGGAGCACAAAAAGTCGCCCACAGATTCAACACAACGACCTGTCCGCGCAGTTTGCTCAGATCCACCGTCCGCGCTCCGTCGCTGATAGCAAACTGCGGCGCAGGCTTGCCGATGTTTCCCGGATGACTTCCCCGGTCGCAACCAGTCGCCAGCAAAGTTCCCAACACCAGACTTGCCCAGATTCGACGCACAACACGCTCCACTTCCTATAATACGAAGTCGTGACCGACACAGACCGCGAGCTGGCCCCTAATTCGCACGAACAGCCCGATTTGGAGCTTTCGGTGATCATTCCCGCCCGCAATGAGGAAGGCTCCTTGCCAGCCTGCCTCACCTCCCTTCTGGCCCAATCCGAACCAGGCTTCGCCCTCGGACTGCAATGGGAACTGATCATCGTCAACGACGCCTCAACCGACCGGACCCGCGCGATCGCCGCCGAAGCCGCTGCCACTCACGAAGGAGTCATCGTCCTCGACGCTCCCCCGCTCGACCTCAGCGATCGCGGAGGATTCACCGGCAAAAGCAACGCATGCTGGACCGGAGCCCAAGCCGCCCGCGGAAAACGCCTCCTCTTCACCGACGCCGACACGATCCACGAGCTCAACGACCTCACCCGCGCACTGCGAGAGGCGGACAAGCACAAAGCGATGCTCCTCTCCTACTCGCCCCGGCAAATAGTCACCGGCTTCTGGCAGCACGCCGTAATGCCCCTGGTCTTCTCCGAACTAGCCTCCGTCTACCCCTCCAAAGAGGTCAACGATCCGGCACGCCGCCTGGCAGCCGCCAACGGCCAATTCATCCTGGTAGACCGCGACGCCTACTTCTCCGTCGGCGGACACCGTGCCATCGGCAAAAATATTCTCGAAGACGTCGCCCTCGCCCACAACATCAAACGAGGTCCTCGAATCATCCGTTTTCGCTACGCCCCCGAAGCTCTTTCAACCCGGATGTACAAGACGACGTCGGAGATGATCGAAGGCTGGACCAAGAACCTCGCTCTCCTCTTCCCCAAACCCCTTGCATTGGCGTTCTGGCGCATCCTTGACCTCGCATTATTCTTCGGACTCCCCGCACTGGCTCTAGGCATCTATTGGCTGCTCCCGTGGCAACGCAGCGTTATCCTCCTTCTATGGGTTCGGACACTGTGGCGCTTCTATTCGCGCGTAGCTCGCTCAAACTTTCCCGCGTTTGATGTAGCTATCTCAATCCTCGGTATCCCGATCTTTGTTTATCTTCTTGTTCGTAGTGTCTTTAACCATCGCATCAAAAAGAAGGTTGCGTGGAAGGGACGAAGCTACAACACAACAACCTTATAACTGTCGTTTTGTAACCAAATCGCCCCAAAACACATCTATTGATAGAGACCTTGAATGATCTTCCTTACCCGCAAAGCGGAATTTTCCTCGGCGCACTATTACTGGAACGACGCCTGGTCTCCCGAAGAGAATCTACGGGTCTTCGGCAAATGCTCGAATCGCAACGGTCACGGTCACAACTACACTCTTGAAGTTACCGTCGCTGGCGCGGTCGATCCTACGTCTGGATTTGTCGTCGATCTGAAAGAGCTGAAGGACATTCTCGAGCGGGAGGTTGTCAGCGTCTATGATCATCGACATTTGAATCTTGAAGTCTCCGAGTTCAAAACGACGATCCCAACGACGGAGAACATAGCGATCGCAATCTGGCGTCGGCTCGACGATAAGATTCCCAACGCGAAGCTATACCGTGTTCGCGTCTACGAGATGCCTGATTTATTCGCGGATTATTATGGTGAGCAATGAAAGCGCACCTAAGCCGTCGGTACCACTTCAGCGCCTCGCATCGGCTACATACAGACGCCTACGATGCTGCACAGAATTTTGCCGTCTTCGGCAAATGCAACAACCCGCATGGTCACGGCCACAACTACACGGTGCAGGTAACATTGAGTGGCCAGGTCAATCCCGTGACAGGAATGGTTTGCGATCTCGCAGAGCTCGATGAATTCGCGCAAACAAATCTGCTTGATCGGTTTGATCACACCAATTTGAATACGCTGGACTGCTTTGCGAACAAAGTCTCCACAACAGAAAATCTAAGTATTGAGATTCACCGCATCTTTCAGGGCTTTGAAGCGGCCCATCTCGAGCAGATCCATGTTGAGGAGACCAGCAACAACTCATTTGACTACGCCGGCGAGACAGACCTGGCGCCGGGCAGGATCTAAGAAAGGCGCTTCCAAATGCCAAGCACCTCGGCAACCATTGAAACACCCTTGCTGGACAGCATCTCAACGCAGGACCTTTATCGCGAACTGCTGGTGCGGATTGGCGAAGACCCAGCACGCGATGGCCTGCTGCGCACTCCGGAACGCATGGAGAAATCCATGAAGTTCCTTACACGCGGTTACACGATGAATGTCACCGATGTCCTGCATGAAGCGCTCTTCGACGTCGATTATGACGAGATGGTGATCGTCAAGGACATCGAGTTCTTCTCGATGTGCGAGCATCATCTGCTTCCCTTCTTTGGCAAAGCTCACGTTGCTTATGTACCGAATGGCAAAGTGATCGGTTTGAGCAAAATTCCGCGGCTTGTTGACGTTTTCGCACGGCGTTTGCAGGTGCAGGAGCGATTGACGCGACAGATTGGGGATGCCATCACCGATGCGATTCAGCCTCAGGGCGTTGCGGTGATCCTGGAAGCGCAGCATCTTTGCATGATGATGCGAGGGGTGGAGAAGCAGCACTCGTTCACGGTCACTTCGGCGATGCTTGGCGTTTTCAAGACTCAGTTGCAGACGCGGAATGAGTTCCTGTCTCTGGTACGGCGTCAGGCGAGCTTTTAGCAACTAGACTGGAAGATGCATGAATGGTCTTCTCGTACTCGACAAACCCGCCGGCGTTACCTCGCACGATGTAGTTGCCATCGTTCGCAGAGCCACTGGAGAAAAATCCATTGGGCATCTGGGCACGCTGGATCCGATGGCCACAGGGGTTCTTCCGCTGCTGTTGGGCAAGTACACACGTCTGGCCCAGTTCTTCGGACAGGCGGAGAAGGACTACACCGGACATATCCGATTCGGCTTTGCGACCGATAGCTTCGATGCGGAGGGGACTGCTGCAACAGATCCTCGGCCGCTAACTCAATCTCTTGAGGAGCTGCGGGCTTTGGGCAGCGGGTTTCACGGCGAGATTGACCAGCTTCCTCCGATCTTTTCTGCAAAGAAGATCAACGGGGTGGCGGCGCATAAGTTGGCCCGGGCCGGAGCCGAGGTCCCGGTGAAGCCGGCCCGGATCACAATCCACAACTTTGAACTGACCTCTCTCCAGGGCGATACGGCGGCTTTTACGATCTCCGTCTCCGCCGGTGGGTATGTGCGGTCTGTGGCTCACGAGCTGGGACAACTCGCCGGGTGTGGAGCGCACCTGTCGAGTCTGCGACGCACCCGGGCGGGGGCCTTTACGCTCAAGCAGGCGATTACGATCGACCAGCTCAAGGCTGCCTCCGTTACCGAGCTTGAAGGGCTGCTGCCGCATCCGCGTACGCTGCTTCCCGAGATGCCTTCGGTCACGGTAGACGATCAGCTGGCGGGCCGGCTGCGGAACGGGATGCAGGTGAACCTTCCCGATTTCTCCCAGGCCCCGCTGATCAAGGTTTTTACGGCACCCACGGAGTTGCTAGCGATTGGCCGGCGCATCGCCGGAACGTTGATGCAGCCGATTGTTGTGCTGGGTTAGGGTTTCCTCTTCCACCGAGGGTAACCACCCCCCCTATTGCCCGCGCGTAAACCACTTATAATCAACAATTTGCAACGCGGCAATCGCCGCAAAATATTCATAACAAATGGGTTGCGTCCAAAATATTGCAGCGAAACGAGTTAGCCCTGGAAGAGTCTCGGGGCTTGCCTGTTTTCGATCTATATATCAAGTATAGCCCGTTGAACCTAACTAATACGCCACGCGGATACTGTTGTTGGGTAATGGGTTAGGCGATTTTTGGGCTTGACATGTGATTTTTGGGCAGAAAGTGGCAAAAGAAAATTTTCAGTGGTGGTAAGTGTAGGAGGAAAAAGCAGATCCCCTTCGGGGATGACAACCAGAAAGTCAACGAGAACGGCAACGGCAAATACAGAGAATCTTCGCTTCGCTCAGAATCACGAGAGTTTTGATATTTGCGGCAGGTTGGCTTTTCGAACATCGACCCGGTTCGATTGACGACCAAATTAGTCCGCAATACACTAAATGCAGGATACGAGACTGGATTCTGGCTCGTGGGATCGTTTGGCGGTCGGGTAAGGCCTCTCGCGCGAGCTTCCCCCAGAGAAGAGAAAGACGTTATGTTGCAGGCATTTATCATTACGCTCCGCGAAGGTGTGGAAGCGTCGCTGATCGTAGGGATAGTTTTTGCCTACCTGACCAAAATCGGCAGGTCGGAGCTGAAGCGTACGGTGTTCTGGGCGCTGGGATCGGCCGTCGTCGCGAGTATCGGCGTGGCGGTCGTGGTGGCCCACACCGCGTACAACTCGGACATCGTCGAGGGGTGGGTGATGCTGGCTGCGGCGGTCTTCGTGATCAGCATGATCTGGTTCATGCATAAGGCCGCGAGGACGATGAAGGGGTCGATCGAAGAGAAGATCTCGCAGTACACGAGCGCGGCTGGGGTGTCGAAGATTGGGCTCTTCTTTTTCGTGTTTCTGCTGGTGCTGCGCGAAGGCGTGGAGACGGTGCTGATCCTGTCTGCCGTTACGTTGAACTCCACTGAACTGCTGAGTTTCACCGGAACGCTTCTGGGGATCGCGGTCGCCGTCGTGTTTGGCGTGCTCTTTATCCGTGGCAGTGTGAAGATTAATCTGCAGCGATTCTTTCGCGTCACTACGGTCATTCTTTATTTTGTGGCGTTCCAGTTGATCGTGAGCGGGCTGCATGAGTTGAGCGAGAACGGGGTTCTGCCTTCGAGCACCGCCGAGATGCGGCTAATTGGTCCGATCGTTCGTAACGATCTGTTCTTCTTCGTGACGATGCTCGCTCTTGCAGGTCTGATGATGCTGATGGAGTACAAGCGTCGTGCTCCTGCTGTTCTGAATGCAACCGCTACCGCTGCAGACAGGCGCCGTGCGGAATGGAGTCAGCGGCGCGAGAAGATGTGGATGACAGCGGTAGTTGTCACCAGCTTTGTCTTCATCTTTCTTTCTACCGCAGAGTTTATCTACGCCAAGAGCTCTACGGCTCTGTCGCCAACGTCTGCTGTGACGATGGTTGGATCGCAGGTGACGTTGCCTACCGCCGAGGTGAACGACGACAAGCTGCACCGCTACGGCGTGCACATTGATGATGGCAAGGGCGGCAACGTCGAGATTCGGTTTCTGCTCTTCAAGAAGCCGGATGGCACTATCGTGTCGGTAGCCGATGCGTGCCAGATCTGTGGGCCGGTGGGTTTCTACATCGGCGACCAGGGGATCACGTGCAAGATGTGCGCATCGCCGCTGAATGCAGCGTCGGTGGGGCAAAAGGGCGGGTGCAATCCAATTCCGCTGAAGTCTGCGGTGGGAGGTGGCCAGGTGGTAATCCAGGCGGCGGATTTGCGTGAGCTGGCACCGGTCTTTGAGAGGTGAGGGGGAACGGTGAGGGAAAGGTGAGGGCACGCTGATGTTCTTCCGCCTGCTGATGGAGAGTTTTCGCAGACAACGCCGGCGCAAGATGCTGGCGGGGATTGCGATCCTGCTCGGCACGACGGCTGTGACGGCGATGCTGGCGCTGGCGACGACGATTGGGGATCGGATACACAAGGAGCTGGCGGTGTATGGGGCGAATATTGTTGTTTATCCGAAGGCGGATCTGCTGGATGTGAAGGTTGGGGGCGTGGATGTGAAGCCGGCTTCGGGTGGGGTTTATTTGAAGGAGAGCGACCTTCAAAAGCTGAAGGCGATCTTCTGGGCGAACAATATTACGGGAGTGAGTCCGGAGCTGCCGGTGCAGTTTGCAGTCTCGCGTCAGGGCGATGAACGGTTGTTTCCTGCTAAAGGAGTCGGCTACTGGTTCGATCACGATTTTGCCAGCCTGAAGACCGGGGCTCCGGCATTGCATCCGTGGTGGCATCTGGAGGGAACGTGGCCATCGCGCAGTGGAGATGTCGTTGTGGGGGCAAACTTTGCGAAGCAGCTTGGCCTCAAGGTCGGCGATCGCTTTCGTATGCAAAGCGCTCCAGGGAATGTTGGATCTTCTTCGTCGACGGTCAACGTAGTTGGCATTGTGACGTCCGGAGATGAGACAGACGGTGCGGTGCTGTTACCGCTGCAGGCGGCTCAGACACTGGTTGGAGCAAATGACGGCGTGCGCCGTGTTGAGGTGAGTGCGAGGACGAAGCCCGAAGACGCATTCGCCCGCAAAGATCCTGAAACGCTCTCTCCCAAGGACCACGAGATCTGGTACTGCAGGCCGTATGCGAACTCGATTGCGTATCAGATTCGCGAGGCGATTCCTGGTGCACAGGCTGAACAGGTTCGGCGTGTGGAACAGAGCGAAGGCAATGTGCTGAACCGGATCAGCGGGTTGATGTGGCTGATTAGTGCGGCGGCGCTGCTTGCTGCGGGATTTGCTGTGAGTGCGGCGATGGCGACAGCGATTCTGGAGCGGCGGGGAGAGATCGGATTGATGCGCTCGCTGGGCGCAAGCAAGGGTGCGATTGCGTTTCTGTTCTATGCGGAGACCGGGCTGCTGGCGGTGTTTGCGGGAACGCTTGGTTATCTTGCCGGATCGGGGCTTGCTGCGTGGCTGGGCGCGCGGATCTTTGCAGGTGATGGTGGCGCGGCTGAGGCGGTGCTGATTCCTGTGCTGTTGCCGGTGGTTGTTGCGCTGGCTCTGGTCGTGGCGATTGCGGGAAGTACGCCTTCGATACGGGCTGCGCTGCGCATGGAGCCTTCGGCGATTCTGCGAGAGGACGCCTGATGGCGACGCTGAGCCTTACAGGGATGTTGCATCGGTCGCTGGTGCATCGCAGGGCGCGGAGCGTGTCAGCGTTGGTTGCGATGACCGTGTCGGCTGGTGTGGCGACGGCGCTGCTGACGTTGTATGCCGACCTTGATACCAAACTGCATAAGGAGTTTCGCAGCTTCGGCGCGAATATTGTGATTACGGCGCATGCGAATGCTTCGCTGCCGACGGATGCTGTTGCGCGTGTGCAGCAGGCTGCCGGTGCGGACGCGCTGGCGGCGGAGTTTGCTTATGCTGTGGCGACGACGGACAAGGGGACACCCATCGTTGTGGCCGGTACGGATTTCGCGGCGGTAAAGCGGCTGGATTCGTGGTGGCAGGTGGATGCATGGCCGGACGCTGCGGTGATGGACTCTGCGCTGTTAGGTCAACGGGCGGCACAGTTTGTGGGGAATGAGCGTGCGATTGTTCTTACGTATGCGGGACGCGCCATCACGGTGTCGGGTGTGGGGCGCATCAGGACTGGCGGCGATGAAGACAGCCGCATCTACATGCCGTTGGTTGCGTTCACTGCGTGGACAGGTGTGGGGCCGAGTGTGATTGAGCTGCAGGTGCCGGGAGGAGTTAAGCGCGTTGAGGCGACGATGGCAAAGCTGCAACAGGAGCTGCCGGAGGTGCAGGTGCAGCCGGTGCGGCAGCTTGTGGAGGGCGAGTCGAAGATCGTTGATCGCACGCATGCACTGATGTATGGGGCGGTTTTGCTGATTGCGCTGACTGTGGCGGTGAGCGTGCTGGCGACGTTGTCGGCGAGTGTGCTCGAGCGACGGCGGGATTTCGCGCTGATGAAGGCGCTGGGCGGGTCGCAGAGAACGTTGATGGGGATGTTTTTGCTGGAGGCGCTGGTGCTTGCGCTCTCAGGCGTGGCGGCGGGGTTTGTGGTGGGGTCGGCGGCGGCATGGGCGATCAGCGAGGGGAATTTTCATACGGCGACGTTGCCGCATCTGTCGGTGTTGCCGATGGTGCTGTTGCTGAATGTGGCGATTGCGTCGATTGCAGCGCTGTTGCCGTTGCGAGTGCTGCGAGGGTTGCAGCCGGCTGCGCTGCTGAAGGGGGAATGAGAGGATAGAGAGTGTGAATGAAGCTAAGGTACAGACGGGGCCGCTGGGCGGGTCATTGAGCGAGCAGACGACGCGACCGGATTGCGCTGTGATTGCGCTGAGTCATGTGACGCGGGAATATTCGGGGCATGCCGGCGTGGTGCGGGCGCTGGCGGACGCTTCGTTTTCTATTGTTGCGGGCGAGTGGGTGGCGATTACGGGACCGTCGGGTTCGGGTAAGAGCACGCTGGTTAATTTGATTGGCTGCCTGGATCGGCCTACTGCGGGTGAGTTGAAGATCGATAACGTCGATGTGGCGTCGATGAGCGCGACGGAGCTGGACCGGTTTCGCGCGGACAAGATCGGATTTATCTTTCAGCAGTTTCATCTGATTCCCTACTTGTCGGCGGTGGAAAACGTTATGCTGGCGCAGTATTTTCACTCGATGACGGATGAGGCGGAGGCGCGGGCGGCGCTGGATAAGGTTGGGTTGGGGAGCCGCATCTCGCATCTGCCGAGTGAGCTTTCGGGTGGGGAGCAGCAGAGGGTTTGTATTGCGAGAGCGCTGATTAATCATCCGCCGATTCTGCTGGCGGATGAGCCTACGGGGAATCTGGACGCGGCGAATCAGACGATTGTGGCAGAGTTGCTGCAGGATTTGCACCGGAATGGCCATACGATCGTGATGGTGACGCATGATCCGGAGATGGCGGGGCTGGCGCAACGGAAGATTGCGCTGAGTCATGGCAAGGTTTTTTGCCACCCGGTGGGTGGGCCGATGGTTACTCTGCGGCGTTGACCTCGGGTGGCGGCTTCTATGGGTGGCGATGCCGCTTACTTGTCTTTTTGCAGCTCGACTACGACGACTTCGATTGGCTTGTCCCCGGCGTTAACGTCGGCGTGCATCGCGTTCGGCGGCATGGCAGGGAGCCAATAGGCTTTGCCTTTCTCCCAGATGTGAACCTCTTTGGCGCCGCTCGGATCGACGATGTTCATTGTGCCACCAGTCAGGGGAATGATGACTCGGCCGTGATCGTGCCGGTGCATGGCGAGAGGCGAGTTGGGGAGCACCAGGGAGCGCCAGACTTTGACGTCGTCATTCTGAAAGAGCTGGATTCGCTGGGTTTGGGTCTGGTTTTGGGTTTGGGTCCAACTAGCCTGGGAACGAATGGCGGCGAAGAGTGCCAAGGCGAGTGCGGTGGCAGCCATCGCGCGATTCAAAGTGACTTTCATCTAAATCCTCCGGTGTGGCGGCAGTGTAGCATCCGCGAATTGGAGGATTCGAAGGTTGAAGCTAGCGCTCTCCCCATTTGAGTTTGGAGCGAAGGACGCTGAAGAGGCCGTTAGGGCGGCTGCGAAGGAGACGGACGCTTGATTCAGAGCGGTGACAGTGGACGTAGTCGTCGAGCGCGAGCGGAACTGCCTCCTGGCCGTCGACGGTGAGGTAGATTTCGTTGGGAACGCCGACGACATGGACGCTGACAGTGGATTCGCCGGGGGTGACGATGGGGCGGATGGTCAGCAGGTGCGGGCAGATTGGAGTGACCAGCATGGCGTTGACGCTGGGCATGACGATGGGCCCGTTGGCGGCGAGGTTGTAGGCGGTGGAACCGGTGGGGGTGGAGACGATGACACCGTCGGCCCGGAAGGTGGCGACGAGCTGGCTGTCGATTTCGACGGTGTAGTCGCCCATACGAGCGATGGTGCCCTTGGCGATGACGACGTCGTTGAGGGCATCCCATTGTCGTAGGACCTCACCGTCGCGGATGTGTTCGGCGTGCATCATGCTGCGGACTTCGACCTCGGCGCAGTTGTCGCACCAGGCTTCGAGCGTGGTGTAGAGGTCGGAGAGAGGGATTTCGGTGAGAAAGCCGAGGGAGCCGAGGTTGACGCTGAGAATTGGTGTCGTGGTGCGAGCGAAGGCGCGGGCCGCGGCGAGGAGGGTGCCATCGCCGCCGAGGACGATCACGAGGTTCGGCTTGTGCGTCGGCAGGTCTATGCGTTCGATGGGATTGGGAGCGTCGATGTAGGCCGCGCTGTCAGGGTCAAGCAGGTAGTGGTAGTGGCGCGCTTCGAGCCAGGCGATGAGATCGCGCAGGATGCCGGCGACTTCCGGCTTCTGAGGCTTGGAGATGATGGCGGCCTGGAGCATTGATGCTTAGTGTAAATGCACGCATGCCGCGCTTCGCATGTGGCCCGTCATTTAGGCGTGTTTGCCGATCGCGTTGCTATTTTTGCGACGAGAGCGGCGCCCTTATACGAAGCGGCCGTAGCTCGGATTCCGTCGGGGTACGAAGTGCCCGCAAAGCCGAACTCCCGGGCGAATTTGCCGGAATCGAACAGGTAAGGCGAATCGTATTGATAGAGCATTTCGTAGGATTCCGCGACCAAGGGATTGAACCACCCAGCAATTCGGATCATCGGCCTATTCAGGACACGATGCGTGGGTGCGACACCAAGTTCCTTTGCGGCGAGGGCGACAAGCTCTTTTCCCGTGAGCGGATGGGGCGTGGTGGGGACGTGCCAAGTCTGATTCCAGGCGGTTGGGCGTTCCGCGAGTTGAACCAGGCTCTGCGCGGCGTCCGGTGTGTAGGTAAAAGAGTGGGGAACGGAATCATTCACGAGCCATGAGGCCTTTTGCTTCGTGGACAAGGGCTCGAAGACGAGAACATTCGGAATGCCGTTGTGTGCGTCGTGACCATAGAAGTCGGCGGAACGAGCGATCATACCGGTGAGAGAACCGGCCTTCCATTCGTTGATGAATTCGGTGGCAATCTTCGAGCGGACCTCGCCCTTCCTGCTGCAGGGATTGAAGGGTGTTTCCTCGGTCATGGGGCCGCTGACCCTTCCGTACATGTAAACATTGTCAAAGAAGATGAGCTTAGCGCCAGCGCGCTTGCAGGCCTCGATGGTGTTGCTCGTGATACGCGGCCACATCTCCTGCCAGACCTTGTGATCGTACTTGAGACCAGCGAGCAGAAGCACAACGTTGGAGCCGCCGGCGACAGCCTGGATGGTTTGAACTCTATCTGTAAGATCGGCTGCGACCGTTTCAGTCGCGCCGGGAACCGTCCGCGGATTACGCCCGACAAGGCGGAATGGCTGCTTTTTTGCTACGAGAATCTTGACGAGTTCGTTGCTTATCGCACCGCCTGCTCCGAGAATGGTGATCACCGGTCTGCCTTTCGTGAGTAGAAAAGAGTGAGCTACCCGCGACCGAATGCAACCATGCTAATAAAACATGCGGAAGGAGGAGCCGAGTTTGATGGCTACTTGACAGCGTCAAAAGAGATCCTCGGAGGCTAATGCAACCCGATTGCGGTCCATTTTAATGGACTTCAATCGGGTCAGGAGAAATGGGTGTGGAGGAGGTATTCGTGGTTGCCCTCCATGCCGTGGATGGGTGAGTCGATCACTTCGACGCCGGTGCCGTGCTGTTCGAGGACACATTCGCGGACCCGGTCGATGGCGGCCTGTCGCGCGTCCGGGTCGCGGACTATGCCTCCCTTGCCGATATTTTCGCGGCCTGCTTCGAACTGCGGCTTGATGAGGATGACGGCGTGGCCCTGCCATGGATGGTCTGGGGTGCTGAGCGCAGCGAGGACCGCTGGAAGGACAAGGGTGGCGGAGATGAAGGAGACGTCCATTGCGAAGAAGACCGGAGCGGGCTGTGATGGCGTGAGAAGTTCGCCAGAGGTGAGAAGGCGGGCGTTGGTGCGTTCGAGGAGGGTGACGCGAGGATCGTCGCGCAGCTTCTGTGCGATCTGACCGTAGCCGGTGTCCACGGAGAGGAGGGTGGCGGCACCGCTTTGGAGCATGCAGTCGGTGAAGCCGCCGGTGGAGGCCCCGATGTCGACGCAGGCGAGACCGGTGAGGTCGATGGACCAGTGGTTGAGGGCGTGCTCGAGCTTGAGGCCGCCGCGGCTGACGTACTTGAGGTCGGAGCCGAGGAGGCGGATGGCGGCGGTCGTGGAGATGGAGGTGCCGGGCTTGTCGATGCGCTGCTCCTCGACGAGGACTCGACCGGCGAGGATGAGGGCGTGTGCGCGCTCGCGTGAGGCGGCATGGCCCTGGTCGACGAGGAGCTTGTCGAGGCGAACTTTTTGGGGGCGGGCCTTTTCCTGGCGTTCTTTGGGGGAATTCTTCATTGTTTGATGGAGCTCTGCCGAACACAGAGAGAACAGTACCTATCTTTTCATGGCCACGGAGGAGGTCGCTGTGACCGAAGTGAGAATGAGACGTAAAGTTGTCTCTTTTCGGGTAAAGTTACACTGGTATCGCTTCGGACAACTGACTCAGGACGGAAGACCGCAGGGTCGCGGAATCGACCGCAAATAGTTGAAGTTTGTGCAATCTACTTCAGCTTCAGGTGCGTTTTTATGTATAGAGAAACGGAACTCGTGAACTCTCCACCACCTTCGGGGCTGGACGACGCTTCCCTGCTGTCGCTGGTGCAGCGGGGTGATGAGTCTGCGATGGCATCGCTGTTCGACCGTTACTCGAAGGTTGTGTATTCGGTCGCGCTACGAGTGCTGCGGGACCCGGCCTCAGCCGAGGATGTGTTACAGGAAGTTTTTATGCAGATCTGGCGCAATCCCGATGGTTTTGTTGCAACTCGAGGCAGCCTTGGCGGCTGGCTGGCGGTGGTTGCGAGAAACCGGTCGATCGATGCGTTGCGACGGAAGCGCCCGACGGAGCAGGTAGACGATATGGCGCTGGCTTCGAACTACAACCTGGCTGACGAAGCCGAGCGGAACAGTTTGATGGAGAAGGCGCGTGGAGTGATTCAGCTGCTTCCGGTAGAGCAGCGCAAGACGCTGGAGATGGCATTTTTTGATGGACTGACGCACTCGGAGATCGCGGAGATGACGGGCGACCCGCTGGGTACAGTGAAGACAAGAATACGCAGCGCGCTCACCTCGCTGAGAAAGGCGTTTACGGCATGAGCGAACCGCGGCGTATTACCTCGGAAGATCTGGCGTTGTATGCGATGCAACTGCTATCGAAGGAGGAGACGGCAGAGGTCACGGCGTATCTGCAGGAGTCGGCAGAGGCGCGACGTGAGTTGGCCGAGATACAGGGAGACCTTGCGATCTATGCGCATACGGTCGACCTGCGCACGCCGCCTGCGCAGGCACGCGAACGGTTGATGAAGCAGGTGGCACGAGAGAAGAAAGCGATTCCGATTGATCGACCGTCGGCGCCGGAGGCTCGTGCGGAAGCACCGGTAACCGCGGCTCGGACTGGTTCGGTCTTTGCCGAGGCGGCTGCGCGTATCGACGAGTCGGTAAACGAAGGCCGGTTGAACGGGCGCGGGCTGGACAGCAGCGATTATCTGGCGGAGGATGAGCAGCCGAAGCGTGGCGTTGTAGGTAAGGTGTTGCCGTGGATTGGGTGGGCGGCGGCGGCGGGGCTGGCGGTGACGACGTGGAACCTACACCAGGAGCGCGACTCGCTGCGTGGGGCCATGACGACGCAGGCTAGCCAGCTTGACCACGTGACAGCGGACGCCGAAGCGTCGCGGCAGGTGCTGGACGCGATGACGGACAGCTCGGCAATGCGGGTGACGCTAACCACGAAAGGGGCGACGGCTCCGCTTCCGACTGGAAGGGCAACGTATGTTGCGAATAAGGGAGCACTGATTTTTCTGGCGAGCAACCTGGAGCCGCTGCAGCCGTCGAAGACGTATGAACTTTGGCTGATTCCAGTGGGGGAGGGGCAGACGCCGATTCCCGCAGGGACGTTCCGACCGGATGCGCACGGCAATGCCAGTGTGATCATGCCACCGATGCCAAAAGGGGTCGAGGCGAAGGCGTTTGGTGTGACGGTGGAGGATGAAGGCGGTGCCACGACGCCGACGCTGCCGATTGTTCTGGCCGGGGAATAACCGGAACGACAGAAATGCAATGGGCCATCCCGTTGTGGATGGCCCATTGCATTTTCTCTTGTGATGCTGCGTGTGAGGCGGCGTTTAGATCAGGACGCTTAGGGTTGGGTTACGCGAACGGAGACGCCGTTGCCCTGCAGGGGAATGGTGAGGTCGAGGGTGTCGATATCCGTGCGGATGACGGTCAGGAAATTGGACTCCGGTGACGTGACGTAGACCTTGCCGGTGGGCGTTCCGTTGGTGACGGCAATGTAATTGGGGTGGCCGTTCAGCACAGGAGAGGCGGCGTTGAGGCTGAGGGGTATCGGGATCGTCGCGGTGACCGTGTTGGTGGTGAGGTTGACCACCGAGACGGTGCAGTTGCCGAGCGGAAGGGCTGCGGTAGGAGCGGCACAAGGCAGATTGGGGTTGCCGCTGTTGACGACGTAGGCGCGGCTGTTGATGGTGTCCTGCAGGACGCCGACCATGACGGGATTGATGCCGACTGGGACAGTTGCGAGGACAGTGCCGAAGCCGAGCGCGTCGACGGGATTGTTCACGTCGCAGTTGGGATTGGATGGGAGCGCGTTCGCGGAACAAAGCGGGATGCTGATGATGCTGAGCGACCCGGCGTGAACGCCGTCTCCTGAGTTGGCAACAACCATTTCGTTGCGGGCTGGGGCGAAGTCGGCCCAGACCGGTCCGGCACCAACGACGATCGGGTTGGTGGCCCCTGGAGGCACGACGTCGGGCAGGTTTGTCTGCACGTTGATGACGCTTACGGTGCCGTCGGTTTTGTTCATGACGAAGGCGCGCTTGCCGTCGCCGGTCATAACGCCGTAGACAGGGCCGCGGCCGACGGTGATGGGATTGGGATCGATTGTGTTGCTCGTGGTCTCGATGGTGGAGACCTGGCCCGGGCCACCGGCGAGGTTCTGGTTGATCGCGAAGACGCGCGGAGCATTGGGTACGCCAGCTACGTAGATCGGGGTGAACGCTGGAGCAACGGCGAGCTGCTGCTGGAGATTGAGGGGTTGACCTGTGAACTGCGAGATTACGTTCAGACCCGGGTCGGTGACGTAGGTGTTCGCGCCCTGAGGATTGATGCTCACAGGGTTGGCGCCGGGAAGGAGAGTTGTTTGAAGGATGCTGCTGGTCAACAGCTGGGTGTCGATGTCGAAGGACGTAAGGGTGTGGTCGCTGTTGAGCGTATAGCCGGTGTTGCCGCCGCCGTTGAGTATGAGGTAGTACGGGTTGACGCCGATGTTGGCGGTGACCAGGACGGTGTCGCCCGAGAAGTCGACGAAGGTGACCAGACCGGGGGTCGGTCTGGCCGCGGTGCCAGTGGTGGAGACCGCCACGGCGAACTTCTGCGGCTGGGCTGCGGGTCCGACAGGGTTGATGGCGCTGACGACGGGGCGGTAGGTGTTGCCGCAGCCGGTGACAGCGATGAGACCGGCGGATGCCAAAGCAAGCGCGGATGCCGACCGGAGGGTCTGCGCTAAGGACCAAACGGCGCGCCGACGTGGGCGTGACTGGGTGTTTGCTTCTGCTTCAATTCTTGCTAAGTGCAAAACTGCTCCCGCGATAGTACTTGTGTTGGCTATGCTCACGTTTGATTGTAAATGACTGCGACGGGTAATGTTGAGCGATGGGCAAGGAAATACAGGTGGTCGAGGGAGATACGGGGTGGAGGAAGGCGATTCCGGAGGGGCGGGATCGATTGCAGTCGAGGATGCTGGTTTGGATTGTGGGGGCGCTGCTGGTGTGGATGAGCGAATGGACGCTCGAACGATACTATGTTGGCCTTTGGCACAATCCAGCACCTGTTCTGGCTGCGTTTGGAATCAGCGCGGCTTTTGCTGTTCTTGTGCTAATTCTGCGCGCCGCGACGGTTGCAGGAGCCGTATTCGGCGGGATGATTTGCCTATTGCTGGTCAATGGAACAGTGACGCGGCAGTTTACGATACTTCGTTCCGCATTGGCGCCGTTGGCTTTGTTGTTCGTACTGACCTTTCTTGCAACGCGAGCGGGGCGCAAGAGAAAGGTGGAGGCCGGACTGTCAGAAGAGCGCAAAGGACGGAGTGCGGCGCAGGTGATTGCAAACTTGGCGATCGCAGCACTCAGCGTCACCATACTCGGAATCGCCGTCGAACAAAAGGGTTTCGGGCCCTTCATGGGCTCCATGTTTAAGATTCCGATGAAATTGATGTGCCTTGCAGCATTGGTAGAGGCAACCGCAGATACGGTGTCTTCAGAGATCGGGCAGGCGTTTGGTGGAAGACCGATGATGTTGTTGGGTCTGCAACGTGTCGAGCGGGGGACGGATGGTGCGGTGACGCTGTTGGGCTCGGCTGCAGGAGTTTTAGCGGGCGGTATGGTGACCGTGGCGGGGATATGGGGACTGCAGCTGAAGGTGGACGAAGCAGCGATTGCTTTTGGGGCCGGAATCTGCGGATTGTTCTTTGACAGCCTGCTGGGCGCGACCGTGGAGCGACGGGGATGGGTGGGAAATGACCTAGTCAACTTCACATCGACGATATTCGCGGCTGGACTGGCAAGGACGATTTACCACTGGATCAATTTCTAGCGTCGTGAATATCTGGTTCACCTTGACGCCGGCTGTCAGACGTCAGATGTTGATGTTGAGCCGCATGGCGGTGTAGCTGACGATCTCGTGGAAGTAACGCATCGCGAGGTCGTAGGTGCTGATGTGGCCGAGGGCGGGCCGCGGTGAGGTGTAGACATCGAGGCCGGCATCTTTGCAGAGCTCGCGGATACGGAAGAGGTGGGTCGCGTCGGAGACGACGACGATGTGGTGGAGATTGTTTTCGCGGGCGATCGCGGCGAGGCGGTGGACCTGTTGCTCGGTGTCGACGGAATGGGTCTCGGCGATGATGCTGCCGAAGGGAATTCCGTTGGCGAGGAGATAGTCGCGGCCGACGCCGCCTTCGGTGTTACCAGAATCTTTGTCGCTGCCGCCGCCGAGGGTGATGACGAGTGGGGCGATCTGCTTGCGATAGAGGTCGACGGCGTGGTCGAGCCGGGCGTGAAGGACGGGCGAGGGACGACCGGAGTACTCGGCAGCACCGAAGACAGCGATAGCGTCGGCGGGCACTGCGTTGTCCTGGTTGGCGACGGTGGAGATCTCCTGGTAGACCCAGACGCACCATGCGATCGCGACCAGCAAGATCATCCCGAGGAGCCTGCGGAGGAGGAGACCGCGGGGGGTGCTTCGGCGTCGCAGATTGGAAGGAGGGGCGATCATCGTGGTTGAAGAGCGTGGTGTGAGAAGAGTAAGCGGAGCCCAGTCTACCGGAGCAACTTTGTCATGTGCCAGCCGTGACTCATCGAGTTTACAGGGGAGGCCCGGCTGCTCGACGGAATAATTGTGGTTGTTTGGGCAGTGGGCTAATGCTGGAGCGCCAGGGCAATCTCGTGGGTGGGGATTGCGCCTTCGCGGAGGATCATCCACGAGTTGCCACCACCGGAGAGGTCGACGATGGTAGTGGCGGTAGTGCGGGCGGTGGGGCCGCCGTCGACGATGAGCGGAAGCTTGTCGCCAAGTTGCTCGCGGACGCCCAAAGGGGTGGTGCACTCGGGCAGGCCCGAAAGATTGGCCGAGGTGGCGGTGATGGGCAGGCCGAGGCGGCTGACGACAGCGCGGGGGATGGCCGCCTCGGGGACGCGGAGGGCGAGGTTGCCGGTATTGGCGGTGACGCGCAAGGGGAGCCGGGAGCCTGCTTTGACAATGATGGTGAGAGGCCCGGGCCAGAACTTCTCGGCGAGGCGGTCGAAGGCGGTATCGAGTTGACGCGCGAGTTCGTAGGCCTGGGCGACCTCGGCGATGAGCAGGGAGAGAGGTTTGTGGCGGGCGCGAGTTTTAATTTCGTAGATTCGCTCGACGGCACGGAGATTGACCGGATCGACGGCGAGGCCGTAGAAGGTGTCGGTGGGTAGCGCAACGACGTTGCCGCTGCTGAGGCTCGTGACGACGTAGTTGATGAGCGCTGCCTCGGGCTCGTCGGGATGGATACGGAGGGTTTCGGCCGTCAAAATCTGGCTCCTGTGGCATGTGCTCGGCCCTGGTGGGCCGGGAGTTGCGAAGTAAGACCGCAGTCTCGCACCTTAGCATACTGCTGCTGTGGGCTCAAAGACAGCGAAGTGGGAGGCAGGTGCGACGGCGTAAGATTTCACCAGATGCTTATTCCGGAGATGGTGATTTCTAGCAGGACGAATGCGCGGGTGAAGCAGCTACGGGCAGCGTTTCAAGGCCATGCCCGGCTAAGTGGAGGGATGGTCGCGATTGAAGGCGACCACCTGATGGAAGAGGCATTGCGCGGTGGGATGGTGCTCAAGACAGTGTTTGTGAGTGAACGGCGCGAGGTTCCGAAGATTGTGCCGCGTGGAGTCGAGGTGCTTCGGCTGGCTGAGGATGTGTTTGGGAGTGTGGTGGAGACGCAGTCGCCGCAGGGGGTTGCTGCTTTGCTGGTGCCTCCGGTTTTTGTTGTGGACGATGTGGTTGGTGAGGCCTCGGACTCGCTGATTTTGATTGCGGTGGGCTTGCAGGATCCGGGGAATCTGGGGACGCTGGTGCGGTCTGCGGAGGCGTTTGGTGCGACTGGCGTGCTGACTACACCTGGGACAGTGAGTGGTTGGAACCAGAAGGCGCTGCGGGCAAGTGTGGGGAGCGTGTTTCGGGTGCCGGTGGTGGGAGTGACGACATCTGAGATTGAAGAGTTGAAAGGGCGTGGAGTGAGATTGATTGCGGCTGTTGGTTCGCATGATGCTGGCGTGACCGCGGCGCAGGAGATGGACTTCACGGGAGCGTGCGCGTTGATGATCGGCAATGAAGGAAGCGGATTGAGCGCGGAGTGGACGGAGATGTGCGATGCGCGGGTGACGATTCCCTGCCCCGGCGATGTGGAGAGTTTGAATGCTGCTGTGGCCGGGTCTTTGTTGCTGTATGAGGCCTCGCGGCAGAGAGCAGCGCATGGGAGCGTGGCGCAATGAGTCTGTTTGATACATCGCCGATGAATGCTGCGGCGAGCCAGTCTGGTCGTGGACGGCGGGCGCCGCTGGCCGAGAGGATGCGTCCGAGGACTCTGGATGAATATGTGGGGCAGGAGCATCTGCTTGGGCCGGGAAAGCCGTTGCGGTTGGCGATTGAAGGCGATGATCCGACTTCGATGATCTTTTGGGGGCCTCCAGGGACGGGGAAGACGACGCTGGCCAAAATCATTGCGCAGATGACACAGGCGAGTTTTATTGAGTTCTCTGCTGTAATGAGTGGGATCAAAGAGATCAAGAATGTGATGGTGGAGGCGGAGAAAGCTGCGAGCTTCGGGTCGCGGACGATTTTGTTTGTCGATGAGATTCACCGGTTCAATAAGGCTCAGCAGGATGCGTTTTTGCCTTATGTGGAACGGGGGACGATCCGGTTGATCGGGGCGACGACGGAGAACCCTTCGTTTGAGATCAATGCGGCGCTGCTGTCGCGGTGCAGGGTTTATACGCTGGTGGCGTTAACGGAAGCGCAGATTGTTGGGCTTCTGCGGCGGGCGCTTGCCGATGCAGAGCGCGGGTTGGGAGCGAGTGGAGTGGCGGCGGAGGATGAGGCTCTGGCGACGATTGCTTCTTATTCGAGTGGAGACGCTCGGAATGCTTTGAATGCGCTGGATGTGGCGGCGAAGCTGGCTGAGGGCCGTGGAGAGAAGCTGATTACCAAGGCAGTGGCAGCGGAGGCACTGCAGAGGAGAGTGTTGCTGTACGACAAGAAGGGCGAGCAGCACTACGACATTATTTCAGCGCTGCATAAGAGTGTGAGGAACTCCGATCCGGATGCGGCCATGTATTGGTTGGGACGAATGCTTGAGGCGGGAGAGGACCCGATGTATTGCGCGCGAAGAATTGTGCGGATGGCTGTGGAGGACATTGGGCTGGCTGCACCGGAGGCGTTGAATCTTTGCCTGAGCGCTAAGGACGCAATGCATTTTTTGGGGCATCCGGAGGGCGAACTTGCGCTGGCACAGGCTGTCGTTTATCTGGCGTTGGCGCCCAAATCGAATGCTGTTTACACGGCGTATGGCGCAGTTCTTGCAGACATTGAAGCGACTGCGGCAGAACCTGTGCCGCTGCATCTGCGGAACGCTCCGACGAAGCTGATGAAGGAGCTGGACTACGGGAAGGACTATGAGTACGCGCACGATCTCGAGGGGCGCGTGGCGGACATGGAGTGTTTGCCGGCGGGGCTTGCGGGGCGGCGGTATTATCGACCGACGAATCAGGGCCGGGAGAAGCTGCTGGGGCAGCGGATGGATGAGATTGCGCGGATCAAGGAAGCCAAACGGCGTAACAGTGATTCGAAGAATAAAGACTGATAAGACGTTTCTGTAAGAGAGGTCAGTGGGCGTATTTGACGCTGCAGCCGTAGGGGCGGGTGCTCGCGACCGGTACTGGTTTGCCGGACATGGCTGCGGTTAGTGTTTCGTTCAAGTAGTTGCGAGCGCCCTTGAGATCTTCCTGATCAGGCGTTGGTTTGTCGTCGAGTGCGCCCTGGTAGATGAGCTTGCCGGTGGGGTCGATGACGAAGATGTGGGGTGTGGTTTTGGCTTCGTAGAGACGTCCGATGGTGCCGGTGGGATCGAGGAGCGCTGCAGTGGGGGCGGCGCTCATTTTCTTTAGGTAGGTGTTTTCTTCGGACGGCGTGACGTAGCCCTGCTCGCCGGGGGCGGAGGAGATGACGGAGAACCAGATGACGCCCTTCGCGGTCCACTCTTTTTGCTGAGCCTCGATGCTGCCGCTGAGGTAGTGCTTGCGGTCGTAGGGGCAGCCCTGGTTCGCCCATTCGAGGACGACGAACTTGCCGCGGTAGTCGGAGAGGGAGTGCTGGGCCCCGTTGGAGTCGGTGCCTTTGAAGTTGGGAGCAGAGGTACCGGGAGCTACGGCCAGCGCGGGAAGAGTGATCGTGGCAAGGGCGATGGCGAGGAGTTTGCGGGTCGCTGCATGAGTCATGGGATTGCCTCCACAACTGCTGTCTGGTGGTATTTTGCAACCGCTTCCAGACCAGATGTAAGGTTCGACGGTAGCCACGTGGGAAAGGTAATCACGGACTATTCGTCAAGCAATCCGTGCGTTTCTGGGCGACGGTCGGAGGGTTAAGCCCGCGTCAGGGCATGGCGATGAGGGAGGCCATGGTTTCGATGCCGTCCCAGAGGTTTTGCAGGCGGAGGTTTTCGTTGGCAGCGTGCTGGTTGTCGTCGTGGTTGGCGATGGGGACGGTGATGGTGCGGGTGTTGGCGGCGCGCTCCATGGCATCGAGCGGGACGGTGCCGCCGAAGGTGGGGAGAAGGATGACTTTGCCGCGGGCGCTCTCGATGGCGCGGATGACGTCGGCGGCGATGGGAAGGTCGATGGGGGTGCGGGAGGCTGGTTCGCCTTCGTCCGCCTGGATATAGGCGACTTTTGCATGGGTAAGGAGTTCGTCGCGGGTGGGCGGGGCGAGGGTGATGAAGTATCCCTGGGCGCGGATGTAGTCGATGACGCGCTGCTGCTGGGTCTTTGGGGCGATGCCGACGACGAGGCGTAGATCCAGATTTGCGGTGGCGGTGGGCGGGATGGAGTTGGTGGAGCGTGCGCCGGTCTGGCCGGAGGAGATGCCGTTGATGTTGAGGGAGGGCTCGTTGAGGAGTTCGAGGAGATGTTTGTTGCCGCCGTCGGTGTGGCCGAGAGCTAGTTCGTTGCGAAGGAGGTCGTCGTTGACGGGGGCTTCGGCGAGGGCTTTCTTTTCGATGGCGCCGAGGGGAGCGATGCCGTCATAAAAGTGCGGGATGACGACATGACCATTGGCGTCTTTCATGCCGGCGAGAAGTTGGACGAGCATCATGGCCGGGTTGGGAGCCCAGTTGCCGTAGTGGCCGCTGTGGAGGGAACGGTTGGGGCCGTAGACCGTGATTTGCAGGTGGGCGTCGCCGCGGGCGCCGAAGATGAGCGTCTGGCGGCGAGTCTGGTCGACGGGGCCGTCGCAGACGAGCCAGACATCGCCGTGGACGAGGTCGCGATTGGCCATGAGAATTTGCTCTAGGTGGGCCGACCCGGCCTCTTCTTCTCCCTCCCATACGAAGCGGATGTTGGCTTTGAGAGGAATGTGAGCGGCCTGGAGGGCGCTGAGCGCCGTGAGCTGCGCGAAGATTGCGGCCTTGTCGTCGCCTGCTCCACGGGCGTAGATGCGAGGTTCGCCGTCGACCTGCTTGACGATCGGCGCGAAGGGTTTGCCGGTCTCCCATTCTGAGGGAGTGACGGGCTGGCCGTCGTAGTGGGCGTAGAAGACAATGGTGCGTTTTGCGCCGGGGTTTTTGATCTCGCCGTAGACAAGAGGGGGAACAGAGCCATGAAGCGCAGGGTCGGTCAGGAGCCTCGCCTCGGCGCCGCGCTGCTTAAGTTGGGCGACGAGGAAGTCGGCGTTCTTGCGGAGGTTGGCGGGGTCGGCCGCTACGTTTGGGATGGAGAGAAATTCTTCGAATTGCTGCGTGAGTTCTGAATGCCGTGTCGCCACATAGTTGTGTGCGGCTTGCGGTGGTGTCGTCTGGGCCAGCAGGGCGATAGGTAATGCAACGACAGCAAACATCAGTGCAGGTTTCCGCATGGAAGGCATGATGAAAACTTAGCATGCCGATTTTTGAATTCTGCAGAACTGTTATCAGGCCGGGACCAGGAAGTTGGCGTCGCGCCAGATGCGCCACTGACCATCGCTGCCGCGACGCAGGGAGGTGAGCACGTTGCCGGCGTGTTTGCGGGTTTCGCCGCCTTCGATGGGAGTGAAGAAGACTTCGAGTAGGTTCCAGCAGACGGCGAGATCGCCGCTGACGGTGATCTCTTGCACGTTGGAGCGACACTCGATGGTGACAGTCTCCATGGCGGCGCGGAATTGTCTGGCGAATTCGTCTCGACGCATGGGTGGGCGGCCAGGAGTGAAGAAGGCTACATCTTCGGTCATCAGATTGAACTGTGCGCCGAGGTCCCCGGCGGCGGAGGCTTCACCCCAAGCGTCGATGAGGGCGCGGATCTGCTGATCGTCTGTTGGCTGGCTCATTTTTTTGTGTCCTTTTCGAGCGCGGTCAGGACGATGTCCTTGGTGAGAAGCTCGGGGAGGACATCGGGTGTGGAGTTCACGGCCGCGGGATAGATGACATAGGTGGGAACGCCGCTTCGGTTGATTGAGGCGAGCTGCCGGGTGATTTCGGGGTCGTACTGGGTCCAGTCGGCTCGGAGGAGCGTGACGTTGTTCTTGCTGAACTGATGTTGCACGTCGGCGGACTTGAGCACGAGGCGCTCGTTGACCTGGCAGCTGAGGCACCAGGCGGCGGTGAAGTCGATGAAGACGGGATGGCCAGCGGCGCGGGCTTGATTGAGCGACTGTTGCGAGTAGGGGGCCCAGACAAGCGTGGTGTCCTTCGGCTGATAGAGCGGAATGGCCAGGCCGAGCGCGGCGATGAGAATTGCCGCGATAGTGCTGGTCCAGCGAGCGGGCCATTTGCCGAGCACCCAGCCGGCGACGGCAAGCATCAGGAAGCAGCCTAGAAGGAGGGCGACACGGTATATGCCTTGTCCGCCGCTTGTGCCGCCGGCAAAGAGCGAACCATAGACATAGACGAGCCAGATGACCGTCGCGAAGAAGATAACGGCGGTGATTTGCTTGAAGATCTCCATCCATGCGCCGGGACGGGGGAGGATGCGCGTCCAGGCGGGTTGGAAGCTGAGGAGAAGATAGGGGGCTGCGAGTCCGAGGGCTAGCGCCGTGAAGATGGCAAAGGTGATGGGCGCCGGCTGCGCGAGGGCGAAGCCGATGGCTGCTCCCATGAGCGGCGCGGTGCACGGAGTGGCAACGACGGTGGCGAGGACTCCGGTGAAGAAGCTGCCGGTGTAGCCCTGCTTCTTTGCGAGGTCGCCGCCGACGCTGGTGAGGGAGAGGCCTATGTCGAAGAGACCAGCGAGAGAGAGGGCGAAGAAGAAGATGCCAGCGGCTAGGAGAGTAAGGAAGACGGGCGATTGGAGTTGGAAGCCCCATCCGGCTTGGCTCCCGCCTGCGCGAAGGGCGAGAAGGACTCCGACGATGGCCCAGAAGGAGACGAGGATGCCGAGGGTGTAGATGAGGCCGTGGCTGCGAAGGTGTTTGCGCTCCTGGCCGGAGGACTGGAGGAGAGCGAGGCCTTTGAGGAAGAGGACTGGGAAGACGCAGGGCATCAGGTTGAGAATGATGCCGCCCAGGAAGGCCAGGCCAATGGCGGTGAACGTGGTAACGCTGCGGTTCGTGGCGGCTACCGGGGAGTTGGAGGAAGGCGCAGGCGCGATCTCGCCGGGGACGACGGGTGCAGTGACGTCGTAGGCTATCTCGTCGGAGAGCTTGAAGACACCGTGGAGAGTGGCGGGGAGGGTTTTGAGGTCTTCGGAGCGGCGGACGCGGAGGCGCACTCCGTCGGAGAGCGATTCGATTTGCTGCGGGGCGGCGTTGGCGATCTGTTCCTGGTCGAAGGGGTAGAACTCGGCGTTAGTTTCGCGCTTGCCGGTGGTGAGGGTGAGGACGAAGTCGGTCTGGCCGCCGGTGACGGTGAGTTTTGCGCCCGCGGGGAGAGATCCAGGGATGAGGTTGAGGGCTTCGCCGAGGGCGCCGACGGTTTGCGTGGGAGCCGTGGCATCGGGCGAGACGGTGAGATTGAGGCCGAGGTGCGCCTTGCCGGGGATGCAGACCTCGCGGCAGACGAGCCAGTTGACGATTGCGTCGAGGTGGATGGGGCCGGGCTTGATGGAGTTAGCTGCGGTGAGCTGGACGGGGAAGGCGACTTCGTCTTCGTAGCCGAAGTCCATGAGCGGGCCGAGGGGGAGACGGCTGGGGATGGGAAACCGCATGGCCGCCGCCGTGATGCCTTCGGGGAGCGTCCAGGTAATTTTTGGCGGCTCGCCGGAGTCACCGGCGTTGATCCAGTAGACGTGCCAGTGCTCTTCGAGCGTAAGAACGAGGCCGGATTGGAGCGTGCCACCGGGAGCGATGGCAGGAGAGAGGGAAACCAACTCCGCGGTGAGATGCTGGGCCTTGACGGGGCCGGGGCCGCCGTCGCCGACGACCTGAATCTGTGCGTCCGCGGAAGGATGGAACAGGAAGGTGCTGGCTAGAAGCAGGGACGTGCTGAGGCGGCGAATGTTCATCAGTATCAATTGTAGGGCTTGGGCGCGGCGAAACATGTCACTTGAATGTCAACCGACGGTGCTCGACCATGATGCAGCGATCCATGACGACATGGATGCCTCCCGCTTCGGCGCGGGAGGCGGCTTCAAGGTTGATGATTCCCTGTTGTACCCAGAGGTTGGGAAGACCCAACTGGAGCATCTCGTCGACGATGGCCGAGATGAATTTGGGGAGGCGGAAGACGTCGACGATATCGGGCTTGATGGGGAGTTCGGAGAGAGAGGCATAGGACTTTTCGCCGAGGACCTCCGGGATCGACGGGTTGACCGGGTAGATCTTGTAGCCGTGGTGTTGCATATATTCGGAGACGTAGTGGCTGGGTTTCGACGGGACATCGGAGAGTCCAATGACGGCTATGGTGCGCGGATTTTCTTTTGAGGTCGCGGCGAGCATAGTGCGAATGACTTCTGGTTCGTTCATTTTTGTTTGATTTCCTGAGGACGAGTTTACTTGTGCCAGGCGCCGAGGAGGCGGCGGAGAACGATGAGTTCGCCGAGATGGTAGGCGTTGTGGTCGGCGATAAGAAGGGCTTCGCGGAGGAGGTTCTGGCCTTCACCCCAGCGGAAGGGCTTGTAGAGGTCGGAGGAGGGTTTTTCGATGAGCGCAATGAAGGTTTTGAGATCGCGATGGATCGCGGCGATGGACTCATCCCAGGCATGGGCCGAGGGTGGCTGTGGCGATTTTGGCCAGTAGCCATCGGGCCACTCGATGGGATGGTAGCCGCCGGTGGGAGGTGCCGAGAAGTCGAGAATGTCGCGCTGGGTGATGCGAAGGTGCTCCAGAAGCTGCCACGCAGAGTAGGGGAGGTTGGGTGGAACGGTGCCGCGAAGATCGGCGGGGAAGCCTTTGATTGCTTCGTCGAAGGTAGAGTGGGCCTGGCCTTTTTGGAGAAGATCTGCCAGTTGCTCGCGCAGGGGGGCCTGCTCGTCTTTTGCCTCTTTGGATTTTGCCGGGGTTTTTGTTGCGCTCATTGGCCGATATGCCTCCTGTGTGCCAGTAGGTTGGATGCAGGGGAGGCCGGAGAGTTACACAGGTTTGCGGGCGATGACGACGGTGAGCGGAGGAAAAGTGGTGATGAGGCTTCCGCGTTTCGTTTCGACGATAAGGCCGGCTCTGCGGAACTCGTCGGCGTACTCTCTGGTGCGTTTGTAGTCGGAGATGAGGGCGACGCCGCCGGGCTTGAGGACACGGACGATCTGATTGAGCGCCAGACGGCGAGTAGGCGCATCGTAGATGTTGTGGAGGCAGAGGTTGGAGACGATGACGTCGAAGGTGGCGTCGGGGAATGACATCTCCTGCGCGGGTTGACTGATGAGAGTGCAGATGGAAGAGACGCCTTCGAGGTCGAGGTTGTGTTGGGTGGCTGTTGCGGAGTTTCCGCCCATATCGACGTTCGACCAGATGTCGATGCCGGTGGCGTGTCCATTGCCTGACAGCGTAGCGATGCGCTTAGCGGCTCCTGCGAGAAGAAGCCCACGACCACAGCCGACGTCGAGTATGTTCTCGTCTCCACGCCAGGAGTGCAGACCGAGCATAAAGTCGCGGTGGCGGAACTTGCCGACTTTGACGTAAAGCAAAAACAGAAGGCCTTCGCCAATGAGAAAGCCGGCCGGCCAATAGAACGATCGGGACACAAGAGATACCGGCCCGAGGTGAAGCGGAGAGGGCGCGAAGATCCCGAGGAGGAGGCAGAGTGCGCCGAAGAGAAAGAGATTGCGCATCACGGCGGGTGCGTCAACGCCGTAGTCGAGCCTGGTTGTTGCGAGAGGTGTGGCCAAGGTGTCCTCCGGATCAACGTCCTAAGAGGTGCCAGACATTGACTGCACGCAGTATCTCTTCGGGCGGCCCGGCCAGGTAGTGCCGCTTGTCATCTGGCGAGATGCCAGATGTCATGCGACGTCGTCATCCTCCGCCACTTCTGCCGGGAAGTTGCCCTCGCGACGCATGCGCAGATAGCCGCGGATAAAAGGCTCCAGGTCGCCGTCGAGGACCTTGTCGACATCGCCTACCTCAACGCGCGTACGAAGGTCCTTTGCCATGCGGTAGGGCTGCAGGACATAGCTGCGGATCTGTGAGCCGAACTTGATGTCGAGCTTGGAGTCTTCGAGTTTCTTGCTGACGGCCTTTTTCTTGTCGAGTTCGTACTCGTAGAGGCGTGAACGGAGCAGCTTCATCGCCTTTTCTTTATTTTTGTGCTGGCTGCGTTCGTTCTGACAGCCTGCGACGAGGCCGGTGGGGATGTGCGTGATGCGGACGGCGGAGTCGGTGGTGTTGACGTGCTGACCGCCCTTGCCGCCGGAGCGGTAGGTGTCGATGCGGAGATCCTCAGGTTTGATATCGATGACGATGGTGTCGTCGATCTCAGGCGAGACGAAGACGCTGGCAAAGCTGGTGTGGCGGCGCTTGGCGGAGTCAAAAGGCGAGATGCGAACAAGGCGATGGACGCCGGTTTCGCCGCTGAGCAGACCGAAGGCAAAGTCGCCACTGATGGTGAAGGTGGCGGATTTGATGCCGGCTTCGTCGCCGTCCTGGATCTCGTTGATCTCGACCTTGAAGTTTTGGCGCTCGCCCCAACGGATATACATGCGCATGAGCATTTCGGCCCAGTCCTGCGATTCGGTACCGCCGGCACCGGGGTGGACGACGACGATGGCGTTGAGGGGATCGGTTTCCGCGGAGAGCATGGTCTTGGATTCGAGCTTGTCGGCAAAGTCGACCAGAGATGGGATCTCCCGGGCGAGGTCCGGCTCGGTGTTCTCCCCTTCGCGGGCGAGCTCAAAGTAGGCTTCGATATCGTCGGACCGTCGAGCGAGTTCGGCGTCGTCGGCGAGGAGAGTTTCGAGGCGCTTGCGCTCGCGCATCAACGGCTGGGAACGTGAGGCGTCGGCCCAGATGGTGGGGTCGGAGATCTTCTCTTCGATGGTGGCTAGTTCGCGGCGGAGTCGGGCCGAGTCAAAGATACTCCCGCAGATCGCGCACTTTGTCGCGGACCGGGGAGTAGGAGTATTCGAGATCGCTAAGCATATGAGCTTTAGTTTACGGCAACTTTGCGCCAGAGACTGAAAACCAGGCCAAGTGTTGTGATGAAGGCACAGGTGTAGGCGAAGAGATCGCCGTGGGCTGCGTAGAAGGTTAGGTCGTGCTCGTAGGCGAAGTGCACGCGGAGGCTGGTGCGCTGGTGACGCGGCGCGGCGGTAGTGACTCGACCAAAGGGATTGATGGCAGCGGTGACGCCCGTGTTGGTGGCGCGAAGAATCCAGCGATGATTTTCGATGGCACGCATGCGAACCATGTTGAGGTGCTGCCATGCGGCACTGGTGTCGCCATACCAGCCGTCGTTCGAGATGTTGATGAGGACGTCGGATCCCTGTTGGGTAAGGTGACGAATCTCGTCGCCAAAGATGGATTCGTAGCAGATAAAGATGCCGTAGGTGTGCCCGCCGGTGGCGAAGACGGTGCGCTGAGCGCCCGGCTCGAAGAGACCTACTTCATTCAGAAGACTCTTCGCGAAAAAGAAAAACTCTTTGTACGGAACGTATTCGCCGAACGGAACAAGATGCATCTTGTCGTAGTGGCCCGCGAAGGCGCCTTCAGCAGTGATAAAGGAGGCCCGATTGTAGAGGGTGTAGCCGGACCGTGAGGTTGCGCTTGGCTCGAATCCCGTGTTGCCGACGACGATTGGGGCTTGAGCCGCGCGAGCCAGAGCCGACATTGCGGTGCGGAACTGTGTGTCAACGTCTTCAAACGGAGCAGGTGATTCGGGCCACACGATAAGGTCGGTTGGGGTCGGCGCAGGTGTGGTGGTGCCGGCGCCTTCAGCGTCCGCGTGCTGCCGCAGGAGATAGACCGACGGCGTCCCTGGCAGTTCAGGAATTCCTAACAGAAAACGAGGCGATGGATAGCGGCTGAGATAGGAGAATGACTCGAGGAACTGTTGCGTTGTGGGTTGAGGTCCGGTGTTGACAGCTCCTACCTCCAGATTTTCCTGTACGAGAGTCGCTGTGGCTGTCGTCGGTGCGTCTTTGGGATTTGCGATCAATCGCAGGCCGACGATGTAGAAGACAATGATGACGACTCCCGTGATGGTGAGGGCCGGGCGAGTGTAGCGCCGCTCGCGTACGCGGATGCGGATGAGCCAGAGGGCATTGACTGCAGCGATGATGAAGGAGAGACCGTAGACCCCTGCAAAAGGAGCGAGACGCGTCAACAGGGGATTGTCGACCTGGGCGGTGCCGAGCAGATCCCAGGGCAGACCGGTGATGCGGGCGCGGGCGAGTTCTACAGCGACCCAGGCAAATGGAACCACCAGAAGAGCTCCCTGGCTGCCGAAACGCTTTTGGAATGCGGTGATGAGTGTGGCAAACAGTGCGTGGTAAAGGCCCAGATAGAGGCAGAAGAGGATGAGGATGCCAGCGGCGATGGGCTTGGCCAGGCCGCCATAAAGATACATTGTCTGGTAAATCCAGTAACAGTTGCCCATGTACCAGACAAAGCCACAAAGATACCCAAGAACCGCTCCTTGCCGGAGGGTAAGTGGATTTCCTGTCTTACTGTTACCGAGAAGCGCCGAGAGAAGAGGAAGAAGTGCGATCCAGCAAAAGGCGGTACGCCAAAGAGGTGTAGGTCCCGCGATCGGAAAGGGCAGAACCTGAAGGACGCCGGACAGAACAGCCATGGCCCAGAGTCGCAGGGGAATTCGTCGCATCGCGTTTGAAGTCTAACATTGACCTATTTCACGGCTACAATAGGGGAGCGATGAATGCACTGGCACAGATCTTGGCGAAAGTTCTTGTCCCTATGTTTTTTATAGGGATGGGAGGTTCCTTGCTGGTTGTGATTTTGACAGTAATACGAGATATGCGGCAGGTGTTATCGAAGGACGACTTAGGTGGTACTGACCTGTGACTTGCGCCATGATTTTCTCAAGAGTTGAACCTGACGCTATATTTGTGGGGAGCGTTCGTTCAACGGTGGCATAGGCAGCATTCTAGATAATGGGCTTCTCCAAACCAACTTTCGCTCCACCGCAATCCAACCGAGTACGCCTTGTCGTGGCGTCGTCAGTAATGCTCACCTTTATCTCCTTCTGGCGGGCTGCTGCAATCGTGCTCAACGATCTCGGTTCATCGGCCTTCTACGCTGGAGGTCTTGCCGAAGAGGCGGTAGGCAAAGCAGCTCCCTGGTTGATTCTTGGAGTCGTGGTCTTCTCCTATGCCGTTCGCGCGGTCTACGTGGAAAGCTGCTCGATGTTTACGAGAGGCGGCGTGTACCGCATCGTAAAGGAGGCATTGGGTGGCACCTTTGCCAAGGTCAGCGTCTCGGCCCTGATGTTTGATTATGTATTGACAGGGCCGATCTCGGGCGTTTCCGCGGGTCAATACATTGTGGGAATGATGAACGATCTAGCGGCATTTTCGGCCGCTAGATTTCATTGGGCCGTGGTACCTCATCTCAGACCGGATCTAACTTCAGCGTTCATCGCTATCTGCATCACCGGGTATTTTTGGTGGCAGAACACCAAAGGCATCGAGGAGTCCAGCGAGAAGGCGTTGGACATTATGAAAATAACGACCGTAATGGTCGTTATTTTGCTCATTTGGGGAATTTTTACGGTCGTCCACCGGGGAGCGGTGCTTCCACCTTTTCCGATTCCGTCGAATTTACATTTCAGTTCGGACGCTTTGGGATTTCTGAAAGGCACTCCCTTTGCGGCGTCGCTCGGTCTGTTTGGCGTGCTGATGGCCTTCGGTCACTCTGTGCTCGCGATGAGCGGCGAAGAGTCGCTGGCGCAGGTGAATCGTGAGATCGAGCATCCGAAGCTGAAGAACCTGAAACGGGCAGCGCTCGTCATTGCGATCTATAGCTTCATGTTCACCGGCGTGTGCACGCTGCTCGCAGTGATGATTATCCCGGACGATGTTCGCGTCCACGTCTATCGCGACAACCTGATCGCCGGCATGGCGATGAACATGGTCGGTCCACAGATGCTGAAGATCGTCTTCCGCATCTTTGTCGTCCTGGTGGGTTTTCTGATCCTCGGTGGTGCAGTTAATACTGCGATCGTCGGCTCCACGGGCGTTTTGATGCGCATCGCGGAGGACGGCGTCCTCACCGATTGGTTTCGAAAGCCGCAACGAAAGTACGGCACCAGCTACAGAATTATCAATCTCGTGGCTGGGATGCAGTTACTCGTTATCGTGCTGACTCACGGCAATGTCCTGGTGATTGGCGAAGCATATGCGTTCGGCGTCATCTGGAGTTTTACCTTCAACGCTCTGGCGATGCTGGTGCTCCGCTGGAAGTTTCGCGGAGAACGTGGATCCAAGGTGCCGCTCAACTTGCGGATAGGTAAGACTGAAATACCAATTGGGTTAATGTCAGTCTTTTTGGCGTTATTCTCTACCGCAGTTGTTAACTTACTCACAAAATCTGTAGCAACAATAAGTGGCATTATCTTTGCTGCCGTGTTTTTTCTCATCTTCTCTGTGTCCGAGCGCGTCAATAAACGGCGACACAATCTTACGGCCTTACAGATGAAGGAGCACTTTCAGCTGGAGCATCAGGATAATGTCGGGCGTGAAGCACTGGAGATCCGTCCGGGCGCCGTCGTGGTGACAATGCGTGATTCGGCAGCGCCGTTCGCGCTGAAGTGGGCACTGACTCACACTAATACGGACGATCAGGATCTGGTGGTGTTGGCTGCGCGGATGATGGGTGCCGGTGGGCCGGAGTATGTCGATGCCTCAGAGCAGTTATTTAGCGAGCACGAGCAAATGCTTTTCACGAAGGCAGTGTCGGTGGCTGAAAGCTTCGGAAAACATATTTCATTGCTGGTAGTTCCCGCTGGAGATATTTTTTCTGCACTGGTGCAGACAGCTAACTCGCTTGATGCGGCCGCAGTTGTATCCGGATTGTCAACAAAACTGACGGCGCAGGAGCAGGCTTACCACGTTGGTCAAGCGTGGGAGGCGCTGCCGGAACCAAAAAGGCAGTTTACCTTCTATATCGTCAAGCCGGATGGCGCTTCGCTCAGCTTCCATATCGGGCCGCATGCGCCGGCGATCGAGCCACACGAAGTGCAACTGGTTCATCGTCTATGGCTGAACCTGCGACGTGCGCCGGAGATGCAGGACCTACACCACAGCGATATTTTGTCGTATGCGTTGACCCGCATGGCGACGGAGTTCGCTCGCGACAAAGAGGGTACCGTAAAAGATTTGAAGAAGTGTATTGAGGAGAGTCATCATCGTCATGGCCTCGGAGGTATGAGGTACGAAGAACTGGATGACGCCGGGCCAGGCTATGCCATTAAAGCGCCAAACTCAGGGCCTAAGACTGAAGACGATACTGCTACTCAGATCAAAGTTAAATAATCGTTGACCTGCTTACAATTTGCAGGATGTAAGTTCGTTCTGTATCGTCGTTAGCAGGCATTAATAATTAGGTCGATCACAGACAATATCTAAATAATGTTGTGCCAATGGAGGTAACAAGTGGAAGTAAGTCGCATTATTGCCGAGCTTGATGCCCAGATAGCGAAGCTGCAGCAAGCGCGGGCGCTTCTAGCTGGGACGACAGCACCAGCAGCTGGCCGTGGCCGGCCCAAAGGCAGCAAGAATACTTCTTCTGCTTCGACTGCGACGGCACCTCGCAAACGCAAACTGAGCCCCGAGGGCCGTAAGCGCATCGCCGACGCAATGAAGAAGCGCTGGGCTGAGCGTCGCAAACAGAATTCGAAGAGTTAGTTCTTTTACTCGCACATGACAAAGCGCAAGGACCTCAGTTTGAGGCACCTGCGCATTTCATTGTTGATAGTTTAACCGGGGACCTGGCAACTACCGCGTGACGATAACTTCGCGAAGGCTGTCCTTTGCCAGGAAAAACCGGTAGTTACTGAACTCACTTAACATGTTTTCAATCTTGCGGTTGTTATAGACATTCAGTAGTGGGTAATTCCCTGCCCGCTGCATCTCAACGACATCGGTATCGGTGAGATGGTACCGGCAGAAGACCGCATCCGGACTGGCTGTCTGATGGAAAAAAGCGAGCATCAGGCCTCCTGGCTGGAGGACCTGATGAATTCGGGACAATACGGGGGCGACGAGTGCCTCAGGCAGATAGTCTGCCGTGTCCCACAGGATGACGACATCGAACATGCGACCTGAGAAGTTCAGGTTACTCTCCAGGAAACGATCGACGTCGAACGACGGCGCCTCTCCGGCTTCGCCAGGGATAAGCCACTCCGGCTTCGATGCTTCCTCAACCACGTTGGCCATGTAGATGCTGTGGCCAAGGCTGGTGATGTAGTTGATGTTGGTAGAGGAGGTGGGCCCAATGTCGAGTATGCGTAGTGAGTCCTGCCCTCCCAGATACTTCATCAACTCTTTCCATCCACTTGAGTGACGAGGCACACGACCGGCATCGCTTCCACGTGGATTGTTTGTACTATCGCCACCGCCGAAAAGGTTGCGCATCAGTCCGCTTCCCTTTCTGGTTTAGGCCTTTGGTTGGGGAAAAAGTGGGGCACTGGTCTCGGCCTGTGCAGGGACTGCAGCAGCAGGGGCTGAAGGCTTTGGCGCTTCGGCGGCGACTTTGAGTTCGACACGTCCGGTCAGAACAGCACTCTCTTCAATCGAGAGCCTGCCGGCGAGGATGTCTCCGCTCACCTGCGCCGATTGGCGCAGGTCGACGCGACCGGCGGCCTGAACGTTGCCTGTAAGAGTGCCGAAGATAATTACCTCACGAACACTGATATCGGCCTTAACGCGCGCGTTGGGACCAATAGTAAGGCGGCCCTCCGGAAGAGTAACAGTCCCCTCGACATCTCCGTCGATGTAAAGATCTTCATTGCCGGAGAGCTCTCCCCGGATGACGACCGACTTACCGATGACGGTGGAACCCTCTGCTGGCTTCATAAGTTTTTTGTTCTCCCTTGTGTCCTGCTTACTGCGGGTGCGCCTTGCCCGAACTATACCCAAGCTAATGCTTAGAGGCAACCCGACCAACTTTAGCCAATATCCCGCGTCTTACGTAATATGAGCTAAATGGGTTGGCAATAGACGATGGAGGAGAGAGGTGTGGGTTGGTAGCAATGGCAGCAGCCGGGCGTAGCCCTGTTTCATACTGTGCGCTTCCATTGAGACCCATCCCAGGGCGCGGGTGGTGCTTGCGCTGGATTGCGGCGCTCGTCCTCCTGTTGAGTGCGATGACAGGTGCAAGGGCGCAGAACCCCGATGCGCCACGAGATGCGTTTGGCGGATTGTTGCCACCAACCCCGCCACGCTCGCTGGTGGTCGATGCGGCTGCCAACGAGTTAATCGCGCTCCACCACAAAGACTCCTATTTGCGATATCGCATGGCCACAGTGAACGAAAAGGGCGCCCAGATCCGCGACGTCATCGAGAGCAAGGATGGCACCGTGGCCCGCCTGATTTTGAAGGACGGAAAGCCGCTGACTCCTGAGCAGGACAAAGCGGAACGACAGCGTTTGAGCGACATGATCGCTTCTCCTGGCGCCTATGCGAAGCATGTAAAGAGCGGAGAGTCCGACAAGAAGATGGCGAGCACTCTACTGCCGATGATGGCCGACGCCATGGTCTACACCTACGCTCCGGGGCAGCCCCAGACCGGCAGGAACGGTGGGGCACTGGAGATTGTTCTGGACTACAAGCCAAACCCGAAGTTTGCTCCACCCAGTACGGAGGCCCAGGCGCTGACCGGGCTGGAGGGAAGGGTCTGGATCGATGCGCAGTCCCACTATGTGGTCCGCATGGAGGGGACGATCGCCCGCGGAGTGAACTTCGGCTGGGGCATGCTCGCCCATATCTATCCCGGGGGCAAGCTGGAGATGAACCAAACCCATGTCGGCGGCAACCGTTGGATCTTCACCGATTTTTCCATGCAGCTCAGCGTGCGTGCACTGATGGTGAAGACACTGAATATACGCTCGAGCGCAAAGTCAAGCGACTATCAGGTGCTGAGCCCCATGAGCTATCAAGAAGCGGTTAGGCTCCTGCTGGCAACCCCGTTACCGACCCAATAGGAAGCGACTCAGACGGTGACGTGGGCCTTTGCATGGAGTGTCTGGCGCCGCACGGTGAGAGCTTCAATGCGGTCACGTTGCACCTCAAAGCCACGACCGACGGCGGTTGGGACGACTATCTCACCCTTGTCGCTCACCGTTACCGCGGGCTCGATGATGTCCTCGGCCCAGTAGCGGCTGGAGGCGGAGACATCTCCGGGAAGTGAGAAGTTCGGCAGCGAGGACAGTGCGATGTTGTGCGAACGGCCTATGCCAGTCTCCAGCATGCCTCCGCACCAGACCGGGATACCACGTTCTTCTGCAGCGTTGTGGACTGCGATCGCTTCACTGAAGCCACCAACGCGACCTACCTTGATGTTGATGATGCGACAGGATTCCATATCGATGGCGGCAAGGGCGTCGCGCCGGTTGCGAATGGATTCGTCGAGACAGATGTCCGTCGTGAGGCGCTTCTGCAGCATGGAGTGGAAGTAGAAGTCGTCATACCAGAGAGGTTGCTCGATCATGAGCAGGTTGAACTGGTCCCAACTGGCGATGTGGTCGAGGTCCTTCATCCGGTAGGCGGAGTTGGCGTCGCAGCTGAGGGTGATATCGGGCCAGCGGTTGCGGACGGCTTCGAAGATCTTGATGTCCCAGCCGGGCTTGCACTTTAGCTTGATGCGCTGGTAGCCGGCGGCGAGTTCGGTCGCGATTTTTTTCATCAACTGCGCTGGCGAAGGCTGGATGCCGATCGATACGCCACATGGAATGACGGTGCGGATTCCGCCCAGCAGTTCGGCAAGAGGGACGTTCTCGACCTGAGCTTCGAGATCCCAGACAGCATTTTCCAAAGCGGCTTTGGCCATGCGATGACCGCGTACCTGGCGGAAGATGTCCGGACAACTGCCGCCGCGTTCCACATTCGCATCGAGGAGGCTGGGGCCAAGTTCGTTCTCGATCATGAGCCAGGCAGTGTCGATGGTTTCGTCGCTGAAGTAAGGGTGTTCGCCGGCGACGCACTCGCCCCAGGCCGTGAGGCTTTCGGATTCGAGCTCGATCAGGAGGATGCGGCGGCCGGTGGTCACGCCGAAGCTGGTCTCGAACGGATGAGCCAGCGGCATGTTGATCTCGCGCATGTGGATGGCATCGATATTTAGCATTTGCAGTTCCTGACTTTCGAATTGTTAAGCTAATGAGTTGATGCGGAGCTGATGGCGCCGGCTTCTTTTGGAGCTTTGCAGATCGCTTCCAGTGCGTTATCACATTTCTGAAGTTTCATTCCAGGTGACCAAGAAGAAAACTGCCGTTGCCTTGAGGATCGCGTTCGTAGCCGATGACAGCAAGACCGCGGCGGAACGCGGATTCAAGCGCTTCCCTGTTGCTACTCTGAAGGGCTTGCGCTAGGCTTCGTTGGTGGGCGTCCTGCTTCCACTGGTAGATGGTGTGCGGGACGGTAACGCGTTCGATGACTTCGATTGGTTGGGCTTCACCACGCAGTATACTCGCCACCCGGTCGGACCGCAGCCACCACTCCGCGTACAGCCTATCTGTCGGGAGGCCTCCTTGCAATGGGGACGAAGAGGGACCGTAGAAATCGGGCTGGTAACGCCTTACGATTACGCCGAGCCGGGCGACATTGAGATGGGCATTGCGGATCTCAAGGGGATCGAAGGTCCATTCCATCAGATGGAAGCCCCGGGCGATAGCGTCGTCGCGCTGAGCCAGCTTGAGACGACGGCCGATCCCTGCGTTCCGATACTGCGGCAAAACAGCGAGCATGTGCGAGTGGAGGTAGGGTTTGCCGTCACGGTAGCCGGGCAAAGACATAGCGAAACCTACGAGGGTGTCGCCGTCGAACGCCCCGATCACCTGGCCTCCGATGCGTTGCGCTACGATGAAGACCCGCCGAGGGATGACGTCGCCGTCACTGTAGCCCCAAACCTCAATCTGAAGAACGACACAACGCTCGAAGTGTTCGAGGGTTGTGAGAGGGTGGATTTGGATGTCGATGCTTGCGTTCATGGCCTTGGTGGCTCGCTGGTGGCGTTCTTCGCCTGATTCCACAGTAAGTCCAGCTGCGACGGCGTGGAGGTCGCCAGAGCTTCCCTGCCGCCTGCCGCGGACTCCATGGCAGCGAAGCGGTTGCGGAACTTTGCGTTCGTGATGCGCAGAGCAGATTCGGGGTCGACCTTGAGGTGCCGGGCAAGGTTAACGACAGTGAAGAGAAGGTCACCCAACTCTGCTTCAATTTGCGGCTTTGATTGCGTGGCGAACGCTGGCGTCAGCTCGGCCTTCAGCTCGGCGATCTCCTCCTGGAGCTTGTCGAAGAGTCCGGCCTCGTCGGGCCAATCGAAACCGACCTTCGCTGCACGGGAGCCAAGCTTGCGTGCTTCCAGCATGGCCGGCATCGTTCGAGGGACGTCGTCCAGCATCGAGGATTGATCACTCGCTGACGTTTTCTTTTCGGATTGCTTGATTTGCTCCCAATTACGCAGGACGGCGTCCGAGTCTGCGACCCGGGCTCCGGCGAAGATGTGGGGATGGCGGCGAATGAGCTTCTCGTTCAAGTTGGAGGCGATGTCCTGGATGGTGAAATAACCAGCTTCAGACGCCATCTGCGCGTAAAACAACACTTGAAGCAGCAGATCGCCAAGTTCGTCTTTCAGATCGGGCCAGGCGCGGCGTTCGATCGCATCGAAGACCTCGTAGGTCTCCTCCAGCGTGTGTTGTTTGATGGAATCGAAGGTCTGCTCGCGGTCCCAGGGGCATCCGTCCGGAGCACGCAGACGCGCCATGATTGCAATTGACTCAGCAATTGAATCCGTCGCGGATGGTGCGGCATGCAATTGGGATTTCTCTGGTGGGGGAATTGCCATACCTTCAACTTTACCCGATGAAGTCAGCTTCCAGGTTCAGACCCAGATGGATTATGCTGTGCAGAATATGGTGGACGGATCCGAAGCGAACAGCAAACCGAAACGTCGCAGGAGCCCTTGGGTTCTGCTACTTGTGATGCCCTATCTTGGGTTGTGTTTTCCCCGGCTTTACGCGCACGCCACGCCCGAGCGGTGGGGGTTTCCATATTTTTACTGGTATCAATTCGCCTGGGTTATTGCAACCTCAGCATTGCTGGCGATTGTGTACCGCAAGCTGAAGACCTAACACTTCGAGATGCTGCTAGAGGTCGGCTGGCAGGGTGAATGATTCATGCTGCCCTGCCGCCTCGGAGAGAAAATGCAGCGCGCCAGCAGCACACCGGCGCGTTGCATGAAGGTGGGTTATTGGTGCGGGTTGTCGTGCGAAGCTGGGGAGTATCTCGTATCGCGATTCGGCGTGTTACTGCTGGCCATTCGGAGGTCCTGACGACGCCGTAGAAGGTTGATCGCCGCTCATGTTGGACATCAGCTTGATGTCTACACGACGGTTCTTAGCGCGCCCGGCTGCGGTGCTGTCGCTCGCTACCTGCTGGTCCTTTCCGATCCCGATGAGATAAAACCTGTGGGGAGCGATGTTGTACTTCGACTGGAGGTAGTTAGCAACGGCGTCGGCGCGACGTTGGCTGAGTTGGTAGTTGTAAGCGGCGTCTCCAACGGAGTCTGTTCCACCCGTCACTGCGAGAATATAGCCGCGTGCGCTGGTAAGGTTCGCCGCCAGATCATCGAGCTGTTTCTTGTCGTCTGCGGTAAGGACGTACTTGTCGAAGCCGAAGGTAACGCTCACATCGGACAACTGCTTATAGTTATCCAAGTTGGCGACCACACCGCTCAGGCTGTCGACCCGGTTGTAAGCCTCCTGCGCTGACTTGTTGGCTGAATCTGCGGACTGACCCGCTGCCAAGGCGTGCTGGTCCGCAGTATTTGCGGCGCTCTGGGCGCCTGCGATGCCGGTTTTGGCGCGCTCGTCAGTATCCTGAATGTTGCGGTGATCTGCCGCAGTCTTGGTGTCGAGTTGGTTCGTCTGCTGGATGATGGGGGTGGTTTGGGAGCGTACATAATTCTTGCTCGAGCAACCCACAGTGAAGATTATGACGAACGCACTGGCTAGAGCAACGCTGCAGGCAGATTTCAATTTCTTGTCGTAATTATTTGTGGAGCTCATCGGTTCACTCTCCTAATTGGAAGTACTTCAACATACTGACTGCAGCAATTGAGGTGCCAAAGGCTGGAAGCGTATAACTTTCTTATTTACATATAGTTGCCTCGCCAGAGAAACAGTTTGCACACGTAGCTGGGCACTTTAGCCGGGAACTTTTGATGCATTGAAGCGTCAAATCTTCTGAGCAAATGTGTGCACACTGCACCGAGTGTGGGCGGCTACACTTCAGATGCGGACCTTATCGACAGCATGGATCTCCAGCAGAAAATTCGAACTCTCCCCACTCAGCCGGGCTGCTATCTCTATAAAAATGCGGACGGAGAGGTCATCTACGTCGGGAAGGCAAAGAACCTTCGCGCACGGGTACGCTCCTACATTCTTGAGGCGTCCCAGGCTAACGCGAAGACCGGTTCGCTCATGCGCGAGGCGGTGGATGTGGAGTACATCACGGTCGCCAATGAGCATGAAGCGCTGGCGCTCGAAAACAACCTTATCAAGCAGAAGAAGCCACGCTTCAACATTCTGCTGCGCGACGACAAGACCTACCCCTACATCAAGCTGACGATGAACGACCGGTACCCCAAGGTCTTCGTGACGCGCAGGCTGCGAAAGGATGGCAGCGCGTACTACGGGCCATACTTTCCGGGGAATCTGGCGTACAGGCTGGTCGACCTTATTCACCGGAGCTTTCTGATTCCAAGCTGCAAGGTTGATCTGTCGCGCTACCATCCGCGAGCCTGCCTGCAGTACTACATCAAGCGCTGTCTTGGGCCGTGTCTGGAGGGATTGACCACGCCGGAGAGCTATCGAGAGACAATCCGCGACGTGCAACTTTTCCTGGAAGGGCGGCCGAGCGAACTGGAACAATCGCTGACGCAACGGATGGAAGCTGCGGCGGAGGCAGAGCAGTTTGAGTTGGCGGCCCGACTGCGAGACCAGATCGTCACTGTCCACCAGATGCAAGACAAACAGCGCATGGCGACGACGGACAACGAAGATGCGGACGTCTTCGGCTATCACTACGAGAACGAGATGCTGGCCGTGAACCTGTTTCACATGCGCGGCGGCAAGATCGTGGACCGACGCGACCTCTTCTGGGAGGACTTGCCCGAGTCTTTGCTGGATGCGGTGACGGAAGCGGTCTCCGAGGCCGACGAGTTGGAGACGATTCCTCACATGGACCCGGATCCGGCGGCGCCAGCGCCCGAGATCGGGGAGGGCCTGCCGGTTGTGCAACACACGGCGGTTTCAGAGCCGGGCGCAGCGTTCAGTCCGGCGGCGTTCTTCTCCGCTTTGCTGAAACAGATCTACCTTGATCAGAGTTATGTTCCGCGATTGATCCTTGTGCCCGTTGAGTTTCCGGATCGGGCGCTGTTGACCGACATATTGACCGAGCGGACGGGTAGGCGCGTGGAGATACTTGCGCCCCAACGCGGCGAAAAACGTTCCTTGGTCGATCTGGTTTGCCAGAACGCAAAGCAATCGTACGATCAGAGGTTTCGCGTGCTGCAGCCGGGAATGAAGGCAATCCAGGAGGCGTTGCAGGACGCGCTTACGCTGGAGGAGCTGCCCCGGCGGATCGAATGCTTCGACATCTCGCACATTCAGGGCGCGGAGACGGTGGCCTCCATGGTGGTGTGGGAGGACGGCGCGATGAAGAAGTCCGACTACCGCAAATTTCAGGTGAAAACAGTGACGGGAGTCGACGACTTCGCCAGTATGCGCGAGGTCATCCAGCGCCGGTACAAGCGACTGCAGGAGGACAAGAAGCCATTCCCTTCTCTGGTCCTGATCGACGGCGGACTTGGGCAGTTGCACGCGGCGTACTCGGCGCTGGAAGAGATCGGAGTTACGCTGCAACCCCTGGCGTCGATCGCAAAGCGCGAGGAGATTATCTATGTCTACGGGCAGGAGAACGAGCCCGTGGTGCTGGATAGACGATCTCCCGTACTTCACCTGATGCAGAAGATCCGCGACGAGAGCCATCGTTTCGCGGTGACCTACCATCGCAAACGGCGGCAGATGCGCGATCGGGACAGCGAATTGCTCTCGATACCGGGCGTAGGGCCACGGACACGGCAGCGACTCATCGAGCACTTCGGAAGCGTGCGCGGGATCAAGCAGGCCGCTCCCGACGCGCTCACCGCCGTTGTCAATGCCGCGACAGCGGAGAAGATTCGAAGCTACTTCGCAGCCGAAGAAGCGGGCAACACTGCGTTACCTGTGCTCAACTAACCGTGCCGTCCTGACGATTTCATTACCGGTCATCAAACGAAGGCACGGCGCCGTTTGCCTTAAAGGTATTGCAAGCTGCAATGGTGCCCTGCTCCAGGCCGCGTTTGAACCAGCCAGTGCGTTGCGCAGAAGAGCCGTGAGTAAAACTTTCCGGACTCACCGCTCCCCGCTCCATTCGTTGCAGGTGATCGTCGCCGACAGCCGCCGCGGCCTGTAAACCCGCCGCTATGTCGGCATCGTGAATGTGGTTGCGCTGTTCGGAACTGTGCGCCCACACACCGGCGAGGCAATCTGCCTGCAATTCGAGATCGACAGAGAGCGGGTTTCTCTGCGACGGATCCTGACCGGACAGGTGCCGCACTCTCTGCTCAATGCCAAGGATGTTCTGTACGTGATGGCCAAGTTCATGAGCGACAACGTAGGCCTGCGCGAACTCCGCGTTGCCTCCACCGATGCGTCGCAACTCATTCCAGAAGCTGAGATCGATGTAGACCTTCTCGTCTGCCGGGCAGTAGAACGGGCCGGTCTGCGACTGGGCGGTACCGCAGCCCGAATGGGTGTAGTTGTCATAGAGCACAAGCTTGGCTTTGCGATACTCTCTTCCGGTTTCCTTGGGTAGAAGCGTCGCCCACGTTTGCTGCACATCACCAAGTGTCCAGGAGACGAGTTCCGCCGGCAGATCCTCACCTGGCTTGCCAGAGTAAGGGCGGTTTCCAGATGCAGTCTCGGGCTGCGACGCATGGGTAGGAACCGTGCCGCCGCCCGCCAAGTAACTGCCGATGTAGTTGCGGCCAGTCACCAGGCTGATCACGATCAAGACGATAAAGCCGACGATCCCCAGGCCACCGCCGCCGAATCCACCACCAGAGGAGCCGCGCCGGTCTTCGACGTCGTCACTCAGTCCACCGGGTGTCCAGTCCATAAGTCACTCCATTCCATGCGAATCTATTTTATTGTTCTGATTGCTTTTACCGCCAAATGGTAGCTTCGGGGTAGTTGCATCGATATGCTACTCTCCGAAAACCGATGCAAAAACCCAAGTCTGAGCTTCCTCGCGTACTGAACGCGTCCCATGCGACCTCTATTGTCGTGGGCATCATCATCGGCAGTGGAATCTTTTTGGTTCCAAGGGAGATGATGGCCGCAGTAGGCTCGTCCCGTGCGGTCTACGCCGTGTGGATCATCGGCGGTCTCCTTTCGTTGTTCGGCGCCATGACATATGCGGAGATCGCTGCCGCGCGACCGCGTTACGGTGGCGAGTATGCGTTTCTCCGCGAGGCCTACGGCGATCTCGCTGGCTTTCTGTACATGTGGACCCAGATCACTGTCGCCAAACCTGCATCCCTTGCCACCATCGCGGCCGGGTTGGCGCGCGTCCTCGGGACCTTTGCGGTCTTCAGCTTTTTCTCGCGGCCGGCGTTCGCTCATCTGCTCTGGGGACAGATCTTTGCCATCGTGGTTACGTGGTTGATCGCTGGCCTCAACATTATCGGGACAAGGAAGTCCGCGAATGTGCAGCTTCTGCTTACGTGGCTCAAGGGTGCTCTCATCCTGGTGATCGCTGCCTTCTGCTTTGGAGCGGCGGGCAATCACGGTTCATGGCATAACTTTGCAACTGACTTCACGGGATCACGGGGCGGCTTCTCAGGCTTTATGATCGCGCTGGTCGCGGCACTATGGGCCTATGACGGGTGGAGCGATGTCGTGACCATGGCCGGCGAGGTGGAGAGGCCGCAGCGTAGCATGCCGCTGGCGCTGGTGGGAGGGGTTGCTATCGTCGGCGCTCTCTACATGCTGACCAACGCTGCCATTCAATTTGTCCTGCCTGCAGCCGCAATCGCCGCGGCTGACCGGCCCGCGGCAGACGCAATGCGTGTGGTCGCGGGACAGTGGGGAGCGACGCTCGTGTCGATCGGTATGGCCGTAAGCATCTGCGCCACCTTCGTCGGGTCATCGCTTTCAGGAGCGCGCGTGCCGTTCGCAGCCGCACGCGACGGGCTGTTCTTCAAGCAGTTGGCGTATGTCAATTCACGGTTCAAGACCCCTTCGAACGCCCTCATTCTCCAGGCTGTCCTGAGCACGCTGCTTCTGCTCGCGATCGGAAGGTTCCAGGCGCTCTTCTCTCTTGCGATCTTCAGCGAGTGGTTGTTCTACGCGCTCACGGCCAGTACCATCTTTGTCTTCCGCAACCGCGAACCACATGCGAACCGCCCTTACAGCATCTGGGGATATCCCGCGGTGCCGGCGCTGTTCATCCTTGCCGCGGCTGTCCTTCTGGTGTTTTCCTTTGCAGATCAGCCGCGAAATTCGCTGGTTGGAACAGCCATCATTCTGCTCGGTATTCCAGTGCACTACCTGCTGCAGAGAAGATCGGCCTCCTGAACGGCAGCGGTTCACAGACCAGAGGATTGCAGCGGCTCCGCAATCCGCGGATATTGCTGCTCTTGCCACTGACGAGCATGCGCGATGCAGATGAAGTGCAACACCATAAACAGCGGCACCGCAAAGGTCGGAATCAAGCTCATTGGAAGCACCGTCATTGGAGTGGTTGCAATTCCATGAGGATTCATGAGTTGGGCTGTCACTCCGGAGCCGACCGCCACGACCAGATCTGTAATTCCAAGAAGTTGCCAGAAGATGAAACTCTTCCGGTACCAGGGTTTCGCGAGCTTCATTGCAACGAGCGGCGCGGTCGCTCCTATCGCGATGTCTCCCCAGCCAGCGGGCAGCGCAAAATGACCCGGCAAGATGTTGTAGGCATACAAGACGAGGAAGACAAACCCGGCGATCCGCCATGCCTGCAGATTGGTCAACGTGCGTGGATCCAAGGATAGAAGAAACTGCCGAAATGGCTGCGAGAAAGCAGTCCATGCCGCGAAGATGACGAGAGGAACCAGCACCGCAAGTCCAAACCCAAGCGGCGGTTGGCCCGCCCTGGTGACGAAGAGGTGCAGGGCTGATGCTGCAAGAGAGAAGAGGAACCAGACGACGATCAGGCCAATAGTGAGCTTTGCATACTTTTCGTTTGTCATAGTAGTTCTCCTTAATTGATGAGGGCGTTGATTATTTCTTGAGTCAGTTTCATTGCGTTGTCAGAGAGTTCGCCTCCAAGTTGGCGCCGCACGTGTTTTTGTGCGTTTTCCCAATGTGGCAATGCGTGTTTGAACTGGGTCTCACCAGCCTTGGACAGGCGCATTCGCCACTCCCGGCGATCTTCCCCGCGCCGCTTCGCTATCCAGCCGTGCCGGCCCATGATGGTGAGGGTTCGTGTAAGGGTAGTGCTGTCCATTGCAAGAATCTGCCCCAGTTCTCCCTGGGTGACTTCTCCCGCAATGGAAAGCGTCTGCAGTATGGTGAACTGCGTCGCCCGCAGGCCGGTCGGACGAAGCCCCTCTTCATAGATCTGCGAAAGGGCCCGCGCTGCGCGACGAAGGCTGGCGCACATGCAGGGGAGGGGCGGGTTGAGAGGCTCCGTCATATCCAATTAGATGCATATACACATATTGGATTCAATAAATAATAAATAATTGACAGTCGATCGCCACACCCAGACGCAGTAGATAGAGTTCAACTGCGATTCTGAATAACGCGCTCGTAGATCCGTTCATACTCCTTCGCAGGTTTCTCCCAGGAAAAGTCCTGTGCCATCCCGCGCTTCATCATCTCCGTCCACTCTTTCTTATTGCGGAAGGTACCCAGCGCGCGACGTAGAGCATCCATCATAGCCAACGGATCATAGCCCCAGAACTTGAAACCATTGCCTCCACCATTCGGCTGCTCGTCGATGGTGTCGTCGAGGCCACCCGTAGCGCGAACCACAGGGACGGTGCCGTATTTCAAGCTATAGATCTGGTTAAGGCCGCCGGGCTCGTAGCGTGACGGCATCAGGAAGATGTCGGAGCCGGCTTCGACCTTGTGCGCTATCACGTTGTCGAACTTTACTTGAACCCGGACTTTGTCGGGGTGACGGTTAGCCATCTCCCCCAACAGACGTTCGTAGAATTCTTCGCCATTGCCAAGAATCACGATCACGATGTCTTCTTCCACAAGTTTGTCAATCACCGCGACGATGAAGTCGAAGCCTTTCTGTGTCGCGAAACGCGAGACAACGCCAATGACCGCGGTATCGTCGCCAATCCCTTCAAATCCGAAGGCATGGAGCAGATCTCTCCTGCACTCTTTCTTGCCGGCGAGATTGTCCGCGGAATAATGCGCCGCAATGTGCGAATCAGTCGCCGGATTCCACTCGTCGTAGTCGACACCGTTGAGAATGCCAAAGAGGTCTCCGCTGCGCTGACGCAGAATGCCCTCCAGCCCGTTGCCAAACTCCGCAGTCTGGATCTCTTCGGCGTACTTGCGACTAACGGTCGTGATCGCGTCAGCGTATACGATTCCGCCCTTGAGAAAATTCATCGTGTCATAGTGCTCGAGCTTGTCGAAGGTAAACATGTCCCAGGGCAGCAGCAGTTTTTCCATCGTCCGCGGGGGAAACCAGCCCTGATAGCCGGCGTTATGGATCGTGAGTACAGCCGGAACGTGACGAAAGACGGGGTCGAAGAAGTAAATAGACCGCAGAAAAACTGCAAGCATGGCTGTCTGCCAGTCATGCACGTGGAAGACGTCAGGAACGCCGATCACCTTGGAGGCCTCGATGACCGCGCGGCTGAGCAGGCCGAAGCGTTCTGCATTGTCAGGGTAATCACCAGAGGGCGTCGCGTAGAAACTCTCGCGGTCAAACAATTCTGGACAATCGACAAAGTACGTCTGGACTCCCTCTGCCAAGCCGCCGTCAAGGATTGTGACGAAGCGGTTGTACGAAGGAAACGGAATGGTGACGCTCTGAAGGACGACCGGAGGATCCGGCACGGCCTTGGCGACCTGCCGGTAGTAGGGAATAAATACGCTGACCTTGTGACCAAATTTTGCAAGTGTGCGGGGTAACGCGCTCACTACATCTGCCAGTCCACCAGTCTTTGCCCACGGAGCACACTCCGATGCTGCGAATACGATATGCATTGCTTCGTCCTTTTTGTTTTCAACCAAACCGTTAGTCTATAAGAGCACGCGAGAAGTCACACGCCATTGGATGCAGATGAAACGTAAGCCAAAATTCGGCCAGAACTTTCTTGTGGATGATGCTGCCCGCTATGCCATCGTCGACGCTCTTGGCGATCCTGGCAAGCGCACGATTATTGAGATCGGCCCCGGCCACGGAGCGATTACCGAGGTCCTTGCCGGGCGCTGTCACCGCCTGATTGCGCTTGAACTTGACTATTCGCTCGCGGCCGAACTGACGTTCCGGTTTCGCGACCAGCCCCAGGTGCAGATTGTCCAGGGAGACGTTCTCAAGACCGACCTTCGAACGCTTGTGCCGGAGGGCGAAACTGTGGACGTGATTGGGAACCTGCCGTACTACATCACTTCGGACATCCTTCTTCAGCTCTTTGCTGCGGGGAGCGCAGGACTGGTCCACCGTGCGGTCGTAATGATGCAGCGCGAGGTGGCCGATCGCGTCTCCGCTGCTCCGGGCGTTCGCGATTATGGTCTGCTTTCGGCGACCGCGCAGATGAATGCTCAGGTCGAGAACCTTTTCACACTGCCGCCTTCTGCATTCTCGCCTCCGCCAGAGGTCTATTCCACCGTACTGAGACTGCATTTCGCGCCACGATTCACGGAGCTTGGAGTGGAACCAGCCGGATTCAACAGCTTCCTGAGGCAGTGCTTCGCGCAAAAACGGAAGACCCTGCAGAACAACCTTCGTGCCGCAGGTTACTCTCCCATTCAACTCTCCGAGGCGTGGCCGTCGAGCATTCCGGTTCAAGCGCGCGCCGAATCGCTTACGTTGGAGCCGATGGCGGAGTTGTACCGATCTTTGTCGAGGACGGGCGTTTTTGCCGCCTCTGTCCCAACTCAGTAAATGCAAGGTTGCAATCATTCGTCGTCGTTATCGTCGGTTATCTTGGTGCGCCCTGCATGGGAACCGCATGGGGACCTGGCGGGGGCATCGGACGTGACGACGGCGGTGGCATCGGGCGTGACGATGGCGCTGGCATTGGCTGCGAAGCTGGCGGTGACGATGGCGGCGGCATTGGACGCGAAGCAGGCGCCGGAGTAGGCGGAGGCGACGGACGAGACACATACGCGGGTTGGGACGAACGTGAGTCGGGGTGTACTCCTTGCGCTGGCCCCGCATAACCTGGGCGCTGTTGCGGAGGTGGCGGACGCATCTGTGTCCCTGGCTGTCCTGTCCCGTAGACCACGGCCGGCGGGGCTACCGGCCTGTAACCGCCAGAGCGTGAGTCCGTCGGAGGTGCGGCCCCTGTCGCACCGGTCACGGGCTGCCGGTTGATGTGGTCGACGCCGGCGTTGCTCCGCAAGGCGGAGCCAATCGGGGGGTGGCCCTTCGTTACAGTTGAGTTGCCGATCGGTCGCAGTGGGTCGACTGGGATTCCGGCGATTATGCGAGTTTCGTGAGAGGTTCGTAACCCGTCTCCAGGCACCCTGACAGGACTTCCAACAGGGATCGGATGAAGCAAGCCCTCATGCACCGGACGAGTAGGTAGACGGTAGTTCTGCGGAGGACGAACGACATTGATGGCGACCCCGCTGCTGAAACCCCTGCCGATGCCCCATCCTGCCCTCCCGCAGCCCGCCGCGGGCGACCATCCCCAGCCAAAATTGTTCCAGTACGACCAGCTGCCGCAGCGGAACGGCGTCCAGCCCCAGGAATAACCCGATGCCCAGACATACCCAACGGTGGGATAGGCGACCCAGCTGCCATACCCGTAAGGATCGAAGTCGGAGTCCTGCGCGACGGTGGGCTGCCACACCCGACCTTGCCCCGGAACGTCATACCAGCTTCCGTTGGCGTCCAGATCAGACCACCCATAGCCTTCATCTCCCGCATAGCCGTCGCGCGCGGCGGTTCGCGTAGCTGCTTCGTCGGCAGCAGCCTGGTCACGTGCCCGGTTCCACTCATCCCATGAGTCCTGTTCCAGGTTCTGCGAGACGGAGAACTGGCTGCTGTCGTGGGAGTCGCCGGTCAGCGACTCACCGGCGCGCACATCTTTTTTGTAGCCGTCGGCTTCAGGTGTTCGAACGTGTTCAACCTGCACCGTACCGTCGAAGACCGAGATTGTCGCCGGAGGCTGGTCGAGATTGATGCGCACCGTCCCATTGGCGACCGGCGAGATAAGCTCCCCACCTGCGTCTAGGACGTAAAAATACTTGGACGAGGCATGCAGTTTTGCATAGACGAGCCCATGCAGGATGGTCACCTGAGTATGAAAGTTCTCTGCTGCGTCCACGTTCAAGACACTCAGCCCCAGAGAGCTGTTGGGCGTAATCCGGACGACGCTGCCGTCTTCAAACTCCAACTCGGCCTGACCGTCTTCACCCGTGTTCACTCGGGCGCCTTCGGCCAGCGGCATGTTGATCTGAGCAGGGTCGCCCGCGGTGTTATCCAGATGATCGATCGTCACGTCGCCCTGGAGAAAGCTGAGCCGGGCCGCACGTTGTTTGGGAACATCGTCTGCCCGAGCTTTGGCAACCCAGACCGACAAAAGCAGAAAAAGCAGAGTCAGCAGGAGGCCGTAGTCCCTACGAAACTGGCACCGCAATGCGAACGTCCGCATAACATCTCCCACGCCCAAACAATGCTTATTAGACGTTTGTCTCCAGCCAATAGCTTCAGTGATTTTCCGCGGCCACCTGTTCCAGCATCTTCTGCGCCCGTAATCGTACGCGCTGAATCACTGCCGTGTCATCGGCAATCGCGGCCAGAGTGGGCGAGATCGATCCGAGTTCGAGCGCGCGGCCAGCTGCCAACTCCTGCCCAAACGAGATCATCTCTGCGTCGAGCCCAAGACGGTCATATCGATGCAGAAACTCCAACTTGCGGCCCTCGTCCATCGTGAAGGCAATGGCGAGGAAGGTGTCGGTGAGCGTGTCGACGGACTTGTTCTCCGAGTAGTTGTAGGTACAGGATCCCGAACCGTCAGCTCCTGTGTAGGTCAATGTTTTCTTACCCGTGTCGGCAATGTTCTTCGCCTTCGACGCACACTCGATATTGAAGTAGTTCGCCGCTCGAGCTGCCTTGAACACCTTAGCGACCGTTCCGGACGTCACGTTGAGCGTACGATCGACATGTTGCGCGGCCTGACCACGCATCGCCGTGCCAGTCGCGGCGATCTCCGACTGGTCCGCCTTATAGTTGCCGGTGCCGTCCTCTCGCAGCCGCAGGGTGAAGCGCGGTACCGGCAACCCGGTACGGTCAAACTGAAAGCTCACCTCCGGACTCGTTTTCGCGGGTGCGACAGTTGATGGTTCGGCCATTTGAGCCAATGCAACAGCCGAACAAACGATCAGCAGGGTGCCCGGGACAATGCGGGTGGCAGCTCTCATCGGCGAGCGCCCTGGAGTTCGAGAGTCTGGGCAGTGTGGATGTGGCAGATGGCAATGGCCAATGCATCGGCAGCGTCCGGCGAATCGAATGCATTCTCGTTCTCCAGAAGACGCCTCACCATAAACTGCACCTGCTCCTTGCCGGCGAGTCCGTAGCCGACGACGGAGCTCTTGATCGACAGCGGCGCATACTCCACTACCGGAAGAGCAGACGTTGCAGCGGCCAGCATCGCCACTCCTCGCACCTGTCCCAGTTTCAAAGCGGATTTCACATTCGCCGAGAAGAAGACCTCCTCGATCGCGACGACCTCCGGCTGATGCAGCGCCAACAGAGCGGTCAGCTCCGCATATACCTGTGCGAGCCGTTGGGGCGCCTTGTCTTTCTTGTTCAGCCGAATCGTCCCTGCACCAAGATGAACGAGACGCGGCATTCGGGCGTCGCAGTCCACCTCCACGACGCCGTACCCGGTGAACTCTGTTCCGCAGTCGATTCCGAAGACACGCATGCGCGAAGTTTACTGCATCCATGCCAGCTGTTCCTATGACCAGTGATACACCTGAGTCAATCAGGGGACTACTTCGAAATCCCCTCAAGCGGCGAACTGGCCGTCGCATAGAGCTTTCGCTGCATCCTGCCTGCCAGGAACGCCTGCCGCCCCGCGAGAACGGCGTGCTGCATCGCTTCAGCCATTAGCAAGGGGTCCTTTGCTGCGGCGATCGCGGTGTTCATCAGCACTGCGTCGAAGCCCAGTTCCATAGCGACCGCAGCGTCGGAGGCAGTCCCTACACCGGCATCGACGATCAGCGGAACCTCGGTGATAAGCTCCCGCAAAATGCGCAGGTTCGCTGTGTTCTGCAGTCCGAGCCCGCTGCCGATCGGCGCGCCAAGCGGCATTACGGCCGCCGCACCTGCGTCGATGAGCCGCTTCGCAAAGACAATGTCATCCGAGGTGTACGGCAGCACGGTAAACCCTTCTTTGACGAGGACTCGAGTCGCCTCCAGCGTCGCCTGAACGTCCGGGTAGAGCGTCTGCTGATCCCCGATCACCTCGATCTTCACCCAGTCCGACAACCCCACCTCGCGCCCTAGACGTGCCGCGCGAATCGCCTCGTCGGCGGTATAGCACCCCGCGGTATTCGGCAGAAGGAAGTAGCGTCGCGGATCGATAAAGTCCAGCAGCGACTCGCTCGATCGGTCGAGATTGACCCGCCGCACCGCGACAGTGACCATCTCGGCGCCCGATGCCTCAATGGCGGCCTGCGTCTCCGCGCCGTCCTTGTACTTCCCTGTACCAACGATGAGCCGCGATTGAAACGCCCGTCCGGCGATGACCAAAGGTTTCATGGTTAATATCCTACCCGTAGGATGCGACAAAAACGCAAACGGCCCGCACCCAAGTGAGCAGCGGGCCGTCTGGCGGTGAACTGTTGAGATTGACCTGAGGCGTCCATACTCGGACTTGGCCTCGGCGTGGACTTTCTACTATAAAGACCGCCAGGACTAGAGCTATGGACGCTCTAAGCCTCAGTCACCTCACGTATTGTTGTGCAACTATTACAGTCAATTTTCATAGGCTGGACCATCCTCCTTTCCCGTGTAAAAGCAGATTACTACGGGGCCCTGTCGCAGGCAAGTACCTTCACAAACGCTGCTATCTGTACATCCGCCCGCACACTCTCTGCATCACACCGCAGGTTGCGCCTGCTCACCGCGTAGAAAGGCTACTGCCCAAATGAAGCCACTCACGATCATCGGAATAGTCCTCGTCATCCTCGGGATCATCGGATTCGCCACCGGCGGAATCTCGTTCACCCACCAGAAAAAGGATGTCGACCTCGGTCCGGTTCAGATCTCGCACAAGACGCAGGACACCCTTCCACTGTCGCCGATCTTCAGCACGGTTTCGCTCCTCGCAGGGCTCGGCCTGGTTGTAGTTGGAGCGAGAGCGAAATAGACGGATACGCACGAGGCTACTTCAAATAAGCACGCACGAGATCGATCAGGTCTTCGCCCAACTCCGGCGTAAGAGGGGCGTGCCCGTCTTTCAGTAGGTGCAACCGAATATGGTCTTCGAGCACCTCCGCCATCAGGCCGTTGATGCCGCCACGTGCCGCTGCCAGCAACATCAACACATCGGCGCAGTCATGGTCTTCCGATGCCAGCGCCCGTTCGACGCTATCCATCTGGCCGCGAATTCTCTTCACTCGGTTAAGTAGCTTAATCTGGGCTGTCTTTGTGTGCGACATACTTATTCTCCCGATATACCGTACCGGGGTATACTACCCTAGTTGTCAGCGCGCCGTAACAAGTGTCCACATTCCGGACCCTTCCCGCGGAGAAAGGAGAAGTCAGCCGATGATGAAAATGATCCAGCTGATACTGCCCCACAATCCGCCCAGACAAAGCGTCGCCAACCGTCCCCGCGCTGAGATCATTCGACGCTGGGTTGAAACTGCGGATGAGCGTTGTCCACTTGCGTGCGTCTGGTTCGCCCTGCCGGAACTCGTCGCAGACCTGGACGAGGAGCCCGAATCACCACAGCCTGCCTTCTCCTTATTCCGTTTGAAGGCAGGCTGTTTGCCGTCCATTAACAATCTTCCTGCACCCTTTAGCTTGGCCCAATCTTTGAAGAACTCAATACACACAATCGCAGTGATCCTGCTCTTGGCGATCTCCCTCGTCACGAACGCCCAGGAGCGGGATCTGATCGATGATCGGCCGAGCCACCCAGCAAAGCTCCCCGAGGCGCCCACTCCAGCGGACGAGACAGTCCTGACAATGTTTCCTCACTCCGAGACTTCGCGCTTCTACATCGCCGGACAGGCGAACATTATTTTCCAGGCGGATGGGGCCTTCCACTCCCCGTACGAAGGCACCAACAGCTTCATTGGCCGCGGCGAGTACAAGGTCTCTCTTCTTGGGACCCTCTATCTCGGTGCGCAGCTACGGCGCGATCCCAAGACGGAGACCGATGCCCTGTTTAACCTCGAATCGGCGGGCGGCCGGGGCCTCAGCGAGGCGCTCGGTCTTGCCGGCTTCACCAATCTGGACGTGGTCCGCAATCCCAACCTGGGCTCGGTGCCCTATATGGCCCGTGCCCAGGTTCACCAGACCATCGGCTTCACCGACAAGCTGATTGAGAGTTCACGGACGCCGTTCTCACTCGCTACCCAGGTGCCCGAGCGCCGCCTTGAGATCTACGTCGGCAAGATGAGCTTGCCGGACTATCTCGATATCAACAGCATCGGCAGCGACAGCCACCTGCAGTTTATGAACTGGACCGTCGACAACAATGGCGCGTGGGACTATGCCGCTGACACCCGCGGTTACACCTACGCCGCCGTCTTCGAGTATGACGATAAGGCCTGGTCCGCCCGCTACGCTCTCGCGCTGATGCCGACCGTTGCCAACGGCATCGATCTCGACTGGAACCTGCGTCAGGCCAGCGGCCAGAACTGGGAGTTCGAGCTGCGCAAACCGCTGCTCGGCAACCTCCTGCCTCCAGATCGCAAGGGCGTTGTCCGCGTCCTCGGCTACGTGAACCACGCCCACATGGGCCTCTACCGCGTCGCCAACCAGGCTTATACCTCCGGTGAAGACCCAACCCCCGAGATCACGAAGCACGAGACCTACGGAGCAGTAAAGTACGGCTTCACCCTCAACGCCGAGCAGGAGCTGACGACAAATCTGCGCGCCTTCGGCCGCTTTGGCTGGAATGAGGGGCAGCATGAGTCTTACGCCTACACCGAGGTAGACCAGACCTTCGAAATTGGTAGCGACTACTCCGGCAGAAGATGGTCGCGGCCTTACGACAAGCTGGGCCTCGCTTTTGTTTCCAATGCGATCAAGGCCGACCATCAGGCTTATTTGGGCTTTGGTGGCCTTGGCTTTCTTTTGGGTGACGGGAAGTTGAACTATGCCCGCGAAGACATTCTCGAGAGCTATTACAACCTACACGCCTGGCGCGGCGTCTATTATGCGCTCGATCTGCAGTACATCAATCATCCCGGCTACAACCAAGACCGCGGGCCGGTGCTCGTCGAATCGGTCCGGATGCATGTCGATTTCTAGGTAACACCCCCACTGGTACTTTTTGTGCAAAGTCTTCGATCGAGGATGGTTAGCTCTGGACTTCCGCTTTAGACTTCACATAGCGGGTAGTCGCCGAAACCGTATACTCGTACCGTGTACACGCCCGGAATCTTCCAACTTGTGAGTTTTCTCATCGGGCTTCTCTTCGGTAGTTTCCTGAACGTCTGTATTTCCCGTCTGCCAAGACACGAGTCGGTCGTGACGCCGCGCTCACGGTGCCCTGAGTGTGGAAAACCTATCCGTTGGTACGACAACTTCCCGATCCTCAGTTGGATTCTGCTTCGCGGGCGCTGCCGTGATTGCAAAACCTCAATCACATGGCGCTATCCAGTTGTTGAACTTAGCGTCGGCATTTGGTTCTGGATAACAACCTCAACTTTTCTTTCAAACTTTAGTCGTATCCATGATTTCGGAGGCCGCTTATCCATCGAAGATGCCCCAAGAGTGATCGCCGCTTTATTGATCGCCATCCTTGGCTTCCTTCTCATCGGCCTGATGGTTATGGACTGGCAGACCATGATTCTCCCCAATGCGTTCACCATTGGCGGCATTGTCGTCGCACTCTTTCTCGTTTGCATCCAGGCTATTTTTCTCGCTCCTGGTGAGGATGAGGTTCATCTCACCAAACACAGCCTCCATCTGACGAGCCCCGGCGGCGTGACCGACCATGGCAACCTCTTCCTCACCGGTCCCGAGAGCCTGATCTTCGGCCGAATTGCCGCGATCTGCGGAGCCGCTCTGTTGCTGCTTGTCATCCGCTGGCTCTACAAGGCCCTTCGCCACCGTGAAGGCATGGGCCTTGGCGACGTCAAACTGATCGCGATGATTGCCGCCTTCCTCGGCTTCTGGCCGGCGATTCTTTCGCTCTTTGTCGGCACTTTTGTCGCTGCGGGCTACGGCGCGCTTCTCCTAGCACGCGGCAAAGCCGGAGTGACGTCAAAACTCGCCTTTGGCAGCTTTCTTTGCGCCGGCGGGTTGGTGGCGGCCCTGTACGGTAATCGCCTTATCGACATGTACATAGCATTCCTCCGATAACGCCTGTAAACCCGCTTTCGTTCGCTTGACACTTGCCAGCCGCAATCTTAGAGTCGAAGATGGCCATGCACAGTTACCCTCCATATATCTGGAACTACGTTCCACTCGTGCTGCAGGTCCTGGTTGCCCTCGGACTTGCCTGCGGAATGGTGGGGGCCTCCTTCATCATCGGCAAACATAAAAATTCACGCACCAAGGCCAGTGCCTACGAGTGCGGCATGGACCCCATAGGCGACGCGCGTGGACGCTTCACCGTCCGCTTCTACATGGTGGCGATGCTCTTCATCCTTTTCGATGTCGAAGCGGTCTTCATGCTCCCCTGGGCAGTCATCTTTCGCCGCTTGCCTGCGCTGACCGGCTCGCGCATGTTCGGCTTCTACGAGATGCTGGTTTATCTCGGCTTCGTGGCCGTGGGCCTCTTCTATGTCTGGAAGAAGGGCATCCTCAACTGGGCGAACGATAGAGGAGATCTCTAATGTACGAGCCATCCTCCGCCATCAAAGGCAAGCAAGCCGTCTTCGAGGCGCATCCTGAGAACGCCGCTGTCAAGGCATTGGCCGATCTTGCTACCGATGCGAAGTTCGACCGCAATGAGTTGACGATCACGGTGGCTCGCGAGAGCATCGTTGGGGCTTGCGAAGCCGTGAAGCAGGCGGGTTACAACTTCTTTGAAGACGCCACCGCGGTGGATTGGTACCCCTCTGAGCCTCGTTTTCAGATCACGTATCACATCCTCTCGATGTCACGGAAAGAGCGTGTGCGGCTGATTGTCCGGCTTGATAGCGATTCGGCCTCGCTCGACAGCATCACTCCTGTGTGGCGCGCCGCCAACTTTTATGAACGCGAGATCTTTGATCTCTTCGGCGTTCACTTCGGCGGCCACCCTAACCTCCGCCGTATCATGATGCCCGAGGACTGGAAGGGGCATCCACTGCGCAAGGACTACCCCGTGGAGGGCTACCGCTAATGGCATCCACCGTTGAAGAACTGACCGGCCCGTCGGCGATCGACCCCGGAGTTGAAGATGTAGTCAGCAACTCCGCACACAATCGCGGAAACCCACCATCGCAGGACCAGACCATGGTCATCAACATGGGCCCGCAGCACCCTTCGACCCATGGGGTGCTTCGCCTTGTGATCGAGGTCGATGGCGAGACGATTGTCGGGCTCGCTCCGGACATCGGCTACCTGCATACCGGCATCGAGAAGACCTGCGAGGCCAAGTTTTATCAACAGGTCGTTCCGCTGACGGATCGCATCGATTATCTCTGTCCGATGACCAACAACCTCGCCTACTGCCTCGCGGTGGAGAAGTTGCTTGGTCTGGAGATTCCTGAGCGGGCGCAGTATCTTCGGGTGCTGTTCAACGAACTCACGCGTATCCAGTCGCACCTGGTCTGGCTTGGCACGCACGCGATGGACATCGGCGCGCTTACGGTCTTTCTCTATTGCTTCCGCGAACGCGAGCAGTTGCTGCGCATCTTCGAGGCTGTGTCGGGCCAGCGGATGATGACAAGCTACGTTCGTGTTGGTGGCCTCAGCCTGGAGCCGCCTCGCGATCTTTATGCAAAGATCCGCGAGTTCCTTAAGGACTTCCCTTCGAAGATCGAGGAGTACGAAGGGCTGCTGCAGGGGAACCCGATCTGGATGAACCGTCTGAAGGGTGTCGGCTATCTTTCGCCGGAAGATGCCATTGCGCTGGGCGTGACCGGGCCGCCGCTGCGGGCCTCCGGCGTGGACTTTGATGTTCGTCGCGACATGCCTTACTCCGGCTACGAGAAGTTTCAGTTCAACGTGCCGGTGTCGAACGTCGGCGATGTTTGGGCGCGGTACATTGTGCGGATGCAGGAGTTTCGCGAGTCGATCAAGATCTGCCTGCAGGCGCTTGATGGTCTCCCTGAAGGTTCGATCGTCGCCGATGCACCAAAGATCATTCTTCCGAACCGTGAGCAGATGAAGACGCAGATGGAATCGCTCATCCATCACTTTAAGATTGTGACGGAAGGTTTTGGTGTACCGGCTGGCGAGGCGACCAGTTCCGTCGAAGCTCCGCACGGGATGATGAACTACTACGTCGTCTCGGATGGCACGGCGAAGCCTTACCGGGTGCACATGCGCAATCCGGGATTCGCAACGCTGCAGGCGCTGGAGACAATGTGCAAAGGACGCCTGCTGGCTGATGTCGTCGCCGTTATTGGATCAATCGATATTGTGCTCGGAGAGATTGATCGCTAATGACTCCCTCTGAGGCAGCAATGGATCCCCGCCTCAGAACCGAACTTTGGACCTCCTGGGCATCGCTGCTTCGCTCCTATGCCGCTGCCCACGGACTCAACAGCCGGCATCATGCAGTGGTCGAGGTCGGTGCAGAAGAAATTACCCTCCGTGTCGCAAGCCGCTGGCTTCGCTTCACGCATGAGGCGCTTGACGACAGTGAAGGCCACCGCTCCTCCTTCAACATGCAGGAAGACGGAACGGTTAAACTGAATGGTATCGCCGAAGAGATGGACCTTGCCGCCGAAAGGCTGGCGCGGGAGATGATGCAGAGTGAGTGAAATAGCCAATACGATCTTTTCGCCGGAGCTGGCCGACCGCTTCGACAAACTCGTCACCATCTACCCGCTGAAGCGGTCGGCGCTTGTCCCTATGCTGCTCTACGCGCAGGACGAGGTAGGCTATGTCTCCGATGCCGTTGTCGCCGAGCTCGCGGAGCGGCTTGATCTTCTCGAGTTAGACGTACGCAACGTGCTTTCGTATTACTCCATGCTCCGCACCAAGCCTGCTGGCAGATACAACGTGCAGGTCTGCACCAACATCTCCTGCATGCTGCGCGGCGGCTACGAGATCCTCGATCACTGTAAGCACACGCTCGGCATTGGCCATAAAGAGACGACCAAAGATGGCGTCTTTTCTCTGGAGGAGGTCGAGTGTATCGGCGCTTGTTGCTGGGCTCCCGCCATTCAGGTCAACTACGACTTCCACGAGAACCTTACGCCCGCAAAGGTCGACGTTCTCTTCAAGATGTACCGCGACGGCAAGGGAAAGGACGAAAAATAATGCCGACCCTCGTCAGTCATCCCGATGAAGTAAGAGTACTCTCGCGCCGGTTCGGCCAGGGCGCTGCAAATATCGATAAGTACATCGAACTCGATGGGTACAAGGCCGTTCAGAACGCTATCGCTCAAGGTCCGGAGAAGATGGCTGGCTGGATCATCGACGTCATGAAGGCTTCGGGACTGCGCGGACGTGGTGGCGCGGGCTTCCCCACGGGCATGAAGTGGTCGTTCGTTCCGAAGACGTCGGAGAAGCCGAAGTACGTCCTGGTCAACGGCGACGAGTCCGAGCCCGGTACCTGCAAGGACCACGTCATCTTTCTTGAAGACCCGCACGCTGTTATCGAAGGCACGATGATCGCCGGTCTCGCCATCGGTTCGAAGTTGGGATTTATCTATCTGCGCGGCGAGTATCGCTATCTTTTGAAGATCGTCGAGAAGGCTGTCGCTGATGCTTATGCCAAGGGCTTTCTCGGCAAAAACATCTTTGGGTCGGGCATCGATTTCGACGTCATTACGCAGACCGGCGCTGGCGCCTACGAGGTTGGCGAAGAGTCCGCGCTGATGGAGTCGCTCGAAGGCAAGCGCGGCGTCCCACGCATCAAGCCGCCCTTCCCTGCCGTCGTCGGCCTCTATGGCGGGCCCACCGTGATCAATAACGCCGAGACCATCGCCTCGGCCCCCCACATTCTTCTGATGGGAGGCGAAGCCTATGCGAAGCTCGGGAGCGAGCGCAACGGCGGTACACGTCTCTTCGGCATCAGCGGCCACGTCGAACGCCCTGGAGTGTACGAGCTCCCCATGGGCTACAACCTCAAGCGCGCTATTTACGAGGTGGCTGGCGGAATCAAGGACGGCAAGAAACTCAAAGCCGTTGTTCCCGGCGGCGCTTCGTGTCCCGTACTTACTGCGGACGAGATTGATGTTGGCCTCGACTTTGACCAGATGGGCAAGGCCGGCACCATGCTCGGCTCGGGGGGTATCGTGGTGCTCGACGAGACTGTCTCAATCGTGGAATTCGCACTACGCACGATCTCCTTTTACCAGCACGAATCCTGCGGGTGGTGCATCCCCTGCCGCGAAGGCACGGACTGGATCAAGAAGACTCTAACTCGCGTGTACAACGGTGGCGGCAGCAAGAAGGACGTCGACAACGTCCAGTACCTCGCGGAAAACATGATGGGCCGGACGTTCTGCCCGCTTGGCGATGCCGCGGCGATGCCGACGCTCGGCTTCGTCAAGAAATTCCGCAAAGAATTTGAAGACTACATCGCTGGCCAAAAAGCCGGAACACCTATCATCACCGTCGAGCAGCTCGTCGGAGCAGGACACTAAATGGCAGACGTAAAATTCATCGTAGACGGCAAACAACTCACCGCTCCCGCAGGCACCCTACTCATCGATGCCTGCAAATCCTCGGGAATCGAGATCCCCGCCTTCTGCTACTACCCCGGCCTTTCACTCCAGGCGGCGTGCCGCATGTGTGTAGTCCGCATCGAGAAGATGCCGAAGCTCCAGACCGCGTGCACCACGCCGGTGACTGAGGGCATGGTCGTCGCCACCGAGACCCCTGAGATTGCGCAGGCCCGTAAAGCCACTCTGCAACTGCTCCTCGGCAACCACCCGCTCGACTGCCCGGTATGCGACGCGGGAGGCGAGTGCGAGCTGCAGGACATGACCTTCAAGTACGGCGCCGCCGACAGCTTCTACGCCGAACCCAAGAACCACCGCGAAGAGCAGAAGTGGTCCCCCGTGGTCTACTTCGACCGCCCGCGCTGCATCCTTTGTTACCGCTGCGTGCGCATGTGCGGCGAAGGCATGGATGTCTTCGCGCTCGGCATTCAGAATCGCGGCAGCTCCTCGGTCATCGCTCCCAACATCCCAGCCGAGTTGTCTCCCGACCACCTCGCACACGTCGACTGCGAGCAGTGCGGTATGTGCATCGACGCCTGTCCCGTCGGCGCGTTGACGTCTGGCACTTACAGGTACAAGACCCGCCCGTGGGAGATGAACCACGTCGGCACCGTCTGCACGCACTGCGGTGACGGCTGCAAGACGACCCTGGGCGTGCGCAGCACATCGGACGGCAGCGAGATCGTCCGCGGCGACAACCGCGACAAGTCCGGCATCAACGGTGACTTCCTCTGCAACAAGGGCCGCTACGCCTTCGACTTCGCCAACAACGAAAATCGCATAACCCAGCCGCTCGTTCGTCAGCCCAACGGAGAGTTGAAGCCCGTCAGCTGGGAGGTCGCGCTCGACTACGTTGGCAAAGAACTCCGCCAACGCCGCGACGCGCGGGGTGGCAAATCGATCGGCGTCATTGGCAGCAACCGCATCACCAATGAAGAGGCTTACCTCCTTCAGAAGTTCGCCCGCACGGTTCTCGGCACCAACAACATCGATCACCATCGCACTGCGGACTATGTCTCCTTCGCCCAGGCCCTCGCCGGACAAAAGGACCGCACCGCTTCCCTGCGCGACACCCTGACTGCGCCGGCAATTTTGATAGTTGGTGGCGATCCGACAATTCAGGCTCCGGGCACTGCCTGGAACATCCGCACCAACGTCCGCAACAACCGCGGCCGCCTCTACGTCGCCAACTCTGCGGAGATCAAGCTGCGCCGCCAGGCGAAATCCTTCCTGCGTCTCGCGCCGTTCGGGTACAGCGCATTTGCCTCCTACCTCGCCGGCAATGCAGCATCCGCCAGCGAAGCCGCCACCGACATCAACGCTCTGAGCACCTTCCGCGACACCATCAAAGCTGAAGAAAAACTCCTCATCCTCATCGGCTCCGAACTGCGTGGTCAGGACCTCAAGGCCCTCATCGACTTCGGCCTTACCATTCCCGGAGCGAAGTTCGCGCTCATCTCCGACTACGCCAACTCACGCGGCGCAGCTGACATGGGCCTGCTGCCCGACATGCTCCCCGGCTACACTCCGCTCGCCGGCAACACGACCTTCGCCGAATACGACACACCCTCTGCGCCCGGTCTCGACCTCCTCGAAATCTTCGAGGCTGCCGGCAAAGGCGAGCTCTCCGCTCTCTACGTCGTGGGCTCCAATCCTGTAACCCGCTACGGAATCGATCCAGAATCCCTGAAAGACACCTTCGTCGTGGTTCAGGAGATGTTCCTAACCGAGACCGCGGCTCTCGCCGACGTCATCCTTCCCGCAGCGAACCTCTACGAAAAGTCCGGCTCCGTCACCAACAGCTACGGAGACCTCCAGCTCGTCAAAAAAGCGGGAGACCGCGCGGGCGTCCGGTCCGACTTCGAGATGATCGTCCGCATCGCCGACAAGATGGGCGCGAACATGCAGGCCCTCGTCCCCTTTGGCAAAGGCACTCGCGCAGACATGGGACAGTCCCGCGGAGCGCAGTCAGGCGAAGCGGACCGTCACTCTGTCTGGCTCACCGCCAACAACCTCGAGCCCAAGTTGAGCCCCTTCGACCCCTTCGCGATTCTCGACGAGATCCAGCGTCTCGTCCCCGGCTACAACCTGCTGCGTCTCCAGCTTCTCAGCGGGAACGACCAACACCTGCAGCCCGCCGCTCCTGCGCCTCTCGTCCAGGTCGGCAGCCGCCGCGATCTCGTCCTGCCCGCGAACGATTCTCTGTTCACCTCGGGTACACTGGGCCGCTACTCCACCATGCTCTCCGACCTGCAGCACAACGAGAGCCTCCGTCCTCCAACCGGGCTTACCCAGATTGAAACTGCCGCCGACTAACAACAGCGAAGAGCCAGGAGCTAAGAGCTAAACCCGAATGAGTCACCTAACCGATTTTCAGACATTTCTGCTGCTCAGCATCCTCAAGGTCGTGGTCGTCCTCGTCATTACCTTGATGGCGGTCGCCTACACGGTACTGCTGGAGCGCAAGGTGCTGGGCCGCATCCAGAACCGCTGGGGACCCTCCCGCGTCGGCCCCTTCGGGCTGCTGCAGCCGCTCGCCGACGGCATCAAGCTCTTCCTCAAGGAAGACCTCATGCCCATCGCCTCGGAACGCCCGCTCTTCCTCATTGCTCCCATCATCGCGTTATCGTGCGCACTTATCTCCATTGCCGTCGTCCCCTTCGGCGGCATGCAGAGGGTCACAGTAAATGGCGTTGGCGTCGAGATGTTCAACGTCGCCGACCTCAACATCGGTCTTCTCGTCATCCTCGGCATTACGTCAATCGGCGTCTACGGCATCGCGCTCTCCGGGTGGTCCTCGAACAACAAGTTCGCTCTGCTGGGCAGTCTGCGCGCCACCTCGCAGATGATCAGTTACGAACTTGCCCTTGGGCTCTCGCTGGTTGGCGTTGTCCTCCGAGCCCAGTCACTTTCGTTGCGCGACATCGTCAACAGCCAGAGTGCCCACGGCCTGCTTAGCTGGAACTTTTTCGGCGGCTTCCAGTTCGTCGCTTTCTTCATCTACATCATGGCCGCCTACGCCGAGACCAACCGCGCGCCCTTCGACCTGCCTGAGGCGGAATCCGAGCTCGTCGCCGGGTACCACACCGAGTACAGCTCGATGAAGTTCGCCATGTTCTTCATGGCCGAGTACGCCAACATGATCACCGTCAGTTGCGTCGCCACTCTGCTCTTCTTCGGCGGAGCCTCGAGCCCCTTCGGTCATCTCATCCCCGACTTCGGCGGCCCCGTCGTCCATGCAATCCTGCCGATCCTGTGGTTTGTCGTGAAGGTTCTGGGCTTCCTTCTACTCTTCATCTGGGTGCGAGGCACACTGCCCCGCTTCCGTTATGACCAACTCATGAGCTTCGGCTGGAAGTTTCTCCTGCCCATGGCCATGGCCAACATCATCATCACCAGCCTGATCATTGCGCTGCGTGCGTAGCTTTCACCAAGTACCACCGCAAGTTGTTTTACAATCAGCAGATAGCCCGAAAAATTTTCTGCTCTGTTTCAAATGATTTGAAGTCACAAACGACCGACGAAAGAACTAGCAGAACATCATGCAACTGGCACTCTTTATCATCTTTGGCGCGCTGGCCGTCGCGGGAGCACTCAATCTCCTCCTGCAGCGCCATCCCATTAATAGCGCCCTCTCGCTGGTCGTCGTCATGATGTCACTGGCCGTTCTCTACTGGTCGCTCGGGGCCGAGTTTCTTGCCGCCGCCCAGGTGATCGTCTACTCGGGCGCCATCATGGTCTTCTTCGTCTTCGTCATTATGCTGCTCAACGCTGGAGAAGAAGAGCGAACCAAGGGCAGCCGTGCCGCCTACATCGTCGGCTTTCCAGGCGCCGCAGCCATCTTCTGTCTTCTTAGCTTCGTCTTCCTTTCCGAACGCCACGCCTTCAGATCCTCCAACGTCGGAGGCTATCTCAACAACATCACCAGCAACATCTCCGAGATCAGCTCCGTTCTCTTCACCAAACTCCTGCTTCCCTTCGAAGTCACCTCCGTCCTCATCCTGGTCGCTATCCTCGGAGCCGTTGTGCTCGCGCGAAAGGAGCAGTAGCCATGTCCGCTCAGGTCCCCGTCGCCGCGTACCTTATCCTTGCCGCCGTGCTTTTCTCCATCGGCGTGGCCGCGTTTCTTATCAAGCGCAACCTCATCACCATCTTCATGTCGATTGAGCTGATGCTCAACGCCGTCAACCTCACCTTCGTCGCCTTCGCGCACATGTGGCACCAGGTCTCCGGCCAGATCTTCGTCTTCTTCGTGATGGTGGTCGCCGCCGCAGAGGCCGCCGTGGGCCTTGCCATCATCATCGCAATCTTCCGCACGCGCGAAACGCTGAACGTCGACTCGATCGACCTGATGAAATCGTGATCTCTATGCCCTCTGTCTCTCCAAATTACGACTCTCTCTGGCTGATTCCGCTGCTTCCCTTCGCTGGCTTCCTCATCAACGGAACCATCGGCCGCAAGCTGCCCCGCGTCCTCGTCACAGCTGTTGCCTTGATCTGCACCGCCATTCCCGCCGCAATCGTTGCCTGGCTATGGATCACCATGAAGGCCGCGGGCGCCCCGGACCTGATTCAGGTCGTCAGCCAACCTTGGATTCAGATCACCGGCCTGCAAATCAACTTCGCCTTCACTGTCGACCATCTGACGCTGATCATGCTGGGCGTCGTCACAGGCGTCGGCTTCCTGATCCACATCTACTCCGTCGGCTACATGGCGCATGAAGAGGGGTACTGGCGATTCTTCGCCTACCTCAATCTCTTCATGTTCTTCATGTCCGTGCTCGTGCTCGCCGAAAGCTTCCTTCTGATGTTCGTAGGCTGGGAGGGGGTCGGTCTCGCGTCTTACCTGCTCATCGGCTTCTACTTCAAGAAGGACTCGGCTGCCAACGCGGGGAAAAAAGCATTTATCGTCAACCGCATCGGCGACTTCGGCTTTTTACTCGCGATGTTCCTCATCGTCCGCGAGTTCGGTTCGCTCGACTTCACACACGTCTTCAATGCCATTAGCGTTAATCCTGAATGGCACGGTGGCATCCTGACGGCGATTGCTCTGCTGCTTGTCCTCGGAGCGGTCGGCAAATCCGCACAGATTCCCCTCTACGTCTGGCTCCCGGACGCGATGGAAGGCCCGACGCCAGTCTCCGCCCTCATCCATGCAGCCACGATGGTCACGGCGGGCATCTACATGGTCGCGCGCTGCCATACACTATTCGACCGCTCGCCCTTCGCGCTGGGCGTCGTCGCCATTATCGGAGCGGCGACCTGCATGTTCGCGGCCTGCATCGGCATGGTGCAGCACGATATCAAGCGCGTCCTCGCCTACTCCACCGTCTCGCAGCTGGGCTACATGTTCCTTGCCTGCGGAGTTGGAGCGTACGCCGCCGGCATCTTCCACCTCCTCACCCACGCCTTCTTCAAGGCCCTGCTCTTCCTCGCAGCGGGCTCCGTCATCCACGCGCTCTCCGGCGAACAGGACATGCGAAAGATGGGTGGCCTCCGCAAGCGGATCCCGATCACCTTCTTCACCATGACCATGGGCGTCTTCGCCATCGCCGGCATCCCGCCGTGGGCCGCCTTCTTCTCCAAAGACGAGATCCTCTACCAAACCTTCGTCTCCGGAAACCCGATCGGCAAGCTCCTCTGGCTCGTCGGACTCGTCACTGCTGGCATGACGTCGTTCTACATGTTCCGCCTCTGGTTCAAGACCTTCTTCGGCCCTGAGCACTTTGAGGAACACGCTGACCTTCACGACCACGGAGCTGCCGTTCACGCATCCTCCGGCAGCCACGCCGTCATGGTCGCTGATCCGGAAGAAACCCACGTCCACGGCGTCCACGAATCGCCCTGGATCATGCTCGGGCCTCTCGTCATCCTCGCCATTCTCTCCTTCATCGGCGGATGGGTGGGCGTCCCCGCAGGGATGGGGGGCCATGATGAGATCGGTCACTTCCTCGATCCAGTCTTCGCAAGCGGCGCAGCCGTAGAAGCTCCAACTGCCAGTTATGGCCTCGAACGCGGCCTCGCTGTAATCTCAGTCTTCGCCGTCGCGATCGGCTTCTACGTCGCCTACATCTTCTACTACAAGAAGCCACGCACCGCTGCGGCGATCGCTGGCCGTTTCCCGGCTCTCTACCGCCTCGTCGAAAACAAGTTCTACATCGACGAGATCTACAGCGCTCTCATCGTCACTCCGCTGCTGATGTTCAGCCGCCTGTTCCTCAGTGGCCTCATCGACGGTGGTATCGTCAACGGCTCCGGCGCAGCTGCAGGCGCGACGACGCGCGGCCTCAGTTCGCTCGTCCGACGCGTTCAATCCGGCAATATTCGCTCCTACGCCGGCTGGCTCGCTCTTGGGGCCGCGGCCGTTCTACTTGTCATGATCTTTGGCCGCTCTGTTTGGCTGCACTAACGAAATACGGAACCTGCTTCACGAAACACCAGTTGTCGCTTCGCCTAAAGGAAACGATGAACATCGACCACACCATCCTGACCGTCATCACCTTCGTCCCGCTCGCGGGCGCGGTCCTGCTGGCCCTGTTGCCCGACAAGGGCAAGCTGATGCAGTGGGGTGCGCTCACCGTCACCCTCATCACCTTCGCCCTGACTCTGCATCTTCCCTTCCACTACGACTACAGCGCCGTATCGGGCGCCTTCCAGTTTGAGCAAAACGCTGAGTGGATCACCTCCCCCGCCATCCACTACCATCTCGGCGTCGATGGTCTCTCCATGTGGCTCGTCGTGCTCACCGGCTTCCTCGCCCCCCTCGGCGTCCTCATCTCCTGGAACACGATCAGCGATCGAAAAAAACTCTTCTATACCCTCTTCCTCCTCCAGCAGGTCGCGATGCTCGGCATCTTCGTCTCCCTGGACCTCTTCCTCTACTACGCCTTCTGGGAGCTGTCGCTCGTCCCGATGACGCTGCTCATCGCCACCTTCGGGCGCACCGTGAACCGCCGCCGCGCTGCCATCAAGTACTTCCTCTACACCTTTATCCCATCGGCAATCCTGCTCGTCGGCATGCTCTGGATCTACGCCCGTACCGGCACCTTCCAGCTTCCAGAACTCACCCAACTCGCCGCGACCCACGGCATTTCGAACAACTCCGCAGCACTCTGGCTGGCCTCGCTCGCCTTCCTCGTCGCCTTCGCGGTCAAGGTCCCGGTCTTCCCGCTTCATGGCTGGCTCGCGGACGCCATCGCCGAAGCCCCCACCGCCGCCGTTATGGTCCTCGCCGGAAAGCTCGGCCTCTACTCCATCCTGCGGTTCTCCTTCAGCATCTTTCCCGACGAATCGCACCGCATTGCTCCGCTGATGATTGCACTCGGAGCCATCGGGATCGTCTACGGCGCGCTCATTGCTCTCGTCCAGAAGGACCTCAAGCAACTGGCAGCCTACGGCACCCTCGGTCACGTCAGTGTGGTCATCCTCGGCATCTTTACCTTCACTATCGCCGGACTCGACGGCGGCATCTATGCCACGCTCAACGAAGGCATCGGCGGCGGCGCGCTCTTCATGCTCCTCGGCATCCTGTACGAACGCTACGGTACCTACGACATACGCGACTACGGTGGCCTCGCCGCCAAGCTTCCCTGGATGGTCACCCTCTTCGTCATCACCACACTTTCAGTCGTTGGTCTGCCCATGCTGAACGGCTTCGTCGGTGAATTCCTCGTTCTCACCGGTGGCATGCAGTCAACGATCACGCATCACACGCGCTGGACCGTTCTCGCCACCACAGGTGTCATCTTCACCGCGTCGTATATGCTCTGGATGGTCCAGCGAGTCTTCTACGGCAACCTCAACGACAACACCGCCGATGTTCCTGCTCCCGACCTCGATGCCCGGGAACACCTCGCCCTGTGGCCTATGGTCGCCCTTATGTTGTTGATGGGCGTCGCGTCTCCCTACTGGATGCGCGCCATCGACGCGGCCGGCACTATTCTTGCGCGCGAGCTCCAACAAGCTCAGCCAGTCACCACCAATTCACCCCTTCCCGTGCCGACAGTCCCTTCGCTCGCTAATGTCCTCGCACAGAACGACCTGCTACCAGCTGTGAATTTCAAAACAGACCGCGAATCAAAGCTCAACCTGATCCCAGCTGCGGCCGATGCCACCAAGAAGGAATCGAAGCTCCGCAACATCTCAACTTCCTGGAGCGCCGCACTGCATAGCGCGGCTTCCAAGCCCAACACGGAGGCCACGAAGTAAATGTCACCGAATGTCCTGGCCCTCCTTCCCGAGATCATCCTCACCCTTACCGGTGTCTTCATCATGATGGCCGAACCGTGCCTCGCGCCGAACTCCAGCCGAAAGCCACTCGGTTGGATCGCCATCGCCGGCACCGTCGGGGCACTTGTCGCAAGCTGGTATCAGGTCTCCCTCGGCGTCACCATCCACGCCTTCTCCAACACCATTCAGGTCGACGCCTTCTCCGTGCTCTTCCATTACGTCATCGGGGCCGTCGTTCTCGTCACCCTCCTCGGCTCGCTCGATTACTTTGAGGGCAACGCCAGCCACGCCGGCGAGTACTTCGCGCTGCTCTGTTTCGGCGCGGTCGGCATGATGCTCATGGCGAGCTCCGTCGAACTCCTCATGGTCTTCGTCGGCCTCGAGATCTCCTCCATCTCAACCTACATTCTCTGCGGCTTCCGCAAAGGCCAGGCAACTGGCTCCGAATCATCCATCAAGTACTTCCTCCTCGGCTCCTTTGCCACAGCCTTTTTCCTCTACGGTGTCGCCCTTGCCTTCGGCGCGACTGGGTCGACCGACCTCTACGCGGTTGCCCTAGGCCTCCAGACTACCGCCACCCCAGCCCTTGCCTTCACCGCGCTCGCTTTGATTCTCATCGGGCTCGGCTTCAAGGTCTCTGCGGCCCCCTTCCACGTCTGGACACCCGACGTCTATCAGGGCGCGCCCGCTCCCGTTGTTGGACTTATGTCCACAGCGCCCAAAGCCGCTGCTTTTGCAGTTCTTCTCCGTATCACCTTTACTGGCTTCCCCATCTACCAGCACCGTTGGACGGTCCTGATGTGGGTCCTTGCCGCCCTGTCCATGACCATCGGCAACTTGGGTGCGCTGCTCCAGCGCGATGTCAAACGTATGCTCGCCTACTCCAGCATTGCCCACGCCGGTTACCTCCTCGTCGCCTTTACGGCTTTCCCGTTCGACGGTATTGCTGCGGCCTGCTTCTACACCGCCACCTACGCCGCCATGAACGTCGGCGCCTTCGCTGTCATCACCCAAATCAGCGGCTACGACGAACGCGCCCGCACCATCGACGACTTCACCGGACTAGGCCAGAAGCGTCCTTACCTCGCCGCTCTGTTGAGCTTCTTTCTTCTTTCCTTGATCGGAATCCCCTTCACCGGCGGGTTCTTCGGCAAGTTCTACGTCTTCTCAGCCGCCATCCACAACGGCAACGTATGGCTGGCGGTCATCGGCTTGCTCAACAGCGGCGTCGCCTGCTTTTACTACCTACGCCTGCTCGCAGCGGTCTACACCAAGCCGGGCGCCGAGAGCGCCCGCCTCAACCAGCTCCGCCCCATCAGCATTCCCGCAGCCGTGGGCCTGGCACTTGCAGCGGCCGCCACCCTCACCTTAGGTATTCTGCCCAGCGGCGCGGTCTCCTTCGCCGAGTACGCCAGCCACTCCACCCTGATCGAACAGGGCCGCCAGGAGTGCGCCGCGCATCCCGACTGCCATATCCAGCTCCAGTTCGACGTCCGCTGACTTTACCGATTTCACCACGCATTAAAACGATTGCCGCTGAAGACAGTATATTTCTCACCGCAAACGCTTCGGGGAAACTGGAGTCCGGCCGATCTCCATCTCCTTCGTAAACCGTCTCTCTATCATTGTTGTTGTGAACTCGCTCGATCCAGCAGAGTAGTGGAAGGATCACTTGATAGACCTTCGTACCGTTCACGTCACCGCTGTTATTTTTGCCTGTCTTTGCCTGTACATGCTGTTGATTCACCGCAGCACCCCGGGCCTCCGCGGCGTACGCCAGATCGTTTACGGCTACGCGGCCTTCGCACTGGGGGCGGAGCTTCTCGCTCTCCGTGGCCGCATCCCCGATTTCTTCTCCATCACCGTCGCCAACTCGATCCTCATCCTCATCAACGTCTTTCTCTACTGGGGTATCGCGGAGTTGCTCAACCTGCGGCCGAAGCGCTGGTTCCTTCCCTCTTCCGTCATTCCAACAGCAGTGATGAGCCTCTACTTCAGCTACGTGCACCCCGACGTCTCCTTCCGCATCATCGCAATCAGCGCCATCGCCGTGCTGCAATACGGCTTCATCGTGTATCTGCTCTCTGGCCCTGGACCGCGACGCATCCACATGCCCAGGCGCGGCCTTGCCGCCCTCTTCACCGTATACGCCGCCCTCAACATTTATCGCGCGTGGGAAGCACACCTGCACGATCCGCGAAGCTTGATAAGCTCCGTCCCTACCAGCACCTTCTCTTTTATTACCCCGATCCTCATCGCCGTCATGACCGCTCTCGGGGTTATCTGGCTCGCCATGGCGCAGCTCCAGAATGAGCTAGAGGCGCAGTCCCGCACTGACTCCCTCACCGGTCTGCTCAACCGCCGCGCCCTCGAACAGATCGGCACCGCGGCCATCGAATACGCCCGCCGGCAGAGCGCCGCCCTCTCGCTTATCATCCTCGACCTTGACCACTTCAAGTCCATCAACGACGAGCATGGCCACGACGGTGGAGACGCCGCCCTGCACCACGCCGCTCGCTGCCTTCGCGAAAACCTTCGCGACGTCGACCATGTCGCCCGCCTCGGCGGCGAAGAGTTCGTCGCGGTCCTGCCCGGCACCACCCACGCGCGCGCAGCCGAGATCGCAGAAGGCCTGCGTCGCTGTCTCGCCAACCTGACCGTCGAGCATCTCAGCCAGGAGATCCGCCTCTCTGCCAGCTTTGGCGTTGCAACAATGCTTCCCACCGACACCACATGGCTTGAGATCCTCCGCCGCGGCGATCGCGCCCTCTACCTTGCCAAAGAGCAGGGCCGCGACCGCGTTGCCCTCCTCTAATTCCGCCGCAAAATAGAAAGCCTCCGCGATAGGCGGAGGCTTTTTGTAGAACCTATTTCCTAAGGCTCAAATTACAGAGGCTTGACCTTGAGGAAGATGATGACGAACGTGAACAGCGCAAGCGACTCGATAAACGCCAGACCGAGAATCAGGAAGATAAAGATTCCAGGACGTGCGCCCGGGTTGCGTGCCAGCGCTTCGGTGGCCGAAGCAGTCGCCTTACCCTGACCCAGACCGCAAAGACCGGCAGCGATCGCCATGCCCAGAGCGGCAGCCAAGGGGATCCACTGGTTCTCGGGGTGCCCGCCGGCAGCATCCTGCGCAAAAGCCGGCGTTGCAAGCAGCATCGCGGCCAACGACATAAACAGATATTGCAGCTTCTTCATCGTGTTGCTCCTGCCTCCATCAGATACGCCGCCAGTGGGTGGTTGATGCTCACCGTGCTGGCACCCTCACGCTATGCGGCGTTGTTGCGCGCTGCGAGAGGAGGCCCCAACGCAGCGAAACTTGATAGCCCAGGGATGGTAGCCCAATGCTTTAGCTTTTGGTCTCCCTGGGTGATGCGAAGCATCAATGATCGTGCGCTATAGCCAGCGACAGATAAATCGCCGCTAGCAACATGAACACGTACGCCTGAATCACGGCCACACCAAGGTGCAGCCCCAGAAACACCAGCGGAATACCGATCGGAATCAAAGAGAAGAACGCGATGGTCAACAGGTCTCCGGCAAACATATTCGCGTACAACCGGACCGTCAGCGACAGGACGCGCGCGCAATGCGAGATGATCTCAATCGGCAGCAGCAATGGGTACAGCCACCATACGGGCCCCAGGAACTGCTTGATATACGCGAAGCCATTCGCCTTTACACCGTGGTAGTGGTAGTAGACGAACGTCACAAGTGCGAAACCGAGCGGCACCACCACATCCGCGGTAGGCGACTCCAGCCCAGGGATTAGTCCCAGCAGGTTGCTCAACAGAATGAACAGGAACAACGCGGTCAAGTATCCGATGAACCGCTCGGAACCGTGACCGATAATCTGCTCACCCTGCTCCGACACAAATTCATTGGTCATCTCGGCCAAATGCTGCACGCCTCGCGGCCTCTCGACACTGAGCGAGACCCGCACCAGAATGAAGTATGCGACGAGCACGAAGAACACCAGCAACTCCATCGCAAAGGCGTTCGTAATCGGGGCTTCAGGCGAGGCGGGGTGCACATGCAACGCATTGAGAAACGCCGTCACAGGCGCGGCAAAGTGCTCGTTCAACATTCTGGTAAAAAGTAATTGTGTTGGCATATAAAAAATAAATGAAAAGCTCTGGCCTTTGTTCCTGCTTCTAAGTCCGCGAACGTCCGGTCTAAACCGTCCACGCCTTCATAAGCCTCAAACCCTCAACCGTAAGGGCAAACACACCCAGAGCGAGGCCAGCGGCAAGCGCGTACACCGAACCATTCAGTACCTTAAGGCTAACATAAAGCAGCACGATGGTCAGCCCCAGCCGCAGGAAGAACCCCACGAGCACCATCCCCATCGGCCGCGCCTTTTCGCCCTCATCCATCCGCACCATAACCGCCGTCATCAGGCGCAGCCACTCATACAGACCCGATCCCGAGATCAGCGCCCCTACCAGCAACAACACCGCGCTTGGCCAGCCCAGCTTCCACCACACCAATGGAGCCGCCACCACCGTAATCACCACTAACAGCCGCAGCGCGCTCCACATGGTGCGCTTGAAATCTGCGTCGGTAAAGCTCTCCATCGCCCTCACAGCCGTCCTCCGCCGCCCATCACGAGCGGTCGTTCTTCAAATACCGCGATGCCGTCCGGAATATCTGGATAAACCCGGCCAGAGCGCCCAGCAGAATCCCAACAATTGAGATCCACTCCTGATGGAAGTGCCGATCGAGCCAACTCCCCACCAGCCATCCGATCACGCACCCGGCGGGCAGCGCGATCGCCAGCTGAATCATCGACTCCGCTTTCACTAAATCACCCAGCGGGCCTTTACCACCAGACTTCCCTGCTCTGTCGTCGACCATAGCAGCACCATTACACCACGCGCGGCATCGCCCGGTCACACAGGAGTCCACCCGCCGCTATACTGAAATCTCAGCAGCCTCAAGCCAAAGGAACCCTCGTGTACGAGTCGGAGTTCGAAAAAAATCTCTACCAGCAGCGCCGCGACAAGCTCCTGCAGATCGCCGCCCTCGGTCAGGCGAACGGCCTCACCTATGCTGAAGCTACGTATCCCAACAGCTACGCGGCCACCCACACCATCCCCGAGCTCCGCGCCGCCTACGACTCCCTCACCGCCGAACAGCTCGAGGCCGCCCCAACACCGATCAACGTCAGCATCGCCGGCCGCATCATGGCGATCCGGGTCCAGGGAAAGGCCGGATTCGCGCAGCTCCAACAGGGCGGCCAGCGCTTCCAGATCTACGTCCGCAAGGACGACGTCGGCGAAGACGCATTCTCTCTGTACAAGCTCCTCGACCTGGGCGACCACATCGGCGTCCGCGGCCATCTCTTCCGCACTCGCACCGGCGAACTCACCGTCCATGTCGAAAAGGTTGGCGACCGCCCCGCCATCACCTTCCTCGCCAAGGCCATGCTGGCGCTACCCGACAAGTACCACGGCCTCGAAGACACGGAACTGCGTTACCGCCAGCGATACGTCGACCTCTTCATGAACACCGGCGCAATCAAGGTGGTGGCTCCTCCGCCGCCCGCCGCACCAACCGAGGCAGCCGAGGCCGAAACCGTTAAACCAGCATCGGATCCGGAACCCGCCGAATCCGAAACTCCGAACGTCCGCGAGGTCTTCGTCAAACGTGCTACCGTCCTCCGCGCCATTCGCGCGTTCTTCGACCGTCGCGGCTACCTTGAGGTTGAAACCCCGATGATGCACCAGGTCGCCGGTGGGGCCGCAGCGCAGCCCTTCACCACGCACCACAACGCGCTCGATCTCGACCTCTTCCTGCGCATCGCACCCGAGCTGTACCTTAAAAGACTAGTAGTCGGCGGCCTCGACCGTGTCTACGAGATCAACCGCAACTTCCGCAACGAAGGCATCAGTACCCGGCACAACCCCGAGTTCACCATGCTCGAGTTCTACCAGGCCTACGCGAACTACCACGACCTGATGAAGCTCAGCGAAGAACTCATCATCTTTGTCGCCAAACACGTCAACGGCACCTGCATCACCCACTTCAACGGCCACGAGATCGACTTGGGCAAGTGGACGAAGCTATCCATGCGTGAAGCAATCATAAAATTCTGGCCAGAAAAGGCTGCACCCCCACCTACTCTGCTTGACTTTACGGAGGTAAGCCTATTCACCCAAACAGTTGGAAGACTCTTCACTTTCTATAACGAGATGGAGGCGATATCTAGTGCTCCGCGACATGAGAAATACCTAAAAGGTGAACCTGAGGAACCACTCACAGATGAAGAGAGTAAGTGGTTAGTGGGCGACGCTTCGCTAAAAAGAATAGGTTTCGATGTAACAAGTGGAAAATTAAGCCTTGGCGCCGGTATTGCGTGGCTATTTGAGCTCTTAGCTGAGTCCCACCTTATCCAACCCACGATCATCTACGACTTCCCTCTAGCCGTAAGCCCACTTTCCAAGAAGAAACCCGACGAGCCCGACTGGGTCGAGCGCTTCGAGTTCTACATCGGCGGCTTCGAGGTCGGCAACGCCTTCTCCGAACTCAACGACCCGGTCGACCAGCTCGCCCGATTCGAACAGCAGATGACGGAAAAAGAACGCGGTGACTCCGAGGCCCACCAGATGGACGAGGACTACGTCCGCGCTCTCGGCTATGGCCTCCCTCCCACGGCCGGCGAAGGCATCGGCATCGACCGACTGACCATGATCCTCACCAACTCCAAATCCATCCGCGACGTCATCCTCTTTCCGCTTCTCCGCCCGCAAACCAGACAAGCCGAGACGGGCGAAGGCAAGCACGGAGAATCAGCAGAATAGGAGCTGTCCGTAACTAATAGGAAGATGGGTCAGCCGAAAGCGCCCAAACCGCGGCGTCCAGCCCGTCGCCGCCCGCGCAAACGCGTTATCCTTACATCGTGGCCACTTCTGCGACAACCGATCACGTCCTCGCACCCGCGAAGCCTCACACGCTCCTCGCCGACTACGCCACCCTCTTCAAAGTCCGCATCTCCACCATGGTCATCATCACTGCCGGGGCGGGCTTCTACCTCGGCAGCCTCCAGAGCGGCATCAGCCCCTTCCACTCCGGCATGTTGCAAGCCCTGATCGGGATCACCATCGTCACTTGCGGCAGCAGTGCATTGAATCAAGCCCTCGAGCGCAAGACCGACCGCCTCATGCGCCGCACCTTCGACCGTCCCATGGCCGCCGGCCGCATCTCCCTCACCCACGGCCTTATCCTCGGCTTCGCGGCCACATTTATCGGCTCCGCATACCTCGCTTACACGACCAATCTGTTGACGGGAACCCTCACGCTCCTCACCGCCATCGGCTACGTCGCCATCTACACTCCGCTCAAACGCATCACCACTATCAACACCTTCATCGGCGCCTTCCCCGGAGCACTCCCACCCCTCATCGGCTGGACCGCTGCCCGCGGCATGATCGAGTGGCCAGGCGTCGCTCTCTTCGCCATCTTGTTCGTCTGGCAGTTTCCACACTTCATGGCCATCGGCTGGATGTACCGCGAAGACTACACCCGCGGCGGCATCCGCCTCACGCCCAACCTGCCCAACACGCAGTACGCCGCGCTGAGCACCGTGGTCCAGGCTCTCTTCTACGCCGCCATTATGATCCCGGTCAGCCTCTGGCCCGCCACGCTGCACGTCACTGGCACGCTCTACGCTGTCGTCGCGACGATCCTCGGCCTCGGCTACCTCTGGTACACCATTCGCTTCGCACGTATTGTCCGCAATCCGGACTCCGAAGCCTCCCGCCTGGCGGCGCGAGAACTCCTCCGCGCCTCCATTGTCTATCTTCCCCTTCTCTTAACTGCCATGATGCTCGACGCCAAAGGACGCCTCTTCTTCTAAATGCAAGCCGCACCCAGCACGAACCTGCGTACCCCGCCCTCTGTCATCGCAACAATCATCGGAATCAGCGCCGTCGCTTCGCTCTTTCTCGCCTGGCTCGTCTATTACCATCCCCCGGTTGATGTCGCCGGCACGCGTCTCGCGTTCCTTCCAGCGCTTGACGCCGTCCTCAACGCACTCTGCGCCATCTTTCTCATAGTTGGCTACCGCTTCATCCGTCGCCGCCAATTCATCGCGCACCGCAACAGCATGTTCGGCGCGTTCATTGTGTCGAGCGTCTTCCTCGTCGCCTACGTCGTCAACCACGTCCTCCATGGCGACATGCTCTTTCCCAAGGCCTACCCAACCGCGCGCTTCATCTACCTCTGGATATTGCTGACGCCGCACATTCTTCTCGCAGTCGTCTGCCTGCCAATGATCCTGATCACCTTTTTCCTCTCGCTCACCGGGCGTTTCCCGGCGCACCGCAAGCTCGCCCGCTGGACGTACCCCATCTGGCTTTACGTTTCTGTGAGCGGCGTCATCGTCTACGCGATGCTCGCCGCCTACCGATAAACGCCTCTGCCAATCGCTATTCCCTATGCAGCCAGACACCCGCAAACTCCTCCGCACCGGCCTTCTCATCTTCGGTACCGGAGTCATCGCCGCCGCGCTCATCTTCACCAGCTTCGGCGGCGTCACGCATCAGGGGCCCCACACGAATCTCGGCTGGCTCTCACTCATGCTCGCGATGGGCTGCCTACCCACCGGTCTCCTGACCCTGCTCCTCGCCGCCCTCAAGCTCCTCGGCGACCGCCGCCGTTGACCTGATCAAGGTTGCCCAACCCACCTCTGCACAGCCCCTCATCTGCTATCCTCATCCTTCAAAACCCGTAATAACTCGGAGCATCAAAAATGGCAAAAGGCGTCAACAAAGTTCTCCTTCTCGGCAATGTCGGCAAAGACCCCGAGATTCGTTCCACCGCCGGCGGCATGACCGTCGCCAGCTTCTCTCTCGCGACCGCCGACCGGCAGAAAGACGCGCAGGGCAACTGGGCCGACAAGACCGAGTGGCACAATATCGTCTGCTTCCAGCGCACCGCCGAGGTCGTCCGCGATTACGTAAAAAAAGGCACCCAGCTCTTCATCGAAGGCAAGATCCAAACCCGCTCCTGGGACGACAAAACCAGCGGCGAAAAGAAGTACAAGACCGAGATCCTCTGCAACGAACTCACCCTGCTCGGCGGCAAACCCAGCGGCGAAGCAGGCGCAGGCGGGTACTCCAAGTCCAACAGCACCAGCTACGACCAGCGCACTCCCGCCAACCCCGCCGACTACGCCGACGTAGGCATCACCGACGACGACATCCCCTTCTAGAAAATCCCGCGCGTCATCAAGGAATGGCTGGGTCGCAGGGATCCAGCCAATTTTTTTTAAGAAAACTCGGCGACATCGATGCATTGCGATTTCTCTCGACGCCTCAAGTAATGCAATCAATTGACTCCCCGCTGACAACGCGATGACAACCCGCTCCATCGTCCGATCTATTCTTCATTCGTCGGACCAGGGCGCTCCTCGTCCGGACATTGACTGCACAACTGGCCGTGTGGTCGATCTTATGTCCCACCTCAACAGCCGCCTGCGCAACAGTTGGGCGGCTGCCTTTTGCGACATGCTCAGAATCCCCCTCGCACGAAGCTATTCCGGCACCAGAGCATACCCTGGGAAATCCATCGCAATGTTGTACGATTCAGTCATGGGAATGAGGTCTCCCAAAACCGCCTGAGCGATCCGGCTGATGACCTCTGCCAATTCGATGTTCTTAAATTAAGGAATACGAGGCAGACGATGTCTTATCTCTGGGTCACAGTCGGTAGTGCGTTAGGTGGGCTCTTGCGCTTCATCCTCGGCAAGCTCTTACTCTCATTCGACGTCAGTATTGGCTTTCCAATCGGGACCGTTCTCATCAACGTGCTCGGCTCCTTCGTCATCGGCTACTTCGGGACGCTGACCCTGCACAGCGGAAAATATCCAGCCTCCGATAACGTTCGCCTCTTTGTCATGGTGGGGATCTGCGGCGGATTCACCACCTTCTCCGCCTTCAGCCTCCAGAGCTTCGACCTGATACGTTCCGGCGCCTGGGGCCGGGCCCTCACGAATATTGTTTTGTCAGTGATATTGTGCGTGGCCGCAGTTGCCGCTGGCCATCGCCTGGCGCAGCATTCGGTTCCAGACATAGCCGTCGCTGAAACCGACGAAGAAGAATATACGGGCTGATCTCCTCTCAAACCCTCTCGATCAGCCGCTGCTGCGCCGCTCGGCCTCCGCCTTCAACCACGTTTTCGGCGTTCTCTTGCGGCGACCCCCCATGTGCGTTTATCGTATCTATAGTCCGTCTATCGAACATCGCGTTCGCCGGACGGCACGGAAAGGTATCTGCATGAGCCTCACCGCCAGCCAACCTGTCTCCTCCTCCCCCACTCCCGCTGTTGTAGCCCCTGGCTCCAAGACGACCCCGGCAGCCGCACTCGACGTCTACACCGGCGATCCTAACTTCATGACCTCCCTCGCACGCGGGCTCGTCGTCATTCAGGCATTCACCCAGCAATCCCCGCAGATGACCATCTCCCAGCTCAGCATCAAGACTGGCCTCTCCCGCGCCGCCGTCCGCCGCTGCCTCTACACTCTGACCAAGCTGGGCTTCGCCGGCGCCGAAGACGGCTCGCGTTACTCACTCCGTCCGCGGATGCTCAGCCTCTCCCACACCTACACCACGTCAAACACCCTCTCCAGCGCAGCACAGCCCATCCTCGAGCGCATGTCCGCCGCCCTCCACGAGTCCTTCTCGGTCGCAACACTCGACGGCGAAGACATCGTCTACATCGCTCGCACCCAGGTCAATCGCGTCATGGCCGTCGACCTCCACATCGGCAGCCGTCTTCCGGCCTACTGCACCAGCATGGGCCGCATTCTCCTCGCCTATCTTCCTGCAGAGCAACTCGAGCAATATCTTGCCAAGGTCGATCTCGTTCCTCACACCACCCGCACCATCACCTCAGTAGAAAAACTTCGACTCGCGCTCCGCAACATCCGCCGCAACGGTTACGCCATCTGCGATCAGGAGTACGAGGTCGGCCTCCGCTCGATCGCCGTTCCCGTCTACTCCTCCTCCGGCCGCGTCGTCGCCACGCTCAACCTCAGCGGCAACGCACCGCGCCTCTCCGTCCTCGAGATGCAGAGTCGCTTCCTCATCCCGCTCCGCAACGCCGCCAACGAACTAAGCGTCTTCCTTAACTAACCGTCCGGCGCTCGCCAGCCGATACGCCGCAACGGTAAGCAGGAGGAAAAGACCGGCGACAATCAGATTCGGATAGACCAGCATCCCATCGACGCGCGGCTCGGCTCCGGGCCGTCCCGCCCACCACGTCGAAGACGGCAGCAGAAACGGAATATAGAACAGCGGTGTCCAGTAGGCGACCGAGACGGCCACAGCGACCTGGAAGGCCACCTTCGGCTCTTTGGATCTGCGCCAGAGCAGCCATGTCGCTGTCATCGATACGCCAGCCACCAGAAACAGCAAGAGCGCCCCGTGAAAGCGCGCATGCGGATGCCACAAGGGATTCAGGAGATGATTCGGACTCCAGTCGAGCACGAACGACAACAAGCTCCCTCCCAATAGCACAAACGTCATCAGACTCTTTGCGACTTTGATTCGACTCATACGAAATTCCTCTCGTAATTAGTGAGTGAGTGTTTACTATTGTTAATTACTCCCACCGACAGGATCAGTCAAGGAGTCAATAGCGGCACTCACCCGGCATACTTGGAGATTGCACGATGAAGCAGCAGGAAAAAAAGGAGGTTACCCGAGGCAGACCAAGCCGACGGTATCAAATCGTTGCCGCCGCCGAGACTGTCGTCCGCACCCGCGGCCTCTCCAGCGCCACCACCCGCGCCATCGCCGAACAGGCTGGATGCTCGGAAGCTGCGCTCTACGTCCACTTCGGAAACCGTCTCGAACTGCTTCTTGCGGTTCTGGAAGAGAGTCTCCCAGATATGCTCGTGCCTCTAAAAGCACTCGAACAATCCGTCGGCGCCCTTACGCCCCGGCAAAATCTGGCAAAGTCCCTCCGCGCGATCTTTGCTTTTCATGAGCGAGTCGTCCCCATGCTCTGCGGCCTCTTCGCCGAGCCCCAACTCCTTGCCGCCTATCGCGAATCGCTCACGGCTCGCAGCAAAGGCCCGCACGGCGCAATCGCCCGGTTACAAAAATACATCTCTGCGGAGCAAACACTCGGGCGCATCGACCAAACCGTCGACGCCGAAACAGCAGCCACCATGCTCATGGCGAGTTCCTTCTTCAAAGCGTTCGTCTCGCAATTCTTTGGCGGACCCAGGCCATCAGCCGTGGCCTTGAACAAGCTCGTGGCCGCCGCGATCGCCAGCAACTAGCTACTGCGTCGGAGCAAGGCACCGCACAAACGAAGCGCCAGAGGCCGACTGAATGGTGACTTCTCCCACCGGCACGACAACTGCCTGTGCCATCTTCAGCTCGACCTCGTCTTCGCCACTCTGAACCACTGCACGACCAGCCAGCCCGACCAAACAACCTGCGCCGTCGATCGCAACGCTCAATTGTTTCCCAGCCTCAACCTCAAAGCGGTCCACGACAAAATACTGCTGTTCAATCAGCCGGGTAAATCCGTTGATTGACACCGGCGCAACCTTGCCCGCAGCAGTTTTCGTCCTGATTACCTGCAAGCCTTTGTCCAGATGCAGCTCCCGCGGCCGTCCATAGTCATAGAGCCGATAGGTCACATCGCTCGTCTGTTGCGTCTCGAGCAGCACCACCCCGGGCCCAATCGCATGCACCGTCCCTGCGTCCACAAACAACATATCCCCTACAGACACCGGCACCCATTCCATCAGCGACTCCATGGTCCCGTCCGCCACCGCAGCCTTCACCGCCGACACATCCACGTCCCGCTTCAACCCCAACGCGACAGCCGCACCGGGCTCCGCCTCCAACACATACCAGCACTCCGTCTTTCCGCGTGTCTCACCCATTGCCTTGGCTTGTATATCGTCGGGATGAACCTGCACGGACAGCTTCTCCGCCGGAAACAGCAGCTTCACCAGCAGCGGAAACTCCCCGCCCAACTCCGCAGCGAGAGAAGCCAGCGTCCGCCCTGCAAACGGTCCTGTCTCCACGACACACTGCGGTCCCGTCAACCAGGCCTCACCTACCAACTCCGTCGTGCCTGTATCGACATACCACGGGCGCAAGTCCCGTTTGCCCCACACGCGTTCACTGAACCAGGGCTTCAACCGAAACGGCGCAATACTAGTCGTCATCATCATCTTTCTTTTGCTTCTTCCTCTTCTCCAGCAGCAGCGCCGGAATCGGCCGGTCGCCCATGGCGTCCTTCCATAGAATAACGTTCAGCTTTCGCGGATCAGCGTGATCCTCATGAGTAAAGTCCATCTTCGAGCTCTCCCGCGCCCCTGGGGCCGTACGCTGATTCGCCGCATAGATCAACCCATTCTCCCGGTTCACGTAGTCCGCCGAGTACGGTGCCTGGTCCCCCGACCCGGTAAACAGCGTACTGATCATTGAGCTCAACGCATCGTTGTTATTCATCGGAGGAACTCCCAGCAGTGTCTCCATCGTCCGCACCACGCTCACCGTCGAATAGAACCTGCTGTCCACAAATGGCCCGCCATCGGTTGCGCGAGGCGAATACTTACTCACGACCAGCGCCAGACTCCTATGCGCATCCACATGGTCTGCGCCGTTCTGCGCATCGTCTTCAAGAATAAAGAACGCCGTATCGTCCCAATACGCGGAGTGCGAAACAGCGTCAACCATCCGCCCGACCGCCAGATCGTTATCCGCGACCGAAGACTTTGGTGTCGGTCCTCCCGGAGTCGTCCCCGCCGTATGGTCGTTCCCCAATCGCATCACAATGAAGTTCGGCATCGTATCGTTGCCCGCCTCGCGACCAGCGATCCATCCTTTCAAATGCTTCAGCATGATCTCCGCGCGAATCTGGTCCGGAACCCGCAGATTGAAGTCCGGAGACTCCGGCGCAAAGTGTCCCACCAGCTCTGGCTTCGTGGGAATATTCTTCGCCAGCCGCGGAATCGGCCACGGCCATTTGTTCACCCCCCCGCCCCACTCCTCAGGAATCGCCTCACCCGGCTTAATCGTCGGACTCTGACAGCTCATTCCCTCGAGCATCGGCCCCTCCTGCGAGTTCCAGTTCATCTTTGTATCGCAAAACGTCGACGCGATGTACTCCCCAAAGTTGTAGTGCGTCTTGCCATTCCGGGACATGTTGCCCCATAAATATCCACTCGCCGGCTCAACCACGTCCGGAATCTTCTGCAACAGCGGATATCCCTCCGCCACCACACCCTCAAAGTCATACGTCCTCTCTCCGCCGCGGTAGTTTTGCTGCCAGGTCTTCTCCAGATAGTCCGTGCCGATCGCCGCCGTCGACCACACATGTCCGTCGCCCGACACCTCACCCGAATCGTAGAAGTTATCCAGCACACCAAACTGCAGCGCCAGCTTATGTTCATTCGGAGTGACCTCGGCGCCATACATCGTCAAACGCGGATTGCCATTTCCCACTGGCTTTCCGTTCTGCTTCAAATCTCCGAATATCTGATCGTAGGTCCGGTTTTCTTTGATGATGTAAATCACATGTTTAATGTGATCCGGCTTGCCATCGGCAAATTGAATCTTCTCCTCCGCCGCCTTCATCCGGTTCGACTCCAACACCTCGGCCGTCCACTTCGGCAGTTCTTGCTCCATCCCCTTCACATCGAGCACAGCCACCGACCCATAGAGCAGTGTTGCGATATAAGTCGAGCTGCCTTGTCTCCCCCCATGCTGCCCAGGCACCTGCCGCTGAGGAAAATTATTCGGCCCCGTTCCTTTGCCCTTCGCTGTAGCGACATACAGTTTGCCGCCAGTGAAGCTCATGGACATCGGCATCCACTCCGTCGGCAAAAACCCAATCGGTTCGACCATTCCCTCCTTTGCCGCCTTCGCCGTCAGCTTCGTCGTATCCATCACCGCGATTGCGTCTGAGATCGCATTCGCCACATACAGCCGCGACCCGTCGGGCGACAATGCCAGCGCCTCAGGCTCCGCGCCAAAGTAGCTCTGCTGCGGAAGCCGCGTATCGAAGTATCCCTTCACAGAAAACTGCTCACCACCAACATTCACAGCCGCTACAGCATCGCGGTTCGCCAGCGCCACATACATCGTCTTGCCATCCGGCGACATCTCCAACGCACACGGATGTGTCCCCGGCGCAATCGCACTCTCCGGCTTCAACAGCGCCAGCTTCCGCCCGACCGTGCCCTTCTTTAGATCCAGCTCAACCACTTCGCTCGCATTCCACAACGCGACAAACGCCTGCGTCCCATCCTTCGAAACACTCAGAGCCACGGGATATGTCGAAGGCACCGCATCATTCTCCGAGAGATCGAATCGCGTCTCCACCTTTCCCGTCGCCGCATCCATCAGCAGCACGTCATCCGACAGATTGCCCGCCACCAAGAGCTTCTCTGCGCCTGCTCCTCCCAGCACTGCGATCGCAGCCGGAAACGGTACACCCTTATCTCCCTCTTTGCCGCCAATCAGCAACGTCTTCCGTCCCGTCGCCAACTGCTGCAGCGGAATCTTCATCAACCGTTGCCTGACAATCTTTCCCCCGTCGAACCCATACACCACCACACCGCTGCCCGTGTCTCCGGTCGATGTCCCTAGCGGATCGGCCAACGACCCCATGCTCGCGTACAGGCGCTTGCCATCCCGGCTGAATGCCAGCCCCGAGTAGAGCGTCTGCTTCGCCACCTTTGCCAAAGTATCCGCCTCTGGGAAATCCGCTAACTTTCCCGTCTGCGTATCCAGCACAGCAAGCGACTGCATATAGTTGGACTCAAACGTCCCATATCCCGCATTCACCGTCACCACATACCGCGCATCCGGCGAAACCGCCATCGACATCGGCAGGCTGTTCAGACGCTGCGGGCTCCCCGGCACCGGCCGCACAATCTGTTTACTAGTCGGTAAATCGATTGCCTGTCCCAGTGCAAACCCACGCCCGGGCACCGGCCACACAAACCCCAATGCCATCATCCCCAAACAACGCCATTTCTTCATCCCTACACACTATCAACTAACACCTTCAGGGAGCATTACAAAAGTCTTACACCACATTTCCGCCGCCCCTGTTAGCGTCAATATCAGCAACAGAAATATGCATTGGCAAGACAAGGAAAGCACAAAGAAAGCGAAAAAAATGACCCCCGTTACCAGCATCGAAGAAGCTCCGGTAAAGACCGCACCCAAGCTGGCCACTGTAGTCCCGGCCGTCGCCGAAGTCACCCAGAAGATCAAGCAGGACCTCCGCATGGGCCGTGAGCACCAGGAAGGTCGTATCAACTGGATCACCTCCATCGCCATGGGTCTCTTCCACGTCGGGGCCATAGCGGCTCTCTTCTTCTTCTCCTGGAAGAACCTGGCCGTCTTCGCCGTCATGTACTTTTTCGCCATCAACGTCGGCATCGGCATGGCCTACCATCGCCTGCTCACTCACCGCGGCTACAAGACCCCAAAGTGGGTCGAGTACTTTGTCAGCATGTGCGGCTGCCTCGCCCTTGAGGGTGGGCCCATCTTCTGGGTCGCCACTCACCGCGTCCATCATCAGAACTCCGATCAGGAAGGCGACCCCCACACTCCGCACGACGGTACCTGGTGGGCCCACGCCGGCTGGATTCTATCCGGCCGCGCTCTCCACTCCGAAACTGCCCTCCTCGGCCGTTACGCTCCTGATCTCACCAAAGATCGCGTCCACGTCTGGCTCAGCAAATACCACTGGATTCCTCTGGTCGCGACGGGTCTTATCCAGGTCGCGCTCGGCGCTGCCCTCGCACCAGCAGGCCACGCTGTCGTCGGCGCAGTTGGCATGGTTCTCTGGGGAACCTTCCTCCGGGTAACGATCGGCCTTCATGCCACCTGGCTCGTCAACTCCGCAACTCACCTCTGGGGAAAGCGCCGCTTCGAAACCAAAGACGACTCCCGCAACAACTGGTGGGTCGCTCTGCTCACCGGCGGCGAAGGCTGGCACAACAACCACCACGCTCACCCGGTCAGCGCGCGCCACGGCCTCACCTGGTATGAGTTCGACATCAACTACTATGGCATCTGGTTCCTCAGCAAAATCGGCCTCGCAGAAAAAATCCAGATCGCTAAATTCGACCCTGAGAACCCCAAACCTGCGGGCGTGATCTAGCCGCATCGCAACAAGCTCCACCATGGCCGCTCTCTGAAAAGAGAGCGGCCATTTTTTGGCTTTCAGAAAGCCAAAACTTCCAGACAAGCAACCTATGCCCAAATATCCTCATCTCGCCAAGAGCACCTACTTCCAACGGGCCCAGTTCCATCGACTCTTCATCTCGAAAGAGGAAAGATGACACGCACGATCAAATTCTTACTAATTGCGATTTTTGTTTTCGCGACCGCCCTCGCAATCCCCACATTCGCGCATGCACAACAGGGCTATGGACAAGCCCCGCGAGTTACCTGTTCCTCGAATAACGGAAAGAGAAATTGGTGTGACATCGGCGGAGCCCGCAATGCCCAGCTGACTCGCCAGATCAGCGGTTCCCCTTGCATCGAGGGGCAAACATGGGGTGTCGACGGCCGCGGCCTCTGGGTCGATAACGGCTGTCGCGCAGAATTCGTCATCGGTCGCGGAGGCCAACCCACACAAACCATCAACTGCTCCTCTAACAATGGAAAGAGAAACTGGTGCAACATCGGAGGAGCCCGAGACGCCCAGCTTATTCGTCAGATCAGTGGTTCCCCTTGCGTTCGGGGCAGTACCTGGGGTATCGATGGTCGCGGCCTGTGGGTCGACAACGGCTGCCGAGCCGACTTTGCCGTCGGCGGTGGTGGCGGTGGCGGCGGTGGTTACAGGCCCCCGCCTCCGCCACCACAGATCATCACCTGTTCGTCGAATAACGGAAAGAGAAACTGGTGCGACGTCGGCGGCAGCCGCGACATCCGCTTCAACCGCCAGATCAGCGGCTCAGCCTGCATCGAGGGCCAGACCTGGGGCATCGACAATCGCGGCATATGGGTCGACCGTGGCTGCCGCGCCGAGTTCCGCGTTCGTTATTAGACAATTCACCACAGGGGCCACTTCCACCGAAGTGGCCCTGTTTCATTTAACTAGCCTTAGACTGCGGGCGAAAAATCCGTCAGCGTCATGAACGTAACATCGTGCTTCTCCACAAACGGCCCGTTCGCCTCCGACTCTGCCTTCAGCTTCACCCACTCGGGATCTTTGCTGAACTTCGCCCAGCTCTCCGTCGCCGCCGCACGGCTCTTATGCCTCAACATGTACACCAGCGTCCGGCCCTTCAGCGGCTCATCGTCCGGAGTCCAGTATCCAACACCATGCATTCCCAGTCGTTCGAAGATCTTCGTCTCCTGCTCGCGAAACCGTTTCAGCAACGGCTCCAGCTTGCCTTCGTACGTGTGATAAATCCGTAGCTCATACACCACGCCGGTCGCGCTACCCGCAGTCTGCGCCTCAAGCCCACTTGCCGCCGACAGCACCATCGCTGCTCCCATTCCCTGCAAAACCTCACGTCGATTCATCGTCTCTCCTCACCTCAAAACATCAAACATCTCCGGTCCGATCCCCCACAACAACAGACACACTCCTTCGCAGCAAGCGCGCCGTTCGCTTCGTTTGGCCACGACTAAATCGCCGGAGAAAAATCTGTCAATTTCATATATGTGGAATCCACCTTCTCCACAAGCTTGCCGTTCGCCTCGGAAGCCGTCGACACCTTGATCCACTCCGGGTCGTCGTGAAAGCTCTTCCAGTTCGCCACCGCTGCCTCGCGGCTCGGATGCTTCAAAATGTAAACCAGCGTTCTGCCCTTCATCGGCTCATCCGTCGGCAACCAAAACCCGAGAAGCTTCAACCCATGCTTCTCAAATAACGCATCTGTATGGTCGCGAAACCGCGCCACCAGCGCATCCAGCTTCCCTTCCATTGCGTGATACACCCTGAGCTCATAAACCACATCCGACTTGGTGCCTTGCGCCTCAAGCCCACTCGTCGCCGCCAACATCATCGCTGCTCCCATCCCCTGCAAAGCCTCACGTCGATTCATCGTCACTCCTCCACGCGTTAGTGTTGTTAGGTCAAATCACTCTACCGTCACGGAAAACGTCACCATCTTCGCGGCCGGAGCACCCTTCTCCCACGGCCTGCGATACTCGAACGACAAACCCTGCTTCCCTGCCTTCACCGCCTTGAAGCGCCAGATCTCCACGCCGCCCACTCCCGCCTTGCCACCTGTCGAGTGCTCCTGATAAACCGCTCTACCCTGTCTCGCCAAAACGGGGTTGGCCACGGGCGCGTTGATCCAGCTGTAGCCCGTCGTGTGGTTAGCCTCCAGCCGCACTTCAAGCAGAGCGCCCACCTTCAAACTCACCTCTCCGCCCGTCTGGTCCGTAACAACAGTGACTCCCGGCGTCGCCGGCACATGCTCCGCAACTCCCGCCTGCGCACCAGCGACCCCACGCGCCACCGCCAACAGCGCCGTCACCACCAGACACCGCACCACCAACTCCCACCGCCTCATAGGCCACTCCGCATCAGCGAAAATCATAACCCACCGGAAACGCTCGCATCAGGTTCCAGGCTGTCTGTAGTGCGCGCCAGCCGCAAACACCCGCTCCGCTCCTCTCGGGTCTTTCTCCACACGCGAGTCCGTATCGCCCGTCTTCGAGTCAAAGATCATCGTATTTCTTTCCTTCAGGTCGTAGTTCGGCCAGTGCGGTATTGCTTTGCAATTCGGATTGCCGCTGCGTGCGAATTCAATCAGCATCTCCGACATCTGCGTCGCCAGCGGTTGCGCCGCAGCCTGTTCCTCCGCGCTCGCCCCGCACATTCCCGGCGCCAGCGCCACATTGTCGAACAGAAACGGCAGGTCGATCGTATGCAGCGACCAGTTCCCCGGAAACGGCACTTTCCAGTCGATCCGGTACACCCATGTATGCGGCTGGCTCCGAGGATCCGCAGCACGCCGGTCCGCCTCAATCACCTGTCCAGGCCACGCGCGGAACGCCACCGCCGCAGCCACCACCACATGCGCCGCATCCTTCTCCGGATAGATCTCCCGATACCGCCGTACAATCTCCTCCGGCGTATACGACCCCAGATACTGTCCGACATTTGTCCGCAGCGCCTCCGGAGCCTGCTCCCACGTCAACACTCCAGTCTTCCCCGCCGCCGCGGTCACCGTCTCGTCATGCGTATTCGCCAGAATCATCGGCACACCGGCCGAGATCCCCGGAGCATCAGGATCAAACGGATCGCGCGGCAACACTCCTCCATCCCTCACCGGCAGCCACGCCGAACTCACACGCGCCGCCTCCTGAATCTTCTCCATCGGCAAGGTCTTCAGCGCATCTAGCTGGTCGTACTTCACCCCCAGCTTGTCCAAAACGTCCTTGGTCACCTCATTCGCAACCACCGTGGGCTTCGCGGTCACCTGCTGCCCACTCATCGTCATCACACGATGAAACAGCCCCTTGGCCGCAGGCATTGCCATCAACGTCGCGCACTTCGCGCCTCCACCCGACTGCCCATAGATCAGCACTCGCGAAGCATCTCCGCCAAACTCTGCAATATTCTGCTGCACCCACTTCAGCGCCAGAATAATATCCAGCATCCCCGCATTGCCCGAATCCGCATACTCCTTCCCGCCAAGCTCTCCCAGATACATATACCCAAACGCATTCAACCGATGATTCACCGTCACCACCACAACATCCCCGCGATGACACAGACGATTCCCGTCATACAGATCGCAGTTCACCGTCCCGTTGTTGTAAGCCCCGCCGTGAATATAAAAAAGCACCGGCCGCTTCTTCCCATCCCGCAGCCCCGGAGTCCACACATTCACATGCAGGCAATCCTCACTCTGCTCTCCCTTGTCCGGAGGAAGATGAAACTCCACCCGCACCTGCTCGCCGCCTGCAGCCCCACCTCTGCCGGTCCGCTCGCCAACCATCTGCGGCGCTCGTGTCGACCACTCCACGCACTCTTTCACCCCGCTCCACGCCGCCACCGGCAGCGGTGCCTTGAACCGCGTCTTCCGCGTATCCTCACCATACGGAATGCCCTTAAAAACATTGATCCCGTTCTCTACTCTTCCGCTGACCTTGCCTGCCGCCGTTGTCGCTACTGGAGCGTCCTCGCCATAAGCAAACCGCTCAGCCCGCAACATCATCGAAGCCGCCGCTATCCCCGAATAACGCAACACAGTCCGGCGATCGAACTCCCTCATCTCAACCCCTCAAATCAAGTTGTCCGACCACTTCATCGGCATCCGATCATACCGCACCCGCACTCTCGAAATCGCCGGCGGCCACCTTGCGCTTCGATCCGTGAGCAGCCACAAGCAACCAGCCGCAGTCCAGAGTGGCCTCGCCTAAATCGTCTTCCCCTGAACCATCTTCCACCGATACACTCTTGTCTCGTCACGCGGATCGGCCACCGGGTCGGAGATCCTGTCCTCCTCCGACAGTTCGCACACCCCGCCCCACACCATCTCGAAATCGTTCTCCAGCGACGTAGCCTGCTCCGGCTTTTGATACACAATCTCCAGTTCGTCCCCCCTGTCGCCAAACCGTCTCCGCATCGCCTCAACGACGGCCAGCATCACCGGCTCCGCAAACGGGTTGTACATGTACCCTAAGCAGGGTCCGGACGGCCACTCTACCTCGGTCGCATCCTTGCACTCGATGCGAATCGGCGACTTGGCCTTCCCCGCCGCAGTCCATATCTCTGCGTTCGCCCTCGCGATCTCCGCCAGTCCAGCGTTCAGCTCCACGCCAACCACCTCGCGAAATCCCACCTCAGACGCTAGCAGCACCGCCCGGCCCTTTCCGCAACCCAGATCGAGAAACGTATAGTCCTCGATCCGGTAACGTAGTCCTGTCCCCTGCCAGCGCGAGATCGCACCCCTGAACCCCGACGGCGGCACACCCGCGTAGCCGGCAATAAAAAGATCATTGCGATGCCCAACCCCCAGCTCCGACCCCGGAATCAGGCCACCCGTATCGGTTCCGTGCTTCACATCAAACGGATGCACCGGCACGCTCTGTCTTCTGAACCTTCTCCCCAGGCTCATCAACGCTGATCGCATGGTTCCCGCAACACCTCGGTGCGCAAGCGACCACCTCACCCGTTTCACAAGATGCGTCATGCGCCGCCCCATCTCCAACGTCACACTCCCGTGTGATCGCGAGATTTATTCAACCTGCTCCACCAGATATACACTCTTGACCAGCATGAACATCACCCGTCGCCGCGGAGCCATCGCCTTCTTCATTACCCTCGGCGTTCTGCTTACTGGCCTTACCATCACCCTCAACATCGCCTGGATCGTCCAAAGTAAAGAGCACGTCGTCGTCCTCGTCGTCGGCATTATCCTGTTCGCGGCGCTGGTCGTCGGCGGAGTTCTCAACACCGTATTCCTCATCCGCGAGATTCGCCGCAACGAGCGCCAGGACTCCTTCCTCAACGCCGTCACCCACGAGCTAAAGACCCCCATCGCCAGCATCCGCCTCTACCTCGAAACCCTTCAGCGCCGCCCCATCGACGAGCCGCAGCGCCAGGAGTTCTACAAGATCATGCTCTCCGACTCGGACCGTCTCCTCGCCACCGTCGAGCAGGTCCTCAAGGCCGGACAACTAGGCCAGCGCCATCGTCTGCAGAACCGCACCCTCATCAACCTCGGTTCGCTTGTCGAAGACTGCATCGCCATCACGCTCCAGCGCCACCATCTTCCCCCTGAAAGCATCATCCTCGACCCCATCCCTGGCGCTGTTCGCCTCCACACCTTTGGCATCGCCGAAGACCTCCGCACCGCGGTCATCAACGTTCTCGACAACGCCGTCAAATACTCCCCCGAAGGCGTTCATATCCGCTGCTCCCTGGCCATCTCCAATTACACCTGGGTCGCCCTGACCATCACCGACACCGGCGTCGGACTTCCCCCCAACCAGTTCAAACGCATCTTCACCCGCTTCTATCGCGTCCCCGGCCGCGCTACCGCGAAGTTCAAGGGCACAGGCCTCGGCCTGTTTTTAGTCCGCAACATCGTCCGCCAGCACGGCGGCGACGCCACCGCCGCCAGTCCCGGCCCCAACCTCGGCACCACCATCACCATCACCCTTCCCCTCGCCAACCCCACCGAGACATCGCCGATTCCGTAAAACGGCAAATCGAATCTCATCACATCGCATGGTCAACGCCGCCTCCCGACGTACAATCACCTCTAACATCGCAGCTAACTCAAAAGCCTCCTCGTGAACCCATGTTCCTTATCTGGAAATACTTCGCTCTGGGCTTCAGCGCACTTCTTCCGCTCATCAATCCCCTCGGCTCCGCGCTCATCTTTCTGGGCCTCGTCGGACACGCCCCCATTGACGCATATCGATCCCTTGCTGGCAAAATCGCCCTTAATACCGTCATCTTCCTGGCAGTCATCGAAGTCGTCGGCTCCTCGCTCCTTGCCTTCTTCGGAATCTCTTTGCCCATCATGCAGGTCTCAGGCGGAATCGTCATCGCCATGATCGGCTGGTCCCTCTTGAACCAGAAAGACAGCGGCCCTAACCCCGAGAAAACTGCGGTTGCGGCTGTCCCAGCTATAACCAAGGCTCAGATCGCCGACCTGCAGGACAAGGCCTTCTACCCTTTCACCTTTCCCATCACCGCCGGCCCCGGCTGCATCGTCGTCATGCTCACATTGAGCGTCCACGCCACCCAACCCACCGTCAGCAAGACTGTTCTCGCGCACGTTGGCCTGTTCAGCGCCGCGATCGCACTCAGCGCCAGCATCTATCTCTGCTATGCCTACGCTCCACGAATTACTCGCGCCGTCTCTCCGTCAACCGTCCACGGAATCCTGCGCGTCATCGCCTTCATCTTGTTGTGTATCGGCGTCCAGATCGCATGGAACGGCCTCAGTGACCTTCTCAAACCCCTACTGCAGCACTGAAATTATAAGTAACCATTAACGTCACAAATAGCATTGACGAGAAACATCGGAAATCCCATGACTGAACCCATCGCCCCGCTTATCGTCCTCGTCGAAGACGAAGAACACCTCGCCCAGGGACTCCTCTTCAACCTCAGCGCCGAAGGCTACCGCACCCATCATGAAGCCGACGGCGACGCCGCCCTCAGCTACCTTCTCTCAGGCAGGGAAAAACCCTCAGCCATCATCCTCGATTGCATGCTGCCCGGTGCCGACGGCTTCACCATCGTGCGCGCTCTCCGCGAAGCCCAGCACTACACGCCAGTCCTTATGCTCACCGCACGCTCCCGGCCCGACGAGGTTCTCGAAGGCATCGAAGCCGGCGCCGACGACTACCTTGCCAAGCCCTTCGACCTCAGCATTCTCCTCGTCCGCCTGAAATCTCTTCTTCGCCGCACCGCCTGGCAGACCGCCGCAACACCCGAGACCGCCCCACCAGACCTCACCGATCAAACCGACGAGTACGCCTTCAACCACCGCACCATCCGCTTCGACACCCTGGAACTGGTAGCCCCCAACCGCACCACCCATCTCACCCTCATGGAGGCCGACCTCCTCCGCTACCTCACCGAACGCGAAGGCCAGATCGTCTCCCGCAAACAGATCCTCGAAGAGGTGTGGCGAGTCCACGAGGACACCGACACGCGCGCCATCGACAACTTCATCGTCCGCCTCCGCCGCTACATCGAAGACGACCCGTCCGACCCCCAACACCTTGTAACCGTACGCGGAATTGGCTACCGCTTCCTGGCGGAACCTTAGACCGAGCCCTAGCCTGCGCCCCAGACTCCGCCGACCTCATTCATAGCCACGCGCCAGCAACCCCTCGACGGGGACCCCCTGCTTCGCCTCCCGCCACCTCCTGGCCTCGACAGGAGCCAATATCCGGTGAACAGTAGACAGCAAGTCCGTCAGCCGAAATGGCTTCGCCAGAAAGCTCCACCCTTCCTGCTGCATCTTTGCCGTCTCTTCCCCACCTAACAGCCCACCCGAGATCAGCAGCACGGGCAACTCACTCCGCACCTTCTTCAGTTCCAAGCCAAGATCCATCCCTGACCGCCCTGGCATATACACGTCCGTGATCAGAAGATCGATCTGCGGCACACTGCGAAAGATCTGCGCCGCCCGTCCCGCATCGCCGGAACTGAAAACGCTATATCCCTCATGCTCCAGAAACGTCCGTGTCAGCGAACGAATGTCCGGATCGTCGTCCACCAGCAGGATCATACTGGGAGAATTTTCCACCCTGCGATCGATCGTTGAAGAAATTTCGAAGGACATCTGCGAATCTTTGTGCCTGTTACTGGTAAATACTTCCATTCGACGCAAACACTAGTCGCTGCGTTCGAGCTCGCAGCGTCACCTTCGTTCAACTGAAGTCCCTTCACAGATGGACTCCCCAATCCATCCCGGAGTTGCCTGCAAAACTTATTCCCCTACTCCACCGCGATACACTTGAGGCGGGCCCCAAGAAGTAGCAAAAAAATGCGCATTCTCACTCGCTACATCCTCCGCGAAGTCACCTCGCACGCCCTACTCGGCGGAGCCCTATTTACTTTCATCATCTTTACCCGAGACCTCGGCAAAATTCTTGAGTTTGTCGTCCGCGACTCCGCCTCCTACACCGACGTCGCCCGCATCATCGCCTACACCCTGCCCAACGCCCTCGTCGTAACCATCCCCATGGCCGTCCTCGTCGGCATTCTCCTCGGACTGTCCCGGCTGGCCGCCGACAGCGAGATCACCGCCATGCGTGCCGCAGGCCTCGGTGCCATCGACTTCGTCCGCATCGTCTCCATCGTCTCAGCCGTCGCCCTCGCCCTCGGCCTCTTCAACTCCCTTTATCTGGCTCCCCGTGCAGCCGCAGGCCTCATCGCTCTCGGAGAATCCCTGAAGTCCTCCCAGGCCTCCTTCGAGATCCAGCCCCGCGTCTTCTACGAAGAGTTCAAGGACCGCGTTCTCTACATCCAGGACGTCACGCCTGCCGCCGGCGCCGCCCTCTGGCACCACGTCTTCCTCGCCGACCTCACCGAGTCCGCCGACCCCCACATCACAACTGCCAATGAGGCCATCGTCGTCAACGGCGCTCCCAACACCCCTGACGCCCAGACCATCCGTCTGCATCTCCTCAACGGTGGCCAGCACGACACCTCCTCCTCCGACCCCAACCAATACAACATCTCCACCTTCACCGCCACCGACATCCCCATCGAAACCATCGCGCCCGATACCCATCTCGGCCGCCTCAACACCAGCATCGAGGCCCTTTCCCTCCCAGAGCTCTGGCGCCGCGCAAACTCCCAGGCCTCCATCAACGGCCGAACTCCCTCCATCTACCGCATCGAGTTCAACAAGCGCTTCTCCTACCCCTTCGCCTGCCTCGTCCTCATGCTCGTCGGAGTCCCCCTGGGTATCTCCTCCAAACGTGGAGGTAAGTCCACAGGCTTCGTCCTCACCATCGTTCTCGTCTTCATCTACTATTTTCTCTCCGTCGTCGGCGTAGCCTTCGCCCAATCTGGCAGGCTCTCGCCACTCATCGGTGTCTGGGGAGCCAACCTCATCTTCGCCGCCGCCGGCGCCATCCTGCTCTACCAGATGTCTCGCGGAGGCATCGCCCTCAGCATCTTCTCCAGCATCGGCGTCAGCCTCAACAAACTCGCCACTCGCCTTATCAGCGGCAAGCAGTCCGCCGGTACCCGATCCAACTACGACGCCGCCACCCTCCTTCGCCGATTCCGCAGCACCTTCCGCATCCAGTTCCCTCTCCTGCTCGACGACTACGTCATGCGCGAGTACGCCACCAACTTCGCGATCGTTCTCTTCTCTTTCTCCACGCTCTTCATCATCTTCACCTTCTTTGAGCTCATCGGCGACATCTTCCGCAACCGCACGCCGCTCATCACCGTCGGCGAATACCTCATCAACCTCATCCCCTACATCCTCTACAACGTCACACCTCTCTGCGCGCTGGTTGCCGTCCTCGTCACCTTCGGAACCCTCAACCGAACCTCCGAACTCACCGCAATGAAGTCTAGCGGTATCAGCCTCTACCGCATCATCACGCCTGTCCTTGTCGTCACCATCGTCATCTCGGCTGGCCTCTTCGTCTTCGACGAACTCTACCTGCCCGCCGCCAACCGCCGACAGGAAGCTCTCCGCTCCGTCATCAAGAACAAGCCCGCACAGACATTCTCGCGGCCTGACCGCCAGTGGATCTCCGGCCAGACCAATAACTCCGGTGAACCCGCACGCATCTTCTACTACCAGTACTTCAACGCAGAGACGGACAGGTTCGCAAATCTCACCGTCTTCGAGTTCGATCCCACCACCTTCACCCTTCACCGCCGCATCTTCGCCGTCTCCGCCCGTTGGGATCCCGCAGTCAACAACTGGGTCTTTGACAACGGCTGGCAGCGCACCTTCTCCGGCGAAACCATCGCCAGCTACCAACCATTTACCGTCGCCGCCTTTCCCGAGATCAAGGAACAGCCCAGCTACTTCAAGAAGGAGTACATCCCTTCTCAGGAGATGAGCTACAACGAGCTTTCGAACTACATCGCCGACCTGAAACAATCCGGATTCGACACCAAACGCCTCAACGTCCAGCTCGACAAGAAAATCGCCTACCCCCTGATCACTCTCGTCATGGCGGTCCTGGCAATTCCTTTCGCTCTTTCGATGGGGAAGAAGGGCTCGCTCACCGGCATCGCCGTCGCCATCGGCTTGGCCATCACGTACTCGGTTGTGGCGCTGATCTTTGAGTCGCTCGGAAACGTTAACATACTCCCCGCGGTCCTTGCCGCCTGGACCCCGGACATCCTCTTCGGAATCACCGGCGCCTACCTCCTCCTCCGCACACCAACCTGACACCAGCCGCCAATTTATTTTGGCGCGTTTTTGCCCAAAAAACGCATGTCAAGCCCTCAACCCACCTAAGCCATTACACAACAACAACATACGCCTGGCGTATGAGTTAGGTTCAATCCGCTATACTGGATATATAGATCGAATACAAAGAGCTCCGGGCAGTCTCCCGGGGCTAACTTGTTTAGATGGAATATTTTGGACGCAACCCATTTGTTATGAATATTTTGCAGACAGTGCCCTGCCGTAAATAGCTGAATATAAATGATTTACGCGCGGGCAATAGGGGGGGCCCCCTCCAAACCAGCTAAACGAGAAAATAAACGAAACACCTAATCGTCCTACACTGGAATGACAATGACCAGCAAGTTCTCCGCTATTGCTCTCCTGGCCGCCATAACAACCGCCGCCACCGCCCAAACCACCGCTCCGAAACCCGCAACAGCCACCGCAGCAAAACCCGCAACAACCACCCCTCACCGGACGGCCACGGCATCGACCGCATCAACCACGTCTCCGACCACTCCTCCCAACATCCCCAAGGTCGTCGGCATTCCCAAGACCCTCTACGCCATCAAGTACGTCGACTCCGTCATTGGCACGGGCCCCCTCGCCGAAACCAGCCTAATCGGCACCTCCATGGCCGACTCCAAGATCAAGTGGTACACCGTCAAATACACCGGCTGGCTCACCAACGGCACCAAATTTGACTCTTCCTATGATCATCCCGGCGCAGAACCCATCACCTTCCCCCAAGGCGCACACCGCGTCATTCCAGGCTGGGACACCGGATTTCAAGGCATGCACATCGGCGGCAAGCGTCGCCTCTTCATCCCCTACCAGTTGGCCTACGGTGAAGCCGCCAAGGGTGACCGCATCCCGGCCAAATCCGACCTCATCTTCGACATCGAACTCGTCTCCATCTCGGACACGCCACCCGCACCGAAGACTCCACCGACGCCACCCACAGATCCAGGCGCCGCTCCAACCAAACCGGCTGATGCACCCAAACCCGCGACCGTGCCACCTCCTGCTGATCCGACGAAGCCGGAGACAACTCCGCATCCTCAGAATCTCTAATCTCATCTGATTGAAAGACTAGCGAACCACAGACAAAACAATATGTTCGACAAACTGAAGCCGCTCGCACCCTACCTCAGGCGATACTGGAAAAATCTCGCCTGGGGCGGCGTCGCGGTCGTGCTTTACAACGTCATTAAGGTCCTCATCCCCGGCGTTATCGGCCACGCCATCGATGATATGCAGCATGGCATCACCGAAGCCAAGGTCCTCCACCACGCGCTTCGCTTACTCCTCATCGCCGCGCTGTCCGCAATCTTCCTCTACATCTGCCGACAGGTCATCATCGGCGCCTCACGCGAGATCGAGTTCGATCTTCGCAACGACATCTTCGCCAACCTCGAACGCCAGTCGCCCAGCTACTATCACACCCACCGCACCGGCGACATCATGGCCCGCACCACCAACGACCTCAACGCGGTCCGCATGCTCCTCGGCCCCGCGATCATGTACAGCGCGAACACCATCGTCTTCACCGCGGCCGCGCTGCCCTTCATGTATCGCATCAGCCCCAAGCTGACCTTCTTCGCCTTCGTCCCGCTGCCCATGGCCTCGATCCTCGTCCAGTACTTCGGGGCCCGCATCCATCGCCGCTTCGAGCGCATCCAGTCGATGTTCTCCGACATCTCCGCCAAGGCCCAGGAGAACTTCTCCGGCGCCCGCCTCATCCGCGCCTTCGCCCAGGAAGAGGCCGAGATCGCCTCCTTCGAGACCGCCAACCTCGAGTACATCAAGCGCAGTCTCTATCTCGTCCGCCTCATGGCGATGCTTTGGCCCACGCTCGAGTTCGTCCTCGGCCTCTCGCTCATGATCACTCTTCTGGTCGGCGGCCACGAAGTCGTCTCCCACCGCATCTCGGTCGGCGAATTCACCGCGTTCAACGTATACATGGTCCAATTGACATGGCCCATGATCGCCGTAGGCTGGGTCGTCAACCTCTTCCAGCGCGGCACCGCCTCAGTAATTCGCATCGACGAACTCCTCAAGCAGAAACCCTCCATCGCCGACGCTCCCGCTGCCACTGAGGCCCCCGTCACAGGCGACATCGAGTTCCGCAACCTCAACTTCTCCTACCAGGACGGCCCACCAGTCCTCCACGACATCAACCTCCGGGTACCCGCCGGCTCCAGCCTCGCGATCGTAGGCCCCACGGGCTCGGGAAAATCCACACTCGTCAGCCTCGTCCCCCGCCTGCACGACGCTCCGCCAGGCACGGTCCTGATAGACGGCCACCCCATCCGCAACTTCACCCTGTCCTCGCTCCGCCAGAGCATCGGCTTCGTCCCCCAAGAGACCTTCCTCTTCTCCGAGACCATCCGCCAGAACATCGCCTTCGGCAGACCCGACGCGTCTCCCGAACTAGTCGAGGAAGCCGCCACCATCGCCCATATCTGTACCGAAATTCTCGAGTTCCCAAAAGGCTTCGACACCGAAGTCGGCGAGCGTGGTCTCACTCTCTCAGGCGGCCAGAAACAACGCACAGCCATCGCACGCGCCGTCATCCGCGACCCCAGAGTTCTCATCCTCGATGACGCTCTCGCCAGTGTAGACACCTACACAGAAGAACGAATCCTCAGCGGCCTGAAACGAGTCATGGATGGCCGCACCACCATCTTCATCTCCCACCGCATCTCAACCGCCCGCAACGCCGATCAGATCGCTGTCCTGGTCGCCGGACGCATCGCCGAACTAGGCACCCATGACGAACTCCTCGCCCGAAACGGCTACTACACCAGCCTCTTCGAAAAACAGCGTCTGGAAGAAGAGCTGGCTGTAGCAACTTAGCTTTTGATCTGGACCGGTCGAATCTAAGCCGACCATCGAGAACCACCAGCCTCACCGGGCAACGCATGGACCTCCACAGCAGGCAAGAACTTCTCCTCCCGAGTCCGCAACTCTCTCGGCAACACCCTTCCCGCCTCCGGGTCGCGAGCCACCAGCACCCACGCCTCCCGAACATTGCGAACAAAAGAGATCACCTCTTGAAACTGTTCCTTCGATTCAAGATGCGACGCCTCCAGCGTCAACGTGAACATCGTCGAATAGAAATCCCCAAGTGACGCAGCAACAGTTCCGCCCACATCGGGCCGCAACCGTGCCTGCAGATACATCAAAATATCGATCGCCTTCTTCACCGCAATACGACGTCCGCGAACATCGTTCTCCTCGACGCACTGCATCGCCCGATACAGAAACCGAATCAAGCCATCGTAAAGCGCCACAATCAACTCAACGCCAGTCGCGCCAGCTAAAGCCTGCTGCTGATAGCTCATCTCATCCATCCATTCAACTATTGGGATCTTTCATTGAAGCCTGTGATCGCGCTATACAGCTCGTTTACCTGATTCAGCTGTGCCGGAATCGACTGAAGAATCTGGTTCGCCGTATTCAGTTCGTTCGTCAACTGAATCTTCTGCGCCGCCAGCAAAGTATCTTCATTGCTGATGCTCGTGCTCAGTGCCTTCTCCTGCGCGCTGTTCTGTTGTTGCGCCAGAAAGACCGCACCGTTCGGCGCCTGGGTGCCGAGGTTGTTCAGCGACGTTGCCAGCGTCTGGCCAAAGCTACCCGAGTTCTGCAGAAATCCAGTTACGTCCGAGAAGTTCGAGTTAAGCACCGAATTCAGTGTGTCCGCATTCAGCGTCAGCGTGCCGTCGTTGTTTAGTCCAATACCCACTTGCGTGATATTCGTGATCGCCCCGCTTGCCGCCCCACTAAAGAGCGCGCCAGTAATCTGACTCTGGATTAACGCCAGCGTTGAATTCCCAAACAGCGGCTCCGCATTCCCGCTCGAGTCATTCTTCTCCTGGCCGTTGATGTCATTAATCACGGCGTTATAGGCAGCCACAAAATTACCCATCGCCGTTCCGATGTCCATATTGTCGTTCGTAATCTCCACTTGGATCTGCGTTCCCGACGAAGAACCCAACAGTTGAAACGTAACCCCCGGAATCGCATCGCTCACGGTATTCGAGCCGCTCGTAATCGGCACACCATCCACTGTCAGACTCGCGTCCAGCCCAGGCTGGCTGGTCGGGAACGTGATAGGACCCGCGGAGGCGCCCGAGAGAGAAAGTCCGGTAACCGAAAGCTGTCCCGCTACACCGCTCGTTTTACTGACAAGAGACAGCCGCGACCCATTTGAATCCGTGATGACGTTGGCGCTCACACCGATGCCGGCGGAATTGATCGCAGAGGCCAGCGAAGCAAGTGTAGTGTCATTGTTGGTGCTGTCCACAGTGAAGATGTGGCCCTGGATGGTCAGGCTACCCGAAAGCGTATCGTTCGGATCTGTTACCGCACTTGAAGCCTGTGATGAGGTCTGCGCCATCGAATTGACAACGACAGTATGGCTACCCGCAGACGCAGACACGCTCGCGGACGTAAGACTTAGCACGTCGGTATTGGAACTAGACCCCTGCTTCTCCGAGAAGACGCCGGTGAAGTCCGTCAACGCCTGCAGGCTCGTCGTCAGCGTGGCAAGGTCGCTTCCCAGCTTGGACAAAACCGTGTCCTGGGCCTGCAACGCAGTCAATTGGTTTTTCCAAGGAGTTTCAATCGCCTGCTCCGACGCCTGGATCTGTGCCACCGTCGAAGCAACATCAAACCCTTGGCCGCTCGTTGCCGATCCGAAGTTTATCCCGACTGTCCCCATCTCACCTTCCCATTTTCATTCGCCGATACAGAAGCAATACCTGGGCCAACCTCGCCGTTCAAACATTAGAAGGAGTTAAGCCTCCCGAAACTGAAACAACGGCGACCAGACCGACCAAGCCTGATCGCCGCCACTCCAGTGCGACTTACTGCAGCAGCTTCAGAATCTCCTGCTGCACGCTGTTGGCCTGCGCAAGAGCGCTGATACCGGTCTGGCTCAGCACCTGGAACTTTGCCAGGTCGCTGGTGGCCTGACCGTAGTTGGTCGAACGGATCGCACTCTCGGCGGAGGAGAGGTTCACACTCTCCGAACTGGCAACGTTGGCAGCCGCGTTCAACTGGTTGATGTTGGCGCCAATCGCACCACGCTGATTCGCAACGTCTGCGATCGCGGCCGTGATATCCGTCAGCGTAGTTTTCGCGGAAGCCTGGCTAGTCAAGACGTCTGTTGCCGTAAAGGCTTGTCCCGCTCCGCCACCGGTTGCGGTTCCGACGCCCGCGGCACTAAGCGCTCCGATCGTCGCACTGATGGTCGTGGTTCCCGATGTAGTCCCGTCACTGACGACGAAGTCGGTTGCGGTTGCGGAAAAGACAGCGTTGCTGTTGAAGTTCGTTGAGGTGCCGATATTCCCGATCTCGGTCAGGATGCTCTGGAACTCCGTATCGGCCGCATTTGCTTGAGCGGTAGTAAGACCGCCGTTGGCAGCCTCGGTAGCGAGCGTCACCGCGCGGGTCAGCAAGTTGGTCACCTGCGAAAGAGCGCCATCGGCGGTCTGGAGTAGCCCAACGCCGTTCTGTGCGTTCTGTGCTGACTGATTCAGCGCAGCTTGATTCGCCTTCAGACCGTCGGCAACAGAAAGGCCGGCTGCGTCGTCCGCACCACTGTTGATGCGCGAACCTGAAGAAAGCTGTTGAAGAACAGTCTGGAGACTGCCCTGCGTCTGATTGAGATTGTTCTCTGCATAGGTTGCTGCAACGTTAGTAAGAATGCCCAAGGACATAAGGAAACGCTCCTGTACTGCTCGGTTTGAGTTGCCGCGACGCCGCCCGAGTGACCGCCCGGCAAACTCATATCGCTGACACAGCAGCTCGTGAGATCCGATTCACCATGCGGAAGGCTCCGCGTTCCCAAACCTCATCGGCGCACCTCGCAGCGACTTTAGACTCGTCCTGGTTTGTTCCGGCTTACAGTTCAAGAGTCAATCCCTCCTATTGACGCGGACTTCTTCGCCGATGAGATACAGGGAAGGAACTCTGCACATGATCGAACTGACACGCCTCAACGGCAGCCCCCTGGTCATCAACTGCGACCTCATCAAATACGCCGAGGCCTCGCCCGACACGGTGCTCACCCTGATCACCGGAGAGAAGCTGGTCGTTCTCGAGCCCTGCAGTGAAGTTTCGCAACGTACTTTGAACTATCGCGCGGCTGTCCTGCGAAGGGCGTGGCCCGAGGCAGCGGCCTCGCTCAGCGCCAGATCCGCCTACGACGCCGACGAGCGGGCACGCGCGCACACGCGCAACCCATCCGGCGACTAATCATTTTCATTCTGGAAGAGGACATTCATGGATATCGCCAGCATCGGTGGAATCGCACTCGCCATCCTCGGCATTCTCGCCGGTATGATGATCGAGGGTGGAAGCATCGCCCAAATTACCCAGCCCACTGCCGCTATGATCGTCTTTGGGGGCACCCTCGGAGCCGTCATGCTCCAGTTCCCCCTGAACATCTTCCTCGCCGCACTAAAAGCAATCGTCAAGGTCTTCCTGCATAAAAGTTCCAATGGTGAGGCCACCCTTGCGCAAATCGTAAGCTTCGCCAACAAAGCCCGCAGAAGCGGCATCGTCTCTCTCGACGCAGATCTCGCCACCATAGCCGACCCATTCCTCAAACAAGCCCTCATGCTTGCCGTCGACGGCACCGAGCCGAGCGAGGTCCGCAAGATCATGCAACTCGAGCTGGACAATAAATCTGAGATAGAAGAAAAGATTCCTGCAGTCTTTGAAGCTGCGGGCGGCTACTCCCCCACCGTCGGCATCATCGGGGCGGTCCTTGGCCTCATCCAGGTTATGAAGAACCTCTCCAACATCGACGAAGTCGGCCGCGGTATCGCTGTCGCCTTCGTCGCCACCATCTATGGCGTCGCCATGGCCAATCTCATCTGCCTCCCCGCCGCCGGCAAGCTCAAATTCCGTCACCGCGAAGAGCAGATGATCAAGGAGATGATGCTTGAAGGTGTCATCTCCATCCTCGAAGGCATGAACCCACGCATGATCGAAACCAAACTCCGCACCTTCCTCTTCGACTCCGAACCCGCAGACTCCACACCAAGCACTCCGAGGCAAAAGTATGAGTAGGAGAAAGCACCCCGAGCACGTCAACCACGAGCGCTGGCTAGTCTCCTATGCCGACTTCATCACACTCCTCTTCGCCTTCTTTGTCGTCCTCTTCGCCTCCAGCCAGACGGACAAGAAGAAGCAGATCAAACTCGCCGAAGCCATGCAATCAGCCTTTACTCCGCTCGGCACCTTCGACGCCCACTCAAAGACCCCACCGCTCACCGACATCAACGCTGCAGCCATAACCAAAGCAACACTCACACCGCTGCTTCCTACCACCAGTACCGAAACCCTGGAGCAAACCAAAGCCCGCCTCACCAAATTACTCGCCGAACAGGTCGCTGCCGGCCACATCCCTCCCGGCGGCATGACCATGCGCATCACTCCCGATGGCCTCGTCATCTCGCTCCACGAGGCAGGTTTCTTCCCCTCCGGCTCTGCCGAAGTCCGCGCAGCATCCGTCCCCATGCTCACCATCCTCGCCACCACTCTGCCCGCAGGTCCGCTCCGAGTCGAAGGCCACACCGACGATGTACCCATCCACACCGCGCAGTTTGCCAGCAACTGGGAGCTTTCTACCGCACGATCGACCGCCATCGCCCGGCTGCTCCTCGAACATGGCCCGATCAATCCAGTCAATCTCTCGGCCGCCGGCTACGCCGAGTTTCATCCCGTCGCCAGCAACGCCACCGAAGACGGACGCACGCAAAACCGTCGCGTCGACATCATCCTTTTGCGACACCCAGGAGCTTCACAATAACGCGCTTCGATCGCTGTCCATCGAACTCCGCATAAAACACGCGCTGCCATGTCCCTAGATCGAGCCGCCCCTTAGTCACCGGCAGCGTCGTCTCGTGGTGCAGCAGCAGCGCCTTCAAATGCGCATCGGCATTGTCCTCGCCCGTGCGATGGTGCTTGTAGCCCGGCCACGACGGCGCCAGCTTCTCCAGCCACGTTCCAATATCTTCGATCAAACCGTCCTCGTTGTCTTTCACATAGATCGCCGCCGTGATATGCATCGGCGAAACAAAACACGAGCCGTCCTCAATCCCGCTGCGCCGCACAATCTCCTCCACTTGCGGTGTAATGTGCACCATCTCATACCGTTCATCAGTGTTGAAAGTCAGATACTCGGTATGCGCCTTCATCGTTGCCATAGCCCCTCGTGCCTCCATCGCCACCTCTACCGAATTACCAAATCATTACAACTCGTTCGCCTTCGTTTGCCAAAGGCAGCGGCCTGGGTCTACAACCTCTGATGCAGAGACAGGCCTCCTCATGGGAGAATTAATCTCAACTGAATGCATCACCTTAAGGACTTGAAACGTCCAACGGTAGAGGAATGAAGAAATCTCTGCACACTCTCGCGACACTTCTTTGCCTGCTGACCATGCTGCTTGGCACAGTCAAGTGCGTGCATGCAAAGCAGGTCGTTCAGTCCTCGTGCAGCCATTGCCCAAAACGTGCGCCCGTCAGCCACGAGCTTCCGTCCTGCTGCGCGACACAACAACAGCCTCCAGCCATCACCTCCGCAACGGTTGAGTCCCCCGCTCAGGCCGCCCCTGTTCTGATCTCTTTACCCTCTGATAAAACTGTGCCCCTCGGCTCCTTCTTCGTGACAGGTTCCACGGCACCGCCCGCCTCTCCTCCCCGCATAGCTCTTCGAATCTGATTCCACTCTTGACCCTCCGCGCCTTGCAGCGTCTTACGACGCTGCCTGTCCGCTATGCAGTCTTCAAGAGAAGGAATCATCATGCCTCACAGATTGGCAGCGACTCTGCTCCCATTAGCGTTGTTCGCTGCACTTCCGATCCATGCGCAGACGAAGCCGGCCCCCATGCCGGACATGCCCGGAATGGACATGCATCCGCAGCATGAGCAACAACACCCAGATAGCCCCACGGCTCCGACGGCAACAAGCATGGACATGAACACGATGAAGCCCCCAACCACGCTCATCGAAACTGAACTCGCCCATCTCAGCTCTGGCACCAGCGTCGAACCTGCCTCCTCGCCGATCGCCATGCTCATGCAGCACTCCCACGGATGGATGCTCATGCTCCACGGCACCGCCTTCATCGCCGACACGCAACAACACGCAACCTCCAACCCTACCGGCCCCTCGCCTGCCACCTGCGAGCAGTTCGGTGTCCCCTGCACGGCCCCGGTCATTCGTGGCGGCGACAAATTCTTCTCCACCAACTGGCTCATGCCCATGGCCACGCGCCAACTCGGCCCCGGCCAGCTCACGCTCCGCGCCATGTTTTCCCTCGAGCCCGCCACCGTCTCGGAGCGCCAGTATCCCGAGCTCTTCCAGCAAGGCGAGACCGCCTTCGGGAAACCCATCATCGACGGCCAGCACCCCCACGACTTCTTCATGGAGGTCGCCGCCCTCTACGACATCCGTCTCGGCGAGCACGGACTCCTCAGCCTCTACGCCGCGCCCGTCGGCGACCCTGCAATCGGCCCCACCGCCTATCCCCACCGACTCTCCGCCTCCGAAGATCCAATCGGAGCCCTCGGCCACCACCAGGAAGACTCAACCCACATCGCCTTCAACGTCCTCACCGGCGGCCTCACATGGCGCTGGCTCCGCTTTGAAGAGTCCGGCTTCCACGGCGCCGAGCCCACTGAACAGCGCTGGGGCTTCCAACCCTCGCCCAATGGCCTCGCCATCGACAGCTACTCCTCTCGCGTCACCTTCGCCCCTACTCCAAACTGGAGCAGCCAATACTCCATCGCCCACATCGTCAGCCCTGAAGCTCTCTACCCCACCGAAGACCAGCAGCGCCAAACCGCATCCATCATGTACAACCGCCCCATCGGCGCGCACCACGACACCACCAGCATGCCCGGCATGGACATGTCTACGCCCGCCACCGGCAACTGGTCCACCACCCTCCTCTGGGGCCGCACCAAGTCACTCCCCGACGGCAGCATCGAAAACAGCTATCTCCTCGAATCCCTCCTCAAATTCCGCACCCGCAACTACATCTGGACGCGCATCGAAAACGCCGGCCGCTCCAGCGAACTCCTCCTCCCGCCTGGCTCCGCACTCCCGCCCAACTTCGAGGAAGAACCCATCGGCCACGTCGCCGCCTACACCTTCGGCTACGACCGCGACTACCGCTTCATCCCTCACCTTCTCGTAGCTCCCGGCGCACAGTTCACCAGCTACACCACACCTGCACCCCTGGTCTCCACCTACGGCCACCATCCCTGGGGAGTCGTAGCCTTCATTCGTCTTCGCATCACCCAATAGTTCCTTCTTGGCCTTGTTGTTGCCTTGCTTGTTGTCATCCCCGAATGGGGATCTGCTGTTGCAATTTTCATTCGGATGCAAAATAGATCAGGACAATGACCCTCTACATCGCCACATCCAACCCAGGCAAGCTCCGCGACTTCGCCGCAGCAGCATCGCAGGACATCAACCTGTCCCCACTCCCGGGAATAAAAGAAATCCCCGCCCCAGCCGAAGACGAACCCACCTTCGAAGGCAACGCCCGCCTCAAAGCCATCTACTACTCCAACCACGCCCCCGGCGAGATCGTCATCGCCGACGACTCCGGCCTCGAAGTCGACGCCCTTCACGGTGCACCCGGCGTCCGCTCCGCCCGCTATGCCGACGACCACCACTTCCACGGCCCCGGAAAAACAGACGAGCGCAACAACCTCTACCTACTCGAAGCCCTGAGCAAGGTCCCCACCCAAAATCCGACAGCCCGTTACCACTGCGTCCTCGCCGCCGCCCGCGACGGAAAAATCCTCGCCATCGGCGACGGCACCGTCGAAGGCGAAATCCTCTCCACACCGCGCGGCACCGGAGGCTTCGGCTACGATCCACTCTTCTATCTGCCCGAGCAAAACAAGACCATGGCCGAACTCGACATCAAAACCAAACTCGCCTTCAGCCACCGCGGCCGTGCTGTTGTACATTTGCTTGCAAAGCTTGCAGACAACAAACAATAGATCTAAGCCGCCAGGCCACGAGAAAACAGATATGCGGAAGGTACTCTATCTCCTTACCTCGATCCCTGTCTTCCTTACCGCAGCAATCATCCTGGTCGAAGTCGTCTTCCTTCCAGTCGTATTTTTTTGGATATCTCGCGAACACTCTCCGCGCGATGCCTCTCGCGTGCTGCTAACCGCAGTGATTGGCGCAGCAATAGCGACAGCCTGTCTAATTGCCGGACGCCGCGCAGAACATAGCAGGAAAGCGGTCATCGGATGCCTTCTCGTATCCTGCACCTTGATTCTTTCCGGCCTCTACCTCGCGTACAACTTTGCCCACAACTCGCGCCCTCCTGCCATGAGAAGCGAAGGAGTATTCGGCCTCTTAGTCGCAGCCCTTCCGGAGCTGGTCTTCGGGCTCATGGGACTCATCGGCTCCATAGGACTATTGAGGCTGCCGGCGTTCAACCAGCCCGAAGCAACTTAATCGCACAAACCTCACGATAACCGCACAAACGCCTCTACTTTCCTTGACGCTGGCAAGACCGGAGCGGAATAATCTTCGTGCTGCACTATTTTCCTTTCCTCACAGTGCATTCATCACGATTTCAAGGAGTTCCCATGGCCACCGCCGCCCCGCCAGCACCTCCTGCCGCACCGCAACTCCGTGGCGTGCAACCACTCCGTGCCGGCGAAGGCCACTCCTTCTTCTGGCGCAAGCTCCACTCGCTCACCGGCATCGTCCCCATCGGCGCCTTCCTCGTCGAACACATCGTCTCCAACTACGAGATCGTCAACGGCCCCCTCGCCTACGCCAAGCAAGTCCTCTTCCTCAACTCCCTACCGCTCGTCCGTGTCCTCGAGTGGGTCTTCATCTTCATCCCCCTCGCCTATCACGCGCTCTACGGCGTCTTCATCGCTATCCGCGGCCGCTCCAACGTCAACGTCTACCCCTGGGCCGGCAACTGGATGTATCTCTCCCAACGCATCACCGGCCTCATCGCCTTCTTCTACATCATCCAGCACCTCTACCGGCAGCGCTTCACCGGCGTCTCGCTCCCCGAGCACCCCGGCGCAGCCTTCGCCAAGGTCCAGCACGAACTCGCGAACCCGTGGATGCTCGCCATCTACGTCATCGCCATGATCGCCACCACATGGCACTTCTCCTACGGCGTCTGGCTCTTCGCCGCCAAGTGGGGCATCACCCCCGGCGACAAAGCCCGCAAGAAATTCGGTTGGGTCTGCGGACTCGGCGGCGCAGCCCTCTGCCTCATGGGCCTCATCAGCATCTACGCCGTCGTCACCGCCCCACCCGCGCCAGAAGACGTCATGCCCGAGCAGCCCGGCATCACACTTCTCAAACCTTCAACGCCTCCAAACTCAACCAATCCAACACAACCAGGAGCGGTACGGTGAATTCGGCTTCGCCCTTCAGCTACCCGTACCCAGTGAATGTAATCCTTAATGTCCTTGTAATACTCACGCTAGCGGTAGAAGTAATTCGCGCCCTGATGATTAGGCAGATTAACCGCCTTAAAGTCGTACCTAGTATCAGTCAAACCCCAGGGGTTTTGGGAATGACGAATAAAATCTGCGCACTTCATCGGCGGTTTTTCCCCGACAGCCGTAGAGCTAGTCTTCTACGAAGTTTGAGGACCGTGCAGCTAGCGGTTTTCGCATTAGGGATTGTTTTGTTGCTGGTAGTAGTACGTAGACATCAATAACCTGCTTCGAAGTCGATACTGATCGAACGTTTTTCAGGACAGGAAACAACAATGGCAGCAACCCCCAGAATCATCGTCGTAGGCGGAGGCCTAGCCGGTCTCGCCGCCGTCATCAAGATCGCCGAAGCTGGCGGCAAGGTCGACCTCTTCTCCATCGTCCCCGTCAAGCGCTCGCACTCCGTCTGCGCCCAGGGAGGCATCAACGCCGCCAAAAACCTCAAGGGCGAGGGCGACGACGTCTTCAAGCACTTCGACGACACCATCTACGGCGGCGACTTCCTCGCCAACCAGACTCCCGTCAAAAACATGACCGCGCAGGGCCCCGCCATCATCGACCTGCTCGACCGCATGGGCGTCCCCTTCAACCGTACCCCCGAAGGCCTCCTCGACTTCCGCCGCTTCGGTGGAACCCTCTACCACCGCACCGCCTTCGCCGGAGCAACTACCGGCCAGCAACTCCTCTACGCCCTCGACGAACAAGTCCGCCGCTACGAAGCCGAAGGCAAAGTCACCAAGTACGAAGGCTGGGAGTTCCTCTCTGCCGTCCTCGACACCAAGGGCGCCTGCCGCGGCATCACCGCCATGGATCTCCGCACAATGGAGACCCGAACCTTCCCCGCCGACGCCATCATCGTCTGCACCGGGGGCAATGGAGCCATATTCGGAAAATCCACAAATTCAGTAGTTTGCACCGGATCAGCTCAATCAGCACTTTATCAACAGGGCGCCTACTACGCGAACGGCGAATTCATCCAGGTCCACCCCACCGCCATCCCCGGCGAAGACAAACTCCGCCTCATGTCCGAGTCGGCTCGCGGCGAAGGCGGCCGCGTCTGGGTCCCCAAAGACAAGAACGACAAACGCGCCGCACAAAGTATTCCAGAATCAGACCGGTGGTATTTCCTCGAAGAGTGGTACCCCAAATACGGCAACCTCGTCCCTCGCGACGTCGCCACCCGCGCCATCTTCAAGGTCGTCTACGAACACGACATGGGCATCGACGGCCAGCCCATGGTCTACCTAGACGTCTCCCATCTTTCGCCCGAGCGACAGCACAAGCTCGAAGGCATCCTCGAGATCTACGAGAAGTTCGTCGGCGACGACCCCCGCAAAGTCCCCATGAAGATCTTCCCCGGCATGCACTACACCATGGGAGGCCTCTGGGTAGACTTCAACCAGCAGACGAACATTCCCGGCGTATATGCAGCAGGTGAAGCCGATTACTCCATCCACGGCGCCAACCGCCTCGGCGCCAACTCCCTCCTCTCCTGCATCTACGGAGGCTTCGTCGCCGGCCCGCAGGCCATGGCCTACGCCAGGTCCCTCCCCGCGCAGGAAGGCGACGGTGGCCACGCGGCCGAGCTAGCCCGCCAGAAGGAATTCAACAATCTCCTCCTCAACAACAAGGGCACCGAAAACCCATTCAAGATCTGGCGCGAACTCGGCGACACCATGACCAAGCACGCCACCATCATCCGCTACAACGCTGGCCTCGACGAAGCCGACGCCAAGATCGTCGAGCTCCTCGACCGCTACCGCAACGTCAATCTCTCGGACAAGAGCCAGTGGGCCAACACCAGCTTCGCCTTCACCCGCCAGCTCTGGAACATGCTCCAGCTAGGCCGCGTCATCGTCCAGGGCGCACGTCTCCGCGACGAGTCCCGCGGAGCCCACTACAAACCCGACTTCCCCGACCGCAACGACGAAAAGTTCCTGAAAACCACCAAGGCCGCCTTCAGAGACGACGCCCCCGCCTTCGAGTGGGAGGAGGTCGACATCAGCCACATCCAACCGCGCCCGCGCCGCTACGACGCCACCGCCTAACACCAGATGTCATCCTCCGCGAAGCGGAGGACCTGCTTTCCGCCTTTGTTTTTGATATGACGAGTTACCTCAAAACCCGTTCCCGCCGTCTAACCGACCATGACACTCTGGAACGCGGTCATGGTCATCATCGCCGTCGTTGCTGTGTCGGTCGTCGCCTACTGGATCCTCTACACCACTCACCTTCACCCCAAAGAGCGGTGTCAGGAACTCAAGGGTCGTCCACCGATCAGCAAGGAAGAAGGTATCGCAGTCGCCACACTGGAAAAGGAACGCCTCCACAAAACCGGCTACTTCTGATCCAGGCTTTATCGACTGCAATCCTTCGCAACTTTCGCCTCCAGCCCACCCCCGGCCGAAGGCACACGATATGTGTAGGCTTTCCACGTCATTCGATTTCAAACAAAAAAATGGCAGCAATTGTCTTTGCCTTGCCGGATTAGCAGTGGGCTTTAGCCCACTGAATCAGCGTCACGCAACAAAGGGGTTTAGCCCCGGGTACTTCGAACATAGAGGGCAAAAATCATGCCAAGCACCATCAAGGTCGAGATCAAGCGTCAGTCCAACCCCGACGCACCCGCCACCACCGAAAAGTTTGAGGTCCCCTACCGCTCCGGTATGAACATCACCTCGCTCCTCGGCGAGATCGCGCTCAACCCCGTCGACGTCTCCGGCCGTGCCACCACGCCCATCACCTACGACTCCAACTGCCTCGAAGAGATCTGCGGCTCCTGCGCAATGCTCATCAACGGCAAGGCCTCTATGGCCTGCTCCGCGCTCGTAGACAAGCTCACCGGCCCCAACAAAGACCAGACCATCACCCTCGCCCCCCTCAGCAAATTCCCCATAGTCCGCGACCTCGCCGTAGACCGTTCCGTCCTCTTCGAAAACCTCAAGAAAGTTAAAGCCTGGGTCCCCATCGACGGCTCATACGATCTCGGCGCCGGCCCAAAGCAAGCACCTCAAATTCAAGAGAAACGCTACCCGCTCTCCAACTGCATCTCCTGCACCATCTGCATGGAGGTCTGCCCCCAGTTCAACGACGCCACCGGCTTCGTTGGAGCAGCCACTATCGCGCAAGCCAAGCTATTCAACCTCGACCCCAGCGGCGCAGTCCTCAAAGAAGAACGCCTCCGCGCATTAGCCGGCGACGGCGGCATCCAGGAATGCGGCTTCGCCCAAAACTGCGTCCAGGCCTGCCCCAAACAGCTCCCCCTCACCGAGGCCATCAGCGACATGGGCCGCGACGTCTTCATTCAACAAGTCAAGGACCTCTTCGCACGCTAACCGTGTCCCATTTTGGGAAAAGACGTTCCGCCAAAAAAATTATCTTTAAAAAGTGGCGTGTTTTTGGACGCTGAAAAATGACCGTCAAAACACCACGATATTCACGCATTTCACCACGTTCTCACCATCAAGAAACCATCACCAAACACTCGTTTTTTCCGAAATACCCCTGAAAAAACACATAAAACCACCCCAAAAAAATTCTAAGAACAGAGGGAAAAATGATCCAACTTGCAGACGCCCGCCGCATCATCGCCGCCGCCGAAAAGAAAGCCGCCGAAATCGGCCAACCCATGAACATCGCCGTAGCCGACGCCGGCGGAAACCTCATCTCCCACGTCCGCATGGACAACGCCTGGCTCGGCTCCATCGACATCTCCATCAAAAAAGCCTGGACCTCTCGCGCCTTCGACATCGCCACCAAAGACCTCGCAACCCACTCACAATCCGGCAGCCAGTTCTTCGGCATCCACGCCTCCAACGACGGCAAAGTGATGATCTTCGCCGGCGGCATCCCTTTGAAGAAAGACGGCAAAGTCGTCGGCGCCATCGGCGTCAGCGGCGGATCCGGCGAACAGGATCACGCCGTAGCCGAGGCCGGAGCAGCTGCCTTCTAAGGTCCCTCAAACAATCCGCAGATCCAAAAACAAGAATCAAAGAAGGGTAGCGTGCCACAGCGCTACCCTTTTTGCTGCATTGCATCAAAGGCAGCAGAAAGGTTTCCAACAGCAGCGAACGTTTAACAGCAGTGGCAATGAGGTTCAAAAAATGGCTGAAAACACAGGAGTAGTTTTTCTCGGACAAAACAGAGTAGAAGTCCAATCCATCGACTTCCCCAAGATGCAAAATCCCACCGGCAAAAAGATCAACCATGCCGTCATCCTGAAAGTCGTCTCGACCAATATCTGCGGCTCCGACCAGCACATGGTCCGCGGCCGCACGACCGCACCCACCGGCATGGTTCTCGGCCACGAGATCACCGGCGAGATCATCGAGGCCGGCTCCGACGTCGAATACCTCAAGTCGGCGACCTCGTCACCGTCCCCTTCAACGTAGCCTGCGGCCGCTGCATCACCTGTCGCGAGCAGCAAACTGGTGTCTGCCTCAACGTAAATCCCGGCCGCGCCGGCGGAGCCTACGGCTATGTCGACATGGGAGGTTGGGTTGGCGGTCAGGCCGAGTACGTCATGGTCCCCTACGCCGACTTCAACCTCATCAAATTCCCCGACAAGGCGCAAGCCATGGCGAAGATTAAAGACCTCACCATGCTCTCCGACATCCTCCCTACCGGCTTCCACGGAGCAGTAACCGCAGGCGTTGGCGTCGGTTCCATCGTCTACGTCGCCGGCGCAGGCCCGGTAGGTCTCGCAGCCGCAGCCCAGATTCTCGGCGCAGCAGTCGTCATGATCGGAGACATGAACGCCGACCACCTCAAACACGCAGCCAGCGTAGGTTTCACTCCGATCGACCTCACAAAGAGCGACAACCTCGGCGATCTCATCGAAGCCGTGGTCGGCAAACCAGAAGTAGACGCAGCAGTAGACGCCGTTGGCTTCGAAGCCAAAGTCCAGGGAAAGAATGGCGCTGAAGCCCCGGCAACCGTCCTCAACTCGCTCATGTCCGTCGTTCGCGCAGCAGGCGGCATCGGCATCCCCGGCCTCTATGTCACCGAGGACCCCGGCGCACAGGAGGAAGGCGCCAAGCAAGGAAATCTCAAGATGCGCTTCGGCCTCGGCTGGGCAAAGTCGCACCGCTTCTACACGGGCCAAACGCCCGTACTGAAGTACAACCGCCAGCTCATGCAGGCCATCTTGCACGACAGGCTTCCCATCGCAAAAATCGTCAACGCAACCGTAATCTCACTCAACGAAGCGCCAAAAGGCTACAAAGACTTCGACTCCGGTGTAGCAAAGAAGTTCGTCCTCGATCCACACGGCCTCCTTACCAAGGTCGCATGATCGAAAAGATCAAAAAATAAAAGGCCCGCTCTCTCCGCGGGCCTTTTACTTTTCCTTCTCATCGAAGATGATTCTGTTTTTGTCTTACTTCGAAAACACCGAATTACCGGGGGTCGTCTCTTCGTTCGAGTGGATTCGATTCTGAGCCCGCTTCGCACTCTGCATCGCGGCGTGATCCATCCGCTCCTGACCGCTCTTGTTTCCCTGATCCGCCGTCGTCTCGTCTTCAATCGCTTCGTGCGAAGGACGCGCCGCAGTCTTCGTCGAATTCAATCCTTGTGCCATGGTTCACCTCTCTGGAATTAAAGATGGCAGCCTTCAACCTGCGGTTGTCTCCGAAATCTCCCTGACGCGATTGCTACAATCGTGTTACTCATGCGCGAGAGCACGCCACTCACTCAGACACAATCGCCTCTGTTTACAGCCACATTAATCTTTGTGCTTCTATGCGCCTCTTTTTTGCACGCGCAGGCAACCCCTGCAACAGGAAAGAAAAAGATGACCGGAATGACCGACCCTGCTCAAGTCCATTCGAGCGCCCTCGTCGTTGATACCCACGCAGACACCCCCCAACGCTTCGTCGACGAGCACTGGAACTTCACCGACCCCCTCGACGGAGGCATGCTCAACTACGACTCCGCGAAGAAAGGAAACCTGGACGCACAGTTCTTCTCCATTTGGGTCGACCCCAACCAATACGGCGCCAACGCCTCCGCCCGTCGTACCCTGGAGCTCATCGACGGCACTCTTGAACAAGTCCTCAAGGCTCCCGACAAACTCCAACTCTGCACCACCGCCGATCAGATCATCGAGGCCCACAGCCGAGGAAAATTCGCCGTCCTCATGGGCATCGAAGGCGGCCACTCCATCGAAGACTCGCTCGGCCTTCTTCGCGACTACTACCGCCTCGGCGTCCGCTACATGACCCTCACCTGGTCCAACACCAACAACTGGGCCGACTCCTCCGGCGACATCGACGACGCCACCATCAAGCACCACGACGGCCTAACCCCCTTCGGCAAACAAGTCGTCCAGGAGATGAATCGCCTCGGCATGCTTGTCGACATCTCCCACGTCTCCGACAAGACATTCTGGGACACCATCGCCACCACGCGCACGCCCATCATCGCCTCACACTCCTCCGCACGCGCCCTCACGCAAGCGGGCCGCAACATGACAGACGAGATGCTCGCAGCCATGAAGAAAAATAACGGCGTAGTCATGGTCAACTTCTTCCCCGCCTTCATCGACGAGCAGTGGCGCCTCGCGTGGAACGCCCAGAAGCCCGAACGCCAAAAAGCACAGGACGCCATGGAAGTTGACTACAAAGCCAAAGGCTTGCCCGTCCCCTACAACGCATCGAACAAGACCGACCGCGAGTTCGCCGTAAAGATTGGCCGCGCCCCCTTCAACTCGCTCATCGATCACTTCGACCACGTGATAAAAATCGCCGGCATCGACCATGTCGGCATCGGCACCGACTTCGACGGCATCCCCGTCCCACCCGAAGGCATCGACTCCGCCGCCGATCTCCCCAAAGTTACTGCCGCACTCATGGCCCGAGGCTACACCGCCGAGGACATGAGAAAACTCCTCGGCGGCAATCTCCTCCGCGTCTTCCGCGACGTTCAAGCCGCAGCGGACAAATCGAAATAACCCACGCTACTTATCTGCCAGAATATTGATCTTGTGAATCTGTGGCGGACTCGCAAACAGTTCGCTCGCCTTCGCCATCAGCGCCTTCGCGATATCGCCGTTCAGGTGAGCGTCTCTCCCCGCCTCATCGTTAAACGTGTCGAACACGCTGTAGTTACCCTCATCTTCCTTCAAGCCATACCAGTTCACCGTCCCAGTTTCCTTCTTCGACATCTCTGCCCCTTGCTTCAAGAACGCCTCGACATCTTTTTCTTTCCCCGGCTTCGCCTTCAACGACACATAAAGCGCATACTTCGCCATGCTGTTATTCCTCCAGACCATTCGACGCGAAGACCAACCCTCCGGTTACACGCCCAACGATAAAACCGCATCAAACTTCTCCTGACGTTGAACACGAGGTCACTATGCGTAAAAATCGCCCGTCCGTAGCCCGAGGAATCGTCACAGGCATGGCAGCCGGCATCGTCGCGACCCTAATAATGGACCAGTTTCTCAAGCTGACCTCTGCAGGCCAGAAGGTCGTCGAAAAGAAGATCAAGCTCGCTGAAGGCGAATCCCCATGGCAGATAGCCCATGAACAAGTCCAACAGGAGCAGCGTGCCGCGGCCCAGGAAGACTCCACCGAAATAGTCGCCCGCAAGATCGCCGAGGCCACAGGAACTTCCCTCGACAGGGGAAAAAAGAAGAAGGCCGGGCAAGCCGTTCATTACACCTTCGGTACCCTCATGGGCATCGTCTACGGCGTCTCAGCAGAGCTGGTCCCCGAGGTCACTACCGGTGCCGGCACCGCCTTCGGAACCCTCCTCTTCCTCGGTGCCGACGAGATCGCCGTCCCCGCCTTTCAACTCTCGCCCGCTCCCACCGACACCCCTCCCACAGACCACCTCCAGCACTGGGCCGCCCACGTCGTCTACGGAGGCTCTCTCGAACTCGTCCGCACCCTCATCAAACGCCTCATTTGAGGGCAGCCCACATTGCTCCAACCGCGGGTCTGCGATAGCCTGTTTGTTGGAGTCTTACACCGAATGACGCTTCGTACTCTCGCCCTCGTTTTAGTCCTTAGCGTATCCGCACAAGCTCAAACCACTCCGGTGGCCCCACCCCCCTCGCCAGCCGAACAAGCCCCTCCGGCCGCCCAACAATCCGCTCCGGCCGCCCAGCAGCAGCTACCCGACGCTCCCAGCACCACCAGCCAACTCAAGCCCGCGCCCGTACCCACTGGTCCCACCGCTGTCATCGACACCACGATGGGCCGCCTCACCTGCAAACTCTATGAAAAAGAGGCACCCATCACCGTCGCAAACTTCATCGGTCTCTCCGACGGCACCAAGGACTGGACTGACCCCAAAACTCTCCAGAAGATGCACCATCAGCCCTACTACAACGGCACTACCTTCCACCGCGTCATCCCCACCTTCATGATCCAGGGTGGTGACCGCGCCGGCGACGGCACCGGCGATCCCGGCTACTTCTTCCAGGACGAGATCGACCCTTCCCTCACCTTTGATCAGCCCGGCCTTCTCGCTATGGCCAACGCCGGGCCCGGGCCCTCCGGCGGCGGCACCAACGGCTCCCAATTCTTCATCACCGAAGACCCCGTCCCCCAGCTCAACGGCAAGCACACCATCTTTGGCCTCTGCGACGCCCACTCCGTCCTGCTCGTAGCCTCCATCGCACGCGTCGAGCGCAACTCCAACGACAAACCCCTCACCAACGTCGTCATCAACCGCGTCACCATCGTGCGTGACGGACAACCGATGCCTCCACTACCGGCGACGCCGCCCGCGGCAACACCCGCCACAACGCCTGCACCGGCGGCTCCGCCAAAATAGTCCTTTTTGGTCTCCGCATCTAATCGGAGACGCCACTATTCAATCCATCAACCTGCAAGGAGAACTTTGACATGCCAACGAAACCCGGTACCTACGCAACATTCAAGACCACCGAAGGAACGGTCGTCTGCGAACTCTTCGAAAAAGATGCGCCCGAGACCGTAGCCAACTTCATCGGCCTCGCCGAAGGTACCAAAGATTGGAACAGCCGCAGCAAGAAGGGCCCCAAACTCTTCGACGGTACCATCTTCCATCGAGTCATCCCTCAGTTCATGATTCAGGGCGGCGACCCCGAAGGCACCGGCATGGGCGGCCCCGGCTACAAGTTCGCCGACGAGACCAGGGGCTCCCGTCACGGCTTCCAGGAGAAAGGCAAGCTCGCCATGGCCAACTCCGGCCCCAACACCAACGGCTCGCAGTTCTTCATCACTGTCGCCGACACCAGCTGGCTCACTGGCAAGCACACCATCTTCGGTGAAGTCGTCGAAGGCTACGACGTCGTAGAAAAAATCAGCAAGGTCGGCCGCGACGGCATGGACCGCCCCAAAACCCCGGTTGTCCTCGAATCCGTCACCATCGAGCGCATCTAATCCCGCGACGATGCATCACGCAAATAGAAATGCCCGCCTAGGCGGGCATTTCTATTTGTTCTCTTCAAACTCGCGACGACTCAAAAACATTGCAGTCGGATAGATCTTCCGGTCCATCTTCCCCTCAACAATCGATCCGTAGTAGTCCCAACGCCGCGTGTAATACACATGCGCAAATCCACGTACACTCGCCGGCAACGGCCCACCCGTGGCGCCCGCTATCTTCGGATCACTCGCAACCGCACTCAACAAATAGAGGTTCATCACCAGCAATACACCGGCACAGCAAGCCAGCGTTCGACGCCACACGATTCCCTTCGCCGCCACCACGCACATCCCCGTCCACACCGCTACCTGCATCATTCGCCCGCCCGGATCGGACAGCCCCGCCAGTTCACTCGGCATCGCGAGCGCTACCACGAAGAATCCAACAATCGCAATCCAAAGGAACCGCTGTTCGGTCCTCTCCTTCAACGCCTTTCGTGCCGCCAGAGCCATCAGCACAAACACTGCCAGGGCGATCGCCATATTGGCGAGCAGCAATATCGCAAACACCTTGTCTCCCACCATCCGAAGCAGAATTGATTGCTCCTCATTCGGCGCAGGATTAACCATTCCCCAGCACTTCAGATACGTATTCACCTTGAAAACCGCAAACCGCACCGTGCCGTATGCGACCGACGACACCATACCCGCCTTGCCATCAGCATCTCCGTGCAGCAATCGCCCGGCAAAATACCAACCGCTCAGCAGCAACGATGGCACCGTCTGCCACATCAGCCTCCACCGGCCGTGTTGCCACGCGTACAGAACAAATAAGATCAGCGCAAAACCGTACGGCACCATGTGAGTCACAAACAACAACAACAGCAACACACCATACAGCCAACGACTCTGCACGCCTCGCAGCAGCAGCGCACAAAACAACATCGCCAGGTACGTGCCGAACATAAAGTTCATGAACCCGAACCAGAACGGCGTGCCAAACAGCACAGCCGTTGGAATCAACAATGCCTTCCAGCCCTCAACCGCCTTCGCCGACCGCTGCAGCTCCCACGCGCAGTAAGCTCCCAGCAACACCTCCACCATCAGCCACAACTTCGCCGCCAAGGGCCATGACATCAGCAGCATCAACGCACCCAGCCCGGCCGTCGTCAAACTGTTCGGCACTGGATAAGGCTTGAAGATGTACGCAGTATCGGAGTGTCCCTGCAAGAGATCCCGCAGCAAGACTCCGTGATAAACCCACTCTGGATAATCCCCGAGGATGAGAGGAAGTACGCTTCGAAACACAACCACCGAGAACACGGCAGCAGAAAAAAAGAGCAGAAAGAACGCTGCTCTTTTCCTCAACTCATCAACGTTGATCTGTTCTCTCAAAGAGTATCCTCGCCCGCATCCCACTCTCCATTGTGCAGAGGGCCTCGACACACCGGCAATACATCTTTGGAATCAGGGACTACGCAGCGCCAATAGCCCCACAACCTGATTCACGATGCTCGTGCATTTTCATGCGTCGATAGTAGCGGCATCTTGCGGAAAGAAGCGCTCGGTGCAGGCGAAGACTGGTTTCCGTCTACGTCATCCCAATCACCGCGCAGCCGAATCCAAGGCCGCAGCAAACCAGAGGGCAGACTCAATCCGTAGCCCCAGACATGAAAAAAGGGGGACCGTTTTTTAGCGGGCCCCCTTTTACGTTTACGACCGTGCAGCGGCGCGCGGGCTCTACGCCATCCCAATCACAGTGCAAAGTTCCTTCACCGAATCCGCACTCTTCTGCAGCGCCGCCTGCTCCTCAGCCGTCAGCTTGATCTGAATAATCTGCTCTAGCCCCTTCGCGCCCAGCTTGCAGGGCACGCCGACATACAGCCCGGAGATCCCATACTCACCCTGCAGATAAGCCGCGCAAGGAAGAATTTTCTTCTTGTCCTTCAGGATCGCCTCGACCATCTCGACAGCCGCAGCCGAAGGCGCATAGTAAGCCGACCCCGTCTTCAGGTGCTTCACAATCTCCGCGCCGCCATTGGCCGTACGCGTCTCCAGCTCCTTCAGTCGGTCCGGGGCAATCAACTCCGTAATCGGAATCCCCGCCACCGTCGAATACCGAGAAAGCGGAACCATCGTGTCGCCGTGTCCACCCAGCACAAAAGCAGTCACGTTCTCCACCGACACGTTGAGTTCCTGCGCAATAAACGTCCGGAACCGCGCCGAATCCAGCACCCCGGCCATCCCGATCACACGCTCGCGCGGTAACCCAGCCTGCTTGAACGCCGTCTGCGCCATCGCATCCAGCGGATTCGACACCACAATAATGATCGTGTTCGGCGACGCCGCCACCGCCTTCGCCACCACATCGCTCATGATCTTGAAGTTCGTATTCAGCAAATCATCGCGGCTCATCCCGGGCTTGCGAGCGATCCCCGCCGTAATCACAACAATGTCGGAGTTAGCCGTGTCCGCATAATCATTGGTCCCAATGATGTTGCAATCGCGCTTCTCAATCGGCATCGCCTGCAGCAGATCGAGAGCCTTCCCCTGCGGCACCCCCTCAATCACATCGAGCAGCACCACATCAGCCAACTCCTTCGCCGCAATCCAATGCGCCGCAGTAGCCCCTACATTGCCCGAACCAACAACCGTTACCTTCTTCCGCATCTCTTCTCCTCAAATCCTTCACAAAATAGTTGTCGTCCTTCCGCGCAGCGGGAGGACCTGCTTTTTATCTACATATTCTCGATCATGCGAGTAGCAAACTCACTCGTCTTCACCTTAGTCGCGCCCTGCATTCCGCGCTCAAAGTCATACGTCACAAACTTCTGCCCAATCGTCTTCTCCATCGAGCTCTCGATCAGCCGCGCGGCCTCAGTCCACCCCAGGAAATCGAACAGCATCACGCCCGACAAAATCACCGATCCCGGATTGATCACGTCCTTATCCGCATACTTCGGCGCAGTGCCATGCGTCGCCTCAAACACTGCATACCCATCGCCAATATTTCCGCCCGGAGCAATCCCGAGCCCGCCAACCTGCGCCGCAGCAGCGTCCGAAATATAGTCGCCGTTCAAATTCGTCGTAGCCAGTACGCTATAGTCCTCTGGCCGCAGAATGATCTGCTGAAAGATCGAGTCAGCGATCCGATCATTCACCAGGATCTTCTTCTTCCACTTGCCATCGCCATGCGAAGCGCCGATCGCCGCGATCACCTGCTTCACCTCGGCCACCACGCCCTCGCCAAACTCCTTCGCAGCAAACTCGATCCCCGGCTCAATCAGCGCAGCATTCTCCTCTGCCGTCAGCTTCGGATTCGCCTCAAGATTCCCAAGGATCCAGCTCTCCCGCTCCGTCACTGTCTGCTCACGGAACTCCTGCGATGCGACTTCATAACCCCACTCGCGGAACGCACCCTCAGTAAACTTCTGAATGTTGCCCTTGTGCACCAGCGTCACAGTCTTGCGTCCGTTATCCAGCGCATACTGAATCGCCGCCCTCACCAGCCGCTTCGACCCCGTAATCGAGATCGGCTTCACGCCAACACCCGAGTCCAGCCGAATCTTCTTCTTCGTCCCCTTCAGCATGTCATCGTTCACAAACGCGATGAACTTCGCTGCCTCCGGCGTCCCTTCGCGGAACTCGATCCCGGCATAAATGTCCTCCGTGTTCTCACGGAAGATCACCACATCCAGCTTCTCCGGATGCTTCACCGGGCTCGGCACGCCAGCGTAATACTTCACCGGCCGCACGCATTGATAAAGATCCATCAGCTGCCTCAGCGCCACATTCAGCGAACGAATCCCACCACCCACCGGCGTCGTCAGCGGACCTTTGATCGACACGCGAAAATCTACCGTAGCTTTCACCGTGTCGTCCGGCAGCCAATTCTGTGTCTGGCGATAAGCCTTCTCGCCAGCCAGCACCTCATACCATGCTACCGACCGCTTTCCCCCGTACGCCTTCTCCACCGCTGCATCAAACACCCGTTGCGAGGCCTTCCAGATGTCGCGGCCCGTACCGTCGCCTTCGATAAACGGAATAATCGGGTGATTCGGCACAGTGTACTTGCCGTTGCTATATTCGATAGGTTGCCCATTGGTGGGAACTGCGATTCCGTTGTAGCTTGCCTGCATTGAAGTAGACTCCGGCGTAATAAAAGTAATGCTCGAAGGCTACCACCCACGCAATACGACTAGCAACGATATGCGCCCCAACCGTGCGCTTATCGAACCAGATAATAATCGACAGTCGCCACCACTCGAACCTTCTTCATAATGCTCGAATCGCCGCTGTCCCCGCCGCCACCCTCGTCGGCCGCAGTCGAAACATTGTCCGCGGCCGAGATTGAAAACACCCCCTGGCTCGCCGACCGGATCGACCCCACCTGGCTCCCCGAATCCGCCGCAAACCTGTCCGCAGACGACCGCGCATTTCGCGTCGCCTCCGTAATCATGTCCGGCTTCAGCGCATTCAGGCCATTAAATTTGTACCTGATCCCGCCCTGGCCATTATTCCCACCCACCACAATCCCCGCCTGCACCAGTTCCGCGGTCTTCTCACCCGACTTCGCGATCTTATCCACATCACCCGACTGCACCGTAACCGTCTGCTGCACGATGTACCGCGGCCCGGTCACATTGCCCCCATATTCATTAGCCAGCTTGTCCGTCACCTGAATCTGCCCTACCGAAATCTCCTGTGGCGTAACTCCCTGCGCCGCAAAAAACTTCAACACCGCCGCCTTATCCGTCTCACTCTTCGCAAACACCTGCGAGAGATCGTTCCCTGTCTCCTTGAAGCTCACCGGCCAGATCGCCATGTCGGATTTAACCGTCCGCTCCACCAGCCCCTTCACCGTCACATACCGGTCCGCCAGCTTGATGTCTTTGATCTGCGACCCCAGCAACCACCCACCCAGCACCAGCCCCAGCAACATACATCCACCCAGCACCGCCGCCGGAACCAGCCAGGGATTTCGCCCACCCACACCCGTTGAGTCCAAGAGAAACCTCCCTCACGGCAACAGCAGAAGAATGCAGTACCCCGTCCTTTGTGTCAACCGACAGACGGAACCGATGATAGTCGCGCCAGACATCGCAAAATCTCTTCGGCCACTTGTTACTGTCGAGTCAGATCCACTGCCGGAACAATGGAGGAACCCGCCCCACATCCTTGAACGAACGGGTCGACAGAGAACAAAGCTGAAATATGATTCTCCGTCGCATCGGTCAACGCACCTGTCAAGATCAATGTTGACCCGTTGTTCATCGTGAAGCTCACGCGCATGATATTACCGGCAATCGAACTAAACGGTTCTTTGGTCGGGCTGAATAGAGTTGTGTTCGCGATCCCTGACGTAAAGCACGGAAATCCCTGCACACGAATGCTCCCGCCAATCGCTATATTGCTTGGCTTCGAAAGCCTCGTTGCAGGATCAAGCACGGCCGCACCCTGTCGCAGGGTCGCCTCTATCGTGACAGGCGTCACGGTTAGAACTCCATTCGTGAGCGACTGGAATTTTCCCGTTCCGGCGTAAACCCCGCTCACGATCGGAAAAGAAGTTGCCGTATACGTCCCGCCGGAGTTCCCAATACACGCTGATCCGATCGAATTGAAAGTAGCCGCATACGTCCCTGCGAACTGCCCTGCATTCATCTCCGGAACCTTCCCCTGCAACGAAAGCGAATAATCGGAAATGTTCTGAGGACTCTGCAAGGAAAAGCTCTCGTCCGTGGCAATTACCCCGGTGGTCAGACTCTCGAAGGAAAATGCCTCGTTGTAAAGAGACGGCGAAGATGGCGACGCGCAGAACCCACTGCCATATCCGGACGCGGTTATGTTGTTGTTGGTAACGTCAAAGCTCATCGCGAGACTGAATAGACCCGTCCCCGGCAAAGGAAAGCTATAGGTTGGCATCGGCCCAGTGATCAGCCAGTTCCCCGCCAACGAACTTACCGCCGGAGTTACAGGTGCGGCCGGGACACTCCCACCGCCGCAACCAGACAGAAACAACCCAATTCCACAAGCCATGAAACTCAGCGAGGCCCAGATTTTCATTTGGCTCAAAATCTAGCATGGGCCATTCGACGTGTCTATTAAAACGAAAAGACCGATGAGATCTCATCGGTCTTTTTCTCAATTCAGTGCAACCCTAGAAAATATTCCAGAGCAGCTGGTTATAAACATCATGGTGGAACTGCACCTCGGGCGCCTTAACAATCGTGCCCAGCAGCCGCGCACAACGATCCGCCGAAGCCTGCTTCAAATCGGCATACCGAGCCTTCACATCCTCGCCCAGCAGCGTCGTCGTCCACTCCGCTGCACGGAAGTTCTCAAGCGCCGTATAGACGTTGTCCGGCAGATACCGCTCCGCCTGGCGCAGGTTCTTGATCCTCGCCGTCTCGCCCTGCAGCCCAGTCTTGAAGATCGAATACAGCACCAGGTAAGGATTCGCATCCGGCCCAACCGAGCGCACCTCAACGCGCGCCGACTTCTCGTTCCCAATAGGAATCCGTATCATCGATCCGCGATCGACCGCCGAAGCCTTCAGCTGGTTCGGAGCCTCGAAGTGCGGATCAAGCCGGCGATACGCATTCACGCTCGCATTCAGCAGCAGGCAAAGATCATTGCCATGCGTCAAAATGCGATCCGTAAACTGCCACGCAAGTTTCGAGATCTTCTCCTCGCCCTTCGGATCCCAGAACAGGTTCTTCCCGCCCTTGGTGATCGAGACGTTCGTATGCATGCCGCTACCGTTTACCCCCACAACCGGCTTCGGCAGAAAGCTCGCCGTCATCCCCATCTGCGTCGCTACCTGCCGGCAGATCAGCTTATAAAGCTGAATCTGGTCTGCCGCAGCCACCACCTCGCCATACGAGTAGTTAATCTCAAACTGGCTCGGCGCAACTTCCGGGTGGTCCTTCTCGTTCTCGAACCCCATCGCGCGCTGCACCTCAGCAGTTGTGTCGATGAACTCCCGCAGCGGGTCCCCGGGCAACGAGTGATAGTAGCCGCCCTTATTCACATACTCGAAGCGGCCATTCTCGTGATACGCACGCTCCGCGTCGATTCCCTCAAACAGGAATCCTTCAATCTCATTCGCCGCATTTAGGGTGTAGCCGTTCTTGTCGAACAGCTCCTGCGAGAACTCCTTCAGCACTCCGCGAATGTCCGCGCTGTACGTCGTGCCGTTTTTGTCGATCACCTCGCCGAACACCATCACCTTGCCCGCGCCAAACACATCCGCCGGCACCCAGTAAAACGCGCTCCAGTCGATCCCCAGCCGCAGGTCGCTCTCCCGCTGCGCCGTAAATCCGCGAATTGACGATCCGTCGAACGTCAGGTTGTCGTAGCTCTTCACCAGGAACTTCTTGTCGTAGTCCAGCATGTGCAGCCGGCCTTCAAGATCGCTGAACAGCACGGTCACGGCTTTGATCCGGCGCTCGTCGGTCAGATACTTCAACCGCTCCTCCCGAATCACATCGGCAGCAACGCGCTTCTTGCGCTGCTCCTTCGCCTGCAGGTTCAGGTCCTCGAGTTCGCCGTAAGAAAGCTCCAGAAAATCACGAAATTCGCTCAACTTAGATACTCCTTCTGCAATGAAATACACCGCTGGCACTAACTGCTGCTCAATAGATATCTCTGGTGATAAGTGGAAGAGTGCGCGCCGGATGCCTGCCCAACGGCCTACCCTTCAAACGTAACAGAAAATTCAAAGTCAAAAAAGCTAGGTCCAGTAAAAAAGCAACGATTGCTGAATCAGTGCCGCTTTACTCCCCTTGAATCACGGCCTTCCTCTACACCATCTAACTCCTATCCGCCGATCCTCTCGGCCAAAGGACATCTCCATGCAATACAAGACACTCGGCGACACCGGCCTTCTCGTCTCCACGCTCTGTTTTGGCACCATGACCTTTCACGGCGGCACCGGCCTCTTCCGAGCCATCGGTACCGTAGACCAGGCCGGAGCCGACCAGCTCGTCAAAGCCTCCATCGACGCCGGAATCAACTTCTTCGATACCGCCGATGTCTACTCCGAGGGCGAGAGCGAAAAGGCCCTCGGCCAGTCCCTCAAAAACCTGAGCGTCCCCCGAACTCAAGTCGTCATCGCCACCAAGGCCTTCGGCCGCACCGGCCCCGGCCGCAACGACGTGGGTGCCTCCCGCGGACACATCATGGACGCGGTCGACGCCAGCCTACGCCGCCTCCAGACCGACCACATCGACCTCTACCAGATCCACGGCAACGACTCCATCACACCCATCGAAGAGACCCTCCGCGCCCTCGACACCCTCGTCCAGCAAGGCAAAGTCCGCTACGTCGGCGTCTCCAACTGGCTCGGCTGGAAGATCGCCAAAGCCCTCGCTATCTCCGAGTTCAAAAACCTCGCCCGTTTCGACACCCTTCAGGCCTACTACTCCATCGCAGGTCGCGACCTAGAGCGCGACATCGTCCCTCTCCTCGAAGCCGAAAAGACCGGCCTCCTCGTCTGGAGCCCCCTCGCAGGCGGTCTCCTCTCCGGCAAATTCTCCCGCGAAAACCAGAAACCCGCCGACTCCCGCCGCTCCGACTTCGACTTCCCCATCGTCGACAAGGAGCGCACATGGCGCATCCTCGACGTCATGGCCCCTATCGCCAAGGCCCACAACTGCAGTCCCGCCCGCATCGCCCTCGCCTACGTCCTCGCGAAGCCCTTCGTCACCTCAGTCATCATCGGAGCCAAACGCCCCGACCAGCTCGAAGACAACATCGCCGCCGTCGACCTCAAACTCACCCCCGACGAACTCAAACAACTCGACGAAGTCAGCGCCCTTCCACCCGAATACCCCGGGTGGATGCTCCCCTTCCAAAGCGCCAACCGCATCGAACCCGTAGCCCGCACCGTCCCCCGCGTTTCAGAAACCAAGTAGAACACCATAACAATTCGGGGCACCCAATCTTTCCCTATCCCTTTAGTGCTCGTCATCTCGACCGAAGGCACGAACGGTTCACCGTTCGTGCCGGAGCGGAGAGACCCCCGCATTTTGCTCGAAGCGGCACAACTGCCCGGCACCACCGACGATCAAGAGAGCCCAAGATGAACCCCAAGCAAATTAACAACCGTCTCACGCACCTCCCATCCCACCCCCAACGAATCCCGATAAACTAAAACTAGACACCATGACCACAAACAACACCACCAAACGCGTCGCCCTCATCCAAATGTCCTGCTCCCCCGACACCCAGCTCAATCTGGACAAAGCCGCCGAGCGCGTCTACGAAGCCGCCCGCCAGGGCGCCCAAATCGTCTGCCTCCCCGAGCTCTTCCGCGCCCAGTACTTCTGCCAACGCGAAGACCACGACCTCTTCGGCCTCGCCGAACCCATCCCCGGCCCCTCCACCGACACACTCACCCGCGTCTGCCGCGAAACCGGAGTAGTCCTCGTAGCCAGCCTCTTCGAGCGCCGCGCCCCCGGCCTCTACCACAACACCGCCGTCACCATAGAAAAAGACGGCAGCATCGCCGACACCTACCGCAAGATGCACATCCCCGACGACCCTCTCTACTACGAGAAGTTCTACTTCACCCCCGGCGACCTCGGCTTCAAATCCGCACAAACCACGCAAGGCCCCATCGGCACCCTCGTCTGCTGGGACCAGTGGTACCCCGAAGGCGCCCGCCTCACCGCCCTACGCGGCGCGGAAATTCTCTTCTTCCCCACCGCCATCGGCTGGCACCCCTCGGAAAAAGAAGAGTTCGGCACCGCCCAGTACGACGCCTGGCAGACCGCCCAGCGTGCCCACGCCATCGCCAACGGAGTCTTCGTCTGCGCCGTCAACCGCGTAGGCCACGAGCACGGCGACGTCAAATTCAAAGTCACCGCCGCCGACGGCAACCCCGCCACCGTAGAACTCCACGGCCCCGGCGACCACACCCCACAATCCGGAATCGAGTTCTGGGGAGGCAGCTTCATAGCCGACCCCTTCGGCCGCATTCTCGCCAAAGCCAGCCACAACAAAGAAGAGATCCTAATCGCCGACCTCGACCCCAAACTCATCGAAGTCACCCGCCAGCACTGGCCCTTCCTACGCGACCGCCGCATCGACGCCTACGAAGGCATAGCCAAACGCTTTTTGGACTAGTGCAGGTACGACGTAAACTCCTTCGGAAACGACGTCCACTCTTCCAGAAAACGGTCGTGCCATTTCTGGAGAATGGCGTAGAAGTTCTCAGCCGGGAGCCAAACCTCGCGAAGACTATCAGAATCAAGTATGGGATTCGTAGCGCGGCTGAAGGCGATCAAACGTACTTCGTCTCCAACGTCGAACTGCAGCACACAGCTTCCATCGTCGAAACCTTCGTCTCCATCCGCCGTCCAGTCGAGGTTCGCCGAATGAAGTAACGTTATGAAGTCTGTGTCCCGCATCCCCAAGAAAAGTTCATCCTTTTCATGTTCAATATAGATGGCCCGGCTGAATGCGGTTGCAAGCGTTTCGCTATCTTCCGTCGAAATGGACGGCGCGGTGTGACTGCCACGCATAGCAATTCTTTTGGCAACTCCATCAAATGCAGTCGCCAACATCGTTGCATCCCAAGTTCTTACTCCGTAGCATCTGCCTCCGACATGAATAACGAAGTAACCGAGCGCTCGTAGGCTCAATCGTTCGTAGGCGTGAGTGATTTCGGATTCAAGGGCGAAGCAACTGGGATCACCAAAAATCATTTAGTGCATTCCTTAGTGGGACGGCAATGCTGGAATCACTACGTTATCACTCGCGATCCGCCGGGTGCAGGTGCCTATCCTTAGCCGGGTGCCCCATTCAAGCGGTCTCATTGTTCAGTCTCATCGCATGAGTGGGCATTCGCGCAAAGCGCGAATGCACTCTTTCATCACGGTGACGGCCTAAGCCGCTATCCCCACTTCGCGCTCCGCCCGTCGCCCGCCTAAATACCCAAACAGCGCGATGTAGATATAGCAGACCGCCGGAATAACAAAAGCATGCTGCACGCCGATCGCATCCGCCAGATGCCCCTCCGCCAGCGGAAGCAGTGCACCACCCACAATCGCCGCCACCATCAGACTCGACCCCTTCGAAGTCAGCGGCCCCAGTCCCGTCAGCCCCACCGTAAAGATGCTTGGGAACATCACCGAGTTGAACAGCCCCACCGCAATGATCGCCCACATCGCCGTGTGCCCATGCGTGAGGATCGAGGTCGCCACCAGCCCACATGCCACCAGCGCTGCGCTTCCCAACACTGTGCTCGTTCTGACCTTCGTCAGCAGCCATGACCCGATAAACCGCCCCACCATCGCGCCACCCCAGTACAGCGAAACATACTTCGCCGCCGTCTTCTCCGAGAACGCCGCAATATCCGGCAGGCCAAAGTAATTCACCAGGAAGCTCCCGATCGAGACCTCCGCGCCAACGTAGACAAAGATCGCCAGCGCCCCTGCCAGCAGCACCGGATGTTTCCAGATGCTGTCGTTCGCTGACGTCGTGTCCAGCTCCCCGGGCCTGATGTCGCGCGTGAAGTCCATCGTCGGCAGCTTCAGCACCGCGAATGAGATCGCCAACAGAACCAGTGTCAATCCAATCCCCAGATAAGGCAGTCGTACGCTCGAGGCCTGCTCCGTCTTGTACGCCTGCAACGCCGCAGCCGAAAACGACCGCAGCTTCTCCGGAGCCACCGGCGCCGAAGCCAGAATGAACATGCTTCCAAAGAACGGAGCCACAAACGTCCCAAAAGAGTTGAACGCCTGCGAGAGATTCAGCCGCGCCGCAGACGTCTCCGGAGGCCCCAGGTTCGCTACATAAGGATTCGCCGCCACCTGCAGCGTCGTAATTCCAGCCGCCAGGATTACCAGCGCCGAAAGAAACAACCCAAACGACACCGCCGCCGACGCCGGCAAAAATAGAAATGCCCCGGCCGCCATCACCAGCAGCCCGATCACCATCGTCCCTTTATAGCCACGCCACTCCACCAGCTTTCCCGCCGGAAGCGCAAAGATGAAGTACGACGAGAAGAAGCAGAACTGCACCAGCATCGCCTGCGCGTAGTTCAGGTCGAAGATGCCCTTCAGATGCGGAATCAGAATGTCGTTCAGACACGTCAGAAATCCCCACATGAAAAACAGCATCGTCGCGATGCTCATGGCCCGGCGATCCGTCTTCTGATTGGAAAAGTGCTGTGTGCTCGAGGGTGCGCCGACGCCGATTGCCATATCGTCACAAAACCTTTTCCGGGAATTTACGAGCAATTAATCTCAACCGACTTCATCCTATATGCATTCCGGCAGGCGAGTCCCCCTTCATGCAGTCTCTCATCGCAATGAGTGGGCCTTCTCGCGAAAGCGCGAACCGCCTTCCCTGACCAGCCCGCACAACTCAGATGCCAGCCCCCAAAGTACAATCTGACCATCCACAAGGAGTCAGAATGCCACGCAGCATAATCCTGTCCCTCGCCCTCATTGCAGCGACACCCCTCATTGCCCAGACAGCCCAGACAACCCAGACCACCACGCCCACCATCCACACCGCCGCCGACCTCACGCAACGCGAAGCCAAACTCATCGAGACCGCCAAAACAGTTCCCACCGGCTTCGCTGTCGCCACCATCGATGATTACGGCAACGACCGCACCCTCCTCGTCGTCCGCCTCCACACCGGCGATGCCGAGCGCCACCAGCTTTGGGCCGACCAGATCTACGTCAACAAGGGCGATCTCATCCTCGTATACGGCGGCACCATGCAGCAGGAACGCCCCAACGGCACCGCCCCCGGCGAAACCCTCGGCTCAAGCATCGAAGGTGGAAAAGAGATCCCCCTCCACACCGGCGACATCATCCACATCCCTGCCGGCATCCCCCACTGGGTCAAAGTCGCCCCCGGCACCACCGCGACCTACCTGGTCTTCAAAGAAAAGGACAAATAGCCCGCACAAATCCGGGTCCCCATTCATGCAGCCTCATCGCATGAGTGGGCATTCGCGCAAGGCGTGAACCGTTCTCCTTTAGCGAGCCACGGGCTGCCGCAACTGCATCTCACGAAGCCTCCCACCCACCCACGCACACGGCAGAGCAGTCACAATCAGCGCCACCGGATACCAATGCGGCCCGTACGCCGGGCCCTTATTCCACGTAACAACCGCGCCCGCGATACTTAAAACCAAACCGATAACACCACCAATCAACGCATGCCGCATCGGCGCATGCGGAGCAAGCCGAGCCGTAACGTAGGTGCCCAATATCGCAAAGACGATTCTGTACAGCGTAGCCAACGCCAATGGCCCATCGCTCACCGGCTGCCCCAACGGAGGAAACACTCCCATCGCATGAAACGCCAGATCCGTAACCAGCGTTAGAACGACGCACACCAGAAATCCGGCAATGATCGCCCAGATGCTTCGACCAACGCTCCGCGTCTCACTCATGCTTCCTCCCAGCGGCTCTCATCCACGACAACAGATCCTCAAGCTGGTCATATCCGTTCCCCATACCCTGCCCCATTCCGCTATTGACGACAGAGTCCCGCGACTCGCGTGAGGGATATAGCAACGTATTCGTCAGCGTAGTCTTCCCATCCCTCTCCGTCAGCACAAGCGTACTGAGGACCTCCCCGCCGGTCCAATCCACGTCAAACAACTCAGTCGTCACCAAACGCTCAGGAGGAACGATCTCCCGATGGACTCCGCCCATTCCCATGTCTTGCCCCTTGGGACCACGCCACACATAACGAAATGCCCCGCCGACCGTCAGATCGATCTCGCAGACCTCCAGAGACCAGCCCGGAGATCCCGTCATCCAGCGCTTCAGCAGCTCAGGCTTCGTGTGGGCGTCAAAGACCATCTCACGCGGAGCGTCGAAGACACGCGAAATCACAATCTCGCAATCTCCTCGCGTCACGAGTTGCATTGCTTCGCCTCTATTCATCTGCCAACTCCTTTTCAGCTCTCTCTTCTACGTGTCTTTGTCCTCAGCCTTAATGGTCTTCATCTCATCCAAAAGGGTATCCAGACTCTGGAACGATGCCTCCCAGAACTGCCTGTATCTCTCCAGCCACTTCGTCGCCTCTGCCAACCGGCGCGGCTCGAGCCGTCGCGGCCTCCTCTGCGCATCACTGCCGCGAGAAATTAATCCTGCCCGTTCCAGCACCTTCAGATGCTTCGAGATTGCCGGCTGCGTCATCGCAAACGGTTCCGCCAACTCCGTCACCGAAGCCTCCCCCGAAGCCAGCCGCGCAAGAATTGCCCGCCGCGTCGGATCCGCAAGCGCCGCGAAGGTCGCGTCCAAACCATCAGAGGCCATCATTCCATAACTAATTAGTTCCATAACTAATTGGTAATATAAAATGAGAAAATAAACGCTGTCAAGTGATCCTCATCGCTTTATCACAAAAATCTTGTCAAGCCCCAAAAGCAGCTAATTCGCTGAAAACAAGCCGAATAGAGTTGGCGTATGAGTTACGCTCAACCGGATATACTTGATATAGAGGAGAAAGAAGAATTGCTTTTGCCTTCTCGTTTCAAATGAATACTTTAGCGACAACTTCCACCGAATCTGGACTTGGGTGAGAACCTAAAGACAAAGTCCAAAGCTAAGTCAATTCGATAGAAGACTTTACACAATATTGTCGGGGTAGGGGCAGCAGCGATGAGACGATCAAAGAGCACTGGAACCCGGAAATGACCACACCCCGCGACCAAGACTATCGCATGCCCGCCGAGTGGGCCCCCCATGCCGCTACCTGGATCGCCTGGCCCCACAACGCCGAAGACTGGCCCGGAAAATTCCAACCCATCCCCTGGGTCTACGCCGAAATCGTCCGTCACCTCTCCCAAGTCGAAGGTGTCCACATCCTCGTCAATGACGAATCGGCACAAAACCGCATCTACCGCATCCTCCTCCGTGCCGGAGCCAACCTCGCCCGCCTCCACTTCCACCAGTGGCAGACCGACCGCGTCTGGCTCCGCGACTCCGGCCCCATCTTCGTCAAAAACCCGGCAGGCGACCTCGCCGTCACCAACTGGAAGTTCAACGCCTGGGCCAAATACGACAACTGGCGCCGCGACGACCAGATCCCCCAACACGTAGCCAGGCACTACGACATCCCCCAGTTCAAACCCGAAGTCAACACCGACCCCGAAGACCCCAAAGCCAAACCCCACCGCCTCGTCCTCGAAGGCGGAAGCATCGACACTAACGGCGCAGGCCTCCTCCTCACCACCGAAGAGTGTCTCCTCTCAAAAATTCAAGAACGCAACCCCGGCCTCGGCGACGAAGCAGCCACCCGCAAGCACCTCGAGCAAGCCTTTCACGACTATCTCGGCATCGAAAAGGTTCTCTGGCTCCACAAGGGCTGCGCCGGCGACGACACCCACGGCCACGTCGACGACATCACCCGCTTCGTCGGCGAAAATAAAATCCTCACCTGCGTCGAGCCCAACACCCACGACGAAAACCATCTCCCACTCGCTGAAAATCTCGACCGCCTCCGCAGCTTCCGCAACCTCGCTGGCAAACCCTTCGAAATAGTCGAACTCCCCATGCCCTCGCCCGTCGTCTTCGAAGGACAGCGTCTCCCCGCCAGCTACGCCAACTTCTACATCGCCAACGATCTCGTCCTAGTTCCCACCTTCAACGACTGCCAGGACCGCCACGCCCTCAACATCATCGCCAGTTGCTTCCCCACCCGCGAGATCATCGGCATCCACGCCGTCGACCTGGTCTGGGGCCTAGGCACTCTACACTGCCTCTCCCAACAGGAGCCCGCATGAGCAAGCCCTGGCCACCCCCGCCGGATCTTGAATCCATTCAAGACCTCGTCCGAGCTGCCGATCCGGAAGGCCACATCCCCGAAGGCGCTCCTGCAGACGAATACGAACCCGAAGAAGATGCAATCTTCTCTTTCATCGCTCACCTTCCAACCATTCAGCTCACAGTCGAAAACCTTAATCCCATCATCGAACAGGTTTGGCGCAATAGCTTCGCCTACGACGATGAAGCACTTGCCAGCAGCCGCCCTGCGTTACAAAGTCTTGCCGAACAGATAGCCCGATTCTTCGGGCCTGAAGCAACACCGCAGGTTCGACAACAAGCATGACTGATCTCGACTACCTCCGAGCCGCAATCGCCGAAGCCCAAGCAGCCGAAGCCAACGGCGAAGTCCCCGTAGGCGCAGTCGTGGTCCACGAAAACAAAATCATCGGCCGAGGCCAGAACCGAGTGCTCCGCGACTCCGACCCCACAGCCCACGCCGAGATCGTAGCCCTCCGCGAAGCCGGCCTCGCGCTAAAAAACTACCGCCTAGAAGACTGCACCCTCTACGCCACACTCGAGCCCTGCGCCATGTGCGCCGGAGCCATCCTCCACGCCCGCATCACCCGTCTCGTCTACGGCGCCCCCGACCCCAAAGCCGGAGCCTGCGGCTCTGTCCTCTCCGTCCTCAATCACCCCCAGCTCAATCACAAACTCGACCTCCTTCCCGGCCTCCTCGCCGGAGAGTGCGGCGCCCTCCTCACCAATTTCTTCCGCAAACGCCGCTTGGAAAAGTCCTCGGCACGCATCCTAGGCATAGAAGGAATAGGGACAGAAGCACCGACCAGGGAGGCCCCGATGACGACAAGAAAGCCAAAAAAGAAGTGGTCCGCAAAAGTCACGACCGACTCAACCGACCCTGACGAAGGCCTGTTCAACCAAAGCGCATCAGCCATTGCCAAAGCGCTCGCCTCAAAGAAAGTCTCTCCCAAAGGCCCAGCCTCCGGCATGCGAATGCTGAACTTCTACATCAACCGCGCCGGCAAAAACCTCTCCGCATCCCGTCACGCAGAACTCGAAAAGGCAAAATCCAAACTCTCAGACATAATCGCCACACAAAAACCGAAGACGCAGACCGCCGTAAACAAAACTCAAAAGAAGACCACAAAAAAACTCGCGAAAAAGACCGCCGCGAAATTGCACAGTAAGAAATCCAGCGCACAATAGAGTTCCATCACTAAACGGAGGAACCGAATGTCAGGTCGTCTTGCAGGCAAAGTAGCTATCGTCACCGGATCCGGCTCAGGCATCGGCAAATCCATCGCCATCCGTCTCGCCAACGAAGGCGCCTCCATCGTCGTCGACTACCGCAACCACATCGAGCAGGCACAGGACACAAAGTCTAAGGTGGAGGCCGCCGGCAGCAAAGCCATCCTCGTCCCGGCCGACGTCTCCGTCCTCAGCGACACCCAGAACCTCGTCGATCAGGCCTACAAACAACTCGGCCGCTGCGACATCCTCGTCAACAACGCAGGCATCGAGATCGAAGCTCCCTTCTGGGAGGTTACCGAGAAGGACTACGACGCCGTCCTCAACGTCAACCTCAAGGGCGCCTTCTTCCTCGCCCAGGCCTTCGTCCGCCGCCTCCGAGACGCAAAACTCCCCGGCCGCATCATCAACATCAGCTCCGTCCACGAAGACATGGTCTTCCCCAACTTCTCTACTTACTGCGCCTCAAAGGGCGGCATGCGCATGCTCATGCGAGACCTCGCCGTGGAACTCGGCCCCCTCGGCATCACGGTCAACAACATCGCTCCCGGCGCCATCGCCACCCCCATCAACGCCAAGATGATGGACAACAAAGCCCAACTCGACGCGCTTCTGAAAAACATCCCCCTCGGCCGCATGGGCACCCCCGAAGAAGTCGCCGGCCTCGCTCTCTTCCTCGCCTCCGACGATGGCGCCTACTGCACCGGTTCCACCTTCATCATCGACGGCGGTCTCATCCGCAACTACCACGAACAGTAAGACGGCAAAGTCCGCTGTGCTAGGCTACATCGGGACCATCATCCCGAACTTCGGCCCAGGGGACTAGCTTCGCAAATGAAACGGAACACGCTCACCGTTGTAACTCTTCTCATCGTTCTATTCGCAACTTCTTCCACATATGCACAACTGGGAATCTACGGGGAATACAACGCAACCCACATCCCTGGGACCTCATTTACCGGTACAACGGCAGGCTGGTATCAGGGATTTACGGGCGGTGCTTACTACAACCTGCTACACGTAGGTCCGGTCGGCATAGGGCTGGATGCCCGCGGCGGTTATGGCAAAGGCCAGGGTCACAGTTACCGCAACTTCCTCTTCGGCCCGCGTTTCGACATCAAACCTCCTCTGCTGCCGATACGGCCATACATCCAGGGATCGGTAGGCTTTGGTGGCGTCGACGTTCACTACAGTGGCCCTCCGGCCCCCGAAACTCACTACACCAACAAACTCCAGTACGGGCTTCTCGGTGGTGTCGACTACACGCTTGTCCCACATATCAACCTCCGCCTCCCTGAGCTCGGCTACCTCAGAATGTCGGCCATCACAAGCGGCGCACCAAGTCCTGCATTGAATCTGTTCACTGTGGGTGCCGGCATTGTCGTGCGCCTTCCGTAAACCCGTCAAGCTAAAATAAAAATATGGATCTCACCCTTTACTCAGCGGCCTGGTGCCGCGATTGCCGCGAGGCCAAGCGCTTCCTCACCACGCACAACATCCCGTACAAAGAAGTCGACATCGAAAACACCCCCGGCGCAGCAGACCTGATCATCGAAAACACCGGCAAACGTGCGATCCCCCAGTTCGTCATCGACGGCAAATGGGTCCAGCCCTACCGCCCTGGCCAGGGCTTCCTCTACGACGAAATGTCAGCTCTCTTCGGCGTCGTCAGTTAGACTGGTTCTCCGTCTCGCGGAAACCACGATTCGTAATCAGATTATCGCCACCCGGAGCTAAATCTCCATCCAGTTCAGCGATCCCCGCAACAGCTTCCGCCTGTCTCGAACCTGCAAACGGCCAGCGCGGACGCATCACGCGCTCGCGTTCAGTCTCCCGCAATCCCGCCTTGGTGCGTGCCTGCAATAGATCTGCAATCTGAATCAAGCCCATCAGCTTGCCATCGCTGGTTCGAACCACCGGAAGTGCCGTAACATTGTTCTTTCCCATCTCGGTCACGGCTACACGCAGTGTATCGTAAGGCGCAACGTACACCGGCGTCTTGACTGCTTCGGTTAGCAGCGAACCTTCCGCGTCGATGTGCTGCGCTGCCTCAATCAGCTTACCTCGGGTCAACACACCCGCCAGCTTCCCTTCGGCGTCCACCAGTGGGAACAGTCGCTGCCAATGCGACCACCCCTTGCTCCCTCGCGCCTGCATTGAGGCAAACCACGCAGCAGCGTCCTTATGCGTCGCATTTTCCGGCAGCGCGAACAGGCTCGTGTGCATCACCTCGCGCACCGTCGTCGTCTCCATAGGGTCCACGCTGTATTCACGAACCAGGTGATACCCTCGCTTCGCCAGCCGCTCTGTCAGGATCGAGCGCTTCTGCAGCAACACATTCAGACCATAAGCCGACATGCAAGCGAGCAGTAGTGGCAGCGACAAGCCGCTGTTATGCGTCAACTCCACCGCCAACACCGCCGCCGTCAGCGGCACGCCAATCGATCCAGCCAGCACCGCCGCCATACAGATCAGCGGCCACGCTCCCGGAACCAGCACCGGGAAAAAGTGCGCCAGCGCAACTCCCAGTCCGCCACCGATCATCAATTGCGGCGCCAGAATACCTCCCGAAGTGCCCGACCCCAGCGACGAAGTCCACATCAGGCTCTTCACCACCAAAACACCGAAGACCATCCCCCAGGCCATCTCGCCGTTCAACATCCTCTGAATAACCGGATACCCAACGCCGAGTGCCGGCGGATAGATCAACCCACCCAACCCAATCCCGATTCCCCCCACCGCCGGCCACCACATCCAGTGAAACGGCAGCTTCTCAAACATCTCTTCAAAAAAATGCACACCCTTCGTCAGCACAATCGCCAGCAATCCAGCCAGCAATCCTGCAACGATCGCCAGCGGCATCGTCTTCTCCGGAATCGTCACCGTCGTCACCGCCATCGGAAACACCGGAAAAGACCCCAGCAACAATCTCCGCAGCGCAGCAGCCGTCACGCTCGCAACCGCGACCGGAACCAGACTTCGCGGCCTCCACTCGAACAGCAACAACTCCACCGCCAGCAAAATCGCCGAGAGTGGCGCCAGAAACGTCGCCGACATACCCGCCGCAGCACCAGCCACCAGCAGCGTCGACCGCTCCGCATCGCTCATCCTGAACAACTGTGCGAGCAACGATCCCGCCGCACCGCCCGTCATGATGATCGGACCTTCCGCGCCGAACGGTCCCCCCGAACCGATCGCAATCGCCGTCGCCACCGGCTTGATCACCGTAATACGAGGCGAGATCTTCGCTCCCCGCATCAGCACTGCCTCAATCGCCTCCGGCATCCCATGCCCGCGAATCCGGTCCGACCCATAGCGCGCAAACAGCCCCACCACCAACCCGCCAATCACTGGCAGAAATACCGCCTTCCACCCCAGCGTATTCGCTCCCGGATCGGCAAACGCCGCACTCCAGCGGTGATAGTAAAACGCATTCGTCGCCAAAAAAATCAGCCGCAACAACACCCACGACAACCCCGCTCCAGCCGCTCCCGCAATCACTGCCAATCCGCTCAGCATCACCATTCGGCTATCCGCCGAATAATCCCTCAACGAGCTGTCTTCCGCATTTTTCTGCTTGGTCATATCTTTCCTTCGGCCAACGCCGGCAACCTCCCAGACGCGACCTTGCCGTTTCCGCCGCCAGGTTCAAGCAACCGCCGCAACGCCCGAACCATCTCCGGCCCCGCAATCCCCAGCTCAATAAGATGCTGCCCAGCCAACCGCGCCAGCAACTCATGTCCGCGCGCCGTAACCTCCACCAGCGAACGTCGATGGTCGCTTTCATCCGCAACGCGCCGCACTAAACCTGCACGTACCGTCCGGTCAACCAGCTCCACAGCACTGTTGTGGCGCACCATCATCCTCTCTGCCAGATAAGAAATCGACGCCGGCCGCCCCTCCGGCACCGTAGCGATCACCTGCAGCACCTGGTACTGTTGAGCCGAAATCCCCACCGCCTCGGATGCCATCTCACTGAAGCTCAAGAATCGCCGCAACTGATAGCGAAACTCCGCCAGCTCCCTCAACTTCGCAGGCGCAACCCGCGCCGTTTTGTTTTTCTTGGCAACCGGCATATATCGTAAAGCGATTATATCGTGTCACGACACAAATATCCAGCGCACACTCCACGCCAGAGACCGATTAGAATCAAAGAGTCGCCGCACATTCACTCGAAGGAACACCCATGATCCACCGCTATACCCGCCCCGAGATGGGCCGCATCTGGTCCGACGCCAACAAGTACCAATGCTGGCTTACCGTTGAAGTCGCCGCATCCCAAGCCCTCGCGAAGTTCGGCCTCGTCCCGCAGTCCGCTGCCGACACCATCCGCGAGCGTGGCGCCTTCACCGTCGACCGCATCAACGAGATCGAAGCCGAAGTCAGGCACGACGTCATCGCCTTCACCACCACCGTCGCCGAACACATCAACTCACCCGAAGACTCCCGTTGGCTCCACTACGGCCTCACCTCCACCGACGTCGTCGACACAGCGCAGTCCCTCCAACTCAAGGAAGCCTCCGCCATCATCCGCGCAGGCATCGTCGCTCTCTCAGACACCTTGAAAAAGCGCGCCATCGAGTTCAAACACACCCCCATCATCGGCCGCACTCACGGTATCCACGCCGAACCCTCCACCTTCGGCCTCAAGCTCCTCCTCTGGTACTCCGAGATGCAGCGCAACCTCACCCGCTTCGACGCCGCAGCCGAAGACCTCCGCGTCGGCAAGCTCTCCGGAGCCGTCGGCACCTTCGGCCACCTCAAGCCCGAACATGAAGAAGCAATCTGCGCCGAACTGGGCCTGCGCCCCGTCGAAGTAGCAACGCAAGTAGTCCAGCGCGACCGCCACGCCGCCTACGCCTCCACTCTCGCAGTCCTCGCCAGCACGCTCGACAAGATCGCCACCGAGATCCGCCACCTCCAGCGCACCGAGGTCCGCGAAGCCGAAGAGTTCTTCTCTGAAAAACAAAAGGGCTCCAGCGCGATGCCCCATAAACGCAACCCCATCACCAGCGAACAGATCAGCGGTCTCGCCCGAGTGGTCCGCGCCAACGCCCAGGTCGCCTTCGAAAACATCGCCCTCTGGCACGAGCGCGACATCTCCCACTCCTCCGCCGAGCGCGTCATCCTCCCCGACTCCACCATCCTCATCGACTACCTGCTCGCAAAGACCGCGAACCTTATCGAAAAACTCCTCGTTTACCCTGCCCGCATGTTGAAGAACCTCGAATCCACTGGCGGACTCATCTTCTCCGGCCAGCTCCTCCTCGACCTAGCCGAATCCGGCATGTCCCGCGAAGACGCCTACCGCCTCGTCCAGACCCACGCCATGAACTCCTGGAAGAACGACCTAATCTTCCGCGAAGAGATCGCCAAGGTCCCAGAGATCACAGCCCGCCTCTCCCCCCAAAAACTAGCCCGCGCCTTCGACTACACCCGTCAGCTAGCCAACGTGGACGCCATCTTCGCCCGCGTCCTGCCAAAGTCCTGATACTTCGGAGAACCAGTGCTGTGAAACTTCTCCGATTATTCTCAAACATCCTGCTACCCCTGCTCGCCGCGGTAGCTCCCGTCTATGGTCAAGATCCTGCCTCCGGACAGCAGCCTATTACTACGTTAAAGATCGAGACCAGACTGGTGGCCGTCACGGCAATCGCCCGCAGCGAATCCGGACAAGCCGTCTCAGGTCTGACCCGTCAGGATTTTCTTCTCAAACAAGACGGCAAGCCACAGGCAATCACTTACTTCTCGCCCAGTTCTGACCTACCGCTCACACTCGCCCTTATGGTGGACACCAGCGGAAGCCAGCTTGATTTCATTCCGGACGAAATTGCCGACAGCGCAGACTTTTTCCCCGCGCTCATGACGAGGCCGCAGGATCGAGCAGTACTGATGCAGTTCGACTCTGAGATTTTAGAGTTGGCCGAACTGACAAATTCCGTTCCAAAGCTCGAACAAGCCCTTCACAAACTCTCCAGCAAACGCGGTAACCTAGCGGGCGGAACCCGTCTCTACGACGCCATCAAAGCTGTCTCGCATTTGGAGCTAGGAGACCAGCTAGGCAGAAGGGCGATGGTGATCCTCACCGATGGGGGCGACTATGGGAGCGAGACCAAGATAGGCGGGGCGATTGCTGAAGCCCAGCGAGCCGACATAATGATCTATTCCGTCTATTACAGTCGAGGGGGCGGGAATAAGGGTGTCTTGGAACGCCTCTCGAGCGCCACCGGAGGGCGCGTCTTTACCGTCGGTCCAACAATGTCCCTGAAGCAGGTCTATGCCGCCATCAATGACGACATGCGCCTGGCATATGAATTAGGCTACCGGCCGCCCGACTCCCATCCGAACAAATTTCACAAGATCGAACTCAGCACGGTAGACAAGAAGCTAGCCATCCAGGCCCGAAAGGGCTACTTCTCAAAATAAAGCTTGCATGTCAGACCTCATCCAAATCGTAGACGCAGCCGTGGCCGACGCCTACCATCGCGGCGGCCATCATCTCGTCTGCAAACCCGGCTGCTCCCAATGCTGCATCGGCGTCTTCCCCATCGCCAACGAAGACGCGGCCCGTCTCCGCGAAGGACTCGAAGCCCTCACCCAGTCAGACCCAGAAAAAGCCCACCGCATCCGCAAACGAGTCGCCGAATCCCTCACCCGCCTCGACCCCTGGTTCCCCGGAGACCGAACCACCGGCATCCTCAACGAAGACTACGAAGCCGCGATCCTCTTCGAAGAGTTCGCCAACGACGAACCCTGCCCCGTCCTCGACCTCGACCACGGCACCTGCGACCTCTACGAACACCGGCCCATTCTCTGCCGCACCTTCGGCCCGCCCATGCGCACCGCCGAAGACAACCTCGCCACCTGCGAGCTCTGCTTCATCCACGCCACCCCTGAAGAGATTGCCGCCTGCGAACTCGATCCCACCATCCCAGCCAAGGAAGAAGCCAGCAACGAAGCCTTCAACGCCGCCCACAAGCTCCACGGTCAAACCCTCATCGCCTATGCCTTGCGAGAGCGACAATCCTGAACCCCAAAGTCCAACAATCTGCTCTTATCGGCCTTTCATCCTTTTGATCACCGTTACGCCTCCCCGCCTCCATGCGCGATAATGGATCGTGCCAGCACAAAGCAACATCACCCTCGCCGTCACCGGAGCCAGCGGCAGCATCTACGCCGCCGAAATCCTCCGTGCCCTCGCCGCCGACACCCGCGTCACAAAAATAAACTTCGTTGCCTCCGACAACTCCCTCCGCGTCTTCGCCGAAGAATTAAACCTAAGCGGCCGCAACGACCTCGCAGAAAAACTCCTCGGCACCCCCTGCCCCAAACTCAAGACCCACGCCGAAACTGACATCGGTGCCAACATCGCCAGCGGCAGTTACCCCACTGATGCCATGATCATCCTTCCCTGCTCCATGGGCACTCTCGCGGCCATCGCCAACGGCCTCGCCGCCAACCTGATCCAACGCGCCGCCGACGTTTGCCTCAAAGAAAACCGCCGCCTGATCCTCTGCGTCCGCGAAACCCCCTTCAGCCGCATCCATCTACGCAACATGCAGCTCGCCTCCGACGCAGGCGCCACCATCTTCCCTGTCATGCCCACCCTCTACAACCACCCGCAAACCACCGAAGACATGGCCCGCCAGTTCGTCCACCGCGTCCTCGCCCACATCGGACTGCCCCAGCCCGGCGCCTACCAGTGGCAACCCGACTAAGCATTTAACTCGGTGTCATCGGTCCAAATCGGTGTTAGGCGGTTCGTCAGTGCTCTGCAGGAAAAGTCTTCTCCCCACCTTGCAAAGGCGGTTCTGCCTTAAGAAAATCAACCGTGCTCTCAACAATCGGCCGCGCACACTCCGCCGGTGCCAGATGCCCACATCCATCGAACACATTCAGCACCGACTGCGACACAGCCTTGTGAATCCTCTCTCCTGAAGCCAGCGGAATCAACTCATCCTGTGCTCCCCACACAATCAACATCGGTTGCAAAATATTGTGCAATCGAAAATCCAGCAGATCCCGGCCGTTGATCATCGAAGCCGTACTCCGATTCACCACCCAGGCATTCGCTTGCAGCTTCCGCACCATCGCCTCTGCAGCGAACTCCGGAATGACCCGCGGCTTCGGCGTCAAAATCGCCACCAGCTTCCTGACGCCTGCCGGATCCGTCGGAGTGAACAGCTCCGGCCCAAACGTCGCCGGAAAATACAGCCCCGCGCTGTCATACACAATCAGACGGTCCACCATCTCCGGATGATCCAGCGCCAGCTTCATAGCAACCCATCCACCCATCGACCAGCCGCCAACATCCGCCCGCGGAACATGCACGCTCTGCATGAAGTTCGCTACGGTCTGCTCCTCAAGCGAGATCGAATAATCCACATCAGGCTTCGGCGACCGCCCGTACCCCAGCAAGTCCGGCACATACACGTGGAAACCCTTCGCCGCCAGCGCCGGAATCATCGCCGACCAGTCCTCGCCCCGAGCACCGAGCCCATGCACAAGTACCAACGGAGTCCCGCCGCCACTCGCAGGCGAAGCCTCAAAATAATGCAGCCGGTACCCACCCGCTTCGATATAGTCGCTCTTCACCCCGGCGCGCCAAAGATGCAATCGAGTCTGTTGGTCTGCAACCCATAGCGGATACCGGTAGAACACCAGCCCAGCCGCAACCACAAGAAGCACCAGAACAGCCACAACGCGCAGTGCAGACTTCATAGCCCAGTCGTCTCCGTCCAGCCGTCCGTTGTTTCTACTTCAGCGGCTTGCCAAACTCTTCACCGAACACAGTATGTCCCATCTCAAAACGCCCGCCATAAAACTTATCCGGTCCCTTCGCATGTCCAATCGCGAGCAGCGCTACCACCCAGTAGCTCAGCGGCAGCCGTAACGCCTCGTGCACCTTATCCTGCTCGAACCCTTCCATCGGCGCGGTGTCGTAACCCATCACCTCGGCCATTAGCAGCATATGCGTAAACGCCAGCATCACCTGCTTATTCAACCAACCCTGCATCTGTCCGCTGCTGAAACTCGACATGTAGTTCGGAACGCTGCTCTGAGCCTGCGCCGCATAGCTCTCCGGCATCCCACCCTTGCGCCCCAGTTCCAACATCAAGTCCAGATCCTTGCGCCATCCGTCGGCATCACCGCACGCCACGATCACCGCCGACGCCTCTTCCACCTTGCCCTGGTTGTAACTCGCCGCTCGCAGCCTCTTCTTCTGCTCCGGCGACTGCACCACGACAAACCGCCACGGCTGCAGGTTGTACCCGCTCGGCGCATGCAATCCCGCGTCGAGGATCTGTCTCAGGTCTTCCCCAGGAATCGGCGACCCGTCAAAGCTGGGAGTCGCCCTTCTCTCCTGAATTGCCTGGCTCAACGTCTTCTTTATCTTTATCATCGATGTCCTTCTACCTTGCTCTCACTAGTTGGACGGCGCACCGGCCGCCCGAGGTCATCATGCCGCTTCTCGACCTTATCGTCCTGCCAAAATGTCTCTCACGATACCATTACTTGATCAAACACCCATCTGAAGATTGGAAGAAAATGCGGTCGCAGGATCAGTGGATCTCGCTCATCGCCTGCTCCGTCGCAAATGGATTCAGACCGGGAACCACGGCTACCATCCACACTCCATGGAATGGCTTCCGCAACTCCGGATACGCCGTCAGCAACGCGACCATCGCATCCGTATTACGTTTACGAGCCGCCACCGGATCGCCGATCTGGTCCACCTTCAGGTTCACCGTTATGTCGATCTTGTCCTTCGCCAAAGAATCATCCACTCCCAGCGCGGTAAAGTGATACTCCACGCCATTCGGTCCCTTCACGACCAACGGCGCCTCCGCGGTTACTCCCTCGGAAAGCGCAGGTGGCGCCGCGGCACTAGTCTCCGCCTTCAATTTCTCAAGATGCGTGCTCTGCAGGAAGTTCACCGGCGTCAAAAGTCCCGCCGCCTGCTGGTAGTAGAGCCAGGCGTTCCACCGCTCCTTCTGCGCCGCCATCGTCCGTGCCTGCGTCCAGTACCACAGACCATCATGTCCCGCCGCCGACAACGGCTTAGGATAGAAGCCCGCCATCGTCCATCGCCCCTGGTCCTGACGCAGCAGGAACGACATCCGCCACGGCGAACTCGTATCGGTCACGTCCACGATCACAAATCCATAGCGTCCAGGAGCCAGCCCCGAGATCAGAAAGTCCGCCTCGGAAACCGACTTGTTCAATGAACAGAAAAACTGGGCCTCGGGCAGCGACCCATCGGCCCCGCGTTTCAACTGCGTCGCATCCAGCAGATAAACCTGCTCCACCGTCAGCGAACCACCCTTGACCTTCGCCGCCGTGTCGCCTACCACGGGACCAATTCCGGTGAAGTCCTTGGCATAGTCCGCCGCCGTCGCCGCCTGCAACCCGCTCACGTCGTTGGCCTGGACCTTCGCGGCCAAACTACGAGCGGCTGCCACCAGCGCGTCTCTGTCCGTCGCCGTCATCTGCGACTGCGTCGTGCAAACCTCGGCCGAGGCAACGGCCGCCACCAGCATGCCAGCAGCTATCAACCCAATTTTGGTTCTCATCATCTCGCCCGCCATCAGCCCGTTACGATGCCCCGTTCCTGCATCCGGGGCTCCTCGACGAACCTCTGTCAGTCTAGTACAAACTGCGTTCGAATCGCAGTCGCCAAAACGTATTGCCTTTGAAATACAACCTGCAACTTGCGCTGTGTCAATCAAACTTCAGGGGTGCCGACCCGCAAACCCGGTTCGCGGTAGACTGATCCCAGCAACGCGTCTTTGTAACGGGTTACCTCCGCTTCCGTGGCGCGTCCTACAAGCCACATGGTCAGCTTCGCTCCAACCCGATTCGCCGCTATCGCTGGGCTTGCCCTCTCGGCAACGCTCCCCGCGCAGTCGCCGCAAACAACTCGGCCCACCTCGACGCCGGTCTCATCGACCCTCCCCTTGACCGCACCTACCGCGCCCGAGCAGCCCCCTATTCCGCTCACTCCGTCGCAACGCCCGCCTACACGAGCACGGGTAACCTATACGGACGGCAAGCTTGCCATCACCGCCGACAACGCCAGCCTCAACCAGATCCTTCGCCAAATCGCCACCGATACAGGAATGAAGATCACCGGCGGCGTCACCGATGAGCGAGTCTTCGGTCAATATGGCCCCGCATCCCCCGATCAGATTTTGGCCGAACTACTCGACGGCACCAGCAGCAACATGGTCCTCGTGCATCGCAACAGCGCCACACCCACAGAACTCGTCCTCACTCCACGCCAGGGCGGCGCCACCCCCCCCAATCCAAATGCCGCCGCCTTCGACGACAGATCGGACCAACAGCCCGCCCCGCAGGCGGAACAACCCCCATCCAATCCGGGTGGCCAGGCGGTATTTCCTGCGACCAACCTGGGCGCGCCAGCCGGTGCCTCCCAACCCAACGGCCAACCAAACTCACAGCCCAACGCACAAACCAACGGCCAGCCTAACGTCTCGCAGCCCGACTCTCCCAACGGAGTCAAGACCCCCCAGCAGATCTACGAGCAACTCCAACGCATGCGCCAGCAGCAGCAACAGCAGCAACAGCCCACCCAGCCTCAATAGTCTGATCCAAAAAAAAAGGGGGCAGCCCATTAGGCCGCCCCAGTCAAATTGGGCAAAATCTAACTCTTGGCTACCTGGGCCGCCACCACGCCCCGAGATCCCTTCTCAGCCGCTACCTGTTTGGCATGCATCTGGAACACCCTGAACATCGCGATGCAAATGCCATAAGCCACCAAAACACCCACCGCCAACGAAGCCAACACCGCGCACACCAACATAATCGAAATCACAACCACTCCTGATATTCAACCTGGGCCGCCAGCGGTGTTTTACCGTCGGCAACCCTGCAAGGCAGTTGCTATTGTTGCAAATCCTTCAGCAATTACAATGACCCAAACGTGTATCTCTATTGTTCCTTCGGATACATCTTTCCGGTCATAAGGTTGCCCGAACCAATCGTCGCCACCCACCTCCCCATATCTCTCTTCCCCCCTAATGCCGTATTCTAGAGACTTGGCCGAACATCGCCAAACCACTTCCATGGGCATCACACACATCACCGTCCGCGGCGCACGCCAGCACAATCTCCGCAACGTCGACGTCAGCATCCCGCGCAACACTCTCACCGTCGTCACCGGTCTCTCCGGCTCTGGCAAGTCGTCGCTAGCTTTCGACACCATCTACGCCGAAGGCCAGCGCCGCTACGTCGAAACCTTGTCAGCCTACGCCCGCCAGTTCCTCGACCAGATGGAGCGTCCCGACGTCGACGCCATCGATGGTCTCTCCCCTGCCATCTCCATCGAACAAAAAACCACCAGCCGAAGCCCTCGCTCCACCGTCGGCACCATCACCGAAATCTACGACTACCTCCGTCTTCTGTACGCCAGCGTAGGCCAGCCCCACTGCCCCAACTGCCATCGCCCCATCACGCGCCAGACTGCCGAGCAAATCGTCGAACGCATCGCCTCACTCTCGCCTGGCGAACGCATCACCGTCTACGCCCCCATCGTTCGCGGCCGCAAAGGCGAGTTCCGTGAAGAACTCGAGGCCCTCGACCAGCAAGGCTTCCGCGCCCGCATCGACGGCGAGATGGTCGAACTAACCGAAGGCATGCGCCTCGAAAAGCGCAAAAACCACACCATCGAAGCCGTAGTCGACCGCATCATCCTCAAGTCGCTGCCTCCCGACAACGCCAACGCGGCACTGGCTAATGCCGCGCCCAAATACGACACCCGCCGCCTCGAAACATCCGTCCTCAAAGCCCTCCAGATGGCGAACGGCCTCGTCCTCATCGCCATCCACGGCATGGACGAAACCCTCTACTCCAGCTCCATGGCCTGCCCCGACTGTGGCATCAACGTCCCGCGTCTCGAGCCCCGCAGCTTTTCCTTCAACTCCAACTACGGCGCCTGCCCCAACTGCCACGGCCTCGGCAGCATCTACGACTTCGACCCCGCCAAGACCATCACCGACTGGTCCAAGCCTCTCCTCGACGGAGCCATGGGCCCCGGCTCCGGGTCAGCCTATCTCCTCCGCCTCATCAAACTCGCCGCCGAAAAATACAAGATCAACATCAAGCAGCCCTTCGAAGACCTCACCACCGAGCAGCAGAACCTCTTCCTCTACGGCCCCCCGCGCAACGAAGCAGGCCGCACCGGCTTCCACGGCATCTTCAACTACCTCCGCGCCAACCTCGAAGACACCAAATCCGAGGGCTACCGCGAGTACATGATGCAGTACATGTCCGCGAGCCTCTGCCCCGTCTGCAAGGGCCGCCGCCTCCGCCCGGAATCCTTAGCCGTCTCAGTCAATGGCGCGAGCATAGCCGACTTCACCGCCCTCCCACTCGAGCGCGCTCTCACCGCAGCCCAGCAGATGAACTTCACTGGCCGCGACCGCATCATCGCCGACCGTCTCCAGCGCGAGATCATCGAGCGCCTCGAATTCCTCAATGCCGTCGGCCTCGGCTACCTCGCCCTAGACCGCAGCGCAGCCACCCTCTCCGGCGGCGAAGGCCAGCGCATTCGCCTCGCCACCCAAATCGGCTCGCGCCTCCGTGGAGTCCTCTACGTCCTCGACGAGCCCAGCATCGGCCTCCACCAGCGCGACAACCAACGACTCATCAACGCCCTCGAAAACCTACGCGACCTCGGCAACACTGTCCTCGTCGTCGAACACGACGAAGACACCATCCGCAAAGCCGACTATGTTCTCGACCTCGGCCCCGGTGCCGGAAAAAACGGCGGCCACCTCATCGCCGACGGCACCCCGCAACAAGTCATGGACAACCCCGCGTCCTTGACCGGCCAATACCTCGCCGGAAAAATCGAAATTCTCGCCCGAAAAAATCCGCGCGAACTCACAGGCAACTGGGTCACCGTCGAAGACGCCCACTCTCACAACCTCCAGAACGTCACCGCCCACTTCCCTCTCGGCGTCATGACCGTCATAACCGGCGTCAGTGGCAGCGGCAAATCCACACTAGTCAACGACATCCTCTATCGGTCGTTAGCAAAGGAGCTCTACGGCTCGCGGGAAGAACCCGGCCAGCACGGCAAAGTCATCGGCATCGACCAGCTCGACAAGGTCATACAGATTGACCAATCCGCCATAGGCCGCACCCCACGGAGCAATCCCGCAACTTACACCGGCGTCTTCACGGCAATCCGCGACCTCTTCGCCATGCTCCCCGAATCCCGCGAGCGCGGCTACAAGCCCGGCCGGTTCTCCTTCAACGTACAGGGTGGACGATGCGAAGCCTGCCAGGGCGAAGGCCAGCGCCGCATCGAGATGAACTTCCTCCCTGACGTCTACGTCCTCTGCGAAGTATGTAACGGACGCCGTTACAATCAGGAGACCCTCTCCGTCAAGTTCAACGGCTACTCCATCGCCGATCTCCTCGACCTCCCCATCGCCGACGCGGTCCCTATCCTCAAAGACATCCCAACAGTGAACATCAAACTCCAAACCCTCGTCGACGTAGGTCTCGGCTACATCCACCTCGGCCAGTCCGCCACCACGCTCTCCGGCGGCGAAGCCCAGCGCATGAAGCTAGCCCGTGAGCTATCCAAGCGCCAGACCGGCCGAACCCTCTATCTCCTCGACGAACCCACCACCGGCCTCCACTTCGACGACGTGCGCAAACTCCTCGAAGTCCTCCACCGCCTCACCGACCTCGGCAACACCGTAGTCATCATCGAGCACAACCTGGACATCATCCGCAACGCCGACTACGTCCTCGACATGGGCCCCGAAGGCGGCGAAGGCGGTGGTCGCATCATCGCCCACGGCACCCCCGAGCAGATCGCCACCGTCGCCAGCTCCCACACCGGCGGCTTCCTGGCCCGCTACTACGCCAGCCACACCCCACCCCTCACCAGCCGCAACGGAACCAGCCACGCCGGCCCCCAGCCCCACACCATCGCCGCCGCCCCCGACAAAAAGAAGGAGCCCCGGGGCAAATTCGTCGCTCCGGAGAAGAAAACCGGCCTGGCCAAAGCCAACAGTACCAAGCCCGAAGAAAGAACCAAGCCAAAAGCGAAAAATAAGTCCAAAATAGGCAAGACCACAAAGATAGTCGCTGAAAAGAAGGGTTCAAAGCAGTAGCCACCACGCACGAACAAGCATGAGCGACCTTATCCCCAACTCGTCTCCCGTCGTACGCCCCTTCAGCTCCGAAGAACCTGCCGTCACCGTACCCGTCTTCCGTCCGCCCTCCGGCACCGAAGACGAAACCGCCGCTCTCTTCTTCCAGCCCGCCAGCGGCACGCCCCCCAGCGACCCTCCCACTCGCATCCCCCACCTCGGCCACGCCGCTCTCTTTCTCGCCATCGCCGGACTCACCCTCCTGCTGGTCCAGCTCATCGCTCTCGGCTTTGCCCATCCACCCGTAGCGACGGCAAAGTACGTGATCTCCCCCAAGCTTGTTGTCGGCTCCGAAGCCTTCAGCTACTTCGCCACCCTCACCCTCTCGTGGTTTCTCTTCCCACTCCTCTGGAAGCGCCCTTTCGCCGAAGGCATCCAGGCCAACCCCGACGCTGCCCGCCGCAACGCAATCCGCCTCATCCCCATGGGCCTCATCATGTCCTTCGCCGTCCAGGCCATCTCCTCCTTGGCCACCATGCCCAAAGAGATACCCATGGACGACTTCTTCCGCACAGCGTCCGATATCTGGCTCGTCACCGCCTTCGGCACTCTGCTCGCGCCCCTCTTTGAAGAGATCCTCTTCCGCGGATTCCTCCTCCCCGCCTTCGCCATCGCCTACGATTGGCTCTCGCTTCCCCGCACCCCTGCGGCCCACGAACTCTGGCAGTCCACCAACAAGCTCACCCGGCCTGCCCTCGTCTTCTCGGCTGTCTTCACCAGCATCCTGTTCGCAGCTCTCCACGGCCAGCAGACGAGCTTCGCCTGGCCTGTCTTGGTGCTTCTATTCTGCGTCTCCCTGATACTCAGCTTCGTCCGTCTCCGACTCCGCTCGGTCCTGGCTTCCACTCTCATTCACGTCAGCTACAACGCCACCATCTTCCTAACCGCCTTCATCGCCACCGGCGGCTACCGCCACCTCGACAAGATCACCCACTAGACACAACCGGCCCTGCCTTATTTCTGGTTGTGATCCCCGCAGCGGCTCTGCTTTTCGCCTCCGCCTTTGCTTGTGCCCCTCACCTACTTCAGCGGATAAAGCTTGATATCCCGGAAATAAACCTCCGCCCCTTCGGACTGGAAGAGAATCTTCCCACTCGAAGGCGAAGGATCCGTCCCTTCATTCACCAGCTTCCCATTCACATACTGCTTGATGTCGTTCCCCTGGGTCACCAGCTCCAACACATTCCACTCTCCATGAGGCTTTTCCACCTCTCCAACCGGATCGCGGACCCCAACCACATTCTCTGAAGGCCCTTTGCCAAAGCGATCGATCTTCATCGCGCTCCCCGCCGGTCCAGTCACCCGAGCGCCATCCTTCCCCGTCAGCGCCGCTCCATCCGTCATCCAGAAATCGCCCGTCCCGCCTTCCATAATCTGGAACTCGATCGACCGCGGCCACACCTTCTGCTCACCCTGCACGTTATAGAGAATCCCGCTGTCCCGAGCCTTCCCCTCGCGGCTTCCATACGTTCCCTCTCCCCACTTGAACTCCGCGCGCAAGTAGAAGTTCTGATACGTCTTCTTCGTGATGATGTAGCCCATATCTCTGCCTGAGACATGAATCACGCCATTCTCCACCTGAAACACATGTTCCGGATCGGAGTTCAGCCCCTGGCTCTTAAGAAACGTGTCGAAGCTCTTGAGGTCCGCCCCATCAAACAAAACAATCGCAGACCTATGGGCCGGTATCTTCGGCGACGACGCCTGTCCCAGCGAACTGACGCAGACAGCCAGCATCATCATTTGCACAGCGCTGAAGACAGATCTTCCGCTACACCGCATAGACTCTCCAAAAATAGAGCAGCATTTGAAAAATGATCTTACTATCCGAAAACATCACGGCTCGCCGACCTGTCACTCAGGAATGCCCGGGCGAAATACCTTTGTGGAACGCCCCTGGCGTGATATCGTCCACCCAAACTACAACGGAGAAGAACATTGGCAACAGACGCCATCTTTGCGCCCCCATCCGGCCAAAAGCACACATATAGACCCGTCAATCGAAATGTCGAACGCGTCTTCTACAGCGGCATGGCGATCCTTCTCTGCATCTGTGTCTACATCGGTTTCGCCCCGACCTACTTTCAGGCGGGCATGCTTCACGCGCCGCTTCCCAGCCCCATCCTTCACATCCACGGCGCGGTCTTTACTCTCTGGATGCTGCTCTTCACCGTTCAGGCCGCCCTCATCTCCGCGCGCCGTGTCATGTGGCATCGTTCTCTAGGCACCGTCGCCTTCTGCCTCCCACCCATCATGATCGTGCTCGGTGTCATCGCCGCCATCGACGCGCTTCATCGCGGAGTGCAGATCGGACCGCTTGACCCCGCCGTATCCGCTGCCATTCCGCTGGTCGGAATCGTCGGCTTCACCATCGTCATCTACGCCTCGTGGCGCGCCCGTCGCCGTCCCGACGCGCACAAGCGCCTCATCCTGATCGCCACCTCGGGTCTGGTCGCCGCCGCCTTCGGCCGCTTTCCCTGGAACCGCATCGGCCTGCCCCCCGCCGCTGGAGCCGTCACCGGCCTCGGCGTCCTGTTACTCATCCTCATCGTGTACGAACTCGTCACAATCCGCCGAGTCCACCGCTCCACTATGTGGGCCGCGCCTGTTGTCTTCGTGACCGTCGCCCTCGCCGTCCCCATCGGAATGACCCCCGCCTGGCACGCCTTCGCCGCATTCCTCAATCGAACCATTGGACCGCACATCTAGCAGAATCGAACTTAGCTGCTTCCAATGCGAAGGAACGTTTCCCATCTATCGCGTTGATCGCGAGGTTTGATTGAATGCACATTTTCATTCGCCAAACTACCCCAAAACACCAGCAAATTCTCATGTCAAGCCCCAAAACCACCCAACCCATTACCAATCAACAACATCCGCTTGGCGTATTAGTTTCACCCCAAACGCTATACTGGATATAGAGTTAAAAAAGCCACAAAAATGCGGTTCCTGAACAAAGAGTGCGCTATAACCCCTGCGTCATGGATATTTTGGACGCAACTCTTTTGTTATGAATATTTTGCAAGGATTGACATCCCGCAAACCATTGATTATAAGTAGCTTACGCGCAGGCAATAGGGGGGTACCCCCGGGACACTCGATAAGAACCATGCCCACAGACAACAAGACCGCCCTCCTCGATCTCATCGCCACACACTCCTTCAGGCTCGGCGACTTCCTCCTCGCCAGCGGCAAGAGGTCCGACTACTACATCGACTGCCGCACCACCACTCTCCACGCCGAAGGCGGCCGCTTATCAGGTCTCGTCTTCTACGACCTCATCCGCGAACACCTCCCCAATCCAGACAGGATCGAAGCCGTAGGCGGCCTCACCATGGGTGCCGACCCTCTCGTCTCCAACACCGCCTCTGCCAGCGCCTGGGCCCTCGCCGAACACACCGAAATCCTCGAGCTCTCTCGCTCGCTCGAACTCGGTGACGAAGGTCCCGAGCCCGCACCCACCCTCATCCACGGCTTCCTCGTCCGCAAAGCCGAAAAGACCCACGGCACCGGCCGAAAGATCGAAGGCTTCCTCAAACCCGGCGCCCATGTCGTCATCGTCGATGACGTCTGCACTACCGGCGGATCCACCATCACCGCCATCGAAGCCACCCGCGAGGCCGGCATGATCGTCGCCGGAGTCCTCTGCCTCGTCGACCGCGAACAGGGCGGTCGCGCCAACATCGAAGCCGCCTGCAAGGGCGCACCCTTCATCTCCGTCTTCACCGCCACCGAAGTCCGCGCCGCTCATATCGCCCAGCAGATGCCGAAATGACCGACACACCCACCATCACATCGGTAAGCGATTATTCATCTGCGTAATCTCCGGAAGCTTGCCGCTCGACTCCACCGTCACGCTTCCACCCTTCCACTCCGCGCCAGCCTGAACAGTCAACGAAACAGCAGCCGTCTTCGGCAACAGATCAGTCGGCGCCTTAATCGGAGGCACCGCAGCACTCGCAAGCACCTTCCCCGCCCTGTCCCGCAGTACGACCTTCGAGGCAGGCGCGTCGACAGAACCCAAACTGTGCACCGTGACCTTCACACGATTGCCCTCAACCTTGACATCATCCTGGCCGATGCCAAGATCAGGCCGCGACCAGTACGGCACTCCCTTCGTCACCAGCTTTAGCTCAAGCACAGTCGTTGCGTGCGGCGGAAACGTGATCTCAACATCCCGGCTACGCTCAAACTCTTCCGTTCGCGTCCTGACATCGCTGAGAGGCGCGTCAGCCGAAGCACCCTGCACACCCTGGGTAATCTCCCATTTACCTGGGTCGATCTCCCATCCCGTCATCTTCGCCTTCACAGCAACTGGATCTAAGTTGTAAGCGATGACTTTGATGTGGTCCGGTGTCCCCTCAGGCACAAGAATCCCAACGCTCTGCCCGGTAGCCGGAGCGGCAAACTTCCAACTCACAACATTCCCCGGATAGACATAGTTGCGCATCAACGCCACGCCACCCAGCCGCCCCCGTTGCAGCTCCCCATTATTGAAATAAATTCGGTCGATCCATAAGCTTCCCTCGGTGTTGATGAACGCGCGATCGACCGCGGTCTCAATCTGTGAAGCGTAAAGCTTATCGAGATTCTTCGTATCTCCGGTAAGTTGCCAGGCAAGATGAAGGTTCGTCTCGCTCGCCGTACCCGAATCATTACGCCGATCAGGCGCAGCTGTCTGCAGTAGCTGTTTGCCCCACGTTTCGCGCACGTTCAGCATGTCGAGCGCGTCAGAGTTGATCAGCCGCAGCGAATCCGGCGGATTATCCCCGAAAGGAACCAGGTACTTCTTGTCGCCAGTCCAGCGATAAGCAGCCCACAACATGAACCAAGGCGTATTTCCGTCTGACAGGTCTTCGTTCGTATGGAAGTTCACCGCGTAATGCATTCCGTACTTGTCATTCGCATCCAAATGCCGATGCGCCAGAAAACCGTCCGCAATCTCCGTGACCATCTTGCGGGTCTCAGGCATTCCGTTGTACAGCACAAGCTGAAGCGCCGGATGAAAGACCATGTAAGAGCGTCCTTTGCCCCAGCCCCAAACGCCTCCTTCGGCCATCTTCGTCCCGCTGAAGTAGGACGAACGAACTTGCCGTTGTCCCGCAACGTTGATTCCAGTCAGCCATTCGAGGCGACGCGACGTCTCCATCGCACGCTCGATCTGCTTCGGACTGCCGAAGTCGATCATCATCGCCTGTCCGAGCACGTTAATGCCGTCCTCGTAACTGTGCAGTTCGTCATACTGAGCCGTAGCAAGGCCATTGGTGAACATGTTGGTCGCATACATCGTGTCCAGCGTCCGCAGCAACGAGTGCTTCAGCTTGTCATGATCCGAACCCATGAAGGCAAGTCCAGGCCACCAGTTCAGGAAGTCACTGTCATCCGATAGCCCTCCGCCAAACTCGCCATCAGAGATCTGCCGATTGTCGATGTACCAGTTGATCAGGTGGTCGAGATAACCAAGATCTGTGGTCTGCAGAAAGGCCCACTCAGGAACGCCATCCGGAGCCTTCGGCAGCGTAAACGGCGGCTTGATCTGCTCGTGGTTCATCTCGTTCCAGTACTTGCGACCGAGGTCGTTGTCAGGATCGACGCGCAGCAGGTCAGTGATGTCGGCATCGATCCGGTTGAAGATATTCAGCTTCCGCGAGTTCACCGACTCTTCCACGAGGTTCGCGTAGTTGTCTCGCACCTGGGTAATGCGGTCAAGGGTATGCTCGGCCACCGCGTCCTTCCACGGCTTGAAGACCAGCCGCAAATGCATGCCTTCGAGCGAGCCCGGGCCAAACTCCGCGCTGGCTGAGGCGATGGTAAGGTAGAGGCTCTTCCCGTTCGGCAGGATACGATCGCGCGTATCCAGCCAGAGCGTATGCGGTTCGCCCGGTTTGACCGAGAAGCTGAAGTCCAACATATCCCGCATGGGCCAGATCGGGTCTTTGATCTGGATATTCATTGGTATGTACTCGCCGTGGGTTGGCTTAAGGTTCAGCGCAGGTAAATCGATAGCAATGCCATCGAGGCCAGCGTGCAGATTCTCCCAAGTGTAGGAAGCACCATGGCCTTCGTCCGCCTGCAGTCCCCGGTAGTCTGCCGGCACGAGCAGATGCACGATCGGCAGAGCTTGCTTTGCTACAGTCGTGTCTGCGCTTTGCGTGCCACGGCCGATTGACGTGCGTCCGCCGCCGGTCGATACTCCGGGCATCGCGATCATCGTAGCGCGCTCGTCGACCGGGAAACGACCGTGAATGAAGGTGACGAGTTCAGTCAGCGAGGGGTTATCGAGCGCACCTTTGCTGGTGAAACTGTACCGTAACACGGCCACGCCTGAAGGTTCCTGGCCTGGATGCACGTAGTAAGCAGAGAACTCACCTATTGGCCATTCGCGCTTGACGTTGGTGAAACGCACCTTCTCGCCGATCACGGGCTGACCGATGTCATTGGCGGTTCGCTCCTGGCCTTCGGGACGTTCGAATAATGTCTTCGCGAACTGCGGCGAAGCGTCGTGCTGATCGGGATCCGCAACCGCTCCGGACCTGCCTTCGCCAGGGGTCAGCAGAGCTACATTGCCCCAGGCTCCACCTTGAATCTCGAGATGATTCCACGGCTCCCTTGGCATGTAGAACGTAACGGATTTACCCGAGAGTGCATAGCAGTCCCAGTCAGGAAGTTGGAAGTAGTCAAGGCGCCCGGTAAGGGTGGAACGGTTGTAGACGCCCGGCCAGGTCGTCTCACGAATGCCGTCGGTTCCCTTCCACCACCAACGCTTCAGGTCGTAGACGTCGTGGATCTCGACCTTCCGAATGGCCGTGTTGATGGCAGGCAGAGGTGCAGGTATGTCATTTGCCCGATTCCAGCCATAGTGAAACCACCATTCCTTCTGCCAGTCGGATTTGGTGACATCACGCTGAAGCGGCGGGATCGCGTGTGGTGTCTCTCCCTTGGCTAGTGATGCAATATTGTCATCAGAAAGCATCCGGTCGTAAATTCGGAGTTCGTCGATGTCACCGCCCCGGTCATAGTTATAGGAACTCTCGACGCCTGTCGGAGCAATGATGCGCGAATGCGGACCAAACTGATCGAGAGCGGCGTCGAACATCCCGGTCGCAGCCTTCTCGCCAGCAAGCTTGCCATTGACATAAAAGCGTATGCCACTAGTTTCGTCCCAGGCGAGAGCGAGATGGATCCATTGATCGGGCTTGGGAAAGTTCGGCATCGTGTACGAGACGCGCGTTCGCCCAAGATTGATGTCCGTGACAAATGCGTCGAAGCCATGACCGTTGTAGTCGATTCGCAACCAGACCATGTCCCAGCTGGAGTGATCACCGTAACCAACTCGAAAGATAGGAAACTCTGTTGCATCGACGAGATCGCGGGAGCGCCAATCGAAGGAGACGGTGCCGCGTTGCGAATAGATATTGCCAGGCGCCCAATAGGACAGTAATTGGTTATTGCCACACTGCAGGTAAGAGCCCTTTGCGCCACCGGGGATAATTTTCACGTCTTTCAGAAAATTGGGGGAGGGATTGCCCCCTGCGGCGTAGTCGGCGCTAAAGCCGTGGTCGCCGGAGAGGTAGAAGAGGAGACCCGGTTCCTTCGAGGGTTCAGTAGCGGCCAGCATCGTGCCGGTGAGCAGACACACGGTAAGTAATGACGATAAGCAACGCATTGGGACCCCAGAAGCTAATTCAATTCCTGAATCCAGCAGGAACCAACTTATTCGTGACGAGAAAATTGGTCCGACCGGTTACGCGAAATTGTGGACTATGCTGCACCAAGATGCAACCTGTAGCAGGAAATTTCCACTTTTCGACGTTTCGTATCGATAAGCCGCTGAGGTTGGCGTAGATTCGCCTAGGTTGTCTCTTTCGTCAGACGCCGGGACTTTTCGGACTTGGGCGCGGCTCCCAACGCCTCAGAAATCTGCTGGCTCGCAAACCGCAGCACCTCCGTCACGTCGGAGACACTGATTTTGTCCTCTATTCGCTTAACGTAGGGAACTGTCAGTCCGGCGACTGCATTGCCATGCGCACTGAGCACGGGGAAGCTGATGTTCACTACACCTCTGACCTCATAGCTCGCACGCCTCTCGTAGCCGCGCCGCCGAATCGTTGTGAGATGAGCGTCCAGATCAGCCGGTTTTTTCCTTTTAGTCTCATTGCTCCACTCCTCGATGGCGCGCTGGCCCGCGTCTTCATCCAGGTGGGCCAGAATCACATGGCCGGTTGCGGCGTGCATCAGATCCACCTTCGAACCCATCTTCACGTAAAATCCGGTCGATTCCGGAGAATCCACTTGGGCGAGAATCACAACATGTCCGCCATCTACCACACCCATGTGACACGACTGCCTCAGTTCGTGCGCCACCCCATGCATGATTGGCAGGGCTTCGGTCACCAGTCGTTTGGTCGGCGGATGCTCCTGCGCCAGCCGAAAGAGCCGAAGTGTTAAGTGATATCGCTCCCTGTTCTCTGACTGCGCCAGATAACCTCGCTGCTCCAAGCAGAGCAACATTCTAAAAATTTCGGAGACGGTGCGGTTCAAGTGCCGCGCGACTTCACTCACAGTTAGGCCGCCCGACGTGTGCGCGAACAACTCCAATATGTCCAACCCCTTCTCAAGCGCGGGTGTCGGATAGCGACGCTTGATTGCTGTTTTAGGCATAGAAGCCCTCGAATAGCTTAATTCGCGATGACATATCGTAGGAAAGTGTAGCAGTGTAGCAATCAACGCCTTCTACGAGCGAAATCTTCACTGCACAGCAATCGATGATTCCGCTCTTATTTCATTGACGAACAAATCTATGTATAAGTAAAAATAGAGGTCGGCAAGTCAAGGAGTTTTTCAAGTGGCTGAAGTTCGAATCGAGTCCGTCCGGGTGGTGGATCTCCGTTTCCCGACATCACGGGACAGTATTGGCTCCGACGCGGTAAATAAAGACCCCGACTACTCCGCTGCCTATTGCATTCTCTCCACCGATTGCGACCTCGAGGGTCACGGTCTCACCTTTACTCTGGGTCGCGGCAACGAACTCTGTGTCATGGCCATCGAGTATCTCGCACGCTTCGTCACCGGACGAACGCTCAGTTCAATCACCGACGACTTTGTCGCCTTCTCGCGCCAACTCACGGACGACAGCCAGTTTCGTTGGCTCGGTCCGGAAAAAGGTGTCATTCATCTGGCGTGCGGCGCCCTCATTAATGCGGTATGGGACCTATACGCGAAAGCCGAAGATAAACCACTTTGGTGCCTCCTCGCCGACCTATCGCCCGAGAAGATTGTGTCGATGGTGGATTTCCGTTATATCGACGACGCCATCACAAAAGAAGAGGCGCTCGACTTACTGAGCGCAAGCTATCCAACAATGAATGAGCGTATTCGCATTCTGGAAGCAGAGGGCTATCCGGCTTATACGACCTCTGCCGGCTGGTTCGGCTTTAGCGACGAGAAAATCAGAGGACTGTGTCGCGAAGGCCTCGCAAACGGCTGGACACACTTCAAACTTAAAGTTGGAGGCACCCCAGCCGACGATCTGCGCCGCGGACGGATCGTGCGCGAAGAGATCGGCCCACACAACCGCCTGATGCTCGACGCCAACCAGAAGTGGGGAGTTCTCGAAGCTATCGAGCGAATTCGTTCGCTGAGTTCCCTCGACCCCTGGTGGATGGAAGAACCTACCAGCCCGGACGACATCCTCGGACATGCTCGAATTCGTAAAGAGGTGGCACCCGTCCGCATCGCTACCGGAGAACACTGCCACAATCGCGTGATGTTCAAGCAACTCATGCAGGCAAATGCGATCGACGTCTGCCAGATCGACAGCTGCCGTGTCGCTGGCGTGAATGAAAATCTCGCCATTTTGCTTCTTGCTGCCAAGTTCAAGATCCCTGTCTGCCCTCACGCTGGAGGAGTAGGTTTGTGCGAATATGTACAACACCTCTCCATGTTTGACTATCTCCGAGTTTCCATGACGATGCAGGATCGAGTCATCGAATTTGTCGACCACCTCCATGAGCACTTTCTTGATCCCGTAGTCATTCGTGCAGGTCGTTACATACCGCCACACAAGCCTGGATATAGCATCGAAATTTTCCCTGAATCTCTGGTTCAATTTTCTTTTCCTGACGGCGAGGTTTGGTCCACCGAGCATCACGAGATCGCAGCTGCGCGCAGCGGTCAGTAACGTTGTAACCTTGTTTGACGAGGTCTTTGACACTGATCATGAAGGCTCTGCTTCTATCTCAATATAAGAACCTTGAAGTCGTCGATCTGCCCACCCCAACACCTGGGCCAGGTGAAGTGCTGGTTCAGGTTGCTGCTTGCGGTATTTGCGGTAGCGACGTCCATGGCTACGACGGCTCCACTGGCCGTAGGATCCCGCCTGTGGTGATGGGTCACGAGGCAGCTGGTGCTATTGCGGCAGTGGGTCCAGAGGTTAGCGGATTTGCTGTGGGCGATCGCGTGACCTTCGATTCCACCGTCTATTGCGGCGCGTGTGATTATTGCGCTAAGGGTGAAGTCAATCTTTGCAACAACCGGCAGGTCATCGGTGTCTCGTGTGCCGAATTCAGACGCGCCGGTGCCTTTGCAGAGTATGTCATCATACCCGCTCGCATCGTATACAGGCTGCCTGAAGCTCTTTCGTTTGAGGAAGCGGCTATGCTTGAAGCCGTCTCGGTTGCGCTACATGGAGTTCGGGTCTCCGAACTTGAAGGTGGCGAGACGGCCTTGGTCATCGGCGCCGGCATGATTGGATTATTGCTGCTCCAAGCCGCTCGCGTCGCTGGCTGCTCCCGTGTTTTTGTCGCGGATATTGATGCCACACGCCTGAAACTGGCAGCCGATCTCGGAGCGGACGAGACCGTTCAGGCCTCTGGGGCAGGGCTGCTTCACGAGGTCCTCCGTCTAACCGACGGCCGCGGCGTGGATGTTGTCTTCGAAGCTGTCGGACGAAATGAAACAGTCGCTGGAGCAATCGACTGTGTGCGCAAAGGTGGCAAGGTCGCGCTGGTTGGCAATATTGCGCCCGAAGTTTCGCTGCCGCTGCAAAAAGTGGTTTCACGCCAGATACGGCTGCAGGGATCGTGTGCCTCGTCGGGTGAGTATCCCGAGGCAATCGCACTTATTTCATCTGGAAAGATCCGGGTTGGCCAACTGATCACTGCTGTTGCGCCACTAGGTGACGGACCCTCATGGTTTCAACGCCTTTATGACCGCGAACCGAATTTGATGAAGATAGTTCTTGATCCAAGAGGCAACGGGATTCAACCATGACAATCAATAGCCTCTTTGATCTTACTGGCCAAGTGGCGCTCATCACTGGCGCCAGCCGCGGGCTTGGACAACATTTCGCGCGTGCGCTGGCCAATTCGGGAGCAGACCTGATTCTCACCAGCCGCAATCGCGATGATCTGGGACCCTTTGTAGCTGAGATTGAAGGCCTGGGTCGCAAAGCTATTCCACTCGAGCTTGACGTTCGCGACCAAGGGAGCATTGAGCGCATGGCTGTCGCAGCCGAATCAGCGGTCGGACGAATACACATCCTCGTCAACAATGCGGGTTGCAATGTGCGCAAGCCGGCGCTCGATGTGACATGGGACGACTGGAATCTCGTACTTGACACTAATCTGCGGGGCAGCTTCTTTGTGGCGCAGCAGATAGCTCGTCGCATGGTGCCACACAGCTACGGCCGCATCATCAATATCGGGTCCGTGACCAGCGTCTTCGGATATGCGGGGCTTGCACCCTACGGCGCAAGTCGCGGAGGTGTACGCCAACTAACGATGAGCCTGGCGGACGATTGGGGAAAATATGGGATTACCGTCAACTGTCTCGCTCCAGGATGGTTCCGAACCGAACAGAATAAAGTGCTTTACGAAAGCAAAGAGTGGGTTGACTACCTGATTGACCGAATTCCATTGAAGCGCCCCGGGCAAGCCCACGACCTCGATGGGGCTGTCGTCTTTCTTGCGTCCGAGGCAAGCCGCTACGTCACAGGTCAGACGCTTCTGGTAGACGGTGGCATCTCAACCGGCGCAATGCGGGCGACGGTGAAGCCCTCAGCCTGACGTTGCCGCGTTTTTCGATGACTAGGTGACGATTCGGGACTCAGGCGGCATCTGTTCAATTCGCCCCAGCAGAAAAATATAGCCTGCGATTCCGATCAACAAGTAGACCGCTGATACGCCGAAAGCCCACGCAAACGATTGTCGCGCTGCGACCAGATAACCCGTAATGATGGGGGCGGCAATTCCTGAAAGCTGGTTGGAGAAGTTGATAATTCCACCGACTCTTCCCACACTGCTTCGGGGCGCAATGAGCGAAGGAACTGACCATCCAACCGGTGATGCGGCGGACAGGCCGCCAATCGAAATGCTAATCCAGATAAGAGCATGCGCGGGACTATGCGTATTTGCCGCGCCCAGAATGCCGAGTCCAAAGGCAGTACCGCCAACAAGAACAGTTTTGCGTACACGATTGGCGTTCCATCCTCGTCGTATCAATGCATCGACAAGCCACCCCCCGATGACCAGATCCGTAACCGTTGCGAAGAGCCACGGGAGACCAGTGTAGAGAAATGAGCGGAGCAGATCGACGTGGAACACAGCGGAAAGATAGCTTGGCAGCCATGTCAACAACAGATAGAAGACGTAGTTGTAAGAGCCGAAGCCCAAGACCATGCCAAGCACCTTACGCTGTCGCAGCAGATAGCCTAGTGACGCTTGCTCTGTGTCTTCGTTTGCGAGAGGTCTATCCTCTGCCTTAATGTAGGTGCGCTCCACGTCGCTGAGCTTTGAGTCATCCTGTGGGTCACGGTAGACCTTCCAGAAAAGCAAGAAGTATAAAAAGCTGACCAGGCCGGTGGCGGCGAAGCTCCAGCGCCAGCCAACCGTTAGCAGAAGCATCCCGATGATAGGGACGCCAATTGCCGAAGAGAACTTGGCGGCACCGTCGAAGAGGGATGTAGCGAAGCTGCGTTCGCTAGGAGGAAACCAGTAACCGATCGCCTTTGCATTGGCTGGAAAGGTCGGCGCTTCTCCTACGCCAAGCAAGAAACGCGCCGCGAAGAATCCACCAAGGCCCGGGGTGACTGCTGCTCCGAAAGATGCGATGCTCCAGAGAAACGTGCTGATCCTTCCGACGCGCTTGATACCGAACTTGTCAAGCAAAACGCCAACCGGAAGTTGGCACATGGCATAGGTCCAGTTATAGGCACCTGAGAGATATCCGAAGGTAACGGTCGAAATGCCAAACGTCGTGTAGAGCGCTTCGTGGGAAACTGAAAGGTTCACACGGTCAAAGTAGTTGACGAGGACGCCCAACCCAAGGAGGCATGCGATCCTCCATCGACGACGCGGGATAATTTTTTCTTCAACCAATTTGTTCACCCGCGTGCCAGTGAAATCAATACTAGGCTCAAACCTTTCGCACCGCCCGAAATTTCGCTGTACAGCGAGCGAATTTGATTAACTCGAGTATGACATTGATCGAGGGTATGCAGTAAAAATGCGGCCATGCTATTGATCTGCCCCCAAATTCCGCACGGCTGAACTTACGAATTTATCCCGTAGCAGGAGCTGTGGCAAAGTAGAAAGCGCCAGAAACGTTTCCCACCAGACGAAGTCTGCGTCTTTGCCTAACGAGATTGCTGTCGCGCTTCGCGATCGAGGCTTGCCCCCGATCCATGCAACACGCGTCAGCGCGCTCTACACGGGAAAATAGGTACCGAAGAACCCCGTCGGTGCAGTAGTTCCGTTCTCAACGCCAGTGGCTCCGCCGAGGTAGTGGCGTACCGGTTGTCCAGATTGCCTTCACACCGCAAGGAAATCAGCGGCCAAAACGTGTCCATTATTTCCCAACTCAAACAGCACTCACTCGGAATTGCAGTGGAAACTGTGCAATGAGCCGCGGTTCTTCAAGACGTCATTCGAGATTCTAAGAACAGGCTTGCGTTATTCATCAACGAAGGGGTAGATTGTCTACACCTTTGCTGTAGAGAGTCAGCCTATGGCGGAAAAGTGCAAGTATCAGCCAGACGATTCGAGTGAACTTCCGACTACGAGCGTTGGGGAAAGATGGTTGCGACTATCGAAGGAATCATGACCGCGAAGTGAGGTAGTGCATGAGACTGTTTCGGTTTTTAAGGCGCAAATCGGATCTGACAGAAGAGATCGAAAGCCACCTGAACATGGCAATCGCTGACCGGGTGGCAAGCGGACAATCGCCGGCGGATGCGCGCAAATCGGCAATCCATGAATTTGGCAATGTGCCGATGGTTGTCGATGCGACCCGCGACCAATGGGGATGGCTGCGGCTGGAGCTGTTGATCCAGGATCTTCGCTACGCGCTGCGTCAATTGCGCAAAGAGCCCGGCTTCGCTCTTACCGTTGTGATTACACTCGCGCTCGGCGTTGGTGCGAACAGTGCCATCTTCACCCTGGTACAAGGCATCCTGTTGCGCTCCCTGCCGGTGAACGATCCTTCGCGCCTCTACCGCATCGGAGACAAGAACGATTGCTGTTACTACAACAACTATCAAAACGATAATGGCGACTTTGACCTCTTCTCCTACGATCTCTATCTCCATCTCAAGCAAGCAGCACCGGAGTTTGAGCAGTTGGCGGCAGTCGAAGCGGGAGGCAATGGGTTCAGCGTACGTCAAGGTGCCGCCCCGGCCCGGCCAATGCGAAGCGAATATGTCTCCGGCAACTACTTTTCTACCCTCGGCGTGGGTCCGTATGCCGGGCGTCTTCTCAACGAAAACGACGACACACCCAGTGCGGCACCAACACTTGTGCTGAGTTACAAGACATGGCAAACCGACTTCGCTGCAGACCCGGCCATTGTCGGCTCCACTGTCAGTGTGCAGATGCACCCCTTCGTCGTGGCGGGTATCGCGCCACCGGGATTCTTTGGCGACCGCGTCATATCCAATCCGCCCGACTTCTGGATGCCCCTGGCAAATGAGCCCGTGCTAGAAGGAGCGAATTCCGCATTGAAGGGCATCGATCAGCTCTGGCTCTATCCCATTGGGAGAGTGCGTCCCGGCACAAACATTGCGGGTTTGCAGACGAAGCTGTCAGTAATTCTGCGGCAATGGCTGGCCACACGTCCGACGTACTCCGATCATGGTGGAGCGGCGCTCATTCCACGACAACATGTCATTCTGGCGCCGGCTGGCGGCGGCATTCAGAGACTGCAACAGCAGACGGGAACGGGCCTCCGGTTGATGATGATCCTCTCCACGGTTGTCCTTTTGATTGCCTGCGCCAACATTGCCAATTTGCTTCTGGCGCGCTGCACCGCGCGACGCTCGGATATAGCGGTGCGCATGGCGCTTGGTGCGCCGCGACGCAGAGTCATTCGCCAGATCCTTACCGAGAGTGTGTTACTGAGCCTGATCGGAGGCATTGCAGGATTGGCCATTGCCTATGCAGGGTCGTACATGATGTTGACTCTTGCTTTTCCCACCGCCAAAAACATGCCCGTTCAGGCTGTCCCTTCGCCGGTGGTGTTGGGGTTTACGTTCCTGGTATCGCTTCTTACCGGCGTCGTCTTTGGAACGGCGCCCGCATGGTTGTCATCGCATGCGCAACCTGCCGACGCTCTTCGCGGCATCAACCGATCCACCGGAGACCGTTCGTCCTTACCGCAACGCGCTCTGATCGTCCTTCAGGTGGCCTTGTCGATGGTCTTGCTTACTGGCGCATTGCTCATGACCAAATCGCTCCGCAATCTGGAGCAGCAGAACTTCGGCATTGTCACTGAGAACCGCTACGTGGTGTCTTTCGACCCCAAGGGCGTGGGTTATACCGTCGATCGCCTCCCTGCGCTCTATCGGGAGATCGAGAACCGATTCGCAGCATTGCCGGGAATGGCCAACGTCAGCCTGGTTCGGTATATCCCTCTCGGCGGCAACATGTGGGGCTCGTGCGTTATTCCCCAGGGTCATCCTGCGCCAGGCCCGAAAGATCCGTGCTTCGCGGCGTGGGACCGCGCCAGTAATCACTTTCTTGATTCCATCGGCGTGCCAATTGTGCGTGGCCGCAATTTTTCCACGCTGGACACTGCTACGTCGCAGCAAGTCGTTTTAGTCAACCAGGCTTTTGCCAAACACTTCTTCCCCGATCAGGATCCAGTCGGCAAACATTTTGGCATTGGCTCGATCCCGTACTCCGGCGTTTTCGAGATCGCTGGAGTGTTTGCGGATTTCAAGATGACCGATCCGCGCCGCGAGCCGGGTCCGCTTTTCTTCCGCCCGATGTCTCAGCAGTTCCACGGATACAAAGAACCCGATTCAGACGCCGCGGAAAAAAGCTCCATGTTTCTCAACTTCATCATTCTCGACTTCGCTCAGGCGCCCCCGGATGCAGAGGCGCTGGCACGCAAAACGCTTGCCGCCATCGACCCGAATCTTTCTGTCAGGCACTTTAGCCCGTACGAGGCGGAGGTTGCGGGAAATTTCAATCAGGACCGGCTCCTGGCGCGGCTCACCAGCTCCTTCGGAGTTCTAGCGCTGATCCTCGCCTCCGTAGGACTGTACGGGGTGATGTCCTATTCCGTTGTCCGGCGGACCAGCGAAATCGGCATCCGAATGGCCCTCGGCGCCGCGCGTTCCGGCGTAGTAGCCATGATGCTGCGTGGCGCGCTTTGGCAGCTCCTCATCGGCCTCGTGATCGGTATTCCCGCGGCACTAATTGCGGGCCATTTCATGGCTAGCCTTCTTTACGAAGTAAAACCCTACGATACGCTGGCGTTACTCGGCGCAATCCTGCTGTTAGCGATTTGTGCCACCGTGGCTGGATTTATCCCTGCGCGCCGGGCAGCTTCGATTGATCCGATGCAGGCTCTCAGGATGGACTAAACAAGTCAATAGATACTGTGCATCCCCGCGATGGCGATCTTCGCTCGGCTGTGTATGTTGATGACTTCCTCCTTTCCGGCTCATGAATTTCTTGCATGCCCATGCTAGATCGAAGAATCCTTTTCCATCATTGCCGACGAGAAGCGCGTTTATCAGTATGGAACTCGTCGTCACAGCGCTAATTTTTAAAACGCTGACAGCTGCAGAGCTATTCTTCGGATCGAAGGCGCTGTACGCTCTCCTCGAGCCTAGTCGTCAGTCGCGAGGGCTCCGCCCCGTCCTCCACGGCAACCGCCTCGCCTATGCGTATTTCTAGCTTCCCGGAACGAAACCATCGGGTCTTGCCTGCGCGCATCTCGCTCAGCCCTATCAGCGCTATGGGCACCACGGGCGCGCGCGACTGTTGCGCGAGCAGCCCGATCCCCGATCGGAACTGGTGCAGCTCCCCATCGGGACTCCGGGTCCCCTCTGGAAAGATCAGTACGGAGTACCCTCGATTCATTGCCTCACCTGCATGCGCAAAGCTCTTCCGGAACCCACGCAGTCTGGGCAGAGGAAATACATTGAATAATGCAGTCACTAGCCAGTACGCAGCCGGTGCTAGCAGGTTTTGCAGAGTCCTCTCCTGATTTCGACCCCTCCGAAGGTCCAGCAGCATTTCGCCTGACATTGCAATCGCAACCCGTCGCCGCAGTCTACCCGGCAGTGCGTACAAAATCAGCGCGCCGTCGTACGCGGTCACATGATTCGAAATCACCAGCACTGGCGCGAGCGGTGGCTCCGCCGTCTGGCGAACTACGCGTGGCGCGGCCAGCAACCAGATCAGCGGACGCATCACGAGCTCGAGAAAAGCAACGCGGATCGCACGAATCGGCAGACTCCACGGCCAACGCGGAAACACATGATCGGACTCATCCCACTCTCTCGTGGATGCCATCTGTCGCCCAGACATAGGCGGTGGCGCTTCGCCGGAACTCACCGGAGCAGGACTGACCCCGGTCGCGTTACCGGCAGTCTGCGATGAAAGGCCCGTTCCCTTCTCCCCCTCCAACAACGCCCGCAGACCGCCCAGCGTCTCCACTCCGGCAATGGCATCGTCCTTGAGCTCCAAGCCCAACTGCTGCTCAAGCGCCGATTGCACCTGCACTCTGCCTAGGCTGTCCAGATGCAGATCTTCCGACAGCCGTAGGTGATCGTTCGCACCTGAGAAAGTCTCCCCTGTGATCGATGCAATCATATTGAGCAGCAAATCTCCTCCCGGCGCGGCATTCGATGCCGCTCCCGTCTGGCGGCTTAGGAGCGTCGCGCAAGCCCACTCTGCCACCTTCCGGCGCAATAGCTTCCCAGTCGAGGTATACGGAAACTGCAGATCCGGCCACCTGAGTACTCGCCGAATCTGTTGATACTCTGCCAACCCACTGTTCGCCCGACCGACCATTGCGTCAAGCTCGTCATCGCTCCCTGAAGAGAGCACCACTGCAACCGGCTCCGGGCCACTCATGGTTTCGCATGGCACGACGACGCATCCGCGTACCCCGGGTTGCTTCGTCATCGCCTCTTCCAGATCCGCCGGATGGACATTCATGCCCGCCGCCGTGACGATCACTTCACCCTTTCTGCCGAGAAACCGCAGTTCGCCAGACTCATCCTTTGTCGCCAGATCGCCGGTCGCCAGCCAATCGCCCTGGCGCGGATGCATTGCGCCCTGCTGCCAGGTCGCTGTTGCCAGCATGTCTCCGCGCACAAGGATTTCGCCTTCATCGCTGATGCGAACCTCTCGCCCCGGTAGAGCTTTACCGATCGTTCCTCGCCCAATATGAAATGGATGATTGAGGGTCACGAGGGCGGTCGTCTCGGTCATGCCATAACCTTGAATCAGAGCAAACCCAAGCCTGCTCCAGAAATCTTCCAGATCGGTCGGCAGCGTAGCCCCGCCAGAGATGACCGCCCAGAACTTCCACCCGAGCGCGCGATGCACCTGCCGGAAACACCACCATCGCTTCCAAACCCGGAGATCCTTTGCCCGATCCAGGTCCGCGACAAGGGAAACGTAACGGGCCACCAGATGCGTCCGCAGCAGATGCAACACGCGCGGCACGGCGACCAGGACCGAGATGTGCTCGCGACGGATCAGCTCCGTCAGCCGTGACGGCTCAAGCTGTTCGCCAAAGTGGACCTCCGCCGCAAGTAGCGGAGGCGTCCATAACCCCATGAACTGCCCGAAGACATGACTGAGCGGGACGCTGTGCAGAAACCGCAACGGATGCACCCACCGCTCATACTTCAGGTATTTAGCGATCTCGTCCTCGATCGGCTGCAGACTCGCTAGAACATTGCCGTGCGTGAGGACAACTCCCTTCGGCTCCGCGGTTGTGCCTGATGTAAAGATGATTTGAAAAGGTGTCTTGCCATTGACTGCATCGCTCACCGCAAACATCGGCTTGGTGGGCAACTGTGCGTTTACTTCCGAGAACAAAAGTCGCGGAACATCGCATTCCAGTGAAGCCAACAGGGCGCGATCTCCCACGATCAGCTTCGGCGAAACATCCTTCACAACGCGATTCGCGAACTCGCTTGAACCTGCTGCATCAAGCGGAACCGCGATGACTCCGCGCAACAGGCAGCCGAAGAAAACGCCGATCCACTCTGCGGAGTTCGCACCCCAGAGCACAACCCGTTCACCTGGGGTCATTCCGCGTCGCTCAAGTTCGGCAGCAAACCGGCCTGCAAGCTCCGCGAGCTCACCGTAGGTCGTTACATAGCGCCGATTACCTCGATGGGCGACGACTGCCGTCTCCGCAGCGTGCAGCTGAAAGTCCTCAACAAGGCTGGCCAGATGAATGCGCACACCGCCATCATAGCTGTCTATCGAAGCTGTCTATTGAAGACCTAAGGATTGACCTGGTCGGGGCAGCTCTGCAAGACTCACGCATATGAAATACAACGGGAAGGTGGAATATGCGCAGGCGCGGACTATGCGGGAACGGAACACGTCTCTTTACCGGCTGGCGCATTGGCCTATCTGGATTTGGGTGTTTTTCCTCGCCCCGGGACCGTTGACCTTTAAGCTGTTTGCACATGGGTTTGGGCGAGGCAACCTGGCATGGTTGGTTGTGGTGATGGTCGGAACCGGCGTAGCTGGTCTGCGTGGACGGCTGCCGGGCGTTGAACCACAGCCCTATATTCTGCGCTTTGATGAGGACAAGCCGAATCCGCTCTACCGCCGCGTGTGCTACACATTCGCGTGGAACGCAGTGCTGAGCTTTGCGCTCCTGAACCTGGGCGGACTGCTGATCGCATCTGCAACCGGATCGTGGCATATGAAGCAAATCTATCGCTATGCCTACTTGCCGGTGTGCGGGACGATTCTGCTATTGGGTGCGGCCGGCGCGTTGCCGCGCGTGGGGCTCTCGACCGGGGGCGAGGGCACGGAGAGGCGCTACTTCTACGGCTCGGTGTGGGCCGTGACGGTGTCTCAGGCGCTGCTGATGGCGCTCTGGAAGACACTGCCCGAGACACGCACGGCGAACCTGATCAAACTGGGTATCTTTGCGAGCGGGCTCCTGCTGATGGGGCTGGCAGCACATCGTGGCGTGCTCCCGCGCACGCGCCCGATTGTGCCTGGGGAGTTGATGATCGCGGACTGAGGTTCCGACCCAGGTTCGCTGGCAGATTTGGCAAGGAAAATCGCATATCTCACGGGGAAGCTCCCAATCCGAACATGAGACCATAAAGGTCTATGACCACTCCAGACTTCGCCATCGCCATCATGGCCGCAGGCAAAGGCACCCGGCTCAAGAGTAAGCGCCCCAAAGTCCTCCACGAGATCGGAGGCCGCGCCCTTCTGCTCCACGTCATCGCCGCAGCAAAGACCGTCGTCTCCGCAGAGCATATCTACTGCATCATCGGCCACGAGTCCGACCGCGTGCGCACAGCCGTCGCACACACGGGCATTCAATTTGTCCTCCAGCCCGAGCAGCGCGGTACCGGCCACGCGATGCAGGTGCTCAAGGCCGACTTCGAGCTCTCTGGCGCGTCACTCCCCAAACACCTTTTAGTGCTCTCCGGCGACGTCCCGCTCATCCGCCCGGAAACCCTCGCTGCCGTCCACGACATCCACCTCCGAGAGCGCGCCGCCATGACCATCCTCACAGCCATCCCCGAAAACCCCACCGGCTATGGTCGAGTTATACGCGCAACACCGGATGGCCCTTACGTCACCGCCATCGTCGAACAAAAATCTCTCATGCCCGATCAACTCAGCGCACCCGAGATCAACTCCGGAATCTACTGCTTCGAAACCCGTGCCCTCTTCAGCCACCTCAACGCCCTCGACACCGACAATGCCCACGGCGAGTTCTATCTCACCGACGTGGCCGCCATGCTCGTCAGCGAAGGCAAACGCGTCGTGGCCGTTCAGGCCGACAGCGTCGACGAGGTTCTGGGCGCCAACACCATCGCCGAGATGATGCACCTCGACGCCGCCATGCGCCTCGCCGCGGCAAAGCGCCTCATGGCGGAAGGCGTCACCATCTTCCGCCCAGAGACCTGTGTCATCGACTCCGAGGTCGAGGTCGGCCCTGACACCGTCATCGAGCCGTACGTCCAACTCCTGGGCAAAACCACCATCGGCAGCGACTCCCGCATCCGCTCCTACTCAGTGATCACGAACACGACCATCGGCGACAACGTTACGGTCCTCAACGGCTGCATCTTCGACAACTCCGAGATCGCCAACAACGCCATCCTCGGCCCCTACGCCCGCCTCCGTCCCGAGAGCCGCATAGGCGAAGGAGCACACATAGGCAACTTTGTAGAGACCAAGAAGACCACCGTCGGCAAGGGTTCCAAGGCCAACCACCTCAGCTACCTCGGCGACGCCGTCATCGGAGAGCGCGTCAACATCGGCGCCGGAACCATCACCTGCAACTACGACGGCGTCCACAAGCACCGCACCACCATCGGCGATGGAGTCTTCGTCGGCTCCGACTCCAACCTCGTCGCCCCCGTCACTATCGGCGACGGCGCCTACATCGCCGCCGGCAGCAGCATCACCGAAGACGTCCCCGAAGGCGCCTTAGCTTTAGGCCGCGCACGTCAAGTCACCAAACCCGGCTGGGTCACCGCCCGAAAGGCCTCCGCAAACGAGAGGAAGAGCTGCTGAACCAAGATTCAGTCAACCAATCCGAACCAATTCTGAACTCCCCCAAAAAATAGTTGGGATAAGTGGCGTGTTTTAAGTGACCAGAAAACGTGGTGCTAAGCCACCACGTTCACCACGCAATTCACCACAATCTAACCACGAATTCACCATCAAAAAAACACCACTCTTCCCAAAACACCCCTCAAAAAGCCCAGCAAAATCGCAAAACTCCTCCGCGAAACTCCACCAAACTTTTTTCCAAAAAATTACCTCCACCCACCGAACTAATCCAACCGGATTCGACGCCGATAGAAACAGAAACCGCCCTCTCGTAAGAGACGGCAACGCAATCAGCGCGAAAGTATCTGCCTATGCCGCAGGAACGAATCCTGGTAGTCGACGATGAAGAGTCCGTACGCAGCGTAGTAGCGGCCCTGCTCGAACACAGCGGCTACGGCGCCACCGTCACACAAAGTGCAGAAGAGGCCATCGCTCGCCTCCAGCAGGACCCTGACTACGACCTCGTCCTCTCAGACGTCATGATGCCAGGAACCGACGGCCTTACGCTGCTTGATCACATCTGCACCGACCACCCAGGCATGCCAGTCGTCATGTTCTCCGCGGTAAACGACTTCCACGTTGTCACCCACGCATTCCGCCGTGGAGCAATTGACTATCTTCTAAAACCCTTTGATCACGCCGAATTGGAAAGCATCGTGATGCGCGGCATCGAACACGGACGCCTGCGAAAACAAAACACAATCTATCGCCACAACCTCGAACTGATCGTCTCCTCTCGAACGGGCCGACTGCGCTCAACGATGCAGGACCTGGAGCGCAGCTACGACATCACACTAGAAGCGATGGGTGACGCGCTCGATCTGCGCGACGAAGAGACCGAAGGCCACTCGCGTCGAGTCACCGCGTACACCATAGCGCTTGCCCAGTCCATGGGACTGGAGGCAGACGAGTTGCGGACCATTGCGCGGGGCGCATTTCTGCACGACATCGGCAAGATCGCAACACCGGACAGCATTCTCCTCAAACCCGGCAGACTCAACGACGAAGAGATGACGATCATGAAACGGCACTGCGAACGCGGCTACGAGATGGTACGCAAGATTCCCTTTCTTCGAGATGCTGCAGAGATCGTCTATAGCCATCAGGAGAGGTTCGACGGAAGTGGCTACCCCCGAGGACTTCGTGGAGAAGAAATCCCTCTGGGCGCACGCATCTTCGCCATCGCCGATTCGCTGGACGCGATGACCTCCGACAGGCCCTATCGCAAGGGAACAACGTTCGCCGCAGCCACGAGGGAAATTGTCCAATGTGCCGGAAAGCAGTTCGATCCGCAGATCGTCGAGGTCTTTCTTGCGATACCGAAGGAAACATGGTCGGAGTTGCGCGCGGAGACAGGAAGGTCAACACCATCTACCCGATCAGTTAGCCTCTGCCGTCCAACAGTTGCGCGGCGCAAACAAGACGGCTAGCATCGCAGTCGCGAGGTATTGTCCATGGCAAGCGCATTGAGTACGGACGAGATTGAGGCTGTATTAAAGACTCACCCAGAGTGGAAGCTCCAAGGAGGAAAACTCGTCCGTGAATGGGCATTCAAGGACTTTGTCGAGGCGATAAAGTTTGTAAACCGGGTTGCGCTCATCGCTGAAGCCGCCGGTCATCATCCCGACATTGACATCCGGTACAACCGGGTCCTTCTCGGGCTGGTTTCCCACGATGCCGGTGGGATTACTGGGCGCGACGCAACGATGGCGACCCGAATCGACAAGGAACTTTAGGTGAAATAGCCTTAGTGGGCAACGCTAGGGCTCAACCTACTGATATATAGAATGTTATGCCCAAACTTTGATCCGTTTCGGTGCTGAGAGCGACCGAATAACTGACAGATTTCTATGATTGAACATATTTTCCTTTTTTTACATCCATATTGTGGTATATTTTTATTCAACGGGAGCGTGCGTAGCCGCCCGTGAAAGTTCATCAGCCCACGTCACCTCACCCGGCTGATACAAGTTGCGTCACTGGCCTCCCGGCACGAGCAAGTCACCGTTCGTGCCGCCTTTTTTTGCTCATTTCGGCCTGGGCTTCAACCAAACTCGCACAATTCCCGACCGGCTGTCTCTAAGGATTTAGGATATTTCTATGAAGCGAATATTTGGATGCATAGCTTTAGGACTGGCGACCATGGCCGCGTCTGCGCAGTGGACAAACCCCTCAGACGACGTGCCGGCCTACAACGCAACAGCGCCAGTCAAGCCTCTGCCAGCGGTGCTGAACGGTGATCAGCTAACAGGAATCTATTTCACCCATCCCTATCAGGTGACAGCGTACAAGATAGCGGCGGCGATTCCAGCTGTGCTGCACCAGCAGCCCTGCTACTGCCACTGCGACCGGGCCCTTCGGCATAACAGTCTGCATAGCTGCTTTGAGGGAACCCACGGGGCGACTTGCTCCACCTGCATGAAGGAAGCCGTCTATGCCTACCAGCAAACGAAGAAGGGTCAAACACCGGCACAGATTCGTGCCGGCATCGAGCATGGGGAGTGGCAGAATATCGATCTCGAAAAGGCAACACTTTAGTTGTCTTTTTCGACGTAGGGCGCGATGACCTTTCCTTTTGCTGAGAAATAGGCAGCAACTGGATCGTGCGGAAGCGCCTTCAGGCCAGCCACAACGCTCTCTGCATTGAGTTCTGCGCCGGGCCGGCTGGTGTGAGTATGCGGATCGCCGAAGAGCGGCTCGACCTTCTCTTCTCCCAAAGCGTCGTATCGTCGAGCGATGATCTCGTTCAGGTCGATGAAGCCGACGTGCTGCTGCTCGGCTACCTCGCGCGCCCAGCCCCCGTAGTTTGCTGCGTTCCTAACGATCTTGCCGTCCTTCCAGGTCTTGCGGGGAATGGGAGAACAGATAATGGGGATTGCACCTTTGGCCAAAGTGTCCGCAACATACTTGCGAAGGTACCAGCCATAAGTGTGCACAGTTTCGTGGATCTTGAGGATCGGATTTTCGATCTCTTTCGTCTCCTCACCAACGCCATGCAGCGTTCCGCGGGCACGAGCGGGATCGTCGAGCGGGCCGTCATCGTTATGGCCCCACTGAAAGAGAATGACGTCTCCGGGCTTTACGAAGGCCAGCGTCTCTGCCCACTGATTCTCCATAATGTAAGAGCGGCTGCTGCGTCCGCCTATGGCGCGATTGTCGACGTTAATCTTGCTGGTGTCGAAGAGGTCGACGAACGGCTCACCCCAACCCCATTGGCCGCCGGCACCGTCGGCATGGCCGTTCCGGACGGTCGAGTCTCCGACCAGAAATAGAGTTGGAAGCTTAGGGTCTGCCGGAGGTTTCAGTCCGATCTTCGCGTGCGCACCGGGATCGGTTGTCGACCCTTCCATGGGTAATGCCTTAGAAGGGTCCTGGGCATGCAGCCCGATGTTGAACAGGCAAATAAAGAAAAGGGGGATGGACAACCGTAAAGCGGTGCCGGGGGCAGCTCGCAGCAACCAAAGTTTCGTCATTGAAATTGTTTACGCTGGAACGCGGGAACGCGTCAAGTCGAACCAACCGCGTATTCTCAGGTATGACTTGGCTCTTCTGGGCGATCCTCTCCGCAGTATTTGCCGCCGCGACTGCACTGCTGGCGAAAGTCGGTGTAGCCGGCATTGACTCGAATCTTGCGACCGCGATTCGAACTACGGTCGTCCTGGTGTTTACGTGGGCCATCGCTGTCGGTTTTGAGAAACACCACGCGCTGGCTCAGATTGGACGGCGAAGTTGGGTCTTTCTGGTCCTTTCCGGAATCTGCACCGGGTTGTCGTGGCTGTGTTATTTCCGAGCGCTCCAGATGGGTCCCGCCTCCAGCGTGGCTCCTGTCGATAAGCTGAGCGTGGTGCTTGTGATCCTCGGAGCATGGTTGTTTTTGGGCGAACAGCTGACTCCCCTGAAGATCGGTGGGGCGTCGCTGATCACGGTTGGCGCGGTGATTCTCGCCTTCGCGTGAAGCGATGCATTGAATGCAAGGTTATAATAGAGACAGTTCTTTGAGTGCCCAACGCAAGGTTGGTGCCAGCTCCACATGGGGGCGTCACGGCTTCGACGGGATTGCTTGTGGCAGAGAGGCATGCCGGGGTGTGGACACCCGTAATCGCTCACAAAACTATAAGTGCCGATAACAACCTGGCTCTTGCTGCTTAATAATTAAGTAGCCGATCGCTCAAGCTTCGCCTACGGGCCTGTACCGATCGTCGCACAGTAGGCTGGTCTTCCCTGCTCCGTCTGAGCGGGTCGGACGAGATTGATCAGACTGGTCGTCGCCGCATCTTCGTCCGTTCTAAGTGTCGATGACGAGACAAAAATGAACCGGAAAAAGCATGAATGCTCTCTGTTGGAAGTTTTTTCGGACGTGGGTTCGACTCCCACCGCCTCCACCATTTCTAAACTACTGATAAATAACCGCTTACTAATCCATTGTGACAAACTGCTAAAGATTTGCTAAAGTCTTCGATGTCATTGAATCCAATGAAACGAAGACCGCATCGATTGACCGCTCCCAATATCACGATTTTTGTTCGCCACACCGCAGGGTGCAAATACGAAGGTGATGAGTTCAACCGTCGCTGCAACTGCCGCAAAAGTCTGCGCTGGTTCAAGGGCAAGCTCTACGTCAAGTCAGCCAAGACCCGAAGCTGGGCCAAGGCTGAGGAGGCGAGGCGAGACCTGGAAGAGCAGTTTGAGGGACGGCGGAAATCAGAGACCTCGTCCGACAAACCACTCCACGAAGCCGTCGCAGTCTTCATCAAAGAGAAGACCACCGAGGGGCTGTCCGATGATGTGGTGAAGAAGTACATGCGGCTACTCGGCAGACTTCAAACCTTCTGTGAAACAAACTCCGTCTTCACCGTGCAGGGGATCACCAGAGACGTCATCACTGAGTTTTGCGCCGAGTGGCCAGAGCAGTATCCGTCCACCATCACCCGCGCCAAACTGCGGGAGCGGCTCCGCTCATTCCTGCGGTACTGCTACGAAGCAGAATGGCAGGACCGGGTGCTGCCTGTGACCAAGGTCAAGATCGACGAACCAGAGACCCAACCGCTGACGCCAGACGAGTACCAGCGGCTCATCGATTCGGTGTACGTCACAGTTGGCTGCGGAGACCCGAGACGGCAGACCACCAAGAACGGTGGAGGACGATGGCAACACAAGGAAGCATCCAAGTGGCAACACGCCGTCTACACCTTCCTCCAGACGATGCGCTACACCGGACTCTCCATCGGGGACACGATGCGGCTGCGGCGGGACGCCCTGGAGCTGGACGAGCGCAAGGGACTCCACCGTATCACTACGAAGCGCAAGAAAACCGGAGTGCCGGTCTCGATCCCGATCACGAAAGAGGTAGCACACGACCTGCTACGGGTCGAGAACATCAACCCCGACTACTTCTTCTGGAGCGGCAAAGGAAAGGTGCAGAGTGCCGTATCGAACTGGGGCCAGCGGTTTATTGCTCCTTGCTTCAAGGCGGCAGGGATCGAGAGCGAAGGCAACATGCTCTCGCACCGGCTGCGTGACACCTTCGCGGTGGACCTGCTGGAGAAGGGTGTACCGATGGATGAGGTCAGCAAGCTGCTCGGCCACACCAGCGTCCGCACCACCGAGAAGCACTACGCGAAGTGGAGCAAGGGACGGCAGGACCGGCTGGATAATCTGGTCAGTGATACCTGGGTCACCCCGAAGAAACGCAACCGTCCTGGCCCTAAGCCAAAGCTGGTATTGGTCAAGCCGAAGGAACGAGAAGGGCGCAGCGTAGATTAGGGGTACAGCCGGTCAACGGGGATGTACGCCGTTATTCATTGCGCCCAATTGCCCCTAAAGTTGTAATAAATGCGGTGAGTCAACGTAAAGGTGAAGCTACCCTAATAACCTCACCAAGTAGCAGGAGTGACCCGGCACTCCCTTGACCACTACTACTGCTGACCATTGGCTATACCGCACTACCCCAAGAGACATGACATGCTTCATCAACAAACCATCAGCCACTTACGGTAATTCAGGGGTATTTCATGGGTTTACCGTATGTGCTTTGACGTCGAGTCTAGCGGTATCAACCAGTTGGGAATACTCGTAGTACTAAGGGGAGTATCACTCCTTACGACACCACCATCACTTGCTTCCCGTACCCCTGTCGCTATCCATTCATTACACCCGCTTACTTCAACTCCAATGATCTTGTAGAGATCGACAACAAATAGAGGCATCATGACGAGATTTACTACCCGATGGGGTAATCTCCCACAACTTCAGTTGCCTTCTTTCATGATGGAGGGAGGAATCCTGACTCTGGGGGCAGCCGAGTTGAAGGTTCTGGTGACGCTCTACGCCCTTCACAAGTCGCGGTACAAGCAGCGCAGACACGACGACACGATTGCCAGCGTCAAGGTCGGGCAGAAGGTGCTTATGAAGCCGACCGGCTACACACGCGCACCAACCATCAGTGGAGCGGTGCATGGTCTTCAGAAGGCAGGCTTCGTCCAGATCGTGTGGGACCACACCGACAGCACCAAGCGTGGGGAGGCGTCGTCGGAGTACATCCTGACCGATCCTGATACCCGTGACCCACTCAGACTCACCCCAGGCAGTAGCAACATCTTGGGTTCACTCGGGTTGAGGTACTTCACGATTCCAGTCTGCTTGATCACCAGCGCCGCGCATTGGTCCCTGGCGAACCTATCGGGATCGGAGGCTCGTCTATACATCGCGATACTGTGGACAGCCAACCTCGAACGATCCCACCGATTCGAGCGCACGCATGCGCAGTTGTATCGCACCGCCCGGCTTACATCCCCAACCTTCAAGAATGCACTGGACGGATTACAACGTCACGGGCTGATCCTCGCGAGTGAAGTCGAGACGATTGTGGTCATCCACCTCTGCGATCCATTCACGGGTGAACCGATGCACACGCCCGATGGTAACGATAGGAATGATCCCGCCCACTACTTCACTACCGATGGACGGAGATTCTCTTGGAATGGGGGGACAGACGGCGAGTGGGAACAGATCGTTCGGGATGCAGTTCCAGTCGGTGAACCAATTATCAAGCGGCAGAACGGCGACCTTATGATCTGCTGCCCCTTCCACGATGACCGAACCCCATCTTGTTCGGTGTGGCTGAAGAAGCGGCGCTATAACTGCTTCGGATGCCCCAAACCGGGCGGTTCAGGAACTCTGACCACATTGTTAGCAAAGCTCACGGGCTGCACCAAGGGTGACACCATCCATCGGATCGCACGCGGACTCGGCAAGGAGGTTGCATTCCGTGAATCCAAATCCAGCGCCATTGCTACGGACGACAACGCCATCGCGCAGTACGACTATATCGATGCAAGATGCGTCCCGGTGAAGCGGATACTCCGGCTCCCGAACGATGAGCACGGGAACAAGCAGTTCAGGCAATTCAAGTGGGCTGAAAACGTCTGGGTTCTAGGTATCAAGGGCGTTGGCCCCGTGCTTTACAACGCGCATCGGCTCATGGCTGCGGGGACCGTCGTCATAGTCGAGGGGGAGAAGGATGCGGACTCAATAACCAATCTTCACCTCGGCGGGTATGGAGGCGAGACCATCGGTGTTACAAGCGGCGGAAGCAGAAGCTGGCACAGCAAACTCGCGAAGCAACTCCGCCACAAAGTCGTCATCGTGATGCCAGACAATGATGTGGCAGGGGAAGCCTATGCCGAAGCCGTCAGAGCATCGCTCGACGCCGAGCATATCGAGTACAAGACTGTGAGCTTTGCTGGCACAGGAGCGAAGGATGTGACCGAGTACCTGAGTGAGCACACGACTGAAGAACTGGTTCAGCTCATTTATAGCGATTGGGTCAGGATGCCAGACGATACTCATCCAGCCATCCCGAACGAGTTGCGACGCGAGGACACTGAGTTCATCCTGGCGTAGCTGAGAAGACTGCCTCACGCCCCCTCTTATCATGGTGAACGGTACCGCACACGGTGCAGTTGCCGAATCGACAAACGCACCGCACTGCCCGTATAGGCCAGAGGGAGGTCCGAAGGAGGTAGCGACCAGTCCCGCGCAGCCACAACACAACAGGCCGCCGAGTCTCTTTGCTATCCTTCTCTCACATGCGCAAGCTAACCCTGGCCGCCGTCCTCCTCGCCACCACCGCCCAAGCCCAGTTCCAAATCCAGGACTCCCACTCGACCGCCAGCCTCCGCGGCATCCACTCCGTCGGCAACGGAATCGCATGGGCCAGTGGAACCGAGGGCACGGTCCTCCGCACCACCGACGAAGGCGCAACCTGGCAACGCTGCACCACACCACCCGACGCCGACAAGCTCGACTTCCGCGGCATCCAGGCATTCGACCAGAACACCGCCATCGTCATGTCCTCCGGCAAAGGAGACCTCTCCCGCCTCTACAAAACAACAGACGCCTGCAAATCCTGGAAGCTCGTCTTCACCAACCCAGACAAAGACGGCTTCTGGGACGCCATTCAATTTGTTGATCAAGAGCATGGATATTTACTGGGCGATCCAGTGAACAATTCGTTTCAGGTCTGGAAGACACGCGACGGCGGAAATACCTGGGATCAAAACGACGCATTTGCGCATAGCGTCTTTCGTGCCGACCCGCTCACACAGGGCGCATTTGCGGCCAGCAATTCCGGCTTGTGGGTCTCAAGTGCTATAAGCTACGTAGCTTTTGGAACCGGGGGCACAGCTGGCGCGATGATCTATTCGATGTCCAGATCTACGGCCGCAGGAGGCGCTGGAGGAGGATCCCACCGCAGAATTCCTATTGGTAATGAGACCCAGAGTTCCGGAGTGTTTTCACTCTGCTTCCATTATGAGGACGGCTTAGCTTTTGTGGGAGTGGCGATCGGTGGAGATTACACGAAACCCGAATCCACAACGGGTACGGCCGCATTCACGATTGACGGTGGAAAGCTCTGGGAATCCGCCAAAATCCCACCCCACGGTTACCGCTCCTCCGTAGCCTACGACCCCACCCAGAAACTCTGGATCACCGTAGGCCCCAACGGCACCGACATCTCCCGCGACGACGGCAAGAACTGGACCGCCCTCAAACCCAGCGCACAAGACACACCCGACGCCGACAAGAACTGGAACGCCCTCTCCCTCCCCTTCGTCGTAGGCCCCAAGGGCCGCATCGGCAAACTACACCCCGAAGCACTCAAACCCTGAACCGTCCCCGTCTCCAACTACGCCGCTTAGATACGACGCAAAAGAGTATGGACGCTATGCCGCGACTCGGGCGAGTTTCTGCACGGTCGTAGGACTGACACTCATCTCCGCAGCAATCTTCCGAACCGATAGACCAGCGGCTTTGAGCTTCCGATAAGTCTTCATCGTGACCGCATCGTCCTCAACCTTCGGACGACCCCCAACTCTGCCCTGTGACCTCGCCCGTTCAAGACCCGCTATGGTGCGTTCACTCAGCCTGACCCGCTCCTGCTTCGCCACCGCCGCAAGGATACCGATGACTGCCTCCTTGAATATGCCCGTACTGTCTAGGTACTGCTCCGTGAACGACCGATAGTCCACACCGTAGCCTGTGAGTCGCCGTAGATGGTTCAGCGTCTCCACGGTTCCCTCGCGGCTCAGTCTGTCGAGTGACCAGAAGCACAATATGTCGAACTCTCTCTTGGAGGCAGAGACGAACATCTTCTGGAATTGGTCGCGGTCGCTGCGCTTGCCCGAAACCTTGTCTACGTATTCCTGAACGATGTGCCACCCCTGCGTCTTGGCAAATGCCCTGAGTTGGATGAGCTGATTCTCGTGATCCTGCCCTTTGTCTTTAGTGCTTACGCGTGCATACAGTGCAACTCGCTTTGTCATAGTTGGAGGACTGTATCATATAACAACCGATAATTGACACAATCATTTTTGCCTCTCAATCCCGCGCCAATCGCTCCTGAGAATTACACCGTTTTCTGGTACACCACTCCCGACTGCCTCGACCTGTTGAAGGCGCATAAATTTATGATCGTTGGCCGCATGGTTGAACTAGTAGACGGTGTTGGTGCCGTGGCAATAAGTTTGGATGGGGGATCGCCTGCATATTCTGCACCGTGGATCAATCCTCTGACCGTCTGGCAGTTCTGTGTTTGGGAAAGCCTGTCCGCACACATTGCAGCGTCGGACATCGCGGGATCGAGTCTCTTCGCAGACCTCTGCGGGGTAAGGAAGCCAGTCGGCGTAGTTGCCGATAACCCCGTTTTCCTGGAAGTTCGACGATAGGGTACGGGTATGTGCGAAGGATTACTTCCCAGTTGCCGACCTCGTTCGCCAAAGTTCGTCGCCAATCCAGCATTGGGCAAAATAAGCCCATACTTTCCAAGTCTCTGGAATAACACCCGCCGTGTCGTAGACTGGTGAGGCCTTCACGTTGGACAAACGTCATGTCACACCACCACACCCAGACGCTATCGCAGAGACTCTGGCAAGCAGCAATCTTGATCGTGCTCCTCCCGCTAATCTTGCCCCTCATCGCCCTTGGTTTATCTTTTGGGGTACTTCACCGCATCTGCCTTTATTTGCTGGTTTGGGTACTCTGGCTGCCCAGAGGTAAAGACACGCTTTTCGTATATTCCGACAGCCCGATTTGGGGCGAGTACATGAGAGAGCAGGTTTTGCCGATGGTTCAAGAGCGTGCCGTCGTTCTGAACTGGTCAGAAAGAAGTAAATGGCGGAAATGGTCGTTCCCAGCCCATGTCCTTCGCTCTTTCGGTGGTGGTCAAGAGTTCAATCCGATGGTGGTTTTGTTCCGACCATTCCGACGCGCCCAAACATTCAGATTTTGGTCAGCCTTCAGGTGCTGGAAGGGCGGCGATACCGACCCAGTTGAGCGGTTGCGAAACGAGTTACTGATCAACCTTTGAACTCGACGCGGAGCATAAATGATGCAAAACCGCGATTTCACCAACTGCCCGTAAAGTCGGGTTATCGGCAAGTTCGCCTCGAAGTTGCCGATAACCACGTTTTCAGGGAACAGACTTTGAGAGATGATTGCCTGTAATGATTCAACCGTTCAAACGCCGAGCAGTTCTCGCAGTCATAGTCTTGGCATGCTGTGTACTGACGTTCGAGATCGCATCGGCAATCAAAGCTTTGCGAGCAAGAGCACTAGCTCTTCAGATGCTTCAGACTGTTGACCGCTTTAGACTAGGTGTGTCTTCTAAAGCCGAAGTTGAATCGAAACTGCTCGAACTTAAATTGACCCCCGAAGATGAAGCATGTTCAGCTCCCGTCGGTTCTTCTTGTGAAGGCATCGGGGTCGTCTTATCAAACTATCCCCAGCTACCAAACGGGAATATTGCGGGCGTCATTGATTACGTATTAGGGAAAATCATCATCTTCCGACCGACTTACCTTATCGGCAACTTCTACTTCTACTCGGATCGACTTCACTCTGGCGGAGTATCGTTTTCGACCGATGACGCATCCGTCGGTACTGAGTTCGCTTCGAGCGATTCAGGGCAAGATGCAATACCGCAATGGAGGCGAAATAACCGAACGGGAAACGAGTCGTACTTCAGGATTCTGGACTCTGCCCATCAAAGGGAGACGTCACTAGGGTCGGCCGATTTGTTCGACCTCGGGTGCATGGCATCGTTTATGGGCTGTAATACAGCCACAAAACTTTGGCCTTCCATCTCGCAGTATAAAACCCATTAGTTGGTGCTCCCGCAAAGTCGCATTATCGGCAAGTTCGCTCTTTAGCGAGTCGAAGTTGCCGATAACCCCGTTTTTCGTGCGCAAGGTCACTCCGCAAGTAGGCGGCTCTCCCTCTTTGGAAGAGTTGGCGAATAGCCATAGATACAATGGACGGCATGCGGTTCGTTTCAGCGGTGATCCCCTTGATCTTGCTTGCTCCCCAAGTCTGGCCTCAGCAGATCCGCAGTGCTGGAGATACCCCAGCGTGGAAGCGGACACTACCAAAGGCGAACACTGTACTTGCGTTGCCCGGTATGGCGGCACGAGGCGGCGTCGTTTATGTCGCCTATCGAAGTTTCGATCTGCTCCGGTTCTCCGATCAGCTACAGGTGCTCGCAGTTGACCTGTCTTCCGGCAAGGAACTTCAACACACAACGATCTCAGTTCCTAGAGTTCATGGAGCGAGGGCTTCAGAGGGTTTTTACCTGTCTGACGACGGTCAAACACTCGCTTATGTGGAACTGCATGATCCTGGTCTGATCTTACTGCTCGCCACTAAAGATCTGAAGGAAATGCGACGCTCCACTGTTCTCCCGTTCGAGGCGAAAGATCGTCGGCGACTCTTCGCTGGCTTCGATGAGAATGGGCAACTTAGTTTCGCTTCTACTAGAGTGGATGAGCTTCGCTTCGTCCGAATGAGTCCAGTCGATCTGAAAGTCTCAACGGATCAGACGGCACCGGGTATTACGCAACAAATGCCCGAGCAGGTCGTGTGGCTGCCCGCTATCAAACGCACCTGGACGAACACAGTTTCGACGCGCGGGGATCAGTGGAGAGAATATACGGAAAGCGGGGCTGCGACGGGTGAGCAAACGGAGTACCGGCGTACGATCAGCAACGGCGCAGTTGTGCTCGGAACAGGGCAACTCCTGATGTTCTCCGGGAACATGATCGCCAAGGGTACAGTTCTCAGCTACAACAACCATCGGACTGGAGAACTGAACCTCGACTGCGTGCCCCGCCCGTATGGCGTCAGCGGTGTTCCAGGATACGCGGGAGCCATCTGCACGACACAACGGGACGTCCTGCCTGAAGCTGGCGGCGACAAGATCGTCACGTCTGAGTTCCTGTTGCTCAAGACAGATGGGCCGACTGTGGCTTGGCGTCATCGAATGAACTTCCTTGCTGTAGCGGACGGGAACGAAGCTGACTCTGGCTTCCAGAGGGGTAATCCGCTGCTCTACCGCGTTGGGTCGAAGCTCCTGATATTAGCCCCGACCAAAAAGCCGGAGTTAGCCGTCTACGAAGTCGCCCTGCCGCAATAAGGCTTTTTCCCTTAGCGGAGTTCCGAGTAGCGGCTGCCCCCATAGCGTCTAGTGTCTCCATGTCCCGGTTTGTGAATCTGGAGCAGCATGGCGTCGAGTGATTTCAACCTCCCGAAAAGTCGGGTTTTGAGCAAGTTCGGCGGGTTGAACTTAGTCAAAACCCCGTTTTCGAGGAGCTTAACTTCTACCGAACAGGTTGCCGACACCCAGAAGCTGACCAGAAGAACGTTTCTGAGAACCGATCAAAATGGGACCACGTAGAGGAAATTACTACCTCAAGGGGTGATTTCGACGGCTAGACCTGTTGTTTGAAGCCTCTTCTCACCCTCCTTGAGTCTCGGCACAATCTGGTAACTTCCTGCGGGCAACGGGTACATCGACCCCAGATTCTTTACAAGGTCATAGCCAGGCTTGTCGAGGTCCCCGTGAATGCAGCTATGTGGCTGGATCGGTATCGCGAAGTTTCTGTAACACATCATAAGTTGGCGTGGGTAACCCGGCATCCCGCTGCGTCCAGCCTGATCCTTCTCCTTCACTTCGTTCTTTGCGAGCACACGGTTTCCGCTCTGGTCGAGAACATCAAAACCTCCAATAAAGAAGCCGTCCAGGTCCATGCACGTCATGACTCCTACTTCCTTGTCCGTGGGATTGCTGACCCAGATCGCCAAGGGAGCGTTGTCGCGGAAGGTGCTTGGACGTGACGAAAGGCCGAACTGCACTGCCCTTTGGCTTGGAAACATATAAGGAAGACTCGTCTCGGGTGTGACTACCTTTGCGCAGGCCTCGGGCAACTCAGACGGTGGGGCGATGCTACTACCACTTTTTTTCGCGAGTGAGTAACGCAGGTTCAGCGGATCGTCGTCGTAGGCCCCGTCACGCCAGGCGGATACATCGATCTGCCCACAGGAGGCGAGGCCATAGTCGAGTTGCATCGTCCCCGCAGGAAGGACGAAGACAAGCTTTGATAAAAGGGCGCATGGGTTGTGGTAGATCCCATAGACAGGCTTCCCCGTAACGATAAAGTGTGCTGACCTGGCCGGTTCCAGCGTGATCCAGTGTTGACCGCGTGGAGTAAATAAGGCATCGGAACAGTCCCGGCATGCGCCTAGGCCGACCTTGATCTGCGGAAATCCCGGCTGCGACGGGAACTGCAGATCGGGTATGCCGCCGACCAGACAAGTTTCTTGCGATGAATTCGTCACAGTGTAAACACGTCCCGCACGAGGCACATTGGCCATGGGCGCCAGATTCCGGGTATCGACCTGGTTGCCGAGTTTCATCAGGGCCTGCAAGGCAAGCTGATCCGCGCGGCACGGCTTGAGGTTGGTCTCGATTGCCGGTAGCATCGGATCGGTTGGATCACGAACCTCAACGGTAGCGATTCCGGAGGCGGCAACCGTTCTTCCGCCGTGCACGATCTCGCTGGTGGATTCGTAGTCTACGTGCCCAACGCGCTTCGGAAGCATCCTGTAGTCGCTAAGCAGGATTTCGAAGAATCGTTTTGACGCTTCAGGCGAGTTTTCTTTCGCCGCAGAGCAGTGATTGACGACGACAGTTGTATGCCCGTCAGCTTCTCGCCGGCGCAGCGTCCGAAAGGCGCATCTTCCGCCATTGCCTATTGGCCGTTCGAGCCAGAGCGTAAACCAACCGTTATATCCGGACTCAAAGCTGCTCTTCAAATACGAAATGGAGTCGGAGCTGCGAAGCATGGCCGGTTCGATTGACGGTGGCAGCGGTTCCGAAATGTCATTTCTGCTCAAACTGTAACGGGCCATCCACTCAGCGGACAGTTCCTCCCCAGGCACGAAGGCTCCGGCTCGCATTGAGGATATCCAGGCTTCTCCACACTGCACCAACCAAAGATGCTGGACGTCCAGAATGACTTTGTTGCCGCTGAGTGCGGTCAATCCATCCAAGCTGAGGCAGCGATCATAGTCGAGATGCTCCTGCGTTTGTGGGACGGACGACCATGCTATCAAGCGATGAGCCTCGCCACCCGGCAACATGCGGGATTGCGTATTAGCAAATGTTTTCGCGGCGGTACTTCGGTCCGGACCGCCGCCGAATCGGGAACCGTATTCCTCTTGCGTGGGCAGATGCACAATGAAATCGCTTAAGTTGCAAGGCTCTTTCGCGCGATTCCGAACATCGAGCACGAGCAAGTGACCCGAAGTGGAGGCGGCCAACGCCTCGGGAGGAAGAGACACGCGCACGTCCAGCATTTCAGCCGTACAGATTGGTCCATAGGTCTGTGCGCGCAGACTGGGAGATACTGTCCACAGCAACAGGAAGAGCAGAAAACCTCTGAATCGCATGAAGCTGTACCTGTGTCAGATGAGCTTTAGTCTTCGCGACGAGGGACCGAGCCCTACCTCGCTGCCCAGTATAGCGGAAGTGATCCGCGGTTTAGCTTTGCGTTGGCGCATTGCTCTCGAATCACGGACAAACTGCACCTTACTGCCTGATTGCTCCGACTGGAGTCTCAATGCCGCCTCGGACAACGGGATTTGGCAATCGAGACCGCCCGGCTTTACGGCAAGTTCGGTTGAAGTTTCCAAACTCCTGCAGTTAGACTGCAAGCAAGTGTTGCGTCGACCGTCTGAGCCGGCATCGGATCCGACGCCGAGGCTCCTAGAAATCGCTTCCGCTACGAGGGGCACTCTTACCGCAGCAACGCCATGAAGGTAGCGGACGGAATGACCGTCTGGATCTATCGCCTTGACGAGCATCGATACACGCGCCAAATCCCAGTCAAGCGAGGCCTCCGGTCAGCAAACTGCAGTATCCATGTCCGAGGGGGCTGTGGTGCAGGCGGCACATCTCAGAAAGCAATGGAGCAGCCTGGTCAAAACACTTAGGTCAGCGGATCGTCTTGGGGATGCCATTCTTCACCGCATTCGGTCGTCCGTACATACAAGCGACATCAAAGGTCGCAATCCGAGGGGGGTTCCGCAGGCTGTAGTCCAGGCACTTGTCGAGTCCTCCGGGCTGATCTTGCAGGAGGTCGCATCGAGCCTGGCCAACTAAGGAGCCGTAAAACCATACTCTGCCGAAGTTGCACTTGTTAAGTTTTCCAACTCAACAAAAGATCTGTTTGACAATTTGCAGGGGTGATGTCTAATTAGGTCATCCCTGAACCGTCGAGGTTGAGAAGTCCATTTGGGTTCTACCTAGCTCGATAACGTTGCTAACAGCAGAGAAACAACCGCGAGAAAGGTATGAAGAATGTATTACTCGGCTGTACCTTGCTATTGTCTCTTCAGGCGAGAGGGCAGGCTGGTGGTTAGGGTCAGTCCACCATGCTGAACCCCTCGACCAAGCTGTCCACCGCCGTCTTTTCGGTTTGCGTAATCGGAATAACGTTGGCGGGCTGCGGTGGCTCCAGCACTCCAGTCACCACTCACCCTACCCTCACCATCACGGCTACGAATGCAAGCAGAGCCTACGGAGCTCCTAACCCAGTCTTTACCGCTTCGGCCAGTGGAGCGCTTTCCGGCGACACCTTCACCTTGACCGCATCCACCGTCGCGACGCCTTCGTCCGGTGCCGGCACCTACTCGATAGTTCCCGCCGCCACAGGCGCCAATCTCGCCAACTACAACATCGTCTATGTCAACGGCACCCTGACCGTCGACAAAGCCACGCTCACAGTCACCCCCCTTAACCAGAGCATCTTTTTCGGATCAGTCGTACCCGTTCTCACCGCCAAGATCACAGGCTTAGTCAATGGAGATCCGGGAAATGTCGTCACCGGACAACCGGCTCTGACGACCACCGCAACCTCCTCGTCTCCGGCCGGCTCTTACCCGATTGTCGCCACCCTTGGAACTCTTGCCGCCGCCAATTACACCTTTACCTTGGGGACCGGCACCCTCACCATCACTCCAGCCGCCAGCAATCCCGGTGTCGGCTTCACCGGTAGGGCATTGGCCGGCACGCAGCCAGTCGTCGGAGCTACCGTTCAGGTCTACGCCGCGGGCACGCTCGGATATGGCACCGCAGCAACCGGTCTCCTCACCAATATTCCGATTACCGATGGAGCCGGGGCTTTCACTATTCCCCCCGGATACGCTTGCCCGGCAGCCACGTCGCAGCTTTATGTCGTGGCCTTCGGAGGATATGTCGGATCCGGCGCCTTCAATTCGGCCATCCGCCTTGCCACGGCTGTCGGCGCCTGCGACCAGATCGCATCCGGCTCACAATTCGTTATCAATGAGGTCACCACCGCCGCCACGGCATACGGACTCGCCCAGTTTCTCAGCCCCGACGGTAACATCGCATCCACGGCAACCAACACCAGGGGCCTCAGCAACGCCGCCGCCACCGTAGCCAGCCTCGCCAACCCGACAACAGGCACATCTCCCGGAGCCTCTTTCCCCTCAAACGGCTCATCTCCTGCCGCCAAAATCAATTCCGTCGCCAACCTGTTGAACACCTGTACCTCGGTAACCTTACCCTCAGGCTGCAAGGCGCTCTTTTCCGCAACCACACTCAGCGACGGAACCGCACCCAGCAACACACTCGACGCCGCCCTCTATCTCGTCCGCAATCCCGGAAGCAACGTCGCTACCCTCTACACGCAGTCGACCTCCAGCATTGCCTTTACTCCAGCCTTAACCGCGGCACCCTCAGACTGGACGATGTTCATCAACTACACAGGCGGCGGCATGAACGCGCCCACCGCTCTCGGCATCGACTCGACCGGCAAAGTCTGGGTCGCAAGCTACTATGGCGTCGCATCGGAGTTCTCCCCCACCGGCTCTCCGGTCTTTCCCAACGGCATCACCGGCGGCGGCCTCTTTCACTCCTACGGCCTCGCCATCGACCCGCAAAACAACGTCTGGATTCCCGACGAAGACAGCCCCGTTAGCGTCAACGGCGGCTACGGCAGCGTGACCATTCTCAGTTCAACCGGTCAACTCATCTCCGGCCCCACCGGGTACACTGCCGGAGGCATCGCCTACCCCATCGCAATCGCCATCGACACCAACTCCACAGCCTGGGTGACCGACAGCCACAACGCGAGCGTCACGCTGCTCTCCAGCACCGGTCAGCCGTTGTCGGGCCCGACAGGATATACCTGGCCTCACCTCGCCTATGCCTTTGGCATCGCCATCGATGCGAACCACAACGGCTGGGCCACGAGCAACGAAGACGACACCATTACCAAAATCTCTCCAGACGGCAGCCAGTTCACCAGCTATGCCTGCTGCAGCGGGCCTAGCGGCGTCGCCATCGATCAGCGCGGCTTCGTCTGGGTGGCCAACTACTTGGGCGACAGCATCAGCCAACTCGCCAGCGACGGCGATGTCATCTCCAGCGGCTACAGCGACAGCAAGGCCAGCATCTTGCATCCGCAGGGCATCGCGGTCGATGGCTCAGGCCACGTCTGGATCACGAACATCCTAGGATCTTCGATTACGGAGTTGGCTGGATCGGCCGCAAACTCACCCGGACAGATCCTCTCGCCCACGGCAGGATGGGCGAGAGACGCAGGTTTAAACTACGGTTACGCGGTTGCCATCGACGCGAGCGGCAACCTGTGGGTTGTGAACTACTACACGAATACCCTGACCGAGATCGTCGGACTGGCGACCCCCGTAAAGACTCCCCAGTTAGGCCCGGTGCAGTCGCCCTAGGGTCGCCGTAGTCTCTGACGCCACCGACTGCCTTTATATTCGATCCGATTTCATTCGACTTGTCGGAAAGTCGATGTATCAAATACCTCTCCTTACCTGAATAACCGTCGATTGAGGCAATTTGGCAAGATCCCCGGTCAGCAATTGCAGCGCTATTCGGGTATCGGAGCATCGATGATTTCCATGATTCGCAGCGAGGACTCTCTTGAAAATCTCAAACGATTCTGCCGAGGTAGCAATCGACGGGTTCCCTGCTGATTAGAAGATTCCCAAAACCCCGTTTTTCGGGAAGACGACATAGCATCGGTGTTCGTAGCACAATGAGAACGGATGATCGGAGCTTGTCGAATGAAGTCGCGCCCTTGGTTCACACCGCTGTTCATTGCGATGATTACCCTTAACGTCACGGCAGCAGTCGCACCGTCGCTTCTGGCTTCTGTACCCTCACCAAAGGACTATTGTGAGGTTGTCCAACATTCTCTGGCCAATGATCACAGAATTCTTCTTGTAGAGGGGATTTATAGGCGAGGTGGCGAAATTGAGAGCTTCTATGGCGGGTCCTGCCCAGACGGCTCTCTAGCCTCGTGGGCCGACTCTTCTAAGACCTTGCGCGATAAGACTGCTCCGGCAGTGCTAAACCAGCTGGATACTCTCTTGAGTAAAGATGGGCGTGCCCGAATAGTGGCGCTCCTTGAGTTTGATGGTCCGAAGAAAGTAACAATTCCAGCAGGCACTCCGCCGGGCATAGCAGACCTCATGAGAGGTACAAATTCTCGTTATGGGCACATGAACGCCTTCACGTATCGAGTAGTCCTCTTGAGGATTCACCACGTTGAAAGCGTCGGCAGTTCAATCCCCTGGCCGCGCTAACGAGTAGGCTCGAGGAGAACCGCTCCCTACTTCCCGGAAAGTCGGGTTATCGGCAAGTTCGCGGCCTACGACCCCGGTGACACGCCCATCAGCCATCACTTCTATATGTGGTGTCAGCCATATCGTCAGATATCCAGTGCACACCCGTTACCTCGGCCCTAATGCGCACGGTCCACACCCTACTTATGTGCCTGTCAACAACGCGCCGGTATCGTGTGTGGATCACACACATTTCACCCTCAGGAACTGCACACTTTGCAGTTCCAGAATTATCGACCACATCGAGCCTCCGCACACTCTGCGGGGTGAACGAAGCGAGTCGGCGTAGTTGCCGAAAACCCCGTTTGTCATGCACTGCAATGCTGGTTGCTAATCTAGCCATATGACAGAATTCAAACTACCGCCACAACTTGCCGAGTGTGCCCATTTGGCGGGTAACGAATATGGATGGCAAGTCTCCTCGTTTCCAAATGCGCTCGTCCGCGCTCAAGCTCTTGGATACGCCTGTATTGGCGGCCAATTTCAATTTCGTCTTGATCCTGGTATTTGTGAAATGTATTGGCTCAGCGCCGATTCCAAATCTCGCGGAGAGACAGACTGATAGATGCTTTCGGTGGGAAGATCTGGATCTAGAGTGTCGTGAAGCAGGCTGGTCGAATCGTCATTGAGCGGCAGATGCCAGTAAAGGAGTGCGATGTCTTTCAAGAGGATGCGTCGAATCCGCGCTTGAAAATGCTGATTTGCTGCCTCGTCCCCGACTTTCTCCTGCACCCAGGAATCGTCATGCATGGCATAGGTCGAGATGATGGCGGCGCGTTTCCCATCGCGCTCTGTGAAACTCCGTTCCAGTTGCGACGGGCAGGGTACATGTCGGCATCGGTGAAACCAATAAGATAGGCGCTGGGATCTTTGGCGAGTTCTGGATGGTCGCGCTTGATCTGGCCGTGGAGAAGCTCGGAGACATATTGCGTGTGAAACAATCCACCGACCCAGCTGCGAAAGGGACCCAGCGCGGACGAATCCAAGTCAATCGGCGAAAGTACCCGTACATCGAGTCCATATGTCGAGCGAAGCCGTTGAGCAAAATTCTCGAGCGAGTACGACTGATTGTCAGTCCCCAAATGAACGAGATAGATTCGACCGCTACCCGTTAGCTCAGGAGCAGACGCGGCCGGTCCGTCGTGGTGAAACGCGGCAATTCTTGCGAGCTGCCGTTCGTAGGTAGATTCCCGGCCCCAACGAATACATACCTTGCCGAAACTAGCTATAGCTAGAAATAAAAGCAACAAGTAGGCCGTGTTGCGCAGCGTTTTTGATTTCAGGGCTCCGACGGGCCTCGTGCGGTCAAACGCTGGTGCCCTACCGGCGGTGACACAATTCGGGCAGAGATCCTGAATGGTCGGAGAACCGCATTGTGGACAGACTCGGCTGGGATCCATCTGACGACATTAGCATGGAGGTCTCACGAGAGCTATGACACAAACTAGAACGTCGGAAGTTTTTTGCAGAAACGCGCGTTCAGGTTCAAGTTTCTGAGAACCCCGTTTTCAGGGAACAAGCTTGAGGTTGGTGCAGATCACTTCCGACAAGCCGACTTTTCATTACTAATCAGGCCGCAAATCAGTAACTTCGCAATTTTGCACTCCGTTGCTAGCGATAGCAGGACCTATTAATCAAACTTGAGGGCTCCTCGGTCCGCGAATCATTTATTGGACGGTAAGAGTAATAGCAGTAGATGTGCTCACTCCTGCTGGTCCCGAAGCCATTACCTGAATGGTGTAGTTGCCTGACAGGGCAACGGGCGGGGTAACAGACTCAGACAATTTACCGCCGCTACCTCCGCAACCCGTAAACCACACGCAAGCACTGCAAAGCAACATCAACACCGACATAGTGCGCAGTCGCGCAATGAGTCGTCGCCGCTTTGTGATCATCAACGGGAGCAAACCGGGCAGCGCGAACGCCGTCCACAGAATTACGTCGGCTCTCATATCTTTCAGAGGAGTCGAATCCATCCGGGCCATTCCGCCGGTGGTGAGTGTCAGTGCTGTGCTCGCCGTTGTGGCTGTCCCGGAGAACGTGACCGAGGCCGGCAGGAAACTGCAAGAGGTGTTCTGCGGCAGTCCTGAGCAGGAGAACTGCAGCGTTCCAGAATAACCTGAAGGCACCGCAACGCTGAAGTTATCTGTTGCAGTCCCAGAGCTCGCGAGTGTCAGTGTCGGACTGCCAGCCGCGAACGTAAGCACCGGTATAGACGTCGAAGTCGATGCCGAGAAGTTGCCATCACCGCCATACTGCGCACTAAGCGAAACATCACCGCTCGGAAACGATGTCAACGAAATGCTTGCAGTACCGCCGCTGAGCGAGCCCGTGCCGAGTAGTGTCTGCCCCGCATAAAACATCACCGACCCGGTTGGCGCACCGGCGCTTGTAGAGCTCACCATTGCCGTGACAGTCAGGTTCTGGTTTGAGAGCGCAAATGTCGTCGTGGTGGATGCCGGCAAAATCGTCAGTGTGCCGTTGCTAGCTGCAACCGTGTAATCTGTCAGGTTCGCTCCGCTCACCGACGGCACGATCGCATAGGTACCGGCCTGGCTCAAGGTCGTCGCTGAAGTCGAGAACGCTTCGGTGAAAGTATCCCCGTTGACCGCCCCAGTTAACACACCTGAAAAGGTCGGATTCGCTGTGCCGTACACACGCGAAATATTATTCGCACCTATGCTCAACGGTACCTTGTTCACAGTCAACAAGACGCTACTTGTCGCGCTCTGACAATTCGTAGTATCCGTCGGCGTAAACGTTACAGAAAGCGTATGCTGCCCAGGCTGCAACACCATACCTGACGCGGGGCTATAACTAAATGTTCCAGCCGTAGACGACGTGGCATTCAGTTGCGCTCCGCCCAATGTCGTACCATAGGGGATCGCCCCTGGTGTAGTCCATGTAATTGTGTTGGACGATGGCAAAATCGTTAGCGTGCCGTTCGTGGCTGTCACCGTGTAATCCGCCAGGTTCGCTCCGGTCACCGAGGGCACGATCGTATATGTACCAACCGGGCTGGTACTCGTTGCTGATGTCGAGAACGTTTCAGAAACGGTGTCCCCATTGATGGCACCGTTGACCGAACCCGAAAACGTCGGGTTTGCAGCTCCGTACGCGCGCGATGCATCGTTCGCGCTGATGCTCAACGGTGCTTTGTTCACAGTCAACAAGACGCTACTTGTCGCGTTTTGATAATTCGTTGTATCTGCCGGAGTAAACGTTACCGATAGCGTATTCGGTCCCGCCTGCAACACCGAACCGACGGCAGGAGCGTAGCTAAACGTTCCAGCCGTAGACGATGTCGCATTCAGCTGCATCTCGCTCAATGCGGTACCGTAGGCGATCGACGCTGGTGTTCTCCATGTGATCGTTGTTGGCGCTGGCAGAATCGACAGGATCCCGTTGGTCATGGTTATCGTGTAATCCGTCAGATCCGCTCCGCTCACCGACGGCACAATCGCATAAGTACCAGCCTGGCTCGAATTCGTTGCCAGCGTTGAGAACGTCTCTGTGAAAGTGTCTCCATTGACGACGCCATTGAGCGAACCCGTAAACGTCGGATTTGCCGTGCCGTAGACACGAGACATATTATTCGCGCTGACACTCAACGGCGCTTGGTCCACGTTCAACACGACGCTACTTGTCGCGCTTTGATAATTCGCCGTATCTGTCGGCGCAAATGTCACCGAAAGCGTGTGCTGACCTGCATGCAAAATAGTGCCTGCCGCAAGGTTATAAAGAAACGCTCCAGGTGTGGATGCTGTCGCGTTCAGCTGCGCACCGCTCAACGCCGTGCCATAGGGAATCGACGCTGGAGTTGCCCACGTGACCGTGGGAAGGCCCTGACTCACCGATACTGAACCAATCCCAGTCGCAGTGTTGTACAGCGCAGCACTGGCTGAATCAGGGGTATAGGTAACGGTAAGCGTATCCGTCCCCACAACTAACGTACCGGCAGGCACGGTAATAGTGCCACCGCCCGAGGCAAGTGCCACCACGGCAGAAGTGAAGCTGCCACTCGTAAGAATAATCGTGCCGCTGGGTGCGCTGCTGCTTATCGAGTACGTCACCTGCACTGAGACTGTAAGCGGAGCACTTGCCGAAATCGCGGATGACGAAGGCATAAGTGTCACAGTGGGAGTGACCTTGTTCCCCACCAGAGTTACCGTTCCCGAGGTGCTGCTGGCATAACTGTTGTCGCCCTGATAGTTTGCCTGAATCATGTTTTGGCCGGGCTGGTTTGGTGAAACGTTCCTGGCTATCGCAGTTACGGTCTGCGCAAGTTGTGACCTAATGATCGTCACTGAATTGCTGTAATAGTTCGCAACTCCAATATCCAATACTCCATCCCCGTCCCAGTCGCCTACTATTAGACCTTCAGGCTGCCCGGAAACCGCCACGGCCGCTGCCGTCGAGAATGTGCCGTCTCCCTTTCCCAGCAGCGTGATGATCTTGGCGCTGTTCACATCTGCCGCAATCAGGTCCGGATTGCCGTCGTTGTTTATGTCTCCAACTGCAAGGGAGAAGATGTAACCGGTCGACAGAGCATTTGCTGCTTGCGTGAATGTTCCATCTCCGTTTCCGAGGTACACGGCGAGGGCGCCGTTCGATCCAGCAGCCAGGTCTGGCTTGCCGTCGTGGTTGAAGTCGCCCACAGCAATTACGTACTGGGGGGTCGTCGCCGAAATAGTTGATGCAACTGTAAAACTGCCGTCCCCGCTACCCAACAAAATCGTCAGGCCTCCGGGATATGACTCATTAGCAAGAGCAAGGTCGGCCACTCCGTCGCCGTTAAAGTCGGCCTGGACAAATGACCGTACGAAGCCTCCCGGAGAGGAACCGAAGACGGATGGGGTAAAGGTTCCATCTCCGTGGCCCAGCTGCACCGTCACGTAACCGTTTTGGCTGAGCACAGCGAGATCCTGCAATCCATCACCATTCATGTCGGCCACGACGATGCTGGTCGGCTGTGGAAGCGTAAATAGCGGTGTTGTGGAAGCTGTAAACGTACCATCCCCGTTGCCAAGGTAGATGACTACGGTTGAGTTCGCTGAAACTACTACAGCAAGGTCGACGTTTCCATCCCGATTGAAGTCACCCGCTACGATCCGGCTGGGCGTCGCGCCAATCTGCAATGCAGTACCCGCTGTGAACGTACCTCTATTGCTGCCGAGCAAGATAGATACCGTAGTCGACAACGCATTCGATACCGCAAGATCTGGAATCCCGTCTCCATTGAAATCGCCAGAGGCCGTAAAGGCTGCGCCCAACCCTACAGGAATCGTCAGCGCAATGGCCTCCGTTAGCTTTGTTGTACTGCCCCCTGCCGCAGCAGACGTCAGCACGGTATTGTTGGCGGAGTTGTTGAACGAAACACTGCCAGTCGGAGCTTCCGGCCCCTGCGCTGTAACTGTCGCCGTCAGAGTGTAATTGCCTGCAGTCCCACTTTGCGTGAGCGCTGTGGTTGTCGGCAATGATGCCGTCACCGTCAGCGGAGTCGATGCAGAGCTGCTCGTCAGAGTCCCGCTCGTGCCCGCGAAGACAGCCTTATACGCACCTACTACTGTCCTCGGCATAAAGCGGAATACAGCATTGCCGTTATTGTTCAACTGAGCCGTAGCTATCTGATGTACGGAATCGCAGTACGATGCGCCGGCGTCGCAAAGATATACCTGGCCAGCCGTCACCGGATTCGGGCCGACACTCACCGCCGCTGTTGCGGTAACCATCGTTCCCTGTGCTACCGTTGAGACCGCATTGCCATTAGCAGTAAAGGCCAGCGTCGTTGAAGAAGCAACTGCTCCGCCATTGGTAACGGTCAACAAAAGCGACGTCGAATTAGTTATCGATCCTGAGGTTCCTGTAACTGTCACGGTGCTACCGCCTGCAGATGCAGTGTTGTCGGCAGTCAGCGTCAACGTACTGCTCGTCGTTGCTGTTGCTGGCGAAAACGTCGCTGTGACGCCCGCAGGTAGGCCGCTCGCTGAAAGGTTCACTCCATTCGCGAAGCCGTTTACAGGCACAACACTTATCGTCGATTCGCTGGCGGCTCCAGGCGCAACGAAGACCCTGTTCGGCGCCGCCGCCAGTGAAAAACCACCCATATTCACTATGACCTGCGTTGTAATCGAGTTGGTGATACTGCCAGATGTACCGGTAATAGTGAACGTCGTAGTTCCCGGAGAGGCCGTGCTGGTTGCCGTTAGCGTCACCGTACTCGAGCCTGTTGCCGGATTCGGCGAGAAGGAAGCGGCCACCCGACTCGGCAGTCCGGAAGCGCTCAGATTCACACTACCCGTGAAGCCATACAGTGGGTTTACCGTCACCGACGAGGTCGCGCTGGCTCCCTGGTTCAGGTTGAGGCTGAAGGGCCCATACAGACTAAAGGTCGGCGCCGCGACGGTAAGGCTCATCGTGGTCGTTTGTACCTGTGAGCCGGACGTTCCGGTGATCGTCAAAGTGCTGGTGCCAACTGCGGCTGTGCTTGCTGCTGCAAACTGAATTGAGCTGCTGTAGGTTGTCGGGTTCGCCGCGAAGGTAGCCGTCACGCCACTTGGCAGGCCCGAGATCGACAGGCTCACATTGCCATTGAAACCGTTCTGCTGTTGGATGTAGACGTACCCCGTACCAGTCGATCCCTGCCCTATTGTCGACGCATAGGCACCATAAAGCGTGAACGAAGGAACACCCACAGTAAGTGTCAAGGTGGTGGTCTGGGCAAGCGAGCCCGAGATACCGGTGATCGTTAAAGGATATTGGCCAGCAGCGACGCTGCTATTTACTGTGAACGTAAGTTGGTTATAGTACGAAGTCGTCGGATTCGGCGAGAAGGTTGCAGTAACACCGCTCGGCAGGCCGGACACCGACAGAGTCACCGGACTGTTGAAACCGTTAACGTCATTTATATAGACCGCCGTGGTTGAAGTCTGCCCCTGTCCAACGGTCAATTGATAGGCTGAGAGGGTGAACGATGGTACTCCCACGACCAGGGTCATCGTGGTCGTTTTAATCAGAGAGCCCGAAGTTCCGGTAATCGTTACGGGATATTGGCCAGCAGCAACGCTGCTGCTTACGTTGATCGTTACCTGAGTAGAGTACCCAGTCGTTGGATTCGGCGCGAAGGTCGCGGTTACACCGCTGGGGAGCCCTGAAGCCGACAAAGTCACCGCGCCGGTAAAGCCATAGAGCTGGTTGACGTAGACGTATGCCGTCCCACTTAGCCCTTGCCCCACCGTCACGCTGTTGGAGGAGAGCGTAAAGGTCGGTGCGCTGACGATCAGTGTGAGCGATGTTGTCACCGTTTGGCTTCCGGAAACGCCTGTAATCGTCAGGGGATATTGTCCCGGTGCCGTGGAAGCACCCACATTAAACGTCATATAGGAGTAGGTTGATGTGCCGGGAATCGTACTAGGGTTGAACGATACGGTCACGCCACTCGGCAGTCCGGATGCCGACAAGGTGACACCACCAGCAAAACCGTACAGACGCTGGATGTTGACATAGTAACCGTTGCTCGTGCCCGTTCCCATCGTGAGGGTTCCGAGCGGGCTCATCGTGAAGGTCGGAGCAGCCACCGTCAAATTCAAAGTAGTGGCCTGCGTCAGCGACCCCGATGTGCCGGTGATCGTAAGCGGATATAGCCCCGGCGTCACTGAATTTGTTGCGTATAGGTAGAGTGAACTGTAAGAAGTCGTGGGGTTTGTCACCCAGAGCGCCGTTACACCGCCAGGCAATCCGGAGACGGATAATGCGACATTGCCTGTAAAACCATACTCATCTGTCACATAAACGTACGACGAACCGGAGCTACCCTGCCCCACGGTAACACTGCCTCCCGATGACAACACAAATGTTGGCGCCATCACGTTCAGGGTGACGGAAGTCGAGGCGGTCAACGCTCCGGATGTTCCCATAATCGTTACTGTGCTCTGCCCCGTAGGCGTCGTACTGCTGGCGTTGAATGTCAGCGTCGATGTACTCGTCGTAGGGTTCGTCAAAAACGTTGCCGTAACTCCGGCGGGCAGGTTCGTTGCCGCGAGCGTCACACTGCCGGAGAAGCCGTTTTCTGGAAACACTTCGACATACGTTGACGCGGAACTGCCCTGTCCTACGTTAACGGAAGAACCTGCGTACAGCACGAATTGTGGACCCGTGACCGCGAGCTTGAGTGTTGTCGTCGCTGTAATACTGCCAGAGGTCCCGGTAATGGTCAGCGAACTCGTACCGCCCGCCGCTGAGGCGCTCGCAGTCAGGGTCATCGTGCTCGTGCCAATAGTTGAAGCCGGGGAGAACGAGGCCGTCACGCCGCTCGGCAATCCTGCGATTGAGAGATTCACGCTGCCCGTAAAGCCGTACTCAGGCACCACGGTAATCGTGGCTGTCACGGATTTTCCCGGATTGAGGGTGAATCCATTCGACGACGGCACAAGAGCAAAGGCCGGCGTATGAATCGAAAGCGTCAGATTTGTGTTTTGTGTGAACGAGCCCGAAGTACCTGTCACCGTGATCGGAAGATCCTGCTGCACGACGGAGCTGTCAGCTGAAAACGTCAGCACGTCCGAGGCCGTCGCCGGATTTGACGCAAATGAAGCCGTCACACCGCTTGGCAGCGTCGAGGTAACAGCTAGATTGACACCGCCCGTAAACCCCCCGGCATCGGTGATTTTGATCGTAGTTGTGCCGGTGCTTCCGATTGGCAGCTGCACCTTGCTCTGCAAGCTGGTCAACCAGAAACCCGGTACCTGCGGTCCAGCCAGATCGTCGATCAGTCCCTGTCCATTCGCGCTGCCCCAGCCCGTCGTCAAGTCATAGCCGGCAACTGCGCTGAACCATAACGACTGATTCTCAGTCTTGTTGTTTCCGGAGACGATGTCATGCAAGTCGTTGCCGGCGTTCGCTCCCTGAGCCAGCTGGTACAGAGGCGGATTCAGAAATCCGATGCCGCCGGAAGGCGCAGTTCCTGCCTCCACTGCCTGCTGGTTCACCAGCGCCATAAAACCAGCCCAGCGCGGCGCCGCAAAGCTAGTTCCTGCCCAGTCGCCGTAGCACGCGTGCGCCTGGCAGCTGTAGTTGTCGAAATCCGCTTCCATTGCGACATCCGGGACATTGCGCAACGTAGGAGACCCGCCATTGGCAGTAGTCGCCAGGCCGGTCTGATAACTCGGTTGAGGAATACCATCCGAGCTAATACCACCGCCGCTGCCAGCACCTTCCGAGTTCCATACCGTCTCGGAGACCCAAGCCCCGCCTGGGCCGCTCGTCGTCAGGTGCGTACCGCCCACCGTAGTCACATACTGGTCTTCGGCCGGGTAAAAAAACGGACTGATAGCCGCGTCGAAAGCTCCATCATCTCCGGAGGCCGCAAAAAAGCTCTGCCCTTGCGCTGCCATCTCCTCAAAGAACACATCGTCCGCTGCCGGATCGGCTGGCAGCCAGCCCCAGGAACAACTCAGTTGCTTGGCGATGTTCTCTGAGGCCATCGAGTTCAAGATGTGCGCGTCATCCAGCCCGGAACCGATGTAGACACGCACCTGGCTCAGGCCGGGAGCCATTCCAATCGCCTGCACAATGTCCAGCACCTGCTCGCCGTCACCGTAGGGCCCTTCTGGACCACCCGTAGCACCATCCAGAAGCACGTTGTTGATCGGAACATTGGTCGTCTGCCCGGCGTTGCTGAACGTCAACGTAACATCGGTCATGTCATAGCCGCCGAACTCGAGGAGGCCTACCGCCTGTCCCGTGCCGTCCAGCGTCGTACCCCCGTAGTAGGCTGCACGCATATCGCTGCCTAGATACGAGGTGCCCGGACCAGAGCCATTCACTGCAAGTGGAGCCGCCTGGCCAGCCATCTTGCGATGCATAAAATGACGTGGCTTGGAGAAGTTGTCCAGCCCCGCAATGTGCCAGACGGGCACATTCAGTCGCATTGAAGGCTCGCGGTCCGGAGAGAAGAACGTTCGATTCTCCGTGGGATGTTGGTATGTCTTCAACTGCAGGTTGAATGCTGCATTCACCTGAGCAGCTGAGCCGCTCAACGGAACAATCAGGCGATTCGCCGGGGCGGCTTCAACTTTCAAACCTTGCGAGCGCAAATACGTCGCCACCGCTGCATAGTCATCTTCAGTCGGCCCAAACTGCTCCGTGAACTGCGCCACTGTGAGAAAGTGATGGTAGTCCGGGCTGGATCGATCGTAGAGCCGCTGGAAAAGGCCATTCAATGCGGCCTGGTTACGCAAAGGCAATATCACCGAGAGGTGCATCTGCGTGTCGTCAGGGAGCCGCCCCATAAGGGCAGCGCGCCTCTCAGTCACCTCCTGCCGCACATGGTGGTGCATCGCCTGCGGCCGCACTTCCTGTGCACGCATCGCGGACAAACACGTACAAAGTGTCAACGCGAGCGTTGTCAAACTGACAAGGCAGTTCGAACCTCGGCGGTACAAACGGCAGAGAAACACAACAAACAGCAATAGACCAACAACACGACGAGCGACTCTCACGTACTCTCCCGAGTAGCCATCCGTCCCCAGGGGCCGGCAGCAAATATTGCAAATCGGCGCCAGGCACAGTCCTAACCGTGCTGTTATACCGATGAAATTTTTAGTTCTGAAACGCAGCTGAGTCTATCACGCAAGTCGAAATTACAAGTCCAATAAATTTGGGAATCCACCCCTTTGAAGTTGATGCCAAAACGCGGATCCCTGAAGCAGCGAGCAAGGTCGTGGACTATGTGAATGTGTTCAGATCCACGGGAGTGGTGCTCCTAATCCACTTCCGCAACGCTTGCTTTGATGAGGGAACGGGGCCTGTCAGCGCATCTCCTATAACATTAAAGTTGTAGAGCGTTTATTGGATCAACCTGCCGTCGCACAGCGATCATGACCTCAGTTTGAGTGGGCGGCCGAGGCGCTTATAAAATGTTGCTCTTTTCGCGGATAACTTGGGGTAGGTAACGGGCAACGCACTTCTCGCCAGTTGAGGAATGACTGACGAGAAGCCGACCTATGAGGATCACCCTGAGTTCGTGAGTCCCTCAGTGATTTTGTACGAAATTGGACGATGCAGAGACACAGGGGAATTCGGGGGACACGATACCCATTCCCGCCGCTTCGTCGAATTACTTTGCATGCCCCGGACACTTCACAGCGGGTTGAGAGGTTTCAGCATGACTCTTCTGGCTGGATCAATCTCGATTCAACAGCAGCTTAAACTGTGAATGGGTATCCCCCCCGTAGTATCCCGGTTGTGGCGCGCGATGGGAGCATTCGCCGATCTTCATCCCCGCTATAGACCGTTCGTCACGAATAGCTTTACACGCGATTTTTGCGACTGCTAGGGTGAGTCCAGTTTTAACCAGTGCCCGTTATCAAACTATAGCCCTCAATAGGGAGCGTGAGATGGATCGACGGCGATTTCTGGCGAGCGCTGCTTCTTTAGGAATCATTGGCGTGTGGGCGACGCGATCGGCTGCCGCGCCGTCGCGAGTCGTATGGCGGGAGGACCGTGCGTCTTTTCCCCAAGGAGTCGCATCGGGCGATCCGGACGATCACAGCGTGGTCTTGTGGACCCGACGGCCATTCGAACAGGGCGAGCGGCAGGCGCTGACGGTGGAAGTGGCGCGAGATGCGGATTTCCGCAGCGTCGTTGCCAGGGCGCGCGTGCCGGTGCTGGCGGCGGCCGACTGGACGTGCCGCGCGCTGGTCGGCGGCCTCTTGCCGGCGACGATCTATTGGTACCGCTTCACCGACGACAGCGGCGCCGGCAGCCGGGTGGGGCGCACGATCACCGCGCCGCGCGCCACCGACCCGCGCCCCGTCCGCTTCGCCTTCGTGTCGTGCAACAGCGTCAATGAAGGCGCGCAGAACGCCTTTCGCCGGATGATCTGGGAGGACGAGCGCGCGCCAGCCGATCGCAAGCTCGGCTTCGTGCTCCATCTGGGCGACTTTATCTACGAAGTCGTCGAATATCCCGACGAGGTGTCGCACCGCTATTCGCGCTCCGTCTACGACCTTGGCCGCATTCCAGACGGCCGCAAAGTGGGCAATTTCCACGTGCCGACCAACCTCGCCGGCTATCGTCATGTCTACCGCGCACATATCGACGATCCCGATATCCAGGACGCGCGCGCGCATTTTCCGTTCGTGTGCATCGGCGACAACCACGAATTCTCGTGGCAAGGCTGGCAGAGCTTCATCGAATACGGCGGCAAGGTCGAGCCCGCGCAGCCGCTGCGCGTCGCCGCCAATCAGGCGTGGTGGGAATATGTCCCGTCGCGCGTCCGCAAGGCCTCGGGCCCCGGGCTCGATCAGTTCGGCCCGCCCGCCGTGACGGTGGCACCGATCGATACGCTCGACGATCATGGGTTCGGCACCGAGGCCAACAACCGCACCGCCGTCGGCAGCATGACCGCCTATCGCGCGCTGCGCTACGGCAAGCATGTCGATCTGATCCTCACCGACTTCCACAGCTACGCGATGCGGAATCCCGGGGAGCGGCCCGAGACGGACGTGTTCGACTCCAGCTTTCCGGTGGTTCCGCAGGAGCTGATGGAGATCATCGACGGGGGCAAGGACTATGCTGGCGGCAATCCCCCCGCGACGATCACCATCGGCGACAAGAGCGCGCCCAATTTCCGCAAGGACGAGCCCGCCTACACCATGCTCGGCCGCGAGCAGAAAGAGTGGCTCAAAGAGCGGCTGACGCGGTCGACTGCAACCTGGAAGATCTGGGGCGCGACCAACGGCACGCTCGACATGCGGACCGATCCGCAGAACCTGCCCGCCGGACTGGCGAAGGACAAATGGCCGGGCAAGGATTTCGGCACCTTCGCCGGCGGCGATTTCAGCGGGGCGTTCAGCGAGCGTACCGAAATCTATGACACCGTCCGCGACCACAAACTGTCGGGGTTCGTCACCATCTCGGGCGACCGCCACAGCTTCTGGGCCGGCTATGCCGCCCCCAAATTGCCGCCAGCCGGGTTCGACCCGGTCGGGCTGAGCTTCATCACCGGTTCGATCTCCGCTCCCGGTCTCGCCGAAGCGGCCGAATACATGAAGGACTTCCCGCTGCTTCCGCTGTTCGTGCGCAAGGCGCCGGGTGCCGCGCCCGAAGCGACGATCAACCTGACGATCAAGCACGGCGTGCGCGCGGCGCTCGAATATGCGGCGAGCGGCGACATCGCGAAGGCGCGGGCGGCGACCAATCCCGACGTCGCGCCGCACCTGGAATTCGTTGACATGGCCGGGCACGGCTATGCAGTGGTCAGCGCCGGCCCTGATGCGATCGATACCGAGTTCATCTGCATCGTCCGCCCGATCGCGCGCGCAACGACCCCCGACGGCGGTCCGCTGCGTTACCGTGTATCGCATCGTGCGAGGCTGTGGCGGCCGGGCACGCCGCCGAAGCTGGAGCAGCGGGTGCTTGAAGGGGATGCAAAGCTGTCAGTTTAATGACTGTCATCGCATAGGCAGAAAAGCGTCCCACTCTCGGCCATGTGTTGCCGACGGGGCTCGGCAAGACCGAAACGATGCTCGCGACCAAATCTATCGCCGGCTTGATCGCTCGCTCGTGCTCGTGCCCAGCGATGCATTGCGGCGCCAGATTGCCAAGAAACCTTAGAAAACCTGGGGACAGACGGGACGTAAACCGATCCCGTGACGCTTTTGGTGCGATTGTAGTGATTGCGGTTGCAGGCATGGCGGCTACGCTGCTTCCGGCGACGCGGGCATCGCGGGTTCAGATTGCATCCATGATGCGGGAGAACTGAGGTTCTGGTCGGTTGGTTGGATGTATCAGGATCACTTCCTGCAAGCCGACTTGTCGGTACTGATCGGATATCAGATGGCCGACAAGCCGCCGTCGACGGACAACTCCACCCCATTCACGAAGCTCGAATCGTCTGAAGCAAGAAACAGCACGACCGCCGCGATTTCCGCAGGTTGACCCATCGTTCCCCGCGGGATCAGGAATTCGAACATCTCCTTCGCCTCCTTGGTGAGAACTTCTTCCTGCATCGGTGTGGCGATCGGCCCCGGGCTCAGCACGTTCACCCGGATCTTCCTGCCCTTCAGTTCGTTGAGCCACGTGCGTGCGAAGTAGCGCAATGCCGCCTTGCTCGCCGCATACACGCCGAAACCAGGAAACCCCTTCACCGAAGCAACTGATCCGGTCATGATGATCGATCCGCCATCGTTGAACAGCGGCAACGCCTTCTGAACCGTAAACAGTGTTCCGCGAGCATTCAGGTTGAAGGCCGCATCGAAGTGCTGCTCGGTAATCTCGCCCAGTGGGACGGCTTCGCCCGTGCCGGCGGTCGCGTACAGGACGTCGATCTTGCCCTTTTCCCGCCTGACCGTATCGAACAGGCGGTCGAGGTCGTCGAGATTGGCCGCGTCACCGCGCACGCCGGTCACGTTCCCGCCAATCAACTTGACGGCCTCATCGAGCGTCTCCTGCCTCCGGCCCGTGATGAAAACATAGGCACCTTCTTCAACGAACCGTTTAGCGCTCGCAGCGCCAAGCCGCTCGATCCACCCGTGATGACTGCAACTTTACCTTCAAGTTTTCCCATAATTACTTCCTTTCGGTAGATGTATAGCATTCCGTACAGGAGAGTAGAGTTCTTTGGCGATGGACGAGAACTGCTTGAGAGTTCCTAATATTTTGTCCATTCGTCCAAAACTGGGAGGCTAAATTGGATCCGATAACAGACATCTTTAGAACGATGCACGTGACCGCTTTGGGTCTGCACTGGCTCGAAGCCACAGCCCCGTGGGGCGTGAAACAGGAAAATCAGGCGGAAGAAAAAGTCACGCCTACCGGCAAAAAAAAGACTTCCCCAACAGATTTGGCGCACTTCGCCATGCTTTCGCGCGGCAACTGCTGGCTGAGTGTGGAAAGGATTCCGGAGCCGATTCCCCTCACCGGTGGTGATTGCTTTTAACTGGCTAAGGGGACTTCGATTGTTTTGCGCGACAGCCCGCGGACACGTCCAAAGTGGAGTTTGCGAGATCGGGGCCAGGGCCAACGGCAATGTCGCTCTTTATAGAGGTGGTGGCGCACCGACGACAATCGTCTGTGGTTCCTTGAGTTTTGATCACGCCAGCCTGAAGCCGACCACTCAGTTATTGCCGAGCTTCATTTTGATGAAGGCCGATGAGGCACGCACGCTTGCTCTTCACAACACAGTGCAGGCGCTTGCTTTGGAAATGGCAGAACAGGCGCCGGGATCTGAAGTCGTCGCGACTCGACTGGCCGAGGTTCTGTTTATCCAAGTGCTTCGGGCGCATATCGCGTCGGGACCAGAACGTAACAAAGGATGGCTTCGTGCGGTTTTTGATCCTCAGATGGGCACTGCCCTGAGTGCCATTCACAACAAAGTGAATACACCCTGGACAGTTGAATCCCTGGCCGAAGCAGCGGGCATGTCTCGCTCCGAATTCGCGGCCCGTTTCAAGGAGCTGCTCGGACAAACGCCACTGGAATATGTAACCGAGTGGCGCATGCAGAAGGCGATGCAGTTACTAGAACAGCGTGACACAAAGCTCATCGACGTTGCTCGGTTGGTCGGTTATGAGTCGGACGCTGCGTTCAGTAAGGCGTTCAAGCGAGTTGTTGGGGCTAACCCTGGTGAATATCTCAAACGTGGTCATCAAAACCGAGGCCATGTCTGAATGGCGGAGGTATTTGAAGTGGAGGATTCTGACTTTGGCGGCGGGTCTGGGCATCATGGAAGTGTGTTCTTCCGATGAGATGGGTGCTCCAAACGCCTCGCATCTGGGAACAGGAAACCACGCAGCCGAACCAACCGAAGCAGACCAAGATTAGTCCCGGTAAACGCGCTTCTGTTTACTGATCGCTTTTGCGTTAGCTCCCAGGGACCAAATTCCCCGAAAGTCGGGATTTCGGCAAGTTCGGTCGTAGTTGCCGATAACCCCGTTTTCAAGGAACTACAGCAACCACTTGTCGAGATGTCGACTATTCGGCAACTTCCTCGATCTCATTCGTCGATGAGTGAGTTGGCGATTTTTCAGCAATCGACGCGGCATACGGGCCGGAGACCGGCCTCAGCCCCTTCGGCCCGCGAGTACGAAACTTGCGGCGTTGGGAGAGCGATTGCCGACACGGTTACTTCTGTTCTAGAGTCAGAGCGTATATCTCGTCGGTCCCCGCATCGCGAAGCAAAAGTGGCGCATCGTTCGGGTCAAGACCCAGCCAACCACTGGTGTACCACCCGATACTTCGAAATTCCTTTAGATCGACAATCCGCTCCTCGTCGCCGCCGGAGATGGCGATCCTGAAGACACCACGATCATCTGTTGAGCGCAGGAAGTAGATAAACCGGCCATCCTTTGACCAGCTGGGGAAGGTGTTCAGCCCTTTTAGACGAAGGTCTTTCCACCGTTGCGTCCGGAGGTCAAAGATGCTCAGATAGTCAACTTTGAGCGGTAATCCTGCGATGTATCGCCCATCAGGAGACCATCGTGGCATGCAAAATCCTTCCGGTCGATGAGGGAGGGTGATGATTCTCCGAGTGGCAAGTTCGAGAATCCGTACTTCAATTTTGGCCGGGGAGAAGTTTCCAACGCCTTGCCAAGGGACCGTCGAGTACACCACTTTTTTACCGTCGGGCGACCAGGTGAGATCCGCGTGCGGCCCACTCTCCTCGGGAATGAGGCGCTTGGGAGTGCCACCCTGCGAAGGGACGACGTAGACTGCGTCCACACTGTTCTGGGAATTATCGGTAAACACGATCTCCGAGCCATCCGGTGACCAGCGTACATCTCTCGGGTAAAAGGGCGGCTTGGTCAGCTGCACGAGTCCAGCGCCATCGCGGTGGGCTCGCCATAGAACGCCGTCTGGAGACGTGACATATGCCACATGGGTCCCGTCCTTTGAAAAGGCCACCATTTCAGCCGAAATACCACTCAGATAAGGATCGAAATGATTGGACCGCTTATCGTAGCGGACAAGTTCGCCACGAACGGACCTGCCACGAGAGAAGACCCTGTGCCCATCCCGATCGGAGACGGCTGGACCCCAATCCATGGGATGTCAATTGAATTGGCTCGGCAATTGGCGGACGCAGCCTTCCGCGTCGTTCGTCAATTGCCCACAGCTGGCCGCCATGGTTGTAGTTAGGAAATCTGTTCATGCTTCCTATACTTCCTGACACGAACAGAAAGAATTCCCCATCGAGGGACCACTGACCGCCCCACTGCGATGCTGATGCGTGCCAGCCTGGAAGCAGCTGGTGAAGATTGGAGCCACTCGACGAAACCTCCCACATCTTTTGGTCGCGGGTGAACCGAATGGCAGTTCCGCCCGGCGACCAACTCAGATCCCCAATTCGCACATGCTCACCCTCGGCAGCGTGTGAGGCGAGAATTAATCGCGGCTCACCCCCCCTCCACCGCCATCGAATAGACGTCACCGTGTGCAGTTGCTAGAGCACGGACCACTGCGAAGCGCGCTTGATGATGATCCAGCATTCCGCAGCAGCCGAAAGGTCTTCGATGAGTACCTCGAAGCGAATGAGTTGGAATTGGCACTACACTCAGCGTGCGATGCTCTTCTAGCGGTCCAGCACAGTAAGCCTGATGCTGTAGTACTGCGCGCCATCTGGCCTACATGCCAGAAACGGCGCGGCTCACGCGGCCACCTGGAGCTACCCGGCGTCAGAGCGAAGTTCCAGGAATGAACCGGGACGACATGAAACCACGTGTGGCGAATCTACTCTGACGCGCCTTCCACTGCGATACCAGAGTTGAGCATAAATACCAAATCGCAGGTCGAGCTCTTCTTACCGCAGTACACAACCGCATCGCGCAGCACACGCGCAGACGATCCGGCTGGCTCCGCGCCGGGCAGATGCAGCGACTTTGCCTCGTCCAGCAGGGTCTTCAGTTTTGCATCACCTGAGACGAGCATAGCTGCCGCGATACCATCGGCGTTCAACTGGAGACGTACCGTGCCGCCACCCTCCGCACCCACGCCATTCTTCACGTGGTAGCTGCGAAAGTCCTGCATCGACGTTGCAAAGTGCTCGCCGGTGGCGGCCTTGACTCCGGCCTTCTCAAGGCGCGCAATGGCCGCAACCACTTCGGCAAAGTCCTCCTTCGCGTCGGCCGCATGCTCCGCTTGCTTCGCAAGCCGGTACATCCATAGCGCGTCTGCACTGCGGTCCAGACCCTCGAAGGCCTGCGCCAAGTGATTGCCGACGATTACATTTTGCTGTGAGAACCATGCTGCGCGCAGGTACGGCTCGGCCTCCTTCGGCTTGCTCTCCAGCAGCAGAATGTAACCCAGCGTGTCCCACGAGGCTGTGAGGTTCGCCGAATCGGCAAAGGCCTTCGTATTCGCCTCTTCCAATACGTGCGAGGCGGTCGCCTTTTCCAGCAGATCGACCGAACGGCGCGACTGCGTCTCCGCGAACGGCAGATCGATCTTCGTCTCCGACAGCACATAGACGTTGTTGTTGATGACATCCGGATCATCGCTACCGTCCATCGCCTTCTTCGCGGCCATGGCGGCTTCTTCGTTGCGATGCAGTTCGTACAGCGTGCTTGCCACCTGCGAGGCCACCGCGCGGTCTTCAGGCTGGCGTGCCTGCAGATCACGCAGAACTTTCAGCGCATGCGTGTAGTCTCCCTGTTTGCCGAACACATAGACTCGCATCTGCTGAACCCGTTCACTGCTACCGCCGTAGCTGTTCAGCAATCCCTCAGCATCGCTGTAACGCTGCTTGTTGCTGTATTCCTGGGCCAGTCCGAGAACCATCCAGGGATCGTCATCGGGATGTGCCTTCATCTCTGCTTCGACATCGCGGGCGCCGGAGTCAAGATCCCCGTCATTCGCTTTGACGACCCCAAGCATACCCAGGACGTAAGGCGCATCCGGCGAACTCTTGCGTAAAGCTTCGAGGCGGCTGCGGGCCCCACCAATATCTCTACGCTGCAGCATAGCGGTGATCTCTACCAGTTGCTGTCGGGTGTCAGAGGGGTTCGAGGGCTCGGCTGTAAGCGTCGTATCCTTGGCCGGCTTGGTGGATGCGCTCTTCGCGCCCTCCTTGTTGATCGTGAGGTGATCGGGCGGGATGAGCCGCAGGTAGGGCTCCCCATCGTTCACCAGAGTTGCTTTCTGAAAGGCAAGGTAATCCTTCCATCGGTCGCGCGGCAGCTTATGCACCTTGACAACCAGCTTGCGATCAGCGATGACCTTCCCGTCGACAAGGCGATATGTCTTGTCGTAGGTAGTGAACTCCCGAGAGACATGAACTGCATCGGGCAGCTCTGCACGATAGCCCGCGGGAAGAGCCATGGTGCTGTGAGCTTCGACGGTACGCGGCGCGCCAAGGTCGATATCGTGTTCGGGCGCTTTCTCTTCGCTCACAAGAGTAAGTTCAACGGTGGGGAAGAGAGGCAACGATTGATTGTTCTCCCACCCAGCGTACTTCTCGCGGCTGTAATCGTAGGTGATCTTCACCGGCGCAGCTGCGTCGGTCTGGCGCATGTCCGTGCCACTCACCTTACCGCTAAACCCCATTGCCCCGGAGAGGTACTGCATCGCGTCGTCCCATTGTGCGGGTGATAGCCGCTGCATCATGGAGCGCAACTCCAGCTCAGTGTCAGATCTCGCGGTCAATACCATATGGCTCTTTAGCAGGCCGTCACTGTCGAGCCTGCCCTCGGCGAGAAAGTCTTCGTGGTAGGCATAGGGCGGGTTCGCCGGAGTCTTCTCAAGTGCGGCCGGAGCCTTATCCGGGATGACGAGCGCCTGCTGGTCGCGGATGACGGGCATGAGCACGCGGAAGGGTGCGACCTCTGCGGTGGAATCGAGCCAGACTCGCTCCGGCTTGCCGGCCGCGTCGGGCAGTTCGACTGTCGTGATGGCGTGGTTGAAGACCGCGGGTGATGGCACATCCGTTACCGGCGCAATCCCCGCCCCGATCAGTACGGGTGCCGTAGTCATCCCTTTCGCGCGTAGCAGGCTCTCCAACAGAGTGTCCTTGTCCTTGCAATCGCCGTAGCCGTGGTCCAGCACCTCGTCGGGTGTATGCGGCTGGAAGCGGCCAACGCCGAACGAGAGCGAGATGTAGCGGATCTGCGTTGCAACGAAACGATAGAGCGCCTCTGCCTGTTCCTGAGGTGTCTTTGCATTTTGGGTCAGCTCATCGGCTTTGGCGCGCACGCTGGCGGTAGGCTGGAGGCGCTGCTCTGCCAGACTGCGGTACCAGTCGCCAACTTCGGCCCAGCTATGGAAGGTGGTCCATGCCACGCTGGGCAGCTTGCGTCCGTCGACGTCTTCGTCCGGATCCTTCACCTCGGCCGCGGTCATCTTGCCGTTCTCGTCGCGTGCGCTGGCCTTGGTCTGCGAGAAAGTCCACGTCCACACCTGCATTCCGTCGCGCGTCACTGGCGTCGTCTTGTGGTTCGGGCTCCAAACCTGCACGTAGGTCTTTTCCGGCACGGCAAGCGTTAGACTCTGTTCCAGAACCACGCCACCCTGCACCAGGAAATGCTCCGCCCCCCAGAATTGTCCCGGCGCTTGCGCCTTGGTAAGGACGGTGTGGAACTGATATTCGAGCCGGTCGCCCGACGCAAGGCTACGCACGGGGAGGTGTTTCTCTTTGAGGTCCGAGTACATCGGCGCTTCGCGGGTTACTTCTGCGGGCATCTCCATGGCGTCGTCGACTGGCGTGTTTACTGTGCTGCCGTCCGGCTTATGCACGCGTACGAATTCCATCGTCGCGGTCGAATTTGCTGAAGCGTAAGACAGATTCAACACGCTGAACTGCCGTGCCACGCCGTCGGACTGAATGCGCACGATTACATGCTGCACTATGTCGCCGGTGCCGTCGGCCTTCATTGTTGTAGTGGTGTCATACCGCTCAAAGACAAACGGCTCGTCGCGGTACGGATCCACGGAGGACCCAGGAGTTTGAGTATGGGACGGCAGCGGTAGCGTCGCAATTACGGCAGCGGACAACACAATCAGACGGAGTTTCATGGATGTAACTGCGTGTATAGCAGATTTCGGGAACGGGGTACATACCTCACATTGCCCACCCGACCAGCCACTACAGTTAGAATGCCGTTGCCGGCATGTTCAGGATCATCGACAAATGTATATCGCGTTTGCCCATCGCCCGGAAAAATCTCCATGAGCGTTGCCTTCGCCAATTCGAATTGAGCGGCAGGAATGTCCTGGAGCAAAATGCGTGCGCGACAAGAAGCGTCTTCGTCGGTGAGCCAAATTTCGGTCGCATTTCGGCTCACCATCCTGAACCAGACGGCGACGTATAGCCGGACGGCATTGGGGCTCAAAAGCGTCCGGTGGTATTCCGATAGAATATCTTCTGCGGTTAGCTGTCTGACCTCGCTTTGCATTCTCTACTGTTTCTGCGAATCGATGTGGCGTGAGTGACTTTCCATTCACACATCACCAGTGCAACAGTCCTGAATTCGCCTTGCAATACAACTAAGTCGCCAAACTAGGACGAACGCGAAGTCAGACTTTTTGGTCATCATCTTGCAAGCCTTTCTCGTCCGCATTGAAGCCCTGCCGTCATACCGCTCTGAAAGTCGGGATTTCGGCAAGTTCGGTTGAAGTTGAAGAAAGCCCCGTTTCCTGATCAGTTCCGGTAAGCCGATATCTGAGGACTGATCTATTTCCTTGGCGATTGGTCCGGCGGCCGACCTAAGAATAGAAGGGCCACAGGACAGCCTTTCATTTCGGAAGGATGACGAATGGGAAGAGGTTTATGCTGACCTTGCATAATAGGGTGGAGGCTTGATGGCATGGTTGCCCCCTGGGAATTGCGGCGCATCGCGGCGTTTTCGAACTTACCGGACGATCAGATTAGTTGGTTTCTAAGTCATGTACAGAAAGTCCCTGTCCGAGCAGGAGAGGCCTTCGTGCGCCAAGGCGATCCAGCAGACTGGATGTTCATCTTTCTGGAAGGGATTTTTCAATGGAGAGGAGAGTTTGGCGGCGATACTGTGTCACTTCCAGCGCAAGCTGGTGATGTTAGTGGTGTGTTTCCTTTCTCCCGAATGAAACGGTTTACTGTGACCGGCCGCGCGTTGACCGACGGACGGCTTCTCAAATTTCCGGCCGCGCTTTTTCCAGAACTCATACAAAAAATGCCGGAACTGACGGAGACACTCGTCGCGATGATGTCCGACAGAATCCGAGAGGGAACCCGAATCGAGCAGCAACGCGATCGGTTGGTCTCGTTGGGCAAACTATCGGCAGGACTCGCGCACGAGTTGAATAATCCCGCATCTGCCGCAAAGCGCGCTACCGGTCAAATGCGCGACGCACTGACGAGGCTGCGAAACGCAAACGCTGCGTTATGGCGGCAGTCGTTCGAGGATTCAGAGAGGTCTCGGATCGAAGAGGTAGAAGCTACGCTTCTGCGGTCAGATGCGGCTCGATTGGAGGGTCTCGCACTAAGCGACCTGGAAGAGAGACTGGACTCAATATTGCGGAGCCATGGCCAAGATGATTCAGGGAATTTATCGGCAGCGCTGGCAAGATGCAACATGCCTCCAGACGCACTCGTGTCTCTTCTTATAGAGTTGGACTCAGCCACAGTTCGTGATGCCATTGTGAGGATCGCGGCAACGGTAGAAGTGGCGAATCTTTTGAACGCGATCGAGAGCGGCACGACGCGAATATCGAATCTGGTCCAGACGGTAAAGGAATATACCTATATGGATCAGGCGCCGGTGCAGAATGTTGATGTCGTCCGGAGCCTGAAGACCACACTTGATATTTTGAGCCATAAGCTGAACCCCAAAATCAACGTGAAACGCGATTATCAATCGGTCCCCCTTCTTGTGAATACGGTGGGAACCGAGCTGAATCAGGTTTGGACCAACATTATTGAGAATGCGATCGATGCGATGCCTGATCAGGGCGAACTTCGGGTACGGACCTTTCGCGAAGACAACTTCGTCGTGGTGGAAATTGGCGACAATGGCTCAGGAATCTCTCCTGAGATAAGGTCCCACATCTTTGACCCATTTTTCACCACGAAGGGTGTTGGTGAGGGAACGGGTCTTGGCTTGAATACGGTGCAAACAATTGTCCGCAAGCACGGTGGCAATGTCCAGGTTGATTCCAAGCCCGGGGATACTCGTTTTCAAGTATGGCTTCCCTTTGCGGCTCCGCCCGAAGCAGGTAACAGCGATCAGCTCGATAGTTAACTCTGCCCACGAGATAAGACGAGTTGAGTCTAGGCCGTAAATTTCCGCGATTGCTCGGGACTTCGGGGAAATTGGCCGTCCTACGGATCAATCCTCATAAATGCGCTTTTGTGTACCAATCCAGCCCAATGTTCCGCAGTGACCCGTAGTTCCCGAAGAGTCGGGTTTTCGGCAAGTTCACAACCCAGAAAACGAAGTTTCTCAAAACCCCGTTTTCGAGGAAGTCTGATTGGAAGGACTGACGAGTAAAGGGATATAAATAGGCCCCGCTAATCGCTCGGGGCCAGCTATTTCAGTAAATCAACATCGTGGTGCGTCCGGCAGCGCGTCGAAATTCTTCAGAGTGTAAGCACGGCACGACCAACGATGTCTCCGCCGCGTATGAGGTCGATGTATTAGTTGACGTTCTCCAGTTTTCCGAGCTTGAGGGTGTGGCGAATCTTTCCCTGCTCGGCAAGCGCCATGACTTCGGAGAGATCGTTGTAGTTGCCCCAGAAGGAACCGTGATAGGTGTATTCGCGGGCCACAAAGGGGAAAAGCGGTAAGTTAATATTGTCGCCGACGAGGCCAACGGAGGAGTAGTGGCCGCCAGGGGCGAGGAGGCTGAAGCCGAGGGAGATCATGTCTTCCGCACCGGCGCAAGTCGATGACGGCGTCGAGTTCGCCCTGGCCAGTGGCCTGCGATAACTCTGTGCGGATGTCGTCTGTCGATTTGCCCTTGATGTTGATGATGTAGTCCGCTCCAAAGTCTTTGGCTATGGCGAGTTTTTCATCGTTCCGTGCGAAGGCAACGACGGTTGAGCCACCTGATAGGAGTTTTGCGTATTGCACTCCGTAAGTACCGAGGCCTCCGATTCCGAAGACGGCGAGGATGCGACCTGGCCCGAGCGCGCCGGCGTCGCGCAACTTCTTGATGCCTCGGTAGGGGGTAAGTCCGGCGTCGGTGAGAGGAGCTAGCTCTTCTGGTTTGAGGTTGAAGCGCTTTGTCAACTTTGATCAGTTACTTCTCCGGTACGGGCAGGTATTCGCTGTAGCCACCGTAGGGTCCGAATCCTGGCCAACGGCCGTGGACGCAAATATGCGTGTCGCCCTTCTGGCAGAGACGACAGGTTCCGTCGCCCCAGCCGCCAACCACAACGACCAGATCGCCTTCATTGAAGCGACCGCCTTTGGTAACGAGGTCGTCAACCCTGTCGATCTCACCGGCGATCTCGTGGCCTGGAGTTAGAGGGAAGGTGGAGTGTGCGTATTTCGCGAAGTACCCGTCGACCAATTGCATATCGGTGCGACATGCCGGCGGCTTTGACTTTTAGGAGAACCTCATCCGGGGCGATATCAGGGACGGGTACATCTTCAAGGACCAGCGGTTGTTTGTAATCGTGTATGCGTACAGCTCTCATGAGTTATCTCCTTATCTTGTCTTTTCCCGTAGCAGAAAAAACCTTGCAAGGCGCTGACTAGTGATCCATGAACTCTTGAGAGGGACCGCAATCCTGCGGATGAAAATCATAGTACAGCTTTACCTACTTCGGTAGAAACATCCCCCTTCGCCGGTTCCCGTAAAGTCGGGGTTTGAGCAAGTTCACTCGGCCAATGGGGTTCGGCGCGTCGTAGTTGCCGAAACCCCGTTTCACGGGAAGTTCGGCGATAGGTATCGGGCGGAGGATTGCCGACCATCCGCTCAGAGAGGGCGAGGATCCGGTGAAAGCGGCTGTGAATGGCGTGTATTGCTCTACCGCTAGTTGTAACGGATGGAGGTCCGCGAGTCGGTGAGCACCAACTTTGGCAATGGTGGTGGCGGATGAACCTGACCGGCGACAGGTGACCCGACATCGTTTACGGTGACTACCAACTTTGGGCGGACCGTATTCGCCTCGCTCTCTGTCAGGTATCCTCTCTCCCGAAGTGCTTTGCGGTTGCGCGAAACTTCGACTCCTCTAACTCGATCTGCCTGGTCAATTCGGGAAGAAATTCCTCGTTATTTTCTGACAGCTTAATCGCGGCTGGCATAGTGAACGACGAAAAATGACCCCTTACGCCCAATCATTCCGAACGACGGGCAAACCGAGAGTAATCCGATGGTGCCCAGCAAAGTCGGGTTCTCGGCAATTAGGCTAATTTCTCAAAACCCCGTTTTACGAGAACGAAGGTCGAGCACCACGCTCACTTTTTCTCGCCGCGACGTTGAATCTATTAAGCTCTTTACTGTGAGGACCGCTCCGTATAGTGTCACAATTGTTCTAGACGGCGGCTTTAGCCAGCGCATTCGAGCGGTTCACGACAGGGGTCATGTTTGGGTGATAGATTCTCCGGCTAACCGGGAATGCGCCAAGCAAACATGGTCCGAGTTTCCTGCAAATGATCATCTTCGATGGCGTCACAGTCTTCAAGTCATCCGGCAGGATGCGATAACAACGCGGCCAGTCACCCACTTATGAGGAATTGAGTAATCACCCTTACTCAAACTGGACCGAACGGACGTCGCACAGTAAAGTCTCCATCCACAATCCAACCCGCATCGCTTGAGACGATCCGTCCAATCGTTACACCGACACTCGTCTCCTCTTCGGAAACCAGACAGGCCACCACTCTGTCTTCAATTCGCGATGGAGTCGAGAGATTTGGGTCCGTTGTGGGGACTGGATCGGTTTCAACCTGAGCGTACCGAAGAGTGACATACTGCGGCGATATCCTGGCATCAATCTTCAACTCAAGCGGCTGCGTCAATAACAGCTCTGCTCCTTCTACAGAAACTCCATATCCCGGCGAAACGACAACGGAGGATGATAGCGCTGTCTGCACCACCGAGACCTCAAGGCCCGTCACCACGCCGTGCCCATGAAGAAACCTGTTATGACGCCGCAACTTGTCGATGAAGTATTGCTGTTCGGTTTCGAAATCGTTCGCCGCTAACATCTGTCCCGTGAAATATCGGACACGCTTCTCACCGGAGCCGCTCTCACTACAAACAAAGACAGGAGTGATTCGGATTCCGTTCAGGCCACTGGCAATTTGAAAGGCGCTTTCGCGCAGTGGCCATGAGGTGCTGAAGGTTAATTGAGTATTTCCTTCCTCGCCTGCGCCTTGTCTCCACGATACGGTCACTCGCGCGCCCTGCCTTGGTTGCTGACCGTGTATCCCATCTCCAAAGACGATCGTGCCCGCGGCATCCACGGCGAAGACCCTGTCCTCGCTCTTCGCATCGTTCAGGTCATTCGTTCTGGTCCAGACCTGCTCGTCGACGAGCATAGTAACCTTCACGGAGCCATCCTTCGCGTTCATCTTTGAACCTCATACTGTGGAGTTCACTCCGGCGCCAGATCCCGGTATATCTGATGCAGGGAATCGCAGATTAGACCGTCCTCCCCTTTTTCTCCAAAGGGGCTTACCTACAAGCGCGGGCCGGTGATCAGATGCTAAGAGGAGGTCCCACTCGTTCAAGGCCATAAACCTTGACCAGGTTGGCGTCCCCATGAGAGTTTGCGCCCCAGAGGAGTCCATCGTTCCTTGGGCATGGGCAACATTCACTAAAGAAAGGGCAAAGAGAGTCGGCGCCATCATGTGAAAGACATGGGCAAAGCCTCTCGCGAAGGAAGTCAGCTTGGCCCTTTTGGGATGTTGGATTGCAGGTGGTTTGGCGAATGAATAGGCAACCGAACGGATCTCAAATCCGATCGGAGTATTAGAAGGAATCGAGTCAATTTGCACCTCCGCTGACATGACCACATCAGCATGGCGCAAACCTATCGATGGACCCACGAACTGTCCAATGAACTTTCGGCCAGGTGTAATTCCCTCTCGGAATCAGTAGCTATTCGGCATCCGAAAGCGTGGAATCCTGCTCCCATTTCGGTCGACTACGATAGAACCGCCGAAGTGGCCTTTTGGCCATTCATGCCGGTTTTAGATTGTGGAAGTTGCAGATTTTCTACAGTGTGGAAAAGTTTGACTCCCACCGCCGCCACCATTTTTTTGGTTACAGTCTATTTTTTTGCGCTGGCCGATGGCTGTTTTTGGGGCGTTTTTGGGAAAAATGGATGTTTTGTTATGGTTTTTTGTGGTGTTTTTGTGGTCAATTTGTGGTGTTTTTGTGGTTCTTAAACACGCATTTTTTGGCCTCGAAAAATACGCCAACTTCTGAAAATATTTTTCTGAGAATTTACCGTTTTGGGCCAGATCCGCCGGCCCGATGCGCGGAGGCATCCTGTGCACGCTGTACCCAAGCCTCCCAGGTGTAGTCGTCCTTGTGTGCCTGCCATCCTTCGAGTGGCACGGCCTGCAACTGGTCGCGCGGGACATTGGGCACGTCGGCGGCAAGGGCGCGAACGCCCCCCTCTGAGACTTCCTTTTGGAAACCTGCGCCGATGTGCGCCCCGGTTTCCGCTGCCCATTCGCTGATGTGGATTTCACCCGAATTTCGGATCGTCGAATCGGTCCCGTTGGGGAAGTGAAGTTGGCCGTTGAGCCAGAGCGCGGCAGGACGAGTGACAAAGTTTGGACGATGACCGGCCTCGTGGATCCAGTAAGTTTCGAACAGTCCCGCTCGTGTGCCGGTCAGCGCGGCGGTACGATTGCGGAGATCTTCGAAGAACGGCTCCATCGTGTGGGGAGAGACAACCAGCGGATCGAGCGTTCCGTTGATGATAAAGGTGGGGCCACGGCGCTGATTGAGTGCATAGAGGACCGCGCCCCGATCGGGGAGGAATTCGAGCGCATGGTACGGACCGGCCTGGCACATCACCTTGGGACTGCTGTCCCAGTATCCGCCCGCGCCATCGAGATTGCCGCCACCGGAGAGCACGAGCGCGCGGATTTGGGGGTCCAGCGCGCCTGCGATGGCGGCGTGGAAGGATCCCATGGAGTACGCGGCGACAGCGATGCGGGCGGGATCGACGTCGGACCGCTGAGCGAGATATGCGACAGCCTGCATAACGTCCGTGATCATCTGCCCGCCCATACGCTGAGGCATCTCGGGGCCCGAGATAAAGGTGTCGTGTGCTTTCGTGTCGGAGGCGCGACCGCTGTTGCGTTCGTACTCGCCAACGGGATCGTAGGTGACGACAACAGCTCCTGCCTTTGCGTACAGAACTCCGGAGTAGAAGGAGTACCACGAGGCCTTGTCTCCGCTGTGGCCGTTGACGATCACGAGGCCGGGCCGATGTTTGCCGCTCTCCGTGGGGCGATAGACGATTGCCGGCACACGCATACCATAACTGGTGTCGTAGGTGACACGTTCCGCGATGACGCCTGGAGCCGGAGAGAAGCTGCCGAAGCTTCGGGGTCTAAGTGCGGGGAGCGGATCATCGATGAAGAGTGCCTGCCTAATCTGTGTCGACCAACGATCGAAATCCTTTGCACTGGCAGTTTTGTTCGCAGCGACGGTGGCCGTGCTTGAGCGGGTTACCTGCGCCGCGGAGGTTATCGTTTGCAGCGATGACCCGATTATTAGGCCCAGCCACAGAGCCAATCCAAAAAAATGCCCGATTCACCTTCACTTGGCTCTCCCCGCTCCAAGACTAAACTGCAGGATACTTGACCGCGAGGGCAGCAGGACAACAACTCAGACGAAATGGGTTCAGTGAACGTCGATCGAGTCTGAGTCGACATCCGATGCCGACCAGACTAAGGTATGACTTCCGTCGCGGCAGCAAAGCTCAGTTGGTGGATTGCCATCCAGGTCTGCGCGTAGGCGTTCAGCGCGTCTGAAGCAACGGCGCGCGATTGACGCAGAGCATCGAGGTAATCGATGAGGGCCAGACCACCGTGCTCATAACTGAACTTTGAGATGTCGAGGACGTCTTTCGCTTCGTCGAGATAGTGGCCGTTGTAGCGGTCTGAGAGTGTCTTCGCGTTGACATAGCCGATCCAGGCCTGATCGACATCGGCGACGACCTGGTTTCGTACCGCAAGCTCAGTGAAGCGGCTGGCTTGCGCGGCGTATTTACTTGTCTCTTTGTTGCCCTGGTTCCTGTCGAAGAGACGCAGAGGTATGCTGAAGTTGAAGGCTGCAGAGTTATCGGGGCCATTGCGGTCGTAGTCCGCTTCGATCGTCGGATCGGCGGTGCCGTTCGCGTACGCCAGCTTCACATTCGCGTCGGCTACAGCTACGCCGAGATGGGCTGCATGGTAGTCCGGCCTTGCGGCCAGGGCCTTCTGCTCCAGCTCTTCCATGGTGCTCGAGACGACGGGCGGCACCACATCGCCTACCACATCGAAGTCATTGCGCGGCTTGTCGTATCCGAGCAGTACCTGGAGTTGCACGCTCGCCTGTTGCGCATTGGTGATAGCGTTCGACTCATCCGTTTCAAACTGCGCCAGCTGCAGATCCAGCCGCTCAAAGTCCAGCTTGGCAAGGTCCCCAGCCTTGAGGCGATCTCGGCCAATATCAAGCTCGTGCTTGAAGTCGTTGAGATTGTCGTCGGCAAGCTTCCGTGCCGCCTTGGCGATAACGAAGTTGGTAAACGCCTGACGCACCGAGAGAACGGTCTGTTGTTCCTGCGCGTGGTATTGCGCGTCCGTCTGCGCTGTGGTGGACCGCGCAGTATCGAGGCGCCAACGTCGTTTTTCACCGCGCTCGAACAGCCGCGAAACTCCTACGCTGTAATAGTAAGGATTGTTGGCCTGTTCGCCGATCGTGACGTTTGAACCAGTGACAACGAGGTTCGGATTCTGCCGGACGCCCGCCTGGATCTCCTGGGCTTTGATGGAGAGAAGGTTTTGCTGAGCTGAAAGTAAGGCCGGATTTTTCGCGCGTGCAAGATCAACTGCCTGTTGCATTGTGATCGGCACGTAAGCCGGCGTGGATGGCTGATTTTGACCATACCCTGCGCCAGTGAGCAGCAGAACGCAGGTTCCGGTCACGATGTGGTGGCGTCTCTTCTTCATCGCGGAACCTCCTGTCGTTCGCATGAAAACAATTAAATTTTGTGCCACACGCGCGAACCGCATTAATTCTCAAACTCCGTCTCTGGTGTTGGAAGAACATCATCCGGTCTTGCGATCCAGACGTACAGGGTCGGAAGAAGGAAGACGCTGATCAGAAGCGCACCGATGAGGCCGCCGACGATGACCATTGCAAAGGGTCGTTGCGAGTCAGAACCGATGCCGTGCGACGTGGCAGCAGGAAGCAGACCCAGAGTGGCAACCAGCATGGTCATCATGATGGGACGCAAGCGGAGGACCGCTCCTTCGATGGCCGACTCTTCGATGGAGTGACCGCGGGCTCGCATCTGGTTGATGTATTCCAGCATGATGACTCCTGTCTGCACCGAAACACCAAAGAGTGCAAGGAAGCCTACACCGGAAGAGACGCTGAAGTTGGTGTGCGTCAACAAAAGGGCAATCAGACCGCCGACGGGCGCCATGGAAACGTTGATGAGAATGAGGCCAGCCCACTTGCCGGAGTGAAACATCGAGTACAGGATCACGAAGATGATGAGGATCGTGATCGGCAGCACGAGCATGAGCCGCCGCGACGATCGCTTCTGGCTCTCATATTCACCGGCCCAGTCGATCTTGTAGCCGGGCGGCAACTTTACCCCTTCGGTCACCTTGTGAATCGCCTCTTCAACCGTGCTCCCGAGGTCGCGGTTGCGAACACTGTATTTAATTGCGACGAAGCGCTGGCCACCCTCGCGTCCGATAGTTTCAGCGCCATCTTCCATCTTCACCGTTGTGAGTTGCGCAAGCGAGACGCGCTCTCCCGACGGGGACAGCAGCCGGATATTGTCGATTGCCTCCTGTGTATTGCGATATTGCGGGAGATAACGGACGACGAGATCGTAGCGCGCTTCACCCTGAAGAACCTGACTGACTGCGTTGCCGCCGACAGCCGTCTGGATGGCGTCCTGAATGTCAGATACGTTGATTCCGTAGCGGCCAGCGGCCTGACGGTCGACAACGTAGTCGAGGTTGGGCTGGCCAATCACTCGGAAGAGGCCCAGGTCCTGGACCCCTTTAATCTTGCTCATGATCGAGACGATCTGGTCGCCCTTTTCTTCAAGAGTCTTCAAGTCGTCGCCATAGATCTTGACAGCTAGTTCTCCTTTGACGCCGCTGACAGCCTCTTCGACGTTGTCGGAGATGGGCTGCGAGAAACTCCAGAGAACGCCGGGAGTTTCTTCGAGCTCGCGGTCCATGGCGGTGATCAGTTCTTCTTTATTTTCCTTGAAGACAGGACGCCACTCGTCTTTGGGCTTGAGGTCAACGAAGTATTCGGTGTTGAAGAACCCGGTGATGTCGGTGCCGTCGTCAGGGCGCCCTGTCTGACTGATGACTTTGCGCACTTCGGGAAAGGCGGCGAGCTTGATTCGTGCCTCGTTCATAATTCGAAGGCTTTCTGTGGGGCCTGTCGAAGGAGCGAGCGTGCCACGAACCCAGATGGAGCCCTCGTCGAGATGCGGCAAAAATTCCGAGCCGATGATACCGCTGAAGCCGAGGAAGCCGGCGAACAGGAGGGTCAGTCCCGCCAGGCTGACCGTGATGGTGCGATGTTCGATGGCCCACTTGGCCGCCTGGCGATAGCGGCTGGTGAGCCAGGTCATCACCGGGTTCTGCCACTCGCTCGCGCCATTGGGGAACATCAGACTCGAGAGCACGGGGGCAAGCAGGAGGGAGAAGACAAGCGCGCCGAGCAAAGCGAAGCTTACCATCCACGCCATTGGCTTGAAGAGGCGGCCTTCCACGGACTGCAACGTAAAGATCGGTAGGTACGCAGTAATGATCATGCCGCGCGCGTAGAAGACCGGGCGCTGCACCTCGTGCGCAGCCTCGCGAATCTGCTGCGTAACAGTGAGGCCCTCCTTGCGGCCGTGGCTGAGGTGGCGGACGATGTTCTCCACCATCACCACGGAGCCGTCGACCACCATGCCGAAATCCAATGCGCCGAGCGAAAGCAGGTTTGCAGGAATTTCACGCAGATTCAGGCAGATTGCGGCGAAGAGCAGGGCAAACGGCATGGTGAGCGCAACGATAAAAGCGCCCCGAGCATTCCCCAGAAAGAGGAAGAGAACAATGACGACAAGGATGATCCCTTCGGTGAGGTTATGCAGCACAGTATGGGTGGTGTAGTGCAGGAGTTCGCTACGGTCGAGGAATGGGACGATCTTCACTCCGCGCGGAAGGATGCGGTTATTCAGCTCGTCGACCTTCTTGTGGATGCCGTCCAGGGCAAACTGCGAGTTGTCCCCTTTTTGCAAAGCGACGATTCCCTCGACGACGTCACCGTCGTCGACGATCTTGCCATCCTCGCGGTGGATCGCCTTCCCGATCTGCCCGAGCCGGACCTTCGGCCCCTGCACGACGGTCGCGATGTCTTTGACCCGAAGCGGAGTGCCGGACTGAGTCTTGAGTACCGTCTCTTCGATATCGTGAACGTTTTTATACTGGCCAACCTCGCGAACATTAATTTGCTGCTGGCCCTGCTCGATAAAGCTGCCGCCGGCGTTGGTGTTGTTTGCCGCAAGCTGCTGCTCAACCTGGGCAATGCTAAGGCCATAAGCAATTAGCTTGTCTGGGTCGACCCGCACCTGATACTCGCGTGTGATTCCACCGAAGCTCGAAACATCGACAACCCCCGGGACAGATTTGAACTGCTTCTCGATTGTCCAGTCCTCAAGCGACTTGAGGTCCATGTTGTCGTAGAGAGGGTTCGTACTCCGCAAGGTGTACCAGAAGATCTGGCCGACAGGGCTCCAGTCCGATCCGATCTGGGGCTGCAACCCCGCCGGAAGTGTGACCTGAGTGAGGCGTTCCACGACCTTTGCGCGGTTCCAGTCGTTGACCGACTCGTCGTCAAAGATCAGCGTAAGGCTGGAGAGGCCGGCCAGCGAGGTGGACCGCAGATGAGTCATATGCGGAATTCCAGCCATCGCAATCTCGAGCGGGATCGTAACTTGCTGCTCGACCTCCTCGGCTGCACGTCCCGGCCATTGCGTGATGATCTGGACGTAATTGTTCGCGACGTCCGGATAGGCCTCTACGGGCAGGTCGTGGAACGAGACGATGCCCCAACCAAAGAGCAGAATCGCGAGACCGACGACCAGCCAGCGGTTGTTCAGTGCAAAATCGACGAGACGACGAATCATCTATTGGTCCGCCGTATTCTGCAGCGCCAGCGCATTCGAAACGACCAACTGGCCCACGTCGATACCGGAGAGTATCTCCTGCATATTGCCGGGCAAGGTCACACCACCTCGAACTGACACGCGGCGGAACTTGCCGCCATCTGCAGGCACGTAGACCCAGTCGCGGTCGTGCAGGTGGAGGACCGCAGTGGCGGGCACCTGCGCATGGGTCTGCGCAGTCTTGCCATGGATCGTCACCGTGGCAAACATTCCCACCCGCATCAGCGTATTGGGGTTCTCGACCTGGATGCGCACTTTGGCTGTGCGCAACTGAGGGTCGAGGACGGCGCCAATGTCGCTGACCACTCCGGTCAAAACGCGGTCGGGGTAGGCTGTAAGACGAATCTCCGCCTTCTCGCCGAGATGTACTGTAGACAAATTGTTCTCATAGACGTCACAGACGATCCAGACGTGCGACAGGTCGGCGATCGTAAAAGCGTTCGACGAACCTGCGTATGTAACTCCGGCTGCGCCATCTGTCGTTACATTCTGGGCGATGATATAGCCGGAGACCGGGGCTCGAACCTTCACGGTTGCAGCAGGATGGTCTTTGTCCACACCAAGCACACGCAACTGCTCCTCCGACGCAACAAGTGCCGCCTTGGCATCCTCTTCTGCATTCTGCGCGACTTCGACCTGACTATTCGGGATAGCCCCTTTGTCATTCAGGAGCCTGGCGCGGTCGAGCTGCACTTTGGCGAGACGTTCGTCACTGACGGCCTTCAGATATTGACCAAAGGCGCCCGATACGTCTGTGCTCTGCACGTCCATCAGGAGCTGACCTTTTTTCACGTAGTCGCCGATGCGGGCATGGACTTCGACCACGCGGCCTGAGGCGATCGAGATGACGGGAACTGTGCGCGAGATGTCGGGATTGACCGTGCCTGTGACCTGGATGGTCGAAGTTGTCGCGTAGTTGGTTGCCGCGACCAGCGTGAACTGGTCCGGGTGATCCACATGCACCAGATTCACATCGGTGTCCGTCTGGACGACTGCCGCAGGGGGAGCTTCGCTTTTAGGGTCGGATGGTTTACCGTTGCAGCCAGCCAACAGATAGATGCCGAAACAAAGCAGGATCGTGGCGTGGCGCCTGGAACTCATTGAACTCATCACGTAAACTCGCTACCCCTCATCGCACCTGCCCCATAAATTACTTATTTTTCGTAAGTTATCCGATGCACTTTGGCCGGCAGTGACACTCTAACTGTGTTGTCACGCAAGTACGACCATAGACACAGCGGGTCTCTCTTATGACGAGACCATCACGTTTAAAGTCTACTGTTTGGCTACGGTGAATCGTCTATTTTGGCCCGGCCCCGACACAACGGGATTTGGCCATTTATGTTAAGACACTTGAACGTGACTGAAGTTGCTTAAATATTGAAAAGTTCGACTAACAAAAGGGAGGAACTATGCCTGGCCTACCAAACAACGGAATGATTCACCTGGGGAGCGTTCACTCAGTGTTGGAGACTTTGGCCCGATTGGAGACGATCATCCAAGGTAAAGGCCTGACGATCCTTGCAAAGATCGACCACAGCGGCGACGCCGCCAAAGCGGGATTGTCCATGCGGCCAACGCAACTCATCATCTTTGGCAATGCGAAGTCCGGCACACCCCTGATGGTCGCGTCTCCGAGCATTGCCATCGACCTGCCGCTCAAGGCGCTCGTCTGGGAAGATGATGATGGGAAGGTCTGGCTCTCTTATAACAGTCCGGATTATTTGAAAGAACGGCACGCGATCCCCGACAATCTGTTGCAAAATATCGCGGGTATCGGCCCGATCTGTGCAGAGGCTGTTCGCTGACTCCGTCTGACGAGGTTAGGCAGCGCGATTTCGTAAGTGCTAAAATCTTGATTGTGGCCCAGTTTGTGATTGAACGCGACGTCCCCGGCGCCGGAGCATTATCTGAGACGCAGATACGGGAGATGTCCTTGCGTTCGTTACAGGTGTTAAAAGAGATGGGACCACAGATTCAGTGGCTGCATAGTTACGTCACTGAAGACAAGGTCTACTGCATTTACCTGGCGCCAGACGAGGACAGTATTCGGGAACACGCGCGGAAAGTAGGCATCCCAGCTGATCGCGTCTCGGCGGTGCGCAGACTAATTGATCCTACTGCCGCGAATTAGCAAATTCCGGCTCGTCAAGAGAGTATTGGATCGCTTCCTCAAGGCTCATTCCAGAACCTTCAGCCCATGCACACGTCCCGTGAGAGCCACCGAGCGATTCCCAAGCTGGCGTGAGCGTTTGATCGAGTTTTGCCTGTTCCGCCTGAGGCAGCGGAGCACTGATCCGTTTGCGCAGATGCGCTGCGGCGCCGCCCAGCTTCAACGCACGAGCGGCGTTTCCTCGAGCGAGAGCCAGGCAGGCGGAGCTTTCCAACGTCCGCGCCATTCCTCGCTGGTGTCCGAGGCCTGTGAAGATTTTCATGGCTTCGCGGTACGCGGCGTGCGCGGCCGAATAATCCCCCAGTTCACAGTCAATAGAGCCTAAATCAGTCAAAGATCGCGCGGAGCCCCACTGGTCGCCGGCCTCGCGAAAGAGCGTAAGCGCACGTTGATACGACTCTCGGGCGGCGTCCAGATCACCCTCTTCGTGCGCTATGTCCCCCTGCTGATTGATAGACCAGGCCGCGCCGCTGCGATCACCCAGTTCTTCGAACAACTTCGTCGCCTCACGCAGCGCCCATTGTGCGCGTCTATACTCGCCGCGAACCTTAATCACATTGGCGAGGTTGTGGAGGCAGCGCGCGGTCGCCGACCGGTCCGGCAGCATATGCCAGCAGGCGAGGCTTCGTTCAAAATTGCTTTCCGCTGAGGAGTAGTCGCCTCTGTCTCGCGCTGCGACTGCCAAAGCATTCAGCGTTGCTGCAATTCCCCAATCATCGCCCAGCTCTTCATAAAGAGAGATGCTCTCTTTCAGAAAATTCTCGGCTGCCGGAAAGTCGCCTTGGGCATTCGCTAGAGCGCCGAGAAAATGAAACACTCGGGCCCGCTCATTTGGGTGCCCCGTGCCTGCGAGTCGCAGAACTGTCTCCAACCGTGCGCGGCCCTCAGTCAGATGTTCGCGCATGTCCCAGAACCGGAACAGAGCCATGCAAAGTCGCAAGCCCCAGTCGACGTCGAGAGCTTCAAACAGGCTGTCCAGGGCGGCGCGAAAATTGTCGATTTCAGCATCGCATTGCGCCAGCCAGCGACTCCGATCCGCGGCCTCCAACTCAGGATTTCCCTCTTCCGCGACGACCAGACAGTACGCTGCATGGGCGCGCCGCACCGAAGGCTCCTCGTCGCTGACTGAGAGGCGTTCAAGTGCGTACTCTCGAATCGTCTCCAACATTCCGAAACGGGCTTCGGTCTCTGTGCGGTCCACGCGCTGAACCAGATTCTGGCCTACCAGAGACGAAAGGCCTTCGAGCAAATCGATACCGAGATCGCGGCCCGTGTTGCAGACGGCTTCGGCCGCTTCCAATGTGCATCCGCCGACAAAGACGGAAAGGCGCCGAAACAGTTTTCGCTCGGATTCATTCAGCAGATCGTAGCTCCAGTCAATCGCCTTGCGGAGCGTTTGTTGTCGTTCGGGCAAATCGAGCGCGCCGCCGCTTAGCAATTGCAGCCGGTTTTGCAGCCGATCGAGCATGTCACCGGGTGAAAGAACCTTGGTTCGAGCTGCAGCCAACTCAATAGCCAGGGGCAGCCCATCCAGGCGCGAGCAGATTTTCGCAATTGCGGGTGCGCTTTCTGAAGTCACTGCAAAATCGGGCCGGACGGCTGCCGCGCGCTGCACAAACAACTCCATGGCAGAGCTCTGCTCAAGCGGCGCAACGGGGAACTCCTGTTCGCCGTAAATGCGCAAACAGGTCCTGCTCGTGACCAGTATCTTGAGAGATGGGCATGCTTCCAACGTCTCGGCGACCACAGCCGCCGCCTCGAGAACCTGTTCGAAGTTGTCCAGCAAAAGCAGGAACGGTCCCGAGTTCTGAAGACGATCTCCGACTAACTGAGGAACCGTTCGATCGGCAACCTGCTGAATGTCGAGCGCTTCGGCAAGAGCGGTTGCGACAAGGTAGGGATGCTTGATCGAGGCCAAACCGACAAATTGAACTCCCCCCGAAAACCGATCGGCAGTTGCTGCAGCGACAGCCAACGCGAGGCGAGTCTTTCCGGCGCCTCCGGCGCCCGTGAGGGTCAGCAGCCGAACGTCGGTTCGGAGTAACAGCTCGACGGCTTGCGACATCTGTTGTTCCCGCCCGATGAGCGAGGTGCGCGGTATTGGCAGATGATGAGGCTTCCTGTCAGCGTTCCTAGGTGACAGTTCACCGCTGTCTGGCAGGTCAAGGGGACCAGTCACGGATGGGCTCGCCTTCGACGAGCGCTTGATGGCAGCTTCAGTAAATAAGTATCCGCGCCGGGACACAGTCTTCAGCAATCTCTGGGCGCGGTCATCCAGAGCACGGCGCAACTCAACCGTGCACTGCACAAGCGAATCGTCGGTGACAAAGGCATCGGGCCAAACCGCCTGCATCAACTCTTGTTTGCCGACCAGCCTGCCAGGGTTTTCTACCAGGTACTTGAGGGTTTCATATACCTTCGGGCGGAGCTTGATCTCCTCTCCGGCCCTGAAAACACAGGCCCTTGCCACGTCCAGCGTGAACTCGCCGAACTCATAGATTATGGGGCTCGTTTCCAAAGTTGTTCCTGCTTTCGATAATGCCGGACGACCAGCCCGTCGGCACTTTCGGATTTTCTTTGGCGTTGTTTCGTTACTTCTCGTCCTGGCCCTTGTTACGTTGTATCGAACGAGGCGATGTTCCTCACTCCCCTGCGCGCGTACCAGCGAAACTCAAACGCGAGAAGACGTTCTACACGACGGATTCTAACAAATTCGCAGGTACCAAAACCTCCAAACGAACGGAGAGGAGGAACACCGCCCCGAAGAGGAGAAGACTTCAAATGGTCACAGCTCTTGTCACTAAATTCAGACACTTCACACTGCAATTCCGGTATGTCTTGATCAGCCTTGTTCTCCTGAACATCAGTCCCTTGTTTTGCTTGGCGCAGGATCGCCGCTCGCACACGCCACGACAACAGGAACTAACGCCGAACGAAAAAAGCAAGACAAGGGCGCTCATCACGATTGTCCGGGAATCGACAGAGCGCTTCAAGAATGTGCATGTAGCTGAAAAAGGAGGCTATGTCCTTCAATTCGGCTGCGCGAGCGAGCAGGTGCTTGGTCCAAACCGAGGCAAGCGGCTGATCGGCGCAGACTTTATGGTTATCGCCGAGGCACGGGACAGGAGAAAACAGTACGCGCCTGAGCCCATTGCGAAGCTTGTTCGTTACCTGGGTCTCCCCAATCGCTTCGATCTCCCTGCGTTCTACACGGTGCGTGTCTGGGCGCGGAAGGACAATCCGAACGGGTCGTTGGTGAATTGGAACCCCAACGTTTCGTGCGAACTACTCGGCGGCCAAACCGCCTAACTTCGCGCAATCACTTAATGGCGACTCTCGATGGCGTGCCGAAACAGGCAGCCGACAGCCGCGCGTCAACAACGAATCAAAACGGTTCTAGAAAAAGGAGATTGATCAACATGAGTGCAACAACACTGGCTCCTACGTTAGATATGAACAAACTGAATTCCTTCATCGGGCAATTTGTGATGGACCTCGGCGCGGCCGTTCATAGCGGCATGGTTGTAATTGGCGAAAAGTTGGGGTTATACAAGGCGCTGGCCAATGGTCCGGTGACTTCTGCGGAGCTCGCCGCCAAGACACATACGGATGAACGCTATTTGCGCGAGTGGCTGTCTTCACAGGCGGCGGGCGGTTACGTCACCTATGACGAAAAAACAAATAAGTTCCTCCTGAGTGAGGAACAAGCGTTTGCGCTGGCAAACGAAGACAGTCCTGCTTATCTGCCTGGAGCATTTGAACTTGCGCTTGGTTCTCTCGCCGCTGTTCCACGTATCGCTGAATCCTTCCGCACCGGCGCCGGCATGGGTTGGCATGAGCATGTTGACGGCGTCTTCCATGGGTGCGAAAAGTTCTTTCGTCCTGGTTATGCCGCCAATTTGATCAGCACATGGATTCCCTCGTTACAGGATGTCCAAGCGAAACTTGAAGCAGGTGCGCGAGTCGCGGACGTCGGCTGCGGAAAAGGGGCCTCCACCATCCTGATGGCAAAGGCGTTCCCCACCTCCCATTTCTTCGGCTTCGACTACCATGACAAGTCGATTGAAGCGGCCCGCGAGTCCGCCATACGTGCAGGGGTCGAGGACCGCGTCACCTTCGAAGTAGCGAAAGCAAAAGAGTTTCCGGGAAAGAACTACGACTTTGTCGCTGTGTTCGACTGCCTGCACGACATGGGCGACCCGATCGGGGCCGCTGCGCACGTTCGACAGTCCCTGGCCAAGGACGGTACGTGGATGGTCGTCGAGCCATTTGCAAATGATCAGTTGAAAGACAATCTGAATCCCGTGGGCCGGGTTTACTACTCCTTTTCAACGCTGCTGTGTACGCCTTGCTCACGATCGCAGGAGGTCGGACTGTGCCTGGGCGCACAAGCCGGAGAGGCACGAATTCGAGGGGTCGCGAAGTCGGCCGGGTTCAGTCGCTTCCGCCGTGCAACAGAAACACCGTTCAACATCGTCTACGAGGCTCGGCCATAGTCACTCAACAATAAAGAGACGACTGCGGTTTGCGCGGCCTTTCACGAGGCCGCGCAGAACCGTGCATCATTGTTAATGTCGATCAATGAAAAGTTCGCTCTCGCGACAGCCCTATTCGCATTTACAAGTCACGCGATGGATGGCAGGCATGGAACCGTCAAGGGACGGGATGCAATGCCCATGGGGATCGAGTTGAGGATCTCCGAGTTTAGCGGCGATTCGTTTCTCGAAGCTCTCGGATATGAAATGTTCCAGGCGTTCAGCTTCATCATGAAGTTCGTCCAAGGGATAGTTCAGGACCTCGTAGAGAAAAGTCTCGATCAGCCGATGATGACGAATGATCTCGAGGGCACGTTTCCTTCCCGCGCGTGATAAGCAGACACCGTAGTGCCTCTCATATTCAACAAAAGGGGACCTGGCAACCGCGAGTTTTTGGACCATGTTGGTCACGGATGCGGGTGCGACTCCAAGCCGCTCCGCCAATTCTCCGCTGCTGACGCGTTGCTTTCCACCGCCGCTCAAATGAAAGACCGCCTTCAGGTAATCGTCCACGGATTCCGTGTTCGTATTCTGCTCTCGGCTTCTCGGCATCTCTGCTGCTCCCTACATTTTAGTTTGACGCGGACTATATATTTAGATTAGCCTAAATATATTTTAGGTAAACCTAAAACACCGCTGTCCCTTTGGAGCCACTATGAACCGGACTCGAATCCCATTCAGGATCCTGGCTCTTTCCGCCGTTTTGATTGCATGCAGTCGAACCTCGGTGATCGCCCAGAGCGGCGTTTCCAGCGCTCTCTCCGGCATCGTGACAGATGCTACGGGAGCGACCGTACCTGGAGCAACTGTGACTGCTACCTCCATCAGCACTAAGACCCAACAGAGTGCGACCACCGGCGCCGATGGCGCCTTCCTCTTTTCACAGCTGAGTGCGGGAATCTACCGCATTGCGGCGCAGGCCCCCGGCTTTGCCTCCACGGCGCAGGATGTGACCTATTCGGGAGAGCCGATTCGATTGGACTTCACGCTGGCGACGGAGGCGGTGCAAACGCAGGTAACGGTGAATGCCCACGAACTCTATCCTACAGAACCGGCACACGTCGATATCACTCCAGAGCAGATCGAACGCATTCCGAGCCAGAGCGTAAGCTCGCCTCTGAGTTCCCTGATCACCCTGACGACACCGGGTGTTTCTGCAGACTCCAATGGTTCGTTTCATCCTTTAGGCGACCATGCGGAAGCCTCATTCGTAATTGACGGTCAACCGATCACAGACCAGCAGAGCCGAACCTTCTCGACGCAGATCTCTTTGAATGCGCTGCGGTCGATAGAAGTCCGCGAGGGCTCCCCGCAGGCCGATGTAGGCGATAAAACGAGCATGGTCATCGTTGCCGAGACACGCTCCGGACTCGATCAAAGGCGACCATCAGGGGTTGTTTCGTTCTCTCGCAGTTCCTTTGCGACCACCCAAGTAAGCGGCAATGTGGGGTTCGGAACGGCGAAGTTCGGTAGTTTTACCGCTGTCGATGGAATCAACAGCGGCCGGTTCCTTGACGCACCGGAACCGGCTGCTCTTCACGCGAACGGAAACGCTCAGAATCTCATTGAGCGACTGGATTTCAAGATCACACCCCAGACGTCCCTGCAGTTGAATACCAGCCTGAGCCGATCCTGGTTCCAGACTCCCAATACTCTGGATCAACAAGCTCTGGGGCAGAACCAGCGCCAAACGGTCGACACCTTCAATGTTGCGCCTTCCATTGTTCATACTCTCAACAGCGTGGCCCTTAGCCAAACGAACCTCTGGGTGCGACAGGACAAGATCCGTTATCGGCCATCCGAAGATCTCTTCGCAGACACACCAGCAACACTGGCGCAGGCTCGCCGCCTGACGAACGCCGGAATACGCTCCGAGTTTACCTACGCACGCGGGCGGCATACCGCCATGATTGGAGCGGATTGGAGACATACGTTTCTCTCCGAGCAGTTCACAACGGGGCTGACCGATCCTGCATACAACAGTCCATGCCTGGGTCCAGACGGTTCGCCATCGCCCAATACCGCCTACATCGATCCATCGCAGTGCGCGCCGGCGGGACTCACGGTAGATCCCGGCTTTCTGCCGGGCCTGTTGGCAATCGACCTCACCCGCAACGGGCAGCTTTTCAACTTCAAGGGCTACACCGACATCAAACAGGAGGCGGTCTTCGGGCAGGACAGCATCCGATTGAGAAACGTCACGTTCAACCTCGGGCTGCGCTTCGATAACTACAACGGACTGACGAGTAGTTCTGAATTTCAGCCGCGCGTCGGCGCGGCCTATACCGCCTCTCGCCTCCACACGGTCTTTCATCTCGCTTATTCGCGGGTCTTTCTGACGCCCTACAACGAGAATCTGATCGTGGCTAGTTCGAGCAGCCCCGGATCAACGGCTGGAGCATTAGGCGCTGTCGACTCGGCGATCCTCAAGACGGGCAGGCGCAACCAGTTCAATGTCGGCTTCGAGACCCAAGTGTTGAAGCTGCTCTCATTGAGTGGGGAGTATCTGTGGAAGTTTACCTACGGGGCTTACGACTTCGATGTGCTGCTCAACAGTCCACTGACGTTTCCCACGCAGTTCAGAAAATCGAAGATCGATGGTGCGCTATTCCGCGCCACGATTGCCCCGACGCATGGTTTCACTGGCTACCTGACCGTGAGTCATGTTCGTTCCCGGCTCTTCGGGCCAGAGACTGGAGGCGTGAGTTTTAGCCCACCGTACAGCAATGTCGCGCGCCCCGACCACGACGAGGGGCTAGCGATGAACTTGTATACGCGGTATCAGATTGGATCTCGCGGGCCTTGGGTTGGGGTCTCTTATCGCTACGATGGCGGGCTGGTTGCGGTTGCTGTGCCTGATTATGCAACGGCGCTACGCCTTACCGGCGACGAACAAGGTCAGATGGGGCTCTACTGCGGTGCAACCTTTGCTAATGCATCTAATCCGATACGGTCCTGTGGCGCTCACCTTGGAGCTACGCGCATTCGTATTCCACCGGCGGGCACGGAGAACGACGACAGAAATCCTCCGCGCATCGCAGTGAGAAACGTCGTCGATCTCTCCATCGGTCAGGACGATCTCTTTCGCCATGAAAAACAGATCCTTGGCGTACGCCTCGACGTAGTGAATCTGGCCAACGTGAATGGCCTCTACAACTTCCTCTCCACATTTTCGGGAACCCACTTCATAAGTCCACGGAGCATCACAGCTCAGATTCGCTACACGTTCTGAGGTTTTTTCGATTGCCCGAAGCCTTGGGAGGTTCCAGAGAATTAGTGTGGACGCCAGCAACCGCCATGATAATATGTGACGTCATTCACCCGACAACTCAAATACGTGTCAAAATTCTCCGCACTATAGTTCTTGGCTAGCACACCTGTAGCACTTGGAAAGTCACCTTGGCCCAACGTTCTGTCGTTCGCCACCGAAGCTCGCTGCCAGCGCTACTAGCCCTGGCTCTTCTGTACTTGCCCTTCGCGCAGGCAAGCCAAGCCGACGCTCCAGTCTCCTCTGGCCCTCAAACTACGGAAATTGGGACGCCAGTTCTCGAGAATTTTTCGCCCCGGGCCTATAACAGCAGCGGCCAGATCTGGACCATCCTCCAGGATCGCCGCGGCGTCATGTACTTTGGTAATTCAGGCGGCACAATTCTCGAGTACGACGGCGTTACCTGGCGAAAAATCTTCATGCCATCGAGTGTCACGCGCTCTCTTGCGATGGACGAGACGGGCAAAATATGGGTGGGTATCAGCGAAAACTTCGGATACCTCGAGGCTGATTCCTCCGGCACGCAGCACTTTGTGTCGCTTCTCGACAAAGTCCCCGTGCAGGACAGGAAATTTACTGACGTCTGGCAGACGCTTGTAACTCCGCAAGGTGTCTTTTTTCGCTCGTATGATCGCTTGTTTCGCTGGGATGGCAAGCGCATGCAGGTCTGGTCACCCCAACCCCAATCCAGATTTCAAGCGCTCTCGGCTGTCCGTGGCCATATCTACACAGATCAGAACGGAATTGGCCTCCAGGAGATCGTCGGCGACGAACTTCGCAATCTTCCAGGGGGCGACGCTTATAAGAACGCCGGCAAGTTATTCCTTCATCCCTACGACGAGACCCACATCCTGATCTCTCAACGCGATCAGCTACTCACTCTGTACGACGGTCAAAAGGCCACCCCCTTCCCCACTCAAGCTGACGAATATCTGCAAAAGAGCAAGCTCTATACGTCTACCGTGCTTGCCGATGGAAGCTTTTGCATCACGACGTTGAACGGTGGGGCAGTCATCCTGGGACACGACGGCAAGCTCCGCCAGATTATCGACGAGGCTGCTGGTCTCTTGGGCTCGAATGTCCTGTCTGCCTATCAAGACCGAGAGGGTGCGCTATGGCTGGGACTCGATGCCGGTGTCGCTCGCGTTGAGATTGATTCGCCGATCTCAATCTTCTCGCGAATTGGCGTGCTCGATGAGGCCCGATTCAAGGGCACTGTCTATACCTCCTCGGGAGGAGGCAGCTCTGCGGTTCAACGGATGATCTCAGATCCGCAGACCGGGCGCCCATCCTTCGTGCCGCTTCATGGCGCAACTCAAGGCTTCGCCCTGCTGGTCTTCAAAGATCCGACGGGTAAGACTCCCGAGCAACTGCTCGCTGCCACCAGCGAAGGCGTCATGAGGGTTGAGGGCGATGCGCTTGTCCCCGCCTTGCCCTCTCTGCACGGTCTCAACGAGCAGACTTATTTCGTGAGTCAGTCCCACAAGACTCCCTCCCGCGTGTACATCGGTCATGGCGACGGGGTGGCCTCGATGCGATGGGATGGCCAAGCGTGGATCGATGAGGGAAGACTTCCGGACACGGTCTATGAAGCCAGGGGCCTGGTCGAAGACGCTGACGGAACTCTTTGGGTCAGCGGCAGTAACAGCAAGGTGCTGCGTGTGGAAGTCGCTGCTTCGGGCATGCGAGATTCAAAGGTGCAGGTCCTTTCCTTTAATGAAGGTGTCATCGAAGGCTCCAACGATATCGAATTTGTTGCGGGAAACATCTTTGCCACGTTCGATCGTTCGAAGAACATGTACCGTTGGGATGCGACTGCCCATAAGTTTGTCGTCGATAACAGTTTCCTGCTTCCCATCGATGCTCCCGACGCTTCGTCAGCTCTTAGTCCGATTGATAAAGACAATTTTTGGTCTTTGACAGGGTCTTCCGACAACCGGCGCCTCGGCCTCTTTCGCCGTCAGCCTGATGGAACCTGGCATGTCGAAGAGGACCCGTATCGTCGTCTTAACCGGTTCCGTGTCTTCACTCAACATTCTGAGCCCGGTGGCGATGTTTGGATGACCGGCGAAAACCTCGTCCGCTTCCGGCCGGGCTCGAATCGAGTAGCGTCGCAGTCATTTCCGACGATGGTCCGGCAGGTGAATGCCGGGTCGAAGGTCGTGTTTGGCGGCGCCAGTGTGGCCGGAACACCTGACCTGCGCCTCCCGCCGGGCAGCAATGCTCTTCGCTTTCAGTTTGCTGCATTGACCTATGGAAACCCTGCCGAAACTGACTACCAATACTTCCTCGAAGGCGCGGACAAGGATTGGTCGACTTGGGGCAGGCAGAAAGAGGCGAACTACAGCGGCTTAGGCCCTGGTGACTATCGCTTCCGTGTCCGCTCGCGCTCGGATGACGGTCGCGCAGGGGAAGAAGGAATCTATTCCTTCACGATCCTTCCACCCTGGTACCGGACCACGCTCGCCTACGTGCTTTACGGCCTACTCTTTATCCTGCTGGCTCTCGCGGCCTGGCGTCTCATAACCAGGCATGAGCGCGAAAAGGCTCGTCAGAAAACGGAAGCGCTCGAAGCTCAGGCGAAAGCTCTTGAAGCCACTGTGGCGGATCGCACACAAGAGATTCGTGCCCAGGCTGTCGAAATCGCCGCTCAAAAGGACAGCATCGAGCTTCTTAGCGAAATCGGCAAAGAGATCACCGCCTCTCTCGACCTCGACACCATCCTGTTCAAGCTCTACGAGCGAGTCAATCAGATCGTGGATGCAAGTATCTTCGGGGTCGGCCTCTACCGGCCTGAGAAGCGTGTAATTGAATACAGCCTCGCCATTGAAAACGGCAAGCGATACGCTCCTTATACGCGAAGCACAGACGACAAAAATCAGTTCGCGGTCTGGTGTATCGACAACCGCCAGCCGATTTTGCTGAACGATGTCACGACCCAATTCTCAAAATACATCCCCTTCTACGAACATACGGGAGGTGACCTTGTAGACGGCAGCAAGGCGCAGCCGCCCGCCTCGATGATCTATTTGCCACTCATCGCGCAGGATCGTGTTCTCGGCGTACTCAGTATTCAAAGTTTCAAGAAGAACGCGTACACAGAGCAGCACGTCAGCTTGCTCGAAAATCTCGCGGCGTATACGACCATCGCACTCGACAATGCGGGTGCGTACCTGGTCATCAACCAACGGGAACACGAAGTCCGAGAGCGTGCCGCCGAGTTGGTCACTATTAATCGCATCACCCAGGCACTCGCAACCCAACTCGATAAAGACCGTCTGATCCAGTTTGTCGGAGACCAGGTGCGAGACTTGTTTCACGCGCCCATCGCCTACGTCTCGCTGCTTGATCGGGCGACCATGATCCTCCAGTTTCCGTATACCTTTGGCGAAGACGCGGAGCCCCGGCCGTTTGGCTCAGGACTGACATCACAGATTATCCGGACCGGTCAGCCACTCCTCATCAATGAGGATATGGATCGCAATCGCGCCAGGCTGGGCATTGAGCAGATGGGCCGCAATACTGCCTCCTACCTCGGAGTCCCCATTCCTTCCGGCGGGCAAACGATCGGCGTCATCAGTGTCCAGTCGACCGATCAGGAAGGGCGCTTCACGGAGGCGGACCAGCGACTGTTGTCAACGATCGCCTCCGCAGTTGGAGTGGCTATCCACAACGCTAAACTCTTCGAGGACGCCCGCCAGGCGAGAGCCGCCGCAGAAGAGGCCGATGCCGCCAAGAGCTCGTTCCTTTCTACAGTCAGCCATGAGCTTCGCACTCCGCTCACGTCTGTGCTTGGCTTTGCCAAGATCATTCGGCGCCGCCTCGAAGAGCGTCTCTTCCCGCTGATTCCCGAAGACGATCGAAAGGTACAGCAAGCCAAAGAGCAGGTAATTGAGAATCTTGGTGTCGTCGTCAGTGAAGGAGAGCGCCTCACGAAACTGATCGACGATGTACTTGATCTCGCCAAGATTGAAGCTGGCAAATTCACCTGGAACATGGCCACCGTCTCTGTATCCGACGTGATTGAGCGTGCAATTGCGGCTACCGCTTCATTGTTCGAAGCGAAAAAACTGGGCTTGCTCAGGGACGTCGAACCGGACCTCCCTACAATTACGGGAGATCAGGACCGCCTTATTCAGGTCATTATCAATCTCATCTCAAACGCCGTTAAATTTACTGACTCGGGCTCCGTTACTTGCTCCGCTCGCCTGCGTGGCGATGACCTCGTCGTCAGCGTCATTGACTCCGGGATCGGCATCGCCACGACTGATCAGCCAAAAGTCTTCGAGAAGTTCAAGCAAGTTGGCGATACCCTGACTGACAAGCCCAAAGGCACAGGCCTTGGCTTGCCCATTTGTAAAGAGATCGTGGAATATCATGGCGGAAAAATCTGGGTTGAAAGCGCGCCCGGCCGCGGCAGCACTTTCTCCTTCACGCTGCCAATAGCTGGCCCGTCTGCGCAGCTCGATCTGCTGCCCGTCCGGCGCTCAGTTGATATTGAGTCCCTTGTGCGCCAATTGCGCGAACAGGTTGCAACTCACCAACCGCGAGACAAGTCTGTTCTGGTCGTCGATGATGACTCGAACATTCGTTCCCTGCTCCATCAGGAACTGACCGAAGCAGGCTATGTAGTTCGCCTCGCCGAAGATGGCCGCAAGGCACTGGCTCTTATCCGTGAGGAGACTCCCGGCCTCGTCATCCTGGACGTCATGATGCCAGAGATGAATGGCTTTGACGTAGCAGCCGTGCTGAAAAACGACCCCGCCACTATGGACATTCCGATCATCATCCTGTCTATCGTGGAGGACAAGGAGCGCGGATTCCGTCTTGGCGTGGATCGCTATCTCACCAAGCCAATAGACACGGCCTCCCTCTTCCATGAAGTAGACGCATTGCTGGACCAGGGCAAATCGAGGAAGAAGGTGATGGTGGTCGACGAGGATGCCTCCACTATCCGGACTCTGACCGACGTTCTCGAGACTCGCGGTTATCAGGTCGTGGAATCCAATGGCTCCGAACTTGTTTCAAGAGCTGTCCTCTCCAAGCCGGACATCATCATCTTGAATTCGCTCCTATCCAGTGACGAAGCGGTCCGCGCACTGCGGTTCGAGAAAGGAATGGAGAACGTTCTCTTTCTCATCTATCAATGAAAACCATGAAGATCCTGATCGTTGACGACGAACCACATCTACGCACGCTGATCCAGCAGACCCTGGAAGAGCTCGAAGACGAAGGCGTAGACCTTCTTACGGCAAGCAATGGCGAAGAGGCGCTTGAAACAATCCGTGAGGAGCAGCCAAATCTAGTCTTCCTCGACGTAATGATGCCTAAGAAAAATGGCTTCGACGTGTGTAATGCGGTGAAGAACGAACTGGGGTTGGGACACATCCACATCATCCTTCTCACAGCGAAGGGGCAGGAGTTCGACCGCAAACGCGGACAGGAGGTTGGCGCCGACCTTTACATGACTAAGCCATTTGATCCTGATGCGCTCATCGCGAAAGCACGTTCCGTTCTGGGTCTGCAGTCGCCCGGACTGTGAAGCCATATGCCTGGTCTCACTCTCAAAGCTCTCCTCAGTCCCAGGTCCGGCAGCCGCCCCGCTCTAGCAGCGCTATTGGAGGCGATGAAAGGCGACATTTGCATTGTTGATCCGTGGGATAAGCCTCTTCTCGGGGCGATTTCCAATGAGACTTCCATCGATCAGTCTCGTGTGCCGATCCAGTTCGAAGAGACGACATTTGGCTTTGTAGTCGGTCCTCCTGAATCTGCCGCTGCCGTGGCTTTGCTCGTTACCCACCTGGCGGCTCGCGATTCCGAAGGCCGTGCCCTCGGTTCAGAGATTCTTCATCTCTACCGCGAAGTCCATTTGATTGAGCAGCTCTCGGAGCAGCTCGCAGCTCTCCTCGATTTACCAGCTGTCAGTCAGTCGGCGCTTGGCCAAGCCCAGCGGCTCATCCCCGCCACGCATGGCGGCATTCTCGTTGTCGAAGAAACCGATGGTACCCTGCGCAACACTGCCTCATTCGGTCGCTCCTCGAGCGATTCCGATGGTAATCTCGGCCCTCTCTTGCCCGACTCGCGCTTCGCCTCCTCGATCCTGGAACGTGGGGTAGCGGAGATCGTCAACAACTGCTCCTCTGATCCCCGGGCCGTCGATTCCGAACGCAGCTTCAACGCTTTAATATGTGCCCCACTGCGAGCTGGGCAGCGTACCGTTGGCGTTATCGCTCTGGCTAACACCGCCACTGGGGCAACCTACTCCGCAGCCGATCTGAAACTGCTCAACACCATCGCCCTGCAAACGGCGGCCGCTATTGCGAACTCAATCCTCTGCGCCGAAATGGTTGACGCTGCCCGCATCCGCGCCGCTTTTGCCGCGGAGCTTCATGCGGCCAGCACTGTGCAGCAGCTCCTGCTTCAGGGCGCCTCGCGTCCCACGCCTGGCTTCCAAGTGGAATCCGTGTACCTGCCGGCCAGTGAGGTCGGTGGCGACTTCTTCTTTGTGTCCCCGGCACCAGACGGCTCCGTTACCGCCATTGTGGGGGACGTCTCGGGAAAGGGTCTGACCGCAGCCATGCGGGTGGCGATGATTCTTGGCGCACTTCGCCGCGAGACTTCACACGACCCAGGCGAGATTCTCTTCGGCCTCAACAATGCGCTGATCGCGCAAGGCCAACTCGGCTTTACTACTGCTTGCTGTATCCGGATCTCGCTCTCCGGTGAATACACGCTTGCGAACGCCGGTCACATCGCCCCTTATCTTTCTGGGCGTGAACTAGATACACCGTCGGCGTTGCCGCTTGGCCTCATCCGGGACCAGATCTATGAGCTGACGCAGGGCCACCTGCGATCTGGAGAGCGCCTCGTCCTGCTATCTGACGGCGTTCCAGAGGCACGATCTCACGCTGGAGAGCTTTACGGCTTTGAGCGCCTTTCCGGCCTGACTCTGATGGCTGCCCAAGACATAGCTGAAGCCGCCCGACTCTTCGGCCAGGAAGATGACATCACAGTCCTGACACTGGCTTTCACGACTACCTAGACGCGAGCAATACCGCAGACCGATCGTAAAGCAGAACGGGACTCGCTCCGGAAGCTGCGGTTGACGAGTCCGTTCGATGTACTCCAGCAGTATGGAGTTCTGCGGCTAAATCTGGGCTGTGCCACCGTCCACGAAGAGCTCGATGCCGTTGACGAAACTGGAATCGCTGGACGCGAGGAAGAGGGCGACGGTCGCAATCTCTTCCGGGCGTCCCATCTCGCCGCGCGGGATCTGGGATTTGAAGAACTCCTTGGCATCCGGGCCGAGTGGATCCAGGATCGGCGTGTCGATGGTGCCGGGACTGAGGATGTTCACGCGGATTCTGCGCTCCTTGAGTTCGAGGAGCCAGGTACGAGCGAAGGAGCGCACCGCAGCCTTGCTGGCACTGTAGACACCGAACGCCGGAATGCCCTTGATGCTGGCGATTGATCCATTCAAGAAGATGGAGCCGTTGTCGTTGAAGAGCGGTAGCGCTTTCTGCACGGTGAAGAGTGTACCGCGCACATTGAGGTCGAAAGTCTTGTCGAAGTGCTCCTCGGTGACCTCTTCGAGCTTGACGAACTCTCCCTGGCCGGCGCTGGCGAAGAGGATGTCGATCTTGCCCTTCTCGTGCTTGACGGTCTCATAGAGGCGGTCGAGGTCCTCCAGGTTGCCGGCGTCGCCCTGCACGCCAATGACGTTTCTGCCGATGAGCTTCACGGCCTCATCCAGTTTGTCCTTGCGGCGACCTGTGATGAAGACGAAGGCGCCCTCCTCGACAAAGAGCTTAGCTGTTGCCAGCGCCATACCGGAGGTCGCTGCGGTGATGACCGCTACTTTTCCTTCAAGTTTTCCCATGACTGTTCCTCTTTCCTAGGTTGTGGTTGGTGCTGGAGCCCGCCGCTTCTTTGCCGTAGGCAGCGGGCAGTGTCGAATTGGCGAAATTCGGGGCTGCCGGACACGGCCGCTGCCAATTTGGTTGTGGTCAGTTGATGAAATGGGCGCTCGGATAGATTCAATAGTTCCGCAATAATGAACAATTGAACCTTTCTCTTTGAACGACTACTCTTATGGGTATGCGGCCCCTGTTCCATCCGAAGGTTGAAGACATCACAGTGGAGGGAATACTCCACGCTTTATCGGATCCGGTGCGGGTAGCAATCTATGCGGGAATAGTCGGGCAGGATTGCTCGCACAACTGTTCGACGTTTCTGACGGTTAGCGACAAAACTATCCCAAAGTCAACGCTCTCTCAACATTTCCGGGCTCTGAGAGAGGCGGGACTGATACGCGGAGAGCGGCGCGGCGTAGAAATGCATAACACCTCGCGCTGCCCGGAAGTCGAGCAGCGCTTCCCAGGGCTGCTTGGGGCAATCGTCAACGCACATACCATCCAGTCGAAGGACGAAGCTCGAGCAAAGAGATCTGGAGCGAAGAGACCCGTCCGACGGCCGGCGAAGAATACGTGACAACCGAAGCAGTCTCGATGGCTGCGGAGATTACCGGCGACTGTGCTTTGACCGCTGATGCGATTCATAACGATCTTATTGGGCCCACTCAACCTGCAAGTCGCTTCCGACACCATTATCGCGGATTAGAAACGATGTTACGTGGTGAAGAGTGTCGAAGGACGACTCCACTTTTTCCGTGCTACCGACTATAGAAGCTTTCCGGAGAGGTACAGTCCTTCCGTAGATCTCCACCTGGAGATTCTTCCACCATGGAACGTAACTCCCTTGGTGGGGACCGACATGGACGGTAATGCCGTTCGGCTTTTCCAAGCATGTGAAATCCATCCGAAGAAAATCGCCGCGTCTGTAGGCAAAAGACCGACCATCGTCTATATAAACTGAACCCTTACAGTCTCGCCCAGGGTAGACGCGCAGAGTAAGAGGACCGTTCGGAGTCTCACTTGTGCTCTGCACGAGAGGCTGCAACGGAAGAATGGATCCCTCGCGTACGAAGACAGGAAGAACGTCCAGCTGCGGCTTGATCGTTACTTTCCTGCCTATAAAGCCCGGGTCATTGAGCGCCGGGGTACCGTCCGACCAAACTCCTCCAACTAACTTTTCGCCTGTCCAGTAGTCGTACCAATTCACTGACGGAAGCTCAACCGTGTAGCTATCGGGTTTGTCCGGGTAGATAGCCGGAGCAATCAATAAATTGTTGCCAAACATGAATTCATTTCCCACGTCCAGATCTATTGGATGTTTGTCCTTCGTCGCATCGGGAAACTCAAGGAAAAGGGGGCGAACGATTGGCAGTCCCGTACGCGACAGCTCTTCCGCCGCGGTATAGAGATAGGGCATCAATTTGTATCGCTCTTCGATGTAGCGTTTACGAATGGCTTCCTGCTCAGGGCCGTGAACCCAAATCTCCTGGTTGGCTGAGATGTCGCAGGCGTGATCGCGGTCGATAGGTTGGAAAGCGCCGAGTTCGAACCACCGCGTTAACAACTCCGGTCCCGGGCTGCCGATAAAGCCACCCACATCCGCTCCGCTCATGCCAAAACCACTCAGCCCAAGGTTAAGGAGCATCGGCGTTGTAAGCCGAAGATGATTCCAGGTGCTGCTATTATCGCCTGTCCATGTGACGGCGTATCGTTGTCCCCCAGCATAGCTGGCGCGTGTCAAAACGAAGGGCCGCTGATTGGGCGAGAGCGCTAACAGCCCGTCGTAGGTCGCTCGGGAGTTCTCCATTCCATAGACGTCGTGGATCTCAAGGTGATTCGTCGTTCGCGATTGGAAGCCGGGCTCGTCTATCCGGTGCTTCACATCTCCGGGCATGGTTCCCTGGGGCCCGTCAAAGACGGATGGCTCGTTCATGTCGTTCCAGAAACCGGCTACTCCATCATGAACAAACTGTGTATAGAGCGAACCCCACCACTCTCGCGTACCTTTGCGAGTGAAATCGGGGAAGACTGATGGTCCCGGCCAGACCTTGCCGACATAGATCGTGTTGTCAGGACGCTTTACAAAGTGATCGCCTGCGATGCCGCTGTCGAAAGGGGAATAGTTTGCGTTAGGAAGATAAGCGATATGGAGGTCCGTTATTGCCACGACATGAAGGTCTTGCTTCTTCAGATCCGAGATCATCTGCGAAAAATGGGGAAATTGGACCTGGTCTACCGTGAATGGTCGGTGATGGTCCTGGAAGTCAATGTCCAGATAGATCGCATCGGCCGGGATTTTATCGGCACGCAGCCGATCGGCGATTTCCCTGACCTGCGACTCTGGATGGTAACTGAAACGAGATTGCTGGAAGCCGAGAGACCAGAGCGGGGGAAGGGGAGTTGGCCCAGTGAGCCACGAGTAGGTAGACAATACATGCTTTGCGTCAGGCCCATACAGAACGTAATAGTCGAGCGGGCCGTTTTCCGACCCAAAAGAATAGGCATTTGGCAATTCTTTGCCAAAATCGAAACTTGTCCGCCAAGTGTTGTCGAGCAATATGCCGGTAGTGATCCCTCGAAGAGATGTCAGGAAAAATGGGATACTTTTATAGATGGGATCGGTCGACTCCTGAAAGCCGTAGCTATCGGTATTCCACATGTTGTAGGCGTGGTTTCTCCGGTCGAGCGATCCGGGTTTGTCGCCTAGTCCGAAGTAATGCTCATCGGGGGGCATGGTCTTGTAGACGCGAAAGGCTGGACCATGAAACTCGATAGGACGGTCGGCGGCGTCTTCCTGAACGATTTCTCCTTTGAGATCGGTTATCTGCAGACGCATCGTCGCCCGCTCAACCCGGACTCGCAACGTGCTGGTGCGAAAGCCAATGGCTGTAGGGTCCTCTTCCGCAGAGACAGTCGTGCTCTCGGAACGAGAACCGGGGAGCACTGCCCAGGAGGCATCCTCCGGCAAATTACCCTGTGGCCCCACTCTGACGCGGAGGACGTCTTCTCGAAGGGCAGTGATCTGCATAATCGCGTCCCCGCTTCGGATTTCAACGCCGTTTTTAAGCGACCTGCTGCCGGTAACCAACTGCAGCATGGTGAATTGTTTCGTAGAGGGAACGGAGGCAGCGGGGCTCGCAGGGCTTGTTGCCTGTTCGCCGAACGCTGAGGCTCGGAAAAAAACGATCAATAAAAGAGTGACCGCTGAGAGTATCCGGCATTGCTTCATCTTAATCGTTGATTCCTTGGCGCCGTGGATGAATTGAGCAATCATAGTGCCTTTGAGCGATCAAAATCGTAACAGGTCGCGCATAAGAAAAGCGTCCTCGAAGCCCGATGTTTCACCGAAGTTTCGTCTAAGAACAGACGAGGGATGTGCCAACTCTATGGCACAGCTTCCGTTAAGGCGAATGCAAAACATCGTGGCCCGTGACCGGAATTGGATTGATCGTTTGGAAAGCCAGTGGATCCTATGCAGCCGTGCTAAGTAGAGAAGTCTGTCCTCTCGCAACACAACGGGTTGGCCGATTGGAGACACTTCCCTGCTGCTCGACTGTCCTACCGGGACCGGAAACTAGCACTTCCTCGGCCGCGGAGTCGTAGCTGAATCCCCGATGAAGTTGAACTGTTCCTTCGCCACACGCGGGAAAGCGACCGACAGTAACTGTCGATTTATGAATGGAACGGCGATTACAAGTGCCTTCATCGGGAACTGAAAATCGTCATTTCGCCTTTGCCGAATGTTCCATTAAGGCCTAGATTGCTTGTATGCCAACGAATGATCGTCGCTCCTTCCTCAAGATGACAGCCCTTGCCGGGGCATTTTCTACGAACAGCCTGTTTCGCCAGGCCCACGCGGCCGACTGGGAGGCTGCGTCGCGTGCGGTGGGACATCTCGATTCGGGAACTATTGCTCAGAACGAAGATTACTGGAGCGTGATTCAGCGCTCCTATTCGGTTAGTACTCAGATCATCAATCTCAATAACGGCGGAGTCTCTCCGTCGCCGATCGTTGTACAGCAAGCGGTCGAACGCTACAACCAGATGACGAACGAGGGCCCGTCGTACTACATGTGGCAGATTCTCGACCAGGGCCGCGAGCCTCTGCGGCACAAGCTCGCTAACCTGGCAGGCACCTCGGCTGAAGAGATTGCGATCAACCGCAACTCGACCGAAGCCCTGAACACCATCATCTACGGTCTGCCGCTGAAGGCAGGGGATGAGGTCGTTGGGACGAAGCAGGATTATCCCAACATGATGAACGCGTACCGGCAGAGGGCCGAGCGTGACGGTATCGTCTATAACCAGATCAGCTTCGACTTCCCCATCGAGGACAACGACGTGATTGTGAAGGCCTACGAGCAGGCAATCACCCCGCGCACGAAGCTGGTTCACATCACGCACATGGTCAATTGGACGGGGCAGTTGATGCCCGTACAGCAGATCGCCGACATGGCGCACGCCCACGGCTGCGAGGTCATCGTCGACGGCGCTCACTCCTTCGGCTTGCTCGACTTCAAAATTCCTGACCTGCACTGCGACTACTTCGGAACCAGCCTCCACAAGTTTCTGGCGGCGCCCATAGGCTCAGGCATGATGTGGGTGAAGAAGGACAAGATAGAAAAGATCTGGCCGCTGACCTGCTACGGAAACCCTCGCAGCCCTGATATTCGCAAGTTTGAGGCGCTGGGAACGCGCAGCTTCCCGATCGAACAGGGCATCGGCGAAGCGATCAACTTTCATGAGGCGATCGGCTCCAGACGTAAGCAGGAGCGCGTCTTCTATCTGAAGAACTACTGGGCGATGCGAGTGAAAGACGTTCCGGGCGTGAAGCTCCATACCTCGCTCGACCCGAGATTCTCCTGCGCGATCTGTGGCGTCAGCATCGAGGGCGTCACTTCGAACCAGTTGATGACCACACTTTTTGACCGTTATAAAATCCACACGGTCGGGATCGACTACGAGAAGATCCACTGTATCCGCGTCACTCCGCATGTCTACACCACCACCGCGGACCTGGATAAGTTCGTGGGGGCAATAGGTGAGATTGCAGCGAGCAAGAAGTCCTAGGCGCAAGGTCGACGGCGGTCGACTCGGCAGGAATATGTTCACGGGTTGTCTGCGACTATAGAGGATTCATCAACAGAACCGATATCGTTCTTGCGGTTGATATGTTAATGTTGCTTTACAACAACCGCTTCCGGGAAGGCATCTGGCGCCATCACGGGTTAGTAGTCCCTCACGAGAACGAACCCGGCACTCCAAACATACGCCGCATGAGGGTGGATGAGAATACAGGTTGCTCTCAATCACCGGACGCAGTACCGGTACGACAAGACGGTTTCTCTCGGCCCACAGGTTATACAGTTGCGGCCCACTCCGCATTGTAGAACGCCGATACTCAGTTACTCGCTTAGCGTCACTCCCGCCGATCATATCCTTAACTGGCAGCTCGATCTCCACCACAATCACCTTGCGCGTCTTCTTTTTCCTAACAAAACCAAGGAATTTGTAGTTGACGTGGATCTCGTAGCGGAGCTATCCCCTTTCAATCCGTTTGATTTCTTCCTCGAACCAGGGGTCGAAGACTACCCTTTTGAGTACGCGCCGGGGCTGGCGAAGGATCTCGAACCCTATCTGGCGGTGGATCCGGCCGGTCCTCTCCTCCAGACTTTTCTTCAGAGCCTTTCGAGCGAGAGACACGGAACGATCGCCTTTTTGGTCGACTTGAATAGAAAGGTCCGGGACGAAATTGGCTACGTGATGCGGCTCGATCCGGGCGTCCAGACATGCGAACAGACTCTTGAAACGCGCACGGGATCTTGCCGTGACTCGGCATGGCTGCTTGTGCAGATTCTCAGGCATTTGGGAATCGCAGCACGCTTCGTTTCCGGGTATCTGATTCAGTTGGCGGCGGAAGAGAGCATGTTGGATGGTCCCAGCGGTGCACAAACCGACTCCGCGGATTTGCACGCATGGACGGAGGCATTTTTACCGGGTGCGGGTTGGATTGGGTTTGATCCGACCTCGGGCTTATTCGCGGGCGAGGGCCACATCCCGCTCGTCTGCACCCCTAACGCTTCCCAAGCCGCGCCAATCGGGGGAACGGTCGAGCCGGCAAAGGTGGGCTTCAACTACTCCATATCCATTCGCCGCCTTAACGACCCACCACGGCCGTCCAGGCCCTTCACCCAGGAGGATTGGGTGCAAGTTGAACAACTTGCACATCACGTCGACGCGGACCTGAGGGCGCAGGATGTTCGCCTGACCATGGGCGGCGAGCCCACCTTCGTTGGTATCGACGAGCCCGAAAGCCCGCAATGGAACATCGATGCTCTGGGACCATTGAAACGAAGCCGCGGCTTGGCGCTCATTCAATCGCTGCGAAATAGGATGTCGCCGGGCGCGATGCTTCACTACGGACAAGGGAAATGGTACCCGGGCGAGCAGTTGCCGCGCTGGGCGCTTAGCTGCTATTGGCGCAGCGACGGCGTCCCTGTCTGGGAGAATATCGATCTCATCGCTCGCGAAGATCATGACTACGACTTGGGCGTGGCTGATGCACTCAGCTTCACGGAAGCGCTCTCTCGCCGCCTCCAGGTGAGCTCCGAAAATGTGCTGCCTGCTTACAATGCCGAAGGTGAGTCGATAGAGCCGGCCGGGTACATTTTGCCCATTCGCCGCCGCCAACCAGCGGGTATGCTGTTCTGGTCGAGTCAGTTGTGGTTCCCTCGTCCGGAACGTCTGCTGCTGACGCCGGGCGATTCACCTATTGGCTATCGGATACCGACCGAGTCGATGCCGTGGGTGGCGCCCGACGAACTTGAATACGAGTTCGAGGCTGCGCCCTTCGCAAATCGAGTCAAGCTCCCTTCAGGCCCGGCCCGACACATGGATCTTTTCGAGAGGCGCCCTACGCCTGATCCGCTGCCCGCTCTCTCGAACACAGCCGAAACAACGCTAGAGTTGATCAGGCCATCGCTGTGTGTACAGGCTCGAGAAGGCCGCCTGCACGTCTTTCTGCCGTATGCATCCAGGCTCGCGGACTATCTCGATGTGGTCGCCGCGGTCGAGGATACTTGCCAGTATCTACATAAGCCTGTATGGCTGGAGGGCTACGCTCCGCCCTCCGATCCCCGAATGCGATCGTTCAGTGTTACTCCTGACCCAGGCGTTTTGGAAGTGAATCTGCCGCCCGCGAGCGATTGGGACGAACTCGAACAAATCAATACAGTGCTCGTCGAGGAGGCGCACAGAAATCGGTTGACCGCTGAGAAATTCAATTACGATGGCGGCCATGTCGCAACCGGCGGCGGTAGCCATATCGTGATCGGCGGAGCGACCGTACTTGACAGCCCCTTCCTGCGCCGTCCGGATCTGCTGCGCAGCATGGTGACGTTCTGGCAGAACCATCCGTCACTGTCGTATCTGTTTTCCGGTATGTATGTCGGCCCAACGAGCCAGTATCCGCGCGTCGACGAGGCTCGCATGGATGCCTTGTATGAGTTGGAGATTGCCTTCAGTCAGTTGCCTTCGAATGACTGCCCGCCGTTCATCGTCGATGGCTTGTTCCGCAATCTCCTCGTCGATGTCACAGGAAATTCTCATCGCGCGGAATTCTGCATCGACAAACTTTATCCTCCGGAGGGCCTCGGATTGCGGCTTGGCTTGCTCGAATTACGTGCCTTTGAGATGGCACCGCATGTCAGAATGGGTCTTGTGGAGATGTTACTAATCCGCGCTTTGGTCAGCAGGTTCTGGAAACAGCCACTTGAAGCCGGCCTGATCCGTTGGGGTACGACGCTCCATGACCGATTTATGCTGCCGCATTTTGTCATGTGCGATTTTTCCGATGTGCTCTCCGAGTTGCGCCAGTCAGGTTTCAACTTCGAGGAGAAGTGGTTTGCTTCGCACATGGAGTTTCGTTTTCCCAAGATTGGGTCGATCACTGCAGAGGGAGTCGAACTCGAACTTCGTCAGGCTCTAGAGCCTTGGAACGTGCTCGCGGAGGAGACTACCTCCGGTGGAACGGTTCGCAGCGTGGACTCATCCCTCGAACGAATACAGGTGAAGTTATCGGGGTTCATAACAGAATCCCGTTATGAGGTTGCATGCAACGGACGCAGAGTGCCTCTCGTTCCCACGGGCAAACCTGGAGAGGCGGTCGCAGGCGTGCGGTATCGCGCCCGACGGCTTTCTGCGGCACTACATCCTACAATCCCCGTGCACACCCCCCTTGTTTTCGACATCATTGACCGCTGGAAAGAGCGTTTGATTGGCCGATGCACCTATCACACGGGACGACCCGATGGTCATAGGTATACTGCCCGGCCAGCTAACGCCAGGGAGGCCGAAGAGCGACGCCTGGAACGCTTTCAAGGGTCCGGTCACACTCTTGGTCCAATGGCGGCACCGGCGCAGGAGAGCGACCTTATCTTCCCTCTTACTCTTGACCTGCGGAGGCCGGCACCTGGACAAAAGCCCCAAACCGAGAAGCGGGGGCTTGTCCCATGAGCGTCGATCTGTATCAAACTTCACTCCACTACGCTGCCGTTTACGATGAATTGTCGGCCGATGGCGTGACTCCTCGACCTCATTGGGCACACCTTATGGAATCCCTTAGGGAGATCGGCCCTGAGGAGTTGGGACGACGCTGGAGCCGAGCCGAACGTCGCATTCGCGAGAACGGGATCACGTACAACATTTATAGCGATCCGCTAGGGGCGAATCGGCCGTGGAAGATTGATATCGTTCCGCTTCTGATTTCGGCGAACGAGTGGCGCTTTATCGAAGCGGGCATCATTCAGCGGGCCCAATTGTTGAGCTTGGTTCTTGAGGACCTGTACGGGTCGCAGGCCCTCGTGGCCCAGGGCCACTTCCCTGCCGCGCTACTCTACGCGAACCCCGCATTCCTTCGGCCGCTTGTGGGCGTGCGTGTTCCCGAGCACAGTTATTTGCACATGCTCGCCGTTGATCTTGCGCGTTCGCCGGACGGGCAGTGGTGGGTGCTGGCTGATCGCACGCAGGCGCCTTCGGGTAGCGGTTACGCACTGGAGAACCGCACCATCGTCTCTGATGTTCTGCCAAATCTCTTCCGTGCGTCGAACGTATTGCGCCTCGCTCCTTTTTTTCGTGCACAGCGCGAAGCGCTTACCAGCCTCGCCCAGCGCAACAATCCGCGAATCGTCCTGCTGACCCCTGGGCCGTTCAACGAGACCTACTTCGAACACTCGTATATCGCGCGGTACCTTGGCTTCACTCTGGTCGAGGGAGCCGATCTCACCGTCCGCGACCGGTGCGTTTATCTAAAGACCGTCGACGGGCTGGAGCAGGTCGATGTCATCTTGCGCCGGGTGGACGATGGCTTTTGCGATCCTCTCGAATTGCGTAGCGATTCGCTCTTAGGTGTGCCCGGCCTCGTCGATGCCATTGTCGCTGGAAACGTAAAGGTCGCAAATGCATTGGGAAGCGGATTGATTGAGACTGCCGCGGTGATGCCCTTTCTTCCCGGCCTCTCCAGGCACCTGCTTGGCGAGAAGCTCAAACTTCCATCCGTCGCGACCTGGTGGTGCGGGCAAGAGTACGCGCTTGATTGGGTGCTCAATCATCTAGATTCCGTGGTAGTGAAGCCGGCATTTCCATCACGCGGCATGGAGCCGGTCTTCGCGGCCGAACTCCCGCGGGCCGAAAAGGGCAAGTTTGCCGATAAGTTGCGGGCCCATCCTCACGAGTATGTGGCACAAGAACAGATCGCTTTGTCCACTGCGCCCGTATGGGACAACGGCCGCCTCAACTCGCGCAGCGTGGTGCTGCGTACATACGTGCTCAATACCGGCAGCGGGTGGACTGCGATTCCGGGAGGATTGGTACGCGTTGCCGAAGCGGAAGGGTCGGTTGTCTCGATGCAGCGGGGCGGCCATAGTAAAGATGCCTGGGTCCTCTGGGATGGCCCAGTGGATACGTTCAGTATGCTGCACCCGCGCAATGAACCCGTGGAGTTGCGCCGCGTCTCGCGGGGTGTTCCAAGCAGTGTGGCCGACAATGTTTTCTGGCTGGGTCGATATGTCGAGCGGGCGGAAAACATCGCTCGGATCCTGCGCCCAATGATCTCTAGAGTCCGTCGCGCCGACGAGGCTGAGTTCGGGTGCCTCATCCGATTGCACAGCTGCCTCGAGTCGAGGCATAGCAAGTTGCCGAAGGCCAAAGACAGGCGGCCGACCTCACTTGAACTCGAACAGGAAATGATCTCCATAATGACGGATGTCAAGCGAGCGGACAGCCTCGCTTCCACACTGGCGGAGGTATCAAGGGTCGGGGGCAATGTGCGCGAACGCCTGTCGGCCGACATGATGTTTCTCATCGGCCAGCTTCGGGACTCAATCGTAGTTGATCCCGGCACACAGTTCCTCGAATATCCGGCGATGCTGACCTCTTGTCTGGAACTGCTTTCCGCATTCTCCGGAATGGAGCGCGAAAACATCAACCGCGGATTAGGCTGGTTGTTCCTGACCACCGGTCGGCGTCTCGAGCGCGCAATCTATCTAACGAGGCAGCTTCGCGAGATCACCACGCCACTCGCTGAGCAGGACTGGTCGCTTCTGGAATGTCTGCTCGAGGTCGCCGACAGCTCCATGACCTACCGGACGCGGTACTACACTACTCTGCAGCCCTTGGCCGTGCTCGATGTACTGATGGCCGATGAGACGAATCCACGGTCTTTGGACTTTCAGTTGAGCCACCTTCTAGATCTCTATCAAAAGCTTCCTCGGCATCTGCCCGACGACTCAGAGGCTATGCGGGACGCGCTGACGCTATTACGCAGCTTCGATCTGCGAGAGCTGACATACCCATTGCCAGGTGCTGCGACCACAGCGAATGGTTCCGAAGGGCTCTCCCGGCTTGAGCGCTTCCTCCGGGATCTCGAACAGTTGCTGCCCTCCTGGTCGAATAACTTGTCGAGTAGGTACTTTAGCCACGCTCGCACCCTCCCGATCGCAATAGACCAATGATTTATAGAATCGTTCACCGAACCACGTACAAGTACAAATATCCGGTCTCGGTCGGAAACCACGTCGCGTGCTTAAAGCCGCGGACTCTACAGCACCACCAGTTGGCACGAAATGAACTTCGGATCCAACCGGTTCCGGCGACCCGCACCGAGAGAGTCGACTACTTTGGGAATCTGCTCTGCTTTTTCACAGTTCAGGAGCCGCACAAGGAATTGGTAGTGGAGTCGCGAAGCGAAGTAATCATAGAAGGGAACGTGACACCGTTGCCGCAACCGTCGATCCCTTGGGAGGAGGCTGCCAGACTACTTCCCAACGATCACAGTCCCGCCGGACTCGAAGCCTATCAGTTTGGATTTGAGTCTCCGCGCATCCGGACACGGCCAGAGTTTGCCTCCTACGCACTCCAGTCGTTTACCCCAGGACGACCGATGCGAGATGCGCTCTTGGATCTGACCGCGCGAATCCACAAGGACTTTCGCTTCGATTCAAAAGTGACTAACGTCCGAACGCCCACCGAAGAAGTCTTTCGAAAGCGCCGGGGAGTGTGCCAGGATTTCGCACACTTGCAAATCGCCTGCCTCCGCTCTCTGAACGTCGCGGCCCGTTACGTAAGCGGATACCTTCGGACCTATCCACCTCCCGGGCAGCCAAGGCTTGTGGGCGCCGATGCCTCCCACGCCTGGGTGTCTGCTTATTGTCCGGGAATCGGATGGCTTGATATGGATCCCACGAACAACGTTGTCCCCTCAAACGGCCACGTGACGCTCGCCTGGGGCCGGGACTACGGCGATGTAAGTCCTCTGCGCGGGCTGATTCTAGGAGGCGGTGCGCATACACTCAAGGTCGCCGTGGACATGGAGCCGCTCGATTCCTAAGGACTGCCAGCGGCATCCAACCATGCGAATTGTCGGCGCTACAGAGTTTTCCGTGACACTTCCGCACGGACCTGTTGCTTTCCCAACAGAGCTGTGGCATTCTCCTGTTGGTAAACAAAATGACCGTCATACGGGGCAAAGCCGCATGAAACTGAAAAAGGATGTCCAGCAAGGAACGCTGGCCCTGATGGTACTGAAGACCCTCGATGTGCTGGGGCCGCTGCATGGATATGGCATTGCCCGACGCGTCGAGCAGATCAGCGGCGAGCTGCTTTCGGTCAATCAGGGCACGCTTTATCCGCTCCTGCTGAGGCTGGAGCAGGAGGGCGCCATCTCATCGGAGTGGGGCCCGTCGGAGAACAACCGGCGAGCACGCTTTTATCGGCTCACGCGCGCGGGACACAAATTACTTGAAGCGGAAAAACGTGATTGGGAGCAGACTGCGGCGATCATCGCGCGCTTCCTTGACGTGAAAGCGCAGGATCTCGCATGAGAAGTGGCATGAGAACCCTGAATCGGTTATTCACACGCATCTTCAACTTCACGACCAGTCACCGCGGCGACGAACGGCTCAGAGAAGAGATGGAATCGCACATAGCGGCTCAGACTGAAGAGAACATCCAGGCCGGCATGACTCCCCAGGAAGCTCGTCGCCACGCCCGCCTGAAGTTCGGGGCAGTGGAAGCGATTCGGGAAACCTACTACGCGGAAGAGGGCCTGCCATTCCTGGAGATTCTGATCCAGGATGTTCGTTATGCGTTTCGCGTGCTTCGGAAGTCTCCCGCGTTCACGGTCGTAGCCCTGCTCACTCTGATGCTGGGGATTGGAGCAAACGTCGTCGTCTTCGGCGTGCTGAATGCGGTGCTGCTACACCCGCTGAATGTGAGCGACCCATCCAACCTGTATCAAATACGCCACAAGCAGTGGACGCAAGGAAAGCTACTGACGACGTCGTATCCCGCATTTGAGGATCTTCGGCAGCGAAACACCACCTTCAGCGGGATGACCGGGATTTATGGATATTCTCACGCGAATCTGAGCTGGAGTAACACGGTATTGAAGATCTCCGGCGATGAAGTCACCGGCAATTATTTCGATCTGCTGGGCGTGCAGCCGGAGGTAGGACGGTTCTTCCACGCGGCGGACGAGCATGGCCCGAATTCAGCGCCGTATTTGGTGTTGAGCGATGCTCTGTGGCGAAACGCGTTTCATGCCGATCCGAGAGTAATTGGGACAACCGTCGAACTCCAGAAGCACCCGTTTACGGTGGTTGGTGTGGCGCCACCACAGTTCCAAGGCACAGAGCAATTTGTATGGCCGGACTACTGGATACCAATGCTGAACGAGGAACAGGTGGAGAGAGGGGATTACCTGCATAGCCGGACATCCATAGCGGTTACGGTGATTGGCAGGCTGAAGCCTGGCGTGACACCGCAGCAGGCGACGGAAGATCTGAATACGATTGCAGCCGAGTTGGCAAAGGAATATCCGCAGACCGATGACGGACAGTTGCTGCGGCTGATTCATCCAGGACTCATCGGCGACGAAGGCGACGTGATTCGCGGGTTTCTCTGGAGTGTGACCATATTGGCGCTGCTGGTGCTGGTGGCCGCATGCGCGAACCTGGCAACTCTATTTGCGGCACGCGCGGCCGATCGCAGTCGCGAACTCGCACTCCGTGTGGCCCTTGGATCGGGCCGGGGGCGGGTGGTGAGGGAGCTGCTGACCGAGGCGCTGATGGTATCGCTGGTAGGCGGAGCAGCAGGCATAGTGAGTGCGGACCTGGTGATTGCCGTCTTGAACCGGTCAGCTCCGTTCGTTGGCAGTCTGACAGTACATGTGGAGGCACGTGTTTATCTTGTGGGCCTTGCATTGACAATTGGAAGTGCACTTCTGTTTGGGCTGGTTCCAGCACGTCAAGCTTGGCAGAGCAGTCCGCTACAGATGATGAAGGGCGGACCGGCAGATACCATGCACCTGCGTCGATTTGCCCTGCGGGACTTCTTGCTAGGTGCGCAAATTGCCATATGCACACTGCTGGTTACGGCGTCGTTGGTGGCGGTGCGCGGAATGGTGCGTATGCTGGACGTTCCGCTGGGCGTCCAGCCGCAGGGCGCGATGCTGGTCAATTTGGACCTTAGCCAGACGGGACAAGCAGGCGACGTGGTTGTCGAGAGAGAGAAAGCGGCGATTGAGGCGGTGCGGAGCATCGCCGGCGTGACAGCCGTGGGCACGGTGAGCCGCACGCCTATGACCGGCGGGATGCATGGAATTCCGGTCTTCCCCCCAGGAACGACAGAGTTCAAGGTGAATAACTCTGTGCTGGCACCGTACGTGTTTCAGATGTCTCCGGGATACCTGGCCGCTGCCGGTACTCGGCTACTGAGGGGGCGGGATGTCTCATGGCAGGACACCGCAAAGACGCCGTATGTTGCGATCGTAAACGAAACTTTCGCGCGAAAGATGTGGAGCGAGGCGTCGGCGATCGGGCAGCGCTTTATTTTGAAGGGCAATCTGACGGAAGTGGTAGGTGTTGCAGAGGACGGCAAGTACCACGACATGCAAGAGTCGCCGCAGCCTGTGGTGTATCAACCATTGTTGCAAAGCGAGGGCAGCGAAGCGGTTTTCGTAGTGCGGTCGCCGCGCTCGCCGAGCGAGATGGAGGCGGAATTGCAACGGACACTCAGCGGCATCGAGACTAATGTGCCAATCACGGTGCATAGCTGGTCCGATTCGCTGGCGGGTGAGCTGTTCCCGGCACGGGCGGCGACAGTCGCACTAGGCGTTATGGGCCTGCTGGCGGCGATGCTGGCAGTGACGGGAATCTTCGGAATGGCGGCTTACAACGTGAGCCGGCGAATGAAAGAACTCGGCATCCGGGTAGCATTGGGCGCACGGAAGGCGCAAGTGATGAGCGCGGCGGTAGGACGGCCCGTTGTGCTGCTCGCCGTTGGATCGGTAGTGGGTCTGCTGGCGGGAATCTTCGCGAATCGCCTGCTGGGGCAAATAGTTTATCAGGCCAATCCGCGGGACCCCATGGTTGTGGGCGGCGCAGTGTTGACCATGGCACTGCTGGGCTTTTTAGCGTCCGCGATTCCAGCCAGGCGAGCGCTTGCGGTCGATCCATCCAAACTCATGCGAGAAGAGTGAGGCAGAATTCTCAAAGGACGGATCTCCACAGCCACGCCAACACCAATTTCAGAACGTCAAATCGGGCCCCCTCCTGTCTGCTTTGGTCGGTGATGCGCTCAGAAACGGTAAGCTGCATCATCGCCCTACGCTTCGCCGGCGACTCCATACCCCAAGAGACGTAGGCGTTCCAGATATGTTGTACTCGCTTCCGGAGTGAGCCGGTCAACGGAAAGCCCACGATCATAGCGTTTCGCATGTCTCGTTTCAGCTCGCGGTAAAGGTCGTTGAGCAGCTTATCCTTATCCGGGAAGTACCGGATTTGAACCTCTCATATTGCGATTGTGACCCCATAAGGAAGCCCTATCGCACGGGACCTGAGTTTCTGAATCAAGGAGTTACAACATTGACGTTGCAGGCTTCTGGACCTGAGAACTTGCATTTCCATGCCACGTTCGTGACCTAATTGGACCTTCGGTGATCGATGAATTGATGCAAATATTGGCTACCTTGAAAAACTAAGATTCACCGCTAGCACTTTTGCCAGTGTCCACGCTACTGCATGGGACTGCACAATACTTTTCACAGCGATTTTGCAATTTGTTCCGATAGCTGCGCTTGCGGGAACTAATGGGCCACTTAAGACACCACTCTGCCTCAGGTTTGAGCTATCTCAAAAAAGGAAAATACGATGCTAAACAGCAAGATCCAAAGCGCTACCGCTCGAAAATTCCGCTACGGGGGTCTTCTACTTGGACTACTCCTGGTAGCGGCCATACCGGCTATTTCCGCGGATGACAGGAAGACTGAGATAATTGACGCCACCGCAATGGGTACCAGCACCCAGATGGGTAAAACTGTTAGCGTTAAGGTGACCATCAACCAATTCTCTACGGAAGCCGACCGGCAGGTCCTCGTTGATGCTTTCAAGAAGGGCCAGCACCAGGGTTTGGTCGAAGCGCTCAAAAAGATGAAGCCGGTTGGCCGCATTGCCATCACTGGCACACTTGGCTATGACCTCAACTACATTGCCCTGATTCCCTCACCAACCGGCCGCAAGATCCGGTTCGCCGCCGACCGCTGGATCAGATTCGGTGAAGCCTACAACAACACCCAAAGCCAATCCTTCGATTTGACCGCCGGCGAATTTAATTTGAACGATAAAGACAAGAAGAAGAGTAGCGGAGTGCTTTACCCTGCCTCCCAGTTGATCATCAACAAACAGGGTCAACTTCAGTTCGAACTCCGTCAAAATCCCTGGAACCTGGTTAACATCATTGATTGGAACGGTGCTGGCACCAACGAGAAGTAGGTTACCAATTGGCGGATGTCGGGCTCCAAGCCTTGGGCACACTAGTCAACGAAGTTTGGACCTAATTTTCACCTGCCGGGGACGCAGCGGGAGCGGACGGGATGCCCTCGTCGAGCCACGCGAGAAACAGCGTGTATCCGACTGATAGAACAATTGCGCCGACAAGAAGGCCAATGATCCCCATGGCCATGAAGCCGCCGATTGAGCCTAGGAAAATTATGAGAATGGGAACAGGCGCACCCCTTCCGAGCAATAGCGGTTTTAGCACATTGTCCATGAGGCCGACGAAGATTGCCCAGATCAAAAACATCACAGCTTTGGTCGTAGCCATGGTGGCGAAGACGTAGATCAGGGCGGGAATGAGGACCAAGCCTCCGATCTGGAGTATGGCGCCAATGAGGAATACCACAGCCCATAGGCCTGCTCCGGGGAGTCCCACCAGCAGAAACCCGAAGGTGGCGAACAGGGACTGAATTAGTGCGACACCCAGGATTCCGGTGGTGACGCTACGTATAGTGGCCCCGGTGAGCGCTTCAAACTGTGCGCCTCTATCGCCAAAAAGATGGATTGTGAGCTTTCGCGAAACATTTGCACACTGACTGGAGTGGGCGAGAAGGAATTCTGCGACGATAATCGAGACGAAAAACTGCAACACTGCGACGCCGACTCCCGCAGAGGCTGCTAATAGTCCGGCCGCAACGCCTTTGACTTGCGGAGCGAGGCTTTGAAGGGCGGCTGCGAAATTAGTAGAAGCCAAGCTCCATAGGTCGCTCAGACGCTTACCGATGATGGGCCAGGTTGCGACGCCTTCTGGTGGCGCCGGGATCCTCAAGCTCCCATCGTGAAGCTGAACCGCGACAGACTGAAAGCCTCCAATCAACGTTTGAGCGAGGAGTGCAATCGGCATGATCAAGACGGTAAGGAGAAGAACCGTAAAAAGGACGGCTGCCAACCCACGTCGACCACCGAGCAGCTTCTGCAGCTTGAAGTAAGCCGGGTAGCCAGCAATAGCAAGGGTCAGCCCCAAGGCAACCACGGCCGACAAAGGGTTTCAGAATAAGGAAGCAAGTCGCGGCAAGCAGGACGATAAGGGTAAGGTGAATGAAAACTTCGAGAGCGCGACTCAGGTGCGACTTATCGGATGCCGGTTGGCTAGAGGTCACGTCGGTTTCTCCTTCGCAGATCAGGCCCGCTTAATATACGACTGTTCCGTGGCACTCGAGCGTCATCTTAGTCCGTTCACTATTCCCCCGGAGAAATAGATTTACTTGCCTGCTTGGGTGCGGTGAGAGCGCGACCTAGTACTTTTGCAAGTGATTTTTTGAATCGCTGGCCGCGATACTAAGGGTCACTTCGAACAGCTACAATTGGCCATCCCGTAGCATTGTTCGGCGATCAGGATTGAAACTCTCGAGATGGGTCTCTTAGCGAATTTCAAAATTCGAACCAAGATATTCGTAGCCTTGCTGCCACTGGCCTTCATGGTGATCGTAGCAGCGCTGTACGCCTCGATCCAGATGGACAGAATCGACAAACGATACAGCGAACTGATCGGCAACGACGTCAAAGCACTCCACAACTTGACCGTCGCACGAGTGTTCAGCAATCGATTTTCCCAACTCCTCTATCAGGAAATTGCTGAGCCTGACCCTGACAGAATGCGAGTGATTGATGCAGACCTCGACAGGACAGCTGCGGAATTTCATTCCTTTGTCGCTTCAGCCAATACCGAAAGCCCGGCGACGGCTCAGAAGATCGACGCGGCCACCGCCATCTTCGACCAAGGGGTATCGGACTCCGGCCCGATTCGAGCAGCAACCTTGAGCGGCAACAATGACAAGGCCATCCAGATGATGCGTGAAGTCTATGACCCAGTATTTCGCAAGGGGCGACAATCGCTAACTGATCTGGCTGATGAGATACACGCGAACGTCGACCAGCGATCGGATGAACTTACCGGTACAACTCGCCACACGATTCTGATTACCTGGATCGTAATCATTCTCGGACTCGCGGCATCTTTCACGATCGCCCTCTCGATCGTCCAGGTTGAAGTTGTCAAGGTAGTGCTGTCGTTCCGAACACGAATACTGGATGTGGCGGAGGGACGACTGGACCTTCCAATAACGAACCTCAACCGCCCCAATGAAATTGGGGAGATGAGCCGGGCGTTGCAGACCTTGCAGATCGCTGCCCGTGAGCGGGAGATACTAGGCTGGGTGAAGGCCGAGGTGGCGACTACGACGGAGCGTCTGCAGTCGACAGAGGATTTCCCAGCGTTTTCCACCGTCCTCCTATCGCGAATCTCAGAGACGGTGGATCTGCTGTACGGTGCGTTCTATCTGGCTGACGACACACGTACACACTTCGCTCGTGTTGGGGCATTCGCAACGGATGTCTCGGCGGAACCGCGAGAGTTCGCGCTGGGGGAGGGGCTGGTGGGACAAGCGGCGGCTGAGCGGCGCACTCTTAGAATTACCTCCGAAGCTAAAAAGCTCCTCAGCGTAAGTACGGGCAGCGGTGCTGTGACGCCAGCTTGCGTACTCTTTGTCCCGGTGATGAACCAGGACGACGTGCTGGCGATCATCGAACTGGCACCTTCCGCCCCTGTGTCGGAGCAGCAGCAGGCGCTATTGGGTGCGCTGTTACCGACCGTGGCGCTCAATACAAAGATCCTCGCCAGCAAACTTGTCACCAAGAAGCTGCTAGAGCACACACAGGTGCAGGCCGCGGATCTTGAGGTGGCCAAAGAAGCGGCCGAAGCGGCCACCAAAGCCAAATCTGACTTTCTGGCTAACATGAGCCACGAGATTCGCACGCCAATGAACGCGATTATCGGGATGACGCACCTGGCTTTGAAGACCGACCTCTCTGCAAAACAGTCAGACTACCTGACCAAGGTGAAGTTCGCCGCGCATTCTTTGCTTGGGATCATTAACGACATCCTGGACTTTTCCAAAATTGAAGCAGGCAAGCTCGACATTGAAAAGATAGACTTCCGGCTCGAAGACGTGCTCGACAATCTATCGACGATCGTCAGTCAAAAGGCGCAGGACAAGAACCTCGAGTTCCTGATCGCAGCGCAGCATGAGATTCCGCCCAATCTGATAGGAGACCCATTACGTCTTGGACAAATCTTGATCAACCTGGTGAATAACGCGGTGAAGTTTACGGAACGCGGCGAGGTGCTTGTAGCGGTCTCGCTGGAGGAGCAGTCGGCGGAGAGGGTCAAGTTGAAGTTCTCCGTGCGCGACAGCGGTATCGGGATGACGCCTGAACAGAGCTCCAGGCTGTTTCAGGCATTCGCACAGGCGGATACTTCGACGACGCGAAAGTATGGAGGCACCGGGCTTGGACTCTCGATCTCCAAACGGCTGGTTGAGATGATGGACGGCACCATCTGGGCCGAGAGCGAGCCTGGCGTAGGGAGCACATTCCATTTCACTACGTGGTTCGGAGTCGGATCGCAAGACAAGCGCAAACGCTTGATTGCTGATCTTGCGGGTGTCCGGGCATTGGTTGTCGACGACAATGCGCAGGCACGCGAGATCCTTACTGAGGCACTCCGCGTGTTTGCACTCCGTGCAGAATCGGTTTCGTCGGGGGAGGACGCGGTGCGCGAGATTGCAGCCGCAGACTCTGCGGACCCTTATCGTCTCGTTTTGATGGATTGGCACATGCCGGGGCTGGACGGACTGCAGGCCAGCCGCATCATCAAGCGGAACGAACGTCTGAAGAACATTCCGAAAATAGTGATGGTGACTGCCTTCGGGCGGGAAGAGATCAGGACGCAGGCGGAGGAGATTGGCGTCGAGAGCTACTTATTGAAACCGGTGAATCAGTCGCTGCTCTATGACACACTGGTGGATCTGTTCGGCGTCACGGGAGTAGACGAGCATCGCTCCCGCGCGCGCAAGGAAGACGCCACTGTGCATGATGCGACGGGAATTCGTGTGCTGCTAGTGGAAGACAACGAGATGAACCAGCAAGTTGCGACAGAGCTTCTGGAGAGCGCGGGAGCTATCGTCACCGTGGCCAACCATGGCGGTGAAGCCGTAAAGATCCTGACAGCTGGAGATCAGCCACCAGAGTTCGATGTGGTTTTCATGGATCTACAGATGCCCGAGATGGATGGGTTCACGGCAACCAAGCTGTTGCGAGCTGATCCGCGTTTGCGAAAGTTTCCGATCATTGCGATGACGGCGCATGCTCTCGTTGAGGAGCGCCAGCGTTGCCTCGATGCCGGCATGAACGATCATGTGTCGAAGCCGATTGATCCAGATAATCTGTTTGCGACGTTGCTGCGATGGACGAAGCCCAGACCCAAACGGGCCGTTGAATCCCAAGCGCCTCTCACCAACGCAAATGCGCCCGACGAAGTAGCTATGCCCGAGATCGCAGGGGTCAAAATCGCGGATGGCCTGAACCGTGTTGCAGGAAACAGGCGGCTCTACCGCGACTTGCTGGGACAGTTTGCCGCCAAACAAGGAGACGCGGCCGCCCAGATTTCGACCGCGATCGAGAGTGGGGACCTGAAACTGGCCGAACGCATTGCCCATACTGTGAAGGGTGTCGCCGGCAATCTTGGAATCACGGAGGTGCAGTCGGTGGCTCAGAGGCTTGAGAAGGCACTCCGCGACGGTGAGGGAACTGTATCCGCGGTGCTCGGTGAGTTCGCGGAGGCGATGAGCGCACAGGTCCAGGCGATCGAGAAGGCGTTGCGCGATTCGGCGAGTACTCGGTCGGAGACGGCGCAGACTTCACCCTTCGATGGAAAGGCGGCGGCCGCTGCGATTGGCCGGCTCAGGAGTCTCCTCGAGGCGAGTGACGGCGATGCCGAAGAGTCATTTCGCAGTTTGCAGGATGCAGTGGCAGGTGTTGTCGAGAAGCCGTATCTCGACAGTCTGAGCGCGTCGATTAATGACTTCGATTTTGACGCGGCGCTACTGAAACTGGATGAGATTGCCAAACGTTGCGCACGAAATGGGGACGACAAATGAGTCAGGTTGATGAGAAGAAGACTGTGCTGCTGGTGGATGATGCTCCCGCGAACATTCAAATCGTGAATTCGATTCTGAAGGACATCTACAAAATTCGCATTGCCACCAGCGGCGCAAAAGCATTGGAACTCGTGAACGTTACACCGCCGCCCGACCTGGTTCTGCTGGACGTCATGATGCCGGAGATGGACGGGTACGAAGTGTGCGCTCGATTGAAACTCGACCCGGAGACACGGGATATACCGGTAATATTTCTTACCGGACAGACGGAGGTCGAGGACGAAACAAAGGGCTTTGATGTCGGTGCGGTGGACTACATCCACAAGCCTTTTTCGCCTGCCGTGGTGAAGGCACGGGTGCAAACTCACCTTGTGCTTCGCGGGATCCGCGAACAGCTCGCACAGCAGTTGATCACGATCCAAAAAGAGTTGGAGACTGCGCGGCAGATCCAATTATCGATTCTTCCATCCGCAATTCCGAAGATGAAAGGTTTGGATATTGCTGCACGCTACATCCCAATGACCTCCGTTGCCGGCGACTTTTACGACTTCATCGTGGTCGACGAGAAACACATTGGAATTCTTGTGGCCGATGTGTCGGGACACGGAATGCCCGCTGCGCTGATTGCCTCGATGCTGAAAATAGCCCTGTCATCCCAGGTGGGCCATGCGGCCGATCCGGCAAAGGTGCTGCTGGGTTTGAATCAGGCACTATGCGGAAAATTCGAACATCATTTCGTCACGGCGGCATACGTGTTCATCGACATGCAGAATCTGACACTTACTTACGCCGGTGCGGGTCACCCACCCCTGCTTTTGTGGGGTGGGCGCGAAGATGTTCGCAGTGTTGAGGAAAATGGTTTGTTCCTCGGGAAATTCTCGTTTGCAAGCTATACCTCGGTGGAATTGCCGATCAAGGCCGGTGATCGAATCTTGCTCTACACCGATGGAATTCCTGAGACGACGAACCCGGCAGGAGTTGAATTTGGGACTGATGGTTTTAGGAAATTTCTAGAGGCTGAACAGAGCACCTCGGCAGATCATTTTGCCGATCAACTGCTTGAGGAATTGTCCCGCTGGTCGCTTCGGGGGGCGACCGAAGAGCTCGATGACGATATGACAATCGTGGCCATTCACGTGACAAGCGATTGAAGGAGATACAGTTTCGGATAGAGAGACCTGTTCGACTTGTTTGCACTCGACCATAGGCGTGTCAAAATCGAGTGCCTGCGTGGCGCTACTTACCCATCCGACGGCAAAAAACTCGACAAAATGCATTAGCAGGTCCGGAACGTCTTCGCGGCGTGCCCGCAGCGGTGGCAGTGAGATAGGAAACACATTGAGACGGTAGTAGAGGTCGCTGCGAAATTCGCCTCGCGTCACCATCTCAGCCAAATCGCGGTGCGTTGCAGCCGCTAGCCGAACGTCCACTTGGTGAGTCTGAGCCGCCCAAGCGCTCGAACTCCTGTTCCTGCAGTACGCGAAGCAGTTTGGGCTGGAGCGCCAAGGGAATATCGCCCAGTTCGTCCAGGAATAATGTGCCATCGTTGGCCAGTTCGAAGCGGCGGCGAGGCTTTATGCCCCATCGCGGCGAAGTCTGGACGGACGACGGGCCGGTCAATTGATTTCTAACCGGGAAAAGCTGTAGGGTGGAGCGGGTGACGCCGATCCCATTTTCGCGACTGTTTGGCACGAGCGGCCGCCGTGCGATCGAGTCCATTGTGCCGCGCCGAACGTTCGACGATGTAATTCTGCCGCCTACGACCCGGCGCGCCCTGGATATCGCACTGTCGCAGGTCACACAGCACGATCTGATATTCAAGCGCTGGGGCCTCGGCGAACGGCATTCAAGCGGGCTTGCTCTCGCCTTCAATTTCGCCGGACCTCCAGGCACCGGCAAAACCATCTGCGCCGAAGCCATCGCGCACTCGCTCGGCCGCCACCTTCTGCTCGTCCGCTATGCCGAGCTCGAATCGATGTGGATGGGCGAGACCCCGAAGAACGTTGCCGCGATCTTCCGTACGGCGCGCGACGAGCAGGCCGTGCTGCTGTTCGACGAAGCCGACGCGATCGCAACGCGCCGATCGATGTCAGTCGATCACGGCTTTCAGCGCGAATCAAACAGCGTTATAAACGTCCTGCTGCAGGAGCTCGAGCGGTACAGCGGCGTCGTGATCTTCGCCACGAACCTCGCGGCGAACTTCGATCCGGCATTCGAGCGACGGATTCGTACACACGTCCTCTTCGAAATGCCAGGGGAGGTACAACGCGCGCAGATTTGGCAGGTGCAGTTGCATCCTTTGCGGACGCCGCTCGCTGCTGACGTCGACTTCAATGCCTTGGCCGGCCGATATGAAGTGACCGGCGGAGACATTCAAAATGCTGTGCTGAAGGCGGCGCTTGCTGCGGCGGCTGAACCCATGCCCGATTCTTCGAAAAGAATTCATCAGCGTCATTTCGAGGCGGGCATCGAGGAGGTGATTGCCAGCAAGCGGGTGATGCAACAGTCGCTTTTTGCTAGCCAGGTAGTTGTCACGTCGGAGGCTGACTTCACTCGCGCGCCCACGCACCACGCTTCGCAACTGTTAGCATACGGCCTCCCCGGCGCGGCGCTGCTGGTGGCGCTCATTGCACTCGCGGTAGCGTTGCTCAAATAGCGTCGGCCTTAGGATTCATGGACGACTGGTCTGTGGATGAGATTACCGCGCACCGAATAGACCAGATGGAGGATGATGTTGCTCGTTCAAGCAGCATGTTTCTCGCCGCATTGCGTCCGGCCCGGCGACAATCCTTCCGGAATCGCAAAGACTGCTGCGCCAACGGGTGGAGGGTCAGAATCGGAGTTGGTAAGGTGCTCTGTGATCGAGAAGAGGCAAATGAGGTCCGGAGGGATATCTATACAGACACCAATAAATCTCTGCTACCCTTCCTCACACAACAGCTTTGCGGATGTCGAGGAGAACATAGAAACGATTAGCAGTTAATCTGCAGCCCATCCGAAACCTCAGGCGCGTCCTGAAACTTCGAGTTACAGCAAGTATCGCGAGATCACTGCGAGCATCAAGAAGGAAAACGCCAAGCTGGGATAGTCCAAGAGGAGAATTGATGACTTGGGACACCGAAAGGACACACGTGTTAGTGAACGGACCTGCTCTCACTCGCCGAAAGCTCCTCAAGGAGCTCCTTAGCACCACTGCCGCAGCAACCATTTACCTCCCCGCACTCCAAGCCCTCGCCCAACCGCAGGATGACCGAGCCACCGCCCAGCAGCGCGCCGAAATGAGCAGCATCGCCGGCGAGTTCCGCAAGCAATTCTCTGTCCCGGCGACCTCGATCGCGATCGCCCGCAACGGCCAGTTCGTCTACGACCAGGCGGTCGGCATCGGCGACCGCGAGCTCCACACCAAGGTCCAGCGAGACTCCCTCTTCCGCATCGCCTCGGTCACCAAGCCCATCACCTCCGTTACCATCTTCTCCCTCATCGAACAAGGCAAGCTCAACCTCAACGACAAAGTCTTCGGCCCAAATGGCGTCCTCGACATCGGATACGGCAAGCCGCCCTATAAACCGTTCATCACCGACATCACCGTGGACCATCTCCTCACCCACACCTGCGGCGGCTGGCCCAACGACGGCACCGACCCCATGATGCTCAACCTTCCTTGGAACCAGACCAAACTCATCACCCACACCATCGCCAAAGTCCCCATCACCAACCCGCCCGGCACCCACTGGGCATACTCCAACTTCGGCTACTGCGTCCTCGGTCGCGTCATCGAGCAGGTCACCGACGAACCCTACGAAACCTACGTCCGCACCAACATCCTCGGCCCCTGCGGCATCTCCACCATGAAAATCGCCCGCAACAGAATAGATGACCAAGCCAACTACGAAGTCGTCTACTACGGCCAGTCCTCCGAAGACCCTTACCAGCTCAATATCACCCGCATGGACTCCGACGACGGATGGATTGCCTCCTCCACCGAGCTCGTCCAGTTCCTCAACCACGTCGCCGGAGCCCCCGGCATCCCCGCGCTCCTCAAGCCCGAAACCATCAAAACAATGACCACCCCCGCTCCCGCCTATCCCGCAGGCGACGCTCGCTACGCCCGCGGCTGGATGGTCCAGAACAACGGAGCCGGGAACTGGTGGCACAACGGCAGCCTCCCCGGCACCACCTCGCTCATGGTCCGCACTCCCACCGGCATGTGCTGGGCCGCGCTATGCAACACCCGCACCGAACCCAAGGACCAGATCAACACCGCCCTCGACCAAATGATGGTCAACATCGTCCACACCGTCCCATCCTGGGCCATCTAGCAGAATTGTCAGTTGCGACTCCATAAGCCATCCAGAACAATTAGCGTGAATGCTGTAAGAATATGTGTTCATCGCCGGAGCCCGACCAGCAGGTGCTCCAGCGAAGCGAAGTAACACTCCCCACTCTCCCGTACCAGATCAGTTCAACAGAGTCACACTGGGCCCAAACCGAACCTAGGAGAGATCATGCGCATACAGTCCGTCGTCGCCGCCGCCGCCATCCTCGCCACCAGCCTGATCGCCCACGCTGACACCCTGTCCACCTTCGACCTCAACGCAACCACCGTCTCCGGCGGCTCCGCCAACGGAACCGTCACCCTCGACGCCACCATCGGGCTCTTTACCTCGGCAGACATCACCGTTATGAGCCAGGGAGGTCAGTTCCCGTTCAACGGCGTTCCCGTAGCCAGCCCAGGCTACGGCACAGTCTGGAAGGATTCACTCAACAACCAATTCATCCTCTCCCTCCCAGTCAGCTCTCTCATTGGATACACTGGCGGAGAACTCTGCTCAATCCTCCTACACTGCGGAAACTCTATGGTTTCACTCCCATCCGAATTCTTCGCGAGTATGGCTGGTCCGTTAAGCTCAGATGTAGTCCAAGCGGGCACCTTGACTCTCGCCTACTCCCCCCCGACCCCCGAGCCCTCATCGATAGCCCTCCTTGCCACCGGCCTGCTCGGAGTCATCCACTTCACCCGCCGCCGACTGCTGGATTCGGCCTCGGCGGTTCGAATCTGAGCGCGATCGAAACGTCGGCTGCCCTTTCGTACCCCTCGAAACCGGCGGGTGAGGACGTCGCCATCAAATTGGATGTCGAGTTCGTCAAAGTATTCATAGTAGCGATTTTCGAACTCATCTCGCATCTGGGACCCTTTGAGAGCGTCCAGACTTACGTCTGAAACGCCATACAGATTGGCGCTTGGCAGCGATCTTTGCTACGCCTGAGGCAATGTTTTCGCTCGCGGGTCGTGATGGGCCAGACGGCTTAGGAGATAGTCGACCTCAGCCCTTCCTTTTGCTGTGAGCGATGAACCCGGGGCGCGTTGCGAATCGTAGGCGATGGCGCCGCGTTTCTGCAGGACGTACTTGCGAACGGCGATACCGATTCCCTGCTGCTGCTCATAGCGGATCAGCGGGAGGTGCGCATCGAAGAGGTCGTGGGCGGTATCGCGATGGCCAGACTGCGAGAGCTTGACAACGTCGACGAGCATGTCGGGGAAGGCATAGCCGGTCATCGCGCCGTCAGCTCCGCGCTCCAGCTCAAAGTCGAGGAAGAGCCCACCGTTACCAGTGAGAATCGAGATGGGGCGGAGCGCTCCCTCGCTCTGGAAGCTGCGCAGTGCGCTGATTTTCTCCAGACCCGGCCAATCTTCGTGCTTGAGCATCACGCAGGACGGATTGTCGTTAACGATGAGTTGGATGACTTTGGGCGTCATGACGACGGTGAGCAGCAGCGGGTAATCCTGAATGACGAACGGGATGTCGGGACCGATGGCGGCGACGGCCTGCGCGTAGTAGTTGACGATCTGGTCGTCGGTGCGAAGGCTCGGCGGCGGGGCGATCATGACGCCGGCTGCACCGCTTTCCATGACGCTGCGGGCGAGGGAGCGCATGGCCGCGAAGCCGGGGGCCGAGACTCCTACGATGATCGGAACTCCGGCTCGGCGGACGACCTGGTTAGAGATGGCGAGGGCTTCGGCGGAATCGAGTTTCGGAGCTTCGCCCATGATGCCGAGGATGGTGAGACCAGTGACGCCGCAACCGAGGTAAAAGTCGGTCATTCGGTCGACGGAGTCGTAGTCGACGGCGCCGTCGGGCTTAAAGGGAGTTACGGCGATGGCGTAGACACCCTTTGCGGTGTGATCGAGGAGCATCGGTTTATTTATCCTTCTTCGGTGTTGTGGGGCGCCCGTCGCGCAGGAGGAAGTCGAAGTCGCAACCTTGATCGGCTTGCAGCACGGAGTCTTCGAACAGTTTTGCATAGCCGCGCTGCGGGGTTTCGCGCTGTGGTGATGAGTGCTTCAGGGCTGCGAGGCGTTGTTGTAGCTCGGAGTCGTCGATGAGGAGCTCGAGGCGCCGGGCTTCGACGTCGAGCAGAATCTGATCGCCATTTTGGACAATAGCGAGTGGGCCACCGACTGCGGCCTCAGGCGCAATGTGGAGGACGATGGTGCCGAAGGCAGTACCGCTCATGCGGGCGTCGGAGATGCGCACCATGTCTTTGACACCCTGGCGTGCGAGCTTCATAGGAATTGGAAGATAGCCCGCCTCAGGCATGCCGGGTGCGCCCTTGGGGCCGGCGTTGCGCAGGACGAGGATATCGTCGGCGGTGACGTCGAGGTTGGAATCGTCAATGCGATTGGTGAGGTCTTCGATGCTGTCAAAGACGACCGCGCGGCCGGTGTGGCGCATCAGTTGCGGAGAGGCGGCGGAGTGCTTGATGACGGCGCTGCTTGGCGCGAGATTGCCGTGAAGGATCGCCATTGCGCCTTCGGGTTTGAGTGGCGAGGCGAAGCTGCGGATGACGTCTTGATGGGGAACAAGTTCCGCGGCGGCGATGGCATCGCCCAGTGTGCCACCTGAGATATTGGGTGAATCGAGGTCGAGGAAGGCGGTGACTTCGCGCATGAGGGCGGGCAGACCGCCGGCGTGGTGAAAATGCTCCATGTAGTGCGCGCCTGAGGGCTTGAGGTTGAGCAGGACGGGAATGTCGCGGCCGAGTTGGTCGAAGGCATCGAGGTCGAAGGGAACACCCGCGCGGCCGGCTATTGCGATGAGGTGGATAAGACCGTTCGTGGAACCGCCGATGGCCTGCAAGACAATCATGGCGTTGCGGATTGACGCAGCCGTGATGAGGTCGCTGGGTTTGGGTGTGCCGGCAATGGCGATTTCTGTGGCGCGCTTGCCACTGGCCTCGGCAATACGGCGGCGGTCGGCGAGAGTAGCTGGTGCAGCGGCGCTCATGGGGAGCGCGAGGCCGAGTGCTTCGACGATGCAGGCCATCGTGCTGGCAGTGCCCATGACGGAGCAGGTACCGACCGATGGACAAAGGCGACCGCTGATGGTTTCGATCTCGACAAGGTCGACGTTGCCGGCACGATGCTGCGCCCACATGCGGCGACAATCGGTGCAGGCTCCGAGAACCTCGCCTTTGTGATTGCCGACGACCATCGGACCGGGCTGCAGAACTACCGCCGGGAGGTCGGCGCTGGCGGCGGCCATGACTTGAGCGGGGAGGGTCTTGTCGCAGCCGCCGATGAGGACGACCGAATCCATGGGCTGCGCAATCATCATCTCCTCGGTATCCATTGCCATTAGGTTGCGCAGGAACATGGAGGTGGGATGGGCGAAGCTCTCTCCGATGGAGATGGTTGGGAAGACCATGGGCAGGCCACCGGCCAGCATGACGCCGCGCTTCACGCTTTCGATGAGGTCGGGGACATTTCCATGGCAAGGGTTGTAGTCGCTAAAGGTGTTGGTGATGCCGACGATGGGCCGCTCGAGCGCATCGTCGGAGTAGCCCATGGCCTTGATGAACGCCTTACGGAGGAAGAGCGAGAAGCCGGCGTCGCCGTAGCTGGTCAAACCTTTGCGTAAGCCTGTGGTCATATCTCTGCCCCTGTGGGTTGGAACGTTGAGGATTTTGCGGGGGTGAGCGTGAGAATGAGGACGGACGAGGCGATCATGCACGCCGCTACGAGGAAGAGACCGGAGTTGAGCGTGCCGGTGCGGGTCTTCAGAAAACCGATGATGGCAGGGCTGAAGAAGCCGCCGAGGTTGCCGGTGCAGTTGATCAGCGCGATGCCAGCCGCTGCGGCGCTGCCGCCAAGAAACGATGTGGGGAGTGCCCAGAACATGGCTAATCCCGTGATAACTCCGGCGACAGCGAGCACGAGACCGAACATCGCGATGGACGTGTTGCTGCCGGCTTGTGTGCAGAGGATAAAACCGATTGCAGTCACGATGTTTGGCACGATGATATGCCAGCGTCGCTCGCGAGTTCTGTCGGAGTGGCGTCCAACGAACATCATGCAGATAAGCGCGCAGGTATACGGCACAGTGGTGAGCATGCCGATGTGGAATGCGTCTTTGACGCCGGTCTGACGGATGATGGTGGGTTGCCAGAAACCAATGGCGTAGGAGCCCATCTCCATGCCGAAGAAGATTGCGCCGAAGAGCCAGACATGAGGACTTGTAAACACAGAGCGAATTGAAACATGAGTTTTAGAGACGGCTTCTTCGTGGATTTCGGAGGCCACGGCGGCTCGTTCGGGTTCAGAGAGCCACTTCGCTTCGACGACGCGGTTGTCGAGAAAGAAGAAGATGACGACGCCGAGGAGAATCGCGGGGATGGCCTCCAGGATGAAGAGCCATTGCCACCCGGCCATGCCCTTACTGCAGGCGAAATGCTGCATGATGTAGCCGGACAGCGGACCGCCGATGATTCCGGAGACGGGGTTTCCGGCCATAAGCAGGGCAACCATTGCGGCTCGGCGATGGGCTGGGAACCAGTAGGTGAGGTAGAGGATCATGCCGGGAAAGAAGCCCGCTTCGGCAACTCCCAGCAGCAGGCGTGCGGTGTAGAACTGCATGGGTGTGCGCACCAGCGCCGTTAGTGCCGAAATGATGCCCCAGGTGACGATGACGCGGCAGATCCAGACGCGCGCTCCAACCTTGTGCAGCATGATGTTGCTGGGGATTTCGAAGGCGAAGTAGCCGAGGAAGAAGATGCCGGCGCCGACGCCATAGACGCTGTCGCTGAACTTGAGATCGCCCAGCATCTGCAGCTTGGCGAAGCTTACGTTGACGCGGTCGATGTAGGCAATGATATAACCGATCACGAGGATCGGCATGATGTGCCATGCGATCTTGCGGTAGAGCGCATCGCGGATACGATCGGAGGAGGTTTTCGGCGCTGGATAAGCTGTGGATGACAAACTTCAACTCCGATCTCTACCGGGCTAGTCTACCGATTTATCCTGTGCGGCGCGAAAGCTCTCGTACCGGGCTTTGGTCTCGGCGTTGGGTGGGTAGAGTCCGGGGAGCGGAAGGCCAGAGCGGACCTCGTCGATAATCCAGGCTTCGAATCTCTCCTGCTCGACCGCGGCTTCGACGACTTCGTCGAGAAGCGCGGCTGGGATGACGACGGCTCCGTCGTCATCGGCGACGATGATATCGTCGGGGAAGACTGCGACGCCACCGCACGCGATGGGCATCTGCCAGCCTACGAAGGTGAGTCCAGCGACGGAGGCGGGGGCTGCGGTGCCCTGGCACCAGACGGGCAGATTAGTGCGGAGAACGCCGGCGAGGTCGCGGATGACGCCGTCGGTGATGAGTCCGGCTACTTCACGGACGCGGATACGTTCGCATAGGATGTCACCAAAGATTCCGGCGTCGGTGACGCCCATGGCGTCGACCACCGCGATGCATCCAGCGGGCATGCATTCGATGGCGGCACGGGTTGAGGTTGGAGATGCCCAGGACTCGGGGGTAGCGAGGTCCTCGCGCGCGGGGACAAAGCGCAGGGTGAAAGCCGGACCGACGATGCGGGGTTGGCCGGGTCGCAGAGGTTTGGTGCCGCGCAGCCAGATGTTCCGCAGGCCTTTTTTGAGCAGAACCGTAGTGAGGGTTGCGGTGGTGACACCGGTGAGGGTGTCGACTGTTTTCTTGTCCAATGGCATAGGTTGTGAGTGCTCCTAAATGCTGGGGATCATGCCGCCATCTACGCGGATGACGGAACCGGTGATATAGGCGGCCAACTCGCTGGCAAGGAAGGCTACAACATTGGCGTACTCTTCCGGTTTGCCGTACCGGCCGAGTGGGATCGTGCGCTGACTTTCAGCGGCAACTTCTTCGACGCTGCGCCCTTCGCGCTTGGCTTTTGCACTATCTAGGGCTGCGACGCGGGATGTGGCGATACGGCCAGGCACAACGATGTTGGCAGTGATGCCGTCTTTGCCGACCTCGCGTGCTAGCGTCTTCGACCAACCGACGAGTGACAGGCGGAGCGCGTTTGAGATCGCGAGGTTCGGGATGGGCGATATGACGCCCGACGATGTGCTGGTGAGGATGCGGCCCCAGCCTCGAGACTTCATGCCGGGGAGGACGCGGTCGGTAATGGCAATGACGGAGAGCACCATCGATTGAAATTGCGCAGCCCAGAACGCGGGGTCTTGACCGGCAGCAGAGGCTGGGGGTGGGCCGCCAGTGTTGTTGACGAGGATGTCTACAGAGCCGAGATCGCTTTCCATCCTCGAAATGTTTGCGTTGATCACCGAGAGGTCAGCGAGGTCCCAGATCAGGCCGATGCAATTGCCGCCGATCGCTTTCAGGTCCGCGACTGTGCCGTCGATGGAAGTCGCTCCGATGCCCGCTACGGCAACGTTTGTGCCTTCAGTGGCAAGGGCTTTAGCGATAGCGCGGCCTAATCCGCCGCCCCCGCCGAGCACGAGCGCGGTCTTTCCTCTTAGTCCCAAATCCATGCAAAGTTCCTCGTCAGTGCATCATACTTGGCGCGGTGATGCTTGCGAAATGGCACCGGATACAATGTCCCTTTGGCAAGGAGATATTCCGAATGTTGAAGACGATTTTTCTTGGCCTGATGCTTTGTGTTGCTTCTGCGGAATTCGCGCAGGAGTATCCTCTGGCTGGCGCGATTGATATTCATGTCCACGCGGCGCCGGATAGCACGCCGCGATCGATTGATGCGATCGACCTTGCGCGACTTGCGAAGAACCGTGGAATGCGCGGGGTGGTGCTGAAGAATCACTATGAGCCGACAGCTTCACTGGCCTACATTGTCCGGAAAGAAGTGCCGGGGATCGAGGTGTTCGGCGGGATCGACCTGAACCTGTCGGTAGGCGGGATGAATCCCAGCGCAGTTGAGCATATGGCAACGATTACGGGAGGATACGGACGCTTTGTGTGGATGGCGACCTTTGACTCGGAGAATCAGGTGCGCTATTCGAAGCAGGATCGGCCGTCTGTCCGGATTGCGCGGGATGGGCAGTTATTGCCGGAGACCAAGGCCGTGATTGCGGTGATTGCAAAGCACAACTTGGTGATGGCGACGGGACACTCAAGCGCGGAGGAAGACCTGATGCTGGTGCGTGAAGCTAAGGCGGAGGGCGTTCAGCACATGGTGGTGACGCATGCGACGCTACAGCCGACGCATATGTCAGAAGCGCAGATGCTGGAGGCCGCGAAGATAGGGGCTTACATCGAGTTCGTTTACAACGGGTTGATTGGGACCGGGAAGCAGTACGACTTTGGGGACTATGCGAAGGCTATTCGTTACGTTGGGGTGGACCACTGCATTCTTTCGAGCGATATGGGGCAGCCAGGAAATCCATTGCATACGGATGGGTTGACTGCGTTTTATGCGGGATTGCGGGGGCAGAGATTTACGCAGGCGGAGATTGACCGTATGGCGAAGGAGAACCCGGCGAGGTTGATTGGGTTGCAGTGACCCGGGAGTCCCCTCAATTCATACCGCTTGCCTGCACGGCAAGCTCACTCCTTGGAGTTCGCCCTACAGAAGCCACATATCCTGCCGGACACAACTCCGAGTCACCGACTCGAAGTTAGTGGGGATGCAGGCAACAGACAGTCGTTTTGAACGACCACCCTCTCGTGGTTAATTTTTGAAGTGCATCGATCATCGGATTTGATGCTAGATCCATACCTTCGATTCCGCCTCCGTTGCGTTACGATTCCGTGCTCCAGCGTTGGGTGGCACAGAAGCGGCTGTCACAGGGGCAGCAGCTCTAGCGGGCCCTCTTGCGAGGGCAGAGGTCGATCCACCAGGTGCGTAGTTCACGTTTGTATCGCCTAGGTATTCCACCGGAGGAGCTACGCGATTCATCCGTGCGTAATTAGGAATCGCCGTCATTGGTGAACCGTCCTGCCATTTGCCAGTGATAACCATCACACCGCCGAGTAGGTCCGGTCTCCATTCCGCTCTGAGCGGAGCATTGCTTAGCTGTTGATCAATGTTCTGGTGGTCTGCACTCTCTACGTTGTAGATGAGCGGACCATACTTCAGCGCGACAGTGCCAAGATCAGCCTTGACGCGGCTGTCTGCGACGATACGCTGGGGCTCCATCGGAAGCTCCAGTTCGATGCGATCGCCCGCCTTCCACTGACGCGTGACGACGGCGTAGCCTTTCTCAATATGCGGTGTAACCTCCTTGCCGTTGACGGCAAAACGTTTCACTCCGCTGAGCACAGGCGACTCCGTATAGAGCTTGCTGGTATTTCGATTCGGAATGCGCACATAGACCGAAAAGGTCTTTGCCTCCTCCGGGTTGACTGTGATCGCAATCGCACCCTTCCACGGGTAGTCGGTCTTCTGAACCATCTCGACGCGGGTGCCTGCAACCTTTCCGACTTGAATGCGACTTCCTACGAACAGGTTTACATAAAGACCGGTCTTGTCCTTTACGTAGGCCCATGTCGGCATCATCAGCAGCGTTCGCGGAATGTTGCCGACACAGCATGGGCACACATGCCACAGCGTGCGCTGTGTGTTGACCAACGGATTGGTGTAGCAGAAGCTCTTTCCGTCGAGAGCAACCCCCCCAAGCAGAGCGTTGTACATCGTCTGCTCGTAGAGATCGGCATACTTCGCGTTATGGTAGGCGAGGTTGAGCTTGTATTGGAAGAAGACAAGACCGCAGCTCGAACAGGATTCGCAGTAGGAGTTGTTGCGAAGCGAATAGTTCGGGCCGAATCCCTCGGAGGTTTCGCCGCTGCCAATGCCACCGGTCAGATAGTACTTCTTGTTCACCATGTTGTCCCACAGCGAAATTACAGCGCTCTGGTAGTCACGGTCTTGTGTTTCGGCAGCAATGTCCGCCATGCCGGAGTAGAAATACGTTGCACGCACAGCGTGGCCCACCGCCTCATATTGTTGACCAGGGGGCAAGTGGCTCTGGTCGTACTCCGCTCCACCACGACGCGAGTCGAGCAAGAACTTGGCAAGCATTATGTATTCGTCGCCGCGATGATTGCCTTCCTGATCATTGACAAACCGGCCAAAGCGCACCAGAGCCTGTTCCATCTCCTGGTGACCATCGAACCAGTCCTTCTTTCCAGGGCCAAGGTTCGCGACCCAGCAATCAGCCAGTTTCTTCGCTGCGTTATACAAGCGAAGGTCTTTGCCATCGGTCAACGTGTAATGGTTGATGGCCGACTCAATGAAGTATCCGGAAACATAGCCTTCGTGATTGCCGCGATGATCCGGTGACCAGCGCTCCGGCCATTGGCTCCGGTCCGCCAGGATGTAAGCCGTTTGCAGGTAGCCATCCGGCATCTGCGCCGCCAGAATGATGGGAATCCACCTCTCCAGCGTCGTGCTCATCTGTTTCTGCGCGCTAATGATGTCTTGATCGCCCTGCGGATCGACCATCAGAGCGATGCACATGGCCTCCACTGTCTGGTGAATCCACGCGTTGGAGAACACGTAACCCTTATGGAGTCCATGCGCTTCGCCGCGGTTTGCCTTGCCTGCTTCGATAAAGTTGTCGATACCGCCGTCTCCGCGATTGGCAGCGATATCGGTGCGCTCGCAATAGTTGATGCAATGCGGAATCCAGTCAACGATCAGGGTCTTCGCACGTGCATTCCAGAGTGGGCTGTCAATCGAGTACTTCGTGGTGTAGACCACGTCCAGGCGATCCTTCGGAGGAGCGGCCTCCGCGTGGACGTTGATCGTCGAGGTAATTTGTTCGCCGTCGCCCAGGCCCGTCAGTTTCAGGACATAATCTCCCGGTGCTGAGAATGTCGCGGTAGTCACCGGCGATGCTGCATTGACAAAGACAACGGTTCCGGGGCCGGACTCCTTGGTCCAGCGCGCAGCGTTGCCCGGCAGGTCCTGGAGCCAGATCGCCTTGCCGGCGAGGTATGTTTTGCCTCCGATCACAACCGAACGGTCGATGCCTGCATCGACAACCGGAGGAAGTGACGGGGCGGGACTGGAGCCATAGACCCTCCACTCGATGATCCCCGCTGGGTGCGTCTCATCAGGAACTACTTCCAGACGCAACTTCTCTGTCTTGACTTCATCAAACCGGGTGGTATTGAAGGTGTCACCTGCAAGCCCCAGGCCTTGAGTATTCGACACTACAACGAATTCGCTCCCATTCCAGTAGAGAATTCGGTACGAAGCAGGCGCGGCTGTTCGCCCAAATCCGCTGCCGGGAGGGCCATTCGGCCTCGGAGGATCGATCGCCCAGTAAACGTCGATCGTATTAATGGAGACTGGCTTTGTCCAGTCATACTGCACCCACTGGGCGCGACCGTCGCCCTCCCATTCCCGGCGAATCACATAGGTACCGTTCCTCCGGTCGCGAGAACTTGCCGGGGTAAAGCCGTCATTTAGCGAACCGATCTTATTCTCACTTAGCATAACGAGACTGGAAGGCGAGGCCACCTTGGCCAGGTTCAACTCGCTATCCACATCACCAGTCAGAGCGAACGCCTTCGAACGATTCAAGCCGGCCAGAACGGCAGTTCCCCCAACACCAGCCAGAAAACTCCTACGGTTCAGAGAAAGACGAGACTGCCGCTGCTTCATGTAAAGACTCCTAAAAATCTGTGACCTCCATTTCTAGTCCCACCGAGCATTTGTCGTCAAGATAACGTTTACTTAAGATCTACATGAACTTCTTATTGCAGGAACATGGGATTGCTATCTCCCTCGGTCTTTACATCGAGACTGCTTTGGGTCCGTTCTGGGAGCCTTGGTCGTTTATCTGCACAGTCATTGTCTGCGCGTTTGTCTGTACGAGCAAGTGCGAGAACGAATTCGCAGGACTAACGTTCGAATTTCTCGCGGAGCTCTGTGTCGCTACTGTTTGCGCGCGGCACGACCATCGAAATTGCAGAATCCTGTTTACTGATGCTCACGCTCTCGATCAGCAAGTGTCTCGCGCTTGTTGACGCTCTGATCAGATGGATTTATCCACAACGCGGTTTTGATGAGTTCGTGAAGAGATCGATTCAGTCCGACCACGAGAACACTGGTTGGAGTAACGATCGATCCAGTCCCGGCCACTGGACCTAAAGAAAAAACCAGTATGAATTCTATGGTTTCTGGGGTGTCGGGAAGTTCGGCGTCTCGGTACTTTGGTTCAGTCGAGGAAATGATCCCTGAGCACTATCCGTCAGAAGTAACGACCCTCTTACTTGCTCAACCGTGAACTCCTTGACGGATATATCGCAAAATCCAAATTTACAGCCGCGTAAATCTGGAGGGCTGTCATATTCTCCAGAAAGGGTCCAGCCTATGAATTCATATCTGTCGTCCGTCAGTATCGGGAGAATCCACAATCTCGAAAACGCGAATGAAGAGATTCTTGTCACGGCCGCGAGGGAAGGAGATCATTTGCCTTTTTCCGAGCTTTGGAATCATCACTCGAAGAGGGCGTTCCACACGATGTATCGGATTACGAGAAACCAGCAGGATGCGGAGGATGCACTTCAGGATGCTTTTCTAAAAGCTTTCGTTCACTTGAAACATTTTGACGGTAGATCGATGTTTTCCACCTGGCTCACGCGAATAAGTGATTACTGGGGCTAAGTTGAGAAAGCAGAAAGGGGATTGAGATGAATACAATATCAAAGCATCCCAGAAAAACCATAGCCTTGAGAGCTCGCTTGTTCTCGAAGCTTGTTTATTTAGCCATTGGGATGATTTTCTCTTCGTCACTTGCAGTCTCTCAAGTGCCACCGACTTCGGTCGTGCGATCGTCAGGCGTCATGCCAAACGATTACTTCCACACGGGCGCCGGAGCCCGCTATCTACGTAGAGCAGAAGGAAACATTGTCACGCAAACCGTGCGTGGAAATATCAGCGTGTTGATAGGATCGGGTGCCAATATCGTCGTCTTGTCAGGCGACCGTGGAAAGTTTCTGGTCGATGCCGGAATTAGCGTTTCGGAAGCTAAAGTGAAAGCTGCACTCAACACCATCAGTCCGACACCGATCGTATATGTAGTAAACACTCATTGGCACTGGGACCATATTGACGGTAATGGATGGATGCAGCAGTCTGGCGCAACCGTCATTGCCCATCAGAACACCCTGAAGCACTTGTCCCAGGCCACTCACGTCGACGATTGGAACTGGACCATGCTGCCGGTACCGGTTGCGGCGCGCCCCACAATACTCGTAGATAACAGCACGACATTCATCTTTGCAGGGGACACAATTCACGTAGACCACTACGGTCCCGGCCACACGGATGGAGACGTGTCGGTCTATTTTGAAAAGGCAAATGTGTTGGCTCTCGGTGACACATTCTGGAATGGCAATTACCCATTTATTGATAATCAAGATGGCGGCAATATCAATGACGCAATCAAATGGGCCGACAAAGCAATCGAACGCTCCACAAACGACACCATTGTCATTCCCGGCCATGGTCCCGTTGGAACACGCTCACAGTTGATAGAGTTTCGCAACATGCTCGCGACTGTACGAGACAACGTCGCCACGCTGAAAAAACAGGGCAAGTCGCTCGACGAAGTGATCGCCGCGAACCCTTCGGCGGCCTTCGATGATCAATGGGGACGCTTTGTGATCGATCCAGCGCACTTTATTAGGCTCGTTTACGCCGGACTATGAATAATCAACGCCAGTTGTCGGTCTTCAAAAGGATACAATGATGTCAACTTCAATCTCCGCCCTCGTCATTCCCGATTCTTTGCTTGCGAAAGAGGCCACTGATCTCCTACGTGAGCATTCCACGGATCTACTCATTAATCATTCGATCCGCGTTTACTTGTTCGCGGCTGAGCAGGGCCGTCAACAAAAGCTTCGCTTCGATCCTGAACTCCTCTACGTCGCGGCGGCTTTTCACGATTTCGGTCTCCTTAAGAAATTCTCGAGTCCGGACGAACGCTTCGAAGTCGATGGCGCAAACGCGGCCCGCCAGTTCCTCACGGCACATAAGGTCCCTGAAGACCAAGTAGAAATTGCATGGGAGGCCATTGCTCTGCACACCACTCCCGGCGTCACTCAGTACATGCGCCCCGAAGTAGCTCTACTCTATTCGGGAGTCGGTCTCGATGTGCTTGGAAAAGGCTTCGATCAGTTTCCCTCGGAGTTGCGCGAGAAAATCGTGGCCGAATACCCTCGCAAACACTTCAAAGAACGCTTCATCCAAGAGTACTTTGCCGGCTTTGCGCACAAGCCCGGCACGACCTATGGCACCGTGAACGCCAGCATCTGTGAGCGTCTTATCCCCGGGTATACAACTCCTAATGCCTGCGACGTGATAGCTGCATCTCCCTTCCTCGATTCCGACAACTAATACAGCGAGGTCCATGGAGTAAAGCAAATGGCAGAGATGAAAGCAATGGAGTTTTCAGCCGACCTGAACCTTCCGCCGGTAAGACGTTCGGTTCCCGAGCCACAGGCGGGCGAAATCTTGATTCAGGTCTACGCCGCTGGAGTGCCCCTACAGAGAAGCTTTGGTATCCCACCAAACTATCGATTAAGGGCTCGTAGAAAAGTTGTGATTGGACCCGATAGGAAGAGTTTAGTTCAAGGTGGTAGGCGAGATAGTGGAACTGTCATCCGAGAACTATCGATTAATTCAATTTGTCGATCTTAAATATGTTTTCGGCCGCTTGAGGAAGCGAGGATTGGCATTGAATTTCGGTCGCTAGAAGCGAAGCGTCCCATCGATCGGACTTCTTGCCCGGCCGCTATTACCGAGCATATTTACAAGTTGTTGTCCCGTCAGCAATCGACTGAACTGCCTATCCTGCAGTTTGGTTAGACGATTTTGCAGGAGCGGTTTTATCCCTCTGACCGCGTGGATCTGAATAGAGAAAGCCAAGTCCAACAATGTCGCGCATTGCTAGATATCACAGTGAGGGCCTAACTAAAACCTAACACTTATGTTTCACCACGCACGACAGCTGCGCATGGGAGGAGCTTATCCGTTTCCTTCAGATCCTGCGCGTGACCCCGGCCCCATTCCTCAAGAAGCGACAAGAGCGGCTTTAAGCTCATCCCCAACTCAGTTAACACATAAACGACACTTTGTGGCTCCTGGGCGTAACTCTGCCTATAGACGAGGCCATGTTCTTCCAGCGCCCTCAGCTGTTCTATTAGAACCTTCTGCGAGATGCCCTTTATTCGGTTTTCAAGTTCACACGTTCTCCTTGGGCCGCTCAACAGGACATAGATAATAATTGCCTTCCAGCGGCCTGAGATGACACCCAGCGCTCTTTCGATCGGCAAGCCCGGTAGTTCTTTTATAACCTTCATCATGCAAACCAAATTGTGGGTAGATTCATAAAATCGCTTGATCTAGTCTCTCCTTTGAGATGTATCGCAAGGGGGAATGATTCATGCCCACATTATTCGACGCTTACACATTTGGCGACAAAATGACGGTGACGAACCGCATTGTGATGGCGCCGATGACCAGAACCCGAACTTCTGATGGAGATGTGCCAAATGCGCTGATGGCAAAGTACTATGCCCAACGCGCCAGTGCCGGACTGATTGTGACCGAGGCGACCGATGTGTCGTCACACAGCAAGGGATACGCATGGACGCCTGGTATCTATACGAAGGCCCAGGTCGATGGTTGGACGTTGGTGACAGAAGAAGTCCATCGAAGTGGAGGCAAGATTTTTCTGCAAATCTGGCATGTCGGAAGAATGGCGCACACTTCGCTTATGCCGAACGGAGAAGCACCTTGGGGGGTGACTGACGAGAAAGCGAGTGAGTCCGATGTATTTGCTCACAATGCCGATGGAAAGCTAGCCTTCATGCGTGCCAGCCCTCCCCGACAGATCAGGACGGAGGAGATATCTGAGTTGCTGAAGGAATTTACATTGGCATTCAAGAATGCGAAGCTCGCCGGATTCGACGGCGTGGAAATCCATGCCGCCAATGGCTATTTGTTCGACCAATTCATGAATTCAGTTCTCAATACCCGCGCTGACAGTTACGGCGGCAAAACGCCGCAAAGCCGCACGCGTTTTCTCCTCGAAGTGGTTGATGCTGCGATACGGGAATTGGGCGCACACAATGTCGGAGTAAGGGTTTCGCCATTCGGCAGGTACAACAGTATGCCAGCTGACCCGCGTGTTGAAGAAACTTTACTGTACTTGTGCAATGAGTTGACCATCCGCAAGACCGCTTACTTGCACGTGCTCTACGAACTGATGCCCACAGGGAACATGCAGGACAGCGAGTTCAACGAAACCCACCTTAGTGACGATCTCGTACGTAAAATACGCAATGCACTAAGCGCAACGCTGTGCAGCATCCAGTGCACTGAAGGCTGCCGCCTTGGGCGATCACCAAGGGTGTGCAAAGTCTCACACACGCCGGAAGTGAGCGGCGGCGCGGTTCGGTCAAGACGATGTTACTTTCGACGCTCAGGGGAGTAAGGTGCCGTTTGCCGACAATTCTCCCCCTATAGTTGACTTGAACGAGGGGCTTCCATCATAGAGGTCTGATATTCTCCACTCTAAGAAATGGCAGTAGCGCTGAGTTGCACGAATTGAGAGCCTGTTCCCAAATGCACTGTCTGTCGCGAAAGTTGCAGTGTTTTCTGCTGGTGCTTGTTGCCTTCAACCCTCTCCACGCTCAGCCGCCTACTGGCGCTCCCGCTTCACTCTCAGGAGTCATAGTAGGCTCCGCGGGGGCGTCAGTCGCCGTGCACCTCGAGCCGTCGGTGCAAAGTGCCGTTCGATACTACGATGGCTATGAAGCTGTGCCAAAGGCCGAAGGCAGCTTCACGTTCACCCAAATCCCTCCCGGTCACTATCGGCTTACGGTCGATGCTAGTGTCTTTGTGCCTCCCGCCAACTTCGATTCGCAAACTACAAACGTAGGTGACGACCGTACCAGACGAAAGCCCAGCAACTTCACAATAACGTTGCCTCCCGATGTCCGCTCCGGGGCAATCACGTTGCATCCTGGCGAGCATCGCAAAGGTGTGTCCGTTCAGCTGACCCACAAACTTGCTTTCTGCGGACGAGTGACGCACGATGTTGCACCTGGCCACGAGGGGGGTGGTACCGAGGCACCCCCGAATGTCGTACGTGCTGACACTTCGATCACGTACTACCACTTCAATCAGGAATTTGGCATCCTGGATCAGGCGACGAGCTTCGACACGGACAAGGACGGGAGCTTTCGGGTGACCGACCTCCCGCCGGGAACTTATTTCGTGAAGTCCCGAAGCACCTGGTATCCATCGACCAACACATTTGCGGAGGCAAAGCCTGTGGTCGTGGATTCCCACCCGGTCACAGCTTGCAAGATCGATATTCAAGAACTTGCCTCTAATTTCTGCGGGGTCAATGGCAAGCTGCAAACCTCAGCCGCCTATATTGTCGGGAAAATCAACTCCGATAAAAGCTTGGATTCGAATCGCTATCAGATCAGTTTTCTTGATCACAATCCATCGGGTGTCAGCGTGGAGATATTTTCTGCTCATCCGGGAATGCTTACACCCGAGGTATCCAGCGCGGGTGAAAGCTATAAGGCCAACCTTTGCGCTGGTGCCTACGATGTTGTTCTTAATGAAAAGGGTCGTTCCGGGAAGAACGTCTGGGGCGATGCCCCGTTACAGCAAGTCATCTTTGACGCGCAGAAGGCCTCTGTTGAAGCCGGCCAAACAGCGCAGGTCGTGCTGACGCCACACCCGATGGCATCAATCGAGGGTGAGGTACGCCTTCAGCAAATCAAGCGGGAACAATTTTGCCCCAATTGTCAGGAGGTTGGGTAAGCATCCTGCGCGATGGCAATGGGGAGTTCCAGACAGTTCCTCTAAGCCCATCGAACGGTTTTGCCTTCCACAACGTCAGCCCTGGAAACTATCAGCTGTTCATATACACAACGAAGCCCGACAAGGTCTTTCTGCAATCCATCCTTGTGGATGGAGTCTCAGTCAAGGACAGGCGCTTCTCCGTTCCGGACGCCAAATTCGTTTCCATGACCGTCACCCTCAGTGGCGATTTGACACAGGCTGCCGGTCACATCTCTCCCGACGTTCGCCACAGCCAGCGTTGGGAGTCTGAGGGTATGCGGCCCAAGGCGAGGATCGCGGGCAGAATCCTTGGCGAAAGCGATGCCACCTATACTGTGCGCTTGTTACCAATCGGCCACAACTCCAACGCCCCGGATCAATTCAATACGCAGACTAAACCGAATGGCAGCTTCCTTTTCGAAAGCGTGCCTCCTGGAATCTACCGTCTGCGCGCTCACGATAGAGACTATGTGCGGTTCGATTATGGTGGCAAAGACAGGGAGTTGTTAGGTAGTCCATTGGTTATCACAGCCGGAGCACATGTTGAGGGCCTCATCCTGAATGCCCCGCGTCGAAGCTCGGTCTGTGGACATGTGACCAATGAGAAGAGAGAACCGCAGGCCGACTTGCGAATCATCTATTGGGAAGCCCGCGACAACGGCTATCAACAGGGCAGAGAGGTTAAGACAGATCTGGAAGGTTTTTTCCGCATCAATGGTCTTTTAGACGGAGACTACTTCCTGGAGGCTATTCCCGTTGCGGCCGGAGATTTTCCCATCCACCTATCTGCCGATGGCAAGCTTTACGAAGCCACTCCACTCCATGTAGAGAATGGTAAGAATATTGGCTGCGGTGGAAACCCGCCACTTGATCTTCATGTCCCAGGTTTAAACAACCACTATTCTGTATCAGGTATCTTGACTGGCCAACTGCCCGCAACGGTAGGGGACAGATTCGAAGTCGTCCTTGATGATGCTCTGAATGTTAACCCTTACTGGCCGAGAAGGCGTACCTCCGATCTTGGGGACGATCATCGCTTTCGTTTCGACAACATTTCCCCCGGTCGTTACCGGGTCGACATCTACGGTTTATATGGTCAGAAGCCGAAGCCAGACCAGGGGTTCAGTTCACGCATATTCGTTGAGCGACTCAGGCATCGACTGGTCTCGCAACTAGTGGTTGTCAGCAAAGAAAATCTGGATCTGACCTTGCAGGCTTCCACGCTACCAAGTGTGAGTGGCACAGTGGACATCCCAAAGGTGCCTTCCAATTGGAAGGATCTCAAGCCGAGCGACCTGTCACTCGTGCTGGTTCCGCATCGTAAAGAATGGTTCTCTCTTAGCTCCTCTGAAAGATACAGACGGCAGGCGAGGAGAATTTTCCATTAGCGCGGCGGACCCCGGCGAATACGAACTGCGTATTGAAGGTGCCAAAAATCATACCGTTCGAAGCCCTCTTTATCCAGAATCGGTGCGGCTTGACGGAAAAGAAGTCAACCCGAACTCCTTCACGTTACCGAACGATGGTGATGTTGCTCTGCAGGTCGTGTTGGGAACCGAAATGGCAACCATTGAGGCCCACGTGTCCGAGGATAAGGCATTGGGGTTACCTGCTTTGCCGCTCAATGAGCGATGTAGCCGCATCGGAGGGAATTACAGTGTGATCCTGTTTCCTTCACCATCCTCCAATCTCGACATCGTATACCGGCCCGAACAATGACGGCGGATTTTCGCTGCCTGGAGCCTGGGGACAGACTGCAAAGGAATCCAGAACGGCACTGTCCAATATTGGGATGGAAGGATCCAAGATGTCCCACCAGGAAAGTACTATGCTGTCGCCGTGAACAACATTTACCAGCTAAATCCTTTGATCTTCAACTCCCCAGACGCGAGTTCCACGCGTAGCTTTTTGAGTGAATTGATAGGTATTGCTACTCCTGTCGCACTCAGTCCTGGAGAACATCTAGATATCAATCTCAGCGACAAGACGACCGAAGCGGCGCGTATTGCAGCCCGCGTTGGAGTGGCCGACGACCAAGAGAATCTCCGTCAGCTGACTGCAAATTAAGGAATAAGAATAGTCTTAGACCCACGCGATGGAAAATATTCGGTTGATGATAAATCGCCGATTAACTGACCGAACGCTTCAGCTGCCACCGAATACCATAGACTTCCGGACTCCTGGCGAGTGACGGGCAAACCGCACCTTATTGCCTATTGCTCGACCGGAGTCGCCATGCCGTCGCGGACCGCTTGATTTGGTAATCCAAGCCACAGCTTCTGCTGCGGGATTGGAGAGGTTTCCCCTTGGTTCAGTAGAATCTCGGGCTGCAGCGCGCTCTCTAGTACTTGTTTAAAGATTCAGATGAATTTAGGCGCGCGCGGCCTTCCGGCGTTTGCGTCGCAGATAACCGGGAGTAATGTATTGGAAGTCTTCGAGGCTGAAATCGATCGGCGTTCCGCAATTTAGGCAGACACGATAGCTCTTGCCATCCTGGATGAATGGGAGAGCCGAGTGATGACGCTCCGGATGATTGCAGCCGAAGATGAGATTGATGAGCTTCTCGACCATGCTCTGGGCTCCTGACTTAGTGTGGTGGGACAGAGTCCAGCCGAGGTGAAAACAGGCGCTATACATCCGCTTTAGCAAGCCTGCACGGATAGTGGCGATGATAACGCCAAAGACCCCGCCTACAACATAACCAACTCGGAACACTGTCGGAGACTGCGGCAATCCGCCGCCAAGCGACGAGATGACTTGCTTCCGGTAATTGAGGATCCAATTTCCCGAAAACCCCGTTTTAGGAGAGTAGGCCCAGCCTCAACTATGCTCGTTTAGCATGAATCAATTCCCCCTCGCTCACGAATAAACCTTGGCGTGCGGCAAACGTCAATAGTGGAGCGACAGACGGTTCGCGCGAGATTAGCCTTCAAAAGGCGCGCCAGACATCCCTCGAACGGAGTGCTCATGAGAAGGCGAATTGCCCTGCCTCGTGCATGCTGGACACTTGCCGTTTCCAAGGGAACGAAAGAAGACATTCTGCGCACATACCCCGACATCCGTCCCGAACGAGTGCATGTCATCTATAACGGCATAGATCTCGATGAATATCAAAAGACATCGGATACCACGGCGCTGACCAAATACGGTGTAGATCCCGCTTTACCCTATGTTTTGTTTGTAGGTCGAATCACACGGCAAAAGGGCGTGACTCATCTCGTCCAAGCAATTCGCTATCTGCCTCCGGCTACTCAGGTCGTGTTATGCGCCGGAGCGCCGGATACCCCAGAGATAGCAGTGGAGATGCGGCAAAAAGTAGAGGAGGCCCGCGCACTCAATCCTAAGGTGGTCTGGATCGAAAAGATGGTGACAAAGCCCGAGGTGATCCAGCTTTACAGTAACGCCAGGGTCTTCTGTTGTCCGTCCATTTATGAGCCTTTCGGCATCATCAACCTGGAAGCAATGGCATGCCGCGCTCCGGTCGTCGCTAGTGCGACGGGCGGAATCGTTGAAGTCGTCGTCGATGGAGTAACCGGCCACCTCGTTCCGTTCGACCAGGATCAAACGACCACCCTTCCTTCCAATCCCGATAAATTCGCACATGATCTCGCAGACAAAATCTCCGACCTCATGGGAGATCCCGAAAAGGCCCGACGATTCGGAGAAGCAGGGCGCAAGCGCGTCGAAGAGAGGTTTGCCTGGTCCGCAATTGCTGATCAGACGATAGAGCTTTACCACCGACTCATCACAAGCCCTCATACATGACCTGCTCGCTGGAGCACGTCGCCAAAAAGAAATCATTCAGACCGCAGCAGAGTGCTCGGAGGGGATTGCCTTGTCGATGAGCACATTATCGTTGATACAGTCACGGAGATTCCGCGGAACCCGGTGTTCTGGACGTATAACCGGCTATCCGGAAATAATCCCGTAATGCCCGCAAAGTCGGGTGGTCTCAATGGGTCGACGCAACACTCAGCTCAGACCCACATTCATTGAAAACAAAATCTAAAAGCGCCGGCTAGGGTTAGATCAGCCGGAACCTTACCCTGGCTAGGTTTGGCAACATCAGCCAAACAGATCGATTCTTCAGGGTAAGCATTTGTTGATCAGCTGATTAGATAGTGTTGCATCGACCGGTTGAGCTGGCACGGGTTATCGGCAAGTTCGGGTCCGACAGGTCGAAGTTGCCGCATACCCCGTTTTCCGGCAACCGAATGTCCGCGACATAGCTAATATTGGGCCATAGTGATCCATCCGAGCCGTAGCTTTGTATCTTCTTCTTCTAAGCCCTCGCTGAAGACTTGTTGCTAGCCGGTCAGAATCTGTTCAAGCTCCTGTAGGCTCGACCGTTCCCCCATGACGATAAGGAAATCACCAGCAGAGATCTCGACTTCAGACGAGGGATTGAAGATCGTTTCGCCCCCTTGTTTACGAATGGCGAGCACGATCGCCCCGGACCTCCGCAACTTCAACAACTCTCCTAGAGTCCGCCTGCTCGACTCGCCATTCGACGAAACGCAGACCTCTTCCATAGTGATCTCTGACCCTATGTTGCTTCTGGCGAAGTCCAGAAACTCCACCACATGAGGTCTCAGCAAAGCGTCGGCAAGTTGGCGTCCCGCCATCGTGTAAGGAGTTAGAACTGTATCGGCTCCTGCGCGACGCAACTTTTCTCCGGCTTCTTCTTCCGAGACTCGGGTCACTACGGTCAACTTTGGATTCAGAGCCTTCGCGGAGAGAATGATGAAGAGATTCTCCGCATCCGAGGGCAAAGCGGCAATCAATCCCTTCGCCCTCAGCACACCGGCTTGGCGAAGGCTGTCGTCTTGTGTGGCATCCGCAACGATCGCAAGCTTTCCTGTATTCACCGCCTTCGCAACCCGCTCCTCATTGCGGTCAATCACCAGGAATGAAGCTTTTGCCCGTTCAAATTCATCACAGGCGTTCCGGCCTACGCGGCCAAAACCGCAGACTATGAAATGGTCGTGTAGGTTTTCGATCATGCGTCTTTTCCTGCGCTTGCCATAGCCATCCTGCAACTCGAGTTCAATAATAGTCTGGGTCATCGCGCCAACTGCCAGGAACATGGCCGTCACTCCAAACAAAATCAGAAAGGAATTGAAAATGCGGCCAGCATGGCTGAGAGGACGCACTTCTTGATAGCCAACTGTCGTGATAGTCGTGAGAGTCATGTAAAAACCGTCAAACCACGAATATCCTTCGATCAGTTGAAAGCCGGATGTCCCCAGAATCAGAATGAAGCCCAGCAGTCCAGCGATCACAATGACGCGGCGAATCAGACGGCTAGGCATCGATATATCCCCGTAGAGATGTTCAGGCCATTATTGGCCTCCTGTCTACGTTTCGCCCGAGACAATCCTCATTACCCCCTCTATCATGCGGAGTGGAGAACGAGCTAGGCACCGCCGAAACCAGGCCCCCCGGACTATTCCGCATAATCGGAACCCCGACCGATCTCGAATCGTTGCCAGACCCCGTACTCCGCACTTCGTGAAAAGTCAACTTTTCAGCAGTAGGTAGTCCAAGTTGCCGAAAACTCCGTTTTTCGTGCACTTCGAGGCCGAGTTCGGATCGTCGTTCGGCAGGATTGTTTCCATATTGCCGACCAACCAGACACAATCAACTCGTAGCCCTCTGCGCCAATGGGCGCAAGCTTCTTGTTCAGCCCGAGCTCGTCACCTAAAGAGACTCGCGGTATTTTGACCTAGCCCTAGTCAGACAGCCTCTCCTAGAACCATGTAGCACGACGATATAACTCATAGCGCTCTCTATACTTCTCTTGGAGCAGATTGCGTTCTCTACGGGCATTTCTCGTCTGCAGTGGCAACAAAATGACCAAAGGCAGCAATACATACCAGCGATGCGCCGCAAGCGCAATTCCGCAAACGGTCAAATCGACAAACACATACATGGGATGTTGTAGACGCGAGTACAAACCGTGCATTACCAAATCATTTGCCTTTGGAGTCACAGAAAACGACTTGCCTAACTGGACGCGAGCCAGAATCACGAGTGCAAACGAAATAACGGCAAGCGCCACCCCGGCAAAGGTCTCAACATTCATTTGGTTCACTCCCGAGTTAGCGTGAGTCTACACGGTTCAGTTGACCGAAAAGAGGATTGGCAAGGTATAGGCAGAATCTTGGTTGTTTTGCAAATGGGGATTTAATAAGCTTTCAAATCCACCAATTATCGGCAACAATTCAGTTTTGTGGCGGAAAGCGCTAGGTGTTCGTCGGAGAAAGGTAGTTGCTAATTCTCGGCCTGGAGGTCGGTGATTGTAGCGGAATTACCTCGACACGATTCTGCGAATGAGGGTTATAGGACAGAAGCAAGTAAATTGTGGGGAGGCGAATAAGTCCAAATGCGCGAATGCATCTCCGCCGCCGACTTGTCGTATATCGCCGTCTCCCAGTAGCACCTAATCGCGCAGTTGTACGGCCGTCTTCGTCGCTCCGTTTTTGTAGGCCAGTACCATTGCGGCTTTGGACAAATCGCCACCGTCAATCTTGATGTTCTCGTTTGCCGTGCCCTCAAGCTGAAGAAAAACCGCCGCCGAGGACAGAAGCCGCGAAGCAGTAAAGAGAACCTGCTTTGAGTCGATGCAGCGCAGTGCTGACTCCGCCGCAGAATTACCCTGTACGCTTAGGCCGTTTACCGCGACATCTTCCACATGGTCGAAGATCACGGCGGGGCGCATCTCGGGTGTGCTCACTTGAAGTCGGACATTTTGCAGAGTCAGCCCTCGAGAGTTACGCGCGTAAAAGCCGTACGCCGGCATCGGTCCAAGCATGAAGTATTCGCCCGCAATTTTTGGGAGATCGCGCCTTGCCGCCTCTTCGGCTGTGCCTCCTCCGCCAAACGTAAGCTGAATATTGTCGAACGAGATATTCTCCATAGTGGCGTCTCCGATGCAGTTCAACGTGATGCAGGAGTGCCCTTCTCCCGGTCGGGCGTCGCTGGTTAGTGTTGTCTCCGGGAGTTGCGGCGGGCTAGTAGTAACGGTTCCGCTGATATTACTGAAGGAGATGTTTCGCGCTACTGCCGGCGGTCTTGTTTCTTTTGGCACCGTTGGCTGCAGGCCTTCATCGACATGCTCATTCTGACGTGTTCTCGGGCCCATACTGATATGGATCGGCCCAGTCACCTGCTGCAGGACAAGGTTGGCGAACGAGATATTTTCAAAGCGCGATCCTTCATTGCCCTGAAATTTGATGGGGCAACCGAACACGTCATAGAGCACGCAGTTGGAGATGGAAATATTCTCCGCCACGCCGCCACCGAAGCGAAACACGGACCATCGCGTACTGAAGACGGAGTTTGTGACTGTGATGAATTTACAACTCCCAAACATCGCGCAGCCATCGTCCTGTGACAAAACCGTGCAGTTGCTGACCGACACATATTCTGCGCTGATGAAATGAAATCCGTCATTGTTCCCGTTGACGCGGTTGTGAATATACAAACCGTCAGCACGCACATGCTTGCTCTGGATAATGCGAATGCTGTGATACGCTCCGTCGACAAGGGCGATATCGCGGATTGTGAGCCGGTCACAACGATGGAACAGCAAGTGGTAAGGACGTCGATTACCACCGAGGCCACTAGGAGGCAAGGTTCCGCGAACCGGAGAGTGAAACTGCGCCCCGTGCCCGTCAATAGTGCCTGCGCCCTCGATGGTCACATTGGTCGCGTTGACGGCGAACAGCAGCGCCCAATTCCCATCGTTCAAAGTGGAGTCTCCGCTAAGCGGGATCGCATCCACGGCGTGATACTGCTTGCCGTCCGCGCTCCCAAGGAGCTTCCCCGCGGCCGCGATATGGAGTGTCACATTGCTCTTGAGTTCGACTGTGCCGATCTCGAAAGTGCCGGCAGGAACCAACACCGTTCCGCCACCATCCTGATGGCATGCATCGATCGCCGCCTGCAATGCGGCGGTATCGAGTGCAACGCCGTCTCCTTTCGCACCATACTTGCGAATGTTGTAGACCCGGGCGCCAAGATCATCTGCACCCGGATCATTCTTTGCCTGCCCAAGCGCAACGCCTCGCTCTCCGAGGCCGCCGGCGAGTAACGCAGCCATGGCCGACGGCGGAACGCGTCCAAGCCATTGACGCCGAGTGAACGAGACATTGCTTGTGCTCGATTGATTACTTTTCAAATTGACACCTCGATTGCGGACACGATTAGACACCCATGCGCGGCTTGTTCTTGCGGACATAGTCCGTGTCCTGCGTTGGTTCAGATTCACATTCCAGCGCGATCGTGGTCACCGGAAAGTCAGGAGCCTTCACCGGTAGATCGAGCACTCGCACACGGAAATCGTCTTGCGCAAACTTCAGCGCTGCACCGGTCTTCACCAGCTTCACAGACGTCACCTTCGTCTTGAGTCCAGATATCGCGACATACTCGCCTGGCCAGAAATAAACATGCATATAAAGCGTATTGCCGATTCGGGTAAAGCTCGCATAGTTCGAGCGGCGCACCTGGCACAAGTCGGATTGATACACCGCATGACCATTGATCTGCATCCAGCTGCCTACTTCCGTCAGGACCTTCACCGACTCTTCCGGAATCGAGCCATCCTGCTTCGGCCCGATGTTCAACAGGTAGTTCCCCCCGTCGCGCGCACATGAAATGAGATTACGAATGATGGTCTTCGATGATTTCCAGTTGTCATCCGCACGCTGATAACCCCAGCTATCATTCAGGGTCATACAACTCTCCCAGGCCCGACCTCCCGTCTCAGCAACAATCCTTTGTTCGGGCGTGGAGAAGTCCCCGGGCAGCTTATTGCGGTTGTTCACAATAATGTCCGGTTGCAACTCAAAAACCATCTTGTTCATGCGTTCGGACTCCCAACCGTGCGCATCCAGTGGCCAGGCGACGTCATACCAAAGTGTGTCGATCTTCCCATAGTTGGTCAGAATTTCGCGGATGAGGCCATGCGTGTATTCCACAAAACGCTTACGCGCCTCTTCGTCATTCGCACATCGCGCACCGTCAGGATGATGCCAGTCCATCAGCGAGTAATAAAAGCCGACACGCAGCCCTTCGGCTCGTGCAGCGTCGACATATTCGCGCACCAGGTCACGTCCCGGTCCCTGCTTCGCGGCGCAGTAATCGGTCAGCTTGCTGTCGAAGTTGCAGAATCCCTCGTGGTGCTTGGTCGTCATCACCATATATTTCATGCCGGCGGTCTTCGCGAGTTTCGCCCATGTGCGCGCAGAATTTTTCACAGGATTGAATGTAGCTGCATGCGGCGCATACTCGACGACCGGAATGGCCTCATCTTCCATCACCCATTCATGCCGACCAATGGTGCTGTAGACGCCGAAGTGGATAAACATGCCGAATTTTGCTGCGTGCCACCATTCCATGCGCCGGAGTTGGTCCGCCGTCGGTGCGGTCGAACTCTCAACCGCCTGTGCAATGGGTGTCGCCGCAGCAGTTCCAGTCAGCGCCAATCCGGCCAGAGAAGCCCCGGTCCCCAGCAGCATCTGCCGTCTGTTCAAAGTAACGATTTGCATTCATCCATCTCCCTTTGGTCTATCCGTGCAAATTGAAAAATCCGCCGTCCAGCGGGTAATCTGTTCCGGTGATAAAGGATGCTTCGTCGGAGCAGAGATAAAGCGCCAGCATCGCGACCTCACAGGGCTCCGCCATGCGGCCAATGGGCTGCGCTGCAGAGAACTTTGCGAATGCTTCAGCCTCTTTGCCCGGAAAGTTTTTCTTAATAAATCCTTCAACAAACGGCGTGTGGACACGCGCTGGCGAGATGGCATTGCAACGGACGTTGTGGCGCAGATAATCGCGCGCAACAGAATACGTCATACTCCGCACGGCGCCTTTGCTCATGGAATAGGCGTACCTGTCCTCGAGACCCGCACTGGCGGCGATCGAGGCCAGATTGATGATCACACCGCCCCCTTGTGCGACCATCGCTTCAATCGTCTGTTGCATAGCATTGTGCGTTCCCTGCACATTGACGCGAAAAATCCGTTCAAAAACCTCGTCAGAAGTATTCTCGAGTCGGCCCACATGCGATATTCCAGCGCTATTGACGAGGATGTCCACTCGGGACATCTCTAAAATCTCTCCGAATACGGCCTTTGTCTCCACGGGATCAGCGACGTCACATATATGCGCAGTCGCGCTTCCGCCAGCTTGCGTGATTCGCTCAGACGTATTCTGCGCAGCTTTTTCATCGAGATCAACGATGCGGATTGTAGCGCCACGTTCGACGAAGCAGACGGCGATCGCCTGGCCAATACCGCTGCCCCCGCCGGTTACGACCGCCACTTTGTTGTCCAGACGAAACGCGCTCACCTTGTAGCACCTTTGCGCAGCCGGTGAAGACGCAAAGGCCGCCCCAACGTTTTAGTTGGTGGCGACGGTGTGTGTCAACGATAAAAATGGACATTTCATTATGTAAAACATATTTGAGCGAATCGACTCACTATCTATTCCCGCCATTGAGGTGAAGTGTATGAGCAAGAACATGAGCAGTCCACTTGCCGCGGTTTTTCCAGACTCGGTGGGGCAGGGATAGCAACCGCCATGCGTCATCGATTTTTCGGAACGCCAAGCCGAGTCGAGATGTCGAGCGCAGCCAGTTTGACAGTCTGGGCAATCGAAGCGAGGTTCGTCTTGTTGATACGAGCCGTTGGGCCGGAGATGCTGATGCCCCCAGCCACCTTACCGTTTGCATCCAAAATAGCGGCCCCGACGCAGCGCGCACCGGTGACAGCCTCTTCATCATCCAGCGCATAACCGAGATGTTCAATCTGAGCCAGATCTTTTCGTAGCCTGGCAACGCTTCTAATGGATCGCGGAGTTGCACTTTCGAACCGCAGCGTCGGAAAAAGCAGTTCGCGTTGCTCCACGGGCATCGCAGCCAACATCGCCTTCCCCAGCGCCGTGCAGGAAAGCGGCCGCCTGCTGCCTATCTGAGAAACCAGCCGAAAGGTATGCAGGCTCTCCATAACGTCCACGTACAAAACCTCCTGGCCCACCAGCGTCGCGAGATTCACCGTCTCGCCCGTAGTATTCCAAAGCTCCTCCAGAACAGGCCGGCTTATGCGGCTCAGCATTGCCTGATACGTGAGGCCCGTGCCAAATCGCACCAGTCGCGGCCCAACCATATAGGATCCGGAATCATCGCGGAAGAGGTATCCCTCGCCCTCCAAGTGCCTGAGAAAACGATGTGCCGTGCTCTTATTCAAACTGGTAAGCCGGGCAATATCTTTCAACTGCAATCCAGCAGGAGTGCGGTCCAAAAGCTCTAGAATGCGGAGCACTTTTCCAACGACGCCAACCGGCGTGATTGTTGTCTTGCGGCTTGCATGCATAGCGCTAGTGTATGTCACGAGATGTTCTCCTTAGTTTCATGTTAGAGTTCATTTCACATAATGAAATATAAATTCTTACTCTTGACATACGTGCATCCATTCTTTTAGCGTACGCGCCAAAGAAAAAAGAGCCGCCACTGGTTCGACCAGTCTTTGAGTCTCGGCTTCTTGTCCGGCTAATTAGGAGGAGTGATGCGATTGTACCGATTCATCGTTTTGTGCATGTGCAGTCTCATAATCGTTCTGACAGGCGTCACCGTCGCACAAACTTCCAGCGGCACTATAAGCGGTCATCTCGATGATCAAAGTGGTGGGATAGTGACCAACGCGGATGTGAAGCTGATCAACCAGCAAACGAATGTTATTGTGACGACAAAAGTCCGGTCGAACGGTGACTTCATCTTCCCGGACGTGCAACCCGGGACGTTCACAATCATCGTTCAGGCCCGCGGTTATAAAGAAATGCGACAGGTGGGTCTGCGGCTCAGTGCTTCGCAGAGCCTCTCTACGGGGACGCTGGTTTTGCAGATTGGACAGGTAACGGAATCGGTCACGGTGACGGCGGCGATTACCCCTCTCCAGACGACCAGCTCCGAACGTTCCGCGGTACTGGACAACGAGCAGTTGGAGAATCTGTTGGCGATCGGGCGCGATTCGATGGCGCTGACTCGCGTTCTGCCAGGCGTCGTGGAACCAGGCGGCGGTGGTGGTTATGGTTCAAGCAGCTTGGGTACCTCCGGAACGCCAACCGTCAACGGCGTGAACAGCGAATACAATCTCGCGACGATCGACGGCGTTACGGGCAATACACGCGGTCTTAACACACTGGATACACCGCTGAACATGGATGCCGTTCAGCAAATGACTCTATTGGGCTCGAATTACCAGGCGCAGTATGGCAAGACTGCCGGGGGAAACTTCAACTTCGTCACGAAGAACGGCACGAATAAATTTCATGGCGGCGTTTATTACTACTTTCGCAATGAGGATCTGAACGCCAACAGCTACTTCAATAAGTTCGGGAACAATCAGCCGCGGCCGCGTTACCGCTTCAACACCATTGGCGGTACGCTCGGCGGGCCGATCTACTGGCCGGGTCACTTCAACCGCAACCGGGACAAATTGTTCTTCTTTGTCTCTGTCGAGGATTCGCCGATTACCTCGCCGGATGGACTGAAGAACTACCTGGTGCCGACACAGGCGCAGATCAATGGCGATTTCTCACAGACGTATAACCAGGGGACGGCGACTCAGAGCCCATCGACGTTGGTTCACATCAGGGTGCCGGGCGCAGCTGCGAGCACTTGTGCGACGAATTCGGCCACGGCAGGCACGGGATGCTTCCCGGGTAATAAGATTCCTGCAGGGATGATCAACCCACAGATGCAGGCACTGATGCAGATTGTGTACGACAACACGATTGGCAGGAACCCGCAGTACGCCTTTAACAACCTCGCAGTGAGCAACAACAATTACAACTACCAAACGAACTACTCGGCCGATAAACCGGTGAATCAGGAGGTTTTTCGGATTGATTATGCGCCGACGGAGAAGATCCATATGTTCGGGCGTGCGCAGTTTGAGACGGTCAATAACAACGGCTACAGCTCCCCAGCCAACACGATGACGTGGCTGATGCCGGTGAATTACAAGACCACGAATCCTAATGCAGTCTTCAATATCACGTATACGTTCAACCCGACGGTTGTGAATGAGTTGAATCTTGGAACGGCGGGATGGAGCGAAACCCAGCTCTATGCGCAATCCGATTTGGCAAAGGTTACGCTCGGCGCAGGAGGGTTCAATCTTCCTTCGTTGTACCCGGGTGTAAATCCTCTCAATCTTTTTCCCGCCACTACGTTTCAGTCAAACCCTTCCGGTGCGACGGTCGCAAATTTTGGCTGGGACTCGCGGTTCCCAATGGCTGACCAGGTCAGGTCATGGACGATCACGGACAACGTGACAAAGATTTGGGGTAACCATACTTTCAAATTTGGCGTGGATTGGGAGCAGGACACCTACCTGCAGCCGAACAACAACCGGGTTGGAAAATTCGACACCAGCGTGAACACCAGCAATCCGAGCGAGAGTAATTTTGGCTACGCCAACGCCATCCTGGGCAATCTAAACCAGTACCAACAGACCACGAAGCTGGTTAACTACGATCCCACCACGAACTCGTTTGAGTTTTATTACCAGGACACGTGGAAGGCTACGCCGAAGTTGGTGCTGGATTTGGGCATTCGCAATTCCTGGGCTATGGCTCAGGGGCTCAAGGTGGGCAATAACTTTGTGCCGAGCCTGTTCAATGCGTCGCAGGCACCAGTTCTGTATGGGTACAGCGCGAATGGGGCGAACGCAGTTGACCCCACAACCGGAAAGACTTATCCCAAGGCCTATGCGGGTCTATTTGTGCCAAATACGGGGAATCTGAACAACGGTATTCTGTATGCAAACACAAAGGGTTATCCGGGCGGAACAACCTACGGCAATGGTTTGCTTTGGGGACCACGTGTTGGCTTTGCCTATTCCGTAACACCGACTACGGTGATTCGCGGTGGGTTCGGTATGTACAACAACGTTCGGGCACGTTCGGGACAGGAAGGGGATTTGACGAACAACGCACCGACAACGAATGCCCCGACGCAGTACTACTCCAGTGTCAATGCCAACAGTTCCAATTACTATGCTTCTGCGGGCCAAAGCAACCTGAATGGACCGTTCACGGTCGGTCATGCTCTTCCTTTGCATTCGCCGCAGCTCTATACGGAAGAGGCGAGCATTGGCGTTCAGCACCAGCTGCCGTGGGGAGTTGTGCTCGATGTGGCTTATGTCGGCACGTTCACCAAGCACGCGAGCGCCTACTATCCAATTAACAACGTTCCCTATAATTCGGAGTTCCTGCCTGCTCACCAGATTAACCCTGCGGTGATCGGCAGCGGAACTCTTCCGGACAACTTCTTTCGGCCCTATCCGGGGTTCAATGGGATTAACAACCAGGTATTCAACCTTACCGCGAATTACAACGCGCTCCAGGCGCGTGTGACACGCCGCTTCAGCAAGGGACTTGAGTTTGGAGTGGCTTATACCTATGGCAGAGCCCTGGATTACGGCTCGTGCACGACGACGGGATGTACAGAGTCGTACAACTTTACTGCCGCTGTTTATCAGGACGTGCGTGCGTGGAACTATGGACCGGCGGGTTACGACATCAGGCACAATCTCGTCGTGAACTACCTCTGGAGCTTACCCAACGCCAGCAGGGTCTGGAACAACTTTGCCACCCGCGCAGTGCTGGACAACTGGCAGATATCGGGTATAGCTTCCTATGTCAGCGGAGCGCCGAATCAGATCATCCTCGGTCTGAGCAATAATCAGAATGTCACCGGCGGAGGTGATGGCGCTCGTGTCGTTCTGACCTGCGACCCATCGCACAATGCGCCGAAGACCTTCTCGCATTGGTTCAATTCTGCCTGCGTCGCACCTCCGCTGGCGGGGTCCGTTCCTACTGCGGCCAATCCGAATGGAGTGGCTTACTCAACTGGAGTTGGAGGGTTTGCCCCGAAGGTGAATTTCTTCCTGCCTGGCGACACGAATTTCGACACGGCTCTCTTCAAGAACTTTCCTGTGAAAGAGCGCGTCAAGCTGCAGTTGCGCGTAGAGACCTACAACACCTTCAATCATGGCGAGTTCAATGGCGTGAACAATACTGCTACCTTTGCAAACGCAAATTCACAAAGCGCAACGACAAATCCCCAAACGCAAGCCATCCTTGGGCAGTTCAGCTCCACGCTGAATCCGCGTCTCATGCAGTTGGCTTTGCGGCTTGAATTCTGAGAAGAAAGTACCCAACAACAACGGAGAATATGAGCATGTCAAAGTCCCGCGCTGACCTTTATCGATCGACTCAACCGTCGAGAGTCAATGTTGCCGGACACTTCTGCGTTCGTGCGCCGCATGGGTAAACTCCCGCAAATAAGAATCCGATATTCATGAAGTGATGCGGTACTACGGCAGTATCTTTGGCAATGTAAATCTTGTGATCAAGGAATTCGCCTGAAGGGCGCGCAGCAGGATAACGTCCACCAAGCCGCTCGAGCCAACTGACCTGAGGCCCGACGGCGTTCCAATTGCCGTGTCGGACAAAACATTTCCGCAATGTCCCTAGGGATGTAGTTCTCGCGAAGTCGCATTTTCTGCAAGTTCGGTTGAAGTTGCCGAAAACCTCTCCCATCTCTCAAAATTTGAGAGCAGAGATAAACAATGACGGTGATGGAGTTTCCGCAGGTGATCGTCACTGGTTCCCACCCCCGGAGTATCATCATTGCCATGCGGCTACTCCCCCTCCCGAATTTCAGGCGATTGTTAATTTTGCCTGTCGCCATGTCAGGTTTGCTGTGCCTGGTTCTCGCATACGGCCTGCACAGCGTAGAGCGAAGATCACTGGCAGTTGTCGAGGCAGATCTTGTTATCGCTCATTCGAACAACCTTATCAAGTTGATGGTTGACGAAGAAACGGGCCTCCGCGGTTATCTTCTTACGAAAAATCCAGTGTTTTTGCAGCCATTTCATGTTGCTGATAAGCGGATGGACGCTGAATTCTTGGCCCTGTTCGGACTGCTACGCAACGTCCCAAATCAGACCAAGCAGCTTGCGGGATTGCAGACAGCTCATCAGGACTGGAAGCGGGAAGCAAAGGACGAAATATCGTCTCCCACGACTGGAATTCCCGGCAACGCCTTTCTGCTTACACGTAAACAAAAGATGGATAGCATGCGGCGTGAAATGGATATCTTCGCGGACTGGGCCGAGACTCGGCGCTCGCAGACATTAGCTCATGCCCTGAGAAGCAACCGCATAATTTTATTTGCTTCCGTTGACTTCGCGATCTCCTGGCAGCATTTCTCATCTGGCAGACCCAGCGAGGGATCCGTGACATCGTTCAGACGCATTCGGAGCTGCAAAAACAATTCAACGAACCAGCATCCTAGATGGTTGATCAGTCCGACACTGTGTTGGTCGGTTTTTCGACCCGCTCTTCTTCAAGCCGAATAGCCCGCAAAATCCGGTTTCCGACAAGTTCATCACGAAGTTGCCGAAAACCCCGTTTTTCGTGCACTACAAAGTGACAAGCCCCCAGCGTTGGGATTGTTTCCGGTTTGCCGACAAACCAGACATTCTTCAACGCAAGCGCGTTTGTCGGGATCTATCCTGGTTTGATCCGCCACAACGACGCTCGGGCCTGTGATCAGGACTCCTTCTTCCGTTTTGCTGAGTTCTGCTCAGCCGTTGCTACCGGTCCGGGGGGAATGCCTGTTCCCAAATCCCTTGATGCCGATCTCCTAATCATCGGTGGCCGCGAATAGTCACCTGGCTTTGCGAGGCTTCGGCTTGCTTCGAGGGATTGTAGGTTTAGCATTTGCTTCGGGGCCCGGCATTACCTTGCCACTTATTCGCTGAGGTGACTCCACGGCGTGCGTTGCAGCGACTTGGCTCTTGATAAGTGCGATGCGGATCGCTACGCCATTCTTCTTGCCCGTATCGATGAGGAAGTCGGCGGTGACGGGAAGATTGTTCACAAAGGCGTCCCGCAGGAGGCTGAACATTGCTTGCCGGGCCGGAAGGTTGCCGTCATTTCGGAGTTGAAAGCCGAAGGCGCCCTCGGCGATTGAGTTGAGGCAGAAGACGGCTTCAACATCGAGCTGATCGGTAGGAGGACCGAATTTGGTACCAAGGTCGTGGGCGCGGAGAAAGACGATCTTTCCGGTTTTTTCGAGCAGATTGGACATGAGTAGTCTCCTATGGGTTCGCGACGCGAATGATTTCACCTGCGCGGGGGCCGATTGTGACGTAATCGAGACGGACGGGCCGCCCGGCGATGAAGGCGGCTCGAAGGATGTCGAACATATCTGTGCGAGCTGGTGCGTTCTGGTCGGCGCGCAGTTGGAAGCCGAACGCGCGCAGCGGATCCTCTGCGAGTTCCACGATCACTTCACTGTCGAGGAAATTCGGTGCTTTGCCGAATCCGCTGCCGACTTCGTGAGCCCGTAGGAACGTGATGTGGCCCACGGTCTCGATCAAGCTGCCGATCGCGTTGACCCTGCCGTAGCCGATGACATCCATCACCTGCAGATCGACAGCCGAGACGGGATTGACCACACCTGAGTTGGAAAACTGATTGAACGAGTCGTTGGTGCCCCCCGCCCAGTCCCGGGTATCTAAATGATTCGCGGAAGAATCGTTAAACTCTTTTAGCAGGGTGACCCCGTTGTCGATGGAGAAGAAATTCCCGGCACCACCGCCCAGCGACTTCACTCCGGGACCGGTGTAGGAAAAGCAGTCGATCAGGCTGAAAGTGTTGTTTCCGCCGGAGAGGCCGAAGCGGCCCATCACTTCGGTGATCTCATGAGCACAAACGCCCTGAAAATCAAATGTTCCCGGGGCGATTGGACCGGAGAACGTGAAAGGGTTTCCGACACCGAAGGTAGTGCCTCCATCATCATTCGTGTCATCGGGAATATGGCCGAGCGCCTTGGCTTGCGCGCGCGTCAGCTGCCAGATCCCGGTGCCATTCGTGGGATCGGTCGCGGTCATTGAGCCGCCGGGACCAATGGCGATGGCATCGTTTTTCGTGGATGCGAATGCCACGACCTGATTGAAGAGATCGGCGTATGAGATCGACACGAGGCCCGGGAAGCTCTCTCCAAATACTCCCGCCTTGGTTACCGCGTCGACGGTGATATTGATGTGAATGGGGTCGGAGAATGCGTCGGTGAAGACTTTGGCCGCCGCAATCCACGCTGCCCTGGCGGCGGTTGCATTGACGCCGAAATTGTTGTTGAACCCGGACGTGAACGTGGGAGTGATAACCAAATCGACCTCCGCTGAAGTTCAAATCCCTCTAAGGGGGGCCGCAATCAGTATGCGAAACGATAGCACAAGTTGACGAGCCCAGTGAATAGATCCGATGAGCATGGCCCTCTTATTACTGCCGTTAGCCGCAGCTCGTTAGTGCCTCGGTTTGAGTTTTCGCGCCTTTGATTTGTGCCGCCCAGCTGCCAAAGCAAAGCCCTGGTCCGAATTTTTCCGGGACTAATACGTCCGCCGAAGAGTGACTTGGCGATTTATCACTCGTCCAGAATGAGGATTAGCGAAGTGAAGATCGTTTAACGGTACCGATCTATCGAATTTCCGAAAAATTGGAATTGCGGTTCACTAGTTCATTGCTTCGTTCGTTCACTGGAGTGCGCGATTGAGTCGCGGGCGCAAACACCCGCGACTTACCGTGAGACCCCGGTGTGTCGAGTGATATTTCATGTTCATGTGCGGCGTCTCGAGGCGGCGCCCGACGGCAACTACCTAGTTCCTCCCGGTTGACGGACAATCCGCACCTTACCGGTTGTCTCCCGGTCCGAATCGGTCGGAGGCGGCGGGTTATTGACGAGTTGCCCGACCAGCCGGACGCGATCCATCATTAGACCGCGGCCAGAGGTGTGAGCGTATGCTTCCTTGGTGCAAACAATTGGCGACAAGTACTTGCTGGGCACTGGACGAAGCGACCACGACCGGCTGAGGGGTGATCAGTGAAATTCACGATGGCCGGACGCGCGAATTGTCGCGCCGGACTCGCATCGGCGCATCGCTTCGTGGAATTTGGATGCGGACTGGGCTACGTCACGCGTTGGGCGGCCAGCCTGGGAGCGGATGCCACCGGAATCGATCTGAACGAAGACAACCTTGCGGTAGCTTCCCAGTTGGCACAAGAGGTAGGCCTGAAGAATGCGCGGTTTGTTTCTGCCAACATCTACGAGCCCGGACTTGAGCCCAAGAGCGTGGACGTGGCGTATTCGCGGTGGCTGATAGTGCATCTGAACAGGCGATGCGCGCCATCCACGCGGCGTTGAAGCCGGGCGGCGTCATGGTTTGCGAGGAAGCGGACGGGAGCGCGGTTTACACGGAGCCAAGCTCAGCCGCTTATACCGAACTACGCGATATCTGCATCGAGGGAGCCCGCAACCGCGGAGTGGATTACTCGGGCGGTCGCCGTATCCATTTGTGGGCCAAGGAGGCGGGCTTTGAGCTTGTCCACGGGGATGCCTATCACCCGCACTACCTGACCGGCAAACACAAAGGATTCTGGAACTGGACGCTGCACGCAGTGGGTCTGGGGATGGTGCGAGAAGGAAGCTTGTCGGGAGCCCGCCTGGAAGAGCTGGTGGCGGGAATGGCCGAGGCGGACGCTTCACCAACCACCTTGGTTGCGCATTGCCGGATGCATCAGTTGATCGCGAGAAAGCCGGAGTCGAAGGCCTGACACTTCACTCGAATCGTCGCAAAGGGATTACCGATCCCGAGCGAGTCACGGGCCACCCGGACATAACACTGTTTAACAAGCGTACACAAAAATGACGCGGAACCAGTCTTCGACCGGCCCGCAATGCTTGTCAGCGAGCCGCGTTCCCTTGAGTGGTTGCAGGGCGGGCGGTTTTGGGGCTAGCCTTTCGTTTGGGAGGCAGGTCATGAAGCTCGGTACCCTCTCCACAGCGGAGTTTCCCGGATTTTGTCCGACTTTGGCCATGAATCTGGCGCTCCCGCTGATCCTGAGCTTGATCGTGTTGCCTCCCAGGACGGTGCCGCAAGTGCCCCAGCCGCCGCAGGTGCGCGAGCACATGTTAGTGTCCACGAAATGGCTGGCGGGTCACCTCACCGATGCCGCGGTTGTAATTCTGCATGTGGCTCGGGAGCGCGCGGACTACGACGCCGGACACATTCCCGGTGCCCGCTTTCTGGCTGTGGACCAGATCACCGTCACGCACGACAAGATCTCCAATGAACTTGCCCCAGCGGAGGAACTCAAAAAAGTCTTCGCGTCCCTCGGGGTGGGCGATCGGACGCAGGTCGTTCTCTATGGCGAGCGACAGGGCTTATGGGCAGCGCGCGCCTGGTTCACCCTCGACTACCTCGGTCACGGCGATACGGCCGCCCTGCTGGATGGCAACATCGAGAAATGGCGGAACGAGAAACGCCCGTTGAGCAAAGACGCGGCGCCGTCCGTCAAGCCTGCTAGCTTCACTCCCCGTGTGCAGCCGGGGGTGCTGGTCACGCTCCCCGTGGTGCGCGACCTGTCGTGGCAGGCGGTGAATACCGCATCGCCGACAGTGGTGCTCGTCGACGCCCGCCCGCCGGAACAGTATCGGGGCGAGGAAAACGCCTCCGACACACCACGTGCCGGCCACATTCCCGGCGCCGTCAGCCTGTACTGGATGACTGCGCTGGAAAGCAAGGAAGACCCGCAGATGCTTCCACTGGCGGAACTGCGCCGCCTCTTCCAATCCGCCGGCATTGGTCCGGGACGCAAAACGGTGAGCTACTGCCACTCCGGCGTGCAGGCCTCCTACGCCTATTTCATGGCCAAGTACTTGGGTTTTGACGCCGCTCTCTACGATGGGTCATTCCAGGAGTGGAGCAACGCTGGAGGAACACAGGTATCCATGGGAAGGTAGACGGACCCTAAGCGCAAAGCGCGAAGCTTTACTTGCCGGTTCACTTCTCAACCCAATCCGGTGGCGAAGTTTCCGATTTGCCGACCATCCGGCAGTTACGATGTCATGGCAGATCCTGTGCCTGCACATCACAGCGTACCTTCTCACGGTACCGAGCCAATCGGTCCAACAGCGTGGAGTGGACACTTCGTTCGGCGGGGATGGCGGCGGACTGTGCATTCCGGAATTACTTCTATGCGTTGACTTCCTAAGACTTCCGGTTCCCTATCGTGAAATTCCCCGGAAGCAGCGGAATCGCTTGCGACCGTTCGGCTTCGGTTCTCACTCGCCTGAGTGCGAGGAGCCGAATCAAAATGGTGCCGGGAGACACGAACGCCCAGTAGCGCCGGAACTTCGCGCGTGCAGCCGCATCCGTAGTGGCAACTCGGGTCTCAGTGCTGGCCACTGCATTTGCGGCGTCGAGGGGATCGGCGCGCAGGGTCCAGGCTATCTTTACAAACCCAGGTTCCTGAAAGCTGCGGAATTCAGCAGGTGAGAGGCCGTGAAACACCGGATTTGCGATCCATGGCTGGGTAACCGCGCCGAAGACGATCTCGCGTCCTGGTTGCTCGGCGAGCGTGCTCCAGCCCCAAGCCTTTGCCTGATCCGCAAGGCCCATCTCTTGTCGATTCTCGTCCGCCGTGCTGCCTAGAACGAATCCGCGGGTCCTGAAGATCGCGCGAATCAGACCCGAGCGAAGAAGACGGAGATTGCAGGCAACCGAAAACGTCAGTTCTGCGGGAGCGGCAACATGAACTTGAAGACGCTCGACAACGTCGTAAACCGGGATCAGTCGGTCAAGATCCGCGTGGCCGCTCTCGTCGTTCGCGGTGCGGTTTGTTTGTCCATATCTACACCATGCAAGGCCTACATAGGATGCATACGCTGCGACGGCGAGGAGGCCTGCGCCTGCAAGGCATTGTATTGGCAACGTGCATATTCGTCTCATGCCAGTTTTTCCTCTAGACCCTTCCCTTCGAAATCGCTGTCAAACGTACCTTGCGAGGACGGATTGCTCTTAAAGGAAGCCCGGCAATCGCCAGGGCCGCGTCTTTCCAGATGTTTCATACGCTCGCTCCGCTGCAAGCACTAAACCAATCTTGCAGCGCGCCCACGGCGGCAGTGGCCTTGCCCTTATTGTATTTTCTCAAATCATTTGGCACACTTTTTATCGCGCTATTTGGAACACGACCTGTGACGACCGTCACAGCTTTAGGGAGACGGCTGAACCAACATAGTAGGTGACCGGTTGAACTCGACAGGTTGCGAAGGAAGTTATGAAGATTGATGAAACGATTCAGGCGGACATTGCGATCGCGATGAAGGATCGCGATGAGCATAGGTTGACGACACTGCGGATGATCAAGTTGGCCTTGCAGAACAAAGTGATCGAAAAGCGCGAGGAGTTGACGGATGCGGAAGAGACGCAGATTCTGACGGCGCTGATCAAGCAGCGGAGAGAGTTGGTAGAGGCGTTTACGAAGGGCGGCAGACCGGAACTGGCGGAGAACGAGCGCCTGGAGATCGAAATAATTGAGGCTTATGTTCCGCAGGCATCGGGTGAGGAGGATATCCGCAAGCTGGTGCATGGGGCGATGGCGCATCTGCAGAAGGATGCTGGTGGGGTGAGGCCGGGGCCGAGGGATTTGGAGACCGCAGTGCAGGTGGCTGAACAGTGGATTCGGGCTGCCGGCTTACGGGCCGATCGGAAGATGGTGAGTGAGATTGTGAAGTCGGAACTGTCGAAGTAGCAGCGACGCGGTAAGCAGAAAGAAGGGTAGAATCCATGCCTGCAAGGCGGTCTGATACGAACGCAAAGGTTTACTTAGTTGGAGGTGGAATCGCCTCGCTCGCGGCAGCGGCCTTTTTTATTCGCGATGGAAACATTCCCGGCCACAACATCACGATCCTTGAGGAGTCACGAAAAATCGGTGGCAGCCTCGATGCAGGCGGGAATCCTGTAGATGGCTATATCATGCGCGGTGGTCGAATGCTTGAGAGCAAATATCTCTGCACCTATGACCTCTTTTCCTCGATTCCGACCCTCGATAGGAGCAAGACAGTCACCCAGGAGATCTTTGAGTTGAATAAGTTGATGAAAACCTCGTCCAAATCCCGTCTCGTTCGGGGTGGACAAAGAATCAACGCTCCCAGGTTTGGTCTTAGCGAAAGGCACATCCTGACCATCGAACGCCTGAGAGTTGAGCCGGAGTCGATACTTGGGCGAAGCAGCATTTCAGATCAGTTCGAACCGTCGTTCTTTGAGACGGACTTCTGGGCTATGTGGTGCACGACGTTTGCTTTCCAACCGTGGCATAGTGCGGTGGAGCTTAAGCGTTATCTGGCGCGCTTCGTCCACATGGTTTCAGGCTTCAACACGCTCAGCGGAATCCTGCGAACCGTCTACAATCAGTACGACTCGATGGTGCGACCGCTGCAGAAATGGCTGGAAGAGCACGGTGTGAAGTCTGAGTTTAATGCCAGCGTCACCAATCTCGGCTTCTGCCATGATGCTGAGGGCTTTACTGTGGACCG
>KB906757.1 GCA_000381605.1 Acidobacteriaceae bacterium KBS 89
GGGATCGACCTCGGGGACATCTGGAGCCATTACTGCACGCTCAACGAAGACGGCGAAGTTTTAGACCGAGGCCGTTTCCGAACCACCCCGTCCGGAGTAGACAAACGCTTTCGGGATCTGGAACGAGCCCGAGTTGCCATGGAGACTGGCACTCACTCGATCTGGGTCAGCGAACAGATTCAGGAACTTGGCCATGAGGTGATCGTGGCCAACGTGCGCGAACTGCGAGCGATCTCGCACAGTGACCGGAAAAGCGACAAAGTGGACGCCGAGAAGATCGCCCGCTATGCACGGCTTGATCCGGAGATCCTGCGGCCAATCGCGCATCGTACGGTGGCGCAGCAGGAGACACTGACTCTGGTCCGCGCTCGCGAGGTCCTGGTGCGTCTCCGAACGGGCGCGGTGAACTCGGTACGCGGCCTAGCCAAGCCCTGCGGGTATAGGCTTCCTGCCTCCTCCACCCTGACCTTCGCAAGGCGATGTCTGGCCGTACTGCCGTCGGGCCTAGCTCAGGCCCTCGCCCCTCTACTTCATCAGATCGCCGATATGACGGTGAAGATCAAGCAGTATGACCGGGAGATCCAAAAGCTAACGGAGACCACATATCCCGAGACCCAGGCGCTGATCAAGATCTACGGCATCGGACATCTCACGGCGTTGACCTTCGTGCTGACACTGGGCAACAAACAGCGCTTCCAGCGAAGTCCGGACTGGCTGCTACCTCGGCCTGCGGCCGAGACGCAGCCAGTCCGGTGACAGTGACCCTCAACTTGGAATCACCAAAGCCGGCAACGGGTATCTTCGACAGTTGCTGGTCGAGTGCGCCAACCATGTCATCGGGCCACATGGCAAAGCCTCCGCCTTGCGAGAGTGGGGTCTCAGCCTCGGTGCCCGTGGTGGAAGTCATGCACGAAGACGAGCCGTGGTGGCCGTCGCACGGAAACTTGCCGTCCTGCTACACCGGATCTGGATCACACAGGAGGTCTATGTGCCGTTTTACGAAGTAGCAGCCTGAGGCAAAGGCTTGAACTGTTGCGACGACCCCGCGTCCCGATGACTGCGCACGGGGTTAGGCCCTCAACGAGGCCGACCGATAACTGGCAGCATCACTTCTCCTACTGGACCTCAACCAGCACAGAGCCAAGGGCTCATACAAAGTGCGTATAGAAACACGGTGGAGAAACAACATGCGTCGCAACCAACAACGAAAGCAAAAACCCTAGGAAGGAAAAACGGAGATCAAACCTTGACAGAAGCGACCTTCTCATAGAAATCCCGTTTTCCGGGAGCAACGACAGGCAGGTGTGCTGTCGGTGGCAGGATGTTCCGCTCCATCGTGATCGGGCGTAGGGGTAAATCGATCTTTGTTAAGCTTAGCGACGCTCAATTGAAAACCCGCCATCTGTTTCCGGGCTGGATGGCTGATGATCGATATACCCAGGACTTGAGATTCACGAAGATTAAGCGCCCCTCTCAAATGAGTGCCAAGCCCCTGTCGTCGCCAACTGAGCTGAGATAGTCTCCCGAAGTGAACTAATCTTGTAAGTCTCTCAATGGCCGAGATGCGCGAGCGCGGCACGGAGGGGGGCATCCGAGACACGAATAATTCCCTCGTACGGTGAATACATCTCCAGGATCAACAGGATCGCCCCGGAAACCGAAAGGGCTGAGGCCAACATCGCAGCAATGACTGTTCCGTTGGGAGGTGCGAGGAGTCCCCAAATAACAAACGTCACGATCAACCAGAAGACCATGATGACCAGCAACGGCTTGGAAATGGACAGAGTCCCCTGCTCATACATCAACATGCGCATCTGCCCGCTATTCACGGCCATGCTCAGCGCCTGTGACTTTAGCGAACGTTGTAAGTCATCGCTTGGATTGAGAGCCTGAATTTTGTCATAGAGGACACCGCCGCCAATGGAAGTTGGTTCCAATCGGGAGGCTCTTGCAGCGTTCTTCGACCACGACTGATCGAGGATTCTCTCGGCACTGTTGCGCAATGCCTCACGCGCCTCTTTTGTCTCAGGTCCATAATGGGCGAGGGCGCGGTCGAGGAAGACAAGGTTCGCCGAAATCTGGGTTATCTCCGTGGTCTGCGCATCATAAAAGTTCTTCGCCGAGCCGACGAGCAGGCCAAGAACCAGAGCAGCCATCGTTCCGACCAGTCCCGTAGCAAGTTTGATTACGTCTCTTGAGTCATCACGGAGATGGTGATTAGGCAAAGCCCGGCGGAGAAACATCCCGACGATTGCGCCTCCAAATATGAATACTAAGGCAATCAGGCTCATGCTAAACGGACTCATAGTCTGCCTCCGCTGCAACATCCGATTTTTAGTGGATTTGATAACCCAAACGCGCACGTCTTCGGCTCGAGGAGCCGATCTGAGGCATTTTCGATGAGCATACTAGAAGCAAGCCCACCTGCACGGGGATTAGTCCGTGAAGTCGGCTTGTCTGAAGCTAACTCCCGAGTGACGGGCAAACAGGAAGCTACTCCGAAGTGCCCGCAAAGTCGGGTTATCGGCAAGTTCGAGTTGTCAGGTGCTAAGAAGGGCCAAGTTTCCAAAACCCGGTTTTGCGGGAATGACACTTCGCTGACCGCCGATTAGCCGACTCTTCCAACGGCGGATGAGCCCATGAAAAACCTACGCGGACTTTCGCTTTGCGGGTGATTTCGCTGCGGCTTTAGTCTGCGTGATTCCCTGCTGAGTAGGGGGCGCAGTCTTTGCCTTCGGATTTGGTGACGTCTCGCTTTGTACGCTCTTCCGCAGGGCGTCCATGAGATTCACAACCTTGCCAGCCGCACGACGCGGGGCCTCGTCGATCGGTATCGGCAGGTTGTTGATCTTGGCATTCACGAGCTCTTTAACTGCGACCTCGTATCCGTCTTCGAATTTGGCCAGGTCGAACTTCGATGCGCGCTTGGCAATCAGAGCCTCGGCCAACTCCAACGACTCAGCGTCAACTTCGGTTTTCTTGATGTCCCGGAAATACTCGGCCTTATCGCGTAGCTCATTCTTGTATCGAAGAGTGAAGGCCATTAGCCCTTTGCCGTCAGGACTGTCGGGCATGATCGCTACAACGTGCTCCCTGCCCGAAAAGGCGACCTTCCCGATAGCCACTTTGCCGGTGTTCACAAGTGCCTGCCGCACAACGCCAAACGCTTCGCTCTGCGCATCGTTCTCTGGCGTGACGTAGTAGGGCTTCTCAACAAATTCCGGATGCAACTCGGCCGTATCGATAAATTGCGAGACGGCGATGCTGTGCTTCGATGGAACGCGGAGCTGTTCCAACTCGCTCGGCTCGATGATGACGTATTCGCCCTTGCGGTGCTCGTAGCCCTTTACGATCTCGTCCTTCTGGACGACGGCTCCCGCTTCTTCACCGCCGCTATCGACCGCACTTTGCAGAACTTTTTGGTGTCGAACACGTTCGCCGGTGCTACGGCTGATCTGGTGAAAGCTGATACCGCTCTTTGCTTCTGTGGCGACGTAGAAACTCACTCCGAAAGAAACCAAGGAGATTTGAATTTGACCTGACCAATAAGGGCGTGCCATTAACACCTCAGTTAACTCGATTAATTTCGAACCGCGCCCAAGTTTATCGCGTTTTGTCCATTGGCTTTTCTAAAAGAATTGACACTAAAATTGTATTCGCCTTGTCTTCGCTGAACTGGGCTTGATGAGTTTCCGAACCCTCGATGGGCTTGAATGAGGTGTAAGGAAAGCCCGGCCGTCTCTGATGAGGCCGCGCCCATTCTCGTCATTAACCACGTTGAACTGCCTACTCCGAACTGATGAGGCGGATCCTTCGACTGGGTTTGCTCACAAAGCAGCGGCAAAAATTTAGATGGCTGCAGGCACTTCGACTTCCTGCTTTTTGAGGCGGGCCTGGTTGGATTGGACTACGGCGAGGGCTGAACCGAAGCCTACATGCTCGTCGGCGATGGGTCTCGTACCGGTGCGAACGCAGTAGACGAAGGCGCGGGTGGCTGCCGTTGTGGGGTCTTCGGCTGTGGTGACCTGAACGGGTTTGCCGGGACCGCGGTAGGGCATCTCTCCGGCGGGGTTGTAGGAGGCGCTGGTGGTAACGCCCTTGGCATCCTTTGCGGGAGGTGTTTTCGTGATGCGTTGGGGTTCGTAGAAGAAGGTTGCGTCCTGGAGGGTGAGATTGAGGGAGCCTTTGGTTCCGTAGAGCCAGAGCTGGTCGCCCATCTTGGCGTTGTCGGTCATGGAGGTGAAGATGAAGCGGCGTCCGCCGGAGTAGGAGAGGATGGCTTGAACGTTGTCGTCTGTCTCGCGGCCATCGTGGTAGTAACAGATGGAGCCGGAGGCGAGGGCCGCGGTGGGCGTGGAGCCGAAGACCCAGTTGGCGATGTCCATGTGGTGGGAACCAAGTTCGGCGAGGAGACCGAGGGACCACTGGTTGTAGAGACGCCAGTTGATGAGACGTTCGAGTGAGGGGTCGGGGACGGAGCGACGCCAGTTGTTGTTGCGGTTCCAGTAGGCGAGGATGTGGGTGACGTCGCCGATTTCGCCCTGCTGGACACGGGCGACAGCGGCTCGGATCCAGGGCGAGTAACGATACTGGTGGCCAACCTGGAAGATGCGTTTGTGCGCGGTGGTGGCTTTGACGATCTTTGCGGCGTCGTCGATGGTGTAGGCCATGGTCTTTTCGCCATAGACGTGATGGCCGGATTCGAGCGCGGGCAGAACGTGCTGGGCGTGGAGGCCGAGAGGTGTGGCGACGACGACGGCGTCGAGGTCCTTGCGATCGAGCAGGGCGCGATAGTCGGCGTGTGTGGGGACTTCGTATCCGCAGGCTTCGTTGAGTTGGGCGAAGCGGGCCGGGTAGACGTCGGCGGCGGCGACAATTTTTACGCCGGGGACACGGAGGAAGCTGCGAACGAGTTCGTTGCCTCGGCTGCCGGGGCCGATGATTCCAATGCGAAAGGGTGAATTTTCGGTGGTGCGGGCAATCTGCTTTGCCGCTTCGGCGTCGGCTTTCGACTGCTGGGCGAGTGCGGATTCGGTGACGAGAGTGGATGCAGTGGCAACGGCGGCGGAGAGGCCACGGACGAACAGGCGGCGATCAATCATGAAGGTGGGATCCTTTTTGGAGCGGTGGGGGATGCCTCGCAGGGGTTCCCTATCCAGTTTATTGCAGTACAGGATGGGCCGGAGGGTGGTTGGTTGAATATGAGGGCCGGCGTGTTGGGCATAGAGGCGAGGAGTTTGCGGGATGCATCGGGGCCGAGCACGAAGACGACGGTGGAGAGAGCATCGCTGTCTGTGGCGCTGGGGTCGATGACCGTGGTCTGCAACATGGCTTCAACGGGCCGCATGGTGCGCGGGTCGAAGATATGGCAGAAGCGATGGCCGTTTTTGATGAAGAACTTTTCGGTGCAGGCTCCGGTGGAGAGTGAGGTGTCTTTGAGTTGAATGGTGGCCGCGATTTTGCCTGGGGTTCGCGGATCGGGAATGTCTACGGGCCAGCCTGCGGTGCCAGGGACTGTGCCGATGGCGTAAAGGGTGCTTCCGCCGGCCGAGATGAAGGCCGAGGTGACGCCCTGGTTGCGAAGAAGTTTGGCGACGCTGTCGACGGCGAAGCCTTTGCCGATGCTGCCGGGGTCGAGCTCCATCGGCTGATGGTTGGTGAAGGAGACGGTGCGGGTTTCGCGGGCGAGGGCGATATTTTTCCAGCCGATTTTGTTGCGCACGGCGTTGAGTTCGGTCTGAGACGGGACGCGGCCTTGATGGAAAAAGAAGCCCCAGGCGCGAAGGAGAGGGCCGACGGTGATGTCGAATGCGCCGTTCGAGGTGCGGCTCCAGTAGAGGGAGCGTTCGAGGAAGCGGAAGGTTTCGGGGTCGGTGACGACGGGAGCGGTGCCGGCTTCGCGGCTTATGCGCGAGAGCTCGCTGGAGGGACGGTAGTTGCTGAGGAGAGCTTCGAGGCGGTCGATCTCTTCGAAGGCGAGGTCCATGTCCTGCTCGGCGGTGGCCTGGTCGGTGTTGTAGAGATCGATGGTGAAGATGGTGCCCATGGCGGCGTGGGTTTGATGGAAGCGTTGCAGCGTTGGCTGTGCGCTTGATGAGAGAGCGCACATCGCTGCGAGAGAGAGGATTTTGACGGATTGACGTACGAGTTGCTTTACCAAATCTCCGAACTTTCACTTCTATTGTCTGGATGTATTCATGATACGGATTTGGGGGGAGATCGGCCACCTCAGGCAGCGGTTGGCGGGATGAGGCTGACGCGGATGCGGTCGATGCGGCGGTCGGTGCTGGCGAGGACTTCGAGGCGGAGGCCGTCTTCTTCAACGACTTCGCCTGGAAGGGGGATGTGGCCGGCGATCTCGGAGACGAGGCCGCCGAGGGTGGTGGATTCGTAGTGTTCGGGGAGACGGAGGGCGGTGGGGTCGTCCTTGGCGTCTCTCAGGTCGTACTCTTCGGGGGAGTCGGCGGGATGGGGTTCGCGAGCTTCGATGATCTCTGCGTCGGTTGCGGCGCGGCGGGCGGCAGGCTCGAACTGGTCGGCAAAGAGGTCGCGGAGGCGGGAGAGTTCGAAGGATCCGGAGACGGTGTAGGCGCCGTTGGGCTCTCGGACAGGGGCGTCGTCGGCTTCGGGCTCGTCGTGCTCGTCGGCGATGTTGCCTACAATGGCTTCGAGAAGGTCTTCGATGGTGACGAGGCCTGCGACGGAGCCGTATTCGTCGATGACCATGCGCATGTGCTGCTTTTCGCGCTGCATCTCGCGGAGGAGCTCGGCAACTTTTTTGGTCTCAGGGACGAAGGCGGCAGGGCGCTGGATCTGGGCGACGATGCGGGTTCCGGCCTCGTTGTCGAGGACCTTGAGAAGGTCGTGGGCGAAGGCGATGCCGGTGATGTTGTCGAGCGAACCGGAGTAGACGGGAACGCGTGAGAAGGCGTGCTCGTTGATCTCGGCGGTGAACTGGCGGAGGTTGAGGGAGCCGGGCACGGCGAAGATCTCTGGGCGCGGGGTCATGACCTCGAGGACGATCTTGTCTCCGAACTCGACGGCAGAGCGAACTAGTTCGCGGTCGGACTCTTCGAGGATGCCCTCTTCTTCTCCGGCTTCAAGGAGTGCGTCCATGGCCTCGGAGGGATGGTCTTCTTCGGTGGTGTCTTCCGGTTCGGCAAGGGCGGCGATGGAGAGGAGGAGCTGGAGCAGCATCGTCACCGGGAGGACGAGGTAGAAGAGCACTTGCAGGATGCCTAGGATGCGGGCGATCCAGAGCCCGCGGGTGCGGCTGAAGAGGAGCTGAGGAAGGAGGCGGTCGAAGATGAGGATGAGGAGGATGAGCTCGCAAGCGGCGCGCACGACTTCGCCGGCGCTGGGAGTGCGGGCGAGCGATGGAACGAGGGTGGTGTGGGTGTAGAGACGCAGGCCGGCGAGGAGTGCGAGGGTGGCGAGGGTGAGCTGGCGGAGAACGGAGGCGGAGAGTGCGATGGATTCGCGGCCGAGGCGGAGACGGGGTTCGACGACCCTTTCCCAGGAGTCGATGTTGTCCTGATACTCGCGAGAGAGGAACTTGCCCATCTCGAAGTAGATACGATCGACGTAGGCGGAGAGGGCGAGTATCCATAGAAGGAAGAACAGAGCGATGGCGTAGGCGTAGTTGGCGGTCATTTACTGCCTCGCTTTTTTTCCTTCGGTCGGGACGACGTTTTTTTTGCGGCTCTCGAGGATGGTTTGGTTCTGGTGGTCGACGGTTTTTTTGCTGTGATGGATGGTTTCTTCGGTGGAGTTGTTGTGGTGCGTTCGATGAGGGTGGCGGGGAGGCGGAGTTCGCGGCGAAGGGTGGCTTCGCGGGTGGCCATTTCGCCGCTGTCGGTTTCGTGGTCTTCGCCGGAGAGATGAAGGAGCCCGTGGAGAATAAGGATGCGGACTTCGTCGCGCAGGGAGTGGCCGTATGCGGAGGCCTGGCGGGCGGCGGTTTCGAGCGAGATGGCGAGGTCGCCGGCGTGTTTGGCAGCGAAGTTTGTCGGCGCGGGGAAGCTGAGGACGTCGGTGGGTTTGTCCTTGTTGCGGAAGCTTTTGTTTAGCTGGCGGAGGGTCGGGTCGTCCGAGAGCAGGACATCGACTGCGCCTCGCACGCCGACTGCGAGACGGGCGCGGTTGAGGAAGCGCGTCAGGCCTGACGGGGAGAGCGTTGCTTCGAAGCTGGGCTCGATCGTAATCATTGGGTTGGCTTCGATTCGGATCGGGAGACGGTTGCGGAGGGTTCGAGTTTTCTGGAGTAGACGTGGACGTAGTCGATGAGCATCTGCTGGGGGAAGACGGTGGTATCGTCGGGGTTGCCGGGCCATCTGCCGCCTACGGCGAGATTCAGCAGGATGTAGAACGGGTGGTCGTAGACCCACTTAGTGCTGGGAGGGAGGTCGGCTGGGGTGCGGTGGGCGATGAGGTGGTCGTCGAAGAAGAACTTGATGTCGTTCGGCGCCCACTCTACGGCGTAGAGATGGAAGGCGTCGTGGACGGATTCGCCGGGTGGCAGCGGGAATTTGGCTGAGATGCCTTTGCCACTGCTGTAGTGGGGGCCGTGAAGAGTGCTGTACATGGTGTCGGGCGCGCCGATGGTTTCCAGGATGTCGATCTCGCCGCAGTTTGGCCAGTGAGCTGTTTCGTGAGTGTCGCCCAGAAGCCAGAAGGCCGGCCAGATGCCCTTGCCAGTGGGGAGCTGGATGCGAGCCTCGAAGCGCCCGTATTTTTGCGCGAAGTGATTTTGCGTGTTGAGTCGGGCCGAGGTGTAGTTGCGGGGAACTCCGTCGGGGCCAGTTAGGTTTTCTTTTTGGGCGGTGATCACGAGGTTGCCGTTTTTCTGCTGTACGTTGGCCGGGCGAGCGGTGTAGGTTTCGAGTTCGTTGTTGCCGTAGCCCTTACCGCCGGTGACGATGTTCCACTTTGCGGGGTCAGGGGCGGAACCGTTGGAGGCGTTGAATTCATCGCTCCAGGTTAGCTGCCAGTTATTCGACTGGGCGTGGAGGGTGTTGGCGAGGAGGATGAGGCCGACGAGAGTCAGGGTGCGCTTGCCCTTGGAGGAAGACGGTCGTCCTTCGGACGATGCACACCTCTCAGAATCGAGATATGGGGGACCCGAGTTATGAGCCGACAAGGCGGTGGTACTTGGGGGTTCGGTGGTGATCATCGTAAGAAGCGATGATAAACGTCAACAGGGGGCTGGAATCGCCCCCTGTGATGGATTATCGCAGATTTGACGGGTTTCATTGCGTCTTTGGAATTGACTGTATTGGCGCGGGAAGCGTTGCGTCGGGGACCGTGTCATTGAGGGCCAAAGGGAGTTGCTGCTGGGCTTTGCCGTAGCTGTCGTAGGCACGGACGATGCGCTGGACGAGGTGGTGGCGGACGACGTCGACGTCTTCGAAGTGGCAGAAGCGAATGCCTTCGACGCCGTCGAGGACGTGGAGAGCTTCGAGGAGGCCGGATTTTTTGGGGTTGGGCAGGTCGGTCTGGGTTAGGTCGCCGGTGATGACGGCCTTGGAGTTGGCGCCGAGACGGGTGACGAACATCTTCATCTGTTCCATGGTGGTGTTCTGGGCTTCGTCCATGATGATGAAGGCGTCGTTGAGGGTGCGGCCGCGCATGAAGGCGAGCGGGGCGACTTCGATGACGTTGGACTCGAGCATCTTGTCGACCTTGACGGGGTCGAGGAGGTCGTAAAGGGCGTCGTAGAGGGGGCGGAGGTAAGGGTCGACCTTTTCCTGGAGGGAGCCGGGGAGGAAGCCGAGGCGTTCACCGGCTTCGACGGCAGGGCGGACGAGGATGATGCGGCTGACTTTTTTCGCCATGAGCGCGCTGACGGCCATGGCGACTGCGAGGTAGGTTTTTCCTGTGCCGGCGGGGCCGAGGCCGAAGGTCATGTCGCACTGCTCGATGGACTCGACGTATTTGCGCTGGTTGGGCGAGCGGGGCTGGACCATGCGTTTGACGCCAGCGGAGCGCTGCTTGCCTGTGTCGACGAGAGATTTGAGGGTGATTGCGGGGTCGGCGACGACGAGTTTGAGCATGCCGTTGAGTTCGCCGTTATGGAGGTTGACGCCGGATTTTCGGAGGGTGTCGAAGTCGGTGAAGACCTGTTCGACGCGGGCGATGCTGTCGGGTTCGCCGGTGACGTGGATGGCGTCGGAGCGGAGATCGATGGTTACGTGCAGCTTGTCCTCGAGGAGGCGAAGATTTTCATCGTGGGTCCCGTAGAGGGGTTCTATGCCAGGAGTGATTTCGAGGGATTTTTTTATCAATTAGTGTGCTGACCTCCGTCAGAAGAAGCTGGGTTGACTGCTGGGCCGAATGACTGGGAGTATTCGATGAGTTGGAGCGGGCGATTGGTTGCAGCGCAGAGGGTGCGCTTTGTGACTGCGATCGAGATGGCTGGAGGTGCCAATGCGTCGAAGATGGGCAAAGATTAGAACGTGGATTGGTTTGCGTCAAGTGCCAAATGATGAATTGATACTTTGGGGGGAAACTCGGTGGTTGACCTCAGGGCGGGACTTCCGTACACTTAGATATTGCAGGGAGTGCAGCCAGCTGTGACCGGAGTTCGGGTCGGCCAGGCTTGAACTGGTTTGGGCCTGCATCCCATTTTCCCCTACAAAAGTAAGGGTCGAGAGAAGAGAGTTTATGGCAAATCATGTTTCGTCGTTGAAGCGCGCACGTCAAACGGTTGGTAAGACGGCGGTTAACCGCTCGAACAAAAGCAAGCTGCGTGGGACACTGCGCCTGCTGCGCGAGTCGATCGCCCAGGGCGACCATGCTGCGGCGACCACCCAGTACCGCGAGACCGCGTCGATTCTGGACAAGAGCGTGCAGAAGGGCGTTCTGCACAAGAACACCGCGAACCGCTACAAGAGCCGCTTGAATGCGCGTGTGAAGGCCGTGGCGACGAAGAAGAAGGCCGCTTAGGTTTTTGTTTTTGCTGAACCGCTAAGTTCCGCGGCGAGATGATCATGAGAAAGGCTGGCATACGGGAGACCGTGGCCGGCCTTTTTCTATTGCGGCGTCTCTTTCGGGTTGGCGGGAGGCTTGTCGCTGGGCTGGTTGTAGAGGGTGGGCGGGGCGCGGTGTTGCTCGGGTGGGGCGTCGCCGGAGGTTTGGGTTGCGGGTGCCGGGGTGGTGGACTTGGGCTGGGCCGGTGTGAGGCTGGGGTCGTCCGGCTGGCTGAATAAAGCGGGTTGGTTGGCGTTTTCTGAGGGGACGACCGCCGGAGCGGCTGCTGGAGCCGGGGTTGGAGGTGTGGGTGGCGGGGGAGCGGCTTGCGGCGCGGCAGCGGTGGAGGAGGGTGGAGGCGAATTGGTGAAGTGGATTGGAAGGTCGCTTTCAGGGGGAGCGGCGGCCTGGGCGAGCTTCAGTGCTTCTGCTTCTTTTGAGGTGAGCGGCGGGAGGTCATGGATTTCGATGGCGTCACCGTGGATGACGGCGAGGGCCATGCCATCGGGGGACAAGGCGAAGTTCTGACCGGCGCGCTGGACGGGGGAACAGTCAACCTTGAGGAGCTGCCTGCCGGTACTGGTCTGATAGACAACGACGGCCTGCGTGCTGACTTCATCGGCGCTGATCGGTTGATCGGCGACTGCGGACGTGCGAAGTATGACCCGGCTTAGGGCGAAGCGGCCGCTGGCGGGCGCAAATGCCATGGAGGGAGAGACGTAATCCCCGAAGAGCCCCTGCTCCCACATCTCTTCGCCGCGCATGTTGAAGCCACCGATCTGCTGCCTGTTGTGGCTGTTGCGGCAGCCGAAGGCGATGAATTCGCTGTGGCTGACGAAGATCGGGGCGGGTGCGCAGGTCGAGTCGAAGGGCGAGAGCTCGTTGGTCTTGCCGCCATAGGTGTGGAAGTCGAAGGCCCAATGCTGACGTCCCTGGTCGACGACGGCAAGATAGCCGGCGGTGGTGGCCGGGATGTCTCCTGTGTTTCTGGACTGGACGATACCGGCGAAGATGCGGTCGACGGGACCGCCGTCGTCACGTGGGTGAATACGGTAGAAATTGATCTGGACCAGGTTTCTCTCTGTCAGCCGCGGGGACGTGAGCGGGCCGAGGAAGGAGGCGTTGGGGTCTGGCTTCGATTCGGGAGGCATTCGCTTCAAGGTCTCCACGATGAGCAAGTCTTTTTCAGGGGAGAGGATCAGGGCGGCTAGGCGGCGGTCGGTTGTGGCGAGGAAGGGGCGTTCGGCGAAGGGCTGGCCGGATGAGAGGTTGGCGAGCGGAGCGAAGGTGGTAAGGGTGTCGCGGACACGGAGGAGGAAGTGACCGTGACCCAGGTTCCAGAGGTACTGGGCGTGATCATGAAGGTGCCAGGTGGTTCTTGCGAGGACCTTGCCGGTAGGGAGTTCGAGGAGGACCGCGTCGGTTACGCGATCCTGATCTCCTTCGGGCTCATCCGGGAGGCGCGGGATGAGTCGGTGGACGACGAAGGTGACGAGAAGATGCTTGTCGTCAGCGTAATGCAGCGTGAACATTGAACTACCGCTAAGCAGAAACTGGGCGGCTATGGGCTGAAATCCGAAGCTGTCGAGGGGGATGCGGACCGCCGGCTCCGGGCCGCGCACGAAGCCTGTGGTTGTCCCGAGAAGAAGAAAGGCCAGCCCGCAGCGGACGAGGCATTGAAGTGCCGAGATGGGGTGGTTGGGAACCGGCATGGCACTGGGCGCGTACTCCTACACTATCGAGACGCGTAAGAGTAATGTTTCACAGACGCAGGAGCGGCGGCAACGTGTGCATATTGTGACGGGCGCCATGGTGGCCGAGCCGGGCTGGTGATACAAAAGCTGGATACCTGAGATGTGGCCGAGGGAGGCGTAATGTTGAACGAATTGAAGTTAAGGATGTCGCGTGAGTTTGGACTGCGGATAGGAATGGCAGTGGCAATTGCCGTGTTTACAGCAGGGACCTGGAGTACCGGAGTTGCACAGGCGACCAAAGCGGCGGAAAAGCCCCATGAGGTTTACACGCCGATTCCGGGGTTCGATACCACCTCGATCGATACCGGGGTGGATCCCTGCACCGACTTTTACAAGTTTGCCTGCGGCAAGTTTGCGGCGAACCATCCGATTCCGGCGGACCAGGCTGGCGTGGACCAGTTTTACGCTCTCTACAACGTCAATACGCAGGCGTTGAATGGAATTCTGACCAAAGCCGCGGCTGGCGGGGCGGGACGGTCGCCCGATGAGCAAAAGATCGGCGACTACTTCAAAGCGTGCATGGATACGGAGCTGATCGACGCGAAGGGATTGGCTCCGGTAGAGCCGCTGCTGAAGAAGATCGACGCGCTGACGAGCCGGGAACAGTTTCCAGCACTGATCGGCGAGTTGCAGCGAATGGGTGTGAATGTGTTCTTCGGGTATGGACAGCAGCAGGACTATAAGGACGCGACCAAGCAGATCGCGTTTGTGATCCAGGCCGGACTGGGCATGCCGGAGAAGGATTACTACCTGCGAACTGGAGCCAAGGACGAGACGCTGCGGCAGCAGTATGTCACGCACGTGGCGAAGATGCTGGAGCTGTCGGGAACCACTCCAGAGCAGGCGGCGAAGGACGCGAAGAACATCATGGCGTTCGAGACGGATCTGGCGAAGGCTTCGATGGGCGTGGTTGACCTGAGAGAGCCGGAAAAAACCTACCATATGCAGCCGATCGCGACGTTTGAGGCGACGATACCGGGTGTGAACTTCGGAGCGTTTCAGGATGCGATCCATTCGCCCCGAGTGAGCGAGTTGAACAATACGACGCCGGATTTTCTGCCTGCCATGATCAAGGCGAGTCACGCGGTAGACCTCGAGACGTTGAAGGCATATATGCGGTACGAAGTGCTGACGAAGTTCGCGGGCAGGTTGCCAAAGAAGTTTGATGCGGAGAACTTCGACTTCTACGGACGCAAGCTGTATGGACAGCCGGAGCAGGCGGCCCGATGGAAGCGCTGCTCGAACTCAGTGAACGGCGCGCTGGGCGAGGCGCTGGGCAAGGTGTATGTGGAGCAGTACTTCTCTGCGGACAGCCAGGCGAAGATGGTGCAGATGGTGAGCGATATCGAAGCGGCGATGGACCGCGATATCGACCAGTTGGACTGGATGTCGGCGGCCACCAAGGCGCGGGCGAAGGAGAAGCTGCATGCGGTGGCGAACAAGATCGGGTATCCGGACAAGTTCCGGGACTACTCGAAGCTTGAGATCAAGCCGGACGATGCGCTGGGAAATCAGGAGCGCGCGGAGGCGTTTGAAAATGATCGCCAGTTGAATAAGATCGGCAAGCCTGTGGACCACAGTGAGTGGGGGATGACTCCGCCAGAGGTGAACGCTTATTACAATCCGAGCATGAACGACATCAACTTCCCTGCCGGGATTTTGCAGCCATCGTTCTATGATCCGTCGCAGGATGATGCCGTGAACTACGGACACATCGGTGCGGTGATTGGACACGAGCTGACGCACGGGTTCGACGATGAAGGCAAGAAGTTCGACGCCCAGGGCAATCTGAGCGACTGGTGGACTGCCGAGGACACGAAGAAGTTTGTGGCGCGGACAGACTGCGTTGTAAGTGAGTACGGCAACTTTGTTGCGGTTGACGATGTGAAGGTGAACGGCAAGCTGACGCTGGGCGAGAACACGGCCGACAATGGCGGTCTGGTGCTGGCTTATATGGCTTACCTTGATCGCGCGAAGAAGAACGGTGTCGACCTGATGGCGAAGAAGGATGGGTACACGGCACCGCAGCGGTTCTACATCGGCTATGCGCAGAACTGGTGCGAGAACGCGCGGCCAGAGCAGGTGAGGAACCAGGTGCTGACGGACCCGCACTCTCCGGACCACTTCCGCGCGAATGGCGCGATTGTGAATCAGCCGGGGTTTGCTCCGGCGTTCGGTTGCAAGAAAGGCGCGCCGATGGCTCCGGTGAATAGCTGCAGAGTCTGGTGAGAAAGACAGTGGCTCATTGTTAGTGGCCAATGGTTAGTTGCGAACGGGAGAGGGCTTCGGCTCTCTCCTGTTTTTTTTGTGCGAGAGTGGAGGTATGGCGGTTTTGGAGAAGAGACGAGCGCTGGGGTTTGCGGCGTGTGCGGTGGCTAGTTGTTTTTGGGGGTGCGGATTTTTCTTTGGAAAGATTGCGCTGGAGGAGATGAGCTTCGCGCACATGGTGCTGTACCGGTTTTTGTTTGCGATTGTGGTGCTGCTGCCGCTGCTGGTGACGCATCGTCCGGGCTTGAATCGCAGAGAGTGGGGATTGCTGGTGATGGCGTCCTTTCTCGGAGTGCCGGTACAGTTTTTGATTCAGTTTTATGCGCTGTCGATTACGACGGTAAGCCATGCTGCGCTGATGGTGGGGACGATGCCGGTGATCCTGGCGGTTGGGGCGGCGGTGTTTGCGCATGAGCGGATGGATCGCGTGGGCTGGATGGCTCTGGCCGGTTCGACTTGCGGAGCTGGGTTGATTGCGCTGAGCGGAGACTTGCACGCGAAGGGCGGCGCGACGCTGACAGGAGATTTACTTGTCGTTGTGTCACTGCTGATTGCGCTGTTCTGGATTCTGATTAATAAGGAGCTGATGGAACGGCACTCGCATGTGGTGGTGACGGCTTACGGGCTGCTGATCGGGACGGCGATGCTGGTGGTGTGGGTGCCTTTGCGTTACGGGATGCCACCGGTGACTGGTATATCGGTGAAGGCGTGGCTGGCTCTGGTGGGGAGTGGAGTGTTGTGCACGGCGACGACGACACTGTTGTGGAACTGGGGGATGACGCAGGTGCCGGCTTCGCAGGCCGGGGTGCTGTTGAATATGGAGCCGCTGATGGGAAGCCTGCTGGGTGTGCTGGTGCTGGGGGAGAGATTGGGGCCGAGCGCGTGGGTTGGGGGTGGGTTAATTCTGGCGTCGGCGATTACGTTGACGACGCGATCGACGACGCGGGTGCGAGAGCAGTTGCCGCTAACGTAATGGGTCGCAGCTAGACTTGAAGTATGCACGGGCTGGCGAGGTGGGGCGAGGTGATTCGGAAGCTGCACTGGGCACGCGGGCTTCGTGCCGGAGTCGCAGTCGCAGCGGCGATGATCGTCTGCTACATGCTGGGCAAGCCGATGGGATGGGCGGCGCTTGGTGGATTCGAGACAATTCTGGTGGACAACGGCGGGCCTTATCGAAGCCGGCTTATGACGATGATGACGGTGCTGACGGGTGGGGCCATGGCTTGCATCGTCGGCTCGTTGGTGTCGCGGACATTCTGGGTGGCGGTGTTGGTGACGGCTGCGTTCTGCTTTGCGGTGACGTTTGCGCGGGTTGTAGCGCAGCCGGTGGCTTCGACGAGCGTGATTGTGCTGGTGATCTACTTTGCGGGATTGGGCGGCGGAACGCATACGCTGCGAGGTGCACTGGGCAATGCTGCTGCCTTTCTGCTGGCGGGCGCGTGGGCGGCTGTGTTGAGTCTCGGGCTGTGGCCGGTGGATCCATTTCGTCCAGCACGACTGTCTGTGGCGGAGTGCTATGCGATGCTGGCACGGTTTACTGCGGGCGTGCAGGTCGGTTTGGGACATGGTGAGCAGAGAGATGCGCAGCGGTCGCGCATGCATGCCCTGCAGCGGTCGATGCGGTTGCAGATGGAGGCAGCGCGCACTGCGTTGGGAACGACCGGAGCGAGAGCGACTGCACGAACGGTGCGGGCGCGGAGCCTGGCGGTGCTGCTGGAGACCGCGGACATGCTCTTTGCAGAGACGATACGTTGGACCGAGTTGAGTGAGACGGCGATGGATGCACTGTCGCAACGAGAGCTCGCGAACGCGATACGCGGACTGAGTGGCGCGACGCGGGCAGTGGCGGAAGGTTTGCAACAGCGGCCGCAGGATCGAGGTGCATCGTTTGCGCCGGAGGGGTCGCGCTCGCTGGAGATTGCTCGGGTGAGAGGGAGCAAGGCTGGGGAGGTTGCGGATGGATCGCTGCTGGCACACCTGAGAACACAGGAACAGGATGCCATGCAGTACATCGGGGTTGCGTTTGAGTCGGTGCGGGCGGTTTGGAGCGGCGTGGAGTTTCGCAAAGGCACGGAGAGGTGGACCGCGATCAATCGCGTCAATACAAGAGAGCCGACGCAGACGACGTCGTGGCTCAACGCTCCGTTCGAAGCTGCACGGGCGAACTGGACGTGGGAGTCGGTGATGATGCGGCACGCCTTGCGTATGGCTGTGGTGGCAGGGGTGGATGTGGTGCTGATCCAGGTGCTGCATCTTCCTCATGGGTTCTGGTTGGCGATGACGTCGATCATCGTGCTGCAGCCGTATGGCTCAGGGACGTTGCGGCGGGGAGTGCAGCGTGTTGGCGGGACGATAGCCGGAGGTGTGCTGGCGGCGGTGCTGGCGGCGGCGTTGCCTAGCGAGGGCTGGATTATTGCGGTGATTACCGTGACGTCGGTGCTGACGCTGGCGACGTATGCGGTGGACTACGGGTGGTACTGCTTCTTTCTGACACCTACGTTTGTGCTGATGAGTCTGCCGCATCTGCAGGACTGGCACTATGCCGGCTTAAGGATGGGAACTACGGTGCTGGGGGCGGTCGTTGCTGTGGTTGCGATGCGAGTGCTGTGGCCGGAGCGCGAGCAGATTGAGCTGGGTAAGCTGCTGGCACGCGGAGCTGTGGCCGATGCGGCTTATGTGCGGGCGATGCTGCGGTTCTGGGAGACTGGCGCGGCGATGCGAACGGTGGCGGAGCGTGAGGTGCTGGCTCCTGCACGGCGCAGCTGTGGATTGTCGATCAATGATGCCGAGGAGACTCTCGACAGGCTGATGCTGGAGCCGAGAGTTGGCCGGGCCAGCCGGTGGGAGGAGGCGTTGACGTTTGTTACGTATCTGCGGAGGTTGACGCGTGCGGTGACGACGCTGTCCGTGGTGGGAGTGGGAAGTCCGCGGTCGGTGGAGAAGATGGAGGCGGTGGCAACGCGGCTGGAGAGGGTGAGTGCAGCTCTGGTCAATGGGGGTGAGGTGCGGCCGGTCGAGGACGCGGCAACCGCTACGGTTGACGATGGCAGTGTGGCCGAGCAGCAGATGCGACGGATGGAACGGCAGGTGGGCGTGCTGGAGCGGGCGGCTGCGGCGTTGGTTGTCAGGCCTGCAGCGTAGGCTCTGGGTTACTGTTTCGCAAGTTGGGTGGTTCGCAGTTTTTTTGTTGTGTGGCGCCAGATCGTTGTGAGGGCGATGCCGGCGACGATGAGGCCAGCGCAGAGGCCTAGCCACAGACCGACGGCTCCTTGATGCAGACGGAAGGCGAAGACGTAGCCGATGGGGAGCCCGATGATCCAGTAGCCAACGATTTGGACGATGAGTCCGGCGTGTGTGTTGCCGGCGCCGCGGAGCGCTCCGGTGGCAGTGATCTGAAGGCCGTCGAAGAATTGGAAGATCGCCGCGACGAAGAGCAATGGGATGGTGGCGGCGATGACGGCGTTGTCGGTGGTGAAGCTGCCGGCGATGAGGTGGGGAAAGAGAAGAAGGATGGCGGAGAAGCATGCCATGGCTCCCGCTCCGAGGGCGATGGCGGCCCAACCGGCTGAGGCGGCTTCGTGCGGCGCGTTGCGGCCGATGGCCTGACCGACGCGGACCGCGGCTGCTGCAGAGATTGCAAAGGGCACCATGAAGGTGAAGCTGGCGCAGTTGAGGGCGATCTCGTGGCCGGCGAGAGGAAGGCGGCCCATGGTGCCAATGAGGAAGGTGACCATGCCGAAGATGGAGATTTCGACGAAGATCTGGCCGCCGGCGGGTGCTCCGAGAAGTGCCAGGCGGCGGATGCGGGTGGGTTCAAAGTGATGAACCATTCTGCTGAGCCCGTAGCGGTGGTGTCGTTCTATGCGCCAGAGGGAGACGACCATGAAGAGGGCTAGGTAGCATCGCGACACGGAGGTGGCGAGACCTGCGCCGGTGACTCCTAGTGCGGGGATGTGGATTGGGCCCCAGGAGTGGCCGTAGATGAGCAGCCAGTTGCCGATGACGTTGATGAGGTTCGCAGTGACGAGTGCCCAGGCGATGGGACGAACGTGGTTGAAGGCTTGCAGGTAGCGGCGGAGGGTGAAGTAGAGGAAGAGCGCAGGGGTGCCGTAGTTGAGCGCGCCGAGGAAGGAGACGGAGACGGTGAGGATGTCTCGGTCGATGGGCAGCCGGAGCATGAAGACAGGCGCGAAGACGATGATGAGGATAAGTGTGAGGGCAAGACCGGCAGCAAGGAGGAGACCGTGGAGGAGCCAGCGATTGGCTTCGTCAAAACGGCCCGCACCGTGGGACTGGGAGAGAAATGTGTCGAGGCCGAGGAGGACGCCAGCGATGCCGAAGGCGATGGTGTTGTAGAGGACCTGCCCGAGGGCGGCAGCGGAGATGGCCAGGGCCGGGTTGGCCATGTGTCCGACCATGATGGTGTCGACGATGCCCATGGACATCCAGCCGACCTCGGCGAGGATGAGGGGGAGGGCGAGCGTGAGTACGGGACGAATTTGGCTGCGGACGGACATCTTGTTTTGGTGCGCTTCGATGGCTTATGGAGGATCTACTCCCCCAGGGGTGTTATTGTGCCAAAGTCCTGATTGTGGGTACCTTAGGGTCTGACCTAGGCTTTGTTTCCGGCACAAATCAGAGTCGGCGGCGGTGGAACATGGCCGCGCCAGGTAGTCCTCTGAGTCAAGTGTCTCAGGTTCCGAGCAAGTCGGCGCGGGATCTAATCGAGTTTTTGAGGAGAGGCAGCTATGGCCCATCGCATCTCTCGTGTTGCGGTTCTCGGACTTTGTTTCTACTCGGGTTTGCTGCGTGCGCAGTTTCTTCAGATTCCGGGAATTGGAGGGTTTGGAGGAAAGGCGAACTCCGCTGTTGCGCTGGATGAGGCAACGATCGGGTCCGGTTTGAAGGAGGCGATTTCGGTTGGCACGCAGAAGGCCGTTAGGCTGGTGGCTCAACCCGGAGGCTATCTTGACAATGCGGCGATCAAGATACTCGTTCCGCAAAATCTGCGTACGGTCGAGAAGGTTGCTCGCGGGCTGGGGCAAGGGGCGAGGGTGGATGAGTTCGTCGCCAGCATGAACCACGCTGCGGAGAGCGCCGCGCCGGAGGCGGGGACGATCTTCGCCGATGCGGTGACCGCGATGACGATCGACGATGCCCGGAAGCTGTTGAACGGCGGCGATACGTCGATCACCGACTATTTCAAAGCGAAGACGTCGGCTCGTCTGGCGGTTGCCTTCCGTCCGCATGTCGAAGCGGCGATGAGCCGGAACGGTGTGACTCAGCAATACGAGGCGCTGGTGGGGCAGGTGTCCTGGATGCCGTTTGGAAATAGTTCAAGCCTGGATATCAATGGCTACGTGGTGAATAAGGCGCTTGATGGCTTGTTTTATATGCTTGGACAGCAGGAGAAAGAGATTCGCACGAATCCGATGGCGAGGACGACTGCGCTTTTGAAGCAGGTGTTTGGGCATTGAGGGCATTCGGCATGGAGAGATTCCCTCGGTGGCTAAAGCCACATTGATATTGCCATGCAGCGCGGCTGAAGCGGCGCCTAAAAACGACTCTCAAAATTCGTTGTCGGTCTACACGGATCTCTGAAAGGGGTTCGAGTACAGAAGTTTCTCCAGCGAGTGCGACATTCACGCCGCTGTAATCTTTGGACGGTTTCAATTCCCTAAACTGTCATGCATGCGCGACGAACCTTTGACCTATAGCTATACCCCAGGCCAGAGCGATGGGACGATGATCCTGAAGCTGGTTGGGCCGTTGACTCTGACGACGATGTTTGGATTTCAGAACGAGTTCCGGTCGATGACTCCGCATGTGCTGATTCTGGATTTCAGCGAGACTCCGTATATGGATTCGGCTGGCTTGGGCCTGGTGATGAACTACTATGTGTCGGCGCAGGACCACGGAAGAAAGCTGCTGCTCGCGGGAGTCAATGATCGAGTTGCGGAGCTTTTCAAGATGACAAGGGTGCAGGGAGTGCTCACGAGGTTCCCTACGGTCGAAGCGGCAGAGGCGAGTGTGTAAGAGCGGTCGAGTCGAGTTGCAGAGACTTTCGCTTGGACGGAACGGGTTGCATTTGGGGCTTTTTCCAGGTGCCGTGGAGCGCGGCTTCGCCCGGAAGTAAAGGACCGCACCTGGGGATGCGGTCGAGGTGGACGAAGGAACTGTGAGAACAGGCGGGGTGAATCGCTTCGCCTGCATGGAAGTGTACGGGCGAAACTCTGGCGATTACTGCGGGGTGATGATGCCACCTACCGGCATGCTGGTGGGCAGGGCGGCTTTTTTCTCCAAGGGGCGCCTGAGGTGCATGGCTTCGGCAGTCATGTCGGTGTACTTGAGGCCGGCACCCGTGTTGAAGAGGACGACCTTGTCGGTGGGTTTGAGTTCGCCTGAAGCGATGAGGGTGTCGTAGGCTGCGGTGGCGGCTGCACCCTCGGGTGAGAGGAAGATGCCTTCGTGTTTTGCCCAGTCGAGAATGCTGGCGAGGATCTGGTCGTCAGGAGAGGCCAGGGCTGAACCGCCGGATTCGCGGACGATGTCGAGGATGATGGTGTCGGCGTAGGGCTTGGGTACGCGGAGTCCAGCGGCAAAGGTGGCGGCGTTCTGGAAAAACTCGCTGGCGGGCTTGTGTTCGGCGTAGGCCTTGGCGATGGGGGCGCATCCGCTGGCCTGGAGGGCGTACATCTTTGGACGTTTGCCCGACACCCAGCCTAGCTGTTCCATCTCTTCGAAGGCCTTCCACATGCCGATGAGACCTACGCCGCCGCCGGTGGGGTAGAAGACCGCGTCGGGGTACTGCCAGCCGAGTTGTTCGACCAACTCGTAGCCCATGGTCTTTTTGCCTTCGACTCGAAAGGGCTCCTTGAGGGTGGAGATGTCGAACCAGGCCTGGCTAGTGGGTGTGTTGGCTTCCTTCTGGGCCTTCATGTTTTCGGCAACCATGCGGGCGCAGTCGGAGATTAGGCCGTCGACCATGGTGACGTCGGCCCCGTAGACGATGCCCTCGAGGTAGTTGGCAAAGGGGACGTCCTGCGGCATGAAGATGTGGGCAGTGATATCGGCGGCGGCGGAGTAGGCGGCGAGCGCACCCGCAGCATTGCCCGCGCTGGGAACGGCAAGGTGCTGCAGGCCATAATGCTTGGCCATGGTCACGGCGAGACCGAGGCCACGGGCCTTGAATGTGCCGGTGGGATTGGCGCCCTCCTCCTTGATGTAGAGACCTGGGTAGCGCTTGCTGTGAAGGAGCGGGGTCCAGCCTTCGCCGAGTGTGACTGGAGTTACGTCGGGTAAAACACATGCATAGCGCCACATGCCGAGGCTGGCTGGAGAAGCGGCAGCACGGGCGGCAATTTCGTCACGTTTTGCGGTCTTTTTGAGCTTGTCCATGTCGTAGCGGACATAGAGCGAGCCGGCGCACAGGGGGCACAGTGTTTGGGCGGTTTCGGCAGAGAGGTGATGGTGACAGCGAGAACATTCGAGCGAAGCAATGGCGGCCATATATTAGATGTTACCGGAATTAAATCACGCAGTGGTAGTCTCGTCGAAAATTCATGCAGCTTGGTCGAATGAGGGATTGGACAAGCATAACAAATCAGGCCTGATTCGCCTCAGACCAATCCGATGGCTGAAAATGCTAGTGACGCTGGAGCCAGCGGCGGGAAGAGAACTCCGTAAGAACGCTGGCGACCAGCAAGGCTACGCTGATGGTGAAGGCGCTGACGACCCAGTTCAACTCGACGCGACCTTTGAGCATGAACCTGTCGAGGAGAGCCAACACAAGAATCAGAACGGCCGCCTCGGCAAAGAACGAGGAGCAACGATGGGCTGTGATCGCGACCAGATCGAAGAGCGGGGATGGGCTCTTCTTTGCAATGACTCCTACGCCGGGAGGAACAAGCGCAAGGCGAACAGGTGATGTCGAAGTCTGGGGCGATTCGGAGATCTGCTGAGGTGGGATGCTCCCGGGGGAGTTTAGTACATTTTTGTGAAACATAAACAAGCCTTTTTGATGCCTGTATCTAGTTTGCTGCCGGGCCGCGTTACTGTCTAGTTAATTTCTCGTAAATATAATATTTATAATGGCTTATAGCTATGCGTTCGACCGGCGACGATTGAGTATGCAGGGGATTGCAAGGTCTTCTGGCTGGATGTGGGATTGCAATTTGAGCGGTTCTGTACGCTATTTTGCGGGTCTCTGGCAACAGGAACGCTATTGTTCCGTGCATAGTGCGAGAGCCGGCGAAGAAAGTGTTGCCAATCGTACTTCGATAGGCATACTATCCCTCTCGGTTCGATGAAGTTCACCGATATTGGTGCATTTCCAAGAACAAGACCAATCGCATGAAAAGCTTCCCAATCAACTTCGTATCGGTGTGAGTTTCATAACCAACTACCTGATGGGGCGGTTAGACCCCTCAGCGCGCTTTGGAAGGAAAAAGATATGGCATGGTACGCCTATTGCATTGCAGAACGACAGGCCTTTCCGGAACTTTGCCGGCACCGCCGCCCAATGCCCCTGACCGGGGTGTCGGGTATGTTTGGTAACCAGACTTTCCTCTTTCCCGCCAGCGATCTGGCCGTCATCGTCTCCGAACATAGTGCGGAAGACAGTGCGCGGATGGATCAGCAGGCCGCCAAGGACCACGCTCGCGTTGTTGCAGACTGCTTTAAACTTTCGACCGTACTTCCCTTCCGCTTTGGTACTACGTTTCAGGACGACGACGCGCTGCGCCGCTCTGTCCGATCGAATCAGCGTCATTTCCAGGCCAATGTCGAGCGTCTGCGCGGCAAGGCGGAGATGCACCTGAAGGTTCTGGTGGACGATATCTGCCCCGGCAACTCGGCCCGCGACATGACCGTGGGTCAACAGTATCTGACCAGTTTGCGTGAGAGCGCCAGCCGTCAACGGGAGCGCCAGTCCAAGGCTCGCGCGCTTTCAATCCAGATGCATCGCATGTTCCTTCCGCTCGCGGAGGAGATCACCTGCAAGCGGATGGACACGGGCAAGATGCTGTTGGATATCGCCCACCTGATTGATAACAAGACCGTGGAACGCTATCAGAACAAGTACACCTCGGCGACGCAAGAGTTGAAGGATTGCCACATGCAGCTCTCCGGGCCGTGGCCTCCGTACCACTTTGTGCATCGCACCACGCCACAGCATCAGCACAGCGCTTAGAGCAGAACCCGACTCCCCTCCACCGAAACAGTGGAGGGGAGTTTTTTTGCGCGGCTTAGCCAAGACATTTCCTCCCTGCAATTAAGGTTCGGTGTACCAGGCATGCTCCCGGGTGCCGGTTCCGTCAATACACCCTTTTGTCCACTCCCTCGCATCGCACACAATAGCTTTTACATGGCAGAATCAGTATGTTCGGGCGAATCTCGATGGAGTTTGCCAAGGAGAACGTGGAATGAGTGGTTTTACGAAGTTTTTTTCGGCTGCAGTGCTGACTGCCGGGCTTTTTGGGATGTACGGATCTGGAGTGGCAACACTTTACGGCCAGGAGCCAAACCCAACAGCACAAATGCCTCCCCCGCAAGAGCAGCAACAGCTTGAGAAGCAAGACAACGGAATCTATCTCTATCGCGTCAAGGTGGTTCAGCGCGACCTGGACGCCGTGAACTATCTGCACCGCAACGGCTCGACAAACATTGGTTTCAAGGGCACGACGCTTATGCCCATGGCGAAGGGTTCGGCAAAGGTTACCAGCGAGCGCGGCGGAATCCACATTGAAGCCAGGTTTCAGGGGCTTACCCCGGCCAACGGATTTGGCCGTGAGTATCTGACCTATGTTCTGTGGGCCATTACGCCGGACGGACGGCCGAACAATCTCGGCGAGGTGTTGCCTGCGGGCACAAAGAACAATATTGACGTCACCACGGCGCTGCAGTCGTTTGGGATGATCGTAACAGCAGAGCCGTACTTCTCTGTGACTCAGCCGAGCGACGTTGTTGTGCTGCAAAACGTGATTCTGACGGATAAGACCGCAGGTGTCCTTGAGAAGGTCAACGCCCACTATCTGCTGCTGCCGCGCGGCACCTATGCCCAGACGGAGGGGTCGAAGTCTAACCCGAATCCGATTACGCGCGACGAAAAGTCGCCGCTGGAGCTCTATCAGGCCAACAACGCCGTCCGCATTGCGCAGGCTGCGGAGGCGGACAAATATGCTCCCGAGATCATGAGGGAGGCGATGCAGGACCTCCAAAATGCGACCGCCATCGACCAGAACAAGAAGGGTAATCGGATGTTGGAGATCACCTTTGCGCGTCAGGCTGTGCAACGCGCCGAGGACGCGCGCCTCGTGACCCTGCGACGACAGGCGGCGGAACGGCAGCAGAACGCCGAGACAGCCAAACGCGACGCGCAGAGCCAGGCGCAGCAGTCGCTGCTGGATGCGCAGCAGTCGCAGCTCGCCGCAGAACGCGCCAGAGCCGCACAGGCAGAGGCCGATGCTGACCGTGCACGCGCCGAAGCCGCCGCTGCAGAGGCCCAGGCAAGGGCCGCCGCCGCGAACAAGAGCGCGCAGGACGCGAACGCTGTGCGCGAGAAGCTGCGTGGCCAACTGAACAGTGTGCTGGCTACCAGCGAATCGGCGCGGGGACTCATCGTTAATATGTCCGATGTGCTGTTCGACACCGGCAAGTACACACTGAAGCCGGGAACGCAGATCAGCCTTGCCAAGGTTTCGGGAATTCTGCAGGCCTACCCTGGCCTGAAGCTGCAGGTCGAAGGCTACACGGACAGCGTCGGGAGCGATCAGTTGAACCAGAAGCTTTCGGAGAACCGGGCCGATGCGGTACGGGAATTCCTGGTTTCGCAAGGCGTCCAGCCAGACAATATTTCGGCTACCGGTTACGGCAAGTCTAAGCCGGTTGCTGACAACAGCACAGCCGCAGGGCGTGCGCAGAACCGGCGCGTACAGCTGGTGGTTTCAGGCGACGCGATTGGTGTGGAACAGACCAGCCCCGACGCTGCGCCAGCCCCTACAACTCCTCAATAGCGTTTCCGCGATGAAATGAAAACGAAAGGCCGCCACGTGCGGTCTTTCGTTTTTTTGGATATAAGAAAGTCATGGCATCTCTCAAGGGAAAGATAGTACTCGTTACGGGCGCGAGCTCCGGGATCGGCAGATCGACTGCCATTGCCTTTGCGCAGGAGGGTTGTCGCCTGCTCGTCTGTGGACGCCGCCTCGATCCGCTGGGGGAGCTTCGGCAGACGCTCGTGTCTGCGGGCGCTCCGGCAGTGCATACCTTCCAGCTCGATGTTCAGAACCGCGCTGAGGTCGAGGCGGCAATCGCCAGCCTACCTGCGGAGTGGAGCGAGATCGACGTTCTGGTGAACAACGCCGGTCTGAGCCGTGGCCTCGCTAAACTGTACGAAGACGACCCCCAGAACTGGGAGGAGATGATCGACACCAACGTAAAGGGGTTGCTGTATGTGACACGGAGTGTCGTCCCCGGCATGGTTGCGCGCGCCCGTGGACACGTAATTAATCTCGGCTCGACCGCCGCCTATATTACGTACGCGAACGGCGTGGTCTACTGCGCCAGTAAGGCGGCCGAGAAGTCCATTAGCGAGGGACTCAAGATCGACCTGATGGGAACGCCGGTGCGTGTAACCTCCGTCGACGCCGGCATGGTCGAGACTAATTTCAGCAATGTACGTTTTCGTGGAGACGAGGAGAGGGCCGCGAAGGTGTACCAGAACATTACGCCGCTGCAACCGGAGGACGTTGCCGATGCGATCGTATGGGCGGCGAGCCGGCCGGCACACGTCAATATTCACACCGTGGTGATGACCACGATCGACCAGGCAAATTCAATGGTCTTCCACCGTCGCGGCTGAACCTGCTTCCAGGAAGAGGCCTGTGCTAGAGGTGGATCGACCAGCCAAGCTCGCTGAGCTTCTCTTCAATATCGGCGAGCGCTATGGTGAGGGCAGACCGCCGGTGCGGACTTGAGGTTCGCTCCGACAGTATGCGTTCCCGTTGCAGTTCGAGGGCCTGACGCTTGCGTTTTCGTTCCGCGACCTCGGAGTGGTCCTCTCCAGCAGCAGGTTTTGGAGCAGCAGCCTGGTTTTGCTGTTCTTCCACGGATTTACTCTCCCATCCTCGCGACATAGGGTCATTCTACGCCGGGTCAAATCAATAAATAAAATTGTTTCGCGTATTGCGGGCCAGTTGCTTATTTCCCGACTGGGAAGCATCAAATTCTAAGAGGACAACATGCGGGCATATCCGGTAGAGCAATTTGGGATAGACAATTTGAAGCAGGTGGACCTGCCGACGTTACAAATAGCGCCAGGAATGGTGCTGATGAGGGTTCACGCTGTCTCGCTGAACTACCGCGACCTGATGATGGTCAAGGGATTTTACAACCCAAAGATGGCGTTGCCGCGAATCCCCTGTTCGGACGGGGCAGGAAAGGTCGTGGCGATAGGCGATGGCGTCAGTCGAGTGCGGGTGGGCGACCGCGTCTGCGGCATCTTCATGCAGCGTTGGCTCGATGGCGCCCTGACCGCTGAGAAATCGAAGGCCGCGCTGGGTGGAGATGTCGACGGCATGCTAGCGGAGTATGTCCTGTTGGCCGAGGATGGAGTCGTTCGCTTTCCGGAGCACCTCAGCTATGAAGAGGCAGCCACACTTCCCTGCGCCGGAGTGACCGCCTGGAACGCGCTGCACCAAGCTGGAGAGGTTGCGCATCCGGCCCGGCCGGGCGACACGATCGTCATTCAGGGTACAGGCGGCGTTTCTATCTTTGCGCTCCAGTTCGGGAAGCTGCTTGGAGCGCGAGTGATAGGGACCTCGTCAAGTGAAGAGAAGTTGGCACGCGCCTACGACCTTGGTCTCGATGCGGGATGCAACTACAAAGACCGACCGGAGTGGTCGAAGTGGGTTGTAGAGGCTACAGAAGGCGAAGGCGCGGACCGGATTATTGAGGTCGGGGGCGCCGGTACCTTTGGTCAGTCGCTGAGAGCAGCGCGTGTCGGCGGGATGGTCGCGCAGATCGGGGTGCTGTCAGGTGCGGCGACGTCGGAGCCGCTTGCGCTGACGCCAATTCTTCACAAGCAGCTCCATGTGCAGGGGATCTATGTCGGTTCGCGGGCGATGTTCGAGGAGATGAATGCCGCCATCGCGAAGACTGGACTGCATCCGATCGTTGACCGCGTCTTCCCCTTCGACGCGGCGCGCGAGGCTTTCCTTTACATGCAGTTGGCGTCGCACTTCGGCAAGATCGTGATTCGCACTATTTAGCATGAGTGAAAGGCTTGTCATTTCTTGTTGACTGCGCGCACATAGGCTGCCTTGTGTGTTGCATATAATCGTAAGGGGGCGCGCCGGGGGGAGGATCCGTAGTGATCGTAGAGATTGAAGGCCTGCAAAAGGTCTATGACGGCAAGCAACGTGTGGTCGCCGTCGACGGCATCGATCTTAACGTTCAGGAGGGCGAGCTGTTTGGGTTGCTGGGGCCTAACGGCGCGGGTAAGACGACTACGATCAGCATCTGCACCACTCGCGCTCTGCCTACCGCTGGGAGAGTGCGTATCGCGGGGATCGACGTCGTCAAAGCACCGTCCCTGGCGAGGCGCGGTATCGGCGTGGTGCCACAGTACAACACGCTCGATCGTGCGTGCACCATCTTCGAAAACATCCATTTTCACTGTCTCTACTTCGGTTTTTCGCGTGCGGAGGCCAAACAAAGAACACATCAGTTACTGTCTCAATTTCATCTGACGGAACGGGCGAACGCCTATCCGGCGCAGCTTTCGGGTGGTCTTGCGCAGCGTGTGCAGATCGCCCGCGCCATCGCCCATCGTCCGAAGGTGCTCTTTCTCGACGAGCCGAGCGCGGGGCTCGACCCGCAGAGCCGCATCGCGATGTGGGACGCTGTGCGCGGTCTGCGCGAGGAAGGGATCACTGTCGTACTGACCACACACTATATGGAGGAGGCCGATGAGCTATGCGACAGGGTCGCCATCATCGACCACGGAAAGATTCTTGTACAGGACACTCCCGCCGCGTTGAAGGGGTCGGTGGGAGCGCAGAAGGTCTATGAGCTCGACCTGCGGAGCCAGGAGAATCTCCCTGCCCTGACTCAACAGCTCAAACAGCTCTTTGGTGTTGCGGGTGTAGAGTCCACACCAAAAGGCGTTCGCATCTTTGCACATGGGGCCGATGGCCTGCTGTCCGAGGTAGTTCGCGAGGCAAACCCCTACGGCCTCCGCGATCTGACAATCACAGAAACCAGCCTGGAGACGGTGTTCATCCGGCTTACAGGTCGAGATCTTCGTGAGTAGCTTGCCGTACAATCGAGAACCGAATGACCCAACTAGCTGAACTCGAGACTGCTCCCTCGCCGACGCGCCGTCGCGACGAAAATTCGAAGTCTATGCAGTACGCCCGCGCTTTTGCTGGTCTCTTTATGCGCGATCTGCACGTCTTACGGCGTGAACTTTTGCCTTTTGTTATCCGCGTCTGCATGAATCCGCTGCTGTTCCTCTTTGTCTTTACGTTCATCATGCCGCACATGAGCGGCGGAGCGGCGATGAACCCCACAGCAGCCATGGCCGGGATGAACTTCAGCACTGTGCTGCTTCCCGGTCTGATGGCGGTCGCGATCATGTTCAGCGGCATCGCAGCTGTGGCGCTTCCGCTTGCGCAGGAGTTTGGAATAACACGGGAGATCGACGATCGCGTCATGTGTCCTCTGCCTGTAGCTGCCGTCGCCATCGAGAAAATCTGCTTTTCTGCTGTGCAGAGTGTCATCGCAGCTGCCGTTGTCTTCCCGCTTGCCTACTACATTCCGTCGACACCAGTTGTGGCACACGTCAGCAGCTGGCCGTTTCTCGTCGTCGTCCTTGTCCTCGCCAGCCTAACCTCAGGCGCACTGGGACTCACGATCGGCACCAGCGTCAAGCCGCAGCAGATTGGACTTATCTTTGGAGTGGTCGTCATGCCTATCACCTTCCTGGGCTGTGTCTATTACCCTTGGGCCCAGCTGGATAAGATTCGGTGGCTGCAATACGGTGTACTCATCAACCCCATTGTCTACATGAGCGAAGGCTTGCGTGCAGCGCTCACCCCTGAGCTGCATCACATGCCCCCGGTGCTTATCCTTACGATGCTTACCTTCTTTTTGGCCTTGCTCACCTGGCTCGGTATTCGGGGCTTCCTGCGTCGCGTGATTGGCTAGCTCTTACTGATAAGGGTAATGGGCTGAGCGACGTACAGCTTGGCTCGCAGGTCCTCTGCGATTAATTTCCCGTGGAAGCGACCGTTCTCGATAAAAATTTCGTTGGTCCGCTCCCCGGCAACGATGACTCCCGCGAGGTAGATCCCGGGAACATTACTTTCAAGAGTGGCCGGATCGCACACCGGGCAACGGTCGTTCGCATCGTCCAGAGTTACCCCCAGGCCCTCAATGAAGGTGAAGTCCGGATGATATCCGGTGAGAGCAAAGACAAACTGATTCGGCAGTGTCACAGTCCCCTCCGGTGTGGAGAGCGTCACATCGTCCTCTGCAATGTTGGTCACGGCGCTGCTGAAGTACGCCTTGATCTCCCCGTTCTTCACGCGGTTGTTGATATCAGGCAGGATCCAGTACTTCACGTGGCGATGCATCTCCGCGCCACGATGCACCAGCGTCACCCTGGCTCCGTGCCGCCACAGATCAAGCGCCGCGATGGCCGCTGAATTTTTACCGCCGATCACCAGGACATCGAGCCCGTAGAAGGGATGCGGTTCGTGATAGTAGTGCTTGACCTTGCTGAGGTCTTCGCCGGGAATTTCGAGGTAGTTGGGCAGATCGTAGTAGCCGGTAGCGACGACCAGCTTGCGCGCGCGATGCCGCAACATGCGGCCGAATCGATCTGTGGTGTGAACGGCGAAGTCTCCGTCTGCGCCCTCGACGCGCTCGACGTTTTGGTACTGCCGGATGTCGAGGCTGTAGTGCTCCGCCACCTTGCGGTAGTACTCCAGAGCCTCATTCCGATTAGGCTTCTGGTTCGGGCTGGAGAAGGGCATGTCGCCGATCTCAAGGAGCTCCGGCGTGGTGAAAAACGTCATGTTCGCCGGATAGTTGAACAGCGAGTTGCAAAGGCAACCCTTATCTACGAGAACAGCTGTGAGACCTGCACGTTGCGCCTCGATCGCGCAGGCCATTCCCGTCGGCCCGGCCCCGATCACAAGTAAATCAACTATTTCTGAAGTCGCGACCTCGCCCATTCCTTCATTCTACTGAAGGTCAGCCGTGTTATTCCCGAGTACTAACTCTCGAGCGTTACCAGCTTGTGGGCGATGGCAAAGAGCGCAAGTTCGAGACGCGTTGAGACCCCGGTCTTGTCGAAGATGTTCGACAGGTGGCGTTTCACGGTCTCTTCGCTGATCGCGAACTGTTTGGCGACGTCCTTATTGCTGCAGCCTTCGACGATGCACGTGACCACTTCAAGCTCGCGCGGCGTCAGGCCATACGTCTTGCGCTCGGGCACAGCAGCGGCTTGCTTCATCAAGGCATTCAGCGCTGTGACCAGGTTAGCGACCCGTTCGCCGCCTATCCAGTAATCACCGGAGAGAACAGCACGCAACGACTTCGACAGGTCGCCCGCGACCGCGTCCTTCAGGACGATTCCGCGTGCTCCGATCTGCAGCGCTTCGATGATCTGCTGGGTCGAAATAGTGCTGGTCAGCATGATGATCTTGACACGGGGTGACTTGTTCATGATGGCGCGCAAAGCCTCGAGTCCCGGCAACCGCGGCATCGCGAGGTCGAGCAGAAGGATGTCCGGCTCCAGCTCGAGTGTCTGCGTGATCGCTACATCGCCGTCCTCGGCCTCGCCGACAACCTCAAAGCCGGCCTCGTTCTCCAGCATGTTTTTAACGCCGAAACGGACCACAGGATGATCGTCAGCGACAACAATCCGGATTGGCGCCGCTCCACCTGCATCGTCAGATTTCTTTATTGCATCCTTCATCACGCATCTTCTCCTGACACTCCAATGGCCCGATTATGAATGATTTCGCGTGCGACCAGCATACCCCGCAGCCGTTCGCATGCCACCATCAATTCATTGAGCGAAGCTACATGGTCATCACTCAAACCATGCATTTCCATAGATGTTGCAAGTGTTTGCAACTCATGGGCACCTACCATACCACAGCCGCCTTTGATCGCGTGCGCTTCACTCTTATACACAGCGTCGTCGCCATTCGCTGCCGCCCGTCGCAGCGTTGCGACGCGCGCCTCGACATCCGTCAGACAGATCGTATAGAGCTGCTCCAGTTGAGAGGGCCGCATCGACCCGGCGAGCTTGCGATACACGGTGTCATCTAGAGTAGCGGCGACTGCTTCCGTCGATCGTTTCGCGGGGTCAGCCGCCCGGCCAGCGACCGCTGCCGCAAAGGCGCCCATGGTGAACGGCTTCACCAGAAATCCATCATACTGACGATCGGACCCATCGTCGGGTTCGCTTGCACTCATGGCCAGCAATGTGGCGTCAGGGCCGCACAGACGGCGCAGGCGACGCGCTAACTCCTCCCCGGAGATTCCCGGCATCTGCAGGTCAGTCAAAACTACTTCCGGCTGCTGCTGTGCGCTCTCCAGATAAAGCAACGCCGCATCTCCCGAGTCCGCCGAATCGACTACATACCCAGCGTTGTCCAGCAGGAGGGTGAATACCTCCCGACTCAGAGCATCGTCATCGACAACCAGGACCCGGACGGGCATATAAGTTTCTTCCTTAGCGCAAAGAGTATCAATTGAGAGACTTCAGTACCACTCCGGCGCAGGATGGCAGTAAAGTAATTGCCATGGCCCCGGATGCGCGCACCGTCCCAAGAGCAGGAGCGGACCAATGAAGCCCATCGTCCTCCTTTCGCTGCTTCTATGGCAGCAGGCCCAGCCGGATGGTGGCCCCGCAGCAGCAGACCGGCAGTTTCTGCGCTACCAAAGAACCGTCACGGTGCCTGCCGGCACTGGTCAAAACTGCGCCGTTGTCGACCCGCAGATATTCCCGCACGCGGCACCTTCGCTGAAGGATCTGCGCCTTTATCAGGACGGCCGCGAGGTCCCCTATGTCATTACGCTGAGCGAGCCGCCGCAGCCAGACATCGATACGGCGCGCGTCCGCAACCTGAACCTGCGCGGCCGCAACATCGTCTTTGACGTGGAGATGCCCAACCGCTCATACACTGAGATCACACTTGACCTCGCCGGTCAGGACTACGTTGCAACTGCGACGGTCTCGGGCACTCGGGATCCGAACTATTCGAACCAGACGAGTCTTGGAGAGTTCACCCTCTTCGATCTGACCTGGCAGCACCTCTCGCGTAACACGACGCTTCATCTTCAGGAGACGGATCTCCCCTACCTGCATATTGAGCTCGCGGTCTCTCCGGCCGCCGGCAAACGGAGCTTCAACGCGATGCCCGCGATGGTCCGGGGCGTTACCGTGCCCCCGAGCCGCGAGGCGCAGTCTCTCTATACGACCGCCGCCACAACCACGACGATCGAGCAACGCGGACAGCAAAGTGTCGCCAAACTTGCACTGCCGGAACGTATTCCTATCGGTCGCGTCTCCTTCGATCTGGATCCAACCTACAAAGCTAACTTCAGCCGCGAGGTCAGGATTACCGATAGCCCCGCCGGCGGTGCGAATGCGGGAAGTGAAACCCTTACCGGCACGATTCTGCGGGTACACCTGACTCAGGCTGGACGTGAGATTCGCCAGGAACAGCTTAGCGTTCCCGCTGTTCTCGGCGCGAACATGCAAGACGTGGCGACCGTTGAGGTCGCAGTCGACAATGGCGGCGGCGCGCCCCTTCCCATAGCGGCGATTCGGCTTGAGATGCGCGAGCGTAAGCTCTGTTTCGATATCTCCAACACGCGGCCGTTGACCCTCTTCTACGGCGACCCGACGTTGACCGCTCCCCAATATGACTACGCGCGACGGTTTGCGCCGTCCAACTCGGTGCGTACAGCACAGCTAGGTCCTGAGCAGTTGAATCCCGCCTATCGCGACAGCCTAGATGCGCGGCCATTGACGGACCGAAAGCCGAATCTGCTTTGGATCGTACTGCTGGTCGTGGTGTGTCTCTTCGCCGTGGTTGCGATTCGTGCGGCGAAGGCCGTTCACCACTAGTTACTACCGAATCGCCGCATCGACCTCGCTGATCCAATTCGGTGACTTCAGCAGTTCGCGCGGCTTCGATCCGTCAGCCGGCCCGACCAGACCGTCGTTGTACATCAGGTCGATCAGGTGAGCGGCCCGTCCATAGCCAATTCGCAGGCGTCGTTGCAGCAACGATGTGCTTGCCTTGCCAAACTCGAATACCAGCCGGACGGCGTCGTCGTACATGGGATCGTTGTTGTCGCCCTCCACACCGCCGCCGTCATTCTCCTTGCCCGTATCTTCCTTCGGCCCTTCGAGGAAGCCGTGGACGTACTCGGCCTCGCCTTGTGCTCGCCAGAACTCCGTGACCGCCGAGATCTCCTTCTCGGTGACGAAGGGCGCATGGACGCGTTGTACACGGCTCGTTCCCGGGGGCAGATATAGCATGTCGCCGCGCCCGAGCAGAGACTCAGCGCCGTTCGAGTCGATGATGGTTCGCGAATCGACCTTGGTCGCAAGGCGGAAGCTCATGCGGGTCGGCACGTTCGCCTTGATCAAGCCAGTGATGACATCGACCGAAGGCCGCTGCGTCGCCAGGACAAGATGAATTCCTACGGCGCGCGCCATCTGCGCCAACCGCGTGATCGATTCTTCAACGTTGGCACGGTCGAGCATCATCAGGTCAGCCAGCTCATCGATGATGATGATGATGTAGGGCAGAGGCTCCTGGTTTACATCTTCGAAGAGATACTCGCTGCCATGGTCGAACAGCTTGTTGAACTGATCGATGTTGCGGACATGATTTGCCGCCAGCAGCTTCAGGCGCCGCTCCATCTCTCGCACCGCGTTTCTCAGGGCATTCGCAGCCAGCTTCGCCTCGGTGATGATGGGCGTAAAGAGATGCGGAATACCCTCGTACATTCCGAGTTCAACGCGCTTCGGGTCGACGAGGATCATGCGCACCTGTTCGGGAGTGCTCTTGAACAACACGCTCATAATCATCGCGTTGATGGCGACCGATTTGCCCGAACCGGTCGAGCCTGCGATGAGCACGTGCGGCATGCTGGCTAGATCCGCTGTCACGATGCGCCCGTTGATGTCCTTGCCCAGCGCAATCGCGAGCCTGCTCTTCGACTGGGCAAAACTCTCGCATTCGACTACGTCACGCAGCCAGATGGTCTCCCGTTCGTGGTTCGGCACCTGAATGCCGACAGTGCTCTTGCCCGGCATCCGCTCGATCAGGATCGATTCGGCCGCCATTGCGAGGCAGAGATCGTCGGCCAAACCGGTAATGCGAGCTACTTTGACTCCGGCTTCGGGCTTGAACTCAAAGGTCGTTACGACTGGCCCGGGATTGATCTGTGTCACCTGCCCGTCGACACCGAACTCTGCGGACTTCTCCACCAGCACTCGTGCCTCCTCGCGGAGTGCCTCTTCACGCACCACGGCGTGCTCCTCGCTGCGATACAGCAGTGAAGAGGGCGGCAGCTTGTAGCCACGCACACTCTTCGGCACGATAGTCACCGGCTTGATGTCGGCGTCTGCGCGTTTGCCGAACGAGATGCCATCTGGCAAAGACGCCCGCGCGGGAGTAAATGTTGCTTTAGGCTCTTCCGTCCTCTTCGCCACATTTGCCGGGGCCTTTAGCGGTAGTGTCTCTTCCCTGAGGTCATTGGCGTCAAAGCGAAGTCCACGGCCGCCAAAGTTCGATTCGTCGTCGACGGCATGCACTGGAGCCGCCGCCTTCGCGAGCACTTCAGCGAATGGCGCTACCGCAGCAGCGGCGGTACTGTAAGCCGTGACGGGAGGCGCATCCACAAGTGTCCGTGGCATTCCCTGCCACATCGAAGCCTGTGGGGCCGCTGGTATTGCCTCCTCCGGCGCCAGCGAGATTCTCTCAACGGGCTTTTTACGGCTCAGCCAGCCGAACAGTCCACCCAATAATGTTGTGGGCTCTGGCGCCAACCTCTTCCGTTCCGCCTCTTCGGCCAGTTCGCGCGCACGTCGAGCCTTCGCCTCCGCTTGTTCGCGCTTGCTGCCATAGGCTTCTTCCATTGCGGCCTCGGCGCCGGCACGCTTGCTGCGACGATTGACCCACCAGTCCCACAGTCGCTGCACGAACCCAAACCGAATCGTCGCCCACTCCCGCGCCGTATTGAAGGTGAACGTCGTCGCCAGATAGAGCGATACTGCGACCATCAGAGTCAGAACGATCGCCGCGCCCGGCAGATTCAGGTACTGAACGATGAAATCCGCCAGCAGACGGCCTTCCGTTCCTTCCACCGGGAGAGAATCCCTCCACTGCATTGTCCCCGGCAGCAACGCGATCGCCGCCGGCGCAAACACCACCCACATCCCAAGCCCGATCGTCTTCGCCAGCGGCGAACCAGCCGGACGCGACCGCATCCAGCAAATGCCCAACCGTCCAAGGACCAGCGGCAGAAAGAACGCGGCAACCCCAATCAACTGCAGCATTGTGTCGGCAAGATAAGCCCCGACCATGCCCGTCCAATTGTGTGCTGGCCTCCCCGTGACATAGCGCCCTACTGTGTTAAAGGAGGGATCAGTCGGCGTGTAGCTGGCCAGCGCGAGCATCAGGAGGGCCGCAGCGACCAGTACGACCATCCCGATAATCTCATTCAGGCGGCGGTTTCGCGTCGGGGTCGATACGAGTCGTATGGATTTCATTGGGGGGCCTTCATTGAGGGGTACGCACGGCCTCTTTCACCCGGCGCGCAGGAATTACTGCACAACGGGTGAAGCAAATCAGGGTCCGCGAACCTCCAGAGCATCTTCGATTATCCCAGAGCGCGTCACGGCCAGGAGGGGTAAAGTGCGAAAACTGTTTCGGGGTACCCGAATGCAAACCCACGGGCAATCCCGGCATCTATCATTGCAGACTCGCCGCCAGGTGCATCATGGCTTGGCGGACCTTAGAATCGGTTGGCAGGGGCGTGGGATTTTCGCGATTTCTCCTGCTTGCCGCTGGCGGAGGAGAATCGCGCACAGCCAGCGGACCCTGCCCCAACCGCATGTTCACCAACAAAAGATCGAGGTTTCTATGTCCACAGATGCAGGAAGACAGAGCGAGATCAAACTCGCTCTCGGTGAACTCATCAGCACGCTCCTCGATAGCCAGAAGGGGTTTGCCGAAATCGGCGAACATTTGAAGGACGAGACGCTGAAGCGCTACTTTCTGGCTGAATCACTGAAACGAGCTAGCTTCCGAGGCGATCTCGAAGAGGTACTCCACCAGAATGGGGTGCATGACATTAAAGAGTCAGGTACGACAATCGGCACTCTTCAACGCGCCTGGGGAGACCTGAAGGCGAAGTTGGGCGGAGGAGACCACACTCTGCTCGAGACAGCGGAACGGGCTGAGGATGCGGTCAAGAAGGCTTATGCTGACGTACTCGATCAGGACCTTCCGTTACCGGTTCGGCAATTGATTGCGGAGCAGCAGGCTCACGTTCTGACCTCACACGACTTCGTCCGCGACCATCGCGACGCGCTCGCTGCGAAGTAGGTCGCCGACGCAGGAGTAGAGCAAAATCATGAGGGGAGGCGGATTCAACCCGCCTCCCCTCATGATTTTGCGGTAAAAACTCCTAGTACCCCGCCCGATACAAGCCGAACACGACACCTGAAGCCACCAGGCAGTAGATGCCGAACAGGTACCAGCGACCCTCCTCAAGCCAGCTGCTGAGCCATCTCAGCGCCACCAGCCCGGCAAAGAACGCGAAGACAGCGCCGAGCAGCCCGGTCAACATGCTGCCGTGCAGATCGATCGGGACACCAGCCGCAGTCGCCTCATGCGAAGCCTTTACCAACCGCAGTACCTCACGCCCCACCGCGGGAGGCGTCAACACAACCGCGAGCGCAAAGCTAAACCGTTCGGCTCGCTCTTTACTGGCTCCGGTCAACATGCCCGTCGAGATAGTAGCTCCCGACCGTGAAAAGCCCCGGAACGGGAGGCACAGGCCCTGGATCGCTCCAATCCAACCGGCCTGCCGCATGGTCACGCTATCGCCGTAGACCTTCGGATGGTCGCCCATGCGCCGCTTCTCCATCAACCCCGCAACCAGAATCAAAAGTCCTGCCACGGCCAACGCGGGAGCGATCAGCTCCAACCGGCCGAACAGCAACTCAATCTCGCTCTTTGGAGCCCCCTTCAACGCAGTCTTCTCAATCGTCTTGATAATGGCTTCGCCGATCACAGCCGTCAGCGCGGAGGCCCAGATTACCCGAACCAGAAACCGCTTGAATGCATCTCCACTGGAGAAGTAGGTCTTCTTCCACTGGGTCCAGAAGTAAACGATCACGGCAAACATGGTCCCGGTATGCAGCATCACCAGCAGTAATGTCATCTGCGGCGAAGAAGGATCCAGTCCCATCAACTTTTCTGCGACGACAACGTGTGCGGAGCTGGAGACAGGCAGCAACTCTGCAAGCCCCTGCACGATGGCAAGGATGATTACCTTAAAGATCGACATACTTTCATCCTAAAGCGTCAACATGTGTAAACCGTGAATCGAAATCGGCTACGACACGCGAAAGATACCTTGGCGCGTCGTCAGTCCCGATCGCTCCCATAGATCGGGATTCCCTGCGAGACCCGAAACGCGATGCTGTCGCCACGCGCCGCGTAGTCCGTCTTGGGATACTTTTCCTTCAGCTCCTGCGCCAACGCCTGCGTCCTCTGCACCGCCGACTGGGCGCGCTTGCGGTCCTCCTGCACGGTGTACATCGTGACCACTACGCCCTGCCGGTAAACCGCGTTGTATAGCGCTTCGGCCGACTTCGGACCATCAGGATATTGCTGCGCGTACTTCTGATAAAGCCCTGTCTCCATCTCCGGACACTTCGGCAAACCCTGCCAGTCCCCGCACAGCTTGTTGTCCAGCAGATCGTAGGCCGCCATCGCAGCGAACTTACTACCGGGATACATCTTCATCACTTTTTTCAGTTGGCCCTCATAGAGCTGCGGCCGCAGGTAAGCCTCCTGCTCCTTCGCACTCGGCAATGTGCTGGCGTCGAGCTTCGCCAGTTGCCAGCGAATATCCGCCGACCGCCACGCTGCCTCAGGCGCCAGGGCCGAATCCGGAAAGTATTCCGCTACCCGCCTGTACAGTAGATAGGCCTCATGTGCAGCCCCCTTCGGAGCATGGGGATGCTCCGCCTCGTTCTCAAAGTTTGCCGCTGAACCAAACAGGATCGAGTCCCCTCCTGCGCGACCGGGCGCAATGATTCCCTTGTCGCGTATCCATCCGGACGCCGGAGTAACATTCGCGTCATCGCTGAACTCGGGCTTGTTGCGATCGTCCTCATTGGCATCATCGTTGATATCAGTATTCGCAAATACCTTGACCCACGGCCCGTTTCGCTCGACGATGATCACCTCGTGCCCCGGCGTTACCAGCGAGACCTTCTGCGAATCCGCGTCTGCCGCGACATACACATTGGCATCGTGGAGCACGGTGGCCCTCGCGTTCCTGTCGTAGTTCTCCGTCTTCTGGGCCTGCCCAATGGCCGCACCGGTCACCAGCAAAAGCACCGCTGGGGCCACCATCGTCGAGTATCGCCAAAGCTTGGATTGCAGCATAGACCCTCAATTAGACGCGAAAGCTAGTCCAGGGAAAGCCGAATCGGACCCAGTCTAAACCTTGTCAGCGAGGCTAGGCCTTGGTCACCGCCGACTCCCCTTCCAGCCGCTCCCGCAGTGCGGGTTCGAGGTTTCCCCCGCTCAACACCACCGCCACCTTCCTCGCCTTGGGCAGCTCATCGGCGTGGAATAGCGCCGCGGCAAGCGTCACCGCTCCGCTCGGCTCTGGAACCAGCTTCGTCACGCTCAACATCACGCGCATGGCCGCGAGTATCTCTTCCTCGCTCACCGTCACGATTCCATCCACAAACTTCAGAACATGCGCGAAGTTCAGCACACCCAGGCTCTGCGTTCGCAGTCCGTCCCCGATCGTCCGTGTTGTCTTCGCAGCCGGCCACTCCACCAGAGTTTTCGTGTAGAAGCTCTCTTTGGCGTCCGCGGCCAGCTCCGGCTCCGCTCCCCAGACCTTCACGTTCGAGTCCGCGAGACCGACATGCGCCGACAACTTCACCGCCGTCGCAATCCCGCTCAACAATCCACCACCACTCACTGGCGAGATCACCAGTTCCACTCCGGGCAGCTGCTCAACAATCTCCAGCCCACAGGTCGCTTGCCCCGCAATAATCTGCGGTGCGTCATAAGGCGGAATCATCGCATAGCCATGCTTGGCAACGAGCTCCTCCGCCTTCAACCGCCTCTCCGATGAGGCCGGCCCTACCTCCACAATCTCCGCTCCCAGCGCCCGCGTAGCGGCCTTCTTAACCTCGGGAGCATTATTCGGCATGACGATCACCGCCTTCGCTCCCAATGCCCGCGCCGCGTACGCTACACCCTGCGCATGGTTGCCGCTCGAATAGGTAATCACGCCCCGCCGCAGGGCCTCCGGCGACAACTGCGACACCATGTTGTAAGCGCCGCGCAGCTTGAAGCTTCCGATCGGCTGTTCACTCTCCGACTTGATGTAGAGATCGAACTCCGGCTCAGGAAAATTAGCCATTTGCAGCCGAGCGCGCTCCACGCGGTAAAGCGGCGTCCTCACCGCAACTCCGGCAATCCGTTCCTTCGCCGCCCGAATCTCGTCCAATGTCACAAACTCGCTCATCACTCTCCTCTACTTCCTCGCCGCACCATCCAAAGCGTCTCGGCCGTTGGAATAATATTATCTGCCTCCCCGTGCAGTAGATAGACCGGCGTAGTCATCGTCCACAGCATTCGTAGAGATGCTCCCGCACCACAGGACGAATCGCCGCTGCGAATCTCTTCGTGCGCATTCGTATCACGCTAAAATATTCGCCCCAGCCCGAAGAACCACGCGTAGTGGCCGCTGTCGCCGACGCTGATACCGCCGTAGATCGGTCCAATCAGCGACTTGATGACCGCCGCGCCGGAGACATCAAACGGCAGATTCGGCGTACCCGCCGCTGCGTTCCAGACCTTGCCAATCTCAAAAAATCCCGTCGCGTAAATCGACTCCCCGAACACCGGATTCAACTTCAACAGCTGATGAAGATATCCCGTCTGCGCCAGAAAATAATCGCTCCCAAGCAACTCCCCACGGTTGTATGCGCTCAGTCGCAGCGGCCCGCCCAGAGAGAAACCTGCCAGCCCGAGGTTTGTCGCACCGAAGCTCGTTCCTCCCGCACCAGTCCCAAAGATGATTCCTTTAGGCCCCACCGGGATAAAGTGCGACACCGTCGTGTTCCACTGCGAATACCCGACCGAACTATTCGGGCTCTGCGTGGAGTAGGTGTAGATGGTCCGCAGCTCTGTGCCTTTCGTCGGGACCTGCACACTGTCCTGCCCCAGATATTGAAACCGCGCATTGCTGACAAACGGAGTTATGTGGAATGCCTGTTCAATCGGAGTTCCAATTCTCAGATTCTCGCTGTACCACTGGTAGTCCTCACCGAAACGTAGCTCAGTCTTTGAATTGAAGATGTATCCAAGGTCAACGCCAAATCCGTTTTTCTGCTCCGTGTACTGTGCCAGTTGCTGGCTGCCGGAATAAAATGCGGATACTGTGCGTGCGTAGTAGGCCCGCGGAGAAACAAAATACCGCTTTCCCACAATCAGAGGCTTATAGAGCTCTCCGCTGATGCCGGCCACCTGGCCCACCGATGCGTTGACGCGAAGCTCCGACCCCGGCCCGACCAAGCCGAAAAAAGTCGCCCTTGCACCTATCCCAAGCTGGATATCGTTCACGTTGTTCGACGATAGAAAGATTCCGGCATTCACAAACGGCGGCCCGTAGTCCTTCAGCCGAGGACGCACCAACAGCCCCGTCTTGTCGTCCTTGTCGATCAGGTTGTAGCTGATACTCGAGTAGAGCCCCGTCCCCTGCAGGTCGGTGATCGAATTCTCGATCGCCGTCGTATTGATGGGCTTGTTCACATATTGCGTAAATTCATTCGCGATCTCGGTCTGACGGACTCCGTGCATTCCATAGATGTCCACAAACTGAGGCTCGGGGAGGATCGTCCTGCGCCGCGAGTTCCTCTGCTTCACATAGGCCTGCCAGTCGGCATCGTTGACGGCATACATTTCCAGCTCCGTCGCATGCTCCTGCGCTATCAGCACGCCCTGCGGAATGATCTCGGCACTCTTCTCGAAGTCGCTCGATGTGAACTTGCTTACATCCGCCTTCAGTAGAATGTTCGCGTCCTTCATGCTGTTCAGCTCGTTGGCGGAGATCATGATCTCAACGTTCCTGCCCGCCACTCCCACGAGCGAATCCAGGCTCTTTTTGTTGAACGGGCCCGTGTCCAGATACACCGCGATCACAATGTCAGCGCCCATGCCCCGCGCTACATTCACGGGAAGATTATTCACCGCCCCACCATCGGAGTAGACCTGCGTTCCATGCTCCACCGGCGCAAAGACCCCGGGAATTGACATCGTCGAACGCATCGCCTGCGCTAGCGATCCGTCCTTGAAGACGTGCTCCTTGCCCGTCGTCATATCGGTCGCCACACAACGGAAAGGAATCGGCAGATCGTTGAAGTCCTTCATGTCGTAGTACGGCAGCGCCTTCTCGTCCAACAGCAGCCCTACGGCCGAGCCGGAGTTCAACCCGTTCGGAAAGCTGATCCCATGCTTCAATCCAAACTCCAACCGGTTCGGAAACGCGAGTTTGTCTTCTTTCCTTCTGTAGCTCAACGCTGGAAATGGTGTTTGCCCGCTCAATACCCCGGTCCAGTTAACTCCGCCAACGAACTCCGAGATCTCCTGCGGGCTCATGCCCGAGGCATAAAGCCCACCCACCAGGCCGCCCATGCTGGTGCCAGCCACGTAGTCCACCGGAATGTGATGCGCCTCAATCCACTCAATCACACCGATATGTGCGAACCCAAGCGCTCCCCCACCCTCAAACACCAGCGCGACTTTGGGCCGTGATGCAGGCTTCACCACCGGCTGTTGCGCTCCAGCCGAGGGCAGGACCAACAATACTGCGAGCAACGCGACGACAGAACGAGCCCCAAGACGATAGGTGATGGCCGTGCGGGAAAAATTCATGGAGAAGGCCTCGCCCGAAATTTCTGGTTAATGGTTCGAACGGCGGCCAATGCTTCGATCGATCACGTTCGGCGTACCGTATCCCCAGCCTAATCAAACCCATGTCTGCCGTCACCTACGGTGAACCAACAGATGTACTGCATCGCTAAGATCAAACTTCCTGCGATCAAAACAGCATTCGCACCTTAACAAGAAAAGACGCCCGCGAGGGGCGTCTTTCTGCTGCCGGAAGACAGCGTCAAATCTCCAGGATCACCGGCATGATCAAAGGCCGGCGACTCGTACTCTTCTGGATGTACCGCTTCAGATCATTGCGGATCTTCTCTTTGATTACGCCGTAGTCGGCCTTCTCTTCCGCAGAAGACCCGTCCAGCGTCCGCTGCACCACCTGACGCGCCTCAACGATCAGGCTCTCTTCAGCAATCGCCGTTCCCCGCATCACAATCTCCGGAGGATTTTCCAGCCTGCCCGTCCGTTTATTAATCTGGATGATCGGCAGTACGATTCCATCTTCGCTCAGGTGCTTGCGGTCGCGAATCACGATGTCTTCGACGACGTCAGTCGAGGCCCCGCCCGAATCGATACAGACACGACCGACGGTGATCTTGGCCGTCTTCGTTGCCGAATCCTTGTCGACTTCGAGGACGTCACCGTCCTCCAGCAGGATCGCCTTCTCGACCACGCCCATCGAACCAGCCAGCTCTGCATGACGCTTCAGGTGGCGATAGTCTCCGTGAATCGGAATGAAGAACTTCGGACGAACCAGGTTGATCATCAACCGCAGCTCCTCCTGACTTCCGTGTCCGCTCACATGGATCAGGCCGGACTGCCCGTCGTCATAGATCACCTCTGCATCGCGACGCTCCAGATGGTCGATCACACGGTAGATTGACTTCTCGTTGCCCGGAATGACTCGGGAACTCAGCAGCACGGTATCACCGGCGTCGATCTTCGCAAACTTGTGGTTGTTCACCGCGGCGCGGCTCAACGCGCTCATCGGCTCCCCTTGCGTTCCGCTGATCAGGATCATCAACTTGTTCGGCGGAGTGTCACGAATCTGACCTGGGTTGATGATCAGCCCCTGCGGCGGATCAAGATAACCGAGGTCCTGGGCAATCTCGGTCGAATTATCCAAAGACCGCCCGATGATGGCAACCTTGCGCCCATGATTATGGGCCAGTTCCATCGCCAACCGGATTCGGTGGATCGAGGAAGAGAAACAACTGAAAAACAACTTCTTCTTGGCTTGAGAAAATATCTCGTCCAGCCGTGGCCGCACAGCGCGTTCGCTTGGTGTGTATCCGCTCCGGTCGACGTTGGTCGAGTCCTGCAGGAGAACAAGCACGCCCTGTTTGCCCAGTTCGGCAAACGCGTGCAGATCGAATGGCTTGTTGTCCGGTGGAGAAAGATCCACCTTGAAGTCCCCTGTGTGCAGCACGGTGCCAACCGGCGTGTGGATCGCAAGCGCCACGCAATCCACCAGAGAGTGCGTCACACGGATCGGCATCACGGAGAACGGCCCGAGTGTCAGCCGTCTGCCCGGGATCATCTCGATCAGGTCAGCATCATCGAGCAGATTGTGTTCTTCGAGCTTGCCCTCAACGAGCGCCAGGGTGAACTCAGTCCCGTAGACAGGTACGTTTAGTTCGGACAGAATCCACGGCAGGCCGCCGATATGGTCTTCATGCCCATGAGTCAAAAGGATCGCGCGAACCTTCTCGCGGTTTTCAGTCAAATAGCTGATATCCGGGACAACAATGTCCACACCCAGCAACTCTTCTTCAGGAAACATCAGTCCGGCGTCGATGACAATAATGTCATCCTGCCAGCGGATAGCCATGCAGTTCATACCGAACTCGCCCAGGCCACCCAGCGGAATCAACTTCAATTTATCTTGTGCCATCAACCATTAAGCTTACCATCGCTGCCTGAACGCCTGTGAATAGCACGGTTGCAAGGTCGCTATCGAAAGACTCGAATCGACAGAATGACAGCGCTCCGGAGCTTCGCCGCAACCGAAGCGGAACGCAGTCGTGAAGGCAAGCGACTCTCACAACGATAAGGACGACTAGACCTCCAGAATGGCGGGAATAAATGTGCCGCGACTCAGTTATCGAAGTTCGTGAGCACTAGATTCGGGTTCGGCCATGAGGTCGGAAGATGTCAAAAAAGATCCACCCTTTGACTTCTGTGCGTTTCTTTGCGGCATTCCTTGTGCTGTTTCACCATTCGGTGCGGACTTTTCTGCCTACCTTCTCCAGTCGGGAGGCTCATGGCCCGCCGAATGATATTGCCGGCATCGTTTCCCTTGCGTTCCCCGTTTCGGTCAGTTTTTTCTTCCTGCTCTCCGGTTACGTGCTGAGCTTTGTGTATTTGCGTGACGGGCGGGCCGTCGATAAGAGCAATTTTTTCGCTGCAAGGTTTGCGCGCCTTTATCCTCTGTACTTTGTCGTATTGGCACTCGATACACCGGAGCTTCTAGCAGCCGAAGTGCGGCGATACGGTATGAAGATTGGGCTGACCAAGACGGCAGAGATATTTGCAGCAAATGTGGTGATGCTACAAGTCTGGAAACCAAGTCGGCTGCTTCGCATCAATCCTTCCACGTGGTCTCTTTGCGGAGAAGCCTTCTTTTGTGTTTGCTTCCCGATGCTCGGCGTTTTGCTCTGGAAGCTGCGCGGAACGTGGCTGTGGATGACCGCATTGGCTCTCTACATGGGAGGGCAGGAGCTGGCCTGGGGGATGAGGTCCCATTTGGGTCTTGAAATGGCACTGAGCTTGCCGCCGCTGCATCTTTCAACGTTTTCGCTGGGCGTTTTACTGGCCCGTTGGCAGACCTTGCAACAGGAGCGAAGGGGCACAGCGCAGGTACGAATGTGGCAGGCGAACACTGTGCTGGGGTTGTCGGTTGGCGGCATTATTTTGAGTGCGCTGCTCGTTCCTTTTTTTCGTATACCGGCTCCCTATAACAATGGCCTGCTGACGCCGATATTTGCAGGCTTCATCTGGGCGCTGTCAGTGGCCCCCACCCCGCTCGCGCGGTGGTTATGTGGGAGATGGCTAGCTGCCCTGGGGAATGCCAGTTATGCGCTGTACCTTATCCACATGCCAATTCTTGGCGTGTTTCGGCACTTTCATTGGGTGACCCCTGCGTTCTATCCGGTATATCTCGCACTCTGTGTGGGATTGAGTTTGTTGACCTTCCGCCATTTCGAGACACCGGTCCGCCTCTGGCTGTTGGAACGATTCCATACGCAGTCGCTGCGAAATATGCCAGGACACCTTGCCGCATCGATGCACCCGGTGCCACCACACCCGCATCCGATTAGCGAAGGCCAAACAGGTTCAATATCCAACCTCACGGAGATTCCTCATGTCTACCCCGGAACAGTACGACGCAATCGTCATCGGCAGCGGAGAAGCAGGTAAATGGATGGCCTGGACGCTTGGCGCACAGGGTCAACGTGTCATCGCTTTGGAAGACAAACGGATCGGCGGCGCCTGCCCCAACGTTGCATGCCTCCCAAGCAAGAACCTCGTCCACAGCGCCAAAGTCGCCTCGTTCTTTCAACGCGGCCCGGAATTCGGAATCGTCCCCGGCGACTGGCACGTCGATATGGCAGGCGTTAACGCCCGCCGCCAGCGCTTGGTCGATCACAACGTGCAAGTGCACCTCGCCAACTTCGCCAAAAGCCACTCTGAGATCGTGATGGGCTTCGGCCGCTTCGTCGCTGAGAGAACTATTGAAGTCGCGCTCAACGCCGGTGGCACGCGGACCCTGCGCTCCGACCGTATCTTCCTCGCCACCGGCTCCCGTGCCACGATCGAACCTATTCCCGGGCTCACCGAATCCAAACCGCTCACCCACATTGAAGCCCTTGAGCTCACCGTTCTTCCTGAACACCTCATCATCGTCGGCGGCGGTTTCGTCGGCCTCGAATTCGCTCAGGCGATGCGCCGGTTTGGCGCCCGCGTCACCGTCGTCGAACGCAACCCGAGCCTCGCCCACCAAGAAGATCCTGACGTAGTCGAAGGACTCCAGCAACTCTTCCACGATGACGGCATCGAGGTTATCGCCGACGCTGAAATCAGCCGCGTCGAGGGCTTGTCCGGGACGAGCGTCAGCCTCTACCTGCAGCTCCCGAGTGGTAAAACCGTCCTCCAGGGCTCGCACTTGCTCGTCGCCACCGGACGGACACCCAACACACAAAACATGGGCCTCGAAGTCGTCGGTATCAAAACAACGCCGGCCGGACACATCCAGGTCAACGATCGCCTGGAGACCACAGCACCCGGTGTCTGGGCCATGGGAGACTGCGCCGGGTCCCCTCACTTCACCCACATCTCCTACGACGACTTCCGCACCGTCCGCGACAACCTCGGCGGAGCCAACCGCACAACAGCAGGGCGTCAGGTCCCCTTCTGCGCCTTCATCGATCCCGAACTGGCCCACGTCGGCCTACGCGAAAGCGAAGCAAAACGACAAGGGATTCCCTATCGTCTTACCAAGGTCTCCATGCAGTCCAACCTCCGTGCCAGCACCATCTCAGAGACCCGCGGTTTCATAAAGGCCCTCGTCTCCTCAGACGACCGCATCCTCGGCTTCACGGCCTTCGGAGCGGATGTTGGAGAACTTCTTCCCGTCGTGCAGTTGGCAATGTCAGCCAACCTGCCCTACACAGCGATTCGGTCTCTCATCGTCACGCATCCGACTATCTCGGAAGGTCTCGTCACCCTGTTCTCTGCCGTGCCATCGCTGACGCCGAATACTCCCGCACCCGGAGGTCATTAGTCGCCGCAGAAGATTTCCACAGAAAAATTAAAAAAAATGGCGTGTTTTTAGAGGCTCAAAAAGTGGCATCCAAACACCACGATTTACCACGCAATTCACCACAACTTCACCACGATTTACCACCACGAATTAGCGCAAAATGTCCTCTAACACCAAGGAAAGCTCGGTTTTCTCGTCGCGATATTTAACTATTACCGGAGCAGCCAAACTCAACCCCCATTCCGCGCCCTTGCCTTTTGTTACACTTCGCGACCCTGGCACCACCACCGCACCCTCAGGAATAATCAGCGGCATATCCTCAGTCGCCTTATAAATCTCCCCCTTCACCAAGTCATACACCGGCGTTCCCCGCGTCAACACCGTTCCAGCCGCTAAAACCGCGCGCTTTCGCACTACCGTCCCCTCGAATACGCCGGTGTTTCCACCGATCAGGCAATCATCCTCAATGATGACGGGACTGGCGTTCACCGGCTCCAACACTCCACCAATCTGAGCAGCCGCACTAAGATGAACCCTCTTACCGATCTGCGCGCAGCTCCCAACCAGAGCGTGCGAATCCACCATCGTTCCCTCGTCGACATAAGCGCCTACGTTGACATACGACGGAGGGATGACTGCGACCCCTTTGGCAACATACGCTCCAGACCGGACACTGACGCCGCCGGGCACCACGCGCACTCCGTCAGCAACAACGAACCGACGTACCGGATAGGTGTGCTTATCGATGAAACGGAGGGTATCGCCGCCCATCTCGATCATCGTGCCAATGCGGAATCCAAGCAAAATTCCACGCTTCACCCACGCATTCACCTTCCAACCGAGCGGAAGTGATGCATCCGGTTCCGCCGCTCGAAGCTGACCTGTTTCGAGCGCGGTTCGCAGCTCAAAGAACGCCGCCTCTGCCTCGGCGTTTCCAATGGCCGTCGCCCCCTGCGCAAACCAATTTTCAATCCGCTCCTGCAACGTTCCCTTCAAATCCAATCTTCACCTTTTCCATTTCGCAAATAAGTCATGGCTTGCAATATTTCGGCTTAAAACATCCGCAGATCTTCGCCCGTAGCGGGGACACCCACTAACATTCCAAGCTCGCCGACCATGCGCTCCAGCTTCCGCCGTGTCGCGTCTGACACGGGAACCATTGGCAGGCGCAAAACGTCCTCGCCTCGACCGAGCATGTGCAAGACCGCCTTCACCGGGGCGGGGCTGGCCTCCCAGAAGTTTGCCTGCATGAGACGGAAGAACTGGCGGTTGATTCGCCGCGCGTCGACCCAGTCGTTCCCCAGCGCTGCTCGAACCATACGCGCCATTTGCCCGGGAAGTACGTTCGAGGCCACTGAAACCAATCCTGCGCCTCCCAGGGCGAGTATCGGCAATGCCAAGCCATCGTCCCCGGCAAATACTTTGAAGCTTCTCGGAGCGGTCGTGAGCAATTCAGTGATCTGGGCCAGATTGCCACTGGACTCTTTGACGCCAATCACATTTTTCAGCTCCGCCAGCCGCAGCACGGTCGCTGGCTCCAGGTTCGCACCTGTCCGTGAAGGGATGTTGTAGAGCAGAATCGGCAGTTCGGTCGCCTCGGCGATTGCCCGGAAGTGCTGGAACTGCCCTTCCTGGCCGGGCCGGTTGTAGTAGGGATTTGCGGTCAATATCCCCGTCAATCCGTGCACCCTTGATAGCTTTCGCGCACGGGCTACAGCCTCGTGGGTTGCATTATGGGTGCAGCCGGCGAATACCGGGATGCGACCGGACGTCGTAGCAACCACGACTTCAATGACGCGCAGCCACTCCGCTTCAGTCAGCGTCGAGGCTTCGCCAGTTGTCCCGCATGGGACAAGAAAATCGATCCCGCTTTCAATCTGCCAGTTGACCAGCGCGTGGAGCGCGGGTTCATCCACGCCGCCATCCCGTCGAAAGGGAGTTACCAGCGCCGTTCCACAACCCATCAATTCCATAGTGAGTTTAAGTTTACCGCGTCAGGATTGTTGATTTCGCGGCAGAGAGCGATTCGAGCCAAAGAACTATGAAAAGGCCCCGGCAATCGATTGGCCGGGGCCTTTGGAGCTATTTCCGGTAGTTATTAGCCTCGATATAGCTCGGAAGGAACATGGAACTCGGGAAGGTGCAGTTCTGCCGCGCCATTCGCGGTTCCGGGTGGCGTATCCATGCACTTCACAAACGCCGTCTGGAACTTTTCCATCTCGGATTTCGTTCCAACCGTGACGCGCACATAGTTCGGCATTGCCGACCAGGTACGGCCGATCGCAACGTTCTGCTTCAGCATTGCCGCCTGAAACTCCTTGCCGGGGCGCTTCACGTCCACCATGAACATGTTTCCCTGTGAACCCGGTACGATCTTGTAGCCGTGCTTGGTGAGAAATTCCAGCGTCTCCGACCGAATGTCGGAGTTGATCTTTTTCCGTAGCGGCACCAGGTCTTTGTCCTGGAGACTGACGCGCGCCGCGGCGGCACTTGTAATTGAAATGCTCGCCAGGCTTCGGCTTGGGCCACCGACAATGTTGAACCGTTCGATCAGGTCTGGCCTTGCAACCGCGAAACCAGCGCGTAAACCGGCCATGCCGTAGATCTTCGAGAACGTGCGCATGACGATGACATCCTTGTCCTGGGCGACGAGATCGATACAGGACTCATCGTTCGAGAAGTGGTGATAGGCCTCATCGATGATCACAACCGAACCCTTGGGTTTGTTGTTTACCAACCATACGATGTCGGCCTTAGGCGTCATCGTGCCGGTCGGGTTATTCGGGTTGACGATGTAATATGCGCCTGGCGACGGATGGGCCTTCAGCATTGCCTTCACGTCATGTGCATAGGTCGTTGTCAGCGGTACCGGATACTTGGGGGCCTTCATTGTGTCGGCAGCACGTGGCCCCTGTTCGTAGCTTGGGTCTCCATAGACCAGCGGCTTATCGGGGCCAATATTCGACATCAGCGCAAGATCAAGCGGGCCACCTGAACCGGGAAACAGTGCGGAGTAATCTTTCTTCAGTCCAAACTGTTCGTTGAACACTGCGACGGTCTTCATGTATTCGTCGAAGTGATATCGGCCACCCAGCGGTGCCGTGGTGCATATTGCCGTGAGTGCAGACTGGGCGGGCCCGAGAGGGTTTTCGTTCGAGCTGATGATGACAGTGTCGGGGGAAAGCTGCATGCCGCGCATACCGTTGCCGCGTGCGGCAGGCTGTGCCGCAGCCTGCGTTCCCGCCTGCACCGCCGCGAGGGCTGGAAACGAAGTGGCCGCTGCCGAAGCAGCACCAAGGATCCGCATAAACGACCTGCGCGAAACGCCTTGCGTCAAATTCGAATTCATAGAAGTTCTCCTCGAAGGTTCAATTTGTAGAGATGCAATGCCGCGGCGACAGATGGAAATCGCCAACTGAGGTCCAGAGCGGAAGCTATACATTTCCCACAAAACGGTTGCGTTTCGCAGGCATGATTCGTTTGGGAACTTGTGGATGAACCGAACCGTAGCCCGATTGTGATTCACGATACCGCGAAATTCCGGTAAATACCAGAAAAATTCTGCGTGATCTAAAAGAAAACCCGCTAAAAGTGCCTGCTGGAGGCTCTTACAGGCGCTACTAGACCTTACTTTTCCCTGTATGTCGATTGCTTGGCGCGATCAGACCCACTCGCCCTTGCGCATCAACGGCTCGACCTTACCGTCCGCCGCCACACCATCCACATCCATCTCTCCCAATCCAATCATCCAATCCACATGGATCAGGCTCGAGTTGGCACCAAGGGTCGCCAGCTGCTCTGTATCCATCTTTTCGCCGCCGATGATGCAGGTCGAATAGGCCTGCCCAAGGGCGATATGGCTCGCCGCGTTTTCGTCGAACAACGTGTTCCAGAAGAGCACGCCGCTCTGCGCGATTGGAGAGGAGTGAGGCACAAGCGCGACCTCACCCAGGCGGCGGGCTCCGTCATCCGTGCTGATGAGCCGGTTGAGCACATCTTCGCCGGCCGTCGCAGTTGCCTCAACAATCCTGCCGTGCTCGAAACGCACCGCAATATTTTCGATTAGAGTGCCTTGGTGCGACAGCGGCTTCGAGGCCCGTACTGTTCCGTCGACGCGATCTTTATGGGGAGTTGTGAAGCATTCTTCAGTAGGAATATTCGGCTGGCAATCGATGCCGTTTCCGGCGGTTGTTCCTCCACCGGCCCACAGGTGATCGTCTGCGAGACCCACGGTCAGATCAGTTCCCGGCCCTTTGAAGTGGAGCGCCGAGAAGCGTTTTGCATTCAACATCTCCATGCGCTTCTTCAGCCTCGCCCCGTGCTCCCGCCACTCCAGGACCGGGTCGTCGACAGCCACTCGCGAGGCAACAAAGATTGCCTCCCAGAGTTTCGCGATGGCCTCATTCTCGGGCTCGCCCGGAAACACCAGCTTCGCCCACTCCGGCGTCGCACACGCAACGATTGTCCAATTGATCTCATGCCGCGTGATCAACTCCATCGCCGGCTTGCCTGCCTTGGACACTGCAACGTTGGCACGCGCAACCTTCGTCGGGTCCTGGTTGGCCAGCAGCGCAGGGTTCGTCCCGGCGATAGCCAGTCGGGCTGCTCCACTTCGGAAGCCCGCGGCGATGCCGTCGTGCAGCCACGTCGGTGCGTAGTCGAAGCTGGCATCCTGGGCGTATTGGAATCGCGCCAACACGGTTGGATCGTCGGAGTAGAAGGTCGTGACCAACAAGGCGCCAGCCTTATACGCATGTTCCGTGATCCGGCGCACCAGCGGGAGCGCCTCCAATGGAGCGGACATGATCAACTCTTGCCCTGCGCGCAGGCCCAGCCCAACCTGTACTGCGACCTCGGCTAATCGGTCCAGCTTCTGGTCAAACGTCAGGTCCGCAAACTTCGTCTTTGCCGTCATTTCCATCACGTTCATAAGGTGTCCTTTGTCGCTTCAACTACATTTCTGTGTATACGTGCTGAAAGTCGTAACATCCGGTCCTCGACGACAGCCACTCTGCTGCCCGCACCGCACCCTCGGCAAACCCGCGTCGCGAAAATGCTTCATGCGTTAGTATCAGTCGGTCCGAAGCACTGCGCGCCTCCAGCGTGTGCATTCCCATCACATCACCCTCGCGTTTTGACTCTATTGGTACGCGGGGGAGAGCCGAGGCGGCTTCGACAACCTTGGCCAGGCTAATCGCCGTGCCTGAGGGTGAGTCCAACTTGCTGACATGGTGGGTCTCTTCAATCGAAAACTGGTAGCCGGCCTTCTTCAACGCATTGCCCATGGTCGCAGCGATCTGCAGCATCACCTGCACGCCGACGGAGAAATTGGTTCCGTAGAGCATTCCAGCCTGTTTCCGTTCTGCCAATCCACGCATGTCCGGCAGCTTGTCGTACCAGCCGGTCGTTCCAATCACCATCTTCGCGCCGGTCGCCAGGCAAGCACGCATATTCTGAATTACAGCCTCAGGAGTCGTGAAATCAATCACAACATCGAAACCCGCGACGAAAGGCGGCGTCAATGCCGACGCATCCGCATTCTCCTTTGCGTCCAGGACGTTGACGCTGTGGCCTCGTTCGGCCGCAACCTGCGCCACCAGCTTGCCTGTCTTACCCATTCCCAGAACCAATATCCGCATCGTATGCCTTCCTAAGCGTTGCTCTTCAGCTGGACTCGGTTCGCGACATCAAACACAGTCTCATCGGGGTCTGCAAAGAAATGCCCGTGCAGACTACGCACCGCCTCCTCTACATCCTCTTCGTCGATCATGAAGCTCATGTTGATCTCACTGGCTCCCTGCGAAATCATTCTCACGTTTACGTGACTGATCGCGCTGAAGACCTGCCCTGCGATACCGTTATGGCCTCGGATATCCTCACCTACGAGGCAGACCAGCGCTTTGTGGCCCTCCATCTTTACGTCTGCGATCTTGGCCAGTTCGGCGCAGATCTCCGGGAGCTGCTGGTTGCTGTCGACGGTCAGCGAGATACTCACCTCGCTGGTCGACACCATATCGATCGCGCATTTGTATTTGTCGAAGACGTCGAAGACCGCTTTGAGGTATCCGTGCGACATCAGCATACGGCTCGCGACGACATCGATGATTGTCAGCTTCTTCTTCGCGGCAATACTCTTGAAGGGGCTGGCGCACTTCGCGGCCATCGCGGTAATCTTCGTACCTTCATTCTGAGGATTGCGCGAGTTCAGCACCCAGACGGGAATGCTCTTTTGAACGGCCGGCAAGATAGTGGCCGGGTGCAGTACCTTCGCCCCGAAGTAGGCGAGTTCGGCTGCCTCCTCAAAGCTGATGGCCTTGACCCTGAGCGCGTCCGGACAGATTCGCGGATCAGTTGTCATGATGCCGTTGACGTCTGTCCAAATTTCGATCGCGCCAGCATGCATGCCGCCACCAACGAGAGCAGCTGTGAAATCGCTACCACCCCGTCCGAGCGTCGTCGTAATGCCTTCCGACGTTGCTCCGATAAATCCACCCAGCACAGGGGTATTTCCCGATTCGACAAGGGGAAGCACGATTGCAGCAAGCTTCCCTTCGATGGCGTCTTCCTTCGGGACAGCCTTGCCATAGGTGGCGTCCGTGACGATGCAGGTTCGAGCATCCACGTGGGCTCCCTGCAAGCCGTATTGGTCAAAAGCTTCGGCTATCATTCTGCTCGACAGCCTTTCGCCGAAACTCACCACGAGATCGTTGGTTCGGGGGGTGAGCTCGCCCACCGCGGCAATCCCGCGCAGCAAATCGTCGAGGGCATCGAACTCCTGGTGCAGCGTCACCTGAAGACGAGCAGATCGCTCCGACTCCAGCAGGGCCGTCGTGGTATCAATATGCCGGTGCCGGAGCCGGGCTCCGATGGCTAGCGCACCTGCCTTGTCGCCGCGACCGGCAGCAGAGGCCGCAGAGAGGAGGAGGTCCGTCACCTTCGCCATCGCCGATACAATGACGACAGTCTCCAGGCCACGCTCGCGCCGTCCACGGACGATTCCTGTAGTCCGCTTCATTGCCTGCGCGTCCTCAACCGAGGTTCCACCAAACTTCATTACAACCAATTTCTCGCGCGCTACGCTCAAGCCGTCACCGCCGCGGCCCTCGCCGAAACTTCCGTTACACGAGTGCCAAGCTTGTCCAGTTTACCCAGCAAAGCCAGCACTTCGGCGTTCAGTACCGCCGCACCGGCAGCGCCGCGAATCGTATTGTGCGACAGCACGACAAACTTCCAGTCCAGTAGAGTGCACTCGCGCAGACGGCCAATTGTGGCTGCCATCCCGTTTCCACGCATCCTGTCCAATCGCGGCTGCGGTCGATCTACGCTCGGGTCAAACTCAACAGGCTGATCGGGAGCTGTCGGCAAGTGCAGGCCTTGCAGGGGCAGAAACTCGCTCCAGGCTGCGAGAATCTCTTCGCGGGTGGCCTTCTTTTTGAACTTAATACTCACGCACTCTGTATGCCCGTCCTCAACGGCAACACGGTTGCAGTGCGCGCTTACCTTGGCGTCGAGCAGAACGACCTTTCCGCCGTCGAGCCCGCCTAGCAACTTACCGACCTCCTCCTGCAGCTTCTCCTCTTCGTTTTTGATAAATGGAACGACATTTCCCAGAATGTCGAGCGAGGCTACACCGGGATAGCCGGCACCACTAACCGCCTGCATCGTACTAACGAACAAGCTCTCGATTCCGAAACGTTCCTCCAGCGGCTTGAGCGCTAACACCAACCCAATCGCGCTGCAGTTTGGGTTGGTCACGATATATCCACCGCCCTCTTTGCGCCACTTCTGCGTCTCGATCAATGCGAGATGGTCGGCGTTCACCTCCGGCACCACCAGGGGTACATCCGACACCATACGGAAGGCGCTCGAGTTCGAGATCACTGCGCATCCGGCGGCGGCGAACTTTGGTTCCAGCTCTCGCGCAATGTCCGCGTCGAGGGCCGCGAAGATGATCTTGGGCAACTCGATTGCGGATCCCTCAGGAACATTGGGTTGTAGCGTCATCAAGGCAATGCGCGCAGGAAGTGGAGAGTCCAACTTCCACCTGCACGCCTCGGAATACGTCTTGCCTGCGCTGCGATCGCTGGCAGCAAGCCAGGCGATCTCAAACCACGGATGATTGTTCAACAACTGAATGAATCGCTGCCCGACCATTCCAGTCGCGCCAAGAATGCCAACCCTGCGTCGTTCCATATCTTCTAAGGATAACGCGCCATGGCGGCACCGTCATCCATGTCTCCGCAGCAGCTAATACTCGCGGCGGCTCCTGCGTCGCATCTGGTGACCGCCACTGCCCCAAACAAGGATCGCCACCACCAGGTGGAGCAGAAACCACAGGGTCAACCCCTGGTCCACATAAATCAGATACAGAACCAGAATTCTGGGTAGAAACAGCCAAAAGAGTGGCGGAATGATTCCCTGCAGATGAAAGGTAACGAGCACGCCCTGAAACCACGCCACCACCATTGCCAGTCGCGGTAAAAACAGCGCAAACACCAGGAACCAAAGCGGAAGCCGGTTTACTACAAAGGCCAGGTTGAGACTGAACTGCGCCGAATGTTGAATCGCCACTGCCAAGACTGCCAATCCTGCACTCATCACGCCTCCGCCGTTCCTTCGATTTTCACTTTGCGCTAAAGTTGAAGTCCGCTTTGGCCGTTCCTTTCGGTTCGACGGTTACGGTCATCGTCTGCTCACCCATCTTCTCGTGCACTGCTCCCAGCGTATATGTTCCAGCGGGCAACCCGCTGATGTCGAAGCGACCGTCCGGACCGGTCACAGCAAAAAACGGCGTTGCCGACACGTTGATAAATGCATTCATCCATGGATGGTTGTTACAGCGAACCGGCAGCATAACCTCAGGTCGGTTGAACTGCTTCTCCTGCGGCGCGCCCTTCGCTCCTTGAGATATATCGATTGGCTGGTTTCCGTTCTCCGCTGGTGTCGTATGGATGTTGTGCATTGTTGCATCTGAGTTGCGAAACTCGACCGATCCGCCTCGCATTAGTGCAATGACATGCGGCGCATATTTGCAGCCGACCTGGTCCATGATCGGGACGATTGCATTGATCGGAACAGGGGCAGACATTGCCGCCGGTGGGCCGCCCTTGATGTAGACATATACGTTGCCGAGTTTGCCGTCTTTGACCATATATTGTTCGGCGAAGTTATCCCCTCCCATCATCGAGCACACCGGATCCATGCTCATGTCGATCTTGACTTGCTCAGGCGCCTTTCCGGCCAGCCGAACCGTTCCGCTTACCATCCCCAAGGTCGCTGGGTCCAGGGGGACAGTTGGCGATGGTGCCAGGGTCCTCTCTGCAGTTGTACCTTCGTTGTGCTTTACCGCATCATTCGACCTGCATCCTGCAAGTGCTGCGAGCAAACCCAGAACTCCACACACCGCGACCGTCGTCGACCAACCGCAAACCCGCCTCATACAACCTCTTTCTGTATTTGAGTCAGCTCTAAGCATGGACCGTCGGCGATTCCATCGCTTTCAGGACCGCCTCCGCAAACGCCTTCGTCCCGCTTGTGCCGCCAACATCCTTTGTCAACGTCTTGCCCTCCCTGAAGACCTGCTCCAGTCCTGCCTGGACTCGTTCCGCTGTCGGGGATTCATTGATGTGGTGCAACATCAGCACCGCGCTTTGCAGCAAAGCGGTCGGGTTGGCCATATCTTTGCCGGCAATATCCGGCGCCGATCCATGGACCGCCTCAAAGATCGCGCACTCGGTCCCAAGGTTTGCTCCAGGCACCAATCCAAGGCCGCCCACAAAGGCGCTGCAGAGGTCGCTGAGGATGTCACCGTAAAGATTTTCGGTTAACAGGATGTCGTATTGAAACGGATTCATCACTAGTTGCATGCAGGTGTTATCGACAATATGCTCGCGGTACTCGACCTCTGGAAAGCCCTCTGCGACCGTGCGGCAGCAGCGCAGAAACAGGCCATCGGAAAGCTTCATAATATTCGCTTTGTGGATTGCGTGGACCTTTTTGCGGTCGTGCTTTCGCGCGTAATCGAACGCAAACTTTGCGATGCGGGTCGAACCCTTCTCGGTAATGATTTTCAGGGCTTGAACTACACCCGGGACGACCACATGTTCGAGCCCTGCGTACAAATCTTCCATGTTTTCGCGAACGATGATCAGATCGAGGCCTGGATATCTGGTCTTCAATCCGGGCAGGTTTTTCACCGGCCTGAAGTTCGCGAACAACTCAAATTTCTGTCTCAACGTGACGTTGATCGAAGCGAACCCCTCACCGATCGGAGTCGTCACCGGTCCCTTCAGGGCGACCCGATTTTCCCCGATCGAGTCATATAGCGCCTGCGGAATATATTCGCCGGTCTTTTCGAACGAGTCAGCCCCTGCATCATATCGATGCCACTCAAACGCGACTCCGGTGGCGGCGCCCGCAGCCTCCAGAATGGAGATCACGGCACTGGAGACTTCGGGTCCAATTCCGTCTCCTGGAATCAGAGTGATCCTGTGGGTCTTCGTCGCTTGAGTCATCCACTACCGCCTTTTCTTTGGGTCTTTTCCACTGAGCAGTTCTTCCAGCTCAGCCTTGAACTCACGGACGTCCTTGAAATCGCGATATACACTGGCAAACCGGATGTAAGCGACTGTGTCGATGAGCTTCAATCTGCTCATGATCAGCTCACCAACCTCGCTCGTCGAACGCTCGCGTTCGGGCGAATCAACTACGTAGGCCTCGGTTTCGTCGACGATTTGTTCCAACTTCGTCGCCGCAACCGGTCGCTTCTCGCATGCATGAAGGAGTCCACTCAACACCTTTTGACGGTCGAACTTCTCCCGCCTTCCATCCTTCTTGACGACCATGTAAGGGATTTCGTCGATTCGCTCGTACGTCGTGAATCGTTTGTTGCAACCTTCACACTCGCGTCGCCGGCGAATCGAATCGGCGTCTTTGCTCTCGCGTGAATCTACAACTCGATCCTGGCTAAAACCGCAGTAAGGGCACTTCATCGGGATATTTCGATTCTAGCAGCGCGACACGGTTACCGTTCCGCCAGTGCCGATGCGTCATTACGAAAGATGGATCCACTGCAGTACGCAATGCGGAAGGAATCGCTGCGTTACCCAGCATCGGCTGCCTCAACCGACGCACCCGCTGCTTCACTCTCCTGCGCGACTCGCTTCAGACTTACGTGCTCCACCTGCGAGTAGATGAAACCGGCTGGAATGATACAAAGGAAGGTCACCACTAATAAGACCGCCCCGCATGCGGTCGCCGCCTCAATCGGGGCTCCATAAAACGTATGCATTGCTGTTGCCGTGACCGCGATCTGGGTAAACCAGCCGATGATCGGAAGCTGTAAGAGAGAACCACCGATACTCACCGCCATCAGCAACATAGTCCGCGAAAAAGTCAGGCCGCTCAACTCGGGAGTTTGCACAAACGCATGCGCCGTTTGCAGATAAACCAACCCGATCAGTCCCCACATCGCCAGCGACAAGAAAACCACCACGCCGAAGTCCCGCGCCGACCTCAGCGCATTCAATCCGTCGCGAAACCCGATAATCTTTGTCGCAATGCTCTCTCCGGCCGACTTCGATAGCAGCCCGATCGTGCTCCGCGCAAACGCAGCGACGGTCCCGCCCGCCACCCGTACTGCGCCAGCAAAGACAGCAATCGCCAACGTGGCCCCCATGCTCAACGCGCCAGCTCGAACGAAAACGTCATGGTGCGGAAGGGTCTTCGGAGTAAACGCCAGCGCGGATGAAAAGATCACCGCCGCCGCCCCCAGATCGAACATGCGCTCGATCGTGTAAACGGCCACCTGCGAACTCAACGACAGCCCAAGACGACGCGCCACCAGGTATGGCCGGGTCAGGTCCGCCAACCGCCCAAACAATGCCACTGCGGTAAAGCCAATGAACTGAGATCCCAGGAGGGAGGCAGCTGAGACCTTCTTCGTCGACGACACAAAAACGGCCCAACGCAGAGCGCGTAGCCAGTACGTCGCATAGATCATCGCAATTGCAACCACAATATGGCCTATGCTTACGAATCGTAACTGCTGCCAGAACATTACCCAGTCAAAATGGACTCTATTCCGGAACAGCACAATGATTGCCCCCAGGGCGACAACGACCACCAACCAAAGAACTCCGTTACGCTTCGTCATCGCTCTCACTTCGTCTGCGCGTCCGCGCTGGTTTACTTTGTCTGTGAGATCAGGGCCATCTGTTTTCGCCGGTTAAACTCCCGGATGACCCGCGCAACATACTCTCGCGTCTCGCGATAGGGAGGGATGCCGTGATACTTGTCCACCGCACCCGGTCCCGCGTTGTAGGCGGCCAACGCCAGCGCCACGTTATCGTGGTAACGGGTTAGCAGAGCGTCCAGATAGGCTGTTCCACCCGCGATGTTCTGCTCCGGCTTAAATGCATCGTCTACACCCATCTCGCTCGCCGTGCCCGGCATCAACTGCATCAGCCCTTTGGCACCCGTCCGCGAAACCGCCGTCACATGTCCGCCACTCTCTGCCCGCACCACGCTAGCAAGCAGGTCCTCATCAATGTGGTGCGCGGCGCCGGCATGGGCAAGCATCTCGTGCATTTCTTCCTTTGTCGGAGCAGCCATGATAGTCGCTGGGCTTGGCGACTTAACCGCGATTACCGGATCCTGAATGTCTGCGACCGTCTCCACCCGCACTACCGAGTCCACCGCGACCTCGAGATAGTTTGCCTCTCCCATTGCAGTGGAACCGTTGCGCGCGAGGTAGAGCCGAATCTTGTCCCCTACGGACTCGCGACGTACACAATCCAGCTCAAAGCCGTTCTTGAGCGTAACGTGCTCCATCGCATGAGCGGAGGGACACAGCAGCATCATCGCCAGCCCAAGCCAAATCGGTCCAAAGTTATACGCTCTAAGCCGCATTGCCACTCTCAAAGCCTATCATTCTCATCCCTTGGAGAGGTTCCCAAGTGACTGCTACTATTGCGCCATTTTGGCGTTTACTCCACGCAGAACGAGCCGGGACACCTGTTATTCCTGCTCAGATATTGGAGCGTTTCTCGGGCCTTCTGGATTTGCCAGAGGCGAACTCGGTCTTCGCCATGAGGGTGGATCTGAGGCAGCCGCAGGCTTTACAAGCGAGTCTTCGGGGCTCGAAATGCCCACCAGACGCAATATCTTTCCAATTACACGAACAATGGGTCGCATATTAATCCTTGCCTCGGATAAAGCTACGCTATCTTTAACCGATGACCCCCAACCTTAAATTGACCCCGATCCGTGGGCTAGGTAAGTTCAACAGCCTGCTTGCTTTGAGCCTAGTTATGGGCGGACTGTTTCAGCAGTCTGCCAAAGGATGGGCACAGACCGCCGCGAAGGCGGACCCAGATGTAATCGTGTTTACGAACGGCGACCAATTAACCGGAACACTGGAGCGGGCGACCGGTGATTCATTTGTTTTCAAGAGCGACGTCGTTGGCGAAGTGACTGTTTCGGCGGAGAAGATCAAGGAGTTGCGTACCTCGGGTAAGTTCGTCGCCCTGAAGAAGAATGAGAAGATCACCCGCGCTGCTAAGCAGCCGGGCACGGTCACATACGGAGACAATGCAATTAACGTGGCGGCCACTCCGACGACTGCTCCGGAGGTGGTTCCTGTCAAAGATCTGGCATACCTGATCGATAGTGCCACCTTTAACCAGGAGGTGACCAGCAATCTAGGAATCTGGTATGGATGGCACGGATCGCTCTCGGGCGGAATCTCGGTGGTTGAGTCCACGCAAACCGGCCAATCTTACACTGCTGCAGTCAACCTTATCCGGTTAGTTCCTTCGGTTGCCTTTCTGCCGCCACGGACGCGTTCCACAGTCAACGTACTGGAGACTTACGGCAAGATCGATCAGCCGTTTGTACCGTCGACTCCGCCTATCCTTGCCTCGGTGACCAAGACGAGCATCTTCCATGCCGACGCGGAGCACGATAAATACTTCAACTCAAAGATCTATGGTCTGGTCGGCTTGTCGTTCGATCACAACTATGGGCAAGGCCTGAACTTTCAGCAGATCTACGGTGTTGGTATCGGCTGGACCGTCATTCAGACTCCTGTGCACGAGTTCGATGTCAAAGCAGATGTGCACTATGAACGGCAGAACTTTCAGCCGCCTACGCCGAACACGGACCTTATCGGCTCGAGCTTCACCGAGGTCTATCACCGAAACCTGCCGGCAAAGATGATCTTCACTGAGAGCGGAACATTCATTCCGGCGTGGAATAACTTCAGCGCCTATTCAGCGATCTTTGCAGCCGGGTTGCAACTGCCAACCTATAAGCGGCTCAGTCTCAATATCAATTTGCTGGACAACTATCTCAACAATCCTGCATTTGGATATAAGAACAACAGCCTGCAGTTTGTGACCGGTATTGCTTACACACTGAAATAGGACGATGCATAAAAGAGCGGTCCTGATCGGGACCGCTCTTTTTGTTTTTTTAATCGGACTATTTGATCTTGCCGAAGCGGTAGACGATACCGGCATTGAATCCAAAGTTGTTCTGAATCGTTCCCGGAGGCCCATGGGTTGTATCTGTCGGATCGAGCCGGAAGAAGGTTCCGACATAGGTCGGCGACACCCTGAAGGCAAGGTTTGGATAGAAGTTGTAGTCGATGTTGGCTCCGAGGCTGAAGGCAGGCTTGGTGGTTGACTGCCAGACTCCCAGTTCGGCCGACGTAAGTCCCTTGGCGGCACCGTCAAATTTGCCCAGCGCTACACCGCCTTCGGCTGTAGCAGTCACTGCAATCTTTTCCTTCGCGTAGAGTCTGTAGGCTACGCCTCCGAGAAAGGGGTACTCCGAGATCTGGGGATTGAATGGTAGGAAGGGCGGAGGGCAGTTGTTAGTGCAGGTGTTGTTTCCGATCTTGGCGTTTCCGTACATCCCGCGAATGTCGCCGATGATGCCCAGCTTCGGGTTGAGGAAGTAGGTTGCGGTCATGAAGAACGTTACTTCGTTGTTCTTCTGCAGGATCGATCCAGGCTGGAAGCGTATGTAGCCGCCACCGCCGGCGACCTCAAAGCGATGGCTGTAGGTCTCGGCGATCGTTCTCTCAACACGGGCCTTACGGTTGGCGCTCGATTCGCGGCGGGTGCGACGCGTTGTCTGTGCCTGTATGGCAACTGCTCCACTGGCTATTGAGCCTGCCAGCAACACTCCTGCTACCTTCTTCACACTCAATCTGAAACCGAACATCAACGATTACTCCTGCACAAGCTTGGCTTTGCTATGGTGGAACTCGAGGGCCGCTGGTGTAGAACCGGCTGGGCCAATATCTTATTAGAACATCCGCCGCGCTTTAGAGCGGCCCAACTACCCGGGAGTAGCTCCATAATGGCGAAAAAAAGCAGCGGCGGCGGTTTTGGCAAGATCTTTCTCGGCTTTCTCCTCGGCGTTGCTACGGTCGCCTTAGGACTCTTCGCGTATCTCAAGTTCGGGCCGCTGCCGGTCGCTGTCTCCGACGCTCCGCTCCCTTTCGAGAAGGAGATCGTCAAGCTTCCACTGAACGCTCGCATTGAACGCGAGTCGAAGACTGCTCCGTTCGCCATCAGTGAAGACGTCTTCGAATCAGGTGCTCATGTTTATCGCGCACAGTGTGCCAGTTGCCACGGCACCCCCGGACATGATGTCGGTTACGCGAAGTACATGTTCCCGTCGGCTCCGCAGCTTTGGAAGAAGCATGGCACCCACGGTGTGGTCGGTGTGAGCGACGATGAGCCGGGCGAGACTTATTGGAAGGTGGCGAACGGAATTCGCCTTACCGGTATGCCTTCCTACTCCCATGTTCTTTCCGACGCACAGATGTGGCAGGTCAGCCTGCTGTTGAAGAATGCGGACAAGGAACTGCCTAGGCCAGTAACGGAGATCCTGAACTCGCCAACACCTTGATTATTGAAGGATGGGGATGCCTGCGATGCGGCGTGACCACTCCTCGGGGCCGGTCTGGTGGACGCTGGTCCCTTTGCTGTCGACCGCTACGGTGACGGGCATGTCCTTGACGTCGAACTCGTAGATTGCCTCCATACCAAGATCGGCGAAGGCGACGATGCGCGAGCTTTTGATGGCCTTCGAGACCAGGTAAGCTGCGCCGCCGATCGCGATAAGGTAAACGGCCTCAAACTCGCGGATCGCGTCGATGGCGACTGGACCGCGCTCGGCCTTACCGACCATGCCGATCAGGCCGGTTTCGGCGAGCATCTGGCGGGTGAACTTGTCCATACGCGTGGCGGTTGTTGGGCCGGCAGGGCCAACGGCCTCGTCTCGTACTGCTTCGACGGGGCCGACGTAGTAGATGAAGCGGCCCTTGAGATCGACAGGCAGCTTTTCGCCTCGGGTGAGCATGTCGGTCAGGCGCTTGTGCGCGGCGTCGCGGCCAGTCAGGAGCTTGCCCGAGAGGAGAAGGACCTCGCCGGGCTTCCAGGTCTTGACGTCGTCGTGAGTGATGGTGTCGAGGTCGATCTTCTTCGCGGCGTGGACGTCATATTCAAGCTTCGGCCATGCATCGAGCGACGGCGGCTCGACCATGACCGGGCCGGAACCGTCGAGATGGAAGTGCAGGTGACGGGTGGCGGCGCAGTTAGGGATCATGGCTATGGGAAGGTTCGCTGCGTGCGTGGGAAAGTCCATGATCTTTACGTCGAGGACTGTGGTGAGGCCGCCGAGGCCCTGTGCGCCGATGCCGAGGCGGTTGACCTTGTTGTAGATTTCGATGCGCAGCTCTTCGACTTTTGTCTTGGCGCCGCGGGCGATGAGCTCCTGCATGTCGATGGGATCCATGAGCGACTCTTTCGCCATGACCATCGCTTTTTCTGCGGTGCCACCGATGCCGATGCCTAACATTCCGGGCGGACACCACCCGGCGCCCATCGTCGGTACCGTCTTCAGGACCCAGTCGACGACCGAGTCGGACGGGTTGAGCATGGCGAATTTGCTCTTGGCTTCGGAGCCTCCGCCCTTCGACGCGACGGTTACATCGACGCCACCGCCTTCGACGAGTTCAACTACGACCATGGCGGGGGTGTTGTCGCCGGTGTTGCGGCGGGTGAAGGCCGGGTCTTCGAGGATGCTAGGGCGGAGGACGTTGTCAGCGTTGCGCCAGGCCTCGCGGACGCCCTCGTCGACCATCTCCTGCATGGTCATCATGCCGGCGATGCCGGGTTGCCATTTGACCTCCATGCCTACCTTGATGAAGGCGGTGACGATGCCGGTGTCCTGGCAGATGGGGCGGTGGCCTTCGGCACACATACGGGAGTTGATGAGGATCTGGGCGATGGCATCTTTGGCCGCGTGGCTTTGTTCCATCTCGTAGGCGCGGGCGAGGTTGGTGATGTAGTCGACCGGGTGGTAGAAGCTGATGTACTGAAGCGCGTCGGCTACGCTGCGGATGAAGTCGTCTTGATTGATGGTTGCCATGTGTCTCCCAGGGTCAGTGCCTGCTGAGGAATTTTACTTTGGGTAGCGGCAGGAGGTGACCGGTCTGCGACCATCCAGGTGGGCTAGTTTCCTAGGAGGGGTACCCCCCCCTATTGCCCGCGCGTAAGTTATTTATATTCAATAATTTACGAGGATGATTGCCTCGCAAAATATTGACAGCAAAGGGGTTGCGTCCAAATTAGCTTCTATCAATGAGTTAGCCCCGAAATGGGTCCGGGGCTGATCTCATTTCGATCTATATATCTAGTATATCGAATTGGGCATAACTCATACGCCAAGTGGATCTTGTTGATTGCAAGCTGGTTAGGTTAGTTGGGGGCTTGACATGCAATTTTTGGGCAGAAAACAGCGAAAAATAAGTGGATTGGATCGCTTGGCCCTTCGCAAAGTGCGCGTTGAACGCGGCACCCGTGGACTTAATTGGTCTAATTGATCGGGGGATCCGACGATGTCAAAGACACGAAGCGAAACAGATTCTTTGGGTGCGATTGAAGTGCCCGCGGAGGCGCTTTATGGCGCGCAGACGATGCGGGCGGTGGGGAACTTTCCAATCAGCGGAATGAAGGCATATCCATTTCTGATTCGGGCGCTGGCAATGGTGAAGCTGGCAGCGGCGGAGGCGAACCGGGAGCTGGGGCTGATCTCGAAGGAGCAGGGCGATGCGATTGCCGCCGCGGCGCGGGAGGTGCTGGACGGCAGGCACCATGAGCATTTTGTGGTGGATGTGTTTCAGGCCGGGGCGGGTGTGAGCCTGCATATGAATGCGAATGAGGTACTGGCGAACCGTGCGAACCAGATTCTGCGTGCCGAACTGGGGAGCTATGCGAAGGTTCATCCGAATGACCATGTGAACTATGGGCAGTCGACTAACGATGTGTTCCCGACGGCAATGCGGCTGAGCGCTCTGTTGGCGCTGGAGGAGTTGTATCCGGTGCTGAGTGGGCTGGCGGGAGGATTTGCTGCGAAGGGCGAGGAGTTCGCCGATGTGATGAAGGCAGGACGCACGCATCTGCAGGATGCAACGCCGGTGACGCTGGGACAGGAGTTCGCGGCTTACGCGGCGGCGGTGCGGGAGGCGGAGGCTGCGATCCGGCGCGGGTCGGTGTCGCTGCGGGCATTGGGCCTGGGCGGCACGGCTGTAGGGACGGGGCTGAATACGCATCCGGAGTACAGGCAGAAGGCGGTGCTAAAACTGGCGCGGCTTTCGGGGTTGGAGCTGCATCCGGCGTATGACCTGCGCTATGCGATGCAGTCGTGTGCGCCGATGGCAGAGGTGTCGGGTGCGCTACGAGGGCTGGCGCTGGAGATGATCAGGATCTCGAATGACCTGCGGCTGCTGGCGTCGGGACCGAATACAGGGTTCAACGAGATTCATCTGCCGAGTCTGCAACCGGGGTCGAGCATCATGCCGGGGAAGGTGAATCCGGTACTGCCGGAGCTGACAGCGATGGTCGGGTTTCAGGTGATGGGGAACGACACGACGGTGGCGATGGCGGTGCAGGCAGGTCAGCTTGAGCTGAATGTGATGATGCCGGCGATGGCTCACAATGTGCTACAGTCGATCACGATCCTGACGAATACGCTGCGAGAGCTGGATGTGCACTGCGTTCGGGGGATTACAGCGAATCGCGAGCGGTGCGGGTTTTATGCGGGCAGCACGATCGCTCTGGCTACGGCGCTGAATCCTTATATCGGTTACAGGAAGGCGGCGGAACTAGTGAAGGAATCCGTGGCGACGGGGCGGTCGATTGTGGAGATTGCGCGGGAGAAGAAGCTGCTGACAGAGGATCAGGTTGCGGAGATTCTTGACCCGAAGAAGATGACCGAGCCGCGGGACGGTTTAGTTCGTTAGCAAAAAGCAAAGGCGAGAGCGGCAGGAGATGCGGTCAGTTTTTAGGACTGTGCCTTTTCCGTAGTTCGGCGTAGCGTGAGTCTTTAAGGAGGAAGGTGAAGTCGCCATACTGCTTGTAGATGATGCGATAGCCGGCGCGGTAGAGCCTGACAATGAGTTTGAGGGTAGCACCGGGTCTGAGCCAGCGATGAAACTCGACACATAGCTGGCGGACGGGAATGTTCTGGTCGAGGAGCTGGGTGACGATGTCGAACTCAAAGCCCTCGATATCCATCTTCAGAAGGTCGATGTAGGCATCTCCGTTTTCGCTCATGATGGTGGGCAAATCGACGCACTCGAAGGAGACCACGTCGACGCCGCCCTGAACGACGGAGTAAGACCCTTCCTCTGGATCGACTGGCACCGAGAATTGCACAACTCCGGTCTTGGCAGTGAGGCCCAAAGGAAAAAACTTTAGATTTCGTGCATCGCTTTCGGCAGCGGTGTTGATGCCAGTGGGAGAGGGGTCGAAGACAAGGACGGGACGGGCAGTCATCTTCGCCAGTTCCAATTCGAGGCTCATGCCTTTGCCTACCCCAGCGCAATAGGCGACAGTCGGAGCCGGACTGACGTTGATGACCCAACCGCTGTTTTCGTCGCCGACGCGCTTAACGTCGGGGGAGGAGGAGCGCAAGGCTCGTTCGACGGCGACGCGTGCTTTGTTTCTCGCCCAACCTAAAAGTGGTGTCATCGGCTCCTATGAAAAATGCGGTGCGATAGGGACAGCTTTGCGGCAGATTCGATTCCAAGTGTTCAGGAGATGCGGGATGGGTGTTCCGCGGGGGGCGCGGGCTTGGGCTTGCGGCTGAGGACGAAGCTGCGGCGTTTGCGACGCTTGTCGGAGGCGTGGTCGATCTTCTTCCAGAAGCCGATGAAGTAGTCGATGGCAGAGATGATGGAGACGATGGTCATCCAGTAGATTGCGGTGACGGCGATGAAGTGGACACCGACGATGTAGCCGCCCCAGTTCCAGTAGTTCCAGCGGTGGGCCAGGATTGCGGCGACGACGGAGACGATCTGGATGACGGTTTTGAGTTTGCCGATCTCGCTGGCTTCGATGGTGAAGCCTTCGGTGGCGGCGATGCTGCGCAGGCCGGAGACGAGGAACTCGCGGCCGATGACGAGGACGGCGATCCAGGGCTTAACGATGTCGGGGTTGTAGCCGACGAGGATGATGTAGGCGGCGGTGACGAGGAGCTTGTCGGCCAATGGGTCGAGGAGCATGCCCATGGTGGTGATCTGGTGGCGTCGGCGGGCGAGGTAGCCGTCGAGGCCGTCGGTGATGCTGGCGAGGATGAAGACGATGCTGGCGATGATCTCCTGCTCGCCGCCACGGAGGCCGGTGGCGCCGTGTCCGCCGGTGAAGGGGAAGACGGGCGAGAGGATCCAGATGAGCAGAGGAACGCATGCAATGCGGCTCATCGTGATGGAGTTGGGCAGATTCATCGAGCATTTCTAACGGCACCGACAAGGCTGGATGTTCGCGGTGCCGACACTAGCATTCTGCCATAGTGAGACGCGGGTGGTGGTAAAAGGACGGTCGCTGTGGGACGGCCACTTGGCAATGTGGCTTTTGCGCGATTAGTTGGGACGAAAATGCACGTGGCTGTGTCGGTCGAGCCGATCTCGGGTGATTGACGAGCAAAGCACAAACATACGCGATTGAGGGGCCGCGGCTGTGGGTCTTTTGTGCAGACTTGTGACCTGTTCGGGGAATGCCGTTTTTGACGGCTGGAAGTTAGTTTGGGTTACGAAGTGCTTCCGGGCCTTGAAGTCCACTGTAACCCTTTTAGTTTCAGTACCCCTCTTCCCTTTCGTTATGCACGCCGATAGACGGGAGAGATGTCCGCGACGGACTTCAGAGCGCTCGACCCATGGTGATTCGAAGCTTCATTCTCAAGACGGTTGCATGCTGCTCACTGGGCCTGTTTGCCATGGCCTCGGAGGCGCAACAGTTTAATCAGCCTTTAGTGGTTGGGACGGGAAGCTGGCCGACGGGGATTGTGGCGGCAGATCTGAATGGAGACGGCAAGGCCGACCTGATCTACACGGACTATGGCGCGACGGCTACGGCTTCGACGACGCATGTCCTGATGAGCAAGGGTGACGGAACTTTTTCGGCCGGTCAGACGATTGCGACGGCGGGTTCGGTGATGGTGGCGGCGGACTTCGACCATGATGGGCATGTCGATCTGGCGTGGGTGTGGGGTGCGGTCGGCGAGGGAAGATTCTATCTGGCTCGGGGTAAGGGTGACGGAACTTTTGCGCCGGCGCAACAGGTAGGGACGTTTGCGATTGTGGGGACGAATGCTCCGGTGTTCAGTTATGTGATGGGTGCGCAGTTGCACGACACGGGGTATCTGGACCTGCTGGTGGAGGATGTTGCGAATCCTTCGCTGATCACGCTGACGACCGATAGCAGTGGCACGATAATCAGGATCGTAGGGACGAAGTTACAGAGCGGTACAGGGCCGATGGCGGCGGCGGACCTGAACGGTGATGGGCATACGGATCTGGTGATTCAGTCGGTGTTTGGTGGGGCAGCGAATGTTTTTTTGGGCTCTGCGGATGGGCTTCTGGTGGCAGCCGGGACGTATGCGGGTTCGAGCGCGGTGCAGAGCATGTTACTGCATGATGTCGATGGCGATGGGCATCCGGACCTGGTGCTCGAAGGGGCAGATGGACGGATTGAGATTCTGCATGGGTATCCGGATGGAAGCTTTGCTACGACTTCAGAGGGCGGAAGCGGAGGTGTAGATGCGACGACAGGGATGGGCGGGCGGCTGGTTGCGATTGCGGATGTCGGTGCGCGCCACGATTTTTATACGACAACCCCAGCGGGGATGAGTGTGCTGGTCGAGCAGGGCAATCTGAGCTTGACCTTGGAGGGAATTTATAACGCTGGGCCGGGGCGGAGCAGCTTTGCGGCGGCGGATTTCAACGGCGACGGGATGATGGATGTTGCTGTCGATTCTCCGGAGGGTGTTGCGATTTTGTTTGGAAGCGCGCACGGCGGGGTGAAGGGTTCGAGGGCGTTTGCGGCGGGCCAGCCGGCGCTAAGTGGGATGCTGGGGGATTTCAGCGGGTCGGGAAATCTAGATGCGGTGTTGAGTGTGCCGGCAGCACAGGCATTGTTGCTGCATGGGAATGGGGATGGGACGTTTGCGTCGACAGCGACGCCTACTACTTCGCAGTTGAGTGCATCGCCCGCAGCCGCGCCGGTTGGGGGTTCGCCGGTAGTGCCGCTGCTTCCGGGGATGGTGCATGGGGTTGTGATGCGGACAGATCTTGATGGCGATGGGTATCCCGACGCATTGGTGGCGTATGACAGTTTGAGTGCGGACCATGCGCATCCGTCGGCGGCAGCCGCGAACCTGATCTACATCTGGTATGGCAAGAGCGATGGGTCGTATGCTTCGCCAGTGTTGATGAGGCCTTCGCGGAATTTCTACCAGGTGGTAGCAATCGATATGGATGGCGATGGCCGGCCCGAGCTGGTAATGAGCGATGGGTACGTGGTGAGCGTGCAGAACAATCTGGGTGGGCGGGCGTTTGGGCCTGAAGTGCATTTCCTGGCGGGGATGGGGATCAATTCGATCTCGGGCGGCGATGTGAACAAGGATGGATATACCGACCTGGTGATTGCGAATGGCGGAACTGTGCTTTCGAACGCTATGGCTAGCCAGAAGACGACGACTTCGACCCCCGACGTGACCACCGGCGGCATTACGGTGTTGCTGAATGCAGGCGCGCCGAAGATGGTTCCAACGACGGTTGTGCTGACGATTACTTCACCGCTCACGATCGTGTTTGGTCAGGAGGTCAACGGCACGGCACAGGTGACTGCGAATGATGGCACCCTGGCGACGGGGACGATTTCTTTCTACGATGGCACGACGAACATCTGCACAATTCCAGTTGCGCCTTCGGCAAGCTGCCCTGCGAGTGCGGGAAGCGGATTCGCAGTAGGGACGCATGTGCTGACCGCGGCTTACTCGGGAGATGCGACGCACCTGGCATCGACGTCCGCTCCGGTAATGGTGGTTGTGCTGTCTGTGCCGACGACGAAGGCGCAGACGGCGACGATGCTGACCTCGAGCCTGGATCCGGCGACGAGTGGGCAGAGCGTGACCTTCACGGCAAATGTAGTGGCGATGGGCACTTCGATTGCGGCGCCGACCGGGATCGTGACATTTCTGGATGGAAGCGCGGTGCTGGGGACGAAGACGCTGGTTGGGTCTGGCGTGGCGAGCTTCAGTACTTCTTCGCTGCGTGTGGGGAGTCACGCGATTACGGCGAGCTATGGCGGAGACGCAAACTCTGTCGGGAGTGTGTCGGCGGTGTTGACTGAGACGGTCACCGGAGCGACGACTGCTGGAAGTTCGTTCAGTGTTTCTGTGACGGGGGCGGCAAAGGTCGGTGTGGGTGGAATGGCAAACCTGCAGGTGGCGGTGGCTCCGCAGACCGGTTATATGCAGCCGGTGCAGTTGTCTTGTGCGGATTTGCCGTCAGAGTCGGATTGTACGTTTGCTGCGCATACGATTCCGGCAGGCGGCGGAACGACGATGTTGCAGTTGAGCACGATGGCCCCGCGCTCGTGCGAGGTAGCGGCTTCAGGATCGACCACGGCGTGTCTGCCTTTTGCCGGGACGACTGTTGCTGCGCTGCTTGTCCTGTTTGTTCCGGGGAAACGGCGGCGGGCGATTAAGGGTTTGCTGATAGCGCTGATTGCGTTGGGCGGAATGGCAGCGCTGAGTGGGTGCGGGAATTGTACGGATCTGGGGACCAAGCCGGGGACTTATACGATTCGGGTGATTGGGACTTCGGGGTCTGGGACGACGGCGAGCGTAGTGACGACTAAGGTCCAGGTGACCGTGACGGCGCAGTAGGAATACTATCCTTGGTATGAAAAAACTGCTGCGCTTTCTGCTGCTCACCGTACTTACTCCGTGTTTGATGGCACCTGCGTACGCTCAGCTAATGGCAACTGCGAATGCGCCGCACCCCTCTGGTATGACGTTGAGTCTGGAGTTGCTCAGTGACACAAACGGAGCAAATATTGACCCGTATGTGAAGAATCTGATCTCCGACCTCAGGAAACACTGGTTGCCGCTGGCGAAAGAGGCGGTAAGCGAGCGCACCAAGAGGCCCGAAGAGACGCTGATCGGATTCACGATCGCCCCGGGCGGCCAGATTCTGGCGATGCAGCTGGAAAACTCGACACATGACACTCCGCTCGATAAGGCCGCATGGAAGGCAACGACTGAAACGGCCTATTCGCCGCTTCCGCCAGAGTTAAGAGACACAAACTTAAAGCTGCGTGTCCACTTCGTCGTCAACTAGTTTCCAACGCAAAATCCAAGCTAAACCCCAACGATAGCGGCGAGGTTGTTCTGGGCCGGGGCTTTGCGATTCGAGAAAGAACCAAACAAAGAGACAGCCTTGTTGGCTGCCTCTTCGTTTTGGTGTGGGCTAAGTATTAGGCGTAGATGCCGCGCTGTTTGGTGGTGTAAGCTACACGGTCAATCGCCAGCATGTAAGCGGCGATGCGGTTGTTGACGCCATGGTTGTTGGCGTAGGTGACTACGTCGTTGAAGCTTTCGGTCATGATGTTGTCGAGGCGATGGTTGACCTCGGCCTCGGTCCAGAAGTAGCCCATGCGGTCCTGCACCCATTCGAAGTAGCTGGTGGTAACGCCGCCGGCGTTGGCGAGGATGTCGGGGATGATGAAGACGCGCTTGTCGGCGAGGATCTCGTCGGCGATGGTAGTGGTGGGGCCGTTGGCGCCTTCGCAAAGGATCTTGCAGCGAATGCGATCGGCGTTGCGGCTGGTGATGACGTTTTCGGTGGCGGCGGGAATGAGGATCTCGCAGTTGTAGGTGAGGAGTTCGTTCTTGTCGGCGGCCTCGGCCTCGGTAAAGCCGGTGATGGTGCCAGTCCTTCTCTTGTGTTCGATGAGAGCCGGTATGTTGATGCCGTTCTTGTTGTAGAGGCCGCCGTCGTACTCGGCTATTCCGGTGATGGTGTAGCCCTTTTCGGCGAGGAGTTTGGCGGAGTTGGAGCCGACGTTGCCGAAGCCCTGGATAATGACGCGGCAGCCGTCGATGGACATGCCGAGGTGCTTCATTGCCTCGTCGCAGACGACGGAGACGCCGCGGCCAGTGGCCTCTTTGCGTCCGCGCGAGCCGCCGAGGTTGACGGGTTTGCCGGTGACGACGGCGTTGACGGTCTGGCGCATGTGCATGGAGTAGGTGTCCATGATCCAGGCCATGGTCTGCTCGTCGGTGCCCATGTCGGGTGCGGGAACATCTTTTTCCGGTCCGATGAATTCGATGAGTTCGGCGGTGTAGCGGCGCGTCATGCGCTCGAGTTCGCCCTGAGACATTTTTTTGGGGTCGCAGATGACGCCGCCCTTGGCTCCGCCGAAGGGGATGTTAACGACGGCGCACTTCCAGGTCATCCAGGAGGCGAGGGCGCGGACTTCGTCGAGGGAGACGTCTGGTGCGTAGCGGATGCCGCCTTTGGCGGGGCCGCGGGCGATGGAGTGCTGGACACGGTAGCCGGTGAAGACTTCGATGGAGCCGTCGTCCATGCCGACGGGAATGTGGACGATGAGTTCGCGTGTGGGGTAACGAAGGACCTTCCAGATGCCTTGATCGAGGTTGAGTTTTGTAGCGGCAAAGTCGAATCGAGCGGCCTGAGCTTCCCAGGGATTTGTCTCCTGCTCGAGGGTGAGAGTCTGCATTTTGTGGTCCTTTTTCTCTAGTGCTGGTATCAGCGATTCTCCGGCCATCGTTTGCCTCCACTGGAAGCAGGATACAGCTTGAGCCAGACCGGTCTGTGGCCAAACTCGAGGAGTATAGGCTGGCCGAGAGAAGATGTGCAATGGAACGAATGGGGTAGGTTAACCCCCTTTTCTGACCGCCGGGTAAATGACTGAAAACGTTCGTAGAGAGAGAGTTATGATGGAATAGCCATGTCTTCTATTGATGCCAATTCCCTCCCCTCCGCTCGTGAATTTCTGACGTTAAGTCGCAAACATTCGCTGGTGCCCGTTTATCGGACAGTTACAGCAGATCTGGAGACTCCTGTGTCGGCGTTTCTTCGGATTGCAGCGGAAGAGCCGGAGGCTTTTCTGCTGGAGTCGGTGGAGGGCGGCGAGCATGTGGGGCGGTACACGTTCATCGGCGTTCAGCCTTACAAGAAGATGGTGGCGCGAGGGACGCGGATCACGGTGCGCGAGGGACGGCGTGAACATGCTTTCGATGGGGACATTTTTGAGGAGTTGAAGAAGGCGCTGAGTGGGCATACGCCGGCACGGCTGCCGGGGCTGCCTCCGTTTACGGCTGGGGCGGTGGGGTTCTTTGCTTACGATGTGGTGCGGCAGATTGAGAAGCTACCTTCGGTGGCGAAGGATGAGTTAGGGGTTCCGGACGCTTGTTTGATGTTTTTTGATCAGGTGCTGGCGTTCGACCATGTGAAGAAGGAGATTCACTTGATGGTGACGGCGGATCTGACGCGCGAAGCTCGCGAGGGTGCTTATGAACGGTCGGTGCGGCGGCTGAACAAAATGGAGAAGCGGCTGGCGAGTGCGCTTCCTGCGCGACGGAAGAAGAGGCCCGAAGGCAAGCTGAAGGTGACGTCGCGGACTTCGAAGGCAGCGTTTCTGAAGGCGGTCGAGAAGACGAAGGAGTACATCGCTTCGGGAGATGTGTTTCAGTGTGTGATGTCGCAGCGGTTTGATTGCGTGCCGAGAGTAGATGCGTTTGAGGTTTATCGGGCGCTTCGGATTGTGAATCCTTCGCCCTATATGTATTTTTTGCGGTTTGGTTTGGAGGATGCGGCTGGGAAAAAACCTGCGTCGGCAAAAGCCAGGGGTGGGGCAGCCAAATCTTCGACGGCGCATATTGTGGGGTCTTCGCCGGAGCTGCTGGTGCGGGTGCATGGGCGGGAGGTGGAGTATCGGCCGATTGCGGGGACGCGGCCACGGAGTGCCGATGAAGTGGAGGACCGGGCGCTAGAGGCCGATCTGCGCGCGGATGAGAAGGAGGTCGCAGAGCACATTATGCTGGTCGACCTGGGGCGGAATGATGTGGGGCGGGTGAGCGAGTTTGGGTCGGTGCGGGTGAAGGACCTGATGTTTGTGGAGCGGTACAGCCATGTGATGCATCTGGTGAGTTCGCTTGAGGGCAAGCTGAAGGCCGAGATGGAGCCGATTGATGCGTTGCGTGCGTGCTTCCCTGCGGGGACGCTGAGTGGCGCACCGAAGATTCGCGCGATGGAGATTATCGAAGAGCTGGAGCCGGCGCGGCGCGGCGTGTATGGCGGCAGTGTGCTGTATGCGGACTTCAGCGGGAATGTGGATTCGTGTATTGCGATCCGGACGCTGTACATGAATGGGGAGCAGGGACACTTTCAGGCGGGGGCGGGGATTGTGGCGGACTCGGTGCCGGAGAAGGAGTTTGAGGAGTCTGTGAATAAGGCTGCTGCGGTGGTGAGGGCGATTGAACGGGCTCGAGGGGTTTAGGGCCAGTAGTGTGAGTTCCGGTAATTCGCGGAAGTAGAGGGCATGCGATTGAACTTGGCGATAATCACTTTTAGCGGGTGTTGACGAACAGACCAAGCATCCCAAACTTCAAATCGGCCTGACAGATCGGCCTAGCTTGAGAAAAAGAAGCGAATGATGGCCAAACCCAAGGCGAACGTAAATCCATATCCGAAGCTCTCAATCCGAACCGCTCGCTTACCCTTCTGACGAAGCACGACGCCGACCTGCGACATCACCAAACCGGTAATGACAGGACTGAGCATCAGGCTGATGCCATGAAACTTTGATGTGTGGACGAGTGGGTGCGGAAAGAAGCGTAGGCTCACGATCCCGAAAGAAATGCCCAGCAACAAATACCCTATGGCAGCTAGGATCGGATTGATGGCGGTTGATTGGTTAAACACGTTTCGAATCGATCGCGAGATGAGAGCAACTATCCCTTCCAAAACAACCTGAAAGAACACCTCGAACAGCAATTCGGCAGCGGCAGAGAGCAAAGCAAGAAAGACTTCTTCCATATCTCGATATATTAGCCAAGGTCGGGGTTCAGCTCCGACCAAACAGTCCGGAAGCCCTTTTTGCTCGTGGTGGTTGCGTCCTGTGTCTGTGCGCCTGCTGTGCGTGGCGTAGAATTTAAATTGATATGGTCTTCGTTCTCGACAACTACGATTCGTTTACTTACAACCTGGTGCAGTACATGGGTGAACTGGGCGCGGAGATGGTGGTTCGGCGCAACGATGAGCTGACGCCGGCTGAGGTGGAGGCTTTGCGGCCGGAGCGGATTCTGATTTCGCCGGGGCCTTGTACGCCGCAGGATGCGGGGATTTCGATTGAGTTGATCAAGCATTTTGCTAAGGCGTCGCGGCGGGTTCCGATTCTCGGAGTGTGCCTGGGGCATCAGGCGATTGGCGCAGCGTTTGGCGGGAACGTGGTGCGCGCGGCGAAGTTGATGCATGGCAAGACGAGTGAGGTGGAGCATGATGGGAAGACCATCTTCAAGGGCTTGCCGTCGGCGATGACTTGCACGCGGTACCACTCGTTGATTGTGGCGGAGGAGGGGTTGCCGGAGGAGCTGGAGGTGTCGGCACGGACGGTTGATGGAGAGACGATTATGGCACTGCGGCATCGCGAGCTGCCGATTGAAGGTGTGCAGTTTCATCCGGAGAGCGTGCTGACGACGAATGGGAAGAAACTGATTGAGAATTTTTTGAAGATGTAGTGCGTGGGTTGGTTGGCGTTTATGGGTTGTTTTGGGACGCAGCATCGTAACGCTGCATCCTGGGTTGAAAAGGGACAAGCGATCTAGGTAGGATCGGCCTCTTCGGGGTCCTTCGACTGCGTGGCTTCGCCACTCCGCTCAGGATGACAATTTCAACTTGAGTACAGGGCTTTAGGCGGGGCGTTTGCAGTCGACGCCGAGGCAGTCTTTCCAACGGTAGTCGGATTCGACGTCCTTGAAGTGCGGGTCGGGTGAGTCGCCCATTTGGGCGCGGCGGATGCTGGTGAAGCCGGCGTCAGCAAGTTCAGCTTCCATTCCCTTGTAGTCCCACATCCAGAGATGGCGGGCGCGTCCGAAGACGGCGGTGGGGATGGATCGCAGGCCTCGCGGGCTGTTCATTTCGCCGAGCCAACTCTCCTGCATGAAGCGGGAGCAGGCTGCGGGCGTGGGATCGCCGGTATAGAGGCCGATGAGTTGTTCGAGGTCAGGGAGTACGAGGCGAAAGGTACCGCCAGGACGCAGATAGGAGAAGATGTTTCTGATGGCGACTCGAAACTCGTCGAGGGTCATGTGCTCAAGGACGTGGGAGCAGTAGACCACATCCGCGGACTGCGGAGGGATGGGGAGACCCTTGATAACGTCGCCATACTGAATGTTTTTGGGATAGGGAGGAAAGCCCTTTTTCACCAGCAAAGGGGTGAGAAAGGGGAGCCGGCTTTGCAGCCAGAAGGCCGGACCAGCGTCGAAGTTTAGCCAGGTTTCTGGAGCACACATGCCACAGCCAAACTGCACATACCGGTGACCCATAGGCCGTATTATACATAGCGTAGAGTGTGGTTTCTGCGCGGAACACAGGCTCGGAAGCGTGTAGCGAGCGAGGCGTGACAGCAATCGAGGGCGGGATGAAGTTTCAATTCTTTAAGATTTGCCAGCTCTCGTTTGTCCTGGCCGGGCCGTTGATGGCGCAGACACAGCAACCGATTGGCACGGTGGGGATGCAGGATGCGACGGTTGCCGGAGCGCTCGAAGTGAGCAACGGACGCGCGGTGCTGGTGGGAAATACGACTGTCACGGCGAGAGACCACGTGGCGGAGATTGCGCTGAACCGTGGCGGGACGGTGCGTGTGTGTGCGACCAGCGGACTGCATGTGACGGCGGGCAAGAGCGCCGATGGAACGGTCCCCCTGATGCTGGCGCTGGATCGCGGGGCGATTGAGGTGCAGATAGCAGCGACTACGCACGATGTGGTGACGACGCCGGACCTTCGGTTCACGGTGCGCGGCGATGGGCCGCTGGATCTGCAGCTTCGCGTGACGAGGAACGGCGATACCTGCGTTGAAAATCGCGGGATGAAGGCGCCGATGTTGAATGTCGTGGACCAGTTCGGCGAAGGGACCTACGAGCTGAGGGCCGGGCAGCATGTGCTGTTTGAACATGGCAGCCTGAAAGAGGTGGTAGACCATGAGCGTTCCTCGTGCGGGTGCCCTTCGGAGCAGCCGACGATGTCGGTCGCGGATGCACTGGTGAACGCGGGTACGCCGGGAGGCGATGCAGCGAAGGAGAAAACGGCTGCGGAACAGCATCCCTTCCCTGCTGCGGTGAGCGCGGGGCTCGCACCGACGGTGGCGATGCCGCAGGCTCCTGCCGGGGCCCCGCATACCCAGGTTGCGGCGACGCTGAGCTCTAGCGAGACAGCGGATAGTACGGCTGAACCGGCTGCGGCGGCAAAGGATCCGGCGGCAAAGGATGCGGCTGCAGAGCCCAAGAGCACGGCGGCGGGTGCGGCGGCGCAGACGACCCCTCCGCCGGCCCAACCGAAGCAGTCAAAGGACCCGATCCATGTGCTCGGGCGGTTCTTCAAGCGTCTGTTTGGCGGGGGTTGAGGAGTCCTTGCGAGGCGTCGGGAGCGAGCAGGAGAGCTCTCCGCTGCGATACAATCAAAAGGTTGGGCTGATTGGCAAGGACGCCGGTGCGCCCACGGACAAATTCTCAAACACAGCTGAATTCAGCACAGATTAGGGGTTTTCTTTTATGTCGATTCCCGCCACGCAGATGCGCCCGGGCATGATCATCAAGCACAACAACGACCTTCACACCGTTTTTTCGGTGGAGCACAGGACGCCAGGTAACCTCCGCGCCTTCATTCAGGCCAAACTGCGGAATGTTCGCACTGGTGCGATGTTCGTTGAGCGTTTCCGTTCGCCGGACCCGATCGACCGCGTCATCGTCGATGAGGTGAAGATGGAGTTTTTGTATAACGACGGCGACGACTACTACTTCATGGATGAGGCCTTCGAGCAGACGATGCTGAAGCGCGATACGCTCGGCGATGCGGTGGAGTATCTGATTCCGAATCTGAGTATCAGCGTGAGCTACTACGACGGGAAGGCGGTCGGCATCGAACTGCCGGGCGTCGTGGAGATGACGGTGATGGAGACGGAGCCGGGGATCAAGTCGGCGACGGCGTCGTCGGTGACGAAGCCAGCGAAGATGGAGACGGGGCTTGTGGTTGCCGTACCACCGTTCATCAACGAGGGTGAGAAGATTCGCGTGGATACAGCGGAAGGCGCTTACATCAGCCGCGCATAGCAACCAAATTTGAACGCAAGTGGACCCCCTAAACAGTGGAGCTTCCATGGTGTGCCATTACCTCGTGAAAGGCCGTGTGCAAGGCGTGGGTTTCCGCTGGTTTGTGCAGCAGGAGGCCGCGGAGATTGGCCTGCGCGGATGGGTGCGGAATACCGAGGATGGCCATGTGGAGATTGTTGCTGCAGGTGCTCCTGAGGAACTTGATGAGTTGAAGGATGCGCTGCGGAAGGGTTCTCGCGGAAGCCGCGTGGATGCTGTTTTGGAAGATGAGTTGGCCGAGAGCGAAGGTGCGAAGCTTGGGCCATTTGAGATTGAAGGAGCCTGGTAAGGACTGATGACACTACCGATTAATTGTGAACCACTGAAGACGCTGATCCGGACTGTACCGGACTTCCCGAGGCCGGGGATTCTGTTTTACGACATTACGACGGTGCTGAAAGATAAGGCTGGATTCGCCACGCTGATCGATGCGTTTGCGCAGTATTACATTGGCAAGGAGATCGATCTGGTGTTGGGGATCGAGGCGCGTGGGTTCATCTTTGGGCCGGCGCTGGCGTATCGGTTGAATGCAGGGTTCGTGCCGGTGCGGAAGCCGAAGAAGCTGCCAGCCCCGGTGGCTCGAGTGAACTATGACCTGGAGTATGGGACGGACTCGCTTGAGATTCATCTAGATGCGATTCAGCCCGGGCAGCGGGTGATCATCGTGGACGACTTGCTGGCGACTGGGGGGACGATGCAGGCTACCGTGCAGCTTGTGCGCCAACTCGGAGGCGAGATTGCAGGGCTTGGGTTTGCGGTCGAGCTTGATTTTCTGAAGGGGCGAGAGAAGTTTCAAGGGTATGACGTGCTGAGCTTGCTGCACTATGACGAGTAATTTTTCTTAATCGTAGCGGTTGACGAAATCAAATCAATTATCCGAATCATCTAAAAACTAGCGGAAATAAGGAGATTTGAATGAAATCGTTTGGATACGCTGCACATGACAAGAAGTCGGCGCTGGTGCCGTTTCGGTTTGAGCGGAGAGAGCCTGGGCCGAAGGATGTGGTGGTCGAGATTGAATTTTCCGGGATCTGCCACTCGGATATTCATCAGGTTCGGGATGAGTGGGGTGGGTCGATCTATCCGATGGTGCCGGGGCACGAGATTGTGGGGCATGTAACCGCCGTTGGCGGCGCTGTGACGAAGTTTAAGGTGGGCGACCCGGCTGCGGTTGGGGTGATCGTCGATTCGGACAGGGTGTGCGAGAACTGTGTAGCAGGCGAAGAGCAGTATTGCATCAAGGGCGCGGTGGAGACTTACAACAAGCTCGACTACGAAGGTAAGCCGACGTATGGCGGGTATTCGAACAACATCGTTGTGGACGAGAGGTTTGTGCACACGATCTCGCCGAAGCTGAACTCCGCTGCGGTTGCGCCGTTGTTGTGCGCGGGAATTACGACGTACTCGCCACTGCGTCACTGGAAGGTTGGTGAAGGCAGCAAGGTGGGAGTTGTGGGTTTGGGTGGGCTGGGACACATGGGTCTGAAGTTTGCGCATTCGTTTGGCGCGCATGTGGTGCAGTTCACGACCTCTGAGAGCAAGATTGCGGACGCGAAGAGGCTGGGGGCCGACGAGGTGGTCGTGACGAAGGATGCGGCGGCTCTAGCGAAACATGCAGGGAGCTTCGACTTTATTCTCGATTGCGTTTCGGCGCCGCATGATGTGAATCAATACCTGAACCTGCTGCGGCTGAATGGGACTTTGTGCCTGGTTGGTCTGCCTGAGACTCCTGTGTCCGTTGCGCCATTTTCTGTGGTGGCCAACCGGCGGTCGCTGGCGGGTTCGGGGATTGGCGGAATGAAAGAGACACAAGAGATGCTGGATTATTGTGCCGAACATAACATTGTGTCTGAGATTGAGCTGACTTCCATCGACAAGCTGGCTGAAGCTTACGAGCGCGTGGTGAAGGCCGATGTGAAGTATCGCTTCGTCATCGACATGGCTACGCTTCCGAAGAGCTAGGCTCTCGGCAGATTTATAACAAAAATCCCTTGCCCGCGCGGCGAGGGATTTTTGTTTGTTCAGATGAAGAGAGAGAACAGAGGAGAGTCGATCGGAACCGTCTGGGTGGGGCCAGTGAGTTTTCCGGTTGCAGCGTCGCGACGGAAGACGGTGATGGTGGCCGAGTCCTGATTGCCGCAGAGAAGCCACTGGGTGGTGGGGTCGAGGGTGAAGTGGCGTGGGGTTTTGCCTCCGCAGGAGATGCGCTGAAGAAAGGTGAGCTTGCCGTCTTTGGGTCGGATCGAGAAGACCACGAGTGAGTCGTCGCCGCGATTGCTCGCATAGAGGTATAGACCGTCCGCAGAGACGGCGAGTTCCGCGGCGGTGTTTTTGTCGGCGGGGAAATCGGGTGCGATGGTCTTGACGGGGGTGTTTGTGTTGACCAGAAGGCCCTGGGGGGTGTCGCTGAAGCGCGTGGCCGTCCAGAGGTAGTGGTCGATGGTGGAATCGATCTCGTTGAGGCCATAGACCCAGCGACCGTTGGGGTGAAAGAGAATATGGCGTGGTCCGGAGCCGGGGTGGCCGTTGGTGAAGGTATGCGGATCGGTGAGTTGACCAGTGTCGGGGTGAATGAGGAAGACAGTGATGTGATCCGTGCCGAGGTCGCAGACGAGAAGAAACCGGTTGTCGGGCGAGATAGTGGCGCAGTGGGGGTGAGGGGTATCCTGACGGGTCGAGTTGGGGCCGAGGGCACCGAACTTCTGGTGGTCTTTGAAGTCGATGCGATCGACGGGCTGGCTGAGTGTGCCGTCGGGCTGGATGCGATAGGAGGCAACGGTGCCGCCGTAGTAGTTGGCGACGAAGGCGGAATGGCCGGTGCCGTCGACAGAGATGTAGGCGGGTCCCGCTCCGCCTGAGGAGACCTGGCCCGTTTGTTTCAGGCCGGCCGTCTTTGGGTCGATGGCGAAGGTGGTGGCGGTGGCGGCAGGGTCGTTGATTGCGTTTACCGCATACAGAAACCGCTGGCCTGGGCCGACAGGAGTGACGGCGAAAAAAGATGGCCGGAGGGTGGCGGCGGCGAGGGTGGGAGGAGTCAGCTGCCCCTTGGTGGTGTCAAAGTGCGCTTGATAGATACCTTTGCTGACGCCCTTGGTGGTATCGGTGCCAATGTAGACGATAAGAGGGGGCGGAGGGGCAACAGGTTTCTTCTTCCTAAGATGCCACTTGCTCTGCGCATGTGCCGAGGCCGTGAAGGCAGGAAGAATGATGAGGAATCTACGTCGGGTGAACATGCGCCAAATCTCCTGGGAGGATTAAGCTGGTTCGCCGGGAAGGTGGATCCCCATCTCGTCCTCTGGCCGGATGTCGGCGTTGATGACAGGGAGGCTGGGAAGATTGTCGGTGCGGCCAGCCTCTTTGACTACGGCGTTGGCGTGTTCGAGAACCTCGTCGACGGTCATGGTGTACATCTCGCGGCCATTGTCGTAGCCGGACTGGATGGCGTGCTGGAGGTAGCGTCCGGCGGCCTGGGCGGCGAGGTAGTCGGTGATGACGTAGCCTGTGCGGCGCTTCTGCTCGACCCAGGCGAGATTTGGCATGGCGATCCAGACGGGACGGCCGTTGACGGCAAAGCGGATATCGGTGGCGTCGGCGTGGCGGGTGGCGATGGCGACGACGGTTCCCTTCCATTCGCAGTGGAGGTCTTCGCCTGTCCAGCGGTCGGTCACTTTGAAGTCTTCATACATGGTTCGTTCTAGCTTAGAGCAGGGTGGAGCGGGGGGCAAGGCCGAGTTACCGCTTACTTCGCTAAATCACCCAAAGATGCAGCTAGATAACAGGTTAGGGGCATATCCCACGTTAGAGAGAGAGGCGTAGGTTACCTTCGTAAGGTGTTGAAATTCCTTCTGGCTTATGAAAGTTACCCCGGCTATTCTAGCGTTACATTACGGTGAACGATGAATGTGCGTCGGACAGAAGTTGAAGCCGCTAGCTTAAGGGCGATTTGGACACGTGATTTACTGGACTCCCAGCCAGAGCTCGAATGCGATGAACTGGTGCAGCTTGCAGCTGCGATTTGTGGGACTTCGATGGGCCTGGTGACGCTGCTGGATGAGCGGCACCAATGGTATCGCGCGTCCGAGCATCTGAAACTGGGGGAGACGCCGCGGGAGGTAGCCTTCTGTGCGCACGCGATCCGGCAGACCGAGATGTTTCTGGTTAAGGACGCGTTGATGGACCCACGGTTTGATAGCAATCCCCTGGTGACGAGTGATCCTGCGATCCGGTTTTTTGCAGGGGTGGGGTTATTTACGGCTGAAGGCGAGCCCATCGGGACACTTTGTGTGGTGGATATGTCGCCGCGAATACTGGCGGCGGAGCAGGCCAATGCACTCGAGGTGCTGGGGCGGCAGGTGAGCGTCCGGCTGGAGGCGATGGTGCAGCGGAAGGCCCTAGCCGAGGTGTTGGCTGAAAAAGAGAGGGCGAGCGCAAACCTGCGGGCGAGTGAGGAGCTGTTTCGTGCGTTTATGAATGCCAGCCCGTTCCTGAGCTATATCAAAGATGCAGCGGGGCGGCTGCTGTTTTATAACCGCAGCTTTGCGCAGCGGTTTGGGGTGAGCGAGTATGCGTGGTTGGGGCGGACGGATGAACAGCTTTGGTCGCGGAAGCTGACAAAATCGGTGCGGACTCATGACCTGGAGGTAATGGCGGGCGGGCGGATGGTGGAGACCGAGGAGCATATCCGGAATTCGGATGGGACGGTTAGTTCGCTGCGGTCGTTTAAATTTCCGTGTCATGATTCGGCCGGAAATGTGTTGCTGGCCGGGGTGGCGGTGGATGTGTCGGAGGAGGTGGCGCATCAGATCGAGTTGGAGCGTTACCATCGAGAGCTTGAAGAGGCCAATGACCAGCTGCGCAAGCTGGCTGTGACCGATGAGTTGACTGGGCTGAGGAACCGCAGGTCGTTCGAGGAACGGCTGGTGATGGAGTTCTCCATGGCGCGGCGACGGAAGCGGGAGCTTTCGGTGTTGCTGATCGATGTGGACAACTTCAAGACGATCAACGACCGATGGGGACATGCGGCAGGCGATGAAGTGCTGCGGCGTCTGGGAACGATTCTTCGGACGACGGTGCGGTTGCCGGATCTTCCTGCTCGTTATGGGGGCGAAGAGTTTGTGGTGCTGCTGCCGGAGAGTGGTGAAGAGAGTGCTATGGGTCTTGCAAGGCGCGTGATGCAGCGGGTGGCAACTGAAGAGTGGGAGAATGAGCCACTGACAATCAGCGTCGGCATGGCTGCTATGAATGAGTCGCTGGAGAATGGATTTCAGCTGGTGGAGCTGGCGGATGAGGCTTTGTACGCAGCCAAGCGGGCGGGAAAGAATCGCGTGATGGTGCATAGCGGTTAGGGCGTCCTGCCGGACGGACCCGCTGCCTGCCGATCGAATTAGTGCTAGAAAACTTAAAGATTGCGGCCTGGAGCAGAAGGAAGCGCGGCTTCCGTGCCTTGAGCCGGACCCGGCAGAACTTGCAATAGGGCCCCGGGACCGACCCCATACTGTCCGATAAAAGGGCGATCATAGGCCACAATCAGCAACAGGCACGCCGCCACGCCGGTGGCAAAGACTCCCATTGCCATGCCGCTTGTCAGCCGGTTATCGCAATGGAGCAGTCCGATCGCGAACAGAACGCAGGCCGCCTGCACCAAAATGCACACCCATTTAAAGAAACTGACTTGCGCCTGCGAGATAAGTATCCGCTGCCTACGCGCATCGAGTGCGTTTTCAAAAGCCTCCGCAATCTGGCGCTGTGCGATCGTCTGACCGGGCGTACTGGGGTTCAGTGCGAGTACCAGCTCAAGCCCTTGCGCAAGATCCGGCGGCGTCATGTTTATAGTTACATTCCTGTGAGCCATCATCGGCCATTCATGACGAGCAGCTTCCTGAATGTGGCTCGCGACGAAGCCAAGCAAGCGATCTCGCGGTCCTTCCGGAAAACTCCCTGCCAGAACAATCACCGCTTTCAGTGAGCTTGCCTCGCGATTGACTGCCGCGACTGCACGATCATAATCATTCCAGACCTGGATGGCCGTGAACACAACGAAAAGGCCGAACGTAACACCCAGCGGAGAAAGCAGCCCAGGCGAAATGGCTTTGAGCGAGGGGGCCCGCCTGTCTGTAGCGATCACAGCAACAATTGCATAGATCGTTACTGTCATTAGATAGGTAAGCGTGAAAACTACTACCGCCATCCAGAAAACAGGCAAGCCATGTATCCAATCGCTCATAGGCGGCACATTACCGTTTCGCAGCCGCTTGCGACTGCATCGCAGATCCGGCGACTCCGAGTTGTTCCAGCGAGCTCAGCAGGTTCCAATCCACCACACTTCAGCAATCTTGCTCCGCTCGAAGTGGCCAATCGAAGTGCCCTGAACGTTCGCGCCTTTGTTGCTCGAGGACATCTCTTCCATGGTGAACTTCAGATCGGGAGAGCCATTCCTGCAGCTGCGTTTTCCTTTCTTCTCGGCCAAGGGGCTTCTCCCTTGAACAAGAATAGTCCCGATTCCCACCGTTGATAACCCGAACACGATATTTAAATGTCGTCGAAATCGCGCAGCCCAGCGATTCACCTCCAATCGTCTACTGTTTGACGGAAATTTACGAGCGTTCATCTCCAGTCAGGCGATGGAAAACCCCGACAAAGATAAGAGGCGCACCGTTTGGGTGCGCCTCTTATTGATGCTGAGTGTTTGAAGCTTAGGCTTCGGCGTTTGGATCGCCGGCTTCGCCTTCGCCGCGCTCTTCCATCTGCTTGGCTAGCTCCTCGCGCTTCTTGGTGCGGGCTTCGGCGCGCTTCTGGGCCTTCTCGTTGAGCTCGTGCTCGGCTCCGAGGAGCTCGATGTAGGCCATTTCCGCTGCATCACCCTTGCGGGCTCCGAGGCGCGTAATGCGAAGGTAGCCGCCCTGACGTGCTGCGTAGCGGGGGGCTACGGTGGCGAAGAGACGGTCGACCGACTCAGGCGTCATGAGGTAGGCAGCGGCCTGACGGCGGGCGTGGACGGTACCGCGCTTGCCGAGGGTGATCATCTTCTCGATGAGGGGGCGGGTGGCTTTGCACTTGGTGATGGTGGTCTCCACGCGATCCATGAGGATGACGGAGGTGACGAGGTTGCGCAACATGGCGCGGCGATGGCTGGTGTTGCGGCCTAATTTGTATCCTGCATTGCGGTGACGCATGGGTGATCTCCTTCGACTCGGCCTTTGCCGTGAGTCGGTAGTGCGTAGAATGCGCACTCGGCCAATGGCCTTGTGCGGGTGATGCTGCCTCGGTGTTGCGGAGGCTGATTGCTGCGCGGCTTGCGCCGCTTCTTAGAGGCAAATCGGCGGCGGAGATGACTCCGCCGCCTGATTCGGGTTAGAAGTTTTCTGTCTCGGCCGGGAGTTCGAGGTCTTCATCTTCGTCCTCGTCCTCATCGTCATCGTCGAAGTTGCCGAAGCTGGCGGCGAGAGTGGCTGCGGGCAGGACGGAGGTTGGTCCGGGCTGCGGGTTGCCGTTCTCGTCGATCTTCATGCCGAGAGACAAGCCCATTTGGGCGAGGATCTCTTTGATCTCGTTCAGGGACTTGCGGCCGAAGTTCTTGGTCTTGAGCATCTCGGCTTCGGTCTTCTGGATGAGCTCGCCGATGGTGGCGATGTTGGCGTTCTTGAGGCAGTTGTAGCTGCGGACCGAGAGCTCGAGCTCTTCGACCGAGCGGTTGAGGTTCTCGTTGCGCAGGGCTGGGCCGTCGTGGCTGCCATCGTGACCTGCTTCCATCTCCTCTTCAAAGTTGATGAAGATGGTCATGTGGTCTTTGAGCAGCTTGGCGGAGAGGCCGAGGGCATCGGCTGGAAGCACGGTGCCGTTGGTCCAGATCTCGATGGTGAGCTTGTCATAGTCGGTGATCTGACCGAGACGAGCGGCTTCAACGAGGTAGTTGACCTTGCGGACGGGCGAGTGGACGGAGTCGACGGGAATGAAGCCGAGGCCGAGGTCGCCGTCGAAGTTCTTGTCGGCCGAGATATAGCCGCGGCCGCGCTTGAGGCGCATCTCCATGTCGATCTTGCCGCCTTCGGAGACGGTGCAGATGTAGACGTTCTTGTCGAGGATCTCGACGTCGCCGTCGGCTTCGATCATGCCGGAGGTGATGACGCCGGCCTGGTCGGCGCGTAGGTAGAGGGCCTTGGGGCCTTCGCCTGCGAGCTTGAAGGGGATCTGCTTGAGGTTCAGAATGATGTCAGTCGCGTCTTCGACGATGCCGGTGATGGACTGGAACTCGTGCAGTACGCCTTCGATGCGGACAGCGGTGACCGCTGCGCCTTCGATGGACGAAAGCAGGGTGCGGCGAAGGGCGTTGCCGATGGTGGTACCGAAGCCGCGCTCAAAGGGCTGCGCGGAAAACTTGCCGTATTTGTCGGTGAGTGTTTCGGTGTCGACTGCGAGACGCTTGGGCTTTTGAAAACCTCTCCAAAGCATGTGTTTCTCCTTTATCCGTCCTAGCCGCGATGCATTCTGCGGACTGGCGGGTGTTGCGGTTCCGGGTTAGGTTGTGGTTTTACAACGCCGGAGTGAGGTGTGACCCCCGCCCCGGGTAAAGTGTGCCAAAGTCTTCGAAAAAAGCCACTTAAGTCCAGACCTTGGTCCGAAACCAAAGTTAAGGGTGACTTTATTTCGAGTACAGTTCGACGATCAGCTGCTCGTTGACGGGCAGGTTCACGTCTTCGCGCTTCGGTAGGGCGATGACCTTGCCGGAGAGAGTGTCGCGGTTGATGTCGAGCCAAGCCACCTGATTCTGACCGGCGGCGAAGTTCTTGGCCTCTTCGAGCATGACGAGGGCCTTGGAGCCTTCGCGTATGGCGATCTCGTCACCGACCTTGACCTGGAAGGACGGGATGTTGACCTTGCGGCCGTTGACCTGAAGGTGACCGTGGCGGACGACCTGACGGGCCTGGCGGCGGCTCATCGCGAAGCCGAGTCGGTAGGCGACGTTGTCGAGGCGGGTCTCAAGCTGCTGGAGCAAGAGTTCGCCGGTGACGCCGGTCTTGTTGGAGGCCTTCTGATAGTAGGCGCGGAACTGGGTCTCGAGGGTGAAGTAGATGCGCTTGGCCTTCTGCTTCTCGCGGAGCTGCAGACCGTAGCCGACGACCTTCTTCACTTTGCGTGACTGGCCGTGCTGGCCTGGGGGGAAGTTGCGCTTCTCAACGGGGCATTTCTCAGAGAAGCACTTGGTGCCCTTGAGGAAGAGTTTGGTTCCGTCGCGGCGGCAGAGGCGGCAGACGGGTCCTGTGTAACGTGCCATTTTTATTACTCCTGACTTCGGGTGACGATCGGTTTACGCGCTGGCGCGCTTCTGGTCCCGATCCGGGTTGGACAACTTGTTAGCTCTTAGCCGTTAGCTCTTAGCGAAAGGCTAAAAGCTAACGGCTGAAGACTGTACTTATACCCTGCGACGCTTGGGTGGACGGCAGCCGTTGTGCGGCATCGGCGTAACGTCGCGGATGCTGCGGACCTCGATGCCGGTGGTGGCGAGGGCGCGGATCGCGGATTCGCGGCCGGAGCCGGGACCGGAGACGCGCACATCGACCGAACGGACGCCGTGGTCGCGGGCTGCGTTGGCAGCACCGACGGCGGCCTGCTGCGCGGCGAACGGAGTGCCCTTGCGGGAGCCGCGGAAGCCGAGCGAACCGGACGATTTCCAGCTGAGCGTGTTGCCCACCTGGTCGGTGATGGTGACGATGGTGTTGTTGAACGAGGCCTGAATGAAGACGAGGCCAAATGGAACGTTCTTGCGTTCGCGCTTCTTGAACTTCTTGTTCTTGCCGGGCTTCGCTGCTGTGCCCTTGGTGTTCTGTGTCTTCGCCATGTCTTATTTCGTCGCTTTCTTCTTACCAGCAACGGTTCCCTTGCGTGGGCCTTTGCGGGTGCGAGCGTTAGTGTGGGTGCGCTGTCCACGAACGGGGAGCGAGCGGCGGTGGCGGAGGCCACGGTAGGACTGAATTTCAATGAGGCGCTTGATGTTGAGGGAGATGTCCTTGCGGAGATCGCCTTCGATCTGGCCCTCAGCTTCAATGACCTGACGGATACGGTTCAGCGCGTCCTCGTCGAGCGTGCCGAGCTTCGCGAAGGGATCGACTTCAGCCTTCGCGAGGATCTTGGCGGCGCGAGAGTCGCCGATTCCGAAGATGTAGGTGAGACCGATGCGCGCCTGTTTGTTGTTAGGGACATCGACTCCAGCAATACGTGCCATGGGGTTCCTTTTCGGTTGGGCTCAAGTAGCTTCGCCACGGAGCGGGGTGATTGGTTTGCGGCTGGTTCCGGCGGGTTCAACGCAAGCCTTGACTTCGGCTAACTAGCCCGGCGGGGCCGGTGAAACTTGAACTGGTTGTCTTTCTTTAGCCCTGGCGCTGCTTGTGCTTGGCGTTCTCGCAGATGACGCGAACGACGCCGCGGCGGTGAATGACTTTGCACTTGTCACAGATCTTCTTTACTGAGGCACGGACCTTCATTGTGATTCCCTTCTTTTTCGTTGCAACGTGGAGCCGGTGAAGCAGAGAGCAGAGCCCGGGGCTAAAGCCCATAGGACAAGCACTCCTAAATGTCAGGGCTGACGCCCTGACCCAATCCCAAGTGCAAATGCCCTTGAGCACCCTTTGTGGAGACGGGATGGGTTCCCGCCAGCCGTCTACTTGTAGCGGTAGACGATGCGGCCGCGATTGAGGTCGTACGGACTGAGCTCAATCGCGACGCGGTCGCCGGGGAGGATACGGATGAAGTTTTTGCGCATACGTCCGGAGACGTGAGCAAGGGCCTGATGCTTGTTCTCCAGCTCGACCTTGAACATCGCATTTGGCAGGGTCTCAACAACCACCGCCATCACTTCAATTGCATCTTCCTTCGACAAACGATCTCCTTTGGAAAGGTGGGAGGCTAAACCTCTTTGTTTCCGCAACTTCTGTTTAGGCTGGAGCTTGCGGCTTCAGCCGGATGTACCGTGCTGCGCACTTGCACACACAGCATCTTCTATAGTACCCCAAACAGGGTCCTTTTTCCTAGCGGGTCAAGACCTGGGGACCATCTTTTGTTATGGCGACGGTGTGTTCAAAGTGGGCGCTGAAGCTGCCGTCGACAGTAATTGCGGTCCAGCCGTCCTTGAGGACACGGACTTCTGGGCCTCCGGCGTTGATCATGGGCTCGATGGCGAGGACCATGCCGGCCTTGAGGCGGGGGCCCTTGCCGGCGTCGCCAAAGTTGGGGACCTGGGGGTCTTCGTGCATGGCACGGCCTATGCCGTGGCCCACAAACTCGCGGACGACGCCAAAACCTTCTGCCTCGCAGAGCTCCTGGACTGCGGCGGAGATGTCACCGAGACGCCCGCCGACCTGACACTGCAGAATGGCCTTTTCGAGCGAGGCCTGGGTCACTTCGAGGAGCTTTGTGGTTTTGGGAGCGACCTGGCCGATGGGGTAGGTGACGGCGGCGTCGGAGTAGTAACCATCGATGATAACTCCGCAGTCGATGGAGAGTATGTCGCCCTCGTTGAGGATGCGCTTGGCGTTGGGAATCCCATGGACGACCTCGTCATTGACCGAGGTGCAGAGGGCCGCGGGGTATCCGTGGTAGCCCTTGAAGGCAGCGATGGCACCCAATTCGGCGATCTTTCTAACGGCGATCCCTTCGAGGTCCATTGTCGAGGCGCCCGGGACGACGTGAGGCGCGATCGCGTTGTGAACCTGGCGGAGAGCCTTGCCGGAGATCCGCATCTTTTCGATCTCCTGCGGCGATTTGATCATGATGGCCATAGGGCGGTGGGAGTCTCTATTGCTTGGATGTTCTGAGGCGTTTCAGAGAGGCATCAATTGCAGCGGTGACCTGCTCGACTAACTGGTCGCCGTTGATCTCTTCGAAGCGGCCCTGCTTGCGGTAGTGCTCGATGACCGGGGCGGTTTGAGACTGGAAGGTCTTCATTCGTTCAGTGAATACGGCTTCCGAGTCGTCTGGTCGCTGGACGAGGACCGAGCCGTCGACATCACAGATGCCCGGTGACTTTGGGGGATTCGAATAGATGTTGTAGATGCGGCCAGCGGGGGAGATGCGGCGGCCCGTAATCCGGCGGAGGAGTTGATCGTAGTCGACCACGATGCTGATGGCGACGACCGGAAGGACCGAGGAGTCCGAGGCAAGCTGCGCGTCGAGCCAGGTAGCCTGATTGAGGGTGCGGGGGAATCCGTCGAGAATGTAGCCGTGACGCGTGTCAGGCTGAGAGAGGCGATCGGCGACCATCCGGTTGACCAGGTCGTCGGAGACGAGCGTGCCCTGGTCGACGAGGGCCTTGGCCATTTTCCCAAGGGTGGTGCCTTTGGAGATGTTGGCGCGGAGGATGTCGCCGGTGGAGATTTGGGGAATACCGTAGGCGGCCATGAGGGCCTTGGCCTGGGTGCCCTTCCCTACTCCGGGCGCACCCAGAAGGAGAACCGGCCCGGGCAGAAAGCTTCTATCTGCCGGGGCCGCGTTCGAGCTGGTCATGGTGCTTGTGGTCAAGTGGCTGACTTTCCTACCAGCTCTTGCGGCCACGGATGCGGCCACTCTTGGGAGTGAAGCCGTCGTAGTGGCGCATGATGAGCTGTGATTCGATCTGTTGAACGGTGTCCATGGCAACGCCGACGACGATGAGCAGCGAGGTGCCACCGAAGTAGAAGTTGACGCCGAGACCGTTGGTCACCCATGCGGGAAGGTGATCAAAGAGCGGCCCGATGAGCCAGATGTGGTTGAAGTGAATTCCGCTGATCAGGAAGGTGGGAATGATGGTGATGATGATAAGGTAGATCGCGCCAACGAGTGTGATGCGCGTGAGCACATCGTTGATGAAGTCGGCGGTGCGCTTGCCTGGGCGAATGCCGGGGATGAACCCACCGTATTTGCGCATGTTGTCGGCGATGTCATCGGGACGGAAGACGATGGAGATATAGAAGTACGCGAAGAAGATAATCGCAGCGATTTGCAGCACCTCGTACCACGGCTCGCCGGGGGCGATCGCACGGAAGATCGGGCCGAAGAAGGGAGAGTCCTGCAAGGAGTAACCAAAGATGTGAGCACCGGCGAAGAGCAGAGGCGCCGAGAGAATGGAGCTGGCGAAGATGACCGGCATAACACCGCCGGAGTTCACTTTGAGAGGAAGGTGCGTGGACTGGCCACCCATCATCTTGCGACCGACGATGCGTTTGGCGTATTGGACTGGAATGCGGCGCTCGGAGCGCTCGACGAAGACGATGAACGCGACGACCGCGATCATGCCGGCGACCAGGACAGCGACGGCGATTGGAGTGAGTGCTCCCCAGGCGTTGTCGCGGACCTTTTCGTAGAGATTTTCGATGCCCTTAGGCAGACCGACGACGATACCGGTGAAGATGAGCAGGCTCATCCCGTTTCCGATGCCGCGTTCGGTGATCTGTTCGCCAAGCCACATGATGAAGGCAGTGCCGGCGGTTAGTGTGATCACGCAGAGTGGGATGAACGCGCCGCGCGAGATGGTGACCATCGACTGACCGGTACTTGTGTTGGTCAGCGTGAGAGCGATGGCGAAGGACTGCACGATGCCGAGCAGAACAGTGACGTAGCGGGTCCACTGGGTGATCCTCCGGCGGCCGAGTTCGCCTTCCTTCTGGAGCTTCGCGAGCGGCTCATAGATGACGGTGAGCAGCTGGAAGATGATCGACGCCGTAATGTACGGCATGATGCCGAGGGCAAAGACGGTGAGCTTGCGAAGGTTTCCACCGGAGAAGAGGTCGACCAGGCCGAGGGCTGAGCCGGAGTTCTGATTGAAGAACTGGGCGAGCATATCTGCGTTGATGCCAGGGGTAGGGATGTGCGAGCCGAGACGATAGACGGCCAACATGGCAAGCGTAAAGAGGACGCGCTTGCGGAGGTCGGGGATTTTGAAGATGTTTGCGATTTTCTCGAACATCGGGTACTGGAACCTCGGGGTGAAACTGTCGTTCTGGTAAAACGGCGATGCGAGGGCGTGTGCCCTCGCCTGCCACTTTATTCTAAATGTTGCCTAGCCGATGAGGATGGCCTTGCCACCGGCCTTTTCGATCGCCTCCTGGGCGGTCTTCGAGAACTTGTGGGCGTGGATGGTGACTGCGACCTTGATCTCTCCGTTGTTGAGGACCTTGATCAGGCCATTCTTCTTGCGCAGGAGGCCGAGGGCGATGATCTTGTCGAGGGTGAACTCGGAGACCTTTTCAGCGGCGGCGATCTCGGCAACTCGATCGAGTCCGAGAACCTGGTATTCGACGCGGAAGATGTTGGTAAAGCCGCGCTTAGGCAGACGGCGGTGAAGGGGCATCTGACCGCCTTCGAAGCCGCGCATGAGAGAGGAACCCGAACGCGAGCCCTGACCCTTGTGTCCGCGGGTGGAGGTCTTACCCATGCCCGAACCCATACCGCGGCCGATGCGCTTCTTGTTTTCGTTCGCCTTTTTGGGGGCGCGGAGATTGGAAAGATTACGAATTGCCATTGTTTCCTCGCTTAACGCCGGTGAAGCAGCTTATGCTCTTCGCCGACTCGCATGTGATTTAGCCCTTGCGGGGCGTGGTGCCGATCGCGATTATTATTCGACGACTCGGACGAGATGGGGGACTTTTGCGACCATTCCACGGATGGATGGGGTGTCTTCGCGCTCGACGATCTGGTTAAGGCGGGTGAAGCCGAGGCCCTTGACGACGAGCTTGTGCTTGACCGGGGTGCAGATCTTAGAACGGAAGTACTGCAGCTTGATTTTGGCGATTGCGTTCTTGGTTGCCATGAAAGAGCTCCTGAGAATCTTGTTGGAGCAGGGTTGAGCTTAGAGCTCGTCCTCTGCCTTGCCGCGCAGGGCGGCGACTTCGGCCTTGTTGCGAAGCTGGATGAGAGCGTCGAAAGTGGCCTTGATGACGTTGTGCGGGTTCGCCGAGCCGAGGCTCTTGGTGAGCACGTTCTGCACTCCGGCGGCGGTCATGACGGCGCGAACCGTCTTGCCGGCGATGACGCCGGTACCTTCGGGGGCGGGCTTCAGCATGACCTGGCCAGCGCCGTAGTGTCCGAGGACCTGGTGAGGAATCGTGCTCGCGGTCAGGTTGACCTTGTGCAGGTTCTTCTTGGCGGACTCGATCCCCTTGCGGATGGCCTGGGGGACTTCTTTCGCCTTGCCGGAGCCGTAGCCGACGACGCCTTCACCGGGATCACCGATGACGACGAGTGCGGCGAAGGACATGTTCTTGCCGCCCTTGACGACCTTGGTGACGCGGTTGATCGAAACGACCTCGTCCTTAAGGTTGAGGCGGTTCGCATCGATTTTTTTCTTCATTGCCATAATGTCTTATCCAGCTTTCTGGCGGCCAATGAGGTCGCCTTGGGAACCTTAGAAATCGAGTCCGGCTTCGCGGGCTGCGTCGGCGAGGGCCTTGACCCGGCCGTGATAGAGATAGCCGCCACGGTCGAAGACCACCTTCTTGATGCCCTTCTCTTTGGCGCGCTCAGCGATGAGTTTGCCGACTTCGGCAGCAGCGAGGACGTTACCGCCGTAGTTCTTGTCTTCACCCTTCTTGCCCAAGGAGGAGGCGGAGACGATGGTCACTCCGTTGAGATCGTCGATGAGCTGGGTGTAGATGTGGTTGAGCGAACGGTAGACGTTGAGGCGCGGGCGCTCGGCAGTGCCGGACATCTTCTCGCGAATGCGCGTGTGAACGCGCTGGCGGATGACATTGCGTTGACGGGGATTGATCATAGTAGCTTTCCTTCCTAGTGGCGTACCCAGAGTGCTGGGGACGTTCGGTTGTTAGAACAGTGGTTAGTGATTAGTGAGCGAGTGGTTAGTTCTAAACACTAACCACTAGTCCCTAGTCACTGAATTATTTCGCTCCGGTCTTACCGACCTTCTTCTTCAACTTCTCGCCCGTATAGCGCACGCCCTTGTTCTTGTAGGGATCGGGCTTGCGCAGGGAGCGCATGTCGGCAGCGATCTGACCTACCTTTTGCCGGTCGATACCGGAGATGGTGAGGTGAGTCTGCTTGGGATCGATCTCGACCGAGATGCCGGTGGGCAGCGGGAACTCAATGGGGTGAGAGTAGCCGAGGGTGAAGACGACCATGTTCTTGCCCTTGAGTTCGGCGCGATATCCAATACCGACGATGTCGATGTCCTTGGTCCAGCCGGCGGTGACTCCGGTGACAGCGTTAAAGACCAGGGCGCGGGCCAGACCGTGGAAGGCTGCCTGCTTGTCGTTCTGGCGTTCGGTGAGGAGATGGCCGTCCTTCTGGACGAGAGTGATGCCGCCGGGAAGCATGGCGGTAACCTTCCCCTTGGGGCCTTCGACCAGGACGGTGTTGCCGTTCTCGCTGACCGTGTACTTGACGCCGGCAGGTAGAGCGATCGGCTTCTTACCAATACGTGACATGATGATTCCTTCAAGTGGCTTGCGAGTCTCTTAGGTTCCTAAGTTCCACTGCAGCCGGTGAGCCAGAGGCTCGAATACAGTCCCTACAGATTAAGGCTCTGAAAAGACTTGGGTTAATTTCCTTACCAAACTTCGCAGAGAATCTCGCCGCCGACACCTTCGCGTCGAGCTTGACGGCCGGTCATGACGCCCTTGGGGGTGGTCATGATGGAGATGCCAAGGCCACCCTGGACGCGGCGGATCTCGTCGCGGCCGAGGTAGACGCGGCAACCGGGACGAGAGACACGCTGCAGGTCGCGGATGACGGCTTCGTTGTTCGGACCGTACTTGAGATAGACCCGGAGAACCTTCTGCCCATTCTCTTCGGTGGGCTTGTAGTTCGCGATATAGCCCTCTTCCTTGAGGATGCGGGCGATCTCGGCCTTAAGCTTGGATGCGGGGACGTCGAGCTTCTGGTGACGGGCACGGATGGAGTTGCGGATGCGGGTCAGGAAGTCGGCTACTGGATCAGTGAGGTTCATTCATTCTCCTTCATCCCCCGTTCGCTCACGAGTGTCTCTCGCGAGAACCTGCGGGGATGTTTGTTTCGGGTGATACGTCCAGACTTCTGCACCATAAGCTAACGCCCTGATGAGGTCTCTGGAGTAAGTGCGCGGCCAAGCCGCACACGGATTCTTTTATTCTACCAGCTCGACTTGACGACGCCCGGAATTTCTCCCTTGAGGGCGAGCGAACGGAAGCAGAGGCGGCATACGCCGAACTTGCGAAGGAACGCGCGAGGACGACCGCAGAGCTGGCAGCGGTTGTGCTGGCGAGACTTGAACTTCGGTTTCCTTGCGTCTTTGACGCGTTTTGCAGTGGTTGCCATGTTTTTTGCTCTCTATCTTTGGTTCAAAGTCCAAAAGAAGACTTGGTTAATCTTTTTTATGCTCCGACGCGGAAGGGCATTCCAAAGCCCTTCAGTAGAGCCCGTGCACCGTTGTCATCCTTCGCCGTCGTAACGATGGTGACGTTCATGCCCTTGAGTTTGTCGACCTTGGCGTAATCGATCTCAGCGAAGATCAGCTGATCGCGGAGGCCAAGGGTGTAGTTGCCGCGGCCATCAAAGCTCTTGGTCGAGACGCCGCGGAAGTCGCGGACTCGGGGAAGAGCGATGGAGATGAGGCGATCAAGGAATTCGTACATGGTGTCGCCGCGCAGGGTGACCATCGCGCCGATCGGCATGCCCTCGCGTACCTTGAAGGCGGCGATGGACTTCTTGGCCTTGGTAGTGACAGGCTTCTGGCCGGCGATGGCGGCGAGGTCGGCCACCAGGGGATCCATGATCTTGACGTTCTGGGTGGCCTCGCCAAGGCCCATGTTGATGACGATCTTCTCGAGCTTGGGGATCGCCATGGCATTGGTGATGTTTAGCTCTTTGCCCAGCGCCTGCTTGATCTCTGTCTCGTACTTCTGTTTGAGTCGTGCTGCCATGATTGTTCTTCGCTTTCTCCACGGTTGCCGGGTTGGGTCTTGGCCCGTGTACCGATGCGTGGGGTGAACCCTTGTTACAAGATTGAACTACTGACACTGCAAAACTTCTTTACTTCCCTTTGCTCTTCTTCTCGGGGATCGTGTTGCCACTCACCTTCGAGAAGCGGACCCTGGTGTCGCCTTCCACTCGCGAACCTACGCGAGTCTTGTTGCCTTCGGCGTCGACCAGCATGACGTTTGACACATGGATGGTGGACTCCTGCTCGGCGATGCCGCCCTTGATGTTGCGTTGAGGGTTGGGCTTGACGTGCTTCTTCACCATCATGACGCCCTCGACGAGGACGCGATTTTTGTCGGCGATGACGCGGAGAACGCGACCCTGCTTGCCCTTGTCCTTGCCTGCAATCACTTCGACCTTGTCGTTACGCTTGATCTTGATGCCTGCCATAGGTCTCTCTTTTCCTCGACGATCTTGGTACCGCGGAGCCGGACTCCGGTTTATGTCTTGTGACACCACGCGCTAACGCGCAGTGAGAAACTAAATGACCTCTGGCGCGAGCGAGACGATCTTGAGGAACTTCTTCTCGCGGAGTTCGCGGGCCACGGGGCCGAAGACGCGGGTGCCGACCGGCTCGTTGACGTCGTTGATCACAACAGCGGCGTTCTGGTCGAAACGGATATAGGTACCGTCCTTGCGGCGATACTCTTTGCGGGTGCGGACAATAACAGCCTTGACGACCTTCCCCTTTTTTACGGTTCCATCGGGAGAGGCTTCTTTGACAGCTGCGGTGACGACGTCGCCGAGGCCGGCCTTTTTACCGAGACCGCCACCGAGGGGCAGGATCACCTGCAACTTGCGGGCGCCTGAGTTGTCGGCTACGTCAAGCATTGTTCTCATTTGTACTGACATCGTTCTTCTCCTGATGCTTCTCGGGGTGATACCGCCGGGGTGGATGCCCAGGCTTGAAGTTACTTAGCTTCGACGGCTGCAGCGGCCTTCTTGTCGTCGGCGAGCGCGAGCGAGGAGCGGCGAACGATCTCCTCAAGCGACCAGCGCTTGAGCTTGGATAGAGGGCGTGCCTCGCGAATGCGGACGACGTCGCCGACGCGGGCAGAGTTCTGCTCGTCGTGCGCGTAGAACTTCTTGTTCGACTTCATGACGCGCTTGTACTTGGGGTGCGCCTTGCGCATCTCGATCTCGACGACGATCGTCTTCTGCATTTTGGTCGAGACCACGAGGCCCACCTTCTCGTTACGGCGTGAGGCGTGGGCTTCGGGAGTTGCAGCTGCGGTGGTGTTCGTTGTGTCTGCCATGATTAGTCCTTCTTCGCTTTCTTGCGGGCGGTGCGAGTGCTCTTGGCCGGCGCAACGTTGGCGACGACGGGGTTGGCGGCCTTCTCTGCCGCGAGGGTGCGCTGACGCTCGACGGTCTTGATGCGGGCGATGTCGAGCTTGAGGGTCCGCAGCTTCTTGATGCCCTCGTTGTTGCCGAGGCTCTTCTGGAAGCGGATGCGGAAGAGCTGCTCGCCGGCCTTGGCCTGCTCGCTCTTGAGCTCTTCGTCGCTGAGGTTGCTAATCTTTTCGAATTCCATTGTCTTTTCCTTGACTGCTGAAAACTACTTGGCGGTCTTACTTGGTAACAACCGTTGCCTTGACATCGTGGCGCTGAACAAAGCTGGTTTTGAGCGGAAGCTTGTGAGCCGCGAGGCGCATGGCCTCTTTGGCGAGCTCCGGGGTGACGCCTTCCATCTCGAACAGGATGCGGCCGGGGCGAACGACGCAGACCCAGTGATCGGGAGCGCCCTTACCCTTACCCATACGGGTTTCGGCAGGCTTCTTGGTGATCGGCTTGTCCGGGAACAGACGGAGCCAGACCTTGCCGCCGCGCTTGATGAAGCGCGTCATCGCGATACGGCTGGCTTCGATCTGGCGGTCGGTGATGTAACCGCACTCCATGACCTTGAGGCCGTAGTCGCCGAACGAGAGATCGGAGCCGCGCCACGCCTTGCCGCACATGCGACCGCGCTGCTGCTTGCGAAACTTGACCTTCTTTGGCATCAACATAAGAAAACCCTCTTCACTCTTTCGGGGATGCACTCCCCAGAAACTCCGGCGGTGCCGGGAAAAACTTTAGGACGCGAACGCACCAGTCGTGAGGCCCTGGTCGCGGCGCTTCTTCTGCTCGTAGATGTCGCCACGGTAGACCCAGGTCTTGACGCCTATGATGCCGTAGGTGGTGTGCGCCTCGGCGAAACCGTAGTCGATGTCGGCGCGCAGCGTGTGCAGCGGCAGACGGCCCTGGAGGTACCACTCGGAACGTGCGATCTCGTTTCCGTTGAGACGACCGGAGACGCGGACCTTGATGCCCTTGCAGCCGAAGCGAAGTGCGGAGTCGACCGACTTGCGCATGGCGCGGCGGAAGCTGACACGCTTCTCAAGCTGCAGCGCAATGTTCTCGGCGACCAGCTGAGCGTCGAGCTCGGGCTTGTTGACCTCGAGGATGTCGATGAAGACCTCGCGGCTGGTGCGCTTCTGGATGTCAGCCTTGAGCTTGTCGATCTCGGCGCCCTTGCGGCCGATGATGATACCCGGCCGCGCGGTGCGGATGATCAGGCGCAGCTTGTTGCCCGGACGCTCGACCTCGACCGAACTGACGCCGGCGGCCTTCAGCTTCTCGCGCAGCTCAGCCTTGAGCTTGACGTCTTCGACCAGCAGTTTGTCATAGCCGCGCTCAACGAACCAACGCGACTTCCACGGCTTGTTGATGCCGAGGCGCAACCCATACGGATGGACTTTCTGTCCCATAGCTTCCCTTTACTCCGTGCCCTCTCCGGTTGAGCCGGTGGGCAGTAGTGCAAAACCTTAAGTTTACAAGAAACTGCTTACTTCGCGGCCTTTTTCGCTGCAGTCTTCTTGGCGGCTGTCTTCTTTGCAGCGGTCTTGGCTGCGGGCTTTGCCGCGGTCTTGGTCGCTGCCTTCTTCGTGGTCTTCTTCGCTGCCGGGGCCGGGGTTGAATCAGCTGCCGCGCTGATGGCAGTGACCGGCTTCTTCTCGGCGACGGTGACGATGATGTGTGCGAGCCTGCGCTGGTAGCGGAAGGCACGGCCCATTGGAGCGGGACGGATGCGCTTCATGCGAGGTCCTTCGTTCGCGACTGCGGTACGGACATAGAGGTTGTCGACGTCTACATCGAGTCCCTGCTCCTGCGAGACGTAGGTTGCGTTCTGGATCGCCGAACGCAGGACCTTTTCAACAACCGGCGCCATGCGCTTGGTGCTGAAGTGAACGGTGTTGAGCGCCTGCTCGACGCGGAGGCCCTTGATGAGGTCCAGAACCAGCTTCGCCTTCTGCGGGCTGGTGCGCTGGAACTTCGCCTCTGCGCGGAACTCTCTGATTTTTTCTGCTGCCTTAGCCATGATCTTCGTCCTTCAAATCTTCTTCGCTAAACGTAGTGCGTAACTGCAAGCGATCGTCCCGGTTTATTTGGGCTTCGCGGAGGTCTCAGCGGCACGCGCAGAGTGGCCCTTGAAGGTGCGGGTGGCCGAAAACTCTCCAAGCTTGTGACCAACCATGTTCTCTGTCACATAGACCGGGATGAACTTGCGACCGTTGTGAACGGCAATCGTGTGGCCGACGAAATCCGGGTGAATGGTAGATCGGCGGGACCAGGTGCGCAGCACCTTCTTGTCGTTGACCTGATTCATCCCCTCAATCTTCTTCATGAGGTGATCGTCGATGAAAGGACCTTTTTTCGCTGAACGTGACATTTGCTGAGCTCCGACTTTCTTTGTTGCGATGCTGGATACGACGAATCTCTTGCGTGCGAGACTTGGTGTTGCCCTTTGCTGCGGAACTAAAACCTAAAAACCAAAATCAATTGCCGAGGTGCATTTTCTTTACTTGGTACGACGCTTGACGATGAATACGTCGGTCCGCTTGTTGTTGCGAGTCTTGTACCCGCGGGTCGGTTGGCCCCAGGGGGTAACCGGGTGACGTCCGCCCGAGGTCTTACCTTCACCACCACCGTGCGGGTGGTCGACAGGGTTCATCGAGACGCCGCGGTTGGAGGGGCGAATACCCTTCCAGCGGTTGCGTCCGGCTTTGCCGACGGTGACGTTCTCGTGGTCGGTGTTGCCAACCTGCCCGATGGTCGCCATGCACTCGATGAGGACCTTGCGCGTCTCGCCCGAGGGCAGCTTAAGGAGGGCGTAGTCGCCTTCCTTGGCGATCAGGTTGACCTGTGCGCCTGCCGAACGCGCCATCTGCGCACCCTTACCTGGGCGAAGCTCAATGTTGTGCACAATCGTACCGGTAGGAATGTTCTTCAGCGGCAGAGCGTTGCCCACGAGAATATCGGCGTCGGGGCCGCTCATGATCGACTGGCCAACGGTAAGGCCGATCGGCTGAATGATGTAGCGCTTCTCGCCGTCCGCGTAGTGGATCAGCGCGATGCGTGAGCTGCGGTTCGGATCGTACTCGACGGTCGCGACGGTGCCGGGGATACCGTACTTGTCGCGCTTGAAGTCGATGAGGCGCAGCTTCTGCTTGTGACCGCCGCCGTGATGGCGCACGCTGAGCGAACCGGTGCTGTTGCGGCCGCCGGTGCGCTGTTTGACTCCGAGCAACGGCTTGTGCGGCTTGTCCGTCGTGATGTCGTCGTTGACGAGCTTCGTCGCGAAGCGGAGTGATGGAGTAATCGGTCGAAATGATTTGATCGGCATCGTCTTTATTCCCTTGCCTGCACTACTGATTGCTCGGTAGCGCTTCGGTTCCTGAATTCTGTTGCGGCGAAGCATCTCGCTTAGAGGCTGTTGAGGTATTCCGGCATCTTCTCGCCCTCTTTGAGGCGAACGTAAGCTTTCTTCCAGTCGGGGCGATAGCCGGCGAACTTGCCGCGGCGGCGCTCCTTGCCTTCGACGGTCGAGGTCCGAACACCTGTGACCTTGACTTTGAAAAGGCTTTCAACAGCTTGTTTGACTTCGGTCTTGGTGGCCTTGAGGGCGACCTCGAACACCAGGGTGTTCTGCGTCTCCTTCACGGTCATGCCCTTCTCGGTGATGAGGGGGCGGCGAATGACGGTATAGAGGGTTGGCATTACGCAACCTCCTTCTGCGCAGCAGCTTTGCGCTTCGATACAAACTTCTTGAGGGTCTCCTGCAGGGCCTCGATCGCATCCTTGGAGAAGACGGCGTGCTCGTAGCGAAGCAGGTCGTAGGGGTGAACCTCGGAGCTGAGGACGAGTTCAACACCGGCCAGATTGCGCGAGCCGAGGTAGAGCTTCTCGTCGAGCTTGCGGCTGCTTTCGACCAGGAGGGTTGTCTTGCCGGCTTCGAGCTTGGTGAGCGCGGCGCGGAAGAGCTTGGTCTTGGCCTCGGCGACCTCGAAGGAGTCGACGATTGTGAACTTGCCATCGGCGATCTTCGCGGCGATTGCCGAGCGGAGGGCGCCCATCAGCTTTTTCTGCGGGAAGGCGTACTCGTAGCTGCGGGGCTTGGGTCCGTGGACCGTGCCGCCGCCACGCCAGAGCGGAGTGCGGATGGATCCGACGCGAGCGCGGCCGGTCCCCTTCTGCTTCCAGAGCTTTTTGCCGGCTCCGGAGACCTGGTTGCGGCTCTTGGTGGCGGCTGTTCCCTGACGGAGGGCGGCGCGGTAGTGCTTGACCGACTCCCAGAGCAGCCCGTCGTTGATCTCGCCTGCGAAGACCTCGTCGGCGAGTTCGAATTCTCCGACTTTCTTTCCGCCGAGATTGACTACATTGATGTTTGCCATCGTTCTTCTCTCTTTGCGCCCGCCATCGATGCGGCGGGCAAAAACTTTGTATAGAAAGCTTTAAAACAAAGGGCTTTCTGTTTAAATCTTCTTTACTTCTTCTTCGAAGGTGCTGCTTTCTTCGAAGCCTTCAATGCGTCCTTCGTTGCGGCGCCGGCAAATCCACGACGCTCACGCGGGGGCGCCTTGGCCTTGGAGATGAGAACGAATCCATCACGCGGTCCGGGGACTGCGCCTTCGACCATGATGAGGTTGTCGTCGAGATCAATACCGCGGATGCGGAGGTTGCGGACCGTGATCTGCGCGTGCCCCATGTGGCCGGGCATGCGCTGGCCGGGAAATACGCGGGACGGAAAAGATGAGGCACCGATCGAACCCTGCACCTGGAACATGTGACCGTGCGACTTGGGACCACCGCCGAAACCGTGACGGCGGATGACGCCCGCAAAACCGCGGCCTTTGGAGGTTCCGATAACATCGACGAACTTTTCGTCGTTGAAGATGTCGACCAGAACGCGATCACCAGCCTTGACGGCGACTGCCTCTTCACCTTCAGTGGGCTTGGCCGCCTCGATTGCGACCTCTTTGATCATCTTCACCGGAGGTACGTTCGACTTGGCGAAGTGGCCGGTCATAGCCTTGTTGACCTTTGAGGCCTTGACGAAGTCGACGTAGCCAATCTGGGCGGCGTCGTAGCCGTCTTTCGCGAGGGTCTTGAGCTGGGTGATGACGCATGGCCCGGCCTTGAGCACTGTGACAGGGTGAATGTCGCCGCGGTCATCGAAGACCTGGGTCATGCCGATTTTTTTACCGAGAATTCCGACTACTGACATTGGAGCTTCCTTTCCTCATCATGCTGGCTGAACTCGCTCAGCACTGCCGGGTTGATACTTCTTTACTTCTGTACGGTCTTAATCTCTACGTCAACGCCTGCCGGAAGATCGAGCTTCATCAGCGCATCTACCGTCTGCTGGGTTGGTTCAAGAATGTCGATCAACCGCTTGTGGGTGCGAATCTCGAAGGCCTCGCGCGACTTCTTGTCGACGTGTGGCGAGCGAAGGACGCAATACTTGTTCTTCATGGTCGGCAGCGGAATTGGACCCGCGACCTGGGCGCCAGTGCGCTTGGCCGTCTCGACGATCTCTCCTGTGGAGGTGTCGAGGACGCGATAGTCATATGCCTTCAACCGAATTCTGATTCTCTGTCCAGCCATTATTTTCTCTTTCCTGCCTCAAAGAACTGTTGGAGTAGCTGCCGGTCATTTGTTTCTCACTTCTCAATGGGCCGGCAGCCCTCGTTAATCTTGAACAGCACAAAACTAAAAGCTTTCTTTGTGAAGCTTTTCTTTACTTGATGATCTCGGAGATGGTTCCTGCTCCGACGGTGCGTCCGCCTTCGCGGATGGCGAAGCGGAGGCCCTTCTCCATGGCAACCGGAGTGTGCAGCGTGATCTCCAGCTGGATGTTGTCGCCGGGCATGCACATCTCCGTGCCCTCAGGAAGCTTCGCCGATCCAGTCACGTCCGTCGTGCGGAAGTAGAACTGGGGACGGTAGCCATTGAAGAACGGTGTGTGACGACCGCCTTCTTCCTTCGACAGCACGTAGACCTCGCCCTTGAATACTGTGTGCGGCGTGATCGATGCGGGCTTGGCCAGCACCATGCCGCGCTCCACATCTTCCTTCGCCGTACCGCGCAGAAGAAGACCGGCGTTGTCGCCTGCCAGACCTTCGTCCAGCTGCTTCTTGAACATCTCAACGCCCGTGACCACCGTGTTCTGCGTGTCGCGGAAGCCGACGATCTGAACCGCCTCGCCAACCTTCACCTTGCCGCGCTCGATACGGCCTGTGACGACAGTGCCGCGACCCGAGATCGAGAAGATGTCTTCGATCGGCATCAGGAACGGCAGGTCGACGGCGCGCTCAGGCTGCGGAACATACTTGTCCACCGCATCCATCAACTCGTCGATCTTGGCCTCCCACTTGGCTTCGCCGTTCAGCGCGCCAAGCGCAGAGCCGCGGATGATCGGAGTGTCGTCGCCCGGGTAGTCGTACTTCGACAGGAGTTCACGAACCTCCATCTCGACCAGTTCGATCAGCTCTTCGTCCTCAACCGCATCGCACTTGTTCAGGAACACGACGATGTACGGAACGCCAACCTGACGGGCGAGCAGAACGTGCTCCTTGGTCTGGGGCATCGGACCGTCGGTCGCTGCAACCACCAGGATCGCGCCGTCCATCTGCGCGGCGCCGGTGATCATGTTCTTGATGTAGTCGGCGTGGCCAGGGCAGTCGACGTGCGCATAGTGGCGGTTCGGCGTCTCGTACTCGACGTGCGAGGTTGCAATCGTGATACCGCGCTCACGCTCTTCCGGTGCGTTGTCGATCGTGTCGAACGAACGGAAGGTGTTCTTCGGGTTGTGCTTCGACAGAACCTTCGTGATCGCTGCAGTCAGCGTCGTCTTGCCGTGGTCGATGTGTCCAATCGTCCCGATGTTTACGTGCGGCTTTGACCGGTCAAACTTTTCCTTGCCCATTGCTCTCTCCGTGCTTCCTGTTTCTAAAATTCAACTTCCAAAAGGTGATGCGCCTTGCGGCACCGGCTTACTTGTCTTTACCGTCTTTGCCCTGCACCTTGGCAATGATCTCTTCCGAGACCGACCGCGGCGCCTCTTCGTACTGCTTGAACTGCATGGAATAGTTCGCGCGGCCCTGCGTGGACGACCGCATATGAGTCGCATAACCAAACATCGTGCTCAGCGGGACTGTGGCGCGGATGGCCTGAGTGGTGCCAACCATCTCCATGCCCTCGATACGGCCACGGCGACTATTCAGGTCACCGATGATCGTACCCATATACTCTTCCGGAACGGTGACTTCGACCGACATCACTGGCTCGAGGAGAACAGGCTTCGCTTTACGCGCAGCTTCCTTGAAGGCCATCGAGCCGGCGATTTTGAACGCCATTTCGTTCGAGTCGACATCGTGGTAGCTGCCGTCGTAGAGCGAGACTTTGATGTCGACCATCTCGTAGCCGGCGAGAACGCCGCGCTGCATGGCATCCTGAATGCCCTGGTCGATCGGCTTGATGTACTCCTTGGGAATCGAACCACCCTTGGTGTCGTTGGTGAACTCGTAACCCTTGCCAGGCTCATTGGGGCTTATGCGAATCTTGGCATGGCCGTAGTTGCCTGAGCCGCCAGTCTGACGAATGTACTTGCCTTCGGCCTCCGAGTTCGAACGGATGGTCTCGCGATAAGCAACCTGCGGCTTACCAACGTTAGCTTCGACCTTGTACTCGCGCATCATACGGTCGACGATGATCTCAAGATGCAGCTCGCCCATACCGGAGATGATGGTCTGGCCTGAGTCAGGGTCAGTGTGAACGCGGAAGGTGGGATCCTCCTGCGCCAACTTGGCCAATGCCATACCCATCTTTTCCTGATCAGCCTTCGTCTTCGGTTCAACTGCAACCGCGATGACGGGCTTGGGGAAGTCAATGGATTCGAGGACGACCGGGGCCTTGTCCGTGCAGATGGTGTCGCCGGTAACGAGGTTCTTGAGGCCGACGGCGGCACAGATGTCGCCGGCGAGGATCTCAGTGATCTCTTCGCGCTTGTTGGCATGCATCTTCAGCAGACGGCCGATACGCTCGGTTTTGCCGGTGCGGGGGTTCAGAACCGAGTCGCCGGTCTTGAGCTGGCCCGAGTAGACGCGGATGAAGATAAGCTGCCCGACGAACGGGTCGGTCATGATCTTGAAGCCGAGTGCAGAGAACGGCTCGTTGTCGTCTGCCTTGCGGATGATCTTCTCTTCCATGTTCTCCGGGTTGGAGCCAACCATGGGAGGAATATCGAGCGGGCTGGGCAAGTAGTCGATCACAGCATCGAGCAGCGTCTGCACACCCTTATTTTTGAAGGACGAGCCGCAGAGCACCGGGAAGATATTCATCGCAATGGTGGCCTTGCGAATACCGGCCTTGAGCTGCGCTTCGCTGGGCTCTTGTCCCTCAAGAAAGAGGTGAAGGATCTCGTCGTCGGTGTCGGCAACAGCTTCGATCAGCGCATGACGGGCCTCTTTGGCCTTGTCGAGCAGCTCGGCGGGAATCTCTTCGACCGAATACTCAGCTCCCATCGTCTCGTCATGCCAGTAGATCGCCTTCATCGTGACCAGGTCGACGACACCAGCAAACTTGGCTTCGGCACCGATCTGAATATTGATGGGAACAGCGCGTGCACCCAGGCGATCGACAATGGTCGAGGTCGCGTAGACAGCATCTGCGCCAGCCTTGTCCATCTTATTGATGAAGCAGATGCGGGGAACCTTGTACTTGTCAGCCTGACGCCAAACAGTTTCAGACTGCGGTTGAACGCCCGCGACTGCGTCGAAACAGGCGACCGCACCGTCCAGGACGCGCAGCGAACGCTCAACCTCGGCGGTAAAGTCGACGTGGCCCGGAGTATCGATAATGTTGATGCGGATGTTCTTCCAGGTGCAAGTCGTCGCGGCCGAAGTAATCGTGATGCCGCGCTCCTGCTCCTGCTCCATCCAGTCCATGGTCGCAGTGCCCTCGTGCACCTCACCGATACGGTGCGTGATGCCCGTATAGAAGAGGATGCGCTCGGTCGTCGTCGTCTTGCCGGCGTCGATGTGCGCCATGATTCCGATGTTCCGGCAACGATTCAGAGGTGTAGTGCGTGCCACGATCTATCTCTCATCTGCGAGCATTCACTCGCGGTAAGTACAACGTTGAAACTGAAAACTCAGGACGCCTGCTGAAAAGCTCTCGCTTTACCAGCGGTAATGTGCGAAGGCCTTGTTGGCCTCAGCCATACGGTGAACGTCTTCCTTCTTCTTCATCGCGGCTCCACGGCCGTTGGCGGCATCGAGGAGTTCTGCGGTCAATTTCTCGACCATACCCTTCTCGCCACGAGCGCGGCCGTAGGTCACGAGCCAGCGAATGGCGAGCGAGGTGCGGCGCTCGGGGAGAACTTCGATCGGAACCTGGTAGTTGGCTCCGCCAACGCGGCGGCTCTTAACTTCGAGAAGCGGCTTGCAGTTCTCGATTGCCTTCTTGAAGAGCTTGAGGGCTTCGTCGCCACCCTTCTGCTCGAGGTTCGTCATGGCGGTATAGAAGATGCCCTGAGCGGTCGACTTCTTGCCACCCCACATCATGGAGTTTACGAACTTGGTGACCAGGGTGGAGTTATAGACCGGGTCTGGAGCAACTTCACGCTTCGCGATATAGCCTTTTCTTGGCATTCTCTTCTTCTTTCTCGTCTTCCTCCAGCGCCGGACTTCTCAAGAGCTGGACCTGGTTGGGACCCGGACTTCAGGGACCAAAAATTTATTTAGCAGCTGCCTTCGGGCGCTTCGCGCCATACTTGGAGCGGCTCTGCTTTCGATTGGCAACGCCGACCGAGTCGAGTGTTCCACGGACAACGTGATAGCGAACACCCGGGAGATCCTTCACACGGCCGCCGCGAATAAGCACGATCGAGTGCTCTTGCAGGTTGTGACCGATGCCCGGGATATAGGTCGTGACCTCAATCCCGTTGGTGAGGCGAACACGGGCGACCTTGCGAAGCGCAGAATTCGGCTTCTTGGGGGTCTGGGTGTAGACGCGAGTGCAGACGCCACGGCGCTGGGGCGAACCCTGGAGCGCGGGGCTGGCGGTCTTATAGCGAGTGGGCGTGCGGCCCTGCTTGACGAGCTGATGAAACGTAGGCACTAGGACTCCTTAGTAAATGCGCGCAAAACCTTACAACCAAACTTGGGTGAGACGCGCAGGAGGGCGGGGGCTTCGTTTTTTTGCCGTACACGCAAAAAATTGAGAACGCTGAAGCGTCTCTGACGAAGATCTTCCCTGCTGTTGCGTCTGTAAAGCGGTACAACAAGCCAGACATAACAGTCGACGGTGGCCGAGCGTCTTTCCCTAATTCCTCAGGATGAGCCGACTCCGTTTCGCTGTTCCGGCCCGCATAGCCCATCCAAGGTGGAGGGTGTCGCAGGCACGATTGCGATGGGCCGCAGACTTACGACATTCAGATCCGACGATCCTGATCAGAAATGTCCTGCGGTGAATCTCTTGTATCCAGTGTAACGCAAAACAACCCGTCCTGACTTGCGTCAGATGAGGAGGCCAGATTGCGAGGGCTTTCTCGACCCTTCCGCTCGCTGAATCTTCCCAGCGGCACGGTCCGGATACTCGCGGAACCTTCTAACAATAGCAATCTCCGTGCTGTACGTCAACTTTTTGGCCCGTTTTCGCCTCGTCGTAGCCGAATCGCACAGTCATAGATGCAGTTCTGTGGCTGCAGGCCGGAGACGAGTTGGCCATGCTAGGCTTTTTGCATGACCGTTGCCGATGTTCGCTTGTGCTCTTTTTCCCTCCTCTTCTCTTCTGCCATCACTGCTGTCTTAGTCCTCGGAACTACCTCTGCAGCGCAGGCGCAAACTAACTCGTCTCCCGGGAAGGACGCACGGATTGGTGCTTTGATTGAGACACTTGGCAAGACCAAAACGCCTAGTTCTGCGGCAATTTCGCCCGACGGGACAACCGTGGCATGGGCTCTCCGGTCTCGCGAAGGGTCTCAGATTCACCTGACGAACGTCTCAAATCCAGATCCGGCCAAGGAGAGGATTGTGGGGACCGGCTCGGGCGCCACCAATTGCAGTAGTTCGGAGCCGAAGTGGTCGCCCAACGGGGAGTGGTTAGCGTTCGTTTCCGATTGCACGGCGGATGCCGAGAAGCGGGGACAGGATCAAGTCTTTGTCTGGTCCAAAAAGACGGGCGAGTCGAAACAGTTGACGCATCTGGTGGGAATGATGGACTCGTTAGCCTGGTCGCCGGATGGAAAGGCGATTGGGTTGCTGTTCGTCGAGAATGCTACACGCAGTGCGGGGGCGTTAGCGGCGATGAAGCCATGGGCAGGGGTAATTGGCGAGGATGGAGTCGAAATTCAGCGGGTAGGCGTGGTGGATGTGGCGAGTGGATCGTTCTCGCAGGCGACTCCGACGACGTTGCATGTCTATGAATTCGGCTGGTCTCCGGATTCAAAGCATCTCGTGTTCGTTGGGGCGAACCCTCCGGGTGAGAACAACTGGTGGGTGGCGCAACTCTACACCGAGGACGTTGCCGCAGGGCAGCCTAAATCGATTCTGGACACCACCAAGGTTTCTGGTTCACTGCACGGACTGCAGATCGCTGTGCCGCGATGGTCGCCCGATGGAAGCCAGATCGCGTTCATCGGCGGGTTGATGAGCGATCAAGGGTCTACCGGTGGAGATGTCTATGTGATTCCATCGAGCGGAGGTGAACCGAAGGATCTGACGCCGGGCCGGGCCGCTTCGGTCGCATTTATTGGATGGGTCAGTCCCCAAGTCATCGGCATTGCTGAACACGTAGGGGGAAGCAGCCATATCACTGCGCTGGATCTAAGAACGGGCAAAGACCTGCCGCAGGTCAACGCCACTTTTCCTGAGACGGTAGGTGCAGGCGGGCTCTCAATGAGCGTTTCGCTCTCGCATGAACACACGCTTACGTTAATTCGCAGCTCGTTCGAGAAAGCCCCCGAAGTTTGGGCGGGGCCGCTCGACGCAATGAAGAAGATTACGGATTTGAATGACGGGATGATGCCGGCGTGGGGAAAGACAGAAAATATTGAGTGGACCAATGACGGCTTTAAAGTTCAGGGCTGGTTGTTGTATCCGGCACACTATGATCCCGCCAAGAAATATCCGCTGTTGGTAAGTGTTCACGGTGGGCCCTCAAGTGCAGTGACGCCGCGTTGGCCGGGCGTAGGATATGGCGGGGTGCCATTTTCCGCGCTCGGATATTTTGTGTTCATGCCCAATCCTCGCGGCAGCTATGGACAGGGAGAGAAGTTTACCCAGGCTAATATTAAGGACTTTGGTTATGGCGACCTTAGAGACATTCTGGCCGGGATGGATGTTCTGGAGAAGCGTTTCCCCATCGACAAGGACCGTGAAGGGTTGACGGGCTGGAGCTACGGCGGATTCATGACGATGTTCGGCGTGACCCAGACAACTCGGTTCAAAGCAGCTGTCGCGGGCGCGGGAATCAGTGACTGGAAGAGCTACTACGGACAGAACTCGATCGATCAGTGGATGGTGCCGTTCTTCGGCAAGACGGTGTATGACGATGCTGCGGTGTACGCGAAGAGTTCGGCGATCGAGTTCATCAAGAACGTAAAGACGCCGACATTGGTCGTGGTAGGCGATCGCGATGGTGAATGTCCTGCTCCGCAGAGCTTCGAGTTCTGGCACGCACTGCGGGCCGAGGGCGTGAAGACGCAATTGGTCGTCTACCCGAACGAAGGACATGCTTTCCATGCACCCGAACATCGACAGGACGTTTTAGAGCGGGCGCTTAACTGGTTCGAGACGGAGATGCCCGCGAAGTAGGCGATGACGTTCTCTCTGAGGATACGAATCCGTCGGCGATTGCAGCATCAACCGATGCGAAATCGCTAGCTGGACCGTCAAAGCAAGGTCCGGACGATTTGCTTCCGGTGTGCGCAGCTTTTACACTAGTGTTTCGTCTATTCAGCGGTTGCGGTGTAACCGTTCAGCTTGGGTTCTGGTTGGACGGGGAGGTTCAATGCGTCGGTTTGTTACTTTAGCAGTTCTGTTACTTTTCACGATCCCTTTTGGCGTCTCGATCTCGGGCTGTTCGAAGAAATCTCCAACGGTCTTCTGCAATGGCTCAGACTCCGGTATTCCTGTGGGCCAAGTAACGACCATTACGCTCGGCCCAAAGATAATCGGCATCTCGCTGAACTTTTCTCAGATCGGTCAGGTGAGTACTCCGGTGGCGACCGACTGCAAGGGGACTACCGAGACGGTGTCGAAGTACACCTATGGGACGTTCCTTGCGAACGGAACTCCGGATATGACCATCGCCGACGTGGAACCGACAAATGGGCGGCTGTGTGCGGGTACCTGGAACAGGAACACCGGTGGCGGCATCCCGGACTTCACGACCTGCAACCCGACCAATAAGAGCGGGACGGTCTATGTTGTTGCCAGCGGTGAGGGCGCGAGCAGCAATCCGCTGCCTATTTATGTGCATCCTGTGGTAACTAGTGTGGTGCTGGGGCCGTTGTCGACTGACTGTCTCAACGATCCAGCGACCAACTGCAGTCCTGCTGCGTTTGCCACGCAACAGGTAAGCTGCACGGTCGATCCTGGGACGGGATGCTGCACGACGCCAGTTTCGCTGGGAGCGGGGTCTGCACCGCTCAATAGTTGTGCTTCGCAGGGAACTACCGGACAACTTGCGGCGCGTGTGTATCAGAATGCATCGACATCGCTGGCGAACAATATCAGCTGCAAGGTCGGTCATCTCTCCTACGTTGCGCAGGCCTCGTCGGTAGTTACGATTGACCAGAACGGCGTGGCGACAGCGCAGCAGCCGGGATCGACTGTGATCACGGCAAATATCTCGAATGCCGGAAGTTCGGCGGGATTCTTCTCAACGTGTCCGCCGAAGTCCATTGCGTTGAGCGTTCCGGGGATCAATGGATCGAATTCGACCAGCGTGGTGGTGAATCCGAACAACACACAGCCAATTACGGCGATCGCCACAGACAAAAATGGAACGGTCCTGACCGGCCTCAGTCTGGAGTTCGTGTCGACGACGCCGACGACGATACCCGCAGCGGCTGCGGGAACGGTGACCCCACTCTTTCCCGGTGCAGCCGCAATTACGGCGGTCTGTCAGCCACCAAGCTGCAATCCTTCTCCGTTCAATCAGATTGGGCTGTTCGGCAACGGCAAGCCGGTGACCTCGAACCCGGTCGCCGTGATCGCGCCGGGAATCAACAGCACCAACCTGTACATCGGGAGCACGAGTTCTCTCTACCTTCTGCCTGTGGACTTCACGCAGAGCGTTATCGGTTCTCCTGTTCGACTGCCTTATCAGCCGAACTCGATGGTCATCAGCAATGATGGCAGCACCATCTATATGGGCAGTTCATTTGAGATCATGACGTTCAACGCTTTGTCGAACACCCTGACGAATCAGGACCCTTCGGTGACTGGTACGGTACTTGCGGTCTCGCCGGACGGAACGACGGTTGTGATCACCGATCCGATACGGAATTTTGTCTATCTATACAACGGTGGCGGCACGGGTGGCATCAAGACCCAGTTTGGCGGCGTTGCGACGCATGCGGCGTTTTCGCCGGACAGCCAGACCGTGTACATCACGCTGGGCGACTACAACGCGTCAACGGGCGCAATCACTCCGAACAATCAGCTGCTGGTGTACTCGCAGTTCACGGGCTGGTACCAGACGACGTCTTCGCAGGCGACGACCGACGTGGCGCTTGGAGTACCGGCCGTCGGAGCGTTCTTTGGTGGAACTCCGACTACGGCTCGCACCTATTGCCCGGTCACAACGCTTGCTGGTACGCAGCAGACGACCTCGTCCACGACTACCAATGTCTTCTACCCCGACGCCGGCGTGCTTGGACCGGCGACCAGTCGTCTTGCGACGACCAATGACGGGCTGCACGTGCTCGGAGCAACGGCGACGACGTTCACCGACCTTGCTTTGAAGACAGGGACAACACCGGGGCTGCCGATCGGAGAGTGTCCTCCGCTCAACGGCTCGGTGACGCCGCCGGTAACGTTTGGTACGAGCGTGGCGTTCACTGGTGCATTGCCGGGCGTTACTGCGACATCAGTTACTGGCGTTTTCCCGACTTCGGATTCGACGACCGCGTTTGTTACCTATACGGGTACGGGCGGTGTGGTGCCAGCGTATAAACCGCAGCTTAACGGTCCAGGAACCCTGACGAGCATTCCGTTGTCCAAGGCCCTGGGGACACCGATTGCGCCGCTCACGGGTGTCGTTAGCGCGGACAACCAGACTTTCTACACCGGGACGTCGGGAGACAATGCGGTGCATCTGATCACGAAGCAGCCAGACGGTACGTACAAGGACGTGACGCCACCGATCGCTCCGAAACTACCGGACGTGAACAACAACATCGCTGCGCCGAACTTGCTGGTTCAGAAGCCGCGGAAGGCCACCTCGTAGTTCGATCCAATCCACATGAAAAAGCCCTCTCTTCGGAGAGGGTTTTTTCGTTTCGCATGACTTCCCTGCCTATTTCAGTCGGAAACCTTCCTGGGGTACCCCCCCTATTGCCCGCGCGTAAACTGCTTATAATAAATAGTTTAAGCAGTGCCGTTGCCTGCAAAATATTCATTCCAAGTAAGTTACGTCCAAAATATTGCAAATACAAGGGTTAGCTCATCTTTCCATGGTTGTACAAAGAAAAAGCCCCTCGAAGGGGCTGTGTCTTCTTCAATTCTCTTTCTATCTCTTAAGAATAGCAGTTTACGGATAACTAATACGCCAAATGTAAGTTGCTGCGATGTAACGATTTAGCTCGTTTGGGGACTTGACACGCGATTTTGCTGAGGTTTTTGAAGAAACTATTTTGAAGGCGCTACAGACTGACCCTGGCGCCAGAAGCCACGACGAGCCTGGGGCCTTCGAGCCAGAAGACGATCGCTTCTGCGATTTCGTACGTCTGTCTTGCAATCTGTTTGAGGCTGTTGGCAATTGCCAGTTCGAGGGCGGCCGGTATAGCAGTTTGCCGGGTTGTGTCGTTGCGCAGGTCGTGCGATGCCTGTTCGAGCAATCTCGGCAAGTCATGGTTGAGCAGAACCGCCTCGGCGTGTTGACCGTTCTTCTTAAACAAAGCAACGATGCAGAGGCACATGAGGCGGTTGATGAGGTAGCAGACCTTTTCGAGGGCAGCGGCACCGGGGCGCCGAACGTCCTCGAGAAGCAACATGGTGTGGTGTGCGATTTCGGCGGCTGCAGTGCATGTGGCTTGAAGAGCGTTGGAGATCCGCAAGGCAGATACGGGAAAGCGTGCCACTGAAGCGAGGTCCGGCCCCTCCAAGAGGGCCAGTTCCTTCATCGAAAGTTGACGACAAATTTCCGTGATTCTACGGTGAAGCTCACGGAGTTCGCGGTCGCCCCGCCTGACGTACCTGCAGAACTCCGGGCTGCCCAGTTTGTAGCCTTTGATCGCGTAGTCGACTGCACGCTGCGACAGCTTTGACATGTCAAGCAGATGTAGCCGTAGGTCTTGAATGCGTTTCTGTGCGTCTTTGTACATTTTTCTCGGATCCTTACGTGTCAGGGAGTATTTGCGTGTTCTGGATTTAGTGAACCGCAGCAAGAAAGTGTTACAGGTCAGCCAGCGTTGGGCCCATATGTCATATATCACCCCATGCTAACCTTATGTATGCACTTGCATGCACAAGGATGCAAAACTTTGACATGCAATTTACCAAACCGTGACAACTTCATGGGCTCCGGCTGGAGGACCGCCGCAAGCCTTGTGTTATCAATAGAAATATGACATTGGGCCATCGACGTCGAGCCAGAAACGAGCATCCAAATGGAGAGCGTGCAGGCAACATCGGACAGAAAGGGGTGAACCGATGATCGACAATCCAAAGGACATACCCGCATTGCGACGAGGATCCAAACATACGAGAACCTCAGGGACCAGAGTGGCTGAGGCGGTGGGCCGGCCGCTGCGCGATGCGAGGAGGGTGCATAGCGCCAACATCTTGGGAGCCGATAAGTCGGGAGCCAACAACTCAGGCGTAAAAGTCTCGGGGAAAGAGACGGCCAATGCCGCAGGTGGGAAGGGGTCTCGCGGGCCGAAGGCCTATCAACTTCTGCGGGAGGCCATTGCTACATGCAGGCTGAAGCCGGGCGACAGGGTGCTCGAGAGCGAATTGGCAACCATGTTCCACATGAGCCGAACACCGATTCGCGAGGCGATTGCTGCGCTTGAGGCCGACGGGCTGGTCTCAGTTGATGGAGCGCGCGGGCGGATCGTGACGAAGCTCGACTACCAAAGCACGATGGAGCTGTACGCGGTTCGGGAGGTTCTGGAATCGACAGCGGCCGGCCTGGCAGCGAGAAACGCCTCTGAGATGGAGATTATCGCGTTGCGCGACATGGTCGAGCTGGAAGCGCAGATTCTCGAGGACTCAGGCAGGCTGGCGGAACACAATCGCCGGTTCCACGAGGCGATCTATTACTGCTCGCACAACCGATACATTTTGAAGATGCTTGAGTACCTGCAGACTGCGATGATTCTTCTTCAGCCGATGGGGCGCATGGGAAGAGATCGCGACGAAACTGCGCTGAGGGAACATCGCGCGATCGTCGACGCGATCGAGACGCGCGACCCTGCGGCTTCCGAGGCGGCAATTCGCAATCATGTAAGGCGCGCCCAACAGGCCCGCATCAAACTGCTGCTGCAAAACGGGTGAGTGGCGGCTGGTGGTGGTTCTTGAGCGCGTCCTTACTCTTCACTCTTCTCGCTGAGTTTGGACTGGACTGAAAGCTCCTTTAACGTCTCTTTGCTCAAAGGCTTTTCGTGGAGGAGGAGTTCGGCTGCACGGACGCGTGGAGTGCCGTGGAACCATTGCTGCACGATGTTATCCTTCAGCAGATTGGTCAAGGCGAGAAGACACATACCCTGATGGTGCGCCATCCAGGAACGGACCAGCTCGGGTTGATTGCCCTTAGTGTAGTCGGCCGCTTCGTAAAAACCGTAGTTGCCCATCCAATTCATCGCAGCCATGCGCCGAAGGTTTGCAATCGCTTCCTTGCGAAGGACGGAGAGCGCGAGGAAGGAAGAGTAGGGCGAGATGACCGGGCCATCTTCGGCTCCGTATTTGAGAGCCAGCTTGGGAATTCCCCATGCCTGATAGGCGTACCTTCCGAGCGGGTCCATCTTGGCGAAGCCCGACTCCGAGATGCCCCAGGGGATGTTGCGCACGTGGTCGCGTTGGATGCGAACGGCGGATTCGAGTGAACGCGAGATGAGCGTGTTGGGGAAGGTGCGCATCCACAAGGAGGGCATCATGTACTCGAACATGGTTCCCGTCCAGGAGAGAAGAGCGGGGTTGCCTTTGACGAGAACGTGGGAGCGGTCGAGGCGGAACCAGGATTGTTGGGGGATGTCTCCGCGGGCGACGGCGATGAAGGAGGCGATGCGTGCCTCGGAGGCGAGGAGGTCATAGCAGGCTGAATGCAGCTCGCCCGTTGGGCCGTCGTAGCCGATGGAGAGGAGCTGACGCGATTCGACGAAGAGAAAGTCGTAGGGCATGGCGTCGGCGTGACGCTCTGCTTCGGCTGCGATGCGGGCGATGTCGGTCTTTAGTTTCTCCAGGCGCTGTGCGGCGTCGGAGACGAGGGCGCGTAGGGACTGGGCCGAGGCGGCGAGAGGAGAGTCGGGTGGCAGCTTAGGAATTGCAGCGGCGATTCTTGAATCCAACTCGGTCGCGTAGGAGGTGGCGTCCTGCAAGGTGGGAACGCACCCGTCTTCGGCTCCGCTGAGTTGAGGAAGGGCGAAGAGGGCCTCAAATTGAGGGAGAAACCACGGCATGTAGTTCTGCACGAAGATGGAGAGCGTGACGAGGCGGCGTGAGAGTTCGTGGACAAACCAGTCGCCACGGTTTGTGCCGGAGAGATCGTCTTCGATGGGTATGGTGAGAGCGGGCGATGCTGTCTGTTGGAGGAGAGAGCGGACATGGGCGCGTATTTTGGCGACGTCGGCGTCTTCGTCGGGGCTGCTATCGGTATTGTTGTCGGCTTTAGCGTCGGCTTTGGATGTCGAGGAGTTTGGGCTCATCTGCTCGAGCTCGGAAAATACACGGACGTCCAACAGAGGACGCTTCAAGAGATCGAGGGCACCGGTGTGCAAGGTGTAGAGCGAGGCAGCCAGATTGCCGCTGTCGACGGTGGAGACCGTGAAAGGGGCGATGGGCTGGAGGGTCTCCATGTCGTACCAGTTGTAGATGTGGCCGCGCTGCTTCTCGAGGCGGTCGTAGGTGTCGAGGGTTCCCAGGGTGGCTTCGGCGAACTCGGGGAGCGTGAGAAAGCCGAACTCGTAGGCCGCCTGGCGGGCGTTGAAGAGCATGCCGAGATTTGTGGGGGACAACTTCCGAATCTGAAGCATGCCCTTTTCTTCGACGTTGTCGGGAATGAGCCAGTGATTTTTTTCGCCACCGAACTCATGGAAGTATCGCCAGATGTGGAGGGCTTGTTGCTGGAGGAAGAGGCGGTCGGATGCGGTGAGTGGGCCCTCCTGCTGGCGGGGAGGCGAGTTGAGCCAGATTGCGACGAGCGGTGCGACGGCCCATAACAAGAGAATTGGACCCGCTGCGATGAGCGACCAGATGTTGGTGAAGGCGAGGGCGAGCGCGATAACCAGCGCGGTGACAGGCGAGAGTTGGAGGTAGACGTCCAACGAGTTGCGGGAGCGGCCGGTTTCTACTTGTGCGGCTGTCTCCCACTCAAGGAGATGTTTTCCGGAGACGAGGCTGCGGCTCAGCGAGCGGGTGATCGCGTCGAGCGAGAGAAACATGTGGTGAGGCAGGAAGGTGAGATTGAGGATTGTGAATCCGAAGGACGAGGCGAAGGTTGTGATGCCTTCGCGCGCGCCGACGAAACTTAATTTGAACAAGGCGCGGCCAAGGCTGAAGGCTAGTTGGACGAAGACTGGGAGGAGGAGGAGGACGAGGCCGGCGATGGTCCAGTAGAGTGCTCCGCCCGGGAGGACGAACCATCCGAGGACGAAGAGGAGGAAGGTGACGGGCTCGACCAGGCTGCGGCGGAGGTTGTCGAGGATCTTCCAGCGGGAGATGGTGCTGATGGGATTTGCGATGAGTCTGCCTGACTCGTCTGGGACACGGCCCGAGAGCCACCGCGCGATCTGCCAGTCGCCGCGGACCCAGCGATGTTTGCGGCGAGTGTGTGCCGAGTAGTGCGAGGGATAGTCGTCGATGATTTCGATGTCGGTGACGAGGCCGGCGCGAGCGTAGGAGCCTTCGATGAGGTCGTGTGAGAGGAGGGCGTTTCGGGGAAAGCGGCGGTCGAGGACTTCGTGCAGGACGCTGACCTCGTAGATGCCCTTGCCGGCGAAGATGCCTTCGCCGAAGAGGTCCTGGTAGACATCGGAGACGGCGCGAGTGTAGATGTCGAAGCCGGTTTCGCCGGAGTAGAGGGAGGCGAGGCGGGAGCGGGAGGCGGAGGAGACGCTGACGCCGACGCGTGGCTGCAGGATGCCGTAGCCCTCGGTGACGATGCGGAGCTTCGGATCGATGATGGCCTGGTTGAGTGGATGGGCCATGGTGCCGATCATGCGTGCGGCGGTTCCACGCGGCAGTTGGGTGTCGGAGTCGAGCGTGATGATGTAGCAGACGCGTTCCAGTACTTCGAGGGGCCCTGCTTTGAGAGGGAAGCTGTCGAACTTATGCAGCAAGAATTTGTTGAGGTCGAGGAGTTTGCCGCGCTTGCGCTCCCATCCCATCCAGACGCCCTGGCGAGAGTTGAAGATTCGATGGCGATGAAGGAGGAAGAAGGAGCCGCCCTTCTCGTGGCAATACTTCGCGTTCAATTCGTTGACGCAGCGTACGGCCAGCTCCGCAAGGGGGTTTGAATTTTCATCGAGGGGACGGGCCTTGGCGTCGGGAAGATCGGTGAGAAGGCCGAAGTGGATGTTGGGGTCCTGGTTCGAGAGATAGCGGGCCTCGAGCTCGTCGAAGAGCTCGCGGACCTGCTTCTCGTTGAGGAGGAGGGTGGGGACGACGACGAGGCTGATCGCGTCATCGGGGACGCCCTTGGAAAAATCGATCTTGGGAAGCGAGTGGGCCTTCATCAGAGCGGTGACGGTGTTGTTCACCAGATCTACGGCGCCCTGCGACGCCGGGAGGAGCGCGAACAGGAGAGCACCGATCACGGGCCAGAAGGCATGATGAGGAACGAGAGGCGCAATGACGGCGACGATGAGAAGACAGGAGAGCGTGAAGATGCCGAGGATGTAGAAATCCTCTTTCCAATGACGGAGAAAGCTGCGCACTCTTTCGATAGGTGGAGCGTTATATCCGATACTCCGGCTGAGCAGAGGAAGGCCTTCAGCGAAGAGGTAGTAGCCGATGTGCATGGTGCGTCGGGCGTGACGGGGATCGGAGTCGGGGGTTTGAGCGGCGCGCAGGGCGAGGTCGAGAGCGAACTGGGCAGTTTCGACTTCGCTTGCGTCGGCGTGTCGCGCCAGCTCGGCGACCCGTAGGTGGTAGGTATGGCGGGTCTCGTCCTCCATCTGGGCAAAGGCACAGGCTGGGTCCTCGCGGAGGATCGCGTCGAATGCGATGAGGGGCTCAAGCACGTTGCGCCACTCGAACTGGTTAAGGCGCCGCATGCTATGGAGGATGGCAGAGAAGGGCGACTGCTCGATGGGCGGGAGCTCTCCTGCCTTGAAGGCCTCCTCGGCGCGATCGAGGATGTATTCGAGCTGGGCAAGCTTGAGGGCCTGCGGGAGAACCGTGACCTCCTCGAGCAAGAGCGCATCGCGCCGCTGCGTCTGTAGAACGTAGACGGTGAGAGATTCGGGGGACCAGATCCCCTTGGCCGCGGAGAGATATCCTTCTGCGAGGTTGATTGCACGTGGCAAGTCTTTGTCGCCGTCTACGCGAACGTGGGGGAGCGAGGCGAAGGTGGCAGCGGTGTCGTCTCCGGCGATAAGCGCGCCCTCGAGCATGCGTGTGCTCTCCAAGAGCTCAAGCTGTGGCGTAAGCTCCTGCAGCGAGGCGGTCTTGCGGCAGGCGCGGAGGATTTCGGTCAGGCGTTCCTGCAGGCGGACGAGCCGGGCGGACAGACCGCCGCCCTTGGGATGGGCCGGCACCATCTCCCACTGTCTGCTGAGCGCCTCGGCCCTTTCCTCCAACTCCAATTCAGAGACGTCGGGGCGCTCCGGCAGTCCGGCGGTCGGCATCTCCAATGCCGGCGCGGTGGGAGGCAGCGAATGTTCTGAAGCGGCCGGTTGCTGGGAAGATGGTGCCATGATGCCTTTCTTTATCTCATTCGACCTTGGGAGCAAGGGTACGTCCGTTCTACTCTTTTTTGTGCTGCCCGGTAGGATGCGTGGCCGAGCTTACCTGTAGCTTGCTGCCTGCATCTCGAACATGCTGGCATAGAGTCCATTTTTGACCATCAATTCCTGATGATTGCCTTCTTCGATGAGGCGGCCGCCGGAGAGTACGACGATGCGATCGGCCATACGCACAGTCGAGAAGCGATGTGAGATCAAGAGTGCCATCTTGCCCTCGGTGAGTTCGGCAAAACGCTCGAAGACCTCGAGTTCGCTGCGTGCGTCGAGGGCTGCGGTGGGCTCGTCCAGGATGAGGAGCTGAGCGTCGCGAAGGTAAGCGCGGGCGAGGGCCATCTTCTGCCATTCGCCGCCGGAGAGTTCGACGCCGCCTTCGAAGCGGCGGCCAAGCATCTGGTCGTAGCCTCCGGCGAGCTTGCTGACGACAGTGTCGGCGAGACTCTTTTGTGCTGCGAGCTCGATGTCGTCCTGTTGATGTTCCTGATCGACGCGGCCTACGGCGATGTTCTCTCGTGCGGTCATCTCGAAACGCATGAAGTCCTGAAAGATGACCCCTATCTGCCGGTGCAGATCTTCGAGGGAGTATTCGCGCAGGTCGATGCCGTCGAGGAGGATCTGCCCCTCTGTGGGATCGTAGAGCCGTGTGATCAGTTTGACTACAGTCGTCTTACCCTGGCCGTTTTCACCAATCAGCGCGATTCTTTCTCCGGGTGAGAGGGTGAGATTAAAGTTCTTCAAGACTCTTCGGTCCGTGCCGGGATAGGCGAAGGAGACATTGCGAAACTCAAAGCCTTGTTGAATTGTCTTCGGCGCGGGCAGTCCGTTGGGATTGGAGTCTACCGTTGGTTTCATATCGAAGAATGCGATGAGGTCGGTGAGGAACAGGGCCTGGTCGGCGATACCGGAGGTGGTGGAGAAGACCTGTTGCAGATTGGAGCTTGCCTGCTGGATGGCGGTGGTGAGGAAGGTGAATTCGCCGATGTTGTAGGAGTGTCCGATTGTTCGCCAGATGACGTAAACGTAGGCGCCGTAGTATCCCAGGGTGCCGATGATGCCGAGGAGTCCGCCGACGATCAGCTTTGATCTTGAAAGGGTGACGTCTTCGATGTAGATCTGATTCGCGAGGGCTTGGAACCTTGCGGTGAAGAATTTATTGAGGCCGAAGAGTTTTACTTCTTTCGCGCCTTCGCGGCTGCCCGCCACTTGTCGCAGGTAGTCCATCTGTCGCTTGGCGGGGGTCTGGCGAAAATTCTTTGCGTAGCCGAGGAAGGCGTAGTGGGTTTCGCCAAGGAATGATGGAAGCACACCGGCGGCGAGCAAGAGCACGAGCCACGGCGACGCCCATGCAAGCGCTGCAGAGAAGACCAACGTTGTGATGACCTGCTGGATCAGGCGGCCCATCTGCTGGATCATTGCGAGACGGTCGGTCGCCTGCACTCGGGCGCGTTCGAGGCGATCGTAGAAGACGGGATCTTCGTAGGTCGTCAGGTCGAGGCGGGCGGCCTGTTCCATGACACGGACGCTTACGTACTGGGTGTAACGATTGGCGAGGAGCGAGTCGGAGTAGTCGATGGCCCGGGTGATTAGTCCCAGTACGACATTGAGGGCGACCTCGGTGGCGACGAGGGCCCAGAAATTTGACGGCAAGGTTGCGCCTCGCAGAACGCCTGCGATGTCGTTGATGATGTACTGCGCTACTTTGGCTACGGCGAAGGGCAGGACGGCGACGATGAGACGGAGGCCGATTCCCCAGGACACGACGGCTGGCCCGGACTCCCACAGGATGCGGAGGACGGGGGGCATGTTTCGAAGTGCGCGGAGCCTGTCACGCCATGGACTCGCAGCATTCACAAGGTCTTTCAAGTCGCTCCTAAAGTGAGACTGCAAAGAGAAAGGGAGGGGTCAAAATCAGAACACACTCTCGCTTAATGGATGCATGAATTCAGTCAGGTGTTGGATTGACTCATCAGGACTTATGGCCAAATATAACGGACCTCGTCGTCATTGGATGGTGTAAGTGTGGGAGCCGCTGCCTGCGTTTTGAGCTTTGCCGTTGGGCAGGGTGATGGTGGCAGAGGTGTTGGCTGGAGTCTTGACGGTGAAGCGGTGAGTGGCCTGGTTCCAGTCCGTGGTGACGGTACCGTAGGGGGAGTCGTATTCGGTGTGGAGGGTGGCGAGCGACGGGCTGAACTGCGGCTGGATGGTGAGATGGTGGTAGCCGGGGCCTGTGGCGTCGCTGTCGATGCCGGCGGCGCGGCGGAAGACCCAGGCCATCACCGATCCGAAGGCGTAGTGGTTGTAGGAGTTCATTCCGGGATCGCCGGTGTCGCCGTTCCAGCGCTCCCACCATGTGGTGGCGCCTTTGACGACCATGTATCCCCAAGAGGGGTAGGTGTCCTGGAGGAGGAGTTTGAAGGCTACGTCGGGGCGGTGGTTGTCGTCGAGGACGAACATGAGGAAGGGTGTGCCGAGGAAGCCTGTGGTGAGGTGATTATTGTGGGCTTCGATGTCTTTGACTAGACGGTCGGTCATGTTGGCGCGGAGGGCTTTAGGTGCGATCTCGGAGTAGAGGGTGACGACGTAGGCAGATTGGGTGTTGCCGGTGACGGAGCCGTCGGGTTGGATGTACTGCTTGCGGTAGGCTTCGGCGATGTGGTCGTAGAGGGTTTGATATTTTTCGGCGTCTTCCTTGCGGCCGAGGGCGAGAGACATTTCGCGCATGTCGCGGGCGACGATGGCCCAGTAGGCGGTGGCGATTAAGTCTTTGGGGGTGTTCTGGTCGGGGGCTAGCCAGTCTGCGTAGTTGTTGCCGAGTTTGTTGCGGCGGATGTAGTCGGGGTTGGTGGTGAGGATGAAGTCCATGAAGCGCTGCATGTTGGGCCAGGAAGTTTCGAGGAGGGTCTTGTCGCCGTACTGGAGCCAGGCGGCGTAGGGGACGAGGATGCCGGCGTCGGCCCAGCCGGGTGCGCCTTCCTTGGTGCCCAGGAGGTTGGGGGAGACGTCGGTGAAGGCGTTTTCAGCGGTCTGGGCGTCGTCGATGTCAAGCATGAACTTGCGGGTGAAGCTGGCGATGTCGAAGTTGTAGGTTCCGGTGCGCCAGAAGACGCCGGCGTCACCCATCCAACCGAGACGCTCGTCGCGCTGGGGGCAATCGGTGGGGATGGAGAGAAAGTTGCCGCGCTGGCCCCAGATGCCTAGCTGGCCCATCTTGTTGAGGAGGTCGCTGGAGCTTTGGAAACGGATGGAGGGGGTGGAGGGGAGGCTGTCGAAGACGAGGCCTTCGATGCTGGCGGTGGTGGGTGTGCCGGGGTAGCCGACGAGTTCGACGTAGCGGAAGCCGTGGAAGGTGAAGGCGGGAGTGTAGGTTTCTTCGCCGTTGCCGGAGAGGATGTAGGTGTCGGTTACGGTCGCGTTGCGGAGGTTTTCGGTGTAGATGCTGCCCTCGGGGTTGAGGCGTTCGGCGAAGCGCATGCGCACGAGCGTGCCACGGGGGCCGTGGACGTGGAGGACGATGTTGCCGACCATGTTCTGTCCCATGTCGTAGACGACTGTTGGAGGCTGGTTGGCGGTGGGTATGGGGTTCATTGCTATGGGGTGGAGAGTGTTGGACAGGGCGATGGAGAGGTTGGGTTGGGCGGTTAGTTTTACCTCGGGAGAGACTTCGGTGGTGACTGCAGAGGTCCAGTTTTTTGCGGCGAAGCTTGGGGCGTTCCAGCCTTCGGTTGCGAGGCGCGCGTCGTAGACTTCGCCAGCGTAGATTTCGGAGAAGAGCGTTGGGGCTGGGGCGGTCTGCCAGGTTTCGTCGGTGGCGATGGTTTTGTGGGTGCCGTCGGTGAGGGTGATGTCGAGCTGGGCGCGGAGGGCGTCGGGTTCGGGATAGGCGCGAGTGCCGGCCCAGGTCATGGGAGAGCCGTGCCAGCCGGAGCCCAGGACTGCGGCTAGGGTGTTGTCGCCGGCGGTGACTAGCGAGGTGACATCGTACGTCTGGTAGAGGACGCGTTTGTTAAAGTCGGTCCAGCCGGGGTTGAGGAGAGTTTGTGGAGCGATGGTTTTGCCGTTGATGAATGCGCGGTAGGCTCCGAGGGCGGTGATGGTGAGGCGGGCGGATTGGATGGCGGCCGGGAGCTGAAAGTCTTTGCGGAGGAGAGCGGCGTCGGTGGCGATGCGGTTGGGTCCGGGGACCGCGGAGTGGCGGTCGGTGCCGATGGACAAAGGAGTGGTGATGGGGCCGACGACCTGTGCGGGCTGCCAGTCTGCGGTGCCGCTGCGCGCCTGCCAGGAGCTGTCGCTGGGGATGCGGCGCTCGGTTCCATCTTGGGCGGTGATGCGGAGGGAGCATGCAAAGGCTGCGGAGACGGCTGTAGCGGGGACCTTGGCTTCGGCGAGGATTTTTACGAGGATTTCGTTGTCGCCAGCAGGGCCGGAGCCGTGCTTGAGGAGTGGGCCGATCTCTTCCCAGTCGAAGGCGCCCCAGGCTTTGTGTTGGCCGGTGACGACGCCGTTGACCGTGGCTACATAATTTCCAGGGCTGACGATGTGGAGGCTGGAGCGCATTGGCTCGGCGTCAAGGTGCAAGGTGTAGCGGAACTCGGCGGGGGTACCGTAGGCGACTTTTTCGGCGTTCGCGCCGGGGAGCCATAGCCAGCGGACGGCGGCTAGTTCGGCTTCAGCGGCTGGGTCGGCGTGGCGAATCCATTTGGCGTTCCAGTCGGAGCGGGAGAGGAGGCCGGTTTCGAACCATGCGGTGGGAGAGGTGGATTCTTTGCCTTTGTTGTCCCAAACGCGGACTGACCAGAGGTATCGGGTTTGCGGTTTGAGGGCGGGACCACCGTAGGTGATGTTGATGGAGTCGGAGGAGGGGATGCGTCCGGAGTCCCAGACGTCGGCTTTGCCGGAGGCTAGATTTGTGTCGGTGGTGGCGACTAGAACCTGATAGGCGGATTGCATCCAGTTCGGGGTGGTCGCGTCGCTTTGCCAGGCGAACTGCGGTTTAGCTGCGTCTATGCCGATGGGGTTGGTCTGGTGTTCGGTGCGGAGTTGGACAGGAGAGGCGGCGGCAGCGAGTGTGACGAGGAAGGGCGATGCGAGGAGGGTGGATCGGATGAGACCTTTGGTTGACGAAAACAAACGCATGCATCGGCTCCGGTGTGGATTCGCTGAACAGAGCGAATGATACCGGATGGCACCCATTCGGTGAACGGCGACCTAGGATTTCAGGTGAGGGGCTTGAGGTCTCCGAAGACGGTGGGGAGAAGTTCGGAAACTGTTGGGTGAATGTGGACTGCGCGTTGGATGAGGGTGTAGGGGGCGCGGGCGTACATCGTGTCGATGATGCAGTGGATGGCTTCGTCTCCGCCTGTACCGAGGATCGAGGCGCCGAGAATCTCTTTTGTCTGCGCGTCGACGAGGACTTTGATGAAGCCTTCGGTCTCGCCCTTCTCGATGGCGCGCGCGACCTTAGTCATGGGGCGGGTTCCGATGAGGGCTGGCTTGCCGGATTTACGAACCTGTTCTTCGGTGAGGCCGACTCGGCCTAGCGGCGGGTCGGTGTAGAGGGCGTAGACGGGAATTCGGTCGGTGACGCTGCGCGGGTCATTGTCGAGGAGGTTGGCGGCGACGATTTCGAAGTCGTTGTAGGCGGTGTGCGTGAAGGCGCCACGGCCGTTGCAGTCTCCGAGCGCCCAGATGCCGGGGACGTTGGTGCGGAGCTGATCGTCTACTGTGATGAATCCACGTGCGTCGAGGGCCACGCCGGCTTTTTCGAGGCCGAGGTCGTGGGTGTTGGGTGTGCGGCCGACCGCGAGGAGAACGTGAGAGCCGATGCTGTCTGTTGGGTCGTCGGTGCAATCGACACCCGCGGCGATATCGTTGCCGCGTGGTTCGAAGTGAATGCATTCTGCGCTTGTACGTACGTGGATGCCCTCTTTTTCGAGGAAGCCTCGAATGGACGCGGAGACGTCTTCGTCTTCACGCGAGACGAGGCGGGGGGACTTCTCGATGATCGTGACTTCGCTTCCGAAGCGGCGGAAGATCTGTCCGAATTCGAGGCCGACGTAGCTTCCACCTACGACGATGAGATGGCGAGGCAGAGTTTCGAGTTCGAGGATGCCGACGTTGTCCATCCAGGGGACTCGGTCGACTCCGGGAAAGTCGGGGACGACGGCGCGACCTCCAACGTTGATGAAGATTTCTTTGGCGGTCAGGAGATCGTCGCCGACACGGACTTGATTGGGTGATTCGAAGTGGGCGTGCCCGGTGAAGGCAGTGCAGCCCTTCATGTTGCGGAGATAATTCTCGAGCCCGTCGCGCGACTTGGCGACGATCTGGTCTTTGCGGGCTTTCACGGCCTTCATGTCGACGGAGACTGCGCCCTGTACGGTTACGCCGTATGAAGCGGCGGTGCGGGCTTTTTGTGCGACGTAGGCGCTGGCGACGAGAGCTTTTGTCGGCGTGCATCCAGTGTTGACGCAGGTGCCTCCGAAGAGCTTGCGTTCGATGAACGCGACGGTGCGACCGGATTGCGTGAGTCGTCCGGCGAGGGTTGGCCCCGCCTGACCGGCTCCGATGATGATGGAATCGAAGGTCGTAGGCATCAGACTCTTGAGACGATGAAGAGAGCTCCGAGGATGGCCACCGCGTCTTCGAGCAGGGCGACGGGAAGGTCCTTGCCAGCAATCTTTCCCAATGCGCCTCTTACTGCTGAGCCGCCAAGAGTACCTGCAACCGCGCCGATTGCGCCTGCGATGAGACCGCCGATGAGAGAGTCGCGCGAGGCCCCGAGGACTGCACCGGAGAAGGCTCCGGTCACGACACGGGTGATGAACTGGGGTGGAACCTTACGGCTGGGCGTCTTCGGCAGCTTGTCATTGACGAGTTCTCCGAGCGCCAGAAAGCTGAGGATGTAGCGAGTGATGGGAGAGCTCATGAAGTTGAGGGAGCTGCCGGCGAGGCTGAACCAGCCCAGACCGGCTCCCCAGGCTACGATTGTCGGGGCCATCAGGGCGCGGAGTCCGGCGATGACGCCGATGAGAAACGCGTAGACAAGGATGGACAAGAAGACCTCCTGGTAACGTGAGATTTCTGATTGTTTATGTAACTTGGCCTGTGCTGAGAAGCCGGACAACACCTTTGGCGGCAGAACCGAGATTTCGGTTCGGCGTGGTGAAAAGAATTGTACCGAAGAAACAAAAACTTCAGGCGAGGCGTTTTTTCAGGAGATCGCGGGCGATGGCGTCGAGGACCCCGTTGAGGAACGGGATGGACTCGGGTGCGGCGTAACGGCGGCCGATGTCGAGGGACTCGTTGATGATGATAGCGGCGGGGGTGTTGGGGAAGCCGATCATTTCGGCGACTGCGGCACGGATGAGATTGCGGTCGACTACGGCCATGCGTTCGATGCGCCAGTTCTGGGCGTGGGCTTCGATGAGGACGTCTATCTCTTCCTGACGGGTGGTGGCGACGCGATAGAGATCTTCGGTGAAGCCGCGGGTTTCAGCGTCGACGTCTGCGACGGAGGCCCAGAAGAGCTTGCGGACTTCGTCGGGCGTTTGTTTGCCGAGGTCGCCCTGGAAGAGCATCTGCATGGCGAGTTCGCGGGACTTGCGGCGAGTGCCCATTATTTTTTCACCTGCGCATTCCCGGCTGCGAGTTTGCGCTGGATGGAGACCATCTCGATGGCAGCGGTTGCGGCCTCGAAGCCCTTGTTACCGGCCTTCAGGCCTGCGCGGTTGAGGGCCTGTTCCAGTGTTTCGCAGGTGAGGACGCCAAAGGCGTGAGGGACGCCGGTCTCCTGCTGGGACTGGCCGATGCCGCGGGCGACTTCGTTGTAGATGGCTTCGTAGTGAGCGGTTTCGCCGCGAAGGAGGCAGCCGAGTGTGATGATGGCATCGAATTTCTTGGATTCGGCGAGCGTGCGGGCGGCGGAGGGGACCTCCCACGCGCCGGGGACGCGGACGATTTCGATGTCTTGCTTCGCCGCGCCGCTGCGATGCAAGGCGTCGAGCGAGCCTTGGAGGAGGCGGTCCGTGATGACGGTGTTCCAGCGGGTGGTGACGATGGCGAAGCGCATGTTGGCGGCGCTGAGGTCGCCCTCGATAGCAGCGGGTTGATTGTGCAGCGGATTTTCGGACTGCCAGAAGCCTAACTTCATCTCTGGCGTGAGCTGCACGGTGAAGAGGCGGCTGGTCCAGTGGGTCGGTACCGGGGTGGAAAGGATGGTCGCAATCTCTTCGGTGCGGTGGTTGACTAGGAGCCACTTTTCTACAAGGGCGTGTATGTGGTCGAGCTGCGTAACTTCGACAAGGATGGGCGGCACGGCCGGCGGACGGCCGGTGACGAACTCGAGGTTGCCGACGGGGGCGAGGAAGGAGGCACCACGACCCTCGGCATCCTGCCAGCCCTTGCCTTGCTCGAAGCCGAGGGCAGAAAAGAGGCTGGTGAGGCGATCAAATTCAGCGCCCGGCGTGCCCGCAGAGGCCACGGCGCTGATAAACGTGATTCCCTTAATCATAGATTCGATTGTATCGTCTGGTGAGTACGTACGAGATTGCTGTCACTTGCTGAACTGGATTGAACTGCCCAGGGGGGATACCCGTGAACTACGAAACGTTGCTGTGTGAAGTAAAAGATCAGGTCGCGAAGGTGACGCTGAATCGACCGGAGGTGCTGAATGCACTGAACTCCAGGGTCTTCAACGAACTGGAACATGCATTCATGACGCTGGCCGGGGATGCGCGTGTGCGGGTGATTCTGCTGACGGGCGCGGGAGAGAAGGCGTTCGCGGCGGGAGCCGATATCAACGAAATCAATCGTCTGGACATAGCGACGGGCGAGGCGAAGGCGCGACGAGGACAAGAGGTCTTCCGGATGATCGAGACTTCGGGAAAGCCGGTGGTCGCGTGCATCAATGGGTTTGCGCTTGGCGGCGGATGCGAGCTTGCGATGGCCTGCACAATGCGGCTGGCGAGCGAAACCGCCCGGATGGGACAACCGGAGGTGAAGCTCGGACTGATTCCCGGGTACGGCGGGACGCAGCGGCTACCGCGGCTGGTGGGACAGTCAATGGCACTGAAGCTGCTGCTGACGGGCGAGATGATTGGAGCGGCGGAGGCCCTGAGGATCGGGCTGGTGGATGAAGTAGTGCCGGCGAATCGCCTGATGGAGCGAGCGGAAGAACTGGCGAAGACGATGGTTGGAATGGCCCCTCTAGCGATTGCAGGGTGCATGGAGGCGGTCCGATGGGGGAACGACCTAGGATTGGTATCGGCGACTGACGTGGAGGCGGAGATCTTCGGGCGGTTGTGCGGGACGGAGGACAAGGCCGAGGGGACCAAGGCGTTTCTGGAGAAGCGGCCGGCGGTTTGGCAGGGACGGTAGCTTTCGTTCCTTTGTTTCCAGTGGCGAGATTTTGAGGCTTTTGGAGGTGGGAAGGGCTTGGTATGCTGGTATTCGTGCGTAAATCACTGCTACTCTTCCCCGCCCTCCTGCTTCCCATTGCCCTGACCGGCTGTACGCGGACTGCTTCGCCCAGCGTCACCGAAGCGAAGGCCATTGCGGCACAGGAGCGACAGGAGATCAACCTGGCGCGGCAGCAGATGGACCTGATTCCGCCGCCGTCGAAGACACGCTATATGGCGGTGAAGAGTTTGACGCTGTGGGAGAACCCTTACCTGACGGTGCAGGGCGGAATGGTGACGTTGCATGTGGTTCAGGCGGATGCGAACAGGAGCGACCTGGGTGTGGGTGGAATGCTGCGACCGATCGGTGCGAGGCGGCAGGACCTGAATGTGCGTGTGAGCGATCTGCCAACAGCGCTGAATGCCGTACCGCAGAACTTCTGGCCGTATGGGCGTGTGGTCGCGGTGGAAGAGGCTCATGAGGTGCCGGCGAGTGCGCGGCACGAGGTTCGGCGGAACATGGAGACGGTGATCAAGACGCTGAATGATCTGGGTGTGGTGGTGTATGAGTGGAGCGATAACGGCCGGAGTTGATCCGGTCTCACTCTTTGTGATGGAGTGAAGGCTGATCATTTGGGTATCTGTTGCGCTAAGATGCTCCTACTTTTTGCGTGTGGCAAATCTTTTGGAACCGGGTGAACGATTGCAACTGCATACGACGGCGTTGGTGGTCTTCTGCTTCTTCTTTGCACTTGTAACGCTGGCTGGGTTCTGGGCGGCGCGGTGGCGAAGGCCGAAGGCGGGAATGGGTTCGCTGGAGGAGTGGGGGCTCGCGGGGCGGAGCTTCGGAACGTGGGTGACGTGGTTTCTGATCGGCGGAGATCTTTATACCGCGTATACCGTGATTGCAGTTCCTGCAGCGTTGTACGGTGCGGGTGCGATGGGCTTCTTCGCACTGCCCTATGCGGTGATTGCGTATCCATACATGATGCTGGTGCTGCCGCGGCTGTGGACGGTTTGTCACCGCCATGGTTACGTAACGTTCGCAGACTTTGTTGCCGGAAGGTATGGGAATCGCTGGTTGACGATAGCGATTGCGCTAACGGGAGTGCTGGCGCTGATGCCGTATATCGCGTTGCAGCTTGTTGGAATGAAGGTCGTGATCGGGGCTATGGGCGTGGAGGGGGAGTGGCCGCTGGCTGTGGCATTTGTGATCCTGGCCGCTTATACGTACTCAAGCGGGCTGCGCGCCCCGGCGGTGATCGCAATCGTGAAAGACGTGATGCTGTATGTGATGGTGCTGGCGGCGCTGATCTATATTCCGATCAGGCTGGGAGGTTATGCGCGAATATTTGAGCTGGCGAATCAAGCGCTGGCGCTTCATACGCCATCAGCGACAATTCATTTGCGGCAGGGACAGTTTCTTGGGTACTCGACGCTGGCGATCGGGTCGGCGATTGCGCTGATGCTGTATCCACATACCGCGACGGCGGTGTTGAGTGCGCAGAATGCGAATGTGGTGCGGCGGAATGCAGCGATGCTGCCGGCTTACAGTTTTCTGTTGGGTTTGATTGCGCTGCTGGGGTATCTGGCGTTGGCGGCCGGGGTGGTCACCAAGGACCCGAACATGGCGGTGCCGCTGCTGTTCCTGAAGATGTTTCCGGAGTGGTTTGCTGGGTTCTGCCTGGCGGCGGTGGCGATCGGAGCGCTGGTGCCGGCGGCGATCATGTCGATTGCAGCTTCGAACCTTTTTACACGGAACCTTTATGGAGCGGTGATTCGGCGAAAAATGTTGCCGCAGGAAGAATCGCAGATGGCCAAGGTGGTTTCGCTGGCGGTGAAGTTTGGCGCGCTAGTGTTTGTGCTCAAACTGCCTGCGACCTATGCGATTGAGATGCAGTTGCTGGGCGGGATATGGATGGGACAGCTATTCCCTTCGGTCGTAGTCGGTGTATTTACGCGGTGGTTCCATCCGTGGGCGCTCTTTGCCGGGTGGATTGCCGGGATGGCCAGTGGCACTGCGATGGCGTTGTCGCTTGGACTTAAAAGCTCCGTGTATCTGCTGCATTTGCCGGCGTCTCTGGGTGGTACATATGCAATGTATGCGGCCGTTCCTGCTTTGATCCTGAACCTCCTGGTATCTGTGGTGTTGACTGTGGTGTTTCGCGCGGCGAAGGTGGACGGTGGGAGCGACGTTACGGATGCGGCAGCTTATGTTGGATAGGGCAGAGCAACGACACAGCCCCTGGAGGCTGCGGCGCATCTGACGGCTAGATAACTTTGGCGAAGGCGGGGTTGATGAGCGAGAGGCATGAGTTGAACGAGACGACGTATGGACGTTCGCTGGCGAAGGGTTTGCTGGCGGGATTGATCGGTGGATTGGTAGCGACGGCGGCGAAGACTCTGGTGGAGAGGGTCTATCCGCCAAGGACGCATGGTGAGCCGGAGCCGTCGGAGATACTCGCGGAGAAGCTGGCTGGACATGAGTTGGTGGGAACCGACAAAGAGGTTGCGACGGACGCGATTGAGTGGGGTTTTGGAGCATTAACTGGCGCGGCGTATGGAGCGCTGGTCGAGTACTATCCGGCGGCCACGGCGAAGGACGGTGCGGGATTTGGGATGGCGCTTAGTTCGCTGACGCATGGAACAATGCTTCCGGCGATGGGGCTCGCCGCAGAGCCGGAGGATCAGACGACACGGGAACGCACAAGCGAGATGGCGACACATCTCGTCTATGGGGTGGTGACCGAGACGGTGCGGCGAGTGGTGAGGAAGATGCTTGGGTAGATGAAGATGTTTTAGAGTGTCTTCACGGTTTGTGCGCGGGCCGGCCACGATCAAAACTCCCGGGGTCTCAATGGATAATGACGCTCAACAGGGCGGACAAGGCGGCCAGAAGCCAGAGAAGGGCAGTTCCCTGAAGCTCATCATGGGCTGGGTTGGTGGTGCGACGGCAGTGCTGGGGTTGATCGCAAGCCTCAACGGATGGTTTCACATCTTTGATACTCATCGGACGCAGCGAGCTGAATTGAATGCTCAGATGGCCGTGGCACAGGGGCAGTTGAAGCAGGAAGAGTATCGATCTTCGGTTCGAAGTTTTGGGGAGATACTGAAGACGGATCGTCTGTATGCTCTGGCGCTTGAAGGACAGTTGGACGCGGCCATGTTGTGGGTGGATAACTTTCAGGTGCTTGGACGCGACGGAGCGAAGGCCGCTGACGTTGCCGGTCCGCTGCTGGATGAGATCATGCCCGTTCTCGATGCAGGATTCGCTCGTTCGAAGGGCTCGAGGGCCGCGGATGTGCAGGCGCATCTGGGCTGGGCGCATTGGTTGAATTGGCACATAGCCGAAAGGGAGTTCGGTCCAGCCGCCGAGAAGAATCTGCGCGCCGCGCTGCAACTGGACAAGAACAATGTGTACGCGAATGCGATGCTGGGCAACTGGATGCTGCAGAACCACGGCAACTTTCGTGAGGCCGTCGGTCATCTAAACACTGCAGTAGCGACAGGGAAAGCGCGAGCCCTGGTGAGAGAGATGCAGGTGGGCGGCTTTCTCCATAACGAGGTCGACGGGGCGCGAGCGGAGCTGGTGAAGACGGTCAATGACATGAGGAAGAATGGAGAGGCTCTCGAGGAGGGACAGAAGAGCCGTGTCGTTGGCTTCTGCTACAACCCCTCGGTGACGAGTCAGACTGAACTTGCCGAGTCTCTCGCAGCCGTCCCGGAAGACGATGCGTGGAAGACTTATTTGTGGCTTGATACAGGGGAAGGCGAAGACCAAACGACGCAGTCATTGAACCGCGACTTCATCTATGCGAACCTGCTTGAGGTGTCGGGTAAACGGGCGGAGGCGCTTGAAAAATTCCGGGCGCTACAGCAGCAGCCGAAGATCAAGCTATACAGCTTTAAGAAACGGGTTGATGACGCCGTCAAGCGGCTGTCCAAGGGCTAGGACACTATCTAGGTGCGGTGAGAGCTTCGAGCCACAGCCGATTGGCCCAGAGACGCTCGCCGTCGTAGCGTTTGGCGAACTCGCTGATGAGGGTGCCGGCTTCGTCGTCGATCTGTGAGGCATAGCAAAGAACGAGGCGGCGTTTGTATTCGATAGCTGATTCGATCTGATAGAGAACAGGGGCGAGAGGTTCGTTGCGACTGGCTGCGGCCTCGCGCAAGGCTTCGAGGTCGGTGGCAGCGCTGGGGTAGCTCGCGGCGTAGGGAAGGTCCTCGTAGAAGGCGCTGGGAATATTTGTTGCGAAGGATTGAGCGGCTTCGCGGACGGTAAGGTGGTCGACGTGATCGCCTATGGCAGCGGGGAGAACGATGGCCTCCATGCCTCCGGCTTCGGACTGTTTGGTGAGGGCTTTGCGGATCTTCTCGATGGATGCATCTGCTGGATTGACAGGCGTGTCGTTTAGGTCTTCGAGCGGGATGCGGAGGCGGATGGGCGCGTCCTTCAAGTTGAGGTCGACCATGTGGAGGTTGCTCTTGAGGCCTTTCGGGAGTTTTTCTGTAATGCGGCGGACAAAGTGCTCGTCCTCGCGAAGGCGCATGGCGGAGACGTAGGAGAGTTCGTCGTTTTCGTGGACGAAGCCGGCGTCGGAGTACGGTGCGTGGCGGCTGCGAGTGAAGACGTTGAGGATGGTGACGGTGTGGCGCGTGGCGAGCCAATTGGTGATGGCGATCGAGAGCGAAAAGGCCGCGTCGTCGCGGTGCGGAGAGAGGATGAGAATCTTCAGGTGCGGCTCCTTCGGGATGATTCTATATGCGAGTGTCCTGCCGGACGGGCCGCCTGCGCGGCGGGCGGCCACTTCGTGACGCGTGTACCTTGTCTCGGTGAGGTGGATGCTTGAGGCCTCGCGTTGCTCGGCTTTGAACGTCTATTTTGCGGGGATGTGATCGCGCGTCTGGGGCCAGTTAGTTACGAGGCTATCGACGACGATGTGACCCACGCGATAGGCGGAGTCGAGAGAGGGCAGATAGGCGCTGTATTGGCGGACCTTCGTCTCGGAGAGGCTTTCGGCAGCGGTGACGCCGATGCGCTGCTGGTCGAAGTTCGAGGCGGTGCGGAGGACGAGCACGCGATTGATGTCGAGCTTGTTCGCTTTGGCAAGCCAGGTGAGTGATTGAAGGGTGCCGGTGTCCTCCATACCGCAGATGGCGTAGGTGCCGTGGCCATCGGTCTGGTATTTGACCCAGTCGCGAGCCCACTGGTTGAGCAGCTTGCCGTGCCAGAAGGTGGCGGCGGAGAGGTTGTCTCCACGCAGGACGAAGGGTGCGCGATGGGCGGCTTGGTCCGGGTATTGCATGCGGCGCTCTCTCATCTGCGGAGTGTCGGGGAGTTCGGTGTCTTTGGTTAGGTTGAAGGCCCAGCCGACGAGCGCGGTGTTGAGATGGTAGATGTTTCCGTCGTCGCCGAAGCGGGCCGCGCGGGGCTGCTCATACGGCGTGGACTTGCCGAGGGGAACGTATCCGGTCTTCCAGTCCTTTGGAATTTCGCGGGCGTCAATCTCGTGAGCGAGATCGCCGTCGACGACGTAGTCAGACCAGACGGCAGAGGCGAGGGAGCCCATCTGCGGATCGATGCCACCGATGCCCGCGACGAGGAAGTAGGCGTGGGTGAGGTCGAAGCGCGGGTCGAGTCCCAGCGCCATGATGGTTGCGGCAGTCCGCGCGGTGCCGACGCCGGTGAGGACGCCGAGGACTCCGGTCTTTGAGTTGAGGTGAAGGTCGTGATAGCCCGCGGGAAAAGGCAGGACGGTGTCGAGGTGCTCGCGTTCCACCCAGTACTGGTGCTCGCCGGGGGCGTCGCCTGTGTCTGCGCCGACTTCAAACATGTTGATGACGACTACTTTGATTTCGATGGGCTTCTGGGGGGTCTGCGCGAGAGCATACGAGACCGTTGCCAGCAGGAGAAACGTGGAAAGAACGCGCATAAATGATGTTAGCGCGGATTTGGCTATAGTTTTAGACCAGATGGAGGTGGCGGATTGAGAATGGTTGGCGCACGACAGGGCGGCATATTTTTTAAGGCGGTTTGGGGAGCGGTATTGTTGCTGGGTGTGGCGGGGCCAGCATTGGCGCAACACGAGCCTGTACTACTGTGGGCGAACGGTGCACCGGCTTCGGAGGGGAAGACTGCTCCGGAGACTGTAGTGACGAATGCCGAGGGTGAACGGATTGTGTCGACGATCCATCGACCTTCGATTACGCCCTATCTGCCTCGGCCAGGAATTGCGACGGGAGCGGCGGTGATTATCGCGCCAGGTGGTGGGCACTACCAGCTGTCGATCGACCATGAAGGTTATGACGTGGCGAAGTGGCTCAGCGGTCATGGGGTCGCGGCGTTTGTACTGAAGTACAGACTGGCGAAGGAGAAGGGGTCGACTTATACCGTTGACGGAGATGAACTGAACGACATCCAGCGAGCGATTCGCCTGGTCAGAAGCAGAGCGTCGGAGTGGAAGGTCGATCCGGCACGAATAGGCGTGATGGGTTTTTCGGCTGGTGGAGAGTTGGCTGTGCTGGCAAGCACTCGGTATGACAATGGTAAGTCCGGAGCGGCGGATGCGATCGATCGAGAGAACTCAAAGCCTGCGTTTCAGGCGCTGCTGTATCCGGGATTGCCAAAGGACATCAAGCTGACGAAGGAGACTCCCCCGGCGTTCTTACTTTGCGGAGCAGAGGACAGGGAGAACATCTCGCAGGGTCTGCCGGAGCTGTATCTGGCGATGCGGAAGGCTGGTATTTCAGCAGAGCTGCATGTTTACGCGGGTGTGGGACATGGGTTTGGATTGCGGTTGAGTAACCACGGTGCGTATTCGGAGTGGCCTTCGCTCTTTCTCGCGTGGCTGGACACGAAAGGCTTCCTCAAACATTGATGATGGTCGATGGGGGACGGCGCACGGTCAGAAATAGCTGAGCCATGGGGCGTTGCTGCGTTGCTTAACGGCTGCGAACCAGCGGCAGAGCGGATACATCGCGAGCACGACGCAGGTCCAGATTAGGTAGACGAGTGGTAGAGCGAGTCCCCATCCCGGAGGCTGGGTGATGGGAAAATTCGCGAGGTCGGGTGATTGGAACATCCAGTGGATATGCCCGTAGCGCGCGTAACAGACGATGACGGCGAGCGTGTGAATGAGGGTAAAGTGCAACAGGTAATAAAACAGTGGAACCTTGCCGATGATGAGCGCGGGGCGCAGAAGAGGCGGCGTGTGTGTATCTACAGCCCAGAGGAAGATTAACGCAGGGCCGAGAGTCATTAGCAGGAAGAGCAATGATGGCGGATATTTCGTTGTGTTCAGAAACGAAAGCAAAGTGAAGGCGACGGAGGGCTGCGTCGTCCAGCGAAATGGGTCGCCGTAGACGTTAATTGCGCGCAGACCGACGAAGCCGATCGTGAGGGCGATACCGAGGCGAAGGAGAAACGCTCGGCGGTGCTCCGATGTCCACCCATAGATTTGACCGAGGCCGTAGCCCACAGCGGTGACTCCGATCCAGGGGATGAGGGGATAGGCGACAAAGACGGTGTGTTTCGGAGTCGAGAAGATGATGTTGGGAGAGTGCAGGATCGACCAGATCGGGTTGGAGGACCTCACGGAGTCGAATAGATTGTGGGTCGCGATCATGACGACGCCAAATCCCGTGACGACGGATGGCGGGAGATAGACGAGCGCCGAGAGCACGATCATGGCCCAGCCTAGCGCCCACAGGACCGTGACGGCCGTGACGTGATAGTTGAAGTTGAACTGCACGACGAGGCAACGGAACAGGACAAGTTCCAAAAAGATGAGCCAGAGGCCTCGCGTGAAGAGGAATCGCGACAGTTGGGATCGTGATTGTTTGCGAAGCGAGAGCCACGCGCCGGTGCCGGTGAGCAGGAAGAAGACGGGCGCACAGTAGTTAGTGATCCAGCGCGTGAAGAAGAGCGCGGCCGAGGCGGTGGCAAGGTTGGTGGGGGAGCCGGGCCGGCCGAAGAAGTCTCGCGTGTGATCGAGCGCCATAACGACCATGACGACGCCACGAAGGAGATCGACCGATTCGAGGCGGGCGCGCTTAACTGTGATGGCTTCGGCCACGGTGGACATGCGTTGCGTAGTTTATCAAGACGGACGTTTCCTACGCCGCCGAAAACGGCGACTAGACGCCTTTTTTCATCGGCTCCCAGATGAACTTGTGGATCTGGAGAGAGAGACGCGCGGGAAGGCCGTCGGCGAGCATCCATTCGACAAGCTTGCGGGGGTCGAGGGCCATGTTGTCCGCGGTGCGCTGCGGGCTGGGGGTTTTGGTGAATGCGGGGCTGAGGAGGATCTGTCCGGCTTTTTCGTGGAGCGCGTGCGTGCCGATGAAGTCGCGGGCGAAGTCGTAGTCTTCGCGGTTGGAGATGACGAACTTCATCTCGTCGTTTTTCGTGAGGGCTTCGAGGTTCTCGAGTCGGAAGGTGTTGGCTGCGCTGCCTGCGCCGGGGCACTTAACGTCGACGATCTTGTGGACTGCCTTGGGGACTTCGGCTAGCGGGCGCTCGCCGCTGGTCTCGATCATCAGCGTGTAGTCCTGGGCGAGAAGGCGATCCATCAGGGGCAGGAGTTCTTTCGCTTGCAGCATGGGCTCGCCGCCGGTGAACTCGACGAGTGTGCAGGGAGCGAGGGCTTTTATCTGCTGCTCGATCTCGTCAAGGGTGAACGGCTTGCCGCCGGTAAAGGTGTATTCGGAGTCGCACCAGGCGCAGCGAAGGTTGCAACCGGCGAGGCGGACGAAGATGCACGGGACGCCAGCGAAGGAGGATTCGCCCTGAACGGATTTGTAGAGTTCGATGAGATGCATTGGGGCGCGGCTTACTCGTAGTAGCGTGCGAAGCTGGTGTCGGTCTCGTAGAGTGTGCAGTCCTTCACGGTGACGCGGCCTTGGGTCATCTCGTGGAGCTGTAGCCTGGTCTTGTCGTAGAAGTAGCGGGCCAGATTTTCGGCCGAGGGGTTGATTGTGGTGAAGGGCTCCAGGTCGTTGATCATCTGGTGGTCGAGGTAGTCGACGACGGGACGCATGACCTGCTTGAGAAGCTTGAAATCGAGGAGAAGTCCGGCCTCGTCGAGGTCTTTTCCCTGGAGGGTGATGAAGACCTTGTAGTTGTGGCCGTGCGGGTTCTCGCACTTGCCACGGTAGTTGCGGAGGTAGTGGCCGGAAGAAAAGCCGGCTTCTACGGTTACTTCAAACATGACTCTGGGTCCCTTCGGTTGCCGCGTCCGTCATTTGGATGGGAGCTGAGGGTCGCGGCTTCAGCCTATTCTTTGATTGTACTGTTTTGTGGGGCTTTCTAGCGTTTGCGCCTGGCCCTGCGGGCCTCTTCGGCGCGCCGCTCGGCCTGTTCGAACAAAGAGGACAAAATTCCGGCCAGGGCTACCAGGAGACCCACGACCAGAAGGCCAAGTCCCATCGTGCGCCATAGGGAGACGTCGCCAGGAGAGCCGGGCTGCCGGGCGATGTTTGTGTAGGCAATGCCGCAGGAGATGAAGGCGAAGAGGATGAGGCTGCCGGCGAGGATGTAGAGGTTGCGTCCCATGCGGATGGTTCCATTTTACGGCGCAATGATGTTTCCGGCACGTGAGACAGTATTGGACAAAAAAAGCCCGCTCTTAGAAAGAGAGCGGGCTTGCGCAAAAGTTGCAGATCAACTTGTATGCGGCGATCAGTACCTGGTGGTGGTGCGATCCGCGACGACTACGTCGCCCTGTTCGAGGACTCTCTCTCGGTCTATCGCGCGGTCCGCAGTACGAGAGGAGAGTCTTTCGCCTTCGGCGATGTTACCGAAGGTTCCTCGTCCGCCCGCGGTGTCCTTCGAACCTGCCTCGCTGGAGGAGGAGATGTCGCGAGCGCCGGTGTTCTTGAGGGAGGTTTTGGCAGCATCTACCTGCTCGGAGGTGTCACAGTGAACCGAGAGGAGAGTGCCACCACCTTTGACGGCACCTTCGTAGCGCTTCGCTTCGTACTCAGGGATTCCCATGCCAACGAGGGCTCCGACCATACCGCCTACAGCCCCGCCTGCGCCCGCTCCTGCCAGTGTCGCCATAATGGGGCCGGCTGCGATAAGAGGACCTACGCCCGGTATGGCGAGAGCACCGATGCCTGCGAGCAGACCAAGCGTTCCGCCAATCACGCCGCCAGTGACGGCGCCGGTGGTTGTGCCTTCAGGTGCTTTGGTCGCCTTTTCATGAGCGAAGGCACGTGTGCTTTCGTCGTCCGGAAGAAGAACGGAGATGGCCGAGTTCGTAAAACCATTGGCGAGAAGATGATCGACAGCAGCCTCTGCGGTGCCTGGTGTTGCGTAAATACCGAAAACAGCTACGTTTTTGCTGGACATGATGTGCTCCTTGGCTGCTGCTGCAGCGAGATTTGTACTGCGTGATAGCGACTACTGCTTGACGGTGAGTTCGTTCGTGATCTTGTCGGCACTGACAACGCTCGCTGCTTCCGACGCGACCTTCTGCTTCTCTTCTTCTGACTGAACAGGGCCTTTCAGTGTGACTGCGCCATCGACGGTGATGATCTTGACGTTGTGGGCGTAGGTTGAGAGATCCTTGTCGGCCATGATGGCTTTACGAATCTTTTGCGTGGTGAGCCGGTCAGACTTCGCATTGGTCTGACTGTCCGCGGTCTCCGCGTGGTTCTTATTCTGATTCGAATTGTCTGGAGCTGTTTGTGCAGTGCCTGATTGAGCGAACGCTTGCACGGCCGAAGGTGCGCCGGGCAGGCATGAGAGAGCGATTGCGGCCGAGGCCACAGTGGTGAAACGTAAGAATGTCATAGAGCAGAACCTTTCTACGGAAACAGGAGTTTCCAAGCTGCCGGGCCGCCAAATGCCAGTACGATTGCTCGGTCCCGCGAGCGCAGTCTGTCCAATGTGATGTGAAAGGTGACGGGTGAGTTGTTTACGGTCGCGCATATCCAACGCGTCGGCGCGCTGGTGTTGCAATCACACGCTATGAGGTTTTTTGAAAGAACTTCTCTACGTCGGTGATGTCCTGGGTGAGGCGGTAGGGTGGGAGGGATTCGAGAAAGATGCGGCCGTAGCGTTGGCGCTGGATGCGCGGATCGAGGAGCATGAGGATGCCGCGATCGGTCAGGCTTCTTATGAGACGGCCGAAGCCCTGCTTGAGCGTGATGACCGCGTTGGGGACCTGGTAGTCGAAGAAGGGTTTGCCGCCGAGGGCCTCGATTGCCTCCATGCGGGCCTCGACGACGGGGTCTGACGGAACCGCAAAGGGGAGACGGTCGATGATGACGCAGCTTAGCTGTTCGCCCTGCACGTCGACTCCCTGCCAGAACGACGAGGTGCCGAAGAGGACGGCGTTGGGGGTGTCGCGGAACTGCTGGAGGAGGACGTGGCGCGGGGCGGTGCCGTGGAGGAGGAGCGGGTAAGGTAGCTCGGCGAGCAAGCGCTCGTGGATGTTGCGCATCTGCGTGTAGCTGGTGAAGAGGCAGAAGGCGCGGCCCTTCGTGATCTCGAGAACACGGCGAATGCGCTCGGCAGCCTTTTCGGGAAAATCTGGCTCGCGCGGATCGGGCATGTTGGGCGGAAGGTAGAGGAGCGCTTGCTTTTCGTAGTTGAAGTGCGAGGGGACAACTAGCTCCCTCGTCGAGGTTAGGCCGAGGCGGCGGCGGATGTGATCGAAGCCGCCAGATACAGTGAGCGTGGCCGAGGTGAGGATGACGGAGTTGTAGTTGTCGAAGAGCGTGCTGGTGAGGAGCTCGGAGACGTCGATGGGAGTGGCCTGGAGGTGCGTGTGAAAGGCCGCATGGGCTGCCCCTCGCGCCAGATTGCGAACTCCTCCGGCTGCGCGTCGCTCAATCCAGAAGACGGTGTTGCGGTCGGGTGATTCGAGGAGAAAAGTAAGATGACCGCGGATGTCTGCGGCTCGTTTGCGCAGGCCGGGGGACTCTTCGACGTTCTTCAGGTAGTCGAGTTCGCCTTCGAGCCGGGTGAGGGCGTTGAGGACACCAGTGTAGAAGTCGCCACTCTCTTCCAGGAAGGCTTCGCGGTTGTGGAAGGGCATGCGGCCTGCTCCGCCCGGTAACCCAGACGTTTCCATGGGCAGGATTGCGAAGAACATACGCGAACGGTCTTTGAGGATGGCGCACGCGCTTTCAATCGCGGATGTGCTGGCCTGTTTTGCCTTCAGCATAAGGTCAACGTCGCGGATGAGTTCGTCGACGCGCTGCGTGCTGAGACCGATGCCGAAGTAATTGGAGGCTACCTCTTCAAGTTCGTGCGCCTCATCGAAGATGATGGCGCCGGCCTCTGGCAGGATGCCGGCGTCGGGGGCGTTCGCTGCCAGTTGTTTGATGCTGAGATCGGCGAAGAAGAGGTGGTGGTTGACGATGACGATGTCCGACTCGAGCGCTTTGCGCCGCATGGAGGTGATGAAGCAGCGCTCCCAGTCGGGGCAGGTCTGGCCGAGGCATGCCTCGGTGCGGGCGTCGAGTTTCTGCCAGAGCGGGGAGGACTCGGGAAGCGCGTCGATCTCAGCACGGTCTCCGGTCTCGGTGGTCTTCTCCCAGGTCGAGATGTGGTGGAACTGATCGATCTCCTCGAGGCCGTGGAGGAGGGGGTTGTCGCGCAGTGCGTAGAGCTTGTGGCGACAGAGGTAGTTGTTTCGCCCCTTCATGTAACAGACCTTCAGTGGGCCGAGAAGGGATTCGAGGAAGGGGACGTCCTTGAAGAAGAGCTGCTCCTGCAGGTTTTTGGTCCCGGTGGAGATGATGATGCGCTGCTGGCGTTCGCGAGCCAGGCGCAGGGCAGGCAGAAGGTAGGCGAGGGTCTTGCCGGTGCCGGTGCCGGCTTCGACGATGAGGTGGCGTTTTTCTTTGAACGCAGATTCTATGGCGCGGGCCATCTCGTATTGGCCGCGGCGGTATTCAAACGACATGGACGAACGCGACAGGAGCCCGCCCTGGGCGAAGAAGTCATGCAGATTCGGCAGATTCTCCGGCGGCGCGGGCGTAATCGAGATGGGAGCGGATGTCGACAATGTTGGGATTGCGTGTAGTTCTGGCGGCACAGAGGCGGTGCAATTTCTATAATAGAGAGGATAGCGAATAAATAGCGTAGAAACCTGGCCGCCTCGAAGGTGCGCGAGAGAAAGTTGGAGATCCGTGGCCAAAAGAGACGACAAGAAACGGTTAGGCAAGAAGCACAGGCAAGCCAGCACGAGACCGAAGAAGGGGCGTGCACCGAGGTCCACCCCGACGACCGGTGCGGTCGATCCGCGGAAGAGGAAGATACTTTCGACCAAGCGCGCGGAGTCAAACAAAGCTTCGCGGGTGACGAAGCAATCGCCGGAGCGGGAGAAGCGGAAGGCGATTCGTCCAGATGCCCCACCGAAGAGGGCAGCCGCGGAGCATCCGAAGTTGGCCCGGCCGGCAGATGGGATTGTCGGGCGGCAGACGCCGCGTTCGTCGAATATGGACGGCCGCGAGGAGGACTGGCGCGATATCGAGCTGCTGGCCTCGCAGATGGTCACTGAGACCGAGAGCGTCGATGCTCGGGAACTGCCGCTGATTGCGGTGTGCGGGCGGCCGAACGTGGGAAAGAGCACGCTGTTCAATCGGTTGACAGGATCGCGGCGGTCGATCGTTGGCGATGAGCCGGGGATTACGCGCGACCGTATCTATGGCGAGATTGAGTGGATGGGGAGGGCTGCGCGAATCGTGGACACAGGCGGAGTGGTGCCGGACGATGAGGCACTGATTCCGTCGGAGATATTCCGGCAGGCGAAGGTGGGATTGGAAGAGGCCGACGCGATTGTAATGGTAGTGGATGGGCGAACCGAACTGGCTTCGCCGGACCTCGAACTCGCGCGTCTCCTACTGCGCGGGGGCAAACCGGTTTTTCTAGCGGTCAACAAAATGGATACCGAGGCCATGCATGTGCAGGCTGAGAACTTCCGGCGGCTTGGTTTCAGAAATGTCCTGCCAATCTCGGCGGAGCATGGAAGCGGCATGGGCGACCTGCTGGATGCGGTGTTTGATGTGCTCCCCGAGCCGGACGAGTTCCTCGAAGAGCCCGAGGTGATGCTGACTGAGAACGACGAGGCCGAGGAGGATGAGAGCGGTCCTGACTTTTCGATTGACCCTGCGGCGAAGCGGGTTCGGAAGCTCCGGTCGCATGGCGAGTATGAGAGCCGGGAGACGAAGATCGCGATCATTGGGCGCCCGAACGTCGGCAAGAGCACATTGCTGAATGCGCTCACGGGAACGCAGCGGGCGATCGTGTCTCCGATTGCAGGGACGACACGCGATGCTGTGGACGAGGTTGTCGAGCGCGACGGGCATGCGTTCCGTTTTGTCGACACGGCAGGCATTCGCAGAAAAGGCAAGACAAAGCTGATGGCGGAGAAGCTATCGGTCATTATGGCGCGGAAGCATCTGGAGGCGGCGGATGTTTCCCTGCTCATCATCGATGCAACGGAGGGCGTGGCGGCTCTTGATGCGAACATCGGCGGGTATGCACACGAGAGTGGACGGTCGGTCATTATCGTGGTGAACAAGTGGGACCTGATGACGAAGACCGGCCGCGACGGGATGCGGTTGTTTGATGGAAAGCCGCCTGCCGACCAGAAGCTCTACGAGCAGGACGTTCGCGACAAGTTGAAGTATCTGGACTACGCTCCCTTGCTGTTTATCTCCGCCGCCGATGGAAAAAATATTGAGCAGGTGTTTAAGAAGGTGGAACTGGTTGCACGCGAAAGGCGCAAGCGCGTGACGACGGGACAGATGAACCGGTTTCTGGAGAAGGTCGATTTCCAGAAGGCGAGCGTGCCGATGAACAAGCGCGTCAGGATCTACTACATGACGCAGGCCGCTGTTGCTCCTCCTACGTTTGTGCTGTTCACCGATAAAGATGTGAAGATGCACTTTTCGTTCGAGCGATTTCTTGCGAACCAGATTCGCGAAAACTTCGGGTTTATCGGAAGCCCAATCTGGTTCAAGATCAAGGCGCGGAACAAGAAGAAAGAAGCTTAGATGAGAGGATCAAGATGAAGCTGATTGGCGTGGGAGTTTTGCTTGCCCTGGCTCTGCCGGTGTCGGCACAGGACAAACCGTTCGACTACCACTCGAGCGCGGAGCTGCAGCAGAAGACCGAGCAGACCATGGCAAAGGCGGCCGCATCTCCCACCGGATCTGCAGGGGAAAAAATCGCAAGCTACGGCGACCATGCGATTGCGATCTCGGCACGGACGAAGTCCGGCGGCCCTGAGGAGCACGAGCAATGGACCGACGTGATCATGGTTACCGGCGGAGAGGCGACTCTGTTGATCGGTGGCAAGGTCGTCGGCGAGGTTGCGGCAGAGAGCGGCGCGCCCGGGGAGAAACGTGGAACCGACATCACAGGTGGATCAACGCAGGTGGTGAAGAAGGGTGACATCATCAACATTCCAGCTGGAACGCCACACTGGATCAAGATCGCGCCCGGCGAAGACTTCAGTTACGTGAATGTCAAGGTGAAGCGATAGACGCCTAGTACCATCTATTCCTATGGAGATGCGTGAGAGGCAATACGCGGTTACGCCGCGATTTGACGGCGTCGACGTGTTGCGCGGGTTTTCGATCCTGTCGGTGGTGCTGTTGCATACGTGGATACGGATGCATTTTCCGGGGTCGCCGGTGAACCAGGTGATGCGAGGGCAGCTGGCCCACCTTTTTCTTCGAAATGGCGACAACGGCGTCACGGTTTTCTTTGCCGTATCGGGATTTCTGATTACGCTGACCTCATTGCGGCGCTTCGGCTCGCTGGGCGCGATGCGGCCGTTGATGTTTTACCGTATTCGTTTCGCTCGCATCGCTCCGCTGCTACTGGTGCTTCTTGCTGTACTGAGTTTGTTGCATCTCGGGCATGTCGAGGGCTTCCGCATACCTGCAAAGACGACCACTCTGCCTCGGGCGTTGTTTGCGGCATTGACCTTCCATCTGAACTGGCTCGAAGCGGTGCGCGGATATCTGCCGGCGAATTGGGACGTGCTGTGGTCGCTTTCGGTGGAGGAGATGTTCTATCTCTTCTTTCCGCTGCTATGCATTGCGTTGTTGAGGTTGCGACGTGGATTGGCGTTATTTGTTGGCCTGCTGCTTGTGTTTGCCGCGATGGGGCTTTTTGCACGAACCGTGTGGACGACGAATCCGATCTGGCAAGAGAAGACCTATCTGGGGGGCATGGATGGGATTGCGCTGGGGTGCCTGTGTGCGCTGGTGACTAACCAACTGCTGCGGCGTGATGAGGTTTGGAAGAAAGCCTGGTCGTGGCGGTTGATCGCGATAGAGTTCGTTGGCACTGCAATGATTCTGCTGATCGCCGTGTGGCCGCCGTGGCATTGGATGCGGTATGTGGGGCGAAGTGGTACGGATGGCACGGTACTCGCGCTCGGGGCGTGCCTGGTGATGGTTGGGTCCGTAGTGCGCGGACATGCAGGCGGTCGATGGATGTCGCCGATTCGATGGTTTGGGCGGCACAGCTACGAGGTGTATCTAACGCATGAGTTCATCGTGGTGTGGGGAACGATGTTGTATGTGAAGGTCAGTCGCGGGCCACTGTCACTTTGGTTTTTCGGGATTCTGTTGCTGACGGCCCCTCTGGGCTGGGTCGTTGCAAAGTATTTCTCCGAGCCGATGAATCGCAGGCTACGCGGTGCACCACAGCTGGATCGTAGCGCCGAAGAGAAGACCGTCGCTGCTTGAGTTGCAGTGGAACTAAGACGTTTGCGCCAGCCATGTCTCCCACGCATTCAGGGCGCGGTCGCATTGGAGTTTGTGGCGCTCCTTTTTGTCGCGGATCTTTTTGCGGAGGTCTTCTTCGAGCGGCGGGAGCAGGTCAAATGTAATGTTGGCGGGCTGGAACTTTTTTGTCTCCGCGTGAGTGATGTAGTGGGTCAGCGAGCCGTTCGCGCTGAGGCGTGGTGCGGGTGCTGGAGCTTCGCCGTTCGCGATAGCAGCGGAGTAGATGCCGGCGAGCATGCCCGAAGCAATGGATTCGGTGTAGCCTTCGACACCAGACAGTTGGCCAGCGATCATTATGTTCGGATGCGCCTTAAGCTGGAGAGTTTCCGTGAGCAACGACGGTGCGTGAATGTAAGTGTTGCGGTGAATCTGACCGTAGCGTAGGAAAGTCGCGTTCTCGAGTCCGGGAATGAGTTTCAGAACGCGGTTTTGCTCGCCATACTTCAAGTGGTTCTGAAAGCCGACGAGGTTGTAACTGTCGGCGCGGAGATTCTCCTGGCGGAGTTGCACGACGGCGTAGGGCCAGCGGCCTGTCTTCGGGTCAGTCAGGCCAACGGGCTTCATGGGGCCGAAGCGAAGCGTGTCGCGGCCGCGGCGGGCGGTCTCTTCGATCGGAAGGCAGCCTTCAAAGTACTGGAGCTTCTCTGCGGTGCCAGTTGCTGGGAATTTTTCCCAGTCTTTGGCTTCGACGGCTTCGGCAGTGGTGAGCGCTTCCATGAAGCGGTCGTACTCTTCTTTGGTGAAGGGGCAATTGATGTAGTCGGCTGTGCCCTTGTCGTAGCGTGCGGCGAAGTAGACCTTGTCCATGTCGATGGTGGTGGCATCGACGATGGGTGAGATGGAGTCGTAGAAGGCGAGGTGGTCGGAGCCGGTGAGTCGTTGGAGTTCGGCGGCGAGTGCGGGCGAGGTGAGTGGTCCGGAAGCAAGGACTGTCAGAGTAGTGGGATCGTTTTCGTCCAGGCTGGTGACCTCTTCGCGGTGGACTGTAATGCGAGGCTCGGCGGAGATGCGTTCTGCAACGCGCCTGGAAAACTCAACTCGGTCGACGGCGAGTGCATGACCGGCAGGAACTGCAGTTGCGTCGGCGGCGGCGAGGAGGACGGAACCTACACGACGCATCTCCTGTTTCAGGAGCCATGGCGCGCTGTTTTCGGATTCAGACTTGAGGGAGTTGGAGCAGACGAGTTCGCCGAAGTCGTCCGTCTGGTGCGCCTCAGTGGAGCGCGTGGGGCGCATTTCGTACAGATCGACCGTGCAGCCGCGCTTTGCTGCTTGCAGTGCTGCTTCGGGGCCGGCCAGACCGCCTCCGATGACTTTAATTTTTCTCATTTGACTCATTTAGCGGGCTGCAGTTCCTGAACAATTGCCACTTGTTGTGCAAGCTTTTTCATAGTGACCAGGTTCAATTCTACTAAGTGTTCTACTCTCAATCTTTACGTCATCAGAATTATGGCGATCGGATTGCACTCAGTGTGTTCACTCAGCGGTTCGCGTCACTTAGAGGACTGCCCGGCCCCTCCCATTCAGAATTTCGTCCGCTCTTCGTAATCAGAACGATTCGGCTCCCCTCTTATTTCAGAGCTTTACGGCCCCCCTTACCACTCTACTTTTCGGTCCAGGAGGACTTATGCGAAGACGTTCCCTCGCGACGTTTGCACTATTTGCCGTCTCTTCATCCATCTTCACGTTCGCGGATTCAGTGACACTCAACACCAACGCAACTCAACTTGCCACAGCGGTGACCTCAGGAAATACGGGTGTCACTGTAACCAGTGCGACGCTTCAGGGTCAGAGCAGCGGTGCAGGCTCTGCGTCAACCGGAACGTTTTCAAACATCTACGGACTGGCATCCGGTGCCGTTATCAGCACTGGGAATGCAGCGAACTACGGCTCGGGCCCAAATACAACTGATGGCTTTACAACTGATTTCGGTACCACCGCGACTGCGGCCCAGGCGCTTTTGCTGGATCCGATAAGTGGCGGAAACACCAGCCATTTCGATGTTACGCAACTCGATCTGTCCTTCACGGTTGATCCTGGGATCTCGACTATCTTCTTCAATGTGGCCTTCGGATCAGAAGAGTTCCCGGAGTTTGTCGGTTCTGAGTTTGTGGATGCGTTCGGTCTGTATTTGAATGGTACGGACATCGCATTTGTTAATTCGCTGCCGGTCAATATCGATCATCCCTGTTTCGCTGCCATCACTGGGACGGAACTAGACGGTGTTCTCGCCTGCGGCAACAATCCAGTCAATACGTTTAGTGGAGCGGTCCACGAGGGAACCAATACACTAACGTTCATCATCGCTGACACGAGCGACCACATACTCGACACAACGGCCTACATTGGCGCCCTGGGAACTTCAGAGCCCATACCACCAATACCATCCGAAGTCCCCGAACCGAGTTCCATTGCGCTGTTGGGCACAGGTCTTCTGGCAGTGGCCGGAGCAGTTCGCCGTCGCTTGATTGCGTAACGCATCCGGTTCTACTAACGAACAAACTAAGACACGTCCCCGTCCTGAGGGGGACGTGTCATTTTTTTGTCTTAGGTAAGACCAACCCGGTCTCATGATTTCGGGAGCGCATCGAGTTGCGGCCCCGTGACGCGCATGGTGCGCCACTCCGTCAACATCTGTGCGCCCATCTGTTCATAGAAGCCGATAGCGGAAGTGTTCCATTCGAGGACGTCCCACTGCAGGCGTGTGCAGCCTTCGGCCACGGCGATGGCGGCGACGCGGGTCAGGAGCGCCTTGCCGATCCCCTTTCCGCGATGCTCGGGACGGACGTAGAGGTCCTCGATGTGGATGCCCGCGTGGCCGCGCCAGGTGGAGTAGTTGTGGAAGTACAACGCGAAGCCAACGGCGAGCGTCGCGCCGGATTGATTCAGCTCCGCGACCAGGCAATCGAAGCGCCTGGTTGAGCCGAAGCCGTCGCGGAGAAGGTCGGCCTCCGTCGCATGGACGGCGTCGGGTTCGCGTTCATACTCGGCGAGGTCGCGAATGAAGGCAAGAATCTGCGGGACGTCGGCGGGTGTCGCGGGACGCAGGTTGAGGGTGTCGTTCTGTTGAGGGGAAGACTGTGTCATCGCTGGTTCTTTCAGGGTGCTCAGGGTTTTGGCGAGGTCTCGGCGGGCTTCTCAGAGGTCTTCTGACTAGCTTGCGCAGCGAGCCACTTATCAAACGGGATGTTGAAGTCGAAGAGTTCCTTCTTGTTGCCGTCCTTGTCGGCGACGGTGTGGACCATCTTGATGAAGATCTCGGCCCCTTTGAGAGGATATTCGTCGAGCTGGCGCACATCGTAGAAAAGGTAACCAGCGAGGTTGCTGTGGGGATCAACAGTGGTGTTCTTGAAGCCGAAGTCGTTCTCATCCTGCGTGATCTGCTTGTCGACAGGTTTGTCGTGAAGGGTAATGGGCGGCAGCGGAGCGGGCAGCGGGACTTTACGGCCTTTGATGCTCTGAGTAGAGAAGAGCCGACGCTGGATGTCGTCGTCCGTGGCCGCGGGAATCTTGTCGTTGTTGATGGAGATGAACTGAATGCGGGCGTCGTCGAGTGAGAGTGCGGTGTCGCTGTCGTTGGTGAAGATGACGCGGACGGGAATGAAGCCGTGCTGGATGTAGGAGAGGCGGAAGAAGTCGCAGTCTTTGGCATCGTCGCAAGGTTCTGCAGCCACGGTGACCTGCTCCTTTGGATGTGTGTCGAAGGCAGCGTATTGGTTCGCGGGCTTGGTTGGCGGCGCTTTCCTTGGTTTGTCGGAGGCGGAGGAGGTTACCGCAAAGAGGAGGGTTGTAGTTACTACCAGGAGCGGAATATGAGGGAATAGGTGGGACTTCATGGCCAAGTTGATTATCATCTTCGCTGGCGTACAAGGTAAAGCGGGGGGGCAACGGTGATGATCGTGTACAGCGCGCTGCTGCTCGCTGCCTTGGTTTTGGGCGCGCCATACTGGTTGCTGCGTATGGCGACGAGCGGGCGGTATCGCGCGGGTTTGCGGGGACGGCTAGGCTGGGTGCCCGAGACACTGAAGGCCGCGGTGGCCGGACACAATGTGATTTGGGTCCACGCGGTTTCGGTGGGCGAGGTGCTGGCGGCAACCCAATTGGTACGGGAGTTGATGATAGCTCTGCCGGGCTGGGCATTTGCTGTGTCGACGACCACAGAGACCGGGCAGCGGCTCGCGACAGAACGGCTGTCGGGATCGCCGGTGTTTTATCTGCCCCTGGACTTTCGGTTCGCCGTACAACGGTATTTGCGGGTGCTGCGGCCGAAGATGCTGGTGCTGATGGAGAGCGAACTTTGGCCGCGCCTTATTGACGAGTGTGCGAAAGGCGGGATTCCTGTGGCAGTGGCCAATGCGCGGATCTCCGACCGCTCGTTTCCGCGATATGTGCGGTTGAGGCGGTTATGGCGGCCCTTTCTCGAGGTGATTTCGGTGTTTCTCGCACAGAGTAAAGAGACGGCCGAGCGACTGATGAGGATCGGCGCTCCGCCGGAGCGGGTCGTTGTGATGGGAAATCTGAAGTACGACGTTCGCGCTGGCAACGAAAGCGAGCTGACGGCGATGTTACGGCAGCGGCTTCCCGTGGGTTCGAAGGTACTCGTCTGCGGAAGCACCTTGGAAGGGGAGGAGCAGCTCCTGCTGAACGCGTGGACAGCAGTTCTAGCGACCACACCCAATGCGGTGATGGTGCTGGCGCCGCGGCATCCCAACCGGTTTGCGAGTGTGGCGGCCATAGTTGCAGCCAGCGGCTTTCAGTCGATGCGCGCAAGCGAGTTTCGAAGGCAGCCTGCACCTGTAACTCCGGGGAGTGTTTTTTTGCTCGACACGATCGGGGACCTGGCTTCGATCTACGGACTGGCAACAGCCGCGTTTGTGGGAGGAAGCCTCGTGCCGAAGGGTGGACATAATCCGCTGGAGCCGGCCCAGTTTGCCGTGCCGGTGGTGATGGGGCCGTCGTTCGAAAACTTTCGCGAGGTAGTGGAAGGAATGAAGGCCAAAGAGGCGATCCGTATCGTCTCGCCTCAGACAGTCGCTGCGGCGCTGGTTGGATTGTTGCAAGACGCCGATCAGGCGCGCACGTTGGGTGAGCGCGGGCGTGCCGTCTTCGAAGAACAGGCCGGGGCCACGGCACGGACGGTTCGGGCGCTGACGATGCTGCTGCGGGAGAGGCCGGTGACACAACAATGACCACTCGAAGGCCTCTACTGCTTCCGCTGACCCCGTTGTATGGGGCCATCCTGGCGATGAAACGCCAGTTGTTCCGGTGGGGATGGTTGAAGCAGAATCGTCTGCAGAGTCCAGTCATCAGCGTAGGCAGCGTCTCGGCGGGCGGCGCAGGTAAGACCCCGATGGTATTGATGCTGGCGTGGGTCTTTCGTCACCGCGGCTATGCCGTCAGGATTCTGACCCGGGGGTATAAGCGAAGCGGCAGGGCCACAACGCGTGTCGAACCGTTCGACGACGCGGTCTGGTATGGCGACGAGCCGGTGCTCCTGGCGCAGCGATCCGGCGTCCCGGTGTACGAGGGAGCGGACCGCTATCAGGCCGGCCTGATGGCAGAACGGAGCGAGCCGTCAGAGAAGCTTGTGGTGCATCTGCTCGATGACGGATTCCAGCACCGGCGTCTGGCGCGCGATGTCGACATCGTTTTGCTGACGAAGGCAGACGTTGAGGACACGCTGCTTCCGGCAGGAAATCTGCGGGAGCCTCTTGCAGCGCTGGCGGATGCAGACATCGTTGTCCTGCGTGAAGAGGAGGCGGACACGCTTCGCGGCGTCGTCGCAGGGGTGAGCGGAGCGAAGGGGACGCCTGCAATTTGGGTGGTCCGTCGCAGTCTCAGCCTGGGAGAGGGGGGCGAGGTATCCCTGCCCACTGAGCCACTTGCCTTTTGCGGCATCGCACGGCCTGAGAACTTCTCGAAGATGCTCGCTGCGCAGGGCTATCAGCCCACAGATATCCTCGCCTTCCCCGATCACCATGCGTATAACGACGACGACGTGCACCGCTTGCTGGAACTTGCGCGACAAGTTGGAGCAAACGGCTTTGTGACGACGGAGAAGGACGCTGTGAAGCTGACGCCGATCATGCGCGAGCATCTGGAGATGGTCGGCGCGATCATCGTGGCGCGGCTCAGCGTGGAACTGCTGAACGAACAGGAGTCTTTGTCGCAGTTGATTACGATGGTGGGACGACTGGACCGGCGCAAACACTGATTGCGGCAGCGCAACCATGGCTGCGTGAGAAAATTGAGTCTTGGCTACGGAACACACGCTTTCGCACGGTACTGCTGCACCTAAGGGGGACCGTCCGCTCAGCGTGTTGATTGTCCGTATCGGCGCCATGGGGGACGTACTGCACGCGATGCCGGCAGTCGCGGCGCTCCGTGAGCTGCATCCGGAGTGGGTGATCGGATGGGCGGTTGAGCCGGCGTGGCGTGAGCTGCTGGAGGCCGAATGTGAAACCCACGATGTTGCGTGGCGATTTTCGGGCAGGGGCGCGCACCGTCCACTGATCGATCGATGGTCTTCAGTTCCCACTCGAGAGTGGAAGCGGCGTCCGTTGTCCCTCAACACGGTGCGAGACATCGCAGGTCTGCGCCGTGAGTTGCGCACAGACCGCTACGACATCTGTGTGGATATGCAGGGATCGATCCGGTCGGCGATGGTGGGGTGGATGGCGGGAGCACTTGTGTTCGCCGGCGCTGCAGATCCGCGAGAAGCTCCGGCTGCGTGGTTGTACAAGCAAAAGATAAGGTTGGCCGCGGCTCATGTCGTGGAACAAGGATGTGAGCTGTTGGGAGCGGCAGTTGGGGAGACGCTTCGGCCCGCAAAGGTGACGTTGCCGGTCGACCCTGCGGCAGAGCGATGGTGCGATGCATTGCTCGCTGGCACGGAGGAACGGTTTGTTGTGATTGCGCCGACGGCGGGGTGGGGAGCCAAGCAGTGGCCGGCGGAGCTGTTCGGTGCAGTGGCGGCGGAGTTGGCACGAGGGGGGGTTCGCGTAGTCGTGAACGCTTCTACATCCAACGATGAAGTAGGCTGGCGGGTCGTGGAGTCGAGCAATCGAGCTGCGACGCTGGTTCCCTGCTCTGTTGGGCAGATGATCGCGCTCATTCGACGCGCGGGACTTGTGATTGCCGGGGATTCGGGGCCGTTGCATCTCGCGGCGGCGCTGGAGAGGCCCGTGGTCGGGTTGTTTGGACCGACGGACCCGGCGCGGAATGGACCCTATGGCACGGTATCTCGTGTGCTACGGCATGCGTCCAGTAAGAACGATCATTCGCGGCATCAGGAATCCGAGCATGGTCTGATGCAGATTACGACGGACGAGGTCCTCAACGCCGCGCTTGAGCTGTTACGCGCCAGACAGGATAAGGTGTACGAGTGAGTGGCATGAGTGAACGAACAAGGTGGCAGAAGATCGCGCGGCGCATCCGCGTGCCACTGGGATTTGTCTTTGCCGGTGTGTTCCTCTGGCTTGCACAGCCGACATGGAAGACGATGCTGTGGAGCCTGTTGCTGGTCTTGCCCGGAGTGTGGTTGCGAGCGTACGCGGCGGGGTATGTTCGCAAGAACGCCGAACTGACTCTGACCGGGCCTTACGCGTATACGCGGAATCCGTTGTACCTGGGTTCGATGATGATTGCGTTCGGCTTTGCTGTGGCCGCGGGGAGCTGGATCATACTGATCACCCTGGCTGTCTTGTTCGCAGTGATCTATCTGCCGACGATCCGGTCGGAGGAACTTTATCTGCGGGAACACTTTGCGGGCTTCGACGAGTACGCAGCCAAGGTCCCCAGGCTGCTGCCACGATTGACGCCCGCGGGGTTTCCAGCAAACGAGAATGCGAGCGGGGGCAGGTTTTCTGCCGGACAGTGGCGCCACCACCGCGAGTACAATGCTTTAGTGGGTGCCGGCGCGATCTATTTGGCGCTGGCGGTCCGGCTCTTTCTCAATCACCAAGGGGTGATGGGGGGTCTGCGCTGACGGCGTGGAGGCTGGGGCGAAACGCCCACACCAACTCGTACGGGTGCTGCCCTTTGCTGAAGCTTGACCGGTCTCTCGTGTTGATTCTGTTGACGTTTTGTTCTGCGGGCTCGCTGCCTGCGGGGGCACAGCTGTTAGGACTGGGGCAAAAACCAGCGCCCGTAGTCATCCCAACCCTGCAACCCCCGCCGCCAGACTTCGTCTTCCCCACCAAACGAACCCTGACGTTTACCGTCGACTGGCGCGTGTTCACGGCCGGCACGGCGGTCATTCAACTGGAGCAGGAGGGAACCGTCCAGAAGATCAACGCCTCGGGAGGCTCCATCGGCGCGGTAACCATGCTGTTTCCCGTAGTCGATAAGTTTCAGGCCGGGTTCGATACGAAGACGGGTTGCTCGACGGGATTCAGCAAACAGTTGCAGGAAGGCCGGCGCAAGGTCTCGAGCGATCTGAGCTTCGACTATGCGCAGGGCAAGCAGAAGCAGGTGGAAAAGAACCTGGTGAAGGGGACGTCGAAGGAGCAGACAGCGTCAATTCCAGCCTGCGTAACGGACTCACTATCGGCGATCTTTTATGCCGCGTCGCAGCCGATGGTAGTGGGTCAGACAATCCGCTTCCCCCTGGCCGACTCCATGCGCACCGTAACCGTGACCATGAAGGTAGAGGCCAAGGAAGAGGTCAAGACGCCCGCCGGAACCTTTCAGACGATTCGCGTGGAGCCGACTGCGGACGAGGGCATTGTGAAGAACCGCGGCAACATCTGGGTCTGGTACACCGACGATGCGCGGCATATGCCGGTGCAGATCCGGGCGCACCTGTTCTGGGGAACAATCACGGCGCACCTGCAGTCGTACGAGGACAAGTAAAGCAAGACAGGAAGACTTGAATGACAGATTTGATCTCAGATCCAGATAAATTCGTGACCGTCGGCAAGTTCCTTGAGCCCACGAATGCCCAGATGGCGAAGGGGCTGCTCGAGTCGGCCGGCATCGAGTGTTTTCTTCAGGGAGAGAACGCGAACAGCCTGCTGGCACTGGCCTTTCGCGCGCGCCTGCTGGTGCACAAGCACGACGAAGCGGCCGCGCGTGAGCTGCTTGGCGGCGAAGGCGACGAGTTGACCGCAGAAAAGCAGAAGGAGTTGGAGGCAGGCGATGGCGAAGTCTGAGGCGGGCCGCCCACGCGCCGTAGTCTGCCTCTCGGGCGGGATGGACTCCTGTGTCTGCGCCGCGCTGGCAGCACGGGACTACGAGGTATTTGCCGTCCACTTCAGCTACGGTCAGCGGACCGAAGCCAGGGAGCTGCATTCGGCACAGGAGATTGCGCGGCTCGTCGGCGTGCGAGAGCTGCTGCATCTGAAGATCGACCTCTTTCGACGTATTGGTGGATCGGCGCTGACCGACCATGCCATCGCAGTGCCCACAGCATCGGAGAATGAGGCCGAGATCGGCACCGAGGTCCCCGTGACCTACGTTCCGTTCCGCAACGCACATTTCCTTTCGGCGGCGGTGAGCTGGGCTGAGGTCCTGGAAGCAAAAACCGTGTTTATCGGTGCGGTGGAGCAGGACAGTTCCGGTTATCCGGACTGCCGCCCGGCCTACTATGAGGCCTTCAACCAACTCATCAAAATGGGGACCAAAGACGGGGAGATTCGCGTGGTTACGCCCCTTATCCAGATGCGCAAGAGCGAGATCGTCCGGCTGGGAGTTGAATTGGGCGCACCGTTCCATGTAAGTTGGTCTTGCTATTCCGGTGAGACTGAGGCCTGCGGCGTATGCGAAAGCTGCGTTCTGCGACTGCGGGCTTTTCGCGACGCCGGAGCGACCGATCCTATACCGTATGCGGTCGCGTAAAGGCTGCATTAAGCATCAAATTTCGGTAGCAATGAGCTGTTGTGCCAAGTAGACGTATGCCCGCACCGGTGGGCCAGGAGAACTAAAAGCATGAATCGCATCGGATTGAAGATAGGAAAGACAAGCAAGGTAAGCAGTGCATTGGCGGTCGCTCTGCTGGTGGTCTTCGCGACTGCGCTTCCGGCCCGGTCCATAGCCCAAGCGACGGGCACGGCCACCATTCACGGCCACGTCAACAATGCCGCTGGACAGCCGGTCACCAAGGGGGAGATACGGTTATCGACGGATCGGAGCTCGCCGGCGAAGGAACGCAAGTATCAGTACACGTTCCCCATAGACCAGAACGGGGACTACAAGGGATCGGGAATCGCCCCTGGAAATTACGTTGTCTTCGTCTTCCAAGGAGATCTGAGCCTGGACTTCAACGAGAGCGTCGTGTTCGCGACTGGCGACGATAAGACTGTGAACTTCGATATGTCACGCGCGGAGTACATCGAGAAGATGTCTCCCGAAGATAAGAAGGCACTGGAGGAATACAAAAAGAAGAACGCTGAGGTCGTGGCCGCCAACAGCAAGATCCAGAATCTGAACGCGCTGCTGACTCAGGCGCGCGCGGACAACAAGTCGGGGAACTATGCCGCGGCGATCACGGCAATGCAGCAGGCAACGACTGCGAAGCCGGATGAGGGTATCCTCTGGATCACCCTTGGTGATGCACAGCTGGGTAGCGCGGACGCCGCCGCAAAGGCCGCGAAGGCCGCCGGGACCTCCCCCACCGATGCCGCAATCACCGCGCAGTACAACGATGCGGTGACTTCCTATAAGAAGGGCATCGACCTCAACGCTGCTTCCAAGAAGCCAAGCCCGGAGGCGGCTGCAGCCGGTTACAACCAGCTGGGACAGGCATATGGCAGGATGGGGAACGCCAAGGACTCCGCCGATGCGTACGAGATGGCAGCCAAGGCCCAACCAGCCAGTGCGTCCATGTATTACTTCAACGAAGCGGCCACCCTGTACAACGCGGGCAAACTGCCGGAGGCAAGTGCTGCAGCAGACAAGGCAATAGCGGCCGATCCGAAGAAGGCGGAGGCCTACTACATCAAGGGCCAGGCTCTGATTCCGCAGGCAACGGTCGATCCGAAGACGCAGAAGATCGTCGCTCCCCCAGGATGCATTGAGGCTTATCAGACGTACCTGGAGCTAGCGCCCGACGGGCCGCATGCGGCGGATGTGAAGGGTATCCTCGAAGGCATCGGCGCGCAGGTGAAGTCGAGCTACAAGGCTCCGAAGAAGTAGCTCTCACGTGAAGAAAAGGGCCCTGGGCGAGGCTGCCCGGGGCCTTTCTCTTTGGTGGTCACCAGAATCTGAGGGGAACGCGATGAGGAAGGCTACTGCTGGTGTTGTCGGCTTCGAGGAAGCGCTGGAGATGGTGCTGGGGCACGCCGCCGATCTGACGGCTCCGACAACGGAGATTCTGCCTTTGCTCGCCTGTAGCGATCGTGTGCTAACCGAGGCCGTCCAGGCCGACCGCGATCAGCCACCGTTCGATCGCTCGACCCGAGACGGGTTTGCGGTACTTGCCTCAGAGTTCGGCAACGGTGCGTTGAAGATTGCTGGTGAAGTTAGGGCGGGAGAACAGTGGCTGGGCAGTGCGCTTCAGACTGGCGCTGCGATCGAGATCATGACTGGTGCGCCGATACCGGAAGGCGCCGATGCCGTCGTGATGGTCGAGCATGTGGAGCGGCTCGACGGAGAGATTCGCCGCATGGGCGACCGAACGGTTCGCAGCGGCGAGAATATCGTCCCGCGCGGAAGCGAGGCCAGGATGGGTGAAGCAGTCCTGACGGCGGGAACACTGATTGAAGGCGCGGAGATTGCTCTGGCTGCCGCCTGTGGGCTCTCCGATCTGAAGGTGTTTCGCAAGCCGAGGGTGGCGATTGTCGCTACGGGCGATGAGTTGGTTGAGATCGATGCGAAACCCGGCCCCCAGCAGATTCGTAACTCGAACAGCTACGGCCTGGCGGCTCTGGTGGCACGGGCTGGTGGCGACGCCGTGCGACTGCCGATCGCTCCCGACCGACGCCCGGAGTTGGAGGCGATCATTCGTTCGGGACGCCGATGCGAGTTGATGCTGCTATCGGGCGGCGTCTCGATGGGAGCCTATGACCTCGTCGAGGAGGTGCTCAAGACACTCGGCGCGGAGTTTTTCTTTACCGGAGTCAAGATGCAACCAGGAAAGCCAGTCGTCTTCGGCCGCCTGCCTGCCAGTGAAGGCCTTCCGGCTCAATTCTTCTTCGGGCTGCCGGGAAATCCCGTCTCGACCCAGGTGACGTTTCATTGTTTCGTCGAACCCTTGTTACGAGCCATGAGCGGGGCCGCCGCGCTGAGCCCAAAGTTTGCGCAGGCCACCCTGGCCGCAGACGTGATATCGAAGCCCGGATTAACACAGGTCCTGCCCGCCCGGCTTACTTCAAACCTGGAGCGGCCGAAGGTAAACCTGGTGAGTTGGCAGGGATCGGGCGACCTCGCGGCGAACGCCCGCGCCAACTGTTACGCCGTCCTGCCTGAAGAGAAAGAACGATTTGCGGCAGGCGACGTGATTACAATCCTGCTGCGGTAGTAGGCTTTAACCATGAAAAAGAAAGATACGATCTATTCAGATGAGTTGATCGTCGACGATCTCGCGGACGGTCTGCCCGACGCTGAGACCCCGACGCTGTCGCATTACGACGAAACAGGTCAGGCGTGCATGGTCGACGTAAGTGGGAAGCCAGCGACAAAGCGCGAGGCCGTCGCAGCAGCGTTCGTGGAGCTGTCCGACGCCGTGTTGGAGGCGCTGCCTCAAAATCCAAAAGGAAATCCGCTGGAGGTTGCGCGCTTCGCGGGAATTCAAGCCGCCAAGCAAACCTCGAATTTGATTCCGATGTGTCATCCGCTCGCGTTGAGCTTTGTCGATGTACAGGTTCAGGTGGTCGAGGGCGGTGTGGCGATCGAGGCCACCGCCGCCACCGTCGCGGGCACAGGAGTCGAGATGGAAGCGATGACCGCTGCTTCGATCGCGGCGCTTACCGTCTACGACATGACGAAGGCGCTCGACAAGGGCATCCGCATCCGCGAGGTGATGCTGGTCCGCAAGAGCGGCGGCAAGAGCGGGGACTATCGGCGCGAGATCGTCTAAGCTAGCGAATCAAAGCGCGGTCGCTAACGTCACAGCGAAGAAGTGCTGCGGGTCCCGCCACGATTTCGTCGCCTTGAAGTTCGCGGAAGCCAGCAATGCCTCGACCGCCGCGGGAGTGAATTTGTAACTGTTTTCGGTGTGTATGGTTTCGCCTTGCGCAAACTCAACCGTGAACGCATCCGTACCCCCAAACGCCGGAAACTGGACAGTCTGTTCCACCAACGATTCAAGGTGCATCTCGATGCGAGACTCTGTCGGATTCCAGAGCACCTTGTGACGAAAGTTGTCCGTCTCGAAATCGGCGCCCAGGTCGCGGTTCAGGCGCGTAAGGACGTTCATGTTGAAGGCGGCCGTTGTTCCGGCAGCATCGTCGTAGGCAGCCAGCAGCATCGCTTCGGTCTTGGGCGCACCGGCCCCCGCGAACGGAGCAAGATCCGTTCCCAGCAGCAGCGTATCGCCGGGTAGCAGCTGAGCACGGAGGTTGCGCAGAACCTCGCGCGCCCCATCAGGTGTGAAGTTGCCGATGCTGGAGCCTATGTAAAGCGCGAGTGTCCGCGTGTTCGGCAGGCGGTTCAGCGGAAGCGCCTCGCGGGTGTAGTCCGTCACCTGGCAGCGCACCGTGACGCCAGGGATGTTGTTCAGGATGTTTTCGCTCGCCTCCGCCAGCGCGGTCTCGGAGACGTCCACAGGCTGATAGACGACGCTTCCCTGCTGACGGACAGCCGCCGCAAGCAGAATCCCGGTCTTCGTCGCAGTGCCTGCACCCAGCTCAATCAAGGTAAGCTTGCCGGCCGGTCCCTGTCCCAGCGCCGCCGTTTGCAGAATCTCATCGGCGTGCGCCTCGAAGATGCCGCGTTCGGTACGCGTCAGGTAATACTCAGGAAGCTCAGTAATCTCCTCAAAGAGATACGAACCTGCCTCATCGTAGAAGAGCCATGGGGAGAGAGTCTTGGGCGTCGCAGTGAGGCCCTCTCGAACCTCACGGGCCACCGCGTCGCTGGTACTGGTCGATATGGCTTCCGGTGCGATTGCAAATGTCGACACGTAGAGTCCCCCTAGGTTCTTGCAACCATATATGCGGCACAACTCAAAGGTTCTCTTCCCACCGCTGTCTGACTTTGATGCATATCAGGCGAATTTTGTGCAGCTTTTCTGTACGGGTTTCTATGGCTTTTCCAATTGGCCCAATTTCCGCGAATCAGATTCGATTGAGGAGCGACAATGATACCGAAGACCAACGCTCCCCTTGATAAACCATTGATAAATAACGCCGTCACACAGGTTCATGCGGAGGATAATTTTAGCTTTTGGGGAGATCGCCGCAGAGCGTTCTCCCAAGGCACACAGTGAGGCCTACTTCACTGCGTCCTCGGCAAGCCGCAGTCCCGAAAACTGCCATCGAGTCCCCGGACCAAAAAAGTTGCGATACGTAGCCCGAATATGCGTCGCCGGAGTGACGCACGAACCTCCACGCAGCACAACCTGCGACGACATGAACTTGCCGTTGTACTCTCCCAGCGCTCCCGGCAGAGGCTTGTAGCCGGGATAGCCCGTGTGACCCGACTGAGACCACTCCCACACATCGCCAAACATCTGCTGCAGCCCGGAGAGCGCCATGGCCGGCCTGGGGTGCAGGCTTCCAGTCTCGAGCAGGTTCGCCGTCGAAGCAGGCAGGACCGCCGGTTTCTTCACTGCGTCGGCATTCGGATAAGTGATCAGCGCAGGCTGCGAGTCGACCTCTTTGCGCAGGAGACCAAGCTGGCTGGCGGCATGCTCCCACTCAAACTCCGTGGGCAAGCGGCGTCCGGCCCACCGGGCATACGCGTCGGCCTCGAAGAGGCTCAGGTGACACACGGGCGTCTCACTCAGTTCGTCGAGCGACCGGAAGCCATGCATCGTGTAGATGCACCATCCGGAGTTGGTGCTGTTGTCATGCTGCCAGTAAAGCGGCGCCTGCCACCCTTCGGCGCGCATCGTCGTCCATCCCTCGGCAAGCCACAACTCAGGGCGGTTGTAGCCATTCTGGTCGATGAAAGCGAGGTACTCTGCACAGGTGACCAGGCGGGTCGCAAGCCGAAAGGGCGAGAGATAAACAGGATGCCTCGGCGTCTCGTTATCGAAGGCAAACGTATCGGTCGACGCGGAGGCAAGCGTAAGACCGATCTCCGTCAGACCAGGTGCAAAGTCGACCCAGTCCAGCGGCGGCGCGATCGTCTCGGACCTATGCTTTGCGGTTTCCTCAAGGTACGCCGGATGCAGCGGATTCGTGAAGAACGCATGCTTGATATCGGTGGCGATCAGCTCCTGGTGCTGCTGCTCATGTTCGAGCCCCAGCGCAATGCGTCGCGCAGCTTCATCCTCCAGCGGATGCTGCATCCGCGCGATCATGGCGGCGTCCACATGTGCGCGATAGGCGAGAATCGCGTCGAGCGGCGGTCGCGAGAACGAAGCGCGCAGCTTCTTCTCCGGCATATCGCCGAGCGAGTTGTAGTAGCTGTTGAACAGCCAATGAAATTCGGGGTGGAAGGGTTGGTATCCGGCGGCGAACTCACGCAGTACAAACGTTTCGAAGAACCAGCTGGTATGGGCGAGGTGCCATTTCACTGGGCTCGCCTCAGGACACGATTGCACCATCATGTCTTCAGGAGATAAAGGGCTACAAAGACGCTGGGTAGCCTGACGCACTGCCTTGAAGCGGGCAAGAAGAGAAGTAGCGGCTGCGGTTTCTACAATCAAGGGCATGGCCTTCTCGCTGGTGAAGAGATAGCAAACGGGATTGTGATGCCTGATGAGACTTGAAAGTTGCCGAAAGGTTACCGTGGAACTGCTTCGATCTTACCTCGAAGACTCGTCTACGGTTTGGCGATCACGCCCAGGTCCACCATGCCGTTCACAAAGTACTGCACAGCCAGCGCGACCAGCAGCAACCCCATGATTCGCACCAGGATCCTTACTCCGGTCTCGCCCAGTCGCCGCCCCACAAGGTCCGAGTTCCCCAGCACCAGGTAGCAGATTGCCGCCGTAATCAAGATCGCCGCCAGAATCGCCGCCATCTTCTTCCACTCGCCTTCCGCCTGCCCGACCAGGACCATCACACTGGTGATCGCGCCCGGACCCGCCAACATGGGAATCCCCAGCGGCACAATACCCGCATCCTCTTTCCGTGCCGCCGCCGCCGACTCTTCGTGCGACTCCTGTGTCGGCGAGCGTTTCGCCTCAAGCATGTCCAGCCCGATTAACAGAAGAATCACTCCGCCCGCAATCTCGAACGCAGGCAACGTGATCCCGAACATCTTGAAGATGTACTGACCCGCCACTGCGAATGCGCTCAGCACCACCAGGGCCGTCACTGATGCCTTCCACGCCATCTTCTTCCGCCGCTTCGCGTCTGCCCCAGCCGTCACCGCGAGAAACGTCGGCAACGCGGCAAACGGATCGACCAGAAAAAAGATGGAACTCAGCGCCAGCGCGGAAAACCGCACATACGCCGAGTGCTGCAGCCCCGCAAGACTGACAGAATGGGGATCAAACATCACTACCCATTCTCCCATACCGCTCCCGCCGCTATAATTAATCCTCAGGCTACAGGAGCCCGCGAATGACCATTCAAAGCACCAGCAACATCTGGCACAACGGAAAGCTCATCCCCTGGGACAAGGCGCAGATCCACGTGATGTCCCACGTCATCCACTACGGCTCGTCGGTCTTCGAGGGCATCCGCTGCTACACCCAGCCCAACGGCGCCGGCGTCTTCCGCCTTCCTGAACACATGGCACGCCTCGTCGACTCCGCCAAGATCTATCGTATGCCTCTGCCCTACACCGCAGAGCAGCTCGCAGCCGCAGTGGTCGACGTCATCGAAGCCAACGGCGTCACGCCCTGCTACATTCGCCCCATCGCCTTCCGCGGCTACGGCGAGATGGGCGTCAACCCGCTCAAGAGTCCCGTCGAAATCTACATCGCCAACTTCCCCTGGGGCAAATACGTCCACGGCAACGAAGGTGCCGATGTCTGCGTCTCCAGTTGGAGCCGCCTCGCACCCAACACCATGCCCTCACTCGCCAAGGCCGGCGCCAACTACATGAACTCGCAGCTCATCCGCATGGAGGCCGAGATCAACGGCTACTCCGAGGGCATCGCGCTCGACACCAACGGCTACCTCTCCGAGGGCTCCGGCGAAAACCTGTTCCTCGTCCGTGGCGGCGTCCTTTACACATCACCTCTCGCAAACTCCGTGCTCAACGGCATCACGCGCAGCTCGGTTCTCACGCTCGCCCGGCAACTCGGTATCGAGGTCGTCGAGCAGCCCCTTCCACGCGAGCTGCTTTACATCTGCGACGAAGCCTTCTTTACCGGCACCGCCGCAGAGGTCACCCACCTTCGTTCGGTCGACCGCATCCTGATCGGCGACGGCAGCATGGGTCCCATCACCACCGCCCTGCACGATGAGTTCTTCGGCATCGTCAACGGCACGCGCCCCGACCGTCACAACTGGCTCACCCCGGTTAACGTCAAGGTCGCAGAACCCGTCGGCGCATAAGCAACCGCTTTCGCTGCAAAATAAAAGAGGCAGCCGCGATGGCTGCCTCTTTTTATTCCTAACATCTTCTACTTCACTCCGCTGCGCTCACCTTTCCGGCCACAAAAGCCTTGGCGTGGGCCAACGAAGTCCGCGAAGAATGCGCTCCATCGTCGGTATTCTTCAACATCGCCTCGTAGTACGAGGAGGCTTCCTTCTTCTTCCCAAGGGCTTCTGATGCACGACCGGCTCCGTACAGCCCGTTCAAGCGGTTCGGACTCAGCACAAGTGCAATCTTGTACTCAACAAACGCCTCCTCCGGACGATTCAGCTGCATCAGCATGTCTCCCACCATCTCGTGCGTTGGAATATCCACCTCTCCCTGTCCTAGTTTGTCTTGCTGATTGGCGGCCTTCCTCATCGTTGCAACCGCTTCATCGGTCTTTCCTTCGGCAAACTCCTTCCACGCCACCAGTTCATCGCGGTCCACCGTCATCTGCCCCACCAGAAATGCATAGGGACTCTTCTTCATCTCCTCAAGCCCCGCATCGAACTGCGTCAGGTTGGCGGCCGCATCTTCGGCCCGCCGAAGATGTCCATCCGCAACCCCGCGTCCCCAATACGTAACCAGTGCAAACAACCCGCTGGTATGTGGCGCCGGAACCAGCGCTGCGGCTGACTTCCAGTCCTGCATCTCCAGGTCATAGAAGACTGGAAACTCATTGCGCACATACCCCGACATGTCTTTCATATCATCCATGCCTGCCATCGCGTCCAGACGATCGGCCAGAGGATTGATCCCATCCACCAGTTGCTTCGCCTTCCCGTCCTGACCCGTCTGCAGATACGCATAAAGCAGAAACTCCTGCGCATGGAACATATGGTGGGTCCCCGGAATCCCTGCTGCCTCAGCTTTCTCGCTCGCCGCAACCGAAGCCAGATTCGAACTGATGTCTTCCGGCCACATTCCTAATCTCGCAAAGATATGTCCCGGCATATGCAGCGCATGCGGCGAAGACGAGGCAATCTGCGCGTATTTTTGCGCCGCCGGCAATCCCTGCTGCGCCAGCTTCGGCGTATCGCAGGTGTGAATGATGTAGTGCGCGAGGCCGGGATGATCTGGATTTTTCTCAAACAACGGCACCAGCACGGCAAGCGCTTTCCGCTCCTTCACGAGGCTCGTGTCATCGGGAGAAACATCCGCCAGCAAAGAAAGTGCGTAGAAAGCCGAGGCCTCCACATCCGCCGGATACGCTTCGTGCTGCGCCAACATCCCCGCCGTATACGCATCCACGCGAGACTGATAGTTGTCGCCCTTCGCAGGATCATAGAAGCTGCTCAACGCAGCGATATATCTCCGTTCGCGATCGGTCTTCGCTCCAAGCTTCTGGGCCTCCTGCATCTCGACCCAGCCCTTATCCATCTCAGCCTTCTCTGGACGCCCCCACAACTCATGGAAACCGCTCATCGCAACGCCCCAGTGCGCCATCGCGCACTTCGGATCGCTCTTCGTCAGCTCCGTAAACTGTTCTCCAGCCTCCTCGTACCCAAACGAGTGCAGCAACGCAACTCCTCGCTCCATCGGCACCTTCGACGCGGCCTCGCACGACACCGGAAACGACACCGATCCCAGCTTCTCCCCATCCGGCGCATGATGATGATGCATCCCCGGCATCTCGCCCATCTGCGCGTTCGCAACACAACAACTCACCAAAACGGCGGATAACCCGGCCGCTATACACGTCGTTCTCAAACTGATTCTTAGCATGTACTTAAGCCTAGTCCATCGCACTCAGCCCGGGCAAGAAAGCATCAGACAAGGTCGCGTAGCCGGACCTGTCACGATAGACCGTTCCAGGATATCCCGCCCAATCAAGCCTGCGATGGCACTCGACGTCGCAGCAACCGACCCATCTCTGTTGGCGCGACAAAAAGTAGGAAAAGTTTCCGCCCCTCCACCACTCTGTGCGACCATACCCAGCACATGCCCTCATCATCGCCCGCTCCAGAGGTCAGCCTCCATCGCCAGCTTCGCTTGCGCGACCTTGTCCTCACGCAGGTCCTCTGCGTCGTCGGCAGCTCATGGGTCGGTATCGCCGCTGGCCTCGGCAGAGCCCAGGCCCTTACCTGGATCGCCGCCATGGTCCTCTTCTACCTTCCCATGGCCGTCTCCGTCATCTACCTCAACCGCGAGATGCCTCTCGAGGGCGGCCTCTACATCTGGGCACGCACCGCCTTCGGCGACCTGGGCGGCTTCATGACCGCCTGGAACCTCTGGTTCTACGGCATCGCCGTCACCGCTACCATCCTCTACGCCATCCCCACCGAGCTTGCCTACCTCATCGGCCCATCCGCCGCCTGGCTGCCCGAAAACCGCCTAGCCGCCTTCGTCATCACCGCCGTCATCACCCTAGCCGTCAGCGTCGCAGCCTATCGCGGCCTCGAACTCGGCAAATGGATCCACAACATCGGCGGCATCTCCATCCTCATCGTCTACTGCACGCTGATCGTGCTTCCCTTCTGGGCCATGGCCCGTCACCAACCCATCCACTACGAGCCGTTGCCCATCCAACTCCCCCAACTCAACATGGTCTCCTTAGCGCTCTTTGGCCAGATGCTCTTCGGCGCTCTCTGCGGCCTCGAGTACATCGCCATCCTCGCCGGAGAAAGCAAAGACGCCGCCCGTTCCATCGGCCAATCCGTCGTCTTCGCCTCTCCAATCATCTGCGCGATGTTCATCGCCGGAACCAGCTCCGTCCTCGCCTTCTCTCGCGGCCATATCGACTTCATCGCTCCCATCCCCCAGACCCTTCGCTACGCCCTCGGCAACAGCGGCCTCGCCAATCTCATCGCCATGGCTGCCATCCTCCTCGTCCAGTTCCGCCTCATCGCAGCCTCCAGCTTCATCTTCACCGGAGTCACCCGCCTCCCCATGGCCGCCGGTTGGGACCACCTCATCCCCGAATGGTTCACCCGCCTGCACCCGCGCTACCGCACGCCGGTAAACTCCGTCGTCTTCACCTGTGTGTTGGTTCTGTTCCTACTCTTTCTCGCAAACGTCGGCGTCCACGCGCAGGAGGCCTTCCAGGTTCTCAGCAACGCGGCCATCACTCACTACGAGATCGCCTACCTCTCCATGTTTGCCATTCCACTCATCGGAGCGAAGGCTCTTCGCGCCAGACTCCCCCGCTGGATCCGCTGGACCTCCATCGCCGGCCTCTGCGCCACTCTGTTCAGCTTTCTCATCTCCGCCTACCCCTTCGTCGACGTCGTAGACCCGCGCGCCTACGCCGCCAAGATCCTCGGCACCACCCTCATCAGCAACATCATCGGATACACCTTCTACCGCATCCGCAATCGCCAAACGCCCCATGTAAAATAAATTCATTCACTAGATATTAGATATCGGTTCCTGAGACTTGAGCTCTGGCAGCAGCGTCCATTACTCAACCAGACCGCCAACCCTCCATCGAACCTGACTCCGCCGCAAAAGGAAAATTGGCATGAAAATTATCGCTCTTGCAGCCGCAATGGTCCTTTCAATCTCTCCGATGGCAGTGGGCCAGATATCGTCTTCAACCCCCGGTCAAGGCCGCTCCATGGTCGTAACAAAGTTCGGGATCGTCGCGGCCCCGCAGTTTCTCGCGGCGCAGGCCGGCGCACACATACTTGAAGAAGGTGGCAACGCCATCGATGCGGCCATCGCAGCGAACGCCGTGATGGGCGTCGTGCAGCCCTATGTCAACGGCATGGGTGGCGACCTCTTCGCTCTCTACTACGAAGCGAAGACCGGCAAGCTCTACGGCCTCAACTCCAGCGGATGGACTCCTAAGGCCCTCACCATCGACTACATGAAGGCCCACAACATCGACAAGATCAATGACATCGGAGTCCACACCATCGATATCCCCGGAGCCGTCGCAGGCTGGGACGCGATGCGCACCCGATTCGGCACCCTTCCCTTCAGCCAGACCCTTGCCCCCGCAATCTACTACGCGCAAAACGGATTCCCCCTGGCAGAGCGCAACGCGCGTTACTGGGTTGCCAAGAAGCTCATCGACCAGCCCGGCTACAAGGAGACCTACCTGCCCAACGGAGTCGCCCCCAAAGTAGGCGATCTCTTCAAGAACCCTGCACTCGCAAACTCACTCCGTCAGGTCGCCGAGCACGGACGCGATGCCTACTACAAAGGTCCCATGACCGAGACGATGGTGAAGTTCCTTCAGTCCCAGGGAGGCGCCCACACCCTCGAAGACTTCGCCGACTTTCAGCCCGAGTGGGTCGAACCCATCTCCACCACCTATCGCGGCTGGACCATCTACGAGCTGCCGCCCAACGGACAAGGAATCGCCGCCCTCTCCATGCTGAACATCATGGAGCAGTTCCCCATGGCGCAGTACGGGCATAACTCCGTCGACGCCCTGCACGTCATGATCGAAGCCAAGAAGCTCGCCTACGCCGACATGTACCACTACGTCGGCGATCCAAGGTTCACCGCCGTACCCGTAAAAGAGATGGTCTCAAAAGATCTGGCCAAAGAGCGAGCCAAGCTAATCCAGATGGACAAGGCCTCCGCCCAGACCGTTCCATCGAAGATCGCGCAATCACTCAACGCTCACGGCAACTCGACCATCTATCTCTCCACCATCGATAAAGACGGCAACATCGTCTCGCTCATCCAAAGCAACTTCGCGGGCTATGGCACAGGCATGGTCGCACCGGGCCTTGGGTTCTCCTTCCACAACCGCGGCGCAGGATTCCAACTCACCCCCGGACTTCCCAATTCGCTCGCCGGACACAAGCGTCCTCTCCACACCATCATCCCCGCCTTCATGGAAAAGGGTGACGTCCACATCGGCTTCGGCATCATGGGCGGCTGGAACCAGGCGCAGGCCCACGCACAGTTCGTCGCCAACATCGTCGACTACGGAATGAACGTACAGGCAGCGCTCGAGCAGCCGCGTTTCACAAAAGGCACCTTCGATGGTCTCGACGTGGAGATGGAAGAGACCATCTCAGAGGCAGTCAGAGCCGGACTCACCAAACGCGGACACGAGATTCAACTTCTCGAACCGCTCTCCTTCACCGTCGGCCAGGGTGAAGCCGTAGTCAGAGACAGCACTCGCAGCGTCAACTTCGCAGGAGCAGACCCACGCTCCGACGGAGAAGCAATCCCGCAAGGCCCAAACACAAAGTAGCTGCGGAGCTGGACAGTTCTAAATAGGTAGTGAAAAAGTGAGGGGCGTAAAGATAGAAAATGTCTTCGCGTCCCTCACTTTTATTTCCCTGAATAACTGGCTCTAGCAAATAAAACTAGAAAAAATAATCGATTAATCCCGTAAATATCCTTGCTATTCTCCTGCGACCTATGGCAAAGTACACTCTGCGTAGGAGAAGCCCGATGAATTTCAAATCGCACAACACGATGCGTAGGTCCCTGGGACGAGTCAGTCTCCCGGGCGATCGCCGGGCTTGGTTCACCGCTGGTTATAACCGCTAGCGCTCGATCCTACGCAAATCGCTCGCAAAATCAATCATTCCTGAGTGGCGAAGAGGCCAGTTACTTCGACTTGGTCATCGCTACAACTGACCTCGCTTAATCCCTCAGGATACGATGCGCCATCCGCGCCGCCGCGAACCTGCGTCTGCTAGGAAACTGCCAGTGGCGACAGAGAAGAGTTACTTCCTCCGCCTAACACAACGCAGGGAACGGAAATCCCTGCCGGAGCAAGACACTCTGGGACAGAGGCGTAGCCTCGACTTACAAAGTTCCAAAGAGCACTTACTCCGAAACTCTTCTCGTTTATTCCCTGGCAAAGCATCGTCGCAATTTACATAAATTCGGCCGGTGGCGCAGATAGCAGTTACTTCGGCTCATAACCGGGTGGACGCAGGTTCGATCCCTGCCGCGGAGTAGTTCCGCGTAGCTCAGTGGTAGAGCACCTCATAGATCTGTTATCGCTTATTCCCCGGCCAAAACCATCCAGCCATGTCGGCTAGAAAGAGAGGGTCGCTATGTACAAGTTGTTCGGTAAGAACGAAACTTCTGTCAATTTGAATTCTTTGTGCACAACTTGCACCAGCGCGCTCGTTCTCAACGGCTACGGCAAAGCCCAACAGAAGATCATGTGCACGTATGTACATCCAAACGTTGCAATGCCCTTCATCGTGAAGATCTGCTCTGGTTACTACAACAAAAACCAGCCAAAAAGGGTCATCGAAGGATTCAAGCCCACACCCATATAGCAACCGGTGTCAACGCTGCTATTCACAACTAAACGGTCCAGCTAGTTGCTGGTTAGAAAGAAGGCTTGCCATGGGCAAGGCATACATCAAGAACGGAACGCCCGTCGGCAACGAGTCGCTGTGCAGGACTTGCACGAATGCGCACATCATCGCCGGTTACCGCGAGTCTGAACTCATTACGATCTGCACCAACGTGGGGCCGAACTTTGTTCTTCCCTTCACGGTCTACGAATGCAGTTGCTACTACGACAAGAACCGTCCGGACTGGGAGCAGATGCAACGACTCGCAATTCATGTCACTCCGGGAACTTTGAAGCCGGTAGGCTTCAAAATCGGTGCGACCAGCCCCATCAACGACGAAGACTAAACCATTCGCCGGTGGCGATAGACAACGGATACTTCAGTGGTCGGAGCACCACCAGCGATGGTGGAGTGCAGGTTCGAATCCTGTCACGAGCGCAATCTCGTGAGAGCTCATTCCGTTGTCGCTAATTCCCCGGCGATCTTCCTCCAAGCCCGCACAAAAGGAGGTGCGACAACATGAAGCTGAACATCCTCAAGCTGGCCCATCTCGCGCGCCCCCGCACCCACGAAGGCGCACCCGCGGCCATCCTCACGTTCGAGCAGGCACTCCGGCGCTCTGTCCTCTCCTGCATGCTCTGGGAGAACGAGTTCTACGAGTCCGGCGTAGCCATCGCAGGCCGCATCCGCGAGCTCGTACCGAAGGTCGCCCCTGAAAAGGTAGCCGCCCTCGCCGTCGAAGCCCGCACCGCGATGAAGCTTCGTCACCCGCCTCTGCTTCTGGTTCGCGAGATGGCTCGTCACGCGACCCACCGCGGTCTCGTCGCCGAAACCCTCGTTCGGGTCATCCAGCGTGCCGACGAGCTCTCCGAGTTCGTCGCCATCTACTGGGCTGAGGGGCGCCGTCCGCTCTCCGCACAGGTGAAGAAGGGGCTCGCCGCAGCGTTCACCCGCTTCGACGAGTACGCGCTCGCGAAGTACGACCGCGCCAGCGTTGTTCGTCTCCGCGACGTCCTCTTCCTCAGCCACGCGAAGCCGCGCGACGCGGAACAGGCAGAGCTCTGGAAGCGGCTCATCGCCAACGAGCTCACCACGCCCGACACCTGGGAGGTTGCACTCTCCTCGGGCGGCGACAAGCGTACGCACTGGGAGCGTCTACTCACCGAGCGCAAGCTCGGCGCCCTCGCTCTCCTGCGTAACCTTCGCAACATGAAGGACGCAGACGTGCCCGAGTCGCAGGTCGTGGCCGCGCTCGACGCGATGCGGACCGACCGTGTCCTTCCCTTCCGCTTCCTCGCTGCTGCCCGTCACGCGCCACAGCTGGAAGAGGCACTCGAGCGTGCAATGTTTCGTTCGCTCGAAGGGCGCGGAGCCAAAGATGACTTGGCACAGCTCGCCGGACACACCATCATCCTCGTCGACGTGTCTGGCTCCATGGTCGCACCGCTGTCGCGCCGGTCGCAGATGCTCCGCACTGACGCGGCTTACGGACTCGCCGTGCTTCTGCGCGAGATCGCCGAGAAGGTAACCGTGTACACCTTCTCGAACACCGCAAAGCGTGTCCCGCCCCGGCGCGGATTCGCTCTGCGCGATGCAATGGAGTCGAGCCAGTCTCACAGCGGAACCTACCTCGGCGCCGCACTCGACGCCGTCGAAGAGCGATACGACCGCATCATCGTCATCACCGATGAGCAGTCGCACGACCGCGTCGCCGCCCCGCGCGGCAAGGGCTACATGATCAACGTAGCCTCTGCCCGTAACGGTGTCGGCTACGGCTCGTGGGTCCACATCGACGGCTTCAGCGAAGCGGTCATCAATTACATCCGCGAACTCGAAAACGTCGAGTCGCGCTAAACCAAAGGGGCCGGAGACACCTCCGGCCCTTCTTGCCTGCCCTGCAGCTCTCGCGGCACGGTAACTTCCAAAACAATTGCCTGCATTTTCAGTTTTTGTTTTGCCGGGACATCTCACCTGGCACTCAAAGCCGCGAAGTCTCCCGGAGATTCCAATCAGCTGGCTAAGTCGTAGGGAAGCACAGGAACCTCACCGGAAGGCAATCTCACGCCCGGAAAGGCTGCACTCGCACGCGCGTCCCACGACTTGCACTGGCCGCAGTACCGGCGATGGCGCCCGATCACCCGATGGATCCTGATCAGATCGTAATCCACCTTCAACAGGTCCATATCCGAACCCTCGCGGAGGATCAACTTGCTTCGCACGTCATAGGTCTCTCGCATCAATTTGGCAAGACCCTTCAACCTGGGGCACGCGGATTGCAACATCATCAACCTCCTGAATATCAGTAGCTATCGGCAGGAGTACTGTCCTTGATCAACAGACCGAACGACCCCGGCACAAAAAGTACCGACGGACCCTGCCGAATGAGATGCCCCGAAGGGCCGAAGCGAAAAGATGTTCACTTGGCCCCCGCGAAACGTCTTTTGATTTCATCAAATCAAAGGCCGAAAAACGGTTCGCCCTTTGCAAAAGCCGCCAAGACAAAGAGGCGGCCGCCAGGCCACCTCTTCGCCACTCGACCACAAATCCCTGCATTACTCCGGCGTAATCACCGCCTCTTTCTTCGCAATCTTGGCCAGAAAATCCTCTCCAACCTGGATGTGCTCATCCACCAGCCGCGAAGGCGTATGGGCCAGCCACTCCGCCAGAGAAATATCTTCGTAAAATGGCGTCGGGAAGACCTCGATAAACACCAGGTCTTCATCCCCCGTATTCTCGATATAGTGCGGCATCGAGATATCGATGTACCCCACATCGCCTCCTTCAAAGTCCATCGTTCGCGCCAGGCCACCTGCCGCGAAGACCGTCATCCGGCCCTTGCCCTTCACGTAGTACTGCCATTCGTCCGCGTTCGGATGCCAGTGCAGCTCCCGCAGCCCGCCCGGCTTCAGCGTCACAATAGCCGACGCGATGTCAGTCGCCGGGAAGTTTTTGCGATCAACAATCTTCACCTCGCCGCCTTTGGACACCTTGCTCGGCCGCATCTTGCCCGGAAAGAACGCAAACGTATTCGGCACTCCGCCCGTCACCGCCTCAGCCTGACGCTTCTCTTCCGCCAGCGGACGCGGCAACTCTCGTTGAAAGATGAACAACTCCTTCTTCGGCACCTTATCGAACGTAGACTCCGGCACATTGAAGTTCTTCGCCAGCACCTCCTTCGGCGTATGGTGCATCCATTCGGTCAACAGAAAAGTTCCGAACTCGTTGAAGTTTCCGTCCTTGAACACCAGTAGAAACTTGCATCCATCCTCCCCCAGGCCTTGGATCGAGTGCGGAATGCCCCCAGGAAACAGCCACAGATCGCCGGCATTCACGTCCTCCACAAACGCCCGTCCCTCTTGGTCCACCGCCGTGATCCGCGCCGAACCGTACAACATCAGTGCCCACTCCGACGCAACATGCCAGTGCAGTTCGCGGATGCCGCCGGAGATCAGCCGCATCTCCACCCCAGCCATCGTCTTCGAGAGCGGAAGGTCACGCACCGTCACCTGTCGCGTCCACCCGCCGGCCTCGACCCGCTTATGCGACAGCGAAAATGAATACTTGAAAGGAGGTTGTCCACCCGCGTCCGTCTCTGGCGGCCACACCGAGTCCTGGTTCTGGCCGTCCAGAACCGTGTTATTTTTTGGCCCCGGCTGGCTCTCGTTGATCCCGGTGTGCGGATCCGTGGGATAAATCTTGCTCTGCTGACCCTGGGCCTGCATCCCCGCAGCTGCCACCAACACCGCCGATCCGGCCTCCAGAAATCTACGCCGGCTTAACTTCGATTGGTCCTTTTCCTCTGACACGTTTGTTCCCTCTCTTTCACAGCTCCCAATAATTGATATATGAAATATGACCCTGAAGCGATAATTCTAAACAAAATCGTCTACATCATTGGCTTATGGGCCAGTAGCACCTTCCTTGCCGCTGATTTTGAAGCGATAGGTCAATCCAAAATACACAAGCATCTGCGGAGCGCCGTGCGCATTCTCCCGCATCACCGTTCCCGGAGAAAAGCGCCCTACACCCACATTCATCACCAGGTAGTCGCGGATCACCCACTTCCCCCGACGCGTCGAACTCCCTGCCAATGTCACCGCTCAGAAACCCAGTTGTCGGAGCCTTCACCACCGTTCCCGCACTGCCGCTGTAGATGTTGTCGAACCTTGAAGCGACCTGCAGCCATTCCTGCTGGAGCAGCACCGTCACATGCTTCGCCGGCGTCAGGTCCAGGTTCATCCGCTCCTGTCTGATGTTCTGAAAGCCGAACTGGTCAGTCAGTCCAAACGCATTGTGGTTGCTCGGATACTGCTGATCGAACGTATTGATCTTGTTCAAATCCTGACGCGTATCTCCCGAGGCATAGTCATACTCGCCGAGAAAACGAGGCTTCAGGAACACATTTTTCAGCGTGTACCCGGCCTTGATATAGCCTGCGCTGGAGTCGATCGAGTTGTTCGAGTAGCTGCCTCGCTGCAAGGCGATCAGGCCGTCAAAATCAAATCCACTGGGAAGATTGCCCGCGGCCTCAACTCCTGGCGTCACCTCAGTCTCCGTACCGAATATCCCCTGCTGACTCTGTACCCGCGGGAATGCTTTGACATAGACAAACGGCTGAATCACCGCATGCGGAACCCACGTCCCTATCGTACCGACAGCGCCGAAGAAGGTCAGTCCGGCGCCGTGCGTATCGAGCGAAGTTGGATTGACCGTCACAACCGATGTCGCGAAAAGGTCTAAGCGGTTCTTATCGCCGACCCGTCCCAAAAAGCCGTCCCAGGAGCGGCTGTTGTTCGTCCAGTCGCTGATACCCACCAGACGTTCGCCGCCGTATCTCAACTCCTGCCGCCCCGCAATGATCTTGTACTGCTTGAAGTGAAAGTCGAGGTAGGCCTGCCGGTCGTCGAAGCTGTCCCGCATATTGTCTGCGGTGAACCGGAGCGGTAGACCCAGCCCATGCGTATCGATGAACTGGATATAGCCGGTCAGATACTTCGACGGACGGACTCTCATACCGCCATAGATACGCGTCAGTTCATAGAGCTGTCCGTTGCCCGGGATGTAGTCGACAGACGTCTGGTTCTCCGTCCGTCCGCGTATCTGCCCGTCAAACGTCGCCCACTGCGGAATCCCGTCCAGGTGCAGTGGCTGTTCCTTTTCCCAGAATCTGCGGATACTCAATGTATTGCGCCGCCGAATCCTGCGCCGATGCATGCACCGCCAAAATCAGCCACACCGACAACCCAAGAAATAGACACTTTTTAGGAACTATGCTGCCTACTAGTTTCAACCATGATCGCGGATTCAAACTACAACCCTTCAACGGTGCCAAGTACCTTCCCCTGGGTGGCCTGGACTCGCTCTGCCGTGGGCAGACTTTTGGCCCTCAATTAGTTCGATGTAAGTACCCGGAAATTGATGCGCACCTGGAGCGATAGGAATGGTGAGTCGCAAGATCCGGCCCTTCGCCAATGCAGCCAGACAAGCGTGGCTGCAAAGAACACATCGTGCAAACTTTGGAGCCAGTTTTTAAGCGCCCGCTCAACCAAAAAAGCGCAAAAAAACTGAAAAAATATTTGTGGCAGGCTCCGCGTATTTTCGGCAGCAGCACACAATCAGTCCGGCGTCTTCTGGTGAGGCTGCGAATGCCCATCGGCCGTGCTCTGACGCTTACGCCGAAACTGCCCCGGAGGGCAATCAAACTCTCGTTTGAACGCGCGGTTGAACGACGCCTCAGAGCCATAGCCCACCGCCGCAGCCACCTCGGCGACGCTGTCCTCGGTCGTCCGAAGCATCTCAGCACCCAGCTTCAGCCGCCATTGGGTCAGATATGCGATCGGGGACTCTCCGAGAAAATGCTGAAAGCGATCAGCAAGCCGCGTGCGTGAAAGACCGACGCGCCTCGCCAGGTCCGCAATCGTCCATGGATGTGCAGGCTCCTTATGCAGAACAGCAAGCGCCTGGCCGACAACTGGGTCGCGTGCACCTGCCAGCCATCCGGTCTGCCCTTCAGGCAAGCCATTGATGTAGCGCCGCAGTGTCTCCACAAACAGCAGTTCAGACAACTTGGCGAGCACCAGTTCGCTGCCCGCATGCGCCCCGCTGACCTCGTCGACCGAGAAGCGGATCGAATGTTCGAGCCACTGTCCCGAACCTTCCTTAGTCACAGGCACCGTGAGTATCTTCGGCAAGCCGGCCAGAAAGACCTCACTCAGCCGGGGGTCGCAGAACATATATCCGCACACGAATTTGGTCGTCTCTCCGCCACCGCCAAAGCGGGCGAGCTTCAAACCCTCCTTCAGGTTCTTCGCCAGCATCTTCAACGAATCCACCGGTTTTGCAGCTTGCCCGTTGCCCAGCATGTGCGCATCGCCGTGTGGGAAGACCACAATGTCTCCTGCGGACAGCTCTTCCTGCTGTCCATCGGCAAGCCTGGCGTAAGCGTGGCCCTCCGTCAGGAAGTGATAGATGATCAAGTGCCCTTCAGCAGGGGGAAGATACGGCGCCATCGCATTCGATCCCGAGGCGAGACACCAGGGCGCAGAGAACTCGCCGTGAAAGAACAGCGCTCCCTCCAGCTTGACGACCTTCAGAACCTCGGAAAGCACGTCCATCCCCATAGCATCGCCCAATATTGTGCGTTTGTGCCAAGTATTCGGGCCGATGGATCAAGTCAGCAGCGTTTCGAGGTCGCATAATATGACTCAACTCGCGCAACGCGTCGGGCGGCAACGCCCAGGAAGAGGGAAACAAAGATGAATTCAACTGCAAGCGCAACCGAGACAAGCAGAGGTTCCGAAAAACTCAAAAAGGCGGGATCCACCAGCCGCCGTGCAGAATCACTCGCCCAGCGCATCGAAGAGGGCGCCGCGGGCCTCGCGGCTTTTGCCGAGGCTCTCTCCGAAACAGAGTGGCGTGAAGCCGTACTCGAAAGTGGGGGCAATAGCCGTCCGGTCGGCGTCATCGTGCATCATGTCGCGACTGTCTACCCGATTGAAGTTCAGTTAGCCCAGATAATCGCAAGCGGCAACGCAGTAACCGACGTTACATGGGAAGTCGTTGCTCAGTTGAACGGCAATCACGCCAAGGAAAATGCGTCCATCACCAAATCCGCCGCGCTCGACCTTCTGCGCCGGAATAGTCAGGAGGCCGCAGCAGCTGTGCGAGCCTTCACCGACGACGAGTTGGATCAAGCCGCACCGTTCTCGCTCAGCTTCGGGGCCCCCGTCACCGCCCAATTCGTAATCGAGGACCACGCTCTACGCCACAGCTGGCATCACCTCGCACGCATCCGCAAAACTCTGGGCCGCTGAGCTCGCTCACCGCCAGCGTTTGGTCACATGTCGTCGCGGTCGCGATCTTTAGCTCCTCCGCAAGGGGTACCGGCGGAGGAGCCCACGAAGTCAGTTCGACGATCAGGAATGCGCGCGGTTCTTCTTGACCACATTCCAACCGATCGCACCAGCCAACACCAGCAGAGCGAGCAAGACGATCAGCCACATCGTCGAGAAGTGACTTGCGGCCTCCGGCGTTACTGCTGACTCTGTTCCTGCTCCTGGCGTTGCTCCCGGCTCTGTTGTCGCTGTTGGAACCGGCTCCGGTTTTCCCTCTGCGATCAGAATCGGTACATCCGGTGGGGGCGTTGGTTGTACTTCCGTCGCAACCTTTGGCGCCGCCTGGCCTGTCACAGTCTTCTCTTGCGTGACTACAACGGCGGGCTCCTCCACGATCTTGGTGGCGGTGACCATCATCCCCTTGCGCACGCCAAAAGCATCCAGCATCTCTCCATTTACGTTGAACTTCTGGTCCTTGGGTATTTTGAACTGCTGGTTTTGCCCGTCTTCAAGGGTCAGAATGATGCTCAGCGGTGGATTGATATGCCAGACCTTTCCCCTGACAGTCTGCACGGTCGTGATGGTCATGGGAGTTGTGGCAGTGGTGATCGTCCGCTGGAGCTTCATCCCTGGGTGCAGGTCATGAATCCCGAGTTGCTTACCATCTACCGTTACTCGTGCGCTCTCGGGCACATCCTCAATATTGCGCATACTGCCGTCAGCCATCTTGACTATCAGGTCGTTACCAGAGACGGTCACGACTTCACCACGCGCCACGTTTGTTACGTAGGTGGTTTTTCCTTCCGCCGTCGAAGTCCTCGTCTCCACCTGCGCTCCTAGGCCCAGAGCAAAGGAAAAGCAGACCGTAACCGTTGCAAGCATCGAACACACACGCTTCCAAACGAATATTTTCATCGCCATTTCTCCTTGCAGCCAATCATGAGGATCGCTGTCAGCCCGAAAGCATACTCCTTCCCGGAGACCGGTGGAGACGATTCTGGAAAAAGTCCGATCAATCTCGGTCGGAGCGTGACGCCGCCTTTGCCGTCGAAGAGGCACCCGTTCTGAAACAGTGCACTGCCTTGTCGACGCAGTAAACTAGCGCGAATGGATAGATTGCCCGCCCGCGATCCTCCCACCCGACGACGTTCCGCATCGGGAAAGTGTCCAAAAAAAAATTTGAAAAAGTTGGCGTGTTTTTCAGCGGCGAAAAAGGACCATCCAACCCACCACATTTACCACGCAATTCACCACAACTTCACCACAAAAACACCACGGCTGCGCACCACATTTTTGAAAACCACCCCCAAAAATACGGGCATTTTCGGCCTTTTTCGCCGGCGGTGACTTCCCAAAATTTTTTCTAAAAACTAAGCAGGATTTTTGGAGAAATTACGCATCCCGAGCACATGGAAGTCCTTCAAACCAGACTTCAGCACATAGACCAGCCGGTTATTTCCATTGGGATCAGTCGGCCTCAAAAAGAAACCAGACTCCAGCACAAAGTCCTTGGCATTGCTGATAATTCCTTCAATCATCTCGCTGTCATAGAAGTACACCCGCACCCACAACCCCGGAACGGTCGGCGCATGTTCATGAAAATGCAGGGCCCTATGGCGAAGGTCCCCGTCGAAGGTCTTGACGAAGAACACCGCCTTGGCATCCTTCGTCGACACATCTTCCATCACGCCTGAATCCAGCAGCTTTAACCGAATCGAATCAAGCGGATACATAGGGTCATTGCGTAGCAACTGATCAATCGACCCAAGCTCGCTCGGCTCCACCAGCCCCTTGACCGCATGCTTCTCGTACCGGATGATGACGCGGTAAGTATCTGATTCTTTATCGCTCTTCTTCGGCACTAAGACGCGTGGTTCCGCGGAGACAGATCGTATTGCTTGATCTTGTACAGGAGCGCCTTGTAGCTTATTTGCAGATCGTTTGCCGCGGCCTTCCTGTTCCATCCAACTCCCTCCAACACCTGTGCAATTGCCGTCGACTCCGCATCACCCTTCAGGTTCCGTACCATCGCCTTCAGTCCAGCGCCATTCGGCACCTCCTGTGGCACTGCTGCCGCACCCTGATACGCCGTTGACGGGGAAAGCTCCTCAACGATCGATCGCTCTTCTCCAAGCACCAGGTAACGGTTGACGACATTCTCCAACTCACGCAAATTGCCGGGCCAGGAGTGCTCGCTCAGCACGTTCAAAAGGTTCGCCGAGAATGAAAGCGGCTCCCGGCCATAACGCCTGGCGCCCTTGCGCATGAAGTACTCCGATAGTACCGGAATCTCCTCCCTGCGCTCCCGCAACGGCGGAATACTCAGGGTAAACCCATTCAAACGATAGTACAGGTCCTCCCGGAAGGTCTTGTTGGCCATAGCTTCCTTCATATTGATATTCGTGGCGGCGATCACCCGCACATCAACCTTCATCGGCGATCGGCTGCCCAGACGCGAGAACGTGCCGTCCTGCAACACCTGCAGCAGCTTGGCCTGCAAAATGGCTGGCATTTCACCAATCTCGTCGAGAAAGATCGTTCCACCCGTGCAAACTTCAAATTTGCCGGGCTTGGTCTTCACCGCGCCGGTAAATGCGCCCTGCTCGTAGCCAAACAGCTCGCTCTCGAGCAGGTCGGCCGGTACCGCCGCACAGTTGACCTTCAGGAAGATGTTCTGACTGCGCGCCGACATCTTGTGGGTGTAAAGCGCAAGGATCTCCTTGCCAGTACCGCTCTCTCCAAGAATGAGGAGAGGAATATCGGCGCGGGCCACCAGGGCCGCCTGGGCCTCGAGATCGCGCATCCGCTTGCTCGAACGCACAAACGAGTGCGTTTCGTTGAGCGGAATCTCCTTCAAGGCGTCCGAAGCCGGCACGTTCTTGTCCGCAGCTGACAGGTGCTCTTCAATGGCCTGCTCCACGTCGCTGCCAATGAACGGCTTCATCACAATACCGCGGACACCAAGCCGGATCACCATCTCCAGGTCTCGCAGTTCGGCGGAGCACGACAGGACAATGATGGGAAGATGCGGTTTGGTGCAGCGAATGTGAGTCAGAAGCGGCAAAGGGTCCCGGCTGGTGTGCAGCGCAAGCAGAAGCAAATCAGGCTGCTCGGCCTTCTCGAGCCGATCGAGCAGGGCCTGCTCTTCTGAAAACAGATTGAGGGAGTACTGAGACCCAAGGGTCAACCGAAGATAATCGAGGACAGCGAGATCCGGCTCCAGGATCAGAATTTGGGAACGCGACCTGGCACTCGACTTCAAGGCAGAAACTGGATACGACAGCGCAGCTGACATACAAATACCCCTATTTTCGCGGTTTGGATCCTATTGCCCAAACCTTGCGGTGATTCTGGATCCGGCTCGTTCTCGAATTCCAATTACTTCAATCGATAGAAGCAGTCGCAAAGTGGGGAGTCTTCACAACAACTTCTCAGCGCATTCTAGATTGTTCAACGTCACTTTGACATAAAAATGTTAAGAACTTTGCCGACAAAAGAGATAAAGGTTTACCACTCCTGCTCACAAGTAGGCCTAGCTTACATGGTGATCGGCAACATGAAACGAAAAAATAGGGATTTTTTTCATGAGGTTACTTTGGTTGTAGAACCCTTGGTGACTTCAAAAATTGACGCAAAATTGCAATTTTGACCGCATCAAGTCCTCATTTCATAGCCAATTCCGTTCTCCGGACGCAAAAACCTCCTGTCTTTTTTCCTATACGTCTAACGATTGGCGCTAAACGTGCAGAGTGAAGCATATTGCAAACTTTGCGGTTCTGCCGACGCCGATAGGAAAAAATGACCTTGGTCCATAACGCCGAATCCGCCGCTACTCTTAACCTGCCACCTCTGGATATTATTTTTGGCAAAACTGCAGCAATGCAGGCCGTCCGAAATAAGCTGGAGCGAGTAGCTGAGACTGATGTTCCCGTCCTGATCCAGGGCGAGAGTGGAACCGGTAAAGAGATTTGTGTGCGCCTGTTGCATGCCTTCTCGATGCGTGCCCGTGGCTCGCTGGTTAAGGTAAGTTGTCCGGCCATACCCCATTCGTTGCTTGAGACCGAGCTCTTTGGCTATGAAAAGGGGGCATTTACGGGCGCGATGTCCACCAAACTCGGCCGGGTTGAGCAGTCGCACAACGGCACCCTGTTTTTGGATGAGGTCGGCAGTCTCGATCTGGCGGTCCAATCAAAGCTCCTCCAGGTGCTGCAGGACGGCACCTTCGTCCGAGTCGGTGGCCACGAACCCCGCTCCATCGCCACCAGGCTGGTCTCGGCCTCTAATAGCGACCTGCGGAACCAGGTCGAAGACGGAACCTTTCGACTCGACTTCCTCTTCCGAATTAATGCGGTGACCATCAACCTCCCGCCTCTCCGCCAGCGGATTGCCGATTTGCCGATTTTGATTGACTATTTCATCGATCACTATGCAAAAGTTTTCCACAACACACCGGAATTGCTCTCCAGGAGTGCCGTACGCCTGATGCAGAACTACCACTGGCCGGGTAATGTTCGTCAGCTTGAAAACCTCATCCGCAGCTACGTTCTAATTGGCAGCGAGGAGGCGCTTGTCGCGGAGCTCATGCCCGAAGCGCCCCGCGGTATCGTCACCGAGATCGACCTAAGTGAGCCGGTTTCCCTGAAGAACATTACTAAGAAGGCGACCCAAGATCTCGAACGCCAGATCATCCTGAAGGTGCTTCAGGAAAATAGCTGGAACCGGCAAAAGACGGCAAAGTGGCTCCAGATCAGTTATCGGTCGCTGCTTTATAAGCTGAGTGAGGTCGGTATGCCGGAGGTTCCGCCACGGCCCCTCCGGATTCCCCATCTGGTCAAGAAAGAGGAACGGACACTTAAGCCCGCCCTCTCCTCTCGTACGAGAATCTACTGATCTCTCAGCGAGTTGCTGTTGCCGGACATCCACGATCTTTGCGAACATCAGGGACAAATCTTTTCCGCCCAGTAGGCGGACCAGTTCTTATTGCGCGCCCTGGCGCCTTATGATCGTCTTCACCGTCTCGAACATGATCAGCAGATCGAGCCCGAGCGTCATGTGCTTGATGTAATACAGATCAAATTCCAGCTTTTCGCGGGCTTCGGCCAGCGTCGCTCCATATCCATAACGTACTTGCGCCCATCCGGTCAGCCCGGGGCGAATCATATGACGCAGGTTGAAGTATGGAATCTGCTCAGAGAGCCACGGCACAAATTCTGGCCGTTCCGGACGCGGACCGACAAACCCCATGTCGCCACGCAGCACATTCCACAATTGCGGCACTTCGTCCAACCTCGTCTTCCGCATTAACAGGCCGACGCGGGTAGCGCGTGGATCGTCCTTGATCGCCCACTTGGCGCCGGCCACTTCGGCGTCGGTCCTCATCGTACGAAACTTGTAGACACTAAAATTTCTCCCGCCGAGACCAACCCGCGTCTGCTTGAAGAAGATCGGCCCCGGGGAAGAGAGACGGACCATTAGCACCACGATCGGGAAAAATGGAAGGAACAGGAGCAGCCCAGTTGCGGCCGTCAGCGTCGACACAATACGCCGTGCAATCTGCTGCGATGGCTTTACCCGAAACCCTTCGCTATAGATAAAGCTGCTGGGATGAAGTCCATCCAGATGGAGCTTGCCGGTCAGCCTCTCCAGCAGGCTCCCTGCCTCTTCAATCACGACTCCATTGAATCGCAGCTTGAGCAGTTCATCGACCGGAAACTCGCCACGACGGTCCTCGAGCGCAACGATGACTCGGTCGATAGACGGTTTTGGCCCGTGGAATCGTCCCAGAGCAGCATTGAACGCCTCTTTGCGCTCCATCTTGTCGGCCAACACACCGTCCCAGCCTACGACCTGCATGCCTGCGTCCTTGCGAGCCTGAAGCAACTCCACGATCGAGCGCGCACGTTCACCGGCACCCAGGACATAGACCCGCTCCTGGAACAACTCCCTTCCTATCATCCATTCGTACGCACTGCGCCACGCCACCAGAGCCACGGTAAGAAAGATGAGCCCCAGTAAAAAACCATAGTGGGCAATATCAGCGTCAGGATAGAAATAGATGATCCCGGAGAGCAGAAAAGAGAGGAAGCCCAGGACGAGCAGCAGGCGAAAGTAAATCTCCCAGCGCGCAGAGATGCGTTGGGGTTCATAGAGATCGAAGTAGTACGAGAAAAGCAGCGTCAAGACAGTGAGGCCAAGGATCTTTAGGCCACCATATTCGTAGTTCAAGACGAGATACGTATCTGGCCCCAAAAGCAATACCGTCGCGAGCAGGAAGCAGCCGCTGACAATAAGCGCTTCACAAAGCAGGAGAACGATGGTGCGGGTGGGGTAATACACGTTGAACAGCCGGATCATCGTCTTCCAATCACTCCCTTTTATTTCTTGGCGGCGTCGTAGCCGTAGTAGCCACCGACTTCAGGCGTCTCCAACACGGCGTTCAAAACGAAGCCCAGAACATTCGAGGCCTTCAATTCACTCTGTGCACGTTGTGCAACAGGGAACTTGGTCACGCCACCGCGCGCTACCAGAAGAACGCCATCGCACGACCGCGCAAGGTTGACTGCATCGGAGACCGGCAGTACGGGTGAGGAGTCCACAATAATCCAGTCAAAATATGGCGCCGCCATCCGAAGCAACTCACCAAAACGCGGGCTGCCCGAGAGATCGGCCGCTTTATCTCCGCCGTTCCCGCCCGCAATAAATGTCAGGTTCGGAAGAACCGCGGTTGCCGCTGAGGAAGCTGACTGCAACGGCTCCGGCCGCTGCATCACCTCCAGGATCGTTGCCTTGCCGGCCAGATAATCGGCCAGTCCTGGATGCGACTCGCACCCTAGAAGCTGGTGCAGCGTATACCTCCGCATGTCACCGTCGATCAAAAGTACCTTGCTGTTCTTGTGGCGTGCCAGGCTCAGAGCGAGGTTCGTCGCAACGAAGCTCTTTCCCTCCTGGGGCAGGCCACTGGTAACGAGAATTGTCTTCAGCGGGCTGATGTCGCGAAGCTCAAATATCCGCGAACGCAGGCTGCGGAACTGCTCCACCGCAGGCCCCCGCTCCTGCAACGCGGGCAATTGCTCAAGAGACATCGACCATTGCCGCGTTGCGACCTTGCTGAGATCCAATGACTCTCCGCCGATTCGCGGCGTGGACGACACCCGGTAGGTTTCGGAGAAAATTGGCTCGGCGAAGATCGGCTCGGCGAAGGCCGACTCAGAGCCGCTCTCTTCGGCCTCGTCGATTGCTGCCGCAATCGTCCCTACGCTGACCGGCTGCTCCGGTGTTTGCGACTCTTCTTCGCGCCGCTCCGATTTCCGCTCGGATTCTGCCTTCTGCAATGCTTCGTAAATTCGGCTCATCGCTCTTGCCTTCCCGGAGTCTCTCTGTTGAATGCCTCAATAAAATTGTCTTCCGATTCGGATCGTGGCGACCGTGACCCTCCGCCCAGTGCGGCAGAAGAGAGCATGAACGGCTGCATCTCCAACTCCAGCTCAGTAGCCACGCTCTCGACAATCGTCGTGGTCACCTGTTGCACCTGCTCAACGTACGCCAGAATTAACGAGTGCTCGCAGACCAGATTGATGATGCGCGGAATTCCTCGGCTGTAGCGATGGACCAGCGCCAGCGCATCGGGAGAGAAAAGCTGCCAAGTGGCACCCGCAATTCTCAAACGCTCCGTCACGTAGGCATGAGTCTGAACTTCAGTCAATGCCTGTGTCCGGCACCATAGCGAAACCCGTTGACGTAACTGCCGCACACTCGGATGACGCAATTTTTCTTCGAGTTCGGGCTGCCCCGACAGAACGATCTGCAGTAATTTCTCCGACGACGTTTCAAGATTGGTCAGAAGCCGGATCTCTTCAAGCAGGTCCCACGAGAGATTTTGCGCTTCATCAACTACCACCACACACGTCTCTTCCATGCGGAACCGTTCGATCAGCCAGCGGTTCAACTGCAGTAGCATGCCCGATTTCGTCCGCGTCTGCGGCACAAGGCCGAAATCTGTCAGCACAAATTCGAGAAAGTCCAGAACATCCAACCGCGGATTGAAGACAAAGGCAGTAGATACTCTGCGGTTGCTGAACGAGCTTAGCGCTCGGCGCAGGAGCGTCGTCTTCCCGGTACCGACTTCGCCCGTCAGCACCGTGAAGCCCTTACGCGCCGAGATCCCGTACTCCAGACACGCGAGCGCCTCCCGCGTGTGGGGCATCATGTAGAGGAACCGAGGGTCAGGGCTGGTTCCGAATGGACTACTCTGCAGTTTGAAAAAACTTTTGTACATCGTTAGCCACCCGCATTCATCAGCGGCTTCGTGCCCGCCGTAATGTCTGGATTTCGACGCCAGAACCACTTCCTCTTCACTGTCTCTGGTTCGCCGTTGAAGGCGATAACGCCCAGCGTCGGCAGTTTCGTGAATGCCCAGATATCCCGTTCACTCCGGACGGCGGTGTCCAGGTATTCCAGCAAAGCCACGATGAGCAGGCCCAAGGCCAAGCCAGCGCCAAGGCCTCCACCAACGAACACCTGGCGCTTTGGAAACGATGGCGACTCGGGCAGATTTGGCTCATCCATAACGCGGAACTGCTCCCCTTGCTGGCGTCTCTCGAGGTCAGTCGCCATCTTGGATTGATTCATCTTGTTATTGAGATCGTCATAGAACGCTCGCGCCGTTTGGCTGTCTCGCGTAATGCTCTTGTATTCCTCTTCAACTGCAGGGCTGGATGCAACACGATCCTGATAGGTGCGAAGCTGAGCCTGGACCGCGGCCTGGTCGCGTTTCTTCTGCGCGATACCCTGGTCCATCGCACGAATCTGAAGGCGAAGCTGTTGGACAGCGGGGGGATCGGTAATCTTGGGAGTTGAAGGTGTGGCTGCGACGGCAGGTGGAGGAGGAGAAGCTGCGATCTTCTGGCGGAGTTCCGCGATCTTTCTCCTGACAGCGACCACGTCGGGATAGTCGTCCGTATACCGCGTAGTCAGATCGGCTTCCTGCGCCAGAAGCTGCTGCAACTCCATCTGTTGCGCCTGTGGGGCCAATCCGCCATGTTCGGGAGCCTGTGTCCCCTGGTTTTGAAGCTGCATCGCCAGGATAGATTCAGCGTAGCTCTTGTCCTGCTCCATGCGCGACAGGCCCTGAGTCGCGGCATCGAGCTGCGTATTCAAGGTCGTCAGCATGTTGATGTTGGACGCCTCTGCGCCGGGCAACTTGCCCATATACATCTGTTGGAACTTTGCCAGCTTGGCATCCTGCTCATCCAGCTTCGCCTTAGCGTCCGCCAGCTGCCCCTTCAGAAAGTCAGTCGTCCCTGCCGCAGACGCCGCCCTGTCGCTAAGGTTTTCGCTTACGAAAAGCGACTGAATCTCTCCGCACACCAATTGAGCCGTGCGCGCATCATTCGCCTTGAAGGAGATAAAGAACCCCGGCAACCCATTGGTACGTGCGATCTCTGACTGGATCGGCGCGATACCGATGTTCCTGCGAGTCATGTCAATGCGATCGTCCATCGACATCTTTCCATTCGCAAACAGATTAAAGCGCTCGATGATCGGCTGAAGCCGCGACCGGCTCAAGATCTGCTCCTTCATGCTGGCCAGCCGCCCGCTCAGGTCTTCGGTTACAACGGCTTTGACGTAGGACTCCGGGACCTTCTGCTGTTCCACCAGGACGAGCGTCTGCGAAACATACTGAGGCTGGACCAGGAAGGTAATGCCGAATCCGACGATGGGAAAGATGATTGCCGGTATAGCAATGATCCACCACCTTCGCTTCAGGATGGCAGTGTAGTCCTGTACCGTCAATGCACGATGACCAAGCATGGTTACTCCTTAAAATTGTCCCAAACGGGTTGAACGGGGAGTGTAGGTGACCCCGATCCCAAACGTCTGGGACGTCCCGCTTAAAGCGTTCTGTGAAGGCAGAAAAAAGTTGTTCGATTGATTCTGGACCCCGTAGCTGGCATAGCCGGAAAAATGAGGCGTAAACGCTCGTGTAACTTGAACGCCGCCAAAAACCGTGTCGTAGACCTGGTTTGTCGGAACCGAAGTGATCCCGGAAGGCACCTGAGTAAGTCCAGAGGTATGGGAATACCCTACACTCATCGACGCTACCCACTTGCGGCCATAGGTATGTGCAAGTGATCCGTAGACGCTGTCGGCCAACGCACCGGGCAGCACTCCGGAACCACCATTGACTCCGCGTGAGTAACCCACATATGCGGTCGTTAGTCCGCGTTGGTAAGATAAGCCCGCAGTTGCCGCCACGTTCAGCGCCGAAGGAATCTGAATACTGTTCGAACTGGAGACCCACTGTGGGCCTACTGAGGCGTTAATGCTAAGCGAACGGCTGACAAGGCGCTGATAGGAGACATTGATGCCACGCGTTTCGATATCAGGAGTCGTAATTCCGGCCGCAGGCCCGCTGTATGTATACGACGAGTAGACGGCGTCCAGGCTCATGGAGCTTCGCGCATTCAGATGTTGATTGACCGCGACGATGCCCGAAACCTGGCTATAGTCCAACCCAGCGTTATCGTCAAAATAATGAAGCGCCGACCAGAAACCGGATCCGCTGATCGACGTTGCATGGCCTATCTGTCGCTCAGCACTCCCACCCAATGTGTTCCCAATTCGGTTTCCAGAGGTCGACAGGATTCCCCCGGCAGGACCTTGTGCTGGCCCTTGAATTGGTATCGCTCCAAGATCGCCTACGCCGGGTATTCCCGATATTCCTGTCGTTGGAGACTGCGGCAGGAAGCTAATCGAATCCGAGATGTTGAAGACCCAGTTCCGGGTAACGAGGCCCTGCGACACTGATCCACTCGTGTAGTACTGTGTGCCCTGGCCCGACTGATTCCCGAAGATAATGCCACCGGTAACAATCGAGTTGAACGGATGCACTGTACTCTTTCCCGTATAAGCTACGTTTCCGGAGAGTACCGTCGCATAGGTGGTCTCGGAGGGGCCGTAGTATCCAAACTGGACGATTTCGGACGCACTCAAAGCGTAATGGAGCACTCCGTCGGGGGTTGGGAGATTGGGCCCCGCGCTACCTGAACTCATCGCTGATCCACCGGCCGGGATTGCTTGACCATAGGAAATCGTGCCCGCCGTGAAGAGCAGCGCCGATATCGCTATTCGAAATTTCATTGCGTTTCTCATGGAACGACGATTGTGTCCCCCGGGATGAGTGACACCCCTTGGTTGTCGCCTTTCAGCGCCTGCTTATAGTTGAACGGTATCTTTTGCTGTTTACCGCCCACGGTACGCAAGATGTAAATGCGCTTCGAATTGGCAAACTGCGTCAGCCCTCCGGCAGTGACAATAGCCTGCAAAGGGGTCATTCCCGGCGTCATCATAATGGGGCCGACTTTGTTCACCTCACCGACAGTAAAGACCCGCTGGCTATTAACTCCGAGCACTACGACCGTCACCACAGGGTCCTGAATGTACTTCTTGAGCCGTTGGCCGATGTCGGCAGAGAGCGCCATTGGCGTCATACCCGCCGCCTTTAGGTCTCCTACCAGAACAAGAGAGATCATTCCGTCAGGACGAACCGGTATCGTGCCCGAAAGGGTAGGCTCCTTCCACACCGTGATTTGAAGTGAATCCTCTGCCCCAATCACGTATCGATCGGGGTCGATCGCGCCCCCCAGATTGGATCTGGAGGCCGGAGCCAAGGCGCTCTGCTGCCCTGAGGCCGGAACAGGCGACGAAGTCGCTGGCTGGGTCGGTGGCGCCGGCGCAGCCGACGCTTTGGGAGCTTGTGCAACACCCGCGACCGAACTCATGACCAGCATCACCGTCAATTTGGAACAAATCTGCTTCATGAAATTACTCCTACCCTTGTAACCCTGGATTGGTCCATTCCGTCTCCCGGACTCCGTTCTCGCCAAGCCTTTATTACCTCAGATGCTTCAAATTCGGAGCGCAAAGGTCGACCACTACCTTGTCTGGCCGGGATTCCCGCCAGCAATAGTCTATCCATAACGTCTTCATCGGCCGTAAACCCATGAACCTTGGGAGATACGGCCCTTCCCATTCGCTTTTACCCCTCCTTCTTCCGAGGCTAAAACCGTACAACGTGCCAAAATTATTTGGTCCAACAGTCGATAAGTCCCCCAAGGTCGAGGACTGAAGCGGTAGCTATCATCTCGTATGCAGATTAGCAGTCCGGATGCCAAAAGCGTTTCCCTATGGGGGGCACGTTGCCTACCACTTTCGTTTAGTGGAGATAGGTCATAAATTAGGGAGATTCGGCCGCCCGAAGAGGTAGGCTCATTGCTTACACGTTATACGTGAAGTATAACGTCATATTAACCACCCAGGGACCCTCCACGCCATGCCCTATACACCGGATCTCGTCGCAAAGGAAGCGGACCTCAAATTCCCCAATTCCGACAGGTCCAGCACCTCGTCGCGGAGCGACTGGATTCCTTACGCAATTATTGCGGTCCTGCTCTGTGTTCTCTACTACCGGGTCGCCCTCAAGCTGGTGTACGACTGGTACACAATCCCCGACTACTCTCACGGTTTCCTGGTACCGCTCTTCGCAGCCTTCCTCGTCTGGGACAAAAGGAGGGTTCTCAGCAGCATACCCACTAAGCAGACCTGGGCCGGAATCGCACTGGTCGTAGTTTCCATTGGGGTTTTGATCCTTGGTGTCTATGGTGTCGAGCTGTTTACCGCCCGCATGTCCTTTGTTATGTTACTGACCGGCCTGATCTGGACATTCTTCGGCTGGGCTATGGTGCGCGCGCTGGCGTTCCCTCTCCTCGTTCTTATCCTTGCCATTCCGTTCCCTGCGATCGTCTTCAACCAGATCACCTTCCCGCTGCAGTTGCTGGCTTCAAGAATCGCCAGTGACATCCTGCCGATGCTTGGAGTTCCAACGCTCCACGAAGGAAACGTCATCAAACTACCGATTATGGATCTGGAGGTCGCTGAGGCCTGTAGCGGCATCCGTTCCTTAATGAGCCTATTCACCCTTGCCGTCTTCTACGGCTACTTCCTGGAGCGCAGCACGAAACGTCGTGTCATTCTGGCTCTTGCCAGCATCCCCATTGCAGTAACCGCCAATGTCGCCCGTATCGTCGGCACGGGCCTCTGCGTTCAGTATTGGGACCCAGAAAAAGCACTCGGGTTCTTCCACGAGTTTTCTGGCTGGGTCATGTTTGTCATCTCGCTCGGTTGCCTCTATCTGGTCCACCGCCTTATGCGGCTCGCCTCCTCGACGAAGGAGAAAATCGCATGAAATCTCCCCGGTTCTGGATCATTATTGTCCTACTCACGTCGACCATCTTCGTCCTTCAGGGCCGTGGGGACGTGGACCAGGTTCCGCCCAGCGAGCCACTTCGCCTGATGCCAAAGAACTTCGGCCCCTGGGTCGCTCAGGACATTCCTCTCACTCAGGACACCCTGGATGTCCTTGGAAAAGGAGATTTTCTCAACCGCATCTACACCTACAGGACGGAACCCGGAGCGCCGCCCCAACCTCCCATCAGCCTCTTTATTGGTTACTTTGCCAGTCAAAGGACCGGTCAGACGATGCACTCGCCGCAGAACTGCCTCCCGGGCGCCGGCTGGACCTTCGAGTCGAAGGATTACACAACCATCAGTGACATTAACGGCAAGGACTACAAGGTGGGCGAGTATGTCATTGGCAACGGCGAGACCAAGCAATTCGTCATCTACTGGTATCAGGCCCACGGTCGCAGCGTGCCCAACGAATACGTTGCCAAAGGGTATATGGTTACCGACGCCATCCGCATGAACCGGACAGACGGCGCGCTGGTCCGTGTGATCACTCAGGTGCTTCCGTCCGAGTCTTTGGAGTCTGCGAAGGCCCGTGCCATTCACTTCACCCAACAGATGGCTCCCGACCTGCCGCGGTTCATTCCGGATTAGGATCAATTGTCCGCGGTTCTACATAGGTTGTGTCAGTGCCCCAACGTGCAAAAATCAATAACATCAGAAGCAAGAAAACAGAGTTTGGTCGAAAATAATTGAGGAAATCTGCAATGCAAATTTCACTATCCCGGGCAACGCTTCGAGTCTCAGCAGTCTTGACTGTTTCACTTGCACTAGGTCTCACCGTGGGTTGCCACCGTGATCCCAACAAGCAGAAGCAGAAATACCTCGAAAGCGGCAAGCGCTTTGCAGAACAAGGCAAACTGGGAGAGGCCAGGATTCAGTTCGCCAACGCGCTCAAGGTCGACCGCAACTTTGCCGAAGCCCATTATCAACTTTCCAAGATCTTCATGAAGCAGGGATCGGTCGGCCCTGCATACGGAGAGCTGATGCGCACAGTCGATCTTCAGCCAGGCAACATTCAGGCACGTATCGACCTTGGCAACATGCTCGTCGCTGGGAAGCAAGCGGACCGCGCCGCCGATCAGGCCAATGCCATACTGGCCATCGATCCGAACAACGCCGACGCCCATGCCCTGCTCTCCGGCGTTGCCGCTGCCAAAGGAGATCGCGCCCAAGCGCTGGTACAAATCCAGAAGGCTCTATCAATCGATCCGAACCGCGCCAGCTTTCACGCCACGCTTGGCTTTCTGCAAAGCAGCGATCCCACCACTGCGGCCGCCGGCGAAGACCAGCTCCGTAAGGCGGTCTCGCTCGATGACAAAAACATAACGGCTCATCTCGTCCTCGCCGCTCTTCTGCAGCGAAAAGGTGATATGCAGGGCGCTCAGGACCAGCTGAAGGCCGCCATCGCAGCCGATCCGAAGAACGCCATGGCACGCGCCAGCCTCGCCGAACTCTACATGCGGCAGAACGACAACGCCAAGGCGGAAGCAACCCTCCGTCAGGCAGCGGAAGACCTATCCGACTCCGAGAGCGGCGCCGGCATGCTCGCGACCTACTTCATCCGAACCAATCAGCTCGTGCCTGGAGCGGCAGCCTACGCCGACCTCGTCGCTAAACATCCCAAGAGCACTCCACTCAAAGTCGCCTATCTGCGTCTTTTGATTTTGAACAAGGATCTTCCGAAGGCCAGAACTGTCGGTGCTGAACTCGCTAAGACCGACCCTAACGTTCCCGAAGTAGCCGTCCTCAACGGCATGCTGTTGCTTAACGACGGCAAGACTAACGAAGCATTGACCGCGCTTCAAAAGGCAGCCAAGGCCAATCCGGACAGTCTTGTCGTCAAGATCTGGCTCGGTCGCGCGGCACGCGCCAAGGGCGATATGACGTTGGCCCAGCAGAGCTTCCGCGATGCGGTCAAGCTCAACCCGGGCAGTCTGGAGGCGCAGTCGGGGCTCGCCGAGATTTCAATCGATGCGCACGATTTCAACGGTCTCGAACAGGTTGCCGAGGCAGCGATCGCGGTCAATCCGCGATTCGCGCCTGCCTATCTATGGCGCGGCATGGCCGAAGGCAACAAGAGAGCCTTCGATAAGGCGGACGCGGACTTCCACCAGGCGATCAAGCTCGACCCTAAGAACTTTTCCGGTTACCTGGAACTCGCGCAGCTACGTCTGATCCAGCAAAAGGTCCCCGAGGCCAAAACTCTGCTCGAACAGGCGCTTGAACTGAACCCCAACTCTGCCAGAACCCTTCGCTTCCTTGCATCGGCTCTCGTGTTTGAAAAGCAGCCCGCACAGGCTATCAGCCGCGTGCAGGCACAAATCGCCAAGTCACCGCAGAACAGCGAAATGTACGATCTACTTGCGGAACTCCAGACGGCCACCGGAGATCCCAAGGGAGCGCTCGCCTCTGCCGAAAAGGCGATGCAGATTAACCCCAACGATGGCGCGGCCGTCATTGCCTACACTCGCGCGGAGGTTGGCTCCGGCGATCCCGCTAAAGCGGTGGCCAAGTGGCAGCAGTGGACCAAAGACCACCCCACCGACGTGCGTGGCTTCACCCTGCTTGGCTCCCTGCAAGAGTCGCAGGGCGACCGTACCGGAGCCATGGACAGCTACAAGAAGGCCCTTGCCCTCCAACCGGAGCAGCCAATCGCCGCCAATAACCTGGCCTTCCTGATGGTCGAAACCGGCCAGAATCTCGACGTGGCTCTCTCTCTGGCGCAAGTCGCCCGTCGCGGTATGCCCAACTCGCCCAGCAGCGGCGACACATTGGCCTGGATTTACTACCAGAAGGGCAACTACGCCTCCGCCCGCGACTTGCTTGAGGAGGCGATCAAACTAGCACCGAACGACGCCGCCATCCACTATCACCTGGGTATGACGTACGCCAAGCTATCAAATAGCTCCGACGCCATCACCCACCTGAAAAAAGCAGCGGCGTTGGCGCCTAATACGCAGACCGCAAAGGACGCCGACAAAGAACTCGCGCTACTTGGTTGAGCGACTAGTCCTGCACACGCGGTCCTCACATTGGCGGTCTCAATCAGGTCCGTTCGCTGCTCCTAGTCGGCTCTTTGGTCTGACACTGTATCAGCGGATGCCGCTCCCGTGAGTAGCCTCGCGTAAACGAGCGTAACCTGGCGCATCATCGCTTCAGTAGTAAATTTTTCCGCGGCCAGCTTTTTTCCCGCCATTCCCATCTCCAGTGCCATCGACGGATCTGTGAGTAGCCGAGTGATCGCAACAGCAAGAGCTTTAGGGTCCTCCGACGGGACGATAAGGCCACTGACACCATCTTGTACGGCCTCTGCATTTCCGCCGACATCGGTCGCCACAACAGGAAGAGATGCGGCCATCGCTTCGACTATGGCATTTGAGAAACCCTCACTGCGTGAGGGAAGAACAAAGATGTCAGTTGCGGAGAGATATTCATGCAGATTCGTAATACCGCCCGCAAAATGAAGGTGATTCGAGAGACCCAGATCACGGACGAGTTCCTGTAGTTCCGCAAAGTACGCGGGCTCTAAAACCCCGCCGGCAATGCTGAACGAAACATTGGGAAACCGGGACACGATGGAAGCAGCTGCCTTGATGAAGACGTCATGTCCTTTCACCCGCCGGATGTTGCCGACAGTGGCGACCACCAATTCTCCTGTGCGTTTGGGGGGCTTTGAGGTTGCATTCCAATGGGCAACGTCAATGCCGTTGTAGATCGTCTGAACGCGCGAAGCGTCGATTCGATCGACCACGACACAATGCTGGCGGACCTCTTCCGAGACAGCGAAGACTCGATCGGGAAGACGGGACATCAACCGGTAGGCAACGTGATGTTTACTTTCTCTGAGGATTCCCATGTCTCTACGGCTCCAGATGAGCTTTGCATCTGACATGGCCTTTGTGACAAATCCCGCCCAGAGATCGGAGCTCTCAAAGAATGTCTGAACGATCTGAATCCGCTGCTCTTTGAGGAACCGCCGCAACTCGAAAGCACCCCGAATTGCTGAAAGATCATAGGTGCGCTGCAGGGGTAACAGGTAGATAGGACAAGGCGGCGATTCCAGGCCGGAACTTTCAGGGTGAGCGGCAAAGGTCAGGATCGACGCGCGATATCCATACTTAGGCAAAAGGGACGCAAGCTTGAGGACAACTCGTTCGCCGCCACCCAGTGTCTTCGGAAACTGATCGAGCACGAGCAGCACGTGAGCCAGCGCGGCGTCTTTTGGATCTTCAAGACTAGATCCATTCAGCGATAAAGCTGTGATCATACTCATGGACGACTTTCCAGCCGGCTAAAAGCGTGGGCCGGATTTAAATGTACGTAAACGCGGCAGCTAACTATCTGTAAGCCATGTAGGGATTGATGGCAGCGACTGAGTCAACCGTGGCCAGTTCCGCTACCGGTTCGGATTCAGCGAGATGGCTCGCGCGGATTGCAGTTCCAAGCAACACCCAGAGCATCCCGGTAATTTCAAGATACGTCCACCGATCGCCGAAACAGTTCGCAACAATGCATGAGCAGGTTGCAAGGAGAAGACCAAGTCCAAAGCCTCGATAAAGTGGATCTTCCGCTTTCTTAAATAGACGGTAAGCCAGAGCAAGCATCTGCTGGAACATAAACAAAACGATTATGAGTCCGACGATACCGGTCTCTACCAGGACCTTGACGTACCAGTTGTGCGTATCTCTGAGATTGTCCACATGCTGCGTCAGTTGATAGGTTGCAAAACCAGAACCAAGCATTGGACTGCTCAGGATGGACTCCTGCGCCGCTTCCCACAGCCTCACTCGTTCCCTGGCAGATGCCTCGAGTTGTCCGTTCGAGTTTTGGGTCATCTCGACTCGCTGACGGACAGCCGTAGGAACCACCGCCGTCCAGGTCAAGAGGAAAACAAAACCAATCACGAGAAGTTTTCTGTCTTTCAGAACTCCAAGCAGGGCGATGCTGATAAGAAGAGCTGCGTAGGCACCCCGAGAAAACGTGTACATCGTTGCAAAAATCGTGGTCGCCACAAGTCCGTAGCAGATCAGTTTGTACTTTCGCCTCTTGACAAACTCTGCCACGCCCCAGAAAAACATAGCGAATTGAGCAAGGAATGCCGCGGTCTGATTCGAGCCGTAGCCCAATGGGCCGCCATCCCGCTTGTCCTCATCAAAATTAGCCCAGCTTCTCGACATGCTTTCGAGCAGACAGCTTCTGTCGATCACCAACAACGAAATGGCCGAGATGATGATGACGGTTCTGACTGCTTTCCTGTCCTCTACGACCAGTCCAGCCGCCACAAACGTCAGTGGAATAAGCATGTAGTCTTTCCACGTCACGAAGGTAATATCCGTAATCCAAAGTGGCGCGGGACCATTTCCTAGCGCAGTGCCGTACCACATCGAGATATAAAGATAGAGCCCGAAGACTAGCCACACCCAGTAGAGCTTCGATTTGGGAAGACGCTTTCCCTGCAGAAGAGCGCCGACGATGACCGCAATGACAAGTATGGTCAGCACGTTGCCACCGAGCGGGTAGTCGAAAAAGTGGTCCCGCATCGTGCGGTACGGTAGAAATGGGATTAGATAGTAGAGACCGAGAAGTGGCCGCCCCGTCAACGACACCGCACACATGATCCAGAAGCCAATGTAGGCGATCAGCGGAACATAATGTATGAGTCCTAATCCCAAAATGCATCTCCGTCAGCAGGCGGTTACAAGCAGGCCCAAGCACACCGACAGAATCAGTTTACTAAAGCCATACTTTTTTTCGACCTGCAGCAAAGTTGTAGAACGCAAGTGCCGCGGCCGCGTTGAGCATCACGAACGTGCTGGCGATACCGACCGGCTTGAACTGTTTGACGGATGGAACCAGCGTTCCGAAGACGGCCGAAACGTAGAATAGCACCTGAAACCAGAAAATTGCCCAATAGAAAGCCCCTCCGGCCGTCGCAGAAGCTATCAGCATCAGAAACAACAACAGGGGAACCAGAAGCCGCAGAAGTTTATGGCTGATAAAGCGAAAGAGGAGCGGGTTCGCTGGCGAAAGTAGCCATGGCGCTAACCGAAGTAATTGGTAGTTGCCTGTCAGCGTACGGACTTTGCGTGAGAACTCCTTCCCTTTTTCACTAAAGAGCCGGTCACGTGCCACCGCCGAAGGCTGAAAGATGACACGCTTTCCTTTGCGAACCACATTCATCGGCACGAATACATCGTCGAGAATCGTCCCCGCAGGAATTTCGGTGTAGAGTTCCCGCCGTATCGCGTAAATCGCTCCAGTGACTCCAACCACAGAGCCTGACGCAGACTCGAGCTTTCGTATGATCTTTTCGATCTTCCAGTAGATGCCGAGGGCATCCTGTGAGCCCCCTCCAGAGCTTTCCAGCAGCAGCTCTCCGCTCACCGCTCCCACCGTTGGATCTGCGAAACAGGACGTCAGTTCGAAGACCGCGTCAGGTTCGACAAATTGACGAGCGTCCAGAAAGACCAGCACCTCTCCAGTAGCCTGCTTGACGGCCTCATTCAGGGCGTGAGCCTTACCGCCCGACTCTTCGAGTATCACGGCAACAACATGAGAAGCCTGATCGCGAAGGATGCTGGCCGTTCGATCAGTCGATCCATCGGAGGCAACTACAACCTCTAGCAATGTCGGGGGATAGTACAGCAGGCGAAGGTTCTCCAACTTCGCGGGCAAATTCACCTCTTCATTACGCGCCGCGATAATGACGGAGACAGTCGGGGTGCAGTGCCCATTCCGTACGGGCCTGCTGCGAAGTCGGACGGAGAACCAAAGCCAGGCAGCGTACCCAAAATATGCGTAGCTGATCAGTGCAAGACACGACCAGAAGAGAAGTTTCATCGTATTCCTTAGTTCTGGAACATGGCGCTGAACACCGAACAAGCGTCATGAATTTGCGCGATCTCAGCGATGATTCACAAGAGCCTCTCGGGAAATTCTGCGACCACCATGATTGTTCTTCAAGCATCCATCGGTTCTAGTCAGGTACACAAACTCTCCCTGGGACCACTCGATATCAAATCCACCGGTCGCGCTGTAGAAACTTCGATTGCATCCCGGTTTCATGTGCTCGTGAAGTTCAATAATCAAAGAGTCGACTTTATCAATCCAGGAAGAGGAATTGCGGAAGACCTCGAGTTCCGCACCCTCAATGTCTAACTTGAAAATACTGATTTGCCGAACCCCGTAGCGTTCGAGGATCATATCGACCGTCATTGCTTCAACCTTCTGGTGGCTGGGTCCTGCGGGCGTCTCGCTGTCAGACGATGCCTCAATCATGAAGCCCCAGTTTCCCAATCCACGGTCAACTACCTCGACCTCCGCCCTTTCGCCCCAAAGTGCACCCAAAATAGGCTGCACGTTGGGATATCGTTCAACATTCTTCACTAGAATTTCAAAATTTTTTCTCTCCGGCTCTATCGCCAGAATTCGAGCGTTGGGGAATCGACTTGCGAAGTAAACTGACGCGAGCCCTATATTCGCTCCAGCGTCGATGATGAAATCAGGGTCCGTGTTCACTTCGAACGCGTATTCGTTCCTGAGAAAGATCTGCTCGAAGACTCGAACGTCGGACGAAGGAACACGAAGATAAACCGGGGATGTAGCGCCAGGCCTGTTGATTTCTAACACGACCGGCTCCCTCTTTAGGATCCCTGCCGCGGCTCCAATCAGGCCCCGTATGCCCAATACGCGCCCGTACCGCTTCAACGCTCTCAGCTTCCCAGCCATCAAATCGTCCTTTCGCAACAAGAGAGCGGGCGCGATCTCAACTTCACGAGGGCCGCGGCGATTAATCTAAGCGCCATGGTCATTTAAGCCTTATGATAGCATCCGCTTGCGCTGAAATGCCGCGGGCAGTCCGCTCAAACCGCCCTCTTGGGATCCAGCCGGAATCTGATTTGTCTTCGCACTGGTTCGAATTATTTCGGTTGGCGAATCGTATTCTTCACAAATTACCGCCGCCTTCGAGCCTCGGAATATCCGGGAGACAATACGTCAAGTCGAATGGGCTGTGTCGATCACAATAGACAGATGATATGTCACCTGTGAACTTGTCTCACTACATCTTTCGTGGTGTTTAACTCAACCGATGCATTTACCTGCGAAGATGTCACTACGCTAAACTTTAGCATCGGAACTCAACTTGTCCCTCCTCGGATCGAGCGGCGACAGAAGCAGATCTTCGATTTCGTTGACATGTAACATTAGTGTTGCATCATTAGTCCCAAAGTTGGCACGAATGGCGAGCAAAAAACAGTTTGTATTCAACGTAGGAATGAACTGGGCATCCATGGCAGTGAGCATGGTCGTTCCCTTCTTTTTGGCCCCCTTTGTCATTCGGAGTTTGGGAACAACTGCCTATGGAATTTGGATTCTCGCGACCTCGACTGTCTCCTATCTGAGCATTCTGGATTTGGGATTACGTAGCGCCATCATCCGATTCGTCTCCAAGGCAGTAGCACAGGAAAAGCCTGAGGATGCCAGGAACGCTATCGCAGCCGCGCTGTGGGTTCGAATATTGATTTCGACCGGCGTTGCGATTCTAAGTGTCATATTGGCAGCGACGTTTCCTCACATGTTCAAGATCCCACCCGATTTGCAACGAGCCGCCCAGATCACCGTTCTCATGTGCGCCCTAGGAGTTGCTTTCAGTCTGGTTTCGGGCGTATTTGGCGCAGTGCTTGCAGCCACTCATCGTTTCGACATACTGAGTTCCATATCGGCGACACAAACTTTGGCCAGGGCAGGCGGCGTCGTTCTGATTCTCAGCACTGGCCACGGCCTTATATCGCTCGCTTATTGGGAAGTGACGGTCGGCTTGCTCGGCGGCTTGGCGACGTTTGCAATGGCATGGAAGACATTTCCTCTTTGCAGGATCGGAATCAGACGGCCAGAGATGCCGGTCTTGAAGAGGATGTGGTCCTACAGTTTAACGACATTTATTTTCATCATTGCAGTACAAATCGTTACGAACACCGACAACCTGGTGGTAGGAGCACTTATTGGGGTCAAGCTGGTCGCGTTCTATGCAATCGGCGGCAGCTTGATGGACTATTCGTGGAGAGTTGTCTCGGCCGTATCGACGACATTCACGCCAATGGCAAGCAACCTGGAAGCGAAGGGCAAGACGGCCGAACTGCAGAGTTTTTTGTTGCGAGGAACCCAGGCCACCTTAGGTCTCGCCATGCCGATAAGCGTAGCGCTCGCCCTGCGTGGCAAGACCTTCATCGGGCTCTGGATGGGCCCACAATATAGTGAAATCGCCGGTACCGTCCTCCAGATCTTGATGATTAGTCAATTTTTTGGCGTGGCAAACGGCACAGCCGGCTCGATCATGATGGCGATCGAAAAGCATAAGCCGGTTGCAAAGTTTGCCGTAATTGAAGCCGCGTTTAACCTTTGCCTGAGCCTGGTCATGGCCAAGACAGTTGGGCTCTATGGGGTGGCTTGGGGCACATCAATCGCAATGGCGTCCGTCCATCTTTATTTCTGGCCAAGATACGTTCGCAAAGTGCTAGGAGTTCCGATACGAACGTATGTCTGGGATGGCTGGCTAAAGATTACTGCGTGCTCATTGCCCTATGCCGCCCTGTTGGCTATCACAGACAGGTACTGGCACGCCGGCAATCTCATCTCGTTTTTCGCACAGGTCATCGCGGTATTGCCTGTGTTTGTGATTTGCGTGGCTATCGTCTTCCGCACGGAAGCTCGCGCTCTATTTTCGAAGTGGCAGGCTTCAAGACTCGTACAGGCCTAATCGAATTTCAACGCAACCTGTCTTCGCTGCTATTGCTTGCCGTAATAGCGCTCGATATTGATAAAGTACTTGCCGTAAATAAAACCTAGAAGGTCCCAGGACGCCAACTCTTCAGCAAAGGCCTCACCGGCTCGCTGATTGGAAACAAGCCGCCTAGGGAAAGAGAACAATCCCTTGACCGCGCGGCCAATCTTGTAACGAGGTATGCCAAGCGTATAAGCAGTTTGTTCCTGCTCGTCCTTGTCAGCCAACCCCTGTGACACCCCTCTCCAATAGCACCAGCGACGATGATATTTGCGGGTGAGCCGTTCGGCCGGAATGTGATGATAGATGATCAGATCAGGAACGTACATCCCAGGTATGTCGGCGGCGCGCAATCTACGATAGAACTCCGCATCTTCGTCCGACAAAAGGCCTTTCCCACTGCGACCGAGCTTCGGAGAATACATACCAACCCTCTCAAACGCGCTTCGGCGAATAACGGCATTGCCTCCCATTAAATTTCCCTGAAAATCCCCCCCAAATGGAGATCGCGGCTTCGGATCGATCGCGCCGATGACCGCGTGATATCCCGGTGGCAACCAATTCGGGGCTGGCGCCGCCCAGTTTGCGAGGTAGGGCCCCCCAATGAAGTGTGTTGACGAGTCAGCAAACTCCCGCGCGACTACGTTGTACCAATCTTCGTGGATCTCCTCATCGTCATCGATGAAGCCGATGATTTCTCCGGCCCCTCCGCGAATGCCCGCGTTGCGCGCATGCGAAAGGCCCTGATTTGTCTCTTTGACATAGACGAGCGGCCTTGTTGTTTTGGATTGAAACTCACGAACAACGTGTTCGGTGTCGTCCTTACTGTTGTTGTCGACAATTACGATTGTCACTTCTAGGCTTGTGGGAATTGGGGCCTGAAGAAGGCTGGAAATGGTCCGTCGTAGTAATATGCTGCGATTGTACGTAGGCACTACAACGTCAAGATGCACAGAGAATAACCTTTCAGCGATGGAATCAAACGTTCCGAAGTAGTAGGCCATTGGAGAACTCAATGGCCGAAAACAATCTTCGGACTCTTGCTGCGCTCTAACTCCGCACCAGATTCTATCAGCGCCAGGACGATCTCACGAATTGCTGTTTAAGATTCACTGCTTCATCAAGGCGTTGGAACATTTCACGATCGAACGGAAATTTACGCGCGAAATGATGGGTCGACTCCAACAGTGCGGAGAAATCTTCATCACCTAAGGTGCGCGGATGTGCGTGGCAGTTGGTCCAATCCGTATAGCGCTTGTTGTCCGGGCAGAGATTGAACTCAGGAGAATTTCCCAGCAGCGTATGGTAAAAGGACTCTTCCGGGACAGACCTCGTTTGGAAGTGACGGTGAAGCTTTCGCCATAACGGCGTTCGATCGAGCAGATATTGTGCGACACGCCTGTTCGCTGTAAACCAGCTGTCTCCGCCGTGACATGTCACGGAACCATCAAACGGCGTGAGCCTCTTGGTCAAGAAGGAATACGGCAGGCAATGCCTCTCGACCGGAACACGCAGAAACCGCGCGACGTCGGCGCTGAACAGTGGAATCGCGACATAGCGGTTGTAGGCAATTTGAGGCCAAACTGAATGTCCAAAGCTCAAGTGCCCCAGGCCCTCGTTCTTGACTGGAATTCCCAGATTCTTTACGGGACGCGAATCGATATACCCGTCAAAACTGCTTTTGAAAAGTTCACTCAAGATGAAGTCGGCACTTTGAATTGGATAGTCCGAAGTGCTGAGGGTCACAAACCAATCCGGGTCTGATATCGCATAAAGCAGCTGTAGAGCCAGAAGTTGTCCGTCGATGACTGAAATCGACCCCCATTTCGTGCGCAGCCAACCTTCGACGAAGTGAACGTTGTCAGAAAACAAACTGGTGTTCAATGGACTTTGAGAAAAGTCGTGGTGAACAGCAATCGGAGGATGGTCGAACATCGCGTTCAGACGCCCACACAGATTCAACGTCTGCTCAGGGTTGTTATAAGTTACGAGGACAAAACTTATTGGCGGTCTCATGTGCAGACGAAGCTATCTATGAAATGAGTAAAAGGCCATCCAGGTTGCCTGAGAAGGCACAATCTATCTCATTCAGACCAGCGAGAAGCAACCTTGACACCCAGCTTAATTCAATTTCACTGAAATTGGTTAATGACTCGGATTCTGCAGGGGTTGGGCTGTTCCTCGTTCCTAACTAACACTTTCGATGTGTGGTAGTTCCCTCGCAGTGCAGTATGGTGGGCTGATAAGATCAGCTATATCGAGATCGAAATCGCGACGAGGCAGGAGTCTTCGGGCATTGAGCATGTCTAAATTTTCAGAAGATATCGCGCGTTACCGATCTATGGGGCACAAGGGAAAACAGCTTTGGCTGGATCCTGCGGTCTGGGCGATCACAATCTATCGATTCGGCAATTGGTTGTATACGACCAACCCTTTCATCCTCGTTCGAATTCCCTTGAAGATTGTCTATTTTTTCGCCTACAAATTTTCCGAGCTTGTCATGGAGATGTGTCTCGACCCCCAGGCAACCATCGGCGGCGGCCTTTACATCGCTCACATTGGTGGGATTCACATCAACCCTCAGGCGATTGTTGGAAGCCGCTGTGACATCGCGCACCGTGTGACGATCGGTGCATCGGCGATGGGACGTAAAGGAGCACCAGTGCTTGGAGACAATGTCTACATCGGTACCGGCGCGACACTGGTCGGCAAAATCAAGATTGGTAACGGCGCAAAGATCGCGGCCAACACGCTGGTGATCACCAACGTTCCCGAGGGTGCCACAGTAATGGGTGTTCCGGGACGCATTATCATGCGCCCGACAAAGCCTGCCCCGGCACCGATATCATCCCCAGCGGAGACAACAGATGCAAAGTGACTCTGTGCGTCAGGAGCTGCGGCGCAGCATCAAGGACGCCGCCTCCAGACAGGATGTAAGCGCCGTAGTAAAACTTTGCCGGACCCTTCTCGCCACCTCCGATAAACCAGCGGATGCGATGTTTTGTGCTTCAGCGTTTAGCGGTATCGCCGACGCTTTGACAGGTCACCTAGCGGCGCGGCGGTTGAAAGCCTACGTGGTTCGTTCGGTGACCGTCGAGCCGATACTTCCCTTTCTCACCACCGAAGCTGTCCTGTCGAACTACGTGCTGGATCTGCATGTGGGTGGTTACGGCTCATATGTCGACGAGCTACTCAACCCGCAGAGCGCGCTCGCCCGGTTCAAACCTGACATCATCTTCGTCCTTCTCGAAATGGACGATATTGCTGGTCGGCTCCCTGAGCTGTGTGCGGATGGAATCGGCGAGAGCGTCGACGCGGAGATAGAAGAATCCGTTGCACGCGTGGCGCAATTGCTCAGGAGTTTTCGCTCCGCCAACTCTGCCCGAATCCTCTTTCAGGGATGCCTTGTCCCCGACTCCAGCTCATTGGGAGATGTTGGAGATGCGAACCTGCCGCACAGCCTCACCAGCGCCGTCCACCAATTGAATCAGAGGCTTGCCGCGTTGTGCCGCACTATCTCCGACTGTGTTTTCTTTGATGTCGACCATCTCGCCGCCCGTTATGGCCGGGCAAACTGGCGCGACGCCCGAATGTTTCTCGCTTCTCGCCTTCCCATTTCAGCCGCCTCCTTCAGCGCCTATTCCCGCGGCCTGATTCGCTCGCTATCGGCACTCTTTCGAGCGCCCCGAAAAGTCTTATGCACCGATCTCGACAACACCTTGTGGGGAGGCGTCCTCGGCGAAGAGGGGCCGGACGGGATCGCAACAGGCAGCACCTTTCCGGGCAATTGCTATCTCGAATATCAGAAGTTTCTCAAACAATTGTCATCACGTGGCATCCTGCTCGCCATCGTCTCCAAGAATAACGAAGCCGACGTACGCGAAGCGTTCCAGGTACGCGCCGCAGATCTGGGTCTGCGCCTGGACAACTTCGTTGCGACCAAAATCAGCTGGAGCGAAAAATCAGATTCGCTCCGCGAACTCGCCAAAGAGCTGTCGCTCGGACTCGACTCGTTCGTCTTCGTCGATGACAACCCCGTGGAATGTGAAGCGATCCGGCAGCAGTTGCCAGAGGTAACAGTCGTCGCCGCCCCCGTCGAGGAGCCCTGGAAGCTCGTTGAACTTCTGTCTGCACAGTCGTTCTTCGATGCCGCAGTCGTTACCGACGATGATGTCAATCGTCTCAACGAATACAAAGCCCAGGCACAAAGGGAGGAGTTGGCCAACAGCGCCGGGAACCGCGACGAGTTTCTAGCCTCCCTCGGAATCGTCTGCACCTTCCTGAGCGCTCTCGATGCCCCTCTTGCAAGGTCTGTCCAACTCCTCGCCAAAACAAATCAATTCAACCTCACTACACGGCGCCACTCGGCCGCGGAGGTCGAAGAATTCGCTGCAAGCCCGGGAGGCCAGGCAGTCGCAGTTCGAGTACGCGATCGGTTTGGCGATGCAGGCGTCGTTGGGCTGGCCCTGGCGCGCAATCAGGGTGATTCTTGCTTCATCGATTCGCTGCTATTATCGTGTCGAGTGATCGGTCGCGGCATAGAAACCGCGCTTTTGGCACATCTCGCTGACAATGCCATAAAGTTCGGCGCCACACGGCTGATAGGTGAGTTTATTGCAACGAAGAAAAATGCTCCTTGCGCAGATTTTTACCTCGATCACGGCTTTATCGAAGACACATCGCCGAGAAACGCTCAGCCTGACTCCGTTTTTTATCAACTCGATCTGACCGCTGCGGCTCCCGCGAGTCCCCAGTGGCTAACCTTAGAAGGAAATGAATCAAATGAGCCCTCAGCAAGTGCCGTCGTCACTCCGTGACATTCTCGCCGACATACTTGAAATCTCGCCCGACGAAGTCACACCCGAGGCTGGCGTCGGAACCGTAGACAGCTGGGACTCCTTTCGACATCTGCAGGCAATTCTCGCAATCGAAGGGGAGTACGGTGTCCAGTTCGACCCGCAACGGATCGCTGAGCTTACGACTGTGGCCCTGATCCAGACCGAACTGGAAGCCAAAGGGGTCGCACTTTGACCGCTGACGAACTCGGGTTCAAGCTTCGCCATGTGGGCGTGGCGGTCCCGGCCTTGGGGCCGGCTACCGAAACCCTTTCGACCCTCTTCGGCTACAGAGTGGTCTCGGGGCCGTTTGACGATCCCATACAAAAGGTGAGCGTCAACTTTCTCACTCAATCCTCCGGCGACATCGCCGAAATTGAGTTGATCGCGCCCCTCAGCGAGGACTCCCCGATCAAGTCCATGCTCGCCAAGGGCAGCGGAGGAGCGTACCACCTCTGCTTTGAGACGACCGACATTGAGCAGGCCCTGATCCACGCTAAGAACAACGGCTGCATGATCGTGAGTCAGCCGGTCCCAGCCGTAGCCTTCAATGGTCGCAGGATTGCCTGGATCTACACCCCCTCCCGTCAGCTCTTCGAGCTGGTCGAGGCCGAGGTCTAATCCGGTTCTCTGTATGATTCAGCCAGCGCAACCCGATGTTTGTGAGAAAACATTGCTCGTTGAATTGAGACCAACCCGGTGAATCACCCACCAAGCCGACTCTACCTTCTCTACCACGAACTGCGAGCCAGCAGAAGCGAATACTCGTACGTAGTCGCAACGGGGGAGTTCGAGAGGCAAGTCGATCTCTTTTCCAACCTGAAACAGACAGGCGAACCCAGCCTGTGGCCCGAGGTAACCTTCGACGATGGACACATCTCCAACTTTGAGTTCGCACTTCCAATCCTTCAGTCGCGTGCAATCAAAGCATGGTTCTTCATCACGGTAGGCTGGACCGGCCAACGCCCCGGCTACATGGGATGGCATGAGTTACGTGCGCTGCAGGAGGCCGGCCAGACCATCGGCGCGCACGGCTGGACCCACACCCTTCTCACTCATTGCAACGCAAGCGAGTTGCACCGCGAATTGGTCGACGCCCGCCTCACCCTGGAAGACAAATTGGGAACGTCCATCACCACGATGTCTCTGCCCGGCGGCCGCTACAACCAACGCGTGCTCGCAGCGTGTCGGGAGGCAGGCTACACTCAAATCTTCACCTCCATTCCAAAGGCCGAGCCAAGCTCGACAACTCCGACACCTGGCCGCTTGAACGTCCGCGGAGATATGTCGCTCGAATGGATTTCAAGCCTCTTTCACCCCGGCAGCAGAGTCCTATCAGGCCTGGAACGGCAATATCAAATGAAGTCCGCCGCGAAATCTCTCCTCGGAGATCGTCTGTACGAAAAGCTTTGGGCTATTCTCAATCGAAAAGAACCGGACACCGACGCGGGGGAAGCTGCTGCACGTGAAGATTCTGCACATCATCAGTAGCAGCGGGATGTACGGCGCCGAGGCCGTCATCCTGAACCTGTCGCGCGCCCTGAATCAGGGGCCGCATTCAAGCGTCCTCGGTGTCTTCTCGAACTCTGCGAATCCCAACCTGCAGCTTCATGAAGTGGCTAACAAGGAAGGCATTGAATCGCACCTGATCCCCTGCAAGGGACAGGTCGACCCATCAGTTTTCGCCGGCATCCGAGATCTCGCAGCCCGAACCAAGGCAGATATCGTCCATGCTCACGGCTACAAGGCTGACATTTACACGTACGTCGCCTTGCGCGCGACCGGAACACCGCTGGTCTCAACCTGCCACACCTGGTACGACAACAATCGTTTGGTGACCCTCTACGGCTGGGCGGACCGATTGGTTTTGCGCAACTATGCGGCGGTCGTGGCCGTCTCGGACGAGGTAAAAGAAAGACTGCTCGAAGCCGGCGTTCGAAAAGACAAGGTCCATCTGGTTCGCAATGGAATCGACCTGCGCCCCTTCGACAACGCGATCCCATCGCTCCACGATAACTCACTACCTGACCATCCTCCCATCGTCGGCCTCATCGGAAGGCTCTCGATTGAGAAGGGCGTCGACATTTTCCTGCAAACCGCAACACGCGTTTTAGCTGAGCTTCCTTCTACTACATTCGTAGTAGTCGGCGAAGGGCCGGACCGGGATAAGCTGGAATCGCTGATAGACGAGCTAAAGATCCGAAAGAATGCAACCATACTCGGACGTCGGGACGACATGCCTTCGGTCTACGCGTCGCTCGATATCATGGTCTCGGCATCTCGTCAGGAAGGACTACCAATGGCGATCCTCGAAGGCATGGCAAGCGGACTTCCGCTCGTAGCGACCGCTGTAGGCGCGGTGCCGACTATAGTTTTCGATGACCACACCGGCGTTCTGCTTCCTCCGGAAAACCCTCAGCTGCTGGCGTCGGCAATCGTAAAGTTGCTGCGCGACTCCACCGAACGAAAGCGTCTCGGAGCCGCGGCAAGAAAACTCATCGAAGATGAATTCTCCGCCGTTCGGATGACGGCCGACTATCTGCGCGTGTACGAAGCAGCGGCTTTCCAAGGAAAGAAACAGTGAGCGGAAGCACTCGTCGGCCCACGGTCTTTATGATGGATCTCGTTGCGACCGTGCCTTATTACACAGCGTATCTCTCGCGGGCGCTCCTCAAAGAAGGCATCGATGTAACGGTCGGCTCGATCTCCTATTACCTCGACCCCGATTGCTTCTCAAGCCGAGGACTAAGGCTCGACCCCGGGCTTCTAGACGTCGTAGGAAAGTTTCGATCGTTGCCTCGTCTGCCGCGAAGGATCTTCAAGCTGCTGGAGTCGATCCTCAATCTGGCTGCACTCACGGTGCGCTTTCTCGTCTCGCCGCCCGATATTATTCACGCTCAATATCTGCCGATGGTGTTGTCGCGTCTCCCATTCGATCTCTGGTTTGTGCAACTCTGCCGCAGACGCGGCTCAAAAGTCGTGCTCACCGTCCACGATCTTCTTCCTCACGACACCGGCGAAGAATACAAGGAGACCTACGATAAACTCTACCGAATGGTCGACGGCATGATCTGCCACTCCGTCAACATCAAGGCCCGGCTCAAAGAGAAGTTCTCCGTACCCGAAGAAAAAATCGCGGTTATTCCTCACGGCCCATTCTTCTATGACCTCCCTTCAACAAACTCAGAGCACACTCTGAGAAGCTTTGACATCGAGCCAGGAAAACTGCTGGTGTTATGGCAGGGAATCATCTTTCCCTACAAAGGTGTCGACCTCCTGTTGAATGCCTGGCAGAAAATTGAAGAGAGTAAGAACGATGCCGTCTTGTTGATCGTCGGCACAGGATCCCCCGAGCTGTCAGAACAGATTCGCGAACAGATCAGCCGCTTGGGCCTGTCTCGCGTGAAGCTTCACCTGCGCTTCATCTCCACCGAAGAACTGGTGGCCCTGTATCGAATCACAGACATCGTGGTCTATCCGTATCGGGCAATTACAACCAGCGGTGCACTCGCGACGGGACTAGCCCTGGGAAAAACCATCGTGGCCAGCGACCTTCCAGTCTTTCGCGAACTGCTCACCGATAGAAAAAATGCATTGCTTGTCGATCCGCAGGATTCAACCGCGCTCGCCGCCGCAATGACAGAGCTCTTCGCAAATTCCTCGTTGCGCCAACAACTTGCCTCAAGCGTACAGGCGATGGACTTCGGCGATCAGTCATGGCGCGAGATTGCCGATGCTACGAGACGTTTCTACATTGACGTCCTCTCTCCACTTGTGTGATATAAAAAACAAGTTAGTTATTGAAACGTTCATCGGCTACGTCGTCGTTTTTTTCTTCTGCTGGTTCTGATGATTTAGGAGATGTGCTCACGCGAGCAATCTTTACTCAGGCAGGCAAGACTAATTCGACACAGAAACCTCTCTCTCGTATTCCCAATTGCTAAGCATGAACCAGAGACTCGCCCGTTGACCTTAAGGGTCCTAACGGCCCTCTCGCAATTCACCTCGACGAGGCTCTCAAGTCAGGTCCCACGCAAGTTGTATGTCGGAAGCTTGGGAGAATACCGATACTCTTAGAGTGATTACTGTAGTAAGTCACGATAGGCCGAACCAACATCCCTGATCACTGATTCCCTTACGCTCTTGCAGCGCGTTAGCACAGTTGTGCCTGTATTTGAGAATTCCTGCCACGCTCACACGGAAGTGGAATACGCGGCTAGCCCTTTGGGTAACTGTAGTAACCCTTTTTTCCCTGTAACGTTCAACCGAGTGACTCAGCAAGCCTTCCTTTTTCCCGGCTTCAGCTCCATTCGGTTGGCAAGTTTGATTCTCTTTGGGGTGTATTTTGGGCAATTTTTTCAAGACAATTGCGACGGGCGCAGGCTTTTCTTTTCTTTTTTACTGTCTCGGTTGTGGATCCGATCTGACGACGACGAAAGGTCCAACACAACAGTCGGCGGCAACCCCGAGTATCACCCAGGTCCTTCCGAAGACAATTACCGCAGGCTCGCAAGCCATGACCCTCAAGGTCATGGGAACAAACTTCCCCGCGCAGGCAGCCATCCTTTGGAATGGAACTCCGTTGGCCACCACGTCGGTGGATGCCAACACTGTGGCCGGCACGATCGGTAGCAGCAGTCTCGCCAATCCCGCGACAGTCCAACTCCAAGTACAGAACACGCAAACCATGCAGGCGTCACCCGCTGTGTCACTTGTCATCGCTGCTCCGAGCACCGATGGATCCTCCCCACTGACGATCTCTGCGACCTCCCTTCCCCAGGCCACCGTCAACTCGGCATACACCGGTACCCTCTCAGCCACCGGAGGGACATCGCCCTACACCTGGAGCATCACCACAGGACAACTTCCTCAGGGCCTCAGCCTGGCAGCCAATACCGGGATCATCTCCGGCACTCCTGTGTCCGCCGGCAAATACTCTTTTGGTGTCACGATAAACGATTCAGGCTCCTCAGCACAGTCGGCGACCGCCACAGTCTCTCTGGTTGTCGCTTCAGCCGTATCCACGCCAACATCTCTGACCATTAACTCCTCGCCATTGTCTGCGGGAACAATCGGCTCGGGGTACGCGCAAAATCTGCAAGCCAGCGGAGGCACCGCGCCCTACACCTGGTCCATCACCTCGGGTGCCCTTCCAGGTGGCCTTACCTTGAGCACAACCACTGGAATCATCGCCGGAACACCGACGACGACCGGTACGTTTAGCTTCACTGCCAGGGTCACGGATGCAGGCAGTCCCGCACAGACCATGTCAGCATCCCTTTCCATCGTCATCGCCCCGACCACCCTGGCAATCACCTCTACCGCGCTCCCTTCAGGTACCCAGGGCACAAGTTATTCTCGTGCGTTGTCCGCCGCGGGAGGCGCCTCACCCTACACTTGGGCGATCTCTTCAGGATCCCTGCCCACCGGTCTTAGCTTGAATCCCTCGACTGGCGTGATCTCCGGCACTCCCACAGTGAGCGGCAACTTCTCCTTCGGAGTGACAGTCAGCGATGCGGGCTCACCGGTCCAGACGGCAACATCCACCGTGGCTCTCTCTCTCGTGGCGGCAGGAGCACCACTGGCAATCAGCTCCACGTCCTTGCCCGGAGGAACGCCGAACCAGCCCTACCTCGCAACGCTCAACGCAACCGGTGGCACTGCGCCTTATACATGGTCCATCTCTGGTGGCTCTCTTCCCACCGGACTTAGCCTGGCAGCAACCACCGGAATCATCGCAGGAAAACCGGCCGCGAGCAGTACAACGAGCTTGACCTTTAAGGTCGTAGACTCGTCCAGCCCCGTGCAGAACCAGTCGGTCACCCTCTCGCTTGTCATCGCACCCGTACCCCTTGCCTTAGCGACATCGACTCTGCCCTCCGGCACCAAGGGCACAACATACTCGAACCTCCTCCAGGCCAGCGGAGGCACCACGCCCTATACGTGGTCCATCACGGCTGGCAGCCTTCCCGCTGGACTCGCTCTGGCGCCCACCACGGGTTTGATCGCCGGTATCCCGACCGCGACCGGAACTGCGAACTTCACCGCCACGGTCACAGACGGCGGAAGCCCGGCACAGACCAAATCCGTCGCCCTCTCGCTTGTCGTCTCATCTGTTCCCCTGGCGATCGCGACTTCGACTTTGCCCTTCGGCACCAAAGCCACGTCATATTCGAACGCCTTACAAGCCAGTGGAGGCACCACCCCCTACTCCTGGTCAATAACCGCGGGCAGTCTTCCCGCGGGCCTAACACTGGCCGCATCCACCGGCCTGATCTCCGGCACTCCGACCGCAAGCGGAACCAGCAACATCACTGCGACGGTCGCTGACGCTTCAAGCCCAGCGCAGACCAAGTCAGTCGCGCTCTCGCTTGTCATCGCCGCTGCGGCAGCTCCAACCCTGACAATCAACGCCACCCTTCCTGCAGGAACCGCCGGCACTGCATATTCGAGCGCCATGACAGCAACTGGTGGCACGCCACCCTACACCTGGTCAGTCTCTGGCGGCCTTCCCTCCGGCCTCACTCTTGCAGCGACGACCGGTGTGATCTCCGGAACGCCCTCCGTGAGCGGCCCCTACAACTTCACCGCAACCGTAAGCGACAACGGAACTCCCGTGCAGACAAAATCCGCTGCGACGTCAATCTCCCTGGCCGCACAAACAACAGCGTCCGGGCCCGGAACCACCTGGTACATCCGTCCCGACGGAGGATCGCGATACTCCGCCAACCAGCCACTCGGCCAATGCGATGGCAAAGCGGACGTCGCCTACTCCGGCTCCGGCACCAACCAACATTGCGCCTTCAACGACTACCGTTACCTCTATGACGATAAGAGCTACGGAAATTCGGGCTGGGTGATCGCCGGCGGCGACACCGTCATCATTCGAGGCGGCCCATGGAGGGTCGGCTTCAATCAGGGGACAAGCTCCAACGATGTGTGGTGTTACGGCGGCAGCGGCAACAATGCTTGCACCAACCCGACCATCCCGGCTGGAACGCCCACTCAACATACGCGCATCCTGGGCGAGAACTACGCGAGCTGCTCAACCGGAAATACCACCAACAAGTCGATGCTCACCGAGATATTCGGAGGGTTCGGCGTCGGTACACCGATGAATCTCGCCGGAGCCCAGTATGTGGACGTGCAGTGCCTCAACATCACGCGGCACTCGCAGTGCGTCGTTCACGGAAGCCCCCAGTACCCAAGCGGCTGCAATACCGGTCTTCCCACCGACGACTACGACTCGGTCGGCATCGTCACCGATATTCACACTCATGATCTTCTGCTCCAGGACATCTGGGATCACGGCCATACCGATCGCGGCGTAAAGGGTCCAATCGGAGGAACAGTAACCTGCAACAGATGTGATATTGCTTACAACGGCATGGCTGGCTGGGACTTCGATGATGGCTCTGGTTCAAACAACGGAAACGGGACAGCCAGCCTTCCGGGATCCATCTGGAACTTCAACTACAGCACGATCGAGTGGAGTGGCTGCAACCAGGAGTATCCCGCCACGCATACCATCCCCGTTATCTCCTGCTACAGCCAAAGCTCAGGCGGGTATGGTGATGGAGTTGGAACGCCGCCTGGGATGTGCCTCACGGCAAATGTCAACCACTCTGCATTCAACTACAACACGCAGGATGGCTTCGATCTAGGTCATATCGACACAGGCTCATGCTCGATAACGATCAACGCCTCTCAGGCGATAGGCAATAGCGGCCAGACGTTCAAATGGGGACCAAACGAAAATCCCGCAGTGTTTACGAACAATTTCACACTGGCCAACTGCCTCAGATTGTCCCAATCGATTCCGGGAACCCCCAGCACCTTCAACGCAAGCCTGGCGGACTTCTGCCGCGCTGGAAGCAATCTATCCTTCAACTTCCGGCAAGGTGGAACGGCGCTTTTGGCCAACAATACAATCGTGGGCTACCAGCCAACCACCTACGATATGCAGTGCTGGGACGCCAGTTGCTCGGGCAGCGCACTCACATTCAAGAACAACATCACCTTGGGTTATGACAACCCCGCTACCTATTCCTACGGAGGGCAAGTTGGAGGCCTCGGCGGTCTCTACTTTGAGCAGACAATCGGCACGGTGACACGGTCCAATAACATTTGGTACGGAATGCGATCCACAAGCTTTAGTTGTCCCACCGGATTCCCCGGCGAATACTGCGGAGACCCCCTCCTGGTCAATGAGCCAACCGGACAAGGACCGAACTTCGTCTCAACGGAACTGGACAACTTCAACTTTGCCCCATCCGCCGGCAGCCCGGCAATGGGAGCAGGCGCCGTCATCTCAGGCGTGCCCAATTTGTTGCTCGACTATAATGGCCTAACTCGCCCCAATCCTCCATCCATTGGTGCGCAGGACTGACAAAAGATGACCAAAAAGATCTTGTGGGCTCTGTCGCTTGTATTGGTTTCACTGCCCCTCTCCGGAGAAACCTGGTACGTCCGGCATGATGGAGGAACACGTTACTCAACAAGAGCCACCTCAGGTCAGTGCGACGGCAAGGCCGACGCGCCTTATCGTGGCAAGGGCACGAACCAGCACTGCGCCTTCAGCGACTACCGCTATCTCTGGGACGACCAAACCTACAACAATGACGCCTGGGTAATTGCCGGCGGTGATACCGTCATCATCCGGGGCGGCCCATGGCGCGTCGGATGGGACGCCGCGACCGGCAAAGGCGCAGGGTACACCTGGTGTCTAGGCGGAGGTACCTCCGGCTGCAGCAATCCAACGATACCTTCCGGAACCGCCGCCCAGCACACCCGCATTCTCGGTGAAAACTATGGAAGCTGTGGCACCGCAACGGCAACCGACCGCACTAAAGTCACTCAGATCTTCGGCGGCTTTGGCATTGGCACGCCTCTCAATCTCAGCGGTGCCCAATACGTCGATGTAGAGTGCATCGAAATTACCCGTCACTCAAACTGCATCTGGTTCGGTGATCCGGTGGTCCCATCGGGTTGCTCTGGACAAACTCCCGTCGCAGACTACGACTCAGATGGTATCCACACCGATGTGAAGACGCACGACGTCTTGTTGCAGGACGTATGGATCCACGGACATCCAGGTCGCGGCATCAAAGGTCCAATCGGCGGAGTCTTCACCTGCCTGCGATGCGACATAGCTTACAACGGCGGCGCCGGTTGGGACTTCGACGATGGGAATGCAACACCCAGCCTTCATGGCGTGTGGAACTTCAAATACTCCACCATCGAGTGGAGCGGATGCAACCAGGACTATCCAAACCAGAACCAGGCCATCTCCTGCTACGGCCAAAGCAACGGAGGTTACGGCGATGGAGTAGGAACGCCGACCGGCACCTGCCTCGCGGTAAACATCGACCACTCCAACTTCAGTTACAACACGCAGGATGGTCTCGATCTTGGACATGGGGATAAGGGCACCGATTGCCCTATGACCATCTCGAACTCCATCGCCTACGCGAACGGAGGCGCCACCTTCAAGTGGGGGCCAAACGAAAATCCGGTCACGTTCATCAACAACGTCGCCGTCGTTAACTGCATGAGAATGTCCGCACCGATCGCAGGACAACCCAAGACATTCAACGCTCACCTGGGTGATTTCTGCCGTGCAGGCGATTCACTATCGTTTAATTTCAGACAGGGTGGCAGGGTTCTCTTCGCGAACAATACGATCGTCACCTATGCGCCGGCAGCATTCGATATCGCCTGTTGGGATCCCAGTTGTTCGAACAGCACATTTACCTTCATGAACAACATTGTGTTGGGGTACGACAACCACAACACTTACAAGCTCGGAGGGAAGCCAGGAGGACCGATCAGCTTCTACTTCCAGCAGCCAATCGGACACATCTACCGGAGCAACAATCTCTTCTATGGACTGAGAGACCACAAATGTTCGGGGGCGAACGAGAAGTGTGAAGATCCCAAGTTCGTATCACAGCTGCGTTTCACCTCAGAACAAGACCTCGACAACTTTAATTTCCACTTGTCTCCAACGAGTCCAGCTCTTGGCACAGGCGCTTCCATACCGGAGGTTCGCTTCGACTATGACGGAAAACCGCGGCCTGCCACTGGCAACTACGACATCGGAGCAGTGCAACACTAACGGTGTTGCCATCTACCGAAAAACACCGGCATAGCGCAGCAGCAACGATCCTGCAGTCCGGAAATTACTCACATCCAGCGGATAGAGCGCTAAGGCTCTCAACGAGCTTCCAACAGCCGTAGCCCAGTCCTTACGAATCGCAAAGGCCTCGGCACGTTGCCGGTAGATCTGGCTCAGAGCCACCCGGCGTTGCAGAAAGCCGCATCCCGGCTCGCCATAGTGCTTTTCAATGAACTGCTGCTGCGCCTTCAACATTCGTTCAGGATCAGTGGTCATTGCATTTGGTGAAGTCCGATAGAGTGCGATGACCTTTGGCACAAGTGCCACCTCGTACTTGAACGCGATGCGCAGCCAAAGGTCTCGGTCTTCCGTCGCCCGCAATGTCTCATCGAACATCCCAACGTCATCCACACATTTTCTGCGAAACGTCACCGTCGGGCACGGCAACTGGACACGCCGCATATAAATGTAGGGCGCAATATGCCCTTCGGCGAATCTCGGCCTCTGCGAAAACGTATCAATGATCGTGCCTTCCGCGTCAATGCGGGAGTTGAACCCATAAGCCAGGCCAACCCGTGGGCGCCCCTCAAAGACCTTCAACGACTCCATCAATCGATCGGGGAGCCAGATGTCATCGGCATCCAGCAACGCCAGAAACTCGGCGGAAGAGTTGCGAATTGCCGCGTTGCGCGCAGCCGGCAGCCCGCCATTGGGCTGCTTGATATAGTTCAGCTTCGAGCCCAACCGCTCGATAAACGGCGCGACGACCTCAGCGGTATTGTCCGTGCTGCCGTCATCGACCAGCAGGATCCTCCAATGTTCGAAGGTCTGCGCCACCACACTTTCAATCGCAACAGGCAAGTACTTCGCGGCGTTGTATGCCGGAATGATGACATCAACTGTTGGCATCTCTGCAATGTCCTCGTGGGCCGAGCATGATTGTTACGGCTCCCAATCCAGCAGGCTGAACCTCGAATCATATTGTCACACACGGGTCTCAAAGCCCCGTCGCATCAGTCACGGCAAGGGAGATGCCACATCAACATCTTCTCGATCGTTGGTCCATTGATGTAACCTGAGTCATAGTCAGGAGAGGTGCTCAGGATGTTCTTTCGCGCTAGGCGGGCCTTGCGACGGGCCTGGTTCGACTTCAACTGTCGTTCTCTCCTCAGCACTCCTCCAATCCGATCCAACGACACCTCACTGACCCTTGTCTCCATGGTCTGCCACGGCGAGGTCCTCATGTACCTGCTCGCGGCAAAGTCATTCTGCCGGCAGCTTGGCCGAAATCCGCACGTCGTCATTCTCGACGACGGATCTCTGACAAAGTCCGATTACGCCACCATCCACGCGCACATTTCCGATGCAAAGATCGTTCACATCTCTGAAGTCGCTCCAGCCAACACCCCCAAAGGCAGTTGCTGGGAGAGGCTCCTTCTCATCAGCGATCTCGTAAAAGATACCTTCGTCGTTCAACTCGACTCCGACACGCTCACCGTAAACTCGATTCCCGAGGTCAAGGAGTGCATCGATGCGAACCGCAGCTTTACCCTAATGGGCGACAGGTCTTTTCCGGAGATCGAGTCGATGACCAGCGCATGCCAGCGATCAAAAAACAACATGCACCCCATGGTCCAGGCGGTTTGCGAACGATCGTTCGATCAACTTCCGGAGAGCGAATCTCTTCAGTACGTCCGCGGCAACGCCGGCTTCAACGGCTTTGCAAGAGGATCGATCAATCGCGAAAAAATTGAATGGTTCTCCGAACTCATGCGACGTCTCGCCAAAGAGCAATGGAACGAATGGGGCAGCGAGCAGCTGACATCAAACCTCCTCATCGCAAACTCGGATGGTGCGTCCCCACTGCAGTTTCCAAAATATCTATCGTACTGGGCGCACCCCGAGGTCCCCTACGAAGACGCGTCCTTCATTCATTTCATCGGTCCCTTCCGGTTTTCCAATGGCCTCTACCTGAAGAAAGCAAAGACCGTCATCGCCGCTCTGGCGCGCCCCGCAAAGATCTAAACCAATAGACCCCACTGCGCACAAAAAAAGCGGGAAGAATGTTCCTTCTCCCCGCTTCGTCTAATCTCTAAAATCCAACCAACCCGCACTAACAGCGGACAATCTTGTCTGATTTAATTCCCTTCGTTGCGTTCCGCGAATCCACCACGAGCTTAGACTGGTTCACGATCGCGTTGTAGTCATAGTCCGTGTGGTCCGTCATAATCAGCACGCAGTCATACTGATCAAGCTTCTCAAGCGGCGTACAAGTCATATTCAGGTTGTAATGGCGTCCCCTGCCAACGGTCGGGAAATAGGGATCGTTATAAACCACCTCTGCACCCTGCTCGCGCAGCAGTTCGATCACAGTCAGCGAAGGCGACTCCCTTAGATCGTCGATGTCCTTCTTGTAAGCCATCCCCAGCATCATGATCCGCGATCCGTTCACAGCCTTCTTATTCTGGTTCAGCCCCTTCGCGACGTACTGAACCACGTGCGCAGGCATCGCCTCATTCACCTCTCCAGCCAACTCGATGAAGCGAGTATTGAAGTCATACTCCTTCGCCTTCCAACTCAAGTAGAACGGGTCGATCGGGATACAGTGTCCGCCCAGGCCAGGCCCCGGATAAAAGGGATGAAATCCAAACGGTTTCGTCGAAGCCGCATCGATCACCTCCCATATGTCCACACCCATGCGCAGCGAAAGGACCTTCAGCTCATTCACCAGCGCAATATTCACGCAGCGATAAATATTCTCCAGCAGCTTCGTCATCTCAGCCACCCGCGTCGACGACACGCGAACCGAGCGGGTAAAGATTCCTTCATACAGCACCGCCGCCAGCTCCGTCGCAATCTCTTCATGACCGCCCACGACCTTCGGAATATTGTGGCGCGCCACCGTGGTGTTGCCAGGGTCTTCACGTTCAGGCGAGAAGGCGACATAAAACACCCCATGCTCCGCCGGCGTGCCTGCGCCCTGCACCTTCAGTCCGTTCTTGTTCCCCTCTTCGAGGATCGGAATCATCAGCTCTTCGGTCGTACCGGGATAAGTCGTGCTCTCTAGCACGACCAACTGCCCCTCCTGCAGCCACGGAGCAGCAGCCTTCGCCGTGTTCGCGACATAGCTAAGGTCCGGCTCACGATGCTCCGTCAGCGGCGTTGGTACGCACATAATAATGGCGTCCTGGTCCGACAGACCTGCGAAGTCCGCCGTAGCCGTAAACCCCTGCTTTCGCGCGCTCTGGATCTCAACCGCCGGAATTCTAAAAATATAAGACCGGCCTGCCTCCAGGTCTGTCACCTTTTTGGTATCAATATCGAAACCCGTAACCTTGAAACCCGCCTCCGAGAGAAGGAGAGAGAGTGGCAACCCCACATACCCGAGCCCGATCACACCGATCTTCGCGGTGCGGGCCTCCAGGCGCTTCATGCGCTCCTGCGCTATCTTGGGCAAAACAATTTGGTCTGTAGTCGACATAGATTCGATTATCGCATTCGCCTTTCCATACCCAGGCTGCACAAAAGTCGCATTGACTCTCCTTCATTACCCGTTCACCATTACCCTCAGACCCTCCTTCAACGTTCGCCCTGGCATTCGCTTGCGAATCCTGATAGTAGGAAGGACTTCTCGGATAACAAATTTTGCACATACCCCGGTAAACTACCTCTGAGGGAATAAAGATGGCGCGTTATCTCATTACAGGAATCGCAGGTTTTATCGGCTCCTCTCTGGCCCATGCGCTCGTAGACCAGGGCCACGAAGTCTGCGGCATCGACAATCTCTCCACGGGAAACCTCGACAACCTCGCCGACATCCGTCACGCAGTCGATTTTCAGGAGATGGATCTTCAGGACGTCTCGGGCGTCCAGGCCGCATGCGAAGGAATCGACTACATCCTTCATCAGGGCGCCCTCGCCTCGGTTCCGCGGTCGGTAAAGGATCCCCTTACCTCGCACGAATCCAACATCAACGGCACTCTCAATCTGCTGATAGCAGCCCGTGACGCCAAGGTCCGCCGCATCGTCTACGCGGCCTCCTCCTCAGCCTACGGAGACCAGCCCACTCAGCCCAAGCAGGAGGACATGCTCCCCCGTCCCCTGTCGCCCTACGCCGTCCAGAAGCTCACCTGCGAGTACTACATCCAGTCCTTCTACCGCGCCTATGGCCTCGAGGGCGTCTGCCTGCGCTACTTCAACATCTTTGGCCCCCGCCAGGCCGCCGATTCACCTTACTCCGGCGTCATCGCCCAGTTCACCTTTAAGATGATGGCTGGCGAAACCCCCACCATCTTCGGCGACGGCCTCACCAGCCGAGACTTCAACTACGTCGACAACGCCGTCAGCGCAAACCTCCTCGCCTGCCTTGCTCCCAGCGATGTGGCCACCGGCCGTGTCTTCAACATCGGCACTGGAAAAAGTCACACCCTCAACGAGGTCTACGCCGCCATCGCCGGCCAGCTGGGCTTCACCCCCAAGCCAAACTACGGCCCCCCCAGAGAGGGCGACATCAAGCATTCACTGGCGGACATTACGCGCGCCAGCAAGGAACTCGGCTACCAGCCCAGGGCACACTTCCACGAAGGTCTAAAGAAGACAGTCGCGTGGTACTTGGAAGAAAAAGAGAAGAACCAGACCCCTGTCCTCAAAAGGTAGTGGTAGGTGCTCCCCTTACCCCTCCCACCGGGAAATCTGAAGGGAGAGCCTGTCAACGCCTCCCGTTTGCTCCCTCAAGAGAAAAAAAAGCGAGTGTGAAGAGTTTCTTCACACCCGCCGAAACAACAAATGCAGAGGCAGAGCATAACGCGGGCGCTCCCGGCACCCGCCTTATGCTCCGCTCTACGTTAAACCGTGCGCATCTTGCGGAACAGGGCGCCGGCAGAGCCAAGCAGGCCGGTTCCCAGCAGCAAGAGAGTATTTGGCTCTGGAGTTTCCGTGACGGTCGCAACATAGTCCAGACCTTGATAGTACGAACCGGTCTGAGCCACCACGAAATTCAGAACATTGAAACCTTCCGGCGCGCTGAAGAAGACCGTGGAGGTCCCTCCTGGGCGGCAGTTCGGGGCACCGTCAGCGCAATGTGCGTCGCCGCCGATGGTTCCCAGCGGCAGAATGTTAACGCCATTCAGATAAATGGCAACCGTATCGTCCGCCGCCACTGTTATCTCGCCGTACGAAGAGTGCTGAAAGTTGAAGTTGGTTGTGTACTCATAGTAGCCATTCCAGTCGTAGGTCCCGTCGGTTTCGCCGCCCGTAGGTCCGGAGAACTGGTCGTAAGAGACCCATATCGAAGCAACAGAGTCTGCTCCTACAAGTGCTGGCGCCCAATCCGTTCCGGGGAAAATCCCAAAAGTTGCGCTGGTACCGGTTGAGTTGTTGGTACCCGCCGGCTGGATCGCAAATGGACCGCCCGGCGTGGTGGAATAGCCAACAAAGCCGACTGAGCCCGAGCCACTTGTAAAGTAGTGAACAGTATCAGCCGACGCGAAAGCGGTCGTAAGCACGAGCACCGCTCCCAAGGCAGAAAGTTTCGAGTAAAGCTTCATGGTTCCTCCTGAGTTTTCCGCACAGAGCGGGTGGTTCTAAGTGTTGCAAACTGCCTCGTGCATGAGCCTGCTCAATGTCCAGTGCCGCGCGCCCCAATCTTGCAGACGCTAATCGTCAAGCATTCATGCCATACTCTTATTGCAGCTTGACCACCAAACGTAATTCCTTATATTTCAGCTATATGGATAGGGCTAGAAACAGCGAAGTGCAAATATTTGCACAAATGGTGCCCAAAGAGGAACAAGGTTTCCACTTCACACCCAGCAAATGCGTCATTATTTCTCTATCTACGGCAGCGCCTGCGCTTGCCGGAATTCGATCTCACCCTCAAACCGCGGTCTGCCGATCGCCCCTCCAGCATTCCGTCGAAATCTGAACCAGAACAAGAGAGGCGGAACCCTCGAACCTCCAATGCTTCGCTCGCTCGACCGAATCAAAGCACAACGTCCGCCAAAATAAGGTAAAAAAGAATAGAAATGCTTGTTTTGGTAGTACCGCCCACGCAGCCTCCCAACAGACCCGCTTGTCGCGCCCTCCTATTAGCGTTGCTGCTTCTCCTGCTTGTAACACCTGCCCTGAATGCCGTGAACGCGCCTCTCACAGGCACTCCGCTCAACGACGGCTACTACGCCCTCTATAACCTCAACTTCGACGCCGCCCACAGCTACTTCCATCAATGGATGACCGCCCATCCGGAGGATCCCCTCGGCCCCGCCTCCGACGCGGCCGCCTTTATCTTCACCGAGTTCGACCGTCTCGGCGTCCTCGATATCGAACTCTTCTCCGACGACAACCGCTTCGAATCCCGGCAGCGCCCGGCCATCGACCCAGTCCTCAAGAAGGGCTTCAACGACCGCATCGCCCAATCTGAGCGCCTCGCCGACGCCGCTCTCCAGCACAATCCCAAAGACGCCAACGCCTTCTACTGTAAGGCCGTAACCTCTGGTATGCAGGCCGACTGGGCCTCTCTGATCGACCGTCACGAATACGGCGCGTACAAATTCAGCGAACTAGCCAGCAAGTACGCCAAACAGGCACTGGCAATCAATCCGACCCTCTACGATGCCAACCTGGCCGTCGGCATTGAAAACTACATGCTCAGCCTCAAACCAGCGCCCATACGCTGGATCCTCGGCATGGCGGGTGCAGGTACCAACAAGGCCGAAGGCGTTCGACTTCTCAAGCTCACAGCCGAGCAGGGCCACTACCTCGCCCCCTTCGCCCGCCTCATGCTCGCAGTCGGCGAACTCCGCGATGGCCGCGTCCAGCAAGGCAAAGCAATCCTCATCGGCCTATCGATGGAGTTCCCCCAGAACACCCTCTACCAGCGCCAGATCGCCCGCCTCCGTTGACCCGTTGGGCAATCATCCGGCGCCCTTGATCGAAATTCAACACGCAAGCCTCCGCAACGTGTACCTTTAACCTGTTGACCCGTTCTGCGTTCTCATCTGCCGCAACCCAACGCACAACCTTTAACTGTCACCACCATTAGCCGTAAAGTATCTCAATATCAAAGCACCAAAAAGGGTTCACATCAGCATGCGCATTGCATCAGTCGGCACGGCCTATCCTCCACATCGCTATTCACAGGCAGCAATCTCAGAAGCACTGACGGCACGCTGGCAGGACAGGATGGAAGAACCCCGCCTTATTAACCGCCTGTTCGTCAACTGCGGTGTCGAGTTTCGCAACCTCGTCTTCCCCCTCCACATCTACGAGAATCTCTCCGGCTTCGGCCCCACCAACGACGCTTGGATCATCGCCGCCGTCGAACTCGGCGAAAAGGCCATCACCGCTGCCCTCTGTCGCGTCGGTCTCACCCCGGCAGACATCTCTGCCATCTTCTTCGCCTCTGTCACCGGCATCGCGAGCCCGACCATCGATGCTCGCCTCATCAACCTCATGCCGTTCCCCACCTCCATCAAGCGCACTCCCATCTTCGGTCTTGGCTGCGTCGCCGGAGCCGCGGGCATCTCTCGCGCCTCCGACTACGTCCGTGCCTTTCCCAACCAGTACGCGCTTCTTCTCTCCGTTGAGCTCTGTTCCCTTACCTGGCAGGACAACGACCAATCCATCGCAAATTTAATCTCTTGCGGCCTCTTCGGCGATGGCGCCGCCGCAGTCATCGTCGCCGGCAGCGAAACCCCGATCGCCAAAAAAGGCTGCCCCTGCGCCGGTCCACAGGTCCTTGACACCCGCTCGACTTTCTATCGACACACCGAACACATTATGGGTTGGGATATTGGAGACATGGGCTTCAAAATCGTCCTCTCCCCCGACGTCCCGAAGGTCGTCAACGAGCACCTCCGCGGCAACGTCGAGGCTTTTCTCTCCGACAACGATCTAACCCTGGATGACATCTCCAGCTACATCTTTCACTCCGGCGGCCCCAAGGTTCTCGAAGCGATGGAGAACACGCTCGACCTTCCCGCCAACGCGCTCGAACCCTCCTGGCGCAGCCTCCGCGAAGTCGGCAACCTCTCTGCTGCCTCTGTTCTGGCCGTCCTCGAAGACGTCCTCGTCAACTCCCCCGGCAAGCCCGGCACCTATAGCATCCTAGCCGCAATGGGTCCCGCCTTCTGTTCAGAGCTGGTTCTCCTCAAGTGGTAGCCTTTCCAGACCCTGCCTAGAGACTCCTCCGGACGGATTTCGTCACGCTCGCGTCATCTGTTTGTCATTTGCTCGTCAACACTAGTCTTTTGTCCAACATGCAGCGTCATAGACGCTATGGACCTTCGCAGGATCCAAAGTGACGTCTTCATCGTTGGCGCAGGTCCGGCTGGCCTTGCCTGCGCCATTGCCGCTGCTCGCCAGGGCCTTAAAGTCGAAGTCATCGATGCTGCCAAACCTCCGATCAACAAAGCCTGCGGCGAAGGTCTCCTTCCTGGCTCACTCGACTCCCTCGCCGCACTTGGCTTCGACCCCAAGCGCGACCTGCCTCACACCCAAAGTGCCTCCCTCGAAGGAGTCCGTTTCGTCGGCGACTCCACGTCCTCAAAGCGCCAAGCTACCGTTCAGTGCAACTTTCCTGGTGGTTCCGGATGCGGCATTCGCCGCACTGTCCTCCACCAGGTTCTGTTAGATCGCGCCGCAAGTCTTGGAGTTTGTTTTCACTGGCAGAACACTCTGCGCAGCGTCGCGATTGACAGAAATCTCGCCACAATTCATGCCACGTCCCGAACCTTCCACACCCGCTACCTCATCGGGGCCGACGGCCATCAATCCCGCGTCGCCGCTCTTGCCGGACTTACCGGAAGCACAATCCACTCACGCCGAATCGGCCTCCGCCAGCACTATACTGTCGCCCCGTGGACGGATTTCGTCGAGGTCTACTGGAGCAACATCGGTCAGGCTTACGTCACTCCCACCTCCTCCAACGAAGTCTGCGTCGCCTTCGTTGCGGATAAGAAATTCGCCAGCCCCGAAGATGCCTTGGCATATTTCCCCACTCTGCGCCATCACCTCACCGCATCTCAACCCAACGGCCCTCCACGCGGCTCCATCACGCTCGGCCGTAGCCTCCGCCGCGTTACCACCAGCAACATCGCCCTCATCGGCGACGCCTCCGGATCGGTCGATGCCATCACCGGTGAAGGCATGGCCCTGTGTTTCCGCCAGGCCCTCGCACTCGTCTCGGCACTGCAATCGGACGATCTCTCCTCCTATCAGTCCGCCCACCGCAACATTCAACGCATCCCCTGTCTGATGTCCCGAATCCTGCTGCTTATTGGCCGTTCTACGCGTCTCCGAGCCCAGATCTTTTCTAGTTTCGAACGCAATCCCGCCCTCTTCTCCAGCATTCTTCAGCTCCACGTCGGCAACCACGCCTCGCACCTCTTTGGCGAGGACGGTCTTCTCGCAGCCGGATTGAGTCTGCTCACAAGCTAAACTAGGTTCAGCAGACACCCGGCACCCTTTACATTGGCCTGCGCATCGCTGTAAGTTGAGTTAACCCAGAGGTACCCGAACCACCATGAATGACATCGCCAGCCGCTGTATTGACATCATCGCTAAGTCGAAGAACATCTCTCCGGAGACGATCACGCTGGCCACCACCTTCGACGAGCTCAACGCCGACTCCCTCGACAAGATCAACATCTCTTTCGAGGTCGAAGAGTCCTTCAACATCGACATCCCCGACGAAGCGCTCGGCTCCATCAGGACGGTCGGCGACATGGTCGACGGCGTCACCAAACTTGTCTCCGCTAAACCTCCCGCCGCTACCGCGTCCTGACCGAATCGCACACCTGTCCCCTGTGATTTATAACTAGAATTGGAATTGCAAGGGAGCAGCAGTGAATCGTGTCGTCGTCACAGGCCTGGGCTGCATCACTCCCATCGGTAATACAGTCGCGGACTTCCAGACCTCCCTCTTCGCCGGAACTACTGGCATCGCTCCCTTCCCGCATTACCCAGAAGCTCCCGGCGATACCCAGGGCTTTCGCTTCACCCAATCCGCCGCCGTAAAGAACTTCGATCCCCGCCAGCACCTCGAATCCGGCATCGTTGCAGCCTCCGATCGCACAACTCAGTTCGCAATCGTCGCAGCCCGCCAGGCTGCCCTCGAATCGCAACTTACCAACCACTACTCACCCGAAAAGATCGCCATCATCGTCGGCTGCGCCTGCGGTGGCCGCCAGGCTGAGGAAACCGAGACCATCCGCCTCTATACCCAAAACACCCGGGTCCATCCCCTCACCGTCATTCGCACCATGGCCTCTGCCGGAGCCAGCAACATCTCCATCGAACACAAGATCACCGGCCCCACGCTCAACATCTCCACCGCCTGTTCCTCCGGCACTCACGCCATCGGTCTCGCCTTCCAGATGGTCCGCAGCGGAATGGTCGACGCCGCCATCACCGGCGGTCATGAAGCCCCCCTCACCTTTGGCTTCCTCCGCGCGTGGGACTCCATGCGCGTCGTCTCCCCCACCCAGTGCCGCCCGTTCTCAGCCGACCGTGACGGCATGACCATCGGCGAAGGTGCCGCCATGTTCACGCTCGAAACCCTCGCCTCAGCCCGGGCCCGCAACGCAACCATCTACGCCGAAATCGTCGGTTTCGGAGCCTCCGCCGACGCCAACCACATCACCCAGCCGCTCGCAGACGGCGCCGCATCCGCAATGCGCCAGGCCATCGCAGACGCCAAAGCCTCACTCAATGACGTCGGCTACATCAGCGCCCACGGCACCGGCACCCAGGCTAACGACTCCACCGAAGCCGCTGCGATCCACCAGGTCTTCGGCACCCGAGCCTCGCACATTCCAGTAAGCTCCACCAAATCCCTCCACGGTCACTCGATCGGAGCCAGCGGCGCGTTGGAAGCCCTCGCCACCATCATCGGCTTACACGAAAATCTTCTTCCCCAGAACGCCTGCGTCTCGCAGATCGACCCTACAATCGACCTCGACGTCATTCTCGGCGCACCCCGCAAAGCCACTCCGAAACTCGCCCTCTCGAACTCACTCGCCTTCGGCGGCCTCAACGCAGTCGTGGCTCTTCGTCCCGTCTGAAACTCCCGCCTCAACCCAACGGTAAACTGTTTGCCTTAGCCGGAGGGCACTTTGGATCGACGCAAATTTGTTTCTCTGTCCGCAGCAACAGCGGCCAGCGCAACCATCTCACGACAAGTTCGCGCACAGCGCATCGTTACAGTCCAGCTTGAAAATCCAATCACGCCAGCAAAGTTGATGCCCCTCGACTTCACGGGCCTGAGCTACGAGACCGGACAACTCTACAACGCCGACTTTTTCTCTCCACAAAACACCGCATTGATCGCCGCCTTTCGCGGCCTCAGCGACCACGGTGTCCTGCGTCTCGGAGGACACCTCAGCAACATCACCCCATGGGACGGCATCGGCCTCGACGACCCAAAACAATTGCGCGGCGTCCGTCACGGCATCGAAGACTACTGGGAGTGGCCCCTCGTCGATCCAGTCGTTCAACACCACAAGCAAGGCATCATCACCCATCAAGCCATCACAAACCTCAAAGGCTTCCTCGATGCAGTGAACTGGCGCCTGATCTATGGCCTCAACTTCGCCTGTGGAAGCGCCGCCCGCGCAGCCGACGAGGCCGCAGCGGTCGCGACAATCATGGGCCACAGCCTCATCGCCATCGTCGTCGGCAACGAAGCCGACGGCTTCGGCGAAGACCAGTTCTTTCGCGCCAAGGGGTACAACTTCGACCAATACATCGCCGAATACGAAACCTGGGTCAAAGCCGTGCGCGCCAAGACTCCACAAGCACCATTCGCTGGCCCCGACACCGAAGGCCAAGTCGATACCTGGGTCAAAAAATATGGCGAACGCACTCAAGGTGACGCCGTCATGCTCACAAGCCACTTCTACGCGATGGGTCCCGCAAGCGATCCTGCAATGACGGCCCAACGCCTCCTGCAAAGGGTAAACCCGAGCCTCGAAAAGCAAATCGCAGAAGTCACATCCGCAGTCGCAGCCGCCGGCGGAACCCGCTACCGCATGGACGAAGGTAACTCCTGCTTCGGTGGCGGCAAAGACGGCGTAAGCAACGCCTACGCCTCCGCCCTCTGGGTCGCCGACTATATGCTTCACGTAGCCTGCGCCGGATTCATCGGCGTCAATCTCCACGGCGGCGGCACCGGCTTCTACGCACCCATCGAGAGCAGCGAACGATCACGCGCAGCTCCCCGGCCCATGTACTACGGCATGCAGCTCGCTCAGCAGTTCGCGGGCTACAAAATAGCTCCATGCGCGGTCAGCACCGAAGAAAACATCACCGCATACCTCGCTACCAAAGGTGAACAATCGCAGCTCGCCATCATCAACAAGAGCCCGACGACCATCCGCATCGCGCTCCCCAAAGACCTGCGGACCAAACCGATGACGCAGCGATGGCTGCTGAGCGGCCCGGCCCTCGACGCAAAACAGGGCGTTCGCTTCACAAAACAATCGTCCCCCGAAACAACTCCGCTCAACGAAGTGCCCTCTTACTCCGCAGTAGTCCTGCGAATTTGATAAGAGAACACCAAACATGCCTCCGATACTTGCCCAGCGCCGTCACGTATCGTTACCCTTAGGCATGAGCCGCCGTATCTTCCTCCCCCTCGCCCTCCTCCTGCTCAGCCTCATTCCCAGCGCCCTCCACGCTCAGGCCAAATTCGCGATCTACGGTACCGCGGGCACCGAAAAAAGCGGTCTCCCGAATGACAGCTGGAAGCTGGGCGGAACCTTTGGCTTCTACTACGGCCTGTACCACATCGGCCCCCTTAGCTTCTCGGCAGACGCCCGCGGAGATCTCTCCGACCACATCAACAGCGGCTTCATCGGGCCGCGCGTCGCCGCCAAACTTCCTGTCATCCCGCTCAAACCCTACGCCGAATTTATCTTCGGAGTCTCCACCTACAGCACCCCTGCCAACCTCAAAATCGACAACGACTTCGCCTACCGCTACGTGTTCGGACTAGACACCACCATCCTCCCGCACCTCGACTGGCGCGTCGTCGACTTCAGCTACGCCCTCAACAACTCCGCGAACAGCGGTCACGCCAAAACCCTCACCAGCGGTCTCGTCATTCGCTTCTAGTTTCACTGGAGATCGTCCCGCGCTGTCAGAAACGGATACCATAGCCAGCAGATGATCTCCGTCCTCATCCTCACACGCAACGAGCAGAACGACCTCCCCGGCTGCCTCGCCAGCGTCTCTTGGTCCGACGACATCCACGTCTTCGACTCCGGCAGCTCCGACGCCACCCTTGAAATCGCCAAAGCCGCAGGCGCCCACATCCACACCCGCCCTTTCGACGACTACGCCACCCACCGCAACGCAGCCCTCCGAACCATCTCCTTCAAACACCCTTGGGTCTTCCTCCCCGATGCCGACGAGCGTCCCACACCCGACCTCTCCCGCGAGATGCAACAACTCGCCCTCGCCGCCCCACCCGAAACCGCAGCCTTCCGCGTCCGCCGCCGCGACTACCTCTTCGGCACCTGGCTCAAGCACGCCCAGATCTCACCCTTCTACATCCGCCTGGTCCGCCCCGAGCGTTCCCACTACACCCGCGCCATCAACGAGGTTCTCGAGGTCGGCGGCACCATCGCCGAACTCAGCTATCCCCTCGACCACTTCCCCTTCTCCAAGGGCATCGCCAAATGGGTCGAGAAGCACAACCTCTACTCCACCATGGAAGCCGAGCTGATCGCCCGCAATCAGGGCCTGCAAAATCCATCGCTGATGACCGCCCTCCGCCACCCCGACTTCCACACTCGCCGCCTACATCAGAAGGCGATCTTCTACCGCCTTCCCGGCCGCCCGCTTTTGAAGTGGCTCTACATGGTCTTCCTTCGCGGGGCCATCCTCGATGGGGCCGCCGGCCTCGCCTACGCCACCCTGCAAGCCTTCTACGAATACCTCATCGTCCTCAAAACCAAAGAACTACGCCGCGGCGGAGCCTGAACGCGCATTCGATCTAGTCGCTCAACAGATCAAAGTTGTAGTTGGCAACCATTCGTTTCGGCTCACTCGGCAACTTCCCCAGATTCACCGTCTGCTCAATCGAATTTGACCCATTGAGCGTTGCGTTCCCCAGCAACACAGCATGCTTGTCCGCGAACTCAAGGTACACCGGCACCATCATCTTAAAGTCACGCGACACACCACTCTGCGTCAGCGTGAAGTGTACCGTCGTCTCCTCGCCCTTCTTCTCAAACGTCGATGTCATCGTGTACTTCGGGACCTCAGTCCCGTAGACATACGCGTTGAAGAACCAATCCAGTTTGTGGTTCTTGTCGATATCCATCCACGGAGGCATATCGCGCTCCATCACCGCCTTGAAGTCCTCCGTTGTCGCAGCCTTGTTCTGGTAGCTGCTCACAAAGTCGTGCATCGCCTGCTTGAACGGCGCCTCGCCGTACTTCTTCGTCCAAAACAGCATCTCCAGCGAATGCAGAATATAAGCACCCTTCGGATAGATCAGCATCTCATACACATTGCCGCCCGAGCGCGACGTGCTCACCCGAGTACCCATCACCACCGGCCCCACATCCACCGGTCGCATACCCTGCGCGTTCTTCTCCAGCAGGCGTCTTCGCAGCAGCTCCCAGAACTCGCGATACTCCTTCTGGTCCTTGCGTGTCGCCATCAGAAACAGCGACGCCGAAAAATCGGCGAAACCTTCGCTCATCCACTGGTCGCGATAGCTCCCGAACCCCACCGTCTGTCCCCACCACTGGTGCGCCACCTCATGCGCCGTCACCACCTTCCAGTAGCTCGGATCGCTGTCCAGCAGTCCAAGCTGGTGCTTCACCGTGCTGTCCCAGAAGTAGCAGATCGGGAGGTACACCAGCGTAGGCCAGCTCTGCCCGTAGTTGCAGGCCGTCTGTTGCGTCAGCGACACGTGATCGTAGGGCAGCGGTCCAAAAAAATCCGTGTAGATCTGGACCGCCGCATCTCCCTCCGACGTCGCAACCTTCAGCATCCCCGTCGTCGACAGCGTGCCCAGCGCCATTCCAGAACGATCGGGCAGACCCTGAAAATTGTTTGCCAGCTCTTTATTGGCATACGTCACCACTTGAACATCTTTGTTCCGCTCGCTCTGGTCGCTCTTGAACTCCCCCATGTTGAACCCCGCCACCGCAATCGGCGTTAGCGTCTGCCACACACTAATCTTTTGTTGTCCCTCTTCCCTCTCCGTCACCAGATTGCCGGTCGCAACCACCTGCACGTACTTCGGCGTATGAAACGTCATGGTGTACTGTGCGTAGTTGCCCAAATCTCCCCGAACGTTCGGATACCAGCTCTCCCGCGCCCTCAGAAAATAGTTGCCGCCTCCCATGTCCATCACGACGTCCTTGCCCGCATACGCCGTCGTAATCTGGATCGTCTCTCCCACCTTCAACGGCCTCTGCAGCACCACCGCAAAGTCCGCATCGCGCTCCTTATCCTCCTGGATGAAGTCCAGCGCCTCCCCACCCGGCCCCCACACGCCGCTCACCCGCAGCGTAGGCGCGAGCAGCAACGGCAACACCTGCACGCCGCCCTCCGCCGCGGTCACAGCGCTCACGACGGTTCCAGTCATCCTTCCGTTCTTCTCAATCGTCAGATCGATCGTTTGCTGTGCAATGCGAAACCGGTCATTGGCGGCCGCCAGCGACGCCCTCCGCTGCGCCTCCGAACGAATGCCCAGCGCTACATCGTAGCTGTCGTCACCAGACGTCAGCAGACCAACCTCCTCGGGCTCAACCCCAATCGCCCCCTGCGGATCCACCACATAGATCAGCCGCTTCGAGAACATCGCCCCCTTCATATCCGCCAGAAAAAATCCGCCGCCGCCCGGGTGCACGATATCCTCCAGCACCCGCGCCTCCACATCATGCTTCAGATTCTTGCGAAACAGCGTCTGGGCATCCTGGGCCTGCTGCTGCGCACTCCCCGACGCCGGCGCACTTGCTACAGCACTCTTCCGCAACTCTGCCGCGGTGCCGTCCGTAAACTCGAACACCGCGCTGGTAAAGGGCTGGTCCAGCACCTCCGTCTTCATCACGATCTTCAGTTGTCTGCGCTCCATCGCCGATGGCGGCTCTACGTGCAGCGTCCCACTCCCCAGGAAAACTGCTCCCGTAACCACTCCGCCCACTTCGCCATACAGGTAGAACGTCCCATCGCTGAACGTAAACACGCCCGCATCGCGCTTTAACCCCAGATTCTTCACCGTAAACGAGGGGCCATTCGCCGTTCGCGTCCGCAGCGCCTGATACAGCGCATTCGCATTCGCCGTCCGCGCCGGCTCCAGCTTTTCTGGAACCTTCATCGCAGGTGGCGGCGCCGGTCGTGACGCTGAATCGCGCCTCTCTGGCCCTCTCCGCTGAAGCTCCTGTTGTGGTTGCTGTCCCACCGCGCCCAACCCGCACATCCAAAAGAGAAAACAGACCCCAACTCTCACGTTCATCGCCAGCCCATGTGGTGCTCAGAAATTACACGAGTATCCCATCGACCTTGAAACAGAGCAAGCATTTTGCCTTACAACGAAAGAGCTACAGAGTCCTCTTTCACTTCACCGCAGCCGTCACCGGCTTCCCGGCCTTCGGCTGCTCAGCATTCCAATCGAACCCGAGATACTTCGCCAGCGTAGCCGCCACCTGACTCTGCGTCACCCCAGGCACATTCGCACGAAGGCCCAGCCCCGGAGTCTGCGGCCCCATGAACCCCATAAAGATGTACTTCGACGCCGGAATCTTCTGTCCATGCGTAGTCCACTCCGGCCCCCCGCCTCGTCCATGGTCAGTCAAAAAAATCAGCGTGGTATTTCCCTTGTACTCAGGCATCTCCTGCAGCGTCGTCCATAGCTTCTCCAGATAACTATCCACCCGGTTCGCCGCGCTCAGATACTCCCCGTAGTTCCCTCCATGCGCCCACTCGTCCGTCTCGCCAAGCGACAGAAACACCACCCGCGGCTTCTTCTCCTTGATGTACTCCATCGCCGTATTGAACGTCGGCGCATCGTATGGCTCGCCATCCCACACCTTCGGCGTCTCCACCTTCAAGGCGTTCAGCAGCTCCAGCCGCGGAGTCATCGGCGACATCTCAAACGGCTCATACCCTGCATTCACCGGAAACCCGCACCGTCCCGCATTCACGATCGCGGCAATCACATTCCACGCGCCAAACGCCGACACCTGACCCTGTAGTCCTTGCTGCTTATTCAACCACTCCAGCACCGTCACATTATGGTTGGGTACGTTGTCGTTCGAATCCACCGTCGGGTCTCCAAACCCCGTCAGCGTCTCGTTGTACCCAGGGTAGGAAAAATTAAAACCGTTCGTCACCGAAGCATCGGAATGCGCGTCCCGGTCTCCATAAATCTGCCCCTGAGGAATCACCGTCTTCCACAAAAACGGCATCAGCCGCTCCCGGCGCTCTTCCGGTGTCGCCGCGAGATACTTAGCCCGCAGCTCCTTCACGCTTCGCCCGTTGAAATACCCCTTCGACGCCAGAAGCTTCTTGTCCGCGCCGCGAAAAACCTCCTGCCACCGCAAGCCATCTGTCATCACCAGAATCACACGCGCCTTCGCGTCGGCCTCCTGTGACCAGCCCCGCGTCCCACCCGTCGCGCCCAACAACAGCGCGAACGCGGCAAACCACACCGCGCCCCGAAAGCATCTCTGTCCATCCATTCTGTTCAAGAAATCACCGGTTCCGCACTGGGCCAGCCCCAGTCGCGTTGAGTTAGTTTCAACGCACCCATCCTATCCCAGAGCGGGCCAGTCGAGACACACCTATCCCATCGCCTTGCACACCGCGGCAACGCGGTCGCCGCGGCGCAGCAGATCGGCAAACTAGAGCAGTTTTACCGAGGTCACTTTGATCGTGTCGCCCTTAACATCGCCGCTGACGTTCACCCGCAGGTGGTCGGTTTTGTCCGAAGCCTTGAGTGCAGCGAGGATCTTCGCATTGCCCTCCGCGTCAAACTTCAGAAACTTGTTGTCCGCGGTAACAATGCCAAAGCCGCTCTTCTCACAAGCCAGTGCACACTCTTTCGTATGCGCATCGGCGGTCGCGGCCGCCTTCTTGGAACAGGCCACATCAAGGACCGAAACGTCATTGAAGGTCTCTGTAGCAGCCAGCGCAGGCGTAGCCATCATGCCAAGCGCCAGGAGGGAAACAAGCATTTTCATCGTGGTTCTCCATTTCAGGGTTAAAAACGTTGGACTACTGTGTTCATACAAATTGGTTACTGGTCTGGGAGCCCTGCTCCTTCACGGCCACCGTGTCTTCTTCACGGACGGCCGTAAGTTGCGAAAGCGCGAACGCCCCGACGGCGATCTCAAGATCCCGCACCGCAAGGTCGTAAAACATGCCTGTAGTCATCAGGTTCGCCGCAATCGCAATCAACCACACCATAACAATATAACTGCCGATCTTTGTCCAGCGGCTCAGTACGATTATTCCGGCAATTATTTCCACCACCCCGACAAGGTGCATAAACGTAGATGTGCTCACCGGCACCATCTTCGTCGCGTAGGGGCTCAGATACATCCCCCAATCCGTCAGTTTATTGAAGTATTTGTCCACTCCGGCGACGATCGGCATCAACCCTAGCGCGACCCTTAACGCCCACCAGCTATCATTCAGGCGATGATCGAATGTTTTCATCTTCCACCTCTATGCAGAAAGAGTGCGTGGCCGGCAATCGGTTACACAAAAACGGAAAATACCCTACCGGCGACAAATAGGCGGGAAAAATCGCCGTTTCTGTAACCTTTTTCCCCCCGCACACTCTCTTAGGTAGTAGCAGCCATGGATACATTCGAAAGAGTCAAATCGGAGAGCCTCACAGACGAGGAGGTCGTCAACCGCGTCCGCGCCGGTGAAACTGCGCTCTACGAGGTCATCATGCGCCGTTATAACCAGCGTCTATACCGCGTCGCACGCGCCATTCTGCACAACGACGCGGAAGCCGAAGACGTTATGCAGGACGCCTACGTTCGCGCCTACACCCATCTCGGCCAATTCGCCGCCCGCTCACCCTTCTCCTCCTGGCTCACGCGCATCGCCGTCAACGAAGCCCTGGCTCGCCGCCGCTCCACCAAACAGCATCAAGAGGTTGACGTTTCAGAATTCGACGGAGAAATTTCCATGCAGGATCTCTACAAATCTCCCGACCCCGAACAAAACGCCTCCAGCGCCCAAGTGAGAGAATTTCTCGAGCAGGCCGTGCTCGACCTGCCCGAGCAATACCGCACCGTTATCATGCTGCGCGACATTGAAGAACTAAGCACAGCGGAGACAGCCGACGCTCTGGATCTCACCGTCGAAAACGTAAAAATCCGCCTGCACCGTGGTCACGGAATGATCCGCGACTGGCTCTTCGAACGCATTGGAGCAAAAGCAAAAGAGGCCTTCCCCTTCATGGGAATACGCTGCGACCGCGTCGTACAAACAGTCTTCTCCCGCCTCGCAGACTACCCAGCCTCAGACTCGCAAGTGCATTAAACCGGCCACTTCCACTCCCGAATCTTCTTCGAATCGATCCCGTTCGCATGAGCATAGTTCACGCTCTCGATAATCTGCCCCTTCAACCATTCCTTCGTATGCGCCGCAGTCGCCTGCAGCCGCGGCACGCGATCGATCACATCGATCGCCAGGTCAAACCGGTCGATCTGATTCAAAATCGCCAGCTCCAGCGGCGTATTAATGTTCCCCTTCTCCTTGTACCCGCGCACATGAATGTTGTCATGGTTCGTCCGCCGGTACGTCAGCTTATGGATCAGCAAAGGATACCCATGAAAATTAAAGATCACCGGCTTATTCTTCGTGAACAAGCTATCGAACTCCCGCGACGAAAGCCCATGCGGATGCTCCTCCTCCGGCATCAACCGGAACAGGTCCACCACATTCACAAACCGTATCTTCACATCCGGGCACCGCTCCCGCAGAATCGCCACCGCCGCGAGCGCCTCAGCAGTGGGAATATCTCCCGCACAGGCCATCACCACATCCGGATCCTCGCCTGCATCATTACTGGCAAAGTCCCACGTCCCAATCCCCTTCGTGCAATGGATCACCGCCGCATCCATATCCAGATACTGCAGGTGCGGAGCCTTATCCGCCACAATCACATTCACGTAGTTCGTACTCCGCAGACAATGATCCGTCACGCTCAACAAACAATTCGCATCCGGTGGCAGATAAATCCGTGTCACCTCAGGCGACTTATTCGTCACCACATCCAGGAACCCAGGGTCCTGATGAGTAAACCCGTTATGGTCCTGCCGCCACACCAGCGAAGTAATCAACAGATTGATCGACGAAATAGGCGCTCTCCACCGCAATTCAAGCTTGCTCTTCTCCAACCACTTCGCATGCTGGTTGAACATCGAGTCGATGATGTGCACAAACGACTCATACGTCGAAAAGAACCCATGACGCCCCGTCAGGACATACCCTTCGAACCAACCCTCCAGCGTATGCTCGCTCAAAATCTCCATCACCCGCCCATCGGCCGCCAAATCGCCCCCGTCCGCATCCTCCGGAAGCATCTTCGCCATCCACGTCTTCCCGCTCGCCTCATAGATCGCCTGCAACTTATTCGAAGCCGTCTCATCCGGCCCAAACACGCGGAAGTTCGTCATGTTCTGCTTCATCGAATCGCGCAGAAAGTGCGCCACCGTATCCGTCGATGACACCTCAATCTGCCCCGGCTTCTTCACCTTCACCGCATAGTCGCGAAAGTCCGGCAGTTCCATCGGTTTCCGCAGCAACCCGCCATTCGCATGCGGATTCGCCGTAATCCTCCGCTGTCCCACAGGAGCCATCGCCTTCAACTCAGCGATCAACCTGCCCGACTCATCGAACAACTCCTCTGGCTTATAACTCCGCATCCACTTCTCCACCAGCTTCAAATGGGCCGGGTTCGTCTTCGGATCAAGAACCGGCATCTGGTGCGACCGCCACGATCCCTCCAGCTTGTGTCCATCAATCTCCTTCGGACAAGTCCATCCCTTCGGCGTCCGCAGAATAATCATCGGCCATCGCGGCCGCTCCGGCGTCGAGCCCTTCGGCGCACTCCGTGCCTTCTTTTGAATCGCGCGAATCTCCGTCACGCAGTCTTCCATCACCCGCGCCATCACTTGGTGCATCTTCGCCGGATCGTCTCCTTCCACGACATAAGGAGTCCACCCAAACCCCTTGAACATCCATTCCAGCTCTTCGGGAGAAATCCGCGCCAGCACAGTAGGATTCGCTATTTTGTAACCGTTGAGGTGCAGTATTGGCAGCACCGCTCCATCGCGCACTGGATTCAAAAACTTATTCGAATGCCACGATGTAGCGAGCGGCCCCGTCTCCGCCTCACCATCCCCCACCACCACCGTCACAATCAAATCCGGATTATCAAACGCCGCACCAAACCCATGCGACAAGCTATACCCCAACTCCCCGCCCTCATGGATCGACCCCGGCGTCTCCGGCGTGCAGTGGCTTCCAATCCCACCCGGAAACGAGAACTGCCTAAAGAACTTCTGCATCCCGGCAACATCTTCACTTTTGTCCGGATACACCTCCGAATAAACGCCCTCAAGATAACAGTTCGACAGCGTCGCCGGCGCTCCATGTCCCGGCCCCGAAAGATAAATCAAATCCAGATCGTACTTCTTGATCAGCCGGTTCAGATGTACCCACGCAAAAGTCTGCCCGGGGTCCGATCCCCAATGCCCCAACAGCCGGTTCTTGATATGCTCCACCTTCAGCGGCTCCCGCAGCAGCGGGTTCTCCACCAGATAGAGCATCCCCACGCAAAGGTAGTTACACGCCCGCCAGTAAGCATCGATCTTCTGCAACTCCTCCGCGGACAACGCCTGGGCACTTTGACTCTTCACTTTGGTCGATTCCTTGGCAACACTGCTCATAGACAACTCCTTCGAGTGATGTAAGTGGGATTCCGCAAGCAATTAATTTGTGACTGAATCTGAACTAATTGTGAGATCGCGCCATGCGTTCGACATGCAGCGCAATCATCCAATCCTCTTTTGCCGGAACAACGAGCACCGCCGTTACTGAGTCAGATGCACTTACGTTCCTCAAAGAATCACCCTGAGCTTCGTTCAGCGCAGAATTCATCGAAATCCCCATCGTCGCCATTCCACCCAGAATCTCGGCCCGCGACCGCGCATCGTGCTCGCCAATTCCTCCTGCAAAGACCACCGCATCAACGCCACCCATCAGCGCCGCGAACCCACCCAACGCCTTCTTCACACTCCGCGTAAAGATCTCCACCGCCATCTTCGCCTTCGCATCGCCCTGGGCCGCCGCCTCCCTCACCGCTTTCATGTCATTCGGCATCGCCGACAACGCCACCATCCCCGCATCATGGTTAAGCATCTTTTCCAGCGCGCTCACCTTGTCTCCCTTCATCTGCCGCAGCAGATAAAGCACCAGACCCGGGTCGAGATCCCCCGGCCGCGTCCCCATCACCACCCCACCCGTCGGCGTCAGCCCCATAGTCGTATCCACCGACCGCCCATCCACCACCGCCGTCACGCTGCATCCACTTCCCAGATGCGCAATCACCATCCGCCGCGGGAACGCCACCGCCGAATCCTCCCGCAGCTGCCGCACAATCGACTCGCAGCTCAGCCCATGAAACCCATAACGCCGAACCCCTCTCTCCCGATACTCCTGCGGAATCGGATAAGTAGTCGCCGCCTCCGGCATCGTCTCGTGAAACACCGTATCGAAGCACGCATAGTGCGCCACATCGGGGAACCTCTGCATTGTGTCCTGGATCACCTCAATCACCGCCGGATCATGCAGCGGCGCAAACACCACTGCCTCATGCAGATCCTTCATCACCTCCGGCGTAATCCGCTGATGCCGGTCCAGCTTCGCCCCCGGATGCACCACGCGATACCCCACCGCCTCCACCTTCGGCAGTCCCGGCCCGCTCACAGCCCCCACCACCACCCCAATCGCCTCCGCAGGCGTCTCTGCCTTTACAGTCTTGCGGACTCCACTCAGGTCCTGTCCCTCTGCATCGCGAAATTTGAACCCTGCGTTTGCCCCGCCAATCCCTGTCACCTCACCTTCAAACAACGAGCGTGGTCCTCCCTCCCCCGACTCAAACAGAGAGAACTTGATCGACGAAGATCCACTATTGATCACCAGAATATGCACGAGCGCTGTCCTATCGTCCTCTCCTACCGTACACCGGCAACCCCAAACCACCGGTAAATTGCCCGTAAACCTTATTCATCCTGCGACACCTACTCAACTCCGCAATGACAGCAAATACGGTTAAGCCCTAGTCATTTTTACGTACTGCTCTGACGGTAAGGAGCAAGTGAGCGAGGGCCTCCAATCAGTATGAATCGTTGCAAATCGTTGACAAGATGTTGACAAATCGGCTCAGTCGCAGACGTAGGGTATGGTGTATCGGAGGTTTTCGCATCAAGTCCCAACCCGACATGATGCGCGTCAATCTGATGGAACAGAGGATCTCATCACCAGATACCTTGGACAATGCCTCGCATTTAAGCCGTCCCTCGCTCGCTTATAGGATCCTATTTTTCCTTCTGCTTTCGGGGCCGCCGAAGTTGAGGTTGCGAGATCCCTCTGACTCCTTGGCCTACACGCTTGATTGGGCCATCGTGCTGCAAGTGATTGTGTGGGGAATGGCAGGTTGCTGCTTATTCTTCGATACTTCGCGTGAAACCAGAGCCGAAACACCCGACCGCCCTCGCCTTTCGAGTCTGCAGACACTAAGCATGATCCTTATTGGCCTATTGGCAGTGTCAGTATTCTTCTCCGAGGCCCCGGGGTTTTCAGCGTTCAAAGTTTATCAACTCGCCGTAACGGTCGCATTCATAATGCGCTTTACTGACAGGTTCGGAATCACCGAAACTCTGAACAACCTGTTCCTCGGATGCGGTATTTTGACCCTTGCAGACATCGCAGCGGCATTTCTAATGCCTGGACTAGTCTTCGTCGAATCCGAACTTGGATCGACACGTTTTCGAGGCGACCTGATTGCACAAACCGGTTCCGTATCCGTCATCGGCCTGATTCTGTTACTGACCATCAAGAGTGACTTGCCTCGAATGAAATTCATCTTCTGGGCTGTGGTCTTCGGCGGCGTTCTTGCCTTTTCTTTGACGCGCACAAGCTACCTGATCTTATTAATATTTCTGTTGCTTGCCTTAATCAGGCGACCGGCAATACCCATTCTTCGAAAGATCGCTACGCTTACTTTGTTAGTTCTGCCTTTTGTGGCTGACGCCCTGATAACGGCATTGAATGAGGAGCGCAAAGCCGAGGATCTTTTGACGATCAGCGGACGTCTTGGTCTCTGGTCCTACTTGATCGAAACGGCGGTCGACAAGGGACCATGGCTCGGATTGGGATACTTCGTGGCGTCGAGGATCTACGCGCCAGAATACAATCCGGATTTGGGTACCGCCCACTCAGCCTTCTTGGAAATATACGTAGGCGGCGGACTTTTGAGTCTGGTTACGTTCCTCCTGATTTGGGCAGTTCTAGGTTGGAAGACACTGAAGTTATATCTCAGCCGTCCCGGCAAAACGGGCTTCGCCATCGTTGGGTTGTTCTGTGCCGCGCTTTTTCTCAATGGAATCGGTGGAGAGCTGCAGGCCGAGCCGGCAGGCTTCTGTTTTTGGTGTGTCGTGGCAGCAGTCATAGCTTTCCCGGTTGAAAATCTATCTCCAACTGCTGCGCCTATCCTGTCGCCGCTTCTTACAACCAATGCCCACCAACCTCAAGAATCCTAGATGGCCATCTTCAACCACTTCATGCCTTCGCCAACGGCATCCGGCCTGCATCTGATCACCGGCTTCGCAACAAACATCCTCGAGACTTCAACCACATGACACAGTCCCTAAAGCGCTCTCTTCGCTCTGTAGTAGAGGCTACCGGCCACCAGATTCGAAAGACCGATGTCTACACCTCCCAAAAACTCCGTCACCGTCTCCTCTTCTCCAAACTCCAGATCGAACTAGTCGTCGACGTCGGCGCAAACACCGGCCAGTTCGCTCGCGGGTGTCGTGCAGCAGGCTACAAGGGCAAGATTATCTCCTTCGAACCCTCCGCCGCCGCGCACGCCAGCCTGCTTCAATCCGCCGCGGCAGATCCTCTCTGGAACGTCGCCGACCGCATGGCTCTCGGAGCCAGCAACGGCGAGACCGAAATCAACATCGCCGCCAACTCTTTCTCCAGTTCCCTCCTTCCCATGCTCGACTCCCACCTCTCCGCCGCCCCCGCGTCACGATATCTCCACAAAGAAAAAGTTCCACTGCGCCGCCTCGACGATATGCTCCCTTCCGCCGACCGCCGTATCTTCCTCAAGCTCGACGTGCAGGGTTACGAGTCTCAGGTCCTCGCCGGAGCGGCTCAGCTTCTCGCTCACACTGTTGCCGTGCAACTCGAGATGTCGCTTCTGCCCCTCTATGAAGGTGAAGTCTTGATGTCCGACATAAGCACCCGCATGACCGGCAACGGCTTTGAACTTTGGGACATCGAGCCATCCTTTCGAGATCCCGCCACTGGCAGGCTCCTGCAGATGGACGCCATCTTTACGCGGCCGTCTTTCCGCCAATCCACACCCGCCGCCGCAAAACCGCCTGCATAACCCAAAAGTCCCACTGCCTTCCCCGCACAAAATCCCGCCGCGCCGTCTAAACTCATTTCATGTGTGGAATTGTCGGTTACATTGGTCCTCAGTCCGTCGTCCCCGTCATCATTGAAGGCCTGCGCCGCCTCGAGTACCGTGGTTACGACTCCGCCGGCATCGCCGTAGCCGGTGGCCCCGAAGGCCTCGCCCTCCGCCGCGCACCCGGCAAGCTCCGCAACCTCGAAACCGTCATCGCCGACTCCCCCCTCAACGGCTCCTTCGGCATCGGCCACACCCGCTGGGCCACCCACGGCCGCCCCACCGAAGAAAACGCCCATCCGCACCGCGATGGCAGCGGCACCCTCGTCGTCGTCCACAATGGCATCGTCGAAAACTACCTCACCCTCAAAAACGCCCTCATCGCCAAGGGCCACAGGTTCGTCTCTGAAACCGACACCGAGATCATCGCCCACCTCATCGAAGACGAGCTCAACCAGGCCGCCGTTGCCAAGCGCAACGGCAAGCAGACAGACGCCGAAGCCAACACTGCGGAAGCCGTCCTCACCCTCGACGAAATCACGCCCACCATCCCCCTCGAAGAAGCCGTCCGCCGCGCCGTCAAGCGCATCACCGGAGCCTTCGCCATCGGTGTCCTTTCCGCGCATGAGCCCAACAAGCTAGTCGCCGCCCGCATGGGCCCACCCGCCGTCATCGGCATCGGCGACGGAGAGTTCTTCCTCGCCTCGGACGTCCCCGGCATCCTCCACCACACCCGCAACATCCACTTCCTCGCCGACGGCGAACTAGCCGTCTTAACCAAAGAAGGCGTAACCCTAACCGACTTCCAAGGCGCCCCGATCCCCTTAAAAGTCCAGCGCATCACCTGGGACCCCATCCAGGCCGAAAAGGCCGGCTACAAGCACTTCATGCTCAAGGAAATCCACGAGCAGCCCCGCGCCATCCGCGACACCACCCTCGGCCGCGTCTCCCTCGACACCGGCCACGTCTTCCTCGAAAAACTCGATATCACCGACGCCGAACTCAAAGCCGCCTCCCAGATCACCATCGCCGCCTGCGGAACCTCTTGGCACGCTGGCCTCGCCGGCAAGTTCATGATCGAGCGCCTCGCCCGCCTCCCTGTCGAAGTCGACTACGCCTCGGAGTACCGCTACCGCGACCCCATCGCCGACCCCCACGCCATTGGCCTCCTCATCACCCAGTCCGGCGAAACCGCCGACACCCTCGCCGCCCAGGCCGAGCTCATCGCCAAAGGCTCCAAAACCCTCGCCATCTGCAACGTCGTCGGCGCCGCCATCACCCGCAAAGCCCACGGCACCCTCACCACCAACGCCGGCCCCGAGATCGGCGTCGCCTCCACCAAAGCCTTCACCGCCCAGCTCACCGCCCTCTTCGTCCTCGCCCTCCATCTCGCCCAGGTCCGCGGCACCATCACCGACGCCGAGTCTCTCAAGTTAGTCGACGAACTCTCCAAACTTCCCGGCAAAGTCGAAGAAGTTCTCCGCGCCGTAGACGACCAGTGCTACCAGCTCGCAAAAATCTTCCACACCGCCAACGACTTCCTCTTCCTCGGCCGCGGCATCCACTACCCCATAGCCCTCGAGGGCGCACTCAAATTAAAAGAGATCAGCTACATCCACGCCGAAGGCTACCCCGCCGGCGAGATGAAGCACGGCCCCAACGCCCTCATCGACGAAACCTTGCCGGTAGTCTGCATAGCCACCAAAGACCCCAACGATCCCAGCAGCGTCCTCAAATATGAAAAAACCTTAAGCAACATTCAAGAGGTCACCGCGCGCAGTGGCCGAGTCATCGCCATAGCCATAGAAGGCGACGAAGAGATCAAGCAGCTAGTCGAGCACACCATCCAAATCCCCCAGGCCCCCGAACTCCTCCTACCGGTCTTAGAAGTAGTCCCCCTCCAACTCCTCGCCTACCACATAGCCGTCCGCCGAGGCTGCGACGTAGACCAACCCAGAAACCTAGCGAAAAGCGTGACTGTTGAGTAACCCATCTGGCGTGATCGCCGACGCTGATGATAAGCAACCGAGTCTGCCAAAGGTATGCGTTTTCTGCGGCGAATCACCACGAGAAAAGACAAAGGAGCACGTACTCCCCCTATGGCTCATCCGCCTGACCGGTGATCCAAACAGGCAAGCCAATTTTCACGTCGACTTCTCGGCGAAAGCGAAGGTCAAGAAATTTGCTTTCGATCGATTTACCTTTCCAGCCTGTAGCGTCTGCAATGAAGGTTTTGCGAGAATGGAAGCGCTCGCTGAACCCATAATGCGAACGATTCTTGCGGACCAACCACTCTCCGAAGCTGATTGGGACCTGCTCCTCGGATGGTTCGACAAAGTTAGAGTGGGGCTATGGCTGTCAAAGTATCTGCTTAGTAAGAATGCTTTCGGGATAAAGCCCAACTTTCACATCGCTCAGCGCATAGACAGGCGTGACAGGGCGCTCATCGTTTTTCGGCGAGAGTCCGCCGTTCAAACCCGTACAATACTCGGAACCTTCTTACCATGTTTCGATTTTTCACCGACCTCAGTTGCTCTAATTGTGAATAACTATCTGTTCGTAAACCTGACGGGAATCGATTTATGCAGCCACCGCCTCGGCTTTCCCAGTTTCAAGCCGTTTTCCGAAGACAAAGGGCGTGTGGAGGGGGCGCTGACTCTAGGCACTCACAGGATAATTTCACCTGTCTTAAGAAACTTTCCGCAAGCTGAAGGAACTGGGCTGTATCAACCAATCTACCGTGACCTACTTGAATCCGAAGCTACAAAACCCGCACTTGCCGAGAAATATGTCACCAATAATTCGATAGATCAGACCCGTGGAATTGGGGGAGTGTTCCTACAACGGCTTGGAAAAGCTGGCCGCTATCCCGCACACAAGTCAAATCTCTGGGTTCCAAGTAAATCACTAGATAACGACCATATATTACGTATTGCCCACACATCGGTTTATCAGCATCAGATTGAGCAGATGACCAGCGCCTTGGTGGCTTCTCCACAAGATCAGAAGAGATTCTGGAAAGAACAGATCTCTGGCTGTCGACGAGTTCTGAAGACGATGCTGAAGAAGTAGAAGGCGGGTGGCTCAGGTCTAGCCCATAACAAAAATCTGGGTGCTCCATCTTCGCGACACCTCCTCGTCGCTAAGGTGGCCATCGTGCGAAGCGCGACCATTTCTTTCCGTACCGACCATACTTTCAAAGCTGTAGACACAAAGTTGCCGAAACCTCATTTGCGTGAAAACTGGCTAACCGAACGACGCTCGCATCAACTATTCTTACGACGACAACCATGACGGATATCGCAGCTCCATCCACGCCACAGCTTACGAAGGCCCCCTCCGCCCCGCCGCGATTCTTCTTGCTGTTCTCGTTTCTACTGGCAAATCTCATTCTCTACCCCTTTGCTGAGGGAACCGGAATCGGCTATTCCCTCTTCCGCACGTCCGGCTATGCTGTCACATTGCTGAGCATCTACGCGGTCAGCTTCCGGCGAACACTATTAGTGCTTGTGATAGCCCTTGCTGCGCCGGAGGTGATCCACCGCCTCTTCCTCACGATCGGCGATGCAAGCACATTCTCAATCACCAACACTGTCCTCAGCTTCTTCTTCGACGGCCTAATCGTCGTAGTCATCTTCCACAAGGTCTTTGCGCGCGGCAAGGTCAATGCCGAGACGATTTGTGGCGCGCTCTGCATTTATCTGCTCATCGGATTCAGCTTCGCCGGTATCTACGGACTGATATCGACAGTCACGCCAAAGGCGTTCTATTTCGATCCCACCCTGAACACACACATAACGCCCACCCGGTTCGATTTTGTCTATTACAGCTTCGCCACAATGACATCACTCGGCTCAGCCGGAATTACGCCGGTCTCGGGGCAGGCTCGCTCGATGTCGGTCATCGAAGCGATTACAGGCATCCTGTATCTCGCAGTGCTGATCTCACGGCTAATGGCAGAATATCGGGGCCACAATGGCTCCGCACAGCAATAGCGAACCAAACCTCGGCGGGTGGCCCATACATAAAATCCGGCCCACACCTCGGATGCCCCATTCATGCAGTCTCACTGCATGAGTAGGTCTTCGCGCGGGCTGCTTTCTTGCATCTCATAAAGCAACATGTCCCAGAGCCATATCGAAGAGCACATCGACCTCATCGCGAAACACGAACAGGACTTCCTCGTTCGTCGCACCTCATCCGAACGCCTCGGCGACACCATCGCAGGTTTCGCAGGCAGTCTTCGCTTCGTCTGCCTCCACCTGGCAATCTTCGCCGGCTGGATGATCTTCAACGCAGCCTCCTTCACCAACCCTCGCCACTTCGACCCACCGCCCTTCCCTCTTCTCGGCACCCTCGTTGCGCTCGAAGCCATCCTGCTGGCGAGCATCATACTCATGCGTCAGTCGCGCATGAGCCGCCGCGCCGAGGAACGCGATCACCTCATGCTTCAAATCCTCCTCCTGACAGAAAAAGAGATCACCGCCGTCCTAAGCATGGACCGCAAGATCGCCGGACAAGTCGGCCTGCAACGCGTCGCCAACGATAAGGAGCTAGAGCAACTCAGCCAGCACACCTCCATCGACGACGTAGCCCAAACCCTTAAAGACAAACTGCCGTCCGACTAAGCTCTCACCGCCCAAGTCGAATGCCCACCTGATTTGACCGCCCCGTCGTCACCCAGTCCCAAAACGGGAATCCTCAAAAATAAATCTTCAAAAAAAATGGCATATTTTTCGAACCCCAAATACGACCATCAACGCACCACAATTCACCACGATTCCACCACAAATTCACCACAAAAAAACCACCTTCTACCACCAGTTTTCGCCAAAACCCCTGCAAAAACACAAAAACTCCCCCCAGAAAAAAATCTCTAAACAAGGCGCGAACCCTAGCGATTTCGACCCTATCAAAACTGCCAGTCCCGCCGCCCTGTCTCTCCGCCTACAATCCTCTTTCGAGGTGAATCCATGCAAAGAACAGCCACAACCGCGGTCCTCGCCCTGGCAGCCATCGCCGCCACGCTCTCCGCATCCGCCGCAAAGCTAAACGGCGCCGCCCCCCTCAAAGATCTCCAACCCTTTGGAACCACAGACAAAGATCACAAGCATCAGGCCTACGACCTATCCTTCGACGCCGAAGGCCACAGCTACACCTGCCGCACCGATCCCAAAAAATCCATCGACGCCACCGAGTTCGTCGTCGGCAGCCAGATCAACTACCAGATCGACAAGAACAAGGCAACGATCAAAACCCGCCAGGACAAAAAGCTCGAGTGCAAGATCGTCCGAGTAGAAAAGAGCCCAGCCCCATAACCCCGGCAGCCTGTGGCCCAGATCTAACCAACATGTCTGGAACACTTTGACTGAGACGGGATATCCGACACCAAGGGTCCAGTTGCAGGCCGAGGTGCCTCTCAACTATTATTCCGCTCTGGTCATCGGTAAGAACGGTCTGGGTCGCACGACCGTGATTGACCAAAGCAGGTAGACGGGCGATTTCACGGCCCACCATCAAACAGGTTTGCCGCGCGACAAGCATCGTCACGTTGACACGGCCTCATGAAAGCGCCGTTTGTCCGTCAACCGCCGACGGACTCGAAACACAATCAACGTGTTTTGGGTCGGCCCCCTCAACCACCAACACGCAACCGGAGGGTCGCAATGAACCTTACACCAGAACAACGTAGCCAAGTCATCGCTGAAGCAGGGAAACTTGCCAGCAACCTTAACCTCAGCAGCGATCAAAAAGAAAAACTGCAAACCGCATTTACAGATGCTCGCGCCAAAGTGGGCGACTATCTCCAGGACCACCCAAACATTACAAAGGCTGACATCGTCAAACAAGTCGCCAGCCAGCGGGACCAGATTCGCCAGCGTGTGGTGAACTTCCTGACCCCGGAGCAACTGAAGATGTGGGACACGGAAGTGGCCAAAGCCAAGGAGTTCCTTGGACAGAATATGGCGTCGTAAACGTACCCTTGGTATCCTCGGCGGCGACCGACAGACATTCGTCGCCGCCGGGTCTACCTGGTCAGACCGCCCGGGTCTACCCAACAACAAATCTTCTGAACCCTGGATCTCTGAACCCAAGATCAATGTTTAGAGGAACCCTTGCCCCACTCGTCAGCCTTTTCACACGGAAAGCTGTAGACGACCTCGCAGAGTTCCTCAAGTCCCGAGAGCACCGGCCCCTCGACAAATCCCTCAATCATCAGCACAAACTCATCCCGCCTGGAGTCAGTCTTGCTGCTGCTGTACAACTTCAGCGAAGTCAGCGAACCGAAACGCGACTTTGCCTCAAGCTCCGGAACCCACTTTGTAATAAACGACTCCAAACGATGGGCATCGACACCTGGCTTCAACTTGATAGCTACGATGAGCATGGAAGGACCTCCGCATTAGGATCTGGCCCATTGGTGGAAACCAATCATATACCCGTCTTCGCAGATACAAGTGATTCGCGGCCCGGCCCATCTCACTCCGGTATCAGCGGCAGCACTTAGGCCCTCAATCGTGATCCACATCCACAGTGCCTTTGCTGACTCGAAACACATGCCCATCCGGATGCCGAACGTGCATCTCGCGGACCCGCCAAGGCATATCGGTCGGCGGGAAAGTGACATCCAGTCCAGCGGCAACGCATTGTCGATGGACCTCATCAACGTCGTCCACCCAAATCGACATCCACGCGCCCTTGTCGGAAACTTCATCGCCATCTGGCCCAAACGTAGAGGCGTTCGCCCCCTTGCCGCGGCCTCCCTGGCCACCCAGGCAAAGAAATATCTCGGCCCCGCCTGACCCGACCGCCCCGAAACTCGGAGGCGTCCCCCAATCCCAGAGCTTCTTCCAACCCCACCTTTCAAACCATGCAAAGCTCGCAGCCATGTCGGATACATTCAATATCGGCGTAACGTGTCGCTCGCTCATGCGCGGAAGTATAGCAGCGCAGGATGGCCCACAATTCGGCCTCGCCCCTAAGCGGAATCTGGAACAATCCGGGCGGCCTGCCCGGATCACTCCCTTTATCGCACCGTTGCCGCCACCACCAAATCAAGCACGTCGGCGACAATACGCGTCGTGGGATCGTAGGCCACCACATACCCGCCGTAGTATCCATACTGATAACCCGGGGGCGGGGGCGGCGCACCGACCCAATACGACGCAGGCACTGTGCGAATGACATATTCTCTCGGGATACCTCGGCCCATCACAAACACAGGACGCTTCCGGTACCGCCATTGATCGCAATCACTCCGGTAGTGGACATAAAACCGTCCCCGATCATCATTCACGAAGTGATAGTCGTGACGATACTTTTTCGCCTGTCCCGGCGGCATGCCTCCATGTCCCTGAGGCGCGTTGTAGTAATAACCGTGTTCCTCCTTCCCATGTCCATGAGGTCCCTCATCGTAATAATCGTGCTTCTTCGCCTGTCCGGGCGGCACGCCTCCATGCCCCGGAGGTGGATTGTAAGGATCATGCCCCGGCGGACCTTGTGCAACGCCCAAGCCGGTAGCCGTTAGGAGAAATACCTTGAGAGCAAAACGAGTTAGGGGAGTAATCGCTTTCATCGATGGCCTCCATGGCCAGCCTTGATCCTAGCAACACACAACAACTCCTCACCGTCCCACATTTGGGGGATAGTCCAGCGTTGTAGCACCGCCAAATCGCGTCCAACAGCACCACGCCCACCCATTCCAGTGATAACCTTTCGCCTATGAACGGTCCCACCCTCGAACAAAAACTGCAGCACGCCATCGACTTACTAGCCGAAGCCGAACGAGAGTACGCCGCCGGAGTCGTCTACAAGGGCCCGAACTCATGGCCAGAAAAAATCGCCGGCATTAAAAAACACATCGCCGACCTCCGCGAGATAATCGCCAACGAGTAGCTTTCTGTAAGCCAGCGCCCTGCTCAAAATTCCTCTCAGGCAGGATTGGTCTCCAGCTCAGCCATCCGATGGCCACTGGTAGTAGCTCCGGCATCCGGCGAAAGCCCGAGGCTATCGAACACCGGCCCCAGCGCCAGCAAAGCGATGCAGAGTATCGCAACGTGAAAATCCCGCAATTGAGGCAATGCCGCCGAGTGGCCGCGAGCATGCGCCACCAGCCGCAGCGTAATCGCCCCAACCGCAACGCCAAGCCCCATGCTCAGCTGCATCACAGCACTCAGAAATCCATTGGCCCGGCTCATCTTCTCCGGTGAAATCTCCGTGTAGGCCAGTGTCGTCATGCACGTGAACTCCATCGATCGAAACGCCCCATGCACAAACAAGATCAAAACAATGACAATCGGCGGCGTGGACGGGCTCAACGTCGCACAAAGCGCCATAGAAACCACAGTAGCTATTCCATTGACGATAAGAATTCGCCGAAACCCGAAACGCCGCAGAACCTGAATCACAAAGGCCTTCATACTCAAATCTCCCGCGAACAGCGCAAGCAGATAGAGTCCTGATCGAAACGCATTGAGGCCAAACGCAATCTGAAACATCAGCGGCAGAAGAAACGGCAGCACCGAAACCGAGACGCGAAACGCGCTCGCCCCATACACCGAAAGCGAATAGCTCTTAAGCTTCAGAGACTCGAGATCGATCAGTGACGTAGCCGGCCTAAGCCGAGCGGTTACGATAGCCAACCCGCCGCTCAGCACGCTAAGCGCAAGGATCGTAACCGGAAGCTGCCAGCGCCCACCTTCACCACCCAGCTTCTCCATCGCGTAAACGGCTCCCGTCGACGCAAACCCTGCAAAGAGAAACGTCGGCCAGTCGAGCGGATGCCTCTCTTCTGTGCGAACATTCTCAACCCACAGCAACGTCAGAACCAGCGCCAGAACTCCCAACGGAAGATTCAGAAAGAAGATCCAATGCCAGCTTGCATAAGTGGTAATAAACCCACCGAGCGGCGGACCGATGACCAGCGCAGTCAACCCCGGCCACGAGATGTAAGCAATAGCCTGCGTCAGTTTCTCCTTCGGCGTGGTCCGCAGCACGATCAGGCGCCCCACCGGCACCATCATCGCCCCTCCAATGCCCTGCAAAATACGCATCAGCGTAAACTCCGTCAGCGTGCGCGACAATCCGCACAACAGAGAAGCGAAGGTAAAGATACCTATCGCCGACGCGAAAATGGAGCGAGAACCAAAGCGGTCGGCCAGCCACCCGCTCAGCGGGATAAAGACGGCAAGCGTAAGCAGATAGGCAGTCATGCCGATGTTCAGATTGACGACGCCTGCATGGAAGCTGCGCGCCATCTGCGGCAGTGCAGTGGCGATGATCGTACCGTCCAGGTTCTCCATGAAGAAGGCTGCCGCAATGAGCGTCGTCACAAAGAGCGGCGAGCGATTTTTGTTCATGCATCTAGTTTACGAAACCGGCATTCCGCTTAGGGTGCTGCCTCACCTGCAACGCAAAAAGAGCCCGGCAACCGCCGGGCTCTTCGCACAAAATCAACTCTAGTGCGACGCCGCCACAACCAGATCAAGCACATCGGCGATGATGCGGGTCGTGGGGTCGTAGGCCACCACGTAGCCCCCATAATATCCATACTGGTAGCCCGGAGGAGGAGGCGCACCAACCCAATACGACTGAGGTACCGGACGAAACACATACTCTTTCGGAACAGGCCGGCCCGCTACAAATACAGGACGCTTGCGATGCTTCCAAGCATCGGCATCACTTCGATAATGTGTATAAAACTGCGCGCGATCGTCCCTCTCAAAGTGGTAATCGTTGCGATACTTCTTCGCCTGCCCTGGAGGTACGCCGCCATGTCCGGGATTGTCGTGGTTGTCGTGACCCTCCTTCTTCGCCTGTCCCGGCGGTACGCCTCCATGGCCCGGAGGCGGATTGTAAGGATCGTGTCCCGGTGGACCTTGTGCAACACATATGCCGGTTGTTGCTAAAAGAATTGTGGAGAGAAAAAAACGAATTAGGGGAGTAGTCGCTTTCAATGAATGGCCTCCTTGGCCAACCCCATCCTAGCAAACACAGAACCTCTCCCGATCCAGACCCATGCCATCTCACAGTCCCCGTTCTCAAAATAATTTCTGTTGATCAAAATCCATCGCGGATGCTGGACCGTACTCTATCCAACCGGGAAAGTCCTCACGGCCCCTTCATCAACCAGACATTGACTTTGGATGACTTTCCAGGAATCGAAAGAGGAGATGCAAAGCAATGAACACATCCAGCGAAATCGAAGTAGTCCCTTCGGCAGTGGACAGCCAGTCAGGCTCCTCCAGACGATCGTTCCTCAAAGGCGCCGCTCTTACCGGGGCCGCCACCCTCGCCACTCTCGGCGGACTCGCCACCGTCGCATCAGCAGAGCAGCATGAACACGACGAAGACGACAACAGCATGAAGGCCGAACACGATCATCTCAAGAAGGGCGATCGCGAAATCCTCATCGCCGCAGAAATCGCCGAGGCCCTCGCCGTCACCACCTACTCCAACATCATCGACATCGCCCCCTTCTTCAAAGCGCTCGAAGCGGACGATCAAGGCTACCTGATCGCCGCTCGCCAGGAAGAGATGTCCCACTATCTTCTCGAGCAGTCGGTCACCGGCCAGTTCACACCCTTCACCCAGTTCTTCTATCCGCCAAAGATGTTCGCCGACGCCCAGACCACCCTTAACGTTCTGGTCACTCTGGAGGACGCATTCATCGCCGCATACCTCGTCGGCGTGCGCAACTTCAGCACGCGCAATCTAAGAGTCACCGCCGCGCGCATCATGGGTATCGAAAGCGACCACAGAACACTCGCGCGCGTCGTCGGTCCCAACGTCGCCACGCAGTTTGGCGGTCCCATCGAAACCATAACCGGCATCCAGGGAGTCGCCGAGAGTGTCGACCCGCCAAACAACAACGGCTACGAAAGAACCTTGTGCTGGACGTCGATCGACCAGGCGTTGGCCGCACTCACGCCCTTTGTTGACTTCCACGCAGCTAACAAGGCGGGCTTCGACACCTCGCAGGCCTATCCCTTCCAACCCTTCAACCCGACCCTGCCCAACCCCCTCGGAGACTTCACGTCCTTCAGCGGCTGCTGAAAAATCTCGTCACATCCCCGGATGCCCCTCGTGCAGTCTCACCGCATCAGGGGCATTTGCTCGCACGTCACCGGCCTATCTCCGCTTCCGGCGCATGTCCCACCAGGCCTTCGTCATCCTCACCTCGTCATCGCCACCTTGGTTTGCCGAGACCTCGAGTTACGCTGGCGCAGACCCACCGCCGCGCCTGAGGAGACTAGCAAAGTAGGCCAGCCACGATTAAAATAATCGTGGAGCCGAAATGCCTTTCCCCATCAAGATCTGCGCCATCTGCAAAGAAGAGTTCGAGCTGAAGCCCGACAAACCCGGCTTCGCCAACCGCTGCCCCCAGTGCACCGAGGAATCTGCCGAAGCGGAATCAGCCACCAAGGGCCGCATGACCGCCGAAGAACGCAACACCTCCAAAGAAGCGAACGAGGCCCGCCGCCAAGCCATGCGCAACCTCCTCTACCGAAAGGATAGTTGACTCCGGGTGCCCCACAGAAACAAGCCCGTCCGCTAGCCAAAGCCTGTCCTTCGAACAATGCAAGGCCATCGCAACTTGGTTTACTCTGAACTTGATCTCACCGACATTTCAGGAGCCATTCATTCTCAAGTATTCAGTTACCACGCATTCCAGGATGCCCGTCCTCGCCGCAGTCATCACGATTGCGACTCTTCTCGGCATCGGAACGTTTCTGCGCGGAGACTTGACGAATGCCTGGCAAATGATCCGTATCCGTTCGCTCCGCCCACTCTTCGCAGATACGCGTACCATTACGAATTCCATCGATTGCCTTCTCGCCGGCCAGGACCCATATACGGTCCGCAGCTTTGACCCTTGGAACCGCGTCTACAACTATCCCCCCATCTGGCTCAAGGCGCGATACCTCGGCGTCACCTCGCGCTCGACAAACCTGATCGGAACAATGCTGGCACTCGGCACGGTGGGTGCTTGTCTGCTCCTATTTCGCGCAAAAACACGGGCAAGTGCATTCATCATCTTTTTCGCGATGACATCGAGGGCCGTCTTGTTTGCTGTGGAGCGTGGCAACACGGACCAACTGGTCTTTTCGCTTCTGGTCTTCGGCTTATTCTTGATCGACCGGCAGCGAGCCGAAGTAAAATCCCTCTTCACTGGACTCCTGATTGGCTTATTGACCATCCTGAAGATTTATCCAGTCGCGACCGCCGTTGTCTTCATCCGCAACCGAAACGGTGTCGCGAAAACGCTTCTGACTGTGGTGTTCTCTATAGCAGCCCTTGTACTCACCAGCGGACATAGTCTTCCCATCCTGCTTGCAAACACACCGCAAGATACACAACTATCCTTCGGCGCTTTGCCCTTTTTCACGGCAATAAGCCACCATGTCTTTCCCGGCTCAGTACCGCCGATGTTCCACCATCCTGGATTCGCTTCCCTTGGAGCAATCATCCTTGGCGTTCTTTCGCTGATCGCTGCACTCATCTATCGCGATCGCGTTAACCAGCTTCTACCGCAGCTTGACTTCGACCATGCCCGAGGACGTCTCGCCATCTCCGGTCTCGCGATCTTTTGCTTCGCCTTTGTCTCCGGTGCGAGCTACGACTATCGCCTCATCTTCCTCCTGGCTGTTCTTGCATATCTCGTCGACGACCTGAACATCGGCACGTCCCGGCGCTCCCTGCCCCCAGCCATTCTCATCCTTCTTCTGATGTGGGGTTCCTTCTCTCTGTCTTTGTCCCACGAGATTCTGGACGGTCTAACCTTCGTGTTAGCGACTGCATGGCTGGGCACCTCGCTCGTACATCGAGCAATTGCAAGTGAACGAACAGCTCCCATCGGAAGCATTCAAACCAATCTAATCGACTCGCATCAGAGCCTCTGAATATGACAAAAAAAATCGCTATCACTGGAGCGGCAGGACTCGTCGGCCAGAACCTGATTCCCCGCCTCCTCTCTCACGGATACACCGACATCGTCGCGATCGATAAACATCCGACCAACACGGCAATCCTCAATAAAAACTATCCCGCTGTGCGTTTGATACGGAGCGATCTCGCCGAGGCCGGCGAAAGCAATCCCGCCGAATGGCAGTCTGCGCTCGCCGGCTGCGACGCGCTCGTCATCGCACACGCACAGATCGGTGGCATCGCACCCGAAGAGTTCGTGCGCAATAACGTAACCGCGACCGAACGCCTCCTCGAAGCCGCCCTGCGCTACAACGTACCGTACATCGTGAGCATCTCTTCTTCCGTCGTCAACTCCGCAGCGGTGGACAATTACACCGAAACTAAGAAAGCCCAGGAAGCACTCGTTGCAGCCTCAGGCATCAGGCAAATCGTCCTGCGGCCCACCCTCATGTTTGGCTGGTTCGATCGAAAGCACGTTGGCTGGCTCGCTCGATTCATGCAAAAGGTCCCGATATTTCCCATCCCCGGATCAGGAAAATTCTTACGACAGCCCCTCTTCGCCGGCGATTTCTGCGACATCATCGTCTCGGCAATAGAAACGGAGATGACCGGCGCGTACAACATCACAGGCCAGGAACGAATCGACTACATCGATCTGATCCGCGCGGTAAAGAAAGCCACAGGCGCCAAAGCCCACATTCAACGCATCCCGTACAGCGTCTTCTGGTCGCTTCTCAAGATCAACGCAATCTTCGACCGCAATCCTGCCTTTACCGTAGGCCAGCTCGCCGCGCTCGTCACACCCGATATCTTTGAAGTCATCGACTGGTCGTCAATATTCAACATACGCGCAACGCCGTTACAGGAAGCCCTCAATAAAACCTTCCGCGACCCGCTTTACTCCCACATCACACTGGATTTCTGATACGACAAGTCCTCAGCAGCGGCCTGTCTATGCAGGGCAGCCCGCGTCCATCCACCTCTTGAAAAGCGAAACACGATCCGCCGGCCACGGTTCATCCGGAGGCATAGAGCCATCGGCAACCGTACCGTAGACACTCTGCGCGTTGGCCGGGACGCACATCCAGGCGGGATCATCAAGATCCACGCCCATGGACTTCATGCAGTCAATGTCCTCGTCCCGGAAAAGTGGGCGGATATCTGCGGCAAAACTGAGCGCCATATAGCCTCCTTTTTGATCGTTCTGAATCCCTTGACGTCCTTCGGCCGCTAACCCCAGGCTTTACCAAGACCCTCCAACCCCGCGGCTGCAAGGTCCTGACCGGTCATCACCGGACTCAAGTCAACGTCCGCGTTGAACGTAAGGAACCACGGCTCGCAGAGCGACGGAATCTTGGATGGGTCCGCCAAATCGACAATCAGGAACGCAGACCGGCGACCACCCGTGGCCGTGTAGTAGGCAGCCTCAGGCTTCAGCTGGTCGAGGACTCGTTTCATTTTGGCTCCAATACTGCCATCCCTGACAGCAGCGTTGAAGACCTCGTGGGGAAACGTGACGTGCATCATCATGCGCATAAAATTCTCCTTCCGCCAAAGTAAAATCGGCGGACATCAATGGACCCGGAAACAGGGGAGGCCGCCAAAGCTACGCCCTTCGAACGTGATGAGTCAATATGAGCCTTTGGGTCACTACTCCCACTGCGACGTATGCCGCTCAAGCCACCAGCACGCCGGATTTCCCTGCTGCGGAAAGATCGAGTGGCTGCAAGTCATCGGCGCCGTACCCATCAGGTCGTACTCAACCTTGTTTCCCTTTAGCGGAGTAGCCAGAAACTGATTGACCTGGACCACCCCATACGCCGTGCCACGCGAGACCCGTGTCCGCAGCACCACCCAGTCCCCCACGTACAACAAACCGAGCAGGATGGCTAACACCATCACCAATCGAATCAGCCGCCCTGCCCACTTACCCATAACCCAGAGTATTGCACGCACAAGCCAGTGCCCAGCCGCACGTTCCGGCAAGGAAAAATAACCATTGCTCTAAGGTGGCCGATAACTCTCTTCGTGAGCATTTCCTCAGGCACCCCGCATCCGCCTCCACCACGATACGCATTGAAATAGCTACCCTTATCTCGCACGTGGGCCCACATCGCCCTGATTCCGACAAGGAGACCCACCGCAAAAACACCGGCATCTGGGGTACCCTAGAAGGAGTAGTTAGAGGATTGAATGAAGGAAAAACACCTATTGGTAAAGTTGGCCGTTTTAACGGCGGTCTGCTCCCTGGCCCTTACCGCATCGGCACAATCCACCCCAGCTGGGACGCAGCGGCTTCAGCTTTCAGCGTTCGGCGGTGCCACCGGCACCTTCACCGGTTTCCATGGCGGCAAGAACCTCGGTATCACCGCCGGAGTCGACCTCACCTACCTCGGCTTCCGCTCGTTCAGGCTTGCAGGCGAGATCCGCGGCACCTATCCCATCGACAAGGGCAACATCAGCAGTCAGAAAAACTTCCTCGCCGGTCCCAAGGTCGAATACCCGATCGGGAAATTCCATCCCTACGCTGACTTCTTCTTCGGCCGCGGCGAAATCGACTACCACGACCCCGGCTTCATCTTCGACGGCGTCCGCTACATCAGCACCAATACCTTCATCTACTCCCCCGGGGTTGGGCTGGACTATAACCTCAACCACAATTGGGCCATGAAAGCCGACGCGCAGTTTCAACACTGGAACACCCCTGCGACCGAATCTGGCAGCATTTACTCCACGGCCCTGACCATCGGAGTCCTCTACAACTTCGACTTCAACTCGCGCCACCGTCACTGATTCCGGAACAGTTGCAAAGCTGTCCCGGCGGCAAACAATGGACTCACCTTCCGGCTTAAGGTATCGTTTGGCCCACGGCCAAAATCCTTCAGCGTACGGAGTGAATCCCATGCACCTGCTGTCCCGTCTGACTCGTCACACTCTGCCAATCTTTGCCGCAGCACTCATCGTCAGCCTCGCCGTTCCGGCCGTCACCGCACAGGAACCCGCACCCGGCCCCACCTGGTCGCAGGAGGACACCCTCCGCATCGCCAAAGAGGTCCAAAAGAAGCTCGCCGGCCTCACCAACTACAGCGTCTTCGACTGGATCACCTTCGGCTTCCACGGCAAGACCGTAGTCCTCAAGGGCTACGCCTCCCGGCCAGTGCTCAAGAGCGACGCTGCCAACGCCGTCAAACGTATCCCTGGAGTCGAATCCGTCGACAACCAGATCGAAGTCCTGCCCAACTCCCCCAACGACGACCGTATCCGCACCGCCGTCTACAACCGCATCTACACCCAGCCCACCTTGCGTAAGTACAACGCCAACCAGGGCACGGTCGGCCAGGCAACCGGTCCCGGACCCAACATCGCCCGCCAGGCCGGCGGCATCACCAACGCCCCGCCCATCGGCTTCCACGCCATCCACATCATCGTCAAAAACGGCAATGTCACCCTCTACGGGGTCGTCAACAACGAGAGCGACTCAGCCATCGCAGGCATGCAGGCCAACTCGGCCCCCGGCGCCTTCAGCGTCGACAACGACCTGATCGTCCAGGGAGCCGCAGCCAAACCGAAACCCGAAGCAAAATAATCTCCGGCAGTAAGATCCCCGAAGGGGATCTGCCTGGTGCTTGTCATCCTTCGCCGCAGGCGGAAGACCTGCCTTTGTCTTTTGATTTTGTCTTTTGCCCGGCTTGAAGTGAAAAAGCTGAAGTTGCCGAAAACCCGACTTTGCAGGACCCTCTTAGGCACTCGTCTCGCCGAACGCCAGCCCGTCGCAATTCCAGCAAATTCTCAACGCGCCCGCACTCGGTGATACCGTAATTGCGTGGCGCAAATCGAAGGCGACACCCAGGAATCCGCTCTCACCGGCCGCCTGCTCGGCATCTACCAGGTGCAGGAGCGCATCGGCGTGGGCGGAATGGGCGAGGTCTATCGCGCCCGTGACACCCGCCTCGACCGCGATGTCGCCGTCAAGATTCTCCGCCCTCGTTCCCCTTCAGATTCCATCCCCGATCCCAGCCACATTGCCAGGTTCCGCCGCGAGGCCCGCCTGCTCGCCACCCTCAATCACCCCCACATCGGCGCCATCTACGGCTTCGAAACCGACGGCGACCGCAACGCGCTCATCCTCGAACTGGTCGAAGGCGACACCCTCGCCGACCGCCTCCGCTTCGGACCCATTCCCCTCAAGGACGCGCTCCTCATCGCCGGCCAGATCGCCGAGGCGCTCGACGCCGCCCACTGCAAAGGCGTTGTCCACCGCGACCTCAAGCCAGCCAACATAAAGATCACCCCCCAGTCCGTCGTCAAGGTACTCGACTTTGGCCTCGCCAAGGCCGTCTCCGGCGACTCCGACGCCGCCATCCCGCTCAACCAACGTGAAACCGTCAACTTCAACACCACCGAGGTCGGCATGATCCTCGGCACCCCTGCCTACATGAGCCCCGAGCAGGCCCGCGGCGAGCCCATCGATAAGCGCACCGACCTCTGGGCCTTCGGCTGCGTCCTCTACCAGATGCTCACCGGCCGCTCCGCCTTCGGTCGCGACAGCATAATCGACACCCTCGCCGCCATCGTCGAGGGCGAGCCCGACCTCGCCGCACTCCCGCCCAACACCCCCGCCGGCGTCCGCCGCCTGCTCAGCCGCTGCTTCGAAAAAGACCCCAGGCGCCGCCTCCGCGACATCGGCGACGGCATCCCGCTACTCCTTGAAAAAGATTCGCCGCTGTTGCTTGCATCGGCCCCTCGATGGCCTTCGCGCGTCTGGCCGGCCATAGCGGCAGTGTCGATCCTCCTGCTGTTCCTTTTGGCGCTGGTCCATTTTCGTAAAGCAGCGCCCAGGCAAGCTGTAGTGCATTCAACGATCTTGCCTCCCCCCACAACATCCTTTGCGTTCGCGACCAATCTCGGCCCCATGTCGCTTTCTCCAGATGGAAAGAGAATGGTGTTCGCCGCGACTGGACAAGATGGCACGAGCCAGTTGTGGATTCGGTCGTTGGATTCTGCCACAGCACAACGGTTGCCGGGAACCGACGGTGGGGCTTTCCCATTCTGGTCGCCGGATGGCTTGTGGGTGGCGTTCTTCGCGGACGCAAAGCTCAAGAAGGTCGACACGAGAGGTGGGTCGCCGGTTGCATTGGCCGAGGTGTCCGCGTCTACTGGTTACGGCGGGTCCTGGAGCGCGAAAGGTGAGATCGTATACGCGCCGGCCGCGTTCACTCCGTTGCGGAAGGTCTCTCAAGACGGCGGCAAGACCAAATCCGCTGTGGATTATACGGGGGGCAGCGGCTTCCCGTGGTTCCTCCCGGATGGTGAACATTTTCTCTTCGCGGCGTGGGAAGGGTCCGGCCACGTGATTATTCGCGTCGGCTCGTTGAGTTCCACCAACAGCACCGCCATCGGGGAAGCCGACTCGAATGCTACGTATGCGGCCGGGCGCCTCCTTTATTTGAAAGGAACTTCTTTGATGGCTCAGCCGTTCGACTTGAGCTCGTTGCGCATGAGCGGAGAAGCGGAGCCGGTCGCGGAAGGAGTGGAGCGGTTCTTGGATTTGGTTACGGTCGGTGCGTTCACTGCCTCGAATTCGGGGCTGCTGGCGTACCAGACAGGTCCGGCCGACGCACGGAAACAACTCACCTGGTTCGACCGCGCGGGCAAGCGGATCAAGACGCTCGGCGACCCGCGGGCGTTTTTCAGTATCGAGTTGTCGCCCGACGGACGGACTCTGGCTGCCTCGGCTCCAGATGCGCTCGGAAACTACGACCTCTGGTTGTACGATGTTGCGAGCGGTTTGCCCACTCGCTTTACATCCGATCCGGGCGGCGAATTTTACGGAGTCTGGTCGCCGAACGGCCGGAGCATCATTCTCAACACTACTCGCAAGGGGCACTACGACTTGTTCCGCGGACTTGCAAACGGTGCCGGCACGGAGGAGGCGCTCTACACCGATGACATGGATAAGGTCCCCACGAGCTGGTCCCCCGATGGCAAATCCCTTCTTTACTTCACTGGCGGTGGTCCTCGAAACGAATTATTCGTGTTGCCGCTCACCCCGGACCGGTCGCGCGAGCCTCTAAAGCCGCAACCTTTTCTTAAGACGGGTTTCAACGAAATCTTCGGACAGTTCTCTCCCGACGGCCGTTGGGTGGTGTACAGTTCCGATCTCTCCGGGCAGAGTGAGATTTACGTGACGCCGTTCTCACGACCGAGCGAAAGACACCGCATCTCGCCGAACGGCGGCGGGAGGCCGCGCTGGCGCCGCGATGGAAAGGAGTTGTACTACACCGCGCTCGACGGGAAATTGATGGCCACGGAAACCCGGATCAGCGAGACGAACGTCGAGGCAGGTCCACCGCACGCATTGTTGACCATTACTGGTTACAGTCCTTTCGCGGCCGGCTACCCTTACGACATTTCGGCAGACGGCCAGCGGATTCTGACGTCGATCCCAGTCGGAGACGCAGCCATCCAGCCCGTCACGCTAGTCCAGAACTTCACAGGTGCGCTGAAGAAATGACAAGTCTTTTGGACGGACCATAAGTACCATCATGCTAATGTATCGGGTGCGCCGATTCCTCCCCCCCGTTCGCGCAGGCCAAACAATGGACTCACCTTGGGGCTTAAGGTATCGTTTGGCCCAAGGCCAAAATCCTTCCGCGTACGGCGTAAATCCATGCGCCTTCTACAAGGTCTGACTCGTCGCACTCTGCCGATCTTTGCTCATCTTCAGCCTCGCTGCTCCCGCCGTCACCGCCCAGGAACCCGCACCCGGCCCCACCTGGTCGCAGGAAGAGACCCTCCGCATCGCGAAAGAGGTCCAAAAGAACTGCGAAACGGATAGAACCTTCTTCATTACCGCGTCAAATGTCTCTTTTTCCGTCATGATTGGATCCTCCCAGTATGGCGCGAGTTAGTTCCATATTCTGATCCAGGTCTTCCTTGAGCTTCTGCTTTAGATATGCTTTCCGGTCTTTATCCAATTTTGGGAATTCTGAACCGACGTGATTCTCTTGCATTTCATTGATCAATTCGATGGCCTGATGGCCACCCATACAGCGATGATCAATACTTCCTTCGAAGGCGTGCAAAATCGGAGATGTGAGATTGGCTTGCTGAGAATTTGGGTTTACGAGTTGATACAAAACTGCATAGGCGAGATAGTCTGCCGCTTCTAGCAAGATGGACTTTTCAATGGAACTCGATTTCGCGACCCGACTTTTACCGTGATGAGCATTGTATTCTGGCATATTACGGATAAAAGCAAATGTTCTCTCGCGCGCCACTGCGAATTCCTTTTGTACTTCAAAAATGAACTCGATCCTGTCGCGACGCGGTAGATCACTACACAGAATGGCATCCACCATTGCGAGGAGCGCAACGGGATATCCGGCAAGTATCAAATCGGCGGTTGTGTTTTTTATCAAATGGCGATAGTCCGAAGTCCTTACCCATCCCACAAACGGCCGGAGCCCAACCTGTTTGGGAATAGCCGCAAGTCTCTCAAGATTTTTCTTCCATCGTCGCTCGGCGGTTCTGCTGCCAAGACGTAGCTCCTTCATGTGTAGTGGACGGCCTTCAAGTACCTCTGTCCACCGGCGAACATATTCTTGCCAGCTTCGTTTCCTTCCCACAAATCCCGCCACCACCACATAGCCATCTCCAGATTCGCCACTTTCATCGAAATAGCCGAAGATCATACACGCCCACTTAGGTGGAAAGTCGCGAGGCGATGCACATAAACCATCACACTCAATTTCTGCAATTTCAGACCTCACAACCCCTTCTGTCTCGAATTGGGGAATGCACCCCACTTTAAAGAACTAGCCTTGATTCGTCACGTACGGTAGTTCTCGCAAAGCGGCCTACGGCCCTGTCGAAGGCTGGAGCGTAGCCCAAAGGGGCCAAGCGGACCAATTTATCGCCATTGCCTCTGTTGTCGCATTTATTTTTCGCGTTTTTCGCCCAAAAATCGCATGTCAAGCCCCAAAACAACCTAAACCCCTCAAACCAAACAAGATCGAGTTGGCGTATTGGTTTCACTCAAACCGCTATACTGAATATATAGATCAAAAACAAGCAAGCCCCGGCCACCCGCCGGGGCTAACTCGTTTAGGAAGAATATTTTGGACGCAACTCCTTTATTATGAATATTTTGCAGACCATGACATCCGTTAAACTATTGAATACAGGAAACTTACGCGCGGGCAATAGGGGGGAGGGGGGACCCTACAGGTTGAACAGCTCCCGCAACCGTTTGGTCTGCGCACGGCTCACCGGAATCTCGGTCTTCTGGACATCGTCCATCCGTAGCTGGTAGCTCGACTTGAACCATGGCACCACCTCCCGTATGTGTTGAATATTAACCACATACGACCGGTGTGCCCGCCAGAACGTCTCCGGATCGAGCTGATCCATCAACTCCTCCAGCGTCCTGCAGTTCGAGTGTCCTTCCACCGTCCGGGTCACCACACTGATCGTGCCGCCTTCGATCGAGGCAAAACAAATCTCGCGCTGATCCACCAGCAGCAGCCGGCTCTGCGCCCGCACAATCACCTTCCCCGAGGTCGCCTTCGATGGCTGAGCCTGCTCTTCTACAAGACGCAACAAAGCATCCAGCTTCGCATCGCTAGCAGACTCGACCGGTGCGGCCAGCCGCGCCTGGGCCTTTTCGATCGTCTGCATGACCCGCTTCCGATCAAACGGCTTCAACAGATAATCGACCGCATTCACCTCGAATGCACGAACAGCATATTGGTTGAACGCAGTAGCAAAGACCACCTGAGGCATCGGAACCTTGCGGTCCAGCAGCTTCTTCAGCACGCCAAACCCGTCCAAACCAGGCATCTGCACATCCAGAAACACCAGATCGGGCTTATGCGTCCGGATCAGCTCAACAGCCTCAATCCCATTGGTTCCCTGAGCCAGAACCTCGACTCCGCCTGCTCGCTCCAGCAGATACTGCAACTCCTGCCTCGCCAGCGGCTCGTCATCGATGATAAGTGCAGTCAGTGACACAACTAGTCACTATATACGCGCAGACGCGCCGGAGCATGATCCTCGGCAAGATCGTGTCCGCACTGCGTGCAGTACACATCCGTAATCTGGACGCCGCGAAAGCACCGTCCACAAACCGGAGCCATTTGGAACTGGCACTGCGGGCAGAAGTGCACGTTCGAGGTAATCTCCGTACTGCAGTGCGGACAAGGAATCATCATCGGCTGCCGCAGCAGGAAGTAAACCACCGCACCGATTCCGCCCGGCATCACCACCACAATCAACATCCACAATCCCGCAGGCATTCGCCGCCGCCGAACGTCGCGGCTCACATACCCCACCAGCAGCACATAACTGGCAAACGCCGTCCCCCACGAATATCCCATCAGCAATCGCATGGGCAACAACTCATGCTTATGGTGAGGAAGGACACCATGAAACAGATACTGCACAGCACCAAATACGATGACCGCCAGCACAACCGACCAGGTCGGGATCATGCTCAACTGGTCCTCACCCCCTCCAGAGGTGTCCTGCGACCGATCCGATCTCTGGTTCCAGAACTTGTTCATTGAGCAACCTCACGCTTACGCGCACGATGAAACAATACCACTGCCAATAACGCCATCGACATTGGCAGAAACCACAAACACAATACGAGGAACTGATTACTCGCGTCCGGCACACCACTCGGCGTCACGTCGTAGCCGTCCAAGGCGTTCCACACTGCGGTACAGATGATCAATAGAAGAGACGAACAAACTGCGAGCGGGATCCACAGACTGCGAACCCGGCTACGCCGTGCCGCCATGGTCTTCGCCCGCTCCCGCACCACTCGATGCGTCCGATTGACCACCGATGCTCGCGCTGGCGCAGTCGCATCGGTCAACCCGGCTCGCGCAAACGAGCGGCTCTCCTGCTGCGGCGTGGGCTTCTCAAAGAAGTCGCTCATAACCCGGCCTCCGAAAAGGGACGTGCCGTACGAAGCTGCTCCATCTGGGGCTTCAAAGCTGCCAATCCTCGATAGAGCCGAGATTTGACAGTCGATAATGGCGCCCTGGTCACGGAGGCAATCTCTTCCAAGGAGAGCTCTTCGTAAAAACGAAGGACCAGAACTTCTCTATAGGTCGGTTCCAGTTTGAGCAATACCTCGCCCACTTCGGCACAATCTTCCCGGGATTGAAACTGCTCCAAAGGAGAGGGCCCGGCCACGGCAATCTCAAAGGGACGCTCATCCTCGCCGCCCTCACTCATCTCGTCGAGGCTGACCATCGTGCGTTTTCTCGACAGATCGATCACAAGATTGCGTGCGATGGTGAAGAGCCAAGTGTCAAAGCGTGCCTTGCCGTTGTACTGCGCCCCTCGCAGTAGAACCCGCATCCACGTCTCCTGGAAAAGATCTTCAGCCACTTCGCGCTTACCTGTAAGAAAAAGGAGATAGCGTAGAAGCCGGTGCTGATAGAGGTCAATCAGATGGTCTAACAGCTCGGGATTCTGCTTCTTCAACCCATGGGCGATTGCCGCATTTTCGCTTTGGACCTGATCGATCAGTGGAGCTGTAAGCGAAATGGAGCCAGTTTGCACAGTCCTAGAGACGGTGTTTCGACCAGGGAAGACTCGCTTTTTCGCCGAATGATCCATAAAAAATCAAATATTCACAACGGAAAACGCATTGAACGCATATGCCAGCCGATTTTCAACCTAGAAACATTCTAAGGCCTACGATCATTTATCCATTTAGAAAGTAAACTTGAGAGATGGAAGTTTTATACGGTCTCCACCCTGTCGAGGAGGCCATACGTTCGGGTTCGCGGCAGCTTGACCATGTCAGTGTGGCCCGGGAGCGTCGCGACGATCGGCTGGAACGGTTGGTGGAGCTGTGCCGGAAGGCCGGTATTCGCGTGGCGCTTGAGCCCCGGGATCAGCTCACTCGCATGGCCCGGACGGACGCCCATCAGGGTGTTCTGGCGGTTGTTCGGGAGCGGCGATTCCTGGGGATCGAAGACCTGTTGGCTGCAACGGAACCGGGACAATACCGGTTCTTCCTTGCTCTCGATGGCATCGAGGACCCACATAATCTGGGAGCATTGTTGCGGACCGCAGATGGCGCTGGGGTTGATGGAGTCGTTCTGCCGGAGCGGCGGTCAGCTCCCGTAAGCGCAACGGCGGCCAAGACTTCGGCGGGTGCGTCGGAACATGTGCGGATTGCACGGGTCACGAACCTCGTTCGAGCGCTTGAGCAGATGAAGCAGAAGCATATCTGGGTGCTTGGACTCGACGAACGCGGAACTCCCGATTACACCGAGTATGACTTCAACAGTGACTGCGTTCTGGTGCTGGGACGAGAAGGCGCAGGTTTGCACGATCTGGTGAAGAAGACCTGCGATCACCTGCTGCGGATTCCTATGGCAGGTCAGGTCTCGTCGCTCAATGTATCGGTCGCGGGCGCGATCGTGATGTATGAGGCGATGAGGCAGCGTCGTCAGGCCACGGCGACTCCAATCGCCCGGAAGCCGACAAAAGAGCGTAAGGGACTGGGATCTTGAAGAGTATGTGGGTCGTGCATGTGCAGCGTTGCTTGTCTCAGTTGGCAATGTTTGGGGTTTTGACGGCGGTCGCGATAGGACAGACGACTTCGCCACCAACCACTGACCAGAGCGCGCCTCATGGAAAGGTTCTGTTCAGCAGGGATCTGGATTCTCCTACGGAAGAGAAAGAGTCGAAGGCTAAGGCCGAGCAGCGTGTCGACGTGGGCGATGCAGAGCGCTCTTCGCTGACCTTTACGGCGTACGATCTGGACGTTCATCTGATACCAGCGCAGTCGAAGCTCTCGGTTCATTCGGGGTTTACGGTAAGGAACTCGGGGAAGGAGCCTCTGGCGAGGCTTGTGTTTCAGATCTCGTCTTCGCTGCAGTGGGAGACCTTTGCGATGCGGAGCGATGGGCGCGTTTCGCCGCTGACTTTCGCTTCGCAGACCATCGATACCGACGCTGATCATACGGGTAAGGCCACGGAGGCGGTGGTTACTCTGCCACAGCCGCTGCAACCCGGCGCGAGTCTCGAGCTGAGCTGCTTTTATTCGGGCGAGATTACACCGTCGGCTGAGCGGCTGGAGCGGATTGGAGCCCCGCTGGATCAGGCCGCCGGGGCGGACTGGGATCAAGTCAGTCCGGAGAGAACCGCGCTGCGCGGGTTCGGGAATGTCTTGTGGTATCCGACGGCCGCTGCGCCAGTGTTTCTGGGCGATGGAGCGAAGCTCTTCCAGAGTGTTGCGCAGACCAAGCTTCAACAAGCTGCTGCAACTGTCCGTTTGCGGCTGACCGTGGAATATGTCGGCGATGCGCCGGATTCGGTCTTCTTTTGCGGTCGTCCTGAGAGGTTGGCCGCGGTGAGTGAGAATCAGAATTTGCCGGTGGCACAGGCTCCGGGTGTGGCGACGGCGGAGTTTGCGGAGAGGCCGCTGGGGTTTCGGACGATGAGTCTGTTTATTACGGACCGGGCCGCTACGGTGACCGATAACAGCCTGATCTCGGCGGTGACGGAGCATTATGATGCGCTGCCGAACTATGGAGCGGCGGGTGGGAAGGTGCAGCCGCTGCTTGCGGAGTGGATGGGGCCGGGACCTTCGACCATGCTGAACATCCTCGATCATGATGGGCAGCCGTTTGAGGACGATGCGCTGCTGGTGGCTCCGATGCGGGCGGCAGCGCCGGACGTTCTTGCGCCTTCGCTGGTGCATTCGCTGAGTCATGCGTGGTTCGGTTCGTCGCATATATGGCTGGACGAGGGCGTTGCGCAGTTCATGTCGATGTTGTGGATGGAGCAAGCGCAAGGACGCGAGGTTGCTCTGCAGCATCTGCAGGCGGAGGCGAAGACGCTCGCGCTTGCTGAGCCTGTTGTAGCCCGAAGTTCCGAGGTTATTGACGAGGGACAGAGCCTGATCGGGGCGAGCGATGAGGTTTACTACCGGACGAAGGCAGCGGCTGTGCTTTGGATGCTGCGCACGCTCGTTGGCGACGACGCGCTGAAGCGTGCTCTGCGAACTTACCAGAGCGACAAACTTGATGGTGATCCGAAGGAGTTTCAACACGTGGTTGAGCGGGTGGCGAAGCGGGACCTGAGCTGGTTTTTTGATGACTGGGTATACAGGGACCGGGGTCTTCCGGACCTGAGCATTGCCAGCGTAACTCCCCGGGCTCTCGAGCAGATCGGAAACAAGGGTCCGGGCTGGCTGGTTGCGGTGGAGGTTCGGAACGATGGCGGCGCCGCGGCAGAGGTACCGGTTACAGTGCGGTCGGGCACGTTGACGTCGACGCAGCAGTTGAGGATTCCCGGTCACTCCAGTGCCTCGACTCGGATCGTCTTCGAGGGGACGCCGGAGGAGGTACGAGTCAATGACGGCAGCGTGCCAGAGGTGGCAGCCTCAGTGCATACCAGGCAGATCGTCGCGCATTAGAGTTGACTGCGCGGGAGGGTACCCCCCTATTGCCCGCGTGTAAACCTCTTATATTCAATAGTTTAACGGGTGTTATAGTCTGCAAAATATTCATAATAAATGGGTTGCGTCCAAGATATTCTTTCCAAAAGAGTTAGCCCCGGCCATGGCCGGGGCTTGCTTGTTTTTGATCTATATATATCCAGTATAGCGGTTTGGACAGAACTAATACGCCAACTCGATCTTGTTTTGTTTGTTGGATTTAGGTGGTTTTGGGGCTTGACATGCGATTTTTGGGCTAAAAACGCGAAAAATAAAGCACAGCAAAAACCAGGGGAAGTAGCCCGCTCTATAGAAACGACGTTGATGCTTGACATGTATCCGTTACGGATATAGTATCCCGGCCATGGTGAAGAAGGACACGGCGCAAGCTCCACTGACTCCCGCAGTGCTGCACATCCTGCTGGCGCTGTCGACTGGGGAGCGGCACGGGTACGGGATCATGAAACAGGTGCAGGCGGACTCGCAGGGCAAAGCGAAGATGGGGCCTGGAACGCTCTATGGCTCGATGGGACGGATGATGGAGGCCGGGCTGATCCGGGAGAGCGATAAGCGAGTCGATCCGGAGATGGATGACGAGCGGCGGATCTATTACGAACTCACAGACGCGGGGCGGGCGGCGCTGGAAGCGGAGTTGAGCCGGTATCGCGGCGTGGTGGCGGTGGCGGAAGGACGTTTAGCGCATGGCCACTAACCTCGCGGACACTAACATCGTGGGCCGGCGCTACCGGAGGTGGTATGGGATGCTGCTGCGGCTGTATCCGCGGCCTTTCCGTGAGCGGTTCGGCGAGGGTATGGCGCAGACATTTCACGACTTGTGCCGAGAGCACAGGGACGCCAAGCGGGGACTGTTCAGGTTCGCGCTATGGATCTTTTGCGAGACGTTGGGGGGAATTGTTATGGAAAACATAATGCGTATGGACCAACTGAGAAAGACGATGCTGCGAGTGGCGCTGGGGGCGCTGGCTGTGTTGATGGTGCCGCTGGTGGCATCTCAGTTAGTGGAGGGTTGGAACTGGAACGCGGGAAGTTTCGTGTTCGTGTATGTCTTGTTCTTCGGGACGGGGATGGCGTATTCGCTGATCGCAAGGAAGATGGGCGCTTGGTCGTACAAGGCGGGCGTTGGCGTGGCGCTGGTTTCCGGGTTTGCTCTGGGGTGGTCCAACATGGTCCAGGTCGCGGACTCGGGACATCCGGAGAACCTGGTGTACTACAGCGTGCTTGGGGTGGGGGTCGTTGGGGCCTTGCTGGCGCGGCTGCAGGCGCGAGGGCTGGCTCTCACTTTGTTCGCGATGGCGGCGACGCTTGCGCTGATTGCCGTGATCCTGCCTTCGGGTGCACCGCCCGACATGGCGCGGAGAATGGCCATCGGGCATGGTGTCTACGTGGTGTTGTTCATCGCGTCAGGTCTGATGTTCCGGCACGCGAGTTTGGCGGGAAGTAAGACCGAGGCCGATTTGTAATCGGGCGCCGGTTCGGCGTGCGCCAGGTTTCCTACGGCGACGGCGACGACAAACGATGGCGACAACGAAATCTAGGCCAAGTTGTTTAGTTATTGCGCAGGGCTACCATTGGGTTGATGCGGGAGGCTCGGCGGGCGGGGATGTATCCGGCCAATAAGGCTACGGCGGCTAGGAGCATGAAGATGGCGGCGAAGGTTGCGGGGTCCGTGGGGGCGGTGCCGAAGAGAAGTGAGGCAATCAACGAGGAGACGGCCAGCGAGGCGATGGCTCCTACGACTATTCCAAGGGCAGCCATGCGCAGGGTTTGGCTGATGATCCTTAACTGGACGGTGCGCTGGGTGGCGCCGAGGGCCATGCGGATTCCGATCTCCTGGGTGCGCTGCGTGACGGAGTAGGAGATGACGCCGTAGATTCCGAGCGCGGCGAGGATGAGACCGAGCGCGGCGAAGATTCCGACGAGGTAGACGAAGAAGCGGCGCGGAGATGAGGCGCGGTCGACGAGGAGTTGGATGGGCTTGAGGTCGGCGGCGGGCTGGCCGGGGTTGAGCTGGCGGAGGGCGGCGAGGACTGTCGGCTGGAGGGTGGAGACTGGCAAGGTGGAGCGGATGACGAGGTGGGAGTCGTTGGGGCCGTACTGCGGGGCAGCGGCGGAGATGTACATCTGCCAGCCGGATTTGGCCTCGGCGCTGGTTTCGCGGACGTCGGCGATGACACCGATGACACGTGCGTCGGCTCCGCCTACGATGGCGATGCGGTCGATGGGATCTTCGTTGGGCCAGAGGTAGCGGGCGACGGTTTCGTTGATGATGACGACGGCTTGTTTGGGGTCGTTGTCTTCCCAGGTCATGTCACGGCCTTTGACGAGGCGCATGCCGATGGCGTTGAGGTAGCCGGGGGTGACGACGTAGACGAAGGTTCCAGGGAGTTCGCCGGGCTCGTAGTGCTTGCCCTTGGCGGAGATGCCCCAGGAGCGGTTGCGGGACATGGGGAGGGAGTCGGTGATGGCTGCGGTTTGGACGCCGGGGATCTGTTCGACGCGGTGGAGGACCTCGCGGTCAAAGGCGGCGGTTTTGGCTGCGGTGTCGAGGCCCTTGGGGTAGTCGAGGAGGATGGCGGAGGCACGGGAGGGCTCGAAGCCGAGGTCAACGTCGAGGACGCGGAGGAAGCTGCGCAGGAGCAGGCCGGCACCGATGAGGAGGACGCAGGCGAGGGCGATCTGAGAGATGACGAGGGTGGTGCGGAGGCGAGCTGTTCCCTGGCCACCGGTGGTGCTGGCGGCCGAATCCTTGAGCGCGTCCTGCAGGTTGCCGCTGGCGATGCGGAGGCCTGGGATGATGCCGAAGAAGAGTCCGGCGGTAACAGCGATGAAGAGTGTCCAGGCGAGAGCAGTCTTGTCGATACGAATGCTTGAGAGGAGCGGAAGGGCGATGGAGCCCTGATGAGCGAGATAGAAGACGGCGGCGAAGGCGAGGCCGAGGCCGAGGATGGCTCCGGCGGCGGAGAGGACGAGGGATTCGGTGAGGAGCTGGCGGACGATACGGCCGCGTGCGGCTCCGAGTGCGGAGCGCATGGCGAACTCCTTGGAGCGCGCGGCTGCGCGGGCGAGGAGGAGGTTCGAGAGGTTGACGCAGACGATGAGAAGGATGAGTCCGACGGCTCCCCAGAGGATGATGAGGGAACGGCGAAGGCTGCCGGAGACGAAGTCTTTGAGGTCCCAGAGCTGGGCGGTGTAGCCGCCTTTATATCCACGTTTGACGCTGCCGTCGAGGGTTGGGAAGAGGAGGTCGGCTTCGGCCTGGGCCTGGGCGAGAGTAACGCCAGGGTTGAGACGGCCGGTGAGCGAGATCATGTTGCCGTACTCGCGGACCTGATCGTAGAGGTAGGGCGTGAAGACGTCCATTTTGGTGCCTGGGGCGTAGATGGCACCGAAGTCGAAGGTGTCGGGGAGGACGCCAATGACGGTGGTGGGCGTGTTGCCAAACGAAATGGCCTTGCCGATGATGTTGGGGTCGGCGTTGAGTTGACGCTTCCAGAATGGGTAGCTGAGGATGACGACCTTGGGACCGGTGGGGCGGGATTCTTCGGCGCTGAAGGTGAGGCGTCCCATAAGAGGCTGCACGCGCAGAGTGTGGAAGAAGTTATCCATGACATCGATCTGGGAGATGGGAATGGGAACGCCGCCACCGGTGAGTTTCCAGTTGCCGGGCGCGGTGAAGGCGTCGTAGCCGGTGAAGTCGGAGAAGGATTTGTTCTGTCGCTGGAACTCCTGGACGGCATCGGTGGAGTAGGTGGCGCAGGAGGCTCCGCACTTGGAGACTTTGGGGGCAATGCGGACCAGGCGGTTCGCTTCGGGAAATGGGAGCGGTCGCAGCAGGATGGTGTCGACGACGGAGAAGACAACGATGTTGGCTCCGATGCCGAGAGCGAGGATGAGGATGGCGATGGTGGCGAAGCCGGAGTCGCGACGAAGAGTGCGAAAGGTATAGCGGAGGTCTTGAAGGAGGACGTCGAGCCAGGGGAGGCCGCGGGCTTCGCGTTGATGTTCTTTGGCCTGCTGGACTCCGCCGATGCGGATGAGGGCGCGGCGGCGGGCTTCTTCGGGGGACATGCCTTTGCTTATGTTTTCTTCGACGGCGAGGTCGATGTGGCTTTGCAGTTCGGCGTCTAGGTCGGAGTCGCGCTCCTGCTTGTGGAAGAAGGAATGCACGCGGTTGGAGGCTTCGCGGATGGCTCCCATTAGAGGTCTCCTTCGACTGACATGGTGAGGACGCGGCCCATCACCATCGAGAGGCGATGCCAGTAGGCAGTGTCTTTCGCCCATTGCTTACGGCCACTGGCGGTGATCGAGTAGTACTTCGCCTTGCGATTGTTGTCGGAGGTGCCCCATTCGGCGGAGATCCAACCGCGCTGCTGGAGGCGGACGAGCGAGGCGTAGATGGTGCCCTGATTGAGGAGGACTTCGTCGCCGCTGACTTCTTCGATGCGACGGGCTATGCCGTAGCCGTGCAAGGGGCCCATGGTGGCGAGGGTTTGCAGGACCATGAGGTCGAGGGTGCCTTGAAGCAGATCGAGTTTTTCTTGTTTTTCAAGGGCCATCGGGTCTCCTGTGTTAATGCCACATCAGTATGGCATGGTTTTGTGTGGTTGTGCCACAGGAGGGGATGGTATTGCGATTTTTATCGGGAGCGGTGGCGTGGGCGGGCGAGGGTGGGACGGGAGGCGTTGTCGACCCAGGTTTGAGCACCGTTCCAAGGGCGGGTGGCGGTGAGGTCGACGCGGAAGGGACCGGCGGCTCGGTTGGTGGGGAGGACTTCGGCGAGGCCGTCGCCGAACTGTGGAAGAGCGGTGCCGAGTGCGAGCATGCGGGCGATGGAGGCCATGCCGGTGAGGTGGAGCGTGTAGCCGTTGTTGTCGACGTGACCTTCGAGGATTGCGGGTTCTTTACCGCCGAGGGCGAGCGAGGTTGGAGTCAGCACGAATCCAGTGGGTGCAGGGGCCGCGGGCTGTTTCTTGTGGCGAGGGTCGGGCGTTGGGGCCGGGGGAATGGATTGGAGGCTGACGTCGCCAGTGACGAGTGAGAGTGCTCCGGCGCGCGGATTGACCAGGCTGGCGTCGGTGATCAGCATTTCGCCCTGCCAAGGGGTCTCGGCGGCTAGTTCGGGATGATAGGAGAGGGTGCCGGTGAGCGTGCCGGCGGCGACGATGTCGGCAGGGACGCGAGAGCTGGCGATGTGGAACCAGTCGAGGAGGGTGGAGGCAGGAAGGCCTGGGGTGCCGATCTCGATGGCGACGCTGTTGGGGTTGCGAATGTCGGGGAGGGCTCCGGAGATGGCGAGCGTGGGGGGGACGGAGGATGCGGCGGGAGGCCAGCTGCAGTGGATGTCCTGAAAGCCGTGGAAGTCGCCGACGGCGGTGCCGAGACACTGAAGGTCGACGTCGAGGGATTGGGCGGGGACGAAGTCGGCGCGGCGAGCGCCTGTGAGTTGAAGGTGAGCCTGGATGGCGCTGTTGCTGACGGTGCCTTGAGCGTTGGCGGAGAGGACCATGTCACCGCGAAGGCCGGCGTCGCGGCCAAAGAGGACGAGGCTGGCGGCGCCGAGAGGAACGTTGCGCCACTGGCCACGAAGGCTGAGGGGCACCTCACCGAGAGAGGGCGCACGGCCGAGCGTGCCTTCGAGTTGAACTATGCCGGTGTCGGTGACGTTGGTGTCGGTGCGGGCGGGACGGCCCTGGAGACGAAGGTGCCATTGCTGGAGGTCGGGGAGCCAGAGGGCGAAGTCGGTGTCGGTGATGGAGATCGGTGTCTTGCTGTTGTCGAGCTTGAGGTTCAGGCGGGCGCCGGTAGCCTCGATGTAGGGAAAGCGTGGAGCTGGGCCGGCCTTTTTCTGGGCGGTCGGAGCGGCTTCGATGTGGGCGGCGTGGAGGAGGATGCTCTCGAGGTTCCACTTCCCTGCCGCGGTGTGGACGAGATTAACGCTTGGGTCGGCGAAGCTGATGGTGGAGAACTCCACGCGGCGGCGCCAGAGGGAGCTGATGCGCAGGGTGGCGCGGACGGAGGTGGCGCGGATGACAGGCTCTGAGCCAAAGGCAGGATCTTCGTCGACGACGAAGTTCTCGAGCGTGAAGCCAGGGAGAGGCAGGAGATTCAGACTGACTCTGTCGAGATGAACGGGACGACCGAGGCTGTCGCTGATGCTGTTGGCGATGCGCTTCTGATAGCGATTGACGCTGATGAGAGGGGGGAGCAGAACGAGGAGAAGGATCACCAGAGCGGCGAAGGCCAGGTAGAGGAGGCGTCGCAGAACATGGGTGCTGATTGACGGAGGAGTGTCTACGTCGACGGCTTCGGCCTGCTCGTAGGTTGGATTCATTTGCTGCATGAGTTTCAAGTTCTCAGTTGTCAGTTCTCCGTTGTCAATGTTCGGTTGTGAAATTTTCGGCATGACGGACTCACGGGGAGACTGAGAACGGAGAATTGAAACCCTTTATTTGACGAGGTGGAAGGTGCGCTTCCAACGTGTCTCGTCGAAGATGTGGACGAGGATGTGTCCCATGAAACTGAGGCGCTCGCCGATGCTTTGCTTGTTGATCTGCTCAGCGGGAGTTTCAAAGGACCAATAGACGAACATGGGGCGGCCTACGATGTTTTCGCGAGGAACAAATCCCCAGAAACGACCATCGAGGCTTTCGGTGCGGTTGTCGCCCATGGCGAAGACTTTTCCGGGAGGGACGACGAGGTCGCTATCCTGAATGTGGGTGGGGAGTTCGTAGGCCCAGCTCGCGGTGACCTGGTCGTAGGGGCTGGGAGGGACGGCGGGAAAGTCGTCGCGGTAGGCGTTGAAGGCGTGTTGAGGGTTGTCGTCGGAGACGGGCATGCCAGCGTAGGGCTCGTTCTGGGCGACGCCGTTCAGGTAGACGACGCCGTTGCGGAGACGGATGTGGTCTCCGGGAATGCCGATGGTGCGCTTGACGAGGAAGAGGTCGGGCTCGCCGGGTTTGAAGAAGACGATGATGTCGCCGCGACGGATATCGCGGTAGAAGTTGAAGGGCGCCCATTTTGCAGGCGGGGCGAGGGAGATGCGGTCTACTAGGACGTGGTCGCCGATGAGCAGCGTCTTGACCATGGATGCAGAGGGGATCTCGAAGTTTTGAAAGATGAAGGTCATGACGAAGAGACCGATCGCGAGGACGGTGCAGATGGAGGCGAGGGACTCGAGCGGGGTCTCGGTACGGTCCTGCTCGGCGGTTTCGATCTCGTTCGCTTCGGTTGCCACGGTGTCGGTCAAGACGGGTCTCCAGTGATGCAGCTATTAGTGTATCGCCGATGGAGGATGGTTTCGAAAGGGATATGGGTTGGAGAGTCCATCGGTCTGGCAAATTTGAAACAAAATTGGTGAAAAAACAGCGTTTTAGGGAGTTATCGAAGCGTTGTCGGGAGTCCGGTCCCTGACCGGTATACCTCGATTTTGAAGGAGCAAAAAAAGGCTGGCACCGCCGTTGAACGACGGTGCCCATTCTTGTTAGTTTCGTTCAGGCTAGAAGGTTATTCGGCCGCCTAGCTGGATCAGTCTTGGAAATCCGAGCGTTCCCTGAATCTGACCGAAGTTTGCGTTTTGAATCTGGGTTGCGTTCGAGGCGCCGAATCCATTGAACTGTGGCGTGTTGAATGCATTCAAAGCTTCGGCACGGAACTGTGCGTTCACGCGCTCTGTAACCTTGAACGATTTGTTGAGGGAGAGGTCCGTGTTCAGGTAGCCCGGGCCGTAGCAGTTGGTGGTGCGCGGGGCGTTTCCGTAGGTGAAGACCGGAGCAGCCGCGAAGGCTGCTGTATTGATATAGTTCGTCAACCTGCTTTGCGGCGACCCGCTTCTGCATGCGGGGACGGCGGTCATGTTCGGCCGCTGTACGGCTCCTCCGATGGTTCCGTTGGCTCCTGTGACTGCGTTCGCGTTCACCTGAGTGACGGGGAGCGGCGAACCACTTTGGATAATCGTGACGTCGTTGAAGGTCCATCCTCCGACGGCCAAGTCGAGCCATCGGCTCGCTCCACCGAGGAACTTCTTGCCGCGGCCAAATGGCAGATCGTAGCTGCCAGTGACCGTGTAGCGGAGGGGCATGTCGTTGATGGCTCGCGCATACTCTGACTTGATCGACTGCTGGTAGGAGGTTGGGGTCGATGTGTCCCAGTCTTGTGGGCCATTGTTGCCGGGATTCAGAGTGGACGATGCGCCCCACGAGTTGTCCCAGTTGGATGCCCAGGTGAATGCGGTGAGGAGGGTGAAGCCTTTTGAAAAGCGACGCTGCAGCTTCACATCGAGAGCGTTGTAGTTCGAATATCCAACGCTGACGGAGTCGCTGATGGTGGTGTATTGAGGGTACGGGAGCAGTGTCTGCTCATATGGAATTGTGGCTTGTCCTATGAGTCCGGCGCCACCTGCCTTGTAGTAAGGATTTGGGACCTTGGCGAGAAGAGCGGTTTGTCCTAGCGAGAGATATTTATCTGGCAACTGGTTGATGTTCGCAGTGAGCGGTAGATTTTTTGCGTGCGCTCCGACATACCCGATCTTGAATGCGAAGCCGTATCCGAGGTCCTGTTGTACGTCGGCTGAGTACTGCATCACGACGGGCGCATGGCGATCGGAGTCGAGCAGGGTGAGCGAGCTGCCGACGCCTGTTGCGTAACCGAGGGTGTTGCCCGACGGTCCGATGAGGCCATTTGGGAATGGATTGCTCAACGTGTAGGAGGCCGGAACAGGTGCGGTTGAGGAGGCGGCTACGAGGCTGTTGGTCTGCGTGTATCCGGGAGCGTACGACGGGCTGGTTGAGTAGACCAGAGGGGAATAAAAGATGCCGTAACCTGCGCGAACGACGGTCGACGGGGTTGCGCTGTAGGCGAAGCCAACGCGCGGCGCGAGCTTGTTTCCGCTATTGCAGCATGCGGTTGGGTATCCGTTCTGGCCTGCGAATTTAACTCCTCCAAGGATGGTTGTGTTGGGCGCTGTTGTCGCTGGATTCGTAACTGTTGGATCGAGGCCGACCGCGTAGTGGTTGTAACGCTCGTGAATTCCGGGCTCGTTCTCGTACCGGAAGCCGTAGTTGACAGAGAGCTTTGGTGTGACACGGTAGTCATCCTGAATGTAGAACGCGTTGTAGGGAACGTTGAGCGCAAGTTGTGTGGTCAGGATCACAGATCCGGAGGATGCAAGACCGAGGACCATGGACGCGGTGTCGGCGCCGGTTGGAGTCGTCCCGGTTGCGGGGGTCTTCGAGCCGTTGTTCGAGGTGTAGCTGCTGTCGAAGGCGTAGGTGCCGTTCCCGGTGCCGACGTTGGTGAACGTGACGCTGATGCTGCGGTAGACGTAGCCGGCCTTCAGCTCATGTTTGCCGAGAGACTTTGAAACACCGAGGACAAAGTTGCGAGAGTAGAAGACGGCAGGCCCAGAGTTGAGCGTGCCTTCTGTAGAGAGGGACTGATTGGTGATCTGGGGAAAGGCCGCCTTCTGCAGTGAGCTGACGTAGCTGGTGGGAAAACCGAGGGTCGTCTGGTCGAAGCCACTGCTAATGTCGAGCGTGTTGTTGGGAAAGCGATTGAAACCGAATCCGGCAGTCACAATCATCGACGGACTTGCGGTGATCGTCGTGTTGACGGCGAAGGCGTCCACCTTGCGATAGAGGAGGTAGGAGCTTGAACTACCGGGGTAGCTCTGCAATGCGTTTCCACCGGGCTCTTTGCTGCCGTAGTGCATGTAGGAGACGTTGGCAGCCCATCGCTTCATGATCTGATGATCGATCTTGCCGACGAACTCGTCTGCGCGATCGCCGAGTGTGTCGCCGCCGGTAAAGTTATTGGTGCCGTACGCCAGTCCCGTTGAGCCGACGGGATAGGCATTGGCCAGGGCCACGCCGACTTGATTGAGGCGCGCCTTGGGAATCACGTTGTCGGTGGGGACTCCGTTGTGGAGACCGGCGTTGCCGTTCGCTACGGAGAACTGCTGGCGCGCTCCGCCGACGCCGAATGAGGTCGCCGGATCGTAGATGTTGAGCGGGACAAGCGCCTTGGTTACGGGGTTCTGTGTGAGGGTCTGGGAGAAGTCTCCGGTGCGCTCGAGCGCGGTGGGCACGACAAAGGAGTTGCTCGCGGTCAACGGCGAACGTTGGCGATATCCTTCTTCGGTGATCCAGAAGAAGGTCTTGTTCCTTCCGTCGTAGACATGCGGAATCCAAATGGGCCCGCCGATTGCGCCGACGTAGCTGTAGAAGGTGGCAGCACCACGCGGAATTTGAGGGGTGCTGTGATTGTTGAAGAACAAATTCGCGCCCCAGTTGGTCTGGCGGGTCTCTCCCTGCAGTACGCCGTGCAGCGTGTTGGAGCCTGACTTGAGCGTCGTGTTGAAGACGCCTCCGCCGGTGCGGCCCATTTCAGCGTCGTACGAGTTCTGCTGGACTTTGACTTCGTTAACTGCCTCGATTGAAGGGATGATTACGGCGCGGTTGCTGAAGTCGGTGATGGGAATGTTGTCGATCTCGTAGTTGTTGCCGCTGATGGGACCGCCTGCGAGCGAGATTTGCGAGGAGCCGGACTGATCCTGAAAGCGCACGAACCTTGGATCGCCAACCTGCGTCACGTTGTTATCGAGTTTGGAAAAGAAGAAGGGGTTGCGGCCGGCGTTGGGCAGGTTCTCGAGCTTCTGCGAATCGATGACGAGACCATTCGATGCAGTGGCGTTGTCGATGAGTGGGGAGGAGGCTGTCACTTCGACGACCTGGCTCATCTCGCCCAGCGTCAAGGTCACGTCGAGGTTGACCGACTGCTGTGTCGCGATGATGAGGTTCTTCGCGTCGTATTTTTTGAATCCGTGAAACTCTACCGTCATGGAGTAGGTGGTCGGCTCGAGAGCAGAGAACGAATACTCGCCGGCGGCGTTGGTTTCCGTGGAACGTTTGATGTGGGTTGAATCATTGGTGAGCGTGACTATCGCCTGCGATATGGCGGCTCCTTGCGTGTCTGCTACGAGGCCGCGAACACTTCCGTAGTAGGTCTGCGCCTTCGCGCTCACAACGGCAGCCATGAACAAAACCAATACAAGTGCTTTGTATGTTTTTCTATGATGTCGCATGTAGGGCCTCCAAGTGTTTCGCGTTGAAAATTGAGTGCGGCTGCTCGATGGAGCAGTTGTTGAATCGTGGCGATAAGTGACGGGCAGATGCGGGAGAAAAAGAGGAGCAGGTTAGATACACTTCCGGCGTGGTCGCCGTTGATGGCGTCCGGTCCGGCAAATAGGCACACTATTCCCAGTGCTGCTCAGTCTTTTTTTAATTTGGTCTCAGACTGCTGATTCGATCTGCTCTGCTGTTAAGAAGGACTGCCAAGGCCAGACGGTCAGGAGAAAAGCAAATTGAACGGCACTGAAGGTGAAGCAATCGAGGCGAGCGCCTTGTCTGCTTCAGGTGCGGCGTGTCACGGTACGGCTAGAGCTAAATACACTTCGGTTTACGAGGCCAAAAGATCGCTCGGTTACGATAACGTGAAAAATTGCTTTTGTGGTAATGTTTCCGACGATAAACAGGAGTCGGCGGCGTGTCAACAAAATAATTTCGCGGACGAAGTCTCACTGCGTCGGTTGAGAGGAGCGGAGTATTTTGTCCGCAGCTCCGCTGCCGAGATTTAATTAATTTTGAATTTTTTTTGATTTCGAAATTAATTTCGCTAGCGGACGATTTGAAAGATGCGACCCCAACGTGCGAAGTCGACGAGGGTGTCGATCTTGCCGGGATGCTGAGGGTGCTGGTTTTCAGCGACGGCCTGCTGGGTGAAGGCACCATCGCGGTCGGTGTCGTGCTGCTGGAGGGAGAAATAGATGAGCAACGGTTTGCCGACGATGGCCTCGCGTGGAACAAAGCCCCAGTAGCGACTGTCTTCGCTGTCGTTGCGGTTGTCGCCCATGACGAAGTAGTTGCCGGTGGGAATGATGAGTTCGCCATTATCGATGAGAGAGCGCATGCGGATCCACCAGTGGGAGTCGATCTCGGGGTCGGCGCTCTGGAGGCGGGGAAAGTTGTCGCGGAAGTTGTCGGGCGGGCTGGGGCGATAGACGGCGTAGGGCTCGGTGAGGGCGTGACCGTTGATGTAGACCTGGCCGGAGCGGAGACGGAGATGGTCCCCGGGGAGGCCGATGACGCGCTTGACGAGATGGAGGCTGGCGTCGACGGGGTCATGGAAGACGATGATGTCGCCGCGGTGGATCGCGGCCGAGGGTAGGAGGCTAAGGGAACCGTCAGGCGTGCTGGGCGATGCGAGCTGTTTGTTGACCAGGAGGAAGTCGCCGACGAGGAGGGTGGACTCCATGGATTCGGAGGGGATGCGGAAGGGCTGTGCGCAGAACGTGATGATGAAGATCGCGATGACTATGAGGTGAAGGAGAGATTGCATCGCGGGAAGAACACCTGGCCTGTGATGAGCGTGGACGTGAGGACGGTGGGGTTCGATTGATGGTGGGTTGGGAGATGAGGTGGTGAGGGTCTCGACGGGTGGTGTGGAGACGTCGGGGTGGACCTTGATTTGACCGGATTTGGAGTCGACTGCGGGAAAGGTCATTCGGCCACCTCCATTGCAGCAGAAGCGCTACCGGACTGAGCTTCAGAGAGCAGTCGTTGAAAGGCGAGACGTGCGGCGTCCTGCTGGGCCTGCTTCTTGGTAGTTCCCTCGGATTCGGCGAGAGCGCGGGAGCCGCCTTTCTTGTCCTGGATGCGAACCTCGACGCGAAAGCGCTTTTGATGGTCGGGGCCGCTCTGGTCGGTGAGGACGTAGTGGGGCTGTCCGGCGCCAGAGGCCTGGAGATGCTCCTGCAGCGCGGATTTGTGGTCGCCGATTGCTCCGCTGAAGGTATCGCCAGTCTTCATCGCAAGGTGAAGATTGGGTAGGGTGGGTCCGATGATGTGTCTTTCGATGAAGGCGCGCGCGGCGTCGAGGCCACCGTCGAGATAGAGGGCGGCGATGACGGCCTCAATGGCATTGGCGAGAAGCGCGGGCTTTCTGCGGCCACCGCTCTGTTCTTCGCCGCGGCCGAGGAGGAGGAGCGAGCCGAGGTCGATGCGGGCGGCGACCTCTCCGAGGTGGCGGCGGCTGACGAGAGAGGCACGGAGGCGGGTCAATTCGCCCTCACGAGATCCCGGGAACCGGAGGAAGAGGGACTCTGCAACGACGAGGCCAAGGACGGCGTCTCCAACGAACTCGAGTTGTTCGTTGTCGGCCGTGGGATCGGGGAGAGACTCGGGATTGGTCTCGTAGGCGAGCGACCGGTGAGTGAGGGCCCAGGTAAGCAGCTCGGGCCGGCGAAAGGCATGATCGAACAACGGGGCAGGAGTTGGCTGCTTCCCCGATTGGCCGGCTTTTTTGTGCCGTGTCGTCATGGACCCCTCTCGACTTACTTTACCCGACGGACGCCTCTGTCCGGACTGCATGGTTAGTGTGGGGGTGGCGGGCGATATGCGTCTTTCTCGGCCTTGCCACTGGGGTCGAGGGGGGCATCGTCTGATTCGTCAGGAGTTGGATGCTCCGTCTTGGGCCCGACAAAGGGCTGTTTGATTCCTGCTTCGGCCGCAGCCTTGGTGTCGGGCTGGGAGTCACGGACGACGAGGGCGGCCTGGTACTCGGCCACTGCTTTTTCACGGTCGGGCATGACGTCGTAGAGCCTGCCGAGGTAGATGTGCGACCAGGCGAGGGTGCGGGGATCCTTCGAGGTGCCGAGGACCTCCTGGAAGTCGCCGATAGCGGCGCCGGGTTGACGCTGCATGAGGTTGACGCGAGCGAGGACATAGTGGGCCTGGGCGTGATCGCCGCTAGGGTCGGCGAGGACCTTGTTAGCGATATCAGCGGCTCCGGTCAGGTCTCCCTTGTAGATCTTCAGCTCGGCGAGTTGCAGGCCGGTCAACTGTGTCGTCGCGCGACGCAGAACGTCGTGGCTGCCCTCTGGAAGGAAGACGATCTGCTGATCTTTGTGGCGCTCGTGTTCTACATCCATGCCGTAGACCATCTGGCCCATGTTTTCCCTGAGGCTGATGCCTTCTTTTTCCATGAAGCCGATCTGACCGTAGAAGTAATCGACGAGAACCCATCCCTGACGCATCGCGAGGTTGATTGCTTTGCGACGCACGGCCTCGGCCTCGCGGTCATAGTCGCTCATCTCGGCGTTGTAGCGTTCGATTTCAGAGCGTTGTTTGACCTCGGCTGGACGCTGAGGCTTGGTGAGGCCTACATCCATCGTTTGCGTCTCGATCGCTTTGATGAGGCACTCGGTGATGAGCGGCACGATCTCAGTCTTGTAGGTGTACTCGAGTGGGGCATCCTGTACCGCCCGGAGCAGAGGCTGGAGGCGCGCCATGGCCTGGGCGCGAGCGTAGACGAGCGGCTCGATCTCGTAGTGGAGATAGATGTGACGGATGTCGTCCATGTGCACGGCGCCGAGCGGGTTTCCCGAGGGAGACGCGACGACGATGTAGTTGTTCGCGTAGATTCGGGCGTTGGTTGCCGATGGAGCTAGCATGGGCTCAAGCAGGACAAGAAAACGGCGGCCATCGTAGCTGCTGACCGGCAGCTTGAGATAGATGTTCGTGTTGAGGATCATCTTTGTGAGAGGGGCGTGAACCTTGGCGGTGAGCTCTTCGTACTCAGGACGATGTTCGATCCAGAGGGCGTGGAGATGAATGTCTTCGGCGAAGGTGCGGAGGAGGGGGAGAATGTTGACGATCTGAGTGGAATCGGGAGGGAGCTCGGTTTCGTCGACGGTGGGGGTCAATTCCGGGGGGGGAGAGAGATAAACGGAGAGCGAGATGTATTGGGCGAGGTTGAGACCACCGTCGGCCAAGGTGTGGCTGCGGACGTAGCTGCAAAGCGCGTCGCGGCTGGTGCGGGCGGCGGCAGAGGCTGCCACCGCAGCGTTGATCTCTTCGCGAATTTTTGCGCGGACAGGAGTGGAGGCGGCGAGGTCGGAATCATAACCGCAAGTATTGAGAGCCACCGCGATGTAGAAGAGAGGCTCGCTGGTTTCGAGGGTAATGGCGGAACCGCCGGCCTCCGGCTGCGCGATGCGCGGGGCGGGTTTCGGCGCCTCTTTTACGGGGGTGTCCGGGGTGCTGCTGCTCGAGGAGCTTGGCTCCTGAGCGTTTGCGAGAATCGCCGATGTGCCAACGAGGGCCGAGGCGAGGAACAGATAGAAGATTACGCGGTGCCGAAGCAAGGACGACTTATCTAGAAAAGACACGATAGGGATTCGACGCTCCCATAAAGTTTAAGGGAGCAATGGGCGCAGTGGCAAACTGACAGGCGCGCCCGGACTAGCCGTGGACTGAGATTCCGGAGAAGGTAAGGACCACGCGGCCACGCACGGGGGCGCCAAAGACGCTGGCCGGCTCGTAGACGCTCATCAGGAGCTGATCGAGGACCTGACTGTGGACGGCCGGATCGTCCGGGCCGGAGACAATGTTGTAGTCGTAGACACGACCTTGGGCGTTGACATAGGCTTCGACGACGATGACTGAGTCGTGATCGGTGAGGATGGCCCGGGGGTTGTCGACCGAGTAGAGATAGTGGGGGGCGGTCATGGCACCCAAGGGCTCGTCGTTCGCCATTACGGGCTCCGGCGCGGCGACCATCCCGAGGAGAAGTCCAATGCCTCCAACGAGAATGACGGCTCCTGCAAATCCAGCGGAGACCTGAACCAACATCGGGCGGATGGCGTTGTCCCATTTCAAGGCCATGGAGTCGAGCCAACTTGATTTTCTTCGGGCCTGCTCGTGAGAGATAGCCAGCCTGAGTTTGAGGCCCAGGTCGGCAGGGGCCTTTGCCGGGCCGAGGGTGGCCAGCGACTGTTGCACGGCACGCATGGCGGCGAATTCTTGCGTACAGGGGGCGCAGGTATCAAGATGCCGGGCGATTTGCTGCATATGTTTTCCACTAACCGCGCCGTCGAGGTAGGCGGAGAAGGAAGATTGGCACTTCTGACAGATTTGAGGGATCATCGCGTCACCACTTCCTTGGACGTCTCTGCTGAAGGATACGACGCATTTATTACGGGAGGGATAACACTTTCGATACTGAGCAAGGCGCGCAGAGCTGAGCGGCCGCGGGTGAGCCTGGACTTGACTGTGCCTAGGTTAACGTTCAGGATTTCGGCGATCTCTTCGTAGGCAAAGCCTTCTATTTCGCGAAGGATGACGACGGTGCGGAAGGCCTCGGGAAGCCGGCGGAGAGCAGCTTCGACTCGTTCCCGAACCTCGGCCTGGGCTGCGTGGTCGAAAGGCGAATCGGAGCGGTCTGCAAGGGTTGCACCTAGACAGAGGCCGTTGCTTTCATCGTCCGAATCTGACTCGTAAGGCGAGTCGATGGTGATCTCCTGCCTTTTGTGACGGGACCACCAGCGTCTCTGATTGGACGCCTCACGGAGAGCGATGCGGTAGAGCCAGGTGCGCAGACTCGCCTCGCCATGGAAGCCGCGAATGCTGCGAAAGACCTTGATGAAGACTTCCTGGGTGATGTCGGCGGCGTCGGCGGGATCATTGAGGCTGCGCGCGATCAGCGAATAGAGCGGCTGATGATATTGCGCGATGAGCACACCAAAGGCCTGCTCGGACCCGGCTTTGAGGTCGGCGACAAGAGCGGCATCTTCGGTCGTGATGCCAATCGCGCTGGCTAGATTTCCCACTATCGTGCCCGCCTGCATACCGGGTGTCCTCTACAGTACGACTTTGGTGAAGCCCGTTGCAAATTACTCAGCCGCGAGGGTTCAATCGATAGGTCATAACAGCGCCTGCGCAGGCCGAGTGCTCGCTCACTCTATTACCTTTAGACACCGGGTGATACCGGATAAGTTCCCGGCACGTTGACGAATGTGCTGCGGTCATCCAGAATAGAAAGAGTCCTTCCTAAGAGTGGGCCTGTGGCGCAGCTGGGAGCGCGCTTCCATGGCATGGAAGAGGTCATCGGTTCGATCCCGATCAGGTCCACCAATCAACCCCCTCCATATCAATGGTTTAACTGTCAGCCCTCCGTGCCGGTCTCTGACACGATAGGTGCTAATAGGTGCTGAGGCTTTTTCTGGCTCTCCGGCAGCATCATCTGGACGACCTGTGCATTGGCATCTCGTTTCTGTTGAGACACAGCGCGAGTGTAAATATCCAGCGTCGTTCTGGAGTTAGCGTGCCTGAGCAGTTCCTGAGCCACCTTTACGTCTACCCCCATAGCCCGCAGGTTGGTGGCCAGCGAGTGGCGGAAATTGTGCCACCCGATTTGCTTTCCAACAATGCCAGCTCTCTCTAGTGCCGGCCTGATGCTCCTCTTCAACAGGCTGTCTGGACTAAGCGGTTTGGTGCCGTTGAGCCTGACTGACGGGAAGAGGAAGTCCGAAGGTTCCTTGTACGGTGATTTCTCCCGCCACTCCAGAAGTGCTACTAGCACGACCGGATGAAGTGGAACAGGACGCCTCGAGCACTCCGTCTTCGTCTCCCCGAACCGGTTACGGACACAGGAGCGAAGAACATTCACTTCCATGGTTGTCTTATTTACATCTGCCCAGGTCAGCGCGATCATCTCTGACCGACGCAGGCCTGTACTGCCAGCCAACATCACCATCGCCCGGTCTCTGATGGAAAGTTGTGCCACCAGATCCCGGAACTCTTGAGGGCTCAGGACGTCCTTCTCCCTGAGCCGCTTGGATGAAGTACGAACCTTGCTGATGGGGTTGAAGGTAAGCCACTGGTGGCGGATAGCGTGAGAATAAAGAACGGAGAACGTGCTCTTTATCTTGGTCTTTGATGCAGGTGCAAGTTTCAAACCATCGAGCCAGGATTCGACCTCCACGGTTCGGACTGAAGAGAGCTTGTGACTACCCCATCGTGGTTCGATATAGCGCTTCGTCAGAATCAGATGGTTCTCCTGACTGGCGTAGGCCTTTCTGGTCAGTTCGTGCTCTCTGTAATGAGCAAGAAGTTCCAGTACCGTCTGCGGTACCCGGACTTCGGAGTTGATGTTGACTCGAAGTGCGGCCACTGCCTTTTCGGCATCGCGCTTCGAAGGCAGTTCAGCGACCGTTCCAATAATCTGCCTGCGGTACTTCCTCTTGCCGTCTTTCTCTTCGTAGTATCGGAGGACCCATACATCTGAGGTGCCCTGCCGCAGTTCCTTGAGGAGGCTTCCCCTCTGGAACCGGTTGCTCACGCAACTCTCCGTAGGGTGGTGGTTTCGCGACCATTGGATTGAGATTCGACCCAGGCCAGCAATTCGTGTTTGAAGAAGCGCCAAATGCGGCGGCGACCTTCACCAAGTGGGTGGGCTGGCACATAGCCGGCCCGCGCCCATCGGATCAAGGTCCGGTGATCCATAAGCAATACCAGAGCGGCCTCAGCTGGGGTCAGCAAATTTGGTGCGGTTGGGGGGCAGTCCGACGACCTAGCCGGCTGCGGCATCAATTTCAGTGCTTCCTTAGACATTGTGCTGTTCCTTTTCATTCGGTTATATCGGGCCATACCGATGGTTAAGGTTGACCTGATGGACCTGCTTACGCCATCAGGTGAATTCCTGATCTGCCCGTTTCTATCAGTCGGGAATCGCGTTGCCAAAGCTCATCGTCAACGAGTTTTACTGTCGCCGGAATTCCATTGCACTGTGATAGCCGCGAGCGAGTGTGGTGGCGTTGAGCTCGAAGTACCCAGCAGTCGTAGAGAGACTGCTATGTCCCATCAGGTCTCTCAAGACCATGCTGTTGATATTGGCGTTCGCCAAGTTGGTAGCGTAGGTGTGGCGCAGCCGATGGACATTGATGTGAGGGACACCGAGCCGCTTGCACCAAATCCGTAACGTGTATTGAATCGCCGCCACGGACATTCGCTGCTTGCGTTCCGACAAGAACAACGCCGGATGATCGTCTTTACGAGCGGCTAGATACTGGCCATATAGACGGAGTGTCTCGTCATCTACATAAAACTTACGGCGCTTCCCGCCTTTCCCCACAACTTCTCCAGCCCCGGTGATCCGATCGCGGCCGATCTCGTCCTCCTCAAGGACGAATTCGATGGTGTTGCGGTCAAGCGAGTGCATCTCTGAGACCCGAAGTCCAGTCGCAAGGAACAGGCCGACCAAGATTCGGTCGCGTAGCACGGTGATCCCATCGAGTAGCTTCTCGATCGTCATATCGTCAACGGGCTTCGGCTGGTTGTTCCGCTTCCAGCGGCGAACCAAATCGTCGAGTGGATTTCTGAGCTTCGGATTTGAGGTTGCTCGAACATAGTCGATATAACTGGACACAGCTGCCAGTCGTCGTGAGATCGACGATTCCGCGAGACCGGACCGGCCAAAGCGTGAATTCTCCTGCTGCCGCATATGCTCTATGAACTGGTTGATGACTGCGTGATCAACTTGGGTAAGCCGTCGAATTCCGGTCCGATCTAAAAACCTCTGGAACATCTTGAGGTCACTTCGATAGGCAGTGATTGTCCGCGGACTGCAGTTTTTGTTGGTCCTCCAATGAGCGAGGAAGGGTTCAAAGTCCATGAGGGACCTCTTGTTTTTGAAACATGTAACTCCTTTGTGATGAGCAGCTTGGCTCGATTGCGTGTTCGGGATTGAACGTGAAGTGTAACTCGGATTACACTTCACGTTCCGTAACCCATTGAATCAATTGCAGTTATCCGGCACGCTTCAGGTGATTTAGGTATTCTTCGAAGGTCATCGACTTCTTCGTCGGCTTCGAGTGTTTCTTCTCCCGACTCAGGCGCATGGCCTCGTCGTACCCGCGCCGGGCAAGGTCCGGATCGATCTCGGTGTAGCCCGCCATAGCTTCAGCCGTCTTCCAACCGCCCTGCGCCATGATCACGTTAACGTCCGCACCCGCTGATGCCAGGTTTGAGGCCATCGTGTGACGAAGGCGGTGAGTAGACCACTTGTCGAAGCCCGTTTCGTGAATCCGCTTCCCACGATAGGTTTTGCAAAGAGTCTGGCGGAACTCATTCCTCAGCGACTCATGGCGGCTCGCATTTCCCCGCCGGTTGTGAAGAAGGTTGTCGTGCCCGCAATCCGGGTCGCGCTCCCGCATCCACTCCTCGTAATACTTCACGGTCAGATCGGAGAAGAACGCCCAGCGTACTGTATCGGTCTTATTGGGAGTGCCAACGAAGAGACGACGGCCCTTCAGATCGATGTCCCGAATGCTGAGGCGACTGATCTCCCCGATTCGCAGGCCGGCTTCATTGGCGATAGCTGCGGCCAACCGCAGGCGGGCGCTTCCCCTTTCTTCAAGGAGCTGCCACATCAATTCGGTCTCCGTCTGCTTCATCGGCCGAGGAGTCCCCTTCGGCTGCCGCTTGTAATGAAGAAGGGAGACAACGGGATTACCATTCTTCCGCTTCTTGTTGGCGATCGCCCACTTAAAGAACGTACTGATAAACGACACGTCCTTAGTTACAGTGCGCCGTCCGGCCTTCTCGCCCCACCTCTGGAAGTCGGTGATTGTCTTGGGATCCACGTCCTCAATGGAGTCGATACCCGTCTCGTTCAGGAATACAAAGAACGGGCCGATGGCCTTCCGTACGGTCTGCTGCTCCTTGTAATGGAGCTTTGCATAACCCTCCAGATACTCGACGACCAAGTCGTAGTAACCTCCGGAAGTAGTGATGACGTACTGCTCGTGCAAGTAATTTCCGTAGTGCTGCAGCGACTTGAAGTACAGACCATTCATGGTCTTCCTCTCGGCTCGGCCCAGGAATTCCTCACTGCATCCGCAACCGCAAGTCAGAAGACGATTGCCCTTGGTCAGCCGCCTTATCCAGCATTCTCCGCAACACGTGAAGAAGTCGGCCCTATTGTCATAGCGACCTTCTGGGACGAAGTTGGGGCAGTCTGGCCCCTCACATTTATGCTCACCGGCCTTGATGTAGCGCCAGTACTTTGTATCCCTGACGACGACAGCACACTTTGGTTTGCCACAAAAGCGATGCCGCGCCCCCGGCCAAGTCTCATGTGCTGGCAAGGGATCCTTGCACTCAGGGCATAACCGTTCACCGTCCTTGTAAACCCTCATCAGCTTCTGGTATGGCTTCAAGCGACCCTCCTTGCCGCCGTCATCTTGTAGGCGTCGATCAGTTGGAAAAGGTCCTTGGAATCGAACCTTTCCTCGCCGGCGATCCTGATGGGCAGGATCTGCCGTGTGTCTACTAGCTGCTGGACCTTCTCCTCCGGGAGCTGCAGCAGGGAGACGATCTCCCCACGCAGCAGTAGCCGGCGTTCGTGTTGCATTTGCATATGCCTTCTCCTGGTCAAACCTTCAGCCAGAAGTGACCCGCTCCACAGCTCCGTCCGACGCTTGGGTCGCGGCCGGCGAACGTGGTCTCATCTGACTGCGCTGAGAATTGCATCCCAGAGCGGTCGAGCCATCGGCATAGCTAAATTGCTGGGCTTTTTTGCAGAATCAGGACGCCGGGGGAGGCAGAAGCCGACAGTCGATGGCGGGAAACTCGACAAGATCTCCAGGCCTTCGCAATAATCGCCACAGCGCCAGTTCCAGAAGTTGGGTAGCTAGGATGAGAAGGAGCAAGGGAAGTATTAAACCCAGCAGTCGAATCAGGATTGGTCGCAAGGTTCATCCCCTTTATCATCAATGAGTTCGAAGTCGAATGGCACTTGTACCAATCGGAGTGGGCGCGGCGGCCGAGCCACTGCATCTGTGGTCTCAGGTAAAAGGGGTGTGGAATTACGGGGGATGCGGGTTGGTTTCATGCACTATCTCCATAGAAATGGTGGCTCTTGAACCACCGGGTTGTTGATGCGATTGATTTGAGCCAAATACATGCCATATGGAATTGATATGACATATACATGCCGTTTGGAATAGACTAGAAAGACTATGCCAAATGGAATATATATATAGACCAAATGGCTAACAGAAAAGATGAAGTAACATTCGATGAGTTTGTGCGGATCTGGGCGACTTGGTCGTCGAATGTCCCGGCTCAGTTAGCGCGTCAGGACCCAAGCACCGTGGCACAGCTCTTGAATCTCGGTCTGCGGGAAGGGGGTATCTCGCAGACCGACCTGCAGCGAGAACTTCGAATGAATCAGCCACGATTGAGCAAACTGGTGAAGAAGCTGCTCCGGGCAGGTTGGGTCCGGGTGAGGAGATCGGAAACTGACAATCGAGTCAGGCTGATGACCACGACAGTACCGGCGCGAAAACGGATAGCCAGGATGACGGCGGATTTGGAGAGCTTGTTGCGGGCAGGAAGGGTTGAGCTGGCACAGACTCCTGTGCGAAAGCAGACAGTGTCCCCACCTCGTAGGCGTATCGAGAAACAGCCATTACCCCAGTTCTTCAAGTTCGAAGAATAGGTATGTGACGGCCTTGGGGAACCACGCGCATGAAGGGATATGATTGATCCATTGGTACACCAAGGTAGGAAAGAGGATCCAAGAATGCGCCGGAAGAACGAGCCTGGAGCTCTCTACCGCGAAATTGTGAAGATAATGATGCGCATCCCCGACGGCGTGACAGCTGCCGATTTAAGGGCAGGGTTGGGACTTGAACCCGGAGAACAGGAACACTTAGGGCGACGGCTCCGGGACATGCACAAGTATTACAAAATACAAAAAGCCCCCTCCTTTCGTCGCGTAAATGGAACGAACAGAGCCGTCACACTCTACAAGTACATCGGGGAACGTGACGAGGTAACCGACGAAGGGCAGGTGAGTCAAAAAGTCCGCGCGGCGATTCTGCACGGAGCTTTCGGGCGATGCCAGATGTGCGGCCAAACCATCGAACAAGACGGCATAAAGCTCGTCGTTGATCACAAAATCCCGCGCAATTGGGGTGGATCGAACGACCCCGAAAACCTTTGGGCGATTTGTGAGACGTGCAACGGAGGAAAGAAGGCCCACTTCGCATCTGTCAATGCGAGCGCTGACATCATGAAGAGAGCTTTGGTGCATCACAGCGTCCGCAAGCGGATTGGAGAACTACTCTTGGCCTATGGGGTAGGCGTGGAAGTTCCAACCTATATCCTCGAGATTGTCGCTGGTCAGGATGAATGGCGGAAGCGATTGCGTGAGTTGCGCTATCCGGTTATCGGGTGGGAAATTGACAACAAAACAAGGAAGATCAACGGCCGAAAAAAGAGCTTCTACGTCTTGAAACGGTCCCTTCCATGGCCGCCCGATCCTGACGCGCTAATCCGGCAATTTGAGGAAGATCGTAAGAAGCGAAATCGTGAAGGCCTAGGCGTTTGAAGGGTACTCGCCCAGAAACGATGAGAGCTTTTGGGTAAGGTCTGAAACCTTGGAGATCTCGCACTCCCATATAACCAAGACGCCCCATCCAGCTTCTTGCAGAGCAGAGACGCTCGACCGGTCTCGTTCACGATTCTTGTTCAATTTCGGCTCCCAATATTCGGGTCGTGATTTTGGCAGGCGTCCTTCGCGGCATTGAGGATGCTGATGCCAAAAGCACCCATGCACAAAGATCACCTTACCGAGGCCAGGGAAAACCAGATCTGGCTTCCCCGGGAGATCCTTACGATGAAGCCGAAACCGATAGCCCATCGCATGCACCATTCGGCGCACGGCCATTTCGGGTCGCGTGTCTCTGTCCCGGATTAGTCGCATGTTTGCGGAGCGACGGCTTTCGGTGAGGCGGTCCATCTGGTTCGACTCCTTCGACTCGGATTGCTGAGTTGTTCTTGAGCAGCGTGCCTCCTCTAGGATTCAGTTTCTGTCCCTTCCGCAAGCAGCTGGCGATCGCCTCGGCCAGTGCCTTAGCGACGGGCGGAGGGAAGGCGTTGCCCACTTGCCGGTAGGTTGATGTCTTCGCGCCAGCGAACTGCCAGGAATCATCGAAGCCCTGTACCCTGGCAGCCATCCTTACAGTCAGGTGCGGGTCTCCTGCGAATCCGGGCTGCGGCGCTTCCTTCGCTAGAAGATGCCCATTGACGCCCAGTTTTGCCCATTCTCGTTTGGCCCGCGTAGGGCCGAGGTCTGGACCTCCATGCTTCTTGCTGCCACCCACCAGCGTGGGAGCAATCCCATTGGCCCTGTCGCGCCAATCATGAGCTCCTTCCCATCCTTGTTCAGCCATCAGGTCAAATAGCTTTTCACCAACTGTTGGAGGCTTCGGCCCTGCCTTCGGCCACTTGAAATGCTGCTTCCAACCTTTCGGGACAGCAACGAAAGCTGCGCGGGGTCTTAGTTGCGGCACTCCGAACTCGGAAGCGTTGAAGATCTTCCACTCGAACGGGTGGTATCCCAAGGTGCAGATTTCGGCTGCAAACGCATCTCTGAAGCCAGTGAACTTCGGATTTAGGATGCCGCTCACGTTTTCAATGAGGATCGCCTTCGGCCGAACCTGACGGATGATTTTCAAAGCCGCGGGGAAGAGGTTCCTCTCGTCGTCTTCCCCCAATTGCTTCCCTGCTTTCGACCATGGCGGGCACGGAAGACCTGCAGCAAGAACGTCGGTACCTGCGAACTCGGCCGCGTCAAACAAGTGAATATCGCCCTTACACTCGCCTTCGATCACATTCCACTCAGGGCGATTGAGCCGAAGCGTAGCTCTCGCGTCCTTATCTATTTCAAGCAATCCCACATGCGCGTATTTGGCTGCTTCGAAGCCGAGCGCCTGGCCACCAGCACCTGCACAAAGTTCAAGTACGGTAAGAAGTTTCATTCGTTTCAAGTTTATCTCCTCGGGCGATCTGAGTCCGCCACGGCTAGTAGTATTAAATGCAAGCCGCCAATCCCCTATTGAGATTGGCGGCTGTCCTGCCAGATGTTGCTGGGTTTAGTCCGTCATCAGTGACTTCCTGAGACGAGTGATTTCGCAAATGCCTCGGCGCTGGGCCAATCTGCCGAGACATAAATATCCTTGGCCTTGCCGGCTTTGGTCTCGGTCACGACAAAGAAGGAGTAGAGTCTCGGATACTGGCGGACGTCTTCAAGCGATGCTTCGCTCAACTCCTCCCAAAGGAAGTCCTCGTAGTCTGGTCCGTCGGGGGCTGGTATATCGTCGGGCTTGTAGTTCTTTTCGATTTCCAATGCAGTCGCGAGGCTTTTCATGGCCGCGCCGTCGATGTTACCGAAGACCTCGCGGGCGTAGGACGGGTCGTAGGTCTTGAGAACCTCGACTCTCCGATCTTCGGCTTGCTGCGTAAAAAACAATTCTTGCTGGGGCATCCCTTATATCTCCGGCTGATCTATTATGCCTCCCGGTCGTCCTGCGGAACGAACTGAACAGTACCTGGCATATATATGTGTGTATAGTTCCGTGAAAAGCGATTTGTTATGCTAAGTCAAACAGCAGGTATAACTTGACTGGACGCGGCATGGCACTCGCCGGGTAGAATCAAGGGTAGGCCATAAATGAGGGAAAGGCCTGGCGACATGGCAATTGAGCCGCAACCCGATGAGTCAGGCGCGAAACTGGTCAAAGCACCGATCAGAAAAACGCACACGGCGTTGTCACGCGTACAGCGCGCACTCACGGATCAGGAGCTGTCCACAACCGGCGTGCAAAAGATGTTGGTGGAACGGATCTCAGAAGCTGAGGAGCGGAACAAGTTACTCGAAACCTATCGTGACCAGTTTTACTCCAGTGAGAAACAAGTTGCAGTATTGGACGCGAAGCTCCAACGAACACGGTCTGCGGAAATACTCTCCAGCGGGTGTTTGGCCGTCGGAGCCATCCTGCTGGGATATACACCGTCGGTATGGAAGGCTCAACCCAGCGGATGGTTTTCACTGATTTTGGGCTTGATTCTTTTGACGATCGGGATACTCGCAAAGGCCATACGTTTATGAAGATCGAGATTAGCTCGTTCGCAGACAAGGGCGTTATTCAAAACGAACGTCTGGTAATCAAGCTGCTGGATGACCTTGATATCGGAGAGTACGCCGTGTTCTGTTCTTCCAGTACTGATGGCTCTCCGTTGTCCGGGAAATCTACGGCTTTTTGGTTCCCGGATGAGTCGCTACAGCGCGGAGATCTAGTTGTCCTTTATACGAAGAGTGGATCAACAAGAAAAAAGGAGCTGGGGTCGGGCGGTACCGCTCATTTCTTTTATTGGGGGTTGGACGCGCCTGTATGGACGGGCCAGAATGGTGCAGTCTTACTTGAGGTCAAGGAATGGTCTTACAGGCTGTCTAAGTGAGTGTGATCCAGGCATCGCGCACATGCCGCAAACAGGTGCTGAAATAGGTGCTGAAGCGATGCCTCCGGGCCGTTCCGCTGCTTTTGAGTGCCGATGAAACTCCTTCCGGTCTCGTCGTTTCAGTCAGTTACGCGAGCCGGTTACTATGGCATGGAAGAGGTCATCGGTTCGATCCCGATCAGGTCCACCAATTCTTTCAACAACTTGTGCACACTCGCGTACTCCGACCTTAGGAGACGGGTGCTATTTTCCGGTGTAAGCGACGCGCCAGATGCTGCGAGAACCGTCATCTGTCACGTAGAGGGCGCCATCGTGACCTACGGCTACTCCTACCGGCCGGCCCCAAACCTGTCCATCTGCTGTGACAAACCCGGTAAGAAAATCCTCGTACTCTCCGGTGGCTTTGCCGTTCTTCATGGGAATCCGGATAACCTCGTATCCTCCGCGATTGGCACGGTTCCAGGACCCGTGTTCGGCTGCGAATCCGTCTCCCTCGTATTCGGATGGGAAGGTGGATTTACTGGTGGGATAAAAGGTCATTCCGAGCGAGGCCATGTGGGGTTGAACCAAGACATCGGGGGTAATGACCTTGGATTTGAGTTCAGGATGGGTGCCCATAAGCCGCGGGTCCTGATGACCGCCCATGTAGAACCAGGGCCAACCATAGAAACCGTCTTCCTTTACTGACGTTACATAGTCCGGAACGAGATTGTTCCCCAGGCCGTCACGCTCGTTCGTTGAGCACCACAACTCACCCGTAACAGAGTTGATTGCCTCGCCGACGCAGTTACGAATTCCGTAGGCGTACACTTTGACGAATTTCCCCTCCGGGGTGTACTCCAACACATCCGCCCGATGGAACTCTCTGGGATGGGTGTCGGGATCGTCGGCATTCGATCCACTTCCGACGGACACGAGCATATGCTTGCCGTCGGCAGAGAAGACGACATCCCTGGTCCAGTGGCCGCCGCCGCGTAGTTGAGCATAGCCGGGGAGATCGGGCACGATTGTCGCAGGCGTGCTAGCAGCTTTTAGATCTCCGGACTTGTAGGCGAATCGAACGACGGTTGTGGCGTTGCCGACGTAGACCCATTGAGGATTTGCGCCAGCAGGATAAAAGGCAATGCCAAAGGGGTGATCGAGGCCAGTAGCGAAGGTGCTAATGGTGGTTGCCTTGCCAGCATCGGTGACACCGCGCATCACCAGGATGGAACCAGCCTGCGAGTCGGCTACGAAGAGATCGCCGTTGGGTGCAGGATGGATGATGCGGGGCATGACGAAGGTTCCGGAGGTGGGCGGATGCGTTTCTTTCTTGTTTTCGGATCGCTGCATTGGGGTGGCTGCATCACCGCCCGCATAGAGCTGGACCGTAAAGCCGGCTGGGGCAATGGGCCACGCGCCCTCTGGCCTTTGGACAAGCGTGGGACCGTTGTCTACAGACTCAGAGGGTTTCGGTTCAGGCAGGTCAGCCACGGTTATCTTTCGCCGCACCCCTGGCTTCTGCTGCGTGTAGTCGGCGAAGGCGGCCTGACCGGTGATCGTCTGCTGGGCATGGAGCGGCGAAGGAAGAAACGCGGTAAAGGTGAGAGAGGCCAACACCTGGAACTTTCGGAAGCGTGAACGTCTCATATTTCTCATCTCCCTATACTAATTTTGCAACAGTCGATCGTGGCTGGGCTTAAGTAAGAAACAATGACACGAAGTCTGGCCCCGCTTTAACCACGCAGACTTACCGGAGGATGGCTTACAGCGGACAGCTGCTCGTAAGCAGCCTGAGGGAGTTCAAGACCCGCAGCGGCGATATTCTCCTCCAGGTGCTTGATCGAAGATGTTCCTGGGATAGGCAGGATCACTTTGGAACGCTTGAGCAGCCAGGCCAATGCGACCTGCAAAGGAGTTGCCTCGAGATCGTTCGCAAGTTTCTTGATGGCATCATGTGCCTCCCTCGCCTGACCGAGCGGAGCCCACGGAAGGAAAGCGATATTGTTCTGCTCGCAATAGTCGACGATGAAGTCCGATTCCCGATCGGCGAAGCTGTAGCGGTTCTGCACCGAGACAATCGGCACGATATTGCGTGCCCTCTCGACGTGTTCGCGAGTCACATTCGAAAGCGCGACATGACGAATCTTACCCTGCTTGCGCAGACTGGCCAGTGCATCTACCGACGCCTCGAAGGAGACAGCATTATCGGGAGCGTGGAGTTGATAGACGTCGATGCGGTCCAGACGCAGGCGCTTCAGACTTCCCTCGAGCGCTTCGGTGAGATGTTTCGGACTGGCGTTGTGGGTCCATTGGCCGGGGCCCGGGCGCTCCCATCCGGCCTTGGTTGCGATCACTAGTTCAGCTTGATAAGGGTAGAGTGCTTCCGCGATCAGCTCTTCGGAGGTACCAGGACCGTAGGAGTCGGCTGTGTCAATCAGATTCACGCCGACTTCAATCGTACGTCGCAGGGTCGCAAGCGCAGCGGTTTTGTCTGCGGGAGGCCCCCACACGCCTGGACCTGTGATGCGCATCGCGCCATAGCCCATTCGGTTGACGATGAGATCACCACCAATGGTGAAGGTGCCGGCAGCTGCGGCTGAAAGGGTCTGATGGTTGTTCATGAGATTTCTCCTTTTACATCCATCTTGAAGACTTGTGACAAGCCCACTGTCTTTAGAAATCCGATTGAGATACCGAGCATCGCTATTCGCCATTACGACATCGGTCTCGTATCTGGTGGACGAGCGAATCATTGGGTTTGTTTCGTACTCTCCCCCAGTGGTTCGCGATCGGCTCCAGGAACGCAGGTCCGCCTACTTCGTCGAGTGGCGACGGCCCTCCGTCTCTAAGAAATGGTCTGGCGATATTGTCGGGTCGCATCAATGGACACGCTTGTGGGAGGCTTTCACCGCTTTGAAAAGGCAAATTTGCATCCTAAACTCAGGAATGATCCTAGGAGGGTGCATATGGCAAGAGCAGGGCGGGTTGAAACTCAGAGTTCCATGAGAAGAGTAATCTTGTTCGCAACAGTCGCTTCCGGCTTTATTGCGGCTTATTTAATGTATCGGCGTGGCGAATCCTTGGGATCGATCGCAAAACAGACGATTACCAATCCGGTTGGCTCCCTGGTTTCCGAAGTCAAAACTCGGGCCAACGGATGAATCGTGCTCGCAAGATAGCTGTAGGGGTATCGCTGGCCTTATTGATTCTGGGCGTGGCCGGGAGCTTCATGACCCAGGGGGTGATGGAGCATCTGCCCTTCCTGCATGGGCAAAAGGCAGGATGGAACGAAGTGATTATCCCACATGGAATTGTGGACCAGCGGCCCTGGCAGACTGCGGCGACTCTGTCGACGCTGGCTGTATCGACCGAGGAGCGGGAGCTTGCGCGAGAGGCGGAGCGGCTAGCCGATCACGAGGTGGATCAGGCTTTCTCTCAATCTCTGCGCCAAGCGAGTGCGGAGACCAGAGAGCTGAAAGGGGAGGCTCTTGCGTTGCAACAGCGAGTGACCGAGTTGCAGCGAACGGTCAAGGAAGACCAGGCCAGAGTAGCGGCGCTAACGCCAAAGGGAGGGGTTGCTGCGGATGGCACCACAGAGTCGGCCGGCGATGATCTGAGTGTTGCCAAAGCGCAGCTGGGCCTTGATCAAAGCGAGTTGTCCGATTCAATAGAAGACCTGGCGCGGGAGAGTGGAGATCAGCGGGTAAAGATTCAGCAGGAGCTATCGGCCCGCGAGGCGGCGATGAAGAAGTACGACGCACAAGCGGCAGGCGGTGAGGGCCAGACTGCAGTGGCAGCGGCGGAACAGTACAACACGCTGGCGGGACAGCTATCGGAGTGGTGGGCTCAGAGGAACAGGAAGCAACTGATTGAGCAGGCAGAGCAGTTGGCAAGGGCAGATGTCGCCGCGCTGACGGGAGATCGGGTAAGGCTGGAGGCCCAAGCCGCGGCGGACGAAAAAAATGCTGCCATGGCCAGGTCGGCGGGACAGGCGAGTCCAGATCGGGTAAACCAACTGCAGCGACTGGCGGCCCAACGGAATATTTTGAGCATTCTCAATGACCGGTTGGGAGCTCAACAACAACTGGTCGCGCTCTATGTGAAATGGGGTAAACAGGTCGAGTTACAACATAAGATCGTTCTTCACCGGATGTTGCAGTCACTCACTTCAATTGCGATTATTTTTCTGCTGACGACACTAGCTGGTTGGGGCCTGCAGGTCGCGTTGGGCCGGCTGTGGCGTGACCATAGGCAGAAGCGGACCGTGCGAACGATTCTGAACCTGGGGACACAGCTGATCGGGTTGCTGCTGGTGCTGCTGGTAATCTTCGGGGTTCCGAAGCAGACTCCGACGATCCTTGGGCTGGCAACTGCTGGGCTAACGGTGGTGTTCCAGGACTTCATTCTGGCATTCTGCGGATGGTTTGTGCTGATGGGGCCGAACGGACTGCGAGTGGGGGACTGGGCTGAGATCGATGGGGTCGGTGGAGAGATTGTGGAGATTGGGTTGTTCCGGACCTGGCTGTTGGAGACGGGAAACTGGACCGCGAATGGCCATCCGACCGGGCGGCGGGTTTCGTTTTTGAATGGGTTCGCGATCCGCGGAAAGTATTTTAACTTTTCAACTGCTGGGCAGTGGATGTGGGATGAGATCAAGGTGAGTATTCCGCCCGGGGAGGAGGCCTATCCTCTGATTGAGAAGATTCGGGTGGCAACGGTAACGGCGACCGAGTCGGACGCGAAGATGGCCGAGGAGGAGTGGAAACGGGTAACGCACGAGGAAGGTTCACCGCATTTCAGCGCAACGCCTTCCGTCGATATGCGACCGGCGGGTGCAGGTGTCGATATCGTCGTTCGATATATCACCCGAGCCGGGGTGAGGCTGGAGACGCGGAACCGACTGTTTGGAATGGTAGTGGAGCTAATGCAAGGATCGCGAGAGGAGAGCGAAAAGAGCAAGGTGTAGATGCCACGCGATCGCATGGGTTATTTGTCAATGAGCTTCCTTGAAGTCGAAGTTGGCCAGGTTCATATTCCCTCCGCTGAGAATATGAACAGTCAAGACGGTTTTCCCTTTTGGCAATCGAAGCGTTGTAAGACTTGGCGCCCTATTCCAGTGATGCCACTGTCGCCACGCGATCGGATCCGCAGCGTTGAAAGTTGATTGAATCGTCAATGGCAGCGTTGCAGACTCACCATTTACATCGAGAGCGATGGTGCCCCCACGATTCGAGGTATAGAGAAGGTCTGCGCTATAGATACCAGCATGGGCGACCTCGACTGTGATCTTGAACCACTCTCCGGGCTCGGTCCATCCTACATAGAGGAGGTTCTCCGGAGGGTGAATTACTTCGTACGGGTTGTCGTCGATCTGATCGTGAAATTTGGTGTAAGACGTGTCGACACCCTCGTTCATGCGGAACTGATTCAGATAAGTTCCATCTGCAGGGTTCAGTGCCCCACTGCCGTTATTCTTTGCGTCCGTGTCGTGGTAGGCAACCCCTTCCCCACCGAGATCGTAATAGGCACAGTCGACCTGTCCGGGGATCGCCTGGGCCACGCCTGAATGGTGGTTATCGTGATAAGGGGTGCCTTTGTATTTGCCGTGGTCGAGGGCTGGCAATTCAGGAGCGGGAACCAGCATGCTCAAAGCAACCAGCGATGATACGCACGAAGGTGTCAGTATTTTTCTTTTCACTTTGAATATCTTGCCTTAAGAGAGAAAAGGGATAGCGGTTGACCGCTATCCCCATAGGGTGTATTAAAACGTGATTCGTGCGCTGAGCTGCATGGTTCGCATCGGAACAGAAGTGCTCGAGATCTGTGACGTGCCGGTCGAAATTGCTGATCCGGTAAGACTTAGACCATTGGCGGGCAATCCAAAGTTCGCGTGATTGAATACATTGTTCGCATCACCACGAACCTCCAAGTGAACCTGTTCCCAGACGGCAAATGACTTGCCGAGTGAGAGGTTTACCGTGCTCAATCCAGGTCCGTTCAGGGAGTTCCGCCTCTCGTTGCCGAAGGTGCCAGAGGTTGGAACGGCAAAGGCCGCCTCGTTGAACCATTGTTTAGGCCCACGATTCGACAGGCTTGGATTTCCCACGACATTGGGATACCAGGCAAAGCCATTACCGCCAGAGGCGTATGAGTTACCGGCGTCGCTCATGATAGGAGTAAAGGGTTGACCACTCTGGACGACGAGCGTTGTGGCGACCTTCCAGCCTCCGAGGACCTCATCGAGCAACAGGTTGTTGTTCATGAACTGGCGCCCTCGACCAAAGGGCAGGAGATAAATAACATTCCCCTTGAAGGAGTTTCTGACGTCGAAGTTCGAGCTGCCGTAGTTTGCAGCCGGACTGTAGGCGTTCTGCCAGTTCGCGTTGCCGGTATGGCTTCCCCAGCCTGAAGTGTCGAGATCGTCCAGGAAGTGTGACCAGACGTAGTTGAAGTTGAAGCTAAGCCCGTAGCTTACGCGCTTTTCAATTACAGCCTGCAGCGAATCGTAGTTCGAGATCGCATTCTCGTTAGGCACTGTTCCTGAGGCGTTGATCGCGCCATACTGCGGGTATGGCCGGAACTGCTGATCATTCTGAGCCAGCTTGTTCTGGGGGACCTGGTTGATATCGACTGCGAAGGGCAGGTCATGACCATGACTTGCGACATAGGCGATGGATGCGACCAGGTTATTGTTTATTTGATGTTGAACCTGGAGGTTCCACTGGTAGGATCCGCCTACAGGCTGATGGTATTGAGCATAGTTGATGTTGTTTCCTGCGCCGTTGACTGCAGCCGGATCGGTAGAAGCGGGCAGATACGGAAGATTTGCTCCTGATCCGGAAAGGATCACGACAGGAGTAACCCCATTCGTGCTGTCGGTGACGTTGCCCTGGGAGCCAAACGCTGCACCCATGACGCCGCCGTTGTAGGTGTCGTTACTCCAGTTATACGCATAGAGACCGAATCCACCTCGGATGGTTGTGTTGCGATCGAGAAGATAGGCGAACCCGACTCGTGGAAGAACGGTGTTGTAGACACTATTTTGAATGCGAGTGCGGCCGTTCGTATGAGTCGATCCATACCATAGGGCACCGAGAGTACCGGTTCCGGGGTTCAGGATTGTCGGGTCAAATGAGCGCTCATTTCCTTTGACCTCGCTCCAGCCGGTCTGGATCTGGTAGCGCAACCCGAGGTTCAACGTGAGGTTGGGACTCACCTTATAGTCGTCCTGGATAAATAGTTGTGGTAGCTTCAGCCTCCCGCCATACTCCGGCGTTACGCTCGCAGTCCATTTTTGTGTCTGCCCTAGCAGGAAGTCGGCGTAAGCAAGTCCGGTTGTGCTGTTCCCAGGCCCTGCTGATGTGTAGGTGCCGGTGTAGTTAAACGTTCCCGCATCCGTATTCCCCCAATTCGTGGAGTTATTTTGGTAGATAAGAAGTTCACCACCAAAATGCAAGATGTGTTTTCCGACAATGAACGTAACTACATCTGATGGATCGAAGGCATGCTCTTTGTAGACGGCGTTGATTTGAGGTTGCAAAACCGTGTCGTAGGTGGTGATGTTGAATGTCGGAAAGGTATCTGCCTTGGCAAACTGCAATCCAAGCTTGGCAGGATAACCCTGACCCGCAGTCAAGGGTGAGAAGAAGTTAAGCTGATTGGTGTAACCCAGTCTGACCTCGTTTGTTAGACGCGGGCTTATGGACCAAACATCGGTAATTTGAGCGTTGTTCTTGCTCACGTCCTGGCTCTGGCAATCGATGGGGCAGATACCTGCACCGAAGCCCTGGCCGGGATTGTCGCCTTCACTCTCGGAGATTGTGATGCGGTTGTTGGATCTGATGTCGTAGTCGAGCCGTCCGAAGTATCGAATGAAGGGCTGCGATGACGGAGCGGTGTAGGTGTAGTTCTTATTGACCAGACCGCTGCTGTCGGGGGCGGGCGATCCGTTGGCCTTTGGCCAGTATTGCTGGGCGGCAGCGGCAACTGGATCGATGCGGGAGGAGGGTATTTTGTTTCCGTTATGATATTCATCCGCAAACGACTGACGAATGACACACGGGCACGTGGTCGGCGTGGTCTGTCCTGGGTAGAGGTGCGTTCCAGACTGCTGGGTCGTCTGTGTCGCGGGATCGTAGATTAGATTGGTGAATCCGGAGAAATCACCAGCCAGAACAGCAGCAGTCGGAACTGTAAAGGACTGGGCCGACGTGCTTCCATGCTGGATGATGTGATCGTAGTTGAAGTAGAAGAAGAGCTTTCGCTTGAGAATCGGGCCGCCGACCGAGCCGCCAAAGTTGTTATAGCGGAAATACTTACTTGTCGGCCCGTTGAAGGAATACGGGAGGGCGTTGAGCGCTTCATTCTGAAAATATTCGTACAAGGCGCCGTGGAACCTGTCTGTGCCGCCTTTGCTGATCTGGTTGTATAAACTGCCTCCGACGCCGTACTGCGCGGAGAAGTTTGAACCACTGACCTGAACCTCCTCGATCGTCTCCTGGGTGAGAATGTCAGAGTTCGCGCTGGCTGGAAGAGTCGTCTCCGCGCCGTCCGAAAGTACAGTGCTGAACGGCAGATTTCCATTCACTGCGAGCGTCGTACCATTCGAAGTACCCGTTCCTACAGCTCCTTGATTACCACCGGGAGCACCCGAAGCGCCGGGAAGAAGGATAACGAAGCTTGACCAATCCTGGCCTACCTGGGGAAGAGCCTGCAGGGTCTGGGCGGACAACGTGGTTGTCTGCTCGCCGTTCTCCGTTTTCAGGAGCGGAACGTCGGTGTTAACCAAGACCTCCTGGGTCACCGATCCGACCGAAAGCTGAGCGTTAACTGTCGTGTTTCCGACGACGATTGTGATGGAAGATCGCACAAGAGTTGAAAATCCAGTCCTTGCGAAAGTGATCTTGTAGGTTCCAGCAACAATTGATGACGTATCGTACACGCCAGCGTCATTTGTGACGTAGGTTTTGGAGACGCCAGTGCCGACGTTTAGAACTGTTACCGTCGCACCGGGCACAGCTGCGCCGGTATTATCGGTTACGACACCACTTATGTCTCCGGAGTTTGTGCTCTGCGCGAACGCCGATTCCCTAATTCCAGCCCACAGAAGGACTGCGAGCATCATCGTCAACCATCTCAGTTTCAATTGCGTTTCCTCCATAAAATTGATCCGCCCATTTTTTGGCGGCGACCGTTTACTCTTCTTAATCCTTTGGAATCACTAAAACGCTTTAGTTTGGTAAGACAAACGTTTGTCTTTGAAGAGATTTTGAACCGCTTGGAACTATGAACTGAATCAAACTGCTTTGTCAACCGTTTCTCCACCGAAAGGTTGACGTTTTTGCTTCCCGCTTTAGAGGAGCGTTTCGCGGCATGTGAATGGAGCGGTCAGCTCTGGAGGTATGCCATTCGACAAGCACACCGAAGCTAATCCGGTTCCGTGAATTCCTTTGCCTGTTTCAGTACTGAAGAAAGAGGTCACCAGCGCAGGACCCCGCTCCGGCTTACCGATTTTAGGAGGTGTAGCAAAGCAGGAGCTCAGGATGTTGGGAGCCATCGGCAGCTCAGGGCCTTCTCGGCTGCTTCTTCCTTTCGAGAATAGTGTTGAATTCGGAGCGGGACATCTTCAATTTATCCGGATGCTCATCGATCCACTTGGCCAAGGCATCATACTTAGCCGGGGTCCAGCCTCCTTCAAATTCGGCGCCGTTTTTCCCGAGGCGGTTAAGCTCGAAGTTGAAGGCGTCCTCGAGATTGGTGAACTCGGCCGAGACAATCGCCTGCTCGGCGAGTATCGCAGGGATAAAGATCACGCCGTCCGTTTTGGCGAGGACAAGATCCCCAGGAAGCACAGTGGCGCGGCCGATGCGGATAGGGGCGTTGATGGAGGTGAGCGTCATCTGGGCCCAGGCGGAGGGATCATAGCCACGATAGAAACCGTTGAAGTTGGGGATTTCGCGGTTCTCTTCGGCGTCGCGAATGCCGGCATCAAAGACAAACCCGGTGTGGGTATGGGCGGCGACGCCGTTGCCAAGATTGGAACCAATCAAGGTTCCTTCGACGATCTTGCCGTAGCCGTCGGCCACGTAGACGTCTCCTATCTGGAGTTCGTTAATGGGCCAGCTGTTATTCCCGCTGACACGGCCTTCCGCCTTGCCCTCGGCGGTGATGGCTCGGATCATGTCAGGGCGAAGAGGCATGTACTGGGCGGTCAGGGCGCGGCCGGCGAAGGGTTTCTCCGGATGCAGGGCCTGGAAGCCGCCATCGAACTGGCTTTTGTAGCCTAGACCGCCGAGATACTCCCATACGTCTTCGATAGAGACGTCGAGGGCGCGCTTGAGGAGGTCGTCGGGAATCTTCGGGCGGCCATCGGGGAACCGCTCTCCTTTCCAGTCGGACGTGTAAAACAGGATCTGTTCCTTCGTCATCTTGACTTGTGACAGAGAGGGAACGGCGGAGGCAAATGCGCAGGCCAGGACGGTCGCGCCGATCAGTTTTCTCATAGGTCGTTGTCTCCAGAAGAGCTGTGCGTGAAGGCGTGAGCAGCAGGGGAATTATACGAGCTGTTCCGGTTCGGCAGGTTAGCTCCACAGTTGATCGTCGAAGGATTGCTTGGTGTCCCACATGGGAGTCGGTTCGAAGTACCCCACACCGGGTGCGAGGTGTTGTTTCATTACATCGTCGTTGAGTGTAACGCCAAGACCCGGGGTATCGGGAACTGCGATATAGCCTCCGTTGACAATGGGTTTATCGACTTCATTGACAAGGTCCTGCCACCACGGCACATCGAGCGAGTGGTTTTCCAGTGCAAGGAAGTTTCGTGTCGCCGCCGCACAGTGCACGTTGGCCATACAGGCGACGGGTGTCCCGGCAAAGTGCATAGCCATCGGCACACCATACTTATAAGCCATATCGCCGATCTTATGTGTGCGCAAAATGCCGCCGGAGGTAGACAAGTCCGGATGAATCTTGTCGACCGCGTGGGTACTGCAGAGCTTTTCAAAGTCGGCGAGTTCGTAGATGTCCTCACCGGTGAGGGTAGGTGTCGGGCTTGCATCCGTTATCTCTTTCAGCAGGTCGGTGTACCACCATGGGATGACATCTTCCATCCACTCGAGATTATATTTTTCGTACGCTCGACCGAGACGGATGATCGACTTCACGCCTATGTGGCCGAGATGATCTGTTGAGAGTGGGGTGTCATACCCGATGGCCTCGCGGATAGCTGCGATGTATTCGCAGTAGACAGCAATGCCTTTGTCGGTCAACTCGTTTCCAGTGAATTGGTGGGGAAGGCGCTTATCGTACTCGATGGAGTGCTGGTCGGCCGGTTCCATGATGGTGCCTGGCTTGCCCTTAAGCACATCGGTGCCGACATCTACCTTGATCCAAGTGAGACCGCGGTCCTTGCGCGCCTTGGCGATGGCCGCAAACTCCTGTGGCGTGTCTGCTTCGGGCGTGTCCGCGTAGATACGAATCTTGTCGCGCCACTTGCCACCCAGCAGTTGGTAAACGGGAATGTTATAGACCTTTCCGACGATGTCCCAGAGCGCCATCTCCACCGAGACGACACCGCCGGCCTGGCGCGAGATGCCGCCGAACTGCGCGATTTTTTCAAAGAGGTAGTCGACGTTGAGCGGGTTCTCACCCATGATGCGGCTCTTGAGTACCATGGCGTACTGATAGTTGGCCACATCGCGGACCTCGCCCAAACCGTACACGCCTTGGTTGGTGTCGATGCGAATGATCGGACAAGGGCTTGGCCCTGGTTTCTTGACGACGGTGTAGCGCATGTCGGTGATCTTCAACTGGGATGGGTTGCCGTTGCGGTTTACATGTTGCAATGCGGGCTGGGCTTCGGCCTTCTCGGCCAGCGGTCCAATGAGACCACCGGCGAGCAGGCCAAGCGTGGACTTGAGGACGCCGCGACGGTTGTAGCTGGAGTTGTTACTGATATTCATGCGGGCTTGCTCCGATCTGAACAAATTAGATTAACTTGGATTGTTATGCGAGCAATAGTGCAATCAGAAAGCGGTTGTCTATCCCCACCAGGTCTCTCCCGGGGCTAAGTGAGCTTTGGCTACGTCGGGGTTGATCTCGACGCCAAGGCCAGGTTTGTCCTCGATGGTGAAGTAGCCGTCCTTCCAGAACGGGCCTTCATGGGTGACGAGATCAGGCCACCAATCGATCCACTTTGCGAGTTCGTGGATGCGGAAACCGCGCATGGAAGCCGCGGCATGGGCCGATGCGATCGTACCGACGGGGCTTGCCGGATTGTGAGCGGCAGTCCAGATCTCCCACATGTCTGCCAGATCCGAAATGCGTTTCGATTCGAGCAGGCCACCTGACTTCGGAATGTCAATGTGAACTCCGGCGCAGGCCTGGCTTTCGATCAGAGTTCTGAACCCATGTACGCCATAGAGATTTTCGCCGGTGCAGATCGGTGTTCGTGTGGCACGCGCCAACCTTGCCAGCGCATCGGTATTCTCCGGAGGGAGCGGGTCTTCCACCCACATTGGCTGAAGATGCTCAAGGGCGTTCAGTAGGGTAATTGCGTCGCTAGTGTCATATTTCCAATGATTTTCAATTGCGAAGTCGATCACGGGGCCTAGCTCAGTTCGCACGGCTTCCATCTTGGTGACGATGCGACTAATGTCTCTATTGGTTAGCGCTTTGTTGTAAAAGTCATGGCCTGGCTCCGAATACGTTGGGTCGGCGCTGACTGGAATGTTGTCGCCCTGAAACTTGAAGGCGGTAAAGCCATACTTGTTGTTTGTCTTGGCGTCTGCGGCCTGATCGCGCCAGGAGGAGACTTCCTTAGGATTGGAGGGGGCCTGCAGAGTGCGATAGAAGCGGACGCGATCGCGGAAGCGTCCCCCGAGGAGGTTGCATACAGGAGTTTGAAGAATGCGTCCGGCGAGATCCCAAAGTGCGATTTCGATGCCGCTTGCGGCGGTGATGGTCACTCCGCCGATTGCGCCCGCACCTCCGCTCATGAGGAGCATCTTGTGGTAAAGCTTGTCGACGTTCAGCGGATCTTCGCCGATGACGAGCGGCTTCAATTGGGTCAGGACGAGGTCCTTCACCCCCGGGCCCCAGTAGGCTTCACCAATACCAGAGATGCCGGCGTCAGTCTCGATCTTGATGAGGTTCCAGTCCCACGTTCCGCGCACAATCATGCACTTGACGTCGGTGATCTTGACCTTCTTGCGAAGAGATTGAGCAAGCGTGCGGTAAGGTTCGGCGAACAGGCATGCGCCGGCGGCGAGATGCTGGAGGAAGTTCCTGCGGTTACTCGGCAACGTTAGACTCCGCTTCGGCTGAAGGTGAATGAGGCAGGGCGCGAACCGATATCCGGAGATTCGGCAGGAGGAGCTGAGCCTTTGGTTTCGGAGGCCCACACGGTCGCTAGAAAGTGAACGTTGCCGAGAGCTGCAGGTCGCGGTTGTCGTTGATCGTTCCAGTAATCTGGCCGGCAGACGACGAGCCCAGTGCAGCGTTCGGTGTGGCGAAGTTTGGAGTATTGAAAGCGTTGAATGCATCGAACCTGAGGTTGATGGCCATGTTTTCGTAAATTTTGAACCTGCGTTGAAGCCCCAGGTCCCAGTTCTTGGTGCTGGGGCCGTATAGGATGGAGCGGCCGGAGTTGCCATAGGTGTTTGCGACAGGGATCTGGAAGGCGCAGGGTGTACCGTCGGCAAGAACCGTAGTGCTGACAGCGCAGAGGCTCGTATTGAAGAACCGCACCGGGTTGCCATGATCGATCTTGCCGCGCGATCCGATTCGATTCGGCCAGCTGGGAGAGCCGCTGTTGACTCCGCTGTTTAAAGTTGGAGTGAAGGGGACTCCGGAGGCGTAGACGGTGATGACATCGACCTCAAAACCGCCAACGATGTGAGAGGCAAAACCCTGGTTAACAAACCTCCTCCCTCCACCGAACGGGAGTTCGTATGAGGCGCTGGCAACAAGGCGGTGCTTCTGATCGAAACCCGAGGCACCGTAACCGGCACGAAGATTGGTGACCGTCTGCGGATTCCCGGCCGAGCCGCCACCCGATGCAGCCGAGCCACCGTAGTCGAGCGATTTGCTGTAGGTGTAGCTGATGAGCGCTGTCAGGCCATGGGAGTAACGCTTGTTGTACTTACCCTGGAAACTGTTATAGTTCGACGCGTTGATCGGGTCTTCCTGGGCCCAAGTGGAGATGTTGTTGAGGGGTTGGATGAGCCGCCGAAGGGTCGTGGAGGTTGGGCCTCCGGGTTGGATCAGACCGACCTCATTCGGGTTATAGAGATAGACGAGATGGACATTGTGGCTGCCGGCATATGCCAGCTCTACGATGCCGCCAAGAGCCTGACGTTCAATTCCAAAGGCGTAGGTCTGCATATTCGGCGTTGCGTTATGCATGGAATGAGCGACGATCGCGGGTGCAGCTGCGTTGAGCAGCGCGGTGTTGGTTAGAGTTGCGATGGAGAGTGGTGTCGCTCCCTGGGGAAAAGGGTTTGCGAGTATTGGTTGGCAGGTGGCCGAGATATTTGTGGCCGTGCACTGGTTCGCAGGCGCAAAGGAGGCGGGCAGCGGGAAGGTAGCGGGACTTGAAAACGTCTGTGAGATGGTGAAGGGAGGGTTTTGCCCCAGTTCATCCGAGGCCGAGAATGGGTCGAGGAAGTAGGAGATGCCGAAGCCTGCGCGGAGCACCGTCGTTCCCTTGCCCGAGACGTCATAGGCTAGCCCGACACGGGGTCCAACGTTCCCATAGCGGGTCTGTATGCCTGCGCTGCGGCTCACCCCATTCTGACCGGCAAAGACGAAGACCAACTTCACGGGATCGAAGTTCGCAAGTTTGTTGTCCTTTTCAGTGTCCGCCGTGAAGACGTCATAGCGAAGACCCACATTGAGCGTGAGACGAGAGGTAGCCTTCCAATCGTCCTGAAGGAAGCCCGCGAATTGCTTGTTGGTGATGTAGTAAGGGACTATCAGGAAGTTGCGGCTTCCAAGGTTGGGGAAACCCAGCAGAATGGATGCCAGACCCGCGCCTCCGACGGCTGCGGTTCCGCTGTTGGTGAAGTTGTCGTTGAAGGTGAGCCCACCTCGCGTGGTCGTGTTCGTGAACGGTGAAGCGTAAACCTTGATGAAACGGAAGCCTGTCTTTAATTGATGGTGCCCTTTGGTTAGCGATACGGTGTCCTCGAATTGGATGTTGGTTTGCACCGGATGCGCCGGCAGGAAGGCGGTGCCCCCCTGTAGGCAGGTAAATTCGTTTCCGCATGCGCTTCCGATCGTGAAGTTCGGCAGACCTGTTGTGAACTGGGAGATGTTGAGTCCAGCGATGCCGAGCGAAGTTGAGGAGTTATGACCGAAGTCCGACTGTGTGGTGAAGGGATTCGTGCGGGCGTATCCCATTCGAAACTCATTGAGAAAGGTTGGGCTGAAGAGGTGTGTCTCATCAAATGACAGGCCCTGTGCGGCGAGTGAAGTGTTTTGAATACCCGCTACGTAGGGTCCGAGATCGAATTTGGATGCCGCCGAGGGGGGCGTCGGCAGGCAGCAAGTTCCCTGGCCTCCGGTGAGCGGGTTCGGAGAGGTCTGGATGAACTTTTCGTAGCTAAAGCGGCCGAAGAGCGAATCCTTGCTGCTCAAGTGGTAATCGATCCGAGCATTGCCACCGTTGTCATCGATGATCTGATTCGATGTTGAGGTGTAATTGTTGAAACTGCCCGCGGTTTGAGGCAGGGGGTAGATGCTGGCAACGTTGAGCCCCACCTGCGAAAGACGGTTGGAGCAAATTACGTTCGGATGCAAACCGTCGCAGCCCTTGAATTGCGTTCTGGTGACAACGGAACCGGTCTGCACAGCGGTCAAAGGGTCGTAGATTGGAATCAACGCACCCGCCGCGTTGGTGTATGCGCTGAAGTCGCCTGTGCGCTCGGCGGCAGTTGGCACGCTGTTCAGGTTGGTGATCCCTTTCAACGACCGTTGACCGTAGTAGTCGGCGAAGTAGAAGAGCTTGTCTTTCTTGATCGCTCCCGAAATGGCGCCACCGAACTGACCACGACGCAGGGCCGGCTTTTGCACGTTGGAGCCTACGCGAGCGAAGTAGTTACGCGCGTCGACGGCACTGTTGCGGATGTAGGCAAAGACTTCGCCATGAAGACCGTTCGTGCCGGAGCGAGTCGATACCGAGACGACACCCGCGCCGCCGCCGAAGTCCGCAGAGTACACTCCCGTGAGGACCTTGAACTCGGCTATCGACTGAACGGAGGGTTGCACCATTACGGTATTGAAGGTCCACTCGTTATCAACGATGCCGTCGACCAACCAGGCGTTGGTGTTTGCCTGGCTACCTAACGCGTTGAAATTTGATGCGGCGCGAGGATTGAAAGAGCTGGATCCGGATAGGTTCTCGCCAGCTTGTCCGGCAGTCACGCCCGGGACAAGGTAGACAAGCGATGCAAAATTACGGCCATTCAAAGGCAGGTTTTGTACCTGTTGCTTGCCGACGACCTCGCCCAACTCGGAGCTATCGAGGCGGAGCAGAGGTGGGGCGGTGTTGACCTGAACGGTTTCGGTGGCGCCCCCTGCCTGAAGGTCGAAGTCTACGCGAGCTTTCTGGTCGATGTCGAGAACGACATTACTTGAGACGCTGCGCTTGAAACCAGGCATCTCAACTGACACAGTGTAAGTGCCAGGGATGAGGAAGGGCACGTTGTAGTCGCCGCTAGCGTCTGTCTGTTTGGTGGAAATAGTGCCTTTGCCCACATCAGTGATTGTGATAGTGGCATTAGGGACGACTGCACCCGAGGAGTCATGAACGGTGCCGAGGATGCTTCCGGTCGTGACTTGAGAATTGGCTGCGGTACTGGAGAGCAAAAGGAAGAGGAACGCAGTGATGAGGGCGGGTGAGAAGATTTCTATTCTGTTCTTGGTCATGGATCAGTAACCTCCAAACAATGAACGGTTGAACACAGGCCCTTGCAGTCTGCTTCTTGAAATCGGCTCGCGAGTGAAAAGATCGACGCGAAACTTATAGGCGCAGAATGTCCTTCTGTCAAAAGCAATTTGAAGATATCTCTACGATGGAATATCTACGAAAATACCGACTGGAACCTAAAGGAACCGCTTCCAACGGTTTGCCTAGACATCGGTCTGGTCAATCCGGCCGTGACGAAAGATAGGAGAGGGCAGAACCGTCCAAAGTTCCGTTTGTGGTTGGTTCGAGATCAAGTTCGCATACCAAGAAACGGTACTTCGGAGGCGATAAGGGAAAGGCGGCCTAGCGTGAAGTAGCAAATGATGGTTTACGTCGGATCGGTTAGCTGCTATCTTCTGTCGAACCTAGATACTGCCTAGCCACGAAAATGACGGATGCCAAGCGATTGGCGACGTGGAAGACTCGAAGCTCCTAGCGAGGGGACGGTTACCCGCAGGACTTTCCACTTTGGAGAGTGGGAAAACAAGGAGGTTGAATTGTCGTGTCAGGGCTGGAATCGTAGAAGCTTCATGAAGCTTGCTGTGATGCTGCCTGTCAGCGCCAGTTTGAGCCGCTTTCGCATCCTCGCCCAAACCCAGGCGAAGAAGGTTAAGATTACCGGCATTTCCGCGATGGCTCTCAATAATATCGCTGGGAATTCCCTGATTCGCATCGACACCGACAGTGGCCTGACCGGCTATGGGGAGGCCGGTGCGACCGGACCAATGGCGCGGGCACGAATCGAGACAATTAAGCCACTACTCATGGGAAAGGATCCTCTTGAGATTGAGGTTCATTTCCAGCAGATGAGTTCCATGATGTACAACTACATGGCTCACATCCCAACGGTGAGCGGAATCGACATCGCTTTGTGGGACCTGGCAGGAAAGATTCTCGGTCGCTCGGTAAGCGAGCTTCTTGGTGGCGGATTTCGAGAAGAGATCGCAATGTACTCTCACGGTATTGGAGTGGATCTACTGGACAAGGCGTCTTGCCGGGCGTGGGCGCAACGCATTCGGAGCATGCCTGAAGGATTTACGGTGTTCAAATGCAATGCACATGAAGTGGTGCGATTGCCGTCGGGCGTATACGCAGACACGCTGACTACCAGCCAACTCCGCGACATTCGCACGGCGTACGAGAACGCGCGGGAAGCAGTGGGCAACGAAATCGACCTAGCAGTGCACTGTCATGGTGAGTTTGACACTCTCAGCTCGATTGGCATCGCAAAGGCCGTGGCACCGATGAATCCGTTGTGGGTGGAAGATCCAATGCCTCCCGTGTTTTCCGAAGGCTGGATCGCTCTCCGAAGATCAACCAATGTGACTCTGTTAACCGGTGAAAAACTCGAACTCGTTCGTGGGTTTCGGCCGTTTCTGGATAGTCAAGTGGTCGACATTATCCATCCCGACCTCGCGTTCGCCGGCGGGATTACCGGCACGAAGAAGATCGCAGATTTCGCGGCGTTGAGCAGGACTCCTGTTGCCTTGCACAACGTCGGGTCATTGGTGTTGACTTACGCGAATGCGCACTTCGCTGCATCGATTCAAAATTTCTATAAATCCGAGAGCGCGCTCGGGCGTGAAGGCCATCGCCTGGAAGGCATGGCCGCTTCGAATCCGCCGGTGGTGGGGGCGGAATGCTAAAGGTACCGAGCGGGCCCGGTCTGGGCCTCGATTTGTCCGAGGACTTTTTGCGGAAGAACTTGATGCCTGGCGAAACGTACTGGGGCTAGCCGCGGTACAAAGCAATCTACGAGCGACTATCGCCATCCGAGGCACGCTAAGGTGCTACTGCTTTATCACGGTCCCGTCGAGTTTTCGAATTTCACCCCAGCCGCCATTGAGATTTCCTCTTCCAGGTGTAAACGGAGATTTGGCTTCCTTTTCATCGATCTCTATTCCCCAGCCAGGCTTTTCACTAACCCACAGATAGCCGTCCTTCATTTCCGGACAGCCATGGAATATTTCCTGTGTCCGTGCGTTGAAAGGTGAATATTCCTGAATGCCGAAGCTGCATTGACGTTGATAGATCTTTTCGCCGGGGCTTCCGGGTGGCGACGGCACGGTGAGACCTAAGAGCCAAGCCGATTCGTTCGAATTGACGTACATCACTCCATTGCGAGGGTCGATCGCTGGCCCTCCCCATTCTGATCCCCGGCAAAGCCTGGCATGTAAACCGTCAATTTATCTAAGCTAGGCGGAATAAACTGGCCACCCGAGATGAATGTCCTGAACCGCTTGACAGCCCATGTGTGCATTTCTGGACTTCGATTGGTGAGCATATCTTCCGTCACGCTTTGACATGCAAAAGGAAGCGGGGTCACCGGAAGCGGTTGTGTGGCAGATGCGGCCTCTCCAGTTACATTACTGGCGGGATATTGCAGGTTTGAAATTGGAAAAAGTGGCGTGCCCGTCAGGCGGTCGAATACGTGAACATGACCCGATTTAGTTGTTTGAGCGACAGTACTCCCTGAAAGTACCAAATGAGCTTACCGGTGAAAGCATTGAGAGCAAGCAACGAATTGGCGAATAGATTGTCGCCCAAACGATCGCCACCGTAAAAGTCGTATACCGGCGCTCCTGTTGGTACATAGATGATTCCTTTTTCGGCATCGAGAACCACGCCGGCCCAGTTATTCGCAGCGTCAGCCGTCTTCCACGCCTCTTTGGGCCAGGTTTCATAGCCTTTTTCTCCGGGATGGGAAATGGTATGAAATGTCCAGCGAACCGCTCCGGTTCTGACATCGAACGCTCGGATATCTCCGGGAGGCGATGGGTAGGTTTGTGGATTTTGACCACCCACGATGATGAGGTCTTTGTAGATTGTGCCAGGTGTTGTGAGCTGCACTGATTGTGAAAGATAGTCTGGATCACGCAGTCCTTTGCGCAAATCAACCCTCCCATTTTCTCCGAAGGTATCAATTCGCTTACCCGTCTTCGCATCCAGCGCGTATAAAAAATTGCGAAAACCGGCGAAGATGCGACTTGCGGATCCTTCTCTCCAAAAGGACACGCCTCGGGACCTTGCGACTCCTTGCAAGCCGGAATCAAAGTTCCAAATTAGCTTTCCCGTCGCCCCGTTTAGAGCGATAACACTATGGTAGGGCGTGCAGCTGTAAAGGACTCCGTCTACGACAATGGGATTAGCTTCCAGCCAGCCATTTTCTCCAGTATCAAAGGGCCATGCAGGCGTCAGGGTTTTCACATTGCTGCGATTGATCTGACTCAGATTTGAATAGTGATCATCGGTAGCCCGGCCGCCATAAACTCGCCAATCCCGCATTTATCTATGATTGTCTCCTGGCTATTTGCATCGAGTTGGGCAATCGGTCCTGAAATGAGAACCCATATCGCCAGAATCACACCAATGCCCGGAACGGTTCTGGTCCTAGTCACTTGCATATCTCCTGTGATGGAATCGGCTGGACGAGTGTTGCTTTCAGGACGCGAGGATAAGAGCTGCCTGCAGCATGGCTCTCGCATAAGCGATGTCGAAGACCATGCCCGCGTATCCTCCGCCGCCTGGATATTGGTTGTGAATGCCAACTGCGCGGTCGTAGTCTAGCGCCCTTTCGTGTTCTGGATAGATCAACCGCTTGTATTTGAGCTTCACCAACTCCTGCATGACCGCGAGCATGTTGATGTCGCCCGCATCGATGAAACCTTCAACGTATCTGTTATAAGGCACAACAACGGTGGGATTGCGATAGTGGACGTGGTTGATGCGATCTCGGGTGCCGAAGTAACGGCAGACCTCAACCGGATCGTGCCCCGTTTCCCGCGTTACTCCGCAGTCAAAGGTAATACCGTTGGACGGGCTGTCCACGATGCTGATCAGATGCTTCCATCCGTCGACTGTTCCCATGATCTGTCCGGAGCCGCGGCTGAGAGCTATCGGAGGATCGTTAGGATGCAATGCCAAGCGCACACCACATTGCTCGGCAACTGGAATGACCGCCTTCAAGAAATACGTGATGTTATTCCACATTTCGTCAAGAGTGTGTACGCCTTCTTCGGGCAATGGCGGCAGGCTTTTGAGCCTATCTATATCAAATCCCGTCAGTCCCGCTCCCCCCCGGCCATCGACTTCGTAGTAGCCCTCGATTGCCCGGTGAGCATAGAAGTTGTACTCGATCGTTGGCAGGCCAACCTTCCCGGCCGCTCGAATCGATTGCTTAAAGAGTTCAAGCTCATTGTCACGGCCTGGGCGACCGTAGATTGTATTTGGAAAGCCGCCGATCATCATGTTACCGACGACAAGACCGCCGGACTTACACTTCACCAAAATGGCGCGCAGCTGTGACTCGGTCCAAGGCATCGGTGGACCACCCATTAGCACATGATCCACGCCGAGCTGCTTCACAGCACGCATCGATTGATCCGTGATGGATTTGATGTCCAGCGGCGCGACAAGCTTCGGAGTATCGGGGCCTTCTTTGGGCATGCCCAGGGAGAGATTTCCCTGCGTCCCTGCGGTTTGGGCTTTTAGCAAAGGAGGTGCACCCACAGATACTACTGCGGCGGAGCCTAGCCCGACCATTAGACTTCGTCTCGAAAAAGTAGAACTCATCGTGGATCCTCGCCCTCTGGAATCACTGTGCGATGAAGTGCTGACTTCGTTAATGTATATTGCGCACTCAAACCTACCCCGGTTCCACAATGAAGGGGATCGTTGGTCGCGGATCAGCTTAGCAGAATGTCACTGAACTCGACACCAACTTTCTCTGACACACCTGTGTCGCGTTGACGGTGCGATATGGTTAGAGCTTGAGCTTGCTCCTGATAGGAAAGACTTCCAGATTCTTCCCAAAACGCAATTTAGGCCCCAGGATTGGCGTCTGCTCTCCAGGCATTTTTGAGGAACATCTTCTATGAAGGCTTGGTTAGTAACTGGATCTTTGGCAATAATGCTCTCCGCGGCCGGTTGTCAGAATCGTACTTCCCCCGCTCCGGAGGCACTCTCTCAGACCGTGGCCAAAGTCGCACCCAAAACTACTGATCAATGGCTTGGGCAGTGGGATGGGCCGGAAGGGACTTTCCTTAGACTGTCCAGAGACGGAGACAAATATATCGTTCTCATCCAAGACCTCGATGGTCCAAAGTCGTTTAACGGCGTCGAGGATAATGGCCGTATCCGATTCGTGCGTGATGGCAAGATGGAATACATATTCGCCGGCAATGGGGTGGCGTCTGGAATGAAATGGCTCGCAGTTAAAAAGAGCTGTTTGATGACCAAGCCTGGCGAGGGATGGTGCCGCAACTAGTTTTGCCGTTCGAAAGCGTGACTCGCTGTGAACAAGATGGAATGATGAATGCGCACGCTTGAAATTACTGGCATGCTTAAAGTGACGATACCGATCAAGACGCCGCGTGAGGAGGCGATAACCCGGGCTGCAACAGGTGCGCATCAGACGCGGCGGCCATGGGTCCTGATTGTCACGATTCTCGCTTCGAGCATGGCCTTCATTGACGGAACTGTTGTTAATATCGCTCTGCCCGCACTTCAGACCGCACTTCACGCAACCGTGCGGGACATTCAATGGGTGGTAGAGGCCTACGCTCTTCTACTTGCCTCACTGTTGCTTCTCGGCGGTTCTCTCGGCGATCTCCAATCGCGAACAAGAGAACACCAGAAGCGAACACTTTTCGGCGCCCATAAAGTTCAGCCGGGTGCGGTTTCGCGCCATCGATCGCCTCCCTCATCTTCGCCCGCGGCTTGCAAGGCATCGGCGCGGCGTTCCTTATCCCCGGTAGCCTTGCAATCATCAGTGCCACGTATCCGGAAGACCAACGTGGGCGAGCCATCGGAACCTGGTCTGGCTTTACGGCGATCACGGCGGCGATCGGACCGGTTCTTGGCGGCTGGCTCGTGGAGAACGGCTCATGGCGCTGGGTCTCTTCATCAATCTTCCTATAGCCGCGATCGTTCTCTGGTTGACCCTGTGGCGTGTTCGCGAGAGTCGAAACGATGGGGCGAGCCGAACTCTCGATTGGGCGCAGCCCTCGCCACCATCGGTCTCGGTGCGATTACGTACGCCCTGATCGAAGCTCAGGCAGGTGGAGCGGCTGTTTGGACATCGGGTGTGGTCGGAGTCTGCGCGCTGGGCGGATTTCTGGCAGTCGAAACAAAGTCGGGAGCGCCCATGATCTCTCTGCATCTTTTCCGATCACGAGACTCTTCTGGAGCCAACCTGATTACGGCTTTGCTCTATGCTCCGCTGAGCGGAATTTTGTTCTTCCTACCACTCGATCTGATCCAGGTTCAGCACTATTCCGCGACCCAAGCCGGCGGCGCCCTTCTTCCGCTGATCTTGCTCCTCTTTGCTCTTTCTGGCTGGTCTGGCGGACTTGTTGCGCGATATGGCGCGAGATTGCCCCTGACGATCGGTCCGTTGGTGGCGGCATCAGGCTTTGCACTCTTCCTTCGATCGGGAAACGGGGGTTCTTACTGGAGTACCTTCGTTCCCCCAGTGATAATTCTGGGTCTTGGAATGGCAATCAGCGTTGCTCCACTAACCACGGCGGTGATGGGATCAGTTCCATTGAACGAGGCGGGCGTAGCTTCCGGGCTCAACAATGCCATATCGCGGATCGCTGGCCTTCTGTCTGTGGCAGTCTTCGGCCTTATTTTGTTTGCCGGCTTCAATCGTGCCTTGGACAAGAGCCTCGCTCAAATGGGACTCTCTCCCGTTTTGCGAGAGAGCGTCGATCGTGAGCGATCCAAGCTCGCAGGATTGCAAACCAGTGACTTACGCATTCGACAGGCAGTTGATAGGGCTTTTCTGTCTGGATATCGCGATGTCATCTGGATTTCTGTCGCGTTGGCCATGCTGAGTGCTCTTAGCGCTCAAATGTTGAAAGGTACTCGTCCTTCCGGATTGTCAGGCGATACGGCGTCAGCTAAATAATTGTCAGGTCAATCTTTGGTAATGAATGAGACGGCATGTAGTCCCAATTGATTACAGGTTCCCGCGCTATCACGCCGGCCGCAGGTCGATCAGAGCATTTAGTTTTTAGTTTGAATCATCTATGTTTGTTCATGTAGGATTGACCGGCACTCGCACTGACAAACAAAAACGCTTCCAATGGAGCTTGGTGGCTGATTCCAGGAGCATTCATGATCTCTCGACGAAAATTTATCGACACAATGGCGCTAGGGACGGCCGCTTTAGCAGTCAACTCCACGGCAAAGAGCTATGGCCAAATATTGGGTGCGAATGAACGAATTAACTTTGCCGTTATAGGTCTAAATGGCCGGGCCTATGCTCATCTCTCGTCGCTAAAGGCTAACCAGAAAAATGCGAAGATCACCCATGTCTGCGACGTCGAGAGCAACATCCTGCAGAAGTTCGCCGGCAGCGTCGAGAAGAGCCTTGGCTATACAGCGGTTTCTGATAAAGATTTCCGTACCGTTCTTGCATCGAAAGACGTGGACGCTATAACTATAGCGACGCCCGATCATTGGCACGCGCCTATGGCCATCGCAGGTCTTCAGGCTGGCAAACACGTATATGTCGAAAAGCCTTGCAGTCATAATCCCGCGGAGGGCGCACTTCTCGTGGAGGCTCAACAAAAGTACGGGAAAAAAGTGCAGATGGGAACCCAGCGCCGTTCCTCTCCGCTTTACATCGACGTCATCAACCAAATCCACAATGGTCTCGTCGGACGCGCCTACTTTGCAAAAGCCTGGTACAGCAATACGCGCAAGTCTATTGGCATAGGTAAGGAAGCGCCAGTACCCCCCACGCTTGATTGGGATCTGTGGCAAGGACCCGCGCCCCGCCAACCTTATAAGGACAACGTCCAACCTTATAACTGGCATTGGTTCAGGACCTGGGGCACGGGTGAGGCGCTGAATAATGGCACGCATGAGGTAGACGTGTGCCGCTGGGCGTTGGGGGTTGACCTTCCGAAGCGTATTACCGCGTCCGGAGGCAGGTATCAGTTCAAAGATGATTGGCAGTTTTACGACACACTCGTCACCAGCTTTGAGTACGACGACAAGTTCATATCCTGGGAAAACAAAAGTTGCAACGGAATGAAAATTTATGGCCGAGATCGCGGAGTCGTCGTTGTAGGTACAACGGGGAGCGTCGTTCTTGATACCGGCGGCTACGAGGTTTACGACTTGAAGGGGATTAAGACGAGCGACCACCTGGCCGGAAAGGCCGCTGACTCGTCTGACCTGACTGGCGCAGACACCATGACAGACGAACACTTTGCTAACTTTATCGCTGCTATCCGCACCGGAGAAAAACTAACGCAACCGATCGAATCTGGGAACATCTCTGTAACCATGCTTCAGCTCTCCAACATCGCATGGGAGATTCAACGTGAGCTCAAGCTCGATCCGAATACAGGACATGTTTTAGATGACAAAGAGGCCATGAAGTCCTGGGGTCGAGAGTACGAAAAGGGTTGGGCGCCTCATCTCTAGACACGATGGATCATTTCGGTGGCGTCGGATGACTAGAAGAGGATCTTAACTCCTAGTTGGATCTGACGGCTGGTGGAGGCTGTCGTGATGACGCCTGCGGTTGGGCTCTGAACAGTAGGAGCGGTCTGGTTGGCGATGGTGCCCTGCGTGGGTCCGCTCGTGTAGATGACTGCGTTCGGCGTCTGGAGGTTGGTGTGGTTGAGAACGTTGAAAAACTCGGCGCGGAACTGGAGCCTAGTTCGCTCGGTAAGCTGGGTGGCCTTGAGTAACGAAAGATCCCAGTTAGCATAGCCTGGACCGGTGAGAGTATCACGTCCGAGATTTCCGACGGTGCCATAGATAGGAGCAGTGAATGCGCCGGGAGAAAAAAATTGCGCAACCCGCATTGCCGTGGTGCCGCGAGTATAGAGGTTCCCAGTAAAGTTGGGGTTCCGGTTGGGACGGACGGGGTTGCGGGTATCGCCGGAACCTGTCGGGTTGTAGCCGAGCTGCGGGCTGAACGGAAATCCGGTCTGCAGTATTGCGATGGTACTGAGACTCCAGCCGGACACAAGATGGTTGATCAATGGGGACGCAGACGACAAGAAGTATTGACCACGACCGACGGGGAGCTCGTACGTCGCGTTGAAGGCGGCGACGTGTCGGATATCGGTTGCTGCCGGACCATAGTCGAGCGATGGGTCGGCCGGGTACGAAACAAATGCCGGAGTATTGGCCGAGACGCTTGTATTCCACGCAGAGCCGTTGTCGAGATTCTTGGCGAATGTGTAGTTGGCCCGGAATTGCAGACCGTTCGAGAAATTGCGCCGGATATCGAGCTCGAGTGCGTTGTAGTTGCTTGAACCGTCTGAGATCCACGATGTTGTGTTTGCGACCAATGGGTTCGCTTTGACGGTCGTCGGGTAGTAGATGGTGCCAATCGCCGCACCTGCAGGGCAGTTTGAGGCTGCAGAGCAGATGATGGAAGCTGGTTCGTTCTGATCTTCGGAGAGAATCTGGTGATAACCGTGGGAGCCTACATAGCCGACGGTGATCGTGGTCGCTCGATCGATCTGCTGTTCAATGCTGAGGGCGTAAGAAACCACTGCCGGAGTCGCGATGTCAGTCTGTACGTTCGACGGTGAAATCAACCCCGGTGGGCCGCTAATGGGGCTCGCAACAGGCACGTTGGCATAGGAGAGTGTGGTGTTGTAAGGCGCAGCCTGATCGAGGCGATAGTCGAGGTTGTCGAGTAGCGAGTGGTGCAGGCCTACGCTGGAGCGTAGTGACGTCTTGCCGCTACCAAAGACGTTCCATGCAAGGCCGATCCGCGGTTCGGGAAGGAACTTAGCGCGATTGTCGGTGAGCGCGGAGGTCCCTGTGGTCGGGGTAGTGTTGATGACGCCGTTGGTGAAGCCATATTGCGAGGCATGGCCATGGGCTTCATTCCAGCCATTTGTGGACTCGAAACGAATGCCACCACGAAGCTCGACCGTAGGGGTGAGCCGCCATGTATCTTCCAGGTAGGCAGCACCCATCAGGCTATGCCAGTTCAGCGGTGTCGGCGTGGGAACAACGGTGAACGTCTTCACCGTTCCCTGCAGGAAGGTAGTGAGCGACGCGAACGATGCCTGCCCGTACTGATTCTGGGCGAGGTTGTCGTTTGACTGCAGCGATTGTAGCCATACGCCCGCTTCAATCTGATGGTGCGAGCGTGAGTAGAAGACATGGTCGTCCAGAGTGTATAGATTGCGCGAAGTAGCGTTGTTGGATCCAACATTTGCGCCCGCGCCGGTGATCTGCGAAGAACCGTTAGAGGCTGTGGAGCCGGCGATGACGATAGCGCCGGTAGGTTTGCCCGCGATGAAGCCGGGAGTGTTGGCCTGAATCGAAGCGGGAATACTACCTAGAAAGAAGAAACTAGCGCGAGAGTAGCCGATGCGCGCAGTGTTGAGCAGCTGCGCTGAGAAGACGTGTTGCTCCTGAACGCTGACGACCTGCTCGCGCAGCGATTCATCGATAAGGGAGAAGGGGTTTTGCGTAGGCGTGTCCGCGGTGGAATCGTCTACGGTGTAGACGGCGAAGAGTAGATCGCGTGACGTTAGATTTGCGTCGAAACGCGCAGTACCGAAGTCCTCGCGAATGTGCTGGGTGGGATTGGAGAACGCTTCGCCGATGCCGGTAGGGTTGCCTTTGGCGTCAAGCAGTTCAGGGCCATTCTGCTCAGGCCAGAGCTTGAATAGCGGCGCGACGCCATTTGCCACGCCATAGTTCTTGCGTGGTCCGCTGGGATTGTTAGGGTCGGGAAGAAGACCCAGGCGCGCTTGCGTATCGGGCACCAGCGTCACATCGGTGATGCCGAGGTTCTGCCTATAGCCTTCGTAGTTGCCAAAGAGAAAGAAACGGTCAGTGCGGAGTGGACCACCGAGCGAGGCACCGTAGTTGTTGCGCTGGAAGTTTGGAATGCGCGCTTGGTCGAAGTAGTTACGCGAATCGAAAAAAGAGTTGCGAAGAAACTCATACGCGGAGCCGTGGAGGGCATTCGTGCCCGACGCCGTAACAATCGAGATCTGTGCTCCCTGCCTCTTGCCGTAGGCAGCCGAATAAGTGTCGCTGACAACGTTGAACTCGCGCACTGCCTCGACGCCTAGAAGTTGACCGCTGGTGCCACCAGGGGTGACGTTTATCAGTGACGCGCCCGTGTATTCGATGCCGTTAAGAAGATAGAGATTGTCCTGCGGCCGTCGGCCAGAGACCGCAAACATGCTGCCGACCGAGGAGTTGGAGGTCCCCACCGATCCGCTGCGCTGCGATGTGTAGTTCACTGTGGCAGGGTTGAGTGTGACGAGTTGATCGTAGGAACGGCCATTGAGCGGAAGATCTTTAACTTGACGCTCGTTGACGAGGCCGGAGATCTGCTGCGTCGAAAGATTGACAGCGGCTGGCGCATCAGTCACAGTCACTTCCTCGGCGACGCTGCCCGGGTGCAACGTGAGATCGATGCGTGTGGCTTGGCCGACCGTGAGCGAAACGCCGGTGCGAGTCTGTGGAGCAAAGCCTTCACGCGCGACCCAGATGGTGTAGGTGCCTACTGGGATCGAGGGTGCGGCGTAGCCCCCGGCGGCGTCCGTAACAAGGTGGCGCTCGCCGCCGTTCTCCTGATTGCGGATAGTGATCTGGGTACCGGGAACGACCGCCCCGGCCGCATCCGTGACAGTGCCGTTGATGGTCCCACCTACGACTTGAGCTTTTGACACCGATGCAATGACCAGGACGACGATGAAAAGAACGGATCGACGAAACATCGAAAGAACCTCCATGCGGAAAAGGAAAGGCACGCATGTTGATGCGGGCGAAGATTGTTTTATGGATTTTTTCTGGGTCGAGGGAGGAGAGACTACTGACAACAACAATAGAGCCTGGCTTCCGAAGAGGAAGCTACGCTGCGGGAACGCCGGAGGTGCATCGAAAGTGTGGAATACATTGGATTACCGAAGACGACGAAGCGGCGGCAATGGCCGCTTGATGATAGGACTATGTCAAAAAGGGAGAATCTAACTCCGTGAAGGCTGGAGGCGTAGACTTGCTTCACAACAACAACAGCCAAGGTAGGCATTGTGGAAGGTCAGAGCCATGGATTGGATGGTAGCACAAAACGGTCTGGGATCCAGCCTGCTGCGGATATCTGCTTTCGGAAGTGACTTTAAATTCAATCGATTAGCGCCAAATATTAACTAGCGCATTCAATGGCAGTCAACTGGGCACCGACGGACTATCGATCGCGTCATGTGAGGAAAGTCAATACGGACATAGATCGTTGATAGACTGCCTCCAGACAGTCTCCGAGAAGAGGTCCCGTGCTCCTGCGGCACAGCATCGATGGGGTTACCTATAGCTTCGACAGCCTGAAGGACCTGCTCGCGAAGGCCACACCCGTGCGCTCAGGCGACGAACTCGCGGGTGTGGCGGCACGCAATTCCGTAGAACGCGTCGCCGCTCAGATGGCCCTTGCCGATCTGCCTCTGGCTGTCTTCCTGAAAGAACCTATCATCCCCTTTGAAGTCGACGAAGTCACTCGCCTCATCTTCGACTCGCATGATCCGTCCGCCTTTGCCCCAATAGCGAGTCTCACCGTAGGCGAGTTTCGCGACGCGTTACTGTCGTACGAGACCACAACCGAGTCCCTTGCGTCCCTCGCTCCCGGCTTGATACCGGAGATGGTTGCCGCCGTGTGCAAGCTCATGCGCGTGCAGGATCTCATCGCTGTTGCTCGTAAGGTCAGTGTCGTAACGCGCTTCCGTACAACGATAGGCCTGCCGGGCCGCCTTTCAACCAGGCTTCAACCCAACCATCCCACCGACGATCCCATCGGAATCGCCGCTGCGATCGTGGATGGACTTATTCTTGGCTCGGGCGACGCCGTGATCGGAATCAATCCCGCCGCCGACAATGTGGCGAGCACAGCAAAGCTCCTTCGGCTGATCGACTCGGTGCGCCAACGCTATTCCATCCCGACACAGAGTTGCGTCCTCTCCCACATCACGACCCAGCTTTCCGCGCTCGAGCAAGGCGCGCCGGTGGATCTGATCTTCCAGTCGATCGCCGGCACCGAACAGGCCAACACCTCCTTTGGAATTAACCTCGCTCTCCTGAAGGAGGCGCACCAGGCCGCCAGTGAACTCTCCCGCGGTGACGTCGGCAGGAACGTCATGTACTTCGAGACCGGTCAGGGAAGTGCTCTTTCGGCGAATGCTCATCACGGCGTTGACCAACAGACCTGCGAGGCCCGCGCATACGCGGTCGCGCGTCACTTCAAGCCGATGCTTGTTAACACCGTCGTTGGCTTCATCGGTCCTGAGTATCTTTACGATGGCAAGCAGATCCTCCGCGCCGGAATTGAAGATCACTTCTGCGGCAAACTACTCGGACTCCCGATGGGCTGCGACATCTGTTACACCAATCATGCAGAAGCCGACCAAGACGATATGGATACACTGCTGACCCTTCTCGGTGCAGCCGGAGTCAACTACATCATGGGAGTCCCAGGGGCCGACGACGTGATGCTTCAATATCAAAGCACGTCCTTCCACGACGCTCTTTACCTTCGCTCCACGCTGGGCCTGCGTCCAGCGCCGGAGTTTGAAGCGTGGCTTGCAAGCGATATGCTTCATCAACTCTCGCTACCGCTTCAACCGCAAATGCTGACTGGACAATGACGGACGCCATGTCAAGTCTCGTTCCAACTCCCCGACAAAGCCTGCGCGATCTGACTCCCGCCCGCGTTTCCCTGCCGACCACCGGCCACAGTATCACCACGAACGAGGTGCTCAGCTTTCAACTTGCGCACGCGAAGGCACGCGATGCCGTTCACACTGTATTTCATCTACCCACCTTCGCCCAGCGCCTCGTCACAGAGCTTCCCATCCTGGTTGAAGCCTCTCTTCCGGTCCTCCAGTTACGGAGCAATGCCCCGGATCGTCTTGCTTACCTCCGGCGGCCCAATCTCGGCCGCACTCTGCACCCTGACTCGGTTGCACAGCTTCGTCCGGCTTCTTGTCAGCTGGCGATTATCATCGCCGATGGACTTTCTGCTCTGGCCGTTGAGCGTAACGCTATCCCGGTGCTCGCCCATCTGATCCCGAAACTTCTTGCCGACGCCTGGACCATCGCTCCGCTCACACTGGTTCAACAAGGAAGAGTTGGCATCGGCGATGCTATTGGTTTTAGTCTTGCGGCTAGTTGCAGCCTGATTTTTATTGGCGAGCGTCCTGGCCTCTCTTCTGCCGATAGCATGGGCGTATATTTGACTTGGTCTCCCCATCCGGACCGCACAGACGCCGAGCGCAACTGCCTATCTAACATCCGGGCCGGCGGCCTCCCGCCCGAAGCTGCCGCCGCTCGCCTCTTTTGGTACCTCCAAACTGCGCGTGCAAAGGGGCAGACCGGTATCTCCCTCAAGGAAGATTTTCTCGAACTCGATCCCGCAGCGGGCAGATCAGGGAGGGACCGGATCTCCCCCTGACTTCAAGCACTCCTATCGTCAAATGATCTCCGCTCGGGATAAAGCGGATTAACGCGCCGAAACCGGCATCTTGAGGTGCTCATGTATGAGCCTTGCCGACGATGGCAGCCGTCCGGTCGCATGACTAACACGATCACCGAATCGAAAACATCGTGAGACCACTGGCCGTTCGGCAATATCTTCTGCGCCGAAGCTGCAAACGCTGTTCATTTGAGAAGCCAGAATCTAGATTGAAGCAAATTCACTGCGCGCGCCTACTCCTGCAGTCTGTGATAGGTTGTGTTTCTACTATTGGCGGAGGGTTGTCATGTTATCGAGGCTCTTCATCCGGGCGATTGCTGCATCCATTACATCTCTTTGTCTCTTTTCGCCGGCATACGCTGCATTCAACGTGGAGGATGAGTTTGCCAGAACGATCAAACTGATTCTAAGCAAGAGCTTCGTCGCCGATTGGCAGGGCATCGAAAAGCTCCCTGGGATTAAATGGGCGCCACTGCCTCCGACCATGCTGCAGGATTGCCTGCCGGATGGAGGATGTTTTACTCGCCAGGGCATGCTGGCGACCGAAGGCAGAAATCTGGCTGTGATTGCCACTGGAGCGCGAACCATCGTGACCCACATTTATTTCAGGAATTCGACGACATCTATCGGCGAAGCCGCTGTCCTGACCGCTTTGAAACAGGAAGGCCTTTCAGTCGAGCTTGCCCGCTGTCCCGTGCCGGGAAGTCTCGGCGGCACGAATTGGTATCGCCTTAATGGCATGGGAAGCGAACCAGGCTATTTGTCAGTCCAGACTTCCTGCAATGGAAGGTCCTGCGAAGGTTTTTCTGTATCGCTCGGAGAAGGTCTGCCGCCGTTGCAACCTAACCAGCTCAGTCTTTACTCGGAGAAGTGCTCGGCTGCCGACCTTGGTGATCGCAAGCCAGTCTCCACCGTGATGCCTCACGAACAATTGGCGCAAATAATCGCGACTCTCCTTCCGCAAGGATCTGGTCCCGCGTTCTATGACTGGAAAACGTTAACTACCCTTTTGCCCACGACGCAATGGGCGCCAGGAGGCGCGAAAAGGGGTTACGGTGACGAGGCCAATCCCTGGGGACTGTCAGGACAAGTTAAGCTGTCTCAGCGTGGGTTCTCCGTGCTAGCTACCGGTTCGCCGACAGAAGTGAAGACGATCAGCTTTGACGAGATGGGCTTACATCCCCGTGGTGAGGACGTGCTGGAAGTTTTGCGCGAGAATGGCTTCGATGTGCGCCTTTCACGCTGCGGCCCGGTCTACACAGAATCCACCAATAACTGGTACAGCCTAAGCAGCACGAAAACCCGGCCTGCAATGCTGAGACAGTCTCTTCGCGTCGATGGCAAGCAACTGCAGGACACCTATGAACTTCGCCTCGACGATAGTTTGCCGAAGCGGGACCCGCGCGACCGTGATCCAGGCGTGAATGGCTGCAAACAGCCATAACTGTCTTTGCACAATCGTGCAAACGAGGGAGTCCCGTTTATTGGGAAGCTAACAGAATTCAACCAGTTCGGAATACTTTCAGATAGCGGTCGTGGACTCACGAACGATCAGATTGCACGGCATACACAGTTTTCTTGCTGTCCCCGTATATCGCTTCTCGATACGATCAAGTAGAAACTTTGCTGCGGCAGAGCCCTGCTGCGCGATCGGTTGCTCTACTGTTGTCAGCGGTGGCGTTGTGAAGGCGGCCAACGGAATATTGTCGAATCCGGCGATTGCAACATCCTGTGGAACACGCAGTCCCAGTTTGTGAGCGGCCCTGAGTGCTCCGATTGCCGCAAAATCATTCCTTGCGAAGACTGCAGTCGGAGGGCGCTTCAAGTCTGCCAAGCGTGTCATTCCGTCAAAGCCATCTTCTTGCGTCGCAAACGCAGGCGCCTCCGGTGGTCCCACGGTGTAAGCGGGTGTGACTGCAATTCCCGCTTGCTCGAGCGCGGCAGCGTATCCCTGATATCGACGAAGAGATAGCCTGTCAGCGGGTGAAATGCCAATGAATCCTATCCGCGAATGTCCAAGAGAGATCAGGTGATTGACGACATCGAAGGCACCTTGCCAATGGTCGGCGGTAACGGAGTCAATGCCTGCAATTTTGACCGGACGGCCGATTGTGACAGTCGGTATGCCTTGGCGTGCAAGATTTCTCAGGACCTCATCTCCCATCGCCGTCCCTCTCGTCGCAACAATTAGACCGTCAACACGGTGGTCCGCAAAAGCTCGAAGACTAGCGGTTTCCTGTTCTACGCTGCGACTGGAGAGTGCTATAAACGTGCTGTATCCGGACTCATCAAAGACCTGTTTCACACCGCTTACAAGTTCTGTAGAAAATGGGTTAGCAATGTCGGGCAGAAGAACGCCGATAGCGCTGAGGCGCTGACTCTTGAGCTGTCGCGCCACCATGTTCGGTCTATATTCGAGTTTTGCTGCCGCTTTCAGGACACGTTGACGAACGTTTTGGCTGACATAGCCAGATTGGTTCAGAGCGCGCGAGGCGGTCATGGCGACGACGCCGGCAACACGTGCTACGTCTGCCAATGTAGCTGGGCGGGTCGCTTTTGCCGATCTCCTGTTGACTTTGAACGAATCCTGGCCGGTGGTCATTTGCCCTCTGAGTACGCAATTATTTCGAGCGGTTGCGCCGCCCTAGTGTGGCTACCGCATTAGCTGAAGAGTATGCCGCCATTGATATCGACGTTCGCCCCGTTTACGAAGGACGCCCTGTCTGAAGCCAGATAAACGACAAGACTCGCAACCTCTTCGGCTCTTCCCTCGCGTCCTAGTGGGGTCATTCCGGCGACACGCTGGCGAACTTCAGGCTTGGTGAAGTCGTCGTGAAATTTTGTTGCGATCATACCCGGGCAGACCGCATTGACGCGAATCTTCCGCGGCCCAAGCTCTTTGGCAAGGCCTCGAGTCATGCTCATAAGAGCACCCTTGGACGCCCCGTACGCAATGCCTCCGGGTCCGCCTCCATCGCGGCCCGCTTGCGAAGAGACGTTGACAATTGCACCACCATCGATCATCAGCGAAAGTGAAGCCTGGGTCATGGCAAAGATGCTCTTTGTGTTCAGAGTCATCACTTGGTCCCAGAAGGCGTCGTCCATCTCCTCCATGCGTCTTCGGGCAATCAACCCGCCGACGACATTGACCAGTACTGAAATTTTCTTTCCTGCATGCTCGGCTGACGATACGGCGAACGCACGAACAGCGTTCGTATCCATGGCATCGACCTTTTGCGCATAAGGCTTCTGGCCCACAGCCGCAATTGCGTCGATCACGCTGGCGGGATCCGAACTCTGGTAGCTTAATGCAACCTGTGCTCCGCGTCGGGCGAACTCGATGGCAACTGCTCCGCCGATATCTCGACCGCCGCCGAAGACGACAGCGAGTTTATTTTCAAAGTCAATCATGACCAATTCCTTATTTAATGTGCGGTTGAAATGAGTCGAGCGTCCGTATTGTCGAGCCGGTGAATGTTACCGACAAGGAAAATGAGAACGAGAGCACCGATAGGAGCGAGTACTCCTGCAATGGTGAGTACGACGCCATAGCCGAAGTGGGCGACAAGGGTAGCGGTGGATAGGTTGAAGATGAGGCTGCTGACACCCGCTGCTGTTCCCCCCATGCCCGCTACGCTGCCAACCGCAGAGTTTGAAAAGAAATCGCTGGGTAGTGTCTGAACATTGCTGATCCACATTTGAAAGCCAAAGAGAACGATCGAGATGAAGGCTAGGGCCGAGTATGCGCTTTCGGCACGCGCCGCCAAAATTCCCAGAGTCATGAAACAAGCCGCTGAGCCGGTGACAGACTTCCTGGCTACATTGATGCTGACACCGTGAGAGATGAATCGGCCAGCCAACCAACCGCCGAAAAGGCTACCGATGGCCGCGGCAAAATAGGGTACCCATGCCGAAGCGCCAATGTCTTTCAGACTAAAGTGGCGGACTTCCTTGAGATACGTTGGCAACCACAGCATATAAAGCCACCAGATCGGATCAACAAGAAAACGTGCGAGAAGAATGCCCCACGTTTGCCGTAATGAAAGAAGAGAAACGAGCGATGGAGCCGGCAACTGCGTCACTGCCGGCTGGCCCTCCAGGATATAGCTCCGTTCCTGTTGAGATACGCGAGGATTTTGGGAAAGCGGCTTATAAATCGCAAGCCAGGCGACAAGCCAGACGAAACCTAATGCACCAATCAGTAGAAAGGAAATTCGCCAGCCCACCATAGGGGCGAGGAAGCGTGCGACAAGAAGGGGAGCGACCACACCACCCATGGATGCCCCGCCGTTGAAGATGGCCATTCCCAGTGCACGTTCCTTCTGGGGAAACCATTCCGCGATGACTTTTGCTGCTCCCGGCCAGTTCCCTGCTTCTCCCAGGCCAAGAAAGAAGGAGCAAGCAGCAAAGCCTGTAAAGCCGGTAATTGCCGAGTGTGCCATCGCCGCAGCGCACCAGATGACTATCGATACGGTAAAGCCTAAACGCGCTCCGTAGCGGTCATAAAAGCGCCCTGAAACACTCTGACTCAATGTGTAAGCCATCAAAAGCAATGCGCCAATCGTTCCGTATTGGCGGCTGGTTATACCTATGTCCGGACCAAACTGTGTGACGAGAAGGCCAATGCTGCTGCGATCGATGTAATTGATACAAGTGACAAGAAATATGAGACCGATGATCCACCAACGCAACCCCGAGATAGTTGATTTCTGGCGCGTCTCTCCAGATAGCAGATCTGAGTCCTCTTGGTATTGCATTTTTGACGAACTATTGCTTGAACGGGCCGTCATTTGTTCCTTCTTGAAAAAGCTAAATTATCGACTGTTCAAACATATAAAGCCTGTGATACCGTCTTCGGGTGATAACGATAACACATCAGAAGAAGGTCAAACAAGCAGGCTTTGGGGAGCAACGTTTTGACCGCCGCCCCATACTATCCCGAACAGTGACGGGCTTGTTGGCCGCGCTGGTGTGTGTTTGCTCCGCCGCCTTCATGACGAATCCGACGCTCGCGCAGGACGCGAGCGAAGCGTTGGGTCCGAAAGACAATAACGCGCGAGGCGCGACCACACCTCTACTTTCGGAGATGAAAACGCTTCAGTCCCATTTGCGCCCCGAGTTCGTGGACGTACATCCCCGTGTGTACTTCACTGAGCAAGAGTTGGGTGCACTGCGTACAAGAGCCCATGGTCCGGAGAAGACGTGGTGGGAAGAGCAGCTACGACGTGTACGCGCTCTCGAAGGCCCGCCACCTCCACCACCGGCAGAAAAGAGGCGCGCACAGAATGATGTGGCCTTCGCGATCGCGGAGTCGGCTTTCGCATATAAAATTGAGGGCGACCCGAAATATCTTGCCGCCGCCAAACTCTACATGGACGCGGCTGTAAGTTATGACGTATGGGGCTACAGTTTCAGCAAGCCAAACGTTGATCTGGCTGCTGGGCACCTGCTCTACGGCATGGGTGTCGCCTATGATCTTCTGTACAACGATCTGACTCCTGCCGAGCGTGAGAAGTATCGCAACAAGATCGCGCGGCAAGGCAAATTGCTCTATGAGTTTTTCGCTCCGCGGCCCGGCCGCAGTTGGGCTTATAGCCAGAACCACACTTTCATTCCCATGTCCGGCCTCGCGGTCGCCGCCTACGCGGTCTATGGGGAAGTACCTGAGGCAAAGCAATGGGCCGCGCTCGCACGGGCCATCTACAGCAAAGTGCTGGCCACCTACTCCAAAGACGGCTACTACTATGAGGGCTTTGAATACTGGATATTCTCGACGCCATGGATCATTCATTACCTTGACGCACAGAAGCACGCAACCGGAGAGGATCTCTTCGATCAGCCGGGCTTACAGAAAGCTCACCTCTATGCGGCGCATAGTTTAACGCCTGGTGGTCAGATGATGTTCGACTTTGGTGACGTTTTTGCAGGTCCAATCACCCGCGCAAAGACCGGCGATGACTACGAGCGCAGTCATCCCGGAGGGCATTTTGAATCTAACTACAGCCTTCTCTACGATCTGGCCTCCCGCTATAACGATAGCGAGATTCAGGGAGTAGCGGATTGGATGAAGGGTATGGGGCACACAAGCCAGGAAGAGTGGTGGACGCTCGCGTGGCGCAATCCGAAACTGAAGAGTACACCCATCGAGGCGTTGAAACCCTGGCACCACTTCCCGGACCATGACGTGGTGTTTTGGCGCAGTGGCTGGAACGCGCAGGCGACTGCAATCGCATTCAAATGCGGGCCGCCCGAGGGTCACAGTGCCACGTCGTTGATCGCATCGACGCCAGATTGGCATACAGAGCAGGGGCATGTACATCCAGACGTAAACAGCTTTATTCTGTGGGCCCACGGTCAATATCTCACCGGAGACTCCGGGTATGCGGGGGTTCCCACGACGGTCGAACACAATACTCTCCTGGTCGACGGAAGGGGCCAGGGAAATGAAGGAAAAGGCCATGACGCCTGGGCCGGCTTTCCCTATGAACTGATGAATGAGGCGCGAATTACCAAGGCCCAGTTGACCGCGGACGGTTTTGAGATGGAAGGCGAAGGGGCCGGCGTCTATGACCCCTCTCTTGGGCTCAAACGCTATCTGCGACGCATCACGATGAAGACGAGCGGAAAGATCGAGGTGAGTGATGTGGTCGAGAGCACCTCCCCGCACATCTTCACAGAGATACTTCATTCCGACGGAAAGATGAAATCCACAGCTGAGAAGAGATACCAGACAAACATCAACGACGTTTCGCTCCAAGTACAGCTGTTCGAACCGCAAGGTGTCACTTCTAAGGTCGAACAGAATGTCGTTATGGGGCCTGGTAGACCGGGATCGGTAGACAAAGGTTCTCTCGAACCGCGCGGAGAGCGGCTGCTCTTCTCAACGACCGAAAAGGTGACTAGTACTCAGTTTGTATGGGAGCTCGGTTTTTGATGATGCTCTTTTGCACTGCGAATTTTGGCTTGGCAGCAGAGCATATTGGAATGAGGAGCCGGATAGGTCTGGCGGCCTTTTACGTGGCACAAGGCAAGCATCTTTGGGAGGAATGAGATGAAACTATTCAAGCTATCGACGCTAGCTATAGTTTTGATGATGACCGCATCAGGATGGGCGCAACTCTCCACGGCCACACTGTTCGGCACGGTGACGGACAACACGGGTGCGTTGGTACCAAACGCCACGATCACGCTGACCCAGATAGACACGAACTTCACGCGGATCGTGAAGTCGAACGAACAGGGCGACTACCGCGCAGAATTTCTTCCAATTGGATCGTACACGGCCAAGGTTGAGGCCGGCAGCTTCCAGCCATTCGAGCAAAAGGGCATAACGCTGACCGCAACACAGCACGCCAACCTAAACTTCGAACTTCATGTCGGGACTGAGAGTACCGTTGTGGAAGTGACCAGCGCTGTTCCTCTCGTCAATCTCGGGAACTCGACGCTAAGCCGCACCGTAGACAGCATCGAGGTAGACAACCTTCCACTGGTCGGCCGCAACGCCTACCGCTTGCTCGACCTTACCCCAGGTGTTCAGTCGAACACCTTTGAAAATACCGTTGGCTTCCCGGCGCAGCACGTCATTATCAACGGCTCGCCGGACGATTTGGTTGGCGAGGTGAGCTATTACCTAGACGGCGGTCTGAACATGACCGGTCTGCGCAACACAGGCAACGCTCTGCCTAATCCGGATACCATCCAGGAGTTCGTTGTACAGACAAATAACTTCAGCGCGGAGTATGGACGTACCGGCGCTGGCATCGTAACCGTTGTGACAAAGTCCGGCACCAATCAGGTACATGGTTCGGTCTTCGAGTTCCATCGCGAAACCAACTTCGACGCGACCTCGCACGGGCAGTCCAGCAAAACACCTCTGCATGTAAACAACTTCGGCGCGACCCTCGGCGGTCCTATCATAAAAGACAAGACTTTCCTCTTCGGCAGCTACGGTGGGTTGCGCCAAGTCAATCCAGTCAACTTCAACACCGTCGTACCGGACGCCCTTCAACGAGTCGGCAACTTCTCAGAAAATCTCCCCACCACGACACCTGTGGCAGGTCTTGGCGCATGCGCCACCGCGCTTAACGCTGCTGACAGGGCGAACACCAACTACGGCGGCAAGTTCTTCGTCTGTGATCCCGTCACGCACCAACCCATCGCCGGCAACCGCGCAGACCTTAACGCAAACTACAAAGCCCTCTTGGATCCTGTCGCGACCAACGTGCTAAGTCAGAACGTTCCACTACCTACACCCGGACGCACAGACAATCGGTACATCGGCAATATGGGTCTACCCAACTCGACGAACGAATTTCTCATCAAGGGCGATCAGCAACTGGGACAGAGCCATCGCCTGACTCTGGACTACTTCCAATCCAACGGGGCCCAGCTTCTGCTGCCCTCGGGATCGAGCCTTGGCACATGGGCGATCTCCAACTACAGCTACCGCCAGCAAACAGCCAACGCCAGCGACGTTTGGACCCGCGGAAGGGGAGTGAACCAAGTCTGGCTCAGCTACACGCGCATGAACGCAGGCCGCGCGAGCCAGCCAGCGAAGTCACTCGCTGACTACGGCTCAGAACTGAACGTGCAGGGTCCTCCGCAACTCCCCCAGATCTCCGTCGGCGGTTTCTTCACGCTTGGCAATCAGATCAGCGGCCCCGTAGCCGGCACTAATGTCTACGGCCTGCGCGACGTCTACACGACCACGCGCGGTAGGCACACGTTGTTCTTTGGCGGTGAGGGCTACCTCGAAAAGGACGTGCAGCAGACACTCTTGAACGACTACGGCGTCTTCTCGTATGCCAACACGACGGTCCCGAGCACTGCCTCCGCACAGGCCGCATACGTGAAGACCGGCGTCGGCATGGCTGACTTTCTGATCGGACATCCGAACACCTACGGTCAGGACTCGCCCGACAACGCAAACGCCAACTATTGGAACTGGGGTCTGTTCGCGCAGGACGACTGGAGGATGACGCCACGTCTCACCGTCAACCTCGGTCTGCGATACGACATTCAGACCGCCCCAACAGACACACAACGCCGCTACTCGATCTTCAAACCCGGCGTGCAGTCCACCGTATCGCCCACCGCACTGCTGGGCCAACTGTTCCCAGGCGACCCCGGCGTTCCTGTCGGCGGCGTCGACACCAATTACAACCACTTCTCCCCCCGCGTTGGGTTCGCGTTTGACCCATACGGCAATGGCAAGACGGTCTTCCACGGGGCAGCGGGTATGTTCTTCGGCACAATCTCTGGCAATATGTGGGAATTGCCGCAGAACTTCCAACCGTTCGCAGTGCGCTTTACCAACGCATTCACGCACGTAACCAGCATGAAGAACCTCTATTCGAGCGACCCGGCGGACTTCCCGAATCCGACGAACCCGGCCTCGCCGATTGGCGTCTCGCCGTTCCCCTACTTCTATAGCAAATCCAATCCACGGTATGTCGCTCCGTCCGCTCTGACGTTCCTCCAGCAAGGGTTCCGGTGGCCCTACAACGATCAGTTCAACGTCGGCGTACAACAGCAGCTCGGCAGCAATCTCTCCCTCAGCATCAACTATGTAGGAGTGCTCAATCGCAAGCTTCCGTTCATCATCGATGAGAACGCACCAATCTTCAACACCACGAACCCCGCGAACAATACGACTGCCAATTTCAATTGCCGTCGCCCATATCTGGCACAGCCATTCGGAGCCGGCACCGCCTGCCCGGGAACGCTCGTCGCAGGACAAAAGTACCTCGCCGGCGCATCGGTCATCCAAAGCGGACAGAACCTGAACTACAACGGTCTGCAGGTCACCGTCGAAAAGCGTCTTAGCCACAGCATCAGCGTTATCGGCTTTTATGTGTGGAGCAAGAGCCTTGGCACCGCCTCGCTACAGACGACCGGCAACATCGGCAACAGCGCCGCTACCATGCCAGAGGACTACTACAATATCGGACTGGAAAAGCAACGCGCCGACAATGATCGCACGCACGTCAGCACGACCTCGGTCGTCTGGAAACCGGATTACTACAAGGGAGACAATCGCTTCGCTCGTTTTAGCCTGAACGGCTGGACCGTCTCGGCCATCGTCACCTTCCAGAGCGGATTGCCGCTCGCCATCATCACTGGAACGGACGACAACAGAGACGGCACTGTAAACGACCGTCCAAACCTCACCACAGGCCGCGTACCACCCACTGGGGTCGCTCCCAAAAGTGCAGCGCCCTACAAATGGTTCGACACCGCTGGCTTTTGCACCTCGGGAACCACCGGATGCGCAGGGACTGGCCCCGGCAATCTCGACGGTACATTACGAGTCAACACGCTGGTCGGCCCAGGTATGCGAAACGTGGACGCGTCGATCTTTCGTGACATCACCATCCACGAGAGAACGAAGCTGCAGATCCGCGGCGACGCGATTAACGTCTTCAACATCTTCAATCCAAGCAACCCCGGTCTAACGCTCAACAGCGCTGCCACCGCTGGCCTCATTACTAACGGCTTGACACAGGGAAATCCTGGTGGCGCGCGTGTCATCCAGATCGGCGGACGCGTCCTCTGGTAGGCCTCAAGTGGACTTCGTTCCGCCGCCGCCGGTCCTTATGACCGGCGGTTTTTCTCTTGCTCATTTCCCCGGGCAATAGAGATCGTCGTTGCTCCTTTGGCTCGCAGGCAGCGATCCTCCCGGCTGCACTTATACTTAAATGAAAATTTGATCAGGTTTGTGCCGCCTTTTCGGGCCGACCTGCCGTCGGGGGACCCGTTGGCCATATTGATTGAAGCTATCAACATCAAGCGCAAGATGTTGTTCGAGCATGAAGGCGCTCCGTACGCTTGCCTGGATTCGGACATCACCACCCCCACCGCTCGTGGCGGGCAAACCTTGGTACGGCTGAAGATGCGCAATCTTCTTACGAGCGCGGTATTTGAAAAGACATTCAAGGCGAATGACAGGTTCACGGAGCCGGACCTCCAGTTCGTGCCAGCCTCCTACCTGTACAGCGACGGGGATGGTTCTCACTTTCTGGATCACGAAAGCTATGAAACCCTCACATTGAACGACGGGATGATGGGGGATGCGTTGGATCTTCTGGTCGAGGGCACGCTGATTCAGTTGCACAAATACAACGGCAATCCTATCGGTTTACAACTACCAATATTTGTTGAACTGAACGTCACCTACGCGGAACCAGCGGCGCGAGGCGATTCCTCGAGCGGAAGCGGAACCAAGCTAGTCAAGCTGGAGACCGGTCTGGAAATCCGGGTTCCCCCATTCATCAAAGAAGGCGAAAAGGTCAAAGTGTCGACGGAGAACCGGGAGTTCGCTGGGCGGGCTTGAGTGTAGCTTGAGGTAATTTGGCCGGTTTCTTCGGCCGTCCTGGCTAGGTTCTCTGCAGGAAATCGGACAACCATTCGAGGGTCAATCTGGCAATTCGATGACCTCTCAAAGAGTGGAGACACCGTGAAAGATGCAAGACCTTGTCTACCTTCGGGCGGACTGACCAGCTAGTCGCAGGCGGCCTGAAACCGGAGGGCATTACCGCTGACAACGATGAGGTCTATAAGGGGTATACGTCGAAGGACAAGGGACGGGGTCCCCAGCCAAACGCAAGGTGCGCAAATGAGTGTGCCACCTGTTGCTTACTTGATCTATTGCCCTCCGGTCGGCAGCGATGTGAAACGATTTTCCCCACTCCCTCACTATCTGGGCAAAATGAGGTTCACAAAGAGTGAAAGGGGTACCTATGACAACCGGAATCGCCGTTCACGGCGCCAAGTCGTTCGCCACCGATAACAGTCCTGTTGAAGAGAAGAAAAACCAAAATGGGGATTGGGCTGTACATTCCTGGGGGAATGCCAGGTTCCCTGGTTTAGCGGCAATCAGCGCGATTGCAACTCTGCAACTAAGTGCAACTCTCTCTGAAGTTCCAGAGGACCAGATCGCAATGAATAAAGCGGCAGAGTACCTAGCTGAAACGTTAGCGTCTCAGATCAAGTCTTTTCGGGAAGCATTGGTCGCGGGCTAATATTTCCGACAGACTCGACAAATCCTAAAGTGTGCTCGCAGTGCAGCAAGAATAACTTGAAAATGAAGTGAAACGATGGCAACCCAAATTGCACTATCCATCCAGCGAACGCCGCACCGCAGAGCTCTTTGTGCGGCGTATTCGCTCTTTTGAACGGGAGTCACAAGAGCGAATCTCGCGATTTGAGTCCTTACCCGACATCGGTCAGACATCTGGCAGACGGAGGGCTGGAGTATCCTGCCTTGTCATCACTCTAGAGGCCCGGCGTCCTGAGCGTCGGGTCTTTCATTCTGCTCACAACGTTGGGAAGTCCAGCCGCGAGCTAACGCCCGGGGGAAGATATTCTAGGCCCCGGAGTAAAGCTGAAACGCGGCCCAATATAGAGGTTTTCTAAAGACCCCCTCAGAATGGATCATCGAAAGCTTTGCGATCCGAAGCGCGGTGTCCGGTTGGCTGCCCTTGGCAAGCTCGCCATAGAGATGATCCATTAGCAATGGTGTGGAGACATCGCTAACCTCCCACATGGCCCCGATGACATGGTGCGAGCCGGCACGGAGAAATGCCCATGCCAGACCTACGAGACCCTCACCCGAATAGTTCCGTACGCCGGATCCGTTACAAGCTGATACCGTGACCAGGTCGGCGTGTAACATTTGCTTGAGTATGTCCCGCGCGTAGAGTTTGTAGATGGTAGCGTTGTCGTGATTGCTTGAAAGCACCACGGACGAATCGAGCGGCACAGTCATGTTTGCGGTGCCATGAGCAACGAAGTGTATGTAGGAAAACTGGCCTGCATCGCTGAGCTGATACGCTCCCGGGGACGCCTGCGCGCCCGTCAAGACCACCCGATGATTGGGTGAAAAATGACCCGCAACGTTCCTGATCTCGCTAGCCGCGTTAGGGAGTTCCGCATAGTCGTCTTTTCTGTATACGGGGTCGCCCATCAAAAGAATGCGCCTGTCTGCATATCGTGGCTCCCCAGTCTGCTTCACAGACAGAAGCTGCAACGACTTCGCGTTCGTGATGGTGACGTCTTCGATCCAGTAATGTGAATCGTCCCCAGGTGTCTGCAGCGTCTCGAAGTTAAGCCCACTAAGAGCATCGTCTCCAACGATAAAAACCTTGCTGCCTTTCTTGATCAGACCCTGTGCTGGCAGGACCAACTCGTTATAGAGACTTCGCCCGGGAGTAGCGGGCTGCGAAAGCAGGTCCTTCGACGCGAGGATCATTTTTGTTTGGAGCTGGATTAGCGGAACGATCGTCTCGCTTCCGGAGAGCTGGTAGAACTGTTGTCGCGCCGGAGTGACGACCCAGAGATAGGAGCTTTTCGGCCGCAAGGAGTAGACCAGAATCGTAGCCTGTAGCCGAGCTGCAATGGCCCGTGCATTCAACCCCGGCCTTCTCTGAAAACCGGTACTCTTAGCCTTCCCTGTAGAGATCCGCAACCCATCGGCAAGGGCTTCCGCCCGGCTCGCATCCACGACCTTCAACGCCTCATCGGGTCTGTGCTGATGGACGAGAAAGTCAGTGTAATCGACGTAGATATCGTTGGCATTCTCAAGAAACGGAAGCGTCGACTCAACATTTTTAAGCGACGACCTCTGTCGGCGAAAGGTTTCGATGGAGCGCTGAAACCACCGGGCGGCATCTTCCGGCCTGCCTATCTCCAAGTAGAGATGAGCGAGAGTGCTTTCGGTCTCCCATTGCACAGATGGAGCAGCAGCTGCATGTTCCTGGAGGCTGAGAAGTAGCTTGATTGCGGCCTGCTTATCTCCCTTTTTGTCAAAAAGAAGAGCTTCAAGCAGCTTAAGCCTAAGTCCTGTTCTGTCATACTCTCTCAACCCCACGATACTGGTTGCTTCGCGAATGTGGGCCGCTGCCGCATCTGGTTGATTCAACCGCAAAAGAAGAAACCCAAGATACACATGCGCGTCCTCGATCTCTTCTTGATTCTGAATGGATTGAGCCAGGCCAAGCGATTGTTCATAGAACGAACGGGCAGCCTCAAGGTCTCCCAGCCGGTACTCACTCAATCCGGCGCTGTGCAACCAAATAACTTGATCCTTGACGGAACCCAGCTCGGATGCCTTCCTCTCAGCTTCTTTTGAATTGATGAGTGATCGTTGGAAATCGCCGATCCTGTAATAGATCCAACCGAGATTGCCGACCGCTTTTTCGAGCTGCAGGTTCGCCCCAATAGACCGCGCCAGATTAGACGCTTCGTTGGAACGTGCCAGCGCATCCTCGTAATGCTCCTCCTGTAATGCAACGACGCTGAGGTTGATAAGAGCCTCTGTCTGAAGGAACCGCTTCCCGCTTAAGCTGGCGTTTGCGAGGCCAGCCTGCAATGCTCGCTCTGCTTCGTCGAGCTTTCCTTCATTGATATAGATAACTCCCTGGGTACCCAAGACCTCCGCGCGAAGCGCACCCTCAGGACACTGCTGCTCCGCTTGCAGCACAGTCTGTTCTGCTTGATCGAGATGCCCCATTCGGGCTTGTGCAATGGAAAGGAATATCTTTCTTCTCACCTGCGATTCGATACTGGAGTGCGAAGGGAGCGGTTGTTGAAGAAGCGGCAAGGCGTCGCCGCTCTTGCCCTGATAAATCAGAACTTTTGCCAACTCAATACGGAACGAAGCCGCCCAATCTGGGCGGCTCGATTGAAAATGTCGACTTGCTTCCTCTGCTTGTTCCCGAGCCCTGGGGAGGTCGCCGGAGACGAACTCTTTCTCGATCCCTTCATACACCGCATCAGGTGTTATCTGAGACTCGCGTTTGCAACCACAGCAAAGTAGAAATATGAAACTTCCAATTGCTATGGAGAGGTGGACCCATTTGAGAAAGCCGACGCAGCGCTTATAGTGCCTTCGGCGAGGCATCCCATCTCGATCCGCATCATAGTAAGCCGGTAGGAATTTGGAGCCACAATGAGTTCGCCAAAGAAGATATTGCCGAAGCCAGGGACATGCAGCACGTGACCAAAGGACGTTCCAGGCTTTGCTCCCTGGAGCTCTTCCACCAGCGAACATAGGACGTATCCCTTTTTCTTGCGACTTTCCGGCGACTTCATCGAAGCGTGCCGCCCTGCGAGCCATTCGGGAGCGCCTTTCGTTTCAGTAATCTTCTTATAGTGTGAGCTTACCTTATTATTGAAGACCTTCTCCTCCATAAGGTGCTTTTCAGGGAATTCACTCGTCGATTCTGACGTGAGCAAATCAATGTCCAGGATCGGATTAATACTCTCTCCGTTGACGCGCAGGTTCACAAATTTCGAACCGATTATGGAGATCCTTGGATGATCGCCTTCCTGGGGATATTCGACATGGAGCTTAGATACGATCCGGTCTGCGGTTACAACCTCGAGCACGTTCAGGTGCTCAACCACGGAGGTGACGAGCGTTGTCCACGTGTCGGTCTTCTTGTTCACAACGCCAGTTGTGTGCGAGTAGGCTGGCCCGGACGTAACAGTAACGGAATTGTCCAGTCTGTATGACTCGATCCGCGATTCAGCATGCCCGCCCGCCTGCGCCAGCGATGTCGATGCCTGGGTGTGAATAATATTTTCGATGGGGTGGGTAATATGGCCGCCTAACGGGCTGGCGTCCGCATGATAGTGGAACACTCTCTTTGTGCTGGCTTTCATCGATCTTTCTCTCCATATCTCAACTATTTTTGAAGTTTGACACGAAACTTATACCTGGCAAGGTCTTCCAGCGTACCATTTGGACCGGCAACGGCGGATGAACCCTGGATGAGAAAAGTATTCAATCCTTCTTTGACCTTATCGGTTGGCATGTTGATTAGCAGCGCGTCGCGCGCCTGTTCGGGTGAAATCGTAGTTTGCCAGAGCAGCGCCCCATCGGTCGCCCGTAACGAGCAAAGATAGCTTGAAAAGCCGCCGTTTGTAGGGACGTCGACCGAGATCACGAAAGAGCCATGCTCGGGTGCGACGACCTCAGGGACCGAGTCGCCGCGGGCCCCGGCATTTGCCAAAACAAGGGGATTCAGAAAGGCGGGAGCCTGCGCCCGAGCAATTTCGAGCTTCATGTGAGGCTCAAGGATAAATGTTTGAAAAGCCAGCAAAAGCAGACAGGCGGCCAACGCCGGAGAGAGGATCCATGGATTAGTGAACCAGGAAGTCCATCTTGGCGTCCTTTCCTCGCTTTTCGCAGCCACTTTTCTTGGGATCCCTAGCTCCGTTCGGGCACCGTCAATGAATATGCCACCAGTCTTCACATCCATTGCGCATTCCGAACACTCGAAAAGGTGCTCCTCGAAGCTGTCCAAGGACGCGCCGTTGAGCTCTCCCAACAGATATCGTTCGACTGCCATTTCCTGGAGTGCATCCTGATGATTCATAACGAAGATCCTTTAGCTTCTAAATAGTGCGCGGCAGGCGACAAACGTTTCACATTGCTTGCATGACACATTTAGTCAAGCGCCCAACGGGATTTTTTCGAGTCCACCCGCTTGGTATATATCGCACGAAAGGAACCCTTTGCGCGGTGGAGAAGCACCCTCAGATAGTCCCTATCAATTCCAAACTCAGCGCATATCTCATCTTTGTCACGTTCCTCCAGAAAAACTGCCCTCAAAAGGCTTCGATCCCGGTCATTGAGGTCATCCAGAACGTTTCGAACAAGATCGCGAGTGTCATGAGAGATGACCATACTCAAAGCGTTAGGTCTGGTCTCGACCAAGCGGCCGGCGGTCTCATCCTCGAGCACTTCGACGCGGCCGGAACTACGGTACTGCTCCATCAGAACGTTGTTGCAGATCGAGTTTACGAGGGGACCCAGCCGCTCGGCATTACGAAGACCGCCTTCGCTTCGTATCAGCGAAAGAGCGCGCGAAAACGTCTCCTGCTTAACATCCTCAATCTGGTCAAGCCTGCGCAGCCGTGAACGCAACTTCAACAGGATGAGTTCACTGAAATAGGTAGTGAAATGCTGCTCAGTAGGTGGATCTCCTGCACGAAGTTTGCTCACATAGGAGGCATCAAATGTCACGAAATTCACCGAACATCCTCCAGGCCCTGTAGTCAAAAGTTTACATGGCAAAGGGCACTTCGGCCCGGGTGATGTTTCCCAACCTGAGGCAACAACATCCTTTCCATGGCTTCGTGGTCGAATGATCGGCTCAACCAACTCAAAATTCTTGAAACGATCCCGCCGCCCGCGCCACCATCCCATTGAAGTTGATCTCAGTGACACAAGGACCCCCGATGCGCGCAAATATCATCGCCTGTCTGCCGTCTCTAGGGTTCTTCGGCCGCCTTCCCGCGCTGGATTTGAAAAGCAAAATTCCTACGCAGGAAGACCTCAACATAGAAGTTGAAGTGGCTGCAAATGCTGAGGTTGAACGGCTTGATGCATATCAGGTGGTGGTGCTGCTTTCTATAGGAGCGGCCATCCTCTCTCTATTTTGAAGACATCGGTTGCCTGCACGATTTGCGAGCAACTGCCTCATTTCCGACGGAACTCCGCAAAAAAGGTGAACTCGATGGGACAATTCAAGGGCACGGTCAAGTGGTTTAACAACGTCAAGGGCTACGGCTTCCTTGGGCGCGACGACGGCAATGATGTGTTCGTACATTTCAGCTCGATTCAAAAAGATGGCTACAAGAGCTTAAAAGAGGGTGAGGAAGTCCTCTTCGATATCGTTCAAGGTGATAAAGGCCCTCAGGCTGATCGGGTTATTCGGCGGGCCGCGTCAACTGCCTCGCAGGGCTTTTCGACCTAAACGTCAAAGCGGCCCTCTAAGTTCTCTAACGCAGTGTGACCGCCTTCCGCCACAACACACCGGCTTTGCGAGCCAACGTCCGCGTTGATCCTTGATCGCTTGGGGCTCTCTCCGCCTTTCTCATAAACCTCATTTTGAAGTTATGGAGAAATCAGATGTCTGACACCATCATCGCTCTTATCATCCCGATCTCCGTCATCGCCATCTTCTTAGGATGGGTTCCTTTTTTGAACCTTATCTGTCCGCCATGCGGGCGCACCCTGGAACTACGGCGGCTGGAGAAGCTGGAACCAAAACGGCATCTTGCTGGCGTGCGGTTCGAGGGACTTTGATTTTGCCGCCCTCGAAGTGCCGTTCTTTTTGCTTAGGAATGAATTACTCATAACGGAGAGCGATGGATGGTTCGATCTTTGTTGCGCGGCGGGCGGGAAGGTAGCATGCAGCAATTGCGATGCATGCTACGACAAGCGCGGCCAGCGCATAGATGGAAGGGTCGTAAGGTTGCATGCCGAACAACAAACTACGAAGGATTCGCGCGAACACTATCCCTGCGATGATGCCGATGCCTATACCGACAGCCACGAGAAGCAAGCCTTCGGACATGATCATCCTGAGTACGCCGTTTCGGTCCGCTCCCAGGGCCATCCGAATCCCTATCTCACGTGTTCGTTGGACGACATTGAAGGTGAGCGCTCCATAGATCCCGATGCAAGCTAAAAGGATTCCAAGGCCCCCGAAGATACTGAGCAGGACAGAGCTGAATCGGCGCTGGCTCACGGTGTCGTCGAGAATATCCTGCATCCGAAGAACATCGTAGACGGGGAGACCCCTATCAACCGTCCAGATTTGTTGCTTGATCGCTGCGGTAAGTGAGTCGGGATCGATACTCGAGCGCACCGAAAGTGTCAGGTTGGTGAAATCGGACATGGGACGGGTGATCTCCGGTCGCGGCTGCTCTTCGAGAGAGAGTTGACGCGCATTTCCCTGCACCCCGATCACCGTGTAGCGAATCGGTGGCACTCCCGGGTTTGCGGAGGCAACGTTTGAGATGTGTTTGCCGAGTGGATCCTGGCCCGGCCAGAGCTTAGCGGCCAATGCCTGATTGACGACGATGACCGGTTGATTTTGCTGTAGCTCTTCATTGCTGAACGTTCTGCCGGACACCAGCGGAATACCCAGTGTCGCAAAGTAATCCGGAGACGTGATGCCCCGCATGTCAGCGGTCGGTTCGCTCCCACGCACCGGAACTGGCCAACCCTCCACCGCAAATTTCATCAATCGGATTCGCGTCATGGGCAAACCGTCGGAGAAGCTGGCTGTTTTGACTCCGGGAAGGCTGGTGACGCGATCAAGAACAGCCCTGCAAAATGTCGCCGAAGAATCTTTGGACGGATAGCGTGCGGGTGGAAGGCTGAACTGCATCGTTAGGACATGATCCGGACGAAATCCCGGGTCGACCGCCATAACGTGGCGCAGGCTGCTCATCAGGAAGCCAGCGGCGATCAGGAGCACCGTTGCAAGGCTCACTTCCAGGACAACGAGCCTTGAGATCAGACGCTGCGCATTGCGGTGCCCTGCCTCACCAGTCTGTTTGATAACTGAGTTTGCGTCTGTGCGGGAGACGCGAATGGCTGGAATGATGCCGAAGAACGCGGCCGAAAGGAAGCTCGCCAGCATCGTGAAGACCAACACGGGAATGCCGAGGTGAATACTTTCCGGCCTGAGAATTCCAGCTGGCTTCAGTGCCGGGATTGCCTTAATCCCCATATACGCGACCAGCAGCGCAAGAACGCCGCCAATCAGACTCAAGACCGCAGCCTCAACAAGAAACTGTGCAATGAGGTCTCCGCGGTTGGCGCCCAGGGCTCGTCGAATGCCAAGTTCGCGCTGACGATGGGTGGCATGGCTGAGGACGAGGTTGCTGAGGTTCGCACACGAGATCAGCAGAACCAGACCCACAGCCGAGAACAGAACGAAAAGATTGCGGCGCAGTTGCCGACCAACGTCTTCGAGATAAATGGGAAAGACCTTGACGCCAAAGCCTGCGTTCAAGACCGCGTCCTGGCCCTGAAGGTTGCGGGCGATTCCGTCCATCTCGACCCGCGCCTGCTGAAGAGAAGCGCCGTCAGCTAGCCGTGCGAAAACGAGCATCTTACGGCGATTGAAGTCCTCGAGGTTGCCTTGTGCGGTAACGTCATAGGGGATCCAGACAGCCGGCTTGCGCTGGTCCGAACCCTCTCGAGTCGATGGCAGATAAAAGTTTGCCGGAAGAACACCAACAACTGTGTACACCGAATCGTTCAGGGTCATCGTTTGGCCAATTACGCTGCGGCTACCTCCGAAGTGGGACCGCCAATACGAGTCGCTCAGGACCGCGATGTGCGAATTCCCTGGGTCCGACGCCATTGACTCAAAGGTCGTTCCCAAAGCGGCGTTTGCCGAAAATACCTGAAAGAAGTTCGGTGTAACGCGTCCACCATCGATGCGTTCAGGCTCGCCGGCGCTGATGCGGTTCAGATTGACGCTCTCAAAGCCGGCAATATCCTCAAACGACTTTGCCTGTTTCGCCCACTCGACAAAATTTGCATGAGCGACCGGCACCCGTTCTCCAATCGATGCCCCGAGCGATGGGTTCTTCTCCCAAAGGACCACTAGTCGGTTCGGATCGCCATAGGGGAGTTGCCGCAACAGGACAGCGTCGATCACGCTGAAGACCGCGGTATTCGCACCGATTCCAAGCGCCAGAATAGCGATGACCAAGGCTGAATATCCAAGAGCATTGCCCAGGACGCGAAATGCAAGTTTGAGGTGCTGCGCGAGAAGGCGGACACGGACAGTGTCGGACATGGAACCTGCTTTCAGGGTAAGGTTTGGCCAGCACGGTTTGGTTAAACATTGTGAATTATAGACGGCTGATGGGACTATTGAGCCGCACTCTCTGGACCTGAGGGTCGCGTCCTACGTTGATGGGAACAGGCAGGGGGATGCAATAATGCGGGGATGAGCGAACAGGTTTCTTTTGGGTTGGATCGGCGGGGTTTTCTTGGCGTGTGTTCCATGGTGGGGCTGGGGCAGACGTTGTTGCCGGGCGTGCTGTTTACGTTGGCGACGCAGGCGAAGGCGCAATCCTCTCCAATTGTGGGTGGCGGTGAGTTAAAGGCCACCACTGACGACATGGCGAAGATTACGCCCCAGATGATCGATGCGGCAGCCGTAATCGCTGGAATCAGCGTCACGGATGAGCAGAAGAAGACGATGCTCGAGGGATTGGAACAGCTGCGGAAATCGTTTGTAGCGATCCGAGATTTGAAGATACCGAATAGCGTGGCTCCGGCGTTTATCTTCGATCCGGTACCGGGCGATATGGTACTGGATGCAGCAAAGAAGCCACTGATAATCAGCGCTGCGCCAGATGTGACGGCGCTCTCCGTTGCGGCCTCAGCGGGTATTGCCGGAGATTCCGATGCCTTGGCGTTCGCTTCGGTGCGCGAGCTGGCGGAGTTGATCAAGACGCGAAAGGTAACCTCGGTTGATTTGACCAAGATGTATCTGGGGCGCTTGAAGAAGTACGATCCGCAACTGCATTTCGTAATCACGCTGACCGAAGAACGGGCAATGGAGCGAGCTGCCGCGGCGGACAAGGAGATTGTAGCGGGTAATTACAGAGGGCCCCTGCATGGAATACCGTGGGGCGGGAAGGACCTGCTGGCGGTAAAAGGGTACCGAACGACGTGGGGAGCGGGTGGATTTGAGGATCAAAAATTCGACTATGACGCAACCGTCGTAACGCGACTCGATGAGGCCGGAGCAATCCTGGTTGCGAAGTTGTCGATGGGAGCGCTCGCGCAGGGCGACCTATGGTTTGGCGCACGGACGCGAAATCCGTGGAACAAGAGACAGGGCTCCAGCGGGTCCTCGGCGGGAAGTGCCAGCGCCGTGGCCGCCGGGTGCGTGGGGTTTGCGCTGGGAACCGAGACGCTGGGATCGATCTCTTCGCCTTCGACGCGCTGCGGGTGTTCAGGCTTGCGGCCTACGTTTGGGTTCGTGCCCAGAACGGGAGCCATGGCGCTGAGTTGGACAATGGACAAGATCGGACCGATCTGCCGGGCGGTGGAGGACTGCGCGCTGGTTCTATCGGCGATCTACGGGCCGGATGGTCATGATCTCTCCGTACAGCCAGCAGCGTTCAACTGGGACGCGAATTTCAACTGGAAGACGCTGCGCGTGGGGTATATCAAGAGTGCATTTGATGCGCCGACGTTGCCCGCAGGAGCGACAGAAGCGCAGAAGAGAAACCTCGAACGGAGGATCTACGACGCGAAGTATGCGACGGCATCGCTGGATGAGCTGCGCAATATGGGCGTTAAATTGATTCCGGTGGAGATACCAGACTTCCCGTTCGGCGCAATCGTGCCAGTGCTAGAAGCAGAGGCCGCTGCGGCGTTCGATGATCTAACGCGGAGCGGACGTGACCAGTTGCTGACTGGTCAGTTGCCCTTCGATTGGCCGAATCAGTTCCGCATTGCACGGTTTTACTCCGCGGTGGATTATATCCAGGCCATGCGGGCGCGGACGCTGGCGATTGCGGAAATGGAAAAACTGTTCGCGCAGGTAGATGTCATTGTGACACCGTCCCAGGGGATACAGCTGCAGGCTACGAATTTGACCGGACATCCGGCGGTGATCGTACCGAACGGGGTTCGGGGCGACGGCGCCCCGAAGAGCGAGAACGAGCAAGATGGAGCACTGGCGAACGCAGGCGGGCCCGGCACGCCTGTAAGCCTGACGTTCCTTGGCGGCTTGTATTCTGATGCGCGGCTCGCGGCCTTCGCCAAGGCGTACCAGGATGCGACGAGCTTTCAACAGCAGCACCCTAAGTTGAGCTGATTCCGCCCCGGCGTGATGGGAACCCGAGTGATCTTGGACCATAGAGGCGATGACGATGGTGGCCGACGGTGGCTTGCCGGACCATCGCCTCTTTTTGATGATCCCGGATGCTACCATCCGGCTATGCCAACGGATGTGCTAGTGGAAGCGCGAGGGCTGGTGAAGGAGTACAGCTCGGCGCGTCGCGTGGTAGACGATGTTTCGTTTGCTATCAAACGAGGAGAGACCCTTGGGCTGGTGGGTGAGTCGGGTTCTGGCAAAAGCACAGTGGCACGGATGCTCCTGCGACTGGTTGAACCTACTGCGGGTGAGGTGCGCTATAACGGAGGCGATTTGTTGGCTGTGGGGCCGCGAGGAATGCGCGAGATGCGACGGCGCATGCAGATCGTGTTTCAGGACCCCTACGCTGCGCTGAATCCGAGAATGCGGGTGCGAGAGATTCTTGCGGAACCGTTTGCGATCCATCGTCAGGGGCCGATCGAAAGCCTGGAAGCGAGGTCGGCGCAGATGCTGCGTACGGTAGGGATGGACAACTCAGCGCTGGAGCGATTTCCTCATGAGTTCAGTGGAGGGCAGAGGCAGCGGATCAATATCGCAAGGGCGCTGGCGCTGCGGCCCGAGTTCCTGGTCCTAGATGAACCAGTGAGCGCGCTGGACGTCAGCGTGGGAGCCCAAGTAGTGAATCTATTGCGCGATTTGCAACGAGAGTACGGGTTGACATATCTGTTTATCTCGCATTCGATGCCGCTGGTGCGCTACCTGTGTGACCGAGTGGCGGTGATGCAGCAGGGCAAGCTGGTGGAATTTGGTGAGTGTGAACGTGTTTGTGGGGCACCTCAGGAGGAGTACACGCGAAGGTTGATCGCGGCGACCCCCGAGATGCCCGCTTCGCCGTAAACGGCTCTCTTGTAAGTACCGTGGTGGAGGAGCCGGAAGCGTCTGTTTTTCGGTAGTCGCTACAATGGAAGATGGATGATCTCGAGTTTTAGCGCGCATTGGCACTACGTCTGGCTGGTCGTCGCCTCGTTTATCGCGGGGGTGATGAATGCGATGGCTGGTGGCGGATCGTTTATATCGTTTCCAGCGATGTTATCGATCGGGGTCGCACCGATTCAGGCAAACGCCACGAACACAGTCGCACTATGGCCGGGACAGTTAACCTCGGTCGCAGCTCTGCGAGGAGACCTTCGGCGCGACCTGCTGCCGGTGGTCTGTGCGGCGTCGATCTTGGGTGGGGTAAGCGGGGCGGTGGTACTGCTCAATACGCGACAGATCACGTTTCTGCACCTTGTGCCTTGGCTGCTGCTCGTCGCTTCCCTGCTGTTCGGCATCAGTGGTCCGGTGTCCCGGTGGTTGCGCGCACGATCGGCTGAGCCTCATATAAAGAAGACGCCAGCAGTTGTGCCGCTGTTTTTTGTGCTGCTGCCGGTTTGCTTTTATATCGGCTACTTCGGAGCCGGAGCGGGCTTCTTGATCATGAGCGCCCTGGCGCTGTTCGGCGTGGAGGAGATGCATGCGCTGAACTCGTTGAAGGTGTTGGCGGCATGCCTGTCGAACTTTTGCGCCGTGATCACATTTGTCTTGAGTGGAGCGGTAATCTGGCATTACTGCCTGATTTCGATGGTCTTTGCAGGCGTGGGCGGCTATGTTGGAGCGCAGTATGCCCGACGAATGAACGCAAATGTGCTGCGAACTATCGTAGTGATTACCGGGTGTTTGATGGCGGCTTATTTTTTCTGGAAGAATGGTTAGTAGCGGTAGTGGGCCAGGAGTTGAAGCTATGAGTCACGAGGGGATTCGAATCGTAAATGCCGAACAGGCGAAGCGCGAGGACTTGGAACACGAGCCTCTGCCTGTGGACGCAGTGGCTCCGAAGAAGGTGCGGGTCAAGAAAACGGAGGGGACGGGCGTTGAGATCGACTGGAAGGACGGGCACCAAAGTAAATGGAGCTTTGCATGGCTTCGGAACGCTTGTCCCTGCGCGACATGTCACGAAGACCGGGAGAAGACCGGGAGACCGCCGGGCGAACCCAAACCAAAGGAACAGACGCTGCTCATGATGTATGAAGCGCCCGTGAAGCCGCTGGAAGTGACGCCCATGGGCAAGTATGCGCTGAAGTTCAAGTGGAGCGATGGACACGAGAGCGGCATCTATTCGTGGGAGTATCTGCGCCGCGTATGCCGGTGCGAGAAATGCGTCAAACGATAGTTATCGCAGCCGGCAAGACAATTTTCCTGCAATTCTTCAATGCAGGTTAAAGATGTAAGATTGGCGACGTCCAGGGAGGACCCGCCATGAACAGACCTGTGCATTTTGAGATTCCAGCAGAAAAGCCGGAACGCGCGATCAAGTTCTACGAGAAGGTGTTCGGCTGGAAGTTTGAGCGGTGGAACGGTCCGATGGAGTACTGGAACATTTCCACCGGGGACAACCAACCGGGGATCAACGGCGGCCTGATGACGCGGAGAGACCCCGCGCAGCCATGCGTTAACACGATGGATGTGGCGGACCTCAACGCGACCATCGGCGTGGTTGAAGCCGCGGGCGGCCTGTGTGTTGTGCCGAAGATGCCGATACCGGGTGTGGGATGGCTCGCTTACTTCAAAGACACCGAGGGCCACATCTTTGGCGCGATGCAGGCTGACCCATCGGTAAGTTGAATACCTAGACCGGGTTTGCAATTCTACTGAAGAGTTGCGCGAGGGCGTTCTCCACTGTGTCAGCGACGAGGAGGAGTTCGCGGCTCTTCGGTTTCAACATTCCTTCGTCGACGCAGTGATCGAGGAAGGCGAGGAGTTTGTCATAGAAGCCGTTGATGTTGAGCAGAAGAGTGGGCTTGGCGTGAATCTTGAGGGTGTGCCAGGCGAGAACCTCGAAGAGTTCTTCGAAGGTGCCGAAGCCACCCGGTAGAGCGATAAAGGCGTCGGCCTTTTCGCCCATGAGCGCCTTCCGGGTGTGCATCGTACTGGTGATGTGAAGCTCGGTGATTCCTTGATGCGCGACCTCGAGGTCGACAAGCACCTCGGGGATGACGCCGATAACCTTGCCACCCGCTGCCAGGGCCGCTTCAGCAACAGTCCGCATAAGTCCCACATTGGCTCCGCCGTAGATGAGCCCGATGTTGCGCGCAGCCAGAGCGTAACCAAGTTCTTCCGCGGCGGCTCGGTAAACGGGGTGAGTTCCGTTGGCAGAGGCGCAAAACACAGCAATATTCCGAATCATAAAGACAAGGATATCAATTGCTGCAAAGAGCATTCCAATTGGAGAAGAGTGAGAAGGCCGACCGGAGCTATATGCAGCGCGATCGGCCCGTAGAAATGGGGAGGACTGATTCGATACCGCTCGTCTTCATCGACGAACTAGTGAATGATGATTGTTGCGTTGTTGTGGTCACTAACAACCTCTTCAATGAGCGAGCCCACCGCATGGTTGGGAGTCGCGCTGTTGGCAACGATGCGCGTGCCAACTTCCAGGGTCATGCTGACTGGTTTACCTGGGTCGAGTGTCACCACTTTATCCCCAACCTTAACCTCCATAACAGAGCCGGTTTCATTGCGGAGATTAAGCTTGACCGTCGTCGACTTCGTCTTTGCGAACATCGCGTGGACGGGGGATGAAATGCTCGCAGGAGCGGCATAGACAGCCGGGGCTGCAAGGAGAGAGGTAGCGACAACTGCGATAGTGAGACGATTGAAACCTTTCATTGTTAGCTCCCGATACTTCTAAATTGCGACGGGAGTTTTCTGCCATGGTTCAGAAAAGCTCGTCGTGGGAGGAAGTACGCATGCAGTTCGCTGATTGTTCCCAAAAAAAATGAAAAATCAAATCCTGATTGTTGCGCGACAGTTAATCGATACGATGCCTGTCCACAAGCGGACATGCCGTTCGCAAATGGACAGTAAATACGGACGTTTTCGATGGTTTTTCGGATGAGGATGTTACTGCAGCCTGGGGAGCTTAATATAGATGCTGGAGTGTGTGTATTGAGTCGACTTTTAGAGAATATGAATCCGCAACAACAGGAGGGGATTCAGTCGGTGGATGGACCTGTGCTTCTTCTGGCAGGTGCCGGGTCTGGTAAGACGCGCGTGATCACGCATCGCATAGCTTATTTGATTGAGGAGCGAGGGGTGCCGGCAGATTCGATTCTCGCTGTAACCTTCACCAACAAGGCAGCGAAAGAGATGGCCGAGCGCGTAGACAAAATTCTCGGCCACTCTACCCTGGCCAAGCCGATGCTCTCTACGTTTCACAGCTTCTGTGTACGCGTTCTGCGCCGGGACATTGAAGCCCTGCGTGTAGGCGGAGTCGGGCTGACACGGACTTTCGCTATCTACGATGAGACCGATCAACAAGCAGTGGTGAAGCAGGCGTTGAAGCAGTTGGCGATCGATGACAAATCGCTCAAACCCAGAGTTGCGCTGGGAAGAATTTCTTGGGCGAAGAACCACATGATCGATCCACAGGAATATTTTCTTGCGAGCACGAATCCGATGGAGGAGAAGATCGCCCACATCTTCGAGATCTACAAGAAAGAACTATTCAAGGCAAACGCACTCGACTTTGACGATCTACTGCTTGAGACAGTTCGACTGTTGAAGAGTTCGGCAGAAACGCGAGAGAGATACAACCGTCGGTACAAATATATTTTGATCGACGAGTACCAGGACACAAACCGTCCACAGTATGAATTGATGAAGCTTTTGGCGGGTTCGAACGGAAATGTCTGCGTCGTCGGCGATGAAGATCAGTCAATTTACAGCTGGCGTGGTGCGGACATCAAGAACATCCTCGAGTTCGAGAAAGATTTCCCCGGAACGAAGACGGTTCGGCTGGAGCAGAACTATCGCTCCACGCAGATGATTCTGGAGGGTGCGAGCGCGGTGGTGGCGCAGAACACTCAGCGTAAGGGCAAGAACCTCTGGACCGCGCGCGAAGGTGGTTCGTTGATCGGATACTACGAAGCGCCAGATGGAGAGAATGAGGCGCTGTTTGTAGCGGACCGCGTGCAAAAGTATCTGCGGGAGGCGGGCGCGCAGGAGGACCAACCGCGGTGTGCTGTTCTCTACCGGACCAACTCCCAGTCAAGGCTCGTCGAAGAGGCACTGCGGCGCTATCAGATCCAATATCACATGGTCGGCGGGTTCTCGTTTTATGACCGGGCCGAGGTTAAGGACATCCTGAGCTACCTCAAACTGGTCCAGAATGTGCATGACTCGGTTGCGTTGGGAAGGGTCGTGAATTCGCCTCCTCGCGGCATCGGTAAAACGACGATGGAGACGCTCGAGAGAATGGCACTTTCGAGCGGCATGAGTACATGGGACGCAATTGGGCGGGCGATTGACGATAGGCTACTCCCGCAGCGAGCGCTAATGGCCCTGACTAGCTTCAGACGCCTGATTGAAGATGCGCGGGCGATGCTGGGTCCAGGGTTTGCGGAGAAGCTCGCCGGAGATTTGGTAGAGACGAACTCTTTCCTGCCCTCCGGCGCGGAGATGGACCTGGATGTTTCGTTTGGGTTTGGAGTAGACGCCGACGAACCTATCCCCGCCGTCACCCCAGGGGCTGAGGATACAGGTGCGGGCACTTCATTTGATACAAGCTTCAACTTCGGATTTGATTTTGGTCCTAGTGAAGAGTTCTCGACGATTGCACCAGAGAACGCGACGGATTCCGACGCGTCTCATGGGATCGATGCCGCCAACTTCAACCCATTTGCACCTGTGGTGTTGAAGAAATCCGCCGATATGACGATGGAACGTGCCGCTGAGATCAAGATGCAAGACGAGAGACCCGCGTTCCGTAAACCGGGGGATCCGGCGACTCTGCCAGAGCTCATCAAATTCTTGAATGACCGAAGCGGTTACATTCGAGCACTTGAAGAGGAGGCAACGCCAGAATCCTTCTCGCGAATTGAAAATCTGAAGGAACTGGCGAACGCGGCGCAGGACGCGCAGGAGCGTGGGGAGACCCTGCACGAGTTTCTCGACCACGCGGCTCTGGTAAGCGATGCGGACAGCTATAGCGAAGAGGCCCGCGTGACCCTGATGTCGCTGCATGCAGCGAAAGGGCTGGAGTTCCCTCTGGTCTTCCTTACCGGGATGGAAGAAGGACTCTTCCCGCACTCACGCACATTGACCGACCCTACAGGACTCGAAGAAGAGCGTCGACTTTGTTACGTCGGAATGACCCGCGCGATGGACACACTCGTAATGACGAGAGCCCGGTACCGGCGTCGGTACGGAAGCGATTTGCCAGAGGCGAGCATCGCCTCACGTTTTCTAGAAGAAGTGCCGGCGCGTCTCGTGGAGGACCTAGGCAGCCCACCGGCCAGGCCTCAATTTTCCGGCTCGGACTACAGCTCCGGATATGGCGGAGCCTATGCGACGCCATATCCAAAGGCGAATCGGTTTGGTCGTTCGAATACCGAAGAGGGGGAGCGTCACTACAGCTACGAGGACGAAGACCAGAGCGGAGACCGGGGAGCGAGGGCTGCGGCGCGAGCCACAGGACCCGGAGGCGGTACTCGGTTCGGGCAGGGTCGGAAGACAGCGGCGCCTGGGCAGTCGATCGATAACATCGCCAGCTTCTTTGCGGCGCGCGGACAGAAGTTCTCGCGGCCGAAACTGGAGATCGAGGCTCCGAAGGGAAAGACAGGATTGACGCAGGGTTCGCGGGTCAGGCATCCGAAGTACGGAGAAGGGACCGTGTTTCGACGCGAAGGCGATGGGGACGATGCGAAGATTACAGTACAATTTCAACAGCACGGCGTAAAGAAGCTTGTGGAGAAGTTTGCCCAGCTGGAGCGCCTCTAAGTTCCGAAAAAATCGTACCTACAGAAAGATTGGCAAGATACATGGCAAATACCAAGAGCATCACCGATAAAGACGAGCGCAAGAAGGTAAAGCGCGCAGCACGCAAGAAGGCAGCACCCAAGGGCCCGCGCGCCGGCGCTCGCGGCGCGAACAAGGCCAAGATCAAGAAGGCCTCACGCGGCCAAAGCAAGCGGTAAGCATCCTGCTTGAACGGAGCGCTGCAGGCGCAGCGCTCTGGCTTGAGCTTGATGGCAGTTGAAACGCCTTGCACCAATTCCTCTGTAAGCAGGAGCGAGCGCGCTGGCCAGGCAAATCTTTAGAACCAAGTCGATCGACAAGCTGATCTCTGAATCGGAGAGGCCCGAACACGCGTTGAAGAAGACGCTTGGGCCGGTCTCGTTGACGGCGCTGGGCATTGGCGCGGTAATTGGCTCCGGCATCTTTACCGTGATCGGCACGGCGATCGGCGGCAATCCTGCGAAGATCGCGGACTGGAAAGGGTCGCCCATCCTCGACCTCATCGTGGGGTGGTTGCATCACACCAGCGGTGCGGTCGCGGGACGCCCCGGCGCGGGGCCCGCGCTGGCTTTGTCGCTGGTGCTGGTGGCCATCGTGTGCGCGCTGACGGGGCTCTGCTATGCGGAGTTGGCGTCGATGATTCCGATTGCCGGGTCTGCGTACACCTACACGTATGCGACCCTGGGAGAGCTGATTGCCTGGGTTATTGGCTGGGATCTGATCCTGGAGTACGCCTTTAGCAACATGAGCGTCAGCGTTGGCTTCGCGGCGCATGTGGTGGCGCTGCTGGAATGGATAGGGATACCTTTGTCTCCGAAGTGGTTGTCGCCGGCTTACCTGCCGCTTGGCCTGCAGGATCTGCAGGGCAAGGACATCTACGCCAGCGGTTGGCACGCGGGATTCAACATTCCCGCCTTCCTGATTGTGATGCTCCTGACTGTGGTGCTGGTGCGAGGCATTCGGGAGTCGGCGCGGACCAACAACATCATGGTGCTGGTCAAGATCGGGGCGATTCTACTGTTCGTCTTCTTCGGTCTGAGCTTTATTCATCCGGCAAACTACACGCCCTTCTCGCCGAACGGATGGTCGGGTGTGCTCGCGGGTGGTTCGATCATCTTCTTCACGTATATCGGATTCGATTCGGTCTCGACGGCCAGCGAGGAGTGCAGGCAGCCCAGACGCGATGTCCCGATCGGAATTCTGGCGACGCTGATGATCTGCACGATTCTGTATATCGGTGTTGCGGTGGTTCTGACCGGGATGGTGCCGTGGCTGTCGGTCGCGGGCGATGCGGCTCCGGTCGTGAATGCTCTGAAGAGGGTGGCATTGACGCCAGATGGCCACAGACTGCATTGGGTGCAACTGGCGGTTCTGATCGGTGCGCTGGTCGGGATGGTGTCGTCGATCCTCGTGTTTCAGTTGGGGCAGGCGCGGGTCTGGTTTGCCATGTCTCGCGACCGGTTGTTGCCCGATGCCTTCAGCAAGGTTCATCCGCGGTTTCGGACGCCGGCGTTCGCGACCTGGGTCGCAGGCGTCCTCGTGGCGATTCCGGCGGGGTTGTTTGATGTAGGGACGTTCGCCGAGATGTCGAATATTGGTACGTTGTTCGCGTTTGTGCTGGTTTCGGTCGGGGTCGTTGTTCTGAGATACAGAGAGCCGGAGAGGCATCGCGGGTTCCGCGTGCCGTTTGGACCGGTGATCCCGATTCTGTCGGTTCTCTTCTGCATCCTGTTGATGGCGGGTTTGCCAGCGATTACGTGGGTGAGGTTCTTTGTGTGGCTGATTGTCGGGTTGGTGGTTTACTTCTTCTACAGCCGCAAGCGGAGTGAGTTTTACTCGCCTAAAGTCTAGTATGGAAAGATGGCACGAAAGCCGGCTAGGCAAGATGTTGAGATCGATGTGGTTGATTGGCTGCGCAGGCTGCCGAAGGTCGAACTGCATCTGCATCTCGAGGGGACGATTCAGCCTGAGACGTTGCTGGAGTTGAGTCGACGGCATGATGCGGAGCCCTTGACTCCGGAGGCGGCTAAGAAGCTCTATGTTTATGAGAACTTTTTGGGGTTCATGGACTCGTTCAAGGCGGTTTCGGCTCGGTTGAAGGGGCCGGACGACTATGAACTGATTACTTACAACATGATTCGGGACCTGGCGGCACAGGGTGTCGTGCACGCCGAGGTGTATATCTCGTTCGGGATTATCTATTACTGGAAGAACGCTGAGGTTGAGCCGTACACCGAGGCGATCGAGCGTGGGCGAGTGCGGGGCGAGAAGGATTTCGGGACGACGGTGTACTGGTTGATCGATGCTGTGCGACACTTTGGCGCGGAGGAGGCTGCGAAGGTTTTTCGCAAGGCGGCTGAGCTGAGGGCGGTGTATCCGAGCATTGTGGGGATCGGGATTGGTGGAGACGAGGCGCGAGGTGGTGCAGATCTGTTTCGCGAGTCGTATGCGGAGGCCAAGGCGGCGGGGCTAAGGCTGACGGCGCATGCGGGCGAGACGATGGGGCCGGAGAGCATCTGGGCGGCGATCAACATCGGGGCGGAGCGTGTGGGCCATGCTCTATCCGCGCAGCACGACGTGGAGTTGCTGGAGGTGCTGGCGCAGAAGCAGGTTCCTCTCGAGCTGAATGTGACGAGCAATATCCGGACGGGGTGCTGCAAGAGCCTGGACGATCACCCGGTGAAGCAGTACTTCGAATCGGGGCTGATGATCACGATCAACTCGGACGATCCGCCGATGTTTGGCAGCAACCTGCTGGAAGAGTATGTCTTGGTGCAGGAGCGTTTCGAGTTTTCGCTGGAGCAAATGCGGGAACTTGCGGCCAATTCCGTGGAGGCGAGTTTTCTGCCGCCGGAGCGGAAGCTGGAGCTGTTGCGACGGGTCGAGCAGTACGGATGGTGAAACCGGGGAGGGGTACCCCCCTTATTGCCCGCGCGTAAACCATTTCTATTCAATAGTTTACGGAACGAATTGACGCGCAAAATAGTCATAACAAAAGGGTTGCGTCCAAAATCGTGCATCTAAACGAGTTAGCCCCGGAGGAGGCTAAATCCCCGCGGGGCTGCTTGTTTTTGATCTCTAAATATCCAGTATACCGGCTCGAATATAACTAATTCGCCACTCGGATGTTATTGCCCCGTATAAAGTTAGATGGTTTTGGGGCTTGACATGCGATTTTTGGGCGGAAAAATGGCAAAGAAAAACGGTGCCACGAACAAAGGCAATAGAATGAGTTGCTTTTGCCGGAAATAATCCAACAGGAGCAAAAAATGTCGACGACATCAAAGATGGTAGCGATTCCGGCCGACGACCCCCGGCGGAATCTGGTGGTTGCAAACGCGGACGACGGCACTGCGCAGCATCTCGGAGTCGTGGGCGACACCTACACGATCCTGCTGTCCGGTATGGATACTGCAGGCCGATTCACGCTGATCGATATGCATGTTCCTCCTGGAGGGGGGCCTCCCCCGCACCGTCACGATTTCGAGGAGACCTTTGTTCTGCTCGACGGTGAACTGCAGGCTACGTTCCGTGGGGAGAAGCGTATGGTGCGCGCTGGAGAGACGATCCACATTCCAGCGAACGCTCCTCACCAATTCCACAACGCCTCGTCGAAGCCGGTGAGGATGCTTTGCATCTGCTCGCCTGCAGGCCAGGAGGAGTTCTTCAAAGAGGTGGGAACAGTGGTTGCGACGCGTACCACTCCGCCTCCCAAGGTCGATCCAGCGCAGGAACCAGCATTCTTCAAGAAAGTGATGGAACTGGCTCGGAAGTACCGAACCGAGCTGCTCAAATGAAGCGAAGTAGGGCGGATTTGAGACGAAGCACCGTGGGCTGACAGGTGGCGATTTGGTTTCAACGGACACGACTGTTCACAGGGTTCAACTTCTGGGAGAATGTCCTTAGCACGCGGGCTCGACCTTAACTCTTCCTTGAGGAGGTCCCACCATGGAACGCCGTGACTTTTTAAAACAGAGTGCACTTACCGCTGCCGCGGCCGCGAGTACCAGATTTTCAGCCGCTGCGGCACCCTCCACATCGATTGCGCGTAGGCCGCTGGGCAAGACGGGAGAGCATCTCTCGATCATTGGTTTTGGCGGCGTCGTGGTGATGAACGAGGATACGAGTCTCTCGAAGAATATTGTGGCGGAGGCGGTGGACCGCGGCATTAACTATTTTGATGTGGCGCCGAGTTACGGCAACGCGCAGGAGCGTCTGGGTCCTGCCCTGGCGCCTTATCGCAAGAGCTGCTTTCTCGCCTGCAAGACGGAAGGGCGCTCGAAGGATGCCTCGCGCAAGCAACTGGAAGAGTCGCTGCGACTGTTGAAGACGGATCACCTGGATCTTTATCAGTTCCACGCTTTGACCAAGATGACCGAACTGGACGAAGTGATGGGCCCCGGCGGCGCCATGGAGACGATGGAAGCCGCGAAGAAGGAAGGCAAGATTCGCTACATCGGCTTCTCGGTGCACTCTGCGGAGACGGCCTTGGAGGCGATGGACCGCTACAACTTCGATACGGTGCTTTTTCCGGTAAACTTTGTGCTCTTCACGCAGGCGAATTTTGGCCCGCAGATTCTGAAGCGCGCGCAGGCAAAGGGTATGGGCATCCTGGCCCTGAAGGCGATGGCAAAGACGGTGTGGCCAGCCGACCAGAAGAAGGACCATCCTGAGCCGAAGTGCTGGTATCAGCCTGCGGCCTTCCCTGACGAGGCCTCGCTAGGGTTGCGCTGGACGCTGGGGCATCCGATTACAGCGGCGCTCCCTCCCGGGCAGGAGAAGTATTTCCGGCTCGCGATGGACGTGGCGCAGAACTACAAACCACTTGAACAGCACGAGGAGCACGCATTGCTGGCGCGGGCGACCGGCGTCGAGCCAATCTTCCATCTTGGAAACGACGTGTAGCTAACTCAGATCCCCTTTGGGGACTACAGCCAGAAGAGCAAAGGCGACTACAAGGGCTGCGACGACTGAGGCGGCAACGACCTGAGCGGCGAAGGCGAACGAACGCTGTGGTTATCTGCCGTCCGGCGCGGGGACCATGACTGCGTTGGGGTCGACCTTGGGGATGCCGAAGTGGCCGCTTAGGTGGATGAGGTCGAGCGGGCGGAGTTCGCAGCTGATCTGGACGACGCTCATATCGCGCGGGGAGCGGGTGAGGACGGTGACGCCGGTGATATCGGGACCGGCGAAGCGGAGCCAGAGGTCGGTAACGGTGGAGTGGGGCTGGGCGGTGTTGGCGGGGGTCTGGTTGGCGTTGACCAGATGCTTCCATCCTGCGGCATGGTAGCCGGCGATGATGGAGGCCATGGTCTCGGGAGTGTAGAAGGCAGGCCGCGGATAGTGGTAGTTATCGACCGAGATGCCGGTGAGGGCGGCGGCGGCGTGGTTGGCGTCGAGTCCGCCGGATTCGAGGAGGTTCTGGGCGATCTGGAGCTCGGAGCGGTCAAAGCTGAAGGAGGTGTGGGTAGCGGGCTGGTCCGCGAGGTTCATCAGGGCGCCATGCAGGTCGGGCGAAGGAGCGCCGGCCGTAGGCTGGGCAAGAACGATGGTGGCGGACAGAAGCGCGGGCAGCAGGAGGGTACGGACACGTTTGGTCATCTTGGCCTCTTCCCTGTTAGACACGGATTTTAGGCCAGAGTTATGGTGGCTGGGAAGAAAATGGCCCTGAATTGGGGCTGTAATCGACTCTCGCTGGCGGGCCGGAAAGCCGGACGACGGGCTGGCGATTAAGGCGCTTTAGTTGCTTCCATGTACGAGCAGACCAAAGCTGCCTGCGTCATACATGATTGAAACACCGATGGCGATTAGAACCAGCGGAGCCACGCGCTGGCCGTAACGTCGGATTGGCTTGCCGAATCTGGGGTGGTGGACTAGCCAGTATGCAAAAAAGCACCAGAGACCAGTCATTACGGCGAAGATAAGGGCAAACATGCTGATTTCAATTGGAGAGCGAATCGCAAACGCAGGCATGTAGATGCCGAGGTTATCTGCACCGTTTGCGAGCGTGAGAAGAGCAACGGTCGCGACCCGCGTGTGCCTTCCTGTGTCGGGGTGTTCCAGACCGCTCTCGGCCTGCTCGCGATTGCGATAGAGATCGAACAGTCTTTTCGTGCCCAAGGCTATCGCAACGATACCGAAGAGGCCGATGTAAGCGCGTGAGATCACAAGCGCAAGCAAGGAGCCCAACAGGCTAAGCGCGAACAAACCAGCGATTCCAACATATTGTCCGGTTACTATGTCTCTCGGTCGAAACTTTGGATCGGCAAAGAATCCGACGAGCACAAACATATCGTCCACGTTGGTCGAGGCGAAGAGCGCGATGGCCAAACCAGGTAGTCCCAATGTTGACCTCGGGGAGTGGCGACCTTACGCGGAAAATTAATCCTGTCGAAATAAGGTCTTATTGGACGGGGCGGGGGGCGAAGTAGCCCTTCTGAGCGCGCACGTGATAGCGCGGGTCAGTGGCCTGGAGGTAGATGGTGCGGAAGGCACCGTCCATCTTGAGGCCTGCCGGGCGGTAGACGAGATGGTACTGGCTGCGGAGCTCTTCTTCGATGTTGTGGAAACCGATGGCGACGTCTTCGAGTTTGATGGGATAGAAGGCCTGGCCGCCGGTGGCCTCGGATATCTGGCGAAGGACCTCGTCGCCCTTGTCTTTACTGGGGCTGATGTTGGTGCTGATGGAGTAGACGATGGTGTCGGCGCGCTGGCACATCTTGATGGCGTCGGACTCCTGAACGCGGCTGTAGTTGTCGTCGCCGTCAGAGACGAGGACGATGGCGCGGCGTACTGCACCGACTTCCTGGAGGGTGAGCATCTGGTCTTTGCAGGTCTTGTAGAGGGCGTCGAAGAGTGCGGTGCCGCCGCCGGGGCGGAGCTTGCGAATGCCCTGGTTGAGGAGATCGACGTTGTTGGTGAAGTCCTGCGCGAGATCGGTCTGGATGTCGAATCCCTCGACGAAGGCGCGGTCGTTGAGGTGGAGGATCTGAAGGAAGAACTCGATGGCAGAGTCCTGCTCGAACTGGAAGCGCTGACGGATGGAGCTCGATGTGTCGAGCATGATGCCAACTCGCAAGGGGAGGTTCGTCTGCTGGGTGAAACGGAGGACGGCGAGGGGGGGACGGCCATCGTCGAGCAGGCCGAAGTTCTCACGCTTGAGGCCAGTGATGAACTTGCCCTTCTTGTCGGTGACGGTAAAGATCAGGTTGACTTCGTTGACCTGGACTTTGATGGTCTCGGTGGGCTGGTCCTGGTTGGGAAGGCTCGGTGTGGGGGACTGCTGCGCGGGGGCCATTGGGGGTGGGGGCGCGGGTGTTGCAGCAGCGGGCTGCGCGGGTGTTGTTGCGGCGGGGGGTGGTGTGGACGCTGCCGGGGGCTGCGATTCAGCAGGGGTCTGGGTGGCGGGCGCGGCGGTTTGCTGAGGAGGCGCGGCGACAGGTGACGATGTGCTGGTTTGAGCGCGGAGAGGAGCGGCAGCAACGACCAGGGAGAAGAGGAAAACGGAGCTTAGAGGCCCCAAAACTCGGTTGGAACGGACGGAAACTTTCACTCCGCCAATTCTACCGGAACAGCGCGTCAATCGGTGCGAATTGCTTTGAGGAATGACTCCAGTTCGGCAGGGAGGGGGGCGTGGATGTCGAGCTGCTTGCCGGCTTGGGGATGGGTGAAAGAGAGGTGGGTGGCGTGGAGGAAGTTGCGGTCGAGTTGCAGCTCCGTGGCGAGGCCGGGGACGATGTGGGGAGCGCCATAGAGGGTGTCGCCGACGACGGGGTGGCCGAGGGACTGCAAGTGGACGCGAATCTGGTGGGTGCGGCCGGTTTCGATGCGGACCTGGACGAGGGTGAAGGGGCCGTAGGGGGTGGTCAGGCGCTCGAGTACGTGGATGTGGGAGACGGCGGTGCGGCCGTCGGCACGGCGGGTGGTCATGCGGGTGCGGCGGATGAGGTCGCGGGCGATGGGAAGGGTAACGGTGGTGTCGTCCTTTTTGATGTGGCCGTGGACGAGGGCGATGTAGGTCTTGGCGACCTGGCGCTGGGAAAACATCTCTCCGAGCTTGCGGTGGGTGCTGTCGTCTTTGGCGACGAGGATGAGGCCGCTGGTCTGCTTGTCGAGGCGGTGGACTATGCCGGGGCGGAGGTCGCCGCCGATGTCGGAGAGTTTGGCGAAGTGGAAGAGGAGCGCGTTGACGAGAGTGCCGCGGTTGCGGGAGTCGTCCGTGGAGCCGGCGCCGGCGTGAACCATCATGCCCGCGGGTTTGTTGATGACGGCGAGGTGCTGGTCTTCGTGGAGGATGTCGAGGGGGATGTCTTCGGGGACAGCGTGGAGCGGGGCGGGTTGGGGAGTGCCTTCAATCTCGATGGACTCGCCGCCGTGGAGCTTTTGTTTGGGCTTGGCGGGGTGGCCGTCGACGCGGACCTGGCCGGCCTCGATGAGGAGCTGGACGCGGGCCCGGCTGATGTCGGGGAGTGCCTGAGCGAGGTACTGGTCGAGGCGGAGATTGGCGGCGGCGGGGTCGGCGATAAAGGTGCGGATGTCGGAGTCTTCTTCGAGGTCTTCGAAGTCGATGACGGGGACAGGTGGCGGGAGGATTTCTTCGACGCCCCGGGTTGCGACGTATTCGGGACGTACAGTGCGGCGGCGCTGGCCCTTGGGGAGCATGTTCTTAGACGGCATGGGTGACCAGCTTTCGGGGTGGGAGGAGGAGAACAACGCCGGCGAGGGTGATCATGCCGAGAGAGATCCACTGGATGGGGTCGAGGAGGCCGGTGTCGGGGTAGGGCTGGCGGAAGAAGGTCAGGAGGAACTGTAGAGTGCCTGAGGCGGCGAGGGCGAGGGCGAAGGTGTCGCCGGAGTGCTGGCGCCGAGGCAGCCGTCGGAGGAGGACGACGGTCAGGAGAGACGCGGCGATTGCGGCGTAGAGGGCGACGGGATGGAGGCGGACGCTGTTGGGTGGGATGGGGAGGGCCCACGGGAGTTTGGTGGGAAGGCCGGCGTCGCTGCCTTCGGCGAAGTGACCGAGGGCGAGGAAGGCCCAGGTGAGGGTCGCGCAGGGCGCCCAGGCGTCGAGGGTGTCGAGGAGCGGGAGGTGGCGGAGGCGGAGGTAGATTGCCGCCGCGATGATGGTCAGCACAACGCCCGTGGGGTTGAGGGAGGGCACCATGAGCAGGAGGATGGGGTATTTAACGAAGATGCGCGGGTCGTCCGCGATGAGAAGAAGGCGGGAGAGAGCGAAAGCGGAGAGGAGGGTGAAGAGGCCGGCGTTCCAGAGCTTGTCGGGGATCAGGCCGACGATTGCGGCGGTTCGTAGGCTGAGGGTGAGCGCAGCCATGAGTCCCACGGCGGCGAGGACGCCGAAGGTGGGAAGAAGGAGATGGCCGGAGTGGAGAAGGTAGGGGTGCATGCGAGCTTTGAGCTCTGGGTTATGAGCTTTTGGCTAAGAGCGGGTTAGCCGCTAAAGCAAGAAGACCGACCCACTGGGCCGTACGTCGAAGCGCTGGTGAACCCGTCCTAAGACGGCGGGACCCTGCCGTGGTTCTTTAGGCGTTCCTGACTGGAGGACTGCACACCGAACCATGTATACGAGCCAGGCCCCTGTTCAATGAATGTTGGTTCAACCAGCGTTGTTCGCGTACCTGCTTTGTAGGCCGGCTTTCTTAACTTGGATGCTAAACGTGCCGGTGAGGATTGGCAAGTTACAGGCGGAGACGGCTTAGCTCATCTTGACGAGCCGTCAGGCTTGGGCGGAAAGCTAATTGCCAAGCTGGCTCGAGGGCACAGCGGAAGTAGCTTTGGCACGGGCGATGAGTTTTTTCAACTTACCCTCTACATCAGAGCCGGAGCCGAGCATCTCGGCTGTGAGAATGCCATCGGAGTCGATGGTGAAATAGTGTGGAATGGAGTCGATGCCAAAGAGAGTGCTGAGATGGTGGTCGGCATCGCGGTATTGGATCCAGGTCATCTCGTTTTTGTCGATGAAGTTCCTCCACTTGGTTTCGTCGGAGTCCCAGCTGACGCTGATGATGACGAGGGGCTGCCCGGCGAATTCTTTGGCGATCTTCTTTATGTGGGGAAGTTCTTCGTTGCAGGGGCCACACCATGTAGCCCAGAAGTCGATGAGGACAACGCGACCACCCATGGCATCGAGGTTGAACTTCGAACCATCCAAGGCAGTGACGTTGAAGGCCGGAGCCATCTTATGTGTCGAGAGGGCGGGATTTTCAGCGAAATGCTGCGCCCGAAGGTAACTGGGGTCGTTCGGACTAACGCAGCTGAGGCAGGCCTTGAACTGGTTGCTGGCTGCGTCCATCTGACCGAGACGAGCGAGGACGAGGCCGTCCAGGTAGAAAGGCCTTGCGTGTTTAGGATCGGCAGCAATGGCCGATTTGAAGGCGGCGTCTGCGGCGTTCAAGAGATCAGTCTTGTTCTTGTCACCAGACTGGAGGTAGAGGGCATAGCCGCGGTCGCTTTCAGCTTGGGATTTTTCAAAGGGCGTAATCGCCAGGGCACCTACTGCGGTGGCGGTAGCTGCTGCGTCCTTGTAGCTGCCGGACTTCAACTGGAGATCGAACAGTGCCTTGAGACATCCAGCATCTTTTCCTGCTGCGATCTTGTTCGCCTTCTTGTATGCCTCGATGGCAAAGAAGGTCTGACGCTCCTTCAGCATCTGCTTCGCCTCGGCGATGGCGGATAGGAACTTAGGGTTGGATTTATAGTCCGATGTGTCTTGTGCGTGAAGGGTAGGCGAAAAGGCGAGGCTGCAGAAAAGAAAGATGGCAGGGAAAACCGAGAGACGCATCACAAGGCTCCGGAGCGATGATGGACAAGCGTGTCGATCATGGCAGGCTGGAGCGGGAAACTCAAGAAAAATCGTTAGTTATGCGTACATAAGAAAATAGCTAGCCGACCTTGCGGTCTTCGAGGACTTCGTCGAGCATGTGGGCGAGCGTGGTGGCGCGGGTGCGGGTGGAGTGTTGCGAGTTCTGGATGGTGCCGTTGAGGTTGTCGAAGCGCTGACGGGCGGTGCAGAGCTCGTCGGCGATGTTGAGTGCTGCGAGGACCGCGACGCGGAGGCTGTCGACGGTGTTGCCGAGAGCGGCGACGGCGCGCATCTTGGCGTCGACGATGGCCGCAAGACGCTCGATGTAGGCGGGGTCGGTGCCGCGAAGATTGTAGATCTGATCGTAGATGTCGACAGCGATGGACTGGCTTTGGGTGGGTTGAGCGGCGGCCTGGGGGGCTTCGAGGGTTTGGTCCATCGTGTCTCCTTCGTTTTGGTTAGAGGAGTTCGTCCATCTGTTGGAGCATCTTTTCCACGCGTACGCGGACTGCGTCGCGCTCTTTGTTGAGGGTGTTGAGTTCGGTTTCGACGGCGCGTGCGTTGGCCTTGAACGAAGCAAGTTCTTCGCGGAGCGAGGCTACTTCGGCCTCGGCGGTGGCGCGGGCTTCGCGTTCTTTCTTGACGATTTCTACGGCACGTAGGACTTTTTGTTCGAGCGCCTGGAACTCGTCTGCGCTAATACCAGAGCTGATGGTCGATGTACTCATATTTCTACGAGTATAGACGCCGCAAACGTGGATTTGCCTGAGGGAAACTGGGGTGGAATCTATCTGGATGCCGGGTTTTTGCGGGATTAAATGCAGGTGATGGTGGAGAGTGCGATTTTCAAGGGGTTTGTGTGTTTTGCGTGTGGTTTTTTGATGGTGAGTTTGTGGTGAGTTGATGGTGGATTGTGGTGAGTTCGTGGTTGTTGTTGTGGTGATGAAAAATGCGCCACGGTTTTCGAGTTTATTTTTCGCCGGCGCGGAGCGTGCCTCCAAGGCTGGTGAGGGCGGTGATGAGGGCGGAGGACCAGGTGGTGAGCTCGTCGTCGCGGAGGGTGCGGTCGTGGGATTGGAAGACCGTGCGGAGGAGGAGGGAGTAGACGCCGGGGTATTTTTTCGTGTCGCGCCAGACTTCGATCGGCTTCAGGCTTTGGAGTTCGGGGATGCCGAGGGCGTCGATGGCAGAGGAGATGGTGTGCCATTGGGTGGCGTCGGGAAAGACGAAGGAGAAGTCGCGTTCGACGGCCTGGAAGCGGGAGAGGTCGTGGGCGGTGACTTTCTTGAGCGGGAGTTCGTAGAGCTTCGCGAGGTCGAGTTGCGCGAGGAATATGGGCTGGCGGAGCTTGCGATGGGTGGCTTCGGCGGAGGCAAGCTCGCCGAAGTGGGCTATGGGTTCGTCGTTTACAAGCGCTGTCGCAGCCCGGCCAGGCTGCAGCCACGTAGGGGCTTCGGCTGCGAACGTGAGGGCCGATGGACCGCCGGGTGGAGTGAAGAGTGAGATCACTGATTCAATGGCGCCCTTGAGTTCGAAGAAAAGGGGGGATTGCGCGGTGTATCTCTCCGTTGTGGTGGGGTTGCCGGTGAGGCCGAGGGAGAGCTGGGGGGATTCGTGGACGTCGGAGATGAAGGTTCCGTCGGCGGGGACGGTGCCGGAGAAGATCTGGCCCTGTTCGAAGAGGCGGACGTTCTTTACGTCGCGGTTGAGGTTGTGGGCGAGCATGTTCAACATGCCGGGGACGAGAGAGGGACGGAGGAGGGAGGCTTCTTCGGAGAGAGGGTTCTCTATGGGGACGGTTTGATTCCCTTTTTGGATGAAGAGGTCAGCGTCGGTTTGCGAGGCGAAGGTGCTGGAGATGGATTCGCTGAAGCCGAGGGAGAGAAGGCGGGACCGGACGGCGGCTTCTTTTGCTGCGGTCGGATGGGCGATGACGGGCATCGCCGTGGGGAGCGTGTTGGCGAAGCGGTTGTAGCCGTAGACGCGGGCGACCTCTTCGATGAGGTCGATCTCGCGTTCGAGGTCGAGACGCCAGGATGGAAGTTTTACTTCGTAGGTATCAGCGGTCTTTGGCTTCAGTTCGCAGCCGAGGGCGGTGAGGTATTGCTGGACGATCTCTGAGTTGATGCCTTCGGGTGCGATGGTGGTGCCGAGGTGCCGTTGGACTTGTTGGACTGAGAGCTGGATGGGTGGGCGGTTTGCGGTCTTGGCTTCGATCTCTGGGATGACAACGTCGATCAATGAGCCTTCGGCCTGGCCTCCGTGTTGGAGGATGAGCTGGGAGACAAGGGCGTTGGCGATGGGGGCGGCGTTGAAGTCGGCGCCACGCTCGAAGCGGTGGGAGGCGTCGGTGTGGAGGCCGTGGCGGCGGGAGGAGCGGCGAACGCTGGCCTGGTCGAACCATGCGGCTTCGACGAGGATGTTTTTTGTGTCGGGAGTGATCATGGAGTCCCAGCCGCCCATGACTCCGGCGAGGCCGAGGGCTTTTTTCTCGTCGGCTACTACGAGATCGTCGGCTTCGAGGGTGCGGTCGGTGCCGTCGAGGAGCCTTAATTTTTCGCCTTTGTGGGCGAGGCGGACGATGATGCCGCCTTCGAGCTTGTCGAGGTCGAAGGCGTGAGTGGGATGGCCCATGCCGAGGAGGACGAAGTTGCTGGCGTCGACGGCGTTGGAGATTTGCTTCTGGCCGAGGAGGTTGAAGTATTCGGCGATTTGGCCGGTGCTGGGGGCGATGGTGATGTTGCGGAGGACCTGGGCGGTGAAACGGCCGCAGAGGTTTTTTGCTTCGATGGTGACGGGGAAGGGATAGATGGACGCGGCTTCAGGCGTAAAGCGTGAGTTCTTCGTTCCGCTCAGGAGGGCAGCGGTATCAACGAGCGGCTTAAGGGCAAGGTTGCGGATGGTTGCGGCCTCGGCCGAAAAGCGTGGGGGGTTTGCGCCGCTCGAAATGTCGGCCGTGTCAAAGATCGGGTTGAGCGGGAGGTTGTAGATGGTGGCTGCTTCGCGGGCTATGCCGTAGTGGTTCATTGCGTCGACGCGGTTGGTGGTGATGTCCATCTCGAAGAGGTGGCCGTTGTTCGGGCCGAGGGAGTGGACGCCTTCGACGGCGATGCCGCGAAGGGTGAGGTCGTCGGCTAATTGCCGGTCATCGACTGGAAGGGTGGGCAGGTAGCGGCGGAGCCAGTTCGTAAGGATATTCATGGGTTAGCTTCTTTAGTCTAACGGTTTCCGGTTTTTGTGAGGCGTCTGGAGACAAGGTGGGTGGCATGTTCTTTCGCTGGCCCAAGAGAAATTAAATTCTCCATTCTGACGGCTTTGGAGGACAATGACGTGCATGAGTGGAACACCTCCACGCGCGTGGCCAGTCAACAAAATGGTGGTGTGGGCGATCTTCTGTTTCGGCTTTGCCATGATTCCGCTTGCTTTTGCCTGGATGGGCGATGACCTGGGAGAGACGACGAGCTGGCTGAGCGAGGTGATCGAACGGGGAGATATCTATCTGATTTGCGTGGCACTGGTTGGGGACAGCGTTGGACGATTCGCCATGGTGGACAAGAAGAAGCTTATCGACGTAGTCGGATTGGGCTTCGCGATCGCGTTCACAATCATGATGTCGTTCGAGTTTGGGACGATCAGCTCGATGTTGCACGCAAACAGGCCCATTACTTCCGGAGTGGTGGTGATGCATAGCTGGGTCTACGTTGTGTCAGTGTTGATCCTCGGGTTGGGCGCTGTGATACGGACTGAGGACTAATATGCCGTGGATTGATTTCAGATCGGGCTTCGCGCTGGTGGGATCGTTGGCGGTCCTGGTGGGGTGTATCGTGACCCGGAGGAACAGTATGCGGGGTGAGGGTGGGCCGGAGGATCAAGGGGAGCCCGTAGCACCGGTGGGTCGTGGCCCTGACAATCCGGAGATAGTGAGTCCTGTTACGTACTCGATGGTTGTGCAGCACCCATTCAAGGCTATGAAGCAGTTGGTATTGAAGAATAGGACTCCACCTACGGGTGCTGCTTAAGCAAAAAACTGTGCGAGCCTTTGCCGGCTTGCTTCTTGGTGAGATGGCCAGCGATGATGGCTGCTGGTTTGCGGAGGATTTTGCGGATGCGACGAGTTCTGTTTGGTTTGGTGATGGTGGTTTTTTGCGGGGCGGGGTTTGGGCAGTCAACGGGATGGCCGGTTGGGCCGGGACATACCGTGTTGACGCTTTGGCCGAATGGCGCGCCGGGACCGAACACTACGAAGGGGCCCGAAGCGGACACCTCAACGGCGACTAGCGACAAGATTGCGGGGAGGCCGCTGGTGCGGCTTGGCAATGTGTCGGTGCCGACGCTGACGGTGTTTGCGCCGAAGGGGAAGAACACGGGCGCGGCGGTGGTGGTGTTTCCTGGAGGTGGGTACAACATTCTGGCGATCGACCTGGAGGGGACGGAGGTTTGTGACTGGCTGACGGCGCGGGGAATTACTTGTGTGATTTTGAAGTACAGAGTGCCGGGGACTGGGCCTTATCCGAAATCGGATGAGGCGTTGCAGGATGCGCAGAGGGCGGTGGGGATGGTGCGGGCGCATGCTGCGGAGTGGAAGATCGATCCGAAGCGGGTGGGTGTGTTGGGATTTTCCGCGGGTGGGCACCTGGCGGCGGCGGTGAGTACGCACTATGAGACGCGGCTGTATCCGAAGGTGGATGCGGCGGATGATTTGAGTTGCCGGCCGGACTTTGCGGTGGTGGTTTATCCGGGGTACCTGGCGCAGACGGACAAGGGCTTTGTGTTTACCGCGGATATTCCGGTGACGAAGGAGACGCCGCCGACGTTTCTGGTGCAGGCGGAGGATGATCCTGTGCATGTGGAGAATGCCACGGCTTATTTTCTGGCGCTGAAGGCTGCAGGGGTTCCGGCGGAGCTGCATCTGTATGCGAAGGGCGGGCATGGGTATGGGTTGCGGCGGACGCAGTTGCCGGTGACGGGTTGGCCGAATCGGGTGGATGAGTGGCTGGCGACGATTGGAGTGGTTGGCGCGCCGTGAGATGGGTGTGAGCGTCTGAGATGAGTGTCGGAGTGACGCCTTTGATTTCTTTCCTGGTGAATTTTGCTGTGTGACGAACATTCTGCCGGTAGCTGCGTATTGCGGTAGGTGTTCCAATTTCAGGGAGGAAGTTCATGAGTAAGCTTTTTGCTTTGCTGTTGATGGTGTCGGGTGCGTTTGTTTTTGCCGGTGCTCAGGCGGTTCAGGGGCTGGACACGATCAAGAGTCAGGAGGAGCTGACGCGTGCGGTGACGGCGTTGGATGCTCAACTTTTCGATGCGTACAACACATGCAACCTGGAGAAGTTCAGCTCGTTGATTGCAGAGGATGTGGAGTTCTATCACGATAAGGGCGGGTTGATGGTTGGCGGAAAGGCGCTGACGGAGGCCATAAAAAATAACATCTGCGGGAAGGTGACGCGGGAGCTGGTTGTGGGGACGCTGGAGGTGCACTCGATCCAGGGTTACGGGGCGGTGGAGATCGGTGTGCATCGTTTTAACCATCCATGGAAGCAGGACCATGGTGTGGTGGGAGAGGCGAAGTTTATTCATCTGTGGCAGTACAAAGACGGGGCGTGGAAGATTACGAGAGTGATCAGCTACGACCACGACGCGGCAAAGTAGCTGTTGGCCCGGACGCCGGCGAAAAGGATGGGGGTGAGTTTCGGCGGGAGTTCGGGTATGCTCGTTGGGCGGAGGGTCCGCCGCGAATCCCTACTTTTCAATATGTGACTGAGAGGAACTGACTTATGCTGCGCTTATTTCTGCACTGGATTCTGAATGCCGTGGCGCTGTTGCTGGTGTCGCATTTTGTGGAAGGGTTTATTGTCAGCAGCTTTGTGTCGGCGTTGATTGCGGTGGTCGTGATCGGGCTGTTCAATGCGACGCTGGGATTGTTTCTGAAGATCATTACGCTGCCGCTGGGCATCCTGACGTTTGGGATATTTTTTCTGGTGGTGAATGCGGTGATTCTGTGGTTCTCGAGCAAGTTTGTGCCGGGATTCGCAGTGACGACGTTCACGGCGGCGTTTCTTGGCGCGCTGGCGCTGGCCGTGGTGCATATGCTGTTTGGTTTTTTTGGTGAAACGGTGAAGAGGCAGTCTTAGTTCGTGAGGAGGGACCCTTTCAGGCTGAGTTTCGTTTTAGATGGCCCTGATGTAGTTTGAGTTCCCAAGGTTCTTTGATCTGCGTCTTATGGGAGAGAGCATGGCCGACTTTGTGAACCGTCCTTTCGTAGTTTTAGTCGTCACATTTTTTTTGCTCTGGTTCGTGGCGTGGATAGGTGGTCGGTTTGGTCTGCGGCAGGACGACTCGTCGGAGAGCGTGAGGCAGGACTTTGGTGTAATCCAGTCGGCGACGCTGACGTTGCTGGGTTTAATTATTGGCTTCACCTTTTCGATGGCGATTGGCCGCTATGACCAGCGCAAGTTGTATGAAGAGGCCGAGGCCAATGCGATCGGAACGGAGTATGTGCGTGCCGATCTGCTGCCGCCGGATGAAGCGTCGAAGGTGCGCGAGTTGCTGCGGAAGTACACGGACCTGCGGGTCCGCTTCTACGTAACGCGCGACCTAGACGAACTGAATCAGATTAATTTGCAGACGACTCAAACACAAAACCAGCTTTGGGCCGCGGTTTCGCAGACGGCGACCGAGCCTACGCCGATCCGGGCACTGGCCGTTGCAGGAATGAACGATGTGCTGAACTCGCAAGGGTACACGCAGGCAGCATGGTGGAACCGCATTCCGGTGGGAGCGTGGTGCTTGATGTTCGGGATTGCGGTGCTCGCCAATCTGCTGGTTGGGTATGGAGCGCACAAGGTGAGGGTGAAGCTGTTTATGATGTTTCCGCTGGCAGTAGCGATTTCGTTTTTTCTGATTGCCGATATCGACAGCCCGCGGCGTGGGGTGATCCGGGTGCGCCCGCAGAACATGGAGAGTCTGCAGGCGGGGTTCAATGCGCTGCAGTAAGTGGTTTGGGGGCCGTTCGAGCGACTGTAGGCCGATGGGAACTCATCTGGAAACAGTCAGATGGGCATTCGCCTGCAACGGAGGAGAAAACTGGCTGGCGACCACGGCAATGCTAGTAGCATCTTAGAGTTATGTCTGCAGCCAAGGCGAATCTGTCGCCCAATCTCGATCTGCTGCGCACAGTCGCTGTCTTGTGCGTTTTTGTTTCGCATTTGCTGTTCGTGTTCGGCGTACGAAGCTTTGGCAGTCTTGGGCACGTGGGTGTCATTCTCTTTTTTGTCCATACCAGCTTTGTGCTGATGGGCTCCTTGGAGCGACTGCAGTTGGATGAAGGAAGCAACTGGCAACTGGTAACAGGGTTCTGGTGCCGGCGTTTCTTCAGAATCTATCCGCTGTCGATTCTGTTTGTGGTGCTGATTGCGATGTTCAGCATTCCGGCCGAACCGGGAGCCGTCTACGGGTGGATCGGCTGGCGGGCTTTCTTTTCGAACCTGGCGTTGACCCAGAATCTGACTTACGACAAGAACATTCTTGGCGTCCTGTGGACGTTGCCGCTTGAGGTGCAGATGTATGTGATGCTGCCAGCGCTTTATTTCGTCGTGCGCGGCAGGCGGCAGTATCTTTCGCTTGGATTGTGGGCGGTTTCGGTGGTGCTGGCGCTGGTGATTCCTGCGATCAGTGAGCGGCTGAATGTCTTTCGATATGGGCCGTGCTTTATGTCGGGAATTGTGGCGTACGACTTGATCCGGAGCAAGAGGTGGCAGTGGGAGATGCCGGCGTGGGTGTGGCCGATAGGGATTGCGGCTGCAATTTTATTGTTCGGGCCGCACGACAATCTGCACCTTGGGCTGAAGATCCAGCGGGCGTGGTGGGTGTCGCTTCTGGTGGGGGTGGTCTACGCGAATGTTCGAGAGGGCTCGTATGGTGGATTGCTGCCTGTACTGCACTGGATCGCGGAGCACTCGTATGGAATTTATTTGAGCCATACGGTGGTGATGGGGTTCGCATTCTATACGCTGTCAGGCGTGCCGATGTGGGTCCGCATCATGGTGCTCATCGTAGGGTCGATTGGTGTTCCGGCGCTGCTGTATGGAGCTGTTGAAAGACCGCTGATCCTGGTGGGAGGGCGGGTAGCGTGGCGGAGGATGCAGCATCCCGTGCGTGCGAGCTATGCGCGAGCGCGGTGAGATGTAGAATTCTGCGCAGATGCTCGTACCCGATATCGAGGTGTTGTTTTGGCAGAGCCGGATAAGAAGCAGAATTTCTGGACGACGCTGCCGGGTGTACTGACCGGTTTGGCGGCGCTCCTGACTGCGGTGACGGGCTTCCTGGTGGTGATGCACCCGCGCGATGTTGCGGGAGGCAAGGAGGGGCCAGCCGTGGTGGCCGGGCCTTTGGATTCGGGGACGAGAGCGCCGGCTGCGGGTGGAGGAACGGCGACTTCTTCTTCTCCTTCGCCGGCAAAGCAGGGGCAAAAGCCGACGGTGCTGGTTACGGGCAAGGATGGCACGCAGACGACGGTGTTTTTGGATGGTTTTAAACACTGGTTCACGGACGAGATGATCAACCTGATGAGCGGGCAGTCGATTCCGTTCGACAAAATCAAGTCGATCGATTTTCTGACGACGCATGATTATCAGCGAGATGTTAAGGTGACGCTGGTGGATGGACGGGTGGTGGATGGAAGGATCGAGACTGGACTGTCAGAGGACGGGTTCAAGGGAGAATCGGACCTTGGACCGTTCTCGATCTCAGTGGCGAATTTGAGACAGATTACGTTTGAGCGATAACGGGGTCGCCGATTTAATTATTTCTGCTCAGGCGAACCGTTCGACAATGCGCATCCTGGCGATGATGGGGACCTTCAGTTGACTTGAGCTTGAGCTCGTCGACGTGTTTCGCGGGCTAGACGCTGGCCCATTCGCGTAAACGGCTCCTCGATGCAGAGACAAAAGACATAGGCCGTTCCGATGACCGCGGCGAGATAAATGGGAAACTGCACCCACGCGGAGAGCCGTTTGTGGATTCCGAAGGTTATTGCCAACAGCAGGGGCGCGTGGATGAGGTAGAGGCTGTACGAGATGCGGCCAAGAAAGGCCGGCACATGGGAGTGCAGAAGACGTTTGGCCCGCGAAGAATTGATTGCCACGATGATGAAACCGACCGCGCCAATAGCAGTGCCCCATTCCACTACAACTAGTCCGGAGGGACCGGAAAAGTGGTCGTAGATCCGGCTGCTTTCGTAGTAAAAAGTGCACGAACCAAGGAAGAGAGCTGTTCGGGCCAACCCAGAAAAGGACCGATACCATGTGGAGATCGTTGAAAGACTCATGGCCAGCAAGATTCCAAAGATAAAGAAAGCCATGTAGTGGAAGGTGTACATCAGGTTGTGAACGGCGCCATTCGCGGGTCGATGGTGCGACACGACAAGAGCCAGGAGCGAGAGTGATCCGGCGAAGAGGAGCGCAAGCTGCGGGCGAATGCGGAAGATCAGCAGTGTAAGGACTGGAAAGAGGATGGAGATCCTCATCTCGTAGATCAACGACCAGATCACGAAGTTGAACTGCCACGCGTCGTAGACGCCGATGAAGGCGATGTGTTGGAGAACCAACCGGGGATTGACGGGACCGGACCAGAAGTCGACGGGAAATGTGCCCTGACCGTGACTTCCGTGCCAGATTGCGGCCCCGCAGACGGAAAGGGCGAGCGCGGGGAGATATGGCGCATAGATGCGCAGGACACGACGTGCGAGGTAAATGGGATACGGCTGACCGCGGCCGCGAAGGTAAGGCAGGGACAAAACCAGACCGCTGAGCACGAAGAACAGCATGACCGCTTCGTGTCCTGCGTAGAGAGGATAGAAGGGAGCGATTTCAATTCGGCCTAAGCGCCAAGGACCGAAGTGAGCCTGCCATGCAGGCCACATCAGGCCGAAGTGATGGAGGACGACGCTGAAGGCAGCCAATCCGCGTAGCGAATCAAGCTCGTGCAGTCTGCCCTGAGGCTCGTTGTTCACGATGCGAATTGCTCGAGGAAGCGCATGTCGCCGGAGTAGAAGTGGCCGATGTCGGAGATGCCGTGCTGGACCATGGCGATGCGCTCCACGCCCATGCCGAAGGCGAAGCCGGTGATCTTTTCGGGGTTGTAGGCGTCATCCGCGGGGTTGATTTTGCGGCGTTCTTCGGTGACGGCGGCGAAGACGGCGGGGTCGACCATACCGCAGCCGAGGAGTTCGATCCAGCCGGAGTGTTTGCACTTGCGACAGCCCTTGCCGCCGCAGAAGATGCAGGAGATTTGTACGTCGGCGGAGGGTTCAGTGAAGGGAAAGAAGCTGGGGAAGAATCGGGTTCGGACGTCGGAGCCGAAGAGGGCCTTCATCGCGTGGTCGAGGGTGCCTTTGAGGTCGGAGAAGGTGATGTTGGGTCCGACGCAGAGGCCTTCGACCTGATGGAAGATGGGTGAGTGTGTGGCGTCGGCGGCGTCGTTGCGGTGGACCTTGCCGGGGATGACGATGCGGATAGGTGGGGCCTGCGCGATCATGGTGCGGATTTGCACCGGGCTGGTGTGGGTGCGCATTAAGAGGCGGTCGCGTGACGGGCGGGATTGTTGGGCGGCAATGAGGAGCGTGTCCTGGGTGTCACGGGCCGGATGATTCGGGGGGAAGTTGAGAGCTTCGAAGTTGTAGAAGTCCGACTCGACCTGAGGGCCGAGGTTGGTGCTGTAGCCGAGATGGTGGAAGACGGAGACGATCTCGTGCATGGTCTTCAGGAGCGGGTGAGGGATGCCCGGGGCGCGGACTGTGCCGGGGAGAGTGATGTCGATTCCCTGCTCTGCCCGCGCGGTGCGCGTGGTGGACGGTGCTGGGGCTTCGAGGGCAGCTTCGATCTGCTGCTTGAGCTGGTTGAATCGGATGCCGAGGGCCTTTTTGGCTTCGGGTGGAGCGGACTTGAGCCAGGCTTCGCTGATGAGCTTGAGCCGGCCTTGTTTGCGACCGAGCCAGTGCAGGCGGAAGGCTTCGATGTCCGTTGTGTCTGCGGTGCGGACCTCTTCGGCGAGGGTGGCGAAGGCGGCGTCGAGGGAGGGTTCGTCGAAGCTTGAGAGTTGGGGGAAGTTTTCGGTCATGGCGGCAGTCTTTAGAGTAAACGACTGCCTGCGAGTTGTGGCTGGGCTGTTGGAGTGGGATTGATTCCGATGGCCCTGAGCGAGGCGCTCAGGGCCCTTGCATGCGGTTCCTTACTGACCGTGGTGGTTCTTTTTCTTGCCGGCTGAAATGACGAGTTGTGGGCCGGCGCTAAAGGTTCGCGGCTGAGTTGGAGCCGAGCCGGTTTGCCTGCGCCAGGTGCGGATGATCTCAAGTGTTTGAGCCTGAGTGATCCTGCTGACAGGGATGTATTTCTCACCGGCCTTCGCATTCATCGGACGGACGATGATGGCTTCGCGCGTTCCGGGACGGATTCGGAGAAAGACTCCGCCGACCTCTCGTTGGGTAGGAGCAGGTGGAGTTGAAGCCATTCGAAGTTCGCCGTTCGGCTTCATGTTATTGAGCGCGTATACGGCGCAGCCACCGTCGTTCAGTAGTTCACGTACCAAGTCTTTGACGAGTTCCGACTGATTTGCGTTGAACTCGATTCCATGTACATTCGGCATTGCAAAAATGCCTCCCTTCATATGCTGCCGATGCTATCGCGCGGCGCATAAGGAAGGTGTAATGAGAGGGCGAGCTGCGGTCAGGTGGTGGCGGCGAGGTGACGCGCGATGCGGTTGGCGGTGAACTCTGCTCCGCAGGCGAAGCGGCAAACGGGGCCAAAGCTGGACGCGGCGGCAAGACCGACAAGGTAGAGACCTGGGACGGAGGATTCGAAGTTTGTGCTGAGAACGGGGGTTTCGTCGAGCGTCTGCATCTGGCGGCGGAGATCCTGATCGACAAAGTCGAGACGTTGCAGCTTCACCTTGTAGCCCGTCGCGGCGATGACATGATTGACATAGAGTTCTTTCGGGCCTTCGCGCTGGTTGAGGACGAGGTGGACACCGTTTTCGTTTTTGCTGGCTTCTTTGATGGTGGTCCCCACGTGAATTGTGACTTTGCCAACGACTTTGTCCTTGACGAACCATGCGGGGGCTGGGCCATTCATGCGTCGAACAGCATGCAGGCGGAGTTTGGCGGGCAGAGCATGAAAGATACCGGGAAAATCGTTGCAGATGCGTTGAACCCATCCCTGGCCGAGTCCGGAACGAGGCATGAGGAGACGCATGTGGAGCGGACGGGGTTCGGGAAGCGGCGGCTCGTGGAAGTTGATGACATCGCCACGCGCGATCATGTGTACATTGGCGCCAGCTTCGTGGAGGAGGCCGGCAAGATCGCCGGCGGATGCGCCGGCCCCGATGACCGCGACGGAACGGCCACTGAATTTGCTGACCTCGGTGTGTTGCGAGCTGTGGGTGACAAACTCCTCGGGGAGATTGGCGAAGGTGGGAGGGATGTTGTCGAAGTAGGTGATGCCGGTGGCGATGATGACACGACGTGCGGAGACGTGTTCTCCGGTCTGCGTGGTGAGGGTGAACCCCTGGGGTGCGCGAGCTAACGAGGTAATGTCGGTCTGTTCGAGGTTGGGAACAAAACGCTTCTGGAACTCCATTCCGTAGGCCACGAAGTTTTCGAGCGTGACGGGATCGACGGCTTCGGAGTAAGGCAGACCTTTCTCCTGGCAATAGTGAGCAAGGGTAAAGGTGGAGCCCGGATCGTAGAGGTTGGAGGCGAAGCCGAATGATTTGAGTGAGGTACCCCTGGCCATGTGATTCCGCCAGCTGGACATGGGCGTGCCGAAGATACGCAAAGGCACTTTGAGGGCGCGCAGGTGCGCGGCGATGGAGAGGCCATAAGGACCTGCTCCTATGATTGCAACATCGACCTGCGGACTTGCCATGCATCGCCTCCTCAATGAGAAAGACTTTCGTTGCTGGTGCCGAATCGCGGTTAACCAGTGAGTGTATCGCGTCAGAAAAGACCCGGTAAACCGCGCAGGGGGAGAACGTCCAATGCGGGTTATCGAGAGTTACTAGTATTGTGGATCAGTTTGAGTCATTCTCTAGTACTTTAGTGGGATCACCTCTATTTTTCAGGGGCGTAGGATCGGCTCGTGGGCATGTTTACAGGCCATAACGTGTTGCTGGTCTCCTCGATTCGGTGGCCATTGACCGCCAAGGTGGCGCTTGCGTTCTTGCGTCATGGTTGCAAAGTGGAGGCTGTGTGTCCGCGGGATCATCCTCTCTCTTTTGTCAGCGGAGTCAGCAAGATTTATCCCTATCATGGCCTGGACTCGCTTACATCCTTGTACGCAGCGATTACTTCAGCCAGGCCGGATCTCGTGATTCCATGCGACGACAGCGTTGTGTGGCAGTTGCATGAGCTTCACCGGACGAAGCCGGAGCTTCGACCTTTGCTCGAGCGGTCGCTGGGTGCAGCAGCAGGCTATGAGACTGTTGCATGCCGGGCGAAGTTAATGGAGATCGCGCGCGAGCTGCATATCAGGGCGCCACAGACGATTGAAATCAAAGACAGGGCTGACCTACGAGCGTGGTTTTCCGAGCCGAACCAATCGACTAACTCAGGGGTTCTGAAGCTCGACTGGACCTGCGGCGGTGCGGGGGTCCAGATCGCGCATTCTTTGGCAGAGGCGGAACAGGGGCTGGCATTGTTGCATCGACCCGCGACGGTGATGACAGCGCTGGGGCGCTGGCTGCTGATTCACGATGCTTTGGCCTACTGGAAGTGGAAGAACCACAAACAACCGGTGGTGACGCTGCAGCAGTTTGTCGTGGGCCGACCTGCGAATGCAATGCTGGCTTGCCGCGAGGGCAAGGTGCTTGGGATGGTGACGGTGGAGGTGCTGTGCGCGCAGAGCAAAACTGGAACAGCCCTGGTGGTGCGACAGATCGACAATGATGAGATCCGACGCGCTGCGGAACAACTCGCTGCAAGGCTGCACCTCTCGGGCTTCCACGGATTGGATTTCATGATTGAAGATGCGACTGGAAACGCGTATCTGATCGAGCTGAATCCGCGCTTAACTCAGCTTGGCCATCTGCAGACTGCGGCCCAGGGAGATCTCGTCGGGATCCTGTGCGGGGCGTCCCACGAGGTTCCTCCGGCACACAACAAAACGTTCATCCGAGAGGAGACGATTGCGTTCTTTCCCGAGGCAATCTTTTCCAGTCCAAACCCTCGGTACCTGGATACGTCCTACATTGACGTTCCGTGGGAGGAGCCCAAGTTGGTGATTGAGTTGATGCGCAGGGATTGGCGTGACCGTGGGCTGCTGGCGCGACTGTACCGTGCGGTTCGACCGCCGAAGAAGACTGCTGTGGTGTTTTCAGGAGTAGCAGCCGCGGGTGCACGCAGGGTGGAAGAGCCGGCGAGTGTTCCGGGGCGAGGCTAGAGGGCCGAGAGAACGATTGCCACGACCAGGACTCCTAAAAGAAGACTGCGGCGATCGGTGATGGCGTAGACGACGGGGTCCTCGTTGAGGTGACCGCGTGAGGCCTGGAGCCATAGACGCATTATCCAGAGAAGGAGGACGGGAACAATGAGCCAGAGGCGCCTGGCGTGATGGTAGTGCTCTGCGGCGTCGAAATTCGAGATGTAGAGGGTAAGGACGACGACCGAAGCAAATCCGCTTGCCGTGCCGAAGCTGCGAAGCTGCTCGATGTCGGCGACGTGGTAGCCGCGGCCGCCGGCGGAGACGCCCCCGCGTTCGCGGAGACTCTCGAGTTCGGCGAAGCGCTTGACGAGGGCGAGTGAGAGGAAGAAGAAGACGCTGAAGCCGCCGAGCCAGGTGGAGACGGTGATTCCCGAGGCAGCTGAGCCGGCCACGATGCGAATGGTGTAGAGGCCGGAGAGAACGATGACGTCGACCAGGACGGAGCGTTTGAATCGCAGGGAGTAGGCAAGCGTGGTGACGAGATAGATGCCGAGCCAGAGGAGGAAGTAGTGAGGCTTGATGAGGGGGAAGAGCTCCGGCGACAGGACGGCGACGGCACGGGGAACCAACATCGCAAGGACAAGAGAGATGGCAAAGAAGATGAAGACGACAGTGATTCCTGAGACGGCGGAGAGATCTCCGGAGGCGAAGGGGCGGCGGCGCTTGCGTGGATGCTGGCGGTCGGCTTCGAGGTCGAGGAGGTCGTTGATGATGTAGGTGGCGGAGGCACAGAAGCCGAAGCTGAAGAACGCCAGGACAACTGCGGCGAGGATCCCCGGCGCCCAGGCGTGAGCGAGGAGCATGATAACGAAGATGAGGACGTTCTTCGCCCACTGGTGGAGACGGATTGCCTTGAGCCACACGTTGAAGGGGGAGGCGCGTTCAATGAAGCTGCGGGCGGGGGTGATGCGCGCCTTGCGGAGGGCGGCGCGGAGGCCGGGGGTGGGGTTGGCGACCATCGGCTCCTGACAGTGCTGGAGGAGCGGGAGGTCGGCTAGGGCGTTGCCGATGTACGAGAAGTTGTCCCCGAAGCGGGACTGAAAGGCGGCCAGCTTGGCGTTGCCGGCGAGGTTGAGCTGGCCGTCGGAGGCGAGGACGCCGGTGAAGATGCCAAGGTGCGCGGCGATGCGGTTGGCGGTGTCGGCGTCGGCGGCGGTGGCGAGATAGATGGGACGGCCGGTGGCGCGCTGCTGCTCAAGATATTGCAGGAGTTCGCGGTTGTAGGGCAGATGGGCTACGTCGAGCTGGACAGTGGCAGCGAGGTGGCGTTTGAGAGCTGCCTTGCCCTCGATTAGCCATCCGGGGATCTTCAGAACCGTTGCCGGGTGGTGGCGGGCAACGGCTAGTGCGGAGTCGTGGAGGGTGTCTGATTTGACGAGGGTCCCGTCCAGGTCGACGCAAAGTACTGGCGGCGTGACGGTTTCGATTGCGGGGGCCGGGATGGGCAAAAGTGTCCTTCCTTACGTCTAAACCAATAACGAGATGAGGATAGCGTGGGATACGGGCGGCCGCCACGGCTCATCTGTCGAGGCAGCCAAGGCCATTATCAAGTATTCTGGAGTACCGGGAACAATTATCCGATGCCGCGCATCGCATTTCGAAAGAATTGAGAGCCCCCAAATGTTGTCAACGCAAATGAGCGAACAGGAAGAACACCTGGCTAAATCGGCTTCTGATCCGCAGCTGAACTTGCCTTCGCGCAAACCGTCGCCGGAGTCGCCGAAGGGTTCGGCGGCTCGGAAGTGGATCGTGCTGCTGGTGATTATTGCCATAGTGGGCGCCGCTGTGTGGAAGATACGGCAGAACGGGAAGGAGCAGGATTCCGTTCAAATGATCATGGCGGCACAGGCGGACCGGCCGACTCCTGTGCAAGTGTCGGCGGTACTCCAGAAGACGATGCCGATCTACCTGACGGCGCTGGGGACCGTTACGGCGTACAACACGGTGACGATCAAGAGCCGGGTAGATGGGCAGCTGATGCTGGTGCCGGTGAATGAGGGCCAGACGGTGCGGCAGGGCCAGGTGCTGGCCGAGATCGACCCGAAGCCCTATCAGGCCGCGCTGGAGCAGGCGCAGGGACAGCTGGTGAAAGACCAGGCGAGCGCGGTGAATGCGCGAGCACAGGCGGCCCGCTACGGCGCCCTGCTACAGGCGGGCGTGGTCTCGAAGGAGAGCGAGCAAGCGCAGGTTTCGACCGCTGGGCAGGCGGAGGGTTCGATTGCTGCGGACCAGGCGGCGATTCAAGCCGCAAAGGTGAACCTGGGTTATACGAAGATTCTGTCGCCGATCAATGGTGTGGTCGGGTTGCGGCAGGTGGATCCGGGCAATATCGTGCATGCGAACGATGCGACTGGCCTGCTGGTCGTGACGCAGCTGCAGCCGATTTCGGTGATCTTTACGCTGCCAGAAGACCAGCTGCCTGAGGTGTTGAAGAGGACGCGGGGAGGCAGCAAGCTGCCTGTGGAGGCATTTGATCGCGCGGCGTCGAAGCATCTTGCCAGCGGAAGTCTGCTGACCGTGGACAACCAGATCGATACAACCACCGGCACGGTGAAGGCGAAGGCGGTTTTCAACAATCAGGATGGGGCACTCTTTCCGAATCAGTTTGTGAATATTCGGTTGATTCTGCAGGAGAAGCAGAACGCGATTGTGATTCCGGCTGCGGCGCTGCAGACCGGGTCGCAGGGGAATTTCGTCTATCTGCTGAAGCAGGGACAGCCGCCGGCGGAGCTGGTCGAGAAGAGGAAAGATACTGACATGCCGCCGCTTCCACAACTCGCGGAGAACCAGTCGAACTACTATGTCCAGGCTCAGACGGTGAACGTGGAGTTGACGGAGGGTGCGCAGGTAATCCTGTACGGCGGCGTAAAGCCGGGGGATCAGATCGTGGTCGATGGACAAGAGAAGCTGAAGAATGGAAGCAAGGTGTTTCCGCGGACGGCTCCGGTAAAGACAAACGCGGATGGGACGACCGCTGAGGTGAATGCAGTGAGTGAAAGTGCGGGCCGGCCCTCATGAGTGCTTCGATGAGTCCATCGAGGCCGTTTATTCTTCGGCCAGTGGCCACCTCGCTCCTGATGGTGGCCATTTTGCTTGCGGGCTTTGTTGCGTATGTGCAACTGCCGGTTTCGGCGCTGCCGCAGGTGGACTATCCGACGATCCAGGTGCAGACATTTTATCCGGGGGCAAGCCCGGAGGTGATGGCGTCTTCGGTGACGGCTCCGCTGGAGCGGCAGTTCGGACAGATACCCGGCCTGAGCCAGATGACATCGACGAGTTCTGGCGGGGGCAGCGTGATTACGCTGCAGTTCTCGCTGGAAGAGTCGATCGACGTGGCGCAGCAGGATGTGCAGGCTGCGATCAATGCGGCGTTTACGTATCTGCCAAAAGACCTGCCGAATCCTCCTGTGTACAGCAAGGTGAATCCGGCGGATGCACCGATCATGACGCTGTCGTTGACGAGCGATACGCTGCCGTTGCCGAAGGTGGAAGACCTTGCGGACACGGTGATTGCACAGAAAATTTCGCAGCTCACCGGTGTTGGTCTAGTGTCGATCAACGGCGGACAGAAGCCGGCGGTGCGAATCCAGGCGAACCCGACGGCTCTGGCGAATTATGGGCTGGGCCTTGAAGACATTCGCGCGGCAGTGGGCACGGCGAATGTGGACCAGGCGAAGGGCAATCTGAATGGGGCGACGCAGTCGTATACGATTGGCGCGAACGATCAGATCCCGACGAGTGCGGGCTACAACAATGTGATCATCGCTTACAGGGGCGGTTCGCCGGTGCGGCTGTCGGACGTTGCGAATGCGGTGGACAGCGCAGAGAACCTGTTTCAGGCCGCGTGGATGGGCACTTCCGCACAGGTTGCGAGTGGCGGACAGCCGGCGAAGCCCGCGACACTGCTTCCGGCGGTGATTGTGAATATCCAGAGGCAGCCTGGCGCGAACATTATCGGCGTGGTGGACAGGGTACAGAAGATTCTGCCGCAGCTGCGGGCGTCAATGCCGGCGACAGTGAAGCTCGAGGTGTTGACGGACCGGACGAACACTATCCGCGCGTCCGTGAAGGATGTGAAGTTCTCACTGGTCCTGACGATCGGGCTGGTGGTGATGGTGATCTTCCTGTTCCTGCGATCCTTTGCGGCGACTGTGATTCCGTCGGTCGCGGTGCCTCTGTCGATCGTCGGGACGTTCGGTGTGATGTATCTGCTGGGATACAGCCTGAATAACCTGTCGCTGATGGCGTTGACGATTTCGACGGGCTTCGTGGTGGACGATGCGATCGTGATGATCGAGAATATCGCGCGATATCTGGAACAGGGTGACTCACCCCTGGAGGCTGCTCTGAAGGGGTCGGAGCAGATTGGATTCACCATTGTGTCGTTGACGGTGAGTTTGATTGCGGTGTTGATCCCGCTGCTGTTTATGGGCGATATCGTGGGACGGCTGTTCCGCGAGTTTGCTGTCACCCTGGCAGTCACAATTCTGGTCTCGGCGTTTGTGTCGTTGACACTGACGCCGATGATGGCGGCGAAGCTGTTGAAGCATAAGCCGGAGCACGAACAGTCGACGTTCTATCGAAAGAGCGAAGAGTTTTTTGAGTATGTGATCCGGAAGTATGGGGTGGGCGTGCGGTGGGTGTTGCGACACCAGACGTTTACGCTGCTGGTGACGTTGGCAACCTTCGTGTTGACGTTGTACCTGTTCCTGATTGTGCCGAAGGGGTTCTTTCCAGTGCAGGACACTGGTGTGCTGCTGGGGATTACTGAGGCTCCACAGACGGTGAGTTTTGGGGCGATGAGCTCGCGGCAGCAGGCACTGGCGCGGATTATTTTGCAGGACAAGGATGTTGAAAGCGTGTCGTCCTTCATCGGGATCGATGGAACGAACTCAACGTTGAATAGTGGGCGAATCCAGATCAACCTGAAAGATCGTGAACAGCGGAAGTCGTCGGCGCTCGAGGTGATTCAGCGGCTGATTCCGAAAGTCGCAAAGGTGGACGGGATCCAGTGCTATCTGCAGCCGCTGCAGGACCTGACAGTGGAAGACCGCGTGAGCCGGACGCAGTACCAGTATTCGCTGGAAGATGCGAATGTGGAGGAGCTCGCGTTCTGGACAGATAAGCTTGTCGCGAAGCTGAAAACGATTCCGATCTTGAGCGACGTGGCTAGCGATGAGCAATTGGGCGGCCTGGAGGCGAGTCTCGTGATCGATCGCGATACGGCTTCGCGGCTGGGAATCACTCCGCAGAATATCGACGACACGCTGGGTGATGCGTTTGCGCAGCGGCAGATTTCGACGATCTTTACACAGCAGAACCAGTACCACGTGGTGTTGGAGGTTGCGCCGAAGTTTCAACGGAACCCGGCGTCGCTGAGCAATATTTATGTGAAGAGCTCGAACGGAACGCAGGTGCCGCTCTCGACGTTTACCCACTTCGAGGAGAAGCAGACGCCGTTGGTGATCAGTCATCAGGGCCAGTTCCCTGCTGTGACGGTCTCGTTCAACCTTGCGCCGGGCAAGTCGATCGGCGATGCGGTGAATGCGGTGAACAAGGCGAAGGCGGAGCTGAATATGCCGCCGAGCGTGAATGCAGAGTTTCAGGGATCGGCGAGAGCGTTTGAAGCGTCGCTGCAGAATGAGCCGCTGCTGATCCTTGCTGCGCTGATCGTGGTCTACATTGTGCTGGGTGTGTTGTACGAGAGCTATATTCACCCGATCACGATTCTTTCGACGCTGCCTTCGGCGGGTGTGGGGGCGATCCTGGCGCTGCTGCTGTTCCATGTGGATCTGAGCGTGATTGCGCTGATCGGAATTATTTTGCTGATCGGCATTGTGAAGAAGAACGCGATCATGATGATCGACTTTGCGCTGGAGGCGGAGCGCGAGCAGGGTATGTCGCCGCAGGAGGCGATCTATCAGGCTTGCCTGCTGCGGTTCCGGCCAATCATGATGACGACGATGGCGGCGCTGCTGGGCGGATTGCCGCTGGCGCTCGGCACGGGAACGGGAAGCGAACTGCGGCGACCGCTGGGCATCACGATTGTTGGCGGATTGATTGTGTCGCAGGTGTTGACGCTGTTTACGACGCCGGTGGTTTATTTGTTCTTTGACCGGCTAGGACGGCGTTCGCGGCATAGCGATGTTGAATCGCGCGCGCATGCCTTTTCGGCTGATTGATAGCAGACGAGATTCGAGGACTATGCATTTTTCAGCACCATTTATTCGGCGGCCGGTAGCGACATTTCTGATGTCGGCTGCGGTGATTCTGGCTGGTGCGGTGGCGTATTCTCTGCTGCCGGTGGCCAGTCTGCCGCAGGTGGAGTTTCCGGTGATCTCGGTGGGTGCGAGTTTGCCAGGGGCTGACCCGGAGACGATGGCTTCGTCGGTAGCGACGCCGCTGGAGCGGCAGTTTTCGAAGATCGCCGGGATCAATGAGATGACGTCTTCGTCTTCGACGGGGTCAACCGGAATTGTGTTGCAGTTCGATCTGAGCCGGGATGTGAATGGCGCGGCGCGTGATGTGCAGGCGGCGATCAACGCGGCGCGAAGCCAGTTGCCGGCTAACCTGCCGAGCAATCCGGGGTACTACAAGGTGAACCCCGGAGACTCGCCGATCATGATCATTGCGCTGACCTCGGACACGATGAATGTCCCGCAGCTGTACGACGCGTGCGACAGCATTCTGGCGCAGAAGATCGCGCAGGTACCGGGGGTGGGGCAGACGTTTTGCGGAGGGAGCGCGAAGCCCGGGGTGCGGATCGAGGCGAACCCGATGCAGCTCGCGCATTATGGGATTGGGCTGGAGGCTTTGCGCGGGGCGCTTGGCACGGTGAACGTGAACCAGCCGAAGGGGTATCTGCAGGACGACGAACGGCGATGGAGCATCAGTGCGACGGACCAGCTTTTTGGAGCTGCGGCGTATGCTCCGCTGATTATTGCTACGGATCGCGGGCCTGTGAGCTCGGCTCCGGCGCGTTCGGGGCTTCCTGCTTCGGTGGCAAGCGCGGTGACGAATGCGGCTAGCGGTGGCTCGTCTGCTTCACCAGTGGCGGGGAGCGGTTCCGCGACGGCCGCGCGTGGTGCGGGCACAGGTGCTGGTACTGGCCATGGGATCGTGCGGGTTCAGGATGTGGCAAAGGCCGTCGACAGTGTTGAAAACGTTCAGGCGGCGGGCGTGTTCAACGGCAAGCCTGCGATTGTTGTGCTTGTGTTCAAGACGTCGACGGCGAATGTCATCGAGACAGTGGACAACGTAAAGAAACTGCTGCCGCTGCTGAAGGCCTCGATACCGCCGGCCATTCAGGTGAATGTGGCGATGGACAGGACGACGACGATTCGTGCGTCGGTGAAGGACGTAACGAGGACGCTGGTGATGTCGATCATGCTTGTGATCCTGGTGGTGTTCCTGTTCCTGCGCGAGGTGCGGTCCACCCTGATTCCCACGGTGGCCGTGCCGCTGAGCCTGTTGGGAACGTTTGCGGTGATGTATCTGCTGGGATATACGCTCGATAATTTGTCGCTGATGGCGCTGACGATCTCGACTGGGTTCGTGGTGGACGATGCGATTGTTGTGATCGAAAACATCAGCCGTCATCTGGAGGATGGGATGTCGCCGTTTGAGGCGGCGATGGTGGGGTCGAAGGAGATTGGGTTTACGGTGCTGTCGATGAGCACGTCGCTGATTGCGGTGTTCATTCCGATCCTGCTGATGGGCGGGATTGTGGGCAGACTGTTTCGTGAGTTTGCGGTGACGCTGTCGGTGGCGATCATGGTGTCGCTGGTGGTTTCGCTGACGACGACGCCGATGTTGAGCGCGAAGTTTCTGGAGGCGCACAACAAGCGGCGGCATGGATGGTTTTATCGGCTTGGCGACCGGGCGCTGAAGTGGATGGCAGAGGAGTATGAGCGCGGACTGCGATGGGTGCTGCAACATCAGAAGCTGGTGCTGACGATCACGGTGCTGACCTTTGTGCTGAATGTTTACCTCTATATCCTGGTGCCGAAGGGATTCTTTCCGGAGCAGGATGCGGGGCGCATCGGCGGGCAGGTGCAGGGGCAGCAGGATGTTTCATTCCCTGAGATGAAGAAGAAGGTCCTGGCACTGGCTGAGATCGTTGGAAAGGATCCCGGGGTGCAGGACGTGACGGCGTTTGCAGGTGGGCGTGGCAACGCGAACTCAGGCTTCATGTTCATGTCGCTGAAGCCGGATGCGGAGCGGCAGAAGAAGGGCGATACGGCGCAGGTGATCGTGAACCGCCTGCGGCCGAAGGTGAGTGGTGTTCCGGGCGCAACGCTCTATTTGCAGGCGTTTCAAGATTTGCGGATTGGCGGACGGAATACTCCGACGGAGTATCAGTACACGCTGACTGCAGACGACCTGAAGGAGCTGAACTTCTGGGGACCGAAGCTGAAGGACGCGATGGACAGACTGCCGCAGATCAAAGATATTGCGTCGGACCAGCAACAGCAGGGGTTGCGAGGACAGCTGGTGATCGATCGTGCCACGGCGAGCCGGCTGGGAGTTTCGCCGTTGACGATTGATGCGACTTTGTCGGACGCGTTTTCGCAGGCGCAGGTTTCGACGACTTACATGCCGCTGAATCAGTATCACGTGGTGATGGAGGTCGCGGAGGAGTTTCAGCGAGACCCGGACGCGTTGAAGAATATATATGTGAAGAGCACGACTGGGGCAATGGTTCCGCTGTCGGCGGTGACCCACTTTGAGACGCAGCGAATTCCACTGGCCGTGAATCACCAGTCGCAGGCACCGGCGACGACGCTGTCGTTCAATCTGGCGCCGGGAGCTTCGCTGAGCGAGGCGACGCAAGCGATCCAGCAGGCGCGAGTGGATATCGGGATGCCTTCGTCGATCCATGGGGGATTCGCAGGGACGGCGCAGGCGTTCAAGGACTCGCTTTCCAGTGAGCCGTACCTGATTTTGCTGGCGCTGATTGCGGTTTATATCGTGCTGGGCATTTTGTATGAGAGCTTTATCCATCCGCTGACGATTCTGTCGACGCTGCCTTCGGCGGGGGTGGGCGCGATTGTGGCTCTGCTGCTGTTCAAGGTAGACCTTAGCGTGATCGCGATGATCGGGATCATTCTGCTGATTGGAATCGTCAAGAAGAACGCGATTATGATGATCGACTTTGCGCTGATGGCGGAGCGGCAGCAGGGGAAGTCGCCGGAAGAGGCGATCTTTGAGGCTTGCCTTCTGCGGTTTCGACCGATCATGATGACGACGATGGCGGCGTTGCTGGGCGGGCTGCCACTTGCGCTTGGACATGGAGCGGGGAGCGAGATGCGGCGGCCGCTGGGGATCACGATTGTGGGCGGACTGATTGTGTCGCAGGCGTTGACTTTGTTTACGACGCCAGTGGTTTATTTGTTCTTTGATCGGATGCGCGGCAGGTTTGAGCGGCTGGGACTGCGGCGGAAGGCGGGGCGGGGCGTGGCGCAGGCGGTCGCTGGGGATTAGTTTGCGTTGCAGGTCTTAGCAGCAGGTGCAGCGAAGCCCCCGGGGCTAAAGCCCAATTGCGATCAATTCTTTTCGTGGGGCTAAAGGCACACGCTTAATCCCACAGAACGCAGGCGGAAGATAGTTTGGTGCTGTGTGCTAGACCAGAGCTGGTTCGGGAACGAGGATGTCGCGCGAGCGGCGGCGCTCGAGGGGGCTGCTGGGGAGTGTGGCGACTTGCGTCGGGGGGAAGTAGGAGTTTTCGAAGTACTGCGCCAACATGCGATGGGTGTTGAAGAAGCTGCCGTTGATGGCGATGCAATGCTGCTGCATCCGGGACCAAGCATGGGGGTTAGCGTACATGGGGGCAACGGACTTTTCGAGCTTTTCGTATAGACTGTTGGCTTCGGCGGCCTCGGTCTCGCCGTCTTCGATGGCCCAGCCGGTGGTGTTCTCAGCGCAACCTTCAATCCACCAACCGTCGAGGATGGAGAGCGAGGGGACGCCGTTGAGGGCGGCTTTCATGCCGGAGGTACCAGAGGCTTCGTAGGGGCGGCGGGGTGTGTTGACCCAAACGTCGACGCCCTGGGTGAGGAGCGCGCCGAGCTCCCAATCGTAGTTTTCGATGTAGAAGATCTTGAGGGCGGAGGAGTTGAGCTTCACGGCAGAGGCGAAGACGTCTCGGATGAGGCCCTTGCCGGCGCTGTCGGCGGGATGAGCCTTGCCGGCGTAGAGGATTTGGAGGCCGCCGATCTTTTCGGCGATGGCTACCAGGCGGGCAGGGTCGTGGAGGAGCAGACTGGCGCGTTTGTAGGTGGCCACGCGGCGGGCGAAGCCGAGGGTGAGGACATTGGGGTTGAAGTGGTGACCGCTGCGCTTTGCGATGGTGGCGAAGAGGCGCAGCTTGCCCTTGTTGTGAGCAGCTGCAATGCGGGCAGGCTCGATGCCATAGACTGAGCGGAGGTACTGATTGTCCGTGCGCCAGTGGGGAATCTCGCCGTCGAGGAGGTCCTGGAATTGCGGGGAGAGCCAGGTGGCGGCGTGGACGCCATTGGTGATGGAGTAGACCTTGTAGTCGGGGAACATCTGCTGCGAGACCTTGCCGTGCTGCATGGCGACGCCGTTGACGAAGCGCGAGAAGCGCAGGGCGATGTAGGTCATGTTCATGAGGCCGTTGTGAAGACAGCCGAACTGGTCGATGGCGGCGGCGCGGTCGTGACCGAGGACCTGGTACATCTGGTCGATGCCGAACTGGTCGTGGCCGGCGGGAACGGGAGTGTGGGTGGTGAAGACGCACTGCTGGCGGACGGCGTCGATGTCGGCTTCGGTCGCGTCCCTTAGAGGTCTGCCGGCGAGGCGATCTTCGAGGAGACCGATGGCGAGGAGGGCGGCGTGGCCCTCATTCATGTGATACACCTTCGGTTTACAGGCGAGGGCGTGGAGCAGGGCGACGCCGCCGAAGCCGAGGACCGCTTCCTGACAGAGGCGGTAGTAGGTGTCACCACCGTAGAGGTGGTCGGTGAGACGGCGGTCCCAGGGGTCGTTGCCTTCGACGTCAGTGTCGAGCAGGTAAACGGGGATGACGTGGCCGGTGATGCCGACGACGTCGAAGCGCCAGGCGCGAACGAGAATCTGACGTCCCTGCATGGTCAGGACGATGAGCTGGTTGGCGCTGGGAAGCGTTGTCTCAGGCGACCAGGGAACGTCGGTCTCGGTTTGCTGGCCGATGTCAGAGAGCTTCTGCCGGAAGTAGCCACGGCGATGGACGAGAGAGATGGCAACTATCGGAGCGGAGGTGTCCGCTGCGGAGCGTAGGGTGTCGCCGGCGAGCATGCCGAGGCCACCTGAGTAAGTCGGCAGAGCCGGGGAGAGGGCTATCTCCATAGAGAAGTACGCGATGGTGCGATTGGACAGATCAGGGGCTGGAGACGGGGTGAGAGTGGAGGGGAGAGTCATTCGGTGTTTGATCCTTTTCTCATCCGAGCCATTGCTGCGAGAGGAGCGTGTTTTTGGGTCCGTTGCTGGAACTCTCTATCGGCTGAGAGGATACGGGGCACGATATCCGGGTTGAGAGACGGAAGCATCGAATGTGGCTGATTTTATCAAACCGCCTAAATGGTTTAGATAGAACCTACGGTTACCTGGGTTGGTTCTATCGGGGTATTGACTCGAAAATCGCAACCGCAGCGGCATCAAGGCGTTGGCACAAGTGGTCTAACCAAAGGAGATGTTCCGGTTTCATCAGGACTGAACGGAGACAAGTGATTTGAGTTTGCGGGTCGATTTGGTGGGAATTTTGCCAGGAATTTTGTGGAAAAAAGCGCACCGGTAGTTTGGCAAGCGCCAAGTGGAGGTCTCGTTTGGCGGCCTCGTCGAAGATACGTTGGGCGAGAGCGGATGAGGCGTCCGGAGTGTCAGCGCGGACGGCCCAGAAGATGATGTCCAGCTGTGGCGGGAAACCCGGAGTGAGGAAGTATGGAGATTCAGAGAGATGCTTCTGCAGTTTGAGGGCGGCGGTGTGGCCAGACTCGAGGCCTAGCGCGAAGGTACCGCCTGGAGCGTAAGGGAGCAGTTGCTGAGTGGCCCAGAGTGCGACTGCTGAGGCCCCGGCGCGGGAGCACTCGAGGGAAATCTCGCCGAGGTGAAGGTCCCTTGAGGAGAAGTAAGTGTAGGGGGAGTCGTGTTTGTAGAGTCGGCCAACGGCGGGGTCGCGAAAGAGAACGCAGCCACAGCCGTAGGGCTGGAGGCCATGTTTGTGCGGATCGATGACGATGGAGTCGGCGTGCGAGATGGCATCGAAGGCAGCGCGGGTTTCGAGGGCGAGGTTCGCGGCGAGTGTGAAGTAGCCACCGTAGGCCGCGTCGACATGGATGCGGAATTTGTATCTCTTCCGGAGGGCGACAATCTCATCGAGAGGATCGACGGAGCCGATAGCCGTTGTGCCTAATGTAACTACTACTGTTCCAATTTTGTCAGTCGCGAGAAGTGATTCGAGGATGGTCAGATCCATGCGACCGCTTTCGTCGGATGGAACGGCGATGAACGGCAGACCTAGGACGCCGCTGATGCGGTTGTGCGTGTAGTGAGCCTGGTCGGAGGCAGCGATGGCGCTGGGCAAGCCGTCTTCAGTGGGGGCAAGTTGGCCGGCGACCCAAAGGGCCTCGAGGTTGGCGAAGGTCCCTCCGCTGCTGAGGTGGCCAAGATGCTGGGGCCAGTGGAACATTTCGGCGAGCGCGGCCACGGCTTCGATCTCCATGGCTGAACTGGCGCGGCCGCCATCGAGGGCATGGTTGTTGGGATTGACCGACAAGGCCAGCGCATAGGCGGCTCGGGCGATCGGATGGGGCGGCTTCAACATCTGCCCTGCGTAAAGAGGATGGGCGTAGGGGTAGTTGTCCTGTAGGCGCGTTGCGACCTTCTGCAAAATATCCGACGCGGCTTTGCCGAGCGGGGGCGATGGATTGGGAGGCAGGTTGGCGAAACCTTTGTCCAAAGTGCGTTGGGATGCGGCGAGAAGCTTGAAGAGTTCGTCGGGCATGGATGGCCTGAATGCGATGGACGAGTTAGAACGCCGACCGCGTAAGGAAACCAAACTTCATCATAAGCCCGAAGACGATTGCGAGGACGAACGCGACAGTGGTCCAGGGAGCCGCAGTACGCAGGCGCTTTCGCATGACTTCGACGAGGACGATGATGGCATAGAGGAAAAACGCGAGGAGAAGTCCGTCCGCAATGAAGATGCGGGTGGAACCGGGCGTCGCGATGAGAACGTATTCGAGGTGAAACAGCGGGAGCATGGAGCCGATGAAAAAAACAAGAAGGAAAATAACGAACTGAACGATGGTGAAGATGACCTTTTTCATTGTGGGCTCTCGAGATGAGTTTAGCGCGGCCCGTAGGGATTGCAGCAGGAGTTTCGCCGCCACCGATTGCTCAAGGCAGACTGGACTCGAACAGGTCGTAACGGTGCTCGAGTTGCCACTGTTCAGCGGCCTTTTCGCTTGACTGCAGGAAGCTAAGACATTTGGGTGCGGGGTTGGCACTGCCTAACGGCTGGCCCGCGCAAGCCGCTACAGTCTGGGTGAAGGCGTCAGGACGCTGCCAAAGGCTGGCACCAGGAAGGAAGCTGTGTTCCATGCTGGTGCGGGCCGAGTTCTTGAGATCGAGATAGGAGAGATTGAACTCGAGGGCAGCGCGGGTGTACTCGTGAGTCAGATCGATGCGTGAGACGCCCTCATCGTCGGTAGAGAGGGCGATGGGAACACCGGCGGCGCGGTAGGTGGGAAGTGGATGCCACGGTGCGTTGACACCGAGAATGACATCGTTGGAAGTGAGATTGATCTCGACCATGATGTGACGGGCGGCCATCTCCTTTAATAAAGACTGAGGCTCGTTCTCATACATTACGTCAACGCCATGTCCAATGCGTTCGGCGTGCCCGAGATCGACGGCTTCACGAATGTGGAAGCGGAGGCCGTTTGGAGGGACGAGGCCGGGTGCGAGTTCGCCAGCATGGAGGCTGATGTGGACCGTGGGATAGACGCTATGGAGGTAGTCGAGCATGAGCATCTGCCGGTGGTACTCGGACATGGACAGATAGCCGTCTTCCGGCATGACGAAGTTGAGACCGACGACACGAGGGTCTTGCGAGGCGACCTCGAAGCCGAGGAGCGTTTGGGCGAAGACCTGTTGCGGAGGAAATCCGCGAAGAACCTGGTAGAGGAAACGGATCCTTACAGAACAAGCGGTCCTGGCGCTGGGCTCGCCACAGTTTTCAATCTTGTTGCGGGCGTCGAGCGCGTCGTCGAGTTCCTTGCGATCGACGGCGACTTCGTCGCGAAGGCCGGCGGCGAGTAGAGCGTCGCGGAGATGGCTCAGGTCTTCGCGGGTGGTTCCGGTAGCGTCTCCGGTGCGATTGAGCGACGGATCGACGGGGGTAGTTGGCCATGGAATGTGCGAGCTGATCGCTGCAACGTCGGCGAAGACGGGGGTCTCCATGATTTCGAGATACTGCTCGTTTTGAGCGGCCGCGCGAGTCGCAACCTCATCGAGCCATTCTCCAGTGTGGGACCTGTCGATGCTGCCGAAGCGGTTGAAGGTTGCGAAGAACTGGTCGTGACCGCTGGTGCCGGCGCTGGGGACAAAGCTACGCATGGAGAAGGAGTCGACGAGGGAGTCGTAGAGCTTCTGATCGGTGAAGGCGCTCTCGGCACGGACGTTGGCTTCGCCACAGACAGGCTGCGGCGGGATGCTTCTGGTGGTGGCTTTGGGTTTGAAAAAGCTCATGGTTTTTTGATCGACGCAGAGGAGATCGGCGGCGGCGTTCTTGATGAAGGTTTCGGCATAGACGGCGCCCGAGAGATGCATATGAAGGTCGCCGCCCTTGGGCATCGTCGTGAGGAATGCAGTTAGTTCGAGGGGGCTCTGCTTTGCATTGTTGAAGGCGCGGATGGCGTGCTGTTCACGGGGTGTCGCGGCTGGAGCGGAAGTCTTGGCCGCCGGGCTGGTTGCGGGGCGAGTTGAGGTCTGAGCCAGCACGCCGGTGACGGTCAGGAACAGTAGAGATGCAGGTGCGGAGCTTCGAATGCGACAGAACATGGTCGTCCTTGCGATGTAGATAGATAATGAGAAAAGAATAGCGCGTGGGGAGTGAGTTGGCGGTAAGGCTCGGGATTGCTATACTTGGAATGCGTTTGCGTTGCTGGTTCCCCGCCAGTGACAGGCTCCCCTGAAAAGGCCGGGGCAACAGATGTAGTTGGTAACGCACGGTGGTTCTTGGCGATCCCCGACAACAAGCGTTATGCCAAGGCCAGATAGCTCAGTGGTAGAGCGCGGCCCTGAAAAGGCCGGCGTCGGCGGTTCGATCCCGTCTCTGGCCACCATTTAGAATCAGTTACTTCGCTCAATGTTTTGCTTGTCCCTTGAGGTCCTTAGTTGTTCCTATCCGTTAACTGATTGAAAACGCTTAGTTCACAATGTTCCCGTATTGTTCCCCGAGCATTCTCTACTTGAATACCAATGGATTCACAGAACCCACAACCTTGCTAAGAGTTCACGGACATCCGAATGTCGGAAACGGGGCTATTTATCTTTGTTTGCTATAACAGCCTGGCGCAGGGCTCCGCCCAGACTGTCGCGTTTTCCTGAAATAAAATGTCTTTAGTAATCACGACGTGTGACGACTCCTATCCAATCACCGCAAATATTGGCTCACAGAGTTTCGGCTCAGGGTATTGCCTTTCAGCTCCGCAAATATCCTCGGGGTTTCGTCGAAGCTCCAGGACGCGAGAATACTCTGATCTCCATACACATTGGCCCGGCTGCTAAGTTGACCTGTCACAGAGGCGGCCGGTGGTTCAGAGGAACAGCCGTTCACGGCGATATCGACATTATCCCTGCGAACACCCCAGCGTGCTGGGAGATGCTGGATGAGAATGACACGGATCTGCTGCTCAGCCTACCCCAGGCGCTGCTCGACAGCACAGTCTTGGATACGGGCTGCGCAGCATCCTTGGTAGAGCTAAGAAACCGTCACCAGATTCGCGATTCGGAGTTGGAAACACTCTGCTGGGCGATTCAGCGAGAGATGCAGGCTGGCTATCCCTCAGGTCGCCTTTACCTGGATGGGCTGGGTTTGGCCGTTGCGTCCCGGCTGATGACTCGCCACAGTTCCGTGGGAAACGCGCCCGAGGCACCGAACGGAGTTTTGAGCGGCCACCGCCTGAAACAGGTGCTTGCGTTTATAGAAGATCAACTTGCAGAAGATCTTTCACTCGACCAAATTGCTGCTGTGGCCGGCCTAAGCCCGTCACATACCCGGACGCTCTTTCGGCGCGCCACGCGCATACCGCTACATCAGTTCATTATTCAGCGCAGGGTTGAACTTGGACGATCCTTGCTGTTGCACAGCAGCTTGTCCATTGCCGAGATTGCGCAGACAGCGGGTTTCGCGCACCAGAGCCACATGGCGCGGCATATGCGGAGGATTCTCGGCGTCACACCTGGCGATCTCCGGCGAAACTCTTAGCGCTCCCAACTTCTCAATCGGAACGTGCTCTGGCTCGTCAGATCGTGCGCGAAAGAGCGCTCCTATTCATCCATACTGTGGGGATGACAAGCAGAGACGTGCTCCATATCGTGGCATCCACCACACGAGGCGCGGGAACATTTGAGGAGATTAAAATGGAAGTTTTTCAAAACGAGTCTTGCCAAATTGAGATCAGCGAGGGAGACCTGTACAACCCACGCACACAGAAGCTATTGGAATCTGAGATGAGAATGGAAGCTTTTCAAAACGAGACTCGCCAGGTCGGCGTAGTTTCACCTGAGGTGCTGTTAGCTGAGGACGGTATGTCCTTCTTGAAGGGCATGCTAAGTGGCCGTCATCCATGTGCACCTTATTCCGACACTATGGACATTGACCTTGTCGAGGTTGAGGAAGGCGCGTCGTCTTCGTTGGCACGCCGTCGGTACTTTACCTCAATCCTATCGGTACGATCCATGGCGGCTGGGCGGCGACGATTCTAGATGGGACCATGGCGCATTGCGTTCATTCGACATTGAAGGCAGGTGAAAGCTATACAACTATCGAAATGAAGATTAACTAAATCCGTCCTGTGCTGCCCCAACGGGAGGCGTGCGTTGCGAGAGTAAGCTAATCCATCGTGGTAGCAGGACGGCGACAAATGAGGGTCGTCTCTTCGACGAGCGCGGAAAGCTGCTCGCCCATGGTAGCGAAACCTGCATGATCTTTCCGGCTGAGGCCATGTGAAAGTGTGTACCCCGCGAATGTCCATGTCCGAACCAACCACCTGATAATCACGATTCATCTTGACGTCCGGAGACAGCCGATGAACCCGATCCCGCAGCAATTGTTGATCTGTGGCACCGTCCTATTCCTGCTCAGCCTGCTGATTGGCTTCGCCATTCCGGTCTTTGCCAATCCACGTATGGGCGTGGAGATGCATGTCACCGGATTGCAAAGCGGTATGGCGCTATGGGCGCTGGGACTGATGTGGCAGCGTCTGGCGCTGTCGGCCGGCGCAGAACGTCCTGCGCAGATCCTGGCTGTAGCGGGCCTGTATGCGATTTTTATCAGCCTGCTCCTTGCCGCGTTATGGGGAACCAGCCGCGCCACGCCCATCGCGGGCGCTGGCCATCAGGCGAGCATTCTGCGTGAAGCCGTAGTTACCGTGCTGCTGACGGGCGGCTCTCTTGCGACCGTGGCCGCTGTGGCCATGGTGTTGTGGGGCCTATGTGCCCGGAAGGATTGAAGGGGACGCTGCACTCTTAACCCGGCATTTACCCTCAATACGGCTCGCAACTTGCGCCCTCTTCAAGGCAATTAGTAGTTGCAGGGCGTCATCGCGCTTGACATCTGGTAGTGCAGTCTCCCTGAAGTAGCTGGCAAGCGCTGGACACAGACGTTGCAAGGCTTTATGGGATCTTTCGGGAAAATAGTACGACTTCATCTGCAAGACGAGGCGATCTCTTTCCAGTTCGTCAATTATCTTAGCCTCAGCCGCGATATCCAGCGCACATCGAAGATTCACGAGAGGCTCTGAGAGCTTCCGGTAAGTTTCGGGCTCGTATACGAGAGCTACCTCGTCGTCGCCGTCGAGTATCCCGTCGCGGAACATCTCAAAAATCTTTCCTATCCCAATAGTACCGAGGCGGTGGGTTTCGGCGGCGCGCAGGGCTCCCATACTGGCAGCTCCGAAGACTTTTACCCCCCTCTTGAGGAGGACTACGACCTCTTTGGGGGACACTGCGAGATTTTGAAAGAATTCTCCGTCGATGATTCCTACGAACCGCACCTCTTCCGGAAGTCGCGCCAAATCTCCCCTGCAGATGGGAGGCAAATATTCAGCCGTAAGGACTCTCTCAGCCGCTTCTCGACTGAGGGTCGGGCCGAGATAGACGACCGTGTCAAACATGCTGTTTCCAGAACTCTACGGCTCGGGGGCCCACACGTCCGTGATCCAATGCCCAGCTTTCGATGCCCGGAACAATGACGCGCACGACAGAATGAGTGGTGAGAGTCGGCGTGAAATCGATGACGATGATTTGATCGAGTCCGCAAGCGGCGAAGCGTTGCAAGAGGAATTTCAGGTCTTCTTCTATGGTGGCGAAGGGGTGAGACGGCACCTCGGATAGCTTCCGTAGATGCTTTGATCGGCCGAAATACCAACTGTTGCGATTGATGGCGCTGATTCGGCGCGTGTGCAGGGCGAAGTGCTCTGCGACGGCGTCCGGCGGAAGAATGTCTTCCCGAACGGCATGAATGTCGACGCACCTGGACTGGGCGAGTTCAGCCAATGCTCGGCGAATTGCGACTTCGGCATTCGGGTGTGCGCCCAAACCACTGTGTGCCATTGGATGACCAGTTATGCCTTCGTCAGCCACCGAAGCAAAGAACGACGGCACTCCCAAGTTGGACGTAATGTCGCGCATCACCGGGAAGAGATCGGCTTCCCAGAATTTCTCGAGTAACTCGTTCGAACCGAGATCAACGCAAGGGAACATATCGAGATCGTCTGGACCGTCCTTCGCTTCAACTCCAAGCGCAAGCGATCTACGCTCCCTTGGCATCTGGTGGGCGCCTAGCTCAACCATCGTCCAGGCATCACGTTCTGCGAGTTCGCATAAGGCATGGCAAACAGCTTCTTCGCGGCAATTTCCGGAAGCGAGACCGTTTGTATTCGTCAGGAAGAAGCAGGCAGGGTGCGGGACGTCGTCCCAAAAATAGCCGGCGAACTTGGTCGGTATTAAATACGGTTCTTTTGATACGATGTCCTGACCTTCACTCCAGGCGTAAATGCGATCCTCGGAGTAGGTGGGCGCCAGTTCCTGATTGATTCTTCCGGGATCCAGCACATGCCTACTTTCGCGAAGTTTTGAGAAACTGCCCTCGACAAAAGGAAGCCTGGTCTTCAGGGCGGTCTGTCGTTCGATCGCCTCCATAAGAGCCCCGGCCTTTGCGTCGATAGGGCGCGTGCCTTTGCCGTTGTACACGGACAGGGCGTCGTCCGAGTCTGGCACCACAGAGGAGTAGACAGGGATGCCGATCCTGTCGAGTCCCGTGATATCCGCGAGCCTTGTTACTCCCAACGACTCCGCGACCTTCTCGACACGGACAACTGTCTCCGCCGCAGGCATCAAGCGCTCTATGCCGTCAACTTTGAGCATCTATTTTTCCCCGGGGATACAAACTAGCACTATTTGTTCTGAAAGGCCACCAAGGCGAGGGCGATAAATCCACCTGGAACCTCAGCGCGAACCTCAGCGTCCAAAAGCTCTTGTAAATCCCCGGCAGTCACATCGACTCCGAATGTTTTAGCTGCCTTGACATGCGCGGGGAGCGATTTATCTAAGACCGCTCGCTGATGGTCATTCAAACTAGCACGCAATTTCGCCAATTTCAGCAAAAGCTCCTTGAGCTCTTCATGAGTGAGCCCCATTTGTTTCAGCATTTCTTTGCGGGTCATCCTATAGTCCTTCCTTTCAAAATCTATTGGAGGTTCATTTGCGTAAGAAGTTTTTTGAATCGCTGCTCCGAGCGTAAAGGGGCAAGCAGCGGGTCTACGTTGAGGAATACTAAATCTGCTTTCCGTTCATCGAAGGCAATTTCGAGCATGTCCAACGCTTTTTCGTGATCATCAAGAGCGGTGTAAATGATCGCCGTTTCATAAGAGAGGGGATAGCCCTGATGGAGGTTCACTAGCGTCTTCCGCAGAGCATCAGTTGCCTTGACCCTATCTCCTGCCTTAACGTAAACAAGCGCAAGAAGCGCATCACGCTGGCGCACCGAGTCTGAGGTTGGGGGAGTTGATTTGAGAAGTTCGAGTGCCCGCTTACTTTGTCGTTCGTCTAGATAGTTCCACACTCTGATCTCGACCGCAGACTCGAACGGCGGTGATTCGTTTCCGTGCGATTCAAGGATCTGATTGGATTGCTCATATCGACCAGCAAAGCGCTCGATCATGGCAATGCCAGTAGTTGTCAGAACGGAGTCTGGGTCGCCGGCCTCAGTGTATGCCATTTGACCCCGCGCTTCTGCCTGTCTTCCGAGCGGGGTCAAGAGCAAAAGCGCATACCATGTATGGGCCTGCAAGTAGTTCGGATCCAACTCGATGGCTCGTTTATAGTCCTCTTCGGCTCCCTGCCAGTCAAAATTCAATAGGGTACGAGCGAGCGCTCGAGAAGTGTATGCTTCCCCTAAAGTGCTATCCAATTCCAGCGCCTGCTGGGACGTCTTCAGGGCGTTCTTTAATAGCGGCAAAGGTCTTTCAAGACCGTAAAAAGCTAACAGGCTATAGCAGTCCGCGAGGCCGGCGTAGGCTGGTGCATATTGCCCATCGGACGCAATTGCACGTTGAAAGTCGCTAACGGCCTCTCGTAGTGCGTCAGGTGATCGTTGTGCTAAGTGGAACCGCCCTTTCAGATAGGAATCATACGTAGCGGAGTTCGTGGAGTATTGCCGTTTTAGGCGTGCTGCGGTGTCTGGATCCAGTTGAACTTTGAGGCGATAGGCCACGTCGGTCGAGATCTGGTGCTGTAAGTCCGCAATATCGGATGGATTGCCCTCATAGGTTTGTCCCCAAACCTGGTTGCCAGTGCGCACATCGATAAACTCGATGGGCACGCGCAATTTTCCTGCGAAATTACCAAATGAGCCCCCAACGACAGACCGGACATGCATTTTCCTCCCCGCAGCCCTCGGATCGACGTCATCACCTCGATATCTGCCAGAGATGCTCCCTGCGGTGACCTGAAGGCCAGGTATGCGGGTCAGGTCGTTTGTTAGCGCCTCGCTAATGCCGGCCCCCAAATAATCGAGATTGCGATCTCCGGTGCGATTCTGCAGCGGCAGCACTGCCAATGACGTGGGCTGCGCCGTGTGCCTGAACGGGAGCCACGTCGCGATGGCCAATACGATCAACGCAGCTGTCATTACCAGCCACGTCCAGAGGTGCCGTGGCCGTTTCCTGGGTTGAAGCGCTGCGAGAACATCCTCCACGTTTTTGAAGCGGTCGGCCGGTAGCGGTTGGAGGCACCGGAGGATGACGCGCTCCCAGCGTCGTTCAAGCTTCTGACTCGGGAGCTTGACGAGAGACTTCGCGCTCGAGGAGCCTTGATCCTCCCGTACAGGTCGAGACCCCGTCAGCATTTCGCAGATGACAACACCAAGCGAGTACTCGTCAGCAAGGAAAGTGACCTCGCCTGTTTCCCTCTGTTCAGGCGCCATAAAGCCTGGGGTGCCTTGTCCGCCATTTTCCCGAATTCTATCGTCTCGATAAAGAACATTGAGCGCCAGCCCAAAGTCCGTGATGACAGCCCGAAGCTGGCCCGGATTCGAACTCGTCAGCATGATATTTCTTGTGTTCAAATCCCTGTGAATGACACCAAGCGAGTGTGCCGCGCTAAGGCCATGAACTACCTGTTCGATCAGTTCCAGGGCCGCTGCGGGTTCGATCGGCCCATGATGCCGGATATATTCGCTAAGAGTGAAGCCCTCAAGGAATTCCATACTCAAGAACCAAACTTTGTCCTGATTAGTCTCTTGATGGCAGAAGAGTTCGTGCACACGACAGACGTTGGGGTGAGAGATGGCACGCGCCTGCTTTACTTCACGCCTGAAGCGCTCGAGAATCTCTGCGTTATTCGCTAATTCCGGACGGACCGTCTTTATCGCAACCCTTTCTTTGAGCTCAGAGTCCCACGCCTCATAAACCTCTCCCATTCCACCGCGAGCAATAAAGCGGTTTACGGTGAAGCGCCCAGCAACGATCATGGAGGGTTGAAAGTGACCGAAGGGCGCCGCCATGGGCGGCGGTGCGGTTGAGGGGTCGAGACGGATTTCAGCGCGTTCGGCAAGGTCCTTTACCGCAAAGTGCAAAAGAGGTGACTTCTCAAGAAAGCTTCCGGCCTGCTCATCGGCAAGAAGCAGGTCTTCTACAGGACCGCGCAGTTCTGGTGAGTTCGCGCAAACACTATCCAGAAATGCTTTGCGGACCTCGGGGGGGCGGGCAAGAGCGGCCTCAAACAGTTCTTCGACGGAATAATACTGTCTACTGGGCATTCGTTCCCATCCAGAGTCTAGCGGCGTGAAAAGCTCTTGCACGTCTAAAGTGATCTCATGGGCCCAAACGTGACGGACGAAATGAAGTTTTCTGGCCCAACCTAATTGGAGGCCGAAAATTGATCTTCAGCCTTAATGGATCTAGGCAACTTCTCCTCGTCTCGCCGCTAATCATGACACACTATAGTCCCGATTTCCAAAGGTTTGCTGATCTGCCTGCGCCTTGGCTCCCAGAAACGCACAAAAGCCATTAGGACCTGGCAGGGATTTATGGAGGCCGCCTTTCAGGGGTCGGTTATCAATGCAAGATTTTGCACATTTGTGGGTGGTCAAAATTGGACGCTGGCTTAGGCCTTCAGCAGACCGTTCGTTAGAAAGCCCATATCATGCGCGCCACTACCCGCCAAACTCAGTTCGCAGAAAAGCTAAATCAGTGTCTGGCGTAAGGTATGAAGAGAACAAAGGGGCTGCTGGACGGAGGCGCTGTGGAAGAAAATGCCGGGCAGGTCACGCAGCTTCTGAAAGCGATGCGAACCGGGGACGAACATGCGGCGGAGCAACTTCTGCCACTTGTCTACCAGGAATTGCACCGACTGGCGAGATCGTACATGCGAGGCGAGAGAGCGGAACATACACTGCAGCCGACGGCATTGATCAATGAGGCTTATCTCCGACTGGCGCAAGGTGACATCGACTGGCAGAATCGCGAGCACTTCATCGGAGTAGCAGCGCGTGTGATGCGGCGTGTACTTGTGGACTATGCTCGGCAACACAACGCGAAAATACGGGGTGGTGGACTGAAGCGCGTTGAATTGGAGGAGTGGCTCGCCATTTCGCCGGAACGGATCGACGAAGTGGTATCACTTGACGAGGCGTTGAGCAGGCTGGCGGAGGAGAACCCGCGACAAGCTCGCGTGGTGGAACTGCGCTACTTCGGAGGACTCTCGTTCGAGCAAATAGCTGCATTACTCGGAATTGCGGAACGATCTGTGAAGCGCGATTGGGCGGTGGCGAGAGTCTGGCTTTATCGAGAGCTGCGGCCGAGCGCGGACGGCTCTCATAAAACCGGCGGAACTGAAAAATAGTCGGTAATGCCATTAAGCGATCACAATCACCCCATCGTCATTCCAGGTCGCGCCAAAACGGACAACATCTTGTTGCAATTTCATCAACGTCGGAATCTAAGTCTTCCCCTTGTGGTTATCTTTCGCAGAGCTTTCAGATATCACCCGACTATCAAAAAATGGAATCTGATGTTGTTCGCTGAGTTGGATTCTGATGAACTTCTCGCTTGATTAAGCGATCGATCTCTAGCGTCGAAAACTTTCTGGGACCGTGGCACGATTTACCCTCGTTCTCCGCTTTAACGAGTGAAGGCAGATTGAACACTGTCCTCCAGAAGGAGATCGAGTCATGAAAAACACACGGCTTACTTCCATTCTCAATTCCAGTCTTATCGCCTGCGCCCTGATAATCGGCTCGCTTGCATCGACACAGTACGCTTCAGCGCAGAGCAAAACGGCTCTCGCCGAAGTGAAGATCCCTTTCGCGTTCCAGGCGAGAGCCCAGACAATGCCAGCTGGCACGTATCAAATCGATCGTGAATCGGGCTACTTAGTCCTGTTGCGCGGGCCCAACCATGCAACAGAATTCGTGATGATGCACGGTGCAAGTAAGTCTCGTGCCGCCGATCACGGTTCTATCGTCTTCGATCGCTACGGCGACAAATACTTCTTGCGCCAGATCTGGATTGCCGGAGAGACCGACGGCCTCGAATGCCAGAAGAGTCGCGCCGAAAAGGAGACTCTGCAGGCAAAGAATAGGCAAACTCCAGACGCGGTCGAGCTAGCATTCAACTCAATTCTCCAACACTGAACCAAGGGAACCAAGGCGACTGGCCGAGCCAACATACTCGGCCAGCGGCTTTCCTTCGTTGTTACGAGCCCAAATTATGCCAACGATAGGCGGGGCTTTCCTCGGATTTTTAGGAACTTTCGGTCCCATCCGAGTCCTGTAAATTGTTGTGAATACATTATTTAATAGGTTCCAACATGATAACTTACCGATCCAAACCACAATGCCTCCAGCGCGGAGGCTTTGATGTTTATGGCGACCCTTTTTGAGACACGGGTTTCTGCCAGTATCGGTCAAAAAAAGCTGATGCCCTCATGCCGGATCCTGAGTTGCCTTGGCGCGGACAGGCCGTTGGGCGTTTATACTGGCGTGGCTCTAAATACCGCATAAGATTCGGGATCAATTGCAAGGGCCGTGCGAATAGCCCCAGTGAGCCAAATGGAGGTCAAATGAAACCGGTTTCACGTCGGGATATGTTGAAGGCTGGATTGCTCGTACCAGCTGCAGCGGCGGCACACGGGCTGGGTCCAATTGGCGCGGCTGCGCTTCAGGTGGCGCAAAAGGAGCCTGGTTCGCTTCCGATCGGCGGAGTCAGCGATGCGGGGAAACCGGGCGCGGGGCGCGAGCGACTTTTGCTGGATTTTGGGTGGCGCTTCCACTTCGGAAATGCGAACGATGCTGCCAACGACCTTGGATTCGGGGCCGGACAATCGGGCAATTTTCAGAAGACAGGCAATTTCATTGCTGCCAGCTCGCTTGCGTTCGACGATGGAGATTGGCGCGCAGTGGATTTGCCCCACGATTGGGCGGTCGAGCTCCCCTTCGTAAACGACCCTGCGTTGACCAGCAAAGGATTTTATCCGCTAGGACGAAATTATCCGGAGACCAGCGTGGGATGGTATCGCCGCACGTTCGAGATTCCCGCTGCGGATGCGGGTAAACGGATCACCCTCGAGTTCGACGGCGCGTATCGGGAGACGATGGTTGTCTTCAACGGCTTTTACATCGGCCGGCACAGCGGCGGATATGATCCTTTTCAATTCGACGTGACCGACTTCGTGTATCCGGGCAAGACAAACGTCTTGCTGGTGCGCGTGGATGCCACACTTAGCGATGGCTGGTTTTACGAAGGCGCAGGAATTTATAGACACGTGTGGCTAGTGAAGACGCATCCGGTGCATGTGAAACAGTGGGGAACGTTTGTGTCTGCCAAAGTCGCGAGTGGCGACGCCACCGTTTCGATTCGCACCGAGGTGAACAACACCGGCAAGGATGCGCAGAATGCGCGTGTGACTTCGACGATTCTCGATCCCGCAGGCAAGCCAGTCGGAAAGGCGGTTACTGCTTCGGCTTCCGTCTCAGAAGGGGGAGAGCAGAGCTATGAGCAGACAATCGTGGTGAAGCGGCCGCTGCGGTGGTCGCTTGAAGAGCGAAACCTCTACAAGCTGGTGACCGAGGTGAGTACGCAGAGTGAGATCGTGGATCGCTACGAGACGCCGTTTGGCATTCGCACGGTGGAGTTCGATGCGCAGAAGGGGTTCTTTCTGAACGGTAAGTCCGTCAAGTTGAAAGGAACGTGCAACCACCAGGACCACGCCGGGCTAGGCGCAGCGCTGCCGGATGCCGTGCAGTACTACCGCGTTCGCAAGCTACAGGAGATGGGTTGTAATGCGATCCGCACGTCGCATAACCCGCCAACGCCGGAGCTGCTGAACGCATGCGACGAGCTGGGGATGTTGGTGTTCGACGAAACGCGCATGATGTCGTCGAATCCCGAGGGGCTGGCCCAGTTCGGCGATCTGGTGCGTCGCGACCGCAATCACCCGAGCGTCTTTATGTGGTCGATGGGGAATGAAGAAGCCCAGGCGAACACGGAGACAGGGCTTCATATTCTGACGGCGATGAAGGCAGTCGCGACCGCATACGATGGCTCGCGTCCGGTGTCGATCGCGCCGATCCGGGCGATTGGCGTGGGCGGGCTGGTGGAGTGCGACGTGATGGGATACAACTACATGGATCCTGCGGCCGAGGCGTATCACAAAGCGCATCCGGAGAAGCCGGTGGTTGGTACAGAAACCGTCAGCGCCGTGGGCACACGCGGGATTTACGTCACGGATTTTGAGAAGGGTTATGTGGGCTCGTACGATCCGTACACCACAACGGGGCGCGCGTCGGCGGAAGGCTGGTGGAGCTTCTGCAATTCGCGGGAGTGGATGTCAGGCGGATTCGTATGGACAGGATTCGATTACCGCGGCGAGCCGTCCCCCAATGGGTGGCCAAACATCAGCTCGCAATATGGGATTATCGATACCTGCGGCTTCCCGAAAGATTCGTTCTTCTACTACCAGTCGTGGTGGACGTCGCAGCCGGTATTGCACCTGTTCCCGCACTGGAATTGGGAGGGGATGAATGGCAAAGAGATCGCGGTGTGGGTGTATTCGAATCTCGACAAGGTGGAGTTATTTCTGAATGGCAAGAGCCTGGGGGCGAAGGACGTGAAGAAGGATTCGCACGTGGCGTGGATCGTGCCTTATGCGGCCGGTTCGATCGAGGCTCGGGGTTCCAAAGGCGGTCAGGTGGTGATGACGACCAAACGGGAGACGACGAGCGCTGCGACCAAGCTGGTGATGAAGGCAGACAGGCAGGAGGCGTCAGCCGATGGTGAGGACACGGTGATGTTCGCGGTCGAAGTGCAGGATTCGCAGGGCCGCGTGGTACCGATCACCGACAATGTCGTGAACTTCCGCGTATCGGGAGCCGGAAAGCTGATCGGGGTTGGCAATGGAGATCCGACGGATCATGAATCGGACAAGGGGACGGTGCGCAGAGCGTTCTGCGGGTATTGCATGGCGCTGGTACAGTCCGCGAAGGCCGCGGGAAGCATCACGGTGGAGGCGGCGTCTCCGGGACTCACTTCCGCAAGCGTGACGATTGCAGCGAAGGAGGTTGCGCTACGTCCGCAGGTCGGGACCTGGAAACGAGAAGTGCCGATGGGTTCGGGCCTCACGGGCCTGTGGAGGCCAATCGCGGGATCGAGCGGCGCTGGCAACGGGACGATGCTGTTTACGCTCCGACAGGATGGAAACAAGCTGACGGGCAGCGTGGAGGGCGGGGGCGGCGGGTTCTTTGGCGGGGGCGATGCAAGCGTCACGATTGCAGACGGCAAAGTCGATGGCCGAGACGTCTACTTCAAAGCCGGAAACAACACATATTCTGGAACGCTAGAGGGTGATCAGATCGATTTGCAGCGCACGGTGGAACCTAACGCTGCATTGCCGCGGGCCGAGGAGCCGACGGGGCCACGTCCGGCCGTTGGGCCGCCGCCGGATGGATCTGATCCATCGAGGAATCCAAACACGCGCTTCCCGTCCAGTATTCAAGTGGTTCTGCATAAAGTGGAGCGATAAGGACGATCTGTCTCTGTCAGACGATCAAGGTCAAGTCTGAGTTGGCAATCGGCTGAACTTTTTTACCCAAGCCTCTTCAACTCCGGATACCGCGCATAAATGCGTCTCTGATCTTCGGGAGTCAATTGTCCTAATCGCATCGGCTTGTCTTCAGGCCGCGTGCCCTTTTGATTCAGCACGTTCATCAGACTCCACTCCCGCTGTAGGCCCTGGGGTTCATACGCCCTCAAATCGTATCGGGTAAAGTCGATCACCATGGGAGGGCTACCCGTTGTCCAGTTGTTTAGCAGGCACAGCCGAAACTCCTGGTTCATGAACCACCGGATTTCCAACTCCTTTTCTGACCCTGGCGCCCCGGTTCCCTTCGCATCGAATCGGTAGTTGAGCGAAGCATTGTTGGGCGTATGTTTTCGCCACTCCAGGCCAAACGCTCCTTCGGTAAGCACTTGAGTGTCCGGCCATCTGTCCTTCACGGCATGCAGCCACCAGGTGAGATCCTCATCGTGGCCGACCGATACCTCCCAAATCCCCGTCACCCAGCCAAATCCATTCAGCGCGTGGCCCCGGTCGAAGTGCATCGCGGTGGTATCCATCATCTCTTTGCGGCCCGCTTCTTTTCCCAGGTTTCCTACCGCCTCGATGGGGCCCACGCCCAGACGGCTGTTGAACCCTCCCTGAAAGCCCTCGCGACGGGCTGCCAGAAAATCGCACGTCCAGCCGTCGAGGCAGACGCAGTCGATAAAATCCGCCGGTCCCTGGGCTGGTTTCAGGTAGTGCTCGCGACTGGGATAGTACGGATAGCAGATGCCGCCGTCGCCATCACCATGGTCGATGCCGTGCTGGCTCCATATCTGGCCCTGACAGACATGAATGCCTTCTTCAGTAGCAAGGAAGCGCTGATTCTCAGCATCCATAAAGCCTGCAACCAGGCATTCTGGACGATATCCGTTGCCCACCATCTCGGAGATCAATTGAAGTGCTTTGTGAATCGTCTGCCGATTGTGTTCTCGGGTGTCGTACATAGGCGCGAAATAGCCGCCGGGAATGAAGGTGATTTCATCGCCGTATCGTTCGTGATACGAAGCGAGGAGTCGCCTTGCATCGTTGTACTCCTGCCGAGTGTCGTTCAAAGCCAGCCAACTGATGGCCCACGTCATTTTGCCGTCGGGACAGCCTCGCGCAAAAGCTTCCCGCCGCGAACGGATATGATCTGGGGTATTGTCCGCTGCCTCATCTTCGCCGATCGAACGGTCGGGAGTCACCTCGATCTGATTTACGCGAACGACCGAGACATGGGTCACAAATCGGCCTTGCAGAGCCGATTTGCCCGCACCGTAAGCCAGCACAGTTCTTCCCAACGGAGCATTCGCCAGAGACGCCGCGGAACCTGCTGCCCGGTTGAGGAACTTTCGTCTGGTCCACGAACGGTCCATTGCTTCCTTTCGTACAACGGGAAGTATTCGTCGCCAACAATGTGTACGAACGAGCCCGAAATGCGAATGTACTAATAAATAAGCTTCAAAGAAAATTGAATTTGACGTGAGTTTCCCGCGGTTTTGCTGATTACACCGAAACCGGCACCTTCAAGTGTATTCGCGGGAAGCCCCATCGTGACAATGTTGAAGATATTGAAGAACTCCGCACGAAATTGCAGACTGACAAGATCGGCTCCGCCCTTTCCCTTACCGAAGGGCGTGTCCTTGATGAAGGCAAAGTCATAGTTGTAGAAAGCGGGTCCGCGAAATGTGTTTCTGCCCAAGCTGCCAAAGCGACCTTTATTCGGGCCCGTACCGTCGGGCAAATTTATTGGGATAGAAAAATAAGAGGTATTGTTCGCGCCCATCCCGAAGTAGTCTTCCCGAATCTTTCTCGCCGTAGAGAGGTGGGGCGTCCCTATCTGATCCGGGCGATCAGCTCCGTTGGAGCCAGCGCCTGTCTGCTGGACTCCGGAGTAGACGGTAAAAGGTAAGCCACTGGTGATCGTCGAGATGCCCATAATCTGCCATCCCCCTGTCACCTTTGGAGAAACACTATGAAGAGCGGACCAGTCTTGGAGAGGAATGTCCTGCACAGCGCTCAACGTGAATGCATGTCCAACATCGAAGGTTGATGGTCCCTTTTCAGGATGAGTGTTGAAGGGATCCTGCGGGTAGGCTTGTGCTACCGCACCGGTTGCTCCCAGCCCACCGGAGACTGAGCTGGTATCGTCGATCGACTTGCCCCAGGTATAGCTGGCCTGGAGCGCGGGTCCGCCATGACCAAGGTCTCCGGAGAGTGAGGTTTGGAGCGCGTGATAGCTGGAATGAGAGGAGGCGGTGATGATGCTCTCGAGGCCGAAACCGCCGATAGGGACGCCAGAAGAATCGAATCGCGTGTAACGGGCGAACTCCGGACCTGCCCCGGGGTAGGCATTTGGAAAACTCGTGCGAGGTAGCTTTACGCCGGCAGTTCCGACATAGTTGATATTGGCCGTTAGAGTCCCAAACGCCCTCTCCAAACCGGCTGTCCAGGTATAGAGGGTGGCGTTACCGAAGGAGCGATCGATGCCGCTAAGGCCAAGAGGACTCACCGCATGACTTGGCGTCAGCGCCGCAACGTCATTCTGATAGCGATCAACATCCATAACCGTATTGGGCGCAACATCCTTCGTATTGCCGCTGGCAAAGATATTTACACCAGCCGGCGTGTACGTGGCTGGCAACTGCGCCGGTGTTATCTGGAAGCCAAACGGAACGGGAGCACCTTTGGCTGCCACCAATCTGGGATAGACGGCAAAAGGTGTGGATCCTGTGAGAAAGTTGTCCTGCCAGATGTTCGGTGGAATGACAGTAACCCCACCTCCGGCATGAAACTGCAACAGCTGTGTAGCGCGCCAAGTCAGCTGTGCCCGGGGTCCCCAGCCGTTGAGATTGAGCTTGTATCCAGGCTGAGGGTTTACCACGTACTGCTGCACATTGCCTGTGTTCAAGAAGCCGGATGTGCGTTTCGCTCTTTCCGTGATCGGCGTATAGATCTCCCAACGGACGCCATAGTCGAGGACAAAACGGGCGTTAAGTTTCCAACTGTCCTGCGCATAGATAGCTCCAGCGTTGCGATTAATTGCGGCCGGCCCGATGTGTTCTCCATTGGAGAAATAACTTGGCGCGACCGCCACCGTATAGACAAAGGGACTTCCCGATAGGAGTCCCGTTAGCGTATCGGGTAATGGATCACCGATGTGGATGTCGTGAGTTCCGCTCAACGACGGAATGTTGGCTCTCGCATAAGCTGTGCCGCCGCCAAAGTCATATTCTCCGTTTGGGCTGGTCCCATAGTAAGTGGTATCCCTGTTGAGGCGAACTTCGCCACCAAACTTCCAGGTATGGGGTCCCGCCGCGATGGTGAAGTTTTGTTGGGCCTGAAATAAGTTGCCATACGCAGTCATCACTGATCCTGCAGCGGAGTTAAAGGCTTCGAATAGTCCGTCGCTGAACTTCAAAGCCGGATCGGTCCGGTTCGGAGTCGGGAAAGACGGTGTGCTCCGGGTGACACTCAAGGACGAAACCATGGAGACTTTAGGTGAAACGGTACGAGCGAAGTTAAACACGAGGTTTCTCTGCCGGTCTATATATTGAACTCCAAACGAGGGATCGATGGCAGTCTGGTCAGGATTGGTCGTGGGACCAGTTAGATTGTTGAAATTGAAACGCACAAAAAAATGGCTCTTGTCGGAGAAGTCGTGATCCAACCGAACGGAGAACTGGTTCGCATTGGTGACCACCTTGGACGAAGTCGCATAGGTGTTCACTCCATAAGAACCGGTCGGTAGGTTGGGTAGCGGATACCGTGCCAGAACTTTCGCGATCCCGGGATCCACAGGCACGATCAACGTGTCGCCAGGATAGGCGCTTGTGTCTATTCCCTGACGTTCCTCTGCCGTGGGAACAGGAAAGACCTGAGTGGTGCCAAGCACCTGGCGAAAGCCTTGATACTGTCCGAAGTAAAAGGTCTTTCCCCGGCCGTCGTATACCTTGGGAATCAGCACGGGGCCACCATTGGTAAACCCGAATTCGTTGCGCCGAAAAGGCGGAATCCGCTCGGGATGCTCGGCCGTGGCATGATCAAAGTAGTTGCGCGCATCGAAGGCCGAATTCCTCACAAACTCAAAGACCGACCCATGAAATCCATTGCTACCGGACCTGGTGACGATGTTGGTGAAGCCGGCTGCGCCTCTGCCGATCTCGGCGGGCATCCAGCCTGAACTCGACCGGATCTCCTCGACTGCGTCCACGTTGAAGTTCGAGAACGTAGAGCCGCCCATCTCGGGATCGCTGATGTCCGCTCCGTCCATGGCAAATACGGCTTCCACGCCACGTTGGCCATTGATGGCAAATTGCTGCGTAAAGTTCGTAGCGCCATTCGCATCGGTCATAGTGCCAGCAGCCAGCAACAATAGCTGGCTGAAATCGCGCTTGTTAAGTGGAAGCACGCTCACTGTCTGGCTCGATAGCTCCTCGCCACCGGTGGCTGGACGTTGGTCGGCCACCGAAGCTACAGAGAGAATTTTCTGGGCCGAAAGCGTAATGACTACTGTCGGGGAAGTACCCGCGATGTTGATGGGGGTATCGTATTGAATCTTGTCGCGATTCGCCTCGACTGATAGCTGGTATTGCCCGGCCGGGATGAGTTCGATCCGAAATTGTCCATCAGTGCCCGTGGTTGCATTGAAGGTTCCACTTTTTCCTCTGAGGTAGACTTCTGCTCCGTGGATCGGCAAGCCCGCGGCGTCGCGGAGCACTCCCTGCCAAACAGATGGTGCAGCATTCTGCGCCAGGATTCCGGTCGAAAATAGAAACCAGGCTACGACGGCCACCACAAGATTTTTGGATTGCTGCCTCATCACTAGCTGCGAAGCCTGTAGGTCTGCGTTTGGATCATTGGCGAAAGATTCCTTTCTCTCGTTCCTGAAGAGTCCGGGTGCTTCATATTACTTGTCGAGTATGGGCTAGTCCACCGGGCACCGCGAGCATGAATGAGCGCGCAAATGGAATGACGCCTGGTGCAAGGGTGTGCTGTAATCGTGGGGAGGAAATAGCTCTCGTGAGAGTGGCCTATCCGTCAGCTAACCCCGAAGAGTCGCGTTCGGTGATCTTTGCTACTGCTCCTCGATGATCGCAAGATCCCATGGCTCCAGAGCAATCGATTGCGATGGAGCCGTAGGCTTTCCACTCAACAGATTCACCCCTGCAGCATGGCCATAGTTGAAGGCTTGAGGATCGCTTGAATAATTGAGATAGTAATGCACCTGCTTGCCCAACTCATTCACACCATCTTTCTCACGCACCTTCGCCGGAAGATCATGCTGCGAGAGCAGCTGAATATTTGCGTTTTTGATGACGTCCAGAACAACCTTATGTTGCAATGAATCCGACAGAAAGGTCCCTTCGTAGGTTAGGGTGCCATTCCCATATTCATTGCGTACAATCGCCGGCCATCGTCCAAAGAAAGGATGGTCGTAAAAAGCAATCGGCTGTGCATGCTCAAGTTTCAAAAACTCTGCCCAGTACATTGCCTTGTTCTCTTCGCCGGCCTTCAAAGGATCATCTTTCAAGGGGAGTGGCTTTTCTAGATTGGAAAACTCCTGGTAGCTGAATCCCGCAGCCTCACGCAACGGTCCTGGAGCCATCACCCAGCGCACAGCAGAGTTTTCATTCGCGAAGCCGCTCTTAAATGCCATCAATACATGACCGCCACCCTTCACATAGCCAGCGAGCTTTATTAACAATGCGTCTTCTGCAATATACAAGGGTGGAATGACTACGAGTTTGTATTGGCTGAAGTCCGCATCCTCAGGGAAGATAAAGTCCATACCGACATTGGCGTCGTAGAACGCCTTATGCAGCTGGTGGACCACAGTGCTATACGTGGCGAGAGGCTTGCCATAGCTCCATTGGGCGGAAGGCTCCAACGCAAAGGGCATGAAATCAAGAGCGTTGGCCGAATCCACGCTATAAAGCATTGCAACGTCATTCGTGATCTTCAGATTCACCAGATGCGGGCCGATCTTGTCGAGCTCGTGAGCCGTGCGCGACACCTCCGCATAAGCTCGATTCGGCTCCAAATCGTGCGACAGCACACCCTTCCAGTATGTTTCCTGTCCGGCATGGATTGAGGCCCAGTGCCAATATTCCACCATGTTCGCGCCACTCGACAGATGCGTGTACACATCCAACCGAAGCTGTCCGTCAAACGGTGGAAACTGGTGCGCTGAAGACCAGTCCGTCGTCTGCGCATTCGTCTCGGTAACTAGATAATTTGTGTGCTTCAGCGAGCGAGAGTAATCTCCCTGCTCTGCCTGCGACTGTCCATCCATATGATCCTGTGTGCCGTGATACGGATTGTTTGCCACAATATCGAGGGCCTTTGCTACTTCGAACTCGTTCACATCCCGCCGCATTGAGCCACCAAAGTCATGTGTGACAAATTGTCCCGGCCCTCGATACTGTCGAACAAGCGCAGCCTGCCAGTCGAGATAATTCTTCACCCGCATCTGCCCCCAGCGTGACCACTCCAACTTGTAACTTGTACTGGTCGCGTTATCGCGTGTGGGCATGTTCTCCCAACCGTTGACGTCCTGGCCCCAGTAGTTCAAGAACCAAGCCTTATTTAGATTGTCCGTCGTCCCGAACTTCTGCTTCAAATGATTGACAAACCCATTAAACACATCATGGTTTGATGCGCCATACGAAGAGGTTTCGTTATCGATCTGCCATCCAATTACATTTGGATTGTCTTTGTAGTGTTGCACCATATGCTGAATAAGTCGTTGGGCATAAGAGCGGAACACCGGACTATCTGTATCCATGTTCTGCCGCATTCCATAACCAACTTCGGCACCTCCGAGTGGTCTGGCGAGAATTTCGGGATGCTCACGATACATCCATGTCGGAATTGAGTACGTCGGCGTCCCCATGATCACCTTGATGCCAGCTTTGCCCATTGCATCAACTACTCGATCCATCCATTCATACTCAAATTTGCCATCCTCAGGCTCCCACAAACTCCAGGTCGACTCACCCAAGCGCACCACCGTAAGACCTGCGTCTTTCATCATCGCGACGTCTTTGTCCAACCGCTCATAGGGCTCGTACTCGTGGTAATAGGCCGCACCATACAACACGTTTTTCATTGGGACAGGTTGTATCTTTTGCTGTTGCGCAGGTAATGCATCAGTGTGCGTCGTACCGTTTTGTGCAAACGTTACGGCAACAAGAGCTCCCGGAAGAAGGGCTGTAACTAGACGAGACAGGGACATAGGCATATCTCCTTAAGGAAACAAATCTCGGCCTGGTGAACGGATGGATCCGCGACCCTGCCGTTTCCTATCCTTTTGAGAGTCAGACGCAAAGCGAACGCTTACGAAAGGCACTCCATCCACGGTTAGTGTCGCAACATTCCTAAACACCTTCAGCTATCGCAGGGGTCAGAATAACCTCTACTGTTTGTGAGCCTAGCCGCGGATGTGTTGCGGTTAGGCTAACCTTACCGGCCTGCTCCTTCGCTCGAATCCAGACAGCCCCTGTACCACCTATCAATGCGAAGGGGTTGTCACCGATCAATTCTGCGGATCCGTTGAGCTTCAAGGAAATTGGGTCGTTGGCGAATGGACGAATGTTGCCGAATTCATCGGTCACACGCAGCACCACACGGGTTGTATCCGCGCCGTCTGCTACCAGTGAGGTGTCATCTGCCAGGAGCATGAACTTCGAATCGATACCGCGACCTGAAAGAGACCTCGATATCACCTGTTTACCCTTCAGGTAGCCGTCAATCCGCAGATCTCCCCATCCATGCCGTTCGCTCGAGGGGATCTTACGTCGATCAAGGATGAACGGCGGATACGTGAGATAGTTGAACTCTTCTCGGTCAGGATCGAGCTCGGCTATGAGGTCCCACTGACTGTCATCGATGCCATCCTTGCGCATGTAAAACTTCAGATGGTCGCAGTTCGAGCAGACGACAGCCTTCGTAAAGCTGGTTGATTCATCGCTATTGGCCCAGTGAAATGCGGGTTCAAGCACAATCTCTTCGGCCGGATCACACTGCGATTTGTAAAATCCCGCAGCAGCCTTCGGTTCACGGAAGATATCGGTGACTCCGTGATAGCAGATCCGATCACCAGCGCCAAAGTTTGAATGGGTGTTGTAGTCAAACGCGCACCACCCAATGCCGCCCGCATATTGCGGATCGGAGGCTAGCTGATTATGGATCCGGGCATGTCGTAAGGTATGCTCTCGTTGTCTCTCGTCGTCATCCGTCGTCTTCGTTGGGAAGGTATGTCCTACAAACTCGGTGTTCAAGTACCGAGGATGATTAGGCTTTTTGAGTGGAAATCCGAAATCGTTCACTGTGAACACGTCTTCCAGGAACTCCGACTCCTGGAAGTTCCTTATCCCCCCCGTCTGACGAGTCGGATCAAGCAAGTGGGCCAAAGCATTCGTGCGGATGTAGAAACTGTGATCGTCCCTTGATTCGTTGATTCGCACGCCCCAAAGAATAATGGACGGATGATTCCAGTCCCGCCGGATCATCCGGCCGACATTATCGATCGAGATCTGCTTCCAGGGCTCTGGCCCGATATGCTGCCAGCCTGGGATTTCCTCCAGCACCAAAAGTCCAATTTCGTCGCAGCAGTCAAGAAAGTGCCGCGACTGTGGGTAATGTGATGTCCTCACGATGTTGCAATGTAAATTTTTCCGCAGAATTATTGCATCGCGACGCTGCACACGCGCGGGCATCGCCTGCCCCACAAATGGAAATGTCTGATGGCGATCCAGCCCCCGCAGCTTGACGATCTTTCCGTTGAGCGAGAACCCGTGGTCAGTAAACATCGCCTCGCGAAACCCAATCCGGCGCAAATCTTCATCGATCACATGGCCGGCCAGCAGCAGCCGAACGTGAACTGTATACAGAGACGGATTTTCCAGATCCCAAAGCTTGATGCCTTCAATTGTGTTCAAGGACACTGTATGGCGCAACGGGTCATTGATGGTCTCGGTACTGCTGTAGACCGGTGCACTGGTAGTCGGGTCGGCAGATGCATCGGAATCTGATCCATTATTGGCTGTGACGGAATGACTCGACTTAGCCAAGGTTCGCTCTCCATCTCGCAACTCAATTTCGAGCGACAGCGCAGCCGGTGGTCGCCCGGCGAGAAAACAGTCGACGTCCAGAAATGGTTTCCCGCTCAAAACGTCTTTGGGTCTAGCGAATATGTTGTCGAGGTAGACGGAGGGAACGATTCTTAACGCGACTTCGCGATAGATGCCACCGAACGTTAGATAGTCGATCTCATTGCCAAAGGGCGGGATATCGGCGCGTTCCGTCGAATCGAGTTGCACCACGAGAACATTATCGCCATCCCGTCGAAGGTGACTTGTCAACTCAAACGAAAATGGCGTGAACCCACCCTTATATTCGCCTAACAAAACACCGTTGATCCAGACGGTCGAGGCTGTCATCGCTCCTTCGAAGTCAACGAAAATACGCTTGCCTTCCGAGGCCGGTGGTGTCTTGAAGCGTCGGCGATAAGTCGAGACAAACTCGTAAGTCTTGTCGTCGAAGCTATGCCACGGCAAGAACACGTTGGTGTGAGGAATGACAACTTGCTCAAAAGAGGAATCGTCAAATTCAACTTTCTCGGCTCCCTCTACCTTGCGAGGAGAATAGCGCCAGCCACGATTAATGGGTATGTTGACGCGGCCTGACGCGAGTGGTTCCGAGGAAAGCGCCGGCAAAGCAGGGAATGCGGTGGCAGCAAGAAAAGTGCTACTTGTCTTTAGAAAATATCGTCTATCCATAGAATTTTGACCAAGTACATCCTAGACACATCTGCATAGGTTTGTCACAGAAAGTGTCTTCCAGGAGGACAAAATCGCTCGGTGAGGACATGCCACCTTGGTCGCAAGACAATGCGTTTTGCGGTCAGAGTCCATCCTGACCCCGCTCCGGCCTTGTATCTCGAAGCAGGTCGGATGTTTCGGCAACGCTCAGCAATTTTCTATCGGCTAGTGTAGAACAGGGTCAGCCATTTTCGGATCGAGTTTAATCGGACAGGAAACGGCAATGACAAAGCGGATCGGAACATCACCGTTGGCTTAACGATATGACGCAAGCGGCACGTACTCTCACATCTTTAGCTCCTCAACTGATACAGTCCTCGATCCGACACGGAGCCTCTTCCCATTCGCTAGTCCGCACTCGTGTCGGATGCCTCCTGCATTTTTGTTTCCTGGCGTTTACAATCCCCGCAATAGCCCAGAGAGAACCCGCGAGCGGCGCGAAGGCCAACAACATTTCAACGCCACCTCAGCCTGTCCCCGGGGCAAGTCGCTTTGTTGATACCACGGCCAAGAGCCACGTTAATTTTGTTGGACAAGCGTCGCACACTTCGAAGAAATATCTTCTTGAAACAATGGGATCCGGCGTCGCCCTTTTCGACTACGACAATGATGGCCTTCTAGACATCTTTTTCGTGAACGGAGCCGGACTAGCAGACCCCACGCCGAAGGGAACAATTCCACAAAAGAATGCTCCGAAATATTGGGATCGCCTATTTCATCAAAAGAAGGATGGCACTTTTGAAGATGTTACTGAGAAAGCCGGTCTACAGGGTTTTGGCTATGGCATGGGTGTTGCAACAGGAGATTACGATAACGACGGCTATGAAGATCTTTACGTAACGGCTTACGGCGGGAACCGTCTCTATCACAACAACGGCGATGGAACTTTTACGGATGTAACCGGAAAATCAGGAACAGGCGGCAGCGGATGGTCCACCTCCGCTGCCTGGGTTGATTTAGACAATGACGGCCTTCTCGATCTCGTTGTTTTACGCTATTTGCGGTGGGATTTCGATGACATCTGGTGTGGAGAACACCGCGAAGGTTATCGGTCTTACTGTCACCCAGACATCTTCCCTGCGGTTTCCGCTCTCGTCTACCATAACGAGGGCAGCGGGCGCTTCACCGAGGTCGCAGCCAAAACGGGTCTCGACAAACCCGGCAAGGGACTCGGTATTGCGATCGCAGACTACGACCGCGACGGCAAAATCGACATTGTGGTCGCTAATGACTCCATGCTTGAGTTTCTCTACCGCAATAAAGGCGATGGAACGTTCGAAGAGGTCGGCCTGACTGCAGAGATCGCAGTTGACGCGGACGGGAAGACCTACGCGGGCATGGGAGTGGACTTTCAGGATTACGATAACGACGGCTTACCCGATCTCGTTATCACCAACCTTGCCAACCAGAAATACGCTCTTTATCACAACAGCGGAGATTCCAGCTTCACTTACGACAGTTATATGAGTGGGATAGGGGGAATGACCCTTTTGCACTCTGGTTGGGGAGTCCAGTTTCTTGACTACGACAATGATGGACGCAAGGATCTGCTGGTGGCCCAGGGTCATGATTTGGACACAATTGAACTGAACTTCCCGCAACTCCGATATAAGGAGCCGATGCTTCTGGCGCATAACACTGGCAAGGGTTTTGTCGATGTTTCAGCGCAGTCGGGGGAGGTGTTTCATCAGGCCTGGGTTGGGCGTGGGATGGCGGTTGGAGATATAGATAATGATGGGCGCGTTGATGCGGTTGTGACGACCAACGATGGTCCTACTTATGTCTTGCATAATGAGACGATTACGGGGAACCATTGGCTTAGTCTTTTGCTCGTTGGCCATCGCAGTAATCGTGATGGAATTGGGGCGTTGGTAAAGATCAACACCTCCGCCGGGTCGCAATATGTGACGGTTACTACGGCGGGAAGTTATTTGTCTTCCAGCGATAAGCGCGCTCACTTTGGGCTTGGAGCGGATACTGTGGTGAAATCCATTGAGATTCATTGGCCTAGCGGCGTTGTTCAGAGGCTGAATGATGTTCGTGCTGATCAGATTCTTAAGGTCGACGAGCCGGCGGCACCACCTGTGAAGCCCTCCTGAAGTACGTCTTTGGGAGATTTTTGTTGGGGTGGGGATTGTGGTGTTTTGCTGGGGGTTTTGGGGAAATGAGGTGGGAAAACGTGGTGGTTTTGTGGTGAATTTGTGGTGAGATGTGTGGTGAAACGTGGTGCTTAGCGACCACGTTCTTGGGTGGGAGAGATGTGACAGGGATTACGGATTTATTTTGAGGCATTCCCGTTTTGGGAATTGGGTCCATATTACCGATGAGTTTGTTTCATTATCCTGCTGCTAGTGAGAGCAATTGTCCTAGATCGAGGTTCGAGTTTGACTCGGTGCCGCGCGGCAGAGATGGAGCGATTGCGAGGGCCTGGCTGTGGCCTTCAAACCACACCAGGAAGGAAGAACGTTCCGCCCCCGGGAGCCGCTGCTGATTGATCCATTGATAGTAGGCTCCCATGTCCGCATCGATCAGGGAGCCGGTGAGATCTAATTCCGGATTGCTGTCACCGCCCGTCAGCAGTTCATTCATTGGTCTCTGGCGCTGCCGGGGGGCAAAGCGCACGAACAAGGTGAGCGGCTGGGCTCTGCGTAGGACCTCGCGCGCCGTCCACTGAGCAAATGTCGTGCTAAATATTTGGGTACCGGAACCCTCCGTGAGCAGCTTGACCTCAAAACGATCCATCACCTCGTCCCCTCCTCTTCCCATTCCGAGGTCTGCGGGGGATAGAAGCGCCATGTGGGTTCGTAGTTCCTCGGGACCCATTCCGGGTTTTGCTATTTCAGTCTGGATGTTTTTCAGCAATGCGGCGCGTACAGGTTCCAGCTGCTGAAACGACACGCAACTCAGCGACGGACTGTGATCGGCTGGCTGGCCCCCATCGACATACCAATGTCCATAAGGAACGGGGTGAGCCTTGGCCCTGGCTTCGACCGCAGCCATGAGAAGTTGAACTCCGTTTTCTGGTTTGACTTGTTTGAAATAGGTACCGTGTTTGCGCAGATTGCGGAAGAGAGGTTCGTCATAGGACGGAACGCCCTGCCCGATGACCGCAATTCCCAGAGGGGGTATGGGAACTGGCTCGGTGGGCCTCGTGGCCCGCGTACGATTCCCATAGGCTATGGCTGCCTCGCGGAAGGCATTCAGCTGGTGCGTTGTCCAGAGATAGGCGGATAGCTGTTCGACAAACTGGGCAGGCTGGTTGACCCAGTCAAGGTTTTGAAGCTTTGACGAGAGGGAAAGTTGCGAGAACGCTTGAAACCATTCTTTGAGCTGCGCTGGCGAGAGGGAGCTGAGGGTGGCAAGTTCGTGATCGATTGAGGTGCGCTCTGCGGGGAACTTGAAATCGTAGTCGATGAGTTCACGCAGCAGGCTTGGCACAAAGCTGAGGGGTAGTTGTTGCAGGGCTCCCAGGTGGGTCAGGACGAGCTTCCGTGCCTTGGGTGGGTACCCGGTGAACTGTTCGGCTTTGAGATCGCTTGGCAGCATAATTACAACAATTCGTGGATCGGTTTGCCTTGTGACAGCTTGGGCGAGAAGCCCATGATTGCGCCGAGAGTTGGAACGAGATCGATCGATTGCACCGGGCGGTCATAGACCGTTCCCTGGCGAACCCCTGTACCCAGAGCCATCATCCAGGTGGTGCGTGATGCTGGGTCACCGGTGCGGTGGTGCTGAAATCCGTTTCCGCCGGCATCCTCGTCGGCATCGCGTCCAAAATCCGGGAGAATAAACATCGTGGTGTTCCCTGCGTACTCAGGCTCGGCCTGGACCGCTTTCCATAGCTCGGCACAAAGCCGGTCTGTGCGCCGAATGGCGTCAATGTAGAGCGAGTAAGCGCCGGAGTGCGCGATGTCGATGTCGTGCATGGTGATCCAAAGCAGATTAGGGGATTCCTGTTTCATCAGGCGCTTCGCTATATAGACGGAAAGCTCGTCAGGGCTTGAGACGGTTCGTGCATGGGTTTTGAAATCGTCGACGGAGAGCTTCAAGATGGATTCCATCTGCTGCAATTCGAATTCGCCGCCACCGATCTGCGGGGTGTAGAGGGGTGTCTCGTAGTTATCACGCAGCAGATGGTTGTAGTCCGCGGGTGCTTTGGAGGTTGCCGCACTCAGTAAATGCTTCGGCAGAATGACTTTGGCGCCGAGGCCCGGACCGTAGGAACGGTATTCGCTCTCGCCAATCCGGTTGAAACCGTTGCTGGGGGCGACCACCCATGCGCTTGAGGAGGGACGGTTCAGATCCTTGCGGAAGTATTCGAATACTGTGGGGTGTTCGGGTGGAACTGCGGAAAAGTTATTGAGTGTTTCGTAGACGCCGGTGGCGAGGCTCGCGGTCGCCACATAGTGGCCCAATATGCCCTGATTCATCACCTGAGTGAAGAAGCTCGACTGGGGAGCCAGTTCGTGGAGCATGTAAGGGATATTCTCCTGCCCTTCGGGGGCGAACGTCTCCTGATCCCGGGCTCCCCCACCAAACGTAATGACAATGACTTTCCGCTTCTTTGACGCAGCCTCTCCGTGCACAAAGGGGCTGCCGCCCATCAGGGCAGTTCCGAGTGCCAGTCCAGCGGTACTGCGGAGAAAATCGCGCCTGCTGACGGCAAGATGCCTTGCGATCTCATGTGGCGCGGGTATCGTTTTGAATGAGGAAACCGTCAACTCAAGTCCGCCTTTTGATTCCTACGGTCTGGATCATGTACCACTTCTTACTCAAGGCTTTGAGACAGAGTCGGGCTTTTCGGAATAGACAAATTGCTGCACCTCGGCCCTTTCCTTGTCGACTGCGGCCATGTGCTGGGCCTGGAGCTTCTGATAGACGGCGAACTCCTGCTGTGCGCGGTCCTTTTGTCCGGCGCGAACATAGTACTGGCCGAGACGGTAATGAGCGTCTGGAGAGTTAGGATTCAGCTCCAGTGCGCGCTGGTACTCCGGAAGCGATTTGTCCAACTCATGCTGGTCCGCGTAGAGGATACCGAGTTGCAGGTGTGCGTCGGCAAGTGTTCCGTCCAAAGCTATCGATTTTTGCAGGAGGGACTGCACCGTTTGAAAATCTACACTGGTTTGTTCCAGCCGTTTTCCCTTCCATAAACTTACCGCGTAATAGTACTGGGCGAGCGCGTTGTCCGGCTTTAGTTCTGCGTAGCGTCGGAACCGAGCGATTACATCGTCAGCCTGGTTCGGAGAACTAAGATAGGCCTTGGATAGAAATACGTAACATCGCGGATCGGCTGGATCCAGGTCTGCTGCTGCAAGCAGGGACTTAATTGATTCCTCATAGTTGCCGCGTGAATATAACGCCATTCCGAGCCCGATGCGCAGGCGAGGCGACTTCGGATAACGCAGAGTAGCTTGCCGGAAGACCTCGATGGCTGGGTCGTAGGTTCGGTGGATGAGAAGCTCGCCTCCCCAATCGAACAAGTTGTCCTCACTTGGATCCAGATGGGCGGCGGTCTGGTATTCGTTTGCGGCGGCCAGGAACTTTCCGTCTTTCTCTTCCACCTGGCCCAGCAAGCTATGCAGTTCCCCCGTGTCTTTCTGTCGAATGAGAGTCTGGATAAGCTGCCTCGCCTGGCTATACCGGCCAGTGAGCGAGTAAGCCTGCGCTAAATCGTAGCCGTTATCGTAAGAGGTAGGATCAATCTGCTGCGCCTTTTCCAGGAAAGGAATGGCTTCCGCGATTTTGCCGGATTGGATATATAACTCACCCAAGTTATGGTTCGCATCGAAGTTTCGAGGCTCTAAAGCCAGCGCCTTTTGAAACTGCTTCGCAGCCAGGTCGAACTTCCCTGCACGAGCAAGGTTCGCAGCCAGATTGGTTCTGGCGGCCGCGGAATCTGGCTTCAGCCGTACTGCCGTTTCCAGGTGTTCCAGAGCTTTGGAATCTTCTGACTCCGCGGCATAGACCAGTCCCAGAAGCTCATGAACCTCAAAGCTCTGCGGTGTCTGCGGTAGAAGTTTTTCGAGCTGCGCGGCTGCCTCTGCAAACCGGCCAGCGTTGTATTGCGCCACGGCAGACTGAAACTGGCGATCCAGCTTCTGGCTGGGTGTGTCCTGAGCTGTAACAGGCAGCGCCCAAACCAGCAAAAAAAAACAAAGCCGAAACTGAGGCCCCTTGCACACAGTCCACCTCTGTTGTGACCGCGTAAGCAAGAGCGTTACGCAGAAGAAACACCCATGGAGGTCACTGATAACTGTGACCTCCTGAGTGTGTTCATCTTAGCTCAGAACTACGGCGCTTAGTAATACAGCTTCAGAGCAAACTGTATCTGTCTTGGAGCGGTGCGGGTTGATCCGATTTCGCCGAAGTTGGTACTGTTGAAGTTGGTAGAGTTCGAAACCGAGACAACCCCATTACCCCCGAAGCCAGGAGCGTTGAAGTTGGCGTGGTTGAATATGTTGAAGAACTCAGACCGGAACTGCAGCGAGAAGCGCTCCGTAATCTGGAAGGCTTTGAACACGGAGAAGTCAAACGTCTTGAGGGGCGGCCCGTAGGTGGTTGCTTGATTGCCGCCCAATAGACCGGCACCAGTCAAAGGAATGCACCCCGCCGGCGAATTTGGAATCGGGCCGGAGGCTCCCAGCAGACAGGGTTGCTGGAATGCTTTCGGGTTCCCAAACCAACTTATTTTCTTGTTCGAGTCGATATGCAGACCAAGTTGCTGGCTTTGTCCGTTGACAAGTACGTCGTTGCAGTTTGTTCCGGCAGTGGTTGCAGAGGGGCAACGCAAGGTAATGGGTTGGCCCCCTTGAGCGGTTATGATCCAATTCCCACTCCAACCCCCAACGAGCGCATTGGTGAGCTTCCCTGAGTTGCTAAGGAATTGCTTGTCCCTACCGAATGGGAGCTGATACCCTCCGCTGAAATGAAATACATTTCGAAGATCGAAGTTGGCTAAAGCTCGATCGAAGGTGATACCAAAGCCCGGTACAAACGGCGCCCGGTAGCCAGAGACACTGCCGCCATTCAGCAGGTCGCCAGCGTCCGACAGCGTCTTGGACCAGGTATAGGCGGCGAGGAAGTTAAGTCCCTTCCAGTACGTCTGCTCGAGCTTGGTTTGCAGGCCGTTGTAGCTACTCTCTGCTATCGTTCGCTGATAACTGCCACCACGATTGAAGTCCGGGAATGCAACGAGGTTCGTTAAATTTGTGCCGGCAGGAAAGAGCTGAGTCACCTGGTTATTGCCAACACCTGTCTGCAGATTCCAGGCGTTCGTATTCACATACGCAACCTGCATGCTTAGCGTGGGTGTCAACGAATATTGGAAGGTGATGTTAGAACCCAACGTGACGGGAGTCCTGTAGTCGAATTGGAGTCCCTGCAATGACAGACCCTGGGCATTGACTGCGGACGGCGTAAAGGTCACGCAAGATAGACCAGCCTCAAAGGTCGCAGTTCCGCCGGGGCCTGCTGTGGCGCACCCGGCATAGGGGGTGTTAGCGCTGACGGGATTGACCTGGCCCTGGATCTGATAGTTGAAGTTGTAGACAAAAGGATAGTTTTCGCCGATATTCGGGCCGTATCCCTGATTCTCAAAAGAGTTGTAGAACATACCGGTGCCGCCGCGTACTACAGATTTCGGCGTCAATTGATAGGCGAATCCTACGCGTGGAGAGAAATTGGATTTCTGCACTTCCACGAGGCTTTTGCCGTACTGGTCTCCCTGCACGATAGCAATTCCATCCTTCGCCGTTAGGGCGATAAAGCTCGGAGACAAGGTGCTAATGGCTTTGCCGGTCGGGATAAGATAAACCGGCTTGTTTGAGGGTGGTCCGCTTTGGATGAAGTTGGCCTGGGCACCATTGGACTCGTTGATTGGTCCAAAGTAATCCCAACGTATGCCGAGGTTAAGAGTCAATCTGGGACTTACCTTCCAGTCGTCCTGGAAGAACGCGGCGATGTAGTCCTTCGTATCGTAGGTCTTGTTGATATTAGAAGCCTGTACCTGATCGGAACCTCCCGAATAATTGACACCATTCGGAACGGTTGCCAACTGGGGCTGCAGCAGGAATTGTGCGATTCCGGTGCTGGTGCTGTTCTGATTCGGAATATCGGTGTACGTGCCGTTATAGTCAAACTGGCCGCGCGAATACGCGGGCTGCAGGGTCGAAAATTTTATGTACTGATATTCAAACCCCGTCTTGAAGCTGTGTTTGCCGTAAATTTTCGTAAAGTCATCTGTGATCTGGAGCGTCTGGCTGACTTCGTCCGAAGGCAGGAAGTTGTTACCGCCCAAGGTAGACAACCCGCCAAAGGTAAAGCCGGGAAGGCCGCCGTTTTCAGGAACCTGCGGGATACCCTGGATTCCGTATTGAGCGGGAATGCCCAGTGTGTCGCCTTCAGGACCGAATCGGGTGGTGTGAAGGTGGTTGAATCCGGCGCGAGCTACATTGACAGCGGTAGGAGTAAACGCATGGGTATACCCGATTACTGCCTGTTGCGCTTTCGCGGTCTGGACGCCTTGCTGGAACCCACCGCCGTCCGCGATGCCGCCAAAGACGCCTGGGATAAATTGAGGATTGTCCACATAGCTGAAGCGGAAGAATACCTGATTTTTGTCAGAGGGATTGTAATCTGCACGGACGTCGAAGGCATTTCGATTCTGGGTAGCAGTAGGGGTTGATGCGAAGTTTGTGGATAACGATCCATTGGTCGGGTTGGGGTAGAGATTCAAGAGCTTGATGGCATTCGGATCCAACCTTCCAACGGGGATGTGGTTAAGGTTGCAGGCTGCCAGCGAATAGGTCGCGGTGGCCGGGGAGCAAGTGCCGAACGGATCGCGAACAAAACCTGTCGTTGTCGCCACTCTGCCGGAGACCGGATCAACCGTGCCTGCTACAACCGAGCGTGTTGTCGCCGGGTCGAGGACCGTGCCGAGCGGCACCTGTCGTCCCACGGCGTCCGCCCGCAAGGTCCCGCCCTGCCCGGAGATGATGTCTGCGAGATTGGAGTAACCACTGTTACGCTCTGTCAGGGTTGGCACAGTAGCAGTTGAAACGGTGCCTTGGTTAACTCGCAGCCCTTCGTAATCGCCGAAGAAGAACAGCTTGTTCCTGAAGATCGGTCCCCCAATGGAAGCTCCGTATTGATTGAAGCGCAGTTCTCCCTTTGGAGTTCCATTGTTATTTGAAAACCAGTCCGCCGCGTCGAGCGCGTCATTGCGAAAAAATTCCCAGACCGCGCCGTGGAAGGCGTTTGTACCAGACTTGATCGTGGCGTTCAGGACTGCACCACCCGCGCGGCCGAGATCAGCGCTGAAGTCCGCTGTCTGCACCTTGAACTCCTGGATCGCGTCCACGGGCGGGAGGACGATAAAGTTTGTGCCGTTGAGGAAGTCGACGGTGTCGGAGTTGTTGTCGATGCCGTCCAGCAGGTAGTTGTTCTGGGCAGGTCGCAGACCATTGGCAGTAAAAGCACCAGATGCCGCATTGCCTCGCGTGTCGGCCTGCGGCGTATTTACGCCAGCACCAAGCTGCGCCAGAAACGTGAAATTGCGCCCATTGAGCGGGAGGCTATTCACGGTCCTCTCAGTGATCACCTGACCAACCGATCCCTCTTCGGTCTGCAGCAATGGAGGCGCAGTGCTTACTTCCACAGTCTCAGTTGTCGCACCCGTTTTCAGTTGGATGTTGACCTGCAAATGCTGTTGAACGCTTACTTGCAGGTTTTCCTGGGTAGTTGTGGCAAATCCGGGAGCGGTTACGGAAAGGGAGTAGTTCCCGATCTTGATCGGCGAGAAGATGTATTCCCCGCTTGCCTTCGTCGTTGTCTCCAAGGACAGGCCCTGGTCTTTGTTTAAGAGGGTTACTTTTGCGTTGGGAACAACTGCGCCGGAGGCGTCCTGCACCGTCCCTTCGACTGATCCCTGATCCACCTGGCCAAACACTGTTTGGGTGTGCACCAGAAGGAGGAACATGCAAGTGAGGCTTAGGTGTGTGAAACGGCTAAACCATTTCAGAGCGTTGCGATCAATAGCCATCCGAATAACCTCCGTTTGTGGTCTGCGGTCTTGCGCCGCGTAAACCGAACTGCGCCGAAGCGAATGAAGTAACCGGTTACATTTTGGATCGCGATGAGCTTAGACCACACTAATGTCCGTTGTCAACCTAAAGGACTAGGCCGTTATCCACAATTCGGGGGGAGAACCTCAGGAATAATCTGCGACGCCATCAACTAACAGGTCCTGGGCGGCCTCCAGCCAAGATGCTAAGATTGCCGCTACGCGGAACCCGTCTGAAATGCTTCATCACACGAATGAAAACCTGTTCCTTTCCCGACGGAGACTCCTCAAGAGCTTAGGTTTAGCGCCGATGCTCTTCTGTCCGACGCCCTTCCATGCATCCTCGTTTTTGTTTGGATCTTCGGAGACCGTCGCTCCTAATCCTTCAGGTTTCTCGTTCGCCGACATACGACTGACGCCCCACTACCCTGCAAAATCTCCTCTGGAAGACATTCTCCGCCTGGTGGCTCCTGGTTCGGATGAGTATGTCACTGAGAAATACGCTTTCGAAATCGGCTTGCAGCTCAACCAGTGGAGCCAGACCCTTGTGGCATCTGCGCACGATCTTGCAGGATTGGCCCGCTCACTGGATCCTTCAGTCGAAGCCTCGCCCCTGACCCCCGCCAAGGAGACTACCCTTCGCTCGGGGGATGGGATCCATATCGTGAGAAGACAGTTTGCGGCCAATTCCGTTGCCGGACGTGAGCGATTTCTCCAGGAGATCCGGGTCTGGCTGGGGCAGGTCTCGCGCGTAGAAACCGCGGAGTTCGAAATTGTTGGTATCGAGGAGATCGCGAGCGCTCCGCTCAGAGTTCGCGTCGATATCCGATACGACATTGTTGCCAGTCGAAGCGGTCAACGCCGTGAGGAGCGGGTTGGATCGTGGCACACCGAGTGGTCCTATGATGGATCCCGCAACGCACTCGAGACATGGAAGGCGCACAGATGGGAGGCTAGAGAGGAGATCCTGAGCGTCACGGACAGCCCGGCGTTTATCGACGTCACGTCTCAAGCTCTCGGCGGAACGGAGTCGTACACGAGCCAGATGCTTCGCGGGTCAGACTACTGGCGTACGGTTCTGGATGGCGCGTGCGGCATCGATGTTTACGGCAACAACGGTGTGGCCGCGGGTGACTTCGACAACGATGGATTGGATGATCTCTACGTCTGCCAGCCGGCGGGGCTGCCAAACCGGCTCTACCGTAACCGGGGCGACGGGACCTTTGAAGACGTGACAGAAAAATCGGGAGTCGGAGTGCTGGACAATACCGCGTGCGCTCTCTTTGCCGACTTTCAGAACAACGGACGTCAGGACCTTCTGGTGGTCTGTGGCAGCGGTCCCCTCCTCTTCTTGAATAAGGGCGACGGAACGTTCGCGATCAAGCGTGATGCCTTTCAATTTGCTAAACCTCCTCAGGGATCGTTCACCCATGCAGCGATTGCCGACTACGATCGCGACGGACGTCTCGATATTTACTTCTGCCTGTACAGCTACTACCTCGGCCTCGATCAATATCACTATCCAGTTCCCTACTTCGACGCTCGCAATGGCCCAGCCAATTGCCTGCTGCACAACGAAGGGAATTCTACATTTGTAGAGAGGACCGAAGCGGCTGGGTTGAACGTGGATAACAATCGCTACAGTTTCGCCTGTGCGTGGGGCCAGTCCTCTTCCAACGGCCTGCCTGATCTTTACGTGGCCAACGACTTCGGGCGCAATAACCTGTATCGCAACAATGGCGATGGAACATTCGCGTCAGTCTCTAGTTCGACTCACGTTGAAGACGTTGGCGCTGGGATGAGTGCTTGCTGGTCCGACTTCGACAATGACGGAAATCAGGATATCTACGTCGCAAATATGTGGTCGGCTGCGGGACAGAGAGTTTCAACGCAAAAGCGCTTTCAGGAAAAAGCTCCGGAGGATATCCGTGCGCTCTACCAACGGCACGCGCGAGGCAATGCGCTCTATCGGAACAATGGGAAGGGGACGTTTCAAAACGTTAGCCAACAAGCCGGGGTTGAGATGGGTCGCTGGGGCTGGTGCTCAGATTTTTGGGACTTCGACCATGACGGGTACCCTGACCTCTACGTTGCCAATGGATACATTTCAGCACCTGAGCAGAGGTTAGAGAGAAATGACCTTGGCAGCTTTTTCTGGCGGCAGATAGTAGCTAAATCCCCAGAAGACGCGACGCCCTCGTTGGCTTACGAGCATGGATGGAATGCTCTCAACGAATTGATCCGAGCGGATAACTCCTGGAGTGGCCATGAAAGAAATGTAGCTTTCGCGAACAACCGGGATGGCACGTTCTCCGAGGTTTCGGGCGCGCTTGGATTGGACTTTCCTGAGGACAGCCGCTCGTTTGTTCTCGCTGACCTTGACCATGACGGCCGTTTGGAGCTCATCCTGAAAAACCGCAATGCTCCGCAGCTGCGGATTCTTCATAACGGAATGAAGGATATCGGGGACTCGATCGCTTTCCGCCTGCGAGGGACTAGGAGCAATCGCGATGCGATCGGAACGTCCATTACGGTAGAGACAGGAAAACTGCGGCAGACAAAGTATCTGCAAGCGGGTTCGGGGTTTCTGGCTCAGCATTCGAAAGAAGTGTTCTTCGGAGTGGGAAAACCGGAAGGAGCAAGCCGGGCGACGATTCGATGGCCGAGCGGGCTCACTCAGAGATTCGATGGTCTACCGGCAAACCATCGGATCGAAATCGAGGAAGAGGCCGTCACGTTTATCGCGAAGCCTTTCGCCTCCCCAAACCCTTCCTATTCCCAAGCAGGTCCGCCGCCGCTGGTAGAACCATTGCCATCGCAGGTAGATACCTGGCTTGTTGAGCCTCTGCTGGCACCAGCGTTTTCGCTTCCCGATCTCGCAGGGACTATGCGAGAGCTCCGATCGCTGCGTGGCAGCTTCGTGCTTCTCAACTTCTGGTCGACGGCGGCGCCGCTCTGCCGCGACCAGCTGAGACTTCTGCATCATCACGAGTCAGCGCTCGCCGCAGGGCAACTGAAGATTCTAGCGGTAGGCGTCGACGGCCCGGGCGATCTCGGAAAGGCTCACTCATTCGCTGCGCAGGAAAAATTTTCCTTTCCAGTGGTTTTTGCAAGCGAAGACGTAGCAGGAATCTATAACATCATCTACCGCTATTTATTTGATCGTCGCAGGAACCTGGCTATCCCGACGTCGTTCCTGCTGGACAGAGAGGGCATGATCGTTAAGGTTTATCAGGGAGAGCTTTTGCCTGAGCGTCTGATCGAGGATGTAAGGGCCATTCCAACTACGGCGGCGGGTCGCATGCAAAAGGCGATGCCTTTAGGCGGAGTGCTCTACAGCGGCGGGTTTCAGCGCAACGACTTTACGTACGGCATAGCGCTGTTCCAGCGCGGTTATCTGGAACAAGCCGTGGAGTCATTTCAGCAGGTCGTCGCCGCAAAGCCGGATGATCCCGAAGGCTACTACAACCTCGGAACGCTCAATCTGCGGAGAAATGATTTCCAGCAGGCACGCCAATATCTTCAGCAGACTCTGAAACTGCGTCCAGACTACCCGGAGGCGTGGAACAACCTTGGGATGATGGCCGCCCAGGAAGGTAATGCGGACGAGGCGATTCAGAGCTTTCAACAGGCATTGGCCCAGCGGCCAACCTACGCGATTGCACTTCTGAATCTCGGAAATGTCTACCGGCGGCAAGGGGCTTTTGAGAAAGCGCTGGACTGCTTGAATCGTGCGCTAAAGATTGAGCCCGATAATCCTGAAGTCAACTACAGTCTGGGCATGTTCTACGCCCAGCAGAATCAGTTACAGAGCGCATCGAGCTATTTGGAGAAGGCGGTCGAACTTCGTGGAGATTATCCCGAAGCCCTGAATAATCTTGGCGTTCTTTTCGTTCGGGAGCAGGAGTACGCGAAGGCAGAGGAGCAGTTCAAGACCTGTATCCAGGTTGTGCCGAGTTTCGATCAGTCCTATCTCAATCTTGCTCAACTTTACGCGTTGCGGAATGACAAGGAAAAAGCGAAAGGAGTTTTGCAGGATCTGCTGCGCATCCAACCTCAGAACCAGAGTGCCGTACAGGCCTTGGAAATGCTGAGCAAAATGCCGTAATCCGCCCTTCGAATCAAAAAGCCGGAGCAAAGCTCTGCTTCTATAATCGCAACTTATGAATTTCCCCCGTCGGCGTTTCATTGGCTCATCTTTTTTTCTGTTTGGCAGCACGCTGATGGACGCCCTGACGACTCCTCTGTGGCAATGGAGAGATCCATCGCTGGTTAGAGCCGCGACCTCGAATCCTGCGCCGTCTCCGGTGCAATTTGTGGACGTTGCGCAGCAAGCTGGATTGAAAATTCCCAGTGTGTGGGGTGGTGTCGATCACAAGCGGTCCATCGTTGAGGCCAAGGGAAGCGGACTGGCCTTTTTTGACTACGACCAGGACGGATGGCTGGACATTTATCTCACGAACGGGAATCGGCTGGATGCACATTGGCCCGCTGGAAAGGCGCCAATCTCCCATCTGTACAAGAACAACCGAGATGGTACGTTTACCGATGTCACCGAAAAGTCAGGGCTGGGCGTTACTGGCTGGCAGACCGGTGTCTGCGTCGGCGACTACGACAATGACGGATGGGACGATCTGTTCTGCACGTTCTGGGGACATAACATTCTGTTTCACAACAACGGAAATGGAACCTTCACGGATGTGACTCGCAAAGCCGGACTTTATCAGGAACAGGTTCGTTGGGGCGCCGGCTGTACTTTTCTCGACTATGACAGGGACGGCCACCTCGACCTTTTTGTATGTAACTACATCAAGCTGGATCCGGAGAAGATTCCCGCTGCTAACGACACGCACTTCTGTCAGTGGAAGGGCATCCCGATTATGTGCGGGCCGCGTGGCCTTCCCGGCGACACGAACATTCTCTATCACAACAATGGAGACGGCACTTTTACTGATGTTTCGCAGAAGTCGGGCATTCTGAAACCTGGCCCGCGATACTCCATCACTTCGGTCTCTTACGACTTCGATAACGATGGGTGGCCGGATATTTACATTGCTGTCGACTCTCAACCAAGCATTCTCTTCCAGAACAATCATGACGGCACCTTCACCGATGTCGCTGTAATGGCTGGTTGTGCTTACAGCGATGGCGGCCATGAGCAGGCCGGAATGGGTGTCGCCGTCGCCGACTACGACTGCGACGGTTGGTTCGACATTTTCAAGACCAACTTCGCTGACGACACCTGCAACTTGTACCACAACAACGGCGACGGGACTTTCACCGACGTCACGTTCCCTTCCGGTGTTGGAGTCAACAACCGCTATGTCGCGTGGGGATGCGGGTTTATTGACTATGACAATGATGGCTGGCAGGACATCCTTCAGGTAAATGGACACGTTTACCCGGAGATTGACAGTTATCATCTCGATCAAACCTTCAAGAATCCGCGTCTGGTCTATAAAAATCTCGGCAATGGACGGTTTCAGGATGTTTCGTCGGAGATGGGACCCGGCATTAGCGAACATCTTTCGAGTCGCGGGGCGGCCTTCGGTGACTACGACAACGACGGTGGTATGGATGCGTTGATTTTGAATATGAACGATCTGCCATCGCTCCTACGAAATGATGGAGGCAACAAACAAAACTGGATCAAGATCAAGCTAGTGGGTACCAAGTGTAATCGCACTGCCATTGGAGCGAGGGTGCGAGTTATCACTGGAAAACATGTCCAGATGGACGAAGTCACCAGCGGTACGAGCGTCATGTCACAGAACGACCTGCGCCTTCACTTTGGACTGGGGAAGGCTGAGACTGTGGATGCCGTAGAAGTGAAGTGGCCGACTACGCAGAAGATCGAAAGATTCACGCAGCTCAAAGCAAATCAGATTCTCACCATCCGCGAAGGCGCCGGAATTGTCAGGACCTCTAAGCCGGTCTCACCGTAAAGTTTCCATTGAACATGGACGCTGAGAACGCGCGCACAGCGCCCTCTCTTCTGTTGATGATGCGATACTCGCAGCCCCTGCCACTGGCAGGTTTTCAAACGTTCGGTGATACACTTCGTTCGGAAAACGACGAATCCATGAAACCACCATCGAACGTCAAGACGCCAGCGCAATACATCGCCTCACTCCCCGCCGATCGTGCGAAGACGATCGCAACGGTGCGCGCACTCGTGAACAAGCACATTCCACGCGGCTACGATGAGTGCCTCGTCTGGGGCACGATCGGCTGGGCGATCCCGCTGTCTCGATATCCAGACACTTACAACCAGCAGCCGATCACCTACGTCGCGCTCGCGTCGCAGAAGAACTACTGCTCGCTTTACCTGATGGGCGCGTTTTGGAGTGCGAGTCAGCTCGAGCAGTTGAAGGCGGTGTTCAAGGCGGCGGGGAAGAAGCTTGACATGGGGAAGTGTTGCGTTCATTTCGAGTCGCCGGACGATTTGCCGCTCGAAGCGATTGGCAAGCTGATCTCGGCGATTTCGAGCGAGAAGTGGATCGAGATGTACGAACAATCGCGCTTGATGACCAAGGCGGGGCAGGCGCAAATGGCGAAGCAAGGTGCCCCATCGGCGAGCAAGGTGGCCGCCAAGCGCGTCGACACAAAGCGTCAGCGGTAAACCTTCCCACCATGAGTCGCCGACTACCTGGCCACCACGTTTTCCATTGCTGTTGCGGGTGCCCTTGCGATTACGGCATGTACCACGGACGACGGCGGTGGCGCGGTCTGCACGGAGGTGACCTCGTCTCGCTTTTTGATTATAAGAAGCATTAAAGGTTTCAATTGTTTCCTGCACCTTCACTGAACTGTGGAATGAGCTGGTTGCCCCTGTAAAACAACTAAGAACTGCTTGATCTCGCGCCTCTGACGTTCAACTTCAGCAGCCTTTTGCTTCTCGATCTCATCATGAAGCACGAATTCTCTCGCCGCCTTTTTGGGTTCACCCGTCCGGTCATAGGCGACACCCAGCCGATAGTGGGCCTCGCCTAACTGCGGATCCATTTCGATGGCCTTGGTGTAGAAGCCAATCGACTTCTCGTAATTATGTTGGGAAGAATAAAGAATCCCGAGCTGCAGGTAGGCGTCGACACAGTTGGGATCGACCTTTACAGCCTTTGTAAGCAGCATTTCCACCTGCTGCAAGGCCAGAGGATCGGTCCGCTGTTCCTGCCGTTTCCAAACAGCCATCGCATAGAGGTAGTTCGCAAGAGGACTGTCAGGCTGCTTCTGCAAAAACCGTGCCAATTTCTGCTCGACGCAGGGCAATGGATTGGGGGCCTCCCTCTCGATCTTGCCCATGAAGATGTAGGGCTCGGGCTCGGCGGGATTCAAATCGGAAGCATCACAGAGTCGAAGAGCCGCTTCATCGTAGAGGGCTGCACCGAAAAGAGAGGTGCCCAGCGCCGCCAGCATTCTAGGCGATTTCGGATATAGCTTGGCTCCCTTTCTGAAAACCTCTGCAGCTTGCCACACGGCCCGGTGCAGTAATAGCTCCGATCCCCATGCAAAGTAATTTTGTTCGCTCGGATCCAAACGGACGGCCAGTTCGTATTCCTGGACGGCAGCCAACGGATCGTCCATCTTCTCATCAAGTTCACCTGCCAGGCGATGCAGGTCAGCGGAATCCTTGTGCGTTTGCAGTTTCCGAACGTATTCGAGTGCCCGTGAATAATCGCCCACTTCTTTATGGGCCCGCGCCAGATCGTAGGTATTGTCATCCATTGTTGGATCTATCTGATATGCAGCCTGCAGTGGCGGGATGGATTCCCGGTATCTGCCGGCGTGGAAATAGAATTCGCCAAGCTGATGATTTCCGTCAAAACTTGTGGGAGCGCCGGCAAGAGCAGTACGTAGCTTGCTCTCAGATTCCTCCTCTTTACCTGCGTCGCCTGGCAACGATGGTCCGGCGCGATTCAAACCGTCAGGTTTGAGCGTGAGAGTTTCTCGCGTGAGGTCCTCGCTCGTTCGCAAGGCAGAATCCGAACCGTGCCCTCCTACCGCAGTCCAGTCCGTAACTCCCGCAATCGTGAAATTCGGCTTATCGGAAAACTCCATAGCTTGAGTTGGAGACGGCGAAGGTGCGCCGGAATCTGATCGAATGGGTACGGAGGCTTCGAGGATCAGGTCGACAATTTTTTGAACCTCCTGGGGAGATCCAAGAACGACAGTGCTATGACCTTTCTGTCCTGATTTTTCCGCGCTGAGCAAATAGCGCCCTGGCGGGAGGGGTGTAAATGCAAAGCGCCCCGCAGCATTCGTCTTCGTCTCCATGTGTTTGAGAGTGCCCTCTTGCTCCAGCCACACCGACGCGTCGCCAATGGACTTGCCCGCCGAGTCGTGGACGTTGCCCTGAATTGTGGCTCCATCCCCGTGTTGCGGACCAGTTTGCTGAGCAACCACCGCAGCGGGCAGCACGCTGATAAGTGCAACGATGATTGAGGACACGCCCCTAAGAAACCGAGAACTCATAGTTTCAGAGTAAGGCCGCGATTTGTGAAAGCCATTCACCCTGGGACCAAATTTTCTTGCGCCGCGCATTTCCTTGAGTCCCTCTACGTTCGTCTCCACGATCGCACATCCGTTGGCAGGGCGGCCCACTCTTGCTGAATAACGCTCTCATGGGACGACCGCCATTCGGTGGGACAAGGGTAATCCTTCGCCCACATCCGACACAAACCAGAAGTAACGAATTGGGAGTTGGCGTCGATCTAAGGATCGAACGAAGTGCGCCAAGGTCTTGTTTCTCAACGACGAGATGAAGACGTCCGGTTGGCTAATTGGCGTGCTCGCGAGATGATTCTCGAACGATGCGCTATAGTGACTCTGTCGCCCGTCGAGCGGGTGTAGCTGGGTTCGAAGTGTTGTTGTCGATCCAGACATCGCATTCACCCTTAGTTGGGACGCAGAAAGGGCAGCGGATCCGGACCACCCGTGAACATTCGAGAGGTTGCAAAAAAGGCCGGCGTCTCCACAGCCACTGTGTCTCGGGTGGTGAATGGAACAGTTCCGGTCAGCGCGCTAGTTGAGCGCCAAGTTCGTAGCGCCATCAAGTCCCTCGGCTACTACCCCAATACGCATGCGCGGACCCTGGGCTCCGGTAGGAGTCATATGTATGGGCTCATTATCTCGGATATTGCCAATCCATTCTTCCCAGATATCGTTAAGTTCTTCGAACGTATCGCGGTTGAGCACGGGCAGGAGGTTTTGATTGCCAATACTGATTACCAGCCGCAACGAATGCAGGTATGCGTCCGTCGGATGCTCGAACGACGGGTAGATGGGGTCGCCATCATGACGTCGGAGATGGATCCCAAGCTCGTACAGTTACTGAACAAGCGTGGCATCCCGATTGTCTTTCTCGACACCGGACATGTGGGACCCAACATCAGCAACGTCCTCATCGATTACGTGAGTGGAATCGAACAAGCCATTGAGCACCTGATTTCGTTCGGACACCAGAGGATTGCATTCGTAAGCGGTCCCCCCACGCTCGCCTCTGCAAGAACCCGCAGCAACGCCTTCGCACTTTCTATTAAGAGGAAGGGGCTCAACTTTAGAGCCGACTATATGCAAATCGGCAATCATCGAATTGATGGGGGGCAGAGCGCGATGGCAAAGCTTTTGAGATTGCGCCAACCTCCGACGGCCGTGATGGCTTCGAACGATCTGACAGCGATCGGTATGATGCGTGAGATTCGCGCCGCGGGGCTGCAGGTTCCAGGAGATATTTCAGTTTTGGGTTTCGACGATATCGAGATAAGCAACTTCCTGCAACCTCCGCTGACTACAATTCGAGTGCCACGTGCGGAGATTGGAGTGAGCGCTTTTAATGCTCTTTACGCGGCAAACCGTCGACGCGGAAACGCTGGAACGGAGCACCGTATCTCAACCGAACTCGTCATTCGTGAGTCGACCGGCCTGGTCAAGAGCTGACCGGGAACTTAGGTGGCGCTCCTCTGGAAAAATGCCAGACGGCGATGGTTTACTCTCCCATGACGTCATCGGCGACAGATTTTCCCTAAATTCTTAGTGAACCGTTTCAAGTTTGGGTTCGCTTGCAGCCTGTATTTTCTGGGAGATCTGATTCTCTCGACTAGCGTCCTCTGCCCTGCCTAGCGACCGATACGCCTGTCCCAACAGGCTATGCGTCATGTAGTTACTGGGGTCCATTTTTTCAGCGCGTTCAAGGTACATCATCGCGCTCGCAGGGTCCTGCTGCTTGAGCAATACTTTTCCCAGCAGAATATAGGGTCCGGTTGAGTTTGGCTCGAGGAGCAAGGCGCGTTGCAGGGATTGCTGTGCCTTCGTGTAATCGCCCGCACGGGTGTAAGCATCTCCCAGCCTGTCATAGATGCTGCCATTAAGCGGGTTGCGGAGGCGCTCCTGCTCAAACTCCCCAATGGCCACGTCAAGATGTTCGCCCGCGAGTGCGATTTCGCCGAGAAGTGCATGCGCAAGCGGCAATTGAGGTTCCAACTCCAGGGACTTCGTGGCAAATTGCTGAGCTACCGGGAGGTATTCTCTGCGAAGCAACATCCGCGCAGCCAAAAGATATGCAGGCGCCGAGTCGGGAGGAAAGCCATATTGGATGGCGAATGCCCTGCGAGCGTTATCGTAGTTGCGCGTGTCGAGGTAGCAAAGAGCCAGCACGTAGCTCGGATCAACTCTGGTTTGCGACGTCCAGTCATGCGCCGATTCGAGCAGTGGAATTGCCTCGGCAGGCCTGCCCAGCCGAAACAGAGTTAGACCGCGCAGCTGCGTCGATTCTTCATCATGGGGATCTTGTTTCAATGCACTCGCGAATGCAGCGTCTGCTTCAACGAATTGGTTCTGCGAGTACAGAGCGAGGCCACGCAATCTATTGACTCCAGCTGGTGCAGGTTGCTGAGCGGACATCACATCGAGCTCCTTTAGAGCATCCGCGGATTGACCACGATCAATCATCCGGTGTAGTCGTGTCAGGTTCGTTGAAGAGGCGGCTGGAGCTGCTCCAGCCGGGACGGATTGTGCGTCTGGCGTTTGCGGCGCAGGGGTGGGCTGTGCCGGCTTCTGCGCACGCAGCAGCGCCGAGTAGAGCACTGCAACTGCAAGAACCGAACGTAGTAGGACCAGTTTGGGCAGACGGCGCATAAAACGATTGTGGCTAAGTGTAACTGGAATAGAAGAGGGGAGCCGCAGCTCCCCTCTTTGGGAAAACAGTCTGAGTTAGAACTGCACCCGCAGGGAGAGTTGTAGCTGGCGTGGATTCGCGGTGCCATCCTTGCCGGGTCCATTGCTGATCGTTCCGTCAGTTCCGCTGGGCGTTCCCCAACTGATGTAATTGAGGGCGTTGTACATGTCCATGCGGAACTGAATGGTGGCAAATTCACGGACCGGGAAGCTCTTCATCACCGAAAGGTCCACGTTGAAGAAATTAGGCCCATAGAGGCTATTTCTTCCCAGGCTTCCGATCTGGTCCAGTCCGGGCGTCGTAAAGTTTTTGGACACGGTCGACTGATTGAACCAGCGGAGGGTAGTGTACGGGGCACCGGTGATCTGGTGCTGGAACTGCTCCCGGTTTCCATTCATGTAGCAAGGAGCCGAGCCCGGAATATTTGGACATCCTCCAAGGGTTAGGTTAAACGGCAAGCCACTGGAGTAGTTCAAAATGGGACTCAATTGCCATCCGCCGACGATCTGGTTGGTTACAGCGCCCGCATGACTGTAGAAGGGCTTGTTTCTTCCGAAGGGAAGCTCGTACAGACCGTAGGCGATGAACTGTTGACGGCGAAGGAAGCCGTCGTTCCCCTTGGTGGCCGTGTGGCTCCAGGTGTAGTAACCGCTTTGCCAGCTGATCGCGTGCTGCCAGGCATAGTTTGCGTTCACCGAAAAACCACGGGAGAACTGTTTGGTGAGCGTGACCTGAAGCGCGTTGTAGTGGGAGTTGAAGTCATCGCTGTAATTAGTGATGCCGTTGGTCCAGCCGCACTGACCAGGGCCGATGAGCGGATCACTGATGTGGTAGTTCGGATCTGCGCACGCTGGAAGTTTCCCTCCGTAGTAGCGCTGCAGGTAGGTTTGATTGTTCGTTCCTCCAGAGGGTGAAATGCCACGTACTGGTTGACCGTTCAACGCTTTGACGCCAGGGAAGAATGTGGTGGAACTTACCGATGGATCGAAGTGCAGCGGCTGGCCTGTAATGCTGTACTGCGCGGGCAGATTGATCGCCGCCTCCATCGGGTTGGTCGTATTGTTGCTCCCGTCGCCAAGTGTGTGGGTGCCCTTGTTGCCTACATAGGCTATCGTGAACGAGAGCGTTGGCGTTAGGGATTGCTGAAGGCTCGCGTTCCATGCATCTAGAGTGGGAAGCCGGAGCGGGTTAGGTCTGGCGCGTGAGTTGACCAACGTACCAGGATTCGGCAGTAGCCCGCTGGCCGGAACTACCGTGGGCGTTGGCGCGGGAGGCCCCTGAGCCATTGTGAAGGCCGCACTATTTGCCCCTCCTACCTGTGTCACCTGCTGGCTGGAGAGAACCGGAAGATTCTGGGTCGCGGCGTGTCCAAAGATCGAACCGAATACGCCGATGTCGAAACTGCGCCCATAGCCGGCTCGAATGACTGTCTCCGGACGCACCTGGTAGGCTATCCCGATTCGCGGGCTCCACGTGTTGGTGGTCCTTTCCCAGTTCATGTTGCTGCCGACGCCGCCAACACCCGCGACGTACAGATAACCGGTATCCGGGTTTAGCAGCGCTCCGTTCCCTGCGGCGTTGATCGTCTCGGGGAAGTAGAACTCATAGCGGAGCCCGTAGTTGACCGTCAGCTTGGGGGTTGCTCGCCAGGTATCCTGCGCATAGAAGAAGTCGCGTTTCTGGAACTCCTTGGCGTTGGTTGAGGTGCTGGTGTAGCGCAGGAAGTTGGTTACTTGGCCGAGTGCGAACGTCGCGAAGCCCAATCCGCCGGGAGTAGTAAGGTTTGGATTAGAGGTGTAGTTGTTGCTGAAATAAAGGATGCCGGTGCGGTCGTTGTCGCTCGGGACGCGCAAATTACGCGCATAACGAAGGTCGGCTCCGAACTTCAGCGCATGGCTCCCAAGAAGCTTGGTCCAGTTGTTCACAATTTGATACTGGTCCTCCTTCTCGATCGTAGGACAGTTGCAGCGGTCCACGTTGAGGCCCGCGCCATATTGCGGTCCCGTGGCCTGCGGGTTGGAGGGAGTCGCTCCGCTCAGTGAGCCAACTTCGGTGAGTTGGAAGCTCGGAGCACCGCTTGTGATCGCAGTACCCGTATTCATTCCGGGAATACCAAGCTGGGTGGCCAGGTCTGTGCCCTGGTCATACTTGCTGGTGTTAATGTTGTAACGGAAATAACCGAGGCGCACATCCGTCACCAGGCTCGAGTTGATTGCGATGTCGGTGCCAAGTGCAGCGCTGTCATTAGCTCCCTTTGAGGTGCCACCGTATCCGCCGAGACCGAAGCCCGCGCCTCCGGCCGCACCGAACATGACCGTTCCGCTCAGGACATCGGTAAATCGGCTGAACCGGCCAAAGAAGTGGACTTTGTCATTCATCTGGTAGTCGCCCCGAACGTCCCACTGGTCGCTATTCAGACCGCCCGTGCCGGAGCCTGCATAGTTATTTTTAAGCCCGTTGAACGAACCAGATGTATTCGGCTTGTATGGCTCCAGAAGGGCGAGAAAGTTCTTCGCTTGCGTGGATACCTGCGATGCAGGAATCACATTGTTGGGGTATGGCTGGCCGTTGGTCTGATAGATAATGCCCGTACCTATCGGAGTGACATTCTGGGCGTATTCGCCGAAGTCGCAACCCGGAATTCCGCTCGGCGACACCTGTTTGCCGAGACAGGTCGCCACCAGCCGCGCCGATGGAACCGTCTGAACGTTGGCGGTTCCGACTTTCTGACGCACGCCCTGATAGTCGCCAAAGAAGAACACCTTGTTTTTGAGAATCGGTCCGCCGATGGAACCGCCGAACTGGTTCTTGAGCTGGCCGGGGATTGAGGCACGCCCCGGCCCTTGCGTGAAGGGATCCTTCGCGAGATTGGCCCCGCTTTGGCGATAGTCAAAGGCCGAACCGTGGAACTTGTTTGAGCCCGATTTCGTCTGCGCCGTCACGACCGACGAAACCGCCTTACCGAACTCCGCGTCATAGTTCTGCGTCGCGATCTTTGACTCCGACAGCGAGTCGAGGTTTGGATTGACTACGATGATGCCAAGGATCGGATCCTGGTTGTCGGTTCCGTCCAGCTCATAGGCCACGCCGGCGAAGGCTTGCCCGTCGACCATGATCTGTAAGCTGCCCTGCGGATTCTCGGCGGCGGAGTGGCTCCATCCAAGCTGCTGCGCGCCCGGCAGCAATAGCTGCAGGCCTGTGAAATTCCGGCCGGGAATTGGAAGTTGTTCAATTTCTCTCGATCCGAAGTTTGTTGACACGTCGGCGCGATCCGTCTTGAGCAGCGGAACCTGGTCCGCGGTTACTTCAACGACTACATCGGACCCGCCAGGTGAAAGCGCGGCAGTGACCTTTATTGCGCTGTCAGCAAAGACCTGAATTCCCTTTTGCTGATACCCCTTAAAACCACTCGCGTCAACCTTTATGTCATAGAGGTCCGGGATCAGGTGGTCTACCCTGAATTCGCCGGCGCCATCGGATTGCGTGTTGACCGTTGTGCCCTTCGCCACATCCGTCACGGTAATGTTTGCGCCTGGGACAGCCGCTCCGGTAGCGTCTGTGACGCTCCCGTAGATTGATCCGTAGACCGCCTGGCCGAACGCAAACGGTGAGAGGGCTGAGAGAGCTGCGGCAAATACTAAAATCATTACCCGCGTGGGGAATCGCATGGCAAAGACCTCCAAAAATGCTACGTACTTCTTCTCTTCTTGCATTGGCGAAGCAGCGTTTCGTGCGTCATGATGCACGAAATCTGGCTCTTCAATTGCACGAAAAATACTCGCGTGACGCGGAATATGTCAACGACTCTCGAATGTTGATTTGCTGCTAGTTCGATCCAATTGATATGCTCCAAACAGTCAAATGCATTGGTAGTGGATTGGTCAGGCCTCTTCGAAAGTGACGCATGTACCATATCAACAAACCTGCCTGAATCTGCATATCTTACCGACGTAAGCGTTGGCAGGTGCAGGGTAACCGGGCCGGTTGGAGTTTAAAATCCACCAAAAGGTTGACCACTCTTGAACGAGAATTTAACCAATGAGGGCCGCCGGAACTGCGATTTGTATATACATTAAGCACGGTGCGAAATGGTCTTTCCCAATTCGCCGAACGGAACGACATGAAGAGCGGACAACCTTCTCGGACTTCGACCAAGCGGTCGGAGATTACCGCGGCGGCAGGTTTCGCTTACGAAGTAATACCGACAACGCCCTCCGGAATCCCCAAATACCGGCAAGTCTACGAAGATCTCCATTCCGCCATACAAGCGGGTTCCTTTCATCCGGGGGAACGCCTTCCAAGCGAGGCCGAACTCGGAGAACGCTACAACACCTCACGCATCACCGTAGCGAAGGCTCTAAAGGAACTGCAACTGCAAGGCATGGTATCGCGACGTGCTGGCTCGGGCACCCATGTACTCGCTCCGGCGACCTCCAGCGGTCATGTCTTCGGATTACTCATTCCTGATCTTGGGAGGACGGAGATCTTCGAACCAATCTGCCATGGCATGATGCAGTCACCGTTATCCAAGCCGCACTCCCTGCTGTGGGGACACTCCATGGGCGAGTCGTCTCAGCAGGAGAAGGAAGCCGAGCAACTTTGCCATAGATATGTGGCTCAAAAGGTTTCGGGAGTCTTCTTTGCCCCGTTGGAATACACACCTGAAAGGGATGCCGTCAATAAACGAATCGTATCCGCGCTGGATCGTGCGGGCATCCAGGTTGTATTGCTCGATAGGTGCTATGCGCCATATTCCATGCGGTCGAAGTACGACCTCGTCGGAATCGACAACCGGCGCGCGGGCTTCCTCATCACGCAGCATCTGCTTCTTCATGGGGTGAAGCGTGTCGCCTTTATCGCAAAACCTATGTCGGCCTCCACTGTTATGGCACGAATTGCCGGCTATCGTGAAGCTCTGTTTGCATACGGAATTCCCCTCCAACAGAATCTCGTATGCCGTGGCGACCCGGACAATCCTGACTTCATCCGGAGAGTGCTCAAAGATTGCAGACCAGACGCAATAGTCTGTGCCAATGACTTCACCGCCGCACGGGTCATGGCAGGCCTGGTAAGTCAGGGTATTAATGTGCCCGAAGAGATTCGCATCGTCGGTATCGATGACGTGAAGTACTCCAGCCTTTTGCCGGTGCCGCTGACCACACAACACCAAAATTGCGCCGATATCGGAGCGATGGCGATGGTAACGATGTTGCAACGAGTGGAAAAACCTCATCTGCCTACGCGCGATATTCTGCTGCAAACCCACACCGTCGTTCGCAGGTCGTGTGGAACGCATCGATCTGCGTTCAAAAACTCACTGCGATAATTGCGCTTGCGCTTCTCTTTGCTCTCCGAGCGTCGAATGGTCTCCCATCTCTGGCGTATTCTGTAGCGTCGCTGTATCTTGGAGACCCTTCGATGAAAATGACGAAATACCTGCTGAAGAGCACGATCACTGGCGCCCTGGGTGGCCTGCTGTTCGGCTTCGATACTGCTGTTATTGCCGGCACAACTCAGCAGTTGACCGTTGTATATCAACTTACCTCCTTCACTCTGGGATTGACGGTTGCTATTGGGCTGGTGGGTACGGTCGTTGGCGCAATGAGCGCCGGAGTCGTTGGGCAGCGCATTGGCGGTCGCGAGGCGCTGCGCATCCTGGCCGTTCTTTACACCATCTCGGCCCTGGGCTGCGCTTTGGCCTGGAACTGGCCTGCCCTGATGGTATTCCGTTTTATCGGCGGCCTCGGTGTCGGCGGATCTTCCGTCTTAGGACCCGTATATATCGCCGAACTCGCACCGCCAAAATGGCGAGGCAGGCTGGTTGGAATGTTTCAGATCAACATCGTCGTCGGGATCCTTCTTGCCTATCTGTCGAACTATCTAATCTCGCTAGCCCACCTTGGGACTTTGCAATGGCGATGGCAGCTTGGCGTCGCCGCGATCCCATCTTTACTATTTCTCGTCATGTTGTACGGCATACCGCGCAGCTCACGCTGGCTGGTAACGAAGAACAGAACGGACGAAGCGCTTGACGTATTGAAGATGATGGGATCTCCAGACTCTGAGGCTGAGCTGCGCGAGATTATGGATTCCATCCACCTGGAGCGCGGCATGGCGGCGGAGCCACTGTTTAAGCGCAACTACCGCCTGCCTATCTTTTTAGCCGTCACAATCGGAATGTTCAACCAGCTCTCCGGAATCAACGCCATTCTCTACTATTCGAATTTCATCTTCGCGGCCGCAGGCTTCAGCCAGGTTTCCGGAGCTTTGCAGACAGTTCTTATCGGCGCGATGAATCTGATAGCGACGTTGCTTGGTATGTCGCTTATCGACAAGCTTGGACGAAAGACCCTGCTCCTTGTCGGCAGTATAGGGACGGCCCTGTGCCTCTCCGGCGTTGCCGCAGTCTTTTTCACACACAGTCATCTCAATGCCCTCGTCTGGCTACTGGTCGCTTACATCTTCTTCTTTGCCATCTCGCAGGGCGCAGTCATCTGGGTCTACATCGCAGAGGTCTTCCCGAACCGTGTGCGCGACAAAGGACAAAGCCTGGGGTCTTCCTCTCACTGGGTTATGAACGCCCTCATCTCATTCATCTTTCCCATCCTGGCAAAGTCCTCCGGCGGCACTCCTTTCGCATTCTTCGCGGCCATGATGGTATTGCAATTTTTTGTAGTTCTGTTCGTCTACCCGGAGACGAAGGGCATCTCATTGGAGCAGTTGCAACGCAAACTGGGGATTATTTGAAAGCACGTAAAATTGGATCAGGAGTGTCCAATGAACTACACCGCCCGCGCCTACGCATCTCTCGTCATTGTCGCTCTTCTGTCTGCAGGCGCAGCACACTCTCAAGCGCGCGGACCCGACCCCACTGAGAACGCAAAAATACTTGCGTACATTGACAGTAGCTGGAACACCCTCTCCCGATCGATGACCGACTGCAAATCGCTCGTCGATCCAAAGCTCACCACTACGCCCATTCTCTACCTGCCTGCAGGCATGGCCGTTCCTCCCGCTGTTGCGTCAGTTCAGAAGCAATGCAAAATTGAAGTGCGAAACCTTCCTCGCAAGATCACCCACATGGGCGACGTTCGTGTGGCTGAAATTCCAGACGAAGGGCTCCTCTATCTCCCCAATCCCTACGTCGTACCAGGGGGCCGCTTCAACGAGATGTACGGTTGGGACAGCTATTTCATCATTCTCGGCCTGGTCGAAAACAAACGTACCGACCTCGCTCGCGATATGGTTGAAAATTTCTTCTTCGAAATCGAGAACTACGGGGCAATTCTCAACGCGAACCGCACCTATTACTTCACGCGGTCGCAGCCGCCATTTCTCACTTCCATGATTCGCGAGGTTTACGAACACCCGACAGGCAAACCGCTTTCAAAGGCGTGGCTGGCCAAGGCATACAGCTACGCACAGCGTGACTACGGACTTTGGACCGCGGCACCGCATCTGGCCGGAGATACCGGCCTCGCCCGTTACGATGACATTGGTGAGGGACCAGTACCCGAGATGGCCGACGACAGCAACTACTATCCCGACGTTATTCGTTGGCTTCTCGCGCACCCTGAAGTCCATACTGACTATCTAGTCGAAGCGCCCGACAACCCAACGCCTACCCAGGCCGCCGAACTGGCAAAGACGAGCTGCGATATCACGACATCGAAGGTTTGCGCCAACGCCCACGCTAACGGGCATCGCCTCAGCAGCGACTTCTACCGCGGAGACCGCGCGATGCGAGAGTCTGGTTACGATCCCAGCTTTCGCTTCGGTCCTTTCAGCGGATCGACCCATCACTACGCACCCGTCTGCCTCAACAGCCTTCTGTATAAATACGAGCGCGACATGGCTCACTTCGCCACGCTGCTTGGCCGCACCGCGGAATCTGCTCAGTGGAACCGACGGGCCCTCGATCGGCGCGCCGCCATTGAAAAGTACCTCTGGAGCCCGGCGACCCACATGTTCTACGACTACAACTTCACAACGCACCAACAATCAACCTACAACTACCTCACGGCCTTCTACCCTTTATGGGCAAATCTTGCCAGTCCGCAGCAGGCATCGGGGACCGAGCACCATCTTTCGCTCTTCGAACATGATGGCGGACTAGCCATGAGTGACTACGACTCCGGCACCCAGTGGGATCTCCCTTTCGGCTGGGCACCCACTAGCTGGCTTGCGATAAAGGGACTCGACCAATATGGGTTCACCGGTGATGCGGGCCGCCTGTCGGCCAAATTCTCGCAAACGATCTTGCAGAATTTCGACCATGACGGCACAATCCGCGAAAAGTACAACGTCGTGAGCGGTTCCGCCAACGTAGACGTTTCCACAGGGTACAAAAGCAACGTCGTCGGATTCGGCTGGACTAACGGTGTCTACCTCGAGATGAACGATCTGCTCACCCACGTGCATTCAAAGGCCGTGGCAACCTCCCGACAGGGAACAAGCTACCCGAAACCGAAGGTTCCCACTCCACAATAACCGCCCGCTGCTGGTACCACGCGATTCAGAATGGCCGACCAGAACTCCCGCCTTTGTTCACGATTACAATCACGCTGAGATGCAGTTCCTCCGGACACATTCGCTGTTTCTGCTCGGCATCATGGCGGCAATGCTCCCATCGGCGCAGGCACAAACCTCTACGGCGCCCGCTGCCAACCCAAAGACTTCCGCGAACGCCAAATTGATGTTAGCAGACGAAGCGTTTCGTGCCGGGTCCGCTGCCTATGCTCAGAACGACTTGCACTCGGCGCACATACAGTTTGCGAAGGTAGTACAGCTTGCCCCCGGAATCGCCGCAGGCCACACCGCATTCGGCACCGTACTCCTTGCTGAGGGCGATGCACCCGCGGCCGTGAAACAACTTGAGTTGGCGCGCGGACTCGACCCGCGAGATGCGGAAGCCACACTCAACCTTGCATTGGCCTACTCACAAGTTCACGACTATGTGAAATCAGTGCAGATGTTTCAGCTTCTCGACTCGGCGAAGAACAGCGCACCGCAGACGCTCACACCTCAAGCCGCAATCGCCTACGCCGTCGCGCTGACTGCAACCGCAGAGCCCGCCGCCGCGCAGAAGCAGCTAGAGGCGGCTCTCTCCACCTCACCTGACGATGTGGCATTACACGACGCCCTTGGCACGCTCTTCGCGCAGCAGGAACAATACGACACGGCTGTAGTTCATTTCCAACGTGCCATCTCACTGGATCCCGATCTGGCGTCCGCACACTATCACCTCGGTTCCGTCTTCCTGAATCGAGGCAACCCTGCCGCGGCCGTCACTGAACTTACGCACGCAAACAATCTCGCCAAGGAGAACATTGAATATGCACTGCAACTTGGTCGGGCCCTGCGCGCAGATCATCAGGACGAGTCTTCCCTTGCCATACTGCGTCATGCACTGACGATTGATCCCGCGTCGCTTGACGGCAAATACGAGCTCGCCCTCACCCTCCAGGCTAGCGATAACGCCCATGAAGCGTTGCCCCTCTTCAAGCAAGTCGTTGCGGCAAGGCCTCAGGACTTTGCCGCGCTCACAAACCTCGGCCTCGCCCTTGTGCAGACCGGTGACGCAAAGGGCGCAATTCCCTTCTACCTTCGCGCGCTTGCACTGAATGCGCAGAGCGCGACGCTGCGCGAGGACCTGGGCGTCGCTTACCTCCAGCAAGCCGATCTCAACCACGCCATCGAACAGTTCCGCGCTGGCCTCACTGTCGAACCAGACAATCCGCAACTCCACTACGATCTCGGGCTGGCTCTCAAGCTCAAGGACGATCTCGCCGCCGCGGTTCTGGAGTTCCAGCAAGCAGAAAAACTCGATCCGCAGCTGCCTGACCCTCCCTACACGCTCGGGGTTCTCTACATGCAACTCGGTCGCTTTGCTGAGGCTCAGGTTGAACTGGAAAAGGCCACCGCGCTACGCCCGAATAACGGCGAGGCGTGGGCGCTCCTCGGGAATGTTTACAAAGATTCGGAAGAGCCGCTGAAGGGAGCTGCCGCGCTGCGTCGCGCCATCGAACTAATGCCCGATCAACCCAGCCCGCATATCAGTCTCGCCGCAATTCTCATCCAGCAGGGAGACACCGCAGGCGCGGCGGCAGAACGCAAAAAGGCCGCCGACCTTAGCCGTATCGCCGTCAGTCGCCAACGCGCCAACTTCGCCATCGATTCGGGTAAGGCGCTTCTCAAGCGAGGCCAGGTCGCTGACGCAATCGTCCAGTTTCAATCAGCAGTCGACGCGGATCCGAAGTATGCCGAGGCACACTCCCTCCTGGCCGATGCCCTTGACCGACAGGGGCAAAGCGCTGCTGCCGCGATCGAACGGCAGAAGGCCCAGAAACTTTCTACCCACCCCGGAGCCTCAGGCGATGTTGCGCCCGCTCACCCCTAACCCAACACTCTGTCCGCATCGGAGTCGCTCATTGCCGTCGGGGCAAGAGCTTCTCTATACTCAGTCATCAGCTTCGAGGCTCCTAACCTGCGGCAATTGCTATTACTATTAGCACGACGACAAAGAGCTTTGAATACCAGTCCAGGCTAAAAGCCTGGGGGAGTGACCCCTTTGAGTTGGTCTCGCCGCAGTTTCCTTACTTCGCTTTCAACCACTGCGCTGGTCCTCTCGCTTGACGATATTCTTGCTCTCGCAGCCCCGCAAAATCCGCAGTCGCCTCCCCAGTTGGAGTCGCGCCCTACTTACAACGCTGTGCCTCGGCCCGCGCCCAAAGGACCTCCCTCTCCCGTTGCCGGTACTCCTCTCGGAATTAGCTTTATGGACGTAGCGCGTCAGTCGGGCCTCAACGCAAAGACGATCTACGGTGGAGAGCACAAGAACAGATATCTCCTCGAAACCACCGGCTGTGGTGTAGCCTTCTTCGACTACGATCACGACGACTGGCTCGATATCTTCCTGATCAACGGTACCCGGCTGGAAGGCTTTCCCAAAGGACAGGAGCCGGTCTCTCACCTCTTTAAGAACAATCGCGACGGAACCTTCACTGACGTCACCGTCAAAGCTGGCCTTGCCCGTGGAGGATGGGGCCAGGGCTGCTGTGTTGGCGACTACAACAATGATGGCTGGGACGATCTCTTTGTCAGCTACTTCGGCCAGAATGTTCTCTACCGCAACAACGGCAACGGCACCTTCACCGACGTGACGGAAAAGGCGGGTCTGCTGCAATCGAAGACCCGTTGGAACTCGGGCTGCGCCTTCCTCGACTACGACCGCGACGGGCATCTTGACCTGTTTGTCGCCAATTACATCGACTTCGACGTCAAGACGGCGCCGCTTCCAGAGGCCGCGGGCTGCGCTTACAAGGGCATTCGCGTCGCATGTGGCCCGCCGGGCCTGCAGGGCGGCAAGAACATCCTCTATCACAATAAAGGCGACGGCACCTTCATCGACGTCTCGCAAAAGAGCGGCATGTGGGACACTATCGGGACCTATGCCCTCTCCGTTGCAGTCTCTGACCTCGACGACGACGGTTGGCCTGATATTTACGTTGCCAACGACTCCACCGCAGCCACTTTTTATCAGAACCAGAAAGACGGCACCTTCAAAGACCTAGCCACCGAGGCCGGCATCGCCTACTCCCCCGACGGCAAGCCCCAGGCAGGCATGGGCGTCTCCATCGGCGACTTCAATCGCGATGGCCGCTTCGATATCGTCAAAACAAACTTTGCCGGCGACACCGACTCGCTCTTTGTTAATCTCGGCGATGTGAACTTCGAAGACCACACCTATCTCTCCGGACTCGGCGTCAATACCCGCTTCCTGGGCTGGGGCGTCGGCTTCTTCGACATGGACAACGATGGCTGGCCCGACATCCTCATGTCCAACGGTCACGTCTACCCCGAGGTTGACGGGACCGATGTCGACGCCCCCTACGCCCAACACAAGTATCTCTATCGCAACCTGCGCAACGGGCAATTCGAAGAGGTAACAGCAGAGGGCGGCCCCGGAATCACCACGCCCGCTCCTGGTCGCGGTTGTGCCTTTGGCGACTACGACAACGATGGCGACCTGGATGTGGTCGTAAACTGCATCAATAGCACCCCTCAACTGCTCCGTTGCGACTCGACCACTGGCCGCAACTGGATCAAGATCCGCACCGTCGGCACAAAGTCCAACCGCACTGGCATCGGCGCAAAGATCAGCGTCACAACAGCAACATCAGATGGTAAGCCTTTTGTGCAGATAGACGAAGTCCGCAGCGGCGGAAGTTATTACTCGCAGAACGACGTCCGCGTTCACTTCGGCCTAGACCACTCCGCGAAGGCAGACTCAGTCGAGATCAGGTGGCCCTCTGGCAGGACCGACAAGCTGACAGATCTCGCGGCCAACCATCTCTACGTCATTCAGGAAGGCGGAAATATCTTGAAGACCGTAGCCATGGGCTCTTCAACGCCATCGGTGTCCAAGGTGCCCGATCTGACGGCCTCCCCGGCATCAAAACTATGAAGCTGCGACTCCCCGGCCTCGTAGGCATGGTGATTCTCTTTTTGACAATGTCCTTCGCGCAGCAGCCCTACCCGCCTGCGGCCGGGAATTCTCCCCCTGCCTGGTTCGTCGATGTCGCCTCAAAGGCCGGCATTATCGTCCGCAATGTCAACGGCAGTGTCGAGTCCAAGCGTTACATCATCGAGGCCACCGGCTCCGGCGTCGCCATTCTCGACTACGACCGCGACGGTTGGCCCGACATCTTCCTCGTCAACGGCACTGCCCTCCCAGGCGCAAAGACCGAGGACGATCGTGACAAACCCACCAACCACCTCTTCCACAACAATCATGACGGCACATTCACCGATGTCACCGCGAAGGCAGGTCTTGTCTCTACCGGATGGGGCCAGGGCGTCTGCGTCGGAGATTATTACAACGATGGATACGACGACATCTACGTCACCGGCTACGGCAAGAACCGCCTCTTCCACAATCAGGGCAACGGCACCTTCAAAGAGGTAGCCGAGCAGGCCGGCGTCGCCGGAACGGGTAAAGAGTGGGGCACCGGCTGTGCCTTTGTCGATTACAACCGTGACGGCAAGCTGGACCTCGCCGTCGCTAACTACGTGCACTTCGACCTCGCCCACACGCCCGAGCCGGGACAGAGCGCTGGATGCATCTGGAAGGGGGTTCCTGTCATGTGCGGCCCGCGCGGTCTCGAGAGCGCGCCGAACGTTCTCTACCACAACCTTGGCGGAGGAAAATTCGAAGACGTCAGTAAGCGCAGTGGGTTCGAGCGCACCAACGGCCACTATTGCTTCTCCATCACCACATTCGACTACGACGACGACGGCTGGCCCGACCTCTACGTTGCCTGCGACTCCACCCCTGCAATCCTCTATCGCAACAACCACGATGGGACCTTTACCGACACTGCCGCGGACGCAGGCGTCGCCTTCAACGAGGACGGTCGCGAGCAGGCTGGCATGGGTTCAACGTCAGCCGACTACGACGGTGACGGCAAGCTGGATCTCTTCAAGACCAACTTCTCCGACGACACCTCCACCCTCTACCGCAACAACGGCGACGCCACCTTCACTGATATGACCTACCCCGCTGGTCTCGGCATCAACACAGATGCGCTAGGTTGGGGAACCATGTTCGCCGATATCGACAATGACGGCTGGCCCGATCTTCTTGTGGTCAACGGTCACGTCTACCCCGAAGTCGACTCCGCCAAACTAGGCTCCTTCTACCGCGAACCCCGCTTCCTCTACTACAACCTCGGCAACGGCAAGTTCCGCGATGTCAGCAAAACGTCCGGCCCTGGTCTTGCTGAACCGCGTTCCAGCCGCGGCCTCGCCATCGCCGATCTCTTCAACGACGGCCGTCTCGAAGCAGTGATCAACAACCTCAGCGATCGGCCCATGCTCCTCGTCAACCTTGCAAAGAACCCGAACCACTGGCTCGGTCTGCATCTCGTCGGCACATCGTCCAACCGGGATGCAATCGGAGCGCGCGTGACCCTCCACTCGGCAAAGCGCCTCTGGGTCGATGAGGTGCGAAGCGGCTCAAGCTACAACTCCTCCAACGATCTCCGCCTCCACTTCGGCCTCGGTGCCGAGACGACCCTCACAAACATTCAGGTGCGCTGGCCGAGCGGTAAGATCGAACTCTTCCCGCCTCCTGCCTCGGTCGATCACCTGATCGAGTTGACCGAAGGAAAAGGCCACACGCCGCCAGCGCCGTAACACTCACTGAAGTGACGTCCTATCGGTTCGTCGCCATTTGGCTCAGTGCATCGCGAACCGCTGCAGGAGAAATCTTCAGAATTCCACTAAATGGAGCGTACATCTCCATAATGATGAAGATCGCAGCTGAGACCGCCAGAGCGCAGACAATCAGCGTTGCGACCACCGTGGAGTTGGACGGAGCGAACATTCCGAAACTCACAAATATAGCTATCAGCCACGACGTCACCACCATCAACAGGGGCATCGACATCGAAGTTTGCTCCGATTCGAGGAACATCAGCCAGTAAGTCTTTTTCAACTCTAGAGTCAAAGACGCGACCTGCGCTTTTGCGGTAGCCTGGACGTCATTCTTCGGAACTAACACGCTCAGTTGTGCATAAACACTTTCGCCATTGTTCTTCGGCTTGAGTTCAAACGAGCCCGCACCCTTTTTGGGCCAAATCCTATCGACGGCATCCTCAACAAACCGCCGAGCCTCGATACGCGTCTCCTTTGTCTCTGGACCATACACGGCCAGCATGCTGTCCAGAAGAATAATCTGCGAAGACATCACCGCGACCTCGTTCTTTTGACCGTCGTAGTACGTCTTCGCCGAGGAGACTAGCATCCCGAGAACCAGACCGGTCATTGTTACAATCAGGCCAATTGCAAGCCTCACCGTATCTTTTGCATCCGCTCCCAGATGCTCGAGTGGAAGAGCTCGCCGCAGAAACATACCTGCAAGTGCTCCTCCGAAAATAAAGGCAAACACCAGGGAACTCACTGTTAAGGAATGCATAGACCTTCGAGTCTCCTTTTCGTTTTACCTAAGCTTCCGCAGTGTGAAGCGAATCGACTGCACGACAGATATTGCACGATGAGTTCGTTTCGCCGGACTGATCTTTGTGGCCATGTCATACATTCGATTCACGCCAACCAACTCAGAAAAGCGCAGAGAAACGGGTTCTCGCACCTGTCTTCGCTCGGCGCAATCTTATTTCCGCTAAGAGGAGCCATACTAGCTTCCACTTGCAATCAAGCCGGAGCAACTGTAGAACTGCCAGTTGTTCCGCAAAAATAGTGCGAGTAATCGACGTAGCAAGCCAACTCCGCATAACATGCGCGATGATCGATAAGTTATTGTTAATACCATCGTTAGACCCTGCAAGGAACTCTCAGAATTCATAAGGACTTCTCAATGGAAAACTTGCAGCCAACGCGCTCGGGACGGACTGCAGTTACAAAGTCGGCCCGAGCTCCTATCGATGTACTCACCAGCCCTTTCACACGGTTTGCGGAGATGGAGGCGTCAGGCGGAGTTCTCCTGCTGGCCGCAACCGTCATCGCCCTCGTCTGGGCCAACTCCCCGTGGGAACACGGTTACCACGCACTCTGGGATAAGGAAGTTAGCGCAGGGTTCGGACCCACTGTATTAACCTGGAGCCGACACCTCTGGGTGAACGACGGCCTGATGTCTATCTTCTTTTTCCTGGTCGGCCTCGAGATCAAGCGCGAACTGCTGATCGGCGAACTATCGTCCATCAAGAGAGCGGCGTTCCCATTCCTCGCGGCAATCGGAGGGTGCGTGTTGCCCGCCGTGCTCTACCTCGCGATCAATCACGGCACTCCTCAGGCCAATGCATGGGGAATTCCTATGGCAACCGATATCGCCTTCTCCCTCGGCATCCTCGCCCTTCTTGGAGATCGCGTACCCGTCTCACTGAAGCTTTTTGTCGCCGCTCTGGCAATTGCCGACGACATCATTGCAGTCATTGTCATCGCAGTCTTCTATACGGCTCAACTGAACTTCGTGTACATGGCATTTGGAGTAGTCGGGCTCGGACTTTCCTACGCCGCCAACAAGGTTGGCGTACGAAATCCCCGGGTATACGCCCTAGTCGGAATATTGGTGTGGTTCGCCGTGATGCACTCCGGCGTGCACGCGACGATAGCGGGCGTCATGCTGGCCTTCACCATCCCATGCAACAGTTCGACCGGGAAGCCACAATTCGTCGAGAAGCAGCAACGTTTGCTTCATCGGTTCGAAGCGGCACCACCAGACTCAGAGGAAGCGCAAGCCGCGCTCCACTCGATGGAACGGGAGTGCGTTCAAATGGAGTCACCCTTGCATCGAATCGAGCACGCGCTTCAACCTTGGGTGAGCTTCGTCATCATGCCTCTCTTCGCCTTCTCAAATGCGGGCGTGCACGTGCTCGGTAATCTGGCAGCCGCCGTCAAACATCCAGTTACGATCGGTGTTGCTCTCGGCTTGCTCCTGGGCAAGCCGTTCGGAATTACCGCATTTGCATGGGCAGCGGAAAGGCTGAAGTTGGCTGCGCGCCCCTCAGCCGTCAATTGGATGCAGATCTTTGCCGCAAGTTGGGTTTGCGGTATCGGTTTCACCATGTCTCTTTTTATCGCAACACTAGCACTCCCCGAAGGCGGCCTGTTGGATCTTGCAAAGATCGGAACACTGGCGGCCTCCGTGATTGCGGGCTGTGTTGGAAGTTTTCTCCTGCTGAGATCCAGACCCGGAGTTTCACCGATCGCTTGACGCCTTCGCCCGACCAGACTTCACGAATGCTCTAAGTGACCGGAGCAGGATTAAAGAGCGCAAGATCATTGTGCAGACTCCAGTGGTCCGCCCATGTCTGTTTACGACCACTCGCGACATCAAGTATCAGTTGGAAGAGTTGTGTGCCGACCTCCTCGATGGTCGCATCGCCAGTCGCGATGGTGCCTGCATCGATGTCGATCAGATCGGACCATCGGCCTGCCAGCTCTGACCGCGACGCCACTTTGATCACCGGAGCCATGGCGAGGCCGTAGGGCGTGCCTCGCCCCGTGGTGAAGACATGCATGTTCATCGACGCCGCAAGTTGCAGCGTTCCGCAGATGAAGTCGCTGGCCGGAGTCGCGGCAAAGATCAGGCCCTTGGTCGTGACGCGTTCGCCCGGCCCGATGACACCGGCAATGGCGCTCGTGCCCGCTTTTGCCGTTGAACCAAGCGCCTTCTCCACGATGTTCGTCAGGCCGCCCTTCTTATTTCCGGGAGTGGGATTGGCGCTGCGATCCGCCCCTCCGCGAGCCAGATAGGCGTCGTACCAGGCCATCTCGCGTATGAGATCACGAGCGACCCGTTCGTCGGCGGCGCGCGCGGTGAGCAGATGAATTGCGTCACGGACCTCGGTGACCTCAGAGAACATGACTGTAGCCCCAGCGCGCACCAACAAATCGGACGCGTAACCGACCGCCGGATTCGCCGTCACCCCTGAGAATGCGTCGCTGCCGCCACATTGCAATCCAACGACAAGATCGGACGCTGGCCGCGTGACGCGCGTCCTCCGATTCAGCTCCGCGAGCCGCCGTTCTGCGAGTTCCATGATGGCCGTCACCATATCGCCGAAGCTGTGGTGTTGCTCATCCTGCATGCGAACGACATAAGGAGCTGCGGCAAGAATAGGCAGCGTGCTGGACGGCAGTAGTCGCACCGGCTGCAACTTCTCACAACCCAGGCTGACGACCATAGGCGCGCCTCCAAGGTTGGGATTCAGACTGAGATTGCGCAGCGTACGAATAGGAATCTCGGCACCCGGGGCATCGATCGCAACCCCACAGCCATAGTTATGCGTGAGAGCAATTACATCGTCAACGTTTGGATATCGCGGCAAAACTTCGGCCTTGATGCGCTTGACGGCAAAGTCCACTGTGGCTGCGACGCATTGCACAGTCGTTGTGATTCCCAGAATATTCTTCGTCCCCACAGATCCGTCATCGTTGAGAAAGCCCTCAAAGGTATAGCCCTCAAGCGGAGGCATGGACTGTGGCGCCTCGGTCGCAAGCGGCAGATTATCGAGCGACGGTGCAACCGGCAAACGCATCCGCTCCTCGTGTACCCAACTGCCTTTGGCAATGGCACGCTCTGCGAATCCGATGATCGAGCCGTAGCGCAGTATGGGCGCACCGGCTGCAATATCCTCGAGCGCAACTTTGTGCGCCTCGGGAATGTCCTCCAACAACGTCAGCCCCGAATCGAACTGGGTTCCCGCACGCAAACCGCCCTCGTTCACGATGATGGCGACCGTGTCGAGCTGATGCACCTTCACGTAGAGAGGGCGTAACTCTTTTCCGCTAGACATGAAAACTTCCTCGTGTAATTTCTATCGCTAGGGAACATCTACGAAACCAGGCAAGGGCGTTTGGGATTGAATCTCCAGCCCGGCACAAGGAACTGCATAGCCTTCGCATCGTCTCGTGCTCCCAGTTCCATCGTATTGTAGAGCGCATGGGCACGCTCAATCTGTCCCTCATCAATTTCAAGGCCAAGGCCCGGACGATCTGGCACGTCAATTCTGCCACCAGTGATTTGCAACGGCTCCCTGGTGAGGCGCTGGCCGTCCTGCCAGATCCAATGCGTATCGATTGCAGTAATCTTGCCCGGCGCGGCCGCAGCCACATGCGTGAACATCGCCAGGGAGATGTCGAAGTGATTATTCGAATGAGATCCCCACGTGAGACCCCAGTCGCGGCAAAGCTGCGCAACCCGCACCGACCCTTGCATCGTCCAGAAGTGTGGATCGGCAAGCGGAATGTCGATGGCATTCAGTTGAATCGCGTGCTTCAGTTCGCGCCAGTCGGTTGCAATCATATTGGTTGCCGTGGGCATGCCGGTGGCGTGACGAAACTCTGCCATGATCTCGCGACCAGAGAAACCTCGCTCAGCTCCACAAGGGTCCTCTGCATAAGCGAGGACATGCTGCTTGCCCTTGCAAAGCCGGACCGCCTCATCGAGCGACCATGCTCCGTTCGGGTCCAACGTGATGCGTGCATCCGGAAAGCGCTCCGCGAGGGCAGTCACCGTCTCCATCTCTTGCGTGCCGCCCAGCACTCCGCCCTTGAGTTTGTAGTCGTTGAATCCATAACGCGCGTGCGCAGCCTCTGCCAGTCGCAGCACGGCGTCGGTGCTGAGCGCTTCTTCATGCCGCAGGCGCAGCCATGCATCGTCTGCGTTCGTTTCACTGCGGTAGGGCAAGTCTGTCTTTCGTCGATCACCGACAAAGAACAAATAGCCGAGAACGTCGACGCTCGAACGCTGCTGGCCGTCACCCAGAAGGGCCGCAACCGGCAGCGAAAGAAACTGTCCAAGCAAATCGAGCAGCGCCGACTCGATCGCCGTCAACGCATGCACTGTAGTTCGTAGGTCAAAGGTCTGTAGCCCGCGCCCTTCATCGTCGCGATCCGCAAAACGCACCCGCACCGCATTCAGAATCGCATTGTAGCCAGACAAAGGCTGCCCTACAACAAGCGGCCGCGACTCTTCGAGCACGCGACGAATCTTCTCGCCACCAGGAACCTCACCCACACCCGTGTGGCCTGCATTGTCCGTGAGCAGGACGACATTGCGCGTGAAAAACGGAGCATGCGCTCCGCTCAAGTTCAGCAACATGGCGTCGTGCCCGGCCACAGGGATCACCCTCATGGTGGTGACTAAGGGCGTTTTAGTTGTCTCTATCGGGTTCATTGATTTTTCCGAGCCCAACTCCGCCTTACATCGTTGTCGTGCGCGGCGCGGGAGAAAGCTCAAGCCGTTTGATCTCACCGACAATTACAACATAGCTAAAAATAGCCATCAGCGCCGTTATCCCAACGAAGATCAGCGCATCATTGAACGAGCCGGTCTTCTGCACCAGGTATCCAATCACGATCGGCGTCGTGATGCCTGCCATGTTGCCGAACAGATTGAAGAGCCCGCCGTTCAGACCAATCAACTCCTTCGGAGAAGTATCAGCGATCACCGTCCAGCCCAAAGCGCCAAAGCCTTTGCCAAAGAAGGCCAGCGACATCAGAAACATCACCAGCGCCTGTACGTTCGTGTAGTTGCACGCGATCATCGTGACGGACAGCAGCATACCGGCAATGATAGGCGCCTTCCGCGCAAACGTAAGCGATCGGCCTCGTCGCAGCAGCGCGTCAGAACACAGGCCGCCAAGAACACCTCCGATGGAACCGCACAACGCCGGCAGTGCCGCGGCGAACCCGCCCCGAAGAATGGACATGTGCCGGGCCTGCACCAGATAAACAGGAAACCACGTAAGAAAAAAATACGTCAGCGTCGTGATGCAGAACTGCCCAAGGTAGATTCCGATCAACATCCGCTGATGGAGCAATTGACTGACACCGGACCAGCTCAGCGGATTGCCACTCGATTTTGCTCCTGCCACACGGTCGACGTTGACCAACCCGCCGCCTCGCTCGATGACCTCGATCTCCGTCTGCGAAATTAGTGGATGGTCTTTCACGTTGTAGACCGTCTTCCACCACACGAACGTAAGTACGAAACCGAACAGGCCCATAAACCAGAAGCAGCTTCGCCAGCCGTAAGAATGGGTCAACCAGCCAAACAGCGGGGCAAAGACCACGAGAGCAAAATACTGCGAAGCGTTGAAGATCGCAGACGCTCCCCCGCGCTCCGCTGTAGGAAACCACGCAGCGACAATACGCCCGTTTCCCGGAAAGACCGGCGACTGCGCCAGGCCGGAGAGGAGCCGGAGAATGAAAATCGCGCTGAAAATCCACGCCGTCACGAGATAACCGGTGAATCCGATCAGAAATGCGCAGATCGTCCAGCAAACAATGCTGATGCCGTACACACGCTTGGAGCCGAACCGATCCAGCAATCCACCGGAGGGCAGCTGCCCTAGGACATAAGCCCAACTAAAGCCGGAGAGCAAAAAACCCAGCTTCACCGGATCCAGCGAAAGCTCCTTCTGCATCGCTGCACCTGCGATGGACAGCGCGACCCTGTCTCCGTAGCTGAAGCAGCTGGCGACGAACAACATCGTGACAATGAGGTAGCGTATGTGGGTCGGCTTCGCGACAGTCATCGATCTCACGGTGGGCTCATTTGCGGTCTGCAATCAACTTGGTCAACGCGTCCATCTCGCCCGGATCGAGATCGGTAAGTGGCGTACGGACAGGCCCCGCCGGCCTGCCAACTGCGCGCATGCCCGCTTTGACGATCGACACCGCATACCCTTTACGCCGATTACGAATATCGATATAGGGCAGAACAAAATCACGCAATTGTTGGAAGACCTCTTCGTGATCGCGGCGGCGGACCGCGGCGTAAAAGCTCTGAGCGAACTGAGGAAGAAAGTTGAAGATCGCTGAGGAATAGGTAGTCACGCCCATCTCAAGATAGGGCAACGCAAAGGTCTCAGCGGTCGGCAGGCCGCCGATATAAGTAAGCCGGTCCCCCATCCGAGCATAGATGCGGGTCATCAGCTCAATGTCGCCGTATCCATCCTTGAATCCGACAAGATTTGGGCAGCGCGCGCACAGCTGCTCCAGCGTTACTTCATTGATGATGGCGTTGTCGCGGTTATAGAAGATGACCCCAAGACTGGTGGAAGCGCACACCGCCTCAACATGCGCCATAATTCCCGCCGGTTCAGCGTTGAGCAGATACGGAGGCAACAGCAGAATCCCGTCGGCTCCCGCAGCTTCCGCGGCCTGCGCGAACTGTTTCGCCATCGCCGTGCCATATCCACAGCCAGCGACCACCGGCACACGATGATCTGTCTGTGCCACCGCGGCCGAAACCACCGTCGAAAACTCCTGGAGCGTAAGCGAAAAGAACTCGCCCGTTCCGCCCGCGGCAAACAGTCCAGCCGGTTTGTGCTGCAGCAGCCACTCAAGATGTTCGCGATACGGGCCCTCGTCGAACGCGCCGGCCTCGGTGAAATGCGTAACGGGAAAGGAGAGTAGTCCAGCTCCTATTTTTTTTGCAAACTCTTCCGCGGACATCGGGGTCATAGCTTTCCTTGAATCCAGATCGCGTAACGCATGCTACAGGTCACGCACCGTGATTAACGTATCATCCTTGTTCAACCAACTCCGGGTCCTTGCGCCGCTGTCGGCGTTTCCCTCACGAATACACCTCTTGCGGCTGCACGTGGAGAGCAGCTCGCGCTGCATGGCGCTGCACACGTAGCACGAGGATATCGTCAGTCTGGCCGAACTTCTGCGCAGCGGTCGCTATCTCCGCCGTGGTGGTTGAATTGCGAAGCATTTCCTCGATGCGCTCGAACCCGAATAGTTCTCCGTACGCATTCTGTGCCTCGGCAACGCCGTCGGACATAATCAGGAGGGAGTCGCCGGGCTCAAGCTTGAACGAGGTGACCGGAAAGTCTAAGCCGGAGACGATCCCAAGCGGTAGAGCGCCTTCAATCTGCATCTCGACTCCGTTCAGATAAGGAGGAAGCTGCCCGGCATTCGCCAGCTCGACAGCGCCGTCCGCAGTGAAACGCAGGACCATGCAGGTCGCACTCGCCGATTCGCGTTCGGCGAGCTGGTCGTTAAGCACCTCGAGAATGCGTCGTGGATCGTTGTCGTGTTCCGCTGCAGAACGGATAGCCCCAATGATGAGCGCGACGAGCATCCCGGCCTGCAGCCCCTTACCCGTGACATCGCCAAACGCGATCAGGGAGCTGCCGTCCTTGTCATTCGGCACGATTTGAAAGAAATCTCCACCCACCTCGCGCGCCGGGCGATACACACTTTCGATATGCAGATCGTTGAGCTCAGGAAGCTTGTTCGGGATCAGGACCTGCTGTACATGCCTCGCCTGCGCGATCTCCAGCTTCCATTGTTCCTTCGCCCGCTGCGCGGTGATAAATCTGCCCAACAGCATCACCGTAATGATAAGCACGGAAAGAATCGTCGATACAGAGCCTAACGAAAGAGTGAATCCAAGAATCGTGAAGGTAGTTTGAACATGGATGAGTCGGAGCTCACGCTGATAGTTCGCAATAACGGCGAGAAGAACGGCAGCAGCGGCGAGGCCGCCCTCTCCCTTATTTTTATAGAAACCCCGATACGCGACGAGCAGCAGAAAAGCCCCCAAAGCTAGGCTGACGATCAACAGAAAGGGATGGAGTAAGTTCGCCGCTTGCACCGGTACATGTGTCCCATAGAGTGGGGGCCGCAGCATAGCAGTCCCGATCGCAAGAATTGCCACCAACGTCCATACCGCGTAATGCAACGCGCGCATACGCGACAGGCGGAACCAATATCCCCAAAAAAGCACCCACAGACCGATGCGCAACGGAAACGCAATCACATCGTGAAAAATCACGTATTCGGTAAGTCCCATCCATGTGGTGAAGTTGATGAGGAGCACGGGAGCGACGCTCAGGAGACTGGCTTCGCAGACCAACGCCAGCCAGAGATACGATTTTTCATGCCGGTCGAGCCAGAAGAGTGTCAACGCCATCAGCAGCGCCATCACCAGTACCAGCATCTCCAGAAAGCCGCTGCCGACGTAGTGTCCAACGTCATCCCAGTCGAGCCGAACCTGGTCCGAAATCGCCGAGGAATAGCCCAGCTCAGGAGGCTGGCGCAGCCCACCGGCATCTGGGCTGTTGAAGGGTGTGGCGCTATCCATCCACACTCGTACGGCAATCGAGACCTTGCCGTCACGAACGCCCTTGGGAAGTCGGAACGCTGTAGGAAGGCCGCTGTACGCAGTGACTCCGTGCTCCGTGAACTTTCCGAACTCGCCAATTCGCTTGCCGTCAACAAAGAGCTGGTAGGCATCGTCGAAGCTGTCGGGCATCTTCACCGCCAGAGAACGTTTTGCTCCCTCAATGTTGAGCTGTAGCCTGTACCAGGCGTAACCCGAGTACCCGGCGTGTCCACGTGCGGTCCATCCAGGCGCCAGCCCGATAGTTCCGTCCGGAGTCAGATCCACATCTTCCCAACTGGAATCATTGAAATCCGGCTTCGCCCAGGACGGATCGTCCCCAACATGAAACTTCCAGGGGCCCGCAAGCGCAACCGACGATTCGCCAAGCTTCACATGGACGAGACTGTCTGCGGCGGCGACACTGTCGTTTTGAGGTGGGGCGGCTGCAGAGAAAGCATAGGCTGACAGCGGCAACAACAGGAACAGGAGCAAGCGAACGCGAAGCATAGGCACTCTCGCGGCGAAAAGTATACAGAGATTAGAGAGTACACGAGCCGGCGCGCTCTTTGCGCTGAGCGGAATCCAGACTTCGCGTCGCCCGACCCACCATCTAATCGGTCGCAGAGCAGAGTTGCACGAGCCAAAGGAAAGGCTCACACCCAAAGATGTGAGCCTCGCCAGTTCTTAGCGTGCCAGTCACTTCCGGATCGGCGCTATTTCTTTCCGAACACGAAGGCAGGCCGCCGCTTATTCAGGTACATGCCAACCGACATCATCATCACGCCCGTCGAAAGCAGCAGGAGCGAGTCCGGCTCTGGGGTGGCGACGAACGGAGGCTGATTCACGGTTGCGAATCCGTTCTGGAACAAATCGGGGCTAACACCGCTTTCATAGATGATTGCCTCAGTGAAGAAGGGGAACTCTCCATCATAGAAGGAGAAGGTATCAGTACCGCCGCCTAACGCGCCGCAACTCGACTGGGCAAAGATACTCCCCACATTTCCGATCCCGGTAGTGTCGCATTGGAAGGTCAGATCTCCAAGACCGGAGAACGTTAGATTCAGCGAGGTAATCGTCTCAGGCGGAATCGTAAAGTTGAACAATACCGCGCAGCCGTAATCGGAACCCGACGGCAGATTTGGCACACCGGCGAACTGGCATGTAAACGCGTTAAGGCTGAGGTTGATCGGGTCTGAAGCGTTGAATATTACGCACACGGAGGGATTCGAAATGCAAATATTCGGATCAAGGACCTGAACATGGAAGTCGACACCATGCGCCTGGGTAGCCAATCCGCAAAACAAGGCCACAGCACACAACACGCGAAGAAGATATTTCATTTCTGTATTCCTCCGAAGGATAGGGACAATAGCGCGACGACAGTGCATCTAAAGCCCGGTAGAACTTGAGATCTTGTTAGAACCTGATGTTTACTTACTCTGCACGTCGCGGGCCAAAGAAAAACCAGAAAACCCCAAGGTTCTCTACACTTCTCTCGCAGATTGCGCAGACTATTGCACATAGCACGGAAGCGCCGGTACGTTTTCGGGTTACTGGCAGAGCATTTCGAACCGCAGAATGCGGTCACCCACGTCGAATCGACGGAAACACAATTTGCAACGTGCCTTAATAGCAGGTACACGTTAGACTCGGAGTCACTCGAAATTCATGTCCCCGACTGAACAGACCTACGCGCTCGATCAGGCCAACCTTCCGCTAGCCGAGCAGGTCGTGCGCCTTCAGGCTTTGCTCGAAGCGTCCCGGGCGGTCCATTCGACCATCGAACTCTCCGATGTGCTTCAACAATCGGCCTGCATCGCGGTTCGCGAGCTCGAACTGGACGGAGCTCTCTTCACCCAGCAAGATGTTGTCTACGGCAATGTTCCCCCCGAAGCCGTGGCTGCACCATCCGAAAGCTGCCCCCGCTTCGAACTGCTCTCACGAGACGGTAAGGTTCTCTCAGAACTCGTGGTCGCCACCCCGCAAGGCCGCCCGCTGAGCCTCTACGAACGCGATTTCCTGGAGGGTCTCGTCCTCCAGACCGCCGTCGCCCTCGAAAACGCAATCAACCACAAGCGCCACCTGGAGTACGCCCGTCTTGCGCAGGACCTCGATGCGGCCCGAGCCATCCAGCAAAGTCTCCTCCCGCAGGCCATGCCTTTGATCCCCGGCTATTCCGTCGCAGCACGTTCCAGGGCCTGCTACCACGTCGGCGGAGATTACCTTGACATCGTCACCGAGCCTGACGGCTCCCACCTGATGGTCGTCGCCGACGTTGCCGGAAAGGGGCTTGCGTCTGCTCTCGTCGGCACGGCCTTCCGGTCTGCCTTCCGAGCCCTCGCCCGCCAGTCTCTTACCCTGCGCGAGCTTGCGGGGCGCCTCTCTCAGCAACACTGGGATGAAGGCACGGAGGCCCGGCGCCGCTATGTAACAGCCATCTTTCTGCGACTCGACCCGACCTCTGCAGAGATGGAAATCGTCAACGCCGGCCACAATCCCGCATTTCTGGTCTCGTCCGGCGACGCCCCCACTCGTTTGATCGAAGCCAGTGGTACCCCCCTCGGCATGCTCCCGGGGTCCCGCTATTCGATCGAGCGTGTCCCCATTGAACCCGGGGCGCGCATCCTGCTTTACACCGATGGGTTGACGGAGATCTTTCAGGGCGAGGATGAGTTTGGCCAGGATCGGCTCATGGACGCCTTCCGCGCCGTCGATACAACTCAAAGTTCAGACGGCGATCGTCACGCCGAAGACACCTTGACGAGTTTGTGGACCACTCTTGATACCTTCTCAGGCGGGGCTCCGCAGCAGGATGATATGAGTGCAATTGCACTTTGCCGCCTTTCGGGCAAGTCCAAGGAGAAGGTATACCTATGACCGTGACCAGCGGCAGCAAGGTCGAGGTGCGGCTTCCGTCGCGTCTCGGCTTCGAAAAAGTCGCTATGAGCACCGCCGCCAGCATGGCGAAGCTCATGGGCTTCAGTGAAGATCGCATCGAAGATCTGAAAACCGCACTCGCCGAAGCCTGCATCAACGCAATGGAACACGGCAATCAGATGAATGCCTCTGTCCCGGTCAGTGTTGTACTTTCGATGAAGCCAAATGAACTCGAAGTCAAAGTAATGGATAACGGTACCGGGATGGACACACCGGCGCCCACACCAGATATCGACCGCAAGATGAGCGGAGAAGAAGAGGCCCGTGGAATGGGCATGTTTCTTATTCAGGCCCTCGTCGACGAAGCCGAATGGGTATCGGGAACAGGAACAGACGAGCAAAGCTTTGTGCGGCTGGTTATCAGAATGAACAAGGAGAATTGATAAGGTGCAAACGCCTAACAAGGTTTCGCAGCAGCAACTCCCAGGCGCAAGTGGCAAGCCGGTCACCTGTCTCCGCTTCGACGGCGACGTCTCGTCGGCTTCGAAGGACGCGATCGTGGGGACCTACCAGGCGCTCGATAAGGCCTCAAACAAGCACATCCTGCTCGACTTCAAGGGCGTCGAATACCTCAATTCCTCCGGCATCGCGCTCGTCATTCAGGTGCTGATGGAAGCGAACAAATCCGACCAGACCATCGCCATCTGCGGCCTCACCCCACACTTCACCAAGGTCTTCACTATGGTCGGCATTACCAAATACGCTTCCCTTTACCCAGATGAAGCTGCGGCCTTGGCCGCACTTTAATTCCAGCCGCACGTTAATTTTCACAAGACGTCGCAAGCGGGCGTACAAGCCCAACTCTTTCTGGAAACTACAGCCAGTTCACTCGACCAGTTGACCCTCAACTCATCGGGCGAACTGGCTGTTGTTTTCCCGCGCCTCAAAAGTCACGAAGAAGTCACGGCGGAGCCAGCGCTATCGGCCCGAACACGGGAGAGCGCGACCGAGCGCCTCTCCGATATTCCCTATCAGGCATTATTTTCCTATTGACAGGCGTCTGTTGGGATGCAGATAATTCACGCCGTTCCCTGTATCTGTTTCTTCACCCTGCCCAAATGTGCGCGTTCCGGGCCACACAGAGAGAGTCGAATGCTAGCCATTAGTTCTTGGGATGAGCGCTCGATGCACCCCACGTTGGCACGAAGACCGGCAATTTACTGACTGAATCTATTTCTACCGAGGTCACCATGAATTCCAGAAACAGCATCTTCCGTGGCACTCTTGCAGCGACGCTGAGCAAGACACTTTTCTTGACTGCTTTCGCATTGCTCATCGCCCCTCCAGTCGCACTGAAGGCCCAGACCGGCGGTCAAGGCACCATCACAGGCACGGTGACCGACAGCACCGGCGCCGTTGTTCCCGATGCAAGGATCACCGCCACCAACAACGCCACCAATATCGCCAGCGTCCGCACCTCGTCGTCCTCTGGCTCCTTCAGCATCGCGCCTCTGCCGCCCGGAATCTATTCTCTGACCGTTGAGGCGAAGGGATTCCGGACCCACAAACAGGAGAACCTGGCCGTGAATGCCCTCGGCGTCCTGGGAGTCAATCCTGTCCTGTCCGTCGGCGACACAGCAGAGACCGTCACCGTCACCGACGCTCCGCCCGTCCTCAATACCACCAACGCCACAATCGGCCTTGTGATGGAGAACACCACCTACGCCAACCTTCCGCTGCAGATGAACAACGCGCAGCGCGATCCGACCGCCTTTGCCTCCCTGGCTCCCGGCGCACAGTCCGGGACGCGCGTGCCGATCGTCGGCGGAACCGGCAACTTTCTCGGGCAGCTCTATATCGACGGTATGCCGGCAGAGACCATCAATCAGCAAGGCGACAACCGTCTCGTCTCACTCGGCATGGACCTGGATGCCGTGGACCAGTTTCAGTTGGTCACCAGCACACCTCCGGCAGAGTATTCGGGTGCCGGGGCGTTAAATTTCACGATGAAATCCGGAGGCAGCAGGTACCACGGCCAGGCATCGTACTTCATCCGCAATACAGTCTTCGATACCTGGGGCTTCACTCAAAAGTGGGTGCAGCAGCCAGGCATCAATCCGGCGACCGGGTTAGCATACCCAACCTGCAGCCCTGTCGCGACAACAACCACCTCGGGATCTCAGACGATCACCAACGCACCCCGCGCCGGATGCCAGCCGAAGGGCGCCGAGCATCAGAGCGAGCTCTCAGTGACCTTCGGTGGCTACGTCCCGCATACCGGCAAAAAAGTCTTCTTCTTCTTCGCCTACGACAAGTTCCACTCACGGCGCGCTGCCAATCCAGCTCTATTCACGATTCCAACTCCATTGATGATCCAGGGTGACTTCACCGAATTGAACGGGGCTGTGGGCGCCGGCGGTCTAACCGGTACGGGCGCCAACAACAAACAGTTGATCTTCGACCCGACCAGCAACGTTTGCACCGGCAGCTCTTGCACCCGCGCTCCCTTCCAGGGAATCAAGAATGGCCTCCCAACTTACAACGTCATTCCGGCGAGCTATCTCTCTCCTATCTCGGCAAAAATGGCCTCGTTCATGCCAGCGCCAAGCAATCCGAACGCCCTCACCAACAACTACCTGGGAGGCTATCCCAGCGGCTTTGACAACAACGTGCAAAACTGGCGTGTCGACTGGGATATCAATCAAAAGCAGAGGCTGTCTACCGTCGGTGCGATGGGAGCGGTCCACTACCTGCAGAACTTCACGTCGGGCACCGCCGGCACAGTGCCCTATGGACTGCTGCCGATTCCCTATGTCGCGGGTACGGTTGCGAACATCTTCCCCAAGTTCTATGACGCCGAGTACAACTACGTCATCAGCAACAGCCTCGTGAATCAGGCGAAGTACTCGTACACGCGTTTCATCCAACCGCAGAAGGCAGCAACCGATGGATTGACACAGTACTCGCCCGCGACCCTTGGGATCACCAATGTTCCCGCTGGCGCAGCAAGCACTAACTTCCCCGGCAGCTCTTTCGGCCAGACAGGCGCGGTGTCGACCGCACTCACCGGATGGACCCAACAGGGACCGGCAGGTTCCACACAGTCGGTCATCCCGGAAACCTACACCGCTCTCGACAACCTGCAGTGGACCAAGGGCAAGCACGCCATGACCATGGGCTTCACCTACCAGTGGCAGCAGACCAACGTCGCGGCGCCGGTAGGCCCCTCAGGACTGGTTGAGTTGCCATTCAATTCAAACTCAACGGCGCAGTACACAGCGAATTCGAATGCGCTGAGCACAAGCTCCGGCAACTCGTTCGCCAGCTACATGCTGGGTGCGGTCGGTGGATCGCCATCCGTTGCGCTTCAACCCGTCAGCGAACTGGGCGGCCGCTACCGCCTGGCAGCCCCCTACTTCAGCGACAACTGGAAGGTAAACAGCAAACTCACGCTGGACCTTGGGCTTCGCTGGGATTACTTCAGCCCCTATCACGAAGTGCAGAACCGCTGGAGCTTTCTCAATCCGAACCTGACCAACACAGCGACTGGTACGCCGGGTATGCTGCAGTTTGCCGGCAACTACGGCGGCCCGGGTGTAAGCTGCGGCTGCAGGACACCGGTCAGCACGTACTGGAAGAACTGGGGTCCCCGCGTAGGTATTGTCTTTGCAGCCGATGAGAAGACCATCTTCCGCGCTGGCATTGCGCGAGTCTTCTCGCAGGCGGGCGGCGTGGGTGGTCGCGGCGGCGCCTACCAGGGAACGGGCCAGATTGGATTCAATGTCAATGCAAACGCCACGCCTGAATCAACGACAGGCGTCAACGCGGGCCCGTCCTTCTACCTGAACAACGGCTCAACGTTCACCAGCAAGGGTATCGCCAATACCGACCTGCTCGGTAAGGGCTTCGTGTATCCCGCGGCGCCGGCTCAGACCGCGCAGTCACAGCTTCTGCAGACCGGCAATTACCTCAACAACGGGGCTCTGGCCACAGCTAGCGGTGTCTCCTTTGCCGACTTCTATCTCTCAGGCCGCGCGCCCGAGTTCACCTTCTGGAACGTCGGCCTCGAGCGCAGCATCACTAATAACATGACGATCTCGGTCAACTACGTCGCGGATCAATCACACTTCCTCAACACAGGCGGGAACGCTCGCGGATACTGGGCAAATCAGTTGAACCCGGTCTACCTCGCCGCGCTCGGAGGCGTGACGGATTCGACCGGAACGAAGCCGATCCTGATCGCCGCGGCCACCTCGGCCAACGTGGCAAAGGCGAAAGCTGCGATGTCGGGCCTCGCGATTCCGACGTTCTATCAGAACGCCGCCAATGCGAATCCGAACAGCTCGGTGCTCACGATCGCCCAGGGCCTCGCCGCCTTCCCACAGTACAGCGGTGTCACCGATCTGTGGGGCGCAAACTCGGCCAACCTCTCCTACTCTTCGTTCCAAGTCACGTTGGTGCAGCGTACATCACACGGGCTCTCATTCAACGTGAACTACACCTACTCGAAGAACATCGGGGATGACGGCACCTTCCGCAGCGGGTTCGACATTCCATCGGCAGCAATCTCGGGTGGCGGGCAGAACTGGCACCAGGACAGGATCGAACGGTCGTGGAGCGTGGTTTCAGCTCCGCAGTCCCTCCATGCCTTCGGCGTCTACCAGCTTCCGTTCGGCAAGGGCGGGATCGGCAGCAACTCCATGCTGGTGCGCACGCTTGCCGGTGGGTGGACGGTCTCCGGTATCTACACCTACGGTTCCGGTATACCGATCCCCGTCATCTCCAACCTCTGCAGTGCCACCAACTACCCGGGACAGGGTCAGTGCATGCCGGACTTGGCACCTGGTGCGCAAAACGCACGCATCAACGGTAGCTACGGCACCGCTCCAGGAGGAACCAGCGCATGCAATCTTGGGATCGGACCCGGCTGCACGGCAGTCCGTTATCTTGATTCGACTCAGTTTAAAAACGCTGGGAACATCTCACCGACAACCAGCCCGATCTATCTGCTTGGCAATGCGCCTCGTACCGCTCCGCTCACGTTGAGGGCTCCGGGCAACCAGAACCTCGACTCCGCGCTGCGCAAGAGCTTCAATCTGCCAAAAGATATCGGCACCTTTGTCTTCGAGGTGGACTGCATCAACGTCTGGAACAAGGTCACGTTCTCGAGTCCCGCGGCGACGTTTGGGGCCGGAAACTTCGGGCAAATCAGCAGCGTCTCCGGTTCGCCGGGGTCACGCGACTTCCAGTTTGCCGGGCACCTCAATTTCTAGGCCACCTGGCAGTCGACTTTTGGTCTAGGTTTTAGCATCTACGAACGGCACTGGCGGGGGCTCCCCCCGCCAGTGCCTTTTCCATTTCCATGAAAACTATATTTATTCGCTTGGTGACAAACTCTTGACACTTCGCCGGCTCCAACTTGAGCTAAACTCCTCATTAAATTGTGGCATGTCTTCACTAAGGCAATTGAAGTCAGGTTTCGGCGTCCCCTCTCCGGCACCCTGAGCAACATCGCCAGTTTTCGTCACCGGGCCCTTCAAATTTTTGAGATTTAAATAAGATCCTCTCTAGCAAATCTCCGCGGGACGGGAGTACAGTACTTTCGTTCAGTTAAACAGATGCCGCTATGTCTTCTTGATTTGAAGCTCTGAAATCGTCCGACGATAGTAAGAATCGGTAAATAACGACATAAGCGTGGCTTAACTTGCAGCCGTGCTGGATTTGCAGTCCCCGGTTAAGATCCCTCAATCGTCCTGTTAGGACACGGATCATTCCACATTTGTTTGGAGCTCGAAGGTTCTCAAAGAGGTATCCGATGATGAAGTTTCCACTTCGTACGGTCGCCACTTTTGTTGTGGCTTTTTCGTGCCTGTCAGTTTGTCCCTCTCTCTGTGCCGCCTCAGGGGTCCCGACGACTCCCGCGCCTCCTTCAGTTGAGACTGCCACTATCCCTGGACCGCTCCGGTCTTTCCTCCGCATGGCCGCTGTCAGCCAGAAGGTCCCCGCTCCCGATGTGATGCCCCTGCTCGCCCGCAACATCTTCATGCAGGGCTATCAGAGGGGCAACCCAACCGAGTATCTGCTCCTGCTCGGTCGCTACGTTCAACAAGCCAGAGAACTCCAGATTCTCGCAGGATCGACCAACGCCATCCATGTTTCCAACTGTGACGATGCGGGCACTCTGGTCCAGATACTCGGATATCGTCTGCGCGAAGGTTGTGGTTCAAAGAATTTCTTTCTGGAGACAGCAAACCCGGAGAGGGCCTTTCTCACCATCGACTCAGGCTTCCCACTCACAGACCTCGAAGAAGCTCTCCAGAAAGGTGTCGCGTTCGACTATCCCTACGCCCCCTCTCGAGTCCCTGTCCTCTTCAAAGAGAGTGACTGGACGACGCTCAGCGCGGGACAGAAAAAAGGCTATGTCAATTTGGTCGATCAGCTGATCAACGACCCAGGCGTGGCTCGTCTCTATTGGGCAATGACCAAGATCGACACCGAAACGCGGGTCGCCTTGCTCCGTTCTCCGGGGCTCAGAAGGCTCCTTCCCACTGCCGCCGCCCTCGATTTTTACGGTAGCCAGATATCCATTCGCGGGGGACGCGTAGTCGTTCCCGGCGGCGCGTGGACGCAAGTTACCTGGCGAGATTTAGTAGGAGCGAGCCCCGACAACCCGAGCGAGTTCGTTCCCCGGTTGCTCGCCAAAGACAACGGCTGGCTGGCTGCGTACTTCGATGTCTTGTCGCGCGTCAACGAGTCCCAGCGTGAACATCTCGTCGAAAACGGTCGCCTCAAGCGATTCTATGAGGACCTGCGCGGAAGCGACATTGAACCCCCGGCAACACGAGGAGTCTTTCGACAGGCCCCTGACCTTCTCGTCTTATTTACCCGCGTTGAATGGGAGGCAAACGGCGAGCCTCACGTCCCGGGAAATCTCGATGTTTGGAAACAGATCGTCAGACAGAAGACCGATTCGAAGACGATCAAAGACTACAACAAGCGCGTCCGCGGCCTCGACCATCCCGAGCAACTCCTCGATGCCATGGTCGCCTACTCACGCGTCGTCACCGATGTCGGTCCCCTCCAGATCTATCTCACAATGTGTGAGCTCGACAAAGGGCGCGTGCCTGATAAGCGCATGTCGCCCGAAACCGTTAGTCTCCTCGCCAGTAATTATGCGCAGTTCAACAACTGGTTTCTCGTCTTCTCTGAATTCCCGGATTTGACCGACGAATCGGCTACCCGCTTCGTAAATGTGGGCGACTCGATCGACAAGATCTCAAACGAAACCCTGCGTGGCAACACACTGGGTTCTCTTCAGGCCAACATCGGGCTCTGGCAGATCCTCGCTCGTCAGGGACAGATCCCAACCGCCCAACTGAACTCCTCCTGGCAAAAGATGATCGATCCCTTTGCCAAAATTACCTCGTCGACGCAGCTCTTCGACGCGGCGCGAGGCTCATTGGGAGTGCTCTTGGCCGCAGCCGCCCCGTCGAACGGCTCGTCAGTCGATATCGTCGAACTCCTCGCTGGCCCTCGCCAGGACACCCCCGACGGCCAGCGCGTTCACCAGGAGCTTGCCCGGAGAATTCGTTCCGTGCTCGAGGACCAGCACCTGGTCTCGCTCGAGACGCTCTTCGCACTTAGCGATGGCTTGAGTGAAATGTCGCAAGGCAAACCCGCGAACAGCAGCTTGATCACGCTTGCAGGAGAGCTCCGCGAATTCGAGATGCCCCGTCCGATCTTTACTCAAAGCGAGAAGATTGACTGGGCGCCACGCGTCTACACCAGCCATCACGCAGAACTGCAGATCCAGACAGACCTGACGAAGGTCATGAAAGCTCCGGGCACGCGCGCCCAACTGGAAGCGGCCCGCGGTCAACTCGTGCCCTTCCTCCGCGACACGCTCGTCGGTTTGAACTACGCCTACTTTGAGCCACCCGGCGCTCAGATCCTTCACAACAACCCACTCTTCGTCCGCTCGCACGACTTCACGGAAATATCGGTCGTCGGCACCGAACAGTTCTGGCAGACTCCCATGTTGCTTGGCGTCGGCTCACCCGCCGGCGGCGGCGCATATCTCATGGGCTCCCTCACCGACCTCTCGTACGCTCTGGCCATGACGGAGCAGGATTTCATCGCTCCTGAAAACGTACAGGCCCTTATCTGGAAAGAGCTCGTTCCTGACCTCCTCGTTAGCGCAACCCTGCCACGCTGGTGGACGGTCAGCCCGCATGAGCTTCACGCCGTCGCTCTCTATCAGCGGAACGGCGAAGAGCTTTTGGCCGCGTCGACCAAGGACCCCCAGCTTCGGGCCAAGGTAATCAGCATCCTCTCCGATCGCATGATGCCTGCACGTTTGGAACGCGCCGAGTTGGCTCTGCAACACGAAGAGGATCTGGCCGCCCTGATTCCTCGCATGATGCCCGCAGATACCTTCTACCTGGCAGAAACATTCCGCAGAAAGTATCCGGGAGAGGCGGTCTCCGTCGGCCCCGCTGGCCAGCAATTGGAAGACCTCTCGCGTCAGTACCCGACCGAAGTTAGTTGGGAGAAGATCTCGAAAGACTTCGGCGTTCCTCATCCGACAATGGCTCGCACAAACAGTCGCGAGCTACTCAACGTGAAACCCTTCCCATTCTTCGGCGGGTACTCCAGCCGCCTGTTCGGCGAGTCGTGGGAGTCGACAAACTTGTATTGGGCCCGATTGGCGGACGAGTTGGGCTATCCCCCCGTAATGCTGAACCGCCTTGTGCCCGAGCTGACTCGCCACATGACTGCAAAGATCTTTGCAACAGACCTCGAAGATTGGCCGGCAATGCTGCGAGCCATGCAGGAGGCAGGAGATGAGTTGCGGCAAGGTAAGATCGCTCCCTTGCCGTCAACCAGCACCACTGCACAGCGCCAGGATCAGCCCGTCAAAGAGGCAAATACGCCATAGGAGAACAATGATGAAGAAATACTTTTTGCTTCTCTGCTTACTTGCGATTCCTTTCTCCGGCGGTGGAGCCGGGGCCGCCGCACAGGATGACGCCTCGCGTATTCGCGTCAGTGTCGTGCTCGTGCAGCTGAATGTCGCCGTCACCGACAACAAAGGAAACTACATCAGTGGCCTTGGCCCGGAGGACTTCGCCATCACCGAAGACAAGATCCCCGAAAAGACCGCAACCTTCGAAGAAGGGAACGGCCCTACGCGTAGATTGATGCAAGTTGGTCCGGGTGGCAAGGGTTTTACTGAGGTCACCGAGAAAGCGGGAGACCCCACCTCCTTGGAACCTTCCAAGAAATTCGCCGGAGCCAATGTCTTTATCCTCTTCGACACCAGCAACTACATGTACCGCGGCTTTGTCTTCGCCCAGGACGCCATCGCCGACTTCATCCGCTCCTTAGAAGGCGTCAGCCAGGTCGCACTCTACTCGTATAGCCGTGATCTCTCGAAGGTCGCTCCCCTGACCCCCGATCGTTCGCAGGTCCTCCGTGGCGTCCGCAGCACAGTAGCGGGCGATGACGCAGCTCTCTATAACGGCCTCCTCCTCACCGTAAAAGATGCCGCTCGCCTCACCGGACGCAAGGCCATCGTGGTCTTCTCCAACGGCCCCGACAACGCCAGCCTCGTGCCCCCGGAAGACGTAGCCGAACTCGCGCAATCCACCGGAACAATCATCTATATGATCAGCACCCAGGCCGCCGAGTCAGAGCCGGTCTCCACCGCCGTCTTTGAGCGCATGAGCAAAGCAACAGGGGGAAAAGCCTACTTCTCCAAGGGCTGGCAGGATGAAAAGCAGGCCTTTGCCTCCATCCGGGACGACCTCGCGCATCTCTATGCCATCAGTTATTACCCTGCACCAAACTCCAACCGCGGCTGGCGATCGATCTCGGTGAAGCTGGTGGGCAAGAACCTCCAGAAGTACCGCATCCGGACTCGGGCAGGATACCGCCTCCTCCAGACCGCACAGGCGAGTCAGTCAATGGAAGAGTCCGCCTTGGCAGCGAAACCATAGAAACCGGGACTTGATAATTTAATCCTTACTTTTCGCCCAGAAATCGCGTGTCAAGTCCCAAAGCGATTTAACTCATTAGAAACACACAACTTCCACGTGGCGTATTAGTCTCAATCAATTCGCTATACTTGTATATATAAATCAAACAAAAGTTAGCCCCGGCTATAAGCCGGGGCTAACTTGTTGATAGGAGAGAATTTGGACACAACCCTTTTACTATGACTATTTTACGAGGAGCCTCATCCCGTAAGCTACTGAAACAAAGCGGCTTACGCGCTGGCAATAAGGGGGGGGGACCCGCCGTCTGTCAGCTTTGCGATATAACCCCGTTTTGCTTAAGGGCACGGCTTCAGCCGTGCCGTAATCCTTGTCTGCATTTGCGGCTTTAGCCGCTGAGGTACGTACTTAGCCGTGGCTCAAGTACCCCATCCCGGCCAGAACGCCGCGCATATACCCGAAGCTGCTGATGACCCCGGGCATTGGGTCGTCCGCATGAACCTCATACTCAAGGTCGACGAAGCCCTTGTAGTTGGTCGAAATGAGGGTCTCGAAGATCGCCCGTATCGGCATGATCCCGTCACCCACGGGAACCTGGCTCTCCTTGCTGTCGAAGCTGGTCAGGTCCTTCATGTGAACGTTGTACAGTCGCGGTCCAACCGCGCGGATGGCCGCGACCACATCCACGCCCGCACGCACCGTATGGCCGACGTCGATGCAGCATCCAATTCGCGGGTCGTAGTTCTTGATGCCATTCAACACATCCAGCGGTGAATGCCACAACTTGTCCTCCGGCCCATGGTTATGGATCGCGAGCCGGATGTCATACTCCTTCACGAACTTTTCGATGCGCGGAAGAGTTCCGGGTGCCGGGTCTCCTGCAACAATGACGGAGATGCCCGCCCGCTTGCAGTACTCGAACTTGCTTCGGATGTCATCATCTTCGTCCTTAGGGAAATAAATCGTCCCGGCAGCATGGAGCTTGATCCCCGCGGCGGTATAGTCTGCAACCGCCTTGGCCTCCTCCGTCGGATCCATCGGAAGATGGTCCTTGACGTCCTTCGCATTCAGCGCATCAACGTTGAGCTGCTTCAAGAAGCCGATCATCTGCGCACGGTTGAAATTGCGGAAAGTGTAGCTGGCCACGCCCAGATGGATCGGGGACGGTTTCCCAGTCGCCGGCTGTGGCTTCTGCGCGAATAAAGGGACTGCACCGGATGTGACGCTCGCTGCAGCGATCAAAGCACCGGACTGGACGAAGTTGCGACGTGAAAAGGTATTTTTCATAGCAGGCCTTTGCTCAAGAGTTGTTGTTATCGAACAGTTCGTTAGATTGTCGTGTAAACCTGAATGCCCCTAGAGATGCGGCGCCCAGCCCTTCTCATAATCGCGGCCCCAGCACTTCATGGCCTGAGCGTCATTCAATACCTTCCCGTTCGTGGTATCGAGCTGCAACTCACGTTTTACCTCCCAGGCAACGTTCGAAAGTTGAAGCATCGTGACCGCAACGTTCCCAACGGCGATTGGAGCGTTGAGCTTCGCTCCCTTTTGAACACCCGCGATGAAGTTGGCGAAGTGCAGGTCCGTCATGGAATCGCGGCCCGTCAGATCAGACGACGAAGTCGCCTTGCCGGTCTTGAACTCGCTGGTCTTATTTCCCTTGAGGTCATAAATCTCGTAGCCATCCCGATCGATCAGCACAGTTCCCGTTGTGCCAACGATCGTTGATCCACGATCGCGGTTGTAGTACTTCATTCCATTGCAGCACTTGCCCTCCCACGAGATCATCTTGTCGTCGTAGGCGAAGCTTGTCACCAACGTGTCGTAGAACTGCCAATCGTCCTTGAACTGGTACCTTCCACCCGACGCAGTAATCCGCTGCGGGAAGTCGACGCCAAGAGCCCAGCGACAGACATCAACCTCATGAGTCCCATTGTTGAGCGTCTCTCCAGTTCCCCACGTCTTGAACCAATGCCAGTTATAAGGCTGCACGTTGTCCTTATACGCCTGACGCGGAGCTGGTCCTTGCCACAAATCCCAGTCCAGTTGCGCAGGTACAGGAACTTCCTTCCCGGTCCCGATCGACTTCCTCACATTGCTGTACCAGGCCTTGGCGAAGTAAGCCCTTCCGATAACACCGTTATGGATCTTGTCCACAATCTCAATGGTGTGAGGAGAAGACCGCTGTTGCGTCCCCATCTGCACCACCTTCTGATACTTCTGTTGGGCCTGAACCAGCAAAGCCCCTTCAGCAGGATTATGACTGCACGGCTTCTCCACATACACGTTCTTGCCCGCCTGCAATCCAGCAATCGCCATCGGGGCATGCCAATGATCGGGGGTGGCGATCGTAATGGCATCCACATCCTTCTTCCCCAGGATGTGCCGAAAATCCTTGTCCGTCGCAGGAGATTCGCCCATCTCCTTCTGCACATTGCCGGCGAACTTCGCGAGAATGTTGCTGTCCACATCGCAGACGTAGGCAATTCGCGCATTGGCCTTGTTCGCCTTGAGCGCCGAAAGATGAGCATAGGCCCGTCCGTTAAGACCGATGACCGCAAAGTTGAGGCGATCGTTCGAGCCCATAATCTGACCGTAACTTTTAGCGGTCGTCCCGAGAGCCAGCCCAGCTGCTCCTACTGCAAGGGTGTCAAGAAACTCACGTCGTGTAACCATTTTCTCTCCTTCAAACGATAAAGGCCGCAGTGTTTATCCTTGGCCAGGAATTCTTCGGCACAGGGATTGAGCCATTCACTTATTGAATGCGTTCTAGTACCAAGATCGATCAATTACACTAAAAGGTTCCGGAATCCTGCAGGCACTGCTTCATGCCCGCCCAGCTGATGCGGGTTGAGGCTTCAGGTGTGCCAGCACCGCGCCAGTGTGTCTCGAGGCAAACGGCATCGCCGTAACCCGCAGCCTTAAGAGCGCGGTACTGCGCGGTCCAATCGATAATGCCTTTGTCGACAGGCGACCACACAATTTTGCCCGATGCGTCCTTCACTGCATTCTTACAATGACAATGATGAATGCGATTCTTGGGCAGGCTGTCCCAGCCTCCGGGGAAAGCGTCCATCTCACCACGCATCACAGCGTTTCCCGGGTCCCAATTAAGCGCGAAGTGCGGAGATTGAATGGCAGCGAGAACCTTTGCGGCTTCGCGGCCGGTCGCCGTATTGCAGGCGCCTTCGTTTTCGATTACAAGCAGAAGCCCTTGCTTCCCTACAATCTCAGCGGTCGCGCGCAACTTCTCGTTCATGGCTGCGCGGTAGGGAGTTACATCCTCGAGCCTCCAAAAGTCGAAGCAGCGAATCTTGTTCGTCTTGAACTGCTTGGCCAGCGAGATACTTCGTTCGACAACCTCGTCCTGATGTTTGAAAGCTACCTCGGCCGCGCCGTGCATATCTGCTTTGGAGCCGTACTGAGATTTGGGAGCGCCGGGCCAGTCCACTTTGAACAGCGGGCTTGCGATGTCGGTGACCTGTAGTTTGTATTTGGCCAGGATCTTCTGTGCCTCAGCTATTTCAGCATCCGAGGAAACTTGAAGGTTCTTGCCCCACATCTCGCGAAGTTCAACCCATTGCAGGCCAAAATCATTCGCGATGACAGAACATGCGTGGTCGAAGTCCTGAGAGATTTCATCAGAGATAACGGCGATCTTGAAGGGCGACTGCGATGCCGGTGCCAGGCCAAAAAGTGGACGTGTCGCGCAGGCCGCAGCAGTCATCCCCGCCCCTGCAAGAAAATTTCGTCTTGAAACGCCTTCCATGAATCTCCTTACTACGCCCCGAGCGGATTTGCATTAAGTTCTTGATAGTCAGATGCCGGTCACCCCCATACAAGCGGTGACCGGCATCTGAAACAAAGGTTAGCAGACAGCCGTTAGAACATGAATTTGACCGATGCCTGCAATGTTCGGCCGCCTCCGATGCTGTTGACTGCTCCTTGGCCGCTGCCCAGAGTGCTTGTGACCTGACCGAAATTAGAAGCGGTACAGCAGTTGTTGCTAGTTGGGTTGGCAAACTGTGGGGTATTGGTCAACTGCATGGCGTCAAAACGGGTTTGAAGTGACGTTTCGCGGTAGAGATTGAAGTTCTTGAAGATGGAGAAGTTGTTCTGAACGTATCCCGGTCCTCGGAACTGGTTTCTTCCTGTATTTCCCACGCCAACGTTCTGAGCCGTACATACGGTGGGGGCTGCAGGGCATCCGCTCGGAGTAGAAAACGCACTCGGATCAAACCAATGATTGCTCCCGCCGCCGACCTGATGAGTCGTGCGGTAGGCCCCCGTCAGTTGTCCAGTCTGGACCGTTCCAGGAGTATTGATGTTCGCTCCGTTCGTCTGGACCGTAAATGGAAGCCCAGTGAGGAATGACAGGATTCCCGATAGCTGCCAACCTCCCAAAACGGCGTCCCCAAGTCGCGAATTGAACATACTATGCCCACGACCGAAAGGAAGCTGGTAGGTGAAGGTCTGCTCGAAGTTCACAGTGCGGTCGAAGTCCAGTGGAGCATAGTTTCTGCGTGGGTTGATCCAGAAGAGGAGGCCCCCATCGTCGGGACTGCCGGCTGGCCCGGTATTTGCGATGTAACCCATACCCTTGCCCCAGGTGAGCGCTGAAGTAAAGGCAAGCCCGTTAGAAAGGCGCTTGTTGAGTGACACCTGCAACGATTGGTAGTTGGACGATTGGCCCATGAAGTATTGACGGGTTTGGCCGGTATGCCCAAACGCAATAGCTTCCGGCTTCGAGCCATTGCCCCCGTTGTACGTGAGGGGCAGATTGATATCCTGGGCGCTTGAAATATCAACTCCGTGATTTCCGACGTACGCCAGTTGCAGAGAGAGATTGCCGCGAAACCCCTGCTGCACAACAACGTTCCACGACTCGGCATAGGCATTCTTGAAATTTAATGGGATATAGAAAAGATCCGAATTCTTCAGGGCAGGAGTACTGAGCGGAATGATTCCGTTAGACGGAATCGGAATTGGAACGGGTGCCGGGAATCCCGCTTGGAAGGTGGCTGTAGTAACGCCATCGTTAAGAACGGCTGGGCCCGAAGTGGCGCCCGCTGGATTGAACGCGTTGTTCGCTCGGATGGGATAGTTATAAGCATAGTTGTTGTCAGGGAAAGGCATGTAGCTGATGCCGAACCCTCCACGAATGACGGTGTCGTCTGTGACCCGGTAAGCAAAGCCGGTGCGCGGCGCCCAATACCGGTATCGCGTCTCCATACCCAGATTCGAGGGATTACCGCCAATACCGGCTATGACGAGGGTGCCGTTGGTGGGGTTATAGTTCGAGAATCCGCCGGCGTTCTTCGGAGTGGCGGGGGGATAGAACTCCCAGCGAACGCCTAGGTCGAGCGTCAGCTTCGGCGAGACCTGCCATTTGTCACTAGCAAAGGCGAAGAACCACCACTGCCGATAGGCAGGAAAGAATGTGTTGAGGTCGCGGCCCACCTGGCTTGGCACGTCAAGGAGGAAGCTGGCGACGTTATTTGCAGCGTTGGTGGCAGCCCCAGACTGTGAGGTTTGCACATTCTGGAAGGTGTAGGCACCACGCGGACTGAAGGTCTGGTCCTGCAGCAGATCGTCGCGAACGCGACGAAGGTCGCCGCCAAACTTCAGCGTGTGGTTACCGATGATCTTGGTCCAGTTGTTGACAAAGTCGATGTTCGACTCGCCTCGGATCCACGGCACGGAAGCGGAATAACCAATCAAGGGGCCCGAGAAAGGGCCATTGAGAGTCACGGCTATTTGCCCGCTCGTGAATGGTTGCCCAGCGATGTTCACGCCAGGCACACCCAGAGTGGTTGCGTCGTTCGAGCCGTAATTGATCGGCGTCGCATTGTTGCGCAGGTGAGCGACACCAACTCGCGCCTCAGTGAATAATGTTGGGGAAAAGACGTGGTCGTAGTTCACACCCGTACTGTAGGCCGTTTGGACACCATTGGCTTCAAAACCGCCGCCTGCGGGCCCGCCATAAAACGATCCGAAAGCCGGAGCCTGGAAGGTGTTGACTTTCTGCCAGCTATAGCGGCCGCTTAGGTGGTTCCGCTCATTGATCCCCCAGTCAATTTTTATATCGAAGCTGTTCGTACCCTTGGTGAACGGAAGATTGGAGGTGTAATTGTTGGTTGGACTTGACAATGGCGCGTTCGGGTTAAGTATCCCGTTAGTGGCAGCCGCAGCGTTCACCCCTTTCAGGATGGCAAGTGAGATCGGATTGACGCGGCTGAAGGGAATCTGATTATTCGGAAATGGTGTGCGCACGTGACCGGGGCCGGGGTTATTCGTGCCATCTCCTGTGGCAGGGTCATAGATTTGACCGCCCGGAAGGGCTGCGCTCAGGTCGATATTGCCTTGTGCATTCGGCGTGTAGTAACGCGCATCCGGGATTGTAAAAGTGTTGCTGATCTTCTCATGGTCCGAAGTCCCGAGATAGTCACCAAAGAAAAACAGCTTGTTCTTGATGATGGGACCGCCGATGCTGCCCCCGTAATAGTTGTAGGAAAGGTGCCCCAGCGGCCCGCCAAAGTAAGATCGAGCATTGACTGCACTATTCTGGATAAATTCGAAAGCTGTTCCGTGGAACGCATTAGAACCTGACTTCAGGGTGACGTTAGTGACGGCCCCAATAGCGCGGCCGAGCTCCGCTTCGAAGTTATTCGTCGAAATGTCAACGGACTGGATGGCATCAACCGGGGGAATGATGATCTGCAGAAGTCCGGTGCGCTCATCATCATCGATGCCTTCAATCTGATAAAGATTGCCCATGCGAGGCATGCCGTTCGCCTCGGTTTGCAATGAACTCGACGCATTGAAAAACTGTGAGTGCTGGAAGGTCGCGGGCGCCATGCCGGGAACTGTATTCAGAAGGGACTGGAAGTTGCGATTAGTACCAAGAGGCAGTTCGGCAACTTGTCTTGCTTCGATCTTTGTACTGATGTCGGCACGGTCTGTCTGCAGCAGCGCTGGCGCCGTCGTTACTAGGACCTCCTCTGAAACGCTTCCGGTCACCATTGCGACGTCAACACGCGTGGATGAGTTGCTGAGCAGGTCGATATTCTGATGCGTGTCCTTCTTGAATCCCTTCGCCTCTGAAGTGATGCTGTATTTGCCGGGCGACAGATCGGGAAACGTGTAGTTACCGCTGTCGTTCGTTACCGACTCGTGAATCAACCCGGTTGCCGTCTCAGTAGCCGTGACCTTTGCGCCGGCGACAGTCGCGCCAGTGGAGTCTGTAATCGTGCCTAGCAGGGTTGCATTCACTGCCTGACCGTAGAGTGAAGGCGAGAGACTGAGGACGAGAAGCGAGAGCATGAGTCTAAAACGTTTTAGCGAAATCACGTGAAACCTCCAGAAGTGAGTCAATTTCAGGCCCGGGAATTCTATTGTTTGAAGAGCGAACGAACGGTATCAGGGTCAGTTCTCAATAGTCAACAAATTTAAACAAAATCTCAGCTTGAGCACCAACGCTGCGAAAGAGGCTCAACCACTTAAGTGCCACCTTGGGTGGAAAGCAATACTTGAACCTGCGGCAGTTGCCGGCAACTCGCTGCTAAAAGGGTCATCTTCAGCACATCGTTATCAGCTCTGGAAGCAATGGTTCCTCGACTCCAGATAAAGAGGTCGGACCCCATCTCGGCAATCTCGCTTCGGCTCCATCGCCAGTCGGCTAGCGTTCGAGAATCTTCCTGGGTACTCGACGCCCTGTTTTCGCGCTGTCGACTTGGAAGGCTATTTCGTAGCTTTGGAGAGCAGAAGCTGGCAGTTTCGTTTCTGCACAGAGCAATTTCCAATCGCTTTTCTAACTATCTACCGTGAGAGCTCGATAACTCTCAAGCGAAACCCTGTCGGGTTGTTGTACGTTGATTGCATGAGAGCACTTCGGCCTCGCTCCAAACCTCGAGGGACTTCTCTGCGTCTTCGCACACCTAAAGCCTGCCTGCTAACCTGTTTGCTTTCTTTAGCGTCAACCTGCACTCTAATCGCTCAATCGAGTACCCCGAAGCAGACCAACGATGAAGAATATACAAAGAAAATAAAGGAATATCTGTCTGACCCGCGATTTACGACGGAACTGGTCGATCACCTGCCCGCGTCATCCAAGGTGCCAACCCCGCTGAAGTTTCTGGGAACAATGCCCGGACAGCCGGGAGAGTTGTACTACAACGCAGACATCAACCGATACTACGAGGAACTGGCCAAAGATTCGCCGCGCGCAAAGTTTTGGAAGCTTGGAGTGAAGTCGGAAGAAGGGCGCGACATGGTCGTGCTGGCGATCGGCAGCGAAGAGTCGATGAAAGATCTTGAGAGATACAAGGCCGATCTTGCGGCTCTCACCGACCCACGCAAGACGACCGACGAGCAGGCTCAAACTATCATCCATTCAAGCAAGCCGATCTATTGGATCACGAGCGGCATCCACTCGCCGGAGACAGGCGGTCCGCAGATGCTCGTTGAACTCGCGTACCGGCTGATCGTCGAAGAGACCCCCTTCATTCAGACAATTCGCAACAACGCAATTGTCTTTATCACGCCCGTGGTTGAGACCGACGGCCGCGACAAAGAAGTGGACACCTACTACTACGGCAAGGTCACGAAGAAGCCGCGACCGCCGTTGATGTACTGGGGAAAGTACGTCGCGCATGACAACAATCGCGACGGCATGGGTCAGTACCTCCATCTGACGCAGAACATTACGGCGGGAGTCTTGGAGTGGCATCCCACGGTGCTGCACGATCTGCACGAAGCGCAATCTTACCTCTACGTCTCAACAGGGACCGGCCCATATAATCCCGCACTCGATCCGATTGCAGTCGACGAATGGTGGATGCTGGGTGAAACAGAAATCATGGAGATGGCCAAGCGCGGCGTGCCCGGAGTCTGGACCTATGGCTTCTACGACGGCTGGGTGCCGAACTACCTTTTCTGGATCGCGGTGACGCACAACTCATTCGGTAGATTTTATGAAGTGCAATCCTATGGGCCCGATGTAACGGAGAAGCTTCAACTGCCGGCAACAACGACCAGCCGTGAGTGGTACCGGCCGAATCCTCCACTTCCGACGGTGAAGTGGGGCCCGCGAAACAACACGAATATCCAAGAGTCTGCAATTCTGCTGGCATTGAACAAGGTCGCCAAGGAGAAAGAACTCTATCTCGAAAACTACTGGATGAAGAATAAGCGGTCGGTTCAGAAAGGAAAAAACGGTCCGACCTACGGTTGGGTAATCCCAGCCCACCAACTGCATCGCGTTAATGCGGCAGAGATGGTTAACGACCTGCGTCACCAGGGAGTTGAAGTTGAGGTAGCCGATAAAGATGGCGTCATCGGCGGTCTGAAGCTTGCAGCGGGTGACTACATCATCCGTGCGGACCAGCCATACCGCACACTCGTTGACATGTACTTCAGCCTTCAAAACTATCCTGTGGCAAATCCATTACCCTACGACGACACCGGCTGGACAATGCCACTGATGCGCAACGTGACCGTGAAAACCGTGACGGACAAGGCCCTCCTCGACCAGCCAATGGCCATGATCGGCAAGGACGTCGTGGTACCCGGCTTGATTCAGGGGACAGGCGATGTTCTCGTGGTCGAAAACACGACCGACAATGTTCTAGCGACGTTTCGGTTCAAGAATGCGGACATCAAGATGGAGGCTGCCGAGGAGGACTTCGATCTCGATGGCCGTCATCTGCGGGCGGGCGCCTTTGTAATTCGCAATGGCAGCGACGCGAAGATCCGAGCGTCGGTCCGACAGCTTGGGCTCACCGCATTCGCTACCTCTGCAATCAAAGTGAAGACACATCCGCTGGACGTTCCACGCATCGGTTATGTTCACTCCTGGCAAAGGACCCAGGACGAGGGCTGGGTGCGTGCTGCGCTCGACCACTATGGAGTTCCGTACACCTACTTCGCCGATCAAAAGCTTCGGGAAGGAGGCCTTCGCGCCAAATACGACGTGATCGTCTTCCCAAGCATCGGCGGCAGTTCGGTCTCCCAGGTCAACGGAATTCCGAAGACGGGACCGGACGCAATCCCGTACAAAAAAACCAAGCTCACACCGAACCTGGGTGTCGAGGACTCCAGTGATGACATCCGCGGCGGCATGGGTATCGAAGGACTGACAGAATTGGTCAAGTTCGTACAGGCCGGCGGCACTCTGATTACAGAAGGATCGACGACCACGATCCTTCCCGACTACGGCATCACGACGCGGATCAACGTCGAGCATCCTGCGACCTTGTATGCCAAGGGCGCATTGATGCGCGGAATCATCGCCGACAAACAAAGCCCGATCATGTATGGTTATACCGGCGATCAGATGCCGATCTATTTCAGCCAGGATCCGGTTTTGAATACTCACACTGGAGGATTTCGACCAGCAGCCTCAGTCCCTGGAGTCGGCGTCGACACCACCCCCAATGCAACACCGATCGCTTTGTCGCCTTATGATTCTGACGACAAGATCGTAGAACCGAAAGGGCTGCCGTCGCAAACCAGCGATGCTGACGCCGCCCGTCAGGCGATACGCCAGTTCGGCGGCGCGGAGGACACATCGATTGAACCGCGGGTGGTCTTGCAATTCCCTGCCAAGGCAGATGAAATTCTGCTCTCAGGAGAACTTGCCGGTGGCCAGGCGCTCACCAATCGTGCCCTTGCACTCGATCAACCGCTCGGCCAGGGTCATGTGGTGATGTTTGCACTGCGGCCATTTTGGCGGTGGCAAACTCAGGGAACCTTTGCCCTGGGCTTCAACACCATCATCAACTGGGACCATTTGGATGCCGGCAAGAAAGAGAGCAAGCATCAGCCAACTCCCTCGAATTAGAGGGGAATCAACCAGTGCCTGCCCTGCCCTCTATCCTGCGCGTCGCGTTACGCCTTCACTCGCTGCGTGAGAGCAGGGGTATCCCCCTATTGCCCGCGTGTAAGTAGTTTATATTCAACAATCTACGAACGGTTCAACCTCGCAAAATATTGACAACAAATGGGTTACGTCCAAATTCGTGCAGTCAAACGGTTTAGAGCGAGTTTGTTGCCCTAAACAGCAAAACCCCGGCGTTTGACCGAGGCGTTTTCTTGATTCCTATTTCTATTATAGCGGGTCGGACCTAACTAATACGTCACGGGATGTTGTTGGCTTGTAACAAGTTAGGTAGTTTTAGTACTTGACATGCACTTTTGGCGGGAAAAACGCGATTAATAATTTTCGGGGGACGAGGCGTGAGTCTGACTGGATCTACAGCAAAAGGAATCGGGCGACACGATGTGTCGCCCGATTAGTTTGAGTTGAGTCGGACACTAGAACAGGATACGACCGCCAACCTGGATGATCCGCATCGGATTACCAGCTCCAGTAATCTGCCCGTAGGTCGAGCTGTTCATAGTAGCGTTTGGCGCGGGGAGGTTCACTAGGTTGAAGACGTTAGAAGCCTCTCCGCGGAGTTGAAATGCGAGAGACTCGTGGATGGTAAATGTCCGAAGGATAGAGGCGTCAACATTCCTGTATCCAGGGTTATCGAGTTGAGCCGGCCGTGTGTTGCCAAGCAGGTTGAGAGGACCGACACCCGGACAACCGGTTGTGCCAGTTACGCAATAGGCCGAGGTATCGAACCATTGCTTCATCTCCGCGGCGCGAGAGTGGACCGGGAGTGTGTGAGGCGACTTGCCCGGGATAATGCTCGGGCGGTTGTTGCCGAGGCCCGAGAAGTAGTTATCGTTGCCCGTCAGCACCGTGAAGGGCTGACCGCTGTTCGCCGTCCAGATGCCCGATATCGTCCAGCCATTTAACGTGGTCCTGACGAACCGGTTGAAATGGTCGAAGTAGTCAGGCTTCCAGACAAATGACATCGTCATCATGTGGCGACGGTCCTGGTCCGAACGCTGACCGTACTCGAGCTGCGGGAAGTTGTTGTCGACAAAGACGCCATTCAAGCCGCCGGTGCTGTCGAGCGCGTTGCTCTGTAACGTCTTGCTCCAGGAATAGTATCCCTTGGCGCTGACGTGGTGCGTGAGGCGCTGCTGCAGCGTGACCTGGAGACCGTTGTAGTTGGAGTTCTGGTTCGAGCGAATGATCCACACGTTGCTGTAGAGCGGGACTGCCGCTGTTTCACCGGCGTACGCGGAGTTGAGGGGTCGGCGATTGTTGACCGTAGCGCTGCTGTTCGCATAACCGCAGGCCTTGGTCGGGTCCGCGCAACTTGCACCGCTGGCGCCGGCCGCGTTGATGTTGAACTGCGGTCCGTTGATGTCGTTGTACAGCGGAGTCTTGCGGTTGAGCGAACCGACATAGTAGACGCTGAATGAAAAGTTATTACCAATCTGTTGCTCGACGCCGAAGTTCAGCTGGATCGAGTACGGCCATCGGTAGTTCGGGTCAAAGGCAACAATCTGGTTGAACGGCAGGAATGTTGCAGATTTTGCCGCGTAATTAAACGCGAGGCTGGGGTACGGATTTGTACCCGTCGGGAACTCGCTCGGATCGCCCGTATACGGATGCGTAAGCGATTGAACTTTGGTGTACCCGCTATTGCGCACAGCGTACGGAGCAAAGTTCGACGGAAACTCCCATTCGTTGCCGGAGATGCCGCCGAAGAAGAGGCCACCGGCACCATGGAAGACCGTCTTGCCCGTTCCGTAGGGATCATAGGAGAAACCCAGCCGAGGCGAGACGTGATTCAAAGGAGTGTTGACACCACCGATTGGCACGCCAGGATCACCCGGGAAGAGCATTCCGAGAGGAGCGAGTTGCGGTCCAGTCTTACCTACGATCGATACGTTCGGGAATGCATGCGACTGCACGCCCGGCGTGAAGTTTGTCTGCATACGCTGAGGATCGGTCGGAGCCTGCTGCCAATCGTAGCGAAGACCCAGGTTGAGCGTCAGGTTAGGACGGATACGCCAGTCGTCTTGCGCAAAAAGACCATAGCTGTACCAGTTCGCATTCGCATACAGGCCAGTATCCTGTCCCATGCCGGCGGGAATACCGGCGAGGAAGTCCGATAGTGCGTTGGTCGTACGTGCACTGCTGGCGCCGTTCGTCGTCGTGAAGGTAAACGTGCCGTAATTGTTAAGCGAGGTAAGCTGGAAGTCCTTCTCCAGTCCACCTTCGCCGCCAAAGTAGAGAGAATGCCTGCCGCGTGTTGTGCTCAATACGTCGCGAATGCCATAGACGTTTGCGCCTGCCTTCGGCCCGGTAATGGCCTGGGCCAGCGTGAAGCCTTGCACGCCGCCTACAGCGATATTCGAGAGTGAAGGAGAGCCTACAACCCCTAGATCAGAGCCAAAGTCAGCCAGGGTCTTCTTTGTCGGGTCGCCACTGACCGGATTACGTCCGCCGTTCTGGCGCGTGTAGTTGACCCAGAACTGATTGACGGTGCGGCTGTTAACCGTCCAGACGTCGCTGAGATTGGCGTTCTGCTGCTTGTTGGCGTAGTTCGAATACGACCACTTTTGCGTGAACCCGCCGAGGTTGATGCGGACACTGTAGTCAAGGAGAAAGTAGCTGAGCGTCAACCGGTGCTTGGATGTGATCTGATGGTCAGTCTTGATCAGGTACTCGTTGTTCTGCTCTGGCGTGGATTCGAGTACCCGGTAGGTATAAGGAGTATCGCCAGCGCGGAACGGCTGTTGCGGTTCACTCTTCACCGCCTGCGTGATGTAGTTCAGGATGTTGACTGCCGTAGGATCAACCGAAGGAAGTTTGTTGCCTGGGTAGGGTGTGCGCGTCACCGGATTACAAACGAGGAATTTGATGTTGGTATTGTCGGTAGCAGTCGGCGCTTGCGTGCAGGAAGTAATGTCTGACGGAAGATTCTCCGAGAAATCTCCCCTGATTTGGGCAGCGCTTGGAAGGTTACCGCTGTTCGCAACAGCAGTCCTGAATCGGTACCCTGCGTAACTTCCAAAGAAGAAGTCCTTATCGCGGCGGATGGGACCACCAATCGTGCCCCCGTATCGGTTCAGATTGTACGGGGTCTTCGGAGCGTTGGTGCCAGCGTTGTGAGGGGTCGCATTGAAGTTTCTGTCACGATAGAACTCGAACGCCGAACCGTGAAAGCTGTTGGTACCGCTCTTGGTGACAATGCTGACAACACCGGCGGAATACTTTCCGACCTGCGCACTGTAGTTGTTCGTGACTACGTTGAACTGACTGACAGCGTCAGGATTGGGAACTTGGTTACCGCTATTGCGCAGGCCGGTCATGTTTAGGCCGCCATCGAGATAGTACGAAACCTGGCCAACAAAGCCGTCAGTTGAACCATTGATGAGTACTTTGATCTCTTGGTAGCCAAGGTTGTTGATGGTGCTCACGGTCTGAACACCGGGAACGAGCTGCAGCAGACGATCTACGTTGCGGTTGACCAGCGGCAGATTATCAATTTCAACGTTTGAAACAGTGTCCCCAAGAGTGGCGCTTGCCAGATTGACCAGTGGGACATCGTTCGTTACGGTGACTGTCTCGGTCGCCGTCCCGTTCTCCAGAACGAGATCGAGTGCGCCCTCCTGCATAACCGTCAGCACGATACCCGACCGATTCAACGCTTTGAACCCGTTTGCGGTGACAGAAATTTTATATGGGCCGACAGGAAGAAACTGTTCCCGATAGGAGCCGTCTTCTTTCGTCACAGAACTGCGAGTGAAGTTTGTATCAGTTTGAGTCATCGTCACCGTGGCGTGAGGAATGACGGCGCCGGTGGAATCGGTAACGGTGCCGAAGAGACTTGCAGTGCTCAGCTGGGCATGACCGCTGAGACAGAACACTGATGACAGGAGCACGACCAGAGAGAGCTTCCAACAACTTGATCTTAGGTACATAAACATTCTAGGCCTCTTGAGTTAAGCGTTTGTCTTATGGTTTTGGTATCCGACGCCGAACGATAGTTCGTTCAATGAACAATTGTCAAGATTTTTTTTGGAACAGCCGCGGAAAACCACTGTTGAGGGAGCGCCTGCGGTACACGCGTATCAGATAATGCCTTATCAGGAAGCGGGTATACCACTTCTTACCAATTCGGGACTTGAGGTCTTTTTTGCCTGCTGTGGCTGTTCAAAGACGCGCCCTCGGCCTCTCAACCGCATACAACGCATCTAGCGTGCCGCCATGTCAAGCAACGTGGGCGAATGTTCTGGGTTCTCGCAACATGGGTAAAGTCGGGTGGCAGCGTGGCCCATTGGTTGCAACACTGAATTTATCTGTTAACGATGTCTGCTCGTTAGTACGTCTGGCCAAACGCGGCATTAAAAGAGCGATTACCCAGGCAAAGAGGGCGCCATTGCCGGAGCAGCTCCGACAAAACCACCCCGGTAATCTCCCAATTTCATTGCACGCGGAAAGCATTCGTGTAGCTACGCCGGAACAGCCGGTGGAAAAGCGACGGCGTCGCATTGCGGAAGATTCGCCATAGCCTCCTTCAACACGCGACGAACCTCCTCCAACTCAGCGCCTACTAACTCCATGCGCGGCGCCCGGACTCGAGCGCTGCCAACTCCCGCATCCTGCTGCACCAGCTTAATAAGCTGAACAAACTTGGGCACCGTGTCCATTCGTAGCAGCGGCAAAAACCATCGATAGATCTCGAAGGCTAACTTCGCATTGCCAGCCATCGCCGCCTCAAACAGCACGACAGACTCACGCGGAAACGCATTGACGAGCCCAGCCACCCATCCCGTCGCGCCTGCCGCTATCCCCTCGACGATTGCATCATCGACCCCAACACAAATCGACAATCGGTCTGCAGTAATCGCACGAATCGCAGTCACGCGCCGAACATCCGTACTCGACTCTTTCACCGCCTGCAGATGTTCATACTCCGCAGCAAGCTCCGCGATATGGGTGGCTTCAAAATCAGTTCCATACGCTACCGGGTTGTTGTACAGCATGCTCGACAGCGACGACGCCTTCAACACGGAAGCAATGTGATGTTTCATCTCCCGCCAGTCGCCCCGATAGACGTACGGCGGCAAAATCATCAACCCGGAACAACCCGCATCCTCCGCTGCCCTGGCCTGTGCCACCGCATCGCGTGTGGCAAGCGCCGAGATAGCCGCGACCACCGGCACACGCCCGTTCACTGTCGCCACCGTGTTCTTCAGTATTCCGGCCTTCTCCTCAGAGCTGAGCGTCGCCGCCTCGCCGAGCGAACCGAGCATAATCAGCGCCGTGCAGCCGTTGTCGACCATCCACGTTGCGTGACGCGACATAAATTCAGCGTCCACTCGTTCCTTCTCGTCAAATGCGGTAGTCATTGCGGGCATTACACCGGTCCACTTCATAGTCATCTCCTCGATTCAACTTTCTATTTTAGAAGTTTTCTGCACGCGTCCCAATCAAGCTCCCAACCGGCACAGGTTGAATGGGCGGCCTGACTGATTCCATCCCCCACCCGAATAGAAACTCACACGCTGCACCGCAGATGCGACCCTGACATGCGCCCATGCCCACGCGAGACTGAAGTTTTGCCTCACGCCACGACGCGTTTCCCTGCACGGCCTTCATCGAGACATCTTCACATCGACATACGATCGTGTCCGAGGCCGGCAACCTTCGCAGATCGGGATTGAGAGCATACGTACGATCAAGCAGTCTCGTGAATCGACGTGTTGCGTTTCGTTCTTTCAACAGGGAGGCCGCCTTCTGACGCGCGCCCGCAGCAGTGAGCCCCGCAATCTGGCCTTCGACCAAAGCTGCTTCCACTCCTCCAACTCCGGTCGTCTCGCCCGCTGAAAATACGTCGGCGACAGTGGTTTGCTGAAACTCATCGACTCGAACGTAGCTCCCATCAAGAACGCATCCCACCAGAGATACCAGCTGGCAATTCGGCACCAGATGAAATCCGCACGCAAGATAGTCGGCCTCTATTTCAACTGCTCGGCCATTGTCATTCAGCGCAACCCGTTCGAGCTTGTCCCTGCCCAACGCAGCGGTCGGCCAACAACTCGTCCTCAGAGGTATCCCGCGACTCTGCCATCCAAATCGCACCGCATCTGCCAGCTTTGTCGGCTGCCCCAGCAATCCAATCCCGAATTTCAGCAGGTTCGACGTCGACGCCTGTTCGCAGAGAGCCACAACATCAGCGCCTTTTTGTCGCAGATAAACAGCCACCGCAATCAGCAACGGACCTGTTCCAGCAACAACGACACGTTTGCCTCGGATTGGCAATCCCGCTTTGACCAGCGCCTGTAGCCCTCCAGCGCCGAGCACGTTCGGCAGAGTCCATCCAGGAAAAGGCAAAAGGCGTTCGCGCGCGCCGGTAGCAATGATCAGAGATTTGAAGTGAAGCTCTGCCACCTCCGGACCCCAAGCTGCGCGCAGCACCTTCGGTGCGGGAGCGTCAAAGATATGCCATCCCAGAAAGGACTGGACTGAAGTGCGATCCAGTCTTCGCATCCACACTTCAGCATCGCCAACCACTTTGCCATGCTCAGTGTTCTCTCTCCCAATCCGCCATATCTGCCCCCCTGGATGTGGATTCTCATCGACGATCGCGACCTCGCGACCTTCGTCCGCAGCGCATACAGCGGCTGCGATGCCCGCAGGCCCCGCCCCCACCACAAGAACATCGAAACTCCGAGTCATTGAGTACGCACCTGCATATTCGGCTCGCACACAATCTGACACGTTCTGCTGTGCAACACTCCGTCCACCTCGGCACGACACTCCATGCACACTCCCATGCCGCATACCGGAGATCGCGGAGAGCCATTCACCGATCTCCGCGCCGGGACTCCCGCAACAAAAAGCGCCACGGCAACCGTGCTGCCCCGTTCCACACGCACCGGCACCTCATTCACCAGCACAAGAATGAACTCAGGCATGCGCCGCCTCGTAATTCATCCGCGAAGGAAGATATGGCTCCCGAGCTATGGGAGAGCTCCGCCCTAGAAGCATGTCCGTAATGAGTTGCGCGGTCGCCATCGAAGTAGTGATACCCAGCCCCTCGTGCCCGGTGGCAAGCAGCACCTTCGGATTCCCTGGTGACGGACCGATCAGAGGAAGCTTGTCCGGTGTCGCCGCTCGAAATCCCGTCCAGATTCGCAGTGCCGAAAGCCTGGCGACCCCAGGCATATATGCACATGCGCGTTCCACCATCTTGCGAACGATGTCGTCGTCGACCGCGGCACCTTCGTCTTCATATTGCCTTGAGGAGCCAATCAGTATCTGCCCCGTAGCCCTCGGTTGAAGATTGAATGCGACCGAGTCAGCCGTAACTGAATGAGCACTCTTCAAATATCCAAGCTCCACAACCTGATGCCTCAAAAATCCTGGATATCGATCCGTGATAATCAGGTGTCCCTTACGTTTGCGCATCACAAAACCCGACGTTAGATCCACCGCTGAACACCCCGCGGCATTCACGACATACCCCGTAGAAATGCGTGTTCCATCTCCCAGCGTGATAACGTTCCCCTCGATCGAACTCACGGATCGGCCCGTAAATAGCGCACCTCGCTCCGCAACCTCCCGCAAAAGAAACTGTGCGACGACCGGTGGATAGACGACACCGTCTCCCAACACTCGCAGAGCGCCGGCCAGCGGTCGCCGAAGCTCTGACTCCGCCTTTGCAAGCGCCTCACCATCGAGCACCTCGCAGGCAAGGCCCATGGAGCTGTACAGCCCATACTTCCGCCTCACCTCCGCCATCTCTTCCTCGTCCGTGGCGATCCAAAGTGTTCCCGTCTCCCGATACTCCGCGGAAGCTGGAAGTTCCTCCAGCAACCCTCTCCAAAGCTGTAGCGAAAGCTTCGTTAAAGCCAACTGTGCCGGGGAATCGTCCATCGCGACCAGATGCCCCATTCCAGCCGCAGTCGCTCCACCGCCAACAATTCCCTTCTCCAGTACCGCGACGCGAAGCCCCTCCCGCGTTAGAAAATGAGCACAGGCCGCACCTACGATCCCCGCGCCCACCACCACGACATCGTAAGTAGATCCCTGGCCCGTCACGAGATGCCCCACCGAAACGGATCCTTCTCCCCAAAGAGCAGCTTTGCTTCCCCAGTAATGTGGGCCTCACCAGTGATCGACGGAACAACCTGCCCATCAGCTACTGAAATACTTCCATCAAAATATGTCCCCAGGATCCCCTCCTGTCGCCACACCTCGCCGGGCGACAGATCCCCATCAGCATAGAGACAAGCCAACTTCGCGCTGGTCCCTGTTCCGCAGGGTGAGCGATCGTAGGCATTGCCGGGGCAAAGAACGAAGTTGCGGCTGCTGGCCTCCGAGGACTCCGGCGTGCCAAACAGTTCAATATGATCAATCTCGGCTCCATTCGTTCCCGTAACTCCACGCTCCGCAAGCGTCGCCTTGATGGCATGTGCGCACTTAGAGAGTTGCCCGACATTGGCAAGCGCAAGGGAGAGGCCCGGAACCTTCGCGAGGAAAAACCAGTTCCCACCCCAGGCCACATCTCCGCGAACAGCGCCGTAACCGGGAACCTCCACTTCAACACCCTCGTGCAGCCGATACGACTGCACATTCTCGACGGTTACCTTGCCAGACGAATGCAGAGTCGTTGTCACCACACCCGATGGCGTTTCAATCCTGTGCACTCCCAGCCCAATCCTGCCCATGTGCTCCAGTGTCCGAACCAGGCCAATCGTGCCGTGGCCGCACATCCCCAGGTAGCCAACGTTGTTGAAGTAGATCACCCCCGCTTCACACGTTGGATCGAACGGCTCCAACAAAATTGCTCCCACCACGACATCCGAGCCCCGCGGCTCGTTCACAACACCGGAACGGAAATAGTCATACCGTTCGCGAAAACACGCCAGCCTCTCCGTCAACGGCCCGCCACCGAGATCCGGGCCTCCACCAATCACGACCCGCGTCGGTTCACCCGCGGTGTGGGAATCGATAACCTGAATTGAAGAAGAGGGAGGCATGGTTGGATAATTGTATACAATTCGGCATTCTATAAGGTGCTGGCTCAAATATGGCCGCAGCAGAATGCTGATCGTACAATCCAATTGAGTCGCCGTCGCGAACTGGGAAATTCCTCAATGCCTGCTGCTCGAACTAAAGATCACGCGAAGGTCCGCCCACGGAAACTCACCCACGGGAGCAGCGTGCGCACGGCCTTCCACCAGCTTCGAGAGCTTATCGTGCACGGCAAACTCTCACCCGGGACCTGGATCGTCGAAGGAGACCTCGCCAAGCGGCTTCATGTCAGCCGCACACCCATACGAGCCGCCCTCAACAAACTTCAACAGGAAGGCTACGTTCGCGAGCACAGGATGGCGAACAAGAGCCGTATGATCGTCGCTCCCCTGACAAAAGAGGATGCGTCCGAACTCTACTCAATCATTGGCCGTCTCGAGGGCCTCGCCGGGCGGAGTACCGCCGCCCTGCCAAGACCCGAACGCATGAAGATCGTTCAGCAACTGAAGGCCCTGAACCACCAACTCGCCGAAATTAAGCGAGACCACAGCAGGCAAAGCAGCATCTTCGACATTGATCGTGACTTCCATCGACTCGTCGTCTCCTGCTCCGGCCCACGTTTGAGCGCCTGGCATCGCGCAATCGAGCCACAAGCAGAACGCTACTGGCGGCTGTATGCCAGTTCGATCATCAGCGATCTTCAGCTATCCATCGCCGAACATAATGACATCATCCGGGCCCTGGCAGACGGCGATCCCGACCGCATCGAGCGGTGCCTGCAGGCAAACTGGGACAACGGCTGCCAGCGCCTGGCCCGCGTTATCGACGTCTTTGGGGAACGCGGAAGTTGGTAATTACCCCGCTTTTGGAAGTACCTTTTAGGGATGAAGATGTGAAGAAAGTGGCCAAACCTGGAATTCATCAACTCCATTTGCCAAAGACGTGCCCTTTGACTAAATTGTTGGTCATGCGAAATGCGATAAAGTTCGACATCACAATAAATCCGCCCAGCATGAGATTCAACGTCAGGGGTTGACCACCCAATGCTATATCAAACCTGAAATCGGGAGTGAAAAGATGCAAAATGATGGTCTCGACCGGCGTTCGTTTCTCAAAACCATGAGCTCCGCAGGAATGTTGGCTGCGCTTCCCGAAGCAGCATTCGGACTCACTCCCGGCGGTGGCCATATCATCCACGAGACCACCGAGCCAGGCCAGGAGGCCGACGCCAAGCCGAAGTACTCCACCAAATTCTCCGTCTGCGGCATGAGCCACGACCACATTCATGGCATGATCGGCGCCGTACAGCGTGGCGGCGGCGTGCTGGTCGCGGCCTGGGGAGGAGAAGAGGACAAGCTGGCCACGTTCAAAAAACGCTACCCCGACGTCAAGATCGTGGCGACGCAGGACGAGATCATCAACGATCCCTCCACTCAACTTATCCTGAGCTCGCAGATCGCCAACGAGCGTGCCGCCATCGGCATTCGCGCAATGAAACACGGCAAGGACTTCCTGAGCGACAAGCCAGGCATGACCACACTCGAGGATCTCGCCGCAGTCCGCAAGACCATCGCCGAGACAAAAAAAATCTACGCCATCATGTACAGCGAGAGACTGGAAGTGAAGGCCGCGGTCAAAGCAGGCGAACTCATCCAGGCTGGAGCAATCGGCAAAGTCATCCAGACGATCAACATCGCGCCACATCAGATCATTCAAGGGCACGGCGGTGACGCAGGCGGTTCAGGCGGCCGCCCGGACTGGTTCTGGAACCCCGTGCAGTTTGGTGGTATCCTCTGCGACATCGGCTCCCACCAGGTCGACCAGTTCCTCTACTACACCGGCTCGACCGAAGCCGAGGTAGCCGAATCGCAGATCGCCAACGTAAACCATCCGCAGCATCCCAAATTCCAGGACTTCGGCGACATGGTGCTGCGTGGCAATCGCGGCGTGGGCTACGTCCGCCTGGACTGGTTCACCCCCGACGGCCTCGGCACATGGGGCGACGGGCGCCTCTTCATCCTCGGCACCCAGGGCTACATCGAGGTGCGCAAGTACACCAACGTTACCGTCGGCAAGCAGGGCAACAACCTCTTCATCGTGGATCAGAAGCAGGCCCGTTACATCGATTGCAACAATCTCCCGCTGCCGTTCGGGCCGCAGTTCGTCGCCGACATCGTGAACCGCACCCATATTGCGCAAGACCAGACCCAGTGCCTGCTTGCGGCTGAACTCGTTATCAAAGCACAGAAAAACGCAAAGGTTGTCACCTTCACCAGTTGATTAGCACAGAAGGAAGGGGCCCCCGCATGACGAAAAAGATCACGTCGACAATATCGTCCCGCAGAACTTTCCTAAAGACCTCTCTGGGAGTTGCAGCCGCAGCCGGCTTTCCCACTATCGTCCCATCAACTGTCTTTGGAGAGCTCTCTCCCAGCAATCGAATCAACGTGGGTGCCATAGGCGTCGGCCGCATCTCCCGCGGCCACGACCTTCCCGGCATCTGGAAGTACGATCAGGCTCGCATCATGGCCGTCTGCGATCTCGACGACAACCGCGTCGAACTCGGCAAGACCCTCATCAATGGCTACTACTCCAAAAAAACAGGCAAGCCATACGACGGCGTCACGGGCTACCACCACTATCGCGAACTCCTCGCCAACAAGGACATCGACGCAGTCGTCATCAGCACGCCCGATCATCAACACGCAATTCTCGCAGTTGACGCAGTCCGCGCGAAAAAAGACGTCTACCTCCAAAAGCCCGCATCGCTAACCATCTCCGAAGGTCGTCACATGAGCGACCAGGTCACCGCCTCCGCGCGGATCCTGCAGATCGGTTCCCAGCAAAGATCGTGGAAGCAGTTCTACCGCGCCTGCGAACTCGTGCGTAACGGTCGCATCGGCGAAATCAAACACGTCGAGATTGGTCTTCCCGGAGACCCGGCAGGTGGAGACGCCACCAAAATGCCCGTCCCTGCAGGCTTTCAGTACGACGCCTGGCTCGGGTCCACACCAGAAATTTATTACACCGTGGATCGCGTCATGCCGACCAAAGACTTCAGCCGCCCCGGCTGGCTCCGCATGGAACAGTTCGGCGCCGGCATGATCACCGGGTGGGGCGCACACCACGTCGACACCGCACACTGGGGCATAAACACTGAACTCACAGGCCCCGTCGAAATCTGGGGCACCGCAGAATTCCCGACCTCAGGCCTCTGGAACGTCCACGGAAAATTCCTCACTCACGCCATCTACGCCAACGGCATCACCATGGACATCAGCGGCGACTTCCCCAACGGCATCAAGTGGTACGGCACCAAAGGCTGGATCTTCGTCACACGCGATGAGATGACAACCCCCACCGCCGCCGCCGGCCAGACCACGAAGATCGAACCTCTCATGGCCAGCGATCCGAAGATTCTCGATTCAGTCATCGGCCCCAACGAGGTTCATCTCTATCAAAGCGACGACCAGCACGGCAACTGGCTCGAATGCATCAAGACCCGCAAAGCCCCCACCGCACCCGCCGAGATCGGCCATCGCGCCTGCTCCACATGCCTCCTCCACCACATCGCGATGAAGACCAAGCGGCATCTCCACTGGGATCCCGCAAAGGAACGCTTCATCAACGACGACGCAGCCAACGCCATGCTGTCACGTCCGCAGCGCGCGCCCTACGTCATGGTCGCCTGATCGCAATAATGGGATCTAAACTCCCGGCACCTTCAGCGTGACGCGATAGACACTGCTGCTTGCAGTGATGTAAAGCGTCTTGCGATCCACCCCGCCCCAGGCCACATTGGAAGCATTCTCCGGCATAAGAATCGTTCCCAGCGGCTTACCCTCCGGCGTAAAGATCCATATCCCTCCCGGCCCCGAGCTGTACACATTCCCTTTCCGATCGACCTTCATCCCGTCCGGCGCACCTGGCCTCTTATCCTCGGTCGCATCATAGAAAACCTTCGCATCCGTCAGCGTGCCGTCGTCCTTCACGCGATACCGCATCCACAGCTTCTTCGGCTGCGAGTTGTCGACATAGAGATACTTCTCATCCGGAGAAAAGGCAATGCCATTTGGTCGCGGCAGATCTTTAGCGAGCAACTGCAACTGATCGCGTGCAGGCGCAGCTCCAGGCTTCTGGTCAAACGCCTTCGGAACCCGATACACACCACTGAACTGCAGCTCCTTGATCGGATCACTATCGCTCTGCGTAGGCAGCCCATACGGGGGATCGGTAAAGTAAAGCGACCCATCCGACTTGTAAACCAGGTCATTGGGGCTATTGAGCTTCTTCCCCTCGTACGAATCAGCCAATACCGTAACCTGTGCCTTTGGATCAATCGACTCCAGCCGCCACACATCGCGCTGCGCATGTCCTGCCACGGTAAGCCGCCCGCTTCGATCGAGCGTCATGCCATTCGAACCGGGCTCTTTTCCGCCATAGGGTGCAGTCCCTTTGTATCCGCTCGGCTGCATGAAGATGCTCACCGTTCCGTCCGGCATCCACTTGCGAATACTGTTGCTCGTAATGTCCGCAAACAAGAGATACCCGGCAGGCACCCAGACCGGCCCCTCGACCCAGGTAAATCCCGTAGCCACTCGCTCGATCGTCGCGTCCGCAGGAATGATCGCGTCAATCGCCGCATTCAACCGGTCGACCTTCAATGGCGCCGTGTTCTCGCTCACATAAGCCTTAGCCATCGCAACTCCCTCGCCAGCAGGTAATCTTCGTGCACTCGCGTCCACAACGGAAAGACTCTGAATTAGTACCACCACCAGCACCACAGACTGCAAAGCTCTTATGGAAGACACAAGTCACTCTCCTGGACGTTTTATTCGGAAGTCAAATAATATGGCAGCAACACAATCCGCGATATACCCTCTATCGCAACCGATTCACAAACTCTTACGCCGCCTGCCATCATCGCCCCAACTTCGCTCTCTCGGCAACTATGATCATCAAACCATGAAAACCGTCATCCGGAATCCGGCCGGCGATTCGCTTGATCAAACAGCCCGGACACAATCCGAGATGCGTAAGCGCTGGCTCTACATCCTGCCCGCGGTCTTCATCACCTACAGCCTCGCCTACCTCGACCGCACCAACTACGGCTTCGGCGCCGCCGCCGGGCTCGCCCAGACCCTGCACATCAGCAACTCCCGCTCCGCGCTCCTCGGCGCTCTCTTCTTCTTCGGATACTTCCTCTTTCAAATTCCCGGCGCAGCCTACGCAAGACGCAAAAGTGCCCGCCGCCTGATCTTCTACGCCTTGCTCAGCTGGGGCGTCCTAGCCTCGCTCACCGGCGTCATCCGCAACTTCTGGCTCCTCGCACTCGACCGGCTCCTCCTCGGCGCGGCCGAGAGCTTCATCCTCCCAGCGATGTTGATCCTGCTCACCAACTGGTTCACCCGCGCCGAGCGCTCGCGCACCAACACCATCCTCCTCCTCGGCAACCCGGTCACCCTCATATGGATGTCTGCCGCAACCGGCTATCTCATCCACGCCCTAGGCTGGCAGATGACATTCATCGTCGAGGGCCTGCCCGCAGTCCTCTGGGGATTCGTCTGGCTCGTCGTCATTCGTGACAAACCAGAAGACGCCGCATGGATGAGCAAAGAAACCCGCACTCAGCTAAGCGAACAGCTCGAGCGCGAGCAGTGGCTCCTCCCGCAGGTAGCGAACATCAAGTCCGCACTCCGGCATCCGGGCGTCATCTTGCTCTGCGTCCAGTACTTCTTCTGGAGCATCGGCAACTACGGCTTCGTACTCTGGCTGCCCTCCGTAATACAGAAGGGTGCCGCGCGAGGCATCGCTATCACTGGCCTGCTAAGCGCCGTGCCGTACGTCGTGGCGATTGTCTTCATGATGCTGGCCTCGCACTACTCCGACCGCAGCTTCCGCCGCAAACGCTTCATCTGGCCCTTTCTGATGATGGCTGGGCTCTGCTTCCTCGGTTCCTATTTCACGGCAGCCCACAGCTTCTGGTGGGCTTACGGATTCCTGGTCTTCGCAGGCAGCTGCGTCTATGCGCCCTTCGGCCCCTTCTTCGCCATCATGCCTGAGATGCTCTCAAAAAATGTAGCCGGCGAGGTCACCGCCGTCATCAATAGCTGCGGAGCCCTCGGCGGCTTTGTCGGCACATGGTTCGTTGGCCTGCTCGCAGCGCACACCGGCAACTCACGCGCAGGCTTCCTCTTCATGTCCATCTCACTCATCATCGCCGGCGTCATCATCCTCTGTCTGCGCGGACCAACCAACGACACGCTCACCACACTTCCCATCGACGTCGAAGCAATCTAGCCTCTAACGCAGGAGCACCCGTCATTCAGGAAATATCCCTCACGTCCGTTCTAGAGACCGCCGACTTCGCCCTAAGCGCTGTCGCCACCCACGCCCCCGGTCCGTCCGGCGTGCTTCCTATCACCGCCGAGATGCTCCTCACCCAACCCTCCGGCAATCTCTTTGGCCTCAGCATGAACGTCGGCATGGGCTGGGATCCCGCCCACGTTCTAGGCCCAGAAGTCCTCATCCTCAGCACACACGGCGGCCTTCGCGCAGAAGACGGCACTCCCATCGCTCTCGGCTTCCACACAGGCCACTGGGAGGTGGGCGCACTCGTAGCCGAAGCCGCACGCGAACTCAAAACTCTCCGCGCCGTCCCATTCGCCGGGGCCTGCACTGATCCCTGCGATGGCCGTACCCAAGGCACCACCGGCATGCTCGATTCCCTGCCCTACCGCAACGACGCTGCCATCGTCCTTCGCCGTCTCATGCGCTCGCTCCCCACCCGCACCGGTGTCATCGGCGTCGCCACCTGCGACAAGGGTCTGCCTGCAATGATGATGGCCCTCGCCTCCTCAGGCCCTTTGCCCAGCGTTCTCATCCCAGGTGGCGTCACGCTGCTTCCGGAAAACGGCGAAGACGCCGGAAAAGTCCAGACGATAGGCGCACGCTACGCCCAGCATCAGATCACCCTCGAATACGCCGCCGAAATCGGCTGCCGCGCCTGCGCCACACCCGGCGGAGGCTGTCAGTTCCTCGGCACCGCCGCCACCTCGCAGGTCGTCGCCGAAGCCCTCGGCCTCGCTCTCCCCCACTCCGCGCTCGGCCCCTCCGGCCAACCCATCTGGCTCGACGCCGCCCGCCGCTCCGCCCGAGCCATCCTCCGCATGAAGCAACTCAACCTCGGCACTCACGACATCCTCACCGACGCCGCCATCAACAACGCCATGGTCGTCCACGCAGCCTTCGGAGGCTCAACTAATCTCCTGCTCCACGTCCCTGCGATCGCCCACGCCGCAAAACTCCATCGCCCCACCTCAAAAGACTGGGCCCGCATCAACAGCCAGGTCCCTCGCATCGTCGACGCGCTTCCCAACGGCCCCGGAAACTACGCAACCGTGCAAGTCTTCCTCGCCGGCGGAGCACCCGAAGTCATGCTCCACTTACGCCGCGCCGGCCTCCTCGACACCACCGCCAAAACCGTCACAGGCGAAACCCTCAACACCACCCTCGACTGGTGGCAGGACAGCCCACGCCGACACACCCTCCGCAAAAATCTCCTGGATCAGGACGGCATCGATCCCGACGACGTCATCATGTCCCCTGACCGCGCCCGCTCTCGCAGCCTCACCTCCACCGTCTGCTTCCCCGTGGGCAACCTCGCCCCCGAAGGCTCCGTCATCAAGAGCACTTCCATCGACCCGACCCTCATCGTCGACGAAAAATACCATCACCTGGGCCCCGCCAAGGTCTTCACCACCGAAGCAGCCGCAATCCACGCCATCAAGACCAGTCAGATCGTCGAAAACGACGTCATGGTGCTCGTCTGCTGCGGCCCCGCCGGCGCAGGCATGCAGGAGATCTACCAGATCACCTCCGCCCTCAAGGCCCTTCCCTTTGGCAAGCACGTCGCCGTTCTCACCGACGCGCGTTTTAGCGGCGTCTCCACCGGAGCCTGCATCGGCCACATCGCACCCGAGGCCCTCGCCGGCGGCGCCATAGGCAAACTCAAAGACGGCGACCAAATCGAGATCACCATCGACCGAAGAAATCTCACCGGCACGGTCGACTTCGTCGGAACCTCGAACGGCACAATGAGCCCTGAAATCGCCGCCCAGTTTCTTGCCGAGAGAGGGCCACGTCCGGACCTCGCGCCGCATCCCGAACTCCCCGACGACACCCGTCTCTGGGCTGCACTCGTACATGCCAGCGGCGGCATCTGGGGCGGCTGCGTCTACGACGTTGACGCCATCACCATCCTCCTCGACAAAGGCAGCGAAGCACGCGCCGAATCCACGACCCACGCCATCACATCAACTCATTAGGAAGGGCAAGCCTTGATACTTTACCGCACCGCAGACGCGCTCTACGTCGAACACGAGAGCAAGTACTACCGCCTCTTCGAGACCTCGCTCGACGCACTCATCGGCCATGACAACCTGCACGCGCACCTGACTGGACACATCGCAAAGTCCTCGCCATCCAACGACCTTATCAACGACAGGCTAAAAGCCCCCATCGAGCACCAAGAGGTCTGGGCCTCCGGCGTTACCTACTACAGCAGCCGACGCGCACGCATCGCCGAATCCAAAGACGCCGGCGGCGGCGACTTCTACGACCGCGTCTATACCGCCGAGCGCCCCGAGCTCTTCTTCAAAGCCGTGGCCCACAAAGTCGCTGGCCCGGACAGTCTCGTGAAAATCCGCCGCGACGCCACCTGGTCCGTCCCCGAGCCCGAACTCACGCTCCTCATCAACCCCCGCGCCGAGATCATCGGCTACACCGTCGGCAACGACATGAGCTCCCGCGATATCGAAGGCACCAACCCTCTTTATCTTCCCCAGGCCAAGGTCTACGACCGCAGTTGCGCCCTCGGCCCCGGCCTTCTCATTCGCAGCGACCCCATGCCCACCACCACACAGATCAAGCTGGATATTCTAAGATCAAACCAGATAACGTTTTCCGCAACCACAACATTAGCCGAATTGAAACGCGATCCAAAGACACTGGTCGAGTATCTCTTCCGCGATCACAGTTTCCCTTTTGGCTGCTTTCTGCTCACAGGCACGGGCATCGTCCCGCCCGACTCGCTCACGCTCGCAAGCAAGGATGAGATCCAGATCACCATCGAAGGCATCGGCACTCTAACGAACACCGTCGAATAGCTCAGCTATCCATCGACCCCACATCATCAGCAATCGTTGAAAGGAAAACACCAATGGATGTAGCTCAGGTATTGATCGACGGCAAGTGGCGCACCGCCGACGCAGAGGGAACCTTCCACGCAGAAAATCCAGCCAAGGGCGAACCTCTCCCCATCGCTTTCCCGACCAGCCGATGGTCCGACTGCGACGCCGCGCTCACCGCCGCAACCAAAGCAGCCGCCGAGCTCCGCACCATCGCCCCGGCAAAGATCGCCACTTTCCTCGACGCATACGCCGCAAACATCGAAGCCGCTGCCGATAGCATCGTCGCTGCTGCTGCTGAAGAAACCGCTCTCCCCGTCAAGCCACGCCTCAAAGATGTAGAACTCCCCCGCACCACCAACCAACTCCGCCAGGCCGCAGCCGCAGTGCGCGAAGAATCCTGGCGCCACGCCACCCTCGACCTCGAAAAAAATATCCGCTCCTGCTTCGCTCCCATCGGTCCGGTCGTCGTGTTCGGCCCCAATAACTTTCCCTTCGCGTTCAACGGCGTCAGCGGAGGCGACTTCGCCGCAGCCATCGCCGCCGGCAATCCAGTCATCGCCAAGGCACATCCCCTTCACCCCAACACCACCCGCCTTCTCGCCGAACAAGCGCTGAAAGCCGTCGAATCATCCGGACTCCCTCCTGCCACCGTCCAACTGATCTACAACGTCAGCAACGAAAACGGCCTCAAGCTCGTCAGCGATCCACGTGTCGGCGCCGTCGGGTTCACCGGCAGCCGCAACGCTGGTCTTCACCTCAAACGCGCCGCCGAAGATGCAGGCAAACCCATCTACCTCGAGATGTCGAGCATCAACCCGGTCATCTTCCTCCCCGGCGCACTCGCCGAACGCTCCGAGCAACTCGCCCAGGAGCTGGTCGACAGTGTTCTCGCCGGCACCGGCCAGTTCTGCACCAGCCCCAACCTCGTCCTCGCCTTCGAGACTCCCCAAACCGAGCCCTTCCTCGCGCAAATCGCGAAGTCGTTCACAGAACGCCCAGCCCAGCCTCTCCTCTCCGCCGCAGGCCGCAAGCAGCTCCATCAAGGAGTCAGTGCACTCACCTCCGCTGGCGCTCAACTTGTCACCGGTGGAGATAACGCCGCCGGCGAAGGCTACCGCTACTCCAACACCCTCCTTCGCGCCACCGCTGCCCAGTTCCTCGCCGCCCCCCACGACCTGCAACGCGAGATCTTCGGCAACGCCACCCTCGCGGTCGTCATCAGCACCCAGAAGGAGTTGGAGTCCATCCTCAATCTCCTCGAAGGCAACCTTACCGGCACAATCTACTCAGCGAAGTCCAGCGCCGACGACGCATCCTACGACGACATCGCCCCTCTTCTTCGCGAAAAGGTAGGCCGTCTCCTCAACGACAAGATGCCCACCGGCGTCGCCGTCAGCCCAGCCATGAACCATGGCGGCCCCTACCCCTCCACCTCGCACCCTGGCTCAACCTCCGTCGGCATCCCGGCCTCCATCACCCGCTTCGCCAAACTCGAGTGCTACGACGCAGTCCGCCCGGAGCGTCTCCCGGCGATCCTTAAAGACACCATCGAAAACTCCACAACGTGGCGATCGATCAACGGGACTTGGGTCAAGGGATAGGGTCAAGGGATAGCTCCTCAGCAGGAACGGCAGCGTCAGCAAGCCAATCGTTTTTCTTCAAACGATGTCGCTCTGCTGCTGCCGAATGCCCAAAGAGTTCTTTCTTGTGCCTCTGAATAAAATACTCAGAACGAAGGCTCACTCCCAAAAAAGTCACGTCTTCGCACTGAAAAAATCGACGAGCCGGACAACCCAATAAGATTATCAAACTAAACAAGATATTCTAATCAATAGCAATTGGAAACGTTTTCCAGCGATCAAATTTCGTGACAGCGCGATTTAATTGTAGTAAAAGTCCTAATGACTTAAGCAGAAGCGAAAAGGCAGGACGGAAGGCCGCTGGCAGGTATGTTTAATCTTGCGGGAAAATGCGCCGTTGTTGTCGGTGGGACCTCCGGCATCGGGAAGGCCATAGCCCTCGGTTTGGCGGCTGCGGGAGCCAATGTCGTCGCCTCCTCCCGATCAAAGCAATCCGTCGACAACCTCGCCGACTGCCTCGAAGCACGCGCCAGCAAAACTCTCCGCATCACGTCCGACGTCGTTGACCGCGCCTCCCTGCAACTCCTCCACGATGCCACCCTCTCCTCCTTCGGACGCATCGACATTCTCGTCAACTCCGCCGGAGTCACGAAACGTGTCCCAACACTCAATTGTTCAGAAGAGTTGTGGCGAAGCATAATGGACGTGAACCTCAACGGAACACTCAGGGCCTGTCAGATCTTCGGCGAAACCATGCTTAAGCAGCAGAAGGGACGGATCATCAACATCGCGTCGCTCTCTACTTTCGTCGCCTTTCACGAGGTCGCCGCCTACGGTGCCAGCAAAGCCGCCGTCGGCGCCCTCACTCGTTCCCTGGCGGTCGAGTGGGCTCCCCACGGTGTCTGCGTCAATGCCATCGCTCCCGGAATCTTCCCCACCGATCTCAATCGCGAACTCCTCGACTCTCCGCGCGGCAAAGAACTCATCACCAGAACTCCGATGGCCCGCTTTGGTACCGTGGACGAAGTCATCGGCGCCGCAGTCTTTCTCGCCTCCGACGAAGCCGCCTTCACCACCGGACAAATTATCGCCGTCGACGGCGGTCTTCTCGCCAGTGGAGTCAACCAATAGCCATGAAGTCAAATCAGCACGCAACGAACGGAACTCGTGGCATCAAGCGCATCGACCTCGCCTACGTCGAACTCGCATCCAGCGAGAATGCGCGCGACATCAACCGCGATATCGTCCTCGAGATCATCCGTTCGCAGCAGCCCGTAGCCCGCGCCGACCTCGCCCGCTCCTCCGGCCTGCAGCCCAGCACCATCTCCGCCATCGTCGAGCAGTTGATCGCAGAAAAGTGGGTCGCCGAAGGCGCCATGGCGCGACGCCCGCGCGGACGCCCGTCCACTCTCCTCTCGCTGAACGATGCCATGGTCATCCTCGTCGCCGACGTGCGCCCCAACCAGGCCATCGTCGCTCTCGTCGATCTCAACGGACGTTTCCTCGCCCGCGAAGCCGTCCCCCTCGTCTCCGAACCCGCCCGCTCCGTCACTAAAATCGTCCACTCCATGGAATCCATGCGCGCCGCCCACAGCGACCGCTCCTTCGAAGGCATCGGCATCAGCATGCCCGGCCGTGTCGACCCCGAAACCCAGCGTCTCCTTCTCGCTCCCAACCTCAAGTGGAGCGACTACGACATCAAGGGTGCCATCGAAGAGCAGATGCAGCTTCAGGTCGAGCTGGCCAACGCGGCCAACGCCTGCCTTCTCTCCGAGCTCTGGTCAGGCCGTCTCGACGGCATCCGCAACGCCGTCCTCATCACCGTCTCCGAAGGCATTGGCGGCGCGATCCTCGCCAACGGACAGATCATTACCAGCCGCAGCGGCCTCGCCGGCGAGTTCGGCCACAGCCCCATCGACCCCACCGGCCCCGTCTGCGGCTGCGGTCAGCGCGGCTGCTGGGAGGTCTTCGCCTCCTCCACGGCTGCCCTCCGCTACTACGCCGAGCTCGCCCCAAACGGTCGCGCCACCAACATCCACGAGCTCCTCCGCCTCACCGAAGAGGGCGATGAAACCGCAATCGCCGCCGTCACCCGGCAGGCCACCCAGCTCGGCCGCGGCCTCCGTCTTGTCACGGCATCTCTCTCTCCCGAAGTCGTTCTCATCACCGGCGATCTCACCACCTCCTGGGCCCGCTTCGGTCCCATCATCCAAAAAGAGATGGCCGCCACCATGCTCGCCGGTGTTCCTCCCGAGCTCGGCATCACCAAGGACGGCGAACTCTCCCGCCTCCGTGGCGCAGCAGCCGTCGTCCTCCAGCGACACTCCGGCTACCACACCTCCACCCATCTGGCTGCCTCGGGCAAACGAAGCCGCCGCAACGCACCTGCCAGCCAATAAGGGCAACATACCTGGATTGTCCTATTTTCGGCGCCTGTACCAGCTTGACATCACTCTTCTAGGTTAGATAAATTTTGCGACACGTACAAAAGCCCGAACGGTTCGTCTCCTTCAAATCACTGAGACCACATCCCTTCCCAACCAATCGATTGGCGGTTCCCGGAGGATTCACATCATGCAGCTTCAACGACTCGCTGCTCTTCTTCTCTTACTCGGCGTCCTCTCCTCCGGTGCACTCGCCCAGTCCCAGAAAACGTTACCTTACCTCGACCCCGCGCTCCCAACTCAACAGCGCGTCGACGACCTCGTCTCTCGCCTGACGCTCGACGAAAAAGTCGCGCAGCTCGTTAACACCACCCCTGGAATTCCCCGCCTCAACATCCCCCCGTACGACTGGTGGAATGAAGGCCTCCACGGCGTCGCCCGCTCCGGCTTCGCCACACTCTTCCCCCAGGCCATCGGCAATGCAGCAACCTTCGACCGGCCGTTGCTCGGCAAGATCGGCGAGGTCGTCTCCGTCGAGGCCCGCGCCAAGCACAACGAAGCCGACCGCAACGACATTCACTCCATCTACTTCGGTCTCACCATCTGGTCGCCTAACATCAATATCTTCCGCGATCCGCGTTGGGGACGCGGCCAGGAGACCTACGGCGAAGACCCCTTCCTCACCGCCACTCTCGGCACAGCCTTCGTCAACGGCCTGCAGGGCGACAATCCCAAATACTTCCGCACCATCGCCACCCCCAAACACTACGCGGTCCACAGCGGACCTGAATCCACTCGCCACAAGGCAAACATCGACCCCACGCCTCACGATCTTTGGGACACCTATCTCCCAGCCTTCCGCGCCACCATCGTCGAAGCCAAGGCCAACTCCATCATGTGTGCCTACAACGCCATCAACGGCAAACCCGCTTGCGCCAGCGACCTCCTGCTCGAGGACATCCTCCGCAAGGATTGGCAGTTCGACGGCTTCGTCACCTCCGACTGCGGCGCCATCGATGACTTCTACATGCCCCAGGACCACCACACCAGCTCCGACGCCGAACACGCCTCCGCCGACGGCATCCGCGCCGGCACCGACACCAACTGCGGCAAGACCTACCTCAATCTCGCTGACGCTGTTCACAAAGGCGTCATCAGCGAATCCGAGATCGATGTCTCCGTCAAGCGCCTCTTCACCGCTCGTATGATGCTCGGACTTTTCGATCCGCCCGCACAGGTCCCCTACGCCTCGATCCCCTTCAGCGAAGTCCGGTCACCCGCGCACACGGCCATCGCGCTGCAAAGCTCACGTGAGGCGATGGTGCTGCTCAAGAACAGCAACAACATCCTGCCGCTCTCGCCCGCGAAGTGGAAGACCATCGCCGTCATTGGTCCGAACGCCGCCTCGCTCGCCGCGATTGAAGGAAACTACAACGCAATCCCGCGCGACCCCGTGCTTCCGGTCGACGGTCTCGCCGCAAAGTTTCCTAACGCAAAGATCCTCTACGCCCAGGGCTCGCCGTATGCCGAGAACGCCGCCACCATCATTCCCCGCACCCAACTCCGGACCGCCGCCGGGTCCGCCATCGAAGGCCTCAAAGGCGAGTACTTCGACAACGACAACCTAACTGGGCCGCCTGCTGTAACTCGCACCGACAAGCAGATCGACTTCGACTGGAACGGCGCCTCGCCCATACCCGGCAAGATTAACTACCGGGCCTTCTCCGTGCGCTGGACCGGCACCATGCAGGCACCCGCTGCAGGCGACTATCAAATCAGCGGCATCCTCGCCCACTGCAATCCCTGCCGCGAATCCGAGCGCTACACCATTAAGTACAACGGCAAAGAACTCTCCACCTCTGAAGTCACCGTCGACAAATCGCAACACGGCGGCGCCACCTCCGCCGTCAAGGTCCACATCGACGACGCGCAGCCCCACCCCATCGAGATCACCTACTCCCACACCAAGCGACTCCTTGGTTCAGGCTTCTCCTTGCAGTGGGTGCCGCCCGTCGAACCGCTCCGGGCCCAGGCTCTCGAAGCCGTCCGCAAAGCCGACATCACCCTCGCCTTCGTCGGCCTCTCGCCCAATCTCGAAGGCGAAGAGATGCCCATCCACATCCCCGGCTTCTCCGGCGGAGACCGCACCGACATCACCCTTCCAGCCGCACAACAGGAACTTCTCGAAGCCGCCAAGGCCGCCGGCAAGCCGCTCGTCGTCATCCTGATGAACGGCTCAGCACTCGCCGTCAACTGGGCTCAGCAAAACGCCGACGCCATCCTCGAAGCCTGGTATCCCGGCCAGGCTGGCGCACAAGCCATCGCAGAGACTCTCGTCGGCGAGAACAACCCCGGTGGCCGACTCCCCGTCACCTTCTACACCGGCATCGACCAGCTTCCCGACTTCGAAGACTACTCGATGGCCAACCGCACCTACCGCTACTTCAAAGGCAAGCCTCTCTACGGATTCGGCTACGGCCTCAGCTATACCACCTTCAGCTACTCCAACATCAAGCTTTCGACCACTAATCTTCACGCCGGGGATTCCCTCACCGTAGAAGTCGACATCAAAAACACCGGTAAGCGCGCAGGCGACGAAGTGGCCCAACTGTACCTCACTCCGCCTCACACCAGCGTCTCCCCCGAACTCGCCCTCAACGGTTACACCCGCGTCCACCTGGCACCCGGCCAGACCCAGCACATCAAGTTCACCCTCGACCCACGCACGCTCTCCCAGGTCGACGACAAGGGCATCCGCGCCGTCACGCCCGGCAGCTACCGCATCGCCCTCGGCGGAGCCCAGCCCAGCGAAACCACCAACACACAAACCGCCACCTTCGCCATCGAAGGCACACAGGAAATGCCTCGCTGATAAGGTCACAGTTATTTGTAACTAACGACTAAGCAAAGATCTTTAGCGCTTGCAATTTGTAACTAGGAAAGTTCAGGAAACCTATAGTAGTAACGTCATTCCGACCGAAGCCTCTCACGGTTTCATCGTGAGAGGCGCAGTGGAGGAACCCCCGCATTTCGCTCGAAGTCGCGAGACGAATGGACTGATCCGCTGATCAACATCACGACCAACAGCTAAGCGTTACACAAAAAATCAAAAAAATATGCGACCCTCACGCAAGCTCGGCTTGTTCCTGCTGCTCAATCTCGCCACCATCGCACAAGCCGAAACCGGAGCCGAAGGCTGGCTCCGCTACGCCCCTCTCAACAAGACCGCAGCGGCCAACTACGCCGCCCTTCCCAGCCAGATCGTCGTCCTCGGCAACACACCGACTGATCAAGCCGCCGCCAACGAACTCCAGCGCGGCCTGACCTCCATGCTAGGCCGCCCCTTCACCATCTCCAATCAAACAGAAGACAACATCAGCGCCATCATCCTCACCAACCTCGCAACTCTCAACAAAGCCTTCGCCATTACAGGTGACAAACTCCCCCCCGAGTCCTACACGCTGGGCCCCAAAATAGAAGGTAACTTGCACCGTTACATAATCCTCGGCGCCGACATTCGCGGCGAACTCTACGGAGCCTTCCACCTCCTCGAACTAGTCGCTTCTCAGCAAGCACTCCCCACCAAACCAACCACCGAATCCACCTCCTCCCCCATCCGTTGGGTCAACCAATGGGACAACCTCGACGGCACCATCGAGCGCGGCTACGCCGGCCGCAGTATCTTCTTCGACAACGGCCTCGTCCGCACCGACCTCACCCGCGTCCACGACTACGGTCGATTGCTAGCCTCCATCGGGATCAATGGCCTCACGGTCAACAACGTCAACTCCGACCTCCGCACCTTAGAACCCGAGATGATCGTCGAGTTCGCCCGTATCGCCGAGCAACTCCGTCCCTGGGGCGTCCGCATGTCCCTATCCGTCGATCTCTCGAGCCCGCAAGTAGTCGGCCACCTCCCCACCTTCGACCCAGTCGACCCCACCGTCGCAGCATGGTGGCGCACAAAAGTCGTTGAAATCTACAAAGCCATCCCCGACTTCGCCGGCTTCGTCATCAAGGCCGACTCCGAAGGCCGCGTAGGCCCCTCGCAATATCACCGAACGCCAGCGCAGGCCGCCAACACCGTAGCCCGCGCCCTCAAACCTCACGGCGGCATCGTCCTCTACCGCGGCTTCGTCTACAACAACCATCTCGACTACAACGATCTCAAAGCCGACCGTGCCCGCGCCGGCTATGACAACTTCCACGCTCTAGACGGCAAGTTCGAACCCAACGTTGTCATCCAGATCAAACACGGCCCCATCGACTTCCAGGTCCGCGAACCCGTCTCGCCGCTCTTCGCCGCTCTCGAGCACACCAGCCAGGCCATCGAACTCCAGATCACTCAGGAGTACATAGGCCAGCAGCGCCACATGGTCTTCCTCATCCCCATGTGGAAGACGACACTTGATACCGACCTTCGAGCCGACAACCGCAGCACCCCTGTCAAAGAAATCGTCGAAGGCAAATCCTTCCACGAACCTCTCGGCGGCTTCGTCGGAGTAGCCAACGTAGGCCTCGACACCAACTGGCTCCATCACCCAATGGCCATGGCCAACCTCTACGGCTTCGGTCGCCTCGCGTGGAACCCCAACCTCACCACCGACCAGATCCTCGACACCTGGACCCGACTCACCTGGGGCAACAACCCCACCGTCGTCTCAACGATCAACGAGCTCCAACGCCACTCCTGGCACACCTACGAGCAGTACACCGGCAATCTCGGCATTGGCACCCTCACCAACATCCTCAGCTACCACTTCGGCCCCGGCATCGAGTCCGCCGAGCGCAACGGCTGGGGCCAGTGGTTCCGCGCCGACACCACCGGCATCGGCATGGACCGCACCGTAGCCACCGGCACCGGCTACATCGGCCAATACCCACCCGAGCTCGCGAAGGTCTACGAAGACGTCAACACCTGCCCCGACGATCTCCTCCTCTTCATGCACCACGTCCCCTACACCCACGTCCTCCACGACGGAAAGACAGTAGTCCAGCACATCTACGACGACCACTACGAAGGCGCCGCCACCGCACAAACCTACGTCCCCCGCTGGCAAGCCCTCCACGGCCTCATCGACAACGACCGCTACAACGAAACCCTGAAACTCCTCACCTACCAGGCCGGCCACGCCATCGTCTGGCGCGACGCGGTCACTCGCTGGTTCCAAAAAGAATCCAGCATCCCCGACCAACAAGGCCGCGTAGGCAACTACCCCAACCGCATCGAAGCCGAAAACATGACCGCCGAAGGCTGCACTCCCGTCGACGTCAAACCCTGGGAAACCGCCTCCAACAGCAAAGCCGCGGTCTGCAACCAACCCACCGGCTGCACCCTCTCCACCACCCTCGACAAACCCGCCGGCACCTACAACATCACCGTCCAGTACTTCGACTACTGGTCAGGCAAATCCCACTTCACCCTCGACCTCAACCACCAACCCATCGGCGCGTGGATCGCCGACGACATCCTCCCACCCGCACGCGCCGAGAATGAGCCCAACGGCGATACCAGCACCCGCATCACCTTCCCCAACATCCCCCTAAAACCCGGCGACACCCTAACCCTCCACGGCACCCCCGACAACACCGAACCCGCCCCCGTCGACTACATTGAAATCAGCCATCAATGATTGGAGGAATGCAATGCGGAATAAATTGTATTGGATCGTGATTGGAGGTCTTTCATTTTGGCTGCCAGTTATTGGCATTTCTGTAGCTACTGTGGATAGGACGAGAGTGGTAGCCGCGAACGCAGTATCTCTGGTGGGTCTCTTCCTACTTGGTCTTGGGTACAAGGTATCGAAAACGGAAACCCCAAAATGGGGCTGGGTGCTAGCTGGTATTTATATCCTGGGGCCGATCTCCATGCTGGCTCCATCGTTATTTGTTCAGTCTCCAAAGTACATCCCGGGAGAGAAACTCTGGGCGTTCCTTTTCTGCTTGTTTCCTCCAATAAGTCTCTGGATGGGATTATTGAACGGAATGATTTTTTCAGTGTTAATCGCTACGGTGACACTGCCCTTCCTTGCGAACTACCGCCCAAAAACATCATGAAAATCACCGCCGCCAAACTCATCATCTGCTCCCCCGACCGCAACTTCGTCACCCTCCGCATCGACACCGACGAAGGCATCTACGGCCTCGGCGACGCCACCCTCAACGGCCGCGAGCTAGCCGTGGCCTCCTACCTGCAAGACCACATCCTCCCCTGCCTCATCGGCCGCGACCCCTTCCAGACCGAAGACATCTGGCAGTACCTCTATCGCGGAGCCTACTGGCGACGCGGCCCCGTCACCATGTCCGCCATCGCCGCCGTCGACGTCGCCCTCTGGGACATCAAGGGCAAGGCCCTCAACACTCCCGTCTACAACCTCCTCGGCGGCCAGTCCCGCCAGGGCTGCCTCGTCTACACCCACGCCAACGGAGCCGACATCCCCGAAGCCCTCGACTCCGTCCGCAAGCACATGGAAGAGGGCTACCTAGCCGTCCGCGCTCAGGCCGGAGTCCCTGGCGTAGCCTCCAGCTACGGAGTCCCCAAAGCCGGCAAACCCTACGAACCCGCCGAGCGCGGCCTTCCCTCCGAGTCCCTCTGGTCCTCCGAACGCTACCTCAACTTCGCCCCGCAACTCTTCGAAAAACTCCGCGTCGAGCTAGGCCCCGACGTCCATCTCCTCCACGATGTCCACCACCGCCTCACCCCCATCGAAGCCGCGCGCCTCGGCAAAGCCCTCGAGCCCTACCACCTCTTCTGGCTCGAAGACCCCTGCCCCGCCGAATTACAAGCGAGCTTCGAACTCATCCGCAAACACACGACAACACCAATCGCCGTAGGCGAAGTCTTCAACTCCATTTGGGACGCCCACGACCTCATCCGCCACCAGCTCATCGACTACATCCGCATGACCATCGTCCACGGCGGCGGCATCACCCACGCGAAAAAGACCGCAGACTTCGCCGCCCTCTACAACGTTCGCACCGGATACCACGGCCCCACCGACGTCTCTCCCGTCACCATGGCCGCTGCCCTGCACCTCGGCCTAGCCATCCACAACTTCGGCATCCAGGAGCACATGCACCACTCCAAGCTCACCGACGAAGTCTTCCCTCACCACTACACCTTCAACGCCGGCTACATGCACCCCGGCAACGCCCCCGGACTCGGCGTCGACATCGACGAAGCCCTCGCCGCCAAGTACCCCTACCAGCGCGCCTACCTCCCCATCGCCCGCAAGCTCGACGGCACCCTCACCGACTGGTGATCCGATAGAAGTATGAGGAACGGTCCGTTCTTCGCCGGCGGACAAGCTAGTTGGGTGTGGTTGCGATCGGCTTCTCCGCGGCTTTGATGGCATCGTGCTTCTTGGCCAGGTCCGCGTTCTGGGCCTCGATGGTCTTCTTCTCGTCGTTGAAGGCCCGGTTCTTGGCCTCCAGCTTTTTGTTCTTTTCAGCGAGTTTTTTGTTCTTCTCGTCGAGCTTCGCAGCCTGCTTCGCGAGCTCCTGGTTCTTTTTGAGCAGGCTCTGCTGTGCGTCGATCTGGCTCTTGATCACCTTGTCCTGCCGCGCGATGTCGGACCGCAGCGCGCCGGCCATGACTGGGGGAGTGGAGGTCTCGGCGGGTTTAGTGGCCACCGGAGCCGAGGCCGTGGTAGTAGAAGCCGCCGAAGGGGAGGCCGCGGTTGTAGAGGCCGCTGTAGCACCCCCAGTGGATACGAGGTTGGACTTGGTGCTGCTCTGGCACATCGCAGGAATAGTCGCAGTAGCAGCTAGGAGGAGAAGGCTAGCGGGGAGGAGTTTCATTTTTTTCACCTCTTGGTAAAAAAGGGAGTTACAGATTCAGCGGTGGCGGAGGGAGACTCGTCGGCCGGCGGGCGTCTAACGCCTGCCATGCTACTATCCCGGCGATGCCTTCCATCTCCCCCAAAAGTGGTAGCCGACGGACGCGGTTTCTGGCTCAAATCCTCCCCATCGCGCATGCGACGGCACCCTCACCGACTGCTAATTCCTTAAACATCTCTGGCGCAGTTTGAAAAAAAGCGCGAGAATTGGTCGAACCTTTTTCGCCCGTATTTCAGCCCGCCAAAAACCCGGAGACAAATACCCATGTCATCGCCAGAAAGCACCCGCCGCGACTTTATCAAACTCAGCACCGCCGCCCTAGCCTCCACTGCGTTCACAGCCTCCAGCTACGCCAAGATCGTCGGCGCCAACGACCGAGTCCGGACTGGTGTCATTGGCTTCGGCGACCGCATGAAGGGCGGCGACATCCCCGCCTTCATGGCCTCAGCCCAGGAGTGTAACTTCGAGCTCGTCGCCGTCTCCGACATCTGGAACCGCCGCCGCGAAGAAGGCTCCGCCTACCTCGGAAAACTCTGTAACAAGAAAATTGACGCCCTCCGCAACAACGACGAGCTCTACGCCCGCAAGGACATAGACGCTGTCATCATCGCCACCGCCGACTTCCAACATGCTCAGCACGGCATCGAAGCCGTCAAAGCAGGACGTGACGCCTACGTCGAGAAACCCACCGCCCACACCATGCCCGACGCGCGCGCCTTCCTCAAAGCAGTCAACGAAGGCAAGCAGGTCATCGCCGTCGGCACGCAGCGCCGCTCTACTCCCAGCTATATTGCTGCGTCCGAATACATCAAATCCGGCAAGTTCGGCGACATCGTCATGGTCGAGATGAGCTGGAACGTCAATCAGCCCGGCCGCTGGCGCCGCCCCGATGTCGTGCCTCTGCTGAAAGAGGAGGACACCGACTGGAAGCGCTACCTCCTCAACCTGCCGCACGAGCCCTTCGACGCCCGCAAATATCTTGAGTTCCGCCTCTTCTGGCCCTACTCCTCTGGCATCCCCGACCAGTGGCTCGTCCATCAGATCGACACCGTCCACTGGTTCACCGGCCTGCCGCACCCACGCTCGGTCGTCGCAAACGGCGGCATCTACCTCTGGAAAGACGGCCGCAAAAACTGGGACACTATGACGGCAGTCTTCGACTACGGCCCGCTCGACGATCTCACCAAGGGTTTCCAGGTCCAGTACACCTCTCGCTTCACCAACTCCGCCGGGGGTGTCAAGGAGCTCTACTACTCCAACGGCGGCATGATCGACATGGACAAACAGACCGTCACCCCCACCGGCGGCCTCACACAGAAGTTCGCCGACGAAATGAAGATGAAGTCCAACCTGCTGCCCAGCTCCTCGCTAGTAGACAAGCCCGAAACCATGTCCACCGACGCCAATACCACCGGCAAGCATGGCGATCCGCAGACCAATGCCAACATGCGCAACTGGATGGAGTGCGTCCGCTCCCGCAAGACACCGAACGCCAGCATCCAGGCCGGCTACAGTCACTCCATCGCCCTCTGCATGAACGTGGCGGCGATTCAGACCGGGCAGAAGGTCACCTTCGATGACAAGACCCAGCAGGTCATGGTTGGAGGCAAGGTCTATGCGTAAGTTGTTCTCGCTCGTCGCCCTTCTTGGCTCCGCATTCGCCGCTCAGGCGAATGCTGCCAAGGGAGTGCAGGTCGTCACGAACGAAGCCACCCACCGCGTCGACGTCACCGTCGACGGCCAGCCCTTCACCTCCTACCTCTGGGACACCAACCAGCGCAAACCTGTCCTCTACCCACTCGTCGCGCCCGACGGCACCACCGTCACTCGCGGCTTTCCCTTCCAGACCCTCCCCGGCGAACGTGTCGATCATCCCCACCACGCCGGACTCTGGTTCAACTACGGCAACGCCAACAACTTTGACTTCTGGAATAACTCCGACGCGATCAAGCCCGCGGACCGTCCCAAATACGGCTCCATCCGCCACGATCGCATCGTCTCAGCAACCAGTGGCACGACCTCAGGCGAACTCACCACCGAATCCACCTGGACCACTGCCGCTGGCGACGACATCCTCAAACAGACAACTCACTACGTCTTCACCAACACCAAACTCGGCGGTCATCCCGTTCGCACCATCGACATGACCGTCACCCTCTCGGCCCTCGCCAAGGTTGTCTTCAACGACGACAAGGAAGGTGTCCTCGGCATCCGGGTCGCTCACTTCCTCGAGTCTCCCACCGAAAAAGGTGGCATCTTTCTCGACGCCAACGGCGTTCCCACCCAAGTCAAAGCCGCCGATCCCGCCGGCGCCACCGGTGTCTATCACACCAGCGAGGGCAAGGTCGGAGACGCAGTCTGGAGCACACGCGGCCGCTGGTGCTATCTCACCGGCACCACAAACAATCACACCGAAACCATTGGCATCATCGACCACCCCGGCAACCCCGGCTACCCGACCTACTGGCACGCCCGCGGCTACGGTCTCTTTGCCGCAAATCCGCTGGGCCAACACATCTTCGACCCCAAACAACCAGCCTTGAACTTCACCCTGGAGAAAGATCAGACCGCGACCTTCCGTTATCGCGTCCTTCTGCTCTCCCAGGCCGCCACCTCCGAAGAGATGAACCACGAAGCCGACACCTTCGCCAAGGATCATCACTAGCAAAACCTCTCGGGCACCCCACCCACCGCGCACCTGGCGATGGGTGGGAACCCAACCCGTCCGCCAGCCATTCAGCATTGTTCTTGCAGTTGCCTATTCTTTCGCCCGTCGTTCTGACCCTGAGGGCAGCCGAAGGGGAAGTTCTGGAGATCTCCCGCGCGTTATCAGTCTTGTGTTAGTGTTGTCCGTGTTCCAACGGGCCTCGTGAGGTGCGCAAATGGCGATCCCACCGCCTTGGGCCCTGCATATCGACGGTTCAAATTGTTTCAATCGACTGGCCCCTATTGGCTTGACGGGTACTGTAGACAATACCTCACTGACCGTCACCGGACAGGTCGTCACCACCACCGGGACATACACCACCAACGGTGGATGCGTCGCCGGCGGCCTGGGACGTGTCACGGGCATCAACATTCCTTCGATCGCTAACCACTTGAACGGCACCCTCACCAATTCCGCACATCGGACCGTCAACGTGGCAGGCGACACCGCGCAGAGCGCGGCTCCAGCACTGAGGCTAGCTTTGAAATCTCCGGAAGTGTCACTTCGACACGCCCGGCGATCCGGGCCTGATGGCACTGAGAATACCCGTCAAACCGACCGAAGACAGTGAGAAAAGGAGGAAGCACAATGAAGAGAATGCATGGTGACGCAACGAAGAGAACTTTGGGCCTATGCATGTTGATGGCAACTCTACTGTTCGCGCCTGCGGTCGCAAAGGCCGATGTGGTTCTGGACTGGAACGAAATTGCGATAAATACAGCCATCGCGAACGGCCAGAGCCCGTTCGCTCAGGCGCGATACGGAGCGATTGTGCAAGTCGCCGTCTTTGAGGCCGTCAATGCCATCACGGACGACTATCAACCGTATCTTGGAACCATCGTCGCGCCCCACGGCGCCTCAGCCGACGCAGCAGCCATCCAGGCTGCCTATCGGGTGCTCAGTACGTATTTTCCTGCCAGCGCATCGATGCTCAGCACAGCTCGCGCGAATTCGCTGGCTCTGATACCGGACGGTCAACCCAAGAGTAAAGGCATAGCGACGGGCGACGACGCAGCTCTTGCGATGATCGCACTTCGTGCCAACGACGGCTCGTCGCCACCGCTATTCAAGGTACCAGGCCCGCCTGTTCCAGCCGAATATCAGGCCACTCCGAGTTGTCCAATCGTGAATGGAATCAGGGTTGGCACCTTCTTCCAATGGCAGAACGTAACCCCGTTCGGTATCCCGAGTGCAACTGAGTTTCTCCTCGAGCCACCCCCAGCGCTCACAAGCAACGAGTACGCGAAAGCATACAACGAGGTGAAGGCGGTAGGGAGTGCCAACAGCACAGAGCGGCCACAGGATCGGTCAGATGTCGTGCTCTTCTACGCGTCCTCCTCGCCAACCTTCGTATTCAATTCGGCTGCAAGGCAGGTCGCGCGAGAGCGGTGGCATTCGCTGTCCGAGAACGCACGGGCTTTCGCCCTGATCAACATGGCGATCAGCGACGGCTCGGTGGCGTCATTCTTCAACAAGTACCGCTACAACTTTTGGCGTCCCGAAACCGCGATCCATGCAGGTGCCGCGGACGGCAACCGGAAAACCGATCCTGATCCGAACTGGGTTCCATTCATCCCGGCCCCATGTTTCCCGGGTTATCCCTCAAACCACGGCACCTTATCCAATGCGGGCGCCGAAGTCCTGAGACGTCTTTACGGTGAAGCTGGACATTCGATTACCCTGTCAAACCCGGCAGTCCCCAACATCGTCTTGCAATACGGATCATTCAGGCAGATTACCGACGACATCTCCGACGCTCGCGTTTACGGCGGGATACATTTTCGAACCGACCAGACGGCAGGAACGCGCCTGGGCCGTGCTGTCGGCAGAGCAGTGTACAAGCACAACTTGCGCGCCATGCACGGTCATGACTGGGACAACGACAACGACCACGATCATGACTGGGACGATAACTGAACAATCAGAAAACGACTCGACATTCGTGCCATGCGGTCCGGTGATTGTGCGGTCAAGTCTTGCCAGGGCGAGACCGCACAAGTCTCTCCAGAAGTTGTGCCTTCCTGAGCCGGGACGACTCCGAACAAATTCTGCCGGTCAGGTCTGGTCCAACTCCCCAACCTAGCTCGGTGCCACCCAGAATGGCTCCTTGCTCGCCATAAACTCCACCGGAACCTCCGGCACCACCGGCTTCAGCCACTCCGCGCAGTACCGCATCCCTGACTGCTCCGACACCACATGGTTCACCACGATCAGTGCCTTCTTCGCGCCCGCAGCGATCTGATCCTGCACATACTCCACCAGCTCCCACTCCCGTGTCTCGCCGCAGATCATCACATCCACATCCGGCCGCGCCGCCGTCTTGATCACACTAGGCATCAGGCTTGCATAGCCCCAGTTCGCCACCACGCGCTTCACCGGCATCTTCGCATCCCCCACCACGCGCATCGAGTGCGCATTCAGCCGCTTCACCATCGTCTCTACCAGCCCGCCCAGCGTCGCCACATCGAAGACAAACTCGTGCGAGCCCTCGCTCACCGCATTCTTCTCCCACCCCAGCTCGCGTGTCATACCCGCGTTGATGCCATCCGGCTTCATCCTGTGCCAGTGATCGTGAAAGCGAAACACCGCAACATCATGCTCCGCGATAAACCTCCGCTTGAACTCATACGTTGGATCGCCCTCCAACTCCTTCGTCGTATCCAGGTGCGACCAGAACGTCGGCTCGTGTGTCACGATCATGTTTCTCCCCGCTGCGACTGCACGTTGTATCACCTCAAGCGTAGCCATCATCGTCGTCGCGATCCCCTTCACCCGCACCTCCGGCGACCCGGCAACAATCCGGTCCACCGTCTCCGTCATCCACGGAATCCCCACCTTGCCCTTGATGCGCTCCACCACCTCGCCGGCCGTCAAAGCGCCCCCAGCCTGGGCAAAACCATGCACTCGTGAGGCCGCAGCCAGCGTAGCCCCTCCCACAACCAGCGAACGACGCGTCATCGACATGTACACCATTCTGCCAAAGAAGCAGGATCAACGCCTAAGGTCATGAAAACGAGGCTATCGGCAAGTTTCAGGTGGAAGTTGCCGCAAACGCGACTTGACGGGAACTTCGGAACTAGACGTTACCCTAGGCCCATATTTGTTGGGCTGAAGACACTTCGGGTGTAAAGTCCCTACGTGAAAGGTGTACGCAGAATCGTCGCAGTATGCTGTGCAGTGACGTCTTCTGCGCAAGTCGCTCCCCGCGTCGTCGAGTCTGCGAGCTTTCGGGTGCTCGTTCTGGACGCGCTCAGTGGAAAACCTCAAGCTAACGTTACGGTCCCTTATCTTTGCGACGAGATTCCGCATTCGATAACAACTAAAGCGACGACGGATGCGAATGGGATTGCTGTGGTTCCCTACACCTGTAAGCCTGGAAACAAGATCGAAGTTGACGCTGTCCCGAAGATTGGCAAGGAGGGGTGCGGCAGCGGGGCTGAAGCAACTCTAGAGGAAATCATGTCGAACGGCATGTAGCTCGGCCTGACGCAGATGGGAGTGTCTGGTGCCCCACAAAGATCAGCCGCAAGCTGACTCCGGTTCCGGGGCAAGTAATACTGTTCGTGAAGAAGCCAACATGGTGGCAATCTCACGTAGCCGGGTAGGTGTCCCAACCGTCTTTCAAGTTGGTGCTCCCGGAATACGAGTTCCCGACGATCAGGACGAACTTGCAGATAACCAGACTTCAGAGGCACAAGGATTGCTAGCTGAAGCGGTCTGAGTGACTTGGCGATTTCGCTGCAAGTGAGAAAGTGGCAAACGCATTTGCCCCCGACAGGCGCCCAATTGAGGAATCTTCGTACATTGCCATCACGGCCTCCTTACAAATTCCTTCCGCTCCTGCTAATACTGCTAGTTCTCTCCCTTCCGTATCGCGGGCTAGACTCAGCTCTGCCGGCCGGCTTGTGGAACGGCAGCCCCCAGCCGTCGTTCAGGCTTCTTAGCAAATCAGCCGAGCGAAGGTAGAGTACCTAGTACACCGAGCGACTATGAGCGCAGCACAACCAACCGCCGAAGCCAATTTTGAAACAATCAAGGCCCGGCGCGCCGCAATTCATGGATCGGTGATTGCCGGCGCCGAATTGACCGGCCCCTATCTGGCAATGAACGTGGCCGCCGCTTTGATCGCCGGATTCGGGCTGATGGAGAATTCGCCTGCCGTGATCATCGGAGCAATGCTGATCGCGATGCTATTTGGCCCGATCATCGGCATCGCGATGGCGCTAGCCGAGGCTGACCTTCGCTTGCTTGGCCGAGCATTAAAAGCAGAAATTGTTGGAGCCATATGCGTACTTGCAATCGGTTGTTTGATTGGCCTTTTGTCGCGGCACCTCACGATCGGCAGCGAGATCCTCAATCGAACTTCCCCTAATCTCCTTGACTTGTTAATCGCACTCGTCGGTGGTCTTGCTGGAGGATTCACATTTCTTTCAACGAGCTTGAGCGGTGTCATTGTCGGCGTCGCCATCGCAACTGCACTAGTGCCGCCGTTGACGACTTGCGGCATCCTTTTGGCTCGCGGACTGCCGGAGCCGGCCATGGGCGCGTTCCTGCTATTCTTGGCCAACTTCTCGGCGATCGCCTTTGGAGCAATGGTCGTCTTTCTACTAGCTGGATATCGGCCTGCCGCAATGGAGAAAGTCCAAAAGGTGGTCGTGCCGCGATTGGTATCCGTCGCCTTGTTGCTCGCTCTTGCATTCCATCTATTTGGCACGCTTCTGCATACCAGCGCACAGGCAATACTCCGAAGCAACATTCAAAGAGTCCTGGCCCAGGCGATTGCAAGAGTTCCAGGGGCGCGATTGGCCGAAGTCAAGCTGATCCCCAAACAAGGCAAGACGAGCGTCTGGGCGGTGATCCGCACTCCGCAACCATTTACTCCCGAGCAGGTTGCTGACTTGAATGACCTTGTCAATACTGCGGCAGGACGTAGCATCGGGCTCACGGTCCGGTCGGTTATAACGGCGGAAACCACGAGATACGAGAATGTCTACGAGCCGGAAGTTTTGCCTGACGAAGTGCGTTGAGGCTCCGCGTTCGGTAAGTCCCGGAAAGTCGGCAATACCGAAGTATTATTGGCCCCCGGCAGTGCACGTAAAACGGGGTTTTGAGAAACCGAGAAGGTTCAACTTGCACACTACCCAAAATTCCGCCCTGGTTTAAGAGCAAAGCCTGTTTTTGTCTCTCACTTTTTCCCGCGTTTTTAGCCCAGAAAACGCATGTCAAGCCCCCAAACCACCTAAACCATTACCAATCAACAAGATCCACGTGGCGTATTAGTTCCACTCCAACCGCTATACTGAATATATAGATCAAAACGAGTTAGCCCCGGCCATCCACCGGGGCTAACTCGTTTAGAAAGACTATTTTGGACGCAACACCTTTGTTATCAATATTTTGCAGCGATCAGACCCACCGTAAACTACTGAATATAAACGGTTTACGTGCGGGTAATAGGGGGGGACCCACCTAGTGAGCAGCGGATGCCTGATCCAGATCCATGTTCAGCAACAACACGTTTACTCGCGGCTCGCCCAGGAATCCCAACTGCCGCCCATTTGTATGTTCAGAGATCAGCCTGCGAACCGCGTCCTCCGACAGATGCCGCTCCCGGGCCACCCGGGCCACCTGAAACTCCGCCGCAGCCGGCGTGATATCAGGATCGAGACCCGAGCCCGAAGCCGTCACCAGGTCGATCGGAACATCCTGCCCCGGATGGTCGACCTGCAACGCAGCAACGTCCCCTGCCACCCGGTCGATCAGCTTCTTGTTCGTCGGCGCGTAGTTCGATCCGCCCGAGTTAGCCGCGTCGTACCCGTTGCCCGCCGCCGAAGGCCGCGAGTGAAAGTACTGGGGAGCAGAAAATGGTTGACCAATGATTCGCGAACCAACCAGCTGACCGTCTTTATAGATCAGCTGCCCATTCGCCTTATCGTGAAACAGCAGCTGAGCCAGTCCGGTAACAACCAGAGGATAGATCAGCCCAAAGATAACAGTGGTGACCACGGTATAAAGAACAGCGGTAATCAGATTGCGACGCATAAAAGTTCCTTCAAGCCAGATGAATGGCCGTAATGATGATGTCGATTAGCTTGATGCCGAGAAACGGAGCGACAATGCCGCCAACGCCATACAGAATCAGGTTGCGTCGCAGCAGCGCCTCCGCTGACATCGCCTTGTAACCCACGCCCCGCAGCGCCAGTGGAATCAGCCCGACGATGATCAGCGCATTGAAGATCACCGCGGAAAGAATCGCCGACTGCGGCGTCTGCAGATGCATGATGTTCAACGCATTCAGCACAGGGAAGGTCGCCGCAAACATCGCCGGAATAATGGCGAAGTACTTTGCAACATCGTTCGCAATCGAAAACGTAGTCAGCGCGCCTCGAGTCATCAGCAACTGCTTCCCGATCTCGACGATCTCAATCAGCTTCGTCGGATTCGAGTCGAGGTCGACCATGTTGCCTGCCTCCTTCGCTGCCTGCGTGCCGGTGTTCATCGCCACGCCCACATCGGCTTGCGCCAGCGCGGGAGCATCGTTCGTCCCGTCGCCGGTCATCGCGACCAGCTTTCCTTCCGACTGTTCGCGGCGAATAAGATCCATCTTGTCCTTCGGCTTCGCCTCCGCCAGGAAGTCGTCAACACCGGCCTCCCGCGCGATCGCCGCCGCCGTCAGCGGATTGTCGCCGGTGATCATGATCGTTCGGATCCCCATCGACCGAAGCTGAGCAAACCGCTCCCGCATTCCACCCTTCACAACGTCCTTCAGGTGAATCACACCCAGCGCCTGCCGGTTCTCAGCCACGACAAGAGGAGTGCCTCCACTCCTCGCCACCGTCTCAACAGCGGCACGCACCTCATCCGGCAAAACACCGCCATTTTCCTTCAAAAATCCGGCAATCGCGTCGGTCGAACCCTTACGGATCACGCGACCATCCAGATTCACACCCGACATTCTCGTCACCGCGCTGAACGGCACAAACTCAGCCTGCATCTCGCTCAGCTCGCGCCCGCGAAGTCCATACATCTCCTTCGCCAGCACCACAATGCTCCGTCCTTCCGGAGTCTCATCCGGAAGCGAAGACAACTGCGCAGCATCAGCCAACTGATCCTTGCTCACTCCAGGAGCAGGAATGAACTCCGAAGCCTGGCGATTCCCCAACGTAATCGTCCCCGTCTTATCGAGCAGCAGCGTATTCACATCGCCAGCCGCTTCCACCGCTCGTCCTGACATCGCCAGCACATTGTGTTGCACCAGCCGATCCATTCCCGCAATCCCGATCGCAGAAAGCAGTCCGCCAATCGTCGTAGGAATTAGGCAAACCAGCAGCGAGATCAGCACAAACACCGATTGCGGCGCAGTCGAGTAGATCGCGATCGGCTGCAGCGTCACAACAGCCAACAGGAAGATGATCGTCAGACCAGCCAACAGGATATTGAGTGCAATCTCGTTAGGAGTCTTCTGCCGCTCCGCGCCTTCCACCAGCGCAATCATCCGGTCCAGAAACGTCTCCCCAGGATTCGACGTGATCCGAACCGTGATCTGGTCCGACAGCACGCGCGTCCCACCTGTCACCGCCGACCGATCGCCTCCAGCCTCCCGAATCACCGGCGCAGATTCCCCCGTGATCGCCGACTCATCCACCGAAGCAACTCCCTCAGTCACCTCTCCATCTCCGGGAATCATTCCCCCAGCAACCACATACACCACATCCCCAGCCCGCAGGTCCGAACTCGGGACCTCCTCCGTTCCCCCGCCCGCCCGGAATCGCACCGCCATCGTCTCCGACTTCGCCCGCCGCAATGCATCAGCCTGAGCCTTACCGCGGCCTTCAGCCATCGCCTCGGCAAAGTTAGCAAACAGCACCGTGAACCACAGCCAAAGCGTAATCTGCAGATCGAAACCAAACGCGTCATGATGCGACAACACATCTCGCAGCAGATAGATGCTTGTGATGACACTGCCAATCTCCACCACAAACATGACCGGGTTCTTCATCATCATGCGGGGGCTCAATTTCCTCAGCGCATCAATCAACGCGCGGCGTACGATCTTGGTGTCCCAAAGGGACCTTTTACGAGTGTTTGCCATTTGCGAGTCTGCTTTTCCTTTTACGAACTAGAAGCTTTTACCTGCCTGCATCAGCAGGTGCTCAAGGATGGGACCGAGCGAGAGAGCGGGGAAGAACGTCAGCGCGCCAACAATAAGAATCACGCCAACTAAGAGAACCGTGAATAGAGGCGTGTGCACGGGAAAGGTCCCAGGCGATGGAGGCACCAACTTCTTCCTTGCGAGATTGCCCGCGATCGCCAACATAGGGACAATCATCAGGAACCGGCCAATTAGCATTGCCGCGGCCAGGGACAAGTTGTACCAATGGGTGTTTGCGCTCAATCCACCGAAAGCGGATCCGTTGTTTCCAGTCGCCGACGTGTAGGCGTACAAAATCTCTGAAAGCCCATGCGGTCCACTATTCGCCAGTGACGCGAGCCCAAGTTGCGGCATCATCAGCGCCACCGCCGAAAAGCCTAAAATAGACAGCGGAAAGATGAGCACGTAGAGCATTGCCATCTTGACGTCATACGATTCAATCTTCTTACCGAGATACTCCGGCGTACGTCCGACCATCAACCCCGCAATAAACACGGCCAACACAACAAAGATCAACATCCCATAGAGCCCCGCACCCACGCCGCCAAAAATCACCTCACCCAGCATGATGTTGACCATTGGAACCAGACCGCCGAGCGGCATGAACGAGTCATGCATTGAGTTAACCGCGCCACAGCTGGCGTCTGTTGTCACGGTAGCGAACAGCGCCGAATTGGCGATGCCGAACCGCACCTCTTTGCCCTCCATGTTTCCACCGGCCTGCGTTGCAGCAACGTGCTGATCGACGGAGTGCAGGAGCGGATTCGGCTGAGCTTCCGCATAATAGGCTACGAACACGCCGACGAAAAATAGTGCCGCCATCGCAGCGAATACGGCCCAGCCATGCTTCGGTGCTCGCGTCATCCGCCCCAGCGTCACGGTAAGCGCTGCCGGGATCACAAAAATTGAAAACATCTGCATCAGGTTGGTCAACGGAGTCGGGTTCTCGAACGGATGTGCGCTGTTCCCGTTGAAGAAGCCCCCGCCATTGGTGCCAAGCATCTTGATGGCCTCTTGCGAGGCCGTTGGACCCTGCGCGATGTTCTGCGTCGTCACCGTCTGCGTTGCTGTTTTTCCATCTGTGCCTGTTGTAGTTACAGTCTGCGACTGAACTAACTTTGCCTGGTCGTAGGGACGAAAGTTCTGCACCGTCCCCTGCGACACCAACAGCAACGCATAGACCACACACGCCGGCAGCAGCACCCATAGACAGGCTCTCGTCGTATCTACCCAAAAGTTGCCGAGCGTCTTCGACTCTCGTCGCGAAATTCCGCGGATCAGAGCCACCACCAGTGCCATCCCAACTGCCGCAGAAAAGAAATTATGGAAAGCGAGCGTAAGCATCTGCGTCAGATAACTCATCGTCGTTTCGGGCACATACGACTGCCAGTTAGTATTCGTTGTAAACGATGCAGCAGTGTTCAGTGCAAGATCGGGGGCCACCGCGGCGAGATGCTGCGGGTTCAGCGGCAGTATGTGTTGAAGCCGCTCAATCGCGTATGTTGCAAGCATCGTGACCACACTGAAGAGCAGCATCACCACGGCATACTCGGTCCAGGCCATCTCTCGCGTCTCGTCGATCCCAGTAATCCGATAGACAAATCGCTCGATCGGACGAAAGATACCATCGGCCCAGGTGCGTTCCCGCTCAAAAACTCGCGCCATATACGCGCCTAATGGCTTCGCGCAGAGCAACACCAACGCAAAAAAGAAGAAAACTTGAAACCAGCCGTTCGCCGTCATTTAAATACTTCCTCTTAAAACTTTTCCGGGCGCAGCAGCGCGTACACCAGGTAAACGAGCAGGGCCACCGTTACAAGACCAAGCGCCAGCGTTTCGATCATCTCTGAGACTCCTTCGTGCCTAACCGATCGCATCCCATTGCGTATGCAATCGCAAGCGCAAAGAACAGAACGCTTGCCCCAATACACCCGATGTCCCACATGATTTTGACTCCCGCCCCCGAAACGTGCTCAAAATAAGTTGCTACATTTTGAGCGATCATCGGATTCCCTGGCCGGCGGCTCCTGTGACGCCTTCTGCTCAACCGCGACCTTCACTATTGAAGCAGCCGAAGCGTAAAGAAGGTGTAGAAAGCCCGTAAAGAAGTCGTATACGACGGGGCCTGCGGCCACCTTAACGGCAAAGATCTGCAACACATCTGAGATGCCGGCAGGAAACAGATTGGGTTCATTTTTGAAGTGAGAAACTCAAGGTCGACGTAGTCGCTAACTGTCGCGCTATTTCGTTCGACGCGTTTGAACTGCCCCTACTTCGATACGTCGCGGGGCAACGAGGGAGGCAGCAGAGCATGGATATAGCCTTTGTTCTCGGTGCAATCACTGAGCTTGATGTTGGTCAAGATGCCCGCGAGAGCACGGTCAATGACCGGCTGCTCCGGCCGAACTTTGAGGCGAGGGGCCTCCTCGGAAGTGGCGCGCGGCAGCTTGGAAAATTGGACGATGCTGTCCCAACCCTCAGGTGCGGCAAAGCTGACGACCGAGGTCGTCGCCTGCATCTTCTTGTATGGCCAGAAGGCCCAGCCAATGTCGTTTTTTTCGAGGACGCCAACAAATTTCGCAATCCACTCGTCCGAATTCTCACCAGACTCTCCAAGCCAGATCGGAACGTTGTTTTGGTCGCGAAAGTCGACGTATTTCTGTACGGTCGATTGTTCAGCTGGAGCGTGATACCGATGGAACGTGTACACCGTATTCTTGTCGAAGGGAGCGCCGAAGATGGAAAAGTTAACGTCCCACTGCACGCCGCCGAGGATAAGAATATGATGCGTGTCGACCTGACGTATGGCCTTGGCCAATCTCTTGTAGAGCGGCTCCACAGCCGAGTTGAGCGGTTCGAGTTTCGGATAGTTGGGTACAGGTTCGTTGAGCAGATCGTAGCCGATCACCGTGTGGTCATTGCGATAATGCCGCGCGAGTCTCTGCCAGATCGCGATCGTGTGCTGCTGGGCGCTGGCGTCGCTGAACAGCCAGGGATACCCGTCGCTGTCGTCGATATTCTTTCCGGTCTGGCCTCCGGGTGCGGCGTGCAGATCAAGGATGACGTAAAGATTTTCCTGACGCGCCCACTGAACAAAACGGTCAAGTAGAGTAAAGCCCTCAGAGTTCTCAGTTTCGAAGAATTTGTAGTGTAGTGGCACGCGAATGGAGTTGAAGCCGCACTGCTTAATCAGATGGACATCCGCCTGCGTGATGTAGTTATCACGGTAGTTTCGCCAGAAATCGTGGGCCCGCTGCGGGCCAATGAGTTCTGTGACAAGCGCTTCAATCTCGCGTGGAGATTCGGGACCACCTTCGTTGAGGTGCCACATATAGCCCTCGGCAACAAACCAGTTGCCGACATTGATGCCGCGAAGCAGTAGTGGCTTACCCGCGCCGTCGACGATCTCCTTACCCTGGGTATGGACAAACGGAGCTTGCGCCACCACTGGCGTAACGCAAATTGCAAAGAGGGTAGTCAAGGTCAGTCTGCGCAGCCGCATCCGGGAATTCCTCGTCTTACATGGTGGACTATAGACAACCGTTTGTCGATGGATTAAGACCGACCTCAAGACGAACTGAGCACCAAAAAAGAGCGCTGACTGTGAAAGTCAGCGCGGAGGTAGTGTGACCTCGAACGAACGTTCAACGTCCGAGCTTTTGAGGTTCCCTTGGCTTTACAGCGCGCTCAGGGAACGACAGAGAAGGTGGCGTGCTCTGCGGCCGTCGAATCCTCCCCCATCCATAAATCGAAGACTCCGGGTTCTACTGCCCATCGATGCGTCTGTGGGCTCCAAAAGCCAAGATCCTTGGTATGCAGCGTTAGACTGACAGTGCGTTTCTCACCCCCACTAAGATGAAGCCGAGTAAAGCCCTTCAACTCCCGCCGTGGTCGGGAAGCGCTGCCCGCCCGTTGGTGCGTGTAGAGCTGCAATACCTCGTCTCCTGCAACAGCAGCCGTATTTTGAACGTCGACCGCTGCGGTCAAAGATCCATCAGCACGCATCGAGGACGTATCGACCTTGAAATTTGAAAGGTGAAAGCTGGCGTAGCTGAGTCCATAACCAAAGGGATAAAGGGGCGAGCTGGAACCGTCCCAATAACGAGTGTCCGTCTCATCGGGAATCTGCGTCAGATTTTGGGAGTAGTAGATAGGAATCTGTCCCACGCTTCGCGGCCACGTAACCGGCAGCTTTCCACCAGGATTGGCGATCCCCGTAAGCAGGTTCGCAATTGCATTGCCCCCTTCAGTACCCGGATACCACGCCTCAAGGATCGCAGGAACATGCTGCGACGCCCAGGTGATATCGAGCGGTCGGCCATTGAGCAAAACGAGCACGACAGGCTTACCCGTCGCAACAGCAGCTTCAAGCAACTCTTGCTGCCTGCCGGGGAGGCTGAGGTTTGATCGTGATGCCCTTTCCCCGCTCATATTCTGAGCCTCGCCCAGAACAAGAATTGCTACATCTGATCTTTTGACCTGATCAATCGCGTGTTGGAACTCGGCGTCCCGTTCCTGTTGCGTTCGAAGCACAGGCTTCGGGCTGGCGAACTGTTCATCGAAGATCGACGGTTGGACACGGTCGATCTCAACACCTTTGGAATAATTGACCGTTACCGTAGAACCTAACTTCTTGGTCAGACCCTCGAGAACGGTGACGGCGTCCCCCGGATGCCCTGCAAGGCTCCACGAGCCCATTGTGTCTGGTTTGGAATCTGCAAGCGGACCGACAACGGCGATGGAGGCGACAGACTTCTTCAGCGGCAACAAACCAGCTTCATTGCGTAAGAGCACCGCGCTGCGCTCGGCTGCCACGCGTGCTGCCTCGTGCTGTGCGGTTGAACCCAACTCTGCCTTGGCGTGGTCGAGCGAAGCATAAGGATTGGTGAAGAGGCCTAGCCGGTACTTCATCAGCAGGATGGCACGGACCGAATCATCGATTGTAGATTCTTTGACGAGTCCGCTCTTAACTGCCGCGGCCAGACTGTCGCGAAAGACACTCCCTGTCATCTCCATATTCAGACCGGAGTTTACGGCACGAACAGCGGCATCTTCGGGTCCATCGGCGAATCCATGGGTCTTTAGATTTTCTACTGTTCGCCAGTCGCTGACAACAAAGCCCTCAAATCCCCACTTCTCTCGCAGAACGTCGCGCAGAAGAAACCTGTTGCCTGAGGCGGGGACACCATTCAGATCCATATACGCGCTCATCAGCGACCCTACACCGGCCTCTACAGCCGCATGGAAAGGCGGCAGATATACGTTCCACAGCTGCTCATCCGAGATGTTGGCGGAGTCATAGTCCCGCCCTCCCTCAGCAGCGCCGTAGCCGGCAAAGTGTTTCACGCACGCGAGAATATGATCCGCGCTCCCGATGGCATCGCCCTGAAACCCGCGCACCTGCGCCTCGGCCATCCGCGAACCCAGATAAGGATCTTCACCGGCACCTTCCATGATGCGACCCCAGCGCGGATCTCTCGCAACGTCAACCATCGGCGCAAAAGTCCATTTAATTCCAACCGAACTCGCCTCTCGGGCCGCCATGCTCTGCACATGCTGTGCCTCGGCGGGGTCCCAGGAAGAAGCGAGCGCCAGGGGAATTGGATAGATAGTCCGGAATCCGTGAATGACGTCGTAGCCGAAGATCAGCGGAATGTGCAGCCGGGTCTGGTCGACAGCGACGTGTTGCAGTCGGTTGATTTCAACCGGATCGGTGATGAAGAGAAACGAGCCAACCTGTCCTCTGCGTATTCGCTCGTCGTGGGAGACGGAGTCCTTCTCCTGGAAGGCAATCTGGCTCATCTGGCCAATCTTCTCCTCGAGCGTCATTCTGCTCAAGAGGTCGCTGACAAAATGCGAAGCCTTGGCGTCCTCCGCAGGCGCCGTCGCGGACGTGGAACCGTGCTGCTGCGCCCGGGAGACCGGTCCGGCGATGCCCAGTATCAGTGAGATCGTGACGCTGGAAGCAAGAGCACACGGAACGTAGATACGGGCGGTGCGCGAGAAAAACATAGAACTCCGGCTTGCGGTTGGCGTCCTCACTTGGCAGTAAAGGGCGGCGCTGAGTGGCAGACGAGGCGTCACGGTGCAGCAGGGCACCCGCGCCCTCGTGTGGGATCAAGCCAAACAATACTAGACAAACGCTTGTCTTTATGTCCAGCATTCTTTTCCAGGTTTGTTTCGCTTCAAATCCCTGGTGCGTCCACCGCGGGCCAAATCTGAGGAGCAGCTCCATAATGTGCTTACCTAAACCGGGTCTCGGCTAGACTGGTTCCCTATGCCCAAGAAGCCGCCGTCTATCCCAGCGTCCGCGCGACGCGTCAGCCTCAAGATGCTGGCCGAATATCTGGATCTGAGTCCGGCAACGGTCTCCTTTGTGCTGAACAACGCCCCAGGCCGTTCGATCCCGCCAGCGACGCGAGAAAGGGTAAAGGCAGCCGCAAAGAAATTCGGCTACCAGCCCAGCCTGATCGCACGTTCGCTGCAAGGACTCAGAACACAGACCATCGGCATCCTGCTTCCAGAACTTGGCGAGGGCTACCACTCGCAGGTACTCGGCGGAGCTGCCGATGTCCTGATGCAAGAAGGCTACTTCTTCTTCACAGCTCACCACCGGCACAGGAAAGACCTGGTTGCAGAGTACCCCCGTCTCTTGCAGGCCCGCGGCGTAGATGGCATCCTCGCGATCGATACTCAACTCGAGGGGCTCCTCCCTGCACCTACCGTCTCGGTTGCCGGCCACGCTGAGTTCCCTGGAATCACCAATGTAATTCTCGACCATCACCGGGCGGCCGAGCTCGCACTGGGTCACCTATATCGCCTGGGACACCGCAAGATCGCGTATATGCATGGCCAGCCCTTCAGCTCAGACTCGCAGACTCGGTGGCAGTCGACTATGCAGGTAGCGCGTGCGCTTTCTCTCGAGGTACCCAACGACCTCATCATTCAGCTGGACAAAGACCTCAACACCCCGGAACTTGGTTATCCGGGAATCCACCAGTTGCTGCTGCGACGCAGAGACTTTACAGCAGTACTCTGTTTCAATGACGTGTCTGCAATCGGCAGCATTCGAGCTCTTCACGACGCTGGGCTCGAGGTGCCCGCCGACGTCTCCGTACTTGGCTTCGACGATATTCAGGCCGCCGCCTACATTGTTCCGAGCCTGACGACGATCCGTCAGCCCCTGCAGCACATGGGCGCTTTGGCAGCCAGTTCCTTGCTCAAAAAGCTGGCCCACGAAAAACTCCCGGACATCATTAAGGTCGATCCCGAACTGGTCGTGCGCGAATCGACAGCCCAGGTACGTTCCGCCGCACGTCGACACACTCCGTAGCCTCGTGTCCAGAACGGCATTAGTCCGTAGCGCCTTCCTTAGTGGAGCTTCATTTGGTCGTCGCAGCGGTGGCGACAGGCTGACGTAGATGGTCGTAGTTGAGAATTGCGTTGAAGACCAGGTCGTAACTTCCTATGGTCTCTCCGCGGTAGACGGGATTATTCGCGAATAGCAGCACGTTGCCCGCACCCAGGTGAGCGTTCACCACAATGGCACGCTCCGCGATGGTGCCCGCTTTGTCCAGAAGCCCAGAGAGCAGCAAGGTCTTTTGGTCACTAAATCGCAGGACCACCTCTGGCCGAAGAGAGACCGGAATCACCTGAAGATTATTTCGCATCTGGTCTTCGTTCAGCTGTTTGGGCTGCCACGGCTGTTGCTTCGGCATTACCTCAGGCTCCGCGGATGGGCGACCCTGCGTGATGTCACTGTCGTCCGGACCTCCACGGCCCGTAGGACGGCGTTCGTAAGGATCGGTCAACGCACGTCCTCCTTGTCGCCCCACGGTATTGCTGACGTTGAACACCATGCCGTTGGCGCTGATGACGGGGAGAGTCGGACCATAGCCATTGGCGATCGGACTCGACGGCGCAACAAAGACACTATTGAGAACGCTACCGACAACACGCGCATCATCACGCGGTGCGACGCTGACGCCCGGAGCCAGCCCCGAATCAATGGCGAACTGCGCCGTATCTTCACCCGTGATCAGCAGGCCGCCCTTTTCGACAAACCTCTTCAAATGCGCGAGGCCGTCGTACCCGAGACCTGGACGCATGTCCGCAGTTGAATCAAGTAGTCCGAGGTTAGGAGTAAGTTCGCTCTTTTGCCACGGCAGCGCGTTCCCCCACATCGGCATACCGTTGACAATGTCTTGAGAAGACGAGCGGCCCACCGGAGCAAAGACGATCACGTCATACTTGCTGCGAAGATCGCCCTCGGAGGCGACCGCTTGCGTACTGATGTACGAGAACGGAATGCCTGCCTTATCGAACGCCAGCCTCCACCAGCCTTCGGTCTGCGTTCCAAGCCATGTATGCATAAAGGCGATGCGCGGCGCTGACGCAGGACGCCTAGCCACGGATGGGGCTGCACTAAGACGGGTGGCGTCCAGTGAGAACTTGCGGAGGGTTGCACCAATGGACTCCTCGTCTACTTGAGTGACAAGCAGAGAGCCTGCGGCGAAATGCTTGCCCTCGGCGTCAAACTCCTTCTCAGTGGTCTCGATGTGCGCATGCTTCAAGCTGTAGACGAGCGACAGTAGCGAGGTCTGGCCCGTATTAGCGATCGCGTAGATCGACCCGGACCCGCTGATCTTGCCGGACGCGCCGTCGAAGTCGGCTGCCGGTGTCATCGGCGCCTTCAGGATGGCGTTGTCGGTCAACCGAACGGCTTTGACGTTGAACAGTTGGCTGAACGACCATCCGGTGTCATCGTAAGGATGCTTCTGAGGATCGTCAGGCGCCCAGTACTGCCTGTCCAGCAGCGCATCCGCAACGCGCGAGAACGGCTGGTCAAGCCGCACAACATAGCTGCCCGCAGGAAATGTCTGCGTGGTTGGTTTATCGCCACGCTTGGCTGGTGGAACGGTACAGGTCGTCGCCGCGGAGAGTTGTTGTACCTCGACATGCTGCAGCTTCAGCACATTGAGCAACTGCAACTGGCGGTTCAACTCGGCGGCATCGGCGGGCAGCACGTAGGCCGCTGGCCCGTCGAGCGAGGGCTTTTGCACCGAGCGCTTACTCTTTGCGTAATAATTTTCAAGAAAATGACGTGTATTGCGCGAGAAATACGCCAGCGTTGAGAGCAGAGCGCTCTCTTCATAATTATTGTTGTCGCGCTGAGACCACATCACCGTAGGCAGGGGAGGGTTCTGCCGGTACCACGTCCGCGAATACTCCTCTGGCTGCAGAATGCGCTTTACTGTGTCCGCTCCACCGTTACCGAAGGTCTCGTAGAGTCGGCTTATCCCGTTGTGCATCCCAGCAAGGAACATGAGATAACCCGGGCTCCATGTATCGAAGTCGCCGTGCGTAAAAACGCCAGGCATCCCCAGCGACTGCATCTGCGCGACGTTGTTCCAGCCCAGCTCCGCCCATTCGTCCGCCAGCGTCGGGTCAATCCACGCGTTGTACGGCCCGTCCCCGACCGTGTTGTCGTAAAGGAACGGCACAGACTCGTGAAGATCGTGCAGTACCTGGGCATGCCAGCCAAGGTAGGTGTTCAACACATTGTTGGTCAAGTTCAGCGTCATGCCCATTGCGTCGCGATTGTTATCGTGCGCAACGTAATGGCCCCAGTAGGCGAGTCGCGGCCAGTCCTGCCCCGGATGCGCCTTGTGCCAGCGGTAAATATCAACCATGCGGTCTCTTCCATCGACCTCGACCACCGGCGTGATCAGCACGATCATGTGAGATCGGATGTACTTGATATATGGGGCGTCGTCGACGGCCAATCGATAGGCCAGCTCCATCAGCGCTGTCGGTGCTCCCGTCTCGCTCGAGTGGATCGTCCCGGTGATGTAGTAAACCGGATACGACTGGTCGATCAACGGCTGTGCTTTGCTGTCGTCCAGCCCTATCGTCCGCGGGTCAGCAAGCTTCGCAAGACGCTCGCCATTATCCTTCGCGCCCTGAAGCAGAGCAGGATCAGCGATGGCGACGGCGATCATCTCGCGATTCTCCTCCGTGTGCCCGATGGAGAAAACTTTCACTCGCGGCGAAGCCGATTCGAGTTGATGAAAATACTTGTAAACGTCCTCGGCGTAGGGAAGCATGTCCGGAGCCCCGGCAACGTCGCCCAGCACCTTCGCCGGCGTCGGAACCGTCGCCGAAGCCGGTAGGTAGTCCACCAGACGAGAAGAGAACTGCGGATCAGTCGTGTATTTGCGGATGTGGTCGGTATAGGCCTGATCGATCGGCTGCCTGCTGTCTCGCGCAAACCCCTCGTTCAAACCAGTTTGGGCGGCGGCAGGATAGGTGACAAAGGACAGGATCGTCGCAGGGACAAGGGCGAACAGAAAGCGGCTCGATCTCATAGTTTTCAGGGGTGCTGTAACCATCTTATTGCGGGTCTCAGCCGAAACGGCAACTCCGGGGAAGAAAATTCGGAGTGCCCCATCACTTTCCCCGAACCGGTTTGCCTCTATCATGGAACACGAAGGTTTCCAGTCGCGGAACGGACTCCCGACCATGCATCACACTCTCTATCTCGCCCTGTTGACCGCTTCCCTGCTCGGGTTTCGTCACGGCTTCGATTACGACCACATCGCCGCGATCACCGACGTGGTCAGCGTCCAGCAATCGAAGCGCGCCGCGATGCGGCTGGGAATGATCTATGCATTTGGACATGCAGTAACGGTGGCGCTGCTCGGGTCAATCGTGGTCCTCTTCGGAATAAACCTTCCCGCTAGCGTCGATCGTTGGGCCGAGAGGCTCGTAGGACTTACGCTCCTTCTCCTCGGCATTTATGTCTTGAGTACTCTGGTCCTGAAGCGTGACTATCTGCCAAAAAGCCGTTATGCCCTCCTCCATCAAAGCTACAACTGGATCCGTCTTGCCGTTAACGGGAGACGGGCCGCGTCGCCATCCCAGCAATGCGCGACCCCACGGTCATTCGACGCGCGATCGGTCTTCGTTATCGGAGTTGTTCACGGTCTTGGAGCGGAGACGCCAAGCCAGCTCTTGATCTTCCTTTTGGCGGCGAATCTCGGTGGAGCCGCGCTCGGAATGCTCGGACTGGGCATGTTCGTTGCCGGCCTTCTGACGATGAACGCATTGATGACGGCATCTGTCGCAGGCCTCTTCGGAGTCTCTCATCACCGCCCCAGGGTACTCAGAGCGGTTTCAGCCTTGACCGCAATCTACAGCCTCATAACAGGAATCATCTTCCTCGCTGGACGCGGCTCCGTCCTGCCCGCGCTAAACTGACCGGCAGGAGACTGCGATCCCCTTCCCTGGCCCCAGGCCCTGGTGACTATCATCGGTTCAACTTTAGCTGCTCTCGCAGCAAGTCGTCCACGTCGCCGATTTTTTCGTTGAGCAGATTGAGCTTGTTCGACAACGCCTGGATCTCGGACTCTGCCCGAACGTTCACATCATAGTCCAGCTCGCCGCGTACTCGGTCCTTCGTATCCTGGCGGTTCTGGCTCATCATGATAACCGGCGCCTGAATCGCAGCAAGCATCGACAGGAACAAATTCAATAAAATGAATGGGTACGGATCCCAGGCCCTGCCCTTCAGTACGATGTTCGTCGAAGCGTAAGTCAACAGCACGACCCCAAAAAGAATGATGAACGTCCACGAACCTCCGAACCGCGCGACCGAGTCCGCGACGCGATCTCCGAAGCTCATCTCCTCTTCAATCACATCGTTCGAATTGCGGCCAGCGCGAATTCGTACCAACTGCTGCGAAGCATGAAACTGACGGCTTACGACGGTCAGCATATCCATCCCCGCCATCGGCTTCTGCTGAAGCAGTACGACAATGTCATCGCGGCTGATCTCGAGACAGACCGTCTCTTCCATTGCAAGGGCAGCCGTCTGGTGCGGCGTGTCGTCAAGCATCGAAGCAAAGCCGAAGAAGTCGCCATGCCTCGGCTCATCGACGAGCACCTCCTGGTGGCTCTCGTCCACCGTCGTCACCCGTACCGTACCCGACATCATCACGTAAGCATGCTTTCCCGGTTCGCCGATCTTGTAGATGCGCTGCCGCGGAGCAAATCTCTTCATCTCAACCTGCGCGGCCAGAACGGCCATCTCATCATCGTCAAGCAGCGCAAACAGTGGAATCTGTCTCAGGTCTTCTGCCTTGCAACCCATCGGTCACCTCGCTTTGGTCTTTGAGCTATTGTGCACGGTGCATTGCGAATTTGGCACACGCCCTTTGCTAGACACTATTAAAAAAAGGAATACAACTCAGAACCGATTGATCGATAAGCCATAATCTTCGATGAATGGATTTTAGCTCTTGGCCTATCCCGCCATGGGAAGTCTCAAATCAGCTCTGCACCCCGCATGGCCATCCGTTCGGTTTGCCAACTGTACGGATCCCCGATGCGCCTGCGCAATCTGCTGCGCAAGTACCAGACCGATCCCTGTACCGCCTGGCTTCGTCGTGTAAAACGGCACAAACAGATTTCCGGCGTTGGTCAACCCCGGCCCATTGTCCAGGACCTCAATGACTACCTCTGTACCTGCGGCCTGCCATCGAATCTCAACATGAGCCGTGTCCCTATCAACGGCATCTGGACTTAATGCCGCATCCGCAGCGTTGCGCACAAGATTGATGAGCGCTTGTTCGATATGGTCCGCATCGACCTGCAGCACGATGTCCGCCGACCTCGTGACAGTCACAACGACACGCCTCTCCAACTGCGCGACCCGCTCCACCAGCGCAGCCAGTGAAACAGCACTTAGTTTCGGCGCGGGCAGCCCCATCAACTGCCGATAGGCCTGCAAGAACCTGTTCAGCGACTCCGACCTGTTCTCGATTACCTCAAGCCCACGCTCAAAGTCGCCCCTATCGCCTGAAAGATTGTTTAACCCGGCAAGCCGCCCCCGCAGGCTGCCCGCGATCGACTTGATCGGAGTCAGTGAATTGTTGATCTCGTGCCCCAGCACACGTATCAACCTCTCCCAGGCGAGCCGCTCCTCCTCTCGTAGTGCCGCACTAACGTCCGAAAGTACGAGCAGCGTATGCGGGACGCCCCGAAGCCGGAAGCCAGTTCGCTTCACCACCCATCGCACCGATTGCTGTCCGCTGCCTAGTGAGATGACGTCGTCGTCTCCCACTTCCAACAGCTCTCCCAGCTTCAGGAGCGTCGCAGGCTGACCCAGCGCAGTGTTTTCCCGCAGCCCGAACGCCCGTTCGCCAGCAGCATTTAGCAGCCTCAACCTGCCTTCAAGATCGAACGCGAGTACAGGCGATTGCATCGACCGCATTACGCGCTCCACCAGCGCCATCGCCTCCAGCGCCCCCGCTCGCTGCCCCTGAAGCATGCCCGCGAGCCGGTTTACCTCAAGGGCCAGATCGCCAATTGCGTCGTTTCTCTGTCCTCCGCGGGCGCGAAAGGAGTAGTCGTCCTCCCGTAGCGCAGCCACCACGTTCGCCAGCGTCTGCAGTGGCCGGACGATCTGCTCCATCAGAATCGAAACAGCGAACATCCATCCCATCAGCAGGGCAAGGAGAACAAAACCCTGCTCCAGCGGCTCAACCGAATACCGCCGCATCAGAAGCCAGCACAGCAACATCATCGGCAGGCCGAGCAAGTACATCCACAGCCTCAGTCGCCTCTCGAAGCTCAACCGTCGTCCCGATCTTCCCAGCGGTACACGGTTACGCCGTAAGCCAGTGCCCGTTGTCACTCCAACCGGTTCTTCAGAGTCCATATTTTTCGATGCGACGATAGAGCGCTCCCCGGCTCAATCCCAGCGCATCAGCTGCATGGCTCACGTTGCCATTCGCCCGCGCCAATGCCTTGCGAATCAGAATCGCCTCTACCGCCTCCAGACTCAGGTCGTCCAGGCTAGGTGCCGCACCTCGTTGCGCATTCAATCCCAGATTTGCAGCCTCGATTCGCTCTCCGCGCGCCATCAGCACAGCGCGTTCGATCGTGTGGTCCAACTCCCGCACATTGCCAGGCCATCCATAGTGCAGCAGCATCTGAAGCGCCCCCGGCTCGAGGCCCTGGATCTGCCTGCGATAACGTGCGCTGTACCTTGCCAGAAAATACGCCGCGAGCGCCGGAACGTCTTCGCGACGTTCGCGCAAGGGAGGCAAATTGATCTCGACCGTGTTCAGGCGAAACAACAGGTCTTCGCGGAAACGCCCGGCCGCGCACTCCGCCCGCAGGTCCGTATTGGTCGCTGAAAGCATTCGCACATTGACCTTCTGTGTCTTCGAAGAGCCTACACGCTCTAGTTCACCTGTTTCCAATACGCGCAGCAACTTTGCCTGCTGTCGCACCGGAACATTGGCAATCTCGTCCAGAAATAACGTTCCCCCGCTTGCCAGCTCAAAGCGCCCAATGCGGTCCGCATGCGCGTCGGTAAAGGCCCCCTTCACATGGCCGAATAGCTCGCTCTCAAATGTCCCCTCGGGCAGCGCACCCGTATTCACGGCCACTAATGTTCGCTCGGCCCGCGACGATAGGCGATGCAGTGTCTGAGCAACAACCTCCTTGCCGGTTCCATGCTCGCCGGTGATCAGTACATTTGCGTCCGACGGCCCTACCCGCGCCATCGTCTCGAGGACCGGCCGCATCGATGCAGCAGAAGCGATGAAATCCGGTGCCCCCGGCGCTCTGAGAATGCGATTCTCTGCCTCCAGCCACTGTGTCCTCTTCTGGCTGCGGTGCAACTCCATCTGCGTCCTGAGAATACTGAGCAACCGCGCATTCTCCCAGGGCTTTTGGATGAAATCGCCTGCACCCCGCCGCATCGCTTCTACTGCAAGATCGATGTTGCCCCATGCCGTCATAACCACGATGGGTAGCTGCGCGTCCATCTCTTTCACCCGCGCGACGAGATCCAACCCCTCCTGACCTGAGGTCGTATCACGCGTGTAATTGAGATCCATCAGCACGCCATCAAAGCTCTGATTAGCCAATGCCTCCAGCACCAATGCAGGCATTCGCACCATCTCCAGTTGATAGCCCTCGGGCTTTAACAGCAGGCGCAGCGCCTCTAGAATATGAGGCTGGTCATCTGCAATCAGAAGTCTGCACGGCGACTCCTTCTCTGTCGTCGATGCGTCCTTCTCCATCCGTTCCACCAGCATAATGACCTGCTTCCGTACTACTGTCCATTCGGTGCTATACCCGTCTTCGCCGATTCTATCGAAATCGAGTTGGCTTCCAGAGTAGACCCCACCGACCGATCCAATTCAATCTTCGCCTTCTGATGGGCTGTCATCGCCGCAACCAGCATTGACTCTGCCACAGCCAGGTCACGTTGTGCGGTCAAGGTCTGATAGTTCGAACCCGCACCAAGCTCCTGCTCCTTTTTCATAATGTCAAAGGTCTTCTGGGCCAGGTCGCGCCCCTTCCGGGCTGATGCTACCCGCGCTTCGCTCTGCTGCAGAGCATATTGAGCGTTCCGCACCTCAATCCGGATCTGTTTCTTCAGTTGCTGAAGCCGCAGTTCCGACTGCCTCGTCTCCAACTCCGCGCGATACTGGTCAGACTTCGCAATTCGATTTCGTATAGGAATATTGACCGACATGCCGAGGTAGTAGTCGGGGGCGCTGTTGTTAAACGCATTCGTGACCGCTCCGCCCCAGTCAGACGGCGCCGTCGACACGACTCCCGATGCCGGATTCTGCAACCCTGCCAACCCCGTACCCCCATAGAACGCCGTGAGCGAAACAGACGGGAGCACGGCATTACGAGCCGCAATTTGGCTGATCCGTCGGTTATCGATATCGAGGTCGGACTCGCTCAACTCAATTCGGTCCCTTAGCGCTCGCGCAATCATATCTTCCGTCTGTCCCTGCGTGACCTCCAACGTTCCGGTATGGTCGGTCGGTCGTACCGGCATCGCCTCAAGAATCGGGTCATCAAGGTTCTTCGTCAGCGCGTTCTTAATCAACAACTCCTGAAACTGAAGTGTAGTCTTCGCAACCGTTAAGTCCTGTTCGCGAGTCGCAACCTCACCTTCGGCCTTCATTACATCCATCGCAGGAATCGCCTGCAATGATAGCTGTTTCCGATCGCTATCGAGGGTCCGGTTGGCAAAATCCAGCGACCGGCTCTTCACCTGTTCGTCTTCATAAGCGGCCACCAGGTCCCAGTACATATTCGCAATCTGTGTAATGGTCGAAATTACCTGAAGCTTAAATGCCTCATCCGAGATCTTCTGATTGTTTTTCGCGATCCTGAAAAAGCGCAGGTTCGGTCCAAAGCCGAAGCCAGCCAGCACTTGCTGTTGCAGCAAAACGTGATAGTAAGAGTTCAGCGTTGGATTCAGAAAGCTATTGGGACTGTTCGTCGTACCGCGGCTGTTATCAAATACCGCCGAAAACGACGTTCCCGTTGGAAAATTTTGAACATAATTGATGTTTCCGTTTGTCGTATTTTGTTGCAGCGTAGGAACTCCATAGATCGTGATGTTCGACAACGGCTGCGTGTAGTGCTCGTTATTCAACTGTCCCGAGATCGTAGGGTCGAAAGTCGAAACATTCGTTCCAGTACCCAGTGTCGACTGCACCAACCCGGACGCGCCCGAACCAGCACCACCCGCCCCGCCTGACGTTCCGCCCGCGCCAGCGCCACTCGAGCCCGAACCAAACCCGCCCACGCCTCCGCCCGGCGTATTCTGCACCACGCCCGTATTCACACCGCGAAACGTTCCGCCCGCCTGTGTCCGAAGTACGTCGGCCGCCGCAATCGGAATATTGTAGCGAGCGATCGCGATGTCCAGATTATTCTCCAGTGATAGCGCGATCGCGTCATTCAAGCTCAACTCCAGAACGCCGTCCTTCACCAGCGCATCGATTCGCGGCGAGTTAGCTAAGTTTGGCTGGGGAACCAGCGTCGCTCTGTATGCATTAAATGGATTACTCGAATGCGGTATATCCAGGCGCAACGCAGGCGTTGCGGGTGCTGCAGGAATCTGGTTCGCAACCGACTGCTGCACTTGGCCCAGCAGTGGCATCTCCATCAACATCACGACGCCAATGCAACGTAGTAGGGAAAAGCTCACGCCTTCACCTCCGCTACATTCGCTTCCAGCCCCGCCGTGTCTCGATACAGCCAGCCGTCGCGCAGTTCGATCGTCCGCGTACCGTACTCCGCGTTCGTCTCCGAGTGCGTCACCTGTACCACCGTCGTTCCCTGTTCATTCAATGCCCGAAACAACTGCATAATCTCCTTTGCCTGCTCTGAATGCAGATTTCCCGTCGGCTCATCGGCCAGCAAAAGGTCGGGTTTGTGAATCACTGCGCGCGCAATCCCTACCAACTGTTGCTGACCGCCGGAGAGTTGACTGGGGAACAGATCTTTCTTGCCCACAATATTGAAGCGGTCGAGCGTATCCGCCACCAGCGCCTGCCTCTCCGACTTCGGAATGTCTTTGTACGAGAGCGGAAGATCTATATTTTCCGCGACCGTCAGATCATCCAGAAGGTGATAGCTCTGGAAGACCATGCCGATTCGTCGCCGCGCCAACTCCGCCCTCTGCTTGCGATTCATCGCGTGCACACCGTGGTCAGCAAAATAAAACTCGCCCCTCCACTGGTCATCCAGCATCGCCAACACGTTCAGCAGCGAAGATTTACCCGCGCCGGAGGGCCCCATGACAGTTACAAACTCTCCTTCGCGAATCGTAAGATTGATCCGGCGTAGTACCCACGTCTCCGTGTGTCCCGTCCTGTAGCTTCGCTCTAAATTCTTCATTTCAATCATCGTCCCTACTCCGTCCGTAAAGCCTTTGTTGGTTCAACCGAGGCGGCCCGTCGCGCCGGGAGCGCCGCCGCTGCCATCACCATCACCGCCGTCACCACCACACAGCCAATCAACGTCAGCGGATCGAACGGCTGCACCTCGAACAACTGGCTCCGCAACCATCGCGCCATCAACACCGACACCGGCAAGGCTACCGCAATTCCAATCAACGCAACCTTCGCCATATCCAGCAGCACCAGCCGCACCACCGCCATCCTCTGCGCTCCAAGCGCCATTCGAATGCCGATCTCACGCGTCCGTTGGGCCGTCGCGTAGGCCAATACGCCATACAAGCCCACTGCCGTCGTCAGCAGAGCCACCAGGGCAAAACTCACCGCCAGCAATGCGATCATCCGTTCATTCGAAACGCTGTCGTCAATCTGCTCGTCCATCGTCTTCATCGAATCGACCACGAGTTTGGAGTCCAGCCCATGCAACGCCGCGCGAACATTGTTTTCAGCCATCTCCGGGGTTTGCAGAGTCCGAACATAAAACTGAAGACCGCTCAAATCCGGATATTGTGCAAACGCCAGGTACACCGTTGAAACAACCCCCTCGCGCACGCCTCGATGCTTCGAATCTCCAACGACGCCGATGATCTGGATATCCAGCTTCGTCGCCGGCCCACCCGTCGCAATGTAATGCCCAAGGGCCTTCTGGGGCGAGCCAAAGTACTTTGTCGCGAAGTTCTGGTTAACGAGCGCCACCTTCTGCGTGTTCACTCCATCGGCCTCGCTCAGATCGCGCCCCGCAATCAGCGGAATTCCCAGGGCCTCCATGTAGCCCGGCGTGATATGCGGGGCCTCGACAGCAACATCCTCTCCTTGTGGCGCCGAATAGCCTTCTATCTGGAGGCTTCGCCGTTCCTGGTTGCCACTGAGCACAGGATCTGTCGTCCCACCCACCCACTTCGTCCCTGGCAGACCGGCCAGCGCACTGCGTACGCCGTTCTGTACGCCCAGCGATTCCTTCGCAGAGTATCCCGACAACGAAGGATCAATCGCAAAGCCCAACAGATGGTCCGTGGCGATGCCCATATTCTGCGCCTTCAGCTTATGCAGCGTACGCACAAACAATCCCGCGCCACTCAGAAGAAGAACGCTCAGGCCAATCTGAATCGCGATAGCGGTCCTGCGGAAGCGTTGGGCACCACCCAGTGTACTTGCCGACTGCTGCCGCAAGGCTTCATTCAAGCTCGGCTTCATCATCTGCCACGCGGGCGCCATGCTGAAGAGCAAACTAATCCCCAGCGACAACGCAATGTTGAACCACAACACCACGCCCCCCGGCGCCACAGAGTAGAGCGCGTCATTTTCGCTGCCCGAAATCCGGCGCACAAGGATCGAGGCCGCCATAGGAGCTATCAACAAACCAAGGCCCCCGCCAAGCGTCCCGAGCAGCAGACCCTCAATCAGCATCTGCCGCATTACACGTCCACGCGCCGCACCCAACGCATAACGCACCGCGAACTCGCGTCCTCTTGCCGCTGCCCTCACCAGCAGAAGACTGGTCAGATTGACGCATGTCATCGCTGCCAGTAGCAGAACCATCCCCATCAAAATCATCAAAGGCGTCTTCAGATCATCGCGCAAAGGAGAAAACCCCTTCGAGTTTTCCTTCAGAATCATGCTCGACTTCGCCACAAACTCCTCGCGGAACTTGGCCGATCCCCTCGTGATTGAGGTCAGCTCCTCCGCGCGCAGACTCTTCCACAGCGGAGTCATCGCCGCCTGTGCAGTTGCCAGGCTCACTCCAGGCTTCAGTCGCGCCACGACTGTGAGCCACACAAACCGCCGGTCGGCAAGTTTGTCCTGACCAGGCATGACCTGGGCCTCCATCATCATGGGGAAAAAAAGCTTTGGTTTGAATCCGTTAATAGCGCTGTGGAATCCCGATGCCGCTACCCCAACAATCACGAACGGATGTCCATTAATCAGGATGCTCTCATTCAACACCGCCGGTGACAACGCAAACCGGGTCTTCCAGTAGTCATAGCTGAGCACAACAACCGGGCTGCCTTCCTTCACGCGGTCGTCACTCGGCAACAACGTTCGTCCCGCTGCCGCGTTCACCCCCAACACATCGAAATAATTGCCGCTCACCAGCTCGGCATTCACCAGCTCCGGCTGGTTCTTCCACACCGCCCCAACTTGCGCCTCGGTATCCGACAGCATTCCACTGAACACCGTACTCTTGTCCCGAAGATCCTGGTACATCGGATAAGAAAAATAATCCGTTCCATCGCCCCCAAAGATGTTGATCCGCCCCATGTTCGATCCGATGTAGCTCAACTGCACCAACTCCCCGGGCATCTGCACCGGCAGCGACCTCAGCAGCACCTCGTGGAACACCGTGAAGATCGCGGTGTTGGCGCCAATTCCCAGCGCCAGCGTCAGGACTGCCGTCACCGTAAAAGCCGGCGTTCTCCGCAACTGCCGCAGTGCATACCGAAGGTCTTGCATCATGTCCGTTTCTCCTATTCCGTTCGCAAAGCCTTCACGGGATCAGTGGAAGCCGCTCGCCGCGCGGGAATCAATCCAGCCGCCAGCGCAGACAAAGCCAGAGTCGCAATCGCCAGAGAAAGCACCTGGGCATCATGCCCGGCCACACTGTAAAGCTGCGACTTCACAAAGCGGACGCACAGCAGTGCCACAGGCAGTCCAATCGCTAGACCGATGCCCGCCTGCAGCATCGCCTCGCGCAGTACCATCCTGACCACGCTCCCGCGACCCGCGCCCATCGCCATGCGGATGCCAATCTCCGGAGTGCGGCGTGCAACCGTGTATGCCGTGACCCCATACAATCCGACCGATGCCAGGATCAAGGCCAGCACACCAAACATCAGCGTCAGGCGGGCAATCAGGCGCTCCTGGTTGAACTGCCCCTTGATCTGTCCTGCGAACGAATCGTAACGCGTGACGGTCAGGTTTGGATCGATGCTCGCCAGCGTCCGGCGCACCTGCGACTCCAATCCGTCGACGGAGCCCTTGGTCTGCAACATGATCGCGCCCGCGTAGAGTGAGCGGATATCGTCCTCAGGCTTTGTGTGCGCAATCTGGAGCAGCGGACGGAAGTACATCGGGCGCACTGGCCGTCGCAGATTGTTGTACTTCACATCTGAGATCACTCCCACGATCTCGAAGTCGCCCACGCTTTCCATACCCGATATACCAAAGTGAACGCCGACAGGGTCTTCTCCCTTCGGAAAGAACTTCTTGGCGAAGGCCTGATTGACGACTGCGACTGGAGTTGATGTTGCAGTATCGTGAGCTGTAATTCCGCGTCCGCGAAGCACATGGTGACCTACGATGTCGAAGAACGCTGGTCCGACCCGAAGCCACGAGGCGCCGTTGTTGTCGCCTGCTCTGGGCTCCGGCCGTCCTTGAATGACAACTCCCTCACCCCAATTGTTCCCTTCGAGCGGCGTGTATAACGAAAGAGCGGCACGTTCAATGCCCGGCAGTCCACGAAGATTCTGATCGATTTGGTCGTAGAGCGCCTGAAGCTGTTCGGGCTTATAGCCAGCGTTCTCAGGGTTGAAGTGCACTACGACGCGGTTCTCCGTCTCCACTCCGAAATTCTGATTTTCCAGATTATTTAGGCTCTTAGCCATCAGACCCGCGCCAACCAGAAGAATCAGTGAAAGCGCTGCCTGAAGCACCACCAGCGATCGCTGCAACCATCCTGAGTAGTCGCTCGTCGACCGATTTGATCCGCGTAAAGCTTCAGCCGGCTCCGCGTGCGATGTCACCCATGCCGGCGCAATGCCAAAGATCAACCCCGTCAACAGCGAAAGTCCGAACGCAAACGCCAGCACGCCAGGAGACGGACTCGCATGGATCGGAAGATTCGTCGCATCCGGAAATGCCATCGACAGCAATGCCTTAGTACCCGAATACGCCAGCACCAATCCGGCCAGACCACCCATGCACGACAGCACCACACTCTCAGTGAGCATCTGTCGTATGAGTCTCTTTCGTTGCGCACCCAGCGCCATTCGTATCGAAGTCTCCGCGCGTCGCGCCATGCCCCGCACCAACACCAGGTTTGCAATGTTCGCGCAGGCAATCAACAGAACCAGCGCAGAGATTGCCATCAGAAATCGCAGTCCCTGTCCATATTCCTGCTGCATATTTGCAATTCCCGCTCCACCCGGTGTCAGCACCACATGCGACTGCGCGAGGTTATTTTTTTGGTCGTCCCTCTGATAAAGCGGGAGGGTCATCAGGTAGTTGCGAAGCAACGCGCTCATCTTCGCCTGGAGCCTGGACAGGTCAGTCCCGGGCTTTACTTTGCCTAGAATATAGACCCAGTTTGCTCCTCTGCGATGCAGAAGGCTCGTAGGATGAGACTGGCCGGTAAAGGGCTCCATCGCCATCGGAATATAAAAATCCGGTGGCGAATCCGTCATACGGTCCCCATAGAATCCAGGAGGAGTTATACCCAGGATTGTGACGGGGTTGGTATTCAGAATGAAAGTGCTGCCCACAATTGTTGGATCAAGCGCGTAGTCGCGCTGCCAGGTCTGGTAGCTCATCACCACGCCCATTGGCGCCCCGACAACGTCGTCACTGGGAGTTAGCAGGCGTCCGGCGTAAGGCTGGAGACCAAAAACCTGAAAATAATTCCCGGAGACGTGCTCTCCGCGCAGGGCCTTTGGAAGTGCATTACTCTTGCTGCTCCGCGCAGTAATGGAGCCGTAGCCAATACCTGCCTGCATCGCAGCCAACTGCTCAAACTCTGTCGTGTTGTCGCGGAGATGCGTGTATAGCTCGTAGGCAAAGATTGAATAGTCGTTCTCATCCGGTGTGCCGCCGTTGACGCAGCAATCGTCTCGATCGCCGACACGCACCAGCGTCTTTGGGTCCGCCACCGGCAGGTTCTTCAGCAGAACCGCATGCACTAGCGTAAAAATCGCCGCGTTCGCACCAATGCCCAGGGCCAGCGTCAACACCGCCGTCACCGTGAAGCCTGGCGCCTTCCTCAATTGCCGCAGTGCGTAATTCAAATCCTGCATTAGCCTGTTCATCGCCCACTCCATCTCCGCCGCATTGGTTACTCCACCCCTAAAGCCTCTGTTGGTTCAACTGCAGAAGCTCACCAGAACAGTGGCCATGAATCATCCCATCGCCGCCATAGAGGGCGTCGCGCTCTTCGAGCGATTTGCTTACATTGCGCTCCGGCTGCTATTCACAAATCCGACCCAGATACTCCCGATCAGTGCGCTGCCGCCGCGCCACCTTCAGCACTGCACAAGTGCAATTGCCGCTTTCCGGCCTGGGTTGCTCGCGACCGTCACATCGCAACCTTCGCTTCTGCTGGGAGCCGCCCAGACAAACCCAACTTCGAGGTCGTATTCCTTCACCTCTGTCCTTCGGTCTATCACCCACTGTTGCGCCAAACACCATCTCCTCTTACCGGCGCTGATCTTCTTCAGCGTCGACGTCAGTACCGTCCGCACCACCTTCAGCTCGGTGCGCGCCGCACACTGCAACGCAGTTTGTCTATGGCCCTGATGTCGCTCGTTCCGCATGTATTCCATCGCACTCAGCGCGGCAACATTCAGAGCGACTCCCAGCACAACCAGAGGAACCACGGTCGCCGCCGTTCCCGACAACCCCATCGCCCCGCAAATCTGACGCAACGCGAGTCTCAAGTCGTCCAACATCGTCATCATGCTTCTACCTCCGCAAGCAGCTTGTTGAGTTCACCCTCCGCCACCACCTTGCCATCGAATAGATGGATCTGCCGCTCCGCATGTGCCGCAAACCTCGGATCGTGCGTCACCATGCAGATCGTCGCGCCTTCACTATGAAGCTCTTGCAGCAGCTTCATCACAGCTTCACCGTTCTTCGAGTCCAGATTTCCCGTAGGCTCGTCCGCCAGCAATATCGACGGCGAACCCGCCAGCGCTCGCGCCACCGCGACCCTCTGCTGTTGACCACCAGAAAGTTGCGCCGGATAGTGCCGCATTCGGTGCGCCATATTCACCCGCTCCAGCGACTCCTGCACTCTCCGCTTCCGCTCCGCCGACGGCATCCCCGCGCGATACGTCAGCGGCAACTCCACATTTTCCGCGACCGTCAGATCTCCAATCAGGTTGAAACTCTGAAAAATAAACCCGATCTCCTGGTTTCGAATTCGCGATCGGTCGGCAAAATTCAAATTGGCCACCTCTTTGCCGTTCAACGTGTAACGGCCCCCCGTCGGTGTATCGAGCAAACCAATGATCGACAGCAGCGTCGACTTCCCGCATCCCGAGGGCCCCGACATCGCCACATACTCGCCCCGGTTGATATTCAAATGCACACCCGATAAGGCGTGCGTCTCAATCTCATCCGTATAAAAAATCTTCGTCAGGTCCTCGATCTGAATAATCGTCTCTGTTGCGGTCATCGTTGCTCTCCCTTTCTGTATCGTGCCTAATTCAAACGGATTCGGTCCGTGTTGTCCCATCGGCTCATATCAGACAGAATGACCGTATCGCCACTCTGCAATCCCTCGAGCACCTGAATACTATTCACCGATGCGCGTCCGACCTTCACAGGAACTCGCACCGCCGTCTTGCCGTCCGCACCTAGCTTGAACAGGCTGATCGTGCTGTTTTCATTCCCGAACGCTGGCCGCCCCACAAAGAGCACGTCCGTCATCCGGTCCAGATCGATCGTTCCGTCCACACTGAGGTCGGGTCTCGCGCCCAGAGGCAGCGCCCCAGCAATCTCTACGTCAACAGTCACCGTTCCGTTCAATACCCCCGGATCGATACGCATCACCTTTCCCTCGATCACTCCGTTATGCGTGTCAATCTCTGCCGGCTGCCCAATCTGGATGTCCCTCGCCTGCGTCTCCGCTATCTTCAGGCTGGCCTTCAACTGGTCCGGCTGTACCACCTTCGCCAGCGTGGTTCCTGTATCCACGTGCTCGCCAACCTGATGGTCGAGTTCGACCAGTACTCCGCTGATTCCGGCCCTCACGCTCAACGCATCCAGCTGTCTTTGCTTCAAGGCCAGCAGGGCCTTTGCCTGGTCCACCTTGGTCTGCTGCACCGCAAGCTGCGTCTCGATCGCCTTCTCATTCAGAACCAATCGCTCTTTCTCAAGATCGTTCCGCGTCGTTAGCTCGTCCGCCTTGCCCTTTGAAGCGCTATACGTCAACCCGCTGATAACACCCAGGTCATACAGCGACTTGTCCGTCTGAGCCTGTAGCTTCGCCTGTGAATAATCCGCCCGCACAGTCGCCCCTGAGGCCTTCTGATCCATCAGGTCGCTTTGTACCTTGGCCCGGGTATTGATGTAGTCGGCCTGTGCACCCTTCAACTGAAGCTGTGCGTCGAGCAGCTCCTGCTGCAACTCCGGGTCGACAAGATCCATCAGGATCGTACTCGGGTCAACCTTCGCCCCTGGCAGCACGCGAATCCGCACCACCGTCGCCGCAGTCTCCGCGGGAATCAGCCGGATCTTGTCCTCGCGCGGAACCAGGGTGCCCGGCCCGCGCACCTGCCGCAGCAACGGCCCCCGTTTCACTGCGTCAGTCCACACCGTCGCCCGGTCCACCTCAGGTGCGGCCGGTTTCAACCGTGTCACAAAAAACGCCACAAGTGCCAGCGCCACAACTCCGCAGCCAGCTAAAAGCCACTGTCGGCGCATCTTTTTCTTCTTGATATCAGGTCTGGAAATGTCCATTGCACTCGATTCAAGTGCAAGCACGAGGCCAATCTTAGCGACCCAGTTTCAATTACTTAGAAACCAAAGTCCACCTCGGACCGTCCACAATCGAGAATGACTGTCCATTCTCGAACACTCACCGACGTTGAGGACTAGTCGGACGGAGAGATCTTGAACTGATCCAGTATCTTGGCTGTAATTCGCGACGGTGCTTTGAAGAATTGCTTCCACGGATCGCGGCTCAACCTGCTTTTCCACTCATCAAACTCGGCCACATGGACGACCGGCCTCTCCGCCAACTTGAGATCGCTCCAGGCCAACGGAAGTGAAACGGGCGCCCCGGCCCGCGCACGCGGAGAGAACGCCGCCACTGCAGTCGCTCCCCGTTCGTTTCGCAGATAGTCGAGAAAAATCCGTCCCTTACGCGCCGCCTTGCTCATCTTCGTCAGATACAAAGAGGGCTCTTCCTTCTCCATCTGCAACACAAAGGCATGGGCAAATTGTTTGATAACCAGCCAGTCGTACTCCGCAACGATCGGCACAACGACATGCAGCCCCTTACCACCCGTACTCTTCAGAAAGCTCTCCAACCCCATCTTCTTGAGTTGCCTGCGGACATCTCCCGCACTCTCGGCCAGCCGCGCCCACGCGACCTCCGGGTCTGGATCGAGATCAATAATGATGCGGTCCGGATGCTCCAGGTCATCGTTGCGCGATCCCCACGGATGCACCTCCAGCACACCCATCTGTGCCAAACCAGCCAGCGCTTCGGCATTCGAGAGCGTGATGTAAGGCTCGATCTCACCCGTCTTCTTGTCCGGCACGTCAACCGATCTAATGCCTGGCGGCAGCATGTGGTTCACATGCTTCTGATAAAAACACGGCTTCTCGCTGCCATCAGGACAACGCACCAGCGACACAGGCCGGCCCTCGACATGCGGCAGCATATGCGATGCAACGGCCCAGTAGTAGTCAGCAAGCTGCTGCTTGGTCAAATGTGACTTCTCATCGAGAATCTTCTGCGGGTGTGTCAACCGAACCGGAGCATGCTTCCCGGCTAATTCTTTCGCCGCCTTCGTCTTCGCAGTAGTCACCTTCGCCGCGACGCCCGCAGATGCAACATGGGAAGCATGTTCCGTTCCCCGCGGTTTCGGCGCGACGCCCTGCTCTTCCCGCCGAACCTCTTTCGCCGGCTTGTCCTCACGAAGCCCTTTGAACGCCGCCTGACGCACCAGATTATCCGCCGTCCAAGTCGCAAAACTGACCTGCGCCACCAGCTCCGGCCGCACCCAGATCGCTCCTCGTCGTGCCTCTGCGGGTGGTTTCTCGAACGGATTCTCTGCCTTGCGCAGCTTATCCAATTGGTCGCGCAGGACGTTGTGAGTCTTTTGCGTAAATCCCGTGCCGGTACGTCCAGCGTAGATCAGCTCCTTTCCGTCGTAGTAGCCGAGCAACAACGCTCCCACGCCGTGGATTCCGTTCGACGGCAGCGTAAAGCCTCCAACGACGAACTCCTGCTCATGAACGCACTTCAACTTCAGCCAGTCGCCCCCGCGGCCGCTCGAATACTTGCTCGTGGCCAGCTTCGAGATAATTCCCTCTGCACGCAGTGCACAAGCGCTCCGAAACACCTCGTCTCCCTTACCCACAAGGTGTTCGCTGAAGCGCAGAAATTCCTCGTCACCTTCAACAACCCGCTCCAGAATTTTCTTACGTTCAATCAACGGCAATCCGCGCAAACTATGCCCATTCAGGTGAAGCAGGTCGAATGTAAAATAAGTCAGCGGCTTCCTCACTCCCTCTTGAAATGCCGCCTGCAGATCCGCAAAACTGGTTGTTCCATCGTCGGCAAGTACCACAACCTCACCATCAAGGATCGCCCTCTCGACAGGCAACGCAGCAACGAGGGTCGCAATCGCCTTCATCCGATGCGTCCAGTCCAGCCCCGTCCGAGTCAGTAGTTGCACCTTGTCGCCGTCCTTGCGAGCCTGAACGCGATAACCATCCAGCTTCAACTCGTGCAACCAACCATTTCCGCTCGGTGGCGTAGTCGATTGCAGCGCGAGCTCCGGAGCAATAAACTCCGGCAGCTTCTCCTTCGGAAGCTCCTTCAAAACCGAAGTAAAATCCGCAGCGGCCCGCTGCCTCGAACTAGGCCCCTTTGCCGTAGAGCCTTTACCCTTACCGGCCTTCTGATCACTGACACCACCACCATCGTTGCGATACCACGCGTTGCCCTTCGCAGTCTCCTTCGAGTTCCAGACATGGTCCTCGCTCCTCGCAATCTCTTCCAAACTCCGCCCCGTCACGACGCTATCCGACGCCTCTTCCGTGATGCCTGCATCGTCCTTGGTCCGCTCAAACTCATCATGTTCCTTGATCAACAGCCAATTCGGTTTGCGTTCATTCGCGAACTTGCCGCCCATCCGGATCAGCGCCCATTTCCCCTTCAACTTCGTGCCGTGCAGGATGAACTTAAGCGAACCCGAACGCAGCCCTTCATCGACATCGGTGTGCCCTGCCTGCGGCTCCCATGTCCCTTGGTCCCACACCATCACTGTTCCGCCGCCATACTGGCCTTTGGGAATAATTCCCTCAAAGCCCCCATACTCGATCGGATGGTCCTCCACCTGCACAGCAAGCCTCTTGTCAGCAGTGACATAGCTCGGCCCCTTGCTCACTGCCCAGCTCTTCAACACACCATTCCACCCAAGCCGGAAGTCATAGTGCAGATGCGACGCTGCATGCTTCTGAATAACAAATGGAAGGGGCTGTTTGTTGAACAGTTTTGCTTTTGCAGATCCGCTAGGCTCACTGGTAATCTCGAAGTCCCGCATCGAGCGATAGAGCCCAAGTTGTTCATCGACCGCGTCGGCCGCGCTTTTGGGCGACTTTGATTTAGCCATCTTCTTCGTCGCCATGTCTTCTACGCAGACTTCCGCGGCTTACCTGCCTTCGTATTCGCAGACTTCACCAGAGTAATGCCCTTCTTGGACCCCGCAGCAGGAACTTTCGCGTACGCCTTCTTCTTCGGTGCCGGTGGCGCATCGCCTCGAACGCTCTTGCGCAGCGCATCCATCAGGTTGATCACCTTGGCGGACCTCGGCTCCGGCTCATCACGCGGAATCGGCGCGTGCTTCACCTTGGCCTCGATCATCTCGCGCAACGCCGCCTCATATTCATCCTTGAACTTCTCCGGCACAAACTTCGCAGCCTTGCGTTTGATCAACTCCTTCGCAAGGGAAAGTTGGTCTTCATCCACTGCGACCTTCTTGATTTCGCCAAAGTATGCCGCCGGGTCTCGCAATTCCTCCGCATAACGCATCGTGTAAGCCATCATGCCCGCGAGCTTTTCATCGGCCGGCGCCGAAACAGCCACCAGATGTTCCCGCCCACCAAAGGCGATCTTGCCCAGCCCAACCTTCTTCGTCGTCTCCAGCGCCTTGCGAACTACCGCAAAGGCCTCGGCTTGAACATCGTTCTCAGGCACCACGAAGTATGGCTTCTCGAAAAACTCGGGATCCAGCTCGTCTACGTCGACGAACTGCGTCATCTCAAGAGTGTGTCGCGAAGGTATTCGCAGATGTTCAATCTCGTCCGGCTCAACGGTGACATATTCTCCCTTGCGATACTCATAGCCCTTCACAATGTCGGAGTTCTCTACCGGGCCTTCATCATCCGACACCTTTTGGTGCTTGATGCGCTCGCCGCTCTTGCGGCTCAACTGATGAAACCGAATCTCGCTCTTCGCCTCAGTAGCAGGAAACAACTTGATACCAAACGAAACTAGAGAGATTTGGATCTGACCTGACCAGTAAGGACGTGGCATTTCGGAGTTCTCCAACTCAATTGGAAGCAGAATTCGGCCTCAGAGATGCTTTTTACCATCGCCCGGCCCAATCTCTGCAACACTAATCTTCAAGCTCCTCATGGTTCGGCCGCTTTGCGTTCGCCAGGATCTTGTCAGCCAGCAGTGGAGGCACCACATCGTAGTGGTCCATCTCCATCCGAAAACTGCCGCGCCCCTGCGTAATCGAAGTCAACGTCGATCCATAGCTCAGCATCTCGGCCATCGGCACCTCGGCCCGGACCATGGTCCCAGCCCCGCCGCTCTCCATGCCCTGCACACGCCCGCGTCGCGAGTTCAAATCGCCCAGCAACGCCCCCGCGAAATCATCCGGCGTCTCGATCTCCACCCGCATCACCGGCTCCAGCAAAACGGGCCTTGCCTGTTCCATGCACTTACGGAAAGCAAGTCTCGCCGCCATCTTGAACGACATCTCGCTGGAGTCCACCTCGTGGTAGCTACCATCGAAGACCGTTACTTTAATGTCGACCACTGGATATCCCGCCAAGAATCCCCGGGCAGCCGACTCACGAATGCCCTTCTCCACCGCGGGAACATATTGGCGTGGAATCGATCCGCCAAAAATATCGTTCTCGAACACCACTCCGCCTCCGCGCGGCAACGCTTCCATCCGGATCTTGCAGTCTCCAAACTGCCCGTGGCCACCTGTCTGCTTCTTGTACCGGCCTTGCGACTCGGCGCGGCCGCGAACCGTCTCCAGATACGGTATCTTGGGCGCCTTCAAGGTCACGTCGGTGTGGTATCGCCGCTTCAACTTCGCCACCACCGCCTCGATATGCTGCTGTCCCGCGCCCGCCACAAGAAACTCATTCGTCTGCGGATCACGGAAAAACCTCACCATCGAGTCCTCCTCCATCACCTTATGCAACGCCGGCGCAAGCTTGTCCTCATCGGCGCGCGACTTCGGTTCAATCGCGTAGGTCATCGCCGGCTCGGGCATCGGCACAGGCTCGAGGAAAATCTCATGCGCCTTGTCGCCCAGAGTATCTCCGGTCAAAGTCACCCGCAGCTTAGCGACCGCTCCAAGATCTCCCGCATGCAGCTCCTGCACCTCCACAGCCTTGCGACCCTGCATGATGGAAAGATGTGCCAGCTTCTCCGGCTCTTGTCGCGTGAAATTCAACACCGGCCTGTCCGTCTTCATCATCCCGCTGACAACCTTGAAGAAAGAGATCCTGCCCGCAAACGGGTCAGTCATCGTCTTGTACACATACAGCGCAAGCGGCTCCTCGTCGTTAACTTTGCGCATCACGATTTCGTCTTGAACATCCATCGCTCCGCTGCCATTCGACTGCCCACGAACAGTGTGCAGAATCCCGTGCGCCGCCACCGGTTCCCTCTCCGTTGGCGAAGGGGCGTACACCTTCAGAAAATCCAGCAGATGGTCTGTCCCCACATTTCTCAAGCCACTCATATACAGCACAGGAAAGATCCGGTCCTCCCGAATCGCCTCGTGCAATGCAGTGATGAGATGCGCTTCAGGAATAGTCCCCTCACGGAAGAACTCCTCCATCAGCTCGTCCTTCCCCTCAGCCACAAGCTCCACCAGCGCCTCGTGCGCAGCCTTGGCATCTGTCTTGATAGCTTCAGGAATCGGACCCACCTCTCCTCGCCCGTCCCCATCGGGCTTATACAAATGTGCCTTCATCGTCACCAGATCCACCACTCCGTGAAATCCGTGCTGATCCACGATCGGCAGCTGCACCGGAACAATCTGCCGTCCCCACTTCTCCTGCAATAGTTCGATCATCCGTTGGCGGCCGATCCTGCTGTCCGCCTTCGGGTGGTCTACCTGGTTGATCACGACGATCCGTGGCAGATTCACCTCCGCGGCATACTTCCACACCCGGTCGGTCACCATCTCTGCGCCACACTGCGCATTGACCACCACGACCGCCACCTCCGCCGGCAACATCGCCGCGCGCGTCTCATGCACAAACATGTGAAATCCAGGAGTGTCGATCAAATTGACCTTGACGCCGTCCCACTCCGCAAATGCCACCGCATTCGACATCGTAGTCCGTCGTGCAACATCCTCTTCGTCATAAGCCGTTACAGCCGATCCATCTTCCACCCGCCCTCGCGTCGGCGTCATCTTCGCAGCATGCAGTAGAGCAGCAATCAATGTCGTCTTGCCGCTATGCGCATGCCCCACCACAGCGACGTTGCGAATATCACTTCCCAAGTAGACCTTCATATCAGACGTCTCCTTCATATCTGAGCTGACAAATCTCAATCGGTTGCTAGCGACAACGAAACATAAGTATGTGCAAAGGGACTTCGGCAAAAACTCTTCTGCGGGTTCAAGCCGCCTGCAATTTCAGCCGCAAGCTACCCGTCCTGAACCATCGATTTCAGACCCTCTGCGGGCCTGCATTTCGAGGAACACGGATGCTATCACAAACTCAGTTGACCTTTCGTCCAAAGGTCTCGGCGGAAGATGGAACCTCTCCCCGGCCTGCTCGATCTCTTTACGACCGAAGAATGTACGGAGGGAGCAACGGGATAATCCAACTCGCCGCCAAACGTAAGCACTGTCAAATCGCAGCCTTTGCATCTCTTAGGATGATCATTTGATTCAACAACTTAAAACGCTCTCCGGTTCCGCAAGAATCTTCCGTCATGTCCGACTCTCGTAGCCAAAATCTCTCTCTTCGGCCATTTCCGTTCTAGCGCAATTCGATATATAGCTCTCACCTCTGAAGGCTCCTACATCCAGAGGTGATCTCGTCTCATCAGATGTACTCTTGAATCGTCACTGCCGCACGGAGCTCACGTATGCCGACAACGTTTCGCCGCCTCTGCCTCGCTGCATTGTTTCTCAGCTCCACCCTCTCGTCCTCGCTCCCCGCCCAATCAAGTTCTCAATCTCCCACCAGCATCACCATCAACACACGAGACGCCGGCACCCCCTTCCCACATTTCTGGGAACAGATCTTCGGCTCCGGTCGCGCCGTCTTATCATTGCGCCAAAGCTACCGTGACGACCTGCACACAGTAAAAGGCATCACTGACCTCCAAGCCGTGCGATTTCACGGCATCTTCATGGACGACGTAGGACTCTACGATCCGAACGCCCACACCCAGAACCCCGGCCAAGCCGCTCAAGCCGCCCAACCCGGACAATCCCCCTACAACTTCTCCTATATCGACCAGATCTACGACGGCCTTCTCGCCAATCACGTTCGCCCCTTCGTCGAACTCAGCTTCATGCCGAAGAAGATGGCCTCCGACCCTGCCGCACTCCACGCCTTCTGGTACAAGCAGAACGTCTCTCCCCCCAGCGACTACGCCCTCTGGGACGCCATGATCGCAGCCTTCACTCAGCACCTTGTCGATCGCTACGGCATCGAAGAAGTCTCCCAATGGCGCTTCGAAGTATGGAATGAACCCAACATCGACTTCTGGGTCGGCAACCCAAAACAGTCAACCTACTTCGAGCTCTACGACCACACCGTCCGCGCCATCAAAAAAGTAAGCAGCCGTATCCCCGTAGGCGGCCCATCCACCGCACAAGCCGCCTGGGTCGCAGCCTTCCTCCAGCACTGCAAACAAGAAGATGTCCCCGTCGACTTCGTCACCACCCACGTCTACGCCAACGACACCGCGAAAGACGTCTTCGGCACCGACGACCAGATTCCTCGCGACCGCATGGTCTGCCGCTCCGTCGCCAAGGTCCACGAAGAAATCGCAGCATCACCATTTCCAAAAGCCCCACTCATCTTCAGCGAATACAACGCAAGCTACTCCAACGAACCCAACGTCACCGACTCGGTCTACATGGGCCCATGGCTCGCGACTACCATCAGCCAGTGCGACGGCCTCACCGAAGCGATGAGCTACTGGACCTTCTCCGACGTCTTCGAAGAGCAGGGCGTCGTCAAGACCCCGTTCTACGGCGGCTTCGGTCTCTTAGCCGAAGATGGAATTCCCAAGCCCGCCTTCAACGCCTTTGCCATGCTGCACCAACTCGGCAATCGCCGCATCAAACTGGACAATGACTCAGCGATTGCAACGCGCCGCAGTGACGGATCCATCGCAGTCGCACTCTGGAACTACGCCCCACCCTTCGGCACTGGCTCTACCTACACGCCACCCCCACCGAATATGGGAGCCGCAAAGACATTTACCGTAAAACTAACCGGCGCGCCCCCCAATGCGCCGGTGAAAATCTGGCGCCTGGACCCGGACCACGGCAACGTCATCAAGACCTATGATGCTATGGGCCGGCCGGCCTTCCCAACCCGCGATCAGATCGTTCAGCTGCGGGCAGCCGGCAATCCCTCCCCGCCGCAAAGTGTTGCTCTCAAAGACGGTAGCCTCACCATCAGCATTCCCCCGCAGGGACTCGTCCTGATCACGCTCTCAGCTCGACCGACCGGTCAGTGAAACCTTCTTCCATCCCAAGAGTCTGATAATTCTGTGCGCCCACATAACATATAGCTAATGAGTGTACGTCCCTCGACCCCACCTCACATCACGAGACGTACTGCGACAAAGCTGCTTGGCGGAGCTCTTCTCTCCAACCTCGTAGCCGCCCCTCTCGCGTTGGCCCAGCAGCAGACGGAGGCCGCGCACCCCGCCTACACCAGGCTACTCAGCGACGACGACCTGATCTTCCTCGAAGACTTGGAGCGCAGCGCGTGCCTCTTCTTCTCCGAGCAGGTCGATCCATCCTCCGGACAGGTTCTCGACCGTGCCACCAACAAGACCTCCACCGGCGAACTGGATCCCAAATTCGTCTCGAGCATCGCGGCCACCGGCTTCGGCCTCAGCGCCCTATGCATCTCCGACAGACGGGGTTACTTCCCCACCGCTCGTCTCAAAAAGCAAGTCCTCACCACCCTGCAGTTCCATCTCAACAAGATGCCCCACGAGCACGGCTTCTTCTATCACTTCAACGACGTCAAAACTGGCAAGCCGCTCATCAACAGCGAAATCTCTTCCATCGATACCGCAATCCTGTTGTGCGGCGTTCTCACCGCACGCGCCTACTTCAACGACTCCAGAATCACCGACCTCGCCACGCAACTCTACAACCGCGTCGACTGGCCATGGATGCTCAACGGCGGCCAGACCTTCTCCATGGGTTGGCGTCCCGAGACCGGCTTCATCTCCACACGCTGGGACCACTACTCCGAACTGATGATGCTCTACCTCCTCGCCATCGGTTCGCCCACCCATCCCGTCCCCCCGGAGTCGTGGAGCGCCTTTACGCGCCCCCCAATGACCTTCGGCCCTTACACCTACATCAGCGGAAGGGATCCCCTCTTCGTCCACCAGTTCTCCCACGCCTGGTTCGACTTCGCCCGACAGCGCGACGCCTACGCCAACTACTTCGCCAACTCCATCACCGCCACCCGCGCCCACAAGGCCTTCTGCTTCAGCCTCAATCGCGGTTACAACGACGACTACTGGGGCGTCAGCGCCTCCGACTGGCAACACGGCTACACCGCATGGGGTGGGCCTCCGCTCATGGGTCCAGTCGACGGCTCGGTCGTCCCCTCTACCGCGGCCGGATCCCTCCCCTTTCTTCCCCGCGAAGCTGTCCGCGTCCTTCGCTCGCTCCGCGAAAAATTCGGACAGGACGCCTGGGGCCGCTACGGATTCTGCGACGCCTTCCACCCCGAGTTGCACTGGTACGACCCCGACGTCCTCGGCATCGATCTCGGCATAGGCCTCCTGATGGCAGAAAATCTCCGCACCGCCTTCATCTGGGATACCTTCATGCAGAACCCTGAGCCAGTCGCCGCCATGAAGGCATGCGGCTTCAAACGCGAGCGACAAAGCAATACCGCCGAACCTAAAACCGCCTCACCTAAGTCGTAACTGGCCCCTGCTCCAGAAGAGCGATCAACCCAGCCTCATCGAGCACAGTCACACCCAGCGACGCAGCCTTATCCAGCTTCGACCCCGCCTCTTCCCCCGCGACAACATAGCTCGTCTTCTTACTCACGCTCCCCGACACCCGCCCACCCGCCGACTCGATCCTCTCCTTGGCCGACTCGCGCGTAAGGTTCGGCAGCGTTCCCGTCAGCACAAACGTAAGGCCCTCCAGCGTCGAAGTCGTCACCCGCTTCTCCGCCGTCATCTTCAATCCCGACGACGCGAGATCTCTCACAAGGGCCTTGTTCTTCCCTACCGCGAAGAACTCAACAATCGCCTGCGCCACCTTGGGACCCACCTCGGTCACCGCCTCCAGTGCTTCGGTCGCTTTGTCCGGACTCTGGCTCGCCGCCTTCTCCAACTCCTCCATTGAGCCGAAGTGCGCCGCAAGAAGCTGCGCCGTTCTCTCGCCGACAAAACGGATCCCCAACCCCAGCAGCACGCGCGCCAGTCCCGCCTCTTTCGATCGCTCGATCTGTGCAAGCAGCGCATCCGCAGTCTTCTCGCCCACGCGTTCAAGGCCCAACAACTGGGCGCGCTGCAAACGATAAAGATCGCCAATCGTATGAATCAGCGGCTTGCGCGTCACGACCGGCGCTCCCTCTTCCGTCACCAGTTCCTCTGCTTCGCCGGCCAACTCAACACTCTGCCCCAGCAACTGCGCCACCATCGCATCACCCAACCCCTCGATATTCATCACTCCCCGCGCGGCCCAGTGCAGCAACTCCTCGCGCACCCGTGCAGGACATGAGTTGTTCACACACCGCCAGTCCACCTCACCCTCAATACGCTGAAGTTCGCTTGCACAAACCGGACAGTTCTTCGGAAACACAATCTTCTTCGATCCCCGGGGATGCGTCTTGTCCTCCACCACCTCAACGATCTTCGGAATCACATCGCCGCCACGCTCCACCGAAACGAAATCGCCTATGCGAACACCCAACCGCTCAATCTCATCTGCATTGTGCAGCGTAGCCCGCGTAACCGTAGTCCCCCCAATCGACACGGGAGCAAGCGCAGCCACAGGAGTAAGCTTCCCCGTCCGTCCCACCTGAAACAACACATCCTCCAGCTTCGTAATCCCCGCACGCGCCGCAAACTTGTAAGCAATCGCCCACCGTGGAGCCTTCCCAGTAAAACCCAGCCTCTTCTGTTGCGACGTCGCATCCACCTTAACAACGACACCGTCGATCTCATACCCCAGTGTGTCGCGCAGCGGCTCCGCATCCGCGATAAACGCGATCACCTCCTCAATACTCTTCACCGGCCGGACATGTTGATTCACCCGAAACCCGGCCTTCCGCAACGCCTCCAGAGTCTCTGACTGCGTCGGCAGCATCGTCTCCCCATCCTGCAACAAAAAGTACGCATAGAGATCCAGCCGACGCTGCGCCACGATATTCGGCTCAAGCGTCCGAATCGTCCCCGCCGCCGCACTCCTCGGATTCGCAGCCGGCGTCATCCCCGCCGCCTCCCGCTCTTCATTCATCTTCGCGAACGCCACCTGCGGAAGCACCACCTCGCCCCGCACCTCAAAGCTCTGCGGCAGTCCCGCCGCCTTCAGCTTGGCCGCCGAAACGCTCAGCGGCACCGACCGGATCGTCCGCACATTGCTCGTCACATCCTCGCCAATCGAACCGTCCCCACGCGTCAACCCGCGCTCCAGATGCGCTCCTCCATCCTTGGCCCCATGGGCCCCCGGTCCATAATGCAACGCCAGCGACAACCCATCCAGCTTTAGCTCGCAAACATACCGGACCTTCTCAATGCTCGGCAGCGCGTCTCGCACCCGTTGCTCCCACGCTCGCAGCTCGTCTTCGTTGTAAGCGTTGTCCAATGAAAGCATCGGCCGCGAGTGCGGCATCTTCACAAAACCGTCCTTCGGCTTCCCTCCCACCCGCTGCGAAGGAGAATCTGCCGTCACCAGATCCGGATGCTCCGCCTCCAGCTTCTTTAGCTTGTTCATCAGCGCGTCATACTGCGCATCGGAAAGTACCGGAGCGTCCTCCACGTAATACAAATGTTCATGGTGACGAAGCTCGTCGCGAAGCTTCTGAAACTCTTGCTCGACCGTAAGTTTGGGCGCCATAGGCAGGATTATAAAGAGGTCCGGCAAAGCACTCTGTTACGTTCAGCGGCGCCCCGCACCATCACCAGATTTTGCATCTCAGATACATGCCCTTTCGTCTCCGCCGCTATCCAGTGCAAGCCCCCGCCACGCAGGATGCGCAGAAGCACCTCGAGCGCCCCAGCGCCCAGGACATCTACGAGCAGGTCGCCAACAACGCCCGCCAGGAACTCGGCCGCTCCAGCGTCTCCCTCGCCATTTCCGGCCTCGCCGGCGGCATCTTCATGGGCCTTTCCGCTCTCGGCAACGCCATCGCTATCGCACTCCTCACCCCACCCGGCACAACCCCCACCAACACAGTCCTCTTTGTCGCAAAGATGTTCTATCCCCTCGGCTTCATCGTGGTCATCCTCGGCCGCTCCCAGCTATTCACCGAAAACACGCTCTACCCTGTCGCTCTCGTCCTCGCGGAAAAGAAGCACTTCTGGAAAACCCTCCGTCTCTGGGCCACAGTCCTCCCCGCCAACGTCCTGGGAGCCCTAGCTTTCGCCGCCATCGCCTCCCTCACCACCGCGCTGCGACCCGACTTCGTTCACGCCCTTGCGGAACTCGGCCTCGACGCCATCCACAACCCATCCGCCACCATCTTCTGGAGCGGCGTGATGGGTGGCTGGATCATCGCCACCGTAGCATGGCTCGTCTCCGGCTCTCACTCCATCACCGGCTCCGTCATGATCATCTGGATGCTGACCTTCGTCGTCGGCCTCGGCAACTTCGCCCACTGCATCGCCACCAGCGGCGAGATCCTCGCTGCAGTGCTAATCGGACAGGCCCCATGGATCGGCTACGCCCGCTGGATCTTCTTCGCCGTAGCAGGCAACATCTGTGGCGGCGTCGGCATGGTCACCCTCCTCGAATACGGCCAGGTCATCTACGGCAAAGACGCCGAAGCCGAAGCCATCGCCCCGCTTCCGAAGGAAGAACCCAAGGCCGAACAACCGGTACCCTAAACCTCCCCGCGCAGCGCTGAAGATAATTCGCGGCCGCCCATTCTCAATTCGAATTCTGCGTCGTGCGCACGATCTCCTCATCCAATCGTCAATAACAAAGTTTCCCAGGAGTGTGCATGTCCGCCACCGTAAAGATCGTCCGCTTCCACGAGATTGGCGGCCCCGAAGTCCTCCAGTTCGACGAACTCCCGCTTCCCGAACCAGCCCACGGCGAGGTCCGTCTCCGCGTAAAAGCGATCGGCCTCAACCGCGCCGAGATCATGTTCCGCAACGACAGATACCTTGAGACACCCATCCTCCCCTCGAAGAACGGCTACGAGGCATCAGGCATCATCGAAGCCATCGGGCCCGGCGTCGACTCCAGTTGGATCGGAAAGACAGCCAGCACCGTCCCCGGCTTCTTCAGCCTCAATGCGCATGGCGTCTACGGCGAAGTCGCAATCGTTCCCGCAGCCGCCCTCGCAGAATATCCAGCCACGCTCTCCTACCAAGAAGGTACCGCCATTTGGATGCAGTACCTCACCGCATATGGCGGCCTCATCATGCTGGGCCATCTCACCACGGGCGACTTCGCCCTCATCACAGCAGCCAGCAGCAGCGTAGGCATCGCAGCAATCGAGATCGCCAAAGCTGAGGGCGCCACCAGCATCGCCGTCACACGCACCGCCGCGAAGAAAGGCGCCCTGCTCAAGCACGGAGCCGATCACGTCATCGTCACCGACGAAGAAGACCTCGAAGCCCGCGTCAACGAGATCACCGCTGGCAAAGGTGCTCGCGTCATCTTCGACCCCATCGGAGGCAAAATCCTCGAATCGCTCGCCGCAGCCGCCGCTACGAAGGGCATCATCCTCGAGTATGGAGCGCTCGCCCCCGAACCAACTCCCTACCCGCTCTTCACCGCACTCAGCAAGTTCCTCACCATCAGGGCCTACACCCTCTTCGAAGTAGCCGCAGACCCCGAAGAGTACGCCAAAGCCAGGAAGTACATCTACGACCACATCGCCGCGGGCAACTTCAAACCCCTCATCGACAAGACCTTCCCGTTTAGCGAAATCGTAGCTGCTCACCGCTACATGGAGTCAAATGCACAAGTCGGCAAGATTGTAATCACCTTCTAACCAAACAAGGCGTCGCCAAAGCAGAAAAGGGGCAACGCAACAGCGTCGTCCCCTTCTCGTCCCACTCGTACTAACAATAATCCTCTACTTCGTTCCCGCGGAAACCACAGGCTGCTCCGGCTTTACATACTTATCCAGCCAGCGATCGATCTCCCACAGCACATGCTGCTTGGTCTCAAGCGCTCCATAAGCATGCGGTTCCAGCGGCAGGAACACCAGCCGTACCGTCGCTCCCTGACCCTTGAGCGCCGCATAAAAGCGCTCGCTCTGGATCGGATACGTGCCCGTATTGTCGTCCGCCTCGCCGTGAATCAGCAGGATCGGCGTCTTGATCTTGTCCGCATAGCTGAACGGCGACATATCGAAGTACAGCTTCGGATCCTGCCAGTAAGTCCGCTCCTCATTCTGGAAACCATAAGGAGTCAGCGAGCGGTTATAAGCGCCACTCTCCGCAATGCCCGCGCGGAAGATATCCGTATGCGCCAGTAGATTTGCCGTCATGAACGCGCCATAGCTGTGCCCCATCACCGCAACCCGCTTCGGATCGACCACTCCCAGCGACGCACCTTTATCAATCGCAGCCTTCGCCCCAGCCACCAGCTGCTCGACGTACGTATCGTTCGGCTCCTGCTTCTCCTCGCCGATGATCGGGATCGTCGCGTTGTCGAGAATCGCATACCCCGCCTGGACCAGATAAAGGTGCGAACCCCCGCCAAACACCGGATAACGATTCGGCGATCCGCTCACCTGGCTGGCGGAATCGCGCGTCTTGAACTCCGCCGGATATGCCTCCATCAGCGTCGGCAGCGGACCCTGGCTCTTGTCATACCCCGCCGGCAGCCACAGTATCGCGGTCAGGTCCACCCCATCAGCGCGCTTGTACTTGAGGAACTGCCGCGTCGGCATCTTGATGTTGTCGTAGCGCCCGGGGAAGTGCGTCAGCTGCACCGGAGCTCCTCCAGTAAACGAAGCCGAGTAGTAGTTCGGTGACATCGTCTGGCTCTCCCGGCGAATCATCACCGTCGTATCCGACAGCAGCGCCGTCGGCTCATCATAGTAAGGATCGCTCGAGCGATAGAGAATCTTCTCCTCTCCGCCGCCCACCGGCATCACCCCCACAAACGGCTGGTCCCCCTTCGGCGACGCACCCGGCGAGATGAAGTACACACCCGTCCCGTCCGCGGTCAGCTTCAACACCATCTGCCCCGTCGCATTCATCGCCGTCATCGGCCGCCCAGGATTGTGATACCGATCCTGCGAAGAGCCCGAGTAGATCGTCGTGGTCTTCCCCGTCGACGGATCGAACGCCAGCATCATCGACTTGCGATCCGAGAACCGCGCCACCGACACAATCGCCAGGTGGTCGTTACCCCACTCGATTCCGCGCGCCGCATTCGGCCCAAAGCCCCGCGCCAGACGCATCGGAAGCTCCAGGATCGTGCTCGCCGACCCGCTGAACGGAGCCGGGAGCGCCATAACCTTGTCGACGATCGCGGCATGCTTCTTGGGGTCACCGCCATCCGCAGCCTCAACCCAAACCACCGTCGCCGGAACATCCGCGCGCCACTGGTAGTCCCTCGGCCCCGGCTGCACCGCATCCCGCGAGATCGGCAGATTATCCACTGCGCCGCGGTCGGACAGCAGCTTCACCGCGCCCGTACCCTTCACCGGCACCACCTCCGTCTTCAACGGAAAACGCTCATACGGAAACGTATAGCTGAACGGCCGATGCACGATCGCCACCAGCGCGTACTGGCCATCGGGCGATGGCGCCGCGCGCTCAATCAACCCCTTCGCCGGCAGAGGTTTCACCACCCCGCTCAGCGAAACCACCGCCAGCTCCGACGACGCGTAATACTCGAAGATGTTCTCGTCGGTCGTCGTTTTCAGCATGTCTTCATAGGTCGGCGCAGGACTCACCTTGCCCAGGCTCTCCTCCACGTCCGGCCCCGTCGGGATGTCGCTCACCTTCGGCGCAGCCCCGCGGTTCGCTGGCACCGTCTTGCACAGCAGCGACGCACTGTCTGGCATCCACTGGCACGGAGAACCCAACACGGCATTCAACTTCACCATCCCCACCCGATGCGCATGCGAAGTCGCCACATCAATCACCCAAAGCTCCAGCCCTGTAGCCGGAGCAGTCGCGTGCGCCACAAATGCAGCATGTTTCGAATCCGGCGACCACATCGCGTCCACCGCTTTCAATTTCGACGGCAGACCCGTGATCGTGTTCGGCGAAGTCGCGTCAACGGACTGCAGTCGCAGCGCAACGTCGTACCGCTCCACGCTCGGTCCATTCGAGGAAGGATTGAACCGGATCCCCGCCAGACGGTACCGCGGCTGCGCCACATCGGCAATCGTTGGGAACGTCGCCGGCTGTTCCACCAGCATCATCTTGCGGTCCGGCGAGAGCCGCACTACCGGCGTCGGAGGCGCCTCCAGCAGCTGCTCGATTGGCGCCGGCGGCTTCTGATACGTCAACGCTGCCTGCGCCAACGCGCCCTGTAAACCCAAACATCCAACGGTCACCACGAAAAACGAGCCAGGGATTAGCTTGCGCACTCCACACCTCAAACTGAATTTTGTTGATATAGATGAGACGGAGCCCTCCCTCGCAAAGACGCACAAACAAGCCCCGTCCTCGCCGCCAACATTTTCCAGCACATCTCAGGATTTTTTCCAGCCGCCAGAGCCTACTGGCTCGCCTTCTTCCTCAGAAGAGGATCCAGATTTGACTTATCGATCAAGGCGACCCCGGTATCGACAAACGCCGGAAACGGAGAGTTGGGATCCAGCCCATAGTCTCCCGCCAGTGGCTTCACCGGGTAGTGATGGATGTCGTCGAGAGCCTTCAACCCCAGAAAAGCCATCGTGTATGGCTTCTGAGCGATAGTCGAATCAATCGTTCCGTCCCCGATCAGCTGCAACGTATCGGTGTCAACATCCATCGCAATCAGCAGCCGGCCAGTGACACTCCTCCGCTTGAAAGCCTCCGCTACATTCGAACCCGACCTGGAGTCCAGGCAAATGAACCCATCAATCTGGGCAGCCCCAGTTCGCGCAAGATACACCGAGGCCTGATCCATCGCAGTACCCGGGTCCGCCTTGATATCGAACACCTCCACCACCTTGATCCCCGGATAAGATGCAAAAATGTCCTGATATCCCTTCAACCGCTCATCCAGGTTCGGCTGCCCCGGGTTGGTGAAGAACACCACATTTCCTTTGCCATTCAGCACGCCCGCCACACGCCTCCCGCCAAGCCGCCCAGCCTCCAGGTTATTGGTCCCGATAAAGTACAGCCGCTTACTCTCCGGTGCATCCGAGTCGATCGTAATCACCGGGATGCCTGCCGCAATCGCGGCATCAATCTCCGGCGTCATAAGCCTGGAGTTCGCCACCGACACCAGAATCCCCTGCGGCTTCCTCGCCACCATAGCCTTGAACTCATCCACCTCAGCCTGGGGATTCAACCCTGCCGGCCCGCGCGTGTCCACCGTGACCGCATATTCAGCGCCGGCAGCCGCAAATCCAGTCGCTGCCGCCTTCCAGTAAGGCACAGCCGTGTTCGTTGCAACCAGATAATAATGCTCACCACTCTTGCTGTGCCGTGTGCATCCCGCGAGGAGAGGAAACACCGCCGCGAAAAGCGCAAAGGAAATCCGTTTGCTCAACATCATCGTCAACCTCCGGAACTTCGTTATGAAGCATCGTGGTTTCCCGCAGTAGGCGCATGCCCGAGCCATCTTTCTCCCGGGAGCCAGATATTACTCCTATTGCTAAGATGCTGAAAACCGTACTTCAACTAAAATCAATTAAGCATGGTCCTTCCCTTCGTCCGCGAGCTCCTGGCGGACCTGGAGCACTCCGAAGCCTTCGAGCGTGTACGCCGCCATTTAAGCGGAGGCACGGGGCGCAGACGTGTCTCCGGCCTCACCTTCACCGCCCGCGCCCTCTATCTTCCCTTCTTCGTCCGCGCCGCAGCAGCCCCTTGCGTGATCATCGTCGCCGACAACAAGGCCGCCGAGGCCCTCCACGCCGCCGTCCTCAGCGCCTGCGAGCTAACCGGCGCCCTCGCAGCAGAATCTGTCCTCCGCCTCCCCGCCCACGACGTCCTTCCCTTCGAAAATCTTTCGCCCCACCCCGAGATCCAGGAGACCCGCGCCGCCACCCTCTGGAAGATCGCAACCGCTCAAGCCCGCCTCGTTATCGCACCCGTCGAAGCCGCCTGCATGCGTCTCTTCCCCCGCGACTACTACCGAGCCCTCACCCTCCATCTCAAGGTAGGCGAAGAGTACATGCCCGACATGCTCGTCGAGCACCTCCTCTCCGTCGGCTACACCAAAGTCGACGTCGTCGAAATGCCCGGCCAAGTCACCCTTCGCGGCGGCATTCTCGACGTCTACTCCCCCGAGATCGACCGTCCCGTCCGCATCGACTTCTTCGGCGACGAGATCGAATCCATCCGCAAATTCGACCCCGAAACCCAGCGCAGCAGCTCACCCCTCGACGACGCCCTTCTCCTCCCCCTAACCGAAACCCCCGTTACAGAAAAACTGCTCGCCGCCATCAACGCCCGCCTGACCCGCGCCGGCACCGCAGGTGCAGCCCTCGAAGGCGGCGAAGAGCCAACCGAGCTCCTCACTCACGTCAGCACGCGCACCGGAGAAGCCACCATCTTCCCCGGCTGGGAGTTCTTCGCCCCAGTCGCGGGGGCCAACCTCAACCTTCTCGACCTCCTCAGCGCCTCCAGTCCAACAGCACCGCGCGTCTTCATCGAAGAACCCGCCATGGTCAAAAATCAAGGCGAGCGCTGGTGGAACAAAGTCGAGCAGCGCCACGACCGCTCCGGCATCGGCAACCTCGTCCGACCCGAAGACATCTACCTCTCCCCCTGGGACCTCGACGACCGCCTCCACAAATACTCCGGCATCGAACTCGACCAGCTTGGCGCAGTCGACATCCTCGACGCCGACCGCAGCGACCTCTCCGAAGTAGACTTCGCCACCCGCCCCACCCAACGCTTCCACGGCTCCATACCCGCGCTGATCGACGCCCTCAACGCACTGATGAAACAGGAAGCCCGCATCCTACTCACCGCACCCAATCAAGGCGAAGTAGAACGCCTCGCCGGCCTGCTCCAGGAGTACCACGTCCCCTACCGGCTCGGCTCCCGCAGCGAAGCCCCCGGCAGCGCCAACATCTACAGCGAGTCCAGTTATCTCGCCGGAGACCTCCGCACCCCAGTCATCGTCAAGACAACCGTTGCCGCCGGCGTCCAGATCCTCGACCTGGACAAAACCACCGCCAGTCAGCTCATCATCTTCGGCGCCCAGGATCTCTCCGACGACGCAGACGTCTCCGCCCGCCCCGTCCGTCGCGGCAAATCCAAAGCCGCCGCCTTCATCTCCGACTTCCGCGACCTAGCCGTAGGCGACTACGTCGTTCACGTCGAACACGGCATCGCCCGCTACTGCGGCCTCCGCGTCATCGAAGAAGACACCGGCATCCCCCTCGAGCTCATGATCCTCGAGTTCGCCGACGAAGCAAAACTCTACGTCCCCCTCACCCGCCTCGACCTCATCCAGAAATACCGCTCATCAGAAACTGGGCCGCCCCCGGAACTAAACAAACTCGGCACTCAGTCCTGGCAAAAAGCCAAGGCCCGCGTAAAGAAAGCGATGGCCGACATGACGGCCGAGCTCCTCAAGCTCTACGCCCAACGCAAAGCCGCGCAAGGCACACCCTTCTCGCCCGACACCAACATGCAGCACGAGTTCGAAGACGCCTTCGACTTCAACGAAACCGATGACCAGCTAACCGCCATCGCCGACATCAAGCGCGACATGGAGTCAACTCAGCCTATGGACCGCCTCCTCTGCGGCGACGTCGGCTACGGCAAAACCGAAGTAGCCATGCGCGCCGCCTTCAAAGCAGTACAAGACGGCAAGCAAGTCGCAGTCCTCACCCCCACAACAGTCCTGAGCTTCCAGCACTACGAATCCTTCAAACGCCGCTTCGCCAACTTCCCCGTCAACGTCGAGATGATCTCCCGCTTCCGCACTCCCAAGGAGCAGAAAGCCATCCTCGAAAAAGCCGAACAAGGCAAAGTAGACATCCTCATCGGCACCCACCGCATCCTCTCCAAAGACCTAAAGTTCCAGGACCTGGGCCTCCTCGTCGTCGACGAAGAGCAACGCTTCGGCGTCCGCCACAAAGAACGCCTCAAACAGATGCGCGCGCAGATCGACGTGCTCTCCATGTCAGCGACACCGATCCCCCGCACCCTGCACATGTCGCTCATCGGTCTCCGCGACATGTCCGTCATCGAAACCCCACCCAAAGACCGCATGGCCATCCAGACCATCGTCGCCAAGTTCGACGAAAAACTCGTCCGCACCGCCGTCGAGATGGAGCTCGAGCGCGGCGGCCAGGTCTACTTCGTCCACAACCGCGTGGAAACCATCTACGACATCGCCTCCAAGATCCGCGAACTAGTCCCGCAAGCAAGAATCGTCATCGGCCACGGCCAGCTCCCCGAAGCCGAACTCGAACGCGTCATGCTCGCCTTCATGAACCACGAGTACGACGTCCTCGTCGCCACCTCCATCATCGAAAACGGCCTCGACATTCCTCTCGCCAACACCATCCTCATCAACCGCGCCGACCGCCACGGCCTCAGCGAGCTCTACCAGCTCCGCGGCCGCGTAGGCCGAAGCAACCGCCGCGCTTACAGCTATCTCCTCATCCCCCCCGAAACCGAACTAACCGAAATCGCCCGCCGCCGTCTCGCCGCACTCAAAGAATTCTCCGACCTCGGCGCCGGCTTCAAAATAGCAGCCCTCGACCTCGAGCTCCGCGGCGCAGGCAACATGCTCGGCGGCGAACAGTCCGGTCACATCGAAGCCATCGGTTTCGAGATGTACACCACCATGCTCGAAGAGGCCGTCCGCAAAATGAAGGGCGAAGAAGAAGCACCTGCCCACGCCACCACCACCATCAACCTCGGCATCTCCGTCCGTATCGACTCGGACTACATCCCCGAAGAAAACCAGCGCCTCCGCATGTACAAGCGCATAGCCTCGGCCCAGTCTCAACCGGAAATCGCAGACGTTCGGTCTGAACTGCAAGATCGCTACGGCACGCCGCCCGAGTCCGTCCTAAATCTCCTCGCCGCCGGAGAAATCCGCCTCCACTGCGAGCAGCTCGGCATCTCCCAGCTCGACCGCAAACGCACCCAGATCGAACTCCCCAACCCAAACGGCAACAGGAAAGCCCCCATCAAGTCGTTCATGGAGATGCTCCACGTCAAATTCGCCGCCGTCAACGCCAACCCCGAAGAACTCGCCCAGGCCGCCATCGATCCCGCCATGTTGATGAAACTAGTAAGCCGCAACGCCAAACGCGGCGCTCAGTTCACCCCGCAAGGCACCCTCCGCTGGCCCCTCCCCTCCGCCAAAGCTGAAGACGTCCTCTCCGAAACCCGGGCCCTCCTCGACGCTCTCAAACCATCGATCTAGAATTTTTACGCCAACCTCCGTATCATGCTCGTACCCGAGGTTAGCGAATGCACGAAACGATCCGCGTTGGCGAGATGAGCGTCACCTTTCTCAAAACCCGCCACGAAACCAACGATGCGTTCGATCTCTTCGAACTCACCATTCCACCCTTCGCTCGCGTCGTGCTTCCCCACATCCATCGCAAATACGACGAGACCATCTTCGGCGTCAACGGCACCATGACCTGGACCCTCCACAAATATGGGAAGGACATGCCCAACGAAGTCCGCCCCGGCACTACCCTCTTCATCCCACGTGGCACACCTCACTTCTACGCCAACCGCACTCACACGCCGGCCCGCATCCTCTGCCTCCAGACCCCGGGTGTTCTCGGTCCGGAGTATTACCTCGAAATCGCCTTCCTCTACCGCGGCGGCCCTCATCCCGACCTGGCGGGCATCGGCGCCGTTATGAGCCGTTACGGCATAGTCCCCATCAGCCAGAAGGAAAATCTCATCTCCCCCCGTCCCGAAGGATGACGGCCATCGCGTCGTCCCCAAATAGACCGTCGCCTAGACCGTCGCCGAAGCTGCGCAATCGCCTTACCGCAGCATCCATGGCGCTAATCCTCTTCGCCACAATCTCAGCCCAGCCCCAGGCACCTCAATCCCAAAATACCCAGACCGATCCAAAATCTTCCACCCCCACAAGCAAGGCAGTCCCGCCTCTCCACGCCACAGGCCCCTTCGAAGTAAAGTTGGACCCCCAAGCCCCCGACGAAAAGGGCGGAGGCACAGCCATCGCCCGCATAGTCCTAGACAAGCGCTTCCACGGCGACCTCGAAGCCACCAGCAAAGGAACCATGCTTGCCTCGGGAACCGGAGCCAAAGGCTCCTCCGGCGGTTACGTCGCCCTCGAAATCGTCACTGGCTCTCTCAAGGGACACACAGGAACCTTCGTCCTGCAACACAGCGCCACTATGAACCGCGGCACGCCGCACCTCAGCGTCACCGTCGTCCCCGACTCCGGCACCGGCCAACTCACCGGTCTCTCCGGCACCATGGAAATCATCATCGCCGACGGCAAACACTCCTACGACTTCGAATACACCCTCCCACAAAACCCCTAGCACGAAACCCATAGTTCGACCCGAGCTTCCGCCTCGCCTCTCCGCGTCTTACACTGGCTATAGACCAAATGCGCCTTCACAACCTCGCCGCCGCTGCCCTCCTCGGAGCATCTATGCTCACCCCCAACACCCAAGCCCAACACCTCTCCGCCGACGGCGCCGTCCAGACCTTCAACTTCATCGCCGATCAATATCTCTCCGACGTCTACTTTCACTTCGCCCCCACCGCGGGCACCCAGGCGGGCCTCCATCAGTACGACACTCAGCTCGAGGACTACTCCGCCGCAAACATCCAGAAACAGATCGCTGCCCTTCACACCTACGAAAAGAAGATCGTAGCCATCGACCCCTCGGCCCTCGATGCCTCCATCGCCGCCGACCACACCATCATCCTCAACAACATCCGCAGCCAGCTCCTCACCCTCGAGGTCATCCGTCCCTGGGAGAAGAACCCCGACATCTACTCCTCCGGCGCCACCAACGCCGCCTACGTCATCATGGAGCGTCCCTACGCCTCCACCAACGCACGCCTGAAATCGTTGGTCGAACGTGAAAAGCTGATGCCCCAACTTCTCCTCGACGCCCGCAAAAACCTCAAGAACCCGCCAAAGATCTACACCGAGATCGCACTCGAACAAATCGACGGCCTCATCAGCTTCTTCCAGACCGACGTCCCCGCCGCCTTCCTCTCCGGCACCGACCCTGCCACCGACGCCGACACCAAAGTCGCCTTCGCCAAATCCAACGCCGCCGTCGTCGAAGCCCTCACATCCTACGGCGCATGGATGAAGTCCGATCTCCTCCCCCGCTCCAGCGGCGACTACAAATTCGGCGCCGACACCTTCGCCAAAAAACTCCGCTACGACGAGATGGTCGACATCTCTCTCGACCGCCTCCTCGAAATCGCCTTCGCCGACCTCCACAAAAATCAAGCCGAGTTCGCCCGCATCGCCAAAGAAGTCGACCCCACCAAAACCCCGCAAGAGGTCCTCGCCGAACTAGCCACCATCCACCCCGCTCCCGACAAACTCCTCACCGCATTTCAGGACACCTTCGCCAGCCTCATCACCTTCATCGACACGCATCACATCATCACCATCCCCTCCAAGGTCGAACCCACGTTAGAAGAGACACCGCCATTCATGCGCGCCACAACGCAGGCCTCCATGGACCCGCCAGGCCCCTTCGAGACCCACTCCACCAAGGCCTACTTCAACGTCACCCTTCCTGAAAAAACCTGGACCGCCCCCCACGTCGCCGAACACATGGCCGCCTTCAACGCCGGGACCATCATCAGCACCAGCGTCCACGAGGCCTACCCCGGCCACTATACCCAGTTCCTCTGGCTGCCGCAGTTCCCCAGCAAGATCCGTCAGGTCCTCGGCGCCAACACCAACATCGAAGGCTGGGCCCACTACACCGAACAGATGATGCTCGACCAGGGCTACGCCGCAGCTCCGCCTGACGCCACACCAGCCCAGATCCGCGAAGCAAAGTTAATCCGCCTCGGCCAGCTCCAGGACGCGCTCCTCCGTGACGCCCGCTTTGTCAACTCCATCAAGCTCCACACCGGCCAATTCAGCTTCGACCAGGCCGTCGACTTCTTCGTCTCCGACGGCTACCAGTCCCACTCCGTCGCTCTCGTCGAAACCAAACGCGGCACCGCCGACGCCACCTACCTCTACTACACCCTCGGCAAGCTCGAAATCATGAAGCTCCGCGCCGATATGATGAAGAAGCAAGGCCCCGCCTTCAACCTCCAGCAGTTCCACGACAACTTTATGCGCCAGGGATTCGCCCCCATCAAAGTCATTCGCAAAGCCATGCTCCACGACGACTCGCCAGTGCTCTAATACCACTTGCTCTCGGCCTGCATCTCACCTTTACAAGATCTTCACGCGCGATGCGTTACGATGACTTATAAAAATCACGAGAGCCCTCCCACACCATGACTCCCCAGATAATTCGCAAAGCCGTCTTCCCCGCCGCAGGCCTCGGCACACGTTTCCTGCCGGCCACCAAAGCCATGCCTAAAGAGATGCTCTGTCTCGTCGACAAGCCGCTTATCCAATACGGCGTCGAAGAGGCCGTAGCTGCAGGCTGCAACGAGATCATCATCATCACCGGCCGTGGCAAATCCACCATGGAGGATCACTTCGACGGCAGCCCCGAGCTCGAAGCCAACCTCGCCGCAAAAAACAAAACCGCCCTCCTCGAAATCGCGCGCTCCGTCTCCAAACTCGCCCGCGTCACCTACACCCGCCAGGCCGAACCCCTCGGCCTCGGACACGCCGTCCTCATGGCTAAAGAGATCGTCGGCGACGAACCCTTCGCCGTCCTCCTCCCCGACGACATAGTCGACGCCACCGTCCCCTGCATGAAGCAGATGGTCGAAGCCTTCTACGAAACGCAATCCTCCATCCTCGCCTCAGAGGTCATCGAAGGCGCCGCTATCTCCGCCTACGGAGTCCTCGACTGCGTCCCGCACCCCAAAAACCCACGCCTGCTCGACGTCAAGAACATGGTAGAAAAGCCAAAGTTCGAAGACGCCCCATCGAAGAACGCCATCATCGGCCGCTACATCCTCACACCGCGCATCTTCGAGATGATAGAAACCATCACTCCAGGCGCCGGCGGCGAACTCCAGCTCACTGACGCCATCAAGGCCCTCCTCAAGTACGAAAAGGTCTACGGCTTCCACTACGAAGGCAAGCGCCATGACGCTGGCGACAAGCTCGGCTTCCTCAAAGCCACCGTCGAGTTCGCCCTCAAGCGCGACGACCTCGGCCCACCCTTCCGCGACTGGCTCAAATCCTTCCCCATGTAATCGGAAACTTCACGAAGGTTTCGGACGTCACACATCGGTTCCCCACATCTCGATCCTGAGATGTGGGGAACCCGACACGATGGCAAACGAATGCCGCTCGACTTACTGGTTCCTGTATTAGACTTGCCGTAAGCTGACCCAATCGAACACCTGTTCCCGGTCCACATCGGCAGCCGTGTGTTCGCAGCGAGTCAGGCAACTCCGCTTACACATCTTCCTAAAGAAGGTATTGGCCAGAATGAATCGATTTCGTCGATGCTGTCTCGTCGTAGTGTGCCTGGGCTCTCTATCAACCTTTGGATTAACGCAAAACGCACCTGCTGCCGCTCCACCGTCGCAGGCCGCGACTCCGCATGGACCGCGTGCGAATCCCACCAACATCAAAGCTCTTCCCAAAGACATCACCGGCGACGAAATTCATGACGTCATGCACAAGTACGAGGCTGACCTCGGAGTCGAATGCGAATACTGCCATGCCCGAAACCCGGAGACGAAGCGCAACGACTTCCCCTCCGATGCGAATCCGGTCAAGGATAAGGCACGCCTGATGATCAAAATGACCGACGAAATCAATGCCAGATACCTCGCGCAATTACCCGACCACAAAGCCGACCAAACTGTGACCTGCGCTACATGCCATCGCGGCACGGCGCACCCCGAAGCATTCGTGCCGAAGCCGTCCGGGCACGATCACCCACCCGCTGCCGCCACACCACCTCAGTCAGCGCATTAGACCTGTTTCAACCGATTCGCGCTTCACCCCAAACCCTGTCATCCGGAGCGCAGCAAAGGAACCCCGCAGTCCGTCTTTACCTCTTGCCTGTTCCACACGGATCAGCCTCAACCGCACAAGCAGAACTAGCCCTCTAACCACCAACTCACAAACTCCAGCTAAAATTCCTGCATCTCAACCAGAGATCACCCACTCAAGTAAGCACTGGAGAAGACATGGCCACAAAACAAGCAAGCGCACCAACCCCGCTCACTCGCGAAAAGCTGATCGACCTCCTCAACGAAGACCTCTCCCGCGAATATCAGGCCATCATCGCCTACGTCAATTACTCCCAGGTCCTCAAGGGCGCGCAGTACATGAACATCGCCGATGAGTTGGCCGTCCACGCCACCGAAGAGCTCGCCCACGCTATCGCCCTCGCCAATCACATCGACTACCTTGGCGGCATGCCCACGGTCATACCCAAGCCCGTCAAGACCTCCGAGAAGAACGAGGACATGCTCCGCTTCGACCTCGAAAACGAACGCGTCACCATCGCCAACTACCGCCGCCGCATCAAGCAGTGCGACGAGCTCAACGAGTTCGCCATCGGCGAATCCATCCGCGAGATCCTAATGCAGGAGCAGGACCACCTCATCGCCCTCGCCACCGCACTCGGCATCGATCCCCCGAACCCCGGCATCGCCGACTAGACTTACCAAAAGAAGATGGCGCCGGATCACCCGAATCCGCGCCATCTCATGTTAAATCCCTGAGAACTACTTATCGACCTTCAAATTGATAATGAACTGGCTCTTGTTGTCGAATGAGCTGATCGACTTCACGCCGCTCTTCTTGCCGTTGTACTCGGCCCATATCTCATAATCCGACGTCTGCGAAAGCTGCCCAAACCGATAGTTTCCCTCAGCATCGGAGTAGAAGCTCTTCACCGAAAGGCTGCGGCTATCCTTCAGGTAGATCACAGCTCCTTTGATCGCCACATTGTCGGCACCGACCACCTTGCCCTGGACAACGCGCTGCGTCGGCCCGCGCTCCTGCGCGACCACATCTGCGCCCTGCACAGCGGCAGAAAAGCCCGATATGCAACACGCGCCAAGTATCAATTTTCTGGCAAAAGAACGGAACGAAACAGAAATACCTTTCATAGCTTCAGTATACGGCCACCTTGGTCACCACCAGCACTATTCCTCTTCCTCATCAGCGGTATGCATCGGATCTTCATCGTCATAACCAGCTACGTCGACAGCCGCCACCTCCAGCGGATCGACCGAAACAATCTCCAGATCCATCCCGCACTCATCGCACGTGACCGTTTCGCCTTCCTCCACCTCGTCGACATCAACGACAATCGGGTTATCGCATTCGGGACACACAACAGCCATAATCGAGCCTCCAGGATTTTGGGTTCGCCCACCCGCCTATAGAATCTACCCTTATAGGATTATGGGAACAGTACTCGCGGACACCCCCGCTATTTATTTAGCGGCCTTCCCGCCCATTCGTCAAGCATACGATTACAACAGTATTCCGGTTTCTGCCCAAGGAGAATTCACGTGACCGTCGGCCCCCGCTTCTTCGCTCATTTCAACTGCCTTAGCATCGCCGCTTGCCTGCTCACCACGGGCCTTCTTTACGCGCAACAGCCAGCCCCGAATACCCAACCAACGGCCCCAACCGGTCAGCCCATTTCACCCGCCCCGGTCGATCCCGCCATCGCCGCCGCCCTCCAGCAGGTCTCGCCAGACAACGTCAAGGCCACCATCACCAAACTCGTCAGCTTCAAGAACCGCAGCACCCTCTCCAGCATGGACACCGACCTCCCTCCCGGCACCGGCATCAACGCCGCCGCCGACTGGATCGAGTCCGAATTCAAGCGCTACTCCGAAGCCTGTGGCGGATGCCTCGAAGTCAAGCGCGACGAGTTCGTCGAACCCGGCAGCTCTGCACCGCTCTCCCGCATTACCAAACCCACCAAGCTCACCAACGTCTACGCCATCCTTCGCGGCACCGATCCCGCCCAGGCCCCACGCATCGTCCTCGTCACCGGCCATTATGACTCCCGCAACTCCGACAACTTCAACACCCACGACCCCGCCCCCGGCGCCAACGACGACGCCAGCGGCACCGCCGTCTCCATCGAGTGCGCCCGTGTCCTCTCCAAGCTCAAATTCCCCAGCACCATCATCTTCCTCACCGTCGCCGGCGAAGAACAAGGCCTCAACGGCAGCCGTCACTTCGCCCAGCTTGCGAAATCACAAAACTGGCGCCTCGAAGCCGTCCTCAACAACGACATCGTCGGCGGCGACACCACCCCGGGCGCAGTCGGCGTAGATAAATCCGCCGTCCGCGTCTTCTCCGAAGGTGTCCCCGGCCCCGCCACCCTCGAGCAGCTCCGCGAGATCCAGACCATCGGCGCAGAAAACGACTCGCCCGCCCGCGAACTAGCACGCGCCATCGTCGACATCAGCCGCACCTACTTCCGTCCCACCTCGCAGCGCCTCTCCGCCGGAACACCCCCCGGCCAGCCCCACAACATGGCCATGAAGATGGTCCCCGCCTTCCATCCCGTCATGATCTTCCGCCGAGACCGCTTCGGCCGCGGCGGCGACCACACCAGCTTCTCCAACGAGGGCTTCGCCGCCGTCCGCTTCACCGAGTGGCTCGAAAACTTCAACCACCAGCACCAGACCCCGCGCGTCGAAAACGGTATTGAGTACGTCGACGACATCAAGTTCGACGACTTCAACTACATCGCCAACGTCGCCCGCCTCAACTCCGCCACCCTCGCCACCCTCGCCGCCGCACCCGGCCAGCCCCTCAAGGTCGCCGTCCTCAATCCCCCTTACGACACGCGCACCACCCTCCGATGGGAGAAGCCCGCAGGCTTCCCCGCAGGCGCAACCTTTGAAGTCGTCTACCGCGACACCGACCAGCCCGACTGGACCAGCTTCGTCTCCGCCGGCGCCGACACCACCATCGCACTCCCAATGTCCAAGGACAACGTCATCTTCGGCGTTCGCTCTGTCGACGCCGCCGGCCACCGCAGCGCCGCCGTCTACCCCGTGCCACCGCCCCGTACCAGACCCGTCCCGGGAACCACCCCAGCCTCTCCACCATCAGCGAACTAACTCAAAACACACGGAAGGCGTGTGACGCCGCCAGCGCACGCCTCCCTCTCATTCGAGCATCCAACCTGTAGGCTTCCGGCAGCCTCCGCCGTCAACGCCTATGATGAAATAAGAACTCGACTATGGCTCGCTCCAGCCCCATCACGCTCAGTCTTCCGGCCTTCGCGGGAACCACTCGCAAGCTCATCCTCGCGAACGTCGCCGTCTTCTTCGGGCTTGGCCTGCTGAACTGGCTCGCACCCCACCTCGCAGAAATTCTCATCAGCCATCTCATGCTCGAACCCCTCGCCGTCGTCCGCGGCGAAATCTGGCAGCTCTTCACCTACTCCTTCGTCGAACAAGGCATCCTCGCCATCCTCTTCGGCATGCTCACCCTCTGGTTCACCGGCTCACTCCTCGAGCCGTCTTTCGGCGGCCGCTGGCTCGGCGAACTCTACTTCACCTCCGTCATCGGCAGCGCACTCATAGCCTCGGCCATCTCCTTCACCCACATCTTCGGCCTGCGCCCAGAGGTCGCCGTCGCCGGCTGCTGGTCCGGCATCTTCGGCCTCCTCGTAGCCATCGCCATGATCTTCGGCGACCAGGAATTTCTCCTCTGGTTCCTCGTCCGCATCAAGGCGAAGTACATGGTGGCCATCTACATCCTCATCGCCATCGCGCTGCTTCTTAAACAGGTCGACGTCTTCAACGCCATGCTCCAGCTCTCCGGCGCGCTCTGCGGCTTCCTCTACGTCAAATTCGCCCCTCGCCGCGGCCTTGTCTTCGGATTCAGCGAGCGCTATTTCGGCATCCGCAACGGCTACTACCGCTGGAAGCGCCGCCGCGCCGCCCGCAAGTTCGAGGTCTACATGCGCAAGCAGAACCGCGAGGTCCACTTCGACAAAGACGGCCGCTACGTCGACCCCGACGAACTCCGCAAGAACCCCAACGACAAGCGCTGGATGAACTGATGCAGGCTCCTTACCCAACTTCACAAACCTGAGCGAACTAACCAGAGCGTAGAATCTTCTTCACGCGGCCAGTTTCAGTCGCTATCAAGCGACACTTCACACCTCCAGAGTTTGCCAAATGGACCCTGTGGCTATGCCTTCCACTCAAAAACTCGACACTCACCACAAAGCCCTCACGCTGAATCTTGATACGACCACCTTCGGTTCTTTCGCCGAAATCGGCGCCGGACAGGAAGTCGCGCGTTGGTTCCTTCTCGTCGGAGGAGCCTCCGGCACCGTCGCCAAAACAATCTCCGCCTACGACAAGGAAGTCAGCGACGATCTCTACGGCGCCGGGTCGCGCTACGTATCCAAACAGCGACTCGAGGCGATGCTGGACAACGAATGGACCCAACTTCTCCAGCAATTAAACGAGACCCGCGGGAAGCAGACTCGGTTCTTCTGCTTCGTTGATACCGTCTCCGCCCGTAATTTCGCCGGAACCAACGACCCACATGGCTGGATCGGCCTCCGGTTCCAATTGCAGCCCGGTGGTCCTCCCAACGACATTCTGCTGCACATCAATATGCGCGATCCCTCGAATGTCCTCCAGCAGCAAGCCATCGGCATTCTGGGAGTCAACCTCATCCATGCCGCGTTCTATGAAGCGCAAACCAAAGAATCATTTCTGGAAGGCCTGGCACAAGACGTCGTCGCTGACCGAATCGAGATCGACTATGTGGATCTTCGCGGGCCGGCATTTGAGAGTTGGGATCGCCGAGCCCTGCTGGTGCAGTTAGTTCGTGACGGATTCGCAGAGGCGGTATTTTTTCCAACCAACGGCCCCACTGTTCCCCCTACTGAAGTTCTCTACAAGAAAGCCGTCGCGCTTGCACCGGGATACTTCGGACACACCAATCCCGTGCGCTCGCAAATCCATCTGCGATTATTGACTTCGGCAATTCAAGAGCTTCGGGGGGACCTTGGCGAAACAAAATCGACGCCCGCTGGGTTTTTCTGCCTAAGCGTTGCTCCGTCCACGCCAGGTGAACCAGCCCCGGAAATTCCCGACTTGCTTCGTCGCATCGATGCGCTTCTCGCCGTCGGTGGCGACGTGCTGCTTTTTCGGAAACCCGAGCTCTACTATATGACCGCCTTCGTACACCGCCATACACAGGCCCCTGCCTGCTTCGTCGGTGGTCTTTCCATGGTGATTCGAGCGTTTGAAGACATCTACGGCAATCTCGAAGGCAAACTTCTGGAAGCCCTCGCACGTCTCTTCGCGCAGAATGTTCGCGTCTACGTTTATCCGATGAGGGTGGCAGATCTGCAGGAATGGCTGAAGGGTGCATCCATTAGCGATTGGGAGTGGAGTGAGACCAACGGATGGGTTTCGGCAAACCAACTGGTTCACGCTCCACCTCTCGGACATCTATTCGCCTATCTTCTCGCCAGCAACTTTCTTATCCCTATGCCACTCCCCGTCGAGGCATGAGAGTGTAGTTCGGTCGCTGCAAGTGGGCGCGCTCTCCCGAAACCATGAGTTTTTAGATCCGCTCTTCTGATCCCAATCAAAGCTTCACGCGAAGGCACTCGGTGTGCCTCGCTCGGATGACGGTCTATCCAGACGGCGAAGTTGCCGAAAACCCCGTTTTTCGTGCAGTACGGCTTCGTGGTCCGGGTGGCCGCAGAATGCTTACCGCTTGCCGACCATACGTCAAGAACTTCGCGAAGACCTTCGGTGTACTCTGAACAGAAACAATGGCAAAGGGAATAGAAATCCTCGACGTCTCCATCGGTACAGGAGAAGAGGTCTTGGCCGGAACAACCGTCGTCCTCAATTTGCGAATGTTTCTTCGTCAGGGAGAAGAGGTTTTCGTTTATCCCGAACCGAGGGTCAGAATTGACCTGAAAGGTCGTCATTGCATCGCTGGCCTCCGCAAAGGGATTATCGGAATGCGCGTTGGCGGGGTGAGGCACATTACCATCAGCCCGCACCTGGCGTTTGGGACAGACGGGGTACCCGGCAAAGTACCGCCTAACGCCCTGTTGCGTTGCGAAGTGGAATTGTTGGAGGTACGGGCAGCCGGGGTCAGGAAGTCTGAGGACTCTCCACCAGGAAAGCTCCTCCACGTATTCCAGCCCGGAGAAGCCGTCCGCAATCGACCTCGATGGCAGTTCGGAATGGACGAGGACGGCCGTTGCGGGGTTTATGTCAGCATCCCGATGCCCGGGGTATCCTGGCGTCACACTCGTAACAAAACGTTGGCGTGGCAATTGGATCGGGACGCAGCATCGGCTCTCTTCGATGAAGCGATGACGCTTCCCGAGCGTTTTCCGAATGAATGCTTACACGGCGATGCGTTGTGGTCGGATCACACCGAGCCTGCAAATGGCATAACTCGTGATCGCGAGACGGATACGCCCTGCGTCACGATTTCAGTCTCCGAACGCGGCCAACGACTCTCTGACTACTCGCTAAAAGAAACCAGCCACGCGTTGAAGAGTTTTGGGCTTTATCGGGTCATTCGATCGCAAATCGAATCCGTGTTCGGTTCTTGCGAAGAAGATGAAGGGGTGGAATCTCCGGGCGGGTGACGGATATTGGGGAGTGATTGTCGAAGCGCCTGTAAAGTCGGGTTATCGG
>KB906758.1 GCA_000381605.1 Acidobacteriaceae bacterium KBS 89
CTCTCCTGGACGGCACCCGGCAGCTCTCCCGTTCAAATCGCAGGCTACAACGTCTACCGGTCCGTCGGCGGGTCAACTCAAATGGTTAGTCCGTCAAAAGTCGCACAGACTACCTTTGTCGATAAAACCGTTACAAGTGGTACCACTTACAGCTACACCGTAACCAGCGTAGACAGCACTGGAGTCGAAAGCGTTCCTTCGAGTCCATACAGCGTAACAATTCCCTGACAAAGGGTGTGCCCCACAATAGGCCCCACGTCAGGCGCGGTCTCACCGCGTCTGTCATGGGGCCTTTTTTTGCCCTCAACCCGCTCGCCCACGTCCTCCTCGAGCGGCAATCATCTCCATGGCCACCTTGCTCACGAAGATCTGCTTGTGAAACCGCTCGCCCCACGAGAGCGGAGTAACGTCACGATACTCATGCATCGCCTCTTCTCCATATCCAGGATGTAGCTGCTTCCGCAGCGAGGCCCTCGCATTCGGATTCGCGCCCCTATCCAGCAGCAGTTGCGTAAACGGAGCCACCTGCGGCGTCCCCTTGTGATTCATCCAGAAGTTCGGCTGCGACACCACCGTCGCAAACAGTGCCGTATGACCGCCAAATCCATCAGCATCGACAGCAGCCTTCGCATCCACATCCATCCCGCGATCCAGCAGCCACCGCGCGATCTCCATCTCGTCGTAGTCCACACACATATGCAGCAACGTCGTTCCCGCCAGCGGTGTCCCATGCGTCGCAAGCACCTCGTCATGACACCCCATCTCGGGCGGATAGATCTCCTCATGCGAAAACGTCCGCCGCAACATCTGCGGATCGCGCCGCAGATGCTCTGCGAGCAGATCGATACGTCCTCGATGCAGCGCCATCGTCGGTGTGTCCGGCAGCGTCAACCCATGCTGCGCATACATCTCCAGAATGTCGTGCTTCGCAGAAGGATTACGGCTATCGGTCTCCAGCACCACATCCACCGGCGCAATCCGCCTCCCCCGGTCATCATGCGTCTTCGCGCCTAGCTCGAACATCAGCGCAGTCCCATCAGCGCTGAGCGTATACGCCGGCCCACCCAACGCATCCTCCGGCACAGGTGGTCGGCCCATCATCGCGTGCAGTCGCCGAGCGGTGCCAATCTTCGTCTGCAGTGTCGCTCGCCCCAGCGCATGCGCATGATCCGTAGCACCCAACTCATGAAGCATCTCAACAATCCCATCGCGGCCCAGATTTGCCGCATAGCTCATCGGAGGCCCCCAGTTACTCCTCTGAATCCGAGCATCCTCATGCAACAAGTAAGGATGCTTCTCCACCATCTCCCTCACCGCCTCCAGATCGTCATTCCATATCGCATCGATCAGCCGGCATGACTGCACAAGCCGCGTCCAGCTCGGTGCCCCATAACTCCGCGCCAGAGCGAACTGCGCATCCGCCAGCTTCACCTCAGACAAATCACTTTTTTCAGGACAACAGGCCTTCAACTCTGCAACAGCAACAGCATCTCCGCTTCGTATCTGTCGAAGCAGCTCCTTTGCCTGGTGCCTGAGTTGATCAAGGTTGGGACGAACCGGAAGACGACGCTCGGACATGAAAAACCTCCTTCGAAGAGACCCGCGGTCCGCTAATGCCGGGCGAAAGGAGATTTGGAAAATTTAGACTTCAGCTTTCGGCAGGTGGACTCAGTCCTCTCCGCGGACGGGTGGCGTCCTGCACGCCTGCCCACATATTAACAGTGGTTTGGATAGTCAGCAAAAACTCGCCGTCCAGACTCCATCTACATATTCTTCGGCAACCCATTCTGCGGAAGCATATGCGGAGCCACAAGTTTCCGCGGCGGTATCGGCCGCGGAGGCAGCGGCTTCAGTCGCAGCACCGGAAACGCCGGCATCCCGAACGTCGGAAACAGATCCGTAGTTCCCCAGTCATGATTCCGCGCCGCATCCGTCAACACCTGATACGGCGAAAACCAGTTCGGCCCCGTCGGGGTCATGCCATTCCAGCAAATCACCGTAGAGATCCCACCCGTCTCGAAGTGCACGCCATTCTGACTCGTCGTCATGCTTCCGCCCTTGTCGCCCGCATACAAGTGGTTCGCAGCATCCGTCACAAACACATCGTCGAACCCATGCGGATACGCTCCGTTCCCCGCCGCATTCGCCATCCAGCTCTGCAGCGTCGCCAGGCTCATCATCGGGTTCTGATACGTCACGCTCAGCGCCGCCAGCAGTCGCGCAACATCCGTCGCCGCCGCCGACAACCCTCCGCCGCCACCGATGTCCTCCAGATTCCACTCCCCATACCCCAGCGCACACAACGGCTGTCCCACCGCCATCACCGACGGCAGCGCCGTCAGTGGACGCGAGTGATACCGCACCTCATCCGCAGGCTGTCCCGAAGCCAGCGTCACCGCCGACCGCACCCTCGTCATCTGCAGCTTATTCAGCAGCGGCCCGATCCCTCCAATGTAGTTCGCCGCGCCGCGTATGCGCGCCACCACCATACCCAGCAGCATGTAGCCCGCATTGCTGTATACGACCTTCGTCTTGTCTCCCGGCGTATTCGTCAGCGGCTGCCGATACAACCACTGCGCCATCGTCATCGCGTTCACCGGCAGCGTCGGAGACATACCCGGGTCCGAACCCAAAATGTTCGCCGTCACCCCGCTCGTCATCTCCAGCAGGTGCCGAATCGTGATGTCATTCCAGTGCGCCACCGGTGGCCCATTCGCAATATTCGGCAACGCAGTCGCCAGATGCGTGTCCAGAGCCAGCACCAGAGTGCTTCCCGGAAGATGCGCCCCCTCATCGATCAGCTGATAGATCGCTGCCGCCGTAAACATCTTCGACACACTCGCCTGCCGGAAGAACGTCGTCGGCTGAACATCGGGATACCCCGCCTCCGCCATCGTGTAGCCCTTCGCATAGACCAGCCTCGTGCCGTGCACAATCGCCAGCGAAGCTCCGCGCAACATATTCGCGGTCATCACCGCCACCATCGCATCATCGATCGCGGCCACAGCCGACGACCCACTCGCCCCACTCATACGCAGCGTCCTCGCATCGCTGTCCTCGCGCGTCGCAAAGATCGCACTGAACCGCGCATTGCCGCCCGTTCCCTGCGCACTTACTCTCACTGGCCGTAGCCCCTGCGGATAAAGCGTATTGAACCGCGTCTGATACTCCGCGCTCGTCATATTGTCCCGAGCGTCCCACTGTCCTCCTGTGCTGTCGTCATACATCACAAGATTGCCCATCTCCGGCGTCGTCGCCATATGCACCGGCCGCGCAAACCCCGACACCAGCGCATTGAACCGTGCCTGCACTGTCGCAAGTGAGTCCGCAAACCCATCGCAGTTCCACGCCCGCTTATCAGTGTTTGCCACCCACACGCCAATAAAGCGCAGGTCGCCCGGATTCCCATAGACATCCGCCCAGCGGAGAATATTTCCCGCCGTCATCTGCGCCTTGTTCAGCGCATCGAAATCCCCAGCAGTCATCCCATGCCGCGTCAGCGGAATCGACCCCGTCTGAATAAAGCACGCCGCAAAGACAGGATTATTCGCTGGCCCCATCGCACTCACAATCTCGGGACCCCAACCCTGCGCGGCCATCTCGTTGAACTTCGCCTGCCACGCCGCCGCATCCAGTCCAAAGAACTGCCGCTCCCCCACCAGCGCCGCTCGCTTAATCATGGACGCCGCATACCGCGGATCGTTCCGGTCTCCATACACACACAGCGAGATCGTGCGATACCCCGCAGCAGCCGCGTTATTCAGTTGTATTTGGTGGTCCGCAGTCGTGCGATCGTGCCAGGCAACGATGTCCAAAGCCATAGCGGTTCCGTCCTTGTCTCAAACGGGGAATTTCACTTCCGAATGGCCCACCTGCACTAACGTCGGCCTATCCTAGTCCTTTTTCACCCCATTCGTTCAAGTCGTCACCCTAGGCGTCAAAGCACCCCGTCAACACAGAGGCCGGCGCACGCAGACTCAAGCTGCTGATTGCACTACGGACCAATTCACGCACCCTCCCTGGAGTGACGTGAAGAAACTTCGCGACCTCCGACTCCGGCGACCGCAGAATCAGCTTCAACATGAACGCCAGCCGGACAAGGTTAGGAAGCTCAACGATAGTCGGAGGCATCAGAACGCCCTCGGCCTCGCGCTCCAGCTCCAGCAACGCAATCGACTGCTGGATCAGAACCTCGCGTGCCTGACTGTACGCAAGCTTTGGAGTCGAACCGTCGAAGGAAATTTCATCCAGCCGAACCATGGTGCGCAGAATCGCAATCTCCACCAGCTTCGCGTCGGCGACCAGATACCATGCCAGCCGCGCGAATTCATCAAGATGCTCAAGAAACAACAAGCACCATCCAGCCTGGTCGCGTCCAGCCCTTACATCCTGCAATTCAAGTGAAGCTGCCATTGTGTTCCTCCTGGCAAAACGTAGTCGACAATAAAGCAGCGACTCGCTAGGCAGCGCGGCGACCTTGCTCCTCCACAGGCCCTGACATCCGGACCGCGACACCTGGACGACGACCGAACCGTCGAAGCACCTCGTTCATCGTGTCCTGCAACCGGGTATTCGGCCTATGCATCCCGCGTGTTCCCTTGGCCAGTAATTTCACCAGCCGATAATGGTTCGGTTCATGTGCGACAGCTTTGAAGATCAACTCAGAACGCATAGTCCCTCCTGTTAATGACTGCGATTCGACCTGGTCTTATCGCCTCTTGCTCATCCGATGGAAGCCGCCAACGCAGCCGAGACTTCGGGCTTCGACGCTCTCGCACCAGGCCTTCGAACATTGCCTTTGAATCGCTGCGCCGCATTGAGCCAGGGTGACCAACCCATCGCAACTCGTCGCTCAGCTCATGCAGTCTTCGCGCTAGCTTACGAAGGAGATTACTCGAGCCTCACGGCGCGAACCACCCCTGAAATAGCAGTATTCATCCTGCATTTTTCTGCAGCCTGCCAATGACCCTGTGAAGGAGTAGCTGTGTAATTGACTCGAAGTGAAATACCTAACTTCGCCAGTGCAGCGTCACAGGCCCCTGCAGCGGATGTTCGCCCGTCCCCTTCTGCCGCGCCTGTTTCAGCGCAAAGTACCACTTCGCGGGCTTATCCGCATCATCGATCAGCATCAGCCCCGGATTAAACCTCAACCCCTCCGCCTGCTCAATCATCGTCTGCTGATCCTGTCGCACAAACCGCGCCCCGAAAAACGTAGCGATCGAAGTTACAAATGGTACGTTGTAAAAAACATTCCACGCCGCACAAACATCGATCCTGCAAGTCGAAGCCGTTAACGGAGTCACCGTAGTCAGACTCGCAAACCACTTCTCCCCCGCGCGAATCGTCTCATACCGCCGGTTCGGCAGCACAAAATCGATCGTCGTCGTAATCGGCTCCCCATAGACACCCAGCAGCTTATACGGTGCCGAGTTCGCACTCGGAGCATGCGACGACATCCGAAATCCCTCCGGGATCGGCTCGAAATTTTTTGCCTTCTCGTGAATACTCGCCTTACTCCTCCACCACCACGCCTGATGCACAAACGGCCCATGCGCCGGATCCATCAACCCGATGATCCCGTGATCAACATTACAAGGCAGCTCCGCCGTCAGATGCGCGCTCCGAAACCGCGCCGAAAACTTCGGCACCTCCGGCACTGGCGGTAGCGCATCACCCACCCGCCCCGTACCAGGCAGTGGCAGATATACCCACGCATACCCATCACGCTCCTCACAAGGAAACGCCCCGGCAAAAATCTTCGTAGGATCCAGCGTCTCGTGACTAGTCAGCGAAGGGATCTCCTTGCACTGTCCACTGCAAGGCTCAAACCGCCATCCATGGTACTTGCACGTCACCGTCTCCCCATCGAACCACCCAGCCGACAGCGGAATCCCCCGATGCGGACAAAGATCACGCATCGCAAACACCTTCCCATCATTCTTCCGCCCCACCAGCAGCGGCACGCCGAGCAGCAAAGCCTTCGCCGTCTTGCCGGCACGCAGCTCGCCAATCCGCATCGCCGGATACCAATCTCCAAAGATCAGCTCCGTCGGCGGCCCCGCAATCTCCGCAGCTCGCACCACATCACTCAAGCGCAACTCCCATCCTTCGCATCAATGCAACAACACGCGCCTTCCCATCATAGCCGCGCACTGCTCCACCCAAGCCTTCATTGATAGCTCAATCCCCCTAACGTAAACTCGGCTGATAACCAGCGTCTCACCAGCCGCAATGCAAACCACCCTCTCACCCACCCAGCCCGAGATAAAGCGCAACCGCCTCATCCTCTTCGCACTCTGGCTCCTCTTCTACTCCACCGTCGCCCTCATCACCCCTCCTCTCCTCGACGACGCCGACTCGGTACACGCCGAAGTCTCCCGCGAGATGCTCGTCCGCCACAACTGGGTCACCCTCTACGCCAACGGCATCCGCTACCTCGAAAAAGCCCCACTCCTCTACTGGTCCATGGCCACCAGCTTCAAACTCTTCGGTGTCGGCACCGCTCCCGCACGGCTCCCCCTCGCCTTCACCGTTCTCGCACTCGCATTCACCATCGAAACCTTCGCCCGCCGCGCCTTCCACTCCGCACGCACCGGCCTCTACGCCGGACTCATCCTCCTCTCCAGCTTCGGCATCTTCATCTTCACCCGCATCATCATCCCCGACGCCATCGTCTGCCTCTGGCTCACCGTCGCCCTCTACTGCTACTGGCTCACCGAACAATCCGATCGCCACTCCAACCCACCCCGCCTCCTCTGCTGGGCCTTCGCCGCCTGCTGCGCCCTCAACGTCCTCACCAAGGGCCTCATCGGCATCGTCTTCCCCATCCTCATCGTCCTTACCCACCTTGCACTCACACGTCGCAACGCGAGAGCAGTCCTCACCCGCATCAAACAACTCGCTCCCATCTCAAGCACCATCGTCTTTCTATTAATCGCCGCCCCCTGGCACATCCTCATCGCCCTAGCCAACCCCACACAAGGCAACCCCGGCAGCCTCACCTTCACCCACGGCCACTGGTCCGTCCCGCAACCAACCGACGGCAACGTGCACGGCTGGCTCTGGTTCTACTTCATCAACGAGCATCTCCTCCGCTACCTCAACCTCCGGGTCCCCCGCGACTACGACACCGTTCCGCTCTACCTCTTCTGGGCACTCCTCCTCATCTGGCTCATGCCCTGGAGCGCGTACCTCCTCCGCGCCCTAGCCACCGTTCCCTGGCGCAAATCCATCCGCCCCCTCGTCTCTATCCGCACCCTCACCGCAACCGAGAGCACACGCCTTCTCCTCGGTCTCTGGGCCGTCATCCCCATGCTCTTCTTCAGCCTCTCCACTCGCCAGGAGTACTACGTCCTCCCCTCGCTCCCCCCGCTGATCCTTCTCATCGCCGCCTGGCTCAACGATGAAGCCGCCGAAGCCGAATCCTTCATCGTCCCCAACCCACTCACCCGCGCCGGCCAGCGCATCTCAGTCGTACTTCTCGTCCTCGGATCTATAGCTGCACTCATCGCAGGATTCTTCATCCTCCACGCACACCCGCCCGGCCCGAACACAGACCTCGCCACCCTCCTCAAGCAAAACCCTAGTGACTACGCCCTTTCCTTCGGTCACTTCCTCGACCTCAACGCCCAGGCCATGGGTGCCTTCCGCGACCCGCTCATCCTCACCATCATTGCGCTCTTCGGCGGCACGCTCGCAAACTGGCTCTTCCGCCGCAACTACAAGCCCCACGCCGCAAATCTCTGCCTCATCGCCGCGACCTTTATGTTTCTACTCGCCGCCCACGTAGGCCTGCAGATCTTCTCCCCTATCCTCACCTCGCGGCAACTTGCCACCGCCATCTCCGCCCAGCTCAAACCCAGCGACATCATCGTCATCCACGGCGAATACGAAGCCGCCAGCACCCTAGGCTTCTATCTCCACCGCGACGACCTGCACATCCTCAACGGCCGCAGCTCCAACCTCTGGTATGGCAGCTTCTTCCCCGACGCCCCCCACATCTTCGAAGACGATCTCTCCCTCAGCCTCAAGTGGACTGAACCACGGCGCGTCTTCCTCTGGCAAGACCTCAACGACCCCGTCCCCAACCTACACGGCAGAACCTACTTCATCGCGCAGAGCGGCGGCAAAGAGATCCTCAGCAACCAGCCCAACCCCTACTAGGAGACGCGTCCTTTGACCATCCGCCGTCGCATCTCAATCGCAACCATCACTCTCGCCCTGGTCTTCTCCGCTCAACTCGCAACAGCAAAGTCCCAACAAAAATCGCCCACCGCCGACACCACAGAAATTGTCGACACAGTAAAGGCCCTATTCACCGACCTGAGCAATGACGACCTCACAAAATTCAACTCTCTCGTCACACCCGACTTCTACATGTACGACGGAGGCCAACGATTCACCAGTGAATCCATCGTCGCCCTCATCAAAGCCGAACAAGCCGCCGGCAAACACTACGAATGGAACGTCACTCAACCCGACGTCCACGTCACCGGCAACGCCGCATGGATCGCCTACGTCGCCTCCGGCACCCTACACCGCAAATGGTTGGAATCAGCCTTCCTCACAAAGAATGCGGGCCATTGGAAGATCGCCTTCTTCCATAGCACTCGCGTCCCTCCGCCGCCACCGGAGACCCACTAGTAAAGTGAACCCGTCAACGGATGGTCGTAATTACTTCTCTATGCCTCAAAGACCCGCTTCCTCTTTGTCCGTCTTCCAGACATAAAGGAACTCGTCGTTACTCGACGTGGCCAGATTGATCTTTTGCTGTCGCGCAGCCCGGCTCAACGCCGACCGAATATTCTCCTTCGTATCCGGCAACTCGGATAGAGGGATCTTCAGCGCCGCTCCTAAACTCAGCTGGGCAATGTCACTCAGCAACTGCGAAATGATTTGCTTATGCTTGCCGTCACGGCCCTTCGGGACATCGACCTGCTGCACCGACTCAAACTTCATAGAACCCGCAACAAACTCGGCATCGCCACTCATGACATCCCCTCCCTATGTGTTATTTATCACGATAACCTAACGTGATATAAAATTGACGTAAACGAAACCATAATCTAATTATAATATCCAGATGTCAAGTCCCAATCGTCGCACCGTCCTCTGCAAAAGCTAATTTCGCCTCTATCTGACCGTTACAAAAGAGTTAACCCGTATAAACAAAACAGGACTACGGTGGAATTAAGAGGTACCTATAAATGACTCCCAAACTGAAATTTGAAGTTATTCCCATGGCTGATGTTCCGAAGGAAGACGTAGTCGCCCTCCCAAAGAAGAAACAACCGGTCGTACTAGTAGTCGACGACGAGCGAGTCATCGCCGACACGCTATCTATGATCCTCTCGCGAAGCGGCTTTTCAACCATGACCGCCTACGATGGACCCAGCGCACTGCAGCTTGCTATGGCCATCGCACCCGACCTTCTTATCTCGGACGTAGTCATGCCGGGAATGTCTGGCATCGATCTGGCAATTGCCATGACGGGAACCATCCCGAAATGCAAAGTCCTCTTGTTCTCCGGACAGGCCGCCACCGTCGATCTCCTCGAAAGAGCGCGTCAGGCCGGCCACAACTTCACGACCTTGGCGAAGCCCATCCATCCGACCGACATGCTAAAACGCATCTCAGAGTGCCTCACGACACGCGAGACGAAAGACAAACCCACTCCACCCCTCGCCGAGATCAGCCCCAAAACCGCTGCCGCCATCCTCAACTAAGGTTTGACCCCGCAAACGCGGCAAATGCACTGACCCAACAACGACGTCCTTGTTTTGTCCTTGTCTTTGCCGTCGCCTTTCTTGTTGTCATTCCCGCACGGAATAAGGCATTAATTGGCCAACAATTTAGGAGCGAAGTACAAGCCGAATTCATCCTGCAACGACGCCTTATCAGTACCGACCAGCCAATTGCGAGGATAACTTCAGGGTTGCCCATGATCCTTAGAGCAATGCGCCAACGCTGATGTAGAATCGCCGATCACTTCCGCTATGCCGATTGGCGGTACTTATCCTTCCTCGATAAGTGCATTGGCGATTTAGCACCAATTGAGAACAGCTAACTTCCGGATTGCCGACCCTCTACCCGCAGCGCATCAGTGCTGAAACGAATCGGTTGCCTTGATTAGCTGCCCGGGTGGATAATCGCCCATCTATCTTGCATCCAGGAGGATGCTTTGGCTCAGCCCTTGGTGCCCTCGACTGCGTTCGCAGACGCGTGGATTCAGGTAGATCGAACCGAAGACCCACGCTTCTTTGTGAACCTTCTGGATGGTACCCGCGCTCGCCTTCTTGAGCGCGCTCGCACGTCGCCCCGGGAATTCTTTGCGCCGCTGGCTCTCCGCCCCGGACTCAACATACTTGACGTTGGCTGCGGTACGGGGGATTTTCTTCGCCTCCTGGCTCCGATTGTCTCTCCGGGGACAGCCGTTGGCGTAGATCTCAGTGAGACCATGATCGCCGAGGCACGCCAACGTTCTGCTGAGGATGTCGACAACCTCTCGTTTCAGGTGGGGAGCGTCCTGGAACTTCCGTTCCCGGTTGCGAGCTTTGATCGTGTGCTTGCAACGCAATTACTCCTGCATGTTCCCGATCCCCTGAAAGCCTTGGTGGAGATAAAACGAGTCCTCGCTCCATCAGGGCTAATCTCCATCACAGAAATCGACTGGGGAACCCTGGTCGTGCAATCGTCGGACAACGAACTAGGGCGCCGATTCAGCGATCTCGCCTGCAGGGAACTGCGAAATGGGCTCATCATACGAGAGCTTCCAGGCCAACTTCGCGAACTTGGATTCAATCACATTCTCATTGCGCCCGAAGTTGAGGTCTCGCAGGATCTTGATGCGTTTTATACATGGTTTGTGGAGCCGTCACTTAAGCACTTCAAAGGAATAGGGGCATTCTCTGAAGCTGAAGCTGACGTGTTCCTCACCGACCTTAGGGCACGTGCAGGTCGGGGGCACTATTTCTCTTCTCGCACTTACTACACAGTTCTCGCATCGCAATCGAGCTGAAAGCCACATTAACTCATGGCGCAGACGGAACAATTGACGCTTGGAGAAGCTTCTGATCGCCTTGATCGTCTCCCCGTGTCACGGTTCCACGCGAAGATCCTTATCGTCGCTGCCCTGTCACTGCTGTTCGACACATTGGATACGGCTGTCACTGGTTTTGTTCTCGCATCACTTCGCACTGTCTGGCATTTCGATGCGAAGACGATTGGCGTCGTCTCGGCCATCGGGCTGTCCGGCTACCTTGTGGGCTCTGCCATTTGTGGCTTTAGTGCCGATCATCTGGGTAGAAAGAAGACGATCTTGTTCACACTGATTTTGTACTCTGTCTTCTCTGCGTCCCGAGGGCTGACTGATACGGTTGGCGCATTTGCCTTCTTGAACTTTTTCACATGGTTCTTCGTCGGAGCTGAGAGTTCGACCGTTCCTCCTTACTTGGCGGAATTGTGGCCCTCACGAATACGAGGAAAATTAGTTGGTTGGATGATGGCTTTCTTCGGAGCCGGCATTGCACTCTCATCGATCTGGGCTCTGCTGATCATTCCGACCCTGGGCTGGCGCTGGGCGCTGTTTCTGACGGCTCCGTTTGCTCTTATTGGAGGCGTCATGCGATCGGTGCTGCCCGAATCGCCCAGGTGGTTGATCCGAGTCGGTCGCATGGCCGACGCGGAAGCAGTGCTCAGGCGAGTCGAGGATGAGGTCGCGAAGTCCACTGGTCGCGTCCTACCACCAGTCGTTCCCAGCCACGGCGGACCACAAGTGTCCCAGAGGCGGGTGTACCCCAGGGAACTGCTTGGCTCAGCCTATCGGAGCCTCACACTCATGCTCTGGGCCGCGTGGTTCGCGGAATACGGAGTGCTCTACACGTATCAGATTTTTGTCCCGACCATACTGTCGGCAGAAGGGCATTCCATCGTGAACTCTTTCCGATACTCTGTCGTCATCTATTCCGCGGCAATTCCCGGTTATGTACTGGGAGGGTATGTAGTTGAATGGCTCGATCGCAAATACGCGATCGTACTCTCATTTGTTTCGGTCGCTGCGTTTGGAACACTGTTTGGAGAGTCGCAATCACCTGCCCAGATAATGACGTTCGCTGGATCAACAGTCTTCTTTCTCTCCCTTGGATCCACTGCGATATACACTTACACTCCCGAACTGTATCCCACGGAGATTCGCGCGACCGCGATGGGGATCGCGTCCGCTTGGGGACGGGTAGGTGCCGTGACAATGCTTTTAGTTTTTGGACACTTGTTTGCGATCCACGGCAAATCGCTGTTGTTTTTGATCATCGACCCGATTCTTATCACTGCCTTAATTGTGGTTCTCTGCCTTGGTCCACCAACTCGCGGAAAGCCGCTTCAAGAGGCATAGTGTGCTGCCAGAGAACCTCTGAGTGGTTGACGGGCTAACCGGAAGGAATTTACGCGCGGGCAATAGGGGGGGGCCTCCCCCCGGAAGCATCCTGCCCCACCGGCGTAATCCGCCCATCCCGTAGCCGGAAAAGATGCCCCCGCCACACCACCGTGTCTCCGGCAAAGCTCCACGCCCAGAAACCCAGCCCAAAGAAGTCCCGCAACGGCAGCAGCCAAAGATCGCGCAACACCTGCCCATCCCGCAACACCCCCACCCCGATCGACAATGCCACCGCCACCCGCGCTAGCGCCACCACGCTCAACAATGAAAAACTCCAGAGCGCAAATCCGCTCGCAACACAATTCATCAGCGCCCACGGCAAGGCATAAGTAACCCCCAACCCCATATACCCCAGCTTGCGCGAGTCACGAGTCGACCGCGCCCAACGCAGTTGATGGTCTCGAAATCCGCGAAACCCATACGCAGGAACCGTAGTCTCCACGACCTCGCTGCAAAGCTCAACCCGATACCCAGCCTTCGCGACACGCTCACCCATCTCATAGTCATCCGCGAGATACTCGACAAGCGGCTCCAGCCCTCCCGCCTTGGCCAACGCAGTCTTGCTCGTCGCCAGCGTCGAACCAAGCCCGAAGCGAATGCCTCCCTCAAGCCACCGGGCAGCCAGCACTCCCGGCAGAAAATCGGTAGAAATCCCCAACGCCTCCAGCCGCGACCAGATCGTCATCCCAGGCCACGCCTCTGCCGTCCTGCCAATGTAAGGCGCTGTCACCATTCCCACCTGCGCGTCCGCAAAACAAGCCATCACCCGAGTCAAATATCCCGAAGAAACAAAAATATCGCTGTCGTTGATGATCACGTGTTCATAGCGCGCCTCGCGCAGCATCTGCACCAGGTTGCTCACCTTGCCCGACGTTCCCAGCCGCTCGCGACACTCCACCAGCCGAATCGCACAATCGGGAAACTCCGCCCGAAGCCGCTCGACCTCGCCAACAGCAGGATCATCAAGATCGCTCACACCAAAGACAATCTCAAAGCGACCCGCATATTGCTGCCGGCAATGACTCGCCAGACCCGCATACATCCGCGGATCAACGCCTTTCACCGGCTTCAGGATCGTTACGTCTGGAGCGAAACCATCATCCAGCTTCATCTTGAACCAGGTGTGAGCGAAGCTTCGCGCTCCCCACAGCGCGAGCAGCAGATAAGCCAGCCCAGCAAGAGTCAGCAGTGTCGTGATCGCCTCAATTGCTGTGGCCATCCGCTAAGTTTACCAACCGCAGAAGCAGTCCAGCCGGCTACTCGTAACGCAATGCTTCGATCGGGTTCAGGTTCGCCGCCTTCCACGCCGGATAGATCCCGAACAAAAGCCCAATCCCGCACGAGCTGAGAAACGCGACCGCAATCCAGACAGGAGACAGCAGCGAAGCAAACACCAATCGTATCGCAAGCGCAATCGCGCTCCCGAAAAACACGCCGATGAAGCCCCCAACAGCACAAAGCGTGATCGCCTCCAGCGTGAACTGTGCCAGAATGACCTGCTTCGACGCGCCTATCGCCTTCCTCACCCCAATCTCTCGCGTTCGTTCCGTCACACTGACCAGCATGATATTCATCACACCAACTCCGCCCACTAGCAGCCCCACCGCAGAGAGCGAGAGCATCAACCCAAACAGCCCGAATGTAATCTGGTCCCAAAGCCGCGTCAGCGAATCGGTACCAAAGATCGCGAAGTTGTCCGGCGCGTCGTTCTTCACCTTACGTCTGCGCCGCAGCAGCTCCTGCAACTCATCCTGCACCAGCGCCTTGTTCTTCTGGTCGTCGAACTTCAGGCTGATCCAGTAATCCAACACTTCGGGATGGATCTTGTGGAACGTCGTCACAGGGAAGAATGCCTTATTGTCGTCCGGGTTTTTCCCTCCACCGAACGCCTGCTTCTGTTTATCCATCACTCCAACCACGGTAAACACCATGCCCGCGATGGTCACGTCCTGGCCTATCGGACTCATCGTGCCGAACAGTCCGTCTGCAGTATCGCTCCCTATCACGACAACATTCGCCGCCCGCTCTTGGTCGCCCTCGTTAAAGAACCGGCCTTCTTTCAGGTTCAGGTCATACACATCCTTGACGCCCGGCGTGTCGCCCTCAAGTACCGTTCCTTCCAGCTTCTTGGTGCCATACTTCACCGCCACACTGCCCTGATTCCCGGTATTGTCCCGCCATTGCAATCCCGGCGACACCGCCACAACATGCGGCAGGTCCTTCATCGCCATCGCGTCGTCATAAGTCATCTGCTTACGCGTCAACATCTCTGTCGTCGGGCGTGCCCCAATTACCGGAAACCGGAACACCCAGATCACATTGGTCCCCAACGACTCCACCAGGCTCGAAACATTGTTGTTCAGTCCATTGACGACAGACGAAATGATGATCACCGTCATCACCCCAATCACAATTCCGAGGATCGTCAAACCGCTGCGCAGTTTATTGGCACGCAACGTATCCAGCGCCATCTTGATGGTCTCTTTTGTATCGACGATCCGCATAAACACCTTCCCTGTCCGTTCTAATCCGCCCTCAGCGCTACGATCGGATCCAACTGCGCAGCTTTACGCGCCGGATACACTCCGAAGAAGATGCCCGTCGAGGTCGCCATGAACAGACCCAGAAGCACGCTCCACAACGCGACAGTCGATGGGAATCCAGCCACAATCGTTATGAGCTGAGCCACGATGATCCCTCCGAGCACACCAAAGGCCCCACCTACCAGGGCCATCGTTCCCGACTCAATCAGAAACTGGATCATGATGTCACGAGGCCGCGCACCGAGAGCCTTACGAATCCCGATCTCTCGCGTCCGCTCGGTCACACTAACCAGCATGATGTTCATAATGACGATCCCTCCTACGACCAGAGAGATCAACGCAATTCCACCGGCAACTGCGCCGAACGAGTTCGTGATGGTGCTGAAGAACCCCACCAGGGTGTTGTTGGTGTCCAGTTCAAACGAGTCCGGCGATCCGGGCGCGTCGTGCCTTCGCGACCGCACCAGCACCCGCACCTCATCTGCCGCGTTGTCGAGTGCAGCGCCCGCGGCACCGGCCTTGATGTACACCGTCAGCGTCTTCGCCGTCCCATAGGTCTTCTGGTAAGCCGAAAGTGGCACCCCAACCCAGTTGTCCTGACTCTGGCCGAAGGTGCTGCCCTGCTTCTCGCTGACGCCAATGACGGTGTAAGGCATTCCATCGACGCGCAGCTCCTGCCCAATGGGATTTACTCCCTCAAACAAGTGGTCCTGGATATCGGTTCCGATGATAGCGACATGGGAAGCATGCTCTTCATCGATATCGGTAAAGCCGCGCCCCTGCTCGATATTCAAGTTTTGCAGCAACAACATCTGTGACGTGTAACCTCGGACGCGAGTGTCGGTAACCGATTGGGTTCCACGCACAACCTTGGCTGTCGTCGACTGCATTGCGCCAATGCCGACGCAGTGTCCACAGTTGTCTTTGATGTATTGAAAGTCAGGAAGCAGAATGTCTTTGCGCTTTCGAAATCGTTGATAGTCTTCGGAGCTGGTAATGATCTGCGGCATCTTGGAAACGGTGAACACGTCCGCGCCGTAGCTGGAGAACTTGGTTGTAACGTAGGTATTCGCGCCGTTGACCAGCGTTACCACCGCGATCACGCTGGCTACGCCGATGACGACGCCCAGAAGCGTCAGCACCGAACGCAGCTTGTTCGCCCACAGCGACTGCAGCGCGAGCTTTATCGCTTCTTTGAATTCCATTGTTCTGTCTTCCCTGGATTCCCTTGAGACTACCAGCCGGAGGCTCCCAAAGCGAGGCCCAACCTGTTGTCTTCTACGCAATTAGACGGGGTTTTGTTCACCTTGGTGGGTTACACTTGGAACTGCAGGCGGCTGGATGATCGCTGCCGCCTTCACCATGAGGCCCAGGCCGAAAGGTGTTAGGCGGGGGAGGAAAGTCCGAACTCCGCAGGGCAGTGTGCCGGATAACGTCCGGGACGGATGGTTTAAGCCATCTGGACGGCTAGTGCAACAGAGAACGAACCGCCTCAAGTTATTGATTTGCTTCGGCAAATCTGCACGTTCTTGAGGTAAGGGTGAAAAGGTGCGGTAAGAGCGCACCGCGCGGGCAGTAATGTCCGCGGCAGGGTAAACCCCACACGGAGCAAGACCAAATAGGCAGGGATCGTGCCGCTTCTCTTCAGGCGGCAGGAGCGTATCGGCCCGATGCGCCCAGGCGAAGAGCTAGGCTGTGCTCTCGGGTACAGCGGCCGAAACTTGCGGGTAGGTTGCTAAAGCGCCGCAGTAATGCGTCGCGTAGAGGAATGATCGTCTAAAACAGAATTCGGCTTACGGGCCGCCTGCAGACCGATGACCCCGGAATCGCTAAAACGCTTCCGGGGTCTTCTCTTTGCCACTCATTGGTTTTGGGAAGAGATGCGGCAGGTATCCAAAGCCGAGACGGTTTGAACAGAGAAGAAGGTTCAGAGGAATAGAACCGGTCGGAGCAACAGGATAAGGTGCGGATAGCACGTGTCCGCGGATGAGGCTATTGGGACGACCCGAGCTACGGTCAATCTGACCGTGGGCTACCTCGACGATAAAATCAGCGCATTGTCAGCGTAAACGGTCTTCAGCGCAGCTTTGTCTCTTTCTCCAGCATTGACAGAATTTGGGCCATGCGTTTTGCCCGCGTTTCCGGCTTTTTGGCAGAGTGAAGCCGGTAATAAATCGAGAACAGATTTTGCCTGTTCAGGGTGGCAAAGAATTTCTTTGCCCTTGGAAGCTTGTTCAAAGCCGTTAGGAAATCTTCGGGAATTTCCATATCTGCGGAGCCGGCATAAGCCTTCTCCCAGCGCCCATCTCTATTGGCCGCTTCAACATGCGCCAGTCCCGCTGGGGCCATGCGCCCCTCTTGAATCAGCTTCTTCGCATGTTCGCGGTTCTTGCTAGACCAGTTGGATCCGGTCTTGCGTGGCGATAACCTCTGCAAAAATGAACTGTCGTCCAGGGGTTTCTTCTGACCATCGATCCACCCGTAGCGCATTGCCTCGACAACACAATCGGCCCAGGTCACTGAGGGCTTGCCTGAAGCAGATTTATAAATCCTAACCCAAACCTCCTTTGAGCTGGCGTGATTGTCAGCCATCCACTCGCCAAGCGCCTGCGAATTTGGAAAAGACTTGTGAGAAACTGGCTTCATAAAGATTGGAGCAGCTGCAAAATACGACAGTCCATCTATTCACCTTCCCAGTAATATAAGCTGTCCCCCTTCTTGCCGACATACATCATTGTGCGCGGCCTTCCGGTTTCATCTGGCGCGAGACCTGCGAGCACGCCAAGGCGGTTTGTATCGGGATATTCAGCGATTTCAGGCTATAACTTGGTGCCAACAGCCAGTAAGCGCAATTCCTCTTCACTGGGGTTGATGATCTGATGAGTATAGAGATGGCCCCAGGATGCGAAAAGGGTTTACGAGAAGACCGAAAGCAGAGGAGCCCGCGGCGAACCACGGCAAAAACTACATCACTCCAGGTGGGATCGAACGCCTGAAAGATGAGCGCCATTTTTTGCTCACCAAGGATCGCCCTGCCGTGGTGGAGGTGGTGGCGTGGGCTGCGGGTAATGGCGATCGCAGTGAAAACGCCGACTATCAGTACAGCAAGCGGCGACTGCGGCAGATCGATGGACGGGTTCGCTTCCTGACAAAGCGAATCGAAGCCGCGGAGGTGGTAGATCCGGAAGCTCCGAGAACGGGGCAGCGGGCGACAAGGGCGTTCTTTGGAGCCACCGTTCGCTATGCGAATGCCGCGGGGGCAGAGCGAGTGGTAAGTATCGTCGGTACAGATGAAGTCAATCTCGACCGCAACCACATCAGTTGGGCCTCACCCCTGGGGCGCGCGTTAATGAGAGCGGCAGAGGGCGACGAAGTGGTTCTTCATGCGCCGGGCGGCACTGAAACCCTGACGGTGCTGGAAGTGCTGTACGAGCGCATCTCCGTAGAACCGTTCCACGTACCATCTGGGCCCGAAGTCGCGAAAAAGAGATTGGATCGCTGACACTCAATGAGCGAAATTATCGGCTCCTGGCGGCCGAAAAGGTGAGTCCTGATAAACGCGCTTCTCGTCGCTTGCTGTCGGATTATCGGCAAACCGCACCCCCTGAGCCACGTCGAAGGGCCGGAGCGTAGCCCGAAAGCGAAACGACTGATTTATTGCCTTTCGCCTTTGCCGTTAATTTTTTTCGCGTTTTCAGCCCAAAAATCGCATGTCAAGTCCCCAAACCACCTAAGCCCCACAAAGCAAAGCGAATAGAGTTGGCAGGTTAGTTCCACTCAATCCGTTACACTTAAAACAGAAGGAAACACAAAGCAAAGCCTCGCCGGACACACTCCTGTCGGGGCTAACTTGTTTATTTGCCAAAATTTAGCCGTAAGCCCTTTGTTATGACTTATTTGCAGACGTAAACACGCGATAAATCATTGATTCTAAGTAATTTATGCCCGGGCAATAGGGGGGGACCCCGGCTACCGGATGACGAGCATGGCAGCGCGGAAGAGGGTTTCGAAGTCGTGGGCCGCGTCGGGGTCTTTGGTGATGGCGGTCTCGATTGCTTTTTGCGCGATGGGGCGGGCGTAGCCGAGATTGACGAGGGCGGAGAGCGCGTCGTCACCGGCTGGGCCATGGTGCGGGCCTCCGGCAGGAGCCGGAATGGAGACGGCGAGGTCGTCGAGCTTGTCCTTGAGTTCGAGAACGACACGTTCGGCTGTCTTTTTGCCGATGCCGGGGATGCGGGTGAGCGTGGCGTGGTCACCGGAGCGGATAGCGGTGACGAGTCGGCCGGAGTCGATGCCGCTGAGAACCGTGATGGCCAGCTTGGGCCCGATGCCAGAGATGGTGAGGAGTTTTTCGAAGAGACGCTTCTCCTGAGTTTCGGAGAAGCCGAAGAGGGCGATCTGGTCTTCGCGGACGTGGGTGTGGATGTGAAGCGTAGCTTCAGCGCCTTCGTCGGGAAGAGCGGAGAAGGTGGCGACGCTGATGGTGACGTCGTAGCCTACGCCGGCGCACTCGACGATGGCCTGGTTCGGGGTTTTGGAGAGAAGACGTCCGCGGAGATGAGCAATCATGCCTGGCTGATTGTAGCGTGTGGGGTTCAAGCTGGACAGTGTGGTGATCTGCAACTGGTTGACCTGTTCGGGACCTGAAACAACCTCGATGGGCCGTTACTGCGCGCGGTTGCGTATTTCGCGACGTGTGTAGAGGGCTTGAATGAGAGTGGCAGCGAGCGCAGTCCAGCCAGTCTGATGCGAAGCGCCCAGGCCGCGACCCGTGTCGCCATCAAAGTACTCGCTGAAGAGGATCAGGTCTTTCCAGTAGGGATCGGTAGCGTAACGTTCCTCTTTGCCGTGGCTCGGCCTGCGACCATCCTTGTCCGGGAGGAAGAGATTCACCAGCCTTCGCGCAATGTCCTCGGCAATTTCGACAAGTGTGTGCTGCTGGCCGCTGCCGGCGGGGTATTCCAGCTTGAAGTCGTCCCCGTAGACGAGTGAGTAGCGCTCCAGGGCATTGAGCAAAAGCATATTCATTGGAAACCAGACGGGGCCACGCCAGTTGCTGTTGCCGCCGAACATGCCGCTATCTCCTTCTGCCGGCGTATAACGAACGGCAAGGCGCTGTCCGTGAAGCTCTGCTTCGAAGGGATTCTCACGATGATGCCGGGACAGTGCCCGTATTCCGAACGGAGAAAGAAACTCCGACTCATCGAGAACTCTCTGAAGAATGCGTTGAAATCGATCGCGCGGCGCAATAGCAATCCATTGCGAGCCATTGATTTCAGGGTTGGAAGATTTAGCCGTACTGACGTACTCCGAGAGTTCTTCCTTGTACCGCAAGAACCAATTCGTGCGCTTCTCGAAATCCTTCAGGCCCTCGACAGTGCCGCGTTTCATAATGCACACAGCAAAGAGCGGTGCTATACCAACCATAGAACGCACCTTCAGCGAGATGCTGCGCCCATCGTCATGCTCCAGCTGATCGAAATAAAATCCCTCTCCTTCGTCCCAAAGTCCGGTTCCTCCAACAGAGTTGATGGCGTCGATGACAGCGATGTAATGCTCGAAAAACTTACTTGCGATGTCCTCGTAAGCCTTTGAGCGCCGATGTGCAAGTTCGAGTGCGATCTGCAACATGACGGAGCAGTACAGTCCCATCCAGGCTGTGCCGTCGGCCTGATGCAGGTGCAGCCCGTCTGGCAGTGTCACAGAACGATCGAATACCCCGATGTTGTCGAGGCCCAGGAAACCTCCGCCAAAGAGGTTTCGTCCCTTCTCATCGTTGCGGTTCACCCACCAGGTGAAGTTCAGCATGAGCTTCTGGAACGCACGCTCCAGGAAGTCGAGGTCGCCGACGCCGTTCTCATCCACACCCAGGCGGTAGACATGCCACACCGCCCATCCGTGCACGGGCGGATTGACGTCGCCGAAGGAAAATTCATACGCGGGCATCTGCCCGTTCGGGTGCATGTACCACTCGCGCAGCAGGAGAAGAAGCTGGTTCTTCGCAAACTCCGGATCGATCCTTGCCAAGGGAATCATGTGGAACGCCGTGTCCCAGGCAGCAAACCAGGGATATTCCCATTTATCAGGCATGGAAAGGACATCACGGCAGAAGAGGTGCCTCCAGTCTTCCGATTTTTCCATCCGTTCGGCCGGGGGAGCGATCTGCGTGGGGTCACCCGTCATCCATTGTTCTGCAATGAAGTAGTAAAACTGCTTACACCACAGCAGTCCGGCAAAGGCTTGACGCGAGACGTTGCACTCCTCCGCCGTAGCCTCCTGAGGAATGTGCTTTGCGTAGAAGTCGTCTGCCTCCGACTTGCGGGTAGCGAATATCTGTTCCGCATGAGCGACGTCGATCACCGCTGGTTCGATGTCCGATGAGTCCTCGGTTTTTTTGCCAGTCTCGTTGTCGACGCCTACAAGACGCAGGTAAAGTGTCTGGCTGGCCCCAGGCTGCAGCATGAAGCGATATAGGAGTGCGCACTTTGTGCCGCTGCCTTCCTTCACGGCGCTCTGGTCATCATGGACGAGATAACGGTCGAAAGCGTCTTTGCTGTAGTGGTCCGGTCCGTTGTAGTTTGGATCCAGGCGGTGCATGTTGCTGTCGTTTTCGGTAAAGAGAACACGCTCAGGCTGTAGCGCGTTTCCATCGAGCGGTTCGAAACGATAAACTCCCAGAATCTTATGTTCCGCTCGTACACGGAATGGGCCGCTCTGCGATATGAGAGGCCTTGTCTTTCCCGTCGCCTCTAAATTCTTCCACGACCAGTTGTTGCGTAGCGTAAGCTGCGGCAATATTGTGAGCGGAGCGGCATCTGGACCGCGATTATGCGCAGTGATGCGGATCAGAGTATCTTCCGTGTCGACTTTCGCGTACTCAATGAAGACGTCGAAGTAGCGATTGTCGTCGAAGATGCCGGTATCCAGCAGTTCATACTCCGGCTGGTCATAGCCGCGACGCTTGTTCTCCTGGCGAAGCTGATCATAAGGAAAAGCGCTTTGCGGGTACTTGTACAGAGCCTTGCAATAACTATGCGTTGGCAGAGCGTCCAAATAGTAGAACTGCTCTTTGACGTCTTCGCCGTGATTGCCTTCGGGGTTGCCGAGACCAAAGAGCCGTTCCTTCAATGTGCGGTCTTGCCCATTCCAAAGCACCGTGCTGAAGCATAGACGGCACTGGCGGTCGGTCCATCCGAGCAGGCCGTCTTCTCCCCAACGGTAGGCGCGGTACTGCCCCATCTCGTAGGGGAACGAATTCCACACGTCACCGTTGTACGAATAATCCTCTCGAACGGTGCCCCATTGGCGCTCTGGAAGATATGTGCCCCATCGCTGCCAGTTTTTGGTTCGAGCCTTGTTTTCGATAAGGCGCTGGCCCTCTACGGTCGTCGGGACTATGTCGCGCATAATCTACCTCAGCTTATCGAAGCGTTGATGATAGGATGCACGACCCACGCTGGAGTCTTGCGCGGAGGAGTTCGTGCTACTACAACGATGTGTTGTCTGGACGTTGAGCAGACTCGGCTATCAGCTAGAAACTCTGTCACTATACCGTACTTGGGGTGCATATGAGACCATTTCATGTAGCAGGGATCGATATGAGTGCAGAGCGCACCAAGGTTACGGTTGGGGTTTGCGGTGGGATTGCGGCGTATAAGTCGGTTGAGTTGGTGCGCCTGCTGCAGGACACCGGGTACGATCCGCATGTCGTGATGACGAAGGCGGCGGAGGAGTTTGTTCGGCCGCTGACTTTTGCGGCAATCTCCGGGCACAAGGTGATTACTACGCTGTGGGGTGAGGACGCCGGAAGTGATTCGGAGGAAGAGGCGTCGTCGATTGAACATATTAATGAGGCGCAGACGACGAAGCTGTTGATTGTGGCGCCGGCGACTGCGGATATTCTCGCGAAGTTTGCGCATGGGCTTGCGGATGATTTTCTGTCGACGATGTATCTGGCGACTACTGCTCCGGTGATCGTGGCGCCGGCGATGAATGTGGTTATGTGGGAGCACCCGGCGACTCGGGCAAATGTGGAGACGCTGCGGGCGCGTGGGGTGAAGGTGATTGAGCCTGGGAGCGGCTACCTGGCGTGCGGGATGGTCGGAGGCGGGCGATTGGCTGAGCCGGCGACGATTGTGATGGCGGTGGTTGAGACGCTTAGTAAAGGTTCCGTCGGGTTGCGTGCGGACGAAGCGGCTTATGGCTCACCGGGTCTCGAAGCGGCTGAGCAGGAACTTGATTTTGCCGGGGAGACGGTGCTGGTGACGGCCGGGGGAACACGAGAGGCGATCGATCCGGTACGGTTTATCGGGAACCGGTCGAGCGGGCGAATGGGCTATGCCGTGGCGGCGGCGGCGCGACGGCGGGGGGCACGGGTGATCCTGATTACTGCGCCTACCGATTTGGCTTGCCCTGCAGGAGTTGAGGTGGTCCAGGTCGTCAGCGCAGGGGAGATGCGGGATTCAGTAATGCAACGCCTGCGAGAGGCCACGATTGTGGTGATGGCGGCCGCGGTGAGTGACTACCGGGTGCGGAGTGTTGCGGCGCAGAAGATCAAGCGCGAGTCGGCACGGGCGGTGCTGCTGGAGCTCGAGGCCACGGAAGATATTCTGCGTGAGGTGGTGGCGCAGCGGGTTGTGGGGACGATCGTGGTTGGATTTGCGGCGGAGACCCAGGACGCGTTGGCGAACGGACGTGCCAAGCTCGCAGGCAAAGGCGTCGACGCAGTTGTGGTGAACGATGTTTCGGTAGAGGGGATTGGGTTCGATTCGGAAAAGAACGCAGGTAGTTTTTTGACGAGAGACGGCGCGGTGGAGCTGCCGGTGATGAGCAAAGCGACGATGGCGGAACGGATTCTGGATGAGGTTGCGAAGCTGCGAGGGTAGCTCGCGGTTACGGTTTCGCCTCAATCTTTCGTTCAGCGTCGTACTGTTTGCGTTGTTCGTCCTGCGCAGCCTGAGATGGAACGCCCAGCTTTTTACGTATCGCATCTGAGATCAACGTTCGGTCGTAAGGTTCCTGCGTTGTTGGCTGGCTGGGCGCGGTGTGATATTGAGTGCCGTAGATCTGCGGTTGATGAATTGATTGCAGGTATCGGTCGAGAGTCGCCGTTGCGATCCACACAGCGCTGGTCCGTCCCTTTTTTATCGCGATCATAGCGAGGGTATGGGCCAGAAGATAGTCATCGGGCGTGGAGCCATGCTGAAAGAGAAACGCTGCACGCTCGAAGTCTTCGCCGGTGTGCAACTTGCCGTCGCTGAGCAACTTCTGTGTTACTTCCCGGCGCTCTGCATCGGATTTTGTGACGGCCGACCAGTCGATTTTGACACCCGACAGCCGGACTTTCTGGTCCCCCTCGTAGATGCGCTTCATTTCAGGGTTCGAGAGGAACGAATCCTCATCGGAGTACGTCTTTTCCAGCTCCCAATCGTTGGCTGGAGTTGAGGGCTCCTGTGTCCTGGTGAGGATCAACGGATCAAGAGGAACTCCAACCATTTTCAACTTCAGATGAGTACGGTCTGTCAGAGACGGCTGGTAATAGTCTTCATCGAATGGGTTCTTCGGATTCTGGACAATGATGGTGAGCTGGCCATCCCTTATCTCCGAACGGGTGATGAGCTCTTGAATCGTTTCCTTGCTGATCTGCGTGAACGAGTGCCCGTCGCTGGTCCCAAAGTTACGTGGTCGAACTATGAATCTAGCGATGGGCTGCCCTTCTTTCTGAGGAGAGATCGTGAGCACAAGGAAGGTCCTCTGGCCCAATTTCATGACCCATTGGCCCATAAGCTCGTTAACTGTCTGAGGAGCGGCTCCCTTGGCGAATGCGAACAGAAGTATGGGCAAAATCCAGCGTCTGGAGATCAAGGGGGCGATCATTCGCAGATTGTATGTCATTGGTTCTGGCGGCTTCTGCCCTTCACAATTCCGGTCTGCCACTGCACTCGGGCGGTCGGAGCTAGTAAACTAAACCCACATGATTCTCCGCAAAGCAGTTCTCATCCTTGCCGCAGTTGCCGTTGTCAGTACCGCCTCCGCTCACGCACAATTCGGCGTTTATGGCATGTTCACCGTAGATAGTCTCAGCAATATTGCCTCGTCACCGCAGCCGACGACACCGACGGATCTGGCGAATACCCGCTCCAACTCGGTCAATCCATTGGGCGGTACCGGGGGCGTGTACTACGACTTTATGAAGCTTGGACCGATGCGGCTTGGAGCGGATGTGCGCGGTAGCATCCTGACGACCAAGCGTGGGGCCTACGTCAACTTCAACGGCGGGGGGGCCAGAATCTACTCGGTTCTCGGCGGTGTTCGGGGTAGCTTTCGCACGAAGTATGCGCCGGTGAAGCCTTATCTTCAGCTGTCGGCTGGCCTGGGTCGGAGCGATTACGGCCTGTTTACGCAGGGTTCGACCAACGGCCAGGTGGTGATTCACAGCAACTTCCAGTACGAGGGGCTTGCGGGGCTCGATCTGAAGCTGCTTCCCATCATGGATTGGCGGGTGATCGAGCTGGGGTATGGTGGTCTGGATCCGTTTGGCACTTACAGCCACAACTACCCTATTAAACAGATCGGCATGGGCTTCGTCTTCCACCTTCCGTAGAGATGCGGTGTGGTTCTCGAGAGAATGCGAATGCGAGTAGCTCTCTTCGGCGGCAGCTTCGATCCACCGCACCACGGGCATATCGCCATCGCCACGGCTGCCGCAGATGTGTTCGATCTGGAACGCGTCCTGTTTGCGCCGGTGGGTCGCCAGCCCCTGAAGGCTGGTGGCGTTCCGACTGCGTTCGCCGACCGGCTTGCGATGGTGGAGCTTGCTTGTATGCCGGACCGGCGCTTTGTCGTCTCGGACCTGGATTCGCCGCGCCCGGATGGAATGCCGAACTACACCGTCGAGACGTTTGCTTCGCTGCACGAGGCGCTGCCGAATGATCGGATCTTCAACCTGGTGGGGGCGGACAGCTTTCTCGACCTTCCGCGCTGGCACGAACCGCAACGGCTGCTAGAACTTGCAGAGTGGATTGTGGTTAGCAGGCCGGGCTTTCCGCTGGCCGACCTCTCACCGCTGGGATTGACGCCCTATCAGCGGGGACGGGTTCATCTGCTGCAGACCGTGCATGAAGACGTGGCGGCGACCAATCTGCGGGAGCGTCTTGAGGCGGGCGATCCGTGTTCTGATGTGCTGTCTCCGGGGGTCTCCGCCTACATTGAGAGCCACCACCTGTATCGCTAGACAGTTCAGGCAAAAAACTGCTCCAACATTGGAAATCTCCCCATTTTTTTGAAACTTTTGGGGCCGCGAGATGTCTCTTAAGTGACGGCGTCTTTCCGACCACCTCCCTCTTTTCCACCCGACGATTTGGCACCACTACCAACCAAGCCGAGAGCAACTTTTGACCCTATGGCCGAACTATTGACATTGCCCGCTCTCCCCACGTTTCGCGACCCAGCGGGCAGCGTCGAGATCAGGCCAGATGGCGCTTATCGGAGCGTCCGCGCTCCGTTCGACGCGGAGATTCTCGACTTCCTGTCGCTGCCCTTGGCTTCGAAGCTGGTTGCACAGGGACGGCTTGTCGCGAGCGAGGTCGTATCGCCGTCGGGTGCAGAGATGCTGGTGCTGCGACACCCGCGGATTTCCTTCCAGTCGTACCCGTGGGAGTGGGCACCGGGGCTGTGGCTGGCTGCTGCGGAGCTTACGCTGGAGATGTGCAGCGAACTCGTTGTGCAGGGGTGGTTGCTGAAGGACGCGACACCGCTCAACGTTCTGTTTCAAGGCACGCGGCCAATCTTCGTTGACGTGCTCTCGATCGAACGGCTGGACCCGCACCAGCCGATATGGCTCGCGTATGGGCAGTTTGTCCGCACGTTTCTTCTGCCGATGCTTGCGCACTCGCGGCTGGGATGGCCGCTGCAGACTTCGTTGACGCGTCGCGATGGCTACGAGCCGGAGGACATCTACTCTGCGCTATCGTGGCCGGCGCGGCTGCAGCAGCCTGCGCTTTCAGCTGTTACGCTGCCGTCTCTGCTGGCGAATAGCAAGAAGATGCAGGGTGGGGATGTTGCTTCGCGGTCGGTGAAGGATCCTGATCTTGCCAAGCAGATCCTGCTGAAGACACTCAAGGGGCTGCTATCGCAGATGCGCAAGGTCACGCCGGCACAACGCTCGTCTACATGGTCGAACTACGCTGAGACGGCGACCCACTACAGCGACGAAGACCATGCAAAAAAGCGAAGCTTCGTCACGCGGGCACTGGCAGCGGCGCAACCGGCGTGCGTGCTTGATGTTGGCTGCAATACCGGGGTGTACTCGAACCTGGCCGCCGACGCGGGCGCCGAAGTGGTTTCGATCGATACCGACCTGCAGGCCGTCGACCGGCTCTGCGCCAGCTTGAAGGGGAGCGGGAAGCATATCCTCCCGCTGTGCGTGGATCTCGCCTATCCGACGCCAGCAGCTGGTTGGGAGAATCGCGAAAGCGCCTCGTTCCTGAGCCGCTGCGTCGGCCACTTCGATACTGTGATGATGCTTGCCGTGCTGCACCACCTGCTGCTTCGCAACCAGGTCCCGATGGACCGCATCGCGACGCTCTGCAGCGGCTTGACGACGCAGGACCTCATTCTCGAATGGGTGCCTCCGGCCGATCCGAAGTTCAAAGAGCTTCTACGTGGCCGCGAGGCAATCTACGCGCATATTACCGAGGCCGCGTTCCGCGAAGCCTTCGCCGAACACTTCGGTATCGTCGACGAGCTGACTCTGAAGAACGGCCGTGTCATGCTCCACCTTCGAAAAAAGTAACCGCCTAGACCTGAACGCGCCCGGAGGTCGCGCGTTCTCGTCTCTGCGCTGAGGGTGAACGGTACTTCCTGGCAAACGCGACGGGGAGAGCGCGACGCTTCGTCGCCATGAGGTCTTGAGGCGCAAGCGTTTGCCTGCGCGTAAACACTGGCTTCCGAGAGCGCGACCCGTTACCATGGGAGTTCAAGGAGTCTCATGCCATCGATTGAAAGCAACCAGCTACTGCTTGCCGCCGCTGCAGCGTGCGAGGACAAGAAAGCTGAAGACATCCGCATCCTCGCCCTCGACCCGGCTGAGAGCGGCCTCACCGACTACTTTCTGATCTGTAACGGCACCAATGAGCGACAGAACGTCGCGATCACGGACGAGATCGAGCTTCGCCTGAAGCGCGAATTTGGCGTCTATCCCAACTCCGTTGAAGGTCGCCGACAGGGCGAATGGATACTGATGGACTATGTCGACTTCATCGTCCACGTTTTTTCGGCCGAGAAACGCGCTTTTTACGGACTAGAGCGCCTGCGCAAATCCGCCACGACGATTAGTGTTGCCGATCTGAATGCCGCGGTCAGTGCACGAATTACAGAGACACGAGCGAAGAAGACAACACCCGCCAAGAAGGTTGCGGCAAAGAAGACTCCGCCTAAAGCGACGCCGGCGAAGAAAACCGCCGCAAAGAAGGTTGTCGTCAAGAAGGCGGCTAAGTCTGCGGCGCGGAGATCCACCGCGAAGAAATAGTTAGCCGATCGCGATATGGTCATAGGTAGATCAGTTAAGACGCGTGGTGCGCTGAGTGAGAGCGCCCTCTTTATTTGGACTGTTGCTTTAGACAAAAAAAGGCGGAGAGCTGGCGCTCTCCGCCTTTGATATTGTTCACCTTCACAGGTAAAACACGACCAGCTAGAAGTAGATCTTTGCTGCGAGCTGTGTCTGACGAGCAGCTGCGGCCGTAGAGATCTTGCCGAAGGAGGCCGAGAGTCCCTGATCAGCCCACGTGGCTGCAGGGTTGGCGAATTGTGTGTGATTGAAGACGTTGTCGCTTTCCATACGGATCTGGAGTCTGCGAAAACCGTCAGCGGAGAGATTGAAGTTCTTCGCGAGGATCATATTGGTGTTGTTGATGCCAGGACCGTGATACGGGTTACGGTGCGTGTTACCGAACGTACCGAGCGTCTCAGGCGCCCAGCTTGTTGGTGCAAAATAGGTCGTTAGACCCGCCGCATTCTTGGTGCGGATATTAAAGTTTTTGTTGATAGGAGCGATCTGGTTTGGCGCATCCGGACAAGCGTAGAAGCTGGAGTTAATCGCGCACCAGAGAGAGTTCGAGGTTCCGAAGCCTCCGTAGGAGATGTCAAACGGCAGTCCAGTTGCGAGGGTCATGATACCGCTGACCTGCCAACCCGATACGAGGAGGTTGAGTGGAGAGTACCAGTTACCGCTCTTGAGGCTGGGAACGACGTAGACCGGAGAGAAGACAAAACGTTGACGGGCGTCATTCAGCGAGTCGCCCCAGTTGCGCGAGGTGTCGTACTGGTTGTAACCGCGTCCGTTTGTGCCGCCGAAGCCGGAGTTCTCGAAGTTCGAGGCAGAGTCCTGCGCGTGCGCATAGGTGTAGCTCATCTGGAAAGAAAGGCCATGGGTTGATCCCTTCTGCACGCTCACCTGAAGCGAGTGGTAGCTCGACGTAGCATCCGATCCAACTAATCCCATTTCGGCAAAGTTCGGGTCAAGAGTGGTCGTGTGGGTACCGGCGTAGGTGAGAGCCTGATTATCAGGATCGTTGTAGCAGGCCGGGCTCGCCAGACACGCCGCATGGCCGGCCGGAGTTATTGGAATGCCTTCGTAGCCCTGCTGGTTATGACGAGCCAGTGCACCTACATAACTCACGCGCGCTACGATTTGGGACGGCATCTCGCGCTCTACAGAGAGCTGGAAGTTCTCTGCATAGGGAGCGCGGAACCCTGGGCCCCAGCCACTAATGTTGACGATTTGACCATATTGCGAAAAATCAACTGCCTGGCCAGCCGTAGGAGGTACGTAGGGGAACCGGTTCGCCTCAGAAGCCTTTGGAAGAGGTGCACCTGCAACTCCGCCTGCGGACTGCCTCTTGCCGTTATTGATATCCGCGTAGGGGTTAGCAAACTGTGGCCTGCCGGTAAAGTCCCCGGCGCCGAGGGCAGTGAAGCCGAACGGAGGCGTGCCAAGTGTTTGGAGAGCGGTCTCTTCTTCGGTGCGGTTATAGTACATGCCGAATCCGCCACGGATAGAGAGCTTGTTCTGGCCGCCAGAGATGACGCCAAGGTCAGGTGCCCACGCAAAGCCGATGCGCGGTCCGAACTCGTTATAACGCGTGTACGCCGCACCGCTGGAGGTGCAACCAGGATCCCCAGGATAGTTCAAACCCTTGGGTGCGCCGGCGAATACTTTCGACTGCTGCGACGTTATCGCGCAGCCCACAGCTATGCCGCCGTACTGGTGGTTCTGCAGCGGCGTGTCGATTGAGTAACCGAGCCCGTAGTTAAGGGTGAAGGTGGGAAAGACCTTCCACGAATCCTGCGCGAACATATAGTTCAGGAACGCCGTCGCCTGGATGATATTGCCGGTGCCCTGAGAATAAGTCGAGGGGTTGCCGAAGGCGAAGTCGAGAGATTGGTCGCCAGAGCTGAAGGGGTTGTTTGTAGCGAATGTGTACGCACCGCTGTTGGATGCGAGGAACGAATTGACGACACTGAATTTGCGGAAATCGTACCCGATCTTCAGATTGTGGTGTCCGAAGGTCTTACTGAAGATGTCGTCGAACTGCATGTTCCCATCGACGCGTGGCTGCGGCCCATTGTTCGTGCCGCCCAGTGTAAAGTATGGAGCGCCAAGAGCAATCCTCGGGATCGTCTGTGCACCGGTCGTAACCTGCGGGGTGATGGCAAAGCCGACGCTGCTGGGGGCGACGGACTTCTGTGGTGCACCGGAGTTGAAGTCGAGACGGGTGTAGTGGCCGGCGAGATCGTTCACTGCCGAAGAACTAAACTGATGGACCCAGTCCCCAGTCCACACCTGAGAGTGAGTCAAACTGCCATCCCCGAAGCCGGGAAGGGTGGAACCGCTGAAGGGCAGACCGTTGCTAACAGTTGATTGGTTATACAGGCCAACAACCGTAAACTGATTCCTGGTGTTGAGGGCATAGTCGAAGCGTCCGATGTACTGATTGCCACTTGTAACAGACGTCGAGTTGTAGACAAAGTTTGTGCCGCTGTTGGCTGGCGGAACGTACTGCTTGATCAGCGTGCTGGAGATGGAATTGAACGCCGTGGTCGGGAATACACCCTTCCTGTCAAAGGCGCATTGAGCCCAGGTTTCCAGCGGAGTTGTGCAACCCGGGACACTAATCGTGCTGGGAATGGAATTGCCCGAGAATTTTCCATAGGCTTGGCCCGCAACAGTCTTGGTAGTTCCGTCGGGGTTCGTTACGATTGTTCCACTTGCCGGACGAGTCGCCGCCGTTCCATTAAAGGAAGAGAAGTCGCCGCCGAGCTGAGCAGGCGTGTAGACGGTCGCGTTCGTGGTGGGGGTTTGGGGAACGGCCTGACGGGTTCCCTGGTAAGCGACGAAGAAGAAAAGCTTGTCTTTCAGGATGGGGCCGCCGATAGTTCCACCGAAGATATTCTGGTGGAAGGTTGCTGGGCGATTCGTCACCTGGCCGGCAGCGTTGAATGTCTTTTGGAAGAAGTTGTTCGTGTTCAGGAAGGTGTCACGGTAGAACTCGAACACGTTACCGTGGAAGTGATTCGAGCCCTGCTTGATGGTTGCACTGATGATGCCGCCGGAGTTACGGTCATACTCTGCATTGAGTGGGCCATCGATGAGGTTGAACTGGTCAATCGCATCAAGGTTTGGGGAGACGACAAGGGTGTTCAGCGCGAAGTCGTTGTCGTCAGCTCCGTTGATCAAGTAACTCGTCTGCTGCGACTGACCACCGCTGACCGAGACAGTTCCGAAGCGGTCACTCGTGCCTTGTACGCCCGGGAGGGTCAGTGCGAGACCGGCAAAGGCTCGATTGATCAGGGGAAGCTCTACCATCTGGGTAGAGTTCACCACGTTGCTGAGCTGCATGTCGGTGGTGTTGACCTGGACAGCGTCGGCATGAATTTCAACCGAATCGGTAGTTGCACCGACCGTGAGGACAACGGACTCAACAAACTCCTGGGCGATGTTCAGCGTGATACCGGTCGCAGAAAACTCTTTGAATCCAGGTGCGGAGACCTTGACCGTGTAGGTGCCGATCGGGAGCTGCGGGAAGAGATACTCACCTGTCCCTGAAGTTTCTGTGGTGTATTTGACGCCGGTGGCTTCGTTAGTGGCAATGACGCTCGCCTTGGCAACAACAGCGCCTGCGGCATCAGTCACGGTACCTTTAATATGCGCATTGACGTCGGCAGCGTTGGCATAGCTGAACGATGCGGCTAGGATGGCTCCCAAAACAACTCGACGCCACACAGAAATATGTCTCATTTCGCGATTCCCCTCTAAATTGTCTTGTCTTGGTTTTCCAGAATGCACGTGAAGGGCCAAATTGCGGAAGGGCAGATTTCGGAGAATCTCAGCCTTTTTGTGACGAAGCGTTAAGCGGTTCTATGAAATATTGGATAATTCGAACAGGGAATCTACGAAACCTGAAGTGCCAGACATTGATGAAGATCACCCTCGCCGCCATCGCCGCTCGACTGACGCGCTCCCGGTCCGAAGCCACGGACCGCCTGCTCTCCGACTATGTTGAGCGCGCCGCCCGCTATAGTCCTTGCGAATCTCAACTGTTTGAGTCCGAGTCCGCGCTGCTCGATTGGTTAACCCGCCAACCGGGTCGCACCCCGGCATATTCCATTCTGCTGGATAGCCGTGGCCAGCAGTGCACCTCCGAAGAGCTTTCCACCCACATTGGACGGGTCCGCGACGAGGGAATTCAGCGTCTCGTGCTGGCTATCGGGCCAGCCGATGGTTGGTCCGCTGGGGCACGTCAGGGCGCGAATCTTCTTGTTTCCTTCGGCCGCATCACCCTGCCCCATCAACTCGCGCGTGTCGTTCTGGCCGAACAGGTCTATCGTGCGCTGACCATCCTGGCTGGACATCCCTACCACTCGGGCCACTAATTTTTTCTGGAGGCTTAGGAGACTGTCTGATCGGGCCCGCTCGACTCAAGAAACCTCGGGAGCAGCGTTATTCGTCTCCTGCTCTTTCCCTCGCCTTGTAGGCCCGAGTCACCGAGGAAGACTCGGCGACACACTTCTCCGAGACACGTTGCGGAGTCGCGCACTTGCCTGCAGCTGCGCGCGTAAAAGCGCGGTAGAGACGGTCGACGTCCACCTGTCCTTTGCGCCCCTGGCTCTCCAGGGCCGAGTGCATTGCGGAGAGCAGCTCCGACCGCAGTTCATGGAAGATCTTATCGATGTAGATATACGGCAATCGGGCCTCCGGAGCGCACCTGTCACACGATACATGGCCCCGCCCTTTCTTTTGGCGCTGCCACGAATAACGGATTTGAATGTCGATTCGGAAGATCCTGGATTGCACCCGCTTGCGCGCTCGGGCGCGACTCTATATTGTTTCAATCGTCACCGGAGAACGTTTTCTCATGTCATTGCATCCAACCACGCGACGCTCCTTTCTTAAGGCTTCTACACTTGCCGCCACCGCCGTGGCTCTTCGCGGCTCCAATTTAGCGGCCCAGGCTACACAGGCCGACGCGCGCATCGATATTGTGACTGCCGAACCTATTGCTACGATTTCGCCTGAGATTTACTCGCACTTCATCGAACAGCTTGGAGGAGTGATCTACGACGGCGTGTGGGTTGGCGAAGGCTCCAAGATTCCCAACGTCAACGGCGTTCGCAAGGCGTTCATCGACACGATGCGCGCCGTTAAGGCGCCGGTACTTCGCTGGCCTGGCGGGTGCTTTGCCGACAGTTACGACTGGCGCGACGGCATTGGCCCAGCGTCCAAGCGTCCCGCGCGGACCGGTTTCTGGGACCAGCAGGACCCGAACACCTATGGCCTGCATGAGTTTATGCATACGTGCCGCGCTATCGGTTGCAAACCGTACCTTGCCGCCGATCTGCGGGCGCTTCCCGCGCGCGACTTCTACCAGGAGATTGAGTACTGCAACGCTCCTGCTGGTGACGTGCCTTCCAACTCCGCGGCCAAGGCGCAACCAAACGCGCTTGCCGCACTACGGGCCGCTAACGGAGATCCTGCGCCGTTCGACGTTGAGATGTGGGGCGTTGGCAACGAGAGTTGGGGATGCGGCGGTAACCTGAACCCCGAGGAGTACGCGGCTGAGTTCCGCAGATACACCGCCTGGACGCCGAGCTATAGCAAGACTCCGCTGCGCTTTGTCGCTGTTGGTCCGAACGGCGATGATGTCGACTGGACTGAGCGTCTTTTTAAGGCGCTCTACGCTAACCCGGAGCGCCGCCATCTGTGGGGGCTTTCCGTGCACTACTACACTTCCGGGAGCCCGTCGAAGTTCGCTGCCGGCGATGCCCTTAACTTCAACAGCGACGATTACTACGATCTGCTCACACGTGGCAGCATCATGGAGCGCGTCGTCACCGACCACTGGCGTGCCATGGGCACAACTGCAGGGCAGCCTAAAGTAAAGCTTGTCGTCGACGAGTGGGGTGCGTGGTACGGCAAAGGAACCGAACTTGCGCCTGAATACAACCTATCCCAGCAGTCCACGATGCGTGATGCGTTGCTGACGGGCATCACCTTCGACATCTTCCAGCGTCATGCGGACAAAGTTGCCGTTGCCGCGGTTGCGCAGTCCATCAACTGCATTCACTCGCTGATGCTGGCGCAGGGTGACAAGTTCACTGTCACGCCGACCTTCCACGTCTTCCAGATGTACCTGCCGCACATGGGAGCACAGGCTATTCGTACCGAGTTCACCGCGCCGAGTATCAGCAATCCTCTCGCTAACGCGCCTATTCCTGCGGGGGGCAACAGCTATCGCGGATCGCTCGACGCCAGCAAGACTCTTGCCGGGCTTAGCGGCTCTGCCTCTGTGGCTACGTCGGGCAACGGCAAGCAGATCACGCTGACTGTGGTGAATCCGCATCTGGATAAGGCGCTGACTACCGAGGTCGTGGTTCAGGGAGCCAGCATTGCGAATGCTACGGGCACGGTTCTCAACGAACCGGATGTTCATGCTCACAATGATTTCGACCACCCCAATGCGGTTCATCCGCGTCCCGCGACTGTGGGACAGGCGACCGCGGGTCGGCTGCTCCACACTTTTCCGGCTGCGAGTGTTACGACACTGAATATTACGTTGTCCTGAGACAAAGTATTCCGAGAGGGCTGGCCGATTTACATGGCCGGCGGCGCGTCGTCGGCCCTTCAGTTACATTTGGAGTCGCGCCAGAGCAGTTGCAACTTTCGCGTTTGACCTTCCGTCCTATCGCCAGTAGAGTTTTACCGAAACAGGACAGGTGAACCGATGTCTTCCCCAATGTTCTCAACTGTCGTTGTCGTTTTTGGTTTGTTCTCTGCCTTTGTAGTCTCCGCTAATGCGCAGTCGGCGGCCGACCCTCCCTCCACGCAGCAACCCGTATATACCCTTCACGCCGACAAACGCGTCGTTCTCACCGACGTGACGGTGACCGACCGCCAAGGAAATCCGATCCGGGGCTTGGATGCATCTGCCTTTCGAATCTCGGACAACGGGAAGCCCCAGGACCTTGCCTCCTTTGAGGAGCACTCCGGCGCGCCAGTCGAATCTGTTCCGTCTGCGGTTACGAAACCGGGGATGTACAGCAACGACTTCCTGCAGCACCCTCCGCCCGTGTTCAACGTTTTGCTCATTGACTTGGTTTCAATCAAAAATTTGCCCTACCAGATGTCTCTTCGCTACGAACTCACTCAATTCCTCAATCGTCTGCAAGCCGGTGAGCCTTTGGCGATTTACATGCGCTGGGGGCCGTACTTGATGCTTCTGCAAAATGTTACGTCGGACCACGCCCTTCTTCTCGCTGCAGTTAACCGGGCTCTTCCACGATTTCCTTCGCACGAGGGAATCCGAATCCTCAGCGAAGTCGGATTAATACACGAACTCGCTCTCGACTTAGGTAAACTCCCAGGTCGTAAGAATGTTTTCTGGTTTTGCGGAGACGTCGGCGGAGACCCCTTCAGGCCAGACCCCACTACGCTGAGCGGCTACAGTGATCTACGCCCCAACTATGATGAGCTCGAGGCGGGCCGAATCGCCATCTATCCGATCGACGCTCGCGGTCTCTTCGACCCCGGGCATATGTGGGGCGCTTTGTGGTCTGAACACTTGACGATGACCAATGTAGCCGAAGCCACCGGCGGCCGAGCAATCTATAACCGAAATTTTGTTGCGGAGATTACCCAACACCTGATTGATGCGTCGAACGATTTCTATACTTTGTCCTACTCGCCCCACGATTTCCGCTATGACAACTCGTGGCACAAGGTCAAGGTCACAGTTAATGAGAAGTCTTACTTTCTCAGCTATCGTCATGGTTATTTTGCCGACGGAAACGATCCCCGTAACAAAGCCGAAGACCTAGAGCCTGCTGGATCGAGGACGAAGCTTCTCGCCAATGGGGAGACGATCGAGATGAAGGAGATTCGGGGTCCTTCCATCGTCTTCAAGGCCCACGTCGTGCCTGCGTCCAACCCTTCTTCAACCCAAGCGAAGAAAGGGGCCATCCCTTACACGATCCGATACACCGTGCCGCTGGATAAATTTGTTATGCGGAATGTGGATGGGAAACAACAGGTCACAATGGGATTCGCCTCCATGGCGTTTGATGCCAATGGCAATTCAACCGCAAAGCTTACGCAGGAAGTTACGGCCAGTTTCAGCCAGCAGAACCTCAGCGTGAGCGGTCAGCCCGTTTACAGCTTTGAGCAACCGATCAACCTCAGAGACGGGGAGAACTATCTCTACCTCGGCGTTTGGGACGCGAACACTGGTCAATTCGGCACAATTCAGCTATCACTGGACGCAATACACCCCAAAAGCCGGTCAGAACATTAGCGAGAACTGACAGGGATCGCTCCGACGAAGCGTTTTTGGTGGCGGCTACCAGAGCACGCAGCGCTCTGTTTCGATTCGCACCATCGCGGATCCGTCCTTACAGGCGAATGCCTTCTGGAACTCTGGCATGTTGGAGAGTGGTCCGAGCACGCGGAATTTTCCTGGCGGATGGGGATCTGTCTGGGCCGACATGCGCGCGGCCTCAGGACGTACGATGTCGCCTCTCCATTGGCCCTCTGCCAGGAAGAACTGCTGATCCGGTGTCAGGCCATCTATTGTTGGCTCGGGGCCTTTGCCTTCGCGCGATTTTTTGTAAGCCCGGTAGGCGAGGTTGACGCCGCCAAGATCTCCCAGCGCCTCGCCGAGTACGAGCTTTCCGTTCAGGTGGACTCCGGGCTCGATGAAGTACGCGTCATACTGCTTTGCGGTGCATGCGGTTTTTTCTTTGAACTTGGTGTAGTTCTCTGGCGTCCACCAGTTCGTCAACGCTCCCTTTGCGTCGAACTGCGCGCCCTCATCGTCTACGCCGTGGCTGATCTCGTGTCCAATCGTGACACCGATGGCGCCGTAGTTTATTGCGTCTATCCCGTGCAGGTTAAATCCGGGCGGCTGGAGATAGCCGGCCGGCACGACGATCTCGTTCATCTGTGGGTTGTAGTAGGCATTCAGCGTCGGCGGCGTCATGCCCCAGCGACCGCGGTCGAGTGGCTTGCCGATTTGTCCCAGGTCGTCGCGAACGGCATAGCCACGCATCGCCATGAGATCTTTTAGGTACTCGCCGCGTGTGATCTGTACGGAGGCATAGCTCTTCCACTTGTCGGGATAGCCGACTTTAATGTTTAGTGCACCGACCTTCTCGAGCGCCTTTGCCTTGGTCTCGGGCGTCATCCAGTCGTTGTTCTGGATGCTGAGTTTCAACTGATCCACGATGTTGACTGCCATCTGGCGGGCGCGGGCTTTGGCCTCCGGCGGAAAGTACGCTTCGACGTACTTCTTCCCCAAAGCATCGCCGAGCCGCGCGTCGGTCTCTCGCACGCAGCGCTGCCAACGCGTGCGCTGCTCCTTCGCACCGGTCATCACGGTACCATTGAACGCGAACGACTCATCGCCGAACGCTACCGGCAGTGCGCTTGCCTCTGCGCGCAGCAGGTGCCACTTCAAATAACTCTTCCAATCGGCGATGGGTGTCGCCTCGATCTCCGCATCGAAGACGCGGATGAGCTTTGGCTCTTCAACATTCAACTTGCCCTGCGGAATTTCGAGTACACGATAGGCACTCGCCCAATCGAAGTGTGGCGTCATTGCCTGCAGGTCGGCAAAACTTGTTGGATTGTCCGTGAGCTTGGGATCGCGCCGCTCGACCCTGGTCAACTTCGCGGCGGCGAGCTTGGTTTCGAACCGCAACACTGCGGCTGCAGCCTCTTTTGCATGCGTGTCGTCGTAACCAGCCAAGGAGAACATTCGTTGCACATGCAGGACGTACTTCTCGCGGATGTCCTTGAATCGCGGCTCATCGCGCAGATAGTAGTCGCGGTCGGGCAATCCCATGCCGCTCACCTCGAGGTCCGCGATCACGTCGGTGGGAGAGTGCGGGTCCTGCTCGGAGTTCAATGCGATCGGCGTGTTGATGCCGTAACGTTGCAGCTCCACGATCTCCTTCGCCACGCCTTTGGCGTCCTTGACTGCATCGATCCTTGCAAGTGCGGGCTCAAGAGGTTTCAGGCCGAGGGAGTTGATGTGCGTCTCGTCCATGCAGGCTCCGTAGAAGTCCCCGATCAACTGATCCGTCGACCCTATTGGCGCTTTCTTCGAGGAGGCTTCCTCGAGCAGCGTGTGGAGCTTGGCTAGCGTCTCGTCCTGCGTTACGGACTTGCGGGACCAGCGCGTCTGAATTGCGGGCATCGAGTGCTCTGTGCGCCATGCTCCATTTGCATAGGCGTCAAAGTCCTGGCAAGCATCGACGTTGTGGTCGATGTCGCCCGCCTTTACGCCCTCCAGAGTGCTGTCCTGCGCCACCATTACGCCACACAATAGACTGCACAGGGTTCCCGTAAGCAAGCGTCTCATTCGTCGTCATCGACTCCGTTGGAAGTAGAAAGGAATGCCTCACCCTAGCATCTTCCTGCTACCTCGGTAAACGATTATTGGGAGATTGTCAGTTTTGTCAGCTTCTGGATGGTTGCGGCCGTATCCTGAGACCGATGCCTCACCGACGCAATCTGAAGTCGACGGCGATAGTAGTCGCGACCTCTACCGGTTGGCCGTCGCGTATATAGGGTCTATATCGCCTCTTATAGACAGACTCGGCTGCCGCATTGCGCAGGCGTGAGTCTCCCTGGATTATGTGAACGTGCTTGACCATCCCGTCCTTGGAGATGATCGCCTCCATCACCACATTCCCTTCGACCCGGTCCAGCTTCGCGTTTTCCGGATAGACAGGGACTCTCGACATAACAAGATTCGCTTCCATCGTCGACGGCGCTACCTTGATCGCATTGGCCTCTTCGGCGCTGGATATGCCGTCTGGCGGGACCTGGTCGACCTGCGGGATAACGCGACTTGTCGCCACGTTGCTGCTGCTGTTGCTGTTGGGACCAGGTATCTCTTGGGCGATCAGCGGTGCGATTGAAGGTGTCTGCTGCGGCACAGCTTCTACACTCGTCGATGGAGGCGTAGACATAGACGTGCCCTGAAAGGCAGGCAGCCCCCCTTGCTCAACTGATGGAGGCGCGGGCGGCGGGGGCGCAAATCGGTATCCCGAGGCAGCTTGCTTTGTCTCCGGGCTGAAGTGACCGTCCATCAACGCGACGATCCTGTTTCCCAAGAAGATTCGGTTTTCATAGACTGCGTCGGCACCTTCAAATATTGCCAAGGCAAGCACCACGCCGAGGATAAGCATTCCGAGTCCCCTTGGGGGAGAATAGTTTTCCAAGGGAATATTCATCGGGATATCGTCGTCATCTGGAGGCTCCAAAACGAGCCTCGGTCTGCCAATCGGGAAGATCGGCGGGTCTTCCATTTCATCTTTTGGCGGCTTATCCGGCTGTTCCTCGAGTGATCGGGGAGTTGTTGCGTTCGCAACGGTACCCATCGGCACCCCCCGCCGCCGACGGGACTCCACTTTACTGACCCTATTGTCGAGATCTTCGAGATATTGCTTTACAAGGTTGCTGATCTCGTAGCGCAGTACGTTCTCATCCAGTTGTGGAGGCAGCGGTGTCGGGGAATGCGTTGCTTGTTGCACCTCCCTCTCGACGGCAGCGGAGATATAGGCCGCTCGCGCTTCCGACCGCTTTGGGGGAAGGTCGACGAGGTGAGGTGTCGACTCTCGGGGGTCTTCCTGCGCGACGGACTCTTTTGGCGGAAATGGCGCCAGTTCAACCTGGCCGTATCCAGGACCCTGAATATCCACGCCGGAGAGCATCGCGCGCAGATTGTCGACGTCCTGCTTTAATTCTGCGTCTTCCGCCGAAGACTCCCCGGTAACGCCTTCGACGACGATGGCAAGGATCTGATCGTCTGAGAACTCGCCGCCCTCGCGGTCACTCAGGTCGCCGACGAACCCCCAAAATTTCATAGAGAGGTGTCGGTCGTCCATCAACTTCTGCATGAATCCATGGAGGTCCCCACCTGACCCCACTTCGACGCCATGCATCATACAGAGCGCACGAAATTTTCTTACGTATAGATCGAAGCGTTCAGGCTTCTGAAGGCTGTTCGCAATCGCAGACATCATGTCACCTTGGATGCCAACTATGGCTGATTGTTGGCTTTTCCACCGTCAGGGCCGCTGACGGGCCGTGGGGCTCGACGGAACTGCTAAGCTGCTCTTCTAACAGGAATAAGGGCCGCCGGGGCTCCAGATTTCGCGTGAAGCGAAGCGTTCAAACCCAAAAAAAATATGGGCGGAGATGCCCGGAAATTCAAGAGTGTCGCAAGCTTACCAGAAATCGGTTTTCGCTGCTAAATCCGGTGGCGATTTGTCCCTGTTCCTCTCGGACCAGATCATCTGCCTACAAACAGGCAACTTACCCGAAGTCGTCCCGGTAAACTCATTCTCTGCTTCACCGCTACAATGGTCAAGGCACCTGAGGGAAGGCAAGAAGGTATGAGCTGGTTTAAACGCGAAGACCACGAGATCGTCAACGACTCGGAGAAGACCGTCCGCACCGAAGGCCTTTGGATCCGATGCCCTGACTGCGGCAAGATCCTTTTTAAGGCCGAGCTCGAAGCCAACCAGCATGTCTGTCCCCACTGCGGTCATCATTTCCGGATTGACGCCCGCACCCGGATCGAAAACCTGCTTGAACCGGGCTACGAACTGGTGGACCTTGGGTTGCGCTCCACGGACCCGCTCCAGTTTACGGACCTTAAGCCCTACAAAAAGCGGCTCGCCGAGGCGCAGCGCAAGACCGGCCTCAATGATGCGATCATCAACGCCGTCGGGCAGCTTGGCCCGCACAACGTCGTCCTGAGCGTGATGGAGTACAACTTCATCGGCGGCAGTATGGGCTCGGTCGTGGGCGAAACGATCGCCCGCGCCGTCGACCGCTCGCTCGCTACCCGCAATCCGCTAATCATTGTGGCGGCCTCCGGGGGCGCCCGGATGATGGAGGGCATCGCCTCGCTGATGCAACTCGCCAAAATCTCCGCCGGCCTCGCGCGCATGGACGATGCGAAGATTCCCTACATCTCCGTGATGACTGATCCCACCACGGGCGGCGTGACCGCAAGCTTCGCCATGCTGGGCGACCTGAACATCGCTGAACCGAATGCACTCATCGGGTTTGCCGGCCCCCGCGTCATCGAACAGACTATTCGGCAGAAACTTCCTGAGGGTTTCCAACGCTCCGAGTTTCTTCTCGAGCACGGCTTCCTCGACGCGATCGTTCCCCGCAAAGAGATGAAGCAGTACCTCGCCCAGACTCTCACCTGGATGAATCATCAGACCGCTGAATCGAGCTCGAAGACGGCCTGACCGGCCTCTCGTATCGTCATGGAAGAAGCGCGCCCCTCCAAAACTGCACTTCGCGTGGCCCTTCGCCGAGCGGCGCACCAGCTTTACGATGCTAAACCACTTGTCCTCGACGACCCCGTCGCCGTCGCAATCCTTGGCGACAGCTACGCCGAAGAGCTCCGCCGGACGCCGACTCGCCCTGACCGGCCTTTCTCTGTAAGCCTTCGTGCCTTCTTGGTCGCACGCAGCCGCTACGCCGAAGATACGCTTGCCCGCGCCGTTTCCCACGATGTCACACAGTATGTACTGCTCGGTGCGGGCCTCGACACATTCGCTCACCGCAATCCCCACCCGCAGCTCCGCGTATTCGAGGTAGATCACCCTGCCACGCAGGAATGGAAACGCGAGCTGCTTATGGCCAGCGCTCTGCCTGCTCCTGCAAACCTCACCTACGCTCCGGTCGACTTCGAACGTCAGTCACTCCGCGAGCAACTCCACGCCGCCGGATTCGACCCGACCGTTCCAACCTTTTTCGCCTGGCTTGGCGTCGTTCCATACCTCACTCTCGAAGCCTTTCGCTCGACGATCGCGTCCATTGCATCGCAACCGGAAGGATCTGGTGTCGTCCTCGACTATGGCCAACCGCGCTCGGCACTTCCGTTCTTGGAAAAACTTGCCCACGACTCCCTCGCCGCGAGAGTAAAACTCGCAGGAGAACCCTTTCAACTCTTCTTTACGCCTCCGAAGATAGCAGCTGAGCTAACCGCGTTCCGTAATCTTGAAGACATCGGTTCTTCTGAAATCAACGCGCGCTACTTCGCGAACCGCACAGACAATTTGAAGATCCTCGGGTCAGCAGGCCGTCTGCTCAGCGCCTGGCTCTAACGTTGCATAGTCTCGCTGCAGCGTATTCGTCTGATGGATCGGCTATTCTTTTCATCTGGAGATGGCATGGCGAAAGAGGAGATCAAGATCCATCGTTGCTCGTGGGCGGAGAACGGCCAGCTGATGCGCACCTATCACGACGAGGAGTGGGGTGTGCCCCAGCGTGACAGTCGTGCGCTTTGGGAGGCGCTTATGCTCGACGGGTTCCAGGCTGGCCTCTCCTGGCTTACGATCCTGCGCAAACGCGAGGCGTTCCGCAAAGCCTTTCGCAATTTTGATCCAAAGAAGGTGGCGCGAATGGGTGAAGCCGATATCGCGCGACTTCTCCAGAACGAAGCGATCATTCGTTCACGCGCCAAGATCGAAGCGACCATCAACGGTGCACGGATCTATCTCGCAATGGCAGACGCTGGCGAAGACTTCTCTACGTGGATATGGAAGATGGCGGGTGACAAACCGATCCAGAACCGCGGACCCGTTCCGGCGAAGACTGCGTTGTCCGAAGAGATCTCCGCGGCACTCAAGAAGCGCGGCTTCAAGTTCGTCGGTCCGGTCATCGTCTATGCGTGGATGCAGGCGACGGGCATTGTCAACGATCACAGCCCTGACTGCTTCCGCCGTAAAGCCATTTAGAGCGAACGGCGTAACAGTGATCAAAGAGATAAAGACGGATAAGAGCGATAAGACGAGGACTTGATCATTTTTTATCTGTTCTTATCCCTTTGATCACTGTTATGCCTTTGGCTGACAGTCCAAGTGCACCTATCATGATTATGCTTGACGCTAGAGCAAGACCCCCTCCAATAAGGAGGGGGTTGCATTGCGTCTCTTCTTCGACAAAACAAAAAGCCTACTTTGCAGGAGGGACCGCGTTCGGGTAGATATCCTGAATCGGCGCTGACTGCTGCTTTTCCAGTTCAGGATGTGGGAATGGCTTGCGCGGCATCATTGCCTCACGCTCGCTGGTGTTGTAGAGGAAGATCGCCTCGAGCACGGCACCCTGTTCCAAATCAAGCGCGTGCAGCCGGTCGTAGGTGTCCATATCGGAGTGGTGCGTCCGAGTGTCATAGTCCATCGGGTCCTGAATGTACTGGAATCCCGGCAGACCAACCGCGTCGAATGACAGGTGATCGGTACCGCCCGTGTTTCGGTAGGAGATTGTGCTCACTCCGAGGTCAGCCAGCGGAGCGATCCACTGCCGGAAGATGGGGGCGACTGCGAAGTTCTCTTGCGTATATACGCCGCGCACCTTGCCGGTGCCATTGTCGAGGTTGTAGTAGGCGTCGAGCGTCTCCCACTCTTTGGTCGTCGTCAGTTTTCCGCGCTGCCGTTGAAATCCTGGGACAGCGGCAGGATCTGGATGCTCGGGTTCGGCAAACGTACCGAAGTGTTTCTTCACATATCCCTGTGAACCGAACAGCCCCTGCTCCTCACCCGACCAGAGAGCGATCCGAATCGTCCGTTTGGGCTTAATGTTGAGAGCCTTCAGGATACGCACCGCCTCCATCGCCATGATCGAGCCTGCACCATTGTCGGTCGCGCCTGTGCCGGAGATCCAGCTATCGAGGTGGCCGCCGACCATTACCACCTGGTCCTTCAACTTCGGATCGGTCCCCGGAATCTCTGCAACGGTATCGAAGCCGTGTTCGTGATCGCCCGTAAACTTCGTCTCGATGTTCACTTCGAGCGTCACCGGCACGTGATTTTGCAGCAGGCGGCCGAGGCGGTTATAGTGCTCGATCATCATTACAGCGTTCGGAATCGTGACGGCGTTCGCTTTAACCTGCGCGTTCCGCGCTATGTTTGCGCCGTTGTCGTCGAAGATGATGCCCGTTCCTCCGCCATTGCCTCCATCCCGGCTGGGAGTAATGATGACGGCAACATGTTCTTCCGTCATCATCTTCACGGCGGCTGTGCGGAGCGCAGTAAGGCGGGCGCGGTCAGCCAACAACTGCTGAAGATTTGGTGCACCGCGTCGTCCTTCGCCCGTCGGATAAGTCTCCATCTCCGCCAACTCCGCGGTGGTGTAGCGATGGAACAGCGGCTCAGTTAGGTCCGGCGTCGTTCGCATTGCACCGAGCAGCACAATCTTGCCGCTCAGCTTGCCCTTGAACTTGTCGAGGTCTTTCTCGCTCTGCAGATCCACGTAAACTGCTTCGCCGGTCACCGGTCCGTTTGTGGACGGTGACCATGGGGCGGCCTGCATCCACAGCGGCTCCGGGTCAGGCGAAACCAAACGTGCCCAGGTGTTGATCTGCTGCCATCCCATGCCGAACTCGCCCCAGTCTTCCAGGTGCGCGTTCTCCAAACCGATCTTCGTCAGCGTTTCGCACGTCCACGCATTGGCCTTTGCCATGTTCGGCGAACCCGTCAACCGCGGCCCGATCCCGTCCGACAGCGCGCTGCCAAACTCCATCACGTGCGAGTGGTGAAAGCCCTCGTCACGGATCCGCGCGTACATCGTCAGGTCGATGTTTTCGGTCGCGGGCTGAGGACCATAGTACGAAGGCGCCTCTGGGGTCACAGCAGTTTCTTTGGGTTTCTTGTCGGCGGAAAATGCTGGAACGGCAAGGCTTGCGACTGCGGCCGTACAGCAGCCCCAACGCACAAAGGCGCGAACGAATGACATACTCGGTGGTCCTCCAGGAATAATGCCCTAAATTTAGGTTAGGAACGAAGAATAGCAGAACACTCTAGAGACGCGAGCGCAGCCGACATTGTTTCGCCGACTCCTTACCCACGATCACGCCTTGTGAAGCTGACGCCGCACCCACAGCGTCCCCAGATACCCCAGCGTCACCACCAGCACCAGCAGTCCAACGGGCAGCCCAACCCTCTTGTAGGTCAATGAAAAGTCAATCGCGTGATGCGTCGCCGTGTTGTAGAACAGCGTGCCGATGATGGCGCAAAAGGTCGCTGCAAAGAACGCCGCAAACCCCAGCGCAAAGCTCATTAGCAGGCTCGAGAGCCAGCCCAGGTCGCCGAGGGGAACACCAAACAAATAGCCCGAGCCAACCGTCTGGGGAGAGGTAGAGTTTCCATGCTGCGATACGTCCGCCATACAAGTAGAATACTGCTTTATGGCAGAAGGTGTTCAAAGCGACTTGGTCCAGGCAGTGCAGGTCATTCACGAGGCGACAGTTCGTCATGCAGCGAACGGTGTCCGCTTCTCTTCGTTCGGCGAAAACAACCTCGGCGACAGCGAACTCGAACGTATGGTTCAGGCGGTTCCGATAGCGATCGCCGGCGCGCTGGCCCGGAAGACTTACTACTTCGTCCCGCTTGCACTGAGCGACCGTCGCGGCGGCGAGGCCACCTTGGTCGCCCCCTCCTACACGTCCGAACTCGGCGACCAGGCCATCTGCCACCGCAATGTCACCCACGACGGTACCGAGGGCGTCTTTATCTCGACGCGCTTACTGGGGGACCGTTTCGCGCTGGCCTTTGAATTCTTTATCAACGTCGGCCACGCCTTTGTTGACGTCATTGGCGTCCCCGAGGCCTTCGATCAACTCGTCTGGGGCCAGGCCCTTGCCGACGTCCGCGGCGAGACCAGTCAGGACGCTTGGGAGAGCCGCAATCTCTCCCTCGCAGCAAAATCGGAAAAGATTGACGGCAAACCAACCATCGACGAGAAGGCGCGGAACAACTTCCTCGAATCCGCCTTCTCCGACGCCGTCGCCATCTACCAACTCTCGCTTTCGGTCGACTTCGATTACTCCGAACTGCGCGAACGCGAGTACCCACTTCTGGCCCCCCAGGCCCTCGCTGACCGGTTACGTCTCGTCGCCCGCCTCTTCCCGCCTAATCCAACCTACGAGTTCGCTATCCGCTACCGCCGCCGCGCGTAACAGTGTTGCGAGTTGGGGTCGCGGGGCATCCGCCGACTCGATTGTATGGGCTCGCTGAGCCGGTTCGATCGATACGGGATTGCTGCCGAGCAGCGATGCAACCAATCACTCTCAATACGATCCAATGCTTAGGAGCGTCCAATGCCTACGATAAGAACCTGCAAAACCTGTGGCCAGAAAAACCGCCTTGCTGCGAACCACCTCGCGGATACCGGCCGTTGCGGTGCATGCAAAAATCCGCTCCCCCCACTCGACGAACCTCTGCAGGTCGACACGGTGCTCTTCGATGAGATCATCCAAAGCTCGCGCGTTCCCGTTCTCGTCGATTTCTGGGCAGACTGGTGTGGTCCCTGTCACGCTGCCGCCCCAGAGGTGGCGCGTACTGCAAAAGACATGGCCGGCCAAGCTATTGTCCTCAAAGTCGACACCGACAAGCATCAGCAACTCGCCGCCCGTTTTGCTGTGCGCGGCATCCCGAACTTCGCTGTCTTCACCTCCGGCAAACTGATCAAACAGCAGGCCGGAGTCGTCGATCACAATGTTATGGAAGGCTGGCTGAGGTCTGCCGTGCCGACGCCCTCTGTTTGAAAGACACCCTCGATCCGCGGTGAGGCCCCAGCGATCCTAACAGCCCAATCGCCTACAACTGCCAGGTAATCACGGCGATGGCAAAATGCACCCGCTCCTAGTCCAATCGAATTCACAAATATGGGCAACCAGGCAACTTCTCGTCTGCTCGGTCGCGCGTGCCCCGCTACCAATCCCGCCCATGATGAGGAATTCGTGCACAATCGCCTTCGGTCAGATAACAGCGCAGCAACCCGCAGACAACTGTGCACGCTGCGCCGAAGATCATGAAGGGGACTCCGGCCGTAATTCTGCCAGTAAAGTATGGAAAGAGGAAGACGCCGACTCCCGCATACATCAGAATCGTCAGCACAATTCGTAGAATGCCCTTCGACATGGTCTACCTCCCGCACGCTTCAGCATCAGCTCAAGCCCTGGAAGCGACCTTCTCGACTTGCCTTCGTGTCTGGCCGAGCCTTCAGTACGGCACATCCTACTCTAACCAAGTGACTTTACGCCACATTTAACACACTAGGGACCTCAAAAGCCGATGCCTTTGATCGGACGGCCCTTAATGAACTATCCCTGGCTTATTGAAAGCGAACATTTCCATGAGCTTGGGGGTTGAAACAACGCGGAAAGTAAAATCCATCTCCTCGTCCGAAAGAGTTATCAACGCCGCCTCGTGGACCAGACCAAGCTCCCTGAACTGCGTTGCCAATTGCTCACGGCTCCCAAAAACCGCCGGCCACTGCAACGGGATCTCTCCGGAGAGAAGGCCGTAGTGGACGTCTAACCCGCCCATCGGATAGACGCGTACAACTAACGAAATCAGGCCTGGAGTCGAGTTGCTTACGTGAGGACGCATCGGTTCTCCTGTCTGGCGCTTGTGTCTCTCTGACGAAATCGCGTCCGCTAATTTTTGTTTCGAGCCCGGCGTGGTCGATTAGACGACGGCCCGGACGATGCCTTAAACTGGAACTCGTAGACCTCGATTTGCGTGCCCTTTAGTTTGTCTGAACAGATTCTCGAAACTTCGCGGTTTCCTGAACTCGTAAAAATGCTAGACCTCACGGAAATAAGTGGCAGGGGAGCACTCGGGGAATTTGGCGTGCGCGCTCCTTCGTCGCAACACTTACAGAAGTATTACTCGACAGACACACATCTCCCGCGTCCAATAACGACACAGGAGAAATACGTATGCGTGCACTATGGCGCGACCGAACGTTTACGCAACCGGTCGTTTGGGTAACGACCTTCTTTATGATTGCCTTTCATATCGGAGCTATCGCTGCACTATTCGTTTTCACATGGAAGGCATTTTTTGTTGCGATGCTATTGTGGTGGATCGCCGGCGGTGTCGGAATCGGCATGGGATACCATCGGCTCTTGACCCATCGCGGCTACAAGACACCGAAATGGGTGGAGTATCTTCTCACCATCTTTGCAACACTCACTTTGGAAGGAGGTCCGATCTTCTGGGTCGCGATCCATCGCATGCATCATCAGAACACCGACAAAGAAGGCGACCCACATTCTCCTCAGGACGGCGGCTTGTGGTCGCATATGGGTTGGATCGTCACAGGTCAGAGTATTCACAACGACTCTGCGGTTCTTCTTCCCTTTGTTCCCGACCTTCGCAAAGACAGGTTCCACGTCTGGATCAGCAAGTGGCATTGGATACCCATGACAGTTCTGGGCGCAGGGCTTTTGTTCTTCGGAGGATGGTCCTTTCTCCTGTGGGGGATCTTTTTCCGCACTGTCCTTGGACTTCACTCGACATGGCTCGTCAACTCCGCCACGCACATGTGGGGCTCACGCCGATTTCAGACCGGAGACACCTCACGCAATAGCTTCTGGGTCGCCTTGCTGACCTTTGGAGAAGGATGGCACAACAATCATCATGCGCATCCGCAATCCTCTCGACATGGTTTGGCCTGGTACGAGTTCGATCCGAACTGGTACGGTATCGCTGCACTACGGATGATGGGGCTCGCGTGGGACGTCAAAGCCGGAAAGCTCGAAGCACCCCACCCGGTTCACTCGTCGAGCTAGGTAATTCAAACCGATTGAATGGAATCACCCAGGTGGAAACGCAACTCGTCTGGGTGGTAGCAGTGAGCTGAAGCAGTCTCCCGCGAGATACGTCCTGTTCGAACCAGCTCGGCCAGCGATTGATCCATCGTCATCATGCCTTCTCCACGTCCTGTCGAGATGTGGGAACGAAGCTGGTGGTCCTGACCGGTACGAATTAGATTGCGGATCGCGATTGTCGCCATCATGACCTCCACAGCCGGATAGCGGCCCACGTTGCCGATTGCAGGAACGAGCTGCTGCGCGATGACTGCCAGCAGAGCCAACGATAGCTGCTGTCGAATTTGAGATTGATTGCTTATCGGAAAGCTATCCAGGATGCGCGACATCGTCTGAGCAGCGTCATTCGTATGCAAAGAGGACAGCACGAGGTGCCCGGTCTCGGCCGCTGTAAGCGCAGCTGAAATGGTTTCACCGTCACGCATCTCTCCTACCAGGATCACATCGGGATTCTGACGCAAGACGGCTCGGACGGCCTGTGCGAAACCAGGTGTGTCATGTCCGACTTCGATTTGTTCGACGATGGAGCTACGGTTCGTGTGTTGATATTCGATTGGATCTTCGATAGTGATGATATGGTCCCGTCTTCGTGCGTTAATCCGGTCGATGAGTGCAGCCATCGTCGAGGTCTTTCCACAGCCGGTCGGCCCGGTGAGCAGTATTAGCCCCTGTCGGCGTTCCGTTAGTCGCGCCAGTACGGAAGGCAGATGAAGAGACTCAATTGTGGGGATTTGAGCGGGCAGCAATCGAATGCTCGCCGCCAGCGTGCCTCGCTGATAGTGAAGGTTGGCTCGGAATCTCCCTATAGATCCGCGAACGAAGCAAAAATCCAAGGCCCTCTCACCTTCAAGTTCCTTAGCTTGTTCCGTCGTTAAAAGTGGGAGCAAGAGGTTGCGAATATCCTCCGGAGACAACGCTTTGCCAGAAGCTGGCACCAGAGATCCGTTGACGCGCAACGTGATTGCGGAGCCTGTCACGAGGACGATGTCAGAAGCGTTCTGTTCGACCGCCAGCCCAAGCATGGCATCGAGAGAAGTTCTCTCATCGTTCTTCGCTCCGAGCGTCGAGCGATTTAATTCATCTACAAGCCGAGACAAATCACTTTCGTACACTGACATTCGATCTCCAGAGTTTCAGCGCCATGGGGATGCCTCCCTCTCAGGCCCGGTTTCACGCAGTCTTCGTTGCCTTCATACTTAGACGGGCAAACTTGAGGGATGGATCGACCATACTCTCCAATTCTTCAGCCCGCGATCCTCAGTCGACCCGCATGTCTTTCTTTGAACTCTCTTTTTGTCTTAGGTCTGAACGCATAACGATTGCCTCGGACATTTTGGCTCCTGCTTCTGCGCGCCATGCTCATCTAGAGTGTCCCAACCAGAATTCGCGATGTAATAGAAGTGACCATCTACCACCACCCCGTGTGTCGGATCGCCCAGAGTGGGAGTGCAACGCTCGACGCTTGATTCGGATTCGATGCGAGACAACGATCGATTAAGCTCGAATCGAATGACGCGTTCAGGCAATGTCCCGTTCTGTGTCGCCAAGAGGGTTCGGCCAGCAAGATACAGTCCGTCAATCCCGCTCAGCGCATATCTGTCATTCATCGTTATCCACTCCACATGTTTCGTTTTCAAATTCAGGATACCGATGCCCCGCAGATAGTCAGGGATGAGCACCCGCTCACCGCCCGGTAGGATCGCAGGCGTCTGCGGTGAAATAAAGTCCCCTGCATCGAGCCGCTCGATCTTCTGGGATTCGCGGCGAACAAGATACACACCGCCGTGATCGCCGTCAGAGATGATCGCATCACCTTGTGTCGTAAGAGCCATGTCCCCGAGCGCCGCTTGGGCGGGACCGTCGACGCGCCACAAAAGCTTGCGGGACTTCAGATCGTAAAGAAGGATGGCCGACTTGCCCCAATCTTCACTTGTAGACCAGGAAAGCCGGACAATGCGACCTCGGTGGCCCACAATAGATGGCGCTCCGCATCCACCTTCACCGCCATCATCGGCCAGCTGTCCCGCCCTGTCGCGAAGACATGCGCGTGGCCGGTCATGTTTACTGCGAGGATCTCTTTTTTCAAAACGCTGGTGACGTAGAAGAGCCTGGTCGTCGCATCGTAGTCGATATCTTCGGGGAGCAGGCCAGCGTCCGCAAAACTAAATGCCTTGGTTGCTTCCGATTTGCTTATATATCGTTCGCTACCATCGCCACATGAAGTGCCGAATACCGTGGCTGCGCTCGCAGCGGGTCGAACTGCTTCGAGCTCAGTGTCTCCTCGTTTGATTGCCCCATCCGCACATACTGTTCAAAGCTCTGCAATACCTCGTCATTTTCGCCGGCGAAGAGTTGGGCGAGCATCAATTGAAGAATTGAAGTCGGCGATCCGTTGAGAAAATCACGGAAGGTGATTGCATTGCGTAAGTAGGCCGCTGCGTCCTTCGCGGCGTGGGTCTGCCGCAAGTTCTCCCGGATCGTACCGAATTGTTCGATCGCCGTCGGTTCACCTCTGAAGCCCAAATCTCCAGTTGAAGAAGAACCTGGTTTCGAAGTCATAAGAAAGACCGCAACCGGTACGACACACCGCAAGAAACTCCCCATGGGCCTTCCTTTGCAAAGGGACGATTTATCCAGTTACCACGCCCATCGCCAGAACGGCACACAGAATGGCGCTCGCGTCTTCGATCACTGCCACCGGCCAGTCTTTGGATCCAAGGCGTAGCACGATCTCCCGTCGAACCAGAAAACCGCCAAACGTGCCGATCAAAGCCCCACCGACTCCGAGAATGGCGCCTTCGAACTCCGAACCATTCAGGCCTGCCGCCACAATCGCGCCTACGAGGCCCCCCATGAGCACCCTGGCAAGCAACAGCGGCGGTGCGGTCCGGTTGGGTGTCTTCGACAGCTTGTCAACGACATACTCTCCTAGGGCCAGCACCGAAAAGATGATTGCGGTCACGAGTTTTCCAGCCCAGAAGGCCCATGTCCCGTCCAACGGGAGGTCGCCACGATAGGCAAACCAGCAGAGCGCTGTCATGGCAGTCATCGTCCGCATCCCCGTCACCACGCCAAGGAGGGGGATGGCAATCAGCCACGTCATTATCGCCATCGCCATCTAACTTTCCCTCGTCACGAAACAGAAATGTGGCTTCGCCGAAAGCTTATTCCTTGTGCAACCAGCCGTAAAGCGGGAACTTCCCGGCCATATCTAACACGAGACCGCGAATCTGCTGCAGCTTCGCAGCGTCCGTACGGTGCTCAAGTGCCTGTGCGATCCATCCTGCAATGACGCGCATCTCGGGTTCCTTCATCCCGCGGGTCGTCAAAGCTGGTGTTCCAATGCGAATGCCGCTCGGCTTCATTGGCGGGTTTGTATCGTATGGAATCGCATTCTTGTTGACTGTTATTCCCGCCTCTCCCAATGCATGTTCTGCTTCCGAACCAAACATTCCTTTTTGAAAGACATCGATCAAGATCACATGCGTGTCCGTTCCGCCGGAGACGATGCGATAACCTTCTGCCGCGATTGCTTCTGCGAGCACCTTTGCGTTTGTCACTACCTGCTTCGCATAGTTCGCAAACTCCGGTTGTAGTGCTTCTTTGAACGCCACCGCCTTCGCGGCAACGATATGCATCAGGGGACCGCCTTGCTGACCAGGAAAGACGCTGCGATCGATACCGGCAGCGAACTCCTGCCCACAGAGGATGAGTCCGCTGCGCGGACCACGGAGCGTTTTGTGAGTCGTTGTTGTGACGACGTGTGCGTGAGGCACGGGTGATGGATGCACGCCACCCGCGACGAGGCCGGCGAAATGCGCCATATCCACCAAGAGATAAGCGCCAACTTTGTCGGCGATGGCGCGCATGCGCGGGAAGTCGAACTGGCGTGGATACGCGCTACCGCCACCGACGATGACCTTGGGCTTCTCGCGAAGGGCGGTGGCTTCGAGCTCGTCGTAGTCAATGGTTTCGGTGTCTTTGCGGACCTGGTAGCCGACGATTCTGTAGAGTTTGCCGGAGAAGTTGAGCTTGTGGCCGTGGGTGAGATGGCCGCCGTGAGCGAGATCCAGGCCTAGAATGCAGTCTCCTGGCGAGAGTAGCGTCATGTAGGCGGCGGCGTTGGCTTGTGAGCCGGAGTGGGGTTGGACGTTGACGTGGTCGGCGTTGAAGAGCTGTTTGGCGCGGGTGCGGGCGAGGTCTTCGACGATGTCGGCGTACTCGCAGCCGCCGTAGTAGCGCTTGCCGGGGTAGCCTTCTGCGTATTTGTTGGTAAATACGGTGCCTGCAGCCTCTAAAACCGCGCGGCTGACGAAGTTTTCGGAGGCGATCATCTCGAGGCCTTCGTGCTGGCGTTTTACTTCGTTTTCAATCTGGGCGGCGATCTCGGGGTCGGAGGTGGCCAGCGGGGCGTTGAGGTCTATAGGCATGGCGCTATTTTATGTCAGTGTTTTTGGGATTTTTTTTCTTTGAGGGGTCAGACGCGTCGATGGGTGGTTTTGGCCCGTTTTTTAAGGGTGTTTTTGGAAAAGTGATGGTTTTGGTGTGGTGTTTTTGTGGTGAATTCGTGGTGGATTGCGTGGTTTTCGTGGTGAGATGACACCACGTTGCGCTGAGGTTAAAAACATGCCACTTTTTTGAACTTTATTTTTGGGTGGGTGTGGATTGCTGGGCGAGGCATTTGAAGGAGCTGTAGATGAAGGAGCCGAGGTACCAGCCGTCGATGTATTTGTAGGGCGTTTCGCCGGTGGTGTAGTGGCCGCAGGGGAGGACCTTGGAGACGTAGTCGATCTTGAGGCGATCGAAGTTTTTGAGGACGTCGAGGGAGTACTCGAGGGGGAAGGTCAGGTCGTAGGTGGCGTGGACTACGAGAGAACGCTTCGGGTAGGAGGCGAAGCGGTCCATGTAGGACATGGGGCTGACGATGGAGAAGATCTGGCGGACCTGATCTTGCGTGAGGCCGGCTTGCTCGAAGGCGGCGCGGATGTGGCGGGTGCTCTGGCCGGCCCAGGTGACGTCGCCGAACCAGGTGGAGGCGTGGTTGAAGGCACAGACCTGGAGGCGCGGGTCGAAGGCGGCAGCGATGAAGGCGTAGCAACTGCCGAGGCTGGTTCCGAGGACGCCGAACTGCTCATAGCCTTGTGATTGCAGCCAGTCGATGCAACTGCGGATGTCGACGACGGCCTGACGACAGGCTTCAGTGGTTCGGCCTACGTTGGCGCTGACGGCGTAGTCAGAGCGCTCGAGCTCGGCGGGACGGCGGATGTCGTGGTAGGGCTTGGAGAGGCGGAGGCAGGAGATGCCGAAGCGGTTGAACAGGGTGCAGAGGGCGTTGTGGGAGAAGGCGTCGGCGTTCCACTGGGGCATGACGATCATCGCCTGTTTGGGTTTGCCATTTTGGGTTTCGGGATGGGCGGGGTACCAGCGGGCGTTGACGGCGTCGTTTTCGGGGTAGAGGGTGCGGATGGGTGAGGTGAAGCGGAGGAATTGAGCCTCTTCGAGTTCGCCGGTTTCGGCCTGGCGCTTGATCTCGGCGTCCTCCTGGAGAGTCTCGGGGCGGACGTTGGTGGGGAAGAGCTGGGGGTGGCGAGCCTCGAGGCGGAAGTCGGTGGGGGTGGTGTAGCCGTAGAACTCGTCGGCGCGAGCGACGATGTCGGCGTTGATGGCAATCATCCGATCGAAGTCGCTGAGGTGCGAGTCGGCTTCGAGGGCTATGGGACTGAAGTCTTTGAGCCAGTCGAAGCCCCACTCGAGGGGGCGGACGATGCGATTGGTGTCGCGTGTGGTGAGCGCGGTTTCCCAGGCGTACATCCACTTCGCGTAGAGCTTAGAGAGCATTATCTATAAGTTTAGCAAGGCGGGTCCGGGCGAACCGTCATTTCACTTCCCACGCTTCGAATTTGAGTTCGCCTCTGCCGGGTACGCCGGCACGACCGTCTGAAATCGCGCTCAGTTCACCTGTAATGATTCAACCAGTTCATGCTCCTCTGCCTTAGGCGCAGGCGCCGGTTCTCTTCGTATGTCGATGCTCCCTGTCAGGTAAGCTCCTTCCTCAACGGAGATGCGCGACACCACAACATCTCCATATAAGGAGCCCTCGCAGCGAATATCGAGATGATCACTTGCGTTACAGTTACCAAGCACCTCGCCGAGCACGACGATATCCTGGGCCGCGATGTTTGCCGAAACTCGGCCATTGCGTCCCACCGTCACGCGATCGTCCGGCAGTTCAATAGAGCCCTCGACCTTCCCTTCTATCCGGACCGATCCCGAGCCGGTGATCTCACCCTTGATGAGCAATGTCTTGCCGATCGTACTCTGAGCGCCCACCGCAGACAGGGACGAACCTGACGTGGGAGCATTTGAAGGCCGCACCTGGCGAACCGGATCTGGGACTGAAGATGATGCGGCGTCGACACGCTGATCTAACATGAAATCCTCTATTCGCCCTTTGTGGCTGTTGGATTAGAACACCTGCCTAAGGCGCCACGTTACGAGATATTGCGGCCGCACGATATAGCATCTTTGGGTGAGAGTCGAAGGACATCTCCGATGCGCCATACGCATAGCACGGGCGCGGCTTTGATAGAACGGCTTGAAATCAATGACGAGGGGTTTGGGTTCAACCCCGAAGCACAACGCCCTCAGGCCGACAGTGCCCTTCAAGAGGCTCACCGATCATTCTTGAAGTCCCTCACATTCAGCAGAAGCGCTTCAACCTCGAAGGCTACGACTCGCTTTACGACAAGTGCGTAGAAGATTGGAAGGAAATCTACGGCGTGGATTACATGGGATGACAAGAGCGTGGCTTGGAAGCTGCCGAGTATCGCCGGACGTGGAAGACTCTGCTGGCTTTCGCGATCACTGCATGGGCCGATTTTCGGATTTGGCGTTTTCTTCTGGGCCCTGAGTCAGACTCTTTCTCTCTGCTTCATTGCAGCCACCAGATTTTGGCAACCCGAACCCCATTTGGTGATTGTCGTGATGGCCTGTGTGAATGGAATATCCAGACGATGCACGCGATCCGGAGTAAGGACGTAGACCGCTCCAGCCATCGGCGTAGGCACCGAAGGGACAAAGACGGTGAAACGTCCATCGTCAAGCTCTTCAATGATGAATCCGGGAACAAGCGCATCCTCAATCTCGATCAGCGCCGTATCCCAGGCTTTGTCCTGCGTCTCTCCCGCCAGTCGTTGCGTAAAACTTCGCAAGAGCGAGTAACCGGGAATCTTCTGAAATAACGACCTGTCCAGGCGATTCTTGATCACCCGTCCCATTCGTGTGCGAACCGCAAGCCCAACAAAAAAGCAAACGATCAACACGAGGATGAGCGCAATGAGATTTTCAGCGGGGACCGATTTCGGAAGCACCTTTGCCACAGGCGCCATCAGGCCTATGATTGACTTCATTGCTTTGAGGAGAAGCAGACAGGCGAGGTAGACCGGTGCGAGGACAAGAAGGCCGGCGATTATCCGACCCATGAAAAATGTAAGGAGTTTTTTCACGCGACTACTCCAGTGTGGGATTGGAGAGACGGTTCCCGCTCATTGCCGGAGAGAGTGGAACAAAGATAAATGCAGTTTCTCGCGTGCGTCCTGAAGGCCGTGATACCCGGGGGGATTGTACCACGGGCTTACCTTGAACGCGAATGGGATAGGATCAATCCGTTCGGATTTGTTGCTTTGGTGATCTTCCTGTTCCTGCCAGTAGTTTCAATGCCCGGGGCTTCAGCGATTGTGGCTATTTCAGTGACAGCGGAAGTTGTCAGACATGGGGTGTGCCATGTTACGACAGGGGCAACATGCGAAGACATCAATACGAGTTGCTCAATTGCTTAGCTGCGCGGCTTGTGGCCTGGCACTGCTGGCCCAGGGGTGTCTGTCTGGAGACACCAGAAAAGCCTCTTCGATAAAGTCGACTAAGAATGTGCAGTCGACCGCGCCGGAACTGAGTTCGCGGAATCAATCGATGCTGGCCCTTTATTCGGCGGAGATAGAGGTCGCGGCTGATCGAATTATTTCGGAATCGCCCTCGCCCGCCACTCAGAGACAGGCACTGGTATGGAAGGCCGAGGCGATTCCGGTTATGCAGACATCCATGTTGAACACGGATCCTGTCGCAGCGGTTCTCGACACATGGGCGTTCATTTTCCAAATGACAGCGTATATGGAACGGCCAGCCGTGAAACAGAAATTCGGCGAGTCCTATCCCGTTGTCGCCGAGACGCTGAGAAACATGGACGCCGAGATGGAGCAGCTTGTGCGGGTGGGTGCGCCTACAGCCAATGTGGCCGACTTGCGTCAGAGAGTCAGCGCCTGGGCGGAGGCCCATCCCATACAGGCCAGTCTGACAGGCCGTCAGTCGGCCGATCCAGATGTAATCCGGAAGGTTGAACAATCTGATTTGGGAATGACAACCTCAATCAAGACGCTGGCGGAAGGTTTGGGCGACTTTACGGCTCGCCTGGACTCCTATAACGTTTACCTCCCCAGACAGGCGCGCTGGCAAGCCGAACTCTTGCTGACGGATTTCACGCATGACCCGCAAATTAGCGCCGGTATGTCCAACCTGGCGTTGCTTTCAGATAGCGCAGCGAAGATATCAGGCAACATAGAACAGATGCCCGGACTTGTGGATCAAACACGCAAGGCGTTTAAGGCGGATGTTGATAGCGAGCGGTTGTCCGCACAGGCCTTTTTCCAGGAAGAGATCTTGAGAATCCTGTATGCCTTGCAGCAGGAGAGAATTGCCACCATGGACGCCGTGCATGGCGAACGACTAGCCACAACCGCAGAGATTCGTGAGGAACGACGAGCTGCAATGGAGGTGCTTCGTGGCCAGGAAATAGCGATGATGAAGGAATTCGACGAGGTCAGCAAGAGGGCCATTCAGGACCTTGACACAAGGGAACGCGTTCTCATCAATTACTTTTTCCTGCGCGCTCTCGGACTGATGTTGCTAACGCTGGTCCTGTGTTCTCTTCTAGCATGGGTTTTTCTGCGGCGATTTGTCCTCGCGCCTGGCTCTCGGTGAGCAACTTGTTGGTCTCTGGCTTACCGGATGCGTCCTGAGGGCTACCTGGTTGATGAGGAGCGTGGTTTGGAAGTTGCCGAGTATCGCCGGACGTGGAAGACTCTGCTCGCTTTCGCGATTATCTATTTTGTATGGGGATCGACGTTTCTTGCGATTCGGGTGGGCGTGCATGAAGTCCCGCCGCTTCTCTTCGCGGCGCTGCGGTTTTCGGTTGCGGGAGTTGTTCTTTTCGGCTGGATGATTGCGCGAGGAGAGCCTTCGCCGAACAGGCAACAGTGGATGTCGGTACTGCTGCTTGGCTTTGTGATCTTTGTCGTCGACTATGGGCTGCTGTTCTGGGCGGAGCAGCGTGTACCTTCGGGGATTGCTGCCGTGATTTTGGCGACGATTCCGGCGTTCATGGCGCTTTCGGAGATTGTGTTTCTTCGAACGCAGAGGTTGACTGTTCGTCTGGCTGTGGCGCTGCTGATTGGGCTTTGCGGGGTGGCTGTGCTGATGATCCCGTCGTTGAAACTTGGCGGTGCACCGATCGACAGGGTAGGCGCGACGGCGATCATCATTGGAGCGATGAGCTGGGCGGTGGGATCGATCCTTACGCGCAAACTGTCACTTCCTCCGTCGAAGGTGATGAGTTCGGGAGCGCAGATGCTTGCCGGGGGACTGATGCTGGCGCTAGCCTCGGGTGCGCTGGGGGAGTTTCGGAGGTTTCATCCCGGAGCGGTCTCGCGCGGTGCCTGGTTTTCGCTGCTGTACCTGATTGTGGCGGGATCCATTGTCGGGTTCACTGCTTATGTGTGGCTGATTCATCATGAGTCGCCGACGAAGGTGGGGACTTATGCTTATGTGAATCCGGTGGTGGCGGTGATCGTTGGATATTTTCTGGGTGGAGAGGCACTAGGGCTGCGAACGATTCTGGGGACTTTGTTTGTTTTGATCAGCGTGGTGGTGATCACGACTACGCGGGCGAAGAAGACGGTAGGGGCATGACCTGGTTCTCTATTGTCCGAGATTGGGCTTGTGATTTGCAGCGATTGTTGACGACGAGAGGAACGTTCAGCGAGTGCCGATAGTATCGATTTCTTTCTGGATTGCGAATGATTCGAGGGTTGAAAGTGGAAGAGAGAGAAACAGACTAATTCTGCGATCGAGAATGGAGAATGCATCGCAGAACGCACAGTCGATCGCCTCTGGCGAGCCTTTGACTGCTGCGGGATCGGGGATGTCCCAATGAGCGGTCATGGGGTGTCCGGGCCAGATGGGGCAGACTTCGTTGGCGGCGTTGTCGCAGACGGTGAAGATGAAGTTGATGGGCGGAGCACCGGCGGCTGCGAACTCATCCCATGATTTGCTTCGCAGTCCGTCGATGGAGAGGCCGGCGAGCTGAAGCTGGTTGAGCGCCTCCGGCCGCACTGCCCCGGAGGGATGGCTGCCCGCGCTGTAGGCGGTGAACCTGCCTCCGCCTTTGTGGTTCAGGATCGCTTCCGCCATGATGGAGCGCGCCGAGTTTCCGGTGCAGAGAAAAAGAACGTTGTAGCGAGGGGTGGACATGGTTGGCAGGCTCACGCAGTAACGGCGGCTGGATCGCAGCACCCCGGCTCACAACATGGAGTGGTGGGCTTGGTGGCGCGGATGAAGGCGCTGATGAATTTGTCTTCGACCTGAGGGGCGATCTCGTCGACCGCGATGCCAGCCTCAGTGAGGAACTGTCGCGCGTCTTCGATGTCGTAGGTACGGGTTGGTTCGAGATCGATGTTCAAGAAGCCGGCGTCTGCCAGCTTGGCGCGGTAGTCCGATTCTTCGAGTGCTCCGGCGATGCAGCCTACCCAGAGCAGCATGCTTTGGCGAACGGAGTTGGGGACGTGGCCGCGGACGACGACGTCGGAGACTGCGAAGCGGCCGCTTGGGCGGAGTACGCGGAACGCTTCCCGGAGGACCTTTGACTTGTCCGCGGAGAGATTGATGACGCAGTTTGAGATCACGACGTCGACGGAGCTATCGGGCAAAGGAATGTTTTCAATTTCGCCTTTGAGGAACTCGACGTTGGTGGCTCCCGCCTTTCGCTGGTTTTCGCGGGCGAGGGCGAGCATGTCGTCGGTCATGTCCAAGCCGTAGGCTTTGCCGGTTGGGCCGACGCGCTTTGCGGAGAGGAGAACGTCAATTCCGCCGCCGGAGCCGAGGTCGAGTACGGTCTCGCCGGGTTTGAGTTCGATGAGGGCAGTTGGGTTGCCGCATCCCAGGGAAGCGAGGACGGCTTTTTCGGGGAGTTCGCCCTTTTCCGAGTCAGCGTAGAGGTTTTTGGTGATGGGGTCGCAGCAGCGCATGGCGGGATCGCAGCATGCGGCGGCCGCGGTTTCTGTGACGGAGCGAGCGATTGAGCCGTACTTGTTGCGGATGTTTTCCTGCATTTCCATGGTCGGGCGCCTCCAGTTTCGTATACGCCAAGACGAATGTATTGAAGTTTGAACATATCTGTCAAGGCGTATATTATTTTGCAATGGCTCGAAGCGGACAATCTGTCGATCTTGCTCGCCTGTTTGCGGCTCTTGCCGATCCAACGAGGCTGCGGTTGCTGAACCTGATGAATGGGCGCGAGGTTTGCGTCTGCTACTTTGTTGAGATTTTGAAGCAGAGCCAGCCGAAGATATCGAGGCACCTGGCTTATTTGCGAAATGCGGGCGTGGTGTCGGCGCGGCGTGAAGGCAAGTGGATGCATTACAGCATCGAGCGGCCGGAGGATGGGGGGGCGGCGGCTGTTCTGGATGCGGCTTTGAGGTCATTTGAAGCGGACCGTGAGATGCAGTTGGATCTCGCGAGGCTGGATAAGGCGTGTTGCGTTCCGCAGCGCTCGGTGACGCTACAGGGTGCGCCGTCCCCGATTCGATTGGAAGCGGAGACGGCTTGAGTTCGTTTGGCTGTGCTGCAGGTTCTGTCAGGGCTCGCGGTTGACGATGGCTACGCGGAAGGGCGGTCTGGCGGCTTCGGCGGGATCCTGGGTGAAGGTTTCGGAGGTTTTGGCTGGATCGTAGCCTCGCCATAGCCAGGTCATCTCTTCGGCGAACTCGGCTCCGCCCTCGCCTGCAGAGTGGGGGCCTTTGCCGAAGGTGAAGCGGAAGTCGTAGTCCTTGAGCTTGAGGGCGTTGGCCATGCGGATGTTGGCCATGGGCCAAGAGCCGTACTTGGGATTCTCCTGATCGTTGCTGCCGTCCTGGAGCCAGACGCGGAGGTTGCGATGGTCTTCGCGGAGGATCTTGTCGGGGTAGTCCTGGCCGCCGTCGGGGACTGCGGGGTCTTCGTGCCATTGGATGGAGGTGAAGGAGCCGATCCAGGAGATGACGCGGCTGAAGTCGGCGGGGCGCTGCCAGGCGACGTTGAAGGAGCAGATGCCGCCGGAGCTCAGGCCGGTGATGGCGTGGGAGTAGGCGTCGGTGCGGAGGTTGTATTGTTTGGCGACGACGGGGAGGAGTTCGTCGTGGAGGAAGCGGGCGTAACGGTCGGAGACGGTGTCGTATTCGGTGGAGCGCATGGAGTCCTTGAGGGTGCGGGACCACTTTTTGCCGTAGGCTTCGACGAAGTTGTAGGTGGGGGTTCCGGGGGAGGCGGAGATGTCGCCGGGATTGGTGAAGACGCCGATGATGACCGGGATCTTGCCCTGGGCGATGAGATTGTCGAGGACGTTGAGGGCGGGGTGGTCGCCTTTGCGATTGGTGTAGCCCTCGCCATCCTGAAAGACCATGACGGCTGCGGGTTTATTCGGGTCGTACTGGGCAGGGACGTAGATCCAGTAGTCGCTGACCATGCCGTCGTAGATCTGACTGCGAAGGCTGAGACGCTCGGAGAGTTTGCCGGTAGGGACGCCGGGATGTTGCAGGGAGTCTCCGGTGAGAGGTGGAGCGGCGGGCGCGGGGCCGGAGTTGGGGCCGCCGGGACGTGGCGGGGTTTGGGGTGCGGGTTGTTGTGCGGCTAGCTGTAAGGAGAGTGCGAGCAGTGTGGGGTACAGGACGCGGCGAATCGGCAAGGAGGTTCTCCTGTGAGCGTGGCCAGATTTGATGGCCTTCAGCTCAGTGGCAGCATACATGGTTCGGTTGTTTTCGAGTCGGTGAGCGAGCGAATTATCGGGCTTGTTGCGGCGAGGGGTTGGTGGATCGCGGGGTGAAGAATGAGTCGTTTCTTTGCCAGATGGTGTCGCCGTCGGAGAAGACTTGTACGGGGGTGTATTTGGCGCGGAGGTATTCGCGCAGAGGGTTGAGGTGGTCGTGCGGGGAGGGGTGCAGGTCAAAGTTGGCGGCCCAGAGGATGTATTGGACGCGATTTGCGTCGAGCTGCTGGATCGCCAATTCGACATACTGCGGACGGGTCTCCTCGCGGGGGACGAGCTCGTCGACGAAGAGTGGATTGCGCAGGTGAAGCGGCACATAGAAGCCGGGCCAACTTGCGCGGAAGAAGAGATCTCCGGGCTGGGTGTGCTGGGTGAGCCAGGAGAGCATCTCGTCGAGTGCGGGTGTGGTGGCGACCTCGCCGGCGGGGAGTTGGATTCTGATGGGCTGATTGATGTAGACGGATTTGATCTGGCGGAGCGCGAAGATGACGATGATTAGCGACATCAGGAGAGCCGCGGAGGGGATTGGCTTCGCTGCGCGAATGAACATCCAGACAGTGAGGACGATTACGGGCAGGGAGATTGCGTAGAAGCGTGTCCAGTTGGGGTGGATGGCGCATTCGAGCATCAGGAAAGAACCGACGAGGGAGAGGAGGACGATCTGATCCCAGGGGAAGCCCGGATTGCGGCGGTTGCGCCAGCATTGCCAGAGCGTCGCGGGATAGATGGCCACGGCGATGGCAACAATGAGGTAAGGCAACAACGCGGCGGGAGAGTGCAAGACGAGGGAGTTGGGTCGTTCGAGGAATTCGCCGGGAACTTTTTCGACCATGAATTGGCGGACATAGGTGACCTGGAAGTACCGAAGGCGCTGGAATCCTGCGGTGGCGAGGAACCAGGTGCTGAGGGAGAGGAGTGAGAGGAGAAATGTGAAGAACAGAGTGGCCTGGCGGCGAAGGAGATCGGGCCAGGGTGTCTTGTTGCGTGAGTGCTGAAGGAGAAGGAAGGTGGAGAAGGCGAGGAGGGCCACGACGCCGTGGGTCTGAGAGAAGAAGGAGGCGAAGCCGAGTAATGCCCCGGCTGCGAAGACGCGCAAGGTTGCCGTGCTTTCGAAGCAGATTGTGACGGCGGCCATGATCGCGAGAATGCTGAACCAGTGGTGGGTTGCGTTGAGGATTTTGCCGTAGACGGCTACAAGGAAGAACGTTGTCGTGAAGAGGGCGAAGCTGCGATGCATGATGCCGCGCGCCAGACGAAAGCAGACCCAGCAAAGAGCGACACCGAGGAGGAGCACGGTGAGGTTGGTGACCCAGATGTTCAGGCCGAAGAGCTTGAACATGGCGAGAAAGATGAGGTCAGTGCCGGGAGGCGTGAACTGAAAGAAGTCCTGATAGATGCGCTGCCCGTCGAGCATGCGCTGGGCGTCGGTCCAGAAATAGACCTGGTCGCCGGTGAGGAGGACTGGGGTGTAGGGAAGAGTGAACAGCTTGAGGTAGAGGAAGACGACAGCTCCGAGTAGCAGAAAAACGGCGGGGCGATCGCGGGTTTGCCGAGCGGTGCTGTTCGTGGATAGTTCAGATAGTTGATCTTCGGGCATCGGCGACACTGACCCAGCTTAGGGGTCGGTAGTGTTCGGCGTCCATATCGTTTCGTGTTTTCGGCGGGCAATGTGGAGTATCGGCTTTGCGACTGCTTCGGTGGACGCCTGGTTGAAGCTTGAGTAGGCTTCTGAGCATAAACGGGAGATAGCGACATGACGAGTGACAGTTCCAAGATGGAGCGGATGGATCCAAAGACAGTTCTAGCGGAGGAGCGCACGGAGATGGCGACGTTTCGCAGCGGTCTGGCGGTGGAACGGACGACGCTGGCCTGGATCAGAACGACACTCGGGATGACTAGCTTCGGGTTGGGATGATTGGATTCTTTCGATCGTTGCGGGAGCACGCAGAGACTGCAGAGACCATTCGCCGGCATGAGGCCGCGGTTCAGTTTGGTGTTGCGCTGGTGATTATAGGATTGGTCGCGACGGTGTTGGTCGCTTTCTCGCACGTGTCGATGCTGCGGAAGCTGCGCGCAGGTGTGACGCCGGTACCAGCGGTGTGGCCGCTGAGTATTTTGATCTCGCTGCTTCTTGCTTTGCTGGCTTTCTATGGGCTGTGGGAGCTTTTCTTCACGTAGAGCGAAGGTCACGTTGCTCGCGGTTGAGATGACGTGACGCTTTCGACAATGACGCCCTCGGTTTCGAAGTGGGTGACACGATGATCGGTGCTGTGGCCCATCATGATCGCCTTCTTGAGAAGGGTAATGAGAGGGCGGGAGGACTCGGGGAACCAGCGGTCGTTGGATTGGTCCCAATCGACGGCGAGGTTGTAAGTGGTGTCGCACTTTGGGCAAGCGAGAGGTGTCTCCAGCCAGCGCTGGAAGGAGCCCGTGGATAGCTTGCGGACGGGTTCGGAGCCGGAGCGGATGGCTGCAATTCTCAGGTTCATCCTGGTCAGGCTATCACTGAGATCAGAGTTCGGAGAAGACGAGGCAGACGCGGCCTACGATGTAGTCTCCCGGGGTTTCGTGGGTGGCGAGAGGCAGGAGTTGAACCGGGAAGTCCCGGGAGTAGGGGCGGAGGATAAGACGGCCTTCGTCGAAGTCGACGAAGCGGAGAAGGAGGGCGGCGCCGCATCGTACGGCGTAGAGCGTGGGTTGATGGGCGCGGTAGGGAGAAAGAGAGTTGTAGTGGCGGTCGAGGACGGCGATGGCGCCGGGGGAGACGAGTGGGTCCATGGCCGCGGATTGATGTGCGTCGGCGCGGATGGCGAGGAAGCGCTGCCAGTGGGCGTGTTTGGTGGAGGGGCGGGCGCGATTGTCATGCAGGCGAGAGGCGGAGACCTGAATGGTTTCGATGATGGCGGAAGGGGAGATGCGGGCTTCGTCCATGGCGGCAGAGGGCGAGACGACGGGGACGATCTCGATGGGGCCGCTGGCGTGGGTTGGAGCGGCCGGCGGTGGGGCGAGAGCGTGGATGTCAAGGGGCAAAAGCTGGTCGATGGTAAGGTTTTGAGAGGCGAGGACGCGGTCGAGGCCTTCGAGCGAAAGGGCCCGTTTTTTATTGAGGAAGTTGGAGATGTGGGCTTGCTGAAATCCGGCCTGCTGGGCGAGTCGGCTGCCGGTGAGGATGCCGCGTTCGATGCGGCGCTGAAGTTCGACGCGGAGAAGTTCGTGCAAGTCTTGAAAGTTCATGAGCGAGGGCTTTCCATGGCGAACCATATCATTCGACAAGACGAAGATAAGGCGAAATTATTACTTTGTGCAATAGATTTGGTATGCAAGTGGGTGATAAACGGGGCTTTTGTGGGCATGGTTGCCTGAGGAAAGATTTGGGTTGACATGAAATTTGTCTAAAGCTATAACCTTGAGACTTTCCCAATTCGGTATCGGATCAGAAGAGCGACTACTCCCCCAATATGAACGATAGCGCTCGGCTGCAAATCGGAGCCGCAGGTGAGGGTGATGCAAAGTGGATGGAATTTTTCCCAAGGTACTACACCGAACTGAGCAACGACAGATGAATGCCAACGGTTGACCGACAGGGCCGGTAGAGCGCTGCGGAGCAAACGATGGACTTCCTAACAATTTGGTGGGCCCACTCGAACGTTGAAAAATATCGAGGCCCATCGAAGGAGAACTACGCCTTGAAAGGAAACAACGTGAACTACTTGCGCATTGATTTAAAGGTATGTGAAGGGTGCGGGGTGCTCTGGCTCCGCAGGGCCATGGTTGAAGGTGTGTACTGCCGGGGATGCGCCGGGCGACTGGCTGAGTTTCCGGCCCCGCGAGCGAAGCATGCCGGAGGCCGGAGACGGCGCCGGGTGCGAGCGACGGGATGTACAGCGGTTGGTGTTGCCGGAGGTGCGCGATGAGTGCAGCTTTGGTGATCCTACCGGTAGTGTGGGCGGCGACGGCCGCAGATCCGACAACCAGTAAACCAACGGAGGCCGCGGAGCAGAGACGGACGGCTCCTGAGATCGCGTTCTACCGAAAGTACACAGAGGGACTGCTGCGACGGTATGTGCGGCTGTCAATGGAAGCGGGAAGAGCGCCTTCGTTACTGGGCCGGGAGATGTTTCGTGGGAACGTGACGAACTACTCCGTGCAGGGCTTCGATGACGTGGTGATCTTCGTGCACGACGTGGAGAGCTGCCTGTTGAAGCTGGACAAAGAACAGCAGCACCTGGTCCGGAGGATCGCTCTGCAGGAGTTTACCCAGGAGGAGACGGCTAGCTTGCTCGGGTTGCCTCTGAGAACGGTGCACCGGCGGTACGCAGATGCGCTGGATGAGCTGACGGAGATCTTTCTGGAGCGGAAGCTGCTGGAACCTTCGAAAGCGGGCCGAGAGGCCGGAACCATTCTTTAACGAACCATTTGTTTTACTTGTAACTTTTACTGTCTTTACGTTGGCAGCGTTGGTTGTGCCAGCTGGTTTTCCTGGATAAAGGTAGCAAAATCGAAACGGGAGAGTGGCTGATCGCCGCTCTCCCGTTGGCTTTTGTGGCCTGACGAAAATAATTTATACGAAAATGGCCGGAAAATCGCATGTCAAGAGGGCGACCGCTGCGATTTTGATGTAAGTAACTGATTTGGTTGCAAATAAAACTTTGCGGAAGTTGGCGTATTAGTTAGGTTCAGACTGCTATTCTGGAATAGTAATAAAGATTGAGACGGGAGAGCGCCTAGAGGCTGCTCTCCCGTTTGCTTTTGGGAGGAGAACACGTGGAACGGAAGCGGGTGGGTGGCAGGTTTGTGCGGGAGGATCCGGACGGGAACAACGGTGCTCAACCGGCGGAGAAGAAGGAAAAGGGGGCTGCTCCGAGGCCGAAGCATTGCAGGACATTTACACGGGCGAAGGTGGCGGAGGCGCTGCCAGAGATCGTGGATCGCTTTGTCGAGGAGGCCAAGAAAGGGAGCATAGCGCATGCGAAGATGCTGACCACTCTTGGTGGGCTGGACAAGGGTGACACCCCTGAGGTGAAGAAGAGGCGGGGGAAGAGTGCCGTAGCCAAACTGATGGAAAAGATGAGGCGGGAGCCAGTGGAGTAAGGCTTCGACTGAATTGTTTCACTGATCGCAGGAGTCGCGATGGATGGGCACCCGTGCGTTTTGGCTGGTTGTGAAGGCCAGACGGCGCGGGCGCAGGCGTTGGTTGTTTCACACACAGAGGAGGTGTAATGGGACATGCGGATGGGCTTCATCGGCGGAGTTTTGGCCCGGCTGTGGGACGTGAGATGTTGCGCGGTCCGGCAGGACTGGAGATGCGGGCGATGGCGGTGGAGTTTCCGGTGGTGCATGGGCATCCGAATCGCCTGCCGTTTGAAGGCGTTCTGACGCTGATCGATGTGCCGAGCGACAAGGCTCCAAGTGGTGCGCGAGGGCATCGGGTGGTGCTGACGCGAGAGGCCGCGGAGGCCGCTTTGCCGAGCCTGCTGGGAATGGCGGTGGACTACAAGGCGGGGTGGGATGGCCATGATGCGCGGCAGAAGTGCGGCATCATTACCACTGCTGAGGTCGATGGACAGAAGCTGACGGTGGGGGGCTATCTGTTTGCGCGGGACTTTCCGGAGATGGAGGCGAAGATCGGTTCCGGCATGGGGGTAAGGGGCGCGATGGGGATGAGTTATGAGCTGGCGGATGCGCATGTGGCGGATATGCGGGCGCAGATCTGGACTCTGACTCGAGCGACCTTTACAGGCGCGGCGATTCTGTTGCGCGAGAAGGCAGCTTACCGGAGTACGAGCTTTCGGGTGAAGCGGCCGGCAGTGGCCTCGCGGGTGGCAGTGGCGCGTTAGACGGGTCGGAGCAATTCTGATTCGTACGATGCGGTGTCGCGAAAGACAACAACTGTATTTGTAACTACAACAGTACGTCAGGAGATACAGATGAGTTTTGTTAGTGTGCTGGAGACGATCGGTAAGGGATTTGCCAAGGGATTGCAGTGGGCCGTGGAGTATGCGGTTCCGGTGGAAAAACTGGTTGGACTTTTGTTTCCAGCTGCGGCGCCGATTGCGAACGAGGTCGCCGATGCAACTTCGCTGATCCAGACGGCGGTGTTGCTGGTGGAGCAGAAGTACGCTGCATCGGGTGTGCAGAGTGGAACGGGGGCACAGAAGCTTGCCGAGGTGTTGGTGCTGACAGAGCAGTCGGTGACCGCGCTTTTGACGAAGGCGGGGATGACTATGGATAGCTCGTATGTCGCGAAGGTGGTTTCGGCTGTGGTTGCGATTCTAAACGTGCAAAGTGGGCAGAGCACTTCGGCCGCTACAGCGGCCGCGGCCTAGACGACGTCGGAGTGGGTGCTGATTTTGCGAGTGAGAAGGCGAGGAGAGCATGGAGATGAAGGACGAGTTGCAGAGCACGGTGGAACGTCTGGCTGCGGCGGCCGGCCTGCTGGAGCAGGCTGTGGAGAGGCTGGCACAGCGGCAGAGTGATCTGGCGCTGGATGCTGAGGCTTCGATTGGCAGAATTGTCGCCACGATCGAAGGAAAGCGAGAGGCGGAGCTGGAGCAGAAGCTGGCTGACGCCGAGGCGCAGATTGCGGAGTTGAAGGCCGCCAGGGGTTATGTGCCTGTTGCGGTTACACATGGACGGAAGACGCTGCCCGTAGGGATGGTCAATCTGCTGGCGAAGCAGGGGGTCACGGTGGGTTCGATGGAAGCCAATGCCGTGGATGCCGCGCTTGTGAGCCTGAGTGTGGAGCAGAGAATCGCGGTAAAGACGCAACTGATGCGGGCTGGTTTGCTGGGTTAGTTCGTCGGCTGTCCATTTGACGCCGACGCGGAGAAGAGGAGGATCCGGGCTGATGCCCGACGTGCTTTAGAGATTTTTCGTGGGGCTAAGCTCCACGCTAATCCCAAAGAGCGCAAGATGGGTCTCTCTTAGCACCTCCAGCGTCTGCGCCACTTGGATGGAATGGTAAGACAACGGTAAAGAACAGGGTGTAGCCGCGGCTGCGCCCTTTTTGTTTTGAAAGGGAGAAAGATGAACGCGATGTTTACCGATATTCATGGCGCAGCAGACTTTATTGGGCCTGGTGCAATCGAAGTTCCGATGTACCAAACCGAGATTACAGACCTGGTGCAGCGCCGGGGAATCTTTGGACGACGGATCAAGCAGGTTCCTGCGACCGGCCATCCTTCACGCTATTTTGAGGAGACGGCGATTCCGTCGCCTTCGGCTGCTTCGGGGTTTGTTGACCCGCGCAATATTGTTGCGCCACTAGTGAGTCCTACGCGCGTCGAGCGGAGTGTTCCGCTGAAAGCGTTGGTCGCACAGATTAACTACAACCTGTTCGACATTGAACTCGGTCAGCAGCAGAGCCAGTTTGCTTACCTGCAGGCGAAGGACCTCGCCGATACAGTCGACGGTGTTCTTCGGACACACGATGTTGCGTTGTGGAATGGAACTGATACGAGCCTGAGTTCGCCTACGACCACGCAGTACTTTGGGGTAGGCGGTCAGATCGCCGCAGGCGGCAACACGGTGACGATTGGGACGGACGATAGCATTGTCGATGGTTTCAAGTCGACGATTGCCCAGATGGTTTCGAATAGCGCGTTTGGCGTTCGTCCTACCGCTATCTATGCAAATCCGGTTCTGCTGGATCTGATAGATCGCGAGATGAAGAGTGAGTTCAACGTTGTGTTGAACACAAAGGAGATTGCCGCGGGCCTTACTGTGAAGACGCTATCGACACAGGCTGGAGATATTCCGTTGATTCCGGAGTGGACGTTGAGCTACACAGGGACTCCTGGTTCGGGTTCTGCTGTGCTTCCGGCTTACATCGTTACCGAGGATCTGATTGAGTATCACTGGTTGAGCGATCCGAATCCCAGGATCTTCCAACTTGGCGTTCCGGGCTCTCTTGCTTCGCAATATGTTGTTGTTAAGTTTGGTGGGGTCGTCGTCAAAGGTGCGAACTATGCGCACTACCAGGTGCTGGTGGATCGCTAGGAGCAGTGGCTAGTTGTTAGTGGGTCGTGGTTAGTTTGGGACTGCAGGGGCCGGTGCGCTTTGTGCCGGTCCCTGTTGCTTTTTATGAGAGGGGTATGCGATGGGCTATTTGTTGCCGATGGAGTACGTACAGTTTGGACTGACGGCAGAGACTACGGATGACTGGGTGACGATGGCCTCTGCGCTTATGGAGGCGTATTGCCGCCGGCCGAGCCTGCTGGTGACGCAGTATGTGGAACGGATGCGGCTGACAGCTGGAGCTCCGGCGGTGCGGCTTAGTTATCGTCCGCTGGCTGCGGCTGCGGGTGCTGCTTCGGCGCTTGTCGGAGTGCGGGTTCGTTATGCGCGGCCACGGCGTGGGGAGTTGCCAGATCAGTTTCGCGAGCAGATTGCGTGGGCATTCGGTGTGCCAGGGAGTTGGAGCGACCTGGATGTAACAACTGTAGATGTGAATGAGGCTGCGGGGGAGTTGACGTTTCCGGGGAACTTTCTGGGACTCGATTACAACGAGGCCGAGGTCACCTATACGTCGGGTCTGGCGACGGTACCTGATGCGGTGAAGGTGGCGTGTGCGCAGGTGGTGAAGAACGCGCAGGCTACGCCGGGGATGAATGTGAAGTCGACCAAGATGGACACGATGCAGATGCAGTACTTCAGCGGATCGCTGATCGATCCGCAGGTGCAGATGCTGCTGAAGCCTTACGTGGCAGAGAGGTTGGGGTGAGGCGATGGCGGACGCGCGGACGGGTTCGGTAGGAGTACGTCGGGCGGCAGACGTGTTGTTGAGTTGCGCCGGGGGACGGGCAGTATTGCTGCGGATGCCTGCACCGGCAAGTGCAGCAGACACCACAGAGCAATTGGGATTGGCGACGCCGACATTTCAAGACATGGAACTGGCGCCAGTGGTGTTTCGGAAGGGTCGGCAGGCGGCTTCGCCTTTGTCGGCCGCTGTGGACAAGGGCGCTAAGTGGGAGCTGATGGTTTCGGCTACGGCGGTGAATGCATTGGTGGGGTCGTTGGGATATTCGGCGGCGAGTGTGTTGTTTGCCGTGGCGTTTGGCGTGTTGATCGATGGGGTGTTGATGGAGGTAGAGTCGGCTACGGAGTCGGAGGTGGGTGGCGCCCCTTATGTCTACCGACTGGTGTTGCGGGCTCCTCTTGCCCTGGTCGTTTAGTCGTGACGAAGTCGGTTTGAGGGTGGCAAGGCTCGTGCTTGCGCGGTAAATGCTACTGGAGAGGTTACAGATAAATGCAGAATGCTAGAGATACGTTTTACGTCATGTTGCGGGACAGGCTGGCGGCGTTGAATCCGGCACGGACGATGGTGCTGCGTGGGGTGACGCGGCCTGGCTTGCTGGTGGAGGAGAACGAGTTGGCTTCTGCTTATCAGCCAGTGGATTCGTTTTGCCTGCGCTGGACGGGGCTTGGAGTGGATGCAAAGGGCGCGCTACCGCTGGTGACGATGGCTTGCGAGATCCACTATGCGACGGATGGAAGTTCGGGTAATGGGGGAATGGACCGGGGACGATTACTCTCTGCGATGGATGGGGAGCTGACAGCGGCGCTTAGTGCGACCCCGCAGAATGTGCCGAAGATGAATTATGTTGCGACGGCAGGAGGCTCGGGGCTGGCGCCGTTGGCGATGGCGACGAATGTGTTTTGGAGCGATGTGGTGTTTGGAGTGACGGCGGTGAATGGAGAGCGGTTGGAACGGGTGGCTACGGTCGAGGTGTTCTCTTACCAGGAAGCGGGTGAGCTGTGAGTCCGACGGTGAGTGCAGTGGGGGCGGTCTCGCCGGTGACAAGGAGGGTGCGGGCTTACCTTGCGCCTGTTGATCGGATGGCGGGGGTGCCGACGGTGTTTGATCCGGCGCAGATGGGGGCGTTTGCGCTGGATACGCCGCCGGAACCCTGGGTGGACCTGGGTTGGTGCTCCAACTTTGTGCGGAAGAGTGAGACGAAGGTAGGGGCGATGACGACGGGCGCTCCAGCGATGGTGCAAAGTCAGGTGCGGAGCCAGGTTGAGGCCACGGTAAAACTTGAGTTCGGGAACTGGGGAAAGCTGCAGCTCGCCCTGGCTGCTGGTTCGCAGCAGATGAATTTGTTGCGGACGGCGACGGGAGCGGCGGCAAATGGGACCGGCGGGCCGGCTGTTGCTGCGGTGCCTTTGGCCGCGGGTTCGACAGCTACAACGCTGAATGTGGGAGCGGCGGCGGCGCAGTTTCAGGTGGGTGATCTGGTCGCGGTCGATGTGAACTATGGGTCACAGGTGGGTTTCGTTGGAAGCGGGGTTAGCGCGGCTTATGTGAGTTCACCGACAGCGTTTGGCAGTGACGTGAACTATATTCGGCGAGTTTCGCTGAATGTTGGCCGGGTTGTGGCGATTGCGGCAGGGGCGCTGCAGTTGGGTGAGGCTCTGCTGGCTGGAGCGCCGACTGCGGAGATGCAGGTGAGCCCGCTGGTGGGATTTGTGGACCGCGAGGGTGGTGGGTTTTTTCAGGAGTGGTCGGGGCTATTTGTCCAGGATGGAGAGCAGGGAGACCGGGTGATCTATCACTATCCGCGACTGCAGGCGATGCAAGGGTCGACGGAGACGGTAGAGACGCTGGCGGGGCCTCTGGCTAGGGTGAAGCTTGCGGGGGCGTTTCGGGCTTTACCGGTGAAGGACTCGAATGACGGCGAGATGGTGCTGTGTTTCCGCAGCTATCTGCCGGGGGCTATGCGGGCCGTTTAGACGACAAGCGATTGCAGGAGTGCGCTAAAGGACCGCCAAGAGTGTAAGCGGATCCGTGTTTGCGGCGCGCGCGGGACGAGGGTGAACAGGAACAAGGAGAACGATGATGCATTGGAAGCCTAGAGGATGGACGCTGATCGGAATGCTGTTGCTAGCAATTCCGGGAGCGATGACCGTGATGAAGGTGACTGCAGCGGCGCAAGCGGCTTCGGGGAGCACAATTGCTACTACGCAGGTTACAGATACGGTTTATCGGGCTGATGGAACACCGGCGACTGGCTCTGTGATCGTGAGCTGGCAGGCGTTTACGACTGCCAGCGGGCGGACGGTGCCCAGCGGGACGACATCTGCGACGATTACAGGCGGGGCTTTGAGTCTGCAGCTGGTGCCGAACGCGGGCTCGACGCCAATGGGCACCTACTACGCGGCGGTGTACCACATTGATGACGGGAGTGTGAGCCGGGAGTTCTGGGTGGTGCCGGTGAGCCAATTTCCCGTGCTGGTAAGCGCAATTCGGAGCACTGTACTGCCTACGTCGGTGGCAATGCAGACGGTGAGCAAAAGCTATGTGGATACCGCGATTGCGGCCGCGGTGACGGGACATCCATTGGACAGTTCACCCTACGTGATCAAGACGGGCGACACGATGACGGGAGCGCTGGTGCTGCCGGGAGACCCAACGACGCCGAATGATGCGGCTGACAAGCATTACGTTGATGTCAATATCGCGGCAGCGACAGGCGGGTTGGGACAGAAGGTATCGCTTCTGCCTTTCGCTACACAGTCGGTTACGCAGCCGGTGGGAACGCAGTTGCAGGTCAACAATCTGAATGGGGCGGAGTATGCGAGCCAGTATGTGACCGGGTTGGGTAGCAATGGCATTGCGAATGCGTTGACCAGTCCGGACTGCGCGAGCGGCTGCGACGTAAAGGTGGAGCGCACCTACGGAGCTGAAAGCTACCAGGCAACGACGTTTAATACCGGCAGCGGTGGAACTCATGTGGAAGATAACCGGAATGGGCAGCGGCACGACACCTTCATGAATCCAACTTCTCCGAATGGGAATGGGGAGGACGCCGGTCAGTTGATCGACGTGACTTCCACACGGAGTTCTGCCGCCGAATTTGCAGCGGGCGGCACGGAAGAGCCGAGTTCCTTCGGGTTACTTATCAAACATGAAGGACTGACGGGAGGGTCGAACCTTTTTCCGCAGACGATCGAGAGTGTTCCCTATTTCAAGACGAACTATAACGCTGTTGCCGTGGAGGGAACGTATAACACGATGGGTCAGCATGCCCTCACAACGCAATCGATCAACTGCTATGGGGTTGGTGATTGCCTGATCGGATCGCAGGTGATCACGGCCTCAGGTGGGTTTCGCGACGAGGCTGACGAGGGGGCACATCCGTTCGACCTGCAGTTTCATGAAGACACTGCGGTGTTTCAGGGAGCTTGCAGCGCGGGGTGCACGACAGGATCGACGGTGGTGACAGTCGCGACTACCTCTGCGCCTGGAACCCAAGGTGAGGGACGGTATCTTATCGATAAGAATCCAGCGAAGACGATTACAGCTGGCGTTTTAACGGGCGGCACCGGTGAGATCAGCGGTGTTCCTGGACCGAGTGCGACATTCAGCGGAACGAACTTTTCTTTGAGCGTGTTTTTAGCGACGGCGCAGGTGATACCTTCGCAGGCAAACAACATGGCTCCCGGAACAGTAGCGGTGGCAATCGCGACGAGTGGAGTGCCTGCGGGATTCGCAACGAGTACGGCGGCGGTTCCGAGTCCGAGCGGCGTGGCGTGCGTGGCAGACCAGCCAAACAGCTCCAATCCGCATAACTACGAGATGGTGAACTACACGGTCGTAGACGGTACGCATTTGCAGATGACTTTGAACAAGGTGCATCGGGCAGGGGCGACGATTGCGTTTGGGGGATTGTGCGGGTATGGGCTGGAGCAGACGGTCGATACGGTTGCGGGGATTCGACAGGTGTTTCCAGTAATCGGGTCGTACTCTGCGACTGGACTTTACTACGGCGGTTCGATATCGGCGATTGTGGGAGTGCAGGGGAACACAAGTGGATTTTTGAATGTAACGCTGCCGGTGGCCGCGATCTCCCGGAACAACAATGTGGTTACGGTGGCGACGGCCGGAAATCTCCCGGTGGATGTGAACGGTCTGAGTATGAGCATCTCGGGGGTTGCAGACCAAAGCTACAACGGTACTTTTACTGTAACGTCGACAGGAACAAATTCCCTTACCTATAGCCAAACCGGGCCTAACAGCACTAGCACCGGCGGATCGGTGACCAAGTTGACGGGCGGTTACGTGCTGTACCCGATGGCGGAGGTGTTAGGGGTCTTCAACGCGACAACGAAGAGTGTGGATGGACAGCTAACACTGGCCGCAAACACGGTTCCCTGGGCCCCAAACGATGCGGTGGAGGAGCCACACTATTACCAGGAGTCCGTTGGGGCTGACACAATTTTTGTCGGCCAGACGATGCCTCGGCCGAACACTGCACAGTCGGCGGGGATAAAGTACGAGCAAAATGTGGGACCAGGTGTGAATGGATGGACGATCACCAATGCGGACCCTGCGAAGAGCTATCTAGGGAATGGGGGAACACACTCCGTGCCACATGCTGGGTATGTCGAGTCGGGCATCTGGCAACGGACTATGGATATGCAGGCGGGCGAGCAGAGCGTGTTCTCGGTGCACTGCAACTCGCATGGCTGTGGAAGATGGAACTCGAACTACAACCTGTTTGAGCTCGACAGCAACGCGGGGGTAGATACGGAGTCGTACCAGCCAACAACGAGCACGTTGCAGATGACCCTGCGGGGAATTGGTTATCAGTTCAGTCCGCAGGCGTTTACCGCAGGGACGATCAATGCCGCAACGATCAATGTTGGAACAATCAATGCAACGACGTTGAACACACAACTGAGTCCGTCGCAGCTACCGGTGCTGGTGGGTTCGGGGAGTGGCCATGCCGGTGGGGCGGTGCCTGATCCTGGCGCCACGGCAGGGAAGACGCGGTATCTACGGGAAGATGGGACTTGGTCCGCTGTGACCGCGTCCTCTGGCGGTGCCACGACGACACAACTTGCTTCCAATCTTCTGGTCCGCTACGCATTGACGGAGGGGAGCGGCGCTCCGCAGGACACAAGCGGGAATGGAAACCATGCTTCGCTTCCCGGCGGCGGGGCCAACCCTATCTGGACTGCACAGGGGATCAGGTGCGATGGCGGGTCGCAATACTTCAATTCGGTTGGAACACGTGGGGCGAGGACGTTCGTGTGGTCGTCGACGGAGCAAGTCCCATTGAACGCGGCAGTGCCTACGGGACCGCAGTTCGTCACCCCATTTGGGGTCCCTGATCTGAGTGTCGTGGAGGGAGGAAATGGCTATTACGGTAGTCATCCGGGGGTCGGCATCAACGGGACGTTCAACGGCCAGAGCAACGACACGCTGCAAGGGACTCATACGTTCGCCTTGACTCTTGGCACGAATGCATCGACTGATCCGGACCGCTTTTATTTGGATGGCGTGGAGACCACCTACATGGGCGCAAGTGGGAGTTCGGCAGGTTTGGCAACGGCGGCGTATCAGGTGTGCGGCGTCCAGAGTGGATTTCCGACATATTTTCCAGGGTCGTTCTATTACTTTGAGGCCTTTTCGGATGAAAAGACCCCTGCCCAGATTGCACAGGAGACAAATGCAGTGACGCAGATCGTGCAGGATCGCGGAGTCGCCTTCAAGACTGCACCGAGCCCGACGATCAATAACCTTTATGTTGCGGTAGGAGACTCGTTGACGAATGGGGAAGGCGTGAATCCATCGAGTCAGTTCATAGCCCCGAGCGATACGTTCGACGTGGTGAATTATGGGCTTGGCAATTCGGATTCGGACGATTTGTTCGAGTTGTTCGACGCCCGGGAGGCTACGATGTATCGGCATAACGCCGGGAGAAACGTGCTTCGGCTGTGGGTGGGGACCAATGATGTGAGCACGCGCGGCAGGACCCCTCATCAGGCGCTCAACGGTATACGGGCCTATTGCCGCAAGGCGAAGGCTGCAGGGTTCCAGACGATCGTCTCGGACATGATCTCGCGAACGGGCAACGATACGAACATGCTTGCGTTGAATGGGTTGCTGACGACGCAGGACACGGGATGCGATCTGGTGCTGGACCTGGCGTCAAATCCGCTGTTGGGAGCGGTGGGTGCCAATGCGAACACAACGTACTACCAGAGCGATAATACGCACCTGACGCAGACCGGACAGCAGACGCTCGTTGCGCCGGCGGAGACGCGAGCGATCAATCTGCTGGAGCACCTGAAGAGCTCGAATACCAGCCCGACGGTGACTTCGACGGCTTACACGATGTCGGACTACGATCTTTATCTTCCGATCAATCCCACTGCGAATTCGGTCGCTGCTACGCTGCCGGATTGCAACTATTTCACGGGATTGACTCGGTCGATCAAGAATCTGCAGAGTTCGGGGGCGAATGCGGTGACGGTTGCCCCGGCGCCGGGTCAGTTGATTGACGGATCAGCGTCCTCGATCACGGTGGCGAACGGGACCACTCTGGTGCTTCGACAGATTGTGCCGAATCGCACGACAGCCGGTTGTACGTGGGTGAGGGTGAGCAACAACTGACGTGGGTGAATGACAGCGAAGTGTCATGGCGCGGCTTGTTCCTCGAGGTTCGAGGAGCGCCGCGCCGTGGCTTTCGGACAACGAGCGCGGCGGGACATTGGGGTATCGATGGGGAAGATTGTGCGGGACCTGGAGGAACTGCTCGAGCTTGGGAAGATGATCGAGGAGCGGCCTGCAGACGTGCTAACAGCCGCGGAAGATCTGCTCAAGGTCAGAGACCGAGAAGGCGTGGTGAGGCCGTTGCGTGCGAATGCAGTGCAGCGCGCCTTTGAACGAGAGCGCGGCAGAGAGAATATTGTGCTGAAGGCCAGGCAGATGGGGATTACGACCTGGGTGGCGGGAAGGTTTTTTCTGAAGACTGTTACCGCACCCGGTGTGCTCACGGTGCAGGTGGCGCAGACACGAGAGGCCGCGGAAGGGACCTTTCGGATGGTGCAGCGATTCTGGGAGTGTCTGCCCGCGGAGTTGCGTGAGGGGCCGCTGCGGCGGAGTAAGGCGAATGCGGGGCAGATGTGTTTTCCGAAGTTGGACAGCGAGTTTCGAATTGTAAGCGCAGGTGACGAAAATGCTGGACGAGGGTTGACGGTGCAGTATCTGCACTGCAGCGAGGTGAGCCGGTGGCCTGGAGACGCTGGGGCCACGCTGGCCGGGTTGCGGGCGGCACTGGCTCCGGGGGGCGAGATGGTGATGGAGTCGACGCCGAATGGAGCGTATGGGTGCTTCTACGAGGAGTGGGGACGGGCCTCTTCTGGTGGTGTGGTGCAGCACTTCTTTCCGTGGTGGATGGAGGAAGCTTATGTTGCTGCGCCAGTTGAGGAGTTGCGCGAGGACGAGCGGCGGCTGATGTTGGCAAATGGTTTGACGGCGGGGCAGATTGGATTTCGGCGGGGGCTGGAGGCGAGCTATCGGGGGCTGCGGTCGCAGGAGTTTGCTGAAGACCCGGAGAGCTGCTTCAAAGCGACGGGGGAGTGCTGCTTTGAGGTGGGCGCCGTGGAGATGCGATTAGCTTCCGTGGGAGAGCCACTGGAGATGCGGCGTGGTGGGGCTTTGCAGATCTGGCTTCCTCCGATTGTGGGGAAGGAGTACGTCGTTGCGGTGGACACGGCTGGAGGTGGGGCCGATGGGGATTTCGCTGCGGTACAGGTGATTGAGATGGGCTCGGGGCTGCAGTGTGCCGAGTTGCAGCAGAGACTGGGGACGCTGGAGCTGGCAAGGGTTTCCGCGGAGCTGGCGAGGGAGTATGGCGGGGCGCTAATTGCTGTGGAGCGGAACAATCATGGGGCCGGGGTGCTGGCTTATCTGGATAGCGTGGAGCGGTATGGGCGAGTGTACGAACAGGGGGGAGTCGCAGGATGGTTGACTACGGCTGGCTCGAAGCCGGGGATGGTGAGCCGGATGGGAGCGTTGCTGGTGGAGTCGCCTTGGATGTTTTTTAGCAGGCGATTGCTGGGGGAGTGCAGGACCTTTGTCACCATGGCTGGGGGGAGGACTGGTGCTGTGAACGGGGCGCATGATGATTGTCTTATGGCGATGGCGATCGGGCAGGCGGTTAGGGCGGAGTTGGCGGCTCGAAGGAGATGACGTCCTGGGGTTTATCCTGTTGCAGGGGTTCGGCTTGGCGGTTCTGGCGGTGCAGGCAATCAGAAGGATGCGGGGCGGGGCGCAGAGCCAGTTGATGCTGGGAGCGGATGGGAAGCTGTGGGTGGTGAAGTTTCAAAACAATCCGCAGGACGTGCGGGTGCTGGCCAATGAGTTGATCGCGACGAGGCTGGCGGCAGCGGTGGGGTTGACGGTGCCGGCGAGCGACGTGGTCGAGGTGACAGAGTGGCTGGTGGCGAATACGCCCGACATGTTTGTGGAGCTGCCGCGGGGGCAGAGGCAGCGGTACGTGTCGGGGCTGCAGTTTGGCTCGCAGTTTGTTGGCGGGTTGATGCCGGGGCAGGTGGTGGACTATCTGCCGGAGCAGCAGCTGGATGAGGTGCGGAACCTGGCGGAGTTTGCGGGGATGTTGTGCATCGATAAGTGGGCGGGGAACTGCAATGGACGGCAGGCGGTGTTTGAGCGGAAGCCTCGGGAACGGAAGTATCGGGCTACGTTTATCGATCAGGGTTTTTGCTTCAATGCAGGGGAGTGGACGTTTCCGGATTCGCCGCTGCGGGGTGTCTATCAAAGAAACCTGGTTTACGGGCGGGTAACGGGCTGGGAGAGCTTTGAACCGTGGCTGAGCCGGGTGGAGACGATGGAGGCAGGTTCTTTGTGGGAGATCGCCGAGGCAGTTCCTCCGGAGTGGTACGGCGGGGACACGAGTGTAATTGAGCGGTTGATGGAGCAGATGTTCCGCAGACGGTCGCGGGTGAGAGATTTGATTGGGGAGTTTCGAGATTCGGATCGAGAGCCGTTCCCGATGTGGGCGTCGGGGAAGAAGATTGTGGTGCCGAGACAGTTTAGTGATATCGGTGGAGTGGGAAAATTTGTAATGTAGTCGACGAGGACGCTTGGGTGTTGAAGGGTTTTGAGAGGAGTAGAGCTTGAGAGAGCGGCTGCCATGCGAGTTCTTCCTGATCCGGTATGTGCCGGATGTGGTGAAGGGCGAGTTTGCGAATATCGGGGTCCTGGTGCGAGAGGCGGGGCGGGACGATAGCGCGGTGGTGCGTTTTACGCGTGACTGGAGCAGGGTGAAGTGCATGGATGCCGATGCCGACATTGGGCTGCTGGAGGCGATGGAGGGCGAGATCGGGGCAAGGCTTCGGATGGCAGGCGAGGATGCGCCTGGCATCAAGCCAGTGATGGAGATCCTGGGAGATACGCTGGCAAACTCGGTGCAGATGACGGAGGTTAGGGCTTGCCTGGCGGAGAGCCTGCCGGCGGAGGTCGAGCAACTGATGAAGATGTACGTCGAGCCTTTGAAAGTAAAGACGGAACGCAAGAGAACGGGCAGGACAGCGATTGCGGGGGCGATGCGCACGGAGTTCGAGCGGGCGGGGGTGTGGGGGCTGATGAGGAAGCGGATTGCGGCTTCGCTGTATACGCGGGCGGGGGATCCGATGAAGATCGATTGCGGGTATAGGACTGATTTGGAAAAGACATCTGCGGGTGGGGTGATTCGAATGTTCCAGGCGGTGTCGCTGGAGGGAGACGTGGAAGCGGCCAAGGGGCTGGCTTATTCGGCCCCTCAACTGATAGAGGGTGTGCGGCGAGTGGAGGCGGCGCGACTGGAGTTGACGGCGATTGTGGAGCCGCTGCGAACCGTTTCCGATACGGAGGACGAGGCGATGGAGCGCTATCGATTCGGCGTCGAAGCAATGGAGCGGCAAGAGATTCGGGTGGTGACTCTGAGTGACCTGGCTCGGGTGGCGAAGACGGCGAGGATGGAGTTGAGGGTTTGATACACGGTAACTGACGGCGAGTAAGACAATGGCGGAGACATTTGGCATGGCCCACGGGCTGTGCCTTTTTCTTTTGCAGCAGAGACGGAAAGTGAGAGGTGAGGCATGGGCGTTCGGACGAAGGTGAAGGATGTTTGGCAGCGATTGGCAGGGGTCGAAGCGGCGGGAGAGGCAACGATGGGGGAGCGGAAGACGGCGATGCTGCCTTCAATCCTCAGTCCTTATAACCCCGCTGGCAGGGCCGGGCATAACGCCTTGCCGAAGCCGACTGCGGCTAATCTGCGTAAGTTTGCCGAGACTCCGGTGGTGCGGCGGGCGATCAATGTGGTTAAGGACAAGGTCGCGAGCATGGACTGGCAGGTGCGTGTGCGACGGGGTCACTCCGATGGTGTAGTCCAAGACGCCGATGCACGGATGAAGGCGCTGCGCCGGTGTCTTGAGGAGCCCAATACCTCAGACAGCTTTCGAGTGTTGTGGGAGCAGGTGCTGGAGGACCTTCTGGTCGGGGGCTTTGGCGCAGTGGAGATGGAGGCTACGGGCGATCCTGAAAAGCCGTTTCACCTTTGGGCGGTGGATGGCGCGACGATCCAGATTGACGCCAAGTGGAACGGAGATCCGGAGAAGCCACGGTATGCGCAGGCAACGGGCCGAATGGGTCAGGAGTCGCTGGTGCCTCTGCTCGATGACGAGTTGATGTATGTGCGGCTGAATCCGCGCACGTACACTCCATTTGGCCTGGGGCGACTGGAGGTCGCGTTTGAAACAGTGAATCAGTTTTTGAGTGCGACCCGGTATGCGGGACGGCTGGCGAGCAATTCGGTGGTGCAGTATGCGCTTTGGCTGAACGAGGCGACGCCGGAGCAGCATGATCGGCTGATTCGGTGGTGGCAGGATGAGATCGAGGGCACCGGGCGAGTACCCCTGTTGAGCTGTGAGCAGAAGCCGGAGGTGCTGCGGTTTGCCGGAGGGACTGATGCCGATCTGCGTCTGCAATGGCAGGAAACATTGATCCGCATGATTGCAAACGCGTTCGATCTGCCGCCAATGATGCTTGGCGTGGCAAGCGACGTGAACAAGTCGACCGCAGGTGAGTTGGCGGACGAGGCGTTTCAGACCGCGGTTGTCCCTGTGGCAAAGCTGCTGGCAGAGCATATTACGCGTGACCTGTTTGCGAAGAGGCTGGGGTGGCGTGAGTTCGAGTTCTGCTTCAACGATCTGGAGAGCAGGGACGAGATGCAGGAGCTGCAGATACAGACGTCGCTGCTGCAGGCCGGAGTGTTGACCGTGGATGAGGTGCGAGCGATTCGAGGTTTAGGACCGATAGAGCCGGCGGTGAACCAGTGAAGATGACGATCGACAATCTGGATGGTGCGGGCGTGGTGGACTACAGCGCCGCCCTGTGCGCGGATGGGCCATTGAAGATTGCACGTACGTTGAATGCTCCCTCGGTGTGCAGTGGAACGTTGAATGTCACTGATGCTGCGTTGGCGGTGCCCGTGCGTCGGGGACGAGTTGTGGTTACCTCTGCGAACGGAACAGTTTTGTTCACCGGCTATGTGGCGACCGATCCGGAGCCAATGTATGCAGGGATTGGATTGAAGGGCCCTGTATATCGATATGCGGTGAGTGCCGTGAGCGATGAGTGGCTGCTGGATAAGCAGGCGATGCCATTGAGTGGACCTGGGCTGGCGCAGAGCGGCGAGCATTTACTTAGGACACTGACGAACCGGGTGGATGCCGGGTTGTTTACGACCACCGGGGTGCTGAATGGGCCATCGGTCGGAGTCTTTGAGCCAGTGCAGACAGCCAATTGGTCGGCCAATGCTGGTGGTATGGCAAGCGCGACCTATTCGGCTTATCGGGTTCTCGGCGGCGCCGTGAGTCTGCGCCCGGTGGGGACAGTAACTCATGCGCTGAGCGACGGCGACGGGACACTGCAGGTGGGCGCATTGAAGACCGCGTCGGTGAAGGAGCTTGCCAATGACGTGACGGTAAGCGGCGAGCTGGAGCCCGCCGCATATGTTACGGAAACGTTTGCGGGAGATGGAACCACAACGATATTTCAATTGTCGGGGGACCCATTTCATCAGAAGAAGACGGCCAACTCATCCCAGTTTCTAACGGACAGCTTCAACGAGGCGGTGCTGGATGAGCAGATCTGGCAGATCAACAATCCGGGATCTCATCTTCGCTTGAGTGGAGCCGGGTTGACGATGACTGGAGGGACTGGACTCGACGGACAGACGACATTAACGGCGATTGATGCAGTGGAACTGAGTGGATCCCTGGTGATAGAGGGGGGAAGCCTGCAGCTGGAAGGAGCGAGCGCGGGCGTAGTGTGCGGGCTGTACTCGGGGGGGACGCAGACCGCGAACTGCTTTGTGGGCTATAACGTGCGCCAGAGCGGGGGCTCGACTGTGGTGGTGCCACTCGTGAACGGTGTCGAGGTCGGGACAGTCTTCACTTTGCTCGAAGGACACTTTTACACGCTTCGCATCCGGCTGCATTGCGTTGAGATGCAGCGAGTGCTACAGACCTTCTACGCCATGGTGGATGGAGTCGTGCGGGGCTTTGGCGGTGGGTCTGTCGCGGCACCGATGAACCTGGTGTTCGAGTTGCAGGACATAGGTTCTTCATCGAATACGCCAGCGACCATTTTGTATGACGGAAGCGTTGTAAGTTCGCCGTCGAGTTGTAGCTTTGTGGCGGTTAACAGCATTCAGCTGATCGGATCGATGGGCTACTGCAGAGTGACCCAGACCGGTTCGGCGTGGGTCGTGAGCACATTGCCCAGCGGGGTGAGGATGACCCGATTGGTCGGAGTTGCGGGCGAGGGCGTCGATTGCACGGTATCTGCTACCGGAAAGGTTACATTTTTCGCGGGGCGTGTGCCGATCGCCGGGGAACTCATAACTGTAACGTATCGCGGAATAGAAAGGGCCGTGGCGCGGCTTGAAGACGCAGCCAGTGTGGCGGCCGAGGCGGCGGGCGGACTTCCCGGGACAGCGCAATGGCTGGGTAAAGTGTCGAAGCCGGTGGCGCGGAGTTCCGTTGATTGCGAGAGCGCGGCGTTGGCAATATTGAGTTTTTCGGCCAGCCGTACAGCTGCAAACGCCGGCACCTATGAGACGGTAAACCCGACAGATGTGTGGCCCGGCGACGTGCTTGCAGTGACAAGCGGCGGTCAGACGATGAGTGTGACCGTGCGACGCGTCGACATTACCGATGGAATGGCTCGTCCGGAGATATTGATGTACCGCATGGCGTTTGCCAACGACTGGGCCGAGGGATTGGGGCTGACGTTATCGGAGGCGATTGCCGCGGATACCCTGCTGCCGGATACGGCGTTGAGCTCGACTACACCACTTGGAAGCAATGTGCTTGCGAACCTGCAGCAGTTGCAAGTGGTGAGCGCAACGGGGGCCGCGCTGCAGGTGGATGCCGGAGTGGCTCCACCTGCGGGCGGGGGTTTTGAGGTGCGGCGGCGCGATGGCGCTTTCGGGGCTGCGGTGGACCAGGACCTTGTGCTACGCAGTCCGGTACGGAGCTTTTCAATTCCTCGCGAGGGGCAGGTGGAGCACTACTACGTGCGAATGTATGACGGGTCGACACCGCCGCTTTATTCGCGATTTTCGAGCGCGGTGTTTACAAACTTGCCGGTGAATTAGTGAAACGGGAGAAGGGAAGAAGATATGACGGAGTTTGAAGGGCAGGTCCTGGCGGACTTGAGCGTGCTGAAGAACCAGATGAACCAGTTGATGGGGGAGCCGGGGCGTTTGTCGCGGCTGGAGGAACGTGTGGAACGGCATGAACGGAGTGTGCAACGCGTGAAGGGGTTAGTAGGCGCAGCGGGTGGTGTGCTGACAGCCCTTCATCTGGCGATCGATTATTTCCGGCGATAGATCGGAATACACAAAAAGGAGGTAGACATGAATTTCTTGAAGCTGTTTCTGCGCGCGATTGTTTTGATCCCTGGCGTGGTTCAAGGGACCGAGGCATTGTTTGGCGCAAAGACGGGTGAGCAGAAGAAGAAGGCGGCGGTGGAGATTGTCGGGGCCGCAATCAATATTGCGGACGCGGTGACGATGAAGCATATCGCCGACGCGGGCAAGTTTACAGAGGGGCTGAGCACGCTGATCGATGGCGTGGTGATGTGTCTCAACGCAAGTTTGTGGGCGAAGCATTAACGGTGAGTTGCTGGGCGGTGTCCGTGGAAACCGTATAATCGGGCCATGGACGCCGAGCCGTTAGGCACTATTTTGGTTGGAGTTGTGATGGGCAGCCGCAACGATTATGCGGTGATGCGCGGTACCGTTGAGGTGCTGAAGGAGTTTGGCATTACGCACGAGGTGAAGGTGGTTTCGGCGCACCGAACGCCGGATCTGTTGTTTGAGTATGCGGACACTGCTGCAGCACGTGGACTACGGGTGATCATTGCTGGAGCGGGAGGCGCCGCGCACCTTCCGGGGATGATTGCGGCCAAGACAGTGGTTCCAGTGCTTGGCGTACCGATACCGGCGACGGCACTGCAAGGGCTGGATTCGCTGTTGAGCATTGTGCAGATGCCGAAGGGAATACCCGTTGGGACGTTGGCGATTGGTGCTTCTGGCGCCATGAACGCGGGGTTGCTGGCGGTCGCGATGCTCGCGACTACCGACGCTGCGTTGCAGAAGAGACTGGTGGAGTGGCGCGAGGCAAGGCGGGACGAGGTGCTCGCGCAGGTAATCGGAGAAGATGAGGTTGGCGCGTGAGCTCTGCTTCTTCGACTGCGAAGGCGATTCTGCCTGGTGCGACAATTGGAATTTTTGGCGGGGGGCAGCTGGGCCGGATGACCGCAATGGCAGCCCGTGGCATGGGATATCGCATTCTGATCCTCGATCCTGATCCGGCTTGTCCGGCGCGTTTCGTCGTGGATGGCTGTATTGAAGCTGGGTGGGACGATTCGCGTGAGGCGGCAAACCTTGCGCGTGGATGCGATGTGGTGACACTGGAGATCGAACAGATCTCTCCGGCGAGCATGGAGGCGGCGGCAAGCTACGCTCCGGTGCGGCCGGGAGGTGGGATTCTCGCGGTGATCCAGGACAGGATCGAACAGAAGGATTGGCTTCGCCGAAACGGCTTTCCGGTTGGGGAGTATCGTGCGGTTCGTTCGCTGGACGAGTTACGCAGCGCTGTATCTGCATTAGGCGGAAAATGCTTCTGTAAGAGCGCAACCGGTGGTTACGATGGACGTGGGCAAGGTAAGGTTGGGTTTGCGAAAGGCGCGGTCATCGATGACGAGATCAGGGGAGCATGGGAGGCGCTCGGTGAACGGGCGGGCGTGGCAGAGAAGGCCATCGAGTTGGAGCGTGAAATCTCGGTGCTTGTGGCGCGGGCCCCGAATGGCGAGGTGAAGGTGTATCCGCCGGCGTGGAACCATCACGAAGAACAGATATTGGCCTGGAGTGTTATCCCCGCCCCGATCTCAAGCGCGATGGAGATTGAGGCGCGCGAGATCGCCGAGGCGATTGCGGACACCTTTCAACTGGAGGGTGTGCTGGCGGTCGAGATGTTTTGTACGATCGACGGAAAGCTGCTGGTGAATGAGCTGGCGCCGCGGCCGCACAACAGCTATCACGCAAGCGTTCGGGCCTGCGTGACGGGTCAGTTCGAACAGCTGGTGCGAGCGGTTTGTGATTTGCCGCTAGGGGATGTGGATGTCGTGCAACCAGCAGCCATCGCAAACCTCCTTGGGGACCTGTGGCTTGAACCCAACGGCGCTGCACGGGAACCAAGATTCGATAGAGCGCTGGGCGTGCCTGGAGTTCGGCTGCATCTGTATGAGAAGCATAAGCCGCGAAAGGGAAGGAAGATGGGGCATCTTTCTGCCGTGGGCGCGACGCCGGATGAGGCTGTGGAGTTGGTGCTTCGGGCCAAGGCTTTGCTTTAGGAGTTCAGCTTGTTCAAAGGAAGCAAAGAGCGGCAGACTCAATTCGAATCTGCCGCTCTACTTGTTCCAAATAGGTTGACGCTACCCGATGTCTTCCGACCAGTTTTCCAAATAGGCTTTGAAGTCTGACATGAATTTGCCAGCGTCTGCCCCGTCGACGATCCTGTGATCGAAGCCGAGGGTAAAGCGCTGGATGGAGCGAATGGCAATGGAGTCGTTTCCGTCCTTGTCGGTGAGGACTTCGGCCTCCTTGTTGAGACCACCGATGCCAAGGATCGCGCTCTGCGGTTGGTTAATGATTGGCGTGCCGAATTGCTCGCCAAAGATGCCGGAGTTTGTCAGGGTGAATGTTCCGCCGGAGATTTCGTCGGGCGCGAGCTTCTTGCCGCGAGCGCGGTCTGCCACATCAACGATCGCGCGAGCGATGCCCAGGAAGTTTTTCTCTTCTGTCTGCTTGAGCACAGGAACGATGAGGCCCCAGTCGAGCGCGACGGCGATACCAATATTGATACTTTTGTTGTAGCGGATGGCGTCGCCCTCGATCGATCCGTTGACGATGGGATGTTTGCGGAGCGCGACAATGGCGGCGCGGGTGATGAAGGGCATGTACGTCAGCTTGACGCCGTTACGTTGCTCGTACTTCGCCTTCTCTTTCTCGCGGATTTTGACGATGCGCGTCATGTCCACCTTGAACACCGTATGGACGTGCGGGCTGGTGCGCTTCGATTCGACCATGCGTTGTGCAATGATCGAGCGCATCTTCGACATCGGGACTAGCTCGCCGGGGAGCGGCTGAGGTGCCGCGGGCTTGGCGGCAGCAGGTGCCGAAGCGGCCGGTGCAGAGGCGGGTGCGGCTGCAACTGGCTTCGGACCTTGCTCCAAATGGCTGACGATGTCCGTCTTGGTGATGCGACCGGATGCACCAGTTCCGGGAACCTGAGAGAGGTCTACGTTGTTTTCCTTCGCAATCTTGCGAACAAGCGGCGAGGAGCGAACGCGTTCGCCCTCCGATGCTGCGGGTGCTGCAATAGCCGGAGCGGCAGGGGCAGCGGCTGCTGCAGGTACCGAAGCTTTCGGCGCGGCAGCGGGGGCGGCTGACTTTCCAGACGCGCCACCAATGAAAGCGACGACGGTGTTGATCGTGACAGTTGCGCCTTCCGCAACCTTGATCTCAGTGAGAACTCCCGCAACGGGCGACGGAATCTCTGCATCGACCTTGTCGGTCGAGATTTCGAAGATGGGCTCGTCTCGCTGAACTGTATCACCAACCTTCTTGAGCCACTTGGTGATGGTGCCCTCTGTGATGGACTCACCCATCTGCGGCATCAAGACTTCGGTGCCGGGGCCGCCAGTCGTCGGAGGATTATCCTGCGCGGCGGCGGGGGTATCGAGCGCGGCGGGAGTGGCGCTGTCTGCGGCAGGAGTGGCCGCGGTCTCACTCTTTGCGGGCGAAGACGCAGGCGCCGCAGGTGTCGATGCCGAACCAGCCTCATCGATGGTGCAGACGACTGTGTTGATCTGAACTGTAGTGCCCTCGGGAATCTTAATATCTTTCAAGGTACCAGCCGCGGGCGAGGGGATCTCGGCGTCGACCTTGTCGGTGGAGATCTCAAAGAGGGGCTCATCGCGCTGGATCGTATCGCCTGGCTTCTTGAGCCATTTGGTGATGGTGCCTTCGGTGATAGATTCGCCCATCTGGGGCATGACTACGTCGGTCGGCATGAAGTTTCTTCTCCTCAAATACGGTTACAAAACGGCCGAAACCAGCCTCATTCCAGCCGGATCCGCCATGGAGCATTGCTCTGCGATTATACGGCGACCGTGCGATTGCTGGCCTAGCGGTGCGGTAAGCGAACGGCACGGCCAAGGAAGTGCTCATACGCGCGCGGTGAGCAGCTGATCGACGGACTCGCACCACAGCATTTGCCGCTCGAAGACGCGGCCGAAGTTGCGTGCTGTGGCGTGGAGCGACTGCTCCATGGTGGGCTGACGATCAGACTCCGCTTCGAGTTCGAGGCTGGTAACCTCGCGATCGGTAATTCCGCAGGGAACGATCCACTGAAAGTCGCGAAGGTCTGTCGTTACATTGAGGGCGAAGCCGTGTGAGGTCACTCCCTGCGAGACATGTACGCCGATAGCGGCAATCTTTTTCTCCCGGATGCTTCCCCCAGCCAGAGTCCATACACCGGTAAGTCCGCAGATGCGTTGCGTCATGACACCGAAGTCGCCACAGGTGCGAATCAGCGCCTCTTCCAGCAGGCGAACGTAGTCTACCGGGCCGAGATGCGGTCCTTTCTTTCCAGGGAGATCGCCGCGCAGATCGATGATGGGATATCCGATCAGTTGACCTGGGCCATGGTACGTTACATCTCCCCCACGATTGACCTCGTGCAACTCAACTCCGCGCTGGGCAAGCAACTCATCGCTGGCGAGTACGTTGGATCGATACGCATTTCGGCCAAGCGTCAATACGGGCGGATGCTCTAGCAGAAGCAGTGTGTCCCCGATCAGATCCTGCTTTCGCGCCGCGATAATCTGCTGCTGGATCGCCATCGCTTCTACGTAGGGAACGCGACCGAGATTGAGAAGGTTGATGTGCATCGAACTTTTTGTGGGACGGTTGTTGCAAGGAGAGCCCGGCCTTCCGACCGAACTCTCTTGTTCGCAGCTAAACGTTCACGGCCATACCCTCGACACTTGAGAAACCGTCAAGGAGTGCTTCGGCCACCGTTGGGTGCGCGTGAATTGTGAACATCATTTCCTCGATCGTCGCCTCAAGCTCAAGCGCTGTGACTGCCTCGGCAATGATCTCCGTTGCATACGGGCCGATGATGTGAACACCGAGAATCTCGCCGTACTTCGCATCCGCGACTACCTTGACGAAACCATCGTGCGCATCGACGATCGTGGCCTTTGAGTTCCCAACAAATGGAAACTTCCCGACCTTCACCTGGAAGCCTTTTTCTTTGGCCTGCGCCTCCGTCAAACCTACGCTGGCGATCTGCGGATCGGTATAGGTGCAGCCTGGGATACGAGTGCGATTCACGGCCTTCGCGTACTTGCCGGCAATTCGCGCCGCCACCACCAGGCCGGCCATGCTGCCGACGTGCGCCAACTGCGGGAGACCAGCAACGATGTCGCCGATAGCAAAGATTCCAGGTTCGGTCGTCTCCATCCATTCATTGGTAAGGATGAAGCCGCGGTCCGGCGTGATCTTAACTTTATCCAGACCCACGTCGTAGGTGCGCGGCGCGCGGCCAACCGCCACCAGCACCTTCTCCGCTTGTTTGGTCTGAGCCTTGCCGTTTGAGTCCACGAAAGAGACCAGGACTCCGTCCTTGTTCTTCTCAATCTTGGTGTCTTTCACCGACAGGTTGACATCGATTCCGCGCTTCTTGAAGAGACGCAACAACTCCTTGCTGACGTCTTCATCCTCTGCGGGAACCATGCGCGGCAGCATCTCAAGGATCGTCACCTCGGCACCAAAGCTCTTGAAGATTGATGCGAATTCAACTCCCACGGCACCCGAGCCGATCACCACTAGCGACTTTGGCGCCTCGTCGATCTTGAGAATCTCGTAGTTGGTCAAAATGGTCTCGTCCGGCTTGTAGCCCGGCAGCATACGTGCATCGGAGCCGGTAGCCAGCACGACCTTCTTCGCCTTCACGGTATCGGTTTTGCCATCCGCCAGCATCACCTCAATGGTGTGAACTCCGTCCTTCGCTGGACCGGTTAGACGGCCGTAACCCTTGATTGCATTGATCTTGTTCTTCTTCATCAGGAAGTCGAGGCCTTTGACGTGTCGCGAGATCACATCGTCCTTGCGCGCCAGCAGACCTTTCCAGTTCAACTTCGGCGTTACGTCGCCAATGTCGATGCCATAACGGTCGGCGTGCTTCAGGTGGTCCCAGATCTCTGCTGAAAACAGCATCGCCTTGGTCGGAATGCAGCCCCAGAGGAGGCATGTGCCGCCGAGACGGTCGTTGGCATCAATCAGAGCGGCCTTCAGGCCATATTGCGAGGCGCGGATGGCGCAGGTATACCCGGCGGGCCCGCCGCCAAGAACTACAAGATCAAAAATCGTATCTGCCAAGGGAATCTCCGTGTATTTGAACCAATACACCCTATCTTATTCGATTCCCAACCAGGCGATAGGATTCGGCGCCCCACTGCCGCAGCAGTCGACCCTCTATAACTGCGCGGGTTCGGCCCAGAGCCTGGCGAAGGTCGGTTGGAACCTCAGACCAGGTTAGTGCCATGTGGGATCATCGCTTCCATCAGCGCCACCGCCATGCTGTTGGCGGGCGTAGCGATGCCATGCTTCAGCCCCAGGCGGACGATCACGCCATTCCGCGCGTCAATCTCTACTGGACGGCCTGCGTGACGATCGGCCAGCATCGAGTTAATTGAATCGGCAGGGGCAGCGCGCTGCGCCGAAAGCACGAGGTCCGCCACATTTTCTTCGAGTTGCGCTCCTTCAGCCCTCGCCACGGCTGCACACTCGCGAATGATCTGCAGCGCCACCTCTCCGAGGGCATCACCGCGCACAACTCCGGCAGGTTGCATCAGCAACGCGGACAACACACCAGCCGAATTGAAACATAGCTTTCGCCAGACGACGCTCAGAAAATCCGGCACTACCGACGCGTCCGTCGGTGTTCCCGCAAACCGCTCCACGAAATCGCGCCCTATCGCGCAGTCCGGCACCTTGAGATGCATCAACCCCCGCTGTCTAACCCTATCCGGCGACTGACGTTCGGCGGGACAATCCACCATCACGGGCAGAATCTTCTCCATCGCCAGATAGGGCGCAAATCGTTCTCTGTGCTCGACACCGTTCTGAAGGACAGCAACCGGTGCGCCCTTGGAGCATAGCCGTTCCAGCCACTTTGCTGTCCCGGCGACGTCGTAAGCCTTCGTGGCGACAAGTACCCAATCCACATCAAACGCTTCGCTCGGCTCGGTCACAAAGGTCGCGTGAACATTCACAACACCTTCCGGCGTCTCGACTGAAAGCCCTGATGCTGGGCGTCGCGTGCAGAGGAGAAGTTGATGACCGCCAGCCTGCTGCAATAGCGCCGCCGTCACGCCTCCAATTGCTCCAACCCCAACGATTGCAATTCGCGCCATGAGAAGACTTGTCCTCGGTACTTCTAGCCAAGCACCTTGGCAGCATCTTTCGCAAAGTAAGTCACAATAAAATCCGCGCCTGCTCGCCGAATCGACAACAGCGATTCCATCATCGCGCGTTCCGGCTCCAGCCAACCCCGCTGGAACGCCGCATGCAGCATCGAGTACTCTCCCGAGACCTGGTACGCACCCATCGGCAGGTCATACCGCTCGCGCGCCGCGCGAATCACATCGAGATACGGCATTGCAGGCTTCATCAGTAGCATGTCCGCGCCTTCCGCAATGTCCTGGTCGATCTCGCGCATCGCTTCGCGCAGGTTCGCCCCGTCCATCTGATAGCTGCGGCGATCGCCGAACTGCGGGGCGGAGTCCGCGGCCTCGCGAAAGGGCCCGTAGAACGCCGACGCAAACTTCGAGGCATAGCTCATCACCGGGATCTGCTCACTGCCACCCACATCCAGAGCATCGCGAATCGCTTCCACCCGGCCATCCATCATGTCCGACGGGGCCACGATATCCGCGCCTGCTTTTGCGAGGGAGGCCGCCGTCTTCGCAATCAGTGCAACGCTCGAATCATTCTCAATCTCGTAGTGATCGCCATCCCGCGCGACAACACCGCAGTGACCATGCGAGGTGTACTCACACAGACAGACATCCGCAATCAGAACAAGTGGGGCCAGGGCACGACTATTCTTAAACTTCCGCAGCGCCGATTGCACAATTCCATCTTCGGCCCACGCTCCCGTAGCCTGCTCGTCCTTCTCAGCTGGGAGACCGAACAGTAACAGCCCGCCAATTCCGAGTGCCGCGCACGCCTCCGCCTCCTTCACTGCCTCGTCGATCGACAGATTGAAGACCCCGGGCATGGAGCCGATCTCTTTCCGGACGCTTTCGCCAGGACAGATAAAGAGCGGATAGATCAGCGCTCCAGGGTGCAGATGCGTCTCGCGGACCAGCGACCGCATCGCCTCGGTACGGCGCAAGCGACGCAAACGCGTGGAAGGAAAGTTCATGTCCTTAGTTTACGGCTAGTTGCAACCACTCGCATCTCGAATGCCCACATACAGGCACCGATGTCCCTCACATGCGCATCAGACCCCTCTGGTAGCGATTCTTGCAATGGAGGAGACAAAAATGACGACACTAAAATCGATTGCAGGCAACCTTCTTCTCGGAGTGATTTTGACACAGCCCTTGATGACGTTGGGGCAGACCCAGGCGCAGCATCGCGAGGCCCAGAGGGAGCAGGATGCTCACGACAAGCGGCATCACACCACGGCGAAGGTCGTGGGCGGTTCAGCAGCCGGCGGCGCTGTCGTCGGCGGGCTCATGGGAGGCGGCAAAGGTGCACTTGTCGGAGGCGCTGTTGGAGCTGGCGGTGGATTGGTTGCCGACAAGGTTCGAAAGCATAACGGGGTCAAGAAACGTGAGCGGCAGGAATATCCTCACTAGTAGTGCCCGAATCGTTCTACCGGTGTAGTCGTGTCAACTTCGATCGGCAATGGCGTCGTACTCCAGCCCAGAGGCCCCCGGCGCCAGCACCCAAAGCGTATAGATGCCGAGCGCCGCACCCAAAATGGAGAATTTAACAATTGCCACAATCGCCGCGATGATCGCAACGGTCCTGCCCCAGGGCCGCCGATTCAGCAAGCCGAATCCTGTCGCCAGGGCGAGCGTAGCCAAAACGATGGTCGCCAGAGCGATCAGCGGCCACAAGTCACCTATCCACATCGGCGGTGCAGGTCGGTGAAAACGGCCACCGAACATCCAGGCATCATCGCCGAAATTATGGGTCGTAAACGCCCGCAGAAAAAAAATGCCGAACAGCCCCGTTACGACCCGATATACGCCAAGAACGCACCACAGAACCCCCAGCGTCTGCAGGTTCCTCTGCACCCGCGACATGTACATCGGCATCGGGGGCTGCGGATATGTCGGAGGTTGCGCATACACCGGCGGAGCAGCAACGACCTGCGCCCCGCACTTCGAACAAAAATGAACACTTTCAACGATTGGAGTCCCACATGCCTGACAGACCATCTCACACCTCCACTTACCTAAGGCGCCGGCCTTGCGCTCATCTTGCTACGCACAGGCCCCATATGCGGTTCCCTGCGAGGGTACGATAAAAGAAGTGAATGCACCAGAGCTAGTGCCGAGTGTTCCCTTGCCCCTGCGCGAATCAGGCGGTGTAGCCCTGGAGTGGCCACGCTTTCGCGACCATATAGCCGGTCGCACCACGTCGCCTCTAGGCCGCGCCTGGGTGCTCGCCCTTGAACCCTGCGCAGACCTCGCGTGGATCGACCAGCAGCAGCAACGCACTGCGGAGGTGCGGGCCATGCTCGCCCGCGGCGGTAGCTTCGAGTTTGGCGGACTTTTCGATCCCACCCCACTCCTAGACAAAGCCCGCATCGACGGCGCCGCCCTTGAATCGAACGAGATACTCGACCTCCTCGCCGTCGTCGAACGCATCGCCGCATGGCGCAACCTCATCGCCCCTCCGCCCAACGGCACCCGCTACGAGTGGCCCAGCATCACCGAGCTTTCTTCCTCCCTCCTCGACCACGATCTCGCCCCGCTCCTCCGCCTTCTGCGCGGCAAGATTGAACCCGATGGCAGCCTCAATGACGACGCCTCCCCCGAACTTCGTCGCATCCGTCGCACCATGGAGCGCCAGCATCGAGCCATCGAAGAGAGTCTGCGCAAGTCTCTGCGTGGCTTGGCCGAAGGCGGCAGCACTCAAGACGACCTCATCACCATCCGCGGTGACCGCTTCGTCATCCCAGTCAAAGCCGAGTTCAAGCGTAAGGTGCCCGGAGTCGTCCACGGTTCGTCCTCCTCCGGCCAAACCGTCTTCGTTGAACCACTCGAGACCATCGAGCAGAACAACGAACTCGTTCGCCTCCTCGATGAAGAACAAGCCGAGATCCACCGCATCCTCGTCGCCATGACGCACGCACTTGGGGAAAATGCCACAGCGATCCACCTCGGCGCCTCGATCCTCGCCGAGGTTGAGTCCCACTTCGCACGCGCCCGCTTCGCCATCGCGCTCAACTGCGTCCGCCCAGTCTTTACGCAGGAGCTGTCCCTTACGGCAGCCCGTCACCCTCTCCTCGAACTCCGCATGCGCGCAACGCTTCCAGCAGAAAGTGAAGCGCTCAAAGGGCCCGTTCCGCTGACAATCATTCTTCCCCCCGGAACCAGACAGCTGATCATCAGCGGACCCAACACCGGCGGCAAAACCGTATCCCTCAAGACTCTAGGGCTGCTCTCCGTCATGGCCCAATCCGGCATTCCTGTCCCCGCCCAAGAGGCCAGGCTTCCCCTCTTCACCGGCGTCTACGCCGACATCGGCGACGCTCAATCAATCGAACGCAACCTCTCCAGCTTCTCCTCCCATGTCGTCAATCTCGACCGGATCTCCCGCGAAGCCGGCGCCGACTCCCTCGTCCTCCTCGACGAGCTGGGCTCGGCCACCGACCCTGAGGAAGGAGCGGCCCTTGCCGTAGCGATTGCAACCCACTTTCTCACCGTCGGCGCATGGTGCTGCATCACCACACACCTCACCTCGCTCAAGGTCTACGCCGCCAACCGCCCAGGTGTGCTCAACGCCGCCGTTGGCTTCGACCAGCAGACTCTCACTCCCACCTACGAGCTGCGGCTCGGGGTCCCAGGGGCCTCCGCCGGCCTCAACATCGCCGAACGCCTTGGGATGCAGCAACAGATCATCGCCGCTGCCCGCGCCCAGATGACATCCCAGACTGCTGACATCGGAGCCTTCCTCGATCAACTCCACGACCAGCTCGCCGCCGCCGCCGTCGAACGCGAGACCCTGCAACAACGCGAGCGAGAGCTCTCCCGCGAAAGAGCCCGCCTCGAGGTCGAAGGCCGCGTCGAACAAAAGGCTCGCACAAAAGAGCTCGAAGCCAAGCTCAACTCCCTCATCGAAGACTTCGCCTACCAACTCCGCGAAACCGTTAAAGCCATCGACGACAGAACCCTCGCACAGAAGATCGCTCGCGACTCCGATCGCCGCATGGCCACTCTTCGCCGCGAGTTTTCCGAGCAATTCAACTCCACGGTGGTCGCCCACGCCACGCGGGCCGACAAGAACGACCCCTCCGCCCAACCTCACATTCCAAAGGGCATCAAGGTTGGCGACCTCGTCAAACTAAAATCCCTTGGCCGTCAAGCGCGAGTCGATCGCATCATCGACCCGAAGACCTTTGAAGTCTCCATGGGCCAGATGAAGATGCGCGCCACCATCGACGACATCGCAGAGGTCGAGTCCGTAAAAATAGTGACCCCGCTCGAAGCCGCCCGTAAGCGCGGAGGCGTCACCGTCGCCACAGCAAACGACACCGATTACATGACCTCCGAGATCAACGTCATCGGCCGCACCGCCGACGAAGCCCAGACCGAAGTCGAACGCTTCATTGACCGCGCCTTCCTCGCAGGCCTCCCTCGCATCCGCATCGTCCATGGCACTGGCATGGGAGTACTACGCCGCACCCTTCGCGCATATCTCCGCAGCCACCCGCACGTCACCACCATCACCGAACCGCCACAAAACCAAGGTGGCCAGGGCGCAACCGAGGTCGAACTCCGTCAATGAACATGGCTTAGGATACAGTTGCACGACGCTAGAGCCTCAAAGCGGAAATCCCGCAACGGAAGGATTGCTTATGCCCACTCACCACACACGTGTCTCCATCATTGGATGCGGCCACGTTGGGACCTCCTGCGCCTTTGCCCTTTTACAGAAGCACCTGGCACGCGAGATCGTCCTCATCGGCGACACCGAAGCCCACGTCCAGGGCGAAGCACTCGACCTCCAACAAGCCGTTCCCCTGGGCACGCCAGTCAAAATCTTCGCGGGAACCTACAAAGACGCAGCGGCCAGTGCGATCGTCATCATTACCGTCGGGACTCCAGGCAAGTTCCACGGATCGCGACTCGACATGCTGGCCGGCAACCTCGTCATCGTGCGCGCCTGCATCACGAAGCTTATGGCCGAAGGCTTCGACGGCATCATCCTCATCGCGACCAACCCCGTTGACGTCCTTACCTACATCGTTCAAAAGGAGACGGGCCTGGCCCCCGGCCAGGTCATCGGCTCCGGCACACTCCTCGACTCCGAGCGCCTCCGCCACATCCTCGGCGAACAACTCAACGTCGACCCCCGCTCCGTCCACGCCGCCATCATCGGCGAACACGGCGACTCCTCCGTAGCAGTCTGGAGCGCAGCTCAGGTTGCCGGCCTCCCTCTCGACCGTTACCCAGGGGCCAACACCCTCCCCACGCACGAAGAGTTGCTCATTGCCGTGCGCTATGCCGGCCCAGTTGTCGCCACGCTCAAAGGCAACACCTGCTTCGCCATCGCCTCCTGCGTCACGCGCATCTGTGAAGCGATCCTACGCGACGAGCGCTCCGTCCTCATCGTCTCAACGCTCATGACCGGCCAGTACGGACTCCACGACGTCGCTCTCAGCACGCCCTGCATCGTAGGCTGCGGCGGAGTCGAATCGGTCATCGAACTCCACCTCAATAAAGCTGAACAGAAGGCCCTCGAAGCGTCTGCTGTCGTACTCCAACAGGCCTACGCAAAGCTTGAGAACCACTAAAACACCGTGACGCAGCCCTTGTGTCCCGTACGAGAGCTGAGAATCATCTTCCAGACATCCCACAGCAGCTTCACCACACTGATCACCAGCACAACCTTGAACCCGAGATTAATCGCTGCGTTCAACGTCGTCAGGTCTTTCATTGACATCGCTCCGACACTGGTTCCAGGAACCATGTACGTCCGGGCCTGCACCATTACCGCAATGATGAGGATCCCGATCACCTGCACGACCATGTCAAAACCCTTACGCCACTGCTCCGCTCCATGCAAAAAAACCATCACCGTCTTCAACACCAATTGCACCGCCAGCAGAGAGATGATCTGCCAATAAAAGATGTGCCATTCCGGAGTCAGTCCAAACGGCATCTCCCGCAGATGCCCCACCAATGGCCCCAGGATCAGATACGGCTTATAGGGAATGGCCAACAGCCACACCATCCCCACGGAACTGACAATCACGTCGGCCACGCCACCAGCCAGCGACGGTCGTTTACCCTTCGCCGGCTCTAGCTTGGGCAGATCGTTCGGATTCCATCCCTTCGACAGATTCACCTGATGGAAGTATCGTCCCTGCGCATACTCAAAACACGCAAAGCCGAGCGTAACCACCCCCCAGAACGTCAACGCAACACTAGGAAAGTGGCCGATGGCAGCGCCCACGTCCATGCCCTTCCCCCCTTGAAAGAGCCACGCCACTACCTGCGTCACCACGTACGCCAGTACAACAAATGGGAAGCTCCTCTTCAGCGTGAACCAGTAGATCGGAAACCAAGCAGGCCCGATCAGATACTGCTGAGGCAGATATCGCGCTGCCACCAGCACCGGTCGTCCGTGCTTCTCCAACACATCGGCAGCCTCGCCTTGGGTCAGCGATCGCCCCAGCTCCTCTTCGCGGCCCTCCATCTCCGCCAGAAGATTCTCCCGCAGCTCCGCCAGTGTGTCTGCCTTCGTCCTGGCCGGCAGATACTCCCCTACAGCCTGCAAATAGCGTTCGAGTAGGTCCATAACATTACCTCTCCTTTTTCTCTTGCTTCTCTTCCTTGTCTTCAAGAATCTTGTGCAGCGAGTCGTTGATCCCGTTCCACTCCGCCAGCAGCTGCTCCAGAATCACTGCTCCCGCAGCTGATAGTCGGTAGAAGCGCTTGTTCCGCTTCTCCTCTTCGCGCCACTCGCTGGTCAGCAGGCCCTGCGTCTCCAGTCGCCGTAGCAACGGGTACAGCGTGCTCTCTTCAATCGCGAGGCCCTCATCCGCCAGCGCCTTCCGCAGCGTGTATCCGTAGTGCTCCACACGTAGCTGCGCCAGCACCGCCAGAATCAGGCACCCCCGGCGAAGCTCCAATCTGAGGGAGTCGAACAACTCGTTTTGGATCGTTGATTCCATACTGTACTAAATACACTGTATGGCAAACAGTGTGTGATGTCAAGTATCTTTTGGCCGGATCAGAACAGAAAAGGATCTGGCGCAGAGCCACGTAAACCAGTTAGTTTCTGCGCCGAGAGCACTACTTTGGTTGACAACAACCCATCTTGCCAAATCCAGCGGTCCGCGGCGGCATGGGCGACAGGCGGGCGGAGCAACAGGCGAGCGGTTTGACTGTCATCCGAAGCAGTGAGGCTACTCTAGGACCGAACTGCGGATCACCTCCGCAATGTCAACTATTAGGAGCTATTCGGGTTGCGACCTTTGCGCTGAAGGATTGCCGCGTATTGAGACGAGCAGACTGAATACTCTCTGCCGTGCTGGGGGCATGGATAACTAACCGCTGGTCCCGCGCTTTTGCACGTTCATCACAACACTATTTCGGAAATAGTATTCTAGATGTACCATCGGGCCCATGGTCAGAACATCCGAACATCGCGATCTCTTTTCTGGCGCTCTGGAATTGATGATCCTGCAAACTCTGAAACGAAAACCGATGCACGGATATGCACTCGCACAGTACATCAAGGCGGTGTCGGACGATCTTCTCCAGATCGAGGAAGGTTCGTTGTATCCGGCTTTGCAACGCATGCTGAAAGCTGGCTTCCTGAAGTCTGAAATGGGACTTTCGCCCAGGAATCGCCCAGTGCGTATTTTCAAGCTGACCGTGGCTGGCTGCAAACATCTTGAAGAACAACGATCGAGCTTCGAAAAGATGTTTGCCGGCATCACCCGTGTTCTTGCGGTTTCCCAATCGTAGGAGGTGACGTATGCGATGGCTCAAACAACTGTTCACACGTCGTCGCCGCTATGACGAACTCTCGGAATCGATCCGCGAACACCTCGAAGAGAAGATTGCCGATCTGATGGATGACGGGATGACACAGGCGGAGGCGGAGCGCTCCGCTCGCCGTAAGTTCGGCAACGTAACCCTGATCGAAGAGCGCAGCCGCGAAGTATGGCAGTGGTCCACTCTCGAATCCATTTGGTCGGATCTGGGATACGCTGCACGCAAGCTGCGTAAATCGCGGGGTTTTACCATCACCTGCCTACTGACTCTTGCCCTTGGAATCGGCGCCAACACTGCCGTATTCAGTACCGTCAATACGATTCTCTTTCATCCTCTGCCATACCGGGATCCCGGCCGCCTGGTCCTCATATCTGAGAGCCTTCCCTTGCAGGGCAGCAACGATGTCGGCGTCTCGGCTCAGGAGTATCTCGACTATCGTTCTCAGAATGATGTTTTCTCCGAAACTGCTGCGTTCGAGACGGCTGACTTCAACCTCACCGGGACAGGTGAACCGCGGCGTATCAACGCCGCTCGAATCTCCGCGTCAGCTCTTCCCCTGCTCGGGGTTACGCCTGAACTTGGCCGCAACTTCAGCCCGGAAGAAGATCGCTATGGTTCAGACCACGTCGTCCTCTTATCCCATACTCTCTGGCAGAGCCAATATGGATCCGCCCCCGATATTGTCGGAAAGAGCATTCATCTTGACGAAACGGCATATACCGTAATCGGAGTCATGCCTGCATCCTTTCGCTTTCCACTTGATGCGGCGCCTTCCTCTGAGCGCGCGAGCCTTTGGCTGCCTATGGCATTCGCGCCCAATCTTCTCAACCCCGACAATCGCACAATGGAATTCGGGGTAGGCCTCGTAGGCCGACTGAAGCCAGACGTTTCACCTCAACAGGTGCAGACGGACATGAGTCAGATTGCGAACCGTTTCATGCGGCAATACGGATACAGCGGAACCATTCGCGTGGCGCCCCACGTCTATCCTTTCTCTGCTCACTCTGTTGAGCGCGCCCGTCCACTCCTGATTCTGCTTGCTGCATCAGTTTTTTGTGTATTGCTCATTGCCAGCGCAAACATTGCAAATTTATTGCTGGCTCGTGCAAGCGCTCGTACACAGGAGATGGCGCTTCGTATGGCTATCGGAGCAAACCGTCTGCGCCTTATCCGTCAATGCCTTGTGGAAAGCTCACTCCTGGGTCTTCTCGGCTCCATAGCCGGAATTTTAGTTGCCATCCTACTTGTCGCCGGACTGAAGCATTTCGGCCCAACAAGCCTGCCGCGTTTGCAGGATGTAGCCATTCATCCGATCGTCTTGCTTTTTGCCGTTGCCCTGTCGCTGATTACCAGCTTGTTCTTTGGGTTTGCTCCCGCATGGCGTCTTTCTCATGTTCCTCCGCACGCTTCGCTGCGCGCAGCCAGGCAGGCAAATTCAGATCGCAGCGGTCAGCGCCTGCAGAATTCTGCTGCCACCGCGCAAATCGCTCTTGCTTTTGTGCTTCTCATTGCCGGAGGCCTCTTGCTTCGCAGTTTTACGCGCCTGCTCGAATCGCCTTTCGGATTCGACCCACAAAACGCTTTTGTCGTTCGCACCGTATTTGACCATGTCCGTTATCCCGATCCACTCAAGCGAGATGTTGTCCAGAAACAATTGCTTGATCGGCTTTCGCGCCTTCCTGGGATCTCCGCCGTTGCGGAAGCGAGCCACTTGCCGCTGACTGATACGCGTCAAATTGGATTTCGTCTCGAACATGCGGCGCGAGATGATTTTCACTCGGCCGAGAATTCGCTTGTCAGTCCGGGCTACTTTCATGCGATGGGCAATACCCTTGTTGCGGGCCGCGACTTCACTCTCGAAGATCGCCGCGACTCTCCGGCTGTCGCCATCATCAGCCAAGCTCTAAGCAGTGAGTATTTCGCTGGTCGGAATCCAATCGGGCAACGCTTCCAGTGGGGTGACCGCGCAACCTTCACAATTGTCGGCGTGGCCGCAGACGTGCATGTTTCGTCACTCGACACAGATCCGCCACCTATGATCTACCTCGACATGTTCCAGATCGAAAGCGGAGTCAGCGGCAAGACTGCTTTCATCCTTCGCGGCCAGTCTGCCGGCCCTGAACTTCTGTCGGCCATCCGCGGACAGGTCTGGTCAGTGGACAGCGAACTGCCACTTTACGAAGAGGCTACTCTGCAATCACTGATTTCAGAATCGCTTGCCCAGCGCAGCTTTACGCTTGTTCTGCTCAGTGCTTTTGCGGTTACCGCCCTGCTGCTGGCTTCTGTTGGAATCTTTGGTGTGATTTCGTACCTGATCGCTCAGCGCAGCTCCGAATTCGGGGTTCGCATGGCTTTGGGAGCGAGTCGTTCACAAATCACCAACCTGGTGCTTTCGCGGGGTACCCGAATCGCGGTTGCCGGCTGCCTCTGCGGGCTTGCTCTTTCGACGTTCGCGTCTCGCCTTCTGCTTAGCAGCCTGTACCGAACCGATTGGTACGACCCCCTTATGCCTTGTCTCGTAACGCTTCTCCTCTTCGTTGTTGTCTTGCTCGCTTCGTGGCTGCCGGCACGCCGCGCGGCCGCCACCGACCCAATGCACGCCTTACGCAACGAATAGCCAAATCCCCAGAGTTTTCTACGATTTTGTTTGCTCTATGGATCACTACCGGTAAACGCGCTTCTCGTCAGCGTTCGTGAGCGCCCCAGGGAGAATCGCGAAGCTGGATGCGGTATTGCGGCTGCCGCTGAATTTTGGCTATATTCTCCCTGGGCGCCGTCTTCAAATTCATAAGAAGTTTGAGGATGCCGCCATGTACGAGCTATTCGATCTCGGCATATAGTCGTCTGGATGGTCAGGACAAGGTCAGAAAATGCTGTCACAAAACACTCCTCTGCCATGTCCTTGCTGACACATAAGCCCGCACTGCAATCTGTAGCTGCTTCTGCTTATGGAGAAAGGAGTCTAGCTTGAAAACCATCTTGAAAACAACCCTGATGCTGTGCTTATGCCGGGCCGCCTCATGGCCCAGGAGGCCAAGGTTACTCCGCTTATGTCGAAAGATTTAGCGGAATACCCTGGCAAAGAAGGCCTGATGATCATGGTGGAATATCCGCCGGGCAGCGCGGACCCCATTCATCGGCACAATGCTCACGCGTTTCTCTATGTACTCGAAGACTCCATCGTGATGCAGGTCAAGGGTGGAAAGCAGGTCACTCTTACACCCGGACAAACCTTCTACGAAGGGCCCAGCGATGTTCACATCGTCGGCCACAACGCCAGCAATACCAAACCGGCCAAATTTATCGTGTTCCTGGTCAAAGACAAAGATGCGCCTGTTCTGATTCCGGTGAAGTAGCCTCTACGGCAGACCCGGAATTGAGAATTCCATCACTTCTCTCCGAGAGATCGGATTTACAACGTGCTCGTCTCAGAGCATGACGAAAGGACTTGGTCATGAAAATCGTAGTCATCGGCGGCAGCGGACTCATCGGATCAAAACTCGTCAACAAACTTCGTGAGCACGGACACGAAGCCGTAGCAGCATCACCCAACTCCGGCGTCAACACGCTGACGGGCGAAGGGCTGGCCGAAGCGCTCAAGGACGCATCGGTCGTCGTCGACGTATCGAACTCCCCCTCGTGGGAAGACGCGGCTGTGATGAACTTCTTTGAGACCTCAACCCGCCATCTCCTCGCTGCCGAGGTGGTCGCGGGCGTAGGACATCACGTTGCGTTGTCCGTCGTAGGAACGGAACGTTTGCTCGAAAGCGGCTACTTCCGCGCCAAGATCGCTCAGGAAAACCTGATCAAGGCCTCCTCGATCCCCTACTCCATCGTTCGCGCGACACAGTTCTACGAGTTCGTCAAGGGCATTGCCGACCACTCCACCAAAGACAATGAGATACACCTGCCACCTGCGCTGATCCAACCCATGGCCGCTGACGACGTCGCCAGGGCGATGGGTCGCATCGCACTAGGCCCACCCGTAAATGGCACCGTAGAAGTAGGAGGACCTGAACAGTTCCGCCTCGATGAGCTCATACAACATGGTCTGGCCTCACGCAAGGATCCACGAAAAGTTGTCTCTGACCCGCAGGCGCGGTACTACGGCATCAAGCTGACCGAACGCGAACTCGTTCCGGAAAATAGCGCCAGCCTCGGAAAGATTCGGTTCGACGAGTGGCTTGCCCAATCTGCTTAGAAAAGCACCCCGAGTTCCAAATGGCCGCTTATCCCGGCGTAATGGTTGTTGCGCGAATCCAACGGATCGTAGCCGGCAACTTCCGGCACATTCACCACAGGCGCCCAGAACTCGGGCGCGATGAAGAGTTCAGTACTGGAAATTGCGCGGCGCAACCACGCTATGGTGTAAGGATGCTTGTCGATTTGCACGGTGCATGTTTGACGAACAGGCGCTAACAGCCCACGTAGCTAACTTCTCTGTGCGCTTGGCACTTGTAAGCCGGCGTAGGCAGTTCATTGGTTGGTGAGAAGGTAGTTACCGCCGCTGTATGCGACTATCTTTGGTTGGTTGGTGAGCAGGTCCTTTAAGTGAGGCAGATCGGTGCCGTAGATGAGGAGGTAAGCGCGTCGGTTCCCCAACCACAGGCTCTTCAGTGCGCCGTCGTCGATGAAGATCTGTGCGGCGTTCGGGGCGTTGGAGCCGTATTCGAGATTGTTGCTGCGGCCGTTCCAGAGGAGCGCGGTTTTGTTGGTGTAGAAGAAGACGGAAGAGAAGGCGTAGTAGGCGTCTCCTTCGACGAGGACGCCGGGCTCAGAGCGGGTGAGGGCGTCGGCCAGCGGTTTAGAGCTGAGATATGGATCGAAGACAACGAGTGCGAGGCGGGCCGCTTGGATAAAGACAATCATCATGAGAGCTAGTCCAGCAACGATTGCGGCGGTACGCCGAGCGCGGAGGGTAGCAACGATTCCGATCAGCAGTCCACAGCCGGCGAGAACCAGAGGCAGACGAAGATAAGCAAAGGATCGGAAGGTGAGATCGCTCATGTGCCCGAGCGAAAGGGTATACATGTCCGGGTTTTGGGTCAGTGCGTTCGAGATATCTCCGTGGACTGGCGTGTGCGCATTGTAGGCGAGAAGGAAGGCGACGGCGCAGAGGCTGAGGCCGAGGATCGCGGTCATGATGATACGCGCGGCTCGTGGATACCTCTCGCGAATGGCAAGGTCGCTGCCCAACAGCATGGCGAGCGCCGGATAGATGGGAAGTGAGTAATACTCCTGCGTCGTCGAGAGGGTGAAGAAGAGCAAGACAAAACCGATCCAGATGAGGGCAAGAAGCCGCACTTTGCCCTCGCGGCTGATGGGCCGGTAGCAATGACGAAAGGCTGCGATGAAGGTCAGACTCCAGGGAAAGAGCCAGACGAAGTGCAGGAGCCAGAACCACAGTCGCGGCACGGTGTTGTAGTCGCGGGGATAGCGCAGATTCAGAAACCGGAACAGATGCTCGTTGAGAAAGTAAAACCAGAAAAAGCCGTGATAGTTGCCAGGACCGCTGTGCATGGTCCAGTCAAAGTATGGCGGGTTGCGAATAGTGGCGAGGATGTGCCAGGGTGCGGCGATAAGCACGACCAGCGCAACGCCGGATGAGAATCGGAGGCGCTTTGCCAGGTCGCGTAACGACACTTCGCGCGTGATGAGGAGATAGATCGTCGCGATGGCGATCGGAAAGACAACGGCGATCAATCCTTTGAGGAGGAGGCCGCAGGCGAGGCTGATGTAGAGGGCAAAGAACCAGCGTGTGCGCCGGAGTTCGGAGGGATCGAGCAGCCGGAGGAACGACCAGAGTGCGACGACGATGGTGAGAGTGAGAGCGGCGTCCGGGATGAGGATGCGGGTGAAGAGAAATATTCCAATGCACGTGGCGAGAATCGTGCCCGAGTATATGCCCGCGCGGCGCCCGAAGGCCCACGTGGCAAAGCGCGCTGTGACCCAGCACAGAGCGATGTTGATGAAAGCGAGCGGGAGGCGCGCGGCCCAGTCGTGGACGCCGAAGACGCGAAACGACGTAGCCATAATCCAGAAGATAAGCGGTGATTTTTCGAGATACGCGATACCGTCCAGGCGTGCGGTGACCCAGTCTCCGCTCTGAAGCATGTTTCGGGCGATCTGCGCCTGAACGGCGTCCACGTCGTCCATGAGGTGCGGCGGACTGATGACCAGGGGTAGAAAGATGCAGCAGGAGACAAGGAGAACAAGTAAATCTACGCGGAAACGGCGGAGAAATCCTCGAGCGCCTGAATATCCCGAGGGCTCTGAATCTTCCATCGTTCGATCCAAAGAAACAGCATCAGCATGCCCCATAGGTGATACCCGTAGTTCGCCTTTCTTTGCATGTGCAGATCGAGCACAGATTGAAGATGACTCCACGAGATGAGACCAGATTCTTCTATGCTCTTACGGTTGAGAGTGTCCAGAAGCAGCGGCTTCAAATGACCGCGCAGCCAATCGTGTACTGGGATGTCGAGTCCCTGTTTTTTCCTGGCGAGCACGCTCTGCGGCAGCTTGTCCTTCATCAGATTGCGGAGAAGAATCTTCAGCGTGCGACCTTGAATGCATTGGTTCGCCGGAAGTCTGGCAGCGAATTCGACGATGCGATGATCGAGGAAAGCTGGACGGACTTCGAGGGAGTGGGCCATGCTCATTCGATCAACCTTAGCGAGCAGGTTATCGGGCAGGTAGTAAGCCTGATCGAATGCCATGAAGCGGCGGACGTCTCCACGCGCGGGAATGGTTGCGAGAAGCTTAAGCAGGTGGGAGTCGTCATGCGAGAGCATGAGCTGGCGGCGCTGATCGCGGGAGAAGGTTCCGTTCCAGAAGATGTGCGAGCTGCGTTCATCGAGCAAGGTGCCATGCAGGAAGCGCTGCAGTTTGTAGTCGAGGCCGATCTTCTTGTTGGAGGCCCGCAACCTGTTTGCGGAGCGCAGGGAGAGCCGCCGGATAGCGCGAGGGACAATGCGGGCGCGGCGCGCGTAGCGGTCGGCAAGATAGGTAATATAGCCCCCGAAGAGCTCGTCGGCGCCTTCGCCGCTCAGAGCAACCGTCACGTCTTTGGCCGACATTCGCGAGAGGTGCCAGACAGGGACCGCTCCGGCATCTGCGTTGGGCTCGTCGGAGTAGTAGGCAAGCTCGATGATCGATTCCGGTGTGACGGTTGCGGGACCTAGGTCAAGCTCATGATGGTCAGTCGCGTAACGTGCCGCCATCTCGCGAACATACCGCGCCTCGTCGAACTCGCGGCCGTTGAAGGTAATCGAAAAGGTCTTCAGCTGCGTGCTGGCCTGCTGACTCGCGTAGTGGAGTACCGTCGAAGAATCGATACCCCCGCTGAGCCAGACTCCGACGGGCACGTCGGCAATGAGATGCTCTTTGACTGCTTGTGTCAGGAGCTGGTCGAGCTGCGCGGTAGAGTCTTCGAGAGTGGGAAGAGGACTCTGAGCGAGTGGGTTTGCCTGCCAGTAGCAGTGCGAAGAGATTTCTCCATCGTGCCAGGTGAGAAAATGCCCGGGCAGTAGCTTGAGAACGCCCGCGGCTAGTGTGTGCGCTCCAGGGACGTAGTTGAGGCCAAGGTAAGTGTCCAGGGCATTCAGGTCAATGCTGCGGCCAACCTCAGGGTGGCAGAAGATCGTCTTCATCTCAGAGCCGAAGTAGATGTCGCGTCCGCGGCGGGTGTAGTAGAGCGGCTTGATTCCCATGCGGTCGCGGGCCAGAACCAGTCGCTGACGGGATTCCCCCCACACGGCGAAGGCGAACATTCCGCGCAGTTTTTCGATGCAGGCTGTATCCCACTCAATGAAAGCGTGAAGGACGACTTCGGTGTCACAGGCGGTAGCGAACTGGTGACCGAGGCCGATAAGCTGGTCGCGGAGTTCGACGTAGTTGTAAATCTCGCCGTTGAAGACCAGCGTAAAGCCGTCAGAACTCATGGGTTGAGATCCGGCGGATCGGTCGATCACCTTTAGCCGCGTGGCGCCAAGGGAAACGGTTTCGTTTTGCCAAATACCTTGCTGATCGGGGCCGCGATGGGCGACGGATGAAACCGCCTGGTGGATTCGTTCTGGCAGAAAAACACTGCCAGCGTGGGTGAAACCAGCAATTCCACACATTCGGGACGACCTTGTCTTGTAATTTTTTTATTCTAATCGAAACTTTCAAACAAAAGACGCGTCTAAAGCATTTTTATGGTCGGAATAAAGTCGTTGGCTGGTCTTCGTCTTCGGGAGCGGCATGTACACAAGAGACGTGCCTCTCATTACTTGGCTCCTAAATTGTCTGCGATCCGGATTGCGGCCCAGTCTCGAACGATTACAAATCGCCGCTTCGCTCATCGAGGCGATCTGAATAGGTCGATGAGCGCATTATCCTGAAGTCCTCAATGAGACTCTGACTACTGCGATCAATGACCAAATGAGTTTACCGTGGCTATTTCGGTCCGTAGCTCAGATTTTGCGGCTCATGCCGCGCTCGGTTGCGTCACTATGCCATTCCTCGCTTCAATCGCCTTAATGCTGTTTAGGAATGCTTTCTCCAGAAAGCTCCTGCCAATGGTTTCGAGGACGAAACCGAGCAGGTGTCCTTTCAGGTTTTTACCCTCGCGCGTGACCACAACGTCAATGTCGGTGGTACCGTCGGAATGACGAATAAATGTGTAGTCATGGCCAGAGGCTCCGCCCCATACGTTGGAGTCTATGGTGGTGAGGACGACATTGTTCGGATCGGACCAGTCGTAATGCAGGCGCTCCCACACGCCTCCGGATCCTTCGGTGACGTCAGCTTGCGCATCGCCAAGCTCATGCACCTTAAGAGATTCGTCGGCGCTGTTTCCGAATAGCGCTGATCTGCCCGGCCCAAAATCGGTAAGACCAGCGATGTACTGCTCGGGCGTAAGAGATGTGGTCTGGTGAAGGTGGATGGTAGCCATGTTTCCTCCCTGCGTGCCCATCTATGACGGGCGTCATACATTTTGATATGATGGCCATCATGAATGGGGGATTCAGAAAAGATGCGTTACCCAGCCAAAGAAACCGCCGCCAAGCATGAACTCATTGTGAAAGAGGCCTCGCGCCTCTTCCGCGAACGGGGATTCGAAAACGTCACTGTGGGCGAAGTCATGAAGGTCGCAGGCCTTACACATGGCGCGTTTTACGCGCACTTCACCTCCAAGCAAGAGCTTCAGGAGGCAGCAGTTGCGTACGGCCAGGAAGTCTCCAGAGACCGCGCTCAAAGCGACGGCGCAACAAAAAAGGGTAGACGTGCGTACGCTGCACGTTACCTGGCTGTCCGACACCGGGATAATCCAGGTTATGGCTGCACTATGGCTGCACTGGGCTCTGAAGTAGCCCGCTCTACACCTGAACTCAAGGCAACGTTCGAGAGAGGACTCGAAGAGATTCTCGCCGCAAGCGGCGGCGACCGTGAAGACGCCATCTTTCAGACAGCCGCGTTATTAGGCGGAGTCGTGCTGGCACGCGCGGTAAAAGATCCACGACTTTCGGATGAGATTCTAGAGAGCGTTCGGCATAAGCTGAATTGACGATAGTGTTTCCGTTGAATCGAAACGAGAAAACGTTCTCCCTTTATTAAAGATTGTTCGGACGAAAATTAGGTGGGTAATCAACATGTCAATACAGCATTCTGAGAGGCTCTTTCAGTGGCCTCTGCGAAGGATAATGCTGCAGGGCTATGGCTCGGAGCACCTTATCACGATGAAGGACTGGCCAACCACAAAAATCTTGCTCGAAAGGCTCTTGGAAGAGCGCACTTTGAGCGTTTCCTCAAAAGCGCCTCCTGAGTTGCGGATGGCCATGATAAATGAGTGCTCTGGGAATTCGATGGGGTGTCTCTTCGCTCCAGGAACCGGATCCGTCGATTTACGCTAAACCCTGTTGTCAGGAATTGAGATTCGACCTCGGAGAATCGCCGGACATTGGCCGTAGTCAGGTGAGCTCTCAACAGATTAATCGGAGAAATCCAGCAAGACCTTTTCCTGTCCTGCCTCACCATCGGCGAGGCTTATTGCCTCTTGGAAGTCTTCAACTGAATACCGCACAGTCGCTGGCGGCGTAAGTGCTCCCTTCGATAACATGCTGAGAAGATCTCTCGTCGCTGCCCGCACTTCGGCGAGCGGCTGGGAAGGCACCCAACGCGGAAGCCACCAGCCGCGAACCGTTGCTGTGGAATAAATCAACCGCGGAGCAAAGAGTGGCATGATGAATTTCACGGGATCCGTCTGCCGATGACTGGAAAGGGCTCCATACACTAGCATAGTTCCCGCGGGAGCGAGGTTGCGGGCAATCTCGGCGCCAAGGTCCCCGGCAACGCAGTCAATCGCTCGTTCAACGCCCTTGCCCGCGGTCAATTTCTGCAGGCGTGACCTCAGATCCTCGTCGGCTGTACAGATGACCTCATCGCCTCCGAGGTTGCGTATGATTGACTCCTGCTCGTGCCGCCGGATGACGTTGATTGTCTTGAATCGATACTGCTGCGCCAATTGAAGCACGAACTTCCCGACGCTGGATGCAGCCGCCGTTTGTAGGAGCCAGTCGCCCTCCTTGAGATTGTGAGCTGATCTCGTCAATGCCCATGCCGTCAAAGGATTGATATAGGAAGTGGCGGCGGCTGTATCGTCCAGGCCGTCCGGAACGGGCACGAGTTTGTCCACTGGGCACACGATCTGCTCGCGCCAGGTGTTCCACGTGTCAACGAAGACTACGCGAGTTCCGACCATTGGATCTTGCACGCCCGGACCTAGGGCCTCCACAATCCCCACGCCTTCAATGCCCGGGCTGGCCGGCAACTCCGGCTGATAGCCATAGCGCCCGCGCACCATGTGCAGGTCGGATGCGTTGATCGGGCTCAGTAGCACTCGGACGAGCACTTCGCCGGGGGATAAAAGCGGCGTAGGGATCTCTGCCAGTTCCAATACGCTCTTCGGTTCACCGGTCTCGCGAAAGATCAATACTTTCATCAAGTACCTCCTGGCTCTTCAGGCGAGGGCTGATTCCGGTCGAATGTTCCGGTTCTTCGGGAATAAAAATCGGCGTTGGCAATGGAGGAGAACATCTCCGTCGAGGCTTACCATTACTAATGAGAACGCTAGCTCGCTTTCCAAAGCGTCATGATTAAACCACCAACCACGACGAAGGTCCCGCCCGCCCATATGGGTTAACTGGGTGATTGATTAAATTGCAACTTAGCAACAATCTGGGCAACGATGAAGAAGAGCACAACATAGACACCCAGTAGTCTACCGAAATCGACTTTGGTGGTATTCAAGAAGAGCTGATTTCCGGTGGGTACCTTTCCACTTGGATGAAAAGTCGGCATCTCGGACAAGTGACGTCCCGTAGGAACGATTTAGGCTGGTGAGCCTTCGGCTACAGGAAGGGCAATATAAAACCGGCACGGCATACGGGTTGACCTGGCGGGAGTTCCTGTTCGAGTCGTGGGCAGTGTTCGCCTAGGATGACCAGGGTGTCAAGTATTGAGCTGAGGCGCGGCGACTGTGAGTGAAAATACAACTTGGAACTCTGGTAATGACCGTCAGTGCCTAGAAACTCGGAGCCAACATCCGGAAGCCAGTGAACCAAGTTTTCAGAAAGTACATACAACGTGTTCTCTCGGTCCACCTTGGTTCCTCGGTCGAGTTGACTCAGTTCCACGAAAGTCGATATACAGCTTCGTGCAGCGCGGCGGGACTGGATTTTGATCATTTCGCTCCCGTTCGGACTTCGCCTGGAAACTGGAATGCTCGCTGGCCGGAGTTCGGTCACATGACGCACGGTACTATTTTCCTTTTCTACTTCGAGGCCCGCGTCTCTTGATGGGTATGTCAATCGTGTGGGCACCGCAAACCGAGTACCGGCAGCGCGGCCGGCAAGGACTACAAGATCCTCCGGCCGAGTTTTCTGCGCCCTCTACAATGCCACCAGGGCCGCGGTGATTCCACCCCGCGCAGATCCGGTCAGGAGTCATGATGCACAAGCTCAGTTTCATAAACCGCAGGGCCGCGTGGTCGGCGGGTTTGCTAGTCTTGATGGCGGGTACGACAACAGCCCGAACGCAGCAAAGTCCCACTGCCGCAGCCGATCCCGCCACACTTGTCAATCCGCTCATCGGCACCACCAACGGCGGCAACGATTATCCCGGCGCCACCCTCCCTCTCGGCATGCTTGCTTGGAGTCCTGAAGAACCGCGCAATCGCCCACGCCAGCAGGTGGAAGGCGTGCCCGGATCGATGCGAGACGATCCCGGACGCCCGGCAGCCCCGGGCGGCTATGAGTACACCTCCAACCGCATCAGCGGATTCTCACTCACGCACCTCATGGGCACGGGTTGCGCTGGCGCCAGCGGCGACATCCCCTTCATGCCCTACACTGGCGAGGTTACCTCATCGCCCGCCGACGATCTGCGGGCCGAGATCTACGGCAGCGCCTTCTCCCACGACGACGAGACCGCTCAAGCCGGCTACTACAAGGTCAAGCTCGAGAACGGCGTCACTACTGAGCTCACTACCACCCTCCGTACCGGCTCCGGACGCTTCACCTATCCAGCAGGCAAGCCGGCCATCATGCTCGTGCGCACTGCCAACTCCGAGACCGGCAGCACCGATGCGCACGTGAAGATCGACGCTGCCAACCGCATCGTCTCCGGCTCCGTCACCAGCGGCAACTTCTGCGGTTACCTCGGCACCGCCGACCGCCGGAGCTACTACACCCTCTACTTCGTTGCGCACTTCGACACCCCCATCCTCAGCACAGGCACGTGGCAGAACTCCGCCGTCCGCCCCAACACCACCGAGGCCGAGGGCGGCACCACCTACGGCCCCAAAGGATTTGTCCCACCCGGCAAAGGCTCAGGTGGATGGGTCGTCCTCGACACCTCGAAATCGGCGAACGTTGGTGTGCGCGTCGGTATCTCCTACGTGAGCCAGGCCAACGCCGTAGCCAACCTCAGCGCCGAAAACCCTACTGGCACCGCTTTCGAGAGCGTGCGCAGTAAAGCCCACGCCGCATGGAACGAAGCCCTCAACAAGATCCAGATCGAAGGCGGCACACACGACGAGCAGGTCGTCTTCTACACCGCCCTCTACCACACGCTCCTCGGCGAAAACCTCTACAGTGACGTGGATGGCAGCTACATGGGCATGGACGGAAAGGTCCACACCGTAGCCCCTCCGCAGAAAGCGCAGTACAGCACCTTCTCCGGCTGGGATGTGTACCGCTCACAGTTACAATTACTCACATTGCTCGAACCTGGCATCGCCGGTGACTTCGCCCAATCCCTCCTCAACCAGGCCAACCAGAACGGCGGCGAGTGGGACCGCTGGACCCACAACTCCGGAATCACGCACGTCATGAACGGCGACCCCGCACCTCCCTCCATCGCCGCCATCTTCGCCTTCGGCGGCACCAACTTCGACGCCAAAGCCGCCTACAAATCCCTCCTGCTGGCAGCCACCGTACCCACCGCGCACGACCTCAGTAAAGAGGGCTGCCCCGTCGAATGCGTCGGCCAGCGCCCCTCACTCGATCTCTGGCTCAAGCTCCACTACATTCCCGTAGGTGCCAACGCCTGGGGACCCGCCGCCGACACCCTCGAAGACGCCACCGCTGACTTCGCCCTCTCGGAGCTCGCCCGCCGCATGGGTGACAACACCAACCACCGCCTCTTCCTCGGTCGCGCCCAGTACTGGAAGAACATCTTCTACCCGCAGGCCACGCCCGAAGGTGGCTACATCCAGAACCGCAACGCCGACGGCACCTGGCCCAAATTTGACCCGGCAGCTACCGAAGGATTCGTCGAAGGCAGCGCAGCGCAGTACCTATGGATGGTCCCGTTCAATGCGAACGGCCTGTTCGCTATGCTCGGCGGCAAGGAGAAGGCAATCCAGCGGCTCAACGCCTTCTTCTATAACCCCGACGGCAGCCTGGCCGTCACGCAGTCCGGCGGCCTTCACGCCGAGCTCAACAACGAGCCCTCAATCGAAACCCCGTGGCTCTTCGACTTCCTCGGCCAGCCCTGGAAGACCCAGGAAGCCGTGCGCAAGGTCCTCAACACCATCTGGACCAACACCCCCAAAGGCATGCCCGGCAACGACGACCTCGGCGAGATGTCCTCCTGGTATGTCTGGTCCGCCGTCGGCATGTATCCGCAGATCCCCGGCCGCGCCGAGCTCGTCCTCGGCAGCCCCCTTTTCCGCACCGTCCGCATCCGCCGCCCCGCCGGCGACATCATCATCCACGCCAGAGGCGCAGACACCAACGCACCCCACATACAAAGCCTCAATGTAAATGGAAAGCCCACCACCAAAACCTGGCTACCGGAGAGCTTCGTGGAACACGGCGGCACCCTCGACTTCAACCTGAGCGCAACTCCCAACAAACAATGGGGAACCAATCCTGACGACGCACCCCCGTCGTTCGAGCCGTGAGAGAGCAAGTCCAACTTCTTATCCCAAAATCGAAGGCTCCGTAAGCGCCCGACAAGTACGAGGAGAAAGCATGACTACTGACGAAAAAGCCGACTCTGCGTTACGAATGCGGAGCCTTCTGACGGCTCTCATCGCTAGCGTTTATTCTCATATTCCCGCCCGCCTGCCTTGAAGCAAAACGGATTCGATTTGAATTCCAACCACCGGCTCCCAAGTGAAGCGGACAAGGTCACCAGGGGCTCCGACCTGAAGTTTACCTGTGCGGCCCAGTAAGCGGGCGGGATTTTGGGTCGCAAGCCGCAGGGATTCGCTGAGCGAGAGATACGTTGTGGCCAGGTGCGCCACGGCGTCTTTGAGCGGAACGACAGAGCCGGCGAGAAAATGTGTTCCGTGGAGGCTGAGGCATCCGTCACGGGTTAGTTCGACGAGGCCTCCTACCGGAGTTTCATAGAGACCGGGCGGCATGCCACCGAGAGCCACCACGTCGGATACCAGGATTGCCCTGTCGAGGCCTTTTGCCCGGAGCATGACCTTGAGAGTGTCGTCGGGGAGGTGATGGCCATCGCCGATAAACATTGCGGTGAGGCGATCTTCGGCTAGTTGCGTCCAAAGGAGGTTAGGGTGGCGGGGTAGCGGATCGTCAACGCCGTTGCCGAGGTGAGTTGACAAGGTCGCTCCGGCGTCGACTGCTGCATGGATTTGCTCGGGAGAAGCGTGGGTGTGGCCGATGGAGACGAGGATGCCTCGGTCGCGCAGCGCTGCAATGTAGTTTGGCGCTTCGTCGAAGTGTGGAGATATCGTGACCAGTTTGACGAGATCGCCGGAGGCTCGTTGCCAGCGGTTGAACTCGGCGATCGACGGCGGGCGAATGTGTTCGCGGGGATGGGCACCGCGAGGACCGGCTTCAGGAGAGAGGTGCGGGCCTTCAACGTGGGCGCCGGGGATCATATGCTGGAGCGCGGGGTTGAGTTGCCGCGCTGTGGCGATCGCGCGGAGGCGAGCGATTATCTTCTCCTCTGATGCTGTGATGATGGTTGGAAGAAAAGTCGTTACGCCGGTGGCGAGCACGCTGCGGGAGAGTTTGATGACCGTGTCGGAAGTTAGATTGTCGGCGTTGAGATCGAAGCCTTGGTATCCATTGATCTGGAGGTCGATGAGACCCGGCGAGAGCCATGCGGGATCTGCCGATGGAACGTCGGTAATGGCGGCTATGATGCCGTCGCGTATGACGATTTCGACATTGCGTTCGGTGTGAGGGTCTCGGCCGCTGATGGAGGTCATAGCGCCTCGGGACTGGCCAGATCGGCTGCTGAATCCTCGTCGAGGTAGAGCGACCAGTTGGAATGTGTACGGAGCGCGGTTGCAGGGACTAAGCCGCTGATTGGATCCTGCAGGGTGCGGCGTACCGCGGTTTTCTTTAAAGCGCCGGGGACACAGCAGAAGATGCGGTCGGCTGCGAGCAGACGTGGCATGGTTAGGGTGAGCGCGTGGGTAGGGACGTCGTCGAAGCGGTCGAAGCAGCGATCGTCGACTTGTTGCTGGCGGCAGGCGGTGTCTAATGTCACGACTTTCACGTCGGAGGGATCGTTGAGGTCTGCAGGAGGGTCGTTGAAAGCGAGGTGGCCGTTCGAGCCGATGCCGCAGCAGACGATATCAATGGGAGACGCAGCCAGTCTATCTGCGTATTCGGCTGCGATTGCTTCGGGATCTGTGCCGGGTTCGAGCAGGTGGACAGCGGCGAACGGAAGGCGGTCGAAGATGGCCCGGCGGAGCCATAAGCCGAAGCGCTGAGGAGCATCAATGGCTAGGCCAAGATACTCATCCATATGAAAGGCGGTGACGCGCGACCAGTCGACGACAGGCATGAGGATGAGTGCGGCGAGCATCTCAGATTGACTGGGAGCCGCCGCAAAGATCATGCGAACGCCTTGCTGGTCCTGCAGGCGTCGGCTTAGTTCGTAGGCGATGTCTTGGGCTGCTTTCTTTCCCATTGCTGCGCGCGATTTGGCGACGAAAGGAAGGGGCGCGGGTTTTTCGATCAGGCTTGATCGCATAGTTTAGGTTCCTAGACGATTATGTGGCTTGGTGGAGCGGTCGCGGAAATGTCCTCGTCGTTGATGAGTTTCATGAGGTGGTCTGCAGCGGGCTTTTTCGCTGGCCAGATAAAGCCAACTCCGATGAAGACGGCGAGCGAACTGAGGACTGGGCCTGCGACTGTGATGGTAGTGGTGAGGTCTCCAGGGAGACGTGCGATCTGGACAGAGAATACGAATTTGATGAGGCCGAAGGCGATGGCACCCACGGCCCACGAGGCGATGGCTGCGTTCGCGCCGGAGCGGCGGAAGACATTCAACATACCAAAAAGTATGGGAATCGCGATAGGACCGAGGAGCGCTCCGTACCAGAGGATGACGAGGCCCATGACTCCTCCGAAGTGGTCGGCGGTAAGCGCGATGCACATACTAAGGGAGAGGAAGAGCAAGGTGCATATGCGGCCGGAGAGCAGTTGGACACGGTCGCTGGGACGTTGGCGGCCTTTGCGCAGGGCGGGCAGGATATCACGGACGACTACGGCGGAGATGGCGTTTGCGTCGGAAGAAGTCATGGCCATGGTATGGGCGAACATGCCAGCCAGCACCAATCCAATGAGGCCTTGCGGTAGCAGGACTTTGGTGAGGAGCGCATAGGACTGCGATGGATCAACGAGGTGAGGAAGCAACAGCGGCGATGCCCACATGGGGAAGAAGAGCACCAGTGGCCAGACGAGATAGAGGCTCGCCGAAAGGAGGGCGGCCTTGCGAGCAGCGGTTGCGGTGGGGGCAGCGATGAAGCGTTGAGCGAGATTCCAGGTGCCGCCATTGTAGGAAAGGATATTGATGAGCAGGTAGACGATGGCGAAGGCTAGTGTGTATTCACCAACGAAGGGGCGGGAGTGGCTTGCGGGAAGTCTGTCCCATATGGTCCATATGGCAGAGATACCGCCCAGTCGAGCGAGAACGGCGACGAGCATGACGATACCGGCGATCGCCTGGATGATGAACTGACTCATGTCAGTGAGGGCGTCGGCCCAGAGTCCTCCGACGACAGAGTAGACGACGGTGACTGAACCGGTGAGCAGGACTCCCCAGAGAGCAGGAACATCGGCGAAAACCTGGAGAAGTATGGCTGCGGCGGTCCATTTTGCACCTACGTCGAAGATCTTAAGGAGAGCGCCGCTCCAGGCGAGTACCTGCTGCGCGGGAAGATCATAGCGAGCCACCAGATACTCGAGCGGCGAGATGATGCCTAATCGTTGACGCAGTCTCGACCAGCGGCCAGGAAACACATTGGAGCCGATAATGAGTGCGACGCTGATGGAGCAGGCCCACCAGATGTAGATGCTGAAGCCCGCCGTGTAAGCGATTGCTGCGTAGGCCACGAAGACTGCGGAGCTGTATCCGGACATATGGTGCGAGATGCCGGAGAGCCACCAGGGCATCGCACCCCCAGCGGTAAAGAAGTCACTGGCAGTCTTAACCTTGGCACGCGCCCAAAAACCCATCCCGATCATGACTAGGAAGTAGATGCAGAGCACCAGCCAATCAAATATCTTCATTTGGCTCCATAATAAGGTTTCCCTCGGCCTAGATGTTCTTACCGTCTCCGTTTGATCACGTTGCCAGAGGGGATGCAGTCGAATGGCAGCAGAGTTATCGTGAACAGGGTGTTCTTAAGCTTGCAATTGCGGTTTCTGCCTTGTAATGGTTCTGTGTTGTTATCGGCGAGAGAGGGGCGACGTGTGATGCGTATTGCGGGGGCAACGACAGCTCTATTGGTGACTTCCATCGCGTGTCTCGCGCAGACGGTCCCGGAAGCTCCTATGACGCTTCGTGTCTCAGCGAAGGTAGTCGCGGTCTCCGCTGTGGTGAAGGCGAAGGATGGAACAGCTCTCACGAGCCTGACGAAGGATGACTTCACGCTGAAACAGGATGGAAAGGAGCAGCCTATACGCTACTTCAGCCGCGGCGACGATTTGCCGCTGAATATTGTGCTGATGGTGGATGTAAGCCGCAGCCAGCGGACGCTGATCGGCGATGAGGCGATCGCTTCTGATGTCTTTCTTCGCACCATGATGCGCCGCCCACAGGATCAAGCTGCCTTTGTGCAGTTTGATGCGGAGGTGACAGAGCTGCAGGGTATGACGAGTGATCCGAATAGGATGCACCTGATCATCTCTGCATTGGGGATACGCAAAGAAACAGCCGGCGCAACGTTGCTGCATGACGGTGTATTCGCGGTCACCGACAGGTTGCTTTCAAAGGTGCACGGATGTAAGGCGGTCATCCTGCTTACGGACGGAGTCGATGTGGGCAGCCGTCACTCCTTGAAAGAGGCGATTGAAGAGGCACAGCGGGAGAATGTGCAGGTGTATTCCATTTTTTATAGTGCGTGGAGTAGCTTCTCCGCGCCCACAGCGGTGCCGCTGCCATCCACGGATGGACGCGAGACTCTGAAGCGTTTTTCGGAGCGGACCGGTGGCCGCGCCTTTGAAGTCTCCCCGTCGCTCGGTTTTCAGGCAATCTTCATTCGGATTGCAGAGGACCTGAGCACGCAGTATGAGCTCGATTACACTCCGCCACCGGACACTGTCGCAGGTCGCATGCACAAACTGGAGGTGCGTGCGAAGCATAAGGGCGCTATCGTCCAGGCGCGCGATGCGTTCTACGCGGAGCCCTAGTTACCGTTGAAATGGCAGGGCGATCCATTCTTCACAACTTTTCCAGCTCAGTCGGGCTTCAGATCCCGTGTGTCCTGAATCAGGCGCTTCCAACGGTTTGCTTGAACATACCTGACACCGTGACTCCCCCCTGGACACACGCTCGCGAGCGCCCCGGAGATTCTCGAAGATGTTTGCCAAATCCCATACCATGCTGGGCGACTCCACAGCGCGGCACCCATCGCCTACCTTTTGATCCGGCCGCATCGCGTATATGTTTGGCATCGTCCAAACGCTTTGAAACCCGCGGCTCCACAGGACCCGTGCCGTGACATACTGTCCGTCACGCAGATTGTGTTGTGAATCTCCGCCACACATTTCATTTCGTCGTTCGTAACACTCAGATTCGCATCGGCATCAGGATGTACCGGTATTTCACATCCTCATTTGCATCTTCGGGCCGCATCTGCCCCGCACTCTGGGCGTCCTTGAACTCCAGCCGGACCTCGCCGGTATTCCCAATCGCCTTCAGAAAATCGATCAGATACTGGCTGTTGAACCCAACCACCAGAGGATCGTAGTTGTAAGGCGTTTCGATCGTGTCTTCAGATTCCCCTGCGTCGGTTGAAGAGGAAGACAGCTTCAGCTCATTCTGCTCCAGCCGAATCTTGATCGCGCCGCTCCGCTCATCGGCAAACTGTGCCACACGCTGGATTGAACCCATCAGGTCTTCCGAGCGCACGATGACAAATTTGTTGTTGTCCCGCGGCAACACAGCCTCGTAATTTGGAAACTGTCCCGTCAGCTTGCGGCTGGTCAGCACTCGTCCGCCGACCTTGAAAAAAAGCGTTTGGTCGTCATCGGAAAACTCCAGCGACTCGGCCTCGGTGGCACCCAAAAGGGAAGAGAGTTCACTCAACGCCTTCCGAGGAATCAGCGTCTTCTTCTCACCCGACACGCCATCAAGCGTCTCGCCCTGTTTCTCGATATGCGCCAGCCGATGGCCATCGGTCGCCACCATCGCCATGCTCTCGGCCTTCAGCACCATCAATGCGCCATTCAGCGTGTAGCGGGACTCTTCATTCGAAATCGCAAAGATCGTCTTCGAAACCATGTTCCTTAGCGAGGACACGGAAATCTTCACCGACCCGCTGGATGGAAACTCCGGCACCTGAGGAAAATTCGCCCTCGCCATTCCAACCATCTTCGTATTCGAACGTCCCGCCCGGATCTGCACCCAGTGGTTGTCCATCAGCTTCAGCGAGATGTCACCCTCGGGCAGCAGTTTGATGTAGTCGTACAGCTTGCGCGCCGGAATTGTGCAAGCACCCGGCTTCTTCACCTTCGCAGCGCAGCTTGTCCGCAAACTCTGATCGAGATCGGTCGCGGTGATCGTCAATTTGTCGTCACTGGCCTCAAACAAAAAGTTCGACAAGATTGGAATCGTCGTCTTCCGCTCAACGACGCTCTGTGCGGCGGTCAGCTCCCGCAGCAGCTCCGCACGCGAAACGGTGATCTCGAGGTTTCCGGTTGGTGCTGCTACTGCGGTCGTCTCGGTCATCTGGGGCTCCTGGGTCGCACTCGTCACGGTCGGTCTCTCCCGAAAAATCAGTTCGTTGTCGCTGGCCAAACTGTACACCGAATCAGCCCCTTGGTGCACATCGGCCGCAACCTCGTCAGGTTGATTCTAGGGTCGAACCCGCCCCGTGCGCGATAGATTTCTTTGTGGAAAGCTTGGTCGGTTCTGTGCGACGCAACATCTGCCGCAAAGCGTCCAAGGTCAGGCGCTACTGCTTCTCAAGAAACAAGATAAAAGAAGAAGAAATACTAGTAGCAGTAACCGTTGTCGCTTGAAAAGTGGATATTCCTCCCATTCTGTTCTTGCCCATAGACTTGTGACTCAGTCCAGTTTTAGAAATTTGGATCGGAAAAAGCGCACAAAGCGGAAGACCAGCCCCGTACGATTCCTCGACCACCCGGTTATCCCACTTCTTCACACCGAGCCTCCTCCGCTCCAAAGAATATCCGGTACCCACCGTGGGAATGTTCACCAAACAAAACAGAATGATGAACTTACCCGGTCCGCTTTTTTCACACCGGCGCCTAACACCAGAGAATAATCGGTCCCAAGGCAAAAGAAGCCTCCATGAACATCGCCATCTCGCCGCCAGCGGAGCTACCGGACGCCTCCTCCTCCGCTGCTGCGCAGGAGGTCACAACGTTTCCGCCTAATACGTTCATGTATAGCGGTAGAGTATTCGTATCCCTCAAGGAGCCTCAATGAAGCAACCCTACCGTCCAGTAGCCCTCTGTCTCCTCGCCTTCTCCGTTGCTGCGTCAGCGCAGACCCCAGCCCCAGCCGCGACTCCAACTCCCTCCCGTCCCGCAGGGTCCATCGCCAGCCATCTCGACTGGCCTAAGGCCAAGCCCGAAGACGTAAAGTCTCCCGAGGCTATACTCAACGCTGTCTACAGCGTCATCTCCGGAGCCAAGGGCCAACCGCGCGACTGGGACCGCATGCGCTCCCTCTTTGTGCCGGACGCTCGCCTCATCCCCTCCGTACCAGTATCCGCAGGCGCCGGAGGTCCCAGCCACAGCGACGTCGTCATGCTTACAGTGGACGGCTACATCGCCCGCAGCAGTGGCCGAATGACCAACGACGGTTTCTTCGAGCGCTCAATCCACAACGAGACCGAGCAGTTCGGCAACATCGTTCAGGTCTGGAGCACCTATGAATCCCGCCATAACCTCGACGATGCCGCCCCCTTCGCTCGCGGTATCAATAGCTTCCAACTCCTCAAAGACGGAGACCGCTACTGGGTCGTCAACATCTTCTGGGACTCCGAGAACCCCACCAAGCCCATCCCGGCAGCCTACCTTCCCAAGTAGGTACCTGCTGCGCTGATTCAAAACGTGTGTGTCGCGCATCTACTTCTCAGGTCCAATCAATGCGCGACACACAGCAGTCCTCAAACGAAAAGAAAAAAGGCACAGCCCTCGTCGTCGGCTCGACCGGCATCACTGGCGGAAATCTAGCCCATCACCTCTCCGAAAACGGTTGGAAGGTCTACGGCCTCGCGCGCAATCCGTCCTCATCGAGCCGCTTCGACCCCGTTCCCTGCGATCTCTGCGACTCAACATCGGTTACCAATGCCCTCAAAGGCCTCGACATCACCGACGTCTTCCTCTGCACCTGGCTCCGTCAACCGACTGAGGCAGAGAACGTCCGCGTCAACGGGGCGATGGTGACAAACCTCTTCGCCGCACTCGAGGGCGCGAAGAACCTCCGACACGCAGCTCTCGTCACCGGCACCAAGCAGTACCTCGGCCCCTTCGAGGCCTACGGCCAGACCTCGGCCGAGACCCCCTTCCGCGAGGACAATCCACGTCTCCCTGGCCTCAACTTTTACTACTCCCAGGAGGACATCCTCTTCGCCGCCGCCGAGCGAGGCGGCTTCACCTGGAGCGTCCATCGCCCTCACAGCATGATCGGCTACGCTCTTGGAAACGCGATGAACATGGGTGTCACCCTCGCCGTCTACGCGAGCCTCTGCCGCGAGACGGGCCAACCTTTCGTCTTCCCCGGCTCCCACCTGCAATGGAACGCTTTGACTGACGTTACCGACGCCCGGCTCCTCGCGCAGCATCTTGAATGGGCTGCCATGACCCCCGAGGCACACAACCAGGCCTTCAACGTCGTGAACGGAGAAATCTTCCGCTGGCGTTGGCTATGGCCCCAACTCGCCGCGTACTTCGATGTCGAAGCCGTCGGTCCGCCAGACCCCATCGCACCACTTGAACCTCGGATGCGGGACATCGCCCCTATATGGCAGCAACTGGCAAAGCGTTATAACCTCATCGAATCAAATATCGATCGACTAGCGTCATGGTGGCACACCGACGGCGACCTCGGCCGTCAGGTCGAATGCGTCAACGACATGACCAAAAGTCGACTGCTCGGCTTCAACAACTATCAGTCGACGTTGTCGTCGTTCACGGAACTCTTCGACCGTCTCAAACGCGAGCGCATCATCCCCTAGTCTTTACGGTCCCCGGAATCGAAACGTCCTCCTCCATCATTAAGGCTTAGTCGCAAGAATGAGTGGTGAAGGCCCCGGGGCTTCGAGCAGCCGCGCGTTGACAAATCCCGCGTCGGCGAGCCATTTGCTGATCTCTTCGAACGAGAAGGTGTCGCCTTCGTCCGTGTTGACCAACATGTTTCCTGCGAAGAGAAGCGGCAAGACCGGTCCTGTCCGATCTGCGCTGACCAGGAACTCGGCGATGGCGATAGTGCCGCCTGGAGCCAACGCCCCAAACACCTTACGTAACAAGGCCTTGCTTCTGGCTTCTCCCTCGCTATGCAGAATGTGACCGAGCGTTGCCACATTGTGCCCTTGTCCGAAGTCCACGGAGTTCAAATCGCCATCGACGAACTTGAACCGGTTGGTCAAGCCGAAGCGGGCCACCATGGCCTGCGTCGCCGGCAAAACACCGATCCAGTCCACAGCGGTGACTGTGACGCGCTCGGAGCCTTGCGCCAGCGCAATACCCCAAACGCCGGAGCCTGCAGCGAGGTCCAGCACGCGGACCTCCGTGCCAGTGTTGCCTACCGCCAGATGCTTACCCAGCGTCGTTGCTGCTGGATAGCTCATGGGAAAAATGTCTGCAACAAACTGTTGAAAGAATTCGCTTCCTGCGCCTTCCTGATTGACGGACATCGCCGGCTTACCGGTCCTGACGACTTCATTCAACTGAAGCCAGTGCGGAATCAACTGCTCACTGGCGTGCTTGAGAAAGCCACCGTGAAAGGCGGGCTTTGTGCTCACAAGAAAAGCCTCACTCTCAGGCGTCAGCGTGTATTGCTGACCGTCAGTCTTGGCGAGAAAATTCAGCCCGACCAAGGCATTCATGATGATCCGTAGCCCACGCTCGGATGCTCCCGTTGCGGCTGCAGTCTCCTTGAGTGTCTTTGGACCTGCATCCAGCACATCGAAGACGCGATTCCGTATCGCTGCTTCCAAAATCAGGGGTGGAGTATGGCCCCAGGCAAACTGCATGATCCGTTCCGGCGTAACCGGAGCACTTGTACTCATAGTCGTGTCCTCTTGAATGTGTAGTTGTTAGCTTTGGCCCAGAGTCGCAATTGTAGACCCAGCAACCGGGTTTGTTACGCGGACGATTAAAGAAAAGAGGCCGGCATCGTGCCGGCCCCCATCTCTTGTCTTAGAAAGATCGTCTAACTCAACGTCTCCATCAACTTATTGATTGTTCGGTTCAGATCTTTATCCGCACGTCTCTGTTCATCGATCTTCGCGATCGAGTGCATCACCGTCGTATGGTGTTTGCCGCCGAACTGACGTCCGATCTCGGGCAGCGAAGCCTCAGTCAGCTGCTTCGCCAGATACATCGCAATCTGCCGCGGCACCACGATCTGCCGTGAATTATTCTTCTGCTTCAGTTCAGCGACCCGCATCCCAAACTGCTCTGCCACGGAGCGCTGAATCGTCTCGATCGTTATCTTGCGCACCTGCGTATCGATAAACTGCTTCAGACACTGCTGCGTCACAGGGAGCGTAATCTCCACGCCATGCATGCTGCACCATGCGATCAGTCTCACCAGGGCGCCTTCGAGTTCACGCACATTGGTCCGGACGTTGGAAGCGATGAACATCGCAACATCAGTCGGCAACGAAGTCTGTTCGCTCTCCGCCTTCTTTTGCAGAATCGCGACCTTCGTCTCAAGGTCCGGCGGCTGAATGTCCGCGATCAACCCCCACTCGAAGCGCGACCGCAGGCGGTCTTCAAAATCCGCAAGCTCTTTCGGAGGCCGGTCACTCGCAATCACGATCTGCTTCATGCTCTCGTGCAGCGTGTTGAACGTATGGAAGAACTCCTCCTGCGTCCGCTCCTTGCCCGCGAGAAACTGGATATCATCGATCAGCAACACGTCGACATTGCGAAATTTGTCGCGAAACCCGGTCATCTTGTCGTACCGGACCGAGTTGATCATCTCGTTCGTAAACTTCTCGCCGCTTACGTAGCTGATCGAGGCATGCGGCTGTCTCCGCTTCACATCATGCCCAATCGCATGCATCAGGTGCGTCTTGCCCATCCCGACGCCGCCATACAGAAACAGCGGGTTGTAGGCCTTCGACGGCCGTTCCGCAACGGCCTGCGCCGCCGCCATAGCAAACTGGTTGCCACTTCCAATCACAAACGCATCGAACTGGTAGCGGGGGTTCAGTTGCGACGCCGCGCTCCAGTCAAACCGCGCCTGCTCCGGCGCTGGCCCCGACAATGAGCCGGTGGACCCAGTCCGTCCCTGTCGCGGTGCGCTCTGGCTGTGGCTCGGCACCGGAGCAAATCCGCCATCTTCCCGAACCTTTGGCGTGCGAGGGTCCTGCTCTGGAGTCGTGAACGCCACGGACTCCACGTCCAGCCCCAGATTGTCGATCGCCTCCTGGATTAAGTCCGCATAGCGGTCGCCGATATGCTGAAAATCGGCTGAGGGAATTCGCACAAATAGTTTCTTGCCTTCAAGGTGAGAGAACCGAGTCGGCTTCAGCCATGTCTCGTAGGACTGGCGATTGATCTTCTTTTCGAGAGCCGCGAGAATCCGGACCCAATAATTCAATACGGCGGTAGCCGTCGGAACGAATGACATTCTTTAGTTTCCTTGTCTCGTTTCCTGTTTCAACCCAGAGAAGCCACGCACTTTTTCAAACCTCACATGACCGAGAGGAAACGGCAAATAGGAGTCTATTCCTGCCATTGCAGGCAAGAGGTGATTTCCCCGAGTTGCCAGAAGTCTCTCCGTAGATGCCTATCGGCAATCAGGCTGCGGAGAAGAGTTGTTCAACCAAAAGCAGAGTGCGGAACCGCTGGACGTGCAGAAAAACGTCTTACTAAACGGGTTCGATAGTAGCACGGAAAACACAGCGTTATTCCATACGATCCTTCAAAAAAAATAAGTTGCACCATTAGCGGTGAAGAACAGAAATTATCGCTGTCCATCGCGAAAAAAATCGCCCTCGCTAGAACATTTCGCCCTACTCCTCCGCGTCATCTTGTGGTATCGGAGGTGTGAAGCGATAAGCCATTGCGATCCTGTTCCATCCATTGATCGAGGCGATCGCCGCCGTTAGAAATGCGAGTTCGCTCTCATTGAACTCCTTCGCGGGATTTTGGTAACGCTCATTGGTCACGCCAGCGAAGGTCACCCATGTCAACGCCTCAGTCTACTCAAGGGCTGCGATCTGACGTAAACAGAAGTGCCTGCCTCACGCCCACAGCCACAGCATCCAGCTTCGTCTGCGGCACCTTGGCCATGCGACCTGCCTTCAGAGGAAGCATTGCAGAACGAATATCCGGCTCACCTGCGATGCTCTGACCTTGATCAACTCCGTCAGCGCCTTGTCTAGACCCGACACACCCAAAAGACGCACACACTCCGTGCTGTGAAAATCCCGTCCCATCGGGTATACTCAGAGATTGCTGCTATAGCTAAAAGTTTGAGCAGGAGTCTTCTCCTGCCGCAGGAGTTTTTGTCATGCCGAAGCGTACCTTTCAACCCAACCGCCGCCACCGCGCCAAGACCCACGGCTTCCTCACCCGCATGAAGACCAAGGCAGGTGCAGCTGTTCTCCGCCGCCGCCGCGCCAAGGGCCGTCACAAGATCGCCGTTAGCGCCGGTTTCCGCGACTAGTTCCTCTCCGCGATGCCTTCGGAGTTCAAATTCGAAGAGCAACAGGCCCAACAGGCCCCGATCTCGTTGGAACTTGCGTGTTCCGCTCTCAACGAGCTTTGGTCACCGCGAGTCGTCGGTCAGGTTAACAATCAATACATCAAGGTGGCCAAAGTGCTGGGCGATTTCCCGTGGCACTCGCATGAGCACGAAGACGAGATGTTCCTCGTTCTTCGTGGTCTCCTCCGCATCGGCCGTGCCGAAGCGGACGGCGGTCCTGTGTCTCTTCGCCCCGGCGAGTTCTTCGTCGTTCCTCGCGGTCTCCGGCACAACACCTCAGCCGCCGAAGAGACCTGGATCGCCCTCATCGAAACCACCACAACCCTCCACACCGGATCCGAACAAACCGCCCTTACCCGTTCGATCGCCGACCAGTTGGGCACAGTCTCAAAATAAATCTCGCGAGCCCAGCCGTATGACCAGAGCCATCATCTTCCGTCTCCGCAAACACGCCGACTATCAGCGCGTCTACAAAGCCAGCCGCAAGCAGTTTGGCAAGCAGATGGCCTATTTCTTCACCGAACGTCCCCAGGTTGGCGCCGACGGCAAGCCCTTGCGTGACGCGGACGCCGGCAGTCCCCGTGTCGGACTCACCGTCGGCAAGGTCATGGGCAAGGCCGTCGATCGCAACCGCATCAAGCGCCGCATGCGCGAGGCAGTCCGAAACAATCTCTCCGCACTCAACACGCCGGTGGACGTAGTCCTTCACCCCCGACGCAGCGTAATCGATCTTGAGTTCGCTACCCTCGACCGCGAAGTCGCCAATGTCTTCCGCACAATCCAAAGCGCCGCCGAGAAGCAGCAAGCCAAACCTGCTCCTACGCCACCTCGTGCCACTTGACGCAATGCAAGATCCCCAACCCAGCCTCGCCATCCGCAGCACATACTGGCTCTATAAGTCCGTGCTATCTCCTGTCCTGCATGCCTTCAGTCCCACCCAGTGCCTCTACCTTCCTACCTGCTCCGAGTACGCATACGTTGCCCTGGTCCGTTTCGGCGTCTTCAAAGGTTCCTGGCTCGCACTCCGCCGCCTCGCCCGATGCCACCCCTTTGCCAAGGGCGGCCTCGATCCCGTCCCTATGCGAAACTCCGGCCTGGCGCAATCCGTCACCATTCCCACAGACCATTTACCATAGAACTTGGGCCACAAGTCCGTGTGGCATCAGCTTGACCTTCAGTAAAGAATAGGAAGTCCCTTTTGGCAGAGTTCAAAAACCCAAATCAACAAGGCGGCGGCGAGAACAAGTCGCTTCTCGTCATGATGCTCGTCCTCGTTACAGTTTTCTTCGGCCTGCAGTACTTCCGCGCCAAAACGAACCCCCAAACGGTCTCCCCCAACGCTGCCTCAAGCGCCTCGCAGAGCACGGCTCCAGCCGGATCACAGCCCGCGCCACAGCCAGGCGCCCCGGTGAACAAGTCTGCGGCAAACCCTGCCGCGACGTCCGCAGCCTCCTCGGGTCCCGCCGTCCAGGCCTCCGCTGAGTCCACCACGACAATCGAGAACGAACTCTACCGCATCACCTTCACCAACCGTGGCGGACAGGTCTCGACCTGGATTCTTAAGAAATACAAGGACTCGGACGGCAAACCGCTCAATTTGGTGCACACGCAAGCCGCTCAGCAGTTCGGCTTTCCGCTCTCTCTCTACACCTACGACGCGGCTCTCACCGCCAACCTCAGCAATGCGCTCTACATCCCCTCCGCTACCGGCAACCTCGCCGCTCCCGCTATCCTCACCTTCAACTACTCCGACGGCACCGTTCAGGTACGCAAGACCTTCTCATTCGACGAGACTTACGTCCTCCATGCCGACGTTGAGGTCACCCGCAACGGCGCCCCCATCCGCGCTCTCGTAAGCTGGCCCGGCGGCTTCGGGGATCAGGACAACGCGATCGCCTACTCCAGCGCCCAGCTCGACGTCGCCCGCAACGCCAAAGAGGAACACATCGCCCCCAAGAAGGTCTCCGGTGGCGACACCCTCAACGGTCCCTTCGATTGGGCCGGCACCAGCGACAATTACTTCGCGGCCATCTTCCTGCCTGACACCCTCGATACCGCGACGGTCGCCACACTGAACAATCAGCTCGACGTCGCCAAGACCATCCGTCGCACAGGTCTTGGCAGCGGAGCTCCCGCCAAGGGGTCAATCGAGGTGCCTATCCTCGGTGCAGCCCTAGGAGACACTCGCGGTCGCACCCAAACGCGCATCTACGCTGGCCCTAAGGCCGTCAACGTCCTCCACACCATCCGCGCTACCGGCAACGCCATTACGCTTGAGCCGCTGCTCGACTTCGGCTTCTTCGGCCCAATCGGCAAATACCTCTTCCTTGCTCTACAGTTCATCCACTCCACCATCCTCAGTTGGGCGGGTGCGTGGGGTTGGGCCATCATTATTCTTACGGTCATTATCAATCTTGTAATCCTGCCTCTCCGCATCAAGACCATGCAGAGCGGCCTCAAAATGCAGCGCATCCAGCCCCAGATGGACGCCATCAAGGAGCGCTACAAGAAGTACAAGGCCACTGATCCCAAGCGCAACGAGATGAATGTCGAGATCATGAAGCTGCAGAAGGACAACGGCGTCAACATGTTCGGCGGCTGCATCCCCACGCTCGTTCAGCTTCCCCTGCTTTTCGCCTTTTTCACCATGTTGCGGTCAGTCGTCGAGCTTCGCCAGGCCCACTGGTTGTGGCTTCCCGATCTCTCCAGCGCCGATCCCTACCACATCCTGCCCATCGTTATGATCATCAGTCAGTTTCTGGTGCAGTTCTACACACCCTCTCCTGGTGTCGACCCCCAGCAACAAAAAATGATGGCCTTCATGATGCCTGCAGTCTCCGGATACATGACCTGGAACTACGCCTCCGGCCTCGCCCTCTATTGGACAGTCGGTAACCTCATCAGCATTGCCCAGCAGGCAGTCATGAACCGCACTAGCCTTGGCCGCGAGATGCGCGAAATCGCCGCCAAACGTGCCCGCCGTAAGGCGGGCACGGGCACCACCATCCAGGGGAAACGTTAAATTCCCGTTATGGGAATCTTTAAGCCCACTCGAGCGTATATAAATGTTGATCTATGAAACTTAGAGAGAATTTTGTTGATCCAATGAATGACGAGCGAGAGCCGTTTCCGAGATTATGACCAACAAGTTGAACGACCCGGGCCAAGCAGTGAGAAAGATTGAAGACTTCCTGAAGATACTGAGCACCACAGGCGGTCTGAATCTCAAGTCAAACATCCTTGCCTGCAACGGCCAAGTGCAACCCAACTCCAGCGATCCCGCCGGGGAGAATATGCCTGTCTCAGCCGAGCCCTCCGATACCAATCCCCGTGTTACCGTCGAGTTAAGCGGCCCAGATACCCCCCTCCTGACTGCCCGCAACGGCGAACTTCTCCACGCCATCGAGCACATTGCGGCAAAGATCCTCCGCCTCGAACCCGAGGAACACGACTCCATCTCCTTTGACGCTGAGGGTTTCAAGGCAACCCGGAACCGGGAACTTGGTCTCATGGCCGAAATGGCCATTCAAAAGGTCCGCTTGACCGGCAGGCCATTTTCTTTCGCACCGATGACCTCGCGTGAACGGCGCATCCTCCACTTGTCGCTGGCAAAATCCGGACTTCCGACCGCCTCGTCCGGCGAAGGCCCAGGCCGCTTTGTTGTTCTCTATCCCGAAGGTCTTGAACCTGCTCAGCCCGCGTCTCCACCACCCGTGGCAGATCGCACTCGCGCTATCCGCAACAGCTTCCGCCGCCGCTAGGCGTGCGGCGGCCGCGGTACGACAATTTGTCGTGAGGTTCGCCGGACCGAGTTCTTCCGGCCGGCCTCCGAATCGCTCTTGATGGGGGCAGCTACAGGGCCGTCCTCCATCTCGCTTTCCAGATAATCTCGCCACTCATTGGACTCGGCTACTCTTTTGATCACGGCGCTCCGCTCGATCAAGAAGGCCGCCAGCCGCCTCCGCGCTAATATCCGCCCCAACGGACCCCATGACGTAGAGAAGTGAATCTCATCCCGTATACGGGTTCCATCGTCCATGGCCGCAAAGTGGTGATCATGGTGGAAGTGCTTGAACGGCCCAGAGACCATCACATCGCGAAAGTAACTATAAGGTCGCAGGGCTTCAATCCGGTTCGTATGCCGCGGTAGCCCAAGGTAGGCCCTCTGAAACGTAACCGTCTGTCCCTCGTCAACCAGTCCCTTCAGCATCCCGTTCACTGCTTTTTTACTGGCCGAAGCAACGTGCAGGTCGATGCTCAACGACAGAAGAAAGCACAGCTCTACCGGCGCATCGATCCAGGTCGCCAATCGAATCTTTTCCATAGTCCGCCAGGTCTCATGGCCCAAATGCCGACATCCAATTAGATTACGCCAGGAGCAATATCTTTCCCTTGGCACCCTTCTCCGCAGCTGCCTGGGCCTCTCCCGCCTCGGCGAGGGAGACCATCCGGTCGATCGGAATCACCAATCGCTCCGCAGCAACATCTTCAGCCATAGTTCGCAGCGTGCCGGCATCCGGCACCGTCTGAATCGCCTCGATCTTCACAGTGGGGTGCATCTTAGCATTTCCCGGTACTCCCAGGACGGAGGCAAAAACCCCTCCCTGTTTGACCTTACCCAACAGCGCTTGGGCAGTCTCGCCCCCCACCATATCGGCCACCGCGTCGACGAATCCCAGTTTCTCCATCGTTCCCGCATCATCCAGAGCCAAAACCTGGTCCGCTCCCAGCGCCGCCGCCTCTTTTAGCTGCGACTTTCTCACCCCGGCGATTACCACCGCTCCCGCTTTCTTCGCTGTCCACACCGCCGACCGTCCCACGCTTCCAACCGCCCCCGACACCAGCACTGTCTGCCCAGACTGAATCTTCGTACCCCGCGTGATCAGCTGTTCGCCGGTCTGAGTCACCAACGGCAACGCCCCCGCCTTCACCAGATCCAGCTTTTCAGGTACGAGGGCCAGGTCCTTTGCGGCCACCACAGCCAACTCCGCATAAGCTTTGTTCCCCAGCGCCATCACTTTATCGCCGGGCTTAAACCTGTTCACACCCTTACCCACCTCTCTCACCATCCCCGAGATGTCTCTCCCCAGTATCGCCGGCAGCTCTAGCGGAAACCTGTCCTTGGCCGCCCCGCTCCGCATCTTGTAATCGATAGGATTCACGCTGCTTGCCGCCATCCGAACCAGCGCGTGGCCCTCGCCTGCCACCGGATCCGGAACGTCTTCATACTTCAGCTTGTTTGGCCCGCCATACTCATGCAGAACAATTGCCTTCATACGACACCTCAGCCATGTGAGATGCATGCGTTCATTCGCATGTCTGCTCTTTTGGTTAGACGACTGAAAATAAAGGAAGTTTTACGGAGGACGCAAGGCTCCACAGGCGTCTTAGTGAGACGCAGTCTCTGTCGGGAGATACTTCTCCCACTCGTTGCGGTTCTCCGCCACCTTCCTCAACAACACCAGCCGCCGCCTTAGCCGTCTCGAAAGATAGGGCACGAGCACAAACTGACCCACCAGCCTTCCCACAAACCCCAGCGGCATGGTGAACCGGATCTTGTCGTTCAGCACCGTCCGCTCATCCATCTCGTAGAAATAATGGTCATGCTGATATCGCTTGAACCGTCCCCGCCCCATCGTGTCCTGAAAAAATGCAGGCCGTTCATACCGCGTGACGTAACTCTCGTGCATCTGCGGAAACCCGAACTTCCACCCCGCCCACAGCAACCTGTCGTTCGCCACGACCAGCCCGCTTGTCTTGCCTTCTAGTGGTTTCATTCCCAGCGCCTGCCCGACCAGTTCCACGTTGGTCGAGAGCAAAAAACATCTGTCGATCGGAGCATTGATAAAAATGCTGTCGCTAATCGTAAACATTCGGGGAGAAACTCCTGCGAAAAATTGTACCGGGCTTTTAGCCGTTGACTCAATCAGGAAGCCTGACAATCGCCTCAGGTCAATCGGTTAAAAAATGCCAGCATGTCAATCAACTTAGAGCAGCTCACTTCTCAGCAAATATTCGCGCCACGTCTCCGACTCAGCGGTTTGCCTGACAAACTCATTCCGTTCACGCAAAAACCGGGTTAGGTAACTCCGCAGCACCACCCTCTCTGCCATCAGACCCAAAATTCCTAAGGGTGCTGAGAACTTCAACTCATCTCTCATCACGGTCTCACCGTCCTGCTCTTGAAACCAGTGGTTGTGTTCAAAGCTCTTGAACATGCCTTCTGCCATTACATCCTGAAAATACGTTGGTGGCTCATATCGCGTAATCCTGCTTCTATGTCGCAACATGAAGCCAAAGTGGCGACCCTCCCAGGTAACCGACTCACCGTCCCCGATCAATCCGGTCGTCACTCCCGCCACCGCTCGTTCTCTTGTCCCCGCGGTGCTATCCATATGAAGGTCAATATTGAGCGAGAGCAAAAAACATCGCCTCGCAGGAGCCGCAATCCGCGTCTCAAGCTGGATCGTCTGCACTGCTACAGCCCAGGGCTCCTCTGCTCCACCAGCGCCTTCGCCCGCGCCACGAACGCCTCGAGCCCAACGCTCCCCTCATCGCCCTTGCCCCTCGTCCGCACACTTACCGCCTCCGAAGCCGCTTCCTTATCCCCCATCACCAGCACAAACGGGACCTTCTGCAGCGTGAACTCGCGAATCTTCGCATTCATCTTTTCGTTCCGTGCATCCAGATCCACCCTAAACCCAGCAGCCTCCAGCTTCGCCTTCACCGCTCCGGCATACTCCACGTGCTTCTCTGAAATCGGCACCAACCCCACCTGTACCGGAGCCAGCCAAAGCGGAAACGCCCCGGCATAGTGCTCGATCAACACTCCAAAGAACCTCTCGACGCTCCCAAACAGCGCGCGATGTACCATCACCGGCTGATGCAGCTCGCCATCCTCCCCCTTGTACTGGAGGTCGAAGCGCGCTGGCAGGTTCCAGTCGAACTGCACCGTCGAGAGCTGCCACATGCGGCCCAGCACATCAACCAGCTTGATATCGATCTTCGGCCCATAGAACGCAGCCTCACCCGGTATGGTCTTATACGGAATGCCCTTGCGATCGAGTACCTTGGTCAGCGAACCGACCGCCCCGTCCCACTTCTCTGCGCTGCCGATGAACTTCTTGTCCCCGGGATCCCAGGTCGAAAGTTCCACCTTGAACTCTTCGAAGCCGAACGTCTTCAGCACAGACTCGGCGAAGTCGATGCAGCCGCCAATCTCGTCCTCAATCTGCTCGGGAGTGCAGAAGATGTGGGCATCGTCCTGCGTAAAGCCGCGCACGCGCAACAGGCCATGCATCGTGCCGGAACGCTCGTAACGATACACGTTTCCGAGCTCCGCGTAGCGTTGCGGCAGGTCGCGGTAGCTCCGCGGAGAGTTCTTGTAGATCAGGATGTGCCCCGGGCAATTCATAGGCTTCAGGCGATACTCCGCGTCGTCCAGTTCCATCGCCGGGTACATGTTTTCGGCATAGTTTGCTTCGTGTCCGGAGATCTTCCATAGCTCGCGTCGCATGATGTGCGGCGTGAAAACCATTTCGTAACCGCGACGGATACATTCATCCCGCATCCAGTCTTCCATCTCTTTGCGAATCAGGCCGCCTTTCGGATGCCAGAAGATCAGACCTGCACCAGCTACCTCCTGGATCGAAAATAGATCCAGCTGTTTCCCCAGCACACGATGGTCACGCGCCTTGATCTCTTCCAGCCTTTTAAAGTGCGCATCTAAATCTTTGCCGTTGAAAAATGCCGTCCCATAGATCCGCTGCAGCTGCTGGTTCTTCTCATCGCCCAGCCAATAAGCCCCGGCGATGGACATCACCTTGAACGCCTTCACTCGTCCCGTCGAAGGCACGTGTGGCCCACGGCAGAAGTCCACAAACTTGCCGTTCCGATAAAGCGAAATCTCCTCGCCCGGCTGCGTAAACTTTTCAATGAAGTGGACCTTCATGAACTCGCCATGTTCCGCATAGTCCTTCAGCCCCATCTCACGCGACTCAACCTCGCGTATGAATTTCTCGTCCCGCGCAACCACCTCTGCCATTCGTGCTTCGATCGCTGCAAGATCTTCCTCACTGAACGGCGTCTTCCGATACACGTCATAGAAGAACCCCGAATCCGTCGCCGGCCCATGTCCCAGCTTGGTTTCCGGAAACAGCTCTAGAATCGCCGTCGCCATCACGTGCGCAGCCGAGTGCCGCACCACCTTTAACGCCGCCTCGTCATTCTCTTTCAGCAACTCCAGCGCAACGTCTTCATTCAGCGGAGCCGCAAGGTCCACCAACCGCTCGCCACTTTCAGCCCCGCTATACATCGCAGCCTCAGAAGTGTCTTCGCTGCTCACAGCTCCGCCGGCGGCAACCGCGGTCAGCGGACGAATCCGCGCTACTACCACTGCCGCTGCCAGCCGCGGCGAGATGCTCATCGCCACATCGTGCGCTGTCGTACCGCGCGGAACTTCGCGCACTGAACCATCCGGAAATTGAATCTTGATCGCCTGTTCGTTCACACTCATAAGAATAGTGGCTGCAGCAAACCACGTCGAGACGAACCATCAATCACTGTGCAAGGTAGTCGGCGTTTCGTGTCCACGTTCAGGGGTTGCAGAAGCCGTTACACGTCCGTGCTATGGCCCTCAATTTCGAGGCGGTCTACGCTAACAGTGTTTCTAGGGTGCATCAGGTACGGGTGAATGCCCGGCAAGGACGGCACAATGCAGGTTCTACTTAGAAGGTCGGAGATCCGGCAAGACATTCACTGCAGCGTCTGTGGTCAAGGCTTTCGTCTCTATTGGGAGCTGAAATCGCCCTCCGAACGCGCCATCATGCGATCCATGATCCTCGGCGAACTCCGAGATCACCACTCGCGGGAACAAGGCGGCGATCCAACCCGTTCCTCACATCCATTTGATCTCTTCCGATTGCCGAGCTGGACGGGGTCACCCAAGTTTGCCCGGAGAACTCTTTTAGCAGGTCCATCCAGGCCGCCCAGTGACATCTCCAAAGTTGTCATGATTTCCTCCCGGAAGTCGAAGTAGCAGACACCAGCTGGGCCTCACTCGCCCGAAGGCGTTCTTTGCCACATGTTCTAAATCGCTCATCTTCTGTATCTGCAAAATAAAAACAAGAAAAGCAGGTCTCCATGCACTCATGCCAGCCATCAAAACTCTCCTCCAGCGTACGTTGTCCAGTCTGCGGCCAGGGCTTCCTCATCTATGCCGAACATGCAACTCTCGCTGCTAACAGCGTGAACCTCCGCCTCATCCAGCACGTCCTCCGTATGCATCACACCGCACATTCGAACTCGCCCAGCGCCCACCCTGAGAGCAGCTTCCACATCCCAAATTGGTCGGGTTCGCAGCCCCTCCTCGCCTCGGCGTCCCTTAGTAATCTGCTAGATAGCGCTATTTAGTCGCCAGTTGCTATGAACCCGTAAATCTCGATATAGAGAGAATTATTATCTTTTGGACGGACATCTATCTATTGTGCCTGCAATAATCGCGGCCCACAGGAGAGAGCTTGTCCGTACCCTTGAAAGTCGATGTCAGCCCGCGCGGCGAGGATTCCATTCACGTAAACTAGGCAACCACTTTGCGACCGAGTGGCAGGCCAACCACGTCGTCGGCGGCATCATCACGCGCGACTTGGCCACAACCAAAATTCCCTACGTCGATCTCCCTTAGATTGGGGTTGCTTTCAGTGCTCCCGACACCCACACCGACGAGGACAAGGCAGCCCTCAAGATCTCCGACGAACTTATCGCCGAACTCCTCGCCGCCGATGAAGTCGTCATCACCACACCCATGTACAACTTCAACGTTCGAGCCGTGCTCAAGGCCTGGATCAACCATATCGTCCGTCTGAAACAAGACCTTCTCCTTAGGTCCTGAAGGCCTCAAGGGTCTCGTCGCCGGAAAGAAGGTCACCGTCATTATCGCCAGCGGCAGCGGCTACAGCTCGGGCGCACCCATGGAGGCCTATAACGTACAGGGGCCCCTACTTCCGCGTCATCTTCGGCTTTATCAGTATTACGGACATCACCATCGTCCACGCCGGCGGAACCAAATACCTCGCCCAGGGTCAGGTTACTAAGCCCGTCTTCCTCAAAAATTCGCTCACCACGTCGATCTCGCAACAGCCAAATAAACCCCCACAATCGAAATGGCGGACAGCATACAACTGTCCGCCGTTTTTTTCGCCCTAATAGAAGGCTTGCCCTGAAGCGGAACAATCCAGCGATGAAGTTCACCGTAACAACCCCAACCCGAAACTCTCCGTCACGCTCATTGATCGTGCTCGGCTGCTTCTTCCTTGCTGTTATGGCGTGGCCGCGCTGGGCGGCTTCTCGACGGCATCGTCGATCCCAACCTGGTACGCCGCCCTCGCTAAGCCCAGCTTCAATCCACCCAACTGGATCTTCGCTCCTGTCTGGACCACTCTCTATGGATTTCATGGCGATCGCTGCCTGGTTGGTCTGGCGGACCCTCGACATCGGCCCTGAAGCGGGATTTCGGCAATCCGGCCTCGTCTTCTTCGCGGTCCAGCTCTTCCTCAACGCCCTTTGGACACCCGTCTTCTTCTACCTCCATCAGATACTGCCCGCGCTCATCGTCATCCTTTGCCTCTGGGCCGCCATCCTCGTTACTACCCTGCGCTTCTGGAAGGCGGAGCGCTTCGCCGCAGGCCTGATGATCCCGTACCTGCTCTGGGATTAGCTTTGCCAGCGCCCTCAACTTCGAGATCTATCGCCTCAACTGACCTTCCACGCAAAAAAGAAGGACCGCGCCATCCCGGCAGCGGTCCTGTGTGCTTGTTGCATGCACGGTAAACCTATGCAATTTCAGGAATACTCTTCATCGTTCGCTCCGTAGGCATATGCTTTCTCAGCCATACATTGGCCCTCCACCGTCCAACGAACGGCGCAGCAGCGATCATTCCAAACGAAATACCTAATGCGATATGCATTCAACCTTCTCCTTTCTCCCCAGGGTCTTGCTACTTCCTCCAGGGTTGAACCGGCAGCCAGACTGCAAAACATTGCATGTTGCTACAGTTGATTCCTTACTATCCGCCGCCCGAACCACCCTCGATATCCCACCTTCGTGGTATATCCCGGACCAAAAGGTCATGCCCCACCCCCTCCAATCACCCGTCGGTACCCAACCAGCACCTAAAACGCAACCATCGCCTAAAATAGCCCCATGTCTTACGCTGCAGCGGTCGATCATCTCTACGCCCTGGGCCACGAGCTCGCCCCGATCTTCCCCAGCACTCCCCGCCGCAAGTTCGACCTCGCACACATGCGCGTCCTGGCCGCTGCTGTGGGTGACCCCCAGACCAGCTTCACGTCCGTCCTCATCGCCGGAACCAACGGCAAAGGCTCCACCGCGGCCACCCTCAGCAGCATCCTCATAGCCGCTGGCTATCGGACAGGCCTCTATACCTCGCCCCACCTTATCCGTGTGAACGAACGCATCCAGATCGACGGCGTCCAGATATCCGACGAAGACTTCGCCCGCCTCTACTTCCAGGTGGATGAATCCGCCCGCCGTCTCGTCGAATCCGGCGATCTTCCTCATCCCCCGAGCTTCTTCGAGGTTCTCACTGCGGTAGCCTTCCTCTACTTTGCTGGAGATAAGGCAGATAGCAGCGGAAAAGCCAAAGCAAATCCGGTCGATATAGCCATCTTGGAAGTGGGCCTGGGAGGCCGTCTCGACGCAACCAACATCGTCGACCCCCTCCTCTCCATCATCACCGACATCGCCCTCGACCATCAGGATTACCTGGGCAACACCATCACCGAGATCACGCGCGAAAAAGTCGGCATCCTTCGACCTCACGGCACCCTCATCACCCTCCCCCAGCACCCTGAAGCCAACCAGGCCATTGGCGAGGCCGCCGCCTCTCTCGACCTCCGCGCAATCAGCGCCGCCGACTTCATTCCTCACCTGCCTCCCCGGCCTTCATCTCAACCCACCACATACCCCGTCATTTCGACCAAACCCCGAGCGGAGTCGAAAGGGAACAGAGAAATCCGCTTTTCTACCACCTCCGCAACACCGCTCCCCCGCAACCGCTACACTGTCACCCTCGAACACCAGCCTCTCGAGATCGACTCTCCGCTCTTCGGCCATCACCAGCAGCGCAACATTGCCCTGGCAATCGCGGCGGCCGCCGAATTACGAAACCAAAATAGTTACAAATTATTGCAAAATCGCACAAATAGTAACCAGATAAGTTACAAAATCAATAATTCGGCCATAGAACAAGGGATTCGCAACACAAAATGGCCCGGCCGTCTCGAACTCCTGACCTTCCCGGACGCCCCCGACCTCCTCCTCGACGTAGCCCACAATCCCGCCGGCGCATGGACGCTCCGTGCCGCGATCGCCCAGCTTCCCGAAGATCGTCCGCGCACTCTTCTCTTCAGCTGCCTCAGCGACAAGGACCTCAAAGAGATGTCCCAGATACTCTTCCCTCTCTTCGACTCCAGCGCTGGAGACCCCGAGCGCAGCAAAGACCACATCATCTTTGCCCCCATCGGCAATCCCCGCGCAGCAAGCCTGGAAGATCTGCTCGCCGCCGCCCACGCTCTCGACGTCCCCGCCCACGCCGCCCCCCATCTCGCCGCCGCCCTCGCTCAGGCCCGCGCCATCACCCCACCCAACGGCCTCATCATCGCCACTGGCTCGGTCTACCTCGTCGGTGAAATCCGCCACCTCGCGGTGCAGGAATGAACAACTCTCCGTTGGCGGGCAACGAGGAGGTTCTCTCGAGCGAAGCGCAACGAAAAGGTGTGGCGCGCGCGCCTGCCTCGAATTCCGAACCACCTCCCTCCAAAAGGCCTCCCTTCGCCCTCCGTTGGCTCTCCTATCTGCTTCTCGTTCCTCTCATCGGTCTTGCCACCGCCGGCTTCGGCTGCATCTCACTCGTCTGCGGTCTATGGGACAAGTCCGGCCGCCAGCAACACGCCATTGCCCGTCTCTGGGCCCGAACGCTCCTGCTGATTAGCCTCTCCCCGGTCAAAATCGTCGGAGCCGACAAGCTCCACGTCCACGAAACGGCGGTTTACGCCTCCAACCACCTCAGTTACATGGACACTCCAGTCCTCTTCGCCCGCCTCCCGTTCCAGTTCCGCATCCTCGCGAAGCAGGGCCTTTGGAAGGTGCCCTTCATCGGTTGGTACCTCAATCATTCCGGCCAGGTTCCCGTCGACATGAACAGCCCCCGTTCTCTCATCGCCAGCCTCAACCGTGGCGTCGCCGCTCTCAAACAAGGCCTCCCGCTAGTCCTCTTCCCTGAAGGCGGCCGCGCCGCGACCGGTCAACTCCAGACCATGATGTCGGGCTGTGCCTACATGGCCATCAAGGCCCAGGTCCCCCTCGTCGCCCTCACTCTCGTCGGCACCTACGAGCTTCTCCCCATCCACGTCTACTCCTTGCATCCGCGCCCGCTCCTGGTCGTCGTTGGCGACCCCATCCCCACAGCCGGCCTTACGACTCGTGACGCAGACACCCTCACCCGGCGTCTCTATGATTCCATCTCCGCAACCTACTCTCAGTACTCCCAACAACAATAGCGCCAGCTCCCACCAGCAAGCCGAGCGGTAAAATACCCACATCCGGAGGAACTCCGCATGAGCCGCATTGCCACCCTCAGCCTCATTCGCGTAATCCTCACTACCTGCCTGCTGCCGGCACTCCCTACCAAAGCCCAAAGCCCACCCGCCGACACTCCGGTCGGCCACTGGGTCGCTGAGCACCCTTCCAACAGCGGCATAGGGTCCTGGTGGGATTTTCGTTCGGATGGCACCCTGACCATGCACATCGGCGCGATCGTCACTTCATCCATCACCCGCTCCGGCGACACCTTTACCTCGCCTCCCGCGACCGTTAGTGGTCCCCCCATCAAGGTGACGTTCCACATCGATGGCGACACTCTCCATCTCCTCTCCCCCAACACTCCGGAGCAGACCTTGACCCGAATCGGTCCCGCGCCCTCCCCAGACGATCCACTCCTCGGCAAATGGAAACCCAGCGCGCCCATCACCCCCAGCACCGATCCCAAAATCGCCGCTCAGGAAAAGCTCATGACCAACGCCACGCTGGTCTTCTCTCCCGACAACACCGAAAGCCTCCGCGTCCCCTTTACTGCCTTCGAAGGAACCTGGGATGCGACAGCCCACACCTTCCACCTCCAGAACCAGTCGGCATCCTTCACCTTTCAACGTGCAGGTTCGAAACTCACCCTCGGCCAGCCTCCCGATGGCCACAAAACCGACACCTACCTACCCGACCCTATCCTCTAGTCAACAACGCCCAAGACTATACTTAGCTCTGATGACCTCCTCGCCGCATCACCGTCCCCGCATCGCGATTCCGGTCCCCACCAGCACCGACATCGCCTACAATCAGCGCTCCTGGCCCCAATACGCGGTCGCTGTCGAGCGCAGTGGCGGCGAGCCCGTCGAGATCCCTCTCCTTGCGACGCCAGTAGAAATCGCCAACCTCATCAATACCTGCCAGGCCGTTCTCCTCCCCGGCAGTCCCGCCGACGTCAACCCCCACAAGTACGGTCAGGATCCCATCCCCGAGTGCGCCCCCACCGACAGCCCCCGCGAAAACGTCGATGAACTCCTCCTCCAGGACGCCCACAACCTCTACAAGCCCATCTTCGCCATCTGCTTCGGTATTCAGATACTCAACGTCTGGCGTGGTGGCACGCTTGTCCAGGACCTGACGGTCCTTCCCGTCAACCACGCCGCCGGCGGCAAAGTCGCCATCGCCCACACCGCGGCCACAGCACCCGAATCCCTGTTAGGCACTCTGCTCACACCTGAAGAAGCGCCCGTACAGGACAACTTCCTCCGCCTACCCATCAACTCCAGCCACCATCAGGCCATCGGCATCCCCGGCGACGGACTCCGCGTCTCCGCCCGCTGCCCGCAAGACGCTGTCATCGAAGCCGTCGAAGGCGGCCAGGCCACCGAGGGGGCCACCGCCCACTTCGTCCTCGGCGTTCAGTGGCACCCCGAGCGCAGCTACGACATCAGCCCGGCCTCCCGCGCCCTCTTCGACCGCTTCATCGCCGAAGCCACCGCATGGGTCCCACGCTCCGTCCACACCTCCGTCGCCTGAATTGTTCGAAGCGCCACGCCTGTCCGCTCCTCTGCGATACTGACACTCTCGATGCCCACGCTCTCTGAGTCCGCAATCGGCGCCCTCCTCGCGCCATACTTACCCGAAATCCCGGCCACCCTCCTCCCGCAGCTCTCGACTTACCTCGACCTCCTCCTCAAGTGGAACGCCCGCACCAACCTCACTGCCATTCGCGAGCCGGAAGAGATCATCCGACGCCACTTCGGTGAAAGCCTCTTCGCCGCCCGTCACCTCGACCTCAATACCCCCACCCTCCTGGACTTCGGCTCCGGCGCCGGCTTTCCCGGCCTCCCCATCGCGCTCCTCCGTCCTGACATCAAAGTCACCCTGGCCGAGTCTCAGAACAAGAAAGCTACATTCCTTCGCGAAGCCGTCCGCACCCTCAACCTCCCCGTCGAAGTATGGCCCGGCCGAGTCGAGGCCATGCCTGCCGCCCGCCAATTCCACACCGTCGCCCTACGCGCGGTAGATAACATGGACGCTGCGATCGCGGCCGCCGCCAATCGAGCCACTCATCAGCTCCTACTACTGGCCGGTAGCCCCCCTTCGCTCCCCGCCGATTTCCACTCTAAACCATTCATTTCAATGCCCCACTCGACCATCTCTGGCCTCATCTTCGCCATTCGCGCTTGATCCAATTACACCCGGCTGGACCATTTTGGAAACTAATCTGCAAAATCTTGCAAAAAACTATTGTGATCGGGTGGAACCTTTGTTATAAACACCCTTGCCCTTGGAAACAGGGGAACTCCCCGTGAATAAACGTTTGTATGCATGCAGAGGATATCTCTGTGTTGCCGCCAAGGGAGTCCAGAACGTGAACGTAGAAAAGAACGCATCCATCCCAGCAGATCCCAGTCTCCCAGTTGAACCGTCGGGTCTCGAAGAGAGCGACTTCCACTACACCTCAGACGGGTACCAGAAGATCCTCGACTACCACGTGGGCGATATTCTTCTCACAACAATCATCTTCGGCATCATCCTCCTGGTCCGTTTCCGCCTGCACCACTAAAAAAGCCGGCCACGGGTGGCCTAATCACAATTGTCCTCACTCGTGTCTCCACGAATGTTCCACGTGGAACATCCCCCATCCGGCCTGGCCTTTCACATTACGATTTGTCCCCGAAAGGGAGCTGCCCAACGACCAGAGCCACCGATAGCATCCCCTTGTTCGGTCGACCTCGAAACAAGCAAAGGCGCAGTTCAAGGTTCCCTGTGACTTCCGACCGGCGATTGATCTGGACGTACCTAGGCAATCGCGCTCGAAAACTTGTCGATGGGTTCGAAGGTATCCGGCTTCAATCTCACCCTTGAATGTTCCACGTGGAACAAAAGATTTCCACATCGTGCCGTACAAAAGCCCCCAATTTCCCATACAAATCGCGCGTTCCACAAGTTCTCCACAACCTCCCGCACTTCTGCACAGCCCAGCCGCATTGCCACCAATCCAACCTCCCGATACCCTTCTTCTACGCCGATGAACACTGTCCAGCCTACAGACAAGCCCCAATCCGCCCCCGCCCCGTCAAAGGTGATCGCTGTCGTCAACCAGAAAGGCGGAGTCGGCAAAACCACTACCGCGATCAACCTCGCGGCCGCCATCGCCCTCGAAGGCCTCTCCACCCTGCTCATTGACTGCGACCCCCAGGCCAACTCCACCGGAGGTCTCGGCTTCGCTCGCGCAAAAGACGGCGAAGACGCCCGCCTCAGCATCTACGATATCCTCCTCGGCCACACCACCGTCGCCGAAGCCCTTCTCCCGACCGAAATCGATACCCTCAAGCTCGTTCCGAGCAGCAAAAACCTCATCGGCGCCACGATTGAGCTCATCTCTCTCGAAAATCGCGAATTCAAACTCCGCGAAGCCCTGGCCCCTATCCGCGCCGACTACCCATTCATCCTGCTCGACTGTCCTCCGGCTCTTGATCTCCTCACCCTCAACGCCCTAGTCGCTTCCGACGGCCTCCTTGTCCCGATGCAGGCCGAATACTTCGCCCTCGAAGGCATATCCGAGCTCATGTCCACGCTCGACCGCGTCACCCAAGCCTTCAACCCGGGCTTGGCCCTCGAAGGGGTCCTCCTCACTATGTACGACGACCGCACCAATCTCTCCCAGCAGGTCAACGAAAACCTCAAGTCCTTCTTCGACGACAAGCTCCTCAAAACCAGCATCCCGCGCAATATCCGCCTCGCCGAAGCCCCCAGCCACGGCAAACCTGTAGCCCTCTACGATCCCAAATCCCGCGGCGCCGAAGCCTATCGCGAACTAGCCCTCGAACTCCTCTGCCGGAACAACATCGCAAGCCCCGAAGAAAAACGCCGCAAAGCCGCTGCCGCTGCCGCTGCGAGTTCACTAAAGTCCTTTACCGCCCCCGAAAAGAAGAACCGTTTCTGGAAATCTAACAAAGAAAAATAATAAGCCGGCCAACGACCGGACCCATGCACTTCGAATCATCGAGACCGGTACACACGCCACGAAGTGGCCGCCCCACGCGCAGTGGGCCCGTCCGGCAGGACACAAGCTTCTAATAACGAAAAAAGCCACACGAAGAGAGTTAAAAACATGTCCCAAGTTACCGACCCAAAACGCCGCGCCTTAGGAAAAGGCCTTGAATCCCTCCTCCCGTCGCGTCCTGCACCGGCCACCGTACCGGCAATAGCAGCCGTCGCCGAACCGACAGGGAAGCCACTCGAAATTCCACTCGACCACATCGAGCGAAATCCCTTCCAGACCCGCACCCGCTTCGACGAAGCCCAACTCACAGAATTAACCCAGTCCATCGCGGCTTCAGGAGTTGTGCAACCCATTGTAGTAAGGCCACTTAGCCATCCAAACGACCAAGCTAGGTACCAGCTCATCACCGGCGAGCGCCGCTGGCTCGCCAGCCGCCGCGCCGGAAAATCCACCATCCCCGCCATCGTCCGCCAAGCCTCTGATGAGCAAACCCTCGAGATGACGATCGTCGAAAACCTCCAGCGCGCCGACCTGAACCCAATGGAGCAAGCCCGCGCTTATCAACGACTTAGCCACGACTTCAAGATGACCCAGGAGCAGATGGCCACACGCACCGGCAAAGAACGAGCCAGCGTAGCTAACTTCCTTCGTTTGTTGCGCTTACCTGAACCGATCCAGCACAAAGTCGAGTCCGGGGACCTCTCCTTCGGTCACGCCCGCACCCTCCTCGCCTTAGATTCAGCAGAATCAATCACTTCCGCCGCCCAAAAGGTTATGGCCCTCAACCTCTCCGTCCGCCAGACCGAAAGCTACGTCCAGGGCCTCATCAACCCGGAATCCAAACCAAAGAAAGAAGCAAAGCCAACCCAACCGGAAGACCCCAACGTCCGCGAAGCTCAGGACCGCCTCCAGCGCACCCTTGGCCTAAAGGTTCACATTGAGGACAAGCAGGGCAAAGGCCGCGTCATTATCGAATACTCCGGCCTCGAAGACTTCGACTCCATCCTCACTGCTCTCGGCGGCCAATAGTCAAGCCTCGACACATACAACCTCGCCCCAACACATACTTCTCAGACACGACCAGGAGACTGCACATGCGGACCACGAATCACCGGAAACTTTATCTGTTACTAATTCTGTTACAAATTACCGCCGTTTCCGTCACTGCACAAACAGCGACACGCACACTCGTTCGCACCGGCCATCTCCTCAACGTCAAAACCGGCGCAGAACCCGCTGCGCAGACCATCATCGTCACCGGCGACCGAATCACCGCCATCGCTCCCACCGCATCCACGCCGAAGCAATCAGGCGACACTGAGATCGACCTCACCAAATACACTGTGATGCCTGGCCTCATCGACGTCCACACCCATCTCACCATGGCACCAAACTTCGATCCTTATTACGAACTCACGATGACTCCCGCCAAAGAGGCGATCATCGGCGTTGAAAACGCCAAGATTACCCTCGAGGCCGGCTTCACCACCGTGCGCAACGTCGGCGCCAATGACTACACCGACGTCGCCCTCCGCGACGAGATCAACGCCGGCCACATCCCTGGCCCACACATGCAAGCCTCCGGCCCAGCGCTCGGCATCACGGGCGGACACATGGACGAGAATCTCCTTCCCTTCGAGTACCACGTCCATGGTCAGGCCGTAGCCGACGGCATCGCTGCCGTCCAGCACCAGGTGCGCGAAAACATCAAATATGGTGCAGACCTCATCAAGATCGGAGCCACCGGCGGCGTCCTCTCCAAGGGCGACGATCCGCAGGCCAGCCAATACACGCTCGAAGAGATGCAGGCCATCGTCGCCGACGCCCACCGTCTCGGCCGCAAGGTCGCTGCCCACGCTCACGGCGGTCAGGGCATCCTCTGGGCCAGTGAGGCCGGCGTCGACTCCATCGAACACGGCTCCTACCTCAACGACGAAGGAATCGCCATGATGAAGAAGCACAGCACATACTTCGTCCCCACCGCATACCTCATCGACTGGATGCAGGAGTTCGGAAAGCTCCCTCCGCTCTACCAGCAGAAGATGAAGGATGTCAGCGCCGTCGAAAAGCAAAATGCCACCAAGGCCATCAAGGCGGGCGTCAAAGTCGCGCTTGGAACAGACGCAGCCGTCTACCCTCACGGTCTCAACGCGCATGAGATCGACGTCTACGTCAATCAGTTCGGCATGTCTCCTCTGCAAGGCATTCAGACCGGCACCATCAACGCGGCCGACCTCATGGGCTGGACCGACCGCGTAGGGACCGTCGAACCCGGCAAGTGGGCCGACATCATCGCCATTGACGGCGACCCTCTAAAAGACGTCAAGCTCCTTCAACACGTCCCCTTTGTCATGAAGTCCGGTATCGTCTACAAAGATGAAGTCCACAAACAGTAAAAAGCGTGACCAGACAAAACAAAAAAGGACCATCCATGCCGGCATGAAAGCCACCCCTTTTGAATTTCGCTTCCGCTTTCTAATTCACGCCATCATCTACTTCCTCGGCTTCGTCGCCCCGTGGAACTACTGGCTGCATCTGGACACAATCCGGACATGGCAGCTCCTTGCCTCGTGGCCTGCACGCAACGGCTGGATAAGTTTCGGCGCCTCGACGATCCTCGTGCTCCTCATCGGCATCGCCTGCGCGCTCAAGGGAGCGGTCCTTCGCACCTGGGGCTCCGCCTACCTCGGGGCCTCCATCGTCCACGACGCCGCCATGCACGGAGAAGGAGTCCTCGCAGCCGGTCCCTACCGCTACGTCCGCAATCCACTCTACCTCGGAACCTTTGCCCATACCTTTGCGCTCACCCTCCTCATGCCACCCAGCGGAGCGATCTTCTGCATCGTCGCCATCGGCCTGATGCAACTCCGCCTCATCCTCGCAGAGGAGCCCTTCCTAACCGCTAAACTCGGCGAGCCCTACGTCGCCTATTGCGCCAAAGTCCCGCGCCTCATTCCAGTCCTCAGACCTCGAGTCCCCGCCTCTGTCATTCAACCTGACTGGTCCACTGCCTTTCTCGGCGAAATCTACATTTGGGGCGTCGTCGTCTGCTTCGCGATCCTCGGTTGGCGTTACAACTCCATTCTTCTCATCAAAGGCGTTCTCATCTCTCTCGGTATATCGCTCATCGTCCGTGCCTTTATCCCGAAGCGATAACACCAATACAACAAGCCCGTTGTACCCAAACGAAGCAGGGCACAACGGGCTCGTCATTACTCTCACGTCTCAACAAAACGCCGCTAGGCGCGATGATCGGGGAGGGCGTTCACAACCGATGCCGCTGCATGTGCGACAGCAGTCAGCGTCGCAACGAAACTACTTCTTTGGCGGCGCGATGGTGTCTTTCGCAACCTTGGCCACGCGGAACTTAACCACGGTCTTGGCCTTGATCTTGATCGTCTCGCCGGTCTGCGGATTGCGACCCAGCCGCGCCTTGCGCTCAGCCTTCACCAGCTTGCCGATACCAGGAATGGTGAACTCGCCATTCTTCTTGGTCTCTTTCACCGCGGTCTCAGCCAGCAGTTCCAGGCCCGCTGCAGCCTGCTTGTTCGTGATCTCAAGCTTCTCCGCCATGTGGCGAACGAGCGCTGTCTTTGTCATTCCTTTTGCCATTTGTCTTGCTCCTTCTGCTTTCGAAATAGATTCTCGGATCTTGTTCGCCTTGTCGCATAAAGATTTCGTAAAAGCGCATCCAGTTTCCAATGCGAAATCATCAATGTTCATGCGGGTCCGGAGAACCGTACCGCAATTCACCTTCATCCTTTCTGCGTGCTTTGTCAACCGGAATTCTTTGGTTTCCACAGGTTTTTTCCGGTTTTTTCCGGTTTTGTTCGTATCTGGGCACTTTTTTCGCGAAAAAAGCCAATAAAACGAAGAAATTTATTTTTTCAAGGCCTTCGTTTCGCGACCGTTTTGTCGCAGCACCGCATAGGAAACATGGCCCTGAGCATCCTTATAAAACTCAAGTTCGGCATCGAATCCCGTCGGAAAAAACTTCGTCTCCGACTCCGCCAACATCGGAACCTTACCCTGTCCCGTCGCCTGCGTCACCAGACCGCCGTTCTCCATCGTCACCACGATGCTAAAAGTCGGCGTCAGCTCATACGTGCCTTCGTAGGTAGCGAGAATCTTCGGATCGACCGTTACAACCGTGCGAACCTTTGCCTGAAAATCCGGCCAGTGATACGCCGCGGCAATACTTCGCATCACCTCATCCGCCAGCCGGGACCCACCCTGCGCGTTGGTCATCACCACAGCGCCCTCACCATCTTTTTCGTAGGCCTCCATTACGCTCTCAAAACCGGCATTCACGCCGCCATGCCCAAAGTAAGGATTCGTCTCAGCCCCACCGATCTGCAAACCCAGTCCCCACTTGCCCATCCCAGGCGTTAACATCTCCTTCGTCATCGCCTGCGACAGCACATGGTTAGCCTCGCCCTTCAGCGAACGCTGCACCTCGATCAAATAACGCGCAAGATCGGTAGGCGTCGTCCACAAACCGGCAGCAGCCATCTCGGGATATGCATGCGCTCCTCCGGGAACCGCCTTACCGTTCATCTCATACGGCGATGCGGCCATCGCACGCATATCCGCCGGCAGCGGTTGCTCATACGTACTGTGTGTCATTTCAATCGGCGCGAGAACAGTATCGTGCAACAGCTTCGGGAATGGCTCTTTCGTCTCGTCGATCAACATCTGCTGCATGATCGTGTAGCCGCCACCGGAGTAATTCCATTTGCTCCCCGGTGCAGCCTCGATGCGAATCGCCGGTGTATTCGCCGGCTTCTCTCCGTTCAACACCTGAACAAGGCTCGGAACCGGAGCGTCAGTCGCATAACCCGGAAAGCCATGCACTGTTGTCCCGCCCGTGTGGGTCAGCAGCTCACGCAGCGTCACAACCTTTTCGCCCGCAACCGGCGCATCCGGCAACTTCCAGCTCGTCAGCACGGTATTCACATCCGCATCAAGCGAAAGCTTCCCAAGCTGTACCTGATGCAACGCCGCCATCGCCGCCAGTGGCTTACTGATGGAACCGGCCTGAAACAGCGTCTCAGCCGTAACCGGAGGTCCGTCAAGACTTGTTACTCCAAATCCCTGAGCCCACTCGATCGTGCCATGATGAATCACAGCAATGCTGACGCCGGGAACATGCAGCGCCGTCATTCGCTCACCCAGGCTATGCCTTGGGTGAGGATCGTCTTTTAGGATTACGCTTGGTGTGAGTCCTGCTTCGACGTCCTTGATGTGTTGCTGCGTCTCAGCAGAAACCGCCGATGTTTTTTGAGAATGCGCGAATTGACACGCCGCGCACGCAACCACGAAGACAACCACTCGCTTCAAAACAGTCAGCATCAAACACCTCAACGAGCAGAGACATTGCAAAGAATCTCGCCGCTCTCGCTCGTGTGAATTTTCACAACCCTTTGACGGTTCTGGCATCCATACTCTAGCAAAGAAAAAGGAAACTCGACCCTTTCCCCCACCGGCCCTTGCCTCACACTTCAGAACAAGGAGAACCTCACATGCCCACCATCACCACCAAAGACGGCACATCGATCTACTACAAGGACTGGGGCACCGGACAGCCCATCACCTTCTCGCATGGCTGGCCACTCACCGCCGATGCTTGGGACGCACAGATGCTCTTCCTCGGCCAACAGGGCTATCGCGTCATCGCACATGACCGTCGCGGCAACGGCCGCTCCAGCCAGCCATGGGACGGCAACGACATGGACCACTACGCAGACGACCTCGCCGAGCTCATGAACTTCCTCGACCTCAAGAACACTGTCATGGTCGGCCACTCCACCGGAGGCGGCGAAGTTGCCCGTTACCTTGGCCGTCACGGCACCGGACGAGTCGCCAAAGCTGTGCTCATCGGCGCTGTCCCACCACTAATGTTGAAGACCGACAAGAATCCCGAGGGCCTGCCGATCTCCGTCTTCGATGGTCTTCGTGCCAGCCTCGTCGCCGACCGTTCGCAGTTCTACCAGGACCTTACCCTGCCCTTCTACGGCTACAACCGAGCCGCCGCCAAGATCTCCAAGGGCGTCCAAGACAACTTCTGGCTCGCGGGCATGCTCGGCTCGCACAAGAGCCAGTACGACACCATCAAGGCGTTCTCCGAGACTGACTTCACCGAGGATCTAAAGAAAATCGACATCCCAGTCCTCGTCCTCCACGGCGAAGACGACCAGATCGTTCCCATCGTTGCGGCCGGTCTGAAGTCCGCCAAGATCGCGAAGGACGCCAAACTCAAGGTCTATCCAGGCTTCCCCCACGGCATGTGCCAAATTCACGCCGACACCATCAACGCCGACCTTCTCGCCTTCATCAAGTCCTGATAAGCATTCAAATGTAGTGACGAATGTCGTGCCCCGTGTCCCGCTTCTGGGACATGGGGTACTCACCCACTCAGTTCTTCATTGCTGGTCTTAGCGCCCCGTCCTTCAACGAACTCGTATCGATCCAGCCCCCGAGATCAAGCGCAATAGCCATACACGCCTCGCGCAGCTCATCGGCGACAACACGATTCGCCATCGCCCGTGCCAGCACCATCCCGCCAACACACAATGCGGCCACCGCCTGTGCCTTCGCACGCCGCTGCTGGTTCGTGTCGGCCAGGCTATGTTCCAACACGCCGACCATTGCCGCAAAAACATCTTCGAACGCACGCTTCGCGTCATCTCCAGACCGTGTCACGTCGGTCGGCAGCGCAACCATAGGGCAGGAGTTTTCAACATCTTCGAAATGCTGAATCGAAAGATAGCCGCGTACTACCTGCGCCGCCGCCTCAGTTGAAGCCACATCTGCCCTCGTGTCGTCCGGTAAATGCTTCCACTCTGACTCCGTGGAGGAGCACCCCAGTACCTTGATATACAGATCGCTCTTGCTTTTGAAGTAGCTATAAAACCCGCCATGCGTCAAACCCGCACCCGACATGATCTGCTGCACGGAGACGTTGTCAAAGCCGTAACGATTGAATAGCCTGCGTGCGCTCTGAATGATCGTTGCTTCTACCCGGACCCGGTGACCAACTGGATAAGGCATGCGTTCCCCGAAATCTGAAGTTCTAGATATCAGCAGAGTATGGTCCGAACGTAGTTTGATGTCCAGAGAAATCATGACCATGCACATTTTTTCTAGTCCCAATACGGAAATGACTAGACTGTCAGCACTCAAGATGCTCACGCCACAAAGCCCACCCAGCTTGTCTCCACCGGCAAGCACCTATTGAATCCAGTCCTCCCAGCACCAACCTCTGTATGCCCTTAGCATAGACAAGAGGGCACCCCGCAGATGCAGATCGGCATCGACAGCTTCGCAGCCTTAGTTCCAGACCCCATCACCGGCCACGTCGTCACCGCGCAGCAGCGCATCGCCCACCTCCTCGAAGAGATCGAGCTGGCCGACGAGGTCGGTCTCGACGTCTTCGGCCTCGGCGAGCACCACCGCAGCGAATACCTCGACTCCGCCCCCGCCATCATCCTCGCCGCCGCCGCATCGCGCACCAGCAACATCCGCCTCACCTCTGCGGTCACCGTTCTCAGCGCTGCCGACCCCGTCCGCGTCTTCCAGAACTTCGCGACCCTCGACCTCATCTCCAACGGCCGCGCCGAGATCGTCGCAGGTCGCGGCTCCTTCATCGAGTCCTTCCCCCTCTTCGGCCTCAAGCTCGAAGACTACGACGACCTCTTCGCCGAAAAGCTCGACCTGCTCCTTACCCTCCGCGAATCCACCAACGTCCACTGGTCCGGCAGACACCGTGCCTCGCTTACCGGCCAGGGCGTCTACCCTCGCCCCGTGCAAAATCCTCTTCCCATCTGGCTCGGAGTAGGCGGCACGCCTCAGTCCTTCGCACGTGCGGGAGCCCTCGGTCTTCCTCTCATGGTTGCCATCATCGGCGGCGAACCCCACCGCTTCCGTCCCCTCATCGACCTCTACCGCGAAGCCGGCAAACGCGCAGGCCACGCCCCCGAAACCCTCAAAGTCGGCATTCACGCCCTCGGCTACGTCGCCGACACCGACCAGCAGGCCTCCGATGACTTCTTCCCCGGTTACGCCGAAGCCTTCACCAAGATCGGCAAAGAACGCGGCTGGCCCCCCGTCACGCGCAACCAGTTCGAAGCTCTCCGCCGTCCCAGCGGCGCTCTCATGGTCAGCGACCCCGAAACCGTAGCCGCCAAGCTCCTCCAAATGAACGAGGCCCTCGGCGGCATCTCCCGCATCAGCTTTCAGATGAGCGTCGCCGCCCTCCCGCACGCAAAACTCCTCCACGCCACCGAACTCCTCGGCACCCGCGTAGCGCCCATCATCCGGAAAGCTCTCGTCTAATCGTTCTTTTTGTTGTCATCCCCGAAGGGGATCTGCTTCTGCCTTTCTCCCCGGCCGAAGCTTAAGCCCGTAGCGTCCTAAAACATCGGCCGCTTCGCCTTCCCCACCAGCGGAGCATTCAGCATCGCAATCATCGGCGCCGCCGCCCTGAACCGCTCCACCACATCCTTCACCAGCGTAGCCTTCATCGCCCGCTCCGCCGGCAGCCTCGCCGAGGCACCCCACTGCTTGTTCTTCAACAAATCAATCGCCGGATGCTCCTCCGGAAACCCCTTCGGCGCACGCGTCAGCGGAACCCCATCATTCTCCGTCATCAACGACCGCAGCTTCTTCGCCCTCATCACCGCCCGAAACTCCTCATGATGCTCCGCCAGATAACGCCGTATCGCCAGCAGCTGTTCCCGCTCCGGCATATACACCCCAGCTGCAATCACCACCTCCTCAGGAGCCACGCTCAAATAAAAACCCGCCCCCGAAGTCTTCTGCAGCCCATCCCGCACCCACCACGCCGAAACATGATTCTTATAAGGCCGCTTGTCCTTGCTAAATCGAATATCTCGATAGATCCGCATGATGATCTTCTGCGGCGGCCTCACATGCATCGGCGCAAACTCCGCCATCGCCCCATTCACCTCGCCGATCAGCTTCAGCATCGGCTCCTTCAGCTCCTTCTCAAACACACCCCGCCGCGCCTCAAACCAAACGCGGTCATTATTCCGCTTCAAACCCAGCAAAAACTTGATCGCCTCGCCAGAAAAGTAAGTAGCCATGCCCCAATCGTAAATTGGTCCATAAGGAAATGCTCCTCCCGTCACAAATGCGTCATTTCGACCGGAGCGTAGCGGAGTGGAGAAATCTGCTTTCTCTACCTCGGATTTAGTCGAGCCGAAATCTTCAGTTACACTCGTCACTTCTCATGTATCCTCGCTTGCAAAGGTACACACACCTATGGAACCGCTGAACACTGCCTTACTCGTCTTCCTTGCCTTCCTCGCTATCATCATTCTCATCACCATCCTCAAAACCCTCTTCACCGTCCGCACCTACACCGCCGGCGTGGTCGAGCGATTCGGCAAGTTCAACCGCATCGTCCGCCCCGGCCTCCATGTCCTCATCCCCTTCGCCGAAAGCGTCTACTTCGTCGACCTCCAGGTCAAACAGGCCCAGTTCTCGGTCGAAACCAAGACTCATGACAACGTCTTCGTCCAGATCCCCGTCTCCGTCCAATACCAGATCCTCGACGACAAGATCTACGACGCCTTCTACAAGCTCAGCGCCCCGCAAAAGCAGATCGAGTCCTTCGTCTTCAATTCCATCCTCGGTCACGTGCCCAAGCTCTCTCTCGACGAGACCTTCGAGCAGCAGTCCGGTATCTCCATCGCCGTCAAAACCGAACTAGACGCCACTATGTCCAGCTTCGGTTACAACATTCTCAACGCTCTCGTCACCGACATCGTCCCCGATGTCAAAGTCAAAGCCGCGATGAACGACATCAACGCCGCCCAACGCGCGCAAGTCGCAGCCCAGGCCCGCGGCGAAGCCGACAAGATTCTCAAAGTTAAACAGGCCGAAGCCGAGGCCCAGTCAAAAGCCCTCCAGGGCCAGGGTATCGCCGCCGAGCGCCAGGCCATCATCGACGGCCTCCGCTCCTCCATCGAGCACTTCCGCGAGTCCGTCCCCGGAGCCACCGCCGAAGATGTCATGGCTCTCGTCCTTCTCACCCAATACTTCGACACCCTTAAAGACATCGGCACCAAAGCCGGAGCCAGCACCATCTTCCTCCCCAACAACCCAGGCGCAGCCAACGAATTCCTCACACAAATCCTTGCTGGCCTTCGCGGCAGCATGGGCAGCACCACCAACTCCCCTGCGCTCCGTGCCGTCCAATCACCATCTACATCTGCTTAACTGAAACCATCTCGTCCCAGGGCCCAGTCCTACTCAAGAGGAGGAACAATCCATGGCGACCACCAAGAAGCACGCCGCAAAATCCAAAAAATCCACCCCGAAGAAAACACCCGCCTCCGCCTGGTCCCCAAAGAAAAACGTTGTCCCGGACAGCATCGATCTGCGCGACCGGCCTTACTCACCCTCGGTGATGATCGTTCCCGCGGAGGTGCTCGCGCCGAAGATAGATATCCCCGTGCTCAATCAGCACGACACCAACGCCTGCACCGGCTTTGGCTTGGCCAGCGTGATCTTCCATTTGCAGCGGAGAGCAAAGCGCAAGCCCGAGCACTACAGCGTGTCGCCCTTCATGCTCTACTCCATGGCGCGCCGCTACGATGAATTCCCCGGCGATCCCACAGCGGACACTGGATCAAGCCTGCGCGGCGCAATGAAGGGCTGGTACAAACACGGCGCTTGCTCAGATAAACTCTGGCTCACCGAAGCGATGCCGCCTTCCGCGAAGAACCCCGCAAATGATTGGTGGCTCGACGCAGTCAGGCGTCCGTTGGGCGCGTATTACCGAGTCGATACGCATTCGGTAACCGACATGCAAGTCGCATTGAACGAAATCGGCGCCTTGTACGCGAGTGCCGCCTGCCACGGCGGATGGGACAATGGACTCAACGTAAAGACAAAGAGCGGCTACTGGACCATCCCGCAACAAACGGCTACGCCAGCGGACGGCGCTCACGCCTTCGCGATCGTCGGCTACACCCGCGAGGGCTTTATCATTCAAAACTCCTGGGACACAAACTGGGGTACCGGCGGACGCGCCGTCCTCACCTATGAGGACTGGATCGCGAACGGCATGGATTGTTGGGTAGCGCAACTTGGCGTGACCACCGATCTACACCTCGAGATCGCCGGATCGACGACCCTCAGAGTCAAGCAGGGAAAAGTACGAATTGCCAGCGATGACACCCTGCGTAATCGCGAAATCAGCCCATTCATCATCGACATGGAAAACAACGGAATCCTCAGCAACACCGGCGAATTCCGAACCCAGGACGGCGACGTGCAGGCGCTCGTAACCCAGCAGCTAGGCGAGGCCCGAACGAAGTGGGGACTCGGCGCTGGCGACACAGTCGATGTCGCAATCTATGCCCACGGTGGACTCACCTCAGAGGACGGTGCCGCTAAGACCGCATCTCAGTGGATTCCCGCGCTCTACGATCACCACATCTTCCCGATCTTTCTTATGTGGGAGACCGATCTCTGGTCAACATTGGAAGACAGAACCAAGGACCTCATCGCAAGTCAGGCGCGAATGACCGGTGGAGCACTCGACAGTGTCAAAGGTTGGTGGAATCAACGGCTGGAAAAACTTCTTGCCGTACCCGGCTCTGCGGTATGGGGTGAGATGAAGCAGAACGCCGACGCCATCTCAAGCGCCCAGCAAAGTGGAGCGATCAAACTCTACGAGGCAAGTAAGCAATCGACCTTCTTCAAAGATCAGTCCAAGGTGCGGCTGCACCTCATTGGTCATTCCGCAGGAGCGATCGTGCACAGTCATATCGTCAGTCGACTGCCCTGGAACTTTGCAAGCGTTAACTTCATGGCCCCGGCCGTGCGCGCGGACGTATTCGAAGCGGAAGTCCTCCCCGCAATCAAGAGCGGCAAGGTCAAACGCTACAACCAATTCCACCTCTCCGACGATATCGAACAAAAAGACCCCACCTGCAAGCCGATCCTCGGATACAGTCGCTCGCTGTTGTATCTGGTCTCCGGTTCCTTCGAAAATGGAGAGACTACGCCCATCCTTGGCATGGAGAAGTACTTCAACGCCGAGATTGCCCCAGCGAACCTTCCCAACATCAGCGTATTCACGGCGCCCGGGAACGATTCAAAAAGCACCACGCACGGAGGATTCGACGACGACGTGACCACCATGCAGAAGGTCATATCACTCATCGTCGCCTCACGCCCGTGACGTTGTGGGACGGAATGTTGCCGGGCCAGAGCAACCTCAACGCCAAGCCCAGGCCCGGCAAAACTCCGAGTTGTAATGCAATGCGGGCCTTTTATCGTCAATTTTCCCGAAAATACTAGCAATTTTGCAGAGGGAACAACCCTCCTGCACGGCATATAGTCAGGGCATGCTGAGAGCGTGCGAATGACAACAAAAGCGCTGGTACGACTATCCTCGGCGATCGAGTTGGTTACAGGCATTGGCCTCATCGCCGATCCTGGCTTAGTATTCCGTCTGCTCTTCGGCGCTGATCTTTCCACCGGTGTACCGCTCGGCCGGTTGGCTGGGTTCGCGCTCGTGTCTTTTGCGCTGGCGTGTTGGCCTCGCGGAGAAAACGTCCCCCGGCAGATCGTTCAGGCCCTCTTCCTCTATAACCTGCTCGCCGGCCTTTATCTCGGCTACCTCAAGGTTGGCGGAGTCTTCGACACCTACCTTCTAGTGGCGGCGTCCATCCTCCACGTAGGACTGGCGCTCCTTATGGCACGTCCGGTATTTCAGGGCGCGGGTCGAATTGAATCCGAAAAGAAGCTCAACCGCCCCTAGCTCCAACGGAGCAAACGTGCTCACCGGATTCTACGCAGAGCTTCGGCAGCGTTCTCTCTCACGGCTGGAACCGCATCGTCGGAAGCAAGGCGCGTCAGCAGCGCACGAGCCTCCGTACTGTTCTCTGGTTTGGCCGCCATAGGGGCGAACTTGCGAACGCCAACGTCCTTGTCCTTCAGCAGATTGAGCAGAGTAGTGTCCGGAAGCACAATCGGCTGCTGCCCAACCGCAGCCGCGACAGCGACCCGCACCGGTGGCCGCGGATCCGCAGCCGCTCTGGTCAGAACGGCCGTCGCCTCTCTCCCCCCTACCCGGCTTGCTGCAAACACCGCCCTCGCAGCGATCCACTCCTCTTTATCGGTCAGCAGTTGTTCCAGCGCGGGCAGATCCGAAACGGTTATTCCCGCATACGTCGTCTCGGTCGGCTCGATCACGGAAAGTTTCACACGTAACTCAGCGGTAGTCATGCCAGCCTCCTTGCCTTCAGCACGGAATTGAAAGCGCGCTATTCAGCATTGTTGTGAACTCACTTGCGATCAGGTCGGGTGGAAGATTTGTCCACCCGATGCTCGGATTCATTAGTCGATCAGTATTGCTCACGTGCAGAAGGTCAAGCACATGGCCCACCTCATGCGCCGTCAGCCAACGAGCCGTATCCACCTCCACGATAGCGCACCCCGGTTGCCCCGCAGGATGCGATGCACAACCGACGAAGTTACCCGCTCCTCCGATCAGCGTGCTCGCAAGGTAAACGACGATATCGTTGGCGCCGGCATTATTGCGGTTGGCGAACAGTGTTGTCTGATCCGTCGTAGTGCTGCCCAACGTGCAAGCCCCGACATTCAGGTTCTGCAGCGAAGTCAGCGCCGCATTGCCACTCAAATCTTCAGTCGTGCCGCGCATCACGGCGATATTTCCGCCGCCTGCAAACAACTCCTCCATCGCCGCATACTGGTCCGCCAGATAGTTCAACCGAGCCTGCGTAAGTTGCAACAGCGACTTGAAGTGGATCGTAATCCGTTGGCTACCTGGGCGTCCCGTATTCCCTGCCAATGCCCAGCCCAGCGTATTACCGTTGAATGAGCCGATCCACCAATTGCCGTCTCCCGAAAAGTAGAAGAGAACATCAGCTTTACCACCACGGTTGAAGTCAGACACCCAGAACGGCCGCCCGTCCCACACCTGTCCGAACCCACTGGTATTTCCTGCAAGGGTCCATGCGATCTGCCCGTTCGCGCCAAACTGACCCAGCCACCAGTTCTTGTCGCCGGGGAAGTAGAACAAGATATCCGCTTTAGATGTGCCCGTGAAATCTGCTGTCCAGATCGGCCGTCCATCCGCCACGTTCCCAAAGCCGGCTGTGTTTCCCGCCAGACTCCAACTAAGCGTCGTGCCGTTGAAAGTACCCAGCCACCAGTTCTTGTCGCCGGGAAAGTTGAACAGGACATCCGCCCTCCCATCGCCATTGAAGTCGGCGATCCAGAACGGCCGTCCATCCCACACCTGTCCAAATCCCGACGTGTTGCCCGCGAGGACCCACGTAAGATTTCCGCTGTTGAACGATCCGAGCCACCAGTTCTTGTCGCCCGGAAAATAAAACAGCACCTCGCACCCCGCGCCTCCAGTAAAGTTGGCGGTCCATATCGGTCGGCCGTCAGCAACATTGCCAAAACCTGCCGTGTTCCCTGCCAGTCGCCAGTTAAGTTGCGTGCCATTGAACGATCCGAGCCACCAGTTGTGATCGCCCGGAAAGTGAAAAAGAACGTCTGCCTTTCCATCGCCGGTAAAATCGTTAATCCAGAACGGCCGACCGTCCCACACCTGTCCAAAGCCGGAGGTGTTCCCCGCAAGTGTCCACGTAAGCTGATTATTCCCGTCGAACTGGCCCAGCCACCAGTTCCTGTCACCAGGAAAATAAAACAAGATGTCTGCCTTGCCAGTGCCTGCAAAGTCAGCTGCCCACATGGGCCGCCCATCCCCGAGGTTCCCGAAACCTGCAGTATTCCCCACCAGGGCCCACGTCAGCTTGTTTCCGGTAAATGTTCCCAACCACCAGTTGTGGTCGGCCGGCGTGTAGAACAAGATCTCGTTCTTCCCATCGCCATTGAAATCGCCCGTAAAAAAAGGGCGTTTATCCGCCAGGTTTCCAAATCCGGTATAGCACGGCATCTAAACCTCCTCGTCGAAAGCTTCTCTGATGAGTTGTCTTTTGGCCCCACAGCCTGCACCCGGTACAACGCGAACCCTTGAGGTAACTCAAGTTACTACGTTCATTGCGGTTCGTCTACAAGCAGCGAGAAGGCCGATGGAGCATGGCCGTCGGTATCTTACAATTCGAAGAAAGAGGGAATGCGTATTCGCGTTCCTAAGTCCCGGAGAGTCCCATGAAACCGTCTATGCTCACTCTGGCAGCCACCATTTTCGTCGCTGGGACCGTTTGGCCCTCCTTGATCGAGGCCCAGCAGATCTCCCTCTCCGACCTTTCAAAATCCAAATTGAAAAGCGCGACAGCGGTGGTGACCACTTATCACGGCTCCGCAGCGTTCAAGCTTCTACCGAAAGACCCGAAAGCTCCCGGCTATGCGACTGGAGGACCATTGGCAATCGTGAACGACATTCGTTTTCGCAACGGCGCGATTGACGTCGATGTCGCCGGAGCGCCGGCTAAGGGGGCCGACGAATCCGCCCGCGGCTTTATCGGAGTCGCATTTCGCGTCCAGTCAGACTCGCACTTTGAGATCATCTATCTGCGTCCGACAAACTCCCACGCCGACGACCAGTTGCACCGCAATCACTCAACCCAATACTCCTCCGAACCCGATTGGCCCTGGGATCGCCTTAGAAAAGAGAGTCCCGGTGTCTACGAGTCGTGGGTCGACATGGAAACCGCACAGTGGACACACATGAGGATCGTGGTCCAGGGAACCAATGCGTCGCTCTACGTCAACCATGCCACGAACCCCTGCCTGATCGTTCACGACATGAAACTGGGCGACATCGAGGGTTCGGTTGGCTTATGGATGGGACAAGACACAGAAGGCTACTTCCGCAACCTCACCATCTCGAAACAATAGGTCCACTAAGGTCTCGCTGCAATGCAGCGCTAAAAAGTAAACGCAATTCCGAGCGTGTACCTGTCCTGAAGGAAGTTCGTGTCCGGCCTAACCTTAATGACACCGGTCGTATATGTTTCGTCCAGTTCATTGGAGTCGAAATCCTGATAGCTGCTTGCGATGATGTCTGGATTCTTGCTCCATGTCTCACGAAAGTCCGCCCGCAGCATCACTCGGGGCGATACTCGAAATTTAATCCCCGCACCATACTGCAGCCCGAACTGGAAGACGCCCCCTCCATCCAAAGGCGCCGTCCTGCCCGTGTCGAACGCGGCCTGGATCAAGCCAATATTCTTCAGTCCCAGAGTGTAGACACCCGCGGGCTTTTTCAGCGGAGCGCCATTGAGCGCAATCAGCTGGAACGCTGGTCCAACTGCCGCATAAGGTCTCCATCGCGACGCTGGCGGTCGCGCATGCATCAACAGGTTGTACTCGAACTGCCGCGTCACTAACCCGATGCGAAACGTCTCTAGATCGCTGTCGTCGACAATGACGTTATCTCCGGGCGGTATCGTGACGTTGATCGAACCCAGCTCATATTTCACCTGCTGACGAAAGTAGGAGAACTCGTTGGAAAAATACTTCCAGCTGTTCACCGTCACGGAGCCGCCAGCCGCCCATCCATCGCCAACCTCATCCGCAATGAACAGAAAATAGGTGGGGTGGTTTGCGTCTGTAAGGGATGACTCTTCGATAACAGCGACCGCCGAAAGGAAATTCTCGCGCATGTGCATGTAACCACCCTGCAGCGCGAACTCATATCGCGGCGGATCCCACTTGTGATCGTTCTTCGCCTTCTGAATGGCAGCAAGATCCTCCGGGCTCGGTTGCGGATTGAAATCGCTCGGTCCTCTCCTCTGCAATCCGCCCTTCCCCTGGTACTCTCCATCCTCCAGACTGGAGGCGCTGCCATACCCTTTGTACTGTGCTCCGGAAGCATCCGTCATCCGCCATGAACCCGTATCCTCAGGCAGTTCTTTCGACGAACGGAAGTACTTTGTCGCCGCCATAGTCCCGTAGATACCTTGATAGATCAGATTGCCGCGATACAAGTCACTGCGAATCGTCAGGGCCGTATCGCGAGTAATTCTCTTGCCTCTCGGCGGAGGAGGCGCAGCTGTGTCCGGGGTCGCCTTCGGGCTCTGGCAATCACTAATGCGAAGCACCGCCGCCTCACCATCCGTCAGTAGCCGGTCGCCAGTGGAGTTATAAGCATCATGCGGCACCCACGGGCGCTCCACCATATCCAGGTTCTCCACGCAGCCCGTAAACACCAAGTCATTCACAATCTTCGAGCGCTCGTTATCGATGTGTTGATCGATCACATGGATGAAGGTCTTCTGCTTCTTTGAAAACGCAATCCCAATATCCTGCGTCGACGACGCCGTCAACACCGTATGTCCCTCACGCGTCTCCGTCGTGGGAAACACCCTAAGGTGATGACGCGACGAAAACGTGTTCGTCGTCTTGCTCAGCGTGAAGATCGGCTCTCTCTCATCCAGCAGCAGAATCGACATTGGTGCCTGCGTGTACGTCTGATTTCCGCTCAGAGTCTTGATCGTGCGGAACGTCGAGCCCGCCGTCAGGTCCTCCGTCGGCAGCCATCCCGCCGCCTTGAATGCTCTTTCCAACCCCGACGCCGATCCCACAAACACCAGGTTCGTAAAGTCCGAGACCTTATTGCTTCCCTTCGTCCGCGTCCTGTACGGCAACGTCTTCACAAACGCCTGCAGGCTGGCCTGCTCCGCGCTCGTTGGGGCCGACGGCGACACCGAAGGCGGATAAGTCTGCGATGTCAGCAGCGGCTTCACGATCTCAACAATCAGCTCCGTCCCCGCGTGGTACAAAATCTCCGGCTCCGCAAATCCCAGCACAGCACTCCCTGAGGCTGACGCAAAGATGTACGCAATTGGATCGATCCCTACAACAGCCAGAACGCCATTCTGCACTGTGTGCCCCGGTGTCCCAGTCGAACGTATCCCCTGAATCTTCCCCTTGTCGTTCACGCCCTCCTGCGCGTTCTCCACCTGAAACACTCGCGCATCAATCGCCAGCTCTCTCCCGTCCTTCAGAGTTGCCTTCGTCCAGTCGATCGTCAGAGACGCAGTCTCGTGCTTGAACCCCCACCCGGTGCTGTTCGCCTGTACAACTTTGCCTTCAAAATCCGATCCAGCCGGAATCAGAATCTCACCATTCACAACCACCGGCGTAATCGATACAGCCTTCACAACGTCGCCCTCGTGCGTCGTCCGCGACGAAAGCTCTGTCAACATCCGCACACCAAACCGCTTGCCCGCTGGAACTCCCGTCACCTTCTCAAGTTCCGCCCAAGGCACAGAGTAGACCGCAGTCTCCTTCTCCCCCTGCAACTGCAACACTTGCCCATCCGTCTGCCACGTAGCCTTGTGCACCACGCCATCCGTGGTCATCGCCATCGCCGTACCATTTGGAAACACCTGTAGCAGCTTCGGCGCTGTCTGCGTTTCCTGCGGAGGCTCGTAGATATCTCCCTTCGTCGTGCCCAGCAACACACCAAGCTTCGCCTCGCGCATCTCACCCCTGGCCATATAACTCAGCGCATCGCCATGAAACACCGGAGAGCTCGCATCCGGCAGCCGCCCCGGAATCGCCTGATCGTCTCCAACCACAATCGCCGGCTGCGACGTCTTCAAATCCGTCCCGCTCAGCGCAAAGGCCCACGCCCCTCCCACCGCCTCGGTCTCCTTCAGTGTTGCCGAACTCATCGGCACAACGCCCAGCACGCGTCTACGCCCGCTATCCAGATCGTAGTAGCGCAGCACATACTGCTTCGGCACCGCGCCCTTTGCCGGCTGTAGTCCAATGACGAGCGCGCCGTCCCCTCCGCGAACGACAAAAGCCCCAACTGCGTGCGGGCTAATCTTGCGCACTTTGCCGTTGACGACCATCTGCGCCTGGCCGTCTTCATGCCCCGGCTTGCGCACGATAGTAATCGGAGGCACACCGGCGTTGCTCTGTTGAGCCTGCGAGGAGGAGGCAAGAAAAAAAAGGATGAGGGACCACGCCAATACACCTGCAGCGGCCCGAGCTCTCTTCAAGGTCCGTTCTCCCGTCTAATTGGTCTAGGGCCCGAATTTCGACGTGCGAACCTTCCAGTAAAGCCGCCTCCAACAGGTTCGGAAGTTAGAATACAGCAGCAGCCCGGCGGCCGATGCGTCGCTGGACATCAGCGATGCCTCTACCGGTCAGTCGACGGTTTAGCGCCTACATACGCTGACGATCAAAGAATCCCACCGTTCCAGTCGCAATTCCTTCGACTCATGCAACCTCTTGCACGCTGGCTGCCTTCTTACCCGGCGCATCCTGCGGAGAGCTTTCAGCAGCGAAAGGCACGGCAGCAAAGACCCTTGTTCCCTTGCCCGGCTTCGAGTCGACCGAAAACCTTCCGTGCACCAGATGGATCCGTTCCTGCATACTCAGCAACCCTATCCCACGATTCCTCTTCGCTTCATCAACGTCAAAGCCTGCGCCGGCGTCCCGCACCACGAGTTGAACCTCTCCCGCTATGGCCCATAGAGCCACGGAGAATTCGTTAGTTCCGCTGTACTTCACCGCATTTTGCAGAGCTTCCTGCGCGATTCGGAACAGACAAAGCGAGATATCTTTCGGCAGATACTTAGGTACATCCCTGTCGTTGAAATCGATGCTTACCTGGTGTTGGTTGGAGAACTCGCCGCATAACGCTCGTATAGCGGCCACCACGCCCAGGTAGTCGAGTTTGGCCGAGTGCAACTGATGCGACAGAGACTGCACATCGCCCGCAATTTCAGTGCAGTGCCTCCCAATATTTTCCAGATTTTGCTTTGTCGCGGCGGGTGACCCACCCGAAGCGCGATTGGCCTGTGCAATCTCCATCGACAGAAGTGCCAGCCGCTGGCAAATGTCGTCATGCAGATCTCGTGCGATTCTGCTGCGCTCCTTCTCTTGTGCTTCGATCAGTTGACCACCTACTTTTTCAAGCGCTTGCTGGGCCAGCTTCTGATCGGTCGTGTCAATCGCCGACCCTATAAATCCTGCAAAGGTTCCATCGCCGTTCACCCGTGGGGAAGCAACATCGAACATCCAACGATAGACTCCATCGCTTCGACGCAGACGGTACTCCTGGGAGAAGGGTTGTTTGATCCTCAAAGCCTCGTGGAGCCTACCTAACATACGCTCGACATCGTCGGGATGAACATACGTGATCCAGGTCTCGCCGTACCCCTCGTTCGGATCCGGACCTGTAAACGCAATTCGCCGGTCGTTCAGGTAAGTAATTCGCCCTCGCTCGTCGCACATCCACACCAGCGATGGCGTGGTATCCGCCATCACCCGGAAGCGCTCTTCGCTCTCCCGCAGAACCGCTTCGGCCTTCCGTTTGCGCGATCGCTGCAACAGCAACGCCGCAATCAACAACGCCTGAGCGCCAAACAGCACCAGCGCGATAACGATGTACTTCCGTTCGCGCTGCCAAAAGTTAAGCTGCCGGTTCTCGATCACAGTGCCCAGCGGCAACGCCGACTCCGGAATATGCCAGCGCTGAAGCGCCCGCCAGTCGACATGGACCTGAAGATCCGAGTCGTGCACGAAGGGAATGTTCTCCGGCCGTTCCCCCAACAGCACCTGAGCCGCTATTTGTCCATTCAACACAGCTTCTTTCGGCAGGTCACGGTACGCCCCACCGACGCCACCAGGGCCCAAAGCAAGCCCTCGCCATGCGGAATACGTCGGTCGCAGCTTTGCGACGGCAGCGAGGACATCGAGGGGTTCCACCGCAGGCTGAGTGAAGTCGTCTGGCCTCAATTGAAACAAGACCACTGTTTGAGGAGGAAGTTCAGCCACTCTTTCAAGAGTTTGGCCCACTGCAGGTCCGACTAGGTCGACCTCTCTCACCTTCTCCTTATGACGAAGAAGTTCGGAGTGTGCCACTGACAACCAGTACTTATCCCAGTTCGAAAGGCCGGTAATGATTGCGACCGTAGTTGTATCGGGATGGAGTTTAAGCGCAAGATCAATCGTCTCCCGCATACCCAGAGGACTGATTACGCCAGTGACGCTCGGCATCAGGCTTGACTCTTGCTGGCCGCTGATATCAGTAAAGATGATTGGCACTCCCGGAAACATCTGGTCGCGGTGTTGCACCGCGAATTCCAGCACCGAAAAGCCGGCTGCGACGACAAGGTCCATCTTGATGCCGCCGTACCCACGGTGGAGAGTCTCTGCCAGACTATCCCGATACGCTTTCTCGTCGAATCGAGGGTTTTCCAAGGACGCCGTATAGAAGTTGATTTGTCCCGGCGCGCGAGCACGAACAGTTGATTCCATCAGGGTCCAGGACGGTGGGAGATTAGCCCAGTTGTGCAATATGATTACGTTCTTTACCGTCGGCTGTGTCGCTGCCGCGGAACGAACCTGGACACACAAAAGAACGCCAAGTACCACAAACCACATATAGCCAGAAAACCTTTTCAGGCGATCGCGTGCCAACCCAATCCGAAGTTGCGTCAGACCTCGTTCGAACGCAGGAACCCGCGTCCGGGAGGAGGTGTCGGTGCACGATCGTCGGGTCGCACGTCCATTCATATCGATCACGCGCTGTTTATTGCCGTGCCGGAGTCAGGATACCCACCAACTCCGTCGAGTATCGTTAAGCGGGGCCCAAAAAGGTTGTAAACAAATTGTAGCTCTTTCGGCGTTTCTTCGACCCAAAAGTCCAGCAACCACAGCACATCTGCCGAATCGAAATAGCCAACAATTATGCCAAAAAAACAGCGCGTAATTGTCACTACCATGGAACAGCGATCCTACTGTGTAAACCTGACAGGTCCTGGACCACTCATTCAGCGCAAGGGAATCTTGGCGACAGTTCAAGGCCGTCAGTCTCCGGTTTGACTGTCAGAGTGCACCAAATCTTCTAAATAGCTTTGAAGCCTTCGTTGCTCGAACGTAAAATTCTCAGGAAAGCGTTGTCTAGCTTCAGCGGTAACTAAGTCGAGACCTTCACGGTCGTTGTTGATCGCAAGGGCATCCCACACCGCCAACAGTTGCGATTCGCTGGGGTTCGATCGAAGAAGCTGCTTCAGCCCATCTTTCACTTCCTTTTCTCTTTTCGGATCTTCTCCCGGAGTCTTAATGGCGCGCTCCATGGCAACGATGTAGGCCGTGTTCGCAGCCTTGGAGCCGGGCTGCAGCAGCGTGATCGTCCTCGCTAGATCGACCGCATCCTCGTAGTTCCCCAGATCAATCTGCGCATAGACGGCTCCCCAAAGGGCAGACTCTTCTTTGGGCCGCAGCTCAAGGGCCCTGGTGTACTCCTTCGCTTCCTCACTCTCCTTAGCTCTGATCTCCTGCGAACCTTTACCTTGCTTCTTCATAATGGTCACGAGGTGCATCAAGAGAATGGCGCGCTGCTCGTGCAGGCCGCCATTCTCAGGCACCCTTTGAATCGCCGCATCGAGACTATCGATCGCCTCCCTTGACCGGTCATAGGCCTTCGGTGAGTTCTGGTCCAACTCGAGAAGCGCTCCTTTATCGAGAACTCTGGCTCGTTGAATCCAATAATCAACATTCGCAGGCTTGTCTTTGAAGAGATGATCCAACTCCGATACGGCGTGGTCCAGCGTACCCACTGCATTCCAATTGTCCGAAATGTCACTCATCACAAGCGCAACCTTCGTGGTTTGGGCCAGATTGTAGGTGATCTCTTTCTCTGAACCGGCGGACTCAAGACGCCTCTTGGAACTCTTATTTGCTTCATCGAGCAATATGTTGTGTGACCAACTGGCAAGGTTGCTGGCTTCCCGTGCTTTATCTTGATACCCGTAGACCAGGCTGAGGTAGTAGCTTCCCCTCCAGTTCTGAGGTTCGTCGACCGCCCATTGACGAAAGACCTTCTCCGCCTCTGCATAATTGCTCTGCTGCAGGTAGCTCTGTCCCAATAGCTCCGGAGCAACACTTTTGAGCATCATGTACGTAGCCTCCCGGACAAGTTCAGATGGGCTGGCGTTCGCAGAAGGGAGTGTCTCCCATGATCGTGCCGTATTGGCCTTATTCAACCGTATCCTGCCCACCAGGCCCTCTGGAGTCGAGACCACATCTCCTCCGACGATCCACTGCCCATATCTTGCCTGGTCGTACAAACGCAAGACGGTATCCACCGATACGCCTTTCACCTCGATGCCGTAAGTCGTCTGAATCGGAACCTTAATGGCTTGGTGCAGCGATACGGGCTGGGCGCCCGTGCCCGCATAGTTGTAATAGTCAGTTCCGTGAAATTGCTCCGCATGACTAGCGGCATCATTCAAAATGTCCACGACGATATCAGAAGCGCCTTTGCCGGATAGCGAGTTACTCTTGCCAATCTCCGGAGAAATTTCAAACGGCTGAACGGTGACCATGAACTCCGGAAAAAGTTTTCCAAGGACATACCCACCCGATACCCAGGAGGCTCCACCGAGAAGAATCATCAACATCCCCAAAGGTATCGATAATTTCCCAAGAAGCGCGCCGAGCTTCTTGAGGAGAGAGGATGGGATCTCCTTTTCCGTCGCCGCAGACGGTTGGTGGGAATTCGGTTCACGGTCATCCGGATGACGTATCTTCCAGGAAAAAGAAGTTCGGCTTTGTAGGCGTTCTCTTTGGATAGCCATGACCTTGTCTCCCCTCATGAGCAGCCTTCACGACTTCTGCTCTTACTCTGTAAGCGGAAAAGGAACAGCCCCAGTGCCACCATTTAGATATTTATTTCCGCGCCAGGTCGGCGACACATCAGATTCCGAGGAGCCGGTAAGAGTCGAGGAAATGGTTGCAGCTTTGTCTACAATGGCCGTGGCTATGGACTATCGAGAATTTTCGGACGCTCCACAAAATGCAGTACCAGTTCGTGGGTTTCTGCACAGCCCCACGAATTCGGCTGGGGATTGCCTCATCCTGACCCACGGCGCTGGAGCAAACTGCGACTCTCCGCTTCTCGTGGCGTTGGCGGGTGCGTTCTGCGCATCCGGGTTGACTGTCCTCCGCTGCGATCTCCCCTTCCGCCAGTTGCGACCCCACGGGCCACCACACCGCGGCAGTGCGGAACGTGACCAACAGGGGCTCCGAGCTGCAATTGTCTCCATGCGACGACATGCCTCGGGCCGCGTCTTTCTGGGTGGCCACTCTTACGGAGGAAGGCAGGCGTCGATGCTGGCCGCGTCTGAACCTGGTCTCGTCGATCGGCTCTTCCTACTCTCGTATCCGCTCCACCCGCCGCAACGACCCACTGAGTTGCGGACAGCGCACTTCCCCAGCCTCCAAACTCCTGCCATGTTTGTTCACGGCACGCGAGACGGTTTCGGCTCAATCGACGAAATGGTATTGGCATTGGAGCTCATCCCGGCACGAACCGAACTGCTTCCTGTCACAAGTGCCGGCCACGAACTCGTGACGAAGCGGAATCGTGATGAGGTATCGAAGGCAGTGACGGAGGCATTCCGGTCATTCACATTCGACACAGCCTGACTGGAATCGCACCTTCCCAATTAGCTCTGGCCCGTATCTGTATGGGGTCGTAGTTTCCGAAATCCCCGTTTTGAGGAGGGACCGTTAGGGAGATACTGTTTTCAAAGGGTTCCAAACTTGCCGAATCCTTAGGCACTTCGTTCGGTATGCTGATCGCATCGCGTGGCCTGAGACAAACAGCACACCGAAGAGAAAAACCGTTGAGGCGTAGGACGTACGAAACGGTCGCAAGCTAAGATGCTACTCTTCTTCGCCAAGCAGGTTGCTTACCCGGACGATGGTATCGATCTGTTCCTGCGTGAGTCGCGACAGCAGATTCCGCCGAACTGAGGCCGCGTGTACCGGGCGAGCAGCATCCAGCTTTTCTTTGCCGAGTTTGGTAAGGGTGATGAGGACAGTTTTCCCGTCAACGCGGCGTCGCTCAATCAGCGATCGTTCCTGCATTCGCGTTAGCTGATGAGAGAGGCGACTCTTATCCCAGGCCATCATGCTGGCCAGCGCTTGCTGCCGCATCTCACCTTTGGCAATGGCAGCGAGGCGAGACAGTACACCAAACTCAGGACCTGAAAGTCCGGTTGCCTGCGCGATATCGCGTCCAACACGATTCAGCACATCTTCGTGCATGAGCCTGAAGGCATGCCAGACACGAAACTCCTGTGGGGATAACGGTTTTGTCGTCATGTCTGTGCCAAGCCTATCAAGATTAGGTTGACATGACAACCTAAAGATCTCTATCGTGGTTGATATGTCAACCATACAAACCGCGTTTTCGTGTGAGCGTGAAATCGAATATAGCCACGACCTGCAGGCTCTCGTTTGCGGTCTGGAGGCCGATTCTTCTCTCTTTCTGCCCGGCCAACTGCGGGAGCGCTTAATCGCGCTGGACAAGCTTGATGTCGGATTTGGAGGCCTCGATTCCGAAGACTTTGCGAGGGGTAGATATTCACGCTTATATCAGCATGCGAAGGCGCTTCGGAGGCGACTCGAAGCCGTAAATACAGAGCTCTACCAGTCTGTGCGCTCTGATATTGTTCGCGGCGGTCAACCGGGAGCACTTCTTCAGTGGCTCGAGGATTCCGTGAGCGATAACGAGCCGAGAAGCCCGTCGCCCGGCTTGGGCTTCGACTGGCGAGACGAATTGGTGACCGAAGTTCTTCAACTGCCTGAACCGAGCGAACCAAATCTGCAGCCATCTCCGGAGATGGTGTTCTACCAGCCAACGCCCGTTCGTCACATCCTCCACCTGATTGCAGCTGCCGCGGTTGCGGAAGATGACGTCTTTGTCGATCTGGGCTCGGGATTGGGGCACGTGCCACTCCTTGTGTCCATGGTGACTGGAGCCCAGAGTTTTGGTGTTGAGGTGCAGGCGGCCTATGTCGCTAGTGCGCGCGAGTGCGCTCAAAGCCTTTGCCTCAGCTGCGTCCAATTCATCGCGCAGGACGCGCGCGACGCGGATCTGTCCCGCGGCACCTTGTTCTATCTGTATTCGCCTTTCAAAGGCTCGATATTGGCCGACGTGTTGAGCGCGCTACGAAGGGAGAGTATGCGCAGATCCATAAAGATTTGCTCACTCGGTCCCTGCACCTACAGAGTTTCAAACGAAACATGGCTGAAAGCGAGCGCACTGCCCGATATGGGGCGCATCACGGTCTTTGACTCTCTGTGAGCACACAGGATGTCATCGCGCTCATCGAGAAGCGGTTAGTCCCGAGATATCGGCTCGTGGGAACCAATCCCCGATACCCGAATAACGGGCAATTCGGCAAGCTATCCCCTAGTGCCTCCCCATGCACCTGTTTGCGTAGCGCGTTATTCCTCCAACACTGCCCACACTCCGCTCGACCACTGCTGCCATTTGACCTTCCCGCTGAACCACACCTATCATTCCGTCCGTGGCCATTTTTTCCCATCGGCCCCTGCGTCAACCTCCATCAGGAATCTATGGCTAGGAGGAATTCTCCATGCTATTGAAAGCCGATCCAACGTTTTATCCTTCTCCGAAGCTCGCCGCGCAGGCGCCGCATGAAAAGCTCGCTTACGTGGTGGCGCTCAACCCCAGGGGCGATGGCAAACCGGACGCGCTGTTAGTAGTCGACGTGGATCCCGCGTCCAGCAGCTATGGGCAAATAGCTGGCCGCACGGAAATGCCCAACGCGGGAGATGAGTTGCATCACTTTGGCTGGAACGCCTGCAGCTCGGCGCTTTGTCCGTACGCCGCGCATCCGCACCTGCAGCGGCGCTATCTGATCGTGCCCGGGTTGCGGTCGTCGCGCATTCATATTCTCGACATCAAGGACAATCCCCGCCAGCCGAAGATCGTGAAGGTGATTGAGCCGGAGGAGTTGGCGCGGCGAACGGGGTACAGCCGGCCCCATACCATCCACTGCGGACCCGACGGAGTCTACGTTAGCGCGCTCGGTGCGCCCGATGGCGAAGGGCCCGGCGGCATCTTCGCGCTAGACCACTACACCTTTGAGCCGCTTGGCCGGTGGGAGGTAGATCGCGGCAAACAGTATTTGAGCTACGACTTTGCCTGGCACCTGGGCTATGACACCGCCGTCACCAGCGAGTGGGGCACGCCGAGAATGGTGGAGAGCGGAGTCATTCCCGAAGAATTGCTCGCGGGCAAGTACGGACACAACTTGCACTTCTTCGACTTGCGCAAGCGGCGCTTGGTCCAGACGATTGACTTGGGCGCGGAGTACCAGATGGTTCTGGAGCTTCGCCCGGCGCACGATCCCACGAAAGCGTGGGGATTTGCCGGCGTCGTCATTTCGCTAAAGGATCTATCAAGCTCCATCTGGCTTTGGTTCAAGGACGGCGATAAGTGGGCGGCGAAGAAAGTTATCGACATCCCCGCAGAGCCTGCAGACCCGGAGTTACTGCCTCCGATTTTGAAAGGGTTCAGTGCCGTTGCTCCGCTGCTCACCGACATCAATCTTTCCGTGGACGACCAGAGACTCTACGCCTCCTGCTGGGGCACGGGAGAGAGTCGCCAATATGATGTCTCCGATCCGCATAATCCGAAGCTGATCGGCTCAATTCATCTTGGTGGAATTGTGCGCAAGACGTCTCATCCAGCACGTCCCGGCAAGGCACTCAGTGGCGGTCCGCAGATGGTGGAGTTGAGCCGCGACGGGAAGCGCGTCTACATAACCAATTCACTGTACGGGCCCTGGGACAAGCAGTTTTATCCTGAGGGCCTTGATAGCTGGATGGTGAAAGTGGATGTGAACGGGGCTGGCATGGCGCTCGATCCGAAGTTCTTCCTCGAATTCGGAGACCTCCGGGGCCATCAGGTGCGGCTGGAAGGCGGCGACGCATCGTCGGACTCGTACTGCTATCCGTGAGCGACGGGTTGCCCTGGGGGGTGTTGGGCGTCTTGCTCCTTCTTGGGGCATACCATGGCGTGAATCCGGGAATGGGATGGCTGTTCGCGCTATCGCTGGGCCTTCAGCAGCGAAGTCGCAAGGCGGTGCTGTGGGCATTGGTGCCTATTGCGCTGGGCCATGCGATTGCGATCGCGCTGACGCTTGCGGTTGTCGCCTTGGCGCAGTTAGAGATTCAATTTACAACGCTGAAGTTTCTGGTCGCAGCGATCTTGTTCGCGCTGGGTCTGTACCGAGTGTTTCGCTCTAGACATCCCCGCGGGGCGGGAATGCGGGTGGGCTTTCGCGACCTGACGGTGTGGTCCTTTCTGATGGCATCGGCGCACGGCGCAGGATTGATGCTGGCTCCCGTACTCCTGGCGCCCGTACTTCTGACACCCCGTATGCAGGGGATGCACCACGGCATGCACCACTCAATGAATAGCACCGCGCCTTTCGGCCTGGCCGGAATCGCACCTTCCCTGTTGGCTCTGGCCGTATTGGTTCACACTCTCGGCCTGATTCTTGTCGCGGGCGCGGTGGCGATTCTGTTTTATCAATTCTATGAGAAGTGGGGCCTCGGCTTGCTACGGCACACGTGGTTCAACTTTGACCTGCTGTGGGCCTTTGCGTTGATCATTGCGGGAGCGGCCGCGCTGGTGGTCTAGGTGCGTTCGTCATGGAGCCCGGAGTGGCTGGTCGTGCTGGACCACCGAGGGCGCGAACGTCGCAAAATTGCCAGACGCAGCGATGATCGATTGGTTTGTCGCCGGTGTCTAACGTCTTAGGAGCGTTATGTTTCTTCTCAGGCAGCGAGATTCAACGGACAGGATTTTGCTCGCCTACACCTTGGGTGCGCTTTGCTTGAGTACTTTTATTTTGCTTAGCGACCGCAATGCTTTGGGCCAGTGCTCCTTTCCGCAAGGCGAGCAGGTTGGCAGAACACTGGCCACGCTCAGGATGCAGACGGACCGCCCAACATATCGGCAGGATGCGCCGTTGGAAATTACGCTCACTCTCAAAGCTGGATCGAACGGTGTTTACCTTCCAGCGTACTTTGATGACTTTATGAAGACCTGCGAGCGCGGCTTTTCGGCAACGCTGCTGACATTGGCAGGCAAGTCAGCTGATCTACATGCAACCGGCTGCATGGGCGGAGGTCTTCACTCTGGCCCGGGCATTGATACTGCGCAAGCCGAGCTTACCAATTTCATTCGCCTTGAACCCGGCGAGACGCGGACATGGCATACAACCTTGAAGACTTCTGCTTTGAGCCGTGGTCGCTATTGTTTGTATGGGGAGTATCTTTCTTTCGCGTACATGATCGATAAGGTCGCGCAGCTCCGAGAAGTCAAAGGATTGATGGCTAAAGGGCGAATTACGGCCACGCCGTTGTTGATCGACCTGCGCTGAGAATCTCTCCTGCATCCAGGGTTCTACATTTCCCATGACGCCGTTCCGGTTATGCTATCAGTCGCGCTGAACGAGGAGAAGCCAAAGTACTCCCAATTCCGATCGTGATTATCGAAGAAGCCGATGCCCGGGTTTCCCGAAGTCCAGGGTCCATACGCTCCAAATCCGCCACCTGCAGCTCCTGTATCCGTCGCCGTCAAGATCTCTTTGCCATTCTTAAAAAGAGTGATCACGGTTGGATTCGTACCGGTCACTGTGGCCTGGATCACGTCCCCGTCTGCCAGGTATGTGACACTTGTCCCCGTCTCAAAATTCCAATAGCTGCCGTTGGGGCCATTCCAACGAGCAATATGACAATACGGACGGTCAGGCATCACGCTGCAGTAGGCTTCATATCCCGTGATGTCTTTGGAAGAAATCGTCGTCCTTAGTCTAAGTTCGACTTCATGGCAGCAATTGCCCGCCGGCACTTTATTGACTCGAACTCTGGCCGTCACTGTCTGTTCAGACCCCCACGTTCCAGCAAGAATCGCGGTCGGATCACCAAACTTGGTAGGCTCGTCCACACCATAGGCCATGCCGCGGCTGGTTTGCACGTCGCCCCACAAACGGTACCCGGTCCACAAACTGCCTCCTTCCCAGAAGCTCGTTCCAGCGCGGTCTCCCCCGACCCATCTTCCGCCCTCGCTGATGGGATTTTCCGTCTGTGGGAACGTCGTGCTATAAAAATGCGCGCCACTCGCGTCTCGTGCGATATCGGGGATCGCACTCTGGGCATCGGTCCCGCTTCTCCTGCACCCAATGGTCAGAGATGAAATGCAGAGAATCAGAATGACGTGTTGGAAAGAGGTGAAAAGCCGGACAGAACTCCAAAATCCGGGGCAATGTCCGAGTTGCCCACGATCCAACCCGATACGCATGGCGAATTGTCCTTTTCGTCGGAGTATACGACCTGCACTGGGTTCGTGCTCCGGCCGAGTGACCGGCTATCCGGAAACGTCTGCTGAAATGCCGCGGGCATCAAACTCCGAAATCACAGCGTTCCAACAGTTGCACGAACCTTGGCTCACTGCGAAGCGGGTCCCACTTCGCATCGATCGGCAAAAAGGCCACATGCACATCGCCGGCCTCATAGCCCCGCTCAGCCATTGCATCGCCTTTTCCAGTTCACCCAGGCCGAGATGCACCATCGCGATGCAGTACGCAGGAACAGATGTAATGGATCAGCTGGTTAGATTAGCCTGCCTACCAAGGTTGGGCTTGTCATATTCATTCGGAGAAATGATGGAACAAAGACAGTCCAAATAACGTTTTTACTCTCGGCAATGCCGGAACGGCAGTTTGCGGAACCCCAAAACGGAATAGGTGAACCATGTTGCAAGAGTTGCGGTTTGCAATTCGGATGCTGATCAAGCGGCCAGGTTTTAGTCTGATCGCAGCGCTGACGCTGGCTCTGGGGATTGGCGCGACTTCTGCGGTCTTCAGCTTGATTCAGGGCGTGTTGCTGACACCGCCGCCGTACCAGAAGCCGGAGCAACTCATGCTGATTCCGACGGTGCGCGCAGATGGGCAGAAGATGGACAGCCCGCGCGGCTGGGCGGCGCAACAGTGGATGGATTGGGAGAAAGAAGCGAAATCATTCGACGGAGTCGCTGCGTATAACTGGACCTTTAATTTCTTGATTCGGAATGACGGCAGTCAGTCCATGCAGGGGATGCAGGTGACCAAAGACTACTTTCAGGTGATGGGACTGAGGCCGATGGCAGGGCGCGGCTTCGAGAATTCAGATTTCGGTCAAGGACCTGTAAAGGCGATTCTGCTGGGATATGAGTTTTGGCAGCGAGCGTTTGGGGGCGACAAGCAGATTATTGGGAAGACGGTGCGCATCAGCCGGTGGCAGATCTCGCCGACAGTGATTGGAGTGATGGAACCGGGCGTGCGATTTTTGCCCTCGCCAGGAGCGGCAAAGGAACCGAATTACGATGTCAACGCAACGGTGGATTTCTGGGCGCCGGCAGAGCCCGATCCCAAATATCTGAAAGCTCCGTATTGGAATGTGGTCGCGCGGCTGCGGGATGGGGCGACTCCGCAACGGGCACAACAAGAGCTAGCCGTATTGGCGGCAAACGAGGCGCAGGCAGAAAAGCAGCTTGAAGGCTTCGTACCGCACGTCGAGCCGGTAAGGGACGAGATGAACCGGGATGGGAGGCGGATTCTCCTGCCGCTCCTGGGTGCGTCGGCTCTGGTGCTTTTGATTGCTTGTGGAAACGCAGCAGCGCTGCTGCTCGTGCGAGGACTGCAGAGACAGCAGGAATACGCGGTGCGCTGCGCAATGGGATTGAGCCGCAGGGGCCTTCTAAGGCAGGTCTTGACCGAAAGCTTGCTGCTGGCGATGCTCGGCGGGGTGTTTGGCGTTGGACTGGCATTTGCTGCCGTAAAGCTGTTCAAGGTGATCGCGGGACATGCCATTCCGCGGCTGGATGGAGTAACCGCAGATTGGACCGTTCTCGCATCGGGGCTTGGGATGGCAGTGTTCGCAGCGTTTGTTGCAGCAGTCGTCCCTGCGTTGCGGGCATTTCGTCTGGATCCGATGGCGGTGCTGAAAAGTGCAGGGCCGAAGGGGACGGCAGGTCTAGGAGAGAGACGATTGCTGACTGGTGTCACGATGCTCCAGACGGCGCTGACGTTGGCGCTGCTAGTGGGCGCAGGGCTGCTCATTCGCACGATGGTGAAGATCGCGCAGATGCCATCGGGGTACAACACTAGTCGAATTTTGACGATGAGCGTGACAGAGGTGCAAAGCTCGTCGACCTGGGGCAGCTTTCACCGGCAGGCACTGGAACGCGTTGCTGCGATTCCTGGCGTGCAGTACGCAGCGTTTGCCTGGGGAGTGCCGCTGACGGGAAACAATTGGCCAGCGGCTTTGGACATCGAAGGCCAGCCCCCGGCGGTGAAGGAGAGCGATAAAACCGCACTCCCTTTGCGTGCCGCAACGCCCGATTATTTCAAGTTGATGGGATTGCCGCTGATCGAAGGGCGGGAATTTCGATCGACGGATGATGATAAGGCGTCCAGGGTAGCCATCGTGAACCAGGCATTTGCGGACCGCTACTTTCCGCACGGTAGCGCAATCGGGCGAACGCTCTGGCCGAACGGTCAGCGAGATAAACCGGGCATCGAGATTGTCGGGGAGATTGCGAATGGGCGGACGGACGATTTGACGCAGAAGCCGTCGCCGGAGATCTATCTGCCGCTATGGCAAGCCACCGCGTTTTCGAAACATCTGGTAGTAAGGACAACGGCAGATCCCCGCGCCTTGGTGGCTGCGGTCCAACGGGAGCTGCGCGCCGTGGATCCATCGGCAGCGATCGAAAATGTGAAGACGCTGGATCAGATTCGCGACGAATCCCTGGCGCCGCGGACGTTCGCGATGCAACTGCTGGTGGGATTCGCTGTAGTGGGAAGCGTATTGACGCTGGTGGGCATTTACGGCGTGCTTTCGTTGTCAGTGGCTTCGCGACGCCAGGAGCTGGCAATTCGTAGTGCGCTGGGCGCGCAACGAAAGGACATTCGCAAGCTGGTCTTCGGCGAAGGATTCCGGCTGATAGCAGGTGGTGTCCTTGGCGGCATAGCGCTGGCGATGGTTTTGTCGCGAGTCCTGAGGTCCTTCCTCTTCGAGGTGCAGCCTGGCGATCCTGCGACGTTGATCGTCGTCGGAGCGTTGTTCTTGGGTGTAGGGCTCCTGGCGTGTTGGATGCCAGTGCGGCAGGCGGGAAAGGTCGATCCACTCGAAGCATTACGATACGAGTGAAGCATAGAAGCCTCCATCACCAAGGTCTACCAGTTCAATGCTGAAATCACAGATGCTCCAAAAGCTGACTTTACTTGCTGCCTTCAGGCCAATGCACTCATTGACCTCGGTTTACGCATCCGGATGACTACCGAGAAACGCGCTTAGCGTCAGCGATCAGCCGGTGAAGACATTGCGGCGAATTTCACCTTTAGATAACCTCGCCTCAGAGGTGTTATGACATCTGGCTTGGAGGTCTGTAGCCTGGCAAAACTCGTCTACGCATTGAACCAGTCGCTGGACGGCTATGTCGACCACGACCACGAGAAATTTGTACCTCGCCCCGCGCTCTTTCGTCACTTCATCGAGGATGTGCGCGGACTTTCGGGCATGGTGTACGGTCGCCGCATGTACCAGATCATGCGTTATTGGGATGAAGACCATGCGGACTGGGGCGCGGAAGAACATGAATACGCGGCTGCATGGCGCAGTCAACCAAAATGGGTTGTGTCGCGCTCGTTGAAGTCGATAGGGCCCAATGCAACACTTGTCGCCGATGACATCGACGCGCTGATACGAGGACTGAAGGCACAGCTCGTTGGGGAAATGGAAGCCGGGGGCCCGGACCTGGCTGGAGCCCTCACCGACCTTGGTCTCATTGATGAATATCGACTCTACCTGCACCCTGTCGTGCTTGGTAGCGGCAAGCCGTTTTTCTCGGGCCCTCTGCCGTCGCTCCGTTTAGTTGCGAACGAACTGATCGCCGAAGACGTGATTCGCTTGACCTACGCTCCTGCTGCGCAAGTGCCGACGATCTACAGCACGCTAAATAGGTAACGGTAAACGCACTTCTCGTCAGCACCTATTGGCCAAGTCCTCATAAACGCGCTTGTGATTACTGATTCGACCGGAGTTCCCGCAAAGTCGGGTTTTCGGCAAGTACGCCTCGTAGTTGCCGAAAACCCCGTTTTGCGGGAGCAACAATGCGAGAAGTCCTATGATGCCTCAATAGACAGTCGGCTCGAACCCTGCCTTCTTTGCTTCCGCAGCATACTGATCAATCGCGATATTGTGCAGGTCAATGGCATTCTTTAGGGTTGCTTCAAACCTCTGCTTTGACAGCCCTTCTAGCAATTGATCTAGGCGTGGCCGCAGCATAGAGGCGAAATCCTCTAAGGAATAGGCGCGAGGCCGTGGCTCAGTGAGGCTCCATTGAGCGATACCATCAGCGACCAGCTGGAAATCCAACCACCGCTGTGGAGCAAAGGTGGAGGCGACACATACAGAGAAGTCCCCGCGCCCGCGAACGAACCTCAAGAGGAGCGGCTCAACCGCGATGGTGACGTATGCTCCGTCGAAGGAGGGTGGAAACGGACAACCTTCGTTTGCGACGACGCGGCCCGCATAATCATCAAACAGAAATCTTAGTTGAATGCGAATCTCTTCTCGAAAACGTTCTTCGTGTTGCCTCGCCAGCGACGTGTCAAGCCAACCAAAGAACAGACTGTAGAGTTTGCTGAAAACCCTTCCAACCAGCCTTAGCGCGGGTCTTGAGAACGCTGATTTCACCGGAGCCGGTCCCCTTGAAAGAGGACCTCTCAGTGGTACTAGCATTCGTTTCTGTTTGGGAATCTGCATACCTAGTCATTTCAGTGTAATTCCCGAAAAGTCGGGTTTTGAGCAAGTTCGAGTTGGAGGGTAGATCGAAGTTGCCGAAAACGCCGTTTTGTTGGAGGTTGCGGATACTGCGGGTGGCAAGATAATGGCTTGGGGACAATCGTCGACCATGGTCGGGCGAAAGGTGGGATGTAAACTGCTCACGCAACTATATCTTGCTTCAAAGAGCGCCACGGAATGCGAACGGCTTTGACAAGAAGACGCGGTCTCTATGTGCTGCTCACACTATGCTGCGCCGGTGCAATCTACTTCTATCCATTCTTGTCGTCGTCAATATCGTGGATGCGAGAACCGAAATTCCGATATGAGAACCGCACTGCGGTGAGTCTTCCTTTTCGTTGGGTCTCAGGAGAGGGCGGCGGACTTGTATTGGAGAAACCCGAGGTCGCAATCTTGCCGGCCCCTCTGCTAAATACAACCCTAGTGGTGTCAGATCACGGATCGAGCTTCAAACTAAGCGGTGAGGCGCGCTCTAGGACGCTTCGCATCATGGGTCTCACCGATGAGAGAGGCGTGCTCGATGACGGGACTTACCCCTTCACATCGGTCGGTTTTAGCTGCGGACAAGTAGGCACATCTAAATCTTCCGACATGCTGGCTTTCTACTGCTTCTCCACTGACTTTCGCTACAGTTTCAATTTCATTGGAAGGAAAGAGTACATCCCCGAAGCCAGCGAGATTGCAAAGCAGATCATTCGCTAACCGGCTTGCATAATCCCACCTGCACCAGCTTCAGAACTTCGCCCGAATGACAACCTTCGTTGTTCAGGGTAAGAGCGTGCGGAGTGCATTGCGATTACTTTGGCGAGAAGTTTGGTTGTCCTGGCAGTCCTGATCTGCATCGACTCAGCTTCCACTCTCCGATTCGCAACAAAATTCAGTGTCGAATGCCGCGGGTACCATTTACGCCACGCTTTTTGCGGCTAACGTGGGCATTCGCTCTACGCACGAACCCTTTCTACTTCTCATCCCGTAACAACGCACTCGCAGCCCACATCACCGGAGCCTGTCCATGGAAATCCCCGGTCCTTCGCTTGCGAGCATAGTAGTACGCCAAATCATCCTTCTTCCCCGTCCCCTCGCAAACCTGCGTCACATCGCTGTTCTGGTCCACATACCCCACCACTGCGATCCAGCCCTTCCGTGCCGCCGACCCATAGGTCTTCGCATCCAGCCATCCATGCTTCACGCCCGTAATCATCGCAAAGCTGAACATCGCCGAGCTTGAGCTCTCCGGCCAGGCATCATCCTTGTCGATCAACTCCCGCCACATGCCATCCTTCCCCTGGTACTTCAGCAGGGAAGCCATCATCAACTTGTAGCCCTTCATAATCCGCGGCCGGTCCGGATGGTTCTCCGGCAGCGACCGCAGCATCTCCGCCATCCCTGCCGCAACCCATCCATCACCACGCCCCCAGAAGTACTTCACATCCGGAGCGTGATAAAACAGCCCATTCGGCTGCTGCAGCTTATCCAGATACGACACCATCTCCTTCGCATCCCGGTCCAGATACTTCTTGTCCCCTGTCGCGCGATAAGCCTCAAGCTGCAGCATGACCAACATATACATATCGTCGATCCAGTACCGCGTCTCCCCCGACAACCCATCCGGCTGCGGACTCTCCCACTGCCGGTCCGCCCACCACAACCCTTCCTTCAGAAACTTCGGGTCCTTCGTCTGGATCGCAATCTCCAGCGGAGCCACTCCAAAGATCGAGTCATCAACATGGTTCCGCAGCGGCCTCCGTTCCGCCTCCGCCCCACCTGGCATCAACGGTTCAAACTTCTTGATCAACGCATCGCGCAGCGCATCGTCATGCGTCAACTGCGCAAACGTCAGCGCCCCATACCACGCACAAATCTCCGAGTAGTGGATCGTCTTCGTGTACTGGTGAGGACTCGTAACAAAGTGGCTCGCCAGATTCTTGCCCACCTCCTGCGGTGCAACCCCCGCAGGCCAATCCGTAAAGGAGCTATCCTGCGCCGAAGCCACACCCGCGCAACCCACCAGCAAACACCCGAAGAGCGCAACCTTGGAAATCATTCTCACCTCGTAAAATTCTCTTAAGTTTCAACGTCGAACATTTTATCCTCCAAAACAAATTTTCATCCTCCAAAATAAAAATCAAAAATAACGAAATTAAATTCGTAGAGTTGGCGTATTTTTTGCTCCTGTTGAATACGGTGTTTTCTCACCACGTTTCACCACACTTCCACCACGTTTTCACCATCAAAAAACCACGTTCTGCACCCCCCTTTCCGCAAAACCCCCCGCAAAAACACCACTCCACCACCCCAACATTTTTTCTCCCGTTACCATAAGAAAATCCAGGTGATTGACTTTGAAGACACCATCGTCGCTATCTCCACCCCACCCGGCCGCGGTGGAATCGGCATCGTCCGCCTCTCCGGCCCTGCCGCCCGCACCATCGCCGAACCCCTCCTGAAACTCCGCCACCCCCTCGCCCCCGCGCAAGCCCGCTTCGCCGAAATCCTTGATTCAACAGGCGAAATCCTCGACGAAGCCGTAGTCACCTTCTTCGAAAAACCCCACTCCTACACCTCCGAAGACATCGTTGAAATAGCCGCCCACGGCTCCCCCATCCTCCTCGACCACCTCCTCCGCCAATGCATCGCCGCGGGCGCGCGCCTCGCCGAACCCGGCGAATTCACCCAGCGAGCCTTTCTCTCCGGGCGCCTCGATCTCACTCAAGCTGAAGCAGTTGGCGATCTCATCGAAGCCACAACTCTCCACCAGGCCCGCATCGCCGCACAACATCTGGGCGGCTCCCTTTCCCGGGAAATAACCCCAATAAAACAACAACTTATAGCTCTCATCGCAGCCCTCGAAGCAGGCATCGACTTCGCCGAAGATGACATCGACCTTCTCCCCACCCACGAAATCACCGCACAAATCCAGGCGATTCAAGCCCCTCTCACCGCCCTCGAACAATCATTCACCTACGGTCGCATCGTCCGAGAGGGCTTCACCCTGGCCATCGTAGGCCGCCCAAACGTCGGTAAGTCCTCCCTTTTCAATCGTCTCGTCGAGCGCGACCGCGCCATTGTTACCGCCAATCCGGGCACAACCCGAGACCTGGTCACCGAACACGTCTCTCTTGAAGGCATTCCGATCAAACTCATTGATACAGCGGGGCTTCGTCACTCGGTCGACGAAGCCGAATCTCTCGGAATTGCAAAATCTCGCGAAGCCATGGCCGAAGCCGATGTCGTCCTCCTGGTACTGGACGCCACCGCACCACTGCACGAAGAAGACAAGACAGCGATCTCAACCTTAGCTCAACGCCCTTTCCTCATTGTTATCAACAAGAACGACCTCCTTCCTGCCCCTCGGTTGAAGCGACATCTTCACCCCACATTGGAAACCTCAGCTCTAACCGGAGCAGGAATTCCGGAACTTCGTCGTGCCATCATCGCGCTCCTCGCCAAAGATGCTCCCAGCGTCGAGACAGCGCTGATCACAAACCTCCGTCAGCAACAAGCAATTTCGACTGCATTGGCTGCTCTAGACCGAGCCGGTCGAGCGGCAACCGCTGGCGTACCTCACGAGATGATTCTCCTTGACCTCTCAGAAGCGCTTCACGCCCTCGACGCGCTTACCGGCACTACAACAACCGACGATATCCTCAACCTAATTTTCAGTAAGTTTTGCATCGGCAAATAGACGCACTTCCAGCCAGATCCTAAGCCGTCCCAAAAATCTCTGCTAAACATGTTATATACAGGTAGATAAGTGACTATAGTGTCCACAGGCGTTTCGTGGAAGCCGAACGATTTGTGTCCATAAGCGACAACAGGTATACCTCTCAGCTGGCGATCATATCGATGTCTTTTCGACCGTCTCGAATCAATGGAAGACACCCCTTAAACCAGTAACCCTGGGCGCTCAGTCACAGTTCAGGGGATTGTCTCTTACACCGGATGGAAGCCACTTGCTGGTGGCTAATCTTCTGGATAATTCCCTGGGAGTCATCAATCCGGATGTACCCTCGCTGACGTTCGCGATCCCCATCCCTGCCGCTCCGTCTGGCGGGAACGGCTGTGTTACTGGAACATTTTCCGTCTCGACGTTGGCGGGCAATCGAGCTTTTGTTTACCAGCGGCCTACCACCCGGGGTTGGGGGTTGCCCAGAGTACAATACGTTGTATATCGCGAATCTTCAGGCGCATACCGTCGCGCTCGCCGTATCCCTTCAGATTCCTCAAGCATTCGACTGCGCGGGGACAATCATGGGTCCTGCAGGGACAACGGAAGGGTCGGCGGATGGAAGCCTCACCATTGTCGGCGCTTACGAGACAGGCACTTGTCTCTATTCCGCAATAATTAACTCGTTTTCTGTTGGGCATGCAGGTGCATCAGCTTACCCCGGCATCTCAATGGCAGGCGATGGCAACATTGCAGGAGTGGGAACGCCTTCAGCGATCCATCAGGAAACATGGTGGGAAATGTTACTCACCCTACTGTTCTCAATAACGGTCTTACAGCGACTCCCTATCCGCTGAACAATTATCCTCCCAACGTATTGTTGAGGCCGAGGCTGAATGCTAGCGGAAGTCTCTATTACTGGGCATTTCCAAACTTCTTTGAAATTTTTGATGTTCCAACCGGCATGCTCCGTTTGCGATTTTCCCTTGCACAGATTGTGCAGAATGTTGAAACACCGATCGCCATCGATCAGGGCGGCCGCCCGATCTTCTTAATCACTAATGCCGGTCTCACCGTCGTCGATCTTGGGATTGCCCCGCTCTCCGTAGGCCACCTAAGCTCCTCAACCGTCTCTGCTGGCGCAGACATTAAAGTTCGTGGAAGCGGCTTCGCGTCCAGCACACGGCTGCTGTTGGAGGGTAGCCCGCAACAGCTAATCGTACCGATGAAAACACTCTTACAAATAACGATTCCCGCGCTGTCTTCGGGGATCCAGGATCTAGCCTTGACGGCGAAGGGTTGGAGTCGCTTGTCCCAATGTCGTCACGGCCGGCACAACTCCTGGAACGTACATCATCAACGTGACGGGCAGCTCGGGTGCCATCACCGAGACAGGAACTGTCACGGTGACGGTGCAGTAGGTGGGCGAAGACTACGCATGACCATTACCGACAAGATCAGCGTGCCTTGGCTTCGGATTTCTCGCTCTCAAGGAGCGCATCGAGACTGTAGACCGCGGACGCGGCTGCCTCTAGAGCCGCCTTGATCGCCTTACTTAGCTCCACGATTGCGCTGCGGTCTGGCATGGATTCGCCAGCGAGCTTGATCAGGACCGGCAACTGAAGCCACCAAATCAACTCCTCATAGGACTCCTTGACGAAATAGGTGTACCCGTGGGCTTCGTGTACGCCGGTTAGCCAGCGGACATCGGCGTCATGCCACAGGAAAGGAGCGAGAGCCGCGGTAACCTGCTTCCGCTCCCTTGGCGCTTTGGCCGGAGCAGCACTCGTAGCGGTTGCGGATGCCGCGACGCCGTCAATTGGCACTGTCTTCGCTTTTTCGGGTAGGGTGCTCGAAACCTCGGGCGCGGACACGCCAGCTTCAACCAACAGGGCAACCTTGATTCGGGCTGCCACGCGCCAGCTTTCGTCCCCCTTGATTCCCAGCGCTAAGAAGGAATGTGCCAATGGCTCGCGTAGGCGTAATCGATCAAACAGATCGAGTGCCGCGCGCTCCGGCTTCTCTGCGTCGATCGATTCCGCGAGCAGCTCCAGGACACACCAGCTGAGTACCGGACCCCAAATGGCGGTGGCTATCAATTCGGGGCTCAGGCTCGGTAGTAATCGGCGAGCCCCGATGTTCCAGGGAGTGGGAAACAGTCTCTCGAGTGCTGGGATGTCCATCGCAGCACGCAAACGTTCGCGACATTTCTCTCCGAGCAAGGCTGGCTTAGTGGGCCTGACCACGAGAGGTTCCCCTCTGCGAGCGCGATACGCAACCTGCGATTCGCGCAAGAAATCCTGGCATCGTGTCCATGCTGTCTCAAGGAACTCCTCCCTCTGCAGCTCGATCTTCTTCTGCTTCTCCGAGCCCCGGGCTGCTTGAGGATGTTCAGACAATTCGGCGAGTGTTCGCACCAGCGCAGGGTCCAGCAGCCGACGGAGGGCGTCGTGTGCAGGCCGCAATGCCAGGTTGATCAGTTCGTCTTCCAGATTAGGGACGCCGCGTCCGTTTAGCTCGTCACACAAGCGGTCCCAGGGCTTGTCTGCAGTCGAACGCATCTCGCGCCAATCCATAAAGATGTGGCACTGATAGGCGTGCAGGTCGAGGTGCAGACCCCGTTCCGCGATAGTCGTTGCACGCCGCAGATATTCGAGTCCGGTTAGGGTGTCGCGATAGGAAAGAACGATCGCTGGGTCGCCGCTCAGTTCAAGGCCTTCCCTCAGCCGCCGCTGGCGCAGCCCTCCCGCGTCCTTGTCTGCATAGGCTGCCGACCAGTCGATGGTCCCCTTCGTTGTGGAATAGCGGTTGTTGTAAAGAACCAACCCGCGCCGGTCTCCCTGCCGGTTGGAGTAGGCGAAGACGTTTTCGTCGACTGTGCCGTTTTCGGTGTAGAAATCGTAGAGCAGGAAGTCGCTGCTCTCGGCAAAGAGCGAGCGCCGGTGCAGCAAGGGCGCTATTTCTCGCTCATGTCGTTCCACCAGCCAGTGGTTTGGTGTCTCGTCATACCGTGGTCTCCGATACTCCATGCCGTACTTCTCGGTGAACCCCTCTACCTGACCGTGACCGAACATCGGCAACCCCGGCAATGTCGCCATCATCGCTGTAACGCCGAAGCACTTGTCGCCATCACCAAATTGATCGACGGTTGTACGCTCGTCCGGATTGCTCATGAAGTTGACGTAGCGCTTCATGATGTCCGGGTCGAACTCGAGCGTGTTTTTGAGCACCAGCCGATATTTTGCGTTGTCCTCGTCACGCATCATGTTCATGAAGGCACTGTTATAGACACGATGCATTCCCAGCGTTCGGACGAAATAGCTCTCCATCAGCCAGAAGGCCTCGGCCAGCAATAATGTCCCCGGAACTTCGGCAGCTACTCTGTCTACAACTTCCCGCCAGAACTCATGCGGCATATGCGCGTTGAATTCGGCGTTCGACATGCCGTATTCGGCGCGGGAGGGAATCGCTCCGCTGCTGCCAGGTCCGGGAAACCACAGGCGGTGAAAGTGGCGCTTTGCCAGGGTCATTGCCGCGTCAAAGCGGATGACCGGGAACAAGCGTGCCACGTGGAGGATGGTCTGGATCACCTGTTCGCGTACTGCCGGGTTCAAGTAGTCAAGTTGGGCGGTATCGTTCCACGGGAAGCTCGTGCCGTCATTGCCGTGATAGATGTACCTCGTCTCTCCCGACGCCCGGTCGCGCCGTTGGAATACCACCGCCGCGTCCGTCTGCTCGTAGTAGTGGCTTTCGATCTTGATCTCCACCCGCGGGTCCTGTGACAGGTCAGGTCCATCAAAGTTGTAAGCGGGATACGGTGGATCCTGCCGTGAGAGGAACCAGTCCGGATGCTCCACAACCCAGGGCGAATCAATACCCATATGGTTTGGCACCATGTCGCTGGCCAATCGGATGCCCCTTGCATACGCGCGATTCCGCAAATTCACATAAGCGGTTTCGCCCCCAATGTCCTCGGCGATGTTGTAATCGAAGAGCGAGTATGCCGAAGCCACCGCATCCGGGTTTCCACACAGCTGCTTGATCGTTTGCGACGCTCGGCTACGCTCCCAGATACCGATCAGCCAAAGCGAGTTCATCCCGCGACGTGCAAGCGTATCCAATTCTTCGTCCGGGATCTGGTCGAGCCGTGTAATCGGCCTCCCATGTCTCTTGCTGAGCTGTGCGAGCCACACGTAAGTGCTCTTGGCGATTAGCACGGCGCCTGGCATCCAGGCCACGTCCGGGCTGAACTTCTCAGCTTCATGGGCCGAATCGCCATACTGAGGCACCTCCGACTGGCTCACGATTGAGGGCCATTGCTGCTGGGAGGTCCCCCTGCGTCGTCGTGCGGCAGCAGCGGCGGCGGCCTCTGCAGCGGCTCTGGCAGCTGTCTGACCTTTAGCGCTCGGCGGATTGAATTGCGCCCAGATAGCCAGGTCTTCTTCGTGTAGGATCTCGCCCGCGATCGACAATAAGCGGTCGAGACTGTCCCCGATCAGCCGTCTCCACTTGACCCGGATCAGATCAAGTTGTTCCCTTAGCGAGCCTGGAGCGGCCACGGCGGGCGCTCGCAACACGTCAAACAGGCTCTGCGGCTCGGAGTCTTCCATCGGTACAAGGGGGCGGGTTGCAAAATACGCCGGCAGCTTCTCCGCGACGCTTCGATAGGCGGTTTGCTCCGCGAGACCCCTGTCCTCGAACAACTCGTCGAATGCCCGAAAGGCTTCGTTGCGGTTGGCCATCCAAAGCAGCATCATCTCTTCCAGCGCGACCGCCCGGTGGGGTGTACCGTCGGTGGAGCCTGCCAGCCATTCTGTCGGGGTTTGCAGCGCGTGATAGACGCTGGTGCCCGGAAACTGCTCCACAAAGGTCAGCAGCATTCGGTCCAACTCATCCGACCCGATTTGCCCGGAGAACCAGGTGAGAGCATCCGTCATTACGGCCGGATCAAGCTCCTGCCGATAGCGCTCCAGGAGTACATGACTGGCCTCGTCAATCAAGCCCATGGCGTAGAGAGCTCCTGCATGCACTGCACGTTCGGGATGACTCTGCACATCGCGGACCTGATTCATCCGGTGCGCAAACTCACGGCTTGCCGACACGTTTGCGAAGACTACATTTCCCGTAAAGGTAAAGAGATTTACCGCGAATTGGTAACGGTCTCGCGCGCCCTTCGAAATGTGAAATTCCATCATCGTGAACACGTCCCCATCAAAATCTGGTATTCGTCATTGCCTTAGTATTGAAACTCTGAGACCAATCCCGAGATTGGCACTAAAGCAATACGCAGGATCGCCCATGTGAGTCAAGCAAGAATGCCATAACACCACCGCTTTTGTTTTAGCCAGCCGACCAGATCGAACTTGGTTTGGAAGTCCTCCATGTGACCTCCCGCAACTTGAGCGGATTGCCTTCCAGGGGAACAGGAACACTAGCGATGCCGATTGGAACCAGCCTGTGGTTTTTGTGTCTACAGGTGTGTCCATGCCAATCGAGCGCCTTCCGCACCTCGCAGACTCATCACGGCTTGCCGGAACTCCAAAATTGAAAGAGGAGTATATAAGATGTCCGTCGTTGCTTGTCTAGACACGGCTGCGCTTTGTGACTCGGACTAGAAGATACCCCATGACCAGTAGAGCGCAGAACAGCACCGAGACTATCTTGTTGGAGTAGATGATGCTGGCCAGGCACACAGCCACACCGGCCAGTGTCCAGACTGGCGCAAGCGGATACGGCCGTGCACGGAACGGCCGTGCAAGAGCGGGTTCGCTCCTACGGAGGCGGAAGAGCGCCAGCATGCTGACGGCGTACATAACGAGCGCCCCCAGTACAGACATGGTGACAATGTTTGCGGTTAATGATTGTCCTTCGATGGTGATCCAGGAGTCGCCGTAGATTGCTGCGATACCGATGGCGCCTCCAGCCAGGATCGCGACCCACGGAGTCTCGATCTGGGGATGGATTCTGCCAAATAGCGCTGGGAGATACCCCGCACGGGCGAGAGCGAAGATCTGGCGTGAGTACCCGAAGATGATGCCGTGGAGCGATGCGATGAGGCCAAATAGACCCAGCCAGACCAGCATGTGTAGCCATCCGCTGGAGGAGCCGACAACAATCTTCATCGCCTGCGGCAGAGGATCGTTAATATTAGCCAACAGACGCCAGTCTCCCACCGATCCTGCGAAGAACATTACGCCGAGTGCAAGTACGAGCAACGTACCGATGCCTGCGATATAAGCGATGGGGATGGAGTGTGACGGGCGCTCTGCCTCCTCCGCCGCCATGGCCACGCCCTCGATGGCGAGAAAGAACCATATTGCGAACGGCACAGCGGCGAACATGCCGTGTAGCGCTGCGGGCGCGAAGTGATCCTGTCCTGCCCAGCCACCTGAGAGAAAGTTGCTGATGTGAAACCCGGGCGCGACCACGGCCATGAAGACGAGCAGTTCAATAATAGCGAGCACCGTAATGAATAGCTCAAAGCTCGCAGCAATCTTCACTCCAATAATGTTGATCGCCATGAAGAGCAGATAGGCAAGAGCCGCCGCATGCTTTGGAGGTAGTAACGGAAACTGCACGTTGAGGTATGCGCCGATGGCGAGCGCGATGGCAGGGGGAGCGAAGAGGAACTCGATCAATGTTGCTGCACCGGCGATGTAGCCTCCAAAATCACCAAACGCCCGCTGCGCGTACGCAAAAGGACCACCGGCGTTAGGGATTGCCGTAGTGAGTTCGGTGAAACTGAAGATAAAGGCCGTATACATGGAGGCGACAAGGATGGTGGTCGCAAGAAATCCCAAAGTGCCCGCGCTCGCCCATCCATAGCTCCAGCCGAAGTATTCGCCAGATATCACGAGGCCAACAGCAATCCCCCACAGCTGCCAGGTATTCAGCGTCGCCTTAAGGTGCGAACTTTTGTCCATATGCCTCTACGCTCCGTTACGGGCACTAGACTCGTCAAATCTAGTTGTAGGGAAGTGCGGCGTTCCTCCAACTTCGGTCAAGCGAGTCTTAGACGCATTCCTTTGAAACTGAACTGCCCGACATAGTTTGTTCGTGCGCCTGAGTAGTTGAGTTGAACTGGCTTGCTGAGAACGTATCCGAGATAGAAGCCCTGACTACGAAAGGAACCCGGAAACCTCGAGCTGCCTTCTCGCTTGAGATGCATTCCGACAGGTGCCAACAGCGGAGTCGAGACCGATAGGAAATCAAAGGGTGTGAAGATATGCCATGAGGTTGGCGGTATCTTCATCTGTAAGAAGCCCCCCGAACGGGGGCATTTTCCCCTTACCGTTTTTTAGAAGAGATCGGATCTGAGATGAGGTTTGCTTGGGATGACGGCCCTTCATTTCGCCGTACAGGCTGGGTCCGAACCGGGTTTGACCTTCGTTGACCGAGTGACATTGAAAGCATCTTTTGATGAAGACCTCTTCGCCGCTATGGACATTAACAGCCAGACGTAGAACCGGAGCCGGAAGTGCAGCCTGATCAGAGGTTGAGAGTGCGAAGGCGATATATAAGCCGCCGGTGGCCTTCGGGCTTGTTTGCCCTCCACTGCTGGCGATTACGACATATTGTTTCCCGTTGACCATATAAGTGGCTGGAGTGGCCAAGCCAGCAAATGGAAGGACTGTCTCCCAAAGTAGCTTTCCAGTGCGGCTGTCATAGGCGTGCATCTTCTGGTCGAAGACTGTCGCCCCGATGAAGACCAGCCCTCCCGCGGTAACAACGGGGCCCCCGTAGTTGTCCGAACCCGTGTGACTCATCCCTTTTGCCACTAGCTCAGGGTATTCGCCAAAAGGGATCTTCCAAAGATATTCGCCCGTATTCAAATCGATGGCGCTCAACGTTCCCCACGGCGGCGATAGAGCCGGGTATCCCTCGGGATCGAGAAATCTACGGTACCCGAGGTTCTTGTAGGGCATGTCATCCTTCGTGACAACCTTCTCGACCTGGACGGTGTGAGCAACGTCCGGAGACAAATTTTTCGCAGATTCAACGCTTGGCCGTTTCGGTCTTCCGGCCTTAACGATGTATTCGATCAACATCCTGGTTTGTGCTTCGTCCAGGTTGTTGAACGGTGGCATGCGCCCTTTTCCTTGATGAATTACGTCAGAAATTTCCTTTTCGGTCCGGATCCCTTCAATTCCCAAGAGCGTTGGCGTGGCCGGCGGCGAACCGGCCCGATCGATCCCGTGGCATATGCTGCATTGGCTTTGATAAATTTTCTCCCCTGGGCTTCCAGGTGGCGGGGGTACTGTCAGACCTACGAGCCATGCCGACTCGTTCGAATTGACGTACATGACTCCGGTCTGAGGATCAACAGCAGGCCCGCCCCATTCAGCTCCTCCAGCCATGCCAGGCATGTAGACCGTTAATTTATCGACACTAGGCGGGATAAATTGGCCACCCCCGATGAAGGTCTTGAACTGCTTAACGGCCCACGCATGCATCTCGGGAGTTCGGTTGGTCAGGGTATCTTCAGTCACGCTTTGGCGGGCGAATGGCAATGGGGTAGTCGGGAGCGGTTGTGTTGCTGATGCGACTTCCCCCGGAACATTGCTGGCTGGATATTGCAGGTTTGAAACAGGAAAAAGTGGCACGCCATTCGTGCGATTAAAGACATAAACAAAACCAGATTTTGTCGTTTGAGCGACCGCGTCGATGGTCTTTCCGTCTCGTTTGACCTTAAGCAAGACCGGAGCAGCGGGAAAATCTCGGTCCCAGATATCGTGATGTACTCCCTGAAAATGCCAGATCAGCTTACCGGTGTTGGCATCGAGAGCGAGCAACGAATCGGAAAATAGGTTATCACCCAAGCGATCTCCACCGTAAAAATCGTACACAGGAGATCCAGTGGGGACATAGATAACTCCTCTGTCTATATCGACCGTCATACCGGCCCAGTTATTTGCTGCGCCCGCAGTCTTCCATGCGTCTGTGGGCCAGGTTTCATAGCCTTTTTCGCCAGGATGAGGAATGGTATGAAATGTCCAGCGGACTGCCCCAGTTCGAACATCGAACGCCCGAATATCTCCAGGGGGGGACGGATAAGTCTCTGGATTCTGGCCACCCACAATGATCAGATCTTTATAGATTGCGCCGGGCGTCGTGAGTTGAACTGACTGAGAGAGATAGTCTTCGCCCCTTAACCCCTTGCGCAAATCAATTCTTCCATGGTCTCCAAAGTCCGGTATCGACTTTCCGGTCTTCGCGTCCAGAGCATAAAGAAAGTTTCGAAACCCTGCGAAGATGCGGCTTTCCGATCCCTCTCTCCAAAATGACACGCCTCGAGATCGTGCGACTCCCTCCAGGCCGGAATCAAACTTCCATATCTGTTTTCCCGTGGCTCCGTTTAATGCGACAACACTATGGTTTGGGGTACAGGCATAAAGCACGCCGTCAACAACAATAGGATTCGTCTCGAGCCAGCCCTTTTCGCCAGTATCGAAAGTCCATGCAACCCCAAGTTTTTTTACATTGGTGCGATTTATCTGGCTTAGGTCTGAATAGTGATCGTCAGTAGCCCTGCCACCATACACGCGCCAGTTATTTGAGTCGGGTCCACTTACCGCTTGGCCATTTGCATAAATCGTCGTGTGTGAGCCAGAAATTAAGACATACAATCCGAGAAACAACGATAAGCCGGAAACGAATTTAGTCACACGCACGGTCACTTATCTCCTGAGTTGACTCGTAGACAATGGAATTTACATCGAAGTTCTGGAAAGTTTTGGAACTCGTCGCTTCCCCGGCCATTCAATTATGCCCGAGCAGTATATCGTCGCTCCGGCCATGTCCACGAATTCTCAGTTGATGTTGCGCACGTCCATTGGGTACAAACGATGCGATGCACCTAAGGCTGACGATCAGCATTTGAGCAAATGGCTGCCGGTATTCGATGGATCGTCAAAAAAAATCTAGCCATCTCTTACGCTCCGAATGTGGAGTATTCTTTCCAGACAACCTCAAAAATCAGTATTAGGTGAGCCAACTATGCCGACGAATCGCCGTGACTTGTTGAAGTTCGTTACAAAGGCCAGCGTGCTCGGCCTGGCAACCCCTTTACTGCGGGCCCAAGAGAAGGTCGCGCAGGCTGTGAAGAGTCTTCCGTCCCCTCGAATCAAGGACGTGAGCGTGATTGAATGTGCACCGGCAGGGTCTCGCCTGACGGTGGTAAAGATTATGACAGACCAAGACGGGTTGTACGGTTATGGCTGCGCAACCTTTACACAACGGGCCGACTTAGTGAAGCCGGCGGTTGAGAAGTATCTAAAGCCGTTCTTATTAGGCAAGACCACCGATGGGATCGAAGACATCTGGCAAAGTTGCTATGACAGCTCCTATTGGAAAAATGGACCAGTACTGAACAATGCGCTGAGCGGAGTCGATCAGGCGTTATGGGACATCAAGGGGAGGCAAGCCGGGATGCCCGTTTATCAGTTGGCTGGAGGCAAGTGCCGCGAGGCTGTGGATTGTTATGCGCACGCCGATGGTCCTGAGTTCGCAAACGTGGTTGAAGCGGCAAAGAAGTATATGGCACAAGGCTTCCGGAACATTCGCGTGCAGGTGGGCCTGCCAGGAATGGCAGGCTATGGCTCAGCGCATGGTGATGCTCCGCCGCTGAAGGCCTTGCACAACAAACCGCTCTTCGAACCGGCCTACCAGGCCCGTCGGGCACTAAGGCTACTGGAGGTTTGCCGAACCGAGCTTGGTGAAGAGGTAGAGCTACTGCATGATATGCACGAACGACTGACTCCGAATCAGGCCGTGCAGTTCTGTAAGGACGCAGAGAAGTTCAAATTGTTTTTTCTCGAAGATCCACTCTCTCCTGAGGATCTCGGATATTTCAAACAGATAAGAGAGAATTGTGCTACTCCCATCGCGATGGGCGAATTGTTCAACAGTCCACACGAGTGGCAACCTCTCATTGCGGGACAGTTGATTGACTATATCCGTGTCCATGTTTCACAAGTCGGCGGATTTACGCCGGCACGAAAAATTGCGATTCTAGCTGAAGCCTTCGGTGTTAAGACGGCGTGGCATGGTCCCGGAGACGTCTCGCCCGTGGGCCATATGGCCAACGTAACGCTTGACCTAGTTAGCTACAACTTCGGCATTCAGGAATACACGCCGTTCAATGCACCGACACAGGAGATCTTTCGCGGCTGTCCGGAGATGAAGGATGGTTACCTTTGGGCGAACGAGAAACCTGGTTGGGGAATTGAGATTGATGAAAAGCTGGCCGCGAAGTTTCCGTTTACTGATGGCCCCAACCATTTGAATGGCGGGTGGGGCGAAATAAGAAAAAGAGATGGGACCGTCATTAAGCAGTAGCGAACGCTCATTGAGTCAACCCGCTAGGGCTTGGGCTGCACATCATGGCCGATTGTTGGAGATCCGAAGCTGATCGTCTCGCCTAGGCCCTCATACTCGTCCTTCTTCCCCCACCCAAGAAGGATTTCTTCTGATATGTCTGGGTCGCGAAGATTGGAGTGGCAAAGTAATGAGTGAGTCAAAACGCAGCATGGATAGCAACCGTCGTTCCTTTCTAAAGTCAACGGGACTTGCCGCTGTAGCGGCGATCTCGCATTCTGCGGGAGGTCTGGAAGCGCAGGCGCCCACCGTTACGCAGCACGCATCGGCAAACGAGGTTCGACCGGCGAGCCCTGTCACGCTGGTCAGCATTCTTCAGGGAACGGACTCGACACCTTCGTTTTCACGCGGGAATACTCTGCCGATTGCAGCACTTCCGTTTGGCATGGCGCACTGGACGCTCCAGAGCACACCGAACACTCCCTGGATGTTTCAGCCCGGGCAGCGGCGCATCCAGGGATTCCGATCTACACACCAGCTGAGCCCATGGCTTGGCGACTATGGCCATGCAACGTTCCTGCCGATCTGCGGAGCCCCAAATCTCGATTACGGGCCGCGAGCCACGTCGTATCGGCCGGAGGATTCAGTCTTGTCACCACACACGATGCGGTTGAAGCTACTGCGTTACGGCATCGATGCGGAGCTGGTGCCGACCGAACGCGGAGCTCTGATCCATGCGAAGTACACCAAGGAAGAAACGCCCGGCTTCGTCTTCGATGTTCCCGACGCGCCACCGCTGCCGGAGTCCGATGCTGCTCGGCGCACCATTCGCTTCGCCTCCACGGCAAACAACGGAGGCGTGGCAGACAGCTTCGCGTGCTATTACGTTTTGCAATTCTCTGAGCCATGGAAAGCTCTTGAGCATAAAGATCAGAAGGGGCATCGCTCGACGCATCTGAGCTTTGTGGATGGCGTTCGCGCTGTGGACGTGCGAATCGCAACCTCGTTCATTTCCTTCGAGCAGGCGGAGCGTAATTTGCAACTCGAACTCGGTATCCAATCTGTGGAGGCCGTGCGCGCGGAAGGAGAGAAGGTGTGGAACAAACACTTGAAGCGTATCGAGATTGAAGGAGCGACAGAGAGCCAGCAGCGTACGTTCTACTCCTGCCTATACCGAACGCTATTGTTCCCGCGCATATGGCATGAGCCCGACGCCGGCGGCGTAATGCAGCATCGTAGTCCATACAACGGCAAAGTTGTGCCAGGCGTACTTTATGCGGACCATGGCTACTGGGACGTCTATCGCGCCTGGTATCCAATGATGGCCATCCTTTTCCCGGAGCGGCTTGGAGAAATTTTGCAGGCATGGGTGAACGTGTTCCATGAAGGTGGCTGGCTACCGCAGTTCCCATGTCCCGGCTACCGCGCGTGCATGACCGGAAGCCTGATCGATTCAGTCTTCGGAGAAGCGGCGGTAAAAGGCATCAAGGGATTCGATATGGCTGCGGCATATGAAGGGCTGAGAAAACACGCGACGCAACCCGGCAATCCGGATGCGGGCTATGGTCGTCGCGGCATTGAGGAGAATCTTAAGTTCGGCTATGACCCGGCGGACAAGGTTGGACAGGCTGCAGCGGAGACTGTCGATGCGGCGTACGGTGACTTCTGCATTGCGCAGGTGGCGAAAGCGCTGGGCAAAAATGACGACTACGCCATGTTCATGAAACGCTCTGAAAACTGGCGCAACATCTTTGATTCAAAGTTGGGCTTCTTCCGCGGAAAGAAGTCCGATGGCAGCTACCTGGAGCCATTCAGCCCCATCCGCTGGGGTGATCCTTATGTGGAAGGCGCGGCGTTTCAGCATCGCTTCGACGCACCGCATGCCATGCCCGCTTTGATCGAGGCCATGGGCGGTAAGGAGATGGTCGTCGCCGAGCTAGAGGAGATGCTCACGATGTTCCCCGACTTCGACACTGGAGCCTACGGCAGCGAGATTCATGAGATGTCGGAGATGGCCGCCGTCAACTTTGGTCAGTACGCGCACAGCAACCAGCCCTCACACCATATTTTGTACATCTTCACCGTGGCGGGGCGGCAGGACCGCGCCGCGCACTGGACGAAGCGCGTGATGGACGATCTTTACACTCCGGACCTGTTCGCCGGTGACGAAGATACTGGCTCGATGGCCGCGTGGTACGTCCTTAGTTCGCTGGGCTTTTATCCGCTTTGCCCCAGCAAGCCGGAGTACATTCTTGGAGCACCTTTGTTCCCTCGAGCCACCGTGCACCTGCCGAACGGCAAAATGCTTGTCGTAGAAAATGCATACAAAGGCGGCGCCGTAATCAATACCTCGCTCAACGGTGTAGCGTTGGTCGGTGCCATGCAGCACGACGAAATACAAGGAGGTGGAACGCTTCGTTTCGCTTAGAATTCGTAACCGGAAATCGGCTTCTCGGTGGTGACCATGACCGCTTGAGTCTGTTGTTCCCGCACAACGGAGTTTTCGGGCGACGGCAAGGTTCGAGAATTTCGAAGAAACCTTACCGTGGCAATAGGCTTGGCCAGTTCAACACCATCTGGATATCAACATCTCCCGAAAGATCTCTTTCGCGAATTCTGAGAAAAAGCGGTTCATCACTCGTCACCACATAGTTCGCATCCTAGTTCGTGTTTATCCGCAGAATTAAATTGTGTGCCGGGTTTCCAATGAGGTCTGATCTAAGTCTCATATTTCTATTTCAACTACGTTCTGAATTCTCGACTGGGTCAAGATTTCCAACATGATAGTCCCGCATATCCATATCGGAGGCTTTTGGCACCTGACTCTCGCAGTCCCCAGCATTGGTAGAACTTTAGCGTGCTGCCTAGGACGTAGGCGTGTGCCGAGCGGGACATTTTGAGGTGTTGCTGACGTTGAAGGAGCGACACTCGCTCTTCGGGCCGCGGCCGTGGAAACCTAGACTGCATCGTGTACTTTCGCAGATAAAGCCGCTGGGATAGCGCCGTGTGCAACTTTAGAGCCAAAAAATGTGATAACCAGAATCGAAAACGCATTTCAAAATCGTCAACTGGTAATCAATTAATTTGGATGCTTTACCGCAAACTAAGGTGGTCTCCAAATCGGAAACGCAACGCGCCGTTGCTGAGTATTGCAGCGATCTGGTTCTTATGGGTCGAACGATGAGAGTAAGCGACCCCAAACTTCATGGTGCTTAGCAAAGAAAAGCCGCCTTCGGATGGCAGCTCACTTTGGCATGGGACCTTCTCCCCGAAGATGTTCCTGCCCAATCTATATGTTCAACCTCCTACTTTGGATTGTTTCAAGCCGCATGGTCATGAATCCAAACGCCGTGACCTTCTCATAAGTCTTGGGCTGCCACGCGGGCTGCAAGGGAATAATTGGGTGATCAACTCAAGCTTGGCAAGTTTTTTGCAAGATTCGACTGCCTTTAACGGTGGTACGTCTCCAACAAGAGGCGATGTAAGACTCCTGAGTATTCGACTGCCGCTCCAGGGCCCGGGACGGCTTCGAGTGAACTGGGATTCAGGGCATTCGTGAATTGAGGAATCGGCATCTGACCAGATGTCGCGGCCGAACCCAACTTAGAGTATTCCGTTGGTTGAGCTCGGCGCTTCAAGCGAGGTTTTTCATGAAACTTACATATCTGATACCGCTCACGCTATCCATGTTTTCAGTTGTTTCTTTCGGACAATGTGCCAACCCCGAAATGAGTCCGATGTGGGAGGCCGACAAACAGCAATTCAAATGCGTGGCTTCCGGAGGGTCGGGACCAGCATCGCACGATGAGACCGTTTCGCCGAAGGGAGACAAAACGTTTTGCACGAATGCACGCGAAAATCTAATGAAAGCGTGCCCAGAAGCTAACGGTAAGACCTGCAAGAACAAGGCAAAATCAATTTTCAACGATTGTTATAAAGATTCTAAAGCTCGAAGTGAGAGTCAAGCTGGATCGGCGACAAACGCAAACCAAACAATCAAAACCGATCCGGCGGTTTGCATGCAGACCTTCAATCAACAACAGCAGACGTGCCAAGCGCGCAAGACGCTTCCATCCGCTCCCGGTCAACCGTCAGCACCTGACACTTGCCTGCAGGATGCGATGACGGCGCAAAACAAGTGTCTGGCAAAATAGCCGCTGATCCCTCTCCAAACGGGAGTCAGATCACGCAGTGAACTGAGGCGCACCATCACTGCTGCCGATCCCATCCTCGACCCTATGCAGCGGATCCCACTACGCGTTTGGAATTTCGTTTCTCGCTTTCCACTCCGTTCGCTATGGGATCTGCAAGGGATTCCCGTTGGAGTGATAGCAAAAAGAACGTGGCGCCCCATGCTGGACGACAACTTGGTGGGCCGGGCCGCGGAGTTGGGCTTTTTCTTTATTTTCGCGCTATTTCCCAGTCTTTTTACAGCCACAGCAATCCTCGGCCTCGCGGCTAAGTCTGCCTCTCAGATCTACTACATTCTCCTCGGCTATTTGGCGATTGTGATTCCTCACGCGGCCATGGGTACTGTACTGGAAACGTTCAACCAAACGACGATGGGCGCCACCAGCGGCAAGCTTACCTTTGGCCTTTTCTTTGCTATTTGGTCTGCGTCTGTGGGTTTCTCGGCGATTCAAGATAGTCTCAATGTTGTGTACAAAGTAAAAGAGACGCGTTCCTATTTGGCTGCCCGACTCTCAGCCATAGGCATCACCATCATTCTGATGATTCTCGTAACGCTCATGCTGGCCACCATGTTCGGCACAGACCTGTTCGTCCGTTTGAGCTACCTCCGTTTCGAACATCATTTTCTTGCGGTCGCAACAGCCTCTGTTGTGAGGGTGCTCGGCTGGTCCTTCGTCACCATTCTTCTTTCCCTGTTTTTTGCTGTCATCTATTATTTTGCGCCTAACTTGAAATCCGGCCAGTGGCATTGGCTGACCCCTGGCGCAACTTTCGGAATTGTCGGTTGGCTGACGGCATCGATAAGCCTCCGAATCTATCTGCATTTTTTCAGCAACTACTCGGTAGCCTATGGTGGGTTGGAAGCCGTGATCATCCTTCTTACCTGGTTCTATCTCACCGGTTTTATGCTTCTTCTGGGCGCAGAGATCAATAGCGAAATTGAGGCCGCCGTTGTTGCCAACATACTTAATAGAGACGCACAAGAAAACGGCATTCCGCGGGCATCGGCCTAAGCGCTAGTCGTACGATTCTTCAACATTTTTTTCGCATATCGTGGCAATGTCTCCTAGCTAATCGCCGTCGCTCACTCCGCCCGCAACGTCTGCGTCAACTCAACGGAAGCGGCGCGGCGCGCGGGCAACAGCGACGCAACCAGAGTCAATACCAGCAAAACGCTCGCTGCCAGCGCCAGTATCACAGGATCCAGTGCACGTACTCCAAAGAGAAAGCTCTGCAACAAATGGGATGCACCCCACGCTCCCAGCAGTCCGATCGCACAGCCGGCTACCGCGAGTTTGACACCCGAAGCCACGATAAGCCTTACGATGCCAGCGCGTTGCGAACCGAGCGCCATGCGAATTGCCATCTCCTGCACCCGCTGCGCGACAGAGAAAGCAATTACGCTGTAGATTCCCAGTACCGCCAGCAGCACCGCAATCCCCGCAAACGATGAGATCAGCGCCGTATTGAACCGCCGCGGAGCTTCACTGTCCGAGATGGCATGCTCCAGCGTCTGCACTTGGTACAACGGTAACTGTGGGTCGATGGATCGCACCGTCGCACGCAGCACATTCTGCATCAGCTCCGGCGCCACAGTTGTGCGCAGTGCTATGAATCCGCCGTTGCCATTGAGATCAGTAGGGGATGCGAGCGATCCCGCAAACGCTTCAGCTTGATCGTTCGGCATATAAAATTGCTGTTTCGTCGGCGCGTCTGGAGAGCTCTCTTTCACATCCGCCACTACGCCCACCACCAACGCCCATGGCGTCTCCATCGACTGTGTTCCAAGCCGGAGTCGCTTGCCGATCGGATCTTTCCCGGGCCAGGATTGCGCTGCGAGCTTTTGGTTCACAACGACTACCAGTTGACCGTCAGCCTTGTCGCCTTCAGTGAACAGTCGACCATGGAGTAATGGAATCCCCATCGCCCGGAAATAGTCGCCCTGCACCTGTACCAGCGTAGCCAGATCGATGCTTCCCTCCTTGGGCGGAACATAACCTTCGGCCATAAACGCGCTGTTGGTGTTGTTGCCGGAAGCGGGGAGAAACGAGGTCAACCCGACGCTCTTGGCTCCCGGCAGAGCCTGCAGCCGCCGCAACAGCTCACGGTTGAACTCGTCGACAGCCGTCTGGGTTGCATATTGTTTCCGCGGAAGCCCATACGAAGCTACCAGTGTGTGGTCCGGCCGAAAACCAAGATCCACCTGCCGCATCTTTTCAAAACTGCGCAGCAGCAAGCCCGAAGCCGTGAGCAGGATAAGCGCAACAGCAATCTCAACGATCACGAGCGCGGAGCGCAGACGCGCATGTCCGCCCGCAGTACCCGTGCGGCCTCCCTCTTTCAGTGTCTCGTTCACATTGGTCCGCATGGCCGCAAAGGCAGGCGCCAATCCGCAGATTACTCCAGTAAGCACAGCAAGGCCAAGCGCAAAACCGGCCACCGGCCAATCCAATCCGATCTCGCTAATGCGCGGAAGCGTCTCGGGCAGCAGGCTCGTACCCACACGCAGCAAGACGGCTGCGAGCAACATTCCGACGAGTCCACCCATGACGCTCAACACAAGGCTCTCGAGAATGGTCTGCCATAGCAGCGTCCTCGCACTGGCTCCAAGTGCCAGTCGAACCGCGGTTTCCCTCCGCGCCCGGATAGCGCGCACCAACAGCAGACCCGCAAGGTTCGCACAGGCGATCAGCAGCACAACGGCCACGGCAAGAAAAAGTGTGCGCACCAGCGGCCGAGCCTGTTCTACCGTCTCCTCGTGCAACGGCCTCACGACTGGGTGGATACTAAATCCGGCCATGAATGGCGGGTAGTTGCGCACGGTCTCCTTCGCGGTTCGCGCTGCGTCACTCACAGCCTGCGACGGTGTTACTCCTGGTTTAAGCCGTCCCACCATGTTGTAGCTCCAGTTGGCGGACGCAGGCGCCGACAGCTCCTGCGGCGTGAAGCTGATCGGAACCCACAGTTCGCTGCGATTCAGATGGCCGGGTACCAGGGGGAATTCGAAGTTGCGTGGCATCACGCCGATCACGGCATACGGCTTGCGGTCGAGCAGGATCTTCTTTCCGAGAATGCTGGCATCGCCATTGAAGCGGCTCTGCCATGCGGAGTAGCTAAGCACGGCGACCTGTTGATGCTGGTTGTCCTCTTCCTGTGTGAACACCCGTCCCAGCAACGGCTGCACTCCAAGCGCGGGCAGCACTCCGCCGCTCATTCGCGCCGCATTGATCGGTGCCGGATCTCCGATCCCCGATAGCTCGAACCCGGTGTTTTGATACCCTCCGAGGCTCGAGAAACTCTGCGTGTCGCGCACGTAGTTGCGGATATCGGGAACCGTCACGCCAGCCTCGCCGTTTCCTTGGATCTCCGCGCCCTGCAGAAGGTCGGACAGCACCATCAATCGGTCGGGCTCAGGAAAAGGCAGCGGCCGTAACAGGACACCCTCAACGATGGAAAATATCGCAGTCGTCGCGCCAATGCCCAGCGCCAGCATCAGTACGGCTGTCATGGCAAAGCCGGGTGACTTCAACAGGTGACGAACCGCAATCTTCAAATCCCGATAGAGAGATGTCATTGGAACTCCTCGCAATGGTTATCAACACTTCAGCAATTTCACTGCCAGGCAGAAGTTCTGAAAACTCCATATCCATCAGCCAGTTAGTCTCAAGCTCCTGATCGACCTGACTAGTCATTGTCCACAACTGGACGAGGCCGTCCAAAGATGGACAACCCATAACCAAAAAAAGGAGCCTGTGGAGTTCCTATGGCTTGTAGCCTTCCGGCTCAATTTCGAGCGATGCGGGTGGCAGGGTATAGCCATTATTCAACGGCGGCGCATTGCGCTGGCGATCGCAATGGTATCGTTTTAGGGTATCAATGAGTGCGCTGAAACAGAGGGATAAGTGGGCTTGCAAAACCTGTCCACCGATGTGTCCACGAAGTGCGCGAGCCAATTGTAGACTACTGAATATAGGCATCTTACGCTGAGGTAGAACATTCTGCATCGGCAAGTAGCCCAACCTTCAGTGACATCCAAATCGGTGCCGGGTCTAATAGCAGGTGTAGCATTGGCCCCATGCAAAAGACATTCTTCTTGGGCCTGTGTGTTTTGCTGGTGATTGGTACAACTCCGCCGGCGACGCCGCAGACCTCGCCTTCAAGGGTGATCTTCGATACCGATATCGGCGATGACATCGACGATGCCTATGCGCTCGGATTTCTACTAAGGAGTTCCGAGGTGAGTGTTGTCGGAGTGACGACAGCGTTTCAAGACACGCATTTGCGGGCCCGACTAGCAACGCGATTCCTGAATTCAGCCGGACGTAGTGATGTCCCAGTCTACGAAGGGCCAAAGACGGGCGGGAAGCCGCATTTTACCCAGAGTAAGTGGGCAGAAGGTTCACCGGATCGAACCTACCCTGATGCGATCACATTTATGTTGGACACAATTCGCAAGTATCCGGGAGAGATCACGCTTGTCGCGGTTGCTCCCTTGACGAATGTCGGACCTCTGATCAAGCAAGATCCTAAGACGTTCAAGAAACTCAAACGGGTCGTCATCATGGGCGGATCGGTCAGCCGTGGCTATGGCACAAAGGAGCAGCCCGAAGCTGAGTGGAATATCGTGAACGATATTCCCGCAGCCAAGGCTCTCTTCGAATCGGGGATACCGCTGTACGTCATGCCGCTCGATTCGACTCAGATTCCGCTGGATCCCGAGCGGCAGCGAGAGCTGTTTGCGAAGGGGACAGGGATGGCGAAGGCATTTGAGGAATTGACGGCGGAATGGAGCGCAGCAACCCATCATGAATCGCCGACGTTGTTCGATGTTGTCGCGGCCGCCTACGCCGTAAAGCCCGAGATTTGTCCGACAACCGCAATGCGGATCGAGGTGGACGACAAAGGATTTACCCGGAAGGTTGACGGTGTGGCGAATGCGAATGTTTGCCTGCATTCGACGACGGGTTCGTTCTTTGACCTCTTCATGCCGCGGGCGTTCTAGGCGGAAGCTTCACACGTGTTTTGCGACCAAATGTAAATTCGGTACTATTGACGCTCGCTCAATTGATCAAAAGGTCTGATGCCACCAACAGATGCCAACGCACAAGATCGAGTGGATCGTCTCCGCAAAAGGGTGGCAGTCTCGGTCATCGCAGCTACCGCACTTTCGTTCTGTGCATGGATCTATCGGGACCATGCGGCGCAGGCTAGCGGCACGGAGAGCCCACAGGCTTCGGCGGCGCGAACGGATTGGCTTACCTATAACGGCGAGATCACAGGAGACCACTATTCGCCTCTGAATCAAATCACCACGGCGAACGTCCAGCACATGAAAGAGGTTTGGCGCTTCAACGCTGGTACCGACGGCGGAGTGCAGACTAACCCCTTGATGGTAGGACGTACCCTCTATGGTTACAGCTCCACGCTGCAGGTCTTTGCGCTTGATGGAGCAACTGGCAAGCAGCTTTGGCAGTTCAACTCCGGGATCACTGGACGACAGCCAAGTCGTGGCTTGACGTACTGGAGCGATGGAAAAGAGGCAAGGCTATTCGCGTACATCATGAACTTTCTCTATGCGCTTGATCCTGCTACCGGCAAACCGATCGGGGGCTTTGGCGAGAATGGCCGACTCGACATGCGCAAAGACCTGGGCTCGGACTACACGCAAAACACTGTCGCGTTGACTACACCCGGTGTGCTTTGCAAAGGCCTGCTTATCCTCGGATTCCGTGCCCCCGAGGCTAATCCAGCTCCGCGCGGCGATATTCGCGCCTATAACGTCCGAACCGGCAAACTCGTCTGGAGTTTTCATACCATTCCACACCCTGGTGAAAAGGGCTATAAAACCTGGCCTGAGGGTGCATGGAAGACTGCGGGTGCGGCAAACAATTGGACGGGTATGGCGGTCGATGAGGCACGAGGCATCGTATATGTGCCGACTGGTTCTGCGGTCTCGGATTTTTACGGCGCGGACCGACTTGGCGACAATCTGTTTGCCGACACTCTACTTGCACTCGATGTGAAGACAGGCAAGATGCTCTGGCACTTTCAAGGCGTGCACCACGATATCTGGGATAGAGATTTTCCGTCCCCGCCCGCGTTAGTAACCGTCAAGCGCGAAGGCAAAATGATCGACGCGATAGCCCAAACGACCAAACAGGGATTCGTCTTTCTGTTCGACCGCGTTTCCGGCGAGCCGCTATTCCCCATTGAAGAACGTCCGTTTCCCGCTTCCGACGTTGCTGGTGAGTTGACCTCTCGCACTCAGCCGATCCCACTGGCGCCCCCACCATTCGCTCGCCAGTGTCTCACCGCGAACATGATCACGACTCGGACAGAGGCTGCACATGCGTGGGCTGTTGAACAGTTCAAGACCTTTCGCAACGATGGTCCATTCCTCCCCCTGACCATTGATAAGCAGACGGTAGTCTTTCCCGGATTCGATGGCGGCGCGGAGTGGGGAGGTCCCGCGGTCGACGCGCATTCGGGCATTATTTACATCAACGCGAACGACCTGCCCTGGACTGGCGGCTTGACGGCCAACACAACCGCGAGCCCCGGAGAAGCCTTGTACCAGAACCAGTGTGCCTCTTGCCACGCCAGCGACCTCCGAGGAAATCCGCCCGCGTTTCCTTCGTTGGTAGACATCAACTCAAGGCTCTTGCGGCCTCAGATCACTGAGGTCATCCACAACGGCAAAGGACGGATGCCTGGATTCCCAAACCTGCGAGATACGCAGCTTGAGCAGTTGCTCGCTTACCTGGACCATCCAATCGACCCACCTTCAAACGTTCCCTCAGCTTCGACCGGAACCACTCGAAAGGAACTCGCCGGCACCTCCTCATCGGCTACTCCCAAGTATCACTTCACGGGCTACCGAAAGTTCTTGGATCCCGATGGTTATCCGGCGGTGGTTCCTCCCTGGGGAACGCTCAATGCAATCGATCTGAACACTGGTAAGTTTCTGTGGAAGATCCCGTTCGGACAATATCCCGAGCTAGCGGCAAAGGGGATGCGGGACACGGGATCGGAGAACTACGGAGGCCCCATTTTGACTGGCAGCGGTGTACTGTTCATTGGCGCGACGATCTATGACCGCAAATTTCGCGCCTTCGACGCCAAGACTGGCAGACTTCTGTGGCAGGGTGATCTCCCCTACGCAGGGACGGCCACTCCATGCACATACATGATCGATGGCAAACAATATGTGGTGATCGCCACCAGCGGAGCGAGAAACCCGAAGGGTCCTCAAGGCGCTGCATATGTTGCATTCGCTCTTCCATAGCTACTTTCTCTATCGAATGTTTCCTCCTTCGTGCCGGAATTGAGGCTTGCCAAACGCCAACCTTGCATTTCCTTGCCGAGCCTCGTAACCTTCCGCCTGACCCCGAGGCGCGAATTTCGGAGTGCTGAAGATGGAATCCAGTTCGCCGAGCAATAGATTCTTTGCAACGAATTGAAAATGTCCGCTCGAAGGAGAGCAACCACACTATGCGACGGCGAGATTTTGTCAAAGCGATCGTAGCGGCATCCGCGTCCGCTAAGACCATGTTGGGACAGCAAGCGGCGACTCCGGTGGCCCCATCTGTGCCGCCCGCCACGCCTACCGCCCCTGGACCCGTACCTTGGATGCGTGGGCTAATGGAGGTGAAACCTCTCCCGATAGCGTCGGTGGTTCCCGACGCGGTGGCGCAAACCAATGCGTATTTCTTCACGGAACAGCAACTCGCGACGCTGCGTCACCTGAGCGAAATCTTGTTGCCTCCGCTCAGGGGCTACCCTGGTGCAAACGAGGCAGGTGCGCCTGAGTTCATCGACTTTCTAATCGGAGTGTCACCCATGGATCGCCAACAAATGTATCAAACCGGACTCGATCGGCTTGATGCGGAGTCGAAGCAACACTTCGGCACAGCGTTCTCAGCGTTAAACAAAATGCAGGCAGACCAGTTGCTTCGTCCCTGGATGCGGACATGGATGACAGATCATCCTCCGACTGAACCTCATGCGCATTTCATTAACATTGCGCATAGCGATATCCGTACCGCAACGATCAACTCCGAAGCTTGGAGCAAAGCGAGAAATAAGGCGCCCGACATGGACTTGTATTGGTTTCCAGTCGATCCCGATATTCATCGAGGAGGACCCGCGTCAATCCGCCGGCCCGCTCAGAAGAAACGACAATCCTAGCGCGAGAAAGATACTGCACTCGCGCCTTTCATGTTGTCCCTACGCAAGAATCGTGAGGCGGCAAGCGGCCGCCACAACATGGATATCAAATACGAAGTGCAACAGAAGGACGACTGAGAAATTATGGTTGAAGAGACAGTTGACGTTCTGATCATCGGATCCGGCCACTCGGGCGGGATGGCTGCGAAGGTACTCACTGAAAAGGGCATTTCATGCCTGATGCTCAACGCGGGGCCAGTGGCCGATGTCCACAAGGACACCGAACCAAAGCCGGCCTTTGCTTTGCCGTTTCGCGGCTTCAGCCAACCGGGCCGCCTGCCTCATGTCTTTCAGTCAAACGAGTTCAATGCGAACACGTGGGTAGACGAACGAGAGGTCCCCTATACGTACGATCCGCAACATCCCTATAACTGGGTGAGAGTAAGGCTCTTTGGAGGACGATCTTTATTCTGGTCGCGACAGTCCTTTCGACTCAGCGACTATGAGTTCAAAGGAAAGTCCCACGATGGCTTCGGAGACGATTGGCCGATCGGCCTGGCGGACCTTGCTCCTTACTACTCGCGGGTCGAAGCGATATTTCGTGTGCAGGGTCGTGCTGACGGGTTGCCGCAGTATCCAGATGGAAATTTCGTTCCAGATGATTCGCCATGGTCAGGCTGTATGCAGCGCTTTATTGCGGCTGGAAAACAGAAAAATATTCCGGTCTGCAAAGCTCGCAGCTCTCTTGGAGTAGATGGTCTCGCCAGCTCGATCAACCTTCTTCTCCCGGATGCCTTCGCCACGGGAAAACTGAAAGCCATTCCGAATGTTGTGGTTCGTGAACTCGACGTTGACAAGAATACTGGCCTTATCAACGAAGCCCACTTCGTCGATCGACTCTCCCGCCGGGAGATGTCGGTGAAGGCTAGAGTTGTCGTTTTGGCCGCGGGAACGCTTGAGAGCACCCGCCTATTGCTCAACTCGAAATTGGCGAACTCCAGCGGCGTGATGGGCCACTATCTTACTGACCAGGTGTATGGACCGGGAATCGTCTGTTCCGTACCCGAGGCACGCGATGGCAAAGCCACCCCCGAGTTGATCGGTGGCGGAGCGCTCGTTCCGCGCTTTCGCAACATCAACAGCAAGGCAAAGGACTTCATCCGCGGTTACGCTCTCAACGTACATAGCAGCATGCGTCCAATGGATCCGCGCAACTTCGCCACGTATGGCGAGGATCTGCAAAACAAACTGGACAGCTATAACGGCAGCGCATTCTCAACCAGCATTATGGGAGAGGTTTTGGCACGATACGAAAATTATGTGAGTATCGATCCGACCGTTGTCGATGCCTGGGACATTCCAGTGCTACGCATCGAGACAAAATATACCGACAATGAATTCAATATGTCGCGCGATGCGGTGGATACCAGCATTGCGCTGGCGGAAGCGGCAGGCTTCGAAGTTCTTTCAAAGAACTACGATCCAAATCCGCCTGGCTACAGCATTCACGAGCTTGGCACCTGTCGAATGGGAAATGATCCGAAGACCAGCGTCTTGAATAAATGGTGCCAGAGCCATGACGCCAAAAATCTCTTCGTCATCGACGGCGCCAGCTTCGTAAGCGCAGGGTGGCAAAATCCGACCATGACTATTGTGGCGCTTGCAATGCGGGCTTCCGAGTATCTTGCGGAACAGATGCGGCAGGGAAATGTCTAACAAAGAAACTCGAATCCAAGAAACCAACTTGACAACAGAAAGAGGCCATATCTTGAATTATTCGCGAAGAGATTTTGTCAAAGCCGGTTCAGCCTCGCTGATCTGTGGTTCTTCGGCTCTCCATGCCGCCAAGGTAGCCACAGAGACGTTACATTTGCCGCTCGCACTTCAGCTCTATTCGGTGCGTGATCTGCTGCCGAAGGACTACGCCGGCACTCTCAAAGAGATTGGGACATTGGGTTACAAGGAAGTGGAATCCGCCGGCTACTTCAATCATTCTGCGGCTGAGGTCAAGGCGGCCATGAATAATGCTGGCTTGAAATTAGTCGGCGCGCATCATCCATCGGACGATCTGCATCGGAACCTGGATCAGATCCTCTCCTTTAGTCATGAACTAGGCCTAACTTACATAGTCTGCTCCTCGCCCGGGCATAAGAATCCAAACCCAACAGACAAGGGAAGCTTTACGCTTGATGATTGGCGTTGGAATGCCGAACAGTTCAACATGTTCGGAGAAAAAGTGAGTGCAGCTGGTATGAAGTTCGGCTATCACAATCACATCCTGGAATTCAAAGAGACAGACGGCGTCGTCCCATACGTCGAGTTACTTCGGTTGACCGATCCCTCCAAAGTCACGATGGAGCTGGATTGCGGGTGGGTCACCGTCGGAGGAGGAAATCCGGTTGAATACCTTCGCAAATACCCCACCCGCATCTCAATGCTGCACGTGAAGGACTTCAAACGGTCAACTACTCCGCCATCAAACACGAACCGGCCTGCGGTCGCAGAACTGGGACAGGGAACTATCAACTACGCTCCCATCTTCGAGGAAGCGGCAAAGGCTGGACACGTAAAGCATTGCTTCGCAGAACAAGAAGCCTTCAACGTGCCTTGGATTCAATCTCTGAAAATTGACGCAGAATATTTGCGCAAGTTAGGGATGAGCTAATTTGCTCACGGTTCCATGGTTGCGGGATCATTCGTCCGCCAGTTCCGCCCAGCTCCGCTTTCGGTGGCTTTCAAGCTCCGCCTCCATAATCCGCATCTGTCGCAAGCCATCCAGCATTTGCGGATACTCGGGAGCAGATTCAAGCTCTGCGATGGAGGTGTAGAACCGCCGGAAGATCTGCTTGAACGTGTCGTCGTATCCCTCGGAGTGGCCTCCCGGCAGATCGGCGTACGTAGCAGCCGCTTTCTTCAGCAGTGACGGGTCCTTGACGATTACCTGGTTCGGGCTGTTGCGCTGTCCGATCCACAACTCGTCGGGGCGCTCCTGGTCCCAGCGGACTGATGACTTTGTTCCGTAGACTTCGATGCTGAGATGGTTCTTTCTCCCGGCCGAGACCTGACTCGCGGTCATGGCGCCCCGTGCACTCTCTCCCATCCGAAACAGGACTGCTCCAAAGTCCTCAGTATGAACTTGAGTGTCCTCGACGGCTGCTGCGCTGAGCAACTTTCCACCAAACGTTTCTACGCTCTGCTTCGGGCGCTTACGGGTAGAGTGAAACGTCTGCAGATCGGCACAAAGAGATTGAACCCGGAGCCCCGTAAGGTGCTCCGCCATGTCGAACCAGTGTGATCCGATGTCCCCCATCGCCCGTAGTGCTCCTCCAGCCTTCGCGTCGATGCGCCAGTTCCAGTCTGTCGCGTAGAGCAGCCAATCCTGCGAGTATGTCCCCTGCACGACCAGAACCTCGCCAAGATCGCCATCCTCGCGCATCCGCCGCATCTGCTGAACCATCGGGTAGTAGCGCAGATTATGGCAGACGCAATTGCGAAGCGCCCGCTCCCGCGCGAGGCGAACCAACTCCTGAGCTTCCGCTACCGAGACAGACAGGGGCTTCTCGCAAAGAACATGCTTGCCAGCCAGCAACGCATCCTTTGCCATCTGGTAGTGCGTGGCGTTCGGGGTGCAGATATGCACGGAGTCGATCGTCACATCCTCAAGCAGTTCGTGATAATCGTCAACGGCAGTCTCTATGCCAAACCCAGCGCCAAGTCGTTTCGCCGCCCCGAGCTCACGGCCGGCAATTGCCGCAACATCGACGAATTCCACTCTCCGGAGCGCCTCCAGATGCACGCGCCCCATAAATCCGGTTCCGATTACTGCTGTCCTAAACCGTCTCACTCTCACCTCTATCTGTGAATTGCCGTTTTCCTACACCCACCACGCTGCCGTTGGTTGCTCTCGAATGATAATCTCGTTCAACAACTGCGCGGCTTTTCTAAGCCCTTCTTCGGGAGACAGCAAGCTATCCTCATGTTCGATTGACAGTACGTTATCGTAGCCGAACATTCTTAGCGTGGAGGCAAATTCCTTCCACCACTCCGCGCCATGGCCATAGCCGCAGGTGCGGAAGATCCATCCGCGGTTCCGCTCGTCTGTGTAAGGCTTTGTGTCGAGTACCCCTGTCAGGGGAAGATTCGCCGCGTAGAGCTGCGTGTCCTTCGCATGAACGTGGAAGATGGCATCGCCGAGTATCCGAATGGCTGCAATTGGATCGATGCCTTGCCAGAACATGTGGCTTGGGTCGTAATTGCAACCAACTGCTGGCCCCGCCAGCGACCGTAGTCTAAGCATTGTCTCTGGGCTATACACTACAAACCCAGGATGCATCTCCACTGCAATCTTTACCCCATGTTGCGAAGCGAACGCCGCGTGTTCTATCCAGTAAGGCGCGACCACCTCGTTCCACTGCCATTCCAGCACATCGCGATAATCAGGCGGCCACGGACAGGTGACCCAGTTTGGCGCAGTGGAATGAGGCGAATCCCCCGGGCAACCGGAAAAATCTACCACTACTGGCACACCTAATTTTTCAGCCAGCAGAATCGTCTTGCGGCTCACCTCCCGAGCCTGCCGGGCTCGATCTGCATTCGGATGCAGCGCATTCCCATGGCAGCTCAGTGCGCTGATGCTCGCACCACTGTCTGCCAACCTGCTCTTGAACTCCGCGAGCGCAGTGCTGTTCTCCAGCATCGAGAGCTTGCAATGCGCATCGCCCGGGTAGTTTCCCGTGCCTAGTTCCACGGTATCGATCTGAAATGCCGTCAACTTCTTCAGCACCTCATCGAGCGGCAACTGCGACAGCAACGCAGTGAATACACCAACTTTCATACTCTTGACCTCCGCGGATCAGTATAGAGAATTTACCCGCCGGAGCTTATGCGAAGAGAGAGCGCCCTCCTTAGGCCTCTCGAGAAAAGGGGATTAATTCGCACATTGTTGTAGACTCGGCCCTTGAGGTGCCACTGCCTAAGTCGTCGTAAGATGCCCCGGCGAAGCCGGTTGCGTCTGTGGAACGAGGAGAAAGCATCATGAAAAAACCCGCATTAGCCGTTCTTTGGAGCACAATCCTCTTCGTGGCCACCGCCTCTGCGGTCACAGATCCGATATCTGTATTGCTTCTTGATGGACAAAGTGCTGGGACATATCACAACTGGCAACTGACCACGCCTGTATTGAAAAAGGAGCTGGAAGACAGTGGCCGGTTTCGGGTTACGGTCGTGACCTCCCCGCCGTCCGGAGGGAACTTCGCCGGCTTCCCGCCGGACTTCAGCAAATATCAGGTGATCGTATCCAACTATGACGCGCCGGACTGGCCGGCCGATCTCCGCTCGCAGTTTGAGCTGTATATGAGAAATGGTGGCGGCCTCGTCCTCGTTCATGCTGCCGACAATTCGTTTCCCAACTGGCCAGCCTTCAATCAAATGGCTGGAATCGGTGGATGGCGGGGTCGCAACGAATCATCAGGTCCCCTCTGGTACTTCAAGGATGGCAAGCTCGTCTCGGACTCCTCCCCTGGATACGCCGGCTCTCACGGCAATCGTCTTCCTTTTCAGATCGAGACACGCATGCCGGAACACCCAATCATGAAGGGACTGCCGCACCTCTGGATGCATGCCGCCGACGAGCTCTATGCAACGCTGCGCGGCCCCGGCGAAAACATGACCGTACTCGCAACCGCTCATTCTGACCCTAACAACAAGGGCACGGGCCACGACGAGCCCATGCTGATGGTTCTGAACTACGGAAAGGGAAGAATCTTCCACACAACGATGGGGCACGATGTTGCTGCGTTGAGCGATGTGGGATTCATCACTACCTTTCAGCGAGGAACAGAGTGGGCAGCGACCGGCAAAGTAACTCAGAAAGTGCCAGCTGCTTTCCCTACGGCGAACACGGTTAGCTACCGCGTGGACATTGCTGAGATGGATCCGGCATTTGCCAAAGGGCCGGTCGCCGCCTCAGCTGGACCCGGCAGTAAAGGCCCGCCCGCCCCTCCGCTTCAACCCGGCTCCGAGTTCCTGGGCATCTTCGAAGGTCAATCCGACGTTGGAAGCGTTACTCCTCCCGGAACTCTGGTGTACGACCCTGTCGCAAAGACGTACACCATTACCGCGGCGGGCGCTAATCTCTGGTCTACGGTCGATGCCTTTCACTTTGTCTGGAAAAAGGTATCCGGAGATATATCGCTTACAGCTGATATCGATTTCCCCACTAAAACTGGAAGTCCCAACCCTCATCGCAAGGCGCTCTTGATGTTCCGTCAGACTCTCGATGCCGACGGTGTCTACGCTGACGCAGCGCTGCACGGTTCGGGACTGACCGCGCTGCAGTACCGGCGTGCCGGAGGCGCGACGACCCAGGATATTGAATTGGATATTTCTTCTCCAAAGAGGCTGCGCATCGAAAAACGTGGCGAAACCATCACTATGTTTCTCAGCAGGGGCAGCGAACCGTTCCAGCCGGCCGGCTCTTCTATCAAGCTCCCCCTTCACGAACCGTTTTACGTCGGCCTCGGCGTATGCTCCCATGATGTAAACGTTGTAGAAAAAGCTGTCTTTTCGAATGTCGAACTGAAAGCGCTTCCACCGGTCGCTCCCGAAAAGCTCACACTCCACAGCGCCCTGCAGACCATTGGGACCGAAGACAACTCTCGCCGGACAATGGTTTACACGACTCGCGGCCGCTTCGAAGCGCCCAACTGGACTAAGGATGGGAACATATTACTCTTCAATCAAGACGGCAAGATTATGAAGGTTCCTGCGACAGGGGGGACGCCTGAGTCTATTGAAATCGGTGCAGCCACTAGGTGCAACGGCAGTCACGGACTTTCACCCGATGGCAAGTGGCTGGCCATCAGCTGCAGCATGCCTGGAAAGCCGGAGTCCCACGTCTACATCATCCCCTCCAACGGAGGAACGCCGCGTTTAGTAACAGAACATCCCGACTCCTACTGGCATAGCTGGTCACCCGACGGTAAGACGATCGCTTTCACTCGCCCCAGCCATGGTTCCGGCAATATCTACGCTATCTCCGTCGAAGGTGGTGAGGAGAGAGCTCTCACGTCGGGTGACGGCATTAGCGACGATCCGGATTACTCTCCGGACGGAAAATACATCTACTTCAACTCAGACCGCAGCGGCACCATGCAGATCTGGCGGATGCACGCGGATGGCAGCGAGCCGGAACAGATCACCAATGACGACCTCGTGAATTGGACGCCCCATGTCTCACCCGACGGGAAGTCAATGGTCTTCCTCAGTTATGAAAAGGGCGTGACAGGACATCCCGCGAACAAGGATGTTGCACTGCGCATCATGTCCTTGGATGACAAAAAAGTGAGAGTACTCGTGAACATTGTTGGCGGCTCGGGCACTATCAATGTTCCGTCCTGGTCTCCCGACAGCCGCCACCTCGCTTTTGTTAGTTATCAGATGCTTCCGACTGACTAGGACGGAAACAGACCTTGAGCCTTTCCTCATCACTTGATGCATTGAACCTTCAGCGACCTGGGACCGGGCGTCGGGCGGTTTCGAGCATCGGGTCCACGTTTGTTTCCACGCGTGTGTCCAGGCGAAGCAACGGTAGTTCTATCCAAAAGGTTGCACCCTTTCCCTCAACGCTCTCCGCGAAAACCGCTCCACCATGAACAGTGCAAATGGCTTTGACGATGGATAAGCCGAGTCCAGTGCCTCCGGATTCTCGCGATCTGGCCTGGTCTGCCCGGTAGAAGCGGTCGAAGACTAGAGGAAGAGCCCCTGCGGGTATGCCTATGCCCGTATCTGTCACTCGTAATATGGCTTTCTCTCCTTCAGTAGTGACGACAACGCTCACCTCTCCACCGTCCTGGGTGTATTTGATCGCATTGTCGACAAGGTTGACGACGATTTGTTTCAATCGCATCGCATCGCCCATGACAAACGTTGCTGATCCAGGGTAGAAGCGCAAAGAGATGTGCTTTTCCTCTGCGAGTAAGCCCATGTGGTCGAGAGTAACGTTGACTACATCCACAAGGTTGACAGGCGCATGTTCTATCTTCTCTTCGCCGCAATCCAACCGTGAGATCGTCATCAGGCTATGGACAATCTTCGCCATGCGTGTGCTCTCCTCCAGCGCACTGCCAATACATTCCATAACCGAATTGGGAAGGGATGGAACCTGAATAAGAGATTCAAGCTCGCCACGAATGATAGTCAGGGGCGTTCGTAATTCATGGGACGCATCAGCCGAAAAACGATGATTGTGGGCCAGCGCCTGCTCGAGGCGTTCGATCATTCTATTCAGGGCGAGCGAAAGGCGCTCCAACTCGTCTCCTGAAGGAATAACGGGTAGCCGTTCTCCAAGTTCCTTTCTGCCCACCCGCTCCGCCCGTTCGGTTAGTACGACTACTGGTTTTAGGGGTTGCGACATCAACAGATAGCCACCAACCGCAGCTACAACCAGGATGATCGGTGTTGCCAACAGCATTATCAGGAGAAGGCTACGGAGAACGCGTCGAATGGGTTCGACCGAGGCCCCTGTCTCGACAAAGATGACCGAACCGTTTGTACCATGAAATGGAACGGTGTACAGCACAATCCGTTGCCCGCTCGCCGCGGTTTCGCGATGAAACGCGTTGAACCATCGCTGATTAGAGGGAAGCGGTACTTTCGACATGCTTACGAATGGATCATGCATGTCACCCGATTGATACAAGATCCTTGTCCCTAGGGATACCCGCACAAACGGGTCACTGTATCCAGGGGGGTAAGACTCGGTCATTTCCTCGACCAACCACGGTTCGCCCTTATGTTCCAGCGGTACGAGGTAATCGCTGATTATTGCGTGTGCGTTGTTCCTTAGCTTCTGTTCCAGGGATCGAGTGAGAAACGTCTTGGCACCCACGTACACAGCGGCACTGAATACAACCAAGGCGATAGCGAGCATTCCCAAGTAGAAAGTGGTCACCCTCGATCGAAGTGAGTTTCGTTTCACGTTTCATTCCCGCTACGGATGGTATAGCCAGTTCCACGCACTGTTCGAATCATCTTGAACGGATTGCCGTCGTCTACTTTGCTCCGCAGATGACGCACATAAACATCAACGATGTTAGTGATGCCATCAAAGCTTTGATCCCACACATGCTCGATGATCATGTTTCGCGATAACACACGTTCCTCGTTTTGCATGAAGTACTCGAGCAACGCATACTCTTTGGCGGTGAGTTCGATCCGCTTACCGGCGCGCCTGACCTGTTGCGTCAGGCGGTCGAGTTCCAACTCTCCGACACGGAGCGTACTGGAGCGGTTGACAGGCCCACGGCGAAGCAGAGCCTTGACTCGCATCAGCAACTCCGCAAAAGCGAATGGTTTGGTGAGATAGTCATCCGCACCAAGTTCAAAGAGTCTTACCTTGTCATCGATTGAGTCCAGCGCTGTCAGTACCAGGACAGGAAGAAATGTGTTGTTTCGTCGTACGCGCTGAAGTAACTCTGGGCCGGTAAGCCTCGGCACCATCAAATCGAGGATCATCAAGTCATAGGGGTAGGCCTCAGCAAGCTCCAGACCCTCAATTCCGTCGGCGGCAACATCGACCGCGTACCGCTCAGAGGTAAGCCCACGCTTGATGAGCGCTGAGACCTTTTGCTCGTCTTCAACCACCAGGATTCGCATAGCCGCCGCCATACCCATTAGGCGTTTCGCCCATGAAGTCTAACTGAAGCTTAGATGAAAAGCATTTCATCTGCCTACCAGCCTGTGCGTTGAGAAAACTTCAGATGAAAGCATTTTCATTCAGACTTCAACCCAAACTCATGCTGAACTTAGAGGCTAGGCTTATCTGTAAGTCTCGCAGGTATCGATAGTGGCTAGTACGATTCATATGATCTATCAAATCTCGACAAGCTGGGTCCAATCTTGATCTGTAAAGGCCATATCTTTCGAAATCTCTGTGCTCTCGCCGTAATTGGCTGGGCCAGTTTGACGATGCAGGCCCAATCCGGCGCCGTTCCTCCTCCCGCGGCAGGCATTTCGCTTGGCGAGGCAATTCGCCGTGCGCAGGCGGTGGAAACTACTTATGGAGCCGCTGTTGCCGATGCCGGGGTCGCGCAGGCACAACGTGGAATTGCCCGCTCCGCGCTTCTTCCTGGAATTGTGTATCACAATCAATATCTCTATACCCAGGGCCAGACCGCCACTCTCGGTCAGCCAGGTTCCAACGGCCAATCTACCTCCCCCGTCCGCTTTATTGCCAACAACGCGGTTCACGAATACATCAGTCAGGGAATCGTAACCGAAACCATCAGCGGCGCGAGTCTGACAGACTACAGACGCGTAGATGCAGAGGCAGCGGCGGCCCGTGCCCGCCTCGAAGTCTCCCGTCGCGGCCTGGTCGCAACAGTGGTCGGAAATTACTACAGCGTCCTCGCTGCGGACACGAAGGTCGCTGTCGCGAATCGCGCTCTCGCCGAAGCCACTCGCTTTGGAACGATTACACGACAGCGCGAAGCCGGCGGTGAGGTGGCGCACGCCGACACCGTTCGGGCAGATCTTCAACAGCAGCAGAGGCAGCGTGACGTGAATGACGCGGTCTTAGCCGCTGACAAAGCGCGCGTCGATCTGGGAGTGCTATTGTTTCCCGATCCCACGACGCCCTACGCACTGGCCGCCGCTCTCGATCAAATGCCTCCATTGCCGACCAAAACGGAGATTGACTCCGCCGCGAAGTCAAACAACCCGGATGTACGGGCGGCTTTCGAGACACTCCGTTCTGCAGATCTCGAGGTCACCGCCGCGCGCTTTGCCTACGTGCCCGACCTCAGTCTCAACTATGCGTACGGCATCGATGCTCCCCAATTTGCGGTTAACGGGCCGGACGGTACGCGCAATCTCGGCTATTCTGCGTGGGCAACCCTGGATATTCCGGTATGGGATTGGTTCGCGACGCATAATCGCGTCAAACAAAGCACGATTCGACGTACCCAAGCCAATGCCGAGTTGACGATAACCCAGCGTCGGCTTATCGCCTCTCTTGATGAGCTATACAAAGAAGCGTCGGTAGCGAAGGCGCAAATGACGCTGTTCGATCAAAGTGTCCAAACCGCAACGCAGTCACTGTACCTGACAAATCTTCGATATGCCGCTGGGGAGGGGAATGTCCTCGAGGTGGTTGACGCCCAGAACTCTCTTGTCAGCGCGGAGGCAAGCCGAGCCGATGGCGCCGTCCGTTATTTCATCGCTCTTGCAAACCTGCAAACTCTTACAGGAAATATGCCTTGAAACAGAAACCTTATCGAAATGCGATTGCTTTTCGCCAAAAATGGACGGTTCTGGCCTTGCTGTGTCTGGGTGCACTGCTCTCTGGTTGTAAGAAGTCCGAGGAGGCGGCTTCACCCGAGGTCTCCGTACAGGTGGAGAAGGTCGAAAGTAAAGATCTGACCGAATTCGTGTCTGGAGAGACAGTTCTCGTTCCTCTGAGTCAAGCGGCTATCGTTCCAAAGATATCCGCTCCAATTAAAAAGTTTTTGGTTCAACGTGGAAGTCACGTCAAAAAAGGCGAAATGCTTGCCGTGCTCGAAAACGCCGATCTAGTCGCTGCGGTCCGTGACAGCCAGGGAGCATTGAAACAGGCCGACGCGAGCTACGACACTACCACCAAAGCAGGAGTCATAGAAGATCTGCAGAAGGCGCAACTCGATCTTGCTCAAGCGAAGGCAACCTTCGATCTGCAACAGAATATTGTTGATTCACGCCAGCATCTCTTTCAAGAGGGTGCAATTCCGCGCCGCGACCTGGACACGGCGAGCGCGGCCTTGGTTCAGGCAAAAGCGGCCTATGACATTGCTAAACAGCACCTGAACTCGCTCAAGTCAGTCAGTCAAAAGGCCACCATCAGCAGTGCGGAAGGTGCCCTCGATTCTGCTAAGGGGAAATATGAAGCTGCACAGGCGGGGTTGAGCTATTCGGAGATCCGCTCGCCAATCGACGGAGTCGTTACAGATAGACCGCTATTCGCCGGTGAAATGGCCAACACCGGTCAGGCAATCGTAACCGTTATGGATACATCCTCGCTCGTAGCCAAGGTCCACCTCTCGCAGGGACAGACCGCAGCCCTCAAGGTGGGTGGCGATGCCACACTTACCTCAAGCGCACTGGATGGGCCGGCTCACGGCAAGATCAGTCTGATTAGCCCCGCGTTGGATCCTGGATCGACAACGCTTGAAGTCTGGGTGATTGTCCCCAATAAATCTGGTAAGTACAAGGCCGGCACCCCTGTGCACGCATCTCTCGCCGGCCGCACTTTTGCGGACGCTGTCACAGTCCCGAACGAAGCACTGATCACGACAAAGTCTGGAACACAAGCTGTCATGGTTGTTGGCGCGGACAATGTCGCCCACCAGAAAGATGTGAAGACCGGCATCACCGATGGGCACGATACTCAAGTCCTCAGCGGAGTGCAACCAGGCGATCAAGTTATAACTACAGGCGCATACGGAATGGACGACGGAACAAAAGTAAAGATATCGGCCGCGGGCGCAGAGGATGATGCTGCCCCCAGCGACGCCAAGGATGGTAAGCCCACTGCGGCGACAGAGAAGGACGCACACTGATGCAAGGCTCTGTTGGACCGTCTCGTGACGTCGATAGCTTCTGGATAACTCGCCACGCCACAACTATTCTCTTCTGCATCATCCTGTTGAGCCTGGCCGGTATTTATCTGGCGGGTAAAGTCCCCATCTCCGTCTTCCCCGACACCAACTTCCCACGAGTTGTCATCAGCATCGACAACGGGGTGATGCCTGTCGAGCAGATGCAAATCACTATCACCAGGCCGATCGAAGATGCGGTCAACTCCGTGCCTGGTCTCCAGACCGTGCGCTCCAACACGAGCCGGGGCTCGGCCGAGGTCAGCCTCTTCTTCGACTGGAACGTCGACATGTTTCGCACGTTGCAACTCGTCGATGCCGCGCTCTCGAAGGTGCGACAGAAGCTGCCCGCGACTGCCGTCGTGACCACAAACCGATTGACATTCGCGACTTTCCCGATTCTCGGCTACAGCCTCACATCCGACTCGGTCCCGCTCCCCCGGTTGTGGGAGATCGCTACCTACGATCTCAAACCCTCTATTAACCGACTCGATGGCGTGAGTGCCGTCACAATACAGGGCGAGCAGATTCCCAACTTCGAGGTCACGCCCGACCCAGGCAAGCTGGTTGCCACCGGTATCACCATCACCGACGTCCTGAATGCCATTCAGCTGACCAATCTGGTCGATTCTCCCGGACTCTATCAAACTCAACACGAACTGGTGCTCGGCCTCGTTGGCGCCCAGGTGCACGATGTAAATCAGCTCTCCCAAATCGTCGTGAAGAACTCGGCCACCGGCGTGCCACTACGCATCGCTGACATAGCGACAGTCAGTCAGTCGATCGAACCCTCCTACACCATGGTTCGCGCCGATGGCGAGCCAGCAGTTCTGCTCAATATCACACGGCAGCCTTCCAGCAATACAGTTCAGGTTGCGGACGAGGTCGCCGCCGAAGTCGAGAAGCTCAAAGCGATCTTGCCGGCCGGAGTGACGATCAAGCCTTACTACGACCAGTCTGAGCTGGTTCGCGATAGTATCCGCAGCGTTCGCGATGCCATCATCATTGGCCTTATTCTGGCGACCATCATCATTATTGTTTTCCTTCGCGACTGGCGATCGTCTCTTGTTGCTGGTCTCGTGATTCCAACCACGATATCCATCACGTTCGTCTTCCTCTATGTCTTAAATGAGAGCTTCAATCTAATGACGCTCGGTGGCCTCGCCGCTGCCGTAGGTTTGGTCATCGATGACGCAATCGTAGTCGTCGAAAATATAGTGTTGCACCGCCAGGCTGGAGAGGGAAGAATCGATGCCATTCGGAAGGCGCTTCGAGAGATATCTGCGCCGCTGATTGGCTCGACGATCACTCCAATCGTAGTTTTTCTTCCTCTCATCTCCGTCTCCGGCGTTACCGGAAGCTTCTTCCGCGCGCTTGCTCTCACCATGACAGTCGCCTTGCTGGCTTCCCTGTTGCTTGCCCTGACCTGGACGCCTGCTCTCAGCGCGCTACTTCTTCGCGGCAGCAAGAGAGAGGGTCCCGGTGATGCAGCTCCGATGTCTGCAGCGAGCCACGTAGAACACGGGATCATTCTCAGCATTCTTAATTTTCACGAGAGATGGTTGCGACGGTCGCTCGAAAAACCAGCGGCCCTTATCGTCATCTGCTGCCTTCTGCCAGTGGGAATCTACGCCGGTTACACAGCGCTCGGCTCCGATCTCCTGCCGGAGATGGACGAAGGCGGCTTCGTCCTCGACTACATCATGCCTGCAGGCAGCTCCCTTACAGAGACCGATCGCGTCCTGCGGCATGTCGAGCGCATGCTTCAAAACACTCCGGAGGTGGAGAGCATCTCTCGCCGCACAGGGCTTCAGATGGGTTTTGCTGCCGTCACCGAGGCCAATACCGGAGATATCACCGTGAAACTCAAAAACAAGCGCGACCGCGATATCGACGAGGTCATGGCCGACTTGCGTGCACAGATCAAGTCGAGTGAGCCACAGCTGGACGTCGAGTTCATACAGGTCCTGCAGGACATGATCGGTGATCTGTCCAACGCTCCCGAGCCGGTCCAGATCAAACTGTTCAATCGCAGTCCCGAAGTCCTCGAAAATGTCGCCACAAGGGTCGCAGACACGATTAAAAAGCAAGAGGGTGTTGTCGATGTGCTCGACGGCCTTGAAAACACGGTAAGCGGGCCGGCGACCAGCTTTCAAATTGATCCCTCTACTGCAGCACGCCTTGGCTTCACCACGGAGGAGCTATCGACCAACACCTCCGCAGTGATCGAGGGCATGCCAGCCACCGTTCCGCTGATCACCGAAGGTCATGCATACACCATCCGAGTCCGTCTGCCGGCAGCGAATCGCTCTTCGCTCAACGCAATCCAGGACACCGTCTTTGCTAGCTCTACGGGCCATCTCTCTTCGTTGCGTTCCCTTGCCAGCGTCCAGCAGCTGCCCGGTCAACAGGAGATCCGCAGCGAAAACCTCCAGCGCCAAGTGGTTGTCACTGGCCGTTTGGAGGGCTCCGATCTCAGCACCGCAGTCAAAAATATTCAAACCAAAGTCGATGCGCTCCATCTACCAAAAACTGTTCGAATTAGCTACGGCGGTACTTACGAAGAACAGCAGAAGTCCTTCTCCGAACTTACGCGGGTCCTGCTGTTTGCTCTTGTACTCGTATTTGCCGTGCTGTTGGCGGAGTTTGGTAACCTCTACGCTCCTTTCGCGATCCTCGTTTCTTCAGTGCTATCCACTGCTGGAGTAATAGCTGCATTGCTGATCACGCGAACCACCTTCAGCGTCGCCTCATTCATCGGACTCATCATGGTAATCGGAATTGTCGCGAAGAACGGCATCCTCTTACTCGATGCCGAAGCACGTTTCCGCGCCGAGGGAATGCCTCTTGAGGAAGCGATGTTGAGCGCGGGCCGGCGCAGACTGCGGCCGATCCTTATGACCGCACTAGCCGCAATCACCGGGATGTTGCCGCTGGCATTCGCACTTGGGGCCGGTTCTCAAATGCTACAGCCCTTGGCCATCTCAGTTATTGGTGGGCTTCTCGTTTCGATAGTTCTATCGCTGCTCGTCACTCCAGTAGTGTTCTTCCGTCTTACCCGAATCAAAACCCATTCGGGACTGGGTGATTCAACCCCGATGGATTACAGCAAATTAAATAAATGACACGAGATCCAACGGAACGCGGCTGCAATTTATTTCTTGGCAACGTCGATAAGATTGTCATCGGGAATTCTATCGATGAGCTTGTTATACGGATCGATGCCAGCGCGTGTCGGCATCTGATCGACGACAATCTCAAAGGTCTGATTCGCCTGAGTGATCCTTTCCTTCTTGAGGTAAAGCGGCTTCTCCTCGTCCTTCTTGCCAACAAAGACACCAATGTCGATGTAATCGTTTAAGGCCATGGGCGTCTCATTCCCGCTGCCATCTGATTTGAGCTTGCGAGCCTGCACGGCAAGCGTAACCTTGAATTTCTTATCCGGTGTCTGCACGACAGTGGCGGTTACCGCCTTGTTGTCGTACAGGACGATGGATTCAAATGCGTCCGTGATGTAGTACTGCAATTCTGGGGGTGTCTGAGCGCGTAGTGCGTCAACGAATTGACGAGTATCCGGGTAAGGCCCACTTTGCGAATCGTTTGCATTGGCGTAACGATACTGCATCAGGAAGTTGTGAAGCGCGAGATTGAGTTTGTCCTCGCCGATGTAGTCCGCGAGGGTATACATCACATGACCACCTTTTTGATACCAGACGTAGGGTTCATTCTGGACGAGGACTACGGGTTGCTCCTTGCGGAGCTCGCCGGCACGCCCGCGAAGATAGCCGTCGAGTTCGTGCTTCAGGAAGCGGTGCATGTTGTCGCTGCCATATCTCTGCCGCATCACCATTAGTGCGGAGTACTCAGCAAGGGTCTCTGACAGCATGTTGGAGCCTTCGACGCGCGCTCCGATAAGCTGATGCGCCCACCACTGATGGCCTAGCTCGTGTGCAGTAACGAAATAGGTGAAGTCAATATCAGTGGGCTTCTCGAGACGGCCGATAAACCCAATTCCCTCAGAAAACGGAATCGTGTTGGGAAAGGACTGGGCGAAGGTACGGTAACGCGGAAATTCGAGGATGCGGTACTGACGAAACTGGAACGGGCTGAAGTTTTTCTCGTAGTACGCAAGGCCGGCCTTGGAAGCGGCGATCATATCGTCCACGTCATATTTGTGGGTGGGGATGTGATAAACCTCAATGGCGATAGGATTATCGACGCCCTGATACATCTCGCGCTTCACGTCGTAGCGCGCGGAGACATAAGCGTAGAAATCAAGCGTCTTCACGTCGCCCATGTCGTACGTGAAGTAGTGGCGGCCATTCTCGTGCCAATCGCGAGTCAGATAACCGGGAGAGAGCGCAATCTGCGGCTTGCCCTCAGAGTCAGAGTCGGAGGTGCTGACTGTGGTCCTGTAGGTGATCCAGTCCGAATGTGGCGTAAAGATATTGGTGACAGTCCCGACGGGGTCTCCGCGATGCGGCAACAGTTCCTGCTCCGGTAGATGTTCTTCACGACGCCGTCTTGGGTCGCCGATCTCGATATTGTTGTCGTAGCCAATCGTAGGGAAATAGTCAGAGTCAAAGAAAGTCCCCGAGTAAGCAAACTCGGGGCGCTCGTTGCCGTCCATGAAACCGTGGCTTGCGAAGCCCACGTTGAACGTCATATCGAGTTTTTCACCGGGAGCAAGCGGTGTTTCCAATTGGTAGATCGTGTAGATGCTGCGCGGACTAGAAGAGACAACGTGGAACGGCCGATCGAAGTTGACTTTAGAAACAGATTGTCTCTGATTCGAGATGTGGATCTGGCTGATCGGCTCCGGGGTTTTATTTTGCAGCACAAAGTGGCCACTGCCGTCGAAAGAGCGCCGCTCCGGATAGATATTAATATTGGAGTCGACCGCGATGACTTTGGGTTGAGGGATGTTTTCGTACTTCTTGAAGTCGCGCTCGTAGTTAGCCTGGATATGGCGGCGATCCTTGGCGGTTAGGTACTCGTTCAAGACATGAGCGTTGTAGAAATACCACCCGCCGCAACCGAGGGTGATCAAAAGGAATAGCGCTGCTGCAGGAATCAGTCGAGGGGCCCGTTGACGGGCAAGGGCGAAGCGCGCAGGCCAGGCTTCATCAGAACCGCGCCGCGCAAGTGCAATCGAGATGACAGCGAAGAGCGCGGCGATTGAGAGCCAATAGGTAATGGCCCAAAATAGCGCCGGTGCAAAGTGGCCGTAGCCGTTCATGTCCGAATAGGTATAGGCAGGCGCATTTCCGATCAGATAAAGAGTGTTTTCCCAACCGAAGTTATACAGGATGGGAGTGATAACGAATATGCCGATGACGATCCCGTGGCCGATAAACTTATTGGAGACCACGGTCTGTACGAAAAGCGCAAGCAGAACGAAGATAAGAACCTGTGGGAAGGTGATGAGATACAGCTCTTTGGCATACTGAAGCAACTCGTAGTGATAGTAGCCAGCGATGGTCTGCATTAGGATGCCGCAGAGACCAGTCACCGTAAGCAGAACAAGTTCGACGAAGCATAAAGCGAAGAGCTTGGAGAACCAGTCGGTGGTTTCGCTAATTGGTAACGCGTCGTGAATGCCAGAGAAGTGAGTGTCACGCTCACGCCAGATGAGTTCAGCAGCGTAGAGACTTGCCACGATATACAGAAAGAGCGCTGCTCCGCCTTCGACGGATTGCAGCATGAGATAAGTAACCGGCCACACGTTTCGATCCGCGACGCGACCTGCAAAGTGTCCGTTGTTGATCGCAATGCCCGCCATGAGAATGAGAATTCCCCAGAACGGGATCTCACGCACGATATTGGAGATGCGCAGGCGGGTGAGCGAGAGAAGCTGCGTAAAGGTGGTTCCCGGACCAAAGACCTGGTGGATGGTGGGAAGTTTGGCAGCAACAAGGCTGCGACGGGGTTTAGTTTCGGCGATATCTTGCGCGCGCGCCAGAGCCGCCCGTTTGCCACTGCTGCGGGCAGTAAGCGTTTCGACTGACATCGGGAAGAGCCTCCGCACCGCGAAAAGCGACAGCAGCCCGACCGAGCCCCAGAGCAAACGGTTATAGAGGAACACGCCCAGAGCCGAGTGTATCGACCACGAGTAGAGCTGAGAATTGCGCTCAACAACAGTCCAGTAGCGGCTGATCGCATCGCTATACAGGAAACCGACGGGGTCGAGTATGCCGGACCAGAAGTGTTCGAGAGAACGCGTGGCGCCGAAAGCGTTGACGCCAATGAGGTAGAGCATGAAAATCGCAGCGCCTTGCAAATAGACGATAAAGATCTTGCGCGAGAGTGCGGCGACGAGGAAGAAAAGAGAACCCAGAAAGAAGATTTGAAAGACGACGATCGAGAAGAACGGCTGCAGATACCAATGAAGATGGTTCGGGCCAATACGTGAGTGATCGGCCCACGGAGCGAACGTCCCGAAGAACTCGCCGAAGAGAAGGCCCGAGAAGGCGAATACCGTAGCAACGAAAGATCCAGCCCACCGGCCCCCGAGATACGCAAACTTAGAAATGGGCTTCGTGAAGAGAATCTGGATCGTATCCCGTTGGAAGTCCCGCAGAATCGAGGTGCCGAAGATGGCCGCTATGACGATGAGCCCGAAAAAACTAATGCCGATATCGTTATAGATATTCGCGTAGGGCCCGTTGAGCAGAATCTTGCCATTCGTGTTGCCAATGGGCCCAAAGCTTTCGCTCGCGACACAGAGGAAGTTGAACGTGAACCAGAGCAAAAAGTAAACGTAGGTGGAGATGCTCTTGAAACGAAATTTGAGTTCGAAGGTGAAAAACTCCCAGAACATGGCCATGTTGTCGTCTCCTGTGCTGGGTTAGTTCTTGGCCTGGCCGGCGAGATTGAGGAAATACACGTCTTCGAGGCCAGACTCGACAGGGCGGAAACCCTCGCCCGGACTGGAATCGGCGTAAACGCGGACCTCATGCAGACCACCGATAAGATGGGTGGAGATGACGTTGAAGCTACCTTCAAGAGCACGAAGCTCATCGTCCGTTGCGGCAATCTTCGACCATATCTTCCCACGCAGAGACTCGAGGGCTTCGTTGGGCGCACCTTCGAGAAGCAATTCACCGTTCGAGATGATGGCCATGCGGGGACAGAGCTCTCGCACATCGTCAACAATGTGGGTAGAGAGAATGACGGTTACATTCGATCCGATCGAGCTGAGAAGGTTAAGAAATCGATTGCGTTCCGCGGGGTCGAGCCCGGCGGTCGGCTCGTCGACGATGATGAGCTTGGGGTTGGCGAGCAACGCTTGTGCAATTCCAAAGCGTTGTTTCATGCCACCTGAGTATGTGCTGAGCGATTTCTTTCGTGCGTCCCAAAGATTTGTCTGCTGGAGAAGGGCTTCGACCATCTGCGTGCGCTCTGTCTTATTTGTGATCCCCTTGAGAATCGCGAGATGGTGCAGCATGTCCAGCGCCGACATCTTGGGATAAACGCCGAACTCCTGAGGCAAATAGCCGAGGACCTTGCGTACCTCGTCTTTCTGGGTGAGAACGTTAAGCTCATCGAGCTGGACGGTACCGGAGTCGGGATCCTGGAGGGTTGCGACGGTGCGCATCAACGTGCTCTTACCCGCTCCGTTGGGGCCGAGCAGACCAAACATGTTATTGCCGATGGTCAATGTCAGATTTTTGAGTGCTTTCACACCGTTGGGATAGGTCTTGGACAGACCTGTGATTTTGAGTGCCAAGGAAAGTGCCCTCCAGATAGGCCTACGCCGTGCTTTTTGCAGTAGCCGCAATTTACCACATCAAGCTGGAGTGCCGGGATGTTCGGTGTAACGTTCGGACCCTAAACGTAGACAGGCGTTCGCTAGCTCGTGTTGCGAGTTAGGTACGCAGTCAATGGATTATTGGTTCAGATCGATTTGCAGGACCTAATCCACCTTGGCCCATGTGCCGGAGTCGCCCCTTGCGAGGCCTCGCAGTACGCGTCGCTCTCCTGACGGTCGCTTTCTTGCAGTACTTGTCAGTTCGCCGCAGCGCACCTGGTTTCGACCATCGGATTTGGCGAGATAGAGTGCCTTGTCGGCAGACTCGAGCAAGTCCTCCTGGCAGTTGGAATCGCATGGCCAGCATGTCGCAACACCGCAACTGACAGTCGACAGCCTTGGATGACTGCCCGGTTCAGGTAACGCAGGCGAGCCGGCAACCTCAACCAGTTTGCGGATTCGTTCCGCAACGATCATTGCGCCCTGCTGAGTCGCACCCGGAAGCAAGACCACAAACTCTTCTCCACCAAATCGCGCCGCAAAATCGTCCTTGCAACGCAGGCTCTGCAGCAGCAGAGACGCCACGCGTACCAGCACGCGATCGCCATAAAGATGCCCGCGAGTGTCGTTCGTAATCTTAAAGTGATCGATGTCGATCACAATGGCCGAAAGGCAACTGCCTGCGTCTACGGCCTCGCGCCACAGCTTCGCGAATTGCAACTCGTAGGAATGTCGATTGGCAAGTCCGGTCAAATTGTCGATGTAGGAGATCTTTTGCAGTTCAACATTCAAGAAAGATAGCTCTTTGGTCTGTATCTCGCTGCGTAGCCGCATCAGGTAGCCCAGGCGTTCTTCCCGACCTACGCTATAGTTGGCGATCACTGTCATTGAAATCGCGCAGACCGCCAATGTTATTCCCAGCAACTTTTCGGGGGCGTTGAGGAAGTGATCCTGGTGCAGGAAAACGAGATCACTCGCGAGCAACACGATAGATGCGCTTAGCGCATACATAAACTGAAGCCGCATCACAACGTTCACGAAGATTACAGTTACGATCAGCCCAACCTGTGCGTAAGCGGATGATGTCGCATTGGTATTGCTTTCAAGGTAGAGGTGCGTAATTCCTATCAGGCAACTTACCAACGCAATACTGGTTTCGCGATAAATCTTATTCGGACTCCATCGCATACTGACGTTGACGAGCAGAGCAATCGGCGTGACGATGCACAGGCGCACCTGCAACGGCAACCAGGACACGCCGCCGCGAATAAAATGATCTGCGAGGACATAGATATTAAAGAAGCCAATTGCAATCAAACCTTCAATCCAGAGACGTTCGGAACGTTGAACGAACGTCGACTGCTCAAAGCCGCTTTCAAGAGGTTCCGGCAGCGCCAGTCGCTGGAATTCCTTTCGGGAAAGCCGCTCTATCTCCTTGATCGCGAGTTCATGGATTGAGGTGCCAGGCATCTTGAACTTTGCTTCCTTCTCACCAATAGTCTCTTCTTGCCTCTGTCGGCGTCCGGTTCTATTTCATCAGAGAGTAGAGGCAAATTATTACCAAAGATTCGTTCAAACCGATGTTACTAAAGGGGGACATCAATTCACTCCCTATTCCAGGGGATACCTGGCACTTCCGGGTAATCCCTTCCGAGAACTCTTCGTGCTACGCTGCCCTGATTCTCTCCCTGAGTCGTACAGTAAAACTGAACCCGGCGACTCCACACTAGTCGCGCGATGAAATCGAGGTTCCTTTACCGATCCTTCGATGAAGGAGTTTTTTTCAGAAACTTCAAGCCATAAGAAAATTGTCGATCAGCCGCGTGTTCCCCACATGCGCTGCGATCGCCACGAGTGTTCCTGAGTGAACGGACGCCACGGGCAGCAACGTTCGAGCATCGACCACCGACAGGTAGTCTACCCGTACCCCGGTCACGGTCTGAAATACTTCCATTCCGCCTCGAATCAAAGTTGCACTGTCCCGCTCACCCTCAGCGATCATTTGCTTCATGCGCGATAGCGATGCGTGTAATACCAGAGCTTGTTGCCGCTCCGTCGCGCTCAGATATCTATTTCTACTGCTGAGCGCCAGCCCATCAGCGTCACGTACTATCGGGCAACCCACCAGTTCAACGTCAAAGTTCAAGTCCCGAACCATCTGCCGTATCACTGCAAGCTGCGCGGCGTCCTTCTGTCCGAAATACGCCCGGTCTGGCCTCACCACGTTGAACAACTTCGCCACAATGGTCGCTACACCTGCGAAGTGTCCCGGCCGCGAAGCTCCATCCAGGCGACCTCCAATTCCCGCCACTGTCACGGTTGTTACTGCTCCGTCCGGATACATCTCAGCCGCTTCCGGGGCGAACAAAACCTTAACACCCTCCGCTTCCAGGAGTTTGCAGTCTTCTTCGAATGTTCGAGGATATCGAGCAAGGTCCTCGCCTGGCGCAAATTGCAGCGGGTTCACAAAGATCGAAGCCGCTACAACATCGCATTCGGCCTTTGCCCGTCGCACGAGCGACAAATGCCCTTCATGCAGAGCGCCCATCGTCGGCACGAAGCCGAGACCCACTTCCCGCATTCTTAGCTCGCGGCAAAAGCTCTGCATGGCCGCAACTGTATTGATGATTCGCATCGAGGTCGTTTCCCGTTACCGCGCCTCAGCCGAAACCGCCATCAACTCTCGCATCTCGGATGACAGATGGTAGCTCTCTGCATCGGAAGGAAACGTCCTGGCTTCGACATCCTGCCGGTATTCTCCCAATGCCTCGCGCATCACTCCCGCCACATCTGCGTAGCGTCTGACGAACTTTGCCGGAGTCGAAAAGGTCATATTCATCAAGTCGTGCAACACCAGAATCTGCCCGTCACAGTCTGGTCCCGCACCGATTCCAATCGTTGGAATCTTCAACTCTTCGCTCACGATCCTGGCCAACTCCCGCGGCATGCCCTCCAGCACTATCGCAAAGCATCCTGCCTCTTCGAGTGCAAACGCATCTGTACGCAGCTCGTCGATTGCTTCCATCGTCTTGCCTTGTACTTTGTAGCCGCCCATGCGATGCACGCTTTGCGGCGTCAGACCCAGATGTCCCATCACGGGGATCTCGGCATCGACCATTCTTCGCACCAGGTCCTTTCGCTCGCGCCCGCCTTCAAGCTTTACTGCTTCGGCACCAGCCTCCTTCACGAAGCGGACCGCGTTCGCGACGCCTTCGCGGTCGTCCGTCTGATAGCTTCCGAACGGCATATCCGCCACCAGCAGCGCCCGCCGCAGTGCTCGCCGAACTCCGCGCGTGTACAGCAGCATCTCGTCCATCGTTACGGCCAGCGTATTCTCGTGGCCTTGCATCACCATCGCGAGCGAGTCGCCGACTAGCACGAGATCGAGCCCAGCCTCGTCGACGAGCCGAGCGCTGGCGTAGTCATAGGCAGTGACGGCGGTGATTGGCCGTCGTAACGTCTTCTTGTTCGACAAGTAGGGGATTGTAATTTTGGCAGGAAGGTCAGCGTCACGCCCAACGCGCTCGCTGACTCGTTCCGTAGAGAACGTGGTTAAACTCATCATCATCTCCAGTGCAGTTCCACCGCGTATCGCCTGAGGAAGCGCGACTTTGGCCGGATACCACCTGTCCCAGCAACCGCCTGGGTCTGGTTAAATCGTACGCGCCTCCGATGCGCGTAGCAAGTAAGCTCCAACTCGTTTGATACCTATGGCTTTGCAATCACGGGAAGTTCGATGAAGCTGGTCTGTCCTGGCGCATGGTAGATCTTCTGCTCTGCCTTGCGATAATCCTGCGGCTTGGCCCAGAAGATGTTCGGAACAAACGTCTGCGGATTACGATCGTAGAGCGGGAACCAGCTGGATTGCACCTGCACCATGATGCGATGGCCGGGCAGAAAGACGTGGTTTGCCGGCGGCAGGTTGAAGCGATAGAGCAGCGGTTGTCCCGCCGCGATTGGTTTTGGATTCTCAAGGCTCTCGCGATAGCGTCCGCGGAAGATGTCAGCCGAAACCATGAACTGATAGCCTCCCATCTTCGACTGGCCTGCTACCTGGTCGGGATAGACGTCGATGACCTTCACGACCCAGTCCGAGTCTGTTCCGCTGGTGGAGGCGATGAGGTTGGCGATGGGTTGGCCACTGATCTTGACCGGTGCGGTGAGGACGTCCGAGGTGAAGACGGCGACGTCGGTGCGTCCCGAGGATTCACGCTGGTCGTCGGCGAGCCAGTTTGGCCAGGTCAGGCCGTTGTCATAGCCTACGGGTTGGATTGGCCGGGCGCGGAAGGGTACGGGTTTCGCCGGGTCGGAGATGTAATCATCGAAGGGCGCGTCGTCCTGCTTTGGCGCGGTGAAGCTCAGCTTGCCTTCGCTGCGCAGGTAGAGAGGCGCGGAGGTTGAGGCGCATCCTGTCTCGCAGGCGATTGGCCATGCGGGCAATTTGCGCCACGTGTTGGTTCCGCTCTCATAGGCGGAGACGGGCGCGATCGCTGGGGCCGAAGCGTCGTCCTTCAGATATTTGGCGAGGAAAGGAGCGAGGATATTTTCGCGAAAGTACAGCGAGGTGTCGCTGTTGAATTTGATGGCGCCCAGTGTGCTCCCATCGTCGATGCTCCCGCCATGGTGCCAGGGTCCCATGACGAGGAAGACCTTGTTGCCGCTGTCCTTGGGCTTGATGGCCTTAAAGACGGCCATTGCGCCGTAGATGTCTTCAGCGTCCCAGAGGCTGTGGACGAGGAGGGTCGGAACCGTGATCGGTTCGGCGGCCAGGAGTTTGTCCATTGCCTGATCCTGCCAGAAGGAGTCGTAGGCGGGGTGCGCGATCACCTTGCGCCAGAAGCCAGTCTGTTCGAGGCCACGACGCTTGCCGAGTTCGCCGGCTGAGCCGGCGTCCATGAACATGTCGTAGTCGTCGAAGTTGCTGGTCCACCACTTCACTGAGTTGTCCCGCGTACCGTCCTGCTCGTAGATGTAGGACATGTTCTGCTCGCGGAAGGCGCCGTTGTGGAACCAGTCGTCGCCCTTCCAACCGTCGACCATCGGGTTCATCGGGACGGCGAGTTTGAGGGCGGGGTGCGGATGGAAGAGGCCCATCAAGGTGGTGAAGCCATCGTAGGAGATGCCGATGATGCCGACCTTGCCGTTGCTCTCCGGCGTATTTTTTACCAGCCAGTCGATGGTGTCGTAGGTGTCGGTTGCGTGGTCGACCGTCGTTGGATTGAGGGGGCCGCGGAGGGGGCGATTCATCACGTAGTCGCCTTCGGAGCCGTACTTGCCGCGGATGTCCTGGACGACGCGGATGTAACCGCCGTCGACGATGACGTCGGTTGCGTTGTCGTAGCCGTAGAGGCTGGAGCCGAGGTTCGAGCTCTGCATGTTCGTCGTCAGTGTGTTTGCGTTGTAGGGCGTCCTGGTCAGCAGGATAGGGGCGTTTTTTGCACCCTTCGGCACCAGAATGACGGTGTGCAGCTTGACGCCGTCGCGCATCGGGATCATGACCTCGCGGCGCTGGTAGTCGAATCCGCTGTCCGTGGGCACGAAGGCCGTGGGAGATTCGCTTGGCAGGGCTGCGGGGGTCTGGGCGGATGCGATGGGGGACAGGTTGCAGAGCAGGGTGACGACGAGCAGACTTCGGCAGAGCAGAGACGCGGGCATATTTCCTCTTTAGAGTGCGGACAGGAGAGTGCTCTTTCCTGAGGCAAATCTTGGATGCGGTGAGAGCGCTGAACTTATCATATGCGGCTCATAGGTTTGCGTCCCCGGTCGGATCGTCGTTGCTGTTAGTTCTTGCCGTTGCTGTTAGTTCTTGCCGTTGTTAGCTTTTGTCGTTGCCTTTCTTGTTGTCATTCCCGCAGGGAATCTGCGGTTGCCTTGTCCTTTGCTGTAGCCCTTGTTCTTGGGATTAGCGTGGGACTTTAGCCCCACGAAAATAGCCGGGCCGAAGGGCCTACCGCTCTGCCCTGAGCATCGTCGAAGGGCCTGGAGCGAAGCCCGAAGGGCGAAGCGACTGAATCCATTGCCTTTGCATCTATTTTTCGCGTTTCCGCCCAGAAATCGCGTGTCAAGCCCCGAAAGCACCTAAAACAAACAAACAAAACAAGATCGAGTTGGCGCATTAGTTCCATCCAGCTCGATATAATGGATATATAGATCAAAAACAAACAAGGTCGGGCGCCATCCGCGGCTAACGCGTTTAGAAAGAATATTTTGGACGTAACTCCTTTGTAATGAATATTTTGCCGGCGATCAATCCCTGTAAAATACTGATTGTAGAGGATTTACGCGCGGGCAATAGGGGGAGGGGGTACCCCCTCTAATCGATGACGGACCGTTCGGAACTCTGGGATGGTTTCCCGGTCGATCATCGCCTGAAATTTGCGTAAGCGGTGGTGCGGTGCTTCAATGACAGAATTGCGGAAGATTCTGTCCATCGCGTTGCTGGTCATTCTCGGAATGCCATTCGTGTCTCCGCTCTTTGCGCTCAGCGCTAAGGGTGATTCAGGAGTACGTGCATGCTGCCGCCGCAATGGGGCGCACCATTGCGTACTCAGCGCGAGCGAGAGAGCAGAACTCTCTCAACACGATCCGGCGTTCAGCGCTCCTGCTCCAAAATGCCCGTACTGCCCGGCCTCGGTTGTGGCGGTTCACGGCGATAGTTTCGCCGTTCCAACGGCAAAAGCAGTCTACGCAGGCTTGATCGCTCACCCGGCGATCGTGGCGCAGACTGAATCCAAGCTGCGAATCTCGCGCAGCCGTTCGCGACAGAAGCGCGGACCTCCCGCCTCGTTCGTCCTGTAGCTCCTTTCCAACGCGATTCGTTTGAGCAGTTGCTTCCGCGCCCTCCAAAGGGTGGTTGAGCGACTCCTCTGCGGGGAGATCCATCCCCAGCGGACTCGCTAAGAAACCCCTTTTGGCTTGCGACCACATCCGGTTGCCAAAACACGGGATCCAAGAATCATGGTTCGATTCGTACAATCTGCTGCTCTGCTGGTCCTGGTGGCTTTGCTGGCCAGCCCCCTGGACATGCGAGCGCAGGAGGCTTTGACGAAGGCGTCGGTCACGGGCCGGGTGCTCGATCCGAGCGGCGCGCTCGCCCCGCATGCCACGATCACTGCGCTTCAGATCGCAACGAACCAAAGCTACGTCGTCCAGACTGACGGTCAAGGCCGGTTCAGGCTGCCCTATCTACCCGCCGGTGAGTACCACATCAGCGTTCAGGCGGAGGGATTCGCGAACACCACTCGCGAGGTGCAGCTGAACGTTGGCTCTGCCTTCGACATGACGCTGCAACTCAAACTTCTGGCGGCGGCCACCGACGTGAAGGTGACTGCAGAGCCGCCCGTCGTCGAGGAGAATCGAAGCCAGATCAGCCAGACTGTACTGCAGCCGGAGATTGCGAGTCTTCCCTATCAGGGCAGAAACTATCTCGACGTGGCGCTTCTGCTGCCGGGTGTTTCGCCGACGAATACAGCCAGCACGCAGACGCTGGCTGAGACGTCGGAGGTGGTGGGGCAAGGTTATTCCGTCAACAGCCAACGCAATTTTTCGAACAGCTTCATCGTCGATGGGCTTTCGGACAATGATGATGCAGCTGGAGTCGCCGGGAATGTCTTCAGCATGGACGTGGTGCAGCAGTTCCAGGTCGTCACCTCTGGAGGGCAGTCGGAGTTTGGACGCGCGCTTGGCGGCTACTTCAACGTGATCACGAAGAGCGGCACCAACCAGCTGCACGGGACGGCGTACGGGTTTCTGCGAAATCAGCGCTTGAATGCAGAGAATGCTCTTTCCGGCAGTAAACTTCCGATGACGCAAGGGCTGTATGGTGCGAGTCTCTCGGGGCCGCTCAAGAGAGACCGCACCTTTCTCTTTGGAAACTTTGAGGAGGGCCGACTCAACACTGCGGGCATCATTACGGTCACTCCGGCGAATGCTTCCGCTATCAATGCACGTTTGGTTGCGGTGGGCTATAAGGCGCCTTTGCTTCCGGTGGTTGCCACGGCAACGACGCTCTACCCGACGACTCTCCATACCGATACTCTTTTCGTTCGCGGGGACCATCGCTTCAGCCAGAACGATCAGTTCGACATTCGCTACAGCCTGTACAAGCTGAGCAGCGCGAACGCCCGCGGAGCCGGGGGGCTGAATGAGGTGAGCAATGGGACCTCGGTTTACGACACGAATCAGACTGTGGCGATCAGCAATATTGCTACGTTGTCTCCCAATACCTTCAATGAGACTCGTGGGCAGTTCGGTTATGACAATTTAACCGCGCCTCCGAATGATCAGGTTGGACCGGCGGTGACGATTGCAGGTCTAGCTACGTTCGGGCGGTCAACGTCTTCTCCGACTGGACGTCTCAATTATCTGTATGAAGTTGTCGACAATGTCGTGATGCAGCGCGGGGCGCATACGGTGAAGGTCGGTGTGGACTTTCTCTACAACGAGGACACGATTACTTATCCTCAGTCGCTTCGCGGTTCGTATAGCTTTTCGTCGCTCGCGAATTTTCTTGCGGGAACGTACAACTCGCAAGGGTATACGCAGAACTTCGGTGTGCCCACGATTCAGCAGAGCAATCCAAACCTGGGCTTCTATGTGCAGGATGAGTGGAAGGTCAGCCCTTCGTTTACTGTGAATGCCGGCATCCGGTACGACTTGGAGTGGCTGCGTACGATTAGCACGGACACGAATAACGTTTCGCCTCGCGTTGGTTTCGCCTGGACGCCTTTTTCGGCTGGCACGACTGTTGTGCGTGCCACCTATGGACTCTTTTACGATCGAGTGCCATTGCGGCCGCTGGCAAACGCCTTGCTCTCGGCGAATAATACGACGGATCCGGCGCAGGGGCGATTCTTCAGCTACACGTTTTCGCCTACCGACGCCGGTGCGCCGACGTTTCCGGCCGTCGCTGCCGCGCCACCTGTCGCCGCGAAGCCTAACTATGCCCTTATGGATCGGAGTATCCAGAACCCTTATGCGCAGCAGGCGAGCCTTGAGGTGGAGCAGCAGCTTTCGTCTACCAGCACGCTCAGTATGAGCTATCAATACCTGCGCGGACTGCATCTGATCAGTTCGATCAACACCAATATCAATGTCGATGGAACGCGGCCTGATCCGACGCGCGGCAACGTGAAGCCCTACAAGTCAATCTTCGATTCGTACTACAACGGCTTGTCGGTGTCCTTCCTGCAGAGACCGGTTTCGTGGGGGTCGGTGCGGGTGTCGTATACGTGGTCGAAGGCGATTGACGATGTCGGTGAGTTTTTCTTCAGCTCTCCGATCAACAATTTTTTTCCCGGTCAGGATCGAAGCCGCTCGGACGATGACCAGAGACACCGCGTTGTCTTCAATGCAATTGTGAACTCTCCTACGGCTCCTGCGAGAGGTTGGGTCGAACATGTCACGCATGGTTGGCAGCTTGGTGGCGTGATGCAGTATTATTCGCGGCTTCCTTTCAACATCACCACGGGTGCGAATACTAAGCAGGCGACTTCTCAGAGGCCATGCGCTCCCGGGTTCAGCTTGACGGCGAGTGGAGGATTGAATCCTTGCACGGAGGCGTTGCCTGGCGCGGTGATTGGGCGCAATGCGGGGATTGGGTTTGACTTCTTTGGTTTGAACGCTCGCCTGAGCCGCACCTTTGCGTTGACGGAGCGAGTGAAGGTTCAGGGGATTGCCGAAACCTTCAATACGCTGAACCATCGGAATGACATGATCCCCAATGGAACGTGGGGAACGGGAGTTTATCCCACGACTCCGAATGCGGCGTTCGGACAGGCTACGGCAGTTGGCGACGCGCGAAGTGTTCAGCTGGCGGCGAGGGTTACTTTTTAATCTTTTGGTTTGCCCCACACCTGATCGAGGAAGAGGTAGCGGTCGCGTTGGGTGTCGGGTTTGGCCTCTGACATTGCGTCGAGGTGCATGACCTGCCATTGCTCCGGCTTGTAGATGGGCCATTCGGGGAGGCCTGGACCGTTGGGGTCGCCGGTACGGGCGAAGTTGGTCCAGTAGGTGCCGATCTGTTCGGAGAGCCTGCGATCTTCGGGACGCCAGACGGCCTCGGGGCGGGAGTCGAGGGTGCCGAAGACGTATTCGATGTCGTCGGAGTGGAAGGCGCCGAGGATTGCGGCGTGGTTTTTGTCGCCGGGAGCGCCGAGGTCGAGGCGATAGCGGAAGACGGGCGATTTGCTGGTGGCTACCTGGGCTTCAAGCCAGCGCCAGGTGGAGTAGTCGATGAAGTGATCGCCAGCATAGTCGCCGGCGGAGACGAGGGCTTCGTCGTCGTTGGTGGCGGGATAGAGGGCGAGAAATTTTTGAGCGTTGTCGCCGAAGTCTTTTTGGGCGGTTTCGGTGAAGCTGGCGGCGGTGGGTTTGACTTTGGCCTGGACGACCTGGCCGCGGGATTCGTCAGCGTTCCAACCGGCGATGAGCGGGACGTGCGCCTGGTTGCCGGCGGCGTAGATGCTGGGAACGGACTCGGGGAGGAAGTAGCCATCGACGTCGGGGCCGAAGCGCGGCGGGGGCGGAGTGGTTTTGGCTGTTGCGGCATTGACGATGTCGTCGGCAGAGAGTTTGCGAAGATCGGCGAGGGAGGAGGTGTTGAAGGCGGACTGGGCGAAGGCGACGCCGCGTTTTTCTGCGGCCTCGCGAGACGGAGCGCCGGGACCGCTGTTATAGAGAGCGCCGCCACTTTCGCCGATCGCTTTCGTGAAGAGGCCGCGTGCAAGGGGTGAGGCCATCTGACTGCTCACGGACGTCGAGCCGGCTGACTCGCCGAAGATTGTGACGTTGTTGGGATCTCCACCGAAGGCGGCGATGTTGGCTTTGACCCAAGCGAGAGCGGCGGTCTGGTCGAGGAGGCCGTAGTTGCCGGAGGCGTGGTGGGGCGACTCGGCGGTGAGCTCAGGATGGGCGAAGAAGCCGAAGATACCGAGGCGGTAGTTCATGGAGACGACGACTACGTTGCGATGAGCGAGGAACTGGCCGTCCTGACGGTTTTCGGAGGTGCCTCCGGTGACGGAGCCGCCGCCGAAGATCCAGACCATGACGGGGAGTGTGCCGGGTTTGGCGTTGGCGGGGGTCCAGACATTGAGGGTGAGGCAGTCTTCGCTGGGGCCGGGGTCGTGGAAGACCATGTCGGGGTAGCCGCCGGACTGGATGCAATGAGAGCCAAAGTTTTTGGCTGGGCGCACGCCTTTCCATTTCGCTGCGGGTTGCGGAGGCTGCCAGCGGAGATTGCCGATGGGCGGAGCGGCGAAGGGGATGCCCTTGAAGGCGCGCACCTGATCGCCGTTGGTGAGTGCGCCTTCGACTACGCCCTTGTCTGTCTTGATGCGGAGCGGGTCGGCGGCGTGGGCGGCTGCGACGAAGAGGGGAAGCGTGAGAAGGGAGGCAGCGAGGGACAGGGACCGTTTATGCATGAGTTTTCTCCGCGGCACAAACTTATCATGGACAGCGGGCCAGTCATGAAATGTGCCCATGTAGAATCGCCGGTGTTGCTCCACAACTAAAAATGGACACTCGACACTCAAGAGCTGGCTTCGAGGCTGAAGACTCCACGGGACTGCTGACAGCTTTGGTTGGCGATGGGCGCCCGCTGTTGGTGCTGGTTGCGCTGGGGCTGATGCTCTCCGGTATCTTTGCGCTGTTCCTGTCGGCTACGGGTACGTTCTTGCCGCATGATGTTTCGTTTCTCGGTATGCAGCCGGGTGCGTTGTGTGATCTGCATCAGTGCCGTATCGTTCACTTTATCTTTCATGACAGGGTTTCGTTTGGCGGTACGTTGATGGCCATCGGCGCGCTGTACTTGTGGCTGCTAGCGTTTCCGTTGCGTCAACGAGAGGAATGGGCGTGGTGGACGCTACTGCTTTCCAGCATTGTGGGGTTCTTGAGTTTCCTGGCGTACCGAATCTACGGCTACCTCGATTCCTGGCACGGTGTTGCTACCGCTGCGTTGTTGCCGCTCTTTCTTGGCGGCATCTGGAAGACACGCGGACTTCTGCCAGAGCGGCGGGAGGGTTGGCGTAGCCTGCTGCGGCCCGGTGTGCCGATGGCACTGGGGACGCGGGTAGGCTTCGGACGGGCGTGTCTGCTGTTTGTTGGGGCAGGCATGGCACTGGCCGGATCTGTCATCACGATTCTGGGTTCGACGGTGGTCTTTGTGCCGCAGGACATTACTTATCTAGGATTCAGCGCTGCGCAGCTGAACGCGATCAACCCGCACCTGGTTCCGCTGATGGCGCATGATCGCGCGGGTTTTGGCGGTGGTCTCGCGTGTTGCGGCCTCACGGTGCTGGCGATTGTATGGAAGGCGCGCCCGACGCTCGCTCTTTGGCAGGCGTTGCTCGTGGGCGGGATCACGGGATTTGGTTGCGCGATCGGCGTGCACTACCCGATGGGCTACCTGATCGTGTCCCACCTGGCTCCGGCATGGGCAGGCGCAGCTATTTATGCGGTGGGGATCGTCTGTTTGTTTCCTGCTTCGCCGGGTGCGCGTGGATACTAGGCGCGTCCCCTGGCAGAGTTGGGTGGTGGCGGGTAGTTGCGTTTGGGTTTGACGGGTGTCGGTGCTGGCGGCTCGAGGTCGATTAGCCTGTGGGCGGCTACCATCTCGGCGATGGCGTATTTCAGGGCTTCTACGCCTTCGCCGGTTACGGCAGAGATCTTGTAGAACGGCAGCTTACGGCGCTTCGCCATTGCGGCGAGTTTTTTCAGTTTCTCAGGGTTCGCTACGTCGACTTTTGCGGCGACGAGGATGGTCGGCTTGGCGGCGAGTGCGGGGTCGAAGCTTTTGAGCTCTTCGGTGATGACCTTGTAGTCGTGCACAGGGTCAGGACGTGCACTTCCCGAAGCCGCGGCGCTAGAGTCGGAGACGTCGACGAGGTGGACGATGACGCTGGTGCGCTCAATGTGTTTGAGGAACTGGATGCCGAGGCCTGCGCCGAGGTGCGCGCCTTCGATGAGGCCGGGGAGATCGGCGACCGTGTAGGACTCGGTGTGCGGGTAGTCGCCGACCTGGACGACGCCAAGGTTGGGTTCGAGCGTGGTGAAGGCGTAGTTGGCGATCTTGGGCTTGGCGGCGGAGAGGCGCGAGATGAGCGTGGATTTGCCGACGTTGGGGTAGCCTACGAGGCCGGCATCGGCGAGGAGACGGAGCTCGAGCCGGTAGGCGCGCTCTTCGCCGGCGCGGCCGAGCTCGTGCTCGCGGGGCGCCTGGTGGGTGCTGGTGGCGAAGTGCTGGTTGCCTCGTCCGCCTCGTCCGCCTTTGGCGATGACGATGGTCTCGTTGGGATGGGCGAAGTCGTGGATCAGCTCGCCGGTCTGGTCGTCGTAGAGGAGGGTGCCGACGGGGACCTTGAGGGTGGCGTGTTCGCCGGCCGGGCCGGAGCAGTTGGAGCCGAGGCCGTGGCCGCCACGCTGGGCCTTGTGCTCAGGGTTGAAGCGGAAGTGAACTAAGGTGTTGTGGCTGAGGGAGGAGGACATGAGAACGTCGCCGCCGTGGCCGCCATCACCGCCTGAAGGACCACCCTTTGGAACGAACTTTTCGCGCCGGAAGGCCATGCAGCCGTTGCCGCCGTCGCCGGCCTTAATACGGATTCGTGCTTCATCAATAAACATGCAGATTCCAGTGTACAAGTTTGCCGGGGAGGAGTTAGGTTGCTGATTCTTTTGATCCTTGGTTCGATGGAGGAAAGTGGTCAACCAAAGGTTGCGCAGGGGCAACGTTCCGATTGTGGGCGATTCGACGATTTTCGTGCGCTGACCCGCTTCAAAAGTAACTACTTATTCACGAAAGTGTGCGAGTCTAAATGCAACCAGTCAAAGACCGAATAACGGGCCACGAGAGAACCTGTGTGCGGCGAAGTGATTTTAAGGAGACCCAAGATGCGAACGATAATTTTCAAGACAGTTGTGCGCTTCATGCTGATCGCGATGTTGAGCATGGGCGCTGGATCGTACGGGCATGCACAGTCGGCGGTGGATGGTGCAATCGGCGGCACAGTGCAGGATTCATCGGGCCTGGCCATTCCCAAAGCGACCGTGGTCATCCGCAACAACTCAACGAACAAGGAAGAGACGGTCGTTACCGACGAGTCAGGCTTCTTCCGCGCGATTCATCTTCAGCCCTCAAGCTACAGCGTGTCGATTTCGGCGGCGGGATTCGAAAACTACAAGTCGACTGACGTGATCGTGCAGGTCGGCTTGCTGACGGACATTTCGCCGAAGATGCCTGTAGGAAGCTCGGCACAGACCGTGGAAGTGACCAGCGAGGCGCCGGCGATCAATACGGCCTCTCCGGATTTTGCGAATGTGATCAGCCAGCGTACGCTTCAGGACCTGCCGGTGAACAACTACCGCTGGTCGGCCTATGCGCTGTTGACGCCGGGTGTCGTAGCCGACGCCAACGGATTTGGCCTGTTGAGTTTCCGCGGGCAGAGCACACTGATGAACAACGTTACGGTCGATGGTGCCGATGACAATCAGGCGTATTTCTCCGAGGAGCGCGGCCGTACGCGCGCGGGTTACTCGACAGCGAAGTCTTCGATTCAGGAGTTCCAAGTAAACACGTCGAATTATTCGTCGGAATACGGACGCTCGGCCGGTGGAGTCGTCAACTCCATTACTAAGAGTGGTGGAAATCAGTTCCACGGCGAACTTTATTTCTTCGATCGCGACTCGGATTGGGCGGGTTCGGTTGCGACCACGGTTCAGAATGTGCAGTTGACGCCGGGCGGCCCCTTTGTCTCGCAGCACTTCAAACCCTCCGATGTGCGGAGGCAGTACGGCGGCGCGATTGGCGGTCCGATATTCAGGAACAAGGTCTTCTTCTTTTTCGCAGGCGACCGGTTCTCGCGGAACTTTCCTGCGGTCGCGGCTCCCAGTGCAACCAGTTTCTATACGTTGCCTGATGCGACACTGCCTGCCGGCAAAGTCTGCGGTCAAACGTCTCCAGCAAATGGCCCCGTAAACCCAGCCGCCCCGAGCACCATCGATGCCGCAGCCTGCACACTACAGTCGAATCTCGGCCTCGCGACCTATGCCTCTGCGGCGACAATCTACAGCAATGGCATCGCTGGATTGAACACCATGCTGGGTACGGTTCCACGCACGGGTTCTCAGACGATCTTCTTTCCGAAGATCGATTGGCAGATCAACTCCAAGAACCATGCTTCGTTCGAGGTGAATCGGCTGCGCTGGGCGTCCCCTGCAGGAATTCAGTCTGCCGCCGTCGTGTTCCTCGGGGCAAACAGTTTTGGCAACGACTATGTCGACGTTACATTTGGGATCGCCAAGCTGGATACGGCGATCACCAACAACATCAGCAACGAGGTCCGTTATCAATATGGACGCGACTTCGAGTTTGAGTATGGCCAGACGCCTTCTCCCTACGAAAAGACAAACTTGATGGGACCCACGAGCGGCGGATATACCAACCCGCTGGGAGCGCCGCCGAGCGTCACCATTACCAATGCGTTCGCGTTCGGTACTCCGAACTTCCTGAACCGCGCAGCGCTGCCGGACGAGCGTCGCTGGCAGGTTGCCGATACGCTGAACTGGGTCCACGGTCGCCATAACATCAAGTTCGGCGGAGACTATATCCATACCGACGACCGTATCAACAACCTCTTCTCGGGCTTTGGTGTGTACACGTACCCGACGCTGCCCGCTTACTTTACGGACCTGACCTTCTCGCAGAGTGCGTCGACGGTGTCGAAGGCAAAGAACTACAGCTCCTACGTGCAAGGCTTCGGTATTCCGGGCGTCGAGTTCACGACGGGTGACTTTGGCTTCTTCGCTGAGGACAACTGGCGGATAACGAAGTCCCTGACCCTTACCGCGGGACTTCGCTATGAGTATGAGAAGCTGCCGCCGCCTTTCAGCTCACTGGTCGTCAGCGCTATTCCCCAGACCGGTGTGATGCCGTCTAATAAGACAAACATCGGTCCGCGTGTCGGGTTTGCCTATGACGTCTTTGGCTCTGGCACAACGGTTGTGCGTGGCGGTTACGGCATGTTCTTTGCCCGTATCCTCAACGGGACCATCTATAACGCCCTGGTAAACACCGGCTCTCCCAACGGGCAGTTCACCGTCAGTCCTACAGCGTCCGCGCCGACCGCGCCGACCTTCCCGCAGATCATCGCGTCCGGAAACCTGGCAGGTGCACCCAATTCGGTGTTCTTTGATCCCAATTTCAAGGCTCCGCTCATCAATCAGGCCGATCTGACCGTCGAGCAGGATCTGGGCTGGAACACGGTGATGAGCGTGACCTGGCTGGGAACGTGGGGGCGCCGGTTGCCGAACTTCACCGATCTCAACCTGAACGCGCCGACCACAGTTACTTACAGCGTGATCGATACGACCGGCAAGGGCCCGCTGGCGAACGGCTCGACTTTCACGTCGAAGTTCTACGGGAAGAACACTCTTCCGACGAGCACGTGCCCAAGCCAACGTCCGAATTGCGCCTTCGGGTCGTTGACGGATATCTTCAGTGGCGTCAACTCGAGCTACCAGGGTCTCGTCGCTCAGATCAACCACCGCTTTACCAACCACCTTCAGTTCAACGCAAACTACACCTGGTCGCATGCGCTGGACTTTGGGCAGAACAACCAGACGGCCTCTGTGGCGAACAATCTTCTGGATCCCCAGAACATCGGGGCGGAGTACGGCAATTCCATCACGAATATTCCTAACCGGCTGGTGATGGGAGCTGTCGTTACAGCGCCGTGGAAGTTCACGGGTTGGAAGAGCTACTTGCTGAACGACTATGAGATGGCTCCGGGCCTACAAGTCCAGAGCGGACTCCCCTATTCGATCGGCACAACAGGCACGCTTACCTCCGGGTTCTCGACTTCGGGCGGTGCTTTGAACGCCATCGGTGGCGGCGTCAATGGCTCCAATGGAACGTTCCGCATGCCCGGCTTCGAGCGAAACGGCTTCCAGCAGCCAAAAACGACAGTGGTGGACCTTCGTCTCTCCAAGCGCTTCAAAGTGGCTGATCGGGTCAATTTGGAGTTCCTCGCGGAGGCCTTCAACCTTGCTAACCATCAGAACGTGACCACGGTTAACACTACCGCTTACACGATTGGTGCTACGGCGGCCACCAAGACCAACACACTGACCTACACAACTGCCGTTCCGAGCTTTGGCGCTACGACTGCAACGAATACCAGCGGGTTCTCGTATGCTCCACGGCAGATTCAGATGGCCGTGCGGGCGCAGTTCTAGCCCGGCTGCCGGCCAACTTCCAAGGGCGGTGGCTTCGGCTGCCGCCCTTTGCTCTCGTTTGATGCGATGAGTCTCGGCGCACGAGACTTACTGTTGGCACCCTCTCTGTTATTTCGGGATCGCAAGTTCGCGGCTAATCTCTTATCATCTTCCTTGTAGCACCGAAGTTACTGAGCGCGGTCGTCCGCGCGGTAATTTCATTTTCAGATTGTTCCCGTGGCTTGGTGCAGAGCAGTACGAATTTCCGCGGAGAGTACATGCCGTTGTGTTTGGCGCGCGCGCGATCTGGCGCGGTCGCAAGAAAGATTGTCCGGGCCTGCTTGTTGTGGTGTTGTGCCGCTGCGACCGTAGAGGCGTGCGCGTGGGGACAGACGGCGGTGGACGGAGCCATTAGCGGCTTTGTCGTTGATGCAGGTGGGGCAGCGCTGGTAGGCGCGGTAGTGGACGTGCACAATCTCGCAACCGAGGCGACGAGTCGTGCGACGACAGAGGGAAAGGGAGAGTTTCTGGTGGCGCACTTGCCTGCCGGAGAGTACCGCGTCGTAGTGGAGTATGCGTTGTTTGCGCACCTGACGATTCAGCCTGTGGTCGTCGAGGTGGGAGGAGTGACATCAGTGGAGGCGCGTCTGCAGGTGAGTGGGATCGTGTCCTCCGTGACTGTAATGGCAGATCCGGCCGCGGTTAGCGTTGATGATCTCTCCTCTGGTGCTGTCGCGAGTGTCGTGACGCCGGCCGAGGTCGAGCGGCTGCCAGTGAACGGGCGACGATGGCAGTCGTTTGCGCTGCTGATGCCAGGGGTGAATGTCGATCCCGAAGGGGACGGGTTGCTTAGCTTTCGTGGCGTGGCTTCGACGCAGAACAGCAGCCGGATCGACGGCGGAGACGATGACCAGAGCTTCGGCTCCGTGCCCCGCGGAACGGGTTCTGAGAGTGGAGCAGAGGGCGAAGACGCCCGCGAGGTAGGATTTTCAGGCCGCGTGAGTGTCGGCAGCGCGGCGGGAGGCGGAGGTTACGGGCGACACTCCGGGATGGCGTACACGTTTTCGCAAGAGGCGGTACGTGAGTTCCGCGTGAGTGGGCAGAACTACTCCGCGCTGTATGGGCACGCGGCAGGCGGTATCATCACGACGGTTTCAAAGAGCGGAACGAACGATCTGCATGGGACTGGGTTCTACCTGTTCCGGACCAGTACGCTGGCGGCGACGGACCCGTTCTCGGTTGCGACTAACTATGTCAATGGTGTGGTTGCCAATGCGGTGGTGAAGCCGCACGACTTACGGCAGCAGTTTGGGGGTAGCGTGGGAGGAGCGATATTGCACGACAAGCTCTTCTACTTTTATGCCTACGACCAGCAGGTTCGCGATTTCCCTGCGATATCCAGCCCCGCCGATCCGAATTTCTATGCGTTGACTGCGACGCAGAGAGCGCTGCTGGGCAATCGCGGCGTAACTTCTGCGAAGGTGAATGCTGCGTTGAACTATTTGGAAGGTCTGACAGGGACGATTGCGAGGCGCGACGATCAGACGATCAACTTTGGCAAGGTGGATTGGCAGGCGACCGGGAAACAACGCTTCAGCGTGCAGTATGACCGAGGGCGGTCGAGTTCGCCGGCCGGCGTGCGTTCTGCGCCGGTGGTGGATGTCGGCAGAGCAAGCCTGGGGAGCAACTATGCCAAGGTGGATGCGGTGCTGGGACGATGGATGTGGCTTGTTACGTCGAGATTGAGCAATGAACTGCGTGTACAGTATGGCCGCGACTTTCAATATGAGCAGGCGGTGGCTCCGCTGCCGCAAGAGCCAGCCGTGGGGCCTGGTGGATTCGCCGCAGAGATTGCGATTGGTCCGAATGGTTTTCGGTTTGGCAGTTCGCCGTCCTTGGGGCGAAATGCGTATCCGGACGAAAACAAGACTCAGCTTGTAGATTTGGTGACATGGACTCGGGGGCGCCATCAACTGCAGGTGGGTGTCGATCTCAGCCTCGTCCATGACGATATCGACGCGCTGACGAACACGCAGGGGGCCTTTCACTACGACAGCTCAACGACTTCTGGGCATGCGGGCGGCCTTGTCGACTGGATCACGGATTACACGTACAACGTGAATGTGAATCCGAACGGTGGGTGTCCGTCGATTGTTGCGCGGGTCCACGATTTCTGCTTTCGTTCTTTCACCCAGAGCTTCGGACAGCAGGCGGTCACGTTCAACACGCAGGAGTGGGCTGGGTTTCTTCAGGACACCTGGCGCGTGAGACCTGGGCTCACTGTGAACGCCGGATTGAGATACGAGTACGAATTCCTTCCCTTGCCACAGCAGCCAAACGTTGCGCTGGACGCGTCGTTCGGTAAGACCGGCGCGACGAGCGTATTCCCTGAAGACCGAAACAACTTTGGGCCACGTGTTGGTGTCTCGTGGGAGCCGTTCGGTCCGGGGCGGGGTGTTGTTCGGATCGGGTATGGACTTTTCTATGGACGGCTACCGGGCGCGACCGTGAGAAGCGCGCTGGTGGACACGGCGCTCGCCTCGACGGCAAGGCATGTGTTAATTACACCTACGACGGTTACAAATTGTCCGCAGGTAGCGAACCAGGGATTTGGCTATGTGTGCGCTTATCTAACGACACCACCTTCGGCGGTTACGACGACGACTTCGGCGATGGTGTTTGATCGCGGGTTTCGGCTTCCGGCGGTGCAGCAAGGCAGCTTTACCGTCGAGCGCGAGGTTGGTGCGGGAGTGATTGCGAGTGCGACGTATCTGATGAATATCGATCGGCAGCTTCCGAACTCCGTCGATATCAACATCGCTCCGTCCACGGCGACGAAGATGTTTCAGCTTCAGGGTGGCACGGGTGCTGTGGGAGTCAGAGACGGTGAGACCTTCGTGGTCCCCATCTATACACGGCGCGTGAATACGAGCTTCGGGCCGGTGACTGATATCGTCTCGAACGCAGACGCGACCTACAACGCGATGGTGCTGGAGGCGCGGCGGCGCCTTCGTGCAGGATTCGAGTTCCGAACGAGTTGGACGTGGGCCAAGGCGATCGACTACGGGCAGGGCGGCGCTACGCCACGGACGAATGCGCAGTTCGATCCATTCAATGTGCTGTACGACAAGGGTCTTTCGGCACTCAACTATCCTCACAAAATACTGGCCAGTGCGGTGTGGGAGCCGACGCTTACCAGCGACCGGCATTGGCTCCGGATGGCCGCAAACGGATGGACCATTGCGCCGCTCTTTACCGAGTCGAGCGGCAGGCCGTACAGCCTGGACATCTTCGGAGGCACACGGCTGGCAGGTGGTCACGAGAGCATCAACGGCGCGGGAGGCGCAGCGTATTTGCCCACGGTGGGGAGAAATACTCTACGGTTGCCGGATACCGGGCGTCTCGATCTTCGCGTCAGCAGGGCGCTGCGAGTGACAGAGAGGGTGCGAATGCGCGGAAGCGTGGAGGTCTTCAATCTGACGAACCGCGTGAACTACTCCGCAATTATGCAGCGAGCCTATATCGTGGGGACGGAGACGAACGGCGTTACTCCGCTCATCTTTCAAGACGCCGCAAGGGTCGCGTCGGAGGGATTAAACGTGCGGCCGTTCGGGACGTTCACCGCGGCATCGACGGGGCAGTCGCCGGAGCGGCAGGTGCAGCTGGGGGTCAGGGTGGAGTTCTAAACACTTAGTGCTGTGAGAGTGAGAGCGTATTGCCATCCGGATCGGTGAACCACGCGACCTTGGCGCCTCCCGGAGCGTCCCAGACGCCGTCCGCGCTTTGTTCGAGGAAATCGTAGCGGGTGAACGCCACGCCCCTGCCTGCCATCTCCGCGACGGTCCTGTGAATGTCGCCGACTTGCCAGCCGAGGATGGTGAAGGGGAAGGGAGTGAAGTCTTCTACGCGCGCGATGCGGACCATGGTCCCGTTGGCGTCCATGACGATGGCGAAGGAGTCGTCACTGATGAAGCGCAGGCCGAGGAGCTTTTCGTAGAAGCGGCGGGCGCGGGTTGCGTCTTTGGTGGGGATGAAGGCTATAAGCGGGCTGTGGGTAAGCATGCTGTCACCTCGGTAGTCAGAAGGTTATCGCAATTGTTGCTGATCGGGCTGTCGCGCGGGATCCGGGATGAAACCGTGGTCTCCATTCTGGCCTGGAGTGAGGTCGGAATGAGTGGCGAACCGCGTCGTGGGGAATGCGTCAGGGTAGTTCTGCTGGATCCACGCTGTCATTTTTTCTCGAACCAGGCATCGCAGGTCGAAGTTCTCGCTGGAGTTGCGCGAACTCATGAGGCAGCGTAGCTCCATGGAGCGCTCGGTTAGGTTGGTAACGTGAAGGCCACAGACCTGCTTGTCCCACAACGGCGAGGGATGGACGATCGCCTCGAGCTGTTTTCGCAGATCGTCTACTGGAATGGAGTAGTCGACATAGAGAAAGGCGGTGCCCACGATGTCGGATGAGTGACGCGTCCAGTTCTGGAAGGTGTTTTCGATGAAGTAGTTCAGGGGAACGACGAGGCGGCGGAGATCCCATATTTTGACGATGACGTAGGCTGAGTTGATCTCTTCGATGCGGCCCCACTCGCCCTGAACGACGACGACATCATCGATGCGAATGGGCTCGGTGAAGGCAATCTGCAGGCCGGCGAAGAGGTTGGAAGCGGTGGATTTTGCGGCGGTGGCGAGAATCAGCGAGGCGATTCCGGCGGAGGCGAGCAGGCCAGAGCCGTAGTGCCAGATGCGCGGGTCGTTGAAAGTCCACAACAGGGCACCAATGTCGATGATGACGACAAAGGTGATAAGCATTCGGCGAAAGAGCTGAAACTGAGTGTGTATCCGGCGTGCCCGGAAGTTATTTTCTGCGGTTAGGTCGTAGCGCCGCAGCATGATTGTTTGTAGAACGTAGATGAATCCAATGACGAACCAGCCGAGGGCGGCGACCGTCAACATGATGAGTGCCTGCCGCAGCATGGCGTCTATGTTTCCCGGCATTCCGGGGATGAGGGGCAGGACGATGAGCAGGCAGGTCAGAAAGAAGATGGCGCGAGCGGGTTTCCCCAGGTATCGCTGCACCCCCCAGCCGAGCGGATGGCTGATCGATTCCTTGCGGCGCAGAATGCGAAACAGAATGTAATGCACCAGGTTCGCGAGCACGAGCATGCCGCAGAAGACGAAGATTGCGAAAAACCATTCGTGCTTGAAGTGAAAGATTGCGAGCGCCAGACGGGCCGTGTGGTCCAAAGACGCCTGGTCCGAAACGAAAGTTGCTGGATTCAAGCGGCTCGATCTCCTTGTGCTGGTTAGATGCTACGAGGCGAGGAGCAGTATCGTTTTACTGCGGGCCGAAAGTGTTTGCTACTTGTGCTGGAGGTATTCGAGCGCTTCCAATACAGCCTTTTCCAAGGCGATGCGTTGGTCGGAGTAGGAGTGATCGGTCGTCATATGGACTGTGGTGATCTCGGTCGCGCCGGCTTTGTGAAGGGCGGCGACGAAGGCGTCGTTGGATGGAGCGAGGCCGTCGTCGGAGGTGATGACGAGCATGGGACGGGTGGCCAGCTTCGAGGCGAGCGCGGGGACGTTCCAGGTGGCGGCGTTCGCGATGACCTCTCTGGCGAGACTCTCCGATGTGCAGCCGGCGAGGGGGGCCATCCCGCTTGAGGCAAAGCTCGCCGCGAGAGCGGTGACTGCCGTCTTTTCCTGTCCAGGCTTGAGGGATTGCATTTTGTCTACGCCCATGTCGGCGGCGGAGATCAAGCCGACGGCCTTGATTGCGGGATCCTGGGCACCGACGTAGCGGGCCAAGAAGCCTCCCATGCTGTGGCCGACCAGGACGATGTACGCGGGGTCGGAGTGCAGCTTCTTTGCGTTGGTAGCGTCGCGCAGATAGGCGATTGCGGCCTGTGTGTCTTCAATGGAGTGGGTGAAGGAGAAGTTACCGGGCGACCCCCAGGATCCGCGGTAGTCGAAGTAGACGACGTCCCAACCGTCGCGACGTATGGCCTGCGCGAGGTCTAGATTCTTTTCGTTGCCGGGAAAGCCGTGAAGAAGGATGACGACCGGGTGTGGGCCCGCTCCCTCGGCGACGTAGGCGAGGGCGTTGAGCATGGAGCCGTGGCTGGGAATCTGAAACGTCGCCATGGAGGCGGGAAAGGCCTTGTCCGAGGCGGGGTCGGTTGTGATGGCTGCGGGAAGTTGCTGGGCGCGTAGGTACATGGGAGCACATAGAAGCACAACGGCGGCAGCGAGGTAACGTAGACGCATGCCTGATTGTTGTTTGTAACGGCGCAGGTTGTAAAGGCGCGATCCATGATGAAAGTGTGGCGATAAGCCTAAAATGGAGATGTGAGCTTTACGGAACAGTTCGATGTGGTGGTGGTCGGTGCGGGTCACGCTGGTTGCGAGGCGGCGATGGCGTCTGCGCGGATGGGGTTGCGCACGGCAATCTTTACGTTGAACCTCGACCTGATTGCGCAGATGAGCTGCAATCCGGCGATTGGCGGCATCGCTAAAGGGCATCTCGTGCGTGAAGTGGATGCGCTTGGCGGTGTGATGGGTGAGGTGGCGGATGCGACGGGGATCCAGTTTCGTCTGCTGAATACTTCGCGGGGGCCGGCGGTATGGTCGCCGCGTGCGCAGTGTGATAAGGCGCTGTATCGCGTGAGGATGCGTGAGGTGCTGGAGGCGCAGAAGAATCTTTTTATCAAGCAGGCTGAGGTTGTCGATCTTATCGTCGACCAGTCCGGTTCAGAGCGAACTGTTCGTGGCTTGAAGCTGCGAGATGGGCGCACGATCAATGCTGCGGCGACGATTGTGACGACGGGGACATTTCTGAATGGGCTGATCCATTGCGGAGAGCAACAGTACACAGCAGGGCGGAGTGGCGAGCCGGCAAGTGTTTTGCTAGGCGAGAGTTTGAAGCGGCTGGGTCTGCGCGAGTGCCGGTTGAAGACGGGGACGCCGCCTCGGCTGGATGGAAGAACAATTGACTGGAGCAAGTTTGAGGAGCAGCCAGGGGATAGCGATCCGACGCCGTTCAGCTTTCGGACGAAAGAGATTCCGCTGCGGCAGATCATGTGCCACATCGCGCATACGACGCCGGAGACGCTGCGGCTGATTCGCGAGAACGTCCATCGTTCGCCGATGTATAGCGGCCAGATTGAGGCGATCGGCCCGCGCTACTGCCCGTCGATCGAGGACAAGATTGTCCGGTTTCCAGAGAAGACGCGTCACCAGTTTTTTCTTGAGCCCGAGGGCCTCAACACGCATGAGGTCTACATCAACGGCATGAGCACGAGCCTGCCGATGGAGATTCAGGCGGCGATGGTGCACTCGATACCGGGATTGGAGAACGCGGAGATGCTGCGGCCCGGCTATGCGATTGAGTATGACGCCATCGATCCGACGGAGCTGGATCGTACGCTGCGGGTGAAGTCGTTTGCAGGGCTGTATCTTGCGGGGCAGATCAACGGCACCAGCGGGTATGAAGAGGCGGCTTGTCAGGGCCTGATGGCTGGGATCAATGCGGCGCTGGCGGTGCGACGTGAGGAGGCGTTTACACTCGATCGCACGGAAGCCTACACGGGCATTCTGATCGACGACCTGATCAGCAAGGGCACGAATGAACCGTACCGCATGTTTACCTCTCGGGCGGAGTTTCGGCTGCACCTCCGGATTGACAACGCGGATAGCCGGCTTACTCCGCATGGCAGGCGGCTGGGGTTGATCGACGATGATGCCTGGGCAGAGTATGAGGCGAAGCAGGCGCGAGCGGCAGCATTTGAGAGGTTGCTTGGTAATGCTCGTGTTCGCGCGGAAGAGTTGCCTGAGGATTTGCAGGCGCGTCTTGACGGCGATTCGGCCGCAGTGAGCGGGCAGACGTTTGCGCAGTTTCTGAAGCGGCCTGAGGTTTCGGTGGAAGAGATTGCGCCGCTGCTTCGCGACCGCCTGGCTGAGAATGGGGATGTATTTTCAGGGTGGGTTGGGGCCATGGATGGCATCTCGCCAGACTGGAAGGAAAACGGTCGTCCTTCGCACGACGCCCCCATCGCAAAATCGAGATATGGGGCAGCCGGTTCTGTTGCTCGATTGCCGGCGTGGGTGCGCAATGAGATGAAGACGGTGGAGACGGAGATCAAATACTCCGGGTACCTTGACCAGCAGCGGCGTTCGATTGACAAGATGCGGAAGGCGGAGAAGCGGGCGATTCCCGGGTGGTTCGACTATTCCGCGGTCAGCGGTCTGTCGAGCGAGATGAAGGAGAAGCTGACGCGTGTGCGTCCGCAGACGCTCGGGCAGGCCAGTCGCATTGCGGGAGTCACGCCGGCTGCAGTCAGCTTGATTCACGTTTACATCGAGATCCAGGGACGAACGCGCGTGGCTTAGCGGGGTCAGAAGGCTCTTGACGCGTGAGGCGACGACCGTTGCGTCGTTGTTGAAGCAGAGCGAGTTCCTTTTCTGCGTTGTTCGCATTAAGTGATGAAAACAGACGCTATAAGGCACGCGCCGGGCTTCACGCTTTAATGTTGTAACTCCTGGCAGGCTTATAACGTCGAATGAGGGTGTTGAATGGAGAGAAGCGATGACGTCTGGATTGAGGGCGGGACTAATTGGGCTGGGTGTGGTTGTTGTCTTGGTGTTATTGATTGCAGGTGGAAGGAGAGCAATTATGGGGACAGTGATGGGCGCAGAGGTCAATAGAAAAGAGCCACTTCCGGCTCCAACGGTAGACGAGCAGCATCCTTCCGCCAAATACGAGACGGCGGTCTTCGCTGGCGGTTGCTTCTGGGGTGTGCAGACGACGTTTCAGCGGATCAAGGGTGTGACGGCGACTACGGCGGGCTACTCCGGCGGTTCGGCCGACACAGCTACTTACGATCAGGTTTCGTCGGAGACGACCGGCCACGCGGAGTCGGTGAAGGTGGTCTTCGATCCGTCGCGGATCAGCTACGGCACGTTGTTGCGTGTGTTCTTCTCCGTGGTGCACGATCCCACGCAGTTGAACCGGCAGGGCCCGGACATGGGCACGTCATACCGGTCGGTGATCTTCTACACCACGCCTGAGCAGCAGAAGATCGCAGCGGCGTATATTGCGCAACTCGACGCAGCGCATGCGTTTCCGAAGAAGATCGTGACTGAGGTGGTGCCGCTGAAGGCGTTCTATGACGGCGAAGAGTACCACCAGGACTATGCGGAGAAGAATCCGAACAATCCGTATATCCAGGTTTGCGATGTGCCGAAGGTGGCTGCGCTCCAGCAGCAGTTTCCGGAGCTGTTTCAGGATTACAAGCACAAGTAAACGGCTTGCGGTGTGCCACTACTGGGTGACTTCGCCCTCGGGTTCGTCGGTCGGATTGTCGATCTCTGCCTGGAAGCCTTCGAGCAACCGCTGGAGAAATGCGTCGGTGTCGACGCCTTCGTTCTGGAGTTCATGGGCGTGCGCAATATGACGCGCCAGGTCCGCGAGGACGATTCCCCAGGCGAACGGGTCTTCCCAGGCACCGCTGCGGATGCTGACGTGCTGGCCCTGCTCGGCGATCCAGACGCGAAGGACCTCGAAGGATGCCTTGTCTCGCTGCGCTGCCGGTGGAATGCTTAGAATTTTTTCGACACCCATCTTTACTCCTGCGTGACCTGGATCGCCACTCACGTTCGGCTTGCTTTAGCCTATAACGGTTGAGGGTTGTGCGGGTGTGCGTCGTTCCCGGCGGAGGCTCAGGACGGGCTTTGGCCGGTAATCCACAGAAATATCGTGCAATCCGCAGGGCAACTTTCGCTACCGTAAGACTTCATGGCCACATATCCCCAGATCGTCGGAGACCAGGAACGACCCACTTCAGTGCATGCCGAGATGACCATTCTCGGGGCGATGCTGGTGGAGCCAGTCGCGATCATCGATGCGACCATGTTGCTGAAGACCGACGACTTCGCTCTCGATTCCCATCGCAAGATTTACGCCGCCATGCTGCATCTGGTCGAAGTTGGGCACGGCGTCGATATCGTCACGGTTACCGACTATCTGAGTAAGAAGAAAGAGCTGGACTCAGTCGGTGGCCTACCGTATCTGGCGTCTCTGAGTGAAGGGCTGCCCCGTAAACTCAGCATTGAGAGCTACGTACGCATCGTTCGCGACAAGAGTCTGATGCGACAGCTCTTGACGGTCTGCGATATGGGCATGATTGAGGCATCCGATCAAAGCCGCGAGGCGCTGGATGTGCTGAATCAAGTGACGGGCCGGTTGACGGAGATCTCGGAGCACGCTGTCACGGGTGGATTCTCCGACATCGCAGCAATCGTGAAAGACTCCTTTGGCTCGATCGATGCCCTGTACGAGCAGGGCCGCGAGGTTACTGGCCTCGCGACGCACTATGTCGAATTCGACCGTATGACCAGCGGACTGCAGGAGTCGGAACTGATCATCATCGCTGCGCGTCCGTCGATGGGCAAGACGGCCTGGGCGATCAATATTGCGGAGAACGCTGCGGTCCGCGGCGGCAAGGTGGTTGCTGTCTTCTCGCTCGAAATGGGCAAAGCGAGCCTGTTGCGCAGAATGCTGGCCTCGCAGGCACTGGTGAACTCCAAAGCAATTCAGACAGGCATGTTAATGAAAGATGATCGGGCTAAGCTGATCAACGGCCTCGAGAAGCTAATGGAGTCGAAGATCTTTATCGACGACACGCCGGGAATTACATTAGCCGAGATGCGGGCGAAGGCGCGGCGGTTGAAGCAGCAGCAAGGGCAGCTAGACCTTATCGTGATCGACTATCTGCAGCTGATGACCGGCTCCAACTCTAATGCAAAGGGGTTTGAGAATCGCACGCAGGAGGTCTCCGCGATCTCACGCGGTCTAAAGGCTCTGGCCAAAGAGATGAAGGTGCCTGTGGTCGCGTTGTCACAGCTCTCGCGTGCCAGTGAACAGCGTGGCGGAGACAAAAAGCCGATGCTCAGCGATCTGCGTGAATCGGGTTCAATTGAGCAGGACGCCGACGTGGTCTGCTTCATCCATCGCGAGGAGTATTACGACCGCGAGAATGAAGACCTGAAGGGTAAGGCCGAGATCATCATTGCCAAGCAGAGAAACGGGCCTACGGGCGTGATTCATCTAGCATATCTTGCAGACTACACGCGCTTTGAAAATTTGCAGCACGGCGAATCTGCCGGATACTAGCCCTCCTTTTGAGGAACCCAAAATTAGCAAAGCCTCCTGACACAACGGTGTCAGTAGCCTGTCAGTATGCTGCCTCTGTGTTCACGACAACACAGGAGGTAGTTATGGATAAGCAACTGAAGTCAGCAGCAGCATGGTTTGAGATTCCTTGCGCCGATCTGGACCGGGCGCAGCGTTTTTACGAGACGATCCTGGGATGCAGGATGCAGAAGGACGACTTCGGTGATTCCGGTGACTTGATGTGCGTCTTTCCAGCGGAGGCTGGCGGCGTCGCCGGGGCGCTGGTGAAGCGGCCGTTACAGCAACCGAGCAGCAGCGGAACGATGGTGTACCTCAACTGCGACGGCGAGTTGGACGGCACAATCGCACGCGTTCCCGGTGCAGGCGGCACGATCCTGATGAAGCGTACCCCAGTTCCGGGTGGCTTTGGCGCATTTGCCTGCCTGAAGGATTCTGAGGGCAACCATGTTGGGCTACACACGGCGATCTGATGTTTGGTGGAAACCGATCTAGGATAGGTGCATGCGGCGGGCCGACCGGCTATTTCGAATCGTACGAGTTCTGCGGGGCAGCCGGCTGCAGACGGCGCGTATGCTTGCCCAGAAGCTCGAGGTCTCGGAGCGGACGATCTACAGGGACGTCCGCGATCTGCAGATCTCGGGCATGCCGATCGAAGGCGAGCCAGGTGTCGGGTACACCTTGCGGCGCGACCTTGACCTGCCTCCTCTGATGTTTACGCGCGACGAGTTGACGGCGCTCGTCCTGGGTGCTCGTCTGGTGCGCGCGTGGGGCGGCGCAGCGAGCACGGCCGCCGCTGATCAGGCTCTTCAGCGCATCGAAGCAGTTCTGCCAACGGAACTCCGCGATCGGCTGGATGCGATTCTGATGTACGCTCCGGGTTCTCGGATGCCGCAAGTATTGCGCGAGCGGCTGGATGTTCTGCACGAGGCCTGCACCGACCGGCGCGTGCTCGCTTTTGGCTACACACGCGAAGATGGCCAAAACAGTGAACGCGAAGTGAGGCCGCTGGCGCTCTACTTCTGGAGTGGCGTGTGGACGCTGGCGGCGTGGTGTGAGCTGCGGAAGGACTTCAGGACGTTTCGCATCGACCGCATGCAGAACGTTCGAGTGCTGGGTCGCGAGTACGTCCAGAAGAAGGGACAACGACTCGAGGATTACCTTCGGCAGGTCGCCCGGCAATATCCCTCGGAGGCTTTGCACAAATCTCCCTGATCTATTTCTTTCCCTGCATCAGGTCGTCCAAACTCTTTCCAGCACTGGCCGGCATTATCAGAGCGCGGGGGGCCACACCGTGTGGCACGAGGTTAGGTGGCCAGAATGGGTCCGCTGCCGCAATCGGGCCAAGCGCGACATCCGGAATTGAACTCTTGAATGCCACATTCATCGTGTCGATGTACTTATTCGCGATCACGGCGTATCCCGTGTTTGTCGGGTGGATGCCGTCGAGCGCGAAGAAGCCTCCAAGAAACGCCGTCGTGCCGGTGTAGCCATTGATTGTCAGTCCCGACGTGCTGACCTGCTTGAAGAGTGCGTTGATGTCTACCGGAGTTGCGTTCGCAGCCTGTGCCTGCGTCGCAATTACCTGATTGAAGGCCGTGACTTGCGCCTGTACCGTCACGACCTCCGCGGCGGTGAGCACGCCTGCATCGGTGATTGGCCCCTTTTGCTTCCCGCTCAGGATCAACGGAATCTGCCCAAGTCCCGTTGGGTTTACGTAGTCCCCCGGCACGATGCCGAGCAGCCCGCTCAGCACCGACGTGGATAATCCAGTTGCCTGGGAGTATTGGCCCAGGATGAGTGCGGCGGCCTGTAGATATGGCACCTGCGTCACGTCCGGAATGTTCGCGATCACAAGATGGGCAGAGGTAAACGTCGTCAGCTGCGTCATTAGGGCCTGGTACTGCGTCGTGAAGTTGGAAACGGAGGTCATGCTGCTCGGGGTCCCGGTTGAATCGGCGATGAGCGCATCGTTATTGCCAATCCAGAGGAAGATCGTCGTGGGCTGTGCGTTAATCGCGAACGTCGACTGGCTGTACGCCTGTCCGAACCCGAGTCCGGGAAAGCCGAGGACAAGCTGGTTCAACTGCTGCTGTCCGGCGGCTGGATTCACCAGTGGCACGGTGTTCAGTACGTCGTTCACTGTCGCTCCCGGCACGGCCAGGTCGGTCACCTGCGTTGCGAAGTTGTCGCGACCCGTCGTCGTTCCCGCGACGTTCGTAATCACCGGCGGGGGCCCAAGGGAGATGAGTTGCAACACATTCGGCGCGCCGGGATAAGCGATCAGCGGTTGAATGATACTGAAGCTTGCCTGCTTCGCCACCAGTGGAGCCCAGCCATGTACCTGCAGGGTGTCGAGCAGCGCCCCGCTCTGGAACCCGGCCGTTAGTGAATCGCCCAGAAAGATCGTGTTCGAGAAATTGCCGGCGTTCTTCGCCTGCGCAGCCTGGATTGGCGCTAGCGGATTGGAGCTGCCGCTGGAGCAACCAGCGAGCGAAAGGCCGACTGAAGCGGCGAGCAGAGTGCCGCAAAGCTGTGAGACTGAACGAGTATTCATTTTCATGGCGACGGACTTGCCCCTTGGAAACGTCGCGGTCCCGGAAGGGAGTCGCAACGAAGTGCTTTCTTCAGACGTGGCTTTGTATCACATTTAGGGTGCCATGGGGAACCAAGGGTACTTCGCCGGCTATCTGCGAGATCTGATCGCAGCGATAGGATAAAAGTCGTGAACAGCTGGGTGGAGATTTCAGAGCGGCGATTATTGGGCAACTACAGGTTGCTGGCTCAGGCAGCGGGCGGAGATACCTCGGTGCTAGCGGTGGTAAAGGCAAATGCCTACGGGCACGGCGCGGCAGTGTGCGCACCGGTGCTTGCGCAAGCGGGGGCGGAGTGGCTTGGAGTTGCCGACGGAGCTGAGGGTGCGTGCCTCCGCGAAGCTCTGGCGGCGGCCGGCATCGAGCGCGACAGTCAACCGCAGGTTCTGGCCATGTGCGGGTCGTTGGGCGACGATGTTGAGCTAGTCGTTCGGAACGAACTGACGCCAGTTGTCTGGGAGCAGCAGCAGATGGAGAGCCTTGCCGCGGCCGTTCGGCAGCGCGCTGGAGACACGGCTCCGTTGCCAATCCATCTGGAAATTGACACTGGAATGGCGCGGCAGGGCGTCGCGCCCGGAGAAGAGCTGCACACATTGCTGCACTGGTTGAAGCGGCAAGCTCACCTTCGTCTGGACGGCGTAATGACGCACTTCGCGTCAGCAGAGGTCGCGGGCTCGCCTCAGACGGTGATCCAGATGAGGCGGTTTCAGGAGGCGATTGGGGCGGTGACTGCGGTTGGTCTTCGTCCATCCTGGGTGCATGTTGGGAGTTCTTCCACCGTCGACAACCAGGGCGCTGAGCAGAATCCCGCTTGGCTGCGTTCGCTGGCGTCGACCGTCGGGGCGCGATCGATGGTGCGGCCCGGCATCGCGTTGTACGGCTATTGTCTGCCGATCGAACAGTCTGGCTCTGACGGGAACGACGTTGCATCGACGGTGCGTTCAGAGCTTGGGCCGATCATGTCGTGGAAGACTCGAGTGATCAGCCTACGCGAGGTGCAACCCGGAGACACTGTCGGGTACAACGCTACTTACATAGCGGAAAAGCCGATGCGCCTCGCGCTGCTTCCCGTTGGATATGCGGATGGATTGCGGCGCGAGCTCTCCGGTTCTAACCTGCTGCCCGGCGGATGGACGATGGTACGTGGACAGCGCGCGTCTATCGTCGGACGCGTGTCGATGAACTTGACCGTTGTCGATGTCACCGAGATTCCCGCTGTCACAGTTGGCGATGAGGTCGTTATTCTCGGCGACGGCGTCACAGCGGACGATCATGCCCGTCTCGCCCACACCATTTCTTATGAGATCGTCTGCGGTGTGCGTACGGCATCTCGTCTGGTTCCTTAGCCGGAAACCGCGCCTGCTCGACGCATCGACATTACGGCGATTGCCAAGGTGACGACTGTCAGCCCTGAGAGCAACGCCGGCTCCACGGAGAAATACCGCAGCGAGAGGCCAAGGCCGAAGATCTGAACCGCAATCAAGCCCAGTGCGATCGTGCGAGCTTCGGCTATCCCGCGTCGAGCCATTGAGCCCAGCACCCATGACAGCCACGCTTCAAACAGCTGAATTACTGTGATGGTGAGTCCGAAGCCGAGATAGAAGTTGCCATAACTATAGGTGGAGGATCCCACGGAGATGTGCACATTGTTCATCGCCGTCCACACGTTACGGCCCTCCTCGGATGGTGGACGGAAGGTCAGGAAGCCGAAGGTGTGTCCTACGGCGAACAGGAGGAAGAGAACGGCTGTCACGCGAAACCATACGACGGGCTTCATGCTGTCGCCTCCGTCGCTTTCGCTGCGTACATGGTCAACAGACCGCTCCAGCCACCTTCGGCGTTCACCTGTTCGCGCATGCCAGCGTAGTTTCCTCCGTGACGTTGCAGTTCACGATGCTCCAGCTCCACCAGAGTGGTTCCGTCGTCGGCTGGAGTGAACCGTAGCTCTACCTCGCTGCACTTCGCCAGATCTGGTTCGTACTGCCAGCTGGGAGTTACTTGCCAGGCCATGACGAAGCGGTGGGGTGGTTCCCACACGAGCACGGTTCCCCAGGGGCATACGGTTCCATCTTCCTGGTCTGTGTAGATGGCTCCTGATGGATGGCGTTCGACCACAACGCGCTTCATGGGTGAGTTGCCGATGTGATGCGTGCGCGGCCACCAGCTGTCCATCTCTTCGGTAAAGACGCGAAAGGCTCGTGCGGCGCTCGCCTTGACGCGAATGCCCTTGCGGACCGGTTCGATCTCCTTGATGTCGGGGGGTTCCAGAAGGGCATCGTCATTGATCAGTTGCTTCTGTGGCATCGTGTTATTTCTCCTCTACCTTGGCTTTGAAGGCTTCCAGAGCTTCGTCCCAGAACCTGTCGAGATAGGACCGGAGCGAGGCAAACCCGCGCGGGTCCAATCGGTAATACCGTCTTGTTCCTCTTGCTTCGTCGCGGACAAGCTGCGCGTGCTTCAGCACTCGCAGATGCTGCGATACGGCGGGCCGCGTGACAGGCAGGCCTTCGGCGAGTTCGCCAACTGGCAACGGTCCGCTGCGCAGGCGCTCGAGGAGGGCTCGTCGCGTCACGTCGCCGAAGGCATCGAGTTGCTGCTGATGGTAAGTTTTCACTTACGGTAAGCTAATACTTACCGTTATCGGCGTCAAGACAAGAATATTTGCGTCGGTGCTTAGGTGCCTCCGGTTGTGGCACATTTGCGCGCACGGCATGGCGACCATTAACATCAGGCTAAGAGAAACGAGAGGAACCACTTCATGGAATCCATCAATGCAGCGCGCCGCACCGAAGACATCGCGCTAGATCTACTGAAATTTGTTGCGTCGCAGGCCAATGTTGGGAGCAAAGGTCCCGGTTCCACCGGTTTTGGCGTCTCCGCTAGTTCCAAGACGGAGGATCAGGTTAGCCACCTGCTCGAACTCTATGCCCGCTGCCGCCAGGTGGTTGAGGCCCCGGTCGAAGAGAAGTAGTGCCGGCCTCGCAGCCACTGCGGGTTGCCGTTGTCGGAGCAGGGGCCTTCGGGCGCAACCACCTTCGCGTCTATCGTGAGCTTGAGCAGGCCGGCGAAGCGGTCAAGCTTGTCGGAGTGGTCGACTCGAACCCTGCTGTTGCTGCTGAAGCTGCTCAGAAGTTTGGCGTTGCCGGCTTCGAGACTATCGAGGCGTGTCTGGCGGATGGGCCGCTTGATGGAGCGTCGATTTGCGTGCCGACGGTGCATCACGCTTCGGCGGCCGAACCGCTGTTGTCTGCGGGCGTCGATCTTCTGATCGAGAAGCCTCTTGCAGCGCGCCTTGCTGATGCCGACCGCATCCTGGACCTGGCTCGCAAGCATGGACGCATCGTGCAGGCGGGGCATCTTGAGCGCTTCAATCCTGCGGTCACGGCGGCCCGCCAGCAACTGCATCGGCCGATGTTCTTTGAGTCGCACCGGCTGAGCGTCTTTACGCCGCGCTCGCTCGATGTGGACGTGGTTCTCGATCTGATGATTCACGATCTGGACATTGTGCTCAGTCTGGTGGCGTCTCCGGTTCGCGAGGTGCGTGCGGTTGGCCTTCCGGTGCTCTCCAACAAGGTCGATATTGCAAATGTGCGGCTCGAGTTCGAGAACGGCTGTGTTGCGAACTTCACTGCGAGCCGCGTCAGTACCGAGCGGGTTCGCAAGCTGCGTTTTTTTCAACCTCACCAGTACCTTTCGCTCGACTTCGCGCGGCAGGATCTGCTGATGATCGATGTGACTGCGGCGGCGGGCATGGATCCGGCCAAGCTGGCTGCGCTCGCGCAGATTGCACAGCAGGCCGGTCAGCACCCATCCGCGGGGCTCTCGCTCAAGAAGGTGCAGGTGGAGCTTGGCGAGCCGCTGCGGCTGGAGATTGCTTCGTTTCTCAATGCCGTCCGAACCCGGAGTAGTCCCCTGGTTTCGGGTGAGGATGGCCGCGCTGCTCTTGCGCTTGCTCTGGAGATCAACCGGGCGATTGCGGCGCATTCTGAGCGGGCTGGCCTCTAGTTCCCCGGGGGTAACCCCACCCCTATTGCCCGCGTTTAAGCCATTTATATTCAGTACCTTACGGGGTATCGATCCTTGTAAAATATTCATAACAAATGGGTTGCGTCCAAAATAGTGCATCCAAACGAGTTAGCCTCGTGGAGTGTCCGGGAATTCGCTAGTTTCGATCTCTATATCCAGTATAGCGGTTTGAGTGGAACTAATACGCGAAGCGGATCTCGTTGATTTGTATATGGTTAGTTGGATCTGGGGCTTGACACGCGATTTTTGGCAGAAACCGGCAAAAAAAATAATCGCAGGAGTGATTTGAATCAATTGATTGTTGCATTTGCGGACAGTTGAACTTTCCGAAAATCCCGTTTCGCGGGAACACAATGGCTTACGCTAGCAAGATCGAAGCGTCACAGATCATCCAGGCCGACGAGGACAGACCGGGGGAGCGGGGACAGATGGCGGATGTGGCTCGACACACGATGCGCACGTGCCACCTGCTCGGAGGAGCGACGGCACTTGGCGTGGTGATCGTGCTCGCTTTGATCGGGGTCCGTGTCGCGCGCTATCCGGCAAGCATTCAAGGCCCTGGAAATAGTCTTCTATGGACGAACGTGACGCTGCTACTTGTGTACGGCCTTGCGGCGATATGGGTGTCGTACCAGAGCCGCGCTGACGTGCGCACCGCAATCCGCATTGGCGCGGTTACGGGCCCACTGCTGGGCGCGGTACACGTCGCGAACCATCTATTCGAATTGTTTGTCCCAGCCCGAAATTTTGCGCTTGTGATTAGCCCGGTGTTCTTGATGTTCGCGCTGCTTGGCGCGGTGGGTTCGGCTGCCTGGCAACGCACACGGTCACTTGCGCTGGCGGTGGTCGCTGGTCAGTGGTGCGCAGTCGTGGCGACTGTGATCCTGATTTCCGTCGCGCTGGTCTTAGATGTCGTCTTCGAGACGCGTGCTGAGCTGCCGCTCAGAGAAGCATTTTCCGCAAGTGGCATGGCCGATCCCGGTGCGTTCCTGCTGAGAAATTCGCTTGAGGCAGCCTCGGAGGGTCTGGTCCGCATGCCGATCTTCGCGCTGGTCTTCTCTCTCATCGGCGCGGTGGCGAACGCCTGGATTACCCAGTGGCCGCGAAATGCTGCGCTTGCCGGCGCCGGGATTGCGCCGCTTGTGCTGGTGATGGGTGCGGCCGCACTTTTGTACGCGAACTCCCTTGAACGCTCCGCTCGACCGCCATTTGTGATGGCCGGAGTCCTGCTAGCTGGCGTCGCCCTCTCCGCTGCGCATCCGATCTGGTCTGCCCTCCGCCCCAGTCGGGCAGAATAGGTATTGCGAGTTGCTGGCCGATTTTTGATGTGGCCGTTGTTCATCGAATCGCCATTTCGCCAACTGCCCGTAAAGTCGTGTTCTCGGCAATTAGGCTATTTCTCACAACTCCGTTTTGCGGGCAGGTTAGTGCCAACTTCGCTAAACTGCTTCCATGAACCGATCAGATTTCCTCGGGAATGTTAGGAACTACAACGGAAAGGGTAATTGGTCCGTGGAGGCGGTTCAGACGCGCTATTGCGAATATTGTGCTGCTTTTCACGTCCATAGCTCTCGTTCACTTGATCCCAAAGAGTTGAGAGAAGGCGATGTTCTCTGGATTTACCCGATCATGGACGAGGTCATTCTGGGTATTGAAGAGGGCGACGTCGCATGTATTGCGTTGGGAGTTGATTTCGTCGAAGAAGATGCGCTCTTCCCCTTTGGCGCGACACTGAAATCGAACACGGCCCGAGCATTACGCCGAACCCGCTTGACGGAAATCCAGAAGTCTCGATTGAGAGAGCGCATCTCGACCATGTTGGCATTGGGGGTCATTCCACACGAAATGCGCGAATACGCAAAGCTATTGCGGACGATTGGCGTTGGTGAACTCTGGCATCGACTGGAACGCGACGTTCCACGAGACAATCCTTACGCTATGCGGTTCTACAGGAGCCTTCGTGGGGCCGAGGGCCTGCCAGTCTGACTTTCTACAAGCACGCCTGAATACGAATCTCCCGTAAAGTCGCATTTTCAGCAAGTTCGCGCTCTATAGGGTCGTAGTTTCCCAAAACCCCGTTTTCAGGGCACTACCGGTGGACCGCGAAAGAGCGGGTCATTTCGGACTTGGCGCTAAGCTGGATTTCGGGAACGTATCGAGCAATTTTGAGAACGGAAGCTGGCTTGCCCGCGGATACAACGTCGGATTGAGGGCCTGAGAGACATCGTCAGCCGGCTCCGGCTTCGCAATGGACTTTTCAGTTTGAGTGCTGAAGAATCCAGAAGACGCGTCATGAATCGCACCGTTCTCAACTGGGGACTCAAGGCGGTAAGCCCAACCCCAACCGGTACGAAGTTCGAATCCGACACGGCTCAGTTGTCCGCCCTTGGTGAAACAATATTCGGTATATATCCAAAAGTCTTCGTCGGGTTCGACTGTGCGAACGAACGAAGTACCGCCGGTCCCCGTCCATAACTGTGCGGAAATCCCGCCGTTCGGATTGAGTGCAGGAACGTTCTCAATGCTTCGATACTCCCGCCAAGCTTCGCTATCGTCCACTTTCGCAAACACTCGCCGGGCAGGCACGTGCATATTCACGCCACATCGCGGCGCGGTCGCGGCTCCGGCATTGCTGGCCGCCAAGACAAAGAAGATCGCAGAGACTAATCGCAAAGTCATTAGCCGTATTATCCTCCTGAGGATGTCAACTGAGACCGTAGACTGAACTGCCTGCAAAGTCGGGTTTCGACAAGTTCACTGTAGCGAGTCGTAGTTTCCGAAACCCAGTTTTCGAAGAATCAGGAGATTCCCGATTCGCAATCCGCTGTGGCGTCGACTTGCCTGGAAGGGGACTCGTCAGGCGGCGGAGGAGTGATAGGACTACGATCAGGGACCAGAGGTATATGTTGTAAGGACATAAACCTGCAGCCGGCAGAATCAAATAACCATTATGAAAAAGAGACAAATAGAAATTGCAGCCAGGGCGGTGGGTTCATCCCCAACCGCCGAAACTATTGAGTCGAACTCTCTCTTCACTCGACGTGAAATGCTGGGAATAACCGGCATGGCTGGTTTGGCGGCTTTGACCGGTATCGCACCCGAAGCTGTGGCGCAGACTGCGCAAAGACGACCTCGTATCGCCTGCCTTATCAGCTATTGGGGTCTTCCGACTTCCCACGCGGACTGGATCGTAAACAAGCTGATCGACGGTTATTGGTGGAAGGGCGCCCACACTCCTTCGCGGGTGGACGTGGTGTCGGTTTACATCCATCAGTTCGATACGAGCTTACTGGGTCAGAAGATATGCAAAGCGAAAGACATTCCCATCTATAAAACAGTGGGTGAAGCCGTCACGCTTGGCGGCAAGGAACTTGCTGTGGATGGTGTTGTCATCGTCTGCGAACATGGGAATTATCCAACCGATCTCAAGGGGCACTGGCTGTTGCCGCGCTGGTGGATCTACCAGCAGGTGATGCAGGTTTTCGAGCAGAGCAAACGCTCGGTGCCAGTGTTCAACGACAAGCACCTCTCCTACAACTGGGACGACGCCAAGTGGATGTTCGACAAATCCCGTGAGCTGAACTTTCCCCTTAGCGGTGGTTCTTCGATACCGATTTACTTCCGCAAGCCCGAGATGGATCTCGCCGCCGATACGCCGATTAAGAATTCGATTGTGGTTGCAAGCTCCCCGGATGAGGGAGCCATCTTCCACTGCATCGACGTGCTCCAGTCTTTTGTCGATCGCCGCAAGGGCGGTGAGACAGGCGTCAAGTCGGTGCAGTCAATTCGTGGCCCTGAGACATGGAAGTGGGTCGAACAAAATCCCTGGGCCGGCAACCTGCTTGAAGCAGTGCGGAAAAAATTTGACCTCAAGCCGGGATACTTTCAGGAGGGCAGGCGACCATGCGTCTGCATCGTGGAATATAACGATGGGACCAATGGGGCTGTAATTGCTGGCGAGGGTGTGGGTTGGACCTACGCCGGCGAGATCGAAGGGCAGAAAGATCCGACAATCATCTCCATGCTTGACTTCCCGGGCCCCATCGGGCAGTACCACGCTACAAACGCCTTCGCGCACTGGATCATCGAACTGATGCTGACCGGAAAAGAACCGTTCAATGCGGAGCGGTTGCTGCTGTCAACAGGGATTACGAACCACTACATGGATTCAAACTGGGAGGACGGCCGTTACTCTGCCGTCGGACGGCGCATCGAGACGCCGTTCATGAACATGAAGTATCGGTCGACACATGGACCGATGTTTGAAACGGCGCCGCGGCCACCGAATACTCCCTACATACGGGGATTTGTATCGTAGGCTCGGCGTGGCTGTGGCGGGGTCCAAGCAGCAAATAAATTGAAGGACTCATCCTTAAGTTGGAGGCGTCTGCTGTCGTGAACTCGGTAGACTGCCGGGATGGCGATCCCAACTGAACCGATTGGCAGCGTTCCCCGCCCTCCTCAACTGCTTCAAGTGATGGCATCTTTTCAGGCTGGAAAGATCGCCCGTGAGGCGTTGGAGGACGCTTACGCGGAGGCGCTTCGCGACACCATCGAGCACTTGGAAGAGACTGGTTCTCCGGTCCTGACGGATGGGGAACAGAGCAAGCCCAGTTTCGCTACTTATCCACTTAGCGGACTTCAAAATCTTGCGCCCGATGGGGTGGTGATTCCATTTGCAGATGGTCATCAGCGCCAGTTGCCTCGATTGACCGCTGGACCGTTTCGTTATGGTATCCATGCGGGTAGCTACACGAAGGCTGCGCGTGCTTACACGCAGCGCCCGGTGAAGCAGGCGGTCATTTCGGCCTCCGCTCTGAGTCTGTTGTATCCGGCGACGGAGATTCCGGGCTACTCGCGGGAGGCTTTCGTCGCGGATTTGATTAATGAAGCCGAGGCGGACATTCGCGGGGCCTTCGATGAAGGCGCGGCGAGTGTCCAGATCGACTTTACTGAGGGACGACTTTCCCTCAAACTCGATCCTTCAGGAGACCTTCTTCGTAGCTTCGTCGGATTGAATAACCAGGTGCTGGCGCGCTTTGGTCCGGACGAGCGCCGCAAGATTGGCGTGCACGTCTGCCCGGGCGGCGACTACGATTCGACGCACAGCGCAGATGTCGATTACGCGGGTTTGCTGCCGGACCTTTTCAAGTTGAACGTTGGGCGATTCTATCTCCAGATGGCCAGCGAACCGGACCGGAAGCGCGTCCTGCAGCTTGTCAGCAGGCTGGCAAGCCCTGAGCATCTTGTTTTTATAGGCGTAATCGACCCGATCAACCCGGTAGTTGAGACGGCGGCACAGGTTCGCGATCGCGTTCTTGAAGCGGCGTCGTTTCTGTCGGTGAAACAACTTGGAACTACCGATGACTGTGGCTTCGCACCGTTCGCCGATGACACTTCTACTGCCCGTGACACTGCGTTTCAGAAGATTCGGGCGAGGGTTGAGGGAACGGAGTTGGCTGCTCGAGAGCTGGGTTACTGAGACCCGTCGCTACTTCATGACCTTGACGGGGACGCCTTCGGGGAACTTCACCTCGAATTGATCGTCGTCCAGCTTTTGATTTACGGTCAGCTTGGTGATGGTGATGGACAGGCCGTATTGATCCTGTGGGCGCTTGATCTGGATCTTCATCGGGAAGGGGATGTCGCCGAAGTACTGGTAGTTACTGTAAAAGGCCTGGGTAACGACGTGACCGTTCGCGTCGTAGATGTCCTGCTGGTAGGGCAAGAGGGTGGAGCGGCCGATGTGGATGACGCGGAGGGTGTGGGCGATGTTGCCTTGGGGTGGCTCCAGGATGGTGAGTTCGTAGTCGGGCTCTTCGATCAGCTGCTTCTTGTCTTTTGGGTCTGGGAGGACACGCGAGTCCTGGGTCAGATCGACGACTTGATCGGGGCCGAGGCCGCGGACCAGAAGCGAGTCAAAGATTACCTTTGGGCGGAGGCTTTCGAGGCCGTGCTGCGAAGCGTCGGTTACCTCGCCGGTGCCGGTCATCGCGAGCTTCTTGGGCGGGCTCCACAGCTTCCAGGTCTTGCCGTCGCTCACCATGTCAAGCGCCTGGGAACCCAGAACCGGGAGACGAAGGAGGACTCGCAGATCCTCCGGTTTGCGCAGGAAGATGTAGCCGCTGAAAGGGGTAAACTCCTTAATCTGACCCTGCCGGGCGCCCCCCTCGGAGGCGACAATCTCGACGGCGGCGTTGAGGCTCTGGACTTCGTTGAACCGGGTGTCGACCTGCTTCAGGAGTTGATCAAGTGACGCGCCGATGACCACTTCGGCGGGGCGCGTTTTGGCGACGGTACGAATGTGGGTCAGGCATCCGGTCAGGGCCGGAGCCAGCGCAACCAACCCCACCGCGAACGCTTGTCTCATCCTCATTGGCACAAACTTCAAGTATATCTGTCCTGACACGGAGTGCCGGAGGGGGCATCCCGAAGTAAACCCCTGTTTTGAGTCCTATACGTGTTTGATGTCCCTCGGTTCCTGAACGTTTCGCGGAGTTTGCCGCAAAAAATGGGACAGGTTTGCCGCTAGTAAACGGTGATGGAGGGTTCTTTAGTGCTTTTCGGCTTGGCGATAGGCCTGGACCTGCTGGGCGTGCTCCTTGAGATCGACCGAGAAACGGGTGTGGCCGGCGGCATCGCTGACAAAGTAAAGGTAGTCGGTCTTGGCGGGGTGCATCGCGGCGCGCAGGGCTGCCAAGCCGGGGTTGGAGATTGGCCCGGGAGGCGGGCCGGCGTGTTTGTAGGTGTTGTAGGGCGAGGGCGATTGCAGGTCCGAGGCGTAGATGGTGCCGCGCCAGCGGTTGTTGAGCAGGGCGGCGTAAATGACGGTTGGGTCGGTGGCCAGGGGCATGGATTTAGCGAGGCGGTTGACGAAGACCCCGGCTACGAGGGGCCGCTCGGTGTCCTGACCTACCTCTTTTTCAATGAGGGAGGCCAAGATGACGGTTTGGGCCATGTCGGCCTTGCCGATACCGAGTTGCGTGCTCTCCTGGCGGAAGCGGTGAACCATCGCGGTGAGGATCTGAAGAGGTGTGGCGTGGCGGGAGAAGCGGTAGGTGTCGGGAAAGAGGTAGCCTTCGAGGGATTCGGGGTGGGTGTTCGGGGGTAGCAGATCGGCGATGAGTTCGGTGTGTTTGCGTTCGGCGGCGAGGAAGTCGTCGTGCTTGGCGAAGCCTGCGGTCTCGACTGCGACGGCGATGTCGAAGATGTTGTAGCCCTCGGGGATGGTGAGGGACTGAGTGTAGACATCGCCCCGGACGAGGCGGTCGTAGACTTCGGCTGGGGGGACGGGGTGGTCGAAGCGGTACTCGCCGGCTTTGAAGGTGCCGTTGCGAGTGAGGCGGAGGAGAGCGAAGGCATAGCGGCTGCGGATGATGCCGTTTTTTCGCAGAAGAGTCGCAACGCCGGTCGCTCCTGTGCCTGGAGGGATTTCGACGAAGGTTTCCGCGGAGGGGCCGAAGGGGGTGTAGACGATGTACCAGGCTGCACCGGCAGCGAGGAGGAAAAGCAGCAAGAGGGTCAGGAAAAACTTCAAAGGTGCGCCTCCGGCTGGGGCCTGTGGATCGCGAATTTCGGGTTGGATGGTCGTAGATGCACTTCGTCCCGACTATTTTACGGTGCGACCGTTACACTCAAGACCGTGATGACAGATTCGCCCAAATCCGATGGATCTGAAGACGAGTTGAAGCCGCAGGAGGGTGCGCTTGTTCCGCGGATTCTTGGCTTTGATGTGGGCGACCGGCGCATTGGGCTGGCGATCTCGGACCCCCTGGGGTATACGGCCCAGCCGCTGTTTACGCTTCATCGGGCTGGGCGGAGGGCGGACCTGAAGTCTGTGGCGCGGGTGCTTCGCAAGCATGGGGTGACGGAGGCGGTGGTGGGGAATCCGCTTTATATGTCAGGCGACCAGAGCCCGCAGGCAGCGAAGGCGCAGGCGTTTGCCGAGGAGCTGCGGGCGGAGTTCGGGATTACGGTCCACCTGTGGGACGAGCGGCTCACGACGACGCAGGCGCACCGTCATCTGGATGATGCCGGGCACGCGGCGATTGGACGCAAGGGGATCATCGACCAGGTGGCGGCGGTGTTGATTCTACAATCGTTTCTGGAGGCGAAGGCCAACGAGCGAGGCCGTTCGTAGGGTCTGGTCTGGCTGCCGCGGCAACCCGGGACGGCGATTTTCGCGTCCTCCCATCGTATAATCGTTTTTTGACCTTAACGCGTTGCCGCGCGAGCATGTGCGCGCGCACGACAAGCACTGCCCGGAAGGCCCCAAATGCCAGAAGAAGTTAAAAAAAGGCTCGCAGAAGAGATCAAGTTGCTGGAACACGAGCTTACGACTGAATTGCCCGCCGAGATCAAGAAGGCGGTCGCGCTGGGCGACCTCAGCGAAAACGCCGAATATCACATGGCCAAGCAGCGCCAGGTCTTTGTAAACGCCCGCCTGGGCCAGCTGAAGAAGCGGATGGGCGAGCTTGCCATGGTGAACCTGGTGAATATCCCCAGCGACAAGGTGGGCTTCGGTTCGCGGGTGACGGTGTTCGATTCGAGCAAGGACGAAGAGATCAAGTATCAACTAGTGACGAGCGAGGAGTCGGATGTGTCCAAGGGGTTGATTTCGACGACCTCGCCGATTGGCCGCGCGCTGCTGGGTAAACAAGTGGGCGAGATGGCGACGGTGATCACGCCGAACGGCAAGCGGGAGCTTGAAATTCTGAAGCTGCTGACGATTCACGACGCTCCCGAAGATTAGCTCACGTGCTGCAGACGTGTTATGAAGGAATCGGTAAGGACGGGGGCATTTTTCCCCGGAGGACGAGTTTTTTGACCTGGACAAGCGCATTCGGCAAAGGCAGCGGCTGGCTGCTTCAAAAGATCGTGAACGGGCTCGCGCTGACCCGAATCTCTCCGAACATGCTGACGTTCATCGGGCTGGTGATCAACATCATTGCTGCGTGTTTTTTTGGGTTTGCGCGCGCGAACAATGCCAACCGGATGTTTCTGTATGCGGGGCTGATCATTATCGGAGCCGGCGTCTTCGATATGGTGGACGGCCGGGTTGCCAGGAAGACGAACCAGGTTTCAGTGTTTGGGGCGTTCTTCGATTCGGTGATGGACCGTTACTCGGACGTAGCGATCTTCTTTGGCTTGCTGATCTACTATGCTCGAGGCCAACGGCTTTTTTACGTTGGGCTGGTGGCGTTTGTTATGACGGCGTGTGTGATGGTGAGCTATACCCGGGCACGCGCCGAGGCGCTGATCGGGACCTGCAAGGTTGGGTTCATGGAGCGGCCGGAGCGCATTGTGTGCGTCATTCTGGGCGCGCTCTGTAACCGATGGGGTGTGATGGCTCCGGCGCTTTGGGTGTTGGCGCTGTTTGCGACGCTGACGGTGATCCACCGAATCCGGTATACGTATCTTGAGACGGAACGGCGGAAGCTTCTGGCTCAGGCTAAGTGATGGCTGTCGATCCGGCGCGGATCAGGATAAAATTCGCTGGATCACATTTGTTTTTGCGAGGTCGATGATCTCCTCGCCGCGACGCGAATGCCCTGAATGCGATGGAGCGCCGTTCAGGGATTTTTGATTCGCTCGTATCGGTATTGCTTTGTCTTGAAGATTTCGTTGAGATAGACACCTTTGGAGGGGGCGGAGCGAAAGGCTGCGAACTCCTCCGCTGGAACATCGAAGTAGCGATAGACGCCTCGCTTGCCGCGATAGACGATGGTGAGGATTCGGGTTTCGTCGTTGTAGTGCATTGCGGCGATGACGCTGGAAGGCATTGGGGGATAGACTCCCGTAAACTTGAGATGCAATGAATGCGCAACCAGTTCTGTTAATTCACGGCGGTGCCTGGGCCATGCCCGATGACGCTGTTACCGCCCACGAAAATGGCATCGCCAATGCACTGGCTGCCGGATATACGATGCTCGAACGAGGCGCGAGTGCGGTGGATGCGGTGGAGGCCGCTGTCGCCGTGATGGAGGACGACGAGACCTTCGACGCGGGTCGCGGCTCGTTTCTGACTCAGGATGGCCGGGTGCAGATGGACGCGTTGCTGATGAACGGCGAGAATCTTCGCACGGGCGGTGTGGCTTGCGTGGAGCGGCTGCGAAACCCGATTCGCGCTGCGCGGCTGGTGCTGGACAAGTCGCCGCATGTGTATTTCGTCGGAACAGGTGCCGAGAGGTTTGCCCGCCAGCACGGCATGGCACTGTGCGACAACATGGAGCTAGTGATTCCGCGGGAGCAGGAGCGGCTGTACAAGGCACAGGAGGCTGAACAAGCGGGACTGCCGGACGAGACTTTTTCGGGGAGTCTCGATTCGCACGATACGGTTGGTGCGGTTGCGCTTGATCTTCGTGGCAATATCGCTGCGGGAACGAGCACGGGCGGGACGTTGAACAAGGCTCCGGGACGTGTGGGCGATTCTTCGCTGATCGGATGCGGCTGCTACGCGGATAATTTGACTGCTGCCGTTTCACTGACGGGATGGGGCGAACCGATCATGAAACTGGTACTGGGTAAGTGGGCGGTGGATCGTGTGGCGGCGGGTGCGAGTCCGGATGAGGCTGCGCACGAGGCGATTGATTATCTCTTCGACCGGCTTGGGGGGCATGGGGGGATTATTCTGCTGGACGCCGATGGCCGGGTAGGGCTGGCGCACAATACACCGCGGATGGCATGGGGTTTGCGGACGCCGGAGGGGGTCGGGATTGGCGTCACGCGCAACTGACCTGCTGGCTTGTTGCTGAGATTTAGCGCTGCTGATCGGCGCGAAGGTGCGCTCTCGCCTCGCGCCATTCTTCCGCAGTGATCTCCCATATCTCGCAGGGTAGTCTGCCAGAGACGAAGTTTCGTTCTTCGGTGCCGACCATGCGCATGCCGGTTTTTTCTGAGATGCGTCTGGAGGCGAGGTTTTCGATTGCCTTCGGAGCGCGCAGGGATTCAAAGCCGAGGACATCGAACCAGAAGTCGTTGACTGCGATGACGGCCTCGGTCATCAGGCCTTGGCCGTGCCACGGCAGTCCGAGCCAGAAGCCACGATTATCGGCCCTGTCCTTGTGCAGAGAGATTACGCCGATGTGATGCTCTGGAGAGTGTTTCAATCGAAGCGTCCAATGCCATTCGTCTCCACGGTCGATTGCGGGGAGCGCAACATCGCGGTAGTAGGTGAACGCACCGTCGGCGGGATATGGCCAGGGAACGACTGCGTTGAGGAGTTTGACTACTTCCCAGTCAGGGAAGAGTTGTTGCGTCTGTTCCGCGTCGGCTAGCTGAAGTGGCCGCAGGATGAGGCGGCCGGTGTTGAGTTCGACGGCCTTGATGTGAGCGGGCATGGGCAACTATTTCCTCGGCGCGGATATTGCCGGAGCGTTTGAGCATTTCACGGCCGCGTCTGTGAGCTCGCAGTTGCAGGCTTTCCAGTCAGGGTGAGCCTTGTTGCAGACTGCCGTCGCTTTGGCAGACTGGTTTGTTTTGTCATAGGCGACCGCCAGATATTCACGGTCGGAGAGGAGGTCGATCTTTATGTCGTCGTCCTCCTCTGGATCTTCAGCGGACTTTGCATCGAGGCTCTCGGCGACTTCGAATCCAGCGACACTGGCGCCCACATGACCACACCGCAAGGCCGCGCGCGCCATGTTGCGCAGAGAGGTCGCGTCATTCGATGAGGTCCTGATCGCGCTGGTGTAGGCGTCCTCGGCCGCGCAGTAGTCCTTCGCCTGCTCCTGCGCGGTGCCGAGGCCGTTGTAGTTCCAGGTTGAAGGGTCGAGTGCGATTGCGCGGCGGCACGCCGCCTGATCGTACTTTGTGTTGTCGAAGTAGCCATGGCAGCGGCGGCTCCATGCATCGGCGCTCTCGGGGTCGAGTTTGATTGCGCGATCGGTTCCTTTTGCCGAGTCCTTTCCATAGCCGGCGTTTCGCAGAGCGAGTTCGGCCACGGCTGTGCGGACACTCGCAGGCAGATTCAAGGTGAAGGCATCCATTGCCGGATACCTTGCTGCTGCAATGATCATCAGCACGAAGGCGAGTGGCAGGCAGGCGACGAATCCAAGTAAACCCCACAAAACAGGCCGCATCGACGGACCCCTCTACTCAGGAATTGGCTAAGTATACTCGCCAGAGTCGATCGCTACTTGCGCGCTGAATGGTCATTCATGTAGAACATCGCGTCGTCAAAGTTGCCAGCCGGGACGTCGCGAATCGAACGCCTCCCCGCGTGGATTGCAAAGGGAGCATCTCCATGTTGACTCGTATGTTGCGGCATTGCTCGGTACTCGCTGTTGCCGCCATTTACTTTCTGACGTTTGTGCCCTCCGCTAGTCTGCGGGCCCAGAACATCTCCAGCGCTGAGCTTCACGGCACTGTGCACGACCCCAGCGGGGCGGTAGTTCCCAACGCGGCCATCACGATCGCGAACGCTGCCAGGGGATTCTCGCGCTCGACGACGAGCGATGGCGAGGGGAACTACCAGCTTCTTCTTCTGCCGCCGGGTACGTACGTGGTTACGGTGACGGCGCCGGGCTTCGCCACGCTCAACGAAAGCAATATCGTTCTGACGGTTGGGGAGCGGGCGACGCTGCGGCTACCACTCGCGGTCAGTGGAACCGAGACCGTAAATGTCAGCGCGGGCGCTGAGATTATCGAGACGCAGCGGAGCTCGCAGTCCACTACGGTTGATCAGCTGCGCATTACAAACCTGCCCACGAACGGCCGGAACTACATCGGTTTCACCTTGACCAACTCGCAGATTGCTCGTGATGCCGCGCCTTCGATCGGGGCGATACCGACCTCGGGGTTGAACTTTGGCGGCGTTCGTGCGCGCTCAAACTCGATCAACATCGACGGCGCCGATGCGGGCGACTATATCTCCGGTGGAACTCGGACTACGGTTTCGCAGGATGCGGTGCAGGAGTTTCAGATCATCACGAACGGGTTTGACGCTGAGTACGGGCGCGCGTCGGGTGGCGTGGTGAACATTGTTACCAAGTCGGGGACCAACACGACGCATGGAAGCGCGTACGGTTTTTTGCGCAATCGTTATATACAAGCGACGAACCCGTTTTCGACTGTCTATCAGCCGGCGTATACACGTGTGCAGGCGGGATTCACTATCGGTGGCGCGATCGTTCCGGACAAAACGTTTTACTTTTTTTCGGCCGAACTCACGCGACGGCAGGAGACTGGCTTCTCCGATATTGGCGCGAACAACTTTGGCCTTACGAGTATTGATGTCAGCCGGTTCTACGGTGCTCCCGCGGGCACGCTGAAGGTGCAGGGAACTCTGCAGCAGCAGGCGTTTTTGCAGAACCCGCTGGTTCCTGCGAATACACCGGGCATTCAGCAGTACGTTGCGCTCGTGGGCTCGGGGTCGTCGATTGCGACTACCGGTCTGAACCCGACGTTTTTGCAACCGACCATCGGGGTGAAGAACTTCGTTACGTCGGGACAGGTGTTGCCGGCGTCGTACGTACCGCTTAACAGCCTGATCGGCAACTTTCCTATCTCTGAGCGGACTGAGGTCTACTCGCTGCGCATCGATCAAAAGCTGACGAACAATCAGCAACTCGCGCTGCATGGAAGCGCGAGCCCGAGCTTTATCAGCGGCATTCAGGAGAGTGCTGCGAATCAGAACCTCGGCGAAAATTCCTTCTCCCGCACGGCTACGCAGAGCCTTCACGACTGGGCCATTTCTGCGCAACATACGATGGTGATCGGGAGCAACAAGGTCAATGAGCTACGGTTTCAATACGCACGACATCCCGTGCTCTTTGCGAACAGCAGTTCTCCGGGGGGTGCAAATACTGCCGTGAACATTCCCGGATTCGCCTACTTCGGTAAGACACCGTTCTCGGTCGTCAACCGAATTCAAGACCAGAACCAACTGCAAGACAACTTCACCTATACCCACGGTCCGCACACGTTCAAGACGGGGATCGACCTTCGCTACATCCCTATCAATATTCTGCAAGGGCAGCTCTACGGTGGCGGCGACTATAGCTTCGGTTCGCTGAACAGTACCGATGTTTCTTCTGCGCTGGTTGGTCTGCCGGGATTCTCACCGATTCAGGCTTACGGTCTGGGCATTCCTCAGTCGTTCGCACAGGGGATTGGCAACACAAGCTTTAAATACGACCTGAAGGTGCTGGGCGCCTTTTTTCAGGACAGCTGGAGGGCCACAAATAAACTCACAGTGAACATTGGCGCGCGCTACGACATTGAAGCTTACCCGACGAGGCCCGCGCTCAATGCGGCTACCACCAACGCAGAGAATGCCTATGGGATTCAAGCAGGAATTCGGCTGCAGCCAACCAACATTGCTCCACGCTTCGGGATCGCGTACGATGTCTATGGCAACGCAAAGACGGTTCTGCGCGCGAACTACGGAATCTTCTACGATCGAGCGCCGGGCAATCTCGAGGCGCAGTCGATCGCGTTCAACTCGACGACGGTTCCTTTGGTGATCCTCGCCGGTGGTGCGCCTTGCTCGGCTGCAAACCCCAATGGACCGGGTAGTCCTTTGAATCTCAATGCGACGAATACGTTTCAAGGGTCGCTTGGAAAGAGCAACTGTCTTGGCGCGAGCGCAGCCGGAGTCAATTACATTGCGAATCAGCAGCGGTTCGATCCCAACAACTCAAACTCTTTGTTTGTGAATCAAAACTTTCTTGCGGCCGGCTTCCCTCTTCCGATCCTTCCGTCGGGCCTTCCTGCGGATCTGCTCTTCAAGACTCCGTACGTACAGCAGATTTCGGTTGGGATCGAGCAGGAACTCGGCCACCAGATCTCGTTGAATATTGCGTACAACTCAACCGGCGGTCGTCATCTGAACCGGCCTATCAATGTGAACGCGGTTAACCCGCAACCTCTGATCGCGAACTGGCACAACGCAGTCAATGCGGTGAAGGCCGGGACCGCGGCGCCAGGCACTGCGAGTCCCACATCAAACCCGCTGACGGTTGCGACCGCGAGCGGAGTCAATCCCTGTGGGGTTGGGCCAACGGGGCCTTATGTTGCGCCGCCGCTGCTGAATTTCTTTCGGCCCTCCGGACTCAATGTTTCGCTGGCGCCTTTTCTTGCCAACCCGGCTGTCGGGGCGGGTCAGTGCGTCGCTCTGGCCAGTCAGATCGCGTTTGCGGATGGACTTGGGAAGGGAGTGCCTGTGCCGTTCGGCGATATGTCACCGAACCTTACCTCGGGGACCTCCAGCTACAACGGACTGAGCGTGAACCTGAAGAAGCGCTTCTCCTCGAACTACGAGTTCCTGGTGAGCTATACGTGGTCGCATGCGATCGACGACTCGACAGACGTTGTGTCGAACTCGGACGCACCGCAGAGCAATTACGCGCCGAACGCCGAGCGCAGCGTGTCTACCTTTGATCAGCGTAGTCGCTTTGTACTTTCGGGGGTTTACAACTCGGGACACATCGGAGGCTCAGGCTTCGTGCCCACCGTCTTCTCGGGCTTCACTGTTGCGCCCATCTTTGAGGTGTCGTCGGGTCGTCCGTTCAATATTCTCACCGGCACCGACACCAACTTTGATTTCAATCCGTTGACTGATCGGCCTAACGCTGTTGCACCGAACAGCGGCCTAACGGGTTGCGGCACTGCTCCCGTGCTCTCGAAGTATTCTCCAACCGGAGCGTTCAATCTGCCGTGCTACATTGACGCACCGGCAAGCGCTGGTCCAACCGCCAGCTACTATGCGGGTAATTTGGGCCGCAACTACGGTGTGAAGCCTTACACGGTCTTCACCGACCTGCGTATCGCCCGAGCGTTTAACTTCCCACACGAGATAGCGTTTCAGGTCACGGCGGATATATTTAATTTGATTAATAAGAACAACACGCTGGATGTGAATCTTCTCTACACCGCTGCCGGAACACCAACGGCTGCGTACGATCCGAGACAGTTCCAGTTCGGAGCGCGCCTCTCCTTCTAGCCGTTCTAATCGGTTGCTTCCAATCTTTCATTTTTTTTCTAACTCTTTGCAAATCAATATTGAACCAACCGCTATCCAATCAGTTGTCATCTAACTGAGTGGCGTTCATTGTCGCGTTCCGACCCTGACCCCAGGACGACTGTGCAGATGACCGCAACATGTCCGCGAAGATCAGTGTTTAGTTCGAGAGATTTACTGATCTGAAGGAAGACTGTCCCGTGTTGGTTTGAAGGTTTGGAAGGGTCGGGATGAGGAAGATAATCGTCGCCTCGGCGATATTTGCGATGTTGGTGTCGGCGCTAGGCGGAGTACGCGCGTGGGCGGATGCAGCTCTATTGATGGAAGAGCCTTATGGCGAGTTCGGTGCCTTCAATCCGACCGGCCACGCGGCGATTTATCTGAACCATGTCTGCGCTGAGTCGCCTACGCGGCTGCGACCATGCCGTCCAGGCGAGCCAGGGGCCGTCATCAGCCGGTACCACAAGATTGACGGTTACGATTGGCTCGCCATTCCGCTTGTTCCCTATCTGTACGCGGTGGAGCGAGTGGAGGACGTGCCCCTAACAGCGAACGCAGAGCTTGAGGCGAGTCTGCGCGATCGATATAGGCGCAGCCACCTGCTGAAATTTGCCCCCGACGTTGCTGAGGGCAAGAAGGCTGGTGAAGCTCCCGGCGGGGAGTGGACGCAGTTGATCGGTGCCTCGTACGACCGCAGGATCTACGGCTTCCAGATCGAGACGACGCCGGACGAAGACACTCAGTTCATGAACAAGTTCAACGACAGTCCGAATGTCGGCCACTTCAATCTTTTATTTCATAACTGCGCCGATTTTTCGCGCACGCTGCTCAACGTCTACTATCCGCACGGCGTGCACCGAAACTACTTCGTCGATCTTGGCATCACGACTCCGAAGCAGGTGGCGCGGTCGCTGACGAAGTACGCGGATCATCATCCGGAGCTGACGTTTTCTACTTTCATGATTCCGCAGGTTCCGGGAAGCATCAAACGCAGCCATCCTATCGACGGCGTACTGGAGTCGGTTGTGAAGTCGAAGAAGTATGTCCTTCCGCTGGCGGTGCTGAGTCCGGAGGTGACTGCGGGTCTTGTGGTCGCTTATCTGACCGACGGGCGTTTCAAACCACCAAAGGATGCGACCGTGGAGATCGTACCGGGCGATGCGGTTACGAAGGCCGAACCAGTGCCGGAGACAACGCCAGCCGAGGTTCCCGCAACGCTTCAGACGAGGCATCCTCTGCCGCATCCGCAGTGACTGTCAGGCGTCTCGTTCAATCGACATTCAAGGTCGCGTCGGCATCCATCACCAGCGAGCTACCATCAACGAGTAGAGAGTGAAGTTTGAGCGAGCTGAGCGACAGTGCGTACCCGGTTGTCTCGGTCGAGCGGCTAAGCAGCTGCCGCATTAAGATGGCGGCGTTCACCTTCATCTGCGCGGGAACCTTGCGACTCAAAAATGGCACGAGCAGAAAGTTCAACTCCTTTGAGGAACTCAGCCGTTCGATACGCGCGTCGCGAAAACCGATGCTCTCCTGCTCGGCTTCGGGAATCAGGGAGACGTCGGCATCGGTGTCAAGAGAGACGCCGATGCAGGTCCCATGGAGTGTCGTGCCGAGCTTTGATTTGGTATGGACATGGACGACGATGCGATTCTGTACGAAGGTTACACGCGGTGATTCGGCGTAGACATAACAGGCCGATGTGGCGTCGCCGCGGAGATAGTAGCGGCCCTGGGGACCATTGAAGAGCTGCGTCTGGAGGGTGCGTTCCAAGGCCTGGGCGGAGACTCTTGCCTCAATAGCGGAGGCGGAGCGGGCGGCAGAGAGTACAAGCGCAACGGCGAGGGCCAGACGAAACGGAGATCGGTGCATGGTGCTTTAAGCATAATGGCTGTGGGTGTATCGTTTGCGCGATGAACCGGCTGTCGTGGCTGCTACTCTGTCTTCAACATGCTTCCAAAACCACGTTCGTTGTGTGCTCTGCTTTTTTGTGCGCTCCTGTCTGCGACTGGAGGTGCTCAGTCGCGGCGCATGGTAATCATCGATCAGGATGGCAGCGGCCCTGGCGGCTCCGACCAGATGGCGATGATGGTGCTGCTGCAATCTCCGCAGGCACAGGTGCTGGGGATCACGATCGTCAGCGGTGATGCGTGGCAGCCGGAAGAGGTGCAGCACACGCTGCGCATGCTGGAACTCATCCATCGCACCGACGTTCCGGTTGTGCCGGGAGCAATTTTTCCGTTGGTCCGCACGGAGCAGGAGACGAAGTTGCAGCAGCAGCTCTACGGATCCTTTGCGTGGTACGGGGCGTGGGGAGATCTTGCAGCGAAGACCAGCCGCCAGCCAAATCATGGGCCTTACGTTATTCCGAAGTTAGTTGAGGGCAACCCGAGCTTGAAACCGTTGGCCGAGGATGCTGCTCACTTTATGGTTCGCCAGGTCCACGCGCATCCGCACGAGGTGACGATCTACGCCGGCGGTCCTCTTACTAATATTGCGCTCGCTATCTCTATTGATCCGCATTTCGCCGAGCTTACGCAGGGTATTGTCATGATGGGCGGCAGCCTCGGCCCGCAGACCAGCGATCCCGAGTTCGCCAACAATCCGCGGCACGAATTCAACTTCTGGTTCGATCCGGAGGCGGCGCACATCACGCTTCGCGCGCACTGGCCGCGCATCGATCTCACCACGGTTGATATTTCCATCAAGACTGCTTTCACCAAGGCGATGCTCGATGAGATTGCTCAGTCCTCAAGCCCTGCCGCGAAGTATCTCGCAGCGTACTCGAATGAGTTTTACTACTGCTGGGACGAGTTGGTCGCTGCAGCATGGCTCGATCCATCGATCATTACAAAAGAGAAGAAACTTTATATTGACGTCAATCTCGATCGAGGCCCACTTTACGGAGACACTCTTACTTGGACCGATGCGAATAAGCCGTCGCTCGATCTGCAACTTGTCCATGTCCAGACGGAGGTCGATCTGCCACGGTTCAACAAGCTATTCATCGATCTTATGAAGGCTCAGCCGCAGTCTTCTTCGGTTCGAAATGACATCGCCAGAATTAGCGAGTCGACATGTATCCTTCAAGGTGCGTTTGTGTCTTGTGTTTGGCGGGTTGTGAATCCGCCGGGAGGATGAATGGAAAGGCGTGAATTTTTGACCACGTCGGTTGCGGCTTCGGCTTTTGCTCTCGCCAGCCAGGGTTCGGCCCAGGCGCGGTTGTCAGCGGCTCCGGGTAAAGCGCGCGAGTATTATGAGATTCGCAAGTATCATCTGCAGTCCGGCCCGCAGATCAAGCTGACGGAGAGCTATGTCTCGGACGCGCTTATCCCTGCACTGAACCGGCTTGGGATTGCGCCTGTGGGTGCGTTCCATCTCGACATCGGCCCGGAGACGCCGACGTTGTATCTGTTGGTGCCCAGTACGAATCTTGAGGCGCTGGCTACCGCTGAACTTCATCTCGCGCAGGACGCGATCTTTATGAAGGCCGCTGAGCCTTTCTGGAACACACCGGCTACAGCGCCCGCGTTTCAGCGGATCGAAAGCTCGCTGCTGATTGCATTCGAGGGTTGGCCGAAGCTGACTCTGCCTGCGTCGAGTACGCAGCATGGCAAGCGGATCTTTCAGTTGCGCACCTACGAGAGCGCGACCAGTCAGGATCACGTTCGCAAGGTCGAGATGTTTCATCACGGCGAGTTCGAGATCTTTCAGGCGTCGGGCTTTGGACAGGTCTTCTATGGCGATACGCTGATCGGCCCGCGAATGCCGAACCTGACTTACATGCTCAGCTTCGCGGACATGGCGGACCTGAATGCAAAGTGGGACGTCTTCCGTAATGCGCCGGAGTGGAAGAAGCTATCGTCGTCGCCGCGGTATGCCTTCGAAGCCATTGTGAGCAATATCTCGAACCTCATCCTGAGCCCGACAACTTACTCGCAGATTTAAGCGATCACAGACCATTCACTACCAGAGAAACGCGACGAGAGATCACTATGGATATCGCACAACTGAACGAGCACTTCGGCCTCCCTGGCGTACTTAGCTTTCATTCGACCGCGAGTGGACTTATCTATGCCAGCATCACGGCACCGCAAGCGACCGCAACCGTCTACCTGCAGGGCGCTCATCTGGCTGCGTGGCAACCGAAGGGGCAGCAGCCAGCGATCTTCCTCAGTCGCAGGAGCGACTTCGCGCCTGGAAAGCCGATTCGCGGCGGTGTTCCCATTGCCTTTCCGTGGTTTGCCAATCGGCATGACGGAAAGACGGGACCGTCGCATGGGTTTGCGCGCATCCAGGAGTGGACGCTTGCGTTTGCGGCGCTTGCAGGCGACGACTTGCACATGACCTTCACGCTCGGACCGACAGAGGTCAGCCGCGGTCTTGGCTTCGACAACTTCAGGCTGGCCTTCCAGCTGACGATAGGCCGCTCGCTGACGATGCAGCTGACTGTGGTCAACGACGCAACCGTTCCGCTGGTCTTTGAAGAAGCGCTTCACACCTACTATGCTGTGGCGGACATTCACGAGGTCACGGTTGACGGACTCGACGGCGTGACCTACCTGGATAAGACCGACAATTTCCAATCGAAGGTGCAGCACGGTGCGATCACGATTACGGCGCCGACTGATCGTGTGCATCTCAATACCACGAGCACCTGCATTGTTCACGACGCGGGCGGCAAGCGCCGAATCACTGTGGCTAAGACCGGCTCCGACACGACCGTCATCTGGAATCCATGGGAGTCGGGCGCATTGAAGCTACCGGATTTGGACCCTACCGAGTGGCACGAGTACATCGCGGTCGAGACGGTGAACGCCGCGGCCAATGCGGTGACACTGGCTCCGGGCGCGAAGCATGTCATGGAGGCCCGCGTGACGGTTGAAGGTGTCGGCGGGTAGACGACGCTGCTGCCGAAGTGGCTGGTTATCGGAGGTTATTTCCCAGGCCCGCTCGAACGATTTTGCTCAACTCCGGCTCTGCCGCTACTCTCAAAGTAATCATGCTCATACTAGCTTCAGCCTCGCCCCGCCGCCACGAATTGCTCTCACAGGCCGGTTTGACCTTCAGCGTTGTCGCCGCTGGTATCAATGAAGACCTACTGCCGAACGAAGCGGCCGCAGCGTATGTTCAACGGCTCGCCGAGGAGAAGGCACAGGCCGTCTGGAATGGCAACGTCTCGTCGGATAGTCAGGAGGATCCGCTTATCGTGCTTGGCGCCGATACCTGCGTTGTTTGCGACGGCCACATCCTGGGTAAGCCAGCCAATACTGTCGACGCGCGAAGGATGCTCGAGTTGTTGAGCGGGCGAACCCACGCGGTGCTTACCGGGCTTGCCGCTGTTACGCGCGGCAAGGTCGTCCGAGATGTCGAGATCACACAGGTGACCTTCAACCACATGATCGATGCTGAGATCGCACGATACATCGCGAGCGGAGAGCCACTGGATAAGGCGGGAGCGTATGCCATCCAGGGCTACGCTGCCCGGTGGATTCCGCGGATCGAAGGCTGCTACTTCAACGTGATGGGACTGCCGATCGCACGCACGATTGCACTGCTGGCGGAAGCTGAGGTTGCGCTTGCTGTCGACGAAAAATAGGTGTGGTTACAAAATCTAACGGTCGATTTATTCGATGCTGGCGATCATTGCTGCCAACAGGGCCGTTCGCGGAACCAGGTGCTCGATGACGACTGACTCGTGCGCGGCGTGAGCACCCTCGCCGACGGCTCCCATTCCGTCGAGCGTCGGTACACCGAGTGCCGCGGTAAAGTTGCCGTCGGAGCCGCCACCAGTTGCCGCTTCTTCAAGATCAAAGCCAAGTGCTGCTGCGAGGGAACGCGCTTTTTTGAAGAGCGCTATCGTTCCGGCTTTGCGTTCCATAGGAGGACGATTGATACCACCGGTAATTGTGAGCTTGCACTGCGGGTCGGAGACTTTCAGGCTGCGAAATAATTTTTCGACATAGGCGGCATCGCTTGCCTTCGCGATCCGCACGTCGACTTCGCAGTGGGCGCTTGACGCGACAACATTTGACCGCGTCCCACCAGCGATCACACCACAATTCACCGTCAATTTGCGCGCCAAATTTGTGAAGCCAGAGATGGTTTGGATCAGTTTTGCGAGTTCGAGGATAGCGGAGTGGCCACGCTCGAAGTCGACCCCACTGTGTGCTGATACTCCGGTTACCTGCACATCATAGTGGCCAACGCCCTTGCGGGCAGTCTTGTAGGCGAGGCCCTGAGCGGGCTCGAGAACCAACACGGCGGCGGATTCCAGCGCGAGGCGCTCCGTAATTGCCCGCGAAATCGGGCTACCCACCTCTTCCTCACTGTTCAAGAGCAGGGTCACTGGGCGAGCTAGTTTCAGCTCTCGCAATGTGTTGAGTGCGGCGAGGGCGATTACGACTCCGGCCTTCATGTCGAGCACACCGGGGCCCCAGTATCGATGATCTGCTTCGCGCCATGGCATTTCACTGAGCGTTCCGATCGGCCAGACAGTGTCGAGGTGTCCAAGGAGTAGGACAGGCTTGCGTGACGACCGCGGAGGGCCGAAGCGGAGTTCGAGCACATCACCGAATTCGCGCTGTCGATGACGCTTGACGCGTGCGCCTTGTTCGCGTGCCAAGCGTTCGAGTAAGGCCATGGCTGCATTAACTGCTGGCCGGTCTTCACTTGGGGATTCCTGCTGAACGAGTTCGCGGAGTGTGTCGTGAATCCACGCTTCCTTTTTCTTCACATGACTAAGGATCGTTACGGTGTCCATGCACGGATGTTATAGCGATCAAATGAATTAGTTCCACTTTTGGCGAGGCAAAAAGTGGTCAGTTCCCGGAGAGAGTGTGGCATATTTGACACAGTACGTGTTTCTCGATCGCATGTAGTCTTGTTGATGGTTTTGCTGGAGATATCGCTTCGTGGCCTTGGAAGCTCATTTTGAGCACACGATACGTTCGGAGATAGAGTTCAGTGGCGTCGGCTTGCACAGCGGTGCTCCCGTCTCGATGCGATTGATCCCGGCGCCGGCTGGATCTGGTATCGTCTTTCGACGCATAGACTTAGATAACTTTGAGATTGCGGCAGTGGGGCGCAATGTTGCCAAGGTAAGCTATGCGACGAGCTTGATGCGGCAGAGCGTGCTGATTTCTACTACAGAACATCTGCTTTCTGCGCTGATTGGATATGGTGTGGATAACGTGATTGTCGAGGTGGACAATCTTGAAGTGCCCATCCTGGACGGGAGCTCGCTGCCCTATGTTCAGGCTTTTCAATCAGTTGGATTGAAACAGCAGAGGCGAAAGCGGGAGTATCTGAAGATTTTGAAAGAGGTTGAGGTGCGGGAGGGATCCAAGTTTATCGGGGTCTATCCGGGGTCGGGGTACCGGATCCAATATACGATCGACTTCCCTCAACCCATTGGTTATGAGATGTTTACGGTGGACCTGGCGACGGGTGATTACATCAATTTGATTGCTCCTGCGCGGACTTTCGGGTTTAAAGAAGATGAGGCGATGTTGCGGGACATGGGGCTGATCCGCGGGGCTTCGCCGGATTGTGCCATTATTTTGTCGCGGCAACGTGTTGAAAATGGGCCACTTCGGTTTAATGACGAGTTTGTACGGCATAAGGTGCTGGATTTAATTGGGGATCTGGCGCTGGCGGGGCGGAGAATTCAGGGACGGGTGGTGGCTGAGAGGGCTGGGCATGCGATGCATACTGCTCTTGTGCAACGACTTATGAGAGACCGGTCGGCGTGGGAGCTGGCTCATGGGTATGATGAGGTGGCCGAGCCAGAGCCTCTTCTTGGGCGGCTACAACCAGCGACGGTGTCCTAATTTTGTGGTGAACCGCGTGGTTTTTGATGGTGATTTTGTGGTGGATTCGTGGTGAAGCTGTGGTGATTGGTGTGGTGGATTTTGCCGCTTCCGGGTGGGGGTGGTGATGAGGGCGATGGCGGCGATTGCCCTCGGGTCAAATTTGAAGTCTGAGTTCGGGGACCGGGAGGCCAGCCTTCGGGAGGCCGTGAGACGGATCGGCGCGCTGGGTGAGGTGCGGAAGGTTTCGTCGTTTTATGACACAGAGCCGGTCGGGTATGTGGAGCAGCCTCGGTTTTTGAATGGGGCGCTGTTGCTCGAGACGGATTTGGAACCAAGAACGCTGATGCGCGAGTTGCTCAGAGTGGAGCGAGCGATGGGGCGGGAGCGTGAGGGTGCGATTGCGAAGGGACCGCGGGTGATCGATCTTGATTTGCTTCTGTATGGGGATTGGGTGCTATGGGCGGAGGAGCTGGTACTGCCACATCCGCGAATGGAAGAGCGCCGGTTTGTGCTGGAGCCGTTGGTGGAGATTGCGCCGGAGTGGATGCATCCAGTGCTTGGGGTGACGGTGCGGGAGATGCTGGCTGGATTGAGCAGCGATTCCTGATCACTGATCGTCCCCCGCAGTGAGGCCGGGGTAGCAGAGAACAACATTCTGCAGAAGACCCACAAGCTGCGTTTTTCGCAATGCACGACGCGAATCATAGAGCGCGTGTAGCCATTCGATCCCAAGTTGGGAGCCATAGACGAGTGCTTCGGTGGGATCAAATGTTTAAGGTTGGTGCCGGCTTTCTCTGATGAGACAATGAACGGCGGCAAGACGTCCAAGATGGGAAGCTGCAGAGGAAGATCGCTTATGCATTTTTGGCGAGGCATCGCTTTGTTCTGCCTGGCGTATGGGTCAGGGGTTTTGGTGGCTCAGGCTCCAGCGCCGCCCGAAGTGCTGCATGTGAGCTCGCAGCTTGTGGTGCTGGATGCTACGGTGCTGGACAAGGCCGGGCACGTTGTTACGCAGTCGCTGGGGCGCGACGATTTTCTGATTGAGGAGAACAAGAAGCCGCAGGAGATCTATTCCTTCGAGTCGGCTGCGGATCATATTGCTGCTGCAGCGAGCGGGAATGCGGAGAAGTCGCCGAAGCTGATCTTCGTGCTCGATGAGTTGAATTATGCGTATCAGCCGTTCGGCGGCTCTTCCTGGAATGTGATGGAGCAGCTCAATCAGTGTGTTTACGAGAGGCAGGAGTTGCTGGCTTACCTTAAGGACCAGCCGGAGACGCTACAAGAGTCTGCGGAGGTATTGAGTCTGACCCACCACGGGTATCGCGTTCTGGTAGCGCCAACGCGTGATCGCAGTATTCTTCTTGACCGGGTGGGCAAACACGATCCTGGACTGGGTTCGCCGTTTCGCGACTACCTGGAGGAGACGGGGGGTGGGTCACAGATGTCTCACGACTATACGTTGACCAGGGATTCGCTGGGGGCGCTTTGGGCGCTGGCGCTGCAGCAGCGGAGTATGCCGGGCCGTAAGATTGTTGTCTGGCTAGGTTATGGCGGCCCATCGGGGGCGCAGCTGGACCGGCCCAGGCACGGCGACCATATGGCGGTGGTGGGTGCACAGCCATATCAACGGGTGATCGCAGATCTACTGATGGAGGCGCGGATCACGTTAGATGTCTTAGTCCCGGGAGGCGGTGGACAGCCGCCTGCAGTCAACCCGAATGCTATTGTGCAACAGATTAACAACTATCGTTTCGAGAGCGATTTCGGTTTTAGCGGATATATTGCTTCGACAGGCGGGCAGATCAAGAGAAGCAACGACGTTCGTGGCGAGATACAAGCCTCTGTGAATTATGGTAGGTCGTATTACACGATGAGTTACCGGCCATCGAACCACGATTTCAATGGCGACTTTCACCGGATACGCGTGACGGTGAAGGACCATCCTGAGTGGACGGTGCTTACGAAGGCGGGTTACTACGCGATGAAGTTCGGCGGCGAGGTGGACGTCGAGCATCAACAGGTGTCTGATTTGAGTATCGCAACGTTTGAACCTATGCCTTTCACCGGCATCGGCGCGACGCTCCTGAAGATCGAGCGCATCAAGGGCACCGATGGTGCACGCTTTACCTTCCGACTGGACTCCGATGACCTGCAGTGGCGTACCGACGCGACGGCGAAGAAACGCGAGGCTGACATTGCTGTTTCGGGCGCTGCGCTGGGATCGGTGTTTGCGAAGGGTACGCTCTCCTCGGAGATTGCGACGTGGAAGCTGAGTGTGCCGCTTGAGACGGACAAGATGCCGATCCACTCGGAGGTTTCGGTCACAATCCATATTCCACCGAAGACCCAGAGGCTGCGCTTTGCAATACGCGACACCGCGAATGGCCGCATGGGAACAGTCGATCTGAAGCCGGAGGCTATGATGAGCGCGCTGGTGACGGATGCTCCCACATCGACGCTGCAACCCCGCAAGCCTGTGCAGTAGGAGTGGCGGGGCGTTCAACGACTCGGATTTGATTTCACAAATTGCTTGTGCTGGCGGAGGGCCTCTGCTTTACGGCTGCGGGAGTCAACGTGCACAGCTTTTCACTCCGGCCTTCGACGGAGTGGAGCGCACGCCTCGCGCAAAGGTTTCGTGATGAATGGGGCACCCAGTTAGCGATGCAGGAACGGGTGTGGTTGGGTCACTAAGGTGGGACCGAAGCCTCAATTCTGAGTATTTCTCTTTTGTGTGAGTCGATTTTGCGTCAACATGAGTTAGGCCGAGGTCTATTTCTGTTTTGGGGGTCGGACGCCGTGGAGACTTTTCTTAGAGACATGCGCTATGCGCTGCGGCAGTTGGGTAAGGCGCCGGGATTCGCGATCGCTGCAGTGCTGACTCTCGCCCTGGGGATAGGGCCCAATGCGGCGATCTTCAGCGCGGTGTATACGCTGCTGCTGCAATCGCTGCCGTTTCAGAGTGCGGAACGGATTGTCGGGATCTATGAGACGCACCCGCAGGTGGCGGGCGGGACGGAGGCTACGTTTCCGGACTATCTGGACTGGCGGACGCAGCAGAAGAGCTTCGAACAGATTGCGGCTTACTCGACGCTTTCGCCGGAGACGATGTCGCTGGTTGTCGATGGACGCGCGGAGCAGGTGCACAAGGTGCTGGCGTCGGGTAATTTCTTTTCGCTGCTCGGAGCGGCGCCGCAGATTGGGCGCACCTTTGTGGAGCAGGACGATTCTGCGGGGAATAACCACGTTGCGGTACTGAGCTCGGAGGCGTGGCAACGATATTTTGGCCGCGACCCCGGTGTGCTGGGGCGAACTGTCGATTTGAATGGCGATACGTATACCGTCGTCGGAGTGCTGGCGCCGGGTGCGGCTTATCCGGCGGAGGGAGAGGTGTGGCTGCCGCTTTCGTTGCTGAGCAAACCGGAGCAGTCGTCTCGGGTGTGGCATACGGTCAATGTGCTGGGGAGGCTTCGACCTGGCGTTTCGCTGGCGGAGGCGCGTGCCGATATGCAGACGGTGGCGGCGCGACTGGCAATGAGCTATCCGGCCACGAATGGGACCATCGGGGTCGAGATTCGTCCGTTGCGCGATCAGCTTGTCGGGGCGATTCGCCCGGCGATGCTGAACCTTATGGGCGCGGTGGTGCTGGTGTTGTTGATTGCGTGTGCGAATGTCGCGAACCTGTTGTTGGTGCGGGCGATGACGAATCGCCGTGAGGTCGCGGTTCGGCAGGCGCTTGGAGCCAGCGGCCGCAGATTGTTTGGAGAGTCTCTTGCGCTGACGCTGATTCTTTGCCTACTTGGAGGTGCCCTGGGGACTGTGTTTGCTGCGGTGACGCTGCCGCTACTGCGCGTGGCGCTCTCGCACACGGCGGGCGTGGACCACGCGTTGATTCAATCGATCCGATTGAGCACGCCGGTTCTGCTGGCGACGCTTGGTGTATGTACGCTGACGGCGATTGTCTTCGGTCTGCTGCCTGCGGTGAAGAGACCGCGCGAACTGGCGACTGCGCTTCGACCGGGAGATCGAAGCAGTACGGGCGTGCAGAGCAAGAGCTTGCTGATCGGTGCAGAGATTGCGATCGCAGCGGCGGTGCTGTTTACCGGTGCTCTGCTGCTGCGCAGCTTCCAGAGACTTGCAGCGGTCGATCCTGGTTTTCGGACGGATCATCTGTTGAGTTTCGAGATGACTCTTCCGGGCCCGCGGTACCAGGATGGTGCCCCGGAGACGAACCAATTCTACGAAGAACTGCTGGAGAAGGTCGGACACGCGCCGGGTGTGGTGTCGGTTGCGAGCACGACGCAGCTCCCGCTGAATAGTTCGCGGTCCATGACGCGCTTTCTGATTGCCGGCGCGCCGCGGCCTGCGCCCGGAACATTTCCGATGACGCAGTTTAGGTCGGTCAGTCCGGGGTTCTTCCATACGATGGGGCTTGGGCTTAAGCAAGGAAGAACCTTCGAGCAGAAGGACATTGAGGGCAACACAGGTTTCTTTGTTGTGAACCAGGCGTTTGCGGATCACTATCTGGCGGGCAGAAACCCTGTGGACACGAGCCTTCTGCTGGGCGTGATGAGTCCGCAGCCGACGAAGATCCCGATCTATGGGGTTGTGGCGAATGCCCGCGAGCTGGGTGTGACGACGGAGACGCAGCCGGTGATTTATCTGCCGGGGTTCGGGCTGCACGCGGTCCTGCTGGTGCGCACAAATATCGAACCGCAAGGTGTGATCGCGGCGGTGCGTGCGGCGGTGCGGGAGATCGATCCGCGGCAGCCGATCTATCACGTGCAGACGATGGATGAGGTGTTGTCGGACTCGGTTGCGCGGCAGAGGGTGACGACGATTCTGTTCGACATCTTTGCTTTGCTGGCGCTCATGCTGGCTGGTGTCGGGATGTATGGTGTGCTGGCGTATTCGATTGCCCAGCGTACGCGGGAGATTGGTCTTCGGATCGCAGTGGGGGCGACGAGGGGAGATGTTGTACGGTTGGTGCTTCACCAGGCGGCTTGGCCTGCGGTGTTGGGGCTGCTTGCGGGTGGTGGTGTTGCATTCGCGGTGGCACGAGTACTGGGCAGCGTGCTGTTTGGGACCAACAGTATCGATGCGGTTTCGATTGCGATTACGGTTGGGGGAGTTCTTTCGATATCAGTTGCGGCTACGATACTTCCGGCGCGTCGTGCTGCCTTGGTGGATCCGATGGAGGCTCTTCGAGCGGAGTAAGAAGCTCTTGAACAAGCAGCGATGGCGGGTGCATCGGTGATGGTTGAGAGAGACCCTCAGCACAAATTGCTTGCGCCCTAATGGGGCTTCTGCTTTACTGCGGCGCGAGCCAACATGCAGAGCTTTGAGCGGTATCTGGTTCGGCGGCGTGGTGCGGGACTGATTGATGAGGCTACTGAGTCGGCGATTCGTGCGTATGAGAGTGCGGAGGCGCAGCCGAGTGGACGGCGATGGCAGGTGATTCTTGCGCTTGTTCTGGGTAGGATTTGCTGGGTGCGGGGTTCTGCTCTTTGTTGCGGCGAACTGGGATGATGTGTCACCGGGTTGGCGGCTGACTCTGGTGTTGGGAATGCTGGCGCTGTTTCATGGAGCGGGAGTTCTTGCCAAGGAGCGCTTCGCAGGGTTTGCGACGACGATGCATGCGCTGGGGACGGTTGCGGCGGGTACGGCGATTGCGCTGGTGGGACAGCTTCAACATGCAGGAGCACTGGCCGGCGGCGGTGATGCTGTGGGCGCTGTTGCGCGGTGGCGGGATGGTTGCTGCTGGGCGATCAGTTTCAGCAGACGCTGCTGCTGGTGCCTGCCTGGCTGATCTCGGAGTGGATGGATCGTGCGAGTGTTTACCAGGGTTCCGGGGTTTATCTTGCGCGGATGATTGCGGTGCTGGCTGCGGTTTATCTGACGGCGTTTCTGCATTCGTGGAGGCGAGCGGTGTTTGGGATTCTGTTCGGTGTTTCGGCGGTTGATTTGTGCGTGAGCGTTCGGATGCTGGCCGATGGCTGGCAGTATTACGGCTATGGCTTTGGACGACATGATTGGGGCTTTCTGCCGTGGCATCTGCGTGTGACTGCATTTGTGATTCTGCTGTTGACGGTGGGATTTGGGTGGTTTGTTGGCAAGCAGAGTCTGGTTCCTGCCGGTGTTATTGTGGTGATGGCATTTGTGTTGCCATGGGCGCAGACGGTTGTTGCGTCGGATGGGTGGAACGGACAGACGTGGAAGCGTGAAGAAAGCAAGGTGCTGATCAACTATGGCATCGCAGCGTTCGCGTTGACAGTGATGTGGTTTTACTTCTCGAGCATTATGGACAAGCTGGGGCGGTCGCTGGGATTGATTGTGCTTGGTGTTCTGTTTCTGGCGGGCGGGTGGTTGCTGGGGACGATGCGGAGGAAGCTAGTGGGAAACATTCCGGAGGACGGCATGACGCGACGGAACCGAGGCGCGGTGTTGCTGGTGGTGCAGCTTGTGCTGGTGCTGAGTATTGCGGGGAAGTATTTGTATGAACGGAAGGTTTGTCCGCGGGTGTGGGTGAGGACGGCTCAGATTGATCCGAATCTGCCGTTTCGGGGAAGAAACCTTGCGCTGCGGCTCGTCGTGGATGCGTGTGCGCTGCCTCATGTTGAAGGACGATACATCGCATTGATCGAGGTCCGATGTCCGAGATGTGGAACTGGAGAGTGAAGCCCGAGGCGAAAGATGGCAGGCTCGTGGTGACGGTGCTCTCGGACCCTGCGGATTACTTCATCGGGGATCGGGCTAAGGGGCCGTTTCCACTGAAGCCGAAGGAGGAGTTGTGGGTGGAGGTGACGGTGCCTCCGACTGGGCCTCCGCAACCGATCCAATTGGCGATTTCGAGCGATGCCGGGTTCAACCCTTTGGTTATTCGGTAGAGCGTGGCTGGGTGTGATCTCCTGCAACGGCTATTAGTTTGCTCCGTCTGTTTTTGCGAACCTGACGGTGTAATCTCCGACTCGTTTTCCCTGCGCGAGGCCGACGGTGATGTCAGAGCGATAGTGAATGCCGCCGTAGAGTCTCGACATGGCGGCTTCCTGTGCTTGCGCGTTGAAGTAGGTTGCGCCGTCGGGGAAGAGATAAGACAGGACGTCGGCTGCGGCGGCGGAGAAGTCAGAGTGACCGGAGACGTAGGACGGGAAGTTGGGTAGTCCGGTCTGGGTCTTGATCTCGGGATCGAGTTGCGACGGGCGCGGGTTGAAGTAGAAGTACTTGGTGTCCCAGCAGGCGACGCCGGCGTCATGGAGCGCCATGTTGATCAGAGCGTAGACGCGGGCGGCTCGGACTTCGCTGTAGCTGACGGCGCTTACGTAGGGTGCGGCGATTGAGTCCCAGTGGCCTGGAGGAGTTGGCGTGCTGACGCCGTCGGCCCATTTGTAGACGGTTGCGAGCTGGTCGCGTGAGAGGTTGTTGACTGTGCTTTTTACCTCGGCCGTCTCGGTCTTCATTTGAGCCGATGAGGTGGATGGTGGAGGTGCGGCCCGCTCGTTCACGATGTCGGCTGTGGTCATCATCCATGGCTTGACCTGACCGAAGAGGGGAAGCATGGGCGGACGTGGGGGGCCGTCCTGGCTTATCCATGCGACCTCTCCGCGCGCTTTTGTGGTATCGACGAGGGATTGCCAGATGGCGGGTGTGCCGCCAGCGGCCTTCATACCATCGTTGGCGGCGCGGGCGGCGATGATGGCGGCGACTGAATTGCCCAAGGCTACTCCGGCGGCGATGTCGCTGGGGGAGGCGCGGCCGGAGAGGAGGGCGGCTTGTTGCTGTTCGGCTGCTTTGGCGTTGATCTCGTCGACGGATGTGGGAAACAGGAGAGTCAGTAAGGCTGCGTTGACCGTTGCTTCGACGGCGTCTTCGGAGGGATATGACGGGAGGCCTGTGGCTGGCATCAGCGATTTAACGCTGGAGTCTACCTTGAAGGGCGATTGGCGATTGTAGAGAAATTTGTAGTACCAGGCGGCTTTGAGGGCTTCGAACTGCGCGACGGCGACGTTGCTGTAGGCACGCGCGGCGTAGGGCGGATTGCTGAACGGGTATTGTGGGTTCGCGAAGGGGTTCGCGGGATTTGGGACGGGGTAGCTACCGTCGGGATTGGGTGAGGGCGGGAGGTCTGAGCGCGCGACGAGTTCGCGCATGATTTCATTCCATCGCAGGACGCCGCCGCTGCTCCAATAGGTGATGGCGGTCTTTTGCGCGTCGGTGAGGTTGGCTTGCGCGGACTTGATGGTGGCGAGCTCCGATTGATAGCTGGGATCGCCGGTCGGCGCGGGCACGGGTACGGGGACCTGCGTGGGACCGGTGAGGACGATCATCTTCCATGAGCCTGCGCTGGCGTCGGTGTTTGCCGGCGTGAGCGCGGGTAAGACTTCGGTTGGGCGAATGTCTTTGCTACAGCTGGAGCCGGCCAACGCGATCACCAAGAGGACTGCGGCGGAGAAGGATCTGCGGACGAGGCTGGGTTTTGAGGTCATGGAGTTGCTCGCTTTTCGAAGGAGAGGGTGTACATGAGACCGGTGGTGATGGTGTTGGACTGTCCGACGTTGCGACCCTTAAAGGTATTGGAGTAGAGGAACCAGTACTGGAGGTTCTTCAGCTTCGGGACGGGGATCTTGAATGTTGCGCCGGCTTTGGAGTAGTTGACGCGGTTGGAGACGAAGGGCGTGTCCTGGGGGCGGATGTCTCCACCTCCGCGTGTTTGCTGCTGGGAGAAATTGCCTGTGATCTCGAGATTGTTTTTGCGGTAGCCGACACTGGTGGCGTAGTTGAACTGGTTGGGCATCGCAACTTCATTGCTGAGGTAGAGCTGGTTGTTGGTGAAGTAGAAGGGCCGGTCGAGCGTCACGTTGCCGCGAAAGGTGTAAGCGGCGGTGCCGTTGACATACAGGCCGCGCTGGTCGAGATAGTTCAGCGTGCCACGTCCTGAGATGGTCTTGCTATTGGCGCCGAGCGATAGGGGCTGCAGGTCTGGCGTGTAGTCGGTCATGGGAATGGTGCCGTAGAGAACACCGATTGCCCGCAGCGCGCCATGGTTTCCGAGGGGAAGGCTGATGGCCTTGAATTTTGCGGCGAGTGCGAGGTCTTGAAATCCGGCTTGTCCGTGGAGTACGCCTTTACTTGCGTTGGTCCAGATGTAGGGCACATTCACGATGGCATCGAACCAGCTGGTCACGCCGTAGTTGGCTGCCATGGTGAGAGATTGTGTTGTGACGGTGCCGATGTTTCCGTTGACGCGCTCGAGAGATCCCTCCCAGTATTGGTCCCAACTGTCGTGGCTGTAGAGGGCGCCGGCGCAGAGCGTTTTGTCGGCGAGCATGATGCCGTCGTCGATGGTTTGAGCGTGACTTGATTGGCAGAGCGGGAGGAGAAAAGCAAAACAGATTGAAGGGAGGATTTTTCTATGGCGTTTGTGCGTGCTGCTGGTGGCGAGGAAAATCATGGTCTTTTCTCTCCGTGTCTGTGGAGGGTGCGGAGACGGAACCATGCGAACTCCTGCGCTTCGGAGTTGTTGCGTCACAGGTTCTGGCTTCCTGACTATCTGGCTTCCAAAAAAAATCAGTTGATTGGTCTCGAGGAGTGTACGTGCGCGGTTACAGTCTGTCGTGAGCACAAAGGATGGCTTTTGGGTCAACCATTTGGGGGAGGAGTTTGTCTCCGATGATTATTCAGTGGGGAGTGGCTGATCGCAGTCTTTCGCTCGTTGGAGGAGAAGGTCGCGTTCGCGGGTGTTGCGAGTCAGGGTGGCGGCGCGGGTGAATTCGAGGCGGGCTTCGTTGTGGCGGTTGAGTTTGGTGAGGAGATCGCCGCGTACGCTGGGTAGGAGGTGGTAGTTCTTCAGGGATGGCTCGTTGGTTAGGGTGTCGACTATGTCGAGACCGGCTTGTGGGCCTTGGGCCATGGAGATTGCTACGGCTCGGTTGAGTTCGATGATGGGCGAGGGTGTGCGCCGTGTGAGAGTTTCGTAGAGGGTGGCGATGCGTGACCAGTCGGTGGCTTCTGGAGTGACGGCTCGGGCGTGGCAGGCGGCTATGGCTGCTTGCAGGGTGTAGGAGCCGGGGTTTCGATGTTGATTGTCGCTTAGTTGCTCGGCGTGTTGTAGTGCGGCCAGGCCGCGGTGGATGAGGAGTTGGTCCCAGTGGGCTCGGTTTTGATCGAGGAGGAGGATAGGTTCGCCGGTTGGAGTGGTGCGGGCTTTGGAGCGTGAGGCCTGGATCTCCATGAGGGCGACGAGGCCGTGGACTTCGGGTTCGTTGGGAACGAGGTTGGCGAGGATACGGCCGAGGCGGAGGGCTTCTTCGCAGAGGGTGGGGCGGAGCCAGTCTTCGCCGGCGGTGGCAGAGTAGCCCTCGTTGAAGAGGAGGTAGATGACTTTGAGGACGGAGGAGAGGCGGGCTCCGAGTTCAGGGCCGCGGGGGACTTCGAAGGGGACGCGGGATTCGGTGAGGGTGCGTTTGGCGCGGACGATGCGCTGAGCGATGGTGGGTTCGGGGACGAGGAAGGCGCGGGCGATCTCGTCGGTGGTGAGGCCGCCGAGCATGCGGAGGGTGAGGGCGAGCTGGGCTTCGAGGGAGAGGATGGGGTGACAGGAGATGAAGACGAGACGAAGGAGGTCGTCGCCGACGTTGTCGTCGATTGCAGTGACGTAGTCGGGCACTGCCTGCTCCTTTTCTGCGATCTCGGGGGCGAGTTCGGCGAGTTTGGTTTCGAGGCGGGTGTTACGGCGGAGGTGGTCGATGGCGCGATGTTTTGCAGTGGTCATGAGCCAGGCTCCGGGGTTGTCGGGGATGCCGGACTGGGGCCACTGCTCGAGTGCGGCGACGAGCGCGTCCTGGGCGAGGTCTTCGGCGCGGGCGATGTCGCGGACCAGGCGAGTGAGGCCGGCGATCAGGCGTGGAGATTCGATTCTCCAGACGGCTTCGATGGTGCGGTGGGTGGCGTGATGTGGATCGGTAGCGGACACTGCTACCGATCACACCAGCTTCAATCCGTGGATGCAAGAGCGGCTATTTGTTGGCGGTCTGATTTGGCAGCTCAGCGCGTTTCGATACTTTGTGCTGGATCTGCTCTTCGGACAGGACGGGTGCGAAGTCTTCCATCTCAAAGATCTGTCGGATTTCGACTTCGCCTTCGCCGGTGGGGCTGCAATTGGGGCCACGCTTGACCCACTCGATGGCCTCTTCGAGGGAGTTGACCTGCAGGATCTGGAAGCCGGCGATGAGCTCCTTGGCCTCGGTGAAGGGGCCGTCGATGACGGTACGAGACTTGCCGGAGAATTTGACGCGTGCGCCTTTAGAACTGGGATGGAGGCCATCGAGGGAGAGCAAGACGCCAGCCTTCATGAGTTCTTCGTTGTACTTGCCCATCTCGAGCAACAGCTGCGGATCGGGGAGGGCGCCTTCTTTTTCTGTCTCTGGGGTTGCTTTGCCGATGATCATGAATCGCATTTTTTTTGGTCCTTTCGGGTTAGAGGTTCAGTGGCGGCAATATACGGCGGCTATTTTGCGGGCTGCTCGTAGAGTTGGCGGATTTCGGTCTCGCCGTCGCCGGCGATGTTGAGGAAGTCCTTGGTGATTCGGATGGCGTCTTCTTTGGACTTTGCGTTGATGATGGCGAAGCCACCGACGATTTCTTTGGCTTCGGTGAAGGGGCCGTCGATGACTTTGAATTGTCCGTTCGTCTTGCGGACGCGTGCGCCCAGAGAACTGGAGAGGCAGCCTTCGGTGGCAAGGAGTGTGCCTTCCTTGAAGGATTGTTCGATGTACTTTCCCATTTTTTCCATTTCTTCCTCGGTGGGTGGGCCGCCCTCGGCTTTGGCAGGTTTGTAGATGCATAGGTAGCGCATGATGATTTCTCCTTTTGATTTGTGGGAGCCGGTTTCTGTGCGGTTTCGGCCGGACTAAATTTTCTGCTCTATGGATGTGTCGAATGATCTTTGGCCGAATCGACATGACAGCAAAACTTTTCGCGAATTTTTGATTATTTTTTTTCGTTGATCTGATTGCGGAGCCGCTCTTCCCGCTCTTTGATCTCAGGGGTCATCTGGGCGCCGAAGTCTTCGGCTTCAAAGATTTGGCGGATTTCGACTTCGGCACCGGGGCCGAAGGGGCTGCGCTTGAGCCATTCGACGGCCTCTTCCATGGAGCGGACCTGCCAGAGCCAGAAGCCAGCGACCAGCTCTTTGGTTTCGGAGAAGGGGCCGTCGGTGATGGTGGGTTTGGATCCGGTGAAGGCGATGCGCTTACCTTTGGAACTGGGCTGGAGGCCTTCGCCGGCCAGCATAACGCCTGCTTTCACCAGCTCTTCGTTGAACTTGCCCATGTTGGTGAGGAGTTCGGTGCTGGGGAGGACGCCTGCCTCAGAATCCTTACTTGCTTTGACGAGTACCATGCAACGCATTGTTGTTTCTCCTTTTAGCTTCGGTTGGAGCCGGATATTGGTTGGTGGTCCATGCTCTCTACTTCTAACGTCGAACCGGGGTCGACAGAATCGACATGCTTTCCGGATTTTTTTTGCGGCTCCCATTTTCGCTTACTGGAACCGTGCGGTCGGTGGATCATTTTCTTTGGATGCGAACCGGCGCGTACCCCTTTCACGGGAAAGACAGGTACACTCGATGCATCGCCGTGAGTGGTTGCGGGTCGCGGGAAATTTTTCTGGATGGAGTAAGACTATGTCTACGAATGTTTCGGGGAATTCTGGTTTCTGGAGCCGTTTCGAGGAGCGCGTTGCGCCGTACAACCTGTTACAGCACCCGTTTTATCAGGCGTGGTCGAAGGGTGAACTGGCGCGTGAGGATCTGCGTGAGTATGCCGCGGAGTATTGGCATCATGTGTCGGCGTTTCCGACTTATCTGAGCGCATTGCATTCGCGGCTGCCGGATGGAGAGATGCGGCGTGAGGTTCTGCGGAATCTGACGGAGGAAGAGGGTGTGGATGCTGCGACGGCGCGTCCGCATAGCGATCTTTGGATGGACTTCGCGGCTGGTATGGGGGCGTCGCGAAATGAGGTTAAAGGACGAGCGGTGCAGCCAGAGATGACGGCGCTGGTGGCTACGTTTCGCGAGTTGATGCAGGAGGAGAAGGCCTCGTCGGCGATGGCGGCTTTGTATGCGTATGAGTCGAAGGTGCCGGCGATCGCTACGAGCAAAGCTGACGGCCTGGCCGCGCATTACGGGACGGATGGCGTGGCCGCCAAGTACTTCACGCTGCATCAGACGGCGGATGTTGCTCATGCGAGCGTCTGGCGGGAGCTGATTGATCAGCAGCTGGCTGGCGGTTCGGCTGAAGATGAAGAAGCGGCGCTGAATGCGGCAGAGCGTGCGGCGAAGGCGCTTTGGGTTGCTCTGGATGGTGTGGAGCGGCAGCGGTTGTCGGTAGCGAATTGAAGCGGTGGCGAACCGCGTGCTGACTGTGCGCTCACAATGGCAACTTTAAAATGAGCCGCTTTAACAAGGACCGGGCGAAGGATCGCCCGGTCCTTTTCTTTGCGCGTTACATGCGTATCGGAGGATTTCTGGCGGGCTGCTGACGCCACTGAGTGACTTGTTGAAGTGCCTGAGCGAGAGTGGTGACGATGAGGGTCGGTTTTCCGTTGCCGAAGCGCTCGATGGTGAGGTCGGGGGTCTGGTCGGGATCGTCGGGGGTGTTCCAGAGGCCGATGACGATGCGGTTGTGGGGCAGGTGCAGGCGGACGCGCTGGCAGATGGAGCGGGCCTGTGAGAAGGCGAAGGGAGGGAGCGCCGAGATGAAGACGACCGTGTTGGGTTCGTTGGCGAGCGATTCGAGAATCTCGGTTGAGACCGAGCCCGCGGAGAGGTGGAGGGTCTGGTGGGAGGCCTGCTCCATAACCTGGACGAGCATGTGGGTGGTGAGCTCGTCGGCCTGATCGCTGGCGGAGATGCAGACGACGGCGAAGTCGCTTTGCCTGGCGTAATTCGGAACAGGCGTATTTGGGCTCGTGCTTCCAGGGATCTCTTTTTGACGGTAGTCGGTGAGCTCGGCTACCAGTTCGCCAATGCTGAGGAAGAAGAAGTTGGAACGGACTTCGTCGAGGATGCCCTGGTGACGGTCCTGTTCGACGAGGGTAAGGGCGGGGATGAGGACGGAGTCGTAGAGCTGGACGAGGGGCTTGCCTTCGAGGAAGCGGTTGGCGACAGCGTGGGCTTCCTGCTGGTCCATGGCGAGGAGGCGCTCGTAAAAGAGAGCCTCGGCGGAGAGTTCGGCGTCGGTGCCGAGGAGGGTGTGGAGGAAGGACATCTGGGGAACGTAGCGGCCGAGGACGACCATGCAGACGGTGAGCGGAGTGGAGAGGATGAGGCCGGGCCATCCCCAGAGAAGCGCCCAGAAGATCGCCATGGCGAGAAGAGCGAGAGACGAGATGCCGGTGCGCGAGCTGAAGAGCCAGGGTTCGACGAAGTTGGTTGCCGTGAGCTCCAGCATGAGGAAGAGGCCGATGACCAGGAGCGGCGGACCCCAGGAGGAGAAGATGGCGAGGGAGACGACTAAAGGCAGAATGACTCCGGTGGCGGTGCCCACGTAGGGGACGATGCGGAGAAGTCCGGCGATGACACCCCAGAGAGTGGCGTTGGGTACGCCGATGAGGAAGAGGCCGCAGCCGAAGAGAATGCCGTAGGCTGCGTTGACTGCTGCCTGGAAGAGGAGATATTGGCTGATACGGGTGGCGGCGTCCTGCAGGGCCTGGGTCATGAGGCTGATACGGCCTATGCCGGCGAGGAGAAGAATGCGATGCCGCAGATCTTCGCGTTTCATCAGGAGATAAATGGTGAAGACGATGACGACGCCGAAGGTCCCGATGGGCCGGAGAAAACGCATGAGGAGCTCGGTAGTGTATTCGAGCTGGGAGCGATCGGGATCGATGACTCGGACGGGCTGGACCTGGGTTGGGGTTTGCTGAGGGGTGGCGTTGCCGGCGCTGGTGGCAAGGTCTCCGCTGATGTCCTGGACGGCGGTGAAGGCTTTTTCGAGGGATTGTTCGGCGGGGGAGTGAACGGAGGCTATTTTTTGCTGGATGCTGAGCCGGTATCCGGGAAGGCTTTGGGCGACGTTGAGGAGCTGACGGGCGACGACGTATCCAACTCCGCCGAGGATGGTCAAGGCGACGATGCCGGTGATGGCGACAGCGACGATGCGAGGGACGCGGCGGGACTCAAGGCGGCCGACGGCGGGAGCCAATAGAAAAGCGAGCGTGAGGGCGAAGGCGAAGGGTACAAGAAGATCGCGCGCGAAGAAGAGGATCAGGATGGTGACCGCGAGGACGAGAAATGGCCCAACCCTGGAAAACTCGGTGCTTCGAGCGTGGGACATGCGACCTCGCGGAGACTAACGGATGGAGTGGCTTGTTCGGGCAAGAATACATCAAGGGCACTTATGGTGGTCAGGTGGCTGCGCTGTGGCGACGGTATCGGCGTCGAAGGCGGCTTTTGAACCCATGAGCAGAATGAGAGCGACGGCGTAGGCTAGAGGCCAATGCTTTTTGCTGGAGGATTCAATGGGCCTGACTATATTGCTGGGAGCCAACGAGAGATTCGCTCTTGGCCAACAGCGGCGCAAGCAGATGCGACGCCTGGAACATGCGACATGGAAGCCGAAGTATCGGCGAGAAAGCCCGCTGAAGCTGCTGGAGGCTTCGACGCAAGGGCGAGTGCCGGCATTGGTGGCGCTGAAGGATCAATTGATGGCGGCGTCGCCGTTCGCGTACTTTCGCGGGGCGGTTCCGGTGATGGCGTATGACCTTTCGCTGACCGCGAATACGGGGATCTTCAATCAGCTGTGCGGCGATGCGCATGTGAGGAACCTCGGCGCGTTCGCGGCTCCGGATGGACGGCTCATGTTCGACATCAACGACTTTGACGAGACGATCGTTGGGCCGTTTGAGTGGGATGTGAAGCGTATGGCGACGAGCCTAGTGCTTGCGGGACGCGCGGCGGGTGCGAAGAACCTGCATTGCCGTGAGGCTGCGGCGGTTTTTCTGGAGCGCTACCGCACGACGATGGCGGCCTTTGCGCGGATGCCAGTGCTGGAGGTGGCGAGGTTCCAGGTGCATCGGCTTCAGAACGTGATCTCGGTGGCGGGGATCCTGATGATGGCGGAGCGGGCGACACCAATGCATACGTTGCAGACGCTGACGGAGGTGGAGGGAGAGGCTGCAGTCGCGAAGAAGAATGGCTCGAAGAAGGCGACGAGGGCGAAGCGAGAGATTCAGCAGAGGCCATCGCGGGTTTTTAAGACGATGCAGCCAACACTGACGCGGGTGACGGGCGAGATGGCGGAGAAGGTGGTTGATTCGTTGGAGAGGTATACGGACAGTCTCCTGCCGGAGCGCAGGCACTTTCTGGCGCAGTACCGGCCGGTGGACGTCGCATTCAAAGTGGTGGGTACGGGCTCGGTTGGGTTGCGCGACTACGTCGTCTTTATGGAAGGCAATGGGGCGAAGGATCCGCTGTTTCTGCAGGTCAAGGAGGAGGTCGCGTCGGGATATGCGCCTTATGTTGGGGCGAAGGGTCGAGGGGCGAAGAGACATCAGGGACGGCGCGTGGTGGAGGGAGAGCGTGCGATGCAGCTGCAGTCGGACCCGTTTCTGGGATGGACGACGATGGAGGGGCGAGACTATCTGGTGCGGCAGTTGAACGACCACAAGGCGCGGCATTGCTGGAGTATGCGGCGGTGTGCGGCGAGATGTTGGCACGTGGGCATGCGCGGGCGGGAGACTGTTCGATGATTGCGGGGTATCTTGGGACGTCGGCGCGGTTTGACGAGGCGGTTTGTGTGTTTGCGGAGACCTATGCGAACCAGACGGAGTTGGACTGGAAGGAACTAGTAAAGTCGCTGAAGAAGACGGGGAAGAAGCCAGTGAGCTGAAGAGGGGCGTCGTCTAGGGACTTTCCCAGCGTGTCTTGAGGACAGCTGTTTCAATTGCTAGAACTAATACTCCATTGCCCCTAGCACTTTTGCTAACTGTGTTGTCACGGGGAATCGCCTAATCTCAACTCAACGGCACCTTAAGGGGCGGCGTAACTGCCTACGTTATGGGATGTTATGGGGTCCTCGACTACCGATCAGGGCTTTAAGGGACGACAGTCGCTGAAGGCAGTTGTCTGGACCACGAACTAATTTTCACGATTTCAAAGACCAGAAACAGGTCTACCGCGACAGCTCTGAAAAGGAGAGCCAATGATTCGCCGAAAGCTATTGAACGTAGTGTCGGGAGTGGTCTTGTTTGCCAGTGTCAGTACGGCAGCATTTTCACAGGTGGCCGACAAGGAAGATTTTGATAACTACCACCTGCGCATCGACGCGGGCTGGCTATACTCGGACCCCACGGGCAGCATCCGTGGTTCAGCAGCAACGGACAATACATCCATCGATTTCAATAAGGACCTGGGGTTCAATAGCTACTCGACTTTTTCGGGCAAGGTGGACTGGAAGTTTACAAGGAAGAACCATCTCTTCGTCTCGATAATACCGTACAATTTCGAGCGCCAGACGGTGCTCAATCGCACGTTTACCTTTCAAGGGCAGACATTCACGGCGGGACTAACGACCAGCAGTTCTCTCAATACACTATTTGTTGCTCCGGGGTATCAGTACGACTTTATCCGGCGCAGGCGGGGTCATCTTGGCGTTCAAGTGGCGATGGACCTGTTCAATGTAACGGGCAAAATCAGTGCTGCGGCGCAGGTAACGGGGAATGGTGTCCACCATGATGCAGTGTCGGCGACCGGATCGATTCTTGCGCCGATACCGGTCGCGGGGCCTGACTTCCGTTTTTATGTGACTAACTCGCCGAGGGTTTTCATTCAAGGGAACGTGCTGGGTATGTATCTGTTCGGATATGGAAACTTTATTTCTACTACAGGCACCCTTGGGGTCACGCTTTCGAAGCATTTTTCTGTGCTTGCCGGATACCAATTGGCATCGCACCTTGTCGTCAACGATTCCCACGATCGAATCGGCCTCCGTTTTGTTCAGAGAGGCGCTCTCGTTGGGCTTGAAACTTCTTTCTAGAACGCGTCTGCATTCGTAGCGCCATGCCAAGCGCTGAGGCTCGCGGCAGCTGGTGTCGACTAAACAACATATAGCTGTTCCATCGTCGGGGCATGCATTGTTTGCATGCCCCGAAGACCTTTAGGGTTCGAATCAGATGCAGCTGAAATTAATATTCTGCGTGTCTAGCAGTTTTGCTAACTGTGCGGGGCTGGGCGGAAAGCTTAAGCTGGCTATCGAATTGTGAGTAAATCAGTCTGCTAACGATTGCCGTCCTCCCCCTTAGATGTGGTTCGCAGACGGGCGCGGATTTTCACCTTTCCCCAGCATCAATAAAACTTTCAAGGAGAACCTATGAATGTTACTAGGAACTTTCGCAAATGGGCCATGGGTACGATCGCTCTAAGTTTCTTAGTGGCGGTTGGTGAGACCCAAGGCACGGCACAAAACCAGAAACCTAATATCGTCATGCTGATGACGGACGACACTGGTTGGAACGATTTCGGCGCGTACTCGGGCGGAGGCGCGGCAAACGGGCACCCGACGCCGAACATCGATCGCATGGCTAAAGAGGGCGCAACCTTTACCAGCTGGTACGGGCAGGCGAGTTGCACTGCAGGCCGTGCCTCATTCATGACAGGACGTATCCCGATCCGTTCGGCGCTGTCGATCGTAGTGGCTCCTGGCGACGAAAATTATCTACGTCCAGAGACCCCAACAATCGCCGAGTACTTCAAGAAGAACGGCTACTCTACTTACTTCTCGGGCAAGTGGCATCTCGGTGACAAGCCCGCGGCTTATCCTATCGAGCATGGCTTCGACGAGATGAAGGAGTTTGCCGCCTACTACGCCGGCGTCTATTCCTACCCCGACACAACGAAGTGGTTCCATCCCTGGTTTCCGTCGTATAACCCCGACTTCCAAAAGATGTTCGACACCATAGTGAACCTGGCTGAGTGGGAAGGAGTCGCTGGTAAGCCCGCCACGAAGGTCGCCACGATCACCTACGACTATATGGCGACGATGGACGAACGGCAGGCTGACTACGCCGTCAACTACATCAAGGAGCACGCCAAGAGCGGCAAGCCGTTCTTTATGGATATCAATTGGATCAAGATGCACAACCCCACCAATGCTGCACCGGATTTCAGAGGACGGTCGCATCTGGGCGACTACTCGGATTCGCTGATGGAGATGGATGCGGACATCGGCAAGGTATTGGATGAGATTCGTGCCGACGCGCCAAACACAATCGTCATCCTGACCGCCGACAATGGTGCGTGGCTGGATGCGTACCCCGATGCAGGAACGACACCGTTCCGCGGCGAAAAAGGTTCTGCCTATGAAGGTGGCTGGCGCGTTCCGGCCATTATGTCGTGGCCGGGACATATTCCAGCGGGCGTACAGTATGGCGAAATGATGTCACATATCGATTGCTGGTCAACCTTGTCAGCGATGGCAGGCATACCGGTACCACCCACTGGCGAAATGAAGGACAACAGCGGCAAGCCCATCTACTTCGACAGCATCGACAACAGTGCCTATATCCTCGGCAAAGCACCACACTCCGCGCGCAAGTCGTGGATCTATGTCAACGGCGAGTATCTCAACGCGATCCGCACCGATATCGGAGGCGATCCAAAAGAGCCCTGGGTCAACATTGCATGGAAGTTCCTTTGGACGGCGAAAGATACGTGGCTCGGGCCAAGCCTCAATACTGGCTCGATCCCGGCGGTCTACAACCTCACCATGGATCCCTACGAGAAGTACGACATGGTCTTCAATGGAGCCGCACCGGACCGCGCATTTACGAACTCACCTGGAAAATATTCCGGCCAAGACAATGGATGGGCTGCGGCCCTCTTCTCAGAAGCGCTTGTCGAATTCGACAAGACAATCATGAAGTATCCGAACATTCAGCGCTTCCCGGGCGGTGCCTCGAATGACCTGATACCGGATCTCCAGCATCCTAAGAATCCGGTACCAGCGTTAGATCCGAATAACATGCCGAAGGCCCTTCCCGTCGACTAGAGCACAGAATCAAAATAGGGTCGGTGGGCGGCTTGCAAGAGCCGCCCACTTCCTTGCGTCTGAATGCTGGACCAACTTGCATAAGCAACAGCAGTCCGAGCTAGAAGTAATAGTCTGCGTCTCCTAGCACTTTTGCTAACTGTGTTGGCCGGGCGAAAAGCTTAAGCTCACCATTGCGCATTAAGTGCAATCAGTCTGTTGACGATCTGCCGTCCACCTTTGAGGTGTTCCGCAGATGGGAACGTTACTGCCACATTCCCTTGGCATTCATTACGGAACTTTCAGGAGAACATATGAGCGTTAGTGGGAACCTTCGCAAATGGGTGATGGGAACGATCGCAGCCCTGAGTTTTTTAATGGCGGTTGGCGTGACCCAGGGCGCGGCACAAACCAAGAAACCCAACATTCTCGTCATCATGGGCGACGACATCGGTATGTGGAACATCGGCGCGTACCACCGCGGCATGATGGCCGGGAGAACGCCGAACCTCGACAAGATGGCCAAGGAAGGCATGTTGTTCACCGACTACTACGCCGAAGCGAGTTGCACGGCGGGTCGTGCGAACTTCATCATGGGTGAACTGCCAATTCGCACGGGAATGACCACGGTCGGCCAGGCGGGAGCGAAGATCGGAATACCTGCCGAGGCGGTGACTACGGCCACAATTCTGAAGTCGATGGGCTACGCCACGGGCCAGTTCGGCAAGAACCATCTTGGCGACCTGAACCAATTTCTGCCCTGCGTTCACGGCTTCGATGAGTTCTTTGGCTATCTGTATCACCTGGATGCGATGGAAGACCCGGCGCATCCCAACTATCCGCAGAACCTGTTGAATGTCGTCGGTCCGCGCAATATGGTTCATTGCTGGTCTACTGATACGGATGACAAGACCGACATGCCACGATGGGGACCTATCGGCAAACAGAAGATTGAGGACGCGGGCACGCTCTATCCCAAGCGCATGGAGACCGTCGATGACGAGATCCGTGACATGTCTCTCACCTTTATCGACAAGGCGAAAAAAGACAACAAGCCCTTCTTCGTCTGGCTCAATCCGACCCGCATGCACATCGTCACTCACCTCTCTCCGAAGTACACGGCGACGATGAACTCGGAGAATGGATGGTCGGAAGAAGAAGCCGGTATGAAGCAGCTTGACGACGACATCGGGTTGGTGATGCAGAAGATTAAGGATATTGGCGAGGATGACAACACCATCGTCCTGTTCACCACCGACAACGGCACCGAGCTCTTTACCTGGCCTGATGGTGGTCAGACGCCCTTCGCTCAATCCAAAGGAACGGTCCTAGAAGGCGGCTTCCGTGTGCCCGCGATCCTTCGCTGGCCCGGTCACGTCCCGGCGGACTCCGTGCAGAACGGCATCTTCTCCGGTCTTGACTGGTTGCCAACCTTCGTCGCTGCGGCTGGTAACCCGAACATCACCCAGGAACTGCTCGCGGGCAAAAAGATCGGCGACCGGACCTATAAGAACCATTTGGATGGCTACAACCAGATGGATGCCATCACAGGGAAAGGACCGTCCGCGCGTCATGAGATCTTCTACCTGGGTGAAAGCACGGTCGGCGCGGTGCGTATTGACGATTACAAGTTCCGCTTCATTGACCAACCCCAAGGCTGGCTGGGTGAAAAGACCCATCCTGACATTCCTTACATCACCAACCTGCGTCTCGATCCGTTCGAACGCGCCGGCTGGCCCAACAATGGGTCGAAAGAAGGGGGCCAGCAATACTTCGACTGGTTCAAGTTCCAGTTCTGGCGCTTCGTCTTCGTCCAGCAGGTAGTGGGCAAGGAACTCCAAACCTTCCTTGATTACCCGCCGATGCAGGCGGGCGCGAGCTTCAACCTCGACGCGATCAAAGCGCAGATGGCGACAAGAATGGCAGAGGCACAGGCAGCGGCAAAGGGACCCGGCAACTAAACGGAACGACCTTCAGGGCGGTCGGCTCGCAAGAATCGCCCGCTCGAGATCGCGCTGGGGGGATGGGGCATCGGGAGAGCAACATCCTCCCTTCAAGCGATATTCACTTCTTCACGGGAAGTACGAGAAAAAGGGAGATGAATATGAAGAGTTCTAGGAATTGCCTACTCTGGAATCTAAGAGTGTCATTGGTACTCTTGGTGGTACTGTTCGGAGCGACAAACGCCCGAGCCCAGGATCCTCTCCCATCCTGGAACGATGGACCCGCAAAGCAAGCAATCCTTGCCTTCGTAAAAGACACGACCGAAAAATCAAGCCCCAAGTACGTTGAGCCTGCGGATCGCATCGCGACGTTTGATCAGGATGGCACGCTCTGGACAGAACATCCTTTGTACGCACAGGGAATGTTTGCGCTTACACGTGTGGCGGAGATGGCGCCGAAACATCCGGAGTGGAAACAGAAGGAGCCATTCAAGTCAGTGCTCGCAGGCGACCATGCCGCGATGGGCAAGTTCACCGAGGGAGACTGGATGCAGATCGTCGCTGCGACGCATGCGGGGATGAGTACGGAGGTATTTCAAGGGCTCGTGAGCGACTGGCTTGCGAAGGCCAAGGCTCCGCGGTTTGACCGACCGTTCACGGATCTCATCTTCCAGCCCATGCTGGAGGTGATGCAGTATCTGCGCGCCAACGGCTTCAGGACTTACATCGTCACCGGCGGCGGGCAGGAGTTTGTGCGCACTTACAGCGAGAAGGTATACGGCGTCCCTCCGGAACAAGTGGTGGGATCGAGCATTGTTACGACCTATGACAACAAGAGCGGCAAGCCGGTACTCATGCGTGAGCCAAAGGTGTTCTTCATCGATGATGGTCCCGGCAAGGCGATCGGTATCAACTTGTTCATCGGCAAGCGGCCATATGCAGCCTTTGGCAATACGGCAGGCGACGCCCAAATGCTGGAATGGACACAGGCAGGCGACGGAGCGCGGCTCGAGATGCTAGTGCTTCACGACGATGCGAAGCGCGAATACGCTTATGGCCCTGCCGTAAATCTTCCCGATACTCATGTCGGCACCTTCTCCGAGGCGCTCCTGACAGAAGCGACGAAGAATGCGTGGGTGGTGATCAGCATGAAGAACGACTGGAAGCGCATCTTCAAGTTTGACCAATAAACCCGAAACGTTCCTGAAAGGATGCGTGATGAATTCATACCGTAAGATTTCTCTTTTGGCGTTTGCAGGTTCGCTGGCTCTGGTGCTTGGAAGGTCTGCGATGGCGCAAGAGGCGCAAGTATCAACAGACGTGGCGGTCGCGGAGCAGACGTCCAGCGCGCCCACCCCGAAGAGTCCGGCCTCAGTGCCGAACGACAATTGGCACTTTGGAATTACCCCTTATTTATGGTTTGCGGGTACGCATGGCACAGCCGGCTTTAATAACCGGGACGTCAGCTTTCATGCCAGCTTCGGCGATGTTTTTTCGTATCTCAACATCGGCATAATGGGAGCTGCTGAGGCCAGCAAGGGGCGCTGGGTGTTTCCTGGCGATTTCCTGTGGATGAAGCTTTCCGACGATAAAGGGTTCCCGGCGAGCCCCTTTCCCAGCGTCACCTCGATCAAGGTGAAGATGTACGAGAGCGTCTTGACCCCTAAGGTGGGTTACCGGGTCGTGGACCATGAGAAGCTGAAGGTCGATGGCACAGTCGGCATTCGCTATTGGCATTTGGGGGAAAACCTCAGTTTGCAGCCGCTCAATCTGAACAACTCGCAATCAGCCAACTGGGTGGACGTGATCGCAGGCGCGAAGATACAAATGCCGCTCTCGCCCAAGGCAGGGATCACGATCCTTGGCGATGCGGGCGGTGGTGGTGCGAATGTGGATTACCAGGTAGTTGGCTCGTTGGGCTACAAGATCAAGCCGAACATCATCGGTGAGTTGGGCTGGCGCTACATGGATGTCAACTATCGTCCCAGTTCGACCTTTATCTTTGATGGAGCCATGAGCGGTATCCTGCTGGGAGTCACCTTCAATCTCAAATGATCCCTCGCTCTCCCTGGAACCAGGTACTCACGGAGACAGCGCGATGATCGTCCTTTTTCGACGAAGAATCCGGCCCGCAGTTGCTTGAGCGTACGCTGCCGCTCTTTGGAGGTTGCAGTACTGAGGCGGTTTCTGCAGCCCCAATCAGTGCTGCTCGCGCTACCCTGCCGGCCCATTCATACGGTTGAACGGAGACTTTTCTCGAGAATTGTTCGAATGCGGCAAGCTTTGAAACTCGTGTCATTGATGGCGGTCGTGGCTTGTTCCGTTAACGGGCTCATTGCCCAGGACCTTGCGCCGCGTGCCTTTGTCATCACTCCTCTGCATTCCAATGCGGTCACGGTGGCTTGGTCCTTCTATGACGGCAGTATTAACTTCAACGGGGCTCTCCCTGTCGCGGACGCCACCGGGAGGTATAGCGTACCGATCCTGAGCTACTACCATTCGTTCAACTTCTTTGGCCGCTCAGCCAACGTTGTCGCCGCTTTACCTTACGGAGTCGGCAATTTTAAAGGAACGATCAACGGCGCCGGGGACAACCTTTACCGTTCGGGTCTTGTGGATTCGATTTTTCGTGTCGCCATCAACCTCAAGGGTGGGCCGGCGATGCCGGTACAGAAGTTTGTGAAGTGGAACCAGAAGGTCTTGCTGGGCGCCAGCCTCAAGGTGATCGCTCCGACAGGGCAGTACGATCCGACGAAGCTGATCAACTGGGGCACGAACCGGTGGTCCTTCAAACCGGAGTTTGGTTATTCGCAGCGGTGGGGAAAGGTTGTGCTCGATGGCTACCTGGGAGTGTGGTTTTTCACAACGAATTCGGATTTCTGGTCGCGCAACATCTACTACGCGGGTACGAGGTCTCAATCGCAGCAGCCCATTGGCTCCCTGGAAGGACACCTCAGTTACGACTTCAAACCGCGTCTTTGGGCTTCGCTTGACGGCAATTTCTGGTTTGGTGGGAAGACAGCCGTGAATGGAATAGAAAACCCGCTCAGTGAGCAGAACAACTCCCGGCTGGGAGGTACTTTTGCGTTCCCCATAACCAAGCATCAGTCTCTGAAGTTTGCTTATAGCAATGGAACCTACATCCGGTACGGTGGCAACTATCAAAACGTCACGGCCGCATGGCAGTACTCCTGGTTCGGTAAGCCGAACTAGCTTGCGAAACCGTTGCGGTCAGGCGGCTTGGGGTTGCCTTGCGGCGCGTTGGGCAAGGAGGAGAGAGACAAGCAGCATGGCCGCCGCGGTGAAGAAGGGTGTGCCTGGGATGTGGATGCCCGTGCTGATGGATTTGCTGAAGATGTAGGTGAAGAGGCCAGGGCCGACGAGGCCGGCGATTCCGCGGAGGCTGTTGATGGCTCCCTGGAGTTGGCCCTGCTCGGAGGGGCTCGTCAGTCGGGAGAGAAGACTCTGGGCGGCGGGCCATGTGAAGGACATCATGTTGAGGAACGGGATTCCAAGCCAGAAGAGCATACCCGTCCTTGAGAGACCGAACATCGAGTAGCCGATGGCACCTCCGATGAGGCCGATGGTCATGGCTCCGCGTTCGCCGAGTTTGGCGACGATGGGTTTGACGAGCAATGCGCCGTAGATTGCAGTGCAGACGCCGATGGTGGCGAGGGAGTAGCCCACGGTGCCGACGCTCCAGTGGTACCGGTAACCGGCGTAGATAACGTAGACATTCATGAGGGATTGCTGGGCGATGTAACCGAGAAGAAGGACGGTGGCGATGGTGATCATGCCGGTGTGGCGGCGGAAGAGCGAGACGGAGCCGACGGGGTTGGCGCGCGCCCAGGAGAAGGGGCTGCGGTTTTGTTGCGAGAGGGATTCGGGCAGCACGAAGAGGCCGTAGAGGCCGTTGATGAGGCTGAGGCCGCCGGCGACCCAGAAGGGCAGGCGCGGGTTGATGTTGCCGAGGAGTCCACCAACGGCGGGGCCGAGGACGAAGCCGATACCGAAGGCGGCGTTGAGCATGCCGAAGGCGGCGGCGCGGCGCTCGCGCGGGGTGACGTCGGCCATGTAGGCCATGGCGGTAGGGATGCTGGAGGAGGTGATGCCAGAGATGACGCGGCCGAGAAAGAGCCAGCTGAGCGCAGGGGCCCAGGCCATGAGGAGGTAGTCGAGGCCGAGGCCGAAGTTGGAGAGCAGGACGACGGGGCGGCGGCCAAAGCGGTCGGAGAGCGAGCCGATGATCGGAGAGCAGAAGAACTGCATGACGGCGAAGACGGTTCCGAAGAGGCCGAGCATCTTTGCGGCAGAGGAGGTGTCGCCGTGGAGGAAGCCCTCGATGAGGCGAGGCAGGACGGGAGCGATCATGCCGAGGGCGAGCATGTCGAGGGTGACGGTGAAGAAGATAAAGGTAGCGGCGGCACGGCGGCCTTTGGGTGGATGAGGCGTAAGGGCGGTTGCGGGCGCAATGAGTTCGGGCTCCGTGAGGAGAGGGTTCGGTTCGGTGGCGGCCGGCTGGGGCTGATTTTCAGTCATATCTGACATATTTCCAGTGGTTTCCAGGGCGATTGAGCGCCAGTTTACGCGAGTTTAATGGTGGATTCTTGGAGATTTCGGCGTTAATTTATGTCGCGTTGAGACCTGATGCGTCAGTGTGCGTCTCTACTAGAGGCCCTAGACGTTGGGTGGGATCTCTCGTAATCGTGTTTTACTTCAGATGCGGGCGAATCGCCATTCTCTCGATCGAGTGGCAGGAGCGTAAGTTGATGGGTGTTGGACGACGTGCAGTTGTGTTTCTGGGTCTGCTGGTCGCGGGTGCCGTGCAGGCGCAGAGTTCGGACGCTTCGCGAAAGATCGTAGAGACGATGTTGACGCATGAGGGGGACCCTGCGGAACATCGTCTTAAGTACATGTATCTCTCGGAGGAACGGTCTGATAGAACCGGTGGCCACGTGTGGAACGAGCGTGTGGTCGAGACTTCGATGGGAAAGGTACGCCTCCTGCTTGCCGAGGATGGAAAACCGTTGAGCGCAGAGCGGCAGGCAGCTGAGAAGGTCAGGTTGGCTGATATCGCGGCGCATCCCGACGCGTTTCAGCGACGCGAACAGGCGATGAAGAATGACGAAGAACATGCCGAACAGATGCTGGCGCTGCTGCATAAGGCGTTTCTGTTTGACGAGCCACGCGCGGAGGGTAGCGACGTGAGGATAGGCTTTCGGCCAGATCCTGCCTATCAGCCGAAGACTATGGAAGAGAAGGTGCTGCATGCTATGTCGGGAGCGATCCTGGTGGATGACAAGACGAGGCAGCTTCACAGGATCGAAGGGAAGATTCCTTCGGATGTGAGCCTGGGATACGGTCTGTTGGGGACGATCCATGCGGGTAGCAGCTTCAGTACGGAGCACGAGGCTCAGCCAGGTGGCGAGTGGAAGGATGCCATGGTGAATACCGCGATTCAAGGCAAGGCGATGCTCTTTAAAGAGATCGGCAGGAACGAGCACGTTGTCCACAGCGAGTTCAAACGCATGTCCGACAACATCAGCGTGACAGAGGCTGTGGCATTGCTGGTGCAATAAATCTGTCTGCTAGACTGCCTTTCATGCGATATGACATCTTGTGCCGTGTTGGACTTTGTCTGGTGCCCCTGTGTGTTTTGACGACGTTTGGATTTGGTCAGAGACGGGCGATGGTGCCGGACGATCTGGCGAAGCTGGTGAATGTAGGTGGGCCGCAGGTTTCGCAGGATGGCAAGTGGGTCGCGTATACGGCCTCGACGGTCGACGTTGGTGAAGATAAGAACGTCTCCGAGCTTTGGATGGTGAGCTGGGACGGCACACAGGATGTTCATCTGACATATGGCCCAGAGGGTGCGGGTTCGCCGCGGTGGAGTCCGGATGGCAGGTGGCTCGCGTTTACTTCATCACGGCTGGGCAAGGCGAAAGGGTCGCAGGTGTGGCTGCTGGATCGGCGTGGTGGCGAGGCAAATCAGTTGACCGAGGTGAAGGAAGACCTGACGGATTACCGCTGGTCGCCTGACTCGAAGCAGTTGCTGCTGACGTTGAAGGCCAAGGAAGAGCCTGAGCCGGAGAAGGGGGCGAAGCCTGCGCCGCCGAAGCCGATCGTGATTGATCGGTACCACTTCAAGCAGGATATTCAGGGGTATCTGTCGGACAAGCGCGACCACCTTTTTCTGTTTGACATTGCGACGAAGAAGCTGACGCGGCTGACGAATGAGGACAAGTACGACGAGCGGCAGGCTGAGTGGTCGCCGGATGGAAAGTGGATCGCGTTTGTGAGCAATCAGGAGGGGCCTGATCCGGACCGCTCCAATAATTCGGATGTGTTTGTGGCGGAGGCGAAGGGTGGAGCGGCTGCGAAGAAGCTGACCAGCTTCACGGGTGTGGACGGCGGGCCGCTGGCCTGGAGTCCGGACAGCATGACGATCGCATACCGACAGGGGATTTCGCCGAGGTACTCGATCTATGACATGCAGCGGCTTGCGGTGGCGCGGGCGACTGGTGGTGCGCCGGAGGTGTTGGCGGCCACGGCGGACGTGGGAACCGGGACTCCTGTGTTTTCGGCTGATGGCAAGTCGCTGCTGACGACCATTGGGCAGGATCGCGTTGACTATGTGGCGGAGGTGCCGCTGAAGGGTAAGAGCGTGACACGACTGACTGCAGAGAGCGGTACGGCTGTGATGCTTTCTGCTGCAGGCGGGCATGTGGCCGTGGTCTGGACGACGGATGTCGTGGCTCCGGAGATCTATGCGCTTGAGGGTAAGGCTCTGCGCAAGCTGACCTCGCACAACGATGCGTTGATGGCGCAGTTGAACCTGGTTGCGGCGGAGGATTTATCGGCGAAGGCCTCGGATGGCAGCGAGGTGCATAGTCTGTTGACGATGCCGGTGGGCTACACGGCCGGGACGAAGGCGCCGATGCTGCTGTGGATTCATGGTGGCCCGACGTCGCAGGATTCGCACCGATTTGCGCCGGACCGGCAGTTACTGGCGGCGCATGGGTTTGCGGTGCTGCAGGTGAACTATCGCGGGAGCACAGGACGCGGGCATGACTATAGTTATGCGATTAATGCGGACTGGGGCGACAAGGAGGTGAAGGACCTGCTGGGGGCGGTCGATGGCGCGGTGGCTACGGGGAAGATCGATGCGGACCGCATAGGAGTCGGCGGGTGGAGCTATGGCGGAATTCTGACGGACTATACGATCGCTTCGACTACGCGATTCAAGGCGGCTTCGAGTGGCGCCGGCACGGCGAACCTGCTCGGGATGTATGGAGTCGATCAGTACATTCTGCAATATGACAATGAGCTCCAGCCGCCTTGGAAAGATGTCGAGCCTTACCTGAAGATGTCGTATCCGTTTCTGCATGCGGACAAGATTAAGACGCCGACCTTATTTATGGGTGGAGAGAAGGACTTCAACGTGACGCTGGTTGGCGGGGAGCAGATGTATCAGGCGCTGAAGAGCGTGGGCACGCCCGCAGAGTTGGTGGTGTATCCCGGGCAATTTCATGGATTCACGCGGCCGAGTTTTATTAAGGATCGGTACCAGCGTTGGTTTGCCTGGTATGACCAATACCTCGGGATGCCTCCGGCGGCGAAGCCTGCTGCTGCGGTGAAATCGTCAACGGACTAGGACGCGCGCGGATGATCAGGAACTTTTCCGATCCGCGAGCGTAGTTCGTGATGGACGCGAATCCAATTCCAATATTGCAGGTGCCATGGGAGATCGACAGCCGGTACAACGGTCGGATTTGCGACAGATTCTCTGGCTCTGCTTAGCCTTTGCTGTGCTGAAGGTTGTGATTCAGATTGTCGGCAATGTTCTAGCGCAGCATGCGGGTTATGGGATATTCCGCGATGAGATGTACTACCTGATGTGCGGGCGACGGCTCGCCTTTGGGTATGTCGACCAGCCGCCATTAGTGGCCGTGCAGGCTCGTGTGAGTGAGATGCTGTTTGGGTATCACACGATGTGGTCGCTGCGATTGATCTCGGGACTGGCTGGTGCGGCGAAGGTGTTTTTGACGGGGCTTCTCTGCTGGACGCTGGGTGGAGGGCGAAGAGCGGCGGCGCTTGCGATGCTGGGTGTGATTGCGGGTGGAGTCTATCTGGGGATCGATGGATACCTGTCGATGAATTCGTTCGATCCGGTCTTCTGGATGCTCTGTGCGCTGGCGCTGATTCGTATCGTGCAGGGTACTTCGCCGGGTGAGGTGCGCAACTGGTGGATTGTGTTTGGTGTGAGCGCGGGATTGGCGTTCGAAAACAAGGACTCGGTTGCGTTCTTTCTCATCGCAATGCTGATTGCGCTTTTGTTCACACCGCAAAGGCGCATTCTCGCGAGCCGGTGGTTTGCTGTTGCGGTGCTCTTGATTGTTCTGGTCGCCCTGCCGAACTTTCTCTGGCAGGTGCATCACCACTTTCCGACGTTGGAGTGGCTTCGTGGCGTGCAGGCCTCGGATAAAGACGTCAAGCTGCCGCCGGTGCCGTTTTTTCTGGCTCAGATCATGACGCTCACGCCGTTCAGCGTACTTCTATGGGGAACGGGAGTGGTGTGGCTGCTCTTTGCCAGGACAACGCAAAGCTATCGCTTCCTTGGCGTCTTTTACCTTGTCTTTCTCGGGGGCATGATGGCGCTTCATGCAAAGGACTACTATCTTGTGCCGGCGTATCCGGTCTTCTTCGCGGCCGGGGCAGTTGCGTGGTTCGCGTGGGCGAAGAAGGTTGTGTGGCGCAACGCATTGATTGGAGCCTATGCGGCCGTCGTAGTTGTTGGTGTTGTGCTCTTCTTTCCGATGGCGGTTCCCGTGTTACCGCCGCAGCAGTGGCTTGCTTACACGGCGAAGCTTCACCTGACGGCAAAGGACAGCGAGAATCACGCTCCGACTCTCTTGCCGCAGTTTTTTACTGACCGTCTCGGTTGGGAGGATCTGGCGAAGCAGGTGTCAAATATTTACAACGCACTGCCAGTGGAGGACCGTGCGAAGACCGGCATTCTTGCTTCCAACTATGGGCAGGCTGGCGCGATTGATGTCCTGGGAGCGAAGTACGGTTTGCCTTCGGCGATCAGCGGCCACCAAAACTACTGGATCTGGGGCCCGCGCGGGTACACCGGCGAAGAGATGATCGTGATGAACCAGGCGTCGCTCGACGAAATGAACGCGGTCTACAACTCATGCACCGTCGTCGGTGACCGGAACGGTCTGTACGCGATGCCGTGGGAGCGTGGTCCTATCTATCTGTGCCACGGACGAAAGATCACTTACGAAGCGGACTGGGAGAAACTCAAGCACTACTACTGATCGTTTTGTAACCGTCGCCGTCAGGCGGCAGCGATGCGTTGGATGAGATTGTTCTGTTCTTTCTGCGACTCCGCGCCAATGGTGAAGGCGTCGAGCACTCCAGTGCCGAGAGCGTACCGGATAGCTTCGGACGGTTTGCTGCGAAGGTCTCCCTGGCCAAGAATTTTCATGCCGACAATCGCCTTTCCCTGTGTCCGCATCTGCTTGACGACCTTGATTACCGTGTCAGGGTCCGCATCCATGTGCGAGCCGATGGGGTTGAGTCGAACGAGATCAACCTCGACCCATGGAGAAGTTGCAGCCGCTCTCAGCGCGCCGATGCTGTGGCACGAGACACCGTGTGCGCGGATGACGCCCTTCTGTTTCGCCTCTGAGAGAACATCCATGACGCCGCGGTACCGTGTCGTCCAATCGCTCTCAGTAACGCAGTGGATGAGAACGATATCGATGTAGTCGATGCCGAGTTCTTTTCGGTAACGGTCGAGGGCGGCGCGGACACCGGCGGCATCGCGAGTATCGGTCTTCGTGAGCACGGTCACTTTGTCGCGAGGAACGTGTTTGAGCGCCTCAGCGACATACGGATGACTGCCGTAGGAGTCGGCGGAGTCGAAGAAGCGCAGGCCGTTGTCGTGGTAGCCGTCGAGGAGGAGACTGGTGAGGGGCGACATGCCGAGGCGGGTCTGGTTGGAGGCGCCACCAAAGCCGACCGTGCCAGTTCCCATGGCGAGCCGGCTTGTGCGAATGCCGGTGTGGCCGAGGACGACCTCATCGCTGGCTTGAAATTTCTGGGGTAAGGGGTCCGGATCGATCAGCGCTGCGCGAGCTACTGCGTTTGTGGCCAGCAGTGCAGCACCCAGCGTGCGGGTCGACCGGCGAAGGAAGTCTCTCCTTAGCATGGCGCGATCTCCTTGCCGATACGATACGCCCTGATGTGCTCTGAAGGAAACTCACTGTCGCTGAATTTATGCGATGACCTCAAAGGGACGCATCATGTCGTTAGATTCGTGCTCGAGGATGTGGCAGTGATAGAGATATTTGCCAGTGAAGCCTTCGAAGCGGACGATGATGCGGGTGACCGTGCCGGGGGGACACTGAACCGTGTCCTTCCACCCTAGTTCGTTGGGTTCGGGTGGAACGGCAGGGGCGGTATAAGTAGGTTTGTTTTGGTTCTGACGATAGACGCTGGTATAGAACGGACGACGGTCAAGCACCTGGAAGCGAACGAGATGGAGGTGCATGGGATGGGTGTCTTCAGTGAGGTTGATGAACTCCCATATTTCGGTGGAGTTGAGCTTGGGAGTTTCGGTGACAGGATCGTGCCAGCGCTTGCGGTTGATCAGCATCACCATGGAGCGCTCAACATTGTCCTTGTAGTCGTATAGCGCAATTGTGCGAGTGGTGGTGGCGGCGGATTCGGGGATACGTTCGATGGTGCGGAGGGTTTTGGGAATTGAGGCCATGGTAACGGGAGCCGCGGTCTGTTTCGCAACGCGGAACTCGAGGATGTCGAAGGCTGAAGTGCGCAGGTGGAGCGTCTGCCCGGCTAGTTGGCTGAAGTCGATGAGGATATCGGCGCGTTCGGCGCACCCGAGGACGAGGCGCTTGAGGTCAACGGGCGATGGGAGAAGGCCCTGGTCGCTGCCAATCTGAGTCAGCGGCTGACCGTTGGAAAGCGAGAGCAGGAAGAAGCGGCTGTTGGCGGTATTGAGGAGACGGAAGCGGTAGAGGCGTGGCTCGACCTCAAAGTAAGGGCGGATCTTGCCGTTGATGAGGATGCCGTCGGCGCTGAACTCGGGGATCCACGGGTTCTCTGGGTCGCCGGAGACATCGTAGAAGATCTGGCCGTCGACGCCGAAGTTGCGATCGTAGAAGATGAGGGGAACTTCGTACTTGCCGCTGGGAAGGTGCAGGGCGTCTTCGACGTGGTCTCGGATCAGGAACATGCCGAAGAGACCGGCGTAGGTATTGAGGCGGGTGAGGCCCATCGCATGGTCGTGATACCAGAGCGCAGTGGCGTCCTGCTGGAGCGGGTAGGTACAGACGCGGGACTGGCCGCGGGTGAACCAGTCCTCGGGGTAGCCGTCGTCTTTGGAGGCGGTCTTGGCACCGTGAAGGTGAGTGGTGGTTCGGACATCAGGCACATCGTGGCCGCACCCGTGAAGGGAGTAGTCGATTGGCAGGAAGTGTTTTGTGGGAAGGTTATTGACCCAACGGATCTGTATCGGTTGTCCGGACCGGGCTTCGATGAGGGGGGAGAGCGGGTCGGGTCCGTAGCTCCACCAACGGGTTGGGGCGACGTCGCGATGAACCTTCGCGCGAATCTCCTGCATGGTGATCGTGAGAGAGCGGTGGCCGTTCTGGAGCGTCGGGCGCACAACCTCGGGGAGTGGTAGCGCGTCGACGAAGGGCGCTAGCGCAAGGGTGGGGAGCATTCGAGGGCCGATGCGGGGAGGATTGGGAGTGGGAGTGGGGGCCATCTGCTGGGGGTTATGTATGCCGCCCATGTGCATACATGCCATGGATGATTGAGGGAGGGCGCGCTGTGCGGTGTAGAGCAGGCTGAGGGCGGAGGCTTTCTGGAGAAAGGTACGTCTGGACGAAGGCAACGGATGGACTCCGACTAGCAAGAATAGGACGATGCAAAAAGAAGCACGCATCCCTGGTTGGGGATGCGTGCCTCTGACGCTACAGGAAAAATGTAACGATTTCGTGAATTGACCCGGTTAGTTGCCGCTGGTAACGACGCCGGTCGTGGGGTTCAACTGAACAACATTGGGGTTGGGCGGTGCAGCGCCGTTGCTGAAGTCGAACATGTTCATGATCGATCCGGCGCTGGCATCGGCTGAACCGCCGCCAATGCGCTGGCCGCTGAGGAAGACGTCCTCAATGAAGCGGACGACGGAGGCCTGGTCGGTGACGATGGTGTCGAGAAAGTTCTTCTTGGCCCAGGGTGAGATGACCAGGAAGGGTTGTCGTGGACCGTAGCCGCAACGTCCCTGCGCGTGGAGCGTGCCAGCGGCGACGCCAGGAAGCGCATTCGCAGCTGCTGTTGTGCTGATGCAGACACCTGGTCCATTGACGAAGTCTGCGGTGGTGGCAGAGCCGTTGACGGGGTTATAGACGTGATCGTACCAGCCGTCGGAGTCGTCGTAGGCGATGATGATGGCGGTGCTGGCCCAGAACGAGGACTTCTCGATGGCGTTGACGACATTGACGACGAAGGTCTGTTCGTCAAGGGGGTCGGAGTTGGAGGCGTGTGCGTCCTGATAGCGGGGAGCCTTAAGGAAGCTGACGGCCGGCATGTTTCCGGCCGCAAGCGCGTCGGTGAAGTCATGGATATCGTACTGGTGGTTCGCAGCATCCTTGGTCCCGATGGCTGCAACCGAGCTGGGCCGGGTGTGGTTGGGGTTGGCGGTGCTGGCGTAGTACTGGAATGGTTGATGGTGCGCCGAGTAGTCCGCCTGAGTACCGGTGTAGGCAGAGACAGTAGAACGCGCACAGCCGGTGGTTCCGTTGGGGTTGGTGACCGTCAGGTCGAAGCCACCCTCAAACCAGCCCCAGGTGAGGTTGGCGGTGTTGAGCAGGTCGCCGATGTTCTTGCCGGACATGTTGATCTGCCCTCCCGCAGAGCAGATATCGCCTGTGGGGTCATCATCGCCAATATCGGTGAGTCCTCCATAGCCGTCGGCCACGACTGCGGAGCCGGGGTTGATGGTGTTGATGACACCGTTGGTCTGGCCGGAGATGACGTTGAGCGCACCGGGTGTGGATGGACCGAAGGTGGTGCTGAAGGAGTGGTCGTTCATGGCGTAGTGCTGGGCGTAGTTCCACATTGCGGTGACGGTGTTGCCGTCGTAGTAGGCCATGGTAAGAGATTTGGTCTGTGCAAGGGCCGGGGCGTTAGTCGCGGCGGTTTGGGTGGAGGAGTTGGCGGTACCTATACTGACGGGAAAGAGATCCATCTTGCCGCCGTCAAAGGCCTTCTGCTCGTCCGGATAGTTGTGGTCCTGGCTGGCGGTCCAGGCCTGAGCGCGGGAGAGACGGAAGGGGTTTGCCGAGAGTGTGCCATTCCCAGAGACCACAGCATTCGTTGCCAGGTTCGGGTTCTGCGTCAGCAAACTAGGGTTCGAGACGTAGTTGTTCGGAGTCGGGGTATTTGCAGCCGCAGTAAACTGTGGCTCGCCGGGCGTATTGACGGCGTTGGGATAAGTGCCGAAGTAGTGGTCGAAGGAGATGTTCTCACCGAAGATGACGACCACGTGCTTGATAGCTGCTGAGGCGGTGGTAGGGGTGATAACGACCGGTGGGGTGCCATTGCTGTTGCCGTTGCCCGCAGGGTTGCTGCGTGTGCCCTGGCCGCAGCCGCTGAGGATGAGGGTCAAGGACATCGTGAAGGCGAGGAGTTTCCGAATCATTTTGAAGGCCTCAGAATTTTGGGAAGATGCGTTGCGACCTATTCTTAGTCTTCAATGTGGCTGGGTATGTGAATCAGAGTTGAACGTCGAATGAATTAATGCTGGTGCAACGATCCGAGGTGCTGTTTTGTGCGTCGTGCCTGCCCGGAGGTTGGGTACTCATACAATTCAAAGAATGGCATTTTCATTTGAGGTTCATACGACGGCGGAGGGTGGCGGCCGCAGGGGTCGGTTGACGCTGCCGCATGGGGTGGTCGAGACGCCGGTGTTTATGCCGGTAGGAACGGCGGCTTCGGTGAAGGCGGTGCCACAGAGTCTGCTGGAGGAGGTTGGCGCTGGGGGAAAGGGAGCGCAGATCATCCTGGCGAATACTTATCACCTGTATCTGCGGCCGGGGCATGAGCTGGTCCGGCGGATGGGTGGGGTGCATCGCTTCATGAGCTGGGAGCGCCCGATGTTGACCGACTCGGGTGGGTTTCAGGTATTCAGCCTGAGCAAGCTGCGTAAGGTTACGGCGGATGGAGTGGAGTTCCGGTCGCATCTGGATGGGAGCAAGCATTTCTTCTCGCCGGAGCACTCGATGGATGTGCAGATCGCTCTTGGGGCTAACATTGCGATGGTCTTTGATGAGTGTGTCGAGACGCCGGCGAGCTGGGAGCGGACGCGGGAGTCGATGGGATTGACGCATGCGTGGGCGCGACGATCAAAAGATCATTTTGAGTTACATAAGCATCGGGTGCCGTGGTCACAGGCTGCTGGTGATGAGTTTGAAGGGAAGACACAGAGCTTGTTTGGGATTGTCCAGGGTGGAATGTATGCGGATTTGCGGAAGGAGTCGGCGGAGCGACTGGTGGAGATGAACCTGCCGGGGTATGCGATTGGTGGGTTGGCCGTGGGGGAGCCTCGCGAGGTGACGCGGGAGATGATTTCGCGGACGCTGGAGTTTCTGCCGAAGGATAAGCCGCGGTATGTGATGGGGGTGGGGTATCCGGACGAGATTGAAGAGTACGCGAAGATGGGCGTGGACATGATGGACTGTGTGCTGCCTACGCGCGCCGGACGGCATGGTTTGTTGTTTACGTCCGAGGGACGACTCAATATTAAGAAGCTGGAGTATGCGGAGGATCAGGGGCCGATCGATGCAAAGTGTGGGTGCATGGTGTGCCGGCGGTATACGCGGGCTTATCTGCGGCATCTGTTTTCGTCAGGAGAGCCGCTTGCCGGGACGTTGAATTCCGTACATAACCTGGCGTTTTATCTGGATACGATGGATCGGGTGAGGGATGAGCTGGCTAACGCTACCACTCATGCCAATTTGTAACCTTTACAGGAGCTTGATGCTATGAGTGCGATTCGGGCAGCAGTGGCGAGGGTTTTGTTTGGGTCTTACGGAGTTTTTGCCATTGCGCAATTAGCCTTTGCGCAGCAGGTGAGTTTCCACATCACGCCGCTCCCGTCCGGTGGAGGAGTTGCGCGCTGAGGCGCTGAAGGTCCAGCCACCTCATGAGCAGGCATATTTCCGAGAATCGGACCTTGTCGAGCTGGTGAAACTTGACCGGGCGATCAAACTCGACATCCGGTATGCCGGTAACAATAATTTTCTGGGTACCCCGGTCTATACGCAGGCGCGGGCGTTTTTGCAGGCGCCTGCGGCAGCGGCTCTGGTTCGCGCGGAACACGAGGTCGAAGCTAGCGGATATGGGCTGATCGTCCACGACGGATACAGGCCGTGGTATGTCACCAAGATCTTCTGGGATGCTACGCCGCGCGATCAGAAGATCTTTGTCGCTAATCCGGCGGAGGGTTCGAAGCACAATCGCGGATGCGCCGTGGATCTGTCTCTCTACGATCTCAAGACAGGCAAAGAGGTCGAGATGCCCAGCGGATATGACGAGATGACCAACAGAGCGTATGCCGACTATGAGGGTGCCACTCCAGGCCAGCGCACCCGACGCGCGTTGTTGCGCCACGCAATGGAGGAGCAGGGCTTCACGGTGAATCCGACGGAGTGGTGGCACTTCGACTACAAGGATTGGAGACAGTATCCGATCCTGAATACGAAGTTTGAAGATCTTCGAAATTAGAGAACACTCTCCTCTTCGTTATTCGACCCTGTAGTTGAGTAGCCAGTCCTGCCTTTTGGCGCGTGTGAGCGGGACAAAGATGCGGATCATCTGCTGCTGGATCCAGAAGGCCACGGCGGACACCTTTTCTTTGTACCGGCCGTTGCGGCGGCCGAGCGCGATGACCCTGTCCGTGCGGGGTCGGCGATGCTGTTCGAAGGCCGCGAAGACTCGTTCGAGTTGCAGGCCGTTGGATTCGCGTAGGAGTTTTGCCAGGTACTGGGCGTCTTCGAGGGCCATGGAGGCTCCCTGACCCGAGTGTGGAGCTACCGCATGGGCGGCATCGCCGATGAGGATAGCGCGGCCGGAGCTCCAGCGTGGGAGGCTGGGGATGTCGTGGATGGCTACATTGAGGACGTCGGTGGCGGACTGGATGAGTTGCGGAACGGGTGCGGCCCAGTCGCCGTGGAGTTCCATGAGACGTTGTTGAATCTCTGTTTTGGGAGTTGCAGCCATCTGTTCTTTCTTGTCGAGCGGTGAGATGGCGGTGCTCCACCATAGAGTGCGCGGGCCTTCGGCCGTGATGGTGTTGAAGTAGCCGAAGAAGCCGTTCTGGCCAAAGATGAAGTGGACGCGCTGGTTGGAGCGCGGGGCGACGTTGAGGTCGAGACAGGGACTGAAGCCGCCAGGGGCGAGCAGGCCGGAGTAGACGGGTTTGGGGGCTTCGGGCATGACGGCGCGACGGACCTGGGAGCGGATGCCGTCGGCTCCGACGATGAGATCGCCTTCGATGCTTGTTCCGTCGTCGAAGTGCGCGACGATGGGTTGGCCCGGGTGGTCGTCGATGGAGGTGAGCCGCTTGTTGTAGGTGACGGAGATGCCTTGGGCTTCGGCTTGCTCAACGAGGACGCGGTGGAGCGCTGTGCGGGTGATCATGACTCCGGCTTGACCGTAGCGGGTCGGATCGCCGGCGCTTTGGCAGGCGAGGAGCTTTCCGTGCTGGTTTTCGAACGCCCACTCGTGAGCGGTGACGCTGGCGTCGCGGACCTGCTCGATGACCCCGGCGGCGGCGAGGACGTTCATGCCGTTGGGAGCGAGGCCCAAGGCTCCTCCAGCTTCGCTCGGCCCGTCGGAGGCCTCAAAGATGTGTACGCAGAATCCGGATTGTTTGAGGAAGAGGGCGAGAACGGGTCCGGCGATTCCGCCGCCGATAATGAGGACACATTTTGGATTTGCCATTGGATTTACCTCACTAAGTAATTATCTCAATAATTGAGATAATGATAAACTAAACGATATGAGGGATTCCCGCAAGAGGCAGGAGCTTGTCCGGCAGGTCGGGTTGGAGGTCGGGCGCGAGATCGGCGCGCGGACGATCCTGTTTCACCAGGCGATTGCGAATATGGTCGGGGTCACCATAACCGACATGAAATGTTTGGACTACGTGGACCGTGGCGGCGATGTGACTGCGGGCGATCTGGCGCGTTTGACGGGGCTGACGACCGGGGCGATTACGGCGGCGATCGACCGGCTGGAGAAGGCGGGCCTGGCTCGGAGAGAGCGTAGCGAGACGGACCGGCGGAAGGTATTTATCCGGATTGCCGCTTCGCCTGCGACGGAGAAGATTGGGCCCATCTATGACGAATTGGGCAAGGAGGTCTCAGCGCTGACCACTCGTTATTCGACGCGGGAGCTAGAGACGATTAAAGATTTCTGCGATCGAACCATCGCGATCATGCGCAGGCAGACAGAGAAGGTCATGGAGTTGGAGAAGAGAAATAGGCAGGAGTAGAGAAGCAGCTTTCTCCACTGCGACGCGGGACCGCCTTTCGCGAAGTGACGGTCTCTGGTTGGCCAGGGTAGGGTCTTAGATTGCTCCATTCTGGCAACTACATTCCCAAAATGGGAAGCACGCGAAAAAAATCCGGCAAAAGTGGCGTGTTTTTCGAGCCGGAAAAGTGACCGTCAACTTACCAGCTTTCACCAGCAATCCACCACAAATTCACCATCAAAAAACCACGTTCGGCACCCCGTTTTTGGCAAAACCCCCAGCAAAAACGCCGGTTATCCAGGCCCAAAAAATTACTGCAAAAACGGTCAGGATCAAAGCTAGGGGACCCAGTCCATCGATTTCAGGGCGATGTAGTTGTCGAGCTCGTTGGCCTTTTTGAGCATGGTCTCGACCTCGGTGGGGCTGAGGTGAGGAGCGAAGGGTTGGTCGGAGTCGGCGATGGCGTAGGCGGTAGCGGCTGTTACGGCCACTCCTTGATTCAGATCGGCCTGGACCACGGAGTCGAAACTGTCTGAGGCCTGGTGATGCAGCTTGAAGTATTTGTCGACGCCGTTCCAGAGGACGAGGGTGGGGACGCCCTGGACGTCGAAGCCTGCGTGGTCGGTCTCGAAGAGGAACTCGGTGTCGGTGCTAGTGCCGCCGGCGCCCATTCCGGTTAGCAGCGGTTCGATGTTGGCGAGGGCCTCTTTTTCGTCTTCGCGGCCCATGAGGTACCAGCCCTTGGAGGCTTGACCGCCGGTGTCGGAGATGAGGACGGCGTCGATGGAGGCCATGTCTGCGGCGTGTTTTTTTGCGTAGGCGGTGGATCCGATGAGTCCCTGCTCTTCGCCGCCAAAGAGGATGAACCGCATGGTGCGGCGCGGCGGGCGGTTGAGGGATTTGATGGCGCGGGCGACTTCAAGAACTGTGGCGACGCCGGTGCCGTTGTCCTGTGCGCCGGTGGCTGGGTGCCAGGAGTCGAGGTGGGCGCCGACGATGACGATTTCTTTAGGGAGATCGCGGCCGGGGATCTCGGCGATGACGTTGTTGACCTCAGTTGCGGGACGGATGCGATTTTTGAAGGAGAACTGGATTGTGACCGGGCCTTTTTCGAGGAGGCGTTTGATGAGCAGCTCATCTTCGAGGCCGATCTGGGCGACGGGGAACTTCGACAGACCGCCGCCGACGGCCAGGCTGCCGGCGTTCTGACTGCCGTTGGCGCGACCGGTGAGAAGAACAGCCTGTGGGGCTACGGTGCCGAGCGTGGTGAGTCCCTTGATGAGATCGCCGATGGCGGGATGTTCGCCAAGGCTGGTGTTGTCGATGAGGACGATGTTGCCGGCGAGCTTTTCCTTCATGGCTTCGAGCTTTTCGATGGGAAGAAGCTGCGGGACGTAGACGACTTTGCCGGTGACGCCCCCGTCCGGGGTGGAAGGGCTCCAGCCGGCGGAGTAGATGTGGAGGGTCTGATTGCGTGGCTCAATGATGTGGCCGGTGGCGGGGACCTCGGGTTCCCAGAGGGCGGCCATGTTGAAGGATTCGGTGTGGATGTTGGAGAGGCCGAGGTTGCGGAACTGGTCCTGCGCCCAGGAGACGGCGTGGACGTAGTTGTCGGAGCCGGTGAGGCGGGGGCCGATGCCGTCGGAGAGTTGCCGGTCGTAGTCGTAGGCCTGACCGTTGACCATGATGTCGCCGACGAGTTGGCGTACGGCGGCGCGTGTCTCAGGGGAGACTGGCGCGGGGGAGGCTGCGGTTTGGGCAATGCCGCAGGGAGTGATGAGGATTGCGGCAAGAAGGGTAATCGAAAGGCGCATTGCCGAACGGTATCACAGAGAATTCGCGAGGTGGAATTTTGAGGTGAGCAGCCGCAGGAGTCGCGTTAATACACCGGTGAGCGCTGCCGATGAAGTGGAAGCAAAGGAAGAACCACGAGAGGTAGAGGCAGGCGAGGGTGACTAAGGCGAACTTCAGCTTGGTGATGAAGCGAAGCTGTTTGCGGAGTGTCATGATGCCGCTGATGACGCCCAGGATGATGGCCAGCAGAGCGATGAAGGTGAGCACGTTCTGGAGGACGAAGTAGTTGTCGAGGTGGCCTATCTGGTAGAAGTTCGAAATCTCCGCGAAATGGGTTAAGAGGAAGAGGATGTAGGCGATGACTGCGAGGCAGGCGAAAGCCGCAAGCTGCAAGGGACGCGTAAGCCAGATGGTGCCGGGTTGCGGGGCGATGGCGATACGGTTGCTTTGGAAGACTCGGCGAAACAGCCGAACGATGGGTGCGATGCACGCGGCGAGGATTGTCAGGAGCGAGAGACATGCGAGCGGGACCAAGACTAAGGTGCGTTCGGCGAATGGCGCGCGGTCGGAGTGGCTGGGTGTGGCGTAGCCGCTGATGGCTCCGTGAGCGTCGCGCTCGAAGTGCAGGGTGTTCTGGGTTTGGTCTTCGTAGAAGGAATCGTTGCCGATGGGATGGAAGTTCATGAGATGGCCGTGGAAGTCTTTGGCTGTAGAGATCGTGAGGTCGCCGTCCTTGGTTGCCTCGATTTTGCGCATGTCGCTGATGCCGAAGAGTCGGAATTTGGTGCTTTCGGCGCGGCGGGAGGTGAGATATTCCCCGGTGTAGGGTGCGAGTTCTTTCGCTGAGAGCTTGACGTAAGCCGGGTGCGTTGTGGAGCCGGGCAGGTAGCGGTCGACGAAGGCCTGGAAGAGCTCTTCGCGCGCGACGCCTTCGGATTTCTCTGAGTTGTAGGAGATGAAGATGACCAGGTTGTGGGTAGGGTCGAGCCAGAGACGGCTGTGGCATGCGATGAGGTCGCCGCCGTGGCCGATAAAGTCGATGCCATTGCGACGCTCCGTGTAGAAGCCCAGGTTCCACGGGTTGACGCCCGGAGCCGGCGTGAACTGCGGGGTGAAGAGCGTGACGACGGAGGAGGGCTCGAGGATCTTCGCGCCGTTGAGGGTTCCATGGTTGAGGAGCATCTGGCCGAAGATGGCCATGTCGGCGGCGGTGGAGGAGAGGCCGCCCGCGGGTACGGCGGTGACGCCTTCGAAGCCGGTGTCGGGAGCTTCGGTTGTCTTGTAGCCGATGGTTGCGCTGAAGCCGGATGGCAAGGGCTGAACAAAGGTGGAGTGTGTCATGCCGAGCGGCGTAAAGATGTGATGTTGCACGTAGTAGGCGAAGGGCTCGCCACTGACGCGCTGGACGATGTAGCCGATCATTGCGATGCCGTAGTTGGAGTACGCGAGTGCTTTGCCCGGGGCGGCGAAGCGATGTGGCTGGTTGCGGAGGAGGTAATCGCGGAGACCGTAGGGGAGCTTGCCGGATTTGTCGGAGCCAAAGTCGTGGAGCGATTCTTCAAAGCCAGCGGTGTGGGTGGCGAGGTTACGCAGAGTGATGGGTGCGTTGCTGGGGCCGGGGTTGATGGGGAAGTCTAGGTAGCGGCTGACGTCGACGTCCAGGTCGAGCTTGCCCTGTTCGACGAGCTGCATCATGGAGACGTAGGTGAAGAGTTGGAGATAGAGCCGGGACGGAAGGTTGTGGTGACAGGGTCGACTGGAGTTTTTTTCTTCCAGTCGGAGTAGCCATAGCCTTTGAGCACGAGCGGCTGACCGTTCTGCGTGATGGCGATGGTGGCTCCGGCAACGTCGTCGCGCTGAAGCTGCAGCGGGATGAGCCGTCGAGGAAGGCGGTCACATCCTGCGAGGTGAGCGAGGGTGGAGATGCGGGGTTGGCTGGAGGCAGGGGAATAGGCGCCGTGGGTTGCTTCGGGCCGAGGGTTGGCAACTGCGGAGCTTGCGCGACAGACGAGATAGTGAGAGCCAGACAGCAAACGCTTGTCAGGCGGGCAAGGGTGCGCGCTGCGAGCATGGACGCTCCATAGAAAGGGTTGCGCCAGCGTATCTCCCGCGAGAAGCGGAGGGGCTCCTTGCCTTTGTTCCCTGGACCTACTGCCGCGGGAGACGGAACTCGTTGTGGTTTTTTTGGAGTTCGAGGCATAGGGCTTCGACGACGAGATTGTGATCTTCGCGCTGGGGCAGGCCGGAGACCGTGACAGAACCGATGATGCCGGTCCCGGCAACATGAATGGGAAAGCAGCCGCCGTGAGCGGCGTAGTCGGCGTCAGGCAGGTTGTAGCGGTCGCTGAAGGAGCGATTGCTTTGTTCGAGCGTGAGGCCGATGGCGTAGGAGCTGCGGTGGAAGCGGGCGACTACGTTGATTTTGCGCTGGACCCAACGTTGATTGTCGGGTGTGGTGCCGGCGAGGGCGGTGTAGAAGAGCTGCTGTTCGGGCTGGCCGAAGCGGCGGATGTCGACGACGATCGATTGCTTTCGGGATATGGCTAGTTCGCGGAGGCTCAGGCCTAGACGCCAGGCTGTGTCGTAGTCAAAGGAGGGAAAGTGGAGTTCTGCTTCCTGGCGGGCAATTGTGGCGAGGTCTTCGGCGATGGCCATGGCGAGAGATTATCAGGCCGAGGTTTCTCGTGTGATCTACAGAGCCGGACGCGAGGGAGTTCGCGTCCGGCGATTGGGTTATATACGGTTTAAGGAGCCGCCGAGAGGGGTTCCGGTGAGGCCGCCGTCGACGAAGAGCTCAGCACCCTGAACGTAGGATGAGTCGTCGGAGGCGAGGAAGAGGACGGCCTTGGCGATCTCGTCGGCTTCGCCCCAGCGTCCGAGGGCGATTTGGGAGGCGAGCTTCTTCGCGATCTCGCCACTCTCCTCGGCTGTGCGCTGACTGTTGCGTGCCCAGATGGGAGTTTTGGTTGCCCCGGGAGCGACGACGTTGACGCGGATGTTTCGTGGAGAGAGATCGGCGGCGAGAGTGCGGGCAAGGGCGCGCACGCCGGCCTTCGAAGCAGAGTATGCCGAGTAGCCAGGCTGTCCTAGAGTGCCGATTACTGAGCCGTTGAGGATGACGGAGCTGCCGTCGTTGAGGAAAGGAAGCGCGTCCTGCACGGTGAAGAAGACGGAGGCGAGGTTGACGCGGATGATCTCTTCGAAGAGCTCTTCTTTGGTGCTGCCCGCGGGGGTGGAGCCGGGGATGCCGGCGTTGGCGAAGACGATGTCGAGTTTGCCGAACTTTTCGCCGACCTGCTGGAAGATCGCCTTGCGGGACTTGGAGTCGGTGACGTCGCCGCGGAAACCGATAGCTTTGGGGCCAAGTTCGGCGAGTGCGGCGTCGAGGGTCTCCTGATTTCTGCCGGTGATGGCGACCTGGGCGCCTTCTTTGATAAAGAGACGGGCTGTGGCGAAGCCGATGCCGCTGTTGCCTCCGGTGATAAGAGCTTTCTTTCCTTCTAGTTTCATTGACCTGCTCCTTCTGGTTTAATTTAGCAACCAGCTATGAGATGGGTGAATCCAGTATAATGATGCAACTAGTTAAGTTTTTCTAGGAGGGATTATGCAGCGGAGATGTTTGGATGACAGCACTTGTCCGGTGGCCCGGTCGCTGGACAGCATTGGGGACTGGTGGACCCTACTGATTGTCCGGGACGCGATGCTGGGGGTCCGGCGTTTCAGCGACTTTCAGCGGAGCCTTGGGCTGGCTCGTAATGTGTTGACGACACGTCTGAAGAAGCTGGTTGCCGATGGGGTGATGACGATGGCTCCGGCGACGGACGGCACGTCTTATCAGGAGTATCGGCTGACGGAAAAGGGTGAAGCACTGCTCCCTGTGCTGGTGGCGATGCGGCAGTGGGGTGAGCGCTTTTTGTATGCGCCGGGCGAGCCGCATTCGGAGCTGTTTGCCATTGCGTCTGGGAAGGCACTGGAGCAGATACGCGTCAGAGATCTCGATGGGCAAGATTGTGGAGTGGCCGACCTGGGGTTGGTGACCGCTTCCAAGTAGGCCGAGCGAGTGCTTGGTCGCCTTGACACTGCCCTTCGGTTACGCGATGCTTAGGGGCTAGGCCTCTTTTTGCGCGGGAAGCGAAGCTGTGTCCGGGGAATCGGATTTGCAGGTTATTGTTGCTGCCGGCTGTTGGGTTAGCCGAAGAAGATTTGTGTCGTTGAACGGAGTGGATTGATGTTTGCGATGTGGTTGCAGAGTTCGATGGGCGGGCTGGGGAATCTGGGAAGCCTTGCCCTGCCGATCTTGTTTTTCGTGGTGCTCTATTTTTTGATGATTGCCCCGAACCAGAAGAAGCAGAAAAAGTGGCAGGAGATGCTGGGACAGCTGAAGTCCGGCGATCGTGTGACTACCAATGGTGGTCTTCGCGGCACGGTACTTACCGTCAAGGACGATGTGGTGGTGCTACGCGTTCAGCCTGATGGCGTCAAGCTGGAATTCGTCAAAAGCGCAATTGCCGCGGTAACTACCGACGAACAGGCCGCCTGAAGCGGAGAGCCAGAGCTAGTTAGGACGTATCGAATTGAAGAAGTATGCAGGTCGAGATTGGACCGTTAACTACGGATAAGGAAGAAGCAGGGACGACGGCGGCGGGACCGAAGCAAGGCACCGCGGCTGCACCCTTCAATAGAGATCATGGGCAAGAATCTAGCCGGGAAATTGGCGCTAATCGTTGCGGTACTGGTGATCTTCTGTTTCGGCATCGTGGGTATACCCCACGGCGGGCTGGTGCAGTCGATCAAAGATCATATTCACCTTGGGCTTGACCTTAAGGGCGGCACTCACCTGGTGTTGGAGGTGCATGTCGCCGAAGCGATCGCCTCCGCTACCGATCGAGATGTGGCGCGGCTGCAGGATGACTTCCAGAAAGCTGGGATTGTCGGCCCTACTGTGGGCAAGACTGACCCGGCGCGGCCGGCTACGATCGTGGTTTCGGGGATTCCGGCGACGAAGCTGGGCGATGCCCGCTCGATTCTGCAAGGCAACGACTACTCGAACTACGATGTCGTAACCTTGGCCGACGGCAGCTCCACCCTGACGATGAAGCCGGGGGCGGTTCGCGATCTGGAGGCGAGGACTCTGGATACGTCGATCGAGACTATTCGTGAGCGTATCGACATCCTGGGTGTTACGGAGCCGGTGATTCAGAAGTACGGACTTGGCGCCAACCAGATTCTGGTGGAGCTGCCAGGCGAGAGCGATCCGGCGCGTGTGGAAGAGGTCATTCAGTCGACTGCGAAGCTGTCCATCCATGCCGTCTCGGGTGGGCCCTACGATACCGATCAGGCTGCAATGCAGGCCAACGGCGGAGTGATTCCAGCCGATTCGATGCTGGTGCGCGGGTCAGGTTCGGCGGGGGCTCCTGAGATGGTTTGGCTGCTGAAGCGGGTCAGTGAAGTTGAGGGTACGGACTTCCGCGATGCGCAGCCGTCGCAGGACCAGAACGGTAGGCCGAATATTCGGTTCAACCTGACAACGGAGGCCGGGAACCGCTTTTACAAATACACCGAGGCCCACTCCAGCACGAGCTCTACGCCGGGTTCGATGGCGATTGTGCTCGACAACAAGGTCCGCGAAGTCGCCAATATTCAGTCGGCGATTCGCGACAGCGGCGAGATCACGGGCGGCTTTACCCAACAGCAGGCGAACGATCTGTCGCTGATGTTGCGGACGGGGGCGTTGCCGGCGTCGATCTCTTACCTTGAGACACGGACGGTTGGACCAAGCCTGGGTGCGGCGTCGATCCATCAGGGTGTGGTTGCGGCCATCGCGGGCATGCTGGCCGTCATGCTTTTCATGCTGATCTACTACCGTGGCGCCGGCATCAATGCGGATCTTGCGTTGATCTTGAATCTGGTGATTCTGCTTGGGTTCATGGGATTTACCGGATCAGTTCTGACGCTGCCTGGCATTGCGGGAGTGATCCTGACGATTGGTATGGGCGTGGACTCGAATGTGCTGATCTTTGAGCGTATCCGCGAAGAGTTGCGGGCAGGCAAGACGGCGGCCGCGGCGGTCCAGCAGGGATTCGCTCATGCGTGGGTCACGATCATCGATACCCACGTCACGACAATTGTTTCTGCGATGATCCTGTTCCTGTTCGGTTCGGGTCCGGTTCGCGGATTTGCCGTGACGCTGGCTTTCGGTTTGTTCGCCAATTTGTTTACCGCGGTATTTGTGTCGCGGCTGATCTTCGACACGATTCTGCAGAAGAAGCAACGCAGCGCAACGCTGTCGATTTAGATTTCGAGAGATTGCGGGGCCACTGGCCGCCGCTGAGGGTTTGAGGCGTGAGTTTGGAACTGTTTCGCACTACCAATATCGATTGGCTCGGGAAAAAGTGGTATTTCCTTGGGTTTTCCCTGATTTTTTCTGTTGCCGGCTTGTTGAGCATCCTCTTCTGGCACCATATTCCGCTAGGTGTCGACTTCAAGGGCGGGACCCAGATTCGCGTCTCCTTCGATCAGACGCCGAATGAAGACCACGTCCGGCAGGCGATGGATCGCGCGGGTGTGCACAACTCTTTGATTCAGCGGGTCAGCGACCCCAGCGGCCATGCGGCGAATAAAGTCATTATTGCCCTGCCAGAGTCGACGGCGACCGATCAATCACATGACGCGGGCCGCCAGAGCGTCGAGAACGCACTGAGCGCGAACTATCATGACTCGCCTTTCACTATTGAACAGGTTGAGATTGTGGGGCCTACGGCCGGTAAGCAACTGCAAAAGCAGGCCTGGCTGGCGACGTTGTACTCCCTGATTGGGATGTTGATCTACCTGTGGTTCCGCTTTGAGCTGATCTATGGCGTGGCGGCCGTGGTGGCGGTCTTCCACGACACGCTGATCACGGTGGGCGCCTTCAGTTTGACGAACCAAGAGATTACGCTTACCGTAATCGCAGCTATCCTCACATTGATTGGTTATTCGATGAACGACACCATTGTCGTCTTCGACCGTATTCGCGAGAACCTTGCGCTGTCGCGGAGAGAGTCGTTACATGATGTGGTCAATCGAAGCATCAATCAAACACTGAGCCGAACGGTGATTTCGTCGGGTCTGACGTTTTTGACCGTACTGTCGCTGTATTTGTTCGGTGGTGAGGTGTTGCACGGGTTCTCGTTCGCACTTGTGGTTGGAATCCTGATTGGGACGTACTCATCGATTGCGGTCGCGGCGCCGATGCTGGTGGCGTATCAGGACTGGCGAGCTAAGAAGGGCAAGACGGCCACGCTGCCTGCGGGGAAACGGGCCAAAGCTTAGGATCCGGCGGCTTTGTTGTAGCTCAGTTGGCTCGGGAACAATTTGCATCACCGTGGTGTCTAAAGAAAAATAGCTCTTCTTCGCCACAGAGAGGCTGCATATGTTCGAAGATTCATTGATGGAGTCCGGCGGCAAGATCAAGACCAAGTCCAAATACTGGATGATTGGGACCTTTATCTTCAATGCCGCGATTCTGGCAACTATGATCCTGATTCCGCTGCTGTATCCCGAGGCCTTGCCGCACACGGCATTGACCGCGATGATCTCAGCGCCGCCTCCACCCCCACCCCCACCTCCGCCACCACCTCCGCAGCAGATCGTAAAGCCCATCAAGATGGTCTCGGAGATCGATGCTGGCCTGCATGCGCCGACGAAGATTCCCAAAGACATCAAGATGCTCAAGGAAGAGGCTGCACCTCCGACGATGGCTGGTGTAGCCGGAATGAGCGGCATGGGTAGCGGTAGTGGCGTTCCGGGTGGTGTGATGGGTGGCATAGGCAGTGCGCCCGCACCCGTCGTCAAGGTCGCCCCACCGAAAGGGCCGACTCGTGTTTCGAGCGGCGTTGTGTCCGGTCTGAAGATCTCCGGAGCGAACCCAACCTATCCGCCTATTGCCAGAGCGGCACACGTCTCTGGTGCGGTCGTCCTTCACGCCATCATCTCGAAGGAGGGTACGATCAAAAACCTCACAGTTATCAGCGGTCCGGAGATGCTGCGTACTGCAGCCACCGATGCCGTGTCGAACTGGCGTTACAAGCCGTATCTGTTAAACGGCGAAGCCACCGAGGTAGATACACAGATCACCGTCAACTTCAACTTTGGCGGCGGCTAGGCCAAGGGTCAATCGCTCAACACCGTCCTCTCGTGATGCTCTCCGAAAGCCGAACTTTTGGGGGATTCACGGGTAAAGATTCAGAAAGTTAGAGTTCTAGCCAGGAGGAAATATTCCAGTGATTCTCGCTCATCTTGCAACAACTTTCGCTCACGTTCCCGCTTCCCTCGCGATGTATTTCGAGGAGGCCCAGGTCAGCTTCAGTGTCATGGGTCTTTGGGGCAATATGGGCTGGCTGGCGCGCTGCGTCGTCATCCTTCTCTTCATCATGTCGATCTGGTCTCTCGCTGTGATCATCGATCGGGCCCTGTATTTCTCCGCTGCCCGCAAGCAGTCGCGCGAGTTTGCTCCGAAGGTCGCCGGTGCGTTGAAGGACGGCCGTCTGGATGAGGCGATCAAGGTTGCTGACCGTTCGAAGAAGTCGCATCTGGCAGAGGTTGTTACGGCTGGTCTGCAGGAGTTCCGCAGCTTCGGTTCCGGCGGCAGCATTACTCCCGAGCAGGTGGAAAGCTCCAAGCGAGCGCTCGAGCGCTCTGAGGCGATCGTTCATGCCAAGCTGAAGCGCGGCCTTGGCGGTCTGGCCACCATTGGCTCGACGGCGCCGTTTATCGGCTTGTTCGGTACCGTGGTCGGTATTTTGAACGCCTTCCAACAGATTGCAACCCAGAAGACCTCCGGTATCGGCGCTGTTGCCGGCGGTATCTCGGAAGCTCTGGTAACGACGGCGTTCGGTCTTCTCGTCGCTATCCCGGCCGTTATGACGTTCAACTACTTCACCGGTAAGGTTGAGGCGTTCGACGTCGAGATGGACAACAGCTCCAGCGAATTGGTGGACTACTTCATCAAGCAAAGCCACCGGTAAGGCTTCGGTCCTGAAGCGTAAATAAGCAGCAGTACCCAGCGAGAATCACGATCTGACCAGGCCTCCGACGTCGACAAGCGAACGGCGTCCGGAGGCTGGACAGACATCGCAGGGAGAGCAAAAACAGCAAACCGGACGGAGCATACGTTATGGGTATCAATAAGCGGGAGGAAGGCAAGAAGGTCAACTCCAACATCAACGTGACACCGATGGTGGACGTGATGCTGGTGCTGCTGATCATCTTCATGGTCATCACCCCCATGCTGAATAACAAGGTCAACGTAGATCTGCCGAAGGCCGATGCTGCGGTGGTGATGGAAGACGCCAACAAAGAAGACGCGATTACTGTCGCTGTTACACGGGATGGCAGAACGTTTCTTGGCGGAGACCAGGTAACCCTCGATGATCTCGGTCCTAAGATCTCTGCAAAGCTGGAGAACAAGACCAGCAAAGAGGTCTTTATGCGTGCCGACCAGCGGGCGAACTATGGCAAGGTGATGGATGCGGTCGATGGCATTCGGTCTGCAGGCGTGAGCCAGCTCGGCTTGCTTACAGAGAGAGTGGATGACAGCGGCGCAGCAACAACGCCGACGAAGAAGTAGCTGAGTTGATTTTGTAGAACACCGACTTGCAGCCATTGGAGCGGCAGGGTACTTTAGGAGATTGTTATGGGAATGGGTGGTGGAAATACCGGCGGAGCGGTTTCCGATATCAACGTGACGCCGCTTATCGACGTTCTTCTGGTGCTGTTGATTATTTTCATGGTCATCGTTCCGGTGACACCTCGAGGGCTTGAGACGCTGGTTCCTCAGCCGCCCAAGGACCACAAGGAAGAGCAGCAAAATGACCGAACGATCGTCGTTCAAGTGCGGTCGAACGGGGCAGCTGCGCCGTCTTATCTGATCAACGAAACCGCGTTCGCAAAAAAAGACATTGAACCGAAGCTGTCGGAGATCTTTGCAACCCGTCAAGAGAAGGTCATGTTCGTCAAGGGTGACAAGGATCTCGACTTCAAGAATGTCGCCGAGGTCATCGACTTTGGCCACCAGGCCGGCGTAGACAACATCGGTTTGATTACTCCTCGGGTTGAATCAGGACAATAGTGTTCAGCAAAGTTCGCATACGGGCGGTCTGGCCGATTGGCTAGCCGCCCGTGATTTTTTGTAGCCTGCTGGTGTCTAAGTGATGGAGTGCTCGCACACCCAATTTTGAATTGGGAGACAACTGCGATGGCATTCTCAACGAACGGGACCACTGGAGGCGATGGCCTCTCCTCTGAAATCAATATGACTCCGCTGATCGATGTCTTGCTGGTCATGCTCATCATTTTCATGGTGATCGTGCCGGTGATGCCTCGAGGTCTCGAGTCTGCACTTCCTTCAGTCGCCTCTGCGGGTCCAACTGAAGAAGCTGCGGATCGCCCTGTCCTGGTGCAGGTTGATCTGGACCAGACGACGGTGCGGTACATCGTCGACGGCGTCAGCACGAACAGCACAGGGGTGGCGGCGCGGTTGCTGGAGCTACTATCGCAGAGGTCCGTGCGGCGAGTGCTGGTTAAGGCTGACGCAAAACTGGACTTTGGCGTGGTAGCGGGGGTAATCGACGCAAGTAAAGCTGCCGGAGCCGATAACATTGGTTTGGTGACTCCTGGCGCTGACGGTCAGTCGAGATAGCAACGCGGACGCAAGCCTGATGGCGGTGGGATCAGGCGTCGCATAGGTAAATGGTCTGACCATAGCTTGCCAGGTGGACCATTTCCTTAGCGTATACACCTTTCCAGTGTCCACCTGAGATTCGCTGGAGGGAATGTGCGGCGATTATCGACGATCCGGGTTCCCAGGCGGTCCAACACCCACCTGGAGGAGGTACGATTTGCCACCCATGCTATCTGAGGAAGATAACGTCCGCATCGTGCGCTCAATACCAATAGAAAACGGGGTTCGACCGGCGATATCTGGGACCTCCTCTTGCTGGAGCATCACAGACAGGACGAAGCACAGGTTTCGTGACTCTCCAGAGAGCAACGGCAGGTGGGTGCCGTCGCTCGGATATCGTGAATTCCCGACGATTCCGAGGCAGCGGCTATGCCGGCAGGGTTGTCAGAATGCGCGATGGGTGTATCGTCTAAGAGCACTATTGTTCGCCGAACCGGCTGGCCTTTCCTTGGCAGCGTGCATCCAAGACTTGAAGCGTGACTGAATTTCGGACGATTATCATCTCCTGTTGAGAGGTCGATGCCTTTAGACAAACAATGAGTCCTCTAGTCACGTTGGGACGTATACCATTACAATCAAAGCTAAAGCCGAGAACCCGCTTCAGAGCTTCGCCTTTCTGTCCAATACAAACTCGCGCCCATTTTGAAGGAGATGATTCGCCCAATGAAATTAAACGCAAGGATTCCGGTTACGGCTGCTCTGCTGGCGCTGCTGCTTATCACTGCAACCGGGTGTAATCGCCTGAAGGCTCGGGACCAGTTGACCAAGGGTGTGCAGGCATTTAAGAACGCACGTTACGAAGAGGCTGTTAACCACTTCCAACAATCAATCGCGCTCGATCCGAACTATGAAGACGCGAAGCTTTATCTGGCGACGGCATATTCCTACCAGGTCGTGCCGAACCTTGACACCCCCGAAAACCTGGCGATTGCGAAGAAGGCACTCGACGGTTTCAACGCAGTCCTGGCGAAGAATCCGAACGATCTGACTGCGTTGAAGCAAATCGCTTCGATCAATCGCAACATCAAGAAGTTCGATGTGGCGAAGGATTATGAGAAGAAGGTCATCGCGATCGCTCCCAACGACCCGGAAGCGTATTACACCGTTGGTTTCGTGGATTGGGTGCTGGCATACAAGAACGCGACTTCGATTCTTGCTGCCGATGGGCTTACCGATGTTGGCGATGGCAATCCGAAGAAGAGCAAGGCCGCGTGCGAGAAACTGAAGGCTGCGAATACCGACCTGGTCAATGAAGGGATCCAGTATCTCAACAAGGCCGTTGAACTTAATCCGACCTATGACGATGCGATGCAGTATCTGCAGCTCACGTACCGTCGCAAGGCCGATCTGGAATGTGGAGACGAGGCGGCTCGCAAGGCCGATATGGCTCAGGTTGATATGTGGATCCAGAAGGCGATGGGCGCCCGCAAGGCAAATGAGCTGAAGAAGGAAAAGGCAACACAAGGCGGCGTTACGATGCAGTAGATGCTGTTGTTGGACCGGAGGCCTCCCGCGATGGGAGGCCTCTTTCGTTGTGGCGGGTTTCTGATTGATGGTGATGGGACTGGGGTAAAATTGCCGCTTGCGACGAACGATAAAAAAAGTATTGATTGCGAATCGCGGTGAGATTGCTTTGCGAGTGATTCGTGCGTGCCGGGAGATGGGGGTGGCCACGGTTGCGGTCTACTCGGATGCGGACCGGGGGGCGTTGCATGTGCTGCATGCGGACGAGGCGTACCGTCTTGGACCAGCACCGGCGGCGGAGAGTTATCTGCGGGGGGATCTAATCCTGGAGGTGGCACGGCGGGCAGGGGCGGATGCTGTGCATCCGGGATACGGGTTCCTGTCGGAGAATGCGGAGTTCGCCGAGGCCTGCGAGGCGGTTGGGGTGACGTTTATCGGACCGCCGGCGAGTGCGATGCGGGTGTTGGGATCCAAGACCAAGGCTCGTCAGGCGGCGGATGCGGCGGAGATGCCGCGTGTTCCTGGAAGTGTGACCGGCTTGGCGGATGTTGCGGAGGCGGTTCGTGTCGCTGCGGGAATTGGATATCCGGTGATGCTCAAGGCAGCAGCGGGCGGCGGCGGGAAGGGTATGCGCGCTGTGAGGAAGGCGGAGGAGCTTGCGGCGGCGTTTACCGCGGCGAGCAGTGAGGCCGAACGGAGCTTCGGTTCAGGTGAGGTCTATCTGGAGAAGCTGATCGAGCGGCCGCGGCATATCGAGATCCAGTTGATGGCGGATGAGCATGGCAACTGCGTGTATCTTGGCGAACGCGAGTGTTCGGTGCAGCGGCGACATCAGAAGGTGATTGAAGAGGCGCCTTCTGCAGTGGTGAGTGAAGATCTGCGGCGAAGGATGGGCGAGGCTGCGGTTCGACTGGCGTTATCTGCGGGGTATGTGAATGCGGGCACTGTCGAGTTTCTGGTGGATGCCGAAGAGAATTTTTATTTTCTCGAGATGAACACGCGGTTGCAGGTCGAACATCCGGTGACCGAGATGGTGACGGGGTTGGATCTGGTGCATCTGCAGCTTCGGGTGGCGATGGGTGAGGTGTTGCCGATTTCGCAGGAGGATGTACGGCTGCGCGGACATGCGATCGAGTGCAGGATCTATGCGGAGGATCCGGAGAATAATTTTTTCCCGTCGCCGGGGTTGATTACGCGGCTGGTGCAGCCGGGTGGGCCAGGGATTCGGGAGGACTGTGCGGTATTTGCGGGGTGGACGGTGCCGCTGGACTACGATCCGATGCTGTCGAAGCTGGTGGCGTTTGCACCGACGCGCGAGATGGCGATCGACCGGATGTTGCGGGCGCTTGGAGAGTATGTGATCGGCGGGATAAAGACGAATATTGGTCTGTTCCGGCGGATCCTGACGGACGAGGATTTTCGCGCGGCGCGTATCGATACGGGGTATCTGGAGCGTTTGCTTGCTGCGGGGCCTGCCCAGGTGCAGGAGGATGTCCCGGAGGAAGTTGTGGCGCTGGCGGCAGCGTTGTTTGCGGCGTCTGCGCGGCGAGAGACGGTTGTGGTGGCGGATGCTGCGGCGGAGAGCCGATGGGCCGAGGCTGGGCGGCGGGAGGGACTGCGGCTGTGACGGTCTGGCTCGAGGTTGGGGGGAAGAAGGTGCGGGTGGAGTTGGCCGGGACGCTGGGTGCGGGCGTGGTTGACGGGCCGATGGAGTGTTCGGTTGATGGGCGAGTCGTCAACGCGGACGTTCGGATGCTTGAGCCGGGGGTGATGTCGCTGGTGATGACATCCGCTGGGCCACAAGGGGGAGCACAAGGGCGGCAGTACCGGTGCGTTCTTGATGGCGACGGCGTGGTGATTGGTGGACATCGATATGGCTTTGGGGTGGATGATCCGCGATCTCTGCAGGGGAGACGCGGAGCGGGCGCGGGTACGGAGGGGCCTCGTCCGGTGAAAGCTCCGATGCCGGGGCGGGTGGTGCGGCTACTGGTGGAGGTCGCTGACGAGGTGGAGGAGGGGCAGGGCGTCGTGGTGATCGAGGCGATGAAGATGCAGAATGAGCTGAAGTCGCCTAAGGCCGGGCGTGTGGTTCGGGTTGGCGTGGCGGTGGGGGATACCGTGGGGTCCGGGGACGTGCTGCTGGTGGTGGAGTAGGGCTTGTCTAATGTTCTTCATTGGACCCCTCCCCCCTATTGCCCGCGCGTAAAGTGCTTATAATCAATGGTTTACAGTGTATTGATATCTGTAAAATATTGACAATAAACGGGTTACGTCCAAAATTGTGCATCTAAATGAGTTAGCCCCGGACGATGTCCGGGGCTTGCTTGTTTTTGATCTATATAACAAGTATAGCGGGTTGAGGTTAACTAATACGCCATGCGGATGTTGTTATTTTGTAAGGAGTTAGGAGATTTTTGGCCTTGACATTCGTTTTTTGGGCGGAAAATGGCAAAAGAAAAAGAGCAGCGGTCGCAACGTGAATAAAATCAATCGCTTTGCTCATCGCGCGCTGTGACATTTTTCGTCGTCATCAGCGAAATGCTTCCTCTGAGGGGAGTGCCGCGTGGGGTCTCCCGTCTTTCGACAATCAAGCGAACTTGCCGATAACCCCGTTTTTGAGGAACTCGTCAGTGCATTTTGTTTATATAACTATGCTTCGCGGTGACATGCGATCCAGGTCAAAACAGTAGCCGCAATCATGGCAGCCGGAGTCAGGAACAGCAGGTAGCTGAGCCAGTTATATTCGTAAAAGAAACTCCCATTGACGTTCCCCCAGAGCGGAAGGAAGGCAGGCCTGCCACTACTCGGACTCCACGAGTCTCTCCACAAGACGTTCAGAATCGTGTACGCACCCAAGACCACACCCGTAGCGATGCCGCATTGCACTGCCGTCCGAAGAAGACTCGTCTTCCGAAAGAGCAGTTTGCTTGAGATTATGGCAGCAATTGAGAGCGCAGTCGTAATTGCTGCCATTTTCAGCACGAGCGAGTAGGCCTCCTTCGTACTGTAGATTCCGTCGTCTACGTGAGCTTCCATGTTTGCAGAATAGATAAGCCAAAGCGCCAGAACAGAGAAGAGATAAAAGATCGCGCCAGCGGCACTATAGCGGAAGCCTCTTTGAAGCATGACAATCCTCCATATGACGGTCGGCTCCATTATCAATGGAATCGTTATCTCGCTCCTCAAAAGTCGGGTTTTCGGCAACTACGTTACGGTTGTTTCCGAAAACCCCGTTTTGCAGCAATGGAGATTCAAACGGCATGCTCAGAAATGTTTTGCGTCACCAACCATGAAGTCTAGATATCGCTTGCTGGCCTCGTTATGTTCGGCGGGAATCAAGTATGTTCCGTTCGCCAGTGAAATCCATCCGTCCCCGCTCTTCTGAGTGATGACGATGTCCTCGATCCTGCTTGGTGCCATCCCCTTATATGCAACGAATCTCCCCTGGTGAAGTATTGAACCGCTTACGTTCGCAATCATGCATTCGGGCCCAGCCGAATCAACGGCACAAACCTCCCATAACCCTCGGCCTTCAGGACCTTGGATGTAGACCGCGTTTGGCGCAATGTTCGATGGACGCGGTGGAGCGTAGGGTCTGCGATGCCTGATATAGAGCCTCAAAGCCAAAGCGCCCACCAAAGAGACCAGAACCACCCCTGTCAGCAATAACAATCTTTTCATCCACGTCGTCTCCAAGGAAGCCAGTTCAAATCATAGTTCCTGCAAAGTCGGGTTTTCGGCAAGTTCACTCCGTGGCAGGTTGTAGTTGCCGAAAACCCCGTTTTCAAGGAACGTCGACTATCCACCCGACTCCAAATAGTTGAGGAGCCCTCTACAATCCTCTACGAACGACGGGATAGCTTCAGGTGGAATCTCCGTTCGTGGCCGATACACGAGAAGGTAGTTGCCCAGGCGTTCACAAGATAGCTCTTGAGGCTCTCCACAATGTAGACAGCCTCCTGAGCGGAACCGGGGTCTTGAACGCGACGACAGTTTGCCAATAGCCGAAGTCACCGGGAGCATGACAGAGGAACGTCCACTCCTGAACCTGATCCAAAGGGCCTGTAGTAACCCGGCTAACCTCACTCCCCGCTGCAAAGAATGACGCGCGGCTGATCTCTAGATCGGGTGGGAGTTGTACTGGCATAGGCTATTGCATCTCTCCGGTTCCTATCCAGTCTATTAGCGTTCCCGAAAAGTCGGGTTTTCGGCAAGTTCGGTCGTAGTTTCCGAAAACCCCCGTTTAACGGGAACTTTAGGTAGATTTGATTTTAGGCTCGTTGAGTGCATCTGCGAGTTTGAGTTCAATTGGGGTTTGTATGGCGCAGAACGACAGACATATCGACGCTGGAGTCGGCCTCAAGAACGAAAATCCGCATCACGCTGTCCGAGTCCTGCTCAGCCCGGATGGCAAACGCCGTGCCGTAATCTTCCGTCGTTCAGATAACTTGTACGGATTTCGCGAGGATGCCTTTCACAGCAAAGAAGTCGGATGCTACTGGTCCACCCTACCCTCCTATTCAACCATCTGTGACACCGCTGATTGCGCCGAACGCGAGGCTCGCACCACCATTGGATGGTTGATCGAGATGAACAGATAGTCACGTCCACTGAGGCCTTCACTGCGCTATTTGGCGTCGTCACCGACCCGCGCTACAGTTTCAACCTCCCGCAAAGTCGGGTTTTCGGAAACTACGCCGGACCATCTCCGAGAAACACGTAGCGCAGGGAACTAGCATGTGGCGGGAGCGCCACAATAGTTGTAGAGCGCTCTGGGCTTCGCGACGCAATACTGGGTGTTGTTGTGAGCCACCTCTCACAAATCGACGGCCAGCTGGATGTAGTGGACGCGACACGTGTGGTTCGCTCCGGTTTAAGTTACGACATAGTCTGCGCAGTATGCGGCGATTTAGTGCGCAGGGATGTGCGCACTCCGCGCGCTCCACTATATAACCGGGAGCGGATCGAGGCTCATGTGGCGGTTTGCTCAGGACCGAAGCCATGGAAGAAATGGTGGAATAAGGTCTTTCGCAGCATTTCCGCCTAGCGTTCTCAATCTGAATGGAAAGTCGGGTTTTGGGAACCTTCAGTCCTTCACTCCAAGCTGACCGCCTACCTTTATTCTTTCCTTGCCGACGGGCAGAGTCTGGTCTGGTCCGAAGGCGTTGGGTGAGAAGAGTTGATCGCCTTTGTCCGCCAGGTCGGGATGAATTTTCCTGAAGTAGACTTGGTCAGGATCGTCGCTGTCGAGCTCGATCTGGAGTGCTCTATGAAACGGATCGCTTTCATGCTGGTCGCAGTGGCAGCAGTGGCCGGCATCGCCACCTTCACGGCGTCGGCATCCCGGCACGGCGATGGAGATGCAGCACCGATCTTTGGGGTTAAGATTCCAGCCGGATACCGTGACTGGAGATTGATCTCCGTTGCTCACGAGGCAGGCAATCTCAATGATCTTCGCGCTATTCTCGGCAACGATATCGCGATCAAGGCCTATCGCGAGGAAAAGCTTCCGTTTCCGGACGGAACAATTCTTGCGCGGCTGGCCTGGAGTTACGTCCCGTCTGAGGAGAACAACAAAGCCTTTGGACGTGAACAGTCTTTCGTCGCCGGGCCACCTACCACGGTTCAGTTCATGGTCAAGGACTCCAAAAGATACGCTGCGACAGGCGGCTGGTGGTTCGCTCAATTCAAAGACGGCAAACCTGCCGACGAGGCGGTGCACAAGTCCTGCTTTGCCTGCCATGAGCCTGCCAAAGCTCGCGACTTTGTCTTTACCCACTACGCGCGGTGACACAAAGAATCGAACGCCGGAACCTGAAGGCTATGCGCGCGGTGTGTGATGACCCGAGAGTTGAGTGGAGAGGCGCGTTTTCCGGTGCTGATTCTTGCATTCCCGAGATCAGGCTACGACGGGTGACCTTGCATCGATACCATCGCCAACTGCCGTTGTAAAAAGCGCTTCTCCGGTAGAGTGCAGTCGCACTCCAGCGCCGCCGAAAACGCTGCCCTTGCTTCCTTCAGGCGTCCAAGTGCTGCCAGCACGTGGCCCTGCGTTGCGGAAAACAAATGGTACTTCTGCAAGGCATTGTTGCCTGCTAGAGGTGTCAGAGCAGCCAGGGCCGCGTCCGCGCCGTGCACTTTCATCACGACAACCGCACGATTGAGTGCCACAACCGGCGAGTCTGTCATCTCCATAAGCTGGTCATAGTGGTCAAGGATGGAGGCCCAATCGATCTCTGCTGAATTCGCAGCGCTTGCGTAGCTGGCGGCGATGGCAGCTTGCACATGCCATTCGGAGATCTCGTCTCCTGCGATGGATCGGTCGAAGTAGGAAAATCCGAGTGCGATCAGATCATCGTCCCACAGCTTGCGGTCCTGCTCCTCTAATAAAACGAGGTCTCCTGCTGCGTCCGTGCGTGAGGGTAGGCGAGCTGCCTGCAACGCCATCAATGCCACAAGAGCATCGACGCGGGGAGCGCTCATCGAAGAGGACGCAACCAGCTGACCCAACCGCAAAGCTTCCAAGCAGACGTCGCTACGGATAAGGTCTTCTCCTGAATGTGCCGCGTAACCCCCGCTAAACATCAGGTAGATCACCTTGAGCACTGAGTTGAGTCTCTGCTCCAGCTCAGCTTTGGGAGGCATAGCGAGCGCCAGATTTTGTTCGCGAATCAACCGTTTCGCTCTCACCAGACGTTGCGCGATCGTAGTTGGCTCGGAGAAGAATATGCGGGCGATCTCCTCGGTACTGAATCCGCCGACAAGCTTCAAGCTGAGTGCTACCTGCGCATCGGGAACAAGCTTTGGATGGCAGCACATAAAGACCATGCGCAGTTCATCGTCGCGCAGGCTCTGCTCTGCGTCGAGATCCAATATGGGCTGGGCTCCGGTTTCAAGAGCAACAACCAGCGCATCGGTCTTGCTTTTGAAAACAATACCCCGACGAACCGACGAGATCGCATAGTTATGGGCGGTGCGAAAGAGCCACGCCTCAGGTTTCTCTGGAATGCCCTGGAATGGCCAGGTCTGCACGGCGCGAAGCATCGCCTCCTGTGCTGCATCTTCGGCGAGTTGAAGATTTGCCGAACCAAGCAGTCCCGCCAGCCAGGCAACAATCCGCCCGGACTCTCGGCGGAATAGATGCTCCAGTAACACGGGACTGCCTGAGTCTTGCATGGAGAGACACTCCTAAGCGTTGTAGACCATGACCTGGCGAATCTCAATGGTGCCGAGACCGATGTGAGGGATGTCGAGCGAGAGCTTGACCGCTTCGTCATAGTCGGCGGCTTCAATGGTGTAGAACCCGCCCATCACCTCTGCGGATTCGCTGAATGGACCTTCGGTGACACTCACGCCGTCATTCTTCGCTTTGATCACGCGTCCTGTATCCCGAACCAGCCCGGCGCCGGCTACGACAAAGGGTTTGTTCCGCCAGGCGAGATATTTTTCCACTTTCTTCTGCATCTGTTCCGGACTCAACTTCTTCCAGGCTTCGCCGTCGTTGTGTAGCAAAAGCACATACTGTGGCATGAGAATTCTCCTCTTTCCATTTGTTTATACGTACATCTAGGCCAATGACGAATATGCCAGAAAGAAATCGACAGATTTTGGGGCGGCTTGCAGAAAATTTGTTGAATCGCCAGAGGTGCCCCAGGTTCGTCTCCGTTGCCGATCGCGCCATCAGCTCACGCCTCCATTGTCGGCTCGTCTACACTACCAGTGGCGGCCAACCCCGCCGGGCAGCCCCAGACACCCGAGGAGCACCCACCGATGCAGCAGCCCCTCCCCACGGGAGTCCCCGCTCCCCGCTTCTATATCACCAGCCGCCAGCCGCTCCGCCCAGGAGCGATCCTGCTCGCTACTGTAGCCGCCGTGGCTGCGCTCTCCTCCGTCCTCTATGCCCTGAGTCACAACGAACATGCACATCTCACCTCCGGCGGCTCCGGCGCTGCCCGTTCGGCCAGCGCCACAACCGGAACCGCCCCGGCTGACGACGAGAAAGACGATCCAAACCAGATCGACACCATTGTCCTCGGTGATCCCGCCGACGCTCCTGTGCCCGCGCGCCGGGGAGATCACGTAAGCCCCGTTCACGCCACCATCCTCGTTCGCCTGCCTCGCTTTGGCGACCAGGTGGGCCTCATTCCCGACACCCCCGCCGGCCGGCTCCTCTACGGCTGGCTCGCGGCCTTCAACCAGGCAAGCTACCCCGCGCTTGGCAACGCTCTGCCCAATGTCGCGCTTGGCTCCGCGGCCGCTGCACAGATGGAGCTGCGGCAGCAGACCGGCGGCTTCAACCTTCTCTCTGCCAAAGAGGTTCAGCCCGGCGTCCTTGTCTTCCGACTCCGCGACCAGACCCCCGCGGCGAACGAGGCCCTCGGCACCCTCCAGGTGCTACCGAACTCCAGCCCCGCCGCCATCGCGAGCTTCAGCCTCCGCGTCGTCGCCCCACCCCGGCAGGACGCCACCACGGGGACTGCCCCACTCTCTGCGGCCTCACCGCGATGAGTCGGCAATCACCCGCGAGGCGGCCTCATAGAATGCTGTGAAGCCCGCCCCCAGTCATATCAATAACGGGAAGTCGGCTTGTCGTCGGTGACCTGCCGTTGCTACCATTCCAGCCATGAACAAACTTGCGCCATTCCTCTGGTTCAACGACAACGCCGAAGAAGCCGCTGAGTTTTACCTGAGCGTCTTTCCGCACGCGCGCAAGCTCGATGAGTTGCGTTCCAAAGGTGTCGGTCCCTGGCCCGTGGGCAAGATTGCCACTATCACGATCGAACTTGAAGGCCAAGAGATGGTCTTTCTCAACGGTGGCCCCACTTATCAACTCAACCCCGCCTTCTCGCTCTTCGTCCGCTGCGACTCCCAGGAAGAGATCGACAGCTACTGGGACAAGTTGATCGAAGGTGGCAAACCGATGGCCTGCGGCTGGCTCACAGACCGCTTCGGCTTATGTTGGCAGATTGTGCCACGCAATATTGGCGAGTTGATCAGCCATCCCAAAGCCATGGAAGCCATGATGGGGATGGTCAAGATGGACCTGCATGCGTTAGAAGCGGCCGCGCGCGAGAGCTGAGAGCCTTCTCTGTCATTCCCAATCAAGACCCTTGCTAGCTTAATACTGGTGCGGGTTGTTGGGTAGCGAGTTTCCATCAACAATTCGCCGACCATGCACTGGGTGGAGGCGTGGTACTCTGTCGGGACAAAAAGGGCCGCGCAGCAAGCGATTCAGTCTGGCTTTAAAGGGAGCCAACGTGAGAAGAATTGTGTGTGCAATCTGCCCGGCTTTGCTTGCACTCGCCGCGCTTGGCGCAAGCGATACAACTTTCCATCCTGTCATTCCAAAGGTCTGGGACGACCGGGCAGTCGAGACTATGGAGGTCCCGCTGGCGCAACGCGACCGTTCGCCACGCTACATGACCTCGGCAGAGTATTACGCGCTGAAGGTGCGGCCGATCTACCGCTCATATCCGGCGTACGCCAAGGGCCGGGAACCTGCGGGATACATGGCGTCGCTGAAGGAGAAAGAGCCGGAGATTATCTTTGACCCGACCAAGCTGCATACCAAGGAAGACTGGATTCAGGCGGGCAAACTGGTCTTCGAATCGGAGACTCAATTTCGCCCCGCGCCTTCCGAGCAACTATCGGCTGACGACCCATTGACGCAACAGGTCGCCAGTGATGGAAAGCTTCCTTTTTTTCTCCCCGGTTTTCGATATTACGTGCGCAAGAAAGGCGTGCTGGAGGTCGGACTCAACGCATGCGCCAACTGTCACGCGCGCATCATGCCTGACGGCTCGTTCTTCGAAGGAGGGCAGGGCATCCGCAATCCGCCTCTCTCGGAAGCAAGACTCCGCGCTTTACGCGAGAGCACTCCGGAAGATTTCCGCAAGCTAACGGACCGCCTATGGATGACCGTCGGCGCGCCCTGGGTGATGAGCAAGGAGGAGTTCGAGAAGGCATTCACCAGGGAGGAATACGTTCGCTGGCTTGTAGCTCGGCGGCCTTCGGAATTAGCTCGCCAGGGAACGAGTTACACCCATCCCGTGCGCGTTCCCTCCCTCGTCGGCGTCGCGGATATCCGATACCTCGATGCCACCGGCCTCGTCCGAAACCGCTCCATCGGCGACATCATGCGCTATGCCGTCATCAACGAGGGGCTCGATACGCTGGCGCACTACGGCGACTTCCAGCCTGCTCCCGGGGCAACGATCTTCAGCGGCGACGAGGGGACACGCTATAGCGATGAACAGCTTTATGCGCTTGCCCTGTATATCCAATCGCTCAAGCCTCCACCAAACCCGAACAAGTTCGACGAGCACGCGCAGCACGGCGAACAGATCTTTACGAACGAGGGGTGCCCGGTGTGCCACACGCCGCCGCTCTACACCAACAACAAGCTGAACCCGGTCCGCGGATTCAAGGTCCCTGACGATCTGCGCAAGACTGACGACATCATGAATAGTTCTGTGGGGACCGATCCGACGCTGGCACTGAAGACCCGCCGCGGAACGGGGTTTTACAAGGTGCCTTCGCTTCGCGGTCTCTGGTACAGGAATGCATTCGGCCATGGCGGCCAGGCCGCAACTCTGGAGGAGTGGTTCGATCCAGCGCGGCTGGAGGACGGGTATGTGCCGAAGGGATTCCATCTGGGTCCGGGGCCGATCGAAGGGCACGAAAAGGGATTGGACCTCACTCCGGGCGAAAAACAGGATCTGATCGCCTTCCTGAAGACACTGTAGGTGTTGCCGCTGTGGTCGATCATGGCCCGCGTCGAACTTCCAGGAAACAGGATTTCATACCAAGTGATCCTATGAGGGATCAGGACATCCGCGTATCCGGACGGTGAGCTGGACGCGAGATAATACCGAAGGAGCCATCATGATCGAATCCCCTGATTTTCGGACTACGAAAATGCCGCTCAACCACGGAGCCGGCCGCATGCCCGTACTCGGGTTTGGCACCCTGATTCCCGATGCGGCCGTAACGATAAGTGCTACCAGAGCCGCGCTGGAGGCGGGATTTCGACACTTCGATTGTGCGGAACGATACCGAAACGAGAGCGAGGTGGGCGAGGCGTTGCAGGCAGGAATTGCTGCTGGAGGGATTGCGCGCGAGGACATCTTTGTTACTACGAAGTTGTGGAACACCAATCATCGGCCTGAGCGCGTCGAACCGGCATTCGAAGGGAGTCTGAAGAGACTCGGGCTCAACTATCTGGATCTCTATCTAATTCACACTCCATTTGCGTTTCAGCCGGGGGACGAGCAGGACCCGCGGGATCAAAACGGCAATGTCATCTACGATCGCGGTGTGACTTTGGCCGACACCTGGAGGGCGATGGAGGGCCTTGTAGACCATGGCAAATGCCGCGCCATCGGGCTGTCTGATATCACGTTAGACGGACTGTTGCCGATCTACGAATCGGCGAGAATCAAGCCGGCCGTGGTCCAGGTCGAGTCGCATCCGTATCTTCCGGAGACTGAGCTTCTGGAGTTCTGCAAGAAGAACGACATTGTGTTTTTGGCTTTCGCGCCTTTGGGTCATGGAATGAGGCCGGGGCCGCTTGAAGATCCAGCGATTTTGGCAATCGCCGCACGAGTTGGAAAGACGCCAGCACAGGTGCTGCTGGCCTGGGCGGTGCAACGCGGCACGGCTCTGCTTACCACGCCCAGAACTGCAGAGCGGGCGAGAGAGAATTTCGACATCTCCGCCCTTCCGGATGACGCGTTCGACGAGATCAATCGCATTCAGACGAGACAGAGGCTCAATGATGTCGTGAATACGGGCAGCCCGGGCTTCATTCCACGAGTTAAATCTTGAAGGCCAAACCAGCACCTGGAAGGGTCCAACCGTTGCACCCAACGAGCAAACGAACGCTCGTTGGGGTGCCAGTGTCCCACCGGGTTCAAGTGTTACTTTTTTCCGGGCTGATACTCACCTGGTACGAAGCGGAATGTGATGGCGAGCCGGTTCCATCCGTTAATGGTGATGATCGCCAGCGTCAGGTTCACCAACTCTTCTTCGGAGAAGCTCTTGCTGGCGTTTTCGTATACGGCGTCGGGAACGTGGCCTTCCCTGATCAAAGTGATCGCTTCTGTCAGCGCCAGGGCAGCGCGTTCGCGGTCGGTAAAGAACGGTGTCTCCTGCCATGCTGAGAGCGCATAGATGCGCTGCTCAGTCTCACCTTCGGCGCGTGCATCCTTCGAGTGCATGTCGATGCAGTAAGCGCATCCGTTGATCTGCGACGCGCGCATCTTTACCAGCTGAATCAGAGCGGGCTCCAGTTTGGATTGTTTGCGAACGAACATCTCCAGCCCAAGCATGGCCTGATACGCGGCCGGTGATACCTTCTGTGCTTCCAATCTTGCTTGCATTGCTTTATCTCCTTGAAATCAACATTCGGCGGACCAGCACTTGCCAGACCCGCGGGTTCGGGTTGAGGCAGGTCATCCTTGGTGAGCAGGTTCGATGAACTGGGGAGCGGTTCGACGGGACAGCAGGGCATCCAGGCTGAATGGGAAGCTTTCGCGACTTGCGAGAAGCAGGGCTCCACCAATCCCCGTGAGGACGGCATAATTCAGGGGCGCCTTGATTCCTAATGCAAGCGTCATTGATACCGCGAACGTTAGTAGAAGAAGTGCAGTTAGCAGTGCAGCAGTACGTGTGCGCCAGCCGACGAGGAGAAGAAGGCCGAAGAGAATTTCAGCGCCAGTGGCGATGATCCCCAGGGGGAGGATCATTCCCTCCGGCAAATACCAATTGAGGATGTGGGTGTAATCCAGGAACCGGGAGAAATTTCCCCACTCGACATTCGGTTGACCGAACGCTCCCCAGAGACCGAGTCGGTCGGCTACGGCTGATAAGAAACCAACGCCGAGCCCGACTCTTAACACCAAGCTTGCGTAGTCTGCGAGTTTCGATTCCTTCACTGTGGTCGTGTTCATATATTTCCTCCTTGCTTGAGTTTTGCGAACAGAACCGCTCGCAATTTGTTGGTTTACTTTGCCGGTATCACCAGCGGAGCGCCTTTCTTGTTGATCAGGAAGACGACGAATTTTGCTGGCTTAGTGGTGCTTGCGTTCCGGCTGACGATGTGAATATCGCTGGGATCTTCATAAAAGCTCTGGCCCTGCCCCAGTGTGAGTTCTTTTTGCCCTCTCACCTGCATGACGACGGAGCCTTCCAGCACGTAAACAGACACCTGCGCATTGTGGCGGTGGATGGGGCTCGAAAATCCGGGGGGAAAGTCTACGGTGTACATGAGAACTTGCTCGTCGGGGGATCCTGCCAGGTCTTTCGTTAGGAGCGGTGTGATCGTCTCGTGCGCCGTCGGCGGCGTAACAGGTTTCTCCGCCACCAGCGTGGTGGTTGGGGTCAGGGTGCTGGTTATGAGAAATGCCAGCAGCAATAGGGATTTTGAGCTTGGCTTCGAGCTTGTTATGGGCTTTTCTTCCAATTTTGCTTGCATCGGTTTGTCTCCTTACAATCAAGACTAGGTCTTATGTGGATCAGAGAGAAGGTCCATAATGCAAACAGGGACTGGTCCACTTTGGTCAGATCCAGGTGACCGCGAATTAAGCAATGTCTAAAGAAGAAACATTTCAGGATCTCTCGCTCAACCCGTCGTCCGGCAAGCAGGATCTCTGGCGCTGGCTGTACACAGAGCTGCGCGCCGCCATTCTCGACGGACGTTTGAAGCCTGGCGCTCGCATGCCCTCTACGCGCAGCCTTGGGATGCAGTACTCGCTGTCGCGCGGCACCGTCGTTGTTGCCTTCGAGCAGCTACAGGCCGAGGGGTACACGCGCACTGAAGTCGGGTCGGGAACCTACGTCGCATCGGGCGTTCCGGATGGACTGTTGCCCGCAACGCACAGACCTGTTGCGGCTCCCGCTGTTGCGACGTCAAAGGCTACACTCTCGAAACGCACGCAACAATGTCTGAAGGATGTGGAGGTGATACCTGCGTCTCGCTCGATCGGCAAAGCTTTCCGTGCACACGAAGCGGCCATCGATCTCTTCCCTGTAGATCTTTGGGCGCGCGTAGCTTCGCGCGTCTTACGCCGAGCTCCGCGTTCACTCTATGGTCACGGCAACGCTATGGGCTATCAACCCCTTCGTCGCGCCATCGCCGAGTATGTTGGCGCGTCACGCGGAGTGCACTGCTCTGCCGAACAGATCATTATCACCTCAGGCACACAACAGGCCCTTGATCTCATCGGCCGTCTCCTTCTGACAACCGGCGATCAGGTCTGGATGGAAGACCCCGGTTACCATCGCGCCCTTCATACACTGCGCGCCACAGGTGCGCGTATCGTTCCAGTACCTGTGGACGAAGACGGCCTCATTGTGAAGGCTGGCCGCAAGCTTGCGCCCAAAGCGAAGCTCGCTTACGTCACGCCAGCGAATCAATTTCCGATGGGCGTTACGATGTCCGCGGACCGTCGCCTGGAACTCCTTCGTTGGGCTGCCAGCGCGAACGCGTGGATTATCGAGGACGAATACGATGCGGAGTATCGCTACTCCGGTCGTCCCATTGCAGCGCTGCAAACGCTCGACAGTTCCGGTTGCGTCATCTACGTTGGCACCTTCACGAAGATGCTCTTCAACGCACTGCGTCTTGGATTTATGGTCTTGCCCGAGAGGCTCGTAGAGGCATTCGCAGCGACTCGCACCCTCATCGACCTCCATCCTCCAACGCTTGATCAGGCCATCCTGGCGGAGTTCATCACCGAAGGCCACTTCGGTCATCATCTCCGCCGCATGCGCCAGACGTATGCGGAACGCATCGACGTTCTCAAAACCGCTGCAGACAAACAGCTCGATGGAGTACTCGAGGTTGTGCACGCGGGCGCAGGCATACGCACACTCGGCTGGCTCAAGACAGGGAAGTCCGATCGCGATGCGACGCAGCAAGCGCAGAAGCTCGGGCTCGAAGTAACTCCGTTGTCGATGTTCATAACAAAGTACGAACGGCCCCCAGCCCTTATGCTCGGATTTGCAGGCTGCACCCCCGCAGAGCTGCGACGCGGTGTCTCTGTGCTCGCAACTGCGTTACGATTGCGCTAGTCGGCACTCATGAATTCTTTGATCCGGGGAAGTGCCACGGGGCGCGATAGGGCCGGGTAAGCAGTTCGGTAGCGGCCGCATCATTCAAAATTTTCTCCTGGGTCACGTCCCAATGGATCTTCCGTCCGACGAGCATGGAGATGAGACCAAGGTGCCCGGGAAGTGTCGAGTGATGCGCAGTTTCGACCGGCGTGATCGTGGGTTTGCGGGATTTAACGCAGTCGAGGAAGTTGCGCCGATGTTCCGCGGACTCATAGAGCTTCACCTTGCGGAGTTCCTCAGGTAGAGAGTCGCCCTTGAGCCAGGAGGGATTGGAGGCGTCAAATCCAGCGCGGTCCACCCACACCCAGCCGTCTGTGCCAATCCACTTTGTTCCCATGCCGATTGCCGGAGAACCACCGGAGATGGTCAGGGCGACGTCGACAGGATAGTGCGTTACTTCTTTAAGGTATTTGCATTCGACGTGGTATTTGGTAGCAGCGTTCCAGGCAGCATTTGTCGGCGGAAACTCGCCGTAGCCCTCAATCTCCGATGGACCGGTGAGATCGAATCCCAGGCCCCAGTGTGCGATGTCACAATGATGGCCGACCCAGTCCAATAACTGTCCGCCTCCGGTGTTGTAGTTCCAGCGCCAATTCTGGTAGACCCGCGCGTCGATGTAGGGTTCAGCCTGCGAAGGACCAACCCACATGTCATAGTCCAGCTCCGGCGGGGGCTGAGTGACGGCAAGATTCCATGCCGCGGTTCCCGGAACGATCTGGTCTGGACTGCTGATCTTATCTGGCAGAGAGGAGAGCCTTTTTAGCAGTGCGGGGACAGTGCCGGGGAAATCGTGAGGACCACCCGGCAGGCCAACCTCGACGCGAATGACATTTCCGATGAGACCGTTGCGGACAATCTCTGCTGCTTTGTGAAAGGTGGGAAGGGAGCGTTGCCATGATCCGGTTTGCCAGATGATGTTGTTCCGCTGAACAGCTTTGACGATTGCCTGCTGCTCTGCGACGGTACGGGCGAGAGGTTTCTCGCCGTAGATATCCTTCTTTCTGGCTGCGGCTTCCGTGGCAATCAAAGCGTGCCAGTGATCGGGTACTGCGATCATGATTGCGTCAATATCATCGCGTGCCAGCATTTCGCGATAGTCCTGATAGGCCTTGCAGTCCTTGTTTTCGTAGCGGGTGTTGATCGTGTCCACAGCGCTCTGCAGATGATCCTTGTGCAAGTCGCAGGCGGCAACGACCTGGCAATCACTCTGCTGCAAGAATGCCTTGGTATTGCTGGGGCCCATCATGCCCCAGCCGATGACACCAATGGTGATGCGATTGGAAGGAGAGACGTAGCCTGTGCGCGCCCATGCGCGGGCGGGTAGCAGCATCGCAGCGCCGGCGCCCTTCACGAAGCTGCGCCGATTTGGCAGGGACAGCAGACTTGCGTCGGCTCGAAGATTACTCATCCTAGACTCCCTTCTGGACTCCCAGGTTCGTTCGCGCTTCAGTTTAGCTCTCTTATCCAGATATTGCGGAAGCTGATTGGCTCGCTGTGGTCGCCGTGCGCCTGCAGCTTGATCGGTGCGGTGTCGTATTTCTTGTAGAAGGGATGGCCGATGTAGAGCGTCTGACCCTTTAATTCGAAGTGGTTCTGGACCAGCACCCCGTTGAAGAAGACCGTGACATAGGCAGGAGTTTTCAGCGAGCCATCTTCGTTGAATGTTGGTGCGGTCCAGACGACGTCGTAGGTCTGCCATTCTCCGGGCTTGCGGTTCGGGTTCGCCAGAGGAATGCCCTGTTTGTAGATACTCCCTGCCTGGCCGTTGACGTAGGTTTTGTTGTTGTAGGAATCGAGAACCTGCAGCTCGTAGCCGGCATCGCCGGGGCCTAGGGAGGCGAGAAAGACTCCGCTGTTGCCGCGGGCCTGATCGCTGCCGGTGATGTTCTCGGGGATCTTCCACTCAATGTGGAGCTGGTAGTTCCGAAAGGCTCGTTTGGTTTCGATGTTGCCGACACCTGGCGCCTTGCTTACAGTCAGTATGCCGTCGGCGACGATCCATTTGGCTGGAGACTTGTCCTGGGCCGAGACCCACTCGTCGAGGTTTTTGCCGTCGAAGAGGACGATTGCGTCGGAGGGAGGCGCGGCATTGCTGGCTCCCGGCGTAACGATTTTGGGCACTGGCTCCCACACCTCAGTTTCCTGAGGCTTCGGAGCGGCAGGCTGTTGGGCGAAGACGGGAACGGTCAACGCAATAAGCGTCGCAAAGAAAGGGAGCTTCGAATGTTGAATCCACATGATCATTCAACACAATACGCCGATTGGGTTCGACAGGGAAAATGCAGATTCGGGCGGTATGCCCTCAGGTACGGTGGCGGAGGTTTGTGGACGGATTTGCTGATGCTTTCGACACCTTCCTGCCTATGGAATATTGTTGGGACGATAGGGGCGCGTGATACTATTTTGGCCACTCTGACAAGCTGTCGAAGCTTGTCTTCCAGATTTCAGGGCCCCCAAGACAATCGAATCTTTGAAGTTATTTCCGGTTCAGATACAGGCAGTGAGAACGTCTTGCCTCAACAGGCAAGGAGGACATCGTGCCAACTCGCAGAGCAGCAATCGTGTCAGCAATCGTCGTTATGCTTCTGGCATTCACCCTGACTGCCAGCGCCGACACCTATTCCGCCGTTTTCGTGTACGGAGATAGCCTGTCGGACAACGGGAATCTTTTCGCCGCGACTGGAATTCCGCCGGCACCGTACTTCAATGGACGCTTCTCCAACGGGCCGGTGGCAGTGGAACAACTGGTCGGGCAACTGGGCGCTCCGCTCTTTGACTTCGCCTGGGGCGGCGCGACTACTGGCGTCGGCAACCAAGGTGACGGAGGCACACAGACCAGCCCGGGGGCTTTCGGCCTACCTGGAATGCTGGTCGAGTTGGCGACATACCCCGTACCCGCGGTACTCATCCCCAGTTCACTCTTCGTGGTTTGGGGCGGCGCTAACGATTTTGAAATTGCCGGCTCGCCGACTGTCGCGGCCGGCAACATTGATGCGATCGTTGCTACGCTTCAGGCAGCGGGCGCAACGCACATTCTGGTACCAGGGCTGCCCGACCTCGGCCTGACGCCCGAGTTTTATGGCAGTGTGGCGGCGACGCTGTACTCCAACCAATTCAATGCGGCATTGCAAGGCAGTCTTCCGTCGGGCGCGACTTACTTCGACACCTTCGCCTTTCTTAACGGGGTCGAAGCGAATCCGGCGGCGTATGGAATTACGAACTTGACGACACCCTGCTTCGACGGAACGACGGTCTGTGCCAATCCGAGCCAGTTTCTCTTCTGGGATGGCATCCATCCAACGACCAGCGCAGATGCATTTCTGGCTGCACAGTTTGATGCGGCAGTGACGACGCCAGAGCCAGCATCGATTTTGCTGTTTGGGAGCGGGATTGTAGCGATGGCAGGCCTGCTGCGAAGGCGGAGAGCGGCCTGAGCCTTCACGGTAGACTTGCGGCATGAAAATCTCTACGAACCTTCGACGGTAGTTGGAGTGAGAGAACTGATGCCAGTAGCCCTGGGAAATCCGCGTTTGAGCGCATGACTACAGCTTCAAGTGGAACGGTGAAACATCCCACGGAAGGATAAAGATTTCTGTTGGGGGTGTGGCGCGGGTCGGGCTACAATCCGGGAACGCCTAAAAAGACCGTTTTGCTGCAGTAGAGAAGGCGTGCGCGAGGAGAGAGTCTATGAGCGATAACGTTGCGGTGAAGGGGCAGCCTGAGGGACCGGGTTTGAGTCAGGTAGAGCGGGTCGTCGATACGTTTGTCGCTCCGACCAAGACCTTCACGGACATACTGCGAAGCTCAAGCTGGTGGCTGCCGTATTTGTTGGGTGCGGTGCTGGGCCTGCTCTTCGCTTATGTGATTTTGAATAAGGTCGGGCTGCCGACGCTGGTGGATGGGGTGGTGCGTCATAACAAGACGCTCGAGGACTCGCTTGCCAATGCGACTCCGGGCGACGCGGCAAGAATCAGGTCGAGGGTTGAGACGCAGTTCAAGTTTTCGTATGCGTTTCCGGTGCTTGGGTTGCTGTTTGGCGTAATTTGCGCAGGGGGCATGATGGCGACGGCCAACTTTGCCGTTGGTGGAAAGTCCAAATATAAGCAGATGCTGGCGGTGTGGTTTTACGGGACGCTGCCGCTGTTTGTCTTCAATCTGCTTGTGATCATTTCCATCTATGCAGGCTTGTCGGGCGATTCGTTCGATATACAGAATCCGATTGGGACGAATCTCGGGTACTACCTTTCAGGGACCGAGTTGCCACACTGGCTGATCGCGCTGCTGTCGGCGATCGATGTGTTTGCGATCTGGTCGGCGCTGTTGCTGACGCTGGGGGTTTCGATCGTGGCGGGGATCAAGCGCAGCGCGGCGGCCATCGTAATCTTTGGCTGGTGGTTCATCTTTATTCTGCTGAAGGTGGCGGGCACGGCGATCAGCGGATAAACGATCAGCGGATAAACGAAATGAAGGTGGAGGCGGGTAGGCCCGCGCCGTTGTACAGGTTCGCTTTGGGGAAGTTGGCCCAGGCGTAGCGGACGTACTCCGGTTGCGCGACGGACGGGCTTGTGACAGTGACGGTTTGGCCTTCGATGTGAGCGGTGGCTGGGACGAAGACTCCGTCGTGACCGGCGATTTCGAAGCCCTCAACTGAGGCGCCTTTGGATTGGAGCCCGTCCGCATTGTGAAACCAAACATGCATTGCGCCGCCGCTGGGGTAGGCGAGTTGAAAGAGCGGACCAGAGGCGACGATGTTTTCTCCGAAGACGATCTGGCGGGCGAGGAGGGAGAGGCGCTCGCCCACGACCTGCTTGTTGGCGGGGTGGACGTTGTGCTCATCACCGGCGTCGATGGTGACGGCCATTCCGGTTTTGGTGAGGTAGAGGGATCTGCGCTGAGCATCGCGCAGGGTGCCCCAGTCTTCTTTTGGAGTGCTGGCGAAGGCGGAGATCTGTACGAAGAGGAAGGGGAAGTTGCCCTGATGCCATTGCGCGCGCCAGTCCTGGATCATGGTGGGGAAGATACGGTCGTAGAGACCGGCGTAGCTTGAGTTGGATTCGCCCTGATACCAGATGACTCCGCGAATTGGGAGTGGTGTGAAGGGGGCGACCATGGCGTTGTAGAGTGCGGCGGGGCGCCAAGATGTGGGATTGGGATGCCAGCTGCGACCAGGGGTGAGTGGCTTGCCCTGCTCGCGGGCGAGTTTGTCGGCTGCGTCGAGGCGCATCTCGGTGGATTCGTGATTCATTCTTTCGGCGCGGTTAGCGAAGACGGGCATGAGGGCAGCGTCGGCTCCTAGAGCGTCGAGGCTAGTCCAGGCTTCGGCGGGGGTGCCTCCCCAGGTGGAGTCGATGAGGCCGATGGGGACGTGTTGTTTGCCCTGGGCTTTCTGCAGATCACGAGCGAAGAAGTAGGCGACAGCCGAGAAGTTTTTGGCGGTGTCCGGAGTGCAGGTAGACCAGCCGGTTGCGGATTTGACGTCTTCGAGAGGATAGTCGGCGGTGTCTCGTTCGATGAGAAGGAGGCGCATGTCGGGGTAGTTGGCGGCGGCAATCTCTTTGGCGGAGTCCTGAATGTCTGCGCTGTTGGGGAAGCCGGCGAGAGGCATCTCCATGTTGGACTGGCCGGAGGCGAACCAGAGGTCGCCAATGAGGATGTCGTCGAACTGGATGGTGTTCGTGCCGCGGACGATGAGAGTGAAAGGGCCGCCAGCGGATTGAGAGGGAAGGTAGACGCTCCAACGGCCGACGTCGTCAGTGGATGTCGAGGCGGTGAGGCCGTGGAGTTCAACGGTGATCTTTTCTCCGGCGACGGCGCTTCCCCAGACATGAATAGGCATGTCGCGCTGAAGGACCATGTGGCTGGAGAAGAGTTTGGGGAGCGAGACTTCGGCGTTGGCACGCAGGGTGAGGATGAGCGCGACGATGAAGACGCAGCGAATGAGACGAGAGGTCATGGATATCTCCGGCGGCTACCTTTATAACTCGCTTGAGGGTGCGGGCGGGTCGATGTTGAGTCGGCGGCATGAAAAGGCCCGGATCGTGTCCGGGCCTTTTCTTGTGACGCGATGGGTTTTGCTTATTCTGTCCAGCGTTTGAAGACGAGGGAGCCGTTGGTGCCGCCGAAGCCGAAGGAGTTCGAGAGGGCATAGTCGATCTTTACTGGCTGCGGCTTATTGGGGACGTAGTTCAAACGGCACTGCGGGTCGAGTTCGACGATGTTCATCGTGGGAGGCGCGGTCTGGTTGAGCATCGCCATGATGGTGATGCCGGCTTCGAGGCCTCCGGCGCCACCGAGGAGGTGGCCGGTCATGGACTTGGTGGAGCTGACGAGCATCTTGTGGCTGAGGGCGTGCTCGCCGAAGAGGTTTTCGATGGCCTTGGATTCGAGCGCGTCGCCGAGTGGCGTCGAGGTGGCGTGGGCGTTGAGGTAGTCGATCTGCTCGGGGGCGACACCGGCGACCTTGAGGGCGTGCTTCATGGAGCGGTAGCAGCCTTCGCCTTCGGGGGCCATGCCGGTCATGTGGAAGGCGTCGGCAGAGAGGCCGTAGCCGACGATCTCGGCGAGGATCTTGGCACCGCGGGCTTTGGCGAACTCGAGCTCTTCGAGGATGAGGATGCCGGCGCCTTCACCGACGACGAAGCCATCGCGATCTTTGTCAAAGGGACGGCTGGCGTGTTGGGGGTCGTCGTTGCGCGTGGAGAGGGCGCGCATGGCGGCGAATCCTGCGACGCCGAGCGGGGTGATAGAGGCTTCGGTGCCGCCGGCGATCATGGCGTCGGCATCGCCACGCTGTATGAGACGGAAGGCGTCGCCGATGGCGTGGGCTGAGGTGGTGCAAGCGGTGGCTGTGGCTTCGTTGGGCCCGCGCGCGCCGTACTTGATGGAGACGTGGCCGGCAGCGAGGTTGATGATGGCGCCCGGGATGAAGAAGGGCGAGACCTTGCGGGGACCACCGTTGAGCAGGTTGATGTGCTCGCGCTCGATGACGTCGAAGCCGCCGATGCCGGAGCCAATGTGGACTCCGATGTGATCGCGATTTTCGTCGGTGACCTGGAGGCCGGAGTGCTCCATTGCCTCGGCTGCGGCGGCCAGGGCGAAGTGGATGAAGCGGCCCATTTTGCGGGCCTCTTTTTTGTCCACGAAGAGGAGAGGGTCGAAGTCCTTGACCTCGGCGGCGAAACGAACGGGGTGGCCAGTGAGATCGAAGGCCTTGATCTCGGCCATGCCGCTACGGCCGGCCAAGAGACCTTGCCAGACCTCAGGGGTGGTTTTGCCGACCCCGCATACGAGCCCGAGGCCGGTTACGACGACGCGACGTTGCTCCATTTTTTTACTTGGCCGCCTTTTGGTTCTTTTCGATGTAGTCGACGGCGTCCTTGACGGTTTTAATTTTCTCGGCATCCTCATCGGGGATCTGGATGTCAAAGGCTTCTTCGAACTGCATGACGAGCTCGACGACGTCGAGGGAGTCGGCGCCTAGATCTTCCTGGAAGCTTGCGCCAGGTGTGACCTCGGCTTCGTCCACCTGAAGTTGCTCGACAATAATTTGCTTTACCTTCTCGTCTACTGCTGCCATTTCGTTCTCCTGTTTACGTCTTGGAATCAAAGCCTGGAATTTGTGTACGCTCGCACCCACAGCCAACCTCAAGCATACTGAGCGCCTTTGTGAGTGTAAAGCAAAGGGGAGGCTGGGTGTTAGGGGCTTGTGAAGAGAGTGTTTTACTCTTCGTCGCCGGATGCGGCAAGGAGAGGGGCCAAGCTGGCCATCTCGTCGAAGTCGATGAGGTTGGAGACTGCGGCCCCGGCGTCCAGATTTGTGGTGGGGCTGGACACGTTTTTTAGCGCTTTATTGATGGCGCGGGTACGGACGCCCAGCTTCTGGATGGTGTTTTGCACAGTGCCCACCTGATCTTCGACCTTTTGCATAAGACCGCCGTAGGTCTCGAACTCCTTTTTGGCAGAGGAGAGGACGCGCCAGACTTCGTCGCCCTTTTTCTGGATGGCGAGGGTATGGAAGCCCATCTGGAAGCTGGTGAGGATGGCCATAAAGGTGGACGGGCCGGCGATGGTGACGCGACAGCTGGCTTGAATCTCGGACTGGAGGCCGGGACGACGGACGACCTCGGCGTAGAGGTTTTCGGTCGGCAGGAACATGATGGCGTGGGGCATTGTGGTGGGCGGGTCGATGTACTTGTCGCAGATGCGCTTGCCTTCGGTGCGGATTGCTCGCTCGAAGGCGCGGCCGGCAGTGGAGATTTCTTCGGCTGAGCCGTGGTCGTAGGCGTGTTCGAGGCGTTCCCAGTCTTCCTTGGGGAACTTGGCGTCGATGGCCAGGAGAGTGTAGGAGTCGGCACCATCGCCGTTGGGGAATTTGAGCGCGTATTCGACGGCCTCGAGGGTGTTGGGCTTGATGCGGGCGTTCTTGATGTACTGCTCGGGGGAGAACATCTGCTCGAGCTGCTGGCCCAGCTGGAACTCGCCGACCACGCCGCGGGACCTTACGCTGGAGAGGACTTTCTTCAGGTCGCCGACGCCGGTGGCGAGCTCCTTCATCTCGCCGAGTCCTTTCTGGACTTCGCCGAGGTGGGTGGTGACCTGGCCGAAGGATTCGGTGAGGCGTGACTGCAGGGTGGCGTGGAGTTTTTCGTCGACGGTGACGCGCATCTGCTCGAGTTTGGCGGCATTGTCCTCGTTGAGTTTGGTGAGGCGGTCTTCGACGGTGAAGCGGAGTTTTTCCTGCTGGGTGTTTGCTTCGCCGGAGAGCTCGGCGAGGCGGTTGTGAAGGGCTTCACGGGCCTCGAGCTGATTGCGGTTCGCTTCGGCGATGAAGTAGGAGAGGCGCTGCTCGATGGATTCGAGGTTGCGCTGGACGGCGGTGCGGAGAGTCTCGTCGGAGGCTTTGTTGTCGGCGCGGAAGCCATTGAGGCCGGTCTGGAGGAGTTGGCTGAGTTCGGCAATGTTGCGGGTGATCTCGGTGCGGAGGTTGCTGAAGTCGGCTGCGGCGGACTCGCGTGTGCGATGAGACTCAGCGGAGGCGTCGGTGCGAAGCTGAGTGAGTTCATTGCGGAGGTGACGATCGAGGCCTTCGAAGTGGGCGTCAAGACGGGTCAGCTGGCTAGATATGCTGTCGGCTAGCTGATTGAGTGCGGGGTCGTGTGCGGGGGACGAGGGTCGGCGCAGCAGGATGAACACCGCGATGAAAGTAGCGATTTGAAGCGCGATAAGGAGAAGGACCAGGGTTGTCATTTCGTCTTTCCTTCGCCTAAGAATACCACCTCTCTCACCCCCGTCCTGTGGACTCAACGATATCGAAAGATTTTCGTACGAGCGAGAAAATCCGCATCCAAGGAACTATCTGAGGAACTACGGAGGTGTTCTATGAAGGAAGATTTGAAGAATCAGAGCTTTGATGCGGCGACTGCTGTGAATGGGAGAGATGCGGAGCTTGAAGAGGAAGATGATGACGCCGCTGCGCTGGAGGAAGATGACGAGTTGGATGAGGAGGAGGATGTCGAGGATGAGGCTGGTGTTTAGGACTTTCTAAATCAGCATCGTTTTTGAGGGGCGACATTGCTCTGTCAGGCGACAACGAGAATATCTATGAGAAAAATTCAGATCAGGCGCGGGTTGGCTTCGGGGGCGGGGGCATTTGGTGCGGTCGCTCTAGGTGCCGTGGCCGTTGGGGCTCTTGCGGTAGGGGCGGCGGCGATTGGTGCTCTTGCGATCGGAGCGTTGAGCATACGAAGACTTCGCTTGCTGGAAGGAAGGATTGAGGATCTTCACATTCAACGCTTGACGGTCGGCGAGTTGGAGATCAAGTCGAGGCGGACTTCGGAAGAGCCGTTATGACTTAGGTTGCAGGTTGGTCGCGACTTACCTTACCGTGACGGCCACTGCCATTTTGGTCGATTGAACAGGGTTGCGTCGGAGAGAACCGTTTCGCCGAAGGTTTTTTCCAGATGCAGCGGCTTACACTGCGGGGTCTCGCTGAGGGCTTCGATGAGGGTTCGCGCGTGGGAGACGACGATGAGTTGACTCTTCTGCGAGGCGGCGGCAATCAGTCGCGCCAGGGCGGGCAGAAGGTCGGGGTGGAGGCTGGTCTCGGGTTCGTTCAGGACCATGAGATGTGGCGGGCGTGGTGTGAGCAGGGCGGCGGTCCACAGGAGGAAGCGGAGGGTACCGTCGGATAGTTCTGCGGCAGACAACGGACGCAGCAGACCATGTTGGTGAAGCTTGACCTCGAAACGGCCGTTCTGCACCTCGATGTGAACACGGCTCTTGGGGAAGGCGTCGTCGATGGTGCGTTTGAGGGCTTCGTCGTCGCCGATTTCGAGAATGGTTTGGAGTGCGGCGGGCAGGTCGGTTCCGTCGTTGTTCAAGACTGGGGTGAAGGTGCCGATCTGCGGGATGCGCACAGGGGACGCGATGTCGGTACGGAATCCGTCGTAGAATCGCCAGCCTCGGATGGATTCACGGACAGCGAGCATCTCCGGGGCGCGCTGCGGGTCGGCGATGCTGGCCAGCATGCTGTCGGCGGCGCTCAGGTTTTGGGTGAGCATGACAGGCTCTTCATCGCGGCCGGTGGGCAGGTAGACGAAGTTGTTGCGCCGATCGACCAGCGCGGAGGCTTTTCGGTACGTGCCACCGTGCCAGATGCATTCGCGCTTGATGGCGGGATCGAGGTTGAAGGCTGTTGCTGGCGGAGGTGAGGGATAGCCAAGATCGATGCTGTAGCCGTAGGTCTCGTCGGAGAAGCCGAGCTTGAGGCTTACCGGGCTGCGTGGGGCCGTTCCCTCGACGGGGTGATCGCCCTGGCGAACGGAGCGAGCGATGGTCTCCGGGCCTGCCCATAGGGTCGAGGGTAGTCCACCTTCGCGCGCGAGGGATGCGACGACGGAGTTTTGCGCGGCGTCGCCCAGCAGGCGTAAGGCACGATAGAGGCTGGATTTGCCGCTGCCGTTGGCGCCGGTGACGAGGTTGAGGCGGCCGAGCGGCAGGACTAGATCCCGCAGAGAGCGGTAGCCGGAGATCGCCAGGGTTTCGATCATTCGAGAAGGATATGGCGGTGGCTCAAGCCGGTCGATATCTAATTCTGTTGAAATGATTGCGGAGGTGATTGCGATGCCGATTACAAACTACAGCGTGCTGGCGGGAAGACCGACGGCGGGGAAGGTTGTGAAGGGCGCGAGTGCGCATTACCAGATCACGATGCAGGCGACGGGTGGGCCGTTTACGGTGGCGGTGAATATTCAGTCGGTGGACGGGTCGGAGGTGCTGTATGCGATTGAAGAGGAGTTTACGCCGCCGGATTTGGCGGGGTTGCTGGCGCTGCCGATGGGGATGACGAAGTTGCAGAGCAAAGCGGGTGGGCTGGCTCTGGATTATGTGCGGAGTACGGTGGGTGGAAATCCGATGATTACGAAGGCGCAGATGACGCTGCTGCCGCAGGCGGGTGCGAAGGCGAAGGGTGGCAGTGCGGAGGCGCAGATGATTCAGGAGGCGCGGGCAAAGGCTCTTGAGAATGCCGTAATTACGCTGCTGAATATGACGATTGCGGATAAGGAGGGCGTGATCTATGCGTTTGGGAGTTCGTTCGCCGATCAGGGGAAGGTGGATGGGATTCACGACATCCATATGAACCAGGGGAATCCGAAGAACAATCATGGCGGGGACAACGGGGTTTGGCAGGATGGTGCGTTGATGATTTATCTGCCTTCGAAGAAGACCTGGACGGCGGTGTTTATTGCGTTTCAGACGGAGAGCTGGACGACGGATTCGGTTGGGAATCCGGTTTAGTATTCGATGACTTGTCCTGCCGGACGGGCCCGCTACGCGCGGGGGCGGCCACTTCGTGGCGGGTTTACCTTGTTCGGGGACGATTGTCTGTGTGGGTTCTCCCGTTGGTCGAAACGAGCGATTGAATGCATCTCTGGGCGAATCCTGAAGGAAGCCCTCTAGAGGGTTTCCAAGATGCGGTCGGCGATGGCGGCGGCTTCGACGGCGGGGCGCACGTCGTGGGTGCGGATGATGTGGGCGCCGGCGAGGATGGCGGCTACATTGGCGGCGGTAGTGGCGTTGAGGCGATCCTCCATTGAGGCGGTGCCGCCGTTGAGAAGAATTGACAGCGATGGATGCTGGGCGAGCGTGTGAGCGAGGAAGCCTTTTCGCGAGGCTCCGGCCAGGATGGGCAGGTTGATCAGACGAAGCTGGTCGAGGTGCGCGAGCAGAGGGTAGTTTTCGTCGAGGCGTTTGCCGAAGCCGAAGCCGGGGTCTAGGACGATTTTGTTGCGTTCGATGCCGGCGGTGGTGGCGGCTTCGAGGCGTTGAGTGAGTTCGGCGAGGACGAGGGGGAGAACTTCGTTGGGTGCGAGGGGTGGGAGCGTGGGCCAGTCCTGGGGACGGCCACGGGTGTGCATAAGGATGGTTCCGCAGGCGAGCTTGGCGCAGGTGGTGGACATGTCGGGGTCCCAGAGGTGGCCGCTGACGTCATTGACGATCTCGGCTCCGGCTTCGATGGCGTGGCGCGCGGTGGAGGCGTGGAAGGTGTCGACGGAGAGGATGGTTTCCGGGTGTTGCTGCAGGAGGGATGCGATGACGGGGAGGATGCGGGACTGCTCTTCTTCCGGGGTGAGCGGCGTGGCGTTGGGACGGGTGGATTCGCCACCGATGTCGAGGATGCCGGCGCCTTCGTCGAGCATTTTTTTTGCCTGGTCGAGGGCGCGTGCGGGGGCCTGGCCGGGAGAGTAGAAGAGGCCGCCGTCGGAGAAGGAGTCGGGCGTGACGTTGAGGATGCCCATGATGAGGGTTCGCCTGCCTAGAGGGAGGGTTCGAGTGCGGAGATGCCAGTCGTGATGGCTGCGGGGGGTGAAGGGCATGGGGGGATTTTAGCTTGTAGCTGTTAGCTCTTAGCTTTTAGTCAAAGCCCAGTGGCTGAGAGCTGAGGTCAAGATGCTAGACTGCGCGAATGCTGAGGATTTCTATGCGCGGTGGGTTGTTCTGGGTTCTGGCTGCGGTGTCGGTGCAGCCGGTCTGGGCGCAGACGCATAACGCGGGCTGCGACGGAAAGGTCGAGTTGAAGGCTGGGCAGAGCGGGCCTTGTACGCAGCTGGCGCGGACGATTGCTGGATTGCTGGAGTCGCCGGCGGTGGCGCGGGATCACTGGGGGATTGTGGTGACGGCGATGGATGGAGCGCCGATCTATTCGTTGAACGAGGAGCAATTGTTTCAGCCGGCGAGCAATGCGAAGCTGTTTACTACCGTTGCGGCGATGGCGTTGCTCGGACCGACGACTACGTTTGAGACGAAGGTTGTGGCGAAGGGCGTGTTTGGCGGTGTGGATACGCTGAAGGGAGATCTGGTTCTGGTGGGAGCCGGGGACGCGAATCTTTCGGCGCGCGCGATTCCGTATGTTGCTCCGGCGTTGAGGCCCAAGGTTGAGAAGGGTGCTGCCCCGTTACCGGAGATAAATCCGCTGCGGTATCTGGAGGCGATGGCGGACCAGGTGGTGGCGACGGGGTTGAAGGTGGTGAATGGCGATGTGGTGGGAGATGACACGCTGTTTCCGTGGGAGCCCTATCCGCAGGACTGGTCGATCGATGACACAGTGTGGGGTTATGGAGCGCCGGTGTCTGCGTTGACGATCAATGATAACCAGATCAAGGTGACGGTGACGCCCGCTGCTATTGCTGGGCAGCCTGCAACAGTAGTGGTCGATCCGGCGGTGCCTTCGTACTACACGCTGGATGTTTCAGTGAATACCGACGAGAAGAAGAGTGGCAGCCATGTGCAGATGGAGCGTGCGCTGGGATCGAAGGTGCTGCGGGTGTATGGGTCAATTGCGATAGATGCGCAGCCGGATGAAGAGGAGGTCGCGATACATGACCCGGCTGAGTATGCGGCAGTCGCGTTGAAGGGGATGCTGGAGGCGCGAGGTGTTGTGGTGACGGGGAAGGTGCGGGCCGAGCATCGGATTTGGAGCGATGCGGAGGGCTTCATGACGCAGATGAAGGATATTAGTCGAGAGCATGACTTCCTAAAAACGGGGATCATGCATGCTACTTGCCTGCAGTCACCGCCTCCTATGCCAGGCACGGAGGTGAGAGTAATGGCTACCCATCGTTCACCTGCTCTTGTGGATGATGTGACTCTCACGAATAAAGTCAGTCAAAATCTTCACGCTGAGTTGTTGCTGCATGATCTGGGGAGCAGGATGGGTTGCAGCCACGGCTCTACTGTGGCCGGTGCGCGGCTGGTGCGAGCGTTTCTGGAAGAGGCAGGCATCGATAAAGATGATTTTGTTTTCTTCGATGGCTCGGGGTTGAGCGGGCATGATCTGGTGGCGCCCAGGGCTACGGCACGGTTGTTGCAGTATGCGAGCGGTCAGGCTTGGTTCGCCGATTGGAAGAAGAGTTTGCCGGTTGGCGGGGAGGATGGGTCGTTGCAGTCGCGGTTTGGCAAGGCGCCGTTGAAGGAGCGTGTGTTTGCGAAGACTGGAACGCTGGGTGAGGCGCGGGCGTTGAGTGGATATCTCGAGTGTGCGAGCGGGAAGACGGTGATTTTTTCCATTATGGTGGGAAACCATATGCCGCAGACGAATGATGACCGCGAGGTAATGGACAAGATTGTAGGAGCGATCGCGGCGGCGAATTAGATACGGGGCAGGCAGTCTGGGGGTCACAGGAGAACGCATGTCGACAGCTGTTGTGAAGCCGCAGGGTGTTCGCCAGGTGAATCGCAAGGGTGAGCGATTTTTCTTTTCGGGGATGGCGGTGCTGATGCTGGCGACTGTCCTGGCTGGATTTTGGCCTACTTACTATGGTGCCGGCTTGATGAATGCGCCGCTGCCGAACGCGATTGTGCACGTGCACGGGGTGGTGTTTTCGCTTTGGATGATTCTGTTCCTCTTGCAGGTGGGGTTGATCTCGGCAAAGAGGGTGAAGGTGCACCGGACGCTGGGGCTGGCGGGTTTTGGGTTGGCGGTGTTGATGGTTGTGATGGGAGTTCTGACGGGTACGGCGCAGCTGCGGCGCAATCTGAAAGTGTCCGGGCCGGAGACGCGCGTGGGCGCCAACCTGGAGGTGTCGGGGAACGATGCGCAGTATGGGTATCTGACTCCGGTGACCAATATGCTGGTGTTCGGTGCGCTGATTTTTTTTGCTTATCGTTTGCGAAGGCAGTCGGATGCTCACAAACGGCTGGCGCTGATCGCGACGATTGCGTTGATGGGTGCGCCGATATTCCGGATTCCCGTTCCGCTCTTCTACCACCGGGTGCTGCCGGAGGAGTTAGCCGTGGTGGGATTTTTGCTGCTGGTGGCCGGGTATGATCTTTTTTCTCTGGGCAAGGTTCACCGGATAACGTTGTGGGCCTCGGCATTCGGAGTCTTCGTCCATGTCGTGCGGATACCGGTTGGCCACAGTGCGGCGTGGCATTGGGTTGCGAATCATATTGCTGCGCTTGGATAGTTGCACGAGACCGGTTCTGGCGCGGATAGAATGCATAGATAGGGTGAAGGACTGGATGATCCGAATCTGTTTTTTGTTGATGGCGGCGTGCGCGCTGGCGGGGTGTAAGTCGACGCCACCGCCTACGCCGCTTGAGCAGTTGAATGAGCAGCAGATGCATGGGCACGCGGTGTTTCGGGCGCATTGCGTGGCGTGCCATAACGACCGCGTGGACAAGCCGCTGCATGGGCCGCCTATGCTTGGGGTGTTCAAGAGGCCGTCGCTGCCGAGCGGAGCGCCGGCGAATGATGAGCGGGTGACGGCGACGATTCTGCATGGGCATGGGCTGATGCCGGCGATGGGTAATACGATGGACCAGCAGGATATTGATGATCTGCTGGCTTACGTGCATACGCTATGAGTGAGACGGACGAAATCAAGAAGCTTGAGGCGCGCGCGCATGGCATGTTGCCGGGCGTGGCGGGAATTTGCATGTTCATGCTCGTGCTGACGATGATCAATGCGTTTGCCGCGTTGAAGGGGAGCTTTGGTGCGGGCCGTGGAAAGTACGGCGTGCTGGTGCTCTGCACGCTGCTTGCTGCGGGTGTGTTTGGTCTGCTGCGGTTGCTGCGGTGGGGGTGGGCGCTGGTGCTTGGCGGATGCATGATGCTTTGCCTCGGGTACTTGTTTGTGTTTCAGATGACCCACCGTGCACCGTTTCTTGTGCAGGCACTGTTTGCGCTGTTGTTCTTTCTGTATCTGGTGCGACCGGAAGTGCGGGACAGGTTGCGATGAGCTGGTGGCTGCGGCATATCGGATGGTGGCCGCCGTTGTTTGGAACGGGCATCAAGGTGACCCGCCTGGACAAAGATCTCCGTGCCGTGGACGTAGAGATGCGGCTGATGCGGTGGAACAAAAACTATATGGGTGTGCATTTTGGGGGGTCGCTGTTTTCGATGACTGACCCGTTTTACATGATCATGCTGGCGAGGAATCTGGGGCAGGGCTACGTGGTGTGGGATAAGGCCGCGTCGATACGGTACAAAAGGCCGGGCAGGGGCCGGGTGCGCGCGGAGTTTCGGTTGAGTGAAGAGAGGCTGACGGAGATTCGGGCGTCGCTCGAGGAGAACGGACGGCATGATGCGCGGTTCGCGGTGGAGGTAAAGGATGAAGAGGGCTGGATTGTCGCGGAGGTGGAGCGGCTGATCTATTGCGCGACGAAAGATGCTCATGAGGAAAGGAAAAAGTCGCGGGGCGGGGCGGGCTGAGTTTTCGGCGTTAGCGTTTGTTAGGATGGAGCGCATGTTGAGTCGAAGGACGTTCGGTTGGATGGCCGCGTCCGTTGCGGCGCAAGTCGCGATGCCTCACGGACTGGTGGGGCAGACTGGATCTGCGGTCGGCGGGAAGACCGAGCCAGGTTTCCAGTTTTCCGTGATGATGTGGACGTTGAATAGGATGGGCAGCTTCGAGGAGAACCTGGGCCGCGTCGCCGAGGCGGGATACCGGCATGTGGAGCTGGTGGGCGAGTTTATGCGCTGGTCGGAGGCGGATTGGACTCGCATTCTCGCTCGCATGCAGGCGCTGAAGATTACGGTGGATGCGACGTCGGGTATCAAAGCCGGGTTTGCGGTTCCCGCGGGTGGAGATGCGTTTCTCGCGGAGTTGAAGGCTTTTATTCCGACGGTGCAGCGGTTGGGATGCGGGCAGATTATTCTCTTGTCGGGGAAGCGGATTGAAGGTGCCGCGGCGGGGGTGCAGCGTGCGGCTTCGATCGAGGCGTTGAAACCGGCTGCTGAGATTTTGAGTGCTGCGGGTTTGACGGGTGTGATCGAGCCGATCGACCGGCTCGAGAATCCGACGATCTATCTCGATGGCGTTACGGAGGCGTTTGAGATTGCGCTGGCGGTGGGGAGTCCGAAGGTGAAGGTGTTGTACGACCTGTATCACGAGCAGCGTGGACTCGGGAACCTGATCGAGAAGCTCGAGAAGAATATCGATGAGGTGGGGCTGATCCATGTGGCGGATGTTCCGGGGAGACACGAGCCGGGGACGGGTGAGATTAATTACCGGAGTGTCTATAAGAAGCTTGCGGAGTTGCACTATCAGGGCGTGATCGCGATGGAGTTTTATCCGACGGGCGATGTGGTGGAGACGCTGCGGCGGGCACGCGAAGAGGCGATGCACGCTTAGGTCATTTCGAACCGTAAGTCCTGCTATGCGATTTAGGAGTGGACAGCTGCGGCTACAGCGCGGCCGACTGAGGCGATGGTGGCGTTGCGTTCGTCGGCGGAGGCTTTCGTTCCGGTGAGGTAGACGCAGACGAGGATTGGCTTGGCGTTGGGTGGCCAGAGGATGCCGATATCGTTGGTGGAACCCTGGTCGCCGGTGCCGGTCTTGTCGCCGACCCGCCAGGTGGCGGGGACGCCTGCGCGTAGACGCGTGCCGCCGGTGGTGTTGGCGAGGAGCCATTGCGTGAGCTGGTCGCGTGAGGGGGGCGAGAGGGCGCTGCCGAGGAGGAGCGAGTTGAGGTTGGTGACCATGGCCGAGGGAGTGGTGGTGTCGCGAGGGTCGTTGGGGAGCGACTCGTTGAGCGCGGTTTCGATGCGGTCGAGGCGGGTGACGGGGTCGCCGATGGAACGGGCGAATTGGGTGAAGCCGGCAGGGCCGCCGAGGTTGTCGAGGATGAGGTTGGCGGCGGTGTTGTCGCTGTAGTCGATGGCAGCGGCGCAGATCTCGCCGAGGGTCATGCCGGGTGCGCCCGTATGGGTCTGGGTGATTGGGGAGTAGGTGACGAGGTCGGTCTTCTGAAAGATAATGCGCTGGTCGAGGCGTTGCTTGCCGGCGTCGACTTTGGCGAGGACGGCAGCGCAGGCGACTAGCTTGAAGGTGCTGCACATAGGAAAGCGCTCGTCGCCGCGGTGGAGGATACGGGCGCCGGTTGCGGTGTCGAGGATCGCGACGCCGAGGCGACCTCCGCTGGCAGCTTCGATCTTTTCGAGCTCGCGGTTGAGCTGATCGGTTTTGGGTGCGGCACCAGCGAGGGATGGGACGATAAGGGCCGCGGAGGCGGATGCAAGAAACTGCCGTCTTGTGATTTCGGTAGTGGTCATGATGTTGGTTCAGGGTACGGTGGATGGTTGTTGATCGCGCTGCGGCGACAGATCGAGTATCGGATTGGTTACGTTTGCACTGCGGTTGGTGCGGGTCAGACTGTTTTGAAGCAGACGGATACAATAGAAGAGATGACTCCGCCCGTTGCCTCATCGGAAACCCAGTTGAATAGTGAGCTGGTGCAGATTGATTTGACGCCGAGAAAGCCCGCACCGAAGCCGGCGTGGCTGAAGGCGAAGGCTCCGATGGGCGAGACCTTCCACAATCTGAAGAAGATGGCGCGGGAGCTGAATCTACATACAGTGTGCGAGAGCGCGCAGTGCCCGAACATCGGCGAGTGCTGGAACCAGAAGTCGGCTACGTTCATGATGCTGGGGAATTTGTGCACGCGGCGGTGCGGGTTTTGCGCGGTGCCCAAGGGCAAGCCAGAGCCGATTGATTTTGACGAGCCGCGACGGGTGGCTTATGCGGTTGCGCAGCTGGGGTTGGCGCATGCGGTGATTACGAGCGTAAACCGCGACGACGACAATGTAGGCGCGGCGCGAGCCTTTGTGAGTGTGATTGAAGAGATTCGGATGCAGGCTCCGGGTTGCCGGGTCGAGGTGCTGACGCCGGACTTTCAGGGTGTCGAAGAGGCGCTGCGGCTGGTGGTGGCGGCGCGGCCGGAGATTCTGAACCACAATATCGAGACGGTGCCGCGGCTGTATCGCGTGGCGAAATCGGGTGGACGGTACGAGAAGTCGTTGCGATTTTTGCAGCATGCGAAGGAGATCGCGGCGGAGATATTTGGCGAGTCGCTTGTCACCCGGCCTTTTGTAACCAAAACGGGCATCATCGTCGGGATGGGCGAGGAGATGCACGAGTTGCTGGCGGTGTTTCGTGATCTGGCAGATCGCAAGGTAGATATTCTGACGATCGGGCAGTATCTGCGGCCTTCGCGGGATCATCTTCCGATGGCGCGTTACTACACGCCAGATGAGTTCGCTTTCCTGAAACATGAGGCGCTGGGGATGGGCTTCAAGCATGTGGAGAGTGGGCCACTGGTGCGGAGTAGTTATCATGCGCAGGAGCAGGCTGAGTCGACTGGGTTGGCTTAGACCCTGGATTCCGGAGGGAACATAAGCATTGCTGTTGGTGTCTACCTCCAGATGACGATGCGCATCAGTGGCTCTTTCGGGTTGGTTACTGTGTTCGCGTCGCTGCTAGTGACCCATAGTATTTTGATGAAGCAATACGAGAGTCCCCAAGGGATTCCCGTCTTATTTGCGCGTTCTTGCGCCCCTTCTGAAAGCATGAACCAGGGCGAAATAAGGGTCGTCATGGTGCGATACAGATTCGACCACAGCAGCTTCGTGAATAGCCAGTTGATGCCGGTTGAAGACGATCTTCGTCGAGAGATCAAAGGCGTCATGAGCACGCGATGGGAACAGGTCCTATCGTTTGAGGCTGACGAAAAATTCGATTATGGCGAAGTTCTGTCGGTTCTTTCGGATTTGAAGAAAGACGATCCTGAGCTCTACGTGGCACTTGTCACTAAGGGCCAAGCGGGGCCGAGGGATGGAACGCAGTTGCGTCCTCCTACTTTATGCCTGCCCTAAGAGTTGCTCCGGTGGAGTGGTCTGCGCCGTTCGCGGGCGTAAATCATTGAAACAATAATAAATATTGCCTGGGACGATATCTCGGCCGAACTTCGCGCCTCACCGGCTAAGCGTGAATCAATTCGAGGCCCGGACTTGACGTATCGCTCGGGTGGGAGGAGGATGGCTCCTGTTCGCCTCCCCCAGGACGATTCCGGCGACGGGCCTGAATCTGTGCGGCGCTCGCTGTTACAGAATCAATCGCATCATTTTTTTCGGAGAAGAGCTGCCCGGCACCAACCGAGCTACTACTTCCATGATCTTGCGTCGATCGCTCGAGCCAGCGCGGGATGGATTTCCATCCCCTGGTTGCATCGATTGTGAGGAGGTCGACAGACCGCCCTCCACGGAGAGTGATTCTGCCAGGCCTGAACGGAGGGATTCAACCGCGATCTGGAGGAAACTATGGCAACCGTAACTGAACCGAAGGTCCGGGCCCACGGTACGATCCGAGTCAGTCTTCCTGCAAATATTGCCTATAACCCCGATGCGTTGAAGAAGACGCTGGGCAGTCTGCTGGAGAGGCTGGGATGTCCCAACTGCTTCTCCGGGGCCGACTGTTTCTTCAAGTTTGAGCGAGATTATCTGATCGATCCGGCGCGCGGTCTGTCGGCTGTGGCACTGAATCCGCAGCCACTGCCCCCGCGCGAGAGCACGGCGACGGTGTCGCTGGCCAAGGGCATTCGCTACGACATCAACAAGGTGTACAAGGCTGTGGACAGCGTGATTCTTGCGCTGGGTGCATGTCCGTGCCACTCCGGATTCGACGTGCTGTATCAGAACGAACTGCCAATGCTGGGGATCAATGAAAAGGGAGAGCTGCAGCAGTTCGGAGGAGGCTGATGCTGGGAGCCGATCTGCCGGAGCTCGGAGTGGGAATGGTGTACTCCTCGGGGCTGGAGCCCTTGCTGGAGGCTCATCCGGGTGTCGTTGACCTTCTTGAGATCGAACCGCAGACGACGTGGCTCGAACGACCGGACCGGCCAGGAGAGATCCTGGTCCGGCCGGAGGTCAATGCTCATTTGGCTGGGTTGCCGTATCGGAAGCTGGTGCACAGCATCGGGACGCCGGTGGGCGGAAGTGTGCACGGAATTGAGGCGCAACTTCCACTGCTGCGCGATTCGGTGAAGATGCTTGGTGCGCCGTGGGCGAGTGAGCATCTGGCATTCAACCTGACGCCGGATTTTTTTACGGGATTCTTTCTGCCGCCGCGACAGACGGTTGCTGCGCTTGAGGTGTACACGCACGCGATACGGCGGATTGCGGCTGCGGTGGAGGTGCCATTTGCGATTGAGACTGGCGTGAATTATCTGCGTCCGCGGGCGGATGAGATTCCGGATGGCGAGTTTGTTGCCGAGCTTGTCGAGCGGGCGGATTGCGGAATTTTGCTGGACCTGCACAACATCTATGCGAATGAGTGGAACGGGCGGCAGAAGACAAGGGATTTTCTGAAGCAGATACCGCTGGATCGCGTGTGGGAGATTCACGTGGCCGGTGGATTCGAGCTGGGCGGCTACTGGCTGGATGCGCACTCGGGCGCCATGCCGGATGGACTGTTCGGACTTGCGGAGGAGATTATTCCGCAGCTTCCGAATCTTAAGGCGATTGTGTTCGAGGTGTTCTCGTCGTTTCTGCCGAGCTTTGGGCTGGATGGAGTGCGGTCGGAGTTGGAGAGGGTTCGAGGTTTGTGGGAGCTGAGGCGAACGGAGGTGGCGAGCCGGCCGAAGATTCGCGCATCGCAGCGGGTGGACGGCGGCGTGGTAAGCGTGGAGGAGTGGGAGTCGGCGCTGGGGTCGCTCGCGATCGGGCGTGCACCAGAGACGGCAGTGGGGATTGAGCTCGCGACGGATCAAGGCATAGAGCTCATGCAGGAGTTGATCCATGAATTTCGTGCGTCGATGGTGGTGGCGATCTATCGATTGAGTTGCCGGTTGATGATGCTTGCCCTTACGCCCGACGTGTTCCGAAGGATCCTCGAAGATTTCTGGTTGCATCACCCGCCGCGACAATATGCAGCGGCCGAGGCGCAGGCCTTTATCGACTACCTGGGAGAGAAGAATTTCAGGCTGCCTCAGCTGGCGAAGGTACTGGAGTTCGAGAAGGCGGCGATGGATACGCTGCTCGACGGACAGCCGCGAGTGGTGAAGTTCACGTCGGATCCGTTTCCTCTGCTTCGCGCTTTGTCGGAGGGCCGGTTGCCCGATGGCGTGCCGCAAGAGGGAGACTACGAGATCGAGTTAAAGCCTGACGGGCCAGTGACGGTGACGGGAATCAATCTGGAACAGCTACGCGGCGCGTTTCCGTTCCACTAAGATGCCACTCCGGTGAAGCGGAATGGCGGTTGTGTCTTGCCGACCATAAATTTCTGTTGGGCCCAATCTGTATTCGGAATACTCCCGAAAATTCAGAGGAAAGAGGAATATCGCTATGAATATGAGTCGGTTTACTACGATGATGTTCGCGGCAGCAGTGTTTCTGCTCGTCAGCGGAGGAACAATCTCACGTGCAGCGGACAAAGACAAGGACAATGATGGACCGTCGGGGTGCAAACAGCTACCTTCGCACGATGCGTTGCGAAAGGCACTTGTTTCTGCCCAGGCGCAGGCCAATGGCGGGTTTGGTCTCAACATGTGGGGTACGATCGTCAATCGCGATGGAGTGGTGTGCTCGGTTGCGTTACCGGAAATGCGCGTGGCGATCAGTGGCCGGGAAGTCGTGTGATCTCCGCGCAGAAGGCGAATACGGCTAATGCGTTCAGCCTCACCGGACTGGTGCTCTCGACGGCGAATCTGTATACGGCGACGCAGCCAGGAGGCACGCTCTTTGGCCTGCAGGCCAGTAACCCGGTCAGCACAGATGTTGCCTATCGGGGCGATCCTTCGGACTATGGGCAGTCGGATGATCCTATGGTCGGCGGAAGGATCGGTGGGATCAATGTATTCGGCGGTGGGCTGGCGCTTTACAACTCGCAGAGACAACTAATCGGGGCGGTGGGAGTAAGCGGCGACTCGTCGTGCGCGGACCACAATATTGCCTGGCGAACCCGGAACAACCTGAAGCTGGACTTCGTTCCGGGTGGAGTTAGCGGCGACCCGAAGCGGCCCGACAATATTGTGTACGACATCGTCACGCAGCCGGGATTTGCGATTGGTGTGAGTGCGAGCGGATGGGGACATCCGGCTTGCAGTCCTGCGGCAACGCAGATTTCGACGCAGTTGCCAGTTGTTCAGTAGTCGGCTCGATGCATCACCCGGGGCGCGGCTTCGGCCGTGCCCTTTTGTGCGAGGGATGGGGTATCGGCGTACCTTTAAGGGGACGGAGGTTCTTGGGCATGGGCTATACAGCTTCGGTAGGTTTGCGGTTGAGTGAACTGGCGCCGCGGGTGATGCAGTCGGAGATTCGTGCGATGACGCAGGAGTGCGACCGCATGGGCGGCGTCAACCTTGCGCAGGGTGTCTGCGATACGGAGGTGCCCGAGGTGGTGGCTGAGGGGGCGATTGCGGCGATTCGCAATGGGCTTAATATCTATACGCGGATGGATGGGATTGAGCGGCTGCGCCGGGCGATTGCGGGCAAGGTGGAGCGGACGCTGGGAATCACGGTTGATCCGGAGCGTGAGGTGCTCGTGACGAACGGGGTGACCGGGGCCTTCCATGCTGCGGTGATGGCGCTGCTGAATCCGGGCGACGAGGTATTGGTGTTTGAGCCGTTCTATGGCTATCACGCGAGTACGCTGCAGTCGGTTCGGGTGAAGGCGGTGCCGGTGGCGTTGACGGCTCCGGACTGGACGCTGGATTTGGACGCGGCGCGGGCTGCGATTACGCCGAGGACTCGGGGGATGGTGATCAATACGCCGTCGAACCCTGCGGGCAAGGTGTTTTCGCGCAGGGAACTGGAAGGGCTGGCTGCGCTTGCGGAGGAGTTCGATCTGTTCGTGTTTACGGATGAGATCTATGAGCACTTCATTTATGGCGGTGCGACGCACGTGAGTCCGGCCATGATTCCCGGGATGCGGGAGCGGACGATTTTGATGTCCGGATTTTCGAAGACGTTTTCGGTGACCGGGTGGAGGGTGGGGTATCTGATCGCCGATGCGAAGTGGGTGGGATCGATTGGATACTTTCACGATCTGACGTATGTGTGCGCGCCCGCTCCGATGCAGCAGGGATGCGCGGATGGAGTGGAGAAGCTGGGCGCGGATTTCTATGACGGTCTGGCGCGGGAGCATGAGTCGAAGCGCACGATGATCGTCGATGCACTGCGCGACGCAGAGATGAGGCCGCATGTGCCCGATGGAGCGTATTACGTGTTGGCCTCGGCAGGCGAGCTGCCCGGAGCGACGTCGGCGGAGAAGGCGAGGGCGCTGCTGGCGAAGACGGGAGTGGCGTCGGTGGCGGGGTCGGCGTTCTTTGCTCCGGGCTCGGGTCGCGGTGAGGATTTATTGCGATTTTGTTTCGCGAAGAAGGACAAGGACTTGGCGGAGGCTTGCAGGCGGTTGCGTGTTTTGGGGAAGGGCTAGGGCAACGGGTTTCGCGCGGCGACGATGGCTACAGGCATTCGCGCGGCCATTCGAAGAGCTTCACGTACTCGACCTTGTCTGTTGGGAATCCCTTGGCATCGGTTTTGTCGTACGAGGAGTTGAAATGGATTCGTACGTCGACATCGTTCCAGATGCAGAATCCAGTTGGATCTTCGCGTCCAATTAAGATGAGATCTTCGAGTCCGTCTCCGGCGAGTTTTACTTGTTGAAATGACGCGTTCCTCCGGCGCAGGATCTCTTCGACGTCGCTGCGGGTCATGCCGGGTTTTATCTCATCGGCGTAGCTGCGGACAACAGCTTGATACTGGGCGTCGCGCTTTGTTCGGGAGTGCGCCTCCCAATAGTGACGGACCGTCCAGGCCAATGCGATGATGAGAACGATGCCGATGATGATATTTCCTGGTTTCATGTTTGTCTCAACGTTGGACGTATGTAACGACCGTGTGGATAAGGGATTAGCTTAGAGGTAGTGGTTGGGAAATGGAAGCTGATGTCGCCTTTTTCTGAAGTGACGCGGATAGAAGCCGCGATCAAGAACAAGAATGCGAAGGAGCTTGAGTGGTCGCTATGGTACTGCCGGATGCGCCAGACGGTGCCGTCCGCCCGACCTGCAGACCTGAAGTACTGGAGCGGGATCGAGGCCCTGGTCAAGGAGACGATAGCGCCACCGGTTGCGGCGAAGACATATCCGGTTCGCAAGAAAAAGCGGTCTGATCGCGGGATTGGGCTCGGCCCGCCGATTATTGATGAGGAGAAGTAGCGCAGCGGTTCTCTAGCATTCGGGCTGTGGCAGACTACCGTTTGAGAGGTGGACGACGTCGAAACGGAGGCGCTCAGAGTAGCGCTGCTTGTGTGTGTTGGAAGTTCTTTCGATAAGATAGGAAGGTTGTTTAACGGGAGCGATTTATGGCATCGTTTATGGCCGGGAATCCGGCGTTGAAGGCTACGCACCAGCAGATGAAGACGAAGATGGACAGCACGGTGGAGGACTTCCGTGGACATCTGCTGTCGGCGCGGACGGGGAGGGCGAATGTGCATATGCTCGACCAGGTCAAGGTGGACTACTACGGAACGGATACGCCGGTCGCGCAGATGGGCCAGGTGAGCACGCCCGAGCCGACGCTGATCCTGGTGCAGCCGTATGATGTGGCGATGGTGTCGGCGATTGAGAAGGCGATCCGGACATCCGGGACCGGACTGAACCCGATGAGCGATGGCAAGGTGATTCGCGTGCCGGTGCCGCCGATGACCGAGGAGCGTCGCAAGGATGTCGTCAAGCAGTTGAACAAGACGCTCGAAGATCACAAAACTGCGATCCGGAATATTCGCCGCGATGGCAACGACCAGATCAAGAAGGCAGCGAAGGACAAACTGATCTCCGCCGATGACGAGAAGCGGGCGAGCGATGAGGTGCAGCAGTTGACCGATGCGGAGATCAAGCGCATCGAAGACCTGTGCAAGGCCAAGGAAAAAGAGATCATGACGGTCTGACTATTGCGCGTAGGGCGGAAAGCGCCTTCGGTGCAAGGACAAAGGGTCGAGCTTATTTTGCTCGACCCTGTTCTTTTAGCGCAGGGGATTAGACGCCCTGGTAGACGTAGCCGATGAAGGCGTCGGGTTTCTTGCCCCATTTTTCGTCGAAGCCGGCAGTAGGTTTGGCGGCGATGGTCTCGTCGAGGGACTTGCCCTCTTTCTTGAGTTTGGCGACGTTGTCGCGGATAGTGACGAGCATGTCGTGGAATTCTGTGAGTTGGGCCTTGTCGCCGAGTGGGCCGTGGCCGGGGATGATGATGGTGTCGGCGGCGGCGGTGGCGAGATTTTGTTCCGTGGCCTGGATCATGCCATTGATGTTGCCTCCGCTGGAGTAGTCGATGAATGGGTAAAAGCCGTTCCAGAAGGTATCGCCGCAGTGAAGGACGTTGGCCTCGGTGAAGTGGACGGAGAGATCGGTGTCGGTGTGAGCGGGTTCGTAGTGAGTGAGCTTGAGGGTATTCGTCCCGTCGGATAGGGTGCGGTAGCTGTTGAAGAGGATGGTAGGGAGAGCCCCAGTGCGGGCGGGCGGGATGATGGCTTTGTAGGCGACGATGTTCTGGGTGGAGCTCATTCGATAGCGGGTGTTCTCGTGGGCCCATATGGTGGCTCCGGCAGAGTGCATCCAGTCGTTGCCGTCAGTGTGGTCGAAGTGCCAGTGGGTGTTGATGAGCACCTGGATGGGGTCGGCGTTGATGGCGGCGAGGGCGGCGATGAGTTGGGATTGGCAGGAGGCGTAGCCGGAGTCGACGAGGAGCTTGCCTTCTTTGGCGGTGAGGACGGCGATGTTTCCGCCGGCTCCGCCGAGGAAGGTGATGTTGCGGCGGAGGGGAGTGGCGGTGATTTTGTTGTTCGCATTGGCGGCGCGGGCCCTGGTGAGGAAGTCCTGGGCAGGAGGCTGCTGGGCGCAGAGGGTGCGGGGATTGAAGCAGGCTGATGCGGTGACGGCGAGGAAGCGGCGGCGAGAGATCACGGGAAATGTCATGAAGGGGTCCTTTGCATCGTTGACGATACATGGGAGCGGTTAGTGAATAAAGGTGCAGTTGAGGATTTTGGGCTTCAAGTTTTTGCGCTTTGTGCCGATGACGCGATCAGCAGGTTTATAGGTGAGGTGACTGAGATGGTTGAGCCTGAGTTGGGTGAGGAGGAGTTCGACGGGCGGGAGAAGAGGCGGATGGTTGCCAAGGAGGGGATGGTGGAACGGAGGCAGCATCCTCGTTACGCTGTGGACGCCTGGGCCGAGGTCATGGTGAAGGACGGGACGATGCTATTCCGCGGACGGGTGCTCGATGTCAGCGCCGGCGGCTGCCATGTCGAAACCGAGGCGAGGCTTCGGCTGGCACCGGGGACGCCGGTGGAGATGGTGTTTCGGGTGAACGACGCGGTATTTCGGTGTGATGCTACGAGCAGGATGGTCCGCCCGAAAGGCGCGGGATTCTTATTTGCAAACCTCGACGCGAAGTTGCAGATCGAATTGGACAGGTTGGTCCATGAGTTGAGTGAGAGCGAGTATTCGTCGGCAGAGACCAGGTAGTGCCGCTGACGGGTTGCTAGGTGGTGTGGTCGACGACGATCTTCCAGCCGTTGTCGGTCTTCTCGAAGACGAGGGAGAAGAGGCCTTCGACGTTGCCACCGTCTTTCTTGGAGCGTTCGAGGCGGTACCTGCCGATGACGACTGCGAAGTTTTCGTCGAGGGGGTGCACCTCAAGATCGGAGTACGCGAGAGTGCCCATGGCGCCCCTGCTGGGGTAGTCGCGTTTGTACTCATCGACCAGGCCGGCGAATCCGCGGAACACCTGGTGAGTGATAAAGAGGGTGTCGGGCGAGTCTTTGAAGCTGCTGGCGAAGCCGGCGAGGTCGCCCTTGTTCCATGCGTTCTCCTGGGCGACGAGGACCTTGATGATATCCAGCTCCTGGCGCGAGGCGGTGTGAAGCGGGTTTGGCGCCTGCGCAGGGAGGAGGGCCGGTGCAAGAAGGATGAGGCTCAGAGTCGCAAGTCGGAGAGTGGAGCAAAGCTGCATAAGAGATCTCGGAGGAGAAGGTAGTTTGTTCTGCGTTGCCATCAGTCGTTACTTCCTGGAACGTGCGTGAGGCGTCGTCGGATTGATAGTAGACGATCACGATGGCGGTGGTAAGAGATTAAGTCGATTTGCCCAGTGTGTTTCCGGTTGCAGTGTGGCCAAATCAAAGAATTCGCATACCCATCCGGGACGCTGTGACCGACTTAACCGGGTTCATTTCGGGGGTGTTCTCGGTGAGATTTGATTCCTGCGGTAGGGGTAATCCAGATTACTGTGACGAAGGCGACGAGTCCCAGGGCTACCCGTGGATGCTGGAAGGCAAGCGGGATCGCGACGAGATAGACGAACAGCGAGAGGTAGTTCTTGCGCTGTATGGCGGTATCCTCCGCCTCCAGCCTGCCTGAGCGGCGCAGCCGGCGGCCGATGGCAAGACGCAGGAGAAGAAAACTGAAACCCGTGACGATCATCGAGGCAATGTAGAGAGCGACCGAGAAGGAGTCCATCATCTTTTCGAGGACATACGAAGTAAAAAACGGCAACAGAGAGAGACAAAATAGGAAGCCCAGATTCGCGTAGAGAATGAGGTCGTCGGCCTCTTCGGTTCGGTGGACTAGGTGGTGATGGTTGATCCAGTAAATGCCAACGAAGGCAAAGGAGATGAGATAGAGGCAAAGCGTGGGGAAGACTGCGCGAAGGCCGGCAAGGCCGTCCTGGTGGGGGACTTTGAGCTCGAGCACCATGATGGTAATAATGACGGCGATGACTCCGTCGGAGAAGGCTTCGAGGCGAGCCGGAGTGGCGACGTGGTGGGCCATAGTTGTTCGGTGCCTGCTGGGTCTTTGGTCTTGCCAGAAGCATACAACGCGATTGAGGGAGTGAAGGCGGCAAGCTGAACTAGAATCCTGAACTAGAATGAAGGAATGGGCACAACTTCCACCGGCGTGGATGCGGGTTTGGGGGCCACGAAGATCATTCACGCGGTCTGCTCCCACGACTGTCCAGATTCGTGCGGCGTGCTTGTGACGGTGGACGAATTGACCGGGCGCGCAGTGAAGATCCAGGGTGATCCGACGCATCCGGTGACCCGGGGATTTCTGTGCGGCAAGGTCGCTAAGTATCTGGACCGCGTGTATTCGCCGGAGAGACTGCTGTATCCCATGAGGCGGCGCAAAGGCGTGCCGAAGGGTCCGCTGGCGCAGGGACGCGAGACGGAGGCGTTTGACCGGATCTCGTGGGACGAAGCGCTGGATGAGATTGCGGCTCGGCTCAAGGGGATTGCGGCGGAGTTTGGGCCTGAGAGCGTTCTGCCGTACAGCTATGCCGGGACGATTGGGAAACTGGGATATGGGTCGATGGACCGGAGATTCTTCAATCGGCTCGGGGCCTCGCAGTTGGACCGGACAATCTGCTCGACTGCTGGTGGCATGGCGCTGACGAGTGTCTACGGAGTGAAGCTGGGCACGTCGCCGCAGGATTTTGCCCATGCTGGGCTGATCATCGCGTGGGGCGCAAACATCCATGGGAACAATGTGCACCTGTGGCCTTTCATCGAAGAGGCCCGGCGGAATGGCGCGAGGCTAGTGGTGATCGATCCCTACCGCACCCGGACGGCGGCGCTGGCTGACGAGCATCTGGCGATCAATCCGGGAACCGATGCTGCCCTGGCGTTGGGGATGATGCGCGTGATCCTGACCATGGGGCTGGAGGACCCCGAGTATGTGGAGCGGTGCACGACCGGCTTCGACGAGCTGAAGGCCCACGCGCTGCAGGCGGAGTATTCGCTGGACAACGTGGCGGCGGCCACGGGGATCTCAGCTGAGACGATTGTGCGGCTGGCGCGAAGCTATGCGGTGGCGGGGCGCTCCGGCACGAAGGGTCCGGCGGCAATCCGGCTGAATTACGGGATACAGCGGAGTGAGAACGGCGGGACTGCGGCGCGAGCGGTGTGCATGCTGCCGTTGTTGACGGGAGCCTGGAAGTACAAAGGCGGCGGGCTGCAGCTTTCCACGTCGGGGTCGTTTCCCTTCAATGACAAGGCCCTGCATATGCCGGAATTAATGCTGTCCAGTCCTCTGGGTCGCGCATCAAGGGTGGTGAACATGAGCCTGCTGGGGCAGGCGCTGACCACCCTGAACGACCCGCCGGTGAAGGCGATGTTTGTGTATAACTCGAATCCGGCGGCGATCGCTCCGAACCAGAACGATGTTCTGCGCGGGATGGCGCGAGAGGATCTGTTCACCGTGGTGCATGAACAGTTCTTTACCGACACGGCGGACTATGCGGACGTCCTGCTGCCCGCGCCCACGTTTCTTGAGATCAAAGACGTGCAGGGGGCGTATGGGCACCTCTTCGCGCAGGTGAGCGAGCGTGCGATTGCGCCTCTGGGTGAGGCGAAGAGCAATGTTGCGTTGTTTGGTGAGCTGGGGCGGCGGATGGGGTTCACGGAGGCGTGTTTTGACGATCGCGAGGACTCCCTGATCGATCAGGCGCTCACAACGGATCATCCATGGTTTGCGGGAATCACTCGGGAACGGCTGGAGCGCGAGGGGCATATCCCTTTGCAGTTGCCGACGGATGAAGCCGGCGAGGTACTGCCATTCAGCACAGCGGAGTGGTTCGAAACGCCGAGTGGCCTTGGCGAGTTTGTTCCCGTGCCAGTATTCAGAGCGCCAGCCGAATCGCGGGCGTATGCGGCCGAAGGGTCGTATCCGCTGGAGTTTCTGCCGCGGAAGGCAGACAGCTATATGAACTCGACGTTTGCAAACCTTCCCCAGCATCAGCGGATGGAGTCCCGAACGGCCGGAGTGCTGGAGATGCATGGCACGGATGCGGCGGCGCGGTCGATCGTGACTGGCGATGAGGTTGAGGTCTTCAACGGCCGCGGCAGAATCGCCCTGAAGGCGTTGGTCAATGGGCATGTCGGCGTAGGTGTTGTGTCGGCACGGCTGGACTGGAATAAGTTGTCGGCCGGCGGAGGCAACGTGAATGCGCTGACCTCAGAGACGCTGACCGATATCGGCGGCGGTCCTACGTTTTACTCGACGCTGGTTGAGGTGCGGAAGGTCTGCAGGAGTTAGCGACTCATTGAAAGACTACCGGGACTTGAAAGGAACGAATGGACACTTTGTTGCCGAAGTTGAGTGAGATCCAGAGTGCGGCGAAGTTGATCTACCAGAGTATGCCGGCGACGCCGCAGTACAGTTGGCCGCTGATGAATGTCAGGGCCGGCGCGGAGGTGTGGCTGAAGCATGAAAATCACTCTCCGGTAGGGGCATTCAAGGTCCGAGGTGGTTTGGTTTATATGGATTGGCTGCGGCGGGAGCGGCCGGAGGTGGAGACGGTTGTCAGCGCTACGCGAGGGAACCATGGCCAGTCGCTGGCGTATGCCGCGGCACAGTATGGAATTCGTGTGGTGCTTGTGGTGCCGTTTGGCAACAGCGTCGAGAAGAACCGTGCGATGCGCGCGCTTGGTGCGGAGCTGGTGGAGTTCGGCGAGGACTTTCAGGAGGCGAGCGAACATGCGGAGCGCCTGGAACGAGAAAACGGATGGCATCGGGTGCCGAGCTTCGATATGCGGTTGGTGGTGGGCGTCGCGACCTTGACGCTGGAGCTTTTTACGGCGTGTCCGGCGATGGACACCATCTATGTGCCGATCGGGATGGGTTCAGGCGTGTGCAGCGCAATCGCGATGCGGAATGCGCTTGGGCTGGCGACAAAGGTCGTGGGGGTGGTGTCGACTCACGCCCCGGCGTATGCCCAGTCGTTTGCCGCCGGAGAGGTCAAAGAGCACGAAACATGTACGTTGATTGCAGACGGGGTAGCGTGTCGCAAACCTGACGCTACAGCACTGGAGATCATTAAGGCGGGTGTGGACCGCATCGTCCTGATTGATGACGATGAGGTTAGGGAGGCAATGCGAGCCTGTTTTGCGGACACGCACAATGTGGCCGAGGGGGCGGGTGCGATCGGACTGGCGGCCCTGCTGAAGGACCGGCCGGGTGGCGGTCAGACCGTAGGAACAGTGCTCACGGGCGGCAATGTGAACAGCGAGCTGTTCGGCGAGGTGCTGAACAGTGGCCGGGTCGTGTCGCTTGCGTAGCGTCAGAGACGGAGAAGGAGATGCATGCAGCGAAGTTTCAATGCGCGGGGTGCGGGGAGTGGGTGGAGACCTCGGTGGATGAGTCTGCGGGATCAAAGCAGCAGTATGTCGAGGACTGCCAGGTATGTTGCCAGCCCAATGTGCTAACGGTGCGATGGGACGGCTCCGCACAGGAGTTCACTATCACTGCGGAGTTGGAGAGTTAGCCGGTGGAGATGCCTTTGCCTCCGCCGCTTCGTCAAAAAAGAACAAACCTGAATTTACGCGGGTTAGACGCCGGTTGGTCCGACCTGAATCAAGGGGCGAACTCGCTAACCGCTGGCCGCTCCCATATAATCAGAACTTCGCTTGATGTGTCGGCGGAGCGTCATTTTTAGAGCAGTGAGGGTGTGCGTATCTTTACCGTGAATCGAGAGAGCGGAAGCTCCCTGAAAAGCAAGGCCAAACCTGTGTGCACGCGCTCCAGCCGCTCCCGCATCGCTCATGCCGCGTACTTTTTCGCCATTGTTTTCATTGCCGCCTCGTCCCTGTCTGCCCAGACCGCTCCCACTGCGCCGGTGTCGTCGCAGGGAGTGGAGATTCTTTGCCAGCCACAGGTTATCGGTAATCGGCGAATCCCCAAGGAGTCGGTTCTGTCGCGGCTGTTCAGCCGTCAGAACGATGTGTACGATCCGCTAGTAGTGGAGCGGGACTTTAACTCGCTTTGGAACACCGGATACTTTGAAGACGTTCAGATTGAACGGGTCGACACGCCAAAATGCGTGCAGCTGGTGATTTATGTCCGTGAAAAGCCGACCATCCGCGAGATTTACTACAAGGGTCTGAATGCGGTGACCCAGTCCGACGTTCTGGAGCGCTTCAAAAAGGCGAAGGTACCGCTTTCGATCGAGAGCCAGTACGACCCAACCAAGATCGCACGTGCCGTCGTGGTTCTAAAAGACCTGCTCGCAGAGCACGGGCACCAGTTCTCCACGATCACGCCTGAGGTCAAGAAGATTCCGCCGGCGTCCGTCGCCATCACGTTCAATATTAAGGAAGGCCCTACGGTTAAGGTGGGCAAGATCGCGTTTCAGGGTAACTACAGCCTGAGCGACCGCACCTTGCGCGGAGCGATGCGAAACCTGAAGCCGATCGGGATACCGCACTCGATCATCCTGGAGAACCTGTTGGCGCGTACCTTCGACGCGAGCAAGCTGGACGAGGACACGGAGCGTGTGCGTCAGGCCTACCGCGACCGCGGGTACTTCAAGGCCCAGACCAGCGAGCCAACCACCCACGTCCGCGACGCAGGCGGATTGAATCCGTTCACCCTGCGCCCGTCCAAGGGCAAGCGCATCGATATTCTGATGCCGGTTGAAGAGGGTGAGCGCTACCGGCTTGGCGGCATCAACTTTACCGGGAACACGCATGTGCCCAATGTGAAGGCGCTACGAGCGCAGTTCGCTGAGAAAGATGGCGACTGGTTCAATGCGACTCAGTTCAGCAAGGGCCTCGATCAGCTTCGCAAATCTTACGGTGCGCTGGGCTACATCAACATGGTCGGAAACCCGGTTCCCAGGGTTGACGACGCGAAGAAACTGATCTACCTCGACATCGACATCGACGAAGGCAAGCCGTTCTATGTCTCCCGAATCGAATTTACGGGAAACACGATCACCCGCGACAAGGTCATCCGGCGTGAACTACTTCTCGAAGAGGGACAGATCTACAACAGCCAGCTGTGGGAGCTGTCGATCCTGCGTCTGAATCAGCTGGGCTACTTCGAAGCGTTGAAGGTGGAGCAAGACTCCGAAAGCCGCCAGAACTCCGAAGACGGAACAGTCGACCTGTTGTTGAAGCTGAAGGAGAAGGGCAAGAACTCGATCGGCCTGAACGGCGGAATCAGCGGACTTTCGGGAACCTTCATCGGGCTGAACTATGAGACGAACAACTTCCTCGGCTTGGGCGAGACATTGTCCGTGCAGGCAAACATCGGCGACCTGTCGCGGCAGATAAGCCTTGGGTTCACGGAGCCGTACTTGCGGGACAAGCCGATATCGGTCGGCGCGCAGATCTTTGCGCAGAAGTACGACTTCAATCCTTCGAAGAGCCAGTCGACGACCGGGGCCACCGGAAATCTCTCGGCGGCGCAGCAGTCGCTGCTGACCAACTACAACACGTCGACGACCGGATTGACGCTGACCGCCAGCGAGCCCTTGCGGCATCTGTGGTCCAGGACCGGAGTGACGCGTGTCGGTCTGGCCTACTCCTTGTCGAGATCGACGGTGACGACATTCAACCAGAACACCACCAACGTATTTCAGTCGCTTGCGTTCCGGTCCGGCGTCGCGGGACAGAACCAGCTCACCGGAATCATCACCTCCGTGGTCACGCCCAGCTTTACGTTCTCCAGTCTCGATCGCCCCGTCGGGCCGCATCGCGGCAAGGACTTCAACGTCTCGCTGCAGGTTGCCGGCGTCGGCGGCAATGTGAAGTACATCTCGCCGATTATGAGCTATCGTCAGTTCTTCCCGATGAAGGGACTGAAGGTCAACCGCGATGGCCACAACGTTCTGGGGTACCGTGTCCAGGTGGCAAACATCTTCGGCTTCGGCGGCGAAGTGGCACCGCCCACCCACCGCTTCTACAGCGGCGGCGAGCAGGATCTGCGAGGCTTCGACACGCGTTCGGTTTCCCCGTATGTCTTTCTTCCGAACAAGGTGGACTTCACTCTGACGAACCCGGACGGGACATCGGTTCCGCTGAATCCGGCCAACCCTGCCCTTGGCAACGTTGTGATTCCGCTGCCGATCTACCGTATCGTATCGATCGGTGGCGATACCCAGATAACTGCCAACCTGGAGTATCGTATTCCGATCGTGAACCAGGTGACGTTCGCCTTCTTCACGGACTTCGGCATGGTCTTCGATGCTTACGCGAACCAGTTGCGGCAGAGCACGGCAGGCAACTCGCTGATCAGTGGTGCGTCCTATGGCTGCCCCACCATCATCAATGGCGCTTGCTTCGGCGGCAGTTCGGTCAAATTCCCGGAGACCCTGCAGGTCGTTCCAGGAACCAACTATGTGCCGCGTATGTCGAACGGTGCCGAGCTGCAGGTGATTCTGCCGATCGTCAACGCACCATTCCGGATCTACTATGCCTACAACTCGCTGCGGCTCTACAAGGACATTCCGCAGCAACTGGCGGTGCCGAACTCAGGGCCGGACAACGTCAATACGTTCAAGAGCTATTTCCCGACCTCCGGGGCGGGGCAGTTCAGCTACCAGCAAGCGCTGCAGTTCTACGGGGCAGACTACATTCTGCGTGAGCCGCGTAAGACCTTCCGGTTGACCGTCAGCACGACCTTCTAGCTCTTATGGAAGAGGCGGATGCCGGCTATGCCGGAGGCCCCTGCTGCGAGGCAGGAGGAGGCGTTGTCCAGAGTGACGCCGCCTAGCGCGTACACCGGAGCGGGAAATGCTTCGCGGCAGGCGGCGGCGAGCTTATCCAGGCCTTGGCCAGGGATGACGACCTGATCGCCGGTTACTTTTTCAAAGACAGGAGCGAAAAGAATCGCGGAGGCCTCGTTATCGCGGGCGCGCGCCACTTCATCAAGGGTATGGCAGGAGATCGTGATGACCGGTGCAGGGAGGTTGGCCGAGGTATAGAGGCCGCGAACCTGGTCGGGCGAGAGTTCGTCGGGGCGGGCAGTGAGGTGTACCCCATGGGCACCAGCAGCGATGGCGATATCCGCGCGAGAGTTGATCAAAATGTTCGTTGGGCTATTTGCTCCTGCGGTCGCCTCGATCATTTTGCGTGCAAGGGCCGCGATGTCGGCGGCAGGAAGGTCCTTTTCGCGCAATTGGATGAGATCGATCCCGTCGGCTACCCAACCGGAGGCCTGGCGAAGCAGCGCGTTCTGCCGCTGAAGCTCATCCCCCGGAAACAAGGCGCGGCTGGTGATAGCGTAGCGGAGCATCGTGGTTCAAGTGTATGTCGGCAGGGGCAGAGGTAGAGGGCGTCAATGCTGGTGTGGTAGTTTCAAAACAGTGAGGCGAATGCGCACAAGATCAACAGTCCGAACCTCATCAACTTCCGTGTTTGGGCCGATAACGGGACTGGAGCCAGCCCTTTTTCCGGGGCGGCCGCCCGTGAGTATGTGCCACTATGAGTAGCGTTTACGATCTGATTGTCATCGGATCCGGGCCGGCCGGACAGCGGGCTGCGATCTATGGGGCCAAACTCGGGAAGAAGGTTGCGCTGGTAGAGATGCGCGAGGTGGTGGGCGGCGCCTCGATCAACACCGGTACGATTCCTTCGAAGACGATGCGTGAGGCGGTACTGCACCTCTCGGGGTACAACTACAAGTCCATCTACGGGATGAACTACCGGGTGAAGGAAAGGATCACGATGGCGGACCTGGCGTTCCGGGTCCAGCATGTGATCAAGACCGAGATCGACGTCACCGAGGCACAGCTCTCGCGCAACAACATCGAGATGCTGGTAGGCGTGGCGAGCTTGGAAGATGCGAACCATGTAAAGGTGACGAACTCGCGCGGGTCGAGCGTGTACGAGGCCAAGAACATCCTGATCGGCACGGGGACCAAGCCTGCTTCCTCGCCGAAGGTGCCGATTAACGGCCGCAGCATCATCAACAGCGACCTCGTGCTGGAACTGGTGAATCTGCCCAAGACGATGATTATCGTAGGCGGCGGCGTGATCGGCGTCGAGTATACGTGCATGTTCTCCGCGCTCGGCGTGCGAGTCACGCTGATCGAACGCAGGCCGCGGCTGCTTGAGTTCGCTGATCAGGAGATCGTCGAGGCGCTGAGCTACCACCTGCGTGACTCGCGCGTGACGATGAGGCTGAACGAAGAGGTGGAGTCGGTCGAAGAAATGCCGGACGGGACCGTCGTGGCCAATCTCGAGAGCAAGAAGAAGGTCCAGGGCGACGCACTGCTGTACGCCGTCGGACGTCAGGGCAATGTGGATGAATTGAACCTTGCCGCAGTGGGAATCGAGTCGGACTCACGCGGGCGTATTCCGGTGGACAAGGACTTCCGCACGAAGATGCCGACGATCTTCGCCGTGGGCGACGTGATCGGTTTTCCATCGCTCGCGTCGGTGTCGATGGAGCAGGGACGGGTCGCGGCAGCGAGGGCGTTCGGGGACGACAAGATCCAGTCAAACCCCGGGCTTTATCCGTACGGAATCTATACGATCCCTGAGATCAGCTTCATCGGCAAGACCGAAGAGCAGCTGACCGAAGAGGACGTGCCGTATGAGGTTGGCGTGGCGTATTATCGCGAGATCGCGCGCGGGCAGATTCGCGGCGACACAACGGGGCGGCTGAAGATTATCTTTCACCGGCTGACCCATGCAATCCTCGGGGTGCACATTATCGGCGAGGGAGCCAGCGAGTTGCTGCACATTGGCCAGGCCGTGATGGCGCTGGGCGGGACCCTGGATTACTTCGTGGACACGGTGTTTAACTACCCAACGCTCGCGGAATGTTATAAAGTTGCGGCTTTCAATGGATTGAACCGCGTGAGTAAGTTCGAGTAAAGACGCGAAGACGCGGGACGGAGCGGGCAGGGATCATGGCAAAGACAATTGGGGTCACTTTATCGGAACGGATCTCCGCTGGACTGGTGGTGGACCACAAGCTTTCGGGGCCGGTACGGTATTTTCCCGACAATCATGAAGACGAAGACGCGCTGGTGGAGCTGCACACCGACGCGCTGGCCGAGGCCATCTGCAAGCAGGTAGTGCAGGCAGCCGATGGAGCCAAGGACCTGACGGCCGTTGGCGTCGCGTTGCCGGGACTGGTGAAGAACGGTGTGGTGGAGGAGTCTCCGAACCTGCCCCAGTTGAAGGGCGCGCGGATCGAGGAGTTACTGGCTGCGCAGCTGCGGATACAAGGCATCGACGCGCCGGTGACGGCGGTGAACGATGCCGATGGGATGGCTGCGGGACTGGCGTCGGCGCATGGGAAGCTCGACAGCATGATCCGGGTCTGGACACTCGGCGTGGGAATTGGATATGGGCGTTATCCGTTCGCTCCGGGCGTGTGGGAGGGCGGCCACACCGTCGTCACGCTGGACGAGAAGGAGCGATTCTGCGGATGCGGCGGCCGCGGACACATGGAAGGGATCATGGGACATCGCGCAATGCGGCTGCGTTTTCTCGACATGGAGCCGGAGGAAGTCTTCGAGGCGGCTAAAGCCGGCGACGCACGCTGCCTGGAGTTCAAGCGGCTGTGGCATAAAGCGCTGGCGGCAGCCACCGCGACAACCATCCACATGGCCGGGCCGGGCAAGATCTTTCTTTCGGGGTTCAATGTTCGGTTTCTGGAGCTGCCGCTCCTGAAGGACTACTTGCAGCAGATGGTGAAGATGAGTCCTCTGCAGAGTTATTCGCTGGAGATCGTGGAAGACAGCGCTGAGGTGAGGGTGATCGGGGCTGCGGTCTCGGCGGAGCAGGCAGCGGCGCGGTAGAGATGGATGAAACTCTGACGAGGGTTTCTTCGATGAATCGCCGTTTCTCTCTCTCTCTTTGTGGCAGTCCTCGCATTGCTGTTGGTTCGTGGTGCTCTCTGTCAGGAGACAGATGTCGATCCTAATAGGGTCTTTACTACGGATCTTCGTTGGGAGAGAGTCACTGGTGCGCCGCATAGTGAGAAGCTCCAGTATTCCTACGGAACGCTGGTCATTCTTTACCTCGACGGTGTTTATGCGGAAATCAAAGCATCCTTCATCAAGACCAACAACAAATTACCCTTTCGCTTAAACTTGAATGAGGGGTATATCGTACGTCTTGGGACATGGTCCCGAACGGATGACGCAATTCTGATCCGTACCCAAAGCCGTGAGGTTATGCGCGAAGGGATTATCCAAAAGACACCAATCGGTCAGGTCAGTTCATCCGTGCCAGAAGCGGTGCTTCCTGGCCCATTGACGGCGAATACATGCCGGCTCGAACATCCTTCAACAACCCATATCGCGGACGCGATTGTCTGTACCGGACTGACCGTCTTCCATCCGCACCATGCCATCAATCTGAGCGACTTCCCTTCTATCGTTCGTCGAATTGTTGAAAAGCAGAAAAGCGGAACCAAACCTTCGACCAGATAGTCATTGATTACTTCTGGCAAGTGGAGCAGTAGTGAGTGCTGCGGCCGCCGATCACGATTCGTTTGATCGGTGTGGCGCACACACGGCATGGCTGGCCGGTGCGCGAGTACACATGGTGGTGCAGCTGAAAGAAACCGGCCACCCCATCTGCGTCGACGTAGTCAGAGACCGAAGATCCGCCTAGCTGAATCGCTTCGGTAAGCACTTTGATTAACGCCTCGCGAAGGCGTGTGAGGTCCGCGCGCGTCAGGCGCCCCGCGTGGCGGCTGGGCCGGATGCCCGCATGAAAGAGCGCCTCATCCGCATAGATGTTGCCGACCCCGTGGAGCAACGACTGGTTCAGAAGTGCGGCCTTGATAGGGGTCTTCCGGTTGCGAAACAGGCCGATGAACTCCTCAAGCGCAACGGTGAGAGGTTCTGCGCCGGGGCCTTCGTACCTCGTGTCGGGTGCCACGACCGAGAGTCGACCAAAACGGCGGGCATCGACAAATCGCAACTCCTGGCCGCCACTCAGGGCGAGAATCGCGTGAGTATGCGGGGGCACCGGCGTATCCGGCGCCGAGACCAGAAGGCGGCCCGTCATGCCCAGATGAACGAGAAACTGAGCCGGTTTTTTCCTGCGACTCAGATCGACGACGATGGTTTTGCCGACACGATGAACACGTTCGATCCTGCTGCCCGTGAGGGCCTCGATGATCTCGTCGGGCGGTGACTTGAAGGTCTGCGGCTTATTGCTCGTCCAAACGGAGCGAATGGTCTGGCCATGAATGCGGGCCTGAACGCCGTTGGCGATCGTTTCGACTTCTGGGAGCTCGGGCATGACCTATTTCAAGTATAGGCGGTCGATGTCAGCGGTGCGTTAGCTGAACGATCGGCAAAAGGCTGGAGTAGTCGTCGGTCCACGGCCGCAGGCGCGGTGTTGTGGGGGTGGCCGTTGCAACGGACGCTATCTGAGGATGACTGAAAAAAGTGGAGCTATTTGTCAGCAGCACCCAGGTGGAGCGGTAGGAGCCCGTCGCCTCATCGCCCGCGCTTTCAACGACCTTGGATTGCATGTTCGCGGCGACGGCAAGCTGCCCGATCTCAGGAGCGAGGTTGAGGTACTGATTCGACACATGGAACGCAACAATACCGTCCGGCGCAAGATGCTTCTTGTAAAGCGCAATCGCCTCGGTCGTCAGCAGGTGCAGAGGAATGGCGTCACCCGAGAAGGCGTCGACGGCAATCACATCGAAGTTCTGTGGAGCTTCGCGCGAAAGTGAGGTGCGGGCATCGCCATCGCTGAAGCTGAGCTGTGCGGGAGAACCGCGTAGGTAGGTGAAGAGGTTCTGCGCGATGGGTCGCACGAGCGGGTTGATCTCGTAGAAGCGGATGCGGTCGACGGCATGTCCGTAAGCAGCCAGCGTTCCTGTGCCGAGTCCAATTACGCCGATGCTGCGCGGCCGGGAGACATCTCCTCCCGGCACATTGCAGCAGAATCGCAACGCCAGGCCAATACCCGAGTCGACGGCATAGTAGGTCGTCGGGATGTGGTCCAGGCCCGTCGCGAATATCTGGGTGCCGTGCTGGATGGTGCCATTCAGCAACATGCGCTCAGGGTCGGCTTGCGCAGTCGTGGTCTGCTTCACGCGTAGGGTGCCGTAGAAGTTGCGGACCTCGAGAATGGCGTCGCGCGCGTACGCAGTGTGAAGCATGAAGGTAAAGAAGAGCAGCAGTGCACTGGCTGTCGACCATAGCAGGCGCTGCGGCCACCCATCGCTCCACGTAACTGCAACGGCGAGCAAGGCGGTGACGAAGAACGAGATGGCGAGGTCATAGTTTGCGGAGAAGATCAAAGGGCTGGCGATGCCGATGAAGAACGTCCCGGCCGCGCCGCCACCGGCGATCAGAAGGTAAAAGATAGTCGTCTCAGCACCACGCTGCGGTCGCAGAGCATAGGCCTCGGCGTGGCAGAAGAGTCCGGCGAGGAAGCATTCGACGAGGAAGAACAGAATGGCGACGCCGATGGGCAGGCTGACGTCAGTCTTCGAGATCGCATAGCCAAGGCTCGCCAGCATCACCACCAAAAGTCGCACCACGATGCCGCGACGATACAGTGCAGGGAACTCAAACGCGAGAATGAAGGTGAGCAGATAGACCGCGAGCGGAAGCATCCAGAGTAACGGAATGGCCGCTATATTAACGGTGAGATGCGCGGTAACAGCGCTCAACTGCATCGCCGCAGCCATGGGAAGAAGGAACCAGAGCCATTTGGCGAATGCCCGTGTGGGAGCCGCTGCTGGTTCTTCCGGGGATGGAAAGCTGTTAGTAGCTGGTTTGGTCTGGCGTGCAAGGACGGTGCAGAGAACTGCATAAACGACAAAGCCGACCGACCAGAGGGCGCGTTGGACCTCGAGCGTGAGATTCGGTTCGACGACGATGGGGTACGCGATCAAGGCGAGGAGCGACCCCGCGTTGGAGAGGGCGAAGAGCCGGTAGGGAACACTGCCGCCCTGCGTTCGCAGAAACCACAGCTGCAGCAGAGGGCTGGTAGCACCGAGAAGAAGGAAAGGAAGTCCGATCGTCAGAGTCAGTGTGACGAAGATTGTGCTGACCGGATGGGTGGAGTCGCGACTGAGGGCTGCTGGCATCGATCTGTGCACGATCAAAAGCACGACGGCAACCGCGAGGGACGCAAGGTAGAGAGGCTGCCTCCATCGAGGCGCATCGTCGCGCGTCAGCCAGTGGGCGTAGAGATAGCCGAGCAGCAGCATCACCTGGAAGAAGACCAGGCACGTGAGCCAAACCGCCGAGGAGCCTCCAAGCGTCGGCAGCAACTGTTTTGCAGCCATCGGCTCGACCAGAAAAAGGAGAAACGCGCCGAGGAAGACGGTGATGCCGTAGAGCAGGCGGGATGCGGACATGGTTTTGCGTTACTCGATTCGGAGGTGCGGGCTGCAGGAGGAGGATAACGAGAGACCCATCGCTCGCGCTATCAAAATGGTTCGCGACATCTGAATTTCGCAGTTTGATGCGATGCACGATTCGATGTTCGATGCGTTCGTCGCGAACCAGGCCGCCAAACCGTCGGAACGCGATATGATGGATATTGGCGTGCTTTCGCGTGGTGCGGCGCGCGCTTCCGGCCAATAACATTCCTTGGAGAACACATCCGTCGTGAATCAACGCAAATCAGCGGTTATTTTGGGTGCCCAATGGGGCGATGAGGGCAAAGGCAAGATCGTGGACGTGCTGTCGGAGAAGTTCTCCGTGGTGGCGCGCTACGCAGGCGGCCACAATGCCGGTCACACAGTCATCATCAAGGGCAAAAAGTTTGTTTTGCAGTTGATTCCGTGCGGTGTCTTACGGCCCGAGTGCAAGGGTGTGATCGGCAACGGCGTAGTGCTCGATCCGATGGCCTTCCTGAACGAGGTGAAGAAGCTGAAGGACGCTGGTCTGCCTGTCGACGGGCAGCTGTTCGTCTCCAATCGCGCGCAGGTGATCCTTCCCTACCACCGGATGATCGAGCTTGCAGCCGAAAATGCACCTGGCCGGACGAAGATCGGCACGACCAGCCGCGGTATCGGCCCCGCGTATGAAGACAAGATGCATCGCAGCGGCCTGCGGGTGGTTGATCTGCTGAACTCGGCGCTGCTGCGGACGCACATCGAGAACGCGTGCCACGAGAAGAACACCATCGCGCACGCGCTCTTCGGCACCGAGCCGCTCGACCCCAAGACCATGTACGAGGAGTACTCGCGCGCGGCCGAGCAGATCGCTCCGTTTGTCACGGATACGGCAGTCATGCTGAACCACGCGCTCGACAACGGTGAAAAGGTGATGTTCGAAGGAGCACAGGGTGCGTTGCTCGATATCGACCACGGAACCTACCCGTTTGTGACCTCGTCCTCTTCCACAGCGGGTGGCGCAGTTACTGGCACCGGCGTGGGACCGACGCGGATCGGAACTGTGATTGGCGTCACGAAGGCCTACGTAACGCGGGTTGGTGAAGGGCCGTTCCCGACCGAAATCCACGATTCGACCAGCGACCTGCTGCGCGCGCGCGGGCAAGAGTATGGCGCGGTGACCGGACGGCCCCGCCGCTGCGGCTGGCTGGACCTGCCGTTGCTGCGTTACAGCAACATGATCAACGGAACCGAGTGGCTGGTGGTCACCAAGATGGATGTCATGGACGAGTGCGCCGAGATTCCCGTCTGCACCGGCTACAAGATCAACGGCAAGCTGACCGACGTCATCCCTGCCGATATGCCGGGTTACAACGCAATCGAGCCGGTGTACACCAAACTGAAGGGTTGGAACAGCTCGACCGAGGGGATTACCGAGTTCGACAAGCTGCCCCAACTGGCGCAGGACTATCTCAAGTTTGTGGAGAAGGAATCGGGGGCCAGGATCGGAATGGTTTCGACCGGACCCGATCGGGACCAGACGATGGTGTTGCCGGCATTTGACGAAGCGTTGAAGGCGTAGGAGAAAAGGGCCGATTATGTTGAGTTTTACCGTAAAGATGACGTTTGACCCGGCGGACCGTGACGCCGTCCAGGAGATCCTGTGCCAGCTGACCCCGGCGTCGCGAAACGAGCCGGGCTGCGTGAGCTATATCCCCCATTTTGTTGAAGGGGAGGGCTGCACAGTGCTGATTTACGAGCAGTATGTCGATGAGGCGGCGCTGGAGCATCACCGCGGATCGCCGCATTTTCATCAATATGCCATCGGGGGCCTGTATCAAAAGATGAAGCAACGGCAGTTGGAGAACCTGTCGGCCATCTGCTGACGGTTTTGCTGGACTTTTCAGTCAGTTCCTGCGTCTTATGGTACCAAGGGAGCATACGACTAAAGTTGTTTTGACGGTGTGCACTAGATCGGTCTAGTATCCGGTACGCAATGCGTATAAGTGGTCGCCCAATCCGACGCATGCTGGTCCCATCCACCGCGCTGCTGATGGCAGTGGTGATGGGATGGTCTGTGCCGGCCCTCTGCTCCAGTTGGAACCAGCCGCTCCGCGAGAAAAAACACGCTGCCAAGCAGCAGGTCGAAGCCCTCGAGGAACAGTGGAGACAGGCCCAGCTAGCGGGCGACGTCGCGGTTATGGATAAGCTGCTGTCCGACGACTACATCGGCATCTCGATGACCGGCCAGGTTAATACAAAAGCGCAGCAGCTGGATCGGATGCGCCTGCACAAGGTTGCGCTCGTCAAACTTGATCTCGGCGAGCGGCAGGTGAAGTTGATTGGATCCATCGCGATTGTGACCTCGCGAGCCGAAGTAGAAGGGACAAACGACGGCGCGGTGATTAAAGGAACGTACCGCTACACCCGCGTCTACCAGCGCCTGCCGTCGGGAGTATGGAAGATCACTAGTTTTGAGGCCACGCGAGTGCCGGGGCCAAAAGACTCCTCAGACAGAAACCGCAATCGCGACGCAGAACCGAAGGCGACCGCTAGCGTACCGCCGCCGGCCTGACCACAGTAACGTCGTCAGGTTCCATTGCTCAAATAAAGAGACCTTGCCTTTGGCAAGGTCTTAGTCTTTTGCATTCTGTAGTTCTCAATTGCCGGATCTGAAACCTGGCTATCAGGCAGTCCTGGTATCAACCGTAGCAAATCGCGCCTTAGTGACCTCACGAACTTCTGAAGTGGTCTCGGCGCGGGCCAAAGGACTGGGTAAATTCAGCGCCAGCAAACGGCGATAGAGAGAGCGAGTCGCGCCAGTGAGGCGCGCGTCCTCGGATTCGTGAGGAAAGAGTGCGAGAAACTGCCGCGTTGAGGCGACGGTAGGTCGCGAGGGCAGTGCGGTCTTGCGGGGTGGTGCAGTGACAAGGTAAGGACGACGATCGGTCGCCGGACCGCCGCGATTTTCCTGCGGGGCCGGAGGGCCGAAGCGGACTGATGCGGGCAGATTCTGTTGGAAGATTGCCATGGGGGTAGCCCTCGGTAGCTCAGTAGTGGACGAGGCTGCTGCCTTCTGTCAGCTATGTGAGCTTTTGATGGTTATGGCGTACTTTTGGTTGCACTACGTTTGGAACGGGGGCCGTAGTTTCGCCCATGTTACATCCAGTGGCTCAGGAAGTACACGCGTTTCCGCAACTACCGTCATAAAATTCGTGTCGCCCAGCCAGCGTGGCAGAAAATGCATGTGCAGATGGTCAGCGATCCCTGCACCGGCCGCTTGTCCAAGGTTTAGACCCATGTTCAGGCCACCTGGGTTGTAGACCTCGCGCAGTGCGAGCTCCGCCCGCTGGCTCAGAAGCATCAGTTCATTCGCTGCCTCGATCGGAACAGCGGCCAATGAGGCGAGGTGTTGGTAGGGTACGATCATCACATGCCCGGTGGAGTAGGGATACACGTTCAGGCACACAAAGCAGTGCAAACCGCGATGGACGATGTACGCAGCTTGCTCGGCGGTCTCACGGGCCATGCCGTGGGCAATTGCATAGTCGACGGCCGCGACCATGTTGCAGAAGACGCAGTGCTTGTCGTCCGCCTCGGTCGGTGGCCACGCATTCAGGGCTGCGGGAACACCGCTGCGGGATTCCGGGTCGGCCCGAGTGATATAGCTATAACGCCAGGGCGTCCAGAGGCGATCCATTGGCCGAGTATAGCGGGGCCAGGTACTCGCCGGACGACCATAGCCACGAGCCGAAGCAAATTATTTTTCGTCGCGGACGATTCCCCAGGCAACCCGATGCATCCAACTCCCATACGATCCCAAAGGAACTGGCCTGCGTGGATGTAATGGTGATGAAAATGCTAGGCGCAGAGCCTACCTTTGTTGACGGACAGCATGCAAAGTTCTATCCTTTATCTAGTGAGCTATTGCGTGTGGGACCCAAGTGCAATAGCTCCTCTGCAAGACCTGATTCCTTCCATCCTGCCGAGGCTGTTGCGAGGAGTGAAAGAGCAGCCAGCGTTCTCCCCAGACCGCCGATTGTTTCCGCACCACGCGCCGCTGAGACGGAAGGAGTTCTTGGATCCCGGAGTCCGCATTCACCATGGTAAATAACCATAATCCTGACAACCACGAGAGCAAACCCCTGACCACCGAAACGGAAGTCCTAGCGCCCGAAGCGACAGTCGATCATACCGGACTGTCTTCTGAATCCACCTCAACCCAACCGCATGAGATCGCCCACGAATCGTCAAGCGCATCTGCCCAGCACAGTGTTCCTGCTGCAGCAGCGCATGCAGACCACGGCACCGTTGCTACGGTGACCGCTGCAGCCGACGAGTCTGACGATGACTTGAACTACGACGCAGCCGATTTCGCTGCAGCACTCGCCAACTTCGATCGCGAGCAGGCTGCCGAATCTGCTGCTGCCCAGAACCTGACCGTTGAAGAGGTCATCGTTACCGGCACTGTAGTCAAAGTCACCGACAAGCATGTTGTTGTCGACATTGGGCTCAAGTCGGAAGGCCTTATCCCCTTGGAGCAGGTCCTGGACATCCATGGCGTGTCCAAGTTCAAGACAGGGGATTCGGTTGAGGTTGTCGTTGAGCGCGAGGAGCCCGAAGGCGGCTACCTGGTCAGCTACGAAAAGGCTCTGCGTCACAAGGTCTGGGACAAGCTCGAGCAGGCCGCGAACGAAAAGACCCCCGTCAAGGGAATGGTCCTCGGTCGCGTCAAGGGCGGTTTGACTGTCGATATCGGCATCAAGGCGTTCTTGCCCGGTTCGCAGGTTGAGGTTCGTCCCGTCCGCAATCTCGACGGCTACATCGGCACGGAGATTGAAGTCCGCGTCATCAAGCTGAATAAGAAGCGTGGCAACGTTGTCATCAGCCGCAAGGAACTTCTCGAAGAGGACCAGAACGCCAAGAAGGCGGTCACCCTCTCCACCCTCGAAGAGGGCAGCGTCCTCACCGGTACCGTGAAGAACCTCACCGACTACGGCGCATTCGTCGATTTGGGCGGCCTCGATGGCCTGCTCCATATCACCGACATGAGCTGGGGTCGGCTCACGCACCCCCGCGACCTCGTCAATGTTGGCGACGAGATCCAGGTGAAGGTGCTGAAGTTCGACAAGGAGAAGCAGCGCGTCTCCCTCGGCTTCAAGCAGCTCACGCCTGATCCATGGCTTGACGCAACCGAGCGCTACCCGATCGGTGCGCAAGTCCGCGGGCGCGTTCTCTCGGTCACCGACTACGGCGCGTTTATCGAGCTCGAACAGGGCATCGAAGGACTCGTCCACGTCTCCGAGATGACCTGGTCCAAGCGGATGAAGCATCCGTCGAAGATGGTCAAGCCCGGCGACGAGGTTGACACCATCATCCTCAGCGTGAACCCGAACGACCGTCGCATCTCGCTCGGCATGAAGCAGCTTCAGGAGAACCCCTGGGAGCAGCTTGAGGACAAGTACCCGACCGGCGCTATCATTGAAGGCCGCGTTCGCAACCTGACCGACTTTGGCGCCTTCATCGAAATCGAAGATGGCATCGACGGCCTGGTGCACGTCTCGAACCTCAGCTGGACCAAGCGCATCAAGCACCCCTCCGAGGTCCTGAAGAAGGGCGAGAAGGTTCGCGCGATCGTTCTCGGAGTTGAGCCGGAGAACCGCCGTCTGTCGCTGGGCGTCAAGCAGCTACAGCCGGATGTCTGGGACACGTTCTTCGCGCAGCATCGCGTTGGCGACGTCATCAAGGGCAAGATTCTGCGCACCGCGCAGTTTGGTGCCTTTGTTGAGATCGCCGAAGGAGTCGAGGGTCTGTGCCACGTCTCCGAAGCGGTTGGTCCAGACGGGAAGCCAGTGGCGATGGATGTGGACTCGGAGCACGAGTTCAAGATCGTCAAGATGAACCAGGAAGAGAAGAAGGTCGGCTTGAGCATCCGTGCCGTTGGCGAAGAGGCCAGCCGCGCTGAGGTCGAGAGCTACAAGGAGCGCGAGAAGACGCCGAAGGGCAACAACTCGGGTTCATCGTCCTCTTCCTCCTCCAGCAACAGCAGCAGCACAACGCTGGGTGACCTGATCAACTGGAAGCGCTCTGAGTCTGAGAGAGACTAAACTCACACCATAGAAGCTTCAGCGAAAAGGCCGTCCCACTCCGGGACGGCCTTTTCAGTCTGCGCCGAAGCCAGCCAACAAAACCGTCGCCGCGAACAATAAGGTGTCGCCCACATAATTGATTCCCTCTACGGCGAGGGGAGTGCGGATCTCCATCGCGAGGATTGGAACGTAGAAGAAGATCGTGAGTAGCACAAGCACTGCTCCCGCAATGCCGGCCGCGGTGCGGCGAGTGCGACGAATCGTCAGCCCGATTCCTGCGGCTAGCAAAGTTGTGCCGACGATATAGGCAAGCACTGTTGGCGACTGCACCCAGGCCGGCGTGATCTTTTCCAGCGGAACACCAGGCACAAACTTGGGAAAGAGAAAGTGTTCGATCGCATAAAAGACGCAGGTGCCAGCAACAAAGAACCGGCCCAACATCATGAGTGCGGTGCCTGTTGTTCTCCCGCGTGGCCATTGGCTGCCCGCCAGCACCATCGCACCACCAGCGAAGGCCGTTTCGCGAGCCGTGAGCGTCCAGAACAGCCGCTCATGAATGTTCTTCGGCAGATTGGGCAGGTCGATCGTGGTGACGATGATCAGGAACAGCACTGCGAGCAGCAACGCTGACCAGCGCACATACCGCCACACGATGAAGCTGATGGCGGCCGCCAGCAGGGCCACGCCCACGAAATAGGTCCAGAACAAAGCTCCTGGCAGCCACCGCGGCACGATCGCCGACAGCGCGCGGGCGGACAGAAAATGTTCTGTCGCAAAGATCGTCAATGCGACGGCTTCAAAGACGGGCCCCAGCACCAGAACCTTGCCGACACTCGAAGCGGCCGCGAATCGCGTCCGAACAAAAAAGAGCCCAGCTGCTAGTGCGGCGATTGCCGCTCCAATCATCCCGCAACTCTCTACAGACATAGACCTCTCCTGTGGTCGAGAACCAAACGGAGGCCGAACCCAGCCCATCCCTCAAAAGAAAACGGGCCGTCCCGCTTGGGAAGGCCCGTTGAAAATCGTATTGCGATTGCTGAATCTTTATGCGGACAACGAGCGCATTGCGCCCTGACTCTCGAGCGCAGGGGTCATCTTTGCCGAAGCACGACGCATAACCTCAAGCTCGGCCGGGGCAAAGAGCTCCGGCGGAATACCGCCAACTGCAACAAAGCCCGGATCGTCGCCAAGTGCCATTGAAATCTGGTTCCAGCGAAGGAACGGTGAGGTCGTCGGCAGAACGATGATGCGGCGCTTTGGTTCCGGGAAGGCAAAGTAAGCGGACCACATCAGGAGGGTCAGGCCCACAGCAAAACTGTTGACCAAGCTGATGGTGGAATACATATTCGGGCTGTGCGTCAGCCACGCTGCGTTCACCAGGCTAACCGTCGCCAGAACACCAAGACCCAGGCTCACACCGAAGATGCGGCTGTTATACGACAGACCCATAGGTCGAATGGCGAAGCAGACAAACAGCAGCAGGCAAAGGGTCAGGATGCTCGAAGTCTGCTGAAGCTGAGTGACCATGGCCACCATGAATTTGATTCCGGAGATGTGAGGAGTGACCGCGACACCAATCGCAACTGCGACGGAGATCGCCGCGACCCAACGGAAGATCAGCATTCCCAGTGTCTGCAGACCCTTCAAAGGCGCCATCGCCAGTTTGAAGATGCTGTAGATGACCAGCAGAGACAGGATCGCTTCGAGAGCGAAGCTCGTCCAGTAAACGTAAAAATAAATCTGATAGGCCAAGTGGCGTTCAATGCCATGTCCGCTGAAGGTGAGCAGCGGAATGCAAATGAAGGAGCACGCAATTCTCACGCACAAAAGTGCAAAGAGATACACGAATTGGTGAACCGCTTTGGCGCGTACAAGAAAGTACACGAGTAGGCCGCAAAGGATCGGTTCAACATATTGAAGCTGCGAGAGCAGGCTGAAGAGGGTTACTTTCATAGTCGTCCGTACCTGTAAGGCAAACTCAGCCTAGCTTATTCCAGGCACGGACACAACAATTTATTACGTGGATATGCAAGAAATTGCTGCCTAAAGGTAACCGTGGGAATGGCTTCGAACTAGCGGCCGAGACCCATACCGCAGGCGTTGGCATCGTCCGGAGCACAGCTCGGGATCGGGAGCATGCCGGTGCGCGCTGCAGTGACTTTGTTCTTGGAGGGGGCGGACGGCGTCTGCCTGGTGGCTACTGCTCCGGTGAGGACGAGGACGGCGACGAAAGCACGAACGATGTTCTTCATGATATTAACCCTGAGACTCTCAAAAATAAGTAATTCAAAATAAATGGTTTACAGAAACCTATCGGCCAAGACCCATACCGCACGCGTTGGCATCGTCTGGAGCGCAGCTTGGAATCGGAAGCATGCTGGTGCGCGACACCGTGACCTTGTTCTTGGAGGAGGCGGACGGTGTCTGGCTGGTGGCTACTGCTCCGGTGAGGACGAGGACGGCGACGAAGGCGCGAACGATGTTCTTCATGGTGTGGACCCCTTGGAATGCTCGAAATAAGGTACGTATAATCAGCGTTTTATAAAAAAAGAAATGGAGTTAGCGGCCAAGACCCATACCGCAGGCGTTCGCATCGTCCGGAGCGCAGCTTGGAATCGGAAGCATGCTGATGCGCGACGCCGTGACGTTGTTCTTGGAGGAGGCGGACGGTGTCTGACTGGTGGCTACTGCTCCGGTGAGGACGAGGACGGCGACGAAGGCGCGAACGATGTTCTTCATGGTGTGGACCCCTTGGAATGCTCGAAATAAGATACGTAAAATCAGCGATTTATAAGAAAAAATGAAATGGAGTTAGCGGCCAAGACCCATGCCGCAGGCGTTCGCATCGTCCGGAGCGCAGCTTGGAATCGGGAGCATACTGGTGCGCGACGCCGTGACCTTGTTCTTAGTGGAGGCGGAGGAGGTCTGGGTGGTAGCAACTGCTCCGGTGAGGACGAGGACGGCAACGAAGGCGCGAACGATATGTTTCATAGTGGGATACCCCTAAAGTTGTATTCTCAGAAAAAGATTTCTCTGGACAAACCCAATGGAGTAACAATAGGATACATAATGGAATAAGTCTAATAGAATCAGTTATATACTGAAATATGCAATAGTTTTGGTTACTAAAGTACCTAAAATCCCGTTTCTGCGCAAAGACCTGCAGCGTCAAACCCAACAAAATAGAGCTAATACTGCTGTTGCTACAGACAGCAACAATCGGCCACGCGAGGTGACATATTGGTAGGGTTTGATACACGGGTTGCCGCAGCATACAACCCGAACTCCCCGTACTGCATCGGTAACGGTTTGCTCTTGGACTGAGAGCCGCCCGCTGCAACGCGCTGACAGACCCTGCGACGGCCGATTGGCCCACAAGTCATTGCACACCAGTTAGTAATGACACGATTAACCCGAGTGTGAAAGTTCCTGCACACCTATTTTCGCCTCGGAGCGAGGCAATACTAGGTGAAATTTTCGCCTGATTTAGACGGTTGCGGGGGTAGCAGGGTCTGCAGGCTTGGTTCCGGTCGCTGAGGGCGTCGGATCGGCTTTCTTGGGTGCCGCCTCAGATTTTTTTGACGGTGCCAAAATGGCGTGCAGTGTGGTGCCTTCCATGCGCGGCATGAATTCGACCAGACCGGCATCGCCGATATCGAGGATCAGCCGGTTGATGATCTTGTAGCCAAGATCGCGATGGGCCATCTGCCGGCCTTTGAACCGGAGTGACGCCTTCACCTTGTCGCCGTCGCCCAGGAACCGGACGGCCTGATTCTTCTTGGTCTGGTAGTCGTGTTCGTCGACCGTAACCGAAAACTTGACCTCTTTGATGGTGATGATCTTTTGTTTCTTGCGGGCCGCTCGCTCGCTCTTGTCCTTCTCGTACAAGTACTTGCCGTAGTCCTGGATCTTGCAGACCGGCGGAACGGCGTTGGGGGAGATCTCTACGAGGTCGAGCGAACGCTCGCGGGCCATCTTAAGGGCCTCAAACGGGGCCATGACGCCAAGCTGTTCGCCGTTCTCATCAATGACGCGAATCTCACGGGCGCGGATTCGTTCATTGGTGCGGATGAAAGACTTGGCGGAACGTTTATCAATTGGTGGAATAAGTCGCCTCCACAGCGGGTTGTCTCACTCGCTATGCGTTGTTTAGGGATTAGATGCAACTCGCAGAACATGTTGCACCGCAACGTGAAGTATATCACTACGCGTGACCTTGCCCTTTGGTTCCACCTCCCCGTTTTGGCATCTCCCACCGGATAATGTATGTTTGCTCGGAAGCCATTCGAGAGGAACTCAATGAGACGCCGTATTCTGCTGGTCGATGATGAAGTCGCCGTACTGCTCACCCTGAAGGCCGTACTGGAGATCAGCGGATTCGATGTGGACACGGCCGCCTCCGCACGTGAAGGTGTCTCGAAAATTCATACCCGCGAGTACCAGATGCTCATCACCGACATGCGCATGGAGCACGACGTCGCAGGCGTCGAGGTCATCAAGGCGGCGCGCGCGGCGGCCTATCACCCCGCAGTCGCCCTTCTGACAGCCTTCCCTGTGGCCGAAGAGGACTGGCAGGAGATGGGCGCCGACCAGCTCCTCGTCAAGCCGATGCACACCCGCATTCTGCTGCAGCAGATTGAAGACCTAATCGCCTCGCACGAGCGCAAGCTGGCAGACCTCGGCATCGCAGTCAGTCCTGCAAGCGAACCTGAACCAGCCTCACCGAAAAAATCTCCCGCGAAGAAGCTGCCCGCAAAAAAGGTCGTCGCCAAATCATCGAAAAAAGTCCCACCCAAAAAATCTGCCGCGAAAAAGAGCCCCACAAAAACCGCAGCAAAAAAGACTGCGACCAAACCAGCCAAAAAGCTGGCACGCAAAGCAAAATCACCCACAAAGAAGGCCGCAAAAAAGACGGCAAAACCCCCCGGCAAGCGCAAGTCGAAATGACGCGCCCGACCGCGTCCACTGTTACATCAATGAGCCCGCGCTAGCTTGAGGTGTGGTCCTTGATGTAATTCCGCAGCGTAAGGTTTAGTTCCATCGCCTTTTGCACCCCGTCGTCCAGCATGCGCAGCCAATCCGCTGCCGGAGCCTTCAGTTCAGCGGTGCCAAGCAAATAGCTCGTCTGAATAATGATCTCGAGAGCATTGCTAAGGTCGTGAGCAATCTTGCGCATCTCAACGGAAAGATCTTCGGGGATCTTTTCCACGTCCAACGGGGCCTGGGAGTTGTCATTCTTAGGTTCAGTCATGTGGGAGTAATGTAATCTTCCTCCTAAAGTAAACGCTAGTCCTTCGCAGAAGTCGTCCTCTCAGCCCTCATCCGCAGACCTCGCAGCGGTGCCCTCCGAATTGACAGCCGCGGTTCCGTTTGTAAGACTAAAGGCTCGCGGTTAGCGTGCTCCGGCCCTCCCTGGCGGAGCGTAAAACACCGTGCCGTAGTGGCGGAATTGGCAGACGCGCATGGTTCAGGTCCATGTACTCGCAAGGGTGTGGGGGTTCGAGTCCCCCCTTCGGCACCAAAATTTTAGCCTCGGCGAAACGAGGCAACGGTAACCAATTGCGGCACGAGTGAGTGTGAGTCGAAGCCGTCCCCAGGCTCATCGAATTTAGGTCGCGTTCCCCGCGGCGAAATTTCAAGGAACCATGCCGACTCAGCTCGATCAAATTCTCGCCCACACACTATTGCGGGTACAGGCCCGCAAGTCAGCCGCCGACTACCGACTCCTTGAGCGCAAGGCAGCCGCCCATACACCCCGCGGATTTACAGCCTCTCTGCGCGCCGCAGCCGCAACCGGCCCAGCCATCATCGCCGAGATCAAGAAAGCCTCGCCCTCAAAGGGCCTCATCCGCAGCGACTTCCATCCCGAGATCCTCGCTCGCACCTTTCAGGCCGCCGGAGCCGCCGCGCTCTCCATCCTCACCGACGAGGAGTTTTTCCAGGGCTCGCTCGCCTTCCTTCAACAGGCCTCCAACGTCGTCAGCATCCCCTGCCTTCGCAAAGACTTCATCCTCGATCCCTTCCAGGTGCTCGAAGCCCGCGCCGCCGGTGCCGACGCCATCCTCCTCATCGTCTCCGCTCTCAGCGACGCCTCCCTCACCGAACTGCGCGACGAGGCCCGCACCCTGGGCCTCGATGTACTCTGCGAGACCCACGACCGCGAGGAGTTGGAGCGCGCCGTCGCCCTCGGCTTCGATCTCATCGGCGTCAACAGCCGTGACCTCCGCACCTTCACCGTCCGCACCGATGTCCTCACCGAGCTCTCCATCTGGATGCCGAAGGACGCAGTCATGGTCGCAGAAAGCGGTATCCGCACGGCCGAGGACATCGCACGATTCAGGGACGTCGGCTACAGCGCCTTCCTCGTCGGTGAAGCGTTGATGCGCCAGCCCGATCCCGCTGCAGCGCTGGCCTTGTTGCTCGATCGCGAGTACTCTTCCGACATCTAAGATTCCTCCCCGGATCGGCAGTATCCAATGTGGATCAAAATCTGTGCGAACACTAACCTCGAAGATGCAAAACTGGCCGCGGATCTTGGCGCAGACGCTGTAGGATTCGTCTTCGCGCCCAGCCCCCGTCAAGTCACCGCTGCTGATGTATCGCGCATCACACCGTATCTGCCCGAAGGCATCGAGTGTGTCGGAGTCTTCCCTTCTCTTCCCGCCCAGGAGATCGCCGGCATCTCGCAGGAGTGCGGCCTCAGCACCGTGCAGCTTCACGGCGGTGTCAGCATGGAACTCGTCCAGCAGCTCTACGACATCTTCAACGGACAAACCAAGCTCGTCCAGACCGTGCACTGGCAGGTAGACGGCGATGCTGCAAACGAGGCCGTCGTAGCTCAGCACCTCCGAGAGATCGCCGCCGCAGACCTCGTCGACCGCGTCCTGATCGACTCAAAGGTTGGCGCTGCCAACGGAGGCACCGGCGTCACCTTCGACTGGAACGCCGCTCACGCCGCTCTCACACAAGCAGCGCCGGGCTTGAAACTCATCGTGGCCGGTGGCCTGCGTCCAGACAACGTCGCCGATGCAATCCATCGACTCAATCCCTGGGGCGTCGATGTCGCCAGCGGCGTGGAGCAGTCACCCGGTCGCAAAGATCCCGAAAAACTCTCCGCCTTCATCCGCGCCGCGCGCGAAGTTAATCAATAGATTCTTTAAAAAAGCCGCACAAAGAAAAAACCCCTCGCATTGGAGGGTTCTTCACGTCTGTAGAGAATTTTTGTTAGCGGGTTAGTTTACTAAACCCCGTTTGTCGGGAATTATCAATTGTCGGATAGATCTCGCGGCGTTTCGCACAGCTTCATCCGCCTGAAATTATCGTGGGTAATAACAATAGTGCAGAAAACGATTGCAACGACCAAATAAAGAGAAAGAGAGGAATCCGCTAGCTTTGGAAGTTCCTTTCTTGCGGCGAACTCCCAAGGATATTGAAATACTGTAACGCCAATGCCGAGAAAAAGACCCCGCATTGCGCGAGGAGAGTAGCCCTTGAGATGAAAAAGATACCGCCCTAGCAAAGTAAGAAGAGCTACTCCCCACCAACTATTAAGGTGAATAAAGCGCTCTCGATACACAATCCCGCGAACGCTTCATTCCAGTGGCCGATCTTATCGTGATCCACGTCGTGGAACATATAGACCGAGAGGGCAGCAGCAAACAGAGCTGTGCCGAAAATTCCCAACATCAAGAAAAGAATTGCCCGCCGCATATCGTGTGGAACAGGAGTATATCGCATGCCCTAAAGCTTCGAGCGATAAATTTCCTCTCAGCTAATGAAGGCATCTTCCTTGCTCTCGAAAAGTCGCATTTTTGGAAACCGACTCACTACGGAACTTCTAGAAAGATTGATCAGTCGGGCGAGTTGGCATTCTCGATGCCTTCATGCGTTCCTCACGCATATGGTAGTCACGCAACCGAGCCTTGGGCGCACGGTCATGGTAAAGCTGGGGGCGCGTATGCGCCGACGTCGTCCTGGGCTTCGCCTGCGCGACAACCGGGGCCAGTGCCAAAAACAACGCGATGTAAATTCTTAGCTTCATAAAGCAACCTTTCTGTTGCCTCCATACATACGACGCACAGAACCTTGGCCCGGATTCAAATTTCCTCGACAGCAAGACCAGAACGTCATTCCTGGCCATGCAACTTTCGAGGGAGTCGTTGCAGTATCGGTCAGCGCAGACCCGGTGTCACTGCAATTCGCCCCTGAGGAACCAAGCTCCTACATCGGAAGCCCTCTCTTTAGGCCTTCCCCACTCCTACGTGCAATTCCTTGGCCATAAAGGCGTACTGGTCCACCGTCGCCTCAATGCGTTTGCTCAGCGGCATGCCCGCCCCATGCCCCGCACGCGTCTCCACCCGGATCAGCATCGGATTCGGCCCTGTCTGCAACGCCTGAAGCGCCGCCGTGTACTTGAAGCTATGCGCCGGAAACACCCGGTCGTCGTGGTCGCCCGTCGTAATCAGCGTCGCCGGATAAGCAACGCCCTCCCGTATGTTGTGCAAAGGCGAGTACTTATAGATCGCCTCGAACTCAGCCTCATCCTCCGACGGCGAACCGTACTCCTCCTTCCACGCCCACCCGATAGTGAACTTATCGAACCGAAGCATGTCCATCACGCCAACCTGCGCCACCACCGCCCCAAACAGGTCCGGACGCTGCAGCTCACAAGCCGCGACCAACAGTCCTCCATTGCTTCCGCCCGAGATCGCGAGCTTCTTTGGTGATGTGTACTTATTAGTTATTAGCCATTCTGCTAATGAAATAAAGTCGTCAAACACGTTTTGTTTTCTCACTCGCGTGCCCGCTTCATGCCATGCCTCGCCATACTCGCCGCCGCCCCGCAGACTGGCCTGCGCGTACACGCCGCCCATCTCCATCCACATCACATGCGACGGCGCAAACTCCGGCATCAGCGAAATGTTGAAGCCGCCATACGCATACAGCAGCGTTGGCGCCGTGCCGTCCAGCACAAGCCCCTTCTTGTGGCTGATGAACATCGGCACCCGCGTGCCGTCCTTGCTCGCTGTAAAGATCTGCTTCGTCTCGTACAGCGCCGGATCGAACAGCAGCTTCGGCTGTCGATACAGCGTCGACTTGCGCGTCTTCATATCCAGCCAGTAGGTCGCACCCGGCGTAGTGAAGTTCGTGAACTGATAAAAAGTCTCGGTGTCCTCGCGCAATCCGCCAAACCCCATCGCCGTGCCGATCGCAGGCAACGCGAGCCGTTCGATTAGGCTTCCATCCAGCCTTCGCAGCTCCACCAGGCTCTGCGCGTCCGCAAGATAGTTCGCGATAAACGTATTGTCGATGATCGAAATATCGCTCAGCTTATTTGTGCTCTCCGGAATTACTGTCTTCCAGTGTTCGCGTCCGGGATTCTTCAGGTCGATGGAGATGATCTTTCCGTTTGGCGCGTTCAGCGTCGTCAACAGCCAGAACAAGGTGCCGTCGTTGTTGATCGGCGCATACGTGGCATCTGCCGTCTCGATCAAACGCAGCAGCGGGCTATTGCGATCCTGCAGATCTTGCACCGCCAGCTCGTTGTTCGGGCTTGTTCCCTTGCTCTGGTGAATCATCAGGTAGCGTCCGTCGTCGCTCACCTGCGCGCCTAAGTTCAGCTCACCATCATCCGGCCGGTGAAAGATCAGCTCGTCTTCGCTCTGCGGTGTTCCGATCCTGTGAAAGTAAAGCTTGTGAAAATAGTTTGCCGTCTTCAGCGCCTCAGCCTCCGAAGCATCCGCCGCAGGCTCGTCGTAGCGCGCATAGAAGAAGCCGCTTCCGTCCTTCATCCACGCGGCTCCGCTGAACTTCGACCATTCGACAATATCGGGCAGATCCTCGCCCGTCGTCACATTGCGCACATGCCACTTCATCCAGTCGCTGCCCGCATCAGCAATCGAATACGCAGCCAGCGAACCATCATCGGTGATGCTGATCCCACTGATCGCAACCGTGCCGTCAGCGGAGAAGGTGTTCGGATCAAGCAGCACCTTCGGCTCTCCGTCGAGCCCCTCCTGCCAGTAAAGAACGTTCTGATTCTGCAACCCGCTGTTATGCGAATAGAAGTAGCGAGTGCCGCGACGCGAAGGTGCCGTATACCGCTCGAAGTTGATCAACTCCAGCAATCGCCGCTGCATCGTCTCGCGAACCGGAATCTGCGCAAGATAACTCTGCGTCAACTCATTCTCCGCATCGATCCATGTCTTCAACTCGGCCGAATCAACATCCTCCATCCACCGATACGGATCGCTGACGGTGGTGCCAAAGTAGTCGTCGGTCTGCTCGACCGTTCTTGCGACGGGATAGCGAAGCTCTAATGTCTTTTCGGTAGCAATAGGATTCATGGAGAGGTTTCTTTCAGAAAATTTAGGCAGAGTCTGTCCGCTCTTCGGAGGATAACGCAGACGAACGACTCTCGCTGCTCGAGGACTATTCCCAAAACGGGACATCGCCAAAAAATCCTTCAAAAAGTTGGCGTGTTTTTCAACCACAAAAAAGTGTCCGTCAACACACCACAAATCACCACGAATCCACCACAAATTCACCACGATTTACCATCACCAAACACCACGAAAACTCAAAAAACCCTGCAAAAACAGCCCTCCACCACGCCAGAAAAAAATATCCCCAAAATCACAAAAAAAACCACTCCATTAGACTTGAACCATGCGGACCCTTCTCTCCGTTCTCCTGCTCGCCACGACCGCTGCCATCGCGCAGAACCCACCCGCATCCGGCGACCAGAGCTACACCCTCAGGACCGAGTCCAACATCGTCCTAGTCCCCACCACCATCCAGACCAAACACGGCGAGATTATCTACGGCCTCAAACAGGATCAGTTTGTCGTTGAAGACAATGGAGTTCCGCAGACCATTCACCTCGACGAAGACACCGACGCGCTTGGTCTTTCGCTCGTCGTCGTCGTCCAATGCAGCCGCTCCGCCGGTTGGGAGTACCCCAAACTCAACGGCCTCGGCACCATGATCGACGACATCGCCGGAGGCGCACCCCGCGAGGTCGCCGTAGTTACCTACGGCTCCGCACCTCTCCTGCTCGGCAAATTCTCCGACAACGTCGACGTCATGGCCCACGCCCTCGCTCAGCTAGAACCATGCGACGATCCCGACGCATCCACACTCGACGCAGTGGCTTACGCAACCAAGCTGCTGGACGCACGCAAGAACCACTATCGCCACGCAATTCTGCTGATCAGCGAAACCCGCGACCACGGCAGCACGAAGAAGCCTGCAGAAGTGATCGCAGCGTTGGGGCGAACGAACACCGTCGTTAACTCCGTCGCGTTTGGCCCAGGAAAGACGGAGGTTTTGAACGATCTGAAGTACGGCGGAGGCAGTGGACCGATAGGCCTGCTCGTGATGGCGGTGAACGCGTTGAAGAAGAACGCAGCGCACGAACTCGCCGCACTCTCAGGCGGAGAGTACATCAACTTCACCACGCAGAAGGGCTTCGACGCAGGCCTGCATCAGCTCTCAAACCACGTCCATAACTACTACCTTTTGAGCTTCCAACCACACGGAGTCAACGGAGAACCCGTATCGGGAATGCATACAATCCGAGTGAAGGTTCCGGACTATCCGGATGCACGCGTTCGATTCCGCGAGAGCTACTTCGCAGGCGAACTCGATTCGGCAGCAGCAAATACCAACTAAACACTGGAGCGTGCAAGACAAAAGGCCCCGCATTTCGCTGGGCCTTTCGTTTTGTAAGTAGCCAGATCTAGTTATGGTCGTGATGGCCATTGTCGTGGTGACCATTGTCGTGATGCACATAGTCGTGGTGATCGCCGTGATCTTCGCGGTCCCAATGACCTTCATGGACCTGCCAGCCTTGCTGGTAGTGGTCGTAGTGCGGATGGGTCCAGTAGGCACCGGCATAGGGAGGACGTTGCCAGACGCCGGGAACCCACACATAATGGCCGCTACTCTGTCCCCAGTAGCCATTGACCCAGGCGTAGCCTTCTCCTGGCGCGACGGGTCTGACCTGATAACGCACTGGTGGAGGAGCGGAGCCGATATAAATCTGAATCTGGCTGAATGCCGGGACTGCTAAGGCCGATGTAGCAACGAGACTAAATAACCATCGTGCTTTCAATTGGTTCTCCGTTCTAGCGTCTCTTGGGTTTGATGCAAACGACGACCTGACGGGGAAAGATAAGCAAAACGAATGCAAAACAGCATTGCGGCATAATGTGTCCGGGGAGAAAACGATGATCGGTGACGCGGCGCAGTACCAGGAACTTGTATCGCTCTACAGCGGTTATAGCGATGACGAATTAGTCGAGCTAGGGCGCGACATGACTGATTTGACCGAGACGGCGCAGGAAGCTTTGAAAGGTGAACTGACACGTCGGGAATTGAAGATCTCACCTCTCGCGAAACGGGAGGGGTGGGTTCTGACCGAGGAAGATCTACAAGACATGCGAGCTTATGCTGAAGTGGCGCCGGCCGAGTGCATCTTTGATTTTGAGGACGAACGGTCCGCTGCAGCGGCGTACTACGCGCTAGCCGCTCAACGAATCGACGCAATCGTCGTCTCACCAGGCGGCACGAAGGCTGACTACCATGGTCCGCGAGTTGTTGTAACTCCAAAGGACGTGGAACGAGCGACGGCTATTTTGTCGGAACCATCAACAGACAAATTAACCGCGGAGAAGGAAGAGGTGCCTGAAGAGTTCGCGCTACCGCACTGCCCATCATGCGACGGGGTAGAGACGCTGCTGGAATCGGTCGATCCTGTCAACCAATGGCGATGCGACGACTGCGGCCACACGTGGCTTGAGGAGTCCGTCTCACCATGAATTTGAAAAGGACAGATGATGTAGTGCGAAAGAAAGACCCGCGGCCAGGCGGGTCTTTCTTTTTGGCACTTAAGCTGCAAATTTGATCAGTGCTTCTCTTTTTGTGGGTGCGGATTGCCATGTTCGGGAGCCGGCCTTGATTGCGGTGCGGAAGCTGGGTGCGACTGCGGTTGCGGTTGCGGTGCGGGTCGAGACTGAGGCTGAGGCATCGGTCGAGCCTGCGGCGGTGGGGCTGGTCGTGACTCAGGCTGGGGAGCCGGTCTGGACTGAGGCGCTGGCCTCTCCGGAGGATGAGATTGAGGCGCTGGCTGCGGCGCGGGACGATATTGTGGCTGTGGAGAATGATTCTGTGGCTGCTCCGGCCGAGACTGTGGTTGCTGTTCGGGACGGAACTGCGGCTGCTGTGGTTGAACCGGATGAGTCTCCGGCTGCACGGGCCGAACTTGTGGTTGATCAGGCCTGTTATCCGGATGTACAGGTCTGGTCTGCGGCTGCCCGGGTTGTGGCTGCCCGGGTTGCACATCGGGACGATTGTCCGGGTGGACGGGTCTCGTCTGAGGTTGGCCTGGTTGTGGCTGTCCGGCGCGACCTTCCGGTTGCACAGGCCTGATTTGTGGCTCTCCGGGGCGGACCTCAGGTTGACCGGGGCGGACCTCAGGTTGACCGGGTCTCACTTCAGATTGACCGGGTCTCACTTCAGGTTGACCGGGTCTCACTTCAGGTTGACCTGGGCGCACCGGTTGGATCTGCGGCCTGTTGTTTGGTTCGCCAGGGCGGTTATCCGGTTGACCCGGTCGCGCGATCTCGCCGGACCTGGCGGCGGGCTGCCCTTGATGGACTTCAGGTTGTCCTGGCCGGTTTGGCATCGCTCCAGGATTAGGCCGTGCAATTCCGGGCTGCGCAGCAATAGGTCGGGGTGCAGCGACCATGGCCGGACGGCCCTTGTTCACATTGTAGAACTGTTGCCGGTTCTGCTCGGCTTGTCGCTGATTCTGGAGCTGGGTCGTCATGGGTGGAACTCTGGGCCCGCGCATGGCTGCGATCTCAGCCGCCTGCGGCCGCACGGCGATCCCGCCTCTGCCGCCGTTGTAGGCGACGCGTGTGTTGTTGTTCACGACGACGGTTCGGTTATAAACGTGGGTGATGTTGACGTTGACCCGGTTGACGGCGCGGTTGTAGTAGAAGTTGTTGCCGTTCCAGTAGCCGCCGTAATAACCGACACCGGTGTAGCCGAAGCCATAGTTGATGCCGCCGTAGAAGCCGATGTGCAGTCCCCAGAAGCCGCGATGGAAGCCCCAGCGATTGTGATACCAGCCCCAATAGCCCGGGGTCCAGAGCGCGCCGTAGTAAGGTGGAGCACACCAGGCGCCGGGGATCCAGTAGTAACCGGCGGGTGCCCAGTACCAGTAGCCGGGGGTCCAGATGTAGTTGGGCGCGGGGGCGACGGGCTGTTCATAGACTGGCAGCGGCGGAGGCGGTTCGTCGGCGTATTCGACCGGCTGGCTCTGACCCTCTTCGTCGAGTTGGTCGTAGGCTTGAGCGTCCTGATAGGCCTCGTCCTGATCTGGCGGTGGGGGTGGATAGGCCTGCTGAGGGTATTGCACGGCGCTCATCTGAGGCGCGGATTGCGAGCGAATTCCGAGGACTTGACCCTGGGCGGGCGCAGCGTTAGCGGCCGGTTGTGGCTGGTTGTTGCTTACCGGAGCCATGTTGGCATCAGCAGGATCCGGGCCCGAGTTGTCGGCAACAGCTGCGGCGTCGGGATCCTCTCTGTGGCAGCCCGCTGCTCCGACAGCCGTTACGATGGCAAGCGAAAAGCCTAAGAGAAATCTTGGTGCCAATTTGTACATACTGCCTGTCTCCTCTCGTACTTCCTGAACGTATTAACCCAAACTTATTGAATGAGATGCGTTTTATCGTGGAGGGGCGATTTCTATTGGCAAATGCGCTGGTTACATTCATTGCCCGGACAGAAATGGCATCCACATGCCAAACCAGCCAGTGGAGGTACCGGCCATACATGCTTGAGCGTCATGGCGACTTTAGAGCAGGTACGCGCGTCTTACTTTCAGGCGGTCGGACTTTCATAGGACGGCTGATCGCAGTAAAATGAGGTCGATGGCAGGCTGTCTTCCCAATACAAAGCGCTTTCGTCACGGTCGCCCGGACCGCGGGCGCTGCTAACACCATCACTCCATTGAAAAATTTTAGACTTCAGCCGATGCTTGTTTGCGGCCTGGAGTTGTGACTACGGCCTTACACCTCGCGTTGCAAGAAGCGCGCCTCGGAGAAGACAATGTCGACCCAATCGCATCCTGATTCGTTCAAGAGCTTGTCCACGCTTACCTCGGGCAAGACCACGTACAACATGTTTCGTCTTAAGGCGCTTGAAAAGGGCGGCGTTGACCTCGCGCGACTTCCCTTTTCACTGCGCGTCCTGCTGGAAAATCTGCTGCGACATGAAGACGGGCGCACCGTGACTGCTGACGACATCCAGTTTCTTGCTTGCTGGGATCCGAATGCCGAGCCTTCGCGAGAGATTGCGTACATGCCGGCTCGAGTGCTGATGCAGGACTTTACCGGGGTTCCGGCAATCGTCGATCTGGCTGCGATGCGAGATGCGATGCGAATGTTGGGAGGCGATCCGGAGAAGATCAATCCGCTGCAACCCGCGGAACTGGTGATCGACCACTCGGTGCAGGTGGATGAATTTGGAACGCAAAGGGCGTATGACCTGAATGCGGCTCTGGAGTTTCAGCGCAACCGCGAACGGTATGCGTTTTTGAAGTGGGGGCAGACCGCGTTCCATAATTTTTCGGCCGTGCCGCCGGGAATGGGGATCTGTCATCAGGTGAATCTGGAGTATCTGGCGCGGGTCGTGTTCACCACTTCCCCCCAACGAAGTCTTGACGCTGTCGCTGCTGCCGGACACAAAGCCAGCGTGGAGCAGACTTATGCGTTTGCCTACCCCGATACCCTTGTTGGGACCGACTCGCATACGACGATGGTGAATGGGTTGGGTGTGCTGGGTTGGGGTGTGGGAGGTATTGAAGCAGAGGCCGCGATGCTGGGGCAGCCAGTGAGCATGCTGGTGCCGCAGGTGGTTGGGTTCAAGCTGACAGGCAAGCTGAAGGAAGGGACAACGGCTACCGATCTCGTGCTGACTGTGACGGAGATGCTGCGGAAGATGGGGGTCGTCGGCAAGTTTGTGGAGTTCTATGGGCCGGGAATCGCGGAGCTGCCGCTAGCCGATCGCGCGACGATTGCGAACATGGCTCCGGAGTATGGGGCGACGTGCGGGATCTTTCCGGTCGACGCGGAGACTCTGCGCTATCTGCGGCTGACGGGCAGATCGGAAGAGCATATTGCGCTGGTGGAGGCTTACTACCGCGAGCAGGGATTGTTCCATACGGCGGATGCGAAGGAGGCGGTGTATTCGGCGACGATTGCACTGGATCTCGCGACGGTGGAGCCTAGTGTGGCAGGCCCGAAGCGCCCGCAGGACCGAGTGAAGTTGTCGCAGGCGGGGGCGAGTTTCAAAGAGCAACTCCCGACACTTCTGGGACCGAATGGAAATAAGAACGTTGTACGGCAGATGGTGCGGTGGGAGGGTGAGGGCGGAACGGCTTCGGCGTCAGGGGATGTGACGAGCAGCGTGGGTGCGATGGCTCCGGTGGTGGAGGCTCCAATAGTCCCGGTGATTACTATCCAGGATGAGACGCTGCCGCAGCTGGAGGCCCCGCACGTATCGATCCGGAGCCGATTTGGGATCGACCCGGACAAGTACCTCGACCATGGATCGATCGTGATTGCGGCGATTACCTCGTGTACGAACACGTCGAATCCCTATGTGATGATGGCGGCGGGGTTGCTGGCCAAGAAGGCCGTGGAGAAGGGCTTGAGCACGCCGCCTTGGGTGAAGACTTCGCTGGCGCCTGGGTCGCGCGTCGTGACGGACTACTACATGAAGTCGGGGTTGATGCCGTACCTCGATAAGCTGCGGTTTCAAGTCGTGGGATACGGATGCACAACTTGCATCGGGAACTCGGGACCGTTGCCGACGGATGTTTCGAAGTCGATTGAGGACAACGGACTGGTTGCGGTGTCGGTGCTTTCAGGGAACAGGAATTTTGAGGGCAGAATCTCGCCGGAGGTTCGGGCGAACTACCTGATGAGTCCGCCGCTGGTGGTGGCTTATGCGCTGGCAGGGCATATTGCGCACAACTTTGACACGGAGCCGCTGGGGCATGAGAAGAATGGCAACGCGGTGTTCCTGCGCGACATCTGGCCGACGCAGGCGGAGGTATCTGAGGTAGTGAACTCGTCGATCAATTCGGAGATGTTCCGGCATCAGTACAGTACGGTTTCGGATGGAGACAACAACTGGCAGAGTTTGAAGTTTCCTGACGGCGATACGTATGGGTGGGAGCCGGACTCGACTTACATTCGCAAGGCGCCTTACTTTGACGGTATGGCGGCTAAGCCTGCTCCGGTTGAGGATATTCATGGGGCTCGGGTGTTGGCGGTGCTGGGCGACTCGGTGACGACGGACCATATTTCGCCTGCGGGCTCGATCAAGCTGAATGGTCCGGCGGGGAAGTATCTGACTGAGCATGGAGTGAAGCCTTCGGACTTCAATAGCTATGGATCAAGGCGCGGCAATCATGAGGTGATGGTTCGTGGGACGTTTGCCAATGTGCGTCTGCGTAACAAGCTGGCTCCGGGGACCGAGGGTGGAGTGACGCGGCTGCTTCCCGACGACGTTCCGATGTCGATCTACGATGCGAGCGTTGAGTATGCGAAGCGGGGAACGCCGCTGGCGATTCTGGCGGGCAAGGAGTATGGGTCAGGATCGTCGCGCGACTGGGCGGCGAAGGGACCGCGGCTGCTTGGAATTCGATTTGTGATTGCGGAGAGCTACGAGCGTATCCACCGGTCGAACCTGGTCGGGATGGGGATTTTGCCGTTGCAATTCATGCCGGGGCAGAACGTCGAGTCGCTGCGTCTTTCGGGCGAGGAGATCTTTGCGATTGGGGAGACACCGGGTCAGTTGAAGGCGATGCTGGATAACAAATTTGCCGATGGGAAAGTGATCACCGTGTTTGCCGAGTCGGACCTAGGGAAGACCACGGAGTTTTCTGCGACGGTGCGGATCGATACGCCTCAGGAGATTCTGTACTACCAGAACGGCGGGATCCTGCAGTATGTGTTGCGGCAGCTGGCAGGGAAGGCTCCGGCTTCGGCCTAGTGGATGGCTCATTGGGTTACTCCTCCCTTGATTCTGAGGGGGGAGTACCCCCCTATTGCCCGCGCGTAAGTTTCCTGCAATCAATGGTTTACAGGCTGCCGATGTCTGCAAAATATTCATAACAAACGGGTTGCGTCCAAAATCGTGCATCTAAATGAGTTAGCCCCGGAAGGACTCTTCGTCCCTGCGGGGCTTGCTTGTTTTTCGATCTCTATATCAAGTATAGCGAGTTGAGTGAAACTAAAATGCCAAGTTCTGGAGATTTATATTTGGTTTGTTATGTGTGGTTTGGCTGACTTTCGGGAGGTTTGGGGGCTTGACAAGTTTTTGGAGACCTAGAACTTGGCACGCAGAAATCTAAGAGATTGGCACGCAGAAATCTAAGAGAAAGGAAGGCGCTCAAACCTTATGGAATGAAGTTGCCGAAACCCCGTTTTGCGGGAATCTCACACTGTCGGTTCATCTACGGGGAACTTACAACTGCCGCAGAGCTTCGCTCTCGGCGTTCGCAGCGGTTTGCCGCAACGCTTGCAGGGCGGACCGTAAAGGGAGAGACGGTGGTGCCACACCGCGTTGGGATTCGTTTCTCGGTACCCTGTCATCGCTTGGTAGCGCACTAGCATTGCAGCGAAACGCTCTGGCAAAGGAACGCCCTTTAGAGGGACGCCAGTCGCAGCACGATAGTCTTTCACAGACTCCAACCCGGCGCGAAAAAGTGGCGCGATCTCGCTAAATTCCTGATCGTCAAGCATGGGCATCTCAGCTCTACAAAGCCAGCACCAGAGCATCCGCATGACTGATGATCGCTCCCCTGAGGGGCAGAGCGAAAGTATCAATTGATAGTTCCCGTAAAGTCGGGTTTTCGGCAAGTTCGAGTTGGAGGGCAGATCGTAGTTGCCGAAAACCCCGTTTTGCGGAAGTCTCGGCGATCCGAGTAGGAGCATGCGAGCTACTGAATTGTTACCTGGAAGTTGATGGCGTGTGAAACGGCTCCCGATGAATCTGCCGCTGTGACGACGAGTGTTTGAACGCCGGTGGGAGTACCGGGGTTTGTGGTTTTGGCGGGAGAGTTACAGCCGGATAGAGAGATCAAGCTCGTGAATGCTATGAGCGAAAGGAATCCGGCGCGCAGAAGACGATGGCTGACGACGCGGATGCGACGAGGCGAGACCCCTACGATGAAGAGGAATGCCAAAGCGATTCCCTGAAGCGGCGTGGAGAAGGGCCGCAGAAGGGAAGTGGTGGTGGCCGTGGTGGCGACGGTTAGTGTGGTTGTTACAGCACTGTCAGACGGGGTGATGGTTGCTGGAGCGAAAGTGCATGTAGCTCCTGCTGGAAGTGTGCCACAGGAGAATTTGACTGTCCCGTTATAGCCGCCAACTGGCGTGATGGTTAGTGTCGAGGTTGCGGATTGACCAGCGGTAATGATTGCCGTTGCAGGCGATGCCGTGACTGTGTAGTCCGGCGCGACGACGGTGATTGCGACGGCGTTGGAGGTGCTGGAAAGGTTATTGGTGTCGCCCGCATAGCTCGCGGTAACTGAGAAACTACCGGCAACTGCAAAAGAGGTGGAAAGGGTCGTTACTCCCTTGGATAAGGATCCGGTTCCGAGTGTTTTTCCGCCAGAGAGGAACGAAACCGTGCCTGTGGGAGCGAGTCCAATGACAGTCGCGGTGAGAGTGATTTGTTGCCCTGGCGCTGCGGTGGACAAGGAAGAGACGAGGCTTGTCTTCGAGGCAAGCGGCGAAAGCCCAGAGGGGCCAGCGTTCGTTTGGTTGAGGATAGAAGTTACGGTTCCACCGAAGAAGGTCAGATAATCGAGAGCGTGGTCGCTGGCGAGTGCCGGAGCCTGGTTGTTCAAACGTGCGAGGACTGTTAGAGGTCCTGTCGTTTCCGCTGCTCCGCCGTGCTGAGTGCTCAGGAAGTAAGCGTTACTGTCGGCAGTAAAGGCGCCTTGTCCGTTCCCTAGAAAGACAGCAAGTCCCGCGAAGCTGTTTTGATATTGAATCAAGAGATCTGGGTTTCCATCTGCGTTGACGTCGCCGATGGTTGAAAGGACAGGAGAGCCGTATTGGACGAGAGGAGTGGTGGTATAGAAAGGCGAGTTCTGGAAGGTGCCGTCGCCGCGTCCCGCATAGACTGCAACTTGCGAGGTTGCTGAACCCGCAACCGGGATGACGACGTCAGGGATGCCATCGCCGTTGAGATCTCCGACGGCGAGAGGAGTTCCGACGAAACCCAAAGGCTGTTGATTGAAGGTGCCGTCTCCTTTACCGAGGAAGACTGCGCCGCAGACCAGATCCAGCTTGCCGTCCTTGTTTAAGTCGGTGACGAGAACATTTGGACATGCCGTGCCCTGTGCAAACGAGACCGGTGTGCCGAAGGTGCCGTCCCCGTTGCCTGGAAGGAATACCAGGCCAGTGGTTGGGGGGGCATCGTATAGGTTTATGTACTGCACAATTACATCGAGTCTTCCGTCTCCGTTGAAGTCTCCGGTGACGGCGCCGCTTGCTCCGATGACTTGCAGATCGATGCCGGGTGTGCTGGGCTGGAAGGTGCCGTCGCCGTTGCCCTTGTAAAAAAAGAGTTCGGAGTCATGGGCGGTAGTCGGGCCGTGACCAAGACCGTTCCCAGGAAGTATCGCGACGGCATCGATTTTTCCGTCAGAGTTGAAGTCACCCGTTGCTGGAATTCCAAAGTAAGGGGCGCCGGTGATCTGACCAGCCGCCGTAAAGCTTCCGTCGCCGCGCCCGATCGCGCCTGTCAAATTTCCTTGATAGTCGATGAAGACAAGATCCGTGAGGCCGTCATTATTCAGATCGGCGGTGACGAAACCGTTCGGGCCCACTGGAGTTGCGGGAATTCCCTGAAACGTGCCATCGCCATTTCCTGTCAAAGAAGTGAGGCCGAGCTCCGTGCTGAAGATTAGAGAGTAGTTTCCGTTTGTGTCCGGTTCGACGCTCACATTTCCGCTTTGGGCGTAAGAGTGGCCAGCAGAGAAGCCGCCATTGCCATCGCCAAGCAGAATGGTCGTGATGCCGCCGATTGCGGCGAGGTTGATATTTTTACCACTGTTTGTGGTTCCTGCGAGGACGAGGTTGGCGTAGTTAACAGAGGCGCTGAGCTGCAGGCCAGAACCTACTGTGAAGAGGCCGTTTGATTGGCCTAATACAACTTGAATGGCCTGCGGTCCGGTGCCAGGACTAGTGAGGTACGCCACGTCGGTAAATCCATCGTGGTTGAGGTCGGCTGCAACAAACGTTATTCCACCAGGGGGACTCTGTATGGCTTGCAGGGGCTGAAGAGTTCCGTCGCCGTTTCCGTAGAACACGGCGAGTTGCCAATCTTCTGTAGTGATCTGAAGGGTGTTAACGAGGATGTCCTGTTTGCCATCGCCGTTGAAATCGCCTATGCCGATGCCTCCGCCAAACGCGATTACGGGATAGCCTTTGGGAGAGAGCAGAGTTCCGGGAGCAGATGTTCCCTGGTTCAGCATGATATTGATCGCCGAGCCGGTTCCCACTATGGAGGTGGAGGCGACGATGTCGAGGTATCCGTCGCCGTTCAGGTCGACGGCAGCGAGAGAGGCTGCTCCCGTCAGGGAGTAGTACGCTGCGGGCTGGAATGTGCCGTCACCCTTGCCCAAGAGAACGCCGACGTAGCCTTCTTTGCAAAGAAAGGCAAGGTCGGTCTTCTTGTCGTTATTGATGTCGATTGCGAGGAGTGACTTCGTGCCCCCGTAGTTCTGGACGGTGCACGTTAGTCCGCTTGTTGTGACTTTGACAGGAGCCGACAGAGGTCCGAGGAGCACCGTTATGGTAGGGAAGGAAGTGTCTGACAGGGGTAAATCCGGAAAAGCGAGATCGGGAGAGCCATCGCCGTTGAAGTCGCCAACTGCCATAGCGACAGGATCAGCGGGAGATGCTGGATAAAATCCAGTGATGGGAAAGAGGGGTCGCTGGGCTTGCGAAGAGGAGAAACTCAGAAGCAGAGAAGCTACTAAGGAAATTCTGAACCAAGGGGCGATAGCCATGTGTGAAGTCCTTCAATACTACGCAGCAAGAGGTTGAATGACGCGAACTGAAGCTAACCCGCGGCCCAGAGACCCTAATATTTCGCCCACAGTCGGGTAATTACAGGTTAAGAGTTCGTTACAGTTTCAGACTGTGTCAGCGCCTGAGCTTATCAAAGTTTTGGGGGTTCGACTAGAGCGAAGGTGAACGATAGCACTTTAGTGTAGGGTGCCTGGTTCGTGATGGTTCCAAAAGCGGAATGCGAGACAACTACCTGCAAATACTCCGAGTTAAGGGGCGGCTTGCTCGGCGGCGGGGAGGTAAGGGATGCCTGTTTCCATCCATGCGGGTTTGGGGCCGGATTTTAGTTCGTAGTCGAAGAACTCTGCCGTGTGGGCGGCGTAATCGCGCTGGTTGGCGCGGCGGCGGAGTTGGTGGGGTTCGACGTTGTAGGAGAACTTTGATTTGAGGGTGCGGGCCGACCATGCTGGGCGATCGCTGCGAATTATGAACTCGCGGAGGGAGTATACGAAGCCCGAGCATCAATAAGCTGCCGGCTATTGAGAGTGTAAGCTTGCAGGATTCCCAGACTGCCAATCTCCCGTAAAGTCACGTTTCCGGCAAGTTCGTCACGAAGTTGCCGAAAACCCGTATTTCGGGATGTTCGTCGCACAGCATACCCACCAGCTTCGATGGCGTTCATACAAAGGAGAAGGGTTATGCGATTATGGGCCGTTGGTGCTGGCCGTTATTGATAAGACGGTGGGGAAGTAGAGTAACCGGTGTATCGGCTGGCAAGCCCTTTAAAAATCGCCGCTAGCGCCCCCGCCTCCCGATCCTCCTCCGCCAAACCGAAAGTCTGGATTGGTTGGTTGCGGGGTTGGCGTTATCGATTGAGGTGTCACCAGGCCGAGTACGGAAGAGCCGACGCTCATCACGCGTTTGTCCTTCCCCGACAGACGCGAGGCCGTAAAGCCGTGGCGAACTCCGCCCGGACCCTGAGCGAGCCAGCGGCGAAGGAACAATGCAACGGCAGTCAGTGCAATGCCGAGAAGTATCGGGTCCCAAGTATGCCGCTGCCAGCCGAGGTACGGTTTATTGGTGACAAGGGTGAGGACGGCAGTAATCGCCCCAACTGCGATGACGAAGCGGTCCTTCAGGCGAACACCGCGTGTGAGTATGAGGGGCGGCAGGCACCATATGAGCACCCACGTCGTCCAGTAGAACGGTCCAGCGGATTCCGAGGTGACCCGCCTGGACATCCCCAAAAAAGGTGAAAGCAAGCTGAACCCTGAAATTTTGAGATTGAAGATCAGGTATATACCGAGCCATAGAAACGCCTCAGAGAGCGAGTACGCCTCTTCAAGGTAATCGAATCGGTGGCGGGAGCGGACGCGCGCTACACAGATCAGTCCGGCTGCATAGAACACTGCGATGAAGACAAGCTGCGCCGAACGAGATAGGGTCCAGTAGTCGGGCAGGAAGATGGCGAAGATCATCGCGACGGGAAATGCGTACCAGAGATTGAAGCGGTACCAGATCCAGAGCGAAGCAATGGCGCCAACGGCAGGAATCACAAACTGAATTTCGCGCGAGGAGTAGGGGACGCCGCTGAAGAAAGCGAAACCGAATCCTGCGCACAGAAAAGCAACCGAACAGACGGCGAGTGCTTCCTCGATCCCGTAGCGATACAGACGGGCCTGGCTTACGGCGACCTCGGCCGCCGTATAGGAGACAGCAGCGAAGATCAATAAGAAGATTCCTGTGGTTTGTTGCGACGGCTGCGAAAGAAAGATTGTGGAGAAGAGCGCGACTGCGGCGGCTACGGCGATTGTGGTGAAGAAGAAAAGTACCAGCCTCAAAAAGACATTGGTGATGCGCAGGTCGGAGACCGTGTCTTGTTCAAGGCGTTGGCACTGCTCCTTGCTGAGATCGCCGTCGCCCGTCCACTCCGTCAGGAGTTTGCGGGCACGCAGGGTCTCCTCGCTCGATTCCGTGTAGATTCTCACTCCGGCCTCCCAAAGTGACGCGCGATCTGGACAAGGCCTACGATCATTGCGATTGCGGTGAACACGAAGTAGACCAGAATAAAGGTGGCGTCCAAGGCGTTGCGGATCAGCAACCAGCTAATACCAACGTAGCCGTAGACTGCGGCGTAGGCAACGAAGGCAAACTGCCGGCGCTTCAAACCCCACGCAAGGGATGAACCACATGCGATCAGTAGAAAGACAAGCCACAGGCCATTGCCTTCCTGCTCGAAGACCCCGGAAAGGATTGCCCAGAAGAGGACATTGGTGGCGATGTTCAGATACGTGCCGAGAAAATGCGGCTTCAGTTTGAGGCGCTGAAGAATCACTCCTGCTATGCCCACCAACAGGCAGTAAAGTACGGCATATTGCCGGTATGCCGCATCCTGATGAGACGGCCAATGCGAGATCTTAAGTCCGAACCATCCGGCGAGTGAGGACAAAGCGAGAGACAGCACGAAGCGGTTGTCGAAACGATAGGCAAGGAAGAAGAAGAGGAGCGCCGTGGCCAGCAGATAAAGATCCCACTGTCCGGAAAGGATGTGGAAACGGTTTTCCAGGTAGGCGAGTTCTACGCACCAGACGAGGCAGCCGAGGTAGAGGACATAATCGAAGATCGGAGTCGGTGCAGCCGTCTCCGCGGCCGACCAGGCTGGCACGCGGGAAAAGCAATACCAAAAAGAGGCGGCAAGGATGATGGAGATAATGGACAGGATGAGTACATCACCGAGTTGCCGCGACCAAGTGGAGATGGTCCAGCCAAGTCCGGCAACGAACGCCAACACACCTGCATAAAGGAGAAGGTTGAGCTCAAGCGAGAGGGAGAAGGGTTCTCCGCGAGAGAGGCTCGCTAAATGAGCCTGCTGCTCAGTCGATATTGTGCCTTGCTCCTTCCACAGCTCCAGGCGAGCGAGGATAGTCATGGCGCTTTCATTCTCCGGACGTGGAGCAGCATGTCTGTGCTCAGCATTCGATTCCGATATTACATGCAGTTCAGGAGGGGCCTAGTAGTTACTCGAAAAGTCGGGTTTTCGGCAAGTTCAAACCCCAGAAAACGAAGTTTCTCAAAACCACGTTTTGCGGGAACGAAGTGTACTCACTGCCGAAAAGCCATCTTCCCGCTACTCAAGCCGAAAGGAGTACGGTACCCCAGGAGGGTAAAGCTGCAGCTAAACTAAGCGAATAGGATTGCAACTTGAAAGGAAATTCCATGACACGCCGTAACTGGATATTCAGATTTTGTTCTTTGCTTCTGGTTCCCGCAGGTCTGCTCGCCCAGATTGCTGCACCCGCTGCTCCGGCCACTGCACAGAACCAGCCAACGCAAAAGGTCCTTATCCACGTTGGCACCAACAGCCCTGAGAACTGGCAGGCCGCGCTGAAGAAGGCGGACGACCTGATGGCATCGAGCGCAAAACCGTACGATACCTATGTCGAGATCCTGGCGACGGGGGATGGCCTGAAGCTGATCGACAAGGGCAACCCAATGAAGATCGAGATCTCGAAGTCGCTGGATAAGGACGTCACCTTCGTAGCATGTCACGCGTCGATGAAGACGAATCACATGGAAGATAGCCAACTTGCATCTGGTGTGGGTACGGTACCATCCGGTGGGCGCGAAATGGCCGCGCGCAAGGCCCAGGGTTGGGCCGTTCTCGAAGATAAGTCCATCAAGTGACGCTCCATGTGTCCTGGCACCATTCAACTACCCCTGATGGTTAATGCGAATCTGGGAAGGAATCTCGTCGATCCCTCCACGGGTGGGTGGGGCAAGGTGCTGCTCGATCCGCTGAACAGCACACAGACCTCAACGCTTGCGAGCATAGACACCCTCGGCTCACTGATCACCGCCTTTGCCACCGTGGCCAACGACGATTGGCGCACCCGCTTTCTCCAAGCCTCAACCCCGACTGGCGGAACAACCCCGAAGAACACACTGGAGGCGATGGCCGGTATAGCCCGCGAGCCCTGCCAACCCGAAAGGCCTTTACGCGTTGTTCGACGAAGCTTACCCGCAACCAAAGGACGGCTCGCGCCGGGCAGCACCCTTCGTGCCGTATCTCGCCTACGTCCCCGAGGACTTTCTGACGCACGGCCAGACATTTGAGTAAAGGCTAAGTAATCCGGTGGTGCCTGAAAATTAGGGTTACTCTCGATCCTGTTGTGTGTCCTTCGCCCGACAGCTCCTCTGCATCGCGGCTGCGCAGCACACTAGTGTACGAGTGGATCGATTTGAATGGGTGGGGCGCGGTCGATGTACTTGATGAGCAGGACTTCGTTGCCGATCTCGTTATAGAGGAGCTCGTCGACGGCGCCTCTGGCAAGGAGGAGACCGAAGCCGCCGGGCGGTAAGCCCTTCTCTTCACGTCTGCGGATATGGGCGACGATGTTGTCGGTGGTATTGGTGAGGTCGTCGGTGAGATCGGAGATGAGGTCGTCGACGGCCAGATTAGCGATGAGACCGTCGGTGGGATCGGCGATGCGATCGGTTCCTGGCGGTTCCTGGCGGAAGCCGGAGCCCGGGTCGTGGACGTGGAAGACGAACGATCTGCGGGTTCGGACGGCGGTGACTTCGATCATCTGCTCCGGATTGAAGGCGGCGCCGTGTTCCATGGCGTTGAGAACGATCTCGCGGAAGCTGACCAGGATCGCATCGCGCATATCGTCCTGCATTTGGGAGCTGAGCTCCCGGGCGAAGGACATGAGACGCTCGGCGGTAAGGAGACGGCAGTTGGCGCGGACAGTGACCCAGCCGGGGCGGGCGGAGATGAGGTGGATGTCGTCGTCCGTGAGGCCGCCTGAAGCTGCCTCTCGTGCGATGGCGGCGATGGCTTGAGCATCGAAGGGTGCGGTGAAGCAGGCGAAGACGCGGGCGCGGAGCGCGGCGATGATCTCCTGGGAGGTGCTGTACGGGGCAAGCACGATGCACTTGATGCCCGGCCGGATGAGGCGCATCTCGTTGAGCAAGGCAAGGTCTTCGTCGATTGAGGTGCCTGGACTTGTGATGGTGATGGCGAAGGACCGTGCGCGCAGGCGTTGCAGAGCGGCAACGGGGCCAGCCGCAAATTCGATTGGCACACCAGCAGTGGAGAGGAGATCTACGATGGTGTGAGTAACAGGATTGTCGCTTCCAATGACGAGGACCCGACCCATAGACAAGACTCCTGGCGCGTGACGTCGATGCTGCTGGTTCGTATATGAGAAGGCCCTGGGGATTGATGATAGACGAAGTGAGCGCGATGGGGCCGATGGAGGGCAGGGACCAGGGTGAGGACGCCTCGGACTTCTAATATCTCTGTACTCAACACCTCATTCGGTTCAGGCGTTCGACCCGCTGCTCGCCGCAATCGGACGGATACCAGGACACGCAGTTCAGAGCCGCAGCGGAAGGGAGCCGGTCATGTAGGACCAGTTACGATTTCCAGGTTTTGATGTCCATGCCGAATCGATCGCCATTGCGATCGCAGAGCCGGATGGTGAAGTGCGAAAGATTTCTTATTCCTATTCGGACGGGACAGAACCAACAAATCGGTGAGCATTCTTGAGAAGTTCGTCCACAATCACGCGGACCTTTGCGGGTAACGTTCGCGTTCTCGGCCACAACAGGGTGATGGGCATTTCTCCGCCAGACACGGCACAGATTGAGGGTTGGCAACGTGTGACCCGAGAGGTGCATAACCATGGAGGGGTGATCTTCGGGCAACTCCGGCATGGTGGCCGCGCGAGCCATATCTCGCATCAGCCAAACGGTCAGGCTCCAGTCAGCTCCACCGAGACTGGGGCGACGAAAGCGATCTCCATGGCCTTCAATGCGGATGGTAGGCCAGCATTCCTGGTGCAAAGCAAACCTCGCTCGCTGAGGACAGAGGAGGTGTCGCGCATCGTTTCCGAGTTCGGAGTGGCAGCACGCAATGCACGTGAAGGTGGCCTGGACGGCGTCGAAATCCACGGTGCCAACGGATATCTCCATGATCAGTTCATTAATGGGGCGCTCAACACACGCGACGACCGCTACGGTGGTTCGATTGCCAATCGCATTCGCTTCACGCTGGAGGCGGTCGATGCGGTAGTCGATGCGATAGGCGGTGATCGTACCGGCATCCGCCTGTCTCCTTTTGGCCGCTATAACGAGATGCCACCTTTCCACGATGAGGCCGAGACATATATGACCCTTGCGGAGGAACTGTCTCGTCGCAAGCTCGCCTATGTGCATATTAGTGATCAAACTACGATGGGCGAGCACGGCACCATCCCCGTCCCAAAAAACTATCTCAGGGAGTTACGCCAAGTCTTTGGTGGCACCTTCATCCTTGCCGGAGGCTATCTCCGAGACAATGGCCAGGCCGCCATCGATGCGAACGAGACCGATCTCATTGCGATCGGGAAACCCTTCGTTGCCAACCCGGACCTGGTCGAGCGGCTGCGCCATCGTCTGCCGCTGAACGAGTGGGACTCAAGCACGTTCTACACCCGGGGGGCCAAGGGATATACCGACTATCCGGTTTATGAGACCGAATACGTCATGTGAAACATATTTTCCGTCGTTCGGCTGATGGCTCTGCTTTCAAAGCCGCCATATGTAACTGAAGACACAGAAAGGATACAACGATGTCAAATCTATCGACTGCTTTCATGATTCCGGACTCTTTGCTTGCGAAAGAGGCCACTGATCTGCTGCGTCAGCATTCCACGGATCTGCTCTTTAATCACTCGATTCGGGTCTACTTGTTCGCGGCGGAGCAGGGCCGTCAACAAAAGCTTCGTTTCGACCCTGAGCTTCTCTATGTCGCGGCCGCCTTTCACGATTTCGGTCTCATCAAGAAATTCTCGAGTCCAGATGAACGCTTCGAAGTCGATGGCGCAAACGCGGCCCGTCAGTTCCTTACGTCACATAAGGTCCCTGAAGAACAGGTAGAAATTGCATGGGCGGCGATTGCTCTGCACACCACTCCCGGCATCACTCAGTACATGCGCCCCGAAGTAGCTCTTCTCTATACGGGAGTCGGTCTCGATGTGCTTGGACGAGGCTTCGATCAGTTTCCTTCGGAGTTGCGCGAGAAAATCGTGGCGCGGTACCCTCGCAAGCACTTTCGGAAAGGCTTCATTCAGGAATACTTTGCCGGCTTTGCGCACAAGCCCGGCACCACGTTCGGCACCGTTAACGCCAGCATCTGTGAACGTTTCATCCCCGGTTATAAGTTCCCCAATTCCTGCGATGTGATTGCGGCATCTCCCTTCTCGGATTCCGAATAGCAAAGCTCAACGTAAGAGTAGAAAACTGAATTCCTGCGCTGAAGGCGAATGCCTGCTATTGCTGAGGGCGCACGCCTGGTCGGCACGCTGGGTGGAGAAGAGGGCAATTACATGCAGACTACAAAATTTGGAGAAACAGGCTTGACGGTTTCCGACTGTGCTTCGGCACCGCAACTTTAGGGAAGCAGACAGAAGAAGAGACGGCCTTCAAGATTCTGGATAAAGTCGCAGATGCGGGGATCACCTTTATTGACACTGCAGATGGCTATCCGATGGGAGCGGATTTCACGCTCGTCGGCCGGACCGAAGAAATCGTTGGTCGCTGGCTCAAGAACAAGCGCCAGAAATTCATTCTTGCAACCAAGGGAGGACTTCCAATGGGACCAGAACCGTGGAACCAGGGCGCCTCACGCAAGCATCTTCTGGATGCTATCGATGGCTCTCTCCGGCGACTCGGAACTGACTACGTTGACCTCTATCAGGTGCATTTCGATGATCGTGCAACGCCGCTCGACGAAACCCTTGAGGCTCTCGACACAATCGTGCGCTCCGGCAAGGCACGCTATATCGGGGCGTCGAACATCCTTGCATATCGGCTCGCGCGCGCAATCGGGCGTTCCGACACTTTGAAGATCTCACGCTACGTCTCTGTTCAACCTCGCTATAATTTGCTCTTCCGTGAGATTGAACGTGAGCTCTTGCCTCTTGCTCAAGAAGAAGACCTCGCCGTGATCCCATTCAATCCGCTGGCAGGCGGCTTGCTGACGGGCAAATACAACCAGAATGAGACGCCAACAGAGGGCCGGTTCTCTGCGGCAATCAGCGATAATTTCGGAGCCCTGTACCAGCAACGGTACTGGCACGACCGGCAATTTGAGACCGTTTCGCAACTCGGTGAAATTGCAAAGAGGCGAGGCGTTCCGCTGACAACACTCTCGGTGGCCTGGGTCCTTGCGAATCCAATCATCACCGCTGCCATTCTTGGCGCGAGCCGACTCGAACAGCTAGATGACTCACTGGCTGGTGCGAATTACGCTATCGATCCGGAGCTGAAAGAACAGCTTGACGAACTCACGGCGGAGTATCGCCGCGGTGATGCGGATCGCTAGGATGCATATAAGGGCCTGAAGAACAGGTAGAAATTGCATGGGCGGCGATTGCTCTGCACACCACTCCCGGTGTCACTCAGTACATGCGCCCCTAAATAGTTCTACTCTATTCGGGAGCCTGCCTCGATGTGCTTGGAAAGGGCTTCGATCAGTTTCCTTCGGAGTTGCGCGAGAAAATCGTGGCCGAATATCCTCGAAAGCGTTTCAAGGAACGCTTCATCCAGGAGTACTTTGCCTGCTTTGCGCACAAGCCCGGCACGACCTACGACACGGTGAACGTCGGCATCTGTGAGCGTCGCATCCCTGGTTATACAACTCCTCATGCCTGCGACGTGATAGCTGAATCCCCCTTTCCCGATTCCAAATAGTAGCCTCCCTCATTCGCGCTGAGGTCGAAAGTGGAAAACTGCATCCATTTCTTTGAGAGCGGCATCCTTTCTTGAGACACAAGACCGCATACGACACTACGTCCCGATAGCGGGAATCACAACCAATCCAGCAAGTTCCATGGAGTGAAGCAATGGCATATATGAAAGCAATGGAGTTTACTGACGAACTGAACCTGCAGCCGGTAAGACGTCCGGTTCCCGAGCCACAGGCGGGGGAAATCTTGATTCAGGTCTGCGCCGCTGGAGTGACCCCTACAGAGAAGCTTTGGTATCCCACCAACCACTATGCGGACGGTACAGTCCGATCCAAGGCAATTCCCGGACATGAATTCTCAGGCACAGTTGCTGGGTTAGGCGCGGGAACACTTGGCTACAGCCTGGGAGATGCTGTTTTCGGCTTGAACGATTGGTTCGCAGAGGGTGCCACGGCTGAGTTCTGCATAACAAAACCATCGACTCTTTCTCTGAAGCCATCTTCTCTTTCCCACGTCGAAGCGGCCTCAGCCCCGATTGGCTTGTTGACGGCATGGCAGGGGCTGCATGTCCGAGCAAAATTACAGAAAGGCGAACGAGTCCTTATACATGGAGGGGCTGGGGCGGTGGGACTTTTCGCAGTTCAACTTGCAAAATCGCAAGGAGCGAATGTGGTTGCCACGTCGTCCAAGGCGAACCTCGATTTTGTAAAGAGGCTTGGAGCCAATGAGGTCATCGACTATCGGGAACGCCGCTTTGAGGAGGTAGGCCTAGTCGATGTAATCTTCGATACCGTGGGTGGAGAAACCCTGGACAGATCCTGGGATCTTCTCAAACCTGGTGGCAGGTTGGTCACGATTGCTGCGGACGCAGAATCGAATACCGATCCAAGAGTAAAGAGTGCTTTTTTCATCGTCGAACAGGATGGAGAACAACTAGCTGGACTAGGCAAGCTTTTCGATTCCGGGGAATTGAAGACTTTTGTCAAAGCTGAGCTGCCAATGGAAGAAGCAGACCATGCCTATAATGGCTCGATTGCTGGCAAGCCCGGCAAGCTAATTATCCAGACGAAATAGTTCCACTGTCCGAAGTTGCCCTACGTCGACTACTTGTAGAAAAGGTCGGTAGTCGTCTGGCCACAGTGTCCTCTTGAGCAGGACCAAAGTAGCGGCTGCCCAATTTCTCGAAAACAGGGTTTTTGAGAAACTTCGATTTTGAAGTTGCCGAAAAGCTGACTTCACGGAGAGCGATTGCAACCTGTCTCTACAGGTCCAGGCATGTAAATTGATTATTGTTGTTTCGCCACGTAGATTGCTCGTACGATTCCATGCCTGGAGGAACTTTGTGCTGAAAGCGTTTGCTGCTAGTGCCTGCTGTAGTTTCGTGTCGTTGGGTCTGTTTGTGTCCAGCCCTGTCTCGGCTCAGACAGCGGTGCGGCCCCAACCGGACCGGCAGCAGTGGTATCTCAATGCCGGCAAGATGACCTACGTGGTGGGCGTCAATGAACAGGGCATCCTGCAATCGCTTTACTGGGGACCGAAGCTGAGCGACGGTGGTCTCGTGCCGGTGGCGAAGAGCCTGCCTGAACGCGCTTCCCAGTATGCTCCGGCAGCCACGACGCCACAGGAGTATCCGGCATTCGGCGCAGGGATATTCCTGGAGACAGCGCTGAAGGTTAACTCGCCGAACGGGGATCGGACGCTGATCCTCAAATACGAGTCGGCAAAGGTAACTGGCTCGCAACTCGAGATCGTCCTGAAGGATACGAATGAGCCTCTGCGCGTACACCTGTACTACAAGACCTTCCCGGAGGGCGTGCTGGCGCGCTGGTCACGCATCGAAAACACAGGTAAAGGCAGCTTCGGCATTGAGAATGCCGCGTCGGCTACATGGAATCTGCCTGCTGGCACAGGTTATACACATCGCTGGCTGACGGGTATGTGGGGCGGTGAATTCCAATTGAGCGAGGAGCCGCTAAAGACCGGAAAGAGCGTGCAGGAAAGCCGTACCGGACACACGTCGCACGAGGCGAACCCGTGGTTTTCGATCGGCAAAGAGGGGGAAACGACCGAAGAGACCGGTCCGGTCTGGTTTGGGGAGCTTGGCTGGAGCGGGAGCTGGCAGATCGTCACTGAATATACTTCGCTGCGCCAGCCGCGGGTGACCGGCGGGTACAACCCATTCGACTTTCATTGGACGCTTGCAGCCGGCGCGTCGCTAGAGACACCGAAGTTCTACGCGGGTTACACGGATGGCGGCGATGGCGAGGCGTCGCGCATCCTGAGCCAGTTTCAGTTGCAGGAGATCCTGCCAAAACGCGGTGAAGCGCGCCAGCCCAAGCCCCGTCCAATCATCTACAACTCCTGGGAGGCGACGGAGATGAACTTCACGGCCGACACGCAGATCGCGCTCGCCGAACGCGCCGCGAAGGTGGGTGTGGAGAGGTTCGTGATCGATGATGGCTGGTTCGGCAAGCGTGACGACGACCATGCTGGACTTGGCGACTGGACAATCACGCCGAAGAAGTTTCCGCAGGGGTTGAAGCCGGTGATCGATCGCGTGCATGCGCTCGGCATGGATTTCGGCATCTGGGTGGAACCGGAAATGGTAAATCCAGACAGCGATCTCTATCGCCAGCATCCGGAATGGGCGATGCAGTTCCCCAATCGCGAACATTCGGAAGAGCGCAACCAGTTGATGTTGAACCTGGCCCGGCCGGATGTGAAGGAGTGGATGTTCAACTGGCTCGACAAGCTGGTGAGCGAGAACGATATTGCTTTTCTGAAGTGGGACTACAACCGCATTTGGTCGGAACCGGGCTGGGACATGGCACCAGGTTCTTCGCCGGCGCACCCCAATACGGACGCGGAAAAGGCAATCTATCTCGAGGCTGTGCGCAACCTGTACGAGGTGATCGACCAGCTTCGCGCGAAGCATCCGAAGCTCGAGATCGAGTCCTGCTCAAGCGGCGGCGGGCGCGTGGACCTCGGCATTCTTGAGCGCACGGATGAGGTTTGGCCGAGTGATAATACGGACGCGCTCGACCGGCAGGACATTCAGTTTGGCTACACGCAGGCGTACACGCCACAGACCATGGTGGCGTGGGTGACGGATGTGCCAAGTATGGATCACCGCATGGTTCCGCTGCAGTATCGCTTTGTTGTTGCCATGCAGGGTGCGCTCGGCATTGGGGCAAACCTGACGAAGTTTTCCGACGCGGACCTGGCGCTCTCGGCGAAGCTCACAGAGTTTTACAAGACCATTCGTACTACGGTGCAACAGGGCAGGCTATATCGGCTTGCATCTCCGCTGACAGGAGATCTATCGCAGATGGAATATGTCGCACAGGACGGCTCACAGGCCGTGCTGCTGGCGTTTCTGCATAGCCAGCGATTTCGGTTGTCCTACCCCACCGTCCACCTGCGTGGGCTTGACCCCGACGCGATGTATCGTCTTCGTGCGTTGGACCCGGGGAAGTACGCGGGGGAGGCGGTCCTATCGGGCTCCGTGCTGATGGGAGAGGGTGTGAAGCTGAAGCTTGAAGGCGATTATGACAGCACTGCTTTAGTCCTGGAGCGGCTCCCGTAATCTGATGCACTCCATCGAGTACGGTTCCCGGAAACAGTGTTTTCCGCAAGCTCAACCAAGTCGCCGATAACTTCAGCGCTCGCGGCAAAACCGTCCTGGATTATGAACTTGCCGAAAATACGACTGTTCTGGAGTTCGCGAGAGCCACTCGTAATCGACCCATGAAAGCCGCACCGGTTACGGAAAAAGCTGTCAATAATAACTGCGAAAGCTAGTACTATTACCAATTCCCTTAGTGCGTTGCAAGTCTTAAAGTAGCCGGTGGAATGCACTACGCCCGTGATGCAATAATCACGGAGCGTGTCCAAAAGGAATAGAGCGACGGCCTCCTAAATTATCTTCCTTAGCACCGGTTAGTTCGTTTCTCCGTTGCTAACACATTGCGACCGCAGACGATCGCACTTGGGGAAGATTATGAAAAGCCGCTTTTGCTTTTGGTTGACCTGTTGGGCCACGACGGTTATCGGAATAGACAGGACTAAAGTCCATTTTTTGTCTAGCGGCTCGAGATAAAGTCAATTCCAAGAAATCAGAGCAAGGCCAGTTAGATCACCGCTGACCTGCTTCTGGTACTCCCCTTCTCACGTTCGGATCAGTTGGATTCGTGATCAAGCAGGTCCGTGCGCGGCCGCCTCCTCTGGGTGAGAAGGCGCGGCCCCGTTGTACGCGGCCCCCCGTAATTTGATTCGTCGCGATGATTCATTGTGAGCCGTTCGGCTGAAGTTGCGACCAAAATTACTTTCTTGAAACGCGAGGTGTTCCTTGAAGAAACTCTTATTAGTCGCAGTGCTTGCAGCTCTAGGTGCGGTCGTGGGATGCAGTGATGCGCAGCTTCCCTATCTCACAGCGATCCAGGTAAACCCTGGGACTCCGTCCGTCGCAGCAGGACGCACCCAACAATTTACCGCGATGGGAACCTTCAGCAATAGTCAAACGCGGGATATCAGCAGTCTCGTGAAGTGGACTTCGTCGACGGCGCCCGTCAGCACGATCAACGCAGCCGGCCTCGCACAAACCTACAGCCAAGGCTCTTCTACAATTACGGCGAGCTTCACCAGTCCCGCCGCTGGCACGGTCACTGGCACCGCAACGTTCAATGTTGCTGCGCCTGCCCTGCTCTCGATTGGTGTCACTGGAGCCGTCGCTGTCATCGCGAGCCCCAGCTCCAAAGGAACCACTGTAGCCAAAGGCACTGGCCGCCAATTCCAGGCTTACGGTCTCTACAGCGACGGCGGAGTGCGTTTGCTATCAAACGTCACGTGGGCTTCAACTCCGGCAACGGTCGCAACGATCACCAACACGGGACGCGCGACCAGCATCAATGCAGGAACAGCCACGATTACGGCAACCGATCCGGCCTCGGCTATTTCCGGCAACACTCAGCTGGTTGTAACCAACGCAACCATAGCGAGTATCGTGATCTATCCGCGCGCCGGGGTGACCATCGCTCCACTTACCCGTCAGCCCTTCTTTGCCCTGGGGGTGTTCAGCGACAATACGCAACAAGACATTACTGCAGATGCGAACTGGGTCAGCACGAACGTCGCGGCAGCAACTGTTTCTAATACCAGTCCGAAGGGAGTTGCCACCGGCGTGGCTGTAGGCGCGACGGTGCTGCAGGCTTCTTTCCTCGGTACGACAGGACAAGCTGCGCTCGGCGTAACTGCAGCTTCGCTAACGTCCATCACGCTCACCCCGGGAACGACGCCCACTGGAGTTGCGACCGGCTCGACACTTCTGATTAATGCGGTTGGCACGTTTAGCGATGGGTCAAAGCAGCCCATCAATCTGGCCACGGCGTGGAGCGTCACTCCATCCAACGGCTCGATAGCAACAGTGGATCAAACTGGACTCGTGACAGGGGTCGCAGCCGGATCGGCTACAGTGACAGCGAAGTTCGGTACGATCACCACGAACGCAGTGATCAATGTCCAAGCGGTAAAGTCAATTGCGGTCGGACCAGCTACGCCCATAGTGAATCCAAGTACTCTCAGCATCGCACAAGCGACCGCGTCGCAGTTTATCGCGACGGCGACTCTGACGGATGGGAGCACTCAGGACATCTCGAACTCTGCCACCTGGGTCGCGATCTCGCCGCCAGCGGTCTCGGGGACGGGGCCAGTAGCGACAATTTCCGATACGCTCGGCTCATCGGGATGGGCAACGGGCAACGCTCCAGGGACAGCCGTAATCGCAGCGGTATTCGGCGGCCAGTCCAATCTGTCGAGCGTAACCGTGACCAACGCAACCCTTAGGACACTTGCGATCACACCGACTGGCAATGTGCACGTTGTTTTTGGTGGCACGCAGCAATACCAGGCCACTGGGACCTTCAGCGATTCGACAACGCAGAACCTCACCAATCAGGTGACCTGGAATTCTTCGGCTCCAACGGTTGCCGTAATGAGTCTTACCGGTTTAGCTACCAACACAGGGCCAGGGACGACGAACGTGAGTGCCACGAGCAATATCACCACCCCAGCCACGACCAGTCCGGCAGTGGTTTTCTCCAACCCCTGAGGTAGAAACGCTCGGTGGGACTCTTGCGAGTCCCACCGAGCATAGAGACCGATGCATTCCGGGGCGTTTTAGCGAGCCCGATCAGTTGATCCAGATTGCAGACCACTCAGAGTTACGAGTTATGGAGGGATTGAATGAAACTCAGAACTGCACTTATCTTTGCTGTGGATGTCATGCTTGGCCTGTCAGCATGGTCTCAGGAACATCCCAAATGGGAGATCCCAATCGACTACTCCTACATGCACTATCAGGGCATCGACTACGAAAGCCGCAACGGCAACTATTTCTTTGGGCAATATTTCAGTCTGGAAGGCGGCGGCGGCGGAGTCGTGTACAACTTCAGCCACAAGCTTGGAGTTAAGGCTGAATTTCAAGGGTACAAGAGCAACACGAGAGTGGTGATAGTTCCTCCAGGCAATCCGTTTCTCCCGGCAGGTGGATCAGCGAGTGTCTCGGGAAATCTATTTACCTACATGATCGGGCCCGAATTCGGTATTACCAAAGGTAAATTCCGTCCATTCGCAGAAGGACTGGTTGGCGGCGCGCACAGCAATGTCTACAAAAATGCCTACAATAATCTGACTTTCACGGGAATCAGTGGAGCGCCTTCCAATAACGCATTCGCGGCAGCAGCTGGCCTGGGACTTGATATTGGTCTGAGCCAACGTTTTTCCATCCGTCCGTTTGAGGTGGACTATTTGTATACCAACTTCAGCAGCGTCCTGACCGCGAACCAGCATAGCTGGCGCTATCTCGGCGGTGTGGTGTTTACCTTTGGTGGCAAACCTCCAATCCCACCGAGTGCGAGCTGCTCTGCTTCTCCGACGGAGATATGGTCTGGAGCCCCAGTGACAGCTACGGTTAGCACGCAGAACTTCAATCCCAAGCATACGGTTACCTATAGCTGGACTTCCAGCGGCGGCAGGGCGTCAGGAACCGGGGAAACAGGAAGTGTCGAAACCACCGGTCTTGCCCCGGGGAGCTACAGCGTCTCGGCTACAGCTACCGACACCAAGGAAAAGAAGAACAACACAGCCACCTGTTCAGCACCCTTCACCGTAAAGCAGCCGCGTGCTCCGACGGCGACTTGCTCGGCCAGCCCACAGACGATAAAGCCGGGCGATTCGTTCACACTCACGGTCGCTGCAGAGAGCCTGGATGACAGCACGTTGACGTACTCCTATTCCAGCTCCGCGGGCAACATCACCGGTACGGGAAACAGCGCAACGGAGACGACCACCTCTGCCAATGCGGGCTCCACGATAACAGCAACCGCAAATGTAGTGGATGGTCGTGGCTTGAGCACGAGTTGTTCCGCAGCGGTAACCGTTCAACCCTTCCCGGTTGTGACCGCTCCTCCAGAAGTCATCTCGGCCGGAGAGTGCAAGTTCAATATGTCCAACAAACCGGGCCGTGTGGACAATGAGTGCAAGGCGGTTCTGGACGAAGTAGCTCTCCAGGTCCAGCGCCAACCCAACGGCACCGTTGTTGTGGTTGGTTACACCGACGAACAGGAGACGGTCAAGATGACGCAATTGGCCGGTCAGCGTGCGGTCAATGTGAAGTACTACCTGACATCCGGAGAAGGAGGAGCGGGAATTGACGCTTCGCGCGTCCAGGTGAAGGCGGGAACGGTCAAGAGCAAGAGTGCAAAGATTTACATCGTTCCCGAAGGTGCCACCTTCGCCGAAGAATCAACCGTGATCGACGAGACGAAGGTGAAGGGTCAGCCTCGAAATGCTCCTGCGAAGAAGAGCAAGAAGGGAAGCTCGAACTGAGGAAGACATTGAAATGACCAATCGTTCTCTTCTGTTCGCTGCAGTATTGGTGTCGCACGTCGGAATCATTGGGCCCAACTGAATCGTCGCTCGTGATGACCCCCAACCGCTAAGAATCCAAAACCCCAGTCAAGACTGGGGTTTTGGATGTTCCGGGTGATTGCAAGCAGTTGCATAGTCAAATCGGGTTGTTTTTCTTCGGAGAAGTCGAATCGGCGGCCCCCGAGCTTGCAGACTTATGGTATTTATGGGTGTGAGTTTTCAGGCCCAGCTACTCCATCTTGAGCACCATAGGAGATTGCAATGCGCCTTTACTCCCTACCCGCCATCTTCCTTCTCTCCGCCTCTACCCTCACCACCCACGCTAATTCACTCCTGGTAGGAACAGATTTGTCACATCCCGTTGGGGGTCCAGTGCTATGCCCCGGCGCGCCCAACAATAATGTGCGGATTAGTGCAGTCACTTGTTTCTCCACAGTTGCGATCGATGATGTGAAGGTCGCAATTAGTGAATTTGGGCCCAGTCTGAATTCGGATGGTCATTTGACCGTGAATCTGACCGACGGTCTACATGTCTTCGCCGAACCGCTGAACACGTCCGGCGGAACCGTTGGAGATGGCGACAAATTGCGCAAACGGAATTCTCAGTCGAATTTACGGACATCGAGTCCAACATTCTTGGATGGGATTTCTACCTGAGCTTCATAATGTTGGGCGCAATCTCTTTCCTGACGTGCTTACATACCAGTTACCACTGATCTTGGCTTCCGCTCAGATTCTGTTTGCTAATCATAGGTGATTCATGAACATTACAGTTGCGCCACGGCTTCTAATTAAGTCCTCCCAGAGGCTTGCGCCTAAAAACGGCAGGTTCGCCATCGGTGGAAACAGTGTCGAGTTGCGTGAGCTTTGCCCCAATGAAGGACAATCGGCAGTTCACGGTGCCGCGCCTGGAAGCCGCTGGTATCTGGCCGCAACAGGCGACAGCGCGGCGTCTTTCGCGGAGATGTGGAATCTAGCCCATGAGACGGCGAGGAGCACACAGGCTTACGTTGAACCCGACATCGGTCGTCAATGGGAGTACGAGAATAAAGTCACAGGGGCAATTGGAGCAGCGCCTGGCGAGACATGCTCCTATGATCCGCAGTCGAAGGATTTCCCCCAGGGGAGTGGTTTCGCATGGCACCTAGACCTTTCACAATTGAGAGACGCGCGCAAAGCTGTCGAAGATAGCCGGGCACGCGTCCGTATCGGAATCCTGGACACGGGTCTGGACTTCAACCACCAGGCCGCTCCCGCAAACATACTCAAGAATCTGCAGCGAAACTTTGTCGACGACGGACGGCCTGTGAACGACGCCTCAGACCCTTATGAACGCGGACCCTTTAGAAATCCCGGCCACGGGACGGGCACCATCGGCCTCCTGGCGGGACGGCGCCTGGCCGACATGGCGCAACCAGGACAGAACGGCGATTACCTGGGTGGCGCTCCACTGGCGGAGATACTGCCTGTGCGAATCTCGCCTGGCGTTGTCCTTTTATTCACAAGCGCATTTGCCGCTGGACTGGACTATCTGATCGCTCCTGGAGGCGATGCAAACGAACGTGTCGATGTTCTTTCGATGAGCATGGGAGGCGTGCCCTCGAAGGCCTGGGCCGATGTCGTCAACCGGGCATATGAAGCGGGGATCGTTATGGTGACTGCCGCGGGAAACAACTTCCCGCTGACTCCACAGAGTCTTGTCTACCCAGCGCGATTTCAGAGAGTGATAGCTGCCTGCGGCGTAATGGCGGATGGTAAGCCATACATTCGTGAGAACGTCCCCTTCGGCAAGATGGCCGGAAACTACGGTCCCGATAGCAGGATGGCTACCGCTCTCGCTGCATACACCCCGAACACCGCCTGGGCTGAGATCAACTGCAGCGCGATCGTTGATATGAATGGAGCCGGCACATCTTCTGCGACTCCGCAAATCGCTGCAGCCGCAGCACTCTACCTTCAAAAGTACAAGGGCAAGATGGGCGCTTACGAACCCTACGAGAAAGTGGAAGCAGTCCGCAAAGCGCTCTTTGACTCTGCCGACAACTCTGCCAGGGATTCCCACAAGTATTTCGGCAGAGGAATTCTTCGTGCTGCTGACGCGCTGAAAATAGAACCGCAACGTGGCTTGCCGATGACACTTCCGGATGATGCCGACCTGGGATTCTGGAAGGTACTGTTCGGCCATGGCATCGCCGCCGCCGGAACGGATTACTCGCAGGAGATGCTTGGCGTTGAGGTCGCGCAACTGTTTCAGATCGATCCAGATGTTGCCCGCTCCATAAAAGATCCCGAAGCTGCAACAGAGCCAACGCAGGAGTTCTTTGACGCCGTGCTGGGTAGTCCGTTTGCCTCGACAGCATTAAAGAACTCTCTGCAGAACTACAAGCGCACAGCCGCGGTTCCGGGAGCGAACATGGGGAAGGGACAGCCGATCGAGCGGCCGCGGCACAAGATTATCGAGACTCCACTTCCGAAGACTCGCAGGCTGCGGATCTACGCGATCGATCCAAGTCTTTCTTCGAGAACAGAGACCGTCGCAGTAAACGACATAACCATTCCCGTGAAATGGGAAGCAAACCTTAAGCCAGGCCCTACGGGAGATTATGTTGAGGTGGTCGATCACGATCCGGCCTCGGGGTGCTTTTACCAGCCCGTAGACCTGAACGATCCTCAGCTGCTTGCATCCGATGGACTCTCTCTCGATCCAGCTGACCCTCGGTTCCATCAGCAGATGGTTTATGCCGTAGCGATGCGAACGATCGGAAACTTTGAAAAGGCGCTCGGACGTAAGGTTTTGTGGTCGCCTTCCATACCACCTGGCAGTTCACGCGATGGCACGTTCGTGGAGCGTCTTCGCATCTATCCTCATGCTCTTCGCGCGAAGAATGCTTACTACAATCCGGAGAAGAAGGCGCTGTTGTTTGGCTATTTCCCGGCATTAAGCTCCGATCCCGCAAGCATCTACCCCAACGGAATCGTGTTCACGTGTCTTTCACACGACATCGTGGCGCATGAAACGACTCACGCGCTGCTCGATGGAATGCACCGCAATCTTTCAGCCGAAGGAACCGTGGACGATCTTGCGTTCCACGAGGCCTTCGCAGATATCGTAGCGCTCTTCCAGCACTTCTCCCTCCCCGGCGTGCTTCAGTTCGAGATCGCCAGGACGCGCGGCAGTTTCAAGGTGAACAACCTGCTAGCGGAGATTGGACAGGAATTTGGCGCAGCTACAGGACTCCACGGCGCGCTTCGGAGCGCAATTGGAAGGAAACCTGATCCGACGTTGATTGATAACACGGACGAACCGCATGATCGCGGCTCGCTGCTTGTCGCCGCCGTCTTCGACGCATTTACCGACATCTACCAACGGCGAACTGAAGACCTGCTCCGCCTTGCCACTGGCGGTACTGGCATCCTCGAACCGGGCGCAATAGCTCCTGACCTTGTGGCCCGACTTGCCGATGAGGCCCGCAAGGCGGCACAGCATGTGCTGACAATGTGCATCCGTGCGCTCGACTACTGTCCGCCTGTCGACCTGACGTTTGGCGACTACCTTCGAGCGCTGATGACAGCTGACTTCGAGGTGGTCCCAGACGATCGCTTCGCTTATCGCATCGCTTTTGCCGATTCATTCCGTCGATGGGGAATCTATCCACGCCATCTGCAGTCTCTTGCGCCGGAGTCGCTGCGGTGGCGTGGACTGCAGTTCGATGCGTCTGCAGAGGTTCTAAAAAAAGTCCTGTTGATCGCTCGCGAATTTGCAAGCAAGACGAGGTATCTCTCCGAACTCAATGAGTACGAGCCCGGAAAGCCTATTAAAAAAGATACGCCCCCGCGGGAGCGCATCTTTGTCTTCTCAAGAATGTGGCGGAAGAAGATTCACAATTCCCTGGCACAAGCAATTAAAGATCTAAACGAGGAGGACCGGATGAAGCTCGGGATGGACCTCGGCCTAGATTTCTCAACTGGCCGCGAGCACTTTGAATTGCACGTCCTACGTGTCTCCGAAAAGATCAGCCCTGACAATGAAATCCAATGCAGTCTCATTCTTCAAATTCTCCAGAGCAGGCAGGAGATGATTGCCGGTAACGCGGTACGTTTCAAAGGCGGCGCCACGCTTATCGTCGATGAGACGACTCTCGCGGTAAAGTACTCGATCCTGAAGGGCATTGCGAACCAGGAGAGGCTCCAGCAACTGGAAAACTCCTTTGCGAGCTCCTCTACCCTACGGCAGATCTACTTCAGCAACTCATTATTGACCGGAAGCGGGGAACGCTTCGCTATCCTTCACAGTTCGGAGAAATGATCATGGCTACGAAGAAGGCAGCATCCACGCTAACGAGAGCTCGAAAGACTACAACGACTAGACGTGTTAAAAGCAGCAATGCAGCCACGTCACGTTCGGACTGGAAAGTTCGAATCCGAATGTATCGCAAGTGGCTTGGCGACTGTTTCCTTCTGACCTTCCGTAACGGAGCCAAGGAGGAGCACATTCTGATCGATTGTGGTGCGCTGTCTGGAACGCCTGCGGGCAAAGCAACGATAAGAGCAGCCGCTGAAGATATTAGGACCACCACGGATGGTGCGCTCCGTGCGCTCGTCGTAACGCATGAACATTGGGACCATGTCTCGGGTTTCTCTGACGCGGCCGATATCTTCGAAGACAAGTTCAAGATCGACGAGGTGTGGGCCGCATGGACTGAGGATCCCAACCAAACCGTGGCAAATGAAAAGAAAAAGCAGCGGCTGAACCAATTGGCGGCAATCGAGGCTGGCTTGCAGCACTGGAACAAGCCCGGCAGCACAGAGGAACAGCAGCAGATGGGTGCTGCGGTTACAGCTCTGCTCGACTTCATGCCACCTGGAGGTCTCGCCGCTTTCTCTGACGGTACAAACACTGCCATGAAGACCGCTCTTGGCCTGGGCAAGCTGCAGTTTCTTGAGCCCGGCGACATCCTCACAAAATCATGGCTACCAGGAATCCAGGTCTTCGTGCTTGGGCCGCCGAAGGATATCAAGGCGTTGCGGAACACGACCGGCAACGAGGACACCGACATGTATGCACTTTCGCTTGTCGCGGCAAGCGATGCCAGTCTTACCCAGGCATTCTCTGCCGCAGCCAGAGGCCAGCTTCCTGACTCAGACGTTCAAGACACGTACCGCCCATTTGACCGCTACCTGCAGTGGGACGAAGCGGTATGGGAGGATCAGAGCCAGCCATGGCACAGTCTTAGCATATCTTATGCTGAGGAGAAAGATCGGCGCGTCGACAACGACTGGTTGAACTCGGTCGCGGAGCTCGCATTGCAGTTGGACAGCTACACCAACAACACGAGCCTTGTTCTCGCATTTCAGTTTGAGGATAGCGGCGACGTCCTTCTGTTCGTCGGAGATGCACAGATTGGAAACTGGCTCTCCTGGTCGAACGTCAAATTCAAGGGCAAGACGACGGTCTCCGATCTTCTCGCGAAGACCATCTTCTATAAAGTTGGTCATCACGGCAGCCACAATGCCACCCTAAAGACTGGCGGTCTGGAAGTCATGCAATCTCCTCGACTAGTCGCTTCCATTCCGGTCGATCAAGAGTTCGCTCATCGTCCCAAGGGTGGCTGCCCAAATGGCTGGGACATGCCAGCAGGGCCCTTGCTGAAGGCAATCACAGAGAAGACTAAGGGTCGGATCCTGCGAGGCGACTCTGACTTTCCACAAGGAGCAAAGCAGCCTTCGAGGCTAAATGACCGCGAGTGGAAGGACTTTCTGAACTCAGTCAATGTCGAGGAAAACTACATCGAATACTTCGTCTCATGAGCAAGGCTGCATGCGCGTTAGTGCATCAACATTTCTGTAGTTGTACGTGTGGGAAGGGGTTCTCATCATCAATGAGAACGGTTCCCAGACTGTCAGACGTAAGGCAGTGCATGCTTGCGAACCATGCAGATCAAGCAGGACCGAGCGATCGAGCGCAAAGTCCAGTGAGATGATCCCATCGAAAACCGGACGAAGTCTGACAATGATTGTCGGCGCCATGGGGCAGTTGACCCAGAACTCGCAGTTTTGAGGGTGGTCCCCTGACCAGATCTGCGCAAAACGCCCAATGATATGAACGATGCGCCGCCGAGTTAAAAACATCGTCCTTGCGCCTAATCTCCTTATTTCACCAACCCTTGCGCGAACGCCTCGATCGTCGTCTGCCCGTAGAAAGTTTCGGTTCCCGAATTGCCGAAGTGAATCCAGCCTGAGTTGAAACTCTTCACCATCTCGATGTAGAGCCCGGTGCGGTCGGCTGGCATGCCCATACCCTCGAGAACGCTCTGCCAGACTGCCTCGGGCAGTTGCACGGCCTTCACCTCGCGACACAGCGCCCTGCCGAACGCGGCAGCCGCTTCAAGTAAGTCTGTTCCACCCTGTGGACCGTCCACCTCCAGCACCCGCTCTCCCGTCCAGGTTTCCTGTAGCACCTTGGCGCCCGCCAATCCGATGTCTCGCGAGGCCACCAACGGAAATTTTCTCTCGAGCGGCGCATAAAAGAAGGGCATCTCACCCGTCGCGCGTATGTGGTCCATCGCTCCCAGCCAGTTTTCCATGAAACTGCCCGCGCGCAGATACGCAACAGGGATCGGAAGCGTGCGTGTCGCCTGCTCCATCAGGTGCGTCGATGTGATCAGCCCTAGCCCACTCGGTTGCTCCGAACCGATGGATGAAAGAAAGACGGCCTTGCCGGGCTTCGCCTGTTCAAGCGCTCCACGGATCGCTGCGATCGTGCGCTTCTGATCCGGTAGCCCGGGAGCCGGCGCAAAGTCCGGTGGAATCATTGCGAACACACCCTCTGCACCCGCGAAGGCGTTTGCGAGTGCGGCCGCGTCGTCGTAGGCCGACTGCACCAGTTCCACACCTCTGTCGACCCAAGCTTTCGCCTTCTCCGGATTGCGCACCACGCCGCGCACTGCCTTGCCCGCCGCGAGCAAATTCTCCGCTACCGCCCCACCAACGTTCCCCGTAATTCCCATGACTGTGAACATTCCGTTCACCTCCTATACAAGTAGATACTTATATCAATCAAAAGATGCAAGCTTTTGCTTGTATTTCCACTTTCCCTGCGAAGATATGAGGTGTGGCCGTCTTCAATCCAAACCGAAAGCGCAACGCGCGAGGCGAGCAGCGCCAGCAAGATCTCCTCCGCGCCGCCGCCGCGGTCTTCGGCCGCCTTGGTTACCACGGGACCACCACAAACGCGATCGCGACGGAAGCGGGCGTATCTCCGGCCACACTCTACCAGTTTTTCCCCAATAAGGAGGCCATAGCCAGCGCACTCGCCTCGATGTACGCTCGCGAAATGGCCGAAGCAGAACGAGCAATCGACTCCGAAGGCCGCTTGAGCTTCACAGAAGCCGTCGGTGAGCTGATTGATGTGTGCATGAGTTTCAACCTGAGGCGACCCGAGTTCCACACCCTGGTAGTCGACGCCCCGCTGTCAGCTAGCGCCCGGGAAGACAAGCATGCTCTTGGTCAGGTTTTCGTCGACTTCATCACAGTGCGCCTCCGGCGCGAGCTACCGACGCTTTCGCGCTCCGAAGCGACCCACCACGGACAGGTAGCCCTCATGATCTTCCGCGGTATTCTCGACGAGCTCGCTGCCGCCCCACCTCGCGTCCGTGCGCGCCTGCACCAGGCAATGCGCGATGCTATTCTTCGCTACCTCGACCCTGTGCTCATTGAAACGAAAGCGGGACCGCGCAGTTAGAAGCGGATGGATACGATTAGCCGCTTATCGGGAGCGATCCGATTGCGCTGAGAATGTGGTTTGCCGTTCACAGAATTCTCGAGGCTGGTCCTACTCTCACTCTATCGCCGGATAACCAGTTAGGATCGATGTGCGAACGCGGCAGACGGACCAACGGTTGGATCGGCCTCATCTCCGAGGTCCATAGCTGCGATGAGACCGCTCTTCACGGTGAACACGTGTAGAACCTCGCTGTCCGAGAGAACATCACCTTGAAGGCTCTTGACGAGTTGGTGCACCTTGACGCGGGTTCTGCCTCCGTTTTCCTGGGTCATTGCAAGCGGTTCGACATGGGGATCGAACTCACCCCATTGTCGAGTCCAATAGCCGCGGATCTCTTCTTTTCCAATAACCTTGCCGCCCTCCGAAGCCTTGGGCCAGCTCACGTCGTGCGTCATCAGTGCTAATGCACCGTCGATGTCGCGTTTGTTGAATGCGGAGTACGCCTGCTCAATAATGGTCCTGGTGTCTGCCATTCATTCTCCTCTAACGCCTGCCAAGCACTCGATTCTCATTATCCCGCCAATCGGGGAAGCGCATTCCACATGGACGAGTAGTCGGGTTATCGGAAATTTCATCCAGCGGCCATTCGGAAGCCCCAGTTCCCGAAAAATTCCGTTTTTCGTGCTTAACCTATCGTTCTCATAACACCGAGAGGGGATTTACCAAGCTGAGAGACGGGGTGTGAAATACGAGGGCGAAAGGTACTCAGTTAGATGCGGCGGGAAATTACACATTCCCAATCCGAAGATTAACAGGGTATGAATACGCATATTGCTGGAATACCCAAGGCCGGGGGTACGGATATGCCATCGACTCAAGATTTTGAGGATTTGTATGGTGTTACGGAAGAACGAGCTTTTAGCTTCTGGGCGTCTCATCTTCACGAAACGATAGGAAGTGATGAGTGGTCCAGGATCCGCGATTCCACTGGGGTTTATCTTGCAAGCGTGCTTGGTCATTTTTGCCTGCAGTCGATCGATCGGGCAGATGTCCTTTCTCCGGATTACAGCCCGAGCGAGCTGGAGTTCCGGCAGTTTGCGGACCTGACCCAGATCGCAGAGATGATGATGCAGCAGCTTACCAGCGCGAAGAACCCACTGTGGATGGAGTCGGCCGGTGCGCACATACTTCTTTATGCCGGCTTCTTTCAAAACCAGAACAAGGACCGGCACAACATTGAATTCTATTCAGCGATGGGCAGAGAGTGCTATCTGATGGCGGCAGTAGGAAAGAGAGAGAGAACCATGAAGCTGATGGCGGCAGGCTTTCGTCAATACCTCTTCCATTTGGCCAACCTCCATCGAAATCTGCAGGAGAGCAGATATCTGATCAGGCCGGTGAACTAGCTTCCGCTGACGGGACCTGATTCCTGTTCGGGATCCTTCCGATAGGGGAAGAACAGCTGGTTGCCGTCGGGGTCTTCGATAATCATGGTGTCATAACCCCACCAGCCATCCCTGATCGGCGCGCCACGGTTCTCGAATTCGGTTCTAAGCGTCTTTAGCGGCTCCAGGTCGATCGAGATGAAGACGCGGCTGCGGCCGGTCTTTTCGGGCTGCTGGCAGTTGAGGATGATTTCACAATCCTCACGGTTGACCTGACCGACGAGGATCTTCCCTTCCTCCTCGTAGCGGAACCCCTGGGTGAAGCCGAGCTTTTCGGTGTAGAAGGCGATTGACCGCTCGACACTTTCGACGAAGAAAACAGGACGTGAGTACCAGACGTTCATCCAATGGCTCCCGGCGGCGCCGCGATGATTATCATAGCCGGAAAGGTTAAACGCTATGCCCGGCGGCCAGCGTTCTCTGTGGATTGAAGGTGACTCCGCTGTCTGGTCAGGCGGAGGGTGATGGGTTCGGCCTATAATGTCCTATGGCAATCGCTCATCCGGCCTCTTCGGAGGCTGGCCCGCAGCCAGAGTCGAACAAAAAGCCGAAGAACCAACCGGAAACCCAAGTCAGTGCAGGGGCAGAGCTGGAAGCGGCTCCTCCCGTCGCGGCTTCGCCGGTGGTGTCGGATGCGATCTCTCATGGAAAACGGACGAAGCAAGTTGATCCCGCTGCGGGGCCGGTGGATGCGGGTTCGGCCGACTCGCAGCTGGTAATCGCGGGGGTGGACGAGGCTGCTGAGCTCTCGGAGTCGTCGGCCAGCCATCTTGCGGGTAGCTCGGCCAGGGATATTCGGTCGGTGGATGCAAAGTTTCAGAGGCTGCTGGAGACTGTGCACGCGAATCGGCCCGCGGATGATCTGGATGTTATTCGCAAGGCGTGGGCGTTTTGTTTGCTGCAGCACGAGGGACAGAAGAGGGCCAGCGGGGAGCCTTACATCATCCATCCGCTGGAGGTAGGGCAGGTACTGGCTGAGTTGAAGATGGACTCTACGGCGATTGCGGCGGGGTTGCTGCATGACGCGGTGGAAGATACAGATGTTACTTCGGCTGAGATAGCGAAGCGGTTTGGAGACCAGGTGGCGCACATCGTTGAGGGTGTGACGAAGCTGGAGAAGATCAAGTTTGCCAATCGCGAAGATCATCAGGCGGAGAACATTCGCAAGATGCTGCTGGCGATGGTGACGGATGTTCGCGTGGTCATCATCAAGCTGGCGGACCGGCTGCACAATATGCGGACGCTGGAGCATTTGAAGCCGGAGAAGCAGCAGAAGATTGCGCGGGAGACGCTGGATATTTACGCTCCGCTGGCGCACCGGCTGGGCATGGGCAAACTGCGCGGCGAGTTGGAGGATTTGGCGTTCCGGTACACCGATCCGTATGCGTACGAGCAGGTGTCGACTGAGGTGGATTCGCTGCGTGGGGCGGGCGAGGAGTTTTTGCAGAAGATTGTGAAGCAGCTTGAGGCGAAGCTGAAGGAGTTCAAGATTCAGGGGCGGGTGGAGTCGCGAATCAAGCGGCTGTATTCGATTCAGCAGAAGCTGCAGGACCAGAAGATTCCTGTGGACCAAGTGTATGACCTGCTGGCGATTCGGGTGATTTGTAATTCAGTGCAGGATTGCTATGCGCTGTTGGGGTTGCTGCATTCGATCTGGCGGCCGGTGCCGGGGAGGATCAAGGACTTCATTGCTATGCCGCGGCCGAATCTTTATCAGTCGCTGCATACGACGCTGATTGCTGAGGGCGGGCATCAGTTCGAGGTGCAGATTCGGACGGAGGATATGCATCGCGTCGCCGAGGAGGGGATTGCGGCGCACTGGAAGTACAAGGCCTCCGACAATGTGAGCGCCAAGGACGAGCAGCGACTGGCGTGGGTGAGGCAGTTGATGGAATGGCAGCGGGAGATGACCGATCCCAATGAGTTCATGTCGACGCTGAAGATTGATCTGTACCCTGAGGAGGTTTATACCTTCACTCCGAAGGGCAAGGTTGTTGTTCTGCCGAAGGACGGGAGCCCGATCGATTTTGCGTATGCGATCCACACTGAGGTGGGCAATACGACGGTTGGGGCCAAGGTGAATGGGCGGATCGTTCCGCTGCGGACGAAGCTTCGCAATGGCGATATTGTTGAGATTTCGACGCAGGCGGGGCATGCTCCGAGCCGCGACTGGTTGAGTTTTACGAAGAGCTCGAGAGCGCGGAACAAGATCAAGCACTGGCTGAATGAGCACCAACGCGAGCGGGCGATCGAGATTGGCAGGAAGCTGCTGGATCGTGAGGCGAGGAAGTACAAGCTGTCGCTGGGTAAGTATGGTGAGGCGGACTACGACAAGGTCGCCAGTGAGTATGGGCTGGGAACGCAGGCAGAGCTTCTAGCCGGGGTGGGGTTTGGGAAGTTTTCTGCGCGGCAGGTGTTGAACAAGCTGGAGCCCGGGTCGACGATGACGGCGGAGCCGGCGGTGCCGGAGAGTGGGATCGGCAATACGCTGGGGCAGATGTCGGAGGCGGTGAAGCGGGTCTTCTTTGGGAAGGGCTCGGAGTCGCTGCAGGTAGAAGGGCAGGACGATCTGCTGGTGTATCGGGCGCGCTGTTGTAACCCAATCCGTGGTGAAGAGATTGTTGGGTATGTGACAAGGGGCAAGGGTGTGGCGGTGCATGCGCGGAGCTGCCCGAATGTGCAAAATTTGCTGTATGAGTCGGATAGGCGGATCCAGGTGGAGTGGTCGCCGTCGCCTACGGAGCCGGGTAGTACGAAGCCGCAGACGTATCCGGTGAAGCTGACGGTGATTTGCGATGACAGGGCGGGGCTGCTGAAGGAGTTTACGGCGATCATTGCGGATGATGGAACGAATATTCGGAGTGTGGACACGAAGCCGACGCCTGAGGGAACGATGGTGGTGGACTTCGTTGTGGAGACGGTGGATGTGCGGCACCTGAATAAACTGGTGCAAAACCTGCGAAAGGTTCCTGGGGTGCGGGATGTACAGCGGGTACAGAAGATCTGATTAGGATGAGTTGCAGAGCTGCCGTGCAAGATGTATCTTGGTTTCAAGATGATTTCTCAGTCCAGCCGAATTTCGTTTATTCTCCGCTATTGGCGCACAATAGCGGCCTCGGCGGAGTAGCTTCATCTGACAGAGTTCTGAAAATTCAGTTGATTCGACATCCATACGAGCCGCGACCCTACGAGTCGCGGCTTTTGCTTTGTGCAACGCAGGGAGAAGAACGATGAATGCGATGACGAGTTTGCCGACGGCAGTGGCGGGGCGGTTTGGTGCTTATGGTGGACGATACGTTCCGGAGACGTTGATGGCGGCTCTGGAGGAGTTGGAACACGCCTACGGCGGGGCCAAGGTGGATCCGGCGTTTCAGGCGGAGCTGGATGACCTGTTGCACAACTACTGCGGGCGGCCGACTCCGCTGTATTTTGCGAAGCGGCTGACGGAGCAGTGTGGCGGGGCGAAGATTTATCTGAAGCGAGAGGACCTGCTGCATACCGGGGCGCACAAGATCAACAATGCGCTGGGACAGGGGTTGCTGGCCCGGCGGATGGGCAAGCAGAGGATCATTGCAGAGACCGGTGCGGGACAGCACGGCGTGGCTACAGCTACAGTTTGCGCGTTGTTTGGGCTTGAATGCGTCATCTACATGGGCGAAGAGGACATGCGGAGGCAGGAGTTGAACGTCTACCGTATGCGGCTGCTGGGGGCGGAGGTGCGCGGGGTTTCGGGTGGATCGGCCACGCTGAAGGATGCGATCAACGAGGCGATGCGGGACTGGGTCACGAATGTTCGGACTACGTATTACGTGTTGGGGAGCGCGCTGGGGGCGCATCCTTATCCGACGATGGTGCGCGACTTTCATCGTGTGATCAGCCGTGAGGCCAAGGCACAGATGTTGGAGCGAGAGGGCAGGCTGCCGACGGCGATCATTGCCTGTGTGGGTGGTGGATCGAATGCAATTGGTGCGTTCTATGAGTTTCTGCCGGATGAGAATGTGCAGTTGATCGGCGTTGAAGCGGGCGGACGCGGAACAGCACTCGGAGAGCACGCAGCGCGGTTTCAGAAGGTCGGGGGCGGCCTGCCGGGCGTACTGCAAGGTACGTACTCGTATGTATTGCAAGATGACGCCGGACAGGTAAGCAGCACGCATTCTGTTTCGGCGGGGTTGGATTATGCAAGCGTTGGGCCGGAGCATGCAATGCTGCATGATTCCGGTCGGGCCAGCTACGTTTCTTGTTCGGATGATGCGGCGTTGAGGGCTACAGTGACACTTTCAAGGACGGAAGGGATTCTGCCGGCGCTTGAGAGCGCTCATGCTGTCGCGGAGGCGATTCGACTGGCTCCGACGATGACTAAGAGTGCTGTGTTGATGGTGAACCTGTCAGGACGTGGCGATAAGGACATGGGCATTCTGGCTCGGGAGTTGGATTTGAAGGGAGCTTGAGGCATAAGGTCCGCGGGTGAATGATTTGATTTGGAGGATTTGTGACGATTGAGTTCAGGAAGAAGCCGGGGATTGTCGCGTATTTGACGGCGGGCGATCCCGATCTCGCGACAACGCGAGATATTGCGCTGGCTGCTATCGACAATGGTGCGGATGTGATTGAGCTGGGAGTGGCGTTCAGCGATCCGCTGGCGGATGGGCCGGTGATTCAACGGGCCAGTGAGCGGGCCGTGGCGAGAGGTACTCGCTTGACTGACGTGCTCGAACTGGCGAAGGAGTTGCGCGCGGCGAGGCCTGCGGCGGGGCTGGTGTTGTTTTCGTACTTGAACCCCGTAGTGCGGATGGGGATGAAAACATTTTGCGCGCGGGCCGCGGTTGCAGGTGCGGATGGAGTATTGCTGACGGACATGATCGTGGAAGAGGCCGGGGAGTATTTGGAGTCGATGCGCGAGCACAAGCTGGCCCCGGTGTTTCTGGCTGCGCCGACTAGTCCGGACGCGAGGTTGAAGGCGATTGCAGGAGTGTCGCAGGGATTCGTTTATGCGATCTCTCGCGTAGGGATAACCGGGACCCAGCAGAAGGTTGCAGGAGATGCTTCTGAGCTTGTGGGGCGGTTGCGACAGTTTACGACCCTGCCAATTGCGGTGGGGTTTGGCATTTCCAATGCCGAACATGTGAAGGCCGTGGGTGAGTTTGCCGATGCGGCTGTCATTGGCAGCGCGCTGGTGGCGCTGATCGAGACGACATCGCCGGCCGAGGCGGCATCTGCGGTTGGACGATTTATTGCGGGGTTGCAGGCATGAAATCAGAGGGCTGTAAGAGCGACTGTGCAGGCGTTGAGCCGCGTTTATCATTAGAGGAAGAACTTACTTCGCGGCGAGCTGTGCGCAGGCATGTGCCACTGCACCGAAAGGCGATTGGATGGACATCTCCGACTGGAGAAAGAAGATCGATGAGCTGGATATTGAGATTGTGCGCCTCATTAGCCAGCGTGCTGCGGCTGCGCGCGCGATTGGAGAGCTCAAGCGGACGGCCGATCTTCCGGTATATGAACCGCGTCGCGAACAGGATGTCTTCGACCGTGTACGTGCCGCGAATCCGGGACCTTTGGCGGATGCGGAGCTACTGCATGTGTATGAGCGGATTATCGACGTGATGCGGACGTTGCAGCGGCGAGATCTTTAGGGAACTGAATGTTGTTATGAACTTGTTATGCCTTGAGAGAGAGTGAAGCGAAGACGATGATAGTTGCAATGCATGGCCAGGCGACGGAAGAAAACGTACAACAAGTGATCGAGCGGATGGTAGAGCTCGGCTTCAATGTTCACAGGACAACAGGCGCGGCGCAGACGATTCTGGCGGGAGTCGGGACGCCGGAGCACTTCGAGGTCGCCGAGTTCAAAGTACTGCCGGGCGTGTATGACGCTTACCGGATCTCGTCTCCGTACAAACTTGCGGGACGGAATTTTCGCCCAGAGGGAACGACGGTCAAGTTTCCAAACGGCGTAGTGGTCGGTGGGAAAGAGGTTGTGGTGATGGCTGGCCCATGCTCGGTGGAGTCGCGGGAGCAGATTCTGACCAGCGCAAAGCAGGTTGCCGCAACTGGCGCAAAGTTTTTGCGTGGCGGGGCGTTCAAACCACGCAGTTCGCCATACAGCTTCCAGGGGATGGGGCTCGATGGTTTGAAGTTGCTGCGTGAGGTCTCGGATGAGACGGGACTGCTTGTGATCACGGAGGTGATGGAGATCTCACAGATCGAGGTGATGTTGCCTTATATCGACTGCTTCCAGGTGGGCGCAAGGAATATGCAGAACTTCAACCTGCTGCGCGAGCTGGGACATGTGCGGACGCCGGTGCTGATGAAACGCGGGATTGCAGCGACGATCGAAGAGGTGTTATTGAGTGCGGAGTACATCCTTTCGGGCGGCAACTACAACCTGATGCTGTGTGAGCGCGGGGTACGGACCTTCGAGACGTATACACGGAACACTATGGATATTTCAGCAATTCCCGTGCTGAAGAAACTGACGCATCTGCCCGTACTGGGCGATCCGTCGCATGGCGTGGGAATACGCGATCTGGTGCCGGCCATGGCGCTGGCGAGTGTGGCTGCTGGAGCAGATGGGCTGCTGATGGAGATGCATCCTAATCCGGACAAGGCGATGAGCGATGGAGCGCAGAGTTTGTATCCGGAGCAGTTACAGAAATTGATGGCACAGCTGCGTTTGCTGGCCCCGGTTGTTGGCAGAACGATCGCGGTTGGGTAAGGATGCTTGCATGATGGAGCGCATTTTCATCATTGGTACGGGATTGATTGGCGCTTCGACGGGCCTGGCACTGCGCGCTGCAGGGTTTGCGGGCCGCATCGACGGTTGGGACACGAGCCAGCTGGAGATGGCGGCTGCGGTGCAGATGGGCGCGATCGATGGCAGAGCCGCCAGCCGTGAAGATGCACTGGAGCTGGCTCGATTGGCGAATGTGGTTGTGCTTGCAGTGCCGGTGCTTGCGATCAAGGACTGGATGCGGATGCTGGCACCGGTGATGCGCACGGGACAACTCGTGACCGATGTGGGGAGTACGAAGCTCGAGATTGTGGAACTCGCCCAGCAACTATTTTCTGATAACGGGACGTCGAGTTTTCTGCCAGGGCATCCGATGGCCGGAAAAGAATCGGGCGGCGCGTTGCTGGCGGAGGCTGGGCTGTTCGATGGGGCGATGTGGCTGTTTACGCCGACTAAGCCTGAGATGACGGTGATGGAGAAGGAGTGGCGAGGATGGGTGGGGTGCTTTGGATCGCGGACGCTGGATATGGAAGCGGCAAGGCACGATGAACTATGTGCGTGGGTGAGTCACCTGCCGCAGATGTTATCGACGGCGCTGGCGGCGCTGCTTGAGGAGAGGTTTGGGGACGCTCCGGAGATTGCTGCAATTGGTGGACGTGCGCTGAAGGAGACGACGCGGCTGGGAGCCAGCCCGTACAGCATGTGGCGTGACGTCGCGCTGACCAACACCGGGCCGGTTGCGGACACGTTGTTGGCGTTGGAGCAGCGATTGCAGCACGTTCGGGAGAATCTTCGGACGCCGGAGTTGCGCGATGAGTTTGCGCTGGCAAATAGGTTTCGACAAAGGCGATGAGAGGTTGATGCTCTAAGCTGAAATGACCCGCAGCAGATCTAAAGGAAGACCAATTGACTGTGAGTGATTTGATAAGCCGACCTAGTATCAGTCTTGCCGACGTGGTTGCTGCGCGGGAGCGGGTGCGTGGAGCGATTTATTATTCGCCTTGTCCGCACTCGCAGATGTTGTCTGCGCTGACGGGTCAGCAGGTTTATCTGAAGCTCGAGAACCTGCAGATGACGGGCTCGTTCAAAGAGCGGGGGGCGTTGAATCGGATTGCGATGCTAACCCCTGAACAGGCGGCTCGCGGGGTGGTGGCAGCAAGTGCAGGCAATCATGCGCAGGGAGTGGCGTATCACGCGACCAAGCGGGGGATTCGAGCGCTGATCGTGATGCCGCTGGCGACGCCGCTGGTGAAGGTCACTGCGACGCGCGGATTTGGCGCGGAGGTGGTGCTGCACGGGGCAAACTATGACGAAGCTTGCGAAGAGGCGACGAGGCTTTGTGCAGCGGAGGGGATGACGTTCATTCATCCGTTCGACGATGCGATTGTGATGGCTGGACAAGGCACGATTGGGTTGGAGCTGCTGGAACAGGTCCCCCGGCTGGAAGCAGTGGTGGTGCCGATTGGTGGTGGTGGGCTGATTGGTGGAATTGCCTGTGCAATCAAGGAGTCGCGACCTGACGTCCGGGTGATCGGAGTGCAGACCTCGAGGCTGCCGTCGATGCTGGCAGCGAGGCTGGCGGGGCATCCGGTGACGGTGGATCCTGCGACTACGATTGCCGATGGCATTGCGGTGCGGCGTGCAGGTGATGTGACGCTGCCGGTAGTCGAGAGATATGTCGACGAGATCGTGACCGTGGATGAGGACGAGATCGCTTCGGCGATCCTGGTATTGCTGGAGCGCGAGAAGACGCTGGCCGAGGGTGCGGGTGCTGCAGCTCTGGCGGCGCTGCTACAAAAGAAGACCTCGCTGAACAGCGCGCATACCGCGGTGATGGTGGGTGGCGGAAATATTGATGTGACATTGTTGAGCAGGATTATCGAGCGCGGTCTGGTGCAGGACGGCAGAATGATCCGGCTGAGGATTCATCTGCTGGATAAGCCTGGAGCCTTGGCGGAGTTAACGCTGCTGATCGCAAAGTACCGCGCGAACATAGTGGATACGCTCTATAACAGGGCGTACTACGGTGTGAACCTCGGCGATACTACGATTGACATTACGATGGAGACGCGCGGACGGGAACAGGTGGAGGAGTTGTTGACTGCGCTGACGGCGGAGGGGTACAAGCACGACAGGGTTTTGTAGGGTCGTCGGAGTCAGGCTTTTTCGTAGTGGAAGTGAAGTTCCTGTTCGCTGGCTACGGGTTGGCCGTCTCTGGTTGCCGGGTGAAAGGTCCATCGTTGGACAGTCGCGATCACCGTCTCGTCGATTCCGTGGCCAAGGCCGCTGGTTATTTTGATGTCGGCGATTTTGCCTGCGGTGTCGATGACGACGTCAAGGATGACGTCGCCTTTTGTGCCACGGGGGAGCACGGACAGGTCGGGCCTGGGCGTAGGAAAGTAGCTGGCGCGGGCGATGTCGATGTTACCGGAGCCTAGAGAGTCCGCACCTGCGGTGGAGTCGGGATTCGGGGAGGCTGGAGAGTTCGTGTTGGGCGAAGCTGTGTCGGTTTTCGGCTTGGGCGTAGGTCGTATCGGAAGCGGGGTGTCGGCTTGAGCTTGTTGCGGTAAGGCTTTTGGAGTGGGGGTGGCGGCCTGGATCGGTGCTCGACCGGGCAGGTAGGTGACCATGAGATTGCTGCCGCGTTCGCTGCCGGGCAGGCGGATGGGAGCTATCCAGGATGCACGCTGGTGGATTAGGAAGCCGAGCAGGAGGAGATGCAGTGCGATCGACACGGCCGCGTGCCGTGGGCTGCGGCTGGGTGTCGCGACTGGTTTGCCGATCGTGTCGATGCTTGTTCACTCCTAGATGCGCGAATCCGGTTTTGTTGGAGCAGGATAGCAGGGCTGTTGTTTAGACGCGGGTGAAGGTGGTCTGTTGCTTTTCCTGATGGCGTTCGGTGGCGAGGGTGATGAGGCGATCGATCAGTTGCTTGTAGGGTACGCCGGTGGCTTCCCATAGCTTTGGGTACATGCTGATGCTGGTAAAGCCGGGCATGGTGTTGATTTCGTTGAGGTATATGCGGGCAGGTTTGGGCTTTTTGTTCTTCTTTGATTTGACAGCCGGTTCCATGAGGAAGTCGACTCGGGCGAGGCCGGCGCAGTCGCAGGCGCGGAAGGCGGCGATGGCCATCTTGCGGATCTGTTTGGACTCGGATTTCGAGAGTTTTGCCGGGATGATGGGGACGCTGGTGTCGGAGTGGTATTTGGCGTTGTAGTCGTAGAACTCGGCGCCGGGCACGATTTCTCCCACTACGGAGGCCTCAGGAGAGTCGTTGCCGAGGACGGCTACTTCGAGTTCGCGGGGTTTTGCTCCGGGGCCGCCGACACCTTGTTCGATGATGAGCTTGCGGTCGTAGCTGGCGGCTAGGTCCATGGCGGGGGCTAGTTCGCTGCGGTCGTGGACCTTGCTGATGCCTACGGAAGAGCCTAAATTCGCGGGTTTTACGAAGACGGGGTAGTTGAGATTTTTTTCGATGAGCTTCGTGCAGCGTTTGGCGTCGGACTTCCATTCGCTGCGGAGGAGGTTGACGTGTGGGGTTTGAGGCAGGTCTGCGGCGGCGAAGAGCTGCTTCATTGCGGACTTGTCCATGCCGGTGGCGGAGCCTAGGACGCCGGAGCCAACGTATGCAATATCAGCGAGTTCCAGGAGGCCCTGGATGGTGCCGTCTTCGCCGAAGGTGCCGTGGAGGACGGGGAAGATGACGTCGAGGGATTGGGCTAGCGAGTTGCCTTGTTGGGCGAGGTCGGCGCTGGCGCTTAGCTGGATGGATTTTGTTTTCGGTGTTTTGAGCAGGACTGGCACGGGTTTTGTGTCGCCGGCGAGGAGGTTCCGGGCTTCAGTGGAGGTGATCCACTGGCCCTGTTTGGTGATGCCGATGGGGACGACGTCGTAAGTTGTTTTGTCTATGGCGTTTAGGATCGAGGCGGCGGAGAGGAGGGAGACTTCGTGTTCTCCGGAGCGGCCTCCGAAGAGGATGCCTACGCGTAACTTCTTCTTTGTTTGTTTTTTCGTCATGGATAGGTACAAGTTTCTCCTAGTTTTTGGTTTGAACGCGGAAAAAAGTTGGGAGGGGTATCGAGGTGGTTTTTACAGGGGGTTTTGAGGTTTTGGTGTGTTTTTTGATGGTAAATCGTGGTGAATTTGTGGTGGATTGCGTGGTGAATCGTGGTGGATTGTGGGGTGCTTTTCGGGGTCTCAAAACACGCCACTTTCTCTGGATTTATTTTTGAGGGATTCCCGTTTTGGGAATGTGGTTCGAGTTTCTGCGCCTAATCGCTTTATGAGTGGAAGACTCCACGGATTGAACCAGATTCAGATTGGTCCTAGCGACATGGACTCGTTTAGAGCATCGGGATTTTCGCCACCGCGAAAATGGCCTACCTTCGTGACTAGGAGATCGTCGCGAGGATGGCACCCGATTTTCTTCCGCGACACAATGATGAAGCAGATTGAAGCTCGGGTACTGGATACAAAATACTCAATTGTTGCCGCTTAGTTTAGCGACCCAAACATCCCGGATGATGCTGGCTCCATATCCTCTGGCTTGAGCGTTTGGCTAAATATTGCAACCTTGCCCAGCACATCCACACATCGAACCGTCACAACCGAATGCTTTTGAGTAAGCTCTTCACGAGTTATTCCTCTAAATTCTTCAAAAGTCCATACCGGCGTTGAACTATTCGGTTGTATCGGTATCTCTCCGACAGCATAAGACCAATACCGATGACCAGGCAGAACGTAGGTTCCTTTTCGGATTTCATCATGAAACAGCTCTATTTTTTGGTCTCTATTCGGAGGGACAATCGGCGTGGGCTTATAAGTCTTCCCGTCAACTTTCAGAGATATTTCAAGGTTAGCCACTGTTCCTGGGGCTGATCCGGTGTTTGCGATGTCCATGGCGGCAACTATAGTTGCTCCATCCTGATCTCCCAACCCTTGGGCCACAATGATTCCCTCGGGCTTGACTGTTAAGTGAGGAATAAGTGGAACAGGCACATATAGCGCCTCGCGAGGTTTTTCGGCAAGCCACGGCATCTTTTTAATGAAAGTTTCGTATACCTTGTTGGCCTCTTGATCGAGAGTAGGCGGTGTTGGCTGTTTAGGCGTGTTTTTCCATATCAGGAATAAAACTGCGGCAGTAGCACAGGCAAAAGCTAAAGCGCTCAACACCTTCCACAGTGTGGCCTTAAAAAAATCCACCCTTATAAATTCTGCGATGGCCAAAGCCCATGCTATGAAGTACACGAGCAATAAAGAAAAATGAGAAAAGATTGCACCGAGCAGCATGGTTATACCACTCCATAGCGGAGTGCTATTCCAAAAGGTGGATAACTTTGCTCCCGGATCTTGCTCTGCGTATTTATGGATAGGCGGGACTTCAGGTTTAGTAGGGGATTCGTCCGGCTCGTGTACGGTACGAATAATGGTTGTCTGAAACAGGAACCTGCCTTTATTTCTCGCCATTCCCAAAATCCTCTCACTGGGCACCACTGTGCGCCAAGGTCATAATCTTCAGAGTTTCGGGATTTTCGCTGCCGCGAAAATGGCCCACCTTAGCGACAATGAAAGCGTCGCTAAGATGGGGCACCCGGTTTTGTGGCTTTGGTTAAATCAGGACCCGCCTCAGGCAAGCCCGCCTACTTGGTCACCATGTCCGCACTCAGTCTCACGGCTCCAGTGCCCACCATCATGCTTCGGGACCAATTCTGATATCCGGTTTTCTTCACCACAATTTCATGCCTTCCGGGTGCGAGATTCAGCGTTGAAGGTGTGTTCCCCATGAAGTTTCCATCGACCTCGATATCGCAGTTCGGGACACTCGCATCCACAGTTATCGAAGATTGCGGAGCGACTGCGGGTGCTGGGGTTGCTGGGCTACCGCCGTATCCCTTTTCACCGAATCCCCTTTGGCCGTAACCAGTAGGGGTAGTTTTTAACTCGCTTGCGTGCGCACTCCAGTGTGTCAGCACCGCTGCGCAGGCATCCTTCACGGAACCACCGACCGATAAAGTTGACTCACTAAAAATAGAGTCGCCCGTCTTCTGGATGAAGACGGCGATCTTGTCCTTGTGCATCAAAAGTCCCTTGCCGCCCTCGTGGTCCAACTCGACGACATAGTTGGCGGCATCGAGACGATTGTTCGCGATTACCTGTGGGCAGCGTTGGCCAAAAGTTTTGATGATCTCGGCTGTCTGCGGCCGCGCTCCACCCGAAGAGCTAGCAGCAAAGGTCCCATTGGACCCACCCGCTGCTCCCTGCGTTGACCAGGAATTGCTATCGGTAACAAATATTCGGGGTTTGTCTTGATCGTTAACGGTCGCTTGTGCCGGCGACGCAGGAGGCTGTTGCGCTGAAGCGAAATTGCCAAACCCAGAAAGAGCTAGCAGAAAGGAGAATGCAAGATAATGCATGTATTCGACGACCTATTCTCAACAAGTTTGAAGTCGTATCGAAAGTACTCCTCGTCCTGTCAACAGACAAGGAGAAACTTCGTATCCGGTCCGTAAGCTCGCAGACATTCCTAAAATGGCTCTGATCTGAACTGAATCACAAACCGAGGGACGCTTCTTCGCGGTGTGACAAGAAGGCATACCCCAGGGGCTGAAGCCCCGTCGTTGCTGAATCGTGAGAGTGCCAAGGCTGAAGCTTTGGCCTACCTAGAGGCAAAAGCGAGTCGGCCCAGGTCGAAGGTTGGAAGCGAAAGCGAGAGTGTCGGCTGCCAGTTGTGCTCGTAAGAAATACAGACTTTTCGCCGCGTCAAGGCTTGCCCCATTTTGTGGATTCAGCAAAGATGCGGATTTGAGATGGTTTAGGCGGCGGTTGGTGTTGCGGGTGGGTGATGGGTTTTCAGGAGAGAGTTTTGTGGCGTATATTGTTTTGCACTCATCCTGCCAGGGATGAGACTCCCCGGGCCAACAAAACAAATTTGATTGATTCCGCTTCGCGGATCGGCGGACAAGTTTTCAGCTACGCGCTGAGACACCGCTGCCCCAGCAGTTCGTGGCATCCCATTGAGTTCCTGCCATGTTCCGAGATCCCATTTTGATCAAGATGCCGCTCACACTTTTTTAAGGAAGGTGTCTTATGCCGACTCACACAATTACAGAGAAAACCCCTGCGGAAAAGAAGGACCAGAAGACGGTGGTTACGCCCGGTGGTCCGCGTCTGAAGGAAAATACCGTTGCCGTTAAACCGGGACAGGCTGTTCGCGAGAACGCTGCCGGTGAGTTCGAAGTGGTTACGGCGAAACAGAATATGAAGACTGATGGATCGCCGGCGACGGCTACCGATCTGGTGCTTACGCCGGGCGGGTATCGCTCCAGCTCGCAGGTTCATCATGTCGAGTCGGGAGCGGTCGTCGACAGTGCGAAGAACCAGTTCAGGGTGATGGACCCTAAGGGTAAGGTCCTGGCCGATCTGGGCGAGCTGGTGCTGAAGCCTAAGGGCAAGCCGCTGATGCCGGAGAATGTCGGGCTTCATCCGTCGGTGGTGCCGGCGCTTGGTTCGGGCTGGATCGTGTATGCCTCGTGGACGGAGAACGCTGCGCCGGTGTCGCGGTTTACGACGACGTGGGTAGTCCCGCCAGTGCCTGCGACGCAGTCGGGACAGACGATTTTTCTGTTCAACGGAATTCAGAACTCGACGATGATCTATCAGCCGGTGCTGCAATGGGGGCCTTCTGCAGCGGGAGGAGGCAACTACTGGGCGGTTGCGAGCTGGTATGCGGATGGACAGGGAGGCAAGTCGTTCTATAGCTCCCTGGTGCGGGTGAATCCGGGGCAGGTGCTTGTGGGTGTGATGACGGAGACGGGACAGTCTGCGGCTGGGTTCAGCTACAACTGCCAGTTCACTGGTATCGCGAACACGAGTCTGCCGATTCAGAATGTGCAACAGCTTTACTGGTGCATCGAGACGCTGGAGTGTTATGGCCTGCAGAAGTGCTCGGACTATCCGCAGACTTGCAGCACGGCGATGAAGAGTATCGAGATCGAAGCGGGCGGGAAGGTTGTGACTCCGGCGTGGGCTGCGACGAACTCGGTGACGGATTGCGGGCAGCACGCGGTTGTTGTGAGCAATGCTTCGCCGGGTGGCGAGGTGGATCTCTTCTATAACAACTCGACGGCTTCGGTGTTTACGGGAAAGGTCACGCTTGGCGATACGAGCCCGAAGAGTCCGGCGCTGGCTTCGCTAAATGGGAAGCTGTATATCGCGTGGAAGGGCGACGGAAACGATCATCTGAACGTGATGTGTTCGCCGGATAACGGGATGACGTTTGGCGGGAAGTTCGTGTCTGGGGAGACGAGTCCGCAGGCGCCAGCACTATGTGTTCACAATGGCGGTCTTGTCATCGGCTGGAAGGGCGATGGGAACGACAATCTGAATGTCGCTCATGTGAACCTGGCGGGCAATGCGGTGACGGGCTTCTCGAGCAAGACAGTGCTTGGCGATACTAGTCCGGTGAGCCCGGCGCTGGCTTCGCTGAACGGCCGTCTCTACATTGCGTGGAAGGGTGATGGGAACGACAACCTGAATGTGATGTACTCGGCGAACAACGGAGCTACGTTCGGAAATAAATTTGTGTCCGGCGAGACGAGTCCGCAGGCGCCGGGGCTGGTTGTGCATAACGGCGCTTTGTACATTACGTGGAAGGGCGATGGGAACGACAACCTGAATGTGGCGAAGGTGAATATTGCGGGGAATTCGATCACCGGGTTTACGAACAAGGTTGTGTTGGCGGATACGAGTCCGGTGACTCCGACGCTGACATCGGCGAACGGCAAGCTGTATCTCGGATGGAAGGGCGATGGGAACGATTTGTTGAACGTCGAGAGCTCGGGGAACAATGGAGCTAGCTTCGGCAATAAATACACTTCGTTCGAGACGAGTCCGCAGGCTCCGGTGCTGTGTACGCATAATGGACGGGTCTATATCGCATGGAAAGGGGATGGCAACGACAACCTGAATGTCGCTCAGCTTTGCGGCTAAAGGGGACATTGCTGTTTATGAGCGGGCCTGCCTTCGGGTGGGCCTGTTCTTTTTGTCAAATTTTAGTCACTGGCTGATGGAGTGGAAGGGCTCTGTAGATGAAGATGCCGCCGTTCGCGGTGGGTGCTTTGGGGATCGCTTTTACGGTGCAACGCTATTGTTTTGATTGATTTAGATTTTGGCTACGGGGTGGGTTCCGTGTCAGGTTGAAGCGGATCGGCTTTGGGGGAGCTGATTTGCGAGGTAAATCAACGGTTTGAGGGAGCCATTGTTCGATAGTCGGACGTATACTGAGCGGCACACGAGAGCTCGCGAATCGTGCAGGTGTGGAGGCGCGATATGAAGATCCGAATCGGACATGGAATGTTCGTTGTGCTGGCGCTGTCAATGGTCGGTGTTGTGGCGCGTGCGCAGAGTAATCCAATAGCAGATACGAGTTCGGCAGACGCCACTGTGGCGACCACCCAGCCGACGACTGCAGCGGCGCCGGACAACGGTGCAAAGCCGGGAGATTCGCATGTCAGGATCGTGCGACTGAGCGATGCGAAGGGCATGCTTGCGCTGGACCGCAAGACGGGCCTGGGCTTCGAGCAGACGATGCAGAATATGCCGATCGTCGAAGGCGAGAGATTGCAGACGGCAGAGGGTTATGCCGAGGTGGAGTTCGAGGACAACAGCACGCTGCGTCTGGCGCCGAATTCGCAAGTGGATTTTCCGCTGCTGGCGCTGCGGAGCTCGGGAGCGAAGGCCTCGACGATGAACGTGGTGAAGGGGACGGTGTATGTGACCACGGAGAACACGAAGGGCAACGAGATTCTGCTGGTGGCTGGTGAGACGAAGATTAATGTGTCGCCTTCGACGCATCTGCGATTGCAGGTCGCGGACGGGAAGACTGTGCTGTCGGTCTTCAACGGAACTGCTGAGGTGCAGAAGGGCGCAGAGACGACGGTGGTGGCGAAGAAGCAGTCGCTGACACTGGACGGGGACCAGGTGATCGTTGCGAAGAAGGTCGCGGGGGAGCCGTACGATGCGTGGGATAAAGAGTCGAACGAATATCACCAGCGCTACTCGGCTGCGAATACTTTTGCGGGTGGCGGGAATTCGTTTGGTCTGAGCGACCTGAATTATTACGGGAGCTTTATTAATGTTGGTGGTTCGGCGTTCTGGCAGCCTTATTTTGTTGGATCGGGATGGAGTCCTTATGCCAATGGAGTGTGGGCGATGTATCCGGGAGCGGGCTACTCGTGGGTGTCGCCTTATCCATGGGGATGGCTGCCGTATCACTCGGGTAACTGGTCGTTCTTCCCAGGGTACGGATGGGGCTGGCAACCGGGCGGCGGATTCAACGGCTTGAACAATGTGAACAACGGAACCATGATGACTGGAAACATGCCCACGGGTGCGGGTGGTATGCCTGTGAACGGGATCGACAGGAGCACGATGCATTCGCCGACTCGGCCGGCCATGCCGCAGGCGCCAACGGCGGGAGCGACGAGAGCTTCACTTGTGATGGCGAACGACAAGCCGATTGTGATGTCGAGACCAGACAGGGATGGGAACTTCGTGTTCCAGAAGGACTCGGCTGGGCTGGGTGTGCCACGAGGATCGCTGGGGAATCTGCACCACGTAAACAACGACGTGGGGCGGCATGGATCGGCGAGCATGCCGGTGTATGCGGCTACGCCCGGTGGGATGGATGGCAATAATGCCCACAGTGCGACCCGTGGACCGGCGACTCTGCGGCCCGGATACGGCGGAGATGGCCAGATGGGGCCACGTGGGAATACCGACGCTGCTGCTTCCGGTGCACGGCAGGGCGGGCATGACGGGTCCAGAGGTGGCGGGCAGGGAGGCTACGATGGATCGCGAGGCGGGGGGCAAGGGTCTCCGTCGTATCACGGTGGTGGTGGTGGCGGCGGTCAGCCTGCGGGCGCTGCGGCTCCGACCACTTCGGGCAACTCTGGTAGCAACGCTGGAGCAGTCACCAGCGGCGGCGCCAGTCGTGGCCCTATCTCGATGCCGAAGTAGAAACTACGAATGATCACGGATGCGGTCAGCAGCGGGAGAGCTGCGTAGTAACGCGCCGGTCGCTCCAGTCCGCGCGGATTCGCCAGCTTTGTCGTAGTCTGACATAGAAGGAGAGAGTTACCTATGTCGGATGAAGATTTGAAGGCTGAGATTGAGCGGTTGCGTGCGGAGAACGACAAACTGAAGAACAAAGGTGTGCGGGGACTCAGCCTGAAGGTGAGTGAGAAGGGCGGAGTGTCGCTGTATGGTGTGGGGCGGTTTCCTGTGACGCTGTACAAGGAGCAATGGCGCAGGATTCTCGGAATGGCGACGGAGATCGAAGCTTTTATCGAGGAGAATGAAAGCTTGCTGAAGAGTAAGGAGTAGGCGGCGCGAGCCCGATATGAAAAAGGCTCCCCTTTATATTGGTGACTACCAGACTCGAACGATGCTGAAGGAGTCGAGCCTGGTGGCCGCCGTTTCGGTAAAACCAGGTTTACCGGAACGCTCTTAGCGATGTTCTCTTTCGCTTGTGGCACGGACGTACAGTGCCAGAAGCAAGATGACCAACGGAGTGATGATTTCGGTGATGAGGAAGATGCCGGAGTTGTTGGCGGCGTGGTTGTTGTTGAGGGTGATCTGACGAATGTGGCCTATGGCATCGCCGAGGAGCCATACGGCGTTGGCGATGGCTGTGGCGAGCCAGAAGTTTCCGCGGAACCAGAGACAGAGGATGCCAAGAACGCCTACGGTGAGATCGGCCATACCGACTTCGTATTCGTAGGGGCTTGTGGCCCATCCGATGGATGCTGAAGTTTCGAGCGGACGGAAGACATGGGCGTATGCGGTAAGGAGTCCCATGAGACCAACGTAGATAAAGAGCAGATAGAGCAGATAGGTTTTGGCGATAGCCGATTTGGTGCTTCGGCTATCAGATGAAAACGCCAAATGGATGGATGCGGCTACCACTGCGAGGATTGCAAAGATCACCTGGAACATTTGAACTCCTCATGGGTGTCGGTGATTTTCGACGGGATGGGAAAAGCCTACCATCTACCCTGAGACAGTCTCAGACGTTGAACTTGAAGAAGAGGATGTCGCCGTCTTTGACGACGTACTCTTTGCCTTCCGAGCGGAGGAGGCCGGCTTCTTTGACGGCTTGTTCGCTGCCGTATTTGAAGAGGTCGGCGGAGGCGTAGCAGTCGGCCTTGATGAAGCCTTTTTCGAAGTCGGAGTGGATGACGCCTGCGGCTCCGGGGGCTTTGGTGCCGCGGCGGATGGTCCATGCGCGGACCTCCTGTACGCCTGCGGTGAAGTAGGTGATGAGGTCGAGCAGGCGGTAGGCGGAGTGAATGAGGCGGTCGAGGCCGGGTTCCTTCAGTCCTAGCGATTCGAGGAATTCGGTGCGCTCGGCGGGTTCGAGTTGCGCGATTTCGGATTCGAGTGCGCCGCAGATACGGACGACCTGGCTGTTCTCTTCTGCTGCGCGCTTCTCTACGGCTTCGGTGTAGGCGTTGCCGGTGAGGAGGCCGGACTCGTCGACGTTGGCGACGTAGAGCTGAGGCTTGGCGGTGATGAGGAAGAGGTCGCGGGTGTAGGGTTTTTCTTCATCGGTGAGATCAACTGTGCGGGCGGGTTTGCCGGCTTCGAGGGCTTCCTTGAGCTTGGAGAGAGCGGCGAACTCGGCTTTGATTTTGTGGTCGGCGTTGGCGGGCTTGTTGAGCTTCTCGACTTTGGCGTGGCGTTTATCGACGGTGTCGAGGTCGGCGAGGAGGAGCTCGGTGTTGATGATGTCGATATCGTGGAGCGGGTTGACGCCGCCGGCTACGTGGACGACCTCGGGGTCGTCGAAGCAGCGGACGACGTGGCAGACGGCGTCGGTGGCGCGGATGTGGCCGAGGAACTGGTTGCCGAGACCTTCACCCTTGCTCGCGCCTTCGACGAGGCCGGCGATGTCGATGAACTCCATTGTCGTTGGGACGAGGGACTTGGGCTTGATGAGGTCGGAGATCTTTCTGAGGCGCTCATCGGGCACGGTGACGACGCCGGTGTTGGGGTCGATGGTGCAGAAGGGGTAGTTGGCGGCTTGCGCCTTGGCCGAGGTGAGGGCGTTGAAGATGGTGGATTTTCCGACGTTGGGGAGGCCAACGATTCCGCAGTTCAATGGCATTGGGTGCTGTTTCCTTCTTGCGTGGCTTATTACGAGGCTTGCTTTGGCGTCGTGGGATTGTCTTTAACAGAATAGTCCATTGGCGGATTGCGGGTATAACGCCGAGCGGGAAGGTACGTGCCTTAGTTGACGATCGGCGAGATCCAGGTTCCGGTAAGCTAGCGGGAGTCAACTTCGGTGTCATGGAAGGTAGTCGAGCGCGAAATAAGAACAAGAGGACTTCATGTTAAAGAGAGTTGCTGTTTTGGCCCTGTTGTTTTGTGCACTATGCCTATCCACACTCGCACAGAATACCGTGCCATTGACAGGGCACTATCTGTTCGCATGGACAGGCGACGCTGATAAAAAGGGCAATGATTTTCTGGCGGTCATCGATGCAGATCCTGCATCTGCTACCTATGGCAAGCTGGTGACTACCCTCGCGACAGATCAACAGACCGTGCGGATCCACCACACAGAATACTTAATGCCTGCCAGCGGAATGCTCTTCGCCAATGACCATGACATAGGCCGGACCTTCATCTTCGATGTTAACGATCCCCTGCACCCGAAGACTGTGACGTCATTTACGGAAATGAACGGATACATGCATCCGCATTCTTTCGTGCGCCTTCCCAATGGGCACGTCCTCGCGACCTTCCAGCACTCGCATCACGGTAAAGTAGCTGGTCAGATGGGCATCTCGGGTGGCCTTGTAGAGATTGATGACAGCGGCAAGGTAATTCGCTCTGTCAGTAACGCGGACCCTGCATTCCCCGATGCTCTGTTGATGCCTTATGGCCTTGTTGTTCTCCCTGATGAAGACCGCCTCGTATCGACCAACTCCTCAATGCATGACGACGATTTATTCAGCGGGGTCACCTATCAGATATGGCGTCTCTCTGACCTGAAGCTTTTGAAGACCGCCAAGTTCGACATTGGCGCGAACGGGTAAGCCCACATTTCTCCGGAAGAACCGCGCCGCGCCGCGGACGGCTCAATCTTCGTACAGACTCTAGGTTGTGGGATGGAGCGAATCACAGGTGTGGCAGATCAAGAGCCATCTTCTCAGCTGGTGCACACCTTTCCCGGCAACTGGTGCGGGGTCCCGACGATCGTTGGGCACTATTTTGTCGAAAGCGTTCCAGCCATCCGCGGCCTAATTGCGATGGATATCGCAAAGCCTGCCCACCCGATTGAAGTTTCGAGGCTCACGCTGGATGCGGAGTTCGAACCGCACTGGACTGGATGGGACGCCAAGACGCATCGTTTGGTCGTTACGGGCTCGGCGGGGCGGCTTTACTTAATGAAGCTCGATGAAAACACAGGAGTGCTGACCGTGGATACAGCGTTTCACGACGCCAATGGCAAACCCGGATTTGATTTCGCCAATCGGGAGTGGCCGCATGGCTGGAAGGGGACGGGTCAGCCTCATGGCGTGGTGTTCTCACGCTAGACATGGATATAGTTTTAGCGCCCGTCAGGGGGTGGCTGGAGAAACCTTGCAGGCACCGTAGTTCTCTTTCTGCCGGAAGTTTGGCGCGATCGCCGACCTTAATGGCGGCAGTGTCTCCAATAAGGTCGTAGGTCTACCGATCGCCTTCATTGAGAAGAAGAATTGAATTTGGAGTGGAGGGACACAGCCCTGGAGCGTTTCGGCTTGAGCGATTTTTGAAGCCGGGACGAGTGAGGTGCAAAGCAGAAGGGTGGTAAGTCTATTCCGCGAAGATGACTTCAAGAAAACCTCATTTCCCCAATCGTGGATAGATGGAGGGCCCGTTGTGAGTTTCCGCATCGTTGATGGTCAGGTCAAGGCAGTTTTTAAGCGGTGTTTACCCGCGGCCACGAGGTTGGAGGATCCGTCTAACTGTAGAACCGGATGAAAGCTGCTCTTCAATTCGGGATTGTGGCTGTGGCGCTTGCCGGCGCGGCGGTGGCGCAGACGACACTGCATACGACGACTACGCTCGTGGTTGTTCCAACGCTGGTGCAGACAGTTGGCAAAGAGCCGGCGTTTTCGTTGACCGCGGAGGACTTTGTGTTGACTGACAATGGCGTTCCGCAAAAGATCACCCTGGAAGAAGGAACGAAACGGCCGCTGTCGTTGGTGGTGTTGATGCAGACGGGCGGAGTGGCCCATGGCCAGTTTGCGAGTTACACGAACCTCGAGACGATGCTGGCTTCCTTGCTTGGCGGAGCGCCCAACAGGGTCTCGATCGTGAACTTTGACAGCCGGCCAGAGGCCGCGTCTCCGTTTACCACTAACGTTGCGGAGTGGACCGATGCGATCAATAAGCCGGACCAGGGCGACAGCGGAGCGGCGATCTACGATGGGATTTCCTTTGCTCTCGATCTGTTGAAGAAGGAGCCTGTCGGTAATCGCCGGGCTATTTTGCTGATCAGTCAGGAGCATGATGGCGGCAGCAAGACTCCGATGAAGGAGATTGTGCGGGATTTGGGCGAGACAAATACTGCGATTTACAGCATTACTTTTTCCGCGGAGAAGACGGAGGCGAAGCTGGCGTTGAAGTACCCGCAGGTGAACCCGCCGATTACGGCCGTTCCTTCCGATGGTTCGATCAAGGCTTACAACGATCCAGCGAGGCCTTTTCAGGGGTACTTCAAGCTTGACGTGCCTTTGAGGCTGGTTTTTGGCGCGATGCAGAAGAATCTGTCTGCGGAGGTCGCTCAACTTTCAGGGGGCGAGTCGATGACCTTCGACAATCGGGGAGAGCTGGACCAGGACTTGAGTCTCCTGGGAAGCCACATTCGGAACAGCTATATTTTGAGTTTCTATCCAAGCTCGACTGAGTCGGGTCTGCACACGATTAAGGTTTCGCTGGCGCACCATCCGGAACTGGTGGTGTCGGCGAGAACGAGCTACTGGGCCGAAGATTCGAAAAAATAAGGACGAAATGCTTGTTGTGGAAGCGTGGGGCGGTTAGGCTAGTGGGGACGTTCGAGGAGAGTGCAATGCGGCGAGATTCTTTGATGAGTGCAGCTTTGATGAGTGCAGCGATGATGTTGGCGGTGTCGGGGGTTGCGTTTGGACAGGCGCCAGCGAGTGGCGCTCCAGTGGCGACCGGGCCGGCGGCTGAGGTGCAGCGCGCCTATGCGGCGCAGAAGGACAATATCTTGAAGGCAGCGGAGAAGATGCCGGCGGACCAGTATCAGTACAAACCGACGCCTGAGGTGCGGACGTTTGCGCGGGTTGTGAACCATGTGACTGAGGCGCAGACGCGAAGCTGCGGCACGGCTAACCACGTAGCTCCGGCTGATATGGTGAAGCCGCCTGCGGATACGGCGGACAAGGACACCATCATCGCTGGGCTGAAGGCTTCTTTCGCAGAGTGCGACAAGGCGTTTGCGGCCACGACCGATGCGAACTTTACCGAGATGTTTACGGTGGGACCGGGGAAGCGCTCGCGCGCGGGGCTGATGTGGGGAACGGTGTCGCACGACAATGAACAGTATTCGACGCTGGCGATGTATCTGCGGTTGAAGGGCCTGGTACCGCCAAGCAGCGAAAAGTAAACGATTCTGAGTATGTGTTCGTTAGAGCGCGGCTACCTTCTTTCAAGGGGCCGCGTTCCTCGTTACGGGCATAGAATTGTTGCGTTGAGTTGGCCGTTGGGTCGCAACCGGCGACTTGTTGATCTGAATTTTTAATAGAGGAGATCCGATGAGACGAATGCTTGTTGGCCTGGTGGTGTTGGTGTCGTGTTTTGCTGGTGCTCAGGAGCAGAAGCCGATGACGCTTAAGGCCGTGCTGCTTGAGCAGCTTCGGTCGACGCATAACAAGGCGGAGTGGTTTGTGCCGGCGAATACGGCGGTGGCTGGGCTGACGCCGGCGCAGGCGAGCTGGACGGACAAGAGTGGAAACCATTCGGTGGGGCAGTTGGCGAATCATCTGCTGTTCTGGGATCGCGAGAGCTTGATGAAGTTCAAGGGAGAGAAGCCGCCGCAGTTTAGTGGCAACAACGATGAGACCTTCAACAATTTCGACGAGAAGAGCTGGAGTGCGACAGTGACGCAGCTCGACGCGGTGATGACGGAGTGGGAGAAGGCAGTCGAAGCTGCTGATGATGCGAAGGTCGCACTGTGGGCTTCGAGGATTGCGCATGTCGGGGCACACAACGCGTATCACATTGGGCAGATGGTTTATGTGCGGAAGTTGCAGGGGGTTTGGGATCCGGCAAAAGGGGTGAAGTAGGCGAGCTGAAGAAAACTGCATCCATTCAACCTTCCCCTGCGTCTATGCACGGAGAGTGACCGCGTCGACTGGCGATCTTGAGGCCGCTGCGATGGAAGGAACGGAATGATAGTGGTTGCAGCGAGTCGGATCCGGACGCTGGTTTGGGTGGCGGTGATTTTTGCGGTTGGCTTTCTTTGTCTTCAGCTCGTTCGACCTACTTTGACGAATCCTCCGGTGACGGCCGAGCTGCAGGCGCCTCCCGAAGTGCGACAAATTTTAAGAAATTCCTGTTACAACTGCCACTCGAATGAGACGCAACTGCCCTGGTTCGACAAGGTGGTGCCGGCCTATTGGCTTGTAACGAGCGATGTGAAGGAAGCAAGGAAGCACCTGAATTTTTCTGAGATCGGCAAGCTTCCAGCGGCGCAGCAGAAGGCGTTTCTGTTTGAGGCAGTGAACATGATCCAGTTGGGGGCGATGCCGCTGCCGTCGTATTTGCGTGTGCATCCGGGAGCGGCGGTTACGCCGGAACAACTGGCAGTGTTGAGAAATTATCTGATTGCGCCGGCAGATTTGGATGCGACAGCGGCGGCTGAGGCCGCTATCAGAGCCGCCAGTGCTTCGAGTGCTGCTGATGCGGAGTACGACAAGTGGGTTCACACAAGCAATGTCGCGATGGATGTGAAGCCGGAGTTCAATGGAGTGGCGTACATCCCGGACTACAAGAACTGGAAGGTGATCAGCAGTACGGATCGGTTTGACAATCACACGATGCGGGAGATTCTGGGGAACGATGTTGCTGTGAAGGCGATTGCAGAGGGGCACATCAATCCGTGGCCCGATGGGACTACGTTTGCCAAGGTGACGTGGGCCCAAACACAGCCGGATGTGAATGGTTTTGTGAAGACGGGGGCTTTTGTGCAGGTGGAGTTGATGGTGAAGGACGCGACGAAGTATGCGTCGACCGAGGGGTGGGGATTTGGGCGGTGGCGAGGCACGGAGCTGAAGCCGTATGGGAAGGATGCAGGGTTTCAGAATGAGTGCACGAGTTGCCATGCTCCGATGGCTAAGAACGATTATGTCTACACGATGCCGATTGGAGGCCAGCAGTGAGAGTGGCGAACGTTTTCTTGCTGGGCGTTGTGGTGGCGGTTGGTGTGGTTGGGTGTTCGGATAAGACGAATCCGCGCGTTGCAACGAAGCTTAATCAGGATGCGATGCTGGTTGGAGATCTGCCCGCGAACCCGCTTCAGGGGAGGGTGATTACGTCGTGGATCGATAAGCGGAATGCAACGATGTCTACGATGTTCGGCAATGATGTCGCGGTGCAGAACGCGCGGACGAAGGCAGTGGTGCCTTATCCGGTTGGAGCAGTGTTGTCGGTGGTGACGTGGGGACAGCAAGAGGACGCGCGATGGTTTGGCGGGAATATTCCCAAGGGTGTGAAGGCGGTGGAGTTTGTAACCGTGACTGCACCAGGAGCTTATTCTTACGAGAGGTTTGAAGGGTTGCCGCTGAAGAAGGTGGCGAGCGGAGAGGGTGGCGATCCGGCAGATCGGGCGGGGTATCTGATGTCAGTGCGGGCGGCGGTGATGCCTTAGCTTGTGCGAGGGGAGCGGCTTTTCCACGGTGTGAGGGCTTTGTATTCGGGCGTGCTGGTGACGGTGGCTTTGATGGCGGCGAGGAGTTTGCGGCGAATGAGCCAGGCTACGGCGGACTGCGCGGAGCTCTTGGAGATGCCGATGGATTCGGCGAGCTCCTGATAGCTGATGGTGACGGAGCCGCGGCGCTGCTGGCCATAGTTTTGCTGCTCGGCGGTGAACCAGATGTAGACCAGAAAGCTGGCGGGGCGGCGATCGTGGCCAACGAGATCGCGCATCAGGACTTCGGTGATGTAGGGATCGAGTTTGAACATGGCTATACCGATTGATGGTATAGCAACTACTACCAGATTGCGATAAAGCGGCGTGGACGATATTGTCTTTTCTGTGCTGAAGCACATGGAGGCGAGTAATGATTCGTGGCGTGAAGATTGTAAGTATTCCGGTGAGTAATCAGGATGTGTCGTTGAAGTTCTATACGGAAAAGCTGGGGTTCAAGGTGGCGACGGATCAGGAGATGGCGCCGGGTGGGCAACGTTGGATTGAGTTGATGATTCCGGGGTCGGATACGAACCTGGCGCTGTTTACGGCGCCTGGGCATGAGAGCCGTATCGGTGGGTTTCAGCCGATGACTTTCTGGACCGATGATGTGTTTGCTACGGCGGAGCAGATGAAGAAGAAGGGTGTCGAACTGGCGGCCGAGCCGAAGAGAGAGATTTGGGGGACGATGGCGAAGTTCAAGGATCCGGATGGGAATGAGTTTGTGTTTTCCAGTCGGTGAGTGCGGCAATCACTCGACGCGCGATGGTCAAGCGTTTGGTGTGAGACCATCGCGAAAGCCCTGGCGCCAAGTGCTCCACTTCGGGGTCCAGCCAAGATCCCGCTTTGCTTTTGCATTGGAGACCCCGCGAATCTCGTTCATCAGGGTGACGATGTGTTCGCCTATGAGGACGCGGGCTAACCAGTTTGGGACGCTAATGGGGGGCTTTGCCCCGACGCATTGGGCGAGGAAGGAAGCCACTCGGACACGGGGGCCGGGTCGTCGTCGACGATGTTGTAGAGGCCGGGTTTTGCGTTGGTGAGGGCGGCGAGTGTGGCGGTGGCGGCGTCGTGCAGGTGCAGGAAGGACCATACGCCGGTTCCCTTTCCGACCACTGGCACTTTTCTTTTGCGAATGTCCTCGATCATGGTGCCGTCTGACGCGATGGAGATGTGTGGGCCGTAGAGCGGCCCTTAACGGAGGACGGTGCCGGTGAGGTGGGTTCGTCGAGTACGGTTGCTTCGAGCGTGCGCAGAGCATTGAGGATCGACTTCATACGGGGTGGAGGTGTTGGGTCGAGTGCGTCTTCCTCTGTTTTGAGAGAGAAGTTCCTGTACGGGCATAGGGCCACCCGGCGAAGCTTTGCGCGACAAATTTTTCTGCGCCTGTGTTGATTGCGGCGGTGATGAGATTGCGGGTGCCTTCGATGCGGAGACGGTTTGTGAGCGCGAAGTCGCGGTCGAAGTGGCGGAGGTCTATGCGTGGGGGGATGGCTGTGAGTTGATGGATGACGATCTGCGGCTTGATTTGATCGATGTGTTTGTTGACGGCGAGTGGATCGAGCGCGTCGAAGAGGACCGGAGTTGCGCCCAGGCGTTGGACACGGTCTTTGTTTGCGGAATTGCGGAGGACACCGAAGACCTCGTGTTGCTGCTGGACGAGAAGCGGGATGACGGTTTGGCCTACGGCTCCAGATGCGCCCGCCAGCAGTATCCTCATGTGCATCACCTCCGGTAGATTGGATGGTTGTCGTGGAAATGGCGATGCTACGGAGCACTGTTGTGCAGCGCAGTTCGCGGGCATCTAAGTTTCTAGCGATGGCGTGTTGCCGGGAGGCGCGTATGAGCGACCAATTTAATTTGCAGCGGTTTGTGGATGCGCAGGCGGGAGTGATTGATCAAGTTTGCGCGGAGCTGCGAGCGGGACAGAAGCGGAGCCATTGGATGTGGTTTGTGTTTCCGCAGATTCGCGGACTGGGAAGCAGCGGGATGGCGGTGAGGTATGCGATCTCTGGCCGGGAGGAGGCACGCGCCTATCTGGACCATTCTATTTTGGGGCCGAGGCTGCGAGAGTGCACGGGAGTTGCGGTGGAGGTGGAGGGGAAGACGGCCGCGGAGATTTTCGGGTATCCGGATGATCTGAAGTTCCATTCGAGCATGACGCTGTTTGCTGAGGTGGAGGGCCCGACGGAGCGCGTGTTTCATAAGGCGCTGATGAAATATTTTGCCGGGAAGGCCGACCAGGCGACATTGGATCGGCTCGCATCTGAAAAATGAAGTTTTCCTGAGGCCTTGATTCAAGGCTGACGGAGTCTGATAGAAAAAGCGTGCACGCTGCGGTGGGTCGGCCTGCGCGATTTCGCCAAATATTCGCAGCATTGCGATTAATGTGTCCATAGGCCAAGAGCAGGAGATAATGACCCAAATGCTAACTTTTTCAGCAGGGTGAAGGATATTTCAGTCTGGGTGGAAGTTCTATGCGTGACGTAATGAATCGCGAACTCGTTGAAGAGCATATTGAGAGGCTGCGCGGGAGCAGCTATCGATGGCTCGACTTCGATCCGGTGCTGGAAGCTGAATTCGAGCGGGACACGGCGCGTGAGCGATCGCATCGGCTTTGGCTGGAGGGGTTGCTCGCGATCCTTTTCTTTAACGGATGTCTGATGGTGGACTACGTTCTGGTGAAAGACGTGATGCTTGGGACTGCATTGAAGCGGACGATGGTGGTGACTCCGCTGGCGCTTGTTGTGAATTTCATGATGCGCCTGAACCTCAGGCGATGGATGCGCGAGGGCAGCGTCGCGCTTGGGATGACTCTGATTTGCTGCATCAACCTTTACGTTGAGGGTGGATCGACGGCTGCGACGGCGATGATGGGCATGTTGTCCGTGGTGATAACGGCGCTGTTTGCGAATGTGGTGATGCGGCTGCGGTTTGCGTATTCGACGGCGACGACGGTGCTAATGCTGGCGGCGGGGATCTGGTTTGCGGGCCACGCGAGCGGGCTGGATTGGTCGGAGAAGGTCATCGGGACGAGCATGATGGCGCTTGGGGTGGCGATGACGCTGACGGCAGCTTACAGCCTGGAGCGGCAGGAGCGGATCGGGTATCTGCTTTATATCAATGGGCAGTTGCAGAGTGCGGAGTTGCATCGGCTGTCGAATGTGGATCAACTGACGGAGTTGCCGAACCGCCGGGCGTTTGAAGAGCACTTTGAGACGCTGTGGGGAGAAGCGATGCGGACGGACGCCTCGCTGAGTGCAATTGTCATCGATATCGACCACTTCAAGGTAGTGAACGATGTGTACGGACATCTCTACGGGGACGAAGTGCTGCGGCATGTCGCCCGCTTGCTACCGCAGATGCTGGGTACCGAGAGTGAGCTGGCTGCACGATTTGGGGGAGAAGAGTTTGTGATTTTGCTGCCGAATACAGAGGTGGAGGGGGCGATCGCGGTGGCGGAGCAGGTTCGCAAGCTGGTGGAGACGACCGCGCCTCCAGTTCCCGAGATGGTCGCCGACGGCGAGACACTGCGGTTGACGGTGAGTTGTGGAGTTTCGACGTGTGTGCCGGATGCGGCGATAGGCCGCGAGAGATTGTTGAGGAATGCAGACCGCGCGCTGTACGAGGCCAAGCATAATGGACGCAATCGGGTGGAGGTGCGAGGCTGCGAGGCGGGGGCGTCGATGCAGCTATTGGAGAGAATGAGTGTCAGCCGCTCCAATGGGCGAGGCTCTGCGAAAAAGGCGGGGTGAGGGGTTTACGCAGAGATCGAGGCGTCTCTTCCTTCCTTTGGGCAGGCTCGCTTCCAGTGAGTTCAACTTGAGGCAAGAACGGCACACGACGGATTGATATTCACTTCGTCTGAATCGGTGGCAGCTCACGAATCTTAATGTTGCGGAAGGAGACGGGGAAGCCGTGGTCCTGCAGCAGAATGTAGCCGTCGTGGAGTTCGCCGAAGTTGGGCCAGACATGATATTTGCTGTCGGCGACGAGCTGTCGGAACTGTGGGGTGAAGCGGTCGTACTCGACGACTTTGACGCCGTTGAGCCAGTGCTCGCCATGTGCTCCGCGGACGACGATGCGTGCGGTGTTCCATTCGCCGACTGGCTTTGCGGGCTTGTCTCTGGCGGCGGGGATCAGGTCGTAGAGCGAGGCGAGGGTGCGGTCGCCGTCTTTGCCTTTCTTCGCGTCGGGGTGAACGGCGTCGTCGAGGATTTGATATTCGAAGCCGATGGAGGAGCCGGGGCCCTTGTTGAGATCGGGATCGACGAAATATTTGATGCCGCTGTTGGCGCCCGGCGTAATGCGGAAGTCGACGGTGAGTTCGAAGTTGGTGTACTTGCGCGTGGTGATGATGTCGCCGGCGTCGCCTCCCTCTTCGCCGCCGTGATCGGTGACGGTGAGAAGGCCGTCTTTGACCTCCCAGCCTGTGGCAGGGAAGGTTGGGGCGTGGGTGCTTCGCCAGCCGTTGGTGGTCTTTCCGTCCCAGAGGAGTTTCCAGCCAGCGGCTGCCTCTTGCGTGGAAAGCGTGTTCGGTGCGGTCTGCGCGAGGGCTTGAACGGCGCCGACTACAACTGCTGTTGCTAGAAAAGCGGCTCGGGTGGACATAGGTTTCCACGATACGTGGAAAAGCGCGCGCTTGCCCATGAGCGAATTACTGTGGCTAGCTTGATCGAATTCGCACGGTATGTAAAAAGATTGCTGCGGTGTGACGATTGGTTGTAAAGAGATTGTCAACGTGTGTCGGTGGGTTAGCAAAAAGATTGTCAGTTTACGGCAATGGGCTAGATCGCGATCGGGAAAGCTGATTTCATAAATGCCATGTGGTATCTGAAATATCAATGTGAACCAAATCTTTCCTGGGCCGCGCAGTCCCATTTTGAAAATCGGAGCTGACATGCGCTTCATTTCTCCCCTCGCCGTCTTTGCCGTTCTCGCTGCATCCACACTCGCTGCACACGGAGATTCAATCTATTCGAACTTCGGGCCGGGGAAAACGTACGACACCTTGAATCGCGGCTATGACATTGGAACCGTTCAAGGCATCAATCAGTTGATTGCCATTCCATTCATCCCGACGGAGACCGTGACCCTTACGGACGGCGGAGTACCTGAGATCCTCCTCGACACTCTTGGTCAGGTGGGAAGCATCAAGACGTTGTCGCCGTCGTTAGTGGATTTCACTTGTTCGCCCTGCTCGGTACTTGATGCGGGGACTACGTATTTTCTTGTTGCCCAACAGAGCGGCGGTAGTTCCCTGTCGGGGTCGCAGCCTGCACTGAGAGCTAGAGGTACGATTTATGACAACGCGGATGGCAGCCGTACAGGGCAGTGGGACGATGACCCTAACGGTGCTTTAGGTGCGTTTGAGGTGAATGGAACAGCTTACGGCTCTTACGCCACGCCGGAACCTTCGTCCTTGTTCCTGTTAGGGGCGGGGCTACTCTGTGCAGCAGGTATGGCGCGCTGGAAGTTTTACCCGTCTTAGGTAGTGGTTGTGATGCAAGAAAGCCGCCCCTTCGGAGGCGGCTTTCTTTTTGTTGGTGTCGCCGCTAATTGTCGGTCGGCTTCTCGACTTTGTCGATAACGAATACCTCGGCGAGAGCTTTGGTGGCTTCGAACTTCAGTCCAAGCTGCTCCTGCATTGCGGTGGAGAGTGCTGGTGGAGCGTTGGGATCTTCGGTCGTGGGTGGTTTGTAGCCGCCCATTGCTTCGAATTGCGATTCGTCGGGGGTCCACTTGAGGGTGAAGTCGTAACGCGCGGTGAGGCCAGTGTGGTCGACGACTGGCTTGTCCATGACTGCGCCCTGCATGCCATTGCAGAAGTCCTGCATGGTTGAGTTGGTCACGGTCAGGTTGCCGAGATTACGGAAGAGGAAGTTTCTGGGACCGCTTGGCTGAGAGATGGTCTCGGTGAGCTTCGGGCCTCCTTTGGCGATCTCAAGCGCGTAGACGGAGAGTTCCTTCTTGTCGTGGTGGAAGGTGAGCTTGAAGCGGTCGGTCAGGGCCGATTGAAGCAGGAGTCTCATTTGTTGCGCGCTGGGGCGGCCATCGACATCGGGAACGCCGTCGAGGTCGAAATGATCGGTGGCGAACCAGGCCGGTGCGTTGATGAGTTGCTTGGCGTGGAGGCTGTAGGCGAAGGTGACGAGGTCGTTCATAGTGGTGTTGATCGTCATGACATGACGGCCGCGGACGGTGAAGCCTTTGCCAGGCTGGTCGGGCTTGCTTGGCTTGACGGTGATGACCTCGAACTTCGGTATTGCATCGGCGGGCATCGACTTGGGCGGCTCAGGGATGGGCCAGGTGTTTTCGGGGGTGACGTGGTCCAGATTGAGGACGTTGGTGTGGCCGTTCTGGGTCGCGTTGCCGGAGATGGAGTTGCCGTCGGGGTTGAGGGTGCCGGTGTAGGTGACGTCGAGCGGACTGATCGCAAAGTTGACGGTCGATCCTTCGACTGAGATTGACGTGAGAGGAATGGGCTGGCCGCCCTGGTCGATGCTGTACATAACAGCCTTCAACTTGCCGTCGTCTTTCGAAATTTTGATCAGGGTTCGCAGGCCCTTTCCGGCTTGCAGGGTGCCCTGCCAGTTTCCGGTGATGTCTTTGTTTTGCGCGTGCAGTGCGCCTGCGAAGGCTCCGAAGATCACGGTGAGCCCAACCATCCACAGTAACGTTCTCTTCATGTGTGATCTCTCCTGATCGGGCACGGATTGTTTCTTGAGGTGAAGGTGCGGAAGTCTACGAAGTTAGACTCGTGTATCGAATTACGGATAGACACGGATTAAAGTTCGTGCGAAATAGGAAGATTTTGCAGATAGCCGGTGAGGTCTTTAGCAGCCGACCGCAATGCCAATGACCGACGCTCCCTTTATTGCCTTTTCTCTCAGAATGTATTGGCCAACGGACGCGTGCCCTGGAACGCTGAGGCGGCTTCCCTACCAGGTGAAGCCGCCTGAGGCTGGAGGCCACGCCTGCATCAGCTGGCGAAGCAGGACGATGCGGCCGAGGTGGTAGGCGTTGTGGGCGGCGAGCGATATGAGTTGGTCGCCCACGGACATGATGCGGGTGGGGGCCCCGGGCCGCGATGGGCAGCGGATGGAATGGTCGAGACGGGTCATGTCCTCTGCGGCAGCGGCGGCATGTTCGCATCCGTGGAGAAAGCGGTGGCGGAGTTGTTCTCATGGTTCTTGCACGGATTCGGTGGAGGGCTTTTGGGGGAAGCCGTCGGAGGGCTTGGCAGGGTAGGGAGTCTCGATGCCGGCGATCCAGTGGAGGGTGATCCTCTGCCAGAAGGCGATGTGCCAGAGCTCGGCGTAGATGGTGTGCGGGACGTTGGGGAGTTCTCGGTGGACGAGGTCGTCGGTGAGGCCCTCGAGGATGTGGGAGGGTTGGGCGGCGTAGCTTTCGGCGATCAGGGCCTGGGTTAATTCGTTCATAGGTTTCTCCGATCTTTCGAGAGCCACTTCGAGTCTGCCAGGACTACGGAGGTTTCAACCTGGCGGTCGGGGATGGCCCAGTAGTGTTTGAGGAGGCTGGTTTTTTCTTCGGGGCCGACGGTGCGGAAGCCGTGGCGCTGGTAGAAGCGGATGGCCCAGTCGGCGGCTGCCCAGGTGCCGATGAGGATGGGCTTGTCGGTGAGTTCGCGAAGGTGGGCGAGGAGGAGGGTGCCGATGCCTTGCTTCTGATGCGTGGTGCGGATGTAGGCGTGGCGGATGAGAGTGACGTCGTGGACGTGCTGGATGCCCATGACTCCGGCTAGTGTGGCGGGGTCTTGTGGGTCTTGCGGATTTTTGTAGCCGTGGAAGATGACGCCGGAGTCGATCTCGTGCTGGAGGTGGTTGTGGGACATGTAGGGGTCGGCGAAGCGGTCTGTGGGGATAATGCCTTTGTAGGCTTGAGCGCCGTCGTTGATGATGGCTTGGATTTGATCGAAGTCCTCGGGGGTGCAGGGGCGAATCATGCGGCGGCCTCTTCGAGTAAGGATGAGGATTGTTACGTGGGGATTCACAATTGCGACTAGACGATAGTGAAATGCGGTTCGCGCGTGGCGCGAATGCCCACCTTAGCGACGATGAGCTGTCGCGAAGATGGGGCGCCCAGGTTGGTGCCTATTTTAAATATGGGCAGCCGTCTGGTTCCAGAGATAACAACTGAGGCCATTTTCACTCCTTGTGCGTCAGGTGCCCGTGCCGACTAAGCCTATAGCAACAGAGTGCGGTAGCGCTCGAGCGCGTTGAGATGGTCTCGGTCGGCTCGCAGGCCGACGTAGCCGTCGGGGCGCAGCGCGAGAAGGGTGATTTCTTCAACGCCGAGGAGGTCGGCTGCGGCCGGTTCAAGGTGTCCGAACTGGACGGGCAAGTTGGGATGAATGCCCAGGGCGACGGCTGCTTCGAACACGGGCGAATCGGTGGCGAGTTTCTGCAAGGCGGCGTCGAGGCCCTTGAGAGTTGGGACGTGGGCGGTTGGGCCAGAGAGGAGCATGAGGGTGTGGCCTGCGCGGTGGGCAAGCTGATGGAGTCGCCGCTTGTCCGAGTGTTGGATTGCGATTGTGTCGGGCAGCCGATAGCCGGGAGCTAGCGCGGTGTTGGTGTCGCCGGTGACGATAGGGGATTGAGAGTACTCGAGGTTCAGTTCGGTTTCGGCCATGATCTGATGGTGCAGGTCGTCTGGATTGGCGAGCATGGCTCTGATGGCCTGGTCGCGGGCGTCGCGTTCGATTGGGTCCGTCATCATCTGGGCGTGTTCGAATTCGTCGCCAGATTGGGTGAACATGACGGCGATGGGGCGACGTTCCGCTTCGTAGCTGTCGAGGAGGGTTGAGTCGGCGACGCCGTGGTGGACGAGGGCAAGTTTCCAGGCAAGATTGAAGGCGTCCTGAATGCCGCAGTTCATACCATGTCCTTCGGCTGGAGAGCAGAGGTGCGCGGAGTCGCCGGCCAGAAAGACTGAGCCGGATCGGTATTTGGTGGCGATCCTGGTGTAGCAGTGGAATCGTGTCGGGTTTTCTACGTTGGCGAAAGATGCAGTGGGTGTGTAGGCGTGGAGTGTCGAGGTCGCATCGGCGACGAGGTCGGAGGTGTCGGAGCTCGGCCTCAGGTAGACACGCCAGCGTTTGTCGGGAAGCGCTGTAAGGATGATAGGTAGCGTGTCGTTGTAGGCGAAGATGCCTTCGTACGTGTCGGTCCAGCCTTGCACTGTCGCGTCGAAGACTGCCCACTCCTTGCCGAGTTCGTGGCCCTCGAAGCCGATGCCGCTCGATTCGCGGGTGGCGCTGTGAATGCCGTCGCAGCCTACGATCCATCGGGCGTCTATTGGATAACGGCCGCCATCGTGCTCGATTTCGGCAAGGACTCTGTCGTCATGCTGCAGTAGCCCGACCAATCGAGAGGAACGGTTTACTTTGCCTCCCTGTTGGTGGAGATAGTCGGTGAGGATGGATTCGGTGACTTCTTCAGAGACACCGAGATTGAAGCCGTAGATGCTTCCGCAGGTTGAAAGGTCGATCATTCCGAGCTCTTTGCCCCCGGAGTAGATCTTGACGACTCGCTGTCTGCAGCCGACGTCGAGGAGTTTCTCGACGAGACCAAGCGACTCGAAGATTTGTAGAGAGCGGGGATGAACTACCGTTGCTCTGTCCCAGTGGTTCGGGCCGGGACGGGCATCGATCACGTGGCATGGGACGCCGCGTCGCTGAAGTTCAGAGGCGAGGAGTAGACCTGTTGGTCCTGCACCGACTACTAGTACGGATGTTTGAAGACTTGCCGGGTCAGCGTTCTTTGTGTCGAGTTCTTTGGGAGAATCTTGTTGGGTTGGGATCGGCGACATGGGTTTTCCGCTTTGCGTGGATTGTCGCAGGTTGGAAGAGGCGGGACAAGGTTGGATGCTGCACCGGGATTGCATGAATGCCCACCTTAGCGACGATGAGACTGTCGCGAGGATGGGCACCCGCATTTGTGTTTAGTTCAGGGCCTGGGCCATCCGCCAAAAAGAATGCGCGTGAGCCGTTTTGTCCTTCATTTTGGGTAGGCGCGGGCTCTTGACGCAGATGCAACAGCAGGAGTAAAAATAATGTCCCACAACAGGCCCCGGACCTTGTATTGCAAGTAAGGAGGGTCCGATGAAACGCCTTTCCTTCACCATGTCCATCGTGTTTGGAGCAGGGTTTGTATACCTATGCCCGGCTCCGGCCGGCGCTCAGCTCCAGGTCATCGTCGCCCCAGGCACGGCGGGCGCTACCACGATTATGGATAACGGACCTGGTGATATGGACCCTGCTCCCAATGTGATTGATTTTGCGTTGGAGCCCGGCCTCGGGGGCGGGAACAAGGTTATTTTCAGCGGCCTCGCCAGGCAGACCATCACGGCGAAGGACATGAAGGTGGGATTCGACCGGCTTACGCTCTCCAACACGGGAGGGGCGCAGGTGAGCACCACGATCGAGGCGCGGAGCGGGGTGTTTGCGGCGATCGGGCCTCCGTTTGACGGAAGGGTCCACGTGGATGGGAAGTACTCGACCGATCCGAAGGGTGTGCAGATAGACAACTCCCAAATAACGGTGGAAGGCACTGTCTTCCTGCCCGCGACGGTGATCGGGACGATCGTTGTTCCCGCCGCAGTGGCCAAGCCGAGGCCGGTGCCGTTCAACCCGCCGGACCAGTCTTTGGTCGGGGGAATCGGCGTGACGCAGGGGCGTGTGCTGGTGACGTTCAGCATAGCGCCGCATGACAGGATTGTGACGCCGGGCAGTATCTTCCTCGCCGGATATACCTATGACCGGGAGCTGACGGTGAACTCTACTGCCGATCTTGCGGATGGCAGGCCGGGAGACGGCGTCTGTGATACGGGCAACGCCACTATCGGCTTTACTGAGATTTGCACGCTGCGCGCGGCCCTGACGGAGGCCGACCTGCTCGGCAGTCAATCTACCGTCTCCGCAATCCACTTCAAGATTCCGGGCTCGGGCATTCCAAGCATCAAGATGGACCCGAACACAACCTTCAATTTTGGCAGCATGGGCGCGCTGCGCCCGGTGATCGTCGACGGCACGACGCAGGCTGCGGGCCAGGTGGATGTGGATGGGAGCGCGTCCTCGTCGCCGGACATCTCGGGAAATCCGATCGTCGGGCTTGATTTTGTGGGCGAGAAAAGCAGCGTAATCGGGATGGTGATCCATAACTTCCCTTCGCATGGGATTGTGATTCGGCAGAGTGGAACGCCATTCGGCGGGAGCAATGTCATCTCGGAGAATCTGATTGGAACCGATCCCACTGGAGCGTTAGCGGAGCCGAATGGGGGCGATGGCATCCACATCTTCTTTATGCCGGGGAACCTTATTCAGGACAATGTGATCGCGAACAACGCGGGCCAGGGTGTCGCGGTTGACGGCACAGCCGCGACGGGCAACCGCATTCATGCCAACTCAATCGTTAACAACGGCGGATTGGGCATTGACCTGACGAATGGCGGCAATAATGTGCAGCCCTCTCCGGCGGTGTCTTCGGCGACGCTGAACGTCACTTACCTGACGGTTGGTGGGTCAGTTCATGGCACCGTCAACACTGCGTTTACGCTCGACTTCTTCGCGAACCACCAATGCGATCCTTCAGGCTTCGGCGAGGGCGAGACGTATCTAGGCTCGACGGGAGCGACGACGGACGGCTCTGGCAATGCGACCTTCTCGGCGACGGTGCCGGCTGACGTCTCGACGGGGGATGTCGTGACGGCGACGGCGACCAACTCGGGGGGCAACACCTCCGGGTTCTCGGCGTGCACCAACATCACGCAGGTGACGCCGCCGAATCTACCTCCGGTTGCAAACGCCGGCTCCAATCAGACGGCTACAGTGGGAACCCAAGTGACGCTGAATGGCACCGGGAGCTCCGACCCGGATAACGGTCCTTCTCCGCTCACGTTTTCGTGGACACAGACCAGCGGGCCTGCTGTGACCGTCACGGGTGCCAATACGGCGACGCCGAGCTACACGCCAACTGTGGCGGGAACGTATGTGTTCAGCCTGGTTGTGAACGACGGGGCAGCAAATAGCACTCCGGCGAGCGTGACGATCACGGTTGTCGCGGCGCCGCCGACTCCCGTGGCGCAACAGATCCAAAGCCTGATTGCGCAGGTCCAATCGCTGGGTTTGCAAAAGGGGACGGAGAACAGTCTGCTGGCCAAGCTCAATGCTGCGCTGGCCTCGGTGAATCGAGGGAATACCGAGAGCGCAAGGGGACAACTGGGCGCCGTCATCAACGAGGTAAGCGCACAGAGCGGCAAGAAGATTCCGGCGCAGCAGGCTGCGGCGTTGACTGCCGCTGCTCAGCGGATCATAGGAGACCTAGCCTGATCTAGCTCTATCAAGGGCCGGAAGGCTCTGCATATATTCACTGGAATCAGGTTGAATTAAAGCTATGGGTAAATGCGATTCAGGGTTCTGGCGAAGGGGATAGTTTCGCGGACGTGGTCGAGGCCGCAGATCCAGGCTACGACTCGCTCGATGCCCATGCCGAAGCCGGCGTGGGGGACGCTGCCGTATTTGCGGAGGTCGAGGTACCACTGGAAGGCGTCGAGAGGTAGACCGTGGGCTTCGATGCGGGACTTCAGGAGATCGTAGCTGTCGACTCGCTGCGAGCCGCCGATGATTTCGCCGTAGCCCTCGGGCGCTAGGACGTCGACGCATAGGGCCTTCGTGGGGTCGAGCGGGTCGGGCTGCATGTAGAAGGCCTTGATGGCGGCGGGGTAGCGGTGGATCATGACGGGCTTTGAGAATTGGCTGGAGATGTAGGTTTCGTCGGGGGAGCCGAAGTCGTCGCCGTACTTGTGGGGGGCTTCGATTTTGCCTTCGGCGAAGGCTTTTTCGAGCATGGCGTGGGCTTCGTCGTAGGAGAGGCGGGGGAATTTGTTTACCGGCGCTGAGGTCTGTGGCGCTCCGGACGAAATGCGGGGGTCCCTCCACTCCGCCTTCGGCTCCGGTCGGGATGACGCATCTTTTTCAATTTCACTTTCTGATGTGGTCGCGGCCTCGGGGGCGATGACGGCTTCTAGTTTGGCGATGTCTTTGCCGATGACTTTGAGGTCGGCGCGGTGGTGGGCTAGGACCGTGGTGACAATGTGGGTGATGAAGGCTTCGGCGAGGTTGAGGAGGCCGTCGAGTTCGAGGAAGGCTACTTCGGGTTCGACCATCCAGAACTCGGTGAGGTGGCGACGGGTTTTGGATTTTTCGGCGCGGAAGGTGGGGCCGAAGCTGTAGACCTTGCCGAGGGCGAGGGCGGTGGCTTCGATGTAGAGCTGGCCGGATTGGGTGAGGTAGGCCTTGTCGTCGTCGAAGTAGTCCATCTCGAAGAGCTCGGAGGTGCCTTCGCAAGCGTTGGGGGTGAGGATGGGTGGGTCGGTGCGGATGAAGCCGTTGGTGTCGAAGTACTCGGCTGCGGCGCGCATGATGGTGGCGCGGACGCGGAGGATGGCGGATTGGCGGGGGGTGCGGAGCCAGAGGTGGCGGTGCTCCATGAGGAAGTCGACGCCGTGCTCTTTGAGGGTGATGGGGAAAGGGGTGTCTTCGGGGACGCGTTGGAGGACTTCGATGTTTTCTACGTCGAGCTCGTAGCCGCTGGGGGCACGGGAGTCGGCACGGACTTTGCCGGTGACGGTGAGGCTGGATTCGAGGGTGAGATTTTTGAGGGTCTCAAAGACCGCTTCGGTGACGGCGGCTTTGGGGACGATGCCCTGGATGGTGCCGGTGCCGTCGCGGAAGATGGGGAAGAGAAGCTTGCCGGAAGCGCGGAGGTTGTAGAGCCAGCCGCGGAGGGTGATGGTCTGGCCTTCAAAGGAGGCGAGGGAGGCTATGGTGGCGATGGGTGGGGTGTTTGCTTCGTTCGACATGTCACTAACAGTCTACTAGTGCGAGGTCTTCTCGAAGCGGCCCGCCTGGTATGGGCACCCAGCGTGAACAGACGTCGGCAAGTGCAGAGGCGTAAAGCAGATCCTCCGTCTGCGACGAAGGATGACAACTTTTGTTTTAGTGAAGAGCTTCTTTGCGAGACATTTCGGAGACAAATTGAATATGTATGGCAACAAATTTCAATACAAAACGGTGACACAACAAGGACAAAATCCTCTCCCCGTTATTCCACACTGAAATAGGCCCCCAAAATTTCAATTGCTAGGAGGACTCTGTATGAGTTTCACTCGGCGCGCCTTTATTCAGCGCATGGCACAGATCGGCGGGTACTCGGCTGCGTTTTCTACGATGCGGACTCTTGGGTTGATGGCCGCTCCCGGTATCTCTATGCTGCCACAGCTTACGGCTGATTTCGGCAAGGGAAAGAAGGTTGTCATTCTGGGTGCAGGGATCGCGGGCCTTGTGGCTGCTTATGAGCTCCGAAAAGCGGGCTTCGACTGCACAATACTCGAAGCTCGCAATCGCCCTGGCGGCCGTAACTGGACGGTTCGTGACGGCACCAAGGTTGAGTTTACCGATGGCACGGTGCAACACTGCGACTGGAATAACGGCGGCTATTTCAACGCCGGGCCGGCGCGAATTCCATCGATCCATACTCATATGCTTGGGTATTGCCAGGAGCTGGGCGTTCCCCTCGAAGTCGAGGTCAACACGTCTCGCTCTGCTTTGATGCAGGCCGACGTTCTTAACGGAGGCAAGGCCGTTGAGCAGCGCCAGGTGGTCCATGACACACGAGGGTATCTTGCAGAACTGCTGACCAAGGCGATCAACAAACACTTGCTTGACGAGGAGCTGTCGAAGGAGGACTGTGCTCGTCTTGCCGATTTCCTTCACGGCTTCGGGGACCTGAATGCGAGCGGCAACTACGCTGGCACGACGCGTGCGGGCTTCACTACGCAACGGGATGCTGGCCTTACCCAAGCGGTGCTGCATAAACCTCTTAAGCTGACTGAACTTCTGGCGGCTGACTTTTCGAAGGGAGAGTTTTACGAGGAACAGATTGACTGGCAGGCTACGATGTTTCAGTCGGTCGGCGGTATGGACCGCATTGCATTTGGCTTCGCCAAATCGCTCGGCGACGTCGTTCAGTACGATTGCGTGGTCAAGGAGATTGCGACGGGCGACAGCACTGTTACTGTTGCGTACTCGAAGTCCGGGACACCCCAGATGCTCATCGCTGATTTCTGCATCTGCACCATGCCGATTGCTGTGCTCGCCCAGACGAAGAACAACTTCTCCGCAGAGACCCAGAAGGCATTCACGGGCATGCCTATGACTGCGCAGTTCAAGATTGCGTGGGAGTCGCCTCGCTTCTGGGAGAAGGAGAAGAATATCTATGGTGGCATCTCGTTCCTCAATGACACTGTTGATCTCGTCTGGTATCCCACGGATCGGATGTTTTCGCCTACCGGGGTTGTCATCGCGGGCTTTAATCTGGAGCGCGAAGATCTGACGGACAAGCTGACGCCCTTCGGCGCGTTGCCATCAACGCAGGCAAAACTCGACGCCTCGCGCGCTGCCGTGGAGAAGCTGCATCCGGGTTGTTCGCATTTACTCAGCAAGCCTGTCTACGTCAGTTGGGCCAAGATTCCGTACTCGCTAGGGGCGTATGCGAACAACCGACATGTCGAGTGCGATGCCGCGTACGCGCAGCTCGATAAGCCGCAGGGTCGCACTTACTTTGCTGGAGATTACCTGTCGCATCTTGTTGGGTGGCAGGAAGGCGCGGTGCTTTCTTCGCACCACGCAATCGAGCGTATTGCCAAACAGATGCAGAGTTAGGTTGCGGATTATTTGATGCCGATGACCATGGAGTCGGGGCCGACGAGATGTTCTACGCGTGTGGAGTGGAATCCTGCTTCTTTCATCCAGCCCACGCAGTCGGCGCCGGTGTAGTCGAAGCCGCCGGGGGTTTCGATGAGCATGTTGAGACTCATGAGGAGGCCAAAGGAGTTTTTGGAGCGATCGTCGTCGATGATGCCTTCGTAGACGATGAAGGCGCCTCCTGAGGGCAAGGCTTCGTAGGCTTTGCGGATGAGCATCTTCTTTTCTTCGAGGTTCCAGTCGTGGAGGATGTGGCCCATCATGATGACGTCGGCTTGAGAGATGGGTGAGTCGAAGAAGCTGCCCGGACGGAACTGGACACGACCGGAGAGACCGTTCTCGGTGATGTAGTCCTCGAAGATGGGACCGACCTCGGGGAGGTCGAAGCCGATGCCGGCGATGTGCGGGTTGGCGAGAGCAACTTGGGTGATGAGATCGCCTTGTGCGGTGCCGACGTCCACGGCCGATTTGTAGTCGGCCCAGGGGAATTTTCTGGCGATAGCCATGTTTGCACCGTGGCTGATGCCGGTCATGGCTTTGAGGAAACCGCGGAGCCTTTCGGGATCGGCGTAGAGGGCGTCGAAGAGGCCGACACCGCCCTGGCTGCCTTCGTTCTGCGGCTCACCGGTTCGGAGAGCTACGGTGAGGTTGCCCCAGAAGGGATAGAGGCGGTTGTTGGCCATCTCGAGCATGCCGCCGATGTAGGAGGGCTTGCGCTTGTCGAGGAAGAGATCGGTTGAGGGCGTGTTGTAGTAGGTGCCGTCGCGGCGCTCGAGGAAGTTGAGGGAGACGAGGGCATCGAGGAAGTCGTGCGCGGAGCGGGGGTGCAGGCGGAGGCGAGCGCTCAGTTCGGTCAAGGTTTCGGGGTGTTTTGCGAGCTCGGTGAAGAGCTCCATTTCGACTGCGCTTAGCAGGACTTTAGAGGACCAGAAGCCGAGTCCTACCTGCATTATGTGGTCCATCCGTGGTTCGCTCATTACCGTACTAACCTCCTGAAATTATTGAAGGCCCGGAGATTCAATTGTAGAAGGGGAGAGCTTTCCGATCATACGCGAGTCGACGGCTCATGCCGATCAACTCCTTCGACGATTCAGCTCTGTCACGCCAGTTGTTCGGTATTTCGCTTGAAGAAGTCGAAGGCCTGGGTGGTTTTCGTGGTGACGGACTCGGGAGTTTCTTCGAGGTCGTGGGCGATTTCGAGGAGGCCTGTGGTTTCCGCGGGAAGCGTGGAGGCTTGCCTGGCGATGTTGTTCCAGTCGATGGTGCCGCTGCCGGGCCAGAGGTGATTGTCGTGTTGACCGTGGTTGTCGTGGAGGTGGAGTTGCGCGATGCGAGGCCGGAGGAGTGCGATGGCTTCGTCGATGCCAAGGTTGTTTTCAGAATGCGAGAGGTGGGCGTGGCCTATGTCGAGGGCGACACCGACGCGGTCGAAGTGGCCGACGTTGAGGATTTCGAGGATGTGTTCGGGGGTGGTGATTTCGTTTTGCAGATTTTCGATGAGGATGCGGACGCCGAGGGGGTGGGCGAAGGCTTTAAGGTGTTCGATAGCGGTGAGGGAGTTCTCGAGGGCGCGGGTGTTCCAGGGGTCGTCTTTTTGGCCGAGGTGGAGGACGCAGGCTGTGAAGGGGACCTGCTCGGCTGCCTCGAGGGCGCGCTTGACCTCGTCCATTGCGGTGATGCGGTGGGATTTTTCGGGATCGATGAGATTGATGTTCGGGGCGACGTGGCGGGACCATTGCCCGCTTCCCCGATCGCTGAAGTAGAGGGGCTGGTGGAGCGTGGCGGTGACGCCTGTGTTGCGGAACCATGTGGCGACGTCGCGGACGGCGGCGCGGTCGCTGTAGTCGAAGTGGTGGCGGGCGGCGACGACTTCGATGGTTTGGGCTCCACCCCTGTGCAGGGCGTCGAGCAGGCCGGGGTGGAGGCGCTGCTGGAGGAAGACGTGGGTGGACACGGCGGGCTGCATCAGTTCTTAAAGTACAGCAGCGGAGGGTCAAATGCGCGGTTCGGCTAGAATCGGAACGTTAAAGGAGAGAGTTAATCATGAAGGATCTATTGATGGTGGGTCTGTTGGGTGGGGTCGCCTTGATGAGTGGGTTGGGGTATTCGCAGACGGCACCGGCTGCGAACACGCCTGGCAGTCCTGCAGCCGCAACTGTGCCTGCTGCGGCGGATACGGCGAAGCAGATTGCGACGATGGAGGCGAAGCTGGCGGACTGGCCGCAGCTGGGAAGGTACAAGGCCGCGAATTCAGAGCTGGGACCGGTGGGTCAGGGGGAACAAAGGGTGGTGTTTTATGGGGATTCGATTACGGACGGGTGGGGACGACGTCCGGATACGGGCGAGTTCTTTCCCGGGAAGACGTATGTGAATCGCGGGATCAGCGGACAGACGACGCCACAGATGGTGGTGCGGTTTCGGCAGGACGTGATCAATCTGCATCCGGCTGCGGTAGTCATTCTGGCGGGTACGAATGACGTTGCAGGAAATACAGGGCCGATGACACCGGAGATGACGGAGGATAACTTTCGGTCGATGATCGATCTGGCGAAGGCGAATCAGATCAAGGTGATCATCGCGTCGATTACTCCGGCGGCAGACTATCCGTGGAAGAAAGGGCTGGCGCCGGCGGCAAAGATCAGGACGCTGAATAATTGGCTTCAGGGATATTGTGTAACTCGTTCGGTGACGTTTCTTGATTACTACTCTGCGATGGCGGGGGAGGACGGTGGGATGAAGGAAGGCCTCAGTTTCGACGGGGTGCATCCGAATGCGAAGGGGTATGCGATTATGCGGCCGCTGGCGCAGGCGGCGATCGATAAGACACTGGGTGGGAAGTAGGTCTTTCTGGATTGCTAGATTAAGCCAGTGCGAGGAGATGTTTGAGGGTTCGGGAATCTCCAAGTGCAGCGCCGGAGGCGGTGTTGTCGAAGATGCACCACACCTCGGCGACCTGACGCTGGTGTGCAATTGTAGTGGCGAGTGATTGCAGGAATGGTCTTGTGTACCCGGAGTAATACATGCGCGGAGAACCGTGTAGGCGGTAGTAGATGAGTTTGTCCCAACCACCAAAGGCGGCGGCTTCCGGGACTGGCGCAGGGTCGGCTGCGACTCTGGCGATTTGGAATTGCTGCAGAAGCTGGTCTGTTTCGGGAGTGAACCAAGTGGGATGGCGGGGTTCGAAGGCGATGGGGCCTGAGTACTGGTTGCGAAGAAGGGTGAAAAAAACTTCGGCGATCTTGCGGTTGAAAGCAGATTTTGGCGGGAGCTGGAAGAGAGTGGGGCCGAGTTTGTCAGCCAGGGTCATCGCTTCTGTGAAGAAGTTCTTCAACTGGTTGGAGGAGCATGCGAGGGTGGCTTCGTGGGTAATGGTCTTTGGTGCTTTGACGGAGAAACGGAAGTTGCCGGGGACTGACTCCGCCCATTTCGCCCAGGTTGCAATGCGGTGTGAGCGATAGAAGGAGGAGTTGATCTCGACACAGGAGAGGACCTGAGCGTAGCGTTCGAGGTGAGTTCCGATTTGGGGGAATTCGTCGAGGTACTGCCTGGGTATGCTCCAGCCGGCGGTACCGATGTGGGTGGGGAACATGCTGATTCGATGCAGACGCAGCTTGCGGCGTGCGTCTGAGGCCTTCTACCAGTGAACGGATGGAGTGAAGATGTAGTGGGCTTGCAGGAACCGAGCGAGGAAGAACATGACGACCATCGTGCCGGTTGTCCAGTAGAAGAGTTGCAACGGAAGGGTGGCGGAGAGGGATGGGTGTGGCGGCGGCTCGGCTTCGCGAAAGATGAAGCCGCCGATGAGACAGATTCCTGCCGAGAGCGCGAAGAGCAGGAGTGAGTCTATGATTTTGTCGCGGAAGGCCTGGTGGGGCTGGAGGAAGAGATGCGGGTCTTCGATTGTGAAGAAAAGGGCGTGGAAGACGGCGTAGAGGGAGAGCAGGCAGAGGAGTAAGGCGACGAGTTTGGCGAGTTCGAGCAGCATGCTCCGGCCTCGGGGCTATGGCGGTAGTTTACCGCGTTTCGCCAGTGAGGGGGCACCGAGGCGCTGTTCGCAATTTCGGAGTTCCTGACAGGCCCTGACTATTGTTTGATAGTCAGCGGTGGGCCGCTGGTCCGCTTCCCAACGAGGCTGATATCCACCTCAACGCGGTCGGCGATCTTGATGAAGGGGATGCCGCTGTTCATGCCGAACTCTTTGCGGTCGAAGGCCATTGTGCCCTTGATCGTGCCTGAGCCTGTTCCCACGCCGGAGACTGTAAGGGTCAGGGTCTCGGGTTTCGAGACGCCACGAATGGTAAAGGTGCCGGGTACCTCAAAGGTGTTTGGACCTGTCTGTGTGATCTTCGTTGACTTGAAGGTGATGAGCGGGTCGTGCTCGGAGTCGAAGAAGTCCTTACCCTTCAGCTTGTCGTTCTTCATTCCGCTGCCGGTATTTACGGAGGCTGCCTGAATTTTGATATCCAGGACACCGGTGGTGACATCGGGAGATGCAAAGGTCAGGGTGGCGTCCCACTTGTCGAAGGTACCTTCTATTGCGACCGATGCTTTGACGCTGAACTTGACTGTGCTTTGTGGCGGCTGCGAGATTGCGAAGACAGGGGCTTGTGCCTGAGCTGGCGACGGCAACAGTGCGGCGGCAAGCAACGGCATGAGTGTCAGATGTCTCATCTTCATGGATTTTTTCCCTTTCCTGAATCCAATAACATGCGGGAGCGGGGCCGCTTGGCCGATTCCAGTGTTGCAGACGCTGGAGAACATACTAGGGATCAATTGCCGGAAAGAACACTAGCAAAAATGCCTGTGGCTCGAATTATGGCCCGCAGTTGAAGGCAATCGCTGCCGAAGGATCACTCCGGTAACTACGCCTGTTCCGAGTACAAACACCAATACCATTGCGGTGCTTTTACTTGCCAGTCGTCTCTTCTTCCCCGTGAGGAATGACAGCGACTACGTCAATAGGCCCCTTACCATGCGGATATCTTATGAAATCCAAGGCATTGCCCGTGACACATGCCTGTTTTTCGCCATCGGCAAAGACTACGGTGAAGATGGTGTAACCCAGACCCGATTCGCCATGCCGATACAGTTTATTCGCAAAACGGGCGGGCAATCGAGCCGGGCTGTCTCGTGCTTCAGCCAACATCTTCAATGCGAATCCACCTCTTACCTGGATCGTCTTCCGGATAGATTCCCCAATGCATTATGTATGGTTTCTCTGCCACGATGTAGACCGTATCGACAATCTCTCCATTTCGCAGAATTGCCCGGCAGGGGAAATAGATGAGGTCTCCGTCTTTGCTAGGTTCGATGGCGGACAATGCTTTGCGAAGATGGTCAGGCAGTACGGAATATCGCATGGCAGATATTCAATAACCCGCGGCTTTGCCGAAAGCTCTGCGGTTGTCGTGGCCGCCGAGGAGTTCGTGGGTTTTGGGGTCGATGGCGATGAGTTCGCTGTCGCCCCAGACGCCGGGGTTGTGTTCGTCGGCTACGGCGAGGCGGTTGATGGTGTAGCCCATGGCGGCGAGGGCTTCGGCGGGTGGGACGGGGAATTTCTTTTCCAGGTCGATGCGGTCGGGCAGGTACTGGTGGTGGAAGCGCGGGGCGTCTGCGGCCTGCTGGATGTTGAGGCCGTTGTCGATGGTGCTGATGATGTCGTTGGCTACGGTGGTGATGATTGTCGAGCCGCCAGGCGTTCCCATGACGTAGGCGAGGTTGCCGTGTTTGTACCAATGGCTGGGAGTGGTGAGGATGGTGGGGGTCATGGCGGAGAGGGGGCGCTTGCCGGGGGCGATGGAGTTGGCGGAGCTCTGGATGAGGCCGTAGACGTTGGGGACGCCGACCTTGGAGGTGAAGTCGTCCATCTCGTTATTGAGCAGGAAGCCGAGGCCTTCGACGGTGACTCCGGAGCCGAAGCCTCCGTTGAGCGTGGTGGTGGTGGAGACGGCGGTGCCGTCGGCGTCGACGATGGAGTAGTGGGTGGTTTGGGTGGGTTCTTTTGCGGAGGTCTGTTGGGGAGGCGGGGGCATGAAGCCGGCGGGGCGGACGAGGTCTTTGCTGGGGGTGGGTTTGGTGGGGGCGATGGAGCTGCGCCATGCTGCGGCGTACTTCATATTTGCCATTTGTTTCAGGGGCAGGGCGTTGAAATCGGGGTCGCCGAGGTAGTCGCCGCGGTCCATGTAGGCGCGACGAAAGGCTTCGGTGATGATGTGGACCTGGGCGGCGCTGCGGTCTGGACCGATTTTGGGGAGATCGTAGGTGGAGAGGATGTTGAGAATCTCGATGAGGACGATGCCGCCGGAGGAGGGTGGCGGGGCGGTGATGAGGTTGAAGCCGTGGTATCTGCCGCGGATGGGTTTGCGCTCTTTGACCTGATAGGCGGCGAGGTCTTCGGCGGTGATGAGGCCGCCGCCGGCCTTTTCGAAGTCGGCGATCTGGTGGGCCATCGCGCCTTTGTAGAAGTCTTCGGGGTCTTTGGAGATGCGGGTGAGGGTTGCAGCTAGTTCGGGTTGTTTGAAGGTGTCGCCCTCTTTGTAGAAGTCGCCGTTGCGCTGGAAGATTTTTGCTGAGACGGGGAAGCGGGTTAAGTTTTTGCTTTGCAGGGCGCGCGCTTCGGCTTCGGAGAGAGAGTAGCCTTCGGCGGCGAGTTTAATGGCTGGGGCCATGTCCTGCGCGAGGGTGAGTTTGCCGTAATGTTTCTGCGCGTAGGTCAGGCCGGCGACGGAGCCGGGGACTCCGCTGGCCTTGTAGCCGACGAGCGACATGCCGGGGACGACGTTGCCTTTCGCGTCGAGGTACATGTCGCGCGTGGCGGCTGCGGGGGCCTTTTCACGGTAGTCGAGGAAGTGAGTTTTGCCGCTGTGGTCGCGGATGAGCATGAAGCCTCCGCCGCCGATGTTTCCGGCTGCAGGGTGGACGACGGCGAGAGCAAAGCCGACGGCTACGGCTGCGTCGACTGCGTTGCCGCCTTGCTTGAGGATGGCTACGCCGGCGTCGGTGGCGTCGTGCTGGATGGTGACGACCATGGCGTGTTTGGTGCGGACGGGTTCTTCGGCGGCCTGCGGCGACTGGGGGACCGTTTGGGCTGCGAGTGCGGTGGAGATTAGGGCGAGTGAGAAGGTCGTCGCAACGAGACGGGTTCCGAGATGCATGCAGCGGGCTCCAGAGAGTGTGGATGGACGGGCTTAAGAACAGGATAGCTGGTCAGCGAGTGCGGGGTGCGCGCAAATAAAAGTGAACGGTTTTGTGTGGCGACGGTCTTAGTGGATAGCGAGTCAGCACGGTAATCGGAAGAGGCAAGATGGGTGTTCGGGTTCAGGCCTTGGCAGCATACGTTGAAGATGGGACTGACGAGCTACGCCTCGAGGAAGCTCCGGGGCGGAGCGAGCGGTTCGGCGAGATGGTGGAGCGGCAGGCGAGGTTCATGTTTCAGGTGGCGTTTAGTCTGCTGCGGAACCAGCAAGATGCAGAAGATGCGGTGCAGGAGGCGTTTCTAAAGCTGTATCGGGGCGAGGCGTGGCTGCGGATCGAGAATGAGAGGGGCTTTCTGGCGCGGACGGTTTGGCGGGTGGCGCTGGATCATCTGCCGAAGACTGTGGAGCGCATGCCGGATGTGTCGGAGATGCAATTGGAGGCGAGTGGCGGGTCGCCTGAACAGAGTGTTGTTGATCAGGATGAGCGGGCGGTGCTGAGGCGGCTGATCGATGCGCTGCCGGAGGAGTTGAGGCAGCCGCTGGTGCTGTCGTCGGTGGAGGAGATGACGTCGCGGGAGGTTGCGGAGGCGATGGGGATTCCTGAAGGCACGGTGAGGACTCGTGTGATGCGAGCGCGGACAGAGTTGCGGAGGCGATTTGTGGGGATGAGGAAGGGGCAGCGATGAGAGATCAGATGGAAGAGTTCGAGATGCTCCTGGATGACGTGCTGCGTGAGGTGGCGAATCCACATCCCGGCGCGGGATTGAAGCGGAGAGTGCTGATGCGGCTTGAGATGGCGGCTGCGCAGGCTTCCGAGCTGCCGGCGGTGGGGCTGTTGGATGGTGGACCGAAGCAGGAGGGTATCTTCAGTTCGCTTTGGAGTGGTTTGTGGGAGTTGCTGCTGCCGAACAGGCTCTCGCCACTGGTGCTGGAGTCGCGGCCGGTAGTGGTCGTCGACCGGATGGTTGATGGGAGGAGTTATCGCCCGGCTGGGTGGGCAGTGGTCGCGCATGTTTTTGCGATGGTGACGGATCTTGTGGTTCCACCACCGGCTCCGCCGAAGACTACTGTGATGGGTGGGGGCGGTGGGCAGCGAGGGTCTACTCCCGTGACGAAGGGGACGCCGCCAAAGTTTGCAGAACAGCAGATCGTTCCGCCACAGGCTCCGCCGATGATTGAGCCCAAAATTCACATTGAGCCGACGATTGAGGTGCAGCAGGATGTTAGGATGGCGAGCAGCATTCCGCAGATTGGTGTGGCGAATTCGCCGCTGGTGGGAATGTCGACGGGGGACGGCTCAGGTACGGGTATGGGATCGGGCAAGGGCGCGGGGGTGGGGCCGGGCTCGGGCGGAAATACTGGGGGCGGGGCGAGGCAAATTGGAGGCGGAGTTAGTGCGCCGGTTCTGCTTTATCAGGTTGATCCGGAGTTTTCGGAGGAGGCCCGTCGATCGAAGACGGCGGGGAATGTTCTCGTGAACCTATGGGTGGATGAGAAGGGGAATCCGACTCATGTTCGTGTCATTCGGGGGATTGGGGTGGGGCTGGATGAGAAGGCGGTGGCTGCAGTGAAGTTGTACAAGTTCAAGCCGGCGATGGAGAACGGGAAGCCGGTGACGGTGGAGATGAATGTGGAGGTGACCTTCCATATCTTCTGAGATGGTGGTTCTCCTCAGGTTGTTCGATGGGTAGAATCGAAGGTCATGTCGACGCGCGTTCGTTCGTATTCGAAGATCAATCTGGGGTTGGCGATTGGGCCCGTTCGGGCCGATGGGTTTCATGGGCTGACGACGTTGTATCAGACGTTGGATTTACATGATTTGGTCACGGTTACGGCGAAGCAAACGGCTGCCAAGGCAGAGACTCGGATTACTCTTACGACGAACCATCCGTTTGTGCCTCGGGATGCCCGGAATACGGCTTGGCGGATGGTGGAGCGGTGTCTGGAGCGGCTGGGGGTGGCGGCTGAGGTTGGAATTAATATAGAGAAGAGGCTCCCGGTGCAGGGGGGGATGGGGGCTGGGTCGGCGAATGCGGCGGCTGCGTTGTTGGGGTTAGAGCGGGAGCTGGGGGTTGCGCTGCCGGGGGTGGAGCGGCTGCAACTGGCGGCGGAGGTCGGGTCGGATGTGCCTTTGTTTCTGCTGGGTGGGGCGGTTTTGGGTTTGGGGCGGGGGGAACAGGTGGTGCCGATGCCTGACCTGGCGAAGACCTGGTGTGTGGTTGCGGTGCCACAGATAGGGGTTTCGACGCCTGCGGCTTTCAAGGCCTGGGATGCGCTCTTTGCCAGTCAAGTTGCTGAATCTATGGGAGATAAAGCGTTTCAAGTGCAGGATATGAGGCACCTCTATGCCAGTCCCGACACTGTGACCGGGTTGACTTCGGCCGCTAACCCCGATAGACTAAACCAGTTGAGTCTTGCTTACTCATCCCTTTCTGCGAAGACTGGGGATTGTAAGCCCGGCACCTCCGGTATCGTTCGCGATCCTAATCCTGAGAAAAAACGGGATTTGCCTCATGAGAGTCAGGCTGACGCGATGAACGATCTGGCCGAGAATACCCTTCTCGCGCTTGTCCGCACCGGGATCGGAAACGACTTTGAAGAGGTCGTCTTTCCTCAGTATCCCTCCTTGCGAATAACCAAGCGTCAATTGATGGGTAGTGATTCGGATGGCTCCGACGTAAGTCGCCCTGCGATTTATGCGGCGCTCTCAGGTTCTGGCTCTGCACTGTTCGGACTTTATCGGTCTGAGGCAGATGCAAAGGCGGCACAACAGCGCGTCCAGTCCTCTGGCGTGCAGGCGCTCCTGACGGAGACCCTGCCGAGAGCCGAGTACTGGGAACGAATGTTCGCAGAGTGACCTCGCCGGGTCCGATATAAGATCGAGTTGTAACCGGCGATTTACTGGGCGATCGACTAACGGTAGGTCAAGAGACTTTGAATCTCTTTGTCTAGGTTCGAATCCTAGTCGCCCAACCACTAAGTCGACGCCAGAAGCGAGCAGATAAATTTAGGGTTATTTCGCGGCAGCAAATTGCCGCAGAGGTATGACGTTTTGGACTCCGCGAGAGACAAGTGCGGAGGAAGAAGTGAGAAGTTTGAAAGGCCGAAGTCTTTAGCTTTTGCAGGATTCGCAACAAAGGATTTGCAAGAAGTACGGTGCCGCAACAAGGCTCCGCAAGACAATGCAGCAGGAACATTCAAGGTCAACCAACCTGGAGGGTTTCACGTGAACAACAACGACACGACTGCGGTTCTTTCCCCTATTTCAGAGCAGGCTGAAGAGACAGAAACGAGCTCTCAGCCTGCGAACGCGCTCTCCGGAGACGGACGGCAGAAGGCAACAGATAAGGCAGCCCCGGAAAAAAAGCGCTCCGGCCGGCTGACGGAAAACAAGCGCATCAAGATTTTTTGCGGATCGTCCAACAAGCCGTTGTGCGAGGAGATCTGCAAGTTCGTCGGTGTGCCGCTGGGCGAGACCCGGTTGCAGAGATTCTCCGACGGCGAAGTTCAATTTCAGCTGCTCGAGAACGTTCGCGGTGCGGATGTTTTTCTCGTGCAGCCTACGTGTTTCCCGGTTGATCAGCATCTTGTCGAGTTGCTGATCATGATGGATGCGCTGAAGCGCGCCTCGGCCGGGCGAATCACGGTTGTGATTCCCTACTATGGCTATGCACGGCAGGATAGAAAAGACCGTCCGCGTGTCGCCATTACGTCGAAGCTGGTTGCCGATCTTCTGACTACCGCCGGTGCGAACCGTGCGCTGCTCGTCGATCTGCATGCAGCGCAGATTCAGGGCTTCTTCAATATTCCGGTGGATCATCTGTTTGCCAGCCCGGTGCTGGTGAGCTACTTCCGGGAGTTGAACCTGCCAAATCTGACGGTGGTTTCGCCGGATGCAGGTGGCGTGGAGCGTGCGCGTTTCTTCGCCAAGAAGCTTGAGGTACCGTTGGCCATCGTCGACAAGCGGCGGACCGACATCAATGTCACCGAGGTGATGAACGTGATCGGCGATGTACAGGGCCGGACGTGCCTGATCCTTGACGATATTATCGACACCGCCGGAACGTTGGTGAAGACGGTGGATGCGCTGCTGGCAGAGGGCGCGGAAAAAGTTTATGCATGCGCGACGCATCCGGTGCTTTCGGGTCCGGCTGTCGAGCGTATCGCGAATTCACGGTTGGAACAGTTGATCGTGACGAATACGATCCCGTTGCGCGAAGATGCGCTGCAGGTGGAGAAGATTAAAGTGCTTTCGATTGCAGGGCTGCTTGGCCGAGCCATCGAGAGTATTCATATGGAGACCAGCGTAAGTACGCTGTTCAATTAGAGCGATGGGCCGCAAGCCCTGAGCTGGAGTAATTCAAATTCAAGCGGCACTGCCGCAAAGGGAGCAGAGCTCAACTCTGTGCCCGAAAGGAAGATGGAAGTCATGGCAACAGCAAACACTGAAGCAGTCGTCGCAACACCACGCGAGGGTAAGTTTAACAAGAATGCAGCTCGCCGCGTTCGCGTTGCAGGTAAGATTCCCGCTGTGGTTTATGGTGCGGGCCAAGAGACGGTTGCGGTCGCGGTTGACCCGAAGGTCATTACAAGGATTTTGCACTCCGATTCCGGTCACAACACGATCTTCGATCTGAACGTTGAAGGTTCGGGCGCGGTGAAGGCCATGATTGTGGATTGGCAGCATGAGCCGATCAAGGGCAAGCTGCTGCATATTGATCTGAAGCGGATCGCGATGGACAAGGCGATGCGCGTGTCGGTACCGATTCAACTGGTTGGTATCCCGGTTGGCGTGAAGTCGCAGGGCGGCATTCTCGAGCATGTGATGCGCGAGGTTGAAATTGAGTGCTTGCCTGGTGACATTCCAAGCCACCTTGATGTCGATGTCTCGAACATGGAGTTGCATGGACTGATTCACGTTTCGGATCTGCCGCACTCGGGAAGCATCAAGTTCCTCGGCGACGAGAATGCAACTGTGGCTCACGTAACGATCATCAAGGAAGAGGTCGTTGCTGTAGAGGAAACAGTCGCTGCGCCGACAGAGCCAGAGGTTGCCAAGAAGGGCAAGACGGACGCTGCTGCTGGAACTGCTGCTGCTCCGGCTGCCGATGCGAAGGACGCAAAGAAGAAGTAGTTTTGCGCAGCCTGCTGGTCTTTCGAGATTTTGAGATCTGCAGGCCGCTTGAGTTTGGTTGGAGAGGGAACGCAGCGTGAGGTTGATTGTCGGTCTCGGCAACCCCGGTATCGAGTATCAGTTCACGCCGCATAACGCCGGGTTTTTAGCGGTTGATCGCATTGCAGAAGCTTGCGGCGTGATGCTGACGAATCGCCGCGGTAGGGCGTTGACTGCCAAGGCGAAGCTTGCAGGGTATGAGGTGCTGCTGGCGAAGCCTGAGACGTTCATGAATTTAAGTGGGCTTTCGGTTGCCGCTTTGATTCAGGAGTTCGAGATTTCGCCGGAGGACATCATTGTCCTTTATGACGAACTCGCACTTCCGCTGGGCACGATTCGGATCCGCGAACGTGGTTCAGCGAACGGGCATAACGGAGTGAAGTCGATCTCCGGTGTGCTGGGCACGGAAGAATGGTTGCGAATCCGCATTGGCGTCGGGAAGCCAGCGCTGGCGGATGGAAGAGAGATCAAGGCGGGTGGCAAAGATTATTTGCTGTCGCCGATGCGCAAGCAGGAGCTTGTGGTGCTGGATGAAGTGCTCGATCGTGCCAGAGGCGCAGTCGAGATGGTGTTGACCCAGGGGGTCAGCGCTGCGATGAATGAGTTCAACCGTCGGCCGCCCGATCCGGAAGATGGGACGGACGAGTCGAAGGGAAGTAAGAAAGTAAGAGAAAGAAGCAGCTAGTTAACGCAGTTGATTTTCCAGACCGGATTGGCAGAACAGACGCCAGTACGGTGCGAAGCAGAACTTCGCAGAAAGAAGTAATCGAATGAATCGTACCTATGAAATCATGTTCATCGTCCGTCCGGACGTTGAAGAAGCCGACCTCGACAAGCTGATTGAAGGCTTCCAGAAGAACGTTACCGATGGTGGTGGCGAAGTGAAGAGCGTCGAGAAGATGGGCCGCCGCCGGCTCGCCTACACCGTGCGCAAGTTCAATGACGGTTTCTACGTTTTGTTGAATGTTGCCGCTGCCGGTTCGCTGATCACTGAGATCGAGCGCCGTCTGCGTGTTTCTGAACAGGTGATCAAGTTCATCACAGTGCGAATGGACGAAGAGGAGAAGCGTCTGGCGAAGGTCAAGGCGATCCGCGACACCAAGGTGAAGCGCAGTGCGCAGCCGATCGCACAGCCACAGCAGGCTCCAGTTGCCGACGTAACGGCTGAACCAGCTGCAGCAGCAGCGGCGGAACATGTGCCAACCGAGACTGTCGCCTCGGCGGTTTAGTCTTCGGGCTTCGCTCTAAAGAATTCGCGATGACAGCTATACGGCATCGCACAACGTTTCACGATCGCTGACTTCCGCTTCCATTCGACGCTACTGGTTGAATGTTCAGAGGCTCCACTGAGGGTCTGGAGCGGAGGAAGGCACAACGTACCTGAGAGGGAAATATCATGGCTGACGAAACCAACAGCACGCAATCGACTGAGCAGCACGCACCCGCATCCCGCCCAAGTGGCGGCCATTCCGGTCACTCCGGCCCTGGCGCAGGACCTCGCACTCCGCGTCCTGCCGGCGCTCCTGGCGGCGGTCCTGGTGGCCGCAAATTCTTCCGGCGTAAGAAGGTCTGCAAGTTCTGCACGGAGAAGATCGACGCCATCTCCTACCGCGACGTTCGCCTGCTGCAGGGCTTTGTCGCCGAGCGTGGCAAGATCGTTCCGCGCCGCCTGACGGGTGTGTGCACGCGGCATCAGCGTCGCCTCAGCCTGGCCATCAAGCAGTCGCGCAATATCGCTCTGCTGGCCTTTGCTGCGCGCTTCTAATTATTCCGCGGCGCACTCGTGACGATTGCGCGCGGACCTACTGGATCAGAAGACTGGCTGAAGCGCTGGCCAGACAGGAAATCGGAGAAATGCAATGGAAGTCATTCTGAAGGAAGACGTAAATAAGCTCGGACACCGCGGCGATGTGGTGAAGGTTGCCGATGGCTATGGGCGCAACTATCTGCTCCCGGAAAAGCTCGCCATCGAGGCGAATGCGGCGAACAAGGCAGTGATCGAACAGATGAAGGCTTCGGCCGTTCGCAAGTCGGTCAAGGAGAAGGCTGGCGCCGAGCAGTTGGCGACGCAGCTCTCTGAGGTTGAGCTTGTATTCGAGCGCAAGGTTGGCGAGAACGAGCACCTCTTTGGCTCGGTCACCTCGGGCGATATCGCGCAGCAGCTTGAGGCGAAGGGCTTCACGGTTGACCGTCGCAAGATCTCACTCGATGAGCCGTTGAAGTCGCTCGGTGAATACTACGTTCCCGTGAAGCTGCACCGCGAGGTCACCAGCCACGTGAAGGTGACGGTAAAGGGCGACCAGCCGGAAGCCGAAGTGGCAGCTGCGGCGACGACTACCGCTTAACGCATCAACATTTTCACGACGCAAAACGCATCTACCTCGCGACAGTTCGCCGAGGTAGATGCGTTTTGTTTTGAAGGTGCGGGAGGCGACGGGGTTCGGCAGTTACTCGTACTTGAGCGTTTGCACCGGATCCAATCTCGCTGCACGATTCGCCGGAAGTGTTCCGAAGAGAACGCCGACCATGACTGACGTCGTCAAAGCGGCCACGGCGGACCATGGGCTGATTGGAATCTTGAACGGCGTTAGCAGGCCCAACGTCAACGGAATGGCAAGGCCAAGAAGCGTGCCGATGACTCCTCCGCTGAGTGAGAGGAAGACCGCCTCGGTGAGAAACTGCATCCGAATCTCGCGGCTGGTTGCGCCCAGAGCCTTGCGAATGCCGATCTCCTTGATTCTCGACTGAACGTTCGCGAGCATGCTGTTCATAATGCCAACGCCGCTGACGATCAGAGTGATGCCGGCTCCGAGCGTCAGCACAATTGTGAGCATGTCTGCGATCTTTGCTGCGTTGCTTAGAATCTCGGTGAGCAGCTGTGCGTTGTAAACCGAGCCGGCATAGTGGCGGGAGCGGATGATCTCGAGAATGCGATCCTTTGCCGGCACCACCATGGACGAGTCGCGCATGGTGAAGAAGATCTCCTTCAGAGTGTTGGTGCCCGTGAAGTAACGCAATACAGGATAGGGAACCAGCATGGTATGGTCGCTGATCTCCGACTGTCCGTACGTATTGAAAGCCTCCTTGAAGACACCGATGATGACGAACGGAATCCCTTTGACGCTGATGGTTCTACCGACGGCCGCGTGTGAACTGCCGTAGAGCTCTTGCGCGAAGGGCTCGACGATCACAGCGACCTTTTCGTGCGCCGCGTCATCCTGGTCGTCGAAGAAACGGCCTGCTACCACCACGAGATTGCGTACGATCCGATACTGCGGGGAGATTCCGAGGAGCGTGGTCGCCTTGGTAACTCCGCCGCCTATGCTGACGTTGTCGTGAAATTCCAACATAGGAGACGAGGCGACGATGCCAGCAACCTGGTCTTTGACTGCGTTGAGATCGTCTAGCGTCATGTAATCGGGCGTGCTGGTATTGTCCGGACCGCTGACGGTACCGCCACCGTACTGTAATTCGATCTTGTTGGGACCCATGCTGTTGAGCTGGTCGAGCGCATACTGTTTTCCGGTGGATCCCAGTGTGGCGACGAGAATCACGGAGGCAGAGCCGATGACCATGCCAAGCATCGTCAGCATAAACCGCGTCTTGCTGGCACGGAAGCTGTCGACCGCAAGCCGAACCACCTCACTAAACATCATGGTGGAGCGCGCACTGGCCAGTGTGCGGTCGAAGGAGGTCGGCTTGGAAAGATTGGTGGTCGCCATTAGCTTGCTAACTTGCTAAATAGATTAGACTCCTTCAAGTATCGCAGCGGTGCACGGTTTCCCGCTAACCTTCTTTTACTCGCAAACCAATGAACAATAACGGTTTCCAGAGAACAAGGTTAACTAATGGAAGTCATGGGAACGCAGCTCTAAGGCATTGTCAGAGAGAGCAAGGACACGGGCGGCCTTTACATGGACTACCCCATCCTGATTTTGCAGTGGCCCTTCTACCAGGAGAAATTTGCTTCGGGTGACCAACAGACGCTCCCTTTCGTAGAGGTCTGGAGTAACAATGACGTTGGCGATGCCGGTTTCGTCCTCCATTGACATGAAGATGAACCCTTTCGCCGTGCCTGGACGCTGCCGGGCAATAATGCATCCTGCCGTTCGAACGAGCTCTCCATCTTTGCAAGTTCTTAGCTCTGCAGCGGAGAACACTCCTCGCAGGCGGAGTTCAGGGCGGCGATAGTGCATGGGGTGTCTTCCAATGGTGAGGCATGTACCCGAATAGTCTGCGACTAACCTCTCTCCCGTATTCATCTGCTGAAGGGGGAGAGTTTCAGAGACATCGCGTAGCGAATCGCAACTTTGTCTAAGGAGAGGACCTTCCAATTTGCCAGCGCGTTCTACCTGCCAGAGCGCGTCGCGGCGATGTCCGATCCCGTCTAGTTGGTTCAGGGCGCCGATGCGGGCTAGCAGCGTCAATTCCTTTCGGTTGAGTGCTGGAACACGCAGAGTCAGGTCCTCGGCTGAGAGAAATGGACCATTCTGAAATCGAGATGATGCCAGCGATTCACTAGCCTGTCTCCGCAAGCCTTTTGCATATCCCAATCCCATCCGTAGCGAGAGCGACCCGTCAGGTTCATGTTCGACGGTGCACGCCCAATCCGATATCTGCACATCGATTGGTTTAACACGTAGACCATGGCGCTGAGCGTCCTTTACCAGCACGGCGGGCATATAAAAACCCATCGGTTGGTTGTTCAGGATGGCGCAAGTGAACGCAGCAAGATACTTCACTTTGAAATAAGCCGACGCATAGGCGATCAAGGCAAAGCTTGCAGCATGAGATTCAGGAAAGCCATATAGAGCAAAGGAGCTAATGTTTTCGATGATGGTCGCCTGGGTCTTCGCGTTGATCCCGTTGGCCGTCATGCCGGCACGCAGTTTTCCTTCGAGTTTCTTCATCCGCTCCCAGGAGCGCCGCATTCCAACCGCGCGACGCAGCTCTTCTGCCTCTGCACCAGAGAAGTTCGCTACGGTCATGGCCATGCGAAGCAGTTGTTCCTGGAAGAGCGGAACGCCTAATGTGCGCTCCAACACGGGTTCGAGCAAGGGATGTGGATACGTTATCTCTTCCCTTTTCTGACGCCGCCGCATGTAAGGATGCATCATCTTGCCAACGATGGGCCCAGGCCGAATAATTGCTACCTGCACAACGAGGTCATAAAACCTGGTGGGATTGTTTCGGGGGAGGGAGGCCATTTGAGCGCGACTCTCCACTTGAAACATTCCTACGGTGTCCGCTTGCTGCAGCACCTTGTACACGTCGTCGTCTTCCGGGAGTTGAGCGAGGTCAACCTTGTCACCGTAGTGTTGAGGAATTAACTCCAGGCAGTCCTTCAAGACAGCCATCATGCCGAGGCCAAGAAGGTCTACCTTGATGATGTGCAAGTCGGCACAGTCTTCTTTGTCCCATTGAACAACTGTGCGACCCGGCATTGAAGCTCGCTCTAATGGCACTACGCAATTCAATTGGCCCTGACAGATGACCATGCCTCCTGAGTGTTGCCCAAGATGGCGAGGCAGGTCCTGAATGCGCATGGAGAGTTCGAGATATTTGGCGATGCGTGGATGGTGGAGGTCAAAGCCGGCATGATGGAATGAGTTGGCCATCGTATCGGTTTTGCCACGCCATTCCCATTGACTGACAAGACTCGACAGCCGGCCCAAAGATTCCTGATCGAACCCGAGGGCCTTGCCCACTTCGCGCGCCGCTGACTTGCCTCGATAGGTGATGACGTTTGCCGTCATCGCTGCTCCCAGCTCTCCATATCGCTGATAGACGTATTGAATAGCTTGTTCGCGCTTCTCATCTGAGGGTAGATCCAGGTCGATATCTGGCCATTCTCCTCTACTCTCGCTCAGGAAGCGTTCAAATAAGAGCTCCATGCCTACTGGGTCGATGGCAGTGATTTCAAGGGCATAACAGGCTGCGGAGTTGGCGGCACTTCCACGGCCCTGGATCAGGATGTCGTTGTGTTTGCAGAACTGAACTATGTCCCAAACGATGAGGAAGTATCCGGCGAAGCCCAGTCGTTCGATCAGAGCAAGTTCATGCTCGACCTGCTTCCTGGCTCGCTCCAGCAGTCCGTGGTCATTCTTTGGCCCATACCGTCGCGAAACTCCTTCTGCGACGCGCTTCTTTAGGAAGCTGTCCATCGTCTCACCGTCCGGCACTGGATAGCGAGGGAATTCATAACCAAGATCGTCCAACTCGAATTGCAGACGCCCGGAGAGCTCGACCGTATTTCCGACTGCACCCTTCACATCGCGAAAGAGTGTCGACATCTCATGTGGTGGACGTACATGTCGCTGGCTGTTCAGAGAAAGTAGCCGGCCGGCATGATCAAGGTCTATGTGGTGGCGTACGGCGGTGAAGAGATCCAGCACCTCGCGGTCATATGCTGTTGTGTATCGAACACCGTTGGTTGCCAGGACAGGCAGGCTGAGAGAACGCGCAATACGAATTGCAGCCTGGTTGCGCCACTCTTCTTCACGCTCGTAGTGGCGTTGTACTTCGACATACACATTGTTTTTTCCGAAGATTCTGACTAACTGCTCTACTCTTTCACGTCCTGCTGCTTCGCCACCGTTGACTAACGCCGCAGCCAATGGTCCTTCGTCTCCACCTGTAAGACAGATAAGGCCACGAGCATATTGTTGCAGGTCGTCCGTCGTGGCTGCGCCTTCGCACTTGGTCTTCTCTCGCAGCTTGAACTGTGTGATCAGTTGGCAGAGGTTCTGGTATCCGGTGCGCGATTCACAAAGCAACGGCAGGCGCACCGGCTCTGCAATGTGTTGGTGGGGAAGCCATGCAGGGGGTGTGAGACGAGGGCCGAAACTTGAAACGGCAATCTCTGCTCCGACATGTGCTTGAACGCCGTTCTCCTTGGCGCTGGTATGGAAGCGAGCGGAGCCATAAACTCCGTTGCGGTCGAGAAGCGCCATGGCGGGCATTTCCAATTCGCCGGCACGTTTGATGAGTTCTTCCGGCTGGGATGCGCCCTCGAGGAAGCTGAAGGCGCTTGCCGCGTGCAGTTCAACATAGCGGTCAGTCATAGAGCGCCGCCATTTGCCATGAGTTATGAGACAGGTTTCGCATGAGACAACAGCACAGCAACATTCCGTCCTGGGTGCGTGCGACCAAGTCCCACTGCTCAAGACTCCATAGGGTAGAGTTCCACCAGTCACCACCCGTCAGCCAAGGACCATGGGCGTGCTCGACTGTGTAGTGTCTGTCTCTGAAGAAGAATGTTTTGGGCTGGTTACCCTGTGTCGTCACCGCCAAAAGCTCTGGCGGCCGAATCTGACGAATTGCAACACGCGACCGGCTGGGTGCAATCTCTGAAGTTGGTCCTGAGAAGACCTTAAAGGGTTCCATACGGAATCCATCTGGCTGATGGGTATCCTTGAGTACGGCACGGCCTGCGCAATTCTCGCCGACGATTGCCCGGATACGCGCTAATGTCACATCGAGGCGGATAGGTTCGGGTAGTTGTGGTGAGAACAGACCAAGCTGGACTTTGCTGGTACTGCCAGGTTCAGCCATAAGCGTCAACGCAAGGATTGCAGCCGGCGGTGGATGAGCTTCAAGGTCGAGGCGAAGCAGCTTAATCCAGAGGAGCCGCTCATTCGTAGGCAGGGCAGGTCTTACCGTGCGCGTATGTGATGTGTTGCCTTCCAGAGAGAGCGTGATGGTAACCGAGGCAAGAGCAAGGACGCGTGCTGTTGCCCGCGCGATCAACTGCTCCAGCAGAATGCCGATTACGAAGAGCAGAGAATCGAGCAACTCTACCGGTGTATCCAATTCCATGCTCTCTTCCAAGGTGAAGATAGGCTCCGTTGGCAGGAACAAATGTGGAAGATCACCGCTTGCTAATTGGCGAAGCCGCTTCCCTTCCTGTTCCATTCGAGCGATTAATGCCTTCTCCGGCAACGCGGCCAACATTCCGAGCGTGCGGATGCCCCAGAGAGAAAATGTCTCAGCGTGCTCTTCAGAAAGATCGAGAACTTCGAGCGGCAGAGAGGCCAAGGCTAAACTCTCTTCTGCGATTGGAATTACGACTACTTGATTTCTATGCGACATACCTCTCGCAAGGCAGATAGCAGCATGGAAGTTGCTAGCTATGGCGACGCAGGCGCTAATCCCTAGCGCTCGAACTTTTTCCAGCAAGGTCTTGCCCAAAATAGCGGGAGACCCAAGCAGTTTTTCTGTGCCGGCAATGTCGATCACACAGAGGAAAGCATTGTCATTGCTCCGATCTTCCACACGCGGAGAGAATGAGCCGGCGCATTCGAGCATTGTTATTTTTGCCGCACGCTCTTCCGTCTGCGAGCGTTGAAGCACCGCGAGCGACGCAAATGTGTCTATCTCCACTTTCGTCATGCTGCGAGCGACACCCATCGTGTGGGCCTTTGAGTTGAGAGAGCACACTTTTTGGAGGGGCGGCACGCCTTCCATCACGACGCATGGTTTTTCGCGCAGCGTCGGCCGTAGACGCAGCATCGCCTGTGCGGGAAACTCCGTCGCATACAAGCAGGCGTACAGCTCCGCAGGCTTCGTCATCGCATGCCTGCCCATGTTGATCGACTACGCCAACCGGCGCTTCTTTCACTTTGCGGCGGCTTACGCAATGGAATGACATTGGTAGGAGCTACGGTGAAGCGTTCTCTTATTACTTCGACGCGATACTCGACGCCGGTAAATACGGTCGATTCGTTCTGCAATGCATGATCAGGCTGTAGTCGAAGGACAAGTCCCGCGCTACTCTTCGCGCAGGCATGCTGCGTTAGAAGGAGGAGGCTCGCCTGGCTTCGCTCTGCGACGGCCTGGTAGCGAAACCACGTTGCCAATGGAACACGCGAAGTAAACTCCGGTGCAATATTTCCCATGTCCAGGACGATGGAACTGAAGCCGCCAGCCTGCAACAACAGGTCAGTCACCTGCAATGCCTGGTCAAGCCTTGGCCACGGTTTGCCGGAAGGGATTGGTCTTCGTGTGTTCTTTCCGGGCTGCAGAGGGCTGGGGGTAAATGCCTCTTTTTCGACTTTCAGTTTGCGTTGAGGTTCTGCGCATCGTGGTGCAATCGTCTCCAGTCGCAACAAACTACTGACAGCATTTGGTAGGCCCTGCACTTCTCCGCGTGGATGTGGGCCGAATCCACCACCATGCAGACCTTTCTTTACCGGTGGAGGAACAAGGTATTTTTCAGGAAGAGCAAAGTTTCCTTGCGAGGACGGTTGCACGGTAGTGGGACTTGAAACACCACATCGCACCCAGAGCAGACGGTCCAGGTCCACACCTAACGCCGCAGCCGATTCGGGATGCAATGCATTCGAGACATCGATCCATGCGCACACTTTGGCTGCCTGTGTCATACGGGCAATGAAGGAAAGTGCAAGAGAGGTGCGCCCGGAACACTCTGGACCAACTATCTCGGTGATAGCGCCTAAAGGCAGGCCTCCATCCAACAGCTCATCGACATTTCGAATGCCGGTAGCTGCAATTGGCCGGATGGTCCGAGCGATCGGGGTAAGAGCGGATGGGATTCGATGGGCGAGAGCGGCTTCGATCTGGTGTCGAATAATGGCGGCAGAAGGCATAATGTTATTTCGCCTTATGTTCGCCTAACCATAGAGTGACGTCAAATCCAAATGCCTCAAGAATGGGGCTATTTTTTTCGCAAGTAATTGCAGGTAAATATGTTTTTTAAAGTTTAACTCTTCAAGAAGCTGGCAGCGCGTCGCAGATCGCCAACTAAGGTTGCCGTGTCGCGGTGACGATCTTCGTCTGTTCGGGCACGCAAAATTGCTGATGGGTGCAAGGTGGCAAGGATGGGAGGAAAACCTTCAGCCTGCTGAATCTTGCCATGCGATTGAGTGATTCTGAAGCTGAGACCAAGCAGAGATTGTGCCGCGACTGCGCCGAGACAGACGATCAATTTAGGGGTCACTAACTCTAATTCTGCTGCAAGCCACGGTCTGCAGGCATGGATCTCTTTCATACTTGGCTTTTTGTGTATTCGGAGCTTTCCGCGAGGCTCCCATTTGAAGTGTTTGACGGTGTTTGTGACGTAAACTTTGCGCCGGTCGATTTCAGCCTCTTCCAGACACCTATCCAGTAATTTTCCGGCGGGGCCTACAAATGGTTTTCCTTGCCTGTCTTCCTGATCGCCTGGTTGTTCCCCGATCATCATGATCGCTGCCTTCGGTCTCTCGGCATTCGCTCCTGTCTCTAATTCACCAAATACTGCCTGGGTTGCATTTCGATAAAGATCGCAGCCATGGCATTGTTGGACAGCATCACGCAGGACTGGCAAGGTTCGATCCTCGGGGATAAATTTCGCCGCGCTCTCGTGGGTTAGCTTCAACGTGACGGCCTCTCCAATCTTTGGATGCGTCAGCGTCGTTTGAGGGCTTCCAGTTCATCCAGAGTTCGCGGCCAATCCGAGCCCAGAAGCCGGGACAAACTGCGGTCCGCAAGAACTTTTCCTCCGGTCTGGCAGCGGGCACAGTAGTTCGTTTCGTTGTCCGCATAACGAATTCGCAGGATCTTGTCGCCGCATCTCGGACAGGGTTGCTCATAGCGTCCGTGGACCGCCATATCTTTTCGAAATGCGGTCACCTTTTCGGGAAAGCCTGTCTGTGCTTCGGCGCGTAGCCGGCCTATCCAGAGTTCAAGTGTGTTGAGCGTTGAAGCGTATAGCCTTTCCCATTCGTGAGGCTCAAGCTTGTGCGTTAGTGTGATGGGAGACAGTTGCGCCGCGTGCAGGATCTCGTCGGAGTACGCGTTACCGATGCCACTGAGCAGACGCGGGTCGGTTAGAGCTCTTTTGAGAGTGCGATTCTCCGCCGTAAGCGCAATGCGGAACGAGTAGATGTCGCTGGAGAAGATGTCGATGCCGCCGGGATCGACTGACTTGAGACCCTCCTCTCCACTTAGGATGTGCAACGAAGCACGACGCTTCGTGCCGGCTTCGGTGAGGACGAGAGAACCATTGGGAAAGTCGAAGGCTGCCAGATTGTTGCGGCCACTCAGCATCGCCCCTTGTGGTCGCCAGTGGAGTCGCCCGGCAATCATAAGATGAAGCACCAGCCAGAGATCGCCTTCTACTCCAATGGCTACGCGTTTGCCGATGCGGCGCAGTTCGCGCACGACCCGACCCTCCACGCTCGCAAGCGGAGGTTGTGCCGTTCGAAGGAGAAAGGCGCTTGTCAGTCTTACTCCCAGCAACGGCTGGCCAACAATGAGAGGTTCCAGAGCGCTGATGTATGCGGCGATGTCCGGCAGCTCGGGCATGAGTAACAGCTTGCATGGGCAACCACGAGTTTTGCAACCCGACCCTGAACAGTCACTAAGGCACTAGCATGATTGGAGCTTGCCAGAATGTCCCTTTTGCCCCTGTTGGGTCGAGCACCGTCACCTGGCAATCGTACTTGCCGGCCGGAAGTTGATTGAGGCCAATGCTGAAACTAAGTGGCACAGTTCCTAACCGGTTCGTCGATGCTGGCGTTACCGCCATAGGTTGTGTTTCGAACACCTTCGTTTGTCCCTGATAGAAGCTTACGAAGGCGACAAGCGGTTTGGCGGCTGGTGTGCTTGGTTGGTAGGCCTGAAGGTAGACATAAAGGTCACGTCCTTTGCTAAAGACTCGCGTTACGCTGGGGATTAGCTTTTTGCCGTCCTGAACGAGCGGGTTGACCAACGCTTCCTTTTCCTGGTCCTTGGTTTTTGCGGCGTTATAGATCGCGTTCTTGAGATCGACGCGCTGGCCGCTCAATACGACCGAGCTGATGGGAACTCGCTTCTCCTCCTTGTTCAGGTTGGGGATTATAAACGTGGTTTGATAGGTTCCGATCCTTCCCGTTTCATCGTCTCGCGCCAGGAACTTGATCATGTATTTTCCGGGAAGAAGCGTAAAGCCGGCTTCGTACTCGATCGGTTGTTTCGCTAACTCGCTCGCGGTCGCATCACTCAGTTTGATATTGACGTTGTCACGTACGTTCGTAACCGTTGTGCCGCCGTATATGTCCTTGACCTCACCGACGAAGTCGATCAGGGTGTGTTCGGCGCCCCCTCGCTTGGCAAGCGCAAGCTCCCGCCCTGGAATTTTCACCACTATAGGGACGAAGTATTCTGCCCGGTTCAATTGGAAATAATTGATCTCGATTGCAATGGTCAGGTCGGTGATGGGGTCGCCCAACATCAAGGCGTCTTCAAGCTGGCGCTCTTTGTCGACTGTAGTAAATTTGCTGAACTCTTTGCCGGCGTAATAGCCCTGCCGGAATTCCAGCTTTGCGGCAAGCTCGGGATTGACCGAGATCTTGACTCGCCGGAATTTGCCATCCAGAGCGGTGTTGGTTGGGTAGTACTCCAGGATGTAGTAGTTGGTAATCGACTGTTGCGCCTGGACGATTCCCTTCGTCAGATCGTTGTAGTCGAGAAGGGCTTTACCGCCGGTGTCTCCCGCGAGAGAAAAGAGGGTGTCCTGCGACTGCTGAAGGTTGGTTGTTGTTGCCAGCGCTGCGGCTCCGGAGTACATACCAACGTTACCCGGCGATCCTTGCGTGGCATCTCCAAGCGGCGCCTGCGCCACGAGGCCACGTGCGTCGATCGGCCAGAACGAGACGCCTGCACGAATGGCTGCGTCGACGGTGGCATGCAGCTGTGCCTCGTTGTCCACGCCATTCAGTCGCAGGCCACTGGCGAAGTAGATGAGCGACTTTTTTTCGTTCAACTGTCCGAGCATCCTTGCGGCTGTTTGCAGTGCTGAGAGCTGGCGGTCGGTATTGAAGATGTTGAACTGGCTGTCATCCTGACCAAAGGCCGATCCGGTGTCGGCGCTGCTGGCGTCGTCGATTGATTCAGCTGAGCCCTGACCCTCTCCTACGACTAAAGTTTCAAGGATGCTCAGCAGACGGTTGCGATCGGCAGTGAAGTCCTGGAGCACATCGACGGACCCGCCCGAATATCTCATGATTGAAACGAAATCTGCAGTTGTCATCTGCGTCCGGATGAACTTTTCGGCAGCGGCTAGAGCCCGCAGTTGGTCGGCGGGCCGCATGGCCGTCATGTCGAAGTACAGCGCCAGGAGACGGTGATCTTTGTATCGAACATCTCCAGGCGCTTCGGGCGTGATCTGTGTTCGGGCCAGCCGATTGTAGATTTTGATGTCCTCCGGCTCCGATGGAGTGAGAGGAACATCGCTGTGAGTGGATGGCATGGATTGCTGTTCACAGAAGCGAACCTTTTGCGGAACGCCGTCTTCGGTGACGATGAAGTCTTTTGCGGTAAGGCCATCGATCGGATTTCCGTTTTTGTCTTTGACGACTACTGTCTCGATAACAATTTGCGATCGGACCGATAGCGTGACGGTATCGCTGCTGCCTGCGGGTGTATTCTGCCCAATCTGCTGGGCTCCGGCGCCGAGTGTTGCAAATAGAAAGGCTGTAAGCAGCGATCGCATACTTCAAAACCTCAGGCGCAGCGTGGTTTGCAGGCTGCGCATTGCGTTGGTGGACGCTGGAAGTCCGAAGAGCGGACTGTTCAAGGCCGGATTTACGGCAGGGTTCGTGACTGGATTCAACGTTGTATTCCAGGCGGTGAAGACGCCATGGTTGAGCAGGTTCGTCGAGTCCACCCTGAGGTCGAGGTTGTAACGATCCTTCAGGCGAAACGTCCGCGCCAGCGAAGCATTGAAGGTGAACGTGCTCGGACCGGTGATCGAATTTCTTCTGGCATCTCCCCACTGGCCTGTAGTGGGCGCCGCGTAAGCGGCTGCATTTAGATGGAATCCGCTTGGCGCGTCATAGACGGATGCTCCTGTGACCTTCGGTCGTATGCTTCCCGTTACACCAGTGCCGGGTACCGCCGCGAGATAGATGGGTGTCTGCGGAAGGCCGCTACCCGCGGCAAATTGACCAAGCATGGTCCACCGCTTCAGCAATTTTCCCCGCCAGCCTCCCAGGAGACTCCCGCCACCGAGGCCGACTCCTGTCGTGTACTGAGCCTGTGCGGTTACCAGATTTCGTTGATCGAAGGTCGAGAGTCCGCGCTCGGCGGTCAGAGCCAGCCAATTCTGCGCGACAACAGAGTTCTGTGGGGTCGAACTTGTAGTTGTGGTTGTGGCTCCCATTCCCGTTGTTGTTGTGGGCGCGACCGGCCCCTGGCCTCCGAGTATGGAATCATCGTCGATTGACTTTGAGTACGTGTACAGCAAGGAGGCGGTAAAGCCGCTGCGCAACCTACGGCGCAGTTGAATGCTCCCGGCTTCACGTGTCGAGTTTCCATTGGAGGCGCGGTAGACAAACCCTGCAGGACACGAGGGGCATGGATTTGCGGCACCGATTGGATAAGTATTCGGCAAATACTCCTGCACTCCCCTTGTTCCCTTGATCCCAAGATAGGTCGCGGTCATCTGCAGCGCGCCGGGCAGGTCGCTCTGCACGGCTACCTGCCATGTTTGTGCGTATCCGACGCGAAAGTTGGGATCAATTGCAAATGTATTGGCAGTAATTGAGGAGCAGGGGTTGAACCCGCTCGCCAGTGTTTGCGGACATGCAGCGCTGTTTTGGACACTCAAACTTGTCGAAAGCGGCGACTGCTGTGCCATCTCCAGGGCGGTTGCCTGATAGACCGATGTATCTTCGTAGATTCCGTATCCAGCGCGAACGACCACGGACGATCCAGGCATCGGTCGCCATGAGATTCCGATTCGAGGGTCAATTCCAAGCCTGTCGGGGAATATGAGCGAACTTGGATATGTCTGGCCCGTCTTAGGGCCGACCGGATCGCTGCCCAGCACCGGCGCTACCGCAGAAAAACCTGGAACGACGTCGAGGTTAACGAGCCGTCCATAGAGTTCAGTGATGGGGGAGCCATATTCCCAGCGTATTCCTACGTTGATGGTGAGATCCGGCCGGAATCGCCAGTCATCCGTAAGGTAAGCGTCATAGACAGATTGGCGGAGGTACTTGTCTGCGTTGCCATAGGCGATGGCGCTGGTGTCGGGTATGCCTTCAAGGAAATCAGCGAAATCGGAATGGCCGGTTGCGACGCCGGTAAACGTAAAGGTGCCTCGCGGGTTCTGCTGAGAGAAGTAGTTGAACTCCTGCCTGCGAAAATCTCCGCCTAGCGTGACGTTGTGGTGGCCATGGTTCCAAATGAGGGAGGAGGACACGGCATTTGTTTCATTGCGGTCGAAGGCGCTTTGGCCATCGGTAAGACTGGCAATTCCGCTCGCGAAGATAAGTGTTGGCGGTCCCCAGTTGGCTGGATCCTGGTTGTTCCCGGTGATTCCTGCTTCGCCTGATATGTTGATGCGGTTCTCGAAGAAGGCGTTGACCTGTGTTCTGAGTCTGCTGAACTTATATCCCGTGGTGAGAAAGAATCCATGGCTGAACCGGTGAGACCAGTTAATGTTTGCGTTGATGCCTAATGTGTCCGTCGTATCCACAAAGCCGAAGAGATTGGCACCGTCAAGACGGCTGCTTTGATAGGCAAACCCACCGTAGAGTTGATTTTTGTTGCCCAGAGTCTTATCCATGCGCAATTGCAACGCGTCCAGATGAGTGTTGGTGATTACCGGGACCTGATAGTTGTACAACGAATTGCCGGTGACGTTGGGTAGTGGGTACAAATTCAATAAGGATTGTGCTTGCGCAACGGGAGTGACGCTTCCGTTTGTCAGATCTCCACTTCGCTGTGCTGCGGTTGGCACCAGTCCGGACAGAGTTGTCGCAGCGCCGTTCTGAGTGCGTTGATAGGCGATGAAAAAATTCGGCCCATGGGGAAGGAAATGAGGAATATTAAGTGGGCCTCCGAGCGTCACGACGCCAGTCAGACGGTTGTACTCAGGCTTCGGCGTAGTCTGCCCGCTGAGTGAGTAAGGCCGCGCGTCCAGCGCCGAGTTGCCCAGGATCACCGCAATTCCACCGGTGTACAAACTCTTCTTGCCGCTCCGAGTATTTCCAAATGCAGGTGTTAGCGAGTACTGCGATGTCGCTGCATTGTTGACGCTGCCATTGATGAGCAGGCCGTCGGAAGAGGGTAGTTGGGCGGAGTCCTCGGGAGGCTTGGGTGCGTCGGGAACGTTGGTGTCCTTTGGTTTTGGTGTCTCGCTCTTGCTCGACGCAGTGTCGTTTCGCGCGGTGAGCACCGGTGCGGTCTCGGTCTTGATCGCCTTGGCCTCGGCCACGATCTGATCGAGCGAAAGCAGCTTCAGCTCCCACTTTACGGCGGGCGTGTTTGGTGCGATCGTTACGGTCTGTTCGATCGTGGAGAAGCATTGCATCCCGACCTCGATCTTCCAGGTTCCGTCGGGCAGATCGGCAAAGGAGTAGATGCCTTGCTGATCGGAGATTGTGACTAATTTCTGGCTGCCTTGTGTGGCTGTAATCGTCGCACCGGGAACCGGCAAGCCACCGAATGTCACCTGGCCGTGATACTCCGACGCGAGCGCCAGATGGGAAGAAATCAGCAACCCGCCCACGAACACAAGGTGGCGCAGAAGATGAAGGCATTTGTTCATTGGCCGCAGTGACATCGAATCCGCCGTTCGCTGCTAGTTTTCGGATGGCTTCTCAACATTGTCGATGACAAGGGTCTCAACGGGACCCTTAGCCGATTGGAGTTTCAAGCCAAGCTGCTCCTGAACTGCAGTAAAGATTGAAGGGCCCGAGGAGTCGGAGGACAGGTCGGCGCGCTGCGCATCGGCTGCTGGTGGCGGGTGTCCCATACCTTCGCCCTCTTCTGGTGTCCAACTCAGCTCGAGATCGTATTTCCCCGTAAGACCCGTCTTATCGATGACCGTACGGTGGAGCTGCTGCGACAACAGATTGATGACGGACGTCATAGGTAACGCCTGCCCAGTAGCCTGGCCGCGGCCCACCCTCATCATGCCTCCGCGGGCAACGCCGTCAGGCCCCTTAATTCCATTTGCGTATGTGTCACCCGGTGTTGCTTCCTTCATCTTGGGTCCGCCCTTCGCCACGACAAGCTCAAAGACGGGAAGCTGTTTGGTTTCGGTGTGGGCCTTCAGCTTGAAGCGATCCTGCAATATCGATTGGAGCATCGATCTGCGTTGTTCCGGACTGAGCTTTTTAAGGGCCTCGACATCAGGGCCAGCGACCTTCGCGTCGATATCGTATCGTTCAGAGTCCCCCCAGCTGGGCACTCCTGAGATGAGGTCCTCTCGGATTCCATAGGCACTCTGAATGATCATTTTCAGCGAGACATTCGTTGCAGAATAGCCATCAGGCTTAGTCATGATCCTGATCATGCCGCTGTCAGATTTATCTGGCTTGATCGAAACAACGTCGAACGGCGGCAACTTTGTATCCGGCCCACTCGAAGCTGCACTGCTTTGGCCCATCAAATTCGGCGCAATGGCCATCGATCCGGCCAGTAGATAGATCAGTTTGCGTTTTATACGGTCGATCATGGTACGGACAATCCTTTTCCGGAGATTGGCACTCGTAACTCTGGAAACGTCGGCAGCAAAATTCGAAGGAGAATTGACTGTAAGACGTTTGTAATCCTCGATTGCACGCAAAAGTGCAAATTATTTTTTCAATCTGAGGTTCACAAACGGGTGGCTTACCGAATGAACCGGTCGATGAACATACCAAGGCCTCGTCCCTGGTATCGAACTCATACGCAGGGTCGGAGCTTGTTGTTCATCAAAAGAGAGCTTCTAATTGGTAGTTTTTTTGCAACGATCACGGCCGAGCGTCAGCGAGGATGTTCCCCGCTGGACATCGACGTTCATTTGCGGACAGTTCCAACGGTTATTTTGGCCAGGAGATATGCACCTGTTGCGAGACGAATCCTGAACCTTGTGGGAAGGTGACTCGAAGGCTGTCGCCGACTCTTTCAGCGCCATCGATTTTGATGTTTGCGGCGCGCTTGCCAGATGGCTCGGGCAAATTGGTCCTCATGTAGAGATCGGTAGTTGTTCCAGCAATGCCTTCGAGTGTGAGTGACAGATGTTCGGGCTGATAGGACTCATCGATGACGCGAGGCTGGCTTGTCGGGCTGCCGGCTTCAGGGAGTTGCTGCTCTGTCAAAGCGACTTCAACTGGAGGCAGGGGCAAGGAGATTGTGCGGCTCGTGGTGGCCTTGTCATTGCAGGTCTCATCGTGTCCATTGAGGCAAAGGACGGAGGGTTGGGCAGAGCGAACCGTCGCTACGAGATGAGTGCGTTCACGTTTGATCGCGATCTCGTACAGGTCGTCGCCGACGCGCACGTTGCGAATCTCTGCGAAGTCCCACGACGCGGGAAGGTGAGGCTGAAGGCGAACAGTGTGATGGACAGCGTCCACATCGATCCCAAAAAGGCCACGAATGGCAGGAGAGAGCGCCATGGCGGAAGACCAGAGCTGATGAGAGCTGCTGCGTCCGAGGGGCTGAAAAAATCTGCCGGAGAGGACTTCAGTGATAAAACCGGGATCCTGCGCCCAGGTAAGGTCAACGTTGCGCATGAGAGAAGCGTATCCGGCGAGGGGCCGATCGGCGCGATACTGCGCAAGCGACGCCCAGCCTGTAAACAGTGGCCAGACCGAACCCTGATGATAGCTGATGGGATCGAAGACAGAGGCAGTGTCGTTGACCGAGCGCACACCCCAGTCCGTGGCGAAGTGATGAGAGGCCCATAGCGAGAGCATCGTGCCGGGTGCGGGGAGAGATTCTTTGTCAGTCCACAAGGCTACTGCGGGAAAGATCGTGGAGGTCTGGTCAAAGGTGCCGTCGAGGCTCCGGCTGAAGGCGTAACTGCCATCGCCCTGTTTATAGAGGGCGATAACGTCGGCAATGTGTTTTGACTGGGCGGTTGCGCTCGCGTTCAGAGGTTGATCCTGCATGAGAGTGGCCAAGCCTGCAATCGCCTGGCTGGAGGCCTGATCGAGCGCGGCGAGGTAGATCTCCTGGTGCGGCATCTTTGGCGGCCACGCTTCAACCCAGCCTGTGCCTTCACTGTTGTCGTAGACTCCGTCGCCATCGGAGTCGTGGGCGCGGTCAAATTCGTAGGCCTTCTTTACCTGGTCCCAGTGTGTGCGCAGAAAGTCGAGATCGCCGGCACTGTTCACGTAATCTGCGACGGCCATGATGAAGAGTGGCGTCGCGTCCGCAGCGGCGTACTCGTAACCGAGCGTCGCCCAATTGAGGTCGCCGTGCAGATCATCTGCGGTCAGCGAAAACTCGTGCATCATCTTTCCGTCGGCGCGCTGCCGTTTTGCCAAAAACTCCAGGGCCTGTTTTGCGAGAGTTTTATCGCCATAGCTATTGACGGCGTAGAGAGTCCAGAGAGTATCGCGGCCAAAGTACCAGCCGAATCCGGGACGTGCCGAGTCGAACGAGGGATACCAACCAGCCACCAAGCCGGTTTCGCCGTGGGTGCGCACCTTGGTCTGATCGATGGCGATCTCTGCCCATTGCATGGCGACGTCGAAGTGCGGGTCGGGTGTATGAACGGTCAAACGATCTGTGAAGAAGTGGCCGTAGTAGTCACGGGTCTGGCGATAGATTTCGGGGAGTGCGTTTGATGTCGCGACAAGGCGATTTTCCATCGCAGCGATCGCTGCAGAGGAGCTCTTTTCACCCGATGTATTAACTTCAGCGATCAGGGGAAAGAAGTGATGCTGGTCTTTGGAGGGATTGAAGTGCAGTTTGAACTGTAAAGGGAGGGCCTGCGGACGCTCCTGATAGGGTGCAAGCGGCCCGGAGGTCGCATTGGGCATTCCGACCATGCCGAAGATTGCGGGGTTGTCTGTGGAGAGGACGAAGGCGCCGCCAGACCCAATCGGTAGCCATGATGCGCTTGGTCGGCCGAAGGAAGGAGCGGGCCACTCCAGAACCATTGCGGGTTCAAGGGAGATGGTGAGGACAGCAGGGCGGATAGATTGGATTTCGAAGAAGATGATGGCGCTCTGAGCTGGATTGCTATCGCCAGCAGGGATGAACATGTGCTGTCGGACGGTGATGGCAGCGTGCGAGTAAGTGATGGTGGTGTGGTCGGGTTGGACGTCGATGGTTGCGGCGGCTGCGTTCAGGTCAATGGGTACGGTGTAGCCCTCGAGTTCTGCGGAGAGATGGAGATTGCTGAAGACCTTCGTGGGTAGCGCCCATAGTTCGACGTTGCCATTTTGAAGACCGAGGATGGCCCCGGTCGAACCGGTTACGGTGAAAGGATGCTGCGGTTGCACGGCCTGGCGAATGACGAGCGGGCCGTCTGAGAGCGGAAATTGCGGTGTTGGTTGGAACGTCCCCTGTGCGGTGGAAAGGGAGGGAGTTACAAATGGCGCAAGAAGTATGCCGAAAACCAGAGTGCGGCGACGTCTTGAGATGGCCTTGATCATACGAATCAGATCGCTCCTGTTGCAGGCTGGGAAGATGGTACACGCGGCCGTCAAGAGAAATCACTTTGACGACGAAGACGTGACAGACAAAGGGCTGCCGACGGATAAATCGGCAGCCCTTTGGTGTTGAACGAAGAATTTAGAAATCCACGCGGAAGGCGAACTGAAGTTGCCGCATGGGAATGTTTGCATCGATGTTGGTAATGACGCCGCCGGTAGAGCAATCTACGCAGCGCGCGCCCGAAGCATTGGGGAGGTCAAGTGCGGGATGGTTGAAGACGTTGAAGGCCTGGAATTGGAACTGGCCCTTCACGCGCTCGGTGATTGGGATGTCTTTTAGGATGGCGGCATCTGCCATGTACTGGTGTGGACCGGCCAAGGCATTGCGCCCCACGTTGCCGAAGGTTGCGAATGCAGGACGAGCAAACGGGCTCGATCCAGTGCCGACAGGAGTTGTGGACGGCGTGAAGAACTGGACGGAACGAGTGACCGGATTGAACGACCCGGCACCCAACGCGAATGCGCCACTTCCCTTGTCGGGACGGCAGTCGCTGCTGCGACCAGGCCCGTTGAAGTTGTTGTCGAGGTCCTGGTCCTGGCCGCACTCGGCGTAGGTCGGTGTAAAACGCGCACCGCTCTGCCAGGTTGAGGCACCGCTGAGGCTGTAGCCTCCGACGAGGTAGTCCATAAGACGGCCGCTATGCGAGAGGAACATACGGTTCTTGCCGAAGGGCAGCTGATAGATACCGCTGATGACGAAGACGTGCTCGCGGTTGGTGTCGTTGGGGCCGAAGCTTGCGCTGGGATAGCGAGCGAAGACGGCATCGTTGGCATAACCGAGTGCCTTGGACCAGGTGTAGTTGGCGTTGAACTGCAGGCCATTGGCGAAGCGCTTATCGAGCTTGGTCTGCAGAGCGTTGTAGCGAGCATTGGCTGAGGGGGCTGCCGAGGTCATGCCATTGCTGCAGCAGATCGCGGGCAAGCCGTTGTAGGTCGAGATGAATTTGTTGAAGAACGGACGACGAGTTGCGATGTCACCTGACGCGATCTCAGCAGGGGACGATGGCAGAACCGGCGCGTTGAGGTCGTAGCCGTAGGTCTCGCCGGGGTAGATGCGTTCTGCATGATTGCCGACGTACGCAAGTTCAAAGGTCGTGTTGGCTCCGAACTGCTGTTGAACGGCGACGTTCCATTGATCGACTTTGGGCAATTGAATCCGCTCTGGTCGGAACTGCGGGTTGAAGGTGTTGCTAAGCGGAATGATGCCGTTTGAAGGTATCGTCGGGGCCGCGGGACGCAGCGGCGGCGCCGCCAGCGTTGTGGCAAACTGGCCGATTGCGTTGTTGGCGGTGATGTCTTCGTTGGCGAGGACCGGCAGGTTGTGAGTCAGGACGCTGCCGAAGAGTGTGCCGAAGTAGCCCACGGTGTCATAGACCTGACCGATACCGCCGCGCACAACCGTGTTTGGCAATACCTGATAAGCGAACCCGAGTCGGCCCGCGAGGTTCAGATAGTCCATCTTCTGGTTGCCGTTTGTGCCGATGCCGTTGACGCCAACAACGCGTGTGCCGCCGGAGGCGATGGAGGAGAATCCGCCCTTTCCCGCTCCGTTGACGGTCTCGGGATAGATGATGTCCCAACGGACGCCATAATTGACGGTGAGTTTTTGGGTAACGCGATAGCTGTCCTGACCGTAGAAGGCGAGCCGCTTCTGACGATTCGCTGCGTCGTTCTGGTACACATCGAAACGCAGGAATTCGTTGACCTGACCGAAGAGAAGGGATGCCAGGCCTGAGCCTGTCCCATCGGGACCGGAGGTCGCGCCGTTGTTGAAGTTGAGGACACCGGAACGGTTATTGTCGCTCGAATTGCGAAGATTGAAGGCGTAACGAAAATCGCCGCCGAACTTGATGGTGTGGTTGCCAACAACCTTGGTCCAGTTGTTGTTGAGTTGGTAGACCTGCTCGCTTTCCAGCAAGGGGCAGTTGCACCCCTGATTGCCGAAGTTGCTAATGCTGTTATCGGAGATGTTGAAGGATGGCAAGCCGCTTGTGTCGGGTAACGTATTGAGGTTGGGAATGCCTGCTGCGGATGCGGGAGTTCCACCGGAGAACTTGTTTTCGGATACGTGATAGTTGAAGTAGCCCAGACGCAAGTCGGTCAGGAGGGTTGAGTTCACGACGTAGTCGGCGCCGAGTGCGGCACTTTGGTTCTGAACAAGGGAAGTACCGGTGGTATTGGTGATACCGAAGCCTTGACCGCCGATGGCTCCAAAGGCAGGAGCGCCCTCAAGTCGATAAAGAGCATAGTCATAACGGCCGAAGGTTCTGAGTTTGTCATTGACCGGCACATCGATGCGGACATCTGCCTGGTCGCCATTCTCTGAACCATTTCCTGACGCGGCGTAGTTATTCTGCGTCGTCGACGTGGTGACGTTCGGGGCCGGAAGCTGGCGAAGGAGGTTGAGGGCCTGAGGAGAGAGTGCAGATACTGGAACGGCGTTTGGAGCATAGGCTGTTGGCGTACCTCCAGAGACTGGGTAGTTGTAGACAGAGCCTGAGGTGACGTATTGGCTCAGATCGCAGGTCGTACTTCCGGCTGCAAGACAGGTGTTGCGCACTGTATTCGTCGGAACTGATTGCAGGAAGCTGGTGCCCAGTCTCTGACGCAGGCCCTGATAGTCGACGAAGAAAAAGGCCTTGTCTTTGATGATTGGTCCTCCGAGCCTGCCTCCGAATTGACTATAGAGAGCGCTGGGGATGAAACGGCCTGTAACGGGATCGGGGAGAGCTTGTGCGAAGGGATCACGTGCTTCCTGTGCGTCGCTATGGCGGAACCAGAAACCGCCGCCGTGGAAGCTGTTACCGCCTGATCTGGTGCTGGCACTGATGATTCCGCCGGCTGCCCCGCCAAACTCTGCATCGTAGTTCTGCGTGGTGACCTTGAGTTCTCCGATTGAGTCCAGGGTGGGATTGATCACGATGATTCCAAGGACCGGGTCGCGGTTCTCGGTGCCGTCCAGTAGGAAACCCTGTACGCCATAGTTTGAGCCGTTGGAGTTAAGGGCCAACCCGCCCTGGGGATTCTCTGGACCCTGAATGTTGAAGGAGGAGTGCTGCATGCCAGGTGTCAGCAGGGCGAAGGAGGTGAAGTTGCGGGTCAGGTTAGGCAATTCCTGGATGGAACGTTGGTTCAGAACCTCTGAAACCTCCGCTCGGTCGGTCTTCAACGGCGGAACCTGGGAGGTTACGGTGATGGATTGTTGCGAGCCCTGGACCTGAAGGCTGATATCAACCATTTGGGAGGTCCCGGCGTGAAGTTCTACATCCTCGGCATGGCCAGGTGTGAACGATCCGGCCTCAACCTGGACGGTATAGGTGTCGGGAATCAGGTTATCTGCGCGCCAAAAACCTTCTCCGTTGCTCTGGACAACAGTCTGGGTTCCCTTGCTTACGTCCGTAACTGTCACCTTGGCGTTTGGAACCACAGCGCCGGTGTTATCTAAGACGGTCCCAAAAAGCGACCCGTAGATTGCCTGTGCCTGGGTAAATCGTCCAGCGAGCAGAATTGCCGTCAGGAGCATCCCGAGGCATACCTGTCTCTTAAAAATTTTCATAAAACTCCTCCAAAAATTTAGCGTCCAATAGGGTGACTAAAACTTGCGTCGGGACGTGCAAGTGTTGGTCCCGCGTAAGATAGTGGTTTGATGTAATCGATCTGAAAAGTGATTCTCCCCAGTTTGTGAGCCGCCTGAGACAATGCGCTTCGCCACCAACGTCTGACCACGGAGTTCACCGTGATTTGACCGTGAAATTGCACGTGAAAAGCTGAGAAGAAGATGAAAACCGTACCAGAGCAACATTGGGAAGCCATTGAATTTAAAGGTGATGTGCGCTGGGAGCTGGTGCAACGCGTCATTGAAAGCCCGCACCTCGTAGGCTCCGCCCGTTTACGCGATTTCTTGCTTCACGTAACCGCTTGCGCCATCCGTGGGACGCCCGAAGACGCAACGGAACAGCAGATTGGAATCCAGGTATTTCAGCGCTCACCAGGTTTCAACTCAAGCGAAGACAGCATCGTCCGCAGCCAGGCACGCCTCTTGCGGCTCAAGCTTGCGGCCTACTTTAATGCTGAAGGTGTCTCGGAGCCGTTGATCATTGAGATCCCGAAAGGACATTACCTTCCTGCATTTCTGCCATCCCGACGGAGTGAGTTGGCCAGAGAACCACCGGGCGACGATCCAATCAACGAGAATTTTGCAGTCGTTCCTCTCAATGAAACAAAAGGAACTCCCCTTCTCGAGCGGAGCCGAGGACGGGAGGTTGAGAGGCAGAGGGGATGGTTAACTCTCGCCGGAACTGGTCTTGCTTTGTTGCTTTGCCTGTCTCTCGCGATGTTGCTGCCGGGGCAAAGACAAACCTCAGAGGTCAGGCCGTTGAAACAGCTTTGGGCTCCGTTCCTCGCGGGAGACCCGCCACTCGTCATCTACAGCAACGCTCTCTTTGTGGGAGATGCCAAGAGCGGGATGCGTTATGCGGCGAGCGATGGGTCGGACGAACATTCTGAGGAGTTTATCGATCACTACACTGGTATCGGTGAACTAATTTCCGTCCAAGAGCTTACGAAGGTGTTTGATAGCCAGCACGCTGAGTTTCTTCTTAAACGAAGCGCCCTAGTGACCTGGGATGAGGCCCGTTCGCGCAATCTGATCTTCATCGGATCGGCGGCGGAAAATGGCTCGCTCAAGCTCTTGCCATCCACGCAAGACTTTACGCTAACTGCGACCGCGAATGCTGCGGGAATCGTCAACCACCATCCGCTTCCTGGTGAACCGCCTGTTTATCTTCGTCCGGAGCATCCGCTAACAAAGGATTATGCCGTAGTTGCGCTCCTGCCCGGCGTTCAGCCTGATAACAAGATGTTTGTCTTTAGCGGGCTAACGACTTTGGGTACCCAGGCGGCCGTGGAGTATGCGTTGGATCCGGATACGGTCGCGGAGTTGATGAGGCGAGTGACCATCGACAAGAAGGTTCATAACTTTGAGGCGCTTCTGGAGGTCAGCATACGTGGAGGCGTTCCGCTGCGGCCTCGGTTGATTTCCATTCGGGTTCATTAGCGGACTGCACGGTTTCGAATTTCTCACCAGGTTCGTATGCCTCTGTTTCATCGAGCGACTCAGGCGAAGCTCTCTGTGACACACTATCAATAACTCTGGCATACTCTTACGGCCAAGGTCGCCGTTGATCTGTGCGGTCTCTTTGCGGAACTATCGTTTGGCCGGCGTCCGCGGTTAAGGGCTCTCGATTCGGTTGACAGCGATGCTCGCGCCAGATAGGGTTTAGCCCGAAGTCACCGCTTACTATTGCTGGCAGTGGAAGATTGAGGTGGATATGAGTTTTTCCAATGGGATAAAGACGATTGCGACGGATAGCCACTTTCTGGTGCCGCTTGTTGTGCTGCTGGCCGGGGTCGCCCTCCTGGTGGTGTTGCACTGAGCGCTGTTGCCCGCGGCAGGCAGAAGGAACGACTTAGGAGCGATGGATGGGAAGTGCGGTGCAGAAGGTGGAAAAAAAAGGGCTGTCATTGCACGGTCTGGGCGTTATCTGCGGTTTGACCGCGGGGGTATGGCTTGGAGCAGCTGAGGCCCCCACGAAACTTGTAAATTCGGGTTTCTCTCCGTTTGCGATTTCTTTGTGCATGGTTACTGGAGTTTTTACGGCCCGGTGGACCTTTCCTACGCTGCTGAAGGGGACTGGGTACGTATTTGCTGACCTCATGGAAAAGAAGCACCTGATTGTGTGGGCACTCCTGGCAGGTGCGTTGTGGGCCGTGGCGAATACATTGACGGTATTCGCGATTCGGGACGTGGGCCTAGCCGTAGCGTTTCCAATGTGGAACGCCAACGCCCTGATCGGACTGTTCTGGGGGCGAGTTCTGTTCCGCGAACTGGAAGGGGCGAGCGGGAAGAACATCGGCAAGGTGGTGGCGGGGGCCATTGCGATTGTGATTGCGGCGGTCATGTTGGGTTTCAGCACGATGCATGGCGGCTCGATGGGACAGCATGCGTTTCGCGGGATTATTGCGGCATTGGGTGCCAGTTTGATGTGGGGGACGATGTACGTTCCGTATCGCAAGGCCTACCTGAGCGGGATGAATCCGCTGTCGTTTGTGACGGCGTTTACAGTCGGGGAGTTGGGTACGGTCCTCGCATTGACTTTGGCGCTAGATGGCGGGATCCATTCCTCGGCGTTCCAGCTGTTCCACATGCCTGGGGTTCTGTTCTGGTTGTTCCTCGGAGGGTTTGTCTGGGTCATCGGTGACCTATTTCAGCAATTCGCGGCCAAATATCTGGGAATCGGACGAGGAATTCCGCTATCGAATACGAACCAGCTTTGGGGGTTGGCGTGGGGTGCACTCGTGTTCGGCGAACTCGCGGATGCGGATCGGCAACATATGTTACTCGTGATCGGCGGTTCGGTGATGATGATCCTGGGAGCGCTGGCGATTAGCACAGCGGTCGCTTCCGCCAAAGAGAACAGTTCGACTAACGAGGCCGTGCTACGCGAGTGTAACCGCTATGGCCTTGACTACCACCGGACGATGATGGCGCAGGCCGGAGACGAGTTCGGCGGCCGAGACGAGCGAAGACGCTGGTGGGACTATGCGATTGTCCTGATGGCGACGGGAATCTTTGTCACACTGGGCATACGGGCGGTGGTGCCTCCGTTGACGATGGACTTCAAATGGGTAGGAGCTCTGGGCGTGGTACTGATCCTGAGCTTAATTGCCGGAGGCCTTAGCCTCTGGCGGCGAACTCGATTCTGCTAGCGCCGCTTTCTGCCGCCTACAATCTATACGATTTGCAACTAACATGGGGGATCATCCGTCAGGAGCATGTATGGCTGTCAGACTGAAGGACATTGCACGCGATCTTGGGGTCTCTGTCGTCACGGTTTCGAAGGTGTTGCGGGGGAACGCCGACATCAGCGAAGCCACCCGACGAAGAGTGCTAAAGCGAATGAAGGAGTTGAACTATCAGCCCAACATGATGGCGCGGGGGCTGGCTAGCGGGCGAACCTATACCGTTGGGCTGGTGGTTCCGGATCTGGTGCACCCGTTCTTCGCGGAGTTTGCAAAATCATTGGGTGGTGTCTTGAGGACCAGCAACCGCGCACTGATTCTGGCCTCTTCGGAAGAGGATCCGGAGGTGGAGCGGCAGGAGATCCGAACGCTTTTGAGCCGCGGCGTGGACGTGCTGTTGATTGCTTCGTGTCAGGCGAATCTGCGAAATTTTTACGAACTAGGCGATGACCGGACGCCGTACCTTCTTTTCGATCGCAACTTTCCCCACCTGGCAGCGCACTTTGTTGGATCGGACGACGTGAAAGTGGGAGAGATGGCGACCCGTCATCTGATTGAAATCGGACGCAAGCGTATTGCCCACATTGGCGGCAAGAATACGAGTCCGTCGTTCGACAGACTGCGTGGCTATCGAAATGTTTTGGAGGAAAACAGGCTGCCGACGCCAGACGGCTATATTGTGGTGCGGGAGCGAATGGAAGAGTCTGGCGATATAGTTGGATTTCAAGCGATGCAGGAGTTGCTGCAGCTTGAGTCCAGGCCGGACGCGGTCTTTTGTTACAACGACCTGACGGCCATAGGCGCGATTGAAGCGACGTTGCAGGCAGGCCTTCGGGTCCCGGAGGACATTGCCTTTATCGGGTGCGGGAACCTTCGTTATGCGAACTACTTACGGGTCCCCTTGAGTTCGATTGACCATGGAACGACGGAGCTGGGACGGATCGCGGGAGAGGTTGCTCTGGAATTATCGGCCAAGCCGGAACAAGACCCAAAGAGTGTTTTTGTAGCCTCGACTCTGGTTGTGCGGGAGTCGACTGTGGGCGCCTCCGCAAGCGCACGGCGAGCATAACGAATACCCCAACAAGCAGGTGAATATTTTGCTTGCTATCTACGACGGCCCGACCTTATAGTTAGCGGTAACGCAAGTCTTCTGCACCTGCGCCGGAGGAAATCCCGTGGCTACACATGTGATTACAACTGATGCTCCCTTGAAGGATATGGATGAGTGGGACGATTTTCTTACCGGTCGTTACCAGGAAGGAAAGAGCGAAGACGAATTTCGTCAGTATGACGAGAAGGCGACTCCCGGTGTCGCTGAGTTCTACCGCCTGAATCATCAATACCAGACGTTCGACTACGTGATGGCGAAGGAGAAGGAGTACTTCGGCCTGAAGAAGGGCGAGAAGAGCATCTGGGAGGCGGCGGAGTTTCTGAACACGCTGGTGGATGACAGTGATCCCGACACCGACCTGACCCAGATTGAGCATTTGCTGCAGACCTCGGAGGCCATCCGCAAGGACGGGCATCCGCGATGGTTTGTGCTGACAGGGTTCATCCACGATTTGGGCAAGGTGCTTTGCCTTTGGGGCGAGCCGCAGTGGGGCGTGGTCGGCGATACGTTCCCGGTGGGCTGTAAGTATTCGAAGGACATCGTGTTTCCGGAGTACTTCAAGGCGAATCCGGATATCAACAATCCTCTGTACCAGACGGAGTATGGAATCTATGAACCAAACTGCGGTTTGGAAAAGGTCCATATGTCGTTTGGTCACGATGGCTATATTGGCGAGGTGATGAAGAACTACATGCCTGAAGAGTCGCTGTATATGCTGCGGTATCACTCCTTCTACTCGGCCCACCGGCACGGCGCCTACCGGCACCTGATGAGCAAGCACGACGTGGAGATGTTGGAATGGGTCAACAAATTCAACGTGTATGACCTGTACTCCAAGGGACACACGAAGCCGAATTATAAAGAACTCAAGCCTTACTACGACGATCTCTTCGCAGAGTTCTTTCCTGCAAAGATCGCCTGGTAACAATTCGGTCGATACTGAACAGCGAGCCCTGAGATGCGACATTCGCCTCAGGGCTTTGCTGTGGTTGTGAAAGGACGGCACAAGGGATGTCAACACGATTAGTACGCGGAACAGCAAACCAGCAAGGGCGCAACCTCTTCGTTCATCCGGGCAATAGCTCGATGAGGCAGGTAAGTTATGGGCGCATCCGGTTGAGCGGCGAGCAGAAAAAAGTGACCTTCAAAAATGAGGGTCAGGAAACAGGTTTGATCTGCATGAAGGGTGCGTGCGAGGTACTTGCGGGGGACGAATCCTTCACACTGAACCGAGATGATGCTCTGTACATTCCGAAGGGACTTTCGGCGACCGTCCAGACAGAGTCGGAGGTAGACCTCGTGGAGTGCTCTGCTCCGGTGGAGGGTGAATATCCGTTGCAGTTCGTCTCCGGTGAGACTGTACGAAGAGACGAGAAGTTGCATTTCCTGGCGGGAACGCCCAGCGCTCATCGCGAGATCAATATTCTCCTTGGAAGCAATATTCAGGCGGGCAGGCTGGTGGCAGGCGTTACGCGATCGTTGCCGGGCAACTGGACAAGTTGGCCTCCTCATGAGCACGCGTCGATGTTGGAAGAGATCTACGTGTTCGCCGACATGCCTGAACCGAGCTTTGGGCTCCAGTTGGTGTATACCGACGGAATCAGCGCCGCGGAGGTTGAGGTGGTGCGCGACGGCGACGCGGTCCTGTTACCTGAGGGCTATCATCCGAATGTCGCGATTCCTGGTGCGACATTGAATTTTGTGTGGATCATGGCAGCCCATCGCGAGGTCCTCGACCGCAAGTGGGGGGTTGTACAGGTAGACGCCCGGTATGCGTGACTTTCGCTCAGGTGTAGCGATACCACTTACTTATTCGAGCTGAGGCACCATCTTTGTGCAGGCTTCGTGGCATTTTCATCATTGGGTAACCTCTTGTTCACCTAGATGACACGAAAGTCTCGTGGAATTGATCTTCTACGGGCCATCTCCAAAACCACATTTGCGTCGATCGACCGTCTGTAAGCTTTTAGTTTGCGATACATATTTTGCCAGATCCATTTAAATCACTCAATTGATAGCACTTAGATAAGGAATTATGAGATTTTACGTTATCGGTACCGTAAGCTGATTTTCCTTGACAGTGGTTCTTCGGCATCGGTAACGTTTTGCCCGTCCCTCAATGTCAGAAATCTATGCGGCGAAGCTCCGTAAGGACCTCGCTATAACTTCAGAGGCCATTTGAAAGTGAAACAGGAGTACATCATGGACATTCAAAAAACAAAAAAATCGACCTGCGATTTGAATACGGTAACTGGGTTGTCTTTCGGGTCTAGATGGTTTCGGATCGTGCTGGTACTTGCTCTGCTCCTACCTGCGCTTAGCGCCTATGGACAGTTTGAATCGGCAACCGTGCTTGGTTACGTCAAAGATGCGTCCGACGCGGCGATCCCAAACAGCACGGTAACGTTGACGAATACCGCGACAGGAATCGTACAGAAAGCGACCACGGACGCTGAGGGCCGTTATGAATTTGCCAGCATACCGATCGGCAAGTACACCGTTGAAACCGTGGCCGCGGGTTTCGAGAAGGCGAAGACTCCCCCGTTTACTCTGACCACTGGTTCGCGGCAGAGAGTGGACATGTCGATGAAGCCGGGGTCCGTCAGTGAGACCGTAACGGTGTCCTCCGCGCCAACAGTGTTGGAGACAGAGACGAGTTCTCGCGGACAAGTTATCGGGACACAGCAGATCGAGAACCTTCCTCTGAACGGACGGTCGTATGCCGACCTGGCGCTGCTGGCTCCGGGCGTTCGCAAATCATTTTTGGAGAATCAGACAACCACGAACCGCGAGGCTTCGTTCAATGTGAATGGGCAGCGAAGCGCGTTCAACAACTTCCTGTTGAATGGTTTGGATAACAACTCCTATGGAACGTCGAACCAGGGATTTGCGAACGAAAATATTCCCCCTTCGCCAGACGCAGTGTCGGAGTTTCGAATCGAGACGGACAACTACAGTGCAGAATATGGCCGCGCCTCCGGTGCTGTGGTCAATGCATCGATCCGTCGAGGGACAAACCAGTTTCATGGTCGGGCCTGGGACTATATCCGTAACACGGACCTGAACGCGATCGGGCCCTTTGCGCCGAACGGCGGGGTGAAGCCTACCTTCATCCGCAACCAGTTTGGAGGGACCTTTGGGGGTCCGATCTGGAAGGACCACACCTTCTTCTTCATGGACTATGAAGGACTACGCCAGATCTTCAAGAGCTTTGCCACGGCCACTCTTCCGACGGCAGAGCAGCGTACAGGTACCTTTCTTCTGCATCGCGTTGATGGCACCACGGCTCCGATCCCGTTACAGAACCCGATTACTGGCGCGGTGTATACCAATGGCGTTATCCCTGTCGCAGCACAGACTGCCTTTGCGAAGTCAGTCCTCGCCGCTCTTCCGGCAACGAACACCAGCGCTCTGGCCGGTACTCCGAACTCTTTCGCAAACAACTTCACCAACTTTCCTCGCGGCACAATTCAGGACGACAAGGGCGACGTGCGTGTCGATCACACGTTCAATACTAAGATCAGCGTGTTTGGTATCTACAGCGAGCACCAGACGACCATCTACGATCCGCCGCCTTTCGACGGACCAGCAGGTGGAAATGCCAACACCAATGTTCATATCTACAATCGGCAGATCGCCTTCGGCACGACGTACATCATCACGCCAACCTCTCTGATTGATTTTCGGATGGGGATTGGTACCAACCAGGGCGCGAAGGCCCCTTACGGTGTAGGGAAACCCGGTTTGTTAGCCGCTGCGGGAATTACTGATGGCCTGCCGACCGATCCGCTTATCGTTCGTAGTTTGAATGCACAATCTGTCACCGGGTTCTCCCAGTTCGGCACCCAGCCGGCGAGTCCACAGTTCCAGAACCCTTCGGTCATCAACCCGAAGGTGAATTACACCCTCGTCCGTGGTATCCATTCGATCAAACTTGGCTATGAGTACCAGGCCATCAACACGCAAATCAACGACTACAATCCAAGCTTTGGCCAGAGCAATTATGGTGGCGTGTATTCCACGACTGCAGGAACTCCGTCGGATACGGGTCCAGGTAATAACTCATCTGCCCAGATTTCGCAGGCCCGCAATCTGGCGGACTTCCTGTTCGGAAACCAGAGTTCCTACTCGTTGACAAACTTCTTCATTGCCAGCGTTCGTCAGCGGATGAATTTCATGTATGTTCAGGACGATTTCAAGTTGAGGCCGAACCTGACAATCAACGCCGGCCTGCGCTACGAGTTGGTCACTCCACAGTATGAGGCCAACAATAAACTGGCCAACTTCAACCCGGCCAATAACACCCTGACCCAGGCGTCTAACGGATCTATCTATAACCGCGCCCTTGTCAATATGCCTCTCAACAACCTTGCGCCACGGTTCGGCTTTGCCTATAGCTACACGCCCAATACGGTTATCCGCTCCGGATACGGTATCAGCTATACGCAATACAACCGTGCGGGCGGAGAGAATAACCTGACCTACAATGGCCCGAACGTCGTCAACGCAACCGTCAACAATCCAACTCCAACGGCAGCAAATCGGTGCATCAACGACACGCAGAGTCAATTGACGTGTTTCCGACAGACGCAGCAGGGTTTCGCGGCGAGCCTTGTCTCACCCGCGTCTTTCAATCCCGCATTGGTCACGTCGCGTTACATCCCTGCCCATACTCCGACAGGCTACATCCAGAGCTACTTCTTCGGCATTCAACAACAGCTTCCGGCTGGCTTCATGATGGATGTCGCTTACGTGGGCAACAAGGGCACCCATCTTCAGATCCTTGCCGACTATAACCAGGCGGCAATCTGCACCGCGGCTCTGGCAGTCAACTGCCCGGGCGGTACTCTTGCAGCACGGCGTCCTGTCCAAAACTTTGGCGATATTGAAATTGCCTACGGTGGTGGACCCTCAAACTATAATTCGTTCCAGTTCAAGGTAGAGAAACGCTACGGAAACGGTATCTATTTTCTCAACTCGTTCACCTGGGGCCGTGCTTTTGACGAGTCATCCGGACATCTGGAGACTGCCAATGGCGATAACTCCCGCGTGAACTTCGCCAACCCAAGAGGCGACTACGGCAGATCGGGGTACGATCAGCCACTCAACAATACAACCTCCATCCTTTACGACCTTCCTTTTGGCACCGGTCGCCGTTTTGGTGGCACTGCCCCGTACATCGTCAAATTCTTTCTTGGCGGATGGCAGTTCAATACCATCAACTACATGTCGAGCGGTTTGCCCGTAAACCTCAACTACAGCAATTCGACATCAAATGGCACTAACGTGACCGATCTCTACACCTACCGTCCGAATGTCAGCGGTAATCCGGTGGCTCCGGCCTCGAATCGCGCAAAGACGTCCAGCGCTCTTACTGGATATCTCAATAAGGCCAACGTTTCTATCCCGCTTACCGGTAGCCCATTCGGAAACGCTCAGCGCAATATGGTCGTTTCGTATGCATTCTTCCAGACGGACCTAGGCCTTCATAAAGCCTTCCGGTTGTGGAACGATTCATCGAGCTTCGACTTCCGCGCTGAAGCGTTCAATGCCCTCAACAAGGTGAACTACCAGGCGCCGGATCCTAATGTCAGCAATTCCACGTTTGGCTCCATCACCTCGGCTTATCCCGCGCGGCAGTATCAGTTTGCAGCGAAGCTTATCTTCTAGCGGGCTTGGTTGATGCAGTAAACTTCGAAAAACGCAAGTGCGAAGGTTCGTTCCAGTCGCGGTGTCGTGTCATATGGCGCGGCACCGCCCAACAACAGAAATGCCGGCAGGTGGCCGACGCGGGGCAAAGCTCGCGGCATAGTGATCTTCTTGATGAATCAATGCGCTCCTGGCGGATTTATTTGCAAGGACATCCTTCGCTGCGAAGCCGTATTCTTTTCACGAATGCCGGCCGCAGCGCGCCGGACACGCTTTCATTGAACGCAGTGACGCCTGCTCGAAATGATCAATGATTTGGTGAAGCGGAGCTGCCTGCATCGGCGCACAATACGCGGTATAGTGCTCACTTAATGGAGAATTGGAGATAGGAATGGTATCGAGGCGGAATTTTTTGGGTGGTGTGTCGGCTGCGTCCATGACATGTTTTGTGAGGGACTCGCTGGCCCTTCCTGGCTTCCACTCGTTATTGAGTCCGCCTTCTGATTTGGGATCGGATGCTGACAATACGAAGCTGGTGAAGATTGCAATTGGGACCGGAGGACATGGCCACACCTATCCTGGTGCGACGATGCCATTTGGCGCAGTGCAATTAAGTCCCGACACGGGCATTAAAGACTGGGACCACTGCTCTGGATACCACTACGCCGATAGTTCAATTCTTGGCTTCAGTCATACCCATCTGAGCGGTACGGGATGCGTTGACATGCTGGATGTTCTGCTAATGCCTGCGACTGACGATTTCAAGTTCGATCCGCAAGCCAAGCCTGACTCTGCGACAAGCTATAGGTCACGGTTTTCCCACAAAGATGAAGAGGCGGTGCCTGGCTACTATAGCGTCTATCTTCAGGACTCAAAGGTGAAGGCTGAACTGACGGCCACCGAGCGCGTTGGCATTCATCGGTACACGTTTCCACAATCGGATAAGGCGTGTTTTCTACTGGACCTGGCTCACGCCGGTGATGCTGGAACTGATTCTGCCAATCCAGACGCGCTGCCAACCCCTTCGGTTCGATGGTCATCGTTGAAAGTAGTCGGCAATGACACGATCGTCGGAGGTCGCTGCACAGACATCTGGGCCAAAGGACGGCAGATTTATTTTTCGATGAAGTTTTCGAAACCTTTCGAGAGCGCTGAGATCTATTCCGACGGAAAATTGCTTGAGGAAACGGCTCGAGAAGGGAAGAGCACTTCGCTGCGCTGTGTCGTGAAGTTCAAGACCCACGCAAATGAAATCGTCCATGTGAAGACCGGGATCTCTGGAGTGAGCGTCGAGGGCGCGGCGGCGAATGTTACAGCAGAGTCGCCCGCGTGGGACTTCGATGGAGCGCGCGCCGCGGCCCATGTGGCTTGGCGGAGAGAGTTGGGACGCGTTCAGGTTAGCTCTGACGATCAAAAACATCTGGAGATCTTCTACACCGGTCTGTACCACATGATGGTGGCTCCCACGTTGTTCGACGACGTCGATGGGCAGTATCGAGGTATGGACGGCAAGGTGCACAAGCTTGCAAAAGGAACTCACAACTACAGCACGTTTTCGTTGTGGGATACGTATCGCTCGGCGCATCCGATGTATACCCTGGTTTTAGGTAAGCGGGTTCCGGATTTCGTCAATTGCTTGATTCGAATGGCAGAGCAAAGCCCCCAGGGCGTTCCCGTGTGGCCGCTGCAAGGGAGCGAAACAGGCTGCATGGTGGGCTACCACTCCGCTCCGGTTGTCGCCGAGGCCCTGACAAAAGGGTTTCGAGGAATTGACGTCAAATCGGCATATGCCGTCTTTAAGAAGCGGGCTGAGGTTGATGACTATCGCGGCCTCGCTGCGTATCGCAAATACGGTTACGTGCCATGCGATGTTCAAGATGAGTCAGCAAGCAAGACACTCGACTATGCCTATGACGATCGCGCTGTGGCCGCGATTGCCAAAGCTGCGGGAGAAGATGCCGACTACGCAATGCTGATGAAGCGATCGGGATCCTTTGTGAACCTGTACGACAAGCAATCGGGGTTCATTCGGCCTAAGTACACCGACGGCAAATGGGCGTCGCCGTTCAACCCAAAGTCAATCATGATTACCAAGTGGCGTGATTACACGGAAGCCAACGCCTGGCAGACCACGTTCTGTGTACAGCACGACCCTGCACTCTTGATCGAAACATTAGGCGGCAACCAACTCTTCATCGAAAAGCTCGATCGGCTGTTTAATCAGAGCTCCGAATTGCCTCCGGACATGCCTCCGGATGTCACCGGGATGGTTGGGCAGTACGCCCACGGTAACGAGCCCAGTCATCACATCGCGTATCTCTACAACTATGCCGGCGCTCCGCACAAGACTCAAGAGCGAATACGCAGCCTGCTCGAGACAATGTACGACAATAAGCCGGATGGAATGGCAGGCAACGAAGATTGCGGACAAATGTCGGCCTGGTTTGTTATCAGTTCGCTCGGCTTTTACGCGGTCGATCCGGTGAGTGCGCGGTACGACTTCGGCACACCTCTGTTTGATCGTGTGGAGTTGAAAGTAATGGGAGGGCGCAAACTGATAGTCGAGGCCAAGCGGCAGTCCGCCAAGTCAATCTACGTCCGGTCCGTGGAGTGGAATGGTGTGCCGTTGCAAGGTTTGACAGTCGAACACGCGCAGCTGGCAAAGGGCGGCTCGCTGGTCTTTCATCTGGTTGACGAATCCCCCGGTCGAACTTCGTAAAACTGGGCCATCCTGTTACTTCACCGTGGTATTGGATGTCGTGGCATCGTCAACCCACGTCGAGCCAGCGCCTTCCGGCTTCATTGCCTCCGTCAACACGCGACCGACAGCGGCACTCGGACGATTCGTACGAAGCAGCGATGCGAAGGTTGCGGCGATATCAACTGGTGCAACGACCCCGTGATATGTCCCCGGAATAAACGCAGTGCCAAAGAGTTCCAGCGGCACATGTCGGTCATAACTGTTCGCTGAAAAGTGTGTTGCTCCTGAACTGTTCCACGGAAACTGATAGGGCCCAAAGTTAAGATGGAGTGCCCAGCCAACATAAGGGGAGTAGCTATGTGCTACCAATCTCCCATACTGGGTATCCGGTAGTTTGCCCTCGCGCATTTCTTTGCTGGTGTAGATGTGTGTGACGACTGGGGGCTCTTGCTCACGCCCGGCGGACATATTGTTATTGGACTTTCCGAATTCGGCGAAGATCTGCTGCACCATCGTCCTTGTCGTATTCTCGGCCTCTTCTTCGCCGATCCCTGAGGCCTCAAACGCCGGACGGTTCAACAGAAGATACGGATTATCCATCTGCAACACGTAAGGACTTTTTCCCTTCAGCGGATACTTCGCCTCCAGCATCGCCTCGAGGGGTTTTGTAAACTTTGCTGGAGGAAAGTCCAGCACCGGCATTCCCATCGCGTCACCGGCTTCCTGGCTCGTAGCCACGCCATGATCGCCAGTCATCGCTACCATCACATTTTTCAACCCGACCGTTCGGTCGAGAAAGTTGAAAAACGAGTCCAGCAAGACATCGGATTGCACGATCAATTCGCGTTGCGAGGAATCATCCGGCCCAAACGCATGGCCGTTGATGTCCGTTGACGACACAGAGATGGTGATCATATCCGCTACGCCCGTGGGATTTTGCCCCAACTTCTCTCCCTCGATGAGGGCCATTGCAAAGTCCAATTGATAGCTAACGCTTGCGGCAGATCGGCCGACCTTCTCGTAGAAGCTTCCCTCTGCAACGTTGCTCTCCTTGCGCGCCTTTTCCAAGTGGCCACTCGTGTTAAATTTGGCTGCCCATCCAGGGAGCTGATTCATCCAGTAGGTCGAGGTCATCCACGTTCCGGTGTCATGGTCGGTCCAGAACGCACCCTTCGTCGCATGACCGCTAGTCAGAATCGCTGCTCGATCCTTCATCGAAACGCCGTAGACATGTGCCCGGCCACCCGTGGCCAACACTAGTTCGTCGCCCAGAGTGCTTGCCATCTCCCGATGTGCTGAAGCGCCCGTCAAATCCTTCGTTCCAGCCGGCGCACCCACGAGTTTGTATCGATCATCTGCAACCGAACTGACCTGTCGGAGCTCACCATTCGGACCTGGCTCATACCACTCGTTGAGTGGAATTTGATGCCCATCTGTATAAGCACCAGTTCCAATCGTCGAATGCCCCGCTGCTGTTACCAGGTTCGCGTAGTCGTAGTAGCAGTCGGTGAAGTGGGCGCCCTGCTTCAGGAAGAGGTTCCACCCGTTCTTTGCTTTGAAGTCTGCACGATACCGGTCGAGGTAGTCTCCGCGAAACTGATCAAATACCAGCACCACAATCAGCTTTGGTTTTGCATCGTACGCATCTGCACGCGACACCGGCGCACACGGCGAGATAAGAGTCACTAAAGCAAACAAACGAGCCGCTATTCGCATGTACCAGTTTACTTCCGGCAAACTCTCAAATCTCGAGGGTTCACCAAGAAAATTGGTGAACCAATCTTGGGCCGATTTCGCGCAAATCAGGTACGACCAAATAGCTTAATTCTTGGTTCAAACTTCCTAAAAAGAACAGGCCTGGGACGGGAAACTTCGCTACATTGGTATGCATGCCTTTGAACCGGCTGCTCGCGATACCCGTCGTCACCGTCGTTTTGACTGCCCTTGCCGCCGGGCAGGCCCAATCCACTACAGCACCCGCGGAAGGCGTACTCCAGCGCCTCATGCCGAATCTTGCTCCGCAGTTTCAGCTGATTCTTGTGTCCAGGCCTGACCACAAGGATTACTTCCGCATCACAGGTACCCGAGGTCACATCCGCGTTGAGGGTGCCACTCAACCTACGGTGCTGTACGGAGTGAACTGGTACCTGAAGTATGTCGCACATCTGCAGGTGTCGCCCAACGGATTCCAGCTTGGCGCATCTGACTTCGTCATGCCGGCTCCCCAAGCACCCATCGAAAAACCGGCACTTTATCCCTGGCGATATGCGCTCAACGAGAATGTCGACGGTTACTCTGCTCCCTACTGGGACGAAAAGCGCTGGCAGCGTGAGATCGACATCCTTGCGTTGAGCGGTACGAACGCAATACTGATCGAGCGCGGCATGGATCTCGTGCTTTACGAGACTTTCCGTGACTCGGGCTATTCTGACGAGGCGATTCGTAATTGGATCGTGCAGCCTGCGCACCAGAACTGGCAGTTGATGGGCAATATGTGCTGCTTTGAAGCTCCGATTTCCACGGAACTTCTCAAAAAGAGATCAGAGTCTGCAAAGAGGCTGATCGCCATGCTCCGAGGTCTCGGTATCACTCCGGTATTGCCGGGATACTACGGCATCGTCCCTGCCGACTTTGCCTCTCTGCACCCCGGAGCACACGTGATCACTCAAGGTGACTGGAACGGCTTCACCCGTCCGGGTTGGCTCGATCCTCGCGACCCGTATTTCGACAAGCTTGCTGAATCTTTCTACCGTCATGAACACGCTCTTTATGGTGATTCCGCGATCTATGACATGGAGATATTTCAGGAGGGAGGCGCTGCAGGGGATGTTCCGGTTCCGGCAGCGGCAAAAAAAGTGCAACAAGCTCTTATGCGAGCCCACCCCGAGGCGTTCTGGATGCTGCTCGGATGGCAGCAAAATCCGACCCAGGAGCTGCTGTCGTCGATCGACACCGGTCACATTCTCATCGCTGAGATCGAACAGGGCCGCATTCCACGCGAGGACCGCGATCGGGAATTTCGCGGCGCTTCTTGGCTCTTCGGCGGCCTGTGGGAGTTTGGCGGACGTACCACTATGGGTGCGCCACTTTATGACTATGCTGTTCGCCTTCCGCAGATGGCAAAACGTCCTGGCAGCCATATCGTTGGTACCGCTGTCTTTCCCGAAGGCCTCGACACCAACCCACTTGCGTTTGACCTTTACACCGAAATGGCCTGGCATGCTGATCCGGTGGACCTAATCGCGTGGACAGACGCCTACACCATCCGGCGTTACGGATCCAATGACCCTCATGCTCAGCGCGCCTGGCAGATCCTGCTGAAAACAGCCTACGGCTACCGCGCTGATGGAAACATGGATCATGGCGAGCGAGACGCTGCGCACGATTCCATCTTCAATTCACAGCCCTCCCTGACGTCGACGCATGCGGCAACATGGTCTCCCGACGTTCTCCGGTACGATCCCACCGACCTGGCACCCGCGCTCACGGAACTTCTTCAGGTTGCACCTGCATTGCGGGCCACCGAGACCTATCGCTACGACTTGGTTGATGTAGCTCGTCAGGTTATGGCAAATGAAAGCCGACGGATGTTGCCGCTGATCAAGCAGGCATACGAATCCAAAGACAAGATCACATTTGACCGCTTAACGAAGGAGTGGCTACGCGACATGCAACTCCAGAACGATCTGTTGCAAACCAATTCTTTTTTCCTTCTGGGCAGGTGGCTCTCCTTCGTTCCACCCTGGGCTTCGTCTCCTGCCGAGTTTGACCGCCTTAACTATGACGCGCGCTCCATCCTTACTACGTGGGGTGACCGCAAAGCGAGTGAGTTTGGTCTTCACGAGTACGGCAACCGAGACTGGGCCGGCCTGACGAGCGATTACTATATGCCTCGTTGGCAGATATACTTTGATTCCTTGTCTACTTCGCTCTCAACCGGCAACGCCCCAAAGAGCATCGATTGGTATGCCTTAGGCGATCATTGGAACCATAGTCAAAAGATCTATGATAAAGATCCGAAGGGTGATTCTTATCAAGCCGCGCTGGCTATAGCGCGCACACTTAATCTTCTACCCAATCATCCCGATAAGCCGGTACAGGTAAACCGATGACAACGACGGGTTCAGCATCGACTATCGCGAATCCATCTCGTGAGATTGCACAATCAGGTCGACTGCTCTCGCTTGACGTCTTGCGCGGTCTTACGATCGCCTTCATGATTCTCGTCAATAACCAAGGCAACGAAGCGGCGGCCTATTGGCCGCTCAAACACGCGGCCTGGAACGGATTCACTCCTACGGACCTCGTTTTCCCAACGTTTCTATTTCTCGTTGGCATCACTACAGTCTTCTCTACCGCTTCCCGGCTTGCACGAGGTGCCACGAGAAAGTCACTCTTTCTCCACGTCCTTCGCCGATCAATCATTCTTTACCTGCTTGGTTTGGTTGTGAACAGCTTCCCCTACTTCCACCTGCACACCATGCGCTTCTACGGAGTGCTTCCCCGCATCGCTATCTGTTATCTCATTGCTGCTTCACTCTATCTCATCAGCCCTGGGTGGCGCAGCAAGGTAGGAGTCGCAATCGTCGCGATTGCGGGGTACTGGGTACTCATGCGCTTTGTTCCGGTTCCCGGATATGGCATTCCGGGTCATGATGTTCCACTACTCGATCACGACGGCAATCTCACTGCGTGGCTAGATCGCCAAATCTTCTCCGCCTCTCATCTTTACGAGCGCACCCGCGATCCCGAAGGTCTTCTGAGCACCATACCCGCTGTGGCCACCGCACTTCTCGGACTTCTCACCGGCGTCTGGCTGCGGAGTCAACGCACTCTGGCTGCTAGGGTCCTAGGCATCGCTAGCGCTGGCCTCAGCGGAGTCCTTCTGGGTGGCCTATGGAATCCCTCATTTCCAATCAACAAGAAGCTGTGGACCAGCTCGTTCGTTCTTTTCGCCGGCGGATTCAGCCTGTTGTTACTCGCTCTGTGCCTCGTGATCGTCGATCTCCCCAGGAAGGGCTCGACCGGGCCGGACCGATCTCGCTTCCTCATGCCATTCTTCGTATTTGGAACGAATGCCATTTCTGCTTACGTCTTCTCTGAACTTCTACAGTCGTTATTCGGTGCCATCCATCCTCGGTCGAACTTGAACCTCCAGCAGGTACTCTACCAATCGATTCAGCACATTGTTTCGAACCAGGCCCTCGCTTCCTTGCTCTATTCGCTTGGCTTCGTCGCTGTTTGCTGGTTGTTTGTTTCTGTGCTCTATCACCGCAAAATTTTTATCAGGGTCTAGCCGGGGGCCGCCCTGCTTCCACTGCGTGGATCATTTGTCCATCGTCGAATTGCTGTCGTGAAGACTGACTGCGTTCGTCTGGCACAGATGATTGCGTTACGGCTTGCGCTAAACGCGAAAAAAATTCTATCTATATATGGATGGTAAAGCTCATCGTTGAGGAACTGGGACGCATTAGTCTAACTTCCTACGCAATCAAGCGGTGCGCTTGAGTTCCCGGATGATGCATTGATCTCTAGAATCCGGAACTCTGGAGACGGCCACGCTACTCTGTAGCGCGTCACCAACCTAGTTAGTGACTATCAAAATTGCAAATAGCTCTTTTGTGTAAGTTCAGCGCGGACTTGCGCGAAATCAAGTGGAAGAGGATATCTCTCTTGGGCCTACTGACACTTTAGGGCTATAGATGCGACGTAAACGCTAAGCAATGCTGTAGCAACACCAAAGAAATCTGGAACACAGCGACGCTACCGGCACATGACGCGCCATTCTTGCTTCCAAAATCCAGCTTCTACAACTTATTGGGTTGTCACTGCACATGACGTGCCATACCCGAAATTTGCCTGCCAAGTCATCATGCTTTTGGCCCAGAAATGTTTTCTCGACGGGAAGTAGCTCTTCACCAAGGACATGAAGGTCGAACGTGCACGACTGGCAAATCACAAAAGTGGTTTTGAGATTGGAGAGAGCAAGAGGTCTTTCCAGGAATTAATTTTTCCGAGCGCCATCTGAGGTTTCTCGGTATTGGCAAACGGTTCGAAGTTCAAAAAGAAGCTGTTCGAAATGTAACAAACCAGAGGCACTTTGCAGAGGAAGACTTCTCTGCCATGAACGACACGAAGGGTTCTTCAGAAAAGACGAATACCGATTGCTGCATCAGTCGAAAGGTTTAGAAATGCCTGGATCCATGAAAGTTTTGCGGAGTGTCGCGTCCCTCCGTTTCTGCCAGACAGGATTATCCGCCAAAGCAACGTGGAACTCACGTCAGTCGCTCGTGGCTGCTGCTAACGGTTTGATGTTGCAGCCCTGCTACCGAACGACACCAAGTTCTGAAGCAATCGAGCGGCCACTAGTTACTGGCAAAGCTAACGGAAGCTTAGGCATTTCTAATAATGGCAAAGGTCGCAGAAGTGCGTCTCCCTTGAGGATCCGCTTAACTGCTCTGTGCTTCTCATTGTTCGTCGCGCTTTCCTGCGCTGTGGCGGGTGCGCAGACGGCAACCACGACAACACTTACAGTAACTCCTACGAGCGCCGCCAACGAATCCGTATTTACGATGACCGCGACTGTGCAGGCTGGCGCAACGTTGCTCACAGGCGGTACGGTTACGTTTCGTGATACCTATAACAGCGTCACGCATGTACTTGGCACCATTCAGGTGGAGTCGGCGAATGGAGGAACAAGAAAAGGCAAAGCAATTTTGCGCCAGCAGCTCGGTGGGATTGGCACACATTCCATTGTGGCCACCTTCAATGCAACTAAGGTCTATTCAGTCAGCGTCTCAGCAGCTCAAAGCGTAACCGTTACAGGCGTATATCCAACGGTCGCGAGTCTAGTCCAAACGGGCGGTTCGGCCGGAAATTATTCACTGACGACGACCGTCGTCGGTATCGGTAGCTTAAATCTCTCGCCCACCGGAAATGTATCTCTTCTAGATACAAATAACAGCAACCTGTTGTTGGGTGTCGCCGGGCTTAGCGCGGGGACTTTTGGGGAACAGACTGTGACGGCGGCCGGCTCGCCGATTGCTGTAGGCAACAATCCGCAGGACCTGGTCGCAGGGGATTTTGATAACGATGGCAATGTAGATCTCGCCGTTTTGAACGTCAGCGGCAAGAGCATGAGCATTCTGCTTGGTGACGGATTCGGAGGATTCACGGTAAAAGCCCCATATGCAACCGGCAACGGCCCTGTGGCGTTGGTCGTTGGGGACTTTGATGGAGATGGAAATTTAGATCTCGCGGAGGCAAATTCTGGTGACAAAACCGTAAGTATTCGACTTGGAAATGGAGACGGTACGTTCGGCGGTCGAAATTCCTACGCAGTTTCTCTGGTAGCCAATTCTTTAAAGGCGTTGGCAGTAGGGGACTTCGACGGAGACGGCATCCCAGATCTCGGCGTGCTTGGCAATACCGCGGCTAGCGGGGCAGTAAACATCCTGAAAGGTGACGGTGCTGGCGCTTTTTCGAATGTAACCACGTCGGGAATTGCAGTTGGAAATGGACCATCCGCCCTGATGACGGGAGATTTTAATGGTGACGGTGATCTCGACTTCGCTGTTGCCAACTTGACGGATAACACAATTAGCATCATGCGTGGCAACGGTAGCGGCACTACATTTACGGCCGCTGTCGGCTCCCCCTTCAGCACTGGCGCGGCAACCAGTCCCGCTGCGATTGCTGTCGGCGACTTCAACGGAGACGGCAATCTCGATCTCGCAGTGGCGGAAAGCAACAAAAACCGGGTAGACATCTTCAAGGGAAACGGTGATGGCACTTTCTCGCTATTAGCAGGCTCGCCTGCCACCGGAACCAACCCTGTGTCGATTGTCGCTGGGGATTTTAATGCGGACGGCAAGCTCGATTTTGCTGTCACAAACCAGTCAAGCAATACGACGACAGTCATGCTGGGATCGGGAACGGGCACCGTTTTTACAGCTGCCACCCTCTCCCCATTCGCCACCGGCACAGGGACGACAACTCCTGTCGCGATAGCGACGGGAGACTTCAATGGTGATGGCACCTCTGATCTGGCGGTCGCCAACAGCAACAAGGACAACGTAGGAATTCTGTTAAACCAATTGACCGATACGGCGAGCGTATCGATCACGGGTATTTCCGTTCCTGGAGACGGCACCGCTAACCATACGATCCAGGCGTCCTATGGCGGCGATGCCAACTTCGCAACCAGCACCGATACGTTATCCCTGAGAACGTCGAATATATCGACTACGACGCTCCTGAGCACGAGCACTACCACACCCTCGTTTGGACAACAGGTAGTCCTTACCGCAACGATTCAGCCTTCACTGGTAGGCAGCTTGACCCCAACCAGCACCGTTAGATTTAAAGACAACGGCGTAAACATTGGGACAGCGGTAACGGTCTCAAGCGGAGTAGCGACTCTAAATATCACGAGTCTGACGGCTGGCACTCACAGCATCACCGCGACCTATGCGGGAGACTCTAATTTCCTGACCAGCGCTTCGGCTCCTGTGGGAGTCATTGTTGGCAAGGCAACGCCTGTGATCACCTGGAGCAATCCCAGTGCCATAACCTACGGAAGGCTGCTGTCGAGTGCACAAATGAACGCAACGGCAATCGTACCGGGGACGTTCGCCTATAGCCTAGCGCCATACACCTTGCTCGCGGTCGGTACGTCTACTCTTAGCACCACCTTTACTCCAACCGATTCGGTGAACTACACGATGGCTACGGCCAGCGTAACGATCTCCGTGACTCCTGCAACTCCGCAGATCAGTTGGGCGACCCCGGCACCGATCTCCTTCGGTACGGCACTGAGTGGGATTCAACTCAATGCAACTGTGGCCGTCTATGACATGGTTCCCCTCTCCTCCTATTACAACGTCAACGGTATTTACACCGATGGATCGGTCTTTGGAGTACCCCCGGGCGGATTTGATGGAACAGGCGCCGCCTACTCTTCGAACTTGCTGGGGACCTCCGTCACCTGGAATAACATTACCTACCCGTTAGGACCCACTAACGCACCTGACGCTGTCGCCAATACCACTATTTCTCTTCCGCCCGGGCGCTACGCCAGCCTCAATCTGCTGGGTGGGCTGGTCAATGGCAATGTTTCAACCGCGAGCACCTTCGTCGTCACATACACCGACAATACCACCACGACCGTAACGCAAAGCCTGAGCGATTGGGTTTTCCCGTTGAACTATGTCGGCGAGTCGGTAATAACATGCGTCCCATACCGGAATAATTCAAATGGCACAAAAGATGCGCACTTGACGTGCGTCTTTGGTTATCAGATTCCACTCGACAGCACAAAAATTGTTAAGAGCGTCCAGCTTCCGGCTACACGAAATAATGTGTTTCTCGCCATGGCGCTTGTCACTCCCCCAGTTCCCGGGACCCTCGTCTATACGCCGCCTTCGGGCACTGTACTACCCACTGGATTAAACACCCTTTCAGCAGCATTTACTCCTACTGACACTACCGATTACAAAGGCGCTACCGGAAGTGTGCCGGAACTTGTTAATCCAGCGAACGCACCAACACTCGTATGGTTTACTCCCGCACCTATCACCTACGGGACAGCTCTCAGTTCGACACAACTCAACGCACAAGCCCAGACGACACCAGGAACGACTTCGGTTTCGCTCTCGTCGTACTACCGCGTCAATGCCTTCCAGAGCGATGGGTCGCTCTTTTCGACTGGCGGCTTCGACAATAATGGGAACGCCTTCTCGTCCAACCTGGTCGGTTCCTCCATCGTCTGGAATGGGCAGACATTTTCACTGGGGCCCGCGAACCTTCCGAACGCCGTTACAAGTACGACGATCGAATTGCCCCAGGGAAATTTTACTCAGATGACCCTGATTGGTGCGGCGACGACCACCGGACAGACCCAACAAAACTTCATCCTCAACTTTACCGATGGCACGAGTGGATCCGGAAAGTTGGACATGAGCAGCTGGACTCAACCGGCTGGCTACAGCGATGAAACGATAGTTTCGACTACCGCGTACCGAAATACCGGTGCCGGTGGTCGAACAAACGGCAATACCTACCTGTACGGATATGTATTTCCCACTGATGGCTCGAAGGTCGTAAAGAGCCTCACGCTGCCCAACAATCGCAACGTCGTTATCGTGGCATTGTCCCTCACCACTTCACCGAACCCAGTTTCGATACCAGGCAATTACACCTATACTCCGCCTGCAGGAACAGTGCCGGCTGTCGGGACCGTTCCGCTCAGCGTCTTGTTCACGCCTACCGATCCCAACTATGGAACGGCAACCAAGACTGTCAACCTGGTTGTGAACAAGGCCCCACTCACAGTTACGGCCAACAGCCAGACGGTGACCTACGGCACTGCGCTTGCGCCCTACAGCTATACCATCACAGGCCTGGTGAACGGTGATACGCAGGCAACGGCCACCACAGGCGCTCCTTCGCTGAGCACTACACCCGCAAATCCTGTCAACGCCGGCACCTACACGATCAACACTGCGACCGGCACGATGGCCTCGTCCAACTACAGCCTCAGCTTCGTCAACGGCACGGTTACGATCACCAAACCTACCCTGACGGTGACTGCCAACAACTTCAACCGCGTGTATGGAGCAGCAAATCCCACCTTCTCAGCCGTTGTGACAGGTGCCGTGGGCACAGATACCTTCACCGTTACCGAAAGCACGACGGCAACTGCCGCCTCTCCGGTAGGCACGTACTCCATCGTGCCGGTGGTTAGCGGAACCAATCTATCCAACTACAACGTGGTCTATGTCAACGGCACCCTGACGGTAGGCCAGGCTACCCTGACGGTAACGGCAGGCAACGCGAGCCGTGCCTACGGAGCGGCCAACCCCGGTTTCTCGGCGTCGGCGACTGGCGCTGTCAACGGCGACACCTTCACCTTCACTGAAACCACGACGGCGACTGCCTCTTCACCAGTAGGCAGCTACGCGATCGTTCCTGTTGCGTCTGGAACGAACCTCGGCAACTACACGGTGGTCTATGTCAACGGCACCCTGACGGTGAGCAAGGCGACCCTAGTAGTGACTGCCAACAGCCAGACCGTCGTCTACGGTGCCGCCATTGCTCCCTACACCTCGACGATCACCGGCTTCGTCAACGGGGACACCCAGGCGACTGCAATGACAGGCACGCCATCATTCACCACAACTCCGGCGACACCGACCAATGCGGGCGCATATCCGATCACCGCGGCGCTGGGCACTCTTGCATCGGGGAACTATGCCTTCAGCTTTGTCCCCGGCACCCTGACCATTACCAAAGCGACCCTGACAGTAACGGCGGGTAACGCGAGCCGCGCCTACGGAGCGGCCAATCCCGCGTTCACCGCATCGGCAACCGGCGCAGTCAACGGCGACACCTTTAGCTTCACCGAGAGCACGACCGCAACCCCGAGCTCTCCTGTTGGGAGCTACGCGATCGTTCCTGTGGCGACTGGCACGAATCTCGCGAACTACACCGTGGTCAACGTCAACGGTATACTGACAGTGGGTAAGGCGACCCTAGTAGTCACTGCCAACGACCAGACTACCGTCTACGGAACTGCGATCTCCCCTTACACCGCGACGATCACCGGTCTCGTCAACGGTGATCCGGCCAGCGTCGTGACCGGAACGGCAGCACTTTCTACCAGCCCAGCGACCCCCACCTCCGTTGGCAGTTACACGATCACTGTCGCACAAGGTACGCTCGCTGCCTCTAACTACAGCTTCACTTTCGCAACTGGTACCTTAACCATCACGAAGGCGACGCTGACGGTAACTGCAGGCAACGCGAGCCGCGCCTACGGAGTTGCCAACCCGACGTTCGCCGCATCGGCCACCGGTGCGATCAACGGCGACAGCTTTACCTTCACCGAGAGCACGACCGCAACCATCTCTTCTCCTGTCGGGAGCTACGCGATCGTTCCGGTGGCGACTGGTGCGAACCTGGCGAACTACACCGTGGTCTACGTCAACGGCACCCTGACGGTGAGCAAGGCGACCCTAGTAGTCACTGCCAACAACCAGACTACCGTCTACGGAACTGCGATCTCCCCTTACACCGCGACGATCACCGGCTTCGTCAACGGCGATCCGGCCAGCGTTGTAACCGGAACGGCAGCACTTTCTACCAGCCCAGCGACTCCTACCTCCGTTGGCAGCTACACCATCACCGCCGCACAGGGTACGCTTGCTGCTTCTAACTACGGCTTCACTTTCGCAACTGGCACCTTAACCATCACGAAGGCCACCCTGACGGTGACGGCAGGCAACGCGAGCCGCGCCTACGGTGCGGCTAACCCAACCTTCACCGCATCGGCCACCGGTGCGGTGGGTAGCGACAGCTTCAGCTTCACCGAGAGCACGACCGCGACCCCGAGCTCTCCTGT
>KB906759.1 GCA_000381605.1 Acidobacteriaceae bacterium KBS 89
AAATGGCTGGAAGAGCACGGTGTGAAGTCTGAGTTTAATGCCAGCGTCACCAATCTCGGCTTCTGCCATGATGCTGAGGGCTTTACTGTGGACCGTATTCTTTGTGAACGCGACGGACGCAAGGACGAGATAAGGGTAAGGAACGAGGATTATGTAATCGTCACCCTGGGATCCATGACCGAGGCTTCCAGTTTGGGTTCGATGGACTCCGCACCAATCCTCAAGGGCAAAAGCGACGGCGGTTCGTGGGCTCTGTGGGAGAAGATCGCCGATGGCCATCCTCAATTTGGCCATCCAGGCAACTTCAACGATCATATCGATGAATCGAAGTGGGTTTCTTTTACTACGACCCTTCACGACCCAACCTTCTTCCACCTTATCAGAGACTTCACGGGCAATATCCCGGGCGAGGGCGGTCTTATTACGTTCCCTGAAAGTAACTGGCTTGTGTCAATCGTATTGCCTCACCAACCCCATTTCATCGGACAACCCTCGGACGTAAATGTCTTTTGGGGGTATGGACTCTTCGTCGATAAACCCGGCAACTTCGTGAAGAAGCCATTGTCGGCTTGCACCGGCCGGGAGATCATGACAGAGATCATGGGTCACTTACGGATCGAGGCCGATACCCATAAAATATTGAAAACGTGTATATGCATCCCTTGCATGATGCCTTTCATAACCAGCCAGTTCCTGCGTCGCGTCAAAGGCGATCGTCCCCGCGTAGTCCCTGAGCGCTCAAAGAACCTCGCGTTCATTGGGCAATTCTGCGAACTCCCTGACGACGTAGTATTCACCGTGGAATACTCAGTCCGTTCCGCACAGACCGCAGTGTACTCGTTGCTCGGACTGAGCCGTACACCGCCGCCCGTATACAAAGGACACTACGATCCACGTGTTCTCTTAAAGGCCTTCCTGGCGTTACACGACAAGAACGGCTAAGGAAGTTATTCTGCCGTTTCATCGGAATGTCTTGCTGGATTCGACAGTTCATTGCGATCGCTAGACGCCGGCTCTTCCTCAAACGCTGGTCTTGAGAAGCCACAGGCGAGAAGTTGATCTCGCGCCCGGGGGCACTGGAAGGGCAATCAACACTGGGTGAGAGTTTACCCTGCAGCTCTCGCCGGGAGAGGAACGATATTCTGCGTTGCGGCAACGGCCAGAACAATGAGCGGCGGGCAGTCGCTTTTCGTACCGTATCCGCTACACGGGCCGGCACAGTGCTTAAGGGTGGGGCAGTTCATACTCTGATGAAGTTCGACTGGCATAGAGGCCTCCCAATGAAGATTTTTAGTTCTTCTGTTACGCGGCGTCTGTGATGGCTGTCACGTCGCGAATATCGGAGGCAAACCGGGTCGGCTCTGAAACGAGTTGGATCATGTAATGCCCGTGTCGGGACGCCTAGGTCACATATTCGAATTCGCGTCTCAGGGTGTGATAGCCGTCACAGACCTGAGCGCGACATCAGCTTTCTAATAGTTAGAAGAAAGGCACTTGGCAGTCTGAGGAACCCGTATGCCACTCCTCGAAGATCGCGTTTCCATTGCAGTCGAGAAGATTCTGTTTGCGACCGATTTTTCTCTATCGTCAAAAAAGGCTGCTGCCTACGCGAAAGGGAGGGCCCAACGCTTTTCATCTACCGTTGAAATCGCGCATGTTTTCGACCCAGCCGTTGTTCCTTCAAACGAAGAAGCAGCCAGGGGAGAGTCGGTGACTAGTAGGCGTAGGGCAACCGGTGACAGACTAGAAGAAATAAAACAACGAATTTCATAATTCCGGAATTCTGGCTAAGACGGCCCTCACTGAAGGGCATCGCCCCTTCGCGGCTCTCTTGAAGATTGCAAAGGAACATCAGGTCGACCTGGTTATCGCCGGAACGGAGTCAAAGCTCGGCGCTGAAAGACTTCTCCTTGGTTCGACGACAGAAGAACTGATTCGGGAATGCACAAGTGCCTGTGCTGACGGTCGGCCCCAATGCCAGGCTTCCACAAGAAGGTCCGCTCGCTTTCAAAAGCATTATCTACGCTACAGACTTTTCGAAGGAGTCCGCACGAGCTGCGACTTACGCCCTTTCTTTCGCCCAGGACAGCGGCGCACATCTTTACTTCTGTTACGTTCTCAGCTTTCAGCCAGACAGGTCCGCGAAAACAGACTATTTAGATGAGGCGTTCCAGTCCGCTCTCAATGGGATAGTTCCTCAATCTTCGTACGACTGGTGCAACCCGGAATGTGTAGTTGGACATGGTGACGCGGCCAAGGCCATCTTAGAACTGGCTGAAAAAGTAGAGGCCGACCATATCGTCTTGGGCGCACGTAAAGCGTCGTTCTGGCTTACTCACATCGCCCATGGGTTGCCCCCCGATTTGCTTGCACAGGTTACTTGTCCAGTAATGACAGTGTGTTGAAGTCTCTTTGCCCTGAGGTATTTCTATGCGAACGAGCAGCAAATCGTTCGTGATTCTCAGAGACCCACGATAGTACCGCTACCTTACTCGGTCTGTTTTCATTTGGACGTGATATGCAGATCTTAGATAGGAATGATTGTCCGTCTTCAATTTTCTAACACCAGAGTCGGCCTGCATGAAAATCCTGGATAAAACTCTGCTTCGCCAGCTCTCCTCGGAACTCTCTTCGCTTGTATCGAACATGCTCGATCTGGAAGCCGGTCTGCTCAAGCAGCCCACGGCTATCCATGAGGCACATCGCCGCAGCATCCGGAATCTGGTCCACTATCTTGCGCTACGTCAGCGCGATCTCCGCCCATTGCAATCCCAGCTTGCCCTTCTGGGCCTTTCCTCTCTTGGCCGCGCAGAGAGTCACGTCCTTAGTACCATCCTGACCGTGCACCGCGCGCTGAATGCGCTGCTGTGTACCAGCGACTCACCGCCATGCCCTAAGGAACGCCCCATCGAGTTTGACGAGGGGACACGGTTGCTGGAAGCCAACACCGACGCTCTCCTTGGTCCGGTTCCATCCGGCAGAAAGGTTCGCATCATGGTCACCATGTCCTCGGATGCGGCTACGAACTATGAGCTCGTGCACGATCTCGTCAGGAATGGCATGGACTGCATGCGTATCAATTGCGCCCATGACGATCCGGAAGCCTGGCTTGGCATGATCCGCAATCTTCAGAAAGCCCGGGAAGAGACCGGCCGCAACTGCCGCATCCTGATGGATGTCGCTGGCCCCAAGCTTCGCACGGGAGCTATCGAGCCCGGCCCCTCAGTGATCAAATGCAGGCCCCTGCGTGACCTCTACGGTCGCGTTGTGACTCCCGCGCGCATCTGGCTTACTCCGAACGTCAATCCCGAATCGGCTCCCGGTCCGGCCATTGCGTGCATTCCACTCGCAACCAGGTTCCTCAAACAACTCAGGCAAGGCGACACAATTCGCCTGCGCGATGCCCGCAAAGCGCAGCGCACACTGCGTATCTCTCAGGTTGTGGGCAGAAGTTGTTGGGCCGAGGCAAAGCAAACCATCTACTTCAAATCCGAGCTCCAGGTCAGCGCCACTAGCCGTGCCAAATCAGCGACGGATGGCGTTCCGAAGAATGCGCGGACTCGCATCGGTAAACTTCCAGCTCTTCCTCAAACGCTGCTCCTGAAGCCGGGCGATCTGCTCGTTTTGCATCGCGAGAACACCCTGGGAAGGCGGCAACCTATCGCGAGACGGGGGAACTCATCGCGCCGGCACAGATTAGCGTCTCTCTGCCCCAAGTACTCGATCATGCCAAACCCGGCGAGCCCGTGTGGCTTGACGATGGCAAGATTGGCGGCGTGTTTCGCACAGTGGATTCAGATTTCGCAACCGTTGAAATCACACAAGCACGTCCCGAAGGGGAGAGACTTGGGGCGGAAAAGGGAATCAATCTCCCCGACACGCGTATTGATATAGGGGCGCTCACTCCCGAAGACCTGGAAGCGTTGAAGTTCATCGTTCAGCATTCGGACCTCGTCGGTTATTCCTTTGTCCGTACAGAGTCTGACGTTCATCAGCTCCTCGATCGACTGGAAGAGCTGGGCGGCCAGCATCTCGGCCTGATTCTCAAGATTGAAACCCGCAAGAGTTTCGACAATCTGCCGAACCCTCATTCTCGCCGCAATGCGAACGCGTTCCCTTGGCATTATGATTGCCCGCGGTGATCTCGCGGTCGAATGTGGCTATCAGCGCCTGGCGGAGGTCCAGGAGGAAATTCTTTGGATCAGCGAAGCCGCTCACATTCCCGTAATTTGGGCCACACAAGTTCTGGAAACTCTTGCAAAAAAAGGCATTCCCTCGCGGTCGGAGATTACCGATGCCGCCATGGGTGAGCGCGCCGAATGCGTCATGCTGAATAAAGGACCCTACCTCGTCACGGCTGTTAGCGTTCTTGCGGACATCCTCACTCGCATGCAAGCTCATCATGAGAAAAAGAGCTCCATGTTGCAACAACTCCATCTCGCCGCATGCTTTCCTACCACCTTATGACGACCCTTTGTTTACCGGTAAGGGTGCCGCTGTCGCGCGCACCGTTAGCAAGTTCCGAGTGCTTCTGTCCGGGAATACTCACAAAGAAGCGGCCGCAAGCGTTGCAGACGGTTGGGATGCGAAGGCTATGGTCAGAACGGGACACGGCGCCTCCGTAATGATGCGATACGCGATATGGCCAGGAATGCGCGAAGCTGCCATCGAAGCTTGACGTACGCCCAGGACGATCAACCTCGCTTTCTGCTGCTTGGCATACTCAACGACTGCGTTCGAGATCTCGCTACCATATGTGATCGCGCAAACGGGCGGATCGATTGTTGTGCCACTCTCGATGGCGACATGTTGCAAGGCCTCGGTCATAATGTGAGGAATGATTTGGCTCCCCTCACCGCCTTCGAGCGTCCGCGGAAGCACATGCAGACAATGGAGGGGGGATCCGGTCGCTTTGCAGAAAAATGCCGCATCACGAATGGCATCCGTCGTTTTGAGGTGGAAGTCCGTCGCGAACACAACCGGGCCGTCAAGTTGGCCCGCCTTGGCAGCGTCTGATGCCTGAGGCCCAACGGTTAATACCGGGCACAGAGCTTTGCGGAGAACTGCCTCGGCAGTTGATCCGAAGACGAGGCGCTCAAAGCCATGAAGAGCATTCGTGCCGAGAATGGCAAGGTCGATCTCTTTTGATGTGATCGTCCGCAAAATCTCTTCGGAAGGGACGCCGCTCCCCATGATGGTTTCACACGGCACACCTGCTCGGCGGGCCAATTGGAAGAGGTCGTCAAGGGAGTTTCGAGCGCTTTCATAGATGCTGTCCAGCTCGGGTAGCTGCCCCCCTGTTTCAGGAGGAACAGCATTGGCGTACTCAAAGACATGCAGGATCAGAACACTTGCTCGAAGTTCAGTACACACAACAAGAGCAGTCTGAAAGGCCGCGTGCGATGCTGCTGAGAAATCAGTGGCGAGAAGGACGTTCTTGAAGGACATCACCGAATCGGCTATGGGAGTTTGCATTGGCTTGAGTCTCTTTCTGACACTCTATGGCGTATCGGAATAGTTGCGAGGTTTAGTCGGCTGCATAATGAAGAGCGGATTGCCTCGGATCTGATTGAAAGCGTCGACCCCTGGGCGCGATTGGCCCGGTGCCATGCCGAACGATCCATGGAGAACCGGGAAACTAACCGAAGATGCCGAATGAGGTGGATGTGGGCGGGGAGCGTCAGAACGCGGCCGAGCGGAGACACCCGCCATCGCGTCAAGACGCAGGGCCACGATTGGTACGCAAGCGGAGCAGAGCCAGAAGAACTCCGTATCCGCAGAGCGCCTTTCAAGTGCGTAGAGATCTCCCCCGTTGAGGAGTTTCAACTCTATGCGGCAAGGCGGGTTAGCGCAGCAACTGACCATGTGTCACCTCTTCAGCTAAATCTATTGGGTCTTGAAATCGAAAGCTGTGACAGAGATCACAGTTGGAATTGAAGGACGGGAGGCGGCTTCAGGAAACTTCAGGCCGAAAGCTGTTCCAGCCTCTCTGGAGAGAGGATCAGAATGGAAGCACCGCGCATTTGGATCAGCTTCTGCCTCTTGAAGCGTCCCAACATGCGAGTGACAGTCTCGCGAGAGCTCCCGACCAAGTTGGCCAGTTCCTCGTGCGTGAGTGCCATCGTGAAGCGCATCTCAGGCTTGCCGCAGGACGCTGCCCTCCCCCAGTCCAGCAGCACTCCCGCAAGCCGGCCTGCCGCCGAACCGGACAGGGCCAGGCGCCGGGCATCGAAGAACGCCGCTTTGTACTCCTCTGAGAGCGATTTGGCTGCATGGAGGCTTGCCTCCCCGTGCTTCTGAAGAAAAGCGAGGAAGTCCTCCCGCCGGATATTCTTGATCTGCGTTGGCTCCATGGTCTCTGCTGTAACTTCGTAGGTCGATCCGGAGATGACCGCTCCCAGCCCAAGGACGTCTCCCGGCATAGCGATTTTGAGAATCAGGGTCCTACCCTCGCGTGAAGTGCAGGAAAGCTTGACCTGACCGGTGCAGATGACAAAGACGCCATGGCTCGGCCCATCCTCCCGGAAGAGCTTCGCACCTTTCGGGAGATTCGCCTGCACGCCGATCGAGCCGAAATCGCTCAGCGCCTCTGCGTCGAGATTACAGAACATACGCAGCGAGCGAAGCTCGCAACTACCGCAATCGCGTACCGGCCGAGCTATTGAAAGAGGAGACATTCCGAAAATGGCCTCTGCGCCAGAGGGACGTTGCCGATCTTGCCTTGAGTATATATTCTGCTGAATTACGATGCGTCGAGACTCGACTGTCGTGACTTATCCGCACCCATGGTCTAACATACCGTCATTACCGGGCACGTAGCCTGAGCCAACAGATCAGGGGTTACGCCACGCTCGATATGCGTCAGCCAGAACGATGCCTTGCGCGCGCCAAGCACAATGAGATCCGCCTGAACTCTTTCGGCTAGTTCGAGAATAGCCTTGGCAGCATCGCCGTATTGCACTACGCATTCGGGGCTGCACCAGTCATAAGAACTCTCGGGAATCATCCTTTTCAGAGCGGAATGGAACGCCCCATCCACGAGTTCCCTCTTCGCGATGGTGTCGGTCTGAACGCCGAGCGCGTAACAGAAATAAAGATGGGCGCCGCTGTCCTGGGCAAAGGAGAGTGCGAAGGTCGCGGCCTTCACGGCCTCGGCCGAAAAATCGGTCGCAAAGACAATCGTGCGGAAGACCAGTGGACCATCTCCAGCAGGCTCGGCTTTGGGCCCTACCGTCAGTACCGGGCACTTGGCGCCGCGAATCAGATGCTCCGCTGTCGAACCGAGGATAAACCTGTCCAATCCCGACTTGCCCGTTGTTCCGGCAACGATAACGTCGACTTGATGCTCCTTCGCCACCTTCAGCAGATCCTTGTAAGGTTGATGTCGTTCGGACGATGTGGTGCGGGCGTTGATCCCCGAGCCGCAGAAATCATTCCGCCAGCGCTCCAGGTTCTCGCGACTTCTCTTCCGCCTTTCGTTAATTGGCAGGCCAATCATGGCCTCTTCGTAAGATGTAACGACAGACGGATCGAAGACATGAGCAATCTCGACAGTGGAGGAGAATCGTCGAGCCAACGCTTTAGCGTAGGAGGCAGCTTTTTCTGAAGACTGGGAAAAGTCTGTTGCGAACAGAATGCTTTTGATTGAAACGGAAACGCGCTCATCAATAACCGGCATAAGGCACCTCGATCGCTTTTGTGGGAGCGCTTTGCGCTCGCTACCAGAAACATTTGCTGGCTTGTGATTGATTGAACTCTCTGGCTGCCACCAGGGTCTGTGACCACCGTCACAAACCTTCCGTCAAGGTTGAAGGAAGATGGGAGCACAGTCGCAAGTGCTCGTTGTGTCGTTCCCCTTAAAACGCGGAAAACACGCCCATAAGCGAACGAGGAAGAAGGAGGTCGACCATGAAGGCTATTCTGAGTACTGGATCTCTACGATGATTCGCGGTCTGCTTGCGATTTGGCCGAAACCGGGTCTTGTTCATTCCAGAGATGGCATCGACGATTCTGCTTCTTCCCTTTGCTATCGCGACCTCGATTCTTTGCCTGGCGGCGTATGGGACGATTGATAGCGCGATCGTTTTTACAACCAGCTTTCTGATCCCCCGCACCGTCCTGGCCGCCAGAGGGATCTCAGTCCACCACGGGACAAAGTGGTGTTATGCCTCCGCCTTCGTAGCCGCGTTCTCCGCGATAGCACTACTTTTCGGCACAAACCTCAATCCAAGTGAACTTGCCTGGTTGATCTATGGCTGCCTCGCGGTATTGGTGTCAATCTATTCGCTTTATCTGCGCGCATGCTCTTTGCCGAGCCGGAGTTGCTTCATACCGCAAATGCAGTACCGGAGCCTAAAACGGTCGCAATCGCTCTAGGATAGATGGGAGCAACGGAATCTCGAAGACTTCTGGCGAGCCCACCAAAACCTCGCAAACGACCGGCACGCCCCGTGATACTGCGAGTCCTAATACTTGCATCAGTGGACCATTACTTACTCAAATTCCCGCAAATCGGTTTGCACGGCTTGCGCATAGGTCAATATTGCGCAAGGAGCACTCTTGATGACTTTAGCAACCAGGCTCTTGCGGAAGTACGACGAGAAGAGACCTTTCTTGTGAAGTCCAAACAAAATGTAGTCAGCATTAGCAGCCCGCGCGAGCTCTGAGATGACGCATTCTGGTGTGCCATAGAGAAGAGTTGACTTAGCGACCACTCCTTCCTGCAAGAATCGGCTAACCAAAAGATCGAACTCGAATTGAATATCAGCCGCACTGTGAGGACGTGAGGACTCATGACAAACATCCACTGCATGGACGAGTTCGACATCTGCGCACAATGCCTTCGCGAGACGGGCGATGATAGTCAACCGTTCATGAATGTCTTCGGGAAAATCAATTGGGCAGATCATCTTTATCGGGTGGTCCGACTCGACCTTCGGTTTGACCGCCTTTGGTCCTATCGTGATCACGGGACACGGAAGCGTCCGAAGAAACGACTCTGCTGTTGAGCCAAGTACTTTTCGATCTAGCCGATTGTTCCCGTAGGCACCCAGAAAGAAGATGTCCGGCTGCAGATCATCCACGACCCAATTGAGAGCCTCCGCAGGAGACCCGGCCTTCAAGAGCCATCTCGCGCTAATTCCCTGTTTTCGGGAGCTCGCCACTATCGATTCAAGACGCCCTCCAGCTCCAACTGCGGCGACTTGCTCCAGCGCATGAACCAGGATGACCTCTGCATTTTGCTTCGCTGCGAGGTCCAGCGCATCCTCCAGCGCGGCCTCTGCACACGGAGAAAAATCGTACGCAACTACGAACTTCTTGAAGTTTGCGAACACTTCGGTTGAATCTGTCGGAATAGGTGAGGCAATCGTCGCCATAACTAACTCCTTTAATAGATGTCTACTAAAGATTCTCATCCGGATATTGCATTGGCTGTGACGCATATCACAGCCAATGCGGCCTGTGATGAGAGAGAATGCTTGCATTGCGGTTAGGTGCGCCACGGTTACCAACGCGAGACGACGTGGGAAGGGCGATTACACCGGAAGAGGAAGCTGTGCTGTTGCAGGCTTGTGGGACATCACGTTCCCGTTCTCTCGTTCCGTTTGTGACGTTGGCGATTGAGACAGGAGCACGATTCGGGGTGATTCGGACTCTGCAATGGGGGAGGGTCGATTTCGACAATCGCTGCGTGCGTTGGGGGAAAGACAAAACGGCTTCCGGTACAGGGAGAATCATTCCGTTAAACCAGCGTGCGATGGCCGCCCTCACCTTCTGGGCGACTCATTTCCCGGAGCGGGAGCGAGAGCACTACGTCTTTCCCACGGAGCGCTATGGGCCGCTGGAGACAAGTTTTGCGCCAAGGCATACGACGTAGATCCCACCAAACCAATCGGCAGCATCAAGGAAGCCTGGGAAGCCGCGAAGCTGAGGGCAGCGCGGATCTCAAAGGGGAACCTAATTCCACGACGAAGATTGCTCCCCTGCCCTGTCGATTTCATGACCTTCGACACACGGCCGTGTCCCGGATGCTGAATGCTGGAGTTCCCATCGCCAAGGTTGCGAAGATCGTCGGATGGAGCACAGCGACAATGGTACGGATGGCGGCGCGTTACGGACATTTCACGTTGGATGAACTGCCGGGAACGATGGACAGCATCAGCAGCACCGCGATTCAAGCGGAGTCCCCGGTATTCTCCCCGGTATCGCAAGATGCTTCCGTGAAGGGCCGTCCCAACTGATTGAAATGATTGGCTCCTGAGGTAGGACTCGAACCTACAACCCTTCGGTTAACAGCCGAATGCTCTGCCATTGAGCTACTCAGGAGTGTATTGAAACGCGAGATACTACGCGCTGCGCTTGTTTAGTTATAACAAATACAGACATAGGGGGTCAAAGACGAAGCCACGGACGCTTGTTTCGTGGCGGAAAGGCGACGCCGATCGCGCAGTTACACTGCGGCCGGGTTATCGAGGCCAGCACCAGGCGGCGAATGCAGAGTAATTTGGCGATTCGGTGAGTGTAACTTCCTGCCGTCCAATTATTCGACTATGGATAGAGAAGGACGGCGATGTTGTAGGCGGTGAAGGGCGTTTTGCGGTTGGTTCCGCATGCTCCGACGATGGCTTGGTGGTATTTGCCTGAGTTGAGGCGGGTTTTGAGTTGGTTGGGGATGTCGTTCAGGCTGGCCGCCGTGTAGCGCATGATGAACCATGGCTGGCGAGAACCTGCGTAACCAGTGCTCATAGTGCAGGTCTGGCGGGCATCGTCGGTGGTTTCGGCGACGCGTAGGCCTGATTGCGCCAGGACGCTCGCGACGGTACGCTCTTGTTGGTTCAGTGTGAGGGTTTGGACGGTGCTGGCGAAGTCTTCTACGGCGTAGAGCTGGTTGTTTCGTGTGACGATGGCGATGCCGATGGAATCGACGTTTGGATCCAACAAGTTGGCGCGGTGGCCGGGGGAGTGCATCCAGAGGTCGTGGATGATGACGGAGCTCGGGGCTTCGCCAACGTTTTCTGTGATGAGGCTAAAGTGTGCGCCAGCATTGGCTCCGCGCGTTGCGAGCTCGGGTTCGCCGTCGAATTGGTGGGAGATTGCGGCGTGGTTAGCCATTTCGCGGGCATGGACGCCGGAGGCTTCGGTGAGGACGGGGTCGAGGCGGACAGGGCGAAGTCCTTGACTGGCGCGGGCTTCGTTTGCAGCGGCGAGGAGATATTGCTCGGCTACGGTGAGGTTATTTTCGGGGCTTTTTGCGCGGAGATTCTGGGCGGTTGAAAGCAGAACGAGCGTAAGGATCGCGAGCGTTTTCGTCAATGTAATCAAAGGTTTCGGGCCGAGATTGAGGGAGGGCCGCATTGAGGTGATTTTAGGTCGAGGTGCAGAGTAAGGTAATACAACTTTCGGGGGGAGTCGGACTTCTCTGCTGTGCTTATCGGCTAGATGGTGGAAAGGGTTAGGTGGGTTTTCTTTTCTTGGGAAGAAAAATATTTGGGGAGGAGATTGTGGCTTTTTGCAGGGGGTTTTGCGGAATTTCTGGTGTTTCCTGGTGGTAATTGTGTGGTGAATTCGTGGTGGAATGCGTGGTTATTGTGGTGGTTTGTGTGGTGATTTTTTGGGGCTAAAAACACGCCAAGTTCTTCAACTTTATTTTTGGGTTTTCCCGTTTTGGGAAGGGGGTAAGCCCTGGGTATCTCGAAGCAGAAACAACAGCAGATCCCTTCGGGGATGACGAACAGAAAATCACGGGCAACGGCAAGTGCAACGACATGGTTAGGACTTGAGGTCGGGGAGGCGGTCTCGGTAATGGAGCATCAGGGCGAGGAGTTTGCGGGCGGCCCAGTAGCGGGGGACGTAGCGTTTCGGTTCGGCGACGGAGCGGAAGAGCCAGCCGAGGTAGAACTTGTCGGCCCAGACTGGTATGTGGACCTGATCTCCGCTGAGGAATGCGATGGCGGCGCCGACGCAGTGTATGGCAGGACGGTAGGAGAGGTTGCGTTTGAGGTAGAGGCCGAGACGTTCCTGAGTGCCTCCTCCAATGGTGACAATGATGTGGTGCGGGCGCAGGTGGGTGAGACGCTCAAGCAGAACCGGGTCGGATATGGGAGCTTCGCCGTACATGGGCGCCATGTAGATGTTGTCTTCCGGGACGGTGATTTCCTGCTCTTTGAGCCAGGCCCGATTGCGCTGGGCGCTGACGGGGCTCGCCATGATCCAGAGCGTGTTTCCGGGTTGGCGGACATCGGGTTCGAGGAGGAGGGCTCGCAGGTACTCGAGGCCGGAGAGCCGCTTGATGGGATTCGACTGCAGACGGTTCCAGATTAGGACCATGAAGGCGGAGTCGGTGATGGCGAGGTCGGCGTTGAGGATCGCGTCGCGATAATCGAGGCTGCGATCGAGGTCTTTGAGGGCGGGAGCGGCTGGGATAACGAGAAGGCCGCCGTCGCGCATAATCTCGATAGCGGCTTTGACGGAACCGTCGAAGAAGTCGATGCCGAGGATGCGGTGGGTTTGTGGTGGTGTTGCCGTCACTGGTGGAGTGGTCATGTTTGGGTTATTTTTTTTATACCGGTTTTTGAAAGAGGAGGCAGGTTTTCTTTTCGCCTTAACCGAGTTCGCGGGGCCGGTAGTTATCAGCGCGTTTCTAAGGACCTATTCCTCTCGTTCCTCGTATAGGCTGCCACGCAACAGTTCATGCGCCATGTGAAGCTTCTGGGCAGGATAATAGGGCGGAGTTACAAGTTAGAAGGCGCAACGTCTTCCGCGTCATGTCGTAGGGCGTGCAACATCTAGCCGGCTCTTCGTGTCTATCTTACTGTGGCCGCGTTTTGCTGGCAGTCAGGAGAGGGTTCGCCTTCGCATGTTGCAGCCTTTACAACTTACAGATGTGTCCATCCGTTATGCGGAAGAGATCGTGGAGTTGCGCGATTTTCTCATCAAGGCTGGTTGTGCAGTGCGGACCGGGCAAGCGCTTGGTCAGATCGCGGACCGACTACTTCGGGACCGGGCTTTTCACCGTGACCTGACCTTGCATGTTTGGGTGGTAATCGACAGATGCGATCAGATTAGCTATGCCGATCTGCTTGGGATGCTTGCAATTGCGGCCGCTAGCTCAAGCTTTGCCTCAACGGTTGATGAAGATGATGCTCACTCCCTGCTCCGCTTCTTGATGGAGGCGCGCCACTCCCTCGATAGGCTCCCTGACAACAAGGACCGGGCTTCCGCACGTGGGACTGCCGGTGCCATGGCCAATCACTCAATTCGGCCGCTCGAACCGACCCGTGGCAATGGGCAAGAGGTCGCCTTAGAACCCTTACAACTTATAGAAAGAGACTTGCTCTCTCCGGAAGAGCCGCAGAACAGCGCGATCGGGCGCAGGGGCCGTACTTGGGTAATTGCCGCAGGATGCTTTTTAGTGGCCCTGCTCATCGGTCTGTGGCTGAAGCCCCGGCCGGCTGAGTACGCCGGCAACAAACCGGCGTCGGTCACTTCGGCCGCCGCGGGAAATGTGTCGTCGACTGCGATGACGAAGGAAAGCGTCACTCCATCCGCCTTACGCCCCGATGAGCGAGTAGCCAAGGGGGGCGTGGATTTTCCCATCGCCCGAGAGAACCCGGGAGTCATGCCCTCTAGCCCGGCGGCCCGAAGTTCGCGCCGGAACCCGGTGGCTGATCCTACACTCCCCTCCCCTCCCCCAAACCTACCGCCACCGATCACTGCCATCGCGACGCACGGCCCGGTTCCGGCGGAAACTCTACCCGCCCCAACTCCAACCGCACGTCCGCAGGATTCTGTGACTACTTCTCCTCTTGCGATTCGCGCGGCGGGAACTGCAAGTCCTGCGCAGGGCGGCCCGCCGGCCTCTGCATACAGCGAACCTTCGGGCGCGCCGTCCGTTCCTCAGGACTCAGCACAGCAGGGCGGTGACAATGTCTCTAGGAGTTCAAAGGCCCCGATTCTCCTGCGAAGGAACCCGTCTGCATCTTCCTCGGCGTTTTCTGAAGATGGGACTAATCTCGCATCGGAGGATGCTTCGCCACCCGTCTCCGCCGCACCCGGCACGAGTCCGAACGGAAGCGCCGGGGCGATTCACGGAGGCACCGTCCGTGTTACCTCGTTGGGCGCCATGGCGTCGAACCTTGTGTACAGCCCCGTGCCGGCCTATCCCGCGGCGGCTTCCGCCTTGCATGTCCAGGGGGAAGTCAAGCTAAGCGCCGATGTCGACCGTGAGGGCAAAGTAGCTTCGGTCCGCGTGATCAGCGGCCCTCAACTGCTGCGTGATGCGGCGCTCGACGCGGTGCAGCGCTGGCGTTATCGTCCATACCGATCCTCTGGTGGGCCGATACCAATGGCCGCAATAGAAATCATGGATTTTCAGCTCCCATAGCTGCAGCAAACGTTGATGCGATACGTCATCGTCATTCAAAAAGCAGACACATCGGGCAGTGCCTGGAGTTGCCAGGAGGCGGAGATGCCGGTGTAACTAAGGGCAGTCTCTTCGACGTTGAACCAAAGATTTCGATAAGTAAGAGAGACGTCCACCATTCCGCTGAACAAGTTGAAGAAGGAGGAGCTCCTGTGCGGGTCAAACACCTTGGTCAGCAGTTCATGCTGATCAAGGTGTTGTTTAGAAATGCCCTAACCAGGAACGATAAGTCGGCTAGTGTTTACGAAGGTGTCCGCGCAGATTGTTCCGGTGCACTCAGAATGACGGTTTTCTTCCTTCCCCACTCATGAAAGAGAACGACTATTTTGCGGCTCCTTCAAGGACTTTGCCTGCGAGCATTTCATTTTCGATCCAAGCGTAGGTCTTGGCGAGGCCCTCGCGGAGCTTGATGGAGGGTTCCCAGTTGAGCTTTTCGAGGATCAGGGTGTTGTCGCTGTTGCGGCCGTTGACGCCTTTGGGCGCGTCGAGATTGTAGTTGCGTTTGAGCTTGACGCCTGCGATCTCTTCGACGATGTCGACGAGCTGGTTGATGGTGACGAGTTGGTTGGATCCGAGGTTGAGGGGTTCGGCGATGTCGCTTTCGGCGATCATCTGAGTGCCTTTGGTGCAGTCGTCGATGTACATGAAGGAGCGGGTCTGCTTGCCGTCGCCCCAGATCTCGATCTGGTTGGAGCCGGAGTGCTTGGCCTCGATGACCTTGCGGCAGATGGCGGCGGGAGCCTTTTCGCGGCCTCCGGTCCAGGTGCCGAGGGGGCCGTAGACGTTGTGGTAGCGGGCGACGCGGGCCTGGATGCCGTAGTCCTCTTCGAAGTGGCGGCACATGCGCTCGGAGAAGAGCTTCTCCCAGCCGTAGCCGTCTTCGGGGAGCGCGGGGTAGGCGTCCGATTCCTTGAGGGCGACGACGTTGGGGTTGGTTTGCTTTTCGGCGTTGTAGACGCAGGCGGAGGAGGAGTAGAAGAAACGCTCGACACCCTTGTCGCGGGCGGCCATGAGCATGTGGGTGTTGGTGAGGACGCTCAGCATGCAAAGGGCTTTGTTGTTTTCGATGAAGCCCATGCCGCCCATGTCGGCAGCGAGTTGGAAGATGACTTCGGCGCCCGTGGCGGTCTTGAGGCAGCTGTCCTTGTCCTTGAGATCAAGGGAGAGGCTTTCTACGTTATCGGATACCTGGTACCACTCGTGCAGGGGTTTGACGTCGACGGCGCGGATGACTTCGACGCCGTTGCTGAGCAGGCTCTGCACAAGATGGCCGCCTATGAAACCACCGGCGCCGCAGACTACTGCCTTCTTTCCTTTGAGCTTCATTCGGGGGAGGACTCCTTTTCAAGGTCTGTCTGTTAGAAGCTGTTGAGCCGACTTGAGTTATCCGGAGGGAACGAAACTGGAATTCTCCGGAGTTCTTCAGGAATTTCGGCTGTTCTATTCAAGTATAGCCGGGAGAGGGCCGATTTTCAGGTGATGCTTTTGGGGGATGATGGCTTTTGAGGCAGTCGGGCTCGCGGTGCCGGCCCCTGTACCATGGAGACCAATGTTGCGCGTCGCTCGCTCTCAGCCTCTGCCGCTGCTTTTGCTGGTTACTGCACTCTTTACTTTTCTTATTCAGTCGGGTGAGCTTGGCACCGCGGATACGATGCATCGCCTGCAGGTGACGCACTCGTTGTGGACGGGGGAGCCGCAGGTTTTTCCCAAGGAGTATCCGGAGTTTGGCGTGCATGGGCGGGGGGGCGCGCTGTATGCCTGGTATGGCATTGGTCAGTCACTGCTGATGCTGCCTGCTGATCTGGTTGGCACGGCCGTGGGTCATCTGCCGTTCTGGAGCGACTATGTGCGGAGTGAAGAGGACCCTTCGATCCGCAATATTGTTGTGAGCATCAGTACGAATGTGCTGGTGAATGTGCTGACGGCGCTGGCGGCGTTCTATCTGCTTGGGCTCCTGGGTTTTTCGACGGTGGAGTCGGTGGCCGGTACGCTGGGGTTGTTGTGCGCTACGACGCATCTGCACTATGCGCAGAACATGATGGAGAACAACTACATTCTGTTGCTGACGATTGTGGGATTCGCGTTGCAGTACCGATGGCTGACGACTGGGAGCAGACGGGCGCTGGTGTGGGGCTCGGCGGCGCTGGGGCTGAACCTGCTGACGCGTATTACGACGACGATGGATATTGTGGGAGTTGGTTGCTTTCTGTTGCTCGTGGTGCGTTTTGGCGGGAAGGATGGTTTTTTTGTTGCGTCGGGGCCACGCAGAGTTCGTACGTATCTGTTTTATTCGGCGCCGATCTACGGGTTCTTCTTTTTGATTGATCGGATCTATCAGTATGCGCGTTTTGGTTCGTGGACGAATACGTATGTCACGATCTTTGGGCAGGAGCGGCGACAGATTGACCCTAGTTTGCCAGCGAGCTTTCCGTTCAACGGAAGTTTGTTTCATGGTGGGATCGGTTCGGGGGTGATTGGGCCGTTTGCTGCTCCGGAGAAGAGCATCTTTCTGTTTGATCCCATGTTTGCGCTGGTGATTTTGCTGAGTGTGGTTCTTTGGAGACGGCTCGCGCCGGCGGTCAGGGCCTTTCTTGCGGCTACTTATTTTCTGGTGGGGATTTATATCGTCTTCTATGCGCGCTACATCTTCTGGGCTGGCGATTTTTCGTGGGGCGATCGATACATCTCGAGCGCTGTTGAACTTTCAACGTTGGTTGCCATTCCTCTTTTGCTTCGGTATCGGGAGATCCTGGGGCGGACTCTCTGGAGGTTTGGGCTGATCGTTACTGGGGCGAGTGTGGTGATTCAGTGCGCTTCGCTGGCGTTCTGGATGCCACTCGAGATTTACCAGATGGAGACGCTGGGCCATCCTACGTTTGTTGTGTGGCTGCGTTTCAAGAACATTGTGGCGTTCGCGCTGGGGAGGCGCGAGGCGTGGGGTTTGAATACGCCCGCGATGTTTGAGGATTCGTGGGATGCGGTGCACATCACAGCGTGGAATTTTCTGCCTTCGCTGCTGCGCCATGTTGGTGCTGCGCCGATTTGGGTGGTGGATGTTCTGTATGGGGTTTGGATTGTGGTGGCGATTGCGCTGGTGGTGGCGTCGGTCAGGCTTTTTCGCGTGCTGCGTACGTGTCTGTGACGGACGAGTCGGGTGAGATTGGGCTAGACTGGGTGCAATTTAAGGAGGAGGAGTCGCGCGATGAAGCTTCATACCTATCTGAACTACGGCGGGAACTGTGAGGAGGCGTTTCGCTTCTATGAGAAGAACCTCGGCGGGAAGATTCTCGCGATGATGCGATACAGCGAACAACCGGATCCGAAGAATGTTCCGCCGGGTTCGGAGAAGGCGATTCTCTATGCGAACATGGCGATCGGTGAGACGCAGTTGATGGGCAGCGATGTGCCGACGGAGAATTTTCAGCCGATGCGCAGCGCGTATCTTTCGCTTTCGGTCGATAGCACAGTGGACGCTGAGCGCATCTATAAGCTGCTGGGTGAGGGTGGTGAGATCTTTATGCCGATGGCGGAGACGTTCTTTGCGTTTCGGTTCGGGATGCTGCGGGACAGGTTCGGCACATCGTGGATGATTCTGCACCAGAAGCCGATGCCTGCGTAGTTTTCAGTTGTCGGTTCTCAGTTGTCTAGCTAAGCGAAAGCAAACGCAGATCCCCCATTCGACTGCGCTCGGGGCAGGCTCTTCGGGGATGACAACCGGAGATGCAAGTGCGAAAGCGACTAGGTGTGAAGTTGCTTCGCGATGCGTTCGACGGCGTGGTGGGCGGAGAGGATCGCGCCCTCTTGCCAGCCGACAAGGTGCGAGAGGTAGTCGCCGGCGAAGTAGGTCTGCCCCTGTGGTTTTTCAAGCTGGACATAGGCGGGTTGACTGCCAGGGATAAGGTTGTTTGCGAAGCAGCCGAGGGAGTACGGAATTTTCGCCCAGTTGACGTAGATCGGCTTGGCAAGCAAGTGGGAGCGGCCAGGGTGGAGGAGTTCGACTGCTTTGCGGGAGGCGTCGAGCTTTGCCTCGATGGTTGGGAGCGCACCGAAGGGCGATGGATCGCCGTTGCCACCCACACTGTTGTACTGGAGTTCGGAGCCGAAGCCAGCGACGAGGACGCCGGTGGGTGAGAACAGGTTGGCGGTGGGGTACCAGACGAGGTCGACGGTGTCGTGGAGGAAGGAGATTCCACCGTAGATGTTGTTTTCCTTCTCCCAGAAACGCGGCGACTGCCAGCCAACTTTGTAGAGAGCGAGCATGGGCATGCCGGTAAAGGCCTTTTTGGTTTCGGGGGAGAAGTTATTTTTTGTGGTGGCGAGGATCGAGATGGGCATGGTGCAGATACAGAAATCTGCGGTGATGGTCTGGGGAGCTCCGGCCTTGGTGTAGGCAACGGTGACGCTGTGGTCGGAAGTGGTGATCTCGGTGACGGGACAGTTGTAGTGGATGAGGTCGCCGAGAGATTTTGCAAAGCCGTATGCGATTCGGTCCATGCCACCAACTGGCTGGAACATGGTGGCTTGCCAGTCGATCTGCTCTTCGTAGAACTCGCCAGTGGACATGTCGGCGGCGAGGAGCTCGGAGAACTTGAGCGGCTTGTGGAGGACGAACTGGCTTGGCCCGGCGCCCGGAGGCGTCGTGAAGCCTGCGCGCATGCTGCCGGTGTAACGGTCGTTGGGGCCGAGGTCGCCAAAGCCCTGGAGGAACTCGAGGAGGCGCTGCGAGTCTTCTTTGGATAGCGCGTCGTCGAGGGTGTGTTTGTTGATGGCCTTGGCGAGGAGTTCGGCGAGGTACCCGCGGGTGTCGTGGACGACCTGACGCTGCTGGACGGGCTCGCCCTTGTTGAGCTTGGGAGACTGCATGAGAGCGGAGCGGGAGGTGTTGACCTCGACCTCGAGAGGCACACCGAGGTCGTGACAGTAGTTGAGGAGATGCGTGTGGATGGAAGGGATGCGCGCGGGGCCGGGGTTTAGATAGTCTCCACCCTGCCACTCGCAAGTCTGAGTGGTGCCGTCGGTGAATTCGACTTTGGTGCCCTCGCGAACGGACCAGCAGCGGCCACCGGGGCGATTGCGCGCTTCGAGGATGGTGCAATCAAAGCCTGCCTTGCGCAGTTCGTAGGCAGAGGTCATGCCGGCGATGCCTCCGCCAAGAATGACCACCTTCTTGCCCTTGCCGAAGTCGGCGGGGAGTTGAGGAAGCGTGGACTGGCCAACAGCGGGCATGAGGCCTAGGGCCTGCATGCTGGCGAATGCGGCGGAGTATCCACCGAGCTGGGCCATGCGGTGAATGAAGGCACGTCGGGTCAGGCTCATGCGAATGGCTCCGATCGACATTAAATTGTGGGGACTGCTTTCAGTCTGCTGCGAGAACGGAATCTTTGCAAGAATAAACCGCGCGTTGGTTTGCTTTCCCTAACGGCGGACCAGCTCGCTTTGGGCGGCGATTGACTGTTCTATGGAGGATGAGTGTGACGCATCGGGCTTGTGCAGCAGGTCGATGACGGACTGGTAGAGGCGGTTGCGGATGTCGAAGCGGTCGTTGGCGCGGGTGACGTAGCGGACGACGATGTCGACGCCGGAGGCGGCGGGACGCATGTCGACTGAGGGTGTCGCCTTGAACTGGCTGAGGCCGTTGTGATGGGTGGAGCTTTGCCATTCGTGCTCGGCAAGCCCGGCATCTTTTTCGGTCTCCTTGAGAACGGTTTTGTGGATGGCCTCGATGGTTCGGGAGGTGTCGAGTGCGGGAGGAATGTTGACGGTGATCTCGTCCCACATCCACTGGCCGGCGGTGGAGAAGTTGAAGTATTGGCCGGTGATGGCGAAGTTGTTGATGAAGGTGACGCGTCGGCCGGTGGGATGGCCCTTAGCGGTCCAGTTGCCGGTTTCGAGGAGAGCGGTGCGGAAGAGGCCGATCTCGACGACCTCGCCGCCGACCCCGTTGATCTCGACCCAGTCGCCGAGGCGGATTCCGTTTTTGCCCATAAGAATGAACCAGCCGAAGAAGGCGAGGATGAAGTCCTGGAAGACGACGGTGAGGCCGGCGGTGGCGAGGCCGAGGATGGTGGGGATCTGGCTGGGTGCTCCAAAGATGATGAGGAGTACGAGGCCGAGCGTGATGACCTGGATGCCGAGGGTTGTGATGGTGCGGAGCGTGTGAAGACGGCGGCGGTCCATCTTGGACCGGTCGAGGAGGGCGCGGGTGGTGGTGGCGAGGATGCCGCCACAGAGCGCGAGGAAGGCGATCCAGGCGAAGGACTGCAGGATGAGGTGGGTGACGATGCCGTGCTGGAGCTGCACCTGAGCTAGCCATTTGCCGTAGACGGCGGCGAGCTGCTGCTGGGTCTGGAGCTGGTCCTCGACTATGTTGTGCATCTGGGCGAGACCGTGAGCCTGAGACATGCGGGCGACTTTGCTTTTTGCGACGTCGTCGGTCGGTTGGGATGCTGAGGCGACGGCGGCGTTTGCCTTCTTTTCGAAGTCGTCGTGCTGGGCGGTGAGGCGGGCGACGTCGGCGTCAGTGTCGGATTTGGCTTGCTGCAGGAGGCCCAGGCGGGTGCGCTGGTCGAACCAGGAGGAGATGCGACCAGCGAGGGTCCTGCGGTTCGTGGAGGAGAGGATGGCGATCTGGCCGCCGCTGGCCTGGGAGTCGTACTTCTTCATGGCAGCCTGACGGGCGGTGAGCTCGTCCTGGATCTGGCCGCGCTTGTCGCCGCTTACGCGGGCGAGATCTTCGTTGGCGTCAGTGAGCTCGTCGTTTTCGAGCTGGAGCTGGGCCTTGGCGACGTCGAGGTCGTCGGAGTCGGCGATGGTGCCGTTGGGCCGCTTGAGGGAGGCTGTGAGGGCGTCGACCCGGGCCTGATCTTCTTTGACGACGGCCTGGAGCTGAGCGACCTTTTGCTGGATGGTGAGAGCTTCGCCGGTGAGGGTTCGGCTGTGGAGGGAGGCCTGGCGAAGGGCTAAGGCGAAGGACTGGTCAACTTCGTGGTCGGCGAGGCGCTCGGCTTCGCGGGCGAGTGACTGCTCTTCGGCAGAGACGGCGAGAGGGGCGAGGGACGCGATGGTCTGCCAGGGGCGCTGGTCGACGAGAGCGCCGGCTCCTTTGGCTGCGCGTTGCGCTCGGAGAAAGGGCATGTGCGACATGGCGCCTCGTGTCCACCAGGCCGCTGCGAGGCAGAGGACGAAGAGGACTGCGGGAACGGCGATGGCGAGTCTGCGAAAAGCTTTCATGTTAAACACCCTACATGTTTGGCTGTATGGGTCCAAGGCCCCAAAAGGGTGAGGCGATGTAGGATTTAGGCGTGGAGAGAGTTGCGGAAGGTGCGGGGATTGGCGGGGTGATGAAACGACAGCCTTTGGCTGTTGTTGGTGTGACGTTGCTGGCGATTTTTCTGGTTTGTGCGGTGTTTGCTCCGTGGCTGGCTCCGCAGGATCCTGCGAAGCTGGACCTGACGGGAAGGTTGATGGGACCGTCGTGGGCGCACTGGTTTGGGACCGATGAACTGGGGCGGGACATTCTTTCGCGGACGTTGTTTGGGGCGAGGATTTCGCTGATTGTTGCGGTGAGTGTGGTGGGACTTTCGCTGGCGGTCGGCTTGGTGGCCGGTGGACTTGCAGGATTTTATGGTGGGTGGACGGATACTGTGGTGAATATTTATGTCACGAACGCGTTTATGGCGCTGCCGGGAATTTTGCTGGCAATTGCGTTTGTCGCGTTTATGGGGCCGGGGTTGGGGAATGTGATTCTGGCGCTGGCGATCTCGGGTTGGGTGGGGTATGCGCGGCTGGTGCGGGCGCAGGTGATGGCGGTGAAGGAGAAGGAGTTTGTCGAGGCGGCGCGCGCGCTGGGGGCGACTGATCTGCGGGTGATGGGGAGGCATATTCTGCCGAATATTCTGCAGCCGCTCATTGTGCAGGCGGCGATTGGGATGGCGGGGGCGGTGTTGGCGGAGGCTACCCTAAGTTTTCTCGGGCTGGGTGTGCCGCCGCCGGCGGCTAGCTGGGGATCGATGCTGAATGATGCGCGGTCGCATCTTTTTGACTCGCCGCATCTGGTGTTCTTTCCGGCGATGGCGGTGATGCTTTGTGTGCTGTCGTTTAATTTTATCGGGGATGCGCTGCGGGATTGGCTGGATCCACGGACGCGGATGAGTGCGGGTTTGTAGAACGGCTGACTCGTGAGCCGTTGTGTGCGGACAAGAAAGACTAACTGGATTTTGAAAGGTTGAATCGGAGAGCGGTCAGTTCTGCTGAGACGGAGGCTACCTTTGTGTCCATGAGACCGTGGGCGCGGAGTGTGGTGCGGATGGCGGATTCATTGAGCGGATGTCCGGGGCCTTTGCGGTAGACGAGCCAGATGGGAATGGAGTGGGCGAGGTGTGCCTTTGCTTCTCGGAGCGTGGTGGCAAGGGATTCGGGAGTATCGACGTAAGAGAGGATGAGGTCAGGGTTGCGCGCTGAGATGATGGCGGCTGAGGTGAGGGCAGAATCAAGCGCACGGTCAGATATGGGGCCGATGGTTCGCACATTCTTGCCTGTGATTCCAAGTTTGTCTGCGAGCGAGGGAGGCGGTGTCTTGATCTTTTTTGCCCAGCTCTTCGCAACCGCTGCTCCGAGATCCAGCCGAATGGGACCCTTGTCGATATTGAAACAGAGGGACTCCGACTCGACCCTGACATGGTGAAGTGCGTGAAGCGGAGCGCGCAAGTGGATGTCGCCGCGAAGGATGAGTTCCTCGGATTCGAGGAGAGCCTTCACTTTCGTGGTGGTGCCGTCAAAGGTGCAGTCGCAGATCGCTTCGCGTCCCATCGGCGTTCTCCCGTTGTCTAAGTGTCTGGCTGAATTCTCCGTGACTGTCGCTTGAAAAAACAACCCCTTTTGGGATAGTTTTTTCCTGCTTCGAGATCGATCGCAACGAGCGTTCGAGGCAAAATACGCGCCGAAGATGAGGCACTCGGTTTTGTGGCTCGTTATCAGATATGCTTGGCTTTGTACGTGAGAGGCAATTTAAATGCGTAAAAGTATCGTTTCGCCTTCGGCAGCGACAGCAACACCCATCAGCGATCTGTGGCGTGACCTGGAACGGATCGCCCGGGTCGAGATCAGCTCCGAGGACCCGCTGTTCCCGATTGAACACGCGCTGGGCAAAAAAGAGACGACGGGCTGGAGAGCCGCAGGGACGGGGCCGCAGTTGATCCGGTTGCATTTTGATGAGCCGTTGAATATCAAGCGGCTTCGACTGCATTTTGTGGACAAAGCGGCCGAGCGGTCGCAGGAGTTTGCGGTCTATGCGGGGGCGGGCACTGAGGTGAACGAGGTGGTGCGGCAGCAGTGGAGCTTCAGCCCGTATGGTTCGACCGAGGAGATTGAGGACTACACGGTGAACCTGAGCGGGATTACGACGCTGGAGGTGCGGATCGATCCGGACCGGAGCCATGATCCGGAGCAGAGCCAAGCGTATGCCTCGCTGCAGAGCCTGAAGATCGCGTAGACACCATATGTTGATCGGGGTGATTTCGGATACGCATGGGTTGCTGCGGCCGGAGGCCTTGGCTGAGCTGCGCGGGGTGGAGCATATTCTGCATGCCGGGGATGTGGGGGATATTGCGATCCTCGATGCGCTGCGGGAGATTGCTCCAGTGACGGCGATTCGGGGGAATGTGGACGTGTCCGGGGCTTGTGCGGAGCTGCCGCCAACCGATGTGGTTGAGTTGGGTGACAAGCTGTTCTATCTGGTGCACTCGGTGCATGATCTGGATATTAATCCTGTGGCCGCAGGCGTGGCGATGGTGGTGAGTGGGCACTCGCATAAGGCTGAGGTGACCGTGCGGGATGGAGTGATTTACTTCAATCCCGGGAGCGCAGGGCCGCGTCGGTTTGCGTTGCCGGTGACGGTGGGGTTCGTCACGGTGGAGGATGGGGTGGAGGCTAGTGTGTTGGAGTTGGCGGTGTAAATAGGCATCCGCCAGTGGCTGAATCCTACGAGAGAGAAGCGGATTTCTCCACTGCGCTGTTCACGATGAAGCCGTGAGCAGCTTCGGTCGAAATGACGGGTATCGTGTGGCGGCGAGAAACAGATGGAAACAACAGCAAAAGCAACCGCAGGTCCTTCGACTGCGTTGCTCACAAAGTACGTGAGCAACTTCGGTCAGGATGACAATCTTTGGGGTGCAATCTTTGGGATGGACGCGGGCAGGTATTGCGAGACGTCAGTTGGAGTCGAAGCGGATGGTGTTGAGGATGGATTGCATGCGTTTGCGGACGTCGTCGAGCTCGCGTTCGGTGATGTCCTGCACGCCGCTGACATCGCCGCCGCAGAAGTTGTTGATGACGGCGTCGAAGCGGTAGCAGGTATCAGCGCGGTGAGTCGTGTAGATCTCGTCGCGGGATTCGGTGCAGATGCCACCGTGTTCGTCGTAGCCGTGGGTGAAGGTGACGCCGGCGACCTGCGTGGTGGAGGTGGTGTGTGGCGCGCGGGCGGAGGCCTGGGCGGCGCACTGGTTGGCGGTGACGTTTGGGGTGACGCTGAAGTAGAAGAAGGCTCCGCTGAAGGTGGAGTAGGGGTGGGGGTTGAAGCTGATGGAGGCGACGGAACGCATCTGAGCCGTGTGGGCGGCGTTGCGGGCATCGAGGTTGAAGGTGCTGACGTCGCCGTCTTTGCGGGTGAGGTTCCAGGCAGGAGGCACGGTAAAGGAGACGCCGTAGTGTGCGTCGTGGAAGGGTCGCGCGGGCGGAGTGGTTGGCTCGGGGCCCAGCGATTTGCCCTGGAGCAAGGGCGGGACGGGCTCGGGTTTGCCGGGGATCGGACGAGATTGAGCCTGGGCACAGGGGAGCGCGATGCTGGAGAGAAGCGCCAGCAGGGCGATTGTGGTGCTTGGGCGAACTGCGGTGAGTCTCATGCTTCCCTTCTGGTTGCGCTACTGGCCGCGCATGCGCGGATTGGCTACAGTGTAGGCGATGTCGGTGAGAAGATTCACTACCACATAAGTTAGCCCGACTGCCAAGATGCAGCCTTGCACTAAAGCGTAGTCACGGTTAGAGATAGCCGACAATGTGAGCCGGCCGATGCCAGGCCAGCTGAAAATAGTCTCAGTTACGATGGCTCCGGCGAGCAGGCTGCCAAACTGGAGTCCGATGACGGTCAGGACGGGGATCAGGGCGTTGCGGAGGGCGTGGCGGTAGACCACAGTGCTTTCGGGCAGGCCTTTGGCGCGAGCGGTGCGGATGTAGTCCTGGTTCAGCTCTTCGAGCATGGCGGTGCGGACCATGCGGGTGAGGATGGCTGCGAGACCGAGGCCGAGCGTGATAGCTGGGAGAACCAGATGGAGGAGGAAGCTGGTGGTACTGCCGGTGCCCGCTCCGGAGACTGGCAACCAGCCTAGCTGAATGGAGAAGATGAGGACGAGGATGGGGCCTAGGGCGAAGTTGGGAAAGGAGAGGCCGACGAGGGAGACGACCCCGAGGGTACGGTCCTGCCAGCGGTTGCGATGGAGGGCAGACCAGATGCCGGCGGGGATGGCAGTGGCGACGCCGATGAGAAGAGCCGCGATGGTGAGGGCGAGGGTGTAGGGATATCGCTGGAGGATGAGGTGAGTGACGGAGTCGTGGAGCCGGAGGGATTGGCCGAGGTCTCCGTGGAGGATGCCGTGCCAATAGCGGGTGTACTGCTGGGCGAGAGGTGCGTCGAGGCCGTAGGCGTGTCGGAGAGCGGAGATGTCGGAGGCTGTAGCGCCTTCGCCGAGCATCTGGACGATGGGGTCGCCGGGGACGAGGTGAATTAAGAGGAAGACGACGGAGACGACGACCCAGAGAACCGGAAGGGTGAGGAGGATGCGGCGTAGTGGCTTCCAGAGTTGGAGCCGTTGACGGCGAGGCGAAGCGGAGAGCTGCGGCGCTCCTGGCAAGATGCGGGGGTTCTTCCCGGTTGACTCGCTTTGCTCACTCAGGGTCAGAATGACACCTTCTCACTTACCAGTCTGAAGCTCTTCATTGGGTCGCTGCCGTGTTGTTGGATTCGTTGGCGGGAGTCTGCTGCGGTGCGGCGATGTCTTCTACGATGACGCGGCTGATGCGGTGGCCGGCCATCTCGGCGACACGATAACGGCGGCCTTCGTATTCCATGGTCTCGCCCACCGAGGGGATGTGACCGAGGTTTGCGAGGAGGAAGCCGGCGAGGGTTTCGACGCCAGCTTCGCGCGGGAACGTCCAGTGGAGCTGGTTGCCGAGGTCTCGGAGTGTGGTGCTGCCGTCGAGTGACATGGCTCCTGTGGTGCTGAGGAGCGGGGATTTGCTGATGTCGAACTCGTCATCGAGTTCACCGACGACCTGCTCGAGGATGTCTTCGGCGGTGACGAGGCCGACGGTGGAGCCGAACTCGTCGACGACGATGGCGATGTGGCGGCGCCGCTCCTGAAACTCCTGAAGGAGCTCGATGGCGAGCTTGGTCTCGGGGACGACGGTGATCTCATGCATGATCTGGCTGAGGTTGAGGCGGGATTGCCCCTGGCCGCCCATGGAGAGGGCGACGGTGCGGAAGTGCATGAGGCGGGAGACGTCTTTCGAATAGACGATGCCGATAATGTGCTCGGGGCCGCTGGCGGGGTCGTAGACGGGGATGCGGGAGTGCTGCTCTTCGACGATGCGGGCGGAGGCTTGTTGAAGCGGCATGTCGGCGGGGAGAGAGAAGATGTTGCCGCGTGGGGTCATGATCTCGCGTACGGTGACGTGATTGAGTTCGATGGCGCGGTGGATGATCTCTTCCTGGAAGACGGGCAAGAGACCCATACGGCGAGTGGCGGTGGCGATGAGTTTTAGTTCTTCCGGGGAGTGAACGGCGCCCTCGCCGCGTAATGGCGCGCGGAATAGTTTGAGGACTACGGATGCAGAGGTGTTTAGAAGCTTCACAACCGGACGCGTGATGCGGATGAAGACGTCCATGGGACCGGCGACGGCGAGGGCGATGCGTTCGGCGCGCTGGAGGGCGAGGGATTTGGGGACGAGTTCGCCAAGGAGGACCTCGAAGTAGGTGATGAGCGAGAACGCGAGGACGACCGCGATGGTGTGCGCGTAGAGGACTGCGTGAGCGGGGAGACGGTGCAGCGAGCTTCCTGCGAAGTTGAGGATCATCTCGGCTATTGCGGGTTCGCCGATCCAGCCGAGGGCGAGGCCGGCGACGGTGACACCGAGCTGGACGGCGGGGAGGAACTCGTCGATGGAGTGCTTGAGCTTGAGAGCGGTGCGGGCGCCGGGGCGGCCGAGAGCGATGAGTTGCTGGATGCGGGTCTCACGGACGCTGACGAGGGCGAACTCGGCAGCGACAAAGAAGCTGCTGGCCAGAATGAAGAAGGCCACCATGATTACGCGAAAAAGCATCCATTCGAGCATTCATGTCAGTGTAATGGGTGGGCGGGTGGAGAGCTCGTAGATGGCTTTCAGTGAAAGCGGTTTGACTGTCCTGAGGTATATTCTTGTCGCATGAATCGTTTGAATCGCCGGGATTTCCTGAGCACCAGCGCTTTTGCGTCGGCAGGTCTGATCGCTGGGATGCGCCCTGCGATTGCGGCGGACGCCGAGATCGAAATTACAGTCCAGCCGGAAGGGCCGGAGATCAGCCCCCACCTGTACGGCCAATTCATCGAACATCTTGGTGGCGTGATCTATGACGGGGTGTGGGTTGGCCCGGATTCGAAGATTCCGAATATTGGTGGAATTCGACGGCAGTTCGTTGAGGACATGAAGCGCATTAGCGTGCCGAACTATCGGTGGCCCGGAGGATGTTTCGCAGACGGCTACCATTGGCGCGATGGAATTGGCAGTCCTGCAAAGCGCCCACGCACTTACAACTATTGGCAGGCAAGTATGCCGAAGGGGCTTTATGAGACCGAGACGAACCAGTTCGGTCTACATGAGTTCATGCAGCTGTGCCGCCTGTGCGGAGCGGAACCTTATCTTGCGGCGAACATGGGGTCCGGCTCTCCGCAGGAGTTCCATGACTGGGTGTCGTATTGCAACGCTCCGGCGGGAACGGTTTCGCTTGCAGATGAACGGGTCGCAAACGGAGACTCGGCGCCGTTTGGCGTTCGCTGGTGGGGAGTCGGGAATGAGTCGTGGGGTTGCGGCGGAGATATGACACCGCAAGAGTACGCGATGTTATACCGGCGATTTGTGACACAGTTTCCGAGCTATGCGCCGAAGCCGTATTTGGTGGCGGTTGGACCGCGAGGCCATTCCAAGGATCTGGATTTGGGGTGGACTACTGGCTTCTTCGAGGCGATGCAGGGGCATAGGTCGCCGGTGGATGGTCTGTCGATGCACTACTACACCGATTTTCGACAGAGCCCGGAGAAGGTGGCGACCTTTGACGCGAGGGGCTGGTACGACGTCATTCGCGAGGGTGCGCGGGTGGAGAATGTGATTGAACAGCACTGGGCGGCGATGGGCAAGTACGATGCGAAGCACCAGATCAAGCTGATTGTGGACGAGTGGGGAGTGTGGTATCGGCCCGGGGAGGAGCTCTCGCCGACCTATCAGCTTAGTCAGCCGTTGACGCTGCGCGATGCGCTTCATACTTCGGTTACGCTGGACGTGTTCAACCGGCAGGCGGATAAGATTGCGATGGCCAACGTGGCTCAGACGATCAATTGCATTCATTCTCTGATGCTGGCTCAGGGCGACCGCTATGCGCGGACTCCGCCGTATTATGTCTTCGAGATGTACCGCAGCCACATGGGCTCACGGTTGGCGTTGATGAATATTCGTTGCGACGAGCTGAAGGTCCCTTCGCGTGCCGCCGCAACAGCGACGATGCCTGGCTTGTCGGGTTCGGCGTCTACCAAGGCAGGGATGCTGCATGTGACGATCACCAACCCATCGCTGGAGTCGTCGGTTATGGCGCATGTGCGTTTGACGAGCGGCAGTGTTGTCGAAGGCCGCGGAACGATTCTTACCCATGCCGAGATGAACGCGCGTAACACGCTGGAGAATCCGAATGAGGTCCAGCTTGCCAGTTTGCCTGTTACAGTTCGCGGCAACAGGGTTGAGATTTCTTTGCCGCCCCGGGCTGTGGTGCTTCTTGAGCTGAAGATGAGTTAGAAGGGGCGCAATAATACGGTATGAGTACCGCTAAAAAAAGGAACAGCTCAGCCGTGTCTATTCGGCGGCTCGTGGTGGATGATGCGGAGGCAGCCGCTGAGCTGAGCAGCCAACTCGGCTATCCCTGCTCGGCAGGGGATCTTCGCGAGCGTATTAAGGAGTTGTCGCGCACCGTCGATCGGGTAGCTTTCGCCGCAGTTGTCGACGGCCAGATGGTGGGCTGGATCGACGCCGCGATGGAAAGCCATCTGCAAGCACCCGCGAGTGTGGTCATCGGCGGGCTTGTCGTTCGCGAGGACATGCGTGGTCTGGGCGTCGGGAGACGTCTTTGTCTTGAGGTCGAGGAGTGGGCGCGGAGTAAATCCGTCCCGCTGGTTCGGGTTCGTTCGCAGATCAAGCGAGAGGATGCCCACCGTTTTTACCTTCGCGATGGTTACAGCAAGGTGAAGACTTCTTTTGTTTTTGAAAAGCCGGTGCTTTGAATTGGCGTCAGGCGGGAAGCCGCTTCAGCAACGAGTTGGCGCTTCGGAACCAGGGACGCTCGCGGCGACGAAGATAACCTGGCATGTTCGGCTTTTTGTCGAGAACCTTTTGCGCCCATTCGCGTGCTTCGGCGTTCCGTCCCTCGGATGCGAGGAGGTTCGCGAAGTTCAGGTACGTCTCCGAGGAGGTGGAGGCCGCCGTGACTCTGCGGAAGAGCGCCTCCGCTTTTTCCTTTTCGCCGGTCTGCGCGTAGGCGTGGGCGAGCAGACCGGCGGCGCGGTAGAAGTCGTGGTCGAAGTCCTGGGTAACGGTTCGCTCGAGATCGGGCAGGGCGCCTGCGGCATCGCCTAACAGGATGGCGCAGACACCGCGCTGGTAGAACGGGTCGATTGTGTTGGCGCGGGCGGCGATTGCATTGTTGAAGGCGGCTCGGGCCGGCTGGAGTTTGCCTTCATCCATGTAGAGGTCGCCAAGCTCTTCGTAGTTCCCAGGGGACGGGTTGTCGTGGAGGGTTGATTCGAGTTGGGAGATGCGTTTGCGGCGCGAAAAGCCTTTGAAGGAATGGCGTGCGAGTCCGATGTCGGGAAGCGCTTCTGCGAAGAGATAGACGGCTGCGCCGATCGGGCCGAGAAACAGGATGATGTAGAGCCACCAGGTGTCCGGCCGGCGACGAATGAAGTGGACGATCGCCAGTCCCTGGAGTATCAGGCCCCACGGGTATAAAAAGTGACTCAGAAATCCCACGCCATGTTCGTCCCTATCGTCGGTAAAGATAGAAACATACCATATGGATCGTAAGGAATTTGTTTAGAGACTCTGTCCTGCCGGACGGGCCCGCTGCGCGTGGCGCGGCCACTTCGTGGCGGGTATACCCGGTCTTGAAGGTTTCGTCTTCTTAGGCCGACCGTTTGTCGGGAGCTTGATATATTCCCTGGCTCACAAACGACGGCCCGGCGTTTGAATTCGCCGGGCCATCGATGCGTAAGTCTTTGCTTATGCCAGAACTTTGTTCACAGATTTATCGATGGTGTCCTTGGGGACGAAACCTACGATCTGGTCTGCTACCTTGCCGTCCTTGAAGATCAGGAGAGCAGGAATGCCGCGAATGCCATAGCGCATCGGTGTGGCTGTGTTGGTGTCTACGTCCATCTTCATGACTTTAAGTTTGCCGTGATATTGGTTGGCAACCTCGTCAACGACCGGGGCGAGAGCGCGGCAGGGACCGCACCAAGCGGCCCAAAAATCTACAAGTACGGGCTCGGCCGACTGTAGAACATCTTTTTCAAAGTTGGAATCGTTTACTTCAGTGACGTGCTGACCTGCCATTTAACTTCCTCCAGATTGCTCTACACCTTGTACACCCATGCGGTGTGGCGCAGTCTACACAATAATAGATGCGCGAGTGAGTCCGGGGGTTCAGGAACGAAAGTTGTAGCTTAAAGAGCAAACGCCCGGACCTCTATTGAAGAGGTCAACGGGCGGCGTAGCAGCCCTCCCCAGAACTGCCCACGAGTGATAAGGTACGAAGAAATGTTCATCTCGTAAAGGAATCTTAGGTAATCCGTGATAAGTTACCCAGTTACCATTTGGTAATAAGTCATTATGACACTGCAGTATAAGGCTTTATGTCTGATGCATCCCTGTAGAGATTGACGTGTGGATGATTTCAATTGAGGGGTCTTTTGCGGCTTGACGGATGATTGGATCGATCGAGTCTACTTCGAGACTTTCCGTAATGAGCAATACTGACGGCCCTGCTCCGCTAAGGGCGGCTCCCAAAATGGCGGGGTTTTGGGTAAGAGGAAGCAGTAATTGCAGGAGGGGGCAGGCTTGCATGCGGTAAGGCTGATGAAGACGATCCTGCATGGCGGTGCGTAGGAGCTCGCTGCGACCCTGCGCAAACGCCGCCACAAGGAGAGCTGTGGCCTGGATGTTGGCAACTGCGTCTTCGCGGGAGTAGGTGGCTGGGAGGAGGGCGCGTGCTTTTTTTGTTGAAAGACTTGCTGAAGGAAGAGCAAGCACCAAGTTCCAGGTGAGGTTCTGGCCACATGTTGCTGTAACTAAACCATCTTTTGTGGTAGCCGATGCAGTCATTCCGCCGAGGTAACAAGCGGCTACGTTATCCGGGTGACCTTCACGGCGGCAGGCTTCTTCGAGGACTTGCTGAGACGTCCAGTTGAGCTGACCGAAGTGATTGGCGAGAAGAACGCCGGCAAGGAGAGCAGCGGCGCTGGAGCCACAGCCCATGCCGAGGGGGATCTCATTGTGGAGCTTCAGATGAAGTGCGGATGCGAGGACGCCGGCGTTGGCGAGTACGTCGATGTAGGTGGTGAGGATGAGGTTGTCTTCGAGGTTGGCGCAAAGGTCAGCATTCCGGCCGCTGGCGTCGATGTGGAAGACCCCGGCGGTGGTCGCGTCGATGGTGAGGTAGAGCGCCATGGCGAGGCCGAGTGCGTCAAAGCCCGGGCCTAGGTTTGCAGATGTTGCCGGAAGGCGGAGATGGATGGGCTTGTTCTGACTCGGGGTGGTCATACGGGCTGGGGCTGGTTCCTGTGCGACCCGCTCATGTGAGACTCCAAGGTGCGCAGGACAACGTTGGGATCGGCTTCGAGGACGATGGGGGGCTTGCGTAGCGCTGCGTGGAGCGCCTGGTCGCCGGGGGTGAGCTGGGCCTTCTCGGCTTCAGTAAAGAGTTCGTTGCGGTGGTAGTCGATGGTGTATTGCGAGTCTTTGAGGGTGTGTCCGGTCAAGATGAGGACGACGCGTTCTTCGCGTGTGATCTTTCCGAGGGCGACGAGCTTTTTGAGTCCGGCCAACGTGACAGCCGAGGCAGGTTCGCAGCCGACTCCTTCGGCGCCGATCTCGGCCTTGGCGAGGGCGATCTCCTGCTCGGATACCTGTTCGCACCAGCCGCCGAGATCGTCGATTACTGCGGCGGCTTTGCGCCAGGAGGCGGGATTGCCGATGCGGATAGCGGTGGCGCGAGTGTCTGCTGTGACGGGCTTCATGACGCGGTTGGAGTCGATGAACCAGCGGTAGAGGGGGTTGGCGCCTTCGGCCTGGATGATGCTGATCTTGGGACGGCGCGGGATGAGGCCGAGCTGGAACATCTCAGTGAAGCCCTTGCCGAGGGCGGCTGAGTTGGCGAGGTTGCCTCCGGGGACGATGATGTGCTCGGGAACCTGCCAGTCCATCTGCTCAACCATCTCGAAGGCTGGGGTCTTCTGGCCTTCGAGGCGGTAGGGGTTGACGGAGTTGAGGAGATAGATGGGAAACTTACGGACGAGCTCAGCGAGGATTCTGACGCAGCCATCGAAGTCAGACTTGAGCTGGATTGTGAGTGCGCCGTAGTCCATGGCCTGGGAGAGTTTGCCCCAGGCGATCTTGCCTTCGGGGATGAAGACGATGCTACGGAGGCCGGCGCGGGCGGCGTAAGCAGCCATTGCCGCTGAAGTGTTGCCTGTAGACGCGCAGGCTACCCACTCGAATTTGCGCTCGGCCGCTACGGAGAGGGCGGCGGTCATGCCGGTGTCTTTGAAGGAGCCGGTGGGGTTCATGCCCTGGTGCTTAGCGAGGAGCCAGTCGATGCCGGCGGCTTTGGCGCAGCGGGGGAGATCGTAGAGGGGGGTGTTGCCTTCGCGAAGGGTAACGACTTTTTCGAAGTCGTCGACGATGGGCAGCAGGTCGCGGAAGCGCCAGACGCCGGATTGATCTACCGCCAGGCTGGACGAGCGGCGCTCCTGCCAGAGCCAGCGGAGGGCGCTGGGGTTAGGCAGGCGGCTGTTGGGGTCGTCAGGGGCGTTCGGGGGATGCTTGACGTCCGACCAGGCGTAAACCACCTCATAGAGGCCCTGGCACTGCGGGCAGCGAAAGTCGCTGCTGACGTCATCTTTCGTGATGACGGCGGCGCATTCAGTGCATCTAAGGTGATGTGTCGCGACATTCATGGTTTTCTCTAGCCTATCGTAAAGGGCGCAGGGCGTCTGCGGCCTTGGTATGTCTCGCTGTGCTGATGAGTGGATCCTCTGCGTGGGGGCAGAAGGAGTTGCGGGTGGCGGCGGCGGCGGATTTGCAGCCGGTGATGCCGGTGCTTTCCCAGGCGTACGAGCACGCGACCGGGGTGAAGCTGGTGGTGAGCTTCGGATCGTCGGCTACGCTGGCGACGCAGATTCTGGGTGGCGCGCCGATGGATATCTTTCTCGGTGCCGATTTTGTCCATCCGGAGAAGATCGTGGCGGCGGGGCTGGCGGATGGGAACGCTCCTACCGCGTATGCGAAGGGGACGCTGGTGTTGTGGGCGCGAAAAGATTCTGGGTTGCTACCTCTGAGTATCGAAAGTCTGACGGACCCGCGTGTGAAGACAGTTGCGATTGCGAATGAGCTGCACGCTCCGTATGGGCGGGCGGCAGCGGACGCATTGCGAAAGATGAAGATGTATGACACGGTTTCTCCGCATTTTGTGGTGGGTGAGAATATTTCGCAGACGGCGCAGTTTGTGGAGTCGGGAAACGCGCAGTTGGGGCTGATCTCGCTGACTGCGGCGAGTACGGAACACTTCAAGGAGATCGGGACGTATGTTCTGGTGCCGACGTCGCAGTATCCCGAGATTCGGCAGTGTGCGGTGGTGATGAAGAATTCAGACCGTAAGGCCGATGCGCATGCGTTTCTGGATTGGCTGCTGTCGCCGGCGGTGCAGGAGAATTGGGCGAAGGTGGGGTTGCGTGCGGTGCGGTAGGCATGTCGATGCTGCGTCGGTGAACTAGACTGGCGCTGTATGGATTTTGCGGCGCTTTGGTTGACATTGAGGCTGGCTGTGGGGACGACGGCGATTCTGCTGGTGGTGGCGCTGCCGCTGGCGTGGTGGATTGCCTCGGGTCGTGGGGCGGCGCGGGCGCTGGTGCAAGCAGTGGTAGCGCTTCCGCTGGTGTTGCCGCCTACTGTGCTGGGGTTTTACCTGCTGGTTGCGTTGGGGCCGTTGAGTGCCCCCGGGCGATTGTTGGTAAGGGTGCTGGGGCATCCGCTGGCGTTCAGTTTTGCGGGTTTGCTGGTGGGATCGGTGATCTATAGCCTGCCGTTTGCGGTGCAGCCGCTGGTGTCGGGATTCGCGGCGGTGGATGGAGATTATGTTGAGGCGTCGGCTGGGTTGGGAGCCTCGCCGTGGCGGACGTTCTGGAGCGTGGTGCTGCCGCTGACGCGAGGGTCGCTGCTGACGAGCGCGGTGTTGACGTTTACGCATACGGTGGGTGAGTTTGGCGTTGTGCTGATGCTGGGTGGAAATATTCCTGGAGCGACGCAGACACTTTCGATCGCGTTGTACGACCGGGTACAGGAGTTCAACTATGCGGCGGCCAACAGGACGGCGCTGGTGCTGGTTGCGGTTTCACTGGCGGCGTTGCTGCTGATCTATTCGCGGCGCGGGGGCCTGAGGCGAGGTGACCTTGTCTGAGAATGCGACGCATCTGAGGGCAAAGATCCGTCATCGGTTGGGAGCCCTGGTGCTCGATGTTGGGTTCGAGCTGACGCAGCCGTGGACGGTGCTGTTTGGGCCTTCGGGGAGTGGGAAGACGACGGTGCTGCGAGCGATCGGTGGCTTCGTGCGGCCGGATGCGGGCAGGATTGTTGCCGGGCTGAATCAAATGACGCTGGTCGACACTGATGCTCGCGTTTTTGTTCCGCCGCATGAACGTCCGGTGCGAACTGCGGGACAGGCTGCGCGGCTATTTCCTCATATGACCATTCGGCGGAACGTCAGCTTTGGCGCCGGGGGGGATTCCGATCCGGAGAAGAGGCGAAGGCTGGTTGATGAGGTGCTCGAACTTTTTTGCCTGCGCCCGTTGGCTGAGAGGATGCCGCATGATCTGAGCGGCGGAGAGAGACAAAAGGTTCTTGTCGCTCGAGCAGCAGCATCGGCAGTCACCGAGGGGAAAAATTTATTGTTGCTTGATGAGCCATTTAATGGACTCGATCTGCGGGTGCGGGATGAGTTGCTGGAAGAGTTGCATCAATGGCTAAGCCGATGGAAGACGCCTGTGTTGTCGGTGACGCATGATGTCGGCGAGGCTTTTCTGTTGGGAGCTGAGGTCATCAAGATCGCGGAGGGGCGAGTTGTGCGGCAGGGGCCGGTAGCGACTGTGCTGGCGGACGAGCGCGCACGCCTAATGGAGCAGCTTGCGCACGGCTGAGAGAACTAGACGCCGAGTTGGACTGGCTCCTGCTCCAGCAGAATGCCGAAGCGGGTTTGGACTTCATGCTGGATGCCGTCGCGGAGAGCAGCAATGTCGGCAAAGGTGGCGTGGTCTGCATTGATGAGAGCGAGGGTGTGACGGGAGGAGATTCCGGCGCGTCCAATGAGAAAGCCTTTGTGAAAGCCTGCACGTTCGAGAAGCCAGGCGGCGGGGAGTTTGATGAGGCCTTCGCCTGCGGGCCAGTGAGGGATTTTTTCTGCCGGAGTTCCGAGGGTGTTGGATATTTCAGTCAAGAGGCTCGGGGCTACGATGGGGTTTTTGAAGAAGGAGCCTGCGCTTCGGCAGTCGGCTTCGCCTTCGACGATCAGCATGCCCTTGCCGTGGCGAATCTCGCGAACGGCGTGGTAGATGTCGATGGGTTTCGGTGCGGTGGTTTGTTTTGCGAAGTGTTTTTGCAGGTCTGCGTAGGTAAGGGTTGGGGTTGCGTGCAGATCGAGCCGGAAGGTAACCGCGGTGATGATGTAGCGATTGCGGTGGGTGGTGTTGAAGATGCTACGGCGGTAGGCGAAGCCGCACTGCTCTGACGGCAGGGTGACGAACTCCAGGGATTCGAGGTCGAGGGCGCGGACGACGGAGATGCTGGTGGCGACCTCCTGGCCGTAGGCGCCGATATTCTGGATTGGGCTGGCGCCGACGAAGCCGGGGATGCCGGCGAGGCACTCGATGCCGGTGATGCCCGCCTCGGCGACCATGTGGACGAAGGCGTCCCAATCCATGCCTGCGGGTACGCGATAGGTGATGCAGGTCTTCTGGGGCAGTTTGTCGCGGTAGCCGTCGATGTCGATGTTGCCGGCGATGGTGGCGCGGATGACAAGGCCGGGGTAGCCGTGGTCGCTCACGAGGAGATTGCTGCCGCCGCCGAGGACGAAGAGGGGCAGAGTGTGCTCGCGGGCGAAGTGGACAGCTTCGACCAGCTCGGCTTCGGTGGTGACTTCGCAAAAAAAGCGCGCTGGGCCGCCGATGCGGAGGGTGGTGTAAGGGGCGAGTGGAACTTGCTCCTGAATATGGATTGTAGGCACGGGTAGAGGGTACAACACTGCGCGCTCGATTTGGATGGTGGCGCGGCTGCGGGTGAGACCGTACAATCAAAAGAGGCGCGGCTTTCACCCGCGACCGAGGAGAGTGACATGTATCCAGAGATTATGGTGATTCCGATGCGCGAGGAGTTGACGCGCGCTGGTATAGCAGAAGCCCGCAGTGCAGCCGATGTGGATGCGGCGCTTGCGCAGCCGGGAACAACGATGGTGGTGGTGAACTCCATCTGCGGTTGTGCTGCCGGCAAGATGCGTCCCGGGGTTCGCCTGGCGATGCAACATGCGGCAAAGCCCGATCATGCAGTAACGGTGTTTGCGGGGCAGGACCGTGACGCGACGGAGAAGGCACGGAGCTACTTTGGCGGACATCCGCCGACGTCTCCGGCGATTGCGATCCTGCGCGACGGGCAGCTGGTGTACCTGATGCAACGTTCGGCGATCGAGACCTCGACTGCGCCTGCGATCGCTCAGGAGCTGACACGCGCGTTCGACACGTACTGTGCCCCCACGACTGCTTAAGATTCAGGAACTAGCTTTTGGAGCCGGAGATTTTGCCGCTGGGTTGCGGGTCTCCGGCTTTTTCGCGTTTTGCGGCTCAACTGTCTGCTCTTTTTGCCGATGGAGAGAGGAGCCATGTCAATTTCCGGATCTGCTTCCTCACGTCTCAACTCTCTTTCGCCTGGACCTCCACTGGGACCATCGGTGGAGAGGGATGAGCACGAGATTATAGGGAGCAGTGCGGCGATGAGGCGGTTGCGCCTGCAGGTGCAACGGATTGGACCGCACTTTCGCACGGTGCTGATAAGCGGTGAAGCAGGGACCGGGAAGGAATTGGTGGCCCGGGCTTTGTATTCGACAGGCCAGGATGCCGGTGGGCCGTTGGTGACGTGCCGTGCGACCAGGCTTGAGGACATTTTGGTTGAGTGCGAGGCAGGTGCGGGGTCAGCCGACGCTATTAATCGCTTGATGAAGATGTCGCGGCGCGGAACGCTGTTTCTTGAGGGGATCCACCAGATGGCTTTGGCAGCGCAGGGTAGGTTGCTGCATTTGCTGAGGCGGCATGAGTTGGCCCAGGCCAGATTGCCGGTGCCCATGAGGATGGATTTGCGGATGATTGCCTCGACGCGGGAGGACTTGAAGATACTGGTGTCTGCTGGACGTTTTCGTCAGGAGCTCTACCAGCGGCTTGCCACGGTGGAGATGACTGTGCCGCCTCTGCGTGAACGAATGGAGGACCTACCGGAGTTGGCCAGTCATTTTCTGAGGCGGTTTGCGTTGCTCTACGGAAAGAACGTTCACGAGATCGACTACGAGGCGATGGAAAGGATGAGGTCGTATCGCTGGCCGGGTAACGTGAGGGAGTTGGAGGACGTGTTGCACAAAAGCGTGATGCAGAGTGAGGGTTGGGTGCTTCAATCGGGCGATCTTCCTTCGTTTACGGAGAACGGCGCTAAGCAATCGACTGGGGGCCTGGGTGGAAGTGCGCGGCTGCAGGATGTCGTGGAGCAGCATGTACTGCAGGTGCTGAAGGACTGCGGGGGGAATAAGCTGCGTGCGGCGGAGGTGTTGGGGATCAGCCGTTCGACGCTGTACCGGATGCTGGGTGCGGGTGCTCCGCTTGCCACGGTAGACTGACAGTTGAGGACGGATATGACGAGATGTTTGCTGGGTCGAGCAGGCGGGCTGGTACTCGCGGGTTGTTTGAGTGTGGCGCCGGTGATGGCGCGTGGGCAAAAGCCGCTGACGGCCGTAGAACCTGCAACTATGCCGGTTGCTGCGCGGAGCAAGGCACTGGCCACCTTGCTGGATGCGATATGGCAAGACAGGCTGAAGCATTCGCCGGAGTTTGCTTCCTCGATCGGGGACAAGCGGTACAACGATCAACTGACGGACTATTCGGTGAAGGAGGTCAACGCTGCTCTTGGACGGGGAAGCGAGTACATCCAACGGCTGTCTGAGATCGATACTGCCGGACTGCCTGAGCAGGAGCGATTGTCGGCGGACCTGATGCTGCGCTCTCTGATTGAAGCGCAGGAGGGAGCGAAGTTCAAGACTTGGGAGATGCCGGTGAACCAGTTCAACGGCATTCACACCGATCTTGCACGACTGCCTGGACTATTGCAGTTTGATTCGGTAAAGGACTACGACGACTATATTGCGCGTTTGAAGAAGGTGCCGACGGCCTTCTCGCAGATCATGACGAATATGCAGCTGGGTGCGGACGACGGGCGGGTGCCACCGCGGTATCTGATGGAGAAGGTTCTGGTGCAGACCCATTCACTGGCAGATCTGAAGCCGGAGGATAGTCCGTTTGCACTTCCTTTGAAGACGTTTGCCAAGTCGGTGGGTGCGGCGGACCAGAAGCGTATCTCTACCGAGATGCTGCAGGCCATTTCGGCCGATGTGCTGCCGTCGTACAAACGATTCGCGGGATTTCTGAAGGCCGAATATATTCCGAAGGCCCGAAAGGATCCGGGTATCTGGGCGATTCCTGGCGGCGACGCCTACTATGCCTACCGGATCAGGCAAAGCACGACGCTGAACAAGTCGGCCGAGGAGATCCACCAGATCGGCCTTGATGCGGTGAAGCGTGATGAAGCTGAGATGTTGGCGATTGTGAAGAGCCTTGGTTTTCCGGATATAAAGAGCTTCAGCGTTGCGCTGAAGGCGAATACAAAAGAGCATCCGGTCTCCGCTGAGGCGTTGATCGATGCGTACAAGGGACATATTGCCGAAATCAAGCCGAAGCTGCCCGAGTTGTTCGGTCGCTTGCCGAAGGCGCCGCTCGAGGTGGTGCCCGTTCCGGCATACATGGAAAAGGACCAGTCCGCGGCATACTACGACGGCGGAACGCCGGACGGTAACCGACCGGGACGCGTGTCCGTGAACACGTACAACTTCGCCGATCGGTCATTGGCGCCGGTGGAGGCCGTTGCCTACCACGAAGGGCTGCCAGGGCACCATTTGCAGATATCGATTGCACAGGAGCTAACGGGGCTGCCGGAGTTCCGCAAATTCCTGGACTACACGGCCTTCACGGAAGGTTGGGGAATGTACAGCGAACGGCTGGGTAAGGACGTTGGCTTCTACAAGGATCCCTACAGCGACTATGGGCGGCTGGAGAACGACATGTGGCGAGCGATACGTCTGGTCGTCGACACGGGCGTGCACTCGAAGCATTGGACGCGCCAGCAGATGGTGGACTACTTCCATGAGCACTCGGCTATCGATGAGACGAATGTGCAATCCGAGGTTGACCGCTATGTTGCGTGGCCGGGCCAGGCGCTGGGGTACAAGATGGGGCAGCTGAAGATTCTCGAACTACGGGACAAAGCGAAGGCTGCGCTAGGGCCAAAGTTCGATATCAAGGCGTTTCACGACGAAGTGCTCGACTCTGGTGCGCTGCCAATGGACGTACTGGAGCAGCGGGTGGATGCGTGGATCGAAGCCCAGAAGCAATAGTGTCTGATAGCCTTTGGAGATGAGCGACAACTTTGAGGTTCCGATTGCGGCGCCCGCTCCGGTGATGCCGGGGCTGCGGGTCGCGGTGCTGGGTGCCGGCAAGATGGGCGGCATCCTGTTGCAGGCTTTTCTGAAGAACAACTTGCTGGCTCCGGAGCAGATCTTTGCCACGGTGCAGCATGCGGAACGGGCGCAGGCCCTGTCGGCGCAGTTTGGAGTGGAGGTCACGACGGACAACCTTGCTGCGGCGCGCCAAGCTGATGTGATTCTGCTCGGCGTGAAGCCAATTCAGGTGCCCGCGCTGGTCGAAGAGATCAAAGCTGCGCTGACGCCGAAGAAGGTGTTGCTCTCTTTTGCGGCTTCGGTGAAGACGCGGAGCATCGAGGATGGAGCAGCTTGCGAGTTGGCGGTGATTCGGGCGATGCCGAATACACCGGCGATGCTGGCGGCTGGAATTACTGCGCTTTGTGGCGGAAGGTTCGTTTCGGCGGAGCAGATGGCGGTAGCACAGAAGATTTTTCAGACCGTCGGTAAGACGGTGGTCGTCGATGAGAAGCATATGGATGCAGTGACGGGGCTTTCGGGGTCGGGGCCGGCGTTTCTTTACATCATCATCGAGGCTCTGGCGGAGGCTGGTGTGAACGTTGGGCTGCCTCGCGACGTCGCTACGCTGCTTGCGGCTCAGACGACTCTGGGTTCGGCACGGATGGTGTTGGAGACTGGATATCATCCGGCGCTCCTGAAGGACGCGGTGACGACGCCGGCGGGTTGCACTGTCGACGGCATTCTGGAGCTTGAAGAGGGCGGGCTGCGCGTGACGCTGATCAAGGCAGTGAAGCGGGCCACGCAACGAGCGAAAGAATTGGCTAACGGTTGAGGGTCTTCGTAGGTTGCGCGATGGATGCGGCGATAAACGGCGAGGCAAAGCTGCGTAGAATAGCAGTATGGCCACGGTTCCTGCACTGTCGGTGAGAAAGACTTCGCGGGCACTGGTGCGGTTTGCCTGGGCGGTCGTCGGGTATAACGTGCTGGTGGTCCTGTGGGGAGCGCTGGTGCGGGCCACGGGGTCGGGTGCCGGGTGCGGTAATCATTGGCCGCTTTGCAACGGACAAGTGATTCCGCTATCGCCACGGGTGGATACCGTAATCGAATTTACGCATCGGATGATGACGGGCGGATCGATCTTTGTCGTGCTTGGGCTGCTGATTTGGACGTTTAGGGCAACGGTGAAGGGGCAGGCGGCACGGGTGTTTGCAGTGGCGTCGACAGTGCTGCTCATCAATGAGGCGTTTCTGGGTGCGCTGCTAGTGAAGCTTGGGTATGTGACGGGCAATCAATCGATGGGGCGGGTGGTGGTGCTTTCCGTTCATTTGAGCAACACGATGTTGTTGCTGGCGGCCCTGACTCTGTCAGCGAGACTGTTGGGCACCAGCCAGACGTGGAGCGCGCTTGGACTAGGCGGGGCGAAGAAGATTTGGGCCATCGTCGGGTTGGCAGCAACTCTGGTGGTGGGGGTGAGCGGATCGCTGGCGGCGCTGGGGGACACCCTCTTCCCTGCTTCTTCTCTCAGGGCGGCGTTTGCCCAGGACTTTGCCGAGGGGGCGCCATGGCTGTTGCGGTTGCGAGGTGTGCATCCGGTGAGTGCTTTTGTGGCGGCGATATTCGTGCTTTGGCTGGTTGGGCAGGCGAGGCGCTCTGGTGCGAGTCGGCTTGGAGGAATCGTTGTGGCGTTGCTCGCCTTTCAATTTTCACTGGGGCTGGCGGATGTATTACTGCTGGCGCCTGTGTGGCTGCAGATCCTTCATCTGCTGGGAGCGGATCTGTATTGGGTCGCTCTTGTCGTGCTGGCTGCGGTCGTGGTTTGGCCAAGCACGGATGCGACATTGCTGAGGCCGTCCAGTAACTAAAATCTGTCCCTCCTCCAGCTCCGTGCCTGCTTTTGAGACCTTTGCGGGCCCTGCCGCGTCATTCCTGCTGCGGAGCGGGTTTTCCTGCGATCTTGTCGCCGACCTTTGCGGTTCCGTGAGCTGTGTCCTTCGCGGCTACCTTGGTGCCGTGACCAATATCTTTGCCTACGGCTTTGGTGCCGTCCGCTGTCTTGTCCGCGGCCGTCTTCGTGCCGTTCACAGACTTGTGGTAGGCGGTGCTGGTTCCTGTGGCCGTCTTGTCGGCGGCGGTCTTCGTTCCGCTGGCGGTCTTGTTGTAGGCCTTGCTGGTTCCGGTGGAAACAGCGTGTCCGGTATCTTTGGCTGCATTTTTGGTGTCGGTGCCGCCGGCCTTGATGTCTTGTTTTGCGCCGTCTTGCGCGAGGGCAAGGCTGGTGGAAAGGAAGGCCGCGAAGACAGTTGTGAGGACGATAGAACATGGTTTGCGATTTTGCACTCTGAAAACTCCTTGGGGCAGCGAAACAGAACCCAAGTAGATAGAGTCGTGACAGGGGCAAAGCGTTGTACCGTTGAGGCCATTGGGCAATGGGACGCGAACGATTTTGTAATTGGGTTGTGGGAAATACGTTGTTGTATAGTTGCAGGGTTCAGGAATTACCGTTTCGCACGGGTTACCACGTCGCTTCCAATGGCCAACGTGACGGTATTCTTCTGGTACCGAAGATAGACTCAGGGAAAGAGGGTGAACGTGTTTCGTCCGCGATGCTGAGGGGATAACGTTTACTTGCGGGGTTGATCGATGCAGGATGTTGCGGCGTTTCTGTTGATGGGTACACAGCTGACGAAGTTAGCGCCGGTGGATGTTCTCATCCTGGTGCTCTACTTCGTTTTAGTTGTCTTTATCGGGTTTTATGCGAAGGGGAAGGCGAACACCAGCGAGGATTTTTTCCTGGCCGGACGGGAGATGACGGCGTGGATCGCCGGGCTGAGTTTTGTTTCGGCTAATCTCGGGTCGTTGGAGCTGATGGGGTGGGCGGGCGCGGCGTATCAGTATGGGATCCTTGCGGCGCACTGGTACTGGATCGGGGCTATACCAGCGATGCTGTTTCTGGGCATCGTGATGATGCCGTTCTACTACATCTCGAAGACACACTCTGTCCCCGGTTATCTTCATTTGCGATTCGGCGACGGCGCGCGCGCCCTGTCGGCGATCTCGTTTGCGCTGATGACGATCCTGATGAGCGGCGTGAATATGTTCGCCATGGCCGTTGTGATGCAGACGGTGCTGGGTTGGAACATCACCTTCTCGATATGGGTAGGCGCGGCAACGGTTGCGTTGTATGTGATGCTGGGCGGACTGCGGTCGGCGATTATCAACGAGGTGTTGCAGTTTGTATTGATCTGGGCGGGAGCAGCGATGATTCCGATCCTGGGATTAATCGAGGCCGGCGGATGGACAAACCTGAAGGCACAGATTGCAGCGAATATAGGCAGAAGTGACTACACCCACATGTGGAGCACGGTTGGCCACTTTAGCGACAACCCGATGGGCGTTCACTGGACCGGAATCGTCTTCGGATTGGGTTTTGTGATCAGCTTCGGATACTGGACGACGGATTTTCTGGTCGTGCAGCGAGTGCTGAGCGCCCATAATCTGCGGGCGGCCAAGATGGCACCCGTGATTGGCGCCGCTTTCAAGATGGCGGTGCCGTTTATCGTGATCCTTCCCGGACTGCTGGCGTTGGCAGTGTTGAAGAACCCAGACGGCAGCATGATGCACCTGGTGCCGGAGAGTGTGGCGGCGACGACGGGTCAGCACAGCTACAACGAAGTGCTGCCACTCATGCTGATTCGGTACTGCGGCCCCGGGTTGCTGGGGTTGGGCATTACGGCCCTGGTAGCGGGCTTCATGAGCGGCATGGCAGGGAATGTCAGCGCGTTTTCCACGGTGTGGACCTACGACATCTACGGCGCGTTCATGAACAAGAAGGCCAGTGACAAACACTACGTCGCGATGGGCCGCTGGTCGACGGTGATCGGGATGCTGGTGTCGATCGGCACCGCTTACCTCGTGATGAATGCGGCCAGCATCATGGACTACGTGCAGGCACTATTCAGCTTCTTTATTGCACCGCTGTTCGGCACCGTAATCCTGGGGATGTTGTGGAAACGGGCTACGCACTGGGGCGGATTTCTTGGACTGCTCGCGGGTACGTTGTCCTCAATCGGGATGTTTATCTGGGTACAGACCGATGCGGGGGCTTTGCGGTACATTGCGATGAGCTCTGATGCGAAGCCAATGGCGGAAAACCTGTACCGTGCATTGTGGAGCTGGATTATCTGCGTGGTGGTGACGGTAGTCGTGAGTCTGGTGACGAAACCGGTGCCGACCGAACAGCTCTCCGGTCTGGTGTATGGCGTGACGCCGATTCCGGACGATGGGGCAAAGACGATCTGGCAGAAGCCGATCTTCTGGGCCATCGTTGTGATTGTTGTCTTCTTTATTTTGAATCTGATCTTCTGGTAAGAAGGGGGCCCTGATGGATAAACACGAGCGTGAGATTGAGTCGGCAGAGCTGTCGATCTGGTTCTTCTGCGGCATCCTGATGCTTGCTTATGGCGTGGTGCTGGTGATCACTGGAATCACCGAGCTGCATAATCCGCCGCCCAATGAGGTCCTGCTGCCATGGCTTGAGGCGCTCCATCCGACGTTGTGGTGGGGTGTCTTGCTGACGGCGTTTGGCGGCTTCTATTCGGTCCGGTTTCGTCCGGGCCGTACCTAAAGCATTTTGGGTATTGCGGCGTGACTGTTCCAAGGCGCGGCGACCTACGGATAAATTTCCAACACCAAGTCCCAGGACGGGCATGAATTCAGGAGCATTATGGCGAAGCAAATGACAATGGGTGTAATCGTAGGCAACCGTGGATTTTTCCCCAGCCATTTGGCCACCAGCGGACGGATGGAGATGATTGCAGCACTCGAAGCTGTAGGGATCAAGCCGATTGTGCTGACGCCGGAGCAGACCGCCCATGGCGCAGTTGAAACGTATGAGGACGCCAAGAAGTGTGCTGAGTTGTTCAAGGCTCACGCGGCGGAGATCGATGGGATCATCATTACTCTGCCCAACTTCGGCGAAGAGCGTGGATTGGCGGACGCTTTACGGCTAGCGAATCTGCAGGTGCCGGTGCTGATCCAGGCGACGCCCGACCATGCAGGCAAGATGACCATAGCCTTTCGCCGTGACAGCTTCTGCGGCAAGATGTCGATCTGCAACAACCTGAAGCAGTATGGGATTCCGTATTCACTGACGCGGCTACATACAGAGGCACCTGACTCCACTGAGTTCAAAGCGGACCTGGAATGGTTCTCGGGTGTCTGTCGTGTGGTGCGTGGGCTGAAGAACGTGCGCTTCGGTGCGATTGGCGCGCGGCCGACGGCGTTCAACACCGTCCGATACTCCGAGAAGCTGCTGGAGCGGTCAGGTATCACGGTCGAGACGCTGGACCTGAGTGAAGTCATGGGGCGAATCGGACGGATGAAAGACAACGACGACGCGGCCCAAACGAAGCTGGCAGCGATCAAGAAATATATTCCCGTTGGCGAGACGCCCGACGCTGCTCTGTTGAAGATGGCGAAACTTGGGGCAGTAATCGACCACTGGATGGCGGCGAGCGAACTAACCGTGAGTGCGGTGCAGTGCTGGACATCGATCGAAGAGTACCTTGGAATCGTTCCCTGCACTGTGATGAGCATGATGAGCGAGAGCCTGATTCCGTCGGCATGCGAGGTAGACGTTCTCGGCACATTGAGCATGTATGCGCTGACCCTGGCGAGCGAGTCGCCGAGCGCGCTGCTGGATTGGAACAACAACTATGGCGACAATCCGGACAAGGCCGTCTGCTTCCATTGCTCGAACCTGCCGAAGCACTTCTTCAACGAGGGCGTGAAGATGGACTTCCAGCAGATCATCGCCGGGACGGTCGGCAAGGAGAACACGCATGGCACGCTGGACGGCACCGTGAAGGCCGGTGCGATGAGCTTTGCGCGGTTCTCTACCGATGACTTTGCCGGGCAGATTACCGGCTATGTCGGTGAAGGGGCGTTTACCAACGACCCCTTGCATACCTTCGGTGGGGCGGGCGTAGTTGAGATTCCGAAGATGCAAGAACTGTTGCGCTATATCTGCGAGAACGGCTTTGAGCATCACGTCGCGGCGAACTTCTCTACCACTGCAGCGCCCGTTTTTGAAGCAGCCACGAGATATCTTGGCTGGAAGATGCACTGGCACCGGTAGAGCAGGATTGCCGGTTCAATCTGGCTTGCGAAGCTGCTGGTTTTTGATCAGCAGTTCGGCGACCAATCGATGAAGACGTGAGTTCTCGACTTCGAGTTCGGCAAGGCGGTCGTCGTGGCTTGCCGTGGGCCCATGATGCTTCGAGGACGGACTGTTGTACGCGCCGGGCTCGAAGTTTTCTCCAGTGTTCGTGGCTTTTATCTCGAATTTGTTCATACCTGAGGCTCCACGGATGAGGCGAAGGGAGCGCGGCCGCAACGCATTCCCTTGCGAAACTTCTCACGCTCCTCGGGTGTCATTTGTTCCCAGCGATTTTTCATCCGCTGCTTCCAGCGTTCGCGGCCAGGGCCGCCGTGGCGATGGAAGCCTCCAAAGAGGATTTTGCTGAGTACCAGCAGGCCCAAGCCTTGCCAGAAGCTGATTGTGTGCCATCCAAAGATCGGAGGGATCAGAACGTTCCATAGACCCTTAACAACGAAGCCGAGGACAGCTGCCCCGATCACGACAAAGATCGCGATTCTGATTCCTTTAAGTACCGGATGATGACGCATGTTTTAACTCCTTATTTCCTTCCAAAATCTTCGTAGATCGTCTGCAAGCTCTGTCGCAGATGCAGTACGGCGTAATGTTTTCGTGAGAGCAACGTGTTCATACTGAGGCCCGTTTCGGCAGAGATCTCTTTGAAGCTCTGGCCCATCAGCTCATGCGCAATGAAGACCTCACGTTGTGCTTCGGGCAGCTCTTCGAGTGCTTCATCCAGGGCGTCGAGGAGCAGATTCCTTGCGTAGGCTGCTTCAGGACCGGCATCCGCCGAGGGAAGAAGATCTTCGAGCGTGTCGCCGTCTTCGGCAGATACGGGATTGTTGAGCGAGCTGGGCTTCTTTCTGCGGAAGAGGTCGACCATGCGATTGCGGGCTACCCTAAAGAGCCATGCGGTTACATGCTCTACGGGCTTCATGAGGCGGTAGGCTTCGAGGAGTTCATAGAAGACGTCCTGCAGGATGTCTTCGGCTTCGCTGGTATCGGCGACGTGCTTGCGGATGAAGCTGCGCAACCGGGGCCGGTCTCTCTCCAGTGCCTCAGAGATGAGTTGGTCTTGCTCAATCGTCGTCCAACTACCAGGAATTGGGTTCATCTACAGGTTTAAACGGATGGTGGGTAAATATATTGCATACGACGGGATATTTATTTTAATCCCGGAGCGGAAGGCGCTAGCAATCGCTATCTAGAAGATAAACATTTGCTTAGGCGCCTTAGCCGTGGTGATAGGATTTCCGAAAAGGCTTCATCCAGAGGAGTCACGCCACCATGCGAAGGGCCATCGCCTGTTTTACGCTGCTTGCAAGCACCGCTTACGCTGTCGACAATGCGGTGGTCACTCTTCGCGGCTACACTCCGGAACACGCTGCCGCTGAGGTGCAATGGGAGCAGAAATTTCGCGGAATCCCTGACCCGGCAAAGGTCCGTGAGAACATGCGCCGAATGTCGGCGCGCCCGCATCACGTAGGTTCGCCCTACGACAAGGACAATGCCGAGTGGCTGGTGGCGCAGCTGAAGTCTTACGGACTCGACGCGAAGATCGAGCAGTTTGAGGCGCTGTTCCCTACCCCAAAGTCGCGCAAGCTGGAGTTGCTGGGACCTGAGAAGTTCGAGGCGACGCTTGAAGAGCCTGCGATCAAGGTCGATCCGACCTCGGACCAGAAAAAGGAGCAGCTGCCGACCTACAACGCGTATTCTCGCGACGGCGATGTCACCGCGCCGCTGGTCTATGTGAACTATGGCGCACCGGCTGACTACGAAGAGTTGGCCGCAATGGGAGTCTCCGTAAAGGGCGCCATCGTCATCGCGCGGTATGGACAGACATGGCGCGGGATCAAGCCGAAGGTCGCGGCGGAGCATGGCGCTGTTGGATGTATCATATACTCCGATCCACGCGACGATGGATACTTTCGCGGCGATGGCTATCCTGATGGCCCGATGCGGCCGGCCGAGGGCGCGCAACGTGGCAGCGTGATGGATATGCCGGTGTATCCGGGCGATCCGCAGACTCCCGGAATCGGCGCTGTGACCAACGCGAAGCTGATTCCTCTCGACCAGGTACAGACGATTACGAAGATTCCAGTTCTGCCGATCTCCTATGCGGACGCTACGCCTTTTCTGAAGGCGCTGCGCGGCGAACTGGTGCCGGAGAGTTGGCGGGGAGGACTGCCGTTCGCCTACAAGGTCGGCCCGAGTATCGCGATGGCGCATCTTGCTGTCAGTTTCAACTGGGATCGCAAACCACTCTACAACGTGGTCGCTACAATTCCAGGTTCGACGTTTCCCGATCAGTGGGTCATTCGAGGAAACCACCATGATGCGTGGGTCAACGGTGCGGGCGATCCTCTCTCCGGCGCTAGCGCACAATTGGAAGAGGCTCGTGGTCTGGGTGAGTTGCTGAAGCAGGGCTGGCATCCTCAGCGCACGATTATCTATTGCTTCTGGGACGGCGAGGAGCCGGCGCTTCTGGGTTCGACCGAGTGGGTGGAGGCGCATGCGGGGGAGCTGAGCCAGCACGCTGTGGCCTACTTCAACTCAGATGGCAACGGTCGCGGATACTTCCGCGCTGAGGGATCGAGTGAGCTGGAGAACTTCGTCAACAGCGTAACGAAAGACATCGATGACCCTGAGACGAAGATGTCGGTGTGGAAACGCCAGCGCCTGGTTGCGCTCTCGCGCGCGACGACAGACGGAAAGGCTGAACTTCGTAACCGTCCGGATATCCGGATGGAAGCCCTTGGATCTGGGTCCGACTACACAGCGTTCCTGCACCACCTTGGGATTGCAAGCGTGAACATGGGATATGGCGGCGAGGACCAGGGCGGCGGCCAGTATCACTCGACCTACGACGATTTCTACTGGTACACACACTTTCAGGACACAGACTTTGTGTATGGGCGCGCTCTCGCCCAGACCGCCGGCACGATGATGATGCGGATGGCGGATGCCGACGTAATTCCGTTTCAGTTCGGCGACGTTGCAGATAGGCTCCGCACCTACGTAACTGGGGTGAAGAAGCTGACCGATACGATGCGAGCCGAGATCAAGGAGCGCAATACGGAAATCGCCGATGGTGTCTACAAAGCGTTGGAAGATCCGAAGAGGAAGCGCATTGCACCCGAAGTCGAAGCTCTTCCGCCTTATTTGAACTTTGCCCCACTCGATCAGGCGATGGATGATTTGACGACGGCAGCGTCTGAGTATGACAAGGCGTTCGCCGCCAATGCGCTGAAGGCGCCGCCAGCGCTGAATTTGCAACTCATTCAGAGCGAGCGGGTGTTTCTCGACGCCGGTGGCCTGCCGAATCGCCCGTGGTTTCAGAACATGATGTACGCTCCGGGCTTCTATACAGGTTATGGAGTCAAGACGCTGCCGGCAGCCAGGGAGACGATCGAACAGAAGCAATGGAAGGACGCGGAGACGCAAATTGCGCGGACTGCCGCTGCGGTGGAACGGGAGGCCACGCTTCTGAAGAGTGCGACCTTAACGCTCACGGGCAAGTAGCGGTTCGGGCGCTTCCCAAAAGGTGCGGATTTTCGCAGGGCGTTCACACTTTCAATTCACGTGAATGCGGTAAGCTTTAGACCTCTATGAGTGCTGTCAAGCAAAGCCCCCGAAAGAGTGGCAGTCCCAAAAGGACTACTGCGGCGACCGTTGAGAACCTGTTTTTCAGCCGCGACGAATCGTGGATGCGGTTCAACCAGCGTGTGCTGGAGGAGGCGCAGGACGAGACGAATCCGCTGCTCGAACGAGTGAAGTTTCTGGCTATTACTGCGAGCAATCTCGACGAGTTTGTGGAGATCCGAGTGGCCGGGTTCTTGCAACGGATCGAGGATGGCTACAATCTCGCGCAGCCGCCCGACGAGGGGGGACTTACGCCTCAGGAGCGGCTGGATGGTCTGGCGGAGCGGATGCACAGCTTCGTGAAGGCACAGTATCAGTGCTTGAATGAGCAGCTGCTGCCGGCACTGCAGGCACACAAAATCCGCGTGCTGCAATGGAGTGAGCTAAGCGACGAGGCGCGGGCGCAAGCGCTTGAGTTTTACGATACCGAGGTTGATCCGTTGCTCACGCCAGTGACCATCGATCCTTCGCACCCTTTTCCACGAGTGTTGAACAAAGCACTTTGCATTGGACTGCTGTTGCGGCATAAGCGCAGGGGTCTCAAATCGCCCGCTTCGCTGGGCGTAGTTACGGTGCCTCGGGCACTGCCGCGGCTGGTACCGCTTGTTTGCTCAGAGGGTCACTTCGACTTCATCCTGCTGCATGAACTGGTTGAGTCCCAGGTGGAGCGCATGTTTCGGGGGTATCAGGTGTTATCGCGGTCCGCATTTCGCGTTACCCGCAACAGCAACCTGTACATGCAGGAGGAGGAGTCGCGCTCTGTGCTGGAAAGTGTGCGCGCGGAGTTGCACAACAGGCGTAAGGGCGACGCGGTTCGAATGGAGATTGAGAGCTCGGCTACCGAAGAGATGATCGAGCGGTTGCGGACCAACTTCGAACTGGAGCCGTGGCAGGTGTTTCGCACGGACGGGCCGGTAAATCTGTCACGGCTGATGAACCTCTATTCCGAGGTGAAGGAACCTAAGCTTAAATATCCGGCGTTTGTTGCAAAGGAGTTCAAGCTAAGTGCAAAGTCAACTGATATCTTCGACGAGTTGCGGAAGAGGGATGTGATGTTGCATCATCCGTTCGACTCCTACAAGGCGGTAGAGGAGTTCGTCCAGGCTGGCGCACAGGATCCCTGCGTGATCTCGATGAAGCAGACACTCTATCGAACGAGCTCAGATTCGACGATCTTCACGGCGCTGAGCGAAGCGGGCCAAGGCAAAGAAGTCACTGTCGTTGTTGAGCTGATGGCACGCTTCGATGAGGACTCGAACATTCGTTGGGCAAGAGAGCTCGAGGACGCTGGCGTCGGTGTGTTTCATGGGATATTCGGTTTGAAGACGCACTGCAAGCTGGCCCTGCTGGTACGGCGCGATCCCGATGGCGTAGTGCGGCGCTATGCACACCTCGGTACAGGGAACTACAACCCGGTGACGGCGAGATTTTATACGGACATCAGTCTCATGACGTCAAAGCCGGAGATGACCGCTGCAGTACAGAAAGTGTTCAACTATCTGACAGCTGAGACGGAATCTGACTCCTACAGTCCTCTGATGGTGGCCCCATTGACGCTGGCCGATCGCTTAGTTGCGTTGATTGACAGGGAGGCAGCCCATGCGAAGGCGGGCAGGCCGGCATCGATTATTGCGAAGATGAACGGGCTGCTGGACCGCCGAACGGTCGAGGCTCTGTATGCAGCCTCGGAAGTGGGCGTCGAGATCGATCTTATTATTCGGGGAATGTGTTCGTTGCGTCCCGGCGTGAAGGGCTGGAGCGAACGGATTCGCGTGCGAAGCATCGTCGGACGGTTTCTCGAGCATAGCCGGATCTTCTGCTTCGCCAATGGCGGCAAGGAGGAGATCTACTGCGGAAGCGCGGACTGGATGCCGCGAAACCTTCTTGAACGGTGTGAGGTAGTCTTTCCAGTAACCCAGCCCGATCTGCACAAACGGCTCCGCGACGAGATACTGGCGGCGTACCTGGCGGACAATACGAAGGCGAGGCTGCTGCAGCCGGATGGAGAATACGTGCGGGCGCCGCGAAATGGGACGCTGTTTAGCGTGCAGAACCATCTGATGCGTGTGGCTGAAGGCGCGGAAGAAAAAGCGCTCGAAACTGCGAAACACTAAGACCTTCTGAAATACTAAAGACCGTCTATTGAATGGTGAGGTTTACGGTTGCGGTTTGAATCGTGGATCCGCCGGTAGCCGCAACTGTGATCACATACGAACCTGCCGAGAGGGTGCCTGGATTTAGCGCGTTGGAATCCATCACGCCACTGCCGCAACCGGTGAGGCTAACGAGCCCCACGGTGAAGAATGCGAAGAGCAGGATGAGGCCGCTCCAGCGGCGACGCCGTGGGAAGAGAAAGAAGACCAAACAGGACAGGGCCACGGTGATACGCGGCGCGAATGTGAAAGTGCCGGGATTACCCGGATCCTTGCCGGCTTGTAAGACGGATGTGGCGGGAGAGATGGTAAGGACCGTGGTTACAGCGGAGCCATTCGGCGTAGTCGAAGACGGCGAGAAGACGCAAGCCGCGCCTGAAGGCAGGCCACCGTTGCAGGAGAAGGTGATGATGGAGTGGAAGCCTCCAGATGGGGTTGCGGTGAGTGTAATGGGGCTTGAGGTCTTGCCCAGGACTGCGGTAGCGGAAGCTGTAGAGGGAGAAAGGGTGAAGCCCCCGACCGGATCCAAGATGGTGAGGTTGGCTGCATCGGACGTGCTGGCCTGATGGTTGCTGTCACCCGAGTAAAGAACGCGCAGGACATGCGTGCCGGACTGAAAGGTATTAGTGGGGAGAGGGAGGTTGGTCGTCACACCGGCCACTGCAACAGGCGTCCCGAGCAGGTTGCCGTCCAGCATCAACTGCACTGTGCCGGTGGGGACGGGAGAGGCTGGCATAATGGAGGCGGCGATGGTAACCGTGGTTCCCTGCACAGCCGTGGATGGTGTGACAGCAATGGTGGTACCACTTGCAAGGCTGGCAACGGCTATCGTGAAGGACGCTGGCGCGGAGATCGAGGCTTGATAGTTGGCGTCGCCGGAGTACATGGCAGTAATTAGGTGCGCGCCCGGCGCAATCGCGAGCGAACTGCCGGAGATGCTCGCAGCGCCGGTGAACAGCGTGGCTGCGGGGCCGACGGGTTGACCGTCACTGAAAAAGGTAACGGAGCCAGTGGGCTGCGGGCCGCTGGACTGAGCGCTGCCCTTCGCGACGATTGCGGCAAAGGTGTAGTCCGACGCGGGCGAAATCTTGCTGGCAGAAAGATTGAGCGTGGTGGTACTTGCGACCTCCGTCGCTCCGGTAACGGTGACACTAACGGGCGATGAGATGGAGGGGTTGTAGTTCGTGTCACCCGAATAGGTTGCGGTGACGGTGTTGACACCGATGGGGAGCAGATTCGCCGGAATCTTGACACTGACCGTGCCGGAGTCGGTTGAAAAAGCGGGGTAGGCATTCTGGGTGAGTATCCCAGTGGCGAAGCTAAGAGCGCCGGAGGTGAGGGTAATCAGGCCGGTAGGAGCGGAGGCGCCGAAGCCTTGCTGCCCACCCGCACCGAAGCCCCTAGCGTTCACCTGTGCTGTAAGCGTCAGGATTCCGGCCGCAGAGAGAACCGGAAGATTAACCTGCAGCGCACTGGTGGTCTGGGCCTTGGTAATGTTGATAGTCAACGGGGACGAGGTGCTGCCGTTGAAGCTGGCGTCGCCGGCGTAAGAAGCCGTAATGAGGTGGGTTCCGGGGGCAAGGGCGCGGGTCTGGTCCTCAGTATTTGAGGTGGAGTTGAGGCGGAAGGTTCCGCCGTCGAGTGGCGCGCCGAGGTCAGTGAAGAGAACGTTGCCGGTCGCGCTTCCCTTCCCGGAGACGCCTGCGACATCTGCTCGGACAAGTATGTAGCCGCCGTACGGGTAGCTGCCGCCGCTGGCAAAAGACGTCGTTACGCCCGAGGATGGGTTGTACAGCAGAGACTGGAGGGTTGTGGTGCTTGGCTCGGGGCTGACGGTAAGAGTCAATGGATTAGAGTCGCTGGGGGCGTAGGTCCCATCACCGGCGTAGTGGGCCTGGACTGAGTAGGAGCCGCCGGGAAAGTTGCTGAGCGAGGCAGAGTAGCTGCCATTCTGGAGGGTACCGTTCTGAACTGCGCCGTTGGACGCAAGGGCGTTTATGGATACATTACCGGTAGGCGTGCCGGTGGTGGTGGCAACCTTGACGGTCGCTGAAATCTGGCTGCCGTGAGTGACAGAGGACTGCGAGAGCGTGAGCGACGTGGAACTGGCGATAAAAGTGGCGCTCGACCAGTTGCTGACTAGGTTGGCCGCATTCACGCTACCGAGGCCAGTGGCGAGATCGTATCCGACTGTGCCGCTATAACCCGACAGCACGCCGTAATGATCAGAGGAGTTGGTTACGGTGCAATTGGCCGTTCCCTTGAGGCACGGCATGGCGATGGAGCCGGTGGTGAGATCGTTGAAGACACAACTAGCGGCAGGAGCACCGGTGATGGAATCGCAACCGGTGCCGGCCTTGTTCTGTTGATTGGCGAGGTTATAGAGGACGTAGTTGGCGTTGCCTTGCCGGCTGCCAGTCTTCTGGTTGACGAGCGCCAGGATGCCGGCGAAGGCGGGGGAAGCGACCGAGGTGCCGCCGTAGCCAGCGAAGTCGTACCCGGGAGCAGAAAGGCTACAGGGCTTGCCGTCGGCGTTGATGCTCTGCTGACAAACGACATAGAAGGCGCCGAAGAAGCCTGCGCTGCTAAAGAGGGAGACGTCGGGGACGTCGCGGACGCCATCGGCGGGGACTCCGGTGCCGGTCTGCCAGGACGGCTTCGCGTAGCCTCCCTTGCAAGTGGAGGCGGAGTTTCCGTTCGATTGGATGCAGGCACTCGGGCCGCCCCCGCCGCCGACTACTCGAAGCAGGCCCTGAGAAGTGGCGATGCCGGTGTTGCAGACCTGTTCAGGCGTCTCGCCGGAGAAGTTGTGGGTTGTGCCGAAGACTGAATTGGTGCAGCTTTCGTTCCATGGCACCTCTGGCATATAGCCCTTTGCGGAGGCCTGGGTGGTCGGGTTGTTGTTCGAACTCCAGTAGGCTGTGCCACCATTGGGCAGGTAGAAGTCAGTGCCGCCAACCGAGATGTTGTAGGGCGTGCTGGCAAGTCCATTGACGCCGATTCCATAGTTCGCCGCCTGGACGCCGGCGAGGTCGCAGCCAGCAGATCCGGAGTCGCCATTGGCGAGCAGGACGGTGATGCCCTGGGCGGCGGCCTGCTGCCAGAGAGTTTTGTAGAACGCGTTGCCGGAAGTGCCCAGGAACAGCTCGCACTGGCCATAGCTGTAGCTCATGATGGGGGCGAGGTTGTTGTTGACGATGTAGATGGCGGAGAGATCGGTGCCCTGGGTGACCTCGGTGCCCTGGGATACGACGTAATCGATCGTGGCACCCTTGGCAACGGCCGCAGACCATTGAGTGTCGATGTCGGCCTCGCCTTCGTCGCCATTCACGCCGGGATTCGGGCCGTTATAGATGATGTTGAGGTATTGCGTTCCAGTGGGCGTTGCGGTATTGCCGAGCGGCAGATTGAAGAGCTTGCGGAAGTTGACGAAATCGGCGGGATTGATGTCGGTCTGGCCGACGATGGCGATCGTCTGACCGGTGCCGTCAATTGGAATGGCTGCGTTCCAGAGTGGAAGGACGTTGTAGATGGTGGCGAAGTCGTACGGCGTAAGGCCGTAAGAGATGTTGCCACTCTCGTTGACCGTGAATGCGGGCTGGGCAGCGAGCTGAGTCTGGCCGGATAGCTGTGTGGCGAGGTTTGTGGCGGCGTCTTGGCGGAGGTTAGCGATCCTGTGGCTCGCAGCCCGGCGGGGGAAGTTGTTGAGCGACGCGATGCCGGCAACGACCGGCGCAAGGGCGGCGGGAACGGCGGGATCCGACGCATTCGCGTAGTGTTGCTCGTCGCGAACCGCATAGCGGTGCATGGTCGTTCGGAAGGCGCTGCGAACCATGCCGGCGGTGCCGTTGAACTCGATGAAAGTACGGGCAGCGTTGACCTGGATGCCCGAGAAGCCCTGCCCCGAGAGCCAGGCGGTAACAGCGGAGAGATCCCGGTCCGTAGGACCGAAGGCAGTGCCGAATGTCTCCGGCGTCAGCCACTGGTGATAGGTGGAAGAGGTCTTGTCCTGCTGCTGGTCGATGAGCTGCTGGAGAACGGTCTCCTGTTCGGCGCTGCGCTGGAGGACCAGCACCATGCGTCGCAGAGGCGTCGCGTCGGCAAGGGCGCCCCGGTCGAACTCGGGACGGGCGAGCGGATGGGTGTTGCCTCCAAGGGTGGAGGTCTGAGAGTCATCGACTGCCTGGAGGACACGGGAGCGAGGTCTAGGCAGCGAGGACTGCGAGAGCGCCGGGACAACGGCGGCAGCGAAGACCAGGACGACAGTCACCGGAACTCTTGAGATCCAAGGCATTTCGATAGATTCCTGCTGCTGGAGAGGGGCAAACGGCCTTCTCCCAGCAACCAAATTGGAGCAAAGTACTACCCAAGCGAGCAGTTTGGCTTCCAAACTGCTTCACCTGTTTTTTCATCGTCTTAAGTGTTTCTTGTCACGCTGGATATGCAAATAGTTGCACACTCATGACGCCATTCTTGCGTGAGCTACTAAGAAGGTCAAGAAGGAAAGGCTACGGATTACCAAAGAGTATTCCCGTAACAGGAAAGGCCGCGCCAGTGCGGCGCGGCCTTCAGTACGAATCTCGGCTACTGAACCGTTACAACCACTTGCGAACTGTGGACCAACGTCCCCGACACCGCAGTAATCGTGAAGGTGTAGGTGCCGCGTTGCGCATTCGTCGTCGTCGTGCCGCCGCCACCACCGCCGGGACTTCCACCGCTGTTCGAACTACTGCTGCCGCACCCGACAGCAGACACAGCGGCGGCAGAGATCAGAACCGCGAGAAGCGCACCCCAGCGACGTCGGCGTGGGAACGTAAGCAGCAGCACACAAGCGAGCGTCGCCCCTGACCCGGCGGCATACCAAGGCGTTCTACCCGAAGGATGTTGCCGCGAGGGAGCGAGGCCTGGCCGGGTGAGCTCTGCGGTGGTGGTCTGAGAAGCCTTCACGATAAACGAGGTGGTAACGCCGGCGGTGGATGTGATGTTAACCGGGGTGACCGAGAACGATGGGGTAAAGGCGCCGAGATTATTGTTGACGGCCGCCATGGTAACCGCGCCGGTAAAGCCGTTGAACGGAGTGACGGTAAAGACGATGCCGGTGGACGTCGCGCCTGAGAGGACCGTGACGCTTCCTGTGCAGGGCGTGATGGAGAAGTCTTTCAGCGTGGTGGAGACGATGTCTACGGAAGCGAAGCTGCCGTCGGAGGCGAGAAGTGTTCCCTTGGACCCCGCATAGTTGGCATCGCCGGAGTAGACCGTGCTGATCGTGTGGCCACCCGAGGAGACTCCGGCCGCAGCAGTAGTGACCATGGTGTAGCTGGCGCTGCCGCTCACCAGAGCCTGCGGCGCACCTGCTGGGACGTTGTCGACGAAAAATTGGACAGTCCCGGTTGGCGTGGTCCCCGTAATGGAGCCCGTCACGGTCGCGGTGAGCGCGAGGGTTCCGGAGGTGATCGCGCAGAGAGAGCCTGACGTCGTGAGCTTGGTGGTGGTAATTCCGGCACCGATCGCGCTGCCGGTCCCCGTCGGAACCGCACTTGCCCAGTTGGTGACCAGCATGTTGACGTTGAGTGTCCCGAGGCCCGTGGCCAGGTCATAGCCCGTTGCGGCGCCGTAGCCGATTGAGCCGCCATTGGGGCAGTTGGGTGTCCCCTGAGAACAGACCACGGAGATGTTGCCGCTGGTGATGTCATGGAAGATGCTGGAGGCGGTTGGACCGTTCGCCAGGCCGTAGAGCGTGGGGCCGATGTTGCCGAGAGCGCCGGTACCCAGATGCTGTTCGACCAGGGCGAGAATGCCGGCGAGGGCCGGCGCAACGAACGAAGTTCCGCCGAAGACATTCGGCTGGCCGTTCGAAGATAGGAACCCGTTGGTGCAAGAGCCCTGGCTGCAGACGACATATCCGTCGTGTTGCGCGGCGGCGTTGAGCGAAACATCAGGTACGTCTCGCGAAGAGTCGTTCGGCACACCAAGTCCCACCTGCCATGCGGGCTTGGCAAAAAAGCCGCTGGCACCACCGCCGCCCGCCCCGCCGTCGTCCAGACCACCAGAGGCCGTAGTTTCATTCCAGGGCACCTCGGGGATGTAGCCTTTTGCGGAGCCGGCAGATCCCGTCCCGGTGTTCCAGTATGCAGACGAATTGCTCCCCTCGTTGAACATCGTGCCACCGGCTGACGTGGCATAAGGAGAGCTGCTCGGGAAGTCGACGTTGAGACCCTCCGAGGCAATGCCGGCGGTATCGCAGTCAGTCGCGCCAGAGTCTCCCGACGAACTCATCACAGTGATTCCCTTGGCGTTCGCCATCTGTAGCAACTGGTTGGTGCTCGAGACGAAGCTGCTGGAAAATCCGCTCTCACATCCGCCGTAGCTGATGGTAATGATGGGTGCAATCGTGGGGCTCGTGTCGATCGCATAGGTCAACGAACTGTTGATCACGTCGGTACTGTAGATGTAGTTGATGGTAGCTCCGGGTGCGCCTGCACCTGACCACTCAACATCCAGCTGTGCCTCATCAATATCGTTTGCCGAAAAACCTGGATTAGTGCTGGTCGGCACGAGCGTCTGAATCGGAAGAGTTGCTGACAAACCAGCGGCAGCGCGAAACGCGGTCACGTCGGCAGGGCGAATAGCGCTCTGTCCCATGACCGCGATCGTAATGCCGGTGCCGTTTAGGGTCGAGGAAGGCGGATAGTTGTAGATCGTGTAGAGGTCGGACGGAGCAATGTAGTGGCTGGTCGTACCGTTGGTCGTGACAGAGTAGAACGGTTGCAGCTGTTCTGTACTCGCGTTTCGTGCGCGGGCGCGGGGCTTCAGCTTGAAGTCGTCGAGGCCGGTCACCGCGAGGACAACCCCTGCGATAGAGGACGGCAGGGTCGGAGCGCTGAGGTTCGAGAAGTGCTGTTCGCCACGGAGCGATACGTTGTGGATCGTAGTGCCAAAGGCCTGCTGCACCTGCCCAACCGTGCCGCTAAATGTGATAAATGTGGAGCTCCGGGCGACGCTGGTGATACTGAATCCCTGGCTCGTGAGCCATGAGGACACCTTCGCGAGGTCGCTGCCGCTGAGGCCGAAGCGCGCACCGAACTGCTCCGAGGTGAGCCACTGGTGATAGCTGGGCGAGCTCGGATTGAGTTGGGCAGCCAAAAGCTGGGTGAGATCAGCCTGCTGGGCCTGGGTCATGTTGAAGCGCAGAGAGAGCGAGTCGAGCTTGCGGTCACTCGGCACCAGGCCAAGGTCAACGGAGTGCTTCGCGTGCCCACTTATGGTCCCCGGAAGTGCCATCCGGCTATTGCCGCTGACGGAGCCCGCAACGCGGTCCTGCACAACCGCCGCATGGGCGATTGTGGTGAATGAGGTGACAAGGATGGCGGCAGGGAGGACGAAAGAAGAGACAAAACGGCTGCACATGGCTGATTTCTACCTTACTACCTGGAGTACCGCTATTGGATTACTGGTGGCTTCTGAGGTCCACAGGAAGTGGCAGGCAAAAACAACCCAGAAAACCAAGGTACATGGTTAGACAGACGATGCGAGGAAATGTTGCGCCTACAGAAGTAAAGAGATTGTCTGACGTTTCCCTTTTTTTGAACGTCTCATCCGGTCGCTTCAGAACGAAGCGAATCCATTCAAGGCCGATTCAAGCAAAAGGCCTTACGGGCCCCTTTTGGGGGCTTGCCGGATGCAGATCGCGGGGACTTGTTCAAACGAATGAACAACTACAAGCTATATTTTCCTGCTTGAATGACGTGCCTTGCCACCTGGCGGCGCAGAGTGATCGTGTCGGCCGAGTCGTGCTTGGAGAGTCGCCGGAGGATCGTAAGCTGCGTGCGTAACATGTCCCCTTCTGCAACCGCGGCGATAACCTTCCGGGCGCACAGCTCAATCGTGGACATGGCCTTGTCCGCATAGATACGGGCCATGGCGACGGGAATCGCGGAGGCTTCACCAGTTTGCCCTGCAGCAATCTTTTCGGCGCGCAGAATGCCGGACTCCATCGCAAAGACCTCGATGATCATGTCGGCAATGGCGCCCATCACCTCCTGCTCTTCAGCGATCTGCTGCATGTACTTCTGTGTAGCCGCCCCTGCGACGAACAGCGTCAGCTTCTTCGCGTTTGCAAGAAGATTCAACTCATCGGCGAGCGGACCTTCGCGGTCGATCTTCTCACTCGGGCCGGACATCACCTCGTCCATCAGTTTCTTAATCGCGGGCATCAGCGCCAACTTGCCCGACATAGCTGATTTCATCAGCCAGCCAGTAATAATAAGACGGTTGATCTCATTCGTGCCCTCGAAGATGCGATTGATACGAGCATCGCGGTAGGCGCGCTCTGCAGGGTACTCTTCGACATAGCCATAGCCAGCAAAGATCTGCAGCACCTCATCAACGACCATGTCGAGCATCTCACTCGCCCACACCTTAACGATGCTGCACTCAACGGCGTACTCCTCAATGCGCTTCTGAATCTCCTTCGTATCATTTTTGTCGACACCGGAAAGCGCCTTGTCGATCAGGCCGACGGTGCGATAACACACCGCGCCGCCAACAAAGATCCCTGTTGCGCAGTTCGCAATCTTCTCCTGAATCAGGCCAAACTCCGAGATGGATTTACCGAACGCCTTGCGATCGATGGCGTAGCGCACACCGTTGTTGAGCGCCATGCGGCCGCCGCCGATGGCAGCATTCCCAAGCTTGTAACGGCCAACGTTCAAAATGTTGAACGCGATGTGATGTCCCTTGCCGACCTCGCCCAGCAGATTCCCCGCAGGAATCACGCAGTCAGTGAGAATCAGCGGACAAGTCGAACTGCCGCGAATACCAAGCTTATGCTCCTCCTTGCCCTGGGTAAATCCGGGCGTACCACGTTCGATCAGGAACGCCGTGAGCTTCTCCTTGCCCGCGTCAGGCCCATCAGGTATCGCGCATTTGGCGAAGACGGTGAACAGATCGGCGAACCCGGCGTTCGAGATCCACATCTTCTCGCCGTTCAGCGTGTAGATTGATCCGTCGGCCGAAAGCACAGCCCGAGTCTTCGCATTCACCGCATCCGATCCACTGGTCGACTCCGACAACGCATAGGCGGAGAGAATCTCACCCGAAGCAATCTTCGGCAGGTATTTTTTCTTCTGCTCGGGAGTGCCGTACCAGACAAGCGGCAACGTGCCGATGCCGGTGTGTGCAGAGAAGGACACCGAGAAGCTCGCCTGCTTGGAGATGTTCTCCGCAACGATCGCCGACGTTACCTTATCCATCTCAAGGCCGCCGTACTCTTCGGGAATATCGATCGCCGTGAGGCCGAGATCTGCAGCCTCCTTAAGGAGGCGCTTGGTCACAGCAAAGTCCTTTGCTTCGATCTGGTCGGACGCAGGGATGATCTCGTTGATGGCGAAGTTCGCTGTAGTCTCGGCGATCTGCTTCTGCTCATCGGTGAAATCTTCGGGGAAGAAGCAGTCAGCTGCGGCGGGGTCAGTGATGAGGAAGCTGCCTCCGGGGGTGCGCTTCGTGTCGGCGATTGGTGCAGTCATTGTGGCCATCGTGGTGCTCCTTCGAAAAAAAATGCTGCGTTTAGTTCAACTCTGGAATTATTTGATCAGGTTGAGAGGCTTTCCATCGAACCACAAACTGCTTGCCTTTCCAGCGAGCTATTTGGCTCTTGTCTGGACTAGCTCCTGGCATATGCTCGATCCTGATCCATCGCCTTTGTTCGGAGCCACCCGCGTCATAGTGCGCCAATACCTCCACCTGATAGAGCATCGCACCCCCGAACTGACCGTTGACTTGGGAAACAGCAACTGGTCGAACATCTTCAATCGTCGCTGTCGCGCTTTGCCAATTGTTCTCGATCTCCCGCTGGCGTCTATGTTGGAAAAACAAAACCATTACCACAAAAATGACAATCAGCGCCAAATAGACGCCCATTATCGACAGCGTCCTTCGATCGTTCCGGCTCTTCGGAAGTACCTTTGCCACAGCCTCGTTGTTCGGAATGGAGTACCTTCGCATGATTTAGCTCGTGGCCTCATAAATCCCAGCGGCTCCCATCCCTCCACCCACACACATCGTAACAATGCCATACTTAGCCTTACGTCGCGGCATCTCACGCAGCAGTGTCGCGGTCAGCTTGGCTCCGGTGCAGCCGAGAGGATGACCGAGAGCAATCGCACCGCCGTTGACATTCACTTTAGCCGGATCCATGCCAAGCACCTTCAACACCGCGAGCGATTGCGCAGCAAAAGCCTCATTCAACTCGAAGAGATCAATATCTTCAAGCGAAAGTCCAGCCATCTTCAACACCTTCGGAATGGCGTGAATGGGACCAATCCCCATCTCTTCGGGATCGCAGCCTGCATAAGCGAAGGCGACAAACTTCGCCATCGCAGGAATACCCAGTTGCGCGGCGCGCTCAGCCGACATAACAACAGCAGCAGCCGCCCCGTCCGACGTTTGGCTGGAATTACCGGCCGTCACCGTTCCCTTGGCATGGAAGACAGGCTTCAACTTAGCCAAAGCGTCAAGCGAAGTATCGACCCGTGGTCCCTCGTCCTGCTTGAACGTCGCTTCAACAGGCTTAGCTTTGCCCTTTCCATTCGGAGTCGTACTTGTAACTGTTATCGGAACGATCTCGTCCTCGAATCTTCCCGAGGAAATCGCGGCGAGCGCCTTCTGGTGGCTCTCATAAGAGAACTGATCCATCTGCTCGCGAGTAATCCCATAGTGTGTCGCGACGCGTTCTGCCGTCAGCCCCATCGACATGTAAGAGCCGGGATAGTTATCGACCAGCCACGGATTGACCGAAATCTTATTTCCCCCAAATGGCACATACGACATACTCTCTGTGCCCCCGGCGACGATGACCTCCGCCCCTCCACCACGAATCCGGTCCACGGCAAGCGCGATCGATTGCAGCCCCGAAGCACAGTATCGATTTATGGTCATGCCGGAGACCGTAATCGGCAGACCGGCGCGAAAACTCGCAACGCGGGCGACGTTCATTCCCTGCTCTGCCTCAGGCATGGCGCAGCCCAGAATCACATCCTCAATCTCCGACTTGTCAAGCTGCGGAACACGATCCAGCGCGCCATTGATAGCAAAGGCCGCGAGATCGTCGGGGCGTGTCGTGCGAAGCGTACCGCGCGGAGCCTTGCCTACAGCAGTGCGAACGGCAGATGCGATGATGACGTCTTTCATATCTGACTCCTAGTTCCTCAACGGCTTTCCCGTCTTCAACGTAAACGCAATTCGCTCCTGCGTCTTCTTCTCTCCGCAGAGGCTGAGGAACGCCTCGCGTTCGAGATCGAGCAGATATTGCTCAGTTACCGGCGTACCGGGAGTTACCTTGCCCCCACAAAGTGCGTACGCCACCCAGTTGGCGATCTTCACGTCGTGGTCGGAGATATACTGCCCTTCGCGCATCGTCCACACGGCAAGCTTCAACGTCGCGAGCACACTCTCTCCTGGCGCGGGAATGGCGGTGAGCGGCGTCGGCGCGCTATAACCCGCGTCAACGATGGCTCGGGCCCGGGTCTTCGCATCGGTCAGCAATCGCTCGCGATTCGTCGTAATACTGTCGGATGCTCTGAAGAAGCCCATCGAACGTGCCTCAGCGGCAGAGGTCGAAACCTTCGCCATCGCAATCGTCTCGAAGTTCTTCTTCAACGCCTCGAAGATCTCAACGCCTTCGCCGCGCGCGTCCGGACGAATGCTTGAGCCCGCTTCGACGCTGCGGATTGTCATCTCCTTGCAGCCACCGCCCCCCGGAATCAGGCCGACACCGGCTTCGACGAGGCCCATATAAAGCTCAGCGTGCGGCTGGCGCGCCGCCGCATGAAGCGAAATCTCCACGCCGCCACCGAGACACATGCCGTAGGGCGCAACGACCACAGGTCGCGGACAGAACTTGATCGCCTGCGTCATGTTCTGGAATGCGCGTACGGCCATCTCGACCTCATCCCACTCCTCTTCCTGGATGCCGAGCAACAATTGCATGAGATTGGCCCCCACGGAGAAGTTGACCGAATCCCCCGTGATGACGAACGCCTCAAAGTTGCTGGCAATCTCGCCCGAAGGCTTCAGCGTCTGCGTAATCAGATTAACGATGTCGTCGCCGAGCGCGTTCATTTTGGAGTGCAGTTCAATCGCCGCAACCCCGTCGCCAAGGTCGATAACAGAGGCGCCCGGGTTGTTCTTCACAACACCCTTCGCCTTTTTGATCACGGCCAACGAGGTAACTCCCTCCGCCGTAATGACCGGCTGATATTCGCCAGTAACGAGATCGAAGAAGAGACGGCCCGAGGGGACAGAGGCATCGTCCTTGTACCAGGTGGGATTCGCATCACCATTCCTTTCGGCGTAGGCCAGCAGCTTTTGGACGTTGGCCGAAACGGGCAAGCCGGCAGCACGGATCTTATCCATGGTCGCGCGAACGCCCGCAGCATCAAACATCTCGAACGGCCCAAGTTCCCAGTTGTACCCAGCCTTCATAGCCCGATCGATCTCAACGAGATTGCCAGCAATCTCGGGCACGCGGTTGGCACTGTAGGTAAAGAGCTCCGTGAGGAACGGCCAGTAGAAAGCTGCGGCCTTGTCCTTGCCGGCATCGCCGTGGAGAAGTTGCGCAATACGAGCATGCGCGGCCTCCACGTTCTTCGCCATCTCGATCGCCGGAAATTTAGGCCGCGTGCTCGGCTTGTAATCGAGCGTCTGCCAGTCGAGAACGTGGCGCAAGTCGCGGCCTTCGGCGTCCTTGCCCTCCTTCTTGTAGAAGCCCTGTTTCGCCTTGTCACCCAGCCATTTGTTCTCGAGCATCTTGTCGATAAACGGTGCAAGGGCCACTTCTGCGCGCTCGTCCTTGATTTGCGCAGCCTGCGCCGAAAAATTCTTCGCCACGTGCGCCATCACATCGACACCAACCATGTCGCCGAGGCGAAAAGTTCCCGTCTTCGGCCAGCCGATCGCAGCGCCGGTCAGCGTGTCGATCTCTTCGATTGAAAGCCCCTGCTGCTGCATCAGACGAATAGCGTTGCTCATCGAAAAAGTGCCGATGCGATTCGCGATAAAGTTGGGAGTATCGTGCGCGTGGACGATAGCCTTGCCCAACCGCAAATCGCAGAAGTGCTCGACGGCGGCGATATCTGCGGGATCCGAATCTGGAGTCGCAATAATCTCAAGCAATCTCATATACCGCGGCGGATTGAAGAAGTGGGTGCCGAACCAGTGGCGGCGCAGCTGCATCGGCATATCTTTGACGATCTCGTGGATGGGCAGGCCGCTGGTGTTACTGGTAATGATGGAGTCGGCGTGACGATGCTGCAGCACCTTATTGAGCAGCGCTCGCTTGATCTCCAGGTTCTCGGCAACCACCTCGATGATCCAGTCGCAGCCGGCGATCAAGGCGAGGTCATCGTCAAAGTTGCCGATCGTGATGAGGCGCGCGCTATCGGGCGAATAGAAGGCAGCAGGCTTTGACTTCTTCAGGCTGTCAAGCGCAGCAATGACGATCTTGTTCCGCTCCTGCTTCGGCGCGTTAACGTCGGTGGCCGGAGGGACAATGTCCAACATCACCACAGGAAGGCCTGCGTTGGTGATATGCGCGGCGATGCGCGAGCCCATCGTGCCGGCTCCGAGAACGGCCACCTTGCTGATCTGTCTGTGCTTGGTCGAGGGTGCGGCAGTTGTACTGGACGGCATCTTGCGGGCTCCGCGGGCGATTTACCCGAACGATGCGAAGCATACTGAATGACCATTCAGTCCGTCAAGTAGCAATGCACATTGATCCGCCAAGCGCCTGATTCTAAGTCCATAACTGTTGGGGACCGCATAGACTGGGTATCATTGGCGAAGCGAAATTTGTACGAATTAAAGAGGCGGTCTGATCGATGGGGTTCACGACGCGGCGGGAGTTTTTCGCATTGGCAGCTGGAACGACAGGCTGCCTGGCTCTTGAGTCTGCCTGGGCGAAGGACGCAACCACGCCCTATGATCTTGTAGCAGAGACAGACCGCAAGCGGATTCTCGCCGCCGCGAATCGATACGTCTCGGAGCAGCCGATCACTGTCACCGCCGCACATAGCCAACGAAGTAAGGGCGGAGTGCACGACTACTTCTCCGAGGGCGATTACTGGTGGCCCGACGAGAAGAACTCGAACGGACCCTACATACGGCGCGACGGATTTTCCAACCCAGCCAACTTCGACGAACACCGAAAGGCTATGGTGCGGCTCAGCCTCATCGTTCCGGCGCTCGCAGCGGCGTGGGAGCTGACCGGAGAGAAGAAGTACGCTGATCACGCGGGAAAGCATCTGCGTGCGTGGTTCGTCGATCCCGCAACGAAGATGAATCCGGACCTCGAATACGCACAGGCGATCTTCAATTTGAACAATGGTCGCGGCATCGGGATCATCGACACGCTGCATCTAGTCGAGCCCGCTCGCGCAGCAACCGTCCTTGCGAACGGCGGCGTGCTCGAAGGCGCCGTGGAAATCAAGCACTGGTTCTCCGATTATCTGGAGTGGATGCGGACCTCGAAGAACGGCCAGGAAGAGCGCGATGCGAAAAACAACCACGGAAGCTGCTGGGTTATGCAGGCGGCCGAATTCGCGTGCTTTACCGGAGACACAGAAGTGATGACATGGTGCCGCGAACGCTTCAAGTCAACTCTGATACCCGATCAAGTGGCTCCGGATGGCAGTCTTCCGCTCGAACTGGCCCGCACCAAGCCCTACAGCTATTGCCTCTTCGATCTCGATGTAATGGTCACAATCTGCCAGTCCCTTTCGTCCCCAAGCGACAACCTGTGGACATTCGCCACACCTGACGGCCGTGGCATGCGCAGCCTCGCGGCCTTTATGTATCCCTTCATCAAGAAAAAGAGCGCCTGGCCCTACAAGCATGACGTAGAGCACTTCGACGACTTCCCCGTCCGGCAACCAAGTCTGCTCTTTGCTGGAGTCGCCTATGGACAAAACGACTACGTCGCCCTATGGAAGACGCTGAATCCCGACCCAGTCGTGCCCGAGGTGATTCGAAACTTCCCGGTCCGCCAACCATTGCTGTGGATGGCGAAGCCGGGAGCCTCTAAGAAGGGTTAGTGCTTTGCTGCAGCGAGCCGGTGCATCTCCGAGCCTGCAAGAAGGAACCCGCCAACTCCATAGACATAGCTCGCCGACGGTTTGAACTTACCAGGCTGGCCGTCGATGGGCTGGATCGAGCCGAGCCTGCCATCCGCATAGATGTGCGTGAGCATTCCCTTCCACGATTTCTCAACGACTGGCAGATACGTTTTCCTATCGAGGATCTTCTCGTTGATCCCATAAGCAATCCCAAACGTGAAGAACGCCGAGCCCGAGACCTCAGGCAGATCGTAAGCATCAGGATCAAGCAGCCCCGAACGCCACAGCCCGTCTGCACCTTGAATCTTCGCGATCTCAGCCGCCATCTCACGAAGCTGCGCAACGTACTTCGGGCGCGAGGGATAGTCCTTCGGCAAAATCTGAAGCACATTGACCAGCGCGCCCATCACCCAGCCGTTACCCCGTGACCAGAAGATCGGTTTGCCGTTCGCCTGCTTCTGCGTAAAGTAGCGGCTGTCGCGGAAGTAGAGATGGTTCTCCTGGTTGTATAGGCTGGCCGAGGTGAGCCACCACTCGTGGTCCATGTAGTCGAGATACTTCTTGTCATTCGTGATCTCATACATGCGCAGCAGCACGGGCGGCGACATGAACAGCGCATCACACCACCACCAGAGCAGCTTGTCCGGATCGTCGGGACGAACGATCAGCCGATCCATCGTGGCTTTCGTGTCTGCCATTCGCACCGGCTTCTTGTCTTCAAGGTAAAGATCGAGATAAGCCTGTCCGAAAGCCTGATCGTCCGCATGGGGAAAACGGTTGCTGATCAGCGTCCAGTCGGATCGTTCCGCGAAGTGAAGCACAGCATCGTGATACTTCGAATCGCCCGTAGTCTTCGAAGCTGCGAGCAGGCCATCGTAGAGTGCAGCGAAGGTCCACTGCCTGTTAAAGTTTGGCTCGGCGACCTTCACCTGCCAGTCGCCAACCTTCTTCATCGCAGCGTCGATTGCCCTCGGCTTTAGATCAGCCGAGAGATCCGTTGCAAGCGGTCCAGGATCGTCTGGCGCATCGCCAACATGTTCACGCTCTACCGGCGAGGGCGCAGCAGCCGGTGCAGTCTGCGCATAAGAACTGAGACACATTGCACTGAGAGACAAGCCCAATGCAATGCTTCGAAACGACACTGTATTTAAAAAAAGCACTATCATATTCCTTTTCTTTGTTTTTTAGACCAGACTTCCGTTCATCACCAACGCAACCGCACTGCGCAGCCGCGCGGTGTTGCCTTCAAAAGAAGGCCGCAATCTCGGCTCCTTGGAGAGAGCGTTAAGTTTGAGTTCGGCTTCAACGACTGGTCCGAACATGTACCAAGCGGTTGTAATATCGCCAACAATCACGATCTCGCTTGGAGCCAGTGCCGACGAGATCATGCGCAGACCTCGGCCCAGGAAAGAAGACATCTTTTCAAGAGCCTTTATGGCATAAACATCGTCAGCCTGGGCCATCTTGACCAGCGCAGCAAAACTCTGCGGCGGAGCGATCCCGCTCAGCTCCTGGTAGTACCGAAGCCCCGCGCGATTTGAACTGACCGTCTCCCAACAGCCGCGACCGCCGCAGCCGCAGAGCGGACCATCAGTGTCCATTTGCACATGGCCAAACTCTCCAGCCATACCATTGGCGCCGCGAAGCAGCTGCCCATTAGCGAAGATCCCGGTCCCAATTCCTTCGGAGACGTTAACGACAACCAGATCATGCAAGCCATCGCTATCGCCGAACCAGACTTCCGAGAGCGCGCAGGCATTGGCGACGTTGTCCATCTCGACGTGCAGGCCTGTGGCACGTTGAATCCGAGACTTGATACTCGAGACCGGCCATTTGAGGTTCGGCGCGAAGATAAGTTTCTCAAGCAGCGGGTCCGCGCGCCCTGGAAGACTGATGCCGATGCCATCGAACGATTTGTCACTGTGGGCGGCGATCAGCTTGCGAATCGACGCGATGATGGCCTGGATAGCCTTGTTCGGATCCTCGGCCAGCGCAACGACATTCTGGGCGACGATCTTGCCGCCGAGGTCCGTGACAGCTACCGTAGTCTGCGACGGATGAATATCAAGCGCGATCACCGCACGTTGGTGGTTCAACTCCAAAAACGTCGGCCTGCGTCCGCGCGGTGGTCTTCCAGTTGAACCCTCGAGTATCCATTTCTCTTTGATCAGATCTTCAACGATCAGCGAAACCGTACTCCGCTGCAGCCCGGACACGCGTGCGAGGTCGGCGCGCGACAGTGGCTGACGCGTTCGCACCAGATTGAAGACCAGGTTCCGGTTGATCTGGCGCGGCGTCTTGTTCGACGCGCTCTGCCGTCGAGTAAATGTAAACCGGGACGGTTGGGGTGTAGACATGATTTAGCTTTCCGGTCTCATAAAATTAGTGCAGTGGTGCGATAAATCGATTGGCTTTCAAAAACCGCCGTAACGTTCAGGTTGTCAGTTGAACAAACGCTTGCTTGACATCTTGGATGACGAGTCTTTATATCACTGGAGTCAAGGCATTTTGTAGATACTTTGAATTATTGTTTTGGAACTGGTCTTAACACGCCCCGGATTTGGGTTCGGTGTTCAAGCACTTCACCACTTCCCTAGGTGTCGAAAACCGCCTTCCAGACCGTCGCCTAATCGGTTTGGAATGATTCGCTGAACAAACCATCTCGCAATCCGTGCACGACATTAGTTCGAGTGTGCCTGCGCAAATCGAGCGTTGGAAACGTGGGAGCGGGCGTGCTAGGCTGGCGCTATCGTGGCGACCTATCTAGAGCAATCGCTATCAAAGTTGAAAGAGTTTGAGGGTTGCGTGCCGTGGATGTATCGCGACACGGTCGGTAAAGTCACCGTCGGCGTTGGTCTGATGCTGCCCGACGTCAAAGCGGCCCAGGAACTCCCGTTTATCATGGGCACTCGTCCAGCCACTCCCCAGGAGATCGCCGCAGAGTTTGCACGTATCGACGGACTTCCTCTTGGCCGCCCCTCCTCGTTCTACAAAGCTCCCGCCTCGCTCGAACTGACCCAGCAAACCATCGATGCAAAACTCAGCTCTTTACTGCAAGGCTTCGAGACAGACCTGAGGATTCAGTTCCCCCGCTACGACCTCCTCCCCGACGCCATAAAGATGGCGCTGCTCGACCTGATCTACAACCTCGGCCCCGCAGGTCTGTTCCACGGATTTCCTCACCTCGTCGCGGCAGTCGAGGCAGGAGCGTGGGCCCAGGCGGCCGAACACTGCATGCGTCGAGGGCCCAGTGCCGCCCGTAACAACTGGACCCGGCAGCAATTCCTGAGCGCCGTCGTAGACACCATCAAGGCCGAGACCGAAGGTTGGTTGAACCGGATTTGGGGCCGCATACGTCATATACTGAGCGGCATCTTAGGCCAACGCCGCTAGAGACCGGTTCCGCGCTTCGGTATAGTTAGTTTCTTGGCTGAAAACTTCTGGAGGACCTTGGTGCAAGTAAAAAGTAGAGTTGCCGCAGTAGTTCTCTGTGTCATTGCCTTTGGTTGGATGGCGAAGGCGCAGGACCTCGCAAGCTTTGAAAAACGCACCACTGTAAAAGTGCTGCCAAACGGCCTGACCCTGATCGTCTGCGAGCGCCCCGAAGCCCCCGTCTTCAGCTTCTACACACTCGTGGACGCAGGTTCCGCGGACGATCCGCAGGGGGCCAGCGGCCTCGCCCACATGTTCGAACACATGGCCTTCAAGGGCACCACCGAGATCGGCACAACCAACTATCCCGCCGAAAAGATCGCCCTCGCCAAAGTCGAAGTTGCCTATGCGGCCTACGACGCCGAATACCGCAAGCGCGTCGGACAAGACCCCGCAAAACTCGGCGAGTTGCTCAAAACCTTCCAGGCCGCTCAGGCCGCCGCACAGAAATACGTCATCCCAAATCAGTTCTCCGTAATCGCGGAAGAGAACGGTGCAGTCGGAATCAACGCATCGACCGCCGAAGACTCCACGCAGTACTTCTGGAGCATGCCATCCAACCGCCTCGAACTCTGGGCCTACCTCGAAAGTCAGCGCATCGGCCACCCCGTCGAGCGTGAGTTCTACAAGGAGCGCAACGTCGTCCAGGAGGAGCGCCGTATGCGCGTCGACTCCGACCCCGTCGGCCGCATGATCGAGCAGTTCCTGGCCACAGCCTACGTGTCGCACCCTTACCGTCGGCCCGGCGTCGGCTGGGAGAGTGAGATCAGCCAGGTCTCCGCCACCGAGGCCACCACATTCCACGAGAAATACTACGTTCCCTCGAACATCGTGATCGCCGTCGTAGGCGACCTGAAAGCGGCCGAGGCCATGCCCATCCTCGAGCGCTACTTCGCGCCAATCCCCGCCGGCCCGCTGCCCGAGCCGATGACCACCATCGAACCCCCTCAGGTTGCAGAAAAATCCGTCGTCATCCGCGAGGCCACCCAGCCCTTTTATATCGAGGGCTACCATCGCCCCGATTATCGCGACCCCGACGACTCCGTCTACGACGCAATCGTCGACATCTTCTCCAACGGCCGCACCGCCCGCCTCTATCGCAGCCTCGTGCGCGACCAATCCATCGCCGCCGAAGCTCAGGGCTTCAGCGGCTTTCCAGGATACAAATACCCCGGCCTATTCGCCGTCTACGCCGTTCCCCTGCCCGGCCACACACCCGACCAGATGCGACAGTCGATCCACAAAGAGTTGGATCGCATGAAGACCGAGGACGTCTCCGATGAAGAACTCGAGCGCTTCAAAACCCGAGCCCGCGCCGACCTCCTTCGCGGCCTCGGCAACAACGAAGGCCTCGCGCACCAACTCGCCGAATACCAGACGCGCTTCGGCGACTGGAGACAGCTTTTTCGCCAGCTAAGCAAAATCGATGCGGTCAACAAAGCCGACGTGAAGCGCGTAGCCAACAAGATCTTCGTCGACAGCAACCGGACCAGCGCCCAAATTGACTTTGTCCCACCGAAAAAACCGGCCCCGGGATCTGCCACACTGACAACGCCTGCAGCACCGTACGAGGGAGGTACGAAATGAACAAGCCTTCGACGATGCGTCTCGCAGTTGCCCTGTTCCCCACCCTGCTGGCCACAATCAGCGTCGCCCAAACCGCACCCGCCGCGCCGCCGGCTACAACAAAGCCCGCCGCGGCCACGCCGCCCTGGAAGAAAATTCCAATCCCTCCGCTCCACGCATTCAAGCCCGTCCAACCAAAGCGAATCGAACTCGCAAACGGTCTCGTCATCTTTCTGCAGGAAGACCATGAGCTGCCCTTCATCAACGGCTCCATCCTCATTCGAGGCGGCAGTCGCGACGAGCCAGATGCAAAGATCGGCCTCGTCTCCCTCTACGGCGAAACCTGGCGAACCAGCGGCACAGCCACCATCGACGGCGATAAGCTCGACGACAAACTTGAAGCGAAAGCAGCCTCCATCGAGACCTCCGGCGGAACCGCCTCGACCTCAGTCAACTGGTCGAGCCTGAAAGGTGACTTCGATACCGTCTTCGCCCAGACGCTCGATCTCCTGCTCCATCCCATCTTCAAGGCCGAAAAGCTCCAGTTGGCAAAGGGTCAGGTAGAAACGAGCATCTCGCGTCGCAACGACGATCCCAGCGGTATCGCAACGCGCGAGGCAATCAAACTCGCCTACGGCCCCCACAATCCCTATGCCCATCAGGTCGAGTACGCAACCGTCGAATCAGTCACACTCGACGACCTAAAGGCATGGCACGACAAGACTGTCGTTCCCAACAACATTATCGTCGCCGTCTCCGGCGACTTCGACAGCGCAACCATGGAAGCAAAGCTTCGCGCAGCCTTCGAATCACTGCCTCGCGGCGAAAAGTTCGAATCCGTCAAAGCCACCTTCACCGACCCGAAACAGACCGTCAATTTCGTCGAGAAGTCAGACGTCAACCAGTCGAACGTGTTGATAGTCGGCCTTGGCACCGAGCGCAGCAACCCCGACTACTACGCGCTCAGCGTCATGAACGAAATCTTCTCCGGCGGATTCGGATCGCGCGTCGTCCAGAACGTCCGCACAAAACTCGGCCTCGCCTACAGTGTCAGTGGCAGCTTCAGCGCGTCCTATGATCACCCTGGAATCTTCTACGTCATAGCCGCAACCAAGAGCGCCTCCACCGTCGCCGCCACGCAGGCAATGCTCGCAGAGGTAGGCCGCCTCAAAACCGAGCCTCCCACCCCCGCCGAGCTGAGCAAGGCGAAAGACCAGGTCCTGAACTCATTCATCTTTCACTACGACTCACCCGACAAGACGCTAAACGAGCAGGTCGTCCTTGCCTTCTACGGCTACCCCGCCGACACGCTCGAAAAATACAAGGCGGGCATCGAAAAGGTGACCGCAGCAGACGTCACGCGTGTGGCCAACAAGTACATCGACGTCTCGAAGCTCGCGATCATTGTGGTCGGCAACGAAGCGCAGATCACCCCAAAGCTGGACACCTTGGGCAAGGTAACTAACATCGATGTCTCGATTCCACCCCCGCCAAAGGGCAAACCCGCCGAATAGCGTCGGTAAAAAATCCCGCAAACCGTACTACCGGTGCGGTGGGTGCGGCGCAGTCGGAGCAGGACCTCGTTTGACAATCACTGCTGTGCGTTCGTGCGTCATGCGGATGCGGGATCCCATCGGGTCGGGACCATGCCCGCAAGTCCTGACCCGCAGCTGGAGCCAGTCGACCTGATCCTGACCGGTGATCATCCACGCCGTGGCATTGGTTGCATGATGGGTCTGGTCTATGTAGTAGGCGGCATTCATATCAAGGTCGGCGGCATCGGCATCCATCAGCACGCAACTGCTATCGGCAGGCGCCGAAGTCCCGCTTAGCGGCGCGCAAAAATCTTCATCATGTTCCAGCATGATCTTCTTGTTGGAGCCGGTGATGAAATATCGCGTCGTAAGCGGCGGAACTCTCGACTCCTCCGACCACTGCACCAGGTCCTCAGCGAACGCCGGCGGTAGCTGGCTCAGCTTGAGGTAATCTTCCTTCAACACCTGCCTCGAGAAGATATTTACCGACGGCGTCGTTCGCCATTCGTCGGATGAAAATAAAACCCACCCAGCTCAACGCCCTCCTGCATATCGATCCACAGGAACCCCCGCCCCGAGAGGTACGGTCCATTCAGGCCCGACATCGTCATATATCGCCCATCGCGGATTTGAACCTGCAGCGGCGAACCCTTGAAGACAAGGTCCAGCGCATCCATCAACGGCATATCCGAGCCGTAGTGAAACATGCAATCGGGGACGAAGCTCTTCATCAATTTGCGGAACTGTTTGTCTCGAATGACATCTTTCGCCGCCACGTCGGTAAATTGACTCAAAAATGCAATCTGATCGCGTGGCATCCGCTTCTGAATGGCGTTGTCGTAGTTAGAATCGGACGGCTGCGGTTGTTGGGCCTGCGGCGTCTGAGCCTGGGCCTGTTTCCGCGACTCCGGGGTGCGAGGCGGCGGTGGTCCAGTTTCCTGCGCATTCGCGAATCCATACCCCACAGCACTGGGAAGCAGTAACGCCACGGGCAATAAAAACATCATGGCGAATCCCCGAACTGACGTAACCCTGAATTCGCTCAACAAGGGGCGGAAGAACGACATGTAAGTGAAACCTCCTCTTTGGCTCTGGTTCGCTCGAATTGTACTGCCATCCTCAACAACTCAGGACCTGGTTGCTCAAAATGTGGCAGCACAGCCGCGAATAGTGACCCGCCGCCCGCAACACATTTCGCCAGCGATAAACTAGGAAGCCCCGCCGTTGAACCCGACTACGCCGCGATCATCGACCTCGTCAACCTGGCCTTCCGGGGCACGGGTCCTTCGGCGAGCTGGAACATAGAGGCCGATATCATCGCCGGTCAGCGCCTGAACGATTCCCTCCTACGAGAGGACCTCGCCGCCAAGCCCGAAGCACATCTGCTCACCTGGCGCGACGCCCCCAACGGACCACTCCTCGGTACAGTCTGGCTGGATCCCGGCAAGGACGGCGCATGGCATCTCGGACTTCTCAGCGTCCGCCCCGACCTGCAAAACAGGCAACTCGGTCGCACCCTCCTCGCCGCTGCAGAAACCTTCGCGAAGGAACGTGGCGCGCTTCGGATACGCATGACCGTCATTCAGGTGCGGGACAGCCTTATCGCCTGGTACAAGCGACGAGGCTACGCGCCAACTGGCGAGACCAAGCCCTTCCCCTACGGCGACGACCGCTTCGGCAAGCCGCTCCGCGACGATCTTCACTTCGTGGTGCTGGAGAAAACCCTCTAGCCGCCCCGGCAAACCAGCGCTCCAAAGCGCGGCTGATTTAGAATCGGGAGCCATGAAGATTCCTCGTCAACTCCATCTGCATCTGTTTCTTGCCGGCGCAACACTCACCGGCCTCCTCTCTGCCTCGCTCTACGCTGCGACACCGGAAGAGCAGGCCGTCCTTGCTCCCATACAGGCAATGTTTGACGGCATGACGAAACGCAGCGCCGCAGCTATCAAAGAACCAACTCTGCCCGGCGGCACCATGGTCCTCATGCGCGACGGCAAGGCCACCCAGATGACCTTCGACGCCTTCGCCGAACGGGTCGGCAGACCCGGCACTACGCACATCGAAGAGCGCATACACGATCCGCTGGTGCGCATCGACAACGACCTCGCCGTAGTCTGGGCCCCGTTCGACTTTCTGGTCGACGGCAAGGTCGATCACTGCGGAACAGATCTCTTCAATCTCGTCCGTCAGGACGGAAAATGGGTGATTGCCAGCGTCGCCGACACCGGACATAAGGATTGCGCAGCAAAGTAGCCTCGAACCCCCTGGATTGAATGTCATCTTCTAACTTCGAGCGCTGCCGGAGTTAGCCAACGAATGGCTCCGCAGTGAAAGTTCAATCCCCCGAACCGACAGCAAATTTCCACAGTATTGGCTGGATTTGCACAAAAAAATACGTGCTTTCGCTGATGTTTTTAGGTAGATCGCGAGTATCTTTCAACTCAACGGAGGAGAAATCTTCCAGTAGGAGAGAGTAGACAAAGGCCATCACGAGAACCGGCAACGGAACTCACGAAGCAATCGGGAAACTGGCTGATTCGGTATGGCACAAGAAAGCTCTCGCAGTGAAAGTAAGGACGGGAAAGTACGGAAAACGCGGGCTCTGCTCGTAGTTCCGAACAATTCTGAAGTTGCAAGTAGCTGTGATCTGGGCGCCGTACCAGGTCTTCGAAAAATCGGAAAGCTAGGGGCGAGGTCTCGAAAGAGAAATCGCCCCTTCCTATTGGTACAGATCGAACGCACACGTAGCCTCGCAGCCAACGCTTCAGCCGGATTGTTAAAACAAACAACCTATGGCAGACGAGTGGACGTTACACTGTTGGCATCCGGCCCGCACGATTCTTCACCTTTGTCGTTGCACCACATTCCTGCAATCTCATCGCATCGCGCGAAACGCCCGACCAGCATCGACACTGCTTTTCGATGATCTGGTTCAAAGTTGATCCCTCGTCAGCCGCTCTGCAGCGAACCCAATCTGACCGAACACTCTCGCGGTCCGAAAAGCTGTGTCATCTTCTAAACTCGAGCGCTGCACAAGTTAGCCAACGAACGGTTCCGTAGTGAAAGTGCAACCACCAAACAGAGCGCCAATTTCCACAATATTGGCCCGATTTGCACAAAAATATAGCTCTCGTAGCCGATGTTTTTTGAGTAAATCACGAGTATCTTTCAATTCAACGGAGGAGAAATCTTCCAGTAGGAGAGAGTAGACAAGGGCCGTCACGAGAGCCGGCAACGGAACTCACGAAGCACTCGGGAAACTGGCTGCTTCGGCATGGTGCAAGAAAGCTCTTACAGTGAATGTGATAACGGGAAAGTAAGGAGAACGCGGGCTCTGCTCGTAGTTCCGAACAATCCTGAAGTTGCGAGTAGCTGTGATCTGGGCACCGTACCAGGTCTTCGAAAAATCGGAAAGCATGGGGCGAGATCTCGAAAGAGAAATCGCCCCTTCGCTATTGTGCCCAACAATGTCGTGGCACAGCCCACACGAAACGCCTCGCGACCACAATCGCCCTCCAATACCTTAAACCCACGTAACAAGCCTTAGACTCTCGTCTCCCAGTCATCGGCGGCTTGGGTCCCACCTGAGACACTGACGATTTCAATCTTCTGGAAGGTGAACGAAATCTCCTGCAAGTCACGGGGATCGACGGAACCTGCGGGTTGATTATCAGGCAGTGTCTCCCGGACCACGGAGATCGATGCGTTGGTCAGCTTCACCGTGTGGTGCAGAACCTGCGCTCCCGAAATATTTGCAACGAAGAACTCGAAGAGAACCGTGGGCAGACTCTCGTTCGTATAAATTGCCTGATAGAACTGCGGGGACGAGGCGCCCCACTCTTTACTGAAGACAACAGGCTGATGCTGCCGCTTTCCTGTGGGGAGGCCGCTAGTGCCGTCTCGCGGAGAAAGGACGCCATAGCTGAACGACACTCCTTGAATCTTGCCTTCGTGGCTCTTCTGGGTAGACTCGCCTTTGAAGTCTCCCTGTTTCGCTCCGGTAACGGTGACAAAAAATTGCGTGACCATAGTGGGCTCCTCTCACTTTCCAGCATCCGCTTCAATCGATACCTCTTCCATTGGCCAACCTCCATCGACCTCTGCGGGAAGTAGATCGGTTAGGGCGGAGAACTAGATTATCGCGATCGGCAGCGTGATTCGAAACTCCGTCCGGCCGGGCTGCGATTCGAAGTCGATCCTGCCGTCATTGTGGCGCACCAGACGCCGGGCGATGTCGAGCCCGAGTCCGGTCCCGTGGCCCAGGGGTTTAGTTGTAAAGAACGGATCGAAGATGCGGTCGCGAACCTCCGCCGGAATGCCGGGCCCGTCATCGACGATTCGCACCACGACTCCTTGGCTCTCGCGCATCGCAAGCACGTCCACCCGACCTCCATTCGCCACGGCGTCTAAGGCATTGTCGATCAGGTTTCCCCATACCTGGTTCAATTCGCCGGCAAAGCCGCGCACCTTGGGAAGTCCAGCCTCCAGTTCCAACGTCACTGCCACTGACTTCTCATGGGCCTTCGACTTAAGCACGGCAACAGTGTTGCCCAGGCCCAGCCCCAGATCTACTGGCTCGGCCACGTTCGCCTGGTCCATGTGCGTAAATCCCTTCACCGCAGTCACAAGACCCGAGATGCGCATCGCGGAATCCTGAATCCTCGAAGTCAGGTTTCGCACAGCACAACCTGCGGCTGTCCACTGCACCACCGCGTTCAGTGCCGGCGGCTCAACTGCAGCAGCAAGTAGGTCCAGCGCCTCAAATGTCACCTCGGTGTCGGCAAGGATCTGTGCGCACGCCGTATCTAGACCGTGCGTGGCAAGCCACTCTGCAATTGCCTCTTCGCGATCGCACTGTTCGAGAGGTGACCGCACCCCCTGATTCTGTTTCGCCATACAAGACCTACGAGCCGCATCTACGGCGGCTATTTGCGCATCGCTAAGGGCCGCCGCTGCCAGATCGCGCGTAGCCTCTTCTGAGTCTTCAAGCCGATCCTCGAGCATCGCCGAGCAACGCTCAATCGCGGAGGCTGGATTATTCAGTTCGTGAGCCAGACCCGCCGACAGTTTACCTAGCGAGATCATCTTTTCGTTTTGCAATTCACCTGAGGTAAACAGCCGGGCGCGGTCAATCATCGTATGGACCAGGATCGAAGTGACCTCGAAACATTCTCGCGTCATCGCCCTGAAATGAGCGCAGGGAATCGAGAGAATCTCCACCGGTTCCATGGCAATCACATCTCCTGGCGGAGTCACCATCCGCGAATACGGCAACATGCCGCCAACATCACCCTCGCGCCACTCAACGAACTTGCTCGGCCCGGCGCCACGATCGACGAACAAAGCCGTTCGGCCGGAAAGGAGGATATGAAGGGCCTCCACCGGGCGGCCCTTTGTACTCAACACTTCTCCGGTATTCAGCTTTCGAATGGCCCCATGTGCTATTAGCCACTCCAACTCCGTCGCCGGCACTGCGCCTAGAGCTTTGTGTTCCGTCAGCCGATCGATGAGATCTCGTGCTATCACAGGCGTGACCTCCCAATCTGACGCAAAACTGTCGCCTAACAACATATCAGATGAAAAATCGCCGCGTGCCTGCATCTCCTTTCCGCCAGTTGTCGTTGGTCACCGAAGAGATATTCGCTGCGGTCACCATGTTTTGATAGTTTGACCGTCTGACATTAAAGAGATTTTGCTCGGCTGGTATAGAGATGATGGCGCTTTTCGTAACCTAACGATCTTGTTGACAGCAGGTATTGCTCTCATGCCCATGCGGCGTCCGTTTCGATGGACGTCAAATAATGGACTGTTGATGATTCGCAGGCGACGACCGCCGGCGCGTTCGAGGAACACCTCGGCAGGCCGTCAATCATCAACAACGCGGTATAGCGATGCTCACGGTGTCAGCATTCAAAATGGATCAATGGAAGCGGACGTGATGCCATCGCATCCCGGTTCCGGCTTTGTCGGTCTCGCGTTCCGCATGCAATCCACGAAGAAGTACGAACTGATCTACATCCGCAATGGATTTGGAAAGCAACCTGACGCATATCTGCCTTGAAAAGGGCGGCAACGAACTTATTCGCAATGAAAGAGTACAACGGCGGCTGGGGCTTCCAAACGGCATTGAAGTAGTTTTCTGTTTTTAGTGATCAATTGCGACGTATCGCGAACATTCAGACGTGCGAAGAGCGCCCAGAGACATCTAAAATCTCAGTTGGCGCGAAATTGCCCTTCGCGAGGATTGTGCGGCGCGGGCCAGGGCTTCCGATCTCTTATCTCAAAAGCGAGGCATGAGGGCCAGCCGGCAAGATGGGAATTTCGACTAGGAAGAATTACTCGATCTGTGGAGATAATTGCGCGCGGCGCCGATTGGAGCTACGCCCATCGCACGCGGCCCAACCTCAATCGGTTTTAAGTCAACGCTTTGGGTGAATCTGCGCGGAGGTCCCTCGTTTGGCACGACAGTTGCGAAACATTCGAAACCTCGTGGCCGCGTCGCCGACGTGCACATGAGGAACCATGGGAACAAGTGGAGGATATTTCATGAAAACAGGCACAATGCTCGTGACTTCCCTATTCGCCTTAACAAGCTTCCCCCTCCTGGCCCAGCAGCCACCCCCGGCCAGCCAACCGAACAGACCCACCCAACAGAATCCTCCGGGCGCCGAGACGGCTTCGCCGAACAGCCAGGCTAGTCCCGAAGCACCCGCCGTTGAATTGAGTTCAGTCAACGGCGAACTTGTGAGCAAGCTGGACTCAAAGACCGCCAAGACTGGCGACAGCGTGGTACTGCAAACCAAGGCTTCAGTAAAGACTGCCGACGGAACCGAGATTCCAAAGGGGTCAAAGCTGGTGGGCCACGTGCTCGATGCGAAGGCGAGCGGGGCGGGCGAGAATTCCCAAGTGGCGCTCCAGTTTGACCACATCGAGCTAAAGAGTGGTCAGAGCGTGCCGATTCAATCGCAGATTCAGTCGATCGCTCCAGCGGGCGGCGCGGCACCGGCCAGCCCTTCCGGCGCCATGAGCGGCCCTCCGGCGGGCGGATCTTCTAACCCCGGCACAAGTGGCACGAATGCCGGCAGCGCGGCAAGTGGCGTACCGCAAAACACAAGTGCAGGCTCCGGGGCTGCGGCAGAAAACACTGCGCCCGCGGCTGGGACCGTCGTCGCCAGAACCGGCAACATAGCCATCGCTACTACGTCGGTTCCCGGCGTGCTGCTGGCAAACAATACGCCGGGGCAACAAGATCCCAGAATGGCTCAGGCTTCCAGCATCCTGCTCGGCGCCAAGCAAGATATCCACTTGGACGGCGGCACGCAGATGGTGCTTGGCGTTGCTGCCACACGCGGAGGAACACAGTAAATCCGCATCGATTGTGGCAATGAGACTTTTTTGCCTGGAGTGAAGAAAACGAAACGTGGCGGAAAGAGTCGAGCTCGATGAGCGAAGGCGCCGCCTTTTCTTCTTACCGACCATACGCTCAAAGCCGCGGGCGCGAAAGTTGCCGAAAACCCGCTTTTGGTGATCAGACGGTCAAGCTCGCCGTAAGTTTCCGAGGAGCCGATTTCACGATACCGATGCAAGATCCTATGTACTTCTACCCTAATCCACGTCGATAACGCGCTCGCTCACGAACTAATCGTCTCACCGACATGAACATGCACGCCGTCCTCTGAAGTGGCTTCGACAGACGTCAGAAGCACCCTGGTGCAGTTTCGTCCAGCCCGTTTAGCGTTGTAGAGAGCCATGTCCGCCCGCGCGAGCATCGACACCGCAGTCTTGCACGGCCTTGCAAAGGTGAGCCCGATGCTCAGCGTAATCGGAAGCGGCAATCTCGGAACCGTAAGTCCCCTCACCGCATGTTCTATTCGTTCCGCAATACGCAGCGCGTCTTCGTAGGAAGTCTGCGAAAACACCAACAAAAACTCGTCGCCTCCGTAGCGCCCGAAAAAATCATACGAGCGAAGCCGCGAGGAGATGACCTCGACAACCTGCTTCAGCGCAGCATCCCCTGCAGCATGGCCCGCCGTGTCGTTAATCTGTTTGAAGTGGTCGATGTCGATCAGCGCCACAGCAAGCTCATAACCGTTTCGCTCCGCACGAACCAACTCAAGTGCAAGCCGCTGATCATCAACAATCGCGACCAGTTCACTGCTCAGCATTAGCAGAAAGAACAATCCGATAATGCAGATGAACAGAAGGTTCACCACCAGCGACGGCGTCTGAAATCGGCTGGTCTGCATGAAATCGTACGGAGGGCCATGCAGAAAAGTCGCGATCGCCCGGACCGCACCAAATAGCGCGTAGGCCGCCATCAGCGCCGCGAAGACATTCAGGATCGACCGCTGTCTGGCTTGGCGGAACAACTCCACCGCAATCAGCCCGCGCGAAACCAATAGCACGAACGACACGATGACGATTCGCGGAGCGACCCAGTCCTCCACTGCGCTGAGGTACGTCAGCAGCATAAGCGCGACAACGCACATAATCGAAAGGAAACGAGTCGTCCGTGGACTACGAAAGAAAAGCAGTATCCCGCGATAGAACAGCACAAATGCCGAGAAGATCAGGGAATGCTCCACAACGACAGCAACAGAATTCGGGACGCCACCTCGTAGAACAATCACGATGCATCCCAGAAAGCCCGAAAAAAATCCCAGCGCGAACGACCCGGTGCCAGGCAGATGACGATACATCCGCCTCATTCCCAAAAAGGCGATCGAGTAAACCATCGTCAGCAGAATCTGACACGCGAAGAGCGTTCTGTTGTCCATCCACGAAAGCCACATAATCTTGTACAAAGCCCAATACGGCGGTGAAGCGGGTTACACGGACACGAGTTGAGCATTGTGGCGCGTCCGGAAATCCCGCTCTCACATCGCTTGGAAACATGCTGGTTCAGTGGTTCTAGCTGCTTATATTGATCGGCAATCAGCAAGAAACCAAGAGGAGGAGACAACAATTTGAACAATGGAGATCGACGAGAGCGCGTCGGGGCCAAAACAATAAAATTAATCTTTGAGACTAGGCGTCCGACCCGGAACAGATTTCAACTCCGTGCACGCTGTTCTGGCAGGTTCGCAATATCGGGAACAGGCGCAGAGATTGCGAAAGAATTTCTCTCGATATGACGCATTGACCGAAATCGCCCGGAGCGTCAACACCTTGACTCTAAATTCGCCAACACTCGTACTGAGTACGAAATCATATGTCTTAGCTGCAACTCCACCTAGCGGTTCGAGCCGGGGATGTGGCCTCGCGACTGGAGATTGCAAAGTCATGATGGTCCCTCCAAGTTCCTATTTCGAATCGATTCGGGAAAGTCATCCACCTCAAGGATGCGAAGGCGCTCTCAATTGTCGAGGGAGAGCAGAGGAATGAACGTCGAACTGATCATTCCTCTGAAGCACCTGCATCAAATAGCTGGTGTGGTCCTTGCAACGAGTAGTGGGCACTTCGAGGTTTCGTCCAGTGCAGGCTGCTTCAACTGCGCCTCTTCTGACCGCCGCTCGGAAACTCAAATATTCGTAGATCTGGCGTTTCTGGATCCTGATCGTCAAAATCGGAGGTGGATCACAGCGACCTCAAGTACTTCTTCGACGTGGTAGGCACCGTGCCAAGTTTGCAGCGGTGGTCCAGATCAGAATGGGTCGCGAATGGCACAGAGCAGTTCGAAATGGAATTCCGAGAAATGGGGCGTGTAAAGTCCCCAATTATTGGGGGCGAATTGCGATCAGGCGAACATCGCCGAACAGTCCAGATTCGGAAAGAATCTGGGCTCTCCCGGTCCCTCCCCCGGTGCCAGGCCTACCAGGGAGTATGCCGGAGGGCGACAGAACCCGTTGACCCTCCGGCAGGGTACGGTCACCGATCTGACGATTTGTCCACTCGTTGGTGACAGCGATCTCGATTCTGTTGAGACCGGGATGGAGTTCGTTAGTGACTTCGAGTCGATAAGGTGGCGCCCAACTGATACCGACCGGCCTTCCATTCACCTTGACTTCGGCGATGTCGCAGACTTTTCCGAGGTCGAGCCAAACGCGCTGGCCTGGACGAAACCATGTCGCAGATGCCTGAATCGTCTTGGTGTAGGTGGCGGTACCGGAGAAATACTTCACGCCGGGATTTGTGCTGTCAGTCCAGGAGATCAGCTTCGGCATTGTGACGCCTGGTGGTGCGCCCCAATGGGTCGGAAAATTGACCATCCAGGAGCCGTTGAGGGCCGTGAGGGTTGTCTCCGTGACAGCAGAAGCGGTACGAAAGGAATTAGGGGCGGCGTTGCGAAAGACGACGAAGACCGATTCGCGTTCGGCCAGGTGTAGTGGAACGGTGCTGAAGCCGGACTGGGCGACATAGGCCGCCGGTTGCAGGCCAGGCTGGCGATTCCCAGTACGCTCCTCGAGGCGAGCGACGCTTGTGTAAGCGGTCGCGCTACCTGGCTTGTTCCCGGTCATTGTGCCATCCATGGGACGCCAAATTTGAACATCCTTTCCTGCCACACGGAAGCGAGCTTCGATGTTTTGCGGCATGTCGGACTGATTGGCGAGGAAGTAAATCTCGGCATCAGGCGTATGGCGGTGAGCCCAGACAGGTGGATTGTCGAGCGAATTGCCAGAAGCAAGGTCGGGTGAGACTTTGAGACGATTGAGTATCTCCTCGATCGAGAGACCGGAGTAGGTCATGCCCTTGCCGAAGGCATGCTGGTTCAACGTGACACCATCCATGTCTCCCCATAGGTCGGTAGCGAGCGAGTGAACGTCGGTGTCTGCGTCCGGATAATGCAAGAGGCTTGGCGAAGACGTGGGACGCGGGCCGGTGATGGTTGCGCCGGCAGCGACAAGCTCGAGCAACTTGTGCAGGACCTCCGGGGTCATTTGAGTGGTCGGTGGGAGAACGAGGAGTCGATAGGTCATGCCTTTAGGAAGATCGTGGCTGCCATCGACATGAATGCTCCCGTCCGGCGCGACACTGGTGTGGTGGAGAAGGATGTCCGTATTGAGGTAGTCATAGTCATAGCCAGGCGGAGGTGCGGGTTGCAGTCCGCTTCCCCAGAAAGGCATGGTGGATGGCGCGCCTTCAGGTAGCAGATAGGCAATATCCGCCACTGGACTACCTTGCTGAAGCAAGTACGAAACACGAGCGACATAAGTCATGAAGGGCCGCGCCTGTTCGGCCCAGGTAATGTTGCGATTGATGTGAGTCCCTACCATAGTGTTGCCGGGTTTGGCATCAAGTGGTTGCTGCGCGGATGTATGGAAGACGAGGCGATTGACTCCCTGGGCAAACCAGTAGTCCGCAATTTTTTTTAGCGTGTACGGCGACTCGTAGCCGCCGCCAGTAAAAGACTCCGTGGCGACGATGGGTTTGCCGTAGATATGAGCGGCAGAGGCCGCGCCGCGCACATCGACGTAGTACATCGATTCGGGGTGTAATGCGTGGACCCAGAACTCGGCCATGGGAATGTCGACCTTGCTCTTGTTGAAGAGAGTGTCTTCGGGAATCTCGAGAGCAACGCCGGAGGCCTCGGAGTATGCCTCCATCCCCTTTTTATGAAGTTCGCTGTCCATCGTGCCGTAAAAGTTTTCCGCGAACATGTCTGCAAGGGTGCGGCGGAAGTCCCAGAGAAAACGGTCGCTGATGTCGGCGCTTCCGACGACTCTCCCGGCGAGGATGGGCAGGTAGGGTGTGGGGTCGTAGCCCCGCCGGCGTTGGAATTCGGCGATCATCTCGTCGGTCCAGTTCTGCATTCCTGCTTCCCAGCTATCCATGGTCATGTAGTGCGTGGTGGATCCCAGTAAGTCGCCGAGATGCTGTTGCAGCGGGTCGATGTAGCCGTTGAAGTATCTCTGAACATACTTGGCGCTGAGCTTATCGACCTCATAACCGCTGCCCGCTGGAACCGAAGGCCGATTCTTTGCACCGGTAAGGGAGTAGCCCATGCGCAGAACAGTCCACTTGCCTTGCGGTACATCCCAGTGAAGTGTGCCGTCTTTGTCAAATTTGCGGGTGAGATTGATGACTTCGTTGCGGGATATCTCCGCGACAGCGGGAGCGGTAGGCGTCGGGACGACATCGTATACGTCCATCAGGCTGCCGAAGGCGCCCTTGTCCTCCCATCGATTTACGCGAGCATCGGAGTAGAAGATTGCTTCGGTGAGTGTGAAGGAAGGGGCTGCGACGACTGGTGCTCCATGGATCACAGCGGCTGGGGTGAGGCCTGCACCATCAAGTTCAATGCGAAAGAACTTTGCCGTGACGGCAGGGAAAGCAAAGGTACGAATGGATGCACCATGGTATCCCTGCGGGCCGGGCAGGTCGACGATCGTGCGGAAGGTGACGCCATCTTCACTTGCGAGAACACGGCCGACGGGAATTCTCCCTCCGCTACCGAACGACAGTGCTCTCGCGGTATATGGCTGGGCAAACTCAAACTGCAACCATGCGGGAGAGCCGTCTTTCGGCGCGGGGATCGTGACCGATGTGGTGAGGCTTCCGTCGAGCAGAGCCGTGCCGTCAATGGGCCCGTTGCTCGTGGTGATCGCGGGGTGCATTGAGGCCATGGAGACAGCATCGTCGGGCGTGCGGTAGGCGACGATGGCAGAGTCGGCATAGAAGTGAGGCGCGTCCGGACGGGAACCGGCACTCGAATCCCGCACAGGACCTTCGTTCGAGGGCGGTTGAGCAAGCTTTTCCGAGTACTGGAGAGGACCGGTAATTTCGGTCTCGCTCCACACAAGCTTCTTCATCGCCATCTCTGGAGTGACCCACGGTCCTCCGGCTTCGCTCCATCCGGCACAACTGAAGATCGACATCTCCAGGCCAAGCCGTTTCGCCTCCTCGGCGGAGTGAACGACTGCGTGATACCACTCGGGCGTACCGAAGTTGATCTTCGGCTCAACGATCTGGCCGCTACCGGCAGCGACGTCAACAAGTTGAAATCCGCCGATGCCGGAGCGTTTCATCCACTCGAGATCTTTGGTGATCCCCGCTTCGGTGACGTTGCCGTTCGTCCAGTGCCACCAAGTGCGAGGTTTCGCGGAGTCAGGAGGGTTGATAAATCCGTCGGACAACGAGTCGCGGTTGCTCTGGGCAAAAACCACACTTGCAGTCATCAACCCAATTGCTAGTACTGACGCCCTTCGCATCCTCGTCATCATTGCTCCGGGTGGAGGGTCTTCTTGAGAAAGTCGATGTAGATGGCCCAATCCGAAGGCACCATGCCGTGGCCACCCTCGTGCATGTAATAGCTGAGGTCACTGAAGATGGGTCGCTTGGCCTCGGGCCAGACATCCGTGCCCAAATCTTTTTTGCCAAGTAGCTTATAGACCGGGCCAGCGGCGACTGCAGCTAAAAATTCGCCTTTGGGATCGGACCAGTTGTCGGTGCTGCCGGTCTGAAGGAGCAGAGGGCGGGGAGCGATCAGCGCTATTAGCAGATTGGCGTCCATTGGTGCCTTATCCGGGAAGCCGCCGTACTTCGCGTAGTTTGTTGCAAACTGATAGGGATATCTGCTGGGTGCGGTGAGGTGCGCGATCGTCTCTCCATAGTTGCGATGACTGAGAGCGGCACCTCCTTCGCCCGAACAGCTTGCGATCACAGCGGCGAAGCGCTGGTCGTGTGCCCCGGCCCACATAACGGTCTTCCCGAGGCGAGAAACGCCGTGGATAGCCACGCGCTTTGCATCGATGCTCTTATCGGTTTCGAAGTAGTCTTCGACACGGCTCATGCCCCAGGCCCAGGCTGCGATTGAACCCCAGTCATCCGGAGCCCGATCTGTCTGTCCCGGCTTTAGGTAGCGAGCACGAATGCCGTTGGGAAAACCGGCAAGATAGTCGGGATCGATGTCGCCGTAGTAATAGGTCGCCACACCAAAGCCGGCATCGAGCAAGTCCTCGGCGTTGATGCGGCCAAATCCACGGCCCGCCGGCGGCGTTATCCGGGTATTGGTCTTAGGGTCCCAGATCGTCTCGGGCTTGATTCCGGGATCATCTACTGCGTTCTGCACGGCACCAAAATTGATACTGAAAAACATCGGCGCTGGCTTGCTGGCTGCTGCAGGGAGATAGATGAGCAGATCGATCGACGGTCCGGCTTTGTCCTTGGTGAGATAGATCGTGACCTGTTTGCGAATCGCTTTGCCGTTGAGTGCCGGGGTCCCCTTGTCGACGATTTCGAAGCTCTCATCCGGAGGCCTGCTCGGCGCTCGACCATATTGCTGGGTCTCGAACATCTCGACAATCTCCGGACGGCGTTTGGAGTACCAGGCCCGGGCGTCGCTGACGGGCTTGCCATTGTTAAGCCTGAGAGGGTCGGGCAATGAATAGTTTCCGACCTTCGCCTCGTCGTAGTTGACGGGAATGCCAGCGACGACATCGGGAGAAGGCTTCGGTGTCGGGGGTGGCGCCTGCGCCTGCAATGTCAGCGTGGGGGTGATAAAAAACAACGCCAGGAGCGGCTCTCTGAGGGGCATGGGAAGTTGCCTCAATGGTGCTGTAGAGATACGTTTCATCAGGGAAATAAGTTGCCACACGAAACATTAGAGTTGTCCTGGTGTCTTGTCAAGATGTTCGACTTCGAAGCATAGCGAATCCCGCCCCTCACATCGTTTCTCAACGGCTTCGACGACACCTCAATGAAGCGGGCGTAGGTATCCTCGGTGAAATCTTCGACGCGGAGCCACCCTTCTCTCCCCGTGGCTGCATCCCTCAAGCCTGGAGTGTCGCCGAAGTGCTCCGCCGCAATTTACTTCTTCAGCGGGACCATACATAAGGCATACGCGCTCAAGCATTGAACCTGAGAAGCACACGAGTACTGACCTGCTTAAGAACCTTTCGCCAGACAGTTTCGTACTGCAGGATTGGATGCCCAAGCCGGATGAACGCTCATGCAAATACGAGCCTCGAGGTCGGGGTGCGTTTGCAGCCCCTTTTATCTCCGCAAAAAGGTGCGCAATGGTGTCAAAAGTGCACCTCTTATCTCTCGTCGCCAACGTCACGAGTTGCTGCTTCATCGCATAAAATTCGATTACTAGGAAAAACGGCTAAAAGAGCAACCCACTTAGACGTGGTAGGCGTCCGACACTTTCGGAGCGCGAGAATTATGGGCCTACGAAAAAATAAATCATGGTTAGGCAACTTATTTATGGTTCTACTTCAGCTGGGATTAACTGCCGGTGCGTACCCACAGAACGCTCCATCTCCCACATCTTCTGAACTGCCGGACTCTCCTGGCGCACTCCCCAGCGAGCGAATTCCCGAAACAACAACCGGGTCAGTAATTTCGACTGAACCAAACAGGCGATTAAAAAAATATAGTCTAGTGATATCACCTGATGAGCTTGCGGGTCCCCTTACTACTGGTGACAAGCTCAAACTCTCAGTAATAAGCCGAATAACTTTGAGCGAAGCTGGAACGACACTATTTTATGCGGGTATTAGTCAGCTGGGTGACACGCGACCGCATTACGGGACGGACAGTGGAGCATTCGGTCAACGTCTAGGCGCATTTGCGATCAAGCAAACTACTCAATCTATTTTCGCCTATGGAATTTATGCGTCCCTCTTCCACGACGACCCCCGCTATTACATTATGGGCCGCAGAGAGAGTATTAAACGGCGAGCAATCTACTCAGCGACGCGGTTGTTGATTACGCGCAAAGACAATGGTTCAGCTGCATTCAATTGGCCCAGGTTGGCCGGGATTGCCAGCGCAACCGCGCTGACCAATGCGTACTACCCTGTTGAGGACCGCGGCGTGGGGAACACGTTCATAGGGTTTGCAAACTCACTCGGAACGTCTGTTCTGAATAACGAAATTCACGAGTTCATCGGGGACGCTTTTCAGCTTGTTCGACACAAGAAGTAGCCCATCGTTCGACGGTGTTTCCGGCCATGCGTTGTTCACTGCATTACATAGGGGCCATGCTTCCCCCAAAAAGCCATCTAGCTCGGGTAATTGACGTCCTGGGAACATCGGTAACAACCTGCGCGAAGTCCCGCGAGTGGGCGTTCTGGTGCCTATTTGCATCCAAGTTGACATGGCTTCAGATTCGAACCGAATCCAGCGCGGTCTAACCATTGTTCAGTTGTTGAAACCGCACCGGCGATCGCTTTGGCTGGGACTGCTTGCAATCTGCGGCGAGAGCATAGCGGACCTTCTTGAGCCATGGCCGCTGAAGATTGTTCTCGATAACGTAATTGCGCACAAAGTGTCGCATGGATGGTTGTTTGCAGTTATTCGTCGAACAGTGGGGACGGCGCCGCATCAGATACTAATCTTTGCTTGTGTGTCGGTCGGATTGATCACTCTTCTGAATGCCGTCTGTACCTACTATGAAAAATTCATTACGACCAGCGTAGGCCAATGGGTGACTCACGATCTTCGCCGAACGCTTTATTCGCATGTTCAGAGGCTGTCGCTCGCCTATCACGACCAGAAGAAGACGGGAGATCTTATCAGCCGCGTAACGAGTGATATTGATTCGGTCCAAACATTCATCGTTTCTGGCCTTCTAAGTATTCTCGTCGACGTAATTACGCTCGCCGGAATGATCGGCGTGATGTTCTACGTCAACTGGCGCTTCACACTTGTTGCGCTCGCAGTCGTGCCTATTCTCTTTGCAATTGTTTATAGCTACACAAGGCGAGTTAAAAAAGCATCACGTGAAGTTCGCAAGCATGAAGGCAAGTTGTTATCGGTCGTCCAGGAAGTACTCGGTTCTATTCGGGTGGTGAAGGCCTTTGCGCGCGAGAATTATGAGGTTCAGCGGCTGGAAGGGGAGAGCCTCGAAACCGTCGAGGCAGCGCTAAAGGCGCGGGCACTGAAAGCGCGGCTTGTTCCTATCGTCAATGTGGTTACGGCCGGGGGCGTTTGCGCTGTCCTATACTTCGGCGGTAATAGCGCCCTTCGCAACGGTCTTACGGCGGGTTCAATCGTCCTCTTTCTCAGTTACATCTCCAAGATGTACAAACCCATGCAGGACATCTCGAAGATCATGGACTCCTATTCGAAAGCCGATGTGGGCTATGAAAGAATTCAGGAGATAATCAGCGTAAAGGATCAAATGCGCGATGCTCCCGACGCGGGACGCGCTCCGGCGTTCAAAGGCCGCATCGACTTCGATAACGTAGATTTCTCTTACGACGAGCAACCTATTCTTCGTGACGTAACTCTCCACATCGAAGCTGGAACCTCCGTGGCGCTGGTGGGACCGACGGGATCGGGAAAAACCACCATCGCCAATTTGATCGCGCGTTTCTATGACCCCACCGCAGGAACGATCAAGATTGATGGAATCGATGTACGCACGTTGACGCAGAAATCGCTTCGCGATCAGATGAGTTTTGTATTGCAGGATACAGTTTTGTTCAGCGGCTCGATCTGGGACAATATTGCGTACGGCAAGCCTGAGGCGTCACATCTCGAGATCGCGAAAGCAGCCGAAATGGCAAACGCTTTGGAGTTCATTGAAAAATTGCCCGGAAGATTCGGCGCGGAGATAGGCGAACGTGGGGTCACCCTGTCCGGCGGACAGCGGCAGCGTATCGCAATCGCGCGGGCCATCATCCGCAATAGTCCGATCCTTATTCTTGATGAACCAAGCTCTGGCCTGGACGCCTCCTCCGAGCAACTGGTCTTCGAGGCCATGGACAGGCTCATGAAAGGGAGAACATCGCTGGTAATCGCTCATCGTCTATCGACGATTCGCAATGCAGCCTGCATTTACGTCGTGAAGGACGGTCAAATCGTCGAAAGCGGAGTTCACGACGAACTACTCTCCAAGGAAGATGGTATCTATCGTCAACTGCATGACATTCAGTTCAACACCGATGAAGCTGCCGCCATGCAAGTGGCTGTCTAGCTGTTGCGAGTCATAAATTCTTCAATTCGATAATTCGGTTCTCAAGATAAGTGACATAGATCGCGATTTCATCCGGCGGAAAATTGCCCGCACGAAAAGCATCCACGAGCTGTTCATGCGTCAGTTGACCAAGAAGGGATCCGATCCAGCGGACATCTTCCAGGGGAATATTCTTGCCTATCCAGTTTAGGCCGCTGCGTTTGGCATAGGGAACAATCCCAAACCCGGCAGTCTCCGCTAGCAGGGCGGTGGGCGCCGAAGGGGTGGCAAAATCGACCTCGGTATCTGTACTTCGAGTGATAAACTTCGAGTCTTTGAAACTCTCCACGTTGCCTTTTGATTGACCTCGTGTCCAACTCAATTTATTCGTCCCGAAGGCGGCACCAATATCACTCACGATAAATAGTTGCCTCCCGGTCTTCTCGTCCTGATACACCGCATTGTTGACATCTTTTAGATCCCAATTGTTGATAACCGCCATAGCAACGCGCAAACCGTTTAGCTCTCGCGTTCCCGTAAATGGATTATTCTTCCACTCCCAGATACCCATCTTCTCCTGTCCGGCCGGTTTGCGCGAAAAGCGGGCGTTCGCGACTAAATCCCCCTTCATGTCTCCCGGTTTGCGCTTCATCTTTAGATCCCGCACCTCGGCATCGGGTACCAGATAGTCGTCGTTAACAAAGTAGCCGATAGCCCACAGCAGTCGGGAGGCGACGACCTCAGGCCGCGATTCTTCTCCGAGTTTTACTCGCCATTTCTTATCGCCTCCATCGCGAGTGTCAAACTTGGGATTTGTTCCGCTGCGATCTTCCGTCAAAAATACAAAAGGTGGCTTTGGCTGACCTTTTTCTCCTCCATGACCATAGAAGAGATCGCGTCTGGCGATGTCCCCTGGATCCTCCCAAAGCACCGGATGATCCACCTGATCAGTGGCCAACGGTTTGTCATTGTCCTCATGGCCACTCTTGGCCTCGGCTGATTGGTCTTGGTGGGACGATGCGATCACGCGTGATTGCATCGAGCCGTCGTAAGGTTGTGTGGCCTGACCCCAAATAATCGATGTAGCAAAGACACTCGCTAACGCGGCCGCAGTGAAGCTTATTTTTCGATTCATTTATCTTCCTCCCCCGCTCTTCGTGGGACATGCCCTGCAGCGCTACCTGGTAGCTTCTTACTTAGAAGCACATTCGAGGGATTTTGCTACTCCGACACTTACAAAAACATCCGAATTGAAGAATTTGGCATCTTTCCTTATGGGTCCTAGGTTCGGCCCTCGTGGGAAAGGACTGTTTGTGAAACTATTTATTCAACCCGACGATGGGATTGAACCACTCCTGCAAGCAATAGCTGCGGCGAAGAAAAGCATCCGCATTTTGATCTTTCGTATCGACCGCAGCGAAATAGAAAAAGCACTCATGGATGCGGTGGAGCGCGGGGTATCGGTGCAGGCCCTGATTGCCTTTACAAACCGTGGCGGCGAGAAGAACCTTCGACGTTTTGAGATGAGGCTTCTGGAAAAGGGGATAACCGTTACCCGCACCGCGGCTGATCTGGTTCGCTACCACGGCAAGATGCTGATCATCGACGGAAAAGAGCTCTACATTTTGGCATTCAACTATAGCCATTTAGATGTTCAGCTAAGCCGTTCGTTCGGAGTCAGCACTACTGAGCGCAACGTTGTAAAGGAAGCGATCAAGCTTTTCGATTGTGATGTGAAAAGGATACCTTATAGCGCGGGCTGTAATGATTTGGTTGTTAGTCCAGTCAACGCGCGAAGGGAGTTAGTGAAATTTATCTCAGGCGCGAAGAAACAGATATTGATGTATGAAATGAAGATTAGTGATCGCGAGTTTTTGAAGTTATTGCATGAAAAGATTTCTCAGGGTGTGGACGTTCGAGTCATTGGGCAGACGTCTGCGCGAGGGAATTCGCTATCGGCAAGAAAACTGCCAATCCGCCTGCACGCTCGCGCGATCATACGCGATAAAAAATCAGCATTCCTTGGAAGTCAAAGTTTACGTAGAGTTGAACTCGAGGTGCGCCGCGAAATTGGGATCATTTTTTCCGATCAGCACGTTGTGAAGCAGATGATATCCGTCTTCGACAAAGATTGGCGTAGCGCGGTGCCTGCCGTTGCATCGACATTATCCGTGCTCGATGCGCCCGCGAATAAGGTTGCGAAAGTTGTTGCCAAACGCATCAATGTCGATACGAAAGTGGAACAGGTTCTCGACAAAGTACTGGATTCCGACAGCGAGGTAGCTTTCGAACCGAAGGAGATTGTAGAGAATGTGCGGGAAGCATTTCGCGAAGAGGTGCATGACGCAGTCGTGCACGCGATCAAAGAGCTCAGCGGCGAAGCGGCACATTCAAAGAGCGCCGCTACTGCGAAACCGTAGGAGTACGCGGGCGGAGAAAGAGATGCGAAAATGGATTACCCTAGAATCACATCGCGTATCGCAGCTCTCACACTGACGTTTGTGGGTCTGACCAGTGGAATCGGGCAGGTAGCAGATCCGGTTGCCAAGGCGACCACGTCGGTCCAGGACCAACATACGATTGAAGAGTTTGAGCGTAGCGCGAAGGCCTATCTGGCTATCCAACACAATGCCCCTTCGAACGCGCACCTGAAACGCACTACCGACGTTGAGGACATAGAGAAGCGCCGGCAAGAACTAAAGAAGATTATTCGAGAGGCACGACCCGACGCAAAACAAGGGGACATTTTCACCCAGCCCTTAGCTGCCCTCATTCGCAAGCTGCTTGCTGATGCAATGAGCGGGCCAGATGGCGCGACGCTGCGACAAAGTCTGCAACATGCGGAGCCCGTTGCAGCCGCACAGGCCATGAAAATCTTGGTAAATCGCGACTATCCAAATCTGCATGGCCAACCGCTGCAATCGGCGCCGGGTAGTTTCCTTCAGCACTTGCCCGTATTGCCAAAGGGTTTGGAATACCGCATGGTCGGGAGCACCCTGGTTTTGAGGGATACCGAAGCAAACATCGTGGCCGACTACCTCCCCAATGCTCTTCGATAAGGATAAAACGCACTTGAGCATCAATTCATTGCCTATTGCAGCACTCACCCTCGCACTGGTGATGGCGACCTCGCTGACCGGTGATCAGAAAGCTGCAAGCTCGTCAGTAGATACGCCGCCTCCGGTGACATTGCCGCTGAAGGAAGGATCGATACGATTTGCTGTGATCGGTGATAACGGAACTGGTCAGCCACCAGAATTTGAAGTGGCCAATCAGATGGAGCGGTTCCGTAAGGTTGTGAAGTACGACTTCGTCACGATGAATGGGGACAATATTTACGGCGGACACAATGCCAGGGATTTCCAAATGAAGTTCGAAGAACCTTACAAGCCCCTGCTTGATGCCAACGTTAAATTCTATGCATCCCTGGGAAACCACGACGATCCAGACATTGAACGAAACTACAAGCTCTATAACATGGGCGGTGAACGATATTACAGCTTCAAAAAGGGTGATGCGGAATTTTTTGCGCTCGACAGCAACTACATGGACCCGCAGCAGCTCACTTGGATCGAAGGCAAACTGAGAAATTCAACCGCCAAGTGGAAGATCTGCTTTTTCCATCATCCGCTGTTCACTAGCGCAAAGTATCATGGGGCTGACCTCGACTTGAGAAAGCAGCTCATGCCTCTTTTTCTCAAATACAATGTGAATCTTGTACTGAGTGGTCATGAACACGTCTATGAACGGCTTAAACCCCAGAGTGGCCTATACTTGTTTGTTCTCGGAAACTCCGGCGAGTTGAGATATCACAATCTTCACAAGGAAGGTGACAAAGAGCGCGATATTGATGATGTCGGTTTTGATACGGATCGCGATTTCATGCTGATGGAGATCTCGGGTGATCGACTGTACTTTGAAACGGTGTCGCGGACGGGCGCAGTGATTGATTCGGGCGCCCTCGACCGCCAGGTTCCACCCAAACCGCAGTGATTGTGAGACGGTCAGTGGAGCTCTAACGCCGAACGAACTCCAGCGGCGCCAACGAAGTAAACGGCACTTATGTCAGCAAGGGGCAGCCCATATAGTCACGGGTAGCTCGCAATGGTTCTATTCCAATCCGAAACATCCAAATAGCCGGCCAGCACCGGGCATTCCTTGCTCAAAATCGGCGAGGGGGCGAGGTGTGATGCGTATTGCGTGCGATCCGGAAGGACTTCATAGCCTCTGAGCCGCTGGTTGCGTTTTGCAGCCCCTCTCTTGGTAAAAGTGTGTCCCCTCTTATCTCGCTTAGAGGGTAAATGCCAGGACTCCCCACTCAGAGGCGGAAGGGACTTCCCTCCCCTGCACCCCTAGGTTGGCTCGCTTTTCGACACTCCTTTGTGGGCGGTCGATGAAACAGGAGCCAACCGCGGAAAATGCAAAAAACGGCCTCATTCGTCACGCCAACATCCCTACGACCATGAACACTTATGGACGAGCAGCGATGACACCCGGTCTTCCGGGCAGTTGCTACCGACAAGTTTCCAGAGGAGGCCGGGATCACCCGCTACGGGCAACCAGAAGAGATCGCCGAGCTTCTAGGATTCATGGTCTCTCCGGCCGCGAAATGGATGACGGGTACATCGGTCCGTATGGACGGTGGCGAGATGAAGGCTATTTAGAGCACGAGGCCGACTCAAGTCGAGCGCAAGGGGAAGCGGTTCGGTTCCCATCTTCTGCACCTCAGTGGCAACCTCCGCAAGCTCTTTCGCATTCCGTGCCGCCAACACAACGGCCGAGAAGTCGCGAGCTAAACGGATAGCAGTGGAACGTCCGATGCCCTGGCTAGCTCCGGTCACAATTGCGACGGAATTCTTCATAATGTTTCTCCATTCCTGCGATGTCGTGCAGATTGGTTTTGAGCGTACCGATTTATGAAGGAAATCAGGTATGCGCGGGCTTAGATAAATGAGCAGGACGCAACAGACCAGAGCGAGCCCGCTCATAGGCGACCAATAAGAGACGGCGGTCGCGGCACTGAACATGCCGAGTGCCAGATAGGATCGAATCCTAGCGATTCGAAGCAGGCGAGGAGTGATATCCCTGTCACTTGCCTGTGAAAGTGCTGCTCGTTCGAAAGCGATATAGGCTGTCTCTACCAAGACAAAAACCAACGCATAGACAAAGACGGGTGCGGCAGCCAGTTTGGTTGCGGCCATCCAGACCGTAGTCGCCGGCACAAGTGAAACCATAAAAAGATGGGCGAAGTTCCACCAAATGAGCTGAGGTGTTGCCTCATGGGCAAATCGCAAAAGGTGATGATGGTTCACCCAGATGATCGCTACGAATAAATAGCTGATCGCGTAGCTCAGAGCAGTGGGCCACAGCGGGAGGAGTGCCTTCAGCGTTGACTCGGCTGGCCGTTTGAGATCCAGCACCATGATGGTAATGATGACGGCAAACACCCCATCAGAAAATGTCACCAGCCGTTCGGGTGTGGTCTTCTTTGTGGACATGGCTCCTCCCTGTAGCTTGCGTTACGGCCCTTAGAGCTTCGCGACCATCTTTCCATTCGCCTCGTTAGCTTCCATCACACGATGCGCCTCTCGAATGTCTTCGAAGCGAAATACTCGCGAGGGCTTCGCCTGGAATTTGCCTTGCTCCACCTTCCTCGCAATCTCCTGAAGCGGAACATCCGAAAGAGGAAAGCTGGGTGTCCCAAACACGAAGGAGGCAAAAAAAGTCAAATAGACACCGCTGGGCATTTGCAATAACGGATTAAAGTCCGCGATGGGAGCCAGTCCCCCGAACCATCCGGCAAGACAGGCTCGCCCGCCGCGACGCAGTATCCGAAGCGAATCGAGAATTGTGCTGTTGCCAACGAGGTCGAGAACTGCATCGATCTGTTTGGCTTCAGCGATGCGAGTCGAGAGTTCCGGTCCTTCCAACTCCACCCGATGTGCGCCAAGATTGATTCCAAATGCCTTGATCTGGATGACAACTTTGCCTGGTTCCGGCTCTGGTTCAGGAATTTCCTTGATCACCAAACTATCCAGACCTCCGAAGTGATCGAGTACGATGGCGCGCGTTACAATTTCTCCTTTTTCGAAAATTCAAAGTTCTGTATTACGAAAGCGTTGCTTTGGCCGCTTCAAGGATGACCTCCACAACCTTGTCTGGCGCGGTGAGCAACGGCGTGTGATCGACTACGAACGACCTCACTGTAGCCTTCATACGTTCTGCCATGAAGCGCTGCGTTTTGGGATTGATCATTCGATCCTCTTCCGCGACGAGATACCACGCTGGCTTTGATTTCCAGGCGGGTGCAGGGGCCGGTTCCTGAATGCACTTAACCGAAATCGGACGCTGCACAACTTTGGATAACGAAATCTGCTCGGCGGTGGCATTCTGGGCGAAAGCATTTGCGAACCCCTCATCCGGCATCCAGATAAAGCCGTCGGCATCGGGCGCAAGTTGCGGCGCCTTTGAATGGGTTTCATGTTTGTAAAAGACCTGAGCGACCTGCTCTCCTTCGTCAGGCGCAAGAGCGGCGATATAAACCAAAGCCTTCACGCGCTCCTCGTTCGCGGTGGCAATGACCGCACCAGCGTATGCATGCCCTGCGACGATCAATGGACCTTGAGTTCGTGCAATCGTTCGCTTTAGAGCGGCTGCATCGTCGCTTAGAGATGTAAGGGGAATCGGCGCTGCGATCACATTCAAGCCCCAGTCCTCAAGAGGCCGCACTACTCGCTGCCAGCTCGAACCATCAGCCCACGCTCCGTGGACCACTACTACTGTGGCGTTTTCTGAAAAACGCATAATACTCATCCTTTCAGGTAGGTTCAAAGTGGAAGATACGAAAAGAATGCTTTTCTGCTGTCAGGCAGAGAACTTTACAATTTGCTGGGCAATGAATTCGCACGAATCCTCAAGCGCAAAGTGACCGGTATCGAGGAGGTGCAGCTCAGCTTTTGGAATATCTCGCAAGTAGGCTCGCGCGCCCTCGACAGTGAAGAAGGGGTCGTTCTTTCCCCACACGATCAGAGTCTTCGGCTGCTTGCTGCGAAAGAAGTTATGCCATCCGTCGTAGAGCGCGAGATTCGACTGATAGTTGTGAAGCAGGTTAAGTTGGATGGCATCGTTGCCTGGGCGATCAAGGAAGAACTGATCCATGGTGTATGAGTCCGGACTAATGCGCGAAACATCCTTCGTCCCATGCGTGTACTGGAAAATGGTTGTTTCTTTCTTGAGCAGGTCGCGCACCGGCTTCTCGGTTGTTGGATTCCGATTTGCCCAGAACGGCTTCATTGGGTCGAAGGCCGCGCCGATACCCTCAACATAGGCATTCCCGTTCTGCACCACGATGCCTTCGATCGCGTCCGGTTGCTTGGAGGCAATGCGATAGCCCACTGGGGCGCCGTAGTCCTGCACGTAGATGCTGAACCTCTTTAGGCCGAGAATACCGAAGAGCAACTCCTCAACGTGAGAGGCCAGATTGTCGAAGGTGTAGTCGAATCTGCTTGCATCCGGAGCATCGCTGTAGCCAAAACCAACATAATCCGGTGCAATCACGTGAAATTTGCCCGCGAGCTGCGGGATCAGGTCGCGGAACATATGCGACGAACTAGGGAAGCCGTGGAGCAGTACGATGGTTGGAGAAACTTTTGAACCTGCTTCGCGATAGAAAACCTTGAGCCCGCGAACGGTCGCGTGTTGAAACGTTGTCATAGTGATTTCCTTTCCTGGTGGCATAAGGTTCCCGTTACACAAGTGAGATTGTGCAACACCTATAAAAGATGCATTAAAGGTGTTCAAATTAATTTCGCAGTATCTTGTAGAGGGGACTCATGCGTATTGCTTCTCGAGAGGTGAACGAATGGATCGATGGGTTTCTATTCGTGGCGAACAAGCCAATCCTGGATTTGTTGAATACAAAGCCTGTTCTTGAAAATGGGCCGACGGAGCTCCTTCCGGATGTTCGCGCGCTTGAAAGGTGGTTGATCGCGTCGGGTATGGTGGCCTCGCGAACGGCTAAAGATACGGTCCGGGGCTGGCGCCAAGCTCCTGAGGCGGCTACCTTTCTGGGTCAGCTGATTGCATTTAGAGAGAGATTGAGGGAGGCCGTCGTGCGGATGGAGAACGGATCATCGCCGACCGATGCTTTCCTGGCCGAAGTAACCTCTCTGTTGCTTCAATATCCTCGTCGCACTTCCCTTCACAAGCGAGACGGAAAGGTGATTCAGGAGACGTTGTTTGAGCCGCGTCAGCCCGCCGACCTCTGGGCGCCGATCATCGATGCCACCGCAGATCTTCTGGCCGGCGCGCAGTCGTCGCGCATTCGCAAATGTGAATCATGTGTCCTTCACTTCTTCGACACGAGCAAGAAAGGCTCACGTAGGTGGTGCAGCATGAATATCTGTGGTAACAAGCTCAAGGTGGCTGCGTACCAGAGAAGAAAGCGTGGAGACCATGCCACCACGAAGTAACTTTGACGGGCCTCACAGATCGATGACGACGTCGCGAATCGGTTGCGAACAGCAAACGAGGAGGTTGCCGTCGGCGGGCTTGTCAAGTGGCTCGGGTCCGTAGACGACCGTCCCCGAAATCAAGCCGCTCTCACAGCTGTGGCAAACACCCGTCCGGCACGACCAACGAACCGGGACGTCGCACGCCTCGGCCAGTTCCAAAATGCTCTGGTAGGCCGACGCGCTCCAGTGCGCGGCGATGCCACTGCGCGCGAACGATACCAGCGGACCGGTGTTAGCGTCGTCCTTAGGCAGATGCGGAGCTCGCGTCATTGCGCCGACGATACCAGGCGTCATCGACTCGCTGCCGTTGAAGATTTCGACGTGAATTCGCTCCCGAGCGACTCCCGAGGTTGCGAGGGCCTCTTTCATGTCTGCCATGAAGCGATTTGGCCCGCAGAGGTAGACATCAGCATCTCGTGGGACGCCGGCCTCGTCAAAAACCGATCGCGACAGGTGACCGATCGCGTCAAAATCCTCGCCAATTTTGTCGCCTGAGCCGGGCCTGCTGTAACAAACGTAGCTGCGGCCGTGCGTGAGCGCCAGCATGAGGCGGTGAACTTCAGCGGCGAAGGGGTAATGCTCCCGATCGCGAGCTGCATACAACCACAAGACCTGCCGTGTCGAGCGCTCCGCTTCCAGCGAATACAGCATCGCCAGAACCGGCGTCGCCCCGATTCCCGCGCTGAGCAGCACCACCGGCCGCTCTCCGGACTGCAGAATGAAGCTTCCGCGCGGCGAGCTGACGTCGAGAGCGTCGCCCACCCGAACATGCTCCCGCAGGTAAGTTCCGGCCACCCCATCCGGTTCAATCTTCACGCTGATTCGATAGCGCTCCGTCGAGGCGGGACCCGAAAGCGAGTAGCTGCGAAAGAGCGGCGGACCGCCTGCGACTGGTTGAAGACGCACGACCACGTACTGGCCGGGCATCGCTGTTGGCAGCGGCTGATCGTTCGGGCTCTGCATCGTAAGCGAGAGGACGTCCGCAGACTCCTGATCGATCGCCGTCACTTGATGCGACCGAAATTCTGGTGAAGCCGGATGCGCAGCCGCTTCCGGCACTAGCCCCGCATTACCGCTCATTGGGCTCTGCAGTAACGCCTCAAACGACGAGCGCCATCCGGGCGAAAGCGCCTCGATCTGCAAGGCGTGCTCCAGTCGATCGCGCGCATGATCGGACGAATAGAGGAGCGCGTTGATCTCTGCGACGGTCATTCGCTCGTTACCCTCTCCCACCTTCACGATTTCATCGCCAGGGCCGACCTCGCCTTCCTGCAGCACGCGCAAGTAGAACCCTGGCCGTCCGCTCGATGTCAGCAATGCCGGCATCCGGGGTTCCTTCATCCGAATGCCAACGCGATAGCAGGTAACGCGGGGTTGCGTTACCTCGAACAGCGCGCTGCCGATCTGATAGCGGTCGCCGATGCACACCACATCGTCGGGCAACCCTTCGACGGTGAGGTTCTCTCCGAATTGTCCGTGGATGAAGTCGGACCGCCCTAGTTGCTCCTGCCAGTAACGATACGATTCGATCTGGTAGACGAAGACAGCACGCTGCTCTCCCCCGTGCCCAGCCAGGTCACCTTGACCATCTCCGTCCAGATTCAACCGGCCGACTCTACAGCGACCAGGTATTGGGTCCTTCCAGATCGCGGTGTGCACGGTGCGGCCCTTCCACTCGATGTCGCGTGGAAGTCCAACATTTACCGATAGTAGTCGAGCCATGTCGCTCTTTTAGCGGGACTCCTAGCCGTTGTCAAGCGGGAGCGCCTCGGCTACAGTGAGGTCGCGGTCTGGGCCGTGGGGAATCACTGTTTGACCCGGCTCAAGATGGAGTGGGGTGCCATCGAGTTGTACCGAAACGATGTCTGGCTCGAACGACATCATCCCCAAAATACGGCCGACCTGAGGAGGGGCTGGAAACATTTGACTGGCAAGTGCAGCATCGTGGCCCGGATTACCGTGGCACATTGAACAGTGCTGCCGATAGATGCCCGCGCCCGAATACCTCTTCACTGAGAGCAAAGGGAGGGTTTTGATTCTCACGACCGGTACGTGCTCTAACCGCCGTCCTGACCATTGGTTTTTCAAAGGGAAAAGCTGGATCCGCAACCGCAACCGGAACAGGACCAAACCTCAGATAAACATAGGCACTGATGATGAATACGATGAGCAAGATTGCAATGCCGAGAAGCACCTTGCCGTACCGTATGCCGGAGATATTCTGAACCATATGAAACCCCTTCTACAGTTGCAACAGTCTGTAAACCACGTTACTTAATCGGCCTGCAAGGCTGTCAGTCACCATTCAAATTGATATCTACTTGCCTTTGTGCGAGCCGCCTTTCCCTTAAGGATAAGAACAATGCCCCCCAAAATTGTCATGGAGATGTAATTCATATCCGCACCTTATTCGCGTGTCTTAAGATCTTCGTCGTGATCGCAGATTTCGCGTTGGATTGGCCTCGGCGACGAGCACTGTAGCCTTCACGTTTCCGGCTAGGAAGTGACCGATAAACATTCCTTTGTGTTCTCCGCAGGCAGTCTAGAAGTCCTTACCATCGGTCCCGATAAAAGTGGCTCGAAAAGTAGCCGTCCTGAACACGTTCACTTGAAGCCGCCGCCATTCCAGTTCCGGATTTGCGTGAACTGCTCAATGGTCAATTCGGCCCTGTGCCAGGCGTCGGGACCAATCCCACTTGGAAGGGGCCGATTCTTTCCCTCATCGTCGGAGAAATTCCATCACTGCCCTGGATTCGGTACTCTAGTTGTCCATGCCTGTCTTCGATTACGACTCGATAAAACGAGGGATCGCGATCATCGCGGCATTGGGCATGCTCCTCCCCCTGAACTCGTTGGCCCAGATCATCGACTATCACCAGCATTTATACAGCCCGCAGGCGGGCGTACGATCATCTCCGGGGTCGAAGGGCATCGATGCCGATTACCTCGTTGCACAACTCGATGGCGCCGGAATCAGCCGAGCTGTCGTACTGTCGGTCGCGTACAGCTTCTCAAATCCAAATAAGGCGGCAGTTCCGAATGAATACGCGCACGTGATGGATGAAAACAACTGGACCAGCGCTCAAGTCGCCAAATACCCTCAACGGTTGCTTGGCTTTTGCAGCGTCAATCCACTCCGTCCATACGCACTTCAAGAGATCGCACGTTGTGCGAGAGACCCGAACCTTCGCACCGGACTGAAGCTGCACTTCGGCAACTCCGACGTGAATGTCGACAATCCAGATCATCTCGCACGAGTGCGTCGGGTTTTCCGTGCCGCCAACGAGCATCACATGTCGATCGTGGTGCACATGCACGCCAACATCGATCACCATCGGCCATACGGAGCAAAAGAGGCCCGCATCTTTCTGGAACAGCTACTCCCTGAGGCTCCCGACGTGGTAGTGCAGATCGCGCATTTGGCCGGAGGTGGAGGTTACGACGACCCGGAAACCGACGCCGCCCTTGCGGTATTTGTAAAAGCAATCGAGCGAAAAGATCCTCGAATGAAAAATGTCTATTTCGATGTCTGTGGGATCGCTATACCTGGCATGTGGGAGAACAAATCCGACCTGCTCGTAACCCGCATTCGCCAGATCGGGACCAGCCGGCTGGTTTACGGGAGCGACGCCGCGACGATAGATAACAGACCGAAGGACGCGCTGAAGCAATGGCACAGTCTGCCGTTGACCCAGGAGGAGTTCAGGGCCATCGACAGCAATGTCGCGCCGTACGTTCGTAATTGGGTTTCGGCAGGGAAACGCAACGCTAAGCGGTCTGGCCAAAAGCTCGCGCCAAACCGGGGAACATCGACTGAGGGGCATATTTGCAAGCAATCGCCGGATCACACTTTTAAATCTCAGCGATGGCGGCAATTGAAACCTTGAGGCCCGGAATGCGTGCCGGAAGCTTGGCCCCTTGGCGCGCAGGTGGATTCGTGGGAAACCATCGCATCCACTCCTCATTCATGCCCGCAAAATCGTCCTCGTCCGCCAGAATGACCGTGGCGCTGGCGATTTTTTCCATTGACGTTCCAGCCGCCTCTAAAATGGCGGCAATGTTGGTCAGGCATTGCTGTGTCTGCTCTTGAACAGTAGTTCCCTTGATTTGACCTGTCTCGGGGTCTATCGGCGCTGTGCCCGAAACGAAGACGAGACCTGCTGCCTTGACAGCTTGACTATACGACGGCGACGGCATTGCCGCCTTGGATGTGAAGACGATTTGTCGCGTCATAATGGACTCCTATGAACATGCACTAAAAGGTGCTAACGTGCGGCGTTTGCAGCAAGGACAATCGCGCATCGGTACGATCTAAATTGCTCGTGTGCCTCAGAATACTATTTCCCACGCAGGGCGGATACCGATGCAATTCTGGCGAACATCGCCAAATACGCTCATTGGCGGTTGGCAGATCCCGAGCCGGGCGCTGGCCATAGCCCAGCACTCCAGAAATAACGAGTGGCGGGCAAACCGCACCTTGGTCGTTGGCGGCTGATCGCAGGTAAATGTGGACCTGTGCTTCGCTCTGCATCAAGAGTTGACGGTGGATCTAGGCCATCGTCACCACCATATGCCCTTCGGAACCTATAATGCGAGAGATGTCTTCGTCAGAAAAGAATCAGCGATCTCTGGAAGCTGGCATCGTTACCGATTTCAAGGATCGGATGAGCTATGCAGGCTATCTCTGCCTTGATGGCCTGCTATCGCAACAGCAACCCCTCTCCCAGCCACCGCACCATGATGAAATGCTGTTCATCATTCAGCACCAAGTCGCGGAACTCTGGATCAAGCAACTGATTCACGAGTTGGAGGCAGCGATCCGTCATGTGCAGCAGGACCAGCTCGATCCCTGTTTCAAGATTCTGTCGCGTGCCAAGCTCATCCAGATGCAGCTCTTTGACCAATGGGCGGTATTAGAAACGCTCACTCCATCGGAATACATGGAATTTCGTGGAGTGCTTGGTCATGCCTCCGGCTTTCAGTCATATCAGTACCGCAAGCTTGAGTTTCTGTTAGGGAATAAGAATCAGGATGCGCTCAAAGTGTTTGCCCATCAGCCGGAGATCCATGAGGATTTGCAGCGGGCGCTTGAGTCCCCCAGCCTGTATGACGAATTTCTACGGCATCTCAAGCGACGCGGCCTTGCTGTTCCTGAAGTGTGCGTCGAACGCAATTGGTCCGAGCCTCATCAGAAGAACGATGAACTTACAGAGGTCTTTCGACAGATCTACGAGCATCCACGCGAGCATTGGGACGCATATGAGATGTGCGAAAAGCTGGTTGATGTAGAAGAATACTTTCAGCTCTGGCGCTTTCGCCACATGAAGACCGTCGAGCGCATCATTGGCTTCCGCCCCGGCACCGGAGGTTCATCGGGTGTTGGCTTTCTGCGCCAAGCACTGGAATTGACTTTTTTTCCTGAGCTCTTCGCGGTCCGCACAGGATTGAAGCAGCGATGAACACCCCGGCGGGAGGGAGCCCTACGATAGACAGAGCCGTTGCACAACTCGGTTCTGGTCCGCTTACAGAAGAATCTGTGCAACAGCACATTGCGCCGTTGTTTTCCCGCGTGTTGGCCAGTGATCGCGTCTACCTCGCCAACCACTCTTTAGGTCGTCCACTCGACGCGATGGCAGAAGACGTGCGCGAAGCGACTTCGTTGTGGGAGACAAAGCTCGGTGATGCCTGGGATGCTTGGCTAGCCGAACAGGAGGCCTTTCGCTCTCGTATTGCTCAACTCATCCGTGCTCCGCGTGTTGATTGCATTGTGCCGAAGACATCCGCCGGACAGGGCCTGCGCGCTGTGTTGAATGCGCTGCCCGGAACCCCGCGTGTCTTGAGCACGCGCGGAGAATTCGACTCCATCGACCTGCTGTTGAAACAGTATGCGACCCTTGGACGCATAGAACTGAGTTGGGTTGAAGTCGATGCTGAGGGCCTATTTACGGTGCCGGCGATAATCCGTCATCTACGACAGGAGATTGATCTCGTCGTGATCTCTCAGGTCATGTTCATGAACGCACAAACAGTACATAATCTGGAACAGCTCGCCGACGCGTGCCACAGTGTTGGCGCAAAGCTGTTGGTCGATTCCTATCATGCTGTAGGCGTCTTTCCCGTGGATGTCGTCGGCATGCGCGCTGATTTCGCCATCGGCGGCAGTTATAAATATCTTCGTGGTGGCCCCGGCGCATGTTTTCTCTACCTGTCACCTGAAATTCTTAGCAGCGGACTGCGCCCACTCGATACAGGTTGGTTCGCGCGAGAAGACACGTTTGGTTATGAGCGCCACGAACCGCCGCTGCTGCGTGCAGGTGGCGACGCCTTTCTCGAATCGACGCCTCCTGTGCTTACCTACTATCAGGCACGTAGTGGGCAACAGTTTACGTTGGCCATCACGGTGGAACGCCTGCGCGAATATGGACAAAAACAACTCAGCCAGTTGAAACTTTATCTTGCTGATGCTGGAATCAAGGCAATTGGAGGCGATGACAACCACGGTGCTTTTCTCTGTGTTCGTCATACGAATGCCAGCGATCTTGCCAAACGAATGGCCGCTAGTAATGTCATCGCTGACTCTCGCGGTGAATGGCTGCGTCTTTGCCCCGATTGCCTCACACGAGAGGATGAGCTGCGAACAGCGGCTTCTGCCTTACACAGAGCAGTGGAGCAAATGCATTCTTGAGTACCGCCAAGCTCGGTAAAACGCTTCCGGCCAGTGGCTCTCTCAATAAGCTGAGCGGTGGAGAGAGCCAACTCTCATGTTTTTTCAAGGCATCATACCTAATGATGCTCGCACGCTTGGCCATGGCTCTGCTCTTCGTTGTCGTTGCCTCGCCTGCCCAGGTCATCACCGTCTCTCCCGACGGCCCCATCAGAACCCTGACAGAAGCCCGTGATGCAGCCCGCGCACAGCGTCGCTCCGGCATCACTGGCCCCATCACCATTACGGTTCGCGCTGGAACGTATTTTCTTCCTGAGACACTGGTCCTTGGTTCGGAGGACAGCGACACCATCTGGGAGGCAGCTCACGGCGAGCACCCTGTCGTTAGCGGCGGCCGGATCATCTCCGGCTGGACCAGGACCTCCGGTGCGGCATGGACAACGAACGCTCCAGGCCCTTACTTCAACCAACTATTTATCAACGGCAGGCGCGCTGCTCGCACACGTACCCCGAAGGATGGCTTCTTCCACTTCGAGGGAGGCGGAGCCCCCAACAGACCTCTTCAGTTACATTTTCACGGCAACGACATCCAACAGGAGTGGGTCAACCAACCAGACGTGGAACTCGTAGGCTTCATGGCCTGGGGTGATTTCCGCACTCCCATCACGCGCGTCGATCAACAGGGCCATCTGGCCGAACTCGGTCCCACCCAGTCTTTTGCCAACGAAGAGAATGCTCGCTATTTTGTTGAGAACGTGCCCGGTGCCCTCGATATTCCGGGTGAGTGGTATCTTGACCGGTCCACGCAAAAAGTCTCCTATATTCCCCTTCCAGGGGAGAACATGAAGCAAGCCAGGGTAATTGCGGCGGGACTGGAGCGTTTGGTCCTTGTGCAGGGGAAGCCGGAAACGGGGGAGCTTGTGCGCAATGTCGTCTTCCGTGGCCTGACGTTCGAGCACGCGGACTGGAATGTGGGACCGCAAGGTTACTTTGACCCCCAGGCTGCCATCATCGCTTCCACCGCGGTGGAGGCAGTTGGAGCTGTCAACTTCCTCGTGGAACGATGTACGTTCGCTCACTCTGGTGGATATGCGCTCGAACTAGGGCGGGGTTCGCAACACAACCAGGTGCTCGCAAACGAGTTTTACGATCTGGGAGCCGGTGGAGTCAAAGTAGGAGAACCAGATCTAAGGGAGAATCCCGCGGAACAGAACTATGACAATGTCATTGCCGACAACCAAATCCACGATCTCGGCCTTGTGTATGCAGCCGGTGTCGGGATCTGGGTATTGCAGAGCGGAAGCAATCAGATCCTTCATAACCATGTGCACGATCTTTACTACACCGCCATCTCTGTGGGGTGGACCTGGGGATACGGGAAAAATCAATCCAGTGGGAATTTGATCGCGTTCAACGACCTCCACTCAATCGGCAAGAACATGCTCAGCGATATGGGCGGAATCTATACCCTTGGCGTCCAACCTGGGACGGTCATTCAAAATAACGTGATCCATGATGTCTCGTCGTACACCTACGGAGGGTGGGGAATCTATCTGGACGAAGGGTCAAGCGATATTCTGGCCGAGAGCAACATTGTCTACGATTGCAAGAGCGCGGGCTTTCACCAGCATTATGGCCGCGACAATTTCCTGCGGAACAATATCTTCGCGTTCAATCACGAACACGAACTGATGCGCACACGGTCCGAGCAGCACGTCTCATTCACTCTTGAAAACAACATCGTCTACTTTGACCAGGGCGATCTCCTCGGGGCCAATTGGGCGGATGGAACCTTCAGGATGCGGGCAAATCTGTACTACAACGCACGCAGCAACGATGTCTATTTCCTGGACAAGTCCTTCGCCGCCTGGCAGGCCACAGGCCAGGACCAGGGTTCCCTCATTGCAGATCCTCTCTTCGTCAACGCAGGAAAACTCGACTTTCGCCTGCAACCAAAATCGCCCGCGCTGCAGTTGGGCTTCCATCCGATCGATATGACAACAGTCGGCCCCAGGAGGCCTGCAGGTGCAGACATGTGGTAAATGCCGGGCTCATAAAAAGCGACGTTGCAGTAGGTTTACGCGAAATTGCCTACGCGGGTTCGGAAGTTGCGCCCTGTCAGTTACGAGATAAGCGTTCCTCATGACCATTTACGGACCGCAACCTTTCAGAGACCCCGTTACCACTAACCGGGTATTATTTGTGGTAACTGGAAAATACCGTATGATTTGCGATCTCGCTGCCAGCTCTTGCAGGATGGCCGGGTTTTGAAGAGATCAGTCTGTCCGCAGCGCCTGCATTGGCTCTACATTAGAAGCTCTTCGCGCCGGCAACGCACTGGCAACGACCGCGCTGAGCGCAAGCACCGCGCAGGCCACGACCAACGTCGACACGTTATACCCCTTCACCTCGTAGAGCTGCGACTGGAGATAGTGCCCCGCCAGGAGCGCCGCTGGCACACCAAGCAGCAGCCCAATCGCCGTCTGCACTACGGCGCCACGAAGCACTAGCCGCATCACGCTGCAGCGGTCCGCTCCCAGCGCCATCCTAAGCCCGATCTCCGGGATGCGCCGGGCAACCCCATACGCCGTCACTCCATACACCCCCACCGACGCCAGCAGCAGCGCCAGCGCGCCGAAGATCGTCGTTAGTCTCACCACCAGCCTCTGCTGCGTAAAGTAACTGCTCACTTGGTCGTCGTACGTCGTCAACCTCCGGATCGTGATGTCGGGATTGATCTGCTGCAGCGCTAACCGCACCTCGGCCGTTGCCGCTGCCGGGTCTCCCTGGTAACGGACGATCAGGTTTGACGCATAGTGTTTGAACCTCTCATTCTTATTCGCCTGCTCTTTCAGACTCGGTACGGCTGGGATCGCATCGAAGTTCGTCGCCTGCGCCATCGGTGTGAAGAACATTGGCCGCGTCTGTTGGCTGGGATCGCCATATTTGCTGTCGTCAACCACACCAACGATCTCGTACTCGCCCGGCATACTCCCGTCCGGCCCGAAGCGCATCCCGATCGGCTCCTTGGCATCCAGAAACCTCTTCACAAACGTCTGGTTCACCACGGCGACATGCGTGCTCGTGGCCGAGTCGCGCTCCGTGAACGTGCGCCCCATCAGAACTCGCGTTCCCACGGCGTCAAAGAACCTGGGGCTTACCGCGCTGTAGCTTGCATACTTCGGCACATTCAGATCGCCGCCCTCGATCGCGATGGCGGTATTCCAGTTGTTGAACGACATCGGCCCGTAGGTCGCATATGTCGCGTCATGCAGTCCGGGAATCGCGGCAAAGGTCTGGTCGATCTGCCGGTACAGCGCGTCAAGCTGTTCATACTTGTAGCCCGCCGCCTGGAGATCGATAAAGGCGATGAGCCTCCCCTGCGTCTGAAAATGGAAGTCCTGCTTCTCCAGCCTCTGCAGGCTGACGATCAACAGCCCCGCCGTGCTCAACAGAGCGACCGAGAGTGCAGCCTGCAGGATGACCAACCCCCGCTGCAGCAAACTCGCCCCGCCGACGCTGCGGTTCGCGCTACGCAGAGCATCCGCCGGGTCGGTGCGCGAGGCAATCCACGCCGGGGCAATCCCGAAAAGGATTCCCGCGACCGCTGAAACCGCCAGCGCGAATCCGAGCACCGGCAGCGAAGGGCTTGCGCTCAATGGATCGATCGTCACGCCCCGCATTGCCAGTGCCAGCATCCCTTTCACGCCCGCATACGCCACGATCAGTGCCAGCCCACCCCCGAGCAGCGACAACACCAGCGACTCGACCAGCATCTCCCGCACCAGACGCGAGCGCGACGCCCCAAGCGCTGTGCGAACGTTCAGCTCCTGCTGCCGCGCCACGCCGCGCACCAGCATCAGGTTCGCCAGGTTCGCACACGCAATCAGCAAAACGAACCCGGCGATCATCTGTAGCATCGTTAGACTCTTCTCATACTGGTTGCGCAGGTCGTTGATCCCATCACTCGCGGGAGCAAGCTCCGTCGTCTGCTTCGCGATCTCCGTCTCAGTGTCGTACGTTGCGGCGCCGCGGTTCGCGCGTATCCATTGCATCAGCTCCACCTTGATCGCGCTCTCCACTGCAGGAACCGTCTTCGGATCGCGGACGCGCACGAGGATGTCCAGCCAGTGCGACTGCGGCAGCTTCATCAGCTTACGGTCCGGATTCAGGACCGGCTCCTGCGCCAGCGTGAGCCACACACCTGCCGGGTCCGCCGTGTTGCGATCGCCAAGAAAATCCGCCGCGCTGATGCCCACGACGGTTACCGGAGTGCCCGTCAGCATGACCGTCTCGCCCACTAGCCCCGGATCTCCATGAAACTTCGTCTGCCAGATGGCGTGACTGATCACCGCTACCGCCGGCGCACCTTCCCGGTCATCCTCCGGACGCAGCAGCCGTCCTGCAAACGGTCTCACCCCCAGCACTGAAAAATAGTTCCCCGAGACTACGCGCACATCCACCGGCTGCCCCGCCGAGTCCCCTTTGCGCCGCGCGCTCGTCCTGATCACCCCGGCCTGGGTCGCGGCCATGCCGTCCGTCCCCGGCGTCTGGTCGCGCAGGTGGCGATAAAGGTCATACGAGAAGATGTACCAGTTGCCAAGCAGGCCGCCTTCAACGCAGCAGCCGGTCTTCTTGCCTACCTTGTAGAGCTGCTCCGGGTGCTCGACTGGCATAGACCGCAGCAGCACCTGGTACGACAGCGTGAAGATCGCCGTCGTCGCGCCGATTCCAAGCGCCAGCGTCAGCAGCGCCGTCGTCGCAAATCCAGGCGCGCGCCTCAGCCTTCTGAATCCATACCGCACATCCTGCAGGATCGATCCCATTGCGTCACCTCGGGCGGATTTTGGCGTTGATGATATGCCATCGCAGCCACTTAGAAGGCACATCACATGCCAAATCTCGCCACGTTGCTGTAGTAGTAGAACCAGCAGCTTAGGGTCCACGCCACACCCAGCGGAGTACGACGCATGTCCAATTTCAAACTGAACCGTCCACTATCGAACGGCACCTTTCTGGATATCCGGTGCCGGTTCGCGCTCGGAGGTACCTTGCTGTTTTGGAATTCTGGTAGATAATCGGCCGTTCGGAAACTATCCCGACGTGCCCGTGAAGAGGTCGGCCGCAGGATCCGTCAAGCGGTTGCACTGGGCAGTCGCATGGGGGTTGTTTGCGAACCGATCGGGGTAGGTTGCGGCCAGAAATTCTTGCCAGTGTCTCTCAACTAAAGCCTGGCTATCGGAGGTTTTGAATACAACCTCGACGTAGTAGGAGGAGATGGGAAGGGCGCGAGGTGTGTCGCTCGCACGGCAGAGATACGCAATTTTTGGCTCCTGCTGGGATGCGGCCATGGATTCAGCAGGCGACAAGCCGGGCTCCGTGCCAATGAGCGCCGCAGGTCCGTCACGGGGATTGACCGCGACCGCCCGGGCGGCCGTGGTGCTTCCGATTAGAACAAAGCGAAGCTCCGTGGCGGGTGGCAGCAGAAGCCGCTGGTTTGATGTAGGTGCGGTGGCGAGCCCGAGGATTCCGCGAGGCGGGCTGGCTTTACTGCCCTGCTCCGTAGCGATGACGGAGCCCGCGCCCGAGAACACCTGGAACTTTCGGCCTTTAACGGTCAATCCCGTGAGCTGTGTAAGCCAGCCTGTATTGTTGTTGAGCAGAACAACGGTTGCTCGGGAACCCGGCGCAATCGCCTGGCCATCAATGATGTTGACTGACGCGGAATATTGTCTACCAAGTGAGGCATGGTCAGAGTCGATGGGGTCAGCCAGCGTTACGGACACGACCGTGCCGGCGGGTAGAGCTATTTCAGATCCGGAAGTGGGCTGCGGCAGCATCTTGGGCGACGCTGTGGACAAACTAAATGCACCTGTTTGTCCTTTTTCTGTGTCCAGCCGCACCATCCGGAATACGCGATTCGAGACAAGAATCGTGCACAAGAGACAAAACCCAAGGGTAAGGAACTTCATAACCACCCCCGCCAGGGATCGTTCGAGCCCGGGGAGTGCATCCCTGGAATGAGTGCTGAGTATACTCCCGAACGCCACGGAGGAGTATCAGTGATTTTGGCAAGCAGAGGGGGCTGGTCAAGACCACTCATCCTAAATACGCGGGTAGGCGGCACGAGCCCTAGGCAACAGCATATCGAACTGCCCGAAAATTCGGGTTTTGAGCAAGTTCACCGGGTCAGCGAGTTCGGCGGGTTGAACTTAGTCAAAACCCCGTTAATGAGATGGTCCGCCGCTTGAGCTCCACAGTGAAGTGGGAGCTCCAAGGTGTCTATGACAAAGTAAAAAACCAGTCTCCTTCTAGAGACGGACCGCCCCGGTGTACTTCGTCAGGCGATACAGGTGGTCCGCAAGGGAGGAACGCTTTCCATTCCGGGTGTCTATGGGGGCTGCTCGATAAAGTGCCATTTGGTGCCGCGTTCGGAAAGGGCATCACGATGAAGATGGGTCAGACCAACATGCATAACTACATGAAGCCTCTACTCAAACGAATCGAGCAAGGCCAGATCGATCCGAGCTATCTCATCTCTCAACGCATCACGCTCGAGGAAGCACCTGAGATGTATAAGATATGGCGCGATAAAAGGATAATGTAACAAAGATCGTCATCGATCCCTGGGCCGACCGGCTATCTGCATAGCCGGCAGTTCGGCGCGACCGCTACTACCACTCGCTCGCAAACCCTCTGGCTGGTGGATGGGATGCCGATATGCGAGGAGGCTGGTGGCCAGAGGGGAGGGTCTGTCGGGTCGAAGGGATAATCTGCAGCTCCTAGAGGGCAATCCTTATGACCATCCCCACCGAACCTTGAAGCCCGATAAAGTTGTTGACTCGCTCTCCATCGCGGTGACTATTGGTAGTAGCGAGAACGATCCCGGCCTCCGTCGCCGCTTGAACTGGACTCTGGCCGAAATTTAAAAGAACCAAAAAACGTTCGTTTTCGGCAACTCGCTCGTAGCTCAGAAGATTGCCGGAGGCCGTGACGGAACGCATCCCTCCACTTGCCAGGACAGGATGTGCCCGCCTGAGAGCAATCAATCGGCGATAGAGATTTAAGATGGATGTTTCGTCCCTTTCCATAATTTCAACATTCACTACTTGATGATCGTCCCCGATAGGCAGCCAAGGCCGACCACGCGTGAAACCAGCCATCTCAGAACAGTCCCATGGCATAGGAGTACGTTCTGGATCTCGCCCCATCCCAATTCCGGGCTGATTTTTTTCTGCGGGATCTAGTACATCTTCTGGAGGAATCGAAACATTGGTCATGCCGAGCTCTTCGCCGTAGTAGATCGTCAAGGTTCCCGGAAGCGTGAGCAGGAGCATAGCCGCTATGGGCGTTTGCAGAACGCCGACTCGGCTCGCAATGCGAGCATTGTCATGATTCCCTAATACCCAGTTCGGCCACGCTCCCGACGGCAACACTCCCATGTATTCGGAGATAATCTCGGCAACCGTATGCGCGTCCCATGCACTCTGGAGCAAAAAGAAGTTGAAAGGCAGATTTGCGCCTTTCAACTCCTGTCCGTAATAGGCCATCAGATCCGTCAAGGGAAGGTATATCTCACCTATTAGAACGCGTTCGGGATAGCTGTCGATAATGGCCCGCATCTCTGCTACAACAGCGTGCACCTCGGGACGATTGGAGTTGTACACCGGCAGAAAACTGTTGCCGGAAGATTGTCCCAGTCTGTATTGAGGATTCGGCGGGTTGTCGTGAAAAAGATTGTCTTTGATGATCAGCCACATGACATCGACACGAAACCCGTCCACACCTTTGTCCAGCCAGAACCGTAGCACGTCGTACATGGCTGTCCGAACTTCGGGGTTGCGCCAGTTCAGGTCTGGTTGCTCTTTCAAAAAGGAGTGATAGTAGTACTGGTTCGTCCGTTCATCCCACTCCCAACCCGGACCACCAAAATTGCTCATCCAATTATTCGGTTCTCCGCGCCAGAGATACCAATCTCGTTTGGGATTTTCGCACGAAGATCTGCTCTCGATAAACCAGGGATGTTGGTCCGAGGAATGGTTCGGAACGAAATCGAGAATCACCTTCAGACCTCTAAGGTGAGCTTCTTCGAGAAGACGATCGAAATCCTGCATGGTCCCAAAGATTGGATCGATGCCGCAATAATCAGCGACGTCATATCCGAAATCAGCCATCGGAGATCGATAGATTGGCGCTACCCAAATCGCGTCGACCCCGAGCTTCACCAGATAGTCGAGTCGCTGGATGATGCCGGCCAAATCCCCTATGCCGTCTCCGTTGCTGTCCTGAAACGAACGTGGATAAATCTCGTAGATCACTGCGGACTGCCACCAAGCGAGATTCAGCATCTAACTTGCTCCCGGAAAGAATCTCGAAACTGAAAGATTGCCTGCATGATCAATGACCTCTGGTACAAGAACGCAGTCATTTATTGCCTCTCAGTCGCAACTTATATGGATGCAAATGGAGACGGTTGCGGCGATTTTCAAGGATTGATGCGACGCCTGGATTACCTGCAGGGATTGGGAGTCACCGCGATTTGGCTGATGCCCTTTCAGCCCTCTCCGTGCAAGGACGACGGCTATGATGTCGCAGACTACTACGGCGTCAACCCTCGGTATGGGACCTTAGGCGACTTTGTCGAGTTCACTCGTGGTTGCAAACAACGTGGATTGCGTGTCCTGATCGACCTGGTGGTCAACCACACCTCCAACGAACATCCATGGTTCCAGGCTGCACGTCGGGATCCGCAGTCCAAATACCGTGACTGGTATGTGTGGTCTAAGAAGAAGCCGAAGAATGCAGCCTCAGGAGTAGTGTTCCCCGGGGTACAGAAGTCAACGTGGGATTACGATAATGTTGCCAGAGCCTATTACTTCCATCGCTTTTACGATTTCCAACCGGACCTCAATACCTCCAATCCTGAAGTTCAGACTGAGATCCTCAAGATTATGGGCTTCTGGCTGCAACTTGGAGTCTCCGGTTTTCGCATGGATGCTGTTCCATTTGTCATTTCGAAAAAGGGCCCAAAGGTAGCGAAAGCTGAAGAGCAATACGATATGCTGCGGACCTTCAGTCAGTTTTTGACCTGGAGAGAAGGAGAAGCAATCATCCTTGCCGAAGCAAACGTGCTTCCAGGTACCGACATGAAATACTTCGGCTCCGCAGGTGAGCGCATGCAGATGATGTTCAATTTTGAGGTGAACCAGCATCTCTTCTATGCGCTTGCTACGAGCGATTCTCGACCACTTGTTAAGGCGATGCGGTGGACGAAATCAAGGCCAGCCACAGCGCAGTGGGGACAATTTCTCAGAAATCACGATGAACTTGACCTGGGCCGTTTGGAAGCCAAGCAAAGGAAGACGGTCTTTAGCAAGTTTGGTCCCGATCCGAACATGCAGTTGTATCACCGTGGCATTCGGCGTCGATTGGCACCGATGCTCCAAGGTGATCGTCGACGGCTTGAGCTTGCCTATAGTCTGATGATGACCTTACCCGGCACACCCGTGATTCGTTATGGCGACGAGATTGGCATGGGCGACAATCTCGCTCTGCCCGAACGAAATTGTGCCCGGACGCCTATGCAATGGTCAACAGAGCCGCAGGCAGGTTTTACGAAGAGCGATCATCCAGTGCTGCCTATCATCAGCGACGGCCCGTATGGTTTTCAACATGTCAACGTCGCTGATCAGCGTCGAAATCCGAACTCACTTCTCAACTGGATGGAACGCATTATCCGCATGCGCAAAGAAGTTCCTGAGATTGGCTGGGGAGACTTTACTTTTCTGTCGGTAGGGACTTCAGAGGTCTTAGCCATGCAGTACAGTTGGCGTAATAACTCCGTACTATGTGTACACAATCTTAGTGGCGAGCCGCGAGAAATTCGATTCTCGGTCCAAGGCGAAGAGAAACAGTGCACGCTGGCGAATCTCTTGTCCAGTGATCACAGTCAACCTAATCCAGAGGGCCGACACTTTATGTTGCTTGAGCCATACGGCTATCGTTGGTTTAGGGTTTGCGGCTTGGACTACCTGCTCAAGCGATCAAACGTTTGAAGGCGCATTTTAACGACTTAGGCGTCTGTGACGTTGTCATTTCAGCTTCGCAAATGTAACGCGATGCTCATACGTGCCAATACCGTTGAGTGCTATTCCGCATCACACACTATGCAATTGGAGTTTGAAGCGTTTGAGCCAAAATCTGGGGATGTCGGAAACAATCGTCTTGAGCATCAACACTAAGTATCCGTAAATGATGCTGCGTGAGATGGTTGGAGATCCGCAACTCTGAATAGTGTCGATTGGAGGCGTCGTGAGTATTGTGAGCGAAGCTCGCGAAAAATTGAAAACGTCAGATAGCTCGCTCTTGCCTGCCATACTCGTCATGGCGACTTTGTACTTCGGTCGGGAGGTTTTTGTTCCTCTAGCTCTCGCCGCGCTTCTCTCTTTTCTTTTAGTTCCCGTGTCCACTTTATTGGAGCGATGGGGTATGCGCCGGACCCCTGCAGGCCTTCTCGTTGTCTTTCTGTCTGTGGTCGCTGTCACTGCGTTGAGTTGGATCATGCTCGGACAGATATACAACTTGGCCGTCGAGCTTCCGCAATACAAGCAGAACATCAACCGGAAGATAGAGTCCCTGCATCTTCACTCCGCTGGGAGACTTAGCAATACACTGGCGATGCTCACGGAGGAAACCAAGCAACTTAGAGGGGATGCTCCTTCAACGACGACGACTGTGCTCCCCAACGCGCCCACACCACATATTAGGAGCAGATCGAAAACCGCGTCTGAACCCAACAAAGACCAGCTTTCCGGGCAAACCGACCAGCCTGTAACGGTGAGAGTCGAGCAGCCCGAGGAGTCGGTCGCCACTCTCGCTAATCGCACGATAGTTCCCCTTATTCATCCGCTGACCACTACCTTTGTCGTTGTAGTCTTCCTGGCGTTCATGCTGGTGGGGCGCGAAGACTTGCGGGACCGTGGTATTCGACTGGTAGGCAGAGGACGCATGCAGGTCACCACATCGGCCATGGAGGACGCCGGCCGCCGCGTCGGCCGCTATCTTCGGATGCAGCTTATTGTCAACGTCGTCTTTGGATTCATTGCGGGATTCGGCCTTTGGTTGATAGGTGTTCCCAATCCAGTTTTGTGGGGTCTCCTGATCTGTTTGCTTCGCTTCGTGCCCTACATCGGTATTTTTCTGGCCGCCGCAGGCCCGCTCTTCCTTTCCATAGCGGTTTCGGCCCATTGGGGCGTTCTCCTCTGGACCGCTCTTCTATTCCTCGTTCTCGAGTTGATTACGGGAAATGTCGTTGAGCCTCTGCTCTACAGTTCCTCAACCGGTTTGTCCCCTATTGCCGTACTAATTGCTGCCATTTTCTGGACGCTTCTTTGGGGATTTCCTGGCCTCCTCCTCTCCACACCACTCACTGTCTGCCTCGTCGTTATTGGCCGCCAAGCCCCGCACCTTCAATATCTGGACGTTCTGTTCGGCGACGAGACCGCACTTCCGCCCCCTGAACGGTTCTACCAACGCCTCCTCTCTTCCAACAACCACGAAGCCCGAGCCCTGTTGGACGGCCTCTTCGCCGCCAAATCGAAAGAACAGGTCTATGACTCCGTTGTGGTCCCAGTCCTGACTCTCATCGAAGAATCCCGCCATGCCGAGGAACTGACACCCAACCGTGCCGAAGAGGTGCTCCTCGCAGTCGAAGAACTCGCTGAAGACGTTGCCAGCCATCACAAGGTTCCCGAAGAATCCCCCCGCAGGCCACAAACGGTCGTCATGTGCATTCCCGCTCGCGACTTCGCAGATGAGGTCGCCTGTCAGCTTGCCAGTCACGTTCTGAGCCCTACGTGCACCGTTCGCGTCATCTCCGCTGACACATCCACTTCCGACCTGCTGCAAACAATCGACAACTTTCGTCCCGATGCCATCTGCGTCGTCGGGATTCCGCCTCAGTCACTCCGCCACATTCGTTTGCGTTGTCATCAGATTCGAGCTCGGTTCCCCGAAGCGGTAGTCTTCGCCTGCCTCCTCTGTGAACAGTGCGACCTGTCGAATATTCGCAGCCGTGTCCCGACCGAAGACGCCCAGCATGTGGTCTGCTCTCTCCAACTCATGGAGGAATATCTCACAACACTTCTTTATCCCGCTGAGGTCCCCGGAGAGCCCGTTGAGGAGTCTGACGATGTTGCTGGCCAAGCTCAAGAAGATCTGGCCTCATCTCTCCTCGAAACGCAGCGTTTGGATGTTCTTGACGAATCCGAAGAGGGAGCTTTCCAGCGACTCGCCTCTAATCTAGCGCGCTCCTTTGATGCCCCTATCGCGCTCGTGACGGCAGCTCCACACCAAAGGCAAATATGGGAGGCTCAGTGTGGCTTGTCGGACGATGCGCTTTCTTTCGCGGACGCGATGCATGATCCTTCTGGATTGACTCGCATGGTCTCATCCGAACCCGTGCTCATTATCCCGGACACTGCCGAAGATCCCCTTTCGGCGGACGAGCCGTTCCTCCGCGAACGCGGTATACGTTTCTACGCGGCCGTACCCCTCAAGTCTCACGATGGTAACGTAATGGGTTCACTATGTGTCCTTGACACTCGCCCCCGCCAAATCACCGAAAAACAGAAGGAGATGCTCCATTGGATCGCCGAGGTAGTCACCACTGCCATCGAACTAAGAAACGCTACGCCGCCACCCGAACCAGACGCCGGACACCAACTGGAAGCGCTAGCTCCTCGAAAGTCGGGTTTGCTGCAAGTTCCCCCGCCGAGCACGGCCACCGCTCCGCCGAACGCCGGAGCAAAGCCCGAAGGGCGAAGCGACTGATCTATCGGCTCTGTTTTTCCGGTTGCATTTTTCTTTTGCCAATTTCTGCCCGAAAATCGCATGTCAAGTCCATAAACCATTTAACTCATTGATCCCAATCAAGTTACAGTTGGCGTATTAGTTCCCTCCAAACCGATATACTTGATATATAGAGATCAAAGGAAAGCCCCGCAGCGACGGGGCTTTGTCTTTTAGGCTGCTAACCCCTTTCGATGCAATATTTTGGACGCAACCCTCTTGTTATGACTATTTTACAGCCCTCGGTGTCGCGTAAACCAATGAATGTAAACGACTTACGCGCGGGCAATAGGGGGGGGGAGACCCCTCCCAAAAACAGACCTTCCTCCCCGCGTGGAAGGCAAGTCATCAATTGAGCGAGGTTTTAGTTCAGAGATCAGCACTCATCCCGAAGCCTCGTCTGCAGCGGGCGAGACACTTATCGCCGCACGAGACAGCCTTGTCATAGGCAACCCTGATCCGCACAACGCGGTCATGTCGAATCAGCCGCGGTACGACTTCGACTTCGCAGTCGACTGGCCGTGCTTTAGCTTTTTCGAACGGTTCGGCGACAGCGAATGCGTGCAAGTTACAATTCCCCATCATGAACAGAATTGCAGTTGGTCTCATCATGCTGATGGTGGGTCCGTTCTCAAGTCTAGCCGCCCAAAATGATGCCACGTCGTATGTGAATACGTTGATTGGCACACAACGTAGTGCTCTCGGGTACGGCGGCACCATGCCTTTTGTGACGACGCCTTTCGGCATGACGAGTTGGACGCCGCAGACGCGACAGAACAAGATTAGCGTCACGTCGTACAACTACGATGACACGACGATCTCGGGATTCATCGGCACCCATCAGCCTGCGATCTGGATGGGAGATTACGGCTACGTGACGGTCATCCCGCAGGTCGGCGAACTGCGTACCACGCCAGAGTCTCGCAAACTTCCTTACAGCCACGGCTCTGAGAAAGCGAGGCCGAACTACTACGGTGTTTCGCTGGATGCGGGAGCGGACGGAACGATCCAGGCAGAGATGACAGCCACTGAGCGATGCTCGATGTTGCGGTTCACTTTTCCGAAGACCGCGGATGCCCGCGTCATCGTCGAAGCATCGCGGCCTGGAATCGCAGGGATGGCGTCGGTCAATCCTGAAACGCTGGAGATTACAGGCTATAACCCACATCGGATGGATGCGCATCTCGGACCTTTTGCGCTGCCGAAGTTCAAAGGCTACTTTGTGGTCCAGTTCCAGCAGACGCCCGTGGACATGAAGACGTACGGCATGGACGACGCCGAAGCAGAGTTGAGCCGCGGGGCATACGCGGAGTTCAAACCCGGACAGACAATCCAGGTGCGTGTGGGTACATCGTTCATTAGCATCGAGCAAGCCCGCGCGAATCTCCAACGCGAAATAACCGGATGGGATTTCCAAGTCGTACAGGAAAACCTCCGCGCGAAGTGGAGCGAGAAGTTATCGCGAATTCAGATCGGCGGAGCGACGGATGAGGAAAAGACGCGGCTCTACACGGCGGTCTATCACACGCTGCTGTATCCGCGAATCTTCTCTGAATATGGCCACTACTACAGCGCCTTTGACGACACCATTCACACGGGAGAGAGCTATACCGCTTATTCGATCTGGGACACTTTTCGCGCAGAGAACAGCATGCTGACGCTGCTAGCTCCAGAGCGAATTGACGGAATGATCACGGCTCTCCTGCAGAATTTCAAGGAAGGCGGCTGGATGCCCAAGTGGCCAAATCCGAGCTACACCAACATTATGATTGCAACGCATGCCGACTCGCTTGTTGCCGAAGCTTTCAGGAAAGGGTTCAAGGGCTTCGATCGACAGGTGGCGTGGCAGGCCGTCTATAAGGACGCCATGACACCGCCGGATGGAGATACGACTCGTCGATGGCTGGACCGCGAAGAGCACACGCCGTACGAAGCTCGCGCCGGCCTCACCTACTACAAGCAGCTTGGCTATATCCCAACGGACAAGACCGACGAGGCGGCCTCGCGAACCCTGGAGGACAGCTACGACGATTGGTGTGTTGCCCAAATTGCCAAAGCTCTCGGACGAACGGAGGATTACCGCTTCTTCCTGAAACGATCGTTGAACGACCGCAATCTCTACAATCCTGCCATTGGACTGATGAACGGCAGGACGTCGGATGGGAATTGGGCGCCGATCGGTGGTTCGAGGGATAACAGTGGAAACCGGTCTGTATCGGGCTGGACAGAAGGTGATGCCTGGGTCTATACGTGGTCGCCATTTCATGACCAGGCTGGATTACTGCAGTTGATGGGCGGAGCAGAGGCCTATGACGCCAAGCTTGACCAGCACTTCAGCGGCGGACACAACGTGCACAGCAACGAACCCAGTCACCACTACGGCTATCTGTTCGACTTTGGCGGGCAGCCGTGGAAGACTCAGGCAATGGTGCGCAAGATTGCTGCGAAGGAATATCAGGCGGGCCCGGGTGGTCTGGATGGGGATGACGATTGCGGCCAGATGTCGGCGTGGCTTCTGTTTACCGCAATGGGTTTCTATCCCGTCAACCCGGCAAGCGGTGAGTACATGATCGGAAGTCCGATGTACCCGCAGATCTCGCTTAGCCTGGCGAACGGAAAGACATTCCGCGTGGAGGCGAGCAACAATTCAGCGGAGAATGTCTACATTCAATCGGCGACGCTTAACGGTAAACCGCTGGACATTCCGGTCATCACGTGGGAGCAGATCCAGGCTGGAGGAACCCTGCACTTCGTCATGAGTCAGAAGCCGGCGGAATGGGGCAGTAAGTGGAGGCCTGCCCTTATTTCGAGTAACTAACAGAGACCTAAATTGATGCCATCACCAGTTATCACAATCGTTGGTCGCGAGGTAGTCGCCCATTTCCGACGTCGATGATAGTGGCATGGATGTGACAAGAGAATTGGCCTCGGTAGAGTCTTGGCAGTTAGCGTCCGCTAGGATTCCGTGCATGATGGAAAATAACGATTAGATCGGTCTCATTTCCATTTCTCATACCTCGCCTTGCTCCAACCGGAGTCGCCATGCGTCTGACCTGCACCGGGAAACTGATCCAAAATTCGCCTGGAGAACCGTTCGAAAGGTCATCACGAACAACTCCCAGATCGTCAGCCTCCGGGCTATTGAAATCGCCAGCGCAAATGCCCAAAATTTAGGATTCGCCTCGGTCGCTCCCCGCCACGAATGCTCCTCCACGATTCCACCCGGAGTTTCTCGCAACTAATATCGCAGCATCTCGTGATCTCAAGCTGGTGAATTGTCCTCCCTAAAACAGGCGTCTTTCCAGCCCGAAGGCATTAACAGGAGAAATGGCAGAGCTGACGATCCTCTGGGTGGTCAATGATCAAAACCAGCAAGTACTTGCCTAGGTGCCGAACCCGCCGTAGAATCCGATGGCTCGATATTTCGCTGGTGCCTGGGCGTTGAAAATCCACGGGCCAGTTTGGGGAGACGTCTATGAGGCAGTCCTTCAGTGTAGGTATCGGAGGCGCCGCCGGTCAGGGTGTAGCTACCCCCGGCGATATTTTCGCGAAGATCTTTAGCCGTCGCGGGCTGCATCTCAATGCCTACAACGCCTATCAGTCCATCATTCGCGGAGGCCACACCTTCCTGACGGTTAGGACGGGGCCGGACAAGATCGCTACTACCGACGGTCGACTTGATCTGCTGGTTCCACTCAACCAGGACACGATGGACAGGCACATGCGACTGCTGTCTGCTGGCAGTGCCTGCCTCTATAATGCCGACCTGATCAAGCCGGGGAACCCAGCCGATGGAGTACAGCTTTGTCCCATCCCGGTTTCAAAGCTGGCCGATATCAGTCGTAACAAGGTCGCCCAAAACACCCTTGCGATTGGCGCAGGCTTGAGCATGATGGGAGTCGGATTTCCCGCTCTAGAAAGCGTGCTCGAAGAGCAGTTCCGAAAGAAAGAAAAGGCGGTGGTAGACGAAAACATTAGCCTGGCACGGTCCGGGTATGACTACGCCACCCAGAACTTCAAACCCTTTGCCTGGCCTCTACCCATGACGGATGACCGCTACGCGGTGCTGAGTGGCAACGCGGCTATGGCAATGGGTGGCGCAGCCGCGGGCGTCAAATTCTACACCGCATACCCGATGAGTCCTTCCACGGGCGTTCTGCATTGGATGGCAGATCACGCGCGCAAAGCTGAGATCATGGTCCGCCAAGTCGAGGATGAGATTGGTGTAATCAATATGGCGATTGGCGCCGCGCACGCCGGCGTCCGTGCTATGTGTGCAACGTCTGGCGGCGGTTTCGCGCTGATGAGCGAGGGCCTTGGCCTTTCGGCCCAGGCAGAGATCCCTATCGTAGTGATTGATTGCCAGCGCGCCGGTCCGTCAACCGGCGTTCCTACCAAAACCGAACAGGGCGATCTCTGGCAGATGCTGGGAGCGGCATTTGGCGACTATCCCAGGGTCATCGCTGCTCCGCTCGACATCGCTGACTGCTTCAAGCTCATCCCTGAGATCTTCAACGTAGCCGACCGCTTCCAGTGTCCGGGAATCGTGCTCTGCGATCTGCTTCTTGCCGAAGGACGGCTAAGTGTTGATCCCAAAGATCTCGACTTCCATCCCGTCATCGATCGCGGTGAACTGATCACTTCAAATGGGTCCGGGGAACACGAAGCCTACAAGCGATACAAAATCACTGACAGCGGTGTTTCCCCCCGAGTCATTCCGGGTGTGCCTGGCCACACTCATACTGTCTCGAGCGACGAGCACGATGAAGATGGTGTGCTGATCAGCGACGAATACACGAACTCGGTCAAGCGTCGCGCAATGATGGAAAAGCGGATGCGCAAGATGGAAGGAATTGCGGCCTCGATCCCACCTCCACAACTACTGGGTCCGGCAAACGCCGACGTTACACTGATCGGCTGGGGCTCGACCTACGGGGTTATTGACGAGGCCTGCGAGCTTTTGCGTGAGGCGGGAATCTCCGTAAATCATCTGCCTATACGCTGGCTCGTCCCCTTGCATGGGGACGCGATCCTCGAGTTATTGCGTGGTGCGCGACACACGATCATTGTCGAGAACAACTACAGTGGGCAGTTCGCCCGTTATCTACGGAGTGAAACCAGTTTCGTCCCCAACGGAAACATTCGCAAGTATGACGGCGAACCTTTTCTGCCTCATCACATCGTAGAAGCAGTGAAGGAGCAGCTTGCAGGCAAGACTAATCTCTCCGTACCGGCCCACGAAATCATGGTTTAGGCACCGCGCTGGAAGTGAGTTGAACGGTATGAGCTTGATACAAAACTAAATAGTCTCTCGTTTCAAGGAGAACCCATAATGGCGACCGAAGTAGTGAATCCGCAAGCGATAGTGATGGCTGACTTCAAAGGGAAGGTCGACCCCGACTGGTGTCCTGGTTGCGGTGACTTCGGAGTGTTGGCCGCTGTGCAAAAGGCCCTGGTTGAGTTGCAGATTCCGAAGCATGAAGTGGCCACAATCAGCGGCATTGGTTGTTCGTCGAATTTTCCGGGCTTTATCGACACGTACGGAATGCACACGCTCCACGGCCGATCTCTCCCCGTAGCCACGGGAATGAAGATGGCGAACCACGCTATGACGGTGCTCGTCACGGGTGGTGACGGAGACGGCTTCGGCATTGGCTGCGGCCACTTCGTGCATGCCACGCGTCGTAACGTCGACCTGCTCTACCTCGTAATGGACAACCAGATCTATGGACTGACTACCGGCCAAACTTCGCCTACCAGCCGCATCGGCATGAAGACCAAGAGTATGCCGTTCGGGAATATTGAGTCGCCATTGAATCCTATTTCTCTCGCTCTCGCCGCGGGAGCGACCTTCGTTGCGCGCGGTTTCAGCGCTGAACAAAAGCACCTTACAGAGCTCATCAAACAGGGTATTGAGCACAAAGGTTTCTCGTTTATCGACGTCTTCAGCCCGTGCGTCACCTACAACCACGACAACACGTTTCAGTGGTTCCGTCCGCGGGTGAAGAAGCTCGAGGACAATCCCGAGTACGATTCCAGCGATTGGGGCGCAGCGATGGAGAAATCGCTGATGTGGGGCGACGAGATCCCGATCGGCAAATTCTTCGAGAGAACCGATCTGCCTTCACTACACGCTGCGGAGCCAGTGTTGAAGAAGGGGCCGCTTGTCCAACAGGACTGCCGGATTCCTCCCGATATCGCCAAGTCCTTCATCGATGAATTGATGTAATTCGCAACCGGGGGCAATTTTACCCTTGATACCCCCCCCGGTTACCGTGGCGTAAGCTATTTATATTCAATAGCTTACGGGTGCTGCAAAATATTGATAGGAGATGGTTTAGTCGCAAAATATTGGAACCAAAAGAGTTAGAGCAGAAACTGAGTCCAAAGCCGGCAAGCCCCGGGAAAAGTCCGGGGCTTGCTGGCTTTTTCTATCTATACCTCTATCATAGAGTGCCGGAGCAAACTAATACGCCAATCATATGTTATTGATATGGAAATAGTTGAGTGGTTTTGGGGCTTGACAAGCGTTTTTGCTGGGTTTTCGAACATTTTTGACTGTTTTCTATGGGGAGTGCCGTGACTGGTACTTAGTGTTGCGCGTATCTTACTTGCGAGGTTTCGACCTTCCGCTTAGTCTTAATGTTAGAGGCCTCCCTCATGAGCCAAGAAGAGATCAGTGCTGGGACAGACGAATTGACATCCGCCGTTCAGTCGGTCGTGGAAACCTTTCATCCCTATCGCGCAGATCATCGGCCGGACTGCGGAGACCTTGAGCGTTGGCTGATCTGGAACGATCGAACCTCCGAGCGGCTTGGAATCGTTGCTCTGGACGGACCCGACGAACGCGCATTGACCTTATTCGAAAAAAAGGTGCTCTTGCGTTCGCGGGTTATGGATCTATTGCGCAATGCTGCGTAGGTCGGGGTCCGCTACATCTTGCCAGACTGGACAGAAGATTGATAGGCGCGAACTGCGTCTACTAACGCTTTCGCCTTTGTTGCCACAATTGGGGCGGTATCGCCTGGCTTGTAGATAGAGGATCCAACCCCAACTCCTAGAGCTCCCGCCACCATCCAGGGGGCGATCTTTTCTGCATCGACTCCTCCAACAGGAATGACGATAGTGTTTTTGGGGAGAACAGCTTGTAATGCCTTTAGCATGGGAATGCCCAGGACTTCGGACGGAAAAAGTTTGATTGCATCCGCACCGGCCTGAAGCAATGCAAAGGCTTCTGTTGGGTTGAAGAACCCCGGTACAGCGAGCAGGTTTGCAGCCTTCGCGGCACGAACGATCGCGGTATCTGCATGGGGAGTGACTATCAGCCGACCCCCCGCAGCGGCTACTTCCGCGACCTGTTTCGGATCGGTTAGCGTGCCAGCTCCAATAAGCATGCGGTCGCCAAAGATCCGCGACAGGATAGCGATGCTCGATAGCGCGTTCGGTGAATTGAGAGGAACTTCAACGATAACGATTCCAGCCTGTTCCAACGTAGCGCAGATCGATTCCGCTTCCTCTGATTTAATGCCTCGCAGAATCGCAACGATCGGGCACTTTCGCAACCATAGATTTAAGTCCACGAAAGCCTCCGGGCGATGGCAGCCAGACCACGGGCTGCAGCATCCTGATCTTCAGGTGTGAAGGAGCCTCCGCAAACCTCAATCGCCTGTCCGTAGAGAGCACAAAGCTGCGCGGCACCGACCAGATGAACGTGGGTCCCCGACGGCATTGCGGCGCGTACTTCGTGTCCGATCAACAGACCCGAAAGATAAGACGCTGAGTCTTCCTCTTTCAACTGATCCATGAGTGCCAATGTCCTGACGCTGAAGAGATGATGAAGCAGGCCACCGCTGTCTTTGGACCGGGCGACCCCGCGAAGAAATGGTTCGACATTCACTTCGACATCGGATGTCATGATGCGTGCCAGGATGGTGCACTTGCGTAGAACGGCAAAGACTTCGCCCGTCATGCAGGTAATAAAACTAACAATCTTGCGGTCCTTGAGATGAATCCACTTGGAGTGTGTGCCGGGCAGACAGACAAGACCTGCACCACTGCACGAATCCAACATGCCCATGGCTTCGGTCTCCTCACCACGCATTACCTCCGGTACCCCATAAGAATCTTCACCAATCACACCAGGTATTAACAACACCTCTGCGCCATCGAAGGGTAGCTCGATTACCGATTCCGCAAGGTCCTCTATCCCAACCGGGCAGGAAAGATACTTTGCTTCCGCCCAACCCTGGCGACTACCAACCATACCGCAAAGCAGAATACGACTCTCGCCGTCTTTCAACCAGTCACCCACCTGCGCGAGCAAGGTTTCCGCAAAGCGTCCGTCTTCAACACGAAGAACGCCGCTTGGGAACAAGCGCCTCTCGACGATTTGACCAGCCGCATCGAGGCGAAAAGCGCGGAAGTTGCTGGTACCCCAATCAATCGCAATCAAAACCTTTCCTCCAAGACTTCTCTCGCCACTACTGACAAATCCATTTTGCAGAAGATCATTGCAGCAACGGGGACCTCGTAGATGATGACATTCCTGGTCGTCACACACGAAATATTCGTCATACTAGGCCGCCACTCTCTCAATGTTGCCAACGAGTATGAGATAAGAGAATGCCCCTATCAGGGCCGTACATGCGACAAAGATGAGCGGCCAAGTGAAATCCTGACCGCGAACGAGAAATCCGATCGCGACTGGAACGACGATGGCGGCTAAGTTGCCAACGAAGTTGAAGACTCCTCCAGTAAGGCCAATGAGGTGTTCAGGCGCCATCGTCGAGACGAGCGACCAGGTAATTGAAGCAAAACCGCTTCCAAAGAAAGCGCAGGTGAAAAAAGCAGTGACTGTGATGGGATTGCTGGCGTAGTTTGCACCGATGATCGAGGTGGAAAGCAAAAGCCCGAAGATGATAGGAACTTTGCGGGCAATCGTCAGGCTGATGCCTCGACGCAACATCCAGTCCGACAATAATCCTCCTGAAAGTACGCCAACGAAGGCTCCGAAGAATGGCACCGATGCAAGCAGGCCGGACTGCATAAAATTCAGGTGGCGGTAGCTGACCAAGTAGGTTGGAAACCACGTCAGAAAAAACCACTGAGTTGAAACCAGGCCGAACTGGCCGATGTAAAGGCCCCAGAGTTTCTTCCGGCCTAAGATAATTCGCACATCTGACCAAACCAACTTGTCCGCGCGGGCGAGCCGTTCGCTTAGATCGGGAATTCCCCCATTTTCTTTGATCCAATCGATCTCTGCCTGGTTCACACCTCGAAAGTCTCTTGGATCGCGATAGAACCAGAACCAGACTATTGCCCACACCAAGCCGACCGCTCCAGTGAAGAAAAAGACAGCTCTCCAACCATAGGCTGAAGCTATCCACGCGAGGAGCGGGGTCAGAAATGCGATGCCGACGAACTGGCCAGAGCTGTAGAAACCGATTACGCTGGCTCGCTCATTCTCGCCAAACCACGTGGCAACCACCCGGTTGTTAATGGTGTAAGACGGTGCCTCAAAGGCTCCTACCACCAAGCGCAGAGCAAGCAGCGTGGCGAAGCCGCCGACAAATCCAAGAGCGAAGGTTCCCAAGGACCACAGCCCCAAAACGATGAAGTAAAGCAGGCGTGGATGTACCAGATCGACAAAGCGGCTAGCCGGTATTTGCAGCAACGCATACGTCCACCCGAAACCCGAGAATACGAAGCCCATCTTCACCGCATCGAGATGCAGGTCGCCGGTAAGCTGAGGGCCAACGATAGAAATATTGGCGCGGTCAAGATAATTAATCACCACGATGACAAAGAGCATCGCTGCGACGAAGAATCGTCGCTTGGTGGGAACCATCGTCGCTACCACTCGGCAAAACTCCCATCGGGATGGCGCCAGATCGGAGGGCGCCATTGATGACCGATGCGCGCACGATCGCGGACATATTCTTCGTTGATCTCGATGCCTAACCCGGGGCCGTCAGGAATTGCTACGTATCCGTCGACATAGTTGAAGACTCCGGGATTCACAAGATAGTCCAGGAGATCATTCGTTTTGTTGTAGTGGATGCCAAGTGATTGCTCTTGAATCACCGCATTCTGACATACTGCGTCCAACTGAAGACAGGTTGCGAGTGCGATTGGACCTAGCGGGCAATGCAATGCAAGGGCAACATCGTGGCATTCGGCCATTGCCGCGATCTTTTTTGTCTCAGTGATACCTCCGGAATGCGATGGGTCAGGCTGGATGATATCGACGTGACCGTCACGCAAAATGCTCTTGAAATCCCAACGGCAGAAGAGTCGCTCGCCGAGAGCAATTGGAATGCTTGTATTACTTGCCACGTCTGCTAGTGCTTCGGCGTGTTCGCTCAGAACGGGTTCCTCGATAAACATGGGTCGAAACGGTTCCAGCGCTCGAAATAGCGTCTTGACCATGGGACGATGCACGCGGCCGTGAAAATCAATACCAATTCCGACATCGCTCCCTACTGCGTCGCGAACCGCGGCGACTTGAGCTACCGCAGCATCGATCTTTGCGTTGGAGTCGATATAGTGCATCTCCTCGCAGGCGAGCATCTTGACGGCCCGGAAGCCCTTCTCCAGCGCGCCTTTCGCGTTTTCGGCAAGGAGAGAGGGCCGGTCCCCGCCGATCCATGAGTAGACCTGAATACGGTTGCGTACCGGGCCTCCCAGCAGCTTGCTGACCGAGACACCAAGAGATTTTCCTTTGATGTCCCAGAGCGCCTGATCGATACCCGCGAGGGCGCTCATGTGGATTCCGCCGCCGCGATAGAAGCCACCCCGATAGAGTATCGTCCAGTGATCTTCGATTGGAGATGGATCGAGTCCGATCAAATATTGAGCGAGTTCGTCCACTGCGGCAGCGACAGTTTGCGCCCGTCCTTCGAGGATCGCCTCGCCCCACCCGCTGACACCCTCGTCCGTTTCAATCTTCACGAAGAGCCAGCGAGGCGGGACGATGAACGTTTTAATCTCTGTGATCTTCAATGGGGTCGCTCACTCTGATCAGCTGCAGCGTTTCTCTGGAAGAAAACTCTGCGCGAGGTTCCACACAGAGATTCCGATCGCTTTGGGATTGCTGCCTCCGAAAGATTCTTTGTTGCACTGAGCGACTTGAGACGTCGGGACCTTGAGTGAGCGATCCTCTTTATGAGCGCAGCAACGGGAAAAAAGAGCACTACTTGGCTGCGTAGGTTTTGCTCTGTTTATTTCCTGAATTGAATACAGTGAAGCTACCCTTCGGAGTTGCGGTTAACAAAATATAGTTGCCCTGCTCGGTACCTTGAGGGTTGGCGATGTATTCTGCCGCAGTATTGTGTTCGGCGCCGCCTTCATCAGAGTAGTGCAGCTGCCAGAGAGTTTCGAGCCCAGGTGCCTGACGAACGGTATCGAGGACCGGAACATTTCCACCCTTTGTCGCTGCGTTGTTCATGATCGCTACCCTGGGATGAATGCCGTCGACCAACGCATGGCTGGAGCTTGGCCGAAAGCCGTGGTGCGAGACTACGAGAATATCGACTGACCCAAGCAGGTTCTTTGGGCACATGAACGCCATCTCTTTTTCCCAGGTGAGATCTCCCAGATCAAGGATCTTCAGTTTTCCAAAGTTGACCAAAATGCCGAGCGAATGCGAATTTTCGCTGCGATCGTTTGGTTTCGTCTCCGGGATCTTGCAAAATTCGTTTTCCTGACCACCTCCGGGAAGCGGATGGTCGATGACGTTGCCATCGCTGCTGATCACCGTAACCTTCATTCCGACGATCGGGATAACGTCGCCGGGGCGAGCGGTGATGTGCTTGTATTTTCCCGTGGCAAGAACCTTCTGATAGGCGTTATAAACGTCGAGCGTTGCTCCGCCGGGTTTGGTGTCAATGTTGGCACCGTGGTCAATGAAAGTTCCGACGGGAATTCGATCGACCAATTGCGGAACGCCGCCCGAATGGTCGTTGTGATAGTGGGTCAATAAGACGTAGTCGATCTTGCTAATGCCGGCGAGTTTTGTCGCCGCCACGATCCGGTCTGCGTCGCGGCCAGCGTTTTCCGGCCAGCCGGTGTCGATGAGTAACGATTGCCCTGCGGGCGTTACGAAGAGTGTGGCTTGCCCGCCCTCGACGTCAATAAAGTAGACCTGGAGGTCGCTCTTGGCCGCCCGGGCCTGGACTGGACTCGCGACGAACATGGCCCCGAAAGCACATGCAACTAGAAGGTATTTCCAAAGACGATTCTGTATTTTCATCCCGCATCCTTGCGAAAGTAACGTAAGTGTTGTGTCGAGAAGATCAATCGCAACAACGGAGCCGGGATGAACGATCCGGCTCCGTGATGCTTAGAACTGGAATTGGAGCGATGCCTGCAAGTTACGTGGGTTGCCGACGACGGAGGTGATCGATCCGACTTGCGCCGTGCCGACCGTGGGGTTCGGGTAACCGAACTGCGGATGGTTGAAGACGTTGAACGCCTCAAACCGGAACTGGAAGTACATCTGCTCGTGGACCGGGAATGACTTGAAGATCGACATGTCGACGTTCGTTCTTCCGGGGCCAATCAGAGAGTTGCGACCCGCATTGCCATAGGTATACTGCGCCGGCGAAGAAAATGCCGATGCACTAAACCAGTTGGTGAGTGTTTTCGGGTAGGCAACTGTCCCTGTCTTATTTGGACGGCTCCCCGTACCCGTATTGGTGGTTGAAGTACCCAGAACCGGCGAGAAGTAGAGGCCCGACTGAGTGAACAACAGGCCGTTGGTCTGCCATCCTCCGAGGAACCAATCGGTGGGACCACCCTTGTTGAGGAAATGCTGTCCTTTGCCGAATGGCAGCTGCCACAGGTAAGTGAAGGTAAGCCTGGTACGTTGATCGAAGCTCGAGTTACTGCGCTCCGCTCTCAAGTTGCGAGGGTCCTGGGGTGTTGGCCCGGGAAGGCCGCCTCCAAAGTCGAGCGGAGTGTTGTCGATCGAGTGACCCCATGCGTAGCCTATCTGTGCGCTCACACCATGGCTGAGCCGCTTGTCCGCAACGAACTGCAGCGCATAGTAGTCGCCTAGTCCGTTCGAAACAGCGTAGTTGACATCGCTGACAAGTGGATTGATGCCGAACAATGGACGCCGAGTGTTCAAGGCAGTAGCACCCGGTATCGCCTGGTTGATGTTGTAGGTGTTGTAGATGCGACGGCCGAGATTACCGACGGTGTAAAGCTTCAGGACCGTGTTGATCTTCGAAATTTCATACTCCGTGCCAAAGTTGAACTGTTCGGCATAACCCGGACGGAAGTTTGGCGAGATCGAGGACTGTGAACCTGTCGGGTTATCCGCCAACGCGAAGTTGACGGTAGGCAACGCGGGAAATCCCTGGCTTACTGTCGTTCCAGGAGTAATGTCGCCCGGCGAGACGCTGCTCGTCAGACCGAATGGAATATTCCTGGCGAGACGCATGTTGAGCGCTTCACTACCCGATGCGTTGTAGAAGAGGCCAAATCCACCTCGAATCACGGTATTGGGCAACACTTGATAGGCGAAACCCACGCGAGGGCCCCAGTTAGGTTTGTAGGGCAGGACCCCTGCAGTGATGCTGACGCCGTTTCGTCCGGCAACATCCATCTTTCCGGTAGCTGGATTGAAGTTTGCCCAGCGGTTCAGTACCTCGCTCGGCGGGCTGAAGTAGTCCCAACGCAGGCCATAGTTCAGTGTCAACTTCCTTGTCACCCGCCAGTCGTCCGCTACATAAGTGCCGTACTCGTTCATGCGGATTCCGGGGAACGGGAACGTGTAGTCGTGACCGATCAAGGTGGGGTATCCAAGCAGCAAACTGGCGGCACTGTCTCCGCCGCTGCCGGCGGGGTTTCTCGAATCCGTCAATGCCGGGGAGAAGTTGAACCGTCCGTTACCCATGTTGGTCTGGTAAATCGTCAGCTGCCTGCGACGAAAATCTATCCCAAGCTTGATCGTGTGAGATCCTTTGGTCCATACCAGGTTGTCGAATATCTGGAATGTATTTTCACGCCGGTTGAGTGGCAGAGAGCGCGTCTGGCCAACACCGAGATAAGTGGATGGCGAGAAGATCGTTATGTTCTGTTCGCGGGGGGTTACGTTCGCGTTCGGAATGCCGAGCTGATTGCCCAGACCGCCGTTGGGCACGAAGTCAGCGGGAACATAGTCCAACTTATATCGGCTAAAGCCGAACCGGATATCGTTGACAATGGTTGGAGTGAAGACTCTGGTGTAACCCAAGGCGGTTTGTGACGTTGGCGTGGCAGACGTGCCGGCAAACGACGCTTCGTCGCTGAGATGGACAGGGGTGGAAATTCCTGGAATCGTCGTTACTGGATAGGTGCTTGGAGCAATGTTTGTGGTGCTTTGGTAAGAATATCTGCCAAAGATGAGATCTTTTTGCGTAAGTTGCTCGTCCATTCGGCCGTCGAAGGAGTTCGCGTTCTGACTCTGAAGCAGATTGGACGAATAGTTATTAAAACGGCCAGTACTTGTCGGCAAAGGATATGCGTTGATCATCTTTACCGAGATCGGATCACGGCGATTCAATGGGATGAAGTTGTTGGGAAAGGCAGTGCGAAGGAATCCGCCTGGAACTGCTGGATTCGGCACGGTGGTTAGTGGGTCGTAGATATTAGCGACACCCGAAGTCGTCTCGACCTCGCTAAAGTCTCCTGTGCGCTCCTTCAACGTTGGAACGTTGCCGAGGATAAACGACTGGGTGGTATTTCGGAAGCCTTCATAGTCAGCGAAGAAGAAGGTCCGATTCTTGCCGTTGTAGAGCTTCGGTATGATGACGGGGCCGCCGACGGAAAAGCCGAATTGGTTGAGCCGGAAAGATGGGAACGGAGATGGCGGTCTGTTGAAGTAGCTGCGCGCGTCGACGGCAGAATTCCGAATGTATTCAAAGACGCTTCCATGCAACTGGTTCGTGCCAGACTTTGTGATGACATCAATGACTGCGCCGGAGTTGCGGCCAATGTCGGCACTGTAAAGGTTAGTCTGGATCTTGAACTCACGTACCGACGCTACAGGGGGGCGGACCACGATGGATAGAGTGAGCCGCTCATTGTCGTCCACGCCGTCGATCAAAAAGTTGTTATCGCCTTCACGGTTGCCGTTGGAGAAGATCTCCGACGCCGGCCGCCTATTATCCGGGCGCGTTCCGCTCTCGATGGTACCCGTGGCAGACTGTCCGACGCCGGTGACTCCCGGGCTTAGCGTCGCCAATTGGGTAAAATTGCGGCCATTCAAGGGCAGCTGGTTGACCATCTGCTGGCCGATGACTGTGCCGACTGACGAAGACTCCGATTCTAGGAGAGGGGCCTGACTGACGACTTCGACGGTCTCCGTTTGCGCTCCGACCTTGAGGGTCAGGTCCATTTGCGCCTGCTGGTTGACCTGGAGGCTCAAGCCAGTTTGCACGAGCTTACTGAAGCCCTTGGCCTCCACAGTGATGGTGTAGTCGCCCGGGGGAAGCTGGCCGACCACATAGTGACCGTTTTTTTCGCTGACCGTGCTGTGCGCGATGTTCGTCGCGATGTTGTTAACGACTACCTGGGCGCCTGCAACAACGGCGCCGGAGGCGTCCTCAACGGTGCCGGACAACTCTGCAGTCGTGGCTTGGCCGAAGCCCCGCAGGCTTAGCAACAGAATCACTGCTATCAAACCAAATGTCTTTCGCAATTCAGTTCTCCTCATCCCAGCCAGAGCCAGAACCCCTTGAATTTGGTGCGCCGATCACTCTATAGTGCGAAATAGAAAAAAAGCAATACATTATTGAACCAAGTTTCATATTTGTGATGGGCGGACCAATTTATGACTCAAAAAGGTATCCTGAGCAAATGCGATCGATATCGGCTACTATGGACTGGTCGTACGCTTTTCAGGTCAACTTTCTATGCTTAAAGCCAAGAGCCCACGTAACTTAAGAGCCAAGAGCGTCGAAGAGCCTCGGGACAAGTACTTCTCCCGCGCAGTGAGTAAAGCTCTGGAGGTCCTGGAATTTCTTCAGACTGAGACAAACGCTCTATCGATGAACGAGATTGCGCAGCGTCTTCAACTTTCCAAGACATCGGCGTTCCGCCTGTTGCGGACGCTGGAAACAACTGGATATGTCGCGCTCGACGGCCGTGGGCAATATAAGCTCGCGCCAGGAATTCACGCCGTAACGCCAACACAATGGCTCGGCAAGTTAGTTCGTGTCTCCTTGCCGCATATGCAGGCGTTGAACCTAGAGCGGGCTGAGACGGTAAGCCTGGCGGCGCTGTTTGAAAACCGGGTGGAAGTAGTCGCTGTGCTCGAAAGCCCGCATGATATTCGAATGAGCAATGTGGTCGGTCACATTTTGCCGCCTAATGCCAGTTCTCTGGGAAAGGTGATTACTGCTTTTCAGCCGCCTGTGCCACGGGAACGGTTGCTACGGAGCTTCAAAATCTATCGATTCACCGATCAGACTATTACTGACCAGAAAGATTTGAGCCGGGAGTACGAGAACATACGACTTCAAAAATTTGCGATCGATCGCGAAGAATGCGCTCCTGGCGGAATCTGTTTCTCTGTGCCGATCTTCGGAGCAGGCGGTCAGGTTTCTGCGGCGATCAGTCTGTCGATGCCAAAGACGCGCCTTCGCGATGCGCAACAGGAAAAAGAGATTATTGCCGCTCTTCGCACCACGGCGGATCAGCTCGCAGTCGATTTTGAGAGCGCTTAGCCGAAACTCATCCCGTAGGTCGGGACGTGATCGCGAATGATCTCTTCTTTCATCTAAGGCCAGTACGGTGCCTCAATCCAGGTGCGGTTTAAATCACTACGGGGGCCGTCAGCCCCTGTGCAGTTCGCCAAAGATGCCGGCGAGCGGCTCCCACTGTATCGCGATCCGCTGAATCACTTTATTGGATCAAATTTCACTTTATGAAGTTCTGTTGCACTTTTTGCTTGACGCTCCTCATTCGCTGCATATAATTCCCGCTGTCGCGAACATTGATGTCGCGAACTTCTCAAAAAGAGTACCGGGACACAATGCGACGCAACTATCAGCTTCAAACCTTGGTTGTTTTTTCAGCTTTTCTGGCCTCCACTTCCTACGCCCAGACTCAGCTCGCGGCCCGAATCGGCCACACCGACCCCAGCAAATACAAACACAGCCGCTCTCATGAAAGCGCCGGTGACATGGCTTGTATGTTGCTGGTACCTCCCACGGCGATGGACATCAATCTGAATTTCATGCACCGGTGTCAGATCATGCCCGGCGGAGGTGTGGGACATCATTTCCATAACTCGACTGAAGAGATGTTCATCGTCTTCGACGGCCAGGCGGAGTTCACCGTCGATGGCCGCACTTCGGTTCTCCATGGAACGGTCGGGGCACCGGTTCGGATGGGCCACTCGCACGCCATCTACAATCCGTCGGACAAGCCTGTTGAGTTCATGAACATCAATATCGCGTCTATCAAGGGCCATTACGACGCCTTTAATTTGGCCGATGCGCGCGTCGGAGCGCCTAAAGATGCCGTACCAGTTTTCATGACAATGAATCTGGACAAGGCATTGCTAACCCCAGAGCAGAGCTACCACGGGGGCCAGGGAACAGTACGATATCGGCGCGCATTGGATTCAGATGTTTTTCTGACCAACTGGGCGTATGTCGACCACCTTTTGATTCCTGCCGGTGCATCGGACGGACTGCATCGCCACAAAGGCGTCGAAGAGATCTACTACGTGCTCAATGGAGATGGTCAGGTTCAAGTCAACGGCGAAACAGCCCCAATTCATAAAGGTGACGCCGTACCAGTTCGCTTTAACGAAGCCCACTCTTTGGTAAATAGCGGCACTGGAGATCTGGAGCTGATGATTGTTGGAGTTTCCGCCCAAAAGAATGCCCTGGATACAGAGTTGGGCGAGGCGACAAGAGCGCATTGATGCAAGTCCGGCCGCAGTTGGGAACATGGCCCTTACTGCGCATCCTTGGCCCGTTTTCTGTGAATCGACAATGACGTTCCAGACCGAAAATTGAACCTCTACAAAACTGTCTATCAGCCAAGAAACCAGGAGACACAGATGGTCAACAGATTCATCCAAATGGCACTGGCCCTTCCGCTGCTCTGTCCTGTAGCAGCCCATGCGCAACAGAGCGCGTCGTCCTCGTCAGTGCCCCTAGCACAACGGATCGCCCACACTGATCCAGCAAAATATCGCCATATAGCTTCGGTACACAATGGTGCGGGTCCGATGGACTACATGCCGCTGTACGATACGCGGAGTCCGGATGTTGCAAAGTTCAACCTCGGTACAAATCTGTTCTTCCTCCACCGAGGCATCATTCCGCCGGGAGGCGGCATTGGAGCGCATTTCCACAATCACTGTGAAGAGATGTTCGTCATCTTCGACGGCGAAGCACAGTTCACAATTGACGGACGCACTTCCCTGCTGAAAGGCCCCGCCGGCGCTCCAACGCGTTTAGGCCACTCGCACGCGATTTACAACTCTTCCAACAAGACCGTTCAGTGGATGAATATCAACATTGGATTGACGCATGACTTTTACGATGCCTCCAATCTCGACGATTCCCGCGTAGGCGCCTCGCTGGATACGGTGCCGACGTTTATTACCATGCATCTTGATCGGTCCCTCCTCAAACCTGTGGAGCATCTGAATGGCGGTACGGGTACCGTTCAGTATCGGCGTGCTCTCGATCCGTCCGTCTTTTTCTCTCCGTGGGCGTATGTCGACCATCTTCTTCTTCCTCCCGAGAGTTCGGTTGGTCCAACTACTGAGCCGGATATGAGCGCGGTTTACTATGTCCTCGGTGGAGACGGCACAGTCAAACTCGGATCGGAGACAGCGGAGATCCATGGCGGGGATGCGATCCCGGTTGGACTGAATGAGACAAAATCGTTCACTAATTCGGGCAGTGCTCCGCTAGAATTCATGGTCATCGGAATTGCCCGCAACATGGCGGCGAAGGAAGCCTTTATGACTTCGCCTCTCGGTATGACGGGAGTTCCTCGGCCTTCACGGTAGAAACATACCTTCGTCGCTACAGAGAGATCACGAACGAAATTCAAGGAGATACGGAATGCCTAAAGTAATTGATGCTCACGCTCACCTGGGAGAATGTTGCGTCTTCGGCTTATACAGCACCGAAGAAGAGATGATTCGGAGAATGGACGAGTGTGGAGTCGACGCAACGATCGTGCAGCCGTATCCGGGAGCAAAGGATTTCAAGAAGAGGCACGATGAGATCGCGGAATTGTGTGCAAAGCACCCAGGCCGCTTCTTTGGCCTGGCCAGCTTGAGTCCGCACACTACGCGAGATAAGTACCAGCGTGAAGTCGAACGTTGTGTGAAGGAATTGAAGTTTGTCGGAGTGAAACTGCACACGATCGGACATGGTGTTAACCCGCTAACGGAAGACGGCGACTTGGTGTTTGCGACCGCATTCGAGTTGGGGATTCCAGCGATGGTCCACACAGGGGCAGGTATTCCCTTCTCCCTGCCGGCGCTTTGTATTCCAGCGGCGAATAAATATCCGGATCTGAAAATCGTTCTGGCGCATGCCGGCGGCGGAATCGTCTCTGCTGAAGCTCAGGTAGCTGCCTCCATCTGCAACAATCTCTACCTTGAGACTTCATGGTGCCTCGGGGAAGACATTCGATGGATGATCTCGACCATCGGGTCGAATAGAGTGATGATGGGTGCCGATCTTCCCAGCAACGTTCCGGTCGAGTTTGCGAAGTACCGTGCTCTCGATCTGGAGCCGGATGTCTACAACAAAGTAATGGGCACGACGGCCGTCGACGTATTCAATCTGAAATGGTGAGGTGATCATGTTCGTGCTGCACATTGAACTCAAGGTAAAGCCAGGTCTGCAGCAGACCTTGGAGAAAACCTTTCTCGAAAAATTTCGCCCTGTGATCTCCGTGCAGGAAGGTTTCAGTGCGGCGCAATTGCTCCGCTCAAACGACGATGATACGAACTACCGGCTGAGTCTCGCTTTCGACCGCCAGGCATCGCAACAGAAATGGGTCGCAACTGACCTGCACCAGGAAGTTTGGCCGGCAATCTCCGATCAGTGCGCGGAGTTCTCTGTCCAGGGCTACAGCACGGTGTAAGAGCCAAGTGCAAGGAGTGTTATGGAGCGCGTCGTTCCGCAGTACGTAAGCCGTTCTGTTCCAGTGCCACTGAGCAACCGCGTGCCTTGGTATAAAAGCACATTTCCTACCTACGCCGGGATATTTCTCTGGGTCGGCTTCTATCTAAAAATTGCAGAACCAACCATCGGGTACGCAGACATCAGCGTTTGCCTGTGGGGCCTTCTGGTAGCTGGCCTGCTTTGCTTTGGACTCTACTATTACGTGCCAGCGACGCTGGGGATGCAAACTGGCCACCCCTTGTATGTGGTGGGAACTTCCACCTTTGGAACGACCGGTGGATACCTGATTCCTGGATTAATGATGGGCGCGCTCCAGATTGGTTGGGTGGCGGTAGTCGGCGCGGTCTCCGCCGACTTCATCATGAAGGGACTGAATCAAACATCTAGAACTCTGTCCAGCATCATCGTCATCGTGTGGATTTACAGCCTTGGCTGGGTGGCGATCAAAGGCATCCACTACGTCGGTCGCGTCGCCAAGTTCATGAACTGGGTTCCGCTGATCATGATCCTCATCGTCTTTTACGCGAACAGGGACGGCATTGCGAACTATCAGCCAGCGCATCACGAAGGAACAATTGGTTTTCTCAATGTACTCACCATTGTGATTGGATACTTTGCTACAGCAGGGGCAGCAGGCGCAGACTTCGGAATGAACAACGGCAATAAGAAAGATGTTCTCCTCGGCGGCATTTTTGGCATCGTTGGCGGCGCCTTGATCGCTGGCGGCCTGCCTATTCTTTCGGTGGCCGGTTATTTGGGTCGCGGCGCTGGTCCCCAAAGCTACGACTACACCGCCGCGATCTCACGCGTAGGTGCTTTGGCTCCCGTAATGTTCTTCCTCTTCGCCATTGCTTCTATGGTGCCAACCTGCTTTTCATCGTTCATCGCATCCAACAGCTTCAGCACGATGCTGCCGAAAATTCCTCGTACGGTTTCTACATTCGCTGCTCTCACTGTAAGCGTTCTCCTCGCCGTCACGGGGGTTGCCAATAACCTCGTGGGATTCTTCAGTCTCGTGGCCGCGTCCTTTGGCCCGATTTGCGGTGCTATGGCGGCCGATTACATCAGCTCCGGGAGACGATGGTCCGGGCCACGGCTCGGAATCAACTGGGCAGGTTGCATTGCATGGCTCGTGGGCTTTCTCGTCGGAATCCCAGAACACCTTCCGGGAATACCTGCAGCGTGGGTTAAAGCTGACAACCCGTCCGGGCTCTACTCGTTCGTAGTAGGCTTCATCGTTTATCTGGTCCTGGCTAAAGCGGGGTTGCGTCCTCCCGTTGTGGAGAAGGCCTTAAGCACGACTGACGCCCAACCACTTCAAACACGGTAGACGCGAGTAACTATGACCCAAGAGCTGTGGACATCAGTCGACGACTACATCTCCAATCTATTTGTTCCGTTTGACCCTGTGATGCAGGAGGCGCTCGGCACAAGCGAAGCTGCGGGACTGCCCTCCATCAGCGTTGCGCCCAACGAAGGCAAGCTGTTGATGCTGCTGGCGCAGATCTGCGGAGCGAGAAAAATTCTCGAAATTGGGACCCTGGGTGGTTACAGCACCATTTGGCTTGCACGCGGAATGGCCTCCGGGGGGACCCTAATCACTTTAGAGGCGAGTGCAAAACACGCAGAGATCGCCCGTATCAATATTGTTCGCGCCGATCTTACAGGTGTAGTTGAAGTTCGAGTGGGGTCAGCGCTCGACACACTACCACAGCTCGTTGCCGAAGATCGCGGCCCATTCGACCTTATCTTTATCGACGCTAATAAAGACAACTACTCGGAGTATTTCGCCTGGGCGCTCAAACTCTCTCGTCGAGGCAGTTTGATTGTTGCCGACAATGTGATTCGGGATGGAGAGGTCCTCGATTCGACAAACAATGACCCACGCGTCCAGGGTATTCGCCGCTTCAATCAGCTTCTCGCAGACGAATCGCGCGTGCGAGCCACAGTGATTCAAACGGTGGGGAGGAAAGGACATGACGGTATCGCAATCGCAGTCGTTGTCGCAGAGTGACTGAGTTTCACCGTGCGCAAAACCAGTTGATCAGAATAAAAAACGCTTCACAGGAGTTCCAATCCATGAAACGCAGGTCATTTCTCAAATCCTTGTCAGCAACCATGGTCGCAGCCGCAGCTGGTGGGCTTCCCGCATTTGCCAGTCTTCCAAAAATGAAGATCACGCGGGTAAGAGCGTACACGCCGCCAAATCCCAACCCGCTGTTCAATCAGAGCGACATGGTGGTCACCATTGAGACGGACGCCGGAATCATGGGCATTGGCGAGGGCGGGTCGAAGGACCTGCTCGAACAGTCCGCGGGAAGATTGATCGGCCGAGACCCGCAACATATCGAACAGTTGTGGCAAGACATGAACCGCGCATTCTTCTATCCTGCCGGCCGTGAAAGGACCGATGCCATCGGCGCGCTGGATCTGGCATTGTGGGACATCAAAGGTAAAGTGCAAAAGCAGCCTATACATGAAGTACTTGGTGGGATGGTTCGCAACTATTGCGAGTGCTACAACACTGCGGGCATCATTCCGGGCATTACACAAGGCATGCCCATCAAAGAGCGCGCGCGCGCGACTATGGAAGCCGGCTATAGAGCCTTTCGCTTCGGCGCCATGGATCTCCCGCGCGATAACAGCGTCTTCAACACGAGAGAGCGAATCAACCACCTGACCGAAGAGTGCGCTGCGGCGAGGGAGGGAGTCGGCAAAGACGGCGATTGGGTCATCGACTTTCACCAGCGCTTCGACTTGCCGGATGCAATCCGGGGTTGTAACGAAATCGAGAGCCTGGCTCCGTTCTTCGTAGAAGATCCTGTTCGTACAGAAGCATTTCTGCAGGATTTGCCGATCTTGCGGTCAAAAGTGAATGTACCCTTGGCTGCCGGCGAAGAGTGGGGCAACAGGTGGGACTTCAATCCACTCGTCGAACGCCACGATATCGACTTCGTTCGTGCAACGCTGCCTAATGTAGGCGGCATTACCGAGATGATGAAAATTGCCGCAATATGCGAAACGCACTTCATAGGAATTGTGCCGCACTTCACAGGCCCCATCGCCACTGCAGCTCTTGTGAACTGCCTTGGCACCTACTCGGGTCCAGTGCTGATGGAATATAACTATCAGGGACGCACCCTGCCGCACTTACCCGTATGCCTTGACTTCAAGAACGGAAAGCTCTACCCAAACGATCGGCCGGGCATTGGGGTTGAGCTCGACTTCAAACAACTGAAACAGGTCGCCGAGATTACAGAACCGGTCACTGCCCGCGCTCAAACGTACTTCCGACCTGACGGCTCCATTACCAACTGGTAGATCAGGACGCACCACTTGCCAAGATGGACTTCGTTCTTTGAATTGGAAGAAAGCGAATTACGGACGAGGGCAGCCGGCTTCCATTGCGATTCGCGATTGAAGCCGGCAAAGCACTCTCTCACTCGGAGCAATTTTGATAAGGTCATTGCTCTGGCTGCACCAGGCACGGACATCATGTAGCCAGAGGTATCAAAAACGACATGAGTACACTTCCGAGACAAGCGTCACCAGCATTACCTATGCGTTACTTGTTGGTGATTTGGCTATTTGTTCTGAGCGCAGTCGCGTACCTCGATCGGACGAATATATCGATTGCGGGCATCCAGATAGGCAAAGAATTTGCGATCGACAATACGCATTTAGGTTGGGTCTTCAGCGCTTTTTTGATCGGGTACGCTGCATTTCAAGTTCCAGCAGGACTTCTCGTTCATCGATTTGGAACACGCCTCGTATTGACCCTCGCCGTCCTTTGGTGGGGACTTTTCACCGTACTCACGGCTCTGGTCCCGCCGAAAATGAGCGGATCCATCCTTGTTTTAGTGCTGGTCCGCTTTGCATTGGGTTCGGGTGAAGCGACAATGTATCCGGCAACAAGCCAATTTGTAGAACGCTGGTTTCCGATGCGAGAACGCGGCAAGGCAAACGGCATTATCTTTGGCGGAGTCGGTGTCGGATCCGGACTAACCCCTCCACTTGTCACCGCCATTATCGTGCACTATGGATGGCGCGCTTCCTTCTGGTTTAGCGCCGCGGCAGGTGTAATCGCGGGGACAGTGTGGTACGTTATGGCCCGAGACACACCAGACGAACATCCTTTCGTTCGAGAGTCCGAACTTGCCCTGATTCGTCAGGAACGAGAGCCCATAAGAGATACGGTCCCAATCAACAGCCATTCTGTCACTAAGAAACGTACTGTTCCTTGGGCAAGGATCTTCGGCAGTAAAGAGGTGCTTGCGCTTACTCTGAGCTACTTCTGTTTTGGATACGTGGCGTGGGTCTTCTTCGGGTGGTTCTATATCTATCTGGCCCAGGTGAGGGGACTTAATCTTCGAACGAGCGCACTTTATTCGATGCTGCCGTTTGTGGGGATGACAATTGGCTGTTTGTCTGGCGGTGTTGCCAGCGATTGGATGGCGAATCAATTCAACTTGCGTCTTGGTCGTTGTTTGCTTCCATCCTTCATGATGGCAATTACCGCAATTCTCCTGGTGTTGGGCTCCAGAGCAGAACATGCTCAGACCGCAGGCGTAGTCCTGGCATTTGGTGCTGGCATCTTGTACGTTTCCGCAAGTTGTTTCTGGGCAGTAAGTGCGAATTTCGGGGGAGAGTACGCGGGACTAACCTCTGGCATTATGAATATGGGGGCCCAGATTGGCGGAGCTTGCACGGCCTCCCTGACACCATTGATTGCCGCTCACTTTGGATGGCAAATGTCGTTCTATGTCGCAGCATTATTGGCTGTTTTAGGGGCGTTTGCCTGGCTCATTGTTGATCCAAAACGTAGTTTGCTAACACCCAATACCTCAACATAATTCACGACTACAACATCACGATAGCCCACCCTTTTGCATATTGAAAAAATCGAAATAGAGATAAAGTACTAGCACCGGTCGAGGAACAAGTGAATCAGATCGATCTCAATCATCGTCACGCCGTTATTACCGGAGGAGCACAAGGCATCGGCTTCTCTGTCGCCACTCGCCTGCTCGCTTCCGGAGCTTCGGTCTCTCTTTGGGACAGGGATCCAGAGGTCCTCTCACTCGCATTGGATCAGTTGCAAGGGCTGGGCACCGTGTCCGTAGAAACCGTCGACGTCTCCAATGCTGAGAGCGTAGCGGTTGCGACGGAAAGCACCCTCCGCAAACACGCCAAGATCGAGATTCTGGTTGCCAGCGCGGGCATCGCCGGCCCAAATTTCAAGTCCTGGGAATATCCGCTGGATGCCTGGAGGCAAGTGATTGACATCAACCTCACCGGAGTCTTTCTATGCTGCCGTGCGATCGTTCCGCACATGCTGCGCCAGAACTATGGCCGTATCGTCAACATCTCGTCTATAGCAGGCAAAGAAGGAAACGCAACCGCTTCAGGCTACAGCGCCTCAAAGGCCGGAGTCATCGCCTTCACTAAATCGCTGGGCAAGGAGACGGCCCTCAACAATATAGCGGTGAACTGCATTACACCCGCCGCCGCCAAAACACGTATCTTCGATCAGGTGACCCAGGAACATATTGATTTCATGCTTTCGAAGATTCCACGTGGGCGATTTCTGAAAGTCGATGAAGTAAGCTCCATGGTTGCTTGGCTTGTCTCCGAGGAAAACTCCTTTACGACCGCAGCCGTGTTCGATTTGAGTGGTGGGCGCGCGACGTATTAGCTTCTTTCATGACGGCCCGCGGGAGAGGACGATAAAACTGAGGACATGCAAAGTTGAATATCAAACGGATGGCTTCCTACCCGAGTCTTCGCGATCGCGTCGTTGTCGTGACGGGCGGAGCGAGTGGTATTGGTGAGGCCATCGTCGAAGCATTCGCTTTGCAGGAGGCGCGGGTCGTGTTTTTGGACGTCCACGATTCCGCCGCAAACCAACTCGTCCGCAAACTTGAAGGAGCCGGAGTTACTCCGCCGATCTACGTCCACTGCGACCTGACCGAGGCCGCGGCGATCAAAGCATCTATCGAAGGCATTCTTGAGCAGTTCGATACAGTCGATGTGCTGGTCAATAATGCCGGGAACGACACTAGACACTCGATTGAAAAAGTGACTTCTGAGTATTGGGACCAAGTGATGGCCGTTAACCTTAAACATCAGTTTTTTATGGCGCAGGGGGTTATCCCATCCATGAAGAAGGCTGGCAGAGGCTCGATCATCAATATGAGTTCGATTAGTTGGGTCATTCCGTCAACCGGTTTGCCTGTGTATGTCACTGCAAAGGCTGCGATTGTTGGACTGACTCGGACGCTTGCTCATGAGTTGGGTGCTCACAATATAAGAGTCAACTGCGTCATGCCAGGCGCGATTCAAACGAAGCGACAGGAAGAGCTGTGGTTTACGGAAGAGTACAAGGCCGAGATCGTGGCCAGACAAGCGTTGAAAAGATTGATCCAGCCTCACGAGGTCGCAAGTTTAGTCCTTTTCCTGGCCTCGGACGATAGCTCGGCCATTACCAATCAAAATTTCGTTATCGATGGTGGTTGGGTATAGGCCGCTTCGGTGCACTCGAGATGAAACAAGTCGCGGATGAAAATTATTGCTTGGCGGGTTCCTTCGGAGGCGTTTTAGCAGGCGCCACTTTACCTTTGGCGTAGGCGGGAATCTTAGTGGTGATGTTCTTGAGGGCAAACTCGCGGGCGAGGTTGCCGGCGGCGTTGGCTGCGGTGTGCAGCAGGGCGTTGTTGATGGCGAGAACGGCGCCACGGTCGGCGTCGGGACGATACAAGTTGGAGATACCGCCGGCCGCAAAGTTGCCAAGGATATGGGAGAAGTTGAACTGGAGGTGGCCGTTGTCGCCGCGGCAGATGATTGCTGACGAGAGAGCGTGCCAGGTTCGCGACCCTATGCTTCCGGTGCCTTGGTAGAAGTAGCGTGGGTCCTGATGGAAGAGGGTTGGGAAGACGGCTGCGCCAAGCATGCGACCGATGAAGATGTCGCCGTAGTCGGCGCCGTAGCGCTTGCCGTAGCCTTCGGCGCCCTGGCCGTAGTCGGGATAGGTATCTCGCGCTTGCTGCACGCCCGCTAGAAATCCTGTAGTGAAGAAGGTGACGGGATCAGTGGCCGAGCGAAAGGCAAGCTTGAACTTTTGTTTCGGCTTCAGCGGCGCGGCGTTCCAGACGAAACTGGTATAGAAGTTGGGGAAAATTCCGATGACGCGCTGCTGGAGCTGGGCGTTGACCTGTTCTTCCGCGATCTGCTCCTCGGTTGCCGTAACCGTGACATCGACGGTGTTTGTCGCTATGGGAAGGGCTATCAGCGGCAGTAAGTGGACCTCCCCGGCGTGGAGGGTGAACTCGTAGGATTCGAATGGTTGGAGGTCCTGGGCGGTGATCCTGATCTTATATGTCCCGGCTGGCAGGTTTTTGAAGGCGAAGAAACCCATGCTGTCTGCCGTCTCGACGCGCAGCGGTTGGCCGCTCTGGTTTTGAAGAGTGACTTTAGCGGTAGGCACGAGGCCCCCATTAATGTCGAGGACAGTTCCGCTTACAGTGGCGGTGGACGAGGAGGTTGACGCCTGACCGGATGCTGCCTCCCAACCGGGGGAGTCGGGCAGCTTGGCGTAACTGCTTGCCGGATCGGACGCCTCCTGTGAAAAGAGGCTGGCTGAAAGGCCCAGGTAAAGCGCACCCAAGATCAGGCTGCGCCAGTTACGCAACGCAAGGTGGGCTGTGATTTTTCCGAACTGATTCTGCATTTTGGAGACACCGGCCCGATTGCGTTGTCTGCGATCCGATGCTTTTCTTGCGGAGCGGTAAATCGCATTTGCTTGTTTGCTGCTGAACGGATTGGGGAAAAGCTACAGAGAGGTTACGCGTCGCTTTCGATGTCAGGCAGGGGGTACCCCCTCCCCCTCCCGTATGCCGCGTACAAGTGCCCTTTGTTCAATAGTTTGCGGCTGGTCACTGTCTGCAAAATATTCATAATAAATGAGTTGCTTCCAAAATAGTGCAACAAAAGGAGTTAGGCTCCCTTTAAACCGATTTAAGAGACATTTGCTCGCGCTACCAGGGGGCTTCGTAACTGTTTGACTTTTCTATCTGTTTTAAGGATAGCAGATTGGAGCTAACTAATACGCCACGCTTATATTATTGATTGTAAACGAGTTGAATGAAGCAGGGGCTTGACATGCGATTTTCCTGAGGTTTTCGCATATTTTTCTTTGTGAGGTCTTGATTTGGCTACCTTTTCGGTGGCCATCGAGGAAGGTTCTGTGAAGATGGCTGTGCTATTCTTTCCTGCTACATCGAGCAGCAAGAGATTTTCGGCCAAGGCCGGTACCCCAAGGCCGTCGTTGCTCTCAAGTGCCATCGTTTGCGTCTCCGATTCTAAGAGGGAGAGAGTGCGATGCAGCTGACTTTTGCCTTCTACCTGCTGGACGGGCCCCTTCCCAACGATGTCAGCCCGATTATCAAAGCGGTGACGGATCCGTTTTCGTTACTGGCCCTGATTGTGCTTGTGCTTGGATTGATTGCAACCAAGTGGGTCCCGCGCAAGACGGGGGGGAGCGAGGAAGGCAAGGTTTGGCCGTATGTTGTGGCGCTGTCGATCGTGGTGATTTCGCTGGTGGCCATTGCGCTGAACGTCATGCGCTACATCAACACGGCAAAGACAGGGACCGTGGCGGAGGCGGCTCAGCGTCCGTTGTCGATCACGATCAATATCACTTCGAACAAAAAGACTTTGACGCCGACGGTCGTGCCGTTTCAGGTGGGCGGGGGGCAGGTGAGCTTCAGTTGCGGAGATTCGGCGCATCCTGCTGTCACCTATACCGTTCCCAATGGAGCCCGGGACGTTACGGCGCAAGCGGAGTGGCGGAATACCGAGCACGCGAAGGGGCAGTCTCAATTTGCAACGATCGCCGGGCAGACAGTAATCGCGAGCGGAACGATTACGGGGCAAGACCGAAACTGGGTGGGGAAATGTCCAGCGAATGGTCATGGCGAGTTGGTGTTGAAGGGAACGTACACGATCGACCAGGAACGGGAGCCGGTGCGCGTGGTCAATACTGTTGCGGGTTTTATCGCTGCCGGGAAGGAAGAGACGTTTACGATCCCGGGAGTAGCAGGATCCAGTGCTACCCGGTGCCAGATTGTGGTCTCGTCTGTGCACGGAGAGATCGCCTCGGCGACCGTGCCCTTGAATTCGGCGGTGGCTCTGGAGAAGGCGAAGTTCGACGGGCCGATCAAGGCAACATGGGCCAAGGGAAAGCTTACGGTTTCAGTGGAATAGGTTGATGCGGTACAAGCGACAGATAGTCTGACGATCCAAAGATGCGGAGCCTGAAACATGCTATGTTCAGGGAATCAATCAGCAATCATTTGGCAAACTAGTCCCTAGGGAGACTGAAATGCTCGACATAAGCGGCGCCTTGAATTCACTCAAAGCAGGCCACAGTATTGAACGTCCCGGCTCCAATATGAGGGGCACTTCCTACTTTGTGAAGAACGAGAACGGGAGAGATATACTCTTCGTTCGACAGACTCGGACCAACTCATCTGAGGTGATCGAAGAGCCTACGGCGTTTGATTGGGACGACTTGATTGCGACGACCTGGCAGGTGGTTGAGAGCCCTTCCAAATAGCAAAAATAGACTCTACCGCGCACGGGTTCATTGGGTGGTCGCGGAGACATTCGCTCGGACACCAATAACGTGGCGCGTGGTTATGCTTCTACGACTCGGATGGTCCTCTTGTAGCGGGTTCGGTCCCACTTGAGACGAATTTCGAGTCGCTTGCCCCGCCGAGGCTGATAGACCAGGGCCGGGCGAAAGCATACAAGACACGTCGCATTTTTCCGGCGAACACTGGGATAAACAATGCCGTTCGATTGCATTCGGACGAGGTCTTTTGCGAGAAGTTGCGGCTCTGCGTAACACTGCGGCACCGGCTCGGCAAGAAGACAACCGGCGTATTGCGTGGCCGGTTCCAAAGCATGAAAATCGGCGTGAAAGTTTGCCAGCCAGTCGTCGTAGGTTGATGTGTCGGCGTCGGGCACCTCGTCGGGAAGATCCGGAACTACGATGTCGGCCAGCCGCCGCGCCCTGTGATAAGTCACTTCGTCGAGTGAGGTTTCGATTTTGTCCGCGGCGTACCAGGCCCCGCGGGTTCCATCGTTGAATCGGCCGCCGGCGGTGCTGGTGTGGAGAAATGCGGCGCGAATGATGTAATCATTCTGAATGCCGTACACCAGTTCATAGGTACTGATTCCGCTAAGCCCGCTCTGCTCGCCCTGGATGCGGTCATTGGTTGCACCGTCAAGCAGAACAAGCTGAGCCAACATCTTGGGATCGTCGGCGATCTCTTCCAGCACTGTGCCGGATTCACTGTATTGCGATGGGATCAGGCGGTGCATCCCCGTCCGATCGACTCGCTGTATCGGAGGAGTCAACGACCACCCCGCCAGGTATCGAGCATGCGTCGCACCTCGACCATTCCTGGCTGACCACGCTGCATCATAAAGGCGACGGGAGTCCTTCCTGCGAAGAGAGGCCCGCGATTTTCAAGAGTTATCCAGCGATCGGCCCAAGGCTTTCCGAAATATATGTTGAGTGCCTTATAGATGCCGATCAGAAGCGAGATTCTCGTCAGTGTGTCCTGGTCAAGAGACCTCTTGGGGTTCAATCTCCACGCATGGTAGGTAGAAGACGCAAGGCCGCCAAGCAGGGCGCGCGATTGTTCTTCATTTAACTTCCATTTACGCGCAATGTTTAGGAAGGCCCGGATCGCCGCGGAGGAGAGTTGTGCCCTTTCGGCTGGGTTGCCCAGATCGGCGCCGACTTCGAAGTCATAGCCCGCGATCCTGGGAAGTACAAGGGCAGCAGACATTAGATACCTCGCTTTCGTGAAATATTATCCTCGATTTCGTGGAATTGCGCAAGTTCTTTGCAGACGGCTTTATTCCAATCGATCCAAATCATTCCGCGCGATTGCGGATGAGTAGCGCGATGCTTGCGCGTGGATGTAAAGTGTCGATATGAGTTCGGCTGAGATCTCGCAGCCGTTGACCAAGGTTTCTGGGCAAACATCCGAAAGGCCGCTCCTATGGCAGATAGTCCCAAGACTACGTTTTCCCGCCGCGGATTTCTGAAGGGCGCTGGGGTTACAGCAGCTACAACCGTCATTGAATCCGCAAACGCATTAGCCCGCGAGACGAAGGACGCCTTGCATAGCGACCGGGCCGTCGGGCCGGGCTCTGTTCCTGTAAAGCTGCACATCAATGGACATGAGTATTCGGTCGCCATCGAGCCACGCTATACGCTGGCGGAGACGCTTCGCGATAACCTCGGTCTGACCGGGACCAAAGTCGTCTGCGACCGGGGGTCGTGTTCCGCGTGTACCGTGTGGATCGACAAGACGCCGGCGCTGGCGTGCATGACTCTAGCAATCGATGTGGTCGGACGGCAGATTACGACAATCGAGGGCCTATCGCACGGCGACACGATGCACCAGGTACAAGCCGCGTTCGTCAAACACGACGCGATGCAATGCGGTTTCTGCACACCGGGCATGGTAATGAGCTGTGCGGCTTTACTGGATCGCAATCCGAACCCGAAGTTGGCTGACGTGAAACACGCCGTCAGCGGCAATCTCTGCCGTTGCGGAACCTACCCAAAGGTTTTTGCAGCAACCCTTGATGTTGCGCAACAACGCAGACAGACCGCAGGTTTGGTGGCTCTTGTCACGGAAAGGGAGGCATAAGATGGCACCTCAATCGGATGCAACAAAGCCAGCCGCTCCCAACCGCACGGAGACGTTTGTGTGGGGCATTCCTCAAAATGGGCTCCAGAGTAAAGAGCGGCAGGTCGGGCGGGACGAACCACCTCCGCTGCCCGCGAATTCGGAGCTCACCTACATCGGTAAGCCTACGGAACGATATGACGGGCCGGCGAAGGCGATGGGAAAAGGCAAGTACACCGCGGACATCAATCTTCCGGGCATGCTTTACGCGCGGATGATTGATGCGACGATTCCTCATGGCCGCATCGTCTCGATCGACACAAGCGAAGCCGAGAAACTGCCCGGGGTGCGCGCGGTTCATGTGATTGAGCATGTCTACGGGGTCGCGGAGCTTCGCGATCCAAAGATGGAGGCGCCTTCACGCTATCCCGTCATACGCTACTACGGGCAGCCGATTGCCGGGGTCGCCGCGATTTCACAGCAGATTGCTAACGATGCGGCACAGCTGGTGAAGGTCAAGTACGACACGCTGGCCTTCGTCGTCGATCGCTCTGATGCACGCGCTGAGGATGCTCCGATGGTGTTTCCGGGGCCGGCTGACGCTGCAGGCAGCGCAGGCGGCGGGGGTGGGCCGAAGGGTGTTCCACAGACGGGCAACGTTCATGGACCACAGCAGAAGAAGAACGGCGACGTCGAAAAGGGATTTGCGGAAGCGGACGTGATTGTTGAAGGCGAGTACTTCACCCAGGTGCAGACGCACTCTGCGCTTGAGACGCATGGGTTTGTGGTGGACTGGAAGCCGGACGAGGTAACCGTCTACGCTTCGACTCAAGGCACGTCGAGCGTTCGCAATGAGTTTGCCGATGTCTTCAAGCTGCCGAAGAACAAAATTCGCGTCATCACGGAGTATATGGGTGGCGGCTTTGGCGCGAAGTTTGGCGCCGGCAATGAAGGTGTCGTCGCGGCGAACCTGTCGCGGAAGGCGAATGCGCCGGTGAAGCTGATGCTCGACCGTCGGCAGGAACACATCGTCTGCAACCGGCCGGATTCGCACCAGAAGCTGAAGGTCGGTGCGAAACGTGACGGGACGCTTACTGCGATCGCGCTTACGAGCTATGGGACGGCGGGAGTTGGTACAGGGGCTGGGACCGCTGGACCAGCAAACAACATGTACAAATGCCCGAATATCCTCACCGAGGAATACGACGTCTTCGTCAATGCCGGTCCGGGCGCGGCGTTCCGGGCGCCAGGCCATCCGCAGGGTTGCTTCGCCTTCGAACAGACGATCGACGATCTTGCGGCTAAGCTCAACATAGACCCACTGACTCTCCGCGAGACGATCGACGAAAATCCTGCCCGCAAGGTGGAGCGGCAGATTATTCTCGAGCGTACGAATTGGCGCAATCGCAAGCCGGCCGGCTCTGATAGTGGACCAGTGAAACGCGGCATGGGCATTGCGCAATCGGTCTGGTACCGTTTCGTGAACATGAATTCCTCGTGCGAGGTACGCGTCTCACGCGATGGGTCGGTCGAACTGCTGTCTGCGGTGCAGGATCTCGGAACCGGAACAAAGACAATGCTTGCAGTGATCGTGGCAGAGGAGTTTGGTATTCCTCCGGCCAGCGTTGGCATACGCATTGGCGACACGCGCTTCCCTATCGGACCAGACTCCGGAGGTAGCGTTACAGCTGGTTCGATTACGCCTGCAGCTCGGAACGCGTCCTACCAGGTGAAGCAAAAGCTCTTCGCCGCAGTCGCTCCACAACTGGGCACGACCGCTGACAATCTCGTTCTGAAAGGCGGACGGGTTGCGTTCAAGAACGATCCTTCGAAGTCGTACACGCTGAAACAGGTCACGGCAAAGATGCCAACAGATGAGATCTCTGCGCAGGCAACACGCGTCGCGGAGTACTCGAAGGAGCGCATCACTTACGGGGGGGTCGATTATGTCGAACTCGCTGTCGATACCGAAACCGGGCGAGTGCATATCGAGAAGGTCTTCGGTGCGCATGACTGCGGACGTCCAATCAATCCATTGGGAGTCATCAGCCAAATCAACGGCGGCATTCTGCAGGGTATTTCTTACGCTCTCTTCGAGCAACGAATTATGGACCGCAACGCCGGTTACATGCTGAACGCCAATCTTGAAAACTACAAGATCCTGGGGGCGCGCGAGGTCCCTGAGATTGAGGTTGTCCTGGTCGAGAACTATATCGCACAGAGCTCAACCGATGCTGCAGGCATTGGTGAATCGGCGGGGATTATCACGCTCGCGGCCGCCATTGGCAACGCGTTCTACAACGCTACCGGAGTCCGAATGCGCAAGATTCCCATGACTCCAGCCAACGTGCTTAGTGCACTCGGCAAGGTGCAGGAGGTGCAGGCATGAACAAGTTTGTGTTCGTCGATTGCAAAACGGTGGACGAAGCTCTCGGCCAAATGAGCGATGGCGCGATCGTCAAGGCGGGCGGCATCGATCTACTCGACCTGATGAAGGACGGGATCGTTACGCCGCCGAAGCTCGTAAACATCCGCAACATCAGCAGTCTTCAAGGGATCACTGCCGGAAAAGATGGCCTACACCTGGGTCCGCTGTCGACTTTGAGCGAGATTGCGGCCCATCCGGAGATCCAGAAAAATTACACCGCCCTGGCGAACGCTGCCGGACACGCTGCTACGCCGCAAGTAAGGAATATGGCGACGCTTGGAGGCAATATCATGCAGCGCCCCCGCTGCTGGTACTTTCGGTCGAGCGAGTTTGACTGCAAGAAGAAGAATGGCGCCAGCGATGATTGCCATGCGCATACAGGCGAGAACCAGTATCACGCCATTATGAACAATGAGACCTGCGCGATGGTGCATCCATCTTCCACCGCTGTGCCGCTGCTGGCGATGAATGCGCAGGTGGAGCTGACGTCGAAACGAGGCAAGCGCACGGTTGCGATGAGCGAATTTTATGTGCCACCTGAGAAGAGCCTCATTAACGAGACGGTCGTGCAGCCGGGCGAACTGATCACCGGCGTCTTCGTGCCTGTGCCAGAACCAGGGACACGTTCGGCCTACCAGAAATATGGCGAGAAGGAGAGCTTCGACTGGCCCCTTGCGGACGCCGGAGTTGTTCTGGTGATGGACGGGACGCACTGCCGCAAGGCGTGGATCGTCCTTGGCGTCGCCGCGCCGACGCCTATCCGTTCCACAGCTGCCGAGGCCGTCCTGACGGGCAAGACGATCGATGAAGCGACCGCTCGTGCGGCGGCCAGTGCCGCGATGAAGGACGCCACGCCGCTCTCGCAGAACGGATTCAAGACGCAACTCTTCCAGACGGCGATCTACCGCACTGTGTTGCTCGCAGCGGGGCAGATGCAGCCTGATCCAAGTGCCATCGGCTAAGGAGACCCGATATGACGACTTCCCTCGTGCAGCTCCGTTGCGCCTCACTTCGCAGCAAATCCTCCTATGCCGCCTTCGGCGAATTTCACGAAGAGCATGCAGAACTGCTAGGTTCTACGGCCACTTACTGGTGCCTCAAGACCATGAGCAAGGCTGGGCCTGACAATCACTACGTCCATGGTTCGATCTGCCAGCAAGGACGGTCCTGCTGGCGAAGCGCCGACGAAGAAGCAAATTTGTAATCGCCACCTCGCGTCCCATGGCAAGTCTTTCTGCTTCGGCATCGAGGCTATGGGTTCACGTGTCTTGGTGATCGAATCGACTCGAAATTTCGAGTCGGGGACCCACTTCAAAAGTAGCCCGTCGAAACCACGGTGGGCTCAGCAAACAAAATCTCCCACGATGGATCGAGATATAGCCACCGTTGTGTACTGAACCAACTTGTGGGCATCTCTGGAACGTGTAGCAAGCCGTGACCGCCTACGCAGATCAGCTCGGTCCCATTCCACGCCAGGAAGGTTCTCGATGGCTGACCGACCTTGGCAGGATGTGAAAGTTTACCGAGGCAAACCGGGCATCGTTGCCGTTGATCCCGCAGAACCCAGCGTAGCCCAAACAGGCAGATCGAAAAGGAAGATACAAGTTGGATGTACTCCGACGTGAACGTATCGAACGTAATTCGCAGATAGGCAAGGTCAAGCGATACGAAGTAAACAATCGGCAAGAGCAACGCTAGTTTGCTGAGTAGAAAGCTCCAACGGCGAAGTCTCGTCGACCACGAAAGCTTGTGTGAGCTTTGACGGTACTCTCCGAGCGGAAGCGATGTTGTAGCGGGCAACGCGAGGCAGGCAAGAATCACCGCAAACAAGAAGATGTCCTGAGGACCACGAGTGCGTTCCGCGAGTGACACACATAAAAAATCATCCAGTGAACCATCCGGCGTCGGCGCTTTTAGGTGCCCCTTCTCGCTCCACAAGTTGCTGGCCTCCGACGACATCAGACGGGCCACAATAAACCCCGCGCCACCATAACCCGTTTCGACGTTTGGTCCAAGTAACCAGGCATCCACCTTGCCCGGAAGCCTCCAGCTGCCAGGAGTCGCAACGCCGACGACAGTGGCTTGAAGCGAACCGACGGTCACTCTATGCCCCACGATATTAGGATCCCCACCGAAGTCCGATCTCCAAACTCCATCGCTCAGAACTATTCTGGGAACATTGTCGGGAGCCTGGCCGTCCGATAGAGGAAAACGCATCGACAGGCCAAGCAATTCGAAGAGGTTCAAGCTCGCATGTGCGATTCCCAGGGTTGTTTGGCCTCGCGAAGCCGTTGATAGAGGTTCGCGTACGACCCGATAGAATGCGAACCCATCGAAGATATGTTGCCTGCGACGCTCCCAGACCTGAAATTGTTCAGCCGAGATCGTCGGCACCGAGTCCAGGGCGGCAGCCCGTGCACTCTGGATCAGGACCAGACCGGGTGCGATGCGATAATGGGACGGCTGTAGCTCTGCCCGTACACCGGGCAGCAGTAATGCGATTCCACAGCTTGCGACGGTTACGGCGGTCAGGAAGAGCATACACTGGCTGGCCGATCCCTTCGTCGTTGCAAGTGGCACTCTTTCGCGCCTGAGGTCGCACCGAAGGCAATACGCATCCTGAAATGCTCCCAGACAGAAGGCTGCGACCTCCTGCTCCCCTCGCAACGAGCCCGATGCTTCCGGCGTGCATGCCTGGCGCACGTGCCATAGCTCCGATCGCCACTCCTTCCACCACTCGGCGCGCTGGCGCCGGGGCACAAGCATAGAGGCACTGCGCAGCAAGCAGAGATACAATCCACGGAAGACGAGCGCGAATCGCGGCGTCATATCGACTCCACCTGCTCAGACGAGATCAGCTTCGCAAGCAGCGGATAGCGCTTCCGCGACGCCTCCAAAGTCATCTTTCCCGCACGCGTCAACTTGTAGTACTTCCTCGGCGGTCGCTGCTCAGCATCTGCGATTGACTGCTGCTCCCAATGCGAACGGATCAGTTCATCGCGTTCGAGCCGGCGCATGGCCGGATATACGGTGCCGCTCGGCAGGCCAGTCATCTCCATCACGCTGAAGCCATAGATATGTCCGGCGTTCACCGCCTGAAGGATCATTGCCGCCGTATGCGAGAGTTTTGCCTCCATTGCCATGACGGAACTATACCTATGTAGCAAGCTACTTGACTAGTCCCTATTACGAATGCTACATAGGGTGGGTGAGGTATGCCCATGCTACAGGTAAACGCCCTTTCGAAGAGCTATCGCGGTCTCCCCGCTATCGATAATGTCAGCTTCCGCGTGGGTGCCGGCGAGATCGTCGGCTACGTCGGACCAAACGGCTCTGGCAAGTCCACCACTGTCAAAATCGTCACCGGTCTACTGGAGCCCAGCACCGGGCAAGTGCTGTTTGAAGGCGAAAGTATTCGTAACAATCTCCAGAGTTATCGGGATTCGTTCGGCTACGTTCCGGAGGAAGCTCATGTCTACACTCACCTGTCGGGTCTCGAATACTTGCAGTTGGTCGGACGGTTGCGCAATATGCCGGAGGCCCTCATTGACCTCAAAGCCAACAGGTTCCTCTCTCTGTTCGGCCTTGAGTCGTGGCGTTATTCGCCTATTTCGCTTTACTCCAAGGGTATGAAGCAGCGCATCCTCATCGCCGCCGCTCTGCTGCATGATCCCAAGCTACTTATCTTCGATGAGCCGCTTTCAGGGCTGGATGTCGTCTCCGCGAGGCTCTTCAAAGATCTCCTCCAGCAGCTCGCTGCGCAGGGAAAGGCAGTCCTCTATATCTCGCACGTTCTCGAGGTTGTCGAGTTAGTCTGCCACCGGGTGATCGTCATAGCCAAAGGCAAGATCCTCGCGGACGCTCCACCATCTGAGCTCAAAACTTCGCTTGCACTTGCAAATCTGGAGAGCGTCTTTGCCCAACTCGTCCAGCAACAAGACACCGGGAGTGTGGCTCGTGAGTTCGTCGACATCATGGCGGTCCACCATGTCTGAGCGACTCGGACTTTTCCCCGCAGCCAAGATCCCCGTGTTGTCTCTTAGTGCAAAGGCTGAGGCCGTCGCCGCACATCGGCAGCAAAGTCAGTTCGAGGTGCTAGTTCGACACCTTCTTTACCGTTTTTTTCACAATGAACTTCTGGCCTCGGATGATGAGACGAAGCGCGTAATGCAGATTAGCTATGCCGTCGCTCTCCCCGGGTTGCTGGTCGCGCTCTTTCTCTTTCCCGCCTACCATGCCTTCCCGCCGTATCCATTGCATCGTCCGTTCTGGTCGCAGGCGGCGGACCACTACTTCTATGTCATGTACTCCTTCATCGTCATGGGGGCGGCAACGGTATATGAATGGGATCTGCTGTTCCCCGATCTTCTCGACATCTTCGTCCTCTCACCACTTCCCATTCACAGCCGTCGTTTGTTCTTTGCTCGGGTGCTTGCCCTCACGATTTTCCTAATGCTGGTGCTGCTCGGAACCAGTGCTCTTGGCACAATTTTTCTTCCTCTGGTTGCCGAACAGTCCAATTTTCCTCGTCACCTGTTTTCGCACGCAGTCGCTGTGACCATGAGCGGAGCCTTCGCCGCAACATCCTTTCTTGCACTTCAGGGCTTGCTACTCAATACGGTTGGCGAACGCATCTTTCGACGAATCACTCCTCTGCTTCAGGGCGGATCCATCATGCTTCTTCTCACTATACTGCTGCTGTTTCCAACCCTTTCCCAATTGCTCAAGGCTTTGCTCACCAGTGGTAGTCCGACCATCCGCTACTTCCCTCCTTTCTGGTTTCTCGGAATCTACGAACGTCTACTCGCAGGACCATCGGCGGCGCCTGTCTTTGATGAACTCGCACGCATTGGCTTCTACGCGCTCTTGGTCATGCTTGCCTGTACCCTGCTTACTTATCCACTCGCCTATCGCAGAAGAGTTCGTCAGCTCATCGAGGGATCCAGTGCAGTTGCCACAACGAACCGCGCTGGAGTGCCTTTGCGCTACCTCCTGCACGCAACAATTCTGCGCAAGCCATCCCAGAGAGCAATCTTTCACTTCATCAGCCAGACCATCCTCCGTTCTCAACGCCAGCGGGTCATGCTGGCGATGTTCGGCGGCCTTGGTATTGCTCTCGCTCTGGCCGAAATGGTCATCCTGCGCGTCACAGCGGGCCATGTCCGCCCGGCTCTCTTAGCCAGCGGCATTCGCGCAGCAATTCCGATCGTGGCTTTCTGGACCGTTGTTGGGCTCCGCTCCGTGGTATCCGCACCTGTTGACCGCCGCGGCTCCTGGCTCTTCAGCGTTCTCATCGGACGTCCCCGCGCCAATCATCTCGAGGGCACTTTCCTATGGATCACACTTTGGGCTCTGATCGTCAGCGTGGGAACCGCATTGGTCCTTCACGTACTCTCCCCCGCCAGCCTGAGAGATCCGCTCATCGTGGCAGGACAAGCATTAGTGGCCATCGCTATCTCTTTCCTTCTCGCTGATTTCTTTCTGTTCCCTATCCGCTACGTTCCTTTCACTCATCTTCACAAAGGTGTCATCACGGATCTGCCGCTCGCGGTTGTTCGCTACTTTGTTCTCTTTCCCATGTTCGTTGCGATCGTCGTTCACCAGGAAGCCTGGATCGAGGCAACACCCTCACATCTAATGAAAACGCTGTTTATCCTTTTCGCGGCCCATTTGCTTCTTCAGAAGGCCCACGCCCGATCGATGCAGCAATACACGGTCGACACACCACCGGATGAGAGCGATGAGTTTCCTCAGCGCCTTGGACTTCGAGATACCTAATCCGCGTCAGGGTCGCGTGCTCCATCCCAGTCCCTTGAGCTTCAACTTGCTCACGTGCACGTCGTACCCCGTCCCTGGCAGTAACGACTGCAGTGTGAAAAGATCCGTTTCGCCCGACTTGACTTCGCGGTACCGGTATATCCCGACCTCTCCCTCCGAGTCCTCTGTCCCATGCGAGGGTGCATCAAGGAAGCGCTGCGCGTCCGCAACGCTCGCCGTTCCGTGAGAGGCGCTGCTGCCCAAACCCTCGGCAGCGTACGATCGTACGAGTTTGATCCAATACTGGGCAAGCAACTCCGTATCGGAGAAGATATCCGCCCAGATGACTTCGCCCCGTACAGCCACCACCACTCCAACTGCATGCTCCTGCCGTAGAGTTGCCAGAGCCTGCTCCCGGGACTTCAAGACACCAGACGTCTCTTCATCTACCTTTGCGCTTACCACCTGCGTTTGCATCGCTTTGGCATAACTTGTCGTTCCGAGAGCCGCGCTACCATCGACGACTGTTCCTGGTGTCGCGGTTCTGCCGTGGAGTGATTCCACGATCGGTCCCGAGCTTCCACCTGGGGCCGAAGGAGCAGCCGTCGCCGTTGCCATCGTCGATATCGCTCCATTCACGGAGTTCCATACCTTCTGCTGATCTTTTGCCACCATCGCTTGCTGGCGGACCGTGGGTTGCACCATAAAACTTCCCACTGGACTTCTCGCGGTCGTGCCGAACTTAGCCGAGCTCTCCGTCCAACGCCCGTGCTCAATACAGAAGACGGACAGATCAATCGGATCCGCGCCCGCCGGGACAATCCTGTCCTTTGCGATCACCCGATCCTGCTTGCCGCCCGTTACGATCTCTCCGGCGAGCAACAGAAGTGGACGTTTCGAGTTGTTCACCAGCACCAGCGTATTCACCCGGTCTCCTGTGTAGCGCCACTGCGCAGCTCCGCCGCGCGGCCGCACAAGGCCCCGTACCTTGCCTGCCTCCGTCACCTCGACCTCTCCACTCTTCAGTCCCTCATCGAGTGTGAGGAACTGGTCTGCGGGTGTCGCCTTCCCATCCACTCGTACGATTGGAAATAAGGCCAGATCCCCGCTCTGAATCGGCTTGAGGACGCGATACGCGCCGTCTATTGAACCTGCCGCCACCTGGTCTCCCCATCCTGACAGCAGGACCGCAACCGTCAATGTCATCAAAACAGCCACTAACCGCACGATCGGCGCCTTGCGCATAACAAGCCCTCCCCTGGACCAAGGCCATATACCGGACTTCTGACTTAGGAACGCGCTCTTCGAACTCTCTTGCCAAGTTTTTTTTGAGCATCTTTTCGTCGGCCCGCGTCCAAGCGACAGGAGTACCTTTGACAACGTGGACACGGCCTCATCCCAACCCGGCGAGCTCACCCTCTCATTGCCGTCTTCGCGCCGTGCCGTTGCCCCCGCTGAAATCCCGGTCGACCTTCCAACCAGCGTTCTATCCACTCTTCCAGAGGAACTCGTTGAGGAGCTTTGGCTAGCCGCGGCTGCGGAAACATGCGAACTTACCCGCGACGAACTTGCCGCCGCCCTTAGCACCATCGGCTCGAAGAGTAACTGTGGTCTATCTCATGAGATCCATCCGAACTCCGCTCAGAAGGCCGCGTTCTTCCGTGGACTTCGACTTCCGGAGTTAGCCCTGGCCCAAGCGTGCGGCCTAGGCCGCGAAGTTGCCTGGGAACGTTTTATTGCACTCTACCGCACGCCCCTTACTCAGGCCGCCATCTCCATTGCCAGCTCAGCCACACTTGGCCATGACCTGGCAGATTCCCTGTATTCCGAGCTGTTCGGAACTACGGAACGCGATGGACGCCGACGGTCACCGCTCGCGTCCTACTCCGGTCGCGGCTCTCTCCTTGGCTGGCTACGTACCACTCTCGCCCAGCGATACATCGACCATCACCGCCGCACGCGTCGCGAAACTCCACTCGATACGTATGACGCCCCCGCGCCACCGCCCTCTCTTGCACACCTCCCAGCCGAAGTCCACCGACTCGCACTGGCGGTCACGCGCACTCTCGAATCCCTCGTTCCCGAAGAACGCTTTCTACTGTCGTCTTACTTTCTCGACCAGCAGACTCTGCGGCAGATAGCGTGTCTCCTTCATGTTCACGAAGCCACCGTAAGCCGTAAGCTCAAGCGGCTTACCGCCCATCTCCGCAAGCAGCTTCTCCGCGATCTCCAATTCGGGGGTCTAAGTAAGCGAGCAGCAGAAGAGGCGCTGGGCACCGATCCGCGAGACATCGAATTAAACATGCGAACACTACTGCAATCTTCTCTGCCTGACACGTTCCTTAATCATGTGAGCGACGTGGAGCCAGACCAACGATGAGTGATCGAACCCAACCCGGCCAGCATCCCGATACGGATCAGCTGAACGCGTTCATCGAGCAGGCTTTGCCGCTCCACGAACAAGAGCAGACTCTCGCGCATCTTGCCATCTGCGCCGACTGCCGCCAGATCGTGTACCTCTCTCAGCAGTCGGGCCAAGGCGAGGCCCAAGCAACCGAGACAACCCTTCCCAAGCCCTGGTTCTCCGGCTGGAAGGTGGCTCTGCCCGCCGCGGCCGCGCTTGCGTGTCTTGCTATCGTCACGATCCATCTTCGCAGTACTCGCGTGAGCAACACGAACAACAATACCGCTGCAACATCGATTGAAATCTCAGGACCGCCCGTACCCATGCCCGAGGCGCCGTCAGTTCCACAACCCGATCAAGCAAAATCGGTTCCTCCGAAGAGCCCTAGAAACCGACTCGGTGTCGTCTCCCCGATCGTGACTCCGGGCGGCGCATTAGCGGCGGGGAATGTTGGACGCGCCGGTGGAAATTTGCAACTGCAGAGCATGAGCACGCTGCCGCTCCACGAGCGCAATGCTACATTCCTCCCACAGGCTTCGACTGCATCCGCATCCGCGTCGATCCATGGATCGATCCAGAGATCAACCAATGAGTCGCGCGACTCGATAACGAATGCGGCACCCGCTCCTGGGGTGATGGCGCGTTCGCCTGATTCCGGCACCGCCTTACAGGGAAAACCTGCCGCGCCCGAAGCAAGGAATGACCTGCAAGCAAACGCCACTATTGCCGTCGCGCCTCCGCTGTCGGCACCTTCGACCAGGGTCGCTGGCGTCAGTCAAACGGTCGACGTCACCCCGACGACGTCTTTAGCTGCGTTCGGCCAGCAGCAAACCGCGAAACGGTTGCCCCCGCTACCTAGCCACCTCTCTGCACTTTCGGTAGTCTCGGACGTCTCGCAGACTCTCGCGATCGACACCAGCGGCAAACTCTTTCTTAGCAACGATGGCACGTCGTGGCAGTCGGTTGAACCACAGTGGACAGGCCGCGCCGTCAAACTGCGACTCGCGCCATCGCTACCACAGAGCCAGAGAGCGGCGGACAAAGTTACTGCAAACACCAATATGTCTCATGGTCGAACTGCGAGTATGGGCGGTTCTATTGCCTCGGCACATCTAGCGGTGTTTGAACTCATCACCGACACAGGTGTCGTCTGGACCAGCGCTGACGGGCAAAACTGGAAGCAAAAATGAAGTTCCACTTCGCTTTGCAATTCTGAGACGGTATGGGCATGCACACCTTGCTCAGTTCCTGGCCATTATTCTGCACAGACGTTCCAGGGATTGCTGCCACATCTTGCAGCACCACGCACTCTCTCTGGGGTCTTTGAATCCGGTGTGTTTCAGTGCGAGGATACATCCGCTTGAACTATAACGTAGCTGTATATCAACCAGGGTTTCATGGGTGCCAAGAAAAGAAGTTGTTTTCCATACATAGCTAATCTGTTTCGAACTCACAACGCGACAAGTGCTATGGATGATCGTTTGAAGTTCTTCAGCGCGATAGAGATCAATACGGAAAGCCTGTTCCGCTTCAAGATTGAAAACGAGTTGCAATGGGTCTGGGTTCGGTGCCTGGAGCCAGGCCTCGATATATTCCGGAATGCTAAGGGCATACATCACGCGACTACTTGCGGCCATAATCCGATAGGAAAGAACGACGTCGTTCGTCCGCTGGTTCTCAACCAGCCCCATCATTCCGGGGCTATTCAGAATATTCTGCTCAACGTTGCCCATGTTCACCTCGCTCACATTGAGAGCAGCACTTGACCTGCCGAATTACTGTATCCCGGAAGTAATGTGACGACGATGCATTATCAGGGGCCAACTGTTTCCTGGGTAGGCTAACCAGTAGTGAGAATTATGTTGGCAGCTAAGATGTGTGGTGTTTGTTGGCTGACGTATATGGGTTTCCAGACAACTCAAGGAGTTCCCTTCCATATTTCGGAATTGGGGTGAAGAACGGCGGGCAGGGATGAACGGGGTGAAATGCACTTGGCTTACCTGGTCCGGCATTGGCTGTTGCGAAGATCGCGCGACTACTCAATGCAAGAATCGGGATGCTTGCTCAACTATGAGTAAGCCATCCATTGATACGCGACCGGTAGCCGCGACTCATAGCAAGCTTTTCTCCGTTTACCAGTACGACGGCATATTCGCCGTCAGTTTCGGTACGCACCTCTTTTACGTGCTGCAGGTTGACGATGGAAGAACGGTGTACGCGTAAAAACATCTCCGGATCGAGCTTCTCTTCCAGGCGGGCCATGGTCTCGCGCAGCAAATGAGTTTCGCCTTGCGTGCATATTCGCACGTAATTCTCTTCTGCACTGATCCAGCGAATGTCTGACACCGGTAGGAAGACGATCCTTCCCCGCGATTTGAAGACGATACGGGTCGTATAGTGCCTTCCGTTCTGACCTTCAGCATTGGCAGGTTGTTGACTTGCGAGAAGTATCTCCTTACGAACGCGCTCCACAGCTGAAGAGAGTCGCTCCCGAGTGAAGGGCTTCAGAAGGTAATCCACGGCGTGGATTTCAAAGGCGCGCAACGCATACTGATCATGCGCCGTCGTGAAGATGATGTGCGGCATTTTCACGGTTTTGCTGGAACAGAGCTCGGTAGCGATATCAAAGCCGTCCATGCCGGGCATCTGAATATCAAGAAAAAGTAATTGCGGTCTGGTGGCGCGCACCAGCTCGATTGTCTCGCTCGCTGTGGTCCCTTCACCAACTATGTTAATTTCAGGCTCGTCGCGTAGAAGTTGGCGTAGCTTTTGCCGAGCGAGCAACTCGTCATCTGCCAAAACAGTATGAATCATCACACACCATACCCCGTGAGCTTTTCGGTTGGACGTTCTGAGAACTGCAACGGGAGCGTTACGGTAACCTGGACTTTACCCTGCGCGATCTCCTCCATGGTGAAAGCCTGGTCGTTCCCGTAGTGCAAACGCAAACGGTCTCTTACATTGGCAAGTCCAACACCCTGACGTCCGTTGCCGTTCGAGGATGCTGGGTGCAAGCCCAATCCACTGTTAATCACGCTGATCCTGAGTGCTGTGTTTTGTCGTCGCACGTCCACAACAATCACACCATCCCTGTCCAGCCTCGAGAGGCCGTGAGTGTAAGCATTTTCGATAACCGGCTGCAGAAGCATGGCCGGAACCAGTGCATCGTGCAGATCTGATTCGACAGAGACCTCCTGAAGCACACGGCCGGTGAATCTGCGGTCCTGCATTGCCAGATACATCTCTATAAATTCCATTTCATCGCTGAGAGGGATCAATTGCACCTCGCCGCGTTCCAACGTGATACGCAGAAGGCTGCTGAGTTGTTCCAACATTTTGTCGGCGGCCACAATGTCGGTCTGCATCAGGCTGGAGATACTGTTCATCGTGTTGAAAAGAAAATGCGGATTGAGCTGCATGCGAAGCGCGCGCAGCTGGGCGTTGGCAAATTGCGTCTCCAGTTGGATCGCGGCGTACTCTTTTTCTCGATAGAGCCTGTAGTAGCCGATGCCGCGAAACAGAAAGAATACCGACCAGAAGAAGACCAGGCTGTCCACCAGTTCCGCATCTAGTTCAAATAGAACGCGATGCCAGTAGGTCATACGAGTCATCCCAAGCGGCAGCTGAGGGAAGACCGCGACCCAAATCATCTCTTCGACAACACTTACTAACAGACTGAGCGGCAGGACAACAGCCACCATGGTGAAGAGGCCCGCACTCTGCACGTGCCTTCCCAGGCGCCACCAAAGCAGCCAGCAGATGGTTCCCAGAAGAAAATATTGCACGCACCACGCTGCCATCAGAAGCCTAAACGTAATGATGACGTGCTTGTTCCACGAGTGCATACTGACCCAGTCCTGCAATCCGAACAACATCCCCAGCAACGTGAATGCTCCCACGAAGACGATCGGGTTCAGGAATGGAAGTGCTGCACGATCTTTAGTCCTTGCAAATACGTTCAGTAGCGGACCCTGCGCTTTCTGTGCAAACTACACAAGTCAAACTACACAAGTCATAAGGAACTGGAAAGGGGAAGCAATTGGCCCGCGGAAGACCCATCCGGGGCAATCGCCAACGCGGCCGGCGGGAAATCGCGCTTTGTAGCTCCATCCTTATAGACGTATGCAAGGGCAATCGAGTGATGTTCAAACCATTCATTTGCGGCAGAATTTGCGGCCTGGCAGCGCTCAGGACTAATCGTGCCCTCGAGGACTTCTAAGTCACGCTTTATCATAAGTTCCGCGTCCTTCCTGCCCTGGAGCACGGCAATTCGGAAGTGCCGGTATGCTGCTTCCTTGTCCACAGGGACGCCACGCCCGTCTCGTGCCAGGATGCCAAGTACCACCGAGGATTTCCAGCTTCCTGCGTTAGCCGCTGTCTCTATGAGGTTGAGGGCCTGCCCAGGGGTTTGCTTTACTTCAGGGTGATTTATCAGCAACAGCCCAAGAGAATGCATTGCTGGAACATACCCGGCGTCGGTGGCCACGCGCAACAGCTCCGCTGCTTTGGGGAGATCGTGCGGATGGTCTGCATACACCGAGTAGAGCGATCCGAGATTGAAACCGGCAAGAGGATCATGCAGCTTCAGCCCCGATTCAAACCACTTCTCCGCAGCAACCTTGTCCTCATTTACGGCAATTCCGAAGAAGTAGAGCAATCCAAGATATGTGGCTGCTGTACCGTTTCCCTGCTGGAAGGCCTGCGTCAACAATCGCACCGCCATATCGTCGTTTTTCTGGACGCCAGACCCACGGAGGTAAGCAATCGCCAAATTGACCTTGGCTCTGGGTAACCCGGCGGACGAAGCAAGTTGATACCAATGGAATGCGCGTTTGGAATCGCGAGTAACGCCGATCCCCGCTTGATAGAAGTAGCCAATCTGGTTTTGCGCTTCCGGGCTGCCTAGTCCCGCGGCTTTTTCATACCAATAGGCTGCCATCTTCGGGTCTCGCTCCACACCGGATCCGGTAAAGTAATCTCCCGCCAGCACGATCTCATCGCGAATCGATCCTTGCTCAGCCAAAGTACGAATACGCGACAGTTCTGACGCAGGCCCGGTGTCGGCGGGAGGTCCAACAGCCCATAGCGCCGGAACAAGTAAGAGAACAGGGGCCCCAAGGTAACGGATGACTTTCCAAGTGGTAATCATCAGGGTTTCCTCCAATGCAGACTTAGGAGCTACTTGTGGCTCTTGGAAGGCTCTGGAAGGGTCACGATGTCCCCTAGACGTGATCCGCTACGCAATGGTGATCGGGATAGTTCCGCGGTTCCCAGGCATCCAGCCCACGAATCGTGCGGTCTAAACCCAGACCAATACCGCTGACGGAAACAATCTGGTCATTCGTCACAAAAATCCCTATTAAAAGAAGAAGCGGGCCGGAAGCAGTACTTCCAGCCCGCTGGGGAAATTACGAGTACTCGTCAAAATCTGAACTTTGCCCACAGCAGCAGGTGGCGGAAGGTCGGTTCGACTGCATTCTGCTTGTTCAGGTAACTGGTTGTGCCGATGTGCAACAGGTTGATGTCGAGCGGAGCGATGTTGTTGTGATTGGTAAAGTTCTGTGCCTCCACGCGGAAGACGAACATGCCTCTCTCAAAGTGCAGCCACGTTGAAGGGACATCCTTCTCCACAGCAATGTTCCAGTACTGCGCGTCGGGATTTACAAAGCTGTTGCGGCCCACCTCCTGGGTTGTGAACTGGGGTCCGTTCGGTATGAGCCAATGGACGTTGTCCGTTGTAGTGGGGGCATTGGTTACGGCGTCGTAGTAAACACCGGGAACAAAGCCTGGGCCGCCGTAGGATCCATCAAAAGCGGCGGTGTCGATCGGTCTCCTTGGGTTGCCCACGAGAGGACGATCATTGGCATTGTTGCCATCGCCGTTTGTGTCCAGACCATTGATGTTAAAGGAACTGTGATAGCCAGACTGCAACTGCGTGGATCCGGAGATACTGATGTGCCGGGTAAAGGCGCTGTACATGAAATCCGCGACTGAGTTATTGGAACGGAATCCCGCCGGCGCCCACACATAGCTGAACGAGAGGTAGTTCCGGTGATCCCAGACCGAGGGTCCCCAGTCCTGCCCCAGACCGTTGGGCGTGAGATTCGCCGAATAAGAGCTAGGCGAGGCAAACGTCGCAAATACGTCCGACGCGTCGTCCATGTCCTTTCCATAGGTGTAGGCCACGCGGAAGAACACGCCATGAGAAAACTGACGGGAGACCTCTGTCTGCAGGCTGTTGTACTCCGCATCGGCACGATTGGCGCGAAGGTTGATGGCATTCCGCGTCGGGTTGAGACGAGCTCCGTTTACGAAGTAGTTGAACTGTTGATTCGCATACAACTTCTCGCCGTGATTGCCAACGTAGTTGATTGTCAGCTTGATCTGGGAAGGCAATTGGCGCTCGAGACCGAAGTTCCACTGCCAGGTAAGAGGATTCACCAGGTTGCTTGCCACACTCTGCACAGAAGACATGGGACTGAGCGTTGGCGATATGGTGCCGAGCAGAGTGGTGGCACTGGCTAGGCCACGACCAGTAGTGGAAGTGAGCAGGCCCGTAGGAGCGTTCGGCGAAGACTGCGCGCCGTTCGTAGCGATATTGGTGAAGTCTGTGTCATAGAAGACACCGATTCCGCCGTGAAAGACCGTCTTACCGTCGCTGAAGATACTCATGTGCGGGTTCCACGCGAATCCGAAGCGCGGTGCGATGTTGTTTGTATCGTTCTTCACCCTGACGACCGTGTTGATCGGCGCGAATGGATTGTTCAGATCAATCGCGGGATACTGCAGCGAGTTTTCGGGTGCCGTCAAATAGTCGTACCGCATGCCGAGGTTGATGGTCAGGTCCGGTGTTAACTTGACATCGTCCTGAACAAAGAAAGCGCTCTTCCACATGTGAGGATCGATCCGCGTAGGGCCAAAGGTCTTGCCGGCGGAACCTGATGCGCCCAGGAAGTTGTCGAGAAAATTATCCAAGGGAGAGAGCGCACCCCCAATCGCGAAAGTAAGGCTGCCGAGAGCATTCTGTGCGACGACATCCGTTTCAATCTGACGACCTACATCCGCACCGAAACGAAGCGTGTGACGGCCGTGTGTCCAACTCACTGTGTCCTGAAATTGATAGAGCTCCTCGTTGTTTCCCTGCGGCATGTTCTGTGAGATACCAAGCGGATTCGTTCCACCGAAACCCTGTCCGCTGAACGTAATGTTGTAGTTCTTCGACAGCGGGTTGGCGAGCGTCTCAGGAGTCGGCTGGAAGAGGAAGTTTACGCGCGTCTCTGAGGCCCGAAACTCATTGAGCATATTTGCCGTGAAGATATGGGTCCATGTTCCCTGACCAACTTCGGCAGGTCCGCCCACCTCAGAATCGAATCCGGGCAGGCCTGATGTGTTCAGTGGCAAATACGGGTTGAAGTTGGAACGGTCATGCAGGTAGCGCAGGCTGAACGTGTCCTTCGCCGAAGGGATGAAATCGATGCGGTAGAGCCACTGAGTTTCGGGTTCTTGCTGCGCCACGGGAGGACGTTGAAATATTGCAGTGGTAATGGAACAACCCGCAGTACATCCACTGCGTGGGCTTATTTTGTAGGCATTGGCAATTTGACCAGGCTGACTTTGACTTAGATTGGTATAGGTGGTCAGATATTGCCCTCCTGAGAGATAGCTGTCCAGCAACATGACCTGCGGGCCTCCAATCGCCGTCAACTGCGCATACCCCGCTGCATCGGGGAGCTCAACGGAGCCGGGCTGAGTTTTGCCATAGAAGCGCGCAAACTGTGCCCCACCGAAGCCATAGAGTTTGTCCTTCCAGATTGGACCCCCGATAGTGAAACCGATCTGGTGCTGGTCGTAGCGCGCCTTGGGATTGGAGGCGTAAGGCTTCCCTTGGCGCGTAATGCCGTCCAGTGAGTCGAGGCCGGAGCCGGTATAGAGCTCCCAAACGTCTCCGTGAAACTGGTTTGTGCCGGCCTTGGTGATGAGATTAACCACAGCACCTCCCGAACGGCCATACTCTGCCGACGCCGAATTGGTCAGTGCGGTCACACTCTGATACGCATCGGGAATTTGAATGCTAAAAGCCTGGCCTCCAATGCCGACATCGTTGATGTCCTGGCCGTCCATCATGAAGTTATTGCTTCGTGGGCGGGCGCCATTCACCTCAATCTGCGCAAAATTACCTCCGACACCATTGATCCCAAGATTTTGATCCACGATTTGAACGCCCGGCATGGTCTGTAACAACTCAATGGGATTCAACGTGAAGATTGGTAGCTTGGCGAGCTCCGCGGTGCTGACAGTGCTCGATAGCTGGCCGTTTTCCGTGTTGATATTGTTTGAATTTGCTTCTACGCTAACCGCCTGCGATACCTCACCAACCGTAAGCACCGGATCAAACGTGGTCACGATGGAGGAGGTCACATTGAGGCCGCGCGTGGTTGCTGTCTCGAATCCACCTGCAGTTACGCTTACCGTGTAGTGGCCCGAGTTGATGGCATCAATGCGGAGGGCTCCTCGCTCGTCGGCCACAGCACTACGCGTCTCGCTTGTCTCCTGCGAAGTCACCGTCACTTTGGCGCCCGGAATGACAGCACCGGTCTTATCGCGGACAATGCCGGCAATGATTCCTTTGCTGGTCTGCGCGACAGCGGGACGGACGGTCGCAATGACCACAAACAAGGCGACGGCTATCGCGAGGATGCGCTTGAAACTCATTTCATTCTCCTTGGATTTCGGTTACGGAAGGTTTGCGCTCATTGCGTGCATGACGGATCCGGCAGCGAGGCTGCATCGCTGCAGCCCCACTACCACTCTCGTTTCTCTCCACCGGGGAAACGGAGTTGTATGTACCGGCTTCCTTGCATGCATTGCCGCATTCGTGTCACTGGCCTCAATGCAAGCGCATTGAGGCAACTCGACGCCCAAAATGCAAGCGCTGACGCCTGGATGTGACGAGAAGCGTTTTCAATGTGACGGAATGCGGTCCATCGGGAGGGAGCGGTGGGCGAGTGTGATATCGCGTTGCAGCGGCGGATAAGGGAGCGCTGGTAATCTCCGTTAATTCAAACAACTCGGCCTGTCCTTCTTCGGTTATCTATATTGGGTGACAAACATTCCCTTTGCAGGGATGAATTGCAAATAAGAGTGACCAATGGAAGATAGAACACGAACATTAATGTTTGATTAACACACAAGCCTATTGAAAATAGAATTCGTCCGTTCGACTTATCGGAACCTTTCTATGTTGAGATGAGTGCCGCGGTACGAGGCGGGTATGCTTAACTCTTCCACGCGCGTCTCATTCGATGTCCGAGGAGAGATCGATGTTCGTGAAAGCCCAAATATCAACTGGGGTGTTCCTTAGCTTCCTGTTGACCTCTACGCATCGACCCGCCGCGTCTGCAGTTCCCCCCATCGCGCCTCACACTTACGAAATCGCCGGTGGCATCGCGCCCGGGCGTCAACCCGATGGCAACACCTACATTCTTGAGAATGGGAATAGGTTGACAGTCATCGATACTGGTCGGCACGCAAGCCACCTCAACAAAATCGAGGCGTTTGCGGAAGAAAAACATGCTTCTGTTGTCGCGGTGATCAACTCGCATTGGCACCTCGATCATGTCAGCGGCAACATTGGCTTGCGGAAGACGTATCCCGCCATGAAAGTGTATGGATCGGGGGCAATCAATGAGGCGCTCACCGGGTTTCTCGCGAAGGGAGCAGAGTCGTCGCGAAAGATGCTCGCGACGGAGAAGCTCGATCCTGTGACCCGCGAAGAAATTTCAACAGACCTGGCCACCATTGATGCCGGAGATGCACTCAAGCCGGACGTGGTCTTGAGCCATGATGAGACACTCGCGATTGGAGGCCGCAAACTTCAAATCTATGTCGCCAAAGACGCCGCGACGGCCGCAGATGTGTGGGTGTTCGATCCGAGTTCGGGAGTGGTATTTGTTGGAGATCTGGTAACGTTTCCGTCACCATTTCTCGACACCGCCTGCGGTGATGGCTGGAAGAGCGCATTGACGAAGATCGAAGGTCTGCCGTTCCGCACGGTTGCTCCAGGTCACGGGCCGCTGCTCTCTCGCGAGCAATTTCACACCTACTCGCAAGCTTTCAATGAACTTCTTTCCTGTTCGGCATCCTCTCAAACTGCGGCAGCATGCGCCAAAACCTGGGTCGATCAGGTCGCGGACATCGGCGGAATGACCGAACAGGAAAAGAAGCTAGGCCAAGGAATGACTGGCTACTACGTGAAAGACGTGCTTCGTGCACACGGCGGCAACAGTGAATATTGTGCTGTGAAGACCCCACCCTCACGCAGCTAATAGGTCCTTGGGAACCGTATTCATGGAACAATACAATCTATGTGCGGACGCTATGAAACTCCCGAGGACAAACGGATACTCGCTGAGCGCTTCAGCACGCGCGCGACTCTGCAAGACTTCCAGCTCGGAAGAATCAACGAGTGTTCACCTGGCTCCGTGCAGCCGGTCGTCCTGCTGAACGATGAAGGGGAACGAGAAATCGTTGCGATGCGATGGGGATTCACATTGCCAGACCGCTCTTTGTTTCTTGCGCGGTCTGAGGGGGCAGCGACATCGCCATTTTGGAAGGAGATGATCATTGAACGGCGTTGTATCGTACCCGCTACAGCGTTCTTTGAATGGCAAAACACAAAGAGCGGACCCAAACCCAAATACAAACTTGGACTTTCAGGTCGCGATCTCTTCGGAATGGCGGGGATATGGGCAAGCTGGAAGAATCCGAAGACGCTTGAACTCGAACCTACCTTTGCGATTCTGACCGGCGAGGCCAATGGCGCTATGCGGCAGATCCATGACCGCCAACCAGCGGTACTTGATCCAGGGGACTATGAAGAGTGGCTAGCTCAGGATGACAGGCCGCCCTTACATCTGTTGCGAATCTTGCCCGATGAACATTTAACCATCACTCGATTGGATCCGGTAGAAGCGATAAGAGCGGAACCACTGAAACAGGACGAGCCACCTCCAGCGCAAAGAGGTTTTTTGTTCGGGTGAGGATGTTCGAGACCAAGAACTCCCGATTAAAGTTCAACCGAGAAAAAGAATAGGCCGAGAACATTTCGTTCCCGGCCTACGTGGATCGACAAAACAAGCAGGCGATTAGAAAATGATTTTGCCTGCCAGCTGCACGTTGAACGGTTCGCCCGGCCCGATGCCAGGTGCACCGCCGTTGTTGCGGGTTGTTGTGCTTCGTCCAAACGTCGACGAAGACAGCGTTCCACTCGGATTGGCGAGGTTGGTGCGGTTGAACACGTTGAACATCTCTGCTCTTAGCTGCAGATTGATGCCTTCGTGAATGTATGTATTCTTCACCACGGCCACGTCCGCTGTTGCGAAGGCCGGCCCGGTGACCGAGTTCCGCTGCATCGTTCCAAAGGTTCCCAACGGAGATGCCGCGAAAGCAGTACCGGTGAACCACTGAACATAGGGTGAAGCGCCCGCCGTGGCCGGCGTGAACAGTTGCCGCGTCAAACCGTTCGCAGGGTTGCCGATGCGGTTTGGGCGGTCCTGAAACTCACCTGTCTGGCTGTTGTCAGGTGAGCCCAGCTTCACTGCTACCGGAGTTCCAGTGAAGGCAGTGATAAACGCGTTCCCCTGCCATCCGCCGGTCAGCAATTTCATGCGATCGGTGAACTTGGGCACCTCGTACACGATGTAGCCATTGAAGGTGTGGCGTACATCGAAGTCCGAGTTGCCGTAGTCGCCGCCCAGATAGCTGGAGTTCTGCGGAGCCAACCCACGTGTGCTCGAGATGACATCCAGCGCATGGCCATACGTGTAAGAAGCCTGCGCGGTCAGTCCATGAAAGTTGCTCGTGCGCAGCATGACCTGGGCCGAGTTGTAGTTGGAACTACCTTCACTCTCGATTTGGTTAATGGCGCTGACGATCTTGGCGTTAGCAAAGGTCGTGTTGCTGAAATACGGCCGCCCTGCCTGGATCGTCGCGGTCGTTGTCGTCCCATTCGGCAAGCCGCTTCCAAGCTTGGCCTGGTTGATATCGATGAGGTCGAACAACCTGCGCCCCAGCGATCCGACATAGCTTAGCTGGAGGATCGTATTCCGACCGACCTGGTACTCGGTGTTGATATTGAAGTTTTGAACGTATGCGGTCCTGAAGTTGGGACTGATCGTAGCTAGCCCTAAAGTGGCCGGGCCACCCTGTCCCGTTGTGAACGGATCGACACCTGTCTTCCACTGGTAGAACGAGGGGCTGACATTCAACACCGGCGTCGGTCCAGTCGGATTCGCCTGCGTTCCCACGGCGCCTCCGTTGCCTGGACGATTGTCGAAGAATCCGTTGAAGTTAATTGCGTCGAAATAGATTCCATAGGTTCCCCTAACAACCCATTTCTGAGCCGGCTGGTAGGAGAAGCCAAATCGCGGCGCAACATTGGACTTGTTCCCCGGATAGATCGACCCGATCTGGTTGCCGGCGATCACAAGACCGAACGCGTCTGCACCCACTGCCCCCGGACGGAAGTCGGACAGGACACCTGGTGAGTTGAACGGCGCATTGTAGTCATATCGCAACCCATAATTGACGCTCAAATTCGACAACAGCTGAAATTGATCCTGCGCGTACAAGGCAAACGTGTTCTGGTAGATGCTGCGCCGAAGCACACCTTGAGTGAAGCTCGAAGTGGCAACGTATCCTGCCAGATAGTCGGCCATCGCTTTGATGTCCGATGTGACGGTGGTGTCGGCCGAATATGGAGTCGCTCCTGCCGGAAGAACTGCGACGATCGCGGAGTTCGCCGTAGCGCTACCCGTGAAGTTGAAGGTTCCGCGGACGTTGCGCTGGTACTGCAGGTCCATGTAGTTGCGCCGGTATTCACCACCAAAACGGAATTGGTGTTTTCCAACGACATATGTTGCGGTATCGGTCAGGTGGCCCGTGTAGTCCTTGCGGCCAAGCGGCTGAGTTATTCCAGTCGAGTCTAGACCGGAGATATTGATTGATGGAGCACCGAACAACGAAGGTGAGGTCACACCCGTATTCAAACCAAGCGCCGGCATATTGAAGCTGTGGTTCTGATCGTTGAAGGTCTGGTTGAAGACACCGACCGCTGCCAGCAGCTGGTTCGAAGCATGGCTCGAAATCGCAATGTTGTGTACTGCCGTGAAGTTTTGCGTGATGTCCGGAGCTACCTGGTAATAATCAAAGACGTTGGTACCGACAGCGGCGAACTGACGACCCGTTCCGATGAAGGCACGCGCCGACAGGGTCTGCCTTGGCGTAATCGTCCAGTCGATCTTGCCGATCGTGTTATAGCTATATCCGCTTTGCGGTTGTCCATCGAGATAGTTACCCGCGCTCGCGGGCCCTACAGGCTTGTTCCCTTCCGGCCAGATCGACAATACATTCAGCGACAAGGGGTTCACTGGAATCCCGTGCTTTGCCAGCAGCGCTGTACCTTGTTGGACATAGGCCGTAGTTGGCTCTGTCGCCGAAGCGCTGTTTTGGATCAGGTACTTCTGCTCCTCATAATTCACAAAGTAAAACAGTTTGTCCCGCAGAATCGGACCGCCTACAGATCCGCCGAACTGCTGGTTGCGCAGCTCCGGCTTCCGCTGCGTCGACAACAGGAATGGGCTCTTGGCCGCAAAGAACTCATTGCGGTTGAAGTAATACGCCGAGCCGTGAATGTGGTTCGTACCGGATTTGATCGCCAACGAGATCAGACCACCGCCATTGCGCCCAACCTCGGCATTGCCTTGTGTCTGCACGGAGAACTGGTCGATCGCATCGATGGGAATCGTCACACCTGCGATCGATCCGACGCCACCCTGGTTGGCGGCTGCAGCGTTCTGCCAGATGTCGTTGTTGTCCGCACCATCGATCTGCCAGTTGTTCTGGTTGGTACGCGTTCCGTTCAATGACCCCGCACCGTTGTAACCCGGGACGACCTTCACTAGCTGTGTAAAGTCGCGGCCATTCAGTGGAATGTTCTCGACAGCCTTCTCGTTCACGACGGCGTTGTTCGTCGACGACTCTGTGTCCAGAGAAACCGCGGCTGCACTGACCTCAATGTGCTCTGCCGACGAAGCTACCGAAAGCTTGATCTCTAGCGAATAGATTTGCCCTGGCCGTACCGCAACCTTGTCAATCTTTGTTTGCGAAAATCCAGCAGCCTCCACTACGACGTTGTAATCACCTAGTGGTAGGTCTTGAAAGCTGTAATCGCCCGAACTCGTGGAAAGTGTCTCGTGCTTGGATCCGGTCTCAACGCCGATCAGCGAGATCTTAGCGTTTGCCACTACTGCTCCGGTGCTGTCCTGTACTGTCCCTGCAATGCCGCCTCGAAACGTCTGAGCCAGCAACGACTGAGTCAACGCTAACGTGAGCATCAACAGATAGAGATAGCGATATCTAGGCGTTAGTTTCATGGGTAGAGATCTCCTGCGTCGTTTCTGTGTTGAACAAAAAAGAGGTTTAGTTGCTCTGAATTGGAAACGAATACACTGCGACCAGAGAGTGGCCGCACGGCTCTCTGCGTGGAATAGAGCTAGGCTCAAAACCACGTAAAGTGAAAATGGAGTATTTGGTCTAACGATAGAACCTGGCGATGATGAACGCAAGGTTAAAGTGCCGAGGTTCGCCCTTTTTAAGCGCAGCTATGAATAGACGTTCAGCAGGAACCTCCCAGAGGCGTCCCTTCGATCTTCGCGGTCGTTGATTACGAATCCTGCGGTTCGGGTTGGTACGGACCGCCCGGGACACCCCAACTCCAGGCAGGCATTGGGGATTCAGCTACCGGGGCGTCGGCGGGCAATGCAGAATTAATGACGGCGAGGCGTGAGCCCCACTCGAGATACGCGACAAGGGCTGACCGGAACTCAGGGTCCGAGGGGAGCTGGAGTTCGTCAGCAGTTTCGAGGAGGAGGAACATCCAACGCTGCCGTTGCTGGTCGGTGATGTGACGGTTAAGGTGATGGCGAATCATTTCGGCGTGTCCGCCATGGAGAGTTGAGTAGTCTGCCGGGCCGCCGAGTACCTCGGCGATGAACTGAGCGACATGCTGGAAGTGCTCCGGCGACATGTGGGCGAAGACCGGCGCAAGGATGGGGTCGGCGGGGACCTTCTGGTAGAAGCGGTCAATGAGGCGGTTGAGAGGTTCTGCGCCGCCTAGCCATTGGTAAAGGGTGGGGACTTTGGACGCCATGGATAAGATCTTAGCGGTTTAGAGGGCCGGACGCTCAGCGTAAACGCCCGGCGGCGGTAGCTTCTAGAATGTACGAAGTATTTCGTTGACAAATACGAAGAACATCGTATATTGTTTGGCGCATGGTGAAGAGACGCGAAACGCCCAAGCCGACTGAGAGTGAACTCGAGTTGCTGGGAATTCTGTGGGAACGTGGGCCGGTAACGGTTCGGGAGCTGTTCGAAGCGGTCAACGTGGGGCGACCTGTCGTCTACACAGGCGTGCTGAAACTGATGCAGATCATGGCTGAGAAAGGTCTGGTAGAGCGAGACGAGCGCGAACGAGCCCATGTGTACCGGGCGGCGGTGTCGCAAGCCGATACTGAGCGGCGGTTCCTGCGGGAGTTAAGCGAACGATTCTTTGCTGGAAGTTCGGCGCAGTTGGCCCTCCGGGCCTTGCAAATAGAAAAGGCCAGCGATGAAGAGCTTGACGCAATTCGGCAGTTGATTGGGAAGAAAGCCGTAACGAAATAACCGTTACCGCTTCGTTGGCGATGGCGCAGGATTCGAATGAACCGTCGGAGGATTGGGTATGAGTGCAATAGCTTGGTTGACTCGAGAAGAGACGGTGGCTCTGGGCTGGACGCTCCTTCACTTCTGCTGGCAGGGTACAGCCGTCGCGGTTGTGTATGCGGTCGTTGATCAAGCGACGTCACGTGCAACATCAAAGGTCCGTTATGCTGTGGCTCTCGCGGCGCTAATGTTGATGCCGGCGGTGGTCATTGGCACCTTTGCGATGGAGATGCGAGCAGCTACCCCACACCAGGCAAATGGGTATGCGACCCAGGCTGTCTCAGGACTGCATCCCGTAACGAATCCGAGACCGGTCTTGCACGAATTGCCGTTGGCTTCGAGTTTGGAGGAGCCGACCGACTGGTTGGCAATGCGAGCTGAACGTCTGTTGCCATGGGTAGACGCGTTGTGGATGGCGGGCGTCTTTCTGCTGGCGATCCGCTCGCTGGGTGGATGGTGGCAATTAGAACTGGTTCGGCGGCGGGCGCTCAGAATGGTACCTCAAGAGGTGGAACGCGGATTCCAGCGGATCGGCAGACAGGTTCAAGTGGGACGAAGGGTGGTTCTGCGCGTGTCAGATCAGGTGATCTCTCCGCTGGCAATGGGCGTTTGGCAGGCGACGGTGATTCTGCCCATGAGCGCAGTCCTTGGATTGTCAAAAGAAGAGTTAGAAGCCGTAATGGCGCACGAATTGGGCCACATCCGTCGATGGGACTATGTATGGAACCTGTTGCAGACAGCAGTGGAGAGCGTGCTCTTCTTTCATCCCGCCGTCTGGTGGTTGAGCCGGACAGTCCGCGAGCGGCGCGAGGTGTGCTGTGACGAGATTGCGGTCCGGAGTTGCGCGGGGCCAACGATTTATGCGCGCGCTCTTCTGCGGCTCGAAGAGCAGAGGACGGTAAAGTTGCGGCTGGCAATGGCGCTGGGGGGATGTGGCGGATCGTTGCTGGGACGCGTGAGAAAGGTACTTGGAGAGGACATTGCGATGGAGAGCAGGATGACGAGTGGAGTAAGTGTGGCGGCAGCCGGCGCATTAGTGTTAGCCCTGCTGTTAGGCCCAAAGGTCGGTGAAGCCGTGGCAGCTCCCGTGGCGGCGGTGGCTCAACCCGTAGTTGCGCACGTCGCGGCCGTGTTGCCCGGGAAAACGAGGTCCCAGGTGGCCGTGCCGAATGCACCAGTGGTTGCTCCTGCTCCTGCTGCGCCTCCCGCTCCAGCGCCGGAACTTGTCGCTCCCTCGCGCCCGAATGCCATTGCTCCTGCAGTTGCGCCGTCTCCAAAACCGCAGGTAGAAGTTGCGCCTTCGATTTCGATCGAGATAGCCGCAAATGCCCTGACAGCCTCAGTCAGGGAGTTCGAGTTACAGGAAGCAAGCGGAAGCGCGTCCGCGAAAGGGACGGCCTATCTGGATGGCATGCGGGACGCGGGATACCCGCTCGATTTGAACAACGATCTAGATACATTGGTGGCACTGAAATCGCTAGGCGTGACGCCTCAGTATGCAAAGTCGATGGCCGCCGCAGGTCTTGGTAAGCCAACTGCACATGAACTGATCACTCTCAAGTCCATGGGTGTGACGCCTGACTATGTGGCGGCTCTGAAGCAGAGCGGGATTGCACCGAAGGATTTTCACGAGGTGGTGACAGAGAAAGCGCTTGGCGTTACACCCGCATATGCAGCTGAGATGAAGCAGAAGGGATTTGGCGATCTGAGCGTGCACGAGCTTATCTCCCTGAAGGCCCAGGGCATGACCCCGGAGTATGCGGGATGGCTGAAGCAGCAGTTTCCGCAAGCGACGACGGAGGAATTGAAACGAGCTGCAGTCTTCCACCTGAATGAGAAGTTTCTGGCAGACGCGAAGGCGCATGGATTCAATGACAAGAGTCTGGATAAGTTGGTGCGGCTGAAGATGTCAGGGTTGTTGGACGAGTAGCGGTTCGTGCTTTGAATGCACCTTCTCACAGGAGACATGACATGCGACACATGCTTATTCTGGGTTTGATGATGGGTCTGGGCGCAACTACGGCAGTTGCAGAGACTGCGGGTGGTTGTTCAATTCGCGCTGGGCGCACTGAGGAGAGGATGTCATTCAGTTGGGAGCGGGGAGATTGCGCTGATGGCCACCATTGCCATGACGGAGGCTCGGACATGCTCTGGACTAAGTGGACCGGCGTAACGCCGCAAGACCTGCAGCGCGAGGGTACAACCGTGGATGCCCGTATGAAGGCAGAATCGGGCGAGATGCGTTGTGTCGGCACGATCCACGATGCAGCAATGCGGGGGGCCTACTCGTTTACCCCAGATGCAGGATTTGCGAAACGCATGGAGGCGATGGGGTTTGATGACCAGACGCCAGAGCGGCTCCAAGGCTACGCGATGCTGGATGTAACGACAGCGTGGGTGAAGGAGATGAAAGACGCTGGCGTAACGGAGATGACAGCGCAGAAGCTAATGGGACTCAGGGCGCTAAAGGTAGATGCTGCCTATGTAAAGGCAATGGCTGCAGCGGGCTATCCGGAGCTGCGGGCCAATCAGCTGACAAGCATGAAGGCTGTGGGAGTGTCCCCGGAAAAGGTGCAGGCGGTGCGTGCGATGGGCTATTCGCCGACGCAGCAAGAGCTCATCCAAATGAGCGTCTTCAAGATCGATGCTCCATTCGTCGAGAGGATGAAGGCGCGTGGGTTCCAGAACCTGACGATCGCGCAGTTGGTGAAGATCAAAGTTTTCAAGCTGGATGAGTGAGGACGCGCACCTTCTCGTCAAAGAGGCTTAGGCCTCCCATCCCGCCCGATGGAAGGCCCACAAAAACATCGGGCACGCTTCTAAGGCGCCGCCGTTGCCGACGTTTGGCGCGGTGCCGTTGCGGTCAGAGCGTCGTAGAGCGGTTGCGCGGGCTTTACCTCCGGATCCTCCTCGGCGACTGATACAGCCAAAATTCGGACCTTGTCGTTGTTAGGCAGGGTGAGCGATTTGGCGCCCTTTGGAAGATCCATCGAGTAGGCAAAGAGGTAGGAAAATTGATACGGCTGGTTCAGTCCATCGGCGGTGTGATGATGGGAAGCATACCAGGCCAGTGTCGCGGGCTTGATGAAACCGGGCTGAAGGCCGACATAGTCCTCCGGATATCGGGGGGAGACAGGACGCGCCTCTCGCTGTTGTTCATCAGCCGGTGGCCAGACCGCGTGATTTGCCGATATTGCCCAGTCGCGTTCGGCCGAAGGCTTCCACAGACGCGTATCCCACTGGCCGATAAAGCCACCCCAGTCTTCGATATTCAGATCGACCGCTTGTCCGCCCAGCTTGAACTCTGCCTGTCGGTCCCCGTCCGACGATGCCGCCAGAATATAGACGCGGTTGTATTGTCCTGCTGGAAGACTGACCGACTGACCCTTGGCGACTACAGCGTTTGGAGACCCGGTCTTCGCAGGCGCAAGTTTGAACTCCACGCCGTTGTAATTGATTGTCTTGGGCAGCATTTCGGCTGGCATCGCATTGCCTTTTCCGTCGAAGCCGCCGCCTTCTGTCTTGGTGTCGTCATTGCTCGCGACAGCAAGGTCGTATTGCAGCGCGACAGCCTCCGAACGGATAGCTGAAAGTTTCGAACTGGATGGAGCAAGACGCAGCGCAAATGTTCGAGGCTGGTACGCAGTGAAGGACGTAGTCAGCGCGCCATCTTTGAGGTTCGCTGATCCAATGGCCTGTTCCTGGCCATTTACTTCACGAGCAGCACTGACTGGTGCGGCGAAGGCGATGTGCACGTTCTCTGCAGGCTTGCCGTCAAGCTCGACTACGCGAACGATAACCTCGTCAGTTGTCTCTGCCTTCTTGAGCGCAAGCACACGAACGCGGCTGTTATCCAGATGAAGCAGCGAGAACGTGTTACCCAAGGTGCCGGCGTGCTTCGTCGCCGCGAAGGCGATCAACGGATCATTCAAGCGGTAGGCTTGCCAGTCCGTTTCGGCCTTTCGCCAGTCGCCGGCGTGCCCTGTCAAACCAAACACGAATTCGTGGTGTCCCCAGTCCTGATTTGCCTGGTCGGTATATGCCTGGGGGCGGCCGTTCGTTGACGGCTGCATCCCGGGAGAACGCATCAGGGTCAGGCGAAGGGTGTTGTCGTTGGGTTTGTCAGAGCCGTTTTTGCAATCGGTCAGAATTGTCGTACCGAAGCTGCCACTCTTGTCGGCGAGATCGATCCATCGATGAGAGGCAACTTCAAACTGCCGCTCTTGGGCGTTCGACCTCTGAATTGTGCCAACCTCCCAGTTGTAGGTCGCGTCTCTGTTTGACGCGGCGAGAGGAAATGACGCTTTCAGATTGGCGTTGAGTGTCTTCCAGTCGATCGCGTTGCCGAACTCCACCCGGTTGCCTGCATCGCCTGTCGACAGGCTGACAGTTTGAACAAACTTCGACCCTTCAGTCTCGCGCGTCACTTCAAGCGATACACGGACAGGTCCATTCTCCTTAATGCGAACCTGTGCTGGACCCGCGACATAGGAGCGGGGCGGTGCCTGCTCCTGTTCGAACTCCATATTCCACGCAGGGTAGATCTTCGGTGTATCGGTAGAAATGGCAAGACGAATCGGGCTTGAAAGCAACTCTTTGTTCAAGGTCTTGTCATAGATGCTTGAGACATCTCCGGCTTGATCAAGGCGCACGCGATAGCGACCATTTTCAAGTGACGAGTTACTCACTGTCAGGGTCGACCGCGAGTTGGAGCTTTCGACCGGCTGCACGTCATACACCGCATAACCAACGGATGGAGCCTTGGCAGAGAACAGCACCTTGTTGCCCGCAATCTGAGACGGCACTTCCTTGCCGTCTGGACCGGTGACCAGTACTGCTTTCGGCGTGCCGTGAGGGAAAGCTATTTCAGCTTCGACGACATCCTCACGTGCAACGTTGAGAGGGTTGAAAACGACGATCGGTATTCCCTTGGTCTGCGTGTTGAGGCCAGAAGCTATTGCCTCAGTCGCGCTGGTAAGAACGGTCGCAAACTGATTTGCTGCGATGATGTCATCGTTCCATGCAAACTGATAGGTTCGTGGAGTGGCCGTTCCCGCACCCGTATCGTGAAAATGGCCACCGAGTTCCAGCGTCCAAGCGTCATTGAGACGTTGCTGCGGATACGTTCGGCCACCCATCCACTCCGCCGCGATAGAGGCCTTTTCGGCCGCATCGGCGAGAAGCTCATTCTTCATAACCCAGCGCTTGTGATAAGCCTGCGAGGTCAGCGAACCAGCCGAATGATTGATCAACTCCAGATCGCCCTGGTAGGAAGGCATGCGGGACTCCATTCCAGGCTTGATGTCGTTGAACATCTGATCTGCAGTGGCCACGACGACATGCACCGGTCCTTCGCCAACCTTCACCTCAGGGCCTGTCGATTCGGCTGCCGGACCAGTTCCCTGCCCAAAAAATGGCCTGGGGGGTGCAGGCAATACGGTATTGCTCTTGTCGACGATCGCTTCAAGAAGTTTGACCGTCGATTCGTGCGCAGCACCACCGATGTCGCCAGTTCCAACGTAGTGGTAGTCGGCAAATACGCCGGTCACGTTGCCGTTCAGGTCGATGCGCTTGACCCAGTTTTGCTCAGCCTCTCGCGGGCGCTCAAAGGACCGAATTTGTTCCGGTGTCAGTCGTGCCTTTTGTTCCGGCGTCATTTGTGGCGGAGGCGGTGGCGGACCAGGCTCTTGGCTCAAGTCGGTATAGACGCTGCTTCCATATCCGCCTGGATTCAGTGCGGCAAGAACGCTCTTCCCATCCGGGCCAAACCAAACTCCAACGTTGAATGGAATGCCCTCCGGAGTACGTTCCGGGGAATCCGGTCCACCAATCTTCGGAGCCGGTTGCCATTGCGCATTCAGCTTTTGAGTGGAAAACCCCTTCACCCCTGCATGGGCCAGGATGCTGGGCAACGACGCAGGAAACCCGAAGCAGTCAGGCAGCATATACTCGGCGCTTGCCTTGCCGAAGTCGTTCCGAAAATATTCATTTCCATACAACACCTGGCGAAAGATCCCTTCGGCGCTGGGCAGATTCACATCGCCCTCTTCCACGGACGAACCTGCCGGAAACCAGCGGCCCTCGGCGGCGTACTTCTTGACCCGTGCATAGTCGCTCGGAAAGTACTCCTTCATCAGACGGTAGCGGTTAGATCCTGTCCAGTTGAAGACATAGTGCGGGTACTTCTCCATGTAGTCGAAGTTCACGCGCATCGTCTTCAACAGATATTCACTAATAGTCTGTGGCATCTCCCAGCGCCATTGCGTGTCGAGATGCGCGTATGGAACTACGTACAACGTGGGAACCTTGGTGATATCGGGCGCCTTCATCGTCTGGCTGCCAGCTATGCTGGGCTGTAGAAGCCCCGTAATGGTCAGACAAAGAGCTGTGAGCCGAAAGCGTTGGCGAGTGAATTTTGCCCTAAGAAAAGAAAAACGTATCGGTTGGGTCATTCGCATTGTTATAGCTGTCCATTTGTCGACCAAAACACGGCCGAATAATTTGAATTGTTCGACAGTGCCGAGAGAAATCGCCGCAGGTTGAGCAAATGCGGGATTTCTCTCGGCTTGGTAGGTCCAACTTGTGTTCAAAGCCGATGAGCCGCTTCAAAGAGAGGCGGCTCATCGAACAAGTGCCATACCTAGAAGGCGTAGCGAAGACTGAACTGGAACTGCCGTTCAGAGGCGTAGGTGTTACCCTTTCCGTTGATCCTTCCAAAGGTACCGCTGGTCGGCCCCACGTCCGGGTTGTCCCAGTTGGGGTGGTTGGCGTAGTTGAAGGCCTCAGCTCTAAAGATAAGCTGTTGCCCTTCCTGGTTTGGAATGATATGAAAGCCCTTCTGGAGCGCTGCGCTAAGGCTCTCGAAGCCAGGGCCATAGATCAGGCCTCGCGTTCCGCGCGGAGCGAAAGTACCAATCGGGGCTGCAGAGAAGGCACTCGGCTGGAACCACTGGTTTGTATTCTTGCCACCCGCGAACTGGTGGTACAGAATCGGCTGACTAGTAGCGACCCAGAACTGGTTGCCCGAGCCCGGACCAACACCAGCACGGTCGTTGTTCTGCGAGACTGTCAGCGGACGACCCGACTGGCCCTGGATCGTTCCGGAGAACTGCCAGTTCCCCAACAACGTGCGCGCAAATAAATTGGATGCATGTGTGCCGTAAGGAATATCCCACACATAGTTCGCCACCATCACGTGCCGTGTGTCGAAGTCGCTGGGGCCATACATAATTGCGTTGTTGAATGCGTTGACTATGTTAGTGCCGTTCGACGATCCGTAGTCGAGGCTCTTGGCCCAAGTGTATGCCACGCCGAAGAGGAAGCCGTGCGACATACGCCGCCTCAGGTTGGCCTGCAAGGAGTTGTAGAACGCCCCACCGGTATTCTGTGCCTCGATGATGGTGGAATAGCCTCGGTAGGGACGAAGTGCGTCCGGATTGATCCCTGGATTCGCCTGGATTGTTCCGGGCTGAAGCTGGTTGACATTCGCCAGTTGTTCAAGATGATAGCCGCGGCGGCCCACGTAGCTGACGGTAAAGACGCCCACCCTATCGAACTCCTGTTCCACCGTCACGTTCCATCCCCACGCCTCGGGGCTCGGATACGTGTAGGCATGCGAGGTGAAGGCGAGCGGTGTGGCGTTGATGCCGATACCCCCAGGGTTGTCGACGCTGCCGCGGGTAACGTTCGACGCTGGCTGGAAGGGAGCATTGCCGCCGACATGCACCGTATCGCTGATGCCGAGGCGTTGCATGTATCGACCGGCTCCGGCGCGAAAGACCGTGCCGGGTGTTATCGAGTATGCAAAGCCAACCCGCGGCTGAATGTTGCTGTAGACGGTGGGTGAGTAGCCGCTGCTATAGCCGCGGAAGAGGCGTTGATAGGGGCCATTAAGAATAGCGTCCGGAACATGTCCCTGGGCTGAGCTGGGGAAGCCAGTGCCGGGGATTACGACGCCGTTCAGAGGATCGCCACCAGTGATGAATCCGGTGGTTGGATTCACCGCAGGGGCAAGGGTGGGATTGTAGTCCTTCTCACTGAAGAAGGCCTGGTTACCCCACAACGCGTGGTACGGCGTCATGATGTCGTACCGGAGCCCATACTCCAACACGAGCTTCGGCGAAACGCGCCACTGGTCCTGGCCAAACATGCTGTACATGTTGCCGCGGAACAGGGTGTAGGAGCGAGTGCCGATCTCGCCATAGGTGTCGAAGAGACCGAGCGCCGCATTGGCGACAGCGGCCTTTGACGTGGGAACCGGTGATGCCGAACTGCCGCCACGAGCATCGGTAAAGACAAAGAGCCCGTTCTGATTGTTGGTGGTACCAGGCCGTGTGTTATCGACACTGATCTGGTCGTAGTTATTCTCTCCCGCATACTCCCACAGCCCACCGAACTTGAGAGTGTGAGCTCCCCAAACCTTGGTGATAGTATCGCCGACGTCCCAGACGATGCCGCCCGAACGCGACGGGTACGGACCGCCGTCAAGCGTACCGAAGTTCGAAAGCTGATTGGTCGGAATCTTGTTTGGAATCACCTTGGAAGCGGATCCGTAAAGATACGGGTAATTGATACCGTATTTGGTACGGTCGTAAAGGCCCGATGAAGTGTCGATGTTGATGTCGACGTGGTCCGCCGCACCGGACACAAAGGCATCGTTAACCATGCTTGGGCTGACGGTCCAGGTATAGCGCAAGACACCAATCTGGTTAGGGCGATTGAAGATGCGTGGGTTCGTATTGAAGTTGCCGAAGTGCGGCTCGTAGTCGTTGTAGTTATAGTTCAGAACACTAAAGCGGAAGTGATTTTTATCGTTCGGAACGAAGTCAACGACGTAGCTGTCTTTTCGCTGGGCCTCGGTATAAAGCGCAGAGTCAATCCAGTTGTTTGGATTGTTGACTGTGTTGGGCTTTGGGTATGCATTGAGAAGGCCAATACCGTTGGTGCTTAACTGGTTTTGCGGAATGACATTGTTTGGGTAAGGAACACCCGTGGTCGGGTTCACGATCTGCACTGGTGAGGTGTAGAAGATGTTGGGGCCGAGCAGCTCACTGAAGTTGCCGGTACGCATCAGGGTCGTCGGAACCCTCTGTTGTGATAGATCGTCGTGGTTGTAGCTTGTCCACTCCTGTCCGGCGAGGAAGAAGAGCTTTTTGCGGTCCTGATTGAAGTGACCGGGAATGTAAATGGGGCCATTCAAATTCCATCCGTATTGGTTGTAGTGGAACTGCTGACGTTTGAGGCCAGTATTATTGCGTGCCCAGGTGTTGGCATTGAGGGCAGTGTTGCGAAAGTACTCAAAGACACTCCCGTGGAAATCGCTCGTCCCGCTCTTGGGGATCATACGGATCTGGCCGCCTGAGGTGCGGCCGTACTCAGCTGGATAGCTGGTGGTCAGCACTTGCACCTGCGAGGTCGAATCCACATCGGCGACGCCCACGCTTGTGCCGTTCGATCGTGTACGCACCATCGGCGCACCATCATAGGTAAGCACGCTCTCCTGCGAGCGCGCGCCGTTGACGTTGATGCCGTTATCAAGTCCGAAAGAAAATGACGCCATCGGGTTGGTGCGCACGACCCCCGGCTCCATCTGGGAAAGATATAAAGGATTGCGGCCGTTAAGCTGAATGCTCTTTACCTGCTCCTGTGTGATGAGCTGGCCGACCGCGCCGCTCTCCGTCTGCACGTTGTTAACGCCAGCCTCGACCGTAATCGTGATGGAGGTGTCGCCAACCTTCATGGCGATATCGACCTTTCGTCCGATGCTGGGATCCAGGTGCACATCGTTGAGTGTAGTGGCTTGAAAGCCAGCCTTTGTCGCGCGAACAGTGTAGTCGCCGGGAGGGAGGTTCGTCAGGGTAAAGGCACCGCTCTCATTGCTAGTGATCGTCCGGTCGGCGAGAGTCGCATTGTTGTGAACGGTGATCTGCGCACCAGGAACAAGCGCTCCCGATACATCAGTAACTGTTCCGCTCATGGAAGAAGTATCAGATTGGGCGAGGATTGAGGTAGCGGTAACTAACAGACAAACCATGACCATCAATACGATGCGGATATTGAACCTATCGTCTCTCACTTTAGCCTCCCGGAAAAAAGTACAGGTTGTTTTATGATTGCGTTATCACGGTGGGTAACTGTTTACATATTTTGTTGCTACCTTGTCAACAAAAAACTGGTAAATTTACCGCTAACGTGGATCGACCAATTTTTAGAATCCGCATGATAGGCCTCTCATAAAGGAAAAGAATGGCACGCAGGTCGTCTCCCCCGAAACGGGCAACTCTTGAAGATGTGGCGCGGACGGCCGGAGTGGGGCCCATGACCGTCTCCCGCACCATCAATGGCCATCCCTATGTCGCGCAAGAGACTGCGAAGCGAGTTCGTGCTGCCATCGCGCAACTGAATTATCGGCCCAACCACGCCGCCCGTATGCTGACAGGTCAGCTGTCGAGATCGATCGGCTTGATCGTCCCGGACTTGGCAGACCCTTTCTTTTCAGTGATCAGCCATGCTGCTCAGGAGACCGCCCGGGAGAGCGGCTACCTCGTGTGGTTAGCCGCGTCGAACTACGATCCCTCGATAGAGGCCGCGCAAGTAGAACAGATGACCCATCATCCTGTAGACGGAATTCTGCTGGTGCCTGTGGACAGCCGACACTCCTATCTGAAAAGCGCAGTTTTAGGAAGAACTCCGATTGTGGCCATCGATCGGCCAATTGAAGTCGTCTCGACTGATTCAGTGGAGACCGAAAACCGGTCTGGAGCGCGATTAGCCGTGGAACACCTTATCGGCCATGGCTATAAAAGAATTGTTTGTGTGGCGACAAACTCCCACCTACGAACACTCAAAAACCGCATCGCGGGCTACGAAGAATCTCTGCGACATGCAAGACTTCCCCGCACCAAGGCCCTGCAGTTGTTGAGTTTGGCCGACGCCAAGACCAAGCTCTCAGAGCTCTTCAAGTCCCGTAATCGGCCTGACGCGTTGTTCACGGCAAACAACTCATCCACGATCTGGGTCATTGAGGCACTCCGGGAAATGAATATTCAAATAAATAAGCATGTGGCGCTCGTAGGCTTTGACGACGTTGACTTTTACACTCTGATCACGCCTCCCGTCACGGCTGTACGTCAGCCCGCGGCGGAACTCGGTCGAGTGTCGGTTCGGCTCCTGATGCAAAGGATCAAGGGCGATTCCTCGCCACCGGGTGTAAGAACGGTGCTGCCCGTCTCGTTGGTTATTCGCGAATCGTGCGGATGCAAAAGAAGAGAGTAAGTTATTACCTTCTAGACCACCTTGCGCGAAGATTTCCGGCCGGGTGTCCACCGAAACCCGAATCAAACAAAAAATATATTTGAAAATATTGGCGTGTTTTTCAGCAACAAAAAGCGACCGCCAACTCACCATCTTTACCACGCATTCCACCACAAAATGACCACAAAAACACCACGATCTACCATCACAATTCCTCAAAACCCCCTGCAAAAACACCACTCCACCACACCGAAAAAAAACATGCAGAAGATGCGATCTTTGAACTACTGACATCCTGTAAAAGACAGCGAAGGCACCAGCAGAGTGGATCCGGCTATGGGCGTTACCGGAGTTGTCTGCAACTCCCCAGGGGAACAATCTGTCGTTCCACCGGAAGAGGGCACAAACGCGATCCCATCCATGATGTACGCCGCAGGAAGCAGACTCTGTGTCAGCGTCGTTCCACTAGCTGCGAACGCTCCGATGTACGGTGTGCCGGCGGGCAATTGCATTGCGTAGCTCACACAATCTTTACCTGTCGCGCAGGAGCTGCTGCTTTCCGTCGTCAAAGCCAGCGTCGGGCCAGGAGAATTTGGAAGCTGCGGCACTGTCACCATAAGGCCGGGCTTCACCGATTCCAGAGCGCTGACCTGTACGTCGATGCTTGTAGCAGATGACGGATTTGCGCCATTCTGTGAAGTCACGGTGCCCTGAAGCTTCGCGGCGCCAGATGCAACGGAGGGTTGAGGGTGCAGTTGCACAGTGGACAGAGTGGACCCAGTCGAAACCCCGGTAACAACCGTCGGAGCATATGCCGCACCTCCTAAGGACTCTCCAACGATGACCACGTCATAGGTGCCCGAGGGCAAAGGACAAAAGACGAAACCTCCACCCGCGTCGGTGAGAGTGCTCATAAATATGCGGTCTACGCCATTCCCGTCCACTTGTTCGAGCGCGACGAGCACCGATCCGTTGAACGCCTTGCCGGTTGTACTATCGACAACAACTCCATTGATGGAGGTCGACGTTGTCGCAACCTCACCGGCGTGCAGCACAGGCTTCAGCCGAAACTTGCCATTGCCTTGCCGAATGATGGATACGCACGTGTTGAAATCAATATCCAAGTCCTTGGTCTCTCCTGCGGCGATGTTCAATCCTCCATTCGCGATCTGGCCTGGAGGGATTTTGATGCCAGTTGTCGCTTCGCTTGACAGCTCCAGGGTATGAACCGTGCTGTCGTTGAGCACCACGCAATTAGCCGCGCCATTGCTGCATAGATTGTTCGGAAGGGTCTTGTTTACAGCCCCCGGGCTGTTATCGGTCAAAATCACACGAATCTGCTGGTACTTGCCGGGTTGCAACTGCTGAGTGGAGCCGAGAGTAGCTAGGAAGCATTGGTTCGTAGCCTGCCCCAGAAGGTCTATCTGTTGCGGATGGGCAGGCAAGCCCGGCGTCAGGTCCACAAAGCCCGAGTCGTTGTCGCCCGCCGCTCCGCTCACGTGAGCCTTCACGTCTGACACGCTAACGTAGACATGGGCATATGGCCCGTTGGGGGCCATACAGGTCGCCGGATCGCTTAGCTTAATCGATACCTGAGCCATTGGGTTTGTAGCAGAGGTAGAGGGGGTAGTCGTACCACTCCCGCTGCAACCAGAGATCATTGCGGCGGCTGCTCCCAATACCAGGGACAAGATCAGAAATACCTGCTGCGTCGAGATGCTAACTTTAGTCAGTCGCGAGGGCTTTCTACTGCTTCCCGGTTTCATAATCGTGTTCACTTTCCAGATTCGGACTCGATAGGACGGTGTACCGATACTGACACGTAGAATCGAATCTCGCTAAGTCCCTGGATCCGTGAGATGCCTGAATTACATGCAAGGTTTTCACTCTATTGCTGTTGCTGGCAACATCGCGGTGGAATCAGAGGGCGTCAGCAGCTATTGCTGCCGCCAACTTGTCATACCAGTCAAGTTAGGGTGCGCCTGTATGTTCGGTTTGTGACACGGCCAACACCAATTTGCGCATGGAATGCAGAAACGTAAACCGCACCAGTGCTGATGGTTGCCCGGCCGCATCAAGAATGCTCATCTGCCGCGCTTTCCACCCTGCTGGAGGCACAGTGTGGGTTTGGAGATATGCGAGCGCGGAGAGCCCCACCCGGGCCACCTCGCCTAGCTGCTCGGCGCGTATGGCGGCGTCGCTTAGTCGTGGGGTTTCCTGCACGCCCTCAAGGAGGCGCGTCTCGGCTGTCTGCCACGAGAGGAATCGCTGACGTAGCCGATCCAAAGCCATCTCCGGAGAAGGCGCCGCACCCGATGACACATCGCCACTCAAGTCCAGCGCCAGCTTCGGATCCGACGGCGGCACCGTGACATTTCCTGCGAGTGCATCCACATCGCCTGCGATCTGTTGCCGCGACGGCGGGTCAGCTACAACGGCATCCACGAGCCGATTGAGCGTCGTCAGTCCGTTCGTGTGCTGCCCCTCGTACCGCTCATGGAAGCTCACCGGTTCAAGCACGGACGCTAGGACATCAAGCGCATCGGGGTGGCGTTCGAGAAGCAGATTCCGTCGCATGATCTCGGGAGCGCTGATGTGCCGTAGCCCCACATCCTCAAGCTTCAGCGAGTTGATGCGCAGACGCCGGTACATATCGGAAACATCTCGATCGCTTTGCGGCGACCAAAACCGTTCTGCGATAGCCATCGTGCGTGGCCACACGCGCGAGTCAACCGTCTCGAGGTTGAGTTGCTCAGCCCACATGCACACCTCGCCACCCAGGATCAGTTTTTGCTGATCAACGGTCAGCGTTGTGTCTGAAGGAATCGGATCTGCGAGAAACATTTGCGCCGAGGTCTTCTGCGCGTCGAGATAGTATGGCGCTGACAAGATTCCCTGATACCCTTGTCGCGCGCCTTCCGCCAGAGACGCCTCTCCCCGCCAGCTCTGGATCACGATCGTCTTCGGCAGAGCCGGGTTCAGAATCTCATCCCACCCGATCATCTTCTTGTCGTGCTTTTTCAGGATAACTTCCAGCCGCTGGTTGAAGTAAGCCTGCAACTCGGCCGGTGTAGTGAATCCTTTCTTTTTCATGAATTCGACGACTTGCGGATTGGAAAGCCATGCCTTGCCCTGCACCTCGTCGCCGCCAACGTGAAAGTATTCGTCAGGGAAGATCTTGCCCATCTCCTCAACTAGCGTGTTGAGGAACTTGAATGTGCTGTCACGTGTGGGATCGAGTACCGCAGTGGGAGTACCGTAGACAACCGGCAGCTGCGTGATGTGCGCTTCAGGACTCAGCTCAGGATAGGCAAGTATCCAACTGGTCCCATGGCCCGGCATGTCAAACTCCGGCACTACGCGAATGCCACGCGCCCACGCGTAAGCTACGACCTCGCGCATCTCATCCTGCGTGTAGAACTGACCGTCTGACGCCAGTCCGGTCAGTTTGGGGAATTTTTTGCTTTCTGCACGAAAACCCTGATCGTCGCTGAGATGCCAGTGAAAGACGTTGAGCTTCGCCGCGGCCATGCCGTCCAACGTGCGTTCAATCACCCACACTGGCTCAAAATGACGGCTCACATCGAGCATGAAGCCACGCCAGCGAAAGCGCGGTGTGTCGCTTATCTTCACTGCTGGCAGCACGCAGGCACCGCGCTCGTTTGTGGCCAGTTGCAGGATCGTCTCGAGTCCATGCATCGCACCGGTATCAGTCGCCGCTTTCAGTTCGCCTCCTTGCGGAGTGATGTTCAACTGGTAGCTCTCATCCTCGTTCACCGTCTGCACCGGCCCGCTCGTCCCAGCTACGCTAATGGTGAGCGATGGATTCGCCGGAGCAGGATGGTCTACAGTGGATCGCAACACATCTCCACCGCAGGTGCGGCCGAGTTGCAGCAGCGTCCGTTTCACGGCAGCTTCCAGCCGCACGTCGTGCGTCTGATCGTAGCGGTAGGTGAATATCGAGCCAACGCCACTGGCAGGAGTAACTGTGAGTGCACCTTCGCTCTGAGTAATCGAGCTGGGAAGAGGCATCAGTGCGAGCTTGGACTGAACGGCCGGCGCTACCTGCGCGGTTGCCATCACGGCGGAAGGTATCATGCCGAGGATTCCTGCAAACAATGCAATCTGTACAGTTACACGCGCTTTCCAATTCATCCGCATTCCTTCACTCTCCAGCACAGCCCAAATTGCCTCTACATTCTTTCCCGCGTATCACCATACGCTACGGGAGGAAAACGAAAGAGTAGCCTCTTAGGCCTAACTCCTTCGTCTGCCGTGTATCTCGGATCCGCGGCGGAACTTACACATCTCGCCTGGGGCGAAGCTAGGCCTTGGGAGCTTCACTAAAAATTTCCACCAGGCGGTCCGCGATTATTTTGTCCTCACCGTCCTTAAGTTGCCAGACCGCAAAGCCGAAGCTGTTCGGGTCATTCGATCGGCCGGAGCCCCCGCGACGCGCACTTGCAGCGGGACCGCCAGGAGGGGCAGCTGGATCGCGTCCACGCATGCCACTCGATCCGGCGCCCATGCTGCCGATTCCGACCGGCCTGGTGTCCGCTAGCTTTTGCATGACCTCTGGGCCCGTTATCTTAAGTTTGGCCGGATCAATCTGCCAGCTGTAGCGAGGGGTGACGTTGCCAAGTGCTTGAGGGTTGAACTGCCGCGGCAGCGCCGTCACTCCGAACCGTTTCACTGCATCGGTGATGACCTGTGCCCGTGCATCGTACATCCGTAGTATGGCGTCGTAATCCTGGTTTACGAAGATCTCAAGAGCCTTCAATAGAGCAAAGATCGTCTCCTTGCCAACCTTGCAGGGGCGGCCAATTCGGTCTTCCTGCGGGCTCATGTTCAACATCGACCAGCGAATCAGTTCTTCTTTGCCGATGAGTATGCCGGAGGCTTGCGGCCCGCAGATGTCCTTCCCACCGCTGAAGGTGACCATGTCGAAGCCAACCGCAGGATACTCCCAGAGCCGTTCTTTCGGCGGCACATCAGCTGAAGCGTCGTTAAAGGTGTAGATGTTGTGAGCTTTGGCAATCTCGACTGTCTCAGGGCCGCTGACCTTGCCTCTGTCAGACAGGATATTGGTGAAGTGAATCGCCAGCGTTTTGGGGTTGATGGCAGCGATCATCTCTTCGCGCGTCTCCACCTCGACCAGCTTTGCTCCAGTCTGGCGGATCTGATGATCAAACGGATAACGATGGCTCTTTTGGATAATGACTTCGGTACGCGGGAAGCCGGTCACGTCGGGACAGGCAATGATCCGAGGTTCAAGATCTTCCGTCATCATGCCCGCGTATCCGACCACCATGGCCGCTGCCGCTCCGCCCGTCACCAGGCCGGTGTAGCCCGAGGGAGACTTGCATAACTTAGCGATAAACTTGCCCGCTGCAACCTCGAGTTCGTTGATCAGGACGAAGTGCTGATTGCCCTGACGCATCAGCTCCATCACCTCTGGCTTCATCACCGACCCGCCGATAACAGTGACCGTGCCGTTGATATTGATAAGAGGCGTTACGCCAAGCTCGGCGTAAATGTCTCCAGTCGAGCCAAGTCCAGTTGTTATAGGAACAATCGGATTTCCGTCGACAGAGGGCGCCGCGGACTTGGCTTTTCTGCTAGACATCCCTTCCGCATTGAGCTTAGCGGGGGCAAACAAACTGCCGGCAGCAGCACCGAGCGTGGACAAAAAGGAACGGCGATTCCAAGCTGACTTCAAATTCATTCGTTACTCCGTTTAGATATATTCACAAGAAAATTACTCGCCAGCAGGGACAGTCGATGGGGGTGGCGCAATTACCAACGCGCTGCCTACGACTTCAATCAGCGAATCACCAGGGATCCACTCTAGCGCCATGCAAGCGCGGGATGGCGCTTTTCCCGGGCTGAAGTAGGTCCCGTAGATCTTGTTCAATGCATCGTACTGCGCTTTATGCGCGTCGAACCGCGCTTTGCCGGTAGGCATAGGGATGCCATCGGCGAGAGGCAGGCAGAGAAAGACTTGGAGATTGATGATGCTGTCCATTGTGCAACCCGCTCGCTCCACTGATTTCTTCAGCGCGTCCATCGTGCGGGTGACGTGTTTCTCGAAGGGGTCGGTTACAAGAATGTGGTCATCCTTCGGGTAGCCGTCATTGGAACCAGTTCCGGAAAAGAAGTAGATACCGTTGTGAGTATGGCTGGAACCACCCGCTCGGCGCGGACCATCACCGCCGGGCACTCCTGCCGCAGGGGCGCCGCCAGAAGCAGGAGAGCCAACAGAAGGAGCCGTCTGCTGCGAGAAGAGTTTTGGTGCACTGGTTATGAGCGCCACTATCGCCGTCACCTTGCTGAAGAAACTGCGTCGCGTTTCGATCTCCATGGAACTCTCCTTCGCCACCTTAGCGCATTTATCTTCTTCTATCTGCAAGTACCACTGCGTCAGAACTGAAATCTCATGCATACAAGGTATCGGCGCGCAGAAACTGAGGCATCTAAACAAATACCAAACATTGTGGCCTGGAAATAGGAAATGTCCTCCCTTCGTCTGCCAGTTTGCCTGTCTTGCTATCACGTGCAAATACGGCAATCGTGTCGGTATCCTGGTTTGCAATAAGGAGCCAGCGATCCGTATGATCGACTGCAAGATGGCGCGGCCTCTTCCCTCCGCAGGACGTCTTGTCGATCATCGTGAGCCTTCCATCCGGTGACACCGCGAGGGTGACCATAAAATCGTCAAGCCGGCTGGCGACATAGGCAAAACTCATCTTTCGATCAAAGGCGATATCCGATGGCGCTGCTTTGCCGTCATAGTCTTCCGGCACGAGCGTGATATCCTGCAGAGTCGTCAATACGCCACGTTCGCTGTCCCACCCGAGTACATTTACTGTCGGCTTCAGCTCATTGACGCAATAAGCCACTCGCCCGTTCGCGTGAAATTGTAACGCCCGTGGACCGTAGCCTGTCTTCGCCTGCCACAACGGAGGGTCATGCGGAGTCAGTTTCGCCGTAGAGGCGTCCATGCGATAGATGTGAATCACATCCAGCCCGAGATCGTTCACCAACAAGAATCGATTATCTGGCGAGACAGTCACCCGATGCGCATGTGGCTTTCGCTCATTCTTTTCTTCATCGGCGGAATACTGAAGGAAAGAGACCGCTTCACTCAGCTGCCCGTTGCTATTCACTAGGAATGACGCAACGCTTCCTCCGCCATAGTTTGCCGCGAAGACGGATCGCCCCGAATGGTCCACCGCGATATGCGTTGGCCCTCCGCCCTTTGAGGAGACCTTACTGATCTCCTGCATCTTCATGCTTTTCTTATCGAAGGAAAAACTTGAGACTGTTCCCTGCCCCACTTCGTTTACAGCATAGACAAATCTCTCACGCGGGCCTAGCACCAGGAAGGTGGGGCTCTCCGCCTCAACCGCAAGGCCGATCTGTGTGAGTTCGCCGGACTCCGCGTTGAAGCGATAGCCATAGATGCCCTTGCTTGTGCTTGGCTCGGCAGTCTGTGTTCCAACCAGCAATAGCTGTTCGTGAACAAGGTCCGATGCAAATCCTGACCACGGATGGGTCGCAAGAGTCAGCGCCGACGCGCCCCCAAGAAAATTGCGCCGCGTGATTCTCTGCATCCGACCTCACTTTGCAAAATTTTGCGCGAGGCCCGCCTCGTCGTGAAGACGAGCCTCGCTTCTCTCCGCTAGAACATGTACTTCAAAGAGAGTTGTAGCTGCCTCGGACCAGATCGTATTGGTGTTGCCTGGCCTTGGATATCCCCAAAGCTAGTAGAGACGACGTTGCTGACAGGGTTGCCGAGGTATGCGCTGTTGAAGAGGTTATCGGCATCAGCTCTGAAGTTGATCTTCTGCTCATGCCAGATCGAGAAGTCCTTCAGGATGGATGCACCATATGTCTGGAAACTCGGTGCCCGTTCCGATGAGGGACGAGCGGTGCCGTATGTTCCATTCGCCGGCTGACCATAGGCGCAAACGCCGTTATCGACACCGGGCGAGGTGCAGGGGACAGCTGAAGGATCGGTCCCGAACCAGTGGCTGTTGGAGCGATTGACAATCTTCAACGCCCGGTAGTGATTGGCGCGCTGAGAATTGGCGTTTGTAAAGGTGTTGTTGGTTCCTGTGTTCATGTTGACGGGGAATCCGCTGTAGGCGACACCGGTCATGCCGATCTTCCATCCGCCTACGATCTCGTCAAGGATCAGCGGCATCCCGGAACCGAACTGGCGTCCGCGGCCAATCGGAAGGTCATAAATCAAGTTCCAATTGACTGCGTTGCGCACATCCTGTCCAACGGGGCCATACTCCGAATGGAGATCATAGACATTTTCGGCATACGCACTGGCCGCCGTGATGCTGGGAACGCCGTAGAAGCCGGTGCTATTGGTCATACCGTGGCTCCAGGTGTAGTTCGCTGTGTACTGCAAACCGTGCCAGGCGCGCTGACGCAAGGTGGCCTGCAACGCGTTATAGTTCATCATCGCGTTCGAGTCGGTGAAGCGAATAACGCCGTTGTAGCCAACCCCCGGGGTTGCATAGAAAGGGGCGGGTGCTTGTGCGAGGCAGGCAGCACTCGGGTTTGGAGTTGCGGCGGTTACCGCGACGCCATTGACGATGCAGGGATTGTGGAGCTGATTTCTTTGATTTGCAGTAACCAGATGCTGTCCATTTTCGCCAACATATCCGACCTGTACAGACGCGGTGTTGTTGAGCTGATATTCAACAGTCATGGTGTACATGCCGATGAATGCGGGCTTGATGTGTTTGTTCCACACGTTGTAGACCGCTCCAGAGGTTGCTGCGCCGGAGGCGGGATTGCTAAAGCCGTTTTGCACTAAGAAGAAATTTCCCACGTTGGTGCTGGCGGGTAAAGCTCCACTGGCCTGGTAGGTTGATTGGAACGGAAGGTTGGTCGTCATGCGAAGATTCGCGCCGGTCCCTTCCATATAGTTCTGGAGACCATATCCGCCGCGCAGAACGAAGCGAGGAGTTGCCGACCATGCGAAGCCGAGACGAGGCATCACACTGCCGTAGTAGGGATCAACGAGTCCACGGCCATATCCGGCAGCCGCGGCCTGGGGCGAGCCATCGAGCAGAATGACCGCAGGATTATTCGGATCGATCGTCGACATCTTGTGATTGACCTCATAGATCGGCTGGATGTACTCATACCGAACACCGAGGTTGAGAGTGAGGGTTGGCGTGAGCTTCCAATCGTCCTGGACGAAGTAAGCGTCGCGCCACGACCGCATGCCTACGGGCCCGGCGACACCGCCTTTGCTGACAAAGCCGGCACGGTTTAACAGGAAATCGGCCGCGGTATATCCGTTCGATTTGAATCCGTTTGGGTTGACGAACGAACTTACGTTGGACGATCCGGCGCCAAGGTAGTAGAAGCCGCCGATCGAGCCGTCGTTGCCGGGGTAGAAGTTGTTCTGCTGTTGGCGAAGGAACTGAACACCGAATTTGAAGGTGTGTCGGTTCTTCAACAAGGTGAAGTTATCTCCGTACAAAAATGTATTCAGAGTGTAGTTGGTGCCGAGATTGGCGTTGCCGAGGGTGGTGTATTCCGTGCCATTACTAACGGTGAACCCCTGTGGGCTGTTTGAATTGTTAAAGGCTAACGCTGAGAAGCCGGCAAACGCCTGAGGTGCCGAATTGGAGACGCTCGAGCCGATGCCAAGGATCTTATTGCCATTGAGTCCGAACACGCCGGTTGGATCCAGAAGGACAGCGCCGTTGTTCTGGATGCGGGTATAGCCGGCGCGAAACTCGTTCACCATGGAAGAATTGAAAGTGTGGACCTCGTTGATGGCCAAACCCCAAAGCGGGAATGTAGGGGCCGGGGCGAAGCTGGTTGGCAGCGGGTTGATGGTGGTCTGGCCGAAATGTCCCCACGTGTAGCGAACCGACAGGTTGTCCTTTTCAGTTGCCTTCCAATCAACTTTGGTGTCGAACTGGTCGCCGTAGTTGCGGAGCTTTTGCTGGCCACGATAGTTGTTCGTCGCAGGCGAGCCAGCCTGAGGAGGCTGGTTAGGCAATGGATAAAGTGCGGGATTTGCAAGCAAGTAAGTCGCGGCAGAGTTGCTTCCGATCGGGATCTTGTTGTTCGGATAGGCAGGGAAACCCGGCGTAGTCGCGTTGTAAAGCTGAATCAACTTTCCCGTGCACTGGGCCTGGGTATCTGAGGAGAGACACATGAGACCGCGATCAAGCAGCTCGGAAAAGTCTCCCTGGCGCTCTTTCAGCGTGAGAACGGTCGCATTGGCTGGACCGGCGAGGTGATAGCGGCCACCCTGATAGTCGCCGAAGAAGAAGAGCTTGTCGTGGAAGATCGGCCCACCAATAGTGCCGCCGAAAATGTTGCGGGTGAACGAATTCTTTGCCGTGACATTCGCAGTGTGTTTGTTGGCCCAGGTATTTGCGTTCAGGTTGTAGTTGCCAAGATAGTAGAACGCGCTTCCATGGAACTGGTTGGTACCACTCTTGGTCTGATACAGAATATCGCCGCCAAGCACGTTGCCATACTCCGCAGGCGCATTCGCAGAGATCACCTGGACCTGGCCGATAGCATCAACGCTAGGGCTATAGCCCGCTATATTGTCGAGATTCTGGTTGATATCCATGCCGTCGAGCAGGTAATTGTTGGTCTGCTGCCGGTTGCCGTTGATAGAGACCGTTTGATTAACGCTAATCGGCCCGGAGATTGATGCCTGGCTCACAAAGCCGTTAGGGTTGGTGCTGACAGCACCCGGCAGAAACATCGTCAAAGCGATGAGATTGCGACTTACCAACGGCATATTCTCGATGGCGTGTGTATCGAGCGTAGTCGCCAGCACGGGACTCTCCGTATTCAACAGTGGAGCGATCTCGGATGCAACGGAAACTGTTTGTACGTGACCTGTCAACTGCAGCTTTACATCGACCTTTGCATTCTGGCCAGTCTCGAGCACAAATGGTCCTAAGTCCGCTCCAGCAAACCCTGCTGCGTCAACCTTTACCTTGTAACTGCCGATCTGCAGAAACCGGATGTTATAGATACCCTCGCTGTTCGTGGTAGAGAGCGTTTCAACATTTGTATCGACGTTCGTCGCCGTTACTTTTGCATTTGCAACGACTGCTCCTGTCGGATCAGTCACCGTTCCGTTCACGCTGCCTGTAATTGTCTGTGCCTCCAACGCGAAGCCGCAGCAAAGCAGCAACGCAAGGAGAAACACTCGAATATTCTGGATATGTTTCATCATTGTGGACCTCCGAGAATTATTTAGTGGCCGGGTGAAACCGCTGAACGTTCTTATGAGTTTTCTTCCCCAATTGCTTGGGGATCCAGGTGCTGCTCAGACGAATCACCTGTCTAGGCATCCATACGTGAAGATAAGTTGAATGTGGCGCAATTCTAGTCCCATCGGCAAATGGCGTATAGGACGAATGCCCTAGATGGCCCTGAAAATTAGCATCGTCCGCACTTTGCGCCGCGCTTCAGAATGATTCGTTAGCTTGAGGGCGCGAAGAATCGGTATCGCAGCGTCCAGCGGCTCGTTTCACCCGGGGCCACCTTCAATTTGATGTAACCCTCCGGACAAATCGTCGTTTGGGTAGACCAGAAGTAAAGTCGCGCCAGCGAGTGGTCGGACGTCTGCTGCACTCCAATCTTCGATCGCGTATCTTCCACTATGAAATCGAAGTCGCGAACATCATCCGAGTACCCCGTCAGATAGCCCGCGACTCCCTTACGTGGGGCGAGTGCATCAACATACACCAGATCCTTGCCTTCGATCTTCGCCGCCGCTCCGATCTCACCCTGCGGCTTCGGCTCAAACTTAAAGTGCACTACCATTCCTGGCCCTGTCGGCTTTCCGTCAAGCATGAAGAAGTCGTGATCGTACACATATGTCTCAATCACCTTCTTCCCCGTGTTCTTCAAACTGTGTTGCAGCGTCATTACCGGCTCGTTCTTGTTGAGCGTCAGCGTCTTTTCGTATACATAGGCATAACCCTCAGGCCCGCTCAGCACCTGCCGAAATCGCACCGACCGCTTCCCCACTTTCGCAGTCCATGTCCCCGTATCGACAATCGGATATGCTCCGCCAAACTGATACGGCGAGTCATCCACCTTCCGCAACACGCCGACGCCCGGCTTCAGAAATGTCTCCCCCGGTTTGGCCTCTTGAAACCCGATCGCCCCCGGCCGCACAGACAGATCGACTGGCCCCGGTCCGCGGGCCACCGTTGAGCCGTTGTCGATGCGAAACTCCTCGACAGGCCCGGTGATCGAGTCATTCTTTAACGGATCGTACTGTGCGAACCACTCTCCGAAAAATCTATGTCCGTTCAGCGAAACACATCCAACCACTCCCGACCAGTCAAACCGCGTAGACCGGTAGTACCCGTTCTTCGCGTCAGGAAGAAACACCAGCGCATCCAGCTTCCCATTCGTCAGCAGAGCTTTTGGGTGGTCTCCATGCGGAACGTCGGCACATTCTGAGACCGTCTCCGCCGCTGCAGCGCACGCTATCGCAACACCCAACACGGCAATACACCCCGACCAAGTCAGACCAGTCCAGCGCTGCATCTAAACCTCTTTCGCCCTATAGCGACTTCATCGCCATACTCATAGGTGCCGCCAGGCTTGCCATCTGCACACCACGGCTCAACTGTCCATTCGCGACTCGCCAACCGAATACCCCGCCATCCTTGCGGTTCAAGCCCACCAGGTTCTTACCATCGGCTGTCATTGTTATCTCGTGCAGTGGCGAACCACCTTCATCTACAACCTGCAACCGTCGCACCGCACCTGTCCCTCCAGCGATTCTCCACATCGACACACCCGCGCCCCCCCATCGGCTCGTCGTATATAAAAACTCTCCCTTCGGGTCCAACGCCATCGCCACTCCGCCAGTATTTCCGCCACTAGCCGTCATGACTTGTCCGAGCCTCCCCACAATCTTTCCCGCATCCGGGTCGTACTTGTACCAGGCAACCGAAGCATCCAGTTCATTCGCCACAAACAATAGCCGCCCATCAGGATGAAACGCAATCTGACGCGGTCCGTCTCCCGCTTGTGCCGCGAACCTTCCCGCAATATTTAACGGCGCAGCGTCAAGCGCCAGCACACTCAGCCGGTCGCTCCCGAGGTCCGCGCTCACTACCCTGCCTGCGCAATCAAATACCACCATTTGAGGATGCGCCGACCTCTGTTCATCATGCGGCCCCGATCCCGTCTCCTTCAAAATTCCCGATACGGCTCCCACGCTTCCATCTGTTCCCAATGGCAAAAGGTTGTAGGCTCCCCCGCCATGTACCGCCACAACCAGAGACCTTCCATCCGGAGAAACCGCCGCATGTCTTGGTGCGGTCGCCGACAACGACAGATTTTGCCTGTTCACCAACGTCAGGCTCCCATCCGCCGCATCGATGGCATAGGCCTCCACCGTCCCCGACGGCAAACCATCGTACTCATCAACCTCGTTCACCGCATACAGAAAACGTTCGCTCGCATCCATCGCTAACGATGAAGGCGCGGCACTCGCGACCACACCCACCCGTCTCCATCGCCCGCCTCTCAGGTCGAAGACTGCGATCCCCTCTTCCTTCGCGCCTTTCCCACCAAATCCTATATAGGCGAATCGCGTTTCTAGCTCTTCACTCGCCGAGGTCGCGTGAGCAAGCACGGGTAGCCCAAAATTCATTGCGCCGAGAGACGTGCCCGCCACCTGGATAAACTCTCTTCGGCTCCAACACGACCGGTCCTTCATCTAACCCTCCTTCAAAATCAAGTCATGCATTTTCTCTAAGGACGAATCGACATCGCGTTATGAAAGATATGTTCGGATCATACCGCTGTTTCACTCCCTTGAGCATGCGGGGTGGGATTGCAGGAGTTGCGCGAACTGCGACAGTTACGCGATGAGAACGCGAAGGCGAAGCGCCCGGTTTGGCGAAGACCATTCTTAGTAATTAATCCAGGCGGAGGGTCTCGGGTATGCGCTGCTTGTCAGAGCGTCGATAGTGGCGGGCCCGGACATAGAGACAAGCCAACAGAGTCGGTCGAGGTCTACTCGAAGAGGGAGATTGCGACGCGGAGATCGTCGGCAAGGCGCCGATATAACTCCTGGATCGTGCGCAGCGCGAGTAACTGGTCCGAGGTATCGAGCCTCTCCGAGGCGATCAGCCGCTCGATAGCCTCAATGTCGATCGCGACAGCTTCCAGCTTCTCGATCAGCAGGGTTACAGCGCCTTGTGGCATGGCAAAACAGTCTAACATCGTGGCGCCCGGAGGGCACTTGAAACCCCCACGACCTGATAAGGGTCTGCGGATTTAAGTCCTATTTGAGCTATGTCACAGATTCTCGCATAATGTTGTAACAGAGCGAAAACGCCCATTCATTCAATTACTTATGTCACGTCGTTCGACTGCACAGACTCGCAGGATATGGCATGTTGCGCAGCCAACCATCTCCTGATGCGGAAGTTGAAGGTCATGGCAAGATCGTAATTCGCCATCGCGAAAAGGGCCGTTGACATTCGCATGAATTTTCTGTTGATAGATCAACACTTACATACAAAGTGTTTCACCCCGCAAGGGTCATCATTAACGCGAACTTTGAGCCCTTGGCAACCGGGATTCCATCTCACCACGCAAGGGAACCTTTTCCCCTCCGCCGCAGAAAATTCTGTACGATGCCGGTGCGGTGCTCATTACTGTCGGCTTCGACGCATCCACTGAGAGCGAGGGCTTCGATCGGACTAATACCATGTCTTGGCGGCAGAACAAAATTATCCAGCAGGTCATGACGCTCAACTCCAAAGACAATCGTCTCCATCAGCGCTTGCGGTGCCCTGGAAAACTGCGCTTTGGATAACGAATGTCCCGCACTGCTTCACAACTGCTATCCCGATAGCAGCATTGATCGACGGAAAGTTGAGAGCGTTGCTCAGCGTCCCACGACGATAACGGAAAAGGTACCCGGGACTGGCGTTGGGCGAAATTGTAGCTCCTCAGATACCGCGCCTGTGTTTTGCCCAAACTTGGAAGTTACCAGGTAAGCTTTCCCGTCTTGTCGGCTTACGACCATGGTTTTGGCTCCGGGTTGAGTCTTCACTTTCTGGAGCTTTGAATACTTATTGAGTGAGTTGCGGCGAAAGATGGTTAGAGTTCCAGAGGCATCCGCAAGGAAGAGCATGTTGTGTTTGGAGTCGAAGCTGATGTCGCCGGAGTTCACGGGAGCATCGGCGACTGAAGCGACGTTGCCTGTATCTGCATTGACGGCGACAAGTTTGTGGTCCTCACATACGGTAAGGAGTTGACGGCGGGCGCTGTCGATCGCAAGTCCTGTTGGGCCGGTACAAGGCGCGAGTTGCCATGATGCCGTTACCTCCTTTGCAGCGGTATCTAGCCGAGTGATTTCACCTAACGCGGGAAGGGTGACATAGACACTGCCTGTGCCATCCGTGATTGCGGAACCGGGGCGCCCGCTAAGTGGAATGGTTGCAGTGACCTGATTAGTCACGGTGTCGATGACGGTCGCACTATGGCCGCGTGAATTGAAGACGAACACGGACTTGGTAGCGGGATCAAAGACGATGGCACCGGGTATCAGTCCGGTGGGAATAGAGGTGACGAGTTTGAGAGTGGAACGCTCGAAGACTCGGACAAAGCCTGAAGTCCCATCCGTGACGTCGGTGACGTAGCCGTATCTGCCGGAGTCATCGAGAGCAATGTCCCGCGCATTCGTCATACCGTCCACTTCGCCGGAGACCTCGCCGGTCGCTGTGTCGACAACCATGACGCGATCGGTGCGCGGTATGTAGAGACGACGTGTAGATGCATCGAGACACAGGAGACCCCATCCACCTTCCCCCCCCACATTCCATTGGTTCTCGATATGGAAGGCAGTTGGGGCTGTGGGCGTGGCTGCGCGCAGAGCGGTGGCTGGAACGGTTGTTGCGACGGCGAGAATAAGTGACAGAGCCACTAGAAGACTCGTTGTTGGATTGCCGGAGGTAATGTTTGAGTTTTTCATTTTCATAGTTGTTCTTTCTCAAAATGCACTTCGACGGCCAGTGATACTAGCCGCCGAAGTGCGGAATTGATTTCGGATTGGTTATTAATTGGAGGGAAACTGGAAGTCGTCCGTAAGATCGCCAATCGCCGGGCTGTTGGTCGGGACATACGGGTTACCTGCCTTTTGGATTGGGTTCGGCAGGTTGTCGCGACTGCGTGAGGTGATCGGGGAGAGACCCCAGTTCTTTTCAATGAATTTGATGAGCGATACGTGATCGCCATACTCGTGCGAGACGTGACCGCCCTTGGAGTATTTCGAGACGATGATCAGAGGAATGCGGGTACCGTCGCCGAAGAAATCGACAGGCTGGACGTAACCCGAGTCATAGTATCCGCCACCCTCGTCAAATGTAACGAAGATAGCAGTGTCAGCCCAAAGGGTTGGGTTTGCCTTGACCTGGTTGACGACTTTTTTGACAAAGCCTTCGAAGAGGTCGAGTTTGGAGGACGCTGGGTGACCGTCATTGAAGCCGCTCGGCTTCACGACGGAGACTGGGGGCAGGTTGTTGGTGTCGATGTCTTCATAGAGCTGGGTCGTGTCCGCCATGTATTTCTCGCGGGTCGCTTGAGTGCCCATGAACTGCGTCTGGTATTGGAACGGGTTGCAGATATTGCAGTAGCGATCATAGGTATTGGATTCGGCGGGGTCGGTCACGTAGAGATCCCACCCCTCGCCGTAGTACTTGAAGGGGATGTTCTTGGCGACGAGGGAGTCCCCGATGCTCTTGACGTTCGTGGGAGGGATTGTGAAGGGCGAGAGCTGTGCGGTGAGAGTACCGTCGCCGTTGTAGCCAGGGTTGTAGTTGTTGACGAGGTAGTAGTGACCAGGTGCGCAATTAGCAGCTACGGGCCTTTTCAGCGACTGAAGATAGTTCGTGACGGCAGGGACGCCGGGCTGGCTGATGTCGGCGCAATTCACGTAGCTGCCACCGCTGTAGCCGTCCTGATCGTACCAATTGTTGGTTGAGGGCTGCGGGTTGGGATTTTCAACCTGATTGATCGGAGGCGTCATCGGATTGCCATTACCGTCGCTGTACCAGATGGAGTCGGCAAAACCGAACATGATGTGGTTGGCGCCGGTTCCACCCATGACAGACTGGTGGAAGTTGTCGCTGATGGTGTACTCATCTGCGAGTTCCTTGAAGTAAGGAGCGTCGCCTTGCGCCATGTTGTAGAAGCCCATGGCTGTAGAGCCTTCGCCTGTGGTGGTGTCGTTGAAGTTGGAAGGCAGTGCAGCACCATTGTTGCCGGCACCGATAGTCGTCTCGACCCAAGGGAACAGATCGTTCAAACAGCCGCTGGAGTTGTCCTTGGTAGCGTAGTCGGCGTTGCAGTCAAGCTGCTGCCACATCTGGAAGAAGCGGTGCACAGGGCTTTGCGTATAGGCGTCATAGGGCATCTTGGCGCCGCTGATTTGAAAGACACCTTCGCGCAGACTGGTGGCATTGTCGATACGAGTGTCAACCTGACCTGCGGGAATGCCGGTCGCACCTGTGAGCAGAAATTTGTTGTAAGCAGGAGCAAGCCCCTGGTCGGCAAGCTTCGCGACTTTCAAAGTTTGGAAAGGAGCGGGAGCAGTATCGCTAGCTTCCGAAGCCCCGCCCGCCAGAGCCGGAGGAAGCGTGCTGTAAATGCTCTTGGACTGTGGACTGACCGAGTAAACGCCTCCGGAGGCAGTGTTATCAAGCGCCGAGAACTGCGCAGATAGGGAGTAGTTTGGGCCAGGCTTACCGTTGGCCCTCACAATTTTCTTGGAGAGAAGATTGGAAACAGTCTCGCCCTCCTTTGGCTGGTAAGTCGCATAGACGTGATCAAAGGTACGATTTTCGCCGATGATGACAATAACATGCTTAATCGGAGTCGTTGTTGCCGGAGCAGCGGTTTGGGCGTAGGCGGATTGTGGCGGTCCCGCAAACACTTGCAGCGCAATCAATGTCATCGCGCCGCACTTCAAAGTCCCGTTAGGGCCGTTGACAGTACGTTTCAAGGTGATACCTCCAGAACACTGAGGGACTGGCGTAAGCCGTTGGGGAGTTCATCCTCAGTGGGATAACCGTAGAGGCAGGGGCGCCTTTGATGTGTGACGCAAGAATTAAATGATTAATAATTACGATTACGTTATTCGTCGTTCTGCGTCGCTGAAAAAATATTGCTATCAGCGAGATTGTTCATAGCCTGATTTGCATAGGACGAATTTCTCAACAGAGAGAATTTGGAAACAAGCTAAACAATAACTTTGTATGGCCTCATCATCTCGTTGTCTTCATGCTCGAGGATGTGGCAGTGCCAGACGTACAGAAGTTCTTCTCCTGGAGTTACTGGCGCTCCGTGTGGCAGATCGAAACGCATGATAACTCGGGTAACATAACCGGGATAAGACTTGACAGTGTCTTTGCGGGCAGGACGTTCATTGCCTTCTGGAGCCATGGGCTTACCGGTAAAGACGAGCTTGCCGGTCTGCTGATAGGTCGGTACGTCGAAGGCCTGGCGATTCAGCACCTGAAATTGCACAAGGTGAACGTGCAAAGGATGAACGTCGCCGGTAACGTTAATGAAAGACCATATCTCAGTACTGCCGGCCTTTGGGTCTTCGGTGATGGGTTCGTGCCAACGGGCATTGCCCAACAAGCCAATGATGACATAGCCGTCGGAGGCGCGCTCTTTCTCTGAAACCAGTAACAGCCGCTCTCGCGTGGCATAGGTAGGATTCAAGGGCTCGAAGGGAACAAGAGTTTCTGGCACACTGCTGGTGTCCTTGCCGGAAAGCGCCTTGGTGACTTTGAAGAGCATCACGTCGTCAGCCAGATACTGGCCGCCCATCGTATAGGGAGCTGGCGCATCATTAATGAGAGAGAAGGATTTACCGTCGCAACCTGAGAAGTCGATGACGACATCGAAGCGTTCGGCAGGACCGATGAGCAGGTAATGCAGTTCGAGTGGAGCGGGAATGAGACCGCCGTCGGTACCGATCTGCTGGAAGGAGGGAACGTCGAAGGATTGGCTCATGACTTTACCGGTCGCGTCGGAATTGAAAAGGCGGAGGTGGTAGAAGCGGGAGTTTGCGGCATTCAGGATGCGGAAGCGGTATTTTCTTGGCTCGACCTCAAGAAACGGCGTGACCTTGCCATTGACGCAGTTCAAATCGCCGTAGAATTCCTGGATCCAGATTGGATGTTCTCTGGTGCCGTTGACGACTTTGGGGTAGTAAAGGGAACCGTCATGATGAAAGAGGCGGTCTTGCAACATCAGGGGAATCTCGAACTCGCCCTGCGGGAGGTTCAGCGCTTTCTCTGCTTCGTCGCGGATGAGATAGAAGCCAGCGAGCCCGGCGTACACGTTGAGCCGAGTGATGCCGAGGGCGTGGTCGTGATACCAGAGGGTGGTGGAGGGTTGACAGTTAGGGTACGAAGAAGGCCGCGGATTAAACTTCGGGCCGTGCTCGCCGTGCGCGGTGAACCATGCTTCGGGGTAGCCGTCGTCATCCGGCAGAGTACAGGCGCCGTGGAGGTGGGCCACGTTGCGCACCAAAGGAAGCGTCGATTCCGCTCCATGAATTGAGTGGTCGATAGGAAGGAGATGTGTGGCTGGAAGCTTGCTGACCCAGTTGATGTTGACGGGCCTGCCACTTTGCACGTCGATCGTGGGGCCAGGCCAGGAGCCGTTGTACCCCCACACCGTAGTGGGAGGGAGATCCCGATGCAGCTTCTGTTGGAACTGGAGCATTTCGATCTCGACCACCTCATCGAGCTTGCCCGTGTGACGAATTACAGGAGGAAGAGGTAGAGGATCGACATAGGCGGTCAGTCTGACGCCGCTACGCACCGGAGCGGGTGAGGCCATGGCTTGACTGAGGGCAGGTACACCTTTGCTGAACGTGACTGCGGCTGCCGTGTAGAGACCGCTATGGAGAAGTTGGCGTCGACTAAGCATTAGTTGAAGCCAAAATGGTACTGATCTTTACGGGAGGGATTTTCATTAGATTTTTGGGTAGATGATCCCGATCAGATTAGTTGGGGCTTATTACAGATGCGTAAAGGACGCGCTCTTTCAGAACGCCGCCTATGAATCATGCGCCCAAGGAAACTCGGGCTTAGCGACGTGCGAAAAAAATTACCATTTGCAAAAGTACGTTTTGTGTGACTAGTCTGTTACCGGCCTAAGGAGCACCATGGGATCTTCTGCGGATCGTCCACTCACCATTTTCGGCAGCACGTCGCGGCGGGATGCATGGTGGGTTGAGATTCTGCCCGTCGTCATCATCCTCAGCGCCTTCGGAATCTACGCCACGTACCGGGCGTTTGAAGGAAAGTTCTACGCGTGGGGACCATATCTCTCGCCGTTTTACTCTCCGCTCATCGATCCTGACCACCACTGGTGGCGGTTTTCCCCGGCACTTTTGATTCTGGCTGGCCCGCTCGGATTCCGCGCGACCTGCTACTACTATCGAAAGGCCTACTATCGGGCGTTCTTCCTGCATCCACCGGCTTGCGCGGTAAGCGAAGGAGGGAGGCGCGACTACCGCGGCGAAACTCGCTTTCCATTCATTTTGCAAAACCTCCATCGCTGGTTCTTTTACCTCGCATTGGTGTTTCTCTGCTTCCTTTGGTGGGACGCTATTCGAGCTTTCTTTTTTTCGGATGGATTTGGGATCGGCGTGGGCTCGCTCGTCCTGTTGGCAAATATCATGCTGCTCACTCTTTACACGTTCTCTTGTCACTCCCTGCGTCACCTGGCAGGAGGAAAGCTCGATTGCTTCTCCTGCACGAGGTTTGGACCTCCACGCCGCACTGCTTGGGGATGGCTCAGCCGCTTGAATGAACGCCATATGCTCTTCGCGTGGCTCAGCCTCTTTTCCGTCGGCCTGGCCGATCTCTACGTACGCATGGTTTCTGCGGGTCTCCTGAAGGATATTCGGCTTCTGTGAATTCTAACTACGAAGTCCACGAACACGATGTGCTCATCATCGGCGCCGGCGGTGCGGGACTTCGCGCCGCGATTGAAGCCTTGGCCCAGGGTGTGCGGGTCGGGGTTGTGTGCAAATCTCTGCTCGGCAAAGCTCACACAGTGATGGCCGAAGGTGGCATTGCCGCGTCTATGGCCAACGTGGATACGTCGGACGACTGGCGTGCGCACTTTCGCGACACTATGCGCGGCGGCAAATTTTTGAACAACTGGCGCATGGCGCAGCTCCACGCCCAGGAGGCGCCGGAACGCGTGCGCGAGCTCGAACAATGGGGTGCCCTGTTCGATCGCACTGATAATGGCGATATCCTGCAGCGAGCCTTCGGTGGCCACACCTATAAACGGCTATGCCATGTAGGTGACCGCACTGGACTTGAGATGATTCGCACCCTGCAGGACCGCGGCGTGCACCTTGGCATCGACGTCTATATGGAGTGCACGATCACACGGCTGCTCCAAGACGGTGATCGCATCGCCGGAGCTTTCGGCTATTGGCGCGAGCAGGGCCGCTTCGTTGTGTTTAGGGCCAAGTCCGTAATCATTTGTACGGGCGGCATCGGCAAGGCGTGGAAGATCACCTCGAACTCCTGGGAATACACCGGCGACGGTATGGCCCTCGCCTATGATGCAGGCGCCGAACTGATGGACATGGAGTTCGTGCAGTTTCATCCCACTGGCATGGTCTGGCCACCCGGCGTGCAAGGCATTCTGGTGACTGAAGCCGTGCGGGGCGAGGGCGGAGTTCTCCGTAACAAGAATGGAGAGCGTTTCATGGAGCGCTACGACCCCAAGAAACTGGAGCTCTCCACCCGCGACGTAGTTGCGCGCTCGATCTACACCGAAGTGCGCGAGGGCCGCGGCACCGAACACGGCGGCGCCTTCCTCGACATCTCTCATAAACCCGCCGACTACGTAAAGCGCAAGCTGCCGAGTATGTATCACCAGTTTCTGGAGCTGGCGGACGTGGATATCACCAAGGGACCCATGGAGGTCGGCCCGACTTGTCACTACATGATGGGAGGCATCCATGTAGACGCAGAGACGGCACAGACCTCAATCCCCGGACTCTTCGCTGCAGGAGAAGCGGCCGTCGGACTTCACGGAGCGAATCGGTTAGGAGGCAATTCCCTCTCGGACCTGTTGGTGTTCGGGCGCCGAGCCGGGCTGGCCGCTGCCGATTACGCCAAAGGAAACGCGTTGCCCCAGATCGATTCTTCACAAATCGAAGAAGCCGCCCAACAGATGCTGGCGCCGTTCGAACGACCCGATGGCGACAGCCCCTATGTCATTCACGATGATCTCCAAAGCGTAATGCAAAGCCTTGTCGGCATCTTTCGCGACGAGCCGGATCTGCGCCGAGCCCTCTCGGAACTCGATGCACTGAAAGCCCGCGCAGCCCGGGTGCGCGTAGAAGGCTCCCGGCTCTTCAACCCCGGATGGCATCTCGCCTGGGACTTGCGCAGCATGTTGACAGTCGCCGAAGCGGTAACCCGCAGCGCCGCTGCGCGCCGTGAGAGCCGTGGTGCCCATAGCCGTATCGACTACCCCGCCCTGGACGATGCTTGGGGAAAGAAGCATAATGTCGTGGTCAAGAAGGCGGGCACAATGACCCTCGTAGAAACGCCTGTCCTTGAGATGCCGGATGGACTGAAGCAACTGTTGGCGGAAGATAGTGGAACGAAGTAGCGGAGGCTAGCCATGGTTGAAGGCTCGTTCGCAGACGCAACGTTGAGGGTCTTCCGCGGCGACAAGCAAGGTGGAACGCCTGCCGACTATCGAGTCCCGCTTGTCCCGGGAATGGTCGTGCTTGACGCACTGCACTCGATCCAGTCGCACCAGGCGCCCGATCTGGCCGTGCGCTGGAACTGCAAGGCAGGAAAATGCGGCTCATGCTCCGCTGAGGTCAATGGCCGGCCGCGGCTCACTTGCAAAACGCGCATGGACGCTCTTCCTCTTGATCAGCCCATCACCATCTTTCCTATGAAGGCATTTCCAGTGATCAAGGATCTGGTCACGGACGTCTCCTGGAATTTTCGAGTCAATCAGAAAATCCCCCCGTTCCAGCCACGACCTGGTACCGAGTGGAAGATGGATCAACGGGATGTCAATCGCGTACAGGAATTTCGCAAGTGCATTGAGTGCTTCCTCTGCCAGGATGTCTGCCACGTCCTGCGCGATCACGGCAAGTTGGAACAATTTGGGGGACCGCGGTTCTTCGTACGAACCGCTTCGCTTGAGATGCATCCGCTCGACGGAGCCTCCCGGGCGCAGGTGTTGAAGAACGAGCTGGGCATCGGCCTCTGTAACATCACGAAGTGCTGCACCGAGGTCTGCCCCGAAGATATCCATATCACCGACAACGCCATCATTCCACTGAAGGAGCGTGTGGTGGATGAGTTCTACGATCCGCTGCTCATGCTTGTCCGCAAGATCCGCAGCGCGAAAAAGCCTAGACCTGGAGGAGAGGGCCATGGAATATAAACTCAAACGCATTTCGTCAGCGGGAATTCCCGAGGCCATCGCGAAGGCCGGACTCTACCGTTCCCTCAACGAACCGGAAGAAGCAGAGTCGATCTGTCGCGATATTCTAGCCGTCGAACCGCAGCATCAACTCGCATTGCGTCTAGTCGGGCTCGCTCTTACGGATCAGTTCACCGGCGGTGCGTCCGATCGCTACCGGGAAGCGGAACTAGCCTTCCAGCAGTTGAACGACCCCTATGAGCGGCTCTACTACGCAGGGATTCTGTACGAACGCCGCGCGAAAGCGCAACTCAATGCCGGACTGCCACCTTATACGCTGCTGCCGCTTTTCGAGCAGGCTCTGCGCTCGTTCGCGGAAGCGGAAAAAATCCGTCCCGCAGGAAACGACGATGCCATCCTTCGTTGGAATCGTTGTGTCCGTCTGCTCCAAACCCCAACATATCTATCGGATGTATGGGAACAAGAACGTGCTCCATTCGACAATCAGGACACGCCGCCAACATAAACAACTTCGGGTCATTGAAGAGGCTTATCGAGGACGGTTCTTCGGAAACGTCGCTCTCTCGATTCATCCAAGGACCAATACTCATCTGTTGACGCGCAGTTACCGGTTCGCGCTATCCGATCGCGGGTAAATGCTGGGTCGCCGACTCGGACCGAACATCTGCGAATACAATCAAGAACTTCGGGTAGTAACGCAGCGTCCGCGACGCACGGCAAAAGGAGAGTATGAGCGACACGGCAACGCCCACTTCCAGCCTCCTCGAACAACGTGCGATTCGGAAGATCACCTGGAGGCTTATTCCTTTCCTGATGCTGCTCTACTTTGTGGCCTTTCTCGATCGCATCAACATAGGCTTCGCTGCGCTGACCATGAACAAGGAGATAGGCCTGACGTCGCAGATGTTCGGGCTCGGTGCGGGCATCTTCTTTCTAGGCTACTTCCTCTTCGAAGTGCCATCCACGGTCATCCTGCACAATGTCGGAGCGCGCTTCTGGATCGGCAGGGTCATGATCACATGGGGCCTGGTCTCGGTCGCGATGGCCTTCACCCGAGGCCCGATTAGCTTCTATGTTCTGAGGTTCCTGCTCGGCCTCGCGGAAGCCGGCTTCTTTCCTGGAATCATCCTCTATCTCAGCTACTGGTTTCCCGCAAATCATCGCTCGGCTGTCACCGCCATGTTTATGGCAGCCGCGCCCGTCGCGGGATTTATCGGCTCGCCAGTCTCAGGCGCCCTGCTGCAACTCGACGGTCTGCTCGGTCTGCGAGGTTGGCAGTGGCTCTTCCTCCTCGAAGGCGTCCCCGCAGTGGCACTTGGATTCATAACCTTCCGCTTTCTTACCGACCGTCCCGCCGACGCCGTCTGGCTGAGCGCAGACGAACGTGATTGGCTCTCATCTGCGATTCACGAGGACCAGTCCGGCATTAAAGATCCCCACAGCCGCAGCGTATGGCGTGCCCTGGCAGACTGGAAAGTTGCTGCGCTTTCTCTTGCATACTTCGGAACCTCCGCCGGCCTCTACACCATCGGCTTCTGGGCTCCGCTGATCATCAAGGGCCTGGGCTTCTCGGTCTTCCATGTAGGCCTTCTGGTTGCTATCCCAAACCTGGTCGCCGTAGTCGGCATGATCCTCTGGTCGCGTAACTCTGACCGTACGGGTGAGCGCTACTGGCACGCCGCGCTCGCCTGCCTCATTGGCGCAATCGGGATGGCCGTAGCCGCCCGCTCTGGCTCCTCCGCTTTTTTTGCAATCGCCGGACTCTCGCTCACCGCATTCGGTGTCAGCGCCGCCAAACCGCCACTCTGGTGCCTGCCCACCATCTTCTTCTCCGGCACTGCTGCCGCCGCGTCCATCGGACTCATCAACTCGCTCGGCACCCTAGGCGGCTTCGCCGGACCCTACATGATCGGCTCAACCGAGGGGACCAGCGGACACTTCACTCGCGGACTCTACCTCGTCGGAGGTACGCTGATAGTGTCCGCAATCACCATCGTCATCATGCGTCTAGTAGAGCATCATCAGACGAACCAACTCCATAGAACCCGAAAGGCGCTCTAACTATGCCTCATCCTGATCAAGCCACACGCAGCTATAGAATTGCCGTAATTCCCGGCGACGGTATCGGCAAGGAAGTCGTCCCCGAAGGCGTGCGGGTTCTCGAAGCCGCGGCAGAAAAGTACGGCTTCAAACTTCAGCTAGATGAGTTTGACTTTGCATCCTGCGACTACTACCTGAAATACCACAAAATGTTGCCCGACGACTGGAAAGATCAGATCGGCCACTACGACGCTATCTTCTTCGGAGCCGTAGGCTGGCCGGAAAAAATTCCAGACCACATCTCACTCTGGGGATCGTTGATCCAATTCCGACGCGAGTTTGATCAATACGTCAACCTCCGGCCGGTTCGCCTGATGCCCGGCGTACCGTGCCCACTCGCAGGTCGCAAGCCTGGCGACATCGACTTTTTCGTAGTTCGTGAAAACACCGAAGGCGAGTACTCATCCATCGGTGGCAGAATCTTTCCCGGCACCGACCGCGAAGTTGTCGTTCAAGAGACCGTGATGACCCGCGTCGGCGTAGACCGCATCCTGAAATTCGCCTTCAATCTCGCGCAGAGACGCGAGAAGAAGCACCTCACCTCCGCAACCAAATCCAACGGAATCTCCATCACCATGCCCTACTGGGACGAGCGCGTGCTCGAGATGTCCAAAGCCTTCCCCAGCGTTACTTGGGACAAATTTCACATCGACATCCTTACAGCCCACTTCGTCCTCAACCCCGACCACTTCGATGTCGTCGTAGCCTCCAACCTCTTCGGCGACATCCTCTCCGACCTCGGCCCCGCGTGCGCCGGAACCATCGGCATAGCGCCCTCCGGCAACATCAACCCCGAACGCCGCTTCCCATCTCTCTTCGAGCCCGTCCATGGCTCCGCTCCCGACATCGCAGGCAAGGGCATCGCAAATCCAATCGGCCAGGTCTGGTCAGCCGCCATGATGCTCGACCACCTCGGCGAGGTCGAAGCCGGGGCCGCTATCCTCAAAGCCATCGAAACCACCCTGGTCGACAAATCACTCTGCACCCGAGACGTAGGTGGAACCGCTAACACCTCCAACGCCGGCAAATCCATCGCGAACGCGCTCGCCTCAGTCCACGCACTCGCGTAGGTGCCTTCCTAGGGTTGACGCCATCTATGGCCGGTCATCCGGAGGTCAAGGGCTAATTCTGTGCTGGTGTTCCGATCTCTTTCTGGTAGGCGGCGGCGACTGTGCCCTTGCTCTTTGCAATTGGCAGCAGAGTTGGATAAAACTGGACGAACGTGGTGTCCACGGCCGCGTGGGACTCGTGGCAGCTGTAGCAGGCGGCCGTGGTTGGAATCAACTTGGCAGATTTGGCATCACCAAAGCCAAAGAATGCCCACTTGCCCGGGAAACGTTTTTCGTCTTTGACGTGCACCTCGATACCCATGACGGCTCCCTGGTAGTTCCCTTTCTGGTTGATCGAACCCTTGCCCTCTGCACGGCGACCTTCGAGCACGAAGGTGGTTTTGTCAGGCCAGGTACCGGTCGCTATAAATACTCGGTATGCCTCGGGATTGACGAAGACATTGTCGAACATGTGGTGGCCCATCTCCATTGCGTTGGGGCTGTAGCTCATGTCGAAGCCGGCGGTGAGGTAGACCCATTCTCGATAATGGTCGGGGAGCTTGAGTTGAGCGTCGGCGGTATATTGCAGGGTCGAGTCCGACTCGGTCACACTCTGATGAAAGTCAGTCGAGGCGATTAGAACGACTACGAGGAGCAGAACGGTCTGGGCTGTGGTCATCATGTGAGGAGTATGCTCCGGGTCGGGCGGAAAGTGATAGACCGGTTACTGCACGGTTCCGGTGATTCGCTGCATTGCTGATCATTTTGATTGAGCCGTAGAATACGATCTCGATATGGACACGAACTCCAGACGCGCGCGGTCGCACCGATGGATATGGATTGTCTCGATCTGGCTCGGCTTCGGGCTGGTTGACGCGGCGCAGACCGTTTTTGTGATGCGTGGGGAGGGCATGCACCACGCGTGGGGGAGACTGTTCTGGACTTGCGTGGCGGGCTGGATACCGTGGGCTCTCGCGACTCCGCTGGGGCTCTGGCTTGGACGGCGGTTTCCACCGGTGAAGTTGCGGCCGGTAAGGACTTGGGTAGTGCATCTGGTGGCATGTGCCGGGGTCGGATTGATCTTCTCCGCGTTTATGGCGTGGATGGATATTGCCTTCAACCCGTATGCCAGGCATTCGCCTGCGGGATCCTTCACGCGTGTCTGGGCCGACAAGTTCGACAGCGGGATCCTTACGTTTCTGGTGTTATATGGCGCGATCGTAACGGTGAGCTATGTGCTGGATTCGAGGGAACGGCTAGCGCTGCAACAGACGGAGACGGCCCGGCTGAACGAGATGCTTTCGAAGGCGCAGCTGGATGCTCTGCGGCGTCAGATTGAGCCGCACTTTCTGTTCAACACATTGAACGCTGTTGCCGGGTTGGTGCGCGAGGGACGCAACGATGCTGCGGTGGGGATGATTGTGGGGCTGAGCGATTTTCTCCGACGTGTGTTGCAGGACTCCACTCAACAACAGGTCCCTCTGGGAGAGGAGATGGAGTTCGCGCAAAAGTATCTGGACATTCAGAAGGTGCGGTTTGCGGAGCGGCTTCAGCTGAGTGTGGAGGTGCCCAGAGAACTATATCGAGCTCAGGTTCCCAGTCTGATTTTGCAGCCGATGGTGGAGAACGCGGTGAAACATGGCATTGCGAAACGGGCGCAGGGTGGAGCGATTCGGATTGCCGCGTCTCACCGCAATGGTGTGCTTACGCTCAGCGTTTGCAATGATGGTCCGAGCCTGCCTGTCGGTTGGGAGATGGCTCGATCCGGAATTGGTATGTCCAATGTGAGAACCCGCCTACAGAGTCTGTATGGAGACGCGTTTGAGTTGAACATTCGGAATCAGGATACCGGCGGCGTGGAGGTGTCGGTTTCCATGCCCTTCGCGGTTGCCATGCCCAGGAGGGAAGGTTGATTGATGTACTCGGAAGAACGTCTTCTAAAAATACGCGCGCTGGTCGTGGATGATGAGCCTCTGGCCCGCAGTAATCTGACTGTGCTTTTGCGGCTCGATCCAGAGATTGGTGTAGTAAAAGAATGCGGATCTGGCATGGAGGCGCTGGCGGAGATCCGAATCTCGAAGCCGGACCTCGTCTTCCTCGACGTTCAGATGCCGGAGTGCGACGGGTTTGATGTCCTCGAGATGTTGGGGAGAGATCTACCTTCCGCGGTCGTCTTCGTCACGGCATACGATCAATACGCACTGCGAGCTTTCGAGGCCGGAGCGCTCGACTACCTCTTGAAGCCTTTCGACAATGCTCGATTCGATCGTGCGCTCGGGCGTGCAAAGGAGAGAATCGCACATGACAGAGATCCGCCGCGAGCAATGGCGTGTTTCGCTGTAAAGAGTGCGGGGCAGGTCTCATTTCTGAAGCTCTCGGAGATCGATTGGATCGAGGCTGCGGACTACTACTCATGCTTGCACGTAGGAGCGAGAACACATCTCTTGCGCCGCAGCATGTCGGAACTCGAGCAAGAGTTGGATCAGGCCCTCTTTTGCCGGATTCACCGATCTACGATCGTGAAACTAGATCGAGTCCGTGGTCTCAAACTCAACGAGAATGGCGAATATGACGTGCTCCTCGACAATGGAACTAGACTTCGGTTGAGCCGACGTTACCGCAAGCAACTACAATCTCGCCTGCGCGTTCGCGCCTCGAGCCTCCCCTGATCGCCTCAATTGCGCGGCCGTGCCAATCACTTGTTGATATCCCGCTTGGCCTCCAGTTGCGTCACCAGGCCCTGCAAATAACCCTTTTGGCTGTCCGGAGCTGCTGCGATAGCCAGCTTCATCTCTTTTACCGCGTCATCAAAGTTTCCTTCAGACGAGTAAACGCGAGCCATTCCAGTATGGACAAACCAAAGATCGGGGTTCTTTTTCGCGTTCTCGCGGAAAATCGCGAACGCTTCCTGATTGCGATTTTCTCCCTGCAATTGCCTGCCAAACATATGGACCTGAAGCGGGCTCGCCAACCCCAGGGCCTTCTTTTGTGCCGCTGCCGCGTCTTCCTTACGGTTGAGAGCTGTCAGCGCCTTTGACTTCGTCATCTCGTTGTCATAGCGGTCTTCAATTTCGATGGATTTGTTCGCGTATGTTAGCGCGTCGTTGAATTCAATCTTTTCGGTGAGCAGGTAGTTGGCTGCATCGTCCCAACTCATCCATGTGTACTGTGCCAGGCCTCGCAGCTGCTTCTTCAGGCTTGCAAGCACCACGGCATGCACATCGACCGAAATCTTGAATGGCACTGCGCTTTTGTCCCACTCTAGTTCAACCACGACGGAGTCGGCCTGAACCTGGTCGAAGTCGTAGGTGAGAGCGTTGTGCAATTCTGCGGCGACGGGCTTAACGTTTACGCGGACGGCATCTTCTGACTGGTCGTAGGTGAAAGATCCCCAGTCCGTAGAGATCTTCGAAAAGATGATCGTCCATTCATTGGCGTTCGGGATCATGTGGAGCCCGTACGTTCCCTTATCGAGTGGCTTCCCTTCGATCGTCACCGGATCGGAGAACGAGATAATGGTGTTTTCATTCGCGCCGCCGCGCCAGACCTTACCGTACGGAACAACCCCATCCCAAATCTTGCGGCCAGCTGCGAGCGGGCGATGATAATTGATCGTGATATCAGTAATTCCGATTCGTTGACTGACCACTGCGCGCTGGCTTGGTAAGGGAAGATCGAGTACGAATGATTGGGCTTGGCTCCCAGACGCTAAGGTGAGTAGTGATAGGCAAACAAGAAAATCTTGTGACAATACTCTCAACATTGAGGCCTCATTGGACAAAAGACTCGGGAGTCGCCCGGATGGAAATACGCTAACAACAACTACGTATACCCTTTGTAGCGCACAGGCAATCCATCATTGTGACGAGTGGTCTGCCCAGGGTGATAAAGGGCAAAGGAACTTGGTTTTGTTGTAACCCAGAGAGTTTGCGCCATGTCGAAGGCGCATTGCCAACCGAGCGGTCACTGGCGCACTAGTTGTGCAGGGCAAATGCCCTATCAGGCGACAACGCGAAAGCACGTGCCGCGTTGGCGGCAACTTTGGGAGTGAACTTGCCTAGACTTTGCGGTAGTCAATCTTGGGGTTGGCTTATAGTTGCAGGCGCAGCTTCACCTTTGTGAGCAGAGCGGAGATTGAGAGCATGAGCGCGGTGAAGACGAGCGCGCGAACGATGCCCCAAGCGCCCCAACTGAAATGCGTGTCAAGGTAAGTGAAGCCTGTGATGCCGAGGATGTAGTACCAGCAGTCCGGTAGCAGGTAGGTGAGGAGCGTGTTCGATCCTGCGGAACGAACCCAGAAGGCCCACGTGGTGTGATGCTTCACGTCGCATATGAAATAGAGCAGTATGAAGAGAATCACCGTTGCGCCAATGGTGTAGAGGCACCATGTTGGGGTGGCGCGGATCTTCGAGATGCCGAACGGATGGAGGAGACGCGCGGCGAGGAGTGAAAGCGCGGCCAAAATAATTGAGGGGACGGCCTTCTTGCGGAAGGTGTCGAAGCGCGGTTCGAGGAAGAAGATTGTCGTGAGTGTGATGCCTCCGAAGGCGATGCATGGCATGGATCCGTTCTGCAAGGGGAACTGGTACCACGGCAAGTGCATGTTGAGGTAGTGGCTTGAGCATGCGACGTTGAAGGCCGTGAAGGCGACGAACCAGACGGCAGGCGCCCAAAGCCAGCGGCGTGTGGCGAGATAGAGCACTGACACGGCGAAGTAGGTGTAGCCGATGAGGCCGAGGATCTCGGGATAGCGGTAGGAGAGCCAGCCTATGGAGCCATCCCGGTTGTTGTGGCGATAGATGGCGGCGAGACCCACGAGGACCACGAAACCGAGGAGGCGTAGTCCGCGATAGAGGTTGCACCGGAACTTGTCTTCGGTCTTCGGATAGACGAACCAGATGAGACATGCGGCGAGGAGCGCGGTGAGTCCCCAGGCGAAGCGGCCGATGCCGTGCATTAGATCCGAATTTCCGTGGGAGCCGTTGGCCAGGATGATGCCGAGCACAATCAGAGCGACGGAGCGTAGTGTGATGTGTCCAAAAAGTGCGGGAATCTTGGCGCCCTTCTTGATGCGCGCTTGAAGCGCGAGCGGTATGGCCATGCCGAGGATGAAAAGGAAGCCGGGGAAGACCATGTCTACGTAAGTCATCACGTCGATCCTGCCGGGAGCGTGATAGGTCCACCAGGGCAGCCCTTTCACCTCTGCGAGCTCGTTGACGAAGATCATGAGCGCGATGTTGAGTCCACGAAGGACATCAAGCGAGACGATTCGATGATGGTGAACCATTTGCGTACCGAGCGGATGCGGCGCTGCGGATGTTGTGGTGCTCATGGTTTCACCTTCGCGTGAGGATGGAGGCCGGCATTGATGGCGTCGAGGAGAACGTTATTTGGGTCACCAGTGTACTCCCAGAACATCATGCCGCCGAGGTGATAGTCGCGGACGTAGAGCGCTTTGTGCGCGAGAGATTCAGCGTCTTCGTAGTCCACCCAGGTTTGGGTACTGGCGTTGTAGAGATAAGGTGAGTCAGAGGTGTAGTCCCAGTAGCGCACATAGCCGGAGCCGGGCTTAAGAAGAATGGACTCGATGCTGCCGTAGTCGAGGTGAAGGTCGTGTGCGGAGGTGCCGGACTGAAAGAGACCGTTCCTGGTGGCGGCGACGTTGGTCCAGCCTTTGCCATAGAAGGGGACACCTAGGACGATCTTGTTCGGCTTCACGCCAGCTTCGAGGTAGTTGTGTACGGACTTGTTCGACGAGACGTGCTTGGGATCGTCCGGGTTCTCGTAGAGCGGGGAGTGGTGGCCTGTGTTCTTGTCACCGCCGTACATGTCGTAGGTCATGAGGTTGATCGAGTCGACGTAGAGCTGCACCTTGGCCATCTCGGTATGTTCAAGGAAGTTCTCACTGCTTCCGGTGGCGATGGAGGTGTAGAGGTGGCGATGGAGGCGCGCGCCTTCGCGGTTGAAGCGGAGGCGTAGTTCTTTGAGAAGCAGAGTGAAGTTTTCTTTATCTTCAGGGCGGAACTTGTTGTCGTCACCCTTGAGGCCGGGGTACTCCCAATCGACGTCGAGGCCGTCGAGGTCGTATTTGGTGACGAAGTCCACCGCGCTATCGATGAAGATCTTGCGGCTCTCCTTTGTCAATGCGGCGTCAGAGAAATTTTTAGACCACGCCCAGCCACCTACCGAGACAAGGATCTTGAGGTTGGGGTTCTGCCGTTTTAGTCCGTTCAGGATGGCAAAGTTCTCCTTGTCGTGCGCGGAACCCTCAACCACTTTGCCGTCTGCTACGTTGGCGAAGGCGTAGTTGATGCGCGTCAGCTTTTTCCCTGCAACTTCACTGGGCCCGAGGACCCGGCCGCGTGGGAAGACATAGCCGATGATCTCTGTCCTGTTGGCAACGGTGGAGGCGGAGCTTGTCTGTCTTTGAATGGCGAGGGTGGGGAGCGGCAGAAGGGTGGCGAGGGCGAACATGCTGACCATTAGGTGCGAGTGCATGAAATTCCTTAGAGGCTCTCCGCGAAAAGAGGCCGCGAAGCTTGATTGGCTGGAGATTGTGCGTGCACGACTTACCACAGCCTAACTCCATTTTCATTCGCCGTCCGTCAAAAATGGTATACACAACTCATCTCACTCTTCCGAAACTTCAATCCATAGAACAGTTGATGAGAGATCAGCGACAAATATCTTCGTTAGTGGCCGATATGGGAGCTGAGACTGTTTTGCCGCGCAACCTCACCAGGAAGGCAAATTGGAAGTGCAAGCTACGTGAGATTCATACCTCAAGGGCTACAACCTCATAGATTTTGATCGACGGCACGGTGAGTTCGACGATGCGGCCAGTCTGATTGAACTGAACATTTGTCTCTGCGCGCAGAAGCGATGCCGTCTTGATCTTTACCTCGCGCGGAAGGCGAACACGAACCGTTTGGTTGCCGAGAGCGACTGGCTTGCGCATACGTCCTCGGAAGGCGTTCGGGCCGTTGTAGTTGAGCATGTGTACTGCGAAACCCGGTTCTGTCTCCCAGGCGATCACTTCCATCAGTCCTTCGCCTTGCACTTGAACGGAATTGTTATCACCAATGAGCCACTGCACCACGTTGAGGAGTTGACGTCCCAGATCACCGTTATCCGTCCTCCAGTAGGTGGCGTCCATGTCTCCAGCGAAGTAGGCGAGCCGTGATTTGCCTACTTCGCGGAGCACGACGGAGGGCATGTTCGACGGTTCGTCGCGAGCGAAGACTGCTTCGGGAGGATAGACGGGATACGGCCTGATGTACGTCATCACGGGATTTGCGATGGGAGCTAAAGGAACGCTCCACACGGGGCCGGCGATCCAGGCGGTCTCTTCGAAGCCACTGGTAAGAGCGTTACGCTGGCGAATGAATTGGAGATGCACCGAGGTGATGGGATCGGTAGCTTTCGCCTCTGAGCGCTGACGATCTCCAACCTTACTAATGCCAAACAGTTTGCCAATTGCGAAATCGGGACGCGGTTTACCCGTCTCGTAGTAGAGTCCGGTTTCAAAAGTGGCCAACAGCGAGCCACCCCGCTCAACATAGCTCTCAAGTGCATGGCACTGTGTGTCACTTAGCAGCGCGAGGTTGGGAAGGATGAGAGCAGAGTACTGCGAGAGGCGACTCTCGTTGAGGTCCTCTTCGTGGACAAAGTCAAACGGAATTCGAGCCTCCGTCAAGACGGAGTACATTCCTTCAATATGATCCGTCTTCTCTTCCGCTGTAGGGGCCTTATAGAGTGTCACTGATTTTGATGAGGCGACAATCGCGATCTTCGCAAGCGAACGAATGTTATGGAAGTGCTTGTCGTGACGTGCGTGCCAGCTGAGGAAGTCGCGACCCGGACCCTGCCAGCGGCGATCCTCCTCAAGGCCTTGTTCCATGCCCAGCCAGTGATACCAGATGATGCCGCCTGAGGCCGCGGTCTGGGACATGCGGCACTCAGGTTCGACTGACGTATCGGTGACCTGGCGCCACATGATATGGCCAGAACGGGAATAGCTTGCAGTAACAGCGGTGACGGGCCGATCTCCCATGAGGGCGTGTGCGAACTTGACTTGCTGAGAGTCCTGCCAGATGGGAGCGACCAGGCCGGAGCGCGATTGATTATCTGCGGTGTACCAGAGGGCTTCACGGGTAAGTTTCCACTGGTCTAGACCGGATTCTTTCAGACCGCCGCCAAGGTTACAGCTATAGAAGTTATTCGGACTCTTTTCCAGCACAACCTTCTTGTAGAGATTGATGAGATCGGCTGCACTGTCCATGAGGGAGGCCCTGTACAGCTCGGAATGTGGGTCGCCAATCTTCTTGCAGTTCTCGCAGTAGCAGACCTGTAGGCCGGGCCAACCGTTCATGTACACGCCGTCGATGTCATAGCGCTTATTAAGTTCGCGGATGATGGCGGGCTGCTGCTCTGAGTAATGACCGCTGAATTGACAAGTAAACGCGATGTTGGGTGCCGAGGATTGAAGGCTGCCATCCTGATTGCGTCTGAACCATAGCGGATGGACTTCAAGAAGTTTGGGATCAAGCCATTGGATGTCGGGACTCATGCGCGCATACACGCGAATACCTCTGGATTTTGCTGCCCGGACGCACTCTCCAAATAAGTCGCGATCGTTAAGATAAGAGCTGTGATGAAAGAAGGGAACCTCTGTTGGATAGAACGCTACCGGACCAGACACGGAGAGGGCCACAGCCCCGACTTTGGCCGAAGCCCAGTAGTCAGCCCACTTTTCGACATTCCCGTACTGCGGGTCTTTTTCATTGAAGTTCGTCTGTCCGATGCGTTTGATGCGACGGTACCAGGGAGTTTCTGCTGCTGTTGAAGGTGCGGCCGATGGATCGATGGACAAGGCAGACAGAACTGAGGGTGTCGAAAGAGTCGCGACCACGCTGCCCGCTCCCATCAGAGTGAATTGGCGCCGATTAGGCCTCATGTATTTGCTGCTCCGATACTGACGATTCACCGCAATGGATGGAATACACACCGAGATGATAATCCTTGAGAGCGTCAACGGTTGTCCCCGACAGTAGGAATGTTTGGGGGAAACTAAATTATCGGCAAATTCTTCTGCACTTGGGAGACCTTGGCTTTCGCACAATATGTGATTGCACGCGTTCCGTCAGGCGACCTAATTCGCCGGCCTGCCCAGCCACAACAGCGAATTCTCGAAGAGCGTGCGTATCTCCGGATTACTCATCACCTTGTCGCCGTGGCCCATATTCAGATACAACATCCTGTATTTCGTGTTTGTCCATACCAACGGGCAATCTCCCGAGAGCAGACGATCTTTGAAGCCCAGCGGATAATTCGAAGGATCCAGCGTCACCAACACTTTCACAGCGGGATTCGCCCGCGCAGAGGGCTTCCACACATACCACTCGTTCGCGGGCGCCAGAAAGCTACGCGGTAGTCCCTTCACGACCGGATGTGTCGGATCATCGACGTGCAGCGTCGCAGGAAGGGGAGGCCAGTTGTTCGCGAAGAACACCGCCCCGCCGAAGAAGTCCACAAACCAGCGCCACGTCGTGCTGCGATCGTTATAGCCAGAGACGTGCGTTCCCAGCCACCCACCATCGTGGTTCATATAGCTCTCGAATGCCGCGCGTTCCTCCGCGGTGTTCGGCTGTCCATTCAGCCACACCACCACCTGCGTCTTCGCCAGAGTCTCCGGATTCATCTCCTTCCAGTCTGTGGTTGCGCGAAACTCGAAGTGGTCGCGCCCCGCAGCCTCGGTATAGAACGCGATCGCCTGACGCGCAAAGTCTGAGTGATCCACCTCGCCCTCCGTAGTCCAGAAAGCAAGCACGTGGAACGTCCGATCCTGGGCGGGTGCACTCGACACCACAACACATGCGAAGACAAAAATTGCAGCCGCTCTCAGATATACGCGCATTCGTTAATTTGCCGCCCAGTGAATTGCATTCAGAAACAGCTCCTGGAAGTTAGCGTTGCCCAGCAGCTCTCCATGATGGCCGAACTGGAAGTAGACGTTCCGCGCCCTGTAGTGTTCATTGCTCCACACCACCGGGTGATCCCCCATCTTTACATCGCGCGCCGGCTGATAACTGCTTTCGTCCACGTTCGCCAGCACATGCACATTCGACCGCGGAGACCGATCGTACGTGTACCACTCGTCGTTCTCGATCACAAAGCTCTTCGGCAGTCCCTTCATCACCGGATGCTTCGGAGCCTCCACATGAACCGTCCCCGTCGCAAACTCCGCGATATAGCTCTTGAACTGGATCCGGCCCATGAAGGCGTAAAAGAACGGCGACATCTCGAACCCGTCGAACTTCCCCAGCAGGCTCGCATGATGAAACCCGATATAGCCGATCGTTCCCCGCTCCATCGCCTTCTTGAACGCGGCCTCTGCCACCGGCGTCCACCGATACGGCGGGTAATTCAACTGCACGAACAGCTTGTGCTGCGCCAAATAATCATCCGTGATCGGGTCCGTCGTGCGAATGTAGTCCACCGCGAACCCTTCCTTCGCCCCCACCTTCTCCAGGAACTCGAGCGCGGCATCCGCAAATCCCTGGTGCAGCCCCTGGCCCGGCTCCGCCAGCGCAATGACGCGGTACCGCACCGGCGCCGTGGACTGCGAGCGCGAAGGCGCCGTCGCGAAAAACGCCAGCACCAGAAGCACAGCGAAATGGATATTGCGGAGACGTGGCATAGGGTCGGGCGGTCCCGGCTCATTCGATTCGGTTCTGCTTGTAGGAATCCATACTAACCGCGAATCCTTCGGCGCGCTGTCTCACGCGGCTGCTATTGTATTGTTTGCCATGACATCTTGCCTTCGCCTCTTCTTCCGGGCCTTCACCGCATTTCTCCTGGGAGCCTGCGCGTCTGGAAGTGCCTGCGCTCAGGCGCTCACCTCCGTTCCACCTGCCGGTACTCTCCTCTCCGATCGAGGCATCGCGCTCAACGCCGCCGCGCATAAGATTTACGCTATCGATCAGGCCCACGGAGGCGTAGTCATCATCAACAGCCGCACCGGTGCAGCCAAGAGCATCGCCACCGGCACGCGTCCCGACGCCGTCGCCGTCAACAACGCGACCAATCGTATCTACGTGGTGAACTCCGGCGCTGGCAACGTAAGCGTCATCGACGGCGCCGATGATCAAGTCACCGGCACCTTCAAAACAGACCGCCGGCCCTACTACATCGCCGTCAACGAAGCCACCAATAAGGCGTATGTCTCCAACACCTTCAGCAAGGTGATGACCGTGCTCGACCTCGCCACCGGCTCTCCCAGCGACTGGCCCATCGGATCCGGAGACGCCGTCGTCGTCGATTCGAAAAACGATCAGGTTTATCTGCTGGGGTACGAAGATCCGAACCTCCGCATCATGAACGGAGCGACCGGCGAGGTCACCCGCGAGCCTGTCGGAAGCATCCATGCCTGGGCTCCGGCCATCGATGAAGGACTCCGCAAGCTCTATGTAACCAGAGTTGGTTCTGCCGACGTGCTCGTCGTCGATCTCGAGTCGCGCGCACACACGGTCATCAAGGTCGGCAACTATCCCTGCGCGATCGCGGTGAATCCGAAGACCCATATGGCCTACGTCACCAACTACGCCGATAACACCGTCAGCGTCATCGACGGAGTCAGCGGCACAGTCAGAGGCACGATTCCGGTCGGCAGCCATCCGCAATCGGTCGCCGTCGATCCGAACAGGAATCGAGTGTACGTAGGCAATGTGCAGGGCAACAACATAAGTGTTATCGACGCCTCACGCATGAAGGTCATTCAGACACTACCCGCCGGCAGTCACCCTTACGCCGTTGTCACCGACCCCGAGACAGGCGCGGTCTACACGGGCAACATGCCCGATCCAGAAAACACAGAAGCCCCTGTCTACACCGCCGTCATCGCCGCGAAGGCGACAAAATAACCACCGCCCTGGCGCAATCAACACTTAGGTGTATTCATTCGACAATTGGTATTCCCCGCCCCGCGATATCGACGAAGAAGAATGTCGTTACTCGTGTGGCGATCTCGTTGGCGGCCGTGTCGAGGAAGAAGTGACCGCCATTGACAATGTGAAGCTGTGCTGAAGGCACTATTATCGGGATCTTGTGGCTCGCTTCCAACTGTTCGCCCGACTATCTCTTGTGCGTTTGTGAGGCAGCCGTCGTCCCATGCTCGATGGGTGCCGTGGAGGGTGGGGATACTGGTGGGCTGCTCGCCGTCTTTGGGTGCGGCGCTTTCCTGCGGTGCGTGTTGGTCTTCTTTGAGCATTTTTTCGATCAGGAGAGCGACGACGCTTTTGCGTTCTGCGGCTTTGCCGACTTCAGCAGGTGGGGCGAGGAGGCCAAGTTCGGGATCGGCGGTGATCTCTTCGACAGGTTCGGGCTCGGATTTGGTGTCCTTTTGCGGTTTGGGTAGGTTGAGGCTTGCGATCTGGAGGCCGTAGAGGAGGAGTCCGGCGCGGCGGGGGTCGATGTCGTTGGCGGCGATGCGCTGGAGGACCTGGCCGATGGTGTGTTGGATCGCGGAGCGGTCTTCGGGGAGCGGGATTTCGAAGGTGGAACGTCGGCTGCGGCGGGCGCGTGGGTTGTGTGCGGGTTTGCGGGTGGTGTGGTGGTAGTAGCAGAGGCTTTCTCCGCGGAGGCATGGGCTGCCGCAGCGTTGGCCGTCGGTGAAGATGTGGCGGCACTGGTAACGTTTGGGTGTTTCGGTTTGTGACTGGTTCTGTTCGATGGCGGTGTTGTGCATTAGTCCCTCCCCACGGGGTACTTTTTGGTGCAAAGTCTTCGGTGGAAAGGGGTTGAGTCTGGACTTCCCCCGCGGACTTTGCGGTTAAAGGCGAAGGCCCGGCTTTTGGCCGGGCCTTGTTTTCTTGTTTTCTATCTACCCTTAATTTTAGCGAATTGAGTGAAACTAAAATGCCAGTTTTGGCGGATTTATTTTTGGCTTGCAGGTAATTGATTTTGGGTTAGTTATTGATTTTCTGGGCGATGGTTTTGGGGGCTGTGGGCTTGACATGCGAGTTTGCTGGATTTTTTGAGGGGTCGGGTGGTTGTCGTAGCGTATCCGGGCAAGACGATACTTCAGCGCCTCAAAAAAGTACGGATGGCAGCCATGCGCCAGCTGGATTGTTGTACAGTCCGGTGCTCATCACCGTCATGGGCTGGACTACTCGCAGGCCGTTCGCCAGGCACCAGCGCAGTAGCGCGCTGTTCCTTGAAGGCACGAGGATTCCAGGGCCGGCGAAGGCTTCTGCTGAAGTGATGAGGGCCTGGAGGTCAATGTTCGTCTCCGCTGTGGAATGGCCGAAAAATGCGAGGTGCGTCGTGTATCCGGTGATGCGGTCTTCGCGTTCGACTACGCGCGCGGTGCCTTGTTCGATTGCCTGCGCCAAGTCGACACCTCGATCGAATCCGTGGACCCGGTGCGATAGAGCGTTGCAGACGGTCAGGTCGTCGGGCCCTGCGGAGCGCACTGTGCAGCCGGGAACGCTTCGCTGGAGGGTCTGTCCCTGCAGGCAGGAGAGAGGTTCGCGGATGTCGAACCCGAGGGAGGTGTAGAGGGAGAGCGAGCGATTGTGGAAGGCGGCCTGGACCAGGCGGACTCCGGCAGCGCCCTGCTCGTCCGCGCGGTCCATAGCGGCCTGCATGAGTTTACGACCGACGCCGAGGTTTTGTACGTTCGGGTCGATGGTGATGGGGCCAATGCCTCGAATCACAGAGCGTTCATCGAGGCAGTTGCTGCCGACGATCCGGCCGTCGTGTTCGGCGACCACACAATAGAAACCGGGGCTCGAGAACATCATGGAGAGGAGGCCGACAGCAGCCTCCGGGCTGGGAAGATCGCAGGGAAAATTGTGGGATGCGCTGATCGTGGAAAAGGCGTTGAAGCAAATCTGCCCGGCGACGAGGCTATCTTCCGGTGTGGCGGTGCGAACTACGATGTCAGGCCGTGCTTTCTGCGGCATGCCCTGGTCTCCTTTTGATTGGTCGGAAAGAAGTGTAGCAGGCGCCCCACGGGGTACTTTTTGGTGCAAGGTCTTCGGAGGAAAGGGTTAAGTTTGGACTTCCTTTGTGGACTTTGTGGTTAAAGGCGAAGGCCCGGCTTTGGTCGGATTTTCGACGGTGCCGATGGAGGGAATAGAGTGGAGACGGATTCGAGAGGAGACTCGAATGCGACGCTTTGTACTGGATGGACTTTCTGTCGGCACTTCAAATGACGGAGGTGCGATCAATGGTCAAACTTCAACTGATCCTAACAAGAAGGCCATCGTCCGTCGGTCGCCGGGCGTGACTGTTGGCGGTTGCCAGCCGAAACTACGGAGAACCCATGATTAACGAAACTAGCTCTCACGATCAGTCTGGGTCGACGCTACGTGGCCAAACCGTTGTCGTAGTCGGTGGTAGCGCCGGGATTGGTCTTGAAACTGCCCGACGAGCACATGCTGAGGGCGCCAAGGTGATTCTCACAGCGCGAAATCCTGAACCGCTCGAGCGTGCTGCGAGAGAGGTCGATGCAATCAGTACCGTCGCGTTCGATGCTACCGATTTCAAGCTCCTCGACAAGTTTTTCGATGACCTGCCCTCGCAGGTGGACCATGTGTTGGTGACTGGCCCGGGACCTTATTATGCGCCGCTGGCAGAGTTCGATTTCGAGAGGGCTCGCCAGGATATTGAGTCCCATCTATTGCTCCCTATTCAAGTGGCGCGGAACGCTCGAAATAGAGTCCGACCGGGCGGAACCCTGCTTTTTATGGGTGGTACAGGCGGCCGCAGTACGGCAACGGGAATGGTCCTCATCTCGGCGCTAACGGCTGCCCTTCCGGCCATGGCGAAGAACCTTGCGCTCGAGCTGGCGCCTATTCGGGTTAATGTCATTGCTGCCGGTTTTGTAGATACACCTTTGTCTGCGCAGTTACTTGGAGAGACGATCGAAGACCGTCGCAATCAGCTACGGACTATGCTTCCCATCCGGCGTGTGGTTGAGTCTGCTGATGTAGCCGCGCTTGCCATACACATCATGACCAATACGGCCCTCACAGGCGCAACCTACGACATCGACGGCGGGCAGCAGCTCGTGTCTATGTAGTTCGTGCTAACTTCGTTCTCTTCGGGCGTAACGCGCATGCTGGGATTCTACATTCCACTTCTGCTCACACCTTTAAAGTTGCGGATCGCGATCGTCATGCGCCCCAGCTTGGCACGGTGCGAACCATGTTCCACATGAGTTGGTCGAGGGCGGAGTCGATTTCGTTGGAGGGTTGGGAGCGGGTATTGCATAGGCCGGCCCAGCAGAAGCCAGTGCTGGTGCGGACCATGATAGTGGTGGTGCCGGGGAGGCTGCCGTTGTGCCACCGGTTCCCTGCTCCGTTGTTGCGGACCATCCAGCCGCGGGCGTCGCCGGGTGGGTAGGCGGGGGCGGGGGTGGTCATGGTTTTGATGGTGGCGGGTTTGAGGAGCGCGGGGATGCCGGGGGCTCCGGCGACGTGGTTGAGGAACTGGACGAGTTCGGTGGAGGAGGCGATCCATCCGCCGTGCGAGTCCATGCGGGTGACGTTGAGTTTGTAGGGGTCTTCGCCGTACTGGCCGACGTAGACGACTTCGTTGGGGGCGCGCTGGCTCTCTTTGTTGGCGGCGACTTTGGGAAGCAAGAAAGTGGCAATTGCTTCAGCGACCGGTGGACAGTGACAACGGATCTTGTATCTATCTCTTACGCTCCGCCGAGAACAATAATTGCCAGGCAGGACGGCGTCAGACCGGAGGTAATTTCGCTCCGTGCGGGCGGCAAGTCATCGGCGAGTCTCTTCAGGAGAGATTACGTGGCGCCCGCCGAGAACCGTGCTTAAAGGCACCCATATTCCCGAGGATGATTCAGGCGTTACAAATGGTCTATGCTCTACGACGCAACGCCGCGCATTCGGTCGGTGTCGAAGAAGAATCCTAAAATTGCTTTTTTTTGAATCCCGATACGTGTTGTAACACTCATATACGTGTTGCAACACTCAATGCTTGCCGGAAACCCGGGAGCGCAAAGGAGAATCAAAATGAACGTCGTACTCTATGGAGCCACTGGAAACTCAGGCCAACGTATTTTGAAGGAACTCACCAATCGCGGGCATCATGTTACGGCGGTCGCCCGTGATACCTCGAAGGTCCCCTCGACCGTAAAAGCCGTCAAGGACGACCTAAGCAGCGTAGAGGCGATCGCCTCCATTATCGCTGGAGCCGATGTTGTGGTCAGCGCCTACGCTCCCCCTCAAGACAATACCGACGCACTGCTTGGCGTCACCGAGCGGCAGATCGCCGCAGTGAAGAAAGCTGGGAAGGCGCGCTTGATCGTCGTCGGAGGTGCCGGACTGCTTGAGGTTGCGCCCGGCGTCACACTGATTGCCTCGGGTTATCTACCCGAAGCATACCTCCCCATAGCGACGTCACACGAAAAGGCTCTCCGCATCCTCAAAGCGTCTGACATCAACTGGACCTACTTCAGCCCTGCCGGTTTTTTCGAGGCGGGCGAGCGAACGGGCAAGTTCCGGCTCGGCACTACCAAGCTGATCGCCAATGAGAAGGGGGACAGCCGCATCTCCTTTGAGGACTACGCAGTCGCCTTGGTAGATGAAATCGAGAAACCGGCTCATGAGCGTGGCCAGTTGTCCATCGGCTACTAAGGGTAAGGTCACACTTCTGCTTGTGCTCGATTCGAGTGAGAGACTGCTTTGACTTCGGTTCGGTGTCGCAAACCGTCGGCAGCCTCACTCGTCTGTGAGCGGGATCGTCAACGTTGGGTAAGCACTGAAAGAATGACTCATGGCGACTACCAGCAAATCTCCTTTGGCCGTAACGCTAAAGCAAAACCGGCCTTTTGTTTCCTTGCAACAGGAAGCATTCCTGAGCATCATACGCACAGCCTCGGAGCTGTCGAACGCTGCCGACAAACTGCTGCGCCGATTCGACATCACCCAGCAGCAGTACAACGTTCTTCGCATTCTGCGGGGAGCCGGAACAGAGGGTCTTTGCAGAAACGAGATCTCGGCACGCATGGTGGCGGCGGCGCCTGACATGTCTCGCCTGTTGGACCGCATGGAGAAGTCCGGTTGGATCACTCGAGAGAGGGCTGAGGATGATCGGAGGCAGGTGTCGACCTTCATCACCGATTCCGGCAAGAAGCTGCTCACGATCATCGAGGGTCCAGTTCACCAACAGATTCATCGACTGTTTGAAGGTGTAAAGTCCACCGATCTCAAAATGTTGCTCGACATACTGGCACAAATCAGAAGCCGTCGTGCCGAACTCTCTTGAAAGAACAACCGAACCGGAACATTGGGACTTACCTACATGAAGAAGATTGCCTTTCTCTCGTTCGGCCATTGGACGGCGTCGCCGCAGTCACAAACGCAGTCGGCAGCTGATACGCTCCTGCAATCCATCGACCTCGCAGTGGAGGCCGAGCGCCTGGGAATGGACGGAGCCTACTTCCGTGTTCATCACTTCGCCCGACAACTGGCATCGCCATTCCCGCTGCTCGCGGCAGTCGGGGCTAAAACGAGCAAGATTGAAATTGGCACGGCAGTGATCGATATGCGGTATGAGAATCCGCATTACATGGCGGAGGATGCCGGTGCTGCGGACCTCATCGCGGGTGGCCGCCTGCAGTTGGGAATCAGCCGCGGTTCGCCCGAGCAGGTGATCGATGGGTGGCGCTATTTTGGCTATACCCCGCGTGAAGGCGAGAGCGATGAAGACATGGGCCGACGCCACGCCAAAGAGTTTTTCGAGCTCCTGCGCGGCAAGGAATTCGCTCCACCGAACCCACGTCCGATGTTTCCAAATCCACCAGGGCTGTTGCGTCTCGAGCCTTACTCCGAAGGACTGCGTGATCGGATCTGGTGGGGTGCGGCTTCCAATGCCACCGCTGTCTGGGCCGCCAGGCTTGGAATGAATCTGCAATCTTCGACTCTCAAATTCGATGAGACGGGTGAGCCGTTCCATATCCAACAAGCCGCCCAGATTCGTGCCTTTCGCGCGGCCTGGAAAGAGGCTGGCCACTCTCGCACCCCGCGCGTTTCCGTCAGCCGCAGTATCTTCCCGTTGATCGACGACCGTGATCGCGCCTATTTCGGACGAGGAGGTCAGGAACAGGACAAGATCGGATTCATTGACGGAGACAGACAGGCGGTCTTCGGTCGTGGCTACACTGCAGAACCGGATGCTCTCGTTGAGGAGCTTAGGAAAGACGAGGCGATCGCCGAGGCCGATACGTTACTGCTGACGGTTCCGAATCAACTAGGTGTTGCCTACAATGCGCATGTGATGGAAGCAATTCTGACTACGGTCTCTCCAGCTCTCGGTTGGCGCTAAATAAGGGTCTGCGGATTTCAAGTCTCTGAAGTACAGCTGGTGTGAAGCGAGTTTGCCGCCGCCAAAGAGGTCTCGGAAGACCCCAGCGCGGTCCGCGTCCTCGCTGGAGATATCGGCAAACCTGCAACCCATCTGCTCTCGTAGATCTCGCCGAGAAAGAGTTTGGAGGCTTGGATGTTCTCATAAACAATGATGGCTTCCTCAACACGATTCTGAAGGGCAAATTCTTCATGGCACAGGCGGCCGCGAAGGCGATGAGGAAGCGCGGTGGCGGCGCGATCGTTCAGACCGGTTCTCTATGGGCTCTTCAGGCCATCGGCGCCACCCCGTCCTCTGCCTATTCAGCAGCTAATGCAGGCGTTCATGCCCTCGTGCACAATCTGGCCCTCGAATTGGCAGCTGACAAGATCAGGGTCAACGCGGTTGCTCCGGCGGTGGTTGAGACCCCAATCTACTCTACGTTTCTTTCGAAGGACGAGGTGCCGAAAGTTCTTCCTACTTTCAATGCCCTCCACCCATAGGGGCGTATCGGGCAACCTGGGGATGTCGCCGGCGCAATCCTCTTCCTAGCGTCCGATGAGAGTGGGTGGATTACCGGTACCATCTTGCCGGTGGATGGCGGCGTAATGGCAGGCCGCAATTAGCAGCTAAGGAGGAATGGCGCGCTCTTCTCGATTGCGGCCATCCCTTTGGCTCTCAATTGGTGATAACAGGGCATTCGCTGATTGAGCTGTTTTACCTAATCTCTGCCTAAGCCCAAGTCGCCGATAAAACCGGCTTACTGGCCATGTGGCCGGTGTTCCATTATCGATCAGTGCATTAGCGATTCCTCACGTCGAGATAGATATAAGAGATCATTGACTAAACTCACTGGCTACCTCTCGAGTGGCAGTGCCAGTATTGCGTTCACGAGTGCGTCGCCAAAGTCCAGAGGCGTCCGCAACTAGGGCAAGATCGAGTCCAATAGTCTTCAGTCCGGCCGCTTCTACAAACCCGTGTTTGGCGCTGAATCGTAGTCCAGGCTCGCCGGCCTCACCTTCCAGCTCGACCTCCAGAGCCCCCCTCATCCCCGCAGGTTCTCCATCCCCAGCGCTGACGAAATCCCCGCTACGACATCACCAACTCCAGATCAGCGCCTTCGGAACGGAACATCGCGAGCCATTCCCGCGTAATTGCTGTCGCCGGCATTAATAAATCGCAAAGCGATGCGTCATCTCTATGAAGAAGCAAGAAGGTGAACTCTTGGCTGCTACCAGCATGACCATACCGTCCACGGAAAACGTCTCGCAACTCTTCGCGGAGCATTACCCCCGTGTGCTGCTGGCTGCCCATCGCATCACGGGCAGCATGGCCGATGCGGAAGATATTGCGCAGAGCCTCTTTCTGCGCCTGGCAACCGGGGAACGACCGATCGACAACATCGGCAGCTACCTCCATCGCGGGGCGATCAACGGGGCTCTCGACGTGCTGCGCAGGCGAAAGAGTGCAGCGACAGAACCGCTGGATCAGGCAGACCATATCGCGGTCAGTGGGCGAAGCTCGCCGGAGTCTGAGGTCTCAAGCAGACAGTTGGGGGATGCCTTGAGGATCGCGATCAGCGAGCTGGCTCCAAAGGCGGCAGAGATGTTTGCCTTGCGCTACTTCGAGGAACTGGGCAACAAAGAGATCGCAGCGCTGATGGAAACTTCGCAGACTGTGGTCGCCGTCACGCTTCACAACACACGATCTCGGCTCAAGAAAAGACTTTTAGAAATGGATGGGAAGATCAATGAGACACGATAGCGAATCCTTACTCGAGACGGCGATCCACGTAATTCACGCTGCTGAACCGGATGCCACGCAGATCTCTACCTCTGCGAAGCGAGTGGCCGATCGTCTCGGCATCGACTCGACACGCAGCTTGAACCTCTCAGTCTCTTCTACGATCGAGAGCTGCGCCGATGTGCAGCATTTGCTGGGTTCGTATCGTACCGGAACTTTGTCTGATGCTCGTACACTTCTGATCCGAGTTCACCTGCGCGATTGTGGGGAGTGCCACCGCTCCTATGCAGCCGGCCCGGGAAGAGACGGGCTTGACTGGTCCGCTCCCGAACCAGCCCGCTCTCTATCATGGAATTTTCGCGCATTCCGTTGGGCACTCGCTCCCACGCTTGCTGTTCTGGCGTTGACGTTCTTCCTTTATCGTGCGTTCTGGCAGATTCCTCCGGGTGTTCGCGCCGAGGTGGAATCGATCGACGGCTCTGCCTCCCGCATCTCGGGTGCGGGTGACACTCCGATCTCGGCGGGCGACAAGTTGAATGAAGGCGACCATCTGCGGACGAGCGGCGGAGCCCACGCCATGCTTCGGCTTTCGGACGGTTCAACTGTCGAGGTCAACGAACGCAGCGTTCTCGCCGTCGGGGCCAGAGGGCGAAACATGACGGTAGCAGTCGATAGCGGAGCGGTGCTCGTACAGGCAGCCAAACGCACCTCAGGCCACCTGTATGTGAAGACTCCGGATTGCCGCGTCGCTGTCACCGGAACGGTCTTCTCGGTAAACGCCGGGATCAAAGGTTCACGCGTTGCGGTATTACAAGGAACCGTCCATGTGACTCACGCCGGCATAGAGACACTGATGCACGCGGGCGATCAGATATCGACGAACGAAAATTTAAGCTTGGAGCCAGTCGATCAGCAGATCGCATGGAGTCGCGATCTCGACAAGTATCTTCCCCTGCTCGCGCAGTTCAGCACGCTTCAACATAGGATTGATCAGATTCCGACACCACAGCTCAGGTACACGAGCGATCTGCTGGGACGTGTTCCCGCGAACACCCTGTTCTTTGTCAGCATTCCCAATCTCGGCAATTTTTTGAGCGAGGCGAACAATATCTTCCACGACCAGTTAAAGCAGAGTCCGGTGCTTCAGCAGTGGTGGGAGAATGGGGCGCGTCACAATACTGCGGAGCTCGATGCTCTCGTCAACCAACTCCACCAGGTGAGCGAATATCTAGGCGATGAAGTCGTGGTCGTCGGAGTGCAACAGCCGGAAGCTCGTCGATCGAATCCCGGGTTCGCGATTGTCGCCGATCTTCAGAAGAGCGGCCTGGGTGATGTTCTGAAGAGTTCGGCTCCCGCCATTACGGTGTTCGACGAAGCTTCACTCGCCACAGCTCCAGCTTCGAGGCAAGATCGGCCAGGACAGTTCGCTCTTATTCGGCAGCGTGAAGCAGTCTTCTCGAGCAGCGTCACCGTACTGAAGCAGATGCAAGCACATCTGAACGGGAATGCAAGCGGGTTCGCAACCGGAGATTTCGGTCAGCAGATCACCGCGGCGTACAGCCGCGGCGCCGGCGTCATCCTTGCGGCAGACCTTCATCAGATGCTGCACTCCGCCTCCGAGAGAGGCAAGGACAATCCACGCAGCCAAAACGCTCTGCAGAGTAGCGGCATCGAGGGAGTTCGCTATCTCATCGCGGAGCATCGCGAACAAAATGGTCTCCCTGAGAACCATGTGAACCTGCAGTTCGCGGGAACAAGGCATGGCGCAGCTTCGTGGCTCGCAGGCCCTGCCCCCATCGGGTCACTAGAGTTCGTCAGTCCAAATGCTGCCATCGCGGTCGCGTTTCTTTCGAAGGACCCAGTAGCCATCGCCGACGACATTGTGAAGATGGCCCAGTCGTCTAGTGCATCTGGCAGGAGTGGTTGGAGCGAGGCTGAGGCGAAGCTGCAGATCAGTATCCGCGACGATCTCGCGGCAAATCTCGGCGGCGACTTCTTGATATCGCTCGATGGCGCGATGCTGCCAACCCCGGCCTGGAAAGCTGTCGTTGAGGTCCGTAACGCAGACCAGCTTGAGAGGACTCTCGAACGACTGACGGAGGCCGTTCGCAACCAGAGCGGCAACCACGCTCACGACATCGCGATCCAGTCGAATCAGAGTGACGATCAAACGTTTTACTCGATCAAGAACGTCACCTCCGGCGCCACGATTGCGCAATACACCTTTGCGGACGGTTATATGATCGTGGCTCCCGATCGCGCTCTTCTGATGCAGGCGCTGCACGTGCATGCAAGTGGCAACTCTCTAGCACGTTCCGCGGCCTTCAAGGCGCTCTTGCCGAAGGATGAGAATGCAAACTACTCCGCCGTCGCATACCAGAATGTCGGACCGGTTTTGACGCCGCTGCTCTCTCAGTTGAGCGGCGAGTCGGCCCAGGCGTTGACCCAACTCGCAGCAGATGGCAGACCTACCGCGATCTGTGCATGGGGGAAGGAGGATCGCATCGAAGCCGCCAGCAACACGCATCTCTTCGGAATCGATCTTCTTGCACTGGAAGTCCTCGTACATCCAGGGAACAAGCGGGCAGTGGGAAACGTACGTGAATAGCATGGGAACGGTTGAACTCGATGCGCTCGAGGTCCGGATTGGCGGTCGCACCATACTCGATCGGCTGAGTGGAGTACTGCGCGGTCAGGCGATCGGCCTGCTTGGCCCGAATGGAGCGGGCAAGTCAACGCTGATCAACACGCTCCTTGGCTTTCACCGTGCGTCGAGTGGAACAGCCCGCATCTTTGACCTCGACACGTACCGGGATCGGGCGGAGATCCGCAGCGGCATCGGATATATGCCGGAGAACGATTCCTTCATCGGCAACATGAGCGGCGTTCACTTCGTCCGCTACATGGCCGAACTCGCCGGCCTGCCCTCGACAGAGGCGCTGGAACGCGCGCATGAAGCGCTTTTCTACGTTGGGCTGGGCGAGGTCCGGTACCGCAAGGTGAACAGCTACTCTCTTGGGATGAAGCAGCTCATCAAGCTTGCCCAGGCACTAGCGCATGGGCCCAGGCTGCTGATCCTTGACGAGCCCACCAACGGCCTCGATCCCATTGCGCGGCAGCGCATGATTCATCTAATCCAGGAGATTCGCAAGGAAGGCAGTGTCCGTCTGTTGATCTCCTCGCATCTGCTGCGAGACATCGATGAGACCTGCGACGAAGTCCTCATCCTGAAGAGTGGTCGCATTGCGGCCCTGTGCAATATCGAAGAGGAACGCCGCTCCAACCATAGCTTCATGGAACTCGAGACAGCGGGCGCGACAGATAAATTCTCTGTCAGTGTCCGTGGCCTCGGTTGCGAATGCGCATGCTTTTCCGGCGGCCGAATCAAGCTCGTACTTCCTGAACACATCGAAGCCCGCGACCTCTATCGCATCGCTTCGGAACAGAAGGTGCAGATTCGCAAGATGCATGTACGCCGCGACTCCCTTGAGGACATCTTTCTACGAGCGATGGATACCGAAGGAGAACGCCCAGCACATGTCCATCTATAAACATCACTATCGCGCTTACACCGGCAGGGTCACGCCGATCTGGACTCGCATCTTCGCGCTCGCACGGTATGGCTTAGCCGAAGCATGGAGCACGAAGATCACCGCCGTGCTCTTTGTGATCTGCCTGATCCCTCCGGTCGGCTTTCTCTTCACCATCTATCTCTCGAACAATCCATCCGCGAGACTGCTTATGGGGACCGTGGGCACGCGAGTCCTTGCCATCGATGGAAGTTTCTTTCTGAGGGTGCTGACCATCCAGTCATGGCTGGCGATGGCGCTCGCTTCGTGCATCGCGCCCCGCCTGATTACGCTGGATATTGTCGACAATGCGCTGCCGATCCTTCTCAGCCATTCCATCTCGCGCTTCGGCTATGTCCTGGGAAAGTATGCCGCTCTTTTTGCCACGCTATCGACGGTCACATGGGTTCCGTGTTTGCTGCTCTTCGCGTATCAGGGATACGCTTCGCCGGTGCCGTGGGCAGCGAGCAACCTTCGCATTGGCGTTGGGATGCTGGCTGGAGCGTTGATCTGGATTGCGCTCATCTCGCTTCTCGGCCTCGCTCTCTCCTCGTGGGTCAAGTGGAGAGGCGTCGCCACCGGCGTCATCTTTGCCGTCATTCTCGTACCGGCGGGCGTCGGAGCGATTGTGACCGGGGTGCTCCACACCAAGTGGGGCTTGCTGCTCAATGTTCCCGTGATGATGTCCTACCTCTGGGAGCGCCTGCTTGACGTCCACAACCGCATCGATAATGCTTTGCAGCTCCCTACAATGGCCATCGTTACGATGCTCGCGCTCGGGTGCTGCCTCTCTATGGTCATGTTGAATACGCGCATCCGAGCTCGCGAGGTGGTCCGCGGATGAACGACCTGATCGTCTTCGAGAATGTCTCCAAATTTTACGGCGAAGTCCTCGGCGTGAATCGCGTCTCACTGACAATTCCGCCTGGCATCACAACCCTTGTAGGTCCCAATGGATCGGGAAAGACGACCCTGATGAATCTCTTGACGGGGCTTGTTCAACCATCGAGCGGAAGTATCTCGGTCATGGGCTTGTCTTCTCGCGATGCAAACAAGTTCTTCGCAACGGTTGGTTATTGCACGCAGTTCGACTTCTTTCCGCGCGACATCACCGGATGGCAATTTCTTGTGGACAGCCTGATGCTATACGGGATGAGCAAGCTCACCGCGATCCAGTTAGCAGAGGAGTCTCTTCAACGAGTGCAACTCGATAAGACTGCGGCGTGGCGGAAGATCGACGGCTACAGCAAGGGAATGCGCCAGAAGATCCGGCTTGCGCAGGCGATTGCGCACCGCCCCAGGGTTATCGTTCTCGATGAGCCGTTGAATGGATTGGACCCCATGGCTCGTGCCGAAGCGATGGCGCTCTTCGAAGCGCTCGGCTGCCAGGGAATCCATCTCATCATCTCCAGCCACGTACTCGACGAAGTAGACCGCATCGCCGATCGCGTCGTGCTGATCACTGGTGGATATCTGATCGCTGAAGGCAATATTCATCAGGTACGGCAAGAGGTGCGCGAGAAGCCCATGCAGGTGCTCGTTCGCTGCGATCGTCCTGAGGCGCTCGCCTCGAAGATGTTTGCCATGAACCACTGTGTCGAAGCCAGGCTCCATCCGGACGGCAAGGGCATCTTTCTTCGCACTGGCGACGTAGACCAGTTCTATTCCATCCTGAACGTGATAGCCACGGAGGGTATCGTAAAGATCGAAGCCGTGGCGCCCGCCGATGACGATGCCAATGCCATCTATCAGTACCTCATTGGTTCCGATGGAGGCGCACTATGATGCAACAAGCTGATCCCGGGCTGCGAGAAGATCTGATGCGACAGCCTTGGGCTCTCTGGTGGCTGCAGGCGAAACGTCTTACACAGATTGAACTAAGACGGAATTTATTTTCGTGGAGAGCGAGCTGGATTTATTTCCTCGCGTTTATTCCAACTTTAATAATTTCCATCCACTCCATCGTTGATCCACACGATCCCACATCGATCAGCGACGATACCCAGATGCTTGCGAGCATCGTTCACCTCTACTACATTCGACTGGGAGTCTTCTTTGGCTGCCTGGGTATCTTCTCGCGGCTCATCCGCGGCGAGATGATCGAACGCAGCCTGCATTTCTACCTCTTGTCGCCGGTCAGGCGCGAAGTGCTTCTGCTGTCCAAGTTCGCTGCGGGATCGGCCACCGCCCTTCTTCTCTTCGTTACGGCCACCCTGGCTAACGTCGCATTGATCTATCTGCCATTTGGTGCTGCAGGGAGGGACTATCTCTTCAATGGCCCGGGGATCGAACAACTCGAGGCGTACGTCTTGATCATTGTGCTTGCCTGCCTCGGATACGGAGCTGTCTTTCTTCTGTTGAGCATGATGTTCAAAAATCCAACTCCGGGAGCGCTGCTCTTCCTTGGCTGGGAGGCGATCAACCCGGTCCTGCCATCCATGCTTCAGAAGCTTAGCGTTGCGTCCTATCTCCGCCACCTGATGCCAGTTAATATTGGCGTGAAGGGGCTCATCGCACTGCTGACAGTCGAGACGGAACCGGTCGCCGGCTGGGTTGCGACGCTGGGCTTACTTCTTCTCATCACAGCAGTACTGCTTTACTCCTGCTATCGCATTCGAACGCTCGAGATCCGCTACACAACCGAATAATCCGAAGGTCAATCAGGTGAGATGGTTAGATCCATATCTTTTGTTTCGCGAATCAAGAGCAAACCAACGAAGGTGGCAATGGCGGAAGTTGTGAGGTAATAGCCGACATATTGCAGACCATAGGTCCGCGCAAGCCAAGTCGCGACATAGGGAGCGAGCGAGGCGCCGAAAATGCCGCCCAAGCTAAAGGCAAGGGAGCTGCCGGTGTAGCGAACGGGCGTTGGGAAGAGTTCGGAAATAACTGTGCCGAGAGGACCGTAAGTGAGGCCCATGAGTGCAAGACCCAAAGTCATCATAGCGATAACTCCGGTAGTACCTGCGTTGAACAGTGGCGCGAGTAGAAGGCCAAAAATGGCAATGAGTGCCGTTGCCCCTAGCATAACGGGACGTCGTCCTCGTTCGGCTACCACCGCAGAGATAGGGATGGATAATGCGAAAAAGAGAGTGCCGAAAAGCTGGATCAGCAGGAAGCTGTCACGGCTGTAGTGGAGAGCCGTAGTTCCCCATGACAATGCAAAGACAGTCATCAAGTAAAAGAGAACAAAAGTCGCGAGGCAAACAAGAACGCCGGCAACGAGCGCACGGGTATGGCGGCGAAAGACGGCAAACATTGGAACACTCGTCTGCTCGCTACGTTGAATGGCCTTCTGAAAGACGGGTGTTTCGGTGATCGTGAGGCGAACGTAGAGTCCGAGCAGCACCAACACGGCGCTGGTGAGGAACGGCAACCGCCAACCGAACGAGAAGAACTGCTTATCTGTGAGCCAGCGCGAGAGCAAGAGAAAGGTTGCGCCTGAGAACAGGAAGCCAATTGGCGCACCAAGCTGCGGAAACATACCGTAAACTGCGCGTTTATTTGCAGGAGCGTTTTCGACGGCAAGCAGGACGGCGCCACCCCATTCGCCGCCGAGCCCGATCCCCTGGCCGAACCGGCAGAGAGCAAGCAGCAATGGTGCAGCGAATCCGATCGAATGATAAGTGGGCAGCGCGCCAATCGCGAATGTCGAGACCCCCATCGTTGACAAAGCGAGGACCAACGTCTTCTTGCGGCCGATGCGATCGCCGAAGTGTCCAAAGAGTACAGATCCAATAGGGCGGGCAATGAAGGCGATACCGAAGGTCGCCAGAGAAGCCAGCGTCGAAGACGCTGGATCGGAAGCCGGAAAGAAGATGCGCGGGAAAACAATCACCGCTGCTGTGGCGTAGATATAAAAGTCGAAAAATTCGACGATCGTCCCGACCATACTGGCGAAGAGAACTTGACGCGGCGTATTGATCTGCTTTTGTGGTGTTTCGTCCGTCATCGCTCTGGAGATTCAATTCTAGTCGAGCTGATTGGTTCCACCGGCGTATTGGATAGGGTGCGGTGAATAAAAACGAATGCCGTTCGGACGTGAGAACCCCAAAATGGGGCCGATTGGGAGATCTCCGGTGTGCCGCTGGAGAAGACGGAGTGGATGCCAAAAAGAGATTGGATCGCACCAGTGGTCGAGATGGAGACGAGCAGTTTCGAATCTAAAAATGATTCGGCCCTATGGAATTGGCCTAAATAAGCTTACTGCTCACCCGGCAATGCTGATTGCACTTGGTCGCCGGACCGCAAATCCCGGTTTTTTGCTAGAGCTCGCGGGATTGCGCTCGGATTGTCGAGAGTCTGAGTTTAGGGCAGCGTTAGTAGACAGATGGTTGTATCCCATTTACTAATCCTGTTCGAGCCGCTCAATTCGTCACCTGGTGGGTGCCTGCGGTGATCATACTTAAACAACAAAGGCAGCATCCCAATAAATGTCCGCTTTGACCCTATCGCCCGGATGTGATCGATGACAAAAATCGTTTTATTGCTCTCGCATGAACCATGCCAAGCGTAAAGACTGGCCATGGTGCCGCTCGCCGCCGATTCTGGTTGGCGATGTCTGGGTTTGTCATGGCGCTTGTGTTGGTGCCGTTTTCCTACAAAGTCGAACGGCGCCTGGAGACAGCTGTTCACATCAAGGGCGGAGAATCCGAAAGAGTTGACCTGGAACTGGCGCAGCGTTTCCAGTCTCCCTACGCCCACCGCCTGGTTCTGGTGATCAGCGGTATTCCCGATCCGGATTCAGCAAAAGGTGCGGACGCCTTGGGCTTCTTAACCAGTTCCTTGCGTAGTGTGCCGGGAGTGTCGGGCGCCGTCTCGAGTCTCGATTGGCCAGATCCTCTGTTCACCGGGAACAATGGCGGAGCCTTGATCATCGTCGGGTTGGACCCGCACGATGAAAGTGTCGAGGCTTTGGTCCCCAGACTGAGGGAAAGAGCAGACTGGATGGAAGGTCAGCTTCGGTCGCAATATCCCAACATAAATCTGGAGATTACTGGTGAAACGCCACTGAACTTCGATCTTCGTAAGGTCAGTGCAGACGACGTTAAGCATGCCGAGACACGAGCGATGCCGGTAACTCTCTTGCTGCTGTTGCTGGCTTTCGGCAGTCTTGTGGCCGCGCTATTGCCGCTCGGAGTTGGAGTCCTCTCAATCTCGATGGCGTTGGGTGCGGCTGCGCTACTCTCGCGTTATCTGCATCTGTCCATCCTGGTTCAGAATCTGGCGACGATGCTCGGTCTTGGCCTGGGCATCGACTACGCCTTGCTGATGGTGAGCCGGTTTCGCGAAGCGTTGGCCGAGGGACATGATCCAGGCCACGCTGCCGATATTGCTGCCAGTCAAGCGGGGCGGACGCTGATCATCTCGGCCACTACAGTTGCAATCGGATTTTCAGCGCTACTGACTGTGCCCATCACCGAACTGCGCTCCATCGGGATTGCCGGCCTGCTGGTGACCGTTTTGAGCGTCATGCTGTCTACATTAATTCTGCCCTGGATGCTTAGTCTGCTAAAGCATCGCATCAATTCCACCAGAGTACGTCTTCCAGCCAGACGATCCAAAACGCGTGAGAGCCTATGCGCGCCCAATGACCGGTGGGTTCGGTGGGGCAACATCGTAACTCGCCGGCCCTGGACAGCTCTGCTTGTCGCCGGGATTCCGCTACTGATCCTTGCATTCCAGGCGCGGAGAATCGCTCCCGGGGTTCCTGACCGAGACTCGCTTCCCGCCGCCGCCGAGTCGGTGCAGGCACTGCACACGCTTCAAGGCATGGGGCGGTCAGGTATCGTGGAGTCCCTTCGAGTGGTCCTGGAGTTGCCGCCGCAGTCTCCGCCGCTCTCGGCGGCCGGCTGGCTTGCCGTCAGTCGCTTGACGAAAAGCCTCCAGAGCGATCCTAGAGCCGAAGAGGTCTTATCTCTTCCGACCCTCACGGGAATGTCTGACAGTGCAGACGCAGTCGACCAGGTGCCCGAGTCAATTCGGAAGAGTTTTCTGCGCAGCGATGGCCAGGCTACCTTGATTGAATTGCTGCCGACCGCCACTCTTGTGCCCAACGAGCAGATACGATGGGTGCGAGAGGTGCGCTCCTCCGATGTCGCGGCGATCACCGGTGTGCCCGGCGCTGTGCTCCGCGTCGGCGGCATTCCCGCACTCAACGCGGATTATGACTCGGTAGTAAAAGAGCGGTTGCCGAGGGTGATCCTTGGCGTCGTATTGGGAAGCTTGCTGGCGCTTCTAATCGGGTTACGTTCTTTATTTGCGGCTGTCAAAGCAATCCTGCTCAATCTGCTCTCCGTTGGCGCTTCCTTCGGTGCATTAGTTCTCGTTTTTCAGGAAGGCCACGGTAGCAAACTCTTTGGGCTCCACGGGCCGACGGGCAACGTATTCCCGATCGTACCGATCCTCTCGTTTGCCATCGTCTTCGGATTGAGCATGGACTATGAGGTATTCCTTGTCGCCCGAGTGCTCGAAGAACGGCGGCGCGGTCTATCGGAGAGATCAGCGGTGATCGAGGGCCTGGCGCGGACGGCCGGGCTCATCACCAGCGCGGCTGCAATTATGATTGCCGTCTTCACCGCATTCACCGTGGGAAGCTTTCTGGTCGTCCAAATGCTGGGCTTTACGCTCGCCGTGGCGGTCTTCCTTGATGCCACAGTCGTGCGGGTGGTTGTCGGGCCGGCACTATTGCAACTTGCCGGCGACTGGAATTGGTGGCCTTTTGGCCTATCTGGGTCCCCGGAAGCCTCTGAAAAGGAGCCTATTCCATGACGGCTAACACCGTGGATGCTCCAGTGACAGCACAGGGCGTTGCACCAGCCTGACTAAGTAATTCGATTTATTTCACTTTCTTTCCCTGAGCGCTGGACCGATAGCAAAGTCCTTGGGTCCAAGATTTGCCCTTCCCGAGCCAAATTCGAATGCAAGAATCGAGGAGCCGGGCTTGCCCTGCACCTTCGCCTCCACTTGCGACGCAGACCAAACGCCTCCGACCTGCCGCAGTCCAAAGTAAACGAACTCCTTCTGCTGACTCGTCCCGCGAAGCGTCTTCACCACATGCACAGGGAACAAAATGGTGCGGTCAATCCAGGACGTTACCGAACCATAGTAAGTCCGGTCCTGAGAGCCGGGCACGCTCTTAAGGACAAAGCAATCCCGTGTGCCATATTTCTCCGATGGCAGGAGTTCCTGATTCTTCCAGAAGAACTCGCTCTCTACCATGTCTTCAATGGAGAAGTCTGTTCCCACGAGTGGGTCGTTCCAATGTTCGAATGGCAACACGCTAGCGGCCTTCTGGCCAGGAAGCACCGTCTCGATGGTCACGTGGCCACTCACGTTCATATGCAGAAGAAGGATCGTCTTCTCTGAGCCAGGCCCAGAGATCTCGCATAGCAGACGCAGACCATCGGGAAACCAGTGGGCCTTGGCGACAAACTTGTAGCTCATGCGCTTGCCATTGCCTTCCACCCGTGTGAGTCGCCCGGTCACGCGGTAGTCCATGGTCTCAATACGCTGGCGCGAACCATTCAGGACAGTCGCCAGGTCAGGACTCGCCGCGAAGCTCCGCGGTGGATGCACTAGCGCTAGGAGCACTAACAAAGCAATGGACGCTTGAATCGGTCCAGAGGCGCAATTCGCCCATTTGGCTGCGGGATAGCGGAACCGGCGGTTGCGAGAGGGCTGAAAGGTCATAGCTATGTATACAACCAAAGCCCGCTAAGCCAATCCTGCAATCGGGAACTAAGAGACGCTAGTTACCCTAAGATTCGGCTTTGAGGAAGTTGCCTCAGTGTCTCGGTGTAAGGAACTCTTCGGCAGAAGCTTCGTCTCCACCATCAATTCAAGAACTCAATCGGCGGCTCATCGCCGACAGATTCCTTTGGGAGTCCAATCAGAGACGGTTGTTGCCGGCTTCGAAGCATCATGCACAATTGCGAACAGGGCCTCGCGGTTACCGCTGCTAGTGATATTTAATTGCATGGGAACTCCAGCCCTCGCAAACATCCCCTCGCCTGCTTTTGCTCGCGTCGCGCCATCGGGAGTTTCCAGACACTGCTCTCCAGTGAGCACGTACCATATCTCCGGTCCCGAGTGCGTGTGAACCGCTTTAGAGATTGCGGCGTTCATAGCGGGTCCAAAGTCCGCGTCTGCGACCTGGATCTCGTAAGTACTCCCGCGAGGGATCTCCGAGAGCGGACCGATCTCGGTTACGAAGTTTCCTCCCGTCGATCGTTCTCCCTTCGTTGCCACAGTCAGGAGCCAGATCTTGCCGTCGGCTTCGACGACGACACCTTTTGCGCTAACTGCGGCACGCGCAGTCTCCATGGAAGCGAAGTTCTCCACGCGAAGAACTATTGGACTGCTTGGCAAGGAGCCGAACGTCTTGCGGGCGATGATGCGCAACCCGCATCGGGCGGCCTCTTCCCCATAGTAGGAGAATCCGGACAGTCGACGAGATGATGATCCGAAGAGGTCGGAGAGCTGGGTGTTGGTGGAGGTGTTCCGAAGGCGTATCCGGGGCCGCCTGTCAGGGTGTTGTGAAAGGCGGAGATCTGCCACGTACCGTTGCGCTTGACGGGCGCTGCCGTGGCGAGTGCAGTGCGGATGTGCTCAACGCCATCCTGGGTGTAGTGTGCACCGGATGTGACATGAGCGATTGCAACGTTCGGTCCGAAGAATCGAATGGCAACCGTCTCCATGGGGATGCTGCGGCTGCCCTTGTAGAAGGTGGCAAGCAAGTTCTTGTGATAACTGACGATTTCGCTTCGGCCCTTAAGCCATTTGCCTGTAATGACGACAAAGTCAGCGTCTTCGGAGAAGAGGTCGCCGAAGCCCGGCATGCCTGGCTGATCCCATATCGTGGAGAAACGGGAGAAGACGCCTTTGATTGCCGTGGTGTCTTGGTTGTCCGCTGCCAATGCTGACTGGTTCGACGAAAGGGATAGTACGCATAACAATGTGGCAACGAGAGACTTCACCGAACACCTCCGCAGATGAGCGATTGAGGCCCGGATGCTTGATGCAATCATTTTGCCGTAATCTCACAACTCCAATTCCCAGAAATGCCACACAGATAGGGAAACATAAGTGCGTTTATCAGGACTAATCTGCCGAATCGTTCCTAACCAAGTTCAATGAGTGTATTGCCCTGATAGGGTTCAATTGAGAAAAGCCATCACTGGCTGAATTTAGAACCGAGACAGGTATGCTTCCCTGTGGGCTGCCGCATCCTTACCTAGGCAGAGGTCTATTTGTGAAGCAGAGTTTCGCAGCAATTATCCTTGGTGGTACCGGACAAGTCGGCGCTGCAGCGGTCACGGAACTGCTAACAACCTCGGAATGCCGGGAAGTGGTGATGGTCACCAGAAAGCCCATCGCGCCGCGATCGCGGGTGCGCAACGTCGTTCTTGATACCGGCGCTGCTGACTTTGCCGAGCGCACTGCCGCCCTTGCCCGTGGAGTTTTGAGCCAAGGTCCCGTCAGCGCCGTGAGCTGTGTGGGTGTCGGTTCTGGATCGATGCGCTGGAGCGAAGAAGAATTGCAACGACTTGAGGTCGGCGTCGTCGGCGCCTTTGCGCGTGGCTGCCATAACGCCGGAATCGCTCAATTTTGCCTCCTTTCTGCGGCAGGAAGCACGCCTCGCAGCCGGCTTCGCTATGTGCGAGTAATGGGCATGAAGGAAGACACGGTGCGTAATGTCGGTTTTGCCCGCCTCGCCATATTTCGCCCCGGCATCATTGTCGGCAACGCTCATACCCCGGCCTGGGTCGGTTGGTTGGGAAGCCTCGTGCCTGGATCGTTTGGCAATATTGATCAGCGAATTCTCGGTCGCTCAATCGCTGCAGAGATAGCTTTGCACAGTCGAGAAACTGGAGAAGTCACCCGCGAAAATGCAGCAATGAAAGAACTCGCTGCGCAATTCAATAGCGTGCCTTAAGAATTTGTGCGTGGAACCCATCAACCTGTTAGCAACAGTTGAACAGGCGGGCACTTGTCCGGAACACTGAACTTTTCGGAAATGTGGTTCGGTTTCCCATCGCGTTTCCTAATTACATCCCCGTCGACCAACCTTTTCTCGCCGTTCCCTTCCATCGATGTAAATACCGAATCCACCAAATGTCAGAGCCTGGCTCCTTCTCGTACTCTCCACGTTCCTTGCGAGTGGTCTTTCTCGGCATAATGGACTTCCAGTCAGCAGATCCTAGCAAATAGAGTACAAACCGGCACAAAACTGGCACCAGCCAAAACTGGAGATATACGACACGTGGCGCCTCATACGTGCCAAGCTCCAAGGTGCTGTATTTACTGGTTTTTTGGTGCCCGGAGGGGGACTTGAACCCCCACGACCTGATAAGGGTCTGCGGATTTTAAGTCCGCTGTGTCTGCCGATTTCACCATCCGGGCCCGTGCGAGCCATCCGGCTCGCCTGCTCCATCTTAACGCATCCATTGGCACATCTTCTGTTTAGGAACCTTTGCCGTGCTCTTTACGTAATCGTAGGTTAGAAGTCGGATTCTTGCTCCGGGGTCAAGTTCCATCATGCCGTTCCACGAGATTCTCAAGCAAACCCTCTCTGCGCTCTGGGAAACGAAGCTTCGGAGCTTTCTGACGATGTTCGGCATCGTGTGGGGCATCACCTCGGTGATTCTTCTCGTCGGTCTCGGCATCGGCTTCAACGTCGACCAGAAGGAGCATCTACGCAGCATCGGCACCGACATCGCCATCTTCTTCGGCGGAAAGACCGGCTCGCAGGCCGGAGGATATGCCGCAGGCCGCGACATTCGTCTCACGGTCGACGATGCCATCGCCATCCAGCAGCTGGCCTCGCTCGTCAAGACAGTAAGCCCGGAGCTGCGTCGCACAGTCTCAGAGGTGAGTCAATGGAACTCCGCAAGCCGCGCAGTCCGCGGCGTCTGGCCCGAGTACCAGCGGTTCCGCTCCCTCGCAGTCGAGCAAGGCCGTCTCATGTCCGAACAGGATGAAGCCGAAGGCGCGCGCGTCATCATCCTCGGCGCCGAAGCGAACCGGCAGCTTTTTCCAGGCAAACCCGTCATCGGCCAGCCCCTGATGGTTAACGGCTACCAATACACCGTCATCGGTGTCCTCGAAAAAAAGAAGCAGAACGGCAGCTACGGTAGTGGCCCCGACAACACGCAACTCTTCACCACCTACTCCGCAATGGCACGCGACTTCCCTCCCCCGGAAAGACCCGGCATCGTTCGAGGCTTCGTCAACAACATCGTCATCGAGCCCGTATCACCTGACTTGCACGAACAAGCAGTGACTCAGGTCAAACGAATCATCGCGGAGCGTCACCACTATGACCCCAAGGACAAGGAAGCTCTTTGGATATGGGACACCCTCGATGGGTCTAAATTCACCGAGCGCATCTTCGGCGTGATGACACTCTTCTTCGGCGCCGTTGCCCTCCTCACGCTCGCTCTCGGAGGCATCGGCGTCATGAACATCATGCTCGTCGCCGTCACCGAGCGCACACGCGAGATAGGCGTCCGCAAAGCCCTTGGCGCGACCGCCGTCGACATCAAACGCCAGTTCCTGGTTGAGTCCGGCATCATCACCTTAGTCAGCGGAATCGCCGGCCTCACCCTTGGGGTTGGTACATGCCTGTTGCTGCGGTTTGTACCTTTACCCGATTTCGTTCCGCACCCCGTCATCTCTCCCATAGCGATCGCGGCATCTCTCACCACCCTAACCGCCATCACACTATTCGCGGGCGTGTATCCCGCGTTGCGAGCCGCCAACCTTAGCCCAATGGAATGCCTCAGAGCGGAGTAGTTATGAACCTGAGCGAAATCATTCGCCAAAGCATCGAGTCGCTTCTGCGCAACCGTCTGCGCTCCAGTCTCACCATGCTCGGTATCGTCTGGGGCCTCGTCACCGTAGTGCTTCTGCTCAGCTACGGCAAGAGCCTCGGTGAAGGCGTACTCAACGGCTTCCTCGGCCTGGGCAACAACGTCATCATGGTGTGGGGCGGCCAAACCAGCATGCAGGCCGGCGGCGAGCGATCCGGTAAGCGCGTAAAGTTTCTCGATGGCGACACACAAGCAGTCCGCGATGAAGTCCCCTTCCTGAAAGCGGTCAGCTCGGAGATCGATGACGGCTTCAGCTTCAAATACGGGCCCAAGGTTGTGAACATTCAGAGCAAAGCGATCGACTTTCCCTACGGCGGCATGCGCAAATTGAACATCGACCAGGGCCGATACTTCGAACCCTCTGACTTCACCGACCATCGGCAGGTCGTCATCTTCGGCCCACACGCTGCGAAGAAGCTCTTCAACGGCTACCCTCCCGTGGGCGAAACGGTGGAGATCGAAGGACACGTCTTCCAGGTCATCGGCGTCTTGAAGACAAAGATTCAGGACTCCTCCAACAATGGCCCGGACAACGAAAACGCCTTCGTGCCGTTCGACATGATGAGGCTGCTCAGCAATAGGCGCGATCCCGACAGCATCGTCTTCCAGCCCAGTTCACCCGAGCTTCATCTCAAAGCGCTCGCAGCAGTCCGCAGCGTACTGGCCGGCCGCCACCACTTCGACCCCAAAGACGACAAGGCGGTCCCCAGTTGGGACACAGTCGCCGACTCCGCCGAGATCATGCAGTTCAGCACCGCACTCGATCTCCTCCTCGGAATCATCGGCGCAATGACCCTCGGCGTCGGTGGCGTAGGCGTCATGAATATCATGCTCGTCTCAGTCACCGAGCGCACGCGCGAAATCGGCCTTCTCAAAGCACTCGGCGCCCGCCGCAGGGACATCCTGAAGCAGTTCCTCCTAGAGAGTCTGACCCTCACCTTTCTCGCCGGGATCGTCGGCATGATCGTCGCCATTCTCGTCGCCTATCTCATCCCGCCCATGCCGCTCTACTCCGACATCTATAAAACTGCAAACCACGAGGGCGACATCCTCCTTCGTGCCTCGCCAAAAATCATGCTGGTCTCCTTCGGAATTCTGGCCGTCGTGGGCGTAGTCTCCGGATTCTTGCCTGCCATGCGCGCCTCCCGCATGGATCCAGTCGAAGCACTGCGTCACGAGTAATCGTTCCTCAAAACGGCAAGCTTCGAATATCGGGTTCAAGCCACGCACGCCGTGCTTCGACCGAGAAAAGCCGCGGACGAGTCCAGTAGTCCAGCAGCCAATCGGGCTCACCCAGCCGGGAGCACATCAACGCGTTGCAGGTCATAAATAGCGGCTGCGGCGGCGCACCAGACAAAAAGTCACGAGCAGCCCGTATCGAGGCCTGTGTAATCGTCTCGTGATAGCCGCTGGTGTCGGTATTAGCTCCCCCAGTCGCTTCGTTATAGGCCCGGATGAAGCCAGGCATCTCGCGCGAAACCTCAACCTCGGTTCTGTTCTTAAGCAACCACAGAACGGCAGCAAAGTGAGCAGCATGGGTCCACACAGTCTTCGGCAGCGTCCGGTCAACCAGACCACTACCGATCAATACGATCTCCTCGTCTGAAGTAAATGGAACAAACGTCCGCATCGTCCGACTCCTTTTCCTTAAAGCAATAAAAAAGACCGCCAGTCTTGGCGGTCTCTTCGATGGTGGTTCTCAACAACGGAAAGCTATCTATAATCTGCCTTCCAGCCGTCAAACGAACAAGCACGCCAAAGCCGCCGATACTGCACCGGGCCTTGCTGCTGCATGTTGGTTGAGCGGTATAAAGCCATACCTAATGTTAGCTACTCAAGCTTCCATCCGCAATAAAAAAGCGCGTCAGTCTCCCCAACACCGCGCACCATCACTTCTATTCGTGCTCGACTAACTTGCCAGTCGATACCGTATCGTCTGGTCCTCAAGAAAATACTCCGCGGAACACTCCGACGACCCGCAGATCATCGACTCCAGTCCCGCGCATTGCTGTCGTGTAATCAGCCCCAGTGAGCCGCACGATGGACAAGCAAGCACCGCCCAATAGGGGTTATCCGCCTTGCCCAGCTCCCCCGCCTGCTCCAGCAGAAACAACGTGCCCGGCTGCATCTGCTCCGGGATCCACACTTCCAGAAGGTTTAACTCGGCTACCATGCTTGCCTCTTCATCCAACGGTTGTCTTCGTTCGTGACCCACGTTCTTGGGCCGATACTGACTTCAGGCTGCGGAAGAGACCTCCTCAAATGATTTCTTGCGTCGGGCAAATGCACTGCTTCTGGTGCAAAGAATAACGGATATTCTGGTCCTGTCAATCCCACATTTAGAAATAAATGATGCGAGGCTGATTCTCTTATTGCGGTCCGTACAACGCTCGGTAGATCTCCCGGTTGCGCAGAATTGCCTGCACATACTCACGCGTCTCCGTATACGGAATCGACTCAACGAACTCAGCGATATCCCTATAGTTGCCCGCCGACATCCACTGTCGCACCGGCACATCACCCGCGTTGTAAGCCGCCAGCGCATACTCCTGTTGGCCGCCGAACCTGTCCAGCACCAGACGAAGATTGGTCGTGCCCAATTGCAGATTCGTCGTCGGATTCAGCAGCATATTGGTATTGAATCCCTTGATACCGTTCTTCTTCGCCATCGACTTACCCACCGAGGGCAGCAGTTGCATCAATCCGTAAGCATTCGCATGGCTCACCACGCCGGCATTAAACTCCGACTCCTGCCGAATCAGCGACGCCACCAGATAAGGATCCAATCGGTTCTTCTCCGAGTTTGCAACCAGGTCGCTCCAGTACGGCTGCGGAAACAACACCTTCCAATACACCGTCGGAACCTGGTCCAGCGGCATCGCAAAAAAAGAAATCCCGCTGCGTTTCATCGCCTGCAGCGCTCGCGTAGTCTCGCCATACGAGGTAAAGATCTCCGCCTGCGCAAGCGATCCCCATTGACTCGAAGTAGGACTCGCCTGGATCTCCGGCCCAATGAACTCATTCAGCGCCGCATTCGCCAGCAGCCTCGCCTTGATAAGGTGCGGCTCATTCTCGGGCAGTTCCCCCGTCAACGTCGGCACCACCAGCTTCGGCACCGAGCTCAGAACCGCCGCAGGAGCCGTCGTCGCAGTCTGCCCCTTCAGAACATTCAACCTCTGCCGCGCCAGCCCAGCATAGTAGAAGTTGATATAAGACGCCGTCAGTGCGCGATAGTAGTTCGCCGCCTGTGCAAAGTTGTGGTCGTCCTCTTCATAGATACGCCCGCGCCAGTAAAGTGCACTCGGCACCTCGATCCCCGCCGGATACCCCTGGATCTGCTCATCCATCAGCCGCGCGGCCTCGGAGTAGTTGTGCAGCCGGTAGTTCATCCACGCGGCCCGCCAGTGGGCCGACGCAGCATACGTGCTGTTCGGAAACATCTTCACCAGCAGCGAGTAGTGATACGTCGCCTGCGTCGCATCATGTTTCAGTAGATACATGTTGCCGCCCGAATACAGCGCCTCCTCCAGCCACCTGCTGGTGGGAAAACGCTGCACCATCTGTGCGATCAGCGCATCATGGGTCTTCTCATCGTGCTCGTTCCGCGAAAGCTCAGCCAGCATATACAGCTTCAGTGCAGCGGTATCGTCCGTCGTATTCGGTAGCCTCTCAACATCTCTCCGGCTGATGTGCTTCAGCTTCATGTCACATGCCGCCGCGTAGATCAGCAACGCGTCATGATCAGCCTGGCTCAGCCCCGAGCCATCGCGTTCGATCGAGTGATACTCCACGCCCGCCTCGGCATAACGCTTGGCGTTGAACAGTTGGTCTGCATGCGTCTTCCGTTCAGCCGCAGTGAGCGGCATGTTCATCGCCTGCATCTGTGCGCGCGCCTGTCCAGCCTCCAGGCTCAAAGGAAGGTTAACGTACAAGCTCCGAAAGGTCGCCGCCGCATGCGTCGTATCCCCGGCCATCTGGTACGCACGTCCCAGGGCATACCGAAAGTCCACGTGCGACGCCTGCGCCGAATCCGCCAGCGGTACCAGCACCCGCAACGCGCCCTGCGGATCGTTCTGCTGCAGGTAAGCATTGGACAGCAGCACTGGTGCGTTCGCATTAAAGATGCTGTCCGGATGCCGTTCGGCAAAATGATCCAGCAGCGCATAGGCCTCCGCGCCATGCCCCGCCTGGATCGCCGCCTGCGATCCCAGGTAGTCCGCATAATCATCAAGCGCGGTCCCGGTCACACTCGCCTTGCGAAACGTGCCGGCAGCATCGGCATACCGGTGGTCCAGCATGTAGGCGTGCCCCAGCGCAAGATAGGCCGCAGCCGCACCTTCGCCCGGATGCATTCGTGCGTAGTTCTCCACTCCGCTGTAAGCCGCCACAGACCGCGTCGTGGCCAACTGCTGCGCCATCGGACGCAGCTGCTCCGTGGCCTTGAACGCACTGTTCAGCCGAATCGTCTGCGCGGTCGGTTTCCGTGAAGCGGTCGCCGCCCCATTGGTTTTGCTCGCTGCCCTACTCTTCCCCTTCGTGCTCTTGCTAGGTGTCGTTTTTTTGCTTCCGGTGCCGGTCGTCTTCCCCGTTGACCCCGACGCCGAACCCGTTTTGCTCTGTGGCGCCGGCTTCTTGGTCGTCTGGCCCGTAGTCGTCGAACTCTGCGCCTCTACCGTCCTTGCGCCCACGCCAAACGGCACCACCGTCGCCGCAAGAGTGGCAAGAACAATCACATTCCTGAGCCTGCACCAGATACCCATCACCGTCTCATTGTTTTTTAGGCCCACACATTTACTCTAAGCCGCGTTCGCGAACCTCGATACCCGCATTCCGCAACGAACCACCTCAGATACGCTTCAATCTAATCGAGAATCAGTCATTTTCAGCTCTGGATCAAGACTTCGGATTACCGCTGTAACATTGATGGCCCAAAAGGGTAATGTTTTTCAATGTGCCTGCAACCGTTTGCACTTGTTCGACAAAGATCCCGCAAAGAGTCACGAATTTGCAGGGATTTGCACGCTCTCTGTTTGGCGGCATGATTGCTCTCTATAAAGACAAGCCTCATCAGATCCAGATTGGGAGCTCCCCTTTATGCGCTTCTCTCAGCTCGCTCTTGCATCTCTTCTTACCTTCGGTTCCTCTACCTTACTTGCTGACGCCATCCCGTATCCGACCCCTGGCCAGCTCGCCCCCGCTCAAACCTTCACCGCCACTAACACAGGAATGCTCGTCGGCTACTTCGCCGGCTCCGAAGCGGGCGGCAACGACACGATTGAGGTTTGGAACACCACCCAGAACACCTTCAGCGGCTTCCTGCTCCCCAATCACGGCTCCGTGGTCGGGGTGCCGACAGAGTTCCTCGCTGTCAACGCCGGTGACAACCTTGTCTTCATCATCTCCAACGACAGCGCCGGAGAGATCAATGACTCCCTCGACAACGGAGGAATCCCCACAACCTTCAGCGACGACGGGTACAACCACGCCTACGCCACCCCCTACACCGGCGGACTTCCGGGACTCCCGATCGGCCTCACCGGCACCTTTGTCGGCATGGAAGATCTCTCAGTCACCGGCCTGGATCCTCTCTCCGGCTCGGATCTTGACTACAACGACGACACCTTCATCTTCACCAATATTGCTGCCGCGGCTCCCACACCAGAACCAACCACCTTTGTCCTGCTCGGAACCGGCCTCCTCGGCCTGGCCGGTGCAATTCGGCGCAAAACCGCACGCTAGTCAGTTTGGAAGATTGCCAGTTACAGCGGAAGAGCGTCGCCGGACTTCGCGCCGCTCTTCCTCGCTTTACCCCCCAAAACAGCTCTGGTTCAGTCCCGACCGACAAGAAGCAAGCTTCCACGCCTGAGTCGATCCGGACCCTTACCCGCCCTGATGGCGCCGAAATCCTCGCGCGCCACCGCCACAACGCCCTCCAGTCAGACACCAAGATAAATCCTCAGATCGGGCAGTTTTTACCAGCTCAGATGACCCCCCAAGCCCCCTTTTTTGATCTCGAAAGGGAAAAAGATTGGCAATCCTCTGCAGCATATACGCAATATTTTTCACTTATTTCCGTCATTTTCGCAAGAACTTGTAAATATGCAGGCATTTGCACGTCTTATGGGTTTGGCGGCGAGATTGCTTTTCCAAGGGCATCGACTTATTAGATCCACCCTTAGGAGTTCCAATGCGTCTCTCTCTGCCTGTACTTGCATCCATTCTTGCCGCAGGGGTTCTTGCTGTCGGCTCCACTCCCGTCTTCGCCGACAATATTCCGTACGGCAACCCAGGCCATGTCGCGCCTGCCAACACACTCACCGCCACCGCCACTGGCACCATCGTCGGTTACTTCGCCGGCTCCGACGCAGGAGACAACGACAGGATCCAACTCTGGGATGTCACACAGAACACCTTCAGCGACTTCCTGCTTCCCAACCATAGCTCCACAATTGGAGCGTCGGTCAACTTCCTCTCAGTCAACGCCGGCGATATCCTCGTCTTTATCCTCTCCAACGACAGCACCGGAGAGCTCGAAGACTCCGTCGACAACCACGGCACTCCGTCTGCCTTCAGCGCCGACGGATACAACCACGCCTACACCACTCCGTACACTGGCAGTCTTGCCGGACTTCCGGCTGGCCTCACCGGCATCTTCGTAGGCATGGAAGACCTGAAGTTCTCAGGCTCCGACCTCGACTACAACGACGACACCTTCGTCTTCACCAACCTGGCACCCACCGCTCCCACCCCCGAACCCAGCACCTTCGCTCTGCTTGGAACCGGACTTATCGGAGCAGCTGGCGCACTTCGCCGCAAGTTTGCCCGCTAACCGGCAGGCAGGTATACACAGGAGAGCGTCGCCGTCCAGTCGGCGCTCTCCGGTTATCCAACATCTCTCGCAAGTTCCTTGGCATTGCTCGACGCTTCTTGCTCTGCTCCATCGCGACGGTCGAACTCCATCGCTTCCGGCACCACCCATCCCGCACAGCAAAGGCGGTGGAGAAGGCACCGCCACCACACTCCGCAACCTGACTCTGCAGTTCAATCACGACTCCAGCTGCAGACTAAACATTCGCTACGAACTCTCACAGGGTGACCAGGTTCATTGAGATTGGTCTTTTTTTCCGATCGAACTCTCCCGAGGCTGGCTTCTGGTAGGAAAAAAGGTGGCACTTGGAACGCCTGGTATGCAAATACCTGCACTTGAAACAGAGGTTCTCGCAAAAAACGCTCAATATGCATGGGGTTGCAAACTATAGGTTTGGTGGACAGATTGCTTTATAGAAACACCAATAGGTTCTGAGTTCAATCTGTAGGAGTTACCATGCGCCTTTCTCTGCCTGTACTTGCATCTCTTCTTGCTGCTGGTTCTCTAACTGCAGTCTCTACGCCATTGCTCGCCGATAGCATCCCCTACCCCAATCCCGGCCAGCTTGCGCCAGCGAACAGCTTCACCGCAGTTGCCGACGGACCCGTCGTAGGCTACTTCGCCGGCACCAGCGCCTCGTTTGACGACTCAATCCAGCTCTGGGACGTAACTCAGAACACATTCAGCGGCTTCCTTCTGCCGAACCACGGCTCAGTGATTGGAGCTCCCGTCACCTTCCTCTCTGTCAGCGCCGGCGACGTCCTCGTCTTTATCCTTCATGACGTTACAACTGGCGAATTCGAAGACTCCATCGACAACGGTGGTATTCCCACAACCTGGAGCAGAGATGGGTACAACCACGCCTACTCCACTGCCTACGACGGATCATCTCCAATCCCCGGACTCCCGGACGGTCTTACAGGCATCTTCATCGCCATGGAAGATATCTCCGTCCCCGATTCGAGCCTCGCATACCACGCCGAATCCTTCGTGGTCACCAACGTCGCCATCAACGATGATCCACCCGCCGTCACCCCAGAGCCCAGCACCTTCGTTCTGCTTGGAACCGGCCTCCTCGGCGCTGCCGGTGCACTCCGCCGCAGATTCGCCCGCTAGCGACGTTTACCAGGACCACCGGAGAGCGTCGCCATCCAGTCGACGCTCTCCGGCTTTCCAAATACCTTCAACCTTTGCTCTCCGCCCCAACGGCATTTACACTGGTGTAGACGCCGATTCGCCGCAGCCTTCGCTCGCTGGGATTTCAGTGTCCGTTTTTCGCACCTTTTGCCCATGCCAGCCATCCAATCCCCAGCAACGGAAGAAATCCATCCCGACGTAGCGCTTGTCGAACGCGCCAAAGCGGGGGACACAGCTGCATTTGAACAGCTGGTCCGGCAGTACGAGCGCCAGATCTTCCGGGTGGCCCAGCATATTACCCAAAACCGTGAAGACGCTGAAGACATTACGCAGGACGCATTCCTCAAGGCTTACGAGAAGCTGGATCAATTCCAGGGAAACTCCAAGTTCTCGACCTGGCTCGTCCGCATCGCCGTCAACGAGAGTCTCATGCGGCTCCGCAAGCGCAAGACCAGCAAGACCGTCTCCATGGATCAGGATGTCCAGACGGACGAAGGCTCTATCCCTCGCGACTTTGCCGAGTGGCGCCCCAACCCTGAGCAGCAATACAACCAGGCTGAGCTCGCCGACATCCTTCGCAAGACCATTCAGGGACTCCCTCCCGGTTTTCGCAGCGTCTTTACCCTGCGCGACGTTGAAAATCTCTCCACGGAAGAGACTGCGGAGGCACTCGGCTTGAGCGTCCCCGCCGTCAAATCGAGATTGTTGCGCGCGCGCCTTCAGTTGCGTGAGCGACTGAGTCGGTACTTCCGGAAGAAGCAGGAGGACCAGCCGGCATGAACTGCACAGACCTTCTGAGTCATCTATCCGACTACTTTGACGAACAGCTCAGCCCCAGGCTGCTCGACGAGATTCGCACCCACACCGCAGGATGCCAGCACTGCAAGGTCGTCCTCGACACCACTCATCAGACCATCGAGGTCTACAAGGGCAACGAGATCTACGAGGTCTCTGACGAACTGCGCGAACGCCTGCACACCGCCATCATGTCGAAGTGTCTCGCGAAGAAATAGTCTTTCCAAAAGTCAGATCGGCCGCAAAATGTTTGTCATTCTCCCTGAGCGAACGTCGAATGGGGAAGAACCTTTTGCTCCGACTACCACAATCTTCATAAAGCAGCGTCCCGTCAGATCCGCCCGGCCGACCGCAGTGCCGCGATCTCCCCATCCGTAAACACCCGTGACCGGATCAGAAACCGAACTCCTTCTCCGTTCTCAAGAGAGAACATCCCCCCACGACCTGGCACCACATCCAGGATCAGCTGCGTATGCTTCCAATATTCAAACTGGCTCCTGCTCATATAAAACGGCGTATCGCCCAGCGTCGCCATCAACACATCGCTGTCCCCAACCAGAAACTCCCCCCGCGGATAACACATGGGGGAGCTGCCGTCGCAGCAGCCTCCCGACTGATGAAACATCAGCACCCCATGCTTCTCCTCGAGCCTGCTCATCAACTCCTCAGCAGCAGGCGTCGTAATAACCTGTTCCGGCGCTTCCACCATCTAGCCCTCGTTTAGAAGAATCCCAACGCACTCGGACTATAGCTCACCAGTTGATTCTTCGTCTGCTGATAATGTTCCAGCATCATCTTGTGGTTCTCGCGCCCAACGCCCGACTGCTTATAGCCGCCAAACGCCGCATGCGCCGGATACAAGTGATAGCAGTTCGTCCATACCCGACCCGCCTGAATCTCCCGTCCAAAGTGATACGCCCGATTCAAGTCCCGAGTCCACAACCCAGCGCCCAACCCATACAGTGTGTCGTTCGCCAGCGCCAGCGCTTCGTCCTCATCATGGAAAGTCGTCACCGAAACCACCGGCCCGAAGATCTCCTCCTGGAAGATGCGCATCTTGTTGTGACCCTTGAAGACTGTCGGCTCAATATAGAACCCTTCAGCCAGGTCCCCCGTCTGCACTGACCGCTTCCCTCCCGCCAGAACCTCTGCGCCCTCCTGCTTGCCGATGTCGAAGTAAGACAGAATCTTCTCCATCTGCTCCGTCGAAGCCTGCGCCCCGATCATCGTCGTCTTGTCCAGCGGATTCCCCTGCTTGATCGCCTTCACGCGCTTCAGAGCACGCTCCATGAACTGGTCATAGAGCGTGTCATGAATCAATGCACGCGACGGGCATGTACAAACCTCGCCCTGATTCAGCGCAAACATCGTGAACCCCTCAAGCGCCTTGTCGAAGAACGCATCGTCCGCATTCGCCACATCATCGAAGAAGATATTCGGCGACTTGCCGCCCAGCTCCAGCGTCACCGGAATCAGATTCTGCGAGGCATACTGCATAATCAGCCGCCCCGTCGTCGTCTCTCCCGTAAACGCAATCTTGTTGATACGCGGACTCGATGCCAGCGGCTTTCCTGCCTCCAGACCAAACCCATTGACAATGTTCACCACACCCGGCGGCAGTATGTCCTGAATCAGCTCCATCAGCACCAGGATCGACAGCGGCGTCTGCTCCGCCGGCTTCAGCACCACGCAGTTCCCTGCCGCCAGCGCCGGCGCCAGCTTCCACGTCGCCATCAAAATCGGGAAGTTCCACGGAATGATCAACCCGATCACGCCCAGCGGCTCATGGTAGTGATACGCAATCGTGTTGGCATCAATCTCGCAGATCGATCCCTCCTGCGCCCGGATCACACCGGCAAAATAGCGGAAATGATCGACGGCCAGCGGCATATCCGCCGCCATCGTCTCGCGAATCGGCTTGCCGTTGTCCCACGTCTCCACCGTAGCCAGCATCTCGAGATTCTCTTCGATCCGCTGTGCAATCTTCTCCAGCATCTTCCCTCGCTCCGTCGTCGAGGTCTTGCCCCACATCTTCTTCGCCGCATGCGCTGCATCAAGCGCCCGGTCAACGTCAGCCGCATTCGATCGCGCGATCTCGCACAGCACTTGCCCCGTCACCGGCGTCACGTTCTCGAAGTACTGCCCCGACAGGGGTGCCACCCACTCCCCGCCAATATAGTTCTCATACCGCTTACGAATGGTTACGGGAAATCCGTAGCTCCCAGGTTGAATCGCGCTCATCGTTGCCATAAACTTCGCTCCTTCAAAATCGATACCTACACAGCGCTCGAAATTGTAGTCCTCCCCGATGAAATCTGTCACAGCTTCCCCATTCTGGGTAAATTTGTCCACTGCTATGGCTCCGATACAGGAGTTCTGCGTCCTTATCGCCGGCAGAAACTCTTCGGAAACCAGTCTGACACGGTCGTTAATCCCACAAACTTCTGAGCACGATACTCTATAACGGATCGAAATATTGCGGCGACAAGGCTTAACGTAAAGATTCTTTGATGCCGGATCACACTATCGATAAAGGGAGAGAACGGGATGAAGCACTTAACGATCGCGGGACTTTTTTTTGCCTTCACCGCGAGCAGCGCATCTGCACAGATCAACGCAGGGGAACAGAAGCCTGAGCCGAGCCTGCCATTTGACATGGCCCAGGTAACGACTATGAATTTTCCCTGGAAGATTGCTTTTCTGCCAGACGGGCGGATGCTCATTACCGAGAAGCCTGGCGGTATGTTGCTGGTCACCCAACAAGGAACAAAGATCCCCGTTGCGAACGTGCCGGCGGCCCTCTATCGAGGTCAGGGCGGAATGCTTGGCGTCTATCTATCGCCGCACTATGCCAAAGACCACAATGTCTACCTTACTTATTCAGAGCCGGGGGAACCGGGAGGTTCGAGCCTGGCGCTTGCGCGGGCCAACTTGAAACTCAGCCCAGATGCGGCGAGTCTAGAGGGACTGAAGGTGATCTGGCGCGACGGAGCGAGGGGCGACGGGGGACAGTTCGGCGCAGAGGTCGCTTTTTCTCCGGACGGAAAGTATCTCTTCCTCGCGTCTGGAGATCGGCAGCGCATGACTCCTGCCCAGGACCCTAACTCGCCACTTGGTAAGATCCTGCGCCTGACACTGGATGGCAAACCGGCCCCGGGCAATCCAATGGCTGGCAAGACAGGCACGGCAAGCATTCCTGTCATTGACCCACCTGCAAACACGGAAGCCGCAAAGACGGCGCCTGTCATAAGGACGTATACCTTTCCCGGTCCTAACCTGACGCCAGCGGAGACCTGGAGCTCGGGAGTTCGCACTCCCTATGGTCTGGCTTTTGCGCCGGACGGCCGGTTGTGGGAGCTTGAACATGGCCCACGGGGCGGCGATGAGTTGAACCTGATCGAACAAGGCAAAAATTATGGCTGGCCGCTGGTCTCCTATGGACACAACTATGACGGCGTGCCTGTTCCTAATCCTGACACGCGCCCTGACCTGACCAAGCCTGTTATTTATTGGGTCCCGGTCATCGCACCTGGCAACCTAATGTTCTACAAAGGAGCTATGTTCCCGCAGTGGAATGGCTCGGCCCTTGCTAGCGGGCTGATATCGAAAGTGCTCCTTCGCATCACATTCGACGGAAAAGGAGGAGCAACGACTGCCGAGCGATGGGATGTCGGTCACAGAATCCGCGACGTGGAAGTCGCTCCGGATGGCGCATTGTGGATGATCGAAGATGCGAAGGCAGGTGGTGTCTTCCGCCTGACACCGAAATAGAGTCAAGCCTTCGTCTTTGGCCATGAGGGAGCTTTAGTTCTTAGCGAGGTCAATGTTACGGTCCACCGTTTTCCGCAGACGGTGGACCTGAACGTCACCCAAGGAGAGTCGAGTTCAAAGCGGCGAAGAACCGATTCAACTCCACCTCTTGTAACCCTGGAAGAGCGATGACGATATGAATCAGAAATTGAAATTGGCGTTTGGGGCAATGTGTACGTTATTTTGCGGGCTTTGCATATCGAGTGGAGCCTCTGCTCAAACTCTGCCCGACGGCAAAGGCAAGGCTGAGTTCATACACAACTGCACTGCCTGTCATCGCGCGGATATGGTTACCCGTGTCAAGAAAACTCCGGACGACTGGAGAAAGAGTGTCGACGAGATGGCAGCCCGCGGTACGGATGGATCGAAGGAAGATCTGGACAACACAGTCCTCTACCTGGTCACCAATTATGGAATAGACACGACAACGTCTTCTTCGACCTCGAGTAGACCAGCGGTGCTGGATTCCTCAGAGACGGAACGTGTGAAGCGCCTCATTACCGAGAATGATTGCCTCACATGCCATCGCATAGAAAAAAAAGGAGCATATACCGGCCCAACATTGAATGGTCTGGGAACTCGGCGTTCGGCTAACGAAATTCGAGCTGCTATTATTAGTCCACGCCACACACCTAACCCTCGGAACGACCTGGTTCAGCTCACCACGTCCGATGGAAAGAAGCTTACTGGCCGGATTCTGAGTCAAGACGATCACAGCGTACGAGTTATTGATGCGTCGGGAGAAATCGCTACATATTCAAAGCCGGAACTCCGCCAGTTTACGATTGTCGACACGAACCCTCTGCCTTCGTTTGAAGGGAAAATTACGGGAGACGACCTGGCCGGCTTGGTACGCTACCTTGGTTCACTTGCGTCTGTGGATGAGAGCGTCCAGAAGTGACATTGCATGAAGGGTCATCGATATGCACGGTCTTGGCGGCGCTGCGCGTCCCTCGATTGTCTCCAACAGCGCAGCGCCCGTTAGGAAACTGTTCGACAGCATTGATCCACGAATGAATTTTTGCGCCTCGGGAAATGATCGGCCTTCGGAAGTCGTCTTGTATGCAGTTACGGCCACTTCCGATAACGGACAAACCGCTGTCGCAAATATTTTTGTTGTTTTTGGCCCGGAAAACGCTTGTCAAGCCCCTAATCGACTCAACTCCTTATTCAACAACAACATCCGCGTGGCGTATTAGTTACATCGAACCCGATATACTGGATATAGAGATCAGCAAACAAGCAAGCCCCGTGGGGACTTAGAATCCTACGGGGCTAACTCATTTAGATCCAATATTTTGGACGTAACCCATTTACCATGAATATTTTACAAGCCAAGCCATCTCGTAAGCAACTGGAAATAAAAGACTTACGCGCGGGCAATGGGGGGGGTACCCCCGGAACCTTACGCCGTTTGCGCGACCACCCGGAAATCTGCTGGCTCCTCCGCTCTGGGATCGTCCCATCCGCAAGGCGGCCGAACCTTGGGATCAACCTGATCCGGCCCCCACGTATGTGGCGCATACGGATACACCGGAGTGGCTGCCTTCAACATTGGATCGACGATGCGCCAGGCCTCCTCGACATAATCCTGCCGCGCAAACAGTGTTGCGTCCCCTGCCATCGCATCCGTCAGCACCCGTTCATAGGCCTCCATCTCACCCGGTTGCGGATGACGGCAGGCCACCAGCTCAACCTCCTCGCGACCGGTGCCTTCCGGAAGCGCGACCGAAACCGCCATCGCAATCGTCATCTCCGGACTGATTCGAAAGCGCACATAGTTCTGCGTCGCGTCCGGCTCGGTCATGTTGGTATTGGGTGGCTTCCGCAACCGCGCCATCACCTCCGTGCAGGTCACGGGAAGATTTTTTCCCGCCCTGATGTAAAACGGCACACCGTCCCAGCGCCACGATTTAACCTCCAGCTCCAGCGCCGCAAAGGTCTCAACCTTCGAGTTCGGCGCGACCCCCTTCTCATCCAGATACCCGATAAACTGCCCTCGAATCACATTCTTCGGATCGATCGGCGGAATCGCCTTCAACACCTTGACCTTCTCATCCCGCATCGATTCGCTGTCCCGCCGCGCAGGACACTCCATCGCCAGATTGCACATCACTTGGAAGATGTGGTTCTGGATCACGTCGCGAATCGCGCCCGTCTGGTCGTAAAACGCGCCGCGTCCTTGCACACCGAAGTCCTCCGCCATCGTAATCTGAACGCTCTCGATGTAATCGCGGTTCCAAAGCGGCTCAAGGAACGAGTTCGAGAACCGGAACGACACCATATGATGAACCGGACCTTTCGCAAGGTAGTGATCAATGCGGAAGATTGACGACTCTGGAAATGCCGAGAGCAGAATCCGGTTCAGCTCCTGCGCCGAAGCCAGATCGTGACCGAACGGCTTCTCCACGATGATCCGCGCGCCCTTCGCCGACCCGGACTTCACCAACTGCTCAACCACCTCCTCGAACAGCAAAGGAGGAATCGCCAGATAATGCGCTGGATGCTCAGCCGAACCAAGCATCTTCCGCACCGCAACGAACGTCCCCGGATCGGAATAGTCGCCATCAACGTACCGCAGCAGAGAACTCAGCTTCTCCCAAGCCGCAGCATCCAGCCCGCCATGCTGCGCCAGACTGTCCTTCGCCCGAGCCTTCAGCTGGTCCAGGTTCCATCCAGCTTTCGCCACCCCAATCACGGGAACATCAAGGGTGCCACGCTTGATCATCGCCTGCAGCGCAGGAAAAATCTTTTTGTAGGCCAGATCGCCAGTCGCACCAAAGAACACCAACGCATCAGAATGAGGTTGACTCACAGAGTTTCTCCTTCAAGCTACAAATCTATTTCCCTGCAGGCTTCTCAAGATGCCCGCCAAATCCATAGCGCATCGCTGACAACAGCTTATTCGAGAAGTCAGCTTCGCCGCGCGAACTGAACCGTTCATAAAGCGCAGTCGTCAACACCGGAGTTGGAACTCCCTCGTCGATCCCCGCCTTGATTGTCCAGCGCCCTTCTCCCGAATCCGAAACTCTACCACTAAACTTTGCCATCTCCGGATCCTCCACAAACGCAGCCGCAGTCAGGTCGAGCAACCACGAAGCGATGACGCTCCCGCGTCGCCAAACCTCCGCAATATCAGGAAGGTTGAAGTCGTACTGGTAATGTTCGGGATCACGAAGCGGTGTAGTCTCAGCATCGATCTCACCAACATGCTTCCCGATATTGGCCGCCTTCAAGACTCCAAGTCCCTCAGCGTAAGCCGCCATCATTCCATACTCAATCCCGTTGTGCACCATCTTGACGAAGTGTCCGCCGCCGCTCGCCCCGCAGTGCAGATATCCCTGCTCCGCAGTCCCGCCCAGCTTCTCTCGACCAGGAGTCCGCGCAATATCCCCAATTCCCGGAGCAATGGTCTTGAAGATAGGGTCGAGATATTGGACCGCTGCGTCCGGCCCGCCAATCATCATGCAGTATCCGCGCTCCAGCCCCCAAACTCCTCCGCTTGTCCCCACATCGACATATTGAATCCCTCGTGAGGCAAGTTCCTTCGCTCGGCGAATGTCATCGATGTAGTACGAATTGCCTCCATCGATCAGGATGTCGCCATCTTCCAGATGTGGAGCGATCGCCTCTATCGTCTTCTCCACAACTCCCGCGGGAATCATCAGCCAGATCGCGCGCGGCTTCGCCAGCTTACTCACCATCTCCTGCAGTGAAGACGAACCGGCAATCCCCGCCTCCTTTGCCAGATCCGCAACCACCTTCGGTGACATGTCGAAGACGACACACTCGTGTCCATGCGCCACCAACCGCCGGACCATATTGGCTCCCATCCTACCCAGACCTACCATTCCAAGTTGCATATTCGCTCTCCTCAGTAGTTCACATGGTTCGCTGGACATCGATGGCGGGAGGATTGCCTCGCGCCGGCGTATCTGGACTCACTTGTTCTTTCTATATCTCCGAATCAGGTTCGTCGTCGAGGTATCGTGCGTCATCTGAGACTCTGTCGCGCTTTCCAGCTCTCCAATGATTCGTTGCGCTAGTACCTTCCCCAACTCAACGCCCCACTGATCGAACGAGTCGATACTCCAGATCGTACCCTGCGTGAACACAGCATGCTCATATAGGGCGATCAGCTTTCCCAAGACCGCTGGAGTCAGCTGTTCGGCCAGGATGACGTTCGACGGGCGATTGCCCTCGAAGACACGGTGAGGAACGAGCCAATCCGGCGTCCCTTCAGCCATCACCTGCTCTGCCGTCTTGCCGAACGCAAGTGCCTCGGCCTGCGCGAACACGTTGGCCATCAACATGTCGTGATGTCGTCCGAGCGGGTTCAGCGTCTTGTAGAACCCGATGAAGTCGCACGGGATCAGCCGGGTTCCCTGATGGATCAGCTGATAGAAGGAGTGTTGCCCATTGGTTCCGGGCTCCCCCCAATAGATCGGCCCGGTATCGGTCGTCACACGCGTGCCATCCAGGGTGACGTGTTTGCCATTACTCTCCATTGTCAATTGCTGCAGATAGGCCGGAAAGCGCTTCAGATACTGTTCATATGGGAGCACAGCCATCGTTTGCGCATCGAAGAAGTCGGTATACCACACGGTCAGAAGCCCCATCAGGACGGGCAGATTGCTCGCAAAAGGAGCTGTACGGAAGTGTTCATCCATCTGGTGAAACCCATCGAGCATTGCTCGAAAGTTGTCCGGGCCAATTGCCAGCATGGTTGAGAGGCCGATCGCTGAATCCATCGAGTAGCGTCCACCAACCCAGTCCCAAAATTCAAACATATTCGCCGTATCAATGCCGAACTTCGTCACTTCCTTGGCATTGGTTGAAATTGCCACGAAATGTTTGGCGACTGCCTTCTCGTCACCGCCTAATGCAGCAAGAGACCAATCGCGTGCTGAATGCGCGTTGGTCATCGTCTCCAGTGTTGTGAACGTTTTCGACGCAACCAGGAAGAGTGTCTCTTCTGCATTCAGATCGCGCACCGCCTCAGCGAAGTCAGTGCCATCAACGTTCGAGACGAAGCGAAAGGTAATATCACGCTGGCTGTAATACTTCAACGCTTCATACGCCATCACAGGGCCAAGATCGGAGCCGCCAATTCCAATGTTGATGACATTGCGAATCCGCTTGCCGGTATGCCCCTTCCATACACCGCTACGCACGCGGTCCGCGAACGACGCCATTTTGTCCAGTACGGCATGGACTGGCCGAACAACGTCTTCGCCATCAACGAGGATTGACTCCTCCTTCGGCGCGCGCAATGCAATATGCAATACCGCCCGGTCCTCTGTGACGTTAATCTTCTTCCCGCTAAACATCGCATCGATCCGTTGCCGAAGACCGGATTCCTCGGCCAACTGAATCAGAAGATTCAACGTCTCGTCGGTGATGCGATTCTTCGAGTAGTCAAGAAATATTCCGCCGGTCTCGACAGTGAAACGGTCACCCCGCGCGGGGTCCTCTGCAAACAGCTGCTTCAGGTGTTTCCCGCTAATCTGCTCGTGATGCGCTTGCAGAGCCTTCCAGGCCGCGCGCTCGCCGACTGGCGTCAATATTGTCGTCATCAACATGCTCCTTATTTATTTCTCGTCTTGTCCGCAGGCAAGACTATTATCCATTCGACTGCAAAGGACGCTATGAGGTTTCAAACTCAGGGTTCGTTTGTCGAATTCGAACTCGGAAAAAATTGACTCAGAATTCATAGTGATCGATTTTCTCGTCATTTCGTAACGGGCTAATCTTAGAGGCCGAGTTCAGTGCGAATTGCTGAGGCGATGGAATCGGCGTGATGTCGCATTAGCGGTTCGGACTCCGCTTCGATCATCACGCGCGCCAGCGACTCGGTTCCCGAATAGCGGATTACGACGCGGCCCGAATCAGCTAACTCCGCTTCCGCGGCGCGAATCGCAGCCGCGATCGTGGGAATTCCCTCCAGCGGCTTCTTCTCTCTTACCTTAACGTTAACAATGACCTGCGGAAAAACCTGAAGATCGGCGACCAGTTCGGCTAGAGTCCTACCGCTCCGATGGACAATATCGAGGAGCAACAACGCAGTCAGCAGACCATCGCCAGTTGTACTCCGTCCTGTAAAGATAATGTGGCCGGATTGCTCTCCCCCTAGTGCCGACCCCGTAGCGATCATTTGTTCGAGCACATACTTGTCACCAACGGCCGCCCGAAGCATTTGGATGCCGCTGCGTTTCAGTGCCGCTTCAAGGCCCATATTTGACATCGTTGTCGCAACAACAGTCGAATTAGTGAGTAAGCCTCGTGTCTGCAGATCACGGCCAGCAAGAAGCAACACTGCGTCGCCGTTGACCACACGACCATTTTCGTCTGCAAATAAAGCGCGATCCGCGTCGCCGTCGAACGTGATACCCATTGAGGCGTGGTGGCGTTTCACCTGGGCGCCCACGATCTCCGGATGCAGCGCCCCACAAGCCTCGTTAATGTTGTGGCCATCAGGGCTTGCGTGCGTAATGATTACCTCGCCTCCAAGGTCCGCGAAGAGTTGTGGAGCAACGGAAGAAGCGGCACCGTTAGCACAGTCGATGACAACGCGGCGACCGTCGAGCGAGAGGCCCGGAACTGCGTCAAGGAGGAAGCGAACATACTCTGCCCGGTCTGCCTCATTAACCACAGGTGGAACAGCTTGTTGCGGCAGGGTCGTCAAACCGGCGAGTTGCCGGAAGATCTCCTCTTCAATCGCGAGTTCGACCGCATCGGGCAATTTATAACCGTCCGGACCGAATAGCTTGATGCCATTGTCCTGCCAAGGATTGTGCGAGGCCGAGATGACAATGCCGGCGGCAAACCCGTGGGCACGCGCGAGGAAAGCGATGCCAGGGGTAGTGATTACACCCGCACTCTCGACCGAAGCCCCACCTGCACTGAGGCCCGCCGTTAGGGTCGCGGCGATCCAACTACTGGATTCGCGAGTATCCATGCCCAGCAAAACACGGGGTAAGGGTGTTTTAGCAGCAAGAGTATGGGCAAGCGCCAACCCAATCGCATAGACAGTATTTGCATCGAGCGGCGTCTGACCGGCGACACCGCGGATACCGTCGGTTCCAAAGAGCTTCTTCATGAGTTAGTGATCTCCGTTAGATTTCGCTCGTTTAGCTCTATTTGGGTCACTTCGGCTTCCAGTGTGCCTTCGGCAAGGTAGGCGCGAATCGTTTGGCCCCTAGAGGTCTTTGCGGCAGAACGTAAGAGCGCACCATCAGCGGCATAGATGAGAGCATAACCGCGAGACAACACAGCGAGAGGCGACAGCGCCTCGAGTCGAGCAGATGCCCGATCCAGAGGACCCAAGCGGGTGTTGATGATCTGGGTCGAGCTACGGTGCAGTCGTTGAGTTGTACCCTCCAATCGCCGCTGCATAGTGGCGACCCGCATGGCAATATTATGGCTGCGAAGCCGATCGTTGAGAAGCGCGAGACGCTGCGCTGAAGTGCGAAGGCGACGGGGTACTGAGCCACCAAGACGAAGCCGCAATTCATCAAGGCGCTGATCTCGCCGGTTGATCGCGTCGTGCAGACGCCTTAGAACGGACTCGGCTGAAATACGAGCATAACGCTGTCGTGAATGCATCAGGTGAAATCGGCCGGCACGCTGGACACGCGCAGCGAGAACAGAGATGCGTTCTTCGATCCGGTGTTGCGCCGCCGTGACCAATTCAGCGGCTGCGGACGGAGTCGTAGCGCGGAGGTCGGCAACAAAGTCTGCGATGGTGAAATCAGTCTCATGGCCGATGGCGGATACAATTGGGATTTCCGAAGCAGCGATGATGCGGGCAAGTGCTTCGTCGTTGAACCCGGCGAGGTCCTCCAGCGATCCACCACCGCGAGCGATGACAATGACATCGACGAGTGATTTGTTCGCATTGAACCATCGAATACCGGCAGCGACCGAACTTGGACTTGAGTCGCCTTGCATCGTTGCCGGATACACAAGCAGGTGGAGTCGAGCATGTCTGCGACGGACGACGGTGACGATATCCCGAATCACCGCTCCGGTGGGCGAAGTGACGATACCGATTCGCTTGGGGAAGGCCGGCAGCGGACGCTTTCGATCGGCGTCAAAGAGTCCTTCATCGAGCAGCCGCGCTTTGAGCTGTTCAAAGGCGAGTTGAAGCGCGCCGGCGCCACGCGGCTCCATTGTTTCGGCGATGAGTTGAAGCTGACCTCGGCTCTCATAGACCGAAACACGACCACGCACCAGGACGGCGAGTCCGTCGGCAGGGCGAAAGCGCAGGAGGGTGGCCTGACGTCGGAACAGGACGACGGGGAGTTGCGCCTCGCCGTCCTTTAGCGTGAAGTAGATGTGTCCTGAGGGAGCAGGACGGCAGTTGGAGATCTCGCCTTCAATCCAGAGATCGGTATAAGTGGCCTCGACGTGCTGGCGGATGTTCGTTACCAGCGCACGAACGGTCCAGACACGACGCTCCGTTGTCGAGGCGGCCGAAACTACCTTTCGACGTTCAGGCGTTGGAGCTTCCTCATTGAGAGCGGAAAAAAGTCCGCTTTGGCAGCCCAGATCGTCACTCGGAAGGGCGGAGGAGATCCGTTTTCCTAAATGTGCTTTTCCTCGCCGTGCGCGCAGGCTGGCCAGGGTCGGCGGTTTGTCGTCGCTCTCGGGCATACCGCCTGAGTCTAGCATCGCCCGGTGGGAATTTTCGAGCTACCGGCGGAAGCGGCTCACGGCCCACAGGAGCAGGCTCAACACAATGCTGACCAGGATCGAGGTTGCCAAGGGAAAGGAGACCGACCAGCCTCGTCCGCGCCAGTTCAGGTCTCCAGGAAGGCGCCCAAGGGGCAGATGGAGGCGGTTGAGCGCGAGGATGATTGCGCCGGCGAAGACAAGGAAGAGGCCGAGGACGATCAGGATACGGCCTAGATCATGCATGTTACGGGTCGGCTAAGCCGTGGCCAGCAAAGCAGCCGCTTCGCGCAGAAGCTCTGAGGGTTGACAAGGTTTAGTGAGGACACCTAGTGGGCGTGAAAGCTTGCGTGCCTGATCGCGGACGCTCTTCAGGTTCGAGTAAAAGCCAGTCAGCACGAGAATGCGGCACGCGGGAAGCTCGCGTGTTACGTCCTCTACGAGGGAGAGACCGTCGCGGCCTGGCATGGTCACGTCGCAGAGCAGAAGGTTTGGGGCAAATTCACGGGAACTCTCCAGAGCTTCATCTGCAGAGTATGCTGTTTTGGCCACAAAACCATTCCTCTCGAAGATGAGGGTCAATGTATCGGCAACCAGGCGATCATCGTCAACTATGAGAACTCGCTGCATAGTTTCCTCTCTTTCGAGTAAGTCGGTTTTAGACGGCTCAATACGCGAACATTTATCGAATTGATCTAAGCTTAGGCCTCAAAAAGTATTTTTGTCGAATGAATATGTTGCTGTTTTGTCTGATGAACGAATTGGCCCTATTGTTTCAACAATATTGTGTCGTCTGAATTGTTTATGTCTTGCTCTGCTTATTGACGCAGCTGAGGCTGGAAGGTCAGCCCGGGGAGCTCTGATAAGGTTGAAAAACATCGCTCGCATCAAGCGGAGGATTGATTTCACGTGCACATTGCCGCGTTTATTGCCGGACTGTTTTGCCTCATCGGTGTGGCGCTCGACGCGTTCCAGACGATCATTTTGCCGAGGCGTCCCTCCGGGCGTTTCCAGATAACTCGCATTTTTTTCATTGCTACCTGGGCGCCATGGGTTGTGATGGCTGAACATGCGCGGAACAAGAAGGTGCGCGAACAGATCTACAGCGTGTATGGTCCGCTTTCGTTGTTACTGCTCCTGCTCCTCTGGGCGGTGCTTCTGATTACCGGCTTTGCGCTGTTCTATTTCTCCATGCATTCTCCATTCGGCGATGCGATGATGCGACACTCCGACAGTGCCTTGGCGCAGTTTGGTACGGACGTGTATGTCAGTGGTACCACTCTGTTTACGTTAGGGCTCGGAGACGTTGTTCCGCACAGCCGGTTGGCTCGAACGTTCATCATCTGCGAGTCCGGGGTCGGCCTCGGATTTGTGGCGCTGGTAATCGGCTACCTGCCAGTGCTATATCAGGCGTTCTCGCGCCGCGAGGTCAACGTTGCGCTTCTGGACTCGCGTGCGGGCTCGCCGCCAAGCGCAGCCGAACTGCTTCGGCGACACGCATTTGAGGGGGGAGAGGAGGCGATGATCGCTCTGCTTGCCGAGTGGGAGCGCTGGGCCGCCGAGATTCTCGAATCGCACATCTCCTACCCGATTCTTTGTTACTACCGCTCGCAGCATGATACCCAGAGTTGGCTGTCGGCCCTGGTCTCGATACTGGATACTTGTGCGCTGCTGATCTCAGTGATCGAGGGCCCACCTTCCCGCCAGGCCCAACTGACCTTCGTGATGGCCAGGCATGCTCTCATTGACCTTGGCCAGGTCTTCCGAGTGCAGGAGCACAAGCTGTGGAAGCCTGACGGCGGAATCAATCGCCTGCCACAGAAGGACTTCTATCACTTGTGCGATGCGCTGGGCGAGAACCGCCTGCGGTTGTGCGGCGACCCGTCCGCAGCCAATCGGCTGAGCACTATACGGGCGCTGTACGAGCCGCATGCTATTGCTCTCTCCGACTATCTCAGGATGCCGTTACCGGTTTGGGTGGCGCCTCCGAAGGTGAACGATCAATGGAGCATCCTGACAAAGCTGCGGACCGATGCCGAATCTTCCCTGAAGGGCAGGGACACTGGCTCTATCTCTTTTCATGACGACTAGCTGCCACCGCTGCGGGCTTTCCTTGAGGGGTACCCCCCCCCTATTGCCCGCGCGTAAGTCATTTATCATCACATATTTACGAGACATGCTGCCTGCAAAATATCGACAACAAATAAGTTACGTCCAAATAGTGCAACTAAAAGAGTTAGCTTCGGACTGGGCCCGGGCTAACTCTTGTTTTGACCTCTATATCCAGTATAGAGGGTTGACGGCAACTAATACGCCAAGTGTAACCTTATGGGAATCAATGAGTTAAGCCGATTGGGGACTTGACATGCGATTTTTGGGCAGAAAACGCAGAAAAAAAAATGCGGCGTTGTAAGGCCTGCTGCAATGCAAAAAAAGGGACGCCAGGCTAACGCCTGACGCCTCGCTTTTTTGATCTGGTTCAACCAGTGTTGTTACTGGCCGGCGGGACCGGTGGGTGCCGGGTTCAGCTTCTGAGCGGCCAGTGTACCGGCCGGGCCTTTGGGGTCCTTGTCCTTGAGCTGGGCGTAGATCTTTTTTGCCAGGTCGGGCTTGCCCTCCGACTCGTAGAGTTCGGCGAGCTGCAGTTGCGCGAGACCAGCGGGCACGGTCGTGGTGGGCTTTGCCGTCAGTTCGTTGTAGAGCTCGATGGCCTGTGGATCGCGGCCAGTCTGGCGGTAGAGCTGTGCGAGGGACAGCTTTGCGAGGGCGGCGAGATCGCCGTTCCATCCACTGGCGACCTGCTTCATGGTGCTTTCGGCAGCTGCGTTGTCGCCGGCTTCCATATAGGTCAGTCCACCAAAGTAGCGAGCGACCTTGCCGTCCGGGGCCATGCTGTACTTGTCGGCAACGCCCAGAAAGAGCTGATTGGCGGCCTTGGCGCGTTCATTGATCGAGGCAAACGTTTTGACGCCCGGCGGTATGGGCTGTCCCGGCACAGCGATCGGGGTCTGGTAGGCCTGCATTGCTGCGCCGAATGCCACCGATGCCTGGGCGGCGCGGTTGTTGTAGAAGAGTACGCCGCATACCACGATAAGGATGGCTGCCAGAATAACGGTGCCGGCAACGATGACGGAACGGCGGTTTTCGCTGGCCCATTCGAGGCCGTGAGCGGTAGTGTCGACGAACTGATCGTGCTTGAGTGCTTGCCTGGTCTGCTGATCCACTGGTTTTCGTTTTCCTTTTTTTGCTCGCCGCAGTGTTGCTGCTTTGAGAGAGCTTGTTGCGCGTAGTCACAACGCAGAACTTTAAGTCTATCAGCGCTGCGAACATGTATGCGGGTTTTTACGGGTTTTGGGCATCAGAAATGACGCCTGGCAGGTGGATCTTTTTGAAATAAAGGAGATGCAGCGGAGCTACTGGGCTCCCGCTGCCTTGGCCTTGGCCGGCTCGCCGATGACGTCAGGTCCGAGCTCAACCTGCGTTCGAACCAGGTTGTCGGCGACCATTCGCCCAAAGAGCGCCTGGCCCTTGTCGTTCAGATGAGTCCGGTCGGTGGCGCTCTTCTTATTCTCGGCGCGTTGATCTTCGTGGCCGGTGGCGTCGAACTCGTCGGCCTGCGCTTGGGTCATCCCTTCGAGCAGTTTAGTGGACATGGCATTAAGGTCGATGACGGTTACATTCTCTTCCATGCCGACACGTCTTGCGGCCGCGGAATAGTCCTTGAGGTCCTGCACGAGAACTCCGTTCCGGTAGTTTCTTCGCGACAACGACGTCACGACTACGGGCACACCGCCGATCGTGCGCACGTCGTGGATGTACCGCCGGATATTTGCCGCGAAGGTCGTCTCGGGGTCGGTCTCTCTCTCCGGGCCTTTGCCTTTCATGTCGTTGTGGCCGAATTGAATCAGGTAGTAGTCGCCTTTGTCGGCGAGCGCTTTGGCCCATGCGCCTTCGTCGATGAAGCTCTTGGAGCTTCGTCCATTCAACGCCTCATTCATGCAGGTTACGTTTGGGGTCATCACGGCGCAGAAGCCTTTTCCCCAGCCGCCTTCGGCGTTCACTGTCGAATCACCGACGAGCACGATCTTGACGGGACCGCCTTCGATGATCTTCATCGCCTTCACGCCTTCGGGCGGCAGAGTTGCGGCTTGAGGCCTGACATATTTCGACAGCGCTGGAACGGCTTTTCCCATGTCGACCGCGACGATGCGTCCGAAGACGTACGACCCCTTCCAGTCCAGATGTGTCTTGTCGAAGATGGTTTTGCCGTCGTCGTCTTTCTTAGTGATGGCGAGGGTGTTGCTTGCCTTTTCGCCGATGCCGTCGAGATAGGCGATGCTGTCGCGCTGGAGATCGATGAGCGGGACCTTCATCTCGGCTGCGACCATCTTCATGGTCTCCGAGTGTGCGAGGAGGTCGGAGTGGACCTTTCCGTCGGCTTCAAAGTATCTGCGTGTGAGCGGGGTGACGAGTACCGGCTTAATTCCGGCTGCGCGCGCCTCGTCGATGTACCTGCGAAGGTTTGCCTCGTATTCGGCCATCGTGGTCTGCCGGGGGAGATGGTCTTTGCTTTCCATATCGTTGTGCCCGAATTGAATCAACATGTAGTCGGGTTTGGTTTGGAGGCTCTTTTCCCAGAGCCCCTGTTCGCGGAAGGTCTTGGTACTTGCACCACCTTTGGCCATGTTCACGCAGTCGACCTTTGCGGTGAGGTTGGCACAGAATCCTCGGCCATAGCCGGCGTTGTTGGTTTGGGTCGAGTCGCCGATGAGATCGATGCGGACTGTCGTTCCGGGGGCCCGTAGTGCTGCTGTGGCTGCATCGAATGCTCTGGGCGGATCGCCCTGGGCGAAGGCGCGGGTTATGGTTGCGGCCCCCAGGATCAACATTGCTAACCAGTTCCTCTGCGTGGAACGCGTCATCTGTAAAATGCCCTCGCGAAAAATCTTACTTCAGTTTCCCTGTAACTGGCCTGACCAATTCGGCGGTTGACAGCCTCCCTGTGGAGGGGAAGACTTGCAGGAGAAGGATTTGCGCATTTATGAAGACAGTTATCGCCGAGGCCGCGACCGCCGCGCCGCCTACTACCAACAAACATCTCATCCGCTGGGTCGAAAAGATGGCCGATCTGACGCAGCCGGATCGCATCCACTGGATCGATGGCTCGCAGGCCGAGTACGACTTTCTGTGCGACCAGCTGGTGAAAGCGGGTACCTTCACCAAACTGAACGAAAAGCTGTGGCCGGGCTGCTTCCTGGCGCGCTCTGCTCCTAATGATGTGGCGCGCGTGGAAGACCGTACGTTTATTTGTTCTCTTTCGAAGGACACGGCCGGCCCCACCAACAACTGGGAGGATCCGTTCGTGATGCGGAAGAGGCTTAAACAGCTCTTCCGGGGAAGTATGCGTGGACGCACGATGTATGTGCTGCCCTATTCGATGGGGCCAATTGGGGGGCCTATGTCGCAGATCGGGGTGCAGCTTACCGATTCGGCGTATGCCGTGGTGAATATGCGGATCATGGCGCGGATAGGCGCGCCAGTCTTCGCGGAGATCGACAAGGATGAGAAGCGGGTGGTGCCGTGCATGCATACTGTCGGGGCTCCGCTGGCTCCCGGGGAGCAGGATGTTTCGTGGCCGTGTAATGACGAGAAGTACATTGTTCATTTTCCGGAGACGCGTGAGATATGGAGCTATGGCTCGGGGTACGGCGGAAATGCTCTGCTGGGAAAGAAGTGCTTCGCGTTGCGCATCGCCTCCAACATCGCCCGCGATGAGGGGTGGATGGCGGAGCATATGCTGATCGTCGGGGTGGAATCGCCTAAGCGGGCGGACGGCACTACGGAAAAGACGTATGTTGCTGCAGCTTTCCCCAGTGCTTGCGGGAAGACGAATTTCGCGATGATGATTCCACCGGCTGGGTTCGAAGGCTGGAAGGTGTGGACGGTCGGCGACGACATCGCATGGATCAAGCCAGATGCCAACGGCCAATTGCGGGCTATCAATCCTGAGGCCGGATTCTTCGGTGTGGCGCCCGGGACCAGCGCGAAGACGAATCCTAACGCGATGGCGACGCTGGCTAAAAATACGATCTTCACGAACGTTGCGCTTACTCCTGAGGGCGGGGTGTGGTGGGAGGGCATGACCGATGCTCCGCCGGCACAGCTGATCGATTGGCGCGGCAACAAGTGGACGCCGGCTATCGCCAAGGAGACTGGAACCACTGCTGCGCATCCCAACGGCCGGTTTACGGCTCCGGCGCGCCAGTGTCCTACGATCGATCCTGACTGGGAGAACCCGAATGGGGTGCCGATCTCTGCGTTCATCTTTGGAGGGCGGCGGCCGACGACGATGCCGCTGGTCTATCAGGCGTTCAACTGGTCCGCGGGCGTTTACATTGGGGCCACGATGGGATCGGAGACGACTGCGGCTACGACGGGAACAGTCGGCAAGGTGCGGCGTGACCCGATGGCGATGCTTCCATTCTGCGGGTATCACATGGGCGACTACTTCCGTCACTGGCTCAAGATGCAGCGCAATCTTTCTGCGACGCCGCGTGTGTTCCACGTGAACTGGTTCCGGAAGGGTGACGACGGCAAGTTCCTGTGGCCGGGCTACAGCGAAAATATGCGCGTTCTCAAGTGGATCGTGGACCGGGTTCGCGGGCGGGCGATGGGCAAGGAGACGCCCATCGGCTGGACGCCACACTTCGACGACATCAACTGGAAGGGGCTGGAGTTTCCACGGGCGACCTTCGATGTGCTGCAGACGGTCGATCGGACGCAGTGGAAGCAGGAGGTGATGGGGCATGAAGAGCTGTTCCTGCTGCTCCACGACCACCTGCCGCCGGAGATGATCTACGAGCGGGAACTGCTCATTTGCAGGCTTTGAAGGCTGCGAAGAGTCGAACCCGCTCCTGCGGAAGGGGCCGCCGCGTCTTCATTCCCATCTCTCGGACACCGAGTGTTATCACGCTGTAAATTATTGCCGAGCGAAAGCTAACCTCGGCCGTCTGTCTCAGTAGAAGGGACTTATGGCTTCGGTCGAGGGCTGTAGCTTGGCGTTGTCTTCCATGGAGGGTTCGCGGTCGGAGGTCGATCTTGCGGACCTCGTTGAGACATACTCCCCTCTTCTTTTTCGTGTCGCCCACTCCGTGCTTCGAAGTCGAGCAGAGGCTGAGGACGCCGTCCAGGACGTCTTTGTTCGCGTGCTCGAGCATCAGCGGTCGCTGGCGGCTGTGCGTGATATGCGGGTGTGGCTGGTTCACATCGCGTGGAATCTCGCCATTGACCGGCGACGGCGCATACGTCCGGAGCAGATGGACGCAGAGTTTGCGCAGAGCCTGGTGGCGAGCAGCCTGCCAGCCGACGAGGCGATGCACGAAGCGCAGCGGATGAGGGCCGTTCTGTGCGAGTTGGAGAGATTGCCCAAGGGCGAGCGGCATGTGCTGCTGCTTTCGGCGATTGAGGAGTTGGGGACGGCGGAGATGGCGGAGGTTCTGGGGAGAAGCGAGTCTGCTGTTCGAGCGTTGCTCTTCCGTGCGCGGGCACGACTGCGGGAGAGGCTCGAGGAAGGAGAGGGCAAGAGATGAAGAGTTCCGAGGAAGCGATTGAAAAAGTGCTGGCCAGTTTGCGAGACGCCGAGGCCCCCGATGGAATGGAGCGCCGCATTCTGGAGCGTCTGGACGAGCGGGCATCGATGCAATCTCGATCGAGCTGGCGGCGGTTGCGACCGATTTGGTTGGTGATGCCGGGGAGGCCTTTGATGGTCAGGTCGCTGGCGTGGGGCGTAGCTTTGGCGGGTATTTTTGTTATCGCCGTGGCAGTACCCGGGATCCGTCGGCTTGGACATGCTCCGGTGCAAGTGCCTGCACCGTCCCAGGTGAACTCCGGCGCAGTGACAGCAGCGGCTCCGGCGACTTCAGCGGCGATTGCGATGAGCCCCCAGGTTCCTCTCTCTGGATCGAGCGTGCATTCGATGAGGAAGACGAGGGTACGGAGTGCGGTCGCGGTTCGGGACAGCGATTCTGCAGCACGGGCCGAGACACGTGACCCAAGTTTCCCGGCGCCGCCGCTGCCTCTGACGGATCAGGAGAGGCTGTTGCTGCGAATCGTGCATAAGCGTGATCCGGTTGAGATGGCAGAGCTGAATCCTGTGCTGCGCGCCGCGCGAGCTGAGGAAGAGAAGCGCGAGGTGCAGAGGTTTTTTGAACCATCCACAACGGGAGATGACGAATGAAGTTCAATTGCGGCGTTAGAGGGAGACGAACGATGAAGTTTGCAAGTGGGATCTTTGGAATGATTTTGGCCATGATTTTGAGTGGGCCGATTGCATCGGCGCAGGCGCCGACTACTGAGACAAAGGCGTCGACTAACGACGCAAAGCAAGCGACCAGTGATACAAGGCCGGGACCGCTTTCGACCCAGACCTTCTACCTCACGAACGTCTACCAGGCGAGCGATGCGATTGAGTTGACCACCGCGCTGCGCAACCTGCTTGATCCTCATGACAAGATCTACCTGGTGCCTTCGCAGAACGCGATCTTCGTGCAGGGTTCCGCTGACCAGATCGCGCTCGCGCGGAGGCTATTGAACGATCTTGACCGGCCGAGGAAGAGCTATCGCCTGACGTATACGGTTGCCGAGGTTGATGGCGGCAAGCGGCTCGGGGTTCAACACTTCAACATGGTTGTGGTCACGGGACAGAGGACCGTGGTGAAGCAGGGGAGTAAGGTGCCGATTGCGACGGGATCGAGCGGGAGCGGATCTGACAAACAAACACAGTTCACCTACCTCGATATTGGCATCAACTTCGACGCGACCTTGGACGAGTTCGTCAATGGAGTGAGGCTGCGTACGAAGGTGGAACAATCGAGCATTGCGGAGGAGAAGTCAGGGCTTGACCCGCAGGAACCGATCATACGGCAGGCATTTCTGGAGGGTACTTCGTTTTTAACTCCGGGCAAGCCACTGATGTTGGGGTCATTGGATATCGTTGGTAGCGCGCGGCGCTTGGATGTCGAGGTGGTGATGGAACAGGTGGTTCAATGAGGCGGTAGAGCCGGGCGTCACGTCATCGCGGCAATACAGCGGTTCAGCGGCTTCGGGCGACATCTCGTCACTTTTTTGCAACTCAGCGCGCCGGGGTGCGTACTACTCCTTGGATTTTTTGTCGCGGAGCCATGGAGGAGGTTGGATGAAGGTGTGGAGCATGGCGCTCGTTTCCCTATTGCTGGAAGGCATGTTTTTCTCATTGCCGTTGTACGCTGCGACACCGACGGCCCCGAGCCCTCCAGGCAAGCTGGTTGACCTCGGCGGCCATCGACTGCATGTCAACTGCACGGGCAAGGGGGCTTTCACGGTTGTCGTCGAAGATGGTCTCGGCGACTTTTCCTTTGATTGGATTCTGGTCCAAACGAGAGTCGAGAGATTTGCGAGGATCTGCACGTACGATCGTGGCGGCTATGCGTGGAGCGATCCCGGTCCAAAGCCGCGAACACATGCTCAACTCAATCTCGAGCTTCACGATGCATTGAACAAGCTCGGGGAGCGTCGTCCCCTGATCCTGGTTGGGCATTCGTTTGGCGGAAGTGTTGTCCGAAGCTATGCAGCAACGTACCCCTCTGAGGTTGCAGGCATGGTACTTGTCGATACGGTCCAGGAGGACCAGCGTATCCTGATGGGCCCGAAAAAAACTGGCCGCGTGCGTGACTCGGCAAAGGGAGTTCCGATCCCTGAGCCTCGGGAGAATTTGTTGCCCTCGGATACACCAAATCTGCCTGCGGGCACGAACCAGATTGGGGTCATCAAGCCGCCCTTCGATCGTTTGCCCAAGAGAGAACAAGAACTACAGCGATGGGCTGAACAGCTGCCTGAACTCAATGACGCGGAAGACAGTCAAAAAGAGTGGTCTGCCGAATACATGGAACATCTGCATACAACACCACAGGAGGGTTCGTTGGGCTCGAGGCCGCTCGTCGTTCTCACACGCGCGGAGGGTGGCTACGGCAACAACCTTGACGTTCCGGCAGCGGAGCTGGAAGCCGACCGAATTCGCCTGCAACTGCGTTTGACTCTCTTGTCGACTGACGGAAGAGAGGTCATCGTGCGGACCGGTCACAATATGCATCTGGAGGCCCCAGACGCCGTTGCCGAGGCCATCCAAGCCGTAATCCGGTCATGCAGCCGGGGCACAAAGAAGTGATTTCGAAGCCACTCATTGCCAAAGCGGGGCTCTCTTGGCCCTTTGCCTTATTGTTGACGGGAGATGAATTACGGTCGATTTTTTGAGCTGCCTAATTTGTCTGAAAAGCCGGGTTATCAGTAGTTAGGTCTTAGGTTTGGAAGCCGGGAACGATCTACAAATGCCGCTTGACGCCGACTCGCTTTGACGTTACCTTTAACGAATGGCAAGACTCCCTTCGGGTTGAGTCAGTCATAACGAAGTCCACCCACTTCGTTGCTTTACCGGAATACCCACGCAACAGCCCCCACCGCGCTGCGTGGGTTTCCTCTTTTAAGCGACCTTTTTCAATTATTCAGGTCCAAAAACCTCGTGGGGCGTCTCTGCGAAGTACACGGGTGTCCCGAGTAGATGTTCTTGTGCGTCGTGGAAGCCGACGATCGCGACGAGGGTGCGTCTCACGGCGCTAAATCGAGAGAGGGCAGGTCTGTTCTTGCCCATACCTCGTCGCCGGTGGAAAAGACTTTGACGCGGCGATAGTGTTGATTGACGTAGGCTTGGAACGGCTGCAGGTGCTTGTCGGTGTAACCCCACGTCCCTGCAAGATACGAATAAGGCCGGAGCAGGAGGAGCGGTATGTGGTTCTCTTCAATGGCTGCGATGGAGGCCGCGATGTGCTCCGGACGATCGTATTCGTAAGGGACCGGAGCGGAGATGGGTGCGGGCGTCTGAAGCCATAGCGGAAGAGAGATGGGGGTAATGCCAAAGTACATCTGGCCGGGATGAGTGTTCTCGGCCATCCAACGATAGATCTCGTAACGATTGGGATCGGGGATTCCGGTTCTACCTGCGGGAAGATCGAGATAGTACCAGTATCTTGTCTGGTTTCGAATTGGCAAATACAAGGCGATCGCGAAAGACGCGGCGGCCAGCACTACTGCGACGGACCTGCCTGGTTTCCCGGCACGTTTGAGGAGCCACGCGAGCAGCACCATGGTTGGCAGGCTCGCGCTTGAGACCCTCATTACGGATGGGCACGGCGCGACCGCGAGAAACATGGCGAGGCCGGTGATCGCGAGAAGCAGAAGCTCGTTCCATGGTTCGTTGGGCTCTGATCGGCGCCTTCGATGCATCGCGCGTAGAAAGATGAGATACACGAGCGAGACCGTCGCATAGACGAACGGGATACAAATCCAACGGGCGAAGCCTGTTTGATTGGCGAAGCCCTCAAATAGTACGCGCCAGGTTTGGTTCGGCATTGTCGGGTAGTACTTGAAGGGAAACACCACGACCCACTTGATCCATACCCTTGCTCCTAGCGCTTCCATGTATCGGCCGTTGATCGCGAGGAAGGTGAGGAGCGCTGCGGCGCAAAGTAAGAGACATCTTCGCCAGCGGGCGGCCGTTTTTTCTCTCGCGTGCGCGGGCTGACAGATCAGGTAGACCAGAAAGCCGGCTGTGACAGCCGCTCCCCTGCTCTGCGTGAAGCTTGCGGCGATGCCGCAGAGTGCTCCTGCGATCGCGACGTGATGGAGCTCGAGTCCCTCGAAGAGCACAAGCATAGCGGCCATGGCGAGAATGGCGCTGAACCAATGATGAGTCGCGTCCATTCCTCCGAACAAGACGAAGCCCATTGTCAGGGCAGCAGGTACCGCGACATAGGCGCCGCGTAGCACCTTCACTGCAGCGAGCATCATCAGCAACGTTGCGATCGAGGCGAGGCACACCATTGTCAGGTTCGGGATCCAAAGCCGCAAACCGAATAATCGAAACAGAAACGCGTAGAACAGATCGGTTCCTGGCGTCACGAATTGGAAGTAGTCGCGGTAGGGCATCTGTCCGGCGACAATTCTGGCTCCGTTGGTCGCAAACAAGGTCTGATCGGCCCAGGAGATAACCGGGATATTCGGCAGAATAAAGTCGCGGAGATAACAGGTGACGAACGTGAGAAAAACGGAGATCGCGACGATCCGGCGGGCACTCGTCGCAACCACGGAGGTGCTCCGGGACGGAGAGGCAGGAGAGACGACGATCGATGGAGTCTGTTGCCACATAAGTTGGAGGGAGCCTTCGCAAGAGAGTCTAACGTGCGGGCGGACTGGCTGGAGTTCGCCAATCAAACGGTGACAAATAAATGACGTCTCTCAGACAATTCCGCCTCTAGCCGCGACACCGTAAACTACAAGTATCGATGCCGCTCGAAACTCCAAACTCCGGCCCCCTGGTCGCGGTCGCTCCCAACCCCAGTGGTTTCGACCCACTGAAGATTCCTCTCTTTCGTGACCGCTGGATCGCGAGCACGATCTCCTCGATCGGCACATGGATGCAGGACACGGCCGGTACCTGGTTGATGACGTCGCTGACGGCGTCTCCTCTGCTGATCGCGCTGATGCAGACTGCGGCGTCACTCCCGGTGCTGCTGCTTGGCCTGCTTGCTGGGGCAACCGCCGACATCTTCGATCGTCGCAAGCTGCTGATCTTCTGGCAGGCGTGGATGCTTGGCTCGGTTGGCATCCTCGCCATACTCACGTTCGTGGGCTATGTGTCTCCGTGGGCGTTGCTCGCGTTCACTTTTCTGTTGAACATTGGCTCTGCGATGAACAATCCGGCCTGGCAGGCCATCGTTCCTGAGCTGGTGCCGCGTGAACTTATTCCCGATTCAGTGTCGCTGAACGCTGCCAGCAACAATCTTGCCCGCGCTGTGGGTCCCGCATTGGGGGGGCTGATGGTTGCAGGCTTCCAGCGTGTTCACACGGGCGCGGGTTCTGTGTTCGCGCTTAATGCCCTTTCTTTTGGGGGCGTCATCTGGGTGCTTATCAATTGGAAGCGAGTGCCGCTTTTCAAATCGGCGCTTCCCTCGGAGCGAATCGCGGGCTCCATTCGTTCGGGTCTTCGTTACGTTCGTTATGCGCCGGATCTGCAGGCTTCGCTTGTCCGTGCGTTCGTCTTTACATTTTTTATCTCTGCGATCTGGTCGCTGCTGGCCGTTGTTGCCCGCCGCGATCTCAAACAGGGCCCACTCGGCTATGGCATTTTGAACGGCTCTCTTGGGGTAGGTGCTGTGCTTGGTGCGACTGTGCTGCATCGCGTGCGCCAGCGCTTCTCGGCCGACCAGATTCTTGCCGCCGCAACCCTGTACAACGTGGGCGTGCTGTTGGTTCTTGCGTTTGTACGCAGTCCTGCGATCATTATTGCGACGCTTGTTTTTTCGGGGTTTGCATGGACGAGCACCATGTCCACGATCAACGTCTCGGTCCAGCTTGCTGTTCCTGCGTGGGTGCAGGCTCGAGCACTTGGCACATACATGATGACGTTCCAGGGTGGCATGGCGCTCGGTGCGATCCTCTGGGGCACTATCGCCGAACGCACCTCAACCCCTATCGCGCTCGCTACTGCCGCCGGCGGCCTGTTGATCACCTTCCCGTTTGCGCGGCGCTTTCGTATTCTGCACGGCCCTGTTCCTGACCACACTCCTCACCAGTCAAAGTGGCGTGCGCCGCAGCTCGCCCCCGATACGGAACCTACGGACGGGCCGGTGCGAATCTCGGTTAAGTACCGCATCCCTGCGGAAAATTATGCGGAGTTCACACATGCTATCCATCAGCTGCGTGGGGTACGACTCCGCGATGGAGCAATACGGTGGGGAATCTATCGCGACGCTATCGATCCCGAGCATCTGAATGAGACCTTCATCATGGAGTCATGGCTTGACTTTCTACGCTCGCGTGAGCGCATTACTGCTGCCGACGAGCTGATTCGCGCCAAGGTTCGCGCGCTTCATCAGCACGACGATCCACCCAAGACGACGTATCAGATCTACGCGCGAGAGATCGCCAATCCTGTGCCTTCGCATGTCCCACGCGAAGCCGACGGGTCGTCGAAGTAGTCAGTTGCGTGCCCAGAGCTAATCCGGGAACTAATCCGCGGAGCCCAGGGCGAGATCGATAAGAGTCTTCTCTTCGATTTCGTGGGCCTTCGCAGAACCGGTCGCCGGTGAGGCACTTTCGTGGCGCTTCACGCTTAGCACTGCGCGATCGCCTGCGAGTCGGCGGAGCAACGGCATGGCATAGAAGAAGGCGCCCATGTTCGCCGGCTCCTCCTGTACCCAAACGATCTCCTGAGCATCGGGATGCTGGTCGAGCGCTGCCTGGAGCTCGGCTTCGGGCCAGGGGTAGAGTTGCTCGATGAAGATGATGCCGACAGACATGTCTTTGCGCTTCGCGCGTTCGACGCGAAGATTGTGGCCGATCTTTCCAGTGCATACGAGGAGGCGACGAGGATTTTTTACGTCGTTGTCGGGCAGGACGTTCTCAAAGGCGGGCTTGCCGAGTTCGGCGACGGTGGAGGTGGCGTCGGGATGCCGCAACATGCTCTTGGGGGTGAAGACGACCAATGGCTTACGCCATGAGCGGAGGGCCTGTCGGCGGAGGAGGTGGAAGTATTGCGATGCGTTGGAGGGCTGGGCGATGACCATGTTGTCGCTGGCAGCGAGTTGGAGGAAGCGCTCCATGCGGGCTGAGGAGTGTTCGGGGCCCTGGCCGTCGTAGCCGTGGGGGAGCAACATGACGACACCGGAGAGCAGTCCCCACTTGGCCTCGCCGGCGGCGATGAACTGGTCGATGATGGTCTGCGCGCCGTTGACGAAGTCGCCGAATTGGGCCTCCCAGAGGACGAGCGATTCGGGGTAGTCGCGGGCATAACCGTATTCAAAGCCGAGAGCTGCTGCTTCGGAGAGCAGCGAGTTGTGAACCTCGAAGCGGGCCTGCGTTTCGGTCATGTGATCGAGCGGAGCGTAGCGGACCTCGGTTTGAGTGTCGACGAGGACAGAATGGCGCTGGTTGAAGGTGCCACGCTGCGAGTCCTGTCCGGCGAGGCGCACGTGGGTGCCTTTGGTGAGGAGTGACGCGTAGGCGAGAAGCTCGGCGAAGCCGTAGTCGAAGGGCCGTTTGCCTTCGGCCATCTCGAGACGCTGCTCATAGAGTTTCTGAACTTTGGGGTGGATGTGGAAGCCTGCGGGGTAGCTGGTGGCGAGGCGCGAGAGTTCGAGGACGCGGTCGGCGGAGATGCCGGTGGTGATCTGCTCGTCGGCGTCACTCAGTTCGCCGCCACGGTAGGGGTCCCAGTACTCGGGGAGTTTCGAGAGGACTGGCTTCTGCTCGACTTTGGTCGCTGCCGTTTGATCGGCGAGGAAGCCTTCCTGAATGCTCTTGGCTTCAGCAACGGGATCGACTCCGATCGCTTTGGCGTAGAGCTGGTAGAGGAATGGGCGCTCTTTGATGACGGCGTAGCGGCGTGGCTGCGTGACGGTCGGATCGTCGGCTTCGTTGTGACCGTAGCGGCGGTAGCCGATGAGATCGACAACGACGTCGGCGTGGAAGCGCTGACGATATTCGGATGCGATGACCGCGATGCGCATGGCGGTATCGGGATCTTCTCCGTTGACGTGAAAGATCGGAATCGGCAGACGTTTGGCGAGGTCAGTGGCGAAGCGCGTGGAGTTCGACTCCTCCGGGTTTGCGGTGAAGCCGAGGAGGTTATTGGTGATGATGTGCATGGTGCCGCCGATGCTGTAGCCGGCGAGCGAAGACATGTTGAGCGATTCGGCAGTGATGCCCTGGCCTGCGAAGGCCGCATCACCGTGAAGGATGATGGGGAGGACGCGCTGCTTGCCTTGCTTGCCTATGCGGATTTGGTAGGCGCGCGCGCGACCCATCACTACGGGATTGACCGCTTCGAGATGGCTGGGGTTGGAGGCGAGATGAAGCGCCATGACTTCACCGGTGGGCGAGGTGTATTCGCCGGTGGCTCCCATGTGGTACTTCACGTCGCCGCCACCGAGGGTGCTGCGTGGATCGACGTCTTCAAATTTGGCGAAGATCTCTGCCGGGGAGCGACCGATGGTGTTGGTCATGACGTTGAGACGTCCGCGATGCGCCATGGCGATGATCGAGCGAGTTACACCCGCTGCTGAGGTCGTCGCGAAGACCTGGTCGAGAAATGGGATGAGGACGGTGAGGCCTTCGAGCGAGAAGCGCTTGGTGCCGAGGTAGCGCTGCTGGATGACCTGCTCGAAGAGGTCGGCACGGATGAGTTGGGTGAGGACGTGGTGCTGGTCAGGCTTCGGCGCGGGGCGCTCGATTTGTTCCTGAAGCCACTGGCGCTGCTCGAGGCTGGGAATGTGCATGAACTCTACGGCGAAGTTTCCGCAGTAGTAGCGACGGGCCTCGGCGGCGATGTCGCCTTCGGGAACGTTGGTTACGGGAAAGGGTTCGGGAGGAAGGAATTGGCCTAGTGGATCGAGGGACGCCTGGAGGTATCCCCAGCGGCGAAAGATGTCGAAGATTTGTTCGCGTTCCTGCTGCACTCCCGCGGCGGTTGTTGCGGTAAGTGTCTCTGCCTTGCTGGCCATTGCTTCCTCGCTTCAGGTCTTGATCTAGGCGCGAAATTGACTTTTCGCGGCTACTTCTATGCTAGACCTTTCGGCGGGATGGTGCACGTTTCAGGCTGGACCGCGATCATTTGCCGGAGAGCGAATAAATCATCCAGACGATCGCGGCGAAAAAGATCGCGCCAAGAATTCGAACCAGTCTATAACCCTGCCTATTTGCGTATTTTCTTTCTGTCATCGTTCCGCGGATTGCAAGCCACGACGGCAGACGAAACCATAGCTTCGGGGATATCAACATTACTGTCGCATTGAAGAAGACGTATGCGCCAATCAGAGATGCAAAGGCGAGAAGGAGGAAGTGGCTCATGCAGGCCATGCTCTCATGCCCCCTACAGACCCACAAGATGAGGAGGCAGATTGGGTTGAAATCTTGCTCGAAGCGGCAAACGAGCCAAGAACGAACGGGAGCTTTCCTGCAAAAATTCCGGCTGTCGATACAGGACTTACAGCGTGGCGCCCTGCAGCCAGGGTTGGAATTCTTCTTCGCCGAAGCCGTGGACTTCGCTGCGGGTGAGCTTGCCTGAGGCGATGGCGAGGATATCGTCGAAGATTCTTGCGCCGGCCTGCTCCACCGTTTCTTCTCCGTCGATGATGGTGCCGCAGTTGATGTCCATGTCGTCGGACATGCGGTTGTGGAGTGCGGTATTCGACGCGAGTTTGAGTGACGGGGTGGGTTTGCAGCCGAAGACGGAGCCTCGCCCTGTGGTGAAGCAGATGATGTTGGCTCCGCTGGCTACTTGACCGGTGGCAGAGACGGGATCGAAGCCGGGGGAGTCCATGAAGACGAGGCCGGGGGTGTGGATGGGCTCGGCGTAGCGGTAGACCTCGTTGAGGTTGGTGGTGCCGCCTTTGGAGACGGCGCCGAGGGACTTTTCGAGGATGGTGGTGAGGCCACCGGTTTTGTTGCCGGGCTGTGGGTTGTTGTCGATGGAGCCTTTGTGGCGTGCGGTGTACTCCTCCCACCAGTGGATGCGTTCGATGAGGCGTGCGGCGACTTCGGGGCGGGAGGAGCGGCGGGTCAGGAGATGTTCTGCACCGTAGATCTCGGGTGTTTCGGAGAGGATCGCGGTACCGCCGTTGCGGACGAGGATGTCAACGGCGGCTCCCAGAGCGGGGTTGGCGCTGATGCCGGAATAGGCATCGGAGCCGCCGCATTGGAGGCCAACAACGAGGTTCGCGGCGGAGACTGTAGTGCGGGTGACTCGATTTGCCTGCTCCAGCATCTCGAGGACGGTGGCGATGCCGTTTTTGATCGAGATGGCGGTGCCGCCCTCTTGCTGAATGGTGCTCGTACGCAGCGTATTGGCAGAGCCTGTGAGGGTGATCAGTGGTTCGATCTGGTTGGTTTCACAGCCTAAGCCGAGGAGTAAAACACCAGCGAAGTTGGGGTGGTTGGCGTATCCGACGAAGACGCGGCGGAGGAGGTCGGCGGGTTCGCCATGTTCTGCCATGCCGCAGCCGGTGCCGTGGGTGATCGCGACGACTCCGTCGACGTTTGGATAGGCGCTGAGGACTTCTGGAGTGAAGTGGGCGGCGATGCGGCGGGCGACGGTGGCGGAACAGTTGACGGTGGTGAGGATGCCGACGTAGTTGCGAGTGGCGACACGACCATTTGGGCGGACGATGCCCTGGAAGGTTGCCGGGGTTTTGACGAGTTCGGTGACGCGCGATTCGGAGCCGATGGCGTAGTCGCGCTCGAAGTCACCAGTGACGAGGTTGTGGGTGTGGACGAGCTCGCCCATGGCGATCGGCTGAGTGGCGAAGCCAATGATCTGGTTGAACTTACGGACTGGCTCGCCGAGGGCGATCGGGCGTATCGCCAGCTTGTGGCCGGCGGAGATGTCGGAGAGCGCGGTGAGATGGAGGCCGTTGAGGGATTGACCTGCTGCAACCGGCTTGAGGGCGACCACCACGTCGTCCGAGCTTCCGAGTTTGAGAGTGTGGTGACTCAAACTGTTTTATTATCTCCGGTTATTCATCGTCCGTAATGATTTGAAGCATTTAGTGGTACGACCACACTCTACTCCAAGTGGACAAGAAAAGGATAGTACTTCCCTCACCCTGGGGTATTTCGCGCAAAGTCTTCTATCTTATGGGGATAAGCTTGGACCTGTTCTGCAAGGTCTTCATTGTAGATGATTTGCTTTCGAGGTTTGCCGCAATTGAGTCTGTGAAACTCCGTCAGGCGTGTTTTTGAAGGAGCGACCTGTCAAGTAAGCATCGGTTGGGGTGGTGGACGATGTTGGCAACTATAGTTGAGGGTATGGCGGCTGTTTTTTGCAGGGTTCTGGTTTTCGTTCTTGTGCTGGGATGGATGGGTGTGTCCGAAGGGAACGGGTTCGCGTGGGGGCAGACTCCTGAAGCACCGGCAACAGCTCCGACACAATCGGCGCCCATAACAGCTTCGACACCTGCAGAGACGAAGGCGGATGAGGTGGATCGGCCGCTGCCTGACGTTCCTACGCTGATGCGTGCTGTGGAGGCTAACCAGAGGGCGTCGGAGGCGATCCAGAAGAACTATCTATACCGGTCTGTGGTGACGCAGGAAGAGACAAACGGGCATGGCGGGGTGAAGAAGAGCGAGACCAGCGAGTATGACGTCTTTTGGGCGGAGGGCGTACCGGTTCATCGCCTGACAAGAAAGAACGGGAAAGAGTTGAGCGCCGAGGACCAGAAGAAAGAGAACGAACAGATTGATAAGCAGGTCGCCAAGGCGAAGGAGAGGCGGGCGAAGGCCGACGCGAAGGGCAAAGAGACGACTCCGCGAGGAGATGAAGAGATTACGGTTTCACGCTTGCTCGAGTTGGGCAGTTTCACGAATCCGCGGCGCCTTCAGTTGAACGGGCGGGAGACGATTGCGGTGGACTTTACCGGTGATCCGAAGGCGAAGACGCGCAACCGTGGGGAGGACGTGATTCGCAACCTGACTGGAACGGCGTGGATTGACGAGCAGGACAAGGTTTTAGTGAAAGTGCAGGGACACTTTTTGAATTCGTTCAAGATTGGCGCTGGGCTGGTGGTTAATATTCAAAAGGGAACGAGCTTTGGGATGGAACAGCGCAAGGTGAACGACGAGGTCTGGCTACCGGCACTTTGGGAAGGACAAGGGTCGGCGCGAGCTTTTTTGCTCTTTAGTTTTAACGGAAGTATTCGGGGAGTCGAGTCGGACTATCGCAAGTTCAAGGCGACTTCGACGATCTTGCCTGGGATGAGTACGGTTGAGCCGGAACCCGAGCCGAAATGATTTTGTGAGGAACATTTGGCAGCAGCGGATTCGTCCACTGGGGGCACGGCAACGGCAACAATCAGATTGGTTTAAACGCGCAGAGGGATAGCCAAGGCCATCCCTCTCGCAAAACTGGTTGTCGCTGCAGTCGTGGTGCTAAAGACTAGAGAGGCTGAACGTCAGACGCCTGCCAACCCTTGGGTCCCTTAACAACATTGAACTGTACAGCCTGGCCCTCTTGAAGGCTCTTAAAACCGTTCGAATTGATCGCCGAGTAGTGAACGAACACGTCCTCGCCGTTCTGACGGCTAATAAAGCCAAACCCCTTGGCATCGTTAAACCACTTCACTGTTCCCTGTTCCATGTTCCATGTTCGCTATTTCCTTAGTGCTATTGAATTTGCCGCTAGATCCAAATCGGGGTTCGTACAGTACGAGCTATGCAGAATTCCAATCTGTTTCAAACGATGTGAGAAGGTTAGCACAGTTGGCAAGTTTTTTTTATAAAATCGCCTAAATACTTAGAAGTGCACAATTTATGGTGCAATTAGTGTGGAGAATTCGAGGAAATTGAGGAATTCTCACGTTTGTGGATTCGACAAACGTAGGCCGAGGATGTTAGATATCACGAGGCTTCACGTGGCAGGTGGGCACGAACGATCTCTTCGGCGCGGACCAGGACCTCGTCCAGGGTCATGGAGGTGGAGTCGAGGATTATGGCGTCGGTAGCCGGCTGGAGTGGGGATTCGGCACGGTGGCGGTCGCGGTAGTCGCGTTCCTTGAGATCGCGAATGATGGCTTCTTCGGCAAGCCTTTGTTGCTCAGCTGAGACAGGGTCGGGGAGTTGGCGGCCCGAGGCTTCCCCATTGGGAGAGTTCGCGACTGCGATCGATTCCGGAGTTGCCTGCCGATAGCGGCGGTTGCCGCGGACCTCGGGAGCTGCATCGAGAAAGATTTTTACTTCGGCGTCGGGAAAGACGGCGGTGCCGATATCGCGGCCTTCCATGACGACGCCACCGGCCTCGCCCAAGGCACGTTGCTGATTGACCATCCAGGCGCGAAGACGAGGATGGATGGAGATCTGGGAGGCGGCGGAGGTGACGTCAGCCTCGCGAATGCGGCGGGAGACATCGACGGTGTCGAGCAGGACACGATTGCCTTCGAGCTGAGGCTCAAGCGTAATGCGAGTGCGGGTGGCGAGATCCATTAGAGGCGCTTCTTCGTCGAAAGCGAAGTCGTTCTCGATGGCCTTGAGGGCGAGGGCGCGGTACATTGCCCCGGTTTCGAGGTTGAGGAAGCCGAAGCGGCGGGCGAGATGGGCTGCGAGGGTGCTCTTACCGGCGCCGGCGGGACCGTCGATGGCGATGACGGGACGCTCGCGTTTATTAGTCAGCTCGGGCTGCGCTGCGGAAATTTCGTGCGACTGCGTCATCCGGCTTATTCGCCTTCCTCAGGTTTGAATTTGCGAGTCGGGGTGCGTTTGCCAAAGGGCTTCTTGTTGCCCTTGAATTTATCGAAGGTGCTGGCGGGTTTGCCCGTGCTGCCCGCAGCGGCTTTACTGTACGGCTTTTTGCCGGCAAAACTGCCACCGGATTTTTTAGGGAAGCTGCCTCCGGAAGATTTTCCGGCGTAGCTTCCGCTGGATTTACCGAAGGGCTTCTTCGCTCCGAAGCTGGCGCCGGATTTGGCGTAAGGCTCTTTCTCGGCGAAGCCGCCGCCGGGCCGACTATCGGAGTCGGGCTTGGTGCGGAAGGGGCGTGGAGTGCGAGGAGCGTCGAATTTGCGGAACGGCGGGCCGTCGGGGCGCGCTGCGCGGCCTTCGGGACGGCTACCTTCGCTGCGACTGGCGCTGTCGCGAGAGTAAGGCTTGCGAGGTGCGAAGCCGTTGGTGCGGTCCCCGCCATCGAAGCTGCGCTGTGGGCGAGCGGAGAAGCTGCCGGGTTTGCGTGGTCCGCCGAAGGATGGGTTGGCCGGCTTGTCTCCGAAGGTGCGGCGAGGTGGTCGGCTGTCGCTGGAGTCACGGTCGGGTCGCGGCGTGAACTCGCGGCGCGGGGGACGGGAGTCGCCGTAGTCGCGGCGCGGCGGACGAGTGTCGTTGCTATCGCGGCCGAAGCTGGGTTTGCCGGCGAAGCCTTCGCGCTTGCGGCCAAAGGTGCCGGGCTTGGAGAAGGTCTTGCGTGGGCGATCGGTTGAGTCGGTGCCGGCGTCGCTGTAGGGGCGCGGAGTGAATTCGCGGCGCGGCGGGCGGGAGTCGGTGGAACCTTCGCTGCGGCGGAAGGTGGGGCGATCACTCTTGAAGGGGGGACGGTCACCGTTGAAGCGGGGCTTGCTGCCGAAGGACGGCTTGGTGCCGAAGGTGGGTTTGGAGCCGAAACTTGGTTTGGAGCCGAAGCTTGGGCGCTTCCCTTCGCGGTCGAAGGTTGGTTTGCGGTCGTAGGAGCGGGTGGGCTTCGGCCTTGGAGTTGCGGGCGCGTCGTCTTGAACGCTGGAGGGCGATTGTGCTGCGGCGAGGCGGTCGGCTTTTTCTTCTTCCCATGGCTTGGTGAAGCTGGGGCGGTCGGGGCGGTTGGATTCGCGAGTGAAGGGGCGGCGTTCGCGCGGAGTCGGGCGGTCTTCTGTATTGCGACCTGGTTTGGTTACAAATCCGGTGCCGACCTTGCGGGGTTTAGGGATGAACTTGGTGATGCGCGCCGGAACTTCGGTGGGCTCGGTGGTGTCGCCTTCGGTGGTCACGACGATGGAATCGATGTCGTCGGGTGCGGGTGTGGCGACGACGAGAAATGCTGGGAGTTCGCCGGCGACGTGGAGGACGGTGCGGCCTTCGACGGCGACGGTTTCAAGCTGGCGTGCCGAGAGAAGCGCGTGGATGACATCGCGGATGCGCGAGCGGGCGGCTATCGGCGAGAGGAAGGTTTCGATCTCTTCTTCCGACGCTACGATGGCCTGGCCGAGGTAGAGCGAGATGAGGGCCGAGAGCGCGGTCGGCTGGCCAGCGTTGGCTCCGGCTTTGATCTGCTTGGTGAAACGATTGCTGGTGAGCTCCCAGAGGGTTGGTGCACCATCGGGTTGTGGGACTGGGAGGACGCGGAGGTGCTGCCAGAGTTCGGTGAGGGCGCGGAGAACGGCGGTCTCGGTGACCTCCTTGCCGAGTTGGGTGGCGAGGTCGTAGGCGGAGAGGCCTGAGTCTTTTGCCTGCTCGGCTAGCAGTGTGAATGTGTTCAAGGCTAGTGGCGAGACTTTGGTGGCCCCGCTAGTGGTGGGCGGCTGCTTCCAGGCCTTGTCGCCGCGGAGGGTGAAGATGTAGGGGAAGGCTAGAGGAGAGACGATGAAGTCGGGAGTCTCGGTGCCGATGCCGGTGGGGTTGCCGAGGAGGTTGAGAGGGATGGCTCCGCCGTCGAGGATGAGGCGCGAGAGGAGGCTGCGGGATGGTTCGGTCTCGGCGAGGCTGGGGGTCGCGTTTGCGGCGCCCAAGGTGGCTTCGACGAAGGATGGCGCGGGGGCCGGGAGTTGGGAGGCGCGCGGGGTGAAGAACACCAGGCCGGAGGTGTTGAGCCAGTCGCGGAGCATGTTGATGGTGAGGATGGGGTCAGCGTTGTGACGCCAATGAACGAGGCGGGCGGCGGCGAGTTGATCGGCCGAGGGAGTGCTTAGGGTACTCAAGGTGTTGCCTTCCTGCTGGGGCGAGGCTACCGCACGACAGCATTCCTCAGCCTGGGCTGATGGATGATGATCTTTGGTTCTATTTGGGGCTACGGGGTGACTATGTTTTGATTCAACGGCCGTTGCACGTCTTAGGTAAGGATATCGTAAAGTGGATGACGCCGTTGGGGAAGAATGGCTGATTGGTGAACTCTTTTTCTCAGGGAATTTTTGCGGGAAGCCGGGAATCCTTTGGAGCAAATACCTGAAGGTAAAGGCCCGGCGATCGATATCTGTTCTTCGCGAGCTGCAGAAAAGTGGAGGAGATGCGATGAAATCTATTTTGCTATTGCCGATTGCGATGGTTGCGATTGCCCTTCATGGGCAGACAAGTGCTGTGGCCCCGATACTCGGGGCGCGGGTGAATGCGGAGTTGACGAAACGAATCGATGCGAAGAAGGCGCAGGTTGGCGACACGGTCGAGGCCAAGACGACAAGTGCGGTCAAGCTGCCGGACGGGACCGAGCTTCCGAAGGGGACAAAGCTGACAGGGAAGGTGACGGATGTCAGGGCGAGGTCAAACTCCGACAAGACGTCGCATCTTGCCTTCAATCTGGATGAGGCGTTGATGAAGGACGGGCACGAAGTGCCGTTAAAGGTGATGGTGATGGCGGCTACGGTTCCTTTTGATGCGCCGCCGGATACCTCCGGTATGACTGGCAGCTCTCGTGGACCCGCTACTCAGAGCGGCGGGGCTGGAGTGCCTCCAGCTGCCACGACTACTCCGGGACAATATGTGCAGCAGAGCACGATGAGCAATGGCATGCAGACTATGCCAGGTGACGCGTCGGGCATGGTGGCGCATGGGCCAAATCAGCGAGTCATGGTTGGGAATTTGCCCGGAGTCGTACTTACCAGCGCTGACGGAAGTAACTCTGCAGTGCTGGATGCGATCGATAAAAATATTATGTTGGAGTCGGAGACGAAGCTGACACTCTTTGCCGGGGTAAAGAAGTAGCGTTGCAAGCGATTCATATTCGCTGGAAGGCGCGTTGTATGTCTTTGTGGGAGTAGCGGAGGGCGATTGGGCGGCCGTGGGGGCAGGCGGTCGGGTGCTCGGTTTTGCTGAGCTCAGTGAGGAGCCAGTCGATTTTTGAGGGTTCGAGCGCTTGATTGATCTTGATTGCGGCGTGGCAGGCGATGCTGGCGGCGATGCGACGGCGGCGGGCCTCGGAGTTTTCGGTTTGCTGGTTGCGGTCTGGAATGGCGAGGACTTCTTCGAGCATGCGTTCGAGTTCGACGCCTTCGAGGCCGACGGGGGCGGCTTTGACGGCGAGGGTGCGGGGGCCAAAGGGCTCGGCTTCAAAGCCGTTACGGTCCAGCTCCTCGGCGATCTCGGCGAAGGTGATCATCTGGGCGGGGAGGAGATCGATCAGCAGCGGCATGAGGAGACGCTGGCGCTGGATCTGTTCGGTCTCACGCTCGCGGAGGACCTTTTCGAAGAGGATGCGCTCGTGGGCGACGTGCTGGTCGATGATCCAGAGGCCCTCTTCGTTGGTGGCGAGGATGAAGGAGTCGCGGAGTTGGCCGAGGGGCTTGAGCGTGGAGAGGGCGGTGAGCGTATCGGCTTGCTGTGGAGCGGCCACGTCGCTTGTCGATTCGCCCTGAGCTTGAGTTGATTGGTAGCCGATTGGGATGGAGTGGCCGGAGAAGGCGAAGCGACCGGGAGATGGTGGGACGATTGGCGCCGCGAGGTTGAAGGTTGGGGACTTGATCGTGGGAGCGTGAAAGGTTTCGGTGTCGGCAGGGTTGTAAGGCTCGGATTGGGGGAAGGAGTTGGGTTCGAAGACCGGTTGGGGGATGGCGTCGTCGCCTCCGGGCAGGGGGCTTACGTCGAGTAATAAGGAGCTCGAGGCGCCGTGCGGGCCACTGGTGAGGGCGGTGGCGAAGCTGGCGGCGGGGCGGGCCTGCATGAGTGCGGTGCGGACGGTGTCGCGGATGAAGTCGTGGACAAAGCTGGGCTGGCGGAAGCGGACTTCAGTTTTGGCGGGATGAACGTTGACGTCGACCTCTTGTGGCGGCATCTCGAGGAAGAGGAGGACGACAGGGTAAGAGGTTGGCGGGAGGATGTTGCGGTACGCCTCGCTGAGCGCATGGAGGACGAGTCTGTCGCGGATGAGGCGCTGGTTGACGAAGACGTAGATCGAGTTGCGATTGAGTTTCTGCAGTTCGGGTTTAGAGACGAAGCCGGTGAGCCGAAGGTAGCCGGGGTCAGGAGAGGTGTAGTCTTCTTCGCGTTTCCACGGTGGGGGTTCGGGGAGGCCAGCGCGGGTGAAGTCCATCTCGGCGGTGACGGGGAGCATGTAGTTGCTGGTTTCTTTGCCGAAGATCTGGAAGAGGCGGTCCGCGGCGTTGGCGACCGCGGGCGCGACGAGCAGAGCTTGTGTCGCTGAATGGAGTTCGATGTGCTTTGTTGGATGGACCAGAGCGTAGTGCGTGACCAAGGCTGCGATGTGGGAGAGTTCGGTCTGTTCGGACTTGAGAAATTTGCGGCGGGCGGGGGTGTTGAAGAAGAGATCGCGAAGGGTGATGGTTGTGCCGACCGGAAGTCCGGCGTCTTCGACGCGAAGGATGTTGCCGCCGGCGATCTCCACGAGGGTACCGGAGGGTTCTTCGGCGACACGAGTCTCCAGTTGCAAGCGAGAGACGCTGGCGATGGAGGGCAGGGCCTCTCCGCGGAAGCCGAGGGTTGCGATGGCGAGCAGATCGTCGGAGGTGCGGAGCTTCGAGGTGGCGTGGCGTTCAAAGGCGAGGAGCGCGTCATCGCGGACCATGCCGTGACCGTTGTCCGCGATGCGGATGAGCTTGCGGCCGCCGGCTTCGACCTCGATGCGGATGCGGGTGGCTCCGGCGTCGAGTGAGTTTTCGAGGAGCTCCTTGACGACGGAGGCTGGGCGTTCGACGACCTCGCCTGCGGCGATCTGGTTCGCCACGAGGTCGGAGAGGATACGAATGCGGCCCATTGAGAGATTGTACGAGGTGCAGCGAGAGCGCGCGACGGACTCGGGTAACGGAACTGGGGCGGAAGACATCCTATTAGGGAGTCGGCCATATATGGGTCGGGGAGGGCGCAAGATGATTCGTAAGCTGAAGACAGGCGAGTTCCGGATCTATTCGCGACATCAGGATCCGAAGACGGGAAGACGCAAGAATCTGGGCACGTTCGCGACGCGAGAGAAGGCGGAGGAACACGAACGCGCGATCCAGTATTTCAAGCGGCACTGACGAGACGGATTCGCCCGGCCGAAGAAACAGGCGCTGATCCTGATTATCCCTTTTTCTTTTTGCCCTTTGTCTTTGCTGTTGACTTGCCGCTTTCGGCGTCGCGGTCCCCAACCATGTGGAGGCGCATGAAGTTGGTAGCGCCGGATTTGGTGCGGGTTCCGGCGACGATGCCGACGATCTGACGTTGATGAACGTGGCCCTGAGCTTCGAGGATGTCTTCGGCCATCTCAACGAGCTTGTCGGTATCGCGGAAGCGTTCGCAGAGGATGGGATAGGTACCCCAGAGAAGCATGCAGCGGTTGATGACATTCTCGAAGGGTGAAAGCGCGAAGATAGGTGGTTCGGGGTGGTACTTCGAGAGCAGGCGGACAGTGCCGCCGGACTCGGTGAAGATGGCTATGGCGGCTACGTCGAGGTCGTCAGCTGCGTGAGACATGCACTCGCAGATGGTCTCGGCGATGGAAAGACGAACGCTGGGATGGTGACCGAGCGCGGGAGGTGGGTCGATGCGAATCTGGTGTTCGGTTTCGGTGACGATCTTGGCCATCATGGCGACGGCTTCGACGGGATACTTGCCTGCGGCGCTTTCGCCGGAGAGCATGACGGAGTCGGTGCCATCGTAGATGGCGTTGGCTACGTCCGAGGCCTCGGCGCGCGTCGGGCGCGGGTTGTCGATCATGGATTCGAGCATCTGCGTGGCGGTGATGACGGGTTTGCGATACTCGGCGGCGCGGCGAATGATGTGCTTTTGCAGTGCTGGAACTTTTTCTGGCGGAACTTCGACGCCGAGATCGCCGCGGGCGACCATGATAGCGTCGGTCACCTCGAGGATGCTGTCGAGATGCTCGATGGCCTGGGGCTTTTCGAGCTTGGCGACAACCCATGCATCGGACTTGAGGGCAGCTAGACGGTTTTTGACATGGCGAATATCGGCGGCGGTGCGGACGAAGGAGACGGCGACGACGTCGACTCCCTGACCCACTGCGAAGATGAGGTCTTCTTCGTCTTTTTCGGTCAGCGAAGGGACGTTGACGGCGATGCCGGGCAGGTTGATGCCCTTGTTCTCGCCGAGCATGCCACCGTTGATGATCTCGCAGGTGACATCGACGCCTTTGACGGATTCGACGCGGAGTTCGATAAGTCCGTCGGAGAGGAGGATGCGGGAGCCGGGTTCGAGGTTCTCGGCGAGGGTCTTGAACGTGGTGCCAACGAGCGCGGCAGTGCCTTCGATCTCGCGTGGGGTGATGGTGAGACGTTTGCCGGCGACGAGTTGGACGGGCTTTTGGTCCTTGAGTTTGCCGGTGCGGATCTTGGGGCCCTGTAGGTCGGCGAGGATACAGATGGGCTTGCGCTCCTCCTTCGCGATGGTGCGGACCATGCGGATGAGTTCGGCTTTTTGCGCGTGTGTGCCGTGGGAGAAGTTGAGACGCGCGACGTCGAGGCCGGCGCGGACGAGCTTACGGAAGATTTCGGGAGTGCTGGAGGCAGGGCCGAGGGTAGCAACGATTTTGGCGCGACGAGAGCGTTCCATAACGGACAGGGGGACTGTGTTCGGAGTTGGGATTAAAGATGTTTTCATGAGTCGCTTTGCGGAACTTTCTCACCATCGCGATTTACGGACGGTATGACCTTGAGTTTTAACTGCCGTGGCAATTCTAAACGGGCGGGAGGTGGTTTGCGGGTCAGGACGCGGAATGAGTTCCGTGGTGGTGGAAAAAGCGAGCGTGAAATTCGGTATTAAACTCGGCTCCGCATAGGACGCAGAGCGAGATGATGTAGAGCCAGAAGAGGAGCGCGATCGCAGCGCCGAGAGAGCCGTAGACCTGAGAATAGTTGGCAAAACGAGTGACGTACCAGCCGAAGCCTAAGGTGATGATGAACCACATGACGGTTGACAGGATGGCACCGGGAAGGACGCGCTTCCAGGACTGCTGCAAGGGACTACCCATGTGGTAGATAAGGCCGATGATGCCGACGCTGCCAATGAGGGCGATCGTCCAGCGGACGAGGATGGCGATGATGGAAATCGGAGTTCTGGCGGAGGGCATAATGTGCAGGGTTAGCCACTCGGTGATGAACTGGCCGAAGACAACGACGCTGCTGGCAAGGACGAAGGGAACCAGGGAAAGGGGTACCAGGAGGAAGGCGCGGAGACGGCGCTGCCAGAAGGTCCAGCAATCGATAGGGAGATCGTTGGCGCGGCGGACGCCCTCCATAAGGGTCGCCAGAACGCCGGAGGCGCCGATGAGGCTGACAAGCAAGGCGACGAGAAGAGCACGCGTGGTGCGGATGCTGTGAGGCGCCTCGACGAAATAGCTCTGCAGTAGCGGGCTGACATCGGGTGGAAGGATGCGATCGAAGAAGGTGCCGAGCTGAAAGCGGATTGGTGCGTTGTCGGGCAGAGAGCCGACGACAGCGGCCGCAACGATGAGCGCGGGAAAGAGCGAAACCATTGCGGAGTAGGCCGTCGACTGAGCGAGGTTCAGGCAGTCGTGCCGTCCTGCGCGAAGGAGGGTGCCATGCAGAATGCGGGGGAGGCGAAGGAGTCTTCTCATGGGACCTGCCGGTGGAGTTGAAGAAGAGTGGCTAAGCCTTCCACTGGTTGAGGAAATCGGTGACGGAGGTGGAGTACATGTAGCGCATGTCTCCGAACTCGGCTGTCTGCTGGGAGTAGAGAAGCTTGCCGTTGGAGTCGAGGACGGCGAGAGCGGGAACTCCCTTCTTGAGCGGGATATTGTACTTTTCGGTTATGTCGAGGTTTTTGTCGAAGTGTCCGATGTCTATGTGGACGAGGAGAAAGTTTTTATCGAGGAGTTCCAGGTTGGGGCTTTGGTGGAAGTAAATGTCGAGGACCTGGCAGTCACCGCACCAGTCGCCACCGAAGTCGAGGATGACACGCTTGTGCTCGAGACCAGCCTGCTTAAGAGCGGCAGCTATGTCGGCTTTGGGATCGGCCTGCGCGGAGTATAGGTGCTTCTGGACTGCCGGCGGCGTCGTGACGGGCTGGCGTTTGGGGGGCGCCGATGGAGCGGTGGAGACTGGCTGCGATGCCGCTTCGGGCTGGCTAGTCTTGCACCCAAGGACCGTTACAGTGGAGGCCAAAGCGAAGAGCGCGATTGCTGAGAGAAGCGAGGTACCGCGGTTCTTCGGGGTTCTTGCGATCGGGGTTCTTGCAAACATGGAGTAGGACCCTCTGGTTGATTCTTAGGTGAACGGCGTCCGTTGTCAGGCTTTCCAGCGCTTGAGGAACGCGGTGATGGCTTCGGGGGTGGTGTGCTCGAACTCCTTTTCGCGTTCCGAGTACAGGAGGTTCCCGTGCGCGTCGATTACGGCGAGAGCAGGAACACCTTTGGTGATGGGAACTTTGTATTTCTTCGCGACGTCGACGTTCCTGTCCATGTGGCCGATGTCGATGTGGACGAGGATAAAGTTTTTTGCGAGGAGCTCAGCGTTTGGGCTCTGGTGGTAGTAGATGTCGAGGACCTGACAGTCGCCGCACCAGTTGCCGCCGAAGTCGAGGATGACACGCTTGTGTTCGCTGCGGGCGCGGGCCAGGGCTCCGGCGATGTCGGCGTTGGCGTCGGCGGTCTCGGAGTAGAGATTCTTGTTGGGCTTGGCGATGATTTGCGCGGCGGCCTGCGGCAGCGGCGCGAGAGCCAACGCGAGAAGAGCGAATGACAGGGCCGGGAGCAACGTCTTGCGGGACTTTGGGATCATGAGTGGACCTTATTCGAATTCATGGAGACGCGCGGCGGCTTCGCCGTAGCGGGCATCACTACAGATGATGATGCATGAAGAACGAGGGGCGACGCAAAAGTATGTTGATTGGAGTGTAAAGGGCTACTTTCCGGTGTAATAGCCGTCGCGGGTCTGAATGAGGAAGCCCTTCTGATGGAGGCTGAGATCGATCTGGTGGTATCCGGTGGTGGCGGCCTCCTGGGCAGGGGTGTAGCCGAGCCGGTACTGGGCACGAAGCTCTTCGGCGATCTGGTTGTAGATCTGAGCCACAGTCAGGTTTTTCTTAACCTCGAAGAGACGGCCACCAGTCTCCTGGGCCATGCGCTCGAGGACTTTTTTGCCGTCGGTATGGCTTCCGCCGCCGGGGTAGTTGCCTCCGTTGTTGCCACCACCGTTTCCTCCTCCAGGATAGCCGCCACCGCCGGGATAACCGCCTCCACGGCCTCCGGGATAACCTCCGCCGGGGTAGCCACCTCCGGGATAGCCACCGCCTGGATAGCCTCCTCCTCCGTGGTTGCCGTGTTGCGGGTTGTCCTGGTGGGGCTGTTCGCCCTTGAAGTAGATGGCGTAGATGATGGTGTCGGCGCGCTGGCCAGCCTCGATGGATTTGACGAGATTTTCTCTGCTGCCGCGGTCACCACCGTCGGAGAGGATGATGATGGCCTTGCGGCCGGTCTGCTTGCTCATGAGCTCGTCGGAGGCGAGAAAGAGGGCGTCATAGAGGACGGTACCGCCACCGCCGTGCGGACGCCGGCTGGCGCCGCTGTCATCGGGGGAGCCGGAGTTCCTGACAGGGGTGTCGATCGCTTTGAGAGCAGCCTGAAGCAGAGGGCGGGACGAGGTCAGATCCTGCAGGAGCTCCGTCTCTGCAGCGAACTGCATGACGAAGGCCTTGTCCTTCGGGGTGGTGAGCATCTGGTCTAAGAAGGTGCTGCTGGCTGAGCGCTCTTCATCGATGACGTCGCGCTGGGAGAAGCTGGTGTCGACTAACAGGCCGAGGGTCAGTGGGAGGTTGGTGTCCTTGTCGAAGTAGCGGATGGTCTGAGGCTTGCTGTCGACCTGAAGGACGAAGTCGTCTTTCGTGAGGTTCTGGATGAGCGCTCCCTTCTTGTCGCGGACGACGACAGGGAGATTGACGAGGCGGGCGTCGACGGCGATTGTCGGAGCGGTGGAGGCAGGAGCCTGCTCAGGCGTAGAGGCCTTCTGTTGCGCATTGAGATAAGGCGTGAGAAGAACGCTGGCCAGAAAGACGGCCCGGAGGGAGCGGGGTACGATCATATGCATTTAGACGAGGTTGGATGGGCGGGGTTTCAGTCTGGGCTGATTTGCCTTGGCCCTAGTGCGCTGTGGGCATCCGTGGGCCATTTTTTGCTGGTCGTGTTGCACCGGTGCGCGTATTCTGGCGGCACGATGAAACAATTCCTTCTCGTGGCTAGTGGGTGTCTTTGCGCGTGCTTTAGTGTGGGCTGCGCATCGGTCCCGGCGACTGCCTCGACTCCAGCGACTCACCCGCCCGCTACCGTAACGAAGCCACCTGCAGGATCAACTCAAACGATCGCCCTTTGGCCAAATGGAGCTCCGGGTGCGCTGGGAACAGGCGACGGGGACGTACCGAGGCTCTATGTTTACCCGGCGACAGGCGCGAGCAGCCATACGGCGGTCATTGTGATGCCGGGGGGCGGATACACGCATCTGGTTGTCGAGAAAGAAGGCGGCGAAGAGGCACGGTGGTTGAATGCGCACGGAGTGACGGCGTTCGTACTGGAGTATCGGCTGGGCCCGAGGTACCACTTCCCTTCTCCGATGCTCGACGGTGCACGGGCGGTGCGGTATGTGCGCAGCCACGCAGTGGAGCTGGGCGTTGCGAAGGACAAGATTGGGCTTTGGGGGTTCTCGGCGGGAGGCCATCTGGCCGGCTATCTGGCAGCTGTGCATGACGGTGGTTCGGCTGGCGCGACTGATCCGATCGAGCGGGTGAGTGACCGCCCCGACTTCGCGATTGTGTCGTATGGACGATTCAGCATGGACGAGACGATTCCACGCAAGACGAACTTGGAGGGACTGTTGGGTGACCATCCGACGCAGGCGATGTTGGATTCGGTCGCGGTGGTGAAGCTGGTAACGAAAAATACACCGCCCTGTTTCATATTTTCGACAACGGGGGACCAGACGGTGAACTCGCTGAATGCCACGGCACTCTACGACGCATTGAAGAAAGAGGACGTACCGGTGGAGCTGCATATCTTTGAGCGTGGAGGACATGGGGTGGGCATGGCGCAGAAGCGGAAGGATCTGCCTGAGTTAGCGATTTACCCCACATTGCTGGCCAACTGGATGGAGATGCATGGATGGATGGGGGAATAAGAGGACTCCGCGGGTCCACGTAAGCGTTTTTGTTGCGGGTTAAGGAGATTGTTCAGCTAAGCTAACGAAGACAGGGTAGATCACTATGCTGGCACTTGCCGGGCTTTTACTTCGAGGTATTTCTTGAAAGCTCCTTCGCTCGATTTTCCGCGACCCTGGGTATGGAAGGCGGCACTCTCTGCGCTGCCCGTCTGGATCGCATTCGAGCAGTTCTGGCGAGTGAATCATGGTGCTCATTTGGTGGCGTTAACAGCCGTTTATGTCGCGCTGGCGGCTACGTCTGTGGCGGTGTGGGCGTTCTGGCGTCAATATGGCCGGGCGGCAAAGCTTAGTGGCGCCCAGGAGGCTCATTCGCAGTTTCTCGCGGCTGCCGAGACGAGCCTGGATGCGTTTGGACTCCTTGAAGCCGTACGGAATGACGCAGGCCAGATCGTCGATTTTCGCATCCTGTATGTGAACGCTAACGGAGAACGGTTAGTGGGACGGTCTCGATCTGAACTTGTGGGACAGTTAATGTGCTCGGTGACCCCGGCCCGGCCAACGAGCGGGATGTTTGCCAGATTCTGCAATGTGGTCAATTCCGGGGAGCCGCTGAATGAGGAGTTCGCGGTAAGCGTACCGGGCATCAAGGCTTCCTGGCTTCGGAGCCAAGTGGTCAAGCTGGGTGATGGGCTCGCCGTTACCTTCAGCGATATCAGCGAGGCGAAGGCGACCCAGGAACGATATGCGCATTTGGCGGAGTTTACGGATTCCGTCTTTCAGAATGCTCCCTTCAGCATCGTCGCAACCAATACCAATGGGCTAATCACTGCAATGAATGTGGCCGCGGAGAAGCTGACGGGCTATACCCGGGAGGAGTTGGTTGGGAAGGCTCCCCTGACGATGCTGCACGATGAGCGCGAGCTACTGGGAAAGGCACTCAGCATCGATCCTGATGCCACGCTGGAGAAATTCGGGTTTCCGGTGCTGACGGCAGGGGTGGCCGTGGGCGAGATGGAGGAGCAGGAGTGGACGCTGGTGCGGCGGGACGGGGCACGCACGCCGATCAATCTGGCCATGCGAGCGGTGACCACAGACACGGGAGAGGTCAGTGGATTTGTCAGCATCGCGTTCGACATCACCGAACGCAGACAGATGCTGGACTATGTGACCCATCTGGCGACGCACGATCAATTGACCGGGCTTGCCGGACGCGCACTGTTGCAGGACAAGACGGTGCAGGCGGTAGAGTTGGCAAGGCGCTACGGGACGAAGGTAGCGGTGTTCGTCATCGATCTGGATCACTTCAAGAGACTCAACGACTCGCTAGGACATGCGGCGGGTGACCAGCTTCTAATCGAGGCTGCGAGGAGACTGAGCCGTTCCGTGCGCAGTACGGACGTTGTGGCACGCGTGGGCGGAGATGAGTTTGTCGTCGTCATGCCGGACATAACCACTGTCGCAGACGTAGAGCAATGCGCGGCCAATCTGGTCGCGAGACTGGCGCCGGAGATCTCGATTGAAGAACATCTGGTGCAGCTGACGGCGAGCGTAGGGGTTTGCATCTATCCCGACTTTGCTGCGGATGCGAAGCACCTGCTGAAGCGAGCGGATTCGGCGATGTACGCGGCGAAGGAAAACGGCAGGAACCAACACCAGATCTTCAGCGAAAGCATGCTGCAGGAGACGGCGGAGCGCCTGACCATGGAACACGCACTGCGTCATGCTTTGGCCAACCGAGAGCTCAGCGTGCACTACCAACCGCAGATATCGCTGACCACAGGATTGGTGGTGGGGATGGAGGCGCTGTTGCGGTGGAACCATCCGAAGCTCGGACGCATCTCGCCGGCACAGTTTATTCCGTTGGCTGAAGAGACAGGTTTGATTGTGCCGATAGGGGAATGGGCCTTTATGACGGCTTGCTGCGAGGGCAAAGCGCTGCAGGACGAGTTGGGTATGGACCTGACGGTGTCGGTGAACCTGTCGCCGAGACAGTTTCAGCAGAAAAATCTGGTGCATGTCGTCGAAAACTCGCTGGCGAAGAGCGACTTGCCCGCAGAGAGACTCCAGATCGAGATTACAGAGAACATGCTGATGTCCAACTCCGAAGACATTCTGGATAAGCTGCAGAAGATGCGGGAGCTTGGAGTACGCATCTCGATCGACGACTTCGGAACGGGTTTTTGCAGCTTCTCGTATCTGTTGCAGTATCAGGTCGACCGGTTGAAGATCGACCAGAGCTTTGTGAAAAAAGCGGGGACCGATGCGAACGCAGCCGCGGTCGTTCGCACCATCATTGCGATGTCTCATGGACTGAATATTAAAGTGGTTGCGGAAGGTGTCGAGACCGATGAGCAACTGCGTTTTCTGTTGCGGCGAAAGTGCGATGAGGCACAGGGAAACTTCATCGGACGGCCTGTAGCGCCGGAGGAGTTTTGCGAGGTCGTCAGGGCCTACAGCAGTCAGATCCCTCTTCGTTCGATGGAGCCGGTGGGCGGCTGGGTGAGGTAGGGCTGCCCTTAGTCGTTAAATGGATAGGGCCTCATGCTTATTGCTCATGAGACCCCGTTGAGGGAAAAATTATTATTACTTGGTTATGCTTTCGTCTGCATGCGCTTGAACAGGTGGTAGATACCAAGCAGAATGAGAGCGCCAACGAGGGACATCAGGAAGCCGGCCGACTGATCCGGTTCATAGTGACCAATTGCACGACCCAGGAACGTCCCCAGGAAAGAACCGGCGATGCCAATGAGCATGGTAATGAAGATGCCACCCGGCTCTTTGCCTGGAATGATGAACTTAGCGATTGCGCCAACAACGATACCGATGAGGGCCGTCCAAAGCAGATGCAGCATAGCTGTTCCTCCGTGTGGATTTTCCCGGGGTCGCCGGGTATGTCTGGCTTGATGGGGAAAGAATACTCCTACTGCGGCTTGACGCAAGAAGTCGATTGGGTGGCGCAGTTTTTTTCTCGGAAGAACGGCCCCTCTGAATTGAAAGGAACGGCTAAAGGGCGAGTGAGGCGGTTAGCCTTTGCGGACGATGAGATCGTTCTTCCACAAGGCCAGGACGACGTCCATCTGACTGTTGTGGGCGATGGCTTCGCCATCGGTGACCTCCGCCCAGAGGGCAGCGACCGTCTTGTGTGTGCCTGCGTTGAGCAGAGCGACGGCGCGGAGTGCATAAGACTTATTTTTGTTCGATGGAGCGTATTGGCCAGCAGGAATTCCCTTGACCAACCCCGCTTCGCAGAGGCTGAGGAAGGCGAACCGAGGGCCGCCCTTACGTTGAGCCGATGGGCTAGTGGGGTAGAGCTTCGCCGTTGCCTGCTCCCAGCGCGCCGCCGGGGTTAGCGCCTTGCCGTAGGTCTCCATGCGAGCTGCTATGAGAGCAGCTTCGCCGTACTTGTTTGCCATGTAGTCTCCTGTGGGGATTGTTTCAGATTTCAGAGAGCACGGCACTGGACGCTACCAGTTGATCTTGAGCTGATCTTGCGATGGGTCGCTTACCCAACCTTCATTGACTTCGCGGACTTCGCCGGGGCCTCGCTGGTTGCAGTTGCAGAATCGTGCATATCCTGCCAGAGCTTGATGCCGCCTTCGATTGCGTTACTGTTGGTTCCGAGTGTGACGTGGCTGGGGAGATTCTCCATCAGCTTGGCATTGCCGCCGCCCAGTAGAACGGATTCGCAGACCAACGCCGCCCGGAGGCGTTCGATGACATCGAGGACGGATTTTCTCCAGCGTTCAGCGCCGCGACGTTCGAGGCCTCTGAGGCCGACGTAGTCTTCGTAGGTGCGTCCCTTTCTGTAAGGGAGATGGGCGAGTTCGAGGGGGATGACCACGCCATCGAAGATCATGGCAGAGCCAAGGCCGGTGCCAATGCCGAGGAAGAGCATACGACCACTCTTATAGCCGCCGAGGGCCTGCATGGCAGCGTCGTTGATGAACCGAAGAGGCTTGCCGAAGGCCTTCTTATAGGGAAAGTCGATCCATCCGACGGCGAGGTTATGGGGCTCGGCAAGAGGATGATCGTGGACGACCGGGCCTGGGTAGCCGATGGAGATACGGTCGTAATCCCAGTCCTTGGTGGCAGCGAGGACATCTTTCGTCATCTGCTCGGCGGTCATGGTGGGACCGGACGGAATTTTAATGGGAACGAGTTTGTCGCTCGAAGCGACTTTGATGTTGGTACCGCCAATGTCGATGATGAGGATTTTCATGGTGAGTTCGATGTTAGCAATAATCGCTGTGGCGGTTGTATCAGCTAATTCGATTTCACGGTGATCGTGGCACGGATCAACTTGTCGAGTTTGGGATATTCGCGATCGAGATAGGCGTTGCCGCCTTCGAACATCTGATCCTGATGTCCTGCGCGCATGCCGCCACCAGAGTGTTCGCCATAGCCACCGTAAAGTCTTTCGACGACGTCCATCCCCTCGACTACGCGGCCGAATGGGGCGAAACCGGCTTCGACATCGTTGCGGGCGGTGTTGTCGCCGAGGTTGATGTAAACCTGCGTGGAGCGCGTGTTGGGGCCGGTGTTGGAGAAGGCGACGTAGCCGAGCGTGTTGTGCTGTTTGAGCGTATCGTCCGGGATCGTGACGTGACGCTGCTGCAGGGCGATCGTGGGGTCGCCATTGATGCCGAACTGCGCCCAGCGGCCGGGAACGACGCGGAAGAAACGTGAGTCGTCGTAGTACCTCGTTCGGACGAGATCGTAGAAACGATCTGCTCCGTGGGGGGACCAGTCGCGGTGGGCTTCAACGATGAAGCTGCCGACGGAGGTCTCGAATTTTACGCGAAAGACGGCGGGTGCTTTGTTGTGCCAGAAGGGCAAAGCGAGCAGGAGGCAGAGCACGTAAATCATGGAATCCAGAGTATCCTCCGTCGTACGGCTTGGGGGCGAATTTTGGAGATGTTGATGATTTTGACTATTTGACCTCTGGATCGCTTCAGTAAACCATTGAAAAGACATCCATAGAGGTTTTGGGAAACAATTTCATTGACAATCGTATACCGTTCGGATTATTGTGGTGATGGGCACTCCTGCCCTGGAGATTAGATTCTATGCGTAGCGTAATTGTGGCCACCCTCGCCCTGACCCCGATGCTGCTTCACGCCCAGGCAAATTCGCCTGCACAAACCCAGTCTTCCGGCACCTCAACCACCCTGCAATCCAAACTCGTCCAGCCTAAGGAGTTCAACGCTTCTGAGGCAGACCACGGCACCGCCCCTGTTCGAATCTCGACTGGAGTGGTCGGTCCAAAATTAATCAGCACCGTTCAGATCGAATCGGACTCAGAGGCGACACCGCGGGGCTTCAGCACCGAGAGACAAACTGTAGTCGAGATGACCGTCGACGCAAATGGCAAGCCGTCAGACCTGAAGATCGTCGGTTCGCTTGGTCCGCACATGGATCATAATATTCTGGCTGCAGTTGGCCAGTATCGCTTCAAGCCAGGCACTTTGGATGGTCAGCCTACCGCCGTTCCGTTGAACCTGCATGTCGTTCTGCGCAGTTCGCTTCCCTAGAGCATTTACCATTTCAAGTGCCCTCCCTGAAAATTATTTTGGGAATAGCAAAGGGCGGACTCTTTCGAGTCCGCCCTTTTTTGTTGGCTATGACGAAGGACCGCCGCAGGGTCGCCGTTTTGCGCGAAGCTGCGGTGCTTCGCTCAGGAATGGAGAATCAAAAACAGTACGAAAGTCGCAACGATAATGCCAACGATAACGAAGACCATGGTTGGCCCGGCAAAGCTCGTTCTCTTGTCCGGCGGTAGAATCGGCGATTCCATGTGCGCTTAGATGCGGGTTAGTCCTGGACGGTGGTTTTTGCTTGGAACCGTCGCATGGCGGCGGTCCTCTTCTCGATGTGGGGTTTCCAGGGCCGGGTGTCCTGCGTCCAGAAACGGGCCGGTGGCCTTTGGGCTATCGCGCGAATAGGCTTCTGTCCTGGCGGAATGAAGTATCGGTCACTCCTGCACCACATTTAAAACTTGCTGCGACCCCATCCTTCGCAGGAAGACGAAGAATGGGGTCGGATCAGCAGATAAGAGAGTCCGCGGCAGAGGGGCGATGAGTTGGGTGGGAGGGCGAGTCGGCGTCTAATTTGTAGACGTCGACGTGTTGCTTGCCGGACCAATCGCGAGTTTGAACTCGCTACCAGCGGGCACCTTCACGTCATGCTTTTTGGTCGAAACAAAAACGGCAGAGTCATTGCTGGCTATTTCGCTATGAAGATCCACACCCGAGACGACATTGAGCTGTTTGACTGTGAGGGTCTCACTTGTCCAATTGTTTGATTCGGGATTTTCATCAGTGTTGGAGCTAGGGCGTGCTATATCGACAATGGTCGCCTTGATTGGCACTGTTTTGCCATCCTTCAATCGGGCCTGATCCAAGCGAAGGGCGAACTCCGACGTTCCCGCCGCATGCATATCATCACGAGTGATTTTTCCGATCAACACTGCGTGAGAGGGCAGAACGGTGCCATCCGAAAGGGTGATCTTGTGATCGAGTTCAGCCTCGAATGTGGAGTCCAGATGATCTTTGTCTGCGTCCAGAGTATGCCGCAATGTCGCAATTGCGGCTACCATCTGCGCTGCTTCACTTGCTGCGGTTGAATCCGTAGACGCCCGCATGCCTGGTGAGCCCGCTTCACTCGCGCTTTGTGCCAGGACCGGCATAGATAGAGCGGAAATGACGGCCGTTAGTGCGAGTGTTTTGCAGTAGATTTTCATATTTCAATTACTCCTTCAGGGATTATTCATCCCAAGGTTAAGATGTTGCCCCGGTGCCCAACGATTCGTGGGGAAAGCTGTCGTGACAGACTTGTGACAAACGTCTTGACACTTCGTGAGCCGGCTTCGATAAGCGAGAAAGGACAATTCTTTGTCGTTGTAGATGTGTGCCTTTGTATGGTTTGCGAAAGCGTGCCCGGCAGATTCTGGTTTTTGATCGCCACGTTCTGGACGAATGCTGGCAGATAGATGGACAAAAAAAATGACATCATCGCCGCAAAACAATCCAACACATTTCTAGATTTATTTTTTGCTCTATCGTTTTTTGCGAAAACGGACCGATCCGCCCGTATTATTCAGAAAAGCCTACTTTTGAAAGGAACCTACTTGCGCCGATACCGCTCGCTCGCCGTCGTCTCCCTTTTTGCCTCTGCTGTCCTTCCGGCCGTGGCCCAGACGCCCCGCACCAAGCCCGTTACTGACGCACAGGTCGCCGCTATTACACGTGACGCCATCCTGATCGATACACACAATGACGTCACATCGAAGACCGTCACCGGATACAACATCGCCACACCGAACAAGGGCGGCCAGACTGATCTGGCACGCATGAAGGGCTTCCTTGGCGCCGAGTTTTTCGCGGTCTTCGTCGGGGCGGAGTATGTCAATGGCAACCACGCTGCAAATCGCACGCTGCAGATGATTGATACGACGCGTACGGACATTATCGCTGCGCATCCAAACGATTTTGTCTTTGCAACGACCGCAGACGAGATCGTTGCGGCACACAACGGACATAAGATTGCAGCGCTGATGGGCATTGAGGGCGGTCACGCGATCGAGGACTCTCTGCGGCTGCTGCGCGACTACTATGCGCTCGGTGTGCGCTACATGACATTGACCCACTTCAATACGAATAACTGGGCCGATGCGCAGGGCGACTTTGAAGATACGAAGGTGAAGCACCACGACGGGCTGACGCCGTTCGGCAAGGACGTTGTACGCGAGATGAACCGGCTGGGGATGATGGTCGACATCTCGCACACGGCAGACAAGACGTTCTACGACGCGCTCGAAGTTTCGACCGCTCCAATCATCGCGTCGCACTCGAGCTGCCGCGCCGTCTCGGACCATACGCGCAACATGACGGACGACATGATCCGCGCGCTCGCCGCGAAGGGCGGCACGATGCAGATAAACTTTGATTGCGCGTATCTTTCGCAGCGCTACTCCGATGCCTCCAAGCCGCTGATGGCCGAGCTGCGGCCACGCTACATGGAGGCGATGAAGATCGAGGACCCGGCTGCCCGCTCGGCTGCTATCGAGAAGCTGCAGGAGGAGTCCACGGCCAAGCTGCCACCGGCCACGCTGGCAGATGTTGTTGCCCAGATCGACCACGCGGTCAAGGTTGGAGGAATTGATCATGTCGGTATCGGCACGGACTTCGATGGCGTAGGATGCGTGCCGGTTGAGCTTAGCTCGTACGACAAGTTCCCTGCCCTCACGCGTGCGTTGCTTGAGAAGGGTTACTCAGCCGCCGACATTAAGAAGATTTATGGTGGCAATATTCTTCGTGTGATGCGTGCGGTGGAACAGCGTGCGCGTGAGCTAAAGTCGACTCCCGCGATCGAAACCGCGATAGGCAAGTAGTTTTGGGGAACGGGATACAGCATTTCGTGTAGAGGGTCTTTCGCTATGGTCCGGCAGATTGCGTTTGCGATTCTTGGCATTTCAGTTTCGGGGATGTTGGCGCAGACCGTTGCACCACGCCCCAAGTTTGATGCGTTCGAAGTCGCTACGATCAAGCCGGTGGATCCTGATGCCAAGGCCGGACGATATATCGTCATGCAGGGTAATAATCGATTTGTGGAGAAGGCATACACTTTGAAGCTGCTTATCGCGGCGGCTTACGATCTTAATCCGAGGACGATCTCGGGTGGGCCAGGTTGGATCGAATCGGACCACTACGACATTGTTGCGGTGACGCCCGGCGAGGTACGGCCCACGCATGATGAGCAGATGTCGATGCTTCGTAACCTTCTAACTGACAGATTTAAGCTTACGTTTCATCGAGAACAAAAGGTGTTTTCGATTTACGAGTTGGAGATTGCGAAGAACGGGCCGAAGCTCAAGGAGAGTGGGTCCCCTGCGGACGAACCTCCGCAGCTTATCAGTACCGTCTATCCGCAACGCATTGTGATGCCGGCTCGCAACGCAACAATGAGTGACCTGGCGCGTTTGATGCAGCGGGCCATCCTCGATCGACCTGTGGTCGACAAGACTGGTCTTACGGGAAGATATGATTTTGATCTGGAGTGGGCACCCGATGAGACCCAGTTCGGCGGAGAGGTGCCCGTGGCTTCTGCTGACGCTCCAAGCCTGCCGCTTTTTTCGACCATCCAACAACAGCTTGGGCTGAGACTAGAGGCAACGAAGGGACCGATCGCGGCACTTGTCGTCGATAAGGCGGAACGGCCTTCCGCGAATTGATGTGAGGTTTAGATCATCGCGGTCGAGGCGCATGACGAAAGCTGGTCATGCTCGTGGATATGACTCCCAATCCATTGGGGGTTGCGCACGGAGTTGCTGACGAGTGGGTGGCGCACACGGCGTAGTGTCGTGCAGGCAATCTGTGATCCAAACATGCTTAATATTTCTGGAAAAACGTCACCCGGAGGTGGTATATCGGCTCAAACTAAAGCAATATATAACTGCCCCAACAGAGGGAGTCCCACCCCCTCCTCTGTAAGCATTAACGTTTGCCCACGCCAATCCTTGGCCGAATCGAGAACGGGCCCGCACGTTGAGTCTCCCCTGCAATCGTTCGGACTTCAACCGCATGAGCGATTCTTGTTCTCCCCGAGGTAAACAACAATGAAACGTTCCCTGAGCAAAGCCTTCCTCCTCCTTGCTTTGGCCTGCACGCCTTTTGTGCATGCACAGACTCCATCGCAGACTCCATCGGTCGACTTCGGTCGCACTACCGTGCAACTCAGCTCCAGCTTCGTTAATTCCATACAAGGCCTTGGCGCTGTAATCACGGATCTTCACAACAATCCGTTGCAAAACAACTCCTTTACCTTCCGGGCAGTCGCAGGCGCACTCGACCTCACGACCTCAGCCGGTGAGATCGAACACTCGGGCGGATTGGCTATCAACGCAGCCGGAACTCCCGTTCGCATCCAGAACTTTACACTGGACACCAGCAACCCGACAGGTCCGGTGATCACGGCAGCGTTTATTGTCAACGATCACTTCGTCGGTCGCATGGCGCTCTTCAACGTCCAACCCCCGCCAGGTACTTCGCTTCCGTTCCAACTTCAGTCTGGTGTATTACAGGTGAATGGCCTCGCGCTTACACTAGCTCCCGCCACGGCAACGGCGCTTAACACTTTGTTTGGCGGTCAGGTTGTGCAGGCAGGTTCGAACATAGGAACTGCAAATATGTATGTGGTCTTCTCGCCTTCGAACTGATTTGTTTGCAAGGTTTAACTAGAGTTTAACTTTTACTCGATACAGGACAACGGCAAGCTTCCGCTCTGCCGTTGTTTCTTTTATAGGGTCGAAACTTTGTGGCCTGCGACTCGGCCTTAGGACTGAGATTCGACTACCACTAGGAGTAGGGGTTTAGATTGCTGCAGTAGAGATAGATTGTGTCGGCGCAAAACCTGTGCTGGAACTGCGGTGGCGGGGTCTGTCGGTGTTCGGCGGCTGCCGCTTCAGCCAAGGCTCCACTGCACTGATCGTGGTGCTAATTACTGGGCCCGCCGGAAACGGCGGTATACTCGCTAACTAGCGGGGAGCACCATCTCTCCATTTCAGACTGAACGAACTCCCCTGGGCCCCACAAAAATAAATGCCAGCGCCTGATAAGACGCCACGGCCTATTCACGCTAAGCGCAAACTGCGGGGCGAGCCGTTGTCGGTGCCTCGCCAACTATGTTTCCAACAGGAGGAATTTATGGCAACGACAGCAGTCGCAATAGGAACCATGAAGGTAGCGCAAGTTCCCAGTCCCAGGGCAGATTTCAAGATTGTGGAGCGCGAGATTCCTGAGCCGGGCACGGGACAGGTGCGGATCAAGGTGAAGGCCTGTGGTGTGTGCCATAGTGACGTACTCACCAAAGAAGGAGGGTTGCCCGGCATTCAGTATCCGCGGGTTCCCGGACATGAAGTAGCTGGCGTTATCGATGAAGTGGGTGCCGGTGTTTCGGAGTGGAAGAAAGGACAGCGCGTTGGCGTTGGCTGGCATGGCGGCCATGACAATACGTGTCTCTCATGCCGGCGCGGAGATTTTATCAATTGCGAGAATATGCAAATTCCGGGGATCAGCTATGACGGCGGATACCAGGAATACATGGTGGCTCCGGTGGAAGCACTGGTGGCGATACCGGACAGTCTAGGGGATGTTGAAGCGGCACCGCTGCTCTGCGCCGGAATTACTACTTTCAACGCGCTGCGTCATAGTGGTGCGCTCCCCAGCGACCTGGTTGCGGTGCAGGGTATCGGCGGTCTTGGTCACCTTGGAATCCAATTCGCCAGTAAGTTTGGTTATAAGGTTGCGGCGATCGGACGAGGGCCGGAGAACGCGACGCTGGCGAAGAAGCTCGGAGCAAGCGTGTACATCGATAGCGAAGCGACGAACGCTGCGAAAGAACTGCAAAAACTGGGTGGGGCACGGGTGATTCTGGCGACCGCGCCGAGCTCAAAGGCGATGTCCGAGTTGATCGACGGTCTAGGGCCAAACGGCAAGCTCGTGGTGGTCGGTGCGTCCTTTGATCCAATTGAGGTGACACCGGCACAGCTTATCTTTGGGAGCCACACGATTCAGGGCTGGGCCTCGGGAACACCAACAGACTCCGAGGACACACTGCGCTTCGCCGAACTGACAGGTGTGCGGCCCATGACTGAGACGTATCCTCTGGAAAAAGCAGCGGAGGCTTACGCGCGGATGATGAGCGGGAAGGCGGAGTTTCGGGTTGTGCTGACGATGTGACGTCGGCGCAATCCGCTCGATGCTTTTGAAACGCGAGGGTCGGAGACTGTCACTAAGAGAGAAGGAGCAGTGGTCATGGATATGAAGCTGGAGATTTTAGTGGTACCTGTGTCTGACGTCGATCGTGCCAAGGAGTTCTATGGGAGGCTCGGGTGGCGGCTCGACGCAGACTACGACAACGGTAGCGACTTCCGCGTGATCCAGTTCACGCCGCCGGGCTCCGGGTGCTCGGTCATCTTCGGGAAGAACGTCACCGGGGCGGCACCCGGCTCCGCCCAGGGCATGTATCTGATCGTCTCCGACATTGCGGCCGCCCGCGCCGAGCTGCTCGGTATCGGCGTCAAGATCGGCGAGGTCTTCCACAACGCCGGCGGCGTGTACGCTGGGCCGGACGAGCCTTACCTGTTCGGGCGGAAGAGGGTCAACGGTCTGGATCCCGAGCATCGCAGCTACCGCTCGTTCGCCTCGTTCAGTGACCCGGACGGCAACGGCTGGCTATTCCAGGAGATTACGGCGCGGCTTCCTGGGCGTGTGGCCGGCGACACGACGTACACGTCGGCGAGCGACCTGTCGCAGGCGATGCGGCGCGCCGCGGCCGCGCACGGTGAGCACGAGAAGCGTATAGGCGCGGCAGATCCGAACTGGCCGGACTGGTACGCTGCGTACATGGTGGCGGAGCAGTCGGGCAAAGAGCTGCCGCAATGAACGATACCTAGAGTGGATGAGCCACAAGGACGAGCACACAGCTTTGTAGAAGATCTGGGCCGTCTGTAATTTATTTCTGGGGTGGTGAGACGGTGCTTTTGCAGGGGTTTTTGCGAAAAAACGGTGGTAGATGATGGTTTTTTGATGGTTAATTTGTGGTGGAATGCTGGTGAAAGGTGGTGAGAAAACGCCATTTATTTGCTCGGGAAAAACACGCCACTTTTTTGGATTTATTTTTGGGCTTTCCCGTTTTGGGAAAACGGGTCAGGGTTGGGTAAGCGGCTTGTCCCGTTTGGGGGGCTTCTTCTGAGCGGTGAAGCTGCGCTGGGGCGACGGTGGCAGGCGCGAAGACGCGCCGAAGATTGGGTGCCCAAGATATGGGCCACCTGCCGGCTTTCAACATCTAACGAATGAAAGCAGATCAAGACATGAAGGAGTCCTTTTATGATTGAAACCACATCCGCTGGGGCGTCGGGCGGCGGGGCGCGCGGATCTTACGCGAATACCGGTAACGGACTGCAGGCGAAGAGTGTTCTAACGAAGATCGCAGCTGTTGTCGCAGATCGAAATATTGCTTTCCTTGTTTGCAGCATTGGAATGATCGTAATGTTGCTGTGGGCAGGCAAATTCAAAATGACAGCGCCCGGAGCAGAGGGCATCATCCCACTCGTCAGTAACAGCCCACTTACCAGTTGGCAATTCAGGGCCTTTGGACCATATATTCTGGGGGATATGATCGGGGCCACTGAATGGACAGCGGCAATCCTGCTGATCATTGGCTACTTCAAGCCTAAAGCAGGCATTGTGGGCGGGATCATTCTAGTCGGCATGTTCTTCACCACAAGCACCATGTTGATCACGACTCCGGATGACACCGTCGTGGTTCACGGCATCCATTACATGAACAATCTCGGCCTGTTTCTCTTCAAGGACATTATCTCTTTCGGAGTTGCGTTCTATCTGATCAGCTACTATGGCCGAAGAGCGATCCTGGCTGAGAACCAGAGATGACGGTCTGCCTGTTCCATCATTAGCTTTTATGGACGACCTCGAACGAATAGCCGTCAGGGTCGAATACATCAGCGGCATAGTATCCCGGGTAGTATTCCAGTCGTGCGCGGGGTGAGATATTGTCTCGGGCGCCAGCTGAGATTGCGGCCTTGTAGAATTCATCGACCTTATCCTCATCATCGGCCATAAAGCCCCAGTGAATGGCCGCTGGATCAGGTTTCCCCTGCTTTATCCAAAAGAACGCCCGTTTTCCATCACCGAATCCCCACAGGTCGGGATGACCGTCTTCGCCTTTGTACGGCATGAAGAATTTGATGTTAAGTGGCTTCAGCGCCGCCTCATAGAACGCTAGTGAACGTTCGACATCGCTGACAGTCAGGATAATATGGTCGAGCATGGTTCTCCTTCTCAAAGAACAGCTTTAGGCTTTGAAGCCGTGTAGTAGTAATTGTCGCCTTCGTCTAAGCGGTCCTCAGTTACGATAAGGCCCTGAGCCTCCAAGAGCTGCCGGTATGTCTTCGCGCCCAGGGAGCGCGACTCTCGTCCAGTTATCGAGTCTTGCCAGGTAATGGCGTCCCTGGGTGAGGTGAACAGGAGTTGGCCGCCTGGCTCTAATGCTTTTGCAGCTTTGGCGATTACAAGCCTCTGCACATCGTCCTGCAGCAAGAACATCAAACCCCACGCAACGATTCCGTCGAATGTACGATCGAAAAAGTTGGAGTCTTCCGCTGCGGCACACTCTGCCTGCGCATCGGGGAACTGTTCTCGGAATGCACGAACCATCTTCGGGGACGCATCGATTCCGTACAGGGAAAAACCTGCCTCGATCAGGACCTGCGAGATCACTCCGTTCCCGCATCCAAGCTCCAGAATTGAGCCATGCGGAACTAATGTTTGACTCCATTCCAGGACTGTCGAAGGTCCGATGCGGGTGTTCCGCATCCGCATAAAGACCTCGGCCAGATCATCATAACCATTCGATTTGTCTCGAAGGATCATTGTGTCTTCCTTCTCCCGTTTCATCATAGGGGATGCAGAACGGTTCGCACGGAGGGCGAATGCCCACCTTAGGCGCAAAAGACGCGCCGACGATGTGGCACCCAGATTATTTGATCTTAGATGTCGGCCACCGGTCCTAGTGATATACCAGTAGGAATATGAGCGATGAACATTGGAGAGATGTCGCAAAACAGATAGACGAATGCAGATACCTGTACATGCGAGGGCTTCACGAGCCTCGCGACAATAGTATCCGTTTTTTAGTGGAAGAGGCTGGATTGCAAGCGCCACGACTGGTGCCTGGAGATGCTGCTCCGGGTAGTATCGCAGCCTTGTTCGAAGATGCGCAGCCTATCGAGTCGGACTCATCGTCGCGGCTTTTCGAGATTGTTTATGAAGAGTACATCTCCTATACGGTGTCCAACGAAAGCTACAGCAAATACCCTGAGCCGCCAGAGCTTTTTACCGGGAATTTATTCAGGATTTATAGCTGGTCCTATCTGCTAGAGATGACGCGGAAGACAACATACGCAGGCGATGAACATCCCGGGCCCGGACCGCTAGAACACCATCAGATTCCGTGTCTAAATCATGTAATTGACGTCATAACGACTCGACCGCCAAGGATGGCAGTTGTGGATCGATTGGCACTGCAGGACGGTAGCAATGCCATAAACTGACGGATGTCTATTTCAAATATTGATCGTATCGAACCGAAAGAAAAGCGGTTCGTGCGGGGAGCGAATGCCCACTCATGCGATGAACCCCATAAATGGGGTACCCATGCATAGGAAGCCTTTATGTATGGGCCACCCGCCACCCACTTTCTTGGCCTGATCGCAGGCATGAGGGAATAATTGGTGAATATGGCTTCGAGAGAAAATACAAGCGAAACTCCCGCTGACGCCCCTTGGAACACATTGCGCCTGCTTTACATGCCAAAGATGCAAGAAGTTCTCAAGCGTTATTACAAGCCGGGAGGCGCACCGTTGGAAGGACTTAGGGAAAAAATGAATGTCGACGAGCGCAGGTATGTCGACGCATTTCATAGCTACACGCAAGTGACAGGCGCCATTGATAGCCTGAACCTTATACTTGTCCTCGCGAGAAGAAAACCGAACGCGCCGCGCATACTACCAATGGAAAGCCTTAGATTTTTTTCCGAAGCATACTTGCAGCAAGTCTTCATCGTGCGAGAACGCCTATTGCGTTTTATTCGCTTTCACAAAAAAGAAGAGAAGGTAGGATCACCCTCGTGGCTCAAACTCAAAGCTGCGGAAGCAACCATTCGCGCTTCCTTCGAGGGACCAAATGCTATAAGAAATATGCATGTCCATGAGGTGAGACACGACACTAACCAGTTTTCATGGGCTTCGGGACTGGAATTGATTGCGAGAGCGAAGTCTCTGGATTCCGCTCTCGACAAATCGAATTGGAAGCTTGAGGCGAAGCTGAGTTACGAAGAGTGTCGAGATGAATTTCTTAAATCCAAAAAAGCTGAACGAAAAACGCTCGATACATTGTTGGATTATCTCGCTCTTCAAATATCACCTATCGCAAAAAAACAGTTGGGATAAACAAAAGGGCGGACTCTTTCGGAGCCCGCCCTTTTGTTGCTGCAGTTCAAGGTTTCACGCGAAGCGTCGAGAACGGTACGAAGTACTACTCGGCGGCAAGTTCTTCTTGTTCTCCTTCCATGCGCATCTGTTCGAGTTCACGCTCTTCGGCTTCGATGGCTGCGGTCACTTCCTGCTGGACCTGGGCTACCGCTTCTTCGAGCTCTGGGGAGAGCTGGACGTTGCGTTTCTAGGTATGGGCCACCCGCCCCACCTTAAGGCGCAAAGGCGCGCCGAAGATGGGACTCGGATTGTTTACTGATTGGAGATGGTTGCGATGGATCCGTCGATCTTGGTTAGGTGCACTGTGAGCTTTTCGTTGTAGACGCGAACCTTGTCCTGCAGGAAGCTGAGAGCAAATGCCTCGCCGAGGAGGATCGAGGAATCTGTGTCGCTGCGCCAGTGAATGCCGGCGAGAATACCGTGGCCGAAGGAGATGTTGTGGGCTAGCTTGTTCAACTCTCCGTTGATGGTGAGATTGCCTGCATCGGGGTCGGTGTAGGGGTTGAGCGAAAGACCATCGGGTGTTGGCACAAGCGGGTTGGGGATGACGAAGTTTCCGTCATAGAAAAATTTGAGAATGGTGATGCAGGCTCCGGCGACAATGCCGTGGCCGGTGGGATAGGCGGGGTGCGTGGGCGATCCCTCGGGGAAAGGCTGCGAGAGGAACCAGCTGTTGTTGGCGTCGTAGCTGGCTTTGAGGGCCTGCGAATTGAGGAAGTTGTTGTTGAGGCGGGCCTGGAGAGAGCCTAGCTGGTTGGTCTTGGTGAGGTAGGCGATGCCGCCGCTGGACTCGGGCCGCGGACGCAGGTGAACGAACCACTTCTGATACCAGACGGTGTCGAGAACGCGGGCTGCGACTTCGCCGATGGTTGCGGAGATGTCGGGTTGGCCGAGAGTGTCAAAGCCGTTCTGGGTACGGGAGGTTGTGTAGGGATTGCCCGGGTTGAGCGGTACGCCGAGGGTGTTCATCACAAGATAGGCGACAAAGTAGGCTTGAAAGAGTATGTCGACGTGGGTCCAGGCACATAGGGCGCGGCCGTTGTAGAGGTATCGCAGGGTGGGATCTTTCTGATTTCGCAGACCAGTATCGATTCCGTTCTGGACCTGTTGAAACGAGACGGGATCGAGCATGTAGTCGAGGCCTGACTGGTAGGTGATGTACTGGTTGCTGAGCGGCATTGGTCCGAAGGAGGACGGCGCGATGATGAGTTGCGAGATGTAAGGACCGAGTGTCTCGCCGGGATATCCGCCGCGGAAAAGCAGTTGCGGAGTGACTTGACCCGAGAGAGTTCGAGGACCGGTATAGCTGGGCATCCTGGTCAGCTCGGCACAGGCTGCAGCGGCAATGGGACTGGTGGAGTAGTCGGTGAATGCTGTGTCGCGCAACAGCGAACACCAGTAAAGCTCCGCGAGCTCTGTACCCCAGGCAGGACTGGAGAATGCAGGAGGCGGTGGAACGACGACTTCGGTCTCCTGGTTGTGTGGTGAGGGGGAACTGCCGAACTGATGCGAGTCGGTTCCCTGGAGTGTGAAGGCCAAACCGCCCTGCGGTCCGTTCAGAGTGCGAGTTCCTCCGATCATGATGTTCTCGAAGTCGGATGGCTTGCCACTCGCCAAGGCAGTCTTGAAGGTTTGATAGGCGGCTGGGTTCACCAACCCGATCGAATCCTGCAGGAGAGCTTTGGTGTACGTGGCAGAACCGTCAGGATAACGCTGCTGATCGCCGTTGGTTTGATGTGCTGGAATCGGCACGAGCGCCTGTGCAAGCGCACATTTGAGACGGACCTCAAACGATTTTTGAACCCGTGCATGGTTCGGGATGCCTAAGCCGTTCGAAACGGCCTGCACCATTCTCGAGGAGTCGGAGTTTTCTGACGGGGCAGTAGACTGCGCTGACGCGATGACGGGTGCTGCCAAGGCTCCGGTGGCCAGCGTCGCGCTCATCTGGCCCAAAAACATGCGACGGTTCGGCTGGCCGGGTTTATAGGTAAAGTGACCAGATATGTTTTGCATGTGACCTTGTAGCACTCAAGTTGGTGGGGCCACAATCGAAAACTAGGAATTGCATCCTAAATAGGGCATTTTGGGCTATGCGTGGCCTTGTCACAGTGTCCGCAGTGAACGGCTGTTCGCAGATTGAACCTATGACGAGACTACCGAGATTACTGACGAAAGCGTTGCTGAAACAAAAACAACGGCAGAGCCGAAGCCCTGCCGTTGTTTGTTTTTGCGCGAAGCGCTTTTCGCCGACCGCGAAGGTCACTCGGCGGCTAGTTCTTCTTGTTCGCCTTCCATGCGCATCTGTTCTAGTTCGCGCTCTTCGGCTTCGATGGCTGCGGTCACTTCCTGCTGGACCTGGGCTGCCGCTTCTTCCAGCTCTGGGGAGAGCTGGACGTTGCGGTAGTACTCCATGCCGGTGCCGGCGGGGATGAGGCGGCCTACGATGACGTTCTCCTTGAGGCCACGGAGCGTGTCGATGGAGCCGTTGATGCTGGCTTCCGTGAGTACGCGGGTGGTCTCCTGGAAGCTGGCGGCCGAGATGAAGCTGTCGGTCGAGAGCGACGCCTTGGTGATGCCGAGGAGGAGCGAACGGCCGATGGCAGGCTTGCCGCCGGACATCAACACGCGCTGGTTCTCGGCGTTAAAGCGGAAGCGGTCGGTCTGCTGATCGACGAGGAAGGTGGTGTCGCCAACCTCTTCGATCTTGACCCAGCGAAGCATCTGACGAACGATGGTTTCGATGTGCTTGTCGGAGATGGTGACGCCCTGGAGCCGGTAGACTTCCTGGATTTCGTTGACGAGGTACTGCTGGAGAGCGCGCTCGCCGAGAACTTCCAGAATGTCGTGCGGGTTGCGGGGACCGTCGATCAGAGCGTCACCGGCACGGAGGCGTTCGCCTTCCTGCACGTTGACGTAAGTACCGCGGGGAACGCTGTACTCCTCTTCCTGACCGTTGTCCGCAGTGACGTAGACCTTGCGCTGGCCCTTGGAGACTTCGCCGAAGCGAACGATACCGTCGATCTTGGAGATGATCGCCGGGTCGCGGGGCTTGCGGGCCTCGAAGAGTTCGACGACGCGCGGGAGACCGCCGGTGATGTCCTTGGTGCGGGTGGTTTCGCGTGGGATCTTGGCAAGGATGTCGCCGGGGAAGATCTCGTCGCCGTCAGCGACCATCAAGTGAGCGCGTGAGGGCATGAGGTAACGCTTGTTGCCCTGAGCGGACTTGATGATGATGGCGGGCTGGCGCTTCTCGTCGGAGGAGTCGGCGACGACGAGGCGGCTGAGGCCGGTGACTTCGTCGACTTCTTCGTTGAGGGTGACGCCTTCCTGGAGGTCCTTGAACTGGACGGTGCCGGAGATCTCGGTGAGGAGAGAGAAGGTGTAGGGGTCCCACTCGCCGAGGCGGCTGCCCTGTGTGACCTTGGTTCCCTCTTCGACCTTGAGCTTGGCGCCGTAGACGATGGCGTAACGCTCTTTTTCGCGGCCCTTGTCGTCGACGATGGCGATGGAGCCGTTGCGGTTCATCGCGACCAGGCCGCCGTCCTTGGAGCGAACGGTGACGAGGTTGATGAAGCGCACGGTGCCGGCGTTCTTGGCTTCGAGGTGCGAAGCGTCGGATACGCGCGATGCCGTTCCGCCGATGTGGAAGGTACGCATGGTGAGCTGGGTGCCGGGCTCGCCGATGGACTGCGCCGCGATGACACCGACGGCTTCGCCCATCTCGACCATCTTGCCGGAGCCGAGGTTACGGCCGTAGCAGAGGATGCAGACGCCGCGCTTGGACTCGCAGGTGAGAACCGAGCGGATCTTGACGCGCTCGATACCTGCAGCCTGAACGGCGTTGGCGAGGTCTTCGTCGATCTCCTGGTTGATGTCGACGATGGTCTTGCCCTCGAAGTCCTTGAGCTTCTCGAGCGAGACGCGGCCGATGATGCGGTCGCGAAGGGGCTCGATGGTCTCGCCGGCTTCGATGATCGGGGTGACGTAGATGCCTTCGACGGTGCCGCAGTCGTTGTGCGAGATGATGACATCCTGCGCAACGTCGACCAGACGCCGGGTGAGGTAACCCGAGTCGGCGGTCTTGAGTGCGGTGTCGGCGAGGCCCTTACGTGCGCCGTGCGTCGAGATGAAGTACTGCAACACGGTGAGGCCTTCACGGAAGTTCGCCGTGATGGGGGTCTCGATGATTTCGCCCGAGGGCTTGGCCATGAGACCACGCATGCCGGAGAGTTGACGGATCTGCTGTTTGGATCCGCGAGCGCCGGAGTCGGCCATGATGTAGATCGGGTTCATGGCTCCTTCCTTGTCGGCACGCTTCATGTTGTTGAACATCTCGTCGGCGACGCGCTCGGTGACGCCGGACCACATCTGGATGACCTTGTTGGAGCGCTCACCGTTGGTGATGGCTCCGTCGAGGTACTGCTGCTGCATGGAGAGCACGGTCTTTTCGGCATCGCCCACGAGGCTGTACTTGGAGTCCGGGATGACCATGTCGTCGAGTCCGACCGAGAGGCCGGAGCGGGTGGCATAGGTGAATCCGAGATCCTTGACGCGATCGAGGGTCTTGACGGTGACTTCGAGACCGAGGTTCAGGTAGCAGTAGTTGATGAGCTGGCCGATGCCCTTCTTCTTGAGCAGGCCGTTGACGTAGGGCATGCCTTCGGGGAGCGCATCGTTGAGGATGGCGCGGCCGACGGTGGTGTTGATGTACTGACGGTTGAACTCGACCGGCTCGGTGTGGGTGAGGTCCTGATCGTCGTACGCGGTGGTCATGTCGAGGACAGGGCCGGTGTAGCGCAGACGGATCGGGGTGAGAGTCTCGACCTGCTTGGCTTCGAGGGCCATGAAGACCTCTTCGATGTTCGCGAAGACGCGGCCCTCGCCGATGGCATTGACCTTCGACTTGGTGAGGTAGTAGAGGCCGAGGACGAGGTCCTGCGTCGGCACCGTGATGGGCTGACCGCTGGCGGGCGAGAGGATGTTGTGCGAAGCGAGCATGAGGACGCTGGCTTCGATCTGGGCCTCAGGCGAGAGCGGGATGTGAACGGCCATCTGGTCGCCGTCGAAGTCCGCGTTGAAGGCGGTGCAGACGAGCGGATGGATCTTGATCGCCTTACCTTCAACGAGTACGGGCTCGAAGGCCTGGATGCCGAGACGGTGAAGCGTCGGGGCACGGTTCAGAAGGACCGGGTGATCCTTGATGACCTCTTCGAGGATGTCCCAGACGATGGGCTCCTGCATCTCGACCATCTCTTTGGCTTGCTTGATGGTGGTGCAGTGGCCGGTCTGCTCGAGGCGGTGATAGATGAAGGGCTTGAAGAGCTCGAGCGCCATCTTCTTGGGGAGACCGCACTGGTGCAGCTTCAGCTCGGGGCCGACGACGATGACCGAACGACCGGAGTAGTCGACGCGCTTGCCGAGGAGGTTCTGACGGAAGCGGCCCTGCTTGCCCTTGAGGGTGTCGGAGAGCGACTTCAGCGGACGGTTGTTCGCGCCACGAAGGACGCGGCCACGGCGGCCGTTGTCGAAGAGAGCGTCGACGGCCTCCTGCAGCATGCGCTTCTCGTTGCGGACGATGACCTCAGGTGCGTGGAGGTCCATCAGCTTCTTGAGGCGGTTGTTGCGGTTGATCACGCGGCGGTACAGATCGTTGAGGTCGGACGTGGCGAAGCGACCGCCGTCCAACGGCACGAGGGGGCGAAGCTCTGGCGGGATCACGGGGATCACGTCGAGGATCATCCACTGCGGCAAGTTGTCGGATTTGCGAAAGGCCTCGACGATCTTGAGACGCTTGGAGTACTTGAGCTTCTTCTGCAGTGAGGTTTCATTCTTCATGCGCTCGCGCAGCTCGATGGAGAGCTCGGCGACGTCAACGCGCTTGAGGAGTTCCTTGATGGCCTCGGCGCCCATCATGGCCTTGAAGCCGGAGGGGCGGAACTGCTGGTCGAGCTCGCGGAACTTGGTCTCGTCCTTGATGACCTCGCGCTCCTTGACGGGCGCGTCGCCTGGATCGACGACGACGTAGGACTCGAAGTAGAGGACGGCTTCGAGCTCACGCAGGCTGATGTCGAGTAGGTGGCCGATACGCGAGGGCAGGCCCTTGAAGAACCAGACGTGCGAGCAGGGGCTGGCGAGCTCGATGTGGCCGAGGCGCTCGCGGCGGACTTTGCTGAGGGTGACTTCGACGCCGCACTTGTCGCAGATGACGCCGCGGTGCTTCATGCGCTTGTACTTGCCGCAGAGGCACTCCCAGTCGGTGATGGGTCCGAAGATGCGGGCGCAGAAGAGGCCGTCGCGCTCGGGTTTGAAGGTACGGTAGTTGATGGTCTCAGGCTTGGTGACTTCGCCGTGCGACCAGCTGCGGATCTTCTCAGGGCTGGCGAGCTGGATCTTGATGGCGTCGAAGTCGGCGATAGGACCGGTTAGTTCGAAGGGGCTGGAGCGAAACATATTTTGCGTCTCCCTTGTGTCCTGCGTTTGCAGGTGCAGCGATTGGGCTGCGGTTCAAGAAATCTTTTTGCGATGACTTGCGGTGCATCGCGTTACCGGTAGTTCTGGTGCAGTTGCTTTTTCGATTGTCTTGCCACCTGATGTGGCGACCCGAGGAGTGTACGCAGTAACCTCCTCGGGTCTTGGTGCGTTAATCTGCTGCAGCGATTGCTGGCAGTGCGGGCTTCTTCTGGTCGGCTTGTTTGATCAGTTCGACGTCGAGGCAGAGCGACTGCAGTTCGCGGATAAGAACGTTGAACGACTCGGGTACACCCGGCTCGATGGCAGCTTCGCCCTTGACGATGGCCTCGTAGATCTTGGTACGGCCGAAGACGTCGTCGGACTTGGCGGTGAGCAGCTCCTGCAGGATGTAGGCGGCGCCGTAGGCTTCGAGGGCCCAGACCTCCATCTCACCGAAGCGCTGTCCGCCGAACTGCGCCTTACCGCCCAGCGGCTGCTGAGTGATGAGCGAGTACGGTCCGATGGAACGAGCGTGGATCTTGTCGTCGACGAGGTGCGAGAGCTTGAGCATGTAGATGTAGCCGACGGTGGCGGGCTGCTCGAAGGGTTCTCCGATCATGCCATCGTAGAGCTGCGTCTTGCCCGAGCTGGGGAGACCAGCGGCCTTGAGGAGCGCCTTGATCTCGGTCTCGCGTGCGCCGTCGAATACCGCGGTGCCGAACCAGATGCCGCGCTTCATACCGGCGGCAACGCGAAGGGTCTGCTCGTCGTCGAGGTCAAGAAGCTGGCTAAGAGCAGCGGTACCGGCAAAGCGCGCCTTGAAGAGCTCGCGGACTTCGTTGGCCGACTGCATAGTGGCGGCGAGCTCAGCGACCTGCTTGCCGAGTTCGTGCGCAGCCCAGCCGAGGTGCGTTTCGAGGATCTGACCGACGTTCATACGCGAAGGCACGCCGAGCGGGTTGAGGACGATTTCGACCGGAGTTCCATCGGGAAGATACGGCATATCTTCCTCGGGAAGAATCCGGGCGATAACGCCCTTGTTGCCGTGGCGTCCGGCCATCTTGTCGCCGACAGAGAGCTTGCGCTTCATGGCGATGTAGACCTTGACCATCTTGATGACGCCGGGCGAAAGCTCGTCGCCCTTCTGCATCTTGCCGATCTTCTCGTTCGTGATCTTGCGGAGAACGTCGATCTGGCGTGAGGTCATCTCCTCGATCTCGTCGATCTGCTCGTTGACGCGGGGGTCCTTGTCGGCGTAGCGGATGCGCTTGAGGTTACGGGTGCTGATGAGCTCGATGGTGTCGCGGTCGAGGATGTCGCCCTTGTTGAGCAGCTTCTTGTTGGTACGCTCGTCGTGCAGGTCGGCGAGAACTTCCTTCGCACCGAGAATTGCCTCGAGACGCTTGAGGCGTTCGTCGGTGAGAATGCGGATCTCGTCAGCGAGATTGCGCTCGAGCTTCTCGATCATCTCCTGCTCGATCTGCTTGGCGCGCTCGTCCTTCTCCTGTCCCTTGCGGGAGAAGATGCGGACGTCGACGACGGTGCCTTCGATGCCCGGAGGGCACGTCAGCGAGGCGTCGCGAACATCGCCGGCCTTTTCGCCGAAGATCGCGCGGAGGAGCTTCTCTTCCGGCGTCAACTGGGTTTCACCTTTCGGCGTTACCTTGCCGACGAGGATGTCGTTGTGGCCGATCTTCGCGCCGATGCGGATGATGCCCGAGTCGTCGAGATCGCGCAGAGCGTGCTCGCTGACGTTGGGGATATCGCGCGTGATCTCTTCCGGCCCAAGCTTCGTGTCGCGGGCTTCGATCTCGAACTCCTCGATGTGGATCGAGGTGTAGTAGTCCTCGCGGACCAGCTTTTCGGAGATGAGGATCGCGTCCTCGAAGTTGTAACCGCGCCACGGCATGAAGGCGACCAGAACGTTACGGCCGAGACCGAGTTCGCCCTGCTCGGTGCAAGGACCGTCGGCGATGACCTGACCTTTGACCACGCGGTCGCCCTTGCGGACGATCGGCTTCTGATTGATGCAGGTGTTCTGGTTCGAACGCTTGAACTTCGTGAGCTGGTAAATGTCCGAGCCGACCTCACGCGAGAGCTGCGTGGGGTGGTGCTCGCCTTCTACGCGGACGATGATGCGCTCGGAGTCGACCGAGTCGATGATGCCGTTACGCTTGGCCAGGATGACGGCGCCGGAGTCGCGGGCGGTGACGCCCTCCATACCGGTACCGACGAACGGGGCCTCGGCGACGAGCAGAGGAACCGACTGCCGTTGCATGTTCGCACCCATCAGAGCGCGGTTCGCGTCGTCGTGCTCAAGGAAAGGAACGAGTGAAGCGGCGACCGAGACGAGTTGCTTCGGCGAGACGTCGACGTAGTCCACTTCGGACTTGTTGACGAGGACGAAGTTGCCCTGACGGCGGGCGTCGACGACATCCTGCACGATGTTCAGCTTCTCATCGAGCTCTATGTTGGCCTGTGCGATGGTGTGGCGGTCTTCTTCCCAAGCAGAGAGGTAGAAGCTAAAGGGGGCAAGATCCATGGTGCGCTTCTTGTCCTTCTTCAACTGCTCGTTCTGCTTGCGGGCCTCTTCGATCTCGAGGTAGTCACCCTGACGCAGACCGGACTCACCGGCGTTGATGACGGAGACGTAGTCGAGCGCACGGCCTTCCTTGACGCGGCGATACGGCGACTCGATGAAGCCGTATTCGTTGATGCGCGCAAAGCACGAGAGGGATGAGATGAGGCCGATGTTCGGGCCTTCCGGGGTCTCAATCGGGCAGATGCGGCCGTAGTGGGTCGGGTGCACGTCGCGGACTTCGAAGCCGGCGCGCTCACGGGAGAGACCACCAGGCCCAAGGGCGGAGAGGCGACGCTTGTGCGTGATCTCCGAGAGCGGATTGGTCTGGTCCATGAACTGCGAGAGCTGCGAAGAGCCGAAGAACTCACGAATCGCGGCCATGACTGGCTTGGCGTTGATGAGATCGTGCGGCATGGCGGTCGACATCTCCTGATAGACCGACATCTTTTCCTTGATGGCCCGCTCCATACGGACGAGGCCGATGCGGAACTGGTTCTCCATCAGCTCGCCGACGGCGCGGACGCGACGGTTGCCAAGGTGGTCGATGTCATCGACGGTGCCGATGTTCTTGCGCAGCTTGAGCAGGTAGCGGATCGTGCCGTAGAAGTCCTCGGGGGTCAACGTGCGCTTGTCGAGGCCGGAGGGGTCCTGGTTCTCGTAGAGCTTGATGTTGAACTTGAGGCGGCCAACGCGCGAGAAGTCGTACTTGCGTGCATCGAAGAACATGCCTTCGAAGAGCGCAGTCGCGGTGTCGAGCGTCGGTGGATCGCCGGGACGCAGCTTGCGGTAGATCTCGATCAGCGCCTCTTCGGGCTTGCGTACGGAGTCGCGGCGGAGGGTGTTGGTGATGATGTTGCCCACGTCGTCGCGCTCGGGGAAGAAGACCTCGAAGCTGGTGACACCGGACTGGACGATCTTGTGCAGCTTGTCCGCGGTGAGCTCCTGGTTGGCCTCGTAGAGCAGCTCGCCGGTGGTGAGATCGACGACGTCGGCGGCGGTCATGGCGCCATCGAACTCGCTGGTCTCAACCTCAACCTGCTCGACCTTGTGGCTACGCAGCCCTTTGAGCGAGTGCGCCGAGATCTTGCGAGTGGCGGGGGCAAGTTCTTCGCCCTTGACTGTGATGGCGTGGGCGGGGCGGGTGCCTTGGAGGTTGGTGAGCTGGCCTTCGGGAACGACCTTCCAGCTGAGCTTGCCGTCCTTCACGTTGATGGTATCGACGGTGTAGAAGGTCTTGAGAATCTCTTCATCGGTGCGCAGACCGAGCGCGCGCAGGAAGATGGTGCCGAGGAACTTGCGCTTGCGGTCGATGCGGACGTAGAGGGTGTTCTTCTGGTCGTACTCGAACTCGACCCAGCTGCCGCGGTACGGAATGATCTTGCCGAGGAAGTAGGTGCGGTTGTTCGCCGTCTCGAAGAAGACACCGGGGGAACGGTGAAGCTGCGAGACGATGACGCGCTCGGTGCCGTTGACGATGAAGGTGCCGTTCTGCGACATCAGAGGAATGTCACCGAAGAAGACCTCCTGCTCCTTCATGTCGCGGAGGCTCTTGACGCCGGTCTCGGGGTCCTTGTCATAGATCTTGAGGCGGATGGTGACCTTGAGCGGAGCGGAGTAGGTCATGCCGCGCTCTTCGCACTCGGCCTGGTCGTACTTCAGCTGCAGGCCGACGGGGTCGCCGCACTTGGTGCAGAAGTCAGGGGTGTTCTTGTTGTAGGTTCCGCAGAAGTTGCAGAGCACATCGCCCGGGTGGAAGGGGTCGGTAATGACCATGTGACCGCAGTGGGTGCAGGCCGTGCGCAGGTGGTTGAGACCCTTGAGGTAGCCGCACTTGCACTCCCAGTTGCCGATGGAGAAGTCGACGAACTCGAGTTCGGAGACGTTGCGGAAGTCGGTGATCGGAAAGACCGACGTGAAGACGGACTGCAGACCGTTGTCTTCGCGCTCCTGCGGAAGCTTGTCCATCTGAAGGAAGCGCTCGTAGCTGCGGCGCTGGACTTCGATGAGGTTGGGAATCTGAATGGATGTTGGGATCTTCGAAAAATCAAGACGGCTACGGATCGCGCGCATTTCGCTGTTGTTGGACTCGCCAGACATGCTCTCTCCTGAAAACTGACCTTCGAGGCCTCTCGGGTGGGGATGCCAGCATCACAATGGCTGGCTGCACTCGTGAGGGGAGGGCTTTGGTCATGCCCTCCGGGTTTGGTTCTGATTGCGCAGTTGCTAAGTTCTTCGGTCCCTGCTGTCCTCGATGGCAACAGGCCCCGTACGCAGAATGTCTTGCCGTGTCATCTTTCCCGGCATTGAGAAATCTCGAAACTTTTACTGACTGCGAGCGCCCAAAGCTGCTATAAAGAACGCGTGCAGAGTGCTGCTATGCCTGTAAACACGGCAAAGCGCTCACAGGGACAGCGTGTCCCATGAGCGCAAAGGTCGACTTGTGCACTGTTTCTGTATTGATGGTATGAATGCCTGCCGCCATTTTGAGGTTCGCCTTACCCCAAAGTTTGCTGCCGCTCGCTGATGCCTATTGCACTATGCGCGTCCGCCGCTCGAAGCGATAGTGGCCGGTTCCTTAACCTGTTATGACAGGATGATCCGGGTACAACCCAAGTTTGCCAAAGTAGTGTCCGCCAAGGAACGCGCCAAGGCGGAACGAATTTTCTCTAACGTCAAGAATATCGCGTTCCGCCCCGACTTGCAAGCTTACTGGTAACTACTTGATTTCTACGGTGGCGACGCCTTCGAACTTCTTGGCGATCGCGGCCGCATCGTCCTTGGAAATGTTCTCCTTCAAGGGCTTGGGGGCGGCATCGACCAGGTCCTTGGCTTCCTTCAGCCCAAGAGCGGTGACTTCGCGTACAGCCTTGATGGTGTTGATCTTATTCGCGCCGGCATCCTTCAGGATGACGGTGAACTCGGTCTTCTCTTCAGCCGGAGCTGCTGCTGCCGCACCGCCGCCTGCTGCCGGGGCTGCTGCAACTGCCGCTGCTGCCGAAACGCCAAGGCGCTCTTCGAGCTTCTTGACCAGAGCCGAGGCCTCGAGGAGGCTGAGGCTAACGATTGATTCTTCCAACTGCTGGATGTCTGCCATGTTATTTCTCCAATAGAAACTGAACTTTTGTGTTGCCGTTGCTGATTGCTTTCCGGGGCCCGACTGCGCCTCGGTTGCCTATGTCCTCCAGGGTTTCCGTTGCGCCCAGACCAGCGCACCCGGGGAGACCAGGCGAAAATTGGTGTTATCCCTCGACCGGATCCGTGGTCGCGGCTTCCCCACCCTGCGATGCGGTGGAGTTTTCTGGCTGTGCAGCTCCCGAAGGCTGTTCACCGGCCGCCGACTCCTCGACATGTGCGACCGCCTCAGCTGTTGGGGCTTCTGCTGCTGGGGCCTCTACTACCGCTGCTGGAGTCTCTGCGACAGGTGCGGCCGGAGCGGCAACTGCTGCGGGACCGGCAAACTTGCCCTTCTCGACGCCCTGGTTGATGACGACGGCGAGATCGCGGCCAGTGGCGTTGATGACCGTGGCCAAACGCTGCGCAGGCGAGTTGATGAGGAAGAGGAGCTTCGAGAAGAGCTCTTCCTTGCCCGGCATGGTGGCCAGGTCGCCGATTTCACGAACGTCGATCACCTTACCGTCGACAATGCCCAGTTTGAAGGTGAACTCAGCGTTGTCCTTGACCCAGGTGGATAGGGCCTTGGCGAGCGCGACAGGGTCGCCTGAGGTGTACGCAACTGCCGAGACGCCCTTGAGTCCCTTGAGCGCATCTTCAATCTTGCTGCCTTCAGCGGCGCGTGCAGCCAGCTTGTTCTTAACGACGTGGTAGCTTCCGCCAGCGGCGCGAACGGTCTTGCGCAGCTCGAAGTCCTTCGAGGCGGTGAGCCCTTTGAAGGTGCCGATGATGGCGGAGGTTGAGTGCTCGAGTTCGGCTGCGAGCTTCTTCACCTTTTCCGTCTTTGATGCTCTGGTCAATGCCATGACTGAATCCTCTTCGCTTTCACTCCCCGCTCCTCGCTTACGCGGCCAGAGGGGGCTTCCTGCTAAATAAAAATTGTTTAGACCTTGCCAGCTGCTTCGGCAGCGGCGTAGTCAAGCTGGATGCCGGGGCCCATCGTCGAGCTGAGCGTGACGCCCTTGATGTACTTGCCCTTTGCAGCCGAAGGCTTCGCCTTGACGACGCTCGTGATGACGGTCATCGCGTTGTCGACCAGCTTCTGCGGGTCGAACGAGAGCTTGCCGACAGGAACGTGAACGAGCGCGGTCTTGTCGGTGCGGAACTCAACCTTACCGGCCTTGATCTCCTTGACCGCAGCAGCGACGTCCGTGGTAACAGTGCCGGTCTTTGGATTGGGCATCAGACCTTTGGGTCCGAGGACCTTACCGAGGCGGCCGACGGACTTCATCATGTCCGGGGTTGCGATGAGTGCGTCGAAGGCAGTCCAATTTTCCTTCTGGATCTTCTCGACCAACTCTTCACCGCCGAAGAACTCGGCTCCTGCTGCCTGCGCGTCCTTGACCTTATCGCCCGAAGCGATGACCGCAACAATCTTCGACTTGCCGAGGCCATGTGGCAGAACGACCGTGCCGCGGACCATCTGGTCGGCGTGCTTGGGATCGACTCCGAGGCGCATGGTGAGATCGACGGTCTCGTCGAACTTCGCATACTTTGCTTTTTGGAGAAGTGGAACTGCGTCCACCAACAGGTACGGGCGGGGCTCAACGAGCGCACGCGCCTTCACTAGATTCTTAGAGAGCTTCCTTGCCATTTTCCCTCGTCTCCCACCCCTCTGGAGTTGATCTCTCCGGGCGTGGTCTTCGACTGGCCTCACACCTTGAGGTTGAGACACTCTTATAAGTATGCCAAAGATGCTCTATTTCTGCAAGGTAAGCCCTAAAAATTGCTGGAAGTTGGCGACGGCCGCTGCTATCCTCGCGCCATGTCTCAGGGCCTGTATGTCGAACTGCCAATGCAAACCACGATGGAACGGCTCTGGCAGTTGACGCAGGATCCGGCGCTTCATCAGCGCTGGGACCTTCGGTTTTCGACCATTTGCTACCTGCCAAAGCCTAATGAAGGAGCGCCGCAGCAGTTTCTGTACGAAACAAGGCTAGGCTTTGGGATGGCAATCTCTGGAGGCGGCGAATCTACCGGAACGCGCTCCGGAATGACGGGGGAGCGCACCTCCGCTTTGCGCTTCTGGTCCGACGACCCAAAATCTCTCATCCGAACCGGAGCGGGCTACTGGAAATACATTCCAGATGACACCGGTAGCATTCGGTTTTTCACCTGGTACGACTATCAGACGCGCTTCGGTGTGGTGGGCCGGTTGGTGGATACCGTTCTCTTTCGGCCGATGATCGGATGGGCGACCGCATGGAGCTTCGACCGTCTGCGGTTGTGGATCGAGGCAGACATAGCACCTGCGGTCGTTCTTCGCACATCAATTATCTATGGCGTCTGCCGCATACTGGTTGCGTTTGTCTGGATATGGCATGGGATGGTTCCGAAGTTGCTGTTTCGTGATGCTGCGGAGTTGACGATGCTCTCAGACGCTGGCGTAGCAGCGCACTGGCTACTGCCGATTGGCGCGTCGGAAGTTATCTTTGGAGTGCTCGGCTTATTCACGTGGCGATGGCGCGGCTTTTTTCGACTGACCGCAGTTGCAATGATCTGTGCACTGACTGGGGTAGCGTTGCGTTCTCCGGGACAACTTTCCGCGGCATTCAACCCGGTCACGCTCAATCTCGCTGTGCTAGGACTTTGCGTGTCAGGATGGCTCGCATACTTCAGTTCTGCCTTCGCGGGCCGTTGCCGGCGAAAGGCAAACACCGTGAAACAAGAACAGGAGAGCGATGCCCTCCATCTATGAACATGCTCTCGGTGAGGATTTCAAGCGCCTTCATCCGATGATTCAACGCCGGTTTTCGCTTTCGAGCGAATCTGGAATCGCCGCCATTGGCAGAGGCGTGATGGAAGTGGTGTGGCACGGTGCAATGTATACGCTGCCGTTCTTGTACGTCGGTGCGTGGCGCAGCATTATGTTCCCAGAGCAGGGCCGTAACATACCCTTTTCCATTCGCAACTTCGCCTATCGCGATGCGTTAGGACGGGAGACCGTGACCTGGATTCGCACCTTCGACACGGTTGGACGTTCGGCATCGCAGCGCCGGTTCGACGCTTACATGATCTATAGCCATCAGCGCAGTAGGATCGTGGACTATCTGGGCACACATCAGCACCTGGCCGTGGACATCGACATCTCTGTTGCGGACAACGGAGGCATCGCCCTTCGCTCCGGCGAACAACGATTTTATGAGGGCCTGCTCGGGTTTCGCTTTCCACAGTTGTTTTCAGGCATTGCCGAAGTCTGCGAATGGTTTGATGAGTCGTCCGGACGCTTTCGCATTGAGGTAAACGTGAAAAACCGGACCTGGGGGCCACTGTTCGGATACCGGGGAAGCTTCGACGTGGAATGGTTGCCGACAAGGGATGTCCCCTCTGAGTTGCTGCCAAAACGAGTCGAATCACGCGAATAAATCCACACTTGACCAAGAGACCTGATGGGCCTATGCTCGTCTCTCAAGAGGCGAATAAATGGCGAAAACGAACGGCGCATCGCTCTTCCCGATTCTTCCGACGCAGCCGACTGGCATCGCCCGCATGGCCGCCGAAGCGAGGCATGCCGATGATGGCCACCTGATCGAATTCAAGACGCTCGAGGTACGTAGCATTCTGAACAAGTCAGTGTCGAAGCGGCAGCTTTCGCTGGCTTACAGCATCAATCCGTACCGCGGGTGCGAGTTCGGGTGCAAGTACTGCTATGCGCGGTATACGCATGAGTTCATGGCTCCGAAGGCCACTGCTCCGCCGGATGGAGAGGCTTCAGATGATCCAGCTTCGACCGCGATGAGCCTTCGCAACCCGACGTCGTTTGAGCGGCTGATCTTTTTGAAGCAGAATGCTGCCTGGCTGCTGGAACAGGAGTTGAAGAAGATCGATCCGAGACTGGAGATCGCCCTGGGAACGGCAACCGATCCGTACCAACCGATCGAGCGGAAGGCGGAGATTACGCGGAGTCTGTTGGAGGTATTTGCGCGGAAGGCCGGGTACCGGCTGGGGATTGTAACCAAGTCGCGGCTGATCGAGCGGGACATCGATCTGTTGGTGGAGATTGCTCGGCGCAATTCGCTTGTCGTGCATGTGACGATTACAACTCCGGACGCAAAGCTGGCCCGGCTGCTGGAGCCGCGCGCACCGCGACCGGATCTGCGCTTCCAGGCGGTGAAGCGGCTGCGGGAGGCAGGGATCGTTGCGGGGGTCTTCGGCTCGCCGCTGCTACCGGGAATCACCGATAACCAGAAGGCGCTCGATGGCATGGCCCGGCGCGCCTCGGCAGTGGGCGCGAGTTTTTTTGCTGCGCATCCGCTGTTTCTCAAGCCGTGCTCACGTCCTACCTACCTGAGCTTCGTTCGTGAGCACTTCCCTTCTCTGCAGGCGGACTATGCAAAGCGTTTTGCCACGGCCGATTTTGCTGGAAAGGCCTATCGGGAGAAGCTGGCGGCGATGGTCGATGCTGCGTGCCGACGCTATGGTCTGCCGCAACGGTCCAGCGACGCGTTACTGAGCCGGAATGTCGGCGGTGAACGAATACCACCGCAACGAGTAAGCGTTGCGATGCAACCGAGGCTCTTTGCTTAGAGATCGAGAGGGGTGAAGGATGCGAACATATTGGACGCTTCGGGGACCGAGACCAGTGGCACGATTTCGCAGGCGGCGGCGTAGCGTTCCCATAGCTTATGCACGACAGGGCTGGTGTGGGCGCGCTCAACGCCGCCAGCGACCCACTCGAAGACCTCCACAATCGTGCCGTCCTTGGCCTGGCATGCGGTGAAAGCGCGATCGGTTGCAAGGCCTTCGGCGCGAAGCAATGGCACGTGCTCGCGGGTCAGTTGTAACAGGTCGGCTTCTTTGCCGGGCTTGGGCTTGTAGGCGACAATGACGATGTTGCGACCGGACGGTGTTCCAGCTTGCATAAGACCTCCTCGTTCTCCGAGGGGAGGCTAACAGATCGGGATCGATTTTAACCGCAAAGAAGGACGCCAGCTGTCTGGTCGACAATATGTATTGTCAACCAGGACCCTTGCGTCCCTCTTTACATGAGGTGAGATTGAAAGCGGCTTTATCTCGAAGTTAGGCGACGACTTCGATACCCATGGAACGGGCGGTGCCACGAATGGTCTTCGCTGCCGCTTCCACGGTATTCGCGTTCATGTCGGGCATCTTTTGGGTCGCAATGGCGATGATCTGCTTCTCGGTGACCTTGCCCTTCTTGTCCTTATTCGGAGTACCGGAGCCCTTCTCGATGCCGGCAGCCTTCAGGAGGAGCACGGGGGCGGGAGGAGTCTTGGTGATGAAGCTGAAGGTGCGGTCAGCGTAGACGCTGATGACGACCGGGATGGTGAGTCCGGCTAGATCCGGCGCCTTGGTGCGGTCGTTGAACTGCTTGCAGAACTCCATGATGTTGACCTGGGCCTGGCCGAGCGCGGGGCCGACCGGGGGTGCAGGGGTGGCCTTGCCGGCCATGATCTGAAGCTTTACGTATCCAGTGATCTTCTTCGGTGCCATTGCGGTAAATCCTCTTTATTCTTCCAGCGGCGGGCTTGATCTAACGTGCCTGCTGCTTAAGATTTGTTTCTAAACTCTCATCTCCGTTAAGGAGAGTTATTCGGTGACTTTATCCACCTTGGAGAACTCGATCTCGACCGGGGTGGAACGGCCGAAGATGCTGACCATGACCTTCAGGGTCTGCTTGTCTTCGTTGATGTCGTCGACTGCGCCGGTGAAGTTGGCGAATGGGCCCTCGTTGATGCGGACCTGCTCGCCCTTGTCGAACTTGACCTTCATCGAAGGCTTGTCCTTGGCGGCGTCGGAGCGGAAGAGGATGGAGCTGACCTCCTGCTCGGAGAGGGCGACCGGGTTGTCGCCGGTCCCAAGGAAGCCAGTGACGCGCGGCGTGTTCTTGATGACGTGCCAGAGGTCGTTGTCGAGTTCCATCTCGACGAGAACGTAGCCGGGAAGGAAGACACGGTCGATGGTGTACTTCTTTCCGTTGCGCAGCTCGGTGACCGGCTCGGTCGGAATCATGATGCGGCCGATGCGGTTTTGCAGGCCGAAGGCCGTGATGCGGCTCTCGAGAGACTCACGAACCTTACGCTCGAAACCTGAGTAAGCGTGGATGATGTACCACTTGAAGTTTTCGTTGACCGGCGGGGCAAGCTGCTCCGTGGGCTCTCCCGCGCCATTCGCCTCGGGGTTCTGCTCTTCCGGATTCTGTTCTATCGCCGCCATGGTTGTGCCTTTTGCGCGCATCGTCTGCTTCTCTCTACTAGCCTTGCTGGTAATGCCAAATCCTGCTGTTTAGTGGTGCTGGGTCAAACGGTGCAGCAGAGCTTCAATTGCCCGGCCGATGATGTTGTCCACCAGCCAAAAGTAGGCAGCGAAGATGAAGACCGTGACGAGAACGACGATCGTGGTCGACTGCACCTCGGCGCGCGACGGCGAAATCACCTTGCGCATCTCGGACCGCACGTCCTTGAGGAACTCGATCAGACGAGCTGGCTGCGCCTTCAAATTCTGGATTCCGGTGCTGGGTTGTTCGGTTACTGCTATTGTCTTGGCCATAGTACTGCCTCAATCTTCGTGTTGCTTCGTGGTGTCTGTTCCCGGACTTAGGAGGGACCGGGCAAACTGGCGGGGGAGCTCGGATTCGAACCGAGAAGTTCGGTTTTGGAGACCGACAGTTTAACCGTTGAGCTTACTCCCCCAGTGGTGCGGAATGAGGCAAAACGCCTCACTCCCAAATCCGGCTGGAGATTACTTCGTTTCCTTGTGATCCGTGTGTTTGCGGCAGGTGTTGCAGAACTTCGAGAACTCGAGGCGGCCAGTGGTCGTCTTCTTGTTCTTCGTGGTGGAGTAGTTTCGGTTCTTGCACTCCGGGCACTGCAGTGTGATGATCTCGCGCATTGGTAAAATCTCCTTCTAACGTGGCCAGCCACTTCGGCTGGCAAGCAGCTTGTACAGAATCACTTCCGACACGCCGCGACACAGGGTAATGGCCCCTGCTACCAAATCCTGATTTTCTAACGGAGAGAGGAGCGGTCAGGCCACGCTCGTCCTTTCCTATTATGCCCTATTTCCCCCGAGGAGGGAAGTTCCAGAATTATGCTCGACTTGTGAAAAAATCCATAATTCTCCTCCTCCTAGGTACGGCGCTCGTAATCCCTTTCTCTCGGGCACAAACACCCGTCAATCCACTGCAGCCATTGAGCTTCCTCACCGGACACTGGACCAGCAACGCCGATGGCGAGTTCCAGGAAGAGTACTGGTCTCCTGTGCAGGGCGGCAGCATGCTTGGGACGTTTCGCGTTGTTCGGCTCGGAAAGCCGGTCTTCTACGAGTTCTGGGCTGTGGAAGTCGAGGACGGCAAGCCAGTTTACAAATTGAAACACTTCAATGGAGGTCTCAAGGGTTGGGAAGAGAAGGATGATCTCGTCCGTCTGCCCGTCCGAGAGCTGGACTCAACTCATGTCGTCTTCGCAAACGGGGATGGGACACTGAGTCTTCGATACGAGCGCAAAGGCACCGAGCTTACAGCTACGCTCCGGCACATCAAAGACGGCAAGCCATCAGATGAGGTATTTCTTCTACATCGAACAGATTGAATTAAAAGAACAACGGCGTCTGTTGTAGACGCCGTTGTGGTTCGACTGTGATAAAAGCCGTCTGCTACTTGATGATCTCGGAGATGGTTCCTGCTCCGACGGTGCGTCCGCCTTCGCGGATGGCGAAGCGGAGGCCCTTCTCCATGGCAACCGGGGTGTGCAGCGTGATCTCCAGCTGGATGTTGTCGCCAGGCATGCACATCTCCGTGCCCTCAGGAAGCTTCGCCGATCCAGTCACGTCCGTCGTGCGGAAGTAGAACTGGGGACGGTAGCCGTTGAAGAACGGTGTGTGACGACCGCCTTCTTCCTTCGAGAGTACGTAGACTTCGCCCTTGAATACCGTGTGTGGCGTGATTGAAGCGGGCTTGGCCAACACCATGCCGCGCTCCACGTCTTCCTTCGCCGTACCGCGCAGAAGAAGACCGGCGTTGTCGCCTGCCAGACCTTCGTCCAGCTGCTTCTTGAACATCTCGACGCCCGTGACCACCGTGTTCTGCGTGTCGCGGAAGCCGACGATCTGAACCGCCTCGCCAACCTTCACCTTGCCGCGCTCGATACGGCCCGTGACGACAGTGCCGCGACCCGAGATTGAGAAGATGTCTTCGATCGGCATCAGGAACGGCAGGTCGACAGCGCGCTCAGGCTGCGGAACGTACTTGTCCACCGCATCCATCAGCTCGTCGATCTTGGCCTCCCACTTAGCTTCGCCGTTCAGCGCGCCAAGTGCTGAGCCCCGGATGATTGGGGTGTCGTCGCCGGGGTAGTCGTACTTCGAGAGGAGTTCACGAACTTCCATCTCGACCAGCTCGATCAGCTCTTCGTCCTCTACCGCATCGCACTTGTTCAGGAACACGACGATGTACGGAACGCCAACCTGACGGGCGAGCAGAACGTGCTCCTTGGTCTGGGGCATCGGACCGTCGGTCGCTGCAACCACCAGGATCGCGCCGTCCATCTGCGCAGCGCCGGTGATCATGTTCTTGATGTAGTCGGCGTGGCCAGGGCAGTCGACGTGCGCATAGTGACGGTTCGGCGTCTCGTACTCGACGTGCGAGGTTGCAATCGTGATGCCGCGCTCACGCTCTTCCGGTGCGTTGTCGATCGTGTCGAACGAACGGAACGTGTTCTTCGGGTTGTGCTTCGACAGAACCTTTGTGATCGCTGCAGTCAGCGTCGTCTTGCCGTGGTCGATGTGTCCGATCGTCCCGATGTTTACGTGCGGCTTTGACCGGTCAAACTTTTCCTTGCCCATTGCTCTCTCCGTCTCTTTTGTTGTCCGGCGCATTGCACCGGGGTTCAGGTGAATACTTCAACGAAAGTTGCAAACTAAACTTGAGGTGGCCGCGAATCGCTCAGTAGTACGCGTACAGCTTGAAGAACTTCGCCCGCAGCTCCGGTGCGACGTGCTCCAGGCTGGCGAGATAAAGCTCGCGGATCTGGCCCTGGTCTGCGTTGCCGAGGCGCTTGTACTCCGCTGCGGCGTTGACTCCCAGGTTGCCCTTGCGGAGGACATCTTCGAAGTCGCGAATGCGCAGCTTCGAGCGCTCCAGCGACTGCAGGAACTCTGCTACGTGGCCCGCAGAAAACGAGGCCTCGATTGCGCTCTTAACCGCGTTGAATGTCTGCGGATCTTCGACTTGAAGTACGGGCTGCTGATACATACTGCTCAACACACTCTCCTGCGAACCGGTAGTACTGGGCCGCGATGAAAATCTTTGGAGCGGGAGACGGGAATCGGACCCGCGACCAACAGCTTGGAAGGCTGTGACTCTACCACTGAGTTACTCCCGCTTGATGTCCGGAAGTCCGGTTGCGACTTTAGTCCTGGGCTAAAGCCCGGACCTACCGCTACTCCCGACCTACTGTACAAACCCAAATCTGGAGCTGACGGAGAGGCTTGAACTCTCGACCTCTCCCTTACCAAGGGAGTGCTCTACCACTGAGCTACGCCAGCATTCTGCAAAATCTTCAAAACAATCCTGCGAAAACTTTTGACCTTACAATCCTACCGCGAACGTTGCCGTCCGAGTATGACGCGGAAGGCAAAAAATCCTAACAGGATCCACGTCAGCGATTGAAACTTGCCCGGCTCCATCGTCTGCCAGACTAAAACCGCCAGAACTCCCAGAACAGCCAGCGCAATCACCATTCTTCCGCTGCCTGCCGGGCTTAGATCCACAACACTCACCAGTTACTCAACCTTCAACAACCAGTCCTGCGAAAACTAATGGTGCACAGGGGAGGATTCGAACCTCCGTAGCGCATAACGCGGCAGATTTACAGTCTGCTGCCATTAACCACTCGGCCACCTGTGCACATCCTGCCTGAAAGTTCCAACACGCAGCACTCAACTCAACCCATCAAGCCCGTCGTCGATTCAAATGCGAATCGAGCGGGTACACCAACCTTGAAGGAATGACCGGAGGTCTGCAGAGCCAGAACGGTCGAGCAGTACAACCAAATCCATCTTTCATTTCGTGCTGCGGAAGACTGGAGCTGGCGAAGGGACTTGAACCCCCGACCCTCTGATTACAAATCAGATGCTCTACCAGCTGAGCTACGCCAGCCCACACAGCAATTTTGCCCTCTGTAAGCCCAGCCGCACGACCGCGCAGCAGTGCCCGCGCAGAGTGCGCCGCAGAGCTAACTTTAGCATAGCAATGTCCCTCAAGCAATGGTGCTCGAACCGCTCACTGCAGCTTCGGGCGAATCGTCCAAAATCCCAGCTATGCTAGCCTATCCACGACTCAAACCGGCCCGCCCTATGTCTCGTTGGAACACATTGCTGCACTCTCTGCTTTTCGTCCTTAGCGTCTCCCTCCTGCCCGCCGTGGCGGCTGCGCAACCGCAACATACGGTGGACTCCCCACAAGCAGTCGATGGCCCGCTGACAGCTAACAAAGCCCCGGCTATGGACAACGGGTCTGTCATGAAGATGGCCAAGGCCGGCCTGGGCGATGACCTCATCATCCAGACGATCAACACGCAGCCCGGCCAATACACGACCGACGCGGATGCACTTGTGGCACTCAAATCCGCGGGCGTCTCCGACCGGGTGATCACTGCGATGATCAACAAGAGCCGCCGGCAGATCACGAACGTACCCGAGAGGCCGATCGAGCTCTCGGACGTCAACGAGATCGGCGTTTACTACAAGGATCGCGCGGGAAAGTGGATCCCCATCGAACCGGAGATCGTCCACATTAAATCCGGCGGATTTTTCAAGTCGACCGCAACTCACGGCATCATCAAGCCAGACCATAATGGTCACCTTAACGGCCGCGAATCGAAGCTCGCACTTCAGGCCCCCATCGACATTTTGATCTATGTCCCCGAGGGCGTGTCGGCAAACGAGTACGACTTCCTCCGTTTCCGGATTAACTCCGACAATCGCGAGTTTCGCGTCCTCACCGGCGGAGTCATCCACTCGACTGGCGGCGCCGAACGCGACGAGGTGCCCTTCAAGCCCGTAAAAACCGCTCCGCACACCTACCAGTTCACCGTCGACCAGGCGACAGGCGGCGGCGAATACGGCATCCTCCCGCCCGGCACCGGCAATGTGACCAACGGCGGCAAAATCTACACTTTCGCCATAGTTGAGTAGGTCCGAGAGCAAGGCGCGATCTCGTGCAGGCCAGAAGATGGTCTATGCTTAACCTCGAAGACGTAGAATCCGCGCGGCTTCGCAACAACTATGCTGACACCTTGCCTGACCGGCCATGTCCCTGATGCGTAAGCGCACCCGCTATTCGCTGTTGCTGATGTTGGCGCTGATGGCGGCGCTGGTGGTTGTGTTGGTGCTGCGAAAGGCCGCTCCGCCGGAGGCCGCGAGGCTGTTGCCAGAGTCAGACGCGATTGTCTACGCCAACCTGAAGCCACTTCGAGCGGCAACTCATTTCGATCGGACGCAGGTGGACCGCAGCCCGGACTATCAGCGCTTTATTGACGCTACCGGGATCGTGCCGGAGCGCGATCTTGACTGCGCTGCCTTCGCCTTGCATCGCATGGACGATCCGAACGGGCCGAACGGGCCGGTGGGTTACTCCGAGGTGTTTGAGGGCCGCTTTGATGGCGAACGCCTCGCACGATATCTTGCAACCATCGCAACTGCGAAGGAGAGCTACTCCGGCCACGATATTTACACAATCGCAGTCGGCGACGGAAAGGTGGTACGGCCGTTTCGAATCGCGCAGCTCGGCTACGACACCATCGCCGCATCGAACATGCCCACACCGGAGCAGATCCACTCCATCCTCGACCGGCACCGCGCTGCGGCGTCGCCGTTCTCGGGCTCGTCTCTGTTGTCGGCGTGGTATCGCGATGTGCCTGCGTTCTCGAGCGCGTGGGCGATCGGACACATCGGTCTTCCCTTCTCTGACCGCGGCTATATCAGCATCTTCGGATTGCAGCTTCCGCTGCCTGAGGACACGACCTTCGTCGCGAGCCTGCGTTATCTCGGCACACTGCATCTGCGCATTGAGCAGATCGCGCCAACCGAGGCCGACGCGGCCCATGCTACAGAGACGCTGGCATCGCTCATAACTCTGGTGAAGTCGGTGACACAGACACAAGCGCAGATGCATCGGAATGCTCCCCCCGATGCAGGCGTTCATGACTTGATGGAGTCGACAAAGATTGAGCAGCATAAGGACCGGGCCGTAGTGACGGCGAACATTCCCCTTGAGTTGATCAGGAGGCTCGCGACGCCCACGCCCGAGGGACGACCATGACCGAAGGGGCATCGCAGGCAGCAGCCACAAAGGTCATTCTCGTTCGGCATGGCCAGAGTATGGCCAACGCCGGCGCCAAAACCGCGGACCATTTCACCAATCCACTGACTGATCTTGGCCGCATCCAGGCGCTGGACTTCGCGGAGCAGGTCGATTGCAAGCCGACGCTCATTGTCGTTTCGCCATTCCAGCGCGCACAGCAGACGGCCGAACCGCTTCGTCAGAGATTCCCCGATGTTCCGGTCAAGGAATGGCCGATCCATGAGTTCACTTTTCTCGAACCCTCGCGCCACAACGGTACAAGCGAAGAAGATCGTCAGCCGTACGTGTCGGCTTACTGGGAGCGGCAAGACCATACGTTCCTCGCTGGACCGGGCGCTGAGTCGTTTACCCAGTTTCTCGACCGTGCGCGCGTAGCAATACGTCGGCTGGTAAACATGGACCCTGGCGGCTGCATCGTCGTCTTCACTCACGGATTTTTCATGCAGGCCTTTCGGCTGGCCCTGCTGTTTCCCAACGCGACCGATGCGGAGTTGATGTCGAACTTTCGACGCTTTCATTACGCCAACTTTATCCAGAATATCCAACCACTCGAATTCGAAGTCCGAAACGGTAAAATCAGCATCCTCGGACAACCGGCTTTAACGGGCTTCACACTTCAAGGAGAGATCTCTCATGCGTAGATTGACCACCTCTGCCGTTCGCGCCCTGGCGCTGACGTTTGCCGCTTCGGCCCTGCCCATTGCGCTCTCTGCCCAATCGAGCGAGGTCATCACCGGCCAGGCCGCGTTTACCGACTACACGCAGGAGCACCCGGGTGTTCGTCGAAAGATCACTCTGGCGGACCTCCCCGCACCGAAGCCCGATGAGTCAGTCGATAACGGCCCGAGCGTTGTTCCGCGGCCCGAGGGCGCGTGGCCGATCGCGCCTAAAGGCTTCAAGGTGGAGATGTACGCTCAGGGCTTTCGGGAGCCGCGACTGATGCGCACTGCACCAAACGGCGACATCTTTCTGGCCGACTCGCATGGTGACAAAATTATTGTTCTGCGCGGCGTTGGCCCTGACGGCAAGGCGCAGACGATCTCGACCTTCGCCGAGGGCCTCAACCTTCCCTTCGGCATCGCTTTCTACCCCAGCGGGCCGAACCCCAAGTGGGTCTACGTCGGAAATACCGACTCCGTTGTCCGCTTCCCGTACAAGTCCGGTGACCTTGTCGCGACGGGCAAGCCCGAAAAGATTGTTCCGCAGCTTCCCGGCTTCGCCCAGCTTCGCGGCGGCGGACACTGGACCCGCGACATCGTCTTTAATCCGGACGGCACGAAGATGCTCGTCTCCGTCGGCTCTGCATCCAACGCAGACGATCCCGACACGCATCCCAACGAGTTTCATCGCGCGGACGTGCTTCAGTTCACTCCAGAGGGCAAATTTGTGAAGGTATACGCCAGCGGCATTCGCAACTGTGTCGGCGAGGCGATCAATCCAACGACCGGTCAGCTATGGTGCTCCACCAACGAGCGCGACCGTCTGGGCGACAATCTTGTCCCCGACTACATCACCAGCGTGAAGGAAGACGGCTTCTACGGTTGGCCGTGGTACTACATGGGCGGCCATCAGGATCCACGCCTGATGGGGACGCACCCTGAGCTGAAGGACAAGGTCATCACGCCGGACGTTATTCTGCAACCGCACTTTGCTTCGCTCGAGATGCTTTTCTACACCGGCAAGCAGTTCCCCGCCGAATACACCGGCGACGCCTTCGCCGCCGAACATGGCTCGTGGAACCGCGCTCATCGTGCCGGATATGAGGTTATCCGAGTCCCGATGCGGGACGGCCACGCCACAGGAGAGTATGAAGACTTCCTCACTGGCTTCGTCACCCCGGACGGCAAGGTGTGGGGCCGGCCTGTCGGCGTTACTCTGGGCCAGGACGGGTCGTTGTTCGTCTCCGATGACGGTACCAAGACGGTCTGGCACGTCATCTACACCGGCAAGTAAGTGAGCGACACAAGAAGAGCGGCCGATACTCTCGGCCGCTCTTTGTTTTTGCGTGATCTTCGAGCGTGGAATTTAAATTGCCGGTCCCAACGCGTAGCCCAGCGACGAGCCCGCAGAGTGAGCTGTAGTGGCGACCATCGCGTTGCGCCCACCAGAAACCCGCGAGACCAAAGCATCAAAGCAATCTCCGTCGAGCTGGTGTGGGACAACCTTCGCAATAATCGAGAGCGTATCTTCGAGGTTGATTCCTGCGCGGTACGGACGATCTTCGGACAGGGCTCCAAAGACATCGGCTACGGCGATGATGCGGGATTCGAGAGAGAGATCGCGCGCCGTAAGCCGGTCTGGGTATCCCGAGCCATCGAGTTTTTCGTGATGCTCCCCGGCGATAATGGCCATCTCACGGAAGGAGCGCACCCGCTCCAGGATCAGGCGAGTCGTCCTGGGATGCTGGCGGACTGCATCCCACTCACTGGCGCTCAGGACCGCTCTTTTATCGAGGATGGTGTTGGAGACGCTGAGCTTTCCAATGTCATGCAGCAGAGCGGCGCGGCGAACCAGTTGAATTCTGTCGGAAGGGAGACCCATCGTCTGGGCGATGCCGAACGCGGCGTCTGCCACGCCGATGGAGTGGCGGAAGGTGAAGTGCGACTTGGCATCAACGACGTCGGCGAAGGCCTCACATATCTGATCGATCTGGCCTGCCTCTAACGTGTAGCTTGTGCCCGCGTCGAGATCGAGGACCGCCTGTCGCGTGTCCTGCTCGGAGTCGCTGGGGGAGCAGTTTGCCCAAAGTCTGCCGGCACGGTGCAGTGAGACTGCGAGTCGGACGAGCTGTGGATCGAACCACGTACCACTGCGTTCTTCCAACGTGTCGATTGCGTTCTGCGTGCCGCGTCCGGCGGAGAAGATGTCGAGATGTTGCGCGATGGCGCAGATTCGCGACAGCAGCGGGATCTGTTCCCCACGAATGCTGTCCGGATAGCCGCTGCCGTCCCAATGCTCATCGAGGCTGCGCACGGCCTCGGCAGCGAACTCGCCCATGCCTAGCTTGGAGACGATACTGGCGCCGCGATCGCAGCGAAGACCGATCATCTCCTGGTTGCTCTTGTGCTCCGCAAGGCCGATATGAAGGATCCTGGCAACCTTCGCCGCAGCACCTGCTCTGGGAAGAACATTCTGCCAGAGTAGTTTCAGGGTCGAAAGGTCCGGCTTGTGCGGCACGCCAGCTTGGATAGCGCGGCCCTCGCCGCCAACGATCTCGCACATGCGGCTGGAATTGCTGCTGCAGCCGATGTCTTTGAGCAGGAGCGCAAAGTAGAGTCCGCTGGTCTGGTCCGCCGGAAGTTTTGCTTCGGCGGCGATTCGCATTCCCAGCAGACAGCTGCGCAGGGCGTGCCCGTGAACCGCCCCTTCAGTAAGATCCAGCGCGTAGGAGAGTGCGGAGATGATCTCTGACAACGAGATGGAGCCCTCGACGTCGTTTGCGTCGCGTCGAAAAGAGGCTGAAGTTTGGACCATGAATATCTCCTACCCATTCCTGATGCCTGAGACGCGGGAAGGGCGTCATCAACTCAGCGTTCCTGCGCCTACTCCACGGTGACTATATCGGCCACCCGGACCGCTGGAAATGACTAGAAAGATGCACTAAAGTAATGGAAAATCTTTGTTTTGAATGGGTTCGGGAAGGGCTTAGGGCATCCAGTTGCCCTCGAAATCTAATACCTTCACATGTCAACACAAAAAGAAAGGGCCGGCTTGTCCGCCGGCCCTGCCATAGGTCTTGAAAAAGCTATTAGCCCTTGGGTACTTCGCTGCCGAGGTCAGCCAGCGTCGTCCTCAGATACTTGTGTGGATTGACCGGCGTATTGCGGATGCGAACCTCGTAGTGCAGGTGAGAGCCTGTAGTGCGCCCGCTGTGCCCTACGTAGCCGATGACCTGCCCTCGAGCCACAGCCTGACCTGCGATGACAGCAAAGCCGGACATATGCCCGTAGACAGTTTCGACGCCGTGGCCATGGTCGACAACGACCTCGCGGCCGTAGCCGTGGGACATCTCAGCCGTTATTACCGTACCGTCGCCGGTAGCACGGATGGGAACGCCGTTGGCAGCGGAGATGTCGATACCTGTGTGGAACTCGCCTTCGCCGTTACCCAGCACCGGGTCTTCACGTTGGCCGAAGCTGCTGGTGATTGGTCCCATGATCGGCCACAGCGTAGGCACAAATGCCGCAATCTCCGCGCTGCCAAAACCGCGCCCGAAGAGATTCGTCGCGGAGTAGCCCGGGGCCCCAAGATTTGACATAGGCCGTGTTATCGCGCCATTCATTGCAGATTTGCGGAGAGCGTTGAAGGCGTCGATCGACTTGTAGTAGGTATCGTCTGAAAGATCAGTGGAGCCAACCAGGGGCGCAGTTGCGATCGAGTCAGCCACACCGGCGGATTTGCCGCGGCTGTTGTTAGTGAGCTTGCCCATCGGTACCGCCAATTTGCTCGCGGTAAGACCGTACAGCGCAGAAACTTCACTGGCCAACGATCCCAGCGAAGCCGCCTCGATGTCCTTCTCATGCGCGGCCTTCTCAAGGTGCGCGTAGTCCTTTTGCAGCGAGTTGTGGTCTTGGCGTAGCTGGTTGAAACGGGCCGTCTTGATCAGCATTCGCGAGTAGGAGCCAGCCAGGCCGGTGATAGTGAACATGCCGATGGCTGCAGCGGCTACGAAAACATATGCATAGTGAAGGGGGACCGGAACCTTATTCAGGTTGCCGTCTTCGTCGCGGCTGACGAACATGATGTAATAACGCTTTTTTAGCTTCAAGCAGTAACCCTGGCCCAGATTTTGACCGCGAAGCAAAACCGCGGCTCGGAGAGTTCTGCAATTGCTGAAATCATCTAAGGCAAATGAAGTTCACCAATCGGTATTCCAGAGTTGCAATTCTCTCTTGAGCTTCCTTTGTGAGGGTAACAAACTGGGTACCCTCGTGCAACCAGCGTGTCACCAATGGGTCACCGTGTAACTCCCACGAAAGTGCCAGCCGGTACCCACCATTTATGCTTCTCCATAAGATGCCGAAACCGCTCAGAGCGTTAGGAGAGTTGGGCCTGATCGAGCAGATTCGCCGCGATTTTTCCGCTGGCAGCAAGGCGATCACGCTTGGAATCGGCGACGATTGCGCCATTCTGCGCCCCCCTGCGGGATGTGAAGTGCTTGTCACTACCGACTTTACGTTGGAGGGCCGACACTTCCGTCGCGACCTCCACCCTCCCGAGGCCGTCGGCCATCGCTGCCTGGCCCGTGGACTCAGCGACGTTGCGGCAATGGGCGCAACGCCTCTTGCCGCCTTCCTCTCCCTGGCGCTGCCGGGAAGCATGCTCGCAGAATCGGCAGGCCGCGCCTGGATCGAACGCTTCTTCAGCGGATTCCGCGCCTTGGCGGATATGCACCGGGTACCGCTTGCAGGAGGCGACACCTCGGAATCCCCGGGAGGGAAAAATGGTGTCGTCCTCGCGGACATCGTGTTGATTGGTACCGCCCCCAAGGGTGAAGCGCTACGGCGCTCGGGCGGGGGCGTCGGCGACGCGCTGTATGTGACGGGAGAGCTTGGCGGCGCGGCGGCAGAGTTGTCGGCCATGTTGCGACGACAGAGGCGCATCCTCCACGTGCCGACGACGGAAGGCCACCCTCATCTGTTTCCCGAGCCACGCCTCGATGTAGGCGAGTCGTTACTACGGCGGGAGTTGGCGAACGCGTGTATCGACCTGAGCGACGGCCTCTCGACCGACCTGGCTCACCTCTGCCGCGCCTCCGGCGTGTGCGCGGAGATTGAGCAGACGTCGTTGCCGATCCATCCGCTCGCTCTCAAACTTGGACCCAAGGCTGCGCTGCAAGCCGCGCTGCATGGTGGCGAAGACTATGAGTTGTTGTTTGCAGCGCCAGCCTCCATCCTGATGCCGACTTCGCTCGCAGGGGTGTCGATCACGAGGATCGGAAGCCTCAAGAAGCGGCGCTCCGGGGGTCCATTGATGACGATGCTGGCACCCGACGGCAGCCATCCAGAATTGGTCGCGGGCGGGTGGGAGCATTTCTCAGGGCCCGCGAAGCGCCGCAGGAAAAGGGCGCGCTGAACACTGCTACCATCAATCGGTTCGACCTCTGAAATAGGCTTTTGAAATCCATATGCGCGACGCAACAAAAATCATTCGCTCTATTCTGGCGCTCCCCGCTCCCCGCGATCCGATGCTCTCCAGTCCTGTACTCACTGCGGCTTACTACATATTGGGCGACGCTTCGGACGCGTCCAACACCTATGCGCTGGACGCCGCTCGATGATGGTTGACACAACCAGAGATGCGCAGGAGTTTCCGCGCAATTGGACCGCCGAGATTCTCAAGACTCCTCCCCTGATCGCACCTGCACGGCAGTTTGCCTACCCGAAGCAGATTGCTGGAGAAGAAGACGCGCTAGCCCGGGGTGCATTGCAGTTGATGGTGAGACCGGCCAGCGGTGGGACGTTTCTAGCGACATGCGCTCTTGGTTTTACCGATCCGGCGATGCCCACTGGTGTGTTTGCCTGCCCCAATCCCCACGAAATGTGCGCCGTTGCAGGGGGTTACGCCTACGTGATTGACACGGCCCGACCTGACCACTGCACCCATATCGCGCTGAAGCCTGTAGTCGATGTGCGCCTGTTGGTCGCACAGAGGCTGCTGCTGTTCGTTGGCTTCCATTCGATGATGGCGTGGGGACAGAACGGTCTGGCCTGGGAGTCGGCACGGCTGAGTTGGGAGGGAGTTCGCATTACGAGCATTGATGGCGACATGCTTCACGGCTTCGGATGGAACCTGTTGACGGATCGAGAGGTGGCCTTATCGCTCGATCTTCTTACCGGGCAGCACCACGGTGGAGGCTTTAGTCCGCCACAGGAGAAAAAAAGCTGAGCGCAGCATCACCCTGCTTCAGCAGCCGGGTGTGTTCAAGCACACCATAGCGCACGGCGAGTTTTTCTTTGCTGCTGTGTTCTGCGACGACGAGAGCGTGCGGAGAAAGAATTGCGCTGCCACGTACACTGCCGAAGAAATTCAGCGTGCCGGAGTATTCGTCTTCAGCCACATACGGCGGATCGAGGTACACAAGATCAACCGGCTGCTGCAACTTGCTTAGACGTTGCAGCATTGCTCCGACGCCGCGGTCTTCGAGCGTAAAGTCTCGATTGATCTTCAACGCCGCAAGATTCTGCCGAAGAGACTCGAGCGCTGGTTCAGCGTTCTCCGCGAACCAGACATGCGACGCGCCGCGGCTCAGCGCTTCGATTCCAACCGCTCCAGTACCTGCATAGAGGTCGACGAAGCGGCAGCCTTCGAGTCGTGGCGCAAGGATATTGAAGAGGGTTTCACGCAGGCGATCACTTGTGGGACGCGTCTTCATGCCGCGCGGAGCGGAGAGCTGACGGGAGCGATAGGTACCGGCTATGACGCGCATCTTTAAGCATGGTAAGCCGTTGGCGCGGAACGGAACTCCGGCAGCGCATACAATGGTAAACATGCGTGGGTGGTCTTTTCCGATTGGCAGATTTCTCGGCGTGGATGTTCGCATCCATACCTTCTTCCTGCTGCTTCTTGGGTTGTCGATCAGCTACGCCTCCATGACGGGAGCGACGGGCGTGCGCGGCTTTGCGCTGTGGCTTCTGCTGCTGCTCGCTGTCTTCGTGCGTGAGATCGCTCGTGCCCTGGGCGCAGCGTGGTTCGGACTGGAGCTGCGCAGCGTGCTGCTGCTGCCCATTGGCGGCCTGATGAGCTACGCAACCCCGGAAGCGACGGAGCTGGCCGCTACTCCCGCGATGCAAAAGCGCATGGCCGTGATCGGACCGATCGTGAATATCGGGTTTGGCCTGCTGCTGGCCGCGATCGCGATGACGTTCTCGCCGGAGGTGAACCTCTACGAGCGGCCCTGGTTGTCTCCGCTCCACCTTCTTCGCGCTTCGGTATGGATGAATCTTCTGCTGGGCGGGGTAAATCTGCTGCCGGCGGCACCTCTCGACGGCGGACGCGTCTTTCGCGGTGAATTTGCGAAAACAAAAGGCGGAATGAAGAATTCGAGAGCCGCAACGGGACTCGGCCAGGTCATCGCTATCGGGCTAATGGTCGCCGGGTTCCTGATTCCAAACATCTGGCTGATCATGATGGGCGGATTCGTACTGATCGGCGCACACATGGAGGACCAGGGCCTGCTGCTGCAGACCGACGTTGACGCCGTGCGAATGCGCGACGTGATGCTGACCCAGTTCAGCATGCTCTCCGCCTCAGACACGCTCGAGGACGCATTGCAACGGTCCGTACATACGCTGCAGGACGTCTTTCCCGTCGTTCGTGGTGCAAATCTGGTTGGTGCGGTCTCGCGTCAGAGCATTGTCGACGCGCTCCATACCGACGGCAACGGCTATGTTCAGGGTGTAATGACACGCTCGTTCCAGACCGCACAGCCTGACGATTCGCTGGTGAAGACGCTGCGCCGCATTATGGCCGGCCAGGGCGCCCAGATGGTGCCGGTGCTTGAAGGTGACCGCATCGTGGGCATCATTACGCCGCAGAATCTCGCCCACTCCATGGGTCTGCTGAATCAGCGCCGCAAGATGCGGCCGCAGGAATAGATGTCAACGAAGTACGAGAGAGAAGACGACCGCCCGCTTGCACCAGGGCTCTATCTTGTGGCCACGCCGATCGGCAATCTTGAGGACATCACCCTCCGAGCGTTGCGAGTTCTTCGCAGCGTCGACCGAATCGCCTGCGAGGACACAAGGCAGACACAAAAGCTGCTGAATCACTTCGAGATCCGCACCCCGACCGTGAGCTACCACATGCACAACGAAGGCACCCGCACTGAGGAGCTAACGTCGGAGTTGAAGCAAGGCGCTCGGATCGCCGTCGTCAGCGATGCCGGCACGCCGGGGATCGCCGATCCCGGGGGACAGATCACCGCAGCTGCCATCGCCACCGGAATCGACGTCTTCCCTATTCCGGGCGCGAACGCTGCAATCAGCGGGCTGATCGCAAGCGGCCTCCCGACGGATCAATTTGTCTTCCACGGATTTCTTCCCGCGAAGGCTGGACAGCGAAAGACAGCACTCGAAGAACTCGCCAGGGGTGACGTCACACATGTTTTTTACGAAGCCCCCCACCGAATTCTCGACACCCTCGCCGACGTCGAGGCGGTCCTTGGTGCCGGTCAGCACGTGGTCATCGCGCGCGAGCTAACCAAGCTGCACGAAGAGTTTCTGCGTGGGGCTGCGGGGGAGATAAGGTCACACCTCGCCGCACGGGCTAGCGTTCGCGGGGAGATCGTGGTGATGCTCGCACCATCAGCGGTCGAGGCTTCTTCCGAAAAGAGAGCGAGCCTCGCGGTCGAGGTGGCGGCTTTGATGAAGTCCGACGGAATCAACGAGATGGACGCGCTCAAACGCATCGCCCGCGAGCGCGGCATCGGCAAAAGCGAGGCCTACCGCGAACTGCAGCGCGAACAAAATCGCCTGCGCTGAGCAGCTTTCTCTCTTATTCTCTTCCTTTGACCCGGTCGTAGTTGTAGACGTTGCTGGTCGTTCCCAGGGCTTCGTTGTACAGGCTCGTAGCGCCGGTCGCTTCATTCAGCTCTTCGGTGAACTCGTGGATCGCCCGCAGATGGTCAGCCGTGGCGGGAATCTCCAACTTACTGGTCTTGATGAACTTCTGGTAGCCGCGGTCCAGCAGACGCGCGATCTCTCCATTCAGCAGCCAGCCGGGACGGGCCAGTATTTCGACTGTGCCGTCCGGAGCAGCGGCAATCTCTGCCGCACAGCCGTATTTCCTTACCTGAACTGCATTTGCGATACGCTTTGAACCCTCTTGTGCCGGGGCAACATCGAATCTCTGGCCGCCGAGCAGGGCGACAACGTCGTTGAAGGTGCGTAGTGGGGTCCTTTTGGCCATAAGTGTCTTACGTTAGACTTGATTAACTGTCGCACATTCGCTGATGCCGATCAATCGAAGTGGCCGCGAATGATTCCAAAGAAGACGGAAGCTGCATGATTACCTCTGTGAAGCCGCTTGGAACTACGATCCTCGAACGTATCGGGCACACGCCGTTAGTGCGGCTCGAGGCACTGACCGCCCACCTGCCCGGTATTCAAATTCTCGGCAAAGCGGAGTGGACGAACCCTGGCGGATCCGTGAAGGACCGCGCCGCGTCGTCCATTGTGACGGACGCGCAACGCCGCGGTCTGCTGACGAAGAGCCAAGGCCTTCTCGATGCAACCAGCGGCAATACCGGCATCGCCTACGCCATGCTGGGCGCGGCGATGGGCTTTCCTGTCACCCTGTGTATGCCGTCGAACGTCTCCCAGGAGCGGAAGCGGTACCTCAAGGCGTACGGCGCGGAAATCGTCTGGACCAACCCCGCTGACGGTTCGGACGGGGCGATCCGCAAGGCGCGGGAGATGATTGCAGCCGAACCCGAGCGGTACTACTACGCCGATCAGTATTCGAACGACGAAAACTGGCGCGCACACTACCGTACAACCGGCAACGAAATCTGGGAGCAGACCGAAGGGCAGGTGACGCACTTCGTCGCGGCTCTCGGCACCACGGGAACGTTTATGGGGACCACGCGCCGGTTGAAGGAGTTGAACCCCAGGATCCAGTGCATCTCGATGCAACCGGACTCACCCTTCAACGGCCTTGAAGGATTGAAGCACATGGCGACGGCTATCGTTCCGAAGATCTACGATCCCAATCTAGCCGATCAGAATATCGAGATGGCGACCGAGCGCGCCTACGCCATGGCGAAATATCTGGGTCGCAATCTGGGCGTTCTTGTGGGTGTCTCTGCCGCGGCCGCGACCGCAGCCGCCTTGCAGGTTGCCGAGGAAGAGGCAGCCAAGGGACGGGAGGCCGTAATCGTCACCATCCTGTGCGACGGCGCCGACAAGTACATGAGCGAACGGTTCTGGGCCGAGGAGTAACCAATGCTTCGCATCGCATATACCGATTACGAAGCGCTGCGGGCACACGGCGAGGAGACATACCCGAACGAGTGCTGCGGGGTGCTGCTTGGAAAGAGCATTGCAGGTGAAGGCGATGGCACCGCGGCCGTGAATCACGTCCGGCAGATCGTCCGCGCCGGCAACACGCGCACCGACTCGGCGCACAATCGCTACAACATCGCGCCACAAGAATTGGTGAAGATCCAACGGCAGGCACGCGGGCTTGGATTGGATATTGTGGGCTTTTATCACTCACACCCCGACCATCCTGCACAATGGTCAAAGACCGACTTCGCCGAGGCCCATTGGCTCGGCTGCTCGTACATCATCACCAGTGTCGAACACGGCAAGGCTGCAACCACGAACTCCTTTCTACTCAGCGGCACAGCAGAAGACGACAAGAACTTCAAAGACGAAGCCATCCAGATCGATATCGCCCACAACGTCGCCGAGACGGTGGCGCACAACCAGAAAGGGCAGGCATGAAGATTCACATTCCAACACCGCTGCGAACCTACACGGGTGGACTTGAGACCGTCAGCATCGCCGGAACAACCGTCGATGGTGTATTTCAGCAGCTCACCGTCACGTATCCCGACCTTAAGCAACATCTGTTTACCCCGGAAGGCAAACTGCGATCGTTCGTCAACGTCTACCTGAACGATGACGACATCCGCTACCTGGAAGGCAAGCAGGAAACAGCCGTGACCGACGCCGACGAGTTGACCATCATTCCGTCGATTGCCGGTGGATTGAGTTCGTAACTGGCTCAGGTTTTGACTCGTAATAGACCGATGGATTGATCGACGAAGGACAACGAAAATGCCGACAGCAATAGAAGAAATCACCCTGCCAAAGCTCTCCAACGACGAGATTGCACGCTACTCCCGCCACCTGATACTGCCCGAGGTCGGCATGGAGGGTCAGCAGAAGCTCAAGGCCGCCAAGGTGCTGTGCGTCGGCACAGGCGGTCTCGGCGCTCCGCTCGCGATGTACCTGGCGGCGGCGGGAGTCGGCACGATCGGCCTCGTCGACTTCGACACCGTTGACGCCAGCAATCTGCAGCGGCAGATCATCCACTCCACAGCCACCGTCGGCAAGCTCAAGGTTGACTCCGCCGAGATCATGCTCAAGGGCCTGAATCCCTTCCTGAACGTGGTGAAGCACAACACCATGCTCACCAGCGCGAACGCGATGGAGATCCTCAAGGACTACGACGTCATCGCAGACGGCACCGACAACTTCCAGACACGCTATCTCGTCAACGACGCCTGCGTGCTGCTGAATAAGCCGAACGCCTACGGTTCTATCTTCCGCTTTGAAGGCCAAGCCAGCGTCTTCGGTACCAAAGAAGGCCCGTGCTATCGCTGCCTGTACCCCGAGCCTCCACCACCCGGTCTGGTTCCCTCCTGCGCTGAAGGCGGCGTGCTCGGCATTCTGCCCGGGCTGGTTGGAGTGATCCAGGCCACCGAAACTATCAAGCTGATTCTCGGCATCGGCGAGCCGCTGATTGGCCGTCTCTTGCTCGTCGACGCGCTCGGCATGAGCTTCCGCACCTTGAAGCTGCGCAAGAATGTAGAGTGTCCAGTCTGTGGCCCGAATCCGACCGTCACCGAGCTGATCGACTACGACCAGTTCTGCGGCATCGCGCCGCCGAGCGAGGTCGGCCCGCTGGAGGTCGCCCGCGACAAGGCCGTCGGTGATCAGCCCGTCGTAGACGGCATTCCACAAGTCACCGTGGAAGAGCTGAAGCGCAAGCTCGACGCGAAGGAAGACATCTTCGTGCTCGACGTGCGCGAGCCGCACGAATACCTGATCTCGAATCTCGGTGCACCGCAGATTCCAGTCGGCGAGGTCGAGCGTCGCGTCGGTGAGCTTGCCGCGCAGAAGAACCGCGAGGTCGTCGTCCATTGCCGTTCGGGTGGCCGCAGCCAGAAGGCCGCGCTCATCTTGAAGCAGGCAGGCTTCACGAATGTGTCGAACCTTGCGGGTGGCATTCTGGCATGGGCCGACAAGATCGACCCCTCAATGCCGAAATACTAGATACAGACAGTAAGAAAAAGCGGCGAGCCAATCGGTTCGCCGCTTTATCTTTGCGGGCCTGTCAGAGCTATTTCTTGCGTTTTGAAGTCTTCAACGCCGGTCGCAATACCTCGAGCGTCCCGTCGACAGCCGGCGCTTTCAGGCCCAATATCTCCGCGATAAACGGATAAATATTCACGTTCTCAAACGGTCTCAGCTGGACGCCGGGACGCACATCAGGTCCCGCGGCAAAGAAGATCGCCTTCATCTCCGGCATCGTGCGCGGATTGAAGCCGTGAGCACCTCGGTGCTTCGCAGGTTCTCCATCAGAGGATAATGACCCCCGAAGTGTGAACGGACCGCTCGGCACAATCACCGGATCGCCCTCGCGCGGGTTCGTGTCGAAATGGAGTCCCGGCGGCACGTCCGCTCGGCGATAGACCTTGAACCGAGGATCAGGATGCGCCAGGAACTCCTCATAAATCTCCTGCACATCGGCATCCGGCTTCGCATAGAGCAGCGATCCTTCGGTGTGAAATTCGCTGAGGTCGGCATAGTCCGCCAGTGTCACCGGCGCCCCTTGCACCGACACCATTCCGTGGTCTGCTACAACAACGAAGTCGACAGGAAGATGCAGCGCTGCGACCTTGGCCTGCAGATCTCCAACCATAGCGTCCACATGATGAACAGCGGCGCGGACCTCGTCAGAATCCGGGCCATAGTTATGCCCGGCGTGATCGACGTTCGAATAGTAAAGAGTGATGAAATGCGGACGAAGCTCCGGTGGCAGCTTCAGCCACTCGACCACCTGATCCACGCGCTTTTGATCGTCCAATTTCTCATCGAAGCGCAGGTAATACGAAGGCCGTTTGCCCTGGATCTCGGCTTCAGACCCAGGCCAGAAGAGACACGCTGACCGCATCCCCTGCTCCTCTGCCAGTACCCACAGTGGCGTACCGCTATACCAGCTGCCATCGCTATTGGACTTCGGCTGGGTGTAGACATACGTCTGTTCCCGGACGGGATCCCAGAAGGTATTACCAACGATGCCGTGATGTTCGGGATAAAGCCCCGTCACGATGCTGATGTGATTGGGAAACGTGAGCGACGGATAAGAAGGCAGCATGCCCTCCGGAGCGCTCGCCCCCTTCGTTCCGAGTTGCAGAAGATGAGGTGCACCGTATCTTCGGGGATAATCGTAGCGAAACCCGTCTAGCGAAATGAGAATGACGTAGGGTTTTGCCTGCTGGGCCGCGGTGTTCGGCGGATTAGGCACCGTGATGACCGGCGTTGGATCCTGCGAGAAGGCAAAACCTGCAGACAATACGGCCAGCAGGCAAAGTCGAACAACAGCACGGGCGTGCCAAATCTGCATTCTGCTTATTCCGCCTTATCTTCTATTTCAAGCATCTGCAGGCACAAAGGCCGCTCCAGCATGCAGTCCATCCTTGCAACAGATGCCAACGCGCGCTCGATGGTCGAGGTCAGGCACGGCTCTGTCGTTACCACAAACGGTAATCGATGCTTTGGGTACCCGCGCCGCTGTAGAAGCGAATCGATATTGGCCCCCACCTTCGACAAAGCGCCGGATATGGCGAATACAATTCCCGGCTTGTCATCGACCACAAAGCGCAGATAATGTGGCGCGAGAAAATCACCGGTCACCTCACGCCTCCGCACCGGCAGCTCCACCGTCGTGCAGCCTTGCGCCACGGCCAGAAGGTCAGACACGACAGCGACGGCCGTGGGTTCGCCACCGGCACCGTGTCCGGAAAACACAACATCACCGCCAAACCTGCCGCTGACCACCACCATGTTTTGCGTGCCGTGCGACCACGCCATTGGCGAAGCAAGCGGAACGAGCATCGGCGCCACTCGCGCATGCACCAGCCTGCCGTCAAGCTCTGCGCGAGAGACCTGCCGGATGGTGCAGTTAAGCTCCTTCGCATACGAAAAATCGATGGCCTCGATCGTCGAGATCGTCTGCGTCGCGACCGCGTCAGGGTCAAGTTCAGCGTGCATCGCAATGCGAGACAGGATGCACAGTTTAGCCCGCGCGTCGAAGCCGTCAACATCGGCAGAGGGATCCGACTCCGCATAGCCAAGCTGCTGCGCATCGGCCAAAACGGTGGCGTAGTCGGCCCCGGCCTCCATACGGCTGAGGATATAGTTGCAGGTCCCGTTGACGATGCCACTGAGCCGCGGCACCTGATCGCCGCCAAGTCCCTGCAACATACCTGGAATCACAGGAACGCCGCCCGCAACTGCGGCGCCATGCACAAGTTGGACATTGTTTTTCGCTGCGAGTTTTGCGAGGCTCGCACCGCGATAAGCGATCAACTGCTTATTCGCCGTTACGACCGACTTGCCGGCAGCCAGGGCTCTGCGAAGCCAGCTTTCAACCGGATTCAGGCCGCCCATCAGTTCGACCACAACATCGACCTTGGAGTTCAGAATCACATCGATGTTGTCCGTCCAGACAACAGACGCCGGAACAGCCTTGGCAGCCGCAGAACTGCGCTTTCTCTCAACGTTGCGGTTGAAGATATGTGTCAGTTCCACGCCCGGAAACTTCGACGCGGCGAGTACGCGCGCAACCGAACTCCCCACCGTCCCAAATCCAAGCAACGCAACTTTTACGACCGGACTTGTCTTAACCTTCTTGTTTGCGGCCTGCTTCTTCTGTTTCGTTGCCATATTTTAGTAATCGATTCTGCCGGCCTGGGCGCGCCATGCATTAAAGCTTGAGATTGCCCTCTCCCGCATTAAGTTCACGGTAGGAATTTTGCGCTGATTGATAGGTCGCTTCAGCTCCTCATAGAGGAACGCATCGTCGAAACCCGCCGCAGCCGCATCTGCGGCACAACTGCCATAGAAAATCGCATCGCATCGCGCCCAGTAGATTGCGGCAAGGCACATAGGACAAGGCTCGCAGCTGGTATAGATGTGACAGCCGGTAAGCTGGAAGTCTCCAAGCGCGGCACACGCGTTGCGAATTGCTACAATCTCGCCATGCGCCGTCGGGTCGTTGGTCGCAGTCACAAGATTCGCGCCGGTCGCAACGATCTCCCCGTCGCGCACGATGACCGCGCCGAACGGTCCTCCGCGTCCCGACGTGACGTTCTCCGTCGCCAGCGCGATCGCCTTTTCCATGAAGATTGGGTTGCCCTGCATTCGGCTCGGTATCCTTATTGCACGCTTGGCGCGGTGAGAGTCACGGAATAATCAAATTATGGCACATGCCTACATCTCGAAACGCATCGTCACCCCGCAAGGTACGCGGCCCGGCGTCCTTCTCGTGGAAGGCGAGAAGATCCGGGATATCTGCAGTCCCTCGGAGATTCCCGCCGACGCCGTCGTCCTCGACTGCGGCGACGACGCGCTCCTTCCTGGCCTGGTAGATACCCACGTCCACATCAATCAGCCCGGACGCACCGAATGGGAGGGCTTCCGAACCGGGACGCGTGCCGCCGCGGCAGGCGGCTACACGACACTGGTCGACATGCCGCTGAACTGCCTGCCCGAAACCACCACCGTAGACGCCCTGGAACAGAAACGCTCCGCCGCGCAGGGTGAATGCTTCATCGACTGGGCGCCTTGGGGTGGAGCAGTCGCGGACAATCAGCTGCACATTCTGCCTCTGGCCCATGCCGGAGTACTAGGCTTCAAGTGCTTCCTCATTTATCCCGGATGCGACGGCTTCACCATGATCGACCGGCAGCAGTTGGAGGCGGCGCTTCCCTTCATCGCCGAGTCGCGCCTTCCGCTTCTCGTGCATGCAGAGCTTGCCGGTCCGATCGACGCTGCCACGCAAGGCCTGCGCGATGCAGACTGGCGCAAGTATGCAACTTATCTCGCGTCGCGCCCGGACCAGGCAGAACTAGAAGCCATTCGCCTGATGATTCGTCTCTGCCGCCAGTATGGCTTCCGTCTGCACATCGTCCATCTCTCCACCGCCCTCGCGCTGGATGAGCTGCGGGCAGCGCGCGCAGAGGGCCTGCCGGTCACGGTCGAAACCTGTCCGCACTATCTGCACTTTTCCGCAGAAGTGATCGCAGACGGAGCAACCCTGTTGAAGTGCGCTCCACCAATCCGCAACAAAGAAAACCAGCAACAGCTATGGTCTGGATTGCGCGATGGAATCATCGACATGATCGTGACAGACCATTCGCCGTGTCCTCCTGCGATGAAGGGTGAGGAATCGGGCCGGTTCGACCTCGCATGGGGCGGCATCGCCAGCCTCTCCGTTGCCCTCTCCGTCATCCACACAGAGTGCCGCCAGCGCGACTTCACGCTCGACGACATCGTCCGTTGGATGGGCAGCACGCCCGCAGCCCTTGCCGGACTGAGCCATCGGGCAGGTGCCCTCGCAGCTGGCCACGATGCAAACTTCATCATCTTCGACTCCGACGCGGAGTTCACGGTCACTCCCGACCGCCTGCACTATCGTCACGCAATCTCGCCTTACCTCAACCAGACGCTGCGCGGAACCGTAATCGCCACCCACCTCCGCGGAGAGGCTGTGTACCGCGATGGCAGCTTCGCCCAGACACCGTCTGGACGCGAGGTCACGCTATAGTAAGCAGAGAACATGAACAAAGTTCTCGCACGATGGAACTCGCTTGATCCTGACGCCGCGGCGCGAGAGGCGCTTCCCTGCTGCGGTTCGCAGGCATGGGCCACTGCGCTCGCATCACGCAGGCCGGTCGCCGACGAGCGTTCACTGATCGAAACATCATCCTCAGTCTGGCTAGCTCTACCCGAAGATGCATGGCAAGAGGCGTTCGACAGCCATCCACGCATCGGCCAGAAACACGCACAAAACCACGCGACGCAGGAGTCGTTACGCTGGTCGGCTCAGGAACAGCGCACAGTTCTATCTGAGGACGACTCAGTCAAGATCGCACTCGAAGAAGCCAACCGTCGCTACGAGGAGAAGTTCGGAAGGATCTTCATCGTCTGCGCAACCGGAAAAACCTCTGCCGAAATACTTGCAATCCTTGAAACACGAATGAAAAACGATATCGCCTCCGAACTACGCGAGGCGGCCGAACAGCAACGCCAGATCACGCAGCTTCGCCTTCATCGCTGGCTGGAGTCAGAGTAATCATGGGCATCTCAACACACATTTTAGATACAGCTCTTGGCCGCCCGGCCGCAGGAGTTCCCATCACTCTTGCCCGCATGACCAACGGCGTTTGGTCTCTCCTCAACGACGCAACCACCGACGCAGATGGCCGATGCAAAGACTTGCTCCCCGCGACGCAAATCCTGCAAGCAGGCACCTATCGCGTCCACTTTGAGACAGCGGCGTACTACAATCAACACCACTTTACTGGACTCTATCCTTACGTTGAGATCGTCTTTACAGTCTTGGACGGGGAGAAGCACTACCATATTCCCTTGCTCCTCACTGCCAACGGCTACACCACCTACCGAGGAAGTTGAACCGATGATTGAACTCGCCGAAAATCGTTACGGCAAATCCCGCGTTCGCCTGATGAAGGTGACGCGTCACGATCACGGGCAGGATCTCCGCGAGTGGACCGTGCAAGTCCTCCTGAAGGGCGACTTCGACACCGCGCATCTCCTCGGCGATAACAGTAAGATCCTGCCGACGGACACAATGAAGAACACCGTCTACTCCATCGCGCGCACCTCCAAGGCGGCGGCCATGGAAGACTATGCCAAGGAGCTTGCGGATTTCCTGCTCAGTCGCAATCCACAGGTATCCTCGGCCTCAATCCACGTCGAAAGCACCCTGTGGAAGCGCCTCACCGTGGATGGCAAGCCCCACCCCAGCGCCTTCATGCGCGGCAGCGGCGAACTGCAGACAACCAGCGTGGAGCGAGCGCATGGAGGTACATTTCGCGTCCGCTCAGGCCTCGACAATCTCGTCCTACTCAAGACGGCAAACTCCGGCTTCGAAGGCTACATTAAGGACTCACTCACAACTCTCCCCGAGACAAAAGATCGCCTATTCGGCACAGCCGTCAGCGCGGAATGGCACTACACCGCAAGCGATGTAGACTTCGAGGGCATACGCAAAACCATCCGCGAGACAATGCTCCGCACGTTTGCCAACCACGACAGCAAATCCGTCCAACAGACGCTCTACGCAATGGCTGAAAGCGCTCTTGAAGAGGTGGCCGCAATAGATGAGATTGAGATCACCATGCCCAACAAACACTGTCTCCTGGTCGATCTCTCACGATTCGGGCAGGACAATCCGAACGAAATCTTCGTGCCGACCGATGAGCCCCACGGGTACATCGAAGCACGCGTCCGTCGCAAGCCTTAAGGCGCATCGATCAACACCATGACAGTCACCCCGACAGATCGAGCCCTCCGTGTCATCGCCCGATGCCGCGATATCGCGACGTACACTGAGGTTCCAGGCGAAACCACACGCCGCTTCCTGACGCGACCCATGCATACGGTCCATGCCCTGCTGCGTAGCTGCATGGAAATCGCCGGTATGACAGTTCATGTCGATGCCATCGGCAATCTGCGCGGGCTTTTCCCGGGCGCTGCACCCGAATCCCCGCGCCTCCTCATTGGCTCTCACCTCGACACCGTCCCCAACGCCGGGGCCTTCGACGGCATCCTTGGAGTTGTCCTCGGGGTCGCAATCGTCGAGGAGTTGCGAGGCCAGCATCTCCCTTTTGCAATCGAAGTCATCGGCTTTTCTGAGGAAGAAGGCGTGCGCTTCAGCAAGCCTTTTCTCGGCAGCCTCGCCTTGGTGGGCAAACTCGAGGAGGAGACACTGACGCGTACCGATGAGAGCGGCCTCAACCTTCGACAGGCAATTGAAGCCTACGGCCTCGACCCAAAGCAGCTTCCTGCGGCGGTCTTACCGGACGACACCTTCGCCTACATCGAATTCCACATCGAACAGGGGCCCGTGCTCGAAAGCGACGACGCGTCGCTGGGGATCGTCGAGGCCCTCGTCGGACAAACTCGCATGGAACTCATCTTCGCCGGGCACGCCAACCACGCTGGCACAACACCTATGCATCTGCGGCACGACGCGATGTCTGCAGCCGCCGAGTGGATCGTCGCAGTCGAAGACTATGCCAGTTCCAATAGCGATCTCGTCGCAACGATCGGCAAAGTCCACGCATCGCCCGGCGCGGGAAACGTCATCGCGGGACATGTGACTGCCTCACTCGACGTCCGTCACGCAAACGACAATGTCCGCAACACCGCGGTCTCGGCGATCCTGAAGGATGCAAAAGCAGCCGCAGACAGGCGTGGGGTCCAGATCACATCCCAAATACAGCTAGAGCAGCCCGCCGTCCCGCTCGATCCACACCTGACCTCCCTGCTGGATAAAGCCGCCGCTCAAGCTGGTTTCCCAAGTCGCAGAATGACCAGCGGGGCCGGCCACGACGCGATGATTCTCGCTCCAATCGTCCCCTCAACCATGCTTTTTCTCCGCAGCCCAGGCGGCCTCAGCCATCATCCCGACGAGACTGTGTTGCCACAGGACGTCGAAGCGGCCCTCGCCACGGCAATGGAGTTCCTCACCCAGTTGCGCGATGATAGAAGGAATCTCAAGGACGGCCATGCATAAGCTCGGACACACCCGCAGCACGAATCAGCGCGATCATCTCCTGCACACACCAGACACCTTCGTCCGCGCCGTGTTGCCCGGCATGGAGCGCGCCAATGCCATCGTGCATATCTCACCCGCAGGGGGTGCGGCTTTTACGCAGTACACGGCTGAGCTTGAACCAGGCGGCAGCCTCGGCCCCACCTCCAATCAGCGTTTCTTCTACGTACTTGAGGGCGTAGCCGATCTCGCAACCGACAAGACATTTCACACGCTGACCCCAGGCAGTTACGCTTACATTCCCGAGGATGCGGCACACTCGCTAACCGCACAGCAGACGACGCGGCTCGCGGTAATCGAGAAGCCATACGAAACACTCGCCTCCGCACCAGCCCCCGAGGTGCTCGTCGGCCACGAAGAAAAGACGCCCTCCGTTCCACTCAACGACGACCCTGACCTCCAGGTCCGCAGCCTGCTGCCCGGCTCTCCCTCCTTCGACTTCGCCGTCAACACAATGACGTATCAGCCCGGCGCCGCCCTCAGCATGGTTGAAGTACACGTCATGGAACATGGCCTTCTCATGCTCGAAGGCGGCGGCATCTACCGCCTCGGCGACCACTGGTACCCCGTCACTGCAGGTGATTTCATCTGGATGGGCCCCTTCTGCCCACAGTGGTTTGGCGCAATCGGCAAACGTCCCGCAAAGTACCTCATCTACAAAGACTGGAACCGCCACCCGCTCGCCTGAATTCCTATTTGTAACTCCTACGGTCGTAATCAACGAGAAGGCAAAGATTTGAGCAACCTAATCGCGATCGACGAAACCCGCCTCCTCAACGAACTCAACACTCTCGCCACGCTCACCCACGCTGAGCCCGCAGACAACGGCACCGCCGTCACCCGCATCGTCTTCTCCGACGACGACCTCCGCGCTCGCACATGGCTGAAAGAACTCGCCGTCGCAGAAGGCTTCGAAATCCGCGACGACGCCGTCGGCAACATCTTCATCCGCTGGGCAGGCACCGAGCCAGATCTACCCGCAGTAGCCACGGGCTCCCACACCGACGCCATTCCCCACGCCGGCATGTACGACGGAACGGTCGGCGTCCTTGGCGGCCTCGAAGCAATGCGCGCTCTCAAACGCACTGGCCTTCGCCCTCGCCGCTCCATCGAACTCGTTATGTTCACCTCGGAGGAGCCCACCCGCTTCGGCATCGGCTGTCTCGGCAGCCGGTTGATGTCGGGCACGCTGGATCCCGCTCGCGCTGACAACCTCCAGGACAAGGACGAATCTCCCCTGAGCGCAGTCCGCACCGCCGCGGGCTTCGCAGGGCCGCTTGCATCCGTACGTTTGCCGGCAAACCACTACCGCGCCTGGATCGAACTTCACATTGAGCAGGGTCCGCTACTCGAACGCGAAGGCATCCCGCTGGGCATCGTCACCAGCATCGCCGCCCCGGCGGGGTATCGCTTCACTATTACGGGCTTCGGCGGCCACGCTGGAGCCCTCCTGATGCCCGACCGCAAAGACGCTCTGTGCGCCGCCGCCGAACTCATTCTCTCCGTAGAAAAACATGCCCTCGCCACGGGCGCGATCGACACCGTAGCCACCGTCGGCACGTGCGACGTGCATCCCGGAGCGGTCAACAGCGTTCCCAGCCGCGTCGTTCTGCAGCTCGATATTCGCGACACCAATCCAGAGCGCCGCGAGGCCGTAATGCAGGCCGTGCGCCGCGACTGCGACGACCTCCGCCAACGCCGCAAGGTCACGATCGTAGAGGAGCTCGTCAACGCCGATGCACCCGCACAGTCGTCCCCGCATACCGTCCAGCTTCTCGAAGCGATCTGCGCAGAACAGGGAATCGCCTGCAAAAAAATGGTCAGCCGCGCATATCACGACTCGCTTTTCATGGCTCGCATCGCTCCCATTGCCATGATCTTCATTCCCTGCCGCAACGGAGTCAGCCACCGGCCCGATGAATATGCCTCGCCAACCGATATTGCCCTGGGAACCCGGGTTCTGGCCCAGGTCCTTGCTAAGCTAACATCAGAATAGGGCCCATACGCCGAGATATGGCAATCGAATCGATCAATCCCGCCACCAATAAGCTCCTTCGCCGCTTCGAACCCCTCACCGACAACGCCGCACGTCAAAAGGTCGCCTTGGCCGCCGACGTCTTTCGTTCGTACGCCAACGTCCCGCTCGACCATCGCGCCCTCTGGATGCGCAAGCTCGCCGCCATTCTGGAGCACGAGGTTGAAGACTTCGCCACCCTGATCACGCAAGAGATGGGCAAGCCTCTCGAAGCCGCTCGATTCGAGATTCTAAAGTGTGCCGACACCTGCCGCTACTACGCCGACCACGCAGCGCACATCCTTGCGCCGGAGTCCGTTCCGACCGAGCCCAACCACAGCTATGTGCGCTGGGAACCGCTCGGGGTTGTTCTTGCCGTCATGCCGTGGAACTTCCCCTTCTGGCAGGTCTTCCGTTTCCTGGCGCCTGCGTTGATGGCGGGAAACGTCGCTTTGCTCAAACACGCCTCGAACGTCCCGCAGTGTGCCATTGCGATTGAGTCGCTCGTCCGTCGCGCGGGCTTCCCACGCGGTTCCTTTCAAGCCCTGTTGCTCGAGGTCAATCAGGTCGAGACCGTTCTCAGCGACGAGCGGATCGCCGCGGTGACCGTCACGGGCAGCGAAACTGCCGGCCGGGCAATCGGCGCCCAGGCTGGCTGGCAGATCAAGAAGTCTGTCCTCGAACTCGGCGGCAGCGACCCGTTCATCGTGATGCCCTCTGCCGATCTCAACCTTGCCATTGAAACGGCGGTGCGTGCGCGGTGTGTCAACAGCGGCCAATCCTGCATCGCCGCCAAACGCTTCATCATCGCAGACGAGATCTACGATGCCTTTGAATCGCGCTTAGTAGCAGGCATGGAGGCCATGCGGGTCGGCGACCCCATGAAAGAAGGAACCGATATCGGTCCCCTCGCAACGGTCCGCGCGGTCGAACTTCTCGATGCCCAGGTCAAGGCAGCAACCCGCGTCGGCGCCCGCGTCCTCACTGGTGGCGAGCGCATGCTGGGCGACGGCAACTACTTCGAACCCACAGTTCTCGCCGGAGTACCGCGTACCTCTTTCGTCTACCGCGAAGAACTCTTCGGCCCCGTCGCCATGCTCTTCCGCGCTCAGGACCTGAATGAGGCCATCGAGATCGCCAACGACACCCCCTTCGGCCTCGCAGCCTCTGCGTGGACACGCGACCCAGCCGAACAACAGCGGCTCGTCGCCGAGCTGCAATGCGGCGGCGTCTTCCTGAACGCCATGGTGGCCAGCGATCCTCGTCTTCCCTTCGGCGGCATCAAGCGCTCCGGCTATGGCCGCGAGCTCTCCGCCGCCGGAATGCGCGAGTTCCTCAACGCGAAGACCGTCGTCATTGCTTCAGCCGGGTCCGCAAACGATGCGACCGGCAAGCCGTATCTGCTATCCGCTACCGACGCTCCCGCCACACGTTGAACGCCAACATGCACAAAACGCCCCTTTTCGGTTAAGCTACTGTGTCCCTGCGAAGTGCCCTTCGCTCGTCAGGTAACTTCGTCAACACAGACGTACCTTCGCCAGAGAGGACCACAATGCCCGATCTCAAGTACTTCACCGGCTTCGGCAACGAGTTCGCCACCGAGGCCCACCCGGGCGGCCTGCCAGTCGGCCAGAACGCTCCCCAGAAGGCCCCGCTCGGCCTCTACACCGAGCAGTTGAGCGGCAGCCCGTTCACCGCACCGCGCCTGCTCAACCGGCGCACCTGGACCTATCGCATCCGCCCCTCCGTCATGCATAAGCCCTACGAGCGCATCGCCAACGGCATGGTCCGCTCGTCCCCTTTCAATGAGGTCGAGACGACGCCCAGCCAACTCCGCTGGGACCCTCTGCCGCTGCCTTCGAAGTCCGTGGACTTCGTCGACGGTCTCACCACGCTCGCCGGCAACGGCGATCTCTCCATGCACTCCGGCGTAGCGATCCACCTCTACACCGCCACCAAGAGCATGACCGACCGCTTCTTCTACTCCGCCGACGGCGAGCTTCTCTTCGTGCCCCAGCTTGGCCGCCTGATGCTGCACACCGAACTCGGCATCATCAACCTCTCCCCGGGCGAGATCGCTCTCGTCCCCCGCGGCATCAAATTCCGCATCGAACTGCTCGAACCGCAGGCCCGAGGCTACCTCCTCGAAAACTACGGCGCCAGCTTCCGCCTGCCGGAACTCGGCGCAATCGGCGCCAACGGACTCGCCAATAGCCGCGACTTCCTAACCCCCTATGCCGCCTATGACGACCGCGACAACGGCACCTTTCAGGTCGTCGCCAAGTTTCAGGGAAACCTCTGGGCGACGAACTTCGACCACTCCCCACTCGACGTCGTGGCATGGCACGGCAACTACGCTCCCTGCAAATACGACCTCGCCCGCTTCAACTGCATCAACACCGTCAGCTTCGACCACCCGGATCCGTCAATCTACACCGTCCTCACCTCGCCCAGTGAGATTCCCGGCACCGCCAATGTGGACTTCGCCATCTTCCCCCCACGTTGGATCGTCGCCGAACACACCTTCCGCCCACCGTGGTTTCACCGCAACTTCATGAACGAATTTATGGGCCTCGTCAAAGGCGAGTACGATGCGAAGGCGGAGGGCTTCACCCCCGGCGGGGCCAGCCTGCACAACTGCATGAGCGGCCACGGCCCCGATGCCGAGACCTTCGAACGTGCCAGCGCAGCCGAGCTAAAGCCCGTGAAGCTCGACGGCACGCTCGCCTTCATGTTCGAAACCCGCTTCGTCTGTCGCCCCACCAAATTCGCCATGGACACCGCCGCCCGTCAGCACGAGTACTACACCTGCTGGCAGTCGCTGAAGAAGAACTTCAAGGCGGCGACCTGATCGATTGCACGAAGACGCTTCCAACACAAAGGGCGCAGCCAATTCGGTTGCGCCCTTCGTCTTGAGTCAGTAGTTCGTTAGAAGTTGAACGACGTCTGTAGCGAAACCTGGCGCACAGCGGAGTTAGTCGTAAACGGTCGTCCCGCAAGTTGCGTCGACACACCAAACTGCTGCGAGGTCAGGACTCCGTTCGGCGTTGACAGGTCAAGGTTATTGAAGAGATTCAGTATCTGGACGCCAAACGCGAGGTTGTAGCGCTTACCAGTGCTTCCGCCGCCGCCAAACCCGCCACCGGGTCCGCCGCCAGGCCCTCCACGACCACCACCGCCGCCACCAGGACCGCCTCGGCCGCCGCCGGGACCGCCAGGGCCACCGGGACCACCAGGACCACCTTGACCACCTTGACCGCCGCCCTGTCCCTGCCCCGCCGCTGCAGTGGAGGGTCCAAAGCCAAACGTCTTGGTAATGCGCAGATTTGTCGTGAACTGGTTTGGCCCTGTGCAATAGTTGATGGGAATTCGCGGGTAGTTGGTCGTCTGCGGCGGTGGTGCAACGAAACTGCCGCAGCCCGCAATCGTGTTCGTCCCAGCCGTACCGGGCGCGATGCCGTTCGGCAGACCGAACATCGGCCGGTCGTTGTACTGGGCGTCACCGTTTAAGTCACTGCCCGTCGTGATGTTGTACGGTGTGCCCGCCGAGAAAATCATCAGAGGACTTATGCTGATCGTGTGCGGCAGAGACACGTTGCCGAACACGAAAAACCTGTAACGGACATCAAAGACCGCCCGCCCGTAGTCCTTCCCAATGTCGTAGGGGTCGATCGAGGGAAAGGTGTTGATCGTCCCGGTATCGGCCTTGGCGGAATTAATCACACCATAGCCCGAAACAGACCAGACCCGGCTCGGACGAATGTTCACGTTGGCAATCAGCTGCTGCTGATGAAACACGCCACCCGACTCGTACGTGTCCTGGACCGCTGGATGCTGCCCTGGCTGCGGCGGGGTTGGATAGACGGGCACACCGTTGACAAAGCTGGTCGGCGAGTTGAGGTTCGCACTGTAAAACTGATGCACGCCCGAGGCGATGACGTAGTTCAACGACAACGTCGCTCCGCGAAATAGTTGTCGGTCGACGCCAACCGCATAGTGCAACGTGTAAGGCGTACGAAGATTCGCCGACGCCTGGAGCGTCTTGTTACCTGTCGACTCAGTTCCCGTCGTGCACGCAGCGATGTTTTGCGGTGTGCAGGCAGCCGACGGATTCACGATCTGTGTCTGTATCTGGTTCGTACCGTTGGACTGCAGCGTCGTAATCACATTCGGCAGCTGGTAACGGTCATAGAAGATCCCGAAGCCACCATTCAACACGGTCTTCGGCGTAATTCCATAGCGAATCGACACGCGAGGCGCAAAGTCGTGATGCTCCGAAATGTAGTTCTGCGTCTCATAACGAATGCCGTAGCTGATGGAAAGGTTCGGGCGCGGCTTCCAGTCGTCCTCCACGTACATACCAAAATCTACGACCGTTGCGCTAACAGGATTAACGACCTTGGTAATGCTGAACTGGCTCGCCACGTTGCTCTGATACGCAGCCGACGTACTGCACCCGTCTGCGAGCAGGCAGTTGTAGTTGAACTGGCCATTGGTTCCCGCCGTCGTGGTGTTAAATTCACCCGTAGAACGCAGACGCCCACCCAACCGGACAAAGTTCTTCGCAAACTGGATCGACGTGTAGTTTTGCGCCTCGAAATGGTTCTGTGTCGTCAAAACGCTCCCGGAATTGGAGCCGCCACCAGTGAAGTTACCCGACACCTGAATCGTCGGCGTCGCGTTGAGCGCAGTCTGACTTGCGGTCTCGCGCTGATACTCGAATCGCGTCTCGTTGATAATTCGTTGGCTCAGAATTTGAGTATCGACGACCTGGAACGTGGTCTCGGAGGAACTCGAATTGTAGCCCGCGTCCGGCAGCACCAAACCGCCAACACCAACATTGTTCTGGTCGTTCTGCTCATATTGGAAACGAGTCACCAGCGTATTCTTCTCGCCTAACGCTAGATCTATGCGCGGGTTAATATCAGTCCTCGACTGCGGCGCCGGAGTTGCAATGGAGTAGTTGCAGGAGATCTGACCGACAGGGCATGTAAGGACCGTGTCGACAAGGTTCGTTGGATTCAAAATCGTAGCGCTAACCAGGCTGTTGTCCTGAATCCCCCGGTGAGACCCCGACAGCGTGAACGACGCGTTCTTCGCAAGAGGCCCCGTAATATTTCCAAGCACAAAGATCGTGTGATACGGCGGCTGCGTCTGATCCGGCTGTCCTGGAGTCTTGAACTCGTTCAACAAAGGGTTTCCGGAGTTCAGATTGGACGTAACGCCCTGCAGATTGAACTGCCCGTGAAACTTGTCTGTACCCGGCTTGGTGAAGACCTCAACGCGTCCAAAGCCCAGGCGGTCATACTGTGCGGAAAATGGGTTCTGATTGACACGAATCTCACGAATCGACGACTTGGGAGGAAGCTGCCCACCAGTAAATCCATCCACGTAAATCTGGCCGCCATTGGGCCCCGCTGCAGGTCCCGCCAGCGCGGTCAACTCGGACGAAAGTTCGTCAGGATCGTCAGACAGCGCATCGAGGTCCTTGCCCTTAAGCACCGTCGCACCCGCATTATTATCCGCATCGACGCTCACCTGCGCCGCCGACGTCGTCACATTGATCTCCTGCTTCTGCTCCTGAATCGCCATCTGCGCATCCAGCGTCAGGTTCTGTCCCGCAGTAATGTGTACGCCCGCTTTCACGAAAGACGCAAAGCCCTGCATCGTCACCGTAACTGCATATGTCCCCGGTGCAACACCGCGCAGCACATACGTTCCGTCGCTCTGCGATTGCGTGATCAGTGCCTTGCCCGTTGCGGGCGTAAACGTCACGGTCGCCCCGGGGATCACCGCCTGTTCAGGATCTGCAACCAATCCGTGAACGGTGGCGCCAGTCTGCTGGGCAGTCGCAACCAATGGCGTCAAAGCCATAAAAAAAAGTAAAGCAATCTTCAAAGTTGCGCGAAATGACATTACTACTCCTAAAAAATTTACATCGTTGCCGTTCATAGAAAAGAACTACTTCCCGCCGCCGCCGCCACCTTCAGGAGCCCCTTCGCCGCCTATAGACCACGGAGATAACGTCATCGCTGGTGCACCCGGTGTCGCTGCCAGGATCGGCTCAACTCCCGACAACAAAGTCACCGCCGTTACCTTGGCGCTGCCCGGGTCCGACTGAGACGCCACGATCATCACCGCATCGCCCACCTTCAAATCGGCGATCGTTTTACTAGGGAGTCGACTTACCAGTTGAGAAAGGTCCCCTCCAGCCGACCGTCCCGCACCCCCTGGCCGCCCACCTCCCGACGCCTCCGCACCTTGGCCTGCTGCCGGCTGCGAAGTCCCACCAGTCCCACCCGCACCCGCAGCGCCACCCTTCGCCCTCGCCGCAAACATCGCGGCAGCCTGCGGCGGCAGCGTACGCACATTCGAGTTCGCCGTGACCAGGACAGTGACCGTCTTCTTCGTTGTCAGGTCCTTCAGCGTTAACGTTCCGCTTGCCGCGTCAATCGTCGCGATCACGCCCGCCAGGTTTTTGAACGATCCACTCACCACCTCTTCGGCCTGAATGGACAACCCGTCATCAGACTTGGCCCCGCGGACCCGTAGTTGGTCCCCTGCCTGGATCTGCGCCAGTGTCCCCGGCTTCGCGTCTTCAAATTTCACGGAGTCCCCGGCGTAGCGTCGGAACTGCGTCTTGCTGGACGTGTTCACCGCAACCTTCTTGGCGCCGACCGCTACCGTCAACGTGCCCGTGCTCTCGTCCACCGCGCTCACAATCCCGCCGGTCCCACGCTTCTGCCAGTCCGCCTGCTCCATCTCATGTTTCTGCGCGATGTCGCTCGACTTCATCAGGATCACGCGAGATGCCGCAAACGCCGCCGCACTATCCCCGGCCTTGCCCGTCACCAGCACTCGGTCTCCGGCAGCGATATCGCTCAGTGCAATCGCCTGTGCAGTCTTCAAATCGGTGCTGCCCGGAGCAAGCTGCAGAATCCGCGCTCCATCCGCCACACTGACAACGACCACCTGGCCGGCATCTGTCTTCAGCGTAAGGCTGTTTCCAGCGACAGCGGTAACGGTGCCGAGCTGACGTGCAGCGGTAGGCGCCGCTGCAGGAGCCTGGGCCATCACCATCGTGCTGCAAGCAGATAACGCCGCCACTGGCAGTATCAAACTGGCTCTCAGTGCGGCGGTCCGGAATACACTGATTTCCTTAAACATCGTTTAGTCCCTCAAGTTTTGTTTCAATTTTGTGATGGTCGCTTTAGATTGGTCCGCTAAAGTCGCCTGGTGTCTAAGAAGACGAGCCAGAAATCTAAAAGTTTCCCGTTGAAACGACACTTTCCTATTGAATAGGACGAAACCAAAGCGAACAGACTATCGAGGTAGCGCCTGGGATCAGTCTCTATGATACCCGGTTGACGACCTCCGCCCTATTGCGTGGCCAGCAACTCCTTTACTGCCCGCTCCAACTGCGCGTCCGAACCCGTCTCGGTCTCGCCCAGCGGACGCTCCACCTCGACATCCACAGGCCGCGGATTCATCTCCATCGTCTGTCCCTTAAGGTCCTGAATCCGCCATCCCGGAACCCGCACAGCCGATCCATCAATCAGCGCCTGCGACCCGGTAAAGATGATCCAGCCCGCCGTCGGCTGTCCAACCACCTTTCCCAGCTTCAGCGATCGGTACCCCTCGGTAAAGTCCTCCGCATCCGACAGCGACGACTCATTCGTCACCAGCACCGTAGGCAGACCCAGCGCCCGCTGGCCCAGATTCTGCCTTGAAGGCACCGGCGTCAGTCCGCGCGGCGTCATCATCAGGTAGTTCTGCCGCGTGAATACATCCAGCGCATATCCGTTGATGTAGCCGCCGTTGTTGTTGCGCACATCAACCACCACACCCTGCTTCGCCTGGTTCTGCGCATCAAGATCGATGTAAAGCTGCTGCAGCGAAGCATCGCTCATATCCGCGATGTGCACATACCCAACCTTGCCGCCGCTCACTCGATCGACCAGCGCACGCCGGCTGTCCACCCATTGCCGATACAGCAGACCAACCGCTGCGACCGACGACACCGGCCGCACCACCGCATCGCGCGTCTTGCCACCCGTCTCGATGCCAAGCACAACCCGCTTGCCCACCGTGTCCTCCAGCATGCTGTCGAGGTTCTTTGGCCCCACAGCCTCGCCGTTCACGCTCACCAGCCGATCGCCCGGCTTGATCGAGCCTTCAATCGCCGCCGGTCCCAGCGCAATCACCTCACGAACCACTAGGCCCTTGCCGGCCTCATACGCCTCGCGGTCGAACCTCAATCCAAGGTTGCCAACCTGCACCGGCTGTGGGCCGCTCCCCGGTCCCATCGGCCGATTGATCCCGGAGTGCGAGGAGTTCAGCTCACCAATCAACAAATTGACATCCCGCCGCAACTCATCCGACGTCTTCACGCCTGCAATATAAGGAGCCCATTCGTCGTGCAACTTCAGCCAGTTCTTGCCATGGAAGTTGGCGTCATAGAACTGCCGGTTCAGCGTCTCCCACGCCTCTTCAAACACAACCTTCTTCTCAACATCGAAGTCGATCTGCATCGGCGCAGTCACCGCAATCGTCTTCGGCGTACGCGACTCGATCGTGATCGACTTCACCGCACCGTTCTCGAGAAAATAAACATCCTTGGCATCCGGACTGAACGCATAGTCGGTCTTTCGTCCCGGCGTCGAGGTTAACTGACGCGCCACCGGAGGCTCCTTCGACAGTTCATCCAGGCTGTAGGTATACAGACCCAATTGATTTGCCGAACGCGCCGCGAACAAAAGCGTCTTGCCATCCGAACTGATCACGGGCGCCTCCGCATTCAAGCCCAGCGGAAGCAGCGTCAGTCGATCGCGAATCCCCTCAAACACAATCTTCACCGGTTCGGGCTTCTTCTTCGCCTCAGCAGCTCCGGCCGCCGGTGTCGCGGGCTTCTCCTCCGTCGCCTGCGTTGACGGAGTCGTCACAGCGGGCGCTGGAGGAGTTGCAGGAGAAGACGGCGTTCCCGGTGTCTTCGACGGACGAAACAGCTCGCGGAACTCATCCTCGCGATACTTAGGCACATGCGGCAAAAGATCGACACGGGCAATCTGTGCCTGCTCACTCCTCTGCGACGTATCGAAGAGAAGATAGTGTCCGTCCGGAGACCACGCGATCCCCGACGCAGTCTCTCCATTGGCCAGAAAACTCACAGGGTGCGACTCACCGCCCGCAGCCGGCACAACATGCACATTGCGAAACGACCGCTTATCCTGCATCGAAAACGCGATCCACTGACCATCGGGCGACCACGTCACCGCAGATTCAGGCAACTGTCCCGTCGCAATAACACGGTCCGCCGCAGCCGCGTCCTTCGTCGGCACCGTCACGACATGCAGTTCTTTATCATTTCGCACATACGCCACACTCTTGCCGTCCGGAGACCAACGCGGATTCTCATCGTCGTTGCCGGCCTGGGTCAAAACGCTCTCCTTGCCGGTCGAAAAGTCATACATCGCCAGATTGTGGCCGCTACCCTCACCAGTCCCTGCCTCCGACCGAAAGACCAGCTTCATCGAATCCTCTGACCACGAAGGACTGCTCTCCGCCGTCGCCGTGTGTGTCAATCGCTGCGCCTCACCGCCATCCTTCGCAGACGCCGCAAACACCTCGCCATGCGCGATCACGGCGATCTTCTTTCCATCCGGCGACAGCGCCATCGCACTGAACGTCGTCTGGGTCACATGCGTCACACCCGGAGAAGCCGGGACCCCACGCAACGTAATCGGCACTCTCTCAGCTTTGCCCGTGCCCGTATCCATCTTCCAGATCGTGAAGTTGCGTTCGAAGACGATCGTCTTGCCGCCATCTCCGATGCTCGGCCACAACACGCGGCCTTCTTTGAAGTGAGTCAGCGCCTTGGCCGACGCAGGAGCAGCCACCGTCACGGCCCAGATATTCTCCGCTCCCGTCGCATCGCTCATGTAGTACAGCGTCTTTCCGTCGGCGGACCACATCGGCCACGCATGCTTCGCATCATCCTTCAGCAGCAATTGATACTTGCCGCTCTCCGCGACCGGCTTCAACCAGACCTCGGTCTCATCGATGTGCGCATGCCCGTTCCGCCACCACTGCGAACTGCTCAGCCCCCTCGCCATCATCGCAATCGTCTGCCCATCCGGCGACGCCGCGCTCTCAAACTCGTTCAGATACCGCTCATGGCTTACCTCCAGCGGCGTACCGCCGGCCGAACTCACGCGAAAGATATCTCCCTGCCCGGCAACATCGTTCACCGCCGACGTGAAATAGATCCACTTGCCGTCACGCGACCATCCATCCAACGCATCCGGCCGATCCGAGTACGTCAGCCGCATCAGCTCTCCGGTCGCCAACGTCAACACATAAATATTTCCCGCCCCCGTGCGCGTCGAAACAAATGCCAGCTTCGTCCCATCCGGCGAATACAGCGGACGCGACTCTGTCGCCGCATGCGTCACCAGCAGATGCGCTTCGCCCCCACCTGCCGCCACCGTCCAGATGTCCCCGCCCGACACAAACGCGATCTCACGCCCATCAGGCGACACCGCCGGATCGCTCAACGAAGGCAGTACGCTCTGTGCCATCGCTCCCTTTGCAGCGATTAAAGCCCAGCACAGGAGCGCACAAACGAGCGAACGGCGAGGAACGAGTGACATGACAGACACTTCCCTTCAATTTGATTAATTAGATAGGGAAATTCTACACACTCTACTGGCTCTTCTCACCCGAAAGAACAGCCATCGTATTCGAAGGCAGCACAACCCTCTCCCCTCCCGCCTCGACGTCACCACGCGACGCGAGCAACAACGGCAGCCGCCGGGAATTCTCCAACTCCACCGGCCCCAACCCAAGGTTGCACATCACCGTAATCGCTCCTCGCTCCATCACAAGCCAGCGCTTCGCTTCATCAAACGACACCTTCGCCTGCCCCGGAGCACCATCGGTCAACGAAGCAGACCCCCGCCGCAGTTCGATCAACCTCCGATACCAGGCCAGCATCTCCTCATGCCGCCCCTCATGCACCTCGCCCCAGTTCAGCTTCGACCGCTGAAACGTCTCCACCTTCTCAGGGTCCGGAATGTCCTCTGGCTTCCACCCGAACGCAGCAAACTCGCCCCGCCGTCCCGTCTTCACTGCCTTCGCCATCTCAGGATCTTCATGGTCGGCGAAGTATTGAAACGGCGTCGAAGCCGCAAACTCCTCACCCTGAAAAATCATCGGAATAAACGGTGCCATCAGCACAATCCCCGCCGCGACCTTCGCGCGGTCCATCCCAACAATCTGCTCCACCCGGTCACCGATCGCCCGGTTCCCCACCTGGTCGTGGTTCTGGACATACCCGAGAAACCGCTGCGGTGACAAATCGTCCGCCGGCCTCCCGTGCTTCCGCCCGCGATACTTCGAATAAGTTCCATCCTGCACAAACGTGTTCGCCAGTGCCTTCGCCAGCTTCGCCACCGATCCAAAGTCGATGTAATATCCCTTCTCTCCCCCACCACTATGCAAAACAGAAAACAGCGCATGATGAAAATCATCGCTCCACTGCGCGTCCATGCCGTAACCACCAACGGCCCTGGGCGCCACCACCCGCGGATCGTTCAAGTCACTCTCAGCAATCAACACCAGCCGCCGCCCCAGCTTCGCAGATAGCTGACTGACCTCGTCCACCAGTTGCTCCATAAAGTGCACCGCCGACCTGTCAACAAACTCATGCACCGCATCCAACCGCAGACCATCGATGTGATAGTCCCGCATCCACATCAGCGCGTTGTCGCAGAAGAACCGCCGCACCTCATCGCTTCCCCAGTCTTCAAAGTTGACGGCGACTCCCCACGGTGTGCCATGTTTGTCCGTTACATAAGGCCCATACATGCCGCTGTAGTTTCCCACCGGCCCAAAGTGGTTATAGACCACATCCAGCAGCACCGCGAGCCCCCGCGCATGACAGGCATCCACCAGCCGCTTCAATCCATCCGGCCCTCCATACTGCGCCGTCACCGCAAACAGCGAAGCCCCGTCATACCCCCACCCCTGCCCACCCGGAAACGCGGCCACCGGCATCAACTCAACGTGCGTAATGCCAAGCTCGACCAGATACTGCAACCGCTCAATCGCCCCATCGAACGTCCCCTGCTGCGTAAACGTCCCGACATGCAACTCATAAATCACCGCCGTCTCAAGAGCAGGCGGCTGCCACCCTCCATCGCTCCACGCAAACTCCGACTGATCATAGACCCGCGAAGCACCATGCACTCCATACGGCTGCCACTGCGAGCGAGGATCGGGATAGGCCGTTGCCCCGTCATCCAGCACAAATCCATAGTCGGTCCCCGGCCCCGCGTCCTCTACCGAGACACACCACCACCCATGCTCACTCGGCCCGCGCATCGGATACATCCCCTCACCAATCTTCACCGCCACCGCACGCGCATTCGGCGCCCACACCGTAAACTCATGCATCGTCTTCGCCAACCCCCGCACCCTCGCGCACCAGAAGCGCTACCGGAAAATCCTTCAGCAACAATCTCATCGTAATCACGCCACCCTCCACACTGCCGCCCGTCAAACGATTCCTCCACTTGCCCTTGGGCAGCACCACAATCGTGTCCTTCCACGCCCCCGCCAGCTTCACCGTCAGCCGCGGCACGACCGTCACAACATCCTCGCCTCGCAGATACGCAATCACATGGTCATGCTTGTCTCCATCCACCTCAAGCGGCGTGTACTCTGCCTCCGGGCCAAAAAACTCCGGTCGTTCTCGCCGCAGTTCAAGCGCTCTATGGATCGTCCACATCTTCGGCAAGCCTTCATCGGCACGAACCATCACCTGCGCCGCAACGTCGCTTCCCTTCATCTGCTTCAGCTCGCACAACAGCCGCTTCCGCAGCCCATAGTCCACCAGCCGCCTGTTGTCCGGATCGACAAGGCTCAGGTCCCACAGCTCTCCTCCCTGGTACAGATCGGGCACTCCTGGAGCCGTATACTTCAGCAGCGTCTGCGCCAGCGAGTTCACGCGGCCCGCGTCCTGCACCCTCCCCACAAACTGCTGCAGCTCCCGCAAAAACGGCGCATAGTTCAGCGTCAATTCGATAAACATTCGCAACGCATCTTCAAACTCCTTATTGTTCGCCACCCAGGTCGTCTGCTGCTTCGCCTCGCGAACTGCCTTCAGCATGTAAGCCTGTGCACGATCGATCGGCAGCGGCCACGCGCCAATCAGCGTCTGGTAGTACAGATACTCCGTATTCCGGTCCGGCATCGGCTCTGCCCCAACCCTCTTCGTCCGAAACGCGCTGTTCATCCGCGACCATCGCTGAATCGCCGAACCGAACCGCCCCGCCATCTCCGACAACACCGCAATCCGCGCCCTCACATCATCGCTGCGTTTCGTATCGTGCGTCGACAACGTCGTCATCGTCGAAGGATGTGTCGCCTGCATCTTCTCGCAATACGCATGAAACTCGGCAACACTCAAACCATTGCGCCCCGGATCACTCCCCACCTCGTTCATCCCCGTCAGCCTGTTGTAGCAATAGAAAGCCGTATCCTCGACTCCCTTCGCCATCACCGGCCCGGTGAATTGCTGGAACCGAAACACAAACTCGCTCTCTTTTTTCCCCTTCACCACCATCGTCAACACATCACGCATGAAGTCGAAGAGATCGCCGTCGATATCCAGGCGCTGCTGCTTCGCACACTCTGTCGCCTGCGCGATGTGTTCTCTGTCCTCGTCCGTGATCTCATCTCGCTCCGGCACCACGTACGTTCGATAGATCGCAAAGCAAGCCGCAACCTCGCGAATCGCCCTCCGCACCTCTGCCCTCGTGTAGTCCCGACGGTCCCGGTTCGCCTCACAGATCTCCACAAACAGTGTGGTCAGCCGGTTCACATCGCTCCCCAGCCCCTCCTGCGTCACGCTGATCTTCTTCTCATGTGCGATCGAATGGAAGTCCGTGATCTGATCCGTAAAATCGCCGTAGACTGACGTAAGCTCCGCCATTCCCTCCGGCGCAACCAGCACACCTGCAGCAACGTTCAAAAAGTCGTACCCAGTCGTCCCCTGGATCGGCCAGCTCTCCCGCAGAAACTCGCCGGGCTCCAGAATCTTCTCGCCGACGATATAGGCATCTGGCGCCTTGTCTCGCAACCGTTTCAGATACTCCAGCGGATCGCGCAGTCCATCCGGATGGTCCACCCGCACACCATCCACAACCCCTCGCTCCAGCCAGTCCAGCACCAGCGCGTGCGTCTCTTCAAACACATACTCCCTCTCCACGCGAAGCCCGATCAGCGTGTTCACATCGAAGAACCGCCGGTAGCTCAGCTGCTGATCCGCCGTCTTCCAATAAGCCAGCCGGTAATTCTGCTGATTGAGGAAATCATCCAGAGCATCCAGATTCCCATTCAAATCCTCAATCGATCGGTCGATCGCCTCCCATATTCCGGGCTCCTCTCCACACAGCCGCGCCAGCAGGTCGAGCAGTACCACCTTGTCCCGATGCCGCGCCAGAATTGTTCTGCGGTCCACATACTCAGGCGCCGGCAGCCGGCCAAACGACGCCGCAAGAAAACTCAGCGTGTCCGACCTCGCATACTCCGACGCCCGCGACAAAATCACCGGCAAAGACGGCGGCGACACCGGCAGGGATTGGCTCGAGCACTCCACCTGGAACGTGTTTCCACGCCGAACCACCTTGATGCCGCCTTCCTGCAGCACCCGCCCATACTGCCCGCCCAGAATCGGCACCAGCACCTTGTCCCGTAACCGCTCCTCCTGCGGCTGCCAGTCAATATCGAAGAACGAAGCATACCGGCTCGAAGTCCCGTTCTCCAGCACGTCCCACCAGTACCGGTTCTCTTTGCCCAGCGACATATGGTTCGGCACAACGTCCAGCACCTGACCCAGGTCCGCCTCGCCCAGCTTCTTGCAAAAGCGCTCGTGCCCCGCGGCGCCACCCAGCTCTTCATTCACCCGCTGGTGCGACACAACGTCGTACCCATGCATGCTTCCCGGCGAAGCCTGGAGATAGGGGGAGCAATAAACATGCGAAACCCCCAACGAACGCAGATAGTCCGCGATCCTCGCCGCATCATCGAATGTAAAGTCTTTATGGAGCTGCAGCCTGTAGGTCGAACATGGAATCCGTAGCATTGTTATCAACCGATCAGAAAAACTTGTTCAGGAAACAAGGCAGCAGAAAAGTTATGCAGATGATTGATTAGAGGCACTTAGGGCCCTGAAAGTTGCACTCGCAACCCTTTGCACCGATTTCAAGGCCTATCTCACCTGGTTTTGCGGGAAAAATCCTTTGTCTCGACCATCGGCTCGGGCCGCCACAACCCCGACATCGCAAAAGCCGAATGTATCAGCGCAATATGCGACAGGGCCTGTGGAAAATTCCCCACCATGCGCTTCCCCACCGGGTCATACTCCTCCGCCAACAGCCCGACATCGTTCCGCAGCCCCAACAGCCGCTCGAACATCGCCGTCGCATCTGCCCTCCGTCCGATCAGCCACAAATCCGTCACCATCCAGAAACTGCACGCCAGAAATGCACCCTCTCCGGCAGGAAGCCCGTCGCCAGCCGTTCGCGTGTCATACCGCTGCACAAATCCATCCTTCATTAACCGCTTCTCAATCGCCTCGACTGTTCCAATGATCCGAGGATCATCGGCCGGAAGAAATCCCGTCAGCGGAATTCGCAGGCACGAGGCATCCAGCTCCTTCGAACCGTAAGACTGCACAAAGCTGTTCATCTTTTTATTGAAGCCCTGCGCGCAGACCTCCTTGTGAATCATGTCGCGATTCTTCTTCCATCGCTTGATATCTCCGCCGCCGTCAAAACGCTCATAATGTTTGATCGCCCTGTCCAGCGCGACCCAAGCCATCACCTTCGAGTGTGTAAAGTGCTTTGCCCCATCACGCGTCTCCCATATCCCCTGGTCCGGCTCCTGCCACACCTTGCACAGATGATCGACCAACGCCGCCTGCACTGCAGTCGCGGACACGCGAATATCCTCCTCCGCCTCCGGCACCCGATTCAGCGCCGCTGCGACCTCGCCAAACACGTCCAGTTGAAACTGGTTCACCGCCGCATTGCCGATGCGGACCGGCCGCGACTCTTCATACCCAGGCAACCAGTCCGCCTCCCACTCCACAAGCTGTCTCTCGCCGCGTATCCCGTAGATCGTCTGCACCTGGTCGGGCGCTCCCGCAATCGCCCGCAACAGCCACTTGCGCCACTCCACCGCCTCATCGACGTAGCCCGCCTGCATCAGCACCAGCAGCGTAAACGCAGTGTCTCGCAACCAGCAGTAGCGATAGTCCCAGTTACGCGTTCCACCAATCTTCTCCGGCAACGAAGTCGTCACCGCCGCCACAATCCCGCCTGTTGGCCGATACGTCATCGCCTTCAACGTCATCAACGACCGCTCCACCGCTTCGGCATACGGACCGCTATATTGATTTCTCCCGTTCCACTCCATCCAAAAATCCCGCGCATCCTTCAGCGCTGCCTCAGGAGGCTGCATCGTCGGTACCTTCTCCAGCGACGACAAACTCGTCATCGTAAAACTCACCGTCTCGCCCTGTCGCACCGCAAATTCGCTGCGCGTCGTCATCCCTTCACCCCGCATCGGCACGTCGGTCCGCAGTACCACCATGTCCGATCCCGCAATCGCCCGCAGCTCATGATCCGTGCTGGTCACCCACGGAATCGTCCTGCCATAGTCGAAGCGGATCGCCAGGTCCATTTGCATCGCCACCTTGCCGCGTATTCCCCGTACCATCCGGACGACATGCGAGTGCTCTGCCCGAGGAGGCATGAAATCCACCAGGCACACCTCGCCGTCCCTGGTCTCGAAGGTCGTCTCCACCACCAGCGTATGTGCCTCATATTGCCGCCTCACCGCCTTCACCGTACCCGCAGGCGCAATCTTCCAATACCCGTGGTCGCGGGTGCCCAGCAACGCCGCAAAACACGCCCCCGAAGAAAAGTTCGGCCAGCACAGCCAGTCGATGGATCCCCCGCGAGACACCAGCGCCGCCGTCTCACAATCTCCAATCATGCAGTAATCTTCTATAGGAGAGCCGTGTAACGGCCCCGCGTTTTTCTTCTTTCGTTCCACCTTGGCTCCCCGCCTTCATCGACTGCATTTGTCCTGCCTGCAACCACATACACCAAAACACGCATCTGTTTAACTGCTATGACACCAACATAAGATGCGGACAGCGGTCTATTTGTAAGGGAGAAGGAGCTACGCCTTTGAAAACCAGTTATGGCCGATCGCATACCTCCGCCCAATCGGCAGTACACTCTCCAATAACTCTCTGTTGAGGCAAATACCCAAACAGCAATCTAGAAACCTTAATCCGCAGCTAACCAAAACAGAGAAAGTCCAGAACGCCCGATGGCCTCCACGCAAACCAATGTCGACCTCACCTCCGCACCTGCCACCTCCGCCAGCGGCCTTCTCGTCAGCCTCGTCCCCCTGCCCCAGGAGGCCTTCGACGCCACACTCAGCAACCTCGCGCTCGCCTTCCCCGACCAGACCGTTCTCGTCGCCACGCCCGACGCCGTTCCGCAAAGCTCCTCGGGAAGCCCGCTCCGCTTTCTCCCCTACACCTTGACTGCAGTCTCCGCCACCCCTTGGGTGCTCACCGCCGCCGACTATCTCAACACCTACAAGCTCGCCCGCGAAAACAACGCCACCGCCTGCGTCCTCCTCGGCGCCGAGGCCCAGTCTCTCCACCCCGAAGCCATTCGCGCGCTGGCCCGGTCTGCTCTCGAATCCGATCTCACCCTGGCCCACTATGATCTCGGTCCGCGCGAAGGCCTCGTAAACTCCGCCATTTTCTACCCCGTCACCCGTGCGCTCTACAGCACGCGCCCGCGCTTCCCTCTCGCCATCGACATCAGCCTCTCCATCCGAATGGCAGAGCGCCTCGCGACTACCGCGCAACGCTTCACCGCCGCCGGACAAAACGACGGCCTCCTCTGGCCTCTCAGCGAAGCCGCGTCTGCCAACTTCTCCGTCGCCGAAGTCAGCATCGGCACTCGCACCCTGCCTCAGCCAGCTGTCCCCGATCTCAACGCGCTCCTGGCCCACATCGCAAGTTCCTTCTTCGCCGACGTCGACGCCAAGGCCTCCTTCTGGCAGCGTGCCCGCGGCACTCAACCCGCCCAATCCCTCACCCAGACCGCCACCATCGCTGAACGCCCCGACATAGCCTCCATGCTCGACGCCTTCCGCCTCGCCTACACCAACCTCCACGAGATCTGGTCCCTCGTCCTCCCGCCCAACTCTCTCCTGGGCCTCAAGAAGCTCTCCGTCATGTCGCCCGACACCTTCCGCATGCCCGACAACCTCTGGACCCGTATCGTCTACGACTTCATCCTCGCCTTCCGCCTCCGCACCATCAACCGCGGACATCTTCTCGGCGCACTCACTCCGCTCTATCTAGCCTGGGTCGCCTCGCACCTCACTCTCATCAGCAACGGCACCGCCCCCGAAAAACACATTCAAGACCTCGCCGTCGCCTTCGAGACCGACAAACCATACCTGGTATCCCGCTGGCGCTGGCCCGACCGCTTCAACCCATAGAAAACCCTTTTAGAACTGATCACTGAACACTGAGAACTGACAACTGAGAACGAAGAACAACCGAGGTAACAACTCATGTGGCAACAAGTCGAACTCGCCCTCAGCCAATCCGCCCACCGAGTGCTCGTCAAGCTCGCCAGCTTTCTTCCCGGCCTCCTCGCCCTTCTCCTCGCCGTCATCATTCTTGCGGCCATCGGAGCAGGCGTTGCCGTCCTTCTGCGCCGCACCCTCACTGCCGCCAAGTTCGACGAGCGCCTCGCGCGCAACGCCACCGCGGTCATCTCCGACTGGTCTCCCGCGAATAGCCCCACCGCGCTCATCGCTCGTGTCGCCTTCTGGGGCTGCATTCTCATCGGCTGCTTCATCGGCATCTCTGCCTTCGACGCTGCCTACCCCGGCGACTCGCCAATCTCCAACTTCATCATCCCCTACCTCACCCACTCCATCGGAGCCGTCCTTCTACTCATCGCGGGCACCGTCATCGCCCGCTTCCTCGAGCGCTCCGTCCTCATCGGCGCCGTCAACGCTAAGCTCCAGTACGCGCGCATCCTCTCTCTCGGCATCAAGTGGCTCGTCCTGGTCCTCACCGCCGCAATGGTGCTCGACCACCTCCAGATCGGCGGCGCAGTCGTCGAGTTGGCCTTTGGCATTCTCTTCGGCGGCATCGTCCTCACCCTCGCCCTCGCCGTCGGTCTCGGCTCCCGCGACATCGTCAGCCGCTCGCTTGAGCGCAGCGCCGACCTCCGCTCCACCCTCGACCCCATCCCCGGCGACCCCGACTACAAACCAGCAACACCCGCAGAGACCCTGCGCCACTTCTAGCGTCTTTTCCGAAGTACTCTAGCTACACAAAAGTTGTCATCCTGAGCGCAGCGAAGGATCCCGGCATTTCGTTCGCTGCGCCACGATCTCCAGTACCTCAGATGACCTGCGGAGCAGCAGCCACATCCTTAGGCTGCACCCGCGTCGCCAGAAACCCATACAGCGCCACAACAATAAAGCCAAGCAGCGGCACAATGTACCCCTTCGCCAGGCTTCCAGTCGTCTTCGCAATAAACCCAAGCACAGGTGGAAAGATCGCCCCACCCACAATCGCCATCACCAGCAACGATCCGGCCAGCTTCGTATTCGGCCCCAGGCCCTTCAGCCCCAGCGCAAAGATCGTCGGGAACATGATCGACAAGAAGAAACCACTCGCAACCACGGCCCAGGCGCCCACAATTCCGGGCTCCGAAATCGCGATCGCCATCAGCAGCACATTCGCCACTCCGTAAATCCCCAGCATCCGGCTCGGCGACAAATACTTCATCAGCGGCGTAGACACAAACCTCCCCACTGCCAGCGCAACCAGCACGCCAGTCAGGTAATACGCTGCATGCCGCTCCGTCACCGACGTGAACTGCTTCATATACGGAATCAAACTGCTCCAGCTCGAAATCTGCGCCCCGACGTTGCAGAAGTTCGCCAGCACTGCGAACCAGAGATGCGGATAGTTGAACAACTGCCGGAAGCTCCCATGGTCGCCAGCCTCGCCCTCATGCTCGCTGTGCATCGACGGAAACGTCATTCGCGACAAGATAAACGCGCACAGCAACACCACAGCACCAAACGCAAGATACGTCGGCACCACCCGCATGATCTCCGTATGCAGATAGGCCTGGTACGTCCCGGCCTCGCGCATCTGCGCAATCTCGGGAGCGGTCTTCTCCACACCCGAAAAAATAAACCGCGCTCCAATCAACACCCCGACAATCGTTCCGGGAGGGTTGAATGACTGCGCAAAATTCAACCTCTGCTCCGACGTAGCCGGATCGCCAAACTGCGCGACAAACGGGTTCGCCGCGGTCTCCAGAAACGACGCGCCGCTCCCCACCGTAAACAGCGCCACAAGGAACGGCAGATACTGATGACTCACCGCCGCCGGCCAGAACAGCACCATCCCGCCGCCAAACAGACAGAGCCCCGTCACCATTCCAGCCTTGTAGCCCCACTTGCGCATCAACAGCGCCGCCGGCATCGCCATGATGAAATAGCCCAGAAAGTTTGCCGTCTGCACCAGCTGCGCACTCACCGGGGACAGCTCAAACGACTTCTTGAACTGCTGCACCAGAATGTCGGTCAGGTTGTTCGACATCCCCCACAGAAAAAACAGAACGGTCACCAGAGAAAAAAGAACCATATGTCCCGTGGGGAATACTGGTCGTGTCTTCTCATGCTGTGACTTCGCACCTCCGCCAACTGACGTCGAAACCTGCATGCATCACCCTTTCGAATTCGATTGCAGCCGCGGCAGAGATTCAGACTCGCGACTTTTGCCAGCAAAAAAGTGCTGCCAGTCTATCTCACACGCCCCTCACCTCAACCCTCAGAAATATTTGATTCGAATTCGCACGCGTTCTCACTATTGGCATAGTATGGTTTCTCGCAAGTCGCGCTCACGCGTGCACGGCCCTCTTACAAATTCATCCCCAAATTTGGAGGAACCCTCATGGCTACAAAAAAGAAAACCGCTCTTGCTCTTACAGCAGCACCCCGTACTGTTCTGCCTGGCAGCGAAAAGGCTCCTCTGCTTGCACCCGCTGCCGTTGGAAGACCCGCGGCGACAGCCGCTGCGAAACCCGCGCCGTCCGCTGCGAAGATCACCGTCTCCGTCATCGTCAGACGCAAGGCCGCGCTTAAAACCTCCAATCGCACCGGCAAGGAACGTCTCACCCACGCGCAATATCGCAAGAGCCATGCCGCCGACCCCGACGCCGTCAAGCTCGTCCGCGCCTTCGCGAAAGCATACGGCCTCACCGTCGCGCCCGACACGCCCGGCCCCGAACGCCGCACCATCAAGCTCTCAGGCAGCATCGCCGCCATGCAAAAAGCCTTTGGCGTCACGCTCGCCCACCAGTCACACGACGGCACCACCTACCGCGTCCGCGAAGGCAGCATCACCTTACCCTCCGAACTCGTCGGACCCGTCCAGGCTGTCCTCGGCCTCGACAACCGCCCACAGGCACAGGCCCACTTTCGCGTCCTCGGCGATGCCGGTTTCACCGCAAGAGCCGCGCAGGGCACTGGCTTCGCCCAGCCTCACACCGGCGGCGGACTCTTCGAACCTCGCGCAGGCGGCAACTCCTCCTTCACCCCCCCGCAGATTGCGGCACTCTACCAATTCCCCGCCAACGCATCCGCCGCAGGCCAAACCATCGGCATCATCGAACTAGGCGGCGGCTACAGGACCGCAGACATCACGGCCTACTTCAAGTCCATCGGCCAGAAAACGCCCAAGGTCTCCGCAGTTCTCATCGACGGCGGCAAGAACAGCCCCAGCAATGCCAACAGCGCCGACGGCGAGGTCATGCTCGACATTGAAGTCGCCGCTGCAGTCGCACCCGGCGCCAACATCGTCGTCTACTTTGCTCCCAACACCGACCAGGGCTTCATCGACGCCGTCGCCGCCGCGATCCACGACACCAAAAACAAACCCAGCGTCGTCTCCATCAGTTGGGGCGCCCCAGAATCCGGCTGGACCGCCCAGGCCATGACCGCCTTCGACGCCGCCTGCCAGTCTGCCGCCGCTCTCGGCGTCACCATCACCGCCGCCGCCGGCGACAATGGCTCAACCGACGGAGTCAGCGGCGGACAAAACCACGTCGACTTCCCCGCCTCCAGCCCGCACATCCTCTCCTGCGGCGGAACCAAGCTCCAGGGCAGCGGATCCACCATCACCTCCGAGGTCGTCTGGAACGAACTTACAAACAACGAAGGCGCCACAGGCGGCGGCGTCAGCAACTTCTTCCCCCTGCCCGCTTGGCAGGCCAGCGCCAAGGTCCCCAAACCCACCAACCCCGCTGGCGGACGCGGCGTTCCCGATGTCGCAGGCGACGCCGACCCCACCACTGGATATGCCATCCGCGTCGACGGCAAGAACATGGTCATCGGCGGCACCAGCGCCGTCGCCCCGCTCTGGGCCGGTCTCATCGCCGTAGCCAACGCGCAGAACGGTAAGTCGGCAGGCTTCATCCAGCCCGCCATCTACGCCGCGAAAGGCAAAGCCGCCTTCAACGACATCACCTCGGGCACCAACTACACCGGCACACCTGTAGGCTTCAAAGCCGGCCCAGGCTGGGACGCCTGCACCGGCCTCGGCTCCCCCATCGGCACCAAGCTGATCGCAGTAGTCAAACCCGGCGGCGCACCCGCAAAGAAAGCCACAAAGAAAACCGCCGCCAAAGGAAAAAAGAAGAGCTCGACAATAAGGCGAAGAACCCGATAGATCAAAAGCTCACCGCACAGTAAAGAGAACAAAAGTGGGTGCCCCCATGTCCCGCCTCTGGGACATGGGCGCCACCTCGACCCACAATTATTTTTTGCTGTTTTCTGCCCAAAAAACGCATGTCAAGCCCCAAAGACACCTAAACCCTTCCCTTCCAACAACATCCGCGTGGCGTATTGGTTGCCATCAACCCGCTATACTGGACATATCGATCAAAAACAAGCAAGCCCCGGATCCCTTCGAGGCTAACCTGTTTAGATAGAATATTTTGGACGTAAATCCTTTGTTATGAAGCTTTTACAGACCATAACAAGCTGTAAACCATTGAATATAGGCAACTTACGCGCGGGCAATAGGGGGGGAGGGGTATCCTTGAACCGATAACCGGACAACCTGAGCCCCGCCGCAGACGTACGTAACAGTAATGACAAATGACGGCGACACACGAAACCCATCGGGCACCGTCAACAATATCAATACTTCGCGTCGGGCCAATTTCGTTCTATTCTTGACGCTACCCAAATGGCCACCGCTACCCACCAAATCGTCGGCCAGTCGCCCCTTCGCAAAGAGGGTGCCAACAAGGTGCTCGGTCGCGCCCAGTACATCGACGACATCACCCTCCCGGGAATGTGGTTCGGCGCCACCGTCCGCAGCACCATCCCCCACGGTCGAATCTCCTCCATCGCCTTCGACCCCGGCATACCCTGGCACGAGTTCACCATCGTCTCCGCAGCTGACATCCCCGGCGAAAACACAATCGTCCACCTCAGCAAAGACCACCCCTGCCTCGCCGTCACCAACGTCAATCACGTTGCCGAGCCCATCCTCCTCCTCGCCCATCCAAACCGCGCCCTACTCCCTGCCGCCGTCGCCGGAGTCCACATCACCTACGAAGAACTCCCCGCCATCTACACCATCGAGGAGTCTGAAAAGAAAGAGCAAATCATCTGGGGCGAAGGCGAAAACGCCAACACCTTCAAGACCTACCTGATGCAGAAGAACCAGACTCCCATTCCCGACGAGGTCTGGGAAAAAGCCGACTTCATCGTCGAAGGCGAGTACCGAACCGGAGCTCAGGAACAGCTCTACATCGAAAACAACGGAGTGATCGCAGAATACGACGCAGAAAAGGGAGTCACAGTAAGAGGCTCCATGCAGTGTCCCTTCTATCTCGTCCACGCCCTCGAACTAGTCTTCAACCTCCCCGCCGAAAAGTGCCGAGTGATCCAGACCGAAACCGGCGGAGCCTTCGGCGGCAAGGAAGACTTCCCCTCGGTCATCGGCAGCCACGCTGCTCTCCTCGCCATGAAGTCCGGCCATCCCGTCAAGATCTGCTACGACCGCGCAGAAGACATGGCCGCCACCACCAAACGTCATCCCAGCCGCACCCGCCACCGCACAGCCGTATCCAAGGAAGGCAAACTCCTCGCCGGAGAGATCGACTTCGCCATCGACGGCGGCGCCTACGCCACCCTCTCCCCGGTAGTCCTCTCCCGTGGCACCATCCACGCTCCCGGTCCTTATCACTGGCCCTACATCACAGTCCGCGCCAAAACGATGGCAACAAACATCCCGCCGCACGGAGCCTTCCGCGGATTCGGCGCCCCGCAAAGCATCTTCGCCCTCGAACGCCACATGGACAAGATCGCAAAGGTCGTCGGCCTCACCCCTGAAGAGCTCCGCCGTCGCAACTTCCTCACCACCGGTGACCGCACCGCAACCGGTCAGCTCCTCAACGACCCGGTGGACATGCAGCATCTGCTCGCACGCGCTCTCGATGAGTCGGACTACCGCGCCAAACGCGAACAATTCGACCGCGAAAACCCGACCAGCACCATCAAGCGCGGCATCGGCTTTGCCACCTTCTTCCACGGAGCGGGCTTCACCGGCTCGGGCGAACGCCGCCTCAATTCCGAGGTAGCAATCAACCTAGATTCAAAAACCGGTCGGCCGCTCATTCTTGTCTCCTCAACGGAGTTCGGCCAGGGCACCAACACAATCCTTTGTCAGGTCGCCGCACAGACGCTCGGCCTGCCGTATGAAGACGTCGGCATCGCCCAGCCCGACACACATCTCGTCCCAAACTCCGGACCAACCGTAGCCAGCCGAACCGCCATGGTCGTCGGCAAACTGGTCGAGCGCGCCTCAACTCAAATACTCCAGAGGCTGCGCGATGACGCGAACCTTCCGACTCCGCACACACCTGCTGACTTCAAGCGAGCAGCCATTCAGTACGGAAAAGAGCTTGGCAACTTGGAGGTCTGCGTTCGTTACGAGTCCCCAGTCAACATCTTCTGGGACGACGATACCTACAGCGGTGAAGCCTATCCCGCGTACGCCTGGGCCGCTTACGTCGCCGAAGTTGCCGTCGACACCACCACATACTCAGCAAGTGTCACCAACTTCCACGCTCTGCAGGAGGTCGGCAAGGTCCTTCATCCCATCCTCGCCGCTGGCCAAATCGAAGGCGGCATAGCCCAGGGAATCGGCTACGCCCTCTACGAGAAATGTCTCTGGGTTAACGGTCACCTCGCCAACAACCAGATGACCAACTACATCATGCCCACCAGCGCCGATCTTCCGCCCATCCACGTCACCTTCGAGGAGGTGCCCTCACCCAACGGCGCCTTCGGTGCCAAGGGAATTGGCGAGCTCCCCATGGACGGCCCCGCCCCCGCCATCCTCAACGCCGTCGAACACGCTACAGGCATCTCTTTCAGCGAAATCCCACTGCTGCCGGAAGACATCTTCGAGCGCATGACCCGCACTCCAAATGCGGGAACCGAGTCCCTTGATCCTGACATCGCCGGCCCGGTCTTCAGTGAGGCCACCGCATGACCACCATCCAATTCACCATCAACTGCCATGCAGAGACCATAGAAGCACCACCGATGAAGCGGCTACTGGACGTCCTGCGCGAAGACCTGCACCTGACCGGTGCCAAGGAAGGTTGCGGCGAAGGTGAATGCGGAGCCTGCGCCGTCCTGATAAACGGAGACCTCGTCAACTCCTGCCTGATCCCCGTCCTGCAGGCAGAAGGGGCAGAAATCACTACCATCGAAGGCCTGGCCATCGACGAAAAGCTCCACCCCATCCAGCAATGCTTCCTTGAAGAAGGCGGCGCGCAGTGCGGCATCTGCACTCCAGGCATGATTCTCGCCACCCATCACCTTCTCGAGAAGCATCCGCAACCTACACTGTTACAAATTCAGGAAGGCCTTAACGGAAATCTCTGCCGCTGCACCGGCTACATGCGCATCTTCAACGCGGTCCAGCAATCCGCTCTTGTTGGGGCGGAGAAATAATGCGCTCCAACGTCACCCAATACGACCTCATCGCCCCGAAATCGCTCGACGCGGTCTTGCAGATTCTTGCCGACTCGCCCGACCGCTACACGCCCATAGCCGGCGGCACCGAACTCATGGTCGGTCTTGGCGCCGGACGTCTCCAATCAAAAAAACTTATCTCGCTCTGGCACCTGGAAGAACTCCGCTTCATCGAAGTCACCCCCGACGCCATCATCATCGGCGCTGGAACCACCTTCACCGACATCCGCAGACACCCTGTCATTGCAGAGGAGTTCTCGATCCTGGCGCAGGCCGCAAGCTGGACCGGAAGCATCGCCAATCAGAACCGCGGCACCCTCGGCGGCAACATCGTCAACGCCTCCCCGGCCGCCGACTCACCACCCGTCCTCCTCGCCTACGACGCCGACCTCACCCTGATCTCCACCCAGGGTGCCCGTACCGTGCCCTACCGCGACTTCCACCTCGCTTATAAAGAAACCGCGCTAGAACCCTATGAACTCCTCAATAGCATCACGATCTCACGTAACTTGAGTAGTTACAAAACCTACATCCGCAAGGTAGGCACGCGTAACGCTCAGGCCATCTCCAAGGTAGCCATCGCAGCCCTCGCCCGCATGAATGGCAACCAAATCGAGGACATCCGTATTGGTGCAGCAAGCCTCCGCGAATACCCGACCCGCCTTGCCGCCGCCGAACGAGCCCTCACCGGCAAAACCATCACGCCGGAGGTCATCGCCGCCGCTCGAGCCGCCGTCCTCAACGAAGCCCGTCCGATCGACGACATCCGCAGCACCGCCAAATATCGCGCCTTCGTGGCCGCCAATCTACTGGAAGAATTTCTCCACACCCTCTAGCACTACGCAAACAACTCCCGCGCGCGCTCCAAGTCCTCCACCGTATCCACATCCAGTTCCCCACCGGTCAACTCCACGCAAGGCGCTGACCGCAACAGATCTCTCGCTCCCGCGTCCCCATGCAATTCCATCAACGATGGAAAAATGCGGACCGGAAAATAAGCTGGAACTCCTCGCCGCCCACTATACGAAGAAGCTGTCACCTCACCCGAAGCCATCAGCGAACACAAATACGCAGCGGTCACAGCAGGCATGTCGCAAGTCATCACAACACACGCATCAACGTCACGCAGCGCCGCGACACCAACCCCAATCGTACCGCCCATTCCTTCAGCCCAATCCTCATTGACCATGACAATCGCAGACCCGAAGTCGCAAGCCGCCTGAATCGACGCTGCCTCGGCCCCCAGCACGACCACAATAGGTGAACACGCAGCCTCACGTGCTATTCGCACCGCTCGCTCCAGTAAAGTCTCACTTCCCAACATCACCAATTGCTTCGGCTCACCCAGCCGTCTCGACGCACCCGCAGCCAGTACCACCGCACCAACTCGCATCAAGCGCCATCCAGAGCACACTGCACCTGAAGGTACCGCGAAGCTCCACCTTCTCTCACATGCCTCTCAACATCCTCTGAAGACAACCTGCGCGAAGCCCCGAGTTTACCCATACAACAGGCCTGAACCTCGGCGATCACAGCCAATGCAATCGCCTCCGGCCCCTCTCCACCAAGGTCCAATCCCACCGGCGCATAGATCTGCTCACAGCACTCAGCGACGGTCTGCCCCAACTTCGTCGCAACCTCGCTCACCAATAACGAGCTTCGATGGCGCGCTCCCAACAACCCCAGATATCTGGGACGCAACGGCATCACAGCTCCCAGGAGTTCCCTGTCCTGTTCATAGCTGTGTGTCATCAGCACCACAGCGTCTTCCTGCCGAATCCCCAGAACATCCGGCGAGGAGGAGGACGCCGTCACAACACGTTCAGCCTCTGGAAACCGCTCCGGCCGCGCCAGCTGCGCCCGCCCATCCAGCACGGTCACATTCCATCCCAGCAGGGCTGCCATCTTCACCAGCGGCTTCGCGTCGTCCCCCGCACCGAGGACAACCAGCCGTTGCGGAGCGACCAACCTCTCAACGAACATGCCCTCCGGCATACTTTCGATCCACCCCTCACGCAACACCCCCGAGCGAGCCTCCATCAGTTGTTCCTCGGTCAGTTCGTCGCTGGCAAAGATGAAGTCCCCCGTTGTCGTAAGAACGGCGCGCGCCAATTGTCTGCTGTCATGCGGCAGCCAGGTCAACACTGTTGTCTCCCCTCCCCGAAGCGCTCCTTCCAAAGCCGACATTAGCGCTCGGCACTCAGGTGTGTCTGCCGGCTCCAGCAACAGATCGACAACGCCGCCGCACCCCAGCCCAAATGGCACCTCCGCTGTGTCATCAAACATCGTCGAGTAGTGCTCGACCAAAGAGCCGTTCCGAACCAGCCAGTTAGCCTTGCGCACGACCTCCGTCTCCAGGCAGCCGCCACTGATGGTCCCCCCATACTCACCGTGTGCTCCCAGCAGCAGACGAGCTCCTGGTCGCCGATAACTCGACCCTTCGGCCCGCACGAGTGTCACTAATACCGTTGCACCACCCTGCTGCCATAACCGAACAATGTGCCGACGTTCCATCATGCCGAGAACTTGCCTCTCCTATTGAAGCTTAGTCCATTTCGCCGACCCATTCATTTGACGGGCTCCTAAACACCTTTCTCTTGCGAGCTAAAGAAAACTCTTTCCTGCTTGCCACTTCTGAACTGATTCTGCGGCGAAAAGAGAAAAAGTTTTCTCCATTCCGACAACTTGGTGCATGCCTAACTCCCACGTCAGTAACCAGTGATACAACAAAGTCCTTGTAATTTCATCACTTTACGTCCAACGGAGCTGCCGCTTCTCCTTGTCCTGCTGCCACTTTGCTGATATGCGCAAAAAATGTGACCGTCATCCCACTTTGGCACTTCCAGTGCATATGGAGGCATATCACCCTAAGTCTGCGGAAGCTAAGACCTCCGAAGAAATGTGCCAGTTTAACCAAACTCAGTCAGCACGTTCGACCTGATCCACTTTGCAGCAAAAATTCCTAGGAGTTTCACCCATGCGAGTCAGCCGTCTCTCCGGAGTCAGAGTCCTCTTCAACCTCGTCTCTTTTGTTGCATCCACCCTGGCCCCCACTTTCGCATATACCCAGGCATTGGTTCCGGTGCAGAGTGGGACACGTTATGCCGGCACTATCGCGCCCGGGTTCAATGGTGACTTCGGTTCAGCAACAACGGTCAGCCTCAACACCCCCTCCTATATTATTTTCGATTCGAACGGAAACCAGTACATCTCGGACACGCAGAACAACTGCGTCCGCAAGATTGACACCTCGGGCTCTATGAGCACCCTGGTCGGACTGGCCGTCTCCGGCAAAGGCGACACCTGCTCCACCTCATCCAACAGCACGCCGACCCCCTCCCAGGGCCTGTATCAGCCGACGGGTCTTGCGATCGACAGCTCCAATAACCTCTACATCGCCGACAGCAAACACAACTGCGTTCGCATGCTCGCCAACGGTGCGGCCGGCGTCACTGCCCTCGCGACAGTTGCCGGCACCTGCGGCTCCGCAGCGTCGACCACACCGAACCCCAACGGCCTCCTTCTCGATTCAAGCAACAATCTGTACATCTCCATTCAAGACACCGAGGTCCTTCCCGCTGTCAACGTCTATCAGGTCCTTCGCCAGGTGCCGAAGGCAAACCCATGCGTGCTGGCCGGCGCCCCCTCCGCTTTAGTTCCAAACGTCTGCTCTGGCATCATTGGAAGCATCGCTCTGAACGCACCCTCCGGCCTGGCAATGAATGGCATGGGCGACCTCTTTATTGCAGACACCGGCAACAACTGCGTTCGCCAGGTAGCAAGTCTTTCGACCTACAAGACCGCAGTTGGTCGCTGCTCCAACGACAACTCTGGCAACTCTGCGACTGCCCTAAATCAGCCCTATGGCCTCACCTTTTCGCCGACGCAGTCGCTCCTGATCACCGAAACCAATCCGAACAATGTCGTGAACTATGTTCTCGGCTCATCCAGCGTAACCATCGCCGCAGGTCTGCCCAACGGCGGGTCTGGTCCGTACAGCCCCACGCAAGACGGCAATTCCGCTCTCAGCACGCCTCTGAACGCGCCCCGCGGTATCACCGTCGACAGCTTCGGCAACTTCTCTCTTGCTGACTCCGGTAACAGCATCGCGCGCAAACTCAGCAGCAATATCATCTTTCCAACTACCCCCGTCGGCAGCACCAGCTCCACGATGCCCGTCACCTTCGTCGTCAATCAGAGCGTCAATCTCTCGGTCAGCTCCGGCCCCGACTTCACCATCACCAGCAACACATGCAGCGGCACCTTAAGTCCTGCCTCACCAGGCGTAACACCAAACACCTGCCAGGTGTTCGTCCGCTTCACTCCGACGCGCCCCGGCCTCCGCAACGGGCCCGTCAAACTGACCGACTCGATCTCCGGCAAGATCTTCCTGCAGGGGCTGCAAGCCGTCGCTACCGGCTCACTCAGCGTCTTCACACCAGGTACTGTCAACACCATTGCCAGCGGACTGGCCGCTCCTACCGCGATCACAGTTGACTCAGCAGGCAACGCCTATCTACTCGAAACCGGCACCACGCCAGGGACGACGGACCTCCTGTTCCTTCCAGCTGGCGGCGGCGCACCTCAAATCCTGATCCCGCAGGGCGCGGGCCTGCTTACTCCTTCCGCGCTGGCAATCGATTCCGCCGGCAATGGCTTCATCGCGGACGCCTCTCACGGAACTATTGCCCGCTTCGGCGCGGATGGCAGCATCAATACGAGCTACGTTACGGGACTCGACCAGCCGACCGCGATTTACGTCGACGGATTCGACAATCTTTTCATCGCCCAGGCCGGGACAACGCACAATGTGATTGAGGTCTACGCCGCCGGATCACGTCGTACCATCTCCTCCAGCTTCGTCTCTCCCAGCGGTCTCTTCCTCGATCTGAGTGGCATCCTCTACATCGCCGACTCCGGCGGCCACATGGTCTATGCCGTCGATAAATTCGGCATCATCCACGAGATTGCCGGCAATGGCACAACAACCACTACCGTTCTGGGCCAGGCCACTGGAACCGCGCTGATCACTCCTTCGTCTCTCTCCGTCGACGCAGCAGGCGATCTCTACATCGCCGACGCTGCAGCGAATCGGGTCTACGTCGTGTTCTCATCTACCACAAGCAATGGCAGCAACATCGCCACCGTCTTTGGCACTGGCGCCGTAGGTAAAGCCGGCGACGGAGGCTTTAGTCCTCTTGCCCAGGTCAGCAATCCCGTCAGCGTTGCCGTCGATGGCAGCAGCAATCTCTTCGTCGTCGACAACGGCAACAGCTCGGTCCGCAAAATCACCTATCCGCCCCCCACCATTGCCTTCGGAACAATCATGGTCGGCCAGAGCTCTCCGGTCATGATGCAGAGTCTCAGCAACTTCGGCACCGACAATCTCGGCCTCACCGCTCCCTTCGCCACTTCTGACCCGCACTTCACCATCGACAGCAACTCGACAACGTGCGGCGCTACCATCATCGTTGGCTCGACCTGCAACCTTGGCTTCATCTTCACTCCAACGGCCAATGGCCCGCTGGCCGCCACCGTCACTCTTGTTTCCAACTCCTACAACAGTCCACAGACTTTGCAACTCACAGCCACGGGCAAACTCATCGCGCCGCTCCAATTCACACTTCCACCGCAGACGGAAGTCTACGGACAGCCATTCCCCGAAACAGTACTCGTCAGCAACGGCGACCCGGCGCCCACCGGAACCATCACCTTTAGTCTCGGCAAAACGGTCCTCTGCACCCTGACGACGACACTTGGACCGAGCACGACCTGCAACGCGGCTAACAGCAGCCTTCCTATCGGCACCTACACCGTTATCTTCAGCTATACGGGCGACAGCAACTACTCTTCCGCCTCCGGCACCGTGACTCTGACCGTCACCCCCGCGCCGCTTACCGTCACTGTAAACAATGCAAGCCGCGAGTATGGAGCTCCCAACCCAACATTCTCCGGCACGCTTACCGGCGTCATCCCTGGCGACACAGTTCTGGTCTCTTACTCCACAGTTGCCACAGTTCTCAGTCCGGTCGGCAATTATCCAATCGTTGCGACGCTCACAGCGGCCGGTGGCACCAACCTGTCGAACTACTTCGTGACCAACACACCCGGGACCCTTACCATCACCCAAGTACCGCTGACCATTACTGTCCTCGACGCCAGCCGTCAGTATGGTCAGCCAAATCCTCCCTTCAGCAGCACCACCACTGTGACAGTCAACGGCATCACTAAGATCGGCCCCCTTAATGGCGATGCCATCGATATCACGTATTCCACTCCCGCAACCGTCACGTCTCCCGTAGGGACCTATCCCATCAACGCGACCGTCTCCGGCTCAGCTTCAGGAAACTACAGCATCACTGTCATTCCCGGAACCCTGACCGTCATGCCTGCGTTCCTCACCGTCACGGTTGGCAACGCGACCCGACCCTACGGAGCACCGAATCCCGCCATTACCAGCACGGTCAGCGGCGCGCTCAATGGCGATACCTTTACCCATAGCTACTCCACGACGGCCACCATCACGTCGCCTGTGGGGAGCTACCCGATCAACGATGCAGTTGGCGGTCCAGCAGCTTCGAACTACACGATTCATGTCACGCCCGGGACACTCACAATAACAACGGCGGCAATCACTCTCAACGTCGCCGCAAACAACGCGACTCGCACTTATGGCGCGGCTAACGCGGCCTTCACCAGTACCACTACCGGCGCGCTCAACGGCGACACCATCACAATTACTTACGCAACCACCGCCACTGCAACGTCGCCAATCGGCACCTACCCAATAGTTCCCATCGTCTCCGGCGCGGCCATCGGCAACTACACCGTCACGACGACCAACGGTGTCCTCTCCGTCACTCCGGCAACGCTTACCGTCACCGCGAACAACGCCACCCGCGGCTACGGAGTCGCCAATCCGACGTTCACCGGCACAACGGCTGGACTGCTCAACGGCGATATCGTCACGACGACCTTTGCGACGGCTGCCGTCGTCAACTCGCCCGTCGGAATTTATCCCATCGTCCCGACCGTTTCCGGTCCGGCCACGTCGAACTACACGGTCATAACCGTCAACGGCACTCTGACAATTACACAAAATCAATCTTCTCTCGTCATCAACGTTGACAACGCAACACGCCGCTACGGCGCACCTAACCCAAACTTCACCGGTACTGTCACCGGAGTCATCCCCGGCGACAATGTGGTCGTCACTTACACTACCGCCGCGACGCAGACCTCTCCAGCCGGAACGTACCCCATCGGAGCAAACGTCTCGGGAACCTCTGCCGGCAACTACATCGCGAACATCCGTTCTGGAGCCCTCGCCATCACTCCCGCCTCCACCGTCACGACGATCGCGACGTCTGGCTCGCCTGCAACTGTTGGAGCCAACGTAACCTTTACTGCAACGGTCACGACCACCGGCGGCATCGTGGCCGGCACGGTCAACTTCTCCGATGGATCCACTCTGCTCGGCACGGGGACACTGAACGCCAGCGGCATCGCCACTTTTTCCACCACGACGCTTTCGCTTGGCAATCACAGCGTCACCGCGGCCTTCCAGGCGAACACCAACTTCACCGCCAGTTCCGCCACGCTGACTCAAATCATGAACGCCGCGACCGGCAGCTTCACCATATCCGCTACGCCTGCCTCGCAGTTCATCAAGGGCGCCGGCACGACCATCTATCAAGTCACACTCACCTCCGTGGGCGCCTTCGCCGGCCAAATCAGTCTTGCCTGCTCGGGACTTCCCGCTGACGCCACCTGTTCCTTCGCGAACAATCCCACTCTCACCGCAGGCGGCACAGCCACCGTCGCAATGACGGTCAACACCACAGTGGCCGATGCTGAGCTTCTCAAGCCGGAGCTTCGTCACTTTGATCCTGCAGATCTGGCGGCCATAACCGCCGCCGCAGTCTTCCCGGTGGAACTCACAGGTCTGGGTGTCTTCTTCGCAGGGCTCCGTCGTCGCAAGAAACTAGGTACTCAGAAGATGCGCCTCGTGGCGGTCATCCTGTTCTCACTTGGTATTCTTGGCCTGACAGGTTGCGGCTGCCCTAGCACTGTGTTTCAGACCTACACCATCAACATAACCGCCACCAGCGTCAGTTTCACGGCGCCCGCTCAATCCACCTCGGTCATCCTGTCTGTCGGTAACCAGTAATCCCTGACTGTCGCCGCTCTGCCCTCATTGGGGCGCGGCAGTCCTCAGAAATCAGGAAAGAAGAACCGCAGTTGGAGGATTCATCGTTATGCGTTCCTGCCCCGTGAGCTCCGGTCTTTTGAACAGCCGCCCCACGCGCTCCAGCAACTCCGTCAAACCCCGAGCGACCATTCTCGCCACCATGACAGTTGCCTTCCTGACAGCTTCAACCCTGTCCATGGCCGCCCAGGCCGTCAAGACCTCCTCGACCCCACCACCTGAACTCTCACGCTTCGACCTCTTTGGCGGCTATGGCTATCTTCACCCCGTTAATAGCGATATAGGCAATGTGAAGTATCAGCCGATCAATCCCGGCGCCGTTGTCAGTGCCGCTGCGTATTTCAATCGCTACCTTGGCGTCCAGGGAGAAGGCAGCTTCTTTCCTTCCGGTCCCAACGACTGCGTCTTCACGGCACAAGCGGGTCCCATCTTCCGCTACCAGAAGAACCGCTTCGTTCCCTTCGCCCACGTTCTCGGTGGCGGAGCCAAGGTTGGCGGACCAATCTTCCAACCCTGCACCTGGGGCTGGGGAATCACCAGCGGTATCGGCCTCGACTACATTCTTCCCGCATTCAATAACCGCATCGCCATCCGCCCCATTCAGTCCGACTTTCATTACTCTCACGTCGACTACGGTCCCCCAGGAGTCGGCTTGGTGACCGGGGGCGTCGGCGACATCTACGCTTATCGCCTCTCTGCGGGAGTCGTCCTGCGCCTCGGCCAGATCACGCCGCCCCCACCCGTACAGCTCGGCTGCACGGTCCAGCCTGCGAATATCTTTCCCGGCGACCCCATCACAGTCACCGCCACGGCGAGCAACCTCGACCTGAAGAAGAAGGCTACCTACACCTGGACAACAAGCGGAGGAAAGCTCACCGGAACAGACTCCACAGCCAGCATCTCGACCGCAGGTCTCCCCCCCGGTGACTACACCGTCTCCGGGCACGTCACTCAAGGCATCCGTCCCGGCCAGCAAGGGAGTTGCACGGCCGGCTTCCGCGTCCACGCCTACGAGTCGCCGACTATTTCCTGCTCGGCCAACCCCAGCACTGTAATGCCTGGTGATCCTTCCACCATTACTTCAGTTGGCCACAGCCCACAGAATCGCCCGCTCACTTACTCTTACTCGGCCTCTGCAGGCCAGATTGGCAGCAGCACATCCACCGCCACGCTTAACACCGCCGGCGCAACTCCAGGCACCGTCAACATCACCTGCAATGTCGTCGATGATCTTGGCAATCAAGCGACAGCAAAAACCTCGGTCACCATTACAGCTCCGCCGCTACCAGTGGCGCCGCAGCCACGTAATCTGTGCAGCATTTCCTTTGAGCGTGACAGGAAGCGCCCCGTCCGTGTCGACAACGAGGCCAAGGGTTGCCTTGATGAGGTCGCACTGACCCTCAACCGCGATACCACTTCAAAGCTGGTCATCATTGGCAAGCACTCTTCCGATGAGACTCCTGATGCGGCTGCGCAACGCGATCTCAACGTCGCGCAGTACCTCACACAGGAAAAAGGTATCGACCCAACTCGCATCGAGATGCGCACGGGCGGCGAACTCACTCGCAGCCTCGACAACATCCTTGTTCCCGCTGGAGCGAGCTTTACTCCCGGTGAGACCAACACATTCGATTCGAACTCGGTGAAGCGGCAGGGGCAGCCCTATGGGAAGCCCAAAACCGCAACCAGAGCTCAAAAACCGGCTAACTAGGCTGGTCGACTTTGCACCACTCATGGGGAGGAGTCACTAGGGCTCCTTCCCATCTTTTTTGCCCTCAACTCATTCAATTCAGAGCGCCGCGCCCTGCGCCGTGAATTTCACGGCTGCGGAATGACAGATGAGAAATGCATCGGTCGAGCGGTCTCCACCGGACGTCGATAATCTGCTAAACTACTCAAGTCGGTACAGCGATCCAGCAAGCCCACCCGCGCGCTTGAGCCACACGGAAAGCACTCTCATCGGCATCTCACCGCAGCATCTATTCGGGGCGTAGCGCAGTCTGGTAGCGCACCTGGTTCGGGACCAGGGGGTCGGAGGTTCGAATCCTCTCGCCCCGACCATTTCTCCACTTAGATTTTTTAATGTGATTTTTTGCAGGATTTTTTCTTGCGGGGGGGATTTATCGGTTTTTGCAGGGGGTTTTGGTAAAAAGCGGGTGGTAGATCGTGGTTTTCTTGTGGTGAATTTGTGGTGGAATGCTGGTGAAAGGTGGCAAATTGAAGGTCACTTTTCGAGTGCGAAAAATACGCCACAGTTTGCGGGTTTATTTTTGGCGGATTCCCATTTTGGGAATCCGCCAAAAACAAACAAGAGCTCTAACTCTCGGTGCGTCATGACCCCGTTCATCACTAATTTCTAATTCTCGGGGTTGGTCGCGAGCGTCGCGCCGCAATCGGCGGGAGCGTCGACTGGATTGCAGCGAGCGACGGCCTTATCTGGGAGCGTGACTACGAAGTTGCCGGGCCAACGCGCAGGCTCGTTGGCAGGATAGTCCGTGCTCAGAAGTTGGGCACCGCTTGCCAACATGGCATCACGCACGGTGGTGTCGTCAGTTCGTGCTTCTTTTGTGTCTGAGTCCGTGCGTGCACGGATGAGATAGCCTTTGCGCACGAGTTCCGCTATGTCGGAGGCCGGGCCTTCGTTCCGTTCGATGAACGCGGCATCGGGCTCTCCTGGGACAGAATTGGTGAAGATCACGCGTCCTCGCAATGAGGGGTGACCTGCGAGGTAGACAGGCCCGACCTTGCTCTGATCCATCAGGAAGACGACCTTGCCGCGCGCGCTGGCCAAGCTCGGCCAATTGCCGGCGAGAACGGCTTCGTTGAGTGTTTTATAGTGACCGCGCACGTCATCCGGCGTGATGATCTCTTTGGGCCGGAAGACCGAGCGTATCTCGGCGTCAAGGGCGTCGAAGGTACTCGACGTGAAGGGCTCCGGCACGGTGAGGTGGAGGTCGCCCTTGGGTTTGCCCTCCTTCGTTTCGACGAGGATAAAGATCGGCACATGGTCGGGATGAGCCTTAGACCACTGCCGGACCTGCTGTAGACAGGCTATGAAGGGTTGACAGGTGCTGCGATAGTCGACGTCCTGGACGTGCATGACTTTGAATCCGGGTTTGTTCATGACACCGTCAGGGTCGAATTCAGGATCGGCCGGCAGCTTCGCGGCAGCGACCATCGACGGGCCGGAGGGGTGGGCGTAGAGGCCGCCTTTGGTGTCGGCGTAGACGTCGAGTTCAATCTGACGAACTCCGGCATCGAACTGCTGTGGTAACGGCTGATGCTGGTAGTCGAGCCCTTTGTAGGCTTCGGCATACTTGCCTTGCCAGATCTTGCTTTCGTTGGGCGCGATACCGGCGTGATAGCTGTTGTGCGTCCCAATGATCTGAATCTGGTTGAGCTTCAGGGCGCTGTCAGCTGCCTGAGCGTGAAGGTTGCCGGCGACCGCCGCGGTGAAAGCGGCGAAAGAAAAGATGCGGGAGCGGATGGAGAGCAATCTAGGTCCTTTGCGTTGGATGAAGCTATAAGTTGCGAACGTTGAGTCTCAAATTGTCGTCAACTAGGCTGAGACGTACGGCTTGCTGTAGTGTGTGGACCATTCGACGAGGCTTTCGTTCATGAAGCGCCAGGTCGCGTGCTTTGTGTCGACTTCCATGAGCATGTAGGCGTTGGGGTCGTAACGAGTCGCGGCCATGATGTAGTGCTGCGGACCGTAGTCACGGTGATAGTCGACCCACTTGTGCTGGTGACCGGAGACGACGAGTTGGATGGTGTCCTGGTATTTGCGCAATAGTGGATGCAAACCGTAGTCGGCAAACTCGGTTGGCTTGTCCTGCATGAGCGGGTAGTGGATGAACACGAAGGTCGGTTTGTGCTGTTGAAGCTGAGCTTCAAACCAGTGAAGTTGTTCTTCGCCGAGGGAACCGACGCGGGGATCGAAGTCGGACGATGTGTGGTCCTGCGTTGAGCCGAGAAAGTTATTGAGATGGATGAATTTGTAACCTTTGTAGTCCAGGACGGAGTACGGTTTGGTGTTAAATTTTGCTTCGAAGAGACGATGACTCATCTCGCGAGAGACTCGTTTGACATCGTAGTCGTGATTGCCGAAGCCCAGATGCACGGGCATCTTGAAGCCGTCCGTAATGACCTTCGCGTTGTCGAGACGCGTGGTGTTCTTGAAGTAGAAGTCGTAGTCGGTGGAGGGGTAGTTGTGGAAGTAGTCGCCGATGAGAAAGACCTGTTCGATGGCCGGATGAAGTGAGTTGATGAGGTCGCGCGCTGAGATCAGCCGTGGAGTGGTGAGCAGAATACTCTCGTTATCCTCCACTCCGTTTTCGCTCCCCTTGACGTAGAACTCGTCGATGATGTGACTGTCGGCGACCAGAGCGAAGTAGAACTTGTCGGGTGAGGCCGTCGCGCGAGCTTGTTCCGCCCAGAGGCGCCGTGTAAGAAGGCTTCCCAGCGACGCGCCGGCGAGAGTAGTGAATTGTCTTCTATCCATGATGAAAATAACTCCTTGACCTAGCTTAGAAGATAATTTTGCCGGCGAACTGCAGAATGCGAGCCGGAAAAGTGGAGCCAGCGGCGACAACACCGAAAGTACTCGAGCCGAAGTTGCTCTGTGGAAAGGCGTAATTGGTCTGGTTGAGAAGATTGAAGGCCTCCACCCGGAAGTCGAAGGATGTGCCTTCGGGATAGAGCGGGAAGTTCTTGTGCAGGCCGAGGTCGAGCTGGTAGAAGGGGTCAAAGCGAATCGAGTTGCGACCCGTGTTTCCATAGGGATGGTTGGGATCAGGAAGGCTGAAGGCCGCGGGGTTAAGGGTGAGGAGACCCGTATTCCCGCTGGCCTTCACCCGCTGCGACTTGGGAAGGACCGGGTTGCCGACCTGGTTGGGGCGTTGAGCAAGCAACGGACTGACTTGCTGGAAGCTGGTGGGCGAGTAGGTGACGTTCACCGGAAGGCCGCTGCCTGCGCTGTTGATCGCTGTGACCTGCCAGCCGCCGAGGAGCTCCTGCATGAGGAACGGAGCACTGCCGCCGAATGCGTGGCCCCTGCCGTAGGGCAGATCGTAGACGAGAGATAGGACATCGTTCACTGGCTGGTTATAGCCGGAGGGTCCACGCTCGCCAAGAGCATTCGCGAGGTTGATGCGCGAGTTGTCGCCGTCGTTCGCGTCGAGGTGGCCACCGGCATTGTCGAGCGCGCGAGACCATGTGAAGGAGTTCAACAGGTAGAGACCGTGGCCAGCGCGATGTTCGAACTTTGCCTGCAGCGCGTTGTACGAGAGGAAGCCCTGCGGCAGAGTTTCTTCGATGGTCGTGAAGGTCTGGATAGGACGGCGTGCCGCGAGGCTGAGGCATCCGTTGGTGCTGCCCGCTGCGCCGCTCCCGTTGCAGGTCGCGGTCACGGCATTGGGCGCTGATTGATTGAGGTCTGCGAGAACCTGAAGTTTGACGCCGTGTTCGCCGACGTATGAGACTTCAAAGGTGCTGGAGTTGCCGATCTGCCGCTGCACCGTGAGATGGTATCCCTGCACGTAACCAGTAGGCAGATCCTTGGGGATGTAGCGGGCTTGCGCTGTGAGATTGCTTGCTGCGGTGACGTTCGACGGACTGGTTAAGCCGGTGGGATAGCCCTGGATCGTAGGACGGAAACAAGGCGTTGGATTGCCGGGGCTGTAAGGCGCGTTGGCTTGCGCGGCGGTGCAGATGGGCAGCGCCTTTTGCGCCGATCCGATCACGGCTGGATTTGCGAAGAGCGGCGCCTGCACGATATTGGTGTTGACGATCGCGGGAAGGTTGTAGACGAGCAGATTTTCGCCACCCTCGCGGTTGAACTGCGCATAGTTCAGCCCATAGCCTGCGAGGACCACCGTTTTCGAATCGAGCGAATACGCGAGACCGAAACGCGGAGCGAAGTCCGTCTTCGGCATATTGACCAGCGCGCGGTTGTAGAGAGAGCCGGAGGAGGCCTGGATAAGTGACTGAGTGCCCGGATCGTAGTTGGAGAGCCGGTTGTTGGACTCCCATTGCGGTGTCACGAGTTCGTAACGCAGACCGGCGTTGATGGTGAGGCGCGAGTTGACGCGAATGTCGTCCTGAAAGTAGATGTAGTTCATTCGCTGATTGAGATGCACGTTGACGAAGTTGTTGAGTTGGTAGGTATCACGTGCACCGAAGATAAAGTCGGAGAGCGAAACAGCCTCTTTGGTGCCGGTGTCTGCTCCGCTGAGAAGGCTGGAGGTGGCGCCGGTGAAGCTGAACCCACCGTTGTACGTGTCCTGACCATAGGTCGGGTTGAAGTCGTCGATGGTGGTGTAGATTGCCTGGTACTCGTAGCCGACCTTGTACGTGCTTCGTCCGTGGATCTGTGTGTAGTTGATCTTTGGATTGAAGATGTAGGGATTCTGGTACTGCGGGTTGCTGCCCTGATTTCCAAACTGCGAAAAACCGGAGACGCTCTGCACATTCAGGCTGCGGACGACAGCGGGATCGGTGGGTAGTCCGGGGATGCCCGCCATCAGACTGGGAAGGCTCGCACCATAGGGGCTTTTGCCGCCATCGGTGCGGGTGAAGGCAAAGCGTGCGTCAAGGATCGAGTTCTGATTGAAGACGTGCGTAACGCCACCGGCAATTTGCTGGTTGAAGATGTTGACGGTGCCGTTGCTGTTGCCTCCGGCCGGTCCCTGAATGTTTGGCGGTGAAACGATCTTGCCCTGGTGCTGGCTGTAGCGAACGAAGGCCGTGGTGCGCGCATTGAAGGTCTCGTCGACACGAATGTCGCCCTTGTCGTCGTTGATGGTGTCGGGCGGAAGCGACGCGTAGTTGTTGGCGAAGGGTCCGCCGGGAACGTTAGGTTGGGGCAGAGCGGTGAGGACACCCTTGGCAAAAGAAGAGATGGAAGGATCGCTGAACGGGATCACACCGTTGGCGTAGGTCTGACCGGTGATGGGATTGACTAATTTCACCGGAGAGATGTTTCCGTTTTTGTCGGGTGCGGTGAGAAACGTGTAGCCGCCGTTAGCCTTCGCCAGTGTGCTGGTGCCGTTCTGGTCCATCGTGGGGACGGTTGCCTGATTGATGGCGTGAACGACCTGGCGCGTGCCCTCGTAGTCGGCGAAGAAAAAGAGGTGATCTTTCCAGATGGGACCGCCGAAGGTTCCACCGAATTGATTGCGGATGAGAACAGGTTTTTGAGGAGCGCCTGTGAGGGGATTCGAAGGCGGTGTGAAGGGACCGACGGCGTTGAAGACTGTATTGCGCAGGTAGTCGTAAGCCTTGCCGTGGAAGTTATTGGTGCCGCTGCGAATGCTGACGTTGATTACGGCTCCTGCGGAGCGTCCGAACTCGGCGCTGTAGTTGTCGGTCTCGACGCGGAACTCGGAGATCGCATCGGGCGACGGAGGAATTGCCTGGTTTGAGAATCCCTGGTTTGACGTTCCGTAGGCGTTGTTGTCGAGACCGTCGAGGAGGAAGTTGTTGAACTCGCTGCGCTGACCGTTGACGTTGAAGGAGGCGTCGCGGCTGCTGTCGGTTGTGTTCTCGAGGATGTTGCGGCGGACACCTGGGACCAGAGCGGCGAGATCGGCATAGGCCCGGCCGTTGAGTGGGAGGTTCTCGACCTCGCGGGTTCCGATGACCTGACCGCGTTCGCTGCTTTCAGTCTCCAGCAAAGCAGCGGTAGCATCGACGGTGACCGCCTCGGTGTTCGAGCCGATCTTCAGGGCGACGTCCACCCGCTGACGAGCGTTGACGGTTACTCTAAATATCTGCGTTGTGCTGGTGTCGAAACCGTTCGCCTGGGCGGTCACCTGATACTGACCAATCTTTACGTCCGTGAACTCATAGGCTCCCTGAGCGTTTGTTTGGGCTGCCACTTGAGATTTGGTCTCTTGATTGACAAGGGAGACAGTTGCACCGGAGACCACGGCGCCAGAGGCGTCGCGCACATAACCGAGGACAGAGGCAGTCTCGAACTGAGCGTACATCGAAGTGGGTTGCAACAGACCAACACATGCCAACAGGAAAACGAAAAAGAGGCGCTTCACATGATCTCCAAAGAATGGTGTCGACTAGGCCGCCCTTTGTGGGCGTTCAAGTAATCGGTGACTAAGGAGACTCTATGGAGATATTGTGTATATCAGATATAACGAAAGTTACGGAGCGAAGAAATCAGTCTGGCTGAACAGACGATAGAATTGCCGAAATGATCGCGAGTCCATGTGCACGATCCGAGGTTATCGATGCTCATCACCATCTCTGGCGCTACTCTGCAGCCGAATACGACTGGATCGACGATAGTATGGCGACGCTGCATCGTGATTTCCTACCCACGGACCTGATTGCTGAGCTTGCAAACGCTCGGATTGACGGCACGGTGGCAGTGCAGGCGCGGCAATCCGTCGAAGAGACACGATGGCTGCTCGAGTTGGCGCGGGACTGTGAAGCGATTCGCGGTGTTGTGGGATGGGCACCTATCGCGACTTTGGATTTTGAAGCCTCGCTGGCTACGCTTGCAGCAGACCCAAAGCTTGTAGGGTTGCGCCACGTTGTTCAAGCTGAACCCGCCGGGTTCCTGGATAGCGCGGACTTCAATCGTGGCATTCGGGCAATGCGAACGGCAGGCCTCGCGTACGATCTGCTCATCGTCGACCGCCAGCTTGAGGAGGCGATTCGTTTCGTTGATCAGCACCCGCAACAAACATTTGTCCTCGATCACATCGCAAAACCAAAGATCGCAGCTGGAGAGATCGAGCCGTGGCGTAGCCGGATGATTGATATGAGCAAACGCGACAACGTATGTTGCAAACTCTCCGGTTTGGTGACGGAAGATTCGTGGTCCCGCTGGTCGATCGAGTCGTTGCGCCCCTATGTGGACACTGTTGTAGGGAGCTTTGGCGTTGATCGCCTGATCGCCGGCTCCGATTGGCCCGTGTGCCTGGTGGCCACCAATTATGCTGGATGGTGGCAGCTGCTGCGGGACTACTTTGCGGCGTTCAGCGAGGACGAGCGCGCAAAGATCTTCGGCGCCACGGCCAAAAGCGTCTACCAGTTGGAATGAATCGGGAGAACATGATGAAGGCAGTCGTCATACAGGGGCCCGGTGAGGCGAGACTGGTTGATATTCCGGATCCTTCCGGAGGTCCAAACGACGCCTTACTGCAAGTCAGAATGATCGGACTGTGCGGCACAGACCTGAATACCTTCCGCGGCAAAAACCCGCTCGTTACCTTTCCGCGAGTTCTAGGTCACGAGGTAGCCGCAACGATTCTCGATCCTGGTGGCACACCTCAGAATGGTTTACGCGAAGGAACAGCGGTCACGCCGGCGCCTTACACCGCTTGCGGCCAATGCGCCAGTTGTCTCCGTGGCCGCCCCAACGCGTGCCGCTCCAACCAGACGCTCGGAGTGCAACGCAACGGTGCCCTGACCGAACGCATCATGGTCCCGACTGAAAAACTCTACAGCGCACACCTCTCTCTCAAAGAGCTATGTCTCGTGGAACCATTGACCGTGGGTTTCCACGCCGTCGCGCGGGGAAGCGTCACCGCACGCGATACCGTCGCGGTCTTCGGTTGCGGCGGCGTGGGCCTGGGCGCAATCTCAGCAGCGGCGTTTCGCGGTGCTCGTGTCATCGCGATTGACATGGATGACGCGAAGCTCGAGATCGGGCGCATGGCAGGCGCCAGCGAATTCATCCATTCAGGCAAAGACGATCTGCATCTTCGGTTGAGTGAACTTACCGACGGGCGTGGGCCAGACTGCATCATCGAGGCTATCGGGCTGCCGCAGACGTTTCGAGCCAGTGTCGAAGAGGTCGCTTTCACGGGCCGCGTTGTCTATATCGGCTATGCGAAAGAACCGGTAGCATATGAGACCAGTCTCTTCGTGCAGAAAGAACTGGACATCCGTGGCTCGCGCAATGCGTTGCCTGAGGACTTCCATGAGGTGATCCGGATGCTCGAGGGAGGACGCTTCCCTATCGACGATGTGATCTCAGCGGTCGTGCCTATCGAAGAAGCCCCGGAGATGCTACGGCAGTGGAGCGCGACTCCCACTGCGTTTACCAAAATTATGGTTCAGGTAAGTTAGCCAACGGGTTCTCCATCATCATCAGCGTAGATTGACGAATCCTCCGTCCAGCGGATAGTCGACACCGGTTAGAAAACCTGCCTCATCAGAACAGAGAAAGAGGGCGAGATTGGCCACCTCTTCAGGTTCTCCCATACGCCCGATAGGCTGCGCCGCGGAGAGTTTCTCGAACATCTCAGCTTCTTTGCCCGGATAGTTCTTTGCAAGATACCCATCGACGAAGCCTGTATGCACACGCGCCGGTGAGATAGCGTTGCAGCGAATGTTCTGCTTCAGGAAGTCACGTGCGATGGAATAGGTCATCGACAGCACAGCGCCTTTGCTCATCGAATAACTGAACCGGTCCTCAAGCCCGCTGGACGCAGAGATCGACGCCATGTTCAAGATCACTCCTCCGCCAGCTTTGACCATCGACCCAATACAGGCGCTTGTGCAATGGAAGACACTCTTGACGTTGACCTGAAAGACGCGATCAAAGTCCTCCGCAGTGGTGGTATCGACTCGCCCAATTCCCGCGATGCCCGCGTTATTGACCAGAATGTGAATGCGTTCACGCGTCAGAAGATCTCCAAAGACACGGTCGACCTCTTCTTTTACTGCCACGTTGCAGGCATGGCCTTTGGCGCTCCCGCCGGCCTGGGCAATTCGCTGTACGGCGTCGCTCGCAGCGTCCAGGCTGAGGTCAACGATGTGAACCGTGGCGCCTGCAAGTGCGAAAGCCGAAGCGATGGCAAAGCCGATTCCATTGGCGCCTCCTGTGACGATGGCGGAGCGGCCGTCGAGTCGAAACTTTCCGAGTTTTGCCGAATCAGAGTGCATGTTGTCCTCACGTAATATGGTCAGATCGATATCCGATTGTAGAGGCTAAGGCCGTGCAACGAAATGGAGAGCAGATGGAGAGCAACGAAGAGCGCTATCGGCAGGCAGCGGAGAACTCCGCACCTCCTCGTCCGAAGGCTGCTCGACCGATCGTGATTCTTGGCGCCGGTGGCATCGTTCGTGCGGCGCATCTACCCGCGTATGACAAGGCCGGTTTCCCGGTAATTGCAATCGCGGATAGTGCAAGCGGCAAAGCGGCGGAACTGGCTGCAGAAAAAAACATCGGCCGCGGCTTTGATTCGATCGCGGAAGCTGTGCGGTTTGCGCCAGCGGACGCCATCTTCGATATTGCGGTTCCGGCCACGCAGATCATGACCATCCTGCCTCTGCTTCCACCCGGGGCGGCTGTTCTGATGCAGAAGCCGATGGGGGAGACGCTTGACGAGGCCACTGCAATACGCGATCTGTGCCGCCAGCGCGGGCTCGTCGCCGCGGTGAACTTTCAACTGCGTTATGCGCCAAACAATCTCGCTGCAGTTGCGCTGGCCCAGGCCGGCCTGCTCGGAGAGTTGCACGATATGGAGGTCCAGGTTCGCACCTACACTCCGTGGAAGCTCTGGACTTTTCTTGCGACCGCTCCACGCCTCGAGATTCTCTACCACAGCATTCATTATGTCGACCTCATTCGCTCGTGGCTCGGTAACCCTCTGGGGGTCTACGCAAAGACGGTGAGGAATCCGCAAACTGCAGCACTGGCCGCCACCAAGTCTTCTATCGTCCTCGACTACGGTGAGTGGAAGCGTGTGTTTGTCGTCACCAACCATGGGCATGACTTCCCCGCAGAGACTCATCGCAGCTTTGTGCAATGGGAAGGAACAGGCGGCGCAATGCGGATGGACATGGGAGTGAATCTCGACTACCCCAAGGGCGTGCCGGACACGCTGGCCTATGCCGAACGCGGCACTCTCGGCGGCCACTGGAAGAGCCTGCCAGTGAAGGGCAACTGGTTTCCAGATGCATTTGTAGGAAGCATGGGTGCGCTCCAGTCCTACGTCGAAGGATCGACCTCAGCGTTGCCAATCGGATTCGAATCGGCCTACGAGACGATGGCCCTCGTCGAGGCAGCGTATCGCTCAAGCGCTCGTCCGGCGGAGCCGCTGCCTCTCTAGGCGCAACTCAGCCGGTGACGACCGCGCATTTCTTCACGAACTCCGGGTCGATGTCGACGCCGAAGCCCGGCCCGGTCGGCACCTGGATCACGCCGTTGCTGTCGCTCCGCAGACTCGATGTCTCGCAGTGATAAGGCAGCTCTGTGTTGAACTCCTTGAACTCGTGATACGGTCCCGAGTTCGGAATCGCGGAGACGAAGTGCATCATGTAGACGTAGCCGAGGCCAGTGGATGAGATGTGCGGGATGCACTGCTTGCCGAAGGCGTTGGCCATGCGCGCCACCTGCATGCAACGGATCATGCCACCGAAATAAAACATGTCCTGCTGCACGATTGATAGGCCGCCGTTGGCGATAAGCCAGCGGAAGTTGTGCGTGCTTGGCTCCTGCTCTCCACCCGCGATGGGGATCTCGAGCGCATCCGCCACCACTTTGTTGTCTTCATACCAATCAAAGGGCACGGGCTCTTCGTAGAACGCGTACTTGTATTCCTGCATCAACTTGCCAATCGGGATGGCTTCGGCGGCCGTATAGGATCCGTTAGCGTCGGCAGAGATGACCATCTGGTCTCCAAAGGTTTTGCGCACGAGCGGAATCAGCTTCTCGCTTCGGCCGGCTGGCGTCTCCGGATGCGACATGCGTCCGCCCAGCTTGAACTTGATCGCCTTTGCGTTCGATATGGCGACGTCTCGCTTGATGTGTTCGATCGTCTCTTCGGCGGTGATGTCACGCTCACCGTTGGCCTGGTACACGGCGATCTTGGTGTTGTAGATCTTGTCGCTGATCAGCAGTCCAATTGGTCGCTTTGCCATCTTGCCGAACATGTCGAGAATCGCAAACTCGATCGTCGCAATCGGCACCCAGATCGCGAGAGACTGCGCCTTGTAGTTATTTTCGTAGACCGTGACTGCAGGAATCAGCTCCTCGATGTCGCGCGCGTCTTTCCCGATAAAGAAGGGAGCGATGTGTTTCACGAACATCGGGTACAACACTTCCATCTGCTGCGCATTGGAAACCGACAACCCTTCGTGCCCGTCCTTCGACCGCACGCGACACAGATACTGCTTCTTGTTGCGAAGAAGTTCTACCGACTCGATGATGACCGGATCAGGAAAGAGACTGCGTTTGAACACGGGCTCTTTCAGGATGGCGTCAAGCTTCGCGTAGCGCTCCTTCAGTGTCCCGGGCAGTCCGTGCCGTGGCGCGCTGAGAAACTGGGCTCCTGCCACTGAAGGAAGGGCCGCGGCTACCGCGCCGCTGGAAAGAGCTGTGGTGAGAAAGTGGCGACGGGTCGTGTTCACGGTGCGATTCTCCTGATGTAACTATCGGTCTGCAATGCCAGTCTAACGAAGCTGCCATAAAACCGGAGTCTCACGGCTGAGTTGAAGCAACCTCGAGGCGAACGACGTCATAGCAGATTCCATTTGCTACGCCGCCCGCCGGAACAGTGAGAACAATCGTGTTGGCGCCGGGCTTCAGCAGCGATGCGTCGAAGCTGAAGTCCCGCTCGATCCAGGTTCCTTCGATCCCGTCGCGGATCATCGACGCGCCCGCGCCAAACAAGTCGGTCATCGTCCCAGTGTCCTTGCCATTGACGCTAATGGCCAACGACCGAGTAGACACACCGTCAAGCCCGAAGCGCAGAGTGGCCTTGCCTGTGGGCTGCTGACCTGCCGGCATCTCGAAATGGATTGTCCAGGGCGTGGCCCGGCCCTGGTCGCGGCCGTCCGGCTTGAAGTCGGTGTCGTGCGGAACCTGATAGATGAACCAGTCCTTCGCGGGATCGGACCAGCCGACCGTGAAGTCAACATCCTTGGGGAAGAGCCTGGCGTATTCGATATACATTCCCCAGTGCCAGTGGTCATCGCCCTTTAGAAACTCCTTGGCGGAGCGGTTGGGTGTACCGATCTGCCAGATCTGCTGGCCAAAATGTGTCGGATGCCACTCGATGGTGCCGAGATCGAGCTTCTGCCCCGGCGTGATCGTTACACTGGCCATAGCGTCGTAAGCACCAAGTACCCCATCTGAAATAGCGTGCAGCTGATAAGTCCCCGGACGCACATTAGGAATCGTGAAGCTGCCATCGTCGGAGCCATGGGTCCAGAACTCGTAGTGCTTCGCGTCATTCTGCCAGGTGATCGGCTGTGGTGGCATCCTGAAGGCAGGAGCTCCAGTGGGACGCGGTGGAACGTAGGTGCCGCGATTGACACGCTTGCCCTGAGCATTCAGCTGGGCAGGATGATCGGGGTCGCTATTCGTAGCTGGCGACGCGGGACTGGCATCAAGCTTGGGTGCGGCGGGAGCAGCCGATTGTGCAGGCAAAGGTTCGACGCTTGCCGTGGGGCCAGCCTCTGTGCGTGGCGGCCGTGGAGCTCGCGGCTCTGCTGGCTGGTCAGGAAACGAAAGCCCAACAAGCAGGTTTGAGAACTTCGCCTTGGGAGCCTGCGGATCAACCAGCTTCAAGCGGCCTCGAACGCTGGCGCGTTGATCGACAGGGGTGTAATCAACACCCTTCACCCACGGATAGGGCCAGCGCGACGTCTCAACCGTCGCCTGACGTTTCGCATCGGTGAAAAGCGCATCGGGCGAACCGCCTGTAGGTACGTAAATAAAGATCGGCCCGACGACCTTGGTCCACGGCTCGTTGTCCGCGAAGTTCAGGACGCTGCCGCCATAGTGTGTGCCGCGCCAATAGTCGAGCAGCGTCGGATCACCGCCGTCACCATCGTCGATGTGGCCGGTCAGCTCAAAGTGAAGCGGCCCGCTCGAAAGATACTCAAACGAAGGATTAATCAGATAGAGCCCGACGTGCTCCTTCGTGGAAGACCACCCAAACGCCGGAATCTTTGACTGATCAGCGGAGTAATCGTATTTGTGTTCGGCTCTCCCTTTGTAGACGCCAGTGGTGAGTCTCCTCGATTCCTTCATATTCAAATCGGTTGCGGCGTCCCAGTCAGCTCCAGTAGGCATCAACGCATTGCGCTGATCGTCGATCGAAAGCCAGTCGAATACTTTGCCGTTAAGCTTGAACCCAAACCGGCTCTCACCCACGGAACCGGCAGGATAGGTCGGCTCATGCGTGTAGATTGCATAGGTGTACAGACCGCGATCTCCACGCGCGAGCGTATAGCGAATCTCGAGGTCCGCGATGAGGCCACCCTCCTGACCGGCAGCGGTGGGTCGCTGGCCGAGAATGGACTTGCCGTCGGACCATCCTTTGACCGAGACCTCGGCGCGCTCACCGCTGACAGTCGCCGGATCGATGGTGATCGTTGCCTCCCGCCTTGCCGCAAGCACCGGGCTCTGCTCCCAATATCCTGCGTGATGCCCCGAAAGAAATCCCATGAGTTCAACGTTGGGGGTAATGGTCTTTGGCGTCTTCACAGAGACGAGATCGCCTGTGATCTTGTCGACCTTGATGGTCAGATAACCATTTCCCAGGGTGTAGGTCGGCCCATCGTCAGTGATTGTGACCGGTGGAGAAACTGGGCCCGCAGAGGCATGAACGGGCAGCGAAGCTGCACAACAAAGGAACAAACCAGCAACGCGGCAAGCAAACGACATCGAATAGTCTCCAAATCGGGGGTGCTACCGATGAGTTACGCGTGAAGTGAAACGAAAGACTCATTATTTTTGCAAATGAGAAATTGTTTCTGAGGATTAATTCGCCGAAAAAAATGGCCGCTGCGTAGCCTTCCCGCAGCGGCCGGAGAAAACTGTGAAACTACTCTCCGTTCTGGTTGCTGGCGCCATCCGTGTGGACGACACGATAGCTGGCATTTCCCTGCGACCAAACCAGAAGCAGCAGGTCCTTCCCTTCCGGATTCGCATGAGCGTCGTTTACGAACTGCTCGGTTGAAGCGATCGGTTTGCGATTCATCTCGAGAATTACATCCCCCGGAGCAAGTCCCGCATCTTCCGCTGGACTTGCTGGACGAACGCTCTGCACGGCCACGCCATTCACCTGCGACGGAATATGCAGTTGCTGCCGGACATCGGGAGTCAACTCAGCGACGGCGAGTCCCAACTTGCCCTTTTGCGGAGCAGTAGAACCGCCCTCGCTCGCAACCTCAGCATTCTTCTGATACTCGCCGACCTTCACATTGATCGTCTGCGAAGCTCCGTTTCGAATGATTCCCAGCTTGATCTCCGTGCCCGGGGTCTCTTCGCTCACAGCAACCTGCAACGCACTGCCGTTCACAATTTGCTGCCCGTTCAGCTCGGTGATCACGTCGCCGTTCTTCAACCCAGCCTTACCGGCCGGAGAGTCAGGAGTTACCTGCGCCACAATCGCGCCAGTCGCCGCCTTCAGATTGAAGAAGCTGGCATTCGCAGGAGTCACATCGTTCAGGCTGATGCCGAGATAGCCATGATGCGCGGCTCCCGTCTTGATCAGCTGCTCTGAGGTCGCTCGCACGATCTGCGAAGGAATCGCAAATCCTGCGCCGGCAAACGAACCGCCGTTGGAGATGATGAACGTGTTGATTCCTACCAGCTCCCCACGTGCATTTACGAGCGGTCCGCCGGAGTTGCCCGGATTGATCGCGGCATCGGTCTGGATGTACCCGCCGAGCTTCCGTGCGTCCTGTTTGTACGGATTGTCCCGGTTTACCGCGCTCACAATTCCGCGAGTGACAGAGAACTGGAAGTAACCAAACGGGCTACCAAACGCCAAGACGGTCTGTCCCGGCTTCAGCTTGGACGAATCGCCCCAGGCAATGCTGGGCAGGTCCTTCGCATCTACCTTGATCACCGCGAGGTCGGTCAGTGGATCTCTGCCGACCAGCTTCGCATTCAGCACGCGCCGGTCGTTCAACGTCACGCGCATGTTCACCGCACCATCGATCACATGATTGTTCGTCACGATGTAACCATCCGGCGAGATGATGATCCCGCTGCCGATGCCATGCTCGAGCGGTTGCTGTTGCGGGCGCTGCATACCACGCGGTTGACCGAAGAACTGCGAAAACCCTGGAGGCAGGCCCTGCATCTGGCCTGGCCCCGGACCCTCCTGGCTCTCGTCGTCATCTTGTCCGCCGCCCATCTCGTGCTCCGCTGACCCGCGCGAGGTCACCGCAACATTCACGACGGCAGGCGTTACACGTGCCGCAACTGCTTCGACCGCGCTATCCAGCGCAACCAGTGAAGACACACTGTTGTCATCCATCGGTTCTGCCGACGGGAGCATAGCCGCGTGGACGCCGTTGTGATGAAAGAACATCGTAGCTGCCAGCACCAGTGCCACGGCAGCCCCGGCAGGAGCGCCAAATCGTCCTACCTTACCTACTAATTTATTAGTTTCAAGAGACATAATCGTACCTCAGCAAAGGGTTGAACAGCTTGGTTAAAGTTGAATGACGAGCCAGCCGCCCGCGGTGGGCACGGCTGCATACGAAGTAGAAGTCACGCGCTGTTCGGCAACAGCAAATACCATCCGCGGCCCCTGCTGCTCATCCCACGAGCTCAGCACAAGCAGGCGACTGACCTGTTGCATTCTCGCGTGCGGCTGCTTGGAGCGCAGCAGCACCGGAGTATGAGTTGAACGCCGGTGTTTGGAAGTCTTCTGGACTGCGGGCGGTGTGTCGCGGTTGATTAGCATCGACGCCTTCAGCAAAGTCTCATGTGCTCCACCATAGGAGGTGTTGGCGTTGTGAAACGTTGCCGGTTGATACCCAACGGGCAGAGTCTGCGTCTCGGCCGACACAGGCAGTGTTGCCCGCGAGAACGAAACTAGCTGCGGGCATCGCGCCAACTCGGCGGAAAAACCCAGGAGTGCCAGCACCAGCACGCTCATCACGACGCGCGCCTGCGTTGTGCCCATCCTCTCGCCTCGTTGCAGGATGCTCTGCACTCGCCGCACCAGCTCCGACTTCTTCTCCCACGCTCCCAGCGATAGCGCCGCAGCGCGTCGTCCCAACCTGTGTTCAGCAAGATTGGTCAGGCAAGTCGCATAGGCCTTCGGAGCCTTCGTCAGCCGAAGCACATCGTCATCGCACGCAAGCTCGCGCTCCAGACACAGCTGCCGTTCGATCCAGATCAAAACCGGGTTCAGCGGAACCACGACGAGACTCAGCTTTTGCAGCAAGTTGATCCAATCGTCCCCTCGCCGCAGATGTCCCACTTCATGCAGCACAATCTGCCCGAACTCCGCCGTAGTCAGGTGATCAAATAGCTCTTCCGGAATAAGAATGCGCGGCGAGAAAAACCCGATCACACTCGGCCGATCCACATCGCTCGATGTACAAACTTGCACTCCGCGAAACCCGGCCGCAGACAGCACAGCATCGCAGCCCGCCACGGGTTTGGCTCTCTTCCATATCCCATGCAGCCGAACCGCACTCATCGCCAGCTTGACCCCACGCACCAGCGACACCATCAACCAGAGCGCCGCAATGGCAAAGCTCCAGCGCACATCTACGTGCAGCACTGGGCCCCGTCCGGTTATGGCGTTTCCAGACCCAAGCGCCGAAGCGTGCACCAGCGGCAGCACCGCAAGCACAAGAAACACTGCTGTCCAGATTGCAAAACGCACTGCAGCGGTAGTCTTCGGCAGCATCCGGAGACAGATCGCGACACCCACAGCCAGGACAACGCCCTGCCAAAGCCCAGATATAAACGAGGTCGCGACGAGCTGAGACATTTGCTCGGCGCCCGGGATAAGGGTCAGATCCATCAGCGTCATAGGTCGTCCCCCGCCGCGGTGATCGCTTCCTTCAGACGCTGCAATTCCTCCGGGGACACCTCATCGTCACCCAACAGAGAGAGCAGCAGCCGCTCCCGCGAGTTGCCAAAAAAACGCTGCATCATATGACGGATCTCGGACCGGCTGGCCTCATGCTCGGCCACGCAGGGGCTATAGAGGAACGCCCTGCCCTCCTGCCGATGCCGCACATAGCCCTTTTGTTCGAGGATCCGAATCGTCGTCAGGACCGAGTTGTAGGCCAACGCCGCCCCATCAGGCATTGCCGCCACCAAGTCGCCCACGGCAGACTCACCCCGCTCCCACAAGAGCTTCATGAGCCGTAACTCAGCTTCCGTCAATGTGTTGGACTTCTTCGGCGGCATAGAACCATAGAGCCGGCCTCCTCCAAACCACTGCTACGGAGAGCCGAACTATGGAATCAGACGAGCAACTAATCGTTTAGTTAGCATTTTTCTGGAAAATTTCTCAGGGTTTCTTGGCCTATTTCACCAGTTCCCGATAGTCCTCGCGAACCGGGGTAAACACATCCAGCACCTCCGACGCCTCCAGCGCCGAAGCCTGATGCTCGACCCCTCCGTCGACGACAAAACTGTCCCCGGCACGAACGTCGAAGACCCGCCCATCCACATCTACGCGGATCGCCCCGCTCACCACGTACACCAGTTGGTGGTGGGGATGGCTATGCCGCGCACCCACCCATCCCTGCTCAAAAAAGTGCCTCACCAGCATCAACTGGTCGCTATGCGATAACACCTGCCGCCTCATTCCCGGCTCCGGTTCAAAGGTTCGCGCATCGCCCGTCTTAACAAAACTCATCTCTTTCGCACTCATCGACTCATCCTTAGAAAACTCTCTCTGAAATAAATCCAACTCACACATTTACTCTTACACAAGAGGAAGCTCGCACGCGATGATCACCCTCGAGGAGACCACCATCATCGACGCACCCATCGAGCGGTGCTTCGATCTCTCCCGCAGCGTCGAGGTGCATCTGGTCGCCAACATCCACTGCGGCGAACAGGCGCTGGCCATAGGGGGAATCCTCTCGGGACTTCCTGAACTCTCCCAGCAGGTCACGTGGCGCGCGAAGCACTTCGGCGTCTGGCAGAATCTCACCAGTAAATACACCGCCATGCAGCCTCCAACCTACTTCCAGGCCACCATGATCGACGGCATCTTCCGTTCCATGCAAGCTGACCACTACTTCCGCACGCTTCCATCCGGCGGAACCGAGATGAAGGACCTCTTTCGCGTCGCCGCTCCCCTTCCCCTTCTAGGCCCCGTGGCGGAACTCCTCTTTCTCCGTCGCTACATGCGTGCCCTGCTCCGCGAACGCAACGCCGTCATTAAGCAGATCGCCGAATCGAACGACTGGCAACGCTACCTTCCCTCCCAGAAGACTGAACAAAAGCAAAGCGAAGGTCCAACTCCATGAAGATCGTCATTCCCGGCGGCGCCGGACAGGTAGGTCAACTCCTCGCCCGTCACTTTCACGCGGGCGGCCACTCCGTTACCGTCTTCAGCCGCAGCCCACAACCAGCACCATGGCGCGTCGTTCCGTGGGACGGCCTCACCCCCGGCCCATGGGTCGACGAACTCGAAGACAGCGACGTCTGCATCAATCTCGCCGGCCGAACCGTCAACTGCCGTTACAACTCCGCCAACCGCCGTGCGATCTTCGACTCCCGCATTCTCTCGACGCAGCTTCTCAATCAGGTCATCATTACTCTCAACCACCCTCCTGCCGTCTGGCTCAACGCCAGCACGGCCACCATCTACCGTCACTCCCTCGACCGCCCCATGGACGAGGCCACCGGTGAACTCGGCGGCAACGAACCCGGCGCCCCAGACACCTGGAACTTCTCCATCCAGGTCGCCAAAGCCTGGGAAGAGGCCTTCTTCTCCACGCCAACTCCACGCACTCGCAAGATTGCCCTGCGAAGCGCGATGACCTTCAGCCCGGACCCCGGCGGCGTCTTCGACGTCTTTCTCAACCTCGTCCGCCACGGCCTCGGTGGTACCAACGGAACCGGCAATCAGTTCGTCTCCTGGATCCATGAGACCGACTTCGTTCGCTCGATAGAACTCATCATTGCCGCCCAAGACTTTACCGGCGTAGTGAACCTCGCCTCTCCGCATCCACTTCCCAATCGCGACTTCCTCCGTGCGATCCGCGAAGCCTGGGGGACGCGTATCGGACTGCCCACATCCTCATGGATGATCGAGATCGGCACCTTCCTCATGCGCACTGAATCGGAACTCGTCCTGAAGAGTCGTCAGGTTGTTCCTGGCCGTCTCCTCGATGCGGGCTTCGAATTCACTTTCCCCTATTGGCCCGAAGCCGCCTGCGACCTCGTCTCTCGATGGCGTCAGCTAAAATTTACGGTGTAAGTCGCGGCAACACCGTAGTATCGTCTCTAGCATGGCTGCCGACGACGCAAACGATCTGCGGAGAGCGCTCGAAAACAACGAGATCGTTCCGTATTTCCAGCCTCTCGTCGAGCTCCGCACCGGCCTCCTCAGCGGCTTCGAGGCGCTCGCCCGCTGGCAGCATCCGCAACGTGGCCTGATCCAGCCAAATGAGTTCATTCCTCTCGCTGAAAAGTCCGGCCTTCATGGCCTGCTTACCGGCAAGCTCCTTAGCGCCGTCTTCGCCGCCGCCAAAGACATCCCCCACCATCTCACTCTCTCGGTCAACATCTCCCTCACTCAGCTCACCGACCTCAGCCTTCCAAAACACATCTGCTTCGCCGCCGAACACGCAAACTTCCCTCTCCAGCGCCTCATCCTCGAAATTACCGAGAGCGCTCTCGTCGGAAACACCGAATATGCTGCCCGAATCGCGACCGAGTTAAAGGAGCAGGGCTCCCGCCTGGCGCTCGATGACTTCGGGACAGGCTACTCCAGCCTCCGCCATCTCCAACTCCTCCCCTTCGACGAACTCAAGATTGACGCCAGCTTTGTCCGCTCCATGACCCACACTCGAGAGAGTAGAAAGATCGCCGCTGCTATCGTCGGCCTCGGCAACAGTCTCAACCTCACCACCGTCGCCGAAGGCGTCGAAAGCCAAATCATCGCCGACATGCTTCTCTGGCTCGGCTGCGACATAGGCCAGGGCTGGCTCTATGGTCGCCCCGTCCCGCCGGAACAGCTTTCCGAAGCCCTCGCAGAACGTCTCAATTCATCCCCAGCCCCGATCAGTTCGCGCTCTGTCGCGGAGTCTAGCCTGCCTCTCGGCTTCGAAGCACTCCCCACCCAGCGCCTCGCCCAACTCAACGCAATCTACGATGGCGTTCCCGTCGGCCTCTGCTTCCTGGATCGCAACCTCCGCTACGTCAGCGTGAACAAGCGTCTGGCCGAGATACACAATCTCCCCGTCGCCTCCCACCTCGGCCGTCACATCTCTGAGATCCTGGGCGAGGAAAAGTTTAAATACTGGGAACCATACCTTCAGAACTCGCTCAAAGGCGAGCGCTTCAGCGAAATCGAGGCCCGCTGTCCCGATCCTCGCCACCCGGACATCATGCGCACCTTCCTCGTCTCCTATGAGCCCGCTCGCGACGAGGTCGATGAGGTCATCGGCGTCTCTATCTCATTCGTCGATATCACCAGCCGCAAACGGGTAGAAGAGGCCCTCGCAGAAAGCGAAGACCACTACCGTCACGCAGTGGAGCTCAATCCGCAAATCCCCTGGAACGCCGAACCTGACGGAATGATCCTCGACGCTAGCCTGCGTTGGGAGACGCTTACCGGTCTCTCAAAAGAGGAGTCGTTGGGAACGGGTTGGATCCGCGCAATTCATCCAGACGATGTCACTCCCACACTCAGAGCATGGGAAAAAGCAACTCGCACTGGCGAACCCGTCGACATGCAATATCGCCTTCGTTGCGTCGACGGAGTCTGGCGGTGGATGAGGGCGCGCGCCTCTCCACGGCGGGACGAGGACGGCAAAATCATTCGCTGGTACGGCACTCTCGAGGATATTGACGGCCACAAAAAAGCCGAAGAAGCCCTCCGGCGCAGCGAGGCCCGCCTCCAGGCTATCTTCGACGTCGTCCCCTTCGGCCTCGTCATCGCTGACGCTCCGGACGGCCGAGTCGTCATGAGCAACCCGCGCGCAGAGGACATCCTTCGCTCCGTCGTCGCTCCTCCGACCCTGATCGACGACTACTGTCGCGTGTCACAATCGAACGCTCCCGGCGGCACCGACGGCCACCAACCGGGAAACCCCCTCGCCAAAGCCATTATGGACGGCAGGACTGTCGGCCCAAGAGAGTGTCTCCGCTATCACGACGATGGCACGAGCGCGTGGGTCAGCCTCAGTGCTGTTCCTGTCTTCGACCACGACGGCAAGGTCTCTGGAGGCGTCATCACAATCCAGGACATTGACGAAGAAAAGCGAGAGATGGAGCGCCTTGCGGAACTCGCCTCGGATCTTAGAAACAAACTGGCGACCCATCGCTAGCCTTACTTCTGATCCGTCTTCTTAAGCCCCCTGTATTTCAGCATCGGATCGATATTCGGCGGACTCCCCAGCCACGCCTCGTACATCTTTGCCAGGTCCTCTGTATTTCCCCGCGACAGCACCATCGCGCGCAACCGGTCACCGTTTGCCCGTGTCAACCCGCCATGGTCCTGAAACCACTGGAACGCATCATCGTCCAGCATCTCGCTCCATAGATACGCGTAGTATCCCGCCGCATAGCCTCCTCCCCAGATATGCGAGAAGTAGCTCGACCGGTACCGCGGCGGCACATAACTTAGCGTGAAACCCTTCTTCTCGAGAGCCGCCTTCTCAAACTCATCCGGCTTCTGCAACGGCGCGTTCACCGGTAGCGAGTGCCACTGCATATCCAATTGCGCTGCCGCCAGCAGTTCCGTCAACTCATACCCCTGGTTGAAGTCTGCGGCCTTCTTGATCTTCGCTGCCAGTTCCGCCGGCATCGGCGCACCGGTCTTGTGGTCCTTCGCATAGTGATCGAAGATCGCCGGATACGTCGCCCAGTGCTCATTGAACTGCGACGGAAACTCCACAAAGTCTCTCGCTACCGAGGTCCCCGACAGGCCAGGATACTCCGTCGCCGCGAACATCCCATGCAGCGCATGTCCAAACTCGTGGAACATCGTGATCACGTCACTGAAGCTGATCAACGCTGGTTCGCCGTCCGCCGGCTTCGGCAGATTGGCAACGTTGTAAACCACGGGAAGCCTCTCCATCCCGGGCATCTTGGACTGCCGTACGAAGCTGCCCATCCACGCTCCTCCGTTCTTGTTATCGCGTTTGTAGTAGTCGCAATACCAAAGCGCCAGGGGCTTGCCATCGGCCTCCATCACCTCATACACGCGAACATCCGGATGCCAGACCGGAATGTCCTTCCGCTCTTTAAACGTCAGCCCGTACAACTGGTTCGCTGCATGGAACACGCCGTTCTGCAGCACGTTGTTCATCTCGAAGTAGGGCCTCACCTGTGCCTCATCCAGGTCGAACTTCGCCTTCCGAACCTTCTCCGAGTAAAACTCCCAGTCCCACGGCTCGACCGTAAACCCACCCTTCTGCGAGTCGATCACCGCCTGAATGTCCTTTGCCTCGCTTGCCGCATTCGCTGTCGCCGCCGGCACAAGAGCATCCATAAACTTCAGCGCATTCTCAGGAGTCTTCGCCATCTGATCTTCCAGCTTCCACGCGGCATAGCTGTCGAAGCCGAGCAGCTTGCCCTTCTCTGCGCGTAGCTGCGCCAGACGCGCGATCGTCTCCCGCGTATCGTTCGCGTCCCCCCGCTCCGTCCGGGTCCACGAGTTCTCGAACAGCGCCTGCCGCGTCGCCCGCACCGTCAGTGACGAAAGATAAGGTTGCTGAGTCGTATTCTGCAGCGGAAGCACCCACCCCTCCTTCTTCCTCTGTTGTGCCGCCCGCTCCGCGCCGCCGATCTGCGCGTCCGTCAGCCCGGACACAGCGCTTTTATCGGCAGTAAAGTAAGCAGCCTCCTTGGTGGCCGCGAGCAGCTTGCTTCGGAAGGCGTTCGACAGCGTCGATTCCTCCTCATTGATCTTCTTCAACTTCTCTTTGTCGGCATACGAAAGGTTCGCACCACCATGCACAAACCGCTGATAATAAATCTCCACCAGCCGCAGCCCCTCGGGGCTCAGCTTCAGAGACGCACGCTTCTCATACACGGCAGCCACGCGATGAAACAGCTTCGCGTCCAGATAGATCGCATCGCTATGCGCTGCCAGCTTCGGCGCCTCCTCCCGCTGTATCTTTTCCAACACAGGATTCGTATTCGCTCCCGTCACTCCGTTGAACGCCGCCAAAGAGCGCTGAAACAACGCCCCCGTCTTCTCCATCGCGACGATCGTATTCTCAAACGTAGGCGCGGCGTGATTGTCCGCGATCGCCCGCATCTCCTTCAACTGTTCCGCCATCCCGGCCTCGATCGCCGGCTGATAGTCGCTGTCCTTTATCTTGTCGAACGGCGGCGCCTGAAAGGGCAACGCACTTGGCGCATAGAACGGGTTCGCTGGACCGAATCCCGCATCGGTACTCTGGGCTGAAACCAAACTTGAGCTCATAATCATCGCGCCGGAAAGAACCATTCGCAGCCCAGAAAGTACCCTCTTAGACCTGCAGAGCTGCGTCGAATTCTTCACCGTTTTTATCTCCCCCTGAAACGATAATTGTAGAGTAGCCTAGGCAGTTCTCGCCCCACATCCCATCTCTACCCGCTACAAAATATGCGTCGATTTTGCACCGAACGAAGTACAATCGCGACCATCCATGCAGAACAACTCTCAGCTCACGCGCACCGATCTGCCCTCTACGCTGCCACCGCTCGTGGGCCTCGACCTTCAAGCCCGTTATTACGCCACACGTACCGGTGGCGATTTCTTCGACGCAGTAGCCGCCGGCCCGCACGTCGTCTTTCTCCTTACCGACATCGCTGGCATTCGCGATCAGGTCCACACCGTCATCTCCGCAACGCAGGACACCTTTCGCCGTCGCGTCCAGGAACTCTTCAGTCACGAAGTCATCAACATGATGGACACCCTCGGAATTCTGGCGCACGAGATCAACCAGACCATCTACGAAGCCGCTGGCGGCTCCCGCCTTGCCCCCACCTTCCTCGGCTGCTTCCACCTTCCTCTTGGCGTTCTCGCTTACATCAACTCCGGGGGCCAGCCCGCGATCTTTCGCGACAGCGACGGCACCCGCGTCCTCGGACACGTCACCATGCCACTCGGTCTCTTCACCCATCTCACCTTCGAGCCCGCCATCCAGGCCTTCGAACCCGGCGCACGCATGCTTCTCGTCACCAAGGGAATCCTCGAAGCACAACGCGGACGCGAGCAGTTTGGCGTCAAGCGAGCGACCGCGGTCCTCGAAAATATTCCCAACGACTCGGCGCTTGACCTTTGCGTCGTTACACTCGAAGACGCGAATGAGTTCAGAAAGCCACCATGGTACAGTCCGGAGAGACTACCCTTCGTCAAACCCAAACGCATCGAGGACCTTACTGCCGTCGCCCTCGTCCGCCCTCGCTAGAAGGGTTTTTCACCCTCCACCTAAGGCGCCTACTGAGCCACGCGCCAAGGCGAAGTCGTCGTCCAACCCCTCAACTCCTTTGTCGCCCATTCAGTCGATTTGTCCTTATGGCAGGAAGTACAAGGATTCGGAATCCCTGACTGCTCCGTCTCTATCGGCGTAATAAATCGAAAAGTATGGGCGCTCACAAAATTGTCTTTGATCGTCTGCTCGATCTTCGGCATATGGCAAGCCACACAGGAACTCCCCGCACTCCCTTCGGCATGGTGAGTATGTTCGCTCACCGTCCCCCGAAGTCCTGCCGGATTCTCCTCCGTCTTGGCATGGCACGACAGACAAAGCGCATTCCCCGTCGCAATCAGGTTCGAAGGATTCTCAGCGCTATGCACCTGGTGGCAATCGAAACACCGCATCTGCCGGTGATACATGTTGCTCTGCGTAAAATCGTTCCCCTGCATCCTGTTCTTATGCGCAGTCATGTCGGCATACTGCAGAAAGTTCGTAGTCCCCGGCTTCAAATCCTCCAGCCTCCAGTAGTCAACCAGCCGCTCGCCCGGCACAAAGCCCACTGGCCAGTCGTAGTACTTCCCCGCAATCGGATTCGTCACGGGACGCCCCTGGCTGTGGCACTGAATGCAAGTGTCATTGCCGCGCACATAGTCCAGCCGCTTGGGATTCACAATGTTCTCTCGCGTTGGATGCTCGACATGCAGGCTCCCAGGCCCATGGCACTTCTCGCAACCGACATTCCACTCCGTGACCTGGTGGGTCTCCACGTTGTAGTTCACCGAATGGCATCCATCGCACGTGGGCCCCGTCGGCCGGTCGAAGTTCGTCGGTCCATAGAACGGCTCCCACCAGTCCGTACCCTTCTCCACGTGATACGGCAGCCATTTCTTCTTCGCCACGTCCCACTGCGCCGGCAGAGGATAGTAGTCGTCCCCTCGCTTCGTAAAATATCGCTGCTTCCACCGGCTGCCATACACGAACGCGACCTGATCGAGCCCAAACGTGACCACTGGATCGGGGTGAAGAAAGTCCCCAAGCACTGCCTCGGGATGCTCCTTAGGATCACGAACCACATTGGCCATGCGGGTCTGCTTCCACCCGTTGTACGCCGCAGCATGGCACCCCTTGCAGCTCTCCGATCCAACGAAGTGGGCCTTCGGCGTCTGTGCACCTGCCTCTCCCAACAGAAAAATCACCGAGATAACCCCAAAAGCAATCAGCCATCCCCTGACCTGAGCGCCAGCCAAACCCATCACTGCCTCTCTTCGACAAATCCTCATAGCTCAACAATGTCCAACTTGAGTCGACGGTCCAAACGTCGAGACATAGCGCGTTCTCCGGACAGTGTACGTCGCGGACAACCAACAGTCAGCCCGCCGGGGGAGATTCATCAGCAAAAAAATTTGTTCTCTCTCATGCTCTGAAAACACAGTCGTCGATCGCCATTAACCCGTATCATCCACCAGTGCCTACCTTGCAGGAACAATTCGGCCAGATCGACATCTACCTCTTCGACCAACTTCTACGCGGCAACATCAAGCGCGGCATGCGCGTCCTCGACGCCGGCTGCGGCTCCGGCCGCAACCTCGTCTACCTCCTTCGCGAAGGCTACGAGGTCTTCGCTGCGGACCATGACCCCGCGGTCATCGAGCACGTCCGCACCGTCTTCCCAATGCTCCCAGCGAGCCATGTTCGCCTTGAATCCCTCGACGCCCTCTCCTTTCCCGACGCCACCTTCGACGTCATCATCTGCAACACCGTCCTCCACTTCAGCCGCGACGACGCGCACTTCGACGCCATGCTGCACAATCTCTGGCGGGTCCTCAAGCCCGGCGGCCTGCTCTTCAGCCGCCTCGCCTCCACCATCGGCATGCCCCACCAACACATCACCGGCCGGCGCTACCTCGCACCCGAAGGCACCGAGCGGTTCTGCGTCGACGAGGCCTTCCTCATGCAACGCACCGCGACCCTCAACGCGGAATTAGTCGACCCAATTAAGACCACCGTAGTGCAGAGCCAGCGCTGCATGACCACATGGGTCATCCGCAAGCCCGCAAGCTAGTCTCTCGGCCCTGTCATACAATTCCCTCCATGGACAAGCCCGCAGAGCAGGATCCCCGAGTGTACTTAGCGGCCGAGCGGACCTTTCTCGCCTGGATCCGCACCGGCCTCGGCCTCATGGGCATTGGCTTCGCCGTCAGTCGCTTCGGCCTCTTCCTCCGCCAGCTCAGCGCCGCCGAGTCCCATCTCCCTCCCCATGGCAACGGCATCTCCCTCTGGTCCGGAGTCGCTCTCGTCACCCTCGGAGTCATCGTCAACCTTTCCGCGGTCCTCCGTCACGTCCAACTGGTCCACCAACTCAGCACCGGTACATGGCAGCCCGGACGGGTCTCCCGTGACGCCGTCATCCTCGGCCTTATCCTCGCCGCCATCGGTCTCGGCATGGCGATCTACCTTATGCTCGTTCCCTGAAACAATGCCAATCGCCAAACTCATCATCGAACTGGAGGTCCCCCACGCACAGTCCCTCAAAGACCGCCGTCAGGTGCTCCGCTCCATGAAAGACAAGCTCCGCCACGGCTTCAACCTCTCCATCGCCGAACTCGACGACGGCATCGTCTGGAACCGGGCCACTCTGGGTATCGCCGCCATCTCCTCCTCCACCAGCTATCTCACCGGCCAGCTCCAGCAGATTGACCAGGCTGTCCACCGCCTTGCGGCCCAATTAAGCGCGGAAGTCCTTGATTCTTACGCGGAAATCCTGCCCGAATAGCTGAAAAAATCATCAAAAATCAACCCATCCGGCAGTTTTTTCCGCTAAAATCCACCGTTCGGACTAGGTGGAATGGCCTATCTTTGATATCCTCAACCGTTCGACCTGTACCAAACTTTATGCCCGAGCACCGAGCCAGAACCTACCATCGCAATCGAGTCGCCAACACCTTTTCTGAAGAGATCGGAGCCATGCTCGAAGGCGAGCTCTCCGACCCGCGGATCGCGCCCAGCTACGTCACAGAGGTTGTCCTCGCGCCTGGCGGCAAATCCGCCCGCATCTTCGTCGCCGTCCACGGCAACGAGGAGGAAGAGGCCTCCACCCTCGAAGGACTCACCACGGCCCGCGCCTATATCCGCTCCCAGCTCCGCGACCGCATGGGAGTCCGCCATGTCCCCGAGCTCACCTTCGCCATCGACCGCTCCGAGAAGATGACCGGTCGTATGGAAGAGCTTCTCGACCGCACTCGCAAACGAGACCAGAAGCGCACCGCATCCGAACCTGCTAAGCCCGTGACAGTTAAATCATGACTCCAGAAACCGAGCTTTACGAACTTCAGCAGGCAGATCGATCGCACGAAGCCCAGATCGGCGAACTCCTGGCGACCTTCCGCGCCCACCCACACTTCCTTCTCACCTCGCACGCACGCCCCGACGGCGATGCCATCGGTTCTGTCCTCGCTCTGGCCGAGGTGCTCGAGCAGCTCGGCTGTCAGGTAGACATCCTGTTCGCAGATCCGGTCCCCTTGACCTATCGCGCCCTTCCCAACCTGCACCGCATCCACCACACACCTTCGGCAAACGACATCGACCCCGAGGGAGATATCCCCGCTGTCCTGCTCGAATGCGACGGCATCGCACGCACCGGTCTCCTTGGCCTTGAAGGCCGCACCCTCATCAACATCGACCATCACGCCAGCGGCCGTCCTTTTGCCTCCGTCAACTGGATCGACGAGCACGCCTGTGCCGTGGCGGCCATGGTCTACCGCCTCGCTCGAGCCGCAAACGTTGAGATCACGCCTTCCATGGCCACCTGTCTCTACGCCGCGATCCTCTCAGACACCGGTGCCTTCACCTACTCCAGCACCACAGCCGACACCTTCGCTCTCGTCCACGATCTTGCCGCACACGGGGCCGACCCCAGCCAGATCGCCCGCGACATCTACTTCTCCAACCCTGCCAGCAAGATTCGCCTGCTGGGCATCGCTCTCTCCAACCTCCAGACCGAAGGCGACATCGCCTGGACCTGGGTCACCAGCGAAGATATGGACCGTATTGGCGCCACAGCCGAAGACTGCGAAGGCGTCGTCAACTACCTCATCAGCATCGCCGGCGTCGAATCCGCGGTCTTTCTGCGTGAAGCCGAGGCCAGCCAGTTTCGTCTCAGCATTCGCAGCAAAGGAAAAAGTGATGTCGCCCAGATCGCCGAGTACTTCGGCGGCGGCGGTCACCGCAACGCCAGCGGATGCACCCTCGATGGTCCTTTGGGTGTAGCCACCGAGCGGATCCTAACCCAGCTACGGGCAAGAATCTGTTAGCCTTGTCTCGCTCCTCAACGATAAATGAACGATAGTCAACAACCCGCCGCGACCGGCGCAAGGAAAGACCACGCGGCCCTCATTTGGCTCCGCGAGAGACTACCGACCTCGGTGACTGTGCGAGAGTTTCTCGTCCTGTTCGCTGTAACCGGTTTTCTGTTGCTATACGGCCTGGTTCCCGTCTTCGGAGGCGATCAGCTTGGCCTGGTTGGCGCGGACGAGCCAAGATACGCCCAGATCGCCCGCGAGATGCTCACCGCACATTCGGACGCCTGCCATACCGTCAACGCCAAGATGGTTCCGCGCAGTCTTCGCGCCGAAGACCTGCGTAACTCCTTTCATTGCATCTCAGCTGGCACTGTCACCCCTATCCTTTACGGCAAACCCTGGCTCGAAAAGCCCGCCCTTTACTATTGGCGCGCCATGAGCTTCTTCAAGGAGTTCGGCGTCTCCGATTGGACCGCCCGTCTGCCGTCCTCCTCCGCCACACTCGCACTCGTCGTCCTCGTCTTCCTGCACATGCGGCGGTTCCGGCCCGGCGGCCATCTCGACGCTGCTCTCATCACCGTCTCCTGTGTGGCCATCGTCAGCTTCTCCCGCGGGGCTTCCACCGACATGCAGCTCGCGGCGCCCTTCTGCATCGGAATGCTCGGCTGGTACGCCTGGTACGAAACCGGAAAAAAATTCTGGCTCTTCGATCTCTACTTCTTTGGTGCAGCCGCCACCTTGGCCAAAGGCCCCATCGCACCTTTCCTCGCCCTCAGCATCATCCTGCTCTTCGCCGGTCTTCGCCGCGAGTGGTCTCTGCTTCGGCGCACAATCTGGTGGCCCGGCGTCACACTCTTTCTGCTCATGGTGCTGCCCTGGTACATCGCTGTCCAGAAGCGCAACCCGACCTTTTACCGCCTCTTCTTCCTCGAGCACAATCTCGAACGCTTCGCCACCGACCGCTTCCAGCACCATCAGCCCTTTTTCTTCTACTTCATCGTCCTGCTCCTGGGCCTCATGCCCTGGACAGTCATGGCAATGCGCGCCCTTCTCGACTCCATTGAAGTCTCCATCGCCGAATGGAAGGTCCGCCACAACCCGAGCCGCTACCTCGGCCACACCCGCGCAGGCGACGCCTTCCCCGAGTTCCTCGTCCTTTGGGCCCTCTTTCCCATCGTCTTCTTCTCCTTCTCAGGCTCGAAGCTCCCCGGCTACATCCTCCCTTCCATTCCCCCGCTCACCATTCTCACGGCCGACTACCTCAACCGCATCCGCCGCGAGGGCCTGCCGAAATGGCTCCTCTGGTCTCACGCCGCACTCTGCGCTGTCATGGTCTTTGTTCTTGTTCTCGCTCCACAGCATATGAAGTACGAGACGCTCGTGCCCTCCATGCCCTGGTTGATGGGCGCGGCAGCAGCCGCCCTCGGCTTCGGGGCCATCGTCTTCTTCATCGTCCGCCGTTGGGGCATCTCCCAGGTCTGCAATGCGACGTTGATCCCGGTCCTTGCAACCCTCGTCTTCCTTCTCGGATTCCACGGCAAAGAGCTTGATGTCAACTACTCAGCCCGTCCCCTTGCTCGCGAGATCCTCCGCGAGGCCCCCGACGTGAAACTGGTCGCCACAGACTCCATCAAGCGGGACATGGACTACGGCCTCGCCTTCTACCGCAATCAGCCGATGATTCACTATGACACCGACGGCGTTCCCGACGCGGAACACCTTCTGGTAGTGCGCGCGAACGACACCACAAGGCTCGAACGGTGGCTTAACGGACGCGTCTACATGCCGCTCTTTCTCTACGAATCGCAAGGCCTCGAGGTCTATCGGGTCTACGCAAAGCCTGAGACCCCGTAAGCGACCCGGTACTCGCCCACATCGCTCTTAACCCATACCCCCGCAAATTCCTATAAGCTCAAACGAACACTTTCAGAGGGTATGACAGTCGCAACCCAACTCGAGATACTGGACCTCCGCCATTTTTCGGCACGTCAGTTGCGCCCGCTGCTCGAAACCGAGTCACGTCTTTGGGAACAGCGGCTCCGGTGGAACTACCAGAGCTCCACCGAGCTTCTTCTCCAATACCTTGACTCCCGCATCCTGCCCGGTTTTGTCGCGCTCGACCGTGGACGCATCTGTGGCTTCACCTTCTGCGTCTACGAGGGCCAGAAAGCCGTGGTCGGTGACGCCTTCGCCGTCGCGAACGACCCCGCGCAGATGCTGCAGATCACGCAGTCGCTTCTCCACCAGCTCCTTCAGCTCCTGCAGCATTCACCGGGCATCCAGCGAGTCGAGTCGCAGCTTCTCCTCTACGATGCCGGCTCCATCGACGAAGCCTTCCTCGCCGCCGGCTTCACCATGTATCCCCGCCTCTTTATGGAGTACGACCTCCCGCCTTCGCACGACCCGGCTCGCACCCCAACTCTCCCGCCTTACGTTGAAATCCTGGGCTGGTCGGCCGATCACTACCAGGCAGCCGCCGAGTTAATCCATGAGTCCTACACCGGACACATCGACGCTCGCATCAACGACCAGTACTGCTCTCTTCACGGCTCCTTGCGCTTCCTCCACAACATCGTTCGCTTTCCTGGCTGCGGCGTCTTCGATCCCGGCGCCTCCTGGATGCTTCGCGACCAACGCAACGGCGCTCTGATCGGAATGCTTCTATGCTCACGCGTAGCCGACGACGTAGCCCACATCACTCAACTCTGCGTCGCCACGGCCTATCGCCGGCAGCGCCTCGGTGTCGCGCTTCTCGAGCACTGCATCCACAACCTCACCCAATCCGGCTTCGCCGCAATCACCCTCACCGTAACCGAGGCCAACCATCAGGCCGTCAAGCTCTACAAAGACTCAGGCTTCTTTATCCGCCACCGCTTCGACGCAATGGTCCTCGACAAATCCTGAGAATTCTTGCCTTTGCTACGTCTCGATTGATGGTCGCCGTTTGCCTATAATTCTTGGCATGTGCCGAAACATCAAAAATCTCTTCAACTTCGATCCGCCGGTAACCGACCAGGAGGTTCGCGACGCCTCGCTGCAGTTCGTCCGGAAGATCAGCGGCTTCAACAAGCCATCCAAGGCAAACGAAGCCTCCTTTAACGCAGCCATCGATGAGATCACTGCGGTCTCCGCTCGACTTCTTCACTCGCTTGAAACGACCGCAGAGCCAAAGAACCGCGAAGAAGAAGCGGCCAAGGCAAAGGCCCGCTCAGCTGAGCGCTTCGGCACCGCCTGATTCGCCGCTACCCGCCACGTGCGCTACTCCACGTGATAGTTCGGCGCCTCACGCGTGATGATCACGTCGTGAACATGACTCTCTCTCAGGCCAGCATTGGAGATGCGGATAAACTTCGCATTCGCCTGCAAATCCGCTATAGTCGCACACCCCAGATACCCCATCCCTGACCGCAGCCCGCCAACCAACTGGTAGACCATCCCCTCCAGCGGCCCGCGATGCGGCACCCGTCCTTCAATACCCTCCGGCACAAACTTCGCCAGCCGGTTCGAGCCGCCATTCTCCCGCGCGGTCAGCGAAGGCCGCTCCGTGCTTGCATCCTCCAGGTCGCTCTTGCCTTGAAAATATCTTTCCCCCGACCCCTGCGCCATCGCCGACAACGACCCCATTCCGCGATAAGCCTTGAAGGATCGCCCCTGATACAAAATCGTCTCGCCCGGACTCTCGTCCACCCCGGCGAACAACGACCCCATCATCACCACACTTGCGCCCGCCGCAATGGCCTTCGTCACATCGCCCGAATACTTAATCCCACCATCCGCAATCACGGGAATCCCCCGCTCTTTACCCGCACGATAAGCCTCTGAGATCGCCGTAATCTGCGGCATTCCCGCACCCGTCACCATACGCGTCGTGCAGATCGAACCCGGCCCGATCCCCACCTTGATCGCGTCCGCGCCAGCATCGATCAGCGCAATCGCCCCTTCATAAGTAGCAATATTCCCTGCCATCAAATCAATCTGCGGAAATCGTTTCTTCACCAGCGCGACTGCCTCCAGCACGCGAGACGAATGCCCATGCGCCGAATCAATCGCCAACGCATCCACTCGCGCCGCCACCAGCGCCTCAGCCCGCTCCAGAAAATCCCCCGTAGCCCCAATCGCCCCCGCAACGCGCAACCGCCCCTGCGAATCTTTCGAAGCATTCGGATACTTCAGCTTCTTCTGAATGTCTTTGACCGTGATCAGGCCCTTCAGCTCATATTCGTCATTCACCACCAGCAGCTTCTCGACCCGATGCTGATGCAGAATCTGCTCCGCCTGCTCCAGCGTCGTCCCCACGGGCACCGTTATCAGGTTTGTCTTCGTCATCACTGAATCAATCGTCAGGTCGGTCCGTGACACAAACCGCAGGTCGCGATTCGTCAAAATCCCCACCAGCTTTTTGTTTTTCGTCACCGGCACACCCGAGATCTTGTACCGCCGCATGACCTCCAGCGCATCGGCGATCGTCTGCTCGGGCGTAATCGTCACCGGGTCCACGATCATCCCGCTCTCTGACCGCTTCACCTTGTCGATCTCCCCCGCCTGCTGCTCGATCGTTAAATTTCGGTGAACGACGCCCAGCCCACCCTGCTGTGCCATCGCAATCGCCAGCCGCGCCTCGGTCACGGTATCCATCGCTGCCGACATCAGCGGCGTACTAAGCGTGATATTGCGCGTCAGTTGCGTTTGCGTACTTACCTGCGTCGGAACGACTTCGCTATAGGCAGGAACGAGGAGAACATCATCAAAAGTAAGGGCTTCGGGTACGGGGGAGCTAATCATAATTTTTTGTAGGTTCCAGTTGTAAGGGTTAAAAGAGATGGGCTAAGGGCAGCAAGCCGAAATTCCGCAGGATTTGAATGATTGTAGAGTCGCCAACAACCCATAGCAACTTGGATGGTCCAATTTCCGCAAAGTTTCACAGGTGGATGTGCTCTCAGCCATATGGACACCCCTCGTAAATCGGATGAAATTCCCTGCTGCATTTTTTTTGCTCCGGGACTGTAACTATCGCTAGTTGTCCCCACCCTTTCCCGCAGCTAGATTTAGCGCAACAGTGTGATCTGATCGGCAATCGGGCCGATTCGGAAACGGCTCCCCGGCTGGACCTTCCGGCTCAAAGGCGTAACGCCAAAAAATCAAGACTGCATTCGGAGAAAAAATTCCATGAGACTTATCGCTTCAAAGACATCGCGCCTGCTCTGCCTCCCCGCGCTCCTCCTTCTACTGGCTACCGTCGCTCAAGCAGCGACCCCAACCCGAAAATTCGATTCCGGAAAAAAAGCCAAAGTCACTGGGACAATCGTCTCCCGCAGCGGTGACCTGGTCGTCATCAACATCAAGAAAGAAAGCACGTCGGCAATCGTCAATATCACTGATAACACCAAGATTGAACGCGAAAAGTCGTTCAGGCTCCGCAAAGCTGAACAGGACGTCACCGCCATGCTTCCCGGTCTCACCATAACCGCGGAAGGCGTTGGCAATAGCAAGGGGCAACTCGACGCCGGCAAGATCACCTTCAATCCTGACACCTTCGCCATTGAACAGGCCGAGGAGCAGCAGATCGAAGCCAACAAAGCTGCGGCTGCCAACGCTCAAACCACAGCGAATCAAGGGGTGAGCGCGGCGGGTGCGGCCCAAACCTCCGCAAATAAGGCTCAAAGCTCGGCGAACCAGGCCGGACAAATGGCATCAGCTGCAGGCGCCGGTGCTGTTATGGATGCCGAAGCAATTTCGCTCGTCAACAAACGGGTGTCGGACCTCGGTGACTATCAAACTGTAGTCGAAGCCGCGCTCTTCTTCGAAACAAACCAAGCCACCCTGTCAGACTCTGATAAGAAGGCATTGGACAAGCTCGCCAAGGACGCAATGTCGACCCAGAACTACATGATTGAGATCGCCGGTTACGCCTCCAGCACGGGGACAAAGGCTGCCAATCAGAAGCTCAGCGACGAGCGAGCGACCGCCGTCGCACAATACCTGCGTAACTCAGCCAACGTACCGATGCGCCGCATTCTCGCTCCTGCCGGCTACGGGGCAACGCACGCAGCCGCCTCAAACTCCGACCCCGAAGGACGCGACATCAACCGGCGCGTCGACGTAAAGGTACTGGTCAACAAGGGCCTTTCCGAATCGATCTAATTTCCCACCAACAAATATGAGCTCGGCCGGGACACATTGTTCCGGCCGTTTCCTTTTCGAATCAGTAATTGACCTTGGAGAACGTTCGGCTAAGAAACACCAAAGGGCTGGAAATAGGCGTTTTCAAGCGGTCCGTTCAACCTATTCAACATTGAATTGGCTGACCCATTGAACAAGCCCCACAATCGTTGTATCATCAGGTTTGCAGACGATTTTGTTCCGTCGTAAGAGTATGCCGTGACCGCACCGGTGATTTGGCGGAAGAGATGAGTGGGCCAAAGCCCACTTTTTATTTGCTCTAAAAGCGTTCTGTTTTTTCACGGAAAATGAACCGGAAGCACAGCTTATGGCAGTCCAGATTGACGAAATTCGAGCAACCGCGCAACGCGTCGCCGCCTCACACAACTTGGAGCTCGTCGATCTCGAATTCCAGGGCGGCAGCAAACACCGCACCTTGCGCGTCTATATCGAAAAGAACGCAGCAGAACGGGCCAAGCTGGCAGAATTAGCAGCAGCTGGAACATCAGAACTACCGAAGGGCGTCCCAGTCGAGATGCTCTCCGGCGTAACCCACGAAGATTGCGCCCAGTTCGCGCAGGATTTCGGAACAGTACTTGACGTGGAAGACCTGATCCCAGGGGCGGAGTACACCCTCGAGGTCTCCTCGCCGGGTGTGGAACGAAAGCTCTTCCGGCCCGAAGATTACACCCGGTTTCAAGGCAGTCTGATCAAGCTTCAGACTTTCACGCCGGTTAATAAGAACAGGCAGTGGCAAGGCCGTCTGACGAAATTCACAGACGGAGTCCTGACGATCGACCTATCTGCCGTCAAGCAGAAGGGCAAGGCAAAGAAGGCCGTCACCGAAGCGACCGTCGACATCGCCCTGGCGAACGTCGAAAAGGCCAATCTGGTCGCGGAGACTTAGCGACACTGCAACATAAGGTAACAGCATCAGAAATGATGGATAACAAGAAACAAACCCGGGAATCCGGACAAGAAGGACGAGTGAGCGATGTCAAGTGTTCTGTATCAATCGATTGAGACGTTGAGCCGCGATAAAGGAATCGAACCGGCCGTTGTAGTGGGCGCCGTTGAGGATGCCATTGCCCTCGCCACGCGCAAATACTACAAGACCCAGGAGAACATGCGCGCCGAGATGGACCGCGAGACCGGCGAGATCCGCGCCTATGTCTTCAAGACCGTCGTCGAGAGCCCCGAGCAGGTCGAGGACGACATCAACCAGATGACCCTCGAACAGGCCCGCGAACTCGCCCCAGAGGTCGAGGTCGGCGGAGAACTGCGCTTCTACAAGGACACCACGCCCCTCGGCCGCATCGCCGCCCAGATGGCCAAGCAGGTCATCTTCCAAAAGGTGCGCGAAGCCGAGCGCGACACCGTCTTCAACGAGTACAACCACCGCGCCGGCGAGGTCCTCAACGCCACCGTCAAACGCCTCGAGCCCATGGACGTCATCTTCGACCTCGGCAAAGCCGAAGCCCGCATGCCCAAGCGCGAGCAGTCGCGTCTTGAGCAGTTCGCCGTGGGCGAGCGCGTCCGCGTCGTCCTTCTCCGCGTCGACCGCGCCGCCAAGGGCCCGCAGGTCATTGTCTCCCGCGCCGCGCCAGGCCTCGTGCAAAACCTCTTCCAGTCCGAGGTCCCCGAGATCTACGACGGCACCGTCACCATTCGCGCGATCGCGCGCGAGGCCGGCGAGCGCACCAAGATCGCCGTCATGAGCCGCGACAAAGACGTCGACCCCGTCGGCGCCTGCGTTGGCATGAAGGGCATGCGCGTCCAGTCCATCATCCGCGAGTTGCGCGGCGAAAAGATCGACATCATCGAGTTCTCCGAAGAGATCACCACCTTCGCAGAAAAGGCGCTGCAGCCTGCCAAGGTCAGCCGCGTCTCCATCACTGACCTCGCCGACAAGCAGATCGAGGTCATCGTTGACGACACCCAACTCTCGCTCGCCATCGGCAAGAAGGGCCAGAACGTCCGCCTCGCCGCCAAGCTCCTGCAGTGGAAGATCGACATCAAGAGCGAAGAGGAGAAGCGCCAGGAAGTCGAGCAGCAGATGCAGGCCATGTCCGGCGGCCCCACCACGCCGATCGAACAGGTCACCGAGCTCGGCGACACCGTCCTCGAAAAACTCATCGCAGCCGGCATCACCACAGTCGAAGCCCTCGCCGATATGACCCCCGAGCAGCTCGAAGAGGTCCCCGGCATCGGCGAAAAGACGGTCGAAAAAATCTCCGTCGCCGTTCGCCACTACTTCGGCCAGTACGAAGAGGGCGAAGAGCGCCCAGAGCCCACTGTCTCGCCCGTGGCCGCAGAGTCAGAGCCGAGCTCCATGGAGAAGACACCCGAGGCAATCTTGGCCGAAGAGGCCGGTATCGGCAGGGCAAAGGAAGTCAACACACTCTCCACCGAAGACATCGCCAATCTCGAAGAGGCTGACTCAGACAGCGACGCCTTTAGCGACAACGATGCAAGGGAAGAACGAATTGAACTCGATAACGACGCCGTAGACACGCTGGTCAATGACAGCCAGGAAGTCTCCGATGAAGGTATCGACGACGGAAATGACCGTGGCTAGCCACTTCGGCCACGCAGCACAGAGTTCTCCGGGTCGCGATGTCTGCGATTTCGGGGGTAACACTTACAATAGAGATTCAACCCTCCATGAGGCTGATATGAACAGCTAAGCGCGCAGGGCAGCAAAAACGAAAAGGGACGGATGAGCAAAGTTCGCATTAACGATCTGGCACGGGAACTGGAAGTCAAGAGCAGGCCAATCCTGGACGCGCTTGAAGCAATCGGCGTGACCGGAAAGACCCATTCCAGCTCCATCGAAGCCGACCAGGCCGAAAGGGTCCGGGACTACTTCAAGAACGGCGGCAAGAGCGGCACTGCAGGCAGGCAGCCGGTCGACGCGAAGCCGAAGTTTGACCTCTCCAAGGTCTCCAAGCCCGGCGACGCCCTCAAAGCCATCCTCGAGCGCAAGCAAGCCGAGGCCGCAGCCAAAGCCGCCCCGCCCCGCCCCCCCGCTGTAGTCGCGCCTCCAGCATCGGTCCACGTCGCCGCAGCGCCGAAAGTAGCCGCGGCTCCCGCCGCCGCTGCGTCGCCAGCCCAGCCGCAGACCGTCGCACCGGTTCAGCCGCGTCGCATCGTGCCCCAGCCGCGCCCACAGGCCAACATCGTCGCTCCCCCGTCGGCCCCGGCCATTGCGAGCAAGCCTCCCGTCGGGCCGATCATCGCGCGCCCACCAGTCGCCGTCGCACCTCCCGCCGGCTCTCAGGTCGGCACCGCTCCGCCTGTAACCAAGCCCGCACCTCCAGCGGCACCGCCGGTTGAGGCCGCAGTTGTCACGCCGCCTCCCGTAGTCGCCGCACCAGAGATCAAGCACCCGGTCGCGGCCGCACCATCTGCCACCGAAGCCCCCGTCGCAGACATCCCTGCAGAGGCACCCGCACCAGAGGCCGCCGCCGCTCCTTCAGGCCCACCCGTCCGCCGCGTCATCATGCCACAGACCGGCCCGCGCCCCATCTACACCGCTCCGCCCGCCGCCCCGGGAGTTCCCCAGCGCGGCCGCCCCATCTTTGAGCGCCCCCGTCCACAGTCTCCCGGCGCTCCCGGCTCGCGTCCCCCGGCCTCAACGGCCCCCGGCGCACGCCGCCCAATGCACCCCACCCGCACCTTCCCCGGCGGCCCATCCGGCCCCGGCGGTGCACCCGGACGCCCCGGCTTCCCCCCGGGCGGTGCACGCCCAGCCTTTGGTGCACGTCCTGGCTTCGGAGCCCGTCCCGGCGGAGCACCAGGCGGCGCTATAGCCCCCGGCCCTGGCGAATCCCCAACCGGCATGCGCCCGGCAGCACGTCCCGGCCAGCGCCGTGGCGGACAGCGCTACGAGAAGACCAAAGAAGGCCCGATGAAGGGCTTCCAGCCGCCACCGCGTTTCGGCGGCGCGCCCATCTCCCGTGAGCCGCTCCCCATCACCAAGACCATCACGGTCACCGAAGGCATCAGCGTCAAGGACCTCGCCGAAAAGCTCGACGTCCGCGGCAAAGACCTCATCGCCACCCTCCTGATGAAGGGCGTCTTCGTCACCGTCAACCAGTCGCTCGAAGGCGAACTGGTCAAAGACGTCGCCCGCCAGTTCGGCGCCGACGCCACCGTCATCTCCGTCGAAGAGCAGCTTGAGAACGAAGCCATCGAAGGCTTCCTCGAAGACACCACCGGCATGGTCGAGATCGTTCGGTCGCCTGTCGTCACCGTCATGGGCCACGTCGACCACGGCAAAACCTCGCTTCTCGACGCCATCCGCTCCACTGACGTGGCCGGCGGCGAAGCCGGAGGCATCACCCAGCACATCGGTGCCTACAAGGTCAAAATCACCAAGCCCGACTCCCCCGCCTTTGGCCGCGAGATCGTCTTCCTCGACACCCCTGGCCACGAGGCCTTCACCCGCATGCGTGCCCGCGGAGCCAAGGTCACTGACATCGTCGTCATCGTCGTTGCAGCCGACGACGGCGTTATGCCTCAGACCCTTGAGGCCATTGACCACGCTCGCGCCGCGAACGTGCCGATCATCGTCGCGGTCAACAAGATCGACAAGCCCGAAGCGAACCCCTCGAAGGTCATCAATCAGCTCGCCACGCGCGGTCTGCAACCAGCCAACCTCGGCGGCGACACCGAGTTCGTCGAAGTCTCCGCGAAGAAGCACATCAACCTCGACAAGCTCGAAGAGATGATTTGCCTCGTCGCCGACGTCAACGAACAAAAGGCCCAGCCCGACCGTCCCGCCGTCGGCACCGTCATCGAAGCCAAGCTCGACCGCGGTCGCGGTGCAGTCGCTTCGATCCTCGTGCAGAACGGAACCCTCCGCACCGGCGACAGCTACATCGTCGGCAACACCTTCGGCAAGATCCGCGCCATGTTCGATGACCGTGGCCGCGCCATCACCGAAGCCGGACCCTCCACTCCAGTCGAAATCCTCGGCCTCGAAGGCATGCCTGACGCAGGCGACACCTTCCTCGTCATGGCCGACCGCGACAAGGCCAAGGGCATCGCCCAGTACCGCAAGATGAAGGAGCGTGAAGCCCAACTCGCCAAGAGTTCCCGCGTCTCGCTCGAGGGCCTCGCCGAGCAGATCAAGCAAGCCGGCATGAAGGACCTCAACCTCATCCTCAAGGGCGACGTGCAAGGTTCAGTCGAAGTCCTCGCCGACTCGCTCCAGCGCATGTCCACCGAAAAGGTTCGCGTTCGCGTCCTTCACTCCGGTGTCGGTGCGATCACCGAGTCCGACGTTCTTCTCGCCTCTGCCTCGAACGCAGTCGTCATCGGCTTCAACGTCCGGCCCGATCGCAAGGCCGCCGAAGTTGCCGAGCGCGAAAACGTCGAGATCCGCCTGCACTCCATCATCTACGAGCTGCAGGACGAGATCACCAAGGCGATGTACGGCCTCCTCGAGCCCGTCTTCAAGGAGAACTACGCCGGCCGCGCCGAGGTCCTCAACGTCTTCAAGATCACCAAGGTCGGCCAGATCGCCGGCTGCCGCGTCACCGACGGTCTTATCCGTCGCGACCAGCAGGTTCGCTTGCTCCGCGAAGGCGAAGAGCTGTGGAAGGGCAAGATCGCCTCCCTCAAGCGCTTCAAGGACGACGTCAGCGAAGTCCGTCAGGGCGTCGAGTGCGGCATCGACCTCGCCGGCTACAAGGACATCCGTGTCGGCGACATCATCGAGTCCTTCACCACCGAAACCCTGGCCGCCGAACTCGGTCAAAACTCCGCCGCAGCCCGCAAGGCAGAGAAAGCCGAAAAGGAACGCGAAGCCGCAGCAGCCGCTGCTGCAACCGCCGAAAATCCAGTCAACGCCTAATCAAACTCAACCCAATACAAAAAGGCCGGGAGCGATCCCGGCCTTTTGCTGCGCTTCACACTTTCATCGTCACCGTACTGATCGAATCCGGCGGCAACTTCACCGTCGCCATCTTCCCACCCACGCGCACATCCACAAACTGCTCCTGCTGCGCCGCGTTTCGCAGCAGCACCACCAGCGTCCCATCCGGATTCACGAACCCCAGCGCATCGTCACACGTTCCGGTCGTCTCCACCCGCTTCGCTCCCACCTCCACAAAGTGGCTCAGGTGCTTCATCAGGTAGTAGTCGTGGTTGTAGCGAAAACTCTTCGCCGCGCCATCGACGCTAACCAGCGAGTTCTGCATCCATCCCCACGTGCTCGGGGCTCCCTGGTCGAGAGAGATGTTCCAGTACATATACCCACCCGCCCCCGACCGGATGTAATGCTTCATCAACTGCCAGCAGTACGTCGTGTACGCCCAGCTATTCGAACCATCGCCACACTCCTGCTCCGACTGATACACCACCAGCTTCGGAAACTCCCGATGCAACGCCGGCAGCGCATTCTTCCCTGCCCACTGGACGCCGAGCCCGCTGATATAGCGTCCCGCCTCAGGATCGGCCATCACCACTTCCAACAGCTTCGGATCCCCGCGCTCCAGCGTGCCAAAGAAAACCGCCACCTTCCGCTCCGACATCTCCGGTCCCAGGTATCGAATAAACTCCGCCAGCCCCTGAGGAGTCCACGTGCAGCTCGGAAAATTCTGCGCCGAGTTGAACTCGTTCTGCGGCATCACCATCCCAATGCGAATCCCCTCCTTCGCATACGCATCGACAAACCGGCCAAAGTACTTCGCATAAGCCCGCAGATACTGCTCCTCGAGGATGAACATATCCTCACCCTCATGCCCTATCTGGTCCGGCCGAATCCCATTGTCTTTCTGCCCACCCCTGCTCGCAGCCTCCGCATAAAACCCATTCCTTTTCATCCAGCTCGGCGGCGTCCATGGCGATGCCCACACCCGCAGCTTCGGCTGATACCGCTGCGCCGCATGGATAAACGGAATCAGGGTCGCCCGATCGTTCTCAATGTTGAAGTGTTTCAGCTCAAAGTCACCCTTCGTCTCGTCATACGAGTACGCCTTCAGCGCAAAATCATTCGCGCCAATCGGCATCCTGCAAAGCGAGAATCGCGCACCCGCAACCGGATCGAACAACTCCCGCAAAACACTCTCGCGATCTCCCTCACTCAGCTTGCTAAGCGAAGTCCATCCCAGCTCATTGAAACACCCACCAAACCCCTCCATCGTCTGCGCTGTGGCCGACAGATCGACATTCAGATTCAAAGCGTCCCACCGCCAATCCGGCTTAGCCAACGCCTGCGCCTGCCAAGGCGTCACCGCAGTTGTCGTGACACAACGAACCGCATCGTCATGGTCAGGACCCGCAGACGCCTGCGCTCTCACCGCACCAGGCACCCCCGCCATCGCCGTTCCCACCGCTAAAGCTGATCCCGCCCCATGCAGAAACTGCCGCCGATTCCACGCCATTTTCATATCGGTTGGAAAGCATACACCGACGTCCCGACTCAGAGTAAAGCAAAAAATCTCGAGCTGGCGTCTAAGCGTCTAGAAAACCAATGTAGACGATAGGGGCGGGGAGGCGTATTTGACATCATCCTGGCGCTCGATCATGCAGGACGCTCGCAGGAACAGCGCAGAACTTCACCGGATGATTTGCGGCTTCGCATATCGCGACCGGAGCTCAAGATTTCTTGTTGAGGTCGTCGTTCTTGTAGTACTTCGTACCTTGCAGGGTCAACTGCAAGGCCAGACCATTCTTGGTGATCTCATAGACATAAACGCCCGGAGCGACCTCAATCGCTCCAGAGTAGGCTCCGCCCTTGTCGCCTGCCTTGGCTGCAGCGTCCGTTTGCGCTGAAGCCGCCCAGCCGGAATTGAGGAATGTGCTCAGCGCCTTATCGTTTTCGAAGACGAAGATCACGCGATAATCCTTCACTCCCACACCCAGGCCGCCGCCGGCCGAAACCATCTTCATGAAGGTCTCCTGCTTGGTACCGGAGTCGACGGCGATTCCGGACCCACGTGCGGTGCTCAACAAAAGCAGGTTCGTCCCCATGTTGTCGAAGACGGCATACCCGGCAGCCTTTTGGATAGCCCCCTGAGCTGTGGGCTGCAGTTTGTACAGGTCCTGCAGAGTTTGCGTAGCCATCTTGCGAGTCTTTTCCCGTTTCTCGTCGGGTGAATCGCCACCGGCTCTTGCCAAACCGGTAGTCAGCAGGATCATTGCGAGGCATGTAGCGATTGTTCTAGCTCTCATCGGTGTTCTCCTTATTTTTGAGCAACCAATAGCTTTGAGGGAACCAATAGCTTTATGGGAACCAATAGCTTTAAGGGAACCAATAGCTTTGAGGGAACCAACAGCGGGCACGTCACAACATCAGGTCTACCTGTAATCGTACCCCCGCAATAAGACAGCATGTTAGGGGTTTTGACTACTGCCAGAATTACTACTGCCAGAATTGCTAGTTTTTTTAAATATGGGCGCCTAGCGAAGAACTTACCCTTGCAGTTCCCACAACGCAGCCTATAGCCAAGCGGGGGCAGCGCGTCGTCATTCTGACGGCGGAGACGTGAACACGACCGCGACAGTGTCACAAATTACCGGACGCGACAAACAGTTCTGTTCCCCGACCATCGCGCTGCAACGCGATAATCGGGGTTAATTTTCGTTGCAACTATGCGTTCAACGAGCAGCGAACAGTCTTCGCTTCAGCGCGGCCAGGCCCGCAAGCGCGCTGGCAACCAGCGTTATCGAAGCAGGCTCTGGAACAGGCGTCGTCGTCGCCTCCTCGCCAAAGGCCAGGAAGGTCGGCCCGCCCAGATCACCAGTGCCCGCCGGTATGAAGTCAGTTATGCATGCCCCGGTGGAGCCGTTGTACTCAAAAATGTCTCCTGAGCCAAAACTCCCGACGAATAAATTGCCATCTGGGCCGAAGGTCAGGTCTCGTGGAAGACTAAGTCCGCTGCAACCCCCCGTCGCCGACGCAAACACCCCCAGGAACGCCCCGGTCGTGCCGTCGTAACGCAACACCTGGTTGGTGTTGAAACTGGTGACATAAAGATTGCCATCAGGACCGAAAGCGACCCCCCGAGAGCCGATTAAGCCGCCACTGCCAGGAGCCACAAAGGTGCCCATGAAAGCGCCGGTCGTACCGTTGAATTTCAGGACATCATTGCCACCAGCATCTGCCACGTAGATGTTCCCATCGGGGCCACGCGTAACTCCTTCGGGATCATTCATTATTCCGCCGGCGTCAACAGTCGTGATCAGCGCCCCAGTTGTGCCATTCAGCACGCTCAGCAGACCCGGCGCTGTGGAGCCGACGACGAAAAGATTGCCGGTTGGGCCGAAAACAAGGCCGGCCGCGTCTTCAGCCGAGCCGAAGGTGCTATTGATCACTGCGCCCGTGCTGCCATTCAGCTTAAGCACAGTGTCGTTGTCGGAATTGGTTGCGTAGAAGTTCCCGTCGGGTCCAAAGACGCCCCCAAGGGGAAAACTTATGACAGGTCCAAAAGTGCCAATAAAAGCCCCGGTTGTGGCGTTGTACTCCAGAATATTTTCGTGTCCGGGACCAAAGAAATTCCCTACCAACAGTTCGTCGCCTGAACAGGTGCCGGGGAAACCCCAGATCGCCAAGCCCAGACACAATACAGCCAAGTTGTAAGAGAATCGGGCCCGGAACACACGATCGGAAACAAGCTTCCCTATCCTATTCATGGTGACCTCCATTTCTTGGTAGGCCGTGAGATGGGGGCTCCTGCCCATGGGTTTTCCAACTCCGCCAAATTCATCTAATTTTTCATCGGTGTTTCGTCGAACGAACTCCTCACGGCAATTTCCCACAATCAACTCCTTGACACGCCTGATACCCTTAAATCAGCAAGAAAAGCCCGGCTAACTGCCGGGCCTTCGCATTTAAACCGTCAAGACTTGACCAACAAGTCCAGACTCATGTCTTCTGGTTTGAAGACTTTGCACACTTTTCACCCAGGAGGGGGAGGCACCATGCCCAGCATCATCACTGAGACGACGAGCGCAACCAAATTCGACCTCGCCGCCATCCAGCAGGCCCTTCGCGAAAATAAAATTGACGGCTGGCTCTTTTACGACCATCACCACCGCGACCCCCTCGCTTACTCTATCCTCGGCCTCGACCCCAACCTCCACGTCACCCGCCGCTGGTACTACTTCATCCCCGCCACCGGCGAGCCGAAGAAACTCGTCCACCGCATCGAGTCCTTCCGCCTCGACACCCTCCCCGGCACCAAGACCGCCTACTCCTCCTGGCAGGAGCTCGAATCGCAACTCAAGACCCTCGTCACCGGCGCAACAAAAATCGCCATGCAGTACTCCCCCCGCAACGCGATCATGTACGTCTCTATGGTCGACGCGGGCACCGTCGAACTCCTCCGCGACCTCGGCAAACAGATCGTCACCTCCGCCGACCTGGTCAGCCACTTCGAAGCCGTCCTCACCGACGCTCAGTTAGCCACTCACTACGTCGCGCAAAAACACATCGACCGGATTCTCGAAGCCGCCTGGAAAGAGATCGGCACCCGCGCCAGCAACGGCGGCACCAACGAATACGCCATGGTGCAATACTTCCAGGAAGCCATGGCCCGCGAAGACCTCATCTGGGACCACGGCCCCAACGTCTCGGCCGGCCCCAACTCCGCCGACTCCCACTACGAACCCACCGCCGCCAACTCCCGCGCCATTCGCAAAGGCGACTTCGTCCTCGTCGACATCTGGGCCAAACTCTCCAACGACCCCACCGCCGTCTGGTACGACATCACCTGGACCGGCGTCGTCGGCCGAGAGCCCACTGAACGCGAGCAATTGATCTTCACCACCGTCCGCAACGCCCGCGACGCCTCCATCAAAGCCGTGCAGGACGCCTTCGCCGCCAACCAACCCATCGCCGGCTGGCAGGCCGACGAAGCCGGCCGCGGCCTCATCGTCAAAGCCGGTTTCGGCGACGCCTTCACCCATCGAACCGGCCATAACATCGGCACAGAAATCCACGGCAACGGCGCGCATCTCGACAACCTCGAAACCCACGACGAGCGCCTGATCCTGCCCAACACCTGCTTCTCCGTCGAACCCGGCCTCTACTTCCCCGGAGAATTCGGCATACGCAGCGAGGTCGACATGATCGCCCGCAAAGGCAAAGCCGAGGTCACCGGCCGCATCCAGACCGAACTAGTCCGCGCCTAATCTCGACTCCCGACCGGCGCCTTAGGATTCGCCTCGGCATCCGTAAGATTCAGCACTGCCTTTCGTTCGTGAAGTTTTTCCTGAAGAGTCGGCACAGAGACGTCCTGGACCGCAGTTCCCTCCCGGACAGCCAGACTAGCCACCACACCAGCAGCCTGACCGATAATCATGTACTGCGGCTCCATCCGAACCGAAGAGTACGCCACATGAGACGCCGACAAACACACCGGCACCAGCAGGTTATCCACCTGACTTTTTTGCGGCAGCATCACCCGTAACGGAATCTCATAAGGCTGCACTGCGACCTGAACATCGCCTTCATTGGTCGCCGTGCCATCTTCGCGGGCGACCCGCTGAATATTGTGCGAATCGCTCTGGTACGAACCCATACCGATTGAATCCCGCTTCGTCCGCGTCGTCTGCAGATCGGCCTGACGCATAACGTAGACCCCCACCATCCGTCGCCCCTCCCGAATGTAAAGCTGGTTCGGAAAGTATTCGTTGTCCACAAACTCGTCCTTCGACAGCCCCCACTCGTTCACTTCCTTCTGCAGACTGGGTAGAACACTCGGGTCATGCGCCAGAAAGTAGAAGAATGCCTGTATGTACTCGACAGTATTGTTCCAGATCTTTTGTTTCACCGCATACGATCCGTCCGGGTAATCCCAACTGTGGCCAATGTAATCCGTCGAAACAGGTCCATTGTTGTTGAAGTCGGCCTTGTGGTTCGGAATCTCCACCGGATTAGTCACATCGTGAAAATTAGGTGCGCGCCCTTTGTTCTTCTCGAACTCGGTGAGATAGCGCCGCAGCAACGCAAATCGCGCGGGATCGTAATTGGCCGGCTTCGGATACGGCACCTGGTTCGTCGAATCGTGCGTCAGAATCAGGCGAAAGTTATACGCCTGCACCTTCTTGTCACCGCTACCGGGAGCGTCCAGTGGTCCCGGACTAATCTCAGGCAACAACTTGTGCTGGTCGTCGTAGGCACTGAGCGCCCAAGTGAACTGATGAGCCGGAGTCTTGTCACGAACGCCTGCCAGGTCTTCCCCATACTTCGCGATGCTCTCGCGCCCGATCGTATATGCGACGCCGGACTGCGACATCATATCGCCCTCATAGCTACAGTCCGCAAACACCTTCGCCCGCCAGACCTTCCCGTCCATGGTCTTGATCGAAGTCACATGCTTCGACGCCATCACGACGCCGCCATGCTCCATGAGTTTTTCGTGGAAGTGAACCTCGACACCCGCTTCGCCGAGCATCGCGCGAAAGATCTCTTCGCCGACGTGCGGTTCCGAGAGCCAATCCGCGTGTTTCTCAAGAGTGTGGGTGCCGTAGTGTGCCGCAGCTCGCGTATAAAAGTCGCGTGCGTAGCCACCAATGATCTGAAACTGCCCCAGGTCAGTCGCAGAAAGTCCTCCGGTCACCATCCCACCCAAATGCGCCCGCGGCTCTAGAAGGACAACGTGCAATCCTTCCTTCGCAGCGGAGTACGCCGTAATCACTCCGGAGGCAGTCCCGCCGTATACGACAAGATCCACTGCGGGCGTCTTCTCCGCAACGGCAAAAACCGAAGCGAAACAAAGCGTCGCGACGATAGCTAAGGAAGAGAGGGATCCGTTGGCGAGATGTCGTCTAGGCATGAATGAGACTTTTGACCATCTGCGATGGCACTTTCAGCAGCGCTGATAAGAAACAAGCAAAAAGGCACGGCTTTCACCGTACCTTTCACGTCGTCGGCGAAAAAGTAACGAGAACAGCGACGAAGAGTATTCCATAGAGAATTACGAACAGTGGCCACCACCGATCCAACCAAATCTCCGATCCACCTGACGAGCTCATCGCAACAACCTCCTTGTACCTCTTTCAAATCCTAACCGAGAACCAAAGCTCCGCTCAATCTGATCATCTACCCTGTTATCATCAAATGAGCAATGGCCACCGACGTCACAGCACAAACACGCACCGCACAATCTTCATTCCCGGCGATGGTCCTCATCGCTGGCTGGCTGGTTCCCGGCGCAGGCCACCTCATGCAGCGCAAATGGATCCGCGGCGGCCTCATCATGGTCTCCATCCTGTCCATGTTCACGATCGGCCTCGCGCTCAAGGGTAAGATCTACTCGCCCAACACCGGCGACCTGCTCGACATCCTCAACTTCGCCGGCGACCTCGGCAACGGCCTGCTCTACCTCCTCGCCCGCGCCTTCGACCTCGGCCAGGCTGCAGTTCAGGTAGCGACCGCCGACTACGGCACCAAGTTCATCGTTGTAGCCGGCCTGCTCAACATCATCTCCGCCGTCGACGCGCACTCGCTGGCCACCGGGAGGAAGCGCTCGTGACCATCTCGCACTTCGGGGCCGTTCTCCTCTTCTCTCTTTTCACCTCGATCGTCTTCGGCATCACCCAGCGCTCCGACCCGCGCATGATGATTCGCTTCGGCGCCTTCTGCTTCGCCCTCTTCGTCGGCGGAGCCATCGCGGCGAGCTGGGTTATGTGGCTGATCAAGCACTAAAGCACTGGAAACACCGGACGAGCGGGCTGTTTTGAGCGCGGTCGCCCAGTGGCATTGCAATCGAAACCCCTTTGCCATACGCTAGTCGTGGCAGGTGGCTCTTCTCAACAACATCGCCCTGTTGAAGTAAACATCGCGGGAGTGGCGAAATGGCAGACGCACTTGGTTTAGGTCCAAGCGGAGAAATCCGTGGGGGTTCGAGTCCCTTCTCCCGCACCAAAAGATCAATCTAACCCCGAAAGAGATGCAATGAGCCAGCAAAACCAGCCCCAGGGAACCGACCAGCCCACACTTAAGCTCACCAACACCCAGGACTACCGCGACGGCTACGCCAACAGCGTCCAGGTCCGCATGAGCGTCTGGGACTTCTTCCTCGTCTTCGGCACCATGACCCAGCAGAACCCCGAGGAGCTTACCGTCCGAAACTTCCAGGGCATCTACCTCAGCCCCCAGCAGGCCAAAGCCCTCTGGAACGTGCTCGGCCACAATCTCGCCCAGTACGAGCAGACCTTCGGCTCCATCACACTCGAGCAGCTCCCCCAATCCGGCGGTCCCGTCAACTAAGAGCGTGCCCCTTCTAAGAAGAGCAGACAACGACGAGCAGCAGTCAGCCGGCGACATCCCTCTCTGGATGCTCTATCCGCTCTTCTTCGTCACCATCTACCTCTCCCACTATCGCCTCCTCCGGCTTCCCTACTTCTGGGACGAGGCCGGCTACTACATTCCTGCCGCGTGGGACTTTTTCCGCACCGGCACCCTGATCCCGCAGACGACCGTCACCAACGCGCACCCGCCGCTGCCGTCGATCCTCCTTGCGGGCTGGTGGCACCTGTCCGGATTCGTAATCAGTGGCACCCGCACCCTGGTTTGCATGGTCTCCGCGGCGGCCCTACTCGGAGTCTTCAAACTCGCAAGAACTCTCACTACCACCGCAGTCGCCGCAACCACAGTCCTCCTCACCGCTATCTATCCAGTCTGGTTCGCCCAAAGCACACTCGCTCACGCCGACATCTTCGCCGCAGCGTTCACCCTCTGGGGACTCGCCTTCTACCTCGACCAAACTGAACCACTGCGCAGGCGAAACGCGCTCCTCGCCACACTCATGTTCTCTCTCGCCACTTTCTCCAAAGAGACGGCCATCGTAACGCCGGTAGCCCTGGCGCTCTGGGAAGCAATTCTTCTCCTCCGCAATCGCAGCACCCATTCACCTCACCTGAAATGGCTGATCGCTCTTCTGACTCCTCTCCTCCCATTGGCAGCGTGGTACGCCTACCACTACCACCGAACCGGCTTCGTCTTCGGCAACCCCGAGTTCCTTCGCTACAACGCAACCGCGAACCTCGACGCCTACCGCATCGCACTCTGCCTCTGGCATCGCCTCCTCCACCTGACGACCCATATGAACATGTATGTTCCGGTTGTCTGCACCATCGCCGTAATGTTCATCCCGGTCGCCGCCACGAACACCCGCGAACCCATCGCCCGTCCCGCCCTCAAAGCACTCGGCGTTGTTCTCCTCGCCAATTGGATCGCCTTCTCCATCCTCGGCGGCGCTCTGCTGACTCGGTATCTCCTACCGATGTATCCCCTCATTCTCGTTATCTGTGTCAACACCTGGCGTCGCCGCGTTCCCAGGCGTTGGCCTCTAATAGCCGCTTTGAGCGCCGCAGCCTTTCTCGCCGGCATCTGGATCAATCCGCCCTATGCCTTCGCCCCGGAAGACAACCTGACCTACCGCGACATGATCGTGCTCCACCAGCGCGCAATTCGCTTCATCGACAAGACCTACCCGCAAGCCACCGTCCTCACAGCCTGGCCCGCCACCTCGGAACTCAATCGCCCCGAGCTCGGCTACACCAACCACCCTGTCAAAACCGCACCCATTCAGAACTTCGCCATCGACCAGATCCAGAAGGCTGTAGCCGATCCTGGAAGTTACGATGTGGCCCTCGTCTTCTCCACCAAGTGGGAGCCACCGGCGAATCGCATCAACCTCGGCCGCCACAACGAATCCGCCGACACCAAATACTTCGACTTCCACCGCGATCTCTCCCCAACCGAAATCGCAGGGCTCTTACACGGAGACGTCGTCTGGCAGGCGAACCGTAAGGGAGAGTGGGCAGCCGTCATCCACTTTCCCCGTATCGTCGAAGCCGCGCTGATACAGCCTCAGAAGCACTGAAGCTCTATACTTATATCTGTGACCAGGCCACCTCAACTTCGCCGGCTGCTAAAGCAATGGCCGGCCCTCCTGTTGTTCCTGTGTACCTTTCCGGCACTCTCACAATCTGCATCGGATCCGGAGGCGTCGGAGACCGGCGGCCGCCTCGTCCTCGTACTTCCCTTCGACAACCGCACCGGCCAGACGAACCTTGCGTGGATCGGCGAATCCTTTCCCGACACCCTCAATCAGCGCCTGACCTCGGCGGGATTCCTTGCTATCTCGCGCGACGACCGCCAGTATGCCCTCGATCATCTCGGCCTTCCCGTCGACTTCAGGCCCTCTCGCGCAACCACAATCCGCATCGCCCAGACGCTCGACGCCAACTATGTGATCGTCGGCAGCTACACCGTCAATGGCGATCGCATTGCCGTGCAGGCGCAGGTTCTCGAGGTCAACAAGCTGCGACTATCTCCGCCGTTAGCCGACTCCAGCGAACTGGCTCGCCTCTTCGACGTTGAGAACGCGATCGCGTGGAAGGTGGCCCGGCAGATCGATCCTCAATTCAACGTAGCCGAGCAGACATTCCTTGGTGCCTCAGGCGGCGTTCGCCTCAGCGCCTTCGAGAACTACATCCGCGGCAGCGACGCAACGACCTCGCAGGAGCGCATCAAGCGCCTGCAGATGGCTGTTCAGGACACCCCAAACTATACGGCCGCCCTTCTCGCGCTGGGCAAGGCTCAATTCGCTCAACGCGAGTACGAGCAGGCAGCAGCGACCCTCGCCAAAATCTCCCGAACCGATCGACGCGCGCTCGAAGCCAACTTTTACATCGGACTGGCCCGTTTCAACACCGCAAAATACGCCGAGGCCGAATCGGCCTTCGCCTTCGTCGCTACCAGGCTTCCACTTCCCGAGGTCGTCAACAACCAGGCCGTCGCCTCCAGCCGTCAGGGCCACGATGCCGTTCCGCTCTTCCAGCGCGCCTCCACAGCCGATCCGAACGACGCGGACTACCACTACAACCTCGCCGTTGCCCTGCTGCGACGCGGCGACTTCGCCGGAGCTCAACGCGAAGTCGACGAAGCCCTGAAGCTGCACCACTCCGATACGGAAGCAGCGGAGCTGAAGGCAAGCATCACCGCCGGCAAACACATCGCCGCCGCCCCCGCAAAGCCAGGAGCAACCCCCGCAGTTTCGCCAGACTTCGCACCCCTCGAACGTATCCGCCGCAGCTACTCCGAAGCCTCCTTCCGCCAGGCAGCCTTTCAGCTTGACCAGATGCGCGCCGCCCGCATGGCCACGCTTCCTCCTGCCGAACAGGCCGCACAGTACACGCAGCTCGGCCACGATTACCTCGCCCAGGGCCTGGTTCCCGAAGCCGAACAGCAGTTCCAGGCCGCTCTCTCTGCCGACCCCTCCAGTGCCGCGGCCCATGCCGGTCTCGCCCAGGTGCGCGAACGCAGCGGAAGCCCTGATCAGGCGCGCGACGAGGCCCAGGCATCGCTCAAGCTCCATCCCAGTGTTGCAGCCTACCTCGTACTCGCCCGCATCGACCTGCAGGCAAACGACGCGGCAGCTTCAGCGTCCAACGTCAGCAAAGCGCTTCAACTTGACCCCAAAGATTCAGCAGCACTGGGCATGCGGCAGGCCCTCCAGACTCGCGGACAGGCACTCCCATGACCCACGTCATCAAGACCGTCCTCACGCTCCTGATGACCCTCTTCTGTCTGCAACCTGGAATACTGTCCGCCGCTACAGCCAACCCCGGCGTCGTCGTTAAACTCACACTCCACGACACAATTCAGCCCATCACGGCCGACTACCTCCAGCGAGGGCTTCAGGAGGCCGCACGCCAGCACGCTCAGCTGGTCATCGTCTCCATGGGCACACCGGGCGGTCTGCTCGAATCGACCCGTGTCATGGTCGAGGCGATTGAAAACTCCTCCGTCCCGGTCGTCATCTTCATCTCACCGACCGGCAGCAGAGCGGGCTCCGCAGGCTTTTTCCTCCTCGAAGCCGCCGATATTGCGGCAATGGCTCCCGGAACTAACGCGGGCGCTGCTCATCCCATCGTCGAAGGCCGCCAGCTCGATCCCGTTCTAAAACAGAAGATCGAGAACGACGCCGCAGCGTTCCTCCGCTCCTACACAGCTCGACGCGGCCGCAACGTAGAGGCCGCCGAAGACGCCATCCGCAACTCCAAATCCTACAGCGATGAAGAGGCCCTCAAGCTGAAGCTGATCGACCTCGTCACAGCAGACGACGCGTCGCTTCTCACCGCACTCGATGGCCGCGAGATCCATCGCTTCAATGGCACTACCCAGACATTGCATCTGCAGGGAGCCACCGTCGTCACAACCGCGCCCTCTCTCCGCGAGCGCCTGCTCAGCAAACTTACCAACCCTGACATCGCCATTCTCCTGCTGGTTCTCGGCGGACTTCTCATCTACCTGGAGTTCAACGTCCCCGGCACAGTGGTTCCCGGCTCTCTCGGCACACTCTTCGTCCTCCTCAGCCTCTTCGGCCTCAACCTCCTTCCCATCAGACACACGGCAATCGTTCTCTTGCTCGCAGCCGTCGTGATGATGGTGCTCGAGGCAAAGTCCGGGAGCCACGGTGTGCTCGCCCTGGCGGGCATCATCTCGCTCGTCTTCGGTCTCGCTACTCTCGTCGACGGCCCCATCCCCGAACTCCGTGTCCACACCGCAACCGCCGTAGGGGCAGGCCTGGGCTTTGGAACCATCTCCTTCGGGCTCGCCTGGATCGCCCTCCGCGCGCGCCGCGGAAAGGTTCTCACCGGTCCGCAAGCCATGATTGGCGGAACCGCCATCGTCCGAACCCCGCTCAACCCCACCGGCCAGGTCGAAATCCGCGGCGAACTCTGGCAGGCATCCCTGCGAGGACCCGCATCCCTCGCGGTCGGATCTTCGGTCTCCGTGCGCAGCATCGAAGGCCTCGTCCTAATCGTCGAACCGGTCCAGGATGCCGTTTGATCGCCCCCGCAGCACCCGCCAACGTCCACGCCAGAGTAGACTAGAAGACGGTAGTTCTCGAAAAGGGAGTTTTGTCTTGATGTTGAATGTGCCTCGCCCGTCGTGTGTCCGAAGTGTTTTATTTTGCCTGCTGCTTGCCGTGGCGGCACCAACCGCGAAAGCGCAATCCACACTCCAAACGCCCCTTGACAAACAGCTAGCCCGAATCGATTTCGGCATCCTCGGCGTCGGCATCTTCAACAAAGATTCCAGTGGTACGGCTATCGTCAACGGGAAGCCGACAACCGTCCATATCAGCCCAGGCGACACGGCGGGAGCTCAGCTCACCCTTCGTTACACCATATCCCCCTACGTCGGGTTTGAGGGCAACTACGGCTATGCGCGCTATGTAGATACCTTTACCCCCTTCGGCGCTCAGGCAACCGCCGGCGTGCAGCAAAATGCAAGTGAGTACAGCCTCGGGTACGTCGCCCACACCCGGGAAAAGCATCATGGAGTCACTCCCTTTATCTCAGGCGGCGCTGGCACCATGGTCTTCCGGCCCACTCCGGGTGGCGGCGAGGCCCTGCCAAATCAGGCACGTGCCGTCTATTACTACTCGATCGGCGCAGAGACGAACGTCTTCTCTCCTCATTTTGGCCTTCGCGGGCAGTTCCGCCAGATCTTCTTTCTCGCGCCCGACTTTGAAACGAACTACCTCACTATCTTGCAGCACACCACCACCTTCGAGCCCGGGTTCGGCTTCTTCATCCGTTTCTAGACGGGCAACTGCCAGACCGCTGCGGCTCCATTACAATCGCAGCGGTGGCCGGTCTCCGGTCCACCTGAGGTTTCACCCATGATTTCTCTCCCGCTCCTGTTCGCCATCGTCATTGTCGTTCTCTACCTGATCAACTCCCTCAATATCCTCAAAGAGTATGAGCGAGGCGTTATCTTTCGGCTGGGACGAGTGAAGGAGGCAGCCAAGGGTCCCGGAGTCATCTGGGTCTTCCGTCCCCTCGATCAGATCGTCCGCGTCAGCCTCCGCCAGGAGGCGATGGAGGTCCCGGCGCAGGACGTCATCACCCGCGACAACGTGACCCTGAAGGTCAACGCAGTCATCACCCTCCGCGTCGTCGATCCCACCAAAGCCGTCATCGAGGTCGCCAACTACATCTACCAGACCTCGCAGTTTGCCCAAACAACTCTGCGCTCCGTCCTCGGCGAAGTCGACCTGGACGGCCTCCTCGCCCATCGCGAAGCCTTGAATCTTCGCATCCAGACCATCATCGATGGCCACACCTCTCCCTTCGGCGTTAAAGTCGTCTCCGTCGAAGTCAAGCAGGTCGACATGCCCGAGTCCATGCTGCGCGCCATGGCAAAACAAGCCGAGGCCGAGCGCGAACGCCGGGCCAAAATCATCCACGCCGAGGGCGAATTCAACGCCGCAGCCAAGCTCGTCGAGGCCGCCGCCCTCATGGCAACCCAACCTATGACTCTACAACTCCGTTATCTTCAGACGCTTACGGAGATAGGTGTCGAGAAAAATACCACCATCGTCTTTCCTCTCCCCATGGAGCTCATTAACCTGTTCAATAAGACATTCACTCCCGACACCGCTCTGGAGAAGAAGGTCTAACTTTGAACACGCGATACGACACCGAACACGATCTACGAGACCTGCACGAAACCGACGAACAGGACCGCGAGATCTCGCTGGGCGCCACCACGATTCTTGGCATCTTCTTCGCTCTCGCATTGCTCTGCGCGGTCTTTTTCGGCTTTGGATATTCACTTGGCAGACGCTCTTCACTGCCCGTAGCCACTCCGACAGAAGTAACGGCAGGCTCGCAAAGCGGCGCCTCCAAACCCGCTCCGGGAAGCCTTGCAGCTCAGACGATCAAACAATCTGCTGGTGCGACTGAATCTGCGATCGCGCCAGTAGATCCCCCGAGTACGGCAGCTGTCGAAACACAGCCAGCAACTTCCGCTCCACCTAAAGCAGTTGTCACCAGCCCTCGCCCAACCGTTGCCGAGCCCGTAAGCCTCGCGGTGACGAAGCCTGCCGCTGTGCCTGTCGTCGCTACGGCACCGCCAGCAGGGTCTCCCGTCGTACAGGTCGCTGCAATGTCGCATCAGGAAGACGCCGACGTAGTGGCCGTCGACCTCAAGCGACGAGGCTACACCGTAGCCATCCGTCGCGAGCCGCAGGACAAGCTCTTTCACGTACAGATCGGCCCATTCGCCACAAAAAAAGAGGCCGACGCCATGCGCCAGCATCTGCAAACCGACGGCTATAACAGCGCCATCGTCAAATAGTCGCTGGTTTCATCTCCGGTGGCAACGCCTCGGCAATGGCGGCTCTCACCGCAAGCAGAAGCTCTTCGCGCGTCGCGAACTGTGACGGCTCAATGGCCGGAAGCAGCTGAATTCGCGCCAGTCCCGGCACAATCGCGTTGCTCCCCTTGTGCATCATTGTCTGCGTACCCGACAGGGCGATAGGAACAATGGGAGCCTGGGTCTCCTTCGCCAGGAAGAACGGCCCCTTCTTGAATGTCGAAAGCCTTCCATCTCGAGACCGGGTCCCTTCCGGATATACCAGAATATGCAGCCCGGAGCGCAGCGCATCAGCAGCCGCGTCGACACTCGCCTGTGCCGCATCACGGCGATGCCCTCGCTCCACCGGCACAAACTTCGCCATGCGCATCGCCCGGCCCAGGATCGGAATCACCATCAACTCCTTCTTGAGCAGCACCGAACTGCGCCCCGGCAACAAAGGAAGCACCACCGGCGGGTCCAGGTTCGAGACGTGGTTGCTCATAAAGATGCAGCTGCGGCCGGCCGGAACATTCTCCAGCCCACGCATCTCAATCTTAATCCCCGCAGCGCGCACGCCGGCTTTGGTGATCCACATCGCGACCCGGTAGAGACGACTGATATCTCCAACGAGCAGCGTATAGGGGATCCCAATAATTCCAGCAATTGGCCCGAGAGTGAGATAGACAAAAACCAGCTTGAAGGTCGCGAACATTCCCACTCTGGAGCATAACAGCAGACATCACGCCAGCCGCAGATCAGGCGCCGTGTATCACGGACCTCCGGGCAGCAATCGCCGAGGGCAGCTTCTGATAAATATTCCCGAAGCCCCCGTTGGACAGAATCGCAACAATATCTCCCGGCTTGAGCTGAGGCACAATCGCTTGCACGATCGCGTCGGCATCGGCGCACAGAGACGCCGGCGTGCCCCGCATCGTCAGGGCTGCAACGACATGCTCAGGATGCAGCCTCTCCGCCGCGGGAATGCTCTCCGATTTGAACACCTCCGCCAGCACAACACAGTCCGCAAGCGCGAGGCTCTCCACAAGGTCGAGTTCGAAGACATTCCGCCGCAGCGTGTTGGAGCGCGGCTCAAGAACAGCCCAGAGGCGTCGGTCAGGATAAGATTCGCGGAGAGCGCGCAAGGTCTCGCGGATCGCGGTCGGATGGTGAGCAAAGTCGTCAATGATTGTGACGCCCTCGACGACGGCACGCACCTCGAGCCTGCGCTTCACGCTCTTGAAGCTCCCGAGAGCCTCGACAATGGCCGCAGTCGGAACACCCTGGCCCGCAGCCAGCGCCGCAGCTGCAGTGGCGTTCAGCGCATTGTGCTCGCCCGCCATCGGCAGTGTCAGCTTTGCAAACGGAACGCCGCCACGCGTTAGCGTCCAACTCGTCACAGGGCCTTCGTGGACCAGATCCGTAAGCCGCCAGTGAGACAGTGGATCAAAGCCATATCGTTCCACCGCGCAAAAGGCCTTCGCGACGCACTCCCCCACGTTCTCGCTACCGTCGAAGGCTACGATGCGGCCACGCCGCGGCACCAGGTTGACCAGGCGTTTGAAGGCCGTCTTCACGGCAGGAAGATCGACGTAGATGTCGGCGTGGTCAAACTCAACATGGGTCAGAATCATGGCGTCGGGAAAGTAGTGAAGAAATTTCGGCCCCTTGTCGAAGAAGGCCGTGTCATACTCATCCCCTTCGAGCAGAAACGGCCTGGTGGGCCGCACCATAAAGCTGGTGCCAAAGTTCTCCGCAACCCCGCCGATGAGAAACGACGGCGCAAGGGCGGGATTTGGCCCCGAGGCGACCTCGTAAATCCAGGCAAGCATGCTCGTCGTCGTAGTCTTCCCATGAGTCCCCGCGACAACAAGCGACTCGCGCCCCGGCAGAAACTCATCGTGCAGGATGGAAGCCATCGAGCAAAAAGGTATCCGTGTATCGAGGACATACTCGAGCTCAACATTTCCGCGCGAGATCGCGTTCCCGACAACGACAAGATCGGGCCGGGGATCAAGATTGCTCTCAGCATAAGGCTCGCGCACCGGAATCTTCAGGCTGGCGAGCAGGTCGCTCATTGGCGGATAAGCCGCTGCGTCCGAGCCCGTGATGCGGTGACCTTGCTGCTGCAACATGCCCGCGAGTGAGGCCATCGCGGTTCCGCAGATACCGATGAGATGAATATGCTTCGAATTTTGCATGATCAAATTCTCAAACCTGAACCTTAACCGCTGCTTCGAGAAAGTGCATCACCGGGTTCCCTGCATCGCTTAGATCAAGCGAAACCGGGACACCCAGCGGTAGGGTAATGTTGCGAACACATACGTGCCCACTGCCTAAGCCGATAGCAATCGGCCCTTCAAAGTCGCGAAGAGCATGAAGAATCGCGCGGTCAAGATACTCCTCCTCCTCGGGCGGCACGCACTGGCGCATGTCGCCAAAGACAATGCCTCTCACCTTCTCAAGCAATCCCGAGTAACGGAGATGGAGCAGCATCCGGTCCCACTGGTAGGGCTTCGTGCCAATGTCTTCAAGGAACAGAACGCTGTCCCGATCGATACGCGGCGCAAAAGGCGTACCGAGCGCCTCAGTGAAAATCGAGATGCAGCCCCCATCCAGCACCCCTTGGGCAACGCCTGGTCGCAACACCCGAAGACCATCCGCAACGCCGAGTGACCAGGCACCATCACTCTGCAAGCTATGCTGCCAGCTCACAAAATCGACGCCATCGTCACGCGAGAAATCCGCAGCCACCATTGGGCCATAAAAAGTGATGAGGTCTGCCTCATTGTGAAACCAGCAATGCAGCGAGGTGTGATCGCTGTAACCAACAAAGATCTTCGGGTTAGAACGGATCAACGCAGCATCAAGGTACGGAAGCAGCTCAGCCGACCCCCATCCTCCGCGTGCGCAAAAAATTCCATCGATCGTCGGATCAGCGAATGCGCCATGCAGGTCGTCCACGCGATCTTTGAGCGTGCCCGCATAGTAAAGCGGCCCACTATCCAGCGCATGCGTTCCAAGCACCGTCTTGAAACCGAGCGAATTCAGATGGGCGATGCCTTGATGCACCAGATCGGGCTTCGGTGTACTCGCGGGCGAAAGTACAGCAACCGTCGCACCCGCACGCAGCGCACGTGGCTTGACTACTGTAATGGAGGAGGCCGTCACAGCGCAGAAACCTCCCCTCGACAGATAATCTCCGCAGGCCCCGTAAGGCGCATCACAGCGTCACTTGCAGGCCACACCGTGCGCTGCGGTCCACCCTCAGCCACCGCGGTGAGTTCGCGATCAAGATCACGTATCGACATCGCCGCAGCCGAAGAAGCGCACGTCCCGGTGCCCGAAGAAGTCGTTGGGCCGCAACCGCGCTCAAAAATTCGGAATGCTATCTCAGAGGAGGACAAGACACGGACAAATTCAACATTTGTCCCGTGGGGAAACAGCGGGCTGGTACTGATCTGTGCCCCAAGCCCCTGCCAGGAATGGCCATATGCGCTGAAGTCCTCCGTGTCGACAAAGAGTACAAAGTGAGGATTGCCTACGTTCACCATCACTCCCGCCACATTGCCGACGCCCGGAACTTCGATCGTCCGCGGCATCACCCGTGGAACCCCCATCTCGCTTTCGATCAGGTAGAGCGGATCCGTCGCCTCAACGACGTGACAGGCGCGCACTCCGCCATGCGTGCCCAAAGCAACATCTTGCCGGCCTTCACTATTGGCGAGCCACGCAGCGACGCACCTCGTACCATTGCCGGAGAGCTCGGCCTCGCTGCCATCTGCGTTGAACAACCGCAGAAAAAATTCACCATTACCCTTACGATCAAGAAACTCGATCCCGTCGGCGCCGACACTAGTGTTCCGCGCACAAAGCTTCCGTGCCAACTCAGCGTGTCGTCGCTGAGCCAGCGGCTCTTCGATAATCAGGAAGTCATTCCCGCAGGCGTGCGCTTTGACGAAAGGAATCATGCTGCTCTTATTGTGCCTCAGCGCTCTGTGCAAGGACCTGCATCTAGAGCTTCGGTGTTGCAGTCGTTACCCGATTCGACTGATAGATCCGGGCACACGGCTGTCCGCTTGTGCACAGAATCGTCAGTTCAGTCAGCCCCTCAGGATGCGCCGCAACAGCAGCCGATACAGGATCCCCGGCGATAGCAACCACATAAGCGGCGTGCTCGGCGGGAGCAGCCAGTGCGGCCTTGAAGCCGTCGTAATCGCCTTCGTTGATCGTCTGCCGCAGAGGCAGTCCCGCGGCCTGCAGCGCGCCAACATGGTCGGAGTTGTACATCAGAATGCTTGCACCCGCAGGAAATTCACGCAGATGGCGGGCAAGCGCCCCCTCGAAAGCAACGCGAGTCGTTGAGTTAGTAATTGCCTCCTTGAGAACAAGCGGAGTCCGATACATCATGCCAACCGTGTTGAGCGCAATGAGCAACAGAACAATCGGCTGCGTCAGCCTCTTCGCAAGCGGCTGCGACACACTCCATCGGCCTTCAACCCATTGCACGGCGAGCAGTCCAAACAGTGCAAACGCAGGCAACATCTCCATCCCGTAGCGAGAGTTGTAGTACGAGTGAGGCCATAGCTGCGGAATGAAGATCGGCACCGAGCCATACGCAACCGAGTAAACGTAGAACGGCAACGGCAACCACAGAAGAATCGCCGGCAATGCCAGTCTGCGGCGAATCGCAATCATCAGGCCGCCAACAGCAGCCGCCATCAGGAGAAAGCCCGTCTCCCAGAAAGCCGCATCCACCTGCGCCGAACGAGTGTAGTACACGAGAGCCCAGAAAGGACTGTGCCACCCGTGGTAGTGCTCCGAGCCGGGCTTCGAAGTCTTCTTTTCAATGGCGGACGCAGAATATGGGCCACGGATGAAATCCAGCGGATCGTGGAAGAAGTGCTGGTTGTACGCCAGCCACCCAATCGGCCCTGCAACTGTCAGCACTGTGAACAGCACAAAGGATGGAACAACGCTACGCCATACATCCCGCCGTCGAGCAAGCGCAAAAGTAACGACACACCACACAGCCGCGCCCAGGATCCATCCGTCATAGCGGGTGTAGACCGCAGCAATCACAAACAGCCCGATAAAGATCAGCCGTCGTGCAACGACCGCCTGACGAGCCGCGTGAATCGCGGCGACGCACTCCACCGTGAGCAGAGTCGTCCAGATCAGGAGCGCGAGGAAAAGCGGTTCCGTCATCGCCGTGGTTGCCAGATACAGCAGATTGGGGTTCAGCGCATAGAACGCCGTCGCAGCAATCGCCCAGCGCGGTATCAGCACCAACCGTGCGAGCCGGTAAAACCCTGCTGCACTGGCGATGTAGCAGAGCAGCGAAGGCCATGCGCCAGCCAGTCCGTTCTGCCACCACTCCATCTTTTGCACGAATGGCAACATCAGCAAATGAGGGAGCGGCAGCCACACTCCACCAAGCTGTATCAGTCCAGGATTATGCGAGTCCAGAATGCGGCGCGCGATCCCAAGGTGCGCCACTGCATCTCCGTACAGCAGCAGGTAGCCGCGAGAAAAACAGAGGAGCAGCGCAACAAATGACAGTAGAACGGCGGCCAGCGCAACCGGAAGAATCTCCTCTCGTATCGCTGGCCGCACTTCGTCAGGGTTTGTCTTCTCGGCTCCCGTTGCGGCGGCCCGAGACACCAGGCCCGAGGCTGGCCGTCTCGAAGCCCGTGACGACTTAGACGCCCGCATGCTCAAGGTGCGAGATCTCCCGGAATAGGTTGAAGCGTTCGTCAATCTCCTGCCTGCTGACATTCTGCAGCCGCTCAGTACCGAAGCGCTCAACAGCAAACGAACCCATAACGCCTCCATAGAACATCGCCGTGCGGAAGACCGCAGGAGTCAACTCAGGTTGCGACGCAAGATAACCATAGAAGCCACCGGCAAACGAGTCGCCCGCGCCGGTAGGATCGACCACCTCAGCCAGCGGAAGCGCCGGCGCCCGGAACGGCCGTGAAAGTTTGGCGTTCGAGAAGGAGCGATCGCTGAAGAACGCAGTCGCGCCATACTCGCCGTGCTTGACCACAAGCGTCTTCGGGCCCATCTTCATTACCTTGTCGGCAGCGATAACAGTGTTGCTCTCACCCGCCAGCATCCGCGCCTCACCGTCGTTGATCAACAACACGTCGAGTTCGCGCAACACCTTGGCGAGGTTTGCAGCGTGGTCGGCGATCCAGTAATTCATCGTGTCGCCGCAGACCATGCGGACCTTAGGCATCTCGCTGCGAACACGCGCCTGCAGCACCGGATCGATGTTCGCCAGAAAGAGATATTCACTGTCCTTGTACGAGTCGGGAATCTTCGGCTCAAACGTCTCGAAGACATTTAAATCCGTGCCCAGCGTCTTGGCTACATCCATGTGGCCCGAGTACGAACCCGTCCAGTGGAAGCTGAGGCCGTTCGACCGCTCGATACCTTGGGTATCAATCCCCCGACGCGTCAAAACCGCCTCATGCTCAGCCGTGAAATCCCTTCCAACGACCGCAATGACACGGACCGGAGTAAAGTAACTTGCCGCCAGAGCAAAATGCGTCGCCGCGCCCCCCAGGCAATGGTCCACCTTGCCATGAGGCGTCTCAATACTATCGAACGCTACCGACCCTACAACGAGAATTGCCATAAACTCCTTTTGACGCAGTTAGAATTTCTATTTGTAACTCATAAAGATACACATATAAACGTGAAGGAAAACACGGCCTTGATCACAAATATTTATCGAGAAGAATCGCAAGCTTTTGCCGCGTCTCGACGGGAATCGCCTTGCGATCCGTCAGAATCGCGTACTTCAGTGCGTCCCCACAGCCACAGGCCTTTTCAATCGGCATCTTGGCAACGGCAGAGCGCACCACCTTGCCAGCGTTGTCTGCGTTCTGATGAAGCACAGCAACCACCTGATCTATCGTGACATCGTCGTGCCCCTCACGCCAGCAATCGTAGTCCGTCACCATCGCCATCGTGGCATAACAGATCTCGGCTTCGCGTGAAAGCTTCGCTTCCTGCAGATTGGTCATGCCGATAACGTCTGCTCCCCAACTGCGATAGAGGTTCGACTCCGCACGTGTCGAAAACTGCGGCCCTTCCATGCACACATAGGTCCCACCGCTCTTGCCCACGACTCCAACGGCGTCACAGGCCTTCTGGAAAACAGAGGCCACAGTCGAGCAGACCGGATCGCCGAAACCCACATGCGCCACAATCCCATCGCCGAAAAGAGTGGAGACCCTCGCAAATGTTCGATCAATAAACTGGTCCGGCATCACGAAATCTGTCGGCTTGTGCTCCTCTTTGAGTGAGCCGACGGCAGAAACCGAGAGAATCCGTTCGACCCCCAGCATCTTCATCGCAAAAATATTGGCGCGGAAGTTCAACTCACTTGGCAGGATGCGATGCCCGCGTCCGTGCCGGGCAAGAAAAGCCACGTTGCGCCCCTCAAGTTCACCCAAAATGAAGGCGTCGGAAGGGTCGCCAAACGGTGTCGTCACGCGCTCTTCGCGTACATTTGTAAGTCCGGGCATGGCGTACAGACCACTGCCTCCGATGATACCAATCTCTGCCTTCTTCAAACCTTCTCCCTTAGCGGACGCCGTCCGATTTTAATCTTGACCCTCTAGAAGTATATCGTTCCAGCGCCTTTGCGTTGACAGAGCCAAACGAAGCAAAGACTCGTCCCATCAAGAGCGCAGGCTCTTGCGCCGGTGCACTCGCCTGCCTCATCGGACCGGTGCCAGGCTGCACGCTCACGATGTTGTCCCTTAGCTTGCGTGCGAGCGTCAGGTCAAATCCTTCGCCAACAAAAACACCTGTCCCCGTCAGAGAGATCAAGACATCGCCTTCGTTGGTCGAGTAGATCTGCTCACCATCGACTTCGTTCTTCTTCTGCTCCACAACATTGGAATATTTCCTGGGGATCTGCGCGGCGTAGGTGGTCATGAACGAACGTGCCGAATCCCGATTCTTCCATCGCGAGTAGTAGATCAGCCCAAGCGACGCAGTCGAGTCCTTCTCAGCGGGCGTTACCGCCGATTTACGCTGTGCCGCAAAGTACGCGCCGCCGTTCCAGGCCGGAGACAGCGCGTCCGCCATCTCACGCCCGCCGAATAGCTCGATAAGAATGCGCACGTCGAGTTCGCCCATCACGCCAACGTCATACGGTGTGTACTCAGGATCGATCAGCGGATGAATGTCCGGCAATCGGATCATCGGCACCGGAGCGTGCGCCATGAACGCCGCAGGATGCATGATCTCAAAGCTCGAAGATGGCGGATTGGCCAGCACACCGGCAAAGGCCGCCTCTTTTCCCGCCTTCACAAGGATTGCCTCCTCAAAACTCAACCCTTCGCTGTAAGGAAATAACAGCGATTCCTGAAGCAACAACGGAGCCCGCGCCATGACGGGCGAACCCGACGTATCGTCCACCTTGTCCTTCAGCTTGTCCATCAGCTCCGGCGAATCGGCAAGCGTCTTCCCGGTGGGCCGCAGCGTGTAGTCGATAAAAACAGCCATCGCCTGGCCCTCAGCAACGGCACTCCGGGCCGTGTCGGCCTCATCCACCTGCAGATGGCGATTGTCTTCCTGCACCGTATGCGATACCCCGCTCATGCTGATCGACGACCACTTCGTCAGGCCGACCTTCTGGTCCTGCAGCGCGTGGGTCAGTTCGTGCGCCAGCACAGGTTTCTGCTCGTCCGGCTGAATCCAGTCCAGCAAATTCACCGTCTTCGTCTTGTTGTCGTAAAACCCCGCAATCTGCTCCGTCAGCAACGAAAGAAGAAACGGGCGCAGATGAAAATCCCGATCCAGCATGCCAAACTTCTTCAGCACAATCTCCGAGCGCTCCATCCGCTTCGCGTCTTCGTCCTCGTCGAACTTATCCTTCAGGTAGCGGTTAACCTCATCGCGCGAGATCAGTTTGCGCTTCACGCTATGCTCAATCGGCAGCTTGGTATCGCTACTCGCAAAGGTGAGAATGTCATCCACCGACCGAAACAGCTCCTTCGCCTGCTCCTTCGTCATCGGGGCCTGCGTCGCGGGCGCCGCCGGAGTCTGATCCGTATTCGGCGTCGGCGTCTCACCAGCCCATGCCACGCAAGTGGCGGCCAGCAAAGCCAATCCGGCAAACCCCTTTATCAATCTTCCCTCTCCTCCGCAAACCGCTCGCTGCAACATGACCCTCTCGATCCACCGCTATAATCAAGTGTACGAGAGTTTCTTGTGCCGCCTGCTATGACCCCTCCCGCACAACCCGATATCGCGACCGCGCCGGCGTCCACCTCTGCCTCACAGCTCGCCGCTTTGCTCCAAGGAGTGGGGATCGCCCAACTCAACCAAATGGGCTGGATCCGCGTAACCGGGGAGGATCGTGCCCGGTGGCTCAACGGCATGGTCACCAATTCCATCCTCCCGTTAGGCCCTGGCGAGGGCAACTATAACTTCGTGCTAAGCGTGCAGGGCCGCATCCAGGGCGATGCGACGATCTTCGCCACAACGGAAGCCTTTCTCATGGAAACAGCCCTACCCCGGGTGCCCGATCTCATCGCCCTCCTCGACCGCTTCATCATCATGGACGACGTGGAGTTAGCCGACACCACAGGCACACAGTCGGGCCTCTTGGTCGCGGGTCCAAAGTCTGCTTCCCTCCTCGCACAGATCGGCCTTTCGACCGAAAATCTTCCCTCCATCGCGATGCGTACCGTTTCCTGGGCCTCCGCCGATGTCACCATCATCCATGCCCACAGCCCTCTGATACCTCGATTCGAGCTCTGGGCTGACGATGCGACCACCACAAAGCTCTTGGAAGCCCTTCAGAACTCCGGCGCAGCACCCTGCGAACCAGAAAGCCTCGAATGGCTACGTATCCTCGAGGGAACGCCCCTCTACGGCACCGACATACGCGACCGAGAGCTCCCGCAGGAAACCGCACAGACCCGCGCTCTCCACTTCGCAAAGGGCTGCTACCTCGGTCAGGAGATCGTCGAGCGCATCCGGTCGCGCGGCAATGTACACCGAACATTCAGTGCATTCCGTCTCGAGGGAGATCTACCCCCCGCCGGTACCATGCTTGAAGCAGACGGCAAACCTGTCGGCGAACTCACCAGTGTCGCAGCGATTCCGCTCCCCGGAGACAGAAGCGCAATCGCGCAGCTTGCACTCGGCTACATCCGTCGCGAGGCGTTGGATCGACACACTACCCTTGTTTACTCGGGCGGAGCCGCCGTCCCTGTATCACTTCCATTTTCGACCGCTGCACCGTCGTCCGAGTGGCCGACATCTGAATCTTCTGAAAGAGTGTAATCATGCCCGAGCAAAACAAGCCCTTCGTCGTTACCGATCGCCGGAAGTTCACCATGGACGGCGAGTTGCGCCCTGACGCCGATCCTTCCCCGGAGAGGGAAGAGCGTGCAGCAACCCCCGCTGCACCCGTAGCCGCAACGCCCGAGCCGCCCACGGCGGCCGCACCCGCGCCAGAAACCCCGTCGGAGCCGGCACTGCCACCCGGACCTACCGCCGAAGAGACCGATCAGGCTCGCCGCGCCTACGAGATGACCGCCGACCGCCTCGACACTGCGATTCGCTCCGCTAATCCAGGCATGGACCACCCGCCGGCCATGAGCTTCGACCAGCTCGTCCAGTCCATTTACATGACGGCCATGATGCAGCTGGGCGCCGCAACCCACGAGGGTCAGCAGCCTCAGGTCGACATCCTCGGCTCCCGCCAGAGCATCGACATGCTCGCCGTCCTCTCCGAAAAGACCAAAGGCAATCTGTCCCCCGAAGAAAACCGCCTGCTCGATAGCGCACTCTTCGAGCTGCGCATGGCCTTCCTCGAGATCACGCAGGCCCTGGCGCGTTCTGCCGCAGCCAAAGCGCCCGGCGCCGGCCGTCCAGGCCCCGGCGGTCCAGGCCCCGGCGGTCCGAGTATCGTGCGCTAAACGATGGAAGCGACCCTCACTTTTCTCGGCACCGGCACCTCGATGGGTGTACCGACGCTGGGCTGTGACTGTGCCGTCTGCACCTCCACCGACCCCCACAACCGGCGCACCCGCCCGTCCATCCGTCTGGCCTACAACGACCGCACCGTGCTCATCGATACAGGACCGGACTTTCACGCGCAGGCCCTGCGCGAAGGAGTCCGCCGCGTCGACGCCGTCCTCTACACCCACGGCCACGCCGACCACGTCATGGGTTTCGACGATCTTCGTCCCTTGAGCTTTCACGGCAACGGCGCCCTTCCCGTCTACGCCGACGACACAACAGCGGACAATCTCGAACGCATCTTCGAGTACACCTTCCGCAAGAAAGACCGTTACCCAACCAGCGCCCGCGTTCAGATCCATCGCATCGATCCCACGCCCGGCGCCGGAATCGATCTGTTTGGCGCATGCTTCCAACGCATTCCCGTAACCCACGGTCCGCAGGAGATCACCGGCTATCGCTTCGGCCGCGCCGCATACCTCACCGACATGAGCGATATTCCCGAGGTAAGCGTGCCTCTCCTTGAAGACCTCGACCTCCTGGTCATCGACGCTCTTCGTTACGAGCCTCACCCCAGTCATTCGCACATCGAAAACTCACTCGCAATCGTCGACCGGCTGAAGCCCCGACGCGCCCTCTTCACGCACATGAGCCACGATGTCGACCACGACGCCACCAACGCCGCACTTCCCCCGTATGTCCGTCTCGCCTACGACGGCCTGCAGACAACATTCGAGATCGCCTGATGCAGATACTTCGACAACTCGCGGAGGTGCCCGCAGACTTCGGCCCCACAATCGCCACCATCGGCAACTTCGATGGCGTGCATCGCGGCCACCAGTGGGTTATCGCCGAAGTTGTCGCCCGAGCCCGCTCGCTTGGCATCAAGTCCGTCGCAATCACCTTTGACCCGCATCCTGCGCGGGTTCTCCGCCCTGAATCTAGCCAGCCGCTCATCACCCCACTCGACGAAAAACTGGAACTGCTCGCCGCAACCGGCATCGACGCCGTTCTGATCCTGCCCTTCACCGAAGAGTTCTCGCGAATGTCGGCCCGCAGCTTCGCCACAGACGTGCTGCAACGCGTCCTGCATGTAACCGAACTGCATGAAGGCGAAAACTTTCACTTCGGCTATCAGGCCAAAGCAGGCATCGACAGTCTCGAGATGCTCGGCCGCGAACTCGGCTTCGGCGTCCGCGTCTACACCCCCCAAACCATACGGGGCAGCGCCATCTCTTCCAGCACGATACGGCAGTTGATTGCGAAGGGCGACGTCAGCCACGTCCGCGCTCTGTTGGGTCGAAGCTTCGCAATCTTGAGTACGCCAGCCTCGGGACGAGGCTACGGCACACGCTATACGGTCCCAACAATCAATCTCGCCCCATACGCCGAACTGCTCCCTGCAAACGGCGTCTACATCACCACGCTCACGGTTCGCACAGGCTCATCCACTGAAACATTCGACGCCGTCACCAACGTCGGCAATCGCCCCACCTTCGGCGCCGATTCCTTCACCGTCGAATCCCACCTGCTGAACTTCCATCCCATCGCACTCGAGGAACAAACCCCGTTGACGCTCACGTTTCTTCGGCGACTCCGCCCTGAGATGCGTTGGCCAAATCCGGAGGCCCTGCGAGAACAGATCGGCCGCGATGTCGCCACAGCAAAACGCTACTTCAGTCTATGTCGGGCGGTGGCGTCGCAACCCCGGTCCGTTCGTCCTCAGCCTGCTTCGCTGGCCCGCTAGTCGCCTGCACCGGGCTCGCCGAAGCTGGCTTGACCGGTACAGCCGCATGAGGTCCGCCCGGACCAAGCGGCTTCTCTTGCCCAGCGCCAGGACCCGGAACAGGAGCAGCCACAGGAGCCGACGGAACCGGCACAACCGGGCTTGCAGGAACCGTACCCGCAGGAGGAGCGCTTGCAGGAGCAGCAGACCGCTTCGGCACCTCCCCCGCGCCCTCAGGCGCATCAGGATCAGCCTCCTCCGGCTTCGCAGACGGTTGAGCAGCAGGCTTGGCGATATCCGCCGGACTCAAAGGCACATCCAGCTTCTTCTGCGGAGCACCCGCGGTGACGAACGCCTCATTCGGCTTGCTCGCAATCGCGGCCCGCATGAAATCCATCCACATCGGTAGCGCCGCGCGAGCGCCCGTCTCCTTCTCTCCCAGCGTCTGCCGGTCGTCGTAGCCAATCCACGTGCCACAGGTAACCGACGGCGAAAACCCAATGAACCAAGCATCGGTATAGTCGTTCGTGGTCCCTGTCTTGCCGCCCAGAGGATGCTTCAACTGTGAAGCCGCCGCGCCCGTACCATGCTGGACCACAGCCTGCAGGAACTGCATCATCGTTCGCGCAGTAGCGACAGAGATGATCTCCGAAACCTGGCTCGACCCCTCATCCAGCGGCAACCCATCCGCCTGGGTCACCTTGCGAATATAACGCGGCTCAATCCGAATCCCGTCATTCGGAAACACACTGAAGCCGCTCACCTGCTCAGCTAGCGTAATGTCTGCTGCCCCGATCGCCACCGGCAGAACCATCGGAAGATTGCTCGTGATCCCAAACCGCTTCGCCGTCTCAATTACCTTGCCAATGCCATAACGTGCCGCCAGCTTCAGCGCCGGAATGTTTCTCGATTCCGCAAACGCTTCCAGCAGCGTCATCGCCCCTTTGTAGTTCGGCTCGTAGTTGTGCGGCGTATAGGGACCGCTGGCTGACGGAAACGTAACCGGCCCATCCACGATGATATCGGTAGGCTTCGCCCCCGCCTCGACCGCGGTGGTATACACATACGGTTTGAACGACGACCCAACCTGACGCTGCGCCTGCGTAGCGCGATTGAACTGCGACAACGCAAAGTCGCGCCCGCCGACCATCGCCAGCACCTCGCCGCTCGCATTATCCACGGCCATCATAGACGCCTGTGCACCCGAGTCCTGCTGCAGCGAAGCTCGCAGCGTCCCATCCGGCAAGCTTCCCTCAACCCTCACATAAACAACATCGCCCGTACGTAGAAAGCTGTCGCCGTCTACGTTCTGCGTCCACTTCCAATCCTCCGGCGTCAGAACAACCTGCCGCGAAGCACCAATCTTGACGTCGACCTTCTTCCCAGCCGCCGACGTCACCAGCCCATGAACATAACTTCCCTTCTCCAGCGGCTGAACCCAATCGGGATGCCGGTAGCTCTCAAGCGCTATTCCCTCAAGCACCACATTCGGAAGCCTTCCCTTCCATCCGTGTCGCCGCTCGTATGCTGCCGTGCCCTCCAGGATCGCCTTGTTAGCCACAACTTGCAGATCGAGATCAAGTGTCGTGTACACGCGTAGGCCCGCCCCATGGACCTGCTCCGCACCGTACTGTCTCTCCAACTGCCGCCGCACCTCTTCCACAAAATACGGGGCAACGCTGTTGGGCGGCGCCAGCAAGTGCAACCCAAGCGGTGAGTCCTTCGCGGCATTCGCTTGTTGCAGTGTGATCTTGCCGTCCTCCAGCATCTCGTTCAACACAAGATTGCGCCGCTTCAGCGCCCGCTCCGGATACTTCAGAGGAGAATAGGCCTCCGGCCCCTTGGGCAACGCCGCCAGCAAAGCCGCCTCGGGCAACGTCAGGTCCCGCACCGACTTGCTGAAATAAAACTCAGACCCCGCCTCAAACCCATACGTGCCACGCCCCAGGTAAATCTGGTTCGCGTATAACTCGAAGATCTGTTCTTTGGTAAATCGTCTCTCGATCTGTACCGAAAGAAAAACCTCCTGGATCTTGCGCCCATAGCTCTTCTCCGACGAGAGAAACAGGTTTCGCGCCAGTTGCATCGTCAGCGTAGAAGCTCCCTGGGCACGCCCCGACGCATGCAGGTCTCGGTACGCCGCACCAACGGCCCGCACCAGGTTCACCCCCCAGTTGCGCTCAAAACTCTTGTCCTCAATCGAAATAATCGCCTGCCGCAACACCGGAGGAAACTCCGCATAGGGCAGTACCACGCGACGCTCCAGCGCAAACGAGCCAAAGACCTTCCCATGCACGTCGAGCAGCTCAGTTGTGGTGTTGGGGTGGTACCGCGCCAAATCATCCATCTGCGGAAGGTCGATGGAATAAACCAGCATCAACCCGCAAAGAGACCCAAACACGGCCGACAAGCCCAGCAGCGCAAAAAACGTCACCCGCCGTGCAATACGGCGGCTTGGATAGTCTGGACCGTTCAGCGTCGCGCGGCGAAGAATTCGTCTCCACCGGGGAATGTCTTCAACCTCAACCGACCGGTTTTCGCGTGTGTATAGGCTCTGCACGGCCCTTTCACGATAGCACGGACACCTACCGTTTCAGGGCCTCAATGCAGCGTAAGGAATATCGTTAAGCAGCCTTGTTCTTCAGCAGAGCGAGAGCCTTCGAAAGCTGCTCATCCACCGTCACACTCGGCTTCGCTGGCGTCGCCTGGTTCTCTGCCGGAGTCGCGTCCTCGTCAACGGCAACGGCCTGGTCCACATTCGAGGCCACCACTACGCCCGGCGTAACGCCTTCATCCTGCAGCTTCTTTCCCGAGGGCGATTGATACTTCGCCACCGAAAGAATCAGCGCAGCGCCATCCGGCAGCTCAAACGTCTTCTGCTGAGCCCCCTCACCAAACGTCTTTTCGCCAACCAGCTCTGCCCGTTTGTTATCAAGCAGCGCCGCAGCGACAAGCTCCGCCGGCCCCGCCGTTCCGCGATTCACCAGCACCACCACAGGCGCCGTCGTATTCACAGACTTCGCGGCATCCGCCGTAAAGGTCTGCTTCTGAACCTTCTGCCCAACCAGCATCGCAATCGTGCCATCCTTCAGGAAGAAGTTCGCCAGCCGCGTCGCCTCTGCCATATCTCCCGCAGCAACATCGCGCAGGTCGAGCAGAATCTTTTTGTTCCCCGCCTTCGACATGCCCTTCAATTTCAGCTCGATCTGCTGCACATGGTCGCGGTCAAGCACACCCGGCTTTAGATAAAGAATCGATGCGTTCTCATACATCGTCTCGGTGACTGGAGGCAGCGTCGGCGCAACCCGAGTCAGCACAATCTTGTCCGGAGCCGATTTGCGCGGACGAACCACCGACAGCGTCAGCTCGCTTCCCGGCGCTCCTTCCAGCAGCAACTGGATCATCGCCAGCGAAATGTCGCGCGTGTCCGCCGGACCGATCGCCTCAATAATGTCGCCATCGCTGATGTTGGCCTTGTCCGCCGGGCTTCCCGGAACCACCGAAACCACCGAAGCGTAGCCGTAGCGCTTCGAAACATTGATCCCCACCTGTGCCTTGCCACCCTTGTCCGCCTTGTACGCCTTGTAGTCCTCAGGCGTCAGGTAGCTGGAGTCTGCATCGAGCGACTCAAGCAGTCCCCGCAGCGCGCCGTTGGTCACCGCAGCGATATTCGGCTGCTCCACGTAATCCGTCTGGATATGCCGCAACACCTCGCTGTACACGTTGATCTGGCGATAGGCGCCGTCCTGCGGCTCCGACGCCGCGCTGGCACCTGGCGTATTCACGCCAAGGAACACCGTTACGACAAGGACCACCGACACAGCAAGCAGAAGGATCTTCGAAATTTTGGGCATAGTTAGAGCGACTCCATGGGGGTGTCCCCGCACAGCACAGGGATTAGACGCATACCGTACTCAAAATGATACTCTCGAACCGTAAGAGTGCGCTGGCGGGCACGCTAACACTTTGGTGGCGGTGGGCAGAATCGAACTGCCGACCTACGGGTTATGAGTCCGTCGCTCTAACCATCTGAGCTACACCGCCGATGTGTGTAAAGGGGTTACGCCGGCACAAAATTCTCTTCGAATGAGAGACATCGCCACGGCACAGCCAGCTTCCATCATACTCGATTCCGTCCCTGGCGAAAAGCGGCCCGCTGCCGTCCTCGGCGTCATTCCGGCACGCCTCGCCTCCACGCGTCTCGCCCGTAAAGTCCTTCGCACCATCGCCGGCAGGCCTTTGCTGGCATGGGTCTTCGAAGCCGCCTCCGCCTGCCCCCAGCTCGACCAGGTCATCATCGCCACCGACTCCGGCGAAGTCGCGGAACTCTGCCACCAGAACAACTGGCCCGTCCAACTCACCTCCGCCGACCTGCCCAGCGGCACCGACCGCGTCCACGCCGTCGCCCAGCAGATTCCAGCCGACATCTACGTCAACATCCAGGGCGACGAACCCCTCCTCAAACCCGAACACCTCACCGCACTCCTCCGCCCCTTCTCCCAGCGGCAAGTCGAAGTCTCCACCCTCAAAGTGCTCTGCACCGAAGAAAACATCGCCAACCCAAACGCCGTAAAAGTAGTCACCGCCGCCGACGGCCGCGCCCTCTACTTCTCCCGCGCCACCATCCCCTACAACCGAGACCCCGAGCATAATCCCGCTCCGCAATACTGGAAACACATCGGCCTCTACGCCTATCGCAAAGCGGCGCTTCAGCGCTTCCCCACCCTCCCCCCTAGCACGCTCGAACAAATCGAGCGCCTCGAACAACTCCGCTTCCTCGAAAACGGCATCAACATCCACGTCGAACCCACCGACTTCGACACCATCGGCGTCGACACCGAAGAAGACCTCCACCGCGTAGAAGCTCTCCTCCGCCGCTGACCCAACGCCGAAACCCATTTTGCGGTAGGTCGACAAGATTGTCGACGAGTTACCGACTATCGAGACTAGGTAAGCAAGCACCGCGTCTCCAGTACTAGTCCTCTGATTTGTAACAGTGTTGTATCGAATCCGAAATGTTCCGCAGCAAGGAGGCACTGGTCCTCCCTGCCACGGAGCAGACTACGCCTGCACCACTGGCTTTGCGGCCAATACTCCGTTGAAGCTGTTACGGTACTGCAGGAAGACCAGCACCCACAGCACGCAAGCGACCAGCGCCGGAGCGATGCCCGGCGAAAGCGTAACGTGAAAGGCAAGTATGTTGTATAACTCTGCCGCAAGTACCGTGAGCGCCAGCGGCACAAAGAAGCCTGAAAGCAACAACAGGCCGCCAATCAACTGCGCGGCGAAGAAGAACGCAGCAAAATGCGACGCGCTGATGGCGACAAAGAACTGTATCGCAAGCGGATTCGACGGCGGTGGCTGGTGAATGAAGTTGAGAAATCCATTCAGGCCAAAGACCGTAAACATCAGTCCCAGCAGATAACGCGCAATAACAGAAACAATCTTCATGGATCGTCCCTCCCTTAGATCGCCTGCGCGTGCGTCTGCACGGCATGAAGGTGTGGCGCTAGAAACGCGTCTCGGTCCTGCCCGTAGTTGAGTGCCGCGGTCCCGCCTGTCGTGAGGAAGGTCGCATCGGTCACACCGAGGAAGCCAAAGACCGACCGCAGGTAGGGCTCGACAAAGTTGAAAGAGGCCATCTGCGTCTGCGCATCATAGATCCCGCCGGTCGCGATGATAAAGGTCGCCTTTTTGCCCGTGAGCAGACCTTTCGGTGTTCCATCCGCATAAGAAAAAGCTTTGCCCACGCGGGCGATCTGGTCGATCCAGAGCTTCAGTACCGAGGGCACACCGAAGTTATGCATCGGCACTCCGAACACATACTCATCCGCCTGCTCCAGTTCGGCGAATAACGTGTCCGAAAGCGCAAGCAGTTCCTTCTGTTCCGGAATGCGCGCCTCTTCCGGCGTGTAGGCAGCACCCACCCAATCACCAGTGACGGGTGGGATCGCGGTTGCGTTAAGATCGCGGTCAACGACCGTTCCATTCGGGTGTGAAGATCTCCATTGAGTAACGAACGCATCGGTAAGCTGACGCGAGACGGATCGCCCATACAGGGGGCTCGAGTTGATGTGAAGAAGTGTGGACATGACAGTAAAACCTCCTATACGACAGTTGATGTCTAATCGACATTTGTTGATTCAAATAAATCGACAAATGTCGTTTAAGCATCTATTGCTGTAGAAGGTCTATGCTGAAAGGAGCAATGGCAGAGACAGTCCAACTCGGCAGCATTACGGAAACCACAGATCCGCGCATCCTTCGCAGCCGTCAGATGTTGATGGAATCTTTATTCAGGTTATTGACCCGCAAGGAGTTCGACGACATTTCCATTCAGGAGATCGCCGATGAAGCTACCCTGAATCGAGCTACCTTTTATCTCCATTACCCCGACAAGAACGCCCTGCTGCAGGCTATGACAGCCACTCGTTTCCGCGACCTTATCGCGCGACGTGGCCTTTCCTTTACAGACTGCGATGGGGCCCTGCGCGCCATTGCGCTAGGCGTCTGCGATTATCTCGCCGAGACGACGGGCTGCCCTGGTCAGCTAGCCAAGATGCCACTCGAAGGCTCCATCATCGCGGCCGTGGAAGACATATTTCTGCAAGGTGCAGCGCACCACGCAATAGTACCCGGCACCGATCCCAAACTGCTTGCGACCACGGCAGCCTGGGCCATCTTCGGCGCCGCGCGAAGGTGGTACCAGACTCCCGACCGTATTCCCGCCGAGGAAATGGCGGCCAAGATTGAAGCGATGGTGAAACCGATTTTCCTTACTGCTTCAATGTAGCTTTGTGTGTCTATTTGATGAAATCGGCAGAACACCTTCCCAGTGATCCTCTTTTTTCTTCCGCACTTGCATTTTTCCTTTGCCAATTTCCGCCCAAAAATCGCATGTCAAGCCCCAAAACCGCCTAACTAATTGACCGCAATCAAGTTACAGTTGGCGTATTAGTTAGGTTCAAAGATCTATACTGGATATATAGATCAAAAAAGTCCCGCCATCAGACGGGGCTTTTGCATTTAAGACTGCTAACCCGTTTCGATGCAATATTTTGGACGCAACCCTTTTGTTATGAATATTTTACAGGTCAATTCGCGCCGTAAACCATTGATTATAAGCAGTTTACGCGCGGGCAATGGGGGGGGGACCCCTCACCCCCGCGATCAAGCCACAGGGGAAAACCGCAACTCCAACCCCTTGGGATCCACCTTCACCGCCAGCCCCTCCAGGGACCCCACAATCCAATCCGCCCCATGCAGCTCCGCCGCCGAGTGCGTTCCCAACACCCCGAGCACGCGGCTCCCAGCAGCCTTGCCAGCGCCCACACCCGAGGGAGCGTCCTCCACCACCAAACACTCCTCCGGCCTAAGCTCCAACAGCTCCGCCCCGCGCCGGTACGGCTCCGGATCCGGCTTGCCTCGCTCCACATCGTCCGCACTGATAATCCGCTCCGGCACCGGCAACCCTGCCGCCTTCAGCCGGGCCAAAAGCAGCCGTCGCGTCGAGGAGGTCACAATCGCCCACCGCTCCAGCGGCAGCCCTGCAAGCAGCGTCTTCACCCCAGGAAGCACCTGCAGGTCGCCGACGTCCTCCACCTCCATCTCCTCAATCGCCCGCAAACCTTCCTGTGGATCGATGTCCGGCCGCAGCGACTTCACAATATCAATCGCTCGCACCCCATGCGGCACCTCATACTCCTCCGCGTTCGGCACCCCATACATCTTTGCCCAACGCCGCCAGCAACGCCGCACCGACCCAATGGAGCTCAGCAGCACCCCATCCATATCGAACAGGATCCCCTGGGCAGCCACCAAAACTGGCTCGTTCAACCACCGCTCCCCTGCAGCACAAAATCCTGCGCCGCTGCCAGCACCCGTGCCACCGACTCCGCCGAGCAACTCTCGCAATAAACCCTCAGCAAAGGCTCCGTCCCCGAAGCGCGCAACAGCAACCATGTCTCCGCAGCATTCGGTTTGCCAACGCAGTCGCGATTGTCGAGGAAAAATTTAATACCATCCAGGGTCTCGACCCGCAGCACCTTCATCCCTGCAATCTCAGCGACGCCCGCCTTCGCGCGCGCAATCGCAGACTGTTTCACCGCCTCATCAATATGCATATCGACGCGCCCATACTGGTGTTCGCCAAACTCCTCCTGCAGCGAAGCAACCAGTTGGCCAAGCGTCTTCTTCTCGTCGGCCATCACGTTCGCCAGCAACAGAGAGTTCAACAATCCATCGCGCTCCGGCAGATGCTTACTGATTCCAACGCCGCCCGACTCCTCGCCTCCGATCAGAATCTCCTGCGCAAGCATCAGATCCACAACATACTTGAAGCCGATCCCGTGCTCATGCAGCCGTCGTCCATATTTAGCTGCGATCCGATCCACCATCTTCGTCGTATTGAACGCGCGCGTTACATCGCCGGACCACTTCTTCCGCTCCAGCAACCACTTCGCCAGAATCGCCAGAATCTTGTGCGCATCGACAACGTTGCCATGCTCATCCACCGCACCGATCCGATCCGCATCGCCATCGGTAATCAGCCCCGCATCGCACTTCTCAGCCACGACAGCGAGCTGCGTCGCCTTGATATGCGGCAGAATCGGTTCGGGATTGATTCCCGGAAACGCAGGATTGATCTCACTCCGCATCTCCACAAAGGGAATTCCCGCCTTAGTGAAGATGCCGGCGACCACACCTCGCCCCGCACCATACATGCAGTCGATCAGGAACTTATATCCTGAAGAGCGAATCGCATCGAGATCGACGAAGCGCGCAATCGCCGCGTTGTACTCCGGATTGAAGTCCACCACCTCAATCACAGCCGGCTTCGCTGCCAATGTCAGCGGCTCACCCAGAAAGCCTTCGATCGCAGTCATAATGGACGGCTTACCCGATCCGCCATAAGTAGCCTTGTACTTTACACCGTTCCACTCCGCAGGATTATGACTCGACGTGATCATCACGCCACCCGCCGCCTTCCGTTCGCGCACCGCGAACGAAAGCGCAGGCGTCGGGGTGATCTCCGCAGCCATGGCGACCGGAATACCGGCAGACGCCAGCACTTCAGCGACAACCTTCGCAAAAGAATGCGATCCAAATCGCGTGTCGTAAGCGATACAAACACCCGCGGCCGGATTCTCGTTTGCCAAAACATAATTCGCAATCGCAGCCGCAGCAACGCGAACATTCGCATAGGTAAAATCATCCGCGATGATGCCGCGCCAGCCATCCGTGCCAAACTTTACTACTGTCGTCTCCGCCATATCCTCTCGTTTTTCAACCGTCAGATCAGGTCGTCTCGTCCCGCGTTCTTCAGTTCCGCGACCACTTTCCCTACGTCTTGCGAACGCTCGCGAGTCGTAATCAGCAAAGCGTCCTTGGTCTGGACCACAACAAGATTGCTGACACCCACCAAAGCAATCACCTTGCCAGGCGCATGAACATAGTTGCCCGTCGAATCGATGGAGATGCAAAGCGGATCCTCGCCATCAAACACATTCGCGATGGAAACCCTCTCCGGAGGACAATCCGCTGCATGTTCATGCAAAGCAGACCAGCAACCCAGATCGTTCCACTCAAAGTCGCCCGGCAAGCAATAGATCTCCGCGCCCGCTTCGCCCTTGGCCGAACGCGGCTCGAGCACAGCATAGTCAATGCTGATGTTGTCGCACTGCGGATAAACCTCGGCAAAGACGCGATCGAACTCCGCCTTCGAAGTCCTGTGGGCTTCGGCGATCCGTTCCAACAGCGGAGCCATCGCCGGACAGTGCACACGAATAGCGTTAGCAAGTGTTCGCGCACTCCAAAGGAAGATCCCGCCGTTCCACGCATAGTTACCCGAGGCGACAAATTGCTCCGCCAACGCAGCGTTCGGCTTCTCCGTAAACCTCTTCACTCGCCGAACTGCGATCCGACCATTTGGCACCTGGGAAAGCTCGACCTTCCCGCCCAGTTCGATATAACCGTAACCAGTCTCTGCTCGCGTAGGAGGAACGCCCAGAACAACGATCTTGTCTCCGCTCGCCGCAAGTGCAACGCCCGCACGAATGACCTCGGCAAAGCGTGCACGGTTCTTCACTACATGATCGGACGGGAAAATACCGATTACCGTCTCGGGCTCAGTCTTCTCGAGCAAGAACGCAGCCAATGCGCAGGCAGGAGCAGTGTTCCTCGCCGCAGGTTCGCTCAGAATCTGTTCGCGAGGAACCTCAGGAAGCTGCTCCGCAATCATTTCGTCAAGGAGACCGTTAGTAATGACCCAAACATCCGCGGCATCGGCGACCGGAGTCAGCCGTTCCACCGTCTGCTGAATCATGGTGCGATTGCCGTCGAGGGCCAGAACCTGCTTCGCACGCGCCTTCCGGCTTCGGGGCCAGAACCGTGTTCCACTTCCACCTGCGAGGATCACCGGAACGAACTTCTGCTCCGTTTTACCGCCTTCAATCGGCATAAATCTCCATCTCGACGGAAAGACCGCACCGAAATGCGGCCCATCTAGAAGACCAAGAACTAACCCAGCGTTGCGAAGTAGTCCCGCATCCGCCTAACGCCCTCGACGACAACGTCATGCGACACCGCATAGGACAACCGAATATGTTCTGCAGTTCCGAACGCCTCACCCGGAACCACGACAACGTGCGCCTCACTCAACAGCTTTGCCGCCAGATCGGACGCCGATTTGATACCGCCCTTGCCGATAAACTTGCTCACGTTGGGGTACACGTAAAAAGCGCCCTGCGGCACAGTACAAGTAAGTCCAGGGATCGTCTTGAAGCCCTCAAGCACCTGATCACGCAACTTGATATAGTCTGCCCGAAACTCCGTAACGCACTCCTGCGATCCGGTGAGCGCAGCAATCGACGCACGTTGAACCATACTCGCGGTGTTCGATGTGCTCTGCGACTGGAGCTTGCTCATCGCGGCAATGACGGGTTTCGGGCCCAGCGCAAAGCCAGCCCGCCAGCCTGTCATCGCATAAGTCTTCGAGAGCGAGCCAAGCACGAGGATGTGCTCCTTGCAGTCGGTAAAGGAGCCACCGCTGACGATCTCACCGGTAAAGTTGAGATAGACGTAGCACTCATCGAGCAGCACATAAATGCCGTTCTTGTGGGCGAGGCGAACAATGGCCTCCAGATCCTCCGGAGCCACTACGGCGCCGGACGGATTCGACGGCGTATTTAGAATGATGGCCCTCGTCTTCGGAGTAATCGCCGCTTCAATCATCTTCGCCGTAATGCGAAAGTTCTTCTCCTCTTCGCCCTCGACCAGAACGACCTTGCCCCCTGCGTACTGGATGATGTCCTTGAACGACACCCAGTAAGGCACCGGAAGAATCACCTCATCACCGTGATCGACCAGCACCTGGATTGCGTTGAACAGCGCCAGCTTGCCGCCCGTGGTGAAGACGCACTCGTCGGGGGTGTAGTTCGAACCAAAGTCACAGGCATGCCGATCGACGACCGCCTTACGGACCTCAGGGATACCGGCGACGTTGGTGTAGCGGGTGAAGTTCTTTTCGATCGCCTCGATTGCCGCGTCCTTGATATGACGTGGTGTCGAAAAGTGAGGCTCTCCTGCGCCAAAGTCCGCCAGGTTCACGCCCTCGGACTTCAACTTCAGCGCCGCAGCAGTGATCGCCATGGTTGCCGAAACTTCGATGCGGCCGATGCGGTCCGCAAATACCTTCGTCGCAATTGCTGTAGTCATATCTCTAGTTTGTCAGATTTGGCCAGCGAGATAAAGCCGGGCGATCGGAAGTCGCCCTAAAGCCGGTTTGGCACCTTGGCTTTCAACCGCTCGACAACCAGCGGAGGAACCAATGCCGTGACATCGCCGCCGAGCTGGAAAACGCCTTTGATGAGCCTCGAACTGACGTAGGTGTACTTCTCGGCGGGCATCATGAACAGTGTTTCGAGCTCGGGATCGAGCTTTCGGTTCATCATCGCCATCTGAAACTCGTACTCGTAGTCGCTTATCGCTCGAATACCGCGCAGGACGGCCTTGGCCCCCTGTTCCCGAGCAAAATCCACAAGAAGGCCATTAAAAGTGGTGACGGAGACGTTTCCGAAGCCGCGGGTGGCCTCAAAGAGCATCTCTTCGCGCTCAGGCACGGTAAACAGTGGAGTCCCCTTTTCGGAGTTGCGGAGGATCGCGACCACCAGCTCATCCACGATCTTCGCCCCTCGTGCAATCAGGTCAAGATGCCCGTTGGTGAGCGGGTCGAAGGTCCCTGGATAGATCGCTTTGACGGTATGCATGCACCAAAAGCATACCTCCTTTGGCCTAGGATGAAATAAATCCGTGAATTCCTGTAGTCTTGCGGGCAATCCTCGCGTCTCTCTAAACAGTTGAAGTCGAACCTGCCGGGAGTCTTGCTTCAAGTTTAACTATGGCCTCACGCGCTATCACCACCGACAGTCATTCCGTGACTCAGCAGGCGTCTGCGACGCCCCTCGATGACATGACTTCAGTCGTCGCGACCTACGAGCAAAGAATCTTTCGCTTCCACCTGATCTCCGTCCGCGACCGAGACGTTGCTCAGACGCTGACCCAGGACACCTTCGTTCGGGCATGGGCCGCCCGAAGTAGCTTTCGGGGCGACTGCTCGATTTCGACATGGCTGATGCGGATCGCACTGAATCTGATTCGCGATCACACTCGCACTGACCGTTTTCGCTTCTGGAAGCGGGTCTCCGAAACCGCAGTCGATGTATCCGATATCTCGTCGCATGTCCCACATCGCGATAGCTCGCTCGAGTCGCGCCTCATCGCCAGCGAACAGATGGCGCTGGTATGGGAGAGCGTGGCACAACTCTCCGATCGGCAGCGAAGTGTTTTTCTTCTTCGCTTTATGGAGGAGCTTGAGCTATCTGAAATCGCCAATATCACCGGTCTGCCCATCAGTACGGTCAAGACCCATCTTTACCGAGCCCTCGCCACTATTCGGGCTCGTCATAACGCCACTCATAAGGACGCCCTATGACTATCCACCTCACTCACGAGCAACTCTGCGATCTGATTCTCGCCGACTCGTCACTCTCGCTTGACGGTGAATCCTGCAATTCCTCTTGGGGCAAGTCCGATGTCGTGCAGGCGCACCTGCAGGCGTGCCCGGTTTGCTCTGCGGAGCTACGAAGTCTGCGCGATTCGCTCTCCCACTTTCGCAACGCGTCGATTTCCTATGCGCGACAAGAGTTTGCCCAAAGTTACGCGCATCGGTCGTCAATTACGCCTCCACACAGTTATCTTTCGCAACCTCTTTATTGGACAGCCGCGGCAGTCATATTTGTCGCCGCTTTGTTCCCGCTCAGCATGCACAAACAACACCCAGCCTCTTTGGCGACCGCAACGACGACTTCCGCGCCTTCGCAAACGAACGAATCAGACGAGGCTCTCCTCACAGACATCGATCAGAAGCTCTCGGCCGACGTTCCATCCCCAATGGCGCCACTCGCCGACCCTACCGCCGGAACGATCTCGACGACATCCAGCTCAGATCAAAGGACCAACTAAAATGCGACTGAAATCTGTACTCTCACTTTTCTTCTTTGCAGCTCTCTCAGGGGCTTCCATCATCGCCCAACAACCTGATGGCGGTCCCCCGCCCATGGGAGCCGGACCGCACGCCGGAAAGATGGAACAGGGACGCGGCGGGTGGGGCGAGGGCATGCGCACTGGCCTTCGCATCGGACCGCCTGGCATGTGGTGGCACAATCCCGATCTCATCCAGAAGCTGACCCTGACTCCCGACCAACAGAAGCGTATGGACGACATTCTCCAGCAGAGCCGTCTCCAGCTTATTGACCTGCGCGCCAATGTCGAAAAACAAGAACTGTTGATGGAACCGATGCTGGCCGCTAACCCACCCGACACGAACAAGGTTCTGGCACAGATCGACCACACGGCCCAGGCACGCGCCGAGCTCGAGAAGGCGAACGCCAAGATGCTTCTCGGTATCCGCAATGTACTCACACCCGACCAGTGGACCAAACTTCAGACCGAAGAACGGGACAATCGCCGGACCCGGATGAGACGAGGTGACATGCCAGGGTCGCCCGGCGCACCCGGGGGACCACCAAGCCCAGGTGCTCCAGGCGGCCCCGGCGGCGCTGAGGAGATGTAGCTCACCGGACGGGAAAAATTCATCGGCACCAGAGTTAGATCTGGTGCCCATTTTCTTGCTGCCCCCTCATTTCCGGACCACAGCATTGGACTTTCGTGAAAATGTTCGTTTTCCATATCGATTCTGACGACGGGTCAGTAAGATGGGGGCGCATCAGACACATTCGAACAGGAGCAATCCATCACGATGGGAAATGAGACCGTTCTGCCCCCGCCCGTCTTCAAAGCTGCTAACCCCGGCCCACTCGGATTGGCAGGCTTTGGCCTGACCACCGTCGTCCTCAGCTGCGTCAACGCTGGCATCTTGCCGCCGAGCGCTGTCGCCTCCGTGGTCCCTCTGGCCTTTACTTATGGGGGAGTCGCTCAACTCATCGCGGGTGCGCTTGAATTCAAGACGGGGAACACCTTCGGCATGGTGGCTTTTACCTCGTACGGTCTCTTCTGGTGGTGGTTTGCCTTCATGAAGTGGACGGTCGGAGCTGGCTGGCTGCAAACCCCACCCGCCTCGGCCGTCGCTGTCACGCTGCTTATGTGGGGAGTGTTTACCTTCTTGCTCTGGATCGTGACCTTCCGCTTGAACAAAGCCGTCTGGAGCATCTTTTTGCTTCTCTGGATCACCTTCTTCTTTCTCGCAGCAGGCGACTTCGGTTATTTCATAGGCACCTCGAACTGCGGCAAGATCGGCGGATACCTGGGTCTTTTGACCGGAATCGATGCCCTTCTGGTCGCTTTCATCGAGGTCCTGAATGCAACCGCAGGCCGAGTCGTTATCGCACTCGGACAACCCTTCATCCCGTAATTGAAAAACAAAGCGCCGACTTCATCAGCCGGCGCTTTCGCAAATTCTAGTTCCTCACTTCCGATCTACTTTTTGCCTCGCACAACTTCCTTCGCCTGTGCAGGGCCCTCAGCCGGAACCGGTGGGACGTCAGCCGACGCTACGCCAGCGATCCCAAGCTTCTTTCGCAGCTCCCCATCCACCCGGGCAAAGACGTCCTTGTTCTCCTTCAGGAAGGCACGGACGTTCTCACGACCTTGTCCGATGCGCTCGCCCTGGTAGCTGTACCAGGCACCGCTCTTGTCCACTATGTTGTGCAGTACCGCCAGATCGAGAACATCGCCCTCGCGCGAGATGCCCTCGCCGTAGAGAATGTCGAACTCGGCGTCGCGGAATGGAGCGGCCACCTTGTTCTTGACGATCTTTACCTTCGTGCGTGAACCCACGACCGCGTCGCCGTCCTTCACCGCGCCGATCCGACGAATGTCGATACGGACCGAGGAGTAGAACTTCAACGCTTTCCCGCCGGTGGTCGTCTCAGGGTTGCCGAACATTACGCCAATCTTCTCGCGAATCTGGTTGATGAAGATAAGGCAGGTGCGCGACTTCGAAACCGTTCCCGTCAGTTTTCGCAGCGCCTGGCTCATCAGCCTCGCCTGTAGCCCCATGTGCGAATCGCCCATCTCACCATCGAGTTCGGCCTTTGGCACCAACGCTGCCACCGAGTCCACCACCAATACGTCAATGGCGTTCGAGCGGACCAGCGCCTCGACAATCTCAAGCGCTTGCTCTCCGTAATCTGGCTGGCTAACCAGCAGATTATCGATGTCTACGCCGAGTTTGGCCGCATACGCAGGATCGAGGGCATGCTCGGCATCCACAAAGGCCGCAAGACCCCCAGCCTTTTGCGCCTCTGCAATGATTTGCAGGGTAATCGTCGTCTTACCTGAAGACTCGGGGCCGAAGATCTCGATGACGCGCCCGCGTGGAACCCCACCTACGCCTAGTGCCGCATCGAACGAGATGGAACCCGTGGAAATGACCGAAATCGGCACAACGTCCTTCGACCCGAGTCGCATAATCGAACCCTTGCCAAACTGCTTTTCCAGCCCGGAAAGAGCCAGTTCTATTGCCTTGCTACGGTCATCTGCCACGTTATATCTCTCCTTGTGTGGGTAAAAAGAGGTGGGTTAAACTTCAATGCGGATTCTAGCATCCAAAACGGGAAAAGCAAATAAAAAGCGAATACACCTATCGCCTAAGTAGATCCACCGGCTCGTTCACATCGTCAATTCTGAAGTAACTTGCCAGGGACGGGTGTTTCTTTGCGACCGCCTGATACATCTCCCACGCGACCCGGCGGTAGCTGAAATGGCCAGCCACGCCCGAGCGTAATTCTGAAATGTATAGGGCCTCGGCAAAATCCATCTTGAACATGGAGCGGCAGCGGGTCGCCAAAGGTAAACAATAGTTAGCCGATTCAGCCGCCTCGGGAACACCACTCTCGCAAAGTCGACGATAGACGGCATAGGCATCCTTCATCGCGTCGCCGAAAGAGGTTTCGAGACCTGCTTCAGCCAGTGTCGGCTGGCCCGGGCATATCGGCTCGTCGTAACCGTGGACGTCGGTGTAGGGTTGCAGTAACTGAATACATCGGCGGTGACGATGCATGTCGCGGAACCCCCCGATGTCCATCAGAATGTCGAAACGAAGGTTATGCCCTGCACTAAAGGCCCGTAGAAGTTCGTCGTGACGGCCACGATGCTTCGTACCTAATGCGATTAGCTCGGACCGCTGGGCGGCGTTCAGTGCCGCTACATGGTGGCGCAGTTGGCGGTACGAATAGTGACAGTGCGGATACAGAAGCGACGTTGCTAGCTCTACCTCAAGCGACTCCACGTCATCCAGAAGATCAACGACCGGTGACGGCTCGATAGGCTGACCGTCCATCAGTTCGCTTGCGGCCACAGTCAATTCATTCCGCGACTGGCGCAGATAGTCATTAGGCGTGGCGTATTTCACCAGCGTTGGAGCGGTTTTTACAGGGCGAAGAAAAGCTTCGGCTGCACGTTCCCCGCAGGTTGAATCAACTGAGCCGATCTCATCGCACAAGACCCGGGAAGCGCTGTGTTGCACGTTCCACGCGGGCTCAGTTGCCGCAATACGAAGCTTTTCGCCCAACTGGCGCACTTCCGCGAAGGGGCTGGTCAGTAGGCGCGACACCTGCGTCTCAAGGGTGCGGGCATTCACGATCTGTCCCAACGAAGTGTTGGTCGCCAGCGGAAGCAGATAGCGCGCCACATCAAAGGCGCGGGCCTTGAGTGTGCGCTCGTAAGCCTCGGGCTTCATGGATTCTGGCTGCGGAATCGCGGCCTTCAGAGCCTCCAGCATCTCGGCGCCGATACGGTCATAAGCTGTGAAAAGAGATTCCACCGCAGCAGTAAAGGTCGGCGTCTCCGAACCGAAATCGGGCGTGTACCAGCCCGACCGGCGGAAGTTCTGGTAACGCGTCGACCTCTCCTGACCGTCCCATCGCTGTTCGTCCACCAGTTCAATCGCAGCCAACAGGCTGAGCCGTTCGATGGCGAAGGGAATATGAGCCAGGTCGGCAATAGAACGATGGCCGTATTGAAAGTAAAAGGTGTTCAGGAACTGTTCGGCTCGCTGAGCGCTGATCTCCGCAAGCGACTCCTTCAAGGTGAGCGATGAGCGGGAGTACTTTGCCATCGCATAAGCCAGCACTTCAGGGTCTGCCCCATGAATCGCATAGACGTCGGTTTCGGTGGGTTTTCTTTCGTTCTCTGACATGGAACTTCAGGATACGTTATGCCGTTGAGGATGTTTTGCCCTCACGCTTCGTATAATTCGAATGCATTGTTATTACGGAGGTCCATGAGCATTCTCGCTGGTCGTATCGCATTGGTTACAGGAGCTTCGCAGGGGATTGGCCGCGCATGTGCGCTCGAACTGGCTCGGGCTGGAGCATCTCTCGCGCTGGCCGCTCGCAACATGGACAAGCTCGCCGAGGTCGCCGCAGAGATCGCTGCTATTGGCGGAAATGCCCATCCGTTTTCACTGGACGTCTCAAGCGAAGAATCGATCAAAGACTGCGCCAAAGCGGCAATCGCGCACTTCGGTGCAGTGAATATCCTAGTCAACAACGCCGGAATTACCCGGGACATATTGGCCCTGCGGATGAAACGCAAGGACTGGGACGACGTCCTCACAACGAACCTGACCGGAGCATTTCTGATGACCCAGGCTGTGATGTCTCAGATGGTGAAGGGCCGCTGGGGACGGATCATCAACATCACCTCGGTCGTCGGCGAAACCGGGCAGGCAGGGCAAGCGAACTACGCGGCATCGAAAGCCGGGCTCATTGGACTGACGAAATCGCTCGCGCGTGAACTGGCGAGCCGGTCAATTACGGTAAATGCCGTAGCTCCGGGATTTATCGAAACGGCGATGACGTCGGTATTGACCGACGAGCAGAAGGCCGCAAACGCTCTGTACATCCCGCTCGGACGCGTTGGAACCGATGCCGAGGTCGCCCATGCCGTGGCGTTTCTCGCCTCCGAGGAAGCCAGCTACATCACCGGTCACACGCTGGATGTAAATGGCGGGATGTTTATGGGATAACGCCCTGCCAACGATAAGTTACTGCTAGTCGCATTTAGCAAGGTTACGTCAGTTCCCTTGCTACAAGCGGCGTCTCGTTATAGGATTCGCAGACGTACCACAAGGTCGATCTTCTGAACCCGTCAGCGCCCCATGGGTGGCCTTCGCAAAGCAACAAGGGTAAGGATGAAGTTGGGCCCAGTCTAGTTTGAATTGGTGTTGCCCTAAGAAAATCGAATTGACGACTCGCACTTAATCTTTTCAGGAAGACGTGTCCACACGTTCTTAAGGAAGCCCCGGCCTTTTTGAATCAAGCTGACCGAAGAGTCAGTGAAATCGCCAGCTGAGGTGACCCTATCGCGCCTCAACTGATTACTTTAAAACTCAACTTATTGATCCGAGACGAATCATGCTGTCGGTCGGTAGAGAAGCTACATCCTTCAATGGCGTTGCCAGCTCCCCGCACTTCGTTGTGTTGCGCGGAAGAGTGGAGATCCTGCGCCTGCGGACGGTCCTGACAAATCTATCTGCGCTCTGCGGACAGGCCGGAGCGATGGACTACTTGGAGTACTTCCTCACCGCAACGGAGAACCTCAAAAAAACTCCGTATCTTGTGTTGATGGCCTCGCGGTCGGATGTCGACGTGTCGGAGATGCGCGTCGAAGACCTAAGGGGTGCCGTATTGGTGTACGAATATAAAGTCTTCGGGTTTCGATCCAGTATCTTTACGACAAGCGATTTCAACGGAAACCGCACGGTGATTGCCCCGGCAGCGCTGCGAAGGCAGGTGTCTGCGGCAGTCTGCCGGTACCTTATGGAGCGCGGCGCTCAAGTGGTGCTTCTAAGTTTAGAACCGGGTTCTGCGGAGAGCTGTCATTTCTGCTTCGAAAAGGAGATGGTCGGAGAGAGAAAGCGTTGGTGGACGACCCAAACCCGTGAGGTCGGTGCAACTCTCGCTCTGAAGGAAACTCTGGACGCGACATTGGCTGGGATGGGGAAGCATACCCGCCGGAATTTGAGGTATCACCGCCGGAAGGCCGAAGCCGAGCTTGAGTGCAGCTTTACGAACGATGTGAAGAACGTGCTCACTATGGCACAACTTATCGAGCTGAACCAGGCTTCGACACATCCTGTCCTCCAATCGGTTCTCGAACGCCGCTACCAGACGCTGAAATCGATGGATGGATTTTTTTGCGTCGGACTGAGACGGACAGGTGGACAGTGGATCAGCTTGCTGGGAGGCCGAAGACATCACGGCGTGACCGAGATTGACTGGCAGATGAACCGCGAGGGATTGGCAAAGTATTCGGTGGGAACCGTGATTCGCTCCTATCTGATCGAGCATGAGATCACAATTGGCACGGACAGACTGTTCTTTGAGGGCGGAACGCCGCACACAATGCGTCATTCCTTTCTCTCTGAACAGGCGATGGATATTGTCGTGATGAATCGGTCGCTGTTTGTTTTTCTATTGCGCAGATCTGCTAAGTGGCTACATCCCGAAAGGAATTTTCTTCTGCAGACGCTGATGAGTCCGGCCGTGAAGTGGCAGTTGCGTTGAGGGCACACTGATCGGGGTCTTTCGCTCGATGGTGCCACGTCGTAGATTAGGACTTGATGCCTAAGCTGGGTATAGCGTGGTCGAAGCTGCGATGGTCGATGGCACACCGTGGCCTGGGTGGAACTTTGCGGTTTGCGCTGCGTCGAGCGCGTCGACAAAGCATCGATGAAGCCAAACCGCTGCGACATCCCTTCGACGAGCGCTACGGAGTGGACACGAGCGGGCTGATCGGCGGAGGAGAGCTGCGTTCGGGGCACAGGAATGATGTGTTCAACACCGCGTACTACGGGATGGCTCCGTCGCGATTTCGTACCGTAGTCGACGCCTGGATCGCGGACGAGAGTCATGTTGCGATCGAAGAGTACAGCTTCGTTGATCTGGGATGCGGGAAGGGACGAGCGGTGATGATGGCCTCAGAGCTTCGCTTTCAAGAAGTAATTGGGGTTGAGCTAAACGCTGCACTAGCGAGGATTGGTGAGAAAAATCTCGCGCTGTGGACGGAGGCGGGGCGAGCGGTTTGTCCGGTGCGTATCGTCTGTCAGGAGGCGACCGAGTTTGTGTTTCCCGAGGGGCACTGCCTGTTGTATCTATTCAATCCGTTTGCTGCTCCTGTGGTCAGGCAGTTGATTGAGCGTATCGAAGCCGACTTCGCTGCGCGGCCGCGGATGCTCGATCTGGTGTACTTCAATCCGGAGTCTGGTGAGTTGCTTGATGCCCATCGAGGCTTCAAGTTGCTCTGGACGGGCACCGTGGCCATGTCGGAGGAGGATGCTGCGGTGGATCATGTGGCTTCGGCGGATGACCTTTGCAGCGTCTATCGGTGGGTTGGCTGAAGGCAAACAATTGCAGTTTGGCGGATTTAGTAACTCCTTTAGTAATGTTGCTGGCGATTCCCAAAGGGGGACGGGTTCAAGTAAGGCTTCAGGTTTCAACAGGTAACTGGCTCTGGATGAACCTGGGCAGGTACGGGAATCGAAGAGTCACCCAAGATAGTCATTGACCAAGTCGTTCGGTGTGTTTACTTTGTGGCTAATGGCTGACATGCAAACTATCCCTGTTGATATGGCGAGCGGCGCGGTAGACGCCGTCTCAATTTCGATGAATATTGGAACGACGATTCGCGGATACCGGTTGCAGAAGGGCATGTCGCAGGGCGACATCGAGAAGCGCACGGGCCTCCTGCGATGCTATCTTTCGCGCGTGGAGAACGGGCACACGGTGCCATCGCTCGAGACGCTGCAAAAGATTGCGCGAGCGCTCGACCTACAGCTCTCGGAGTTCTTTGCCGAGGAGGTGATCGGCAAGGAGATGTCCGGGCTGAACCTGGGCGAGGAGGAGATCCGTTTCCTGACGCAGGTGCAGCGATACTCCGCCCACCTGTCCGACAGTGATCGCCGTCTGCTGCTTGCGATGGTGCGCAAGTTTGCCCAGACGACGCTGACCTAGGAAGGATACCCCCCTTGCCCGCGCGTAAGTCCAATTTTTACAGCAAGATAGAGCGCATTACTCGCGCTAAAATAGTGCAATCATTGGACTTACGTCCAAAATAGTCCAATCATTAGAGTTACGGGTCAAATCTCGCGTTTTAATACGAAAGCCCCGGGTGATCCGGGGCTTTTCTCGATCTATATATCCAGTTTAGCAGGTCGGACCTAACTAATACGCCACGCGGATGTGTCTGATTCGGAATGTGTTAGGAGGGGTTGGGGCTTGACATGCGCTTTTTGGGCAGAAAACAGCAAAAAAAACTTGTGTGGGCCATTGGCCAGTTAACTCTGAAGCCTCTTGTAGCCTGATTGTTCGCACGCCTCTGTTACATTTCTTCAATCTCACGCTCATTCGCAAGTCTGCGAGGAAACCTCCATGCCCATCGCTGCGCGGCTCTCTGAAGGCCGCCTTCCTATCTTTGGCCGCACGCAGCGATCTGCTGCGACTCTCTCGATTGTGCTCGTCACGACTCTGTCCGGACTCGCGCAGGCCGCCAAGAAGCCTGTGAAGCCTGAAGCAAAGAAGGAGCCGGAGATTAAGGAAGAGCTGATCCTGAAAAACGGCGACAGGCTGACGGGACAGCTGCTGAACTCCACCGGCGAGGAGATCAAATTCAAGAGCGAACTGGCGGGCGATGTGATCGTGGCGTGGAACAACATTAAGGAGTTGAAGTCGAGTCGAGAGTTCGCAGTAATTCCGAAAGATGTGAAAGATACCAGAGACAGCGCGACGATACCCCAGGGTGGGATCAAGATTGACGAGAAGAATATCGTGGTTTCGCCAACTGTACCTCCAAAACCGGAGAGGGCTGCACCAAAGTCGAAGACTGAAGAGAAGGAAGACGCTTCCAGCAAACAGGTGGCTTCGGCAAAGGAGATCCCATCCTCGAAGATCGGATACATCGTCGACGACGCGTCGTATCAGAGCGAGATCCACAGGAAGATCGGCTTCAAATCCGGTTGGGACGGCCACATTGATACGGGTTCCACGATGATCCTTTCGACCCAGAAGAGCTACCTGCTTGTGGTGAGCACGGCGCTTCGGCGTTCCGTTCCGACGGTCAGTTGGCTGGATCCCAAGCTCCGAACCACAGTCGACTTCAATTTAAGTGCCGGACAGACGAGCCAGATAGGCCAACCCGACACGATTACGAATGTCTACCACGTAGGTGCGGAGCGCGATGAATACTTCAGCCGGCGAGGCTACTATCTGCAGGTCACCTCGTTCGACCACGACTTCTCTCAGGGCCTGGTTCTGCAGCAGATCTACGGCGCGGGCATCGGCGCGACCCTGGTGAAGAAGCCCACCCGTGAGTTCGACGTCACGGCGGATCTGCACTATGAAGGACAGAAGTTCAACGCGACTGCCAATGTGTCGGAGCTTAATCTCCAGTTGATCGGCTCGTCGATCACGGAGGCGTTCGAGCAAAAATGGGGGAAGGTCCAGTTCAACGAAAAGATGTTGGCCAACATCGCGTGGAACAACGCCAGCGCCTTCTCCGCTACGGGAACCAGCTCGGTGAGGATGCCGGTTTACAAGAAGCTCGGCTTCTCGGTGTCCATCATCGACAACTTCCTGAACAATCCGCAGGTTGGGTATCAGAAGAATTCGCTGCAGTTCTCTACCGGGTTCGCATTAAGTCTGCACTAGCGCAAGGAATTGCTTCGCCGGAGGCTATGGGGCGACGACAATCGCCGGGGGCTGCCAAGTACCTTTACCGGCCGGCAGGATGGAAGGCGGAGTCTCCTTCGGCCAGTACAGCCGCATTGCAAGGTAGATGGTCCCATTAGGCGCAGGAAGCCAGTTGGGCTCCTTATCCTTGCCGGGCGAGTCTTTCTGGATATACAAGGTCAGCGAGCCGTCGGGATTTGTCTTCATTCCCGGCAACATCGGAGAGTTGATGAGATACCGATTGATCGGATTCTCAATCAGAAATTGGGTCTTCCCGTCATACATCGTTACTGACCAGAAAGCATTCACCGGCGGCAAACTACCTTTGGCAAAGGTGAGTGTGTAGTTATGCTTGCTGCCGTCCAAAGCCTCTCCATTTGGCAGCACTCGCGTCAACGGATACATCGCCTCGATGGCGTCGTTGCCAAAGATGCCGCCCTTGGCCGCGGCTGCACGCTTGAGCCAATCGCCGTTGTAGAAGGCGCGGTCACCGAAGAAGGAGCCTATGTTCCAGCCATTGATCACCACGCCGCCGCTGGTGATGTACTTGTCGACCTGATCGTCACCGGCCTTCATCCCCAGGACGATTGCGGCTTTGTGCTCGAGCGAGAGATCTTTCATGTCAAACTGCTTGCCTGCGCCAATGCCGATGCTCGCCAGTTTCGCTCGAATCCCCGCCTCTTCCGGACTTGACGGAACATACTGCAGCGCATAATCAAGCACCTGCCAGAACTCTGCCTTCGCAATCTGAGCGTTGGCCTTCATGTAGTTGATCGTAGGCGGCGCGGGTGGTGCGGGTTGCTTTAGAAAGGCCGAAAGAGGCCGCACTTTATAACCAGCCTGGATCTTCACCACATTCGGCATGTCCGCCGCATTGAAGAGCTGGGTGCGAAAGATTATCGCCGAGAATGGCGTAGTTGAATGGAAGACCTGCTTGATGTGCGGAGGCGTCTCACCCTTCCAATCGGGGCCAACGACCATGTAGTCGCCCGGTGCGGTACCAGTGGCTCGGCTGCCGATATACCCGTAGTTGAAGGTATTCGCATCAGTCAACTGCACTGAGTAGTAACGCGGCTTCGGGACTGCGGGAACGGATATAACTGTCGGTTCCGCTCGCAGATCGACCTCCATCAAGGAGTACGGTGTATCGCTGTTAGGCGTAATGACCGCCGTGTCTTTGTAAGTGAAGACCCGCGCTTCATTGGTCAGTGTACCGATGGGTGCTTTAAATTGCGACGAAGTTGGATCCACGAACAACTCGTACGCCGAGGTGTAGTACATCACGATAGGAAGGCCGTAGACGAAACCCTCCTGCGCAATCTGCTTCGTCTCCTCCATTCCCGGGACGGCAACGCCGTTGATTTTGTCGGTTTTTTCAGCCTGCGAGACTGCATCATTCTTTTTCTCGCAGCCCGCGAGAAATGTTGTTGCGAGAACGCCGAGCAACGCTGAGACGACGAGGTTCGAGGTCTTGACGGTCATGTTGGGTGTCTCCAGGCAATTGAAGAAGATTGTTGGTTGCCTAAGACTACCCGCCCATCGAGTGATGGGGAACTGGCATTAGTAGTAGCGGATGATGCGGCCTGCTACTTGTACTAGTTAACCGGCGGCCAGTGCGGTGTGGGTTGAGGACTCCGCGCGCAGAGCGCTATCTGAGTTTGGTAATGAAGTACGCGAAGAGGAACAGCAGGAAGGCCGCGCCCGCAAAGGTTATCTTCTGGCGCTGCAGATAGCGCGTGCGGCCGGAGGTCATGCGTGGAACCAGCGGCACACCCAGGGCAAGGCCGCTGAGGAAGCCACCGGCGTGGGCGAAGTTGTCGATGCGGACAATGTTGGTAAAGATAGTGCCGAGCCCGATCACCAGATTCAGCACGGCGAACTGGATAACGGAGCGGCGGAGGCGATTGAGTTCGAAGGCCGGAATGGGAAGCTTCTTGTTGGAGAGCAGGACGATCAGGATGCCAGCAATGCCGAAGACCGCACCTGAGGCTCCTGCGCCCACCGAAGTGCCGTCGTGGCCGATCACGTTGAAGCACAGGCTGAGCAGATTGCCAGCGACGCCTGTAATCAGATACACGACGATCAGTCCGACTGGGCCGAGTAGAGGCTCGCCAAGCAGACCGAGGTTCCAGAGGCACCACATGTTGGTGGCGATGTGCAGCAGACCGACATGGACGAAGGTCGCCGTGAGCAGACGCCACCATTCGCCCCCCAGGATGAGGTAAGCGTTGGTAGCTCCGTAGTGGACGAGCTGGGCGGTCGTGGGGTCCTTCGCGGAGACGCCGTGAAGGGTCATCCATCCGAAGACGGCGACGTTGATGGCGAGCAGGATGTAGGTCCCGGGGGTGGCGAGAATGTTCCAGCCGCGTTCGCGGGAGTTGGGACGCGAGACCTCGCGCTCGTAGTCCGGCATCGGTGGCGGAGCAGCGCCAGAGTGCGGCGGAATGACTTCGCCAGGGGTTGGGGAGAAGGAGGCCATGGGATGCTTCTACGCTATCGCGAAGAGAGGTGAATGACAAATGACAGAGAGGGAGTACACATCACGGAGGTGATGCTGGACTGTCCTGGACTGTCTTAGAGGCTAAGGGAAGTCCCTGGCGTCAGGCTGCGTTTTTGCTGAAGCGCTCGCGCAGGTCTGCGGGAAGGCGCTCCTGCACGATGCCGCCGAGGAAACCCGGGAGTGGCGTAGCGATGGCAACCAGAATCCAGAGCAGCGTCGAAAAGATGAGACCCGCAATCGCGACCGCTTCGAGCGAGATAGCGAAGCCATGGGCCGGGCCCAGCTGAAGGTGCATGGTAAAGATGTGGGTGACGAGCTCAACTCGATGAATCACGTAGGTGGCAAGAAGGAAGGCAGCGATGGAAAGAGTGCTGACGCTGATGAGCAGGACATCGATGGTGCGGGCGATTTGCTGGCGGCGGCGGCAATGGCTGCATTCGGAGAGATGCTGGTCGTAGTCAGTGCGCATGGCTGGGGAGAGGCCGGATATGTCGTAACGCCATCCTGAGAGGATGTCTCCTACCACCTGATCGGTGCAGGAGGTGCCGTGCGTCCTGCGGTTCGCTGGAAATGCTAACGCGGGTTTTTTCATAGGTTTATAGACACCATCTTACGCTGTTTGATAGCAGGAATAAAAGAAACGATTCATCGATTAGTAACCATTTTAATCGGCGGAAAATCGCATTTTCGAGGAGGAAGTATTTGAAGCCTCGTAGCCCACTGCAATAGCTGGAGTTACAGGGTGATGGGATCGAGAGGAGCTGCCTGGTCGGCCAAAAGAATGCGGTTACCTAAAAGGGTCGGATGGTTACCTAATGCCTGTTCGGCGGAGAGGCGGGCGAGTTCGGGGACGTTGTTGGACTCGGAGAGATGGCCAAGGACGATCCAGGCTGCGCCCCCGTCGTAGTCCTTCTGGAGGAACTCGGCCGTGGCGTGGTTCGATAGATGGCCCACGCGGGAGAGGACGCGCTGCTTGACGCTCCAGGGGTATGGGCCGTCGCGAAGCATCTCAAGGTCGTGGTTGGATTCGAGCAGGAGGACGTCAATCCGCTTTAACGCAGCCTTCACATTGGGTGGCATGTAGCCGAGGTCGGTCGCGAGCGCCATGCGGATGCCCTCGGACTCAAAGACGAAGCCACAGGGGTCCGCTGCATCGTGGGGGATGGTGAAAGGCGTGATGTAGATGTCGCCGATGGAGAACTGAGTGCCGGCGTGGAAGTACTCCACGGCAGGAAGCTGGGTGGGGTCGGGCTTTTGCGCGGAGGCTGGCTGAGATTCGGAGGTGCACAGCTCTTCTTCGTCGGGATCGACGGGCAGCTCCAGCGTGGCGCTGCTGTCGTCGGAGCGATTCAGAGCGGTTTGGGCGGCGATGCCGGCGATGACCTGAGACTCCTCGGCAAGCTGGACAGCGAGGTCGCTGTGCGGAGCTTTCGCGGCGACAGCAGCAGCACGCGCTTCTTTTTCGCGCTGCACATGATCGAGCCACTTGGCGTAGGTCATGGTCGTACGCGGAGTAAGCATGCGAACCCACGCGCGGTGGGTGGGTTCGGTGAAGAAGACGGGAATGTTGAGGCGACGGGCAAGGACCGAGAGGCCGGCGATGTGGTCCTGGTGCTCGTGGGTGATGAGGATGGCGTTGAGCTGCGAAGGATCTTCCCCTGCGATCGACATGCGCCTGAGGAGTTCACGGCAGGAGAGGCCAGCGTCAACCAGAACGCGGGTGCGGGAGCTGGAGATGACGGTGCTGTTGCCTTTGGAACCGGAGGCGAGCACTGTCATACGCATCATTGGGAAAGAATACGCCGATCGGTTGTGGGTATGTAGGCAGGGTAACTAAGTTGGTTCAGGCAAGCCGTGGATTATGTCTCGAGCGGACGAACTGCGGCGATCTCGGAGAGGAGCAGGGAGCGACCGCAGCTCTCCTGCTGCACGAACTGGCCGTCAGGTCCGGGCGCGACCTTCAGGTAGAAGACGTTCGGAGTGTCACCTTCCTCGAAGACGAAGAGGATCTGGGCGAGGTGGCGTTCGCCCGCCGTAGTTTCGAGATCGACGACCTGGTCGATGCTCGCTTTCAGCAACGAGAGCTCGGTATCGGTCACATTGGCTCCGTCTGGTTGCAGTCGCCGGTCAGCTTCAGGCCAGGACCGGGTGCCTGAGAGGCGCGAGGAAGTTGACGGTCGAGCGCATGACGACCTCGTTGCGCTGGTTGAAAGCGAGGCTGCGGGTGCGGACGACGCCATACTCCTTGCGCGAGTTGGATTGGCGGACGCCGACGACCTCGATCTCGCTGCGAATGGAATCGCCAGGTCGAACAGGGAGGGTCCAGCGCATCTCTTCAACGCCCGCGCCGATCATGCCGCCAGCAACGGTGATTGACTGCACGCGAAGGCGCATGACGATGGCGGCGGTGAGCCAGCCAGAGGCGGCGAGGCCCTTGAAGAAGGAGTTTTCGCCGGCGGCCTCGTCTAGATGGAAGGGCTGAGGATCGTACTTCTGTCCGAACTCCTTGATCTCTTCCGCAGTCACCTTGGCCTGGCCGAGCGAGTGGAACCGCTGACCAACGTAAAAATCTTCGAAGTAAAGCTCCTGTGACATTGTGTCTCCTGTTCCATTCGATGCTACGGTATGTTCGATTGGTCCGGCGATCCTGGGAATCCATTTCTCTGCGATTACCGACCCTCATCTAGTTCTCAGGAACGAGTCGTAAAGAACCCAGGCAGTAGTTCCAAGAAAGCTGCTCCGCAAATCCGAAGCTCTACGGCCCCCCAGCCGCTTCCATATTTTTTTTCGGTAATATTAGCGCCCTTGGGAGCGAGCCAGCTGGGCAATTTGAAATATGCACGAGGAGAGACAAGCATAAAAAATCCGTTGATGACAAAAATAAGACTGAACAAAATCGCAAAAAGTCTACCGCCAACCTGCAAAACCGAACCTTGGAACATAGGAATCTCCGCGGGGCCACATGAACTGTTTCACTTTGGGGGGTAGGTGTAGAAGCCTCGGCCCGATTTTCGCCCAAGCCAGCCGGCATCGACCATACGGACCAGCAGTGGGCAGGGGTTGTATTTGGGGTTGCCCAGGCCATCGGCAAGGACGCGCATGATGTCGGCGCAGACATCCAGGCCGATAAAGTCCGCGAGCGTCAGCGGCCCCATGGGATGCGACATGCCGAGCACAAAGACCTGATCGACCGCCTCAGCCGTTGCGACACCCTCCATCACTGAGTAGATGGCCTCATTGATCAGCGGCATTAGCACACGGTTCGAGACGAACCCAGCCGCGTCGTTGACCTCGACCGGGCTCTTGCCAAGCTGCTGCGAGAGCGAATGGACCGTGTCGAACGTCGCTTGCGAGGTCTGCAGGCCGCGAATGACCTCGACCAGCTTCATCACCGGAACCGGGTTGAAGAAGTGCATCCCGATCACCTGCTCAGGACGTTTCGTCACGCCCGCGATCCTGGTGATCGAGATCGAACTGGTGTTGGTCGCGAGGATCGCCTCTGTAGGCAGAATGCGGTCGAGGTCGCGAAAGATCTCAGCCTTGATCTCGAAGCGTTCGGTAGCGGCCTCGATGGCGAGCGCGGCTGGTGCGAGATCTTTGAGGTTCGTGGTGAGGGTAATTCGGGAGCGGGCATCGTCAGCCTGCTGCTGCGTCAGCTTTTCCTTTGCTACTTCGCGGGCGATGTTGATGCGAATGGTGTCGAGACCGCGATACAGGGCCTTCTGATCGACGTCGAAGAGCAGCACGTTGAAGCCGCTGCGGGCACAGACGTGCGCAATACCATTCCCCATGGTCCCGGCGCCCAGGACTGCAATCGTTTTCGTGTCAGGCATAAGTTTTCTTTAGACGACTTTGCAGTGTAGCAGTTGCCGAAACCCGTCGCCTCAGGCAGGAGCGAGGTCCGGTGTAACGGCGACCAGCAGGACGGTGATGTTGTCATTGCCGCCGTTGCGATTGGCCGCGGTGATCAGCGCCTCGCACGCAGTTGTCAGGGTGGCCTTCGTGGGCGGCTTGGGGATGGCAGCGAGTATCTCGGAGATCTCTTCGTCGCCGATCTCGTGGGTGAGACCGTCGGAGGCGAGGAGGTAGACATCGTTCGGCTGCGGACGATGGCTCTGAATCTCCGGATCGACCGTGGCCTGCGAGCCGATGGCCCGCGTGATGAGATTGCGCATAGGCGACCGCGCCGCCTGATCAGCGGTGATCTGGCCGGCGCGAAGCTGCTCTTCGACGAGCGAGTGGTCGTGGGTGAGTTGTTCGAGTTTGCCGCGGCGTCGGCGGTAGCAGCGGCTGTCGCCAACATGGCCGAGCCAAAGCGTAGGCGGATCGGTGAGCCGCGAGTTGGTGTGATCGGACGGAGTGCGGCGCCTGCCCGTGCCGTTGACGATTGGCGCGTGTAGCAGGCCGACCAGCGTCGTTCCCATCCCCGCCAGCTTAGGCGAATGCCGCGACTGCTGGTAGACGGCCTGGTTCGCCGCACGGATTGCAGCGTTCAGCCGGATCTCAGGCTTGTCGGGAGCCGTGCCGCGAGCGGGAGGCGCGAGATGTGCGAGGAAGGTATCGGCTGCAAGATTGCTCGCGATCTCGCCGGCGGCGGCTCCGCCCATGCCGTCGCAGACGACGTAGGCGCCAGCCTCGGGTGAGGCGGCGCAGGTGTCCTCATTGCCATGGCGGACGCGGCCGCGGTGGGTGAGCATGGCGTAGATAAGGTGGTTCGCAGACATTACTGGGCGTTCAACAGTCCGAAGAAAACAATACACGGTGAAGCCGCCGAGACCAAGGGTACGTTAGTGTTAGGTGCGGGAGAGGTAGGAATGAACCGGATCGTGCTGGGGGACAACCTGAAGGTATTGCAAGAGATGAAAACTGGCTCGATCGAGCTGATTTACGTCGATCCTCCCTTCAATACAGGCAAACGGCAGAGCCGGACGCAGATGAAGACAATCCGCGATGAGGCTGGCGACCGTGTCGGCTTCGGCGGACGGCGATACCGCACCGAGGTGCTGGCGAAGCAGACAGGCGGCTCGGGCTATGGCGACCGGTTCGACGACTTCCTCGGGTTTCTGCGGCCGCGTCTGATAGAGGCGCACCGAATACTCTCACCCGCGGGATCGCTGTTCTTCCACATCGACTACCGCGAGGTCCACTACTGCAAGGTGATGCTCGACGAGATCTTCGGACGCGAGTGCTTTCAGAACGAGATCATCTGGGCCTATGACTATGGAGCTCGCGCAACCAAAAAATGGCCGGCCAAGCACGACAACATTCTCTGGTACACGAAGGACCCGGCGCGCTACACCTTTCACCTGAACGAGAGCGACCGCATTCCCTACATGGCGCCGGGACTCGTGGGCGCTGAGAAGGCCGCGCGCGGCAAGACCCCGACCGACGTGTGGTGGCACACGATCGTCTCGCCCACGGGCAAGGAGAAGACCGGTTATGCCACGCAGAAGCCGCTGGGAATACTCGAGCGAATCGTGCGCGTGCACTCCAACGCAGGCGACACCGTACTGGATTTTTTTGCCGGGAGCGGCACCACCGGTGAGGCAGCCGCGAAGCATGGCCGCAGCTTCGTCCTGGTGGACGAGAGCGCGGTTGCGGTGAAGGTCATGGAGAAACGGCTGAAGGCGTATGGGCTCGAAACCTAGCCGCGGGCGCGATTCTGCCGCCTAGGTATTCTCCGGCGCGATGGTCTTGAAGCCCGACGTCTCGTAGCGTGTGGTCATCTTCCCGTTGGCAACCGTGACGACGGTGAAGCCTTCCGGAGTTCCGAGCCTCGTGCCATGCCACCAGTTGCCGCAGACCGCGCCGCTGGTGATGTAGGGCACACCCTTCCAGATCACAGTCTCGTTCACATGCGTGTGTCCCTGCAACACGCCGAGGACATTGTGTCCGGCGAAGAGATCGAGCACCTGGTTGGCGTTCGCGACGCTCAGCCCATTATGCGGCGGCGGCAAAGGCGGCTCCGGCACATAGGCGAGAAAAGCGGTGACCAGTGGGATGTGGACTGTGACGATGATCGGCGTGCCGACAGGGAGTTTTGCGAGATCCGCGGCGAGCCACTCGAGCTGTTTGGCGTCGACGCGGCCCTCATAGGAGCGGTCGTAGGTGATGCCGATCGTGTCGAGCACGATGAAGTGATGACCCTTGTGGTCGAAGGAGTAGTACGTCTTCCCGAAGCGTTGCTCAAAGAGCTTCTTGCCGTAGAGCGGATCGTCCTCTGAAACACCGCTGGCCGGAAAGACGCCGCAGACGTCGTGATTGCCAATGGTGTGATACATCTTCAGGCCGAGGTCCTGTTCGGACTTGTCGTAGAGGTCGAAGAGGGTGATGGCGCGCTTCGTCGGAACAGCAAGGGAATCGAAGACGTGGTCGCCACCGTTGATGGCGAAGTCCGCTTTGATGTTGCGGCCCTTCTTGAAGGCCATGTCCGTGCCGATCACGCCGTTGAGCTCGGGCTGAAGATGAGCGTCGGTGAGGAAGAGGAAGGTGAAGGGCTCCTGCGACGGCGCGAGCGCAGCGAAGGCGGGCGATGGAATGGCTGCGGAGAGACCGGTCGCTCCGAGCAGAGTCAAAAATTTTCTGCGGCTGGTTGAGTTCACCGCTACATGATAAATCTGCGAGGCTGCTCCAGGATAAAAATGTCTCGTTCCTCGCTCCGTGGCTATACTTTGCGCAAGGACTGGAGGGACTTATGACAGTGATTCACGAAGCCGCTGGAAAGTGGTCTTGCGAGGTGCCCACGTTTAACCTTCCACTTCAAAAAGGACTACGGTTCGTCGTCGGACCGAGCGTTTTACAGAGAGATCTTGAAACTCCGTGCCGGCTGGTCGAGTGGCAATATCGCGTCAATCAGGAAGCAGGCGAATCCAGCCCCGATCTTGATTTGGAGTTGGTCGTCGAGGAGATTCGACCTGGCCGTTTTGATTCCTGGTTCGCACGCCTGTCTCCCGACAACCAATTTTATATTCCTCTCCTCACTGCCCTGTTCTGCCTCTTCGTCGGAGGAGGCCTGCTCTACACGCTCTATGTGCAGCCGACCCACGGACTGGTCTTCGTCGGAAGGCATATACGGTCTTTTGGGGTGATTGCTATCGTCCTTGTCTTCGTCTTCCTGCTTCCATGGAAACTTGGACTTTACGGTGGGAAAGCCAGCTTCAGAAAAACCTTCTTCTGCTCAATGCTGATCACATGCGGATGGTTTCTCTGCGCTTTGTGGCTGACGTTTTCGAATCTGCCGAATCCTTTCGGCGGTTCCGACGCCGAATACATTGCGTACTCGAAGGCGCTCGCGCAATCGATGAGCAGAAGCTACTGGCCACTGCTTGTGGCTGCTCTGCCGTGGCTCTCGGTGAGCTTCAAAGTCTTTGGCTTCGACACCGCAGAAAAAGCATCTGAAGGTCTGGAGAAGTTGTCCAAGGGAAAATAGACGCTGTGACCGGGAAGGATCCGCGTATAGGTGTAGTCTTCTGCAAATGGCTTGCCGTCCTGCGTTCCCTCAACGCGTGCGATCAACCCGTTTGGTCCGTCGCGCCGATAGATCACTCGTTGGACATGCTCGTCGCCACCCTGGAAGACTGCGCGTTGTGAATCGCCTTCGACGAGCTTAAACTCGACGACCTTTCGTCCGTTTGGCGAAGCGATGTAGTAGATCGCGTTATCCCGAACGATGATGCGCATGAACTCGAAGGCACGCGTACTTTGTCCGCGCAGGGTGCGGCTCATGCCGATCATTGAGTCGTCAACGGGAAGCGTCCAGTGTTCTTCAACGCTTTCCTGACCGCTTTGGGACTGCCAATCGCCGGCGATCCAGGACAGCGAATGAAGGTTTGGAGTTTGAGCGAGAACAGCATTGCTGATAAGTACCGCTAAGGCAAGGATGGCGAGTGTTCTGTGCAACGTTCCCCCTCCATTTCGTACGGCATCATGACCGGAGAGATCAATTACTCCACGATGGTGGCCTCAAGACGGGCTCGCGAGCAACCGTGCCTTTCCAGACGATGAGCGGGCCAGAATGGCACTTCGGGCCCGCGAGCATCGATCGGAATCAGCAAGTCATTTTCAATTTTTGGGCCATTGCTTGAACATCTTTGAGATGGCGCTTTGCACCATCTTCTGGTTCTTGTCGCCGTTGTTGCTCAACGTATCCTGGGAGATTCCTCGCCAAATCAGCGACTGGCTCTTGGTGTCGTGCAGATCGACAATCAACGTCGCCTCCACGTTCTGTTGTGGAGTGATTCCGCCCATTCCTCCGCCGATGCCGCGCATTCCCCAGGCGTTCCAGGAGGTCTGCTGTCTCATGCCGCCGCTTGCAAGGACGATGAGATCAGGGTTCTGTGATTCCTGCACTTTTTGGAAGCCTTTCGCTTGCAGTGCCGCGTCAATGTCCTGCTGGGCTACCTGCGCGAGAATGGAATTTTGAATTTGATTCTGGTTGTTCCCTCCCCACGCATAGGTATGGAACCCAGAGAAGCTTTGGTTGTGGTTGTAGTTGACCGATACCTGTTGCCCAACGGCAACTCCAGAGACGATAAACACTATCAACGCGAACAATGCTGCTTTGGTTTTCATTGTCCTGCTCCCTCTTAGAATTCAGAAGGATGAGGATAGACTTTTCCGGTCGATAGAGACAGTTAGCAAAAATGCTAGTCCGCCGAATATCGGGGCGCAACGGGCCGAGTGTTCGCGTAAGCCTTCCAACGTGTCTTGCAACACTTTCGGACTTACCCTGAATATCCCCTGGCTATTTCCTGCTGCGGCCGCTCATCAACTGCAGCACCGCCAGAAAGATGTTGATGGCGTCGAGGTAGATCGAGAGCGATAGCGAGACGGCCGATTGACCGTCGCCGCCAGCGCGAATGCGGGCGAAGTCGCCGACAGTGAGCAGCGTGAAGATTCCCAGCGTCAGCCACGAATAGGTATCCGGCGTCATGAAGTGGAAGAACACGCTCGCGATGCCGGCGATGATCAGCAGCAGCAGTGCCGCGAAGCCGATGCCCGCGATGCGGCGGTAGTTGATCTGGAAGAGGTACGCGATCGACCCCATGGCCGCCATACCTAGTCCGGTGGTTGCGGCAGCATTGAAGACGACAGCCGAGCCGACGCTCTGGATGTAGCGGTGGATCAGCGGTCCGATCTGCCAGCCCATGAAGTAGGTAAGGGTGAGGAAGAGTCCAAGCGCAAGCGCCGGATTCGCCTTGCGGGCGAAGCTGATGCCGAAGACCAGCGCGAACACCACGATAAGACCCGGCAGCGTTCCCCACGGAGGCGCAGTCATCACGCCGAACGCCGTGATCAGAAAGCCGAGCGAAGTGATGCCCAGCACCTTAGCAAGAAGCGACGCGGTTTGCTCGCGGGGTACATCGATGATGGTGGGAAAAGAGTTCAGGTCCAGGCGGTTCTCAGGCATACGTATCTCCCGTATCTTAGCGACTGGCCTTCAAGACCGTCGTCTCAAGGCAGTCATCTCTATGATACGCGCGCTCGAGGTAAGCTGCGCCTGCAGCGTAGGCGACGTAAAATGAGAGACATGAAGTATCTGATCGCATTGCTGGCAATCGCTGGGGCTGCAGTTTCGACGATGGCGCTGCGGGTCCACTATATGGATCCGGGGCTGGCGCCGCCCTGCGCGATCACCGAGAAGTTCGACTGTGGCGCGGTGAACCACAGTCGCTTCGCAGTCTTCCCTCCGCGCACCTTCGACGAAGATTCCAAGGCCGGACGGCATATTCCGGTCGCGATGTTCGGGATCCTGGGCTATGCGCTGATCGGCGTGTTCGCACTGATGGGGCGCTGGTGGTTGGTCTTCGAGCTTGCCCAGGTGGGTTTTCTCTTCGCCGCTTTTCTCAGTTACCTCGAAGCGTACGTGCTGCAGAAGTGGTGCATCTACTGCGTGTGGTCGCAGGGAATCATTGCCGCGATTCTGCTGCTCACGATCATCATGCTTGCGATGCGATGGCGGCAGGGACGCGATGTCCTGAAGGTGTAGAGCCCTCAAAATAAAGCGCCAATCGAAGTCTCCGCCAATGGCGTGGTCTACGATGGTTAATCGACGAGGTAGACAAGCGTATGTGGCCAAAGGTGATTGCGCAGTTGTTTGAGTTGCTCCCGCACATTACGCGGCTGGTCCCGATGGCCGATAAGTACCTCTCGTCCAAGACCGCTTCGGAGAAGGCGAACGAGGCTGCGATGGCTGCAATGGCGGAAGGCGTCCGTGGCGACCTGGGACAGGTGACGAAGGCCCACGCCGGGCTCTACCGCCAACTCCAGGACCAAAGCGCCCAGATCGCGGAGGTTGGCGAAACCGTCAAACGGGCGGGTCTCGCAATTGAGCAGCACGACCAGCGCATGGCGGCGCTGGAATCCGGGATGAAGTCTCTGGGAGTATGGGTCAAGGCCGGCGTTTCGCTGCTGGTGGTGCTGGCTGTAGTGGTAACCGTGCTACTTGTTCGTGGACGCTAGGCGGCTGCGAAAAATAAAGTTTAGAAAAGTGGCGTGTTTTTCGGACCATAAAAAGTGGCACACTTTTCACCACGTTTCCCACGCATTTCACCACAACTTCACCACGTTTTTACCACCAGAAAACACGGTGGAAATCGGATGACCTCCTGTAAAAACGCCTGTTCCACCACCGAAGGAAATTGTTCTGCAAAAACCGTAGAATCAAAGCATGGGTATTAGCCGAAAAGACGCTTTGGACTGCTTTCAAAGCGATGATTTGATTGGAATTGGAATGGAGGCCGACGCGGTGCGCCGCCGTCTTCACCCTGAAGGCGTCGTAAGCTACACCATCGACGGTAGGATCGACTACACAAAAGCCGCGAATGGCGCGGGTTCTGACCGCATCTTCGAAAAGATCTCAGGCATCGTTGCACTCGGCGGCACAAGCGTAACCTTGCAGGGCGATGTTACCCCTGCGCACAGAATCGCTTGGTTTGACGTGCTCTTTCGCAACATCAAGCAGCGCTTCCCTGCCCTGTGGCTGCACTCGCTTTCCGCAAGCGAGATCCTTGCCATCGCGACTCAGTCCGGATTGACCGTACAGGACACGATCGCGCGTCTGCGCGACGCAGGACTAGACTCAATCCCCGGCAACGACGCGGGTATTCTCGACGATTCCGTCCAGCGAAAAGGCAAGGCCGACGACTGGATTTCGGTGCATCGGACAGCGCACGCTCTGGGGATGCAGACAACGGCGACGATGACTTTCGGCAGCGGCGAAACCATTGAGCATCGCGTGACCCACCTCGAGAACGTGCGGAAACTGCAGGAAGAGACGGGGGGATTTACCTCATTCACACCGTGGACCTTTACTCCGCAGAGTTCGGCTCTGAGCGGGTTTGAAGAGGCGACCGCGGTGGAGTATCTGAAGACGCTGGCGATCTCGCGAATGTACCTGGACAGCATTGAGAACGTGCAGTCGAACCTTGAGACGCAGGGGCTGAAGGTGCTTCAGGTGGCGCTGCGTTTTGGCGGCAACGACGTGGGCAGCGTGCAGCTGGCGGAAGGAGCGAATGCGGCAACCGAGGAGCAGGTGAGACAAGTTATTCGTGACGCGGGCTTCAAGCCAGTGCAACGGGACGCTTTGTATCGGACCATGTTTTTGAACTAGGTTTTGCACCGCGTCCTGAAACGGACATGGCAGACATAATCGCGGATCACGCAGCGTAATCGCGTAGAATCGACTAGATACCGAAACTCTTGCTGGAGCCTGAACTGTCAGCTTTTCTTCATCCTTCGATGGCAATCCTCGCGTTGCTGCTTGCTCCCAAGGGCTTTCGCCACTATTTGAGATCGCACTATCTCGACCAGACTTTCAAGGGGCTTTACCACTGGAACGCGTTCGATACGGCGATGTTGATTCCGTACTTCATCGTCATGATCATCCTGGCGTTTTACGGTATTCATCGCTATCAACTGGTGTGGCTCTACTTTAAGAACAAGAAGAACGCTGCGAAGTGGGATGAGCCGCCGGCGCGGTTTGGCGAAGGCCAGTTGCCGTTCGTCACTGTCCAACTGCCGATCTTCAATGAGCAGTTTGTCATCGACCGGTTGATCGATGCGGTTTGCAAACTCGACTATCCGCGAGACCGGTTTGAGGTCCAGGTTCTGGATGATTCGACGGATGAGACGAAGGAGGTAGCACGCGAGATCGTCGAACGGTATGCGCGCGGGTTTGCCGGGATGGAGCCGCAGCCGATTGTGTACCTGCATCGCAGCAACCGGCATGGGTATAAGGCGGGTGCGCTGGACAAGGGGCTCGACGTAGCACGCGGTGAATTTGTGGCGATCTTCGATGCGGACTTCGTGCCGCCGCGGCAGTGGGTGATGCAGGTGATCCATCATTTCGCGGAGCCCGAGATCGGGATGGTGCAGACGCGGTGGACACATCTGAACAGGAACTACAGCTTCCTGACGCAGGTGGAGGCGATCCTGCTGGATGGGCACTTCGTGCTGGAGCACGGTGGACGCAGCCGCGCGGGGGTGTTCTTCAACTTCAATGGGACAGCGGGGATGTGGCGGCGGGAGACGATCTCGACCGCGGGTGGATGGCAGCATGACACCCTGACCGAAGATACTGACCTGAGCTATCGGGCGCAGCTGGTGGGGTGGCAGTTCAAGTATCTGCAGGACGTTGAGTGTCCCGCAGAGCTGCCGATTGAGATGACGGCGTTCAAGACCCAGCAGGCGCGATGGGCGAAGGGCCTGATCCAGACGGGCAAGAAGATTCTGCCGCGGATACTGAAGAGCAATGCGCCGTGGCACACGAAGCTGGAGGCGTGGTATCACCTGACGGCGAACATCAGCTATCCGCTGATGATCGTGCTGAGCGTGCTGCTGATGCCGGCGATGATTATTCGCAGCTGGCAAGGACTGCTGCAGATGCTGCTGATTGACTTTCCGCTGTTCATTGCGAGCACGATGTCGGTGTCGACTTTTTACATGGTGAGCCAAAAGGAGCTGTATCCGAAGAGCTGGTACATGTCCATCCTCTATATTCCGTTCGTGATGGCGCTTGGCGGAGTGGGGCTGACGATTACGAACACGAAAGCCGTGCTGGAGGCGCTGTTCGGGGTGAAGAGCGCGTTTGCACGAACGCCGAAGTACAAGGTGCGGAAGAAGGGCGAGAAGACTCAGGCGAAGGTGTATCGCAAGCGGCTTGGTATTGTGCCGTGGATCGAGCTGGGGATTGGATGCTACTTTGCCTGGACGGTCTACTATGCGGTTTCGACTGAGAACTTTTTTACTGTGCCGTTTCTGGTGCTGTTCGTATTCGGGTACTGGTATACGGGGTTGCTGAGCCTGTTGCAGGGCAGGTTTGAACGAAGCGGAGACCCCGGGGAACAGATGCACGAAAAGCCGTATCCGGTAGGTATCTAGACGTTCTAAACTGTTTTGGCTAGGGACGCGGTGGTTGCTGGTAGACTTGAGGGCTTGATGAAGCCAGTCTCCGCGGAACCCCCTTGTGAACTATGCCGATCGTTACCGTTAGTCACGTAGCTCTTGCGCTCTTCTTTGGATATGTCGTGGCCGTTGGTCTGTCGATGGGCGCGACCTTCGGCATAACTGCGGCCTCGCGCAGCTTTGTTTCGAAGAACTATCGTATCCGACGAGGATACAAATATACGCAGGAGGCGGTGTGGCTGGTCTGCGCAACGGCCGGCGGCTACGTCGCGGCCGTTGTGGATGAAGCTACTGCACCGTGGATTGCTGGCGCGGGCCTCGTCGTTGCTCTGGTTGGCGTGCTGTGGTTGAACGCGTGGGAGATGCGGCAGCGCGGCCTTGGGCACCAGATTTCAATGAGTCTTGCGTCCGTCGCAGGGGTGGCTGCCGGTTTTTTTATCCATCTGCGATAGGTTGGCCGAACTGCGAGGGATGACGAGTCAATTCAATGATTTACAGAATGCATGCGGAGCGGGTGCGCGCAAGAAAAGGAAGAAGAGGTGCCCCTCTTCTTCCTTTTTTTGAACCAGGCAGATTGAGTGAATGCTGCTAGAAGCGGACGCCGAAGACGACTGGGATGAAACTGGTCTTAGCGCTGTTTTGGGGGAATACGTTGAAGTTGCTGCCATTCGCACTGCCATAGGAGAAGGGGCGATAGGAATTGAACGTATAGACGTAGCGTGCTTCCACGAAGAACTTCTCTCCGGCGAAGCGAGAGAACTTATATGTCATGCCCAGTCCACCGTTCACGCCGAAGGCGTTGCTGGTGTATTTGTCGATGGTTTGATTGGCCTGGTAGGCGAAGCATCCGTAGAACGGATCGCAGTATGTTCCGATGGATGGGATCGTGAAGTTCGCGGTCTTGTGATAGAAGCCAGCGCCGCCTACAGCGTAAGCACCGAAGGTGTCCGAGGAGTAAAAGTTGGCGATGGGGCCAAGCGTAAAGGACCAGTCGTGGCTGGTGCCGCCGAGCTGTGTGAGACCGCAACCCCCAATGCATGTGCTGTTGTAGATTGCTAGCTGTTTGTTGAGAGTGGCGGTCTGGAAGCCGAAGTTGGCCCAGTCGAACTGGACGTTCACGCCGAAGGTCTTGTTGAAGTTGCGTCCGGCGCCAGCCTGGAAATCATAGCTGGTGGTCAGGTAGCTGTGAGAGCCGCCAACAGGTAGCGTGAAGCCTCCACCGACGAAGAAAGTGTATTTAGCGGAGCCGTCTGCATTGGTGTGGCTGTCGCTGTAGTTGGGTTTGCCATAGCGGCGACGCGGTGGAGGTTGGCCGGCACCGCCGCTGAGATCGAAGCTTTCGACGCTGGCCAGTTCGGCGCTGCCGGTGCTGCTGCTGTATTTCAGATCTTCGGGTGCGGAGAGATCAAGCGGAGCAGCGAGGGTTGCCTTGAGACTAACGGGGGGGAGGGACGGTGCCGTGCCTGCCGACTGCTGGGCATGAAGCCCCAGAGTGCCTGCGGCAGAGAGAAAAGTAATTGCCGCGGTGCGGCCAAGGATAGAGTTAAGGCGATTTCTACTGGTCATTGTGTGCATCTTTGTATGGCTCCCTAGGTGTGGCGAAGTCTTCTTTGGCTTGAACCCGACTCTAATACGGTTGTTGTGTAAGACGCAGTAAATCACGTTTCGGATGACTAGGATACGGGTGTTTTTACCAGTTTGGCCGCTGACAAAATCTTGACAATTGAGAGGTTACCGGTCTTCTCGGGTGAAGAACGCTTCTCGCGTCCGCGCGCGCAATCAGAGAAGAGAGTGAACCGGGCGGTTGCGACGAGGTTCGGTTGAAGGGGATTTCTGCACTGCGCGGCCCACGATGAGACGATGGGCCGCTCCGGTCGAGCTACGGGTGTGTCGTCGTGCGAAGAATGGCAGGTAACGGCAAGTGCAACCGCCAGGTCCTTCGACTGCGGCACTCACGATAATGCCGTGAGTGCCTTCAGGGATGACAGTTGAGAGAGTCGGATTTTGTGGAGAGGTGCGGTTATTAGTGGATGTCGAACTGTTCCGGGTGGAGGCTGGGGTCGGATTTGACGAGGATGGTTTTGCCGACCATCTCTTCCATCTCCTGCAGCCACTTGGTACCGGGGGCCTTGAGCTGTTTGACGACTTCGGGGTTGACGCGCAGCATGACGTCGCCGCGCTCGAGGTGCCTTTGCATCTTGCGCATCTCGATGTAGATGTCATTGCAGACAGTGACCGGCGACTTGACCATGCCAGTCCCGACGCACACGTTGCAGGTGGTGGACAAAGTGCGCTCGAGGGATTGCTTGACACGCTTTCGAGTAATGGCGACGAGGCCAAAATCGTTGAATTGAAGGACCTTCGAAGGGGCGCGGTCGTTCTTCAACTCTTCTTCGAGGGCGGCCATGACCCGGTTGCGATTCTTGCGCTCGTCCATGTCGATGAAGTCGATGATGATGATGCCGCCGAGGTCGCGCAGACGAATCTGGCGAACGATCTCGGGAATTGCGTCGAGGTTGGTCTTGACGATGGTGTCTTCGAGGCGGGCGGTCTTGCCGACGAACTTGCCGGTGTTGATGTCGATCGCGACGAGAGCTTCAGTCTGGTTGATGACGATGGAGCCGCCGGATTTGAGCCAGACCTTGGAGCGCAGAGCCTTGTTGATCTCTTCGGTGATGCCGAACTGCTCGAAGAGTGGGGCCTCCTTGCTGTAGAGCTTGACGCGTCGGATGAGCGACGGCTGGAAGCGCTGCAGGAAACGCAGGATCCGCTCGTAATCGGTTTCGGTGTCGACCCATATGGCGGAGAAGTTGTCGGTGACCTGGTCGCGGAGGATGCGCTCGACGAGGTTGAGGTCGTGGTAGATGAGAGCCGGGGACTTTGAGGATTCTGAACGGCTCTTGATATCGGCCCAGAGGTTGAGCAGGAAGCGGAGATCGCTGCGGAGCTCTTCTTCGCTGGCGCCGGAGGCCGCAGTGCGGACGATAAAGCCGCCGGAGGCTTCGCCTTTTTCGCTGAGAAGAATATCTTTCAGGCGGCGGCGTTCGCCGTCGGACTCGATCTTGCGGGAGACGCCGGTGTGGTTGACGGTCGGCATGAAGACGAGGAAGCGTCCGGGAAGAGCGATGTGGCTGGTGATGCGGGCGCCCTTCTTGGCGATGGGCTCCTTGGCGATCTGGACGAGAATCTCCTGACCGGGCTTAAGAAGCTCACTGATGGCCGGAAGGTTGGTGGACTGCATGGAGCTGCGGCCACCACGACGGTCGCGGCCTCCACCTGAGCGCTCGCGATCGGCTGCGCCGCCGGTGTGGCGGGGCCGGTCGTTGCGGTCACTGCGCCCGAAGCGGTCGCGGCGTCCGTCACGACGGCCATCGCGGCGACCCCGGCCACGATCGTTACTTCGATCTCGGACGGGAACGGCCGTTCCGACCTGGGGCTGATCGATTCCGTTCGGGGTTACCTCGCCAGCTTCGGCGAACTCTTCGTGGATGACATCCTCTTCGGTATCGGACTCGTCGAGGTCTTCCTCGTCATCCGCGTCCTCGGTGTCATCAAGGCTGTCCAGACTGTCGAGGGTTGGATCGTGAAGGGTGTCCTCTTCTTCGAAGTCCTCGTCAAAGTCCTCCTGGTTGGGGCCCTCGCCGGTGCCAGAGCCGGTGATGTGGTCGATGGACATCTCGCGGAGCATTGTGCCGAGATCGGCCGCGCCCTCGAGGGTCTCCTCTTCTTCGAAGTCCTCCATCTCCTCGATGGAGCTTGCGTGGAGGGTGGTGTTGTAATCCTCTTCGTCGAGCGTCTCTTCGACGAGCGCTCCAGCGCTGGGGATGAACGTAGTGACTGGGGTTGCAGAGGTTATGTCGCCTGTAGCGTGAAGGGTTGTGACCTCGTGCGAAACGGTCTCGGCTACGATGACGGGGGCCGGGTCAGTGGGGGTCTGCCAGTCGAACTTTTCGTGGACAACGTCAACCGGCTCGGGATTGAGTTGCGCGATCGGCTCGTCTGGGGTTGGAGTGTTGCTGTAGGTCGTGTTGTGGTCGTGGATCGCTTCGGCTTCGAGAGCTTCTGGAGCTTCCGGGACTTCGAGTACGGGTGCGCTCTGGCGGAATTCGCTGGGGGCGGCCGGGTCGATGCGGTAGGATGCTGAGGCTTCGATGGGCTCGTATTCGACGGGAGCCGGCGGGGTAGTTGTTTCCTGAGGGAGGTCGGTGCTGGAGATTGCCTCGGAGTCCGTTGTCGCAAGAACTTCTGGCGGTGCCTCGATGGTCTCGGTGGTGCCGGGGCCAGCGGTCTCCTGAACGAACTGAGCGGGCCGCTCGAAATTGTTGCGATAGCTTTCGCGAGTGTCCTGACGACGCACGGACCTGGAATCGTCGCGATTTTCTGAACGGCGGTGGCGGGAGAGCGATTCGCCGGGCAGGGTGGCTCCGCCATCCCAGCCAGCCGGGATGGTGAACTCCGGAGCTGCGGGGATGATGACATTTACTTCGGCAGGTTTGGAGGCCGAGGCTACCGGTGTTTCGCCGCCTTTGCGGTACTTGGAGAGAGACTCGCCGGGCAGAACGATTGGCTCAGCAATGGCGTCTAGTTCAGGAGTTTGGTTGTGAGCGGGGGCGTCTTCGACGCCGTAGAGGGATGTCCGAGGGGCGAAGCCGCGAGGGGCGCGCGAGTCGCGTCCTCCACGATCGTTGCGGTTGCCACGGTTACGATCGTTGCGATCACGGTTTCCCGGGCCGTTGCGGTCTCCGCGGTCGTTGCGGTCTCCGCGGTCGTTGCGGTCGCCGCGATCGTTGCGCCCAGCGTTTTCCTGGATGGGGCCCGTAGCCTCGGTTGCCGGATTAGCGGAGGCAATTGGGGCGGTGTTGCTGATGGGAGTGGCTGCGCCGTCGATCTCGAAGGAGGCGTCGTCGAAGGAGGTGCCGGCTGACGCATCGGGCGTTGGCGCTCCGGCAATCTGCGGGGATTCGTCGCGCTGTCCAGGGCCACGACCGCGACGGCGGCCGCGACGGCCGCGCCAGCGACGGTTGCCATCGGCTCCGGGTGCTCCTTCGCCGAGTTCGCCTTCATCGGGGCGGCTGGCGGGTGTGCTCTCTGCTGTGAATTCGGCAGGACTGCTGAATTCGTCACGGTTGAATTCGGGAGCGTCCGGCGAATCGATTGGCGTGGTGGCATCAGGCAACGCCTGGCGGTCGCGATTGCCACCACGGTCACGACGGCCGCGGCCTCGCCCGCGGTCTCCACGACCGTTGCGGTCGTTTCTGTTGCCGGAATCGATCGCTTGATCGGGGCTGGCTGCTACAGTGCCTTCGATGGTTGGGGCGCTGCCGTTGCGATCGCGGCGGCGACTGGAGTCGCCGTTGCCGTTCGTATCGAAGTCGGCGGAGTCGCCTGCTTCTTCCATAAAGTCGGTGATGTAAAGGAAGGCGTCGCGCTCGAGGCCGATGTCCACAAAGGAGGACTGCATGCCGGGAAGGACGCGGGTGACCTTGCCGTTATAGATGGACCCTGCGAGGGTGTATTCGTTCTCGCGCTCGTAATAGATTTCGGTGAGGGCGTCGTTTTCGACGATAGCGAGACGGGTCTCGTGAGGGGTACTGCTGATGTAAATTTCTTTCGACATTCTGTGCTCTTTCTGCCCGACCGTGAGGTGCGAGCGGCAGACCGAGACAGAGAACAATCGGGAGTTGACCTGGCTTCAGGGCCAGGCTTGGCTCACCGTGGGGCGGACAGGGGGCGGGATGCGGAAGCGCGTGAACGAGACTCGATGACCGGTCCGAGGTGTTGGAACACTTCTGCCCCAGGCACGCTCTGGGAGAACGCGCGGGAGGCGACACGTAGGAGATCGGAGACACGAGGGGACGCTTCGAACGACAGCTGACATGCGGAGTTTGTGGCCAGAACAACCTCAAAATCAGACACTTGAGGCGGGGCCGTTCGCCATCCGGATGCAATCATTTCCCTGAAACCTGTCCGGCCAACGGATCGATGTCTCTCGTCTGGCCGGCCTTTTCTTCTAAAGTCATTTGTTGCCGCTGACTGGCGACCGTGCGCCGGGAGTAGCGGGAAGTACGCTGAGCGGCATCTACAGCCGAACAGGTGTTAAGACAGTATTGCACTAAAGGTGCTACAGACGCCAGTGCGGCGGCAGATTCGGCAGTAGGCGAGTTGGTTCCACGGGCAGGAGTAAAGGTAATTGGATACCTGGCACGTAACGAGGCGGGAGTTACTCAAATAAAGGCCTGTCGGAGAATCGCATAGGTTTTTTTAGTTGACGAAGCGGCTCATGCGGACATTCATCACGATGCCGAGGGCGAGGAAGGTGAAGAGGACTGAGGAGCCCCCATAGCTAAGCAGCGGCAGAGGTATCCCAGTAACCGGCATGAGGCCAACGACCATTCCGACATTAACCGCAACCTGAAAGACGATAACCGCGACCACCCCCATGATGATGAAACTCCCCGGGAGGTCGGAGGCCGTCTGTGCGTTTTGGATTAGTCGCATGAGGATAAGGAAATAGAGCAGAAGTACACCTACGGCACCGACGAAGCCGTGCTCTTCGCAGAAGGCGGCGAAGATGAAGTCGGTATAGGGGATGGGCAGAAAGTCGCCCTGCGTCTGTGTTCCCTTGTTGGCGCCCTTGCCCCAGACGCCACCTGAGCCGACGGCGATGAGGGACTGACGGATCTGATAGCCGGAGCCGCGCGGGTCAGAGTCGGGATTCATGAAGGCGTCGATGCGCGCCTGCTGGTAGGGCTTGAGGTGCTTGCCGCTCTTCCAGGCGACACCACCGACGAAGATGAGGGCGAGCAGGATGATTGCGACCTGTTTGAAGCGGATGCCGCCGAGGAAGAGGCCGCAGATCAAGATGGGCAGGTAGGTGAGGGAGGTTCCGAGGTCGGGCTGCTTGAGCACGAACGCCATGGGAACGAAGACCATTGCGGAGACTTTGCCAATGTCCGGCCAGGTGAGGTCCCTGCCGGTGAGTCCCCAGAAGAAGCGGGCGACGGCGACGATAAGGATGAGCTTGATCCACTCGGATGGTTGGAAATGAGCGCCGTGGAAGCTGATCCAGCGCTTTCCGCCGAGGACCTTGGTGCCAAAGAGAGCGACCGCGACGAGAGAAAGGATACCGACGCCGTAGGCCCAGTGAACGGTGTCGATAAGGCGGTGATAGTCAATCAGCGAGATTAGAAACATCAGGACGATGCCGATTGCCAGGAAGCCGATCTGCTTCTGGTCGAAGCCGTGGAACTTGGTGTGCAGGGTCGCGGACTTGATCTCGAGGACAGAGATAAGCGAGAGCAAAAGGACGAAGCCGAGAAGAACCCAGTCAAAGTCGCGATAGGAGGAGAGGCGGGTCATGCTTGCAGTAAGTGTAACCAGTTTTGGGGACTGCAGGCCATGCGGATTTTGCAAATGAATACAGGGAGGCAGTGGGTGGATTGGCAGTCTCCGGCGCGGGTACTGTGCTACTCTGGGCGCGTCTGCGGACGCTTCGCAGCGTGAGGTACGGCGGGTACGAATCCGCACTTGCTAGTGTTGGAGCTCGATCCATGCGGTCCCGCTTGTTCAGCAAACCGGCGTTGTTCCCAGATGGCGAGTGGCCGCCGTTTCGACAACAAACATCTGTCCATCCAACCTGGATCGTTGTCTGCGGCCTTGCAGCGGCCTTTGCGCTATCGAGTGGGGAGGCAATGGCTTACCAAGCCCCGCCGAAACAGAGCTTCGTGCAGCATATTCCGCAAACCGGGTCTTCGATTCGCCTAGTTTTCGAGGCGCCTCCACTCACGTACGACAGCTTGCCAGATGCGCCTCTGCCTGCGATGGAACAAGGCGAGGGTAGCAACTTCGCAGGCGCTGAGTCAGCGACTGGGGTGTCTGTTTCTCGGACGGGAAGGCCACTGGTTCCACTCAAGGAGTGTCCCTACGATAAGACCAAGGCGCCGGAGTGCCGGGTGCACTGGCGGCAGTTATTGATCTCTTCGGCAGTGTTCCTCACGTGGCAGAATACCGCCAACGCGTACTCCAGCTACTGGTATCGGCATGAGACGATGACCGGAAAGTGGTGGGAGCGCTATGTGAACTCTGTGGTGGGTTACAAGTATTCGGTGTGGGCGGATGGCAATCCCTTTCTTGATGACTATGTTGGGCATCCGCTGATGGGGTCGATTACGAATGCGCTGTGGATACAGAACGACCCCAAGGGGATGACGCTCGAGTTTTCCAATACGCGCCCCTATTGGATTAGCCGGTTGCGCGCTATGGGGTTTTCAGCGGTGTACAGCACGCAGTGGAAGCTGGGGCCGATCGGCGAGTCGGGGGTTGGACACAACGGCGACCACTTGGCGTACGAGGACGATACCGGCCGCTACAGGAATGAGACGGGGTTTGTCAGTCTGGTGACGACGCCTGTGGGCGGTACGATGTTAACCGTCGCTGAAGATGTGATCGACAAGAAGGTCGTTCGTCACCTGGAGAACTTCAACAGAAATCCGTTCATGTTGATGGGATACTCGTTCCTGACTCCGGGAAAGACGACGGGCAATCTTCTTCGCTTTCGACCGCCGTGGTTCCGGGATTCGCGCACGGTGAAGGCGAACTCGTTCTGGAGCGATCCTCCGGAGCCTACTGTGAGTTCTTCGGTCAGTTCTTCGGAACGGGAAGCATACGGCCGTCCAGGCCCGAATACAGAAGAGATCGTGACGAATGTCTCCGAGACTGCGGTCGTGCGATCGGCAGTGCAACGACCTCCGGTGCTGCAGTCGCCGCTGCCGGGCGGCACGCATGAGTTGGGAGCATGGTGGGGGCTTTCGCTCATGAGCGGACATCTCTGGGGGGTGGCTGGGGATGTGAAGTACATGCCGATCGACGTTCGCTACTCCTACCGGTTCCTGTCGCGTGATCGTTGGGCACTTCGCTACTCACCGGAGATTACGGCACTGGCGATGATTGACTGGCCCACTCCCGAGGGATTGGCTCCGTTCAACCTGCGGAAGCGTTCGTATGGAAGCGGAGTGAGTCCGGAGGGATTTCAGGCGGACTTTTTCCCCCGCAGCCGGGTGCAGCCATTCCTTAGCAATAATGCAGGTTTTATCTACTTTGCCAACGGGCTGCTGACGCCGCAGGGTTCGAAACTTGTGTACACCGTCGACTTCGGCGCTGGCGTCAACATCTTTCGCAAGATGACGCAGGTGGTGACGATCGGCTATCGGTATCAGCACCTCTCGAACACAAACAACGGCCTGCATAACGGAACGGACGCGAATACGTTTTATGTGGGAGTGTCGCGTTTTCGTACGAAGGGAAAGTAGGGCTAGTTACCCTGAATTCATTGGCTTGAGTGTAGGAGATAGGGCGAGGCTGCTCCCGCCGCAGCGGTGACGCAGACGACGATCCAGGGGCGCACTTTGCCGACGATTAATGCGAGGAACGCCACCAGAACCAAGACATAGTCGAGAGGTGCCTTGACAGTGCTTGTCCAGAGCGGCCTGTAGAGCGCGGCGGCTAGGATGCCGACGACGCCAGCATTTACTCCGGCAAGGAGCGATTGCGTGGTTGGGTCCGCGCGAAGACGGCTCCAAAAGGGCAGGACAGCAACGACGAGAAGAAGGCCGGGCAGGAAGATGGCTGTCAGTGCAATGACCGCGCCAGCGAGACCATTGGGTTTCGGGTGGAGGAGCACTCCAAGGTAGGCGGCGAAGGTGAAGAGTGGGCCTGGAAGGGCCTGAGCGCAGCCATAGCCGGCGAGGAAGGTCGGCGTGCCGATCCATCCGGGGGTGACGGTAGCTTCCTGGAGAAGAGGCAGCACGACGTGTCCGCCGCCAAAGACGAGCGCGCCGGTGAGATAGAAGCCTTGGAATACGGCTAAGGCCTGGGACGGTCTGGCCGCGAGCACAACAGCAGGTGCGACAAGCAGGAAGAGGAAGAGCGTGATGGCAACGGACGATGCATGGCGGGGAAGAGAGAGATTGATCCGAGTGGAATGGCGGGGCGCCGTTCCGCGACAAACTATGAGGCCGAGGAAAGCGCTCACGGCGATGGCGGCCAACTGGCTGAGTGGGCGATGAACGAAGAGGACAATGGAAGCGGCTATGAGTGCGATCGGGCCACGGACGACATCAGGGGTGAGGGTGCGCATCATACCGAGGACCGCTTGCGCGACTACCGCGACGGCGACAAGTTGAAGTCCGTGAATGATGCCGGAACCCAGACTGCTGTCGAGCAGCGGATGGCCCTCCGCGAGAGCAAACATAAGTAGGGCGGAGGGTAAAGTAAAGGCGAGCCACGCCGCGAATGCCCCGTGCAGACCTGCTTCCAGCAGACCGATAGTGAAACCCACCTGACTGCTTGCCGGGCCGGGCAGGGACTGACAGAGGCCTACGACTTCGGCGAAGGCGGCTTCGTCGAGCCAGCGGAGACGCAGAACGAATTCGTCACGGAAGTATCCGATGTGGGCGATCGGGCCGCCGAATGAGATGCAGCCAAGCCTGAGGAAGCGGAGGAAGACTTCGGCGACCGAGGCTTTCTGTCTTCCGCCTGGCATAGTCGTTGCTTCAGGGAGTTGCAGAAGCAGGGCCGCCCGACACGGATGGAGATACAGCTGCCGTTGTGGCCGGCTTAGGGACCTCGGCGATGCGGAGATTGTTGTCGCGCTTGCGTTGTTTGGTCACAAAGGCATTGATGACCTGGGCGGCGAGCTTGGCTGAGTTATTGCCCCAGTAGCCGTGCTCCCAAAGAACGGCGACGACGATGTCGGGATTGCGCCGGGGCGCCATGCCTACGAACCAGGCGTTGGGGATTGTGCTTTTGTTTGTGCTGTTTTTTACGCGTCCGCCGACGACGTCGGCCGTGCCGGTTTTACCCGCGAAGTCTACGCCCTCGAGGTGGGCGATATAAGCAGTGCCGATAGGGCTGCTGGTGACGTTGGCCATCGCGTCGGTAATGAGCTGCCAGTTTTCGGGGGAGAGTGGGATGGTCGCGTCGCCTGAGCCGGGAAAGTTCTCGCGGATGGCCTGGAGCATCTCGGGTGGAACTTCGTCGGGGAAGATGACGTGCGGGCGCCGTAGGACTCCGCCGTTCGCGATGCCGCTGAGCGCGCGGGCGAGTTGGATGGGAGTCGCGGTGACCGCCCCCTGTCCGATGCCGACCGAGATCGTCTCCCCGGCATACCACTTTTCGTGCTGGGTCTTTAGTTTCCAGAGTGTGGACGGCATGTTGCCGGTGGCCTCATCGGGTAAATCGATGCCGGTCTTCTGGGCGAAGCCGAGTGAGGTCGCGTACTTGGCCATGGTGTCGATACCGAGCCGATTGGCTAGCGTGTAATAGAAGGTGTCGCAGGAGTATGGGATGGCGTTGTTGATGTCGACCATGCCGTGGTTCCTGTCGCAGCTGAAGAAGTGCCCGTAGAAGGTGGCTCCCCCATTACACGGGACGTGCATGGACTGGGCGAGGCCCTCCTGCAGACCGGCGACCGACATCACGATCTTGAAGGTGCTGCCGGGGGCTAGCTGGGCCTGAATGCTCTTGTTGAGCAGCGGGTGGTCGGGGTTGTTGAGGATTTCGTTCCAGTAATTCTTCGTGAGGCGGACGGCGAATTGGTTGGGGTCGAAGGTGGGACGCGAGGCCATGGCGAGAATTTCGCCGGTGTGGGGATCCATGGCGACGATGGCGCCGATCTTGCCTTCGAGGACCCTTTCGGCGGCCATCTGGATGTCGAGGTCAATGGTGAGCTTCAGGTCTTTGCCTGGGATTGCAAGCTCCTGGCCTAGATGACCGAGTTCTTTCCCGTGGCTGTTGACGATGACGTCACGGCTGCCATCGGTACCGCGGAGGAGGGCGTCGTAGGTGGCCTCGACGCCGGAACGGCCGACGACATCGCCAGGAGAGTAGAGGGAGTAACGGTCGTCGTTGGCAAGCATCTGTTCGGAGACCTCGCCGACGTAGCCGATGAGGTGAGCGGCGAAGCCGTCGCTGGGATAGAGGCGGCGCTGCTCGTCGAGGGTTTCGAGTTCGGGGAGTTCGTCCCGATGGGCGGCGATGAAGGCCTGCTCGTCAGGAGTGATGTCCTGCTTGAGGGGAATGGGCTGGTATTTGGGGGCGATCTGATAACGGCGGAGTGTTGCCTGAATCTGCTCAGGGGAGATGTGGAGACCCTTGGAGATGAGGGGAAGATCAGCGTCGAGATCTTTGACCTGCTCGCGAAGGAGGTAACAGGTGACGGATGGGTAGTTGTCGACGAGGAGGCGACCTTCGCGGTCGAAGAGTTTGCCGCGGGGGGCGAGGATGGGGACTTTGCGGACGCGATTGGCTTCGGCGAGAGATCGGAAGTTCTCCGAGTTGAGCACCTGAAGGCGCCAGAGGCCGACGAGCAAAACTGCGAGAATGAGCGCGACGAGGTATTGGACTGAGTGGAGCTTGCCGATGGGCAGCTTTTCCGCTTTGCCGTTGGGGCCGACGTTCTGGGCTTCCGAATGGTGGGATGGTTCCATGTTTGATGTCAGTTTACGACCGGCTGTGTTGGGTTGGCTTTACCACTTGTGTATCAGGGTCATTCGTTAGACGGTTGAAATGTTGCTTTTACTCGCGGCGTTTGGTGTTATCGAGCAGGAAGAAAATGGGCAGGGCCACTGCTGTGTTGATCGCGGCGCGAAGAAGCTCGTGAAGCCACTGAATGTGAAAGTTAGCGTTGCCGAGCAGACGGTGATTGATAAGGAAGATCAGGAAACTGTTCAGGATGAAGAAGCCGAAGTTGATGAAGATACGGGTCGTAAGGTTCTCTACGTCGATCTGAATGCCGATACTGGCGGCGATGTAGCCAATCACGGATTTAGCCATTCCATTAACGCCGATGAAGGGGTTGCTGAGGGAGTCCTGAAGCAGGCCGATTGCAGCCCCGGTAAGAGTGCCGGCGATGGGATTGCGCCGGGAGACGGCGAAGAAGACGGTAACGATAAGCGGAAGATCAAGGATGGAGAGTTTGGGAAAGGGTTTGGGAAGAAGGGCCTGCAGGAGTATCGCGCCCAATGGCACCAGAATCGCGACGGCGGGTGAGAAGCTGTGTTGCTCGAGTTCTCGACGTGATGTGTAGCTGCGGGTGGCCATAGGGCAGAGGCTAATTTTTTAGTGGCTAGTGATTTAGTTCGGCTGGCGGTGCGTGCTAGGGTTGAGGGTTTGGAGGTTGGGCTGCGTCTGTCTGTGGTTGCGGCTTGCGAGGCTTTGTAGTGGCCGGTTGGTCGGTGGGTGGGGGCTGGTTGGTTGTTGTGGGTGGAGGCGCTATGGTCGTTGGATTGTTTCTTTCGGCTGCGCCGGGTTTTAAGTCGGCTGCCGGAGGCGTCGAGCCGCTGGTGTACCGGTCGGGGCGGATGGTTGGAACCGGTTTGGGGACAACGCCGCCGGGAACGGGTGCGCCCGGTGTGCCTGGGGTCGGTTGGTTAGTGTCGGGATGGTCGGGATCGTGGAGGCTGGGAAGACGGTCGGCGACGATCTGGGCGGCAGACTTCGCTGCTGCCTCAGCGGCCTGCTGGTCGGCGAGTTGTTTTGCTGCTGCGGCCTGTGCCTCGGCCGTTGCGGCCCCCACCGCAAGATCATGCTGGGCGGGAAGAGGTAGTGTGGGTTGTGTGCCGGTGATGATCAGAACCTCTTCGAGCTGGTTGAGGTTGGCCGCAGGCTGGAGCTGAATGAGGGTGTAGGGCTGATGATCCGGATCGGTTTTGATCGACTCGATTGTGCCGACGGGAAGACCGCGTGGGTAGACTTGATCGCCACCTGATGTGAGAACCTGCTCGCCGGGCTTGATTCGGGAGTCGGGGGTTAAATTGTTGATCAGAATCTGGCCGGTCGTACTCCCGCGAAGGATAGCGCGGAGGCGCGTGCTGGATAGGACAACGCCAGCACCTGAGCTCTGATCGTTGATGAGGAGGACTTGAGCGGTATGGGGGAAGACGTCACGGAGCTTGCCGATGATGCCATCGGGTGTGATGACGGCCTGGTCCGGCTTGAGGCCGTCCTTTGAGCCTTTGTCGATGTAGAGGATTCGGGAGAGATCGCTTCCGCTGGTGCCGATGACCTGAGCGGCAACGGTTGCGGCGACATAGTGCTGTTGGAAGTCGAGGAGGGCCTGGAGGCGATGACCCTGGATGGCGTCTTCGGAGAGCGCAGCCTGCTCGAGACGGAGGCGGGCGATCTCCTCCTGAAGGTCGCGGTTTTGCTGGCGCGCGTGGCGCAGGTCGACGTAGTTCGACCAACCGTGGCGAAGGTTGTAGCCAAAGCCGTGGAAGAACCGCTCAAACGGGGTGACTGCCGAGACCGCCCAGTAGCGAAGAAGGGTAACGCTAGTGCCGTCGGGCGCACCGGGATCGACGGGCCGGCGAACCTGAACGGCAAGGCCGATGGTCTGGGCGAGTAGTATCGCAACCAGAACCAGAACATTTTTAAAGCGTGTAACGAAAGATTCCATGCGCTAGGAATGATTATCTGCGAATTGGCGCGCTGGCGGAGGTGGCGGGGTGGATGCGGAGGGCAACTTTTTTCAGGGTCTTCGCCGGAACCAATGCTGGATTGGGAACGTACCGCTAGCAGACCCTGGACCTGAATTTGTGTGAGGTGTGCGATGCTGCGTTTTGCGCTTCTTGTGATCGTGCTGATTGTTCCACAACAAGGGGCGGTTCAACCGTCGCAGACCGGCGCCGGGAATGCTGTGGCGGAAGGCCCAAATTACACGGCGAATGGTGAGTTGAAGATGCCGGAGCGATACCGAGAGTGGATCTTTCTTACCTCCGGAGTGGACATGAGCTATAGCCCGAATGCGGCAATGGCGGGACATTCGATGTTCGACAATGTGTTTGTCAATCCATCTGCCCACCGCGCGTTTCTGGAAACGGGGACGTGGCCCGACAAGACGACGCTGGTACTGGAGATCCGCGGATCCGAGGGGGCGAGTTCAATCAACAAACGCGGGCATACGCAGTCGCCCGAGATCATGGGGTTGGAGGTCCATGTGAAGGATGCAAAACTGGAGGGTGGGTGGGGGTTCTACGAGTTTGATGGACCAAAGAGCGCGAAGGTGATTAAGCGCCCGGCAGGCTGTTACGAGTGCCATGAGGGACATGCTGCGGTGGATACGACCTTTGTTCAGTTCTATCCGACGCTGTTGGGTTTGGCGAAGTCAAAAGGGACCCTCAGTGCGGCGTATCTAAAGGAGATGGGCGCGGCGGCGGGGAGCAAGTAGCGAGATGGAGATTGGAGCGCCGTGAATACCGCTCCAATCAAGACAGGTTATTTGGGCTGGAAGAGCAGCGGCGTGAAATGAATCAGGTTGTCGCGCCAGACCAGCCAGGTGTGCAGGCCCGGAGTTTCGATCTCCGTCACCGGCATATCCTTCGTTTTGAGGAACGCGACCAGTTTGCGATTGGGTTCGATGAGCGAATCCTCGGTCCCGCAGGCAATCCAGAGCAGACGAAGGTTGGCTGTTTTGGGGTCGAGCGATGCTAGCTTTTGCGTGTAGTCGAGAGCATGGACGGCGGAGCTGAAGCCACCGACCCAGGCGAACTGTCCGGTGTGGGTGAGGCCGAGTTCTAGACTTTCCAGCCCGCCCATCGAAAGGCCGACGATCGCCCGGTCGTTGCGGTCGTTGGAGACGTGGTATTCGGACTCGACGCGGGGCAGCACTTCGTTAAGGAGAGCGCTGGTGAAGAGATCGGTGTTGTGATCGATGGCAGCGGGATCTTTCCAAACGCTGTAGTTGTGGACAAATGACATGTCGCCGTAGCCGAGAGGCATCACGACGACCATGGGCTTGATTTTGCCTGCAGCGAGCAGGTTATCGAGGATGAGGTTGGCGTGACCGACTTCGGTCCATCCAGCGTCAAAGTCGCTCCAGCCATGGAGAAGATAAAGAACTGGGTAAGGACTTTTGGCCTTGTCATCGTAGCCGGGAGGCGTATAGACAAAGTAGGCGCTTTGATTGTTGGGAAGGCCGAGAACAGTGCTGCTCGTGTAGAAGTGACGATGCAATGAGCCGTGAGGAACATTGGTGTCTTCCCAGGGCTGAGGGGTGTCGCCCGGCACCGTGAACAGATTGGAGACGTTCACCAGATTGAGGGTGAAGCGAGGATTCACGGGATCGAATCGACGGTCGCCGTCGGCTTCGAAGTGATAGCCATAAATCTCAGGCGCAAGTGGTTGGGTGGTGACGGTCCATACCCCGGTCGCGCCTTTTTCCATGGGGATTGGCTTGGCGACACCATCAAGGGCCAGCGAGACCTTAGTGGCCGAGGCAGCCATATAAGAGAAGGTGACGCTGCGGTCGGGGTGGATGTCTATGGAGCGGAAGCGGACCGGGGCTTGAGCGGCCAGAAAGAGCGGCGCACAAAGCAAGAAGAAGAGAGCGACGATTCTGGTAAATCTGCAGCCATGACGAGAACCATATGCGCCAGTTTAGCCGAGAGGCGCAATCGCAGCATGGCTTACAGCGCATAATAAGGGGAATGGCCTTTCGTTCCGGTTTTGTCTCTATCGTCGGTCGCCCCAATGCGGGCAAGTCTACCTTGCTGAATGCCCTTCTGGGGCAGAAGCTGGCCATCGTCACCCATAAACCACAGACGACGCGAACGCGGATCCATGGAGTTCTCGAAGTGTCTTTGAAAAAGAAGGTCAAAGGTGAGGCCGGTCATCCTGCGGCACAAGTGGTGCTGGTGGACACGCCGGGAATCCACAAGCCGGACACACAGCTGGATCGGCGGATGATGCAGGAGGTGCACGACGCTCTGGAGTCGCGCGATGCAGTTCTGTTTATCGTGGATGTGACGCATCGTCTGCCGAAGACTGAAGAAGGAAAGAAGTTCACCGCTTCTCGCAGGGCGATGTCTGCGGCAGAGGACGACTTCGCACTTTCGTTGATCAGGAAGCTGGAGTGTCCGGTGATTCTGGTGCTGAACAAAATGGACGCAGTTCCCAAGAAAGACCTGCTGCCCTTGATCGCACACTGGTCAACGCTGCACGCGTTTGCGGACGTGATTCCGATTTCGGCGCGGAAAAAAGAAGGGCTGGAGCTGCTGCTCGACAAAGTTGTTGCACAATTAAAGGAGGGGCAGCGCTATTTTCCGAAGCACCAATTGACGGATCAGCCGGAACGATTCCTTGTGGCGGAGCTGATTCGCGAAAAGATTCTTATGCTGACCGGGGAAGAGGTCCCTTACGCAACAGCAGTGGTGATTGAAAAATATGAAGAGCCTTCTTCGATGAAGAAGATGAAGGACGGAAGGTTGCCGGTGACGAAGATCTCTGCTGCGATCTTCTGCGAGCGGACGGGGCAGAAGGCGATTCTGATTGGCAAGCAGGGCGAGATGCTGAAGCGAATTGGCACAGCCGCCCGGAAGGACATCGAGTCGCTGCTGGGAACGCGGGTGTTTCTGGAGCTGTTCGTGAAGGTCCAGGAAGAGTGGCGGTCGAGCCGAGGATTTGTCGAGGACCTGGATTGGCGCCGGCAGTTGGAACAGATCGCAGAGAAGCAAGCAACAGAAGAGTAGAGGGCGGACGACGTTCGACGATCTCTTTTCTCTACGGCGCAGCAAGAAGATACATTGTTTTACAAAGAATAAATCCAGACGGCGCTGGCAGGGAGAATGAGCGAACTGAGACAGACACCGGACACGCGGGAACCAATCACGAGTGGAACCCGTTCGAACATCGTCGACATTGTGAAGGGTATCGCCATCACTCTGGTTGCCTATGGCCATACCGCCCAAGGCATGATCCATCGCGGATGGTGGGTCGGTGAGGGAGCTGTTTTCTCCGACACCTTTGTCTACAGCTTCCATATGCCTGCGTTTTTCTTTGTCGCCGGTCTGTTTGTGATGGGTAGCCTTGCAAAACGAGGCAGCCAGCATTTTGCGGTCGACAAGCTGAAGACGATCCTCTATCCATATTTGCTATTTGTGATCATTAACGTCACGCTCGAGCCGCTGATTGGGCGTTTCAAGTCGGAAACGACTCCATTTGACTTGAGGGTCATTCTGCGGAATGTTGCCGATGGACAGGCCGGCTGGTTTCTGTACGTTTTGTTTGTCTGCCTTATGTTGGCGCTGGTGACGGCACGGCTCTCGGCGTGGCTGCGTTTTCTGGTCGCGGTCCTCGCAGCGTTGATTCCGCGGTTCGGGCCTGTAGAAAGTGTTAATCAGGTTCTACGCGAGTTTTGCTTTTTGGCAGCAGGGATGTGGGTAGGCACTCGGATTTATTCTCTGGAACGGATGCGAGCGGCCGTAGCCGCTTTGAGCTTCATCCTTCTGGCTGTGTTCCAGGTAGCGATGGTCCTCACCTATGGACCTGCTGCACTCTGGCGATGGATTTACATCGTACTTGGGCTTACTGGTACGGCGGGGCTTTTCATGTTGGCGAAGTTGCTGGACAAGAATCAACTGGGCAATGGCATCGCATGGGTGGGTCGGGCATCGCTGGCGGTGTTTCTGCTGAGCTCGTTTGCCCAGGGGGCGACGCGAGAGGTCCTGCTAAGGGTGTTTCATACGCAGGAGTTCTGGCTGCAATTATTGCTGCCAACGCTGTTCGCAACTTTCTTGCCGGCGATTGTCTGGCACCAGCAAGACCGATGGCACCTTGGATGGCTCTTCCGCTGGCCCTTCTAAAGGCGATGGGTTAGCGAAGGTTTATTCCTTGACGCTGACACCGAGTGCCTTCATCTTGCGGTAAAGATGACTGCGCTCAAGGCCTAGTCCTTCGGCGGCGCGGCTGACGTTGCCGTGGAACTCGTCGAGCTTCTTGAGTATGTAGTCGCGCTCATACGCCTCGCGGGCCTGCAAGAGAGAGGTGAACTCTTCACTACGTCCGTTGGCTTTGCCGGCATCACGGGCGGAGTCGCGATAAACGAGCATCGGGAGATGCTTGCGCTCGATGCGCTGCGTTTTGGGATTGAGGATCAGAACGCGCTCGACGAGATTGCGCAGTTCGCGAACATTGCCAGGCCAATGGTATTGCTTGAGCGCGGCTAGCGCGTCCTCCGTCATCTCAACGTGGGGTCGACCGTATTCCGCGCCGAATTGTTGGAGAAACTCCTTGACGAGAAGAGGGATGTCTTCCTTGCGGTCGCGCAGCGGAGGCACGAAGAACGGGATTACGTTGAGGCGGTAAAAGAGATCCTCGCGGAAGTTGCCGCGGGCGATCTCTTCTTCGAGGTCCTTGTTGGTCGCGGCAATGACGCGAACGTCGACATGGACCGGGTGCGATGCGCCGACGGGAAGGAAGCGTTGTTCGTCCAGGGCGCGCAAGACTTTGGCCTGGGTCTTGAGACTCATGTCGCCGACCTCATCGAGGAAGAGGGTCCCGCCGTCGGCACGCTCGAATGTGCCGCGCTTTTCGGTGGGGCCGCCGGGGACCGCGCCGTGGCGGTAGCCGAAGAGTTCAGATTCGATATAGTCCTCGGGTATGGCGGCGCAGTTGAGTTCGACGAATGGGCGGTCTTTGCGGAGGCTTTCGGCGTGCATGGCACGACCGACCAACTCCTTGCCTGCGCCGGATTCTCCGTAGATGAGGACGCGACCGTTGGTGGGGGCCATCAGTTTGATTTGTTGGCGGAGGGCTTTCATGGGGACGGAGTTTCCCGTAACTGTTCCCTTTGCGAGTTGGCGGGAGAACTCCTGATTATCCTCTCGCATCTGGCGCGCCTTCATTGCGTTCTTGAGGACGATCAGGGTCCGGTCGAGTGAGAGAGGCTTTTCGAGAAAGTCATAGGCACCCAGTTTGGTCGCGCGCACCGCGGCTTCGATGGTGCCGTGGCCACTGATGATGATGACCTCGGGGACGTTCGCCGACTCAAATTGGCGGATCTCGGTAAGGGTGTCGAGACCGTCGCGATCTGGCAGCCAAATGTCGAGCAGGACGACGTCGTAGGCGGCGTCGCGTAGGAGTTCGAGTGCCTCCGCTGCGGTCGCGGCCGTGGTGACGAGGTAGTATTCTTCGCGAAGAATGCTCTCCAGCGATTCGCGAATCTCGGCTTCATCGTCGACGATGAGTACGTGGTTCATTGAGGTCCCCGGGCAATAGTGGAGGCGAGATCGCCCTCTGCCTGCGTAGCTGTGGTGGCATGAGATTCCGCTGATTCCGCTCTATTCGATATGGGTGAAGAGTCATTGCCGTTTTGCATAGCGGCGAACGGACCGACGGCAGAAGACGTGTCAGATTCACTGTCGAGGGTGATCGCGGGGCGGAGCTCGACGATGAACTTTGCGCCGGCAGGTTCGTTCTTTTCCGCGCGGATGGTACCTTGATGCTCCTGGATGATCTTGGCAGCAATGGCGAGACCGAGTCCGGTGCCGCGTTGTTTCGTGGAGAAGTAAGGCAGGAAGAGACGCTCGCGCATCTCGTCGGTGAGACCGGACCCTGTGTCGGCGATGATCAGTTCAACCATTCCATTTTCAAGAAGATTGGTGCAGATGCGTAGCTCGCGAAAGAGGCTCTGCTGCATGGCCTCGGCGGCGTTGTCGATCAGGTTGCCGAGGGCGCGCTTGAGGGCCTCGGGATCTGCCATAACGAGTGGAAGGTCGGGGGCCATCTTGCGAACAATGCGGATGGTCTGCATGCGGCCGGCGAAGAGGGCAAGAGAGTTTTCGACGATCGTATTGAGGTCGGCTGGCTTGGGTCGCGCCGTGGGAAATTCGGCAAGTGCGGCGAACTGGTCGACGAGCGAGCGCATGCTTTCGACCGAAGAGGTGATGACTTCGGAACAGCGACGAATCACTGCGATCGAAGGCGGTTCGGGAACTTGATTTTCGGGCGCCAGAGATTCCGGACCTGCAATCGCGTGGGCCAGGCGATCGATGTGACGACGAATCTGTTCAGCGCTGAGGCTGATGGGAGTTAAGGGGTTTTTGATCTCATGGGCGACGCGTCGCGCCACTTCTTTCCATGCGGACTGCTTTTGTGCACGAAGCAGTTCAGTCGCGTTCTCGAGAACTAGTACGTAGCCTTGATGCTCTCGGCGCAGGCGTTCGGTTGCGCCAGGCATTTCAAGCAGAGCGACTGTGGCGAGGAGGTTCATTGTGCCACCGAACCGATCGTTCGATGCATGAATGGGTGCAGTGATATCGATCTCGCTGGAGGCGGAGCCCATGCGATGGCTGCGCTTGATGAGGCGGTCGAGAACATCGGCAACATCGGCAGGAAATACATCCTCCATGACGCGACCGTAAAAGGGCCGCTGGCCTCCGGGATCCATCATCTCGCTTAGAGCGCGATTGGCGAGGACGATGCGGCGATCAGCATCGAGCGTCGCTACGCCGTTAGGAATAGTTTCGAGCATCGTTTCGAGTTCACCGCGACGAGCTTCAAGGGCGGTGTTGGCTGCGCTCAGTTGCACGGTTGAGTGCTCGACAGCGCGACGGCTGTCTTCAAGGTCGCCAGCCATGTGATTGAAGCTGCGAACCAGCTCGCCAAGCTCTTCGGTTGCGCTCTCCTGGACACGGTGGGCGTAGTCTCCGGCCGCGATGGCTTCCATGGCGTCGGCTAGTGCTTCGACGGGCTTGGTGACTTGTTTCGACAGGTGAAGTGCGAGCCAGCAGGAGGCGAAGAGGGCAAGGCTGGTCATCATCAGCAGCAAGAGCATGTAGAGATCTCTGATCTGACGACGTTCGCTGTAAAGAATTGAGTAGGCTTCCGCTCGTTTTTGCAGACGGGTCATCGTGGCGGCCATGCCGAAGGGCATCGGCAGGCCGACGACGACGGTGTTACCCGGTTTAAGGCTGGTCGCTCCGAGCGCATAGTCGGTCGTGCCGAGCGAGAAGACGGGCTGATCGTTGCGTTGGGCAGCGGTAAGGATGGCGGAATCTGTCGGATCGGTAAGTGCCGGTTTAGCAGATCCGTCGGGGTCCTCTTGTGTCACCTGATCGGGAAGCCACGTTTTGATCTGAGCAGTGGCTCCAGCACGTTGCGGCATTTGGAACGACGCGGCGACGCGGCCCTCGTGGAAGACGATGGCAAATCCATTCTGCAGCGTGATCTGGTGCTGTCGTAACACCTGGTAGATGGCTTCCCGGTTCAGGCGGGAGGCGGAGAGCGCGGCAGCGTGACCAGATCCGTGTGTCGAGGAATGGATCGAACGACGAGACTGGCGAGTTGAAGCGGGGGCCGGCGAGATGACCTGTGTCTGTGCCGGCGGAGAAGGAGGTGGCGTCTCGGGCAGGCTGGAAGCGATTGAGTCCGCCTCGGCGCGGGCGTTGGCGGTGGTGTATCGAGCTAGCTCCAGCGCCATATTGTTGCTGTCGTCGCGCATCTCGGTCACAGGCTGCGAGAACCATCGGTCGACGGCGCGATTGAGCAAGAGGTAGCTGAAGGCATACATCGAGGCAATGGGAACCAGGCTGACCAGCAGCGCGCCCCAAAGCATGCGCGTGCGAAGCCGTGTGCCCATGACTCGGCTGCGCTGATCGGCATAGAGCTTGAGTACATTGCGGACGAGCAGGATCAGCACGGCCACGAAGAGCAGAAACGCCACGATCGATAAGCCCGTGAAGATGACGATCTGCTGTGTAGTAGCGGGCGAGGGAAGCTGGGTATTAAATGCGTTGAGAGTGGCAAGAGCCACAAAGAGGACCAGCAGGGAGGCACCCAAGGCGGCGATCCATATCTTTCGCCGGTTCGTGGGTGTGGCCATGGCGGTGCCCTCCTCCTGATTATAGGCGTTTGGGGTCTACTGTTTGTCTGTCAATCTCGTTGTGGCTTATACGAGCGTCGCCACAGATTGCCACTCGCGCTTTTGCGCCGCAGCAACGGCACCGTAGGTCAGGACTCCGTTGAAGGTGTTGACACCTTCCGCGATACCCTTATCTTCGCTGATTGCGGCGTTCGCTCCGAGACGTGCCAGCTTTAGAACGTATGGAAATGTGGCGTTGGTCAGCGCGAGGGTCGAGGTGTTGGGCACGGCGGCGGGCATATTGGTGACGCAGTAGTGAACGACGCCATCCACCTCATAGGACGGGTTGGAGTGCGTCGTGGGGTGGGCGGTTTCGATGCAGCCGCCCTGGTCGATGGCCACATCGACGATCACCGCGCCTTTCTTCATCTTGCTCACCATTGCCTTGGTGACGATCTTCGGAGCAGCGGCGCCGGGGATGAGAACTCCGCCGATGACCAGGTCGGCTTCGCGGACAGCGTGCTCGATGTTGTAGCTATTGGAGGCGACGGTGTAGAGGCGACCACCGAAGATGTCGTCGAGTTCGCGGAGTCGGTTGAGGTTGAGGTCGATCAAAGTGACCTTCGCGCCCATGCCGAGGGCAATCTTTGCAGCGTTTGTGCCGACGATGCCGCCGCCGATGATGCAAACATTGCCGGGGGCAACGCCGGGAACGCCGCCGAGAAGGACGCCGCGGCCGCCATGCTCCTTTTCAAGGTAGGCCGCGCCAACCTGGACGCTCATACGACCTGCGACTTCACTCATAGGGGTCAGCAGAGGGAGCGAACCGGCTCGGTCGCGAACGGTCTCATAAGCAATGCCTGTAACTTTTGAGGCTAGTAAGGCGTCAGTGAGCTCGGTGAGCGGGGCGAGATGGAGATAAGTGAAGAGGACGAGGCCTTCGCGGAAGTGCTTGTACTCCTTCTCAACGGGTTCCTTGACCTTGACGACCATTTCGGCCAGACGCCAGACGTCGTGAGCCGAGCCGACGATTTCGGCACCTGCGGTCTGATATTCGTCGTCGGGCATTGCAGAAAGCGCTCCGGCGTTGTGCTCGACCAGGACTTTATGTCCAGCTTCGACGAGGGCTTTTACGCCCGCTGGGGTAACACCAACACGACTCTCGTGGTCTTTGACTTCCTTGGGCACACCAATAATCATTCTTCATCTCCACAAAACAAAGCTGGTTCGATTGTATCTATTTGCAAGTCGGAAGATATCGACGGGGCGCTGTTGCGTGTTCTCTCGGGAGTTCCCAAATGTGGACTGCGTGGACGAAATCGTAGGTTGAAGACGTTGTGCTTTCGCTCTCGTGGATTAGATTGGGCTGATGGGAGAGATTTCCGCATTCGCGCCGATTCGGACTACGCAGCATCGCCGCATGCTCTGGCTTCTCTTGCTCGTTCCAGTCGCAATATCGCTGATTGGAGTATGGGTTCTCGACCATGCCAAGGCGGAGAAACCGCTCTTCTCGATGACGAACATGGTTGGGCCAACGACGCAGAGTCTGCTCGCTGGCGATGGATTGACGTTTTGCACGGAGGACATGGGAACGCCGGGCAATCCGATCTGCTTTCACGCGGCGCGAATGCCGATGACAGCGATGGTGGTGGCGTTGGGCATGCGGTTGTTTGGCGACCACTATCTGCGAGTAGCTTGCTTCAAGACACTTCTGTTGCTGTTGCCGATTGAACTGTGTATCTATCTGGTGTGGCTCCGCATGCCCCTTACTGGGGCTCGAAGGGTGCTGATTGCGGTGCTGCTTATGGCTCCGTTTGCGATTACCGCGTTCGTCGCAGACGTGACCAACATACTGGTGGATGAAGGGTACTCTTACAGTCTTCTGGCTGTTGCGGTGGCGTTGCTGCTCTTTGGCTGGGAAGTTTGGCCGGTTGGCTGGGGATTGGGTCGTGCGGTGTTGTTTGCGGCTGCGGTGGACGGTCTGTACCTCTCGAAGAGTGGGATGCTGCTGGCTGTGATCGCGTTGACGGGTGGATTCCTGCTGGTGGAGCGACGAGCCGGGCTGCGATGGCTGGTTGTGGTGCTTATCGCTGCAGCGCCGATCGGATGGGCGTTGCACCAGCATCATGCGAGCGGACGGTATAGCGTGGGAACCAGTCTTGACGGCATCAATCTACATAAGGGGAACAATGCCGGGTTTCTGGAGCACTATCCGCCGCAGCGGGGAGATTCGATGGACTGGTACGACTCCGAGCTGAATCGCGGTTTGTACTTCAGAGATGAGTGGAGCTTCAACGACCATCATCAGAAGGCGGCGCTGGACTATCTCCTGAGCCATCCGCGTGAGACGCTCGCGGGCGACCTGCGCAAGGTGAATGTACTGTTCTTCGCTGTCGCGAAGTATGGCGGGACTGCGAGCTCTGGCGCGAGACGAGTGGTCGAGGACTTGGGAATGTTGATCTTCCGGTTGATGTTGTGGACGGCGATTCTGTGCGCGATCTACCTGCTGGTGCGCACTCGAGATCCGGGGCGTCGATCGTTGCGTGTGGCTTCGTGGGTGTTTCTCTCTGTAGTTATTGCGTGCGCAATTCCCTTCCTCGCGGGCTTTGCTTATACGCGGCACGTAAGCGTTTTGATCTATCCGGCGGCGCTGTTCTGCTGTCGGCTATTGTGCAACCAGAACGGGAGCTCTAACACAAACGAGTGATGACTGGTTAGGTAAGGACCATAAATAGCACTTGCGAAAGAGATACACTAATGTGAGTCTCTTTTCAGGAAACGACTGTAAATACCTATGTCTTCGAACAGCTTTCAGATGCGTTATTCCCGCATTCACAATATGCGGTCACTCTTCAGCCTCTTTTCAAGCGACCTGGCCATTGATCTGGGCACGGCGAATACGCTCGTCTTTGCGCATGGCAAAGGTATTATCGTCAACGAGCCTTCCATTATCGCGGTGAATAAGATCACCAACGAGGTGGAGGCGGTGGGCAAAGAGGCCAAGGACATGCTTGGCCGGACGCCGGGCAACATCGTCGCGATCAAGCCGATGAAGGACGGCGTGATTGCCGACTTCCGGCACACCGAAAAGATGCTCAACTACTTCATTCAGAAGGCGCATAACCGGAAGATGATGGTGCATCCGCGGATCGTGATCGGGGTTCCGTCGGAAATCACCCAGGTTGAAAAACGCGCGGTTATGGACTCGGCGTACCGGGCCAAGGCTTCCGAGGTTCATCTAGTGGAGCAGGCCATGGTCGCAGCGATCGGCGCTGGTCTGCCGATTACGGAGCCGGGCGGCAACATGGTGGTCGATATTGGCGGTGGAACGACCGATATTGCGGTGATCTCGCTGGCTGGAATCGTCTATTCGCGTTCCGTGCGCATGGCCGGGAACCAGATGGATGAGGCCGTGATGACCTACCTGAAGCGGAAGTACAACCTTCTCATTGGCGAACGGACCGCGGAGCAGATCAAGATTTCGCTTGGATCGGCGTATCCGCTGGACAGGCCGATCACGATGGAGGTCAAGGGCCGCAACCTGATTGAGGGCGTGCCGAAGACCATTACGATTGAAGACTCTGAGATTCGTGAGGCTCTCTCCGAGTGTATTGCGACGATCATCAACGCGATCCGGGTGGCACTGGAGCGGACTCCGCCGGAGCTTTCGGCCGATATTTCGGACCGTGGCATTGTGCTGACGGGCGGCGGTGCACTGATCAAGAATCTCGACAAGCGAATTCGCGAGGAAACCGGGTTGCCGGTGTCGATTGCGGACGATCCACTGGCGTCGGTGGTGCTGGGTACAGGCGCGATGCTGTCTGACTTCAAACTACTGCGCAAGATTTCTATCGATTGATTGGTTCCCTTTGGTTAGAGCAGCGGCTCCGAGAGATCGGAGCCTTTGTTTTTGCTATGGGTGTACCCCCCCTTGCCCGCGCGCAAGTTACCTATTTTCATATATTTACGGCAGGTATTGGCTGCCAAAATATTGACGACAAATGGGTTACGTCCAAAATATTCTATCTAAACGAGTTAGCCCCGAACTATCTCCGGGTCTGCTTTGTTTTTGAACTCTATATCCAGTATAGCGGTTGGAGTCGAACTAATACGCCACGCGGATCTTACTGTCACGTAATGAGTTAGCTGGTTTTGTGACTTGACAGGCGATTTTTGGGCAGAAATTGCAAAAGGAGATAGATCCGCCGCTTTACCCTTCGGGCTCCGACGATCTGTCCAGAACACGAAAGGCCGCATTGTCGGGACCATGATTGCGACAGATGCGGCTTTTCGCTATCGGCTGCTGCCCACCTTAGTTGACGTGCGAAAACTCAACTTGCTCTTCTTCCACTGCCTCAATCGGGGATTCCCTTCGTATGTCGATGCTTCCAGTTAAGAAGGCACCATCCTCAACGGAGATGCGCGAGACAACGATGTCTCCGCACAAGGAGCCCTTACTGCGAATGTCAAAGTGATCACTTGCCTCGCAGCTACCAACTACCTCGCCGAGCACTACGATCTCCCGCGCTGCGATATTCGCCGAAACTCGGCCGTTTCGCCCCACGGTCACACGATCGTCCGGCAGGCTGACAGAGCCCTCCACTGTTCCTTCAATGTGTAAGGATTCTGAACCGGTAATCTCACCTTTGATGACCAGCGATTTGCCGATCGTGCTTCGATCACCCACTGAAGGTGTCGAAGAACTCGGCTCAGATACATTTGAAGGCCGCAGTTGACGAGTTGGATCCGGGACTGAGTAGGGTACGGCATCGACGCGCTGATCTAGCATGGATTCGAATCCTCTAAATTCTGTATTTGTGACCGTTAGTGGGGGAATACATCTGCTTCGGTCACACTACGATCAATCGCCGCCGAACGATATAGCATCTTTGGGTGAGAGCCGCAGGCATAAAGCGACGCTCTTGAATCGTGAACCCTCTCAGGGCGCGGTTCGATGAGTACGTTGCTGCCAAGGTCTGAAAAAATCGAAGCTTCGGTAAGTTTGAGTTCGCGGATTCCGCAGAATTGAAGTTGCCGATAAGTGAGATGAGAAGGTCTTTCGGAAACGGGAGACACTATGCGCATGAAAAGCCATCCGCAGTACTTCATTTCAAAACCACGCAGAAGTTCCAAGGTAGGGATAACGATCGGGATCGACCTCGGGGACATCTGGAGCCATTACTGCACGCTCAACGAAGACGGCGAAGTTTTAGACCGAGGCCGTTTCCGAACCACCCCGTCCGGAGTAGACAAACGCTTTCGGGATCTGGAACGAGCCCGAGTTGCCATGGAGACTGGCACTCACTCGATCTGGGTCAGCGAACAGATTCAGGAACTTGGCCATGAGGTGATCGTGGCCAACGTGCGCGAACTGCGAGCGATCTCGCACAGTGACCGGAAAAGCGACAAAGTGGACGCCGAGAAGATCGCCCGCTATGCACGGCTTGATCCGGAGATCCTGCGGCCAATCGCGCATCGTACGGTGGCGCAGCAGGAGACACTGACTCTGGTCCGCGCTC
>KB906760.1 GCA_000381605.1 Acidobacteriaceae bacterium KBS 89
GCAATCCCCAATTTCAAATTTAATGGCCGCGTGCTTTACAACGGCACCACGAGCAACCTCTATAACTTCAACGAATTCTTCAACGGATTTACTTCGCGTGGCACAGTGCGTCAAACAGTCGTTACCGGTTCAGCACGTGCGCGGCGCATCAATGTCAACGGTGATATAGGCTTCGTCTGGCAGCTTACGCCAAAGATATCTGCCACCGAAGTTTATGACTTCTGGTATTTCCGGATACACGGAGCGAATTCGTTAGCCGAAACAGACTTTACCGGCGCATCGATGTTGGTTCCTCCAGGGAATCCCACAACAGTCACTACAACGGACTCTCAGTTTCTGAACCAGGAGACGAACGCGACTACAACTTCCCTCGCATGGGAGGTAACTCCACGCGCACAAGTATCCGTGGGATATCGATATCGAAGCAGGACTATTGCACAAGTGGGAGTTATAACTCCCATCCATGAAAACTGGGGACTGTTTGGCACCTCCCTCCGTCCCACTTCGCAGTTGCGCATCAATTTCAACTTTGACGGCATGTATGCCGACAATGCATATACGCGTATCAGCCCTCGTCAATTGCAGCACTATGTAGCGCGGGCTACCTATCAGCCGCATCAGTGGCTCAATTTTTCCGGGGCCGTGAATATTTACGAGGCTCGCAATAACGTGCAAACGGTGAATCATCTCGAGCACAATCGTAATTTCTCATTCGGAGCCTCAATCGCTCCTGGTGAAAAGTGGTCAACAGACTTGAGTTACTCCTATAACAGCGCTTTCTCTAGCACGATCTTGTGCTACGCCTCTACCCCACCTCCTCCTACAGCGGGAATAGCTCCGCCAGTTTGTGCCGACGCAGGAACTCCGCTACAGAGCAGCGGCTACTATAACGCGCCAACGCAGTCCGGCACTTTCGGCTTTGTCTTCTCGCCGATAAGCCATCTCCACGGTAAGGCGGGGTATAGCATAAGTGCCGTAAATGGAAGTACGGAAGTTATGAACGTTCGTCAAGTTAACGGATCGCTGCAGTCATATTTTCAAACTCCGTACGCGGAATTGGTCTTTGATCTGAAACCGAAGTGGAAGTTGAAGGCGGACTACAATTTTTACGGCTATGGTGAAGGATTACCGATTGGGCCCACGCTGCCGCGAAATTTCCACGGAAACGTTGTCACTCTCAGTGCGATTTACGCTTTTTAGGCTGGTTTTGTCTGAGGTATGATTGTCAACCACTTATCACCAGGAGGTTTCAATAATGTTGAAATACATCGCTCGCATCATTGCCGTTTGCTCGCTTACGGTCGGCAGCACAATGGTCTTTGCTGAATCTGGCGCGGATATCTACAAATCCAAATGCCAGATGTGCCATGCGGCTGACGGCAGTGGAAATACGCCCGCGGGAAAATCCTCAAAGGCTCGGCCTTTTGATTCGCCTGAGGTCATGAAGTTATCAGACGACGACCTAATCAAAGTTACAAAGAGCGGACAGGGCAAGATGCCCGCTTACGCCGGGAAGCTCACTGACGATCAGATTAAGGCTGTCATAGCTCATATTCACACTCTGCAGAAAAAATAAACAGATGAGACCCTGAGCGATGACTGGATCTGGAGAATTCGGCGAGAGGCGATTAAGACCACTTGTTTTTCTCGCGCATAACCCAATCAGCCTAACGGGGATCGGGCTCACCACCGCGTCTGCTCTGACTCTGATCGGCTTCTGGGTCGTTGCCGTATTTGGCCATGGAGGATCTGCAAATCCATACGTTGGAATTATCTTCGACCTTTGCCTACCGGCCCTCTTTGTCCTTGGGCTATGCCTCATTCCACTCGGTATCTGGTGGAAGAAGCGAAGCCTGAGGGCAACAGGGCAGCTTCCAACGGAATACCCTGCAGTTGATCTCCGCAATCCCGTTTTCCGTCGCTCCCTGGGCTTTGTTCTCCTGGCAACAGCGATCAATTTTGTCATTGTCGGTACGGCAAGCTATCGCGGAGTCGCTCAAATGGATAAGCCGTCGTTCTGTGGTCAGTCCTGTCACGTCATGGCACCGGAGTGGACGGCTTATCACGTGTCGTCCCATGCGCACGTGGCCTGTACGGAATGCCACATAGCATCAGGGATGTCGGGATACGTAAGTGCAAAGCTGAACGGCGCCAGGCAGCTTGTGCATGTTGCGTTGGGCAAGTATTCGCGGCCCATTATGGCCGAAGGCAAGGTGCCTGCTGCATCAAGTACCTGTCTCCACTGCCACAACCCAGACAACTTTATCGGCGACAAGCTGGCGGTGAAGACTTCATTTGGTGATGATGAAAAAAACTCGGTCACACACTCCTTGGTTCTAGTCCATGTGGGAGGCAAGGACATGGCTGGACGCCTGAACGGAATCCACGGCGCGCATCTCGGTCATATCGAATTCATTTCCACAGACAATACCAATCAGACCATTCCATGGGTAGCCACGACGAATGGTGACGGCTCTGTGCGCGAGTTTGTGTCAGCAGACACCAAGGTACCCGAGGGTGGACAGAAACACCTTATGAATTGCATTGACTGCCATAACAGGGCCGCGCATTCGTTTGATACGCCGGAGAATGTGCTAAACAAGGCGATGGCAAGCGGACGGGTCAGTGCCTCTTTACCCTTCCTTCACAAGGAAGGTCTTGCCCTGATCAAAGCCGATTATGCTTCGCAAGCGGATGCGGAATCAAAGATCACTGCAGGCCTGGAGAACTTCTATCGCTCCCAGTATCCAGATGCCTGGAGCCAGAAGAAACCTCAGATTGATGAAGCGGGTAAAGTGCTGAGTGCGATCTATGGTGAGAATGTGTTTCCTTTTATGAAGGTGACCTGGGGCACACATCCCAATAACCGCGGACATAATGACTATCCTGGTTGTTTCCGCTGTCATGATGGAAGCCACAATACGAAGGACGGAAAGAGCATTGGTAATGACTGCTCTACCTGCCACAATCTGGTCGCCGTTGATGAAATGAATCCTAAGCTACTTGCTGATCTGGGCTTTCAGTGAAGCTACTTTGGTTACGAATCATTCCGGATGCGCTCACCCGGTACGTCCTCAAGTGCAGATAAGGCCTGATTTACCGGCGCCCGGGACTCGCGCGTCGCTCGCGAAAGCGGCACACCTCCAGAACCTTAGGTTCCTAGTATTTCTCCGGAATGAATCGGCGCCCCTTGAGAGGCTTTTGATCGTCGTAGCTATGTTTTTCGGAACGCTTTGGCAGTTCGACCTTCTCTCGCGGAATCTTTTTATACGGGACCATGCTCAGTAAGTGCGAAATGCAATTCAGGCGAGCCTTGCGCTTGTCATCTGAGCGAACAAGGTACCACGGCGCATGCTTGGTATCAGTCGCCTTGAGCATTTCATCGCGGGCTCGCGAGTATTCATACCAGCGATCGAAGGACCCTACATCCATCGGGCTAAGCTTCCATTGGCGAAGTGGATCTTTAATCCGGGCCTCGAAACGGCGCTCCTGTTCCTCCTTTCCAACTTCGAGCCAGTACTTGATGAGAATAATCCCGCCATCCACCATATATTTTTCGACCGTAGGGCAGAGTTTGAGGAACTGGCGGTACTGCTCTTCAGTACAAAATCCCATGACACGTTCGACCCCGGCCCGGTTGTACCAACTACGGTCGAAAATCACGATCTCGCCCGCGGCAGGAAAATGCTGAATGTAGCGCTGGAGATACATCTGACTTTTCTCACGATCAGACGGGGCAGGCAGCGCCACTAGGCGAAACACACGCGGACTGACCCGTTCCGTAATCGCACGAATTGTACCGCCCTTACCGGCAGCGTCGCGTCCTTCAAAGACGACAATGACACGCAGTCCTTTGTATTTCAGCCAGTCTTGCAATTTGCAGAGCTCTCCTTGGAGCCGTCGCAATTCTTTCTCGTATGCTTTCCGTTTCGTGGATTTTTTGTCCTGTGGTTCGGCTTGTTTATCCATTGGGAATGTCCCCTCCATTGCCATAACGAATAAGTTCTTCAGCTCGACGCGAGGGCGTAACTCAGACTAATCCCATCGACCTCGTGTAGTTTGTACAACTAAGTTCCGCATAAGACTAGAGCGGAAGTCTTGAACTGTCAGCTAGTACTTTTAGTAGGCAGAAAGAGCTTCGCACGACTCACATGGGAAATACGAGCCTCAATGGGCCAACTCGGTTTGGGCCGTTCCTTTGTAAACCGCAGGCAATCTGTACGGAAAGGCCCTTACCTCTTCTTTCGAGTGTTTATTTTGTATCGCCATGGAAAGCGGAGCCCCACTAGGTAAATCACTAGTTGCTGAAAACGGTTTTATCTTGCTAGCATTCACACTCGGTGCCGTCAGCCAATGGTCAGTCAATCGACGCCAAGGCCCTTAACTGCTCAGTCAGTCCCCTGAACGTAATTTGCCGGAATGCTCTGACCACCAAGCATGGAAGATCCTGATGGGGGGAATTTGCCAAAGAACCGTCAAAGTCTTGCCTCTCTACCAATTGCGGATTGGTTGTACAGCTATCGGAAAGAATGGTTCCGGCCAGATCTAATCGCGGGCCTTACGGCGGCCGCCGTGGTCATCCCAAAAGCGATGGCCTATGCAACGATCGCGGGACTCCCGGTTCAAGTAGGGCTCTACACTGCCTTAGTCCCCATGGCGATTTACGCCTTGATGGGCACCTCGCGCCCGCTGAGTGTAAGCACAACAACCACCATCGCAATTCTCACCGCAGCAGAACTCGGCCGAGTTGTGCCTGGGGGAGATCCGTCGTCCCTCCTTAAGGCTTCGGCAATGCTGACACTGATCGTTGGCGGCATGCTCGTTCTCGCTTCGGTGCTGCGATTGGGTTTTATCGCCAACTTCATCTCCGAACCAGTATTGGTTGGCTTCAAGGCTGGGATTGGCCTTGTCATTGTGCTGGATCAGCTTCCAAAGATTCTCGGCATCCATTTTCCCAGGGGCAATTTCTTTCACAATGTGCTCGCCATCGTCCACGGTACCCCGGAAACGTCTCCGACCACGTTAGCTGTGGGAATAACCATGATCGTCTTGTTGGTAGGATTTGAACGGTTCCTTCCGCGAGCGCCGGCTCCATTGATCGCCGTTGCTGCGGGAATCATAGGTACGCGCTTCCTCGGGCTGCATGCACACGGAGTGGAGTTGGTCGGCGTGATTCCTCAAGGTCTGCCGCCAATTACCCTTCCGGAATTCTCCCTTGCGCACGAGCTCTGGCCTGGAGCTCTAGGCATAGCCCTCATGAGTTTTACCGAGACGATTGCCGCTGGCCGGGCCTTCGTCAAGAGTGAGGAGCCATCGATTCGAGCAAATCGGGAGTTGCTGGCAACCGGAATTGCGAATGCAGGGGGCGCGTTCCTCGGAGCAATGCCCGCTGGAGGAGGCACCACCCAGACCGCCGTCAACCGCCACGCCGGAGCGTGCTCTCAGTTCGCGGAGATCGTCACAGCGGGCGTCGCGCTGGCCACAATTCTTTTCCTGGCACCGCTTCTTGCGCTCATGCCTCAAGCCACTCTCGCAGCTGTGATCATCGTCTACTCCATCGGATTGATTAAACCAATGGAGTTCCGGGCAATCCTGGAAATCAGGCGCACTGAGTTTATCTGGGCCTTGACCGCATTTGCCGGAGTGGTTCTGCTAGGAACCTTGAAAGGGATCATCGTCGCCATCGTGTTGTCGCTCTTGGCGCTCGCATCTCAAGTTGCCGATCCCCCGGTTTACATCCTGGGCCGCAAACCGGGGACCAATGTGTTTCGGCCACGCTCAAAAGATCATCCAGAGGACGAAACATATCCTGGGCTGTTGCTGCTGAGACTAGAGGGCCGCATCTTCTTTGCCAATGCCGAGCTCATCGGACAGAAGTTAAGACTGTTGGTGAACGAAGCGCGGCCTAAGGTCGTCGTGCTCGATCTCAGTGCAGTGTTCGATCTCGAATATACGGCATTGAAAGCGCTGCGCGAGGGCGAGAAAAGACAAAGCGATCACGGGGTGGCGACATGGCTCGCGGGGCTCAACCCCGGAGTGCTGCAAATGGTCCAGAGATCTCCTCTAGGCAAGTCGCTCGGGCGCGAGAAGATGCAATTTAGTCTCGAATTGGCGGTGGCAAGATACGTTGCACTGTCCGCTCAAGCAGGCGGTTTGGATGACCCTTCAAGCAGCGACTCCTCCCGAGACAGATGAACAGTGGGCAGCCAAAGTGTGAGAATACGCATAGCAGATGAGGACCTGGATAATGCCGAAGCACGCGAAGGCAATGTTCTCAGTAGTCCAGCAGGTAGACGACGATGCAAGATCGCCTTCACTTTCGTGCCGAAACTAGCAGATTTGCGGCTATGCCAAGGGGGCGGCAGGTGCGAGACTAACGCTGTACCTTGTCATCCGTACTGGCCCGGCATCGACTGGAGTCGTCGTCGCTGATGGAGCGGCTCCAACCCCTTCAAGTTACATTGCCAAAAAAAGGCTTCGGCAGTTACAACGAGGATCGCCGCTCAGAGTGAAGGGTGCCAGTAATCCAATGAAATTCGCGTGAAACCCAGTCGATTCGCCGGAGGCCATCCAGTATGGATTCGCATCAACCATTAAAACGTGAATTGCGATCAGCTGACCATTCGAGGCGCTGTAGCCTGTCTTTCCTGATGTTGTTTTTTGCCTCTTTGACTGGGACGTGCAAGGCTTATGGTGATGTGGCGCTCCTGATTGAAGAGCCCTATGGCTTTTTCGGCAGTATCAATCCAACGGGTCATTCGGCAATTTACCTTAATCGTGTTTGCGCGGAAACTCCGACCAGATTGCGCCGGTGCAAATCCGGCGAGACAGGCGTAGTCATCAGCCGCTACTCCCGCATTCGGAAACTGGACTGGGTCGCAGTGCCTCTCCTGCCCTACTTGTACGCTGTCGAGAAGGCTGAGGATGTGCCAGGGTGGGTCGAGGCGGAAACCGTCGAAACAATGCGGAAAGAATATGCCGAAGGCCATTTGGAATCGCTGGCCTCTCTCAACCAGGGATACGATAAGAAAAACGTACGGCCACAGTTATTGGGGGTGGCTTACATTCGAAAGCTGTACAGCTTCGCAATCGCTACGACCGAAGAGCAGGATGATCTTTTGATCGGTGAATATAACGAAAGAGAGAACCACAGCCATTTCAATTTAATCACGAACAACTGTGCCGACTTCTCGAAGCACCTCCTCAATTTCTACTATCCCCATGCAGTACGTAGAAGCATCACCGCGGATATCGCAATAACGACACCCAAACAGGTCGCCAAATCTCTGGCGGCCTATGCGCTTCACCACGATCAACTCGAGCTGAACGAAATTATCATTCCACAAATACCTGGAAGCTTTCCTCGCAGCCACACACCTCGAGGGATTATGGAATCTCTTTTGAAAACCAAAAAATATGCCCTCCCCATTGTGGCGTTTCACCCCTACTTTTTGGCTGGCATCGCGGTCACTTATCTGGCAAATGGCCGTTTCAACCTCGCGAAAAATGCTCAGATAGTCAGCATTCTTGATCAGGAGGGGGCTCTCGTAAGCGGGAAGATCAACGTTGCTCCTGACAGATTTGTGGCAGAGGCACAAGAGGTCCGATCCCAAGCAATTCCCGAAGAATTCGATTTTCGATGACGCGATGGAGTGCTGTGTCCGGCTACATCGCATCGATTCTGATGTACGTTTGTGGCAATGGCGAGCGGACTAGAGTGCCTCGTTCCCCCGATTATCGCCAGCGAGGACGGAAGACCACCGCTATACTTCACTCAAAGGAAACAGCATAGGCAAATCTATGTACGGTCGACGTAGCAGGATAGAACTGCCCAACTGGGGCATACCCGTGTCCTATGCAGTCATTGCGGTTCTGACTGGATATATTCTGCCCAGAATTGAAAGTCATTGGCTTCCGGAGATTGAGTCTGGGTTGAGTGCCGTGGCGGCAGTCGTGATCTACTCTTCTATCGCTTCGGGCATGATGGCGTTAACGGGTGTTGTTTTTTCTCTTGTGTTCGTCATGGTCCAGTTCAGTGCCATCGCATATTCCCCACGCCTGGTTCCATGGATCGTTCGCGACCGTGTGCTGTGGCACTCGCTTGGAGTCTTTACAGCCACATTCCTTTATTCTCTTGCGGCCATCGCTTGGCTGGACCGCAATCGTTCCGGCAAGGTTCCCTTCTTTAGCGGGTGGCTGGTGATTGTTCTTCTGCTGGCGAGCGTCGCCATGTTAGTGGCTCTTGTCGAGAGAATATCGTCGTTTCAGATCCGCCGAATGCTCACCCTCACAGGAGACCATGGCCGGCTCGTAATCGAGAGAATGTACCCCTCCCTCGAGACGACAATGGCCACCGCCGAGTTCGACAAACTCCGACAATTTCCCTTGACTCACACGGTACTTCATACAGGGCGCCCAAGTGCCGTCCAAGCTATCGATGAGAGGGCCTTATTGACCTTATCTTCGGCGGTGGGAGGAATTATAGAAGTGGTTTCATCTCCCGGAGACCTCGTCGTGGAAGGGACGCCACTAGTGCGGGTTTACGGAGCGGCGCAACATCCCGATCAACAAGCCGTCAGAAAAACATTCGAGATGGGAGAGGAGAGGACTTTTGAACAAGATCCCAAATACGCTATTCGTTTGCTGGTGGATATAGCTATCAAAGCGCTCTCCCCGGCCATAAATGACCCCACAACAGCAGTTCAGGCGCTCGATCAGATTGAAGACCTTCTCCGTCGTTTGGGTTCGCGTCGGTTAGAAATTGGTGCCATTCGTGACAGCCGCGGCACGCTCCGGTTGATGATTCCGCACCCGGCCTGGGAGGACTTTTTGATCCTGGCGTTCGAGGAGATTCGCTTCAGCGGCGCGACGAGTGTGCAGGTGATGCGACGGATGAACGCTTTAATCAGTGATCTGATTTCAGCGTTGCCGCAAGAGCGCCACAAGCCGCTTCAGCAGTACCAACTGAGGCTGAACGCGACGATTTCCAAGTCTTTCGAGAATGAAGTTGACCGGCAGGAGGCTTCCATAGAAGACCGGCAGGGATTGGGTAGTCCGCGGAGGCATCCTTGATATCAGGTCTCACATATTCGCTTGCATCTCGCTCTGTTGTCACTTTTCTGAAGATCTCTGTTCCTGCGCCTTCTTGATCGCCCGGCGCTCGATATCCCGCCCACCGAGCGTTTCTGCCGTAAAGGATCCGTTGGCCTGAATGATCCGCGCAATGCAGCCCGTCCAGCCAGTTTGGTGGCTGGCGCCGACTCCTGCACCGTTGTCGCCATGGAAGTACTCATAGAAGAGGATGTTGTCTCTCCAATGCGGGTCGGTTTGGAATTTCTTCGTTCCACCGAACACTGGTCTGCGCCCGGAGCCATCCCGGACAAATGTTCCGATGAGCCTCTCTGCCAACTGCTGAGCGACCTCAAACAAGGTCATTTGAATCCCTGAGCCAGTTGGGCACTCCACCTTGAAGGAATCACCGTAATAGGCGCTAAGCCGCAGGAGGGAGAGATAGAGCAGGAAGTTAACCGGCATCCAGACCGGCCCCCTCCAGTTGGAGTTCCCACCAAACATTCCGTTGTCAGAGTCTCCCGGCAGATAGGAAACGCGAAACTCCTTACCGTCGAGGTTGAAAACGAAGGGGTGGTCGAGGTGATAACGCGACAACGCACGGATGCCATGTGGTCCGAAGAACTCGTTTTCATCGAGCATTTTCTCAAGGATGCGGCGCAGTTTCACTTCGTTTACGGTGGCAAGCAAGTGTCTGCCCGCCACACCTGGTGTGCCCGGCATGTGAATGCTCGCTGCGAGGTCCGGATGACGTTCCATAAACTCCTGGATGCGTTTCCGCGCCGTCGGCAACTTTTCGAGTGTGTCTTTCTCGAAGATCGCGACCGCAGCCAGAGGCAATAGGCCCACTATCGATCGCACCTTCAAACGAAAAGCCTCGCCATTGGGCATACGAAGCACGTCGTAGAAGAAACCATCCTCTTCGTCCCACATCTCGTCCTGATGTTCGCCCATGCGGTCCATCGCTCCAGAGATCCACACGGTGTGTTCGAAGAACTTGATGACGAATTCTTCAAACGGGGAATAAAACAGCGCCAATTCAACCGCGATACGCAGCATCTGCTGGCTGAAGAACACCATCCATGCGGTCCCGTCAGCCTGTTCTAGACAACCGCCTGTGGGCAGCGGTGAGCTGCGATCGAATACTCCTATGTTATCCAGACCAAGGAATCCGCCCTCAAAAACATTGTTTCCCGAGCGGTCCTTGCGATTGATCCACCAGGTGAAATTGATCAGCAGTTTGGAGAATGCGTAAACGAGAAACTGCATGTCTCCCACACCGTTGTTTCGCTCCTTGTCCGTCAGGTAGATCTGCATGGTGGCATACGCATGCACTGGCGGGTTGACGTCGCTGAAGTTCCACTCGTACGCCGGCATCTGTCCGTTAGGGTGTAAATAGTCGTTGCGCAGTATGAGATCGAGTTGAGACTTCGCAAAATCGGAGTCTACCGTCTGGAACGCCAGCATATGAAATGCCAGGTCCCACGACGCGTACCACGGATACTCCCACTTGTCGGGCATCGATATGATGTCGTCATTGTCCATGTGAAACCACTCGCTGTTGCGCACCTTCTTGCGCACCTCGGGCGGTGACCATGGTCCCACATTATGTTCCTTCAGCCACTTGGTGAGATCGTAGTAGAAATACTGCTTGCTCCAGAGCATGCCAGCCAGTGCCTGCCGCATCACGAGGGCGCGGTCCGGGTCGGCCTTTACTAATGGCGGCATGATGGAGTCGTAGAATTCGTCCGCCTCCTTCATGCGTTCGGCGAATAACTTGTCGAAGTCCTTGAAGGGACTTTCCGGGGCGCCCGGCAGAGCATCCGCCAGACGTAGCCGCACGATCCGGGTTTCGCCCGGACCGACGTTCAGGATGTAATGTGGACTTGCCTTGGTCCCTAGCTGAGCTGGGTTCACCCCCTGAGCGTTGCCACCCACCACGAAGTCATTGATGCCATCCTTGACATAAGCGGAAGCATTCTGAGCACCGAAGAGTCTCGCATTGTTGGTCTCGTTCTCTGTGAACAGCAGGGGTGGTCCTCCCTCGCAATAGAGCTTCTTGTCGGACAACGATTCCTGGAAGAGCGGGTCCGTATGATGAGCCGAGATGACGCTCACGCCTTCCATCTGGTGCCCTGACAATGACGGTTTGCTGGCGCGTTCCTCCCACGACCAGGTATTGCGGAACCAGAGTGTCGGCAACAGATGCAACGTGGCCTCTTCGGGTCCTCGATTGGTAACGCTGATCCTTATGCACAGGTCGTCCGGTCCGCCCTTGGCATATTCAACAAATACGTCGAAGTAACGATCTTCCTCGAAGACTCCGGTGTCGAGCAACTCATATTCCGGCGACTGGCGGCCGCGCTGACGGTTTGTTTCGATCAGACCCGAATACGGATATGCTGCCTGCGGGTACTTATAGAGGTACTTCATGTAAGAGTGCGTTGGCGTGCTGTCCAGATAGAAGTAATACTCCTTGACGTCCTCACCGTGATTGCCCTCGCTGTTCGTCAGACCGAAAAGCCGTTCCTTAACGATCGGGTCCTTGCCGTTCCACAGAGCCAGCGCGAAACAGAGAATCTGGTGATCGTCGGAAATGCCCGCAAGACCATCCTCACCCCAGCGATACGCCCGCGATCTTGCCTGATCGTGCGTGAAGTAATCCCAGGCGTTCCCGTCCTCGCTATAGTCTTCACGCACGGTTCCCCATTGCCGTTCACTCAGATAGGGCCCCCACTTCTTCCATGCCTTTTCCTTTGTGCGGGCTTCATCCAGTCTGCGCTGTTCCTTCGTCATCGATCCCTCCATCGGCGTTCATTCAATTCAAGACAGCCTCTTGAACGAGTGCTGCCAGAACAGTACTCCTCTAGGGGCGAGCGTGATGCCGCCGTCCGAGATCACACCAACATGCCCCAGCCAGGATGGCTACGTTTCTTGGAACGTACCCTCAGCCGACGTCTCCTTTAGTTCGCACTACAGATTCTGCTAGTTGACATTGGCAGCGCAGCCAAATATACCACCGACAGCAAAGGCGATCACGTTCCCGTGAAGCAAACAATCGCGATGCCCCGCAAACGGAACATCTTTTGAGCGAAGTCAGTAGATTATTTTGACAACCGGGCCGAGCAACTATTCGAAAGACACAATGGTCAGCAACAACGGGACAATAGTCCATTTGCGAACAGCGAGGATGAGGCAAGTCTTTTCCACGTTCTCCACTGCGTGCAATCTTGGCGTGCCGATTCTTGCTGAAGAATTCGCTAACCGGACATGAGAGGCGGAGCGCCGATCGCGGTTCCCACAAATGGGATTTTCAGCTACCTACGATGCGCGAAAAAAGGTGAATGATGCCAATCGGATCAGATAACAAACCTACAACTCCGAATTCGGGGCGAAGTTTTCCTAAGCAGACTTTGCCAACGACGGGACGAAGTGCTCCGCTGGGCGCCTCAGTGGAAGAGGGAGGCGTCAATTTCAGCATCTATTCTCGGGATGCGTCGAGAATCGATCTACTGCTCTTCGACCCCGAAGATGCACCGCCATCCCGAGTCATTCCTCTCGATCCATCGGCCAACCGCACGTACCACTACTGGCATGTATTCGTACCGGGATTGCAGCCCGGACAACTCTACGGATATCGTGCTCATGGCCCCTTCGACCTTTCACAAGGGCTGCGCTTCGATGCTTCCAAAGTGCTGTTGGACCCGTATGGACGCGGGGTGGCCGTTCCCACGGGCTACAACCGGGACGCAGCCGCCCGCTTCGGATATGACAATGCCACGACCGCCATGAAAAGCGTAGTCGTGGATCCTCACACCTATGACTGGGAAGGCGACGCTCCGTTACATCGACTATCTTCCCAATCTGTCATCTACGAAATGCACGTCGGTGGATTTACCCGTCATTCCAACTCCGGTTTACCGCCTAACACTCGCGGCACCTTCGCAGGCCTCATCGAAAAAATACCTTATCTGCGAGACCTGGGGATTACCGCAGTGGAACTGCTGCCGGTCTTTCAATTCGACGCGCAAGACTGTCCACCAGGCCGCGTGAATTATTGGGGATACCAACCGGTATCTTTTTTCGCACCTCATAGCGCGTACAGTTCGCGACAGGATCGGCTCGGGCCGGTGGCTGAATTTCGAGACATGGTGAAGGCGCTCCATCGCGCTGGAATCGAAGTGATTCTGGATGTCGTGTACAACCACACCTCAGAAGGTGACCATCTCGGGCCGACTCTCAGCCTTCGTGGTTTGGATAACAACGCCTATTACATTCTGGAAGGCGGCTCTCGCTATGCCAATTTCACCGGAACCGGGAACACTTTGAATGGGAATCACGCAATTGTACGGCGCATGATCGTCGATAGTCTGCGTTACTGGGTCGAAGAGATGCACGTGGACGGCTTTCGTTTCGACCTGGCCTCCATCCTTACGCGCGACTCGTCAGGCCATTCCATGGCCAATCCCCCTGTGTTGTGGGACATCGAAACAGATCCTGCAATGGCAGGAACCAAATTCATCGCCGAAGCGTGGGATGCGGCTGGGCTGTATCAGGTCGGCAGTTTTATCGGCGACAGCTGGAAGGAATGGAATGGAAGATTCAGAGACGACATTCGCAGCTTCTTCCGATCCGAGGACGGTACAGTCACTCGGCTTGCCGATCGCTTTCTTGGCAGCCCGGAAGTGTACGGTCACAAGAATCGTGAAGCTGAGCAGAGCGTGAACTTTGTCACATGCCACGATGGTTTCACCCTGAACGACCTGGTCTCGTACGAGCGCAAATACAACGAGGTAAACGGAGAAAACAACCGGGACGGGGGCGACGACAATCGAAGTTGGAATTGCGGAGCTGAGGGGCCGACCGACGATCCAGCGATCGAAAAGTTGCGCAATAGACAGGTGAAGAACTTTTTGACCGTTACTCTGCTTGCACTGGGTGTGCCGATGGTTCTGATGGGCGACGAAGTCCGCCGCACACAAGGAGGCAACAACAACGCCTATAGTCAGGACAACGAGATCAGCTGGTTTGATTGGAAATTGCTCGAAAAGCATGCAGACGTCCACCGGTTTTTGAAGTTGCTGATCGCACGGCGGCTCCTGCGAGATGTGGAGGCGGAAGTCGAGCGAAAAAATTTGCAACAATTTCTGTTCGACGCCAACAAGTCGTGGCACGGAGTAAGGGTTGGACAACCTGACTGGAGTCCGTCTTCGCACAGCCTTGCCTTCACCGCGGAGATACCCAAAGAGAAGTTGATGTTTTACATTGCTTTTAACAGTTATTGGGAAGATTTGGAGTTTGAACTGCCGTCTATGGAACAATGGTTGAACGTCCCTTGGCGTCGTTGGATTGACACAGGTCTTGATTCGCCAGCAGACATCGTCGACTGGCATATTGCAGCGTCCGTACCAAATCTCAAATATCCGGTTGCATCTCGGTCCATGGTAGTTCTTTTCGCTAGGCTGCCGGACTGAGAACCTTCAATGCACGACGATGTATGAGGAACTGGCGAGCGAATCGGATAGCAGGTCGACGCTACGCCAATTGCCATTGGAAACAAATGGGCACCATTGTCACCTGCTCCTCTCATCCTCCTTTTCGCCTTTGCCCGCACTCGTACAGTTGATCAAGGCCTCAAAGCTTGATGTAGACGGTTTTGATCCAAACGATTGATCCGCTAGGAAGCAGTCCGCATCTGTTCGTCATTAGTTCGACTCACCGGGCCAAGTTTGTACATTTGGAGAGCTGTCCTGAGAAGCCAACGCCATCAAAGCTGCCACCGAGTCTGTCATCTCCTCCTCCTCGTCTTCGTTTTGTGCTCGGCTGGCAGCCGCGCCAGAGCGACCCCACCACAGCTGCCGCACCCCCTCGATGCAGCTGCAATGCAAAGCGCGGCGCCCCAGGTCCCCGCCGCCACAGAGTCTCCCATCCCCGCCATCCCTTCGACCGCAGCGGCCCCCGCTCCCACTCCTCCACCCGCGCCTGTTGACCCGCTTGGCCGCACCACTCCTCACGGATGCGTCCTCGGATTTCTACGCGCGGCCGAGGCAAGGGACTACGACAGGGCCGCGAATTACCTCGACGGAAGGCGCTCTCCCGAACAAGCCCAGGAGCTAGTCCAACAACTGAAGTACCTGCTCGATCAAGGACTATCCACCAGCATCGACGATCTCTCTCGTTCACCCAACGGTAACCTGGAAGACCAACTGCGCTTATCGAGGGATAGTGTTGGCATCGTAAAGACTCCGGGCGGCGACCTCAAGGTGATGCTGGATCAGGTTGAGCGCCCCGGCCATCCATCCATCTGGCTCTTCTCTCAGGAGACGCTTCATCTCGTTCCGGCCGCATATGCCAGTCTGCACCCCACCGACTACGAGCACTATTTTCCAGCCTGGATGGCACGTGTTCGTTTCCTCTCAGTCCCGGTGTGGCGATGGATGGCCATTCTCATCACCCTCGTCATCGTGTTTGTTGCCGCATCCCTCCTCACCAGGGCTATGATCTGGTTACTCACGAGAAACCCGGGAAAGAGACTGTCACCTCGAGTTAAGGAGTCCATTCTCGCTCTGAAGAGGCCGATCTTTTTTCTCACGCTGGCAATCATCAGCCGCATGGCCGGGGGATATGCCCTTACGGCGCTCGCCCGACACTACTGGGGGATGGTTGGGCTCGTTCTCGGATGGGTCAGCGCTGCATGGCTCCTGGTGCGGATCTCCGACACCTTCGTCAATTTTGTGCGCGACCGGTACTTCCAGCGATTGCAGGTCGAACGCGCCACATTTGTCAGCCTCCTCGGTCGGCTCTTCAAGATCCTCGTTGGCCTCGTCCTCATCATCGCCTTGCTCACGCAGGCCGGCGTAAACGTCTCAGCCCTCATCGCCGGCCTCGGAATCGGCGGTATCGCACTCGCTCTAGCCGCGCAAAAGACCCTCGCCGACCTCTTCGGCGGACTCTCCATCATCATGCGGGGCGCCGTCCGCGTCGGCGACTTCTGCCAGATCGACGGCATCACCGGAACCGTCGAAGACATCGGCATCAGCGCTCTGAGCCTCCGCACCCTTGACCGTTCGATCGTATCCATCCCCAACTCAAAGGTCGCCGAAGTAGGCCTACAAAACTTCCAACTCCGCGATCAATACTGGCTCCGCCAGGTATTCACCCTGGAGTTCGATACCCGTCACGACGTAGTTAAGATCGTGTTGGACAAGATCACAGAGATCCTGCGTGAGCATCCGGACATCGACAAGAGCTCGGCAAGAGCGCGGCTTATCAACCTGACCCTCTCCGGCCCGCAGATCGAGGTCTTTGCCTACTACCGCAAGCCAGGAGCCGACTGGGCTGCCTTTCTCGCTCAGCAGGAGGGCCTGGTTCTCAAGATGATGGGCGTGATCGAAGCAGCAGGAGCCAGCCTCGCGTCTCCCATTGGCGCACTCCGAATGGAAACATCAAACATCCCTAACCCCTCCTCCACCCTTCGCTGATGTTTTGTGGGTGTCCGCCTGCCCGCACTTGAGCGATCGATAAGGCTAATTCAAAAGAGGAAGGGAGCCGGTTTGAGCCGGCTCCCTTTATTAGCGATACGGTTTGTTAGAAGGTGAAGTGAACCTGCAGACGAATGTTGCGGGCAGACTGGAAGAGGAATGGCTTCCCGTACTGGCTGTTCAGTGTCAATGCATTCGTGTTCAAAAGCCCCTTCCAATCGTAGGGGTGTTCGAACGCCGAGTATGCTTGACCGACCGTATAGATTGTCGAGCAGACTGACGGGTCCGGGTCCGTGCATCCGCCGAGGGCATAACCGTTCGGAAGAACCGCTGGTGAGTTCAAAGAGCCGTTCATCGAGCCAACCGACTCCGTGTACGCCGTCACCGACCGCTGATTCAGCAGATTGGCAAACGTCGCGTCGAAGCTGATCGCTTTGCTTTCGCCGATGTTGTAGGTCTGTTTGAAGTTCAGGTCAGTCTGGTCATAGAAGGGCGTGCGGCGAGTATAAGGATTTCCAACAGCCGAGATAAGACCGGTGGTTGCATCCTGTGTGAGGTTCTGCCACATCCCGCGGTTCTCGGGATAGACAGGGAAGGCATTGAAGCCTTCACCCACGTCGACGTAGGTGCTAACAGGCGATCCCTGATAGATCGTCTGGAAGAGCCCGATGTCTGTCGTGAACTTCTTCAACCATTTGAAGTCGTAGTACGCATAACCTTTGAGCGTATTCGGACGATCGGTTGGAAGAACTCCGCTCGAGGAATCTCCGTGAGCGTTGTACTGGAAGTAGGTCTCGTCAAACGAGCGGCTGTTGTTTGGGGCATTGCGTCCACCGAATCCACCATCAGCAAGGTCGCTGCTGGTGAGGCCGGTGTAGTTGCCGCGGAAGTGGCTGTACGTGTACGAGAACAGTCCATACCAATGCTGGCTCAGCGATTTGGTAACACGGAACTCGACGCCGTCATAACTACGCGCTGCAGGAACGTTGTTCGGGCAGGCTGGATTGGTGCCAGAGGCCGCATCGCACGTCGTATTCGTGAGATTCGGACCCTGACCAGGGTTGACGATAGTGAATACTTCGCTTCCGGTGGAATCGAACAGCGCAGCATCCTCGATTACGTGATCAAGACGACGGCGGTCCCAACGTGCCTCAACTACGACATTGCGGGAGATCTGATAATCAGTGCCGAAGCCCGATTCATGCTGACGGTACGGTTTCAAGCCGGCCGCAACCGGTTCCGCCGTTGCACTCGAACGGTTGTTCACGTTTTCAAGGAAGGTGATACCCGCGGGCGTGGTGCCACCGGGGAAGTTGGCTCCAGTGGTGCTGTCGCCCACGCAGTAGCGTCCGCTGCTATTTACGACCGGATCGTTGACTGTGTAGTCGGGAGTGTTCAGAGCGTAGGCGCAGTTGTTCCAGAACTGGCCGCCAAAGGAGCTGATCGCCAGGTTAAGTTTCATGGTGTCGTTGAAGACGCCGTAGTCTCCAAAGATCTTCATCTTGCCATTCTGGAAGACATCCCATGCAACACCGACGCGAGGAGCGACCTTGTCTCCCCAACCGAAGTTGATGGGATGGGGAGCATTCTGACCGGTGGTGGTTGTGGCCGGCAGATACTCCTTCTCGAAGCGAATGCCGTAGTTGATGGTGACGCCTCTGGCGACTTGCCAGGAGTCCTGAGCGAAGAAGCTGTGATTGAAGCCGGTGGCCTTACCCGCAGAACCAAAGTCGTATGCGATTTCGTATCCGTAGGTTCCCGTGCAACTGGAACCGTCCGCATCGCCATACTGTGGCCCTAGCGCCGCAACCATGGCGGCGCAGTTTGTCTTTCCCGTGCTGCCGAAAGGCGCATACACCGACGCAGCGCCGGGGAAGACCTGGATGTAAGGAACGTTATAGCCCTGGAAGATGTCATTCGAGTTCCGCACCAACTGGTACCCGAACTTAAAGTTATGACTCCCGGCCCATCCGCTCTTGAACCACGAGACTGCCTCTTCAAACTGAATCCGCTTATTGGCATTGCGGCGAGTGAAGTTCGCATTGAGAGAACCGGTTTGGAATCCCCCAGCCTGCTGCAGGTTCGACGGGAGTGGATTTCCGTTGATGTCTGTTCCGCCGGTTCCGCTGGCCTGGAAGTTATAGACGTCGTTCGTTCCGTTGTACCCGAAGTCATGGTAGTTCTCGAAGTAATACCCGAAGCGGGTCGCCGAGACGATGTCCTGCGAGATTACATAGTCACCACCGAAGTTGGTGGTGATATTTGGCGACGAGAACCCCTGGCTATGCGAGTAGACCGAAGGATCGTTCGCCGTGGAATTATTGAACAGCCCGTTGACGTCGTCGGCGAACGGCAGTTGTTGACCGCTTTGCCGCTGTCCCTGATAGAGCCATGACGCGAAGACATGGAGCTTTTTCGTTGCGGACGCGTCAAGCCGTGCGGTGGTGTAGTACGTCTGGGTGTTCTGGCTGAAGGGAAGGATGCCAAGAGCAGTGGTACCAAATGCGCCGTTGTAGTTCACCTTACGCTCGATGTTCCGAAACTCCGGGCTGAACCCAGCAAAGAAGAACAAGCGGTCTTTGAAGATGGGACCGCCAATGGTAAAGCCGGGCAAGAAGTCGTCAAGGTTATCTTTCTTTGGCTGGTATTGCTGATAGGTTGCATCAAGAACCCTTGAAGGGTCGTTTGTCGCTGGTGTTCCGATGGAGTTTGGATCGTACCGCGAGGTCGCTATCGGCGACCCGTTCATCGCATTGGTCTCATATTGCAGGAACACCGAGCCGTGCCAATGATTGCTACCCTTCTTCATAACGACGTTGACGGTTCCGCCCAGCGAGCCGCCGTGCTCGGCTTCAATCCCTGAGGTCTTCAACTGAACCTCCTGAATGAAGTCGAACGGAACGTTGGTGTGGGAGTAGCCTCCGACCAGATTTGCCGTTTCCTGGCCTTCGACAAGGTACGAGTTCTCGGAGTCCGATCCGCCGCCGACCGAATAGCCGAAGGCATTGCCGTTGCTTCCATTACCCGGGGAAACGCTGCCGCTTCCGTTGGTGGTCGTGTTACCCATCAGAGGCTCTTGCCGCGCGGAGGGAGCAAACTGAATCACCGATTGAAACGACCGGCCGTGCGGGACCTGGTCGATGACATCCTGTGTGATGTTGGTCAGCGTGCTGGTTGAGGTGACGTCGATGACCGGCGATTCTGCATTGACTTCAACGATCGTCGACTCACCACCGATTGCCAGCGTAAGGTCGATCGTCGGAAGGTGACCGACTTCGATGATTAAGCCTTCGCGCTTGACTGTCGTAAAGCCCTTCGCCGAAGCCGTAACAATATATGGACCGGGCGGTAGGTCGGTGAACCTGTAGTTGCCTTTGCTGTCGCTCTGTGTCGTTTTTCCGCCTGCGAGGGAGGGATTGGAGACTGAAACCGTGGCATTGGGAACAACTGCGCCGGTTCCATCCTTGATGGTGCCTTGCAGGCCACCCGTAGTCTCTTGCGCGTAAGAAGGTGTCGCGGTGATGAAGAGTGAGAGAACAAAAACCGAGAGGAGAAAACAAAAAAAAGAAACACGGGCCCGATTGAATGTCATGCGGCTCGTAAGGCATTCTCTTTGCCATTTCTGCGGCTGAGTCTTTTTGTCCACCTATCTCCTTGAATGAAAAGAGATTGATGGTTGAGAATCATGTGGACGCGTGCGCATGTCAAATTCCAAAACTACAAAACGTCTCTGCCACCTTCGCGTCATCGTCCAGTGCGTCACACAGTCATCCGTCGGGCCGACATTCAACACAACTTTTTTTCGGAAGTTGCACGGCAAAATTTTCTTTACCGATAACTCTTCTCATGAAGTTCGCGGATTCCCATTTTGGGACGGATTTTGTCCAGCGTGATCCTTTTTTTTGGCCGTCACAATTTTGTAAATTTCAATTTGCGCAATCTACATAAAGCTGTAGATTTTTTTAGCTCGCTGGATCTCGTACGGCAGCTCTGCTCTTCTCCGGCACGGGGATGACGGATCGCCAGAGGAGTGGCCCAAGGGTCGCCTCCGGCCAAGCCTCCGACTGGATTTAAATTGCTCGACCTGTTGTGTCGTTGCTATGGGCGTTTCGAGAGTGAAAACAAAAATTTGATTGGGCCTGATCGGATGGTCCTGGCTCCGAGGCCGGCGGCCTTTCCGCTCTCGAAAGCTCCTTATTGACAATTATTACAAATTGCGATATAAATATTGCGATTTGTAATAACCAATGAAGCTCAGCGATAAAATCCGTTATCTGCGGGAAGTTGAAGGCAACCTTCGGGGGCTCGATCGCGCCATGACCCAACAGGAGCTTGTCCGCGCGATCCAGCAGGAGAACGCCGCCGGCAAGAAGGCGAGCAAAGCCACCATCAGCCAGTCTTACCTCTCTCAGATTGAGAGCGGGGCTCGTCCGCACCTGACCAATACGACGCGGCTGCTGCTGGCGAAGTTCTTCAAGGTCCACCCCGGCTACCTGGTAGACGATCCCGAGGGATATCACTCGGAGCTCCTCTCAGACCTTCGCACTGCGGAGGACAAGCTCGATCTCTGGCTCGTTGGTGGCGCGGAGCGATTCCGCCGCGATCCCGCGCTTTGCCAGGCGCTTCTCTCCGTTGCCAATCATAGCGATTCACGTCGCTGCTTCCTTCTCGTCGAGGCCATCATCGAGACGCCCGCGCTTCTCGACCGTCTCTTCTACGTCTTGCGCCCTGAAGTCTCATCGACTGCGGTCGCGCCCACTCAACCGGCTGCGAAAAAAGCCGTCAAACGGAGCACCAAATAGTATGGACTCCTTCTATCTCATCTGCTTCTGCGTCGGTCTCGTTCTTAGCCTTGTCTCTGTCATCGGAGGCTTCGCCCACCTGCACATCGGCCGAATTCACATGGGGCACATCGGCCATGGTCATGCTGCGCACGGCGCGGGACACCACGGCGACGGACTGTCCTCTGTCAACGGCTTTACTGTCACGGCGTTTCTTTGCTGGTTTGGCGGAGCGGGCTATCTGCTGCATCGCCTCAGCATCTTCGTCGCGCCTTTGGTTCTGCTTTTGGCGATCATCAGTGGCATTGCGGGGGCAGCGCTCCTATGGGCAGTGCTCTTCAAACTGCTGCTCCCGCGTGAACGCGTCCTCACCCCCGAGGACACGGAGATGGCCGGAGTGCTGGCTCAGGTCAGCAACTCAATCCGTGACGGGAATGGGATCGGTGAGATCATCTTCTCGCAGACGGGTGCCCGGCGCGCCTCAGCGGCTCGCAGCGCAGATGGTCTCGCGATCGAGCGCGGAGCCGAAGTCGTGGTTATCCGCTACGAGCGTGGGGTCGCGTATGTCCGTCGATGGGACGACGACCTCACGAACGGCCTCCCATGAGGCTATAGAGTTTTCCCTCCTGGCGGGCTCACTTGCCGAGCTCTCCCTACGCCATCCATTCCCTTGAGGCAAGCACCGCACACGCCCTCCGTCCGTCATCGGACAAAGGAACAATATGTCGAACACTGTCGTCATCATTGTTGGTCTGTTAGTCCTCGCCACTCTCGCGCTGTCCGTCCTTATGGGAAAGATGTTTCGCAAAGCCGGCCCTAACGAAGCCATCATCGTTTATGGTTTCCGAGGTCCTCGAGTCATCAAGGGCGGCGGAGCCGTCATCTTCCCCGTTGTCGAAAACTCCCGTCAGCTCTCGCTGGAACTGATGAGCTTCGACGTCGCCCCGCAGCAGGATCTCTACACCAAGCAGGGCGTTGCCGTAACTGTCGAAGCCGTCGCGCAAATCAAAGTTCGCTCCGACAAGGAGTCCATCCTTACCGCAGCCGAACAGTTCCTGACCAAATCGCCCGATCAACGCGAAGGCCTCATCCGCCTCGTCATGGAAGGCCATCTGCGCGGCATCATCGGCCAGCTTACCGTCGAACAGATCGTCAAAGAGCCCGAGATGGTCGCCGAGCGCATGCGTTCTACCTGTATGGATGACATGAGCAAGATGGGGCTTGAGGTCATCAGCTTCACCATCCGCGAGGTCCGCGACAAGAACGAATACATCACCAACATGGGACGACCCGACGTTGCACGCATCAAACGCGACGCCGAGATCGCCGCCGCCGAAGCCGAGCGCGACACCGCCATCCGTCGGGCAATAGCTCTAAGAGAAGCCGCCGTAGCCAAGGCGTCCGCCGACCAGGAGCGCGTCCTCGCCGAGACGCTCTCGCTCGCCAAACAAGCCGAGGCCCAGCGCGACCTCGACATCCAGAAGGCGCAGTTCACTGAATCGGCACGCCGTCAGGAGGCTCAGGCCGACAAAGCCTACGAGCTCCAGACCAACGTCATGCAGCAGAAGGTCATCGCCGAACAGGTCAAGGTCCAACAGATCGAGAAACAGGAGCAGATCAAGGTGCAGGAGTCCGAGATCCTCCGTCACGAGAAGGAGCTCATCGCGACCATCCTCAAAGGCTCCGAGATCGAGCGTCAGCGCATCGAAAACATCGCCAACGCCGAGAAGTCCCGCATCACCATGGAAGCCGAGGGCCGCGCCGCAGCCACCAGACTGCAGGGTGAAGCCGAGGCCAACATCATCTTCCAGAAAGGTGAAGCTGAAGCGAAGGCGATGAACGTCAAAGCCGAGGCTTATCAGGAGTGGACACAAGCTGCGGTCGTGGACAAGCTCATCACCAACATGGCCGATGTCGTCCGTGCCATGTCGGAGCCGTTGAGCAAGGTCGACAAGATCACCATCGTCTCCACCGGCAACGACGGAGCGACTGGAGCGAACAAGATTACCGGCGAGATGACGAAGATCGCGGCGCAGGTGCCTGCACTCTTCGAGGCGCTCTCCGGCATGAACATGCACGACCTGATGGCCAATGTGAAAGCGATGAAGCCTCGCGAAGATGGTAACGGCCACTCTGCCTGACGCATCACCCAGGCCCTCCGGAGATTTCACCGGCGGGCCTGGCCACCCCTCACCATACCTTCGAATCGAGAAGATACGATGTTCACCTTCATCATCATCCCAACCGTCCTCATCCTCGTGGCAGTGTCCCTTGTCCTTCGCATCATCGTCCGGCCGATCCTGAACCCCTACGGCCTCCGTCGCCCCTACTTCGGCCCCACCGGCCCCTACGGCTACGGAGGCGGCTACCGCCGCCACCGCTTCGGCGGGCTTCTACCCATCATGGTGCTCGTCGCTCTCGACCGTATCTTCTGGCGCCGCCACTGGTAGATCACACGCATTCTGTTGGAAAGGAGATTCACCATGGCACTACTCGAACGCGTAGGGACCCTGTTACGGGCCAACATCAACGACCTCATCGAGAAAGCCGAGGACCCGGAGAAACTCGCGAAACAACTTGTCCTGGACATGGAAAACCAGCTGCTCCAGGTGAAGACGCAGGTCGCAATCGCAATCGCGGACCAGCACCTTCTGCAAAAGAAGCTCAAAGAACACGAGGAAGCCATGAACCAGTGGAACCGCAAAGCCGAACTCGCGGTGCAGAAGCAGCAGGACGATCTTGCCCGTGCCGCCCTTCAGCGCAGCCTGAGCAATCAGCAGCTCGTGGCTGGTTTCGCGCAGCAGCTTGAAGATCAAACCGCCGAGACCGAGACCCTTCGCAACGCATTCGCCAATCTTCAGCAGAAGCTGTATGAGACCCGCTCCACCTGCGAGATGCTGATCGCCCAACACCGCCGTGCGCGCACTATGGGTAAGGCGGACGCCGCGCGTACAATCGCCGCCTCCCACCAAAGGTCGACGACGCTCGACAGGCTTCGCTCCACGATTCAACGCAAAGAGGCCGCCAACGCTGCCAGCCACATGGTCCTCGAGGCGGAATCGCTTGACGACCGTCTCAGTGCGCTGGATAGAGACGATCAGATTGAGCGGCTTCTCGAAGATCTGAAGAGCCGCCAACCTCGCCTAACGTGACGTGCCAAATTGGGACTAGCGGCCCTTTTGCGATCCGATGCACTGGCGAACCACATTAGGTACGCGTTATCCACGCCTTTTTGATGGACTTAGCGGGAATGGGTCTTGATTGACGCGGTCTCTGAGGGCATACTCCAGAAAGAGTTTGGAGTATTAGATCTCTGAGACGGTGCCACACGAGACACACAGTGACCCGATATAGCCGTCAAGATGTAATTCGAATCCTTCACTTGCATGCACGCCAACTCCTGGCGTGGGAGCGAGCCGGGCTGATCATCTCCAGCGAACACTACTCATTTGAATCGCTCAGCCAGCTGAGGAAGTTGCGCGACCTGCAAGCGTCGACACGCATCTCCGCCAAGAGCATTCGTGCGTCAATCGATGCGATGCAGCGCGTTGCCGGCATGCGAAACCCGCTGATGGAGGCAAGCTTCGTTCGCAGAGGGTCGAGGCTGAGCTTCCGGCATGGCGGCGCGTTGATGGATCCGCTGACCCAGCAACTTGCCTTTGACTTCGATACGTCCCCCGCGCGACAGCTGCGCGTGGTGGGTTCTGGCGCAGACGCGCCGGCCCGGCAAGCCGCTGAGGTGCAGGACATGTTCCTGCGAGCTGTGCAACTGGAAGAGAACCCCGCAACGATTCCCCAGGCGATGGAGATTTATCAGACGATCCTTGCGATGCAACCTGAGCATGCGCCGGCGTTGATCAATCTGGGAACGATCCACTACAACCTTCGCCGGTACGAACAGGCCGAGCAGCATTATCGCAGAGCAACCCTGGCCGACCCCGAGTATGCGCTTGCGTTCTTTGATCTGGGCAACGTGCTCGACGAGATGCAGCGCCTGAATGAGGCGACTGCAGCCTACCAGAAGGCCGTCGCGCTGGTACCGCAATATGCTGATGCTCATTACAATCTGGCGCTTGCCTATGAGCGGCAAGGCCAGAGACGGCGAGCGTTGAGGCACTGGCTGGCGTACGTGCGGCTCGACCCTGTTGGGCCATGGGCGAAGCACGCGAAGGAGCAGGCCCGGAAGATCCTTAATACGGAGAAGCTGTCGATCGTAAGCCGACGCGGGCGCCTGGTGAAGGCTGCCGGATAAGTCTCTCTGTCTTTTAAAACTTCCCCAATTCGTGGCGAGACTGAACGACTATTCAGTCGTGTCCGCAAGGTGCTAGACTCACCTTTTCTTGAATAGCGTTTGAGGTGAGTGGATGTCGCAGCATGCAGGTCCGATGGCGTTGACCCAGCTGGGTGAAGACGAGCAGATGTTTCGCGATACGGTGCGTCGTTTCGCCGTGGAACAGATTGGCCCCCTGATTCGCGGCATGGACGAGTCCCAGCAGATGGACCCGGGTCTCATCAGGAAACTATTTGAGCTTGGCTTGATGGGCATCGAGATTCCTGAGGAGTACGGCGGCGGCGGCGGGACCTTCTTTAACGCGATCGTCGCTGTCGAGGAGATCTCGGCCGTCGATCCTTCGGTAGGCGTGATGGTCGACGTGCAGAACACACTTTGCATCAATGCGCTAGTCCGGTGGGCCACCGAGGATCAGAAGAAAAAATATCTAACTCGGCTGGCGAGCGACACCATTGGGTCTTACGCACTGAGCGAAGCGTCCTCCGGATCCGATGCATTTGCGCTGAAGGCCCGCGCGACGAAACGCGGTGATGACTACGTGCTCAACGGCCAAAAACTCTGGATCACCAATGCCAAGGAGGCTGGCCTCTTCATTGTGTTCGCAACGCTCGACCCCGCAGCGGGCTACAAGGGGATAACGGCGTTTCTCGTCGAAAAGGGTGCACCAGGCTTCAGCCTCGGCAAGAAGGAAGACAAGCTCGGCATCCGCGCTTCGAGCACTTGCGAGCTGATCTTCGATGACTGCGTTGTACCCGCTTCGCAGGTGCTAGGCGAACCCGGAAAGGGATACAAGATCGCCATCGAAACACTGAATGAGGGCCGTATCGGCATCGGCTCGCAGATGCTTGGCCTGGCCGAAGGTGCGTGGGGCCACGCTGCTAAATGGGCCAGGGAGCGCAAGCAGTTCGGCAAGGCACTCGTTGAGTTTCAGGCGATGCAGTTTCAACTGGCCGAGATGGCGACGGATATTGAAGCGGCCCGCTTGATGGTCTACAACGCTGCCCGCTTAAAGGATGCGAAGCTCGACTATCTGAAAGAAGCGGCCATGTGCAAGTACTTCGCCTCGCATGTGGCCGAGCGTGTGGCGAGTCTGGCGGTCGAAGTCTATGGTGGATCGGGGTTTGTGAAGGACTATCCAGTCGAGAAGCTCTACCGGGACGCGAAGATCGGAAAGATCTATGAAGGAACCTCGTTCATGCAGCTGGCAACGATCGCAAAGCTGACGTTGGGCAAAACCTAGCTGCCGCCCGAACGCTCGCGAGAAGTCATACACTATAAGCAGGCAAGTTTTGGTATGACCACTCTCGCAAAGACCCGACCGCGCGCTCCGCTGCCCTTTCTGGGGCTGGCCTGTGCTGTCGGGGTATCGACCATGTACTACAACCAGCCTCTGTTGTTAGAGATGGGCCACACCTACGGGGTTACGGCAGGGCACACCGGATTCGTCGCGGTCGCGACCCAGATCGGTTACGCGGTAGGACTACTTGCCTTTGTTCCGCTCGGCGACGTGCTGGAGCGCCGCGGGCTGATGATGCGGATGTATGGCACCGTGGCGGTTGCGCTGCTGCTTGTAGCGCTGGCACCGAGTATCAATCTGTTAATTGCCGGCAGCGTGCTGATCGGCATGTTTGCTTCGGTGACCCACGTCGCCCTGCCTATTGCGCCAGACCTTGTCTCCCATGAGCAGCGCGGGAGAGCGATTGGCACGGTGATGACTGGGCTGCTACTTGGCATTCTTCTGGCCCGTACATTTGCCGGTTGGGTCAGCGGTATCCACGGCTGGCGCTGGGTCTTTGTAGTGGCCGCGGTGATGAATGCGTCGTTCGTCCCGCTCATTAAAAGAGTGATGCCAAAGCTTCCACCTCAGCAGAAGCTGCGCTACAGCGATGCTATGAAGTCGCTGTGGACGCTGGTTCGCACACAGCCGTTGCTGCGAGAGTCCTCCATCATTGGCGCGCTGGTCTTTGCGTCGTTCAGCTGCTTCTGGACGACGTTGGCCTTTTTGCTGAATAGCCACTACGGGCTTGGTGCAGGTGTGGCGGGCACTTTTGGTGTTGTCGGTGCGGCGGGCGCGTTGGTAGCGCCGTTGGCCGGTAGACTCGCTGACAAACATGGGTCGCGATGGGTCGTCTCGGTCGGAATGGCGCTGCTCGCCGCTTCGTATTTAATGCTTTGGGCTGAAGAGACTGCGCGTATTTCGACGGCGCTCCATCTGACGGCGCTCGTCGTGGGAGTAGTTGTGCTGGATATGGGCGCTCAGATGACTCAGGTAGCCAATCAGACGCGGATTTTCGGTCTGGTGCCTTCAGCCCGCAGCCGTCTGAACACCGTCTACATGACGGTCTACTTCAGCGGAGCGGCAGCGGGGTCGGCCCTGGCGACGATCGCCTGGGTGCACTGGGGCTGGAAAGGAGTGTGTATTCTCGCTCTCGGACTGATCGCGCTGGCGGGAATCGTGCATGCGCTGGGGGATCGCGGCACCGGAGACCACTGCAAGGTGACGACTGAAGACGTCTTTATGGAAGCTTAGGCGGCGCCCGGCGAACGCCATAGGGGTGGTGAGCGAGGCAGGGCTCGAACCTGCAACCGTCAGCTTAGAAGGCTGATGCTCTATCCAATTGAGCTACTCGCCCGCTTGCACCAGTTTCGATTGTAGCGGGGAAGCACTTGCGACAGGGAGTGGGCAAGAGGGAACCAGCGCTCCGAGCCGTCATAAGAATTTTTTTTGCGAATTTGCCCGGAAATTCGCTTGTCAAGCCCCAAAACCACCTAACCTACTCAAACAAAAGGAAATCGAGCTGGCACGTTAGTTTGGTTCAATCCGTTAAAATGGTAGTAGAGATTAGAAATTGCGGTTGGTTTTCGTGCCTTCCCTCGCTTCAATGCCTTTGAGTGCTAACTTTTTTCATTGCAATATTTTGGACGCAACTCCTTTGGTTGGAATAATTTAGCGGCACCGTCCCGGCGTAACTCTATGAAATAATTCGAGTTACGCGCGGGCAATAGGAGGGGGGTACCCCTTTGGAAAAAGCCGGCCACCTAAGAAAAGGCGAGGTCTTTGCTGCGAAGCAGCGCAACAACAGCATCCAGCGCGGAGGCCCAGTTTTCTTCCGCGGCCTGCGCATCATGACCAAGAGCTTTGACGTAAAGACTCACGGCAAAGCCCTCCTGCGGGCCGGTCAGATCGACCATCGCCGGACGAATGATGCAATCCAGCATCGCGTAGGGATGTTCTAACGGGACGGCGTGCCGGGTGAGGCGGTGCAGCATCTGTTCCTGAAGGTGAAACGACGCAAAGAGCGATCGTTCGCGCCACAGCACGTCGACATAGCTGCCGAATCCAGCAGGTCCCTCGTCGGCTGCAATGTCCAGTTCCGCGCGCAGCGTATCGAGTTCCTCGACGTCAAGCGGCCACGCATCGCACTTCGCTGTGAAGACCGGCGATCGCGTCGCGTTGAGTGCGCGAAGGGCATGCATCAGCGGAGGGAAGTGCTCGGCCTCAGGCAGATGATCGAGGTCGTAGGGGTTTTCGCGCAGGTCGATGAACCGTCGGTTGCCGGTGCTGTCCGATGGATCAGACCACGGCACGACAAGGACAGGATCGTCTCCGGAACACTCTGCGGACCATTCAGAAAGCATTACTAACTATCTTAGCGTCACAGGATGGCGGGCGCTGCCGAGCGAAGGCTCAGCCATGGGCCAGAACAAAACGCAGCAGCGTATGTTCGGCCCAGTAGCCGTCGTAGCCGCTGAGCTCGTCGGGCTGTGCAAGAAAAGCGCAATGGCCACCGCCACTGCTCTCGATCAGCGTGATGTTGGGATTCGCGATGATTTTGTCGCGGCTTTCCGAAGTCAGGCGGATGAACGGGTCGTCGAGCGCATGCAAAACCAGCGTCGGCACGGCAACGCGATCGAGCACACGAGCAGCAGCGGCGCGGTAATAGTAGTCGTCCGCGCCGGAAAACCCGGAGTACAGCGCAGTAATTCGATCGTCAAACTCGCGCAGCGAATGGATTCCGACGGCGCGATTTCGATCATAGGCACGAGGAAATAGAACGGCTTTGCGACGGAAGCGCCGTAGAAGATTGCGGAGAAACTTCAGCTCGTACAGGCGGTTCTGCGGGAGATGCATCGCATCGGCCGACGGGCCAAGATCGACTGCAGGAGAAACTCCGATCACCGAATGAAGCGCAGCAGGCGCCGCAGAGCCAAGCTCGCCCGCGAGCTTCAGGACGAGGTTGCCTCCCATCGAGTAGCCGACCAGCGATATCGATCGGAGCCCATATTTCGTAATTAAGAAGTTCATCACCTTGAGCACGTCGTTAGACAGTCCAGAGTGATAGAGCGTAGGCGATAACGCCTCCGTGCCGCCGCAGTTGCGCATATTCATGCGGACGATGTTGCAACCTGCTCGCCAAAGCTTGTTCGAGTTGCCGACAACGTACTGCGAGTTCGACGAGCCTTCCAGTCCGTGCACGATGATCGCCGTGGGCCGGCCATCGCGTACCTCGTCCGGCTGCCAGTGGCAATGACAGAGGACCTGACTTGCAATCTGGTTCGCGGTTGCGGGAGAAACCTCGACCAACTGCGCCTCGGGCGGGGGTAGAACGTTGACGCGCGCGAGATAGTTGCCGGCAATCGTCTGCAGGTGTCCGTTGCTCAAAAAACGCCGGGGACGAAACTCTGCGGCGTGACTTGCAATGGTCTCAAATTCGACTGTCTGCATCAGCACTTACCTGTACTTGAGAGGGCGAGGAACGCCGTCGCATTGAGTGCACCGGTGGGTTCATCTTCATGCTTGAAGTACACGTAGACGTCGCGCTGCTCAGCGAGGGCAATAAAACGCTTGGCGAAAGCATCGAGTTCCGGCATCGAGTAGCCGCCGCTGCGCCTCAGCCTGTAGCATGCATGTCCCGCCGCGGTATGGACCTCAGGGGTAAGGAGATCGTCAGTCTCCGCCACGCAAAGCGCGGCGTTGTTCTCGCGCAGGACCGAGTAGATCTCTTCCGTGAACCACGATTCGTGGCGGAACTCGAATGCAATCGGCGGAGCGTCCTTGGCTCGAAGTGCTGGCGTGGCCATGAAGCCGCTGAGCCGCTCGGCATCGGCCTTGAAGTTGGGCGGAAGTTGGAAGAGCAGCAGTCCAAGTTTGGCCGCCAGCCGCACTGGGTCAAGCGCAGCAACGAACTGGGCCACGTCGTCCTCGCACTCGCTCAGTCGCTTGAAGTGGGTAATGCGTTGGGGTGCCTTGAAGCTGAAACGAAAGTTCGTCGGAGTCGAGGACAGCCAGCCGTCGAGCATCTTTGCCGTTGGCAACGCACGGAAAGTGTAGTTGACCTCGACCGAGGTCAGCTGCGTCGCGTAGAACTCGAGGAAGCGCTTTGCCGGCGTACCGACAGGGTAGAACTCTGGCTTCCATGTCGGATACGCCCAGCCCGACGTCCCAGCATAGAGACGATCAGACGGCATGGTCGGTGATGCTTGGGAGATGCGGGGCAAGGTTGAACCGCAGTGTGTAGGGATGAGAGAAGTTTGGGGCGGCTAGTGGGTTTCGAACCCACGACATCCGCTGCCACAGAGCGGCGTTCTGCCACTGAACTATAGCCGCCGTATACTGGAATTATAGCACTGGCGCCTCGCCGGGCAACTCAGGGGGAGACGGTGGGGGTCCGATGGCGTTTACGGCGAAACCCGAAGTCCTGTCGCCCCGCGTGAAACGCGGTGGCAAGGCCTTCGACGACGAAAACCTCGATCTCCTGTCGCATGTGTTGGACGATTTCATTAGAATTCCGGGTACTTCGATCCGATTCGGCCTGGACGGCATCGTCGGCTTCATCCCCGGGATCGGCGACCTGATCGGCGGGATTGCCTCCTGCATCATCATCATTGCGGCGTGGGTCAGAGGGGTTTCCTATGTTACGGTCGCGCGGATGGTGGCAAACGTTGCGATTGAAGTGGTAGTCGGTTCGGTTCCGGTACTCGGCGATATGTTTGACATCGCATGGCGTGCGAATCGGCGTAATTATGCATTGCTGGTAGGTAGTGTCGACGAGCCGCGAAAGCACACAGTACAAAGCTGGTTCTTTCTCGGTGGCCTGTGTCTGGTGCTGGCCGCACTGATTCTGCTCCCCATGCTCTTACTTGCGTGGGTCTTCGATGGCCTGTTCCATACGCTGTTCGGGACAGGCTCCAACGGGCTTTTCGGCACGCTGTGAGGGCCGATGCGATAAACTAGAAGAGTCGGGGCGTAGCGCAGTCTGGTAGCGCATCTGCTTTGGGAGCAGAGGGTCGGGGGTTCGAATCCCTCCGCCCCGACCATCAAAACAATCACTTAGCGCACTCGCGGATCCCTCGAAAATGAAATGTGGCGAATTTGTAGCGGGTTCGATCCGTCTGGATCGATCGCTGTGCATTGACAAGAATTGCTTGATCGCGCCTTCCTTCATTTGAAAAAGTGCTCTCCATGAATCCCCATAACCCATGTGCCTCGGCAAGATCAGGATAGATTTCGAGCGCCTTAGCAAGGCGGCTTGCGTCTGGGGAATCATCGCGGCAGAATCTCCTCCGGTCATAAATTGTGAATCCCTCCGCCCGCAAGACCGGGGAGAATCCGTTCCAGGCCGCGAACCAACCTTTGATTTTCTGGCGCGGAACGAACTGCAACTCGCAGGTGACCTTCCGCGAGTCCTTCAAAGTTAGCGCACGATCGGAGCACCAGTTGCTCCTCAACAATCATTCTCTCCCAGAGCAAGTTGGTGTCGATCTCTTTTGGAAATCGAAGCAGGAGAAAGTTTGCGCGTGAGGGATAAGTGGCAATCTTCAGTCGTTCAAGCTCCTGTTCAAGCCACAAGCGCTGCTGATCATTCACGATCAGCGACTGTTCTGCATACGTAAGGTCCTGCAGCGCGGCGCAGACTGCGTTTCCACTGAGGTTTGTGATCGGCCACGGGGCGATGAAGCGATTCAGTGAATGAATTATCGACGATTCGCCAATCGCATACGCTACCCTGAGCCCCGGGATACCAAAGAATTTTGTGACCGATCGAAACACAATGACATTTGCTTGATCCATCGCCAATCGCGTCAATGAATCGGACGGGCAGTAGTCGATGAATGCCTCATCCAGCAATACTGTAATGTCGTGCTGGGCCGCCGCTTTCATTAGGCTGCGCATCTTTGCCGTATTGCAAAGCGCCCCTGAAGGATTTTGAGGATTTGCGAGCAGAATTGCATCGCTTGAATGGTCCAGGAGGGCCGCTAGAATCGCATCGATCTCATACGCAAATCCTTTTTCTTGTGAAAGGCGATAAGGGGCAACGGCAACGCCGGCATTTTCAAGCGTGTGCCGATACTCGCCAAACGAGGGCACTGGTAAAAGGCAACATTTGATTGTGAGCGACCGTAAGGCGGCCTCCAATAGCGGCACAAGACCATTCGCAACAGCTACGTTGTTTGGCTGGAGATCCATGCGTTTCGCGATCGCCTCTTTCAACTCAACCAATTCGAGATCCGGATACGTCCCGAGCGTCGAGGGCTCTTCGAGCGCTAGCCGTATTGCAGCGATGGCAGACTTTGGAGGCCCCGCAGGATTGATATTGGCGCTGAAATCGATCAGGCCACTCATCGATATTCCGTACCGCGCGACGATGTCCCTATGTTGCCCGCCATGCGGTGGCAAATCGTGCGGAGAAGAGCTCATCCTTTCCTCCTTCGCAGCAGTAGTGTGGTGATGGCCCCCAGAACAGAGACCGCCGCGACGATCCGAATCGCCTGCTTCGCTTTTTTTGGCGTGGGACTAGAAAATCGATCTCCGATGAGAGGTGCAGCCACACGTTCGCCATAGTAGAAGTTCTCGCCACCAAGCCGCACGCGCAGCGCGCCGGCCATTGCGCTCTCCGGCTGCCCCGCGTTTGGGCTCTTGTGTTTCATACCGTCCCGCAACCATGTTCCCAATGCAGCCGGACCATCTGCCTCTTCAGCGGCTGCTGCCGCCACGGTGATTCCCAGCGCAGTCAGCCGCGCCGGCAGGAAGTTGGCCACGTCGTCTAACCGTGCCGCTACCTTTCCGAAATAAAAATATCTCTCATCCGCATGGCCGATCATTGAGTCAAGGGTATTGATCGCCTTATAGGCTATCGCGAGGGGTACTCCTCCAATTGCCATGTAGAACAGGGGCGCAATCACACCGTCAGAGCAACTCTCCGCCAGAGTTTCAATGACAGCACGGCTGATCTCCTGAGCGTTCAGACCTTGGGTGTCTCGGCCGACGATCCTGGCGAGCCGCCGTCGCGCCCGTGCGGTATCGTCCATCTCTAGCGCGGAGACGACAGCTGAGCCTTCGTCGTACAGATTGCGCGATGCGAGGCAGGTCCATGCAAACAGAATCTCCGTAACGAATCCCAACCCATTGCTTCTTCTGTACATCCATGCGATCGTTTTTGTTGTGCTCACGTAGGCGGCGCCAACTATGCCAACGGCCAAAATACCACCGGTTGCGAGTTCAATCGCGGGCCGTTGAGCAGGTTTACGCAACAGACGCTCGCCTATTTCCACGCCCTTGCCGATCAAGCGCACGGGATGTGGAAGCCACTCGGGATCTCCGGCCATCCAATCGAACATGTAGGCACTAGCTAGGACCTTTCGACTGAACACTACGCCACGCCTTCCTTTCGCGAACAATGAAGGCCGGCTTCCGGGGCGACGCCTTTGTAGGAAAGTCCGACCCAGCCGAAGATCGTATCCATGTCCAGTGCGTTCTCGACCTCACGGGCGAGTTGATTGAGCGATTCTTCGCGAAGCTCTTTCCATAGATGAAGCTCGTCCGGAGCGCTGAGGTGATGAAATGCGCGCGCGGCTCGAATGAATTGATGGCGAAAGCTGTCGTTGTCGAAGAGTCCATGCAAGTAGGTGCCAACGATGCGCGAATCGGCGCCGATACATCCATCGTTACTCAAGCCCGATGATGATTCAGAACGGGTTGAGAGGACTGCGAAGTGCATATCTTCTGTCAGATAGATTGTCTGACCAATGTGGATCTCGTAACCGGAAAGCCTGTTGTCCGTAATGGGTTGCCCAAACAAGATTCCCGCCGCCATCTTCCCCTTCGCATTCCTAGTTACTTTGTCCGCCTGCATGACGGTTTGGATCGGCAACAGGCCAAGTCCAGGGACCGAGCCACTGCGCTCCATGCCGAGAGGATCGGTAATCGTTTCTCCAAGCATCTGCATGCCACCGCAGATCCCAACTATCAGACCACTCTTCGCATACTGCTGGACCGCGACGTCCAGGCCCCGTTCGCGCATCCATAGCAGATCACCCACCGTCTGCTTACTCCCGGGCAGAACCAGCACGTCAGCCTGGGCAATTACCTCCCCCGTCCGACAAAACAGCAACGAGACCGTGGGCTCTGCGCGAAGAGAATCAAAGTCCGTAAAGTTCGAAAAGGAGGGGAACGCAACCACGGCCACTCGCAAAGGGCGACTACACGAGTTGGCGGGAGTGGCATCCTGCGGCCACTGTGTCTGTGTCGAAACCGGCAGGCCTAGACTGTCCTCTTCTTCGAGCATCAACGAGCCCAGGTAACGAACTACTCCTATGCAAGGCTTCTGCACGCGCGCTTCGATCATTCGTATGCCCGGCTCCAGAAGGCCGGTATCGCCGCGGAATTTATTGATCGCGAATCCTCGGATGCGGTCTCGCTCGTCGGGCTCGAGCAGCTCCAGCGTTCCCAGCAACGAGGCGAACACTCCCCCGCGATCGATGTCGCCAACCAGCAAACAACAAGCATCGGCCATCTCCGCCATCCGCATATTAACGATGTCGTGTTGCTTCAGGTTGATCTCTGCGGGCGATCCAGCGCCTTCCAGAATAATGACGTCATATTGTGATGCCAGCTTTTCGTAGCTTTCGCACACGATCGGTAGCAACTCCTCTACGCGTCTCTGGTAATAATCTGCCGCGGTTACTCTTCCCCAGATTGTCCCGCGTACGACCACCTGCGCGGACGTGTCACCAGACGGCTTGATCAGAACGGGATTCATATGGACCGAGGCAGGGACTCCAGCCGCCTCAGCCTGCAGCGCCTGTGCACGGCCGATCTCCAGGCCTTCCACTGTGGCGGCCGAGTTCAATGACATGTTCTGGGATTTGAACGGTGCGACCCGATGACCATGCTGCGCGAAGATGCGGCACAGGGCCGCAGTCAGCAGCGATTTGCCGACGTGAGAGCTGGTGCCAAGGACCATGATCGCGCGCGCTCTCACCGTATTCGTCTCTCCGCGTCCCAACGGCTGTCGTATCGGTCCAATGAGAGCACGCTCTGCAGCGGAGTCCGCCGCTCCCAGCCGGCGCGCTCGAGATCGGGTTCGGCGGCGAATGCCTCAACATGTCCGAGACATAGATAGGCCACAGGCGTAATGTGCTCCGGAATATTCAACGCGGCCCGAAGTAGGCTTGGCTCTAGAATGCTCACCCAACCCACGCCAATCCCCTCCGCCCTTGCCGCTAGCCACAGGTTCTGTACTGCGCAGACAGCAGAGTACAGCGCTGTCTCCGGCATCGTCCGACGTCCAAGTCGATGCCCTTGATTGCTTTGCGAATCACACACGATGCAAAGGTTTTGCGGTGCTTCGAGGATGCCTTCGAGCTTCATGACAGCATAATTCTCTCGCAGTTCGCCTTCGTATCCGGCGATGGCCTCCTGGTTCGCATCGAGAAAGATCTTGTGTATTGTCTGACGCACAACAACATCACGTATGATGATAAAGCGCCACGGCTGCATCAGCCCGACAGAGGGGGCGTTGTGCGCCGCTTCCAAGAGCTTGCGAAGGAGTTCGTCCGACATCGGTTCCGGCAAAAAACCACGGCGCACATCTCTTCGCTCGCGAATTGCCCGGTAAACGGCTTGACGCTCGGTCTCGTCGAAGCCCAGGGCCTTTTTCATTTCCATGCCCTGGACCACTTTGGCCCCGCCGTTTCATCGCTGCGCAATCGCGCATCCACACCTGCGTTCACCTCAATCAATCTGCCGAAGAGCCAAATCAAGTCGGAAAGGCGATTGAGGTAGGCAAGTATCTCGGGTTTCAACTCTACTCCGCTCGATGCGAGCCGAACCGCGTTACGTTCCGCGCGACGGCATACGGTACGGGCAACCTCATATGCAGCTGACTCGGTGTGTGCACCGGGCAACGACCAATCGGAAAGAATCCCTTCCGTTGCCTCAATCTGGTGGACCAGTTTCGTCAAGGCTTCAACGTCATCTGGAGTTATGGAAGGCGGCGTCTTCTTACTTTCAGTTGGGGTAGCCAGGGCTGACCCTACCCGAAACAGCGTCCGTTGAATTTCCTCAGTCCATTCGCGGATTTCCTTGTTAGTGCAGATGCTGCGGGCGAAGCCGAGTACTGTATTCAACTCATCGACGGTTCCATAAGCCTCAACGCGAAGGTCTGCCTTTGAGATGCGAATACCACCGGCCAATCCGGTCTGTCCACCGTCACCGCGTGTCGTTGCGATACTCATGTTCATTCTCCTTGTACGTCGTGGGTTTCATCGAAGAGCTCAAACGACTCTTCAACGCGAATACGAATGACTTTGAGAAGGGCAGCCCGCTCATAGTGCAGGACCATGCTCTCGTCAAGAAAATCGAGGACCCGGGGTGGGCGACACGAGAACAGCTGCTCCTCATTGAAGAACCATGGCTCCGTCGCACCAAGCTCGTCAATTGTTCGCGCGCTAATTACTACAGCAGGAACACAGTACACTCCATCCTGCAACAGACGATAGGCGCGGTGGTATCCATCACGCAAAAACCACCGCCCACGAAGTACAGCGACCTCAAAAAACGGGCTGCCACCGTAGAGGGAAAGAGCCGGAAGGTCTCCGGATTTAGCCTTCGGTTTCCAATGTAACTGCAAATCGGGGTTAGTCGAACGGAGACTCACATCGAGGTTTCCTGCCGCACTTCCGTTACTCACAAGATGATGTTCTATTTTTCTTGGTGGCCCCATTGCAAGCGAGGTCAACCCATGCCAGTCGCTTTGTTTCGGTGTTGAAAGAGCACGGGTCGCGGAACTGAAAATGAGTCTGCGTTGAAAAGCAAGCAATCGACGCAAATCGACTACGCCTAACGTCCAGTCAAGGCCTTCATACTCCGCCTGCAGATCCGGACGTTGCTCGCACTCAGCGAGAAGGTGATTTATGCTCTCCCTTTGTTCCAAAAGCAAAGGTGTATAACTTTCGTAACAATCGCGCTCAGACAATCTCTGTTGCGCTTGCTTAACATATTGTGCAAGTTCGCCATGTTTGTCGTCTGCGGCTGAGTCGCGGTAGGGATAGCCATCGAGTCCCCACGCGATAAGTTCAGTAACGGTGACCTTCGCGGGATTCAAAGTGTCACTCCAACATGTGGCACGTATGAAATCGCGCTGGAATGACGGACGATAGAGCAGTACGGTCTCGTCTGTTCCCACGCCTCATCGTCCGAACATCCATGCAACACGCACAGGACGGTACGAAGCACTCCTGCGTGAGTAACGACCGCAATACGGCGACCCTCAGTCTCTGCTTCCATTGATAGAAACTTCACTTCATCCAACACCCGCCGCTCGAACTCGCTAAAGCTTTCGCCCCCCGGCGCGGGCAGACGGGGATACTCCGCAATCCATCGCCGCGCATAGGTCTCGTCTCGCAGTTCAATCTCTTTCCAGGAAAGACCTTCCCACTGACCGAAGTCGATCTCGCGCAGTGGGGAACGAACATGACAGTCGCGATCAAACGCCTGGGCAATGCCTCTTGCCGTTGTGTGTGCCCGGCGCAGATCGCTGGAGTAAACCACGTCGAGGTTCTCTGCGCTAAGGTCATTGATGAGCTCGACGAGTTGAAGTTGGCCTCGCACATTTAGTTCCGGATCGGACCGACCGCAAAAGGTGCCAGCCATGTCTGTCTCTGCGTGACGGATGAAGAGAATTTCGCTCATATCGTCCATACTCCGCAAAAGTAGACGGCGATCTCCGCCACTTGATTCGTTGCACCGAAGCAGTCGCCAGTCACGCCACCAATTCTTCTGAAATAGATCCATCCGCTCACAACAACGACGAGCGTCGTAAGCAATAGAGGAGCAAGCGCAGACCGGCGCAGTGTAAACGCAACTACAGCCACGGTGAATACTGATCCGAAAACCAGAGAAGACAGAGATGTCAGTTTGGCGACTCGTGCACCCTGACCGTCCTGTTCCCGCGCTGGTGAGAGGAAGTAACTCAAGGGGAGCGAACTCCAGCGGCACAATACGTGCGCGGAAATAACATACGCGGCAAAATGCTCCAACGGCAGCGACGCCAGCAGAAGATAACGCGCCAGCAATGACGATATCAGGGCCGTTGCACCGTAAGTTCCAATTCGGCTGTCTTTCAGAATGAGGAGAACCTGATCCCTGGTCCAGCCTCCGCCGAATCCATCCGCCGTGTCGGCAAGGCCATCTTCGTGGAAGCAGCCTGTGATGAGCACGAGGTAAACGAGAATAACCAAGGCAATCAGCGGGCGACTGAGATGGGATATCAGCATCCTTTGCAGGAATACAGCGCCAGATCCAATCACCAGTCCCACAAGTGGAAAGAACTTGATTGCGCGTGAGAGTGAATCAGCTTCGAACGCAACCTGTGGCATCGGGATGCGCGTGAGAAATTGAAACGCAACGACACACTCAGTGCTCAGCCTGCGACTCTGCCGTATCACGTTCACCCTCTCGCCTCGCTGACACCCGCGGACGCGAAGGTAGCCATTTCGTTGTAAAGCGCCATTGCGGACTCGATGATCGACATCGCGAGTACCGCGCCCGTGCCTTCTCCGAGCCGCATGTTCAAGGAGAGGATCGGCTTCAGTCCAACATACTCGAGTAGCACGCCATGTCCTGGCTCTGCGGATTGATGTCCGGCGAATAAGTACCCAGACACTCGTGGCTCAATCGCAAATGCAATCGCTGCAGCGGCAGTCGAAATGAATCCATCAACGACAACCGCAATCCTGTTCCGTGCAGCGCCCAGAACCAAACCGGTCATTGCGGCTATCTCCAGCCCACCGACACGGCGCAGCACATCAAGTGGGTCGGGTTTCGAAGTGGTTTCAGGATTTCCAAAGTGCTTCATGATTACCGCTTCAAGGACTTGCCGTTTGTGCGCCAAAGCATCTGCATCCAACCCAGTCCCTTTGCCAGTGACAAGCTCGACGGCATTTTTGGTTAGCGCAGCTGTGATGGCGCTGGCTGCCGTAGTGTTGCCGATTCCCATCTCGCCAAGAGCGAGCAGACAATAGCCGCGGGTCTTCGCCTCCGCAGCCAACTCAAGTCCGACCCGAAGCGCCTGCGCCATCTCTTCATCGCTCATTGCCGCTTCCCGGAGCATATTACGAGTCCCTCTGCGGACCTTGCGGTCCAGCAGTCCGGTTGCGCCACCGAAGTCCGCATTCACGCCAACATCGACAACGTTCATCGTGACTTGGTGCAGCTTTGCCAACACGTTGACTGCAGCGCCTTGAGCGAGAAAATTCAACACCATCTGGTGCGTCACCTCGCTGGGATATGCGCTCACCCTCTCAGCGGTAATTCCGTGATCTGCGGCAAAGACGTACACCGCCTTGTGCAATGGCTCGGTGAACTCTTCCTGTCGTATTGACACCATCTGCGCTGCTATGTCTTCGAGCAGGCCAAGGCTGCCCGGCGGCTTGGTCAATACATCCAGATGCGCGTGCGATCGCGCGAGCCACTCCCCGCTCGGCGAGACTATCGCAGAGACGATCTCGGTAACCGCCGTCAGGCTGGCAATATTCATCCCACCCTCTTCTCTTGACGATGTATTCGTTCAAGCAGCATCGGATGACGACGTGGGGGACAGTTGAAGGCCTTCTCTAGAAGGGATGGCTTCAGGATCTCCTCGGGTGTGCCGTTCATCAATGGCATTTCAGGGCTCAGCAACAGGACGGACGAAAAGTTTCCCTCTACCAATTGAAGATCGTGAATCGAAGCGAAGATGGTAATGCCTTCAGCGCGAAGGAAGTGAAGCAGATCGATCAATTCAACCTGGCGTCCGATGTCGAGGTTCTGCGTTGGTTCATCCAGGAGCAGAAGCTTCGGTTGTTGCGCAAGGCCGAGAGCGATCTTCACGCGCTGTCGTTCGCCGCCGCTCAATTCGTTGAAGATTCGCCGCTGCAGTCCACTTACATCGGCGAGTTCGAGGGCACGATCGACCGCTATGCGGTCCTCCCTCACCGGCCCTCTTAGGAATCCGAGATAGGGTGTGCGGCCCTGTTCCACCACCTCCCGTACAGTGAACTGAAAAGGAACATCGAGTTGCTGGGGAACGAGAGCAACCGTTCGCGCCACCCTTCTGAGCGCGAGCGTATGCAGCAATTCGTTGTTCAGTAATACGCTTCCGGAACTGGAATGCAGAGTGCCGGCAGCAAGTTTCAAAATCGTCGTTTTACCCGCGCCGTTCGGCCCGATAAGAGCTGTACAGGTTCCCGTCTCGAGATCGAAGCTGGCGGACCGGATCACATCGAGGTCGTCATACCCGAAGCTGACGTCGCGAAAACTCAGGAGAGGAGTCATAGCACGTAGCTCCGCTTGGTCTTGCGCAACAGGTAAAGGAAGAACGGCCCACCGAGAAAAGCCATCAAAATTCCTACAGGGATCTCAGTGGGTGCAAAGACGGAACGAGCGAGGGTGTCAGCGACGACCAGAAAGATCGCCCCGGACAATGCGGTCACGGGCAGTAAGCGAACGTGATCCGGCCCAAGAATCAGGCGCGCGACGTGCGGTACGATCAGCCCGGCAAAGCTGATGAGGCCACCGAGCGAAACTGCGATAGCCGTAAGCAGCGACCCCGTCAGGATGATTCCGATCCGCGTGTATTCGACCCTTAGGCCGAGTTGATGTGCATATTCATCGCCCAGCGCCAGTGTATTCAACCGCCGCATCAACGGTATTGCGACCAGCGCCGCGAATAGGAGCAGCACGCCGCTCACAGATAGCTGCGTCCAACGTGGAATACCTATCACGCCATGCAGCCACGATAAGAGGATTAGATGATTTGAGCCGCTGCCGCTGTCGAACGCTTCGAAGAAGTAACTCGAGTACCCCAGCATGGTGCTGACCGCAAACCCCGCGAGCAATAACGTAATGACGTTTGTTCTACCGTTCGAGCGAGCCAGCGAATAGACAACTGCCATCGTGGCGACGGAGCCTGCGAAGGCCAACAGTGCTGTGGCGCTGAACCCGAAGAGCGAAAGCTGAGAGAAGAAGAAAATGCCGATGCATGCGCCCAGCACCGCTCCTCCTGAAGATCCGATGACGTAGGGATCTGCCATTGGATTTCGAAAAAGCCCCTGAAACATGAGTCCCGAGATTGCAAGCGCCGCGCCGACGACAGCGGACGCCAATATGCGCGGCAAACGAATCTGCAACAGAATGACCTGTTGTGTCGCGGTCAGGGGGTGGCCGCCGAATAGAGCAGAAAAGATTGCCCCAGGCGAGACGCGAACAGCACCCGTCGCGAGTGATAACACTACAACCGTCACTAGTAATACAACGAGTAACGAGACCAGCATCGCGAAGCCAACCCTTCCCTTAGGCGGCAATTGTTCGCCATAGGGGTGCGTCTCCGGCACCTGCCCCTGAGGTGATTCAGGAGCAGGCGCCATAGGCGCCATCGCAATGCGGGTTGCGTCAGGAGTTACTTCAGTCCCCAGGTCTCACCTCCGAAGGTGATTTTGATTCCCGATCTGAACGTAAACGGCAGAGCAGGGAAGCCGAATGCCTGAACGTAATGTTCGCTCAGCAGGTTTTGAATATTCGCATAGGCAGTCAATCGTGGTGTGACCTGATAACCCCCGCTAAGATCCAGCCGCTGATAGGCCCCGTCCAGGTTGCGGTTTGGCAACAACATATCTGGTCCGAAGTTTGGATCAGAGAGGAAGTCGCTGTCGTCCCGTCGACTGACCAGTGTACCCGTGAGTGAGCTGTAGAACTTCGCGTAGGTGTAGTTCAGGCCAAAATATCCCGAGTGAGGAGCGACGCGGAACGGACGAGCTCCTACAAGCGGCGAGAACGCGCCAATCGGAATGTTGCCAAAATTGAACGCAGGGTTGAACGATGCGCCGACACCCTGATCGCTCGAAAAGGATTGCTGCACCGCAGCGTCGGTATAGGTATAGCCTCCGCGTGCAAAGAGTCGGCTGTTGATCTTGTATTCCGCCTCGAACTCCAGGCCCATTGAGCGGAAAGCCTGCGAGTTAATGTAGGCGCCAAATTCTACTGCTGGGAGATTGGCGGCTGGTACCCCGAGTTGGGCGAGCCCGGCTTGAGGAACAAATTCAATGCCATTCGTGAATTCGTTATGGAAGAACGTCAGGCCTAGCCGCGCGCGACCGTTCCACAACTCCTGATCGATACCGCCGTCGTAGGTACGGGAATTCTCCGGGCCTATTTGTCCAACATGATATTGAGCAATCAACTCGCTCCCATCCGGCACCTGCGAAAGAATATCGAATAGCGAACTGGTCTGCTGAGATATGTTTGGCTCTTTGATACCTTTGCCAAAGCTGGCATGCAGCTTTGTCCCGGTCAGCCAGCCCGTGGCCGAGGGACGAGCAAGATAGTAGGCGACCGAGGCGCGTGGCGTCCCAGCTAAGCCGAAGAGTCCATTGTTCTCAATGCCGCTGCCGATGTTGTAGTAAAAGCGATTGCGTATGTCTCCTGAGATTTGAAGCGTGTAACTGTAATTGCCGCGGTTGACCGCGTGGGCTGGAGAACCCGTGAACTGTGTTGAGCCACGTTCCGCCTCGTATTTGAAGCCGCCCAAAGCTACGATGTGCGGGTTGAAACGATAGTCCGTCTGCGCGTAGACATAATCTCGATTTGTGATGGTGGCAAATTGGTTCGGATAGACTCCACCGAACTGAAAGATTGCCTGGCCGATGACGCTGTACCCGTTCCCCCCGTTGATGGTGATTGGCGCGCCGAGATAGTCGCCGAAAGCGTCCGGTATACCAGTCGGTGCAAAGTCGTCGAACTGTGAATTGAGACGCAGTCCGCCGTAGCGAATTTCATTGTGCCACTTCTCTGTCGCCTGATTGTTCCATGCACCACTGTAGTACGTATTCTGCGCCTTTTGAGCCGCATCGTCGGGAATACCAAACAGCAGAATCCCATTGGGCTGTCCGGCCGAAACTGAGAGATGACGCACCGTGAAGCGGAGATCGTTCGCGGTGTTGGGGTCAAACCCAAAGTTGCCGACGTATGTGACATTGTGAAAGGAATCGTTTGGCAAATTATTGCGGCTGTCCAGTCGCCCGAACGCACCATAGTAGTCAAACTGCCTTGCGACGCCGCTGGCCGTTGCCTCCTGGTGGTATGTGCTGAAGTTTCCGCCATCGCCCGCATACGTGAACAGAGGCAGCCTTGTGGTGCCTCGCGCCGTTGTCATGCTGACGACCCCGGCCAGCGCATCCGAACCATACAGCGCACTGTTCGGTTCCCGCAACACCTCAATCTGCTGAATCCCTGTTGTGGCCAGGTTCGCAAACTCCACCGCGCCGCCGATGTCGTTTATCGGCACATCGTCGATCAGCACTTTGTTTGCATCGGTAGCGCCGCCGCGAATCGACAACGCCGTCGTGCCACCTAGTTGGCCGGTCTGCGCTACTTGTAACCCGGGAATCTGGCGCAACGGGTCCTGCACTTCGGTGTATTGGCGGTAGTCGTCCGCGGTCAGTACTGTTACGGAGGCGCCAATCTGCGCAATTGGAGTCGGGGTTGCACTCGCCGTCACGGACACCTGTTGTGTCAGAGTTTGCGTGGCCAGCGTAATGTCCACGTCCGCCTTCGTCGATTTTGTGAGGTAAACGGACTCGCTTGTCGTGCTCTGAAACGTCGGCGCGACCGCCCGTACCTGATAGCGCCCATTCTCCGGCACTTCGAACACATAGTTGCCGGCGGAATTGGTGGTTGTAGTCTTCACGATTACAGTCCCATTGAGCAGTTCGACTTTGGCGTCCGCGACAATCGCGCCGAGTGGATCGCTTACGGTGCCGCGTAAGGCGCCTTGTTCCGCGGCATAGGCCGGGACGGACGATAGGACGAGTGAAGCAACAAACGGGAAGACGATTCGGACGATCGCCGATGATTTACGGAGTGTGCAATGCATTTTTTCCCCCTCGGGTAGTGGAGCAAGGCCGGTCTCCTGGCTTGCGCTTCATCGAGCCGTGGCTGCCTTCCCGGAATTTTCTCCAGTGGCGTTGTGCGTCCATGCCGTGGCTCTCAGCGCTTACAGTTACGGGGTAGTGGCGGATTCGCACCGCGCTTCCCGACACCTTGCTGTTGGTTGACGTTGACAAGCTGAACGACTCAGCTCAAGGATGAAATTGTTTTGCGAGGTCCTCCAATGCGTCGATAGCAACCGGGCTGGCAAAGTTGATCCGATCGTCCACGTAGTAAGCGCGATGCTCCTTGATCGCCGTCATGCTGCTCCAGCCTGGACGATTCTGCAATACCTGAAGTGTCGTCTTCCCGCCGCGCACCAACAGCAGGGCTTCGGGCGCACGCTCCAGAACGACCTCCATGCTGATCTGTGGCCATTCCGTTGGGAGATCGTCAGTCACCGAACGACCGCCGGCCGCTTCAATGACCTCAGTAATAAAAGCGTTTTTGCCGATCGTTGTGATCGGGTCATACCAGATCGGCATAAAAACTTGTGGCGCCGGTTGGCTCTTGGTCCGCGCTCTTACGCCGTCCACTCGCTGCTGCAGCGTGTGAATCAACGCATCTGCCTGCGCCGTTCGATTCAAAGCTTGCCCGATACTCTCGACAGAGTGAAATATTCCGGCGATGCCATGGGGATCGACAAGAAAGATTGGGATGCCGACTCGCTCAAGTTGATCGGTCACCTCCATCGGTCCCTTCGGCTGCATCCCGATTACCAGGTCCGGATGCAGCGACAAAATCATCTCAATCGACGGTTTGATCAGGTCGCCTACGCTTGGTTTCTTCAATGCAGCAGCGGGATATTTGGTGTAGTCACTGATACCAACCACATCATCATCAGCCCCGAGCGCGAAGACGACATCGGTCACACTCGGCATCAGGCAGATCACGCGATGCGGATGGTCTGGCACTACCACCTTGCGACCCATCTCGTCAGTCAACGTGCGGCTCGCAACGCAGTGAGCTGCAAGCGTCACGTTCAACGCAAGGGCAAGGAGTACTCGCTTCATGCCGTCACCGCCCGCGAGCTTTGCGCGTGCCGAATAGCAGTGACGAAGTTCTCCGCTACCGCCGGGTTCGCTCGAAAATGCAGATGGATGTAGCTCGCAAGTACGTTGCCGCGCCGGAATCCTTCCATCTCTTCTTTGCCGGACATGGAATATTGCACGTGATAACTCATCCCCAACTCTCCCCGAGACGCGATCTTCGAGTAATGAAAGCTGTGCCCGCGAACGACCGTACCCTTGTGTCCCAACAGGCAGTCTTCGACGAACTCAATCGTGGCGTACCCAAACTGAACGAGCGCCTGCGTCATCTGCATGGACAGCGGCAACACTCCTGCCATCGCATAGCTCTCATCACCGACGTCGAGCCTCTCGCCCAAATACAACATCCCACCGCACTCCGCATACACCGGCCTGCCTGAAGCAGCGAATGCGCGAACATCTTCGAGCATCTCCCGATTGCTGCTCAACCGCCCAGCGTGTAACTCAGGATATCCACCACCTAGGTAAAGAGCATCGAGGTCGGCGGGCAAAGAAGTGTCATTCAATGGGCTGAAACGAACAATCTCCACACCATGCTCACGCAACATGTCCAGATTGTCTTCGTAGTAAAACGAGAACGCATGGTCGGAAGGAACGCCAACCCGCACAGCATCGCGCGACAGAGAATCAACAGCTCGCGCTGGACTGTTCTCAATCATCTCCAAGCCGCATTCGAGACCGAGTAGTCCGTCGAGATTGAGGTACTTCTCCGCAAGCGAAGCAAGGGCATCCATCGAAGCTTCCTGATCACCCACACTCTGTTCAGCGGACCCATGCAATCCGAGATGCCGCTCGGGGATGGCGATCGTCGGCTCAGTCGGCAGCCATCCTAAAACCTTGGTCTTGCAGGCAGACCCGATTGCCTCGCACAACATGTCATAGTGTCGGTTACTTGCAACACGGTTCAGAATCACGCCGGCAAGCGGCAACTCGACGTCGAACATCTCAAATCCCAGCACCACTGCAGCGACGCTCCGCGCACTCTTCCCCGCATCAACAACCAGCACGACTGGCAGTTTGAGCAACTTGGCGATCTCTGCGCTACTGCCAATCTCCGTGCTCCCACTCTTGCCGTCGAACAGCCCCATCATGCCTTCAGCAACGACGATGTCCGCGCCACGGGCCCCGTTCCGCAAGACACTTCGGTTAGCCTCAGTTCCCAACATCCACGTATCAAGGTTTTGTGCCGGTCGACCGCATGTCCGTGTGTGATGACTGGTATCGAGAAAGTCGGGCCCGCATTTAAATGGTTGCACTACAAGCCCGCGCCGTCGCAGACCGGCCATGATCGCGAGCGCAACTGTCGTCTTTCCCACGCCACTCGCAGTGCCCGATACCAGCAATCCTTTCACGGCGTCACCTCGAGATGCCCTTTCAAAGCCAACGGCAGTCCAGCCACCATCAGCACAACATCATCAGCGATCCTGGCGACCTTCTGGTTGATCTCACCTAACAGATCGCGATATCTGCGCCCCAGCGGATAAGCGGGAACTACACCGCTCCCCACCTCGTTCGATACGAGCACCACCGAGCATTGGACCGCCCGCAAGGCTTCACACAGCGCCTCGGCCCGGCGCTCAATGGCTTCATTGTCCTCACCCTCAGCTTCAATCAGGTTTGCCGCAAAGATCGTCAGGCAATCCACTACGATCACTTCGCAATCGAGTTCATGTTGGGCCAGCACCTTCGGCAACTCCAGCGGTTCTTCCACGGTCAGCCACTCCTTCGGCCGGTCGCCACGATGGAGTTGAATCTTTGCGGCCATCTCGTCGTCCGTAGCCTTCGCTGTGGCCACAAACACGACGCGACGCGACTTCTCGGCAAGCTGTTGGGCGTAGCGACTCTTGCCGCTGCGCACACCACCAAGCACGAGTGTCACCGAACTCTGGCGCGTCTCCTGCATTGTCAGCTCCTTGCCCGTGTAAAAAACACACGAAACAGAGCGGGAATAAATTTAGGCAGCGCTCGTGCAGACCATTAAAGTCAGCGAGAATGCTCTCCAGCTCTCCCAGCGAAGCTGAATTAAGCCTGATAGGCCTCCAGCGGGTCTCCTGACTTGCGCTTCACCGAGCTTTGACTCACCTTCCCAGGACGCATCCCAGTGGTTTAGAAAAATTGTCAAAACTCTCAACGCTTACAGTTACGGGGTAGCGACGGATTCACACCGTCTTCCCAACACCGGATTAAAATGAGACTATCCCGCCGACTCTGCAGGGGTCAAATTTTTACAAATACTCACCGAGCAGCTGCTTCGTTCCGTTGCACGAACTGTCGCGCGGCGGCCCGCGAATCGCGTATCAGGTCCGGCAGGCCCACTCCGCGATAACCATTGCCCAGCAACCACAAACCGTCAAGCGTTTTCACGCGTTCTGTCAGCTCAGACATTCGTTCCAGATGTCCCACTCCATACTGGGGAAGGCTGCGCGGCCAGCGCCGAACGACCGTCATCTGCGGCTCCGGCAACGGTCCCAGTATTCGTGCCAACTCCATCCGCGCGACCGCTGCTGTCTCGTCGTTGCCGCAACGCATCAAACGATCAGCAGCCTTCCCACCAAAAAACGCCCGCAGCAGTCGTCCTCCTTGAGGCACCCTGTCGTCGAACTTCTGGTCGACAAACGTGCACGCCAGCAACAGGTTGTCCGAGCCCCGCGGCACCAGAAACCCAAACCCTTGCGGCATTGAGAACTTAGCTGCATCAGAAAATCCAAACCCGACGACAACCGCCGAACTGGCCTCCATCTCCATCAACTGCGCCGCGTTCTCATCCACAGGAGCCAGCAGCGTACGTGCTACATCCACCGGTGCAGCCATCATCAACGCATCGAATCGCTCCACGCCCCGGGGCGTCCCCACAAGCCACCCCTCTTCGCCATACGAGACGAACCTGACCTCTGCACTAAGTCGCACCCAGTCCTCGGGAATCGCCGCGATCATGCGGTCCACGAGCGTTCCCATGCCGCTCCTCAGCGTTGTGAAGATCGCGTCAGCCTTGGAGGTGGAAACTCTTGACTGCAACGCGGCGATCAAACTGCCATGCTCCTGCTCCATCGTTACAAACGGAGCCATCACGGCCCGCACGCTCAGCTTCGCCACATCGCCGCCAAACACTCCACTCAGCAGCGGAGCACCAATCTTCTCCAACACTTCATCGCCAAAGTGCCGCCGGACAAACTCCCCAACGCTCTCGTCTCTCGTGGGCGTGTTCGCCGACAACTCCTCAGCCCGTCGTACCTCATCGTGGTACGCCTGCTTTGCCTCCGCACTGAACATCTCCGAAGCATCCAATGCGTCAAGATCGGCAGGCACCATCATCCGCATTCCATTCGGCATCGCCTGCAGCTTCTTGTCGATCAACACGTAGGTCTTCCGGCCGGCGTCGTTTGAAGGCATCACTTCATCGCCGAGCCCAAGCTCCTCCGCGAGCTCTCGCGCCCACGGCTTTTCGGTCACCCACGCATCTGGCCCACACTCAATTACGAATCCACCCTCACGTACCGTTTCGACGATTCCCCCCAGCCGCGTCGAAGCTTCAAACAATACAACTTGAAATTCGGCGCCCTCGCGAGCAAGCCGCGCCAGCTCGTACGCTGCCGCCACACCCGCGATTCCACCGCCAATCACCGCAACCCGCTTCATCGTCTCTCCAAAAACAATCTCGCAAAAAAAAATGCGAAGGCCGGAGCCCCCGCCTCGGGCCCTCTCGACAACCTATACTCCTTCAGGCACCGTAACCTCATCGACTGTAGCCTTATACTCCCCGGAGACGATCTCCGCCAACGCCTTCACCAGCACCGGCGAATCGTTCAAACTCTCGGCCCGCCATAGCTGCAGCCCCAAATCGCTCGCTATCTCCCGAAATGCAATGTCAATGTCGTAAAGAATCTCGACGTGGTCGCAAAGAAACCCAACCGGTTGAATCACTACGCCAAGATGCCCTTCGGCTCGGATTGCCTTCAGCGTCTCCTCGACCGTCGGCCCAATCCACGGCCCGCCGCTGACCCCCTGGCTCTGAAACGCAAAGACCCAGTCTTCATCCCCAAACCCAACCGCAGCCATACGCTCTGCGACCAACTGCGCCGTGCGCTTTGCTTCAACGGGATACGGATCCGGCGACTCCTGAATCGGCGTCCCCGGTCGCGCGCCAACAATCGAAGCTTCACCAGTCATGATCGTTCTGCAGGGAACGCTATGTGCAGTAAACACAACTGGCACTCGCCTTCCAGACACCGCACAAGCCTCCGCCCACACCGGCCACAGCTTCTCCGCAAACGCCTGTGCCAGCAAAGGGCTCTCCGCCCATCCCGCAACAAATTCCACCTCGATCCCCGCAGCGGCCGACAACACCGCACGGCGATACAGCCCAACGCTGGTCCGCGAGTTCTGGGGAGCCAGGCACACCGCCTTGATGCGCGTCACTCCATCCGTTCGCATTTGAGCAACGACGTCAGCAATATAGGGATGCCAGTTTCGCATCCCCACATACACTTTTTCGCAATCCAATGCCTGCTCGAGCAGGTGCCCCTGGATCATCGTCCACTTCGTCAGCGGTGGCGCATCCACCCCGGGAGTCTCACGCAACCCAATCTCCGCATACCGGTCCTGTAACTCCTCCACAACCGCCTGCGGCAACGCGCGGCCTCCGGTTACCTTGCTCAGATACGCTGCCATCTCACCCAGAACATCCGGCGTTCCATGTGCAAGCAGTAACACGGCTTTTTTGCCCGTCTCGGAACTTCCCATCTCTAGGCTCACCGCGCGCTAAGCTCCTTCACCCACTCCACGACCCGAATCACGTTCTCAACCGGCGTTCCCGGCACGATCCCATGCCCAAGGTTGAAGATGTGCCCTGGTCGTCCACCCGCGGCGTCGAGTACCTCGCGCACACGATCCTTCAACACATCTTCCGGAGCAAACAACGAAATCGGATCAAGGTTTCCTTGTACCGCACAGCCCGCGCCCACGGCCTTCCAGCCCACATCCAGCGGCACGCGCCAGTCGAGCCCAATCACATCCGCGCCCGTCTCGCTCATCGCCGGCAGCAGGGAAGCGGTCTCCACGCCAAAGTAGATCACCGGCACACCCATCGTCTTAATCCGCTGCACCAACTCCGTCGTCCAGCCAAGACAATATTGCGTGTAGTCCCCAACACTCAGCTTGCCGACCCAGCTATCGAACACCTGGATCACGTCCGCTCCAGCCTCCACCTGCTGCCGCGCATACGCAACCAGAACCGTCACAATCTTTTCCATCAACAGAGACCAGGCCGCCCCATTCGAGTACATTAGCTTCTTCGTCTCGATGTAGTTGCGATCGCCGCCGCTTTGTTTGCCGCCTTCGATCATGTATCCCGCCAGGGTCCACGGGGCACCGCAGAAGCCAATAATTCCCAGCGTGTCCCCGTCCGCCCGCGGCCCGGCAAAGTGCGTCGACACTTGTTCGATCGCCCGCGCGACATAGCCCAACTCATCGGTCCGATCCGTTCGAAGTGCTTGCACGTGCTCTAGCGACCGTACTGGCGTGTGGACAACTGGCCCTTCCCCCGCGACGAACTCAAAGTCCAGCCCCATCGGAGTGAAGGGCAGCAGCAGATCGGCAAAGATGATCGCCGCATCCACACCCAACCGCTCCGCAGCCGTGATGGTCACCTCAGCTGCAATCTCCGGCGTCCTGCAGATCTCCAGCAGCGAGTGGTGCTTCCGCACCGCCATATATTCCGGCATATACCGCCCGGCCTGCCGCAAAAACCACACCGGCGTCCGATCGACCGGAAGGCGGAGACAAGCCCGCACAAACCGGCTTCCCCCCGTTTCGTCAGCGACAGTCTGCTGCACGGCACTATCTACAAATGCATCACTCAAGGCCTCTTCCTCTATCTCTTTCGAGCCTAGCACCACGCGGACCAGTGCATGCGCGGCACGGGCCCCAAACGCCAGTTCAGGCTTCGAGTCGGAACGTAAACTCTTCAATCACAGGGTTTGTCAGTACCTCGCGCGCGATCCGCTCCACCTCGGCCTGCGCGGCGTTCTGTTCTAATCCATCCTCCAAGGTCAGCAGGAAGTACTTACCCTGCCGCACATCGGCAACGCCGCGATATTCCATCCGCCGCAATGCATCTGCAACCGTCTGCCCCTGGGCATCCAGTACCGTTCGTTTCAGCGTGACATAGACATGGGCCTTCATCCTGTCTGATTATAGACAAGGTGCCATTTTCGTCCCGAGTGACGAGCGTGGCTGTTTACCGAGAGTTCCCAAGGCCATCACCGGCAATCAACACCTGCAACCGAGAAATTTTACAGAGAGAAGAGAAGAGAAGCCCCGATTTATGACGAATTACCTGGAACTCCCCTTAGGCCCCGACAGCCCCGAGGTCATCAACGCCGTCATCGAAATTCCCTACGAGGGCGCCAACAAGTACGAGTATGACAAGGAACTCCACGTCTTCCGGCTTGACCGCAATCTTTACTCTCCAGTCCACTACCCCGGCGACTACGGCTTCATCCCGAGCACCCTGGCGGACGATGGTGATCCCCTCGACGCACTCGTCCTCGTCGATGCGCCTAGTTTCTCAGGCTGCGTCATGGAGGTGCGCCCCATCGGAATTCTGGAGATGCTCGACCAGGGGATCAACGACGAGAAGGTTCTCTGTGTTGGCAAAGGCAACCCCCGCTACAAGGACGTCTGGAACTTCTCCGAGATCTACCCCCATATGCTTAGGGAGATCACCCACTTCTTCTCGATCTACAAGGATCTCGAAGGCAAGCGCGTCGAGGTCAAAGGTTGGCACGACGCCTCTTTCGCCCGCACCAAGGTGGTCGAAGCTCAGCAGAACTTCATCGACAACAAGATCAACCCAAGGCCCAAGCCTGTCCCTCAGAAGCAAGCCGCCTCTTTCCAGAGAAGGGTCAATGACTAAACGGCCCTTCTGATCATCCTGGCCGCCAGATAAACCACCGGCCCCGCTGCCGCCACAATCGCCGCAAACCCCAACGCTGGCAGCCCAGCCACGCGCTCGCCCCTTGCCGCCCACAGCGCAAACGCAATCAGCAGTGTTGGCCCCACGCCTATCGCTACCGCGGCCCACAAGCCTCCCGGTACCTTGAAAGGACGTTCCAGTCCCGGCTCCTTCACCCTGAGCACTACCAGCGCAACAAACTCCAGCACCAGCGCTGCTCCATACAACACCAGATCGATCGAGATCAGCCGCTCAAACGACAACCCCAGTGCCAGCGCCCATCCCACGCTGCACGCCAGCACGCTCACCCATGGAACGCCATTTGCCCATCGCAGGGTCAGCACTCGCGGCAGTAGGCCATCTTCCGCCATCGCATACGGCAGCCGGGTCAGCGACAGCGTCAGCGCATTAAACGACCCCAGCCCATCCAGCGATCCGGCCAACACGACGGCGATTGCCAGCGCCGACCCGCCCAACAACATGGCTGCATCCACCCACGCCCCCGTGGAAAAACGTTCCGCCGGCATCCCCGCCATCCACACCGCCGTCAGCGGCAGCATGTACACGCACATCACGACAAGCGTCGAGCTTAGCATCGCCCTCGGATAACTCCGTTGCGGCTCCTCCACCTCCTGCGCAATCGTCGAAGCGTTGTCCCACCCCATGTAGTTCCACAGCGTCACCAACACTGCTCCCGCCAAGTCCCTCTCCGCCGGTGCCGCGCCCGAGGCGGCCGAAACGCCATGCCGCACCACCTGCCACACTGCCAACCCGATCAGCACCACAAACGGCGACAGAGATACCACCATCATCTTTGTTGACCCACTCCCCACCGAGACCGCCCCCCGCAGGTTCCACGCCGCCGAAATCGCCACAATACCCAGCTTCAGCAGCAGTCCACGGTGTCCCGCCGTCAGCACCGGCGCCACATGCGACAGATACAGCACAAACGTCGTCGGATAGATCGCCATGTCGAAGACGCTCGCCGCCAGGCTCAGCCACGCCTCCTGAAACCCCCAGAACGGCCCCATCGCCCGCCGAACCCACTGGTAAAATCCGCCCTCCTCCGGCAGCGCCGCCGCCAGCTCACCCACCATCAGACTTGTCGGCAGACTCCACACCAGCGGCACCAGCGCCAGCAGCAGCAGCGCCCGTCCATAACCTGCTTTGCCGATAATGTCTTCCAGCCCATACGGCCCACCCGACACCATAAAGTAGGTCGCCGCAATCAACGGCAGAAGCCGCATCTTCTTCGAGCCGCCGAACCCTCTCGCCACCCCACCCCCTTGACTCGTTCAACAACGGCTAACCACAAATCTACCCGACCTTGCCGTCATCCCCCAGCCTCAAGCTATAATTGCCCTAGCCGAAGCAGGAAATAGCAACAAAGACGGAGAGTTGGCCGAGTGGCTGAAGGCGGCGGTTTGCTAAACCGTTATAGGGCGAAAGCTCTATCGGGGGTTCGAATCCCCCATTCTCCGCCATTTCCTTTTAGAATCATATAGATACAGAAAATAAAGCACTTGCAGTGAGAACACAGTGCACAGGTGGAACCGTAGTTAGGCTGTAACGCCGATTTACCTAACTATGACGATCGCACCTAACTAAGCCCTTAAACGACAAAAGGCCACCCAATGCAAACTTTGCAAAGGGTGGCTTCGTTTTGGTATTCAGGCCGCAATTGTCATTTTGCTGCGAACCCAAGCGGCAACCTGGGCAGGGTCTAAACGAATCATGGTGCCGAGACGCAAGGCCGGCAGTCTTCCCTGCTCCACGAGTTTGTAGATTTCTCGACGGCTGCACTGAAGGATTTGGGCAAGCTGTATGGCGGTGATGGCGTGCTCGAACTCTTCGATCCGGTCAGCAATCGAATTCTCAGGCTCGTCAGCAGACCCATTCAAATTGTAGGTTCCGTCTGGTTGCAAACCCAAGCGTGACCCATTTTGGACAGGCCACGTCAGCACTACCGATTCATCCTCGAAATCTTCAGCGCAAGCCCTAATCGTCTGGGCCATCCCGCTCACCCTTTCCTTAAGTTTGGGCTGTCTCGTGTCAACCTCTCGCACATACTCACTGAACGGGCTGATGCCAACAGTGATCAAACGTGCACCTAGTTTGGTCCGCACCCTGTTATCAATGACAACAGCAGAAGCCCTGTACTTCTCAGCGAAAGATGCAATGTGCTCTTTCAGACAAAACGCATCCTCGGGATCAACCACTACAGCACAAGACTTGTAGTAGCGATTGAAATAACGTAGTTCAACTTCCGTCAAACAGCGTTTTGCCTGGATTTCAACGTCACAGATGAAGTCCGAATTGGACGGCCTAACGAACGAACTGGCCTTGGTCGCATGACCCCTCGTGCAGGCTTTCTCGTAGTTGATGGCTTGCAGTCCACCATCAGACGCAACGCTCGTCTCCTGATACCTGCTCACAACCTCCCTGAAGGCACGATGGCAGGCTACAGGCCTCAAATCGCGCTGGGGAACGATTACAGTCGCTTTAAAGGGCTGGCCTGCGTATTCAACGGATTTATCTACCGACCATAGACGAGACAAATGCCGAAGCGCCTGCCAATATTTGCTCCTAGGCGCGTCTTCCTTCACCCGTCGAACCTTCGGACGTAACTCCAACGCAATCGCCTCTGCCCATGTTTGTGGGTAATCGGCAACCGGTTGCTGACAGAGTACGTCTATGTGGTCCAGTATGTCCTCGGCAGCTTCGTTGGCTCGTCCTAACCCAAACTGGTCTGCGAGGATGACAGTCAATTCCTGGACACGCATCTTTCGTGTTTCGCGAGATATCTTCTGAGAGACGCTGTTCGGCGTGACCTCGCTGCCTGGAATGCTTAGGAGTTCAGCAAGTTTAGCTGGCTTAAAGTTGCAGGCTTCCCAATTCTCCAGCAACTTTTTAGTCTCATCGTTCCGCGAACGAAGTATTTGTAACTGCACGAAATCCGGCTCACCAGGCTGAATTGGCTCACCCTCATCGTTGACTTGTGGGCCTCTACCGACAGTGTTGTCCTCTAGATAAGATTTTTCATCCTCATCTTCCATATCGACAATGGCCGCCCAAGCCAGAAATTTGTGTCAACAGTTCAAAAAAGTGGCTTTTCTGCCATCCCCACCCTACAGTTTTTAATATTTTCTTGGTGTTTCCAGTAGTCAGAGCACCCATCACCACTACTGAACAAGCGCAATTGTAACCGCTAATGGTCTTAATTGCAACATATTTGTTGCCAAACAGGGCAAATAATCCTGCTGACAGCGTTGGGCGAACTCGCAGAGCTAGCCTTCTGATTCCTCCAACCTTTCTGGTCTATCTGTCGGCTAGCAGGCACAGCGCATAAAAATATTAATTTTGCAGCTACTTTCACGACTACTTTTGTGTTTGACTTGTCAAATCTCTCTTCCACAGAGGGAGAAGACGCTTGAAGTACACCGGCATTTGGCCGCCACTCTCCTGAGGGCGGCCTTTTTTTTGCTCCAAATCTCACTGGACTTTAGTGCCGATTGCGGAGGTCATTGCCAAACACCCAATCGACTTCTTCGTCCCTATGGCAGCGGCGGTGATCCCAGGCATTTCTGGCTATGACACAGGCGACGGTGAAGTCTGCGACAGCGACGATAAAGATCCCAGACGTCAATGCATTTTGGGCGTGATTGAGCCATTCCCAGGCACGCAATAGAAGCAAAGTTGCGATCTTGTGCATGCACTTAACCTTAAAGAAAACTCAAGGGTACTACCGTCTCCTAGTAGACATAGGGTTAAAAACTACAAGTTTTTGCAGTTATTCGCCCATGATTCTTGTGTTTAACTGGGAACATCTCTCACCAAGGAGAGAACGTAAGGTTACTCCTGAAACCCGCCTCGCTCCCGAGGCGGTTTTTTTTTGCTCTAGAGAGCCCACATTCCCCCTCAATTTTGAACTCAAACGCCCAATCGTGGGCTGAATGGAACACGCATGATCACACTTGGGCTATCACAGCCCACAACACGTAGTAACCCGTTGGAAAGCCCCTCCGTTCCCCTGACAAGTTCCATTGCATGGGAGATTCTGAGTGGAGGAGGGCAGTCCGATGCCGCCGAAATAGTGAACAGCCACACGGCGATGCAATTGGCAACGGTTAATGCTTGCACACAGCTAATCTCTGGATCAATCTCATCTTTGCCGCTGATTCTCTATGAAAAGTCTGCTAGCGGAAAACAAGAGGCATCAAACGATCTCTTGCATTACCTTCTTACCCATGAGCCGAACCCTGACTCCACAGCAGCAACGATGTGGAACACCTTCATTGGCTCTGTGTTGCTTACGGGTAACGGATATTTGGAAATCACACGCAACAGTGCAGGGGTTGCCGGTCTGTGGTTCATGAACCCAAACCAGGTCAAGGTTGTACGTCTGTCGAATGGTTCACTCGTGTATCAGACAACGGAGGCAGGACAGGAACGCAGCCTGCCAGCGAAAGATGTCATTCACGTCCCTGCATTTTCGACAAATGGTGTAATGGGAGTTTCGGTCATCCACAATGCACGAAACGTAATTGGTTCCGCCATAGCGATGGATCGTTTTGGCTCACGCTTCTTCGCTAATTTCGCTATGCCGCAGTTAGCTTTGCTGACTAAGCTGAAAGTTCGCCCAGAAGATAAATACAAGATGCGACAGGATTGGGAAGCTCTCCAGACGGGCAATAATCAGCATCGGGTTGCAGTTCTTGATCAGGAAATGGACATCAAAGTATTGAGCGTGCCACCTGAAGATGCTCAATTCCTCGAAACGAAAAAGCTATCGAGGCAGGAGATTTGTGGCCTTTTCAAAGTTCATCCCTCGCAGATTGGTGATACATCAAGGGTCGCAGGCGAAACATATGCAGGACAGCAGATCACCTTCTTAAGAGACTGTCTTAGACCCTGGATGAATGCAGTGCAGCAGGAGCTCGTACGCAAGCTGCTTCCTGGTCAATATCGCAAATACACAATCGCTTACGATACGCGAGACCTTCTGAAGGTTGACCAGAAAACCCAGATGGAATCGCTAATGACTGCACGGCAAGCTGGTCTGTTGACTACAGATGAAGGCCGGGAAATGGCTGGGTTGGACCCAGTCGGAGGCGAGGTCGGTTCACTCATCCTCGCGCCTGTAAATATGTGCGACGTGCGGGGATTGGTAGGCAGTAAACCTCCTGCAACGGCACAGCCGAAGAAAGTAGCAGACAATGACGAATAAAAAAGAGCTTCGCTATCTTCCGGCACGTGAGTTAAGAATTTCTACAGCGGCGGATGGAACCAAAAAACTCACAGGGTATGCAATCGTCTTTGGAGTTCGCTCAGTCAACCTGGGTGGATTTGTGGAGGTTGTAGATCCTAAGGCAGTGTCAACATCTTTACGAACGCAGGATATTCTCTGCTTAAATAATCACGATTCATCGCAACCCCTTGCGCGTTCTCCTGGGACGCTGACGCTAACAACAGATGCCATAGGAGTGGCTTTTACCTGCTCACTGGACACTCGTATCAGTTATGCAAACGATCTTGTGATCTCTGTAGAACGGGGCGACGTACGAGGAATGTCTTTTGGGTTCCAAACGAACAAAGACACTTGGACTAACGACAGTGGAACGTTGCTTAGGACTTTGGAGGATATTGAAATATTTGAGATATCAACAGTCTCCAGTCCAGCTTACAAACAGACAGACGTGAGTGTCAGGAACATCCCGAGAGAACTGCGTTCTCTTCTCAAGCGTTCCAGTGATGATGAGTACGATGAGTGCGAATGCATCTGTCCAGAATGTGAAGAAGGCGATTGTGACGATTGCAGTAACCCTGACTGTGAAGACCCAAATTGTGATCACAGTGAAAGGTCTGCACGCTCCATTGAGATGTGGAGGCTGAACACTCAACTGGCAATCGCTTTGCGCCGATAGACTTGTCCACCAACTAACTGCATAACGCCTGGACCCAGACGCGCCTCGTGCGACGTGTGGTCGTCCTGCGTCCCACCTACGAAAAAGGATAAAGATTATGTCGAAAATTAATGAATTGAAGCAGCAGAAAACCAAGTTGCTGTTGGATGCACAGGCACTTGTGACGAAGAAGGACGTAACAAAGGAAGATCGCAGTCAGGCTACCGCTATGCTAGCCGATGCTGACATCCTTGAGCAGAGCATTGTGATTGAAGAGAGGGTTGCCAAGGATCAGGCTGAACAGCGTTCCTCTGGGGCTCGTCCTCCACGCGCACAGCCTGGGCAGGATGTCTCTGACGCAAACACTGAAGCCATTACTCGCAGCTTTGAACAGTACATTCGCACTGGCCGGATTGATGCATCTTTGGAAACCCGCGCAATTGGTGAAGGCCCCGTTGCAGGAAACGTAACGGTTACAGCCGGTGTTGCTGTTCCTACATCTGTCGGTGACCTCACCATTGTGCAGAAGTCGCTGGGCAATCTCGCAGGTGCGGTGAGACAGCTTGTCACAGACGCAGGGCAGCCGGTTCGCTTGCCAATCATAGATGACACAGCAAATGATTTGGTCGAACTCGCAGAATTGGCAGACCAGGGAGAGATAGATACTGCTATCACTTCTGTTAATAGCACTGTAGACGATCTTTCCTCTGGGTTGATCGTTATCTCGAACCAACTCCTAGCCGACTCTGCGTTTTCCGTCTCCGACATGATCACTCAGATTTTCAATGATCGCGTTATCAAAGGACTGAACAAGCGTGTTTACAACGGCAACAGTGGTTCGTTCAATGCGATTACTGCTGGTGTGCCGGTAAAGGTTACGACTGCTTCCGCAACGGATATAACTTGGCCAGAATTGACCAAATTATATGGCGCGACAGATGCGAGTTATCGCGCGAATGCAAGTTGGATTTTCTCGTCACAGGTGCACGCATACCTCATGGGAATAACCAACCCGTCCACCGGACAGCCGATCCTGCAACCTGACGTACACGGCAATCCGTTTGGAACGCTCTTGGGCAGGCCGATTGTAATTTCTGAGGTGGCACCAGCGGCGACGGCGGCACTTAAGCCTATTCTGTTCGGTGACCTCAGCACCTACACGCTGCGTACCGTTCGTCAGCCGACTATTCTCAGGTTGTCTGAACGTTTTGCAACGCAGAACGCCACCGGCTTCATTTTGTTTTTCAGGGCTGGCGGTGTGAGCGTCTCACAGAGTTCGAGCCCTGCAATTGTCTCCCTTCAAATGCATTCCTAATCCATTAAGATAATTAAAGCCCACCATTCTCCTTCACTGGAGGTGGTGGGTTTTTTTTGTGCCAATCAGCTCTGGCAGACGGATAATGCTTTCAAAGGGGTAAACGTACATGGCTGAAAGAGAACACTTCACAAACGGCAGAACGTGGGCGTTCGGGACTGGGTTTAGCCTAGTCGGCCTCTCTTTTGGAGCGCAAATATCTGGCTGGGGCCATTGGATAATGATAGGAGCTGGCTACGGGGTAGGCACTCTTTCGATGTTGCTACCGAGCGTACTTTTCACTAAGTCATACTTTTCCAGCCAATCTGAACACTCGACCATTGCACCCAAACCAACTATCGGTCCATTCCCCGCAGACTCATCGAGGCTAAAAATTATCTCAGCGCACTACGGAGTTGAGGGTGGGCCAGATGATGATGTCGCTGAAGAATATCTGCGGCCAAGGATTAGTGGCCACGCACTCGCAGGATGGGTTGGAGCTGACCTTTTTGGGCCACTTGATCCTGCAATTGGGCAACATAAGAGACTGAAGGTTCACTATTCGTTTGAAGGTCGTGAGTCAATAGTAGAAAGAGGCGAAAACAAACTTTTAGTTCTTCCCGAGGACCCGCTCCTAAAAGGTAGAACTATTAGCGCTCCAACCGGTTGCACAACGCCCTCAGAACTGAGAGGCTGTATCGTTGAATTACTAGGGGATTTTTACGCCCTGCTGCTTGAAAATGGTGATGACCCTTGCGGCCTTCCAGAATTTTCCGAATTTGGCTTTGGTTCTCAGGTACCAGAAGACGCTTATGTGAAAACTGCGTCCGCTAAACGATTCAACGAACGGTTAAGAGCCATTGAGGAGGGGGCTAACCGTACTGGTTTTTGGGAGAAAATTAGCATATCTCTTATCGGTAAAAATGAAAGGACATCCGTTCTCGGCGAAGTTCGCAATGCTTACGAGGTTCGTCATCAACTAGATAATCTCAAGGACCTCCTATCGGCAATAGATAACAAGTACAGGATAGGAGCTGACCGATGAAACAAAAGTTAGCGACTGATCAGGTTCTCATAAAAAAGTGCCCCTTACCAAGAGAATCGGCGATCTTGCATGATCACACCATGGCCTTCGCTTCAATAGTACAGCGGGGCATCGCCAAAGATGGTGGATGTAAGACCGCCGCTTCGGAAGCACTAAATGTGCTCACCTACACTGCGATATTGACGCACAGAGCGGCTCGGTCGCTTTGCGAAGACGGTTGGACACCGGTTGCGCCATTGCTCGTTCGCACATTGTTGGACATTTTTGCCAGTTGCATAGCCATCGTCGCGATACCCGCGGACGCAAACTTCATGGGCTTTAAATATCTTGCACACTTTTTCCAAATGTACCTAAAGGAGCCGAACCTGTCCGATGACGAGCAAAAAGATGCTGAATTTAATCTCGCAAAGCTAGTCACGGGCCTGCCAACGGCTGACCAGACGAGGGCGAATGATTTGATCAAGAGTGGCATAGTCCAAAACTACTGGTTTCAGCCTGAATACCAAAGCACCAAAGCTCTTTTGAACCAATCGTCAGTTCCAATTTACGGTCTGTATCGCATTTTGTCTGCGATCACGCATGGAGGGTTTTCCGCCAAATTGTTGTTCAACGATTTTCCTACCTCCGAGGATATTGAACCGCGTGATCATCCCAAAGCCAAAGCGCGAATGATCGTGGCGTCGTCCCGCCTCTTAGCGGAGATTTGCTATGTGCGAGACCAATTTGACAACGGTGGTGTAAATGCCAAGTTACATGCAGCCCTATTGCAGGAAATAAATTCTCACAAAGCCTGACGAACGAGGGTCAACAAATGAGGGAAAAGGCTGAAACTCGCGATGCTGACGTGCTATTGCATAAGCAGATGAACAAACTCATTAGAAAGGAGCGGCAGGACTCAGTGCTCGGCATCGTGATGATCATTGGAATCCTTGGAGGTGGATTTTGGTGGGTGCATTCTTTCCTAGAGGATTCAGGTTGGATTTCGCACGTCTTCACTGTGAATATGTACATGCGGGACAACTGGCTCGAAGGTGAGAACCGAGTCTGTTTCGGCGTCCAAGACAATCAGACGCCCAATGGACAACGACAGTTCACATCTCTCTGGTGCCCCGACATAGCAGAAGATATTGCTCCTCACAATATTTCGATAAGGTTTTGGGGGAAGACATATCGACCGGACTCGAAGGTCGTTGATGAATTTGCGGGCACCAGTTTTCAATGGCGTTGTGCCCGTCGTCGCGACGGATTCGATTGCTATGCGATTAATTGATGAGGCAGGAATAGGAAATGCGGCCAGAAAAGATGGCGGTGTCAGAAATCCAATGTTTGCGAAACGGCGGTATTAGTAGCCAGCCACGATCTTATCGTTTTCCATTGGACTTCCCTGAACGATAGACAGGCGACGCCTTGGGTTTGTGATGCGTTTTGGGCATCCAATTCCCGCCATAGTTCTTTGCTACTACCCTGAGCCCACATGCAGCACAAGGCTGCGAAAGGAATTCAGTGTCCGGGTTGGCCTTGATCGTCAGGATGGTGGCATCACTGAAATAGCTCTTACTACATATTGCCATGATGCTCCTCTCTACAAACGGACGGACGGCCTGTCTTCTTCCGTCCACTGCCGATAAGTCGCGACGAGCCTTTCTGCATCGTGATCCCATTGGTAATTGGTGAAATACACTGTCTGCGAAAGGCTCTCATAAACAAGTTCCAAACCCAACTTGTGGTCCCATCCATTGTAATACTGAGCCAGTTCTGGAAGAGTAATAAAGTTCGTCGGTGCCAACGATGATGAGATGGGATCCTTGGGATGCATGCCTTTGCCGTGGAGGGCATAGCGGATATTTAATGCCGGACCGTTGCCCTGGTTGATGAGTTTGTCGTCCCCGTCGCTATCCCTAAAGAATGCAATAAAGGGTGCGATAGACGCTTCGTTCTGCTTTTGTGCCAAACCTACCAGCTTGTTCGTAGCAGCGACATATTGTGCGACCTTTATAAGAGTAAGGAATGTGAGGAATGCAATAGCCCACGTTCCCAATGCTGTCCAATCAATCGTGCAGTGCGACATAATTATTTCATCCTTGTCGTTGGATTGTGCGTTCGTTATTCGGCGAGCGGCTCATTTATATCTTTAATTGCGCCCTTGGGACTTTTTTTGCTTCCTTGGGATTCTTTCCGTAATACCTCATTGCAATCGTCGCAGGTAGTTCTTCTGGTGGTTGGCATCTGGATTTGCGTCATCGGTACCCCTTGCCAAAGAGCCAGACCAACGGGGCATGCAAACGGCTCTTTTTATCGGGAATGGCATTTGAACAATAATGGCAATAAGCCTCTAAGTTTTCGGCGAATGCGGTGCGGACTATCCGAAGGTTTTTTCGACACTCTGATCTGAAGCGAACAGTTCCGAGAACCTCGTGTCGGTACTGGCTTGGAGAAGAGAAAGCCTTAAAACGGTTTCAAATCGATTGTATTGTTCGATGAGATTGTCACTCACTTCAGTGAAACTCAAGGCAGTGCCGTGTACAAAGGCTGACCGGTCACGGTAGAGAGATTCCGCTTCGTCTGGCGTCAGTGTAAGACCGACCATGCGTGCCAATTTGGGGGCTCTCGCTTTGAACTGCGCTGTCGCTTGATATTGAGACACCTTAAAGAGACTTTCAAAAGATGTCACGAGTGAAGCAACTCGCTGGTCAAGATAGTAACTATGAAATGCGTGATCAATGTGTTTTCGTGCTCTCTTAACACGGTCGGGTGCGTTCAGGTTGTAATGCGGCAGGCGGTCTCGAAGTTGCTCCAGTTCACACAGGCTCAACCAGTCACGCCAATGGGAAGCGACAATCCAAGCGTGGGTACCATATCCTTGAGTGTGCCCCGGCACTATGGTTCTGAGGTTTCCATTTCGGAAATAAAGGCGGGCTGAATGGTGCGTCGAGGCGGTGGTCGGGTGAATAAGGCGAGACAGGAAGAGAATCCTGCCCAGTAGGACATCCTTGTCCCAAAAGTAGTAATCCTCGCTGGCTGGCTCTACCCGGCGGCAAAAGGCGTAGCGGTATCCATATTGCCGAGCTGGATTGAAATTAAATCCGGGGGACTCACAGGCGCTGAAGACCGTCTCGCCTAGAATGTTCATCGGGAGTCGTCCAATCCATACATTGAAACCCAGCGAAAAATCTTCTTCAGGCGGCGGACATTCCTGCCAGTCTTCGTACTGCGCTATGAAAGCACCCGTGGACTGAAGTAGGACGTCGAAGATGATTTCTTCGCCTAGATTGCGGCTAACCATTAGACTGCCCATATAGTTCCCGCATGTCCTCTACGCTTTCTGGAAGCGCATGGACAGTGACCATTCTTATCATTGCCTTGACCGCAAGATTTTCTTTATTAGGAATCTCATTCCACCCTGGCATCTCACCACGCGCTATTCGGACAAAGTCGAGGTTTTCAGTTTCTATCTTTTTGGTGATGATGGAATTGTTCTGGTCGTCCCTAAAACCTTCTGTTTTTACCCCCATAGGTCCGAGAAAATGATGCAAACTGACATTGATATGTGCGTCTATTTGAGTATGGACGTTGTTGGATCCTTCTTTGATAATGACGTGGTCTGCAATGGTGACGGTATGCTTTCCGGGTGTCTGTAGACTCTCGTCCTCATGCCATTTCTTACCTAGCAAGACCAAGATCGGGCCGAGGGGCTTCCCCTCAATATCGAACGTCTCAGTAAATGGGAAGTTTGTTTTTATTTCTTCAACCGGACCGGTGAACGGATAGTCCGGAACGGAGATGAACAAAACAGTCCAATTATCAATTTTTACGTGGCTAATGAGAACCGGAACCGATACTGCGGATGGCCAATCGGAGTCTTCGCTACCGAGGTACGTCCGCGTCTCGATGCCTGCCGACCGAGCCATATTTATCGCCGCTGGTGTATATCCGTTCGTGCTGATCATCACGGCTTTATTGGCTCGTACGTCATTCGCTAAACTCTTGAATGCGCCCATATCAATGACGTCCACAGGGCCTGCATAATCTTTGCAGTCGATGACGAGCAACATATCGTAGTTTGCCAGCCTGAAACGAATCGTAATCTCGATTTGCCGCTCGACGCCTGACTCGAATCCCATGATCGAATCGTCATATTTGATCTTCGCGCCCGCTGGTATGAGTTCGGCGTGCATTTGGTGAATAACTTTCTCAAATCGCTTCCATTTTGGCTCTGCCATGATGGATAACGATCTCACCGCGTTATCGTAAATACAATAAAAAAGCTTTGTTCGGCTGTAGACAACCTCGATTAGAATTGCGCACCCGTTGACATGGAGTCCATGAGATCTTCCGGGGAGGCACCCTGGGCGCATCTGGATCCTTGTGTCGTGATGGGAATTGCAGGATCTTCATTTCGTTTTCAGTTTGCCATACTGCTCATCTGACAAGTTGACGTAGTTGCTGCCTCTGCTCCAGGCGCGAAGGCTGCGTTCAAACTCTGGCATGTTCTCAGGATTACAGCGAATCACGAATGACCGCAGACCGTCCACCGTTGCGAAGTGATAGTAACGGGTCTTGGAACCAATGCGGGTCTGGCAGTCTGCCTCTATGAAGTGAATACTCCAGAGGTTGCCGTACAGTTGGAAATTGAGCAGGACGCGGGGCATGGCCGAATTGTAGGGCCGCTGCGCGAGTCCTCTGGTTGTGGACAGAAATAAGGACCCAATGGGTTGTGCCACTCCGCAACGGGACCATTTTTCCTAAACTCAATACCCACCCAAGTTGTATTGTTCAAAATCCACGTATCACCGATCATCCTCTTAGGGGCATACCTCAAGAGTCGCAGAGGTTAGCCCCAATCGGGTCATGAACATTGCACTCCTTTCACCACTGCAATCGCGTTGAACAGATGTAACCTGCGGTATTGCTTCAACTTGCGAGATCCTGCCACGCTCACACGAAAGTGGAATACGCGGCTACCCCTTTGGGTAACTGTAGTAACACTTTTTTCCCTATACAACAAAGGTGCAATTGAAAAAGGCAAATGCAAGAAAGGGGTAGTGGCAGATGTTTGAGGGGATGAAGTGGTTGGATGTATTGGTACTGTTGCTAACCCACCTGGTCATACTGTGGCAAAAGATCAGGCCGGACTCTAAGAAGAAGTAAAGATTTGACCTTTCACAAGGAAGGGGGGGGGACTACGTGGATTGGTAGCCCCCTCACTCTAACCCCATGCACGACTTCTCCATCTCGTTTCGTTTATATAGTCATGTGTATGGAAATCATCCGAAGTTTCTTGTCACAGCGCCCCCCATCGAACATTTTTCACTATACAAGTGCGGCGGCTACCATAAATATTCTCACTTCGGAAATCAAACACCTCCGAGCGACGAACATTCGCCATCTCAACGACTCGTCAGAATACAGAGGGGCACAAATCCGTGTGATTCAGGAAATGAATCGCCGAGGGCGTGCGGATTTTGTCAGAGTCCTTTCTGGAGGTCAACAAGTCAATACGCTTCAGGCTATTGGCCAAACGGCATTTGACCTGGCGAGTCTGAACGACCCTGTTTTCGTGGTTTCGTTCTCAGAAGAGGAAGACCTCTTGAGCCAATGGAGAGCCTACTGCCCCCACGGGGATGGTTATTCGTTGGGTTTCGATGCCTCTGATTTTCCAGGCAATGCAGCGGAGGAAGTGACGCTGGTCAAGTGTGTCTATACAGCTGAAGATGCCGCTGGACTGTGCAACGCCCTTATTGAAAGTTGGGATCAACAGGAAGACGACCAACCTCCAGATATGAATCGGATGATCGGAGACTGTATGGCCATAATGGCGGCTGTTAAACATCCTGGTTTCGCTGAGGAAAAAGAATGGCGATTGGTTGGTACTGGAGGCAATCAACCCAAGAAATTTAGGTCTGGACGACACGGTATCGTCCCTTATATCGAAGTACCGTTTGGAATACCGCAAGGGCTTCGTCTCAAATCGGTCTGTCTCGGACCAAACAGTGACAAAGAGGCAGCGCGAGTAGCCATACGGTCAGTCGCTGAAATGAGTGGATTCATGGAGCTCGAATATAACGTCTCCCATACCCCATTTCGGGGCTAATGAACATGATGAATAGCTTGGATTGCGGACATTAAGGGGTGTTAGGCGAGGTAATCTAAGTGGATTCCATCGTCGGACACGGCAGGTTTATTCGTTGACAAACATTAAGCAGTCCACTTAATCGAATTGATTTTGGCCTGCGTGTGGGCGTGCTCTTGTGGCTTTAGGTACCGCATTGTCGAAGCCAAGTCACTGTGTCCCATCATTGTTTGAACTGTCTTGAGATCCAACCCTGACCGCAACAATTGGGTGCAGTAGGTGGCGCGGAACTTGTGCAGGAACCACCGTTCGCATTCTTTCCGAACCTTGCACCCCTCGCAGTGCCCACAGTTAAGTCCTGCCGTCCTGACCAGCAGTTTCAGTAGTCGCAGCAGGTGTGTGTTGGGCCTATCGTTGACATTGCCGAGCACGAACCGCTTCTCTGGGTTTGCCTTCTGATACGACTTCAGGATTCTCAACAATTCATCAGGCAAGGGAACTGACCGCTCTTCCTTGTCCTTAATTCGGAATCCGAGATTAGGTTTTGAATGGATTGTGAGTGTCTTGGTGGGGTACGAAATGTCTGTCCATTCGAGGTACATTGCCTCCTGCTCCCTCAACCCCGTCATCAGGAGCACTTTAAAGATGAGCTTGTGGTACGGGTCCGATAGGGATGCGAAAAAGGGATTCAAATCCCCGTTCTCATAAATCTCAGGAAGGGTTTTATCGAACTTGGGTGGTTTCTTGCCCTTGATCGTTTCTGGCACGCCACAGTAGGTCAGGAACGCTTTCACGAGAACGTTGCGATTGTGAACCGTCCTCGCACTCCGTGTCCTCTTCAGTGCCTTGTGGTGGCCGGTAATGTCATCTGCTGTTATCTGGTCGGCATACGTGCGCCCTGTGCCAGACAGAAACTCATCAATGGCGAGACGATAGGACTTGGCAACTACATGTGCGTCACGATCATGGGCGGCCTGGACAAATTTGTCGGCATACTTGGACAGAGAGATGCGTCCTGCCTCTTCCACTAGGACAGTTCCGCTGGCCACTGCCGCATCTCTTGCAATCAGCAGTTGAGCCTGCTTGTCTCTTTCCTGTAAAGCATCTTGAGCATTATTGCCCACGCTCCGGTACACCGGCTTTGCACCTTCATAGAAGCGAAGTTGGTATTGGCCCTCCGTGTATTCGCGTGGCTTGCCGTCTACCAGAACATAGTTGGGCCTGATTCGTCCGTTGCCTCCCATCGCAACGGGATACCGTCGCCAGCCTTTAGGGGTCTTGCAGTATCTGAGCAGAACAACCTTGCGATTCGCCATTTGATAGCCTCTTAAGGTCTATTACCTAGCTAAAATCTAACTAAGAGACTGTATCATATTGTAAATAAAGGTTAGCAAGGCGAATCCCCCATTCTCCGCCATCATCTTGTTTTAGGGCGTCCACACACATCCTAAGGAATAATCCAAACCTCAGCAAATGCTGGGGTTTTGTGTTTTTAGTGTCCAATGGCGTACGATGGAAGCCGCGTCACGGCGGGGGTACTTTTGGGGGTATCTCATTCTTGATTTGGGGGTACATTGCCCCAAGATGCGGTTTGGAGGATAAGCGTGGCAATCACGGATACAGAGATCAAGCGGGCGAAACCCCAACAAAAGTCTTACCGCTTGAGTGATTCCGGAGGACTCCACTTAGTGATTTCGCCAGCCGGCGGCAAGCTTTGGCGCTGGAAGTACCGCTTTGAGGGCAAAGAAAAACTGATGGCCCTGGGAAAATATCCCCAAGTCTCGTTAGCAATGGCCCGGGAGCGCCACAGTGAGGGGCGTAGGCTGTTGGCAACCGGCGTTGATCCTATGGTGCAACGGAAAGCCAAAAGGACCGCTGAGCTGGTTTCATGCGAAAACTCATTCGAAAGGGTGGCAGACCAGTGGCTTGAACACTGGAAGGACGATAAGAGCTTGCGCCATGTGGACTCGACTCGGCGAAGGCTCAATTCTAATATTTTGCCCAGCCTGGGCCCGCTCCAAATCGCAGCGATTGAAGCCCCCGATATTGTCGCTATGGTTCGAGCCATTGAGGCGCGGGGAGCGCGGGATATCGCAAAGCGCGCTCTTGAGACAACGGGGCAAATTTTTCGTTATGCAATCGCTCACGGCTACTCAAGGCGCAATCCGGCCACGGAGATTCGTCCGCGTGACATCCTTAAGACCTCGCTCAAGTCGAACTACGCCCGAATCGACGCCAAGGAACTACCCAATCTCCTCAGGCAGATTGAGGTCTATCAAGGTACGCACGTCACTCGAGTCGCGCTAAAGTTGATGGCCCTAACCTTTGTTCGCACGAGTGAGTTGATCGGCGCAAAATGGGCCGAGTTTGATTTGGAAGCGGCCCGCTGGAATATTCCATCTATACGTATGAAGATGCGCACCCCCCACATCGTGCCGCTGGCGACACAGGCGCTGGAGGTTTTGAGTTTGCTGCGGGCTCTCACAGGGCACAGTGAATGGTTGTTTCCAGGCGATCGCGACGCGGCAAAGCAGATGAGCAACAACACGATTTTGAAGGCGCTTGAACGGATGGGCTACAAAGGCACTATGACCGGACACGGGTTCCGCGGCCTTGCCTCGACCATCCTCCATGAGCGCGGCTGTGTGCATGAACACATCGAACTTCAGTTGGCGCACGCTCCGCGGAATGCCGTGAGTGCTGCTTACAACCACGCGCTCTACTTGGAGCCGCGTGCCGAAATGATGCAGGAGTGGGCTGACTTTCTGGAACAAACGCAGCGCGGGGCAAAGGTGCTTCCGTTTCGAGAGAGCATCGCGTAGAACCTGCCATCAATTCAACAATCGTGCTTTTAGCCGAGCCCAGGGCGTGCAACGCCACCTTAACGGTTTGGGAAGTCCTCTGCCCGATTCGGGTACTTGGTTCTTATCTGCGCTATCACCCTAGGGCATCTGCATGATGGCAAGGGCCTGCTTGGGGATAACTCCGGCGCGCCGACGATTGTTTGTGGACGTCCCCCAATAGACGTGCTACTGAACGGTTGAAGCGTCGATGTAGGCGCTCATTTTTGGAGGCAATTATGAAGGACCTTAACAAGACGCATTGGAAAATCACCTTGCACAATTACCTAACTTTTGAAACGAAGCCGAACTTCGATGTGGTGCAGGGGCAGGGCAGAGCCGAGAGTATTTGTGATTCTCGGGACAGAAAACTATAAAAGGAGGAAAGGGAATCTCAATGGGGGTGGATGGTGGCAAAGACGACTCTGCCGGTAACGATCAAGTCAAAGAAGCTTCCTACGCTCAAGCCAGGAAGCGGTCGCAAACCATCGGGACGCTAGTCAATCCATAAAGCGTCCGCCAAATTTCCCCTTCACCTCTGCCTACTCGTAGCGGTTGGAAGGCTGAAGTTTGCCGAAAAGACCGTGCATCGGTGAGTCAGTTCGTTGTTTTCCGCGGTATCCGCCTGCTAATCAGATTGCTCGCCGCACGTCCAAACCGGAATCGCGGAATTTCTGAAACAATGCCTCAGCAATTTCACTAGCACCCGATTGCACCCGCTTTTGTGGCGTTGCGAGACCTCGTAGGATTTGTCCCTGCCGATCACGGGCCACCGCGCCATAGCTGGTGAAGGTTGTCAGAACCTTTTCATGCCCGAGGTTCTGGCTCCACGCCTTGAACTCCTCAGGTGACTTGCAGATCCTGGCCAAGTCGGACAAGTGTGTTTCGGAAGCTATACGGGTTGAAATACGGCAGGCCGGCCGCCACAAATGCATCGCGAAATATCGAGCGCACGGGCGAGGCGCTGTTCCAGTGCGCCCGATCCAAACCCGAGACTTCAAACTGGCGATTCTCCCCTTGAGCGATGCGCGTAGCAGGGAAAAGCGGGTCGTCATTTCCCCAGAGTTTCTCTTCACGGAGGTGGGATACCCATGCCTCGACAATTCGGAAGGGTTCATCGCCTACGGGAAAGAAGTAGGTATCGAAGGTCTTGCTAAATTTAGTCCTAACATCCCGGGCGTCTTGATGGACACACCCTGCGATTAGATCCACATGTTTCAGCTTCATTGAGGCAATGGCGCTGTCTCTTGCCCCTGTCAGGAGCGTGAAGGCGATCAGAGCACGGTTGCGGCACTCGATCTCGGTGTTCGTCGGCATTTTGTGGAGGACGTGCTTGATCTGTTCCAGGGTCGGCACCCGCTGCTCGCGCTGTGCGGTAGCAATTCGGGTGGCACATACGATTTGATCGATCAACCCAACGATTCGCCATTCTCATACCATCTGTACTTGAAATCAGAGCTAGAAAAAGCCATCGAGAACGGCAATCTAAGCAAATATCACTTCAATTTCTTAAGAAATATCTTGGAAAAGACATCAACATTTCTTGGCTATAGCAAATGGGGCGATCTGCTGCCACAAACCGACGGCGAGACTAATCCGTATGAGGCTAGGATCATCAACATCTCCAGCCATTCGAAACATTCAGGCGAGGAAGTGGCCGATCTCACTGAAGATGACAAGCGTGTGTTGCGCTATTTGGTAGGCAAACTCAACGAGATGTTTCGCTTTCAGCAAGCTGAAACCACACAACAGGCTCAGGGGTAAGGCATGTACGAATACAAACCTATCGCCGAATCTAACAGCTTTATCGTGCTCGAGAAATACACCAAGGAATGGGAGACAGCTGAAAGCTATCAAAGCGAAGGCGACCTGGAACGCGAGTTCATCCAGGACCTGGTCAATCAGGGTTACGAAAACCCACGTGGCCTGAATACCCCCGAGGCTTTGCTCGCCAATGTGCGCGAACAACTGCAAACGCTTAATCATGTCCAATTCTCAGATGGTGAGTGGTCGCGTTTCGTGGAAACCTGGCTGGACAGGCCTAGCGACAGCATCGTCGATAAAACCCGCAAGATTCACGATGACTACATCCGTGACTTCGTGTTCGACGATGGTCGCATTCAGAACATCTACTTGCTCGATAAAAGAAACCTTTCCCGTAACAAGGTGCAGGTGATCAAGCAATTTGAACAAACCGGCAGCCACGCCAATCGCTACGATGTGACCGTGCTAGTGAACGGACTGCCGCTGGTGCAGGTCGAGCTAAAGAAGCGTGGCGTCGCCATTCGTGAAGCATTCAACCAAGTGCACCGCTATAGCAAGGAGAGCTTCAACAGCGAGCAATCCCTGTACAAGTACCTCCAACTGTTCGTCATCTCCAACGGCACGGATACCCGTCCATCGCACGCAATATCCCAGCGACAGCGTCAGGATCGGTCTTCGCGGCAAAGTGAGCCTTTTTTACTCGGGACAGCGCCCCGCGAAGATCGCCGGACGGATCGCGCGAGGCGCGCCCCGTGGCGACCGCATACCGGAAGACCTGCCCGCAGTTGCTTAGCGCACGGTGCGCCGTCTCCCCTGCCCCCCGGGCCTCGACTCGGCGCAACACCGTCAGAATCTCCGGCGCGTTGCAATATTCAACATATGGTTTGCACATCGTTCTGGCACCCAGACGGCACCCCGATGTCCGCCCAGCAGTTCATGGAGATGTTGTTTGGGAAATTGCCGGAGTTCTTCAAAGACGAGGATGAGCTACGCGCCCTGTGGAGCGCACCCGATACAAGAAAGAAGCTACTCCAGGGCCTGGCAGAGAAGGGCTTTGGCCATGAGCAACTGGGCGAGATGCAAAAGATTATTAATGCCGAGAAGAGCGATCTCTTCGACGTTCTTGCATACGTTGCCTATGCTCTGCCGCCGCTCAACCGCGAGGAACGAGCCGCTAGGGCTAAGGTCGTCATCAGCACCCACTTCAATAGCAAGCAGCAGGCCTTTCTAGACTTCGTGCTTGCTCACTACATCCAGGTCGGCGTGGAGGAGTTGGATCAGGAGAAACTCACGCCCCTGTTGCGGCACAAGTACCACAACTCTATCTCCGATGCCCTAGCCGACCTGGGACCACCAGAGGATATCTCGGTTCGTCAGACGCCAGCCTGATACTGATAGAGGTACTGCTGGAAGCCGATGAAGAGCTGCCCAATGTAACTGCACGGACCCGCAACTTGTGGCGCTTTCACGTTTACGTAGAAATGGTTTAAGAGCATGTAGACACGGTCTCGATTAAACCCGTAATTCTATTGAAGTTGAGTTTATAATCGGGTCTCTTGAAGGCATGGGAGGTTATGGCATCCGACCCTGTCGAAATCACGCAGTTGCTGCGGCAATGGGGAACTGGCGACCGGCAATCCGACGACAGACTGTTCGAACTCCTGCTGCCGGACTTACGCGAGATCGCCGGACGTTGTTTCGGCGGTGAGCGGCTCGGCCATACTCTTCAGCCAACGGCGCTAGTTAATGAGGCCTTCCTTCGCTTAGCGAAAATCAAGAATATTGAATGGCAGGATCGGGGTCATTTCCTCGCTGTATCGGCCCGGATCATGCGGCGTTACCTGATCGACCACGCCCGCGCTCGGCCCAGCGTCATCTTCCTGCCCATGGAGGGACTGCCGGAACGGGTCTTGGGTAATCACACATCTCTGGAACTTGCCATTACGGTTGACGCGCTACTCGACGAGTTGGATGCAGAATCGCACCAGAGGCGAGCGGTGGTGGAGTTGAAGTTCTTCCTGGGCCTGACGGACACGGAGGCAGCCGATGCGCTGAATCTGAACTTGCACACCTTGCAGCGGGAGTGGTATCGTTCGCGCCGCTGGCTATTCGAGCGACTAAGTACCCAGCCATGACAAGCGCTGAACAAGATGACGGCGTAATGAAGATTCTGACGGCGGCTCTCCAAAAGCCAGGGGCCGAACGTGAGAGCTACTTGCGAATCGCCTGCGAGGGAAATGATGATCTCTACCGCGAGGTAGCGGATACGGTCACATGGGAAGAACGCATGGGTTCGTTCCTGCTGCATCCGATGTTCATTCTCCAGGATCCATCCAGTAGTATCTGCGCCGGTCAGATCGTCTCGGAACGATTCGAAATTGTGCGAAAAATAGGCGAGGGTGGAATGGGCATCGTGTATGAAGCCCTCGACCGGAAGCGCCACCAGCGAATAGCGCTGAAATTCGCCAAAGCTGGTTTTCAACGCCTGTTGTCGCCCGAACTGGAGGGCGCTCTGAAGGTGCGCCACCCTAATATTTGCCTGGTTAATGAAATTCACACCACAAGAATCGAAGAGTACGAAGTTGACTTCCTCACCATGGAGTTCGTCGAGGGCGAGACTCTATCCCGCTATCTATCGGAGCACGGTAAGCTCCCGCAAGAAGAAGCTCTCGAAATCGCACGCCAGCTCTGTGCCGGACTGGCCGAAGCCCATCGCAGCGGCATCATCCATCGTGATCTGAAGACGGGCAATATCATGCTTTGCCCAACCGCGAAGGAAGGCATGCGTGTGGTGATTATGGATTTCGGTCTGGCGGGCGCCGTGGCTTTGGATTCGACCGAGGGCGGCACTCCGGCGTACATGGCTCCCGAGCTGTGGAAGGGGGAGAAGGCCTCGTGCGCATCCGACATCTATTCGCTGGGAGTCATCCTGTACGAGATCGTAACCGGCCGGATGCCGGTTGAAGAGAAGTCACCCGATCCCGGCAAGCCGAGCCACTTCGTTGCTCCGACCAGCCTGAACAAGGGACTTGAACCCAAATGGGATCGCGTGATTCTGTCCTGTCTCGATGCGTCACCAGCCCTTCGTCCTTCCAGCGCACGCCAGGTGATTGCTAGTCTGGAGAAGAAACCTCTTCGTAAGGCGCCTCTCTTGACAACGGCGGCGCTGATTATAGGTGCTTTGGCGATGCCTCAGACGCGCCAATGGCTCGGCGACCGTTTCTGGCCGCCGCCGAATGTGCGGTTGGCCGTTCTCCCATTCGAAGGAGCGACAAATAGCCCCGAAATAGGTAGAGGAGTCTTGCAGGACGTCTCCGACCGCGTCCGGCGTATGAGCAGTGGACGCCGCACCGTGGTGGTCATCCCGCCCTCAGAGATTCTGGATAAGCGCATCCACACCCCCGAGCAGGCACGGGAGGTCTTGCACGCGACGCACGCTTTGCAAACCAGCGCTAAGCAGGAGGGGGATGACTTCGTGGCCCAGGGAACGGTCATCGACCTATCCACACAGGCTCCTCTGCGAGAGTTCGCGGGACGCTATTCGCCTGCCACCATCGGGACCATGCCGGCAGCTTTCGCGGGCGCAGTCTCGATGGCATTGCAGTTGCACGGGCCTGTGACCCCGGACATCCTCTCCTCTGCCGCTACCCCGCCTTACGATCAGGGACTGTATCTGCTCCGCAGAGATCGTCGAAGCTTTGATGAAGCGATAGCGTCATTCGAGCAGGCAGCCCGGCTCGATCCTCGTTCCCCGCTGCCGCTGGCCGGTCTCGTGGAAGCAAATGTCATGAAATTTGAAGTAACGCACCAGGAGAGTTGCCTGAATGACGCCCGCCGATCCCTGCGCGCCGCCGAGAGCCTAAGTCCAGACTCTCCGAGAGTACGCATGGCTGCGGGTCTGCTGAAAGAAACCGCAAGCCAGTATGAGCAGGCGTTGGAAGACTACCGCAGCGTGCAGGATCATGAACCGCGTAACGTTGACGCTCTTCGGCGCATTGCCGGAGTCTACGACAAGCTCCATATGTCGTCCCAGGCGATAGAAGCCTATCAAAAAGCCATTGAGCTGGATCCGGATTACTACCTCGGGTATCACGGGCTCGGCGTTTTGTACTACTACCTCGGCAACTATCCCGAAGCTGCCAGACAATTTCAGAAGTCAATCGAGCGGGCCCCTGGTTTGTTCGATGAGTACACGGTCCTCGGCGCAGCGCTGGACGAGCTTGGGCGGGACACCGAGGCAGAAAAAGCCCTGTTGACCTCTCTGAAGCTGCGCGAGACGCCGGAGGCGTTGAATAACATGGGGGCCATCCGGGCCTATCAGAAGAAAGATGTGGAAGCTATTGCGTACTACAAGCGAGCAGTTGCGCTCGATCCCTCCAGTTACATATCCGTGGAAAATCTGGCTGATTCGAATCGCCGCCTGGGGCGGGTGCGCGATGCCAACGCGGCCTACCGCCAGGCCATGGATCTGGCGATGGCGACGCTCAAGGAAAACCCCCGCCTGGGATATCCTCGCGGGTACGTTGCCTACATCGCAGCCCGGCTCGGCGACCGGAAGAGAGCGGAAGACGAAATTGCGCAGGCTCTGCAATTGTCACCCCGCGAGACCAAGGTCATTCGCCACGCTGTACGGACCTACGAAGCGCTCGGCCAGCGCGACCGGGCCATCCAGTTCCTCGAGGCAGCCCCTCCAGACCTGCTGCGTGAACTGGATCGTCAACCCGACCTGGCGGACTTTAGCCAGGATCCTCGCTTTAAACAATTAGTAGCCAGAAATCAAAATGGAGGTAAATAGAAATGCCACCCAAAGTCAATACAATTTCCGTCACGCTTGATAAACCACAACAAATATATATCACTGCAAAATTTCCTAACGAGGTGAAACTCGGGGAGACCATGCGTTGCCGATCCGCCGACGCGGGCTTGGTCGAAATATACTTTGACGTCAACGGTTCCCCGTTCGGAAGCGGGAAGACAGAGATCGACAGTAACGATCCACCGCTAGTGTTGAAAGTACCGGGCACTTTTACCGGCCGCTGCTACTTTACGACGCCTGATGGAGTTTTACATACCTACGACCCCCACCCCAAGAATCCCCGCACCACCATCCCCGGTGGTGGCGATATGATCGTGAGGTAACGTGCATCGCGGTAGTCGGCGGATGACCCAACCGAACCAGGCGATGCTCCTTGTGTGTAATGCACGCCGCAAGGGAGCATCGCCCAACCTCGCTTTCCGTGCTTCGCCCCGCTCCGTCTTGAGACAGGAACCGATCAACCAGCGCTATTTCGACGCTTGGCGTCAGTCTTATCTGAATGCCTGGAAAAACGTCAGGAGAGCCGATCGCGGAGCTGGCGAACAACGCCGGTATGAGGCTGTGGCTTCCTGAACCGAGATGTGTAGACGGACGCGATCATTCCCGCGGGATTCCCTCCCAGTGATCGGTTACCCGGAAGTCCGACCGTACCACGACGAGATCAGGAATTGGTCGTGGTTCGTTCGCAGGCCCAGTATGGAAAGGCCGATTCAAAGCTCAGAGCATATTTCCTGGGAAGTAGATGTCTGGGGCCGTGTGCGTTCCCAGCGTGCTGCCGTGCAGGAAAACTACGAAGCGGTTGCGCTGGACTACGCTTTTGCCCGGCAGCTACTTAACACTCAACTAGCCAATCGCATTAACCTGCATCTCGCCCTAGGGGGCAGTTTTGACAGTTCGCCCGCCACAAGTACGCCCGCCGCCACCGCAGTGCATCGTCCACCAAGCAATTGAAGAAAGAACGGGGCGAACTCCTGCGAATAAGAATGGCTGGGAACGCGCTTTTGTGAGATGAGAAGTAGACGAGCTCAGCTTCGATGTCGTTTTGCCTTAGAGATTGATTGCGAGTCTCACGGAGGTGCCCCCAGCTAGACGATTGCGGACCTCTGCTCTCGTCCGTTCCTTTAGTGGAAACCGCAAGCCTGGTTAGTATCTCCTAGAAGTAATTGTTTGTGTTTCTAGTACTTCTGCTAACTGTCGCAAGGCCTGGAGATCGGTATGCTGCGATCGACGCGTTGAATAAGGCGCAGCATAGGCAGCAACGATCGAATCGGCCTCGCTTGATTCAGAAGGGTGCAATTGTCGGGCTTGAGGCCTCTTTCTGAGGTCGTTACGCAGTTCCTTTAGGTAATAAAAGTGCGGCGGACTTCACCGCGCAGTAAACGGCCGCACAGTTCTCTAAACCGAGTTACTCAACAAATGAGGAGGCGCAATGAAGTCCATCAGAAAACTGCTATTGGTTGCTACGGCGTTTTTCATCATTCTCGGCGTGGCCGTTGCGTCCGCGTCGGCACAAACCAAACCTAACATTCTTTTCATCATGGGTGATGACATCGGCTGGATGCAGCCTAGCATCTACCATCGCGGCCTGATGGTCGGAGAAACGCCCAACATCGATCGCATCGGCAAGGAAGGCGCGATCCTCATGACCTACTACGCCGAGCAGAGCTGCACGGCCGGACGCAACGCCTTCTTCACTGGCATGCATCCGCTGCGCACCGGCATGATCCCGCCTCAATTGCCCGGCAGCCCATCGTATCTGCGGCCCGGCACTCCGGCGCTTGCGAAATTCCTGCATGATCTCGGCTATTCGACCGGCGAGTTCGGCAAGAATCACTTGGGCGATCACACGGATGCGCTCCCAACCGCACACGGGTTCGAGGAATTCTGGGGCTACCTGTATCACTTGGACGCGATGCAAGGGGTCAGCTTCCCCGATATCAACAAGACCCCGACTGAGCAAGGCATCGCTCCACCCTGCAAGAACACACCGATTCCCGGCCTCGCCGAGGTTCCAGGCGCAGTGGATCCCAAGACCGCGAACTGTCTGACACCGCCGCGGCCAGTCCTCTGGTGCCACTCCTCCGACGGAACATCGAAGAACCAGACCTGCAAGGACGAGGGTCCGCTAACGCTGGAACGGTCGAAGGGCGTGGACGAGGAGATCTCAGCCAAGGTCATTGACTTCCTCGGCCGCAACGATCCAAAGACCACTAACAAGCCATTCTTCGTCTGGTACAACCCAGCCCGCATGCACATCACAACCGTGCTGTCAGATAAATACATGGCCATGGTAGGTGAACCGGGCGGTAAGGACTGGGGTGTCAACGAAGCCGGCATGAAGCAGATGGACGACAACATCGGATTGGTCCTGGATAAGCTGCAGCAGATGGGCCAACTGGACAACACGATTATCGTCTTCACTACCGATAACGGCGCCGAAGTAATCACGTTCCCTGATGGTGGCAATACGCCCTTCAAAGGCGGAAAGTTGACCACATGGGAAGGTGGCATGCGTGCTCCGTGTGTCGTTCGCTGGCCTGGCCATATTAAGCCGGGAACGGTCTTGAGCGACATCTTCGCGTCGCTGGATTGGGTGCCCACATTGGTTGACTTGGCCGGCGGTCCCAAGGGCGACGCGCTGAAGCAACAGATTGAGGCCGGAAAGTATCCCGGGATCGTCAAGACGACGCTCGACGGTGTCGACCAGCGTGCGTATCTGGAAGGCACGTCACCGAAGTCGGCGCGCGATACCTTCTTCTACTACACAGGACCGGTGCCGTCTGCGGTGCGCTACAAGAACTGGAAGTTCTATTACGCAATGGAGGGCATATGCCCGACCTGCGGTCTGAGCGGGCCCGTCACCTATAAATGGACCCAGATCGACAACATCAAGAGGGATCCCTTCGAGGGTTCTGTCGGTCCAGAGGGAAAAAGCGCTTTGGCCGTCGGCGGGGCACTTGCTGGCCCAGTCTCTTCTTATCTTTACGACTGGAACATCCTGCCTCTCGGCCAGTTGTTGTGGCTGAAGGAACTGGAGACCTACCAGGCGTTCCCTCCGCTGCAGGACCCCGCGTCCTACAACTTGAGTCAGGTCTACGACGAGATCAAGAACAGCTCCAGGGCAGTTGGTCACGCCAGCGACTAGGGCGTGAAGAAGACCATGTTTGCGGCATGCGCCGTCATTACTGTAATGAGTGGTTTGCCACTGATGGCGCAGATGAACAAGGTACCTTTTACCGCTTCTTTCAGCTTCTACGCGGGTAGAGCGAAACTGCCTGCAGGAGCCTACACAATGAGACAAATGCAGGGCGAACCGTCCGTCTTCGTGGTTGAGAATGCAAGTGGCCCGCACTCGGTCATTGTTGAGGGGCGGCCGTCTTCCAAGACTACAAGTGGGAATCCGCAGCTGGTCTTTAATCGGTATGGGACAGCGGACTATCTCGAGGGCGTTGAGACCTCCACTGGCACCTCGGTGGATCTGGGAACCGGCGCTGCGGAGACACAGGGCCCATGCTCTTTTCTGCCGCGTTGGAGCATGGTGCTCTAGCGCTTTTGCCCGTTGTGTTACGCCGACGCAGCGCCCATGATCACTCCACTGCGTTCTGCGGAGGCCAGCTTAGTTGCGTACTGATACCGGGCCATGCAAGTACGAGTGATGGAAATTCAGGAGACACTGATGAAATGCGCGAACAAGACAGGTTTGGTCATTCTGACGATTTTCTCTGTTTGCGCATTGGCTGTGTCGTGCGCCTCAGCACAAGCAAAGAAACCGAACATTCTCGTCATCTTCGGGGACGATGTAGGTTACTGGAATGTCAGCGCCTACAACCAGGGCATGATTGGATACAAGACGCCCAACATCGACCGAATCGCAAAAGAGGGTGCGCTGTTCACCAACTACTATGGGCAGCAGAGTTGCACGGCAGGGCGCGCGGCGTTTATTACCGGCCAGAGCCCGATTCGTACGGGTCTGACTAAGGTCGGGCTCCCGGGCTCACCAATCGGGATTCAGAAGCAGGACCCAACGATCGCAGATCTGCTCAAGCCGCAGGGTTATATGACCTTCCAAAATGGCAAGAACCATCTTGGGGACCGCGATGAGTTCATGCCCACGGTGCATGGGTTCGATGAGTTCTTTGGCAACCTGTATCACCTGAATGCCGAGCAGGAACCAGAGAATGTCGATTATCCCAAGAACCCCGGGTTCCTAACGAGCTTTGGGCCGCGGGGCGTGCTGAAGTGCAAAGCGACCGCGACGGAAAATACGACCCCCGATCCGCGGTTCGGCCCGTGGGGAAAGCAGACTTGCGAGGACACGGGTCCGCTCACCATCAAGAGGATGGAGACGGTCGACGAGGAGTTTCTTGCCGCGACGACGGACGACATGGATCGCTCCGTCAAGGCGGGCAAACCGTTCTTCATCTGGCACAACACGACGCGCATGCACATCTGGACGCATCTGTCGCCGAAGTATCAGGCTATGATCCCCCAGTACGGCCTCTATGGCGCCGGCATGCAGCAGCTCGACGATGACGTCGGGGTCCTCCTGAAGAAGCTCGACGACCTGGGCATCGCTGACAACACGATCGTCATCTTCAGCAGCGACAATGGCGCCGAAGTGATGAGCTGGCCCGACGGTGGAACGACGCCGTTCCGTGGCGAGAAGAACACGAACTGGGAGGGGGGATACCGTGTACCGATGGTCGTACGTTGGCCCGGCGTGATCAAGCCGGGAACGAAAATAGGCGACGTCGTCGCGCATGAGGACTGGACCCCCACGCTGCTCGCTGCTGCGGGCGTGCCGGACGTAAAAGAGAAGTTGCTGACTGGCTATAAGGCCGGCGACTCAACATTTAAGGTCCACCTGGATGGCTACAACATGCAGCCGTTTCTCAAGGGAGAGGTGGAGGAGAGCCCCCGTAAGGAGTTTCTCTACTGGACGGATGACGGTGAACTTGCTGGTCTTCGGTATGCCAAATGGAAGCTTATTTTCATGGAACAGCGCGCTCACGGCTTTGACGTGTGGGAGGAGCCGTTTTATACGCTTCGCGTGCCAAAGCTGGTGGACCTGCAAGCCGATCCCTTCGAACGTGCGCCCGAGGAGGGGATCGACTATGACCATTGGAGAATGGACCGCGTCTACATGATCCTTCCGGGTGTTGGCTATGTCGCAGACTGGCTGAAAACCTTTGCGCAGTTTCCGCCCCGACAGGCACCGGCGAGCTTCAATCTTAATGAGATTATGCAGAAGATGAGAACCGCGACGGCCAATGCTAACAACTAGACCGGACGAGATGGTTGAAGCCGGTATCGACGAGTGCTTGGATTACTATGATCCGGAAAATCGGACCTTCCCCCAAATTGCGAGCAGGGTTTCTGTTGGCGGAGAGTTGACAAAACAAGAGGTGCTCCAAATCCTGAAGTGGAAGCTTCGGAGTCTCAAGGATTTGAATGCAGTAACAATTTCCGACAAGTATATGGCGAAGATCAACGAAGCGATCACGAAGGCGCGCAAAGAAAACGGCAAATTTAGCGCGCTGGAGCTTTTGGACTGTATTCCCGGGATCGGTCTCGCTGCAGGAACTGCTCCTCTGTCAGTTTGCTACCCCGAGAAGTTTACGACCATGGCAAAAGAGCGAAGGAGCGTATAGAACCGACAAACTATTTCTAGTCATTGCTTCGTGTCGGCTGAAAAGCCACACGTTATCGCGTGCCGGTTCTTACGATGCAGCGATTCGTGTTCGGGAGGACAGAACCGTGTGGTGGATCAGCTATCGCGGGGAATCGGGGCACGGCGTCGACAACATCGGCGTCTTCGAGGACGACGGCTCCCCGCGCAAGACGCATCCGCTGCTGCTCGATCCATCGCCGGCCGCGCATCCTTTGCACATTGCGCGCGGCTTCGCCTTAGTGGGCGACGACCTCTACATCGCGAACGCGTGGCGCAAGGATAGCCACATTGCCCGCTACCACCGGCACGGCGACACCTTCCGCTTCATGGAGGTGCTCGCGAAGACCGCGCAGGTGGCGGCAATGGTGCACCCCTTCGACGTGGAACTGGGCGACGATGGTCGCATCTACGTCTCCTGCCAAGACACCAACACCGTGGTGTCGCTCGTGGCGGAGACCCGCGAACCCGCACCGGTGGCCGCGCACCTCCGCAAGCAGTATCCCAACGGAAAGTTTCTCCCCGGCACTCGTCGCGTCCAGCCACGGGAGCCTTCCCGAGTACGGTGACCACACGCCGCTCGATGTGCCAGCGCCTCTCGGTCTCAAGGTGGTGCTCGACAAGCACGGCATGCCACGCTACTCGGTGCGCGGCATCGTCGTACACCGGAAGCATCTGTACGTGGCGGACGAAGCCGCCGACGCAGTGAAGGTCTTCAATGTGCAGTCCGGGGAGTTGATGGCCCGTATCACAGGGCGGGAGCTTAAGGCGCCCGTGCACCTGATCCTGCACGGCGAGACGCTCTACATCGGCGCCTCGGGGAGCGGTAGCATCCTGGCGCTGGACCTGAAGTCCCCGCCGAAGGGCGAGCTCGAGGCGCGCGTGGTAATCGCCGGAGAGCTCGACGCGCCCTCCGGCGTCGCCGTCGGCCCCGAGGGCGATCTTTACGTCGCCGAGCGGAAGAAGCAGCGGGTGCGGCGCTTTTCCTTCGACGGGAAGAAAGAGGGGACCTTCATTCATAACCTTCCGGACATGCCGGAGTTCCTCGTCTATGTTCCCTGAGAAATGCCAAAGCGAATAACGCGCCAATCCTGTGGTTTGTGCCCGGCTAAACCTACGACTTCAACACGAAAGTGAAGGTCCGCTTCGCTTCTAAGTGGCAGGTGGGGGGTGATAACTCTGGGCAGACGTGACAATGGACGGATCCAGACAGACCACAAGGCTCTCATTGAAGAGCGTCTGGCGGTGTGGGTACATTTGCAGTGCAGATAATGATATAGAGTGCAGGGGATCGGAGCGGGGCGCCTGCGGGCTGAGAATGCCAAGCTCAAGAGCAAAGACAAGGGCGACCTCACGTTGAAGGTGAGCGACAAAGGCGGGGTCTCTATGTACTGCTGCCTTGACACAACTCGGGCAGTAGATAACAGCGACCGGTGCAATGTTCATGTTTTTGACATCAGAAGTAGAGCGTCGGCCCGAGAGCATTCACATGGTTAGGTGAACTGCCTATATTGTTGTCATCGTCGCAATAAGGCTCGAAGTCGAAGCGCTTACCTAGCGGAATGTCCACTCCGGTCTGCAGAGCCGTCCTGTTCCACTATCTAGTGGTTGCGGCTTTAGTAGACCTCTGCAAGAGCGTAGGGCGCACAAATGCGGTGGCGGGCGAAGCTGCCTTTACGTAATACATAACATCAGACTGCTTCAACTTTGTCGGCGTCGCTAGCCGCTAGAAAGCCGCGCGTTCGACCTCTTCGTTTTGCTCCTTCGCAAAGACGCCTGCTCTACCGGCTTCCAGAATGTGCTGTCCCTCCATGCGACCGAAAAGCTCGATCAGTTTCGCGATCACGCCAGTCCATCCGGTCTGGTGGCTGGCTCCCAGGCCCGCGCGGTTGTCACCGTGGAAGTACTCGAAGAAGAGCAGGTAATCCTTCCATTGGGGATCGGTCTGGAATTTCTCCGTACCTCCATACACTGGCCTACGGCCGGATTTATCCCGCAGGAAGATCCGCTCCAAACGATTGGCTATCTCCCGGGCTACCTCGAACAGGTTCATCAACTTTCCTGAGCCGGTGGGGCATTCGATCTTAAACTTGTCGCCGTAATACAAATAAAATTGAAGCAACGCACGAATGAGCAGCGTATTCACCGGCATCCAAATTGGCTCGCGCCAGTTGGAGTTGCCACCGAACATGCCTGTGTCTGACTCGGCCGGAAGATAATTCACCCGGTACTCCTGACCCTCGACGTTGACGACGTAGGGATGCTCGTCGTGATATTTGGAGAGTGCCCGAAGCCCATACGGGCTGAGGAACTCGTTCTCATCGAGCATGCGTGTCAGAATCCGGCGTAACCTATTCTCATTCACAAGTGCAAGTATGCCGCGCTCGCCATATCCGAAATGGCCGGGCCCGGTTGCATGAATGCTGTCGATGAGCTCGGGCATACGTCGCAAACGTTCGAACATTATCTCAACCGCTCGTGGCACCCATTCGCGCTGCCAGGGCTCGATGACGGTAGTGGCACACAGGGGCAGCAAGCCAACCATGGAGCGCACTTTGAGCCGCTGTGCACTACCATCAGGACGGCGCAGGACATCGTAGTAGAAGCCGTCTTCCTCATCCCACATGCCTTCCGGCCCCGTCTGATTCATGGCATGGGCGATCCAAAAGAAATGGTCAGCGAACTTGATGGCCATGTCCTCGTAGAACGGGTCGTTGGCCGCCAGCTCCACGGAGATCTCAGCCATGTTCTGACAGAAAAGTGCTACCTAGGCAGTGCCGTCTGCCTGCTCGAAGTGGCCGCCGGTGGGCAGAGGCGAACTGCGGTCGAAGACGCCGATATTATCCAGCCCCAGGAATCCGCCCTCGAAGAGATTCTTGCCGAACCGGTCTTTGCGGTTGACCCACCAACTGAAATTCAGCATCAGCTTGGCAAACGAGCGCTTGAGGAACTCAAGATCTCCCTTCCCCTTCAACGCTTGTTCCGTCCGGTACAGGAAGATAGTGGCCCAGGCATGCACCGGCGGATTCACGTCACTGAAGTTCCACTCATAGGCCGGCATCTGACCGGTAGGATGGATGAAATACTCCTGCAGCATCAGGTCGAGCTGTTGTTTGGCGAATTCCGGATCGACCGCGGAGAGCGCGATGGCGTGGAACGCAACCACGGATACTCCCACTTGTCGGGCATGGAGATAACGTGTTTGTTCACTATGTGGAACCACTCGCTGTTGCGCCCGACGCAGCCGCTTGGCTTCATCGGGTCCTCGCCATGTTCGGTGAGCCATTTGTCCACGTCGAAGAAGAAAAACTGCTTGCTCCAAAGCATGCCGGCCAGCGCCTGACGCATGACGCGGGCTTGATCTTCGCTGACCCGGGTTGGGGTTATGGCTTTGTAGAACTCATCTGCTTCGCGCTTGCGGGTTTCCAGGATTTCAGCAAAGCTCTTGAACGGATCGCCGATGGCGGCAGGTGCCGCATCGGTGAGACGCAGACGGACGGTGGCGGCCCTTCCGGCACCCACATTCAACTGATAATGTGCAGCAGACTTGGTTCCCGTTTTCTCGGGATTCACTGCGTCTTTCTTGCCCTCAACGACATAGTTGTTGATTCCGTCTTTGACATACGGAGACTGGTTAGCCGTGCCGAAGATCCGCTCGTTGTTCGTCTCATTTTCTGTGAACAGCAGTTCGGATTCGCCCTCGCAGTACAGATACCGCTGACCCAGATCCGCGTGAGACGTTACAACAGCCTGTTTGCCTTTCTGGCCGGAGACCTGCTTCAGGGACGGTTTGGGTGTATCGGGCCACCATGTCCAGGTGTTGCGAAACCATAGTGTCGGCAGGACATGCACGGTGGCTGGCTCAGGACCGCGATTCACCACGCTGATCTGGATCAGGATGTCTTCAGGCGACTCCTTGGCATACTCGACAAAGACATCAAAGTAGCGATCATCGTTGAAGACCCCGGTATCCAGCAGTTCATACTCCATGTCGCCGCGATTGCGACGTCTGTTCGTTCTCGATCAGATCGACGTAGGGGTAAGCCGCTTGCGGATACTTGTAGAGATACTTCATGTAGGAATGCGTGGGCGTGCTGTCGAGGTAGAAGTAGTATTCTTTGACGTCTTCGCCGTGGTTGGCCTCGCTGTTGGTCAGACCGAACGCACGTTCTTTGAGAATGGCGTCTTTGCCATTCCACAGGGCCACGCTGAAGCACAGCACCTGGTTGAAATCGCTGATCCCGGCGAGGCCGTCCTCACCCCAGTGATAGGCGCGCGACCGGGCCTGGTCAGCGAACCGTACCCCACTGCCGCTCGCTCAGAAAGGGTCCCACTTTCTCCAGGGTATCTTGGCGGCGACTACCTTTAGTTGGGATCTGGTGGACTCGAGTGTGCCTGCCTCTTGCAGTCTGGCTGATTCCGCATCTTGCGACATTTTGTTTCTCCTCTTGCCTGGCCGGTTCGCATCAAGAGAGCCGGGCTCGAACTTCGTCCCTGGATCCGCATTGCCCAAATTGAAGCAGCGCCGTGATAAATGGGCTGTGACGCGCATCACAGGGGGCCGACGCGATTCGTCACGCGACGATGAGAACGCTTCAATTGTGGTCCATTTGCGTCAATATGACCACTAGAAGAACTTCTAGTTCACAATGGAGAGGGGTTCGGCAGCGCCGGCTCATCGTAAAGCCCGGGGCCTGCTGTGCATAACGCCGCCGTCAGCGAAGATAGTGGTAGCTGTTATATAACCTGCGCCCGTCTACGGTGGATTTCATCGGACTCTGATCCCTAGTCTCGGCTCTCCGCGAATAACAATACCTTCACCTTGTGTGCCTCACGATTCGATTGGTCACAGCGCGAGCTAACGAATACGGCAGCGCTATGAGAACCGGCCCGACAATCACGCGGGACCGGGGAATATTTCATGGAAGATCAGGAACTGAAATAGCGCATCCAGCAGGATCGACATCGCAATCAACACCGCGACATGCTCAAAAGCCTCTTGAGCAACGCTCGGCGGCCCTGAGTGTCGAAGAGAATGCTCATAATATAGGGCAATCGCCGGGCCCGCGAATCGGAGATTCCGGCCCGTATGCCGAGGAATATGGCCACTTGCGGACTGAAGAATGAATCGGAAATGGCCCGGACCCTTCAGGCGCTTGGGAGGGTTTCCAGAAATCTGTGCTTTGAACGGGGACGATGGACATAAATCCCGAATATTCATTTCTTCTATCAAATCAGCCGGAGACCCGAGTATTGGTCTACGAGGAGTCTTATCATGGCAGAAGAAAGGCTTCCAATGCTGCCCCGGCACGATCTGAAGAAGAGCGCCTTTGATGAGTTCAAGAGGTTCGTCGTAATCTTCCTCTACCTTTGGGTTGTCTTCGCATTGCTGTCTCTCCACAAGAGCATCATCCTGTTAGAGCATCATTTGGATTATCAGGAGCACACCTTTGCGATGATCAACGCGTTCATTTTCGCCAAGGTGCTGCTTATCGGTGAGAATCTTCACCTGGGGACGCGGTTTAGCGATAAGCCGCTCATCTATCCCGTTCTGCACAAATGCTTCGTCTTCACTGTGGTGCTCCTCTGCTTTCACATCGCAGAGAGTGTACTGGTGGGAGTGTGGCACGGGAGAATGGTTATGGACAGCCTTCCGCCGTTAATAGGTGGGGGTGTGAAAGGCGTCTTGTCGGTGAGTGTCATATGTTTTGTCGTCTTGTTACCTTTCTTCGCATTCAGAGAGGTTAGCCGGATAGTCGGCCGCAGGGAGATGTGGGGCGTGTTTTTCCAACGCAGAAGAAACGACCCCAGGCTGCCATAGGCCCCTCGCCGGAATTGGTCGCAGGACAGTATCGAGAAGAACAAGAAGGCCAGCAGCAGTCTTGAGCCTGGACGCTTTTAGAGAGATGCGACATTTGTTCAAGTGCGTATTATCGGCGGCCATGGCAATATGCTCGCTGCATATTCTTTGCGCCCAGGACTGGTCCTTCTACAACGGCACTAATAACTTCGACGGTGCAATCCCGGTTGATGGCGCCACGTGGACGTACAACGTACCGATCCTCAGCTATTACCATTCGTTCGACTTCTTCGGCCGCTCGGCGAATGTCGTCGCCTCGTTGCCTTATGGGGTGGGAAACTTTAAGGGAACGCTAGCCGGCGCGGGAGAGCACCTATACCGTTCCGGGCTGCTGGATTCGGTCTATCGTTTCTCCGTGAACCTTAAGGGTGGTCCGGCTTTGCCGCCGCAGGAATTCATGCACTGGAGACAGAAAGTCCTGTTGGGCGCCAGTCTCAAGGTAAAAGCTCCGACCGGCCAGTACGATCCGACGAAGCTCATCAACTGGGGAGCCAACCGCTGGGGCTTCAAACCGGAATTTGGCTATTCCCAACGTTGGAGCGGCAAATGGATTCTCGATGCGTACGCGGGAGTGTGGCTCTTCACCACGAATTCCGATTTTTGGTCGCGCAACATCTACTATCCGGGCACGAGGTCCCAATCGCAATCTCCGATTGGCTCCTTTGAAGGGCACTTGAGTTACAACTTCAAGCCGCGGCTCTGGGCCTCGCTTGATGGCAATTACTGGTTCGGTGGGAAAACAAGTTTGAACGGCATAGAAAACCCCTCACCTGGGTGTCGAACTCGCGCATCGGAGGCACCGTCGCGATCCCATTTATCAGGCATCAAGCTCTGAAATTCAGCTACAGCAATGGCACCTATATCCGTTATGGCGGCAACTACCAGAACGTCTCGGTCGCGTGGCAGTATTCCTGGCTGGGAAGACCCAATTAGCAGCGTGCAATGCTCTTACTTGTGCCTTACGGCGCCATTTCGGGGCTGATCAGTTCTTGGCACGAGTGCCCTTGCGCGCCTTCGGTTTAGAAGCGAGTATTCTCGCTTGAAGTTGTTGGGATAGAAGAGGGTTAAAGAGAATGAAGACAAAGCCGATCATGAGCCTACGTGCCACCGTCATCTTGAGTTGGGCATTTCTTCTAGTTGGGCCACTATTTGCGCGAGAAAGCACCGACGTGATTGTCATGAACAACGGCGACCATCTCACAGGCGAAATTAAAGGTCTCAACGCCGGCGTGCTCTACGTCAGCATGACATACATACTGGGAACAAGCTCACTTCAATGGTCGGAAGTGGCCCATCTGGAAAGCAAGCATCTGTTCCTTGTGAAGACGGAGGACGGATCGGTGTACACCGGAGCACTCGACACCGCGAACACTCCGGGTGGCCGTCCAGTGAAGATTGAGGTCACAGAGACTTCCGGAAGGGAAGTGGTGCTCGACAGCCCCCGGATCGTTACGATGGACGTAACCTCAACGAGGTTCTTCCAGCGATTCAACGGCAGCATAAATACAGGAATCATCTACTCGAAAGGTAACCAATCCACCCAGTACAGCTTGGGTTCCCAGATCAATTACCCGCGAGAACGCTGGGCCGCCGCGGCCAGCTTCAATTCCACCTTGTCTGCAAGTACCGGCGCTACTGCCTCCACCCGAAACCAACTGGACCTCGATGTCTTCCGTCTCATGCGCTGGAACAACTGGTTCTACGAGGGTCTTGGCACCTTCCTGCAAAGCTCCGAGCAGTCTATTAACGGACAAACCACCTTCGGCGGTGGTGTCGGTCGCTACTTGAAGAACACCAACCTGGCGCGCGTCTCTGTGCTCGCCGGCTTTGTCGGGCAGAACACGAATTATCAGCAGAACATTGTCCCGCAAAATCTGACGTCTGGTCTGATCGCCGCGAACGTGAAATTCTTCCGGTTCAATAAAACCAATGCGAACGTCACGGCTACTCTTCTTCCGGTCATCTCCCAGCCTGGTCGCGTGAAGTTCAACATGAACGCGACCTACTATCTCAAGCTCACAGGCAATCTGTCGTGGAATGTCTCGTTCTATGACAACTGGGATAGCCAGCCGCCTAATGGCCTTTCGGGCAGCGACTACGGGTCAACTTCGGGACTCAGCTGGACATTTGGCAACAAGTAATCGGAACGTAGCGCGCAACCAAAGGCAGGCGAAAAGACGAATTTCTCAATAGGTCCATCCGGCATTCATCAGTATGCCATTCACCATGAGCAAATCCATCACCAGTCCGATAATGTTGCCGACGTAGATGGCGGGCTTCCGATTGAGCAGGCCGTAGATAACCCACAGCAAACTGGCGACGGCAAAGATAGCCCACGTTGTTAACGATTGACCGGAAGCATGCTGGCTGTGCGTGAAATACAACTTGGAAATCGACGGCAAGGTGGCGAGAGGTTGCACAATTCCAGTAATGACCATCAGTGGCTCGAAAACTCGAAGTGCCCGTAAATACCCCGGTGAATCTGTTTTCAGAAAGTACATGCGAGCGACCTCCTTGACCCAGCTTTGGTTCCTCGCTGACGTTCCACTCCAGTTCCGAGAACGCCGACATACAGTTTGTCTTGTGCGGCGGCAGTAGATTAAAGTCGGCGCTCTCAAGCATTCGCTTTAACTAAGGCGTCGCGGTGAGTTGATCATCGTGATCACCTACACGGCACGGGAGGGTGACTCTTGTGAACCGCCCATTTCGTCCTGCGGCGATCCTCGTTACAAGTTCCGAATGCTTACTTGGCAAAGAAACTAGAAGGGGGTGGAAGCCGCTCGCATCAGCGGCACCCAACTCCAGCCGAAGCCGGGCTAATACGGGTGACCGGGTACGGCGCTAGTCTCGCATCTGCAGCTCCCTTGTCATACCCGCAAATCTACTAGTTTCGACACCAAAGTGAAGGCGAGCTTGCATCGCCGTCTTCGCTGGGGTTTATCCCTCTGGCGACTCGGTTGCAAATGTGCTCACCAAGTTGGCAATCAACCCCCCTCACCGCGCCAAACTTAACCTGGAGCCACTGCCAAACCCATCAATCCCTGTGCCCATGTTGGACGATGGACTATCTTCGGTCGTGCAAGAACTTGAAATCCGTCCGTGTCAGGCATGGACGGATATGATGTGGATATTTCTGCAATTGAGTCAACATAATTCGCATTTTCGGCTTACGGAGCACCTCTAGAGGGCAAACTCTCTTTCAGAGGGATCAAGGGTCATAGCCATTCGCTCCAGTGCTTTCCACCCCGGCTCAAGCCACTGTACATAGAGGCACTATCGGAACTGTAGGCGAAGTTGCCAATAGCCCGACTATTCAGGCACAACGGAAGAAGATGGTTTGGCGATCGGGCCGTCTTATCGCGTAGCGATTGACGTCCCAGCGTGTCGCGGGAGCAAGATGGAAAACGTCGTTCCTCGCCGCCGTCCTTCTGTGGTAGACCGAACTCTGATAGATCCGTGATTTTTCTCAACAAGCTGCTTACAGACCCAGAGCCCAAGACCGGTTCCGACCGTGCCCTTGGTCGTAAAGAAAGGGTCGAAGATGTCTTTCATTGTTGCCAGCGCCATGCCGCTCCCAGAGTCGGCCACTGTGTCACCGTTGAGTAACATCACAAGCTTTCGATTGCCACTAAGTAAGTTTCCCGAGTTCGTTCACGGTTGAAGTTTTCTGGCCGGTTCATCGAAATATCTCATCGAGCTCAAAAACGATTCAATACTCATATGGCGGGTGCCCCATTCATGCGGTCTCATCGCATGGGTGGCTCTGAGCCGAAAGATCAAGTCTTCCCTGAACACCTCATAACCCGAAATCCATTGCTCCAGCGTGTCGCAATCGGTATAGTGGGTCGCACTTCGGCCCAGCCTCAAACATCTTCGGACTCACAAGGAGAGCCCATGTTCCCATTTACCCGCCGTGTTGCCCTAATTATTCTCTCGTCCGCACTTACACCCTTTGCCTTCGCCGCCCACACCCATCTCCCCGTGCCCAGCACATGGACCCTCAATCTCGCCGAATCCGACTTCGGTGGCGGCCCTTCCATGAAGAGCGACGTCTTCGTTATGGTCACCGACACCGAAAAATCGGCCAAATGGACCGACACCATGATCGACGGCGACGGTAAAACTTGGAAGTCCTCATGGAGCGGCCCGGCGGACGGAACCTCGCGTCCCTTCACCGGCATGCCCGGCTCCTATAGCAGCAACGCCGCCACAGACGTCAGCGTCATGACCGCTCCGGACGGCAGCATCTCGACCTGCAGCTTTTCCCTCAGCGCCGATAAGAAGAAGTTCACCAACAGGTGCGTCACCAAAACAAAGGATGGCAAACAGTTCAACCAGACCACCGTCTACGACCGCACCAAATAGGCGAATGAGATAGGCAAAGCGAAGGGGTCGCCCAAGGCGGCCCCCTCGTACACCATACCTACATCTTGTGCAGGACGGGTGGGCGGGTGGCCCATACATGAGATCCAACCCATCCCGTGGGTGCCCCATTCATGCAGTCTCATCGCATGAGTGGGCCATCGTGCGGAAGCACGATCCGCTTTCCTCACCCCTCGAACGGTCATCCACTCACTCACGGACCGTTTCGATTAATCGATCGCACTTGCCTGTGAGGCAACGAGCTCCCACATCCCTTTCACCTTTAACAAAGTTAAAGTAGAACGGAACTGTCCATTGAGGGGTGCTCCCTTAAGTTCACTCTTGACCGTGACATGTGCCGTTACAATCGCCATCTCCCCGTAAATTCTCACTTTGATCTCATCGTATTTGGCATAGTCGTATTTCAGATCTCCCGATCGTATCGGTGCCACCCGCTGTTCCTTGTTCTGAATCGTTCCCGTCGGAGTAACAAACGTATAGTCGGGTGCCGTCATTCGGTCGAGCGCGGCGGCATCGTTCTTGCTAAAGGCGGCGGAAAAATCATCGACAAATTTCCGAACTGTCTCCTCATCCTGGCTAACGTGTGCAGTCTGTCCGAAACAAAAAGCTGCTGACGCAAGGATGGCGAAATACATAAATCGTTTCATCAACAACCCCCAAAGTCATAAAACGTGTCGCAACCTGTGTTGTTGACCGTAAGGCATTGACGGTAAGTTAGACTCGTCGGCGCCATAATCGGGTCGGTGGCCAAACCTAAAACTAAACCGATTGAAATCCCACCCAACGCAATGGCGGGGTGGCCAAGGTCTAGCCCTCCGAAAAATCGCTGCCCCGTATCTCGATTCTGAGATGTGGGCATTTGCGCCACACGCGAACCTTCTTCCGCATCAATAGAATGAAGAAAAGAATACCCAGAATTGAATTTGACAGGAGGACTGCATGAACGTTGACCCCGTGGCAAACTTCATAAAATATGACTTCACAATCACTGAAGACCTGTGCAAACAATTCATCACAGTGGTGACAGGCGTGCTGGTGTTCTCTCTGACATTTTCTGAAAAGATAATCAGTTTCTCAACTGCAAAAAAATCTTTCCGTATTTTGCTTGGTATCTCGTGGGCCTCGATGCTCTTTGCCATAATTGCGTGCGGACTCGGACTTACCTACATCTGCATCGCGGGCGGGCAAGCAGTTTACGGTGGCGAAGGCTACCCGATAGCCGCCTGGACGTCGTATAAGTGGATTACTGCCGCAGGAATATCGTTTATCGTGGGATTGATTTCTCTAATCATTGCCGCCCTTGCGCGACCATTCGCAACCATCTAAGAAACGAACTTAAGGGCGGGGCGGGTGGCCCACATCTAACCAGCTCCAACAAATCGGGTGCCCCATATCTCGATTCTGAGATGTGGGCATTCGCACCCGCGAACCGTCTTTCCTCCCCACCCGCTAAAATCCCACCATGATCCCACCCTCCACTCAGGCCGCTGCCCGTTGGGCAAAGATCCTTCTCCTCGCCACGATCGCGCTCTTCTTCACATTAGTCGCCTCCACCAACATCACCGACTTGGACACCAACTACCAATTCGTCCGCCATGTCCTCGCCATGGACACCACCTTCCCTGACAGCCACACCACATGGCGAGCCATCCGCTCTCCCGCCATCCATCTCGCCTTCTACATCGGCATCATCCTCTGGGAAACCCTCAGTGCGCTCCTCGGATGGGCCGGAGCCATCGCGCTTTTCCGCGCCCGCCGCGACTCCCCCGGCACCTTCGCCGCTGCCAAACGCACCGGAACACTCGCCCTCACCTCTGGCCTTCTGCTCTGGCTCCTCGCCTTCACCACCATCGGCGGAGAGTGGTTCCTCATGTGGCAATCAAGGGACTGGAACGGACAGCAAGCCGCCTTCCGCATGTTCACCACCGAAGCCCTGATCCTCATACTTCTTCTCTCGCCCGAGGCCGAACCCTCCCTCTGAACCCACAGCGGGCAAGAACCCATTCCCAAAACGGGAATCCCCAAAAATAGATCCAGAATCCGTGGCGTATTTTTCAACCCCAAAATACGACCATCAATTCACCACGAAATCACCACAAGTCCACCACAAATTCACCATCAAAAAACCACGTTCTACCACCCGTTTTCCCCAAAACCCCCTGCAAAAACACAAAAATCACTCCCGGAAAAAAAGACGCGATGCCGGGCTGCCTTATCCAGCATCGATCCTTTCTGCCAGGGCAGCTTGGTGGAGTGCCACTCAGAAGGGAACTCATTGACGCACTTCTCCAGCGAAAGATCCGGGTCTTGCTTGCCTTCGACGATCGCTTCAGTGATGTCTGGCGCCAGAAAGGCCAAGGGGATGATCCTGCTAATGTATCGTTCATCAAAGCCTGTCTGTTTTGCCAAAGCCCGCTGATTGGGTATTTCACCGCGCAGAATCCGATCCATCCAGTCATGTGCTCGTGCGACAGCTCGGACCAAGGAGGGAACAGGGCGCGCTCGGTTTTGATCGGTGTCGGCGAGTAAGAGCCGAACTTCACCGCCGAACCTCCGGAGTTGGGCATCCGCTTCGAGGGTGATGAGATCTTCAGAAGCAGGCAGAGTGGCGGCAAGCTCTTCACTGTGTTGGGGGGTGAGGAAAGACCTCAAGAGGGCTTTTTTGCTCAATCCCAGTTCAACGTTCTGCTGTCGAACGACGGCTGCCGTCTACCGAAGTTGATGGCTTTTTCGAAGGCGTGAGCGAGTTGGAGAACGCTAAAGTCCTGCTTGTCGCGACCGACGATTTGGAGGCCGATGGGCAGGCCTTCGGGCGTGAAGCCGGCGGGCACGGAAGCAGCGGGATTGCCGGTAGTGGAGACGTACCAGCAGCTCTTCATCCAGTCGATGTAGTTGGTGAGGTGAACGTCGTTGATTTCGGTGGGCCAGGGCGTATTGACGTCGAAGGGCGGCAGTTGTGTGGTGGGCAGGATGAAGTACTCGTAGCTTTCCAGGAAGGTTTGAAAGCGGCGCCACATGTCGGTGTGCGCGATCTCTGCGCGGGCGATGTCGTTGCCGGAGAGCGCGAGGCCTTCTTTGATCTCGGCGGTGAGAGTGTCCTTGAAGCCGTCGGGATGTAGCTGAAGGCCCTTGCCGTAGGCGGCACCGGAATTCCATGCGCGCAAAATGCGGTAAGCGATTTCAGCGGGGGCAAAGTCGGGCTCGGCCTGCTCGACGATGCAGCCGAGAGACTCGAAAACGTTGCGCTGCGCATCGACGGCGGTGCGGACGCGCGGGTCGATGGGGATGCCGTTGAGGTCTTTGAACCACGCGACGCGCACGCCTTTGAAGTTGCGTTCGAGGGGGCGCCCGAAGAGGCAGCCGGGCTCATTGATGGAGAGCGGCGTGCTGATGTCGGGGCCCGCGATCGTGCTGAGTGCGAGGGCGAGATCGGCGCTGGAGCGGCCGAGGCATCCTTTGGTCCAGAGCGTAGACCAGCCGAAGTGGTTAGACGGATTGGGCACGCGGCCGATGGAGGGGCGAAGCCGAAGGTATTGCACCCGGCGGCAGGATTGCGGAGGGACCCGCCGGAGTCGGAGCCGCTGGCGACCGGCACCATGCCGCAGGAGAGCGCGACCGCTGCACCGCCGGAGGAGCCGCCACAAGTTTTCGTGAGGTCGTAGGGGTTGCGGGTTGCGCCGAAGACTCGGTTGAAGGTCTGCGAGCCGGCACCGAACTCGGGGACGTTGGTTTTTCCGAGGAAGATGGCGCCGGCGGCGCGCATGCGCGTGACGAGCAGGTTGTCGTGTGTGGGGACGTTGTCTTTGAAGAGGGGCGAGCCGAAGGTGGTGCGGACGCCGGCGGTTTCGAGGAGGTCTTTGTGGGCGACGGGCAGACCATGCAGGGGGCCGAGCGTTTCGCCACGCGCCTGCATCTCGTCGGCGCGGGTTGCGTCTGCGGTGGCCTGGTCGGCGATCAAGGTGACGATGGCATTGACCTGAGGATTGACGCGATCGATCTGCTTGAGGTGCTCGGCAAGAGCTTCGCGAGCCGAAAGCGTTTTGGCTCGGATCAATGCCGCCATCTCGACCGCAGAGGTGAAGCAGAGTGAGGGCGCAGGTGGCTGGGCGCTTAGCACACCGGGAAGAGCCGAGGAGATTGAGGCTGCGGCGAGGCCTACGAGGACCTCGCGGCGCGTGGGTTGGCCTTGCTGTGCAGAAAGCATGCAAAGGACTTTACCATGAGAGAACGCCGCGCCAGAGATACTGGTCTGGAACGCCATATGTTACCCATTACAGGTGGTGTTCGTGTTGAGTGCATTGTCCGCAAGCTTCATTGCTAAGGAAGAGACCTCCGGGTCTCGTTGTTGGCGTCTCAGCGGAACTAAATCAAAGTTCAGTGCCATAGCCGGCGGATGTTCAAAAGATATGCCTGATCGGAATCTGTTGGGCTTCAACTTGTTGCCAACAGGCCAATGCACGCTTCCAAGATGATCGGGGTGAAAACGCGCATTGGCGATTTGGCATAAACCGAGACCTTTCGGCCCTGGCCAGCGTTTTGCTGGAGCAGAGCGCGTTTCTCAATACCTACCGAATAATTCCTGAGCGAGCGTTTTGAAACTTCACCGCAACAGAAGCCGCGCGAGAGTATTTTCGAGCCAGACTTCATAGCGGGCGGCGGACCACTTGCGATCCACGACAAAAAGGCGGTAGTGATCCGCTCCAGTCATGGCCCAGAGAATATCCAGCGCCTCCTTCGCGTTGATGTTTTTGCGAAGTGCTCCAGAACGATCCCACGCATCTGCCAGAGGTTTTTGGCCGCGGAGTCGCCGATCCTCTCCTTCCTGCCACAAGGCCAGAAGGTCTTCGTTCGTACTACCGGCGCCTCGTGCGATGTCGACAATGTCTCCCGCCTGCGCGCAGAAGCGGCACGTAAAGGAAACCAGCCGACGCAGTTGCTTGCGTGGATTTCCCGCAGCAGCGTTCAGATCCCTCAGTAGACCGGCGACATCGGCCCGCGCATCCGCCTGGTCGAGCAATGCAAACAGCAGGGCTCGCTTAGATCGATAGATTGCATAGACCGTCGGGACAGCGACACCTGCCTCGCCTGCGATCCGTTCAATCGAAGTAGCACCGTAGCCATACTGGCCGAAGAGATTGCGCGCGGTTTGCAGAATTCGTCCACGCCGCTCCTCGGCGGAGGCGTGGCGCCGACTCGCGTCATAAGCACGCTTTGTTCTTTTTGCTTGCATGCTTCGTCCTAATTAAATAGAGTATACATCTATCTAATATGAGGAGGTAAATCGGTGCGCCCTATCGCTGCGCTTACGCTGTGGCTCTTCGTGATTGGAACTTCATTGATTCTCGGCGCCGGGCTTTATGAAACGCTTGTGGTGGTGCCGTTTTGGTCGGCAGGAGCCCCGGCCTCGCTGGCGGAAGGAAATCCGTTGTTGCAAGTACACATACGTGCAGGACATGTTTTCTGGCAGTACTTCACGCCGGCTCTCGGACTCATCGGAGTGCTTGCGCTGCTCACCAGCTTTGGGGCTCCGCCGCGCCATCTGGCATGGCGTCTTGCAGCCACCGGCCTGCTGCTTCTGGTTTCGGTCGCGACTCTGCTCTATTTTCGTCCAGCTCTCATCGAAATGGTTGTTAACCACGGAGCAGGGCTCACACCGAAGGCGCTAACGGCAGAAGTACGCCGCTGGGTGGTGCTCGACTGGGTGCGGACAATCGCCGTCGCAGCTTCGCTGGCAATGGGAATCCGAGCGCTGCTCTTACCCCTCCGGTAGAAGCGAAAGCCGATTCGAAGCGTCAGATCAATTAAATCCGCTGCACTTATCGAACTTGGATCGGTAATGCCAAGTCGGTCAGTGTCCAGCGATCCAACCGGTTCGGCTGTCAACTGTCGATTTCAGACCGATGCACTCACCGACTTCGGTTTACAGCTCCGCAATTGATAAGTAACGAGAACCCGTTTATTTGAAAACAGTCGCTTGCAATGATTCCAGCTGCAGCGGCGGAAGACGCGAGGCAGCTGCTGAAGGACCCAACGGCCGATTCAATCCGTATTCAATACGTATCCCTTTCCACGTTCTTGTTCCATTTTTTCCAGCTCAGTAGTGAGGATTCTCATCAACTCCTCGTCGGTCAAGTACCGAGCGTCGTTGTATCGTCCGGGGTCACTGGGCTGGGGGCCTGCAGGCAGAGCGTCCCTCCCGTGTGCTTGTTGGAGGGAGGCAACCCAGGTTCGAATGGTGGAAGTGTTTCCGGACACCGCTTTGTTGGTCAGCTGTTTGACTATGCCTTGGAGCTTCGAGATGCGTCTTCGTTTCCCGTTCTCATTAATGGTCATTAGAGATCTGGATTCTCTGATCAGTTCATCGTAGAAGTCTGGAGATTTCTTGGGACGGCCTTTGGGGTTGCCAGAGATGCCCTTCTGAAACCGAGTGCCCTTGGGAGGCTTTCCATAACCGACTTCGTAGTCATCTAGCGTTTTGTTATCGCTCATAATTTATTGGCCCCTCGCGTTTACTCTGCTGTTGAATGTTTCGCCGGTTTCTACATGGACTGCGTCGAGCTTTGTCTGTCTTTGCCATCGACGAATGATGGTGTCGACGTAGAGCGGATCAAACTCTAGCCCGTAGCATCGGCGCCCGGAACGTTCGGCAGCGATCACAGCGGTCCCCGAGCCGAGGAACGGATCGAGGACAAGATCTCCTCTGGCCGTGCAGTCCTTGATGGCATCGACGATCAACGCAACGGGTTTTGGGGTGGGGTGGAGAGCCAGGAGGTTGCCTTCGGAATCTGAACGAGAGAAGGTATTCGCTCCTGGATAGTTTCAGACGTTGGTTCTATACCGCCCGAACATGCCCAACTGAATGTTATTTCGGTGAGATGCCGTTCCGCTTTTGAAAAGGAACACTAGCTCATGAGCGCTCCGATAGAAGCTCCCCATGCCGCCGTTAGTCTTCGCCCAGACGTATAGGTTCAGAAGCTCCGTATAAACCTCTTGTCCAGCGGACAACATCTCAGTCATGTGCCGCCAGTCCATGAAGTAGTAGGCAAGAGAGCCGGTGGCGCCGTGGTCACTGGCTGCGGTCATCGCCTTGCGGAGGAAGTCGGTAAATTCCGCGGAGCTCATCTCGCCCGATGCCATCGCGAACTCGCGGTGGTGGATCGAGCCATTGCCCAGTAGCATGCCCGTCGATGGCCACGTTGTAGGGAGGATCAGTGATCACAAGATTGGCTTTTGCGCCATCCATGAGGCGGTCGTAGTCGACTGTGACTAACGAGTTGCTGCAGAGTACGCGGTGCTTGCCTAGCTGCCATAGATCACCGGAGACGGTGACTGCTGAGTCAGAAATCTCCGGCAAGCGATCATCGGGATCGGCCTCGGGCACTGTATTGAGGCCATCGATGAGGAGGTCGATCTCAGGGACCTCGAAGCCGATCGCCTCCAGATCGAAATCGAGTTCCAGCTCGGATAGGATCTTGAGTTGCTCGCCGAGCATCCGCTCATCCCAGGAGGAGTTCTCGGTCAAGCGGTTGTCAGCGATCAGGAAGGCCATGCGTTGCGACTCGGTGAGATGACTCAGCTGAATGGCGGGTACGGTGTCCGATGGAAACGCAGATTGCGCTCCTGCGGGTGTTGCAAGAGAAGGAGTTTGAACGGGTCGGAAGTAATCATCCCGTCTCGGTAGATATTCGCCTGATCGCGGCCACAAATCGTGACCTACCCGCCGCTGTGGCGGCCGGAACCTTTCGTCAGGATCTTTTCTACAGATTAAACGTTGTTCCGATCGACGTTCCATCGCTACGCGAACGAGCGGAGGATATTCCATTACTCGTGGAGTACTTCGTTGGGCGCTTCGCCAAAGAGGCCGGCAAGAACATCCGTCATATCGGCAGACACACGCTCGAGCAGCTACAGAACTACCATTGGCCCGGTAACATTCGCGAATTGCAGAACGTCGTGGAACGTGCCGTCGTCCTCTGTGAAAACGACACATTTGCCGTTGATGAGAGCTGGCTTAAACGCGGTTCGGCTGACTCTCCCCGGTCGCAAGACGGGCTTTCGGCCTTAACGGACCGTGAAGTGGAGATGATCGAAGCGGCTCTCGCCGAGAGCCGTGGGCGGATATTTGGACCGTCCGGTGCGGCCGCAAAGCTCGGGATACCGCGTCAGACGCTGAAATCGAAGATCCGCCGGCTGGGCATCGATAAATTCGGCCAGAGATAACCCCGCTCTAAATCATCGCAAAATACTTTCGCGGCTCGCGGGCAGCGCTTATATCCCACTCTTCGCTCTGTCGAAAGCCTCTGCTCTCACCCTGCCTGAGCTTTCGAGCACTCTGCTGAACATTCGTCATATCGACCGGGCATTCGTACGCGTCCCTATGCAGACCGATAAGGGGCGTATCCATAACTCAATCAAAGCGTCTGATCATTATCCAATTTCATTTGAGATTGCCAGTGGACACTGAATGTATCCAGTTTGTTGAATCTATCGAACCGGACACGGACTCTAACCCTCCGTAAGGAGAACCCAAGATGAAAACCAACATGAACGGCGATCTAGAAGACATTCCGATGGCATACTTTTGGTATCCAGTTCTCGCTATCGTGACGATGGTCGTCGCAGCAGTCGCTGTAGTCATCAAAATGGTCTAGCTCTCTTCTCTCGCAGGTTCTCCACCGTCCCCATCAATGGAAGGAACTAGCAGTCATGCACGCACGATTTTGATTTACGGCAATGATGCGATGTGGTTAGCAATATCTAGCCTCGTACTCGGAAAATCCGTATACGAAGTATTAAGCGCAAGGACGTTTGGAAATGCAAGGCTTATGCTGATGCATCACCTAATTGATGTCTGTGTTCTGTGCCAAAATCTGACCGAGGAGGAACAGCGGGCATTTTAGAAACAGCCCGAGCCCTCCAACCGGCGACTAAATGCGTGGTACTAGATTTCGGCGATAGCGAAGCCGCGGCAGGAGGAGTGGCTCTTATCCGGGTCTTGCGGGGCCAACCACGCTTCTCGATACGATAGGAAAACTACTGAACCAACAAATATCCAAAATTTGAAGAGGACGCGTCCAGCTCCAGCCACGGAGGGGCGCGGGCTAGATAACACAAGGTGAAGAGGTCCTCGTGCCGCTCCCCCTGTTGAAACCCGGTCAGTTTTTACGCTAACATCGGTAATTCTCCCTAAAGGTAATTCCATGCGCCAAGAATTATGCCCCGGCTATTTCGAGCGAGAGGTGCAGGAGGTTATCGAGAAGAACGGGCCAAACTTCACACGGTACTTCTGCGCTCTGTGTGGACAACAAGTAAGACCCGTCAACAAGGACGGCGGCGGGAGCCCGTCGCACCATGCGGCCTATCCGGTCGTCACGAAGGACTGATCGTTGGGAGGCGCAATCATGGCCTATCCCTCTTGCACGCTTTCCGTGGCCTTGTAGGGGGCGCCATTCGAAAATGAGAAGGCTGTGCTCACCTATGGTACTAATACCGCCCGCTATATATAGCTTGCGAAGCTCTGAACGACATTTGTCGGAGAGAGTATGTGCATGAGACCGCTGGTTAGGATGAGGCGCCAGAAAGAGTTGGCAATTCGGTTTGGGCGAATAGTTCTGTCAATGAGTGACTCGGTGATTTACCACTCGCCGAGAAGGCGCATCCGTTCGCAGAATTAACGAGAGATATTGATGCACGAAAGCAACGGCCATGCTGCCTTCTCCTACGCTGCTGGAAACGCGCTTGATCGAGTTGTAGCGAACGTCACCTACACAGAAAAAGCCCGGAAGATTTGTTTCCAGGAGAAATGGAGCACGATCTGCCGCCCAACCTGGCTGGTCGCTCACCTCGCGCCCCGTGCGGACATAGCCGTTTTCGCGTTGGAGTTGAGATGGCAACCAATGGGTTACTGCATCGGCGCCGATCATGACAAACAGTGCATCTGCAGCCCGCCGGATGACAGGCTCCTCCGTTTTCCGGGTTTCTATTGCTTTCAAGCAATCCGTGCCGTCTGCAGAGGTCACCTGAGTTTCCGTCTCCACCCGAATGCCCGGTACGAGAGCAATCTGATCGATCAAGTATTGCGACATGCTGCACTTGAGATCTTCGCCGCGAACCAGCATCGTCACTGAACTCGCGTAGTTTGCGAAGAACAGGGCAGCCTGGCCGGCAGAGTTGCCGCCGCCGATAATAAAGACGCGCTTTCCTGCCACCGTGGGAGCCTCCGTACGTGCGGCCCCATACAAGACTCCACGTCCGATGAAGCGATCGACGCCGTTCGCCTCAAGTCTGCGCCAAGCAACTCCGGTCGCCAGGATCACCGTCTTTGTGGCAACCCTATCGCCACCATCAAGCCCAATCGTGTATGCGCCATCGGGTTGCGGAGCGATCTCTTCGACTTCCCGGGTGAGAACCACTTCGGCTCCAAACTTAACCGCCTGCCGGAACGCGCGTTGACTGAGATCATCCCCTGAGATGCCATTGGGGAAGCCGAGGTAATTCTCGATGTGAGAAGATGTGCCAGCCTGACCGCCAGGAGCCTTGCGCTCGACCAACAAGACGCTGAGCCCTTCCGAGGCTCCGTAGACGGCAGCCGCCAGTCCCGCCGGGCCGCCGCCAATAATCACCACGTCATAGCTTTGGCGATGGGGAGCCGTTTGGAATCCGAGCGCTTCAGCTACCTTACGAACCGTAGGAGGATGGCTGACGCAGAATGAACCATCCACGACGACGGATAGGCGAGCAACCTCGCAAGCCTGGTCAGTCGGAGCCGGATGTGCGCTACGATCGCGGTCGGCCCACTCATAAGGGATTCGATTCATGCTCAGGGGGGTGCGAATCTCCCGGCAGTCATCATCAAATCTCGATCCGACTATCTGTACGCGGCTGGAGGGAAGATTCAGCATGTACTTCTGCACGACTTGTACCCGCTCGTTAAGGGTTTGTAAGATCACCGCGCTGCACTTGGGCGAGCGCCGGATCAATTCCTGGAGGTGTTGAGGATCGAGCCGTGCCAAGTGGCAGGCTGTCTTCGCGCGGACGGAGGCAGGAGCTGACGTTGCCATGAGAATGGCCAATTCACCAAAGAAATCCCCCGGCTTGTGCTCTGAGACTTCAGTTCGACGCCCCATCACATCTTTGAGCACTTCCGTGGTTCCGTCCATCACTACAAAAAAAGGGGTGGGCTCAGCTTCGTGAATGAGATACTCACCCGGTTCCAGATGAAGATCGGCAGCTTCCTGCGAGAGCCACATGAGGTTAGCGTCATTCAAGCAGGAAAAGATTGGTATTTTCTTCAATTCCGAGGATGTCAGCATGGCGACTGGTGTCCTTCCTTCTGTGCGGGTAGCACGGGGCCAGGGCCAAGGTTTTCAGTATGGAGCGGCATAAGATGCACTGAAGCAACAAGAGCGACGAACTCCGGAAATGATTCAAATTCCGTTCTCAAATGCTCCCACTCACGCACAAATAAGGGACTGCGGAACCTCCGGTCAGCGGAACGGAACATCAACTCCCACATTCGTTTTGGTATGCGACGTTCGCAAAATAGAAGATAGGTTAATGAAACCAGCGTGCAGAATCGCAACATTGAGATGGTTAAATCGTCCGTCCGCTCAGGAAGCTCCGTGCCAACTGGCACACTCAGCCAGAATGCCGCCGAAGAGTTCTTCAACAGTTCGTCATACTGGGCAGACATTGCCAGGAAGATTTGCGTCTTCACCTGCTCGCGGTGATTTAAGACCGCGACAACCACACCGAGACCTCCCATCAGAAGCGACAATAATGTTGCGTATTGGATGATGTGCCCAAAGTTCATACCGGTCACGCATGCACCCCCGATATTGCAGGCATCTCTGCCGGTATCTCTGAAGCAGCCGAAGCCGTGTGCTCCGTTTGTTCCCAACGGATCAACTTCAGATCCAGCACGACGAAGGAATAGAGGACGGGAACGAGCAGAAGCGTCACGAAAGTGGCGATCGTCAGTCCCCCGATCTGCGCATAGCAAAGCGGTTCCCAAAGCGGGCCGCCGTGTGCAGCCAGCGGAAACAGCGCAATCACCGTCGCCGCAACCGTGATCATCACAGGGCGCAAACGAAGGATGCCGGCATCGATCAGCGCCAACTCCAATTCCTCGCCCTCTTCTCTTCGCTCCTCGATGAATTCAAACAGCACAATGATGTGGCTCACAATTACACCGATGAGGCTGATGATCCCAAGGAATGCCATAAATCCAAAGGGCTGGCCCATAATGGCGAGCGAAAATATTGCACCGACAACGCCATACGGAATGGCAGCAAAGACGATGAGGGGTTTGAAGGCATTCTTGAACTGTGCGAGTAGTGCCAAGTAAATGGCGCTAACGCAAATAAGCAGCACCGTAGTGAGATCAGCAAAGCCGCTGACCTGCTCTCTTTGCTCGCCTGCGAAGCGGAATATGAACCCGTCGGGAAGCTGCTTCTGGAATGCCTCCAGCTTTGGCATCGCCGCTGCGATTACCTCCGAAGGTAAATGCCCCTGCGTAGGCCAGCACTGCACGGTAATGGTCCGGTACTGATCGAAGCGTCGGATTTTAGGCGTTACCGGACTCAAGGCAGTCGTCGCCACCTGATCGAGAGGCACTGGAGGGGTGTCTTGCCGCGAGAAGACGTATAGACTGCGCAGATCAGAGAGTTGGGACCTCTCCTCCATCTGCATGCGTCCAACAATCGGAACCTGCTTGTTGCCATCTCTCAAAACTCCAGCCGTAATACCATGAAGAGCCGCACTGACGGAATCTGAAACATCTGCGTTTGTGACGTGCGCCAGGTTTGCCCGGTCCGCATCGACGTGCACGACTTCTCTCGCACTCGGCTCACCCCAATCGTCTCGAACTCTGGCGGCGATGGGGATGTCGCGAAAGATTTGCTTCAGCTGCTCGGCTTCCGCTCTGAGACGCGGCAGATCTTCGCCGGAAATTCTGACCTGAATCGGAATTCCAACCGGCTTGCCCGTTTCGAGAGTCCGCGTATCAATGATTGCTCCAGGAATTTGCCTGTCCAGTTCCGGCTGCAAAAGGGCAAGCAGAGGTGCTGTATCATGATTGTCTTTTGTTCGCAGAATTATCTGAGCATAGTTGGTTTGCCTATCCTCGGGTGTGGCGCTACTCCAGAAGCGAGGACCGCCGCCGCCCACAAACGTGGTCATCGATTGCAAGACATCCTTCGGATGTCCGTGCTCTGGGTGGCTCATGCCATACTCTTCCGCTACTCGGCGGGTGATGGATTCCACCTGCTGAGCGGCGGTGCTGGTCGCGCTCGCGGGAGTGTCTTCAGGCAGCCACACGTCGATGTAAGAAAAGTATTGAAGATCCTTTGGAAAGAACTGCGGTTTCAGCCTGGAGAAGATAACGCCACCCGCTATCAGCAGGACAAGCGAGCCCGCCAGGCACAGCTTCCTATGTTCAATCGCCTTCTTTGCCGTTCGGAAATACCAGCCAGTGAACCCACGCTGCCGCCTCTCCTCAATTGGAGTTTCGATTTGGCTTTGCAATAGAAACGAACTGATGAGCGGCACAAAGGTCATCGAGACGAGCAGGGCCGCCAGCAGCGAACAACTAATGACGATAGGCAGACTGTACAGGAATTTGCCTGTATCTCCGGGCAACAGCAGAAATGGCAGATAGGAAACGATATTCGTGACAGTCGCAAACGCCATCGTTTTGAACAGCTTTGTCGGTCCCAGCCACGCGGCGACGGACCGTGGCTGGCCGGCACCCAGTTCGCGCACAATCGCGTCGCCGGACACCACCGGTACATCGACCAATAGTCCCAGCGCGATGATCAGCGAAGCAATTGAGACCTGTTGCAGGTCGATCCCGAGCGTGCTGATGACCCCAAACGTGATCGCGAGCGTAATCGGCATGGACACCGCAATCAGAATGGCCGTCCGCCAGCTCCAGAAGCCAATCAAAGCCACAACTACCACCAGCAACAGCGCCTCGATCAAGCTGTGGCTGAAGAGCTCGATGCTGTCATGTACCTGCAGGGGCTGGTCGGAAGTCCTGGCCAGGACCAGATCGGCCGGCAATGTTTTTCTCACGCTCGCCAGATTGGCGTCAACCTGTTTTCCAAAAGAACCGATCTGTTCTCCCTTCTTCATCTGGACCGAGAGCGTAATCGCGCGTGTCGTGATCCATCTGCCGTTTTCGTCGCGGCGCGTGTACCTGTTTAGGAACGAAGGGGGATTCTCGTATCCCCTGTCGATGTCCACGAGATCCCGCAAGTAAAGCGGCGTTCCGTTCGGTGACGTGCCGATCACTACATTCCGCAGATCGTCGATGCTCTTGAACTCGCCTGTGGTGTTGACGCTGACCGTGCGTCCGCGTGCATTGAGCGTTTGGCCGCTCTCCGGTAGATTCCGCGCCGCGAGGATATTGGAAAGATCTGCTGGTCTTAGCTTGTATTGCGCCAGGCGCTGCTGCGAGAAATTCAGAAATACGTTCTCGTCCAGTACCCCGGAACGTTCTGCCTTCGCCACGATCGACAGCGTTTTGAGGCTTCGCTGAAGGGTATCGGTAAAGTCGTCCAGGTCGCGATAAGTGTACTTGTCACCGGCCACGGCCTGAAGCGCCGCGGTGGTGTTTGCCGGTTCGTCAATGATGGCAGGTTTCCATGCATCGGGATGAAGTTCGTCGGTTTGCAGGCTCTGATTTGCGAACTTACTCAAGGCCGACTGCAGATCAGGAGTGCTGAGGTTCGTCGCCAGGTCCACCCCGGTAAACCCTGCTCCCGAAAACGCACGCACATCGGAACAAAGATGTTGGGTTGCCATGTCTCGGGTCACCCAAGACAACTCGCGCTCGACTTCGTCGCTGTCGATAGACTTCGGAAAAACCACAACGATGGAACGTCGGGGCTGAGTATGCGTATCCAAACCACTCCGAACCTGCCGGATCTGTGCCTCAACCAGCTTGCTCACCCAGTTGACCTGAACTGGATCGGCCGGCGGGCTCGCTACCGTGAGCATCAATGCAGACGTATCCCCGAAGTCCTTGATGTACAGAATCGGACCGGCACCCTGGGGAAGGTCGTGGATGGCGTCCAGCCTGATCTTGACGTCGTCCAGTTCTTTGTCCCTGTCGTACTTTCCCTTTTCAGCCAGCTCGAATTGAACCATCGCCGAGCCGGTTCTGGAGGCGCTCTTGATCTCCGTCACCCACTGATTCAAAGCAATAGCCTGCTCGATCTTTCTGGTCACCAGTTGCTCGACCTGTTCGGACGAGGTTCCCTGCCAAGGCACGATAATCATCGCCTGGCGTACAGGAATGTCCGGATCTTTCCGTTGAGGCATTTTCAATAGCCCGTAGATTCCCCAGAGGAGCGCAACCGCGAGCGAGACCCAGGCGATGTGTCGCTGTTCGAGGAAGAAGCGGGCGAGATTCTGTTTCTTATTCGTAGACTGCTCATTCTGTGCATGTGTCATTGCTGCGTCTCCTAGTTGACCATCCGGATCAGGCTTCCGTTGCTTAGCTGGTTAGTACGGTTGACGACGATTCGTTCGCCGGGCGTAAGGCCTTCGTCGATGACGACCGACTTGCCGAAGGTTTTACCAATCCTCACACTCTTCAATTGCGCAAACTGTTTTCCATCGCGCTCCGTTACAGTGAAGACCGAATAGTTATTCGAACCGGATTCCGCCGTCATCAAAGCAGTCAGTGGTACTACAGGCACAGTTTGCGTATTCGCTTGCTCTATACGAATGCGGGCGATCATGCCCACCTTGAACAGGCGATCCCGGTTCGGGAGAGAAACCTCGATGTTGAAAACCCGAGATTCACGGTTGGCGGAAGCGGCGATTCCCGTAATTTGGCCTGTGAAGGTCCGCCCCTGCAATGCATCAAGCTGCACAGGCACCGGTGCTCCTAAATTGAGGTGGGCCAGCGTGCTGTCGGGAACTCCGAAGTTCACCTTCACGACGCGCGTATCGTCGAGCGTGAACGCCCTTGTCCCTGCAGCAACCAGGCTGCCCGGTTCCACACTCTTTTCGACAATGACTCCAGGCATGGGAGCGTTCAGGCTCGTATCGCCAAGATTGATCCGGGCGGAGACAGCCTGCGCCGACGCAGCGCTCAACTGCCCGCGGCGCGCCTCGATCTGACGCAGGGCGGCTTCCACACTGGCGGTCGCCGAGGTGTGCTGATTCACCGCCGCATCGTAATCCGGGCGAGTCATTGCTTTGGCGGCATAGAGCGCTTGTGCACGCTCAAAATCAAGATCCGCCTTTGCCTGGTCGGCCTTTGCTCGGTTGAGTTCCGCTTGCGAAACATCAAGCGTACCCTGCGCTGAGCGCTGCTGGCTGACCGCGGAGTTGAGCGAGGCTTCATAGTCGGAGCTGCGCAGTCGGGCCAGTGTGGCGCCCGCAGGTATTTCGTCGCCTCCCTGCACATCACGCATCCGACCATCGACGCCCCTCACTCGATACAGAGCGGCGATATAACCGGGTTCTTTGAAAGCCAGTTGAACCTTAGCGTCCGGACGAATCTCGCCGGAGTAATTCCAACTGGGCTGGACCTGCTGTGTAGCCACGATCTCCGCCAAAACGGGAACCGGCTCTGGCCCCACCTTCTGCGTCTTTGCGCAGCCGGCGAGAACCGAAAACGCAGCAAGACCTAAAATTCCAATTGAGATGCGCATCATTCTTCTCCTATCGCTTTTTTCAAATCGGCTCTTGCCTTCCAGAAGGCAGTGAGAGCCTGTTGCTGCTGGCTGTCCGCGGATGCCAGATCCGACTGTGCTTGATACAAATCTCTGCTTAATGCCGCTTCGCGCTTCACCCTCTCCTGCAACTCTCTGAGCTTCTGCCGGGCCGCACTTTCGCTTGCATCGCTGAGGGTCAGTTGCCGGCGGGTGTTCTCCAATTGCCGGCGCGCATTTCTCACCTCCAGGAGAACGGCGCGTTCCGTAGCGCCAACTCCAACCTTGGCCTGTTCCTCCTTCGCTCGCTTTTCCTCGTATTCCTGGTGCCTGCGTCCCCAGTCCCACGGTTCCCACCGGACCGACACACCCACTGTCCCGACGTTGCTTGGAAAAACATTCTCGAAGTTCGCGGTTGTGTAATAGCTGAATGCCAGACTCGCGTCGGGGATATATTCCGCCTTCTTCGCCCGCGCGTCGTAATTGGCTTGCTGCACCTGAAGTTTCGCCTTCTTCACATCCGGCCGGTTTTGCAGAGCGCGGGCTTCCATGGCTACGGGTGTGGCGAGATCGGTATCTGCATCGCCGATCGCCGCAACCCGAAACTGCGTGTGTACGTCCCGACCCATCAGATCGTTCAATCTTTCGCTCGCCGACGCGACCCTGTCGCTCGCATCGCTGATGGCATTCTGTAACTTCAAAAGCTGTGCATCGGCGTTCAGCAAATCCGATTCGAGAATCGTCTCTCTACGGCGGTTCACCAATGCCAGACGATGCGATTCGCGGTAGTAAGGGAGTGACGCCTGAAGGCTATCCAAAGCGCTCTGTGCCTCGACCACCGCGTAGTAAGCACGTCGAACCTGGTCGACCACCTCCAGACGCGTTTTCACCTCGTCCTGGCGCGTACCTTCCAGCCCCAGCTCAAGAGCTTTCAATTGCAAATGGAGCTGGTACTGCGTCGAAAGCGGCTGGGAAACCGAGACATTCACTATGCCAACGGGTTTTCGCGGGATCTCGACTTTCTGGTTCGTCGCCGGAATCGGCCCGGTGGCGCTGTATACCCCAAGCGAGCCGGCCGGATAAGTAACCGATGGCTTCGTAACCAGGTGGGCGCCGAGCGCAGTGACCTGCGTATTCGCAAAACGCCTTGTCTTATTCGCAGCCAGATCGTCGGCGGCCCGGAGTGTATCGAGGCTGGCGGTCTTCAGACTGCTGTTGTTCGCAACAGCTTGTTCAACCGCCTGTTCGAGAGTCAATTCAGGGAGGTTTGATTGTTGTCCCGCCGCCAGTTCAACCGTGGGCGGGGGGGACAGAGGTGTGAGATTCTGGCCTTGCGCCAGCAGCGCCAGCGTCCCCAGGGTGAAGGTCAAGCAGGTTGTTGGAATGCGTCGTTTCATGAGGCAATGGTGCCTCGAACACGGAAGCGGAGGGAGTAGTGCCTCGTAAGTCGATTGAGTTGCCATGGAACCTCTCTTTTCAGTCCTGAATGAATCTGTGCATTAGTGCTGCGCCTGCGAATCCGTAACCCTCGCACCGTTGCTATCCGCGTGAAACTTTGCTTTCGAGCTAAACCGCGGCAAAATGAACTCCTGCGCGATTGCACTCAGCGTACGTTCGGCAGTCGCCAGCGCGACCTCTGCGCCGAACCTTGCTGCATCGCGATTCGCCTGCGGGTAGCACGCCGTCTCCACCGCGCTCTCCGCCAGGTTGCCCCCGATGCTCGAAATGTTGAACTGTCTGTGTCCGTTGTCTCCACGCGTGATGAACGCATACGACAAGGCATGCATCAGCCGCGAGTGCGTGCTGCCGCCACCCTGGTAGAAGTAGCGCGGATCCTGGTGGAACAACGACGGCAGTACCGCAGCGCCGATGAGAATGTCACTTAGTTTCGTCGCCGCCGTCACACCGAAGCGCTGTCCGTAACCCGCTGCGCCCATCTGGTAGTTCGGCGTCTTCGCGGCCTGCTTTATACCGGCCATAAAACCCACACCTGTTATCGTCACCGGGTCAATCGAGGTTCTCAATGCCAGTTGAAACTTCAGTTTAGGCGTCAGGGGGACCGCGTTCGCACCGTCGTACACCGTGTAGAAGTTTGGAACGAATCCGAACATGCGCTGCTGCGTCTCAAACTGCACCTGCGCTGCCGCAATCTGTCCCTGCGAGGCAAATACCGTAATCGAATCCACAACCTCTACCCGCAGATGGATGTCGTTCAGCGTCAGCGACTGCCCCGGCTGCAGAATGATCGGCTCTGACTTCCACGTGCTCGTTCCATCCGCGCTCACCGTAACGACATACGCCACGTTCGGCTTCAGCCCGTCGAACTGAAATGCAGCATCCTCACCTGCGGTCGCAGTGCGACTGACGTCGTGTGCCGTTGTTTCAATCTCCGCCTTTGCTCCCGGAAGTATGGCCCCGCTGTCGTCCAGCACCGTCCCGTTCACGCTCGCAGCAACGGTTGACGTTCTAGTAGTTGTCCCCCCGAACGCGCCAAGCTCCGACCGCATCAACGCTGACGGCGCCATCGGAAGGTCCTTCCCTCGAGGGTCTTGATCCTGAGCTGCCCTGGCCGTCCCCATCGAGGAGATTGCCACGAATACCGAAAGAATCGTCGTCCGGTAGGCCCGGCGTTGCGCTCTGTCGTACAGCCCAGCGATCATGGCAACAGCGAGTTCAACCGCCTGTTCAAGAGTTAATTCAGGGATGCTTGACCGCTGTTCCGATGCCTGTTCAACCGTGAGCGCGGGTGAAAGAGTTGCGACATTTTGGCCTCGCGTCAGCAACGCTAGCGGCCACGAGTTGAATGCTAAACAGGTTGTTCGAGTGCGTCGTTTCATGAGGCAATGGTGCCTCGAACGCGGAAGCGGGGGGAGTAATGCCTCGTAAGCGCTATGTAAGGCCTACGTAAGCTAACGGCACTGCTACGGCACCTGTCAGTGCGACAAGTTTAGCTTTTTCAGGAGTTTGACAAACCTGCGGTCAGCGTGAAGAGGATGAAAAAACGGCTCGATCGCCAGGAGATTAACGAAGTTTGTTTTGTGGTCGATCGCTTCATCAAGGCACTGAAGCGCCAGATCGAAATCTCCCATCCCGACTGCTGCGAAACCTTCTGCTAGGGGAGTGACGTATTGCCGCCCCGCGAGTTGATGCAGTCTCTCGATACATTCTTCGGCTCGCAATAAGCTGCCTTCCTGGGCATGTCCTGCGGCAAGCAGACCAATATCCAATGGTGAGGCAGATGGCGAGAGACACTGTATCACCGCGTCGTAACGCTGCTGCTGGAGGTGCAAGAGGCCTTCATACAATCGCGCTTCAGGATAGTCGCGGTCCAGTTCGAAAGACTGTCGGAGATGCTCTGCGGCTGATGAATAGTCTCCCTTTACGTAGTGAAGATAAGCCATCCGCGCGCAATCGCTGGCCGAGAGCGGGTCCAGTTCAGTCGAGCGGCGAAGTCCGGACTCTGCCGCGCTGATGTCTCCCTGGCACAACAAAGCCATGGCACGAAACATATGCGCTGGCGCGTGACTGGGTTGTAGTTTTAGCGCGCGGTCATACAGTTTCTCGGCTTCACCCCAACGATGCTCAAACCAGGCACGAAGTGCGCCCAGGACCGTGCATGTGTCACCGGATTCAGGATCAAGCGCATAGCCTCGTTCCGCGTTTGCCTTCAGTTCTGGATACACATCACGGCCCGAGATCATCCCGAACTGGGCAAGAAGGCCGCCCGCCGCAGCCATGCCGCTGTAAGCAAGAGCGTAGTCGGGATAAGTCTCTGTGAGCCTTCGTAGCTGCTCCAGGGCGGCTTGTAATGTTTCAGGCGACTGCTGGTGAATCAGAAATCGAGCTCGCAGGTACCTTGTATATGCGTCAAGATCAGGAGGTGAGGACCGCTCTGGCCCTTGTACTTCCGGCATGTGAAGCCTGAGTAAGTCCGCAACAGATTGTGCAATCTCTTCCTGGATCGCAAACACGTCCTGGAGCTCGCGACGGAACGTCTTCGACCAGATGTGATGACCCGATTCGGTCTGAATCGCCTGGGCAGTGATCCGCAGCTGTTCTCCGGCCTTCCTCACGCTTCCTTCGATGACAAGGTTCGCGCCGAGACGCTGCCCTACTTCCCGGATATCGATGTTGGCACCCTTGAAGTGAAAGGCCGATGTCCGCGCAATCACGTTCAAACCGGATACCCGCGTAAGCGAGTTCGTGATCTCTTCACTGATCCCATCGCAAAAATAGTCCTGCTCCGGCTCCGGACTCATGTTCACGAACGGCAACACGGCGACGCATATAAGTCCCGGTGGCGGTGCGGCGCCGATCTCTTCTCGATGCTTTGCTGGCTGGGCGTCAAGCCACCGGAAGACCGGGACATAACTGCCCGGCCGCAATCCAATCAGAACCGGATCAACCATACCCTGCCCCTCCTCGTAATAGACCTTCAACTTCGCTCTCAGACGACGAGCCTCGACCCTAACAATCGCGTCGATGTTCGGATCGTACTCCGAGGTGCGGTCGAACACCTCCATTGCAATCGAGAACTCCTTGAGGCTATCGATATCTCCATCGATCGTCCGATTCACGATGTGCGTCAGAAACCGGCATAAACGGACCGACGAAACGAAACCAGGGCTATTCACCACACGCGTCAATTGGTCGCGAACCGTCGTCGCCGGCACGGGGTCGGCGGCAGAGCTTGCGAGAGATTTTCCGGACGACAAGGGCGGCGTTGGCACTTGCTTCTCTCCCGCATTCATTATGCTCCACGAAGCTTCGCCGTATTGCGGCGAGCTTACGGTGGCTTACGGCCAATCGAAGGCCAGAGGGCTTAGCGTGGAATCAGGCAGCGCTAGAGGATCGATGCAGACCGACAGACAGGAAGGAACAGTAATTTTTGTGTCCAACAGGAACCCGGAAGCCACGGTCCTGCAGGACATCGAAGCGCACGGACTGGTTATACAGTGGGCGCACAGCATCAGAGCAGCAGTCGATTTGCTCAACTCGGCGCGCGGGAAGACCGTGATCGTCACGGAACTCGCCCTGGCTGATGGTAATTGGAGAGATCTCGTCGAACGGATGAGGGGTATTGATATCTGTGTGCCGATTGTACTCGCGACTTCTTCCAGTACCGCGGAACTCTGGTGGGACGCACTCGAATGCGGCATCGACAACATCCTGCCCGCGTCTCTCCTGGGCTCTCGCTTGTGTCAACTTCTGAAAACGCAAGGCGCATCGTGAAAGGTTCAATTTCACACAGATTCTTAGAGCCTTGTGGTGGTGTTTGTGCATCCTCCGGAACCACACCCGAAGTAGAGCGGAGATCGTGTTTGCAACGTGTTACTTAAATCCGGCTCGATAATCCGCGTCGGCGCGGGTTAGCGGCTTCTATGCAGGAGGACAGGTGAGATGAACGAAAGTAGTAGTTCCACAAAGCATTACGACATGGTGGTTATCGGCTCGGGCGCTGCTGGACACCACGGGGCGATTCAGGCCGCCAAGCTCGGCAAAAAGGTTGCGGTGGTCGAGCGCTCTGTAGCTCTTGGGGGGGGCCAGTATCAACACCGGCACGATTCCGAGTAAGACACTTCGGGAGGCTGTCCTGCGTTCTACCCGATCAGGATGCACGGATCGCCTCTCGGCCTCAAACCTGGCACAGAGAATCGAGGAAGTCGCCTCCAACGAAGTTCGGGTGTTTGAGAGTCAGTTTCGCCGTAACAATATCGATGTATTGATTGGCACTGCTTCCTTTTCAGGACCCCACACGATTCGGGTTGCGAATCAGGAAGAAGAGTATTTCTGCCACGCGGATCATATATTAATCGCTACTGGCTCGAGGCCGGCTCACAACGACGCGATTCCTGTGGACGACGTCTCCATTATCGATACAGACGCGATTCGCCGGTTACGAACTGAGCACCATGTGTTGACGATCGTCGGAGGTGGCGTGATCGGTATTGAGTATGCCTGTATTGCCGCCGCTCTGGATATTCAGGTGACACTGATTGAACGCCGCCCTCGCATACTCGACTTCGTCGACCAGCAGATCGTCGAAGCCCTGAGTTATCACATGCGCAGCCAGGGCGTCACTTTTCGTCTGGGTGAGGAGGTCGAAGAGGTCACGAAATCTTCTGAGGGCAAAGTCTGCGCGAAGCTGAAGAGCGGAAAGCAAATCTGGTCGGACGCTTTGCTCTACGCTGTAGGGCGGCAGGCCAACACAGATTCGTTGAATCTTGCGGCATGTGAACTCGCTGCCGATGCGCGCGGCCGGATTCAGGTAAATACCAACTTTCAGACCTCGCAGCCGCACATCTACGCTGCGGGCGACGTGATCGGCTTCCCAAGCCTATCGTCCGTTGCGATGGAGCAGGGTCGCGTGGCCGTATGCCACGCCTTCGGGGTACAGGTTGTGTCAGTACCAGAACTGTTCCCCTACGGAATCTACTCGATTCCGGAGATTTCGTTCGTTGGCAAAACAGAAGAACAACTGACCGAAGCTGGAGTCTCATACGAGATTGGCATCGCACATTATCGTGAAATAGCGCGAGGCCAGATCCTAAACGACACTACCGGACTTCTGAAGATATTGTTTCACAGGGAAACGCGCCAGCTACTTGGTGTTCATATCGTTGGCGACGGTGCAACCGAACTCATTCACATCGGACAAGCCGTCATCGGATTCGAGGGCACGATCGACTCCTTGATAAACACCGTCTTCAATTACCCTACATTGGCCGAATGCTACAAGGTCGCCGCGCTGAATGGCCTTAGTCGAATCAATTATTCGGGGCCGAGGCCCGTAAAAATGCGGACATGCGCTTCCTTGAGACCTTCTACGTCAAAGAGTTTACCGTCGGATTAATGACCTGGGGCGAATCAACGCGGGCTCAGGATATGGCTATGTTTTCGTCTGGCGATCTGAAGCCCGAAGTAATTGAGGACACCGAGATGCGTGTTTCGATCTACGGTGAGACCGCAATGGTGACTGGGTTGGAGCACCTGGAAGGGACCTACCGAGGCAATTCAGGAAAATTTGACCTCCGGTTCACCAATGTCTTTGTCTATCGTGACGGTCGGTGGCAGATCGTGAGGCATCAGGCCGCGCAGATCCAGAAGCGGTAGGTCCTGTAAATGGGATGAGCAGGTCCTCCGAAGGACGGAACGCATGGTCAAAGCTTTCCTTTCTCTTAGGGGTGTTCAGAGGGGATATTTCTCTTCTTCAGAGAGCCGCCGCTGCCTCATGAAAGGAGACGAGCTACTGACGATATATGCACCAGGATCAGTCATGATGCTGGGTATCTATCTTCAAGCATCCTCTGGAGAGAGATTTTCGTGGCTGGCCAGTCCCTCATCGTGAAGGAATAGTTCACAGTATCGCGAACAAAGCCATCCCGCATGATCGTGTGGCAGCGCAAGACTCCCTCGCGCACACCGCCGATTCGCTCCATGGCGCGTTGAGAGCGGACATTTCTTAGATCAGTATTCAACTCAACTCTGTTTGCTAAGATCGTTTCGAAAGCATGGTGAGCATATCAAATACTTCGCGGCAGTATTGATCCGTGTCCTCCGATAGGGTGCTCCGAGCCAGGTCTTTCCCAGTTCAAGCCTCTTGTGTTCAGGCACGACCCGGTAAAAACTTGTTGTACCCACCGCTAATTGACTAGCTTCGTCGACGATGGCAAAGTTCCGCTCCGTGCCGCGTTCATTGGCGTTCATGGCACTGCCAATCCAAGTCTGTAATTCTTCCCTCGATGCGAGGTTTGCAAATGTCATGTACCGCCAGATGTCCTCCTCTCCTGACCAACGAGCAAGCTGATCGAGATGGGAGTGGTCGACGGGAACAAGGCGAACCGAATAGCCCTGCAGCATTACCCTTTTGCAGGGGCCACTGAAAGAGCCTGTCAGAATGCTGGATGGACATGATGTTGAAACCCGCCTAATTTTTCCGAACAATTTTAATAAACGCATGAACACCTTCGCGATTTAACAGGAACACTATCGTCAATTGAGCTTCCGCCGAACGCTCTCTAGAATCTCATCAGCAAGTTGAGGACCTCAAGGTGCATCAGCTTGGCCGTGCCCAAGTGGAGGCTATCAGCGTGGCGGTTGCTCGAGGCAATAGCGTGGATACCTGTTGCGGATTACTGTTTTTTTGGCGGAGGGCCCTCCAACCTATATGAATTGAGTGTGGTAAGTAGGATGGATCCCCGGCTGCTGTAGCGTGACTGGACCCACACGGAGGATCACTCACGGTGTTGCCGCCGAGCAGTGCATTTCCAGTCCCAGGGCCCACCGCCGCTGGAAGCCTTTCCAGTAGTTAGTTCCATCGCTGAATTTTGCCCCAACAGACGCCCCCTGCGGAAGCGGCCATTTACCTTCGTTTGAGATTTCCGGATCAGCGTGCAGGTAAGCTCGTTTGCTCTCATCCCCTTTCAATGTCAGGTCCAGAAAGGCAGTGATGAAATGCTGATTAATGGCCGTGATGCGATCTTTGCGCCACACGGGCTCCTCGAAGGATTCGCGCGTCACGAAGCTGGGCAACGCCTCAGCCGGTGCCGGATTACCACCCACATTGTGCCGGGCGTTCTCGTATACCAGCATGCAGCGGTCAGAGTGCACCGCCTTTTCGAATGCCGGTTTGATTCCATTGGCATAGTCGGCGATGTCGTCATGATTGCCGGCAATCACCAGCATCGGAATCCGTATTCCAGCTAACCCTGCATCATCCCATGAGTTATATGGCGGCTGCGCACCCCACGGCGAAATTGCAACGACTGCCTGGACTTCTTTTCTCAGCCGCGTTTGATACTTCGGGCTTCCCGCTTCCCAGTCCGCAAAATATCCTCCTGGCACGAAACCATGCCCCATCGAGGAGGAGCTGTATCCCGCACCGGCGCTTGCGAGCGCTCCGTAGCCACCCATCGAATAACCGACAATTGCCACGTGTGAGCTGTCGAGGATGCCGTTCAGAAAATGTCCAGAGTGCCCAGCCAACTCCTCCAGCGCGCCAATAGTAAACAACTGATCGTTCGCCCGATTCAGTAGCGTGCTTTGAAACGTTTTTTCATCGCCGAATACCGAATCGGTATGATCGATCGCTGCAACGACGTAACCCTTCGAAGCGAGATTTTCCGAAAGATAACTAAGAAAGTAACGCGAACCTGGATATCCGTGCGACACAATAACCAGCGGATACTGCCTTCCTTTCACCGGCGGCGCATCCCGTAAGGCCTTGCCCAATACGGCAACCGTCTTTGGAACACCTTCGACTCCCCTACCTCCCCTTGGAAATCCCATCTCATATACAGTGCGTTCTTCCGCACCTGCAGGAATCGTTGCCGGATACCAGACCTCGATTTTCAACGGCCGCTCGTAGACGGGCGCCTTCCCAGTGTTCTTGTCAAAGTTCAGAATGTCGACTTGATCTGGAATCTTGAGCTCAATCGTGCGCACGCCCACGGAATAAGGTCCCCGGGGCGCAAGTTCGGGAGCGTCCGCGACAGGCACACTGAAGAAAGTCTCCGTCTGACCGTGCGCCGCGATTCCCATCTTCAAAAATATTGCGGTTAGCAAGACAAATCGCAATTGCATAAGCTTCTTCCTTGAAAATCTGTTTCTTCCTGGATACAAGTACCCTCGACTACTTCATGGGTGTGAAGCGCACAGCATAACCGCCAGCAGGCGCCAGCTTTGCCGTTAAATGCGAAGCGCTCTTGACGGTTTTGGTCTCAATTAGGACGTTCTTGGAGTGCACGTCCGCGTCCGGTGCATCGGCATAAATCTCCGCCGTAAAATCTCCGCTCCCCAAAAAGCTGAGCGGCAAATCCAGTTCGCGCGCATTCCAGTTTGTGATGCTGCCAAGGAACCATTCCTCGCCGTGGCGCCGCGCAATGGTCACAAATTCCCCAGGTCTGCCGTTCAATACGCGCGTCTCGTCCCAAGTTGCCGGGGCCGCCTTGACGAACTCAAACGAAGGGTCGCCTTCATATGCCTTCGGCCAGTCCGCCACCATTTGGATTGCTGCCTGGTAGATCGCATACATCGCCAATTGGTGCGCTCTGGTGCCCATTACCATTGGCGATTCCATCCTCGGCACAAATTCCTCACGCGTCACGTTAGTGAATGCTCCGGGCGTGTAGTCCATCGGCCCAGCCAGCATTCGCGTGAAGGGAATTGTCGTGTGGTGCTCGGGATTGTCCCGGGTGCCCGCCTTTGACTGTTCAAGGCCGAGCACGCCTTCATAACCCAAAACGTTCGGGTAAGTGCGCTCCAACCCGCTGGGCTTTGTCGCGCCATGAAAATCGACCATGAGGTGATACCTGGCAGCTAATTCCGCCGTTCGATAATAAAAGTCGATGCCCCGCTGATCGTCGCGCTCGATGAAATCAATCTTCAATCCCGCAACTCCCCATTTTTCGTAAAGCGGAAATGCTTCTTCCATCTGGCTGTCAGTTGCCTTGTAATAAAGCCAGATCCACACCTTCACGCCTCTCGCTGCGGCGTACTTCACAAGCTCCGGAATGCCTACTTTTCCATTCATTTTGGTCATGTCGTTTGGCTCGGACCAGCCAGCATCGACCAGCATGTACTCGAACTTGGATTTGGCGGCGAAATCGACGTAATATTTCATCGTCGCGGTGCTATAAGACGATTTTCCATCGGCGTTGAGGCTACCGCTCCACCAATCCCAAGAAGCCTTACCTGCCTTGATCCAGGATGTGTCCGCAACTCGATTTTCAGGATTCAGCGATGTTATTACGTTCGATTCCACGAGTCGGCCAGGCTGGTCTCCAATGAGCAAAACTCGCCAAGCCGAATGATGGGGTAGGGAGCTCCTGACGATCACGTTGCTGTCATCTTCCGATGGAGCGAGCACCGACTCAAACCAATGCCCCTGCCAACTGCCGGAAGGGTTCGTCAAATACATAGAACTGTTATCTCGTAGATCCGCTTCGGTGATGGCCATCCACGCAACCCCGGGAACGTCCATCAGAAGCGGTAACCCAATCAGCACTTTGCTCGCAACCCCCCCTTGATTTGAAAACGCGCTGATAGGCAGCTTGACGAATTCACTCTCGTACATCGAGTGAAAGTTCGGCAGCTCCAAGGCATACGTCGTTGCGTCTTTGGCAATGCGAAATTCGGTGCTTTCTTTCGTCAGTCGAAAGCTCCGGATGGCTCCCTGATCGGGAATTACATAGCGGAATGCCACGGCATCGTCAAAAACGCGCGCTTCAATCGAGAACTTCATGGTCAAGCGTTCGTCTTGCGCCAAATCCAGTCGCAGCGAATTGTAGCGATCATGTACCTCGCTGGTCTTACCGGCGAGGAGCTTGTAGGAATCTTCTCCTTGGGACTTCTCAGTACCCGTGATGCGAACTTCCGGCCCAAGCGGCCGCTGGCCTTCCAATTCAAATCTCAGTCCAGATTCCTCCACCAGCGGTTTCCCGCGAAAGCTCACTTTGTAAACCAGCCGCCCGGTCAATCCGTTTGCGGTAGCGGGCACCGTCTCAATCGCGAGAACCAATTTCCCATCCGGCGAAGCGATCTCCTCGGCGCGTATGCAAGCGCCGAACGCGAAACAAACGCAAAGCGCGGGAATAGTTTTGCGTTTCATAGGGAATATGTTACGGCACTGGCTTAATTTTGGTGCAAGGGTCGAGGCTTCGGGTCCCCCCCGCAGTGCCCCATCCCGTAACCATGAAGAGGCGAACAGAGTTTTCCGTGGCTTTGGCCATGAATCTTCTCCACCTGTTGGTATCCAATGGTGTCTTCCGGCGGCACCACCCGATCTGCCCACCCGTGATACATCAGCAACTTGCCACCCTTTCGCTGAAATGCGCGCCGGTCAGGATTCACGGCTTCGACATAGGGAGTTTTGCTCGCGCGGCAGCGACCGCAGCCGCCGCATCGAGTCCTCGTACATCAGAGTTGGGAACGCTTGTATTGGGCGTCTTGAGAGCCGACTACATTCTTGAGCTGCCACCCTGCCATATAACTGGCATCTCGTACAGTTGGGAGCCATGAACGTCACGAGCACTTCAACGGATAGTCGGTTTTACGTCCAAGTGAATAACTTCCAAGTTGCCCGTGATCCGGGGCAGAATCCGAAAGATCAACTGCTGCCAGTGCCACTTCAATAGATTGAAGAAATAAGTGGACACTGGGAAAAGCAGATGCGCGTTCGATATTGACTGCGGTCATCAGTGCTCTGATCTGCGAATCCTGAGCTTAGAGCTTCTCTGCAGTTCGATCTCTCTATTCGCCTCACGTGCAGCCGCGCTGAGGTTTAGATCAGACAATTCGAAACGCTTCAACCTAGCTCGATCAATCACCAAAATCCACGATATGGATACGCCAAACTCGGCCATGATCGGGAAGAAGAAAATGCAATGCATTCATACTGCTGTCGGAAGTTAGCTTCGAGAGCGTCATTGGAGATGGAAGTTGGAATACGCTTGCCAAGCAACTCAGGGACTGTGTCCTGGGCTGTCTATTGAATCAAGAGCTATCTATTGCCTCTGACAGACGAAAAAATCTTTTTATGATGGCTACTTATCTTGGAACGGTTTCTTTGCGGAGATATGCCTTCGCTGAATCAACTAATGTAACGAATCCCGCACCGAGCATAATCGCATCTTTGACAATGAGCCTTCCCACTCCCGACAAATTAGGGAATCCATGCACGAATCGGTGAGGAGACTCGCAGCCCAGCCCACACAGCCAAATCACAGGCGGTCAGTTAGCTAAAGCGTTATTGATGTCGCGCACGCCAGACAGCACCTGCGATGGGGTCGACCACTCCCGCAAGGGTACGAACATGCGGGAACTCGCGCTGTACTGCGGCGATCATAGCCTCACGGACCGGCGAAACCTTTTCCATAATGCTGCCTGCAAACGCGATTGGAGGCACCCATTCATGATTGCCAGCCATACTCTGCAGTCGTCGCATAACGAGTTGCGCGAGATATGCCAATGCCTCTCCCTCCTTATGCAGTACGTCAGCCGCAACCTCGTCTCCCAACTCAGCGGCCCGCACCACGAGTTCCGTCAACTCGGAAAAATCAGGTGGCGGGAACCTGTTCGCATGTTCAACAAGCAGATCCAGGGTTGTCAGGCGCCAAAAATCCATCACGTCCTGCAGCAAACGCGTGAACCGTCCTTCGTCTTTCGCTAAGAAGGCAGTTCTGAGACCCTCCAGGCCGATCTTGTTTCCTGATCCCTGATCCGCCAGTACTGGCCCCCATCCTCCAGCTGAGATTAGCGTTCCTGTACTTATGCGGCCTGCCACGTTCGATCCGGTGCCCGCCAGCACCAATACGCCAGCCTCTCCAAAAAAGGCCGCGTCTAGCGCGATCTCCACGTCGCCAAGTAACAGGAGTTCGCCGGTAACCCTGGACATAATCGCGCCGCGCAACCATTCCGCAACCAGCGGAACATTCTCTCCGGCGGTTCCGACGCAGGTTCGCGTTATTGAGTGCATGGACACGCCGCTGAGTGTTGTGAGCTGACGCAGAGCGGAATCGAGATTTTGTGCCGCAGTCTCCGCGTCCGTACGCATTCTTTTGATGGTTCCAGTACGCGCCCGCGCCAGTTCGCGTGTCTCATCTGCAAGAACTTAGTCCGTCTTCGTTCCACCAGCATCCAGTGCAAGAAAAAAACTCACGCTTACCTTTCCCCGTTGGAACAGTCAGGACGTTCTATGCGCATTTGACTCGCTCTCCCATTTACCATGGCCAACCTTTAAGGCTGCGATCATCATGCGAACGTTCTCCGGTTTCGTAAACATACGCCCCGTGACAAGATCCTTTGAAACTATCTCTGGAGGAGACTCCAATTGCCGCACGGAGCCATGAAACTGTGATGCCCCGGTAATTCGCGCAACCTCAGCCGCAGTCTCGAGTCGCAGGCCGCCGCCTACAGCGATCTCAATTCGTTCAGCGGCTTGTACGCCCAGACGTCGAAGCCTCTCCGCTCCGGTAAAGACGTTTTCTGCTCCGCCTGAGGTAAGCAGTCGTCGGCAGCCCGTTGAGATCACATCTTCGAGTGCATGCTCCAGATTTGTTGCTGCATCGAACGCGCGATGAAAGGTCACCTCGAGAGGTGTCGCCTGCTCGACTAAAAGGCGCATGCGATTACCGTCTACATTTCCATCGGGCCGAAGAACCCCTGCAACAAACCCGCTCACACCAAGCGATCGGGCGTGTTCGAGATCCTCCTGCATGAGTGTGAACTCAGCATCTGAATAGACGAAACCTCCCCCACGTGGGCGCAGAATTGTATATATGGGCAGGCCACTCTGCGCGACGGCCGCACTTATCAGGGCATGGCTAGGCGTCAAACCACCTTCGATCAGGGCGCAGCACAATTCAATACGATCTGCTCCTCCTTCTCGAGCGGCCACACATGACTCCAAGTCTTCCGCACATAATTCGAATACAACCTCGCGACTCAATCTCAACCCCCCGGCGATCCGGATCGTCATCCTATAGTGAGCGACTGTGACCATGCTGTGTATCTTCAGACCGCAGCATAAACTAGGTCGGCGCTCGCGCGGAAACAATCGCTCGCGGCGTGTACGTCAGATCTTCGACGAAAGGATAGGTCGGTCTGCGGAGCCTGTTCTTCGGCAGATGGGTGATGTCCTGATTAATTGAGCCGTCGGAGAGAGCCATCAGGCTGGGATGTGCAAGCGGAGCGAGCTCTGGAGAAAGATACCCTGACTTCACAACAATAATCTTGTATGACGATGGCTGGAGACCTAGCCGCGTGAAGTCGACGATGTCGTGGTAGGGACGCCTCTGGGCAGAAAGAACAAGAGTGACACCTTCGATCTGGACAACGGCTTCACGCAGGCGAGATGCGGCCGCCGGAAGCAGAAAGATCACCTTCACTGTAGCTTTGACAGGCCTGCTTCCAAGAGGGTCGAGCGTCGCACCGATGGAGAGCGGTAGCTTGGTGCCTACACCGGCCTTGTAGCACGCATCCGTAGCTGGAAGGTCTGCGATTCCGGCGAAGACGGTGTTCTGCACCTTGTAACGCAGTAGCTCTTCTAGAACTTCGGCGCGGTCACCGGTGCCTCCGCCGGTTGGATTGTCACCCGAGTCGGCGAGGATGACCGGATGTGTCGTCGCTTTCATGGCCTTCTCGATACACTTGTCGATGTTGCTGGTCTCGGTGCCAAATTGAAAATCCTTACGCGCGTCCCAGTACTGCTGCGCCAGATTGACCGCAATCTCCTTCTCAGTGATTGGAGCCGTCCCAGTGACGACGGCACATGCTGTCGAACGCGGCTCATCGGCCCAGACATAGCCAACGAGCATGGACACATCCAGAACTCCCGTCTCTTCATTCAGCTTCGGAAGCTGTGCCCAAAGTCTCTTGCCCGGTTGCCACTCCGTGCTGCTGCGTTCGCCCGGCATCAACACAGGAATAGGGGCCCACACGAGTGTGGGGCGAATATGTCGATCCAGGCAATGCAGTAGCATGCCGCAAGACCGCTCCATGGTTTCCTCTTTGTCGATGTGCGGTGCTGTACGGAAAGCGGAGAACATATCAAGGTTGTCGATCACACGCTGGCTTACATTGCCATGCAGATCGTAGGAAGCGGACATCAGACAGTTCGGGCCGACGACCTTGCGTGCGGATTCCATCCAGTCGCCCTCAGCGTCCTCCATCCCTTCCACGAACATGGCTCCATGCATGGGGAGAAATAGACCGTCGAGTGGAAGCAGTGTCTGTAGTTTCTCCAGAAATTCGGCCTTGATGAAGTCATAGGTAGCTCTTTCGACCGGACCTCCAGGTACCGCCTGCGCCACCACAGTCGGAATGAATTGTGTGGGATATTTTTTCAAAAACGCGAATCTCTGCGAGCTCGCGAGCGCTTCACCCTTCAGGATTTCGAAGTCTTCCATACGCGTCCGGATGCGGCTATAGGTGCTGCATTCAATCCCAATGCCGCCAAAGGCAATTCGTGGCTGCCTCTCATAGGCGTAAGCATCGGCGAGTTCATAACGCGAAAGAATCGTAACGAGAGTTGCCGCGGATGCGTTCTTCAGGAAGTGTCTTCTTCGCATGGATGAACTCCGGTTAGGACTCAGGTAACGAAACGACAGATCCTCATCCGGACACGCTGTGGACGAGATCGAAATCCCCGTCATATCAAACAGGTTTAATCATGAATCTGCGATGGAATTCCCAGTCCTAACTGAGGTTCCTCTTGTAGAGCGCACTCAGTTCTGACCACGCCCGCTCAGCGCCAGCCTCGTTATAAACCTGACTTCCACTGACAGTCCATCCATGATTGCAGCCTTCGAATACCTCCACCGTCGCCTTCAGATGAGCGGTCGTGAAGGACTCTTTTAGCTTGTCCTTCGCCGCCGGATCGCGCTTGTCGTCGTTGTCCGCAACACAGCACAGCACCTCGGCCTTCATCTGCGGAATCAGCAGGTACGGGCTGTCGGGCTTGTCTGTGACGAGTCCACCACCATGGAAGGTTGCCGCTGCGCCGATGCGGTCGGCCCGGGTCGCCGCAGTGCGAAACGTGAGCGGTCCACCCATGCAGTAACCCTGCACACCCATTTTTTTCTTTTTGTTCGTCTGCGGCTGCTCGTCCAGAAAGGTCGTATATGCCTTCGCATCGCTGATGTTGGCATCCGCCGTCAGCGCAGCCGCCATAGGCATCACCTTGGCGCGATCCTCGGGCTTGGAGAAATCGAACGATCCGCCCACAATAGGAGCTTTCGCGTTGCGATAGAACGGATTCGGGACAAGCACCACGTAACCCTCGGCGGCCAGCCTGCGGCCCATCTCGCGAAACACCGGCCGAAGCCCTAAGATATCGGTCCATACCAACACAGCCGCCCACGGCCCGCTGCCCTCGGGATAGAACAATGCCGAGTCTGACACGCCTGAAGCCATCGGCACATTCACATCTTTCTCAACGACTTTAGTCGGCGCTGCAGCCGTCGAGCCAAGCGCGAAAGTCGCCGTCGAGCTAACTACAAACGCCCGCCTTGAGACAGTGGGATCATGCGTCAGGCCTTGGTGGATAAAGTCATCGCACATAAGCTCGCTCTCCTGTTTTACGAATGGGCATATGCCTGAAATGGCAACCGCCGACATTGGGGAATTGTTGCACGTCTTCCTGACCTCAGTGTCTTGTATCGGGAATTAGAGATGACCTAATGCAGCACCTGTATGAATCCGACGCGGGATTCAATCGCAAAATCTTGGGCGGTCGGATATCTAAAGTTCCCAGATAGCCAATTTCAATTCCCTGATATCCAAGAATTAATTACCTGTTCTTTGTAGCCACAGCTTGAGGAAGGCGAAGGTAAACCGCTTGTAATCAGTTAATTATGGCCATTACGGCGTGACAGTTTCAAGACAAAACTCTTGAAAATCCCTTGTATTTTTCCCTGTTAACGGGAATTCCGACCGGAGAGCGATTTGCTTGAGAGTGCGCGCCCACCGCCATAAACTTTTGAAATCCCCGTAAGGCAGCTAAATATCAATAAAATCAATAGGATGAATCTTATCTAGCGGTCTCCAGAATGTCCTATTGTGTACTTCTGAACATTTTCGAGCTAGACCCAGCTTTCCCCGGTAAGCGCACATTCTTGAAGTTCAAGGAAGTCCTTTGTTCAGTTCGCTCTGTAAGCCGGATGGTTTCGAAGCAGCGTCTTCACTCTACTTGCCTCCTAATGCAGTTACGATTCGCGCACCGATCTCGTCGAAATTGTGCCGGTCGACGTAGATGGGGTTGTGGACGACCACTCTGGTCCGGTTGAATGGCAGAGGATGCCTTTTGCCATCCCAACTGGGAACAGAAACGAAGCGGGTCGCGGATATCGTCAACGGGACGATCGGCACTCCGCTTTGCGCCGCGATGTGGAGCACTCCCTTCTTCAGGAACCGTGGCGGACCCTGGGGTCCGTCCGGAGAAATCGTTGTTGACCAGCCACTCCGAACAAGATTTGCAAGCTCGTTCACAGCCTGTCTACCTTCATCTCCTGACGAGCCGAGGAGCAGGCGCTTCAGCCCCATCAATCGGAAGACGCAATGAAGCGGCTTCATGTACGCTGCCGGATGACTGATCATGGCGTGAGGAGAGTGGAAGCGCATGAAGACAACGAAGTACGACCACCAGCTCTCGTGCCACATGCAAAAGATGGCATGTCGGGACAAATCGTGATCTCCTGGCCCTTCGATCGAGACCCGCGAGGTCTTCCGGCAAAAGAAATAGTAGAGATACAAAACCACACCGCCCGCCCACGCAGCAGCAAGATAAAGAGGGCGTATGGGCCAGGGAACAGTGTCCACGCGATAACCCATCACTTTCTTGACGGGAGAAGTTTGCTGCTGTTTCTCTGTTGCCCTATGGTTTGCGGGTGAGAACGGAAAGGAACGAATTTCGGCCACAGCTATCTCCTCCAGGTCATTTCGGACCTTCTCTTGAGTTAAGTACTTGACTGACAATCGAGGCGAACTCAGGTTGAGACTGGCTCGCACTCCTCGACGGTTCGCATCTACCAATTCCATTGGCTATATATCTGCCGCAGCTCCGATTTCAGGAGCTTTCCGGTCGAAGTGTGGGGAAGCTCGGAGACAAAAACGAAGTCATCGGGCAACTGCCATTTTGCAAAGGTGGCTGCAAGGAGCGTCCGCAATTCGTCCGAGCTTGCTTCGGCGCCATCTTTCAGGATCACTAAAGCCAGGGGCCTCTCCTGCCACTTAGGGTGAGGTACTGCCACTACCGCAGCTTCTGCCACGGCGGGATGCGCCACAATTGCATTCTCTACGTCTACCGAACTGATCCATTCCCCACCTGATTTGATCAGGTCTTTTGTACGGTCCGTTATCTTCACATAACCGTCCGGATCGATCGTTGCTACGTCCCCGGTACGAAGCCAGCGATCTTCAGTCCACTTGCTGCTCTCTTCCGGAAGCCTGTAGTAGCTGGCGGCGACCGAGGGTCCCCTGACTTGCAATTCGCCCTGTGTCGTTCCATCCCAGGGCACCCCGCCACTATCGCTGACGGCGCGGATATCTACGAATGGTAAAGGCATCCCTTGCCTGGCACGAAGCTGGTATCTCCTGTCCTCTGAGGACGATTGCATGTGCGGTTGCAGCCTGCAGACCGTCGCGACCGGGGTCGTTTCGGTCAGTCCCCACAGTTGAATGACGCGCGCCCCAAACCGGTCAAAGCGGCGAAACAGGATCTCCGGACACGCAGACCCTCCAATCAGGATACGAAGGTCCCCCTGCAGACACCAGCGCTGGGGCTCCCGCTCTAACGCCTCCGCTACAGCGAGCCATACTGTCGGCACCGCACCAGTGAGGGTGACTCGCTCTTCGGAAAGCAGATCAAGAATTAACTCTGGCTGAAGGTTCGGCCCAGGTAGGACGAGCTTGCTGCCATTCATGACCGCCGCATAGGGCAGCCCCCACGCATTTGCGTGAAACATGGACATGGCCGGCAGAATGGTGTCGCTTCGTGAGATCGAAAAGTTGTCTGGCAACGAAATAGAGTAGGAATGCAGCGCGATCGCGCGGTGTGAATAGACGACGCCCTTCGGTTTGCCCGTTGTACCGGATGTGTAGCACATACTGATGGCGTCATCTTCGTCAAGGTCGGCGTAGATGGGATTAAAGTCGCTACGTTGCAGGAGCTCTTCGTAGTCTTCATAGCTGTGTGGTATCGGTTGGCAGCTGAACGGAAATACGATTACGAGTTCAATATTCACACGGTCTCTGATCTTTTCGAAGAGAGGCAGCAGGATATCGTCGACGATGAGGACCCGGTCCTCAGCGTCATTGATGATGTAAGCCAATTCATCGGGATGCAGCCGGAGGTTGAGTGTATGAAGCACGCCGCCGATCACGGGGACCGCGAAGTATGCCTCGAGATGGGCATAGTGGTTCCACATCAGAGTGGCGACCCGATCTCCCGGTCGTACTCCAAAACTCTGCAAAGCGGCCGCTAAACCCCTTGCTCGCTGGTGCCGATCACGATAAGCATAGCGATGGAGCGAGTTATCCGGTCGGCGCGAAACGATTTCGACCTCTGGGAACAATTTTCCTGCACGATCGAACAGCGAGGTCAACGTGAGGGGGTATTGCATCATTGTGCCCCTCATACCACCTCCTCCAGGCAATCGACGTAAGGTCGTTCGTTGGCAATTTGAGCTGGACCCGCCCAAACTTCGGCCAGCCAATTCATTACATCGAACGGTTCAGCTTTCATGACGAGGTCGCCAGTCGAATCGAACCACTGAGTTCGCGGCCGATCGTAATAGAGTTCGATCCCATTGCCATCGGGGTCCCGCAGGTATACGGACAATGTGGCACCGTGATCTCGAGCATCGTCGATGAAGTCACCATGGTCCAGAAGCCGAGCCACGGCGGTTGCCAGTAATATTTCATCCGGGTAGACGATGGCGAAATGGTTCAATCGACTATGGTGCGTCTGTTGTGAGCCGCCGTCGGCGTTGTAAAACCAGGTCAATGCGATGTGATGGTGGTAATCGCCGAATGCCAGGAACACGGTGAGCAGCCCGATTGATGGCGCGTAATAAATGACAGAGAGACCAAGTACGTCGCAATAAAAACGTAGGGAGCGATCCAGGTCAGCTACTCGCAGATTGACATGGCCGATTCGGACTCCCGAAGCGGTCTTGGGTGTGCCGGAAGCTCCGGATGGCTTCAGGTCGGCAAATATGTACATTGTCATTGCTCCTTAAGCTGGAATGTCGTGGAAAGAGGAGAGCGGATAACAGGTATGCGACCCGCTCCCAACCGCGAACCAGGAGTTATGGATTGCAGCTGCCCGGATGTTCTGGGTCAGGATCGGTGCAGAGTGGCCCCAACTGCGTTTTCTGATCCGGCACGCTGATCATCGCAAACGGTCCCGCCTTGTGTTCGCCGTTGAATGGCGTGAACTTGGTAGGGTCGTCCGCTGGGAAACCGCAGGCAGCAGCGTCTTGAGGATTGTTGAACCAGAACCCTAAGTGGAAGGTATTGGTCGGTGGCAAGGACGCGTCGGGATCGAAGCCGAAGATCTGGTCGAGCAGGATCGTCTTGATGCGGACATGGCCGTCGTCGGAGCGTTTGCCTATCTCAATATCCGATTGATACCACGCGAGACCGAAGCTACCCTTGAAGACATTCTTGAAGTTCGGATCGGGCGTCTTGTCCGACAGGAACGGGCTGCGTTGTACCGTAAAGAGATCGAAGGCGAGACCGGGCTTGAATCCGTCAAGGTCCAGAACCAAGGTGTCATTGAGTTTTCCGCGAATGACCGTCGCCCGTGCCCTGGGCTCTTCATACGAGGATTTGCGAAGGCAATCGATAAATGGCGTGTTTGGCACCAGATCAAAAGTGATCTCGTCTTTCTTGTCCTGAGCCGAGGCCGCGACCGGAGAGACGACCGCCCCTAGGACCGAAGCCAAAGCAAAGATGATGGTGCCCGACTCAAGATATTTCCAGTACTGCGTAAACTTGCTCCTTCTCATTGCATTCTCCGTTTCGTTTAGAATTAGTCCGAACCACGAGGCCCGGACGGGTGCGCCCTCTTGATGGGAGGGGGGTGGCCGAACGCGGGTCGTGGTAGGCGGAGATCGACTGGCAACGAGGAAGCTGTGATCGACTACTTCCAGACTTTCGCCGCCCGGCCCCTGCATCGCGACCAGCAATGTGATCACGCTACGGAATCGTGACTCGCGCGTCCCTAAGGTTCATCAAGAGTTTTCGAAAGAATTTCCAAAGGATATCCAAAGGCCGCTAAAGCCTTTGGAGGTCAATCACTTGTATCAATTCTGCAGATTCCGCTTTGACCCCGAAAATCACTCGCTGGAGAGTGAAGGGAATCCGATTGCGCTCACGCCGAAGGCCTTTGAAATTCTTTTGGTCCTGGTGCAGAACGGCAGTCGCCTAACGACCAAAGAAGAACTCATGCGAAAGGTCTGGCCCGACAGCTTTGTGGAAGAGGCCAACCTGACGGTCAACATCTCTGCACTCCGTAGACATCTTGGCGAAACCCCGAACGGTCAACAATATATAGAGACCGTCCCCAAAAAGGGCTACCGTTTTGCTGTGCCGGTGTCCCAGCTGTCGGCGAACAATCACGCAGCGAACCTGCCGCTCGTTGTGGCCGAACCACCACACTTGGCTTCAGTTCTGCATACGGATCCTTTGGCCGGGAGTCTACCGATATCCGGCAGCGCTCGCCAAGGTAGGAGTTGGTTTCGCTCAGCCTTCATGATGCTCGGTCTGATAGCAATTGTTGTACTTGCCGCGCTGGGCTATCGAGCTTATCGGAACAAGTCCAATCCTCGACAACTCGCGCAGGTCCCTCGGCGTCTTGCGGTCCTTCCCTTCCAGAACCTTCAGGAGAATGTGAATACAGACTTCCTTGGATTCTCCCTGGCCGACGCCATCATTACAAAACTTGGTTATGTCAGTGAGCTGACCGTCCGCCCTTCTTATGCCGTTCAGAAATATAGGTCTCAGGCGATCGATATTCCGAAAGTGGCCGCGGACCTGAATGTCGATACGCTTCTCATTGGAACCTTTCTCCGCGAAGGGGACGATCTTCGAATTGCATGTCAATTAGTCGATATCAAGACGGAAAACCTCCTCTGGAAGGGAGCGTTCGATCTTAAGTACGACAAACTTCTCACAGTCCAGGACCAAGTGGCCCAGCAGATCATTCGCGGACTGGAATTGACACTTTCCGCCTCCGAAACGGGGCGACTGAAGTCCGATGAGACCGTTAGTCCGCTTGCGTACGAATATTATTTGCGGGGGGTTGACCTCTACTCCAAGGGCGATTTCCCCTTGGCGATCAAGATGTTGGAGAAGTCAACCCAACTCGCGCAGCATTTCGCCCTCGCATGGGCTCATCTTGGCAGGTCCTATACAGCGAATGCTTCCTTTCAGATTGGCGGCGCGGAGCAGTACCACAAGGCTGAAGCCGCCTTTGCGAAAGCCCTTTCCCTACAGCCCGATGAGATCGATGCTCGGATCTACCTGGCCAACATGTACACCGACACGGGCAGAGTGGAGAAGGCCGTGCCATTGTTACGTGAAGCACTCAAAACAAATCCGAATCACGCTGAAATTCACTGGGAATTGGGATACGCCTACCGGTTCGCGGGGATGTTGTCCGAATCGGTTGCCGAGTGTGAGCGGGCCCGGCAACTCGATCCGGGCGTAAAACTTAACAGCTCGACTCCGAACGGATATCTCTATCTCGGAAGATACGACCAGTTTCTAGAAAGTCTCCCCAAGACCGAGGACTCGGCGCTCATCGATTTCTACCGTGGCCTCGGCGAGTACTACAAGAAGAACTCAGAGCGGGCAAAGGCGAACTTCGATCATGCGTATGAGCTTGATCGCACTCAACTTCAAGCGGAAGTTGGAAGAGCCCTCAGCCTTGGAATTCAGCACCAGAATTCCGTGGCTATTGGAATTCTCCATGCACTGGAAGCTAAGATCAACGAACACGGCGTGGTCGATCCCGAAGCGATGTACAAGATCGCTCAAGCGTATGCATCGATCGGGGACAAAGCTTCAGCGCTGCGCGTATTACGACACAGCATTGAGAATGGATTTTTCCCTTATCCCTATTTCGCGACCGATCCGCTTCTCGATTCGCTTCGCAGCCAAGGAGAATTCTCCAAGCTTATGGAGGCGGCACGCCAACGCCACGAAGCGTTCAAGACCAAATTCTTCTAGTGTGCTCGACTCGCCAGTTGTGACATGGTTTCCCGGCTATCATCTTCTGCATGCCGCACTATCCAGGTGTGCTTTTCTTTGCTGTGACGGTCGGGGCACTCGTATTCCAAGCGAAGGCCCAGACTTGCGGCGCCAATGCGCACAGGCCCATCGCCACGGACCGGCCGCAGATCACAAGTTCGAGCATCGTCGTCCCCTGCGGAAGTTTGCAGTTTGAGAACGGGTTTCAGGGGACCAGTAACGGAGGCCAACGCACCTTTGATCTCCCTGAGACAGCCGTGCGATTTGGAATCGCCAACAAAACTGAGCTTCGTTTTACCGCCCCGGACTATTTCTTCAATGTCGACACCGCCTCTGGGTTAACCAATGGATTTGCCGACTTGAGCCTGGGCTTAAAACAACAGTTTGGGCCAACCCGGGGCGGATTTGACGTCTCACTCATCCCCTCCGTCAGTCTTCCCTCGGGAGCAAACCTGATATCAAGTCATGGTTATGATCCGACCGTCCAACTCCCCTGGTCTCATTCCCTGCCAATGAACTGGACAGTCGCCGGAATGTTCTCCCTCATGTGGCCAACCCAGGGATCGCGGCGAAATTTGACAGGGCAGGCTAGCGTGTTCTTTGACCGTCTACTCATGCCATCCTGGGACGCCTACATCGAATACTCTGGCGCTTTTCCCCAACGCGGCGGTCCGCAGAACGTGATCGACTTCGGCACTGCCTACAAGCCTACGCCCCATCAGCAACTCGACTTTCATTGCAGCTTCGGTCTTTCCGCTGCCGCACCCGATCACTCCATTGGTTTTGGCTATTCTGTCCGCGTCCAGGCGTTTCGATCCAAGTGACGTCGACAATCCCGCGAGGGAGAATCGTTGTTGTCGCGGCTCAATTGACGATAAATCGCCATAGCACTTAGTGAGTGCAATGCCCTGTGTGGTCCGCCAAACTCCCGCGTTCCGCAAGCGCGGGCGGAAAGACTACTTGGAGGTCGAAGCGGAAGATCCGGGGCGAAGCTCCTTCGCAATCTGCTTCAAATACGTAGCGAGCTCCTCATACTGGTTCGTAGGAATAAAGTTGACGCCAGCGGCGATCGCGGCCTTCCAGCGGACAACAACGGCCTCGTGAGAGCCGAAGTTATAGCTCGTTCCCCAGCCTTGGTCTTCCGCGGGAGCAAACCCATCAAGCGCGTAAAACCGCACCCAGTAACCCATTGCGTGTGCATGGTCCACGAGCACTCGCAAACGTTGATTATCGGCATCGGTCCAATCGCCCGCCTCCGGAGCACCTCCTTCTTCCACCGCATACCAGGAGCTGTTCCACCAGCGCCTGTAGTTCGTAGGTTTCTCACTCAGAAGCTCCTTGGCGCTAACTGTGACCGCCCAACGCATAAGCTGTTCCTTTGTCAGGTTTTTAGGTGTGGGATGCGTGCGCGCGGAACCGAAGAGACGCAGGCGGGCGCCGACCGGGAGAGAGTCGTAGAAGACCTTCTGCTGTTCGTCGGCCTCTTCGGTGATCACCAGGATAGGCTTACGATCGATCGGCGAGATCTTGCCCGGATCGCTCGTCTTCACCGCAGTCGAAAGCCATTCTTCATGTTGGCCGAGTACCCGCCAGACTGCCTGGAGCAACGCTGTCTGATTGTCCTTGAAGTCGAAGTGCAGGACTACTATTGGCCATTGGCTGCGCTTGTTTTCAGCGATGACCCTTCGTATAACGGGACTCACCTGCTTGAAAAAATAATCCTCCAGAGTGGGCTCTCCGCCAGTTGGGTGGGGCGAATGGGAGACGACAACGCGGCCCTTACCGGTGGCTGGGTCGACGTACCAGGCGAGGTCCTGTTCGATGGAAACCGGAAAACCGGAGTTGAGAGCACGCTGAATGCGATCATTCCAATGTCCCTCGTATGGATAACAGTTATGCGCATCCAGCATGGGCTCGTTGTGATTCAAAAAATCTAAATCCGGTATTTGTGCAGGAGCGGAGAAAGAGGAAAGTGTGAGTGTTACAAGTAGAGCAACAAATGAGATTGCTTTGTGACGCATGCTGGCATTCCTTTTCTTGTGTCAGGCTGGGGACTGTAGCGTGAAGTGGCGCAGTAGCCAGAAATAGCGGCAGCAACTCCGCCCATCGATGCTAACTTGGCGTCGATGCTTTTCAAACACCCGACTTTTTACGGGATTGGCCGCGGCTTTGATCTTCAATAAATATCATGACTTCTTTCTGGTCTGGAAGGGAAGATTGGGCTCCATGGCGCGTAACTGAAATCGCAGCGGCGGCCGCTGCAAACCGGGCGCTTTCCGCCGGCGACTCGCCCCGCATGAGAGCGACACTCAATGCACCGTTGAACGCATCGCCTGCGGCGGTTGTGTCTATCGCATTAACTGAAAATATCTCGATGTGGTCGCGAGAGCCGTCCGCACTTGCTATAAGAGCGCCGTCCGAGCCCTGCTTAAGGACTACGTTCTGAATGCCAAGGCGGAAAAACCGTACGAGCATTTGTTCGGTCGATTCGCCAGGTACTGAGTAAAAGGCCGCTTCCGTTTGATTAGGCGTAAACCATGCAAGCCGCGACAGGGCGGCAGGCGGCAGTTCTGTCGCCGGCGCTGGGTCCAGCATGAGAGGTATGCCGGAATCTGCGCAATAGCCGGCGAGCCAGACTATCGTATCGATCGGGACCTCCAACTGCGCGAGAATGATTCCCGCGTTGCGTAGAACATCAAGGTTTGTTTTCAGGTAGGCGGGCGTCACGTGGTGATTTGAGCCGGGCGTTACGATGATTGTGTTTTCTCCGCGCGCATCGACGACAATACTCGCGGTCCCTGAAGAACCTGCGACGGTCCCTACGTGGCTGGTATCTACGCCGAAACTCTTGAGCGTGGACAGAAGCTGGTGGCCGAAGATGTCATCACCGGTGACCCCAAGCAGGATGGACGGATGGCCAAGGCGGGCAACAGCGACCGCTTGATTGGCACCTTTGCCGCCTGAATGCATTTGAAAGCTGGATCCGATAACTGTCTCGCCGGGTTGCGGAATGCGCTCTGTCCTGGAGACGAGATCCATGTTGATGCTGCCAACAACGACGATCGGCTTCATGCAGTCATCCTTGTTAGTTTGGGTAAAGTGGCGCGATAGCGATGGCGACAAGACCGGCAAGAAAGCAAGCGAACATTGCGATAAGCAGATTGCGGACACGCGATGATGGCGATGCAAATTCGCGCCATACAAATACTCCCCAGAAAGCCGAAACCATCGTAGCCCCTTGTCCGATGGAATAGGAGATTGCCGGGCCGACGAAATTCACACGCGAGGCCACGAAGTTGAGAGTGGCTCCGCAGACCCAGATCGCACCGCCCAGTATGCCGGCGATATGCCAGCGGGCGGGAGCGCCCGTGTAGCCGGACGTGGTGACCGCGGTCCCACCATCGATCGGCTTCCGCATGAAGAAGTAATTCACGGGCAAGGCGCACAGTGCTGTCCCGATCACGAAGAACAATGCCGTTGCGTACGGGCCAGGTGCGTTGGGCAATGCCATCCCTTTGCTCACCAAAGGATAGAAAGTGCCCATTAGCAGGCCTGCAAGCAGGCTGATGACAATGCCGCGAACGTTGCTGCCACTTCTTGCGGCTTCGCGTGTCCGGTAGGCAATCGAGTCGCAGATGATGGCAATGACTACCAGTGTGATGCCGCCGAAGAGCAAGAGTGGATTCCCTTGCGGAGAGATCAGATAGCTGCTAAGTGCGCCAACAATCAGTGCGACACCGATACCTATCGGAAAGGCGACCGCCATGCCGGCAATTTCGATTGCTGCGACCAGAAGCAAGTTTGCGACGTTGAAGATCGCTCCGCTGCAAATGGCGAAGAGAATAGCCATGCCGGGGGCCTCTAGGACGTCCTGCACGAAAGGCCTTCCGACGACACCGGCATTGCCGAGCGTCAATCCCAAGGCCAGGATCCCGACAAACAGTCCGATAATGTAGTCCCAATAGAAAAGCTGGAAGCGATAACCTGGACAGAGTTTCATCGTATTCGCCCAGGACCCCCAGCAGAGCATGCTGCAGACCATGAAGAGCAGAGCAACTGCGTAACTTTGCGGCAAATACATGGACGACCCTCTGATTTAAAATCAGTTACAAATCAGCAGATGAGACGATTTCATCGCGAACTCGACTATATTTCGATATTTGGGTTTTTGCTACTCGCGAAAATGCAAGTGAGCCTGAACACCGCGGGCAGGCAGCGGCTCTCAATCTCCCTTACTCGATCTCTCTTAGTGGTGCGCGACAGCGTAGGCGTTTGTATAGATGAACTGGAAGCCGATAATCAGGAGCCAGATCCAGAGAGCGAACCGCAGCGGACGCTTGGGAATCCAGCGGGCACTCATAGTACCCAGAACAACTCCACCGAGCCCTCCAATGATCAGGTGTTGGAGGAGACTCGAGCTTGTCCCATTAAAAAATCCATGGGCGCCACTCCCGACGAGCGAGAGGAGAAAGCCGAAGACAATGTCGGTGCCGACCACCTGCGCTGGAGTGAGCGATGTGAGGCTGAGCAGCGCTGCAGTACCTAGTGCCCCTGCTCCTGCCGAAGAGAACCCCACCTCTGTTCCCACACCAAACATCAGTATCGGCAGCACGCTGCTGCGATCCTTGGGGAGTGTTTCGGTGCGAGCTGGACGGAAGGAGAAAAAGAGTTGCCAGAGCGCGGTTAGAACCAGGACTCCGCCCAAAAGGCCATTGAGCAGATATTGAGGGCCATGGAGGTCAAGATGGCGCAAAACGAGCGAGCCGATAAGTACCCCCGGCAGACCGCCAAGCAACATAAGACCCAGGACGCGCCATGAGACCTGCCTGCGGGCTATCTGCGAAGGTACCAGGACAAGCTTGACGGCTGCAGAGAACATGAGCCCCGTCGCCACGGCCATTGGTGCGGGGACTCCAAGAAACAAGATAAGCAGAGGTGTGGTGATCGTGCCAGCACCCACGCCGGTCAAAGCGATGAAGACGGCGATGATGAATCCGATTGCGTATTCCACGGAATACTCATTTCAGTGACGCTGACCGGGTCAGCTGTTTGGTGCGGCCTGGATGTGAATACCGCATTCGATCTTGTGGCCGGCCCACCTGCCTGAACGCGGGTCGTTGGGGTCTGTGGGTATGGTCGTGCAAGGCGAGCAGCCTATGCTGGTGTAACCGACCTCATAGAGTGGCAGCAGCGGTATGCCGTAGAGAGTGCAGGACTGCCAGACGTCGCGGGTAGTCCAGTCGGCTAGAGGACTGAGTTTGCGAACGGTAATCCCGCTTGGCAGCGTGAAGTCTGCAATCTCTTCGAGTGCGGTCCGGCTCCGTGCCTGTTCGCGGCGGAGGCCCGTGAACCAGATTTTGTAGTTGGCAATCGCGGCGAAGAGTGGCTCGACCTTCCGGAGGGAACAACAGCGATCAGGAGCCGTCTGATAGAGAAGGCCATGTTCAAGTTCCTGTTCAGCAACCGTATGCTTCGGAAGCACGTTGATGAGGTTCAGATTCCAGTCAGTCGCGATGCGATCTCGATAAGCGTAGGTCTCGGCGAAGTGATATCCGGTGTCGAGGAAGATGACTGGAATCGCAGGCCGCAGCTCAAGTGCGAGATGCAGAAGCAGAACGTCCTCGGCCTGAAAGCTGCAGGTGAGGCATGCATCGTTGTTGTCGGGCGTAGCCAGTTCGTGCGCCAAAAGCTCGCGAACGCGAGCCAGTTTTTCGTCGAGTGTACGAGGCGAATCGGAAGTCAGTCCTGGAGTCTCAATTGAGATCATTGCCTGGGCCCTCCTCTCAAGATGGCGTGTGCTTCCAGGAAGTGAACCAGATCGTCAACATTCGTCACGGCCGCTCGTTGTTCGCCGAAGGTGACCGTTTGATTGTCAGACGTGGTGTTGGTCAATACAAGGGCCCCTGCGGCGATAAGCGCCGCGAGCGTTTCCTGAGATAGACTATCGGGACGAACTACGAAGGCACCGCGAAGGAAAAGCGTCCGCTCCGCGGCATCCACGAAGGCCGTCGAGCCCGTGAGACTAATGTGAACTCCGGTGTGACCCCAGCGCGCGGCGCGGTTTTCTGCTGTAATCGCGTTCGTCGTAGTCGGGTGACCCTCAATATTGGTTTCCCGAATCATGCCCGCAGCGGCAGTTAGATTGGTGACCGGGTCGATGAGGATGAAGCTCCCGGTGATTCGGTTGGTGGAGTATTTATCAACGACGAGCGGCTGGATCGACTCGATCTCGGCGAGCCCGATGTCGTTGAAGTTGAGCGTGACAGCCGGCTTGCGTTCAAGAGTGTCTACCTCGAGACGATGTTGAACGGCGGTGACCCGCGCCTGAACCGTCCGGCTGGTGTGCTTCAGCAGGTAACGACGGGAAAGTTCGAGAGGCTTCTCGTCCATCCATACCAGCGAGGCAGTGAAGTGTTTGGTGGCGACAGCCGCACACTCAGGAGCCACGATCAGATCACCGCGGCTGATATCGACTTCATCTGTGAGGGTAAGGGTGATGGATTGGGGAGCTTGTGCTGCCGAGAGGTCGCCATCAAAGGTTACGATGCTGCGGATGTTGCTGGTTCGGCGTGACGGGAGGACCAAAATGGGGTCCCCCGGGCGAATCGTGCCGGCGGCAATCTGTCCGGCAAAGCCGCGAAAGTCATGATTGGGGCGGAGGACACGCTGAACGGCAAACCGAAAGGCATCGGAGGCGCCGCCTTCGGCAGCGGGTGCAGACTGAAGATGTTCGAGCAACGATGGTCCCGAGTACCAGGGCATCGCTGTAGTTCGGTTGACGACATTGTCTCCGGTCAGCGCGCTAACTGGCACGAATTCGAGATGAGGCGGACGGAGATCGCCTAGCTGATCGAAGAAGGCAGTGAAAACGACACGAATGGAGTTGAAGACCTCTTCGTCGTAGTCGACCAGGTCCATCTTATTGACAGCCACGAGAATGTTGGGGACACCGAGGAGAGCGGTGATGCAGGCGTGGCGGCGCGACTGCGTGAGCACGCCTTTGCGTGCGTCAACAAGAATAATGGCGAGGGAGGCGGTGGAGGCACCGGTGGCCATGTTGCGCGTGTACTGCTCGTGGCCAGGGGTATCGGCGATGATGAATTTACGATTCGCGGTGGAGAAGTATCGGTAGGCGACGTCAATCGTAATGCCTTGCTCCCGTTCGGCGCGCAGACCGTCGGTCAGGAGCGCGAGATCGAAGCTGCCGGCCCCTGTCGTTCCCTTGCCTTCGATCGAACGGACCTGATCTTCATAGACGCTCTGAGTGTCATAGAGCAGGCGGCCTATCAGAGTCGACTTCCCATCGTCGACTGAGCCGGCAGTAGAGAAGCGAAGAAGATCGCGCGTATCGTCCTTCGCCAGAAAACTCGAGCGAGAACCCCCCGCGCCGTCTTCGAGCGGCCTCTCAGTCTCGAGATTTAGAATCGCGTCGCTGATAGGCATCTAGAAGTAACCCTCGCGCTTCTTGAGTTCCATCGATCCCTCTTGATCGTGGTCGATGGCGCGGTTCGCACGCTCTGAGGAGCGAAATGACAGCAGTTCAGCGATGATTTTGGGAAGCGTATCGGCATCGGAACGAATCGCGCCCGTGCATGGGCTGCAGCCAAGGGAGCGCAGCCGGGACCGCACCATCCGTGGCTGTTCCCCTGGCCGCGCAACGAAACTTTGTTCGATTGGCAGCAAAGAGTCTTCGCGGACATACATGGGCCGGTCTTTGGCGAAGTAAAGGTCGACAATGGGAATGTCTTCCTGCAGGATGTATTGCCAGACATCCATCTCGGTCCAGTTCGAGAGCGGAAAGACGCGGATCGATTCACCCGGATGAATGCGTGAATTGTATAGGTTCCATAGTTCCGGGCGCTGATTTTTGGGGTCCCATTGGCCAGCCTTATCGCGAAAGGAATAGATGCGCTCTTTTGCCCGTGACTTTTCTTCATCGCGACGCGCTCCGCCAAAAGCGGCGTTGAAACCATAGTGATTGAGGCCGTCGAGCAGCGCCTGTGTCTTGAGCAAACCGCAGCAGCGCTTCGTGTCGAGCGCGATAGGGTTGGTGCCGGCAGCAATGGCAGGCTCGTTACGCCAGACCAGAAGTTCTGCTCCAACGGCGGCCGCCATTCGGTCGCGAAACTCGATCATTTCGCGGAATTTGAAACCGGTATCAATGTGCAGGAGCGGAAACGGAATCGGAGCGGGATAGAACGCCTTCTGCGCCAGCCGCAGCATTACGGAGGAGTCCTTGCCTATGGAATAGAGCATGACGGGGCGCTCAAATTCCGATGCGACTTCGCGGAGAATGTGAATGCTCTCGGCCTCGAGAAGCTGAAGATGCGTAAGTGCGGGTGCAGCTAATGCCATGAAAGACTCCGGAAGAGTTCAGGGATGTTGCTTGTCCCAAACGCGCGGCCAGAAGAAAAGTCTCGAGCTCAAATTTTGAAGGGAAATTATCTCGTGGATCGACACGTCCGCTCGACGTTACGAAGACAACAACAACGGAGCTGGCGTGAGAGACGCATTTATAGTTACAGACTAACAAACCCCTTGATACCAGGCAAGTTTAGCCCCGGCAGATAGACTGTTTGTCATGCGTATTGTTGAAGTTCGGGAAGTAACTTTGCCGATTGCCTCTTCCATTGCAAATGCTTATATCGATTTCTCGAAGATGACGTGCTCCCTGGTTGCAGTGGTCACAGACGTTGTCCGGGAAGGTCGACCCGTGATCGGATATGGCTTCAACTCCAACGGCCGCTACGGCCAGAGCGGACTCATTCGGGAGCGCTTTGCCCCCCGGCTCCTCGAAGCAGATTCCAAAGCTGTTATGAGCGAATCGGAGGACAATCTTGATCCCGACCGCATATGGCGCGTGCTGATGCGGAACGAGAAGCCCGGTGGTCATGGCGAGCGTTCCGTCGCCGTCGGAACAATTGATATGGCCGTATGGGACGCCGCGGCGAAGATCGCCGACAAACCATTGTTCCGTCTGCTCGCCGAGCTCGACCGACGACAAGCTGATCCTCGTGTCTTTGTTTACGCCGCCGGAGGATACTACTACCCCGGCAAGCACCTCGATTTGCTACGCTCCGAGATGCGGAGCTATATCGACCGTGGATACACCGTCGTCAAGATGAAGATCGGTGGGGCAGAACTCGCCGAAGATCGGAAGCGCGTAGAAGCCGTACTAGCGGAGATCGGCAACGACGCACAACTCGCAGTCGATGCAAACGGAAGATTTGATCTTGAGACAGCTATCGCCTACGCCAAAATGCTGCGCGAATACCCTCTCTTCTGGTACGAAGAGGCGGGAGACCCGCTCGACTACAGCCTACAGGCGGCACTGGTGGAGTTCTATCCGGGGCCGATGGCCACAGGTGAGAACCTCTTCAGCCATCAGGATGCGCACAACCTTCTGCGCTATGGTGGTATGCGCCCCGATCGCGATTGGTTGCAGTTCGACTGCGCCCTGTCTTACGGTCTCTGCGAATATCTTCGTACGCTGGAAGTCATACGAGACGCCGGCTGGTCTCCCCGCCGTTGCATTCCCCACGGCGGCCATCAGATGTCACTTAATATCGCCGCGGGACTTGGTCTTGGTGGAAATGAGAGCTATCCCGATCTCTTCCAGCCTTTTGGCGGTTTCCCCGATGGAGTCAGCGTGAACGGTGGTTACATAACTATGGCAGAGCTGCCAGGTATCGGCTTCGAAGGCAAGACTGACCTCATCCGAGTGATGCGGCAACTCGCGGAGTAGCCCATGATCGTCGATAAAACGGAACGCCCGCTCTCAAAGTCCAGCCATCGGTCCCTGCTCGGCCCACTTTGGCTCCAGGTCATGGTGGGCATTCTGCTCGGGGTTGTCGTCGGAGTTCTCTTTCCCCAGGCTGCCGTAACCCTCAAGCCGCTAGGCGACGGCTTTGTGAAGTTGATTCGCATGACTCTGGCACCAATCATCTTTGCCACCGTCGTCGTTGGCATCGCAAAGATGGGCGACCTCAGGGAAGTGGGCCGTGTAGGTGCGAAGGCGCTCATCTATTTTGAAGTTGTCTCAACGTTTGCGTTGCTTCTCGGTCTCGTCGCCGTAAACGTTCTGCAGCCTGGCAAGGGAATGAACATTGACGCCGCGACCCTCGACGCGACAGCGATCTCCAGCTATACAACGAACGCTCAAAACCTAGGTGTCGTACCGTTTCTGCTGAACATGATCCCCTCCAGCGTCGGAGAGGCCTTCGTCAGTGGAAACATCCTGCAGATCATATTGTTCGGAGTTCTCTTTGGGCTGGCGCTCGCTCAATTCCGCACCGCCACGCGCCCTCTCGTGGACATGCTCGACCTGGTTCTCAAAGGAATGTTCGGGATCGTAAGGTTCGTGATGTACCTTGCGCCCCTCGCTGCGTTTGGTGCCATGGCCTACACCGTCGGCCAGTATGGCGTAGGCAGTCTCATTCAGCTCGCAAAATTCACCGCAGAGGTTTGGATTGTTTCGATTCTCTTCGTAGCGGTTGTGCTTGGCCTCATCGCGCGCTTCGCGGGATTCAGCCTCCCCAAGCTTCTGCGCTATCTCAGCGATGAACTTCTCATCACCGCGGGGACCTCATCCTCGGAAGCAGTCCTGGCTCCCGTCATGCTGAAGTTGCAGAACCTTGGTTGTGCGGAACAAATCGTCGGCATGGTGATGCCTGCAGGCTTTACCTTTAATGCAGACGGTACCGCGATTTATCTCAGCATGGGGGCGATCTTCATCGCCCAGGCCACCAACACACATCTCAGTTTGCGCAACCAGATCGTCATCCTGCTTGTGCTGATGCTCACCTCGAAGGGATCAGCCGGAGTTGCCGGCGCAGGCTTCGTCACCCTCGCCGCAACGCTTGCCTCCATGCACCAGATTCCCGTTGCAGGTCTCGTTCTTCTTCTCGGCGTGGAGCGGCTGACCAATATCGCTCGGGCAGTCGTGAATGTAATCGGCAGCAGCGTGGCTACGATTGTCGTCGCGAAATGGGAGGATGGATTTGATCACGAGCGCGCAGGTCGGGTTCTGGCTGACGAATGGGTCGAAGGCGGTTCTCTATCGTCTTGAACTATCGAATGACGATGGCCTGGTCCTTCGTTGGTTATACCCAGCGTCCCTGGCTAACAAGGTCCCAGTGCATCGGGTGATTCCAGCCTGCAAGTACTTGCCTCATCTCCTATTGCGTTGGGGCGACGGATGTCAATTTCAACTTCTAGACCACTTCGTTCAACAAAGCGTTAGTATCTCGAATAAAGTCACCGCTCGAATGATGACTGTGGAGTGTAAATGAAGAGACAGTTTGCGATTTATCTGGTCCTCGTGCTCATATGTGTGGCGCGTAGTCAGGCGTCCGCTACGCCTCGTCACGTCAGTCCGCTGCTGGCGAGATTGGCTGGGTCCAGCCGACTCAATCGCCGATGATCGATACAACGGCGGACCAGCAAGGGCTGACGATCTCCGCGCAACGATTCGCCTGCGCATCCACGCAAAAAGAGATGATGCAGCCGAAGATCACGGAGAAGGAGTGGGAGCTTCCTGGTCTTCGGGTCGCAGTTGTTTCAGATGCCAAGAGCTTCAGCTTGGAGAAGGCAGAGGACGGGATCGGTGTCGTTTACGCGGGATGTCGCAGATGAAGTTAGGCATCAAAAAGACGAAGTGAATGCCTTTCTTCATTCTGGAGCTTGGCGGCAATCATGGCTTGCAGTAGTGGCGGGTCTGGTCTTCAAGTGCCCACTAAGTTGAACGCCAGAGTCACGAGGCTTACACTGGCCGGAACGCGATCGTTATGATCTGGTGCCGCTAAACCGCAGCGCCTCATCTAGAAGAAGGCGCGGGGTTGATCGATACTCATGAGATTTGTCTGGGCAATCCTGCTCGTTGCGAAGCTGGCATCCTCTGGGTTGGCGGCCGGGCCAACGAAAAATCCCGTCAGTATTGATTTTTCATTCGCGGGCTTTCGGGGAGGCGGTCAGCCCATCCCGATAGTCCCGGCCACAATATCGGTAAGACCCTCGGGCGGCGACGACACCGCGTTGCTCCAGTCCGCCATCGATCATGTTGCAAGTCTTCCGCTAGGAATCAATGGATTTCGTGGAGCCGTTCTCCTCCGTCCGGGACGCTTCCGGGTCGAAGGCCAGCTCCATCTCAACGCAAGCGGAGTCGTGCTGCGCGGCAGCGCCACAGGCGCCGATCGCACCATCATCGTGGCCGAAGGTAGCGGACGCCGTACGTTGATCCAGGCCGGCGGAGAAGGCCCCCCCATTATCGGCTCTCCCATCGACGTGATCCATCAGAAGGTGAAGGCCGGAGACCGCATACTCTCTCTAGCCAGCACGGTCGATCTCACTGTCGGCGCTCACGTCGTCATTCGCCGACCCAGCACCGCGGAGTGGATCAAGGCTCACGGCATGAGTGGCTTGCTGGGTACATTCGCCGATCAGCGTGTGGATTGGAAGCCCGGTTCGCATGATCTTGTGTGGGACAGAACGATTACGACCGTCGATAGTGCGGCAAAGAGAATCGAGATCGACGCGCCCGTTACTTTCCTGATGGAAAAATCAAGCGGCGGCGGTAGCGTCGCGCTGGTCCAGAGCAACGTTCCACTTCAGAACATTGGCATCGAAGACCTCTCGCTCGAAAGCGCCTACGACGCTGGCAACACCAAGGATGAGGAACACTCATGGATCGCCATCGCGTTAGACCATGTTGAGGATGTGTGGGTGCGCAACGTCACTGCGCGGCACTTCGTCAGTTCCGCAGTCCGTGCCGGCGCCAGGGCCCGCCGCATCACTATCCAGGACTGCCGTAGTGAGGCGCCCATCTCGGAGGAGGGTGGCTACAGGCGTCAGTCCTTTCTCATCTATGGACAGCAGATTCTGGTCTATCGTTGTCATAGCGAGGCCGGGATGAACGACTTCGCGACAGGCCTCCTCGCCGCGGGCCCGAACGTCTTCCTCGACTGCGATGCGACTGGCTCACTCGAACCCAGCGGTGCCTTCGAAGGATTAGCAGCGGGAGTGTTGTACGAGCGCGTGCGTGTGCCCGACTCGCGTATCCAGCTTCTTCTCGATCAGACTCGCGCGCAGGCCGCCGGATGGACTGCCGTCAATTCCGTGATCTGGAACTCCAGTGCGAAATCGCTTGACGCAATGGGTCCGTACGACGGGTTGAACAACGCAATCAAGTCTGATCAGCCGCTCTACGAGGCCGAACTCAGCGCGCGCGGCCTGCACCTTCCCATTTCGTCTACCACGCAAGGACCCCAAAACGATCAGGCGCCGGATTTTCATGATGTAAAGGTGCCAAAGACGTTACAGCTGCCTCAGCGTCAGGTCGAAATTGTGAACGGCTACTTCGTCGTCGACGGCAAGATTGTCTATGGCGGATCGCAAAGCGATGCGTGGTGGCACGGCAATACCTCACCCGCTGTCGCCGGAACGTTCACCGGTTCAAGCATTACACGCTTCATGCCGGGACAAACCGCTCCCGGTCTTACAGAGGATCTTAGTGAACTCGTCGCACGTGCGAAGCGCCGCGGAACCGTATTTTACCAGACGATCCCAGGTCTTTGGTATGAGCATCGTCGCGATGAACACACTGTCACCCGCCAGCCGAACGGCGACGTATGGGCTCCCTTCTTCGAGATGCCGTGGGCCCGGAGCGGCAAGGGAATCGCGTGGGACGGGCTGAGCCGTTTCGATCTCTCCCGCTATAACCCCTGGTACTTCGAGCGTAACCGCGAGTTCGCTCGAGTCGCCGGCGAACAGGGAATCATCGTCTATCACAATCTCTACAACACTCACGACGTAATGGAGATTGGTCCGCACTGGATCGACTACCCCTGGCGCCCGGCCAACAATATTAACGATACCGGCCTGCCGGAGCCCCCGCCTTTCGAGGGTGGTTACACGATTTCCATGGATACGGTGCAGCCCGCAGTCACCAAGCTGAACGTCGCCAATGAGTTTTACAGCGTCGACTACCCTCCGCTGCGGAGGCTGCATCACGACTACATGATCCATGTGCTCGACGAGCTTGGCGATATGCCCAACGTCATCTTCACCCTTGCCTACCAATACGCCGGTCCGCTCGCCTTCCAGCAGTTCTTTCAGGACACAGTTGCCGAGTGGGAAAAGCAGCACAACCATCACGTGCGGATTGCCTTGATCACCGACAAGAAGATTACGGACGCCATTCTGGCCGACCCAGTCCGTTCGAAGCAGATTGCTGTCATCGACATGCGTTATTGGTACTATCTCCCCGACGGCGCCCTCTTCGCTCCAGAGGCAGGTCAGAACCGTGCCTTTCGCGACATGATCGCCAGCCGGTTTGGCGACAACTACAGCAACTTCGGCCCACCGACTACGCAGGAGCAGGTCTATCGTCAGGTTCGCGAATACCGCGACCGCTATCCAGCCGTCGCCTTGGTTCCAATGGAAAACGGCGCAGGTCCGATTCCTATACTGATGGGTGGTGCCACTTCACAGTCCTCGACAAGAGTCGTCCCGGAAGATGGCGAAGCAGCTCTCTCGACAGATTTAATTGTCGATAAGTTCATCGCCGACTTTCTGGCCGCAGACCTCATAAAGATGAGACCTGTTGACGGCCTAACCTCAGATCCAAAAAACAACTGGGTCCTTGCCGGAGAGGCGGCTGACGCTGTGTTGATCTACTCTCGCGACGGAGCCACCATCACTCTTGCAAGATCCCTGGCCCACGCCGCCTACCGCGGCACCTGGTTCGACCCAGCGTCAGGGCAGACTGGAAATACAGTGGACCTTTCCGGCAAAGCGGGAACAACGATCGACAAGCCTGACAGCAAGGGTTGGTTCCTATTGCTGCGAGCGCCGCGATCCTAGTACGAATTCTTGTCAGATTCCCAGAGCGGTAACGGTGTACGTGTGCTTGGTCTGGTCAGCTAACTCTAACGATCCAGGCCTGTATTACCAGATAAAAAAAGATTTTGCCAAATTGTGTCACGAATGACTCACGCTCTCCGCTTTAACAGGTGAAGGCAGTTATTAAGACTGTCCTCCAGAAGGAGATCGAGTCATGAAAAGCACACGGCTTACTTCCATCCTTGGCTCCAACCTCATCGCCTGCGCCCTGACGATCGGTTCGCTCGCGTCAACCCAATTTGCTTCAGCTCAGAGCCCGACGCCCCTGGCCGAAGCGAATATTCCTTTCGCCTTCCAGACCGGATCCCAGACTTTGCCTGCTGGTACGTATCGAATCAATCGTCAATCGAACCACTTGATCCTGTTGCGAGGACCTGGTCAGGCAAGTGGATTTGTTCAGACGTACGATACAACTAAAAATCATCCTGCAGACCACGGCACTATCGTCTTCGATCGCGTGGGCGACAAATACTTCCTCCGGCAGATCTGGACAGCGGGAAGCGCAGACGGAATCGAATGCCCCAAGAGTCGCGCCGAGAAAGAGAGCCTGCTGGCGAGTACCACGCAAGCTCCAGGCTCGACTGTGCTGGCACTCAACGTTGTACCTAAGCACTGACTTGAAACAGCTGGCCGAGCCAATACTCGGCCAGCTTTTTTCCTTGCGAACCATTCCCCCGAAACGATCCGCAACTACCCGTAACCTTGGGACATGGTGTACTGTCATCCCCACGGGATCTTTCCGATGGGAACCATCACGCTTAGCTATTCCGACGTCAATGGCTCGCACACCGTCGACCTCGACCGTGATTCAACGTCGATCGGCCGCTCACCAGGTCAGGACGTGGTGCTGACCGATCCGTGCGTTTCACGTCGTCACGCCATCATCGTGAGGGAGGGTGATACCTACACGGTTGTGGATCAAAACAGCACATACGGGACCTTTGTGAATGCGATGCGGATTGAACGGGCGATATTAAAGCTCGGCGACGTACTGCAGATGGGCTCGCTCCAGGGGCCGCACCTTCGATTTCACCTCCAGCAAGCCAATCAGGTAACAGGCGGCCCTTTACAATCGAAGATCTCCGATCTACTTTCCTCGCTCAGTGAACTTCGATTGCCTGCCGCCGAGCTTCGCCCGGCCGCACACGAGATTGAAAAACTAAACTGGCTCCTTCGTGCCGCGCGACAGCTCAACGAGGGAGGTGCGATTGAAGATATTCTCAGCGCATTTCTCCATCTCACGCTGCAGCTTACGGGGCTGGAGCGTGGCTTTGTATTTCTGCAGGAAGAGGGCGAGTTGCGGTTCGCGCAGGGACTCGGCGCCGACGGAAGCCTTCTGGAGGAAGATTCAACCGTCTCGCGCAGGGCGATTCACAAAGCACTTGAAAGCGAGTCGGAGTTCTTGATCAGCGACACATTGGCGGACGAGAATGTGTCGGGTTGGTCAAGCGTCGTAGTGAACAGTATTCGCAGTATCTTTTGCATTCCCCTGCGAAAGCACGCCGCGGCGAAAGGGGGCAACCAGTTGCTTGGGTTGCTTTACCTCGATAGTCGTATCAGATTAAGGGATCTGACTCAGATCGATCATCAATTGCTCGATCCGATAGCAACCGAAGCGGCAGCGCTCCTGCATAATGCGTTGCTGGCCGAGGCCGAACACAGGGCCCGGCAGGCGCGCGAGGAGCTCGGGGTAGCTGCGAAGATCCACAGCAGCCTGATGTCCATGACCCTACCCTTGCTTTCCTATGCGGAGATTCACGCCAGGAGCGTTCCTTGCCTCGCCATTGGCGGAGACTTCTATGATGCGGTGGCCCTTGAAGACTGTGTGTGTGTTGTCGTTGCCGACGTATCCGGCAAGGGCGTTTCGGCCGCCATCGTGGCCGCCACACTGCAAGGGATCATCCATGCTCAGTTCCTTGCAGGCCAAACCTTGCCGGAGATCGCTGCGGTTGTAAATCACTTCCTCTGCACTCGAAATGTCGGCAAATACGCAACGATGGTCTTGCTCAAACTTTTTCCGGACGGTCGCGTCGAGTACACAAACTGCGGCCACATTCAGCCACTTGCGGTTCGGGGTACTGAAATACGTCGTCTGGAGGAAGGCAACTTGATCGTCGGACTTATTGCCGAGGCAAGCTACACCAGCTCCAACTTCAAATTAAGTCCCGACGAATGGGTTCTGCTGGCATCCGACGGCGTCACCGAAGCGGAAGACATCGCGGGCAATCAATTTGGAGATTCCCGTTTGCATGCAGTCGCTCATTACGAAGATATCGATGCGATCATCGATCGTGTCAAAGGCTTTCAAGCGCCGAACCCCGCTCAAGACGACTGCACGTTACTGAAGATCAAATACCTCGCCGGAACATAAGAATCCCTGCATCGTTGTTGCGCGGCTCCTTGTGCCTCCGCAAGAGCTTACTTCGCCTGCTGTTCGGCGAAGTTTCCGATAAATGGGAGTTTATAGCGCACACCCTTGCTTGCCTTGATGATTGCGAGGATCCAGAGCACCAGAAATCCCAGGCCTACGGGCACCATCAGAAGCCAACCGATGATCGGAATGAGCGTCAGAACCAGGTGCACCACGAATGCCGCGATTCCCAGACAGATCGACTGCCATGCATGGAAGCGAATAAACGAACTGCGGTTATACGGCTCCATCGCCAAAAAGATGATCGCCGGAATGACAGTGATATAAGCGAGGGTACCGGCAGCAGTCTCCGATAGGCCACTTTGTTGCGCAGACTCCGCTGCGGCGCCGGTCGCGGTATTCGCACCGCAGTGCGGGCAAAACGCTGAGGTGCTCCCCGTTTCAGTATTGCAGGATGGGCAAAGCATGGCGTGTACTCCTTAGCAGAACGAGAGTTACGGCGGCTTCGCGCCTGGTCCTTCTGTCTTGAAGTCGCGGGGCTGGAGGTTCCGGAAGAAAGTGGCTCTCTGTCGATTCTTCCCCGATATCGATCCGTCATCTGTCCGGCTTCGTCTCTGCGGGGGGCCCCCATCAGCCGGTGGCTGATAGCGTATCACCTTCCGCTCATCTCCAGTGATGGGAGATGCAAGACCAAAGCACCCGGACAATCCTCGGGCAGGGCCGATACCGACCCCTCTCGAACTCTGCCGGCGCCCTCGACAATCGACAGTTCTTACGGTCGTTCGGCGCTTTGACAGGTAAACTGGTCGCACCGCCGTGCGAACCAGCAAAGCGTAACCGACCGACATTCGCTCTACCCTACTGGAGAAGAAGCAGTTCATGAAGAGCCGTTGCCTGAAGAATCTCGTTCTCGTCCTCGCCTTTTCGTCCTCCTTCTCGCTGGCTCATGCAGGCGAAAACCCGGACATCACGCGATGGCAGCGAGAGGCGGGCAGCGTCACCATCATTCGAGATGATTGGGGTATTGCGCACGTCCACGGCAAAACCGACGCTGACGCCGTCTTCGGCATGGAGTACGCCCAGGCTGAGGACGACTTCAATCGCGTCGAGACAAACTACATTAACGCGATGGGCCGTCTCGCAGAGGCCGAGGGCGAATCCAGGATCTATCAGGATTTGCGCATGAAGCTCTTCATCGACCCCGTAGTTTTGAAAAAGGAATACGAAGACAGTCCCGCGTGGTTGAAGACGCTAATGGACTCCTTCGCCGACGGTCTGAACTACTACCTCTTCAAGCACCCCGAAGTGAAGCCGCGAGTCATCACGCACTTCGAGCCATGGATGGCACTCTCCTTCACCGAAGGCAGCATCGGCGGTGACATTGAGCGCGTGAATCTCAGCCAGCTCGAGGCGTTCTACAGCAAACCTCCCGCAATCCAGGCCTGCCACTGCGCCTCTCCCACGACTGAAATAGCCTATGTACACGTCAGCGATCCGCCGGAACCAACAGGCTCGAACGGCATGGCCATCGCGCCTTCGAATACTGCAAATCATCACGCCTTGCTTCTCATCAACCCCCACACCTCCTTCTTCTTCCGTTCGGAGCTGCAGATGGTAAGCGACCAGGGCCTTGACGCCTATGGCGCCGTCACCTGGGGACAGTTCTTCATCTATCAGGGCTTCAACGAACATGCTGGATGGATGCACACCTCCAGCGGAGTCGATGCAGTCGATGAGTATCTCGAAACCATCGAGAAGAAAAATGACCACTTCTTCTACAAGTACGGAAGCGAAGATCGTCCGCTTGTCACAAAACAGATCACGGTGCCTTACAAGACTGACCACGGAATGGCCGAACGGAAGTTTACCGTCTACCTCAGCCATCACGGGCCCATCATCCGCGAACAGAACGGCAAATGGGTCAGCATTAGCCTCATGCAGAGGCCAGTCGAGGCGCTAACGCAGTCCTACGTTCGCACTAAAGCGAAGGACTACAAAACCTTCCGGCAGACACTGGAACTCAAAGCAAACTCCTCCAACAACACCATCTTCGCCGACTCTGACGGCGATATCGCTTACTTCCACGGCAACTTTATCCCGCGCCGAGACACCAGCTTCGACTTCACCAAGCCTGTCGACGGCAGCAATCCAGCGACCGAGTGGAAGGGCCTCCTCACCGTCGACCAGCTTCCTCAACTGCTGGACCCCAAAAGCGGCTGGCTCTACAACAGCAACAACTGGCCGTGGTCCGGGGCCGGAGAAAGCAGCCTGCGCAAGCAGAACTACCCTGCCTATGTCGAAACAGGGACTGAAACGGCGCGCGGCCTGCATGCAATCCGAGTCTTGCAGAACAAGAAGGATTTCACCCTCGACTCTCTGATCACTGCGGCCTACGACAGCTATCTTCCCTGGTTCGAAAAGCCAATTCCCGCTCTGATCAAGGCCTGGGACAAAGCCCCCGCCTCCGATCCGCTGAAATCCAAACTGGCGGACCAGGTCGCGCTGCTCCGCCAATGGGACCACCGTTGGGGAGTTGCCTCCGTCCCAACCTCCCTTGCAGTCTTTTGGGCCGAGGATATTCGCCGCCACTCCGTCGATGACGCAAAAAAAGCAGGCATTCTCGTTGAGGACTACATCGGAACGCAGGCCTCTCCCGAAAGCCTCCTGCAATCTCTCGCCGCGGCCTCCGACAGACTCACCGCCGACTTCGGAAGCTGGAAGACGCCATGGGGCGACATCAATCGCTTCCAGCGACTCACCGGCGACATCGTCCAGCCATTCAACGACGCTGGACCGAGCATACCCGTCGGCTTTACCTCGTCGCTGTGGGGCTCGCTTGCCTCATTCGGAGCGCGTCCCTACCCAGGTACAAAGAAGTGGTACGGCACCAGCGGAAACAGTTTTGTCGCGGTGGTCGAATTCGGCGAAAAGGTGCATGCGAAGGCCGTGACCGCCGGGGGAGAAAGTGGCAATCCTTCGTCCCCTTACTTCGACGATCAGGGGAAACGCTACAGCATCGGCGATCTGCGCGAGGTTTATTTCTATCGCTCCGACCTCACGGGACACATCAAGCGGGAGTACCATCCCGGAAGTTGAATCTCCTCGCCGCATCTTCATGGACAACAAGGGACACACAACGCGATCTGCCGGTCTTCAAGATTTTCTTGCGTCGAACGGTGTCATGGTCTCCACACTTCTGGCGGCGCTGCTGGCCTGCGTAGTGCTCTTGCCTTTACTAGGCCACAAGCCACTCACTAACTGGGACGAAGGTATCTACGCCGAGATATCGCGCGAGGTGCTTTCGCTCGGGGTCTTGGTGCCTCATTGGAACTATCAGCCATGGTTCGAAAAGCCACCGTTGATGCTGTGGATCACTGCGTTTTTCTTCAAACTATTTGGCGTTCATGAGTTCTGGGCGCGCGCCGGTTCGGCCCTGTCGGGCGTGGCGATCGTATCGCTTCTCCATGCCTGGCTGCTGCGCAGAAAAGACGCACTCGCCGCTTGGCTCAGTACGATCATCCTCCTGGGCACCTTCGGCTTTCTTCACGTATGTCGTGTCGGCGAAATGGACGTGCTTCTCTCACTCGGTTGCTGTATCGGACTCTGCGGCCTCACGGCGATTCACGACCGCCGCGCTAGTGGGTGGTATCTCTTCTGGGCCGGACTTGCGATCGCCATGATGACCAAAGGCGCAGCAAGCATTGTTCTCATAATCGCCGCTCTTCTATTTGCAGCGATCGAACGCTGGAACGCAACGCGGCTCGGTAGGTCTTTCTGGCTGGGACTGTCCCTCTTTCTCGTGGCCGTCCTTCCCTGGCATCTATATATGTTTCACCTATTCGGCACCAGTTTTCTCACCGAGTATCTGGGTTTCCACGTCCTCGCGCGCGTGACCCATCAAATCGAAGAACATACGACGCACTGGTGGTACTACTTTTGGGTGCTCCTGATCTCAGCCGCTCCCTTCGTTCTGCTCTACCCAATCGCAATAGTTGATTCATTCAGACGAAAAGAGCTTCGCGCCTGGTCAATCTTCGCCCTGGTAGTTGTCGTCTTCTTTACCCTGGTCCAGACGCGTCTGCCACACTACATTGCACCGGCATATCCTGCATTGGCGGTGCTTACATCCGTCTTTCTCGCAGACCGGCTCAGAGAGTTGCAGCGAACACACCAGCGCTCTTCAATCTTGTTCTGGACGAAGGTCGCCCTCGTCACTACCTCCGTCTGCGTCGCCAGTGCGTTCCTTACAACTGGCTCGCGGCCAAAGCTCCATCAGGCGAAGGTCGGCCCCGACGTTGTCAATGCGGAGAAGGAGTCGATCCAACTCCTGCGTGAAGTCTTCAGCAAACCGCAACCAGTCTCGGGTCCACTCCTCGTCTGGTGGGAGGGCAACGCCAGGTCGATAGCGACTAGCGTCTTTTACTCCAGGCGCCCCGTGCAACAGGTGCAGTTGCAGCCCTCGATTGGCATTCCGATAGACAAGTACCTCTTCCAGCCTGAGATTTTGGAAGATGCGATAGGCTCTGAACCGCGAATCATTCTGCTCGACAAGTACCTCGTTCCGCAGATTCCCAACGACCTCGCTTACAAAACGATCGTCTCGGGACATTCAATGGAAGTGGGTCTTGTCGCTCGACAAGCTGCACCTTCTACCCAGGAGTCCCGCTAGGGAAAGGAGCTTTAGCGCTGACTTCAAAAATAGATGACGCGCAAAAGAAGGAGTTGAGCCGAGACGGCTGAATTCTAGATGAAATGTTTCGATTCAAGATATTACGTTCCAAACCCGGCGAACAGCGCTGCACTCATCGCCTGGGCATCTCGCCTGAGTCTTTGCAACGAGGAAAACCATCAATAACATCGACCAAAGAACAAAAAATTAGGCGCAGACAAGCGCTGAAAATGGCCAACCCGGGAGCCTGCCATGAAGTTCCGAAGCCAGCCTACGGATCGGGCGATCAATGTAGACCGCCGTTACGATAAAGTCAAAAGAATCGGCCGAAGCTCCACTGAATTGGCCCCACTTCTGACATGAGAACGACTCACTGCTTCAAGTCGTGTAAAATCCACGAGACCCACAACGATTATGATTAAGCTGGCGAAAATACCAAATCTTACAGAGCTTACCTATCGCAGCATCAAGCAGAACCTCCTCGATGGGACATTAGGCGAACTCTCCCGGCTCACCGAAGAATCCCTCGCTACGCAGCTTGGTATCAGCAAGTCTCCTGTACGTGAGGCGCTGAACCGGTTGGAAGCAGAGGGTCTCGTCTGCATCGAACCACGACGGGGAGCTTACGTTCGGCAGTTCTCCCCCAAGGAGATACGTGACCTCTACGAACTGCGCGAAATCCTCGAGGTTCACTCGATCGATGCCGCGAACATCACGCCCAAACTCCTCAGTGACCTGGCCGCCAGCATCAATCGCACGAAGAAGCACCTCAAAGAAGGTAATAAGCTGGAGCACATCGAAGAGGACATGCGGTTTCATGCGATGATCACCTCCGCCACCGGCAATGAAGAGCTTTGTCGTGTGCTCGAAAACGTTCAGCAGAAAACCCTGCTCTGCCGCTCCAAATCCTATGAACTCTCTGCGACAACAGCGCCGGTTGCACATATGAAGATCTACCAGGCACTGAAAAAGGACAGCAAGAAAGAGGCGCGGCTCGCCATGCGGGACCATATCGTCTTCGTTCGCGAACGCTTGCTCGCGTCGTTCACGATTGCTAGTTGATCGGATCCACCTGCCGCAAGCCTGAACGCAAGTTCCTTTCCCCCGCAATGCGCTATGGAGTCAACGCGGTAAGCGATAATACCTCTGTGTCTCACTCCGCTACCTCTCCGTCCGAGGAATACAAAAGGCGCCAACAAGCCCGCGAAATGCAGGTCGCGCACTTTGAAAAGCTCCACCGTCGCTTTGGAAATCTTCGCATTCTAATCGTCATTGCGACGCTGATCGCGGCTTGGTTCTCCATTCATCGAGATGCCTTCTCCCCCTGGTGGCTCCTCCTGTCCTTCGTGTTGTTCCTTGCGATCGCCGTCCTGCACGCAAAGGTGTTGCGCAAGCGCTCATGTGCCGAACGTGCCGTGGATTTCTATCGCAACGGCCTCGCCCGCATCGAAGATCGCTGGATCGGCACCGGCCAGACCGGGGCGCGCATTGACGTTCATTCCAGCCTTTACGCTACCGACCTCGACCTCTTCGGGCAGGGTAGCCTCTTCGAACTTCTCTCACTCGCCCGCACCCGCATGGGCGAGGACGCCCTTGCAGCGTGGCTCCTCTCGCCATCGCCTGTTACGCAACTTACTCAGCGCCACGCAGCCATCGACGAACTCCGCACCCGCATCGATTTTCGCGAAGACATTGTGATCCTTGGCGAAGACATCAAAGTCGGCATTCACCCGGACGCACTCAAACAGTGGGCAGAAGCCCCCAATCAACTCACACATCGATGGCTTCGCTGGCTCTCTCTCCTGCTCGCGATCTCGGCCGTAGGAGCGGCTATCGTCTGGGCGGAGATAGGGACCAAGGCACCCTTCTTCGCCATCCTTATCGTTGAAACCGCCCTCACTGCTCTTCTACGCAAGCGAACCTCTGCGGTCCTCCAAGCTACTGAGCACGCCCTCGAAGACCTCCAACTGCTCTCATCGCTCCTTGGCCGCCTGGAGCGCGAACAGTTTGAAGCCCCACGCTTGCAAGCCCTCAAGGCGGAACTCTCCTCCCACCATCTCGCAGGCTCACAGGCCATCGCCCGTCTACGGACGATCGTCGAATACATTCGCTCACTCGAAAACCCCCTCATGCGCGGACTCAACATTCCTCTCATGTATGAAGTGCAGGTTGCCTATGCGGCCGAGGGTTGGCGTAGCGCCCACGGAACGGCCGTCCGTTCCTGGCTTACCGCGACAGGTGAGATCGAGGCCCTCCTATCCCTCTCCGGTTACAGCTACGAGCATCCTGCCGATCCCTTCCCCGAATTCCTGGAAGGCCCTCCATGCTTCAGCGCCGAGCAGCTTGGCCATCCCCTCATTCCGGCAGCGAAATGCGTTCGCAACGACATCAGCGTCTGTGGCGAAACCCGGGCCCTCCTCATCAGCGGCTCCAACATGTCCGGCAAGAGCACACTGATGCGCGCTGTCGGCATCAACACCGTATTGGCCATGGCGGGCGGACCGGTACGTGCCAGCCGTCTGCAACTTACACCATTGCAAATAGGCGCAAGCATCCTTATCAACGACTCGCTCCAGGAAGGCAGCTCCCGCTTCTACGCCGAGATAACTCGCCTGCGCCAGATCTGCGACCTCGCAGAAAAGAGTCCACCGGTCCTCTTTTTGCTCGACGAACTCCTCCAGGGCACAAACTCGAAAGATCGCCTCCTCGGAGCCGAAGGACTCGTTCGTGCTTTGCTGGCGAGCGGTGCCATCGGCCTCATCAGCACACACGATCTGGCAATAACAAATATCGGAGACCAGAAGGACGGCCGTCTCCACAACGTCCATCTCCAGGACGAGATCGACAACGGCAAGATGAAGTTCGACTTCAAGCTGCACGATGGCGTCGTCACCAAAAGCAACGGGGTTGAACTGATGCGGCTCATCGGACTCAAAGTTTAGTCCTCGGCGAAACTCTTGCCCGGTACCTCCCTCATCCTGAGACAATCAGGACATGAAGGACACCTCCAAGCGCGCTCACGAACCATGGAAAGCCTTTCAGGCCCGACAGCGCAATCAGGACATCAAGCGGGATGCGGTATTGCAAACCGCGGCCCACATGTTTCTCGAGCAGGGCTATCGCCGCACCTCAATGAGCGAATTAGCCAAACGCCTACAGATCACCAAGCCGGCGCTCTACTACTATTTCCGCAACAAGGAAGAGCTCCTCGTCGAGTGTTACCGCGCGGGGATCACCCTCATTGAAACTTTGCTTGATAAGGCCCTGGTAAGCCAGGGAACCGGCCTCGACAAAGTGAAGGTTTACATTGAAGCGTACGCAAAATCAGTCGTCCTGCATGACTTCGGCCGCTGCGTCTCCATGCTTGACGAAAACGAGCTCTCTTCCGAAACCCGCAAGCTGGTGCGCGCGCTCAAGCGCCGCATCGACGCCTCCATTCGCGGTTACATCGAAGAGGGAATCGCCGACAAATCGATCGCCCCTTGCGATGCCAAGCTGGCCTCTTTCGCCATGTCAGGCGCAATCAACTGGATCGGAACCTGGTACAAACCCGCCGGCCCCCTCAGCGGGTTGGAGATCGCTAGCCACTTCTCCTATCTCCTCACAGAAGGTCTTCGTAACCATGCCTCAACCCAGCGCCGACGTAACGCTATCCAGGCAGCGCCCGTCTCGAATAAGAGCAAACCATCCGCGCCCCGCGCCACGAAAGCATCGCGTTGACTTTCTGACCCTGCGTTCAGTATTCTTCTCATCGGAGCACGAGAACTCGCTTTTCTTACCGTCAAATGGAATGCCTTTCCTGCCAGAAGACCTTCTCCGCAAACGAAACCCACGGCCACATTAGCCGGTCAGCAACGCCGCAGAGCATTAGAGAATCAAACCACTGGAACCAAAGGAACGAGAGAGAAAAGCCATGCGCATACTGACGTTCATTCGCCAGGTCCTCGACGCGGAAGAGAGCGTACACGTTTCCAACAACGCCGTCGCTCTCGAAAACAGCAAGCTCGTCATGGACACCATGGACGAGTACGGCGTGGAAGAAGCTCTTCGCCTCCGCGAGAGCGGCGTCGAAGCGGAGATCATCGCCGTCGCCGTCGGGTCTGCCCGCGTGCAGGAAGCTCTCCGCACCGCTCTGGCCATGGGCGTCGACCGTGCCATCCACGTCGAAACCGACGTCCGCCTCGATGCCATCGCCCTCAGCAAGGTCCTCGCGCAGATCGCGCAGCAGGAGGAAGCGACGCTCATTCTCTCCGGCGGCCAACAGGCAGATTGGGACAGCCACGCCCTCGGCGCCGCTACCGCAGAACGTCTCCACTGGCCCCAGGTCACCTGGACCAGCGCTCTTGAACTCAAAGGCACTACGCTTACCGGAAAGCACGACGTTGATGACGGCAGCGAATCCTTCACCCTCGAGCTCCCGGCAGTCATCACCACGCAGCAGGGCCTCAATGAGCCACGCTACCCCACGCTGCCCAACATCATGAAGTCGAAGAAGAAAGAACTTCGCAAAGAATCGCTCGAACAGTTCAACGTAACTCCAAAGTTGAAGTTCGTCAGCGCCGAGATCCAGGTGAAAGATCGCGTCAACAAGATACTGGACGGTAAGGATGTCCCCGCCGCCGCATCGCAACTCGTGAACCTCCTCCGCAACGAAGCAAGGGTGATCGCATGATTCTCATCGTCGTGGAGCATGCCAACGGAAAAGTAAGCAAGAGCACCTGGGAGATGGTCACCGCCGCCCGCGAGCTGGGCCGCGAAGCTCCCATCACAGCATTGGTCCTGGGCAGCGCCATCGCCTCAATCGCCGCCGAAATTGCCACCGCCGTCGACCAGGTCCTCGTCGCCGATCTTCCAGCGCTGGCCCAGTACGACCCCGAGCTCTGGTCTGCGGCAGTAGCCCAGATCGCCACTGAAGGCGAGGCCTCTCTTCTTCTCATCGGTGGCAGCCGCAGCGGCCGCGAATACAGCCCTCGCGTCGCCATCAAACTCGACGCACCTCTCCTCGAGGACGTCATCAGTCTCAAAGCCAACGGCGACACACTCACGGCGCAGCACTACACCTACCTCGCGCGCGTCACCGAAACCATCGAAGCCACCGGCCCAATCGTCGTAGCCACGATCAAACCCGGCATATTCAACCCCGCAACGCCACGTGCCGAATCGCCGGCCGAGCAGTTCGACGTCGACCTGAATCTTCCGGCTCCGCGCGTTCAAGTCACCGGCAAGACGGCCGAGCGCAGCTCCCGCGTCTCCCTCGCCGAGGCCGAGATCGTCGTCTCAGGTGGCCGAGGCGTTGGCAGTGCTGAGGGCTTCACCCAATATGTCGAAGCCCTCGCTGACCAGCTCGGTGCGGCCGTCGGAGCCACCCGCGCCATCGTCGACGCCGGCTGGCGCCCCTACTCCGAACAGGTAGGACAGACCGGCAAGACAGTCCAGCCCAAACTCTACATCGCCATCGGTATCTCCGGAGCTGTCCAGCACCTCTCCGGCATGAACAAGAGCAAAATCATCGTCGCCATCAACCGCGACGCCGAGGCCCCCATCTTCAAAATCGCCGACTATGGCATCGTCGGCGACGTTCCTCAACTGGTGCCAGCCATCCTGGCTGAACTCAAAAAATAGGCGCAAGGTAGTAGAAGATAAGAGGTAAGACCCGAAGAATTAGCACAAGCGGTGCCGGCCCAATGCTTCCACTACCTCAGAAGATCGCCTTCCTCCTCTTCGCGGTCATTACACTCGCGCTGGGCCTGCAGGGGTTCTATCGTCTCTACCTGCGAATTCGTCGCGGCACCGCAGACCCCGAGCCACGCTTCAACAATCTCCCCCGCCGCCTCGCCTACGCCCTCACCACCACCCTCACGCAGCAGCGAACCTTCAAGAAGCGTCCCACCATCGGCCTCTTCCACTCCTTCATCTTCTACGGCTTCGTCTTCTACGGCCTGGTCAACCTCGTCGACGCCATCGAAGGCTACCTGCCACTCACCATCTCTTCATCGAACCCCTTCGGCGCAACCTACAACCTCCTCGCCGATATCCTCAGCTTCCTCGTCCTCCTCGGCGTCGTCGCGCTCGTCATCCGCCGCATCGCTCTCCCCAGCCGTCGCGACTTCCGCTTCAATGCACGAACCCTCCTCCACAAGGACGTTCAGCAATCCAAGATCACTCGCGACTCCCTCATCGTCTCCGCCTTCATCCTCTTCCACGTCGGCAGCCGCGCCATCGGAGCCGGAGCAAAGATTGCCGCAGAAGGCCCAGACTCCCTCCAACCATTCGCCACGACACTCTCGCATCTCTTCACCCCCACGAACGCAGAAGCCTTCCGTATGTTCGGCTTCTGGGGAGCACTCGGAAGCGTCCTCGCCTTCCTCGCCTACTTCCCCTACACCAAGCACGTCCACATCTTCGGCGCACCGGCCAAATACTTCGTCGCACGTGAAACAACCTCTGGAGTTCTCCCCGCTGTAACCCTTAACCTCGAAGCGGAGACCGAGAACGAAGCCGAAACAAAAACCATCGGCGCAAGCAAACTCGAAGACCTCGCCTGGCCCCGACTCCTCGACGCCTACGCATGCATCCAGTGCAACCGGTGCCAGGACGTCTGCCCCGCTACCGCCACGGGCAAGTCCCTCTCGCCCGCCGCGCTTGAAATTAACAAGCGCATGGAGCTCAACGACCTCGCCACCCAGCAAAACCCATTCGCTCTTTCACCCGCGCCCTTCGAAAAGGGAACGCTAAGCCCGAACCGGCTCCTGAAATTCGCGCTCACCCCGGAAGCAGCCTGGGCCTGCACCACCTGCGGCGCCTGCATGGAGGTCTGCCCCACGCAGAACGAGCAGATGCTCGACATCATCGACATCCGCCGCAACCAGGTCATGATCGAAGGGGAGTTCCCCTCGCAACTCCAAACCGCCTTCCGCGGCATGGAGCGCGCCCAGAATCCATGGGGCATCAACCACGAGCAGCGCCTCGCCTGGGCCGAAGGCCTCGCCGTCAAAACCACCGACGAAAACCCCACTCCCGACATCCTCTACTGGGTAGGCTGCGCCGCAAGCTACGACCCCCAGGCCCAGAAGACAGCCCGCGCCTTCGTCGAACTGCTCAACCACGCCGAGGTCAACTTCGCGGTCCTCGGAAAAAAAGAATGCTGCACCGGAGACAGCGCCCGCCGTGCCGGCAACGAATATCTCTATCGCCAGCTCGCCGACAAGAACGTCGAGACCCTCAACACCGTCCAGCCCAAACTCATCGTTGCGAGCTGCCCCCACTGCATGAACTCCATCGGCCACGAGTACAAGCAAATCGGCGGCGACTACAGGGTCATGCACCACACCGAGTACCTCGAAACCCTCATCGCCAACAAAAAACTCACACCCACTCCCAGCCAAGCGACCATCACCTACCACGATCCCTGCTACCTCGGCCGCCACAACGGCGTCTACGACGCCCCTCGCAATCTCCTCAACATCCTCGGCAACTCCACCCCCGAGCTCCCCCGCAACCGCGAAAATTCCTTCTGCTGCGGTGCCGGCGGAGCCCAGTTCTGGAAGGAAGAGGAACCCGGCGACGAGCGCATCTCCGACAACCGCTTTCGCGAAATTCAACATACCCTGGCCCCAGCCACCGGAGAAAAAATCCTCGCCGTTGGCTGCCCTTTCTGTAAGAGCATGCTCGGCAGCACTCCCAGCAAAGCTGGCTCCGAAGACATCGCCATCAAAGACGTCGCCGAACTACTCCTCGACGGTGTCCGCCGCAGCAAGGGCCTCGCCACGCCGACCACGCAGAAAGAACCCCCTCCAACTCCGATCATCGGAGCGCCACCCGCCGAGTCTGTCAGTCCAGCCCCAGCCGCACCCCCACCCGTCGAAATTCCCGTAACCCCGTCCCCCACTGCACCCATGCCCGAAAGAAAGAAGTGGCAACCCAAAGCCACCCCCTCAACTTCGGTGCTTCCACCTCAGCCCGAAGAGCAACCCACCGCACCCGCAAATCCCCAGCCTCCAGCAACCGAGACACAGCCAGCCCCCGAGCGCAAAAAGTGGCAGCCAAAATCCACTCCATCCCTCACGCCTGCGGAACCACAGCCGATCGCAGCGGTACAGCCCGAAACTCCCGCCACCCCACCGCCCGTGTCCCCCGACGAACCCGCCACCCCGACCCGCAAGAAGTGGACCCCAAAGAAATCCAGCTAGCCCAACAGCCCTCTCATCCCGCAGCAATCCACGTCGCCACCCTCCGCAGCAGATCTTTCGCCTGCGGCAGAAGCGGAAACTCATTCATCGAGCACGCGAACCCATGGTTCATCCCCTCCGCAAACACCTGCGTCACCTCAACCCCGGCTTCCTGCAACCCCCGCGCATAAGCCTGCCCCTCATCCCGCAATACGTCGTACTCCGCAGTCACGACAAACGCCCTCGGCAATCCACGCAGCGACGCAGCACACAGCGGAGCCGCGCGAAAGTCCGCAGCCTCGCTCTTGTCCTTCAGATAATGATCCCAGAACCAAATCATCCCCTTCCGCGTCAGCCCATACCCCTCGGCCATCTCAAGATATGAAGCAGTCGGCTGATCATAGTGCGCGGTCACCGGATACAGCAGAATCTGTCCCGCCAACCCGGTCGCTCCCTTGTCCCGGAGCAGCAAAGCCACCACCGCCGCCATCGTCCCCCCAGCGCTATCCCCCGCAACAAACACTCGTGAAGCCCCCAACTCCCGCCCATGCGCCAGAACCCACTCCGTCGCAGCGAGGCAATCCTCCAGCCCTGCCGGAAACTTATGCTCCGGAGCCAGCCGGTAATCTACCGACACCACCGTCACACCTGCCTCTGTCGCCAGAGCCCTGCAGTAAGGATCGTGCGTCTCCAACGTGCAGACCACCCACCCGCCCCCGTGAAAAAACACCACCACGGGCAATGACCCATCCTCTGTGGCCGGTCGATAAATCCGAACAGCAATCTGTCGTCCGCCCGCCCCGTCAGCAACCAGGGTCCCGTCAGAATCAAGGATCGTCCGATCCTCTACCCGCACATCGGCATACTCCGGCATCGGCACAAACTGCGCCACCATCTCCGCTCGCTCCGCCCGCGCTTCCGCCGGAGTCTGCAACTCCACCGGCTTCCGTCCCAGCGCCTTACCTGCATCGAGAATCACCTGTAACTTCGCATCAACTGGCATACCGCCATACTATCTCCGCACGAGGCGGCGACAATCCACATACCCCACGGCAAACGCACGGGGTCTTCTCCGGGCGCTCTTTGCCCGCCGCGGTGTAGATGCCTTTGCTTTGGTGGCTAGCTCCGTTCGGTAATTAGCTCAAGCCGAACCGGGTCGACGCCCATCTTGACCATCTGCAGCTCTTTCGCTGCGGCCCACGACAGGTCGATTACCCGTTCCGGGAACAGAACTCCCCGGTCGGTTATCGTGACAACGACGGATCGATGGTTCCGCAGGTCCGTCACCTTCACCCGGCTGCCAAACGGCAGAGTCCGGTGGGCTGCAGTCAACTCGTTCATATCGAATCGTCGGCCGCTGGCCGTCCGGTGGCCCTGAAGTACCGAGCCATACCAGCTTGCCATACCGCTTTTGATTCGAGTTAGGACCGTGGTCTTGGGTGCGGGCACGGTCGTGACGATCTCGGCCGGGGAAACATCGTTCGACATCATGGTCGGATCAGTCGCACGCGCGGATGCCTGAGTAGCGGTGTCCGTCGCGAAGGCCAACAGGACTACCAGCGCCGCCAGAGTTACAGCGGTTTTGGACCTCCCTGTCAGTGATACCGTACGTTCGGTTCCGGGTCTCGTATCCATCCCTTAAGTATAAGAAATTCAAGGCATATATACGACTTTTTCAAGCATTAAAATGGGCTCGGTTCACCATAGCCCAGCCATCTTGTCAACGGTTTTTAGGGTTGCCTGAAAGACCGAAAATTGCCCAAAAAAAATGCGGTTCCCGCCAACTCCACGTTACAAAGGAGTTAAAAACTCTATACAACTGATCCGTTAATCTCGACGGTACGCGATTTTAGTTTTTAAATTTCGTTCGGTAGGCCGCGCGGCCTCATGTAACGATGAGCTTGGAAAAAGGGAAGTCCGAATCTTCCCAACAGTGGCCTTTCCCAGCCGACAATCGTCTTATCTGAATTGATCGGCCCGGAAGCCCGCAAGATCCTCTCCGACCCCTATTTCCGATCTGGATGGAGCAACACCCATGTCTCCCTTGAGCCCGGCCTACTTCGCTTTTGCGGCAATAGTGATCACCCTATGCTGGGCGTGCTATCGCTGGAAGTACGCACGGCTCTATATCCTATTGATTGCAAATGGTTTTTTCCTTGCCAGGCTGGCCTGGTTCTACCCCGTGCTGCTTTTGACTGCGGCCACCATCGACTTCCTCGTCGGCTTCGAACTCCAGCGCCTTCCCCGCGAGCGATCCACTCCTCGTCTTGCCCTTGTCTCGATAAGCGTCATATTAAATGTCGGCCTCCTGGCCGCCACCAAGTTCACCCCCATCGCAGTCGGTGAACTCTACCGCTGGGTTTTTCCTCTTAGCCTGTCGTTTTACTGTTTCCAATCAATGACTTACACCATTGATGTCTATCGTGGTACGCGCCCGGGGACCCGCAGTTATCTCACCCATCTCACCTCGGCCTCGCTCTTTACCGTCATCGTAGCCGGTCCAATCAATCGCATCTCCGACCTTATCAAGCAGCTCCAGCAGCCCTTCGACCTCACCCCAACCCAGGGTGGCCGCGCCTTCCTCCTCATCTCCTCCGGCCTCATCAAGAAACTTCTCATCGCTGACTTTCTCTCCAACAATGTCGCCAACCGAATCTTCGACACCCCCACCCTCTACAGCGGGGCCGAGGTCCTCATCGGCGTCTATGCCTACGCCCTCCAGATCTACTTCGACTTCTCAGGCTACACCGATATCGCCATGGGCATCAGCCAGCTCTTGGGCCTCACCCTCCCCGACAACTTCAACCGCCCCTACCGCTCCCTCAACCTCGCCGACTTCTGGCGTCGCTGGCACATTACCTTCTCCAACTGGCTGCGTGATTACCTCTACTTCTCCCTCCCCAACGCCGCCCGATGGAAGGGAGCCGGCTACGTCTACCCCATCATCGTCTTCTTCCTCGGGGGTCTCTGGCACGGCATCGGATGGCCCTTCGTCCTCTGGGGACTTCTCCATGGAGTCGGCCTAACCACCCTCCGCACCTTCCAGACCCTGCGTCAGAAAATACAGGGCAAACCCACCCCGACCCCGTGGGGACGGTACTTCAGCATCTTCGTCACCTTCAACTTCGTCTGCCTCACCTGGATCTTCTTCCGCTCGCCCGACGTCGCAACGGCCTTGGCCATCCTCGGCCGCTTCGGCTCCATGACCTTGTCCGTAGAAAACATCAGTCTCCCCATGGTCGGGGTGATGCTTGCCGGAGTCGCTCTCCACGCCATACCGCCCAAATGGTTCGATCGTACCGTCGAAATCTTCGGCCGCGCGCCCTTCGTCGTTCAAGGGGCAGGTCTCGCCTCGGTCGTTCTCCTCATTGAACTCCTCTCCGGCCGCGGTTCAACCTCCTTTGTCTACAGCAACTTCTAGCGATGCCGACCTTCCCTAAACAAACCCTCCTGGCCATCGCGACCTTCGCGGCGATCCTGCTCGCGGTCCATTACGGCATAAGCAACGCCAAAGGCATGGGCCTCTCCACCCTCCGTCCCATCACCGACTTCCCCTCCGGTCGCGCGTCGCTCTTTCCCATCGTTAAAATTCCTCTGCCTCCCACCCCCGCCGCCCTCGCTATTCCGGATCCCATGGCCCACGGCCTCAAGGCTGCCGCAAACTCCACCCTCGAAACTCAATTTCTCTTCGACGGCAACGGCGCTCTCGACCACTTCTACGCTGCGCTCCGCGACCTCAAGACCGGTCAGTCCCGCCGCATCGTCCGTATCGTCCACTACGGAGACTCCCCCACCACCGCGGACCTCATCACCGGCGACGCCCGCGACATCCTTCAGGAGCGCTTCGGCAACGCTGGCCCCGGCTTTATCCTCATCGCCAAGCCCTGGGCCTGGTACGGTCATCATGGCGTCGACGTCTCCGGCACAGACTGGAAGATCGACACCGCAGTCAACTCCATGCGCGAAGCCAACTACGGCCTTGGTGGCGCTATCTTCACGGGCCCTGTCGGCGCAACCACGACCATCCGTCTCACCGCACACGATTCCACCTCCATCGAAGTTCAATATCTGGAGGAGCCTGGCGGCGGCAGCATTGACGTCACTGCCGACGGCAGACCCATGGGCACAGTCAACACCGCAGGCGACACAAAAAAGGACGCATCCGCATCAATCCAACTCCCCCCTGGCACCAGGCAGGTCCAACTCCGCGTCTCCGGCAACCCCGTCCAGGTTTTCGGTGTAGTCCTTTCTCGCGACGCCCGCGGCCTGACGTACGACAGCATCGGTCTCAACGGAGCCTCCACCACCGTGATGTCCCGTGCCTTCAACCCCCAGGCTTTCTCCGTCGCCCTCGAACACCGCAATCCCGACCTCGTCGTCATCAACTACGGCACCAACGAAAGTGGCTTCCCCTCCTACGTCGAAAAGCAGTACGGCGGCGAGCTCATCCGGGCCATCGGCCGCGTCCGCGCGGCTCTCCCCGACGCCTCCATTCTCATCATGAGTCCCATGGATCGCGGCGAACGCACCAGCGGCGACGCCATCACCACCATGCGCGCCATCCCCGAGATCGTCGCCATCCAGCAGCGCGTCGCCGAACAAACCGGCTGCGGTTTCTTCAACACCTACCAGGCCATGGGAGGTCCCGGCACCATGGCCAACTGGTACGATCGCCATCCTCCTCTCGTCGGCGCCGACCTCATCCATCCCTCTCCCCAGGGCGCGCACATAGTTGCGCAACTGCTCACCAGCCAACTCCTGATAGGCTACGAACGGTACATGCAAAATCATCCGGCTCATACCAAACCTGTCCCGCCGGTCATCTCCGAGACCTCCACCCAGCCTGCCAAGCTCCTGGGGGTGCAATAAATGTTGCTCCGACGCATCTCGGTATTCCTCCTCACCCTCGCCGTCTCAACCGGCATGGCGTCGTACGCAATGGAAGCAACAACCAAGACAACCAAAACGACGAAGCCCCTCACAAACCCCGATGGCACCATCAAGCGCGCCCCTGCAGCGAAGCCATACAAAACGAAAAAGACCCGCAAGTCGAAATACTCCTCAAAATCTTCCTCAGCAAAGTCCACGTCAACGAAATCTGCAACAACAACCGGCACGACACCCACCGCCACCACGAAAACGATCTCTCTTCGCACCAAGGCGCCAGCCGCAGTCGCCAGCCGCGAAGTGATCACCGACCGCGTCATGCGTTCGCTCGCCAGCACCAAAGTCGGTATCGAAAACCCCCGAGCCCTGCGTCCCTTCTTTGACCAGCTCCACCAGCTTGAGGCCGACCCCAAAGCCCAGCTCGTCCGCGTCATCCAGTTCGGCGACTCACACACCGCAGCCGACGTCTTCACCGGCGCCCTCCGCACTCTCTTCCAGGGAAAATTCGGTGACGGCGGCGCCGGCTTCAGCTTTGCCGGCTACCCCTTCGCCGGATACCACATCCGCGGTACAAAACGAGCCCAGTCCACAGGCTGGACTGTGATTGGCACCCATCTCAACGACATCGGCGACGCCATGGTCGGCATGGGCGGCGTGAGTCTCAGCACCGAAGCAGCGGGGAACTGGGTCTCCCTCGACGCCGACGCTACATCCCTTCAAGTTCAGTACCTCATCCAGCCCAATGGCGGCTCCTTCGAGATTCGCGACAACGACAACCTCATCGCCACCGTCTCCACCGCCAAGGCCGACCCCACCGCGCCAGACGCGGCCGCCCAGTTTGGTTCGCCCGTCGAACCCGGCCAGCATCACTTTGAAGTCCTCACCACCGAGCAGGCCCCCGTCCGCCTCCTTGGCCTCTCCACAGAAAACAACGCAGGCGTAACCTACGAAGCCGCCGGCATCAACGGCGCCGAAGCCTCTCTCTTCCTCCGTTGGAACGAAACCCTGCAGCAACCTTTGCTGGCAGCCGTCAACCCCGCTCTCATCGTCCTCTCCTACGGAACCAACGAGGCCGGAGATCGCAACTGGACAGAAGAGGGTTACGCCGCCATGTTCCAGCGCATCATCGAGCGCTGCCGTCGGCTCGCGCCCAACGCATCCATCCTCGTCGTCGGCCCTCCCGATCGCGCCATGCGCGCCGGTCGCCGTGCATGGAAGCCCTTCACCGGTGTCGACCGCATCGTCGAAGCCCAGCGCAGCGTCTGCCGCAAAATGAACTGCGCCTACTGGGACCAGCGTTCCCGTATGGGCGGTCTCGGCTCTATGCGTGACTGGGTCACCATCAGCTGGGCCCAGCCCGATCACACCCACTTCACCGGCGAAGGCTACACCGAACTCGCCAGCGCTCTCTTCTCCGACATAGTTCAGCAGTACGACAGCTACCAGTTGCCTCTCACGCGCGCCGAGGGCGAAACGAAATAAATCTTACACAGTCAAATGCTACGCAGACGGTTACGTACTGCGTACAGGCAGGCACACCATGAGCAGGCAGCAAGGCATCCTCAAAGTCATCCACGCAGTCGCCGACATTCCCAACGACCCCGCGCCTGACGAGTCCCTCTTCGACTCCGGCACCCTCGACTCCTTCACTCTCCCCGATCTCGTCACCGGCCTGGAGAAGGAGTTCGACGTCAAAATTCCCGACGCCGACCTCGTCCCCGAGCGATTCGACACCGTCACCAAGATCGAAGCTTACCTGGACGGCCGGAAGAACTAATGTCGTTCCTGCGCGCGTTCGGCTACCGTCTTCCGCCATTGAGCGTAAGCAACGACGCGCTCGAAAAACGTACCGGCAGAGCAGCCGCCTCCATCGAGAAGACCTCAGGCATCCTCGAACGCCGCTATGCCTCCGACGAAGTCTCCGTCGCCGACCTCGGCCTGGCGGCCACCAACGTCTGCCTCGAGAACGCCGGCCTTACCGCGCAGGACATAGGCCTCATCCTCTTCTCCAGCGGCTCCGCAGAGCGCATCTTCCCGGGCCCAGCCTCCGTCCTCGCCGCAAAACTCGGCCTCACCGCAACGCCTGCCATCGACATCCCCGTCGCCAGTGCCGGGTCTCTCATCGGCATCGCCTTCGCCGCCGACCTCGCCCCTCGCTACGGCAACGTCCTCGTCGTCGCATCCGAGATCATGTCCCGCCGCATCTCCGACACCGACCCCGACACTGCCATCCTCTTCGGCGACGGCGCAGGCGCATGCATCGTTAGCCCGAACGAAGGTTTCGCCCGCATCGCAGATACTGCTCTCTTCACCGACGGCAACTACGCCGACGCCCTCCAGCTCCAGCATGGCGGCTCCATCCAGATGAAGGGCCTCGATGTCATCATCCAAGCCTCCCGGAAGATCCCCCGCTCCATCGAAGACCTTCTGACAAAGAACAATCTCAAGCCGGCCGACATCAGCGTCTACCTCATGCATCAGGCCAACATAAATCTCATCCGCAAGGTTGCCACCGCGCTGCAGGTCTCCGAAGACCTCTTCTTCCGCAACATCGACCGCTACGGCAACACATCCTCTGCGTCGTTGCTCATCGCCGCCTCCGAATGGCGTGCCGCAAACCCCAACCTGCCCACCACCCCGATCGTCCTCGCCGCCTTCGGCGCAGGCTTCAACTGGGGAGCCATCCTCGCACTCCCTGCATAGCCGCAAAATCTTGTCATCCCGAGCGAAGCGAGGACCGCCGCATTGCATTTGCAGTTGGCTGTCCCTCGCCTGTGGGAGCGTCCTCGGCAGGCCCTAATTTTCTGGGATTTGCTTCATCAGAAGAGTGTTCGTGTTATTGTTCGCCACGAAGTACAGCTGCAACCCGTTGGTTGGCGTTCGGCCGAGAGTTGGAGCGGCATGCGTTTGTTCGCCGATCAGTTGGTTCGGTCCCCAGGTGTCGTGGACGTCGTCGTAGACGCACTGGAGAATTTCGTTTGCGTTATTGTTGGCCACGAAGATGACCCGCAACGTCGTTCCATTACTGGTAATCGCTGGCGCAAACTTCGTAGATTGCCCAAGATTGTTCCGCCGTATGAAATTGCGGCCATCACGAGCGTCCGCGTGGAGCAATTCATTGGAGCTGTTGTTGGCTACAAAGACCATGTGGGTCTTGCCCTTGTGCGAACAGCTTGCAGGTGGAAACGGACTCGTCTGACCGAGATCGAAAGCCATATGTCTCCTTAAGAAAACGCTTGGATTGTTGAGGATTGAGGGGCCGTCGTGCGAGTGCAACGGGGGAGTGTTCCGACGAGCTCCCATGTTAGCCCACAACGGCAGCCAATGGCACACAAAACAAGATCGAGGCAGGCGAAACCCAAGCTGCGGATTCCACCGCGTCCCGGAGACGTTAGAGAGGCAGACGCTCCATCTCAAGCGCCAGCTCCCGGCCCACTCCGCCAAAGTCTCCTTGAATCTCATTCGCGCGAGCCAACGCCGCCTGAACATTGGGCAGCACATTCTCTGGCCCCACCTTCTTCAAAAAGTCGGAGCCCGCTATGAGCTGTGACGGCTGGTCTCTCGCACCACACAACAGAAGCGTCTTCCCCGATTGATGCAGCCGCTCAGAAAACTTCTCCAGCGCATGAATCCCTGTCGCATCGAGAGCGGTCATGTTACGAAGCCGCAAGATAACGACCTCGCCAAGCCGGTTCAGGTCCTTGGTCGTCTCAACCAGCTTCTCCGTTGTGCCAAACAGGAATGGCCCATGAATGCGGAGAATGGTGACGCCCGAAGGAATCTTCTTGCCCTGCAGAATATGCGCCTGCCCATCCTCCAGATACTCCGCAGTCACGGGTTCCACCGTCGTAGTCTCAGCGACGCGGTTGATATAGAGCAGTGCAGCCAGAGCCATGCCCACACCCACAGCCACATTCAAATCAGCCAGCACCGTCAAAGCGAAGGTCGTGATCCAGACAGCAATATCGGCCTTCGACAAACGAAGGATCGTGCCGATCTCACGCCACTCTCCCATGTTGTAGGCCACAACAAACAGCACCGCTGCTAGCGCAGCAAGCGGAACAAATCGCGCCAGGGGCGCAGCAACTAAGAGAATGGCAAGCAGTGTAAGGGCGTGGATCATGCCTGCCATCGGCGTAAGCGCCCCAGAACGAATGTTCGTCGCCGTGCGCGCAATCGCTCCTGTTGCGGGGATACCTCCAAAGAGTGGAGAAGCGATATTCGCAACTCCCTGAGCGACGAGCTCAATATTCGAGTTGTGGTGATCTCCGCTCATTCCATCGGCAACGACCGCGGAGAGCAAGCTCTCAACCGCGGCGAGAAAGGCGACGGTGAAGGCAGACGGAAGCAGCGGGAGAATATGCGCAGCCTGAAAATCAGGCAATGCAAAATGCGGAAAGCCCTGCGGTATGCCGCCGAACTTGCTGCCAATCGTCTCAATGGGTAGATGGAAGAAAGCGGTAACCGCGGTCGCTGTCAGTAGCGCGACGATAGAGCCGGGAATCCTCTTGGTCAATCGCGGCCAAAACAAAATGATTGCGAGCGAACTTGCCGCTACAACGACGGTCTGCCACCGCATGCTTCCGCCATAGTGAACCAGCATCTTCATCCGAGGCACAAATTCGCTGGGTACCGACGGCGTACTGAGCCCCAGAAAATCCTTGATCTGGGTCGATGCAATCAGGAGTGCAATGCCGTTGGTAAATCCAATGATCACCGGGCGCGGAATGTACTTGACCGCCGCACCCAGGCCGGTGAAGCCCATGATGAGCAGCAAAACACCGGCCATGATTCCGACCAGCGCCAGGCCAGACAAGCCGAACCTCAGAACGATACCCGCAACGATGACGACGAAGGCGCCCGTAGGCCCGCCAATCTGAGTCCGCGATCCACCCAGCGCCGAAATCAAGAACCCGGCCACCACCGCGGTATAAAGGCCGGCTTGCGGCGACACGCCCGAGGCGATCGCAAAGGCCATCGCCAGTGGAAGCGCAACCAGTCCGACTGTCACGCCTGCGATCAGGTCCTGTGTGAATTGGCCGACGGTGTACCCGCGCAGACATCCAATCGAGCGAGGCACCCACTGGTTCGAAAACCTCAACGAACCGCCTCCTCAGGCTTCTCCATCTCCCCCAGCATCTCTAGGGCTTCTTTGAGGTGGGCATGAAAATAGGTGCGCATCAAATTGAGGACTTCAATGATGATGGGATCGCGGACCGAGTAGAACACCTGATTGCCAACCTTGCGGTTCAAGACAAGCTGCTTCGTCCGCAAGACCGCAAGGTGCTGAGACACATTCGCCTGCTCCATCCCAAGCTTCTCGATCAACGCGCCGGCGGAAAGCTCTCCATCTCGAAGAAACTCCAGGATGGCGATCCGGGTGGGATGGGCCAGAGCCTGAAAGATGTCGGCCTTGAACTGTCGCAAGGACTCTTGCATATCTAAACATTAGCATATGCGAATATATAGCTAGACCAAACCCCGACGAACTTCGCAATAGCGGGGATATTTTTCTGCGTTTTTAGCCCAAAAATCGCATGTCAAGCCCCAAAACCGCCTAACTCCCACAAACAAAATGAAATAGAGTTGGCGTATTAGTTAGACTCAACCCGCTATACTGGATATAGAGATTAGGAGAGGCCCCGACAAATCGCCGGGGCCATCGCATTTAAACCAACTAAGTCCTTATCTGGCAATATTTTGGACGTAACCCATTTGTTAAGAATATTTTGCAGACAACGCCATGCCGTAAATCGTTGAATAAAAATAACTTACACGCGGGCAAGGGGGGTACCCTCCAGGAAATCGCACTTTACGCCATATAGAAGAAGGCACACTAGGCGAGAATCATTGTTTCGGGACCCCTCCTATGGCTTGTAGGAATCGGGCGGTTATTGTTTCGGGACGGGTTATGGCGGATCCGACGACCACGGCGGTCGCACCCAGCTGCAGGGCCATACGTACTTCGTCGGGATGTGTGATGTGGCCTTCGACCAGCACCGGGATGGTCAAGTTTGCCAGCATGGATTGGACAAGTGGCCATGAGACGGTGCGCTGGTTAGCGGTCTCAGTGGTGTAGCCGTAGAGGGTCGTAGCGATAGCATCGGCTCCTGCGTGTTCGGCCGCGAGAGCGTCTTCGAGGGTTGCGATATCGGCGAGGACTGGCCGGTTGAGCTCAGTATGGATGCGGTGGATCAGCGCGGGCCAGGGCTCGGCAGCGGTGAGCCGGCGAGCGGTGCAATCGAGAGCAATGATGTCTGCTCCAGCTTCGCTGACAGCGCTGGCGGATTGGAAATCGGGAGTGATGTAGACGTCACCGTTTCCGTCGTAGGTTTTGACGATGCCGATGATGGGGAGTTGCGTGATCCTGCGAAAGGCGGCGATGCGGGTGATGCCTTCGGCGCGGAGGCCGCTTGCGCCGCCAAGTAGAACTGACGTTGCGATGCGGGTTAGCGTATCAAGGTCGTCCAAAGGATCGCCTGCAGAGGCTTGGCAGGAGACGATGAGACCTCCGCGAATAGTTTCCAGCGGCGCGTTTCGAAGAGTATTGGATGCTTGTGACACGCTGAGTCCTAACGCGGTTATTTGCGTGACATTGCTGTGCGCGCTTTAGGAAACAGCTTATCCGTAATTCGCGCTATTGTGGATGAGATGAACGAGGAGACGAGATTGAAGCGGATTACACGGCGCGGGTTTATCTTTGGTTCGGCGGCGATGTCGATGATGGGGCGACGCGGGGCCGCGTTTGCTCAGGGTGCCGGTGGCGGACGATTACTGCTCGTTGGAACACAGACCGCTGCCACCAGCAAGGGGATCTACGCCTATTCGTTCGACGCGGCGACGGGAGAGTTGAAGCAGCGCGGGTTGGCGACTGAGGCGGATAATCCTACCTTTCTGGCGGTGGCTCCCAATGGCAAGACACTGCTTGTCGCGAATGAGCTTGATAACTACGAAGGCAAGAGCAGTGGCGCCGTATCGACTTACACTCTCGACCGGGCGACGGCGAGATTGACGAAGGTCAATGAGGTCGCGTCGCTTGGTGGAGGGACTTGTCATGTGGCGTTTGACGACACGGGGCGGTCGGCATTTGCTGCGAACTATGGTGGAGGTAGTGCGGCTTCGTTTTCGGTTGGTGCGGACGGACGGTTGAGTTCTGATGTTTCGTTCTTTCAGTACAGCGGTCATGGGCCGGATCCCAAGCGGCAGGCAGGACCGCATGCGCACCGCGTCACTGTGTCGCCGGACAACCGGTTTCTGCTGGTCAATGACCTGGGGCTCGATGTGATCCACATCTACCGGCTCGACGCTGCAACGGCAAAGCTGACTCCTAGTGACCCGGCGGTTTGGAGATCGAATCCCGGGGCGGGGCCACGGGCTTTGCAGTTCCATCCGGACGGCAGGTTCGCTTATTGCCTCACTGAGATGACTTCGTCGGTGGTTGTGTTGCGATGGGATGCCCAGCATGGCGCGCTCGAGACGGTGCAGGAGGTGGTGATCCGGCCTCCTGAGTTTCAAGGCACTACTGCCGGGTCGGAGATTGTGATCGATCGCGAGGCACGGTTTGTTTATGCGGCGGACCGGTTCGACGACATTATTGCCACGTTCGCGATATCGGCTAAGGATGGGAAATTGACGCTTTTGAACCGGGTCTCCTGCGGGGGCAAGGTCCCGCGTCATATCGCGCTCGACCCGAGTGGGCGCTGGCTGCTCGTGGCGAATCAGGCTTCGGACAATATTGCGGTGCTGAGTCGTGACTCGCGAACCGGCCAGTTGAAGGAGGCGGGTAAGAGCTTTCCGTTGTCCAAGCCGCAGTGCCTGGTGTTCGCTTGAAGAAGAAATCAGAATGGCCGTCAATACATTTAGCATCATGACAACATAAGAGGGTCTTGAAATGGCACTTGGAGTCGCGGGAAAAGGTTCGATCAATACGATTCAAGCGCCTGCTGAAAAATACACAGTCCCGCTGATGCTGATGGTCTCTCTCTACTTCGGCATCGGCTTCATCACTGCGTTGAACGATATCCTCGTCCCCCATTTTAAGGATCTCTTTCATCTCACCAACGTCACGGCGCTATTGGTGCAGTTCTGCTTCTTTGGGGCCTACTTCGTCATGTCGGTGCCGTCGGGTTGGATCGTCGGCAAAATCGGTTACAAGCGAGGGATCGTCGTCGCCTTGTCTGTAATGGGTATTGGCCTGCTCCTCTTCCTCCCCGCCTCAGTCATCATCTTCTACTCGCTCTTCCTCTTCGCCCTCTTTGTCGTTGGCAGTGGCCTCGCACTCCTGCAAGTCGCGATCAATCCCTACGTTGGCGCGTTGGGAACGCCCGAAACCGCCTCCTCCCGCCTCAACCTCTGTGGCTTCGCCAACTCCTTCGCCGGCTGGCGAGCGCCCAAGATCGGAGCAGCCTTCATCTTCGTGGCGGCAAGCGCGAGCGCGGCGGAGCTCGCCTACTCCGTGCGAACGCCTTACATGATCCTCTCCGGTCTTGCTTTCCTGATGGCCATCGTCACACACTTCGTCCATCTGCCCGACCTGATTGAAGCTCGGGAAAAGGACTCTGTCGGCGATGGCAGCGCCTGGAACTTTCGGCACCTGCGCTTCGGCGCCATTGGCATCTTCGTCTACGTCGGTGCGGAAGTCGCGATCGGCAGCCTGATGATCAACTTCCTGGGCCAGCCCTCGATGGGGGGGATGAGCCACGCCGCCGCCGCCGAATACGTCTCGCTTTACTGGGGCGGCGCAATGGTCGGCCGACTCATCGGCTTCTTCGCCCTCAAGTGGATCAGCGCGCCCAAAGCCCTCACCTTCGTCTCAGTCCTCGCGACGCTGTGCATCACCGCCGCAATCTTCGGCCACGGCTCGGTAGCTCTCTGGGCCGTTGTCTCGTGCGGCCTCTTCAACTCGGTAATGTGGCCCTGCATCTTCCCCATGTCAGTTGCGGGACTCGGTAAGTTTACGAGCCAGGGCTCGGGAATCCTCGTCACGATGGTAGTAGGTGGCGCTGTCATTCCCGAGATCCAGGGCTTTCTGGCCGACTCCTTCGGCTACCAGCGCAGCTTTGCGATCATCCTGCTTTGCTACGTCTACATCCTCTTCTTCGCTCTGCGGGGACATCGCAACCTGAATGAAGTTGAAGTTACAAGCTCTTTGAGTCCCGGAGTTATTCAATAGTCGTTGTCGGGACCCGAATCGAAGCCTTATAGCGGTCGCCGCGGTAACGCGAGCAGGCTACCTCGATCGGCGTCTCCTCTGTGGTCATGATGGTGCGCGAAATCGACAAAATGCTCGCCTTCTTAGGAATCGTTAGCAGTTCGGACTCCTCCCGGGTCGCCGGAAGCGCTTCAATCACCTCGTCCGCCCAGGCCACACGCACACCGTAGCTCTCACGAAGAACGTAGTAGAGGGATTGCTTCGCGAAACTGATCTTATCCAGCCCCGGAAATTGCCTCAGCGGAATATTCGACTCTTCGAGCGCCATTGGAATCCCATCGGCAAGTCGCAGCCGGCGCAACCGCATTACCACTTCGTTCGGCTCGACCTTCAGTTTTCCTGCAAGCTCTTCAGTTGCGTTCACCACCGTCTGCTCCAGCAGCTTGGAACTCGGCACCATTCCGAGATGCTTCATGTCTTCGGTAAAGCCACGCAGATGCATGATGTTCTTCTCGAGCTTGGGTCGAGTCACGAACGTCCCTCGCCCCTTTTGGCTGAAGGCAAAGCCGCTGGTCTTCAACCCATGCAGCGCCTGACGAGCGGTCATCCGGCTCACCCGGTAGACCCGCGCCAACTCCTCCTCCGACGCCAACGGGTCTCCCGTCGACAACTCACCGGAGTTGATCTTTTCCATCAATGCACGCTGAATCTGGTAATACAACGGAATGAAGCCGCTTTTGTCTAAAGGACGTACGGCTAAAGCATGTTGTATCTGAGACTTCGGCACACTATCTCCTGAGATCTTCTGTCGGTCGGCTACCGGATCTGCCACTAGCCTTGAAACCGCCAGGTCCAATCTGAGTCCTGCTACGTTGTCTTGATCTCTATCACTTTTAGTCGCATTTCAGTTCAGTTGTCTATACGTTGTGGTCAATTTAGTGCGCAACAGGATCAAAGATCGCGCCGCCCCAGCAACGCTTCGATCGAGCAGGGAGTTGGCGACACAACCTATTGTCCCTATGCGAGCGTGGGCTGCCCGCTCAGGAAGGTTTCCATCACCTGCGCCGATGGGGACAGAACTGTAATGTTGGCCGCCCCGCCCACGCGTAGACTGCCCCACGCATCATCGATCCCCATCAGCTGCGACGGGTTGCTCGAGGCTGCGGCCACTGCAGTTCCAAGGCTTGCTCCAGTGAACTCCATCAGGTTTCGCACCGCGCGATCCATCGTCAACACACTGCCTGCCAAAGTGCCATCTGAGGTACAACGACCGGCACGGACCTCGACCTCAATATCGCCCAGCATGTAGGTTCCATCCGGCATTCCCGTAGCGCTGATACCATCCGTTACCAAAATGATGTGTTCTTCGTCCTTCGCCCTAAAGTACAACCTCACCATCATGGGATCGACGTGAATGCCGTCGCAGATAATCTCGGCAAACAGTGACCGCTTGTCGAGTACAAAGGCGGCCAGGCCTGGCTCGCGATGGTCGATGGCGCGCATCGCATTGAAGGTGTGCGTCGCTGATCGCGCTCCCGCCACACAACCTGCTTCAGCTTCACATACCCTCGCATCGCTATGTCCCATACTGCAACGCACGCCGAGCGCAGTTGCGTAGGCAATCAGCTCCGATGCTCCGGGCAACTCTGGCGCGATAGTTATTAAGCGGATCTTGCCGTCGGCAGCCTCCCAGAACCGGTCGAACAGCGCAATCGATGGCGCCTCCAGAAGCGCTTCCGCATGCACTCCCCGCTTCAAAGGCGAAAGAAAAGGCCCTTCAAGGTGTATCCCTAGCGGAGTAGCTGCAGAATCCGGAGCGCCTCGTCCAATCTCAGTCGCAAGGCCGGCTAACGCTCGCATCGTCTCATCTTTGGAAGAGGTGACGGTCGTAGGAAAATATGCTCCTACGCCGCGCCTTGCGAGGTAACACCCGATCGCGCGGAGCGCGTCTGGCGTCGCTTCCATCACGTCGTGTCCCGCGCAGCCATGAATGTGAATATCTACATAGGGTGGAACCAGGGTCGCCTCAGGAAAACGATGCGTCACCGGGACGCGTTCGTACTCCGTCGCGCTAAGACCCTCGATAGAGCGGATGCAGCCGTCTTCTATACTTATCAGCGGGTACTCCACAGCGCCGTCCGCACTAAGGAGTTGTCGCGCCGCTATCGTGACGATCATCGCTACTCCCTCGTTCCGCGCCGTGAGCGCAAACACTAGTTAACCATGTTCGGAAGCAAGCATGGCTGACGAATAGTATCTTCGAGAAGGCCTTGACTCCCAATTTAGGTGGGTCATCCGAAAAACTTACCTATCTTCGAACCGCAATTCAGTATAGTCGTACATACAGGTAAACGGAACATCAATAGGAGTGACCGTATGCCACATATTCATTCTTGGCCCGGTGCGGTCTATCCTGCTAACGAAGTGCGCTTTTTCGTTCCGTTGCTGCAACTTGGCGCGCTGCTTCCTCCTCGGCAGTCGCGGCTAACGAATAACGAACCAACTTACAGAAGCAATCGGATGCTGCAGCCTATGACCGACCCAGTTTCTCTTACCGCAGAAACCACGACGTTCCCTCATGCTATGTTGCGCGAGATCTATGAGCAGCCGCAGGCGCTCGCAGCGACCATCGAGCACTATGCGCCCGGAGGACCTTCGACAGCAGAGACATTTCAGCCGACAGTCGATGCCCTCGGTAGGCGCGATCGGCTCGTCATCGCTGCCAGCGGCTCCAGCCGTCATGCAGGTCTGGCGGGTGAAATCATGTTGGAGGACCTCGCTGGTGTTCCCGTTGACGTCGAATACGCCAGCGAATACACCTACCGCTCGACTCACACGCTGCACAATCCAGGAGTCGTGGTCATCTCTCAATCGGGAGAGACGGCAGATACCCTTGCAGCTCTTCGCGAAGCCCAGGCCCGCGGACTTGCCACAGTTGCCATCACCAACAATGCTCGGTCGAGCATGGCAACCGAGGCGAGCGCTTCGCTACCGACCTTTGCCGGCATCGAGAGAGCCATCCCTGCAACAAAAAGCTTCACCACGCAATTAGCGGTGCTCTATACGCTTGCCCTCCACCTGGCTCGCTTCCGCGGCCGCATGACGCAGCAAGCCGCAGAGATGCACGGACGCCAACTGCGAGGGATCCCTGCTCTGATCCAAGCGGCGTTGCCCAGCTGGCACAAACAGATTGAAGCGATCACACCCCAACTCGAACACTCCACTACGCTTCTTTATCTCGGTCGTGGTGCTCACTATGCGATCGCCCGCGAAGGTGCGCTTAAGCTCAAGGAGTCCGCATATCTGAACGCCGAGGGATATCCTGCCGGTGAACTGAAACACGGTCCCAACGCACTCGTCAGCAAAGATGCTCCGCTGATCATGATTGCTACAGCTGACGCCAACGATCCGGACTCGTTTCTACGCTATTCGAAAGTGTTGCAACTTATGAAAGACATGCGGGAGCAAGGAGCACGGATTATCGCCCTTGCAACCGAAGGCGACGACGAAGTTCCTCGCTACAGCGATTCCTGTCTATTTATCCCAGCCAGCAACGACCTTCTTTCCACTATCCTCGAGGTCGTGCCTCTTCAACTCCTTGCCTACACGCTGTCAATCAGACGCGGCATCGACGTTGACCGGCCAAGAAACCTCGTCAAAGCCGTCGTCGAGGAGTAAATCGCAACGGATTAGTCTCGGCGCGCGCTGCGTTCGCGAAGTTTCATCTGCCACGAAAGCACCACACCTGATCTCCAGCGATGAGCGAATTGATTGAAATTCTTCGCTCCGATGCATTGACGTGCGCCGTTGCGCGTGGGGCACTGTCTCTTCTATCCCCTTTCATATGAGCAGTGAAATCGGCCTTCCCTTCAATCGTCGCGGTCGGAGGCCTCTTCTCTTCAAATCTTTTGCAACCCATTTCAATGCGTGCGAGGTAGTGGCCAATCGACATATTCAATCGGTGCAACTTTCGTGTAATAGGTTCACTTCGGGAATGAAGGTTACCGTGAGTACTAAAGTTCGGGCCGTAGTAACGAGCCAAAAGGGAACCTATGACACGCATGTTCTCCAGTTCACTTTGCTCTTCGGTATTGTCCTCGATTGGTAAATTTTGTGCGAAAGCGTTCGTTGTCTTCGCAATGGTGACAACGATGACGGCTGCGGCATTTGCTGCGCCCGCGCCGACCGCAACAACGTTGGCGATATCCGCAACGTCTGTTCCTTACAAAACGCCAATCACATTGACCGCCACTGTCACTTCAAGCGGCTCCCCCGTCACGACTGGCATCGTTCTGTTTTGCGAGGCCACGGCAATCTTCTGTGAAAACAACTCCGCTCTGGGCATCGCGCAACTGACCTTTCCTGGCGCAACTGCGTCGGTCAAACTAGGTAGCGGACCGATTGGAAATCACAGCTACAAAGCCGTATTTCGGGCGAACAATACCTATGCGAGCAGCCTGTCGAATACCGTCACTTACTCGGTAACAGGGACCTATCTCTCCACGATATCGCTGACCTCCGCAGGTTCTGTTGGTAACTACAGCCTTACGGGAACCGTCGACGGGCTCGGTTCCTTGACGACCGGGCCGACCGGCACCATCTCCTTTCTGGACACCAGCAACGGCAATAATGTGCTCGGAACAGAAAACCTTGTCGTCTCCACCTTGGCGACGACCTTTCTTCAAAACGGTCCCTTTGCGATTGGGGGACCCGGTGCGACCCAAAGGTCTGCGGCGATCGCGTCTGCCTATCTCAATAAAGACAACAATCTTGACGTGGTCACCGGGGACGCAGGCCAGACCATCTCTGTCCTCCTAGGTAACGGTGACGGCACTTTCAAACCAAAAGTAAATTATCCCGGCTGCACCGTCGGGAAAGTGTTGCAGATTGTCCTCGCCGACTACAACCGAGACGGTAACACTGATATCGCCCTTGGGTGTTCCGACGGTACCAACGGCGGCCTGCTCATCCTTGTGGGTAATGGCGACGGCACATTCTTGAATCCCGTGCTTTACCCGACTGGCGATGTGGCCAGTATCGCCATGGGCGATTTCAATAGCGACGGACTCTTGGATTTTGCTGTCACCGATAATGCCCAGCAGAATGTCATCTTCTATAAAGGAAATGGTAACGGAACCTTTACCAAACAAGCTGCAGCCACGATTTCAACCGGTACCATCACCCGGGGCATCGTTGTCGCGGACTTCAATCACGACGGTAAGGACGATATTGCTTACGCTCTCGCCAGTGCCGTTCCGGGGAGCACGCTGTTTGATCTACACGTAGCTCTTGGAAATGGTGACGGCACCTTCACTACGCAGGCAGCTCCCGCCGCCACGCAGATTGGAGAGTTCCTTACCGCCGGTGATACCAACGCTGACGATAAGGCCGATATCATCGCGGCCACTATCACAGAGCCGGGCGGCGGCATCATTGGCAACAGCCTCTTTGTCCTCCTTGGAAACGGTAATGGAACGTTTCAGACGCCGGTAGCTTATCTCTCCGACATCCCATCTGACCCGCATCTCGCGGATGTTAATGGTGATGGAATTCCAGACATTATTGCAGGAGGCAGCACGGGCGCTCTGGTCTATCAAGGGAACGGCGACGGGACCTTCCAACCCTACCTGGAACCAAAAATCGGCGGCTTTGCGCTCACCTATGCCGTCAATGCCGGAGACTACAACAACGACGGCAACGCCGACCTGATCGGAACCGATGCCGACACTCCTCGGGCTGCAGTATCGCTAAGCCAGGTTCAGCAGACATCCGTGGCCTCTGCTCTCACCAACGTCGCTGTCTTTCCGTTGGGCAGCGGTATCCACAACGTCGACGCCAGCTACTCCGGCGACTCAATCTACGTAGGTAGCATCTCCACTACCGTTCCCCTTAGGGCCGCCCCCGTAGATACGTCCCTCAGTTTGACGGGGTCGCCTGCCACAGCCAACTTGGCAGGTCTGCCCGTTACGTTGACTGCGGTCCTATCTCCATACACCGTCGTTGGTCCGCCAACAACGAACACAAATGGCGAGCCCGTTAATTTCTTCAGCGGCACCACGTTTCTTGGCTCTGGTAACCTGTCAAACGGAGTCGCGACGCTTACGACAACGGCACTCGTGACGGGAGTGGACTCCTTGAGTGCTGTATTCCCAGGAGATTCTAACTACAACTCCAGTACGTCGAACTTCCTTCCATACACCGTCTCCGATATCCTGTTGACCTCATCGGTCAACCCTTCGGTTTACCAGCAGTCCGTTATCTTCACCGCAACGCTGGGGTCCAGTAAGACCGGGACGGTGAACTTCCTTGACGATGGAACAGTCATCGGAACCGCTGTCATCAACGGCCCGATAGTGACGTTCACGACCTCCAGCCTCTCGGTCGGCTCGCACAACATCACAGCGCAATATAATTCCAGCACGTCACCTGTACTTCTCCAGGTCGTCAATAAAGCGACCCCAACCGTCACAGTGACGACTTCAGGGCCCAGCACATTTGGCGGTACGGTCACGATCACAGCGTCAGTTCCTTCTGGCGTAACCGGCACAATTACCTTCACCAGCGGTGGACTCTCCCTCGGCTCAGGGACCATCGTCAATGGTACGGTGTCCGTCACGACCACTGCACTGACGCCCCCGAGCGATGTCATCACTGCGACCTACAGTGGGGATACACACTACAACTCGGCAGTGGGAACAGTAACTCAAACCGTAGGTAAGGCGAGTCCGTCATCGACTCTGACCTCTTCACTCAATCCGTCGCTCCCAGGTGCGGCCGTCACTTTTACGGACACGTTGCCGAGCAATGTGACCGGAACAGTGACATTCACCAGTGGTTCGACAACACTGGGTACTTCAACCGTGACCGGCGGGATTGCGACGATAACCACCTCAACGCTTCCACTAGGCAGCGACGTGGTTACGGCGACCTACAACGGTGACACGAATTTCAACTCTTCAGTTGCGACTGTGACTCAGACAGTTGCAAAGGCGACTCCCACGGTAACGGTAAGCGCCCCCGGCACTACCACCTTCGGCCAATCCGTTACGATTACCGCCTCGGTTCCAAACGGTCCTACCGGAACGATTACGATCACCAGTGGTGGAGTAACCCTTGGTAGTGGGACCATCACCTCATCCAACGGCACCGTGACAATCACCACTACAGTGCTGCCGGTCGGATCAGATCTAATCACGGCTACCTATGACGGAGACGCAACAAATAACTCTGCTACCGGGACAACGACGCATACTGTAACCAAGGCCTCGCCGGCAGAGACTCTCGCCTCCTCCATCAACCCCTCCACGTTCGGCCAATCCGTGACCTTCACAGCCACGCTTCCAACAAACACGACCGGCACAGTGACCTTCATGAATGGTGCTACCGTTCTTGGCACATCAGCGGTGACGAACGGCGTAGCGACGGTAACCACGTCTACATTAGCTGCGGGCAGTGATCCGATTACTGCGACCTACAACGGCGATTCGAATAACAGCACGGCCACCGCATCGCTGACCCAGACAGTTAATAAGACGACACCGCCAATCACGGTCACCACTTCTGGTCCTAGTACCTCTGGCGCTCCAGTCACCATCACGACGACCCTTCCTCCCGGTACGACCGGAACCGTGACGGTTACAAGTGGTGGAACGACGCTGGGCAGCGGTCCAGTCAATCCGACGACCGGCACAGTCACGATTACAACGACGACCTTGCCGGTAGGCAGCGATCCGATCACAGCAACCTATGGCGGCGACTCGAACAACAATCCCGCAACAGGAACAACCACCCAGGTCGTTACGAAGGCAACTCCAGGCGTATCCTTGATCTCTTCCTTGAACCCCTCTACCGAGGGCCAGTCCGTTACTTTCACGGCGACTCTCCCATCAGGTGTAACTGGAACAGTGACATTCACAAGCGGCACCACGGCCTTAGGTACGTCTACGTTGGCAGGTGGAACCGCAACTGCAACTACATCCTCACTCCCCATTGGCAGCGATCCGATCACAGCGACCTATAATGGCGACGGAAACAACAACTCGGCGACCGGTACACTGACTCAGGTAGTCAACAAGCCAACGCCGGCCATCTCAGTCACTACCTCCGGTCCAAGCACCTTCGGTAATCCGGTCACGATCACGACGACCCTGCCTCCCGGCACCACTGGAACAGTAACGATCACAAGTGGCGGGACGACCCTGGGCAGCGGCCCGGTGAATTCGACGACCGGCACAGTCACGATCACAACGTCGACCCTCCCGGTGGGCACCGATCCGATTACCGCAACCTACGGCGGCGACGCAAACAATACTCCTGCGACGGGAACCACCACACAGGTCGTAAGCAAGGCAACGACTACCGTTTCACTGACGTCTTCGCTGAATCCATCCATCTTCAACCAGTCCGTGACCTTCATAGCAACGGTTCCTGCTGGAGTGACCGGTACGGTGACTTTCCTTGACGGTTCAGCGGCCCTGGGTACTGGAACCTTAACTAATGGCACAGCCACCTTCGCCACCTCGACACTTAACGTTGGAGTTCACACCATCACCGCAAGCTACGGAGGCGACACTAACAATAGCTCTGCCGTTTCTGCGCCTCTCTCACAGACAGTCAATAAGGCAACGCCAGTCTTGCCGATACCGGTGGTATCCACAAATAGTCCCACCGTTGGCAGTCCGGTGACGATAACTGAGACTGTCCCCCCTGGAGTCTCCGGGCCAGTCACTTTCTCCAACGGCTCGACTCCCATAGGCACGGCGCCGATCGTTGGCGGAGTCGCCACCATTACAGTGTCTAACCTGCCGCTCGGCACCGACCAGATCTCAGCCAGCACTCCTGGTGATGCCAACAACAACCCCGCCATCTCACCCCCGGTCTCAGTAACAGTGGTCAAGACGGCCCCGACAGTGACCGTCATATCGTCCCTCAACCCTTCGACGGTGGATCAGCCCGTGACCTTTACGGCGACCGCGCCCGCCGGTGCGACTGGGACGATCACGTTCTTTGATGGGTCGACTGCCTTAGGCACAGGCACTTTGAACAATGGCCAGGCGACTCTGACAACGAGTACCTTGATCATCGGTTCCCATACCATCACGGTAAGCTATAGCGGCGACACGAACAACAACCCAGCCACCTCGGTGCCTCTCACCCAGATTGTCAACAAGACAACGCCGCCTATCACTGTCACTACCTCTGGCCCCAGCACCTCTGGCGACCCAGTCACCATAACAACGACTCTTCCCATCGGCACAACCGGCACGGTAACAGTAACAAGTGGCGGAACGACCTTGGGCAGTGGTCCGGTGAATCCGACAACTGGCACAGTTACGATCACAACGACGATTTTGCCTGTGGGAACCGACCCGATCACCGCTACCTATGGCGGTGACACGAACAATGGTCCCGCGACGGGAACCACCATGCAGATTGTAAGCAGGGCAACTACAACAGTCTCACTGACGTCTTCGCTGAATCCATCCACGTTCAGCCAGTCCGTGACCTTCACAGCAACGGTCCATGCGGGTGTAACCGGAACAGTGACCTTCCTCGACGGTCCGTCGACCCTTGGTGCAGGCGCAATAGTCAACGGTACAGCGACACTTACCACCTCGACGCTGAACGCGGGTGTCCACATCATTACCGCAAGCTACGGTGGCGACTCGAACTACAGCGCAGCTACCTCGGCGCCTCTCACCCAGACAGTCAACAAAGCATCCCCCGTCATACCTCCACCGGTCGTTTCAGCACCGAACACGCCCGCAAACACGCCGGAGACGATTACAGAGACAGTTCCTCCTGGAGTAACGGGAACAGTCACATTCTCCAATGGCACGACCCCGATTGGCACGGCTCCCATCGTCGGCGGGGTTGCGACGATCACTGTCCCATCCTTGCCAGTTGGAACCAATCCCATCACCGCAACCACTTCGGGCGATGCGAACAATAATCCAGCAACTTCGGCGCCCACGATCGTAACGGTCACTCAGGGGACGCCAGTTCTGGTCGCTCCAATTGTGTCCTCGAATAACCCTCTCCCGAACACCCCGGTAACGATAACCGAGCCGATTCCTTCCGGAGTAACTGGCCCAGTCTCGTTCTTTGACGGTCCGACCCTCTTGGGAACTGCGCCGATAATCAACGGGCAGGCCACGTTGACCGTGCTCTCCTTACCGATTGGCACGAATCAAATAACCGTTACGGCGATAAATACCGCTACAAGCAGCACGATCACATCGCCGCCGACGCAGGTGACAGTGGCGAAAGAAGCTGTAACCATAACGTTGGCATCTTCGGCGAACCCAACGAGTCCTGGTCAGGCCGTGACCTTTGCGGCTACAGTCCACGCCGGGGCAACTGGTTCAGTAACCTTCGTCGATGGCACAACCATTCTGGGTGTGGGAACTATCAACGCCGCCGGCGTCGCATCCTTCACGACCTCAACCTTGGCGATCGGATCTCATCCCATCACGGCATCCTATGCGGGCGATTCCGGCTACAACGCCGCAACCTCCGCCGTACTTACTCAGGTCGTCGGCAAAATCCCAACCGTAACTACGATCACTGTAAGCGGACCGGCACAGCTCCTTCACACGGGAGTGACCTTTACCGCGACCGTCACTGCTCCAAGCCCCAATGCCACCGGAACCGTGACCTTCATGGAAGGTACAACAATCCTGGGTACCTCTCCGGTTAGCGCAAACGGAGGCGTCGTCGTCACGCTGACCACGAACGCAAATGCGTCCTTCGCAACAACCAGCCTTCTAACTGGTTCTCATCAGATTGTGGCGGTCTATTCAGGCGACAGTACCTTCGCTCCAAGTACGTCGGCGCCCGCTGCAAACATTGTGGAAGACTTCACCAATACAAACACTGGTCCGGCAAGTCAAAATATCTTCCCAGGCGCCACTACCACCTACAACTTCACCCTCGCGCCCGTTGGTGCGACAACCTTCCTCAACGATGTAACAGTGGACATCGATGGCCTCCCAGCTGGATCAACCTACACGTTCACTCCGGCCACGATCAAAGCGGGTAGTGGATTGACTCAAATCGTTGTCAGCGTCAAAACAAGCAGCTCGCTCAGCGCGCGCAACAGCGTGCCGCAAAACGGCCCAACCCCCTACAACAAGGTGCCGGCCGCGCTCGGGATGCTTGGCCTTGCTGGTCTGGGTGCCGTGCGCAAATTGAGACACAAGATGCCGCGCGCGTTGCTGCTTCTCGTGCTCACCCTTGGCTCGCTCCTGCCAATCGCTGCTCTTAGTGGTTGCGCGGGTGGGTATTTCACCCTTAACCCAACAACTTATACGCTAACGGTCACCGGCACCGAAGGCCCAGTTCAGCACGCAGCAACCGCAAAACTGATCGTGCAGTAGGAGAGACGAAATGATCCATCTTCGTAGCGCCGCGCTCCTGGTACTTATGCTCACATTGCCCTGGGCTCTTCACGCTCAGGCGATTTCGATGGCCGGTGTTCGAGAAGACATATCCAGGCTCGAATTCGGTGCCAACTTCAACTACTTCCACGCGAATGCACCTCCAGGTCAGTGTGGGTGCTTTTCGATGTACGGAGGTAGCGGGACCGTGGTCTACAACATAACTGGCAGATGGGCGGGCGTCGCTGATCTAATGGTTGGCCACGCCACCAATGTGGATAACAGCCTGCAGAACATTACCATATTTAACTACCTCTTTGGTCCGCGATACACTCGCCGAAACTCAAGCCGTTTTACGCCCTACGGGCAGGTCATGCTCGGCGGCGCGAAGGAAGACGTGAACTTTGAATTCACGATAAACCGGAATGCCTTCGGCTTTTTAGGCGGTGGCGGTGTTACCACTCCGCTAAAACGCACATTTGGGTGGACAATTGCTGAAGTCGACTGGATCTACACTCGAATTCCGAACGCCAAGAATAACCGTCAGAACGACCTGCGTATCTCGACAGGAATCACTTATCACTTCGGCAGGTAGTTGAAACCTTCGCGAAGTTCGCTTCGTTGAATTGAGCAGTCGGATGATGCTCGGGACGAAAAACAACAAGCAATCCTTCACTGCTTCAGTAGTTTTGTCAGATATTCAAGCGCTCGCGGATCATTCGACTGCCCAAGCCAGAAGATCGCTTGCCTGCGAACGACCGCGTCCTTGCTCGAGTCTGCAACCGCAATCAATTGAGTGGCAGCTTCGTCGCTTGGCAACCTGGATAGAGCAAAGACCGCAGATTTTCGTATCTGGTCGTTCGGATCATTGGTCGCGAGCGTACGCAGATCCTCAGTCACACGCTTTCCACCTTTGCTTGCCATCCAGAACTGTGCCTGTTTACGAACCTGCGGCGAAGTGTCCTCATGTGCCATGCGGATCAGTTCATCGAGGGCTACAGGGTCCTTCGACAAAGTGAGGTCGAAAGCAAGCTTCTCGCGAAACTTTGGATCGCTGTCTTCACGGGCAAATTTCTGGATTGCCACAAGACCGTCATGGCTCCGCTCGTTCGCAAGCCAGAACGCCGCCTTCTCGCGCAGCGCAAGATCATTGCCCGCACCAGCAAGGCTGATCAGCGCCGATGTCGCGGCGTTCGTCTGATGCACCGAGATCGCAAACACGGCACTGTCACGAAGCCGCCGTACATCCCCCTGCTGAGCGAGTCCAGTCAATACGTGGACACTATCGTCCGCATTGACGCCAGTCAACCAGACGTACCGTAGCCCTCCTGCATCGAGCTCACGATCCGGACTCTCTACCCGCACCTTCATCACCGCCCCATCCGCAACACGTAAGAGGATCACGGCGTGATCGAACGATTGATTATTCCCATCGGAATCATTGACCGCCGAGCCGTTATCGCCCTCCAGGTATTCGATATGGTTGGAGTTCCATCCCGAAGAAAACTTGCCGGTAACAGGGATAGAGTAGCCTATCCAGACAGCGTCCTTCTGTCGCTTCAACCCATCGAGTACGGTACCGAGTCCGTGATCGGCAGCCTCGGTTGTGACCTGGCCATGGGAGACGGTTGGTTGTTGAGCAAAGAGGGTTGGCACTTCTGACAGAACAGCAGCGACTGCAAAAACACGCAAAAGGGCTCGCATAGATATCCTCCTGAACATCCTGATTGGTAACGCTATTAATTTGTGGTGGCGACTTGGCTTACTTGAGCAACTCCATCATGTAGTCAGTGGCCGCCTTGTCGTTCATCAAAGCAAGCTGGGAGACGATGGCGCGCTTCAACTCGAGGTCCTTCTCGTTCTTCGCCATCTCGACCATCAACGGAGCATCACGTGTAATGAACATGGCGGAGATAATTGTTTTCTTGATCTTGACGTCGGTCGTCGTGCGGTAGACCTCAGCCAGCGTATCGTTGGCACGCTTGCCCTGAAACACTGCCATCGAACGGATCGCCTCCCCCTGAAGTTGAGGATCCAGCTTCCCAAGCGCAGCGTCGTGCAGGATGCTTTCCGCTTCGGGCGATTTGCTCTGTGCGAGCACAAACAACGCATGCTTCTTCACGTTCTGCGGTTGATTGCCGCTTAGGATCCCGCGCAATAAGGGAATAGCGGCAGTCGGGTCACGATTTAGCAACGAGTTCAGCGCAAGTATCTTCAGGTCTTCATCCGATCCCCGCGGGACTCCGTTGTCTCCCCCGTCCACGTAGACACCATAAGGAGCAACCTTAACATACGGATGGACCTTGTCCATTTTCACTTTTACTTTGTCGGAGTCCATCGAAATCGCATCACAATCCTTGTTCCACGTGCTGCCACCGAACTGGGAGTGGAGCTGTTCGCATGTGGCGATCGCAAGCGGCGTCTTCCCGAGTTTGTTTAGCGAATAAGCCTTCCAGTACAGAGCCGCATCAACTCGCGCCCCCTTCTCACTAATCACCTTGTCAAAGGCGGTGACAGCGTCTGGCCAGCGATGCTCGTCCATCGCCCGGGTTCCCGCTGTATAGGAGTCATCGTCCACAACCAGAATGGGTCCCGAAACAAATAGTTCAGGTGTCAACGCACGGAGAGGCTGCGCTGCCACGAAAAGAACGAGGCCAGTCGAGCAGAGTGTCGTGCGAATAAGGTTTTTCATTGTGCAGCTCCTTGGGAATGATCGTCGTTTTGTCGCAGGATTCTGATATCGAGCAATAGTCCGCTTGTGTTCATCTCGAGTCGGAGACGCCAGGTACTGTGTGGGGTTGGCGGTTCGTTGTCGAGGGTGGTCAGGACCCGTCCAAAATTCTCTAGTACTGCGGCTTGGGCCAGATCGCCGCTGTCTCTCGCGTTGCTAGCGTAGATTGCGTTCTTCAGTAGAAGATTGTGTGCCTGTTCTCGCGTGGTATCGTCTAGCGAACCCGGGGAGTTGTTTACCTCGGTGAGCAGCCGTTCTGCAGCGTCAAGATGGTTGGCGATAGCAAGGTCTGTTGGCTCCGTCGTAAGGGGTCCATGGCCATTGACGGCAACATTGTGGTTCAATTCGCCGCCACGATGGAGACGCATCCCGAACACAGTAAGCAGGACCAGGGCTGCGGTGGCCAATCCAACCGAAGGCCACGCCCATTTCCAACGCAAAAGTTCAAAGCTGCCACGTCGCTCCGGAGTCAGGACGCTGAGGTTGCCGCGAAGCCGATGCCAATTATGTTCTAGATTGGGAAGCGGAACAGGGTCTGCGGAAAAGACACGCAGCGTCTCCGCGATGGACTCCGAGAGATCGGCGCATTCCGAACAGCTTTCCAGATGTTTTGCGACAGCACGTTCGTCTGCGCTCTCATGAAGCTGATATGCGATCAGATCTTCTTCAGAGAAGTGTCTCATCGTAGACCTCCTGCAACGGGGGTGAGCGATCGGCGAAGCTTGCTGACAGCGCGGAAAACCGCCTGCTTGGCCGAGTTACTCGTAATACTTAGGGCGGCAGCGATCTCTGCCATGGGGATGTCTTCCATATGTCGCAACGTGAAGGCAGTCCGTTCCATGGGTGTTAGCTCTGCCATTGCTGCTTGCCGCAGACTGGTGGCTTCGCGATTCAACAGAATGCCTTCGGGGCCGGCCTGCCTGTCGGCGATTCGGACCGTGTGTTCGGCGGCCGCAGGTTCATCTGTGATCCGCGGCGCATGGTACGAGAGATCGCGGTTGCGTCGTTCCACGAGATTGATGGCTGTGTTCATTGCAATTCGCATAATCCAGGTAGAGAAAGCCGAGTCCTGTCGAAAGCTCGGTAGCTTGTTATAAGCGCGGAGAAACGCCTCTTGTGCCGCCTCTTCCGCATCGGCCTCATTGCCCGTAATTCGAAAGGCGACGCGGGTGACAGAGCAGAAATGACGATCCATCAGCACACGATAGGCGTCCCTGTTCCCAGCGAGTACATCTCGGATCGCCTCTGTTTCCGCCTTTTCCATTCGCCGATTAGACAATGGGATTCGCCTCCGGTTAGGTTCGAAAGGAAAGTTTTTCATAGCCATGTAAGCTGCAGATTCCAAATATCATGCCGCAAAAGACACGCAATCGGACCGTAATACTGGCTAGGTCCTCTTCTGCATCCTCAAATAGCGGAGCCCATACACAGCGGTTCCCGCGGCCAGGATGAGTCCTGCCGTCCGCATCTCCCGAAAAAAGTTCGGTCGTGAGAACAGAATGAAGATAAACCCGCCAAGCGCAAGTAGCACCGGCAGCGGATAAAGCGGCATCCGAAATCCGCGCAACCTACGTTCCCGGCGATGCTTCGGTAGCAACGCCGCCGTACCCTGCAGAAGAAACTGAAACATGATCCGCACAACCACCAATGTTGTGATGACCTCCTGCAGCCGAAAGATACAACACATCAGCGTGATGCCTCCAAGCGTTAACAAGGAATGCATCGGAATTCGATGTTTCGCATGCAGCACACCAAACCAAGCTGGAAAATTACCATCCCGCGCGGCAGCAAACGGGATCCGCGAATACCCCAGCAATAACGCAAACACCGAAGCAAGCGCCGCCAGCGCGATCAACACGACGATCACCGCGGCGGCCGTATGTCCGTACAGCCGTTCCATAAACACAGCCATCGTGAACATCCGCGCATGACTGTCGGTGTTCTGCGCCATCTCCTGCCAAGGCAGCACGCCAAGCACGCTGACGTTCATCAACAGGTAAAGCGTTCCAACGACTCCAATCGCACCCAGCACAGCACGCGGAATCGTTCTCTGCGGATCCCGTACCTCCGCCCCGAGGAAACACACGTTGTAGTAGCCCCAGTAGTCATACGCTGAGATCAACATCCCCGCTCCGAGCCCCGCAAAAAAAGCCCCATTTAGATGAAACGCCCCAGCCGGAAAATCAAACGCGCGATGAGCATCGAAGTGTGTAATTCCCGCGATGATGATTAGCACCAGCGTAAGCCCAACAGCCAAACCAAGCCACCGCACGATGCGATTGATCGCGAAGATGCTCCGGTACAGGACCACGATTGCGATTCCACACGCAGCCATTGCGATCAGCGTCTGACCGCTCAAGACCACAGGAACCCCAAACAGCGAAGCTGCAGCAAAAGTGCGATTCGCGTGCGGCAGGAAAAACGACACATACTGAGAGAATCCAATGCAACCGGAGGCAATGGAAAGAGGCGCGCTGATCAGAAGTTGCCAAGCGTACAGAAACGAAAACGCACGTCCAAGGGTCTTCTCGCCATACAGGTATTTCAGGTAAGCGTAGGAGCCACCAGCCTCCGGATAAGCCGTCCCCAACTCGCTCCAGATCAATCCATCGAATAGCGAAAGGAGCGCTCCCATGAGCCATCCCAAAATCGCCTGTGGTCCACCCATCACTCCTACGATCAGCGGCAATGTTACAAACGGGCCCACGCCAACCATATCGATGATATTCAGGCCCAGCGCCGAGACCGTCGATAACCCGCGACGCAGCTCATTCGCGGTGGGCCGCTCGGTCGCCGGCAGCGTCGGTCTCTCGTCCTTCGAAGCTGCCGGATCGGCTGAGGGATAGCTCATAAATTGGTGTTCAACGACCGTCCTACAAGTCCACTCACATCGGTGCGCTTGCTCGAAGTGTAACGAATCCTTATCTAATATGCGTCACGGGATGCGTGGTACGACCAATCACAGGTACTATTCCCTAGGGCGCAGATATGCTCCCTGAAGCAGATTGAAGGAGACACGATGAAGCTCTTGAAGATTCGGTTAGCGGCAGGGGCAATTGCTGTGAGTATCACAATTCCCGCGATGGCAGCAGGCAAGGTCTGCGATGCACACACCTATGGGGCAAAGGCCGATGGTGCGACCAAGGATACCAAGGCCATTCAGGCTGCGATCGACGACTGTGCCAGCGCGGGAGGCGGAACCGTCAAACTGGCCGGTGGGACATTCCTGTCGGCGCCTATCGTGCTCAAGAGCAACATCACTCTCGACCTCTCCAAAGGCACCACTTTGCTGGGCTCGCCCGATCATGCGGACTACCCGGCGAAGACCGAACTCCGCGCGCCTGGAACGCAGTCGCTGGTCAGCGCCACGAATGCCGAGAAGATCTCGATCATCGGCGGAGGAACGATCGATGGCAACGGTGAGAGCTGGTGGGCGGAGGCGCGTGCCACTCACAATGCCGGCGTCGTTGGAGTTGTACAGTTTCGGCCGCGTCTCGTCGTCTTTGACCACTGCAAACACATCCGCATGGAAGGCATTACGGTGCAGAACTCGCCGAGCTGGCAGGTCGTTCCGTACTATACCGACGACATGACCATCCGTAATGTCCGGATCCTGGCTCCGCAGCATTCGCCTAATACTGATGCCATTGATCCCTTCAGCTCCTCGAACATGGTTATCGATCATGTCTACGCGGATGTCGGTGACGACAACATCGCCATCAAGAGCGGCATCATCAACTCTCCTGGACCTGACGCGCCGAGCAAGAACATCACCATTACCGACTGCGAGTTCATGCATGGACATGGACTTTCCATCGGGAGCGAGATCGCGGGCGGAGCGCAGAACATTCACGCCGAGCGCATCCACTTCAAGGGCACTGATCAGGGCATTCGTATTAAGGCTAACCGCGACCGTGGCGCCGATGTCAGCAACATCTCCTTCAAGGACATTACGATGGAGGATGTTCGGACTTCGATCCTGATCAGCGAGTACTATCCGAAGGCGATGCCCGAGGGCGATGTTGCAGCCGAGCCGGTGCAGCGACTTACGCCTTTCTTCCACAACATCACGATCGAGAATGTGAAGTCGGTCAACAGTCCGTGGGCTGGTGTGATCGTTGGGCTGCCTGAATCGCCGGTGAAAGACATCGTCCTGAAGAACGTCAACATTCAGGCGACGAAGGGACTACAGATCGCCTATGCAACGGTCACCGCGTCCGATCTGAAGGTGACGGCGACGGAAGGCCAAAGCATCACTGTGGCTCCGAATGCGAAGCTGACGACCAAGTAGCGGATCAGCAGATCTCGAGAGGGAAGAGCGCGGCTGCGACTTCGGCCGCGCTCTTTCCGGTTATGCGAACTGTCTTCGCGCGGCTCGTGATGCCTGCTACGATTGCGATCCTTGCTCGCGGCAACCGGAGCGCTTCAGCAAGAAAAGCGATCAGCGCTTCGTTTGCCTTTCCATCGACCGGTGGCGCCGTTAGAGCGATCTTCAGGGCATCAACGTGGATGCCGGTGACACCGTTCTTTCGTGCTCCTGGATGTACTCGCACTGCCAGTGTGCATCCATCAGCGACATCGCTCGCGAAGGCTGGGCTCATTGCTCTGCAGCTTTCGGTACGCGGCGGCCGAAGAGTGCTGTTCCTACTCGGACACAGGTGCTGCCCTCTTCGATCGCTACGGTGAAGTCGTTCGACATTCCCATGGAGAGCTGCGTCACGCGAGGGAACCGGACTGCCGATTCGTCGCGCAACAGGCGCAGCTCGCGGAAGTAGGGCCTTGCAACTTCGGCGTCCTCCGACCACGGTGGAACCGTCATCAGGCCGACTGCTGCGATCGATTCCAGTTCGTTCATCGCGGCCAGCAGGGAAGGCAACTCGTCCGGAGCGAGTCCGTGCTTCGACTCTTCGTCGCTCAGTTTTACCTCGACGAGCACCGGGAGCCTCTTTCCCAAGGCTGCTGCTGCTGTGTTCAATCGCTGGGCGATCTTCAGCGAGTCGACGGCGTCGATGGCATCGAACAACTCGGCAGCTTTCGAGGTCTTGTTCGACTGGAGCGGACCGATCAGGTGGAAATTCGCATCAGTAAGCGCGGTCAGGTGCGGCGATTTCTCCTGAAACTCCTGCACGCGGTTCTCGCCGAAGAGTCGCTGACCGGCGTCGTATGCCTCGAGGATCATCCCCACGGGATGGACTTTGCTGACGGCCATCAGGGCTACGTCAGTGACCGGGCGGTTGGCTCGATGGCAGGCTTCGGTAATCTGTTGCTGCAGGTGGGCGAGATTGTCTGCGATGGACATGGGCTATCTGCATCTTATCTTTTGACTTTTCCTTTGACTTTCTCCATGGAGGCTACACCCTGCAATGTGGACGATACTGCTGCTGATCGGCTCGAACATCTTTATGACCTTCGCGTGGTACGGGCACCTGAAGTTTCGTGAGGTGCCGCTGTGGAAGGTGATACTGGTCAGCTGGTGCATCGCCTTCTTTGAGTACTGCCTGCAGGTGCCGGCGAACCGGATCGGCGCGAAGACCTTTTCGCCTGACCAGCTGAAGGTGATTCAGGAGATCATCACGCTTGCGGTCTTCGGTGTCTTCTCGACCTACTACTTTGGCGACAAGCTGCACTGGAACCACTTTGCCGCCTTCGGCTGCCTGGTGGCGGGGGCCTTCTTCATGTTTCATAAGTTCTAGGGGTACCCCCCATTGCCCGCGCGTAAGTTGCTTCTATTCAACTATTTACGGCATGTCGTAGCCTGCAAAATAGTCTAAACAAAGGAGTTACGTCCAAAATCGTGCATCTAAACGAGTTAGCCCCGGATTGCCTCCGGGGACTTCCCTTGTTTTGATCTCTATATCCAGTATAGCGAGTTGGGCGTAACTAATACGCCAAGTCTATGTCGTTGATTGGTATAGGATTAGATAGTTTTGGGACTTGACATACGATTTTTGGCTAGAAAATGCAGAAAAAGTTTTGCTGCCGCAGCAAAGGCAATGAAATAAGTCGCTTAGCTCTAGGTCGCTTCGCTGCCTAGGAGTGGGGCGAAAGCCCCACTGCTTTATCCTGACCGCTACGGATGAAACCACATGGCGACGATGAGACCGTCGCGAAAATGGGGGTCCTCAGATTCAGATATGACCACGCTTTATGCTGCTTTAGACCGCCTCACTGGTTTCTATATCCTACCCAGCGGGGGCCATCGCATCCTCGGGACAAAGACTGAGATAGTCGCCCGTCAACATTCAGGTTGAGTGCTGCGTCCTTCAGGAAGATAACGTCGTCCACAACCAGGCGACCGTTCTCTCGCCCCACGATTGGAGCGACCTGCCAGATTAGCGGTCTGCCGGCAGACGTGTACTCGCGACGATCATCCGCTCTCTTGTTGACCGGTGCGTCCCACCACTTGAGCCTCACGTACACTCGAACGGAACCATCCTGCTCCACTTGTGTTCTCTCGACGTTGAAGCTACGCGGTCCGGTTAGTTCGTCGCCACCCGAGAAGATTCCACTCTCAAATATTCCGAATGGTGGCTTTTCCGGATACCTGGGGTCCTGAGGTCGCCGATCCCAATCAGCTACGCAGGCATTGAAGTCATCAATCCTGTGGAGCAATGTCTTGCTCATGTAAGGCGCGAAAATCTTCCAGTCAATGCCCGATGGGATACCACCCGGGGTATGAGCCACCACCTGCTCATAGAGACTCTGGATAAGGGCCGCCGGCTGATCGGGGAGGCTATACCCAATCCAGCGAGGGCCATCGCATCCCGCGGCTAAATATTCCGACAATCGCCGGTCAGCCGGCTTGTCCTCAGGGTAGTCGTAGGTAGCATCATTGATGTAGATCACATCATCGATGAGGTAGTGGCCGTCTTCGCGCAGCACGACAGCTGCAACGCGCCAGGTATACCTCCGGGCCGGAGACCCCCCAGACGTGAGGTTTACATACACTCGCGAGGAGCCATCCTTCTCGGACTGTGTCCTTTCAATTTTGAAGGTCCGTGGTTCGGCGCTCCAGCGCTCACCGTAGAAGACTCCAAACTTGGAGTCCATCTCTGCCTTCAAGTGCGGCTCTGAGTTCCGCCGGTCCCAATCATCCGAGCAGGCCTTGGCTAAATCAATTCTGTGCAGCAAAGCTTTGCTGAGATAAGGTGCGAAGATCTTCATGTCCGCGCCCCCCGGGGTGTCGTGCGGGTGACGAGCCATCACCTGTTGATAGAGGCTCTGAACCAGCGCCCGGGGCTGATGGGGTAGGGTGGACGGATTACTCTGGCGAGCAGGCTGGCCAAGAGCCAATGTCGTCGTGAACTGCAGAAGAAGGGCGCACAGCAAAAGATTCATCTCGTTATATTGCTATATAGATCACCGAGCAACCCACCTTAGCGATGATGTGACCGTTGCGAAGATGGGGTACCCAGCACCCTACAGCGCAAGAAGCAGATCCCCTTCGGGGATGACAACCAGAACAGCAAAAACTAGAAACGACAAGAGCGGACGGGTTTAGCGGCCGTGCTCTTCGAGGTATTTTTCTACTTCGAGGGCGGCCATGCAGCCTGAGCCGGCGGCGGTGATGGCCTGGCGGTAGCGGCGGTCCTGGATGTCTCCGCAGGCGAAGACGCCGGGGATGATCTCTCCGTTGAGGGTAGGGAAGACGTTGTTCTTCGTGAGGATGTAGCCGTCGGGGTCGAGGTCCATCATGCCCTTGAAGGCGATGGCGTTCGGAATGTGGCCGATGCCGAGAAACATGAAGCTGACGGGAAGAGTGTAGACCTCGCCGGAGACGGTGTTTTTGAGGCGCAGGCCTTTGACGTCCTTCTCTTCGACGCCGAGAACCTCTTCGACGGTGGTGCTGGTGAGGAACTTGATGTTGGGGTGCGCCATGGCGCGGTCGAGCATGATCTTCGAGGCGCGGAATTTTTCCGTGCGGTTGATGAGCGTGACTTTGGTGGCGAAGCGGGTGAGGAAGAGGGCCTCTTCCATTGCTGAGTCGCCGCCGCCGATGACGGCGATCTCTTTGCCGGAGGAGAAGAATCCGTCGCAGGTGGCGCAGGAGCTGACGCCGTGGCCGATGAGGGCCTGCTCGGAGGGGAGATTGAGCCAACGCGCGCTGGCACCGGAGGCGATGATGAGCGTGCGGGTGTGGATGGTCTCGTGGCCGAGGTTCAGCGCGAAGGGGTGCTTGGTGAGATCAATCGAGGCGAGGTGTGCCATGCGCAGTTCGGCGCCGAAGCGGACGGCCTGCTTCTTCATGTTCTCGATGAGGTCGGGGCCCTGGATGCCTTCGGGCCAGCCGGGAAAGTTTTCTACCAGCGTGGTGATGGAGAGCTGTCCGCCGGGCTCGTGGCCTTCGAGGACAAGAGGCTTGAGGTTAGAGCGGGCAGCGTAGATGGCAGCGGTAAGTCCGGAGCATCCGGAGCCGAGGATGACAGTGTCGCGGGTCGTGTTTTCGGGCATATAGGCACCATTAGTGTAAATGCGCGGCGGAGGAAAAGGATGCAAAGGCTCGAGTAGTGAAACAATTGAGATTATGGCAAATTTAACATTGGTCTATGGAATGAGGCTGTTACCCGCGGACGAGATCGCATCGGTGGGTGAGGCGCCGATTACCCTGAAAAACGGCAACGAGGCCCATGTGACAATGCATGTGCTCGAAGGCAGCCGGGAACAGATTGAGGCGCAGCTGAAGATGAGTTTGGACGCATTTTTCGACTTCTACCCCGAGATTTAGCCCCCGGCCAGGCCGCGAGTGTGCGGAATCCGGTCACTGCTCTTTTCTCCTCTTTTCCTGACGAAGAAGAAGAAGAGAGACGGAGGGTGACATGGGCCGGATTCCGCAAGGGTCTACGGGGTTGCGCGCGATTGTGATCGCCGCACTGCTGATGTGTCCGATGGCGCTGGGTCAGGTCGCGCCGACTGTGCAGCCTGAAAGCGTGATCGATGTTCTGCATCAGCTTTCGGACAAGGCCGAGGTCATCTTTGCGGGGCAGGTGGTGGCGGTACGGCATGCCAATGGAGCGGGTTGGGTCGAGGTTGAGTTTCGCGTCGACCAGGCGATCCGAGGATGTAGCGTTGGCATTCCCTACGTGTTGCGGGAGTGGGCTGGTTTGTGGGCGGGGGACAGTCAGCGTTACCGCGTAGGGCAGCGTCTGCTGATGCTGCTGCATGCGCCGGGCGCGGCGGGGATGAGTTCGCCAGTCAGTGGACTGGATGGGGCGATTCCGATTCGTCAGGGTGGGGGTTTGGCGACGCCGACGGACATTGCAACTCCTGCGCAACCGCCGTTTGTCGATCTTCGCTGGTTGGGCGCGAGGCTGCCGCGTGCGGTCTCGTATCAGAGTGGGTCTGGGTCTGCGTCTGGGGACCAGGCGAAGGCGGCGGACTCTGCGGTACTTTTTCCTGCTCAAGAGCGGACCACACGCGTGGGCTCATCCGGATCGGTTACCAATTCAGGTCCAATTCCACCGATGCTCGGTAATGCGAGCCCCAGCGACGCTTCGGTCCCGGCGCAGCAGGCCTCGGTCGATGCTGTGATCGGGATGCTCACCACGTGGCAGAAGGCGCAGCATGCCGCTCCGTGATTTTTTTTCGAATTGCCGATTCGCTGGTCGTCTTAGGGTCGCTCTGCTGGTGTGCTTCTGCTGGTTTGCCGGTACGGCGTCGTTGCGTGCGGGTGGCCCGCGGTGGGTCACGGGGCCGCCCTACTTCACTACGTCGGGATTGCCGGTGGTTTGGTATACGAACCAGCCGCTTTACTTCACTGATCCGGGGAATTTGAGTGCAAGCGTGAACCATGCGGCTGCGGATGCTCTGGTCGCAGCGGCTGCGAGCGTGTGGAATGTTCCGACGGATAGCCTGGTGTTGGCGAAAGGGGGCTCGCTGGATGAGCATGTGAGCGGAGCCAATACGTTTCTTGGTCCCTCCGGGCTGATCTTTCCTGCCGATGTGCAGAGTAACAACTACGCTGCGAAGCAGATCGCGGTGATCTACGACAGCGACGGCTCGGTGACCGATTTGCTGCTGGGTAACGGCGCGAGCGATCCGACCAGCTGCCTGCAGAATGGCGTGACGGAGAGTGTTGATTCGATCGTTCCGGCGGGTTATATCCAGCATGCGGTGCTTGTCCTCAACGGGCGTTGTACGGGACCTGCTCCTGCCCAGCAGATGCAGATGCAGTACCAGTTGATGCGGGCCTTTGGGCGAGTGCTGGGACTAGGGTGGTCGCAGACGAACGATAATGTCTTCACCGGTAGTCCGCCGGCGACATTTAACCAGGCGATGCACTGGCCGGTGATGCATCCGATCGATATCATCTGCGGACCGTACACCTATCAGTGCATGCCGCAACCGTTTACGCTGCGCCCGGACGATCTTTCGGCGCTCGCACAGCTCTACTACATCGGTCCGGGGCAGGCGCCGCCGGGCAAGACGGACTCACAGCTGAATGCCAATCAGCTCACGGGTAAGCTGCAATTTCCTACCGGTCAGGGAATGCAAGGGGTCAACCTCGTCGCGCGCCGATGGGCTCAGTACACGGCCGCATCACAAATTGAAGACTGGTACACCGCCTCGGCGGTGTCTGGCGCTGTCTTTCGGCAGTCCAACGGCAATCCTGTGACGGGTCCCGATGCGTCCTTCAATGGGAGCCTGGGAATGCAAGGCCAGGACCATGAGGGCTCCTTCAACTTCCAGCGCATTCCTATGCTTCCGGGCGACTGGCAGATGGTTGTCCTTGAAACCGAACCGATCAACCCTTTGTATACGGGCCAATACTCGGTGGGACCTTACACCTCGAACTCGGTGCAACCGTCCGGGTCCGATACGGCGCAGACCTTCGGCATCTTTGGAAGCTATTCCAACGCCTTTCTTATTCTTTCGACGACCAATCCGGCGAACACCTGCAACACCGGGGGAGATGGAACGGAATCCGGGCCGGCGGCGGTTGCTGCCACGGGCTGGTGGTCCGGGCTTCTGTGCGGATATGGCCACACGGCGTGGTCGTCGTTGACCGTCAAAGGGAAACGGTCGCTGACGATGGAGGTGACAGCGGAGGATGAGCAAGGCTTTGCCACGACCGCGAAGGCGATGCCAGTCATCGGCGTATGGAATGCGACCGACCAGCCTGGGACTTTGCCTGGAGTAGCGGCGGCGGGTGAGGCATTTAATGGGGAAGCCACTGGCATGACGACGCTGGCCGCTTCGATTACGCAACCAAAACAGTTACGAATAGTGATCGCGGATCAGCGTGGTGATGGGCGACCTGACTTTAATTATCAGGCGCGCATTCTGTACGCCGATTCGCTGGTCCCGAACACAGTGAGCGCTAGTGGGGGCACTATTACGATTACTGGGATAGGGTTTCGCCCTGGCAATGCCGTGTTCGTCAACGGCGTCGCCGCTACGGTTTCTAGCTGGACGGCAAATGCTATCGTGGCGACGGTGCCCTCGCTTCAGAGGTTGGGTTCGAGCACCGCGCTGGTGGCCAACGTTACGGTCAAAGATCTTTCGACCGGCGGTTCGAGCGTAATGACCCAGGCCCTGACTTATTCTGCGCCCGCACCTGCGCTGAATCTCCTTACTGCGCCGTCGGGTACGGTGGTCTTTGGACAACAGGCGGCGGTGCCCTTTGAGGTGCAAGTGACCAGCGATGGAACCACACCGATCGTTGGTGAAGCGGTGACGTTTTCCGCTACGACCGGGAGTGTGCAATTTGTCGCGTGCGGAGCGACAGTTTACACTCTGCACACGGACGCACAGGGTATCGCGTCGACGTTCGTGATACCAGAGTCTTCGGGTGCGATCACGCTGCAAGCTACCGCTGTCGAGGGCGCGGCGACCGACTCATTCACTTCTGTGGTGCAGATTAGAACCGTAACCGCAGTGCAGCCGGTGGAGTATGTCGCGGCGGGAGCGGCCGTCGCATGGAATCCGCTGGTGATCGTCGCAGACAACATTGCTCCCACTACGGGCGTACTCGTCGATTGGCAGAGTGTTTCCGGTCCTGTCGTTGCGACACCTGGGCAGTCCCAGGTGAGTGCGACGGGACTTGCGCAGACTTTGGCGACCGCTGGGCCACTTGCCGCCGGTGCGCAGGCGCTGCTGTCCGGGTGTGCCTGGACGAGCGTATGCGCTACCTTCACCACGCAGGGCGTTGATCCCGCGGATCTGCGCGTGGTCGCGGTCAGCGGGGCGGGCCAAGTTGTTTCCGCCAGCGGCACCCTGACCCCGGTGGTTCTTCGAGTCACAGATGCGGCCTTTCATCCGGTTGCGGGTGCTGTCGTCGAGGTTTATCAGACTGTAGACGCCTGGCAGCTACCCTGCCTGGATCGAGGCCGCTGTCCGATCGCGCCAATCCTCGCTTCGTCGCAAGGCTCTGCCACCTCTAACGCGGACGGCCTGGTAACCATTGCGCCGCAGCAGCTGTCAGGGGTGCCCGAGACGACCAACTTTGCAGCGGCCACGGGAACACAGGGCTTCCTCTCGTTGACCTTCGAAAAGCAGCCGTAAGTGGAGGATGCAGTGACGGCTTCTCTTCTGAAACGCGATCAACTTAGAAGCATCAAATAAGTAGCGGGAAGTGTAGAAAGGATAAGCTAGGCTTGTCCGTCCAGCATGGACGAGTGAAAGATTGACCTGCAGCGAGATTGAACCGAGGAGCCTGAACTATGGCGCAAGCAACGGCAGCTCGAAGCGGCAAAGAGCGTAAGCGAGTCGTTATTTTGGGCGGCGGCTTTGGGGGGATCAACGCAGCTCTGAATCTGGCGAAGCTGCCGGTCGATGTGACCATGGTGGATCGCAAGAATTATCACCTCTTCCAACCTCTGCTCTACCAGGTCGCTCTCGCTGTGCTCTCTCCCGCGGATATCGCACAGCCAATCCGTTCTCTGGTGCGCGACCATCCCAATATTGACGTGCTGATGGACGAAGCGGTCGGGTTCGATCTTGCGGAACAGCGGGTCCACCTGAAGACGGGAGTGGAACTGGAATACGACTACCTCGTCATTGCCACAGGTTCTACTCATTCCTACTTTGGCAAAGATGAGTGGGCCAAGCTGGCTCCGGGTCTCAAGACAGTCGAGGATGCGACGGAGATTCGCCGCAGGGTTCTACTGGCTTTTGAGCTCGCCGAGCGCGAGATGATGGAGAAGGGAACTCATCCTGCACTGAACTTCGTCATCATCGGTGGCGGCCCTACAGGTGTGGAGCTGGCGGGCGCGATCAGCGACATTGCAAAACTTTATATGTCGAAAGATTTTCGTCATATCGATCCGTCGATGGCGCAGGTTTTAATTCTTGAGGGCTCACCCAATATTCTTGGTGCTTACCCCCCGGATCTTCAGCGCAAGGCGGGTGAACAACTCAACGCCCTTGGTGTGAGGTATCGGACTGGCGCTCATGTAACGGACGTGCAGCCGGGGTACGTTATGGTTGGCGACGAAAGAATCGACGCTGTTGTTACGCTGTGGGCCGCGGGTGTGCAAGCCTCTCCGCTCGGCAAGTTGCTGGGGGTGGAGACGGACCGGCGCGGCTGCGTGTTGGTTGATGGTTATCTCAATCCGCCAGGTCATCCTGAGATTTTCATCTGCGGTGATCTCGCGCACGTTGAGCAGGATGGCAAGCAGGTGCCGGGCGTCGCACAGCCTGCCATGCAGATGGGCCGCTACGCAGCGAAGCGCATTGGCCGCCTAATTGCCGCGGACCTGGGTAGCGACGGCAGCGGCAAGGATGAGTCGTTCCGCTACTTTGACAAGGGCGATATGGCGACCATCGGACGCAAGGCTGCCGTCGCCAACATTCAATGGCCGTTCAAGGCTCACTGGAGCGGTTTTCCCGCATGGATGACCTGGCTCGTCGTCCACATCTTCTTCCTCATCGGCTTCCGTAATCGCTTGTCAGTCTTTCGTCAATGGGCGTGGACGTATCTGACCTTCAGCGATGGTGCGCGACTCATTACAGGCTCGCAGGAGCTGCCTGGCTGGAAGGTGGAAGACGATCCGGTCGTCGAACACGCCACAAGGCCGCTCGATATTGCCTCGCCAAAGACCTGACGGTCAGGGTCGGACGCCGTACTTACCGAGAGCCAGAACTGAGACCGTAGGAGCCGCGATGCCGAGTACCTGAACAACGGGCTGGGTTCCGCTCGCATTGACCGTCCAAAGCGCTCCGCTGGCATCGATGGTTGAAGTACGGTCGCTGCTGATAACGCCCGTGGCTGCATTGGAGGAGGGGTTGAAGCCGTTGCCAGATGCGGTGAGCAGAAACGTCCCCGGGTTGCCGCCGGTTGTGCCGATGGCGGGATCGAACTCGACGATAGTGTTCGCGTTGTAGGCGTTGAGGAAGATCCGGTTGTTGCCATCGATCGCGATGGAGCGTAAGCCGTCGAGGCCGAGGGCAGTTCCTGCGGGTGCGCTGTATGCGACGGGCGATCCCGAAGGGTTGCCGTGCGTCACCATGAAGATTGAACTGTTGTTGCCGCCTGTCACCGTGTTGGTGATCCAGGTGTTTCCGCTCTTGTCGATTGCGGCTGCGTAGTTTGTTGCGCCACTTGTTGTGACTGATTCGACCGGCGCAGTGTAGGGAGAAAGGAAGTAATTCGTTATTCCTGCTCCCTGAGATGGCCCCCAGACATTTCCTGTCACTGCGTCAACGGTGAGGGCATAGACGCCACCGGTGCCAATGACGTTGCTGCTGGTGAAGACTGTGGGTGTCGTGGCGAAGGTGTCTGTTCCGGAGTTGTAGGCGAGCTGGCCGAAGATCTGTGTTCCGGAGCTGGATTTTGTTGAGTACCAGATGTTGTTGCTTCCATCGACGGCGACTCCGGCGAGAGCGAGCGTGCCGGGTGTTGTCACGGTTGTGGCGGCGGAACCTGGCTTGTACTGGTAGATATTGCCGCCGGATGCTGCACTATCGACCGTCCAGATATTTCCCTTGCGATCGACGGCGACCTGATGAGTGAAATTGGCGTTTTGCAATGCGGAGTTGCCCCAACCGCCGTTGGGCGAGAGCAGGGCACCTGTGCTGGAGAGTTCGATGAGCCCAGTCTTAGTCGCTCCGGAGACCCATATATTGTCATTCGCATCGGCCGCGATGCCCCAAGGCGCTACGGCTGCAGTTGTTCCGTCGTTTCCGAGGCCTGCGGTGTAGGTGATGCCAATCGAAAGATCGTTCGGCGCGGTGCTGCCAATGGTGGGCTGGAATGAGGGCGTGGCGAGGATCGTGGCAAAGAGACTTGCGGTGTTATTGCCGGGGTACTGAGCCATATCCAGCGCAGCCTGCCAGGTGTTTTGCGGCGCTGCAATGCCGGTGACCGCAGGCGGCTGCGCGTTGGACAGGAGGGTTGTGCATGTGGGGCTGGTGCGTGAGGCGGAGTTGACGCACGACTCAAGAATGTCAGCGAGGCTGTTAATCACGTTTGCCGGTACGGTACCGTTTCCTTCCGGTGTTGTGGCACGAGGCAAACCGGCGCTGACGTCCACTATGTTGGCCGCGTTCTGAAAGGCATGCTGGAGCCCGGTTGGATTCGTCGAACTCGTCCCAATGTTGATGGAGGTTCGGCTGGCGAAGCCGCTTAGCGCGTAGGCAGCGGCAATGGTTGTGACCTCGTTGATGACGACATGGGTGCTTGGGCTCACGGACGAACAGTTGCCGAGGGCAGCCACAAGAGTGAGGGCGTTGTTATCCGTTCCAGCGGTAAGACCAGGATTCCCGCCGGTGGCGACGATATAAACCTGTTGCGGATCGGCGCAGCTGGGCGCATTGGATATCTGAAAGTTGCCGCTCGCATCGGTTGTCGTTGAACCCAGGCCGGACGGGTTGGAACCGTAGCCTGTACTGCCAGTCGCATACAAGGTAATGGTCGATCCGCTGACCGGTGGCTGGCCACCGAAGGCTGTTCCTTTGATGCTCAGGCTTTGGGGGGCGGTGTCAGTAAACGGCGTCATGCCGCAGCCGGCAAGAAACAGAGCAGAGATAGAACAAAGAATGACAGCCGCCGATCCACAAGCTCTACGGGAAACATGATGAGTATGCAATCCACTTCCTCCCAATCCCTCCAACCCGATTCCAGCTAGAAAGAGAACGCGCTGGCCGATGGAGCAACACAAAACCCAGGGTGTCGTTCCATGGTGTACGAACGTAGATGGTCAGAGCTGGATTTACCATCAAAAAAAGTAGCGATGTCCACAGATCATCACGACGGAAATCAGGCAGAGGCCCTGGCCTCCTCCGTAATCGATTGGACACGTGACGGGCCACAGCTGAGCCGAGTGAAGGGGCTATCGTCCCTGCGCCGGGAATCGAAGTTAATTCAAAAGAAAGGGCCGCATCTCAGCGGCCCGTCTCTTTTGTCCTCGTTATTCAAGGAAACTATTTTGCGGCGTCTTCAATATCCTTCCACTCTGCGGCGGATAAGGTTACTCCGGCGGCGGCGATATTTTCTTCGAGATGAGCAACTGAAGAGGTTCCCGGGATCGGCAGCATCACCGGGGAGTGATGCAGAAGCCACGCCAGCGAGAGCTGAGAGACTGTGGCACCGTGCGCTTTTGCGACTTTGTCCAGTTTTCCGCCTGGCCGCGCCAGCTTGCCCGCAGCTACGGGAAACCATGGAATGAAGGCCAGCTTGTGCTTCGTGCAGTAGGCGACGACGTCTTCATGCTGGCGGTCGCCGATGTTGTATTGGTTCTGGACGCTTACGATGTCGATCACTTTGCGTGCCTGATCGATCTCATGCGGCTTCACTTCGCTCAGTCCGACGTGACGGATTTTTCCCTGCTCCTGGAGCTTCTTAATTGCGCCGAGCGATTCCTCGACCGGCACCTTCGGGTCGATGCGGTGCAGCTGCCACAGATCGATCCGCTCCGTCCTCAGCCGGCGCAGGCTCATCTCAACCTGCTGAACGAGGTACTCGGGACGGGCTACTGGCAGCCATTGATTTGGCCCCTGTCGGGTAAGTCCAGCCTTGGTTGCAATCACGACGCCCTTGGCATAGGGGGCAAGCGCTTCGCCGATCAGCTGTTCGCTCACTTCAGGTCCATAGGAATCTGCCGTGTCGATGAAGTTCACACCGAGTTCGACCGCGCGCCGCAAGACCTTCTTCGCGGTCTCGCGATCTTTGGGCTCACCCCAGATTCCGTCGCCGGTAATCCGCATCGCCCCGTAGCCCAACCGGTTGACAGTCAAATCGCCGCCAATCGCAAACGTTCCGCTCGCCTTCGCATTTACTGCCGTCGTAGTAGCCATAATTTCATGGGATGCGAACTGCGGGGCAAAGGTGCATCGTCTCGCCCTCTTCCAAAACTTTTATTCGATCTTTAATACCAAGCCTGGCGGCCTCAGTCGCCAGCCTCTTTAATGGCTCATCCATGGGCTCGCGGCCGAGACGAAAGGTGCCATAGTGCATCGGCACCATCTGCTCGGCCCCCACTTCGATGAATCCGCGCACTGCTTCCTCGGGGCTTGTATGCACCGAGCGGTAACTATCAGGAAAATAAGCGCCGATGGGCAGCAGCGCCACGTCCGGCTTGAGCTGTCTTCCGATCTCGCGAAATCCGTCGAAGTAGGCGGTATCGCCTGAGTGATAAACCGACTGCCTGGCACCCTCGATAACGTATCCGCCGTATCCGCGGTGTGTGTCGCGAAACATCCGCGCGCCCCAGTGCTTGCAGGGGGTCATCGTTATCTTCAGCCCCTGCAATGGGATCGACTCCCACCATTCAAGCCGGTGAACTTGCGAGAATCCCAGTCTTTCCACCAGGTCTTCCACGCCGCGCGGCACCACGACTTCGGGAGCGTGCCCCGTCAGCTTCCGTGTTGCCCTGATGACTCGGCGGAGCGAAGCCATGTCGAGATGGTCCATATGCGCATGCGTCAGCAACACGGCATCGATTGGTGGAAGTTCCTCCACCAATACTCCCGGGCGCCGTTGTCTGCGCAGAACGACCAGCCGCTTTGAGAAGACCGGATCGATCAACAGGTTGTGGCCGTCGATCTGCAACAGGAAGGAGGAGTGCCCGATGAAGGTCACTCCCAACTCGTCCCGATTGACCAGTTTCACGGGACGCGAAGTGCCCAACATCGGCTGCTCGTGGCTCTCCCGCACAAGCCGCCAGAGCTGTTCCACTTTTTTCATTGCGAACGGTCTGTCCCGCCACGTCCTAGGCATTCATAGCACCACCAATTTAGATGCGCGACGAGGCCCTAGCGCACCAAATTTCAGTCGCCGTTCTTCAACACCGCGAGCACGTTCGAGGCGGCCTACTTCGCCTCCGGCTTGAGGATGTCATCGAGCCGGTCTGGAACGCCTGCGACTCGTTCCAGTTGAGGGTAGCGCTCGCCACCGTGATAGTCCAGCCGCACTATTTTGTAGAAGCCGGTGTTTTGGACGATAAGCTCGACCGCCGGACCGGAGTCTTTTGCGTCATGAATGGACGCCTTCAGGACATCCGGGGTATACGCCCTGCCGTTGACCGCAATGATCTTCATTCCAGGCCCGATGCCGCCCTTGTCCGCGACGCCGCCCTTCAGAACATCGGAGACTGTGCCCGACTTACCTGCATGCACACCCAGCGAGTACCAGAAGTCGAAGGTTCCGCTCTGTGCGTCGGCCATTGCGCTCCATGGGTTCGGCTTGTCGGTGTAGGTCAGCTTGTATCCGCCATTCTCAAGCCCACCGAGCGGCGCCTGGTACGCGTTCGAATCTACGCGCGAGCGCAGGAAGGTCGCCCAGTCGTTTGCAACTACACTATTCAGCCCCGCGACAACATCTTCGAACGTGTAGGGCACCACCTTTGGCGCTGTATCGCCGCCCAGGCCATGGAACTTCGCCACAAAATCGTCCAGCGATTTCTTCCCATCGGTCATCTTGCGAATCGTCGTGTCGACATCGAGCCAGATCAACTCGCCCTCGTCGTAGTAATCGACATTGAGTCTCCAGTTGTCCCATCCTGCGCCAGCGGTGTATAGGATCTGTGCCGAGGTGGCGGTGTCCTGGACATTCCGCCAGGTGCGGCCGGGACGATTGTCATACTCTGCCGCGATCGTTGAAAGGCGTTGCTTGTATTGGTCGGGCGTCCAGATGCCGCAACGCGCCGCCAGTACATCGCCGAGATATTCGGTCAATCCTTCATAGACCCAGAGCAGATCACCCTCCATGGGTTTCTGGTAGTTACTGGTCGCCAGGCCTGCGGGGCGACGGTATTTGCCGTTCCAGCTATGCGTGAATTCATGCGGAAGCAGCAAGCCGTTGAGCACAAACTCGCGATCGTCTGTAAACGTTGTTGCGGTTACGCGGTCATCGCTCGATTGATGGTGTTCTAGGCCGAAGTGCGCCACCTCGTCGCTCAGGGTTACGAGGAAGTGATAGGAGCCGTAGTGCCTGCTCTTGTAGAGTGCGCCGGTCTCTCGCACAAGTCGGTCGAACTGCGCAATATGTTCCTTGGATAGCTCCACCTCCTCGGGTCCATCGGCGGCCATATCAACGAAGTGCTTCGGCGTGATCTCCGGAGCGAGCGCAACCTCGCGGAAGTATCGGCCGGCGAGCACGGGCGAATCGATCAACTGTTCCAGCGAAACTGTCTTGAATGTCGTGGTCTGGCCCGTGTCGCCATCCTTGTCGAGCGCGGTTCCAAACTTCCAACCCACGGGTGTTGTTATCGCAGGGGTGAACATTACCTCGCTCGCGTTCGTTCCATCGGGATAGACGAGAAGCGTGTTCCAGCTGAGCAGCGCAAGGTTCTCACTCGTTGAACCGCCAGACGAAAATCCCGACAGTGACGAGGACGCCAGAAAATCAATCTTGATCTCAAGCTTGGTGACACCCTGCGGTACGGTTAGGTGATACGCGAACATGTCCACCTTGTCGCGTTCCCACTTCAATGTCTGCCCGTTTGCCGTGACAAAAAATCCGGCCATGTTTTCGATCGGTCCTGTCGGCCCATGCTCTCCGGGAACCCATTTCGGATAAACGACAGTCAGCGGGCCTGCTTTAACCGGCATCACTTCGATTGCATGAAGGATCTTGCGCGGCGCATCTGTCAGATCCACCCTTAGGGTAATTGGCGCCGTCTGGGCAACTGCGACCGAACTTCCAATGACTACAGCCAGGGCCATGCCGGCGCACTTCATCCAATAACTACTCATCGTTCCTCTTTCAGCTATCTCGTTTGCCACTTAAATAAGTCTACCTCCGCGGCACCGTCGTCTCTGTAGGGCGATAGTTCCACTTGGCTTTGCAGGCGCGTTTGCAGGTAGGATGATGCACACAGGAGAACTCATGTCTTCGAAGTTTCTGGTCGCTCTCTCGCTCACGGCCACTGCACTCTTAGTCCCTGCTTCCCGCCTCTCAGCGCAGCAACCCGCACCCCAGCCGATTCAATCGATGCCGTATTCTCCATCGCTCGACGTCAGCAGCCTCGACCGCTCGGTGGACCCTTGCGTCGATTTCTACAAGTTTTCGTGCGGCGGATGGATGAAGAAAAACCCGATCCCCGCGGACCAATCGAGCTGGAGCGTCTATGCCAAGCTAGGGAATGAGAATCAGCAGTTTCTGTGGGGCATCCTCGAGGCTGATGCAAAGGCGACGGATCGCACCCCGATTCAGCAGAAGGTTGGAGACTACTTCGCGGCGTGCATGAACACCGGAGCGATCGATGCGCTCGGTTTGAAGCCCGTGCAGTCGGCGCTTGCGCGTATCGACGCTTTGAAGACCCGGCCAGAGCTTGTCGCCGCGATCACGGACCTGCACCACAGCTATCCCGGCGGTTTCTTTTTCGGCTCCAGCACGGGACAGGACGCACTCGACTCTTCGCTGATGATTGTTGAGCTGCGTGCCGGTGGGCTCGGGCTTCCTGATCGCGACTATTACCTGAAAACCGATCCCAAGAGCGTGAAGCTGCGCGAGCAGTACGTCGCCTATATCGAAAAGCTGCTTGGGCTCGGTGGCGAGTCTGCCGAACAGGCGAAAGCTGACGCCGATGCGATCCTTCGCATCGAAACGGCGCTCGCCAAAGCATCGCTCACGCGAGTGCAGCGGCGCGATCCGCACAATATCTATCACATGATGACGGTCGCTGAACTGGGCCAGATCGCTCCCGCTATCGATTGGCCAAACTACTTCGCGGTGCAGGGTGCTCCCGGAACCACCAAGCTCAACGTCTCGCAGCCCGAGTTCATCAAGGCCGTCCAGGCGGAACTCGCAACCGAGCCCGTCGAGGCCCTGCGCGCTTATCTCCGTTTTCACTTCCTCACCTCGGCAGCGCCATTTCTCGCGCATCCCTTCGAGCAAGCCGACTTCGACTTTTACTCAACGACACTGCGTGGTGTTCCCAACATGCCTCCCCGTTGGAAGACCTGCACCCACGCCGTCGATCGCAACCTTGGCGAAGCTCTCGGGCAGGAGTTCGTCAAGCGCACCTTTACAGCGGACACCAAGGCCCGGACGCAGTTGATGACGGAGCAGATCGAAACGGCGATGAAACATGAGATCGAGAACCTCGACTGGATGGGGCCCGAGACCAAGCAGGAGGCGCTGCGAAAGCTACACGTCATTCGTAACAAGATCGGCTACCCCGACCACTGGCGCGACTACACGAAGCTCGAGGTCAAGCCTGACGACTACATTGGCAACACGTTGCGCTCGTATCGATTTGAAGATGCGCGGCGATGGAACAAGCTAGGCAAACCAGTAGACCTCAACGAGTGGGGTATGACGCCGCCCACAGTCAACGCCTACTTCAACCCGCAGATGAACGACATCAACTTCCCCGCAGGTGTCCTGCAGCCACCGCTGTACGATCCGAAGCTTGACGACGCGCCGAACTACGGCAACACTGGTGCGACGATCGGCCATGAGTTGACTCATGCGTTCGACGACGAGGGACGGCAGTTCGACTCCAAGGCGAACCTCCGCGACTGGTGGACTCCCGCGGACGCAAAGGGCTTCGAAGACCGGATCAACTGTATCCGCGATCAATACGCGCAGTACATCGTGGTGGACGACATCCACATCAACTCGAAGCTGACGAGCGGGGAAGACGTGGCCGATCTTGGCGGCACTCTGCTCGCCTATATCGCCTGGAAGAAGCAGACCGAGAGTCAGAAGTTGGCGAATGCCGAGGGTTTTACGCCGGACCAGCGTTTCTTTGTCGGCATGGCGCAGTGGGCGTGCGAAAACCAACGGCCGGAGAACCAGCGCGTCAACGCCATCACCGACCCGCACTCGCCTGGCTTTGCGCGAATCAACGGTGTTGTGTCGAATATGCCGGAGTTCCAGCGCGCCTTCAGTTGCAAGGCTGGGCAGCCCATGATGCACGCGCCGGCCTGCAAGGTCTGGTAGTCAGCGGCCGTTCCCTTCGGTGCCGGCGGTTATGCGAGCATAAAGTCGCTGCCGCCGGTTCCGGAACCGGCCAATCAGCAAGTACACTTGTCCCAACTCCATGAATCTTTACGCGATCGTTCTCGGCCTCATCGTTCTCACTCTCCTAGGTGTGTCGCTCGCGCGATTCTCCAAGGTAAAAACCAAGGCCGACTACCTCGTCGCGGGGCGGTCGCTTCCCGCTTTCGTTCTCATCTTCACGCTACTCAGCTCCTGGATCGGCTCTGGGTCGCTGCTCGCCGGCGCGGAGAACGCTTATAGACACGGTTTTCCTGCGCTCTGGCAGTCAGCAGGGGGCTGGGCTGGCCTTCTGCTCATCTACTTCATCGCCCCGCGTGCGCGGAAGTTCGCCCAGTTCACCATCCCCGATCTCCTCGAGGCCCGCTACAACCAGACTGCGCGGGTCCTGGGCGTCATCGCCGTTCTCTTTGCCTACACGGCCATTACGAGTTATCAGTTCATCGGAGGCGGGGACATCCTGCACCTCATCTTTCCCTCGGTCACGGCGCGGCACGGGCAGGAGATCATCGCAGCGTTCGTCATCGTCTTCACCGCTATCGCCGGCATGAGCTCGGTCGCCTATATGGACCTCGCCATCGGTCTGCTCGCGACGTTTACGCTTCTCGTCGCTCTTCCCATCCTCACCCACATCGCCGGGGGGTGGTCGACTATCACTGCCTCGCTCCCCGCCACGCACTTTCAGGTCTTTGGCGACTTCACGCCGATCCGCGCCCTCGAACTCTTCCTTCCAACCTGTCTCCTGATGCTCGGGAATCAGTCGATGTACCAGAAGTTCTTCTCGGCGAAATCGGAGAAGGATGCAACGCGCGCGGTGGTTGGATGGTTCATCGGCATCGTTGTTCTCGAAACGGTTATCGTCGCCCTGGCCGTTGTGGGGTCTTCGCTCTATCCGTCCGGAGAGGTCAGCGAAAATCCGCGCGAGATCCTCGCCTACACGGCCCTCCATGCTCTTCCTCACCTGCTTGGGGCCATCATGGTCGGCGCCATCTTCGCCAAGGTGATTTCGACGGCCAACAACTATCTCTTCTCGCCCGCGACCAATCTCATCAACGACGTCTACGTCCGGTACGTGAGGCCCGAAGCCTCGAACCGAAACGTTCTTTTTGTTAGTCGCATCCTGGTGGTTTTGCTTGGTTGCTGGTCGCTGTTCCAGTCTCTCGGTACTCACTCCGTACTGGAGAAGGCTCTTTATGCGTACACCATCTACTCCGCGGCTTTGACGCCTGTCATCCTTGCGGCCTTCTTCTGGAGGCGCGCCACCGCCTCCGCCGCCGTGGCAAGCATCGCCGCTGGAACCTTTGTGACGGTCTTCTGGGACACGCAGTTTGTCCATATGCACCTGCCCGAGGCCATCGCCTCCCGGGACGCCATTCTTCCTGCGCTCCTGGCTTCGCTTCTTTGTCTAGTTATAGTTAGCCTTGTGACCACCCCTCCCACTGCAAAGCAGCTCCAACCGTTTGCCGAGGGGTGATGCATCTAAATCCACAGTTTTATTCGCACTCCTTTAACGATTAGTGTTCAATGATTGATACACCCCTCAGGAATTAGTTGATTTTCCGTGCCAGCTCGTCGGCAAACGTTTTACCAAGGATTGATGAACTACTTACTTGTACCCGACCTGGCCGCAATGGCAATGCTTCTCAGCATCCTTTACTTCCTCCGCCGGCGTCATCCGCGAGAGGGGGTGGATCTGTGGCTGATCGGTCTGCTCTTCATCTTTCTTGAAGCCATCATCCATGCGGCGTACCCAACGGGTGGCACGCTGCGTCTGGTAGCTCATGTCGTTGCATTGAACTTCTTTTTTGTTGCTGGAGCGATGTTTCTCTGGGCCTCGGGCAGGGATCTCTTTCCCCGTGGACCCTCCCTCCTCTACCTTCTGATCAACTCTCTGCCCCCTTCGGCACTGCTCACCGTCTACGGCCTCTACCTCCCCAATCCGCGCGTCTATCATGCCATCGCCGCCTGCGGTCTCTTTCTCGGCATCGCCAGCCTTTTCGCTATAGCTCGTACCTGGAGACCTGGTAAAGGGTGGTGGCTTCTTCCTGTCCAGATCTGCACCTGGGTCCCTATCTGGATCTTCGCTTCCGAAACCGCGTTTCGCGATGCGGCCTACTTCGTCCTCTTCGTTCTGTATTTCGCCACGGCCATTGTCTTTCAGCTCAACCTGCCGCGCAAAAGCCTAGGCAAGGTTGCGATCGTCATTGGTTTCGTCGTTTGGTCTCTAGTCTTTCTGTTCCATTCCTGGGTCACGAACCGGCCGGGGTACGACATGATCGCCGATGAGATCTGGAACCTTCAGAAGTTTCTCGTCACCATCGGGATGCTCCTAGTCCTGCTCGAACAGCAGGTCTCGACGAATGAGTGGCATGCCTTTCACGACCATCTCACCGGCCTTCCCAACCAGCGTCTCTTTGAGGACCGCCTCGCCGTCGCTATCCAACAGTCCCAATTCAATAACACCCGCACCGCCCTCCTCATGGTCGATCTCGATGGCTTCAAACTCATCAACGACACCCACGGCCACGACGTCGGTGACGACCTGCTTCGACACATCGCACAAAACCTCCGCAGCGCCATCCGCTCCCCTGATACCGTCGCGCGGCTCGGAGGCGACGAGTTCATCATCATCTCCACCGACCTGCCTGGGGATCAGCCGATAGACGCCATTTTCGACACCAGCATCACCCGTATCTCACGCGCCCTGCGCAAGCCAGTTAACCTCAATGGCAGCGTCCTCAACATAACCGGAAGTATCGGAGTGGCCATCTACCCCGACGACACCACCGACGGAGTGCTTCTTCGCCGCATGGCCGATCAGCGAATGTACGAACAAAAGCGCCAGATTCCAATCGGCTTCTAAATCAGCTGAAAATGAATTTTCCCACTCACCTTTTTCCCTCTGCTGCATCTATCCCAATACGTATTTATTGAACAGGAGACATCATGGCCCCCGAAACGCAATCCATTGACTTTAAAGCAACCTTCCTGCCCCTGGGGCCATCCTCTACACCCCACTTAAACGGCGCACTCGGTGAACCTTACTTTGCCGAAAGCGAAGTCCTCAGCGCCGCAATCAAGCGTGTCGACCTCGATGATGACGACGATAACGATGACGACGAGGAAATAGAGGACGACGACTTCGACGACGAAGATGAAGATCTAGACGAGGACGAGGACGAAGAGGCCGACGACGATGAGTATGAAGATGACGACGAGGATGAAGAAGACGAAGATGACGATGACGACGAAGATCTAGACGACGATCATGAAGATGACGAAGATGAGGACGACGACATCAAACTGATCTAACGACGATGGAGGCCAGCGAAGAGGCTTCTCTTGTACCGGAGAAGCTCAGTAGCCGGCATCCGTGACCACGTTCTCAAGCTCTTCCCCTGCGATAAACCGTCGCACCTGATCTGCCCCGAACCGGAACGCTCGATGAATGAACTCGGGCGTCGACCCTCCTACATGCGGAGTGATCATGCAATTGGGAGCCGACCAGAGCGGGTGCCCGGCCGGCAGCGGTTCCGGATCGGTGACATCGACGACCGCCCGTATTCGGTCTTGCTGCAACGCCTCCAGCAACGCCTCGGTCACGACCACCGGACCTCGTGCCGCATTGACCAACAGCGCGTTCCGTCTCATTAGACCGATCTCCGCCGCGCCAATTAACCCATTTGTCTCTGCAGTCAACGGCACGATCGCCACTACTATATCGGCCTCCGGCAGCAATCTGTGCAACTCCTCCACGGCAAAGACCTCAGGGACCTTTCGCGCGCTTCTCGCGAGACGAATGATCGTTACACCAAACGGGTTCAGCCGTGCCTCAATCGCCGCCCCAATGGATCCATAGCCGAGAATCAGGACTGTCTTGCCTGCGAGATCTTCGCCCAAGACCGCATACTGCCCAACCTGCGCCCCACCCACCTTCATAAATCCATCCGGGATCGAGGCCTGTCCCTTCCACTCCTGCCTGAGCTGCATATCGCGATAGTGGGGAAACCTCTTTAGCGAGGCCATAATCGCCGTCAGGACCCACTCCGACGCCGAGATGTCGTGAAGTCCCCGGCCATCGCACAGCACAATATCCTTTGGCAGCCACGGCGTAATCCAGTCCACGCCAGCCATCATCGACTGCACCGCCTTCACGCCCCGCAGATACTGAAAGGTCTTTTGCGCACTCTTCAGAGCGAACGGAATAATCCAGAAGTCGACGTCCAGAACACCCGAAGGATTGCGGGGGATTCGCACAATCTCCGCCTCACGCGGAAAATCCACCAATAGTTCCTGCGCAAGATTTTCATCGACACCGACACGCACCATCTACTCAGTTTGCATGAAGCCCGCCACAAAAAGAAAGCCCGGCAACTAGCTCGGGCTTGCAAAGCTTATTGGAATGTACGTTGGCACAATTACAGTATTGGGGTAAACGGCTCAGTGCCGGGACACCTTCGGTTTTCACGACCGCGCAGAAGCTACATTAGCCAGATCCAGGAAAGCCGTGAAGAAAGCAGCTGGCGATGCGCGCGCACGCTGCGCCCAACATCTAAATCGAAAGACTCAATACGCGGTTGAGACGCTGAACGAAGGCGGCGGGTTCCCGCAGCGGCACCCCTTCCATTAGGAGAGCCTGGTCAAAAAGCATCCATGCAGCGTCCTGGGTGATGGCATCGTCGGAACATGCGAGCAGTTTCCTGACGATCTCGTGATCAGGATTGATTTCAAGCGTGGGTTTGGGCGCAGGAATGTCCTTCTGGCCCATGGCACGCAGCATCTGCTGCATTTGCAAGGAGGGCTCCTCTTCCTCGGAGACGATACAGGAGGGACTGTCTGCAAGCCGCACGGAGGGTCGTACATCCTTCACATGGTCTCCTAATGTGGCCTTCAGCTTGTCGAGCAGAGGCTTGAGTGCTTCGGCATTGTCCGGTTTCGCCTCGGCCCCGTCGTTCAGGTCGTCGCTGGCAGAAGCCTTGTTGATGGCCTTGAAGTCGATTTCGCCGTACTTGTCGATGCCGGAGAAGACGATCTCGTCAATCTCGTCATCGAGGATGAGAACCTCAAGATCCTTTTTCCTGTAAATCTCGAGAAGAGGCGATGTGCGGAGTAGAGATTCGCCGCCGCCAGTGATGTAGTAGATGCTCTTCTGGCCTTCCTTCATGCGCGACTTCACGTCGGCCAGGCTGGTAAGGCCCTCCACCTTGGTGGACTTGAAACGTATAAGATCGAGCAGCAGCTCGCGATTTGCGAAATCACCGTACAGACCCTCTTTCAAAGGGCGGTTGTACTGGGCGATGAACTCGAGATATTTCTCCTGCTGATTGGCCGCGATGCTCTTCAGCTCCGAGAGGATCTTCTTTACGCTGGCCGTGCGGATACTGGTCAGTACACGATTCTGCTGGAGAATTTCGCGGCTGACGTTGAGCGGAAGGTCTTCGCTGTCGATGATTCCGCGAACGAAACGCAGGTACTGTGGCAGAAGCTCCCTGGCGTCGTCCATGATGAAGACGCGTTTTACGTACAGCTTTACCCCGACCTTGTATTCAGCCTGGTACAGGTCAAGCGGAGCTTTCGAAGGCACGTAGAACAGCGTGGTGTAGTCCAGGGTTCCCTCCGCCTTGGTGTGAAACCAGAACAGCGGATCCTGCGAATCGCCGGAGATGGATTTATAGAGTTCTTTGTAATCCTCTTCCGTGAGCTCGCTCTTGGGACGACGCCAAAGAGCACTGGCCACGTTGACCTGTTCGGTGGTACAGATCTTCTCCGACTTTTTCTCGGCTTCGTTCCACTCGCTCTTGTCGTAAGTAAGGAAGATCGGGAAGGCGATGTGGTTGGAGTACTTCTTCACAATCTGCTGCAGGCGCCAGCTGTTGGCGTACTGCTTGCCTTCTTCGTTGAAGTGAAGAAGGATTGTGGTGCCGGCGACGGGACGCTCTGCGGGCTCAATGTCGAAGCCAGACTTGCCGTCGCTCACCCAGCGCCAGGCCTGGTCCTCACCCGCCTTGCGGGAGACGACCTCGATCCGGTCGGCCACCATGAAGGCGCTGTAGAAGCCGACCCCGAACTGGCCGATGAGATTCGAATCCCTTTTTGCATCGCCGGAAAGCTGGGCGAGGAAGTTTTTCGTCCCAGAGCGGGCGATGGTGCCCAGATGGGAGACGAGATCCTCCTCATTCATGCCGATGCCTGTGTCGGCGATCGTGAGCGTGCTGTCCTTCTCGTTGAGTTCCAGGTCGACGCGAGGATTGAAAGGAAGCGCCTTATAGACATCCTCCGTAAGCGTCAGGTGGCGCAACTTATCGAGCGCGTCGGAGGAGTTCGAAATGAGCTCGCGCAGGAAGATCTCAGGATGCGAGTAGAGAGAGTGGACGATCAGCTGCAGCAGTTGACTGACTTCGGTCTGGAATTCACGTTTTGACATAGACCAATTATAAAAACAGAACTGATGCAGTGCGGCCGCGGTTGGTATTGCCTGCTGGATCAGCATTGACGGCGTGGGAAATGCCGTGTTCGGATCAATACAGTGAGTCGAAAGCCAGCACTTCCAGTGGATGCGATTCTGCCGGAGATTCTTGCGTCCCTGCAGCATAGGAGCAACCTCGTCATCGAAGCGCCGCCGGGAGCCGGGAAGACCACGCGTGTTCCACCGGCCATCCTCGGTCTTGTCAGCGGCGAAGTCATCGTGCCCGAGCCGCGCAGAATTGCGGCACGCCTCGCTGCACGAAGGGTCGCGTGGGAGTTGGGCGAAGAGGTTGGCGGAACGGTTGGCTACCAGGTCCGTTTCGAAGAGAGCATCGGCCCACGCACGCGACTGCGGTTTGTCACGGAGGGTATTCTGACCCGCCGGCTCCTGACCGATCCAACCCTCAAGGGCGTCGACGCGGTTATCCTTGACGAATTCCACGAGCGGCACCTGGACAGCGATCTCGCGCTGGCGCTCTTGAAGCGTCTCCAGCGGGCCCGGCCGGAGATACGAATCATTGTCATGTCGGCCACGCTCGATGCCGCGCCGATAGCTCGATACCTTGAAAATTGTCCGGTCCTTCGGTCGGAGGGAAAGCTGTTTGAGTTGTCGATCAGGCATCTGCCTTACTCCCCCGAGCCGCTTCATGTTCAAGTGAGGAAGACTGTGGAACTGCTGAATACCGGGAAGCACTCCGGCAGTATCCTGGTTTTCCTTCCTGGCATCGCCGAGATCCGGCGAACGATGCGTGAGTGCCAAACGATCGCTCGCCAAACGGGTCTGCTTATCCTTCCCTTGCATGGGGATCTTTCACCGGCAGAGCAGGATCGCGCCGTGTTGCCGTCCGCGGAGAGAAAACTCATCCTTGCGACGAATGTTGCTGAAAGCTCTGTGACTGTCGAAGGAGTGACCGCGGTGGTCGACAGCGGTCTGGCACGCATCGCAACTTACTCGCACTGGACTGGACTGCCGACACTGCAGGTCGGTCGGGTCAGCAAGGCGTCCGCAACTCAACGAGCCGGGAGAGCTGGCCGCACCGGGCCCGGCCGGGTGATGCGTCTCTATTCCGAAGAAGACTTTTTGCTGCGACCGGAGAACAACACACCCGAGATCGCACGCGCCGATCTCTCGCAGCTCCTGCTCGGCATCCGCGCGATGAAGATCGCGCATCTCGATGATCTCGATTGGCTCGATGCTCCACCTGCGGGGACCGTTCAGAGCGCTGAGTTGCTGCTCGATCGCATTGGAGCAAACGGCGGCATGGAACAGCGTCTCGCACGGTTTCCTTTGCCTCCCCGCTTGTCCCGCATCCTCGTCGAAGCGTTGGATCGAGGCGTGGGAGAGGACGGATGTAGGGCAGCGGCAATGCTCGGCCTGGGAGCGCGCAGTGAGAAGAACGATCTGCTTGCCGCCATGGACTTGCCACAGGATTATCGTTTGCGGCAGCACACGGAACAACTGCTCAGGATGGCTCGACCACCAAAGCAAACTCGCCACGACGACGAGGCGCTGCTGATCGCCGTGCTGACCGGCTTTCCTGACCGCGTGGCCCGCCGGCGAACGGGCAATCAGGTGCTTCTATCGACAGGTATCTCGGCCGAGGTGGCCGGCGCGCCGCCACCCTATGAATTCATGGTCGCCATCGATGCGGAGGATCGCCAGGAGAATCCCTTGCCCCTTATCCGCATGACCGCGAGAGTTGAGCCGGAGTGGCTGCTCGATCTCTTCCCCGACAGGATTGAGGAGAGGTCGAGTGTGGTCTGGAATCGCATCACGGAGCGGGTCGAGAGGGTGAGCGCTTTGCTTTACGACAAGCTGGTCATTGAAGAGTCGCGAGGCGCTGCATCGGAGACTGAAGGCGCCGACTTGCTCGCCCGTAAGGCACTCGAGGTGGGAATAGACCGATTTGTAGAAAAGGCGACTCTGGAACATTTTCTGGCCCGATTGACCTTCGCGGGATTTGAGCCACCAGACATCCCCCAGGCGCTGCGTGACCTGTGCCTGGGACTTCAAAGCTTCGGCGATCTGAGAGACGCTTCGAAGAATCTCGTGCCACTCCTTGAAGAGAAGTTGAACACCAGACTCCTCAACGAGGTTGCTCCGCTCAGCATTCGTCTGAGAAATGGACGTCAGACGAAGGTCCACTACGAGCAGGGAAGACCACCGTGGATTTCATCCCGCTTGCAAGACTTCTTCGGGATGAAGGAGACGCCACAGATCGGTCCGGATAGGACGCCGCTCGTCATCCATCTTCTTGCGCCCAATCATCGCGCGGTGCAAACGACCACGGACCTTGCTGGATTCTGGGAGCGCCTCTACCCGCAGGTCCGGCGAGAACTGATACGCCGATATCCGAAGCACGCATGGCCAGAGCGACCGCAGGTTCAGCAGGATGCGACCAAGAGTTAGATCAAAAGAACACGTTTCTCGTTAGCGATCATCCGCGGAACGCTCTCTCGACGGAGCGGTATTCTAAAATCTCGCGACTGGCGGCTCTGCTGCCCACTGTGGAGGACAACTGTGGAAGGTGCGTTTGACGTGATCGTAGTCGGCCTTGGCGCGATGGGAAGCGCTACGGCGTATCACCTTTCTAAGCGGCGTACAAAGGTACTGGGCTTGGAAGCCTTTATCCCCGGCCACGATAAAGGATCGTCACATGGTGAGTCCCGGATTATTCGACAGGCGTATTTCGAAGACCCCGCCTATGTTCCGCTCGTACTACGAGCTTACGAGCTTTGGGATGAGTTGCAGAATGAAAGCAACGAGGAAAACTTGACCATCACAGGCGGACTTGCAATCGGATCTCCACAGCAAGGGCTTATAACAGGCTGCCTAAAGAGTGCGAGGAAGTACGGCCTCGAACACGACCTGTTGGACGCAAGAGAGATGCGATGGCGCTTTCCCCAGTTCGCCTTGGCCGATAACGAAGTAGCTTTCTACGAAAAGAAAGCAGGCTATCTCAGGCCCGAGGAGTGTATCAGGCAGCATTTACGATGTGCCTCGAAGCGCGGAGCAGACCTTCGCTTCGAAGAACCTGTGCTTTCGTGGACAGCTTCTCAATCAGGTGATGGTGTAAACGTTACGACAGAAAAGCAGACCTACCACGCCAGATCGCTCGTGATCTCTGTTGGGCCTTGGTTTGCAGAGTTCGTCCCAACCGTTTCGATGCCCGTCACCGTCTCACGGCGAGTCATGTTTTGGCTTAAACCTGCTAGCCAACCCTCTGCCTTCGATAGGAGAATCTTTCCGATTTTCATTTGGGAGCCTGAGCAAGGCCCCATGTTTTACGGATGTCCGCGAACCAGGGAAGATGGTGATCCAAAAGTAGGCATTCATACCGGGGGTGAGGAATGCACTCCATCCACAATCGACAGAGTCATCAATGCGCGTGATGAGATGGCAATCAGGTCCGCGATCCGGTCCAGAATTCCTGCGCTGAATGGAGAGGTTTCTCGCGCCGCCACGTGCATGTACACGATGACGCCTGACGAGCACTTCATCATCGATGCCCATCCTGAGTATCCACAGGTCAGCCTTGCGGCCGGATTCTCCGGTCATGGGTTCAAATTCTCCTCTGTAGTAGGAGAAATTCTCTCTGACCTCGCAATGATGCGAGAAACTTCAAGTGATATCGCCCTCTTCTCAGGATCCCGCTTTCGTGTGCAGTGAACGCTCTGTAAAGTTGCCACCACGTTCAGTTCGAGCGGCCGGAATCCAGATCAGACGGTGAAGTGTTTGGGACCTGATTCTCCTTCCGTAGAAGTTCGTCTGATGGGGTTCCGGCTTGCGAACTCGCAAATGAGTTAGACATGCTATGGACTAGAATCGACTTGTGCGAACCTCTATCATTGCTGCAAACCTCCTCTTATTGCCTCTATTCCTGGCTCTGACCGGCTGCGGCAAACCCACTTTGGATGTGGTCCCATCCCCGACCACCATTGGGCAGGCGACACCCATCGCCGTCCACGTTCGCGATACCCACGGCGTCAGTAAGTTCACCGCCACCTTGGCGCAGAACGGCGCACAGTATCTAGCCTGGCAGGCTCCTGCTGTCCCGAAAAACGCCGACACCACTTTCAACTTCGAGGTCGGTGTCAAGACCACGCCCCAGTTGCATGATGGCCCTGCCCACCTGATCCTTGAAGCTACGTCCGGCGGCATGTTCCACGGCACTACTCGCTGGGAACGCGATCTCGACGTGGTCACTCAGCCGCCTCTCGTCAGTGCTGATTCGGACCAGCACTACCTGTACCTCGGCATGGCCGATTTGGCCACCATGAACGTCACCGGTTCCTATACATCCGCTGGCATCCGCGTTGGTAACCAGACCTTCCGTGCATGGCCGATGCCCGGCGGCAAGCCTGGTCTCTTCTCTCTGTTCGCTTTTGCGTGGAACATGCCTCCCGGTACGATACCTCTGGCCTACGCTTCGAACGCAGCCGGCAACGACGTGACGACGCCGTTGACTGTCGTCTTCCCCAAGAAAGAACAGCCCGTCTATACTCAGCACGAGATCCAGCTCACTGACCAATTCATGCAGAAGGTTCTGGGCGAGCTTGATCCCAACGGCACTGGCGATCCCGTCGAGCGATTTGTAAAAATAAACACCGAGATGCGTCAGGCCAACAACAAAACTCTAGCCGACCTGCGCTTAAAGACCGCCGATAGGTTTCTCTGGCACCAACCCTTCACACGCCAGTCGCACTCCAAGGCCGAGGCCACCTTTGCTGACGTGCGAAGCTATATCTACCATGGCAAGAAGATCGACCAACAGGTACACCTCGGTTATGATCTCGCCGTCACCCAGCATGTCGGGGTCGAGGCCTCGAATGACGGCCGCGTCGTCTGGGCCGCTCCGCTTGGAATCTACGGCAACTGCATTGTGGTCGATCACGGATATGGCCTGCAGACCATCTACGGCCACCTAAGTCGGATGGACGTGCACGAGGGCGATATGGTCAAGCGTTCGCAGATTATGGGACTGAGCGGCATGACTGGGATGGCAGGTGGCGACCACGTCCACTTCACCATGCAGCTCGATGGTGTTCAGATCGATCCTAAAGAGTGGTGGGACCCGCACTGGATCAAGGATCACGTCGTCCGCCGCGTCGATCTGCCGGGTTTCGACAAATGATTGCAGACCAACTTAGCAAATGAAACATGAGATCTATCCGACGATAAAACTTATATTACTTCGCTGACACCCTCCCGTTAGAGAGATCAGGTTTCATGTGGAAGCGGCGGTATCGGTCAAGAAGGGATGCCGGCCCGCGGGCTCGGAGAAAGACGAGGTTTCCTTCGAACCGCTTCTCATCGATGATCGCTCCGCCTTCGAGCGAGGCAAGGATGGCGCCTTCGGATTGCGGGAGCCGAAAGCTGGTCTCGACGAGCGGGTCGACCACAAGCGCAGTATCGATGGCATTCAGGAGTTTTTCAAGGCCGGTGTGCTGAAGAGAGGAGACGCGAATTGCTTCGCAATCGTTCGAGAGGTGTGCGAGTTCCTGGGCTGGCACGAGATCGGCCTTGTTCAAGACCTGGATCATGGGCTTCGTGGAGACGCCAAGCTCGGCTAAGACTTTTTCAACCTGGATCTTCTGCTCTTCGCGGATAGGACTGGCAGCGTCCTGGACGTGAAGAAGAATTTCGGCTCGTTCGACCTCCTCGAGAGTGGCACGGAAACTCGTAACAAGTGTATGCGGAAGGTTGCGGATGAAGCCGACGGTGTCGGAAAGGAGGATCTTGCGGCGGGAAGGAAGCTGCAGCTGCCGCAGTTTGGGATCGAGAGTGGCGAACATTCGAGCCGATTCGAGTACACCGGCCTCGGTGAGCGCATTGAAGAGGGTGCTCTTGCCGGCGTTGGTGTAACCCACGAGGGCGACCACGGGAACCGGGACTGCCTCGCGGCGTTGCCTTTGCTGATGGCGAATGCGGCGGACGGCGTCGAGCTGGGTCTTGATGTGGTCGAGGCGTAGATTGATCTTGCGGCGATCGGTTTCAAGCTGGGTTTCACCTGGACCGCGGGTTCCGATGCCGCCACCAAGTTGCGACATTGCCCGCCCGCGTCCGGCAAGACGGGGCAGCTGGTACTCAAGTTGCGCGAGTTCTACCTGGAGCTGGCCTTCACTGGTTTTGGCATGGCGGGCGAAGATATCGAGTATCAGCTGCGAACGGTCGATGACATGGCAGGGAAGCCGGGCCTCGATGTTGCGGAGTTGTGAGGGGGTGAGATCGTGATCGAAGAGAACAAGCGACGCATTCGTGCTCGCCACAACGCCAACAATTTCCTCGAGCTTCCCCTGGCCGACGAGGCTGAACGGATCGGCCTTTTGACGCCTCTGGATGAGGATGGCGGCGATCGTCGCACCGGCTGATCGGGCGAGTTCTTCGAACTCTGCACGGCTCGCATCGAAGTTGAGGGTCGAGGCTGTATAGCCTGGAAGGTCTTTCTCTCCAGCCACGACGGCGGCTGCGGTTCGGGCAAGTCGAGCGGCTGCGGTAAGCTGCTTGCGCTCGCGGAGTTCTCCGCTGAACTCGACCACGACAAGCACGGCAACTTCCTGTTGAGTCTGTGAGGTGCGTAGTTCCCGGGCGAGGAGCGCCTCGTCCTGGGCCTTACTTGCTTCGACGAGACTTCGTCGGACTGTCTTTCCGCGATTCCGACGTGATTGCGCTTGATCCGAGATGGTTTCAGGCGATGACTTCTTGCTGGCCAAATTTCTCTCAATTCAGGGTCGGGTTTCCGATCGGCCCTTCTGATGATATTGAATGACCAGCCCCGGTGAACTTATCGCTAACGCGTACTTATTGCGCCCATCTGGACAGCAATTGCGCCAACCCACAAGAGGGAAACCGGGACTAGATATCCAGGTTCTTCACATCCAGTGCGTTCTCTTCGATGAACTTCCTTCGACTCTCCACGTCCTCGCCCATCAGAGTCGTAAAGATCTCCTCGCAGGCCGCAATGTCTTCGAGCTTCACTTGGAGCAGCGTGCGGCGCTCCGGGTCCATCGTCGTCTCCCAGAGCTGTGGCGCCGTCATCTCGCCCAGGCCCTTGTAACGCTGCACCTGGTACTCTTTGCGGCCCTGCTCAATGACGTAGTCGAAGACCTCGCGTGCTGTCTTTTTCTCAACCGGGTCCTGGGAGGCCTTGTTCGAACGTTTCGCCGCCTTCGTCTCGGCTACCGTCCCTGGCGCTGCCGCGATGTCGGCGACGCCTTCTTCGGATGCAATCTCCTCGGCCTCTTCTGCTGCCTCTGCGGCCGCCTCTGCCTTGCTCTTGGTCGCATACTCGATCAGGAACGGAGCGACAAGCTGCTCCTTGATCTGTGCATGCTTGGCCAGCATCTGCCGGCTCTCCGGCGCTGAAGCCAGAGCCCAGTCGATCGTCCGCACAGCACCCTGCGCGTCCGTGTAGCTTACCGAGTAGCTTCTGTGCTCCTCGTCCATCACCACATCGCCAACGTTCTTGAACTGGTAGGTCTTCTGCATCCCCACCAACCGCTGGCGCATCTTCTCGAGCTTCGCCGGCGACTCGAAGTCCACACGGCGGGCAGAGTCCTTGCCCTCCTGCGCAAACAGCTCCGCGAACGCCTGAGTGACTTCTTCGTTACGAAGCCGCTTCTGCACCTTGTCGAAGAACCCGAGGTAGTCGTTCAACTGCCCCATGTACTTCGTCAGTGCAGCGCCTTCGAGCTTCGCGCCACCGTCGCCATAACGGATCACCATGCCATCCGAGGCACGCTTCACCATCACGCTGACATACTCGCGATCGTCCTTGATGTACTGCTCAAACTTACCCTTCTTGATGCGATAGAGTGGCGGTTGCGCTATATACACATGGCCGCGCTTGATCAGCTCCGTCATGTGGCGGAAGAAGAACGTCAGCAGCAGCGTGCGGATGTGCGATCCGTCGACGTCGGCGTCGGTCATCAGGATCAGCTTGCCGTAGCGCAGCTTGGTCGCATCGAAGTCGTCCTTGCCGATGCCGCAGCCCAGGGCCGTAATCATCGCGCGGATTTCTTCGTGGCCCAGCATCTTGTCGTAGCGGGCTTTTTCAACGTTGAGAATCTTTCCCTTGAGCGGAAGGATCGCCTGGAACTTGCGATCACGGCCTTGCTTGGCCGTTCCGCCTGCCGACTCGCCCTCGACCAGGTACAGTTCGCAACGATCAGGCTCACGTTCAGAACAGTCGGCCAGCTTACCGGGCAGACCGCCACCATCGAGCGCACCCTTGCGACGGGTGAGGTCGCGGGCTTTCCGCGCAGCCTCACGCGCACGCGCTGCATCGATCGCCTTGTTGATAATCTTCTTCGCAACTGAAGGATTCTGCTCCAGAAATCCGCCGAGCCGCTCATTGACGAACGCCTGCACGGTTCCGGCGATGTCGGAGTTTAGTTTGCCCTTCGTCTGTCCTTCAAATTGCGGCTGCGACAGCTTCACGCTGATCACGACGACGAGTCCCTCGCGGACGTCATCGCCAGAGAGGTTCTCCTTCACGTCTTTGAAAAGCCCAAGCTGTTGACCGGCCCAGTTGATCGTGCGAGTCAGCGCCGTCTTGAATCCTGAAAGATGCGTTCCGCCATCCACCGTGTTGATGTTGTTGGCAAACGTAAAGACCGTCTCGGAGTAGGCGTCGTTGTACTGCAGCGCGATCTCCATGTTGACGCCGTCACGCTCAGCCTCCATATAGATCGGCTTGTCATGTAGCACCTGCTTGCCTTTGTTCAAATGCTTGATGAACTCGGCGATGCCACCGATGTATTTGAACTCCTGATGCTTGTACTCGCCGGTCTTCGAGTCGGTCGTGCGCTGGTCGGTGAGATGAATCTCCAGACCCTTATTCAAAAAGGCGAGTTCGCGCAGCCGTTGGGCCAGCGTGTCGTAGTTGAACTCCGTCACGGTAAAGATCGACTTGTCGGGCAGGAAGTGGACCTTGGTTCCCTTGCGCGTCGAAGCTCCCATCTTTCTCAGCTTTGTCGTGGGCGCGCCCTTGGAGTAATCCTGTTCCCATGCGTGCCCGTCGCGCCAGATCTCAACGTCGAACTCTTCGCTCAGCGCGTTGACGCAGCTCACACCCACGCCGTGGAGTCCACCCGAGACCTTGTAGTTCGACGCGTCGAACTTGCCTCCGGCGTGAAGCATCGTCAGCACGACCTGTACTGCCGGCATCTTCTCGCCGTTAATGACCTTGTCGTCGACTGGAATTCCGCGGCCGTCGTCGACCACAGTAATGGAGTTGTCGACATGGATCGTCACATCGATCTTGGACGCATGCCCGCCCAGGGCCTCATCGACCGAATTATCGACGACTTCATAGACAAGGTGGTGCAGTCCCATCTCGCCGGTCGAGCCGATATACATCGCCGGTCGCAGCCGAACCGCTGCCAGACCCTCGAGAACGGTAATATTCTCGGCAGAGTAGCCTCCACCCTCTTTTTTCTTGGCGGGAGTGTCCTTGATTTTGCCAGCTTCAAGCTCTAAAAGAGCGCCTTCGGTAGGGATTGCGGTCGATGCCATGTATCTCCGTTCAGCGGTTGCTGAATTTGCAGGATTCTCCAGCCGTCCCATATGTGCGCGATCCGCGAAAACCCGCGCCATTCCAGCGCTTTACACACGTTACGGCCTGACGTTCCGTGTCTTAAGTATAGCACGTTAAATTGACCCCAAATGGGCTGGAATCCGGCAAGGTTCGGGGCAAATTAGTACCAATTTTGACCCATCTGGGACACCCCAGCAGCCACGCCAGCGACCCGGACTTCCTCCCCCGAAAGTGTTACTGCTGTACCCCGTTACCATTGATATTCTCCCCCTAGTTCGTTACGAAAGGTAATCCCCAAAGGTGACCCACATGAAGCTGAATCGCTTGATTGCTGTATCGATTGTTGGATTCTCACTGCTTACGACCTCAACCTCGGCCTTTGCTTGCGAGCACGATAGTCATTCGTGGTCGTTCTTTGGCATCTGCAGCCACTCGTTTAGCCACCACGATTGCGACCACGATGGCAACAACGGCGGTGGTAACGGTCATAACAGCGGTGGCCACGACTGTGAGCGTGGAAAAGGCCGTGGTGATGGCAACTGCCCAGCCACTGGTGGCGGCTCAAACACGGGTGGACACTCCACTGGCGGCGGCACAACGACCCCACCGGTAGGACCCAAGGGCTAAAGACTCGCGCCCTCCCCAAACCTGGAAAGACCAGGACCGACTTCTTAGAAAAAGAATGCTCGCCAGAGCTAAGCCAAATGACCCTCCTCGGAGGGTCATTTTCATGTCTGAACGAAGGGGAAAGCCAAGTCTTGCATGCGGACGCCACGCGGAGAATCAGGGGCGATCACCTGGTCGGCACTTGCGGCAAACCAAGCAGTAGGCACTGACCCGAAAGTGTTAGTGTGCAAAGTTTTGCATATTGCTATTCTGTCTCTGCAACTTCGAGGTAAAACTATGAAAATAAATCGAATACTGAGCGCCTCCGTCCTTGGATTCTCGCTGTTGACTACTTCGGCTTTTGCATCTAGCGGTAACAGCCGCAGCGGCGAGGGAACGAGCTGGTCTCTCACCGGCTGGTTCCACAATCTCGTCGCGGAATCGCATCGCGAGTGCGACCAGAATGGTCAGGACAGCGGTCGGGGCAACAACTGTGACCACGGCAGAGGTAACGGCGGTGGATACTGTGGCACTGGCGGCTCGACGGGCGGTTCGACAGGCGGCTCGACTGGTGGATCCACTGGCGGTTCGACCGGCGGCACCACGACCCCACCTGTAGGGCCCAAGGGCTAAAAGACCCGCGCCCTCCCCAAACCTGGAAAGACCAGGACAGACTTCTTAGAAAAAGAATGCTCGCCGGAGCTAAGCCAATGACCCTCCTCGGAGGGTCATTTTCGTGTCCATGAAAGAAGGGATTTAGATCTCCCATCCGATTCCGAAGCGCAATAATCTCGGTCTTTAGCCCGATTTCGTATATACTCAGTAAGTTGTCCAGAAACAGTCAGGAACACAAATGCCAAAGTTGAAGACACACAGCGGCGCAGCCAAGCGCTTCCATAAGACAGGCACGGGCAAGTTCAAGCGCGGCCAGTCGAAGATGCGCCACATCCTCACCTCGAAGGCAACCAAAACCAAGCGCCATCTCGGCGGTTCGGTTCTGGTCTCTGAGGCGGATCAGGCTAAAGTCGCCCGGATGCTTCCGTACGCCTGAAATATAGAAAGACCATAAAACTGGTCTTTTGAATTTGGGAGATGCGAAGTAAGTTTTTCAAGTCGAGCCGATCCGCGCAGCTGAAAAGCAAAACGGAACGAAGGGCCGGTCACAGCGTCACAGGCCCCTGGAATCACAATAGTGGTTCCACCGAGACTTGAAGTTGCATAGCGAGTGAAGAGGCCACATCGTCGTTCTCACGAGTCCCTTTCAGGACACCACTAGTTCTGATTGAGACGAGAATGCGAACCTTACCTCCAGCCGCTTAAACGATGTACGCAAAAGGAGAAGCAAGATGCCCCGTGTAAAACGGAGTACAAAACGCAACGACCGCCGCAAAAAGATCCTCAAGCGTGCGAGTGGTTACTTCCTCACCAAATCCAAGCTCTATCAGGCTGCTCAAGAGGCAGTCGAGCGCTCACTCAAGTTCGCCTACACCGGCCGCAAACAGAAGAAGCGTCAGTACCGCGCTCTCTGGATCGTCCGCATCAACGCGGCCTGCCGGATCAATGGCATGAGCTACTCGACCTTCATCAACGGCCTTAAGCTCGCCGGCAACGGCCTCGATCGCAAGGTTCTCGCCGATATCGCCGCGAACGACGATGCAGGATTCGCTGCACTCACCGTTCAGGCAAAGGCAGCCTTGAAGGTCGCGGCTGACCAGCACGCGAAGAACCGCGCAAAGACCGCAGCATAAAGTAAAGCTGTACGAGATAGCAGGCGCGGCTTCGGTCGCGCCTCTTCCTTTTGAACTGCACCGAATGGGTTGCGCAATCGCAAGCCTGAAGCGAATCGCCAACGCAGTTAACAGTCACCACGCGGGTAATCGTCTATTCTGAAGTTATGCCGACTGCCTTATCGACCACGCCGCAGATCGACCTTCGCGCCGCAGACGAGCAGTTGTCAGGCCCGCCCCCCTTTGAATCCTGGGGCCGCTACCCAACCTACGGCGCGAAGATCATCCCGCTCCACTGGCAAAGCGACTTTCCCGCTGTTACAGCCGGCCTGCACAATGGAGCGCTCCCCGTCGGTATGGGCCGCAGCTACGGCGACGTCTGCCTCCTCAAAGACGGCAACCTCCTTCTGACCACCGGCATGGATCGCCTGATCGACTTCGATCCCGAGACTGGCCTCCTCACCGCAGAGGGCGGTGTCACCCTTGCCCAGATCCTTGACTTCGCTGTCCCGCGCGGATTTTTTCTGCCCGTTTCGCCCGGAACAAAATATGTAACCCTGGGTGGAGCAATAGCCAACGACATCCACGGGAAAAACCATCACACCGCCGGGACCTTCGGCCGCCACATCACCCAATTCGAGCTCGTCCGCTCCGACGGCTCCCGCAAACTGTGCTCGCCAACTGAAAATCCCGACCTCTACGCTGCGACCATCGGCGGTCTTGGACTCACAGGCCTGATCACGTGGGCGACGCTTCGCCTCAAGCCCATCGTCTCCCGCAAGATCGACTACGAAGGCATCCAATTCCACGGCATCGACGAGTTCCTCGACCTCACCAACCAGAGTAAAGACGTCGAATACACGGTGAGCTGGGTGGACGTCACGTCGACGGGCCGCAACTTCGCCCGCGGCGTCTTCATGCAGGGAGACCACTCCAATCGACGCGACACGCTTGGGTCGTCGGCCAAACCGAAGCTCGTGTTCCCGTTCGACGCTCCCGCCTTCGCTCTCAATCACCTCAGCGTAAGCCTCTTCAACACCGCCTTCTTCCACAAGCAGATCCACAAACGTGTCGTCTCTCTGCAGGACTACGAGCCCTTCTTCTATCCGCTCGACAAGGTCCTCCGCTGGAACCGGATGTATGGCAAGCGAGGCCTTCTCCAGTTTCAGTACGTCATTCCATGGCAGCACGCCAAAGAGGGCACCATCGCCATCCTGCATGAGGTCGCCAAGTCTGGCCTCGCAAGCTTCCTCGCTGTCCTCAAGGTCTTCGGCGACGTCCCCTCTCCCGGCATGATGAGCTTTCCCAAACCTGGCATCACCCTCGCCCTCGACTTTCCCATCAAGCCCGACCAGACCTTCCCTCTCTTCGCCCGTCTCGCCGACATGACCCTAGAGTTCGGCGGCCGCCTCTATCCAGCGAAGGACGCAGCCATGACAGCCTCGCAGTTCCAGTCCTTCTACCCGCAGTGGGAGCAGTTCGCCCGCTACCGCGATCCCATGCTCACCTCCAGCTTCTGGGAGCGGGTCACCGGAGACAAACCAAGCCTATGAGCACGACCCTGCCGACCTCCAAAGCCTCAAACCAACCTCCCCGCAAGATACTCGTCCTCGGCGCCACGTCCGGCATCGCAGAAGCCACTTGCCGCATATGGGCAGCGCAGGGAGCCAGTCTCTTCCTCGTCGCACGCAACGCAGAAAAACTAGCTGCAGTCGCGGCCGACCTTCGCACTCGCGGCGCCAGCTACGTCGACACAGCAGTCGCCGACCTCGACGACACCGACAAGCACCCCGAACTTCTCGCCCACGCCGTCAACTCTCTCACCGGCATGGATATCGCCTACCTCGCCCACGGCATCCTCGGCGACCAGGCCGAAGCCGAGCAAAACTTCAACACCGCCGCGCAGATCCTCTACACGAACTTCATGGCTCCGGTCTCCCTTCTCACCTGGCTCGCCAACTTCTGTGTGCAACGCCGCTCAGGAGTTCTCGCAGTCCTCTCTTCCGTGGCCGGCGACCGCGGCCGCAAATCCAATTACGTCTACGGTTCTTCGAAGGCCGGTCTCTCCGCCTTCCTCGCCGGCCTGCGCAACCGTGTCGACCGCGAGGGCGTGACCGTCCTCACCATCAAACCTGGCCCCACCCGCACCGCAATGACCGCCGCCATGCCCAAGAGCGAGAAGTTTGCCGATGTCGATTCCGTCGCCGAATCCATCGTCAGCGCGATCGACAAGCGCAGGGACGTCCTCTACGTCCCGTTCCAGTGGCAGCCAATCATGTTCATCATCCGCAACTTGCCCGAGCGCATCTTCAAGAAACTCAATCTATAAAATCGGGAGCCGGTGGATCAAAATTCTATGAATTTTGGTTAAGTCCCAGATGTTAAACCCTCGAAAATGGGCCAATCTCAATTGGCCCATCGATTGCTCGCTAATATTTCCAATACCACATTGCCAAGCAAAGACACCGTCCGGTTCTCTCGCGGATGAGATGTCCCCTAACTGTGTGTGTCAGAGATTCATTGATGCGCGTCGTTAGTACAGTGCAACACCACTTTGGCCGGTGACTTGTTTTTCCCTGTTGTACATATCCGAGAACGAGGCAATTCAATTGAAAAGGTTCCTTCGCAAGTCTTCTCTCCTTGTGCTGCTCACAGCCATGGCTTCCCTGGGATTCGTCCCTGTTTTGGCCCAATCCTCACGCGGCACCATCACCGGCATCGTGCAAGACTCCGCGGGCGCAACAATTCCCGATGCCGATGTCACGCTCTTCTCCCCCTCAACCGGCGTCTCCACGACCATCAAAACAAACAAAGCTGGTATCTATCGCTTTGATGCCGTCCTCGCGGGCGACTACACGGTGTCTGCAATCGCCCCGGGGTTTGCCAAGCGTGAGCTATCCGCCACGGTTACCGTCGGCGCCCTTGTAGGACGAGACTTCAACCTGTCTGTCTCCGGCAACAATACGACCGTTGAAGTCTTATCGATTAACTCTGCCGAACTGCAGACCGAAGACGCCCTTCGTTCGTCCACCATAGCGGCCACCGCTCTCGCCGATCTCCCCATCCTCAATCAGAATTCGCTTAACCTGATCCTTACGGCTCCCGGGGCCGTTCGCTCCAACCAGGGTGGCTCGCTCGACAGTGGTATCGGCGCCATCAACGGTGCGCGGGCCCGCTCGAACAGCTTCCTTATCGACGGTCTGCAGAACAACGACATCTCCGTAGACGGTCCACAGTTCACCATTACGAACAACGACGAACTGCAGGAGGTCAACTTCCAGACCTCCAACTTCACCGCAGAATTCGGACGTGCCGGCGGCGCCGTCGTCAGCCAGATCACCAAGTCAGGTACCAACTCGCTCCATGGCACCGTCGCCTGGGTCTATCGCAGCCAGGTAATGAATGCTTCCAACAACACCCAGAGGATCAACTTCAATAACGGAAGCACACCGGTCCTGAAGAATATTTTCCACGAAAATATTCCCGCCTTTACCGTCGGCGGTCCCGTCATCATCCCGCACATCTATAACGGTCATGACAAGACCTTCTTCTTCGGCGGCGGTCAGTTTGACCGCTACGAAGCGAACGCCAGCGGCGCAGCCTACAACATTCCAACTGCTTCGGGAAACACGGCACTGCAGGCGATGGCTGCCTCTTGTCCGAACGTCGCCACCTACCTTGCGCTTCTCGGTACCGCGCGTGGCTCAGCTGGCACCGGCTCGAGCAACGTCTCGGTAGCTCTCCCAACCGGTCTGGCATCCACATCCTGCTTTGGCGGCGCACGCACAGGCCAGACAGTACAAATCGGCCAGTACATTCGCAACGTTGGAGAGGTTTCGACCGACAATAACTACCTCGCCCGCATCGACCACGTTGCATCGCAAAAGCAGAACATGATGTTCCGCTTCCTGTACGACAAGACCGGCGACAACATCGGTGGCGTTGTCGGCATCAACCCTAACTTCGATATTCCGTTCGCTGCCAAGACCTTTGGCATCAACTTCAACCACATCTACGCGTTCACCAACAGCGTTGTGAACGAGTTCCGCCTCGGCTACTCACGGGCAAACATCGGTTACTTCCTTCCCAACCCGACCGGGATCGCATCGACCACTCCGGACATAGGCATCCCCGGCACAAGCAATATTGCTCTTAGCTCCACATTTCCCCAGGGACGCATCTCGAACAACTATCAGCTTCAGGACTCTGTGACCTACACCTTCGGGAAGCACGCCATTCGTGGTGGCGTCGACCTCCTGCGCCAACTCGCAACTCAGGTTGCCCCATTCAATGGGCGTGGTCAGGTCAACTACGCGGTTAGTGCCAGCAACGCCTTTACCGGTGGCGCCATCTCCGGTCTCGCGAACTACATCGACAACTACGCAGGAACCAGCACCGGTGGTCCAGTAGCAATTGTCTTCGGCAGCGGAAGGTATCATCCCAACCTCTTCACCACTGGCCTCTACGTGCAGGACACCTATAAGGCCACACCCAACCTCACAGTCACCTACGGTCTGCGCTACGAAAATTTCGGCCAGCCAGCCAACATCTTCAAGTACCCCGCCTTTACCGGGTACAGCGACGCCGATATCACTTCAACCGCCAAGGTCAACCAGGACAATAACAACTTCGGGCCCACTGTCGGCTTCGCCTACAGCCCGCACTTCAACAGCCACGGAGTCGGAAATGGCACCACGGTCATTCGCGGCGGCTATCAGGTTACCTACGACGTCTTCTACAACAACCTTCTCTCCAATATGGCGGCAGCATCACCCAACGCCCTCGCCAACACGCCTGTTCCCAGCAACTCGACAGCAACTACACCTCGCGGCCTGGCAAACCTGTCGGCGCTCCTTCCCTCGCTCGTTCCTGTGCCTCTGACGCCTTACTCAAACGTACAGTCCAACTTCAGCAAGAACATTCGCAACCCGTACTACAACCACTTCTCTTTTGGTGTGCAGCAGCAGCTTCCAGTTAACATCGTCCTTGATATCGCCTACGTCGGTTCGCTGGGTCGACAGCTCCTCTACACCAACCCGCTCAATCCGGCCCTGCCCAACTCCACGTTCACCGGTACCTTTACGCAAAACACGCCTTACGGCGCTCAAACCGTGCGCTACGCACCAAACCGCGGCGTGGTTCAGATCCGCGACTCGGGATTGACCTCCAACTACAACGCCCTTCAGGTACAGGTTCGGCGTCGCACCTCACCGACCCCGGCTGGAACCTTCGCCTTCTCCAGCTCCTACACCTGGTCGAGGAATATGGACGTGCTCTCTGAGACCTTTGCATCCAACTCATCGCCCCAGAATCCATCGCGCTCCCCTGTCTTTGGTCCGCTCAAAGCGATCGACTACGGCCCGTCCGACAACGACCGTCGCAACGTCTCGGTTACCTATCTGCAGTGGCAGATTCGTGGAGGGAGTCACAATCGCTTCCTGAATGAAATTGTAAGCGGCTGGTCAGTGGCTCCAATCTTTACCGTCCAAAACGGCACACCTTACACCATAGTTAATGGAACCGATCGCGACCTCGACGGATCTACCTTGGGCGATCGCACCAACATCGGCAACTCCAGGGCGCCGGTAAACACCCGTGCAATTGTCGTTGCGAGCAACGTCTGCGGCACCGGTCTCCAGAACCCGGCTCTTGTCGTACCTAATGTCAGCAATGGTTGCGTCACCGCCAACGATGTGCACTTCGTTCTGGTCACCAACTACCAGCCCACCAGCCCGCTCATGGTGGGTCGAAACGCCAACTACACCACTCGCTATCTCACCCTCGACTCAAACATCCTGAAGAAGTTCGCTATCACAGAGCGGGTTGCGTTCGAGCTTCGTGGCGAGTTCTTCAATATCACCAACAACCAGAACTTCGACACACCAGCGTCGGCGACCAACAGAAACGTAACCTTATCTACTGGTACCAACTTCAACAACGTCCTGATCCAGAACGGCGGAAGCCGCACCATGCGGGTGGGTGGCAAGATCATCTTCTAACTGATCCACTCGCTTCTCTTGACGCCGAAGTCCCTCCGGGCTTCGGCGTTATTTTTTTTGCCGTTTTCCGCCCAAAAATCGCATGTCAAGCCCCAGAACCATCTAACTCATTCAAACCAAAGGAAATCGACTTGGCGCATGAGTTATCTCCAATCCTCTATACTGGATATAGATCAAAAAAAGCCCAGGCACCGGCCTGGGTTTTCGCCTTTAGGGACGGCTAAGTCCTTTACTGCCAGGATTTTGGACGTAAATCCTCTGTTTGCAATATTTTAGCGGCGATCGTGCGCGCTAAATCATTACAACCATTGGAGTTACACGCGGGCAATAGGGGGGTACCCCTACCGGCGCGCCGCACTCGGATCGTGAGGCAAAGGAGTTGGGTCGTCAGCATCCTGCTGCTGCTGCGCCATCTGCTGTTGGCGGGTCGGTGCCGGCGGCTGCTCCGGTAACTGCGTCGCCTTCTCCACCAAAGTCGACCAGTCCTCGGGCACCGGCAGCTCCTGGTCGAATGACGGCGTGCCCAGGCTCGGCGTCACCCGCACCGCTACGGTTAGCTCACTGTCCGCGCGGCCTCGGAAGATGCCGTGAGTTGGCGGAACTTCTGCATAATCCCGGCCGATCGCGGTGCGGATGTGCCGGTCGCCCACGACCAGCCAGTTCGTCGGATCGAAGCCCACCCACCCCAGCGGAGGAACCAGCGCCTCGACCCACGCATGCGTCGCCGAACTGATCGATCGGTCCATATCGCTCTCGCCGTGGTACAGATACCCGCTCACATACCGGCAGGGAATCCGCAGCCGCGAACGCACCAGCGCAATCATGATGTGCGCGAAATCCTGGCATACCCCCGCCTGGGTGCTCAGCGCAAGATCGATCGGCGAATCCACCTTGGTCGACTTCGGCTTGTAATCAAAATGCTCGTACATCTGTTGATTCAGCCTGTGCAGGACCATCAAGGGGTCGTCTCTGCGACGGACGTCGAACTCTTCGGCAAGGGCATCCAACGCCGGCGTCGTTGCGGTAAACTCACTCGGCAGCAACATCTCCCAGTAGTCGCCCTGCTCCACCATGGCGTCCAACTCCGCCCACGCGCCCGGCGCCAGAAACGCCGGGACTGGAGCAGCCGGCTGCACCTCGACCAGCGACTCGGCAACGATCACAAGCTGCCCATGCATTCCCGGAATATCGAAGTGGTGCACGTGGTTCGCGAGATGATCGCGATAGCTGAAGACGCGGCAACGGGGGCTCACGGAGAGGTGAAAGGTCATACAGCGCTGATTGAGATCACTTCGCGGATGCATCCGCGTCTCCATCATGCTTTCGCTGACCCGGGTGCTGTACAGAAATTTCGTCAAATGGCGAATCGAATAGTACATAGTCGGTCCTCGTGAGACTTAGCCCGCCAGCGCGGCTTGAATGGAGTAGTCCACATACAATTCATAGATCGTCTCGTGAATGGCACGGCACTGCGCCTGGATGCCTCCCAGGTATCCGACCACGTCCTGGCTCAAAATCTCGTCGACGCTGCTATAGCTCAGCGACGCACGCAACCTTCCGCTGAGTCTCTGTAATGCCTCGGCCCGGCTTTTACCGCTGTCCCCTTGTATTTTCTCCAACGCACATTGCACACTGTCAATCGAGAAGCGCACTGAATGCGGAAACTCTTCGTCGAGCAGAAGGAACTCGAAGATCCGGTCCGGCGTTAAGTCCGCTGTGTATACCTTGCAGTATGCCTCAAACGCTGTTGCCGAGCGGAGTAATCCCATCCAGTCCAGATACTCATTGCCTTCGCCAACTCGTTCCGGTTGCCCCCACAGATCTGCGTGATAGGCCTCCAGCAGCAGCGCCGTCGCAGACGCCCGCTCGATATATCGACCCACCTGGATGAACTGCCAGCCCTCGCCGTGGTTCATCGTGGAGTCGGTCACCCCCTGGAACTGGTGCACAGCCTCCATCACTGACTGCAGAAATTCGCTTGGCCGGGCGATCCCGGCGGCCAACGCCTCTGCCTGTCTTTCCATCTGCATTTCAGGTCCGGTCACTTGAAGATACATGCTATTCAAGCGGTGCCACTGCTCGGTCGAAATCTGTTCCCTCACGTGTCGCGAGTTCTCCCGCGCGGCGATGATGCACGAAAGAATCGAAGCTTTGTTCGTCGTGTCGAAGGTCAACGCTTGCGTCAGTGCGTAAGGGTCGCCTTCCCACTTGACGTCCTTCGGCCTGCCCAAGGCTTGCAACACGCGTTGCCAGCGCCGCTCCGCACTGGCCGCGTTCTCGTCCAACATCAGGTTCAGATTGACGTCAAGCAGCCGTGTCGTATGCTCTGCACGCTCAAGATATCGGCTCATCCAATACAAACTATCGGCAACCCGTGACAGCATCGGCTCTCCTTTACTCGCTCAACACCCACGTGTCTTTACTGCCGCCACCCTGCGACGAATTCACCACCAGCGATCCGCGGTTCAGCGCAACGCGTGTCAGGCCCCCTGGCACAATGGTTACCTTGTCGCCGAAGAGTACATAGGGTCGCAGGTCAACATGTCGTGGCTCAAGCTCGTCGCCGATCAAACAGGGAGCGCGTGAAAATGAGATCGTCGGCTGCGCAATGTAATTACGTGGATTAGCCTCGATCTTGCGAGCAAAGTCCTCACGCTGCGCCTTGGTGGACTGCGGCCCGATCAACATTCCGTAGCCGCCGCTTTCTCCAACCGCTTTGACTACCAGTTTGTCGAGGTTCTCGAGCACATGTTGCTTTTCCTTGGGGCGCGTCGGGAGAAACGTCTCCACGTTGTTGAGGATCGGCTCTTCGGTGAGGTAATACCTTATGATGTCGGGAACATAGGCATAAAGGGCCTTATCGTCGGCCACCCCCGTGCCAAAGGCGTTGGCCAACGTCACATTTCCGGCGCGATACGCGTTGAACAGCCCTGCCACACCGAGAATCGAATCTCCACGGAAGGCCAGCGGATCGATAAAGTCGTCGTCGACGCGACGGTAGATCACGTCCACTCGCCGCAGCCCATTGGTTGTGCGCATGTAGACGATATTGTCGTGAGTCACCAGATCACGTCCCTCGACCAGTTCGATGCCCATCTGGCGAGCGAGATATGCGTGCTCAAAGTAGGCCGAGTTAAATACTCCCGGCGAAAGCAGTACGATGTTCGGTTCGGGCCGGCCTTCGGGTGCAAGCGATCGCAACGTCCCGAGCAGCAGTTGCGTGTACTGTTCGATCGGCCGCACGTTGTAGCTACGAAACAGCTCCGGAAATATCCGCTTCATTACCCTGCGATTGGTCAGCATGTAGCTGACGCCGCTGGGTACGCGTAGATTGTCCTCGAGGACCACGAACTCGCCGTTCTCCAGCCGGATCAGGTCCGTTCCGCAAACGGCAATATAAACGTTCCTCGGGACCTGCAGCCCAACCATCTGCCTGCGATAGTGTTTGCAACTGTAGACCATCTCTCGTGGAACGATGCCGTCAGTAAGAACCCGGCCCTCGTTGTAGATGTCTTTCAGGAAGAGGTTTAGTGCCGTAATCCGCTGCGTCAGTCCAAGTTCCACAGTCTGCCACTCGGCCGCGGTGATGATGCGGGGGACTAAGTCATACGGAAAGATCTTTTCAGTTCCCTCTTCTCGGCCGTAAACAGTGAACGTAATGCCCTGGTTTAGAAAGCTGAGGTCAGCAGCCTGTTTGCGCCGCTGCAATTCTTCCATTGGGAGTGAAGTGAAATGCTCCAGCAATCGCTGACAGTGGCGATGAAGATTGCCCGGACCAGAAAACATCTCGTCGTACGCATGGTCCAGCAGATAGTTCTTCAGTACTGCGTGCTCGAGCTGGGAAGACTGGTTTGGATGCATTGGGAGCCTTGAGTATAGCGATACAACCGGAAGCCACCAAACGCAAATCGCGTAGTTCCTGTTGTGTTGCTGATTTTCAACGCCTTACAGTCGCATTTACCGTATCTTCTTCAATTCCCTTACACTTCGTCGGCGCGTGTGAAGCTAACTAGGCTAAACTAGAAGAGACGCGCACTTTCCCCAAAATACGATACCTAAGCGCACAGACAGGATATACAAAGCAGTGAGTAACTCAACCGCAGTCGCCGTTAAGCCCATTTTCAATATAGCCATCATCGCTCACGTCGATCATGGTAAGACGACCCTCGTCGACGCCATGTTGCGCCAGAGCGGGACCTTCCGCTCCAACGAGGCCGTCGCCGAGCGCGTCATGGACTCGAACGACCTGGAAAAAGAGCGCGGCATTACGATTCTTGCCAAGAACACCGCCCTCTACTATCACGACAACAAGATCAACATCGTTGATACACCGGGCCACGCCGACTTCGGTGGGGAGGTGGAGCGAGCTCTCAAGATGGTCGATGGTGTAGTGCTCCTTGTTGATGCCTCGGAAGGGCCGCTGCCGCAGACCCGCTACGTACTCTCGAAGGCCCTTGAAGCGGGTTTGACCCCGATGGTCGTGATCAACAAGATCGACCGTCCCGACGCGCGTCCCCAGGAGGTTCTGAACGAGGTTTATGACCTGTTCATCGACCTTGACGCCGATGAGTCCGTGCTCGACTTCCCGGTGCTTTACACCAACGGCAAGCTGGGTACTGCGACCACTGATCCGGCGGTTCCGGGAACCGATCTTCAGCCGCTCTTCGAGCAGATCATTACGACCATTCCTGTGGCGAAGGGCGAGCCCGAAGGGGCTGTTCAGATCCTTGTGACCAACCTTGATTACTCGGATTATCTCGGTCGTCTTGCGATCGGCCGTGTCTTCAATGGCACGATGCGCACGGGGCAGGAGTACTCGGTTGCCAAGATCGACGGTACCTTCACTAAGCACAAGATCACGAAGCTGTTCAGCTTCTCTGGCCTCAAGCGCACCGACATCGAAGAGACCCAGGTTGGCGACATCGTGGCTATCGCGGGAATTCCGGGCATCACGATCGGCGAGAGCTTCTGCGACCTGGAGAATCCGCAGCCGCTTCCTCCGATCACCATCGATGAGCCGACGATTGCGATCCAGTTCAACGTCAACAACGGCCCATTTGCGGGACGTGAGGGCAAGTTCGTCACTTCGCGCAACCTTCGTGACCGTCTCGACAAGGAACTGCTGACTAACGTCTCGCTCAAGATGCAGGACACAGGCTCGCCTGACGCCTTCAAGGTGCTAGGCCGCGGCGAACTGCAGCTTGGCATTCTCATCGAGATGATGCGCCGCGAAGGTTTTGAGATGATGGTCAGCCGTCCGGAGATCGTCACGAAAAAGATCGACGATCAGGTGATGGAGCCGGTCGAACATCTCTCGATCGACGTTCCGGAGAGCTTCGTCGGAACTGTTATCGAGCGCCTTGGACCGAGAAAAGGCGAGATGACCAAGATGATCAATCACGGCTCAGGCCGGGTTCGCATGGAGTTTCGCATTCCCAGCCGCGGGCTGATCGGGCTTCGTTCTGAAATGTTGACCGAGACCCGTGGCACCATCATCATGAACTCCATCCTTGATGGCTACATCGCCTATCAGGGTGAGATTCCGCAGCGTGCGTCTGGCGCTCTTATCTCCGACCGGCAGGGAACGACGACTGCGTACGCGCTCGAAGGGCTGCAGGACCGTGGTGTGCTCTTCGTCGGCGATGGTATTGAGCTATATGAGGGCATGATCGTCGGCGAGCACAGCCGCGACAACGACCTCGACGTCAACGCGGTCCGCGAGAAGAAACTGTCCAACATGCGCGCGTCGGGTTCCGATGATGCCGTTCGCCTGGTGCCTTACAAGCAGCTCACGCTCGAGCAGTGCATTGAGTTCATCGCGGATGACGAGCTGGTTGAGGTAACCCCGAAGTCGCTGCGTATGCGCAAGAAGGTCCTCCAAGCCAACCGCCGTCCCCGCAAGGGTTCGGGTAACGAATAGAGTTCCAAGCGGGGTGCCCCCCCCCTATTGCTCGCGCGTAAGTCCTTTATTTTAAGTATTTTACGGGTAGTCTTTACCTGCAAAATAGTCCAAACAAAAGGGTTACGTCCAAAATCGTGCAAATAAAAGAGTTAGCCTCGGCTTTGGCCGAGGCTATGCTTTGTTTCTTCACTGTTTTAAGTATAGCGATTGGAGAGGAACTAATACGCCAACTCGATCCTGGTTTGTTTCATAGGTTTAGGTTGTTTTGGGGCTTGACATGCGATTTTTGGGCTGAATCTGAAGAATATTTTTTGGGCGTTCATTTGTCACGGCCCTGACCTACGCAAACAGCAGATCCCTCCACCCGGGTGCGCTCCGGTCGGGATGACGCGTTTGCAGGGTGAGAGATAGAACTCATGGCTTTGCGCAGGCGAAGTTGGCAGCGTCGTCGGTGCTTCCTGTTCCCTTGTACTTTGCGACCTGGGGGTAGGGGCAGAGGGGGCGGGTGCGATCGGGTTTGGTGGGTGGGGCGTTTGCGGGGAAGTGAAGGGCGAGGATCGGGCCGGGAGCCTTGTTGTCTTCGACCCAGGCGGCGAGGGGTGCGTCGAGATCGAAGTCATTGGGGCCGTCGCCGCCGAAGCAGTGTCCCATGCCGGGGGCCAGATAGAGGCGCATGGAGTTCGCAGCCGCGGGGCCGGTGGTTTTGAGGACGGCGTTGTAGTAGTTGATGGTGTTCTGCGGTGCGATGAGGCCGTCGGAGAGGCCGTGGTAGAGGATGAGCTTGCCACCGTGGGCGAAGAAGGGCTTGAGGTTGGGGTTGGTTGCGGTGAGAGTTCCGCCGTCGACCTTCTCGGCGATGGCTATGTCGGTGTCGAAGTTAAGGGTACTGGGGGCCCACTTGGGGTCTTTGAAGATGATGTTTTTGAAGTGAGAGGCTCCAATGGGAAACACAGGCGTGGCGAAACCGTACCAGCTGATCTCACTGCCGGGCTCGAGGCCGGGAAAGATTTTTTCGTGGGTGCGGGGATTGACCGGCCCGGCGTAGATCTTGCGCGCAGCTTCGACCTGTTCGGCAGAGAGACAGGCGGCGGTGTCAGTGCCTTTGCATTGGGTGACAGCGGGATCGAAGTGGCAGGAGAGGGTGTCCCGGATGACGCCATCCTTGACGCCGTCGGATACATCGCAGGCATCGAGGGCAGCTTGATGGAGGATGGCGAGCTTCTCCTTTGGCAGAGAGCTGGAGGGCGTGAGGTGGGTGGCTTGTTCGATCCATATGGAGCTGGCGGTGAGGCGTTCCCAGTTGTTGGCGGGGGCGCCGGCGATGATGCCGTCGAAGTCGGTGGGGTAGCGCTGGGCTTCCATTAGGCCCTGCTTGCCGCCGGAGGAACAGCCTTCCCAGTAGGCGCGCTTCTGAGGCTCGCCGTAGAAGGCGGCGATGATCGCCTTGGCTTTCAGGGCGGTCTCGTGCTCGGAGCGATAGCCGAAGTCGATGATCTTTTCGGGATGGCCGAGGGCAAAGCTGCCGTCGAAGTCAGCGCCAAGGTGACCGGTATCGGTGGAAGCGGTGGCGTATCCGTCGCGGACGGCGGCTGCCATGAAATGAATCCACGGTGCTCCGGAGAAGCCTCCGTTGCCAACCTCGAGAAACCTGTGGTTCCAACTGGAGGTGGGCATCCAGACCTCGAAGCCGATGACGGAGTCGGGGACGGGCGAGATGGTTCCGGAAACGCGGCAGAAGGGCGGGAGGCCCTTGAGCGGAGGGCCGGGAGTCTTGTTGTCGAGGGAGGAGAGGTCGCCGCCCTGTTCGGTGCGCGCGAGGGTGATGGTGGTGTTGGGGAGCTTGAGAGTGCTGAGGCTCTCGCAGGTGGCTGCGAAGAGTTGAGGAGAGGAGAGAAGAAGGATTGAGAGAGTGATGCTGCGAGCGGCCCGCACACGTATGGCGAGTGATCTCTGCATGGGGTTCTCCAGTGCCGAGGATTCTAGCACCGGGAAGTTTGTCGATGTGGACCGGTAATGCAAAGAGGCTACCGGGTGGCTGCCTCTTGAAGAGATCCGAGTCCCGGAATAGGAATTATTCGGTGAGTTTGCGAAGCTGTTTGGCAATCACCACAAGGTGGTAGTGCAGTGACCGATGAAATACCGCACAGTTGATCTGGCTTTCGTACGCGCCGCGGAACCGAGTAGTGCGAGAAGAAGGCTGGCGGTCGGTCCTGAACTGAAGAACGCCTTGGCATAGCCAAGCAAACGTTGAGAAGAGCGTACTCAGGAGAGGTAACGATGTCTGAAGTTTATCGAACTACGTGTAGGGCAGTTTTCGGTCTGCTCCTGTTGTGCGCGACTCCTGCTCTGGCAAATCATGTCGATACGGCGAATGCCACGCTCACATGCAACTCCTACAGTCTTTCGGTCAGGGCATCGGAGCTCGTCCCGGGAAGGGATTATCAGATCAACTACACGATCAATCGCGATCCATCCTCGGGCGGTCCTCCGATCATGGGGATTCTTCCTTTCACTGCACGTACGAGCACTTATGAAACCGCCGTATGGGGTTCGTTTCCGATTTTGAAGGGAAGTGTCAGTTTCTCCGGGACTGCAACCCTGGCGGATTGGAACACAATCCACATCGATATGTCGCCGACCACCCTGACTTGCGAAGCAACTCCGCCGCCGGTTTGTGCGGGAATGTCCGGCAACGCATCGAACTTCAACGGAACTTCGCTCGACTCGGGCCAATGGATCTGGTTCAATGCGAACTTCACAGTGACGGGGATACCCAGCACTGGCGCAGTTATTGACTTCCAAAACTCCAAGATTGTGGGCTCTGGGAGTGGGACGACTTTCACTAATTCGGCTCCAAATGCCCGAATCACGTTTTCTCCGACGGCACCCTGCAGCACCACCACATTCGACACAATGACGAACACGTGGTTCACGATCGTTCCGATGCGCCAGGAGGACGAGATATTTCTCACGGGTGTGGCCGTCCCTGTGCCTGCCGGGGGGCTGCCGGGAGGAATGAATGTGAACTGGACCGGCACCTTCGACACGGGCGGCATCCCTGGTATCTCAATTAATTGGAAGTGGGGAGCTGCCGTCTACTCGAGCACAAGCGACTCGAGCATTGGCGACGACTTCAACACCCTTGGCATCAAGCCGGGACACCAAACTGCCTGCCGGATGAACACCAGCGACCATGCCGGCACCCCTGAGGGGGTGAACATCGACAATCAGCTCTGGAAGGGGCTTGTTGTCGGCGGAGCGAGAGGCGGTGGCGGATCAAACTGGACTGGGTCGTGGAGCGGTACGCAGAGCGCCTCCCCACAATGCAGCCAGCCAACGGTTCCGGTAGGGCCAAAAGGGTAGGGTTCCGGTGCAACGCGAAAGACGCTACACCGGAACTGGTCATAGGGTGGCTTCCGGAGATCCTGCCATTCCTTATCGTTCGGAAGCTGATTGATGTTACTTGTAGGACTTTGCGGTGGCGAAGCGCTTGTTGACCTCGTCCCAGTTGACGGTGTTCCACCAGGCGGCAAGGTAGTCTGGGCGCTTGTTCTGGTATTTGAGGTAGTAGGCGTGCTCCCAGACGTCGTTACCGAGGATGGGATAGCTTCCTTGCGAGATGGGGTTGTCCTGGTTGGCGGAGGTGACGATGGCGAGCTTGCCGCCCTTGAAGATCAACCAGCCCCAGCCGGAGCCGAACTGCTTGGCGGTGGTTTCGTTGAAGAGTTTTTTGAAGCTCTCGAAGTCGCCGAAGTCGGCTTTGATCTGAGCCGCGATGTCGCCTGAGGGTTCGCCGCCGCCCTTGGGCTTCATGATCTGCCAGAACATGGTGTGGTTGACGTGGCCGCCGCCGTTGTTCTGCACAACTTTGCGTACGTCTTCGGGGATGCTGGCGAGGTCCTTAATCAACTCCTCGGGCGACTTGCTGCCGAGGTCGGGGTGCTTTTCTACTGCGCCGTTGAGATTGGTGACGTAGGTCTGGTGGTGCTTGTCGTGGTGCAGCTTCATCGTCGCTTCGTCGATGTGCGGCTCAAGCGCAGCGTAATCGTAGGGCAAAGGGGGTAGTTCGTAGGCCACGGTAATTCTCCTGTAGTCGTTCGTTTGTGTCAGCCAGGAGGGTCCTGACCGCCAGTTCTTTGTCTCTGGTTCGATGCGGGGCCCGGTCTGCGCGATGCACCCGGGGGAGACAGCGCAACCTCGAAAATCATAGCTCACTTCGGCATTCATCGTTCGTTTACAGCGAAATGTGACCGTTCGACGAGTTTTGCGCTCTAATGGATTCAATGGCTGATTTGAGCGCTGCTTACCGCTGGCTGGAAGACGACGGACCCGCATTCGGGGCTCCTGGTTTAGAACCTCGCTGGACTTCGAGCGAGAAGGACGCGGTGTCGACTGCGTATGCGGCATCGAGCCGGGTGTGGTTCACGATTTCACATGGCACGTTGAACGAGATTTATTATCCGACGATCGACCGTCCGCAGACGCGCGACATGGAGCTGCTGTTCAGCGATGGGGAGACCTTCTTCCACGAAGATAAGCGCGACCTGAAGTATGACTTTCACTACATCGACAGCAGCGCACCGGCAGTGCGGGTAATGGCCAGCGACCTGAAGGGGCGGTACACGGTTACGAAGGAGTTCATCGCCGATCCGCACCACCCGGTGGTTTTGATGAATGTAAAGATCAGCGGGGACGAGAATTTGCTGTCGCGGTTGAAGTGCTATGCGTTGCTGGCGCCGCACCTGAACGGCGGGGGAGCGGGAAACTCGGCGCGGTCGATCGATGTGGCGGGAAGGCGGTGCCTGCTGGCGTGGAAGGGCGGGACGATGTTGGCCATGGGGGCGGATTGCGGCTTCACCCGGTCGTCGTGCGGGTATGTGGGGACCAGCGATGGGTACCAGGATCTGTGCCTTGATATGAAGATGACCTGGCAGTTCGGGCAGGCGCTGAACGGGAATATTGCCGTGATGGGGGAGATCGATGTTGCGGCGAATCGCGAGTTCACGATTGCGATCTCGTTTGGCGACGGGAACCACGCGGCGGTCGCGCAGATGATGCAGACGCTGGCGACACCGTATGCCGAGCATCAGAGGCGCTTTCTCCTGCAATGGGGGCGGTCGATTTCGCCGCCAAAACTGGCTTCGGCGGCAAAGGATGGCGGCAAGCTGATGCGGATCAGCCATAACGTGCTGCTGGCGCATGAGGACAAGACGTATTCGGGCGCGTTTATTGCATCGGCGTCGATTCCGTGGGGGAATTCGAAGGGGGACACCGACCTTGGCGGATACCACCTGGTGTGGACGCGCGATATGGTGCAGACGGCTACGGCCATGCTCGCAGGCGGACGGACGGACACCGCGATGCGCGCGTTGGTGTATCTGGCGTGTACGCAGCGGACCGACGGCAGCTTTGCACAGAATTTCTGGATCGATGGCACACCGTACTGGACGGGAATTCAGTTGGATGAGGTTGCGTTTCCGATCATCCTGGCATGGCGGCTGTGGAAGACGGATGGGCTGGGAGAGTTCGACATCTTTCCTTTTGTTGAACGCGCTGCGGCGTTTCTGGTTCGCTATGCTCCGGTGACACAGCAGGAGCGATGGGAGGAGGTGGCGGGATATTCGCCCTCGACACTGGCTGCGGTGATTTCGGCGCTGGTGTGTGCCGCGGATATTGCGCGTTCCCGGCAGGCGTCGGAGTTGGGAAGCTATCTGGAGGCGTATGCGGACTGGATTGAAGCGCACCTGGACGAGTGGACCACGACGACCGAAGGGGTACTGCTTCCGGATGTGAAGTATCACTACATGCGGATACGTCCGCCGTGCGAGGGTGAACCGTTTTACAACGGAGCGCTTCCGTCGGGATGCATCCATATCAACAATCGCGAGCAGGGAGAGAAGACAGTCTTCGAGGCGCGCGAAGTGGTTGATGCGGGGTTCCTCGAACTGGTGAGGTATGGGATTCGCCGCGCGGACGATCCGCTGATCGTCGACTCGTTGAAGGTCGTCGACCACTGCCTGAAGATCGAGACGCCGTTCGGCGACTGCTGGCGGCGCTACAACCACGATGGGTATGGTCAGAAGAAAAATGGCGACCCTTATGACGGCTCAGGTCAGGGCCGCGCCTGGCCGATTCTGACAGGCGAACGCGGACACTACGAGCTGAGCGCCGGCCACGATTACAGCTCCTTTATCAAGGCGATCGAGCAGTTCAGCTCGACGGGCGGAATGCTGCCCGAACAGATTTGGGATTACTCCGATATACCGTCCAAGGGGATGTACTTGGGGCGTCCGGCGGGTTCGGCGCAGCCTCTGGTGTGGGCGCATGCGGAGTACCTGAAGCTGCTGCGATCGGCGGCGGATGGGCGCGTCTTCGACCGTATCTCGGTGGTGGCGGAGCGGTATGCTGTTGAGACAGGCAAGCGCACGTTTACCAACCATATCGAGATATTCGAGGTTACCCGGCCGGTGTCGAAGATCTTCTCCGGGCGTACTCTGCGAATCGCGGATCGCGAGCATTTTCGTGTCGTTTACACGATGGATAATTGGGCGACGACGCACTCGAAGGACGCGCGTTCGGTTGGGTATCCGGGGTCGTTTGTGGATATCGTCTCGGCTCCGGAACAGGCCGGCAACATACTGTTTACCCTTGCCTGGCCAGGGCAAGACGGCAAGGAACGCTGGTTGGGCCACAATATTGATGTGTCCGTTATTCTTCCGCCGACATCTACCAATAAGTAGATGCGGTGGGTGAGACTGCAGAGAGCCTCTTGGGCCTAGTACACTGTCGTAGATCGACCACATTATCGAGATTCAGCGTTGTGAAGCGCTTCGAGTCTCTTCACCGAGCAAAGGAAAACAATGAGCGAACAGCAGGATTCGAAGCAGCACGAACTCGATCAACTTTCCATCAACGCCCTCCGGTTTCTCGCCGTTGACGCCGTTGAAAAGGCGAAGTCCGGTCATCCCGGCGCCCCGCTAGGCTGCGCGCCGATCGCCTATCTGCTGTATCACAAGCTGATGAAGCACGATCCGTCGGACCCGAAGTGGATCGACCGGGACCGCTTCATCCTGTCGAATGGGCATGCATCGGCGCTGTTGTACGGTGCGCTGCATCTTTCGGGATACGGCTTGCCGATGTCCCAGCTGGAGCAGTTTCGGCAGTGGGGTTCGCATACGCCGGGCCACCCGGAGTATGGTGAGGCGCCGGGGGTCGAGGTGACGACGGGCCCGCTGGGTCAGGGCCTTGGCATGGCGGTGGGCATTGCTACCGCGGAGAAGCATCTTGCGGCGGTCTATAACCGCGACACGTATAACATCGTTGATCACCATACTTACGTGCTGTGCGGCGATGGCGACCTGATGGAAGGGATCTCGCATGAGACTGCTTCGCTGGCTGGTACGCTCGGCCTGGGCAAGCTGATTGTGCTCTATGACGACAACCTGATCTCGCTGGATGGGCCGACTGAGCTTTCCTTTACCGAGGACGTGACGAAGCGCTTTGAGGCTTATCACTGGCAAGTGCAGCATGTCGCGGACGGCAACGATCTGGTCGCGATAGAAAATGCGATTCTTGCGGCGAAGGCAGAGACGGGGAAGCCCTCGCTGATTCGAGTAAGGACCGTGATCGGCTATGGCAGCCCCAAGGCCGGGACGAACAAGGTCCATGGCGAGGCGCTGGGAGCGGATAACGTCAAGGCGACCAAGAAGAATCTGGGCTGGCCGGAGGACAAGACTTTTTATGTTCCGGATGAGGCACGCGCGAACTGGGACACGATCAAGCTGCGCGGCAAAGACGCCCATGCGGCGTGGACCGCGGAGTTTGAGGAGTACAGCAAGGCGTATCCCGAGCCTACGGCGGAGTTTGAACGTACCATGAAGGGCAAGATGACGGACGGGTGGGAGAAGAAGATCCCGACATTCCCAACTGATAAGCCCGTAGCGACGCGCAATGCCGGCCAGGCAGTAATGCAGGCAATTGAGCACGTTGTGCCGGAGTTGTTTGGCGGCGCGGCTGATCTGACCAGCTCCACTAAAACGATCTTCAAGGATTCGCCGAGTTTTCATGTCGATCCGGTGGGGCGCAACGTCTTCTTTGGTGTGCGCGAGTTTGGCATGTGCGCGATGGTGAACGGAATGGCTGCACACGGTGGGCTTATTCCATTCGGTTCGACATTCTTCACTTTCTCGGACTATTGCCGTCCGGCGCTGCGGCTGGCTGCGTTGATGGGTGTGCACTCGCTGTTTGTGTTTACGCATGACTCGGTGGGTCTGGGTGAGGATGGTCCGACGCATCAGCCGATTGAGCATTTGATGAGTCTGCGAATGATTCCTCATTTCACGGATTTTCGTCCCGCTGATGCGAACGAGACCGCGGCATGCTGGCAGTTGGCGCTGGAGAGGAAGAGTCCCAGCTTTATGGCTCTTTCGCGGCAGGATTTGCCGGTGCTCGATGCGAAGATTGCTCAGGCTGGTGCTCGCAAGGGCGCGTACGAGGTCTCTTCGAATGGCAAGGACATCATTTTGATTGCGACCGGCTCTGAGGTTTCGGTGATTGTGAAGGCTGCGGCGGAGTTGAAGGCTGCGGGCATCAACGCGACCGTGGTCTCAATGCCAAGCTTCAAGATCTACGATGAACAGGCAGACGACTACAAGGCGAAGCTGCTTCCTGAGGGTGCGCCGAAGCTGGCGATCGAAGCGGGCGCGACGCTTGGCTGGTACAAGTATGTCGGCCAAAGCGGTGTGGTCGTCGGCATTGACCGCTTTGGCGCTTCGGCGCCGGGCGCGATTGCACTCGACAAACTCGGCATCAACGTCGCGAATGTCGTTGAGCAGGCGAAGAAACTGGTAAAGAAAAAGTAGCACGAAGAGCGGCGATGAAGGTATCGCCGCTTTTCTATTTCAGGCAGGAGCCATTTGTGTTGAGCAGCGAACGCGAGATGTTGCGTGAAGAGGACGAGGCGAAGATTGGCGAACGAACTCCGTTCACTTCTTCGCGTCAGGCGACGTATGAGGACAGCGCGCCTCCCAAGGACGATTGGGAGAACGAGGACTCGTAGGAACGACGAGGCCCAGGGACTTCAGGGGAAGCGAAATGACGCAGGACGAGGCGAAACAGCTGGTTGCGAAACGTGCAGTTGAGTTCGTTGAGGATGGAATGGCTGTCGGGTTGGGGACGGGTACGACCGCGACGATGTTCATCCGCGAACTTGCTACGCGTGTGCAGCAGGGACTGAAGATTCGTTGTGTGGCGTCAAGTGATGCGAGCCATGACCTTGGATTGTCGCTGGGCATGGATGTGAAGACGCTGAACGAACTACCGGAGCTGGATCTGTACGTCGATGGCGCGGATGAGGTTGGACCGGGGCTTGTTCTGATCAAGGGCGGAGGCGGTGCGTTGCTGCGGGAGAAGATTGTCGCCAGTGCGGCGAAGGAGTTCCTTGTAGTGGTGGACTCGACGAAACTGGTAGAGCGCCTGGGGAAGTTTCCGCTGCCGGTGGAGGTAGTGAAGATGGCGATGCCCGTGGTGGAGCCGAAGCTTGCCGGGCTGGGCCTGAACCCAAAGCAGAGGAAGGCCAGGAGTGGCGATGGCCTGTTCCTGACGGATGAAGGGAATTACATTCTGGATTGCGCGTGCGGAGTGATCGAGGACCCCGAGGTGCTGGCGGCGGAGATTCGCGGGATTGTCGGCGTGGTGGAGCATGGCCTGTTTCTGGGAATGGCGACGCTGGCGTTGGTAGCGGGAGAGGATGGCGTGACCGAGCACCGGGGATAGGAACGGAAAGCTGCATCGCCCTGCTTGTGCATTGCGTCTTATATAGACATGGCTAACTCGACAAAAGCATCGCAAACAGACAAGGTTTGGTTCATTACGGGGGCATCGACCGGCTTCGGCAGACTGCTTGCCGAAGAGGTTTTGAAGGCAGGCGGCAAGGTTGTTGCTACGGCGCGGAAGTTGGACAAGGTGGCGGACCTCGAAGAGAAGTATCCGCAGACGGCAAACGCGCTTGCGCTCGATGTGACGAATAGCGGTCAGGTGAATTCGGCGGTAACGGAGACGCTAGCGAAGTTCGGACGCGTGGATGTTCTCGTGAACAATGCCGGCTACGGCGTGGCGGGCGCGATCGAAGAGGTCTCCGAGGCGGAGTTTATGCCGATGTTCGAGTCCAACGTTTTCGGATTGTTGCGGGTGACGCGAGCATTTCTGCCGCAACTACGTAAACAGCGAAGCGGGCACATCCTCAATCTCTCGTCGATCGGCGGCGTGGTTGCCGGCCAGGGTATTGGCCTCTATAACGCCACGAAGTTTGCGGTGGAAGGGATATCGGAGTCGCTTGCTGCGGAGCTTGCGCCACTCGGAATCCGCGTTACGATCATCGAGCCGGGACCGTTTCGAACTGACTTCCTGGGCCGCTCGGGCGTGCTTGCAGAGACGCGCATTGCGGACTACGACGCGACTGCCGGCAACATGCGCAAATACTTTGCGGAGAATGACGGCAAGCAACCAGGCGATCCGCTGCGTGCGGTGCAGGCGATGATCCAGGTTGTGGAGTCGCCAGAGCCGCCGTTGCGCTTGCTGCTTGGCGTAAGCGCATTGCAACGGTTGCGCGGCAAACTTGGCAACTGGGAGAAAGAGATTGCGGCGTGGGAGCAGGTGACTGTTGGCGCAGATTTTCCTGAGGGTAAGTAAACGGGCCGCGAGTTTGTGATGAATTGAAAGACTGTGAGGCTGTTGCCCTTTTTGTGTACGCAACCTGCTTCGAGACATTGGACACAGCTCATTGATGAGTTGAACGAAATCGGCCAACAGGCCGCATAGGGGAAGGGAATACCAGATGGAATTGGGAATCATTGGACTTGGCAAGATGGGCTTCAACATGGCGGAGCGCTTGCGTCTTGCGGGTCACAAGGTTGTTGGCTTCGACTTCAATAAGGACGCGACCGCGAAGCTGACGGCGACTGGATCGCTCGGGGTGAATTCTCTTGTCGATCTAGTGAAGAATCTTGCAGCGCCACGCGCTATCTGGATCATGGTTCCCTCCGGCGATCCTGTGGACCAAACGATTGCGAGGCTGGAGCCGCTGATGGAGAAGGGAGACACCTTCATCGATGGAGGCAATTCCAACTACAAGGACACGCAGCGCCGCCATGCCGAAGAGACGAACAAGGGATTTCATTTTATTGACTGCGGAACTTCGGGCGGAGTCTGGGGGCTCAAAGAGGGCTACAGCCTGATGGTTGGCGGCGACAAGGAGCCGGTCGAGAGATTGCGGCCAATCTTCGAGACGCTGGCGCCGTCCAAGACTGAGGGATGGGGGCATGTCGGACCTTCGGGCGCGGGCCACTTCGTCAAGATGGTGCACAACGGAATTGAGTACGGCATGATGCAGGCTTATGCCGAGGGATTTTCGATCATGAAGGCGAAGACGCCTCTTGTCCTCGACCTGACGCAGATATCGAAGATCTGGCAGAAGGGTTCGGTGGTGCGTTCGTGGTTGCTGGATCTGACCGCTGACGCGCTGGCGAAGAATCCCACGCTTGATGGCCTTGAGGCGTACGTTCCGGACTCCGGCGAAGGCCGCTGGACGGTGATGGAGGCGATCGACCTGAATATCTCGGCGCCGGTGATTACTGAATCGCTGATTCGCCGGTTGCGCTCGCGTGAGGAGAATAACTTTACTGATCGCATGCTCTCGATTATGCGTGGCGCCTTTGGTGGCCACGATGTGAAAAAGTCGCAGTCTTAACAACGTCAGCAACAGCGAAATGCTAACGAAGCACGAGAGGGTATGACTATGCCGACCACAGAAATCACCGCCGCACCAGCTTCCGCGCCTGCAACGTCGCAGGCGGAACGCACACCCGACCCCTGCATTGTTGTCATCTTCGGAGCGTCGGGGGATTTAACCAAGCGCAAGCTTCTGCCTGCGCTCTATCACCTGGAACAGTCGGGTCTTCTGCCTAAGGATTTTGCGGTCGTGGGCGTTGCCCGGCGCCCGCTCGAGAAGACGTTCGCGCCCGACATGAAGGAAGGAATTATCAGCGGGGGCGGAGTCGAAAGCGACGACGCGAAGCTTGACCCGTTCGTGAATCGCGTCCAGTATCACGCGATGAACTTCGATGACGCTGCAGGCTACGATGCACTGAAGACGATGCTTGCGGAGATTGATACGAAGTTCGGCACCCAGGGGAATCGGCTGTTTTACCTTGCAACTGCGCCTGAGTATTTCTCGGACATTATTAAATATCTGGGCGAACACTGCATGGCGAAACCGGCGGATTGCGGCGATGGCGGCAATTGGGTCCGCGTGATCATTGAGAAGCCATTCGGGCACGATCTGGAGTCGGCGAAGGCGCTGAACAACGAGGTGAACAAGGTGTTCGGCGAAGACCAGATATTCCGCATCGATCATTACCTTGGCAAAGAGACGGTGCAGAACATCCTGGTGTTCCGCTTCGCTAACGGCATCTTCGAGAACGTGTGGAACCGGAACTATATCGATCATGTCGAGATTACTGCGGCAGAGAGCATCGGCATCGAAGGCCGCGGGCCGTTCTATGAGACGGCTGGAGCTCTGCGCGACGTGGTGCAGAACCACGTCATGGAACTGCTCAGCTTTGTCGCAATGGAGCCGCCGGTTTCGTTCGCTGCCGATGCGGTCCGGGCCGAGAAGATCAAGGTATGGAAGGCCGTCCAGCCTATCCATCCGGCAGATACGGTGCGGGGGCAATATGGGCCGGGCGCGGTCGACGGCAAGCCAGCAGTCGGATACCGCCAGGAGGAGCGCGTCCATCCACGTTCGCAGACTGAGACCTACGCTGCACTTCGCCTCGAGATTGAGAACTGGCGCTGGGCTGGGGTTCCTTTCTACATTCGCGCGGGGAAACGGCTGGCAAGGCGCGTCACAGAGATAAGCATTCACTTCAAGCTGCCGCCGCTGCTGCTCTTCAAGGACGCTCAAGGCAAGGGCGGCGAAGGTATCCGACCGAACGTGCTCTCCATGCGGATTCAGCCGGACGAGGGCATTACGCTGCAATTCGGCGCCAAGGTTCCCGGGCCGACCATGACCATCAGCAAGGTGAACATGGACTTCAGCTATGCGCAGGCCTTCGGCCAGTCCTCGGCGAATGGATATGAGCGGCTTCTGCTCGACGCGATGTTCGGCGATGCGACGTTGTTCGCGCACCGCGACGGAGTCGAAGCGACCTGGGCACTCATGACGCCGATCCTCGAGACCTGGGCCAAGGACCCGATTCGTGATTTCCCCAACTACGCCGCAGGCACGTGGGGACCGGCGACGGCCGACGCTCTGATGAAGAGCGATGGCCGCAAATGGCGCAAACTTTAATCCTGCACAGATAGGACACTATGCCCCGTTCAGTTACTGTCACCTATCGGGTACTCTCTACACCGGCTGAGACTGCGCGGGCCGCCGCACAGCTCTTCCTGGATGCGGCGGTAAAATCTGCCGCCGCTCGCGGGATTGCACGCATCGCAATCTCGGGTGGAACGACACCGAAGTCGATGTTTGCGCTGCTGGCTGATCCTGCCGGGCCGTTTCTGAAGCAGGTGCCCTGGGACAAGATCGAGCTGTATTGGGTCGACGAACGTTGTGTTCCACCAGACAACGCCGAGTCGAACTACCGCATGACCAGGGAAGCGCTGCTCTCGAAGGTGCCCCTGCCGGCTGAGCGTGTCCACCGAATGGAGGGTGAGCTGGCCCCGGAGGTCGCTGCGGCGCGGTACGAGTCGATCATTCGCAATTCGTTCAAGCTGGAAGGCGCTGAGACGCCTACGTTCGATCTAGTACTGCTGGGAATGGGCGACGACGGGCATACGGCGTCGCTGTTTCCGCATACCGAGGCCCTGAACGAGATGAGCCACATTGTGGTGCCGAACCATGTGCCGCAGAAGGACACTTGGCGCATTACGCTGACCTGGCCGGTGATCAACCAGGGCAGGGAGGTGGCTTTTCTGATCGAAGGGGGCGGCAAGGCGCAGGTGCTGCACGATGTCTTTCTCGGGCCGTACCAGCCGGAGACTTACCCGTCGCAGATCATTCGTCCGGCGAGCGGGCGGCTTACGCTCTTGCTCGATGCGGCCGCAGCGTCTAAGCTGCCAGCACCGGCGGAATCGGATTCTTCCGGTACACTGGAGCTCCGATAGATGATCCTCGCTGGTGATGTTGGTGGAACGAAAGTCCATCTTGCACTGTATAACTTTGCTAATGGCCGGTTGCAACCGATCCGCGACGAGAAGTTTGCGGCCCACCAGTTTGCGAGCCTCGACGAGGTGATTAACAAGTTTCTCGCCCTCTGTAATGAGAAAAGGGATGGGATCTTTGCAGCGTGCTTCGGTGTTCCCGGCCCGGTACGCGAAGGCCGATTGAAGCTGACGAATCTGCCGTGGATGCTGGATACGCGCGATATGACCAAGTCGCTTGGAATCCAGCATATTTTTTTGATCAACGACCTGGAAGCCAATGGTTATGGAATCCCGGAGCTCGCGTCGGAGAGCGTGTTTGAGTTGCACAGCGGGAACCCCGAAGCAACGGGACATGCGGGGTTGATCGCAGCGGGCACGGGGCTCGGTGAGGCGCTGCTGATCTGGGATGGAAAGCGACACCGACCAATCCCGTCCGAAGGAGGCCACTGCGACTTTGCCGCAAGAAGCAATCGCGAGATTGCATTGCTGGAGTATCTGCGCAGCACGCTGAAAGGGCGGGTGAGCTTTGAGCGGGTGGTCTCGGGGCTTGGGATCAAGAATATCTATGCATTTCTTCGCGACGTCGAAAAGATCCCCGAGCCGGGATGGCTGCATGACCGCATGCTGGCGGAGGATCCGAATGCGGTCATCGGCCAATGCGCCGAGGATGGTTCGAGCTCGCTGTGCTTCGAGACGATGAAGGTTTTTACCGGGGCTTATGGTGCCGAGTCGGGGAATATCGCGCTAAAGGTGTTGGCGACCGGCGGGATCTATCTTGGGGGCGGTATCGCTCCGAAGATCCTGCAGACACTGAAGAACGGCACATTCATGCAGGCGTTCCTGGACAAGGGCCGACTGTCGGCGCTGCTGCAGTCAATTCCTGTCCGCGTGATCCTGGACGATACCTGCGCGTTGCGCGGTGCTGCTGCGTTTGCCGAGGCGCGGGCGTCGGAGGCGTCAGGGCACTCCGAACGGGCAGCGTCGATCCAAGGCTGACTTTTTGCCTCATAGGACATGCTTTTTTCGTTCATTAAATTAAGGCATTTATATTCAGTGGCTTGCGCGGGTTGGTGACGGCGAAGAGTCTATTACTATCTTGTTCGGCAAGTGCAAGTCCTGGGCCGATATACTGAGTTCTGTTTACTTTGCCTCCGGCCTCCATCCCGTCGTCCGAAATTTCGTCTCCTGAAATTCCCGACTCTTCGTTTTCTTCCGCGGAGGGAACGGGAGTGCTTGCGCCATTGGCACTCGACTTTTCGAGGCGCGCCCAGTTGGTCGAAATGATGGAACAGCCTTGCAGTTATGAGGAGCTTCGGGCCTGCCTGCGCGATATCGCAAGAGTGGATCGGTTGACGTTTGCCCATCGGCCGACGCTCTCTTGGCTTGACGCGTTGATTGCGTCCGCACCCAAATTGGAAAGGCCGTTGCGCGTGGTGGACGTGGGCTGCGGTGATGGCGACATGTTGAGGAGGATCGATGCGTGGGGTGCGAAGCGCGGCGTGGCCGTCGCGTTGACAGGCATTGATCTGAACCCGAACGCGATTCGCGCCGCGAAGGAGGCAACCCCATCGGGAGAGCGGATCGAGTGGATCGTTGGCGATGCGTTAGCCGATGCCGCAGGAGAGGTTGATGTGGTTGTCTCCTCGTTGTTGACGCACCACCTGACCGATACGCAGATCGTTCAGTTTATTCGGTGGATGGAGAAGAGTGCACTGCGTGGATGGTTTATTAACGATCTTCATCGCCGGCCGGTGCCGTATCACCTCTTTCGCCTGTGGACCCGCTTCACGAACTGGCATCCGTTCGTCAAAAATGATGGCCCGGTGTCGATCCGGCGCAGCTTCGTGGTGGAAGATTGGCAGCGGTTGTGCGCATCCGCCGGACTAGCCACGCAGTTCGTCACAATTCGCGAGTATCGACCCGCGCGTCTCTGTGTTGGCCGCGTCAAATAGAACGGCTTGTCAAACGAGCAATTCAATTGTGTAGCTGAGAACTCATCACTATTAGCCAGAGGCCCATTCATGTCTTTTCGCGGCACCGTTGTTTCTCTCTTCGCGATTTTTCTGGTCACAAACATTGCAGCGCAGGCGCAACGGCTTCCCGCCGGCGTCCGTCCTGAGCATTACTCGCTTAGTCTTACTCCTGATCTGAAGGCGGCAACCTTCAGGGGGGCGGAGACGATCGATCTGACGCTCGACGCGCCCAGTAGAAGCATCACGCTGAATGTGGCTGATATCAAATTCGACGACGTGAAGGCGTATGTGTTGCCGGCTACGGCGTACGCGTACGGCAAATTGGGATCGCAGCCGACGGCATTGGGCGCCCTCGAAGTAGACAAAGATCCGCAGACCGCAACTATAGTCCTGAACGCAGGCAAAGAGCAGGCCACCTTCACCTTTCCGAACGAGCTGCCGGCAGGAAGGGTCACGCTGGCGATACGGTACACGGGAGTTCTGAACGCCAAGCTGCGTGGGTTTTATCTTTCGAAGACGAAGACACGGAACTATGCAGTGACGCAGTTCGAATCTACGGACGCACGCCGCGCCTTTCCCAGTTTCGACGAACCTGCGCTGAAGGCGACCTTCGATATTTCGCTGGTCGTCGACGCGGGCGATACGGCGATCTCGAACGCTAACATGATCTCGGACAAGCCGGGGCCGGTGGCAGGCAAGCACACGCTGCGCTTTGCGACGACACCGAAGATGTCGACTTATCTGGTCGCATTTTTGGTGGGCGACTTCAAGTGCGCGGAGGGAAGGTCGGATGGAGTGCCGATCCGTGTGTGTTCGACGCCGGACAAGGTCGAGCTGACGAAGTTCGCGCTGGAGTCGGGTAAGTACGTTCTTCACTACTACAACAATTACTTTGGGATTAAATATCCGATGCCCAAGCTCGATATGGTGGCGTTGCCCGACTTTGAGGCGGGAGCGATGGAGAACTTCGGGTGCATCACGTATCGGGAGACGGACCTGCTGACCGATATGAAGACCGGAGACATTCCTTCGAAGAAGCGTGTGGCGGTCGTGGTCGCGCACGAGATGGCGCACCAGTGGTTTGGCGATATGGTGACGATGCAGTGGTGGGACAACCTGTGGCTGAATGAGGGTTTTGCGACTTGGATGGAGACCAAGCCACTCGCAGAGTGGAAGCCGGAGTGGAACTTTCCGCAGGACGATGCGCAGGACCTGGATCAGACCTTGAATCTTGATTCACAGAAGACGACTCGTACGATTCGCGCGACGGCGATCACGCCGGATGAGATCAACGAGATGTTCGACGGGATTGCGTATGGCAAGGCGGGCGCGGTGATCGGCATGGTGGAGAACTATATCGGCAAGGATGCCTTCCGCCAGGGCGTTCATAACTATCTGGAGGCGCACCTGTATGCGAATGCGACGGCGGAGGACTTCTGGAATGCGCAAACGGCTAACTCGCACCTTCCCGTGGACAAGATCATGTCGAGCTTTGTGACTCAGCCTGGGGTGCCGCTGTTGACGTTTTCTGACCGGCAGGCGAGCGGCGTTCCAGTTGTGCAGAGCCGGTTCTTTCTGTCTTCGACTGCGACTGCGGGGAAGGGCCAGCGGTGGACCGTGCCCGTGTGCCTGAAGACGAACGGACAACCGATCTGCCGGGTGCTTACGCTCGAGGATTCCAGTGTCCCGATACCGATGGACATTGGGTTGCCGGCCTTCTACGCCAACGGGGGCGGCAAGGGCTACTACAGGACCGTGTACACGCCGAAGCAGTACAGCGCGATCGTCGCGAAGGCGGAGACGGCGCTGACGCCGCCGGAGAAGATTGGCCTGCTGGGCGATCGGTGGGCGCTGGTGCGATCCGGACAAGGGAGTGTCGGGGACTACCTCGATCTCGTTCTGGCTCTTAAGCAAGACCCGAATGCCGCTGTGCTCGACACGGCGCACCAGCAGCTAGACAAGATCAACTCGGACATTGCCACGGACGAGGACCGGGCCGAGTTTGCGGCGGTGTTGCGGCGCCAGTTTGGGCCAGTGTATGCCGCGATGGGCAATCCGGTGAAGGGCGAGTCGTTCGACCGGCAGCAGCTTCGCGGTACGTTGTTCGAAATCCTGGGGGCGGCGCACGATCCGACGGTGCTGGCGCAGGCGCAGCAGCTGACGACGCGGGTCTTTGCTGTGGAGAACAAGAAGGACAAGACGCTGGATGCAACGCTGGCGGACGCCGCGGTGATGGTGAGTACGAACAACGGTGACGCTTCCCTGTATGACAAGGTGCTCGCTGTCAGCAGAAACTCCGGCGAGCCTCACGAGCAGGAAGACGCTTTGCATACGCTGGCCCGATTCCGGGACCCGGCACTGGTGAAGCGTACGCTCGAGTACATCGTGTCGGGGGAGGTGAGGAACCAGGACAGCGGGGCCCTCCTGGTGACTCTGCTCCGACATCGTGAGACCCGCGATCAGACGTGGGAGTTCATTCAAAACAACTGGGATAAAGTGCATGCTCAACTGACCGTTTCTTCGGGGGCTGAGGTGGTTCAAGCCACAGGGTCATTTTGCACGGTGCGGCAGCGGGACGAGGTGATTGATTTCTTCGCGGGACACAAGGTCGAGTCCTCGGAACGCACGCTCGCCAAAGCAGTTGACAGCATTAACGACTGTATTCAACTTCACTCGGCCCAAGAGGCGGATTTCCACAGATGGCTGGGGGCGGAGGCCAAGTAAGAGAGTTACCGGCAGGTACGACGTAAGTTGTAGACGGTCAGTGCTTAGCGGGTGTATCTTTGCTCGCACATGATGCCATGTCGGGGTGGCCCGTTCACCACTGCTTTTCCGTAAGGCGAAGTATCATAAGAGTCACCGACAGAACAATGGCACCAGTGCCGGGAGCTGCCATTAAAATATTATTGATACACAAAAAGTGTTATGTAGTGAGGGTCATTCTGCGTTGACTTTCAACTTTCGTGACGGTACCTTCCCAAAAGAGGACACAAATGAAGAAAATTTTTCTAGCAATTGCAGGCATCGCCCTCCTCTCTTCCGTCGCCCTCCCGCTCTACGCCCAGGGCGGTTGTGTGAACTCCCCCGAAAATCCAACAGCGATCCTTGCTGTCGTGGGCTCTGCAGGTGCATTTTTCGTGTCGGCCCGCGCACGTATCAAGGCTCGTCGATCGTCGAAGTAAAGTAAATAGATCGTTATTACTGGGAACTTCTTCTACCCCGTATTCTCCTGGTTTGTCGCCCGAATAGAATCTGTATGTTAACCTTCCCGGCTGCCGCTGAAGTCAGCCCCCTTCGTTCCACTGGAACGGCCCGGCTTGGTGTGCCTCGTGCCGCTGCATTGGCGGGACTGCTCGCTGTGCTGGGCCTCTCCACTATATGGTCCACGGTCAATGCGCTGTGGTCCTTGTGGACGAATGACGCGCTGAAGTCGATCGGGATGTTCATCCCGCTGGTCAGCTTCGTGCTGGTCATGCGGGCGTGGCGTTCGCTCGGGTGGGAGATGGAGGGCAGCTGGTGGGGCCTGGTTGTCCTGATCGTCACTACGATCGTAGTGCGTGTCAGAGACCAGTCGATCCTTGTTTTTGTGTTCTCACCGCAGTGGTCCGTCTATGTTCCTCCACATTCGCTGGTCTTCTTTGCGTACGGTGTGGGAATGGCTCTGCTGTTTGGCGGAACGCGGCTCTTTCGGGCAGCGTTATTTCCGCTGGTTCTTCTATGGTTCGTTAATCCGATTCCCCACATCTTCAACGTCTTTGTCGATTTGCCACTACAGCGCGCCTCCGCCCATGTTGCTCGGGGGTTTGCGATTGCGCTAGGCCAACCCTTGAGCCCTGACCAGCTGCGCCTGATGTTTACGCCGGAGTTTGGCATGTTCATCGCTCCTGGGTGCAACGGCATCCGCGGCGCGATAACGATGGGATTCATCGCCTTGATTGCGGGCTATGTTTATCGCTTCCGCTGGTTTGCACATACCGCCATCGTCCTCGGGGCCGTGCTGCTGGGTTATGTGTTCAACTTCGCGCGCCTCTGCATCTTGGTGCTCTATTACCTCGTCGCGCTGCACATCACCTGGCTGCAGGATCGGGCGGAGATGGGCGACTACATCATTGGTGCAGGCCTCTTTCTGCTCGGCACGTTCCTGCTCTTCTATGTTGTCCGCAGGGTGAGCGAGTCGCCGGGCCAGATCAACCCTGCAACGACGATTCCGGCGGCTGTGGCCGGTTCGGCGATGGGGCGTACCCTCTACGTTCGATTCGCGGCGGCGCTCGCTCTTGTGGTGTTCAGCTGTTATGGTGTCGCGCGCGCGTATGTGCTGACGCATACCGGCAGCTACGCCGCCCAAACGAAGGCAGATGAGAATGCGCCGGGGCAGTTTCCCGCTCGCATTGGCGGCTATACCCTGTCGCGTTCGTGGAACGAGAACATCTTTGGCGGGCCGCTGGTTTTTCACTGGGCCCAGTATGTGCCGGTCGATGGAGGGACGCCTGTGTCTCTGGGTGTATCTCCTGTGCTTGGCTCGCATGACACGCTGGTATGCCATTCGGCACGTGGCGAGGATCCGCTCTGGCGCGACCAGATCACGCTGCCGACTGCGGGCAATGTTCCGGTCAATTTTTCCGGATCGTTCTTCAACGATGGCGCGACCCAATATCTCGAAGCGACCACCATCTGCAACGGTGCATCGTGCGGTGAGTACTCGAGCGACCGCACCCATTTCGGTTTTGTTTACAGCAAGCCGACTGCTCACTCCCTCTTCTCGCAGGACCCCCAGCGGCCCATTCCAATCCTGATCAAGGCTGAGACGATCGACACGACGCTTCCAGCCGACGTTGCCCGCCAGCAGATGACCGCTGCAGTTCGCTCTTTCCTCGCCTCAGTCGATCTGGATGGTCTGACTCAACCCTATCGCCACCAATAGTAGCGGCTCCTTGGTATCCTAATTTCCCGTGAGATCATTCCTTCGCAGTGTCCAGGTCCCTTTCGTCGTGGTGATGACCGGCGTTCTTTCTTTTTCTCTTGCGGGCTGCGGTGGATCCAGTGCCCCGGTCACGCATCCGACCCTCACCGTCACCGCGGCGAATGCGAGCCGAGTCTACGGGGCTGCTAATCCAGTCTTTGCCGTTTCGGCCAGTGGAGCGTCTTCCGGTGATACCTTCACCTTGACCGCCTCCACCGTCGCGACGCCTTCTTCTGCTGCCGGCACTTACTCGATAGTTCCCGCCGCCACAGGCGGCAATCTTGCCAACTACAACGTCGTTTACGTCAACGGTACCCTGACCGTCGGCAAGGCCTCCCTGACAGTCACGCCCAACAACCAGAGCGCCGTCGCAGGATCTGTGCTCCCCACTCTCTCCGCCGCCATCACGGGCTATGTCAATGGAGATCCGCAGACTGTCGTCACTGGCTCCCCGGCTTTGACGACCACCGCAACCTCCTCTTCTCCGGCCGGCACTTATCCGATTACCGCGACTCTTGGAACTCTCGCCGCCGCCAATTACAGCTTTACCTTCGGAACCGGCACCCTCACCCTCACTCCAGCGAGCAACTCCGGTGTCGGCTTCAGTGGTATGGCAAAGGCGGGCACGCAGCCGATTGTTGGAGCCGCTGTTCAGCTCTACGCGGCAGGTACGACCGGAAATGGCTCTGCTGGAACCGCTCTCCTGAGCAACAATCTAACCACCGATGCAGCTGGGGCCTTCACGGTTCCCGGTGGATACGCCTGCCCGGCGGCAGCTTCGCAGCTTTACGTCGTCGTCCGCGGAGGACAGGCCGGAGCCGGTGCCAATCCAGCCATCGCTCTCGCCACGCCGATCGGCGCCTGTAACAAGCTCGCATCCGGCGCGCAGTTCGTCATCAACGAAGTCACGACCGCTGCCACGGCATACGGCTTATCGCAGTTCCTCAGCGCCGGGGGCAACATCGGAGCAACTTCGACCAACGCCCAAGGCCTCGCCAACGCTGTAGCGACGGTAGCCAGCCTTGCCAACCTGACGACAGGCACATCGCCCGGAGTCCTCCCGCAAAACGGGACGTCGCCCGCCGCAAAGATCAACTCCCTCGCCAATCTGTTGCACAACTGCACGGCAAATGCCCCTCCGGCAGGCTGCACCCCGCTTTTCTCTGCAACGACTCCCAGCGGCGGGACCGCTCCGACCAACACGCTGGATGCCGTGCTCAATCTCGTGCGCAATCCAGGGACCAACGTCGCCGCGCTCTACACGCAGTCGACCGCCAGCACTGTGTTTTCGCCCGCGCTGACCGCAGCGCCCTCGGACTGGACGATGTTCATCAATTTTACTGGCGGCGGCATGAATGGGCCCTCTGGCCTTGGCGTCGACACCACCGGCAACGTCTGGGTCGCCAGCTATTACAGTGCCGCATCGCAGTTCTCGCCGACTGGCAGCCCGATTTTCCCGAACGGTATCACCTCGGGCGGCCTCTACCATTCCTACGGGCTCGCCGTCGACGCTCAAAACAGCGCGTGGATTCCGAACGAAGACACTACCCTTTCAGGTGTCAACAACAAGCTGGGGAACGTGACTGTCCTTAACTCATCCGGCCAACCGACATCCGGCACGGACGGCTACTTCGCCGGTGGAATTTACTATCCGATTGCAGTCGCCATCGACACAAACGCGACTGCGTGGGTGATCAACTACGGCAATTCCAGTCTTACGCTGCTTTCCAGCACAGGTCAGCCACTATCAGGCACGACAGGATATGCTTCGCCGCAGCTCGCGTTTCCAGTGGCGATAGCCATCGACGCAAACCACAACGGCTGGGTGGCGAACCAGCAAGACGTTACCGTGACCAAGGTGTCGCCCGACGGCAAACAGTTCAACAGCTACGCCTGCTGCAACGGAGCTTCGGGCATCGCCATCGATCAGCGCGGCTTTGTGTGGGTTGCCAATTACTATGGCGACAGCATTAGTCAGCTTGCGAGCGACGGGACCGTGGTTTCCAACGGATACAGCGACAACAAGGCCAGCATCTGGCATCCGCAGGGCATCGCCATCGACGGGTCGGGCCACGTCTGGGTAACAAATTTCTTTGGGTCGTCTATTACAGAGTTGGCCGGTTCTACCTCAAGCTCCCCGGGGCAGATCCTATCGCCGACTGCCGGCTGGTCGCGGGACGCAAATATTGTCGAGGGGTTTGCTATCGCGATCGACGCGAGCGGCAACCTGTGGATCACGAACTTCTTCACCAACACCCTGACGGAGATCGTCGGGTTGGCGACTCCGGTGAAAACGCCGCAGTCAGGACCGGTGCAGACGCCGTAACCCTCTGCCCGGCGCCGGAGCCGCTCACTTCGCCCAATTCGATTTTATTGCGCTTTGAGGTACAACCACCTCGACCCGGCTGTCTTACTGCCCTGGCCCTTGCGCGTCTTCGGCTGCCAATCTTCAGATTCCCCTTCACTTGCTGGCTTCCCCGCGTGTGTTCCCCCAAGATTCACGATCAAAAAAACTTCCATTTAGTACTTGACAGGTCTTATTGCAAGAGCGGAAGCTGTCTAACGCATCCAAGGTGGTCAGACCTTCAGTTGCCAAAATGAGAAGCGGGCCTCGTTAAGACACGCCAAAAAACAGGTTCAGCAGAAATATTTATTTGTGAGGTTAGAGATATGACGTTCATCAAGATCCAAAGCCAGTCCACGCTTCGCCCTGGAACTTCCAGAGTCCGTGTCCTCTCCGGACTCCTTGTACTCCTTACTGCCATGGTTCTCTCGAACTCCCCAGCGATCGCTCAGCTCTCCGGCAAGGGCGAGATAAAGGGAGTCGTCACAGATGCCAGTGGGGCCGTGGTTCCGGGCGCTGTTGTTACCGCGACGTCGGCGACTCAGGGAACCAAGATGTCCCGCACGACGTCGAACTCGGGTGACTTCGATCTGACGCCCCTGAACCCTGATGTATACCGAGTCACGGTCACGGCCAAAGGATTCCAGACCCTCAATCAAGACAATGTGCAAGTGAACGCGCTCGAGGTGTCCGACCTCAAGATCAGCCTCACCGTAGGCGCGGAGACCCAGAGCATTGACGTCTCCGCCGCGCCTCCTCAACTGGAGACCAGCAACGCGACGCTCGGCGCGACCATGGAAAACGATGTCTATTCTGCGCTTCCCATTGAAATGGGTGCTTATGGCCAGCCTGACCAGCGCCGCGCCACCGACTTCGCGTTCCTCATGCCCGGCGTCCAATCCAACAATACCAATGGCAACGCCACGACCAACTCTGGAATCGTAAACGGATCCGGAAGCCGCGGCGCGGTCTCGGCCATCTACATCGATGGTATTCCGTTCGTGCGCGCAGGCGGCAACGGCGACCCGCGCTACGTTTGGACTGCCATCTCCGTCGACGCGGTCGATCAGTTTCAGGTCCAGACCAATGGGTATTCCGCCATCTACGAAGGCCAGGGAATTCAGAACTACAACATCAAAGCCGGTGGCAACAAGTATCATGGCTCCGTGTATGAGTTTTTCCGCAATACTGCTTTGGATACATGGGGCTTCTTCGGTCCCGCCAATAAGGATCCAATCACCGGCAAGCCCGTAAAGCCCGTCGAACACAGCAATGAGTTCGGCATCAATCTCAGCGGTCCGCTCATCCCCGTAGGCTCCTGGAAGGAGAAGCTCTTTTTCTTCGGCAACTACAACGGTTTTCGCTACTCCAGCCAGACCCCGACGCCGATGACCTTTCCCACCGCGGCCGAGCAGGCGGGTAACTTCGCCGGGCTGGTCACCGGCGGCATCTTCGATCCCTCAACACAGGCCGCTTGTACAGCCCGCAGCACGACCGGGACATGCCGCTATCGGTACGGATTCGGGCCTGGAGGCACCAACGGTCCCGCCGGAAATCCGGTGGTGACCGGGCCGGTCGACGTAATTCCTGCCAGCCAGTTTTCGGCAATCGCTCTCAAGCTTCAGAGTTTTCTCCCCTCGGGAATCGGCACCTCAGCGACCAACAACTACATCTCTCCCAACGCCACCGCTCTTACCAACTGGTCCACTACGGATCGCATCGACTATAACCTGTCCTCCAAGGACACGCTGAGTCTTGTGGCGGCCATTGGACGCCAGGCCAGCGCTGTTCCTCAGGGCCAGACGACTGCGGGACGCAACATCGGTCCCGTTCCGTACAACTACGGTCAGGCGTTCACTCCGAAGACTGCCGTCGGTGTCATCGAAGAGACGCACGTATTCTCTCCTCACATCGTCAACCAGTTCAAGTACGGTTACGCAAGGTACAACGGCCCCACCTTCAATCCCAACATCACGCCTGCCTTTGCCTCGTCGACCCTGGGCATCACTGGTCTTCCCGCTGGACAAGCGGGCGGCGGCTTCCCGGTCGTCAACTTCACAGGTACGGCGGCGCCCACCAACTGGGGCGGCGCACAAGCTAACATCACCATCGCCGAAAACTACACCCTGCTCGACAACGTGCAGTGGAACCTCGGCAAGCACTCTCTCACCATCGGCGGCCAGATCGCCTGGATGCTCTACAATGTCACCCCCCTTACGGGAGGCTCCAGCTTTTTGACTCTAGCCACTGCAGTGACCGAGACGGCGGGTTTGAACGGCACCTTTGCTGCCACGCCGAACACCGGTCTCTCCTATGCCAGCTTCCTCATCGGGCAGATCGATCGAGGCAGTCTTACCCAGAATGTGGTGCAGGAGTATGGCTCACGTTACCGTGCTATCTCTCCCTACATTCAGGACAACTGGAAGGTCAGCTCGAAGCTCACACTCGATCTCGGCTTCCGTTACGACTTCTTCCCGTCCCTCACCGAAGTGCATGACAATATGAGCTTCTTCAACCCGAATTTGGCGAACCCAGTCACCGGCGTCAACGGCGCGCTGCAGTTCACAGGCACCGGAACCAACACCTGCAACTGCCGCACCCCGGTCAACAACTACTACCAGAACTTAGGTCCGCGTCTCGGTCTGGCGTATCAGGTCGATCCCAAGACCGTTATTCGCGGCAGCTACGGCGTCATGTACACGCATGGCAATGGAGTCGGCGGCGGCAGCGGTACGGCGGGAGGCGCCGGCAACACGCTCGGCTTCGCGGCTAGCCCCAGCTTCGCCGCCAACGCCCAGTTGCTCGGCGGACTCCAATGGGGCGGCAACAACAGCGCATTCCCCGCGTACACCCAGGGCGCAGGACGCGCCTCGGGGCCGGCGTTTGGAACCGGGTTTACCACCACCACCGGCTATACTGCCGCGCCTTCCAGCGTCAGCTACTACGACCCCTACCTCGGCGGCCGCGCTCCTCAGTACATCAACTGGAGCTTCGGCTTCCAGCATCAGTGGACCGATACCATCACCACGAGCATGAGCTACGTCGGATCACAGGGCCACTTCCTGATCGCCGATCAGAGTACCGCTCGCGGCTTCTATTCCAACGGGCTCGATCCTAAGTATCTTGCTTACGGCAACAACCTCACTCTCTCCGGCGCTCAGGCGACCGCCTTCTGCGTGGCCAACAGCCTGCCTTGCCCGAAAAACTTCACTGCGAGTCAGCAGCTCGGTACAGCCCTCAAGCCATTCCCCTTCAGCGGTACGACCGACTTCTTCGCGAACACCTCCAACTCCAACTACAACGCGCTACAGGTCACGGCAAACATGCGCGCAACTCATGGTCTGACTGTGATGGCCAACTATACGTGGTCGCGTACCATCGACGATGGAGGCACCTTCCGCACAGGATATGCAATTCCCGCGGCGTTCTCGGGCACCGGAACGGCCTGGACGCAGGATGCCATCGAGCGTTCGGTCTCGACATCCAACCAGCCGCAGCACGCTGTGATCACCGGCGTTTGGGACATGCCCTTCGGCAAGACCATCCTCGGTGGACAGCGATGGGAACGCGCCGTCTTTGGCGGCTTCAAGTTCTCAGAGATCTTCCAGATCTCCTCCGGCTCGCCGCTGCCCATTACTGCAGCAACCTGCGGCACCAACCCGGCTCAGGGAACCTGCATGCCAACCTACAACCCTGCCTTCAGTGGCCCGGGGCGCATCCATGGCAAATGGGGTGAGGGTGTCACTGCGGCAAACTTCAACACCTCCAACACCTCTCTTACTCAGTCCTCCGCGAACCAGTTCATCGATGTACGCGGTTTCACCACTACTCCTAACTTCGTCTTCGGCAACACGGCCCGTACTGCTCCCTACAACATCTACGGTCCCGGCAACTACCAACTCGACATCGGTCTCCTTCGGAGCTTCCCACTGCACCTCGGCGAGTCTTCCAGGCTGAACCTCCGGGCCGAGATGTACAACGTCACCAACCACACTCTCTTCGGTGTGGCTAGCACGGTCTGGGGTGCGTCCAACTTCGGGCAGGTCACCAGCAACCCGAACTACAACCGCAGGTCGGTCCAGCTCTCGGGTCGTATCGATTTCTAACGTTAACTCGATCAAGAAAAGATTGCCGCCTGTAAACCAGCAGGCGGCAACTTTTTTTGACGGGAGTTGAGTCAGCGTCCGGCGCTCCCTCCACGAACTAAGGCTTCACTCGTATCATCACCACACCGTGGCTCGGAACGTCCACCGAGTAGTTACCTTTCACCGCAGATGACTCCTTCTTGGTCCACAGGTCTCGCACGCTTGCCGAGATCGCGTCGGGGTATCCGATATCGGTCCATGCTACCGAAATCGTTGCTGCAGCGGGGCCTCGGTTGAGCAACGCGACTGCACGACCGCCATCCTGCAACTGCTTCGACCAGACCTCAAGGTCGCCGGTCTTCTTCACTCTGTGCCCCTGCCGCCCCAGCGGATCCTGGTCGATCGCGATGACGTCTTTGTTCAACAAAATTTCTTTTGTATCGGCTGTCATATTGGAGATGTCGTTGCCGGCCAGCAGCGGCGCTGAAAACATCGCCCACATGCTGAAGTGTGCCCGGTACTCCTCCTTCGTCATGCCGCCGTTGCCGACCTCGAGCATGTCAGGATCGTTCCAGTGTCCTGGACCAGCGTAGCTCTCAAGACCGTTCATGAGATCGAGGATCTGTACCACGCCATTTCCGCCCCAGTCTTTCTTGCAGTCCCAACAATCCTGAATGTCTCCGGTTGATCGCCAGAGGTTGCCGATCGGGCCTGCCCAAAGCCACGGTTTCGTGGATCCCCACTCGCAGATACTGAAGACAATCGGCCGGCCCGACTCGGCTAGCGCGTTGCGCATCAACGTGTAGGAAGACTCGCTGTTCTGTCCCGGCAGCGTATTGCACCAATCTTCCTTCAGGTAGTCGACTCCCCAGTTCGCATACTGCTTTGCATCCTGGTATTCATGCCCGATGCTCCCCATTCGCTTGGCGCACGTCATCGTTCCCGCATCGGTGTAGATGCCGAACTTCAGCCCCTTACCGTGGATATAGTCGGCAAGCGCCTTGATGCCTGAAGGGAAACGCTCCGGGTCTGCGACGATGTTGCCCGCTGCGTCGCGCCCGGTCTGCCAACAGTCGTCGATGACGACGAACTGGTACCCGGCGTCCTTCATGCCGTTGCTGGCCATCGCGTCTGCAGTTTCACGCACAACCTTCTCGTTGATACCCTTGCATGCGAACTTGTTCCAGCTGTTCCACCCCATGGGCGGCGTTCTGGCCAATCCGTTATCGAGGGCGCGCCCAAACGCGGGGGCCATCATCAATAGAGCTATCAGAGACATTTGTGAAGCAGAAAAACGTAGGCGCATCGTAGTCGTACCTTTCAGGACGCATGATTGATTGAACAGTGCTCCACGGCATTCTAACCCTTGGCTAAACGCTTTTTTGTGGCATCGGGTCTGTGGGATGGGAGTACGGCCCGAAGGTCATCTATCTTGTAAGCGTTTTTTCGTAGCAGAAGAAACGAAGCCCGGGCCTGAACCGCAGGCCGATCTCCCCAGCAAGCCGGTAACCGAGCTTCGGAAAAAGCCGCTGGGTCGCTTCGTTTTGCGTGTTGGTGTCGACGCGTAAGATGGTGATCCCGCGGTCCGCCGCGACCTCTTCTGCCTTCTGCATCAACGCTCCGGCGACTCCCGCGCCTCGAAATGCAGGATCGACGGCTAACCGATGGACAACGATGGCTGGTTCGTCGATGTCCCAGCCCACCTGCGCGTAGTCGGGCTCCTGATCCATCGTCAACGCAGCGACTCCGGCAATTTGATCGTCAACATCCGCGACCCAAAGTTGCCCCAGGTCGATGTCGCGTTGAAAGACCCCCTCGTTCGGATAGCTTTCGTCCCACTGAAGATTGCCTGCCGCAATCATCAGCGGCACGACTCGCCGCATGAGCGCCATCAGTGCCGGAAGGTCCTCGTTGGTGGCGGGCCGTATCCGCATGGTCCTCCCAGCCTATCAGGAGGGCCATCGCGTGGCTCGTCACATTGCGTTGCTTCAAGCAACGACTACCGTTACATAATTCGAAAGCGCTCGCGCATAAGGCGTTGGAAGCGTGGCCGCCAGATGAGGTCATAGGCAAGTTCCTTGCCAGGGAACATGGCCAGAGCGGCCTTCCTACTGTCGGCGATCATCTGGGCCGCATCGTCCACTGTGAGTGAGCCGTCTTGCGCGATGACCTGCATCACCATGTTCATCATCATCTGCAGCCGGCGAATAAGTTTTTGCTCTTCCGCCCGCTCTTCTGCGCTGATGCTAATGACCTGTGCTTTCGTCTCGTTCAACTCCATTGCAGACCCTCCCGCCCGGTTAGCACTTACTGGTTAGATGCATCGACAATCTCGTGGATTCCGCCGTCCCGCCCCAACAAGAATGTAGTTAAGCCAAACTCATCCGTTCGGTACAGCTTAATCCGAGCTTCCGCGATCCGGTCGATCACTTCATATCGGGGGTGTCCAAATGTATTCCCCCTTCCAACCGATACGACCGCGTCCTTCGGAGAAGCGGCGCCGAGAAACTCCCGTGTTGTTGAGGTGCGACTTCCGTGATGTCCGATCTTAAGCAGGGTCACCGCATCTACCCGGCCATGTGCCAACATCTCGCGCTCGCTGGATGCCTCGGCGTCGCCCTCCAGCAGTACCGAAGACTTGCCATACCGCATTCGCATCACGAGTGAGTCGTCATTTGCCGGCTCGCGAGGGTTGTTGTATCCGGGTTCCGGTGCCAGGACGGTCACTTGCATTCCGCCCCAGGTGAGTTGATCTCCCGCGTAAAAATGTCGTACCTGTACTCCGAGATCTTTTGCCTCCGCCAGGAGGGTCCGATAGGCGTCGGAGTTGGGGTCGATGCTGACCCAGAGCTCTCGCGGCCTGAAGTTTCGCATCACAGCGGGCATTCCGCCCATGTGATCACTGTGGGCGTGGCTTAAAGCAATCACGTCGAGCCGGCGAAATCTGCGCGACCAGAGGTAGGGTGACACGACCTCTTCGCCGACGTCGAACCGGCTCGTTGCTTCGGCGGCTTCCGTCACTCCGCCGACGGGGCCTCCGGCATCGACCAGCATCGTCGCTCCATCCGGGGCCGCGATGAAGATGGAATCGCCCTGACCGACGTCGATCGCCGTCACCTCCATCATGCCCGATGAAACGACTGCTCGTGCCGGAGATAACACCGTCAGTGCAACGAGCGGAAGTACAACCAGTGCAGACCACGCCCACACACGAGATCGACGCACTGCCCAGCAGCAGAAGGCCCAGGCCGCGATCGCCAGCAGTGAGATCCACCATCCTGGCGCAGGGATCCGCATATCCGCTGCATGCACTGCGCTGACCCGCCCGATGACGCCTGTGACTCCGTGTAGTAGCAGAGAGGTAGTTGCACCGGGCAGCATCGCTATCCAGGGGCTAATGAGCGACGCACAAAATGTCACCACGGCTATTGGAGCCAGGACCGCCACCAGTGGCACACTCAACATATTTGTCGGGACGGCAAACATCGTTGCGCGATGGAAGTAGACGGCCATTGGCAGCACCATAACCATCTCCGCGACCGCGCCAACCAGCGCCAGTTCCACCGCCCAGAGAGCCGTGCGGACCAAACGGGAAGGGAGGCCGCGCGCCCAGTCCCCCGTGATATTGGCCACGATCTCGCTCCAAAGACGCAACATCACGCGAAATTGAGCGACCCGGGGCGGGAGTGCATTGTCGTGCCATTTGTCCCAGAGATCTTCGGCGGCCCGGGCATAGGGAAGAAAGCTGCGTTCGCCGAGCGGAATCGCAATTCCTCCGATCGCGATGATTGCAAGGAAGGTCATCTGAAAGCTGGCTTCGAACAAAGCGCCGGGCGAACCTACAAGAACGCCAAGGGCTGCCGCGCCAAGCGCGTTCAGGACGTTGCGGTCTCGCGACAACAGGCGTGCTGATAGAAAGACCACTGTCATGAACAGTGCGCGCTGGACGGGAGCGCCGAAGCCAGTCAGCAGAGCGTATCCAAAGGTGAGTCCGATGGTGACGAATGTCGCGGACGAGTCGCGCAGCTTCAATCTGCGTGCCAGCCAGAACACCAGCCCGGCCAAGAGCCCCACATGCATCCCGGAGACGACGAATAAGTGAAACGACCCAGTACGTTCAAAGCCGACGCGCTGTGTCTTGTTCAGGCCGGCACGGTCACCGAAGAGCATGGCGTTCAACATCCCGGCGTCGTCCGGATCAAAGCGTAGCTCCTTTGGGAGCATCCGATTTGCCTTGGAATGTACGTACCCAAACATGCGTCGCGAAGCCCAGCTCTGTGCTGCGTAGACTTCGCATTGGAGTTGCGCTGCGCGGTCTGCTCGGGTTGCAAGGCGAGCGTCCGACACGTTGAGCACCGCGATCTTCGATGCTCGTACGCTGGCATGGGCGCCTATACCCTGCGCCAAGAGGTAGTCCGCGTACTGCCATGCGCCTGGGTCGCGATAGCGCTCGGCAAGCTTGATCCGCATAGGGGCTTCTACGATATCGCCGCATCTCAGGGTCGGTAGAACATCGACTGCAGCAATCGAATTTACCCGGCCGCCATTGTCCGACTTATCAGGAATCACGTTCATCCGCACGCCGCCCATCATGGGAACCATTCGCGAGATGTCCGGCGTTACCTCTTCGATGGAATCTACCTGGATATCTGCAGAGAGCAGCCCGATGGCCGCTGCTTCCTCGTCTTCCTCTTTCTCGGGCCACCAGCCCGTCTCCTTATCGTGATCGAGAACATCCTGTTGAGGAGGCAGCTCGCGCACCCGGATGACGCGCCCACGAATCTGACGACTAAGACCGTCTGCGTAGCTTGCGAGGGCCTGTTGCGACGGAGGAACGATCTGTATTCTGGCGCACCAGCAACCGGTTGCCATCCAGACCGCTGCCAGAGGCACAATCGCGATCCGCAGTGACCATCGCAGCGCCGCCGACGTCAGCAGGCACAACAGCACTGTCGCGATAAGCAGAATGACGGTTGGTTGCCGATTTCGCGCGATCACTTCGCCCAGTGCAAACCAGCATACGGCTGTGAGCAAAGGAGCGCGGCGAAACTCTAGCGCCGGGACGCGTGCGACTGCCTTCGGCCAAAGATCGAGGTTCGGCCCATTCGTTTTTTCGGTCTTCAAAGCTCTGCCTGTGGACCGCACTCTCTAGCCATTTCACCACACCGTGGCAGCGATTACCTTCGCAAAATCACAACTGTCTCCAGATGAAATGTCTGGGGAAACATGTCGACCATGTGCAGCTCAGCCAGGTGATAGCCGGCGTCAACGAGCGACCTCAGATCACGAGCCAAGGTCACGGGGTCGCAGGAGACGTAGACGATCTCCGGCGCGGAGATCCTTGCCAACAGAGCACAAACTTCAGCACCCACGCCTGCCCGTGGAGGGTCCATGACGATCAACTCTGGACGCTCCCGTTGCACGACCGCGGAGCGCAGGAAATCCACTGTTGTGGACTCGACTGCTCGCTTGCCCGTCCCTTTGAAGGATCTCGACAGATCGTTTGCTGCCGCTTCGACTGCAACTACCTGCTGAAATGTTCTCGCGAGCGCACGCGAAAATAATCCGACGCCGGCGTATAGATCCCAGGCGACCGCGCCTTGCCGGCCCGCGGTCACGATGCGGACAAGCTGATCAACGAGAAACCGATTGACCTGGAAGAAGCCGCCGCTACTGACCCAATAGTCTTCGCCGGCCGCTCGATAGCTCAATCCCCCTGCGCCCCAACTCTCTAATTGGCGCGGGATTTTTGTCCGTCGCTTCGGCCCTTCGGTGAAGAGTAGAGAGATGTTTGCGCCTGCCAGTTCGGGCATCAAGAGCCGCATCCTTTCGCAGAATGCCGAAAATCCCGCCTGCTCTTTCCGGGCAAAGACGGTCATCTGAAGTCTTGTTTCATCCGAGGTGGTGAAGAACTCCACCTCGCCGGCGTTGCGGATCCAGCGAGCGGCGGGCGATTCCTCGGCTGCTATCTGTGTCAGCACCTCAGCTGCTTGCCACAGCAGTGGAGCGAGGATCGGACACTCGCGGATGGCAAGAAACTCATTGGAGCCGCGGCGGTTGTAGCCCACGCTCAGCAGTCCATCGAACTCTGCCACTCGCAGCCGCGTTCGATTCCTGTAGGCCCAGGGTTCGGCGGTGTGGGTCTGTATCGACGGCAGCGCCATCAGCCCTGCGCGCTCTAACGTCTCTCGCAGGATGTCGGTCTTCATCTGCACTTGTGTGGAGTAGGCAGCGTGTTGATATTGGCATCCGCCGCACTGGCCGAAGTGCGCACACGAAGGCTCGACGCGAGCCTCGGAGGCACTAAGTACCTCGACCAGTGATGCCTCGCCGAAGCCGGCCTTCTGCTCCAGAAGGTTGGCTTCGATAAGCTCGCCAGGTAGCGTGAAGGGTACAAAAACCGTTCTCCCCGCAGCGTCGCGTTCGGTCTGATGGGCCAGGCCCGCCCCACCGTATACCGCTTTTTCAATTCGTAACTTCATTCATGCCCCATGTAAAAGAGGCTGAGTCGGGGCAGTTTGCGTGCCTCGAGCAGTCTCTTTTGGAGAAACTGCTGCTGCACCTGCTTGATCTGTACGGCCTGCATCTTGCTGCGATAGGGCGCCAGCTCCGTTGCGGCTTGTTCGCGCAATTTAACTAGCTCCTCTTCCGGCGCAGAGGTCAGGAGCGCGGCGAACATCTTCTCTTCAAGCACGCTGAGCGTTCGGTCGAGCTCTTCAAGCGATTGAGTTGGCTCAGCGCGCAGACCCACGGCCAGCGCCCGAAGCCGAACGGCGACTTCAGCCGCAATAGCGTCTGCAGGGGAGACTAGTCTTGCTGTCTCGATGACGCCGGCATTCAGCTCCAGATAGCGACAAATTCGTTCGGTCTCGAATCCACTCTCGACGGCCTCTGCTCCGACAGCAGTTGATGAGCCGGTCGAAGCCTCCACCGCTTTTTCTACGGCCTCCATCACGCTTTGTGCGCACCACGCCAGGCCGTTTACCTTGCGCGCTCTGTTGGGGGAGCGCAGCATCTTTGCATCGTGCTTATCAAATGCGTTGTCGATGCCGCGTAACACTGCTTCCAGGGGGATATTGGCATCACGCCAGATTTCTATCAGGGCCCAGTCGAGCGTGGACAGCATCAGCAGCGAACCGCGCCGCTGCTGAAACCGATCTTCGATCTCCGTGAAGTAATTGAAGTAGTTCTGCATGCGCTCTTTACAGCTTAAGCCCGCACAATGGAGCGCGTCTGAACTACGCCCCGCGTTTCCGGTGGCGGTCGAGATTGCGCTCGTAGATGAGGCGCAATCCGGTTAGGGTCAGCATCTCGTCCACTGTGCCGATGTGCTTCGATCCGCCAGCGATCAGCTTGGCGAGACCGCCGGTGGCTACGGTTTTTGTCTCGGGTCCCATCTCGGCGATCATTCGCTCGAGGATGCCGTCGACCAGGCCGATGTACCCGTAGTAGAGGCCGACCTGGATGTTGTCGACGGTTCCTGTGCCAATGATTTTGGCGGGCTTCTTGATGTCGATCCGAGGCAGGCGTGCCGCTCGTGAGAACAGAGCTTCCGCGGAGATGCCAAGACCTGGAGCGATCGCTCCACCGAGAAACTCGCCTTTTTTCGAGATCACATCGAACGTGGTTGCCGTTCCCATATCGACGACGATGCAGGGGCCGCCGAAGCGCTCGAATGCTGCGACGCAGTTGACGATGCGGTCTGCGCCAAGCTCGGCAGGATTGTCCGTCAACACCGGTATTCCGGTCTTGACGCCGGGTTCGACAAACAATGGCTTCACTTTGAAATAGAGCTCGCATACCTGCCGCAAGGTCGAATCCAGTGGAGGCACAACGGACGAGATTGCGATTCCGTCGACGACACCAATCTCCAGCCCTTTCAATTCAAAGAGGTTGCGTAGAAGGACTCCAAATTCGTCGCTCGTCTGCACCGAGGACGGTGTTGTGATGCGCCAGTTCGCTACCATCTCAGACTTCCCGGCGGATTCCATCCCCTCGCCTGACAGCCGGTAGAGCCCGATGACCGTGTTGGTGTTGCCTACATCGAGTGCCAGTAGCATTGCTTCCTCTCCGTGCCTGTCACAGCTCGCGGACTCCTCCAGAGAGTACGGTGTGCAGCAGACCATCGTCTCCGGCAACCCGCAGAAAGCCGCGTGGATCGAGCCCGTCCGTCACGCCAGTATATCCGCCGTCTTCGTCGACACGAACGCGTTTGCCGCGAACCCACGTTGATGCTGCCGCGAAACGCTCCAGCAAACCCGGTCCGCTCAGAGTGACGCGAAATTGCTCAACGAGATTGCGAATCTCGAAATCCAGGGATCGAAGCAATGCGATGAGAAGCGCTTGGCGCGTCACTGTGCCTCCGGCCATGCGAATCGAAGTTGCGATGTTGCTCAGATCCGTCGGAAAGTCTTTCTGATTCACATTGATTCCAACACCGATCACTGCATATCGCAGCATCGGCGGGTTGCCTTCGCTCGTTGTCGTTGCGGTGCTCTCCACAAGGATGCCGCCGCATTTGCGATTGTTGAGCAAGAGATCATTTGGCCAGCGAATGTCGGCTTCCAACTTGGTTGTCTCCTTGATGGCGGCCTGCGCCGCCAACCCCGTCGCCAGCGGAAGCCACAGCGCGACGTCCATCGGGATGGGTGGGGCGACTAAAGCGCTTACATACAATCCGTCATGTGGGGACGAATGCCAACCATGATTGCCTCTTCCTCGGCCGGCCGTCTGCTCGTCCGCTACATACACGCCCTCACGCGCGCCTGCCTGCGCGGCTTCAAGGGCGAGAAGGCTAGTCGACGAAACCGAAGGGAAGTGCATGACCTGACCCGAAAACCGTGTGCCGGTCAGTCCCTCCTCCACCTGCTTTAGATCGAAGCTGTCGTCTTCTTCCACGCTAGTAGATATCTGCAGTGATTCGCATGCTCAGGTCGGCGGCTGCAGCGGAGTGCGTCAAAGCGCCCACGGAGACGAAATCTACACCGGCCAGTGCGTACTTACGTACGGTTTTCAGATTCATGTTGCCGGAGGCTTCGATCGGCACAGTGGGGAGTGTCGCGCGAATTTGTTTGACTGCCTTCTTCACCTGGGCCGGCGTCATGTTGTCGAGAAGGATTGATTCTGCGCCGCCTGCGATCGCCTGATCCAACTCGGTTTGCGAACGGACCTCGACCTGAATCCACTGGCTGCTCTTGCGGTTTGTCAGAGCGCGTTCAAGCACCGCTGGAATGCCGCCGCCCAATGAGATGTGGTTGTTCTTGATGAGGATGCCATCCTGCAGGTCAAGGCGGTGATTCACGCCGCCGCCGCAGGAGACGGCGTATTTATCGAGGGCGCGAAGGCCAGGGATGGTCTTGCGGGTATCGAGGACCTTTGTTTTTGTGCCGGCGACGGCTTTGACGAACTCGTTGGTGAGGGTGGCGATGCCGGTCATGCGCTGCATGAGGTTGAGGATGACTCGTTCGCAGGAGAGCAGCGCAGCGGCGTTGTGGCGGATGACCGCGAGCGTCTGGCCTTTTTTGACTTTGACGCCGTCGAAGATCTCGGGGTGGCTGACGACTTCGAAGCGGCCGACGGGCGTGGCGGACATCTTCGCGAAGATTTCGAGAAATATGGGGATACAGCCGAGGCCGGAGACGACACAGGCCTGTTTGGCGATGATGGTCCCGGAGGCCCGGAGATTGGAAGGAATGGTGAGTGCGGTGGTGATGTCGTTGGCGACTCTGTCTTCGGCCAGTGCAGCTTCAAGTATTGCGCCTACCCGCTTGCTTTTCCAGTCCATTTAGTCATCCTAAACCTCTTTTCGGCTATTTTTTTTTCGTGGCGAGGCCGGGGTGTTTTTTTGCCACTTATGGGCCATATTGAGGGGGACTTTTAGGGAAACGGGTGTTTGGTGGTGGTTTTTTGATGGTGAATTCGTGGTGAATGGATGGTGGATTGTGGTGAGAAGGCGCACAACTTTCTGAGGACGAAAAAACGCCAAGTTTTAAAAATATTTTTGTGGAAATCTGGCGCCAAGTATAGCGAGGGCAAGAATAGTTCTGTTAATAGGCTAGGGCAGCTCCCTTTTGGCCCTGGGAGCTGCCCGCCTGTACCCACGGAACGACGCGTCTAATGAGAAAAGATGCCTCGATTGACCGGTGGGGATGCCACCGCGCTCAATTTTTTCGTTTACCCGTCGGAGCAATTTCGCATCTTATTGGACGAGGTGTTCCATGAGAGCTAGCCGTTTGTTACTCGCAGGAATCGGGGTCGGGGCCGCGCTTACGTATGCGCTGTTTTATGAGCCAGCGTTGCAGTATGAGACCGGATTTGACGGGGTGGAAGATAGCGCGAATAAGGTGCGGCGTTGGGGAACGAAGCAACGCTTCGGCGCGGGCGCAGCGAATTTGATCGGGCGCGTGAAGGAAGGCGTCGGGCGAATCGCCGGCGATGACGATCTTGCGGGCGAAGGCATTGGAGACCAAGCTGTCGGAGCCGTAAAGGAAACTGTCGGCAGATTGGGTCAAGCGGCTGGCGAGACCATTCACGACCTTAACCGATAAGGCACTAGAAGGCGGGCCCTGTAGGTCGAAAGGAATGGCTGAATGGGCTATCGAATTATGCAGGTCGTCTTGTACGTTGTTGGTGCCTTGTTTGCCCTTGGAGCCTGCCAAGCTATCACCGAACCCTGGAGGCAGTTGGAGTCGAACCACGCAACAGGGAGGGCAGCCGGTTATTTGATTGCGGCGCTGCTGGCAGTGATCTGCGTTGTCGTCGCCCACCAGTTCGGACAACGAGCGCGACAGGCGAAGGATCCTGACTTGGGCGAATGATCGCGCCGATCCGAAGTCCAAGTTGTGCTCACCACAACGGAGCAACAGGTTCTTCGCTGAGTGCAGGCTTAGGGCCGCCCTGATTGGGAATGCTTCGACCCGTTTGCTTTTCCAGTCCATTTAGGCATTCCTGAACCTTTTTGTATCTTGTTGTGAGCATTCGTCAATCGACATGCATTTTCAAACGGCGCGGAGCCGGGTCTATAATTCCCGTCCCATAAGGGGGTATGACTATGCCTGCAGATGACAAACAATCCAACGAAAACAAACAAATCGCGCAGAGGTTTATGGAAGAGTGCTGGAATCAGGGAAAGTTGGATGCCGTTCGTGAACTTGTCGCGACCGGCTGCAACTACCATGACCCGGTCTTCCCCTCTCTGACCTCCGGGGCGGATAACATCAAGCGGCACATTGAGACATGCAGAGGCGGTTTCCCCGATCTCACCTTCACGATCGACGATACTATCGCCGAACGCAATGAGGTCGTGCACCACTGGACGGCTCGCGGCACTCACAAGGCCGAGTTCCTGGGAATGCCTCCCACCAACCGCAAGGCCACGGTCTCGGGCACCTCCATCTTCCGGATGGACGGCGGCAAGATCGTCGAACAATGGTCGGATTGGAACCTAATGTCGTTGATGGACCAGCTTGGAGTCGCCCCGGCAGCGAAAGCAGAAGCAAAAGCGCGCGCCTAATAGGCTAACGAGCTTCCAGTTAAGTCTCAGATTCAGTCCGGGCCACGAGATTGTGAAGTATGGAAGTTCTGGGCCCTTCGGGTGTCCTTTAATGTCTGATCCATCAGCCCCGTCAGGCGGAGGGCAGTGAATCCAGCGCTGCCCTCGTTTTATCGTGCAAGATCTTCGTCTCGGCTGCCTGCTTTCGTAATCCATCAATACTATGAGCCGACTATGAGTCGGCAATAAATAAGCTGACTGACCATACTGGGCGACGCGGTTTGGCGCCTCCAGGTAGGCGTATCATTTTCGCCATGCTCCTACCTATGCTCGCGTTCGCACTTGCCGTCCAAAGCAAGGTTGGTTACGGCTCGGAACTCTACAACAACTGTCAGACTTACTTGTCTTACACAAGAGCCGGTTCTCCGCATACCGATCAGGATGCGACGAAAGCCGCAGGCTGCACTTCATTTGTCGAAGGTTTTATCGATGCCGGTAATAAGGTCGCAGGCTTCTGTCCGAAGGGCCACGCGTTAAGCTTTTTCATAAAAGCGTACGTTGACTACATGGATGAGCATACTGACTTGTTGGAAAAGCCAAAAGCAATTGGCCTAAGCGCAGTCCTCAAGGAAAAGTTTCCCTGCTCACAATAGATTTGGTTGGGTTGGCTCGTGATCTGACGATGAGATGGTATCGGTCAGGCTGGCGGAAGGCCGTCGAGGTCGCCTTTGGTTTTGTCATAGAGCGTTTTGGTTTGGGTGTATTGCTTGCGAAGGCCGTCGACAATATGGCCTGGGGCCTTGGCGATGAAGGCAGGGTTGTTTAGTTGGCTTTCGGTTGAGGCGCGGATTTTTCCGAGCCTGGCTAACTCCTTGGTGAGACGTTCGCGTTCGGCGGCGACGTCGATCTGGCGCTCGTAGGTGAGGGCTACATCGAAGTCCGAGGTTGAGCGGGCGTTGCTGCCGGATAGAGGCCCGCTGGCAAACTCGACAGACTGAACGCGTGCCATGCGGGTGAGCATGTCCTGATTTGCGTCGGCCAGGGCGAGGATGCGGTTGTCGGCGTGAAGGAGGATCGGGGTCGCCTCTTTCTCGGGGACACCGAGATCTTTTCGCAGTGCGCGAACCGTGACGATGAGGTCCTGCATCGTCTTCATCGCGCTTGCTGCGACGGGGTCGGCGGGGAAGTCGGCGGCCTGCGGGTAGCGGGTGAGGGCGATGGATTTCGCGGGTGCGGCGTCGTTGTAGAGGGCGTGCCAGATCTCTTCGGTGATGAAGGGCATGAAGGGGCTGAGAAGACGCAGGGCACTCTCGAAGACGCCGGTGAGCGAGGCCAAGGTAAGGGCGGTGGTGGGATTTGGTGGCGCGCCTTCGGTGAAGTCGAGACGCAGTTTGACGAGTTCGAGGTACCAGTCGCAGAGCTCGCCCCAGAAGAACTGATAGATGGCGTTGGCGGCTTCGTCGAATCGGTAGCCGGCGAGAGCGTGGTCGACGGCAGTGGAGACGGCCCCGAGGCGGTCGAAGATCCAACGGGTTTCGAGCGGCGTGTCGGCGGGGAGTTCGGAGACGATGCCGTTGTCGCGCATCGTCATGTTGTAGCCGGCCTCTTTGGCGCGGTCGATGTTCATGAAGAGGAAGCGGGCGGCGTTCCAGATCTTGTTGGCAAAGGCGCGGTAGCCTTCGGTGCGAGCTTCGGAGAAGGCGATATCAGTACCCGGGGAGGCCATACTGGCGAGGGTGAAACGGACGGCGTCGGTGCCGAAGCGCTCGATTATGTCGATGGGGTTGATGACGTTGCCCTTGGTCTTGGACATCTTTTGACGGTCGGCGTCGCGGACTAGACCGTGGATGTAGACCTCACGGAAGGGGACCGCGTTCGCGAGATCGCGCTTGCTGCCGTCAGGCATGGGGACGTCGAGGGTGAAGTGGCAGCCGAGCATGATCATGCGGGCGACCCAGAAGAAGAGGATGTCGAAGCCGGTGACGAGGAGCGAGGTTGGATAGAAGGCTGCGAGGTCGGGTGTGATCTGCGGCTTACCATCGGCGTCCGCGTTGGGCCAGCCGAGCGTGGTGAAGGGAAGCAGACCGGAGGAGAACCAGGTGTCGAGGACGTCGGTCTCCTGGATGATGTCGGTAGAGTTGCAGTTGCCGCAGGTCGTGGGAGTTTCGCGTGCGACGGTGATTCCACCACAGGGCTTGCAGTGCCATGCGGGGATGCGATGGCCCCACCAGAGCTGACGGGAGATACACCAGTCGTAGATGTTGTTCATCCACTCCAGGTAGATCTTCTTGTACATCTCCGGAGTGAAGTTGATGGCGGGCTTGCCGCCGTTGAGCGATTCGACTGCGTCGATGGCGTTTTTGGCGATAGAGTTGCCGCCGGTGTTGGGGGTTTTGTTGACGGCGAGGAACCACTGCTTCGAGAGGCGCGGCTCGATGACGACGCCGGTGCGCTGACTGAGGCCGATGGAGTTGGTGTGGTCCTTGACGGCGACGAGGAGACCCTGGGCTTCGAGGTCGGCGACGATGCGCTCGCGGGCTGCGTAGCGGTCGAGGCCGTCGTAGGGCGAGCCGGGGAGTAGGACGTGGGCGGTCTCGTCGAGGATGCTGGGGCTGGGTAGGTTGTGGCGCTGGCCGATGGCGAAGTCGTTGGGGTCATGTGCAGGAGTGACCTTGACGGCGCCGGTGCCGAACTCGGGTTTGGCCCAGTCGTCGGCGAGGACGGGGACTTCGCGGGCTGGGTTGCCGTTTATTTCAGTCAGAGGGACACGGACTTTTTTGCCGATGAGGGCGGTGTAGCGTTCGTCGGTGGGGTTTACGGCCACGGCGGTGTCGCCGAGCATGGTTTCAGGGCGCGTGGTGGCGACGACGATGGATCCGGAGCCGTCTGCGAGGGGGTATCGAATGTGGTAAAGCTTGCCGACGCGCTCTTCGTGCTCGACCTCGAGGTCGGAGACGGCGGTCTGGATGCTGGGGTCCCAGTTAACGATGTAGGTGCCCCGGTAGATCAGGCCCTGCTCGTAGAGACGGACGAAGGCTTCTTTGACCGCGATGCTGAGGCGGTCGTCCATGGTGAAGTATTCGCGCGACCAGTCGACCGAGGCGCCGAGGCGCTTCATCTGCTCGAGGATGGCTCCGCCATACAGCTTGCGCCAGCACCAGACGCGCTCGACGAAGGCCTCGCGGCCGAGCTGCTGCCGGGTGGCGCCCTCCTCCGCCAGTTGGCGCTCCACCATCATCTGGGTGGCGATACCGGCGTGGTCGGTACCGGGGAGCCAAAGGGCGAGATCGCCCAGCATCCTGTGCCAGCGTGTAAGGATATCCATCTCGGTCTGGTTGAGCATGTGACCCATGTGCAGGCGGCCGGTGACGTTCGGCGGGGGCAGGAGGATGGTGAACTTTGTGGTGTCGTCCTGCGTACTTTGGGGGGTCGGGAGGTCAAACAGGCGCTCCCGGACCCAGTACTCGGCCCAGCGTTCTTCTATGACAGACGGATCGTATGCTTTCGGCAGGTCGTGGCTCATCGGTGCCTTAAGGGTAGCACCCACAGGCCGTTGCGCGTTGCGGGCGGAGGTGTGTCCGAGGCATGGGCCAAGAGGGCGCGAGAGATTCGAATGAGCCTTCACCCAAAGCCTTGCCCGCCGTACACTAGCTCCACGAGGTCCTCCATGCGCAGACTGCCCCTCGCCGTTGCACTACTTCTGACCGTCACTCTTCCGGCCTTTGCTCGCTCCAGTGAAGATCACGCGAGCGTGGGCAGTAACATCACCGTTGCTGAAGGAGAGACTGCAGGCGATATCGCATGCGCCTTCTGCTCTGTTTACGTCCACGGAGATGTGAAGGGCGATGTCGCGGTCGCGTTTGGCAAGGTCGAGGTCGATCCGGGCCGCAGCATCTCTGGCGACGTTGCAGTACTAGGGGGCGATCTGACCCTGGGACCGGAGGCGACGGTTGGCGGCGACGTTTCAGTGGCGGCCGGGGATGCGACTCTTGGGCCGGGAGCCATGATTCATGGATCGCGCACAGTGCTGCCAGGCCGCATCTGGCTGCTGCTTCCGTTTGCACCGCTGATTCTTCTGATCGGATTGATCTGGCTGGCGATTTATATCGTCCGCCGCAACCGGTACCAGTTTCCTGCTTACCCCCAGGGCCGGCGGTACTAAGCCCGCAGTTGCCGGCACCCGCGGCGAGAGCCGGCCAGGGAACCGGGCTTCGGAAGTCCACGTACATTACCCAGTCAACCGATCAGCAGAGCTGGTCATGTTCAGGGGGAAGATTGCCGATACGCATGTTCCGTAGCTTCGTTCTGACGCTTCTGTTCACGGTGAGCGCGGTTGGCCAGGCGCCGGGAAATCGGACGTACATGGGAGAGGACATCTTCGTAGCCAGCGGGCAGCAGGTGCATAACGCCACGTGCCTCTTCTGTTCGGTGCAGGTGGAAGGAGACCTCACTGGTCACGTCTTCGTTCTGTTTGGAAGCCTGAACGTCAGCGGACAGGTTCGGCAGAGCGCTACGGTCATCTGGGGCAACGCGGTGGTTGACTCGCAGGCCCGCATCGGGGGCGACACGGTGGTGCTCGGCGGCAATGCGGTTTACGAAACAGACGAATCGCTCTCTGGCAGCGCGTATGTGATTGGCGGACACATGTCGCGTGTCTCAAGGGCGGTTGGACTGGGCGACCGGCGCAGCCGCGTCTCGGTTGGCCCGGTGTTCTTTTGCCTGCTCGCAGTGCTTGTGCTTCTTCTGCTGTCTCTTCTAATCGTGCCGCGGATGCGTCATCGGATCACCCACTAATAATCATCCGACGGTCAAGAAAAAGAGACGCAACCATTGCTGCGTCTCTTTGTGTTTGTTGCCGTCTTTTTAGAAGGGGTTCAGTTTGCCGAGGCCCTTCTTCTTCTTGTGCTTGCTGGAGGACTCATCATCCTTGTCGAACTCCGGCTTCGGATTCTTTTTCCCGTTGGCGTTTGGAGTCTGTGCGGCGGGCTGAGGCTTCCCTTCGATGTCGTTCACTGCATCGGGAGCGCCCGCCGGCTTCTCAGCCTCTGGCAGCGGAGTTGCGTTCTCCGGTCCGACCGCCTTCAGGCCACCGTTGTCGGCCGGCTTGACGGTTGCTCCAGGAGTAAGGATTTCGACGCCCATGGAGTTTCCGCCTGACGGGGCGGCGGTGGGTGCCGCGCCCTGTACGCTGGTCACCGCAGACGACGCGCCGGTAGGAGCGTTGGCCGCAGGTACATCCTGGAGTTGAAGCGGAGCCGCCGGAGGAGCCGCAGCGGGGGCGGCGGCCGTTGCATCCGTTGGAGCAGCGTCAGGCGCAGCGGCGTTCGTAACGGGCGATGCCGGGTTGCTGACGCTGGGTGCGCCAGGATTCATCGCACTGTTGAAGTCATCGATGCTCTTCTTCGTAATGTTGGGCGCGAGTGTGGGCTTCGGGTCAACCAGAGTCGGCTCGCCGTCTCTGGCGGCCAGCACCGCATCGGGCTTATGCATGACCAGGAGCGTGACTCGGTCCTGCAAGCGATACTGCCTGCGGCTGTTTTCGAGCGCAACACTTGCTGCGACCTGCTCCGGCGTGGGCGTTGGGATCGGCACATTCATCGCGTCGAGCCGGTCCTTGGCGTCCTCGGCGTGCGGAGAGGCGGAGTGCTCAAGGACGACCCTGGTGTAGGCCGCAATCGCTTCATCGTCGTAGATCTTTTCGAGCTTCGCCTTGCCGGCCTCCGGGAGCCCCTTCATCTGCCTTACAAAGCGTGCTTCGGTCTCATACGCGTCGCCAAGCCCGACGAGGACATCGTCCATGTGGCTGTACTGGGGATAGGTGTCGACGACCGTTTGATAGCGTGCGATGGTCGCTGGCCAGTTGTTGTGGGTCGCGTAGAAGGCGGCGATTGCGGACTCGCGCGTGGCCATGACCTCCTGGACCTCGCGCAGCCGCTGCTTCGCCTGCGGAACGAGGGTGGACTCCGGAAACTGCTGCAGCATGAGCCGGTATTCCTCTTGGGCATGGGTGGCCTTCGCGTAGTCGCGGTCGGGCTTGTCCATCTGACGGAAGTAGATGTCGCCGACACGCATCTGGGCCTCGGCGGCCTCGGGTGCGTTGGGGAAGAAGGTAATGAAGTCCTTGTACTCCTGCTCGGCCTGGGTGAGAGCCGCGGTACCGCCCTCCTTGTACCAACTGTCGGCGATGGCCAGCTTGGCCTTCATCTGGTATTGCGAGTCAGGATAGGTGTTGAGCAGGGTCTGCAGGTCGAGACGTGCGACGTCGAAGTGACCGCGCTTGGTGGCGTCGAGTGCCTTGTCGTAGAGGACCTTGTCGGGCAGGCCGGCGTCGACCGGAGCGATCTTCTTCTCTTTTGCCAGCTGTTTCTTAGTGTCTTTCGACTGGACGATCTTGTCTTCCTTCTTCTTGCTCGGAGACGCGGAGAGAGTCACTGTCTCCTGCGGCTTGCCGTCAGCACCGGTCGTCGTTTGGGAGGAACCGGTGACCTGGGCGATTGCGCCCACGGAAGAGAGGATTAGACCGGCGATGGCGAGACCAGCCAGCGAACTGGCCCTGACACTTGGAAAAAAGGAACGCTTATTCATCCGCTACAGACTCCATTTTTGCCTCGCGCCGGGGACGCTCAGGCTGGCTTCTATTCTAAACTTCCCGTCAGATTTGTGCCGGGGAAGCAGCTCGCGCCAGCTTGAGGAATTCCCTGGCGTTTTGTTCGGTCTTGCCCGGGGCAAAGATCGCCGATCCGGCCACTAACATGTCCGCTCCTGCTTCGACCACCAGAGCGACCGTATCGTGAGCAACGCCGCCGTCGACCTCGATGCGAAAGTTGAGGCCCATCTCCTCGCGAAGTTCGGCGAGGTGAGCGATCTTGTCGAGTGCGAGGGGGAGGAACTCCTGTCCACCGAAGCCGGGGTTGACGCTCATGACGAGCACATGATGCACCATTGGAAGGACTTCGACGAGGGTCTCGACCGGGGTGGCAGGGTTGATCACGACGGCGGGGCTCATTTTGTGATGTGCGATCTGCTGGAGGGTGCGGTGGAGGTGGCGGCAGACCTCCTGGTGAACGCTCATCATGTTGGCGCCGGCCTCTGCGAAGGCTTCGATGAAGTCGTCGGGATTTTCCACCATCATGTGGCAGTCGAGGGGGAGCTTTGTGATCGGGCGGAGGGCCTTGACCATGGGCGGCCCGAAGGTGATGTTGGGGACGAAGTGACCGTCCATGACGTCGACGTGGACGATCGTGCCGCCGCCGCGCTCGGCTGCTGCGACGTCGTCGGCGAGATGGGCGAAGTCAGAGGCGAGGATGGAGAATGCTAGTTCGATCACTTAGGGTGCACTCCTGCCTGCAAGTCTATCAGTGCGTGATGTGCGGAGAGTGGTGGCATTCCTTCGGCTTGGGTGCTCGGACTACAGCCTCTTCGGTATCTGCCGCGCGTTTGGCTCTTGCGACCGGTGTGAAGCGTCAGACCATTGGCTCACATCCAAATCACAACGCCATGAATGATTCAACCCTTTCTTTGAAAGACGACGGGCTGCTCGACAATCCCATCTGGAGTTCTCTGACTACCCGTCATGCGCATCTTGCTGTCGGGGCGGATATTGGGCAAGGTCTGGCCCGCCGCTATCCTGCTGACATAGGTCCACTCTCGGCCTTTCAGAGACAAACATCCGAGGCGTACGCGGATCTCGCCGCGATTGTGCCGGAGGGTGATGTCGCGGTTCTCTTCCTTGAAGGGACACCGGAATTTCCTGGGGACTGGCAGCTTCTTCGCGAGGGAGCGCTCGTTCAGATGGTCTGTCCCACGGTTCCGGACCAACCCTACCTTGCTGAGTCGATCGTCCCGATGAGGTCTGGGGATTTTCCAGAGATGGTTGCGCTCGCCGCCCTCACCGAACCGGGGCCGTTCCGCGAACACACTGCAACCCTCGGAGGGTTTGTTGGAGTTCGCGTCGACGGCCGTCTTGCGGCAATGGCTGGTCAACGGTTGTCGACGGGTGGCTTCACCGAGGTGAGCGCCGTGTGTACGCATCCTGACTTCCGTGGCCGCGGATATGCCCCAGCTCTTGTGGCGGCAGTTGCACGCGCGATTCACATGAAGGGCCGAATGCCGTTCCTGACCTCCTTCGAGAGCAACACAGGAGCTATCCGGATCTACCAACAGTCGGGCTTCGTGCTTCGGCGCACCTTCCAGCTGGCAGTTCTCAAGCCGCCAAGCAAGCGAATCTGAAATTCGGAGCTTAGTGTTTTTTTGAGTTACTCGCGATTTTTGGGCGCTATATGCACTTCTCTTTCCACATCGGGCCGGCCTTCGTGAAGGATTTTTGTCTTTGCAGCTTTGGCGGCATCGCGTTGGGTTTCGGCCATGGGTTTTGGATCGCCGATGACCATGCGGGCGGCGCCACGGAGAATGCGGCGGATGGGCCACTTGCCGTCTTCGTTCGGCACGAAGATTTCGCCTACGCGCTGCTTTTCGGGACGATAGTACCAGCGGCGAAAGAGCGAGAGATGATCGCTGAGGAGCCCAAGATCGTTCGGTTTCCCCGCCTTTACTTCGAGAGTGGCTAGAGTGTGCGCAGCGCGGTCTTCGGGCGAGTTGGAGGCGGTGGCTTCGCCTTCGAGCGGCACCGCCTGGAGCATCAGCGGCTGTGCGAAGAGCGAACTGCCCACACTGGTCTGCTCGCGAACGGCGCGGACACCGAGGGTGGAGAGGCGCTCGGGGCCGACGAGGCAGCCGCCTTCGAGCAGGAAGAGGGCTGCTTCTTCCTTGTGATCTTCTTCTGGCGCGGCGGACTGTACGATCACGGCGCGGAGTTGGGGGACTGGGCGGACGATCCAGTCGGCGAGAGCCTGCGCGGCCTTTACCTTTTGCCACTGAGCGTGCAGTGCGGCCGCTTTTTCAAACTGCATGCCGGAGGATGCCTCTTCGCGCTCAAGGCCGATGGCGATGATCATGCTCTCGCCGCGAGTGTCGAAGAATTTCTTCACCGCTGCGGCTTCGGCGGCGTACTGCTCCGGCGTACAGGCTTGCTTGCACGGCTCGATGCACTTGTTCATCTCGCCGTAGACGCAGCCGGGATGCTCGGGATACGGCGCAAGGTCTTCGTAGCATCGGCGAAGTTTGAAGAGGTCGAGCACGGCGTCGCAGTAACGCTCGGCTGCGAGGCGAGAAGGGAACGGGCCGTACATCTGGGAGAGGCCGCGCTTGGATAATTTGTTGGTGGAGTAGACGCGGGGGAAGGCGTTCTCCATGGTCATGCGGAGGAAGTAGGGAGTGTGCAGCTTGAGGCGGCGGCGGGCTTCGACGTGCCCGAAGAGCGCGGCGGTGGCGTCGTAGAGGACCAGCGACGATTCGAAGGCGGAACCCGTGACGCTGTACTCAATGCGTGCGACCTTTTCGCGGAGGTTGAGGCGCTTGGACTGCGACTCGGGCGGGTCGAGAAGGCGACGCATGCGCCGGCGGAGGTCGGTGGTCTGGGTGAGATAAGGTGCGTCTTCAGCGCGTGCGCCGCGGAGTGCGAAGACTCCGGGTTGCGCGGGGATGGAACGGAGGATTTCGTCGGCTTGTTCAGGTGTAAACGCTACGGCATGATCGAAATGAAAGCTCGTTGCCACACTCAGAATTGTAGTCGCAAAATTTTGCAGAGGCTAAGATGGATTACGTGATTCGGAGTGAGACCCAAAATGTTTAACGCCGAGCCGCAAGAGCAATGGGATGCGAACGAAGCCGCTGAGTTCGAACGACATGTGGCAACGCGGCACCGAAGGACGACTAAAGCAGCGATGTGGGCAGGCGGGGCGCTCCTGTCGGATATCTTTTGCATGGGGCCATTCTTATATGGGCATTCACTGCATCGCTATTGGGACGTAATTGGAAAGTATCTGCTAATACTCGCGATGGGATTATTGCTGTGGTTCGTGTATAAGGCATCCCTCGTCTGGGCATCGTGGCAGGCCGCTCGCGAAACTCGGCGCGAATATGGCGATCCTAAGTAATACCTCAGCTTCCAGCGATGGTCATTCCTTCAACACGAATAGTAGGTGCCGCGCTCGCCCCGCGGAATACGAGGTCGTTGCCGATGGCGGCGATGTTGCGATACATATCTTTGAGGTTGCCGGCGATGGTGATCTCTTCGACCGGGTAGGCGAGTTCGCCGTTTTCGATCCACATGCCGCTGGCTCCCTGCGAGTAGTCGCCGGTGACGAGATTGATGCCGTGACCCATGGTTTCGGTGACGTAGAGGCCGTCTTTGATGTCGCCGATGATCTGTTCCGGGGTCAGGGTTCCAGCTTCGAGGTAGAAGTTGCCTGCGCCGATGCCGGGGTTTCCAGCCAGGCCGCGCGAGGCGTTTCCGGTGGAATGCATGTTCAGCTTGCGCGCTGTGTAGGTGTTCATCACGTAGTTCTTGAGAATGCCGTGTTCGACGAGGACGGTGCGGCGCGTAGGTAGGCCCTCGCCGTCGAAGGGACGCGTGCCAAAGCCTCCGATATTGTCGAAGACGAGGGTGCCGTCGTCGACGACGGTGATGTTTTCGCCGGCTACCCGTTCGCCCAGCATGCCGCTGAAGAAGGATGCGTTGCGGTAGATGGCGTCGCCGTTGGCCGCGTCGAAGATGTTGCCGATGATCGACTGTGCCATCTCTGCCGAGAAGACGACGGGGGCCTTCTGGGTCTTCACCTGACGTGCGCCGAGACGTCGCAGTGTGCGCCTCGCGGCCTCGCGTCCGATCTCTTCGGGGTCTTCGAGTTTTTTTGTCGTGCGCGCGTTCGAGAACCAGTAGTTGCGCTGCATGCCGCCCTTTTCGTCCTGGGCGATGGGAGAGACCGAGAAGCCGCAGTAGCTGCGCCGGTATTCCCCGACGAAGCCGCGCGAGTTCATCATGATCTTGTGCGAGGTCGCTGTATCGAAGTCGCCGCCGCGCGAGTTCTGGATTCGGGTGTCGTAGGCCATCGCCGCGGCTTCGGTGCGTCGCGCGATCTCGATGCGCTCTGCCGGCGGCATGTCGTTGACGTCGTCGAAGTAGAGATGAAGATCGCCGTCGAGCTGACCGAACTCGTGCGCCTCCGGCAGTCCGGCGAAGGGGTCTTCGCTGGTGATCTTGGCGAGCGTGATTGCGCCCTCGACCAGACGCGCGATGCTCTCGCTCGAGAAGTCGGAGGAGGAGGTGCTCGCAGTGCGTTGAGCGTTTTCGGAGTTCAGGAAGACGCGCAGGCCGACCGCGCGTGAGCCGGACTCCTTCAGTGTTTCAACCTGTCCCAGATGAACGAGCGCAGAGAACTCGTCGCCTTCATAGACGACGGCTTCTGCATCGGTAGCTCCGGCTTTGAGGGCCTTCGAAAGGACATCGGAGGCGAGTTGCTTCAGGTCGGACGAGACTACAGATGCTGACGATGACACGTTTTCAGGACCTCAACGAACAGGAGATGCCGACAGACGCGCAAGCCGGCCGTCGGTAGCTTTGAGGAAGTAAAGACCAGCGGAACAGTACTCGGAGTCGCTCTTGAGTTTGTGCTCGATGTGCGTAGCTGGACCGTCCTCTGAACGGCGTTTGAACAGCTTGACTGGTCCATTGCAACTCATGCAGCGAAACTCAGTGTCGTTGTCTTCCAGCGCGACGTCGATGGCCTTCACCTTCCAGAACGGTTCGTAGCCACCGGTCGCGCGTACGCGGCGGCGCTTCACTTCACACTCGTAAAATCGTTCCCGTTCAGCTGCCATAGTGGACCTCGTTTGCATCGTGCCGTTAGTCGAACCGTTGAGTCGTACTTTTCGTTGTCATGCGGCAAAAAAAGAGTGAAAAGTGATGCAAGGGATAAAGCCGTTATTCGACGGGATGCTCCGAGTGCCTTGGTTCGCGTCCGTCGGTAGCTTTCTTGAACAAGAGCCCGTTGGCGCAAAACTCTGAATCGGCCGATGACTTGTGCTCGACATAGGGCACGGAGCCTTCCTTGCCGTTGCGGCCGAGGAGTTTCACGACGCCGTAGCAGTCCTTGCAGCGGAACTCCGTATCGTTGTCGACCAATGCGACCGCGACCGATTTAACCTTCCAGAACGGCTCGTAGCCTCCGCCTTCTTTCACGCGGCGACGTTTTACTTCGCACTCGTAGATTTTTTCGCGCTCGACTGCCATTATTATTGTCCCGTTCCCCCGACCGTCATGCGGTCGAGCTTTACTGTAGGCATGCCCACACCAACCGGCACGCTTTGTCCGGCCTTGCCGCAGGTGCCGATACCCTCGTCCAGGGCGAGATCGTTGCCGACCATCGACACATATTTGAGCGCCTCGGGGCCGTTGCCGATCAGCGTTGCGCCCTTCACAGGCCGCGTTACGATGCCGTCTTCGATCAGGTAGGCTTCGCTGGCAGAGAAGACAAACTTGCCGTTGGTGATGTCGACCGAACCGCCTCCGAAGTTGACGGCGTAGAGGCCGCGCTTGACGCTCTTGATGATGTCCTCGGGCATGTCGTCGCCGTTGAGCATGTAGGTGTTGGTCATGCGCGGCATGGGAATGTGGTGGTAGCTCTCGCGACGGCCGCTGCCGGTGTTCGGCATGCCCATCAGGCGTGCGTTAAGTTTGTCGGAGAGGAAGCCTTTCAGGATGCCATTTTCGATAAGAACTGTTTCCTGGGTGGGCGTTCCTTCGTCGTCGACGTTCAGACTGCCGCGGCGGCCGGGCATCAGGCCGTTGTCGACGACGGTGACCTTGGGGCTTGCGACCTGCTGGCCGATAAGTCCGGCAAAGGCTGAGGTTTTTTTACGATTGAAATCGGCTTCAAGTCCGTGGCCGACGGCTTCGTGGAGAAGAACACCTGGCCAGCCGGGGCCGAGGACGACAGGCATCTCGCCTGCGGGTGCTTCGACCGCTCCCAGCTGCAGGATGGCAGTGCGGGCAGCTTCGCGTGCGTGGTGTTCCGGAGATTTATCGCCTTCGAAGAAGTCCATGGTGACGCGACCGCCGCCTCCGCTGGTGCCGCGTGCCGTGTTCGCCGCGTCTCTTGCGATGACGAAGACGTTGAGGCGGGCGAGAGGCTGGGTGTCGCTGGCGAAGGTGCCGTCGGAGGCAGCGACGAGGATGCGGCGAAGCTCGTCGTTGAAGCCGGCGCGAACCTGCGTGATGCGAGAGTCGTAGGCGCGAGCGGCCTTGTCGGCGCGCTGGATAAGAGCCAGCTTGGCGGCGATCTCGGCGTCGCTGGTGGCTCCGGCGACCGGGTAAAGCGAGGGTGTTTCCGTGTGCCGGAAGCCACTCATCAGCTCCTTGGCCGGGCCGCTGGCGATCAGGGCTGCAGTCCGCGCTGCGCGCAGCAGGCGTTCACTGGAGAGGTCGTCGGTGTAGGCGTAGCCGGTGCGCTCGCCTGAGACGACACGGACGCCGCAACCCACGCTGATCCCTTGGCTCGCAGATTTGACGAGCGACTCGTCGATGCCGAGCGATGTCGAGGTTACCGACTCAAAATAAAGGTCCGCGTACTCGCCTCCCGCTGAGAGGGCCTCTCCCAGGCAGCGCTCCATCAGACGTTCGGAGAGTCCTAATTTCTCGATGAAGTAGCGTTTGTGATCGGGAGGGGGTATTGTCATCTGCTTTGATTCTAGGCTTCGCGGAGGACTGCGGCAAATCACGCGGTCGATGAGAGAGTGGCAAAGTGGGGTCAGCAGCGTCTTCTTGTGAGGCAACGGAACGCAGTTACGCCGCAGGCTTTCATCGTCCGTGCGAGGGATCTGAAGAGCTTGCGACGCTGAGGTCGAGGGTAAATTGGGGAACCCCCGGGGCGTAGCAGTTGCTATCGGCGGAGTATGTCTTGCTGCAGGCCGCGGTGATCTCCTTGCGACGAGGAGACTGTGCGTATTGCCACGCTACGACATTTGGCGTTCCACTGGCTGAGAGAGGCGCGGGCTTCAAGCTGCAGCCGTTTGCTGGCGGACAGGCGTCCTGGTAGACCCAGAACGCGATCTCATGGAGATGCTTTGCGGCTACCTGTTCGCGGACGTCCTGAATGGTGGTGATGGTCTTGCCGGGGGCGTCGTCGACGGGTTGACCGCTGGCGTAGACGCCGGGGAGATAACCGGAATGCGTCACGGCCTCGGTCCAGGCAAGCAGGTACGAGGATTGGTTGACGTTGAGGCGGCCGCCCTCTTCCTGGTCGAGGAAGATGATCGTGTGAGCGGGGAAGTGTTCGCGTTGGGCGGCCGCAATGGCCGCTGCCGCATCCTTCGCTCCGAGCGCGGCCGCAGCGGTTCCCCCTCGCTTCGCTCCGGCGATTTCGGCGTCGGTCTTTCCATTGGCCAGGACAAGAAAGCCGAAGCCGTTGCGAACCAGAGCATCGCGCTTGCCTTGCCAGCTGTTGTGTCGCTCTCCGGGCGGGTTGGTGAGCCAGTATCCGGCGAAGGCGAAGTGGCGCCGTAGCGCGGGTAGGAGGTTGTCGCCAGGATAGTCGTTGCTGTCAAAGCCGATGGGCTCCTTTGCAGTCGCCGATGGCACCGTAGCGGCCGGGTTGTTCTGCTGCGCGCATGCAGTGGCTGCGAGAAGAAGGAGCGCGGAGATGGGTGTCGCAAATCGTCGCATAGGAAGATTTCAAAGACTTTCGATGCTGGATAATGGTTACACGATTTTGCGCGGTGTGTTGCATAGTAGAGGTAAAGAGGAGTGGCATATGTCCCTGATTGATGTGGACCCAAGATATCCGGTTGGCCGCTTCGTAGCCCCTGCGGCTATCTCGCCCAATGATCGTATGGGCGCGATTACGACGCTGGCAGAACTGCCAGAGCTTCTTCGCAATGCGGTGGATGGGTTGAATTTCGCGCAGTTGGGCACACCGTATCGTGAAGGTGGGTGGACGGTGAAGCAGGTGGTGCACCATGTCGCGGACAGCCATATGAACGCGCTCATCCGCGCTAAGCTTTCGCTGACTGAGGACTGGCCAACGGTGAAACCTTATGATGAGGCGGCCTGGGCACTACTGCATGACGTCACGGCGCCGGTGGAGTGGTCGCTGGAACTGATCGAGAGCCTCCATGCCCGCTGGGTGATGCTGCTGCAGTCGCTCGACGACCAGCAGTGGAAACGCGGGTGCAATCATCCCGAGAGCGGTCCGTTGACAGTGGAGCTATTGACGCTCCTCTATGCATGGCACTCACGCCACCATGTCGCCCACATCACCCACCTTCGCAGCCGAGAAAACTGGTAAGGCAGAAAGACATGCGGACCATCCAGATTGCTACGACGCCCGAGGAGATCAATCGCTGCTTTCCGGTGATGAGCCAGCTTCGTCCTGCGCTGATTGCAGCGGAGTTCGTCAGCCGCATTCAGGTCCAGCAGGCGGAGGGGTACCAGCTCGCATTTCTTGAAAATGACGGAGTCCTCGTCTCAGTCGCGGGATTTCGCATGCGCAACGTATTGGCGAGCGGTAAGACGCTCTACGTAGATGATCTGGTCACCGACGGCGCGGCGCGTTCGCAGGGCCATGGCGAGGCGATGCTGCAATGGCTCATCGCTTTGGCGAGGGAGGCCGGATGCGACACCTTCAGTCTTGATTCGGGAACGCATCGGCAGGAGGCCCACGCCTTTTATCTGCGACACCGCCTTCGAATCACGTCCTTTCACTTCAATCTCACTCTTTAACTCCTCTCTGGCTCTACTCGATGTGTTAAGGTTCGTCTATGCCGCCAAGAGCAACTTCCGCGGAGCCCGTGCAGGCCCCCTCCCAGACAACCGAACAGATCGCAGCAGCGCTTGAGCAATTTCTCGCAGAGCACACGCGTGCCGTTGTGCTCGAAGACGGCAAGGTGCTCTTTGACATGCGCGAGACGAAGTACAGGCTGGCCACTGAGCATGGCCGTTGCACGCTGCATCTGTGGGGCGAAGAGCGCAATCTGGTCCGGCGGGTGGGTTCGACGACGATGCGGAACGGAGTGTTGCGCCTAAGCACGCATCGTTTTGGGCAGACCAAGCCGCAGACGCTGGAGCTTGTAGCTGACCGAGACCGGCGAACACCGTCGACGCGAGAGGCGACACGGGTGAAGTATCTACGTGTGCTCGAGCGAGTCTTGTTGCGAACCTTTCCCGAATTCAAGCCGGATGCGTTTCGTACAGCAATGGACCTCGAAAAGAGCTTTGGGCCGGCGTATGCGCGCGGCTCTCTCGTGCAGGGACAGAAGGCATGGGCTGTGATCGCTGTAAATGAGGAGGAGACGCAGTCGACGGTCGACGGGATCCTTACTCTGGGAATTCTCTGGTTGCAGCACTGCCGTGAATCGGGTGACGGGCGGCGGCTCTACCAGGGTTTGAAGCTGATTGTGCCGCGCGGTATGGCGATGTTGACGTTGTCGCGGATGGCGTGGCTCAACCCGAACGTCGCGCAGTGGGAGTTGTGGGAACTGGACCAGAAGACCGAAGAGTTGGAGCAACGCGACGCTGCCGATCACGGCAATCTGACGACTCGCCTGATGCATGCGCCGAATGAGCGCGCCGCGGAAGAGCGGTTCGCGGAATCGAGGGCGCGGGTGATGGCGCTTTTGCCGGATATGATGCGCGAGACGGTTGAGCAACGCATTCGCAGTGGCACGGAGATGGCATTCCTGCTGCATGGTCTGGAGTTTGCGCGCGTACGAATGGGCTACGCGGGAAACTCATTCAACAGCGCGCAGGAGATTACGTTTGGTGCGGGTGCGAATGAGACTCCGCTCACCCATGAGCATGCGGCTGAGTTGCGCGAAATGGTGGCGCGTCTGTTTGCGCGGCGTATTGCCGGCGGCGACAAGCGCGATCCGCTCTACCGGATGCAGCCGGAGCGTTGGCTGGAGAGTGTGTTGCGGCGCGATGTCGAGCCACTCGATGCGCATCTTGATGCGGCACATGTTTACACGCAGGTGCCGGCGTTTGCTGCGGCCGATCGAGGTATGCTCGATCTGTTGGGCGTCACAGACGATGGGCGTCTCGCGGTCATTGAGTTGAAGGCCGACGAAGACCTGCATCTTGCGCTGCAGGGGCTCGACTATTGGGTGCGGGTCCGATGGCATCATCTGCAAAATCCCGACAACGTCACGGGGTTGGGTGAGTTTCAGCGGCACGGATATTTTGGTGGGCTAAGGCTGTCGTCCGGGGCCCCGCGGCTCTATCTGGTGGCACCAGCGCTGCGAATTCATCCCGCGACTGACGTTGTGCTGCGGTATCTGTCGCCGCGTGTAGAGTGGATTCTGGTTGCCCTGGACGAACGGTGGCGAGCCAAGGTCAGGGCAGTCTGGCGTAAGCGCAGTGGGGCCTAGTTTCGCGAGTTAGTTCTTCAGACTACGGGAGGCATCGATGACTCTCCGGCAGGCTACAAAGGTACTCGGGCTTGGCGTCTTGCTGGTCTTCGCAACGGCACTGCAGGCAAAGACGGTCACACTGGGCTCTTCGGACAATCGAACCGATGTCTCTCTGAATCTCGGCGATACGCTTGTGGTGCAGCTGTCGTCGGGCGACGTCAATGGCTTCCGCTGGGTGTCGCATCTGCCCAAGGGCTCCGGGTTGACTGCGCTGAACGAAGATGTGCTCCCTGTTGATCCAAAGAGCAAGACGCAGGTGAAGCGGTTTCGCTTTAACGCCGCGACAGTTGGTGACGTAGCGCTGGCCTTCGGCTTTGAGACCGAAGTGAAGGTCCCCGGCGCGGCACCGCAGGACACCGCCGCGTATTCCGTGCGAGTGCACATCGCCTCGGGTGCTCCACGTGTAGGGACGGCGATCCTGCTCGGGGTCTACAAGGGGACGCTCCCCTGCGCGGATTGCGAAGGGCTGGACACGGTGCTTCGGTTGTACGCGAAGGGAAAGTTCGACACGACGTATGCGTTTTTTGTGCGCACGCAAACCTATCGCGGCGCGCCGAACGGGGACGTCGTGAGAAGCGACCGCGGCGAGTGGACGGTATTACGCGGCGACGCGACGGACGAGAATGCCACGGTGTATCAGCTCAATCCGAGTGACGAGCAAAAGGCTGATTCACTGCTGGTGCAGGACAACGGAAGTACATTGGTGCAGCTCGATCGCGAGATGAAGCCGATTGATTCGCCGATGAATCTGGCTCTGCGCCGGGTGCCGTAAGTGAGGTGGCTTGGGAGACAGCCGCGATTGAGTGCCAATATTCGCTGCGTATGGGCGATTGCGATGCTTGGGTGGACGACGACACTTGTGGCGGAGTCGTTGCCTCTCGTGCGGAATTCGAGCGGAGTAAGACTTGTGGTCGCGGAGGAGGATTCGGAGCCGGCGCTGCATGTTGTGTTGCCGGGCGATTCGAACGAAGGTGCGATCAAGGTTCTGCTCCCGGAGCATGTCACGGCCAGGAGGCAGGATAGTAGCGAAGGGGAGCGGCTGTACTTGTTTCGTCCGGGACTGAATGGAAAGAGGCCCATATGGCGGCAGGCGGGGCAGGCGATCGAGTATGAGAGCGATCTGAAGCAGAGTATCCACTTGCTTGCGCGGGCGACTTTAGAAGACGATGGCGTTCTGTTCCACTACGAGTTCCAGAACCGGTCGGATGTGAATTACGCAATGATCACCGCGATCACCGACCCGAGGATGACGTCGATCCTGCATGATGTCCGCCTGGAGCGCACGTATGTGCATCGCAAGGATGGATTCGAGCTGCTTGCCTTGGAGACTCCGGCGCGTCTGACGATGCCGTTGAACGAATGGTTGCCCTCGCGGTATCTGGCGTCGTATACGTGGCCCGTGCCCGCGAAGCTTGTCGAGCGCCGTGGAGATGGGATCACCTATTACAACTCATCAAACGCAGTGGATGAGCCGCTGATTGCAACGATCTCAACCGATCACAAGTGGGTGGTGGCGAGTTTTACGAAGGCGACGGGCAATGTGTGGAGCAATCCGGAGCTTACGTGCCAGCATGTTGATCCGGAAAAGCCGCTTCCACCGCGTGGAAGAGCCGTGGTGGAAGTGAAAGTCTTGATCTTCGCCGGTACGCTGGATCAAGCGCTGCAGAAGGTAAGAGCGCAACGAGGCTCGCTGCAATAGCCGTGGTCAGTCGCAGTAGGCAGCGGCTGACGCCAGCATCGTCTCGTCGACGTCCGCGACGGCATCTTCCGTTTCAAGAGCCGTCGCGCGATTGGCAAAGAAGCTCTCGATGGCATCCAGAACCGCAGGGCCATTCTTCGAATCGAAGATCTGTTTGCGGAGCGCACCGCCGCCGGGGACACCATGGGTGAACCAGCTGGCGAACTGCTTCATCTTGCCTACGCAGTCGCGGTGGCGCTGGTCGCGCGCGATCTGGCCAGAGGCTGTGATTGCCGCGGCGCGCGCAGCCTCGGCGGCTTCCTCAATGGCGATTTCGTCCACCAGCATGCCGAAGTAGTCGCGGATCATGCGGTAACGATTCTGGTCGGTGGGTTGCTCGTATATCCCGGCGCCGGTCGCTTCCTTGGAGGCGGTGTACTGCGCGATCTGGCGGAAGATCCACGGATTGGAGGGCGCGGCGCGACCGATCATGACGGCATCGCAATGGGTGACGTCGACCATTGCGGCGGCGTCCTCAGGCGTGCGGATGTCGCCGTTGCCGATGACGGGGATGTTCACGGCATCCTTCACCGCAGCGATGTACTCCCAGCGTGCCTGCCCGGTGTAACCATCCTCACGGGTGCGAGCGTGCAGCGCAACGGCGTTGAGGCCGCAGTCTTCGGCGAGCCTTGCGAGTTCGACGCAGACGATGTGTTTGTCGTTCCATCCCATGCGGAACTTGACGGTGAAGGGAATCGTGACTGCGGCGCGGATGGCCTTGAAGATGGTTTCGATCAGCGGCAGATCGCGCAGCAGTCCCGAGCCGCCGTTGCAGGCAACGACGCGCTTGGCCGGGCAGCCGAGATTAAGGTCGACGAGGTCGAAGCCTGCATCCTGCACAATGCGGGCAGAGTCGGCGAGTGTTACGGGATTCGAGCCGAAGAGCTGCGCGGAGATGGGATGTTCGTCGTCGTAGTAGGTGAGGTAGCGCTTGCGCTTGACCTCACGCATGCGCGAGAGACCGTCGGCGGAGGTGAACTCCGTCATGATGAGGCCGCAGCCGGACTGCTGGTTCGAGGTCTCTTCCGTGACGTCCGTCGTGCCTGCCGAGGCGGTGAACTGGCTGGCGTTCTTGATGAAGCGGCGGAAGACCGTGTCGGTGACGCCGGCCATCGGGGCCAGCACGGTCGCTGGTGCAATCTTCACGTTGCCGATGGAGAAGCTTCCAGGGACGCGGGTGTGCTCCGGCATGGCGTGATCGACTGGATCGTCCCAGCGTTTCTGCTCGAGGGTGTAGCGCTTCTTCATAGAGAAAGATTAAGAAAGTACAGTTCGACTTCGAAGGCGTTGATTAGCAAATCAAAGGCCCCCGCTTTGGCGGAGGCCTCTGAGGGTTATGGGCTTCCGCTTACTTCGCGGCGGTCTCGTTGGCAGATTTGGCTTTGCCTGCGTCGGACTTGTCGAACTTGCGGCGGAAGCGCTCGACGCGACCTGCGGTGTCGATCAGCTTCTGCTTGCCGGTGAAGTAGGGGTGGCAGGCGGAGCAGATTTCGACGACGATGTCGCCCTTGTGCGTGGAGCGGGTCTCAAAGGTGGTTCCGCAGGCGCATTTGACGTGGATGTTTTCGTACTTCGGGTGAATTCCTTGCTTTGGCATGTAACTTCCTTTTTCTGATCTTGCCTGCCGGCCCGCGGATCGCTTGCAACGGTAGAGTTCACGTCACATCGAAGTGCCTGTCGCGCCGCCGCTTACGCCCCGGTCAGGGAGCGCTCAAGCAGTGTCTTTAGTTTATCTGAATATCCAGATATATCCAAGATTCACACAGGGGGCAGTTGGATTCAGATCCTGCGATACTGGATCGACAGTATGAATGAAGTTTGTTCGATTTGCGGTGGCACGGGCCTGCGCGTGGTGCAGGAGGACGGCAGACAGTTTGCCCAGGATTGCGTCTGCCGGATCGAACGCCGGGTGGCGCGGATGCTTGACCGGGCGCAGATTCCCAGGCGCTACAAGCACTGTTCTCTGGAAAATTACGATACGGACCTTCCTTTTTCGCACAGAACCCAAGGTGTGGCCTTACTGACGGCGAGAAAATTCATCGAGAGCTACCCCCTTGAAACCGGAGGGCAGGGACTGCTTCTTACCGGCTCCATTGGCGTCGGCAAGACTCATCTGGCGGTTGGGATTTTGCAGGCGCTCGTGTTAGAGCGCGGTGCTACGGGACTCTTCTACGACTATCGCGATCTGTTGAAGCAGGTCCAGAACAGCTACAACGCGCAGGTTCGCGAAACCGAGCTGGAGGTGCTTCGGCCGGTTTTTGATGCTGAGGTGCTCGTGCTCGACGAACTGGGCGCGTCCAAGCCGACCGACTGGGTATGGGACACGGTTGCGCACATTCTGAACACCCGCTACAACGACCGCCGCACCACAATTATCACCACCAACTACGCAAATGCGGGGCCATTGGGGACGGAGTCCGGCCCGCGTTCGGCCATGCGCGAGGAGACCCTTGGCGATCGCATCGGAGAGCGCATGCGGTCAAGGTTGCAGGAGATGTGCGTAGTGGTGGAGATGCAGGGCGAAGACTTCCGGCAAAAGGTTAAGCGCGCGAGCTTCGCCTGAAACCCGTTGACGTCGCGTCGTTAGAGCAACGTGACCAGCAGAAAGATTCCTGCGGTCAACGCAGCAAGCTGGTACAGCCGATCCGCAGCAACGGGGGTTCCGGGTGCGTCCACCGTGGCCCGAACGGTTCCATGGGCCGCGGAGTGATGCTCGACTGGAGATTGTGGCGGCCTTTCGTTCTGCGGATTCATGGCTAGCCTTCGTCTGCTGCGGGGAGGATCGCTTACAGAACAGTAGATGTTCGTTAACGCGATCTTGCATCATGAAGTTCCGGACTTTTGTGAAAATGAGGCTAAGTTTCGCTCAAGGGAGCTTTCGTGGTTCCCCCCCTCATGCCCTGACCAAGACCGACTGTCTCGAAGGAGGGGTATAAAATCTCGGCTTATGAGCGAACCGCATCAACCAGACAACGCCTCCGCGAATTCACCGCTGAATCCCCCGGCATCCGTAAAGAACAACGAGATGTTCGCAACCAAGCCCCCGGAGAGCGGCGGTATCCCGGTTATGGCGTGGGGCGCGGCCGGCCTGGCTGTTTTGGTCGTGGTTATCGTCCTGGTCCTGGCAGGCAGGCGCAAGGCGGTCGCTCCCGCTACGGTCCAGCCGCTGGCTGCTTATGCTGCCAGTCTCCCGCTGTCGCAGCTCGCCATGAGCGAATCGACAAGTCTCTCGGGGGGCAAGTCGACATTCATCGATGGCCACATCCAGAACACAGGGACTCAGACCGTCTCCGGCATTACCGTGCAGGTCCTTTTTCGCAATGAGGAGGCGATGCCTCCCCAAATCGACACCGTCCCCCTCTCGCTGGTCCGCACGAAGGAACCATATATCGATACCCAGTCCGTCGCCTCGGCTCCTTTGAAGGCGGGCGACGAGCGGGATTTCCGGCTCATCTTCGAGTCGATTCCCGCGAACTGGAACAACCAGATGCCGGAGATTCGGATCATCCAGGTCGAGACAAAATGACCCCTTCGGGTGAATGACTCCTCAGTAATACTTACCAGGCCACCCGGAAGATTTTGCGTGAGTTGACCTTAATCTCCCATCGTCCGGTAATCGGCAATAACCGATAAGCCATTTATTATCATTATCTTGATCGTTATCTTTGGTTTGGCACGGTACATGCTCTAGTCATTGCGTGTTGACGTCTGGAACACAGGCGCATCGTTGACTAAGAGGAGATCAAACATGATGAAATCTGGAAACACTTTCGGCCTCCCGGTACTTGTATTAGGTAGCGCGTTAGGACTTACGGCTTTCGCGCAGACCAGCGCCACTCCGACGCAGACGACAGATCCGGCCGCACCCAGTTCCACCAGCGCGATGAGTCCCAACGATCAGGCGACTTACGCCACCGGCAAACCGCTTGAAGAGCAATCGAAGGAAGGTTTCTGGGGTCATATGAACCCCCTCGCGCGCAAAAAGTGGGTAAAGCGGCAGGTGGATCCGGTCAAGGATCGCGTAAACGAGCTTGATCAGCTGCAGGCCAAGAACGCCAACGATATCAAGGATGTTGACGCCCGCTCCCAGGCCGGCATCAAGAATGCAATGAACGCGGCAAACACAGCCGACCAGCATGCGCAGGACGCTGCAAATCGCGCTAACGCCGCAAACCAGATGGCGAGCAACGCCAGCACCCGTACCGACTCCCTGGGCAACACGGTCGGTCATCTCGACCAGTACCAGACGGTCTCCTCCACGGCGGTGAAATTCGCTCCTGGACGCACGACGCTTGGACCTACGGCCAAGTCAGATCTAGATGCCTTGGCGACCACGCTGTCGAGTGAGAAGGGCTACATCATCGAAGTGCAGGGCTACAGCAAGGCTGGCGTACCTGCCTCGCAGGCGATGGCGGATGCAGTCGTTCGCTACTTGGTAACTGAGCATCAGGTTCCGGTCTACCGGATCTACAAGACGGGTCTTGGCAAGGACACTGCCAAGCCAGCAGATGGAGAACAGGCAATCGTGAACGGCGTTCGCGTAACCCTGTTGCACAACAGCCTTGCGACGATGAGCGGTAACAGCGCGTCGAACGGCTCAACTCCGACGAACTCCCCGATGGGAGCCAGTTCACCTCACGAGGTGAACAACCAGTAGCCCTCCCCCAGGGCGGCATAGCTGAAGTCGAATTCAGCTTCCCTGTGCCGCCCGAAAGTTTGCCGAGAAGCGACCTAGATCGCACTCGCAAAAACCTCTCCTAACCAGAGAGAACCAAGGCAGATTGGCCCCTCACTGAGGGGCCGCTTTTTTTAACCTGACAACTTTGGAGTTCGCAAGGTCGCTACTTGGCTACAGCCTGATGGATCGCAAGCAATTGTTCCAGGAGAGCTTTCAGCTTGTTTAGGTGCAGCGCGTTCGCCCCGTCGGACTTCGCCTCGGCTGGATTGTCATGCACCTCAAGGAAGACGCCGTCTACGCCTGCGGCGACTGCGGCGCGTGCGAGCACAGGAATAAACTCAGGCTGGCCGCCGCTGACGCCGTTGCCTGCCGAGGGCGTCTGCACGGAGTGGGTCCCGTCGAAGACCACCGGCGCAAAGCCTCGCATGATCGGAAGCGAGCGCATATCGACGACCAGATTGTTATAGCCAAAGCTGGCGCCGCGTTCGGTGAGCGAGACCCGTGGGTTGCCGCTCTCGCGGATCTTCTCGACGGCGTGGCGCATGTCCCATGGGGCGACGAACTGGCCCTTCTTCACATTCACTGCGCCGCCGTTTTTTGCGGTCGCCTCTGCAGCGGCGATCAATAGATCGGTCTGCCGGCAGAGAAACGCGGGGATCTGCAGTACGTCGACCGCCTCAGCGACGCGAGCGCAGTCGGCCGCGGTATGGACGTCAGTCAAGACCGGCAGGCCGGTACTTTCCCCTATGGAGCGGAGGATGCGGCAACCCTCGACCAGGCCGGGGCCGCGAAAGCTTTTGATGGAGGTTCGGTTCGCCTTGTCGTAGCTGGCTTTGAAGATGTACGGTACGCCCAGGTCAGAGGTGATGCGTTGGATGGCATCGGCCAGCATGCGGGCATGGGCCTCAGATTCAAGGACACAGGGTCCAGCGATGAGGAAGAGTTTGCCCCGGCCAACCGGGACTTGATGAGGGGCCTTGCCGATGTCGAAGGGATTGGTCACGTCTGTTATTTGACCATAGCTGCGGCCACGCGTGGCTTTATCGCCTGCAAGCAGCCTAGCTCTTCAGCGACCTCCCCAGGCCCGAGAGGACCATCGTCATAAACGACAGTCCCCGGCGGCTGTCTTCGCTGTTGGCGCGCTTCGCAAGCTGGAAGAGGCTCGGCGGCGTTTGCTCGCGCTTATGCTCCTCTGTGGCCTTTGCCATCACCTTCGACACATGATCAAGCAGCTGGGGGTCGAGTTCGGTGAGGATCTTGGCAGCGGTCAGAAGGTTGCGAATGCCCGCGATGCCCTCGGGCTCACGTGCGAAGCGCGAGAGCGTCGTGATGATCGTGTCCTTGGAGGCGATCATGCCATGCAGGATGTCGAGCAACCCCTCGTCGTAAGCCGCTTCAAGTACGTCATACGCAGCCAGCAGCGCGGCGGCGTGCTCGTCGGGAGCCTTCTCCAGACGTCGCTGAAGGTCAGCCTTGAAGTCGACGGTAATGGGTTTGAACGCGATTGGCTTGGCCATGGAAGACTCCTCGCAGCGCAAAAAAAATTAAACGGTGGTTGACGTGATCTGGACGAGCTTGTCGCCGGGAGCGGTGCCGGGCAGACGATAGTCGGCACGCGCCCACTTACGTTCAATCTCAAGACCGGACTGCGGCGTGCGTTTGCCGTTGCGGAAGTTGTTGCGGGGGATGGGGTTTTTATCGCCTTTGCCACGTTCCGGGAGGAGGGTCATCTTGACGGTGGTTTCTTTGTAAGCGGGTGTGTGGGTGAAGCGGTCGGTGTGGCTGCTGGTGAGGCGGTTGACGGGCTCCACGACCGAGTTGATGGGCATGTAGAGTTGTTTGCCCTGGACTCGGTCGGTGACGACGACCTGCACGTTGACGACGCCGTAAGGGCTCATGAGCCGGACGTGGCGACCCGTGGTGATGCCGCGCTCGGCGGCCAGCTCGGGCGAGATTTCGAGGAAGGTGGTGGGGGACATGGCCTTGACGCCGGGGGTGCGATCGGTCATGCTGCCCTGCTGAAAGTGTTCGAGGAGACGCCCGTTGTTAAGGTGGAGATCGAACGCCTCGTTGATCTCGTCGCAGGGGGGAATGTAGTCGATCGGGTAGAACCTCGCCTTGCCATCGGGGAAGGGAAATTTTTCGGTGAACAGAAGCGGCGTATCGGTGCCATCGGCGTGCACTGGCCATTGCAAGGAGTTGAAGCCTTCAAGTCGGTCGTAGCTGACGCCCGCAAACAGCGGTGTCAACCGCGCCACCTCGTCCATAATCTCCGACGGATGTTGGTAGTTCCAGTTCGCTCCCATGCGGTTGGCGACAAGCTGAATGATCTCCCAGTCAGCCTTGGTATCGCCGAGCGGCTCCATCACTTTGTAGATTCGTTGGATGCGGCGCTCCGTACTGGTAAAGGTACCCTCTTTTTCAAGCGAAGGAACGGCGGGGAGGACGAGATCGGCGTAGCGGCAGGTCTCGGAGAAGTTGATGTCCTGGACGATGAGAAACTCGCACACGCCGAGCGCGTCGCCGACGTCGCCGGCGTTCGCATCGGATGTGATCGTGTCCTCTCCCTTGATGTAGAGGCTCTTGACCGTGCCGTCCTGGATGGCGCGGATCATCCCGTGATTGTCGAGGCCTGTGCTGGTGGGAAGGGTAACGCCCCAATCCGCTTCGAACTTCGCGCGAATGTCCGGGTCATCGACTTTTTGGTATCCCGAAAAGACATTCGGCATAGAGCCGAAGTCGCTCGCGCCCTGCACATTGTTATGCCCTCGCAGTGGATAGGCCCCAGCTCCGGGCCGCATATAGTTTCCTGTGACAAGCAAAAGGTTGGAAAGAGATGTCGCCGTGTCGGATCCGTTGCAGTGTTGCGTAACGCCCATGGCAAACAGGATGCACGTGCCGTCGGCCGCGGCAATCTCATGCGCTACCTTCGTGAGTGTACTCGCTGGAACGCCGCAGACTTTTTCTGCATATTCAAGCGTAAAGGGCTCGAGCGATTTTTTGTACTCGTCGAAGTGATTGACCCACCTGTTGACGAAGTCCATCTTCGCCAAGCCGCTGTCGATGATGTACTTTGCAATCGCATTCATCCAGACCATGTCGGTCGACGGTTTCGGCTGGAAAAAGATATCGGCGCGCTCGGCCATCTCGTGTTTGCGCAGATCGGCGACGATCAGCCGCTGGCCGCGATGCTTGTGCGATCGTTTCACGCGCGTTGCGAGCACAGGGTGGTTCTCCGCAGGATTCGCGCCGACGATCACGACTAAGCCGGCCTTCTCGATATCAGCGATTGAGCCCGAATCTCCACCGTAGCCTACCGTACGTTGCAAACCCATGGTCGCCGGGTTCTGGCAGTAGCGGGCGCAGTTGTCGACGTTGTTTGTGCCAATCACCGCGCGCGCGAGCTTCTGCATCAGGAAGCTCTCTTCATTGGTGCACTTCGACGAGGCGATAAACGCAAGCGCATCGGGGCCATGCTCCGCTTTGATCTTCTTGAAGGTGTGCTCGATGATGTCGAGCGCCTCTTCCCATTCGATCTCGCGGAAGCCTTCGCCATCGCGCAGCAGCGGCTTCACCAGTCGGTCGTCGGAGTTGATGTGGCCCCAGGCAAACTTGCCCTTCACGCAGGTCGAAATACCGTTGGCTGGTCCATGCCATGGTTCGATCTTCAGGATGTGACGGTCCCGCGTCCACACATCAAAAGTGCACCCGACCGCGCAGTAGGTGCAGACAGTCTTCGTCTTCTTGGTGCGGTGGTTGCGCATCTCCGCCTCCATCTCGGAGAGCGCAAGGATCGGCCCATAGCCTATGGGCGGCTCGACCCCTTTGACGACATCGATCATGTTGTGCAACGCATCGTCCGGAGTGTCGGTCAGATAGCCCGCCTCTCCAAGCATCGACTTCTCCATCAGCGCATTGCACGGGCACACCGTGACGCAGTGTCCGCAGGACACGCAACTCGAACCATCGATCTTCGTTCCACCATCCCAAAGCACACGCGGAGGGTCGCTCTCCCAATCGATCGACAGCGTCTCATTCACCTGCACGTTCTGGCACGATTCCACGCAGCGTCCGCAAAGAATGCACTGATCGGGATCGTAGCGATAGAACGGGTTCGACATGTCCTTCTCGTACGGCTTTGGCGTATAGGGACGTGCCTGATGCTTCACATCCAGCTCTTTCGTCGTATTGTGAATCGTGCAGTTCCCGTTGTTGTTGTCGCATACCGTGCAGTACAACATATGGTTCTGCAGGATGCGGTCGAACGCCTCGCGCTGCGCAATGTCGACAGTCTCGCCGGTGGTCTCTACCTTCATTCCGGCGGCCACCCTGGTTGCGCACGCACGCACTAGTTCGCCGTTGACCTTAACCATGCAGGTATCGCAGCTTTGAATCGGTCCCATCTGCGGGACATAACAGACCTGCGGCACCGCCTTCTGCGCATGCACTGCGATCCGGCTGTTCAAAAGGTCGATCAGCAACTCGCCCGCGTGGCCGGGGACTTGGATTCCATCGATCGTCAGTTGTGTATTTGGTGAGTGATCGGCGGGAGTGTTCAGCAGTGATTTCGTGATGGTCATAATGTTGTCCTATGCAGGGGTGCGTCACTGAAGTCCATCTCCCACGCACTCCGCTTAATCCACATTACACCCAACTTGCATTGACAAAATGCTGACAAAAAAGTGCATCCGAACGAGGGTTTTCCCGCATCCAATGGCCGCCTGTTGCGGCTTCTTCGACTCCGTAATTACGTCGCTCACTCCTCGGCCTTACCACGGTGGCCTCCTGACAGAATCTGTTCCGCAGCCCTCACTCCGGAGCGCATCGCAGCATGGACTGTTCCCCTGTGCCCTGTGACGTCGGTGTGCTCGCCCGCGAAGAAGAGCGTATGCGCAACGGGTTCAGTCATCTGCTGTGAAGCCGCCAGTCCGCCCGTGGCCACGTAGCTGTATGCGCCAAGCGAAAACCGGTCAAGTTGCCAATCATTCGTGTAGCAGCCCTTCAGCAGTCCATGAATCCGTTGCCTGCGCACACCGAAGATTCTTGCCAACGTGGTACAGGCCTTGTCGCTAAGTGACTTCGCGTCCAATCCAGTCAACGCCGCCGAACGAGGCCCGCCCACCCAGCCTGTGATCGTGTGGCTCGCCTCCGGATGCGCCGTCCACCAGACCGGCGGCATCTCCGTAAACGCAAAAAGAAAACTCATCTCGCTCAACGTCGGTTGCGGCTGCAGACCGTCCCAGAACCTCTCCGCAAACAGCAACGTGAAGCGCCGGGCTTGTCCCATCCGCAGCCGCTTCGCTGCCTCAAGCACCTGGTGCGGCCGAGGGAATATGTTCACGTTGCCACCCTGCAGCACTGCGAGCGGCAGAGTGACAACCGCGTGCGTCGCACGAAAGGTCCACAGGTCCGAGACGATCTCCACCAGGCCTTCTTCCCAGCGAATCTCCTTCACTGGCGTTCCCGTCAGCACCTTGCCACCGAACTCTGTAATCTTCTCGGAAAGGTATCGCGGAAGCTGATCGTAGCCGCCGCGCAGCCGGTAGTTGTGGCCGCTTCCGTCAGCGTCCTCGGCCTTCTGCTGCGCGCCTAGCGACGCCGCGCTCACTTCGCGATGATCGGCAGCGTTGAAGCCTTCGACGTACCCGATGATTCGGCTGCGATCCTCCATCGGCGTCTGCTCACGGTCCAGATACTCGGCGAAGCTCATATCCGGCCCCTCGAAGTTTTCCAGCTTTTCCAGCGGCCCAAAGACGTCGTTCATCTCGCCGCCGCATTCGCTCAGCGTACCGTCCTCGAAGCAAACCCGCGCCCCACCGCGCTCGTACGTCTCCAGCCCCGCCTCCTCGATCAGCGCCCACAGCTCCGGTGGCCTGCCGTGGATAAACTCAGCACCCAATTCGATCGCCTCGTCGCCCACATGCCGAGTCCAGATACGACCGCCAATGCGGTCCTGCGCTTCCACCACCAACACCTTCCGCCCTGCCTCTGCGAGCGTTCGCGCGGCAGTAAGACCCGCCATCCCAGCCCCAACGACGACAACATCATAATGCGTGCGATCAGTCATCTGCCCTTAGATGCGCGGATTTAGATGCACGGTCAGTGTGCTGCAGTACCGTAACTCTTGCTCCACGCAGCGTAGGCGTCAAGCGCCTGTTGCGGCCCTGCGCTGAACCACGCATATCCGTTACGCCGCTCCGGCGACAGTTCACTCACGTCATCATGTATCGTCTTGTCGCGATCGCCAAAGACCGGCAACCCCGTTGTGATGTTGTAGTATCGCGCCCAGATCGGCCCTGCACCGGCCTTCGCCTCGAGATGCCGCCCTCCCGCGGTGCCGCGTCCGCCAACCCACTCCTGTCCGTTGATCGCAGCAGACTTCAACCACGACACACCCGCATTGACCGCCGCGATCACAGCTGGCGACGGATGCGGCAGCTGCATCAGGTACAGCAGAACGCCGGCGCTCTCTCCCGACGACAGCGCCGCCGGCTCATAATTGCGACCCGCAACAGGCGCCAGCGTCAACGCATCGTGCTGCTGGGCCCAGACTGTGTGCTTGCCCTTTACCACCACCTGCGTCGCCAAAATGCACTGCAGTGTGCGGGCCACACTCTCCTTTGCTTGAAGCCGCAGCTCTGTCGGCACAAAGGCGTAGTTGCCCGCTCCCTCAGCAACCGAGGTCAACGTCTCCGCCGACTCCGTCACAGCGTTGTCGTTATACGTAATGGCGTCGTGATAGCCGCCCTCCAGCGGCCAGACTTGCGGCCATCCGCCATTCGGAAACTGTGCCGCCAGCAGATACCGTATGCCGCGAAGGAAGGTGGCACGGTAAGGTTCACCGGCTGCACCTAGCGTCGCTCCCGAAACCAGAACGAGAAAGTGCAACTCCGTGTTCGTGGCGTCGTTATCGAGTGTTCCAACATAGTTCCACTGCGGATCCTTCGGAGTATCGAAGTCGTCAGCGCTCGGATGTTTCGAGAGATTGTCCGTCGTATAGCTCTGCCCTGGCGTGCGCGGCGTGCCGCTTAGATCAAGGTTCTTGCTCCAACCTCCCGCAGGCGTCTGAAAGCTGACGATCACATCGGCGACATGCCGCGCCTCTTCCGTGCCGTACCAGGCCGCCTCGCGGTTCAGTGGCATCGTCCGTGCACTGAAGCCCTCCTTCGGCAGCGGGGGCTCAGGCGCCCCAGCCGTTCGTTCGGCAGCGAGCGTGGCCTTGTCGATCTGCGTCTGTTTCTGTGACCGTTCGAGATACGCGGTCCATGCGGCGCGGTCCTTCGCCGGCAGCATTGCAATGCGCGTCGCAGTGATGGACTCGGCCGGTTTGCTTGTCCCGACGACTGCAGAAGAGAGCGGCGTGGCCGCAAAAAGGCTCAACAAGAAAAATCGCGCGGGAAATTGAAGTGACATAGGTCGGACGATCCTACGAGTTAAGACGCACGGCCACCGGTAAAGACGCACCCCCAGATTCGGCACGCCTGGCCTTCCATTCACGAAAAAGGTGCACCGAATCGCTCTCTCACAACCGCCAGTCCGCCCTCCACAGTCGTCACCCGGCCCTCGAGCTGAGCGTCCTCCGCAGTCTCCAGCATAGCCTTGAACTGGGGCCCTGGCCGATAACCCGCGGCGATCAAATCCCTCCCCGTCACCAGCAGCTTTGGCCTCATCGTCTCCACCGGAGTCGCCTCGAACCGCTCCTTCGCAAACTCGTACAGGCGCAGATCGCCATGCGCCGAGCTGACATCCATCCAGTGCAGCGCCAGGTGTTCGCCAAACCTCGGCAACCGCAGAAACCGTTTCAGCGTCGACTCCCGCATCTGCAAGATGTCGCCAAATCGCATGTGGTTCTTCACCAGCGCGACGATCTGCTCCGTATCTTCATTCGAAAAGCGCAGCCGGCCAAGGATCTCCTCGGCAATTCGCACCCCTACCTCGACGTGTCCGTCAAAGCGAATCCGGTCTCCAGGCTTCTTCGGGTCGGGCGGTCGAAACGTCGCCGGCTTGCCGACGTCGTGCAGCAATGTTCCCCACGCGAGCGTCGCTGATACTCCCGGTTGCAGCTTTTCGAGCAGCAACATCGTATGCACCCAAACATCGCCTTCAGGGTGAAATTGCGGCGGTTGTTCCACGCCTTGCATCTTCACCGTCTCGGGCAACACCTGCGCCAACAAACCCGTCTCGTCGAGCAGCTCGAACGCCCGCCGCGCATGGCCTTCGGTCAACATCAGCGTCAGCTCATCGCGAACCCGCTCGTAGCTCACCTGCCCAATCTCCACTGCCGCCGCGCGAATGGCTGCCATCGTTCGTGACTCGATCGCAAGCCCCAGCCGCGCCGCAAACCGCACTCCCCGCAGCGTACGCAGCTTATCCTCGGCGAACCGCAGCGTCGGCTCCCCGATCGCACGCAAAACCCCGGTCGCCAGGTCCTCGCGGCCATTGACGAAATCCAGTGTCGCGTCCGAGGCATCCCCCGTTTCATCGAAGACAATAGGATCGAGCAGCATTCCATTGATGGTGAAGTCGCGCCGCAGCACATCCTCTCGAGCATCGGTCGAAAACCGAACTGCATCCGGCCGCCGCCCATCGCTATACGCCCCATCATGACGAAACGTCGCCACCTCGGTGGTGATCTCGCTGCCATCGCCATCAGGCGTACACACCAGCACCACGCCAAAGTGCGCGCCAACCGAGTAGGTCTTCGCAAACATCTCCATCACCACATCCGGCGGAGCGCTCGTCGCCACATCGAAGTCCTTCGGTTCAATCCCCAGCATAAGATCGCGCACACATCCGCCCGCAAAGAAAGCCTGATGTCCTGCGGCCCGCAGCGCCACCACGATCTCTCGTGCCGCCTTGTACTTCGGATTGTCGATTCGGTGGTCCATCACGTCTACCCTATGATAGAGAGATGCGCCAAAGCAGTGAAACCGGCCTGATTCTCGGCATCGAAAGCTCCTGCGACGAGACCGCCGCCGCCGTCGTCCGCTCGGGCACCACTGCGCTCTCCAACGTCGTCGCCTCGCAGATGTCCCTCCACGCCAACTACGGCGGTGTCGTCCCCGAACTCGCCTCCCGCGAACACCTGCGCAACATCGTCCCCGTCGTTCGCGAAGCAATGTCCCGAGCCAACGTAACCTTCGCTGACCTGGACGCCGTTGCCGTCACCGAAGGCCCCGGTCTGGCCGGCGCTCTTCTCGTCGGCATCACCTACGCCAAAGCCCTCACCTTCGGCCTCGACAAGCCGCTCATCTCCGTCAACCACCTCGAAGGCCACATCCACGCGGTCCTGATGGAGGCGCGCGAGCGCAGCGAAGCCCCCATGGACCTCCCGCTCCTCGCCCTCGTCGTCTCCGGCGGCCACACGCATCTATACCTCGCAAGGCAGGGAAGCGCGAACACATGGACCTATCGCAACGTTGGCCGCACGGTCGACGACGCCGCCGGCGAGGCCTACGACAAGGTCGCGAAGCTGCTCGGTCTCGGCTACCCCGGCGGCCCCTGGATCGATGCCCTTGCCCCGCACGGCAACCCACGTGCCGTCCCCTTTACCTTCGGCCATATCAACTCGCGTCCGCCTCGCCCGGGTGTCACCAACAAAAAAGCGCCCGCAACAAACGAAGGCCCACACTTCGACTTCTCCTTCAGCGGCATCAAAACCGCCGTCCTTCGCTATGTCGAAACCCACCACCTTCGCGAAAGCATCGAAGCCCGCCGCGCCGCGCTCGCTGCCGATCAGAGCATCACTCCCAAATCAGAAACCGTTGCCAACCTCTGTGATCAACAGACCCTCGACCTCATCGCCTCGTTCCAGTACGCGGTCGTGGGCAACCTCCAGCGCCAGACCTTCGCCGCCGCCGAAGCCCTCGGAGCTCACAGCATCGTCATTTCCGGCGGTGTCGCCGCCAACAGCGAACTGCGCCGCCGCTTTCAGGCCGAAGCCGACCGCCGCGGCCTCCCCATCGCCTTTCCATCGCTCGCCCTCTCCACCGACAACGCCGCTATGATCGCTGCCGCCGCCTGGCCCAAGCTTCTCGCCCGCGACTTCGCCTCCGAAGACCTCGGCGCAACCCCCCAGCTCCGCCTCGGCCAGCAGTAAATACCGCGGCGACAATCGTCGCCCATATATCAGCTAAAATCATCATTGAACTCAAGCGAGAGCAGTCTGCACCGCGCCACGCGCCCGGCTGCGGCAGGAACAGAAGACACGTGGCGACCATCGAACTCTTCAATACTCTAGGCGGAAAGACTGAGCCCCTCACCCCCGTCGGCGGACCTGCACTGCGAATGTACTGCTGCGGCCCCACCGTCTACGACTACGGCCACATCGGCAACTTCCGCACCTTCCTCCATGTCGACGTCCTCCGGCGCTTCGTCCGCCAGCAGGGAATCCCGGTCAACCACGTCATGAACATCACCGACGTCGACGACAAGATCATCCGCAACGCCGCCGCGGCCGGTGTTCCCATCGCGCAGTACACCGCTCGCTACGAACGCGCCTTCTTCGAAGACCTCGACGCCCTCAACATCGAGCATCCCGAGCACTTCTCCCGCGCCACCGGCTGCATTCCGGAGATGGTCACTCTCATCGAAAAGCTCGCCGCCAAGGACATCGCCTACAAGACCGAAGACGGCTCCTGGTACTTCCGCATCGCCCGTTTCCCCGAGTACGGCAAGCTCTCCAAAAAAGACTTCGACGGCATCGAAGACGGCGCCCGGGTCGACGTCGACGAATATGAGAAGGACGCCGCCCGCGATTTCGCTCTCTGGAAGGCCGTCAAGCCCGGCGAACAGTCTTGGGACACTCCTCTCGGCACCGGCCGCCCCGGGTGGCACATCGAATGCTCCGCCATGGCGACAAAACTTCTCGGAGACGACATCGATCTCCACGCCGGCGGCGAAGACCTCATGTTCCCCCACCACGAAAACGAGATCGCCCAATCGGAGTCAGCCTCTGGCAATCCATTCGTCCGCCACTGGATGCACGTCCGTTTCCTCCTCGTCGAAGGCAGGAAGATGTCGAAGTCCGAGGGCAACTTCTACACCCTCCGCGACCTGCTGTTGAAGGGCTACCGCGCCTCCGCCATTCGCTTCCTTCTCATCTCCGTTCCCTACCGGAACCAGATGAACTTTACATTCGATAGCCTCACTGAATCGACCAACGCTGTCGATCGCTTGCGCACCTTCCACCAGCGCATGTTGAAGGACGGCTTCGCCGAAGGCCTCAACGCAGACATCGCCGCAGCGACCGCAAAAGCTGAACAAGACTACACGGCCGCGCTCGCCAACGACCTCAACACCGCCGAGGCCCGCGCCGCCATCTTCGACCTCGTCCGCGCTGCAAACTCCGCCGCCGACGCAGGCTCCCTCCGCGCCGAAAACGCCACGCAGATCCTCAGGGTCCTCGCTCTCTTCGACGGTGTCTTCGCCGTCCTCGAAGACCGGGACGCCGCCATCACCCGCGCAGCACTTGCCTGGGCTGAAGTGGAAGGCCGCATCGACGAGGCCGCCCCTGAACTCGTCGCCACCCTGTCGTTCTCCGACGCAGACATCGACGCGCTCGTCGCCGAACGCACTCAGGCAAAGAAGACCCGCAACTTCGCCCGCGCCGACGCCATCCGCAACGACCTCCTAGCAAAAGGCATCCTAATAGAGGACTCGAAAGATGGCGTGCGCTGGAAGCGCAAATAAATGGCCCCTTCTCTAAGAACTCGCACGGTCATTACGGTCCTCATCGCCGCTGCATTGACTCTCCCCACTAAAGCGCAAACGCCCGCTCCCAACACCACCGAATGGGAGAACGAGGCCCTCAAGCTGCGCCTCTTCTATCCCTCCGATCTCATCAGAGGCGACGCAGCGCAGGTCATGCAGGACGGCCGTCTTACCCTGTTCGGCATCGCCAGCGCATCAGACCCGAAGCTCGCCGAAGCAACCCACTGCCTCCGCCCCGTTCTTCTGCTCAATCAGCCTCAGTCAGCTGCACCGCAGACACCCGCGGTCACCGCGACCATCCTGCTCGCCGAGCTAGACGTCGACTGCCTCACGCCCGAGCAGCAGAACAAAGCCACCAACCTGCTCAGCGACATGGCCGAGATCGTCAACAAGATCCCCGGAATGAAGTCCATCGCCCAACCTGCTACCTACACCATCGGCTGGCAGAAGGTTCACATGGCGGCCTCGCAGGGCCAGCCGCAAACACCGAACGCAGCTCCCTCGCAGCTCTACACCATGGGGCTCTCCACCAACTGGAACAGCCATCTCCTCGTCTGGTACCTCTCCTCGAACAACGTCGACACGCTCAACCGAATCACCAAGACCACCGTCCGTTTCGGACGCGACCAGGCCGCACCTCTCTATCCGCTCGCCATCGGCAACGCGACGCCCTAGCCCGTACCGTCACCCCCAACTCCGATACTGCAGCTTTGAGGCCCATGAACAAAGATCTTCTTCCCATCGAAGCCATCGTCAAAAAACTCAACCTCTCCGAAAAGTATGTAGAACGCCTCGGCCCCTACGGCGCCAAACTCAAGCTCGATCTGCTGACCGACGCCGAACTTCCCGTCCGCGGCAAACTTGTCCTTGTCACCGCAACCACGCCCACCGTCTCGGGCGAAGGCAAGACCGTCACCTCGATCGGTCTTGTGCAGGGCCTAGAAAAGATCGGCAAAAAGGCGATCATCACTTCGCGCGAACCCTCGCTCGGCCCCGTCTTCGGCATGAAGGGTGGTGCTGCCGGTGGTGGCCGCTCGCAGGTCGAGCCCGCCGAAAAGATCAACATGCACTTCCATGGCGACTTTCACGCCATCACCTCCGCGCACAACCTGCTCGCTGCGCTCATCGACTCGCACCTCTTCCACGGCAACCCGCTCGACCTCGATCCACACGCCATCACCTGGCCGCGCGCGCTCGACATGAACGACCGCGCCCTTCGCCACATCGTCGTCAGCGCAGCCAGCAAGCGCGACGGCGCCCACAGGCACACCGGCTTTGTCATCACCGCGGCCAGTGAGATCATGGCCGTCCTGACGCTCGCCGACAGCCGCGAAGACCTGCGCCTCCGCCTCGGACGCATCGTCATCGGCCAGACCCGCTCCGGCAAGCCGGTTCTCGCCAAGGACCTCAACGCCACCGGGCCTATGATGGCCCTCCTGAGCGAAGCCATCCTCCCCAACCTCGTTCAGACCACAGAGGGCACACCAGCGCTCGTCCACTGCGGCCCCTTCGCCAACATCGCGCACGGCACCAGCTCCGTACTCTCGCAGCAGATGGGCCTGCGCCTCGCCGACTACGTGATCAACGAGACCGGCTTCGCCTCCGACCTCGGCTTTGAAAAGTACATGGACATCGTGATGCCCAGCTCCGGCATCAAGCCCGCTGCCGCAGTGCTCGTCACGACCGTCCAGAGCGTCCGCAACCAAGGCGCGGGCGATCTCGAAGCCGGCTTCACCAACCTGAAAAAGCACATCGCCATCGTCCGCGGCTTCAACCTTCCCGCAATCGTCGCCATCAACCGCTTCCCCAACGACACCGGCGAGGAGCTCGCGTTCCTCGAAAAATACTGCGAGGCTCAGGGCGCAGCCTTCGCGCTCTCCGAAGCATTCACCAAAGGCGGAGCAGGCGCAGTCGCACTCGCCGAAAAAGTCGTCAGCGTAATCGCCGCCAACCCCGGCCCAGCACTCCAGACAACCTACTCAGCGTCCGCCTCCTCGCTCGAAAAGATCACCGCCGTCTCGCAAAAGGTCTATGGCGCGGCCTCGATCGAACTCACCCCACAGGCCGAAGAAAAACTCGCCCGCTTCACGGAATGGGGATACGGCGGCCTGCCCGTCTGCATCGCAAAGACCCAGTACTCCCTCACCGACGACCCCAAGCTGATGGGCGCGCCCACAGGCTGGACGCTCCATATCACCGACGTCGTCCTCTCCGCTGGCGCAGGCTTTCTCGTCGTCATCTCAGGCGCAATGATGTTGATGCCCGGGCTCCCCAAAGCCTCCCGCGCCCTCAGCATCGACGTCGACGCATCTGGTGAGATCATCGGTATGTAATTTAGTTGGGAAACCTACAGCGTCGCGAGATGCACGCTGCCGTCGCTCGTATGGATCGTCAACAACGAGCCGCCACCATTGAACTTCCCGCGAATATTGTGCCCCGAATTCCCCTTCGAGTTGTATCCATCAACGGTCAGCGGAAGCGTGCTCTGGATGCTTCCATCGCTCGTGCTAACCGCAAGTTCAGCCGGGAAGCTCTTCGGCAGCCGCAGCGACACGCTCCCATCGCTGCTTTCGATTCGAGAGTCGGAGCTCAGATGCGACCCTTCGGCAAGCTGAAGCGTAATCGAACCGTCACTCGTGTGCAGTTGCAGTGAGGTGAAAGACCCCGAGATGTCCTGACTGCCGTCGGAACTCCGCGCCTCAAGTATCCCGCTGGCGTTCCGAACACGAATACTCCCGTCACTCGAGTGCAGTTTCACGTTCCCCGTGACTTCGGTCAAATCCTGTCCGCCGTCGCTCGTGTGGATGGTGAGATCGCCATGTAGCCCCGACGCTGTCAGGCCGCCGTCCGCACTCCTGGCCTCGAGCGTGAGGTTCGCGGGCGTCTCCACATCGACCTTAACCGACTTAGAGGAGTGCCAGTTGGTGTGTATCCCCATGTCAGGCTTCTCCTTGAGAGAAAAATGGACAGTATTGCCGCTCTGGCTCTCTTCAAGGGTGTACCGCGAAAGGCTCGTATTCTCAGCTGTGACATGGATGCGGACCGCATTGCAGCCGCTGCACGCATGGATGTTGAGATGACTGTCGCCGGTGGTGAGGTAGAGCGAAGGCTGTCCGGTGACCGAGTAGCTCTTATCCCACGTGGTGTCGCTCTGCGCGACTGCTACGGCGGTCGATAGACAAAGTGTCGAAAGTGCCAGATTTAACGCGATAGTTTTCATGGGCGTACCCTCTCGCAGTTCTCTACGCGGAGTCAATTCAGTTTGTTCCCTGTTTTTTCCGGCCTTCGGACACCCAGCCTGCCCTAAGCCTGCTGCCGTACAGTCAGGTCTTCGTCCACCACGTTCGGCTTGCCGCTCTTCATCTTCGAGCTCGTCACCAGAAATACCGCCACCAGGATCCCAGCCATCCCGACATACTCCACAGCGACGAACCGTTCATGCACAAAGATCGCCCCAAGGATTACCGCGATCACCGGATTGATATACGCATAGGTCGCCACTTTCGACACCGCAACATTGTCGAGCAGGTAGATATACGCCGTATAGGTAATGAGCGATCCGAAGACGACCAGGTAAAAGATGGATCCCCACGCCTTCATCCCCCATTGCGCCCCGTGATAACCACCCGACACCACCACCATGCCGAGATTGAACACGCCGCCGATCACCATCTGCCATCCTGCCGACGCAACTCCACTGATGCGAATCGTCGATCGCCGCGAGATCACCGACGCTGACGTCCAGCAAAGCGTTCCTCCGAGCGTCACCGCAGCCGCAAGAATCTCCCGCGAGTCCCCGTGCAGCCCTTGTCGAAGTTTCGGCCACAGCAGGAAAACCATCCCGATAAACCCAATGCCCACCCCGATCCATCCTCGCAGCGGCAGGCCTTCACCCCGCGGCAGCACCACCTCAATCAGCGCGGCATAAAGGGGAATAGAAGCCACCAGCAGCGCCGCCAATCCGCTCGGAATGTACTGCTCCGCCCACATCACCGAGGTATTGCCGCATCCGAGCATCAATACCCCGATAACCGCAAGCCAGCCCCACTCCTGCTTGCTCGGCCACATCTTCAACCTGAAGATCGCACTCAACATCAGCATGATCGGCCCTGCGATCAGGTACCGCGAACTTGCCAGGACGAACGGCGGCAGCACCTCCACGCCATAGCGCATCGCCAGGTAAGTCCCGCCCCAGAAGACATAAACGCAGCAGAATGAAAGAAGAATCCGCGTTCGATTATGGGAGGAACTGGGGGGCATTCGTTCATGTTATCTTGCTTTCCCGCCCTGTTTCCGGCCCTTCTACGGTGCTACGATAAGAAAATGGTGTTTCGTACCTCGGTTCTTTTTTCCCTAGTCCTTGTCTGCACGACAGGTTTGTCTCAATCCTATCCATCGAGCCCGACGCTCCCGAAGAGCTTTCACGATCCGGCTCTCAACGTAACCTACTTCTACCCCGAGCGCTTCGTCCCCGACCCCGCCAGCACGGCAAGGCCGAACGCCGACGCTTCGCCCAAGTGCGCGCACTCAACGCTCTTTGCCAACGCGATCACTCCGGGTGACACCACATCGTTCGTCCTCTCCACCATCGACAACACTTGCCCTAACGTTCTGCGTGGCGCCACAATGCTTGCCCCCTTTGTCCGCGAACAGATCCTTCGCCAGCTCAAACAGTACGGCGAACCCACCGTCACGCAGGAGCCCACCAACTACGCAATCGCCGGACACCCTGCTGCCATCGTCCTCGCCTCGGTTCCCATGCCTGATGCCCCGGGCAAAATTCCCACGACAACCTATGCGGCCAAGGCGTGCGTGCTCGGCAACATCCCGGTCAAGCCCAAAAAGAAGTCCGACCCCGTCGACCCCACGCGCCACGTCCTTTGCTTCGACTTCACCACGGAGCACAGCGATCGCTACCATCTGATGTTTGCCTTCGCCATGCAGTTCGACAACGACGCTCCTCTTCCCCTTGTTCCCGGTAGCGTTATTCGGTAGCGTGCCGTCGCACGCAGACGGGGTCGAAAATTTTAGGAGACAGCGATGCATCCAGAGATGGAACCCGCCCTGTCGACCGACCCGGCTCTTCTGGAAATTCTCGAAGACCTCAAGCGGCGCGAGCCAATCTTCCATCGCCCCGAGTTCGGCACATCCAGGGCCGACTTTGAGAGCATGATGCACCCCGAGTTCTGGGAGATCGGCGCCTCCGGCCGTCGATATTCCAGAGACTGCGTGCTGGCCGAACTGGATCGCCGCCATCGCCACCCAGCCGAAGACGTCTGGGAGACCAGCGATTTTCACTGCCGCCGTCTCGCCGCCGATGTCTACCTCCTCACCTACACGCTGATTCAAAACAAGATACGCAAGACACGCCGCTCGACCATCTGGCAGCACACCGAAGTGGGATGGAAGATCATCTTCCACCAGGGCACGATGAGTGATTGACATCGTTGCGGTAGGGTATACTCACCGCCAAAGGCACAGGCCCATGAAACTCCCCGTCGTTGCCACAGCCCGTACCCATCGGATCGCCGGTCCGCAGTGCCGCTCCCAGCGGCACCAGATGCCGCGCCGCCATCTTCGAGTACTCCCAAGCCTTACGCGACCTAGCCTCTTCGCCGGCGACTAACTCCAGAACCCCCTCCAGCCGGCGAAGTCAAGCCACCAGCGCAAACCGTTCCCTCCGCTACCCGCGAGGCTGCCTTCCCACATCCGGGCACGGCACCGACGAACGGCCTACCAACGTACCGCTGACCTCTGATTCGTAAGGAGACACCATGAGCACCCTGACCCAGGAAACCAAAGAGCAAGCCCAAAGCTACACGCGCACCGCGAACTACACCCAATACGGGCCCAAACTGAAGACTCCCCTCCCCGGTCCGCTTGCCACGAAGATCGTCGCCGACGACGAACGTCTCATCTCTCCCAGCTACACCCGCAGCTATCCCATGGTGGCCAAATCCGGTCGCGGCATCCGCGTCACCGACGTCGACGGCAACGAATTCCTCGACTTCGCCGCCGGCATCGCCGTCAACTCCACCGGCCATTGTCACCCCGAAGTCGTCAAGGCCATCCAGGACCAGGCCGCCGAACTCATCCACATCTCCGGCACCGACTTCTACTACGAGCACATGACGATCCTCGCCGAGCGCCTCTCCGCAATCGCTCCCATGCCCGGCCCGCACAAGTTCTACTACGGCAACTCCGGCGCCGAGGCCGTCGAGTGCGCCCTCAAAATCGCCCGCTATCACACCGGCCGCCAGAACATCATCAGCTTCTTCGGCGCCTTCCACGGCCGCACCATGGGCGCGCTCTCGCTCACCGGCTCCAAGCCTCAGCAGAAGCGCCGCTTCGCCCCCTTCGTCCCCGGTGTCCACCACATCCGCTATCCCTACACCTATCGCGGCACCACCGGCGGCCCTCAAGAGCAGGAGGCCTTCGCCCTCGACTGTGCCCGCTACATCGAAGAGAGGCTCTTCAAAACTATCCTCCCTCCTGAAGAAGTCGCCGCCATCATCCTCGAACCCATCCAGGGCGAAGGCGGCTACGTCGTCGCACCCGACAACTTCCTCCAGGAGATCCGCCGCATCTGCGACCGCCACGGCATCCTCCTCATCGCCGACGAAGTCCAGTCTGGAGCCGGCAGAACAGGGAAGTGGTGGGCCATCGAGCACTCTGGCGTCCAGCCCGACATCGTCTGCATCGCCAAGGGCATCGCATCCGGCATGCCGCTGGGCATCTGCATGACGCGCGCCGAAATCATGAACTGGGTTCCCGGCTCCCACGCAAGCACCTTCGGCGGCAACCCCATCTGCATCGCCGCAGCCCTCACCACCCTGGACATCCTCGAGCGCGAAGGCATGAAGAACGCCGCCACCGTAGGTGAGAAGATGCTGCAGCGCCTCCGCCTCTGGGTTGCCAAACACCCCACAGTCGGTGAAGTTCGCGGGCGCGGCCTCATGATCGGCATCGAGATCGTACAAGACCAGAAATCCCGCACTCCGGTCGGCCCCATGCGAGACAAGGTCGTCGACCTGGCCTTCGAGCGCGGCCTGCTCATCCTCGGCTGCGGCGAAACCACCGTCCGCCTCTGCCCGCCACTCATCGTCAACCAGCATGAGGCCGACATCGCCCTCGACATCCTCGAAGAGTGCATTCAACTGGCCGCAAAGTAAGCCGGAACTCCGGAAAAATGGACGGTGATCCCAAATCGCCGTTCATTTAGTTTTAATTAGCTCCTACGCGAAAGAATGCTCTCGTCCGTATGTACGTCTAAACTGTTGAGTCAAGGAATGAACCACCGCCGCTCCATCCCGAAAAACCTCTCCGCAGCGCTTCTGCTGGCAGGGTGCCTCCTCGCTGCCTCTCCAAGTCGCGCCCAGCAACACACCACCGCGCTCCAACCCGAGGCCACCACCCCGCATCGCACCCGCCTGATCCTCAAAGACGGCAGCTATCAAATAGTCATGAGCTACAAGGTCGTCGGCAACATCGTGCGCTACGTCAGCGCCGAACGCGCCGGAGCAGAAGAGGAGATCCCCCTCTCGCTCGTCGACCTCGAAGCCACCCAGCTCTGGGAAAAGCGGCACGCTCAGCCCGGCCCCACCGACCCGAACAACCCTTCTCCTCCACCAGCCATCGACCCCGAGCTGCTCAAAGAAGAGGCGGAGCGCGCCGCTCTTACCCCTGAGGTCGCGAAAGACCTTCGCCTCCCCGAAGAGAACAGCACCCTCGCCCTCGACACCTTCCGTGGCACGCCCGAACTCGTTCCCCTGGCCCAGACCGACAGCGACCTCAATCGCAACACCGCCCACAATCTCCTCAAAGCCGCCGTCAACCCGCTCTCCGCCGCGCATCCCGTCGTCACGCTCAAAGGCGAGGCTTCGCCGATCCAGCTCCACGTCAAAGACCCCGTCTTTTACATCCGCATCGGCGACGAAAGCGTCGGCAACACCGCTGGCACGCCCCTCACCGTCGACACCCACGGCGCAACCAGCCGCATCCAGAATGATGCCACCGGAGGCTCAGCCAACAGCCGATACGTGATTCTCCGCGCCGACGTCCGCACCGGCGCCCGCGTCATCAACAGCTTCCGCATCCCCCTCCTTGGCACCGGCCGGCGCCAGGAAGACGTCTTCGAAACCACCACCGAACTCCTTCCCGGCGGCCACTGGCTCAAGATCACCCCTAAAGAAGGCCTCGACTTTGGCGAGTTCGCCGTCATGGAGGTCATCTCCGACAAATCCGTCAACCTCGGTGTCTGGGACTTCGGCGTCCACCCCGTCGCACCCGAAAATCGCGACGTCGTCAAGCCGGAACCCCGCCGCAGAAACACGCTGGAGCGCCGCGGCCCGAGCTAGGTCAATCAGAAATTATGTAGTTGGAGATAAGGCGAAATCGTCAGCCGCCAGGCAACTAGTCGCGTTCGAGGAACAGCCCGGCGACCGCCTGCCGGGGACCGCTGTCAGCTGCGCTCTTCGCAGCTTTTGAAACCGTTCCCTTGCCACAAACGGCCACGCTGTCCCGGGTAATCTTGGCCTCATACATCATCGTGTCGGCCGCGCGCAGAATCGTCGCCACCGTATTTCCGTCCTCCGGGTACGTCGCCAGCCCAAAGCTTCCCGACACGTTCAAAGAAAGCCCCGCACCTTCAAGAAAACGCGCCGCCCTCAGGTCCTCGCGCAGCGCCATCGTCGTTCCGCTCGCCGCAGACTTGCCCATCCCAGGCAACAGCGCAACAAACTCATCGCCACCATACCGGAACGCCGCATTATTCGGTCCCAGGCAGCGCTTCAGCAATCCGCCGATCTCCGCCAGCAGACGGCTGCCGATCAAATGTCCATGGGTATCGTTTACCGACTTGAAACGGTCCAGATCGACGAACATTAAACTGAAGACCTGCCCCTGCGCCACCTGTTCGTCGAGCATGGTGTACAGATGCCGTGCGTTGAAGAGTCCCGTCACATCGTCTGTGATCGTCAACTCCTGGATCAGCGTCATCGACCGCGCATTCTGAATCGCGATCGCCGCATAGTCGCACAGGATTCGCAGGAACGAGATCGAATACTCCGACAGCAGATCCAGCTTGCTGTTCAACAACTGAATCACACCCAGCGTCTTGTTTCCCGATCGCACAGGCACGCAGGCGATCGACTTGATCTTCAGGTCCGGATGTTTGCTCGCAAACGCCGACCAGTGCGGATCCAGCGCCACGTCCGGAACCACCAGCGGATTGCCCGTCGAAGCCACCCAGCCCGCGACTCCCTCACCCATCGGTACCCGAAGTCCCTTCAGACTCTCCGTGTTCTCCCCAACCGCGATCGCATAGTACAGCTCGTTCGTATGGTCATCGACCATCAGCATCGACCATCGTTCCGGCCCGAAGAACTGCGCCATCTTATCCATGATGGCGCCTAGGATCTCCTCCAACTCCAGACTTGAGGTCAGCGCGCGCGCCACGTCATGGAACACCCGGAGGTGGTCCATCTGGCGGCTTTCGATCACCTCAAACGGCCGTCTGTCTTTCAAGCTTTTTCCTCAGAGCATCGACACATTAGATATCAGCAGCCGAATCTTTCAGACGTATTCAATTTTTCAGAGTTTCAACTTCGTCCGCAATACACACAATGTCTCATCCACCAATATGGACCATGTTGCGCGATGGCTTTTCGAAACCCGGTTCGCCAATGTGATGTCGCGCCTCTTTGTGCATCACAATCCTCCGTATATACGCAGCAAGCTCCTCATCGGTTCCGCCTCGCACTATCTGGCCGTACAGGTCATGGTCGCTTTGCGAAAACAGGCAGGTCCGTATCTTCCCATCCGAAGTCAGCCGCACGCGACTGCAGTGGCCGCAGAAGGGCCGCGACACTGGCGCGATAATTCCGATCTCACCAACTCCATCGTCAAACGTAAACCGCTTCGCCGTCTCGCTCGCTGCATGCGGCGCCAGCTCCACCAGCGGACGATACGCATTCAAGCGTTCCACAATCTCGTCCATCGAGATCACGGTCTCCCGCTTCCAGCTGCGGTCTTCTTCAAGCGGCATCCACTCGATAAATCGAACGATGACGCCTTCGCGCCGCGAGAACTCCGCGAACTGTTCAATCTGCACATCGTTGAATCCGCGCAGCAGAACACAATTTACTTTAACCGGTCCCAACCCCACAGCCTGCGCCTTACGAATGCCTGCCAGCACCTTGTCGAAGCTTCGTGGCACCCGTGTGATCGCGGTAAACGTCTCTGCGTCCACCGCATCCATGCTCACCGTCACGCGATTCAAGCCGGCGTCCTTCAGTGGCTGTGCCAGCCCCTCCAGCAGATGTCCATTTGTGGTCAGCGCGATATCCAGCGGCAATCCATGCCGCTCGCCCTCGCCTGCAAAGCTCCCGTCCGGCAGATAAGCCGTACGCATCCCCGCCAGTTCTCGAACCATCTCCACCAGGCCCGATCGCAGCAGCGGCTCTCCCCCGGTCAGGCGGACCTTCTCCACACCCATCGAGACAAACAGCCGCACCATCCGCAGATAGTCGGCAATGGGCAACTCGGTATACTGCGCTCCCTCGTTGCCCGTCCTGCAATAGACACATTTGTAATTACATCGGTCAGTTACCGAGACGCGCAGATCCGTAATGGCCCGGCCAAATTTGTCCCGCAACCTAGCCGGCTTCTGCCGAGCGTCTTCCCTGGGCTCCAACACCGCTGTGCGTCCGTCATCGAGGATCAGGGAAGGGTAGGACATCGTCTCGCCGCCATCTGCTTCATTTCTATACTTAAGATGAGATGCGTAGGCTCGAAAAGCGAATCAGATCCTGCAAGAACCTAAGTATAGCCGCAGGTGTTGGAAAGGCTATGTGTTTTACACTACATAAACGAGCCCGCTGCCCGCTGCCGATTTTCCAATTTCGAAACAACCTGCCCTGCAACCGAAAAAACACCACAGAGTCACCGCATGCCCGAACTCGTCGCTGCATCTCGGCTGATCCGTGGTTTAGCTTCTAATAGCTGATGAATTCATTGCTGCCGCGCTTCAGCCGCATACCCACAATGCCGAACACCAGCGAAAGCGTGAACATGAACGCGTCCCAATACACCATCGGGTGGATCCATCCCGGCGACAGCGTCCAGTCCTGACCGGCCCAGAGGGTCACCAGCGTTCCGATAATCAGTGTCTGAAGGCAGAGCACCAGAAATAACTGGCCACGACGCCGACGCTTATCCAGCAGTTCCACCTGGTCCGGTGTCAGATTGCGTTCTTCGATGGGAAGCAGTGTGTTCGCCATTACGTTTCTGGTCTCCGCGTTCTTTCGTTCGAAAAGGAACCAACGCTCCACTGGAACATCGGTAACTCTCACTCGTATTAAATCACAGCCGGCCTCGTCAGGCCACGGCTGCGAAAGAAGGGTAGTGAGCCAGTCTCCGAAAACCGGTTTTTGGGGCAATATCAATCCAGAAGCGACTAAGCCGCGGTCCGGATAATTGAGATGACGCTGATGTCATCCTCCTGACCAAAATTCTGGGCTGCGGTGGCGATTGCTGCGGCGCTAGCCGAGTTTCGGACCAGATCCAGAATGCGGTCGAAGCCAAACAGGTTTCCGTTCAGGTCGGTGGCTTCGGCGATGCCGTCCGACATCAGTAGCAACTGGTCGCCCTGGGTAAACCTGAACTGGAGCACCGAGAACTCCGCATCTTCGATCATGCCCAACGGCAGCGATCCTTCGATCTCGAGCGGCTGGCCGTTGAGGTACGGAGGCAGGTGCCCGGCGTTGGCAAGCATCGCCCCGCCGTCCGCGCCAATTCGCAGCGCGAGGCAGGTGGCGGCTGCGTGGCTGCGTCCCCACAGCCGCTGATTCAGCACCTTCAACACCGCCAGCGGATCGGGATCGAAGTTCGCCGACGTACGGATAGCGCCCACCAGAAGCGCCACCAGCATTCCCGCCTGCAGACCCTTGCCGGCAACATCGCCGGCAACAATCAGCATGCTGCCGTTGGAGGGGTGCGGAAGGATCTGGAAGAAGTCGCCGCCCACCTCGCGCGCCGGACGGTACTCGCTCGCTATCGCCAGCCCCGGAAGTGTCGCAATGGGCTCGGGCAGAATCACCTTCTGCACCTCCTGCGCCTGCTTCACATCGAGTTCCATCAAACGTTGCCGCCGCACGGTCCGCAACAGTCGTCGCAATAGCAGCGCGGCGATGACGAACACCAGCAGCAGATTGGCAATATCCCCAAGAGTGATCTGCACACCAAGGGGAAACCAGGTCAGGTTAATATGCAGAAAGTTGAGTTCCTCCCAGAATTGCGCAATTCCCCATAACATCACGGCTGGCAGTACCGACCAGCCCTCCACTCCCTCCTTGCGAATGCCCTGAACGATGCACACGAGCATCAGCGGCAGGAAGAGCAGCTTGGCAACCACATACACATCGCCAAAGACGGCGCTGATCCAGGGCGGAACCACCATAAAGACCAACAGGTTTCGGCCCAGGGCAATCGAGACTGCGCAAAGTAAACCCAACCCTGCCGCGGCCCACGGCAGCCACGCCAGTCGTTTAAGCCCAAACCAGCTCCACCACACCATCGCCCATGCCACGAAAATGAGCGGACGCAAAACGACGAACCTGAGCGGATCCCCGACCGTCATGCCCATGTATTGCGTACCGTCAAGGATAACCACCACAGCGTCAAATATCGCAGTAAGCAGGCAGGCGGTTCCAAGCCAGAGATAGACCCGGTCCGAGCGATCAACGATGGTCAGGCTTAAAGCCAGGAAAGCGAACAGCCCGAACATCGTTGCTGAAATAAGATGGTCCGCGATTGCGCGAAAGGCGTCGAACCAGCGGACCCGATCGTTGACTGTCACCGCGCCGGCCTCGCCCAGTAGCGGCGCGGTGCGCAAGCCACCGACATCGGGGTAATTCGACGGTGTAGAAGGCTCCATCCAGACCCGGAAGGCCAGCACTCGAGTGGGTGAACCGGGATTGCCTGGCTCCGGCAGATCGAACCTCATCGGCTGCGTGTTATAGACAACCGGCCTGCTGGAAGAGAACCCGCCAAAACTGCCAACCAGCTTCCCGTTCTGGAAGATCTGGTATCCATCGTCCACGCCGGGCGGACCCTCAATGGCCAGTTTTTCTCCCGCCGCAGCCGTCACCTGCACCCTGAGGCGATACCAGCCGTATCCCCAATCTCCCGCATGCCCCCGAGTTGTCCAGCCCGGCACCATCCCCGAAACTCCATAGACGGGATCTAATGAACCGTCCGGTGGCGTCAGGTCCACAGTCTCCCACTTTGAGTCATCGAAATCTGGCTCGGCCCACAGCAGAGTATGGGTTGCTGGATCAACCGGTGAGTCGCCAATGTGAAACTTCCACGGCCCGTTGAGCGGCGCCGTAGAGGCACCGATGGTGATGTGTTCAATCGGAGCATGGGCAGTCGCTACAGCCTGGGCGGCTAGTGACCAGGCGTCGTGACGAGACCAGACGAGTATTAAGAGAAGGAGAGAAAAGCGGGAGATTCGCGCCACCTTGGTTTCCCATCGCTTCGTAAGTATTGGAACGTAGACTACGTTAGCCCTTAGGCAGGGCATTGGATAGAGGCAAAATTAATAGGGTCTGGTCTGAAAAAACCCGCTGCAACGCTCTAGTCCCGTCTCAGTCCGAAAAACGACTTGCGGAAATTACGACTCGGCTACACGATGAACTTGCCGAAAACGTGACTTTTCACGGCACATCGGAACAGTTTCCGGATAGCCCGTCACTCGAGTGGAAACCCGTTGAATCCTGGATCTCAGGGGTCGAGACCCCGGACACTCCGGGTTCGACCCCTGAAATGGATGATCCACTCATCTGTTCATTTCCGAACGCCGTTTTCTGATTTCAGACATCTCTTACAAATCGCTTCTCGTGTGAGTCGCAAAAAACAATGACCTAGTCGAAGTGGCATTTGGTATCAAGCGTGCAGAATCCAAGATGAGAAAGTCGTACGGAGAGGATGCAAAATGAGATCGTTCCGGGTGTGCGCCTTAACCGTTGTATGGCTCTTCTTCGCCTTTCCATCCTTTGGCCAATCGTCCCAAGAGATTGGGCTGTCAACTCTTGACAAGTTCGAACTGCACAACGTGAAGGCAGAGTCCGTCACGTATCGCGGGCACACCGCCATACGCGTCACGGATGCAGGTGCAGCTGACGTTGATGATGCCAGCGGTCTTGTCGTTCCGGAGTCATCTTTTCAAGATGGCACGATCGAAGTGGATCTGAGCGGGGATACAGTACCGAACGCACCGGAGACAGCGCGGGGCTTCGTTGGGATTTCATTCAGGGTATCTTCAGACAGATCTCATTTTGAGCGTTTCTATCTTCGTCCCAGAATGGGCGATCCAATGATCAGCTACAGCGAAACCATTCTGTGCAATACGTCTCCGCGCCCGGATTCGCGTGGCAAAAGTTGCGCACCGAAAGTCCCGGCAAGTATGAATCGTATGTCGATTTGGTGTCGGGAGAGTGGACGCACGTCAAAATAACGGTTGCAGGAACTACCGCACGACTGTATGTCAATGGCTCTGATCAGCCAACCCTCATCGTGAACGACCTGAAACAACCTCCATCGAAGGGTGCAATCGCGATCTGGACCGGGCCGGGGACCATCGCTCATTTTTCAGGTCTCAAAATTACACCGTGAGAATGTGCGGACGCGTCGAATCAGGCTCGACTTTCTAGTCTCCTGTCACAGCGCGAGACACAGAAGACCACGGCAAAACAAACCGTCCCTTCGCCGCCCTCACAAACTATATAAACGCCACCGACTGGATCCCCACCACATCGAATCGCTTTCGGCACCGTACATTCTTGCAACCCATCGGGTCGTCTCGACGGACCATGTAACTCTGCGCCTTGGCAAAACGTGCACGGTCGCGGTCGTCGGCCCCTCTCGGCAACTGCGCCTTCTTCCGCCGCACCACCCAGTCGATCTGATACTCCCCCTGTTGCCCGCAGTGCGGACAAGTCATCACATGCGTCCTCTGCTCCGCCTTTTCATCGAAAAAATCCCGTTCTTCCATGCAACACCTCATCGGCTAGACGGCCCGTCCAGCCGACCGTCCCCCATCTGCAATCCTGCATCACATCCCCCCTCGCAGGCAAGAGTAATGCATAATCACGCATGGGCTTCGCAGCCCTCAGGGAACGCGAGATGAGCAAGCCAAAGAAAAAAGTCTTCTCCAAAGTCAAAGCCGTGAAGTCCAATGCCCGCGACCGTGTGGGTACGCCACCACCCGAGCGTGTGCTCCCCGACCCAAAACAGAAGATCGCCGCCAAGCCGAAGCACAAAAAAACCTTCGCCGATCTGCTCGGCTCCATCGACTCCCTCGACGCCCCAGGAGAAGACCAATGAAGATCCTCAACCTCTTTGCCGTTGTGCTAACGACCGCCGCCGTCGCAGCCACATCGTTCAGCCAGACCATCCAGGTCAACAAGGAAAACCGCACCATCGCCATCACCGCCACCGACAAAGTCATCGCCATGGCCGACACCGCCACCGTCCACATCGGCTTCATTACCTATGGCCCCGACAGCGACGCCGCCTACGCCGCCGGCTCGCACCTCTCGAACGCCATCGTGAAGGCGCTCACCGCCGCCGGCATTCCCAACGACACCATCGAAAGCGAAAACCAGAACGTCTCTCCCGTCCAGGAGTACCAGATCGACAAACTCACCCCGGCAGAGAAGGCCCAGCGCAAATTCCAGGTCGTTCAAAGCTGGACCGTCCGCACCAACGCCGCCGACGCAGCAAAAACCCTCGACCTCGCCGTCAAAGCCGGAGCCAACCAGTCCGGCCAGATCGACTGGAGCCTGAAGGACGAGAACGCCCCGCAGGCCGAAGCCGCCGCCAAAGCCCTCCAGCGCGCCCGCACCGTCGCCGGCGAGATGGCCGCCGGAATGAACGTCAAGCTCGGCGCGCTCATCTACGCCAGCAACGATACCCAGTCCGAGCCCATACGACCCATGATGCAGGCCATGGCCAAGAGCTCGATGGCTGCAGCAGCGCCGCCTCCGCTGGCGATCAATCCTCGCCGCATCGAAAAATCTGCCACCGTCTACGCCGTCTTCGCCATCGAATGAACGATTAGAATGAATCGCTAACTTTACTGTAGTAACGAATCAATTGACCTTTCGGGAGCAAGTCATGAAGCTGATTCATTTTGTATGTTTAGCTGTTTGCGCCACGACACTTAGTTCAATTGCGCAAACTATAACGGTTAACAAGGAGAACCGAACAATTGCAGTCACTACAACAGACGAGGCTGAGGTGGTAGCTGACGTCGCTGCCGTAACAGTTGGGTTTACCCTTTTTGGAACTGATCAGAATCAGACTTACGCGGATGCTACTCGAACCTCCAATGCAATCATCACGGCGCTTCATGACGCGGGCATAAAACAGGATGCAATCCAAAGCACCCAGCAGAGCCTGACAGCCATTGATGATGACGACAAACCTCGCTACGCCAAAGGAATTCGGTTTCGTTTTTCTCAGGCTTGGGTAGTTACGGGCCCCGCTTCTTCAGCAGCGGATATTCTTCAAGTCGCAATTACTACGGGAGCCAATAACAGCGGTGAAATTAACTGGAAACTCAGCAACGAGGAGATGCTTGAGTCAGCAGCTTCGGAGAAAGCGCTGGCCCATGCTCAGAAGATTGCCGAACGGTATGCTGCGGGTTTGAAGACCAAGCTGGGAGCCCTTATTTATGCGAGTAATCAAGAGCCACCTCGGGGATATTTCGGTAGAACCCTCAATACCTCAAGTGCGTCCCTGGGCAGCTCCAAGGTCAACTTGAAGCCGCTGGCTATCGCTCCCGAAAAGATATCTAAATCTGCCACCGTCTACGCCGTCTTCGCCATAGAATAGGCTGTCTAAAAAGAGGGAACTCCAATGCCCGTCCATGAGTACCGCGAACTAAAGCCCAGTCCCGAAGCCGAAGCCATCTACCGTCGCTGGCTCGCCCGCCTCAACGACGAATTCACGCGCCACACCAAGCCCGAGATTCGCTCTCAGATCGTCCGTGACGAGCTCGTCCAGCTCTATCTCGGCCGGCCCTACCCCGGTCCTCCCAAGGCGACCCTCAACCACGAACTCGCCATGCACACCCTCGTTCAAAGCCTCGACCCGCGCAACGCCACCCTCGAGCCCGAGTATTACGGCGATGTCGACGCCGAAAAATACGCCGCCCGCAAACCCCTCATCTGGTTCTGGCAGATGTTCGACCGCTCCCCCATCGGCCTCAACCACTGGCTAGGCTTCCGTTTCCGCTGCATGCTTGGCCGCCACATCTTCCGCCACCTCGGCAAGCACGTCAAAATCTTCCACAACGTCGAGTTCACCTATGGCTACAACCTCACCATTGAAGACTCCTGCACCATCCACAAAAACGTCATGCTCGACGACCGTGGCGAGATCATCCTCCACGAAGGCACCAGCGTCTCCGATTACGCCAACATCTACTCCCACACCCACGACATCAACCACCAGGCCGACGTCACCAACAAGGTCACCGAACTAGGCCCCCGCGCCCGCGTCACCTACCACGCCACCGTTCTCGCCGGAGCCAACGTCGGCGAAAACGCCATGCTAGGAGCATTGGGTTTAGCCACCAAACCCGTCCCTCCCGCAACCGTCGCCGTCGGAATTCCCGCCCACGTCAAACGCCGGAAAGACCCCCTCACGAAGGCTGGTTGAAGTGGATCACGTACTTGTCTAAATACGCATGCAGCAGACCGCGGTGTGTCGCTCGATATGCCGCGTAGTCCTGCACGATTCCCTGGTCCGCAGCATTCAACAGAATCCAGCACTCCAACATCCCGTCTTTTTCGAGCGCGAGCAGTGATTTCAGTGTCGGGTCCAGCTTGTCTTCCGGAATATTCTGTTCCTTCACCACCGCGATAACGGATTGCAAGCCCTCTGCCTCTTCTGCCAGCGAATGGCGGTACACCGGCTCATTCGGATAGTGCTTCTTGAACTCCGTGCTTCGCCACATCATCGGCTGTGTCGAATAGAGCAACCACACCCCCGACGTTGGACTCCCCATCGTAGAGGCGTCGAGTGTGACATTCACATTTCCCTTCGCATCCGCCACAGCTTGTTTCGGCAGCGTAATCGGGGGGCTCGCCAGCTGCGCATGGGATGCGTTCGCCCATTGCTGCAGTCCCTCCCACGATGGCTTCGTGTAAGGCTCGGCGATCACGGCATCGACAAATTTGCTTTGTGCCGCCTTCTGTTTCCCACTGTGCACCAGCGTATCGCCCCAGTAACGATAAGCAGTTTCGCGATCGGGATTGATCGCAATCGCCTTCGCAAACCATCCGCAGGCCTCGTCATAGTTCTTTCTCTTGAACTCTGTATTTCCGGCAAACAGCGCTGCCTCGTATAACTTTGGGTCGGCCTCCAACGCTTTTTTGTAAAGCTCGAGTGCCTTCTTCAGCTTGCCGTTCGAAAACGCCTTCTCTCCCTTCAACATCAACTCGGCTCCGGGAGACTTCTGAATGCCTGCGGCCCCGGCAAAGGGAGTCGAAAGCCTCTCCAGCATGATTTGAAGAAGGTCGCTGTTATCTCCTGCTGCTTTTGCCTCCAGCAGCAGCTTCTTTGCCCGCTCCCGCGTTAGCGTCGCGTCGGACGGCGCCTCTGTGCTCATCTTCGCCAGCAGGCACATCGCGAGACGTTCTCGGAAGACATTGCTCTCCGGCCGTTGCTGGTGCAGATCTTCAAATAGGGGAAGCGCCGCCAGATAATTCTGTTGTTGGTAGAGTGCCTCGGCCTGCATGCCCTCTTTTTGCACCTCGGCGTCGTTCTTTGTCGCCCCCGGTACCGCCGGCGTCTGTGCAAAAAGGACAACTCCCGTAGCCGCGACCATCAGCACGCCCAACCTCAATCCCCGACTCAAGCCCAGCCTCATGTACTCTCCTTCGGTCAATTAGTTAGACACCAGCGCCGTTTTCGTTGCAAACAAATTCAGTCCGCCCCTGCATCCTCCGAACAAGCCATATCGCAACCTTTACGGTTTCGTCACGCGAAATTCAGTAGACTTGAACCATATGCCGCTGAACGTCGTCGTTATCTTCTTCGAGATCGTGGTTTTGATCCTCGCCTTTAGCGTGCACGAATGCGCCCACGCCTGGACCGCCAATCGGCTCGGCGATCCCACCGCCAGGATGCTCGGTCGCGTCACCCTCAATCCCATCAAGCATCTCGACCCGGTCGGCTCTATCCTCTTTCCGCTCATCTCTCTGGTCTACGGCGGCTTCCTTGTCGGCTGGGCCAAGCCCACCCCAGTCACCGGCCGCAACTTCAAAAACTACCGCCGAGACGACATCCTCGTCACCCTCGCCGGCCCTGCCAGCAACCTGCTCTCGGCCTCCATCGCTCTCATCCTGCTCATCGTCATCAAGCACATCCTCCCAGCCGACGACAGGTCCATCATCACAGCCGTAGCCATCGCCCAGCACATCCCGGGAGTCGCCACCGAAGGCCTTCCCGCGCTCTTCCCCATCGCGCTCTTTCTCTACTTCGTCATCTTCATCAACCTGCTGCTCTTCGTCTTCAACCTCATCCCTCTACCCCCGCTCGACGGCAGCCACGTCCTCCGCCACTTCCTGCCCTACAAGGCCGCCCAGCTCTACGACCGCATGGGCATGTTCAGCCTGATCATTCTCTTCCTCGTCGGTGGCCGCTTCATCTCCGCGCTCTTCTCGCCGCTCTACAACATCTTCAACCACATCCTCTTCTCGGTATAACGCTCGGCCGTCTCGCCGTCGCTGTTTCTCGTCCTCCCCGCACGTCATTTCGACCGAAGCCGGACGCTTTTGCGAGGCGGTATCCGAGCGTTGTCACCCGCATAGGCCAAACTCGCAAAACTCAATAATTTCCTCCCGATTCTTAGCATTTTGCTAGTCGCGCCGCTCTGTCGACTACCGCACACTATTGTTAGTCCCCCGCAGGCGCGGGCAACCCGCGACAAGCCGAATAAGACCGCGTCGAACACATTCGCCTTATACCGCACGGGTAAATAGTTGCGAGAAAGGCATGTACATGCGGACCCTAAGCAATGACAGAACATTTACACAGCCAGTCGTGTGGGTAACGAGCTTCTTCATGGTCGCCTTCCACATCGGAGCGATCGTGGCTCTCTTCTTCTTCAACTGGAAAGCGTTCTTGGTTGCGATGTTCTTATGGTGGGTTGCCGGCGGCCCCGGGATCGGCATGGGATACCACCGCCTCCTCACTCATCGAGGCTACAAGACGCCCAAGTGGGTCGAATATGTCCTCACCATTTGCGGCACACTCGCGCTCGAAGGAGGCCCCATCTTCTTCGTCGCCATCCATCGCATGCATCACCAGAACACCGACAAAGAAGGCGATCCGCATTCTCCGCAAGACGGCGGCCTATGGTCCCATGTCGGCTGGATCCTCACCGGCCAGAGCATTCACAACGACTCGGCCATCCTCCTCCCTTACGTCCCCGACCTTCGAAAAGACAAATTCCATGTCTGGCTTAGCCGATGGCACTGGATTCCCATGACCGTCCTCGGAGGAGTCCTTCTCGTGCTCGGCGGATGGTCCGTCTTCCTTTGGGGCATCTTCTTCCGGACGGTCTTGAATCTTCACTCCACCTGGCTGGTTAACTCCGCCACCCACATGTGGGGCTCGCGGCGATATCAGACCGCAGACACCTCCCGAAACAGCTTCTGGGTTGCACTCCTCACCTTCGGAGAAGGATGGCACAACAACCATCACGCCCATCCTCAGTCCTCCCGCCACGGTTTGGCCTGGTATGAGTTCGACCCCAACTGGTACGGCATCTGCGCACTCCGGACCATGGGCCTTGCATGGGACGTAAAAGCCCGAAAGCTCGAAACCACCGTCTCCGCGAGTCTCCAGGCCAGGTAGCTACCGAACGCCAGACTCTCCAGGCAGGAGATGCCGGTTCGACACTTCAGCGAGGCGCCGCACCCGCCGCGACTCTACTGCTTCGTAGCAACGAAGGCACTCGACCTGTTCTGCAGCTTGTCATCAAAGTGGCCCTTTGCCGTCTTCCCGTTCTCCGCGACCGTCATCGTAAAGACGCCGATCACCTTGCCGTTGCGTTTATCGGTCTCCTGCAGCGTGTCCTTGCCCAGCATCTTCACCGACACGCTCGTGACGCCCGGATCTCCCGACATCGGCGCGTCCGGGCCACCTAGTTTTGCGGTGTACGTCTGACCCGTCGGAGCCACCATCGTGATCTCCTCACCACTGACTTTGTACGCAAAAGTCGTGGCATTTTCCGACAGGCCTTGAATCCCCGTCGTCCGCCACGAACCGGAGATCGCATTCGACCCCGCCGGTCCCTTGGCCACGCGCGACGCCTGCCCTCTGCCCGTTACCGCAGCTCCGCCGTTCGTATTGCTGCTGTCAGAGAAAGAGAAATGCAGGATATCGCCGTCAACCGTCGACGTCGAGGTCGCCACCACGTGGCCGTCTTTCTTGTCCGTCTCGTCGATCGTGTGGTCGTTCACCACCTTGATCGCGACGGTGTCATAGTACGGATGTCCCTTGACCGCGTGGTCTTTACCATCCGCGTCGATCGTGTAAGGGGGAACGCATGTCTTGCACGTATACAGACCGTTCTGCAGCAGGAACTCATCCGGCTTCTTGGGAAAATCGACCTTGCTCATGTCGATCTTCCATGTGCCGTTAAAAACGCTTTGCGCTGCCGCTAGCGTGGGAACCAACAGGGCCGAGAGCATGACAACGAGCGAGAGCCGTTTCATAGCAAATCTCCTTTGGTTTGAACTGAGGGCGCGCCAACTATAGCAGAATTCCGTATGACAAGTGACAATCGGAGCGCTTGAACGCTCGGTCGTCTTTTTGGGACCTCGGAATTTCCCGGGTTATTTGAATTCCGTCCCATATTTATGAGCGATCTCACGGATCTGTTCCGGAGTCAGCTGCTTTGCCGGTACACCGGGCGGATTGCAGGTCTCACGGAAAAAGCCATCCAGACCGGCAGGCGACATGATCCACAGCAGGAGCAGCTTGTGATCGGGATTCGCAAATCCATGCCAGGAGTTCTTGGGTATGAAGATAGTTCCGCCCTCCTCGAAAGAGTGACGCACATCGTTCAGCAGGAAAACTCCGCTGCCTTCCAGTACATAGAAGGCTTCGTCCATATGCAGGTGTCGGTGGACCGGAATGCCTGCACCCACCATCACTTCCTGGGTCCCAAGGGCGAGGTTGTCGGAGCCCGTGGCGGAGCCGGCCTTGATAAATATCTGGCCATGGTCGCGAAAATGAATCAGATGTTCGCCTCCGGTAGGACCAAGCACATATCCCTGTGACGCAGCGGCCTGAACCTGGGTCATGCCCTGCGTCAATGCGTGGCTGATGCCGAGGCCCCCCAGGCCGAACAGGAAGTTTCGGCGTTCTGTATCGATCGAGATCATGACAATCCCCTCCGTAGTTTTAGAGACCCACTGTTTTCAATCGCAAAGATAACCGGGGCAGCGCGAAGCTTAGTGATGGGAGGATATCTCGCTGAATCGAGAACCCGAGCCTCAAACGACAAGCCAACGCATTTTTTTTCGCCATTTTCTGCCCAAAAATGGCATGTCAAGTCCCCTGACCACCTAACCATCGACGAATCAACAACCTCCACGTGGCGTATTAGTTTCGCTCAACCCGCTATACTGGATATAGAGATCAAAACAAGCAAGCCCCGGCCAGCATCCGGGGCTAACTCCTTTAGAAAGAGTATTTTGGACGTAACCCCTTTGTTCTGTCTATTTTGCAGGCCATGACACGGTGTAAACCATTGATTATAAGGAATTTACGCGCAGGTAATATGGGGGGGGGTACCCCTCCCGGAAAGCATGAAGCAAGACAAACTCCCCACAGCCTCCATCTCCCACGAATCATTTACCCTTGCACTTGATCGCAATGACTGAAAACACCTCCATAACCTCTCGCCCCCGCGTTCTCTCGGGAATGCGCCCGACCGGACGCCTCCACCTCGGCAACTACATGGGCGCGCTCTACAACTGGGTCCAGCTTCAGGACACCTACGACTGCTTCTTCTTCATCGCCGACCTCCACGCCCTCACCACCGACTACGCCGATCCATCGACCCTCCGCCAGAACATCCGCGACGTCGCCCTCGACTTCCTCTCCGCCGGTCTCGACCCCGAGCGCTCGACCATCTTCATCCAGTCCCACGTCCCCCAGCACGCCGAGCTGCACACCCTCTTCAGCATGTTCACCCCGCTCCCCTGGCTCGAGCGCGTCCCCACCTACAAAGACCAGCAGGAGCAGCTCCGCGAGAAGGACCTGAACACCTACGGCTTCCTCGGCTATCCACTCCTCCAGTCCGCCGACATCCTCCTCTATCAGCCGGACTTCGTCCCCGTCGGCCACGACCAGATCGCCCACGTTGAGCTCACCCGCGAGGTAGCCCGCCGCTTCAACTCCCTCTACTGCTCTCAGCCCACGCCAGCCATCGAGAAGGCCCGCGCAGACCACTCCGACAAGGAGATCATCGCCGCCGAAGTCGCCGCCAACAACGTCACTAACGGCATTCTCCCCGAGCCCAAAGTTCTCCTCACGCCATCGCCCAAGCTCCCCGGACTCGACGGCCGCAAGATGTCCAAGAGCTACAACAACACGCTGATGCTCTCCGAGCCCGAAGCCGACGTCCGCGCCAAGCTCAAGACCATGGTTACCGACCCGGCACGCATTCGCCGCACCGATCCCGGTAACCCCGACATCTGCCCAGTCTTCGACCTCCACAAGGTCTTCTCCAGCGAGGAGAAGCAAGCTGAGGTGCGCCAGGGCTGCACGACCGCTGGCATCGGCTGCATCCAGTGCAAAGGCTGGGTCGCTGACGCCATCGTCAGCGTCATCACCCCGATTCAGGAGCGCCGTCGCATCCTCGAAGCCGACCCGGACAACGTCGACGCCATCTTATGGGATGGGTCTGCCCGCGCCCGCCGACGCGCCATCCAGACCCTCCAGCACGTTCGCCAGGCGATGGGCCTCGAGTAAAGAGAAACGAACCAAGGATCTTGAGTAAGTAGATGCCCGACGAAATCATCCATCCCGAATCCCCAACGGAAGAAGCCCATCCAGCCGAGCCGGATTCTTCCAGGGTCGAAGAGTCATCCGCGGCCCCCTTCAACCTCGAGCCGAAGCCCGTCCCGCCAGCGCCTGAATCAAAGCGCTCGCAGGACAAAGAGAAAGAAAAAGAAGAAGCTTCTCAGTCGCCATTCTCGGTCACCGTTGGGCAGGTCTACGACGGACCGCTCGACCTGCTGCTCGACCTCATCCGCAAGCAGAACATCGACATCTACGACATCCCCATCGCCCGCATCACCAGCCAGTTCCTCGAATACACGCACCACCTGAAACAGGTCGACGTCGACGCCGCCGGCGAGTTCATCTACATGGCCTCGCTGCTGATCCACATCAAGTCCAAGACCCTTCTGCCGCGTGATCCCTCCGATGTCGCAGGCGGCGACTCCGAAGACCCGAGGCGCGAGCTGGTCGAGCGCCTGCTCGAGCACGAGCGCTTCAAGGCCGCAGCCCAGATGCTCCTCCAGAAGCAGCAGATTGAGGAGGCCACCTGGACCAATCCGGGCATGAAGAACTTCCGGCGCGACACCCTGCAGACAGGCGCCGACGAGTTGAGCCTCGATCAGGAGATCGCCGCAGACACCGTCGATCTGGTCCGCGTCTTCCAGGACATCCTCCACCGCATGCGCGAACGCCCCGTTCTCGATGTGGATGAAGACTCAGTCACGGTCGCGCAGATGATCGACTACGTCAAACGCCGGCTGATGATGGAAGATAAGCCAGTGAGCCTCCGCCGCCTCCTGCACAACACCCATACGGAACGCGCGCTGATCTGCATGTTCCTGGCGATGCTCGAACTGGTGAGATTACAGGCAGTACTGCTGCATCAGCCCGTAATGCAGGGCGATATCCTGATCAAGAAGACCGACGCCTTCGATCAGGTCATGGCTGACCAGACTCAAACCCGCGACGACTGGCGCTAGGCTCTACTCTGCGAGGTTGCGATACCTGTTCGTCTTGCGGCGAACCGCGACGGTAATTCCAACAAGCCCAGTAGCCACCAGCAACAGGCTGGCCGGCTCTGGAGTCGTGTCGACAGGAGCAGAATCCTGTTCAACGTAAAAATCGAGAGCCGCGAAAACAGGGGCGGAATTGCGGATCGCGACATACATCTCGTCGTCCCGCCCATCAATCCACGCGAAATCGCCAACGGAGTTCAGAAAGAGCTGATCCGCCGAACCTCCTCCAACAAAGGAGAGGTCACTGCCAGATCCCGTATAAACGCCATTCGAATTGCCCTTCGGGTTGTAGAAAGATCCCAACGCGATCCACTCGTTGTTGCAGACAGACTTCGACGCATTGAACCCCTCAGGCGTCGAACCGCACAAAGTTCCATTGTCGTAGTCAAGAATCGGAGGAGTTCCACCGTCGTTCGTAGCCACGCCATTGGTATAAGTCACGTAGCAGTAAGGAGAGGAACCGCATCCGCTGGTCGACCAGATGACAACCTCGCCCGCGGCGTCGATCCCATAAATGCCATGGGAGTTGTCACTGCCAAGGTCGTACACCGAGTAGCTGTCCGCGAATGCCGGCCGGTTTGCGCCGAACAAGATGACAACCACGGCAACACTTGCACTGCCAAGCCACTGTGCAACAAGCTTCATGGCAACGACCCTCGAAAGCCTGAATTATAGGGTCCAATTAGCCCCGAGAAAACGAACGATAGTTGTAGGGCTGCACGGATTTCGGGTCAGTTGTCTCTGCCCTGCAGAGACCCCAAGATGCGATGCCATCGCAACCGATCCTCAGATCAAAGGAACATCATCTTTCATGTTCCTGTAACCTACCGTTCGCAATCCTGGCCTATCGTCAGGCTCACGCAACCATCTTGAACCTTCAGGCGACATCCACATGGCTACTCCCGTAGTTACTCCTCCCGGCTCCCTACTTGACGAAAAACTCAAGAAGTCGTCTCCCGGCAAAATCGGAGGAATCGTCTTCGGCGTTATGCTGATTGGCGGCCTTATCTACATCGGAACCAAGCTGGCCGACGACCTCTCCATTGTCCACTCGTCTTCCGTGTTCCCGTTCATCTTGCTCGGTGTAGCTCTGCTCATCGCGCTCGGCTTCGAGTTCGTCAACGGCTTCCACGACACGGCCAACGCCGTCGCGACTTGCATCTACACCCATTCGCTTGAGCCGCACGTGGCCGTGGTCTACTCCGGCATCATGAACTTCATCGGCGTTCTTCTCAGCTCGGGCGCGGTGGCTTTCTCGATCATCACCCTGTTGCCTGTGGAACTGATCCTGAAGGTGAGCAAGGGCGCTGGATTCTCGATGGTATTTGCTCTGCTGGTCGCGGCGATTCTGTGGAACCTTGCGACATGGTGGCGCGGCCTGCCCGCCTCGAGTTCACACACCATGATCGGTTCCATCATCGGTGTCGGTATCGCCAACCAGTTGATGCAGGGAAACTCAGGCACATCGGGCGTTGAATGGGAGCAGGTCACGAAGGTCTTCAAAGCTCTCCTTATCTCTCCTATCGTCGGTTTTGTCTGTGCCGCTCTCGTGTTCCTCTTGTTCAAGGCGTTGGCAAAAGACCCTCGTCTCTATAAAGCGCCCGAGGGAACTGCGCCGCCTCCGTTCTATATCCGCCTGCTGCTCATCCTGACCTGTGGCGGAGTCAGTTACGCGCACGGCTCGAACGACGGGCAGAAGGGAATGGGCCTCATCATGCTCATCCTGGTCGGCACGGTCCCTACGGCCTACGCGCTCAACCACACGGTCGGCGCCAAAGAGGTACAGACATTCGCCGCCGTCTCCACACAGGTTGCAGGCGTGCTCAGCAACTATGTCGACCCCGGCTCGGTCTTGCATGATGCGGGCCCGGAACTGGAACACTTTGTCAGCACGAAGACGTACGAACCCGGAGTTGTACTGGCTCTTCAGCAGATGATCACCGACATCCGAAACGAGGCCACCTCCTACGGTTCGCTTGGCAACGTCCCCCCAGATATGCAGGCCAACGTTCGCAACCAGATGTATCTGACCAGCGAATCATTCCGGATCCTGGCCAAATCCGGGCCGAAGATGAGTGACGCAGACAAGAAGATCATTGCCAATTACAAGGGTTTCCTCGACAAGTCGACGCGATTTATTCCTACGTGGGTTAAAGTCGCCGTCGCCCTTGCACTCGGTCTCGGAACCATGGTCGGCTGGAAGCGGATCGTTGTCACGGTTGGCGAAAAGATCGGCAAAACCCACCTCACTTATGCTCAGGGAGCCTCAGCCGAGCTCGTCGCGATGTGCACGATCCTCGCTGCCGATACCTATGGCCTGCCGGTGAGTACGACGCATGTGCTCTCTTCAGGCGTCGCCGGAACCATGGCGGCGAATAAGAGCGGTCTCCAGCTCTCCACCATTCGCGACATTGCGATGGCCTGGGTCTTCACGTTGCCGGCCGCGGCGCTGCTCTCCGGCTGCCTCTTCTGGCTCTTCAACACAATCGCAAAGTAGTCACACCACTGTGCAGCAACTGACGGCCCCCCGTTCCAGGGGGCCGTCTTTTTGAAAGACGTTTGGCTATCGCTTCTTCGCGTTATCGAAACATTCGCGCATGGCGAAAAAAGCCGGCGCCGGTGCATATTCGGGGTCAAACGGCAGCGGCCGCTGTGTCCTGTCCGGATGCTGCTTGCGGAATTTCGTCCCATGGTTCAGCCACGTATTTTTGTCGCTCGCTCCCCAGGTGAGGACCGCTTTCACCTCAGTTCCGTTGAGAGCGGCGGTTAGATAGTTGCGATAAACTTCCGCCACAATTTTGTCGCGCTCAGCCATGTCGTCGGTGTCGATGGCATCGTCGTTGACGTCCAGTTCCGTGACAAAGACCTGAAGGCCTAGCGCCTTCGCGCCTTCGATCAGCTCGCTAACGCCTCTGCTGAATCCGTCTTTGCTGACCGAGTGAATGTGCGATTGAATTCCCAGAGCGTCGAGCGGGACTTTGTCGGCCTTCATCCGACGCAGAAGCGCGAGCACAGCCGTCCGCTTCTTTCCCTCTTCGTCGTTGTCGTACTCGATGCTGTAGTCGTTGTAGGTCAGGAGTGCCGTTGGGTCGGCCGCACGCGCGGTTCTAAAGGCAAGGTCGATGTAACCAGGGCCGAGCATCTGGAACCATGGCGATGAAGTTCGCATCCCGTCGGGTCGCCCATCGGGAATCCAGATCGCTTCGTTCACTACATCCCACGAGTGCATCTTGCCCGTGTAGCGCCCGCCAACGGTGCGGATGTGGTCGACCAGAAACTTCTGTGCGTTGCCCTTGTTGACGGCCGTAGCGAACCAACCTGGCAATGCCTCGTGCCATACGAAGTTGTGTCCCCTCACCTTCATGCCGTGAGTCTCGGCGAAGGCCACCAGGCTGTCCGCGTCGGTGAAGTTGTAGGTGTCGGCCGTGGGGCGGAGAATATTCCACTTCATGCAGTTCTCGGGTACGACGATGTTGTACTGCTCCGCAAGCAGCTTGCGGAAACCCTCGTCTTCCCGCAATAAATTAGCATTCACCGCACATCCGGTCAGAAGTCCGCGGGCGGCCGCGTGAGCTTTCAAGGACCCCGCTCCGGAAATCGCCTGATCGTCGCTCGAGGGTGTTTTGGCGTGCCCCTTGCTGCCCAGCAATCCCGGCATTGCAGCGACGGCAGTTACGCCTGCTGCCTGCCGCATCCACTCTCGTCGCGTCAACATTTCCGGCACTCCTCCGCGTCTTAGGAGCAATCATACCCAGCATTGGTATGCTTAGAAGTACACCAACGAGACCATGAGCCTTAAAGCAAAGATCGAAGCAGTCATTTACGCATCAGAAGAGCCCGTTACCCTGGCCCAACTCGCCGGCCTCCTCGGCCACGAAGCCCAGGCCGAGCTCGATCACCTCGACTCCACCCAACAAGCGCTGGCGCTTGAGGAATCTGTTCCCGACGAGGACGCGCTTAACAGCGAGATTCTCTCAGAGGTCCCCGAAGCGGAGACGGAGACCGAGCACGCCGAAGCTCTAAAGCGTCACTTGCACGACGCCGCTGCAGAAGAGGCTGCCCACTCCCGGTCGGTTCGTCTGCGTGCTGCGGCTGCCACTGCCGCCATGAGCTCGGCTGACTCGGTCGAACCGCTCCTGGCTACCTTTGGAGCGATATCGGCCGCGGAAGAGCAGGGAGGCGCTGCTCCGGCTGAAGCTTTGCCGGAAGAAAAAGACGAAAAGAAGATCGCCCGCGAGGCTAAGGAGAAAGAGCGTCGGCTGCGCGACTACTTCCGTACCATCCTCGACCAGCTCATCGCCGACTACGCCACTCCGGAACGCGGCCTAGAGATCCGCGAGGTCGCCGGCGGCTACCGCCTGGCGACCAAGCCCGAGTATCACGACGCCGTTCGCGGCTTCGTCAAATCGCTGAAGCCGCCACTGAAGCTATCCCTGCAGGCTCTCGAGACCCTGGCGGTAGTCGCCTACAAGCAGCCTGTTACCGCACCCGAGATATCCGAGATACGCGGTGTCGACACGGGCGGCGTGCTAGGCAGCCTCATGGCGCGCAAGCTCATCACCACGGCCGGGCGCAAACAGGTCATCGGCCGCCCGATCCTTTACAAAACCACCAAAGACTTCCTCCTCCGCTTCGGATTGAAAGACATTAACGAGCTTCCCAGCATCGAAGAGTTTGAGAAGATGGCTGGCGAACTCGCCGAGCAGGAGGAGATTCCGATGGAGCACAACGCGCCTGAGACACCGAACGAAGTCGAACGGGAGAGGGATCAGACTGAGCCGCAGGCCGATGGGGATAGTACCGATAGCCGCGAGACTGTAGCCGACGCGGTCATCGTGGATGGACGGCTCTCCGGCCTGCCGCCCAACTACGACACCGACCAGGCCGTTGATGGCGATGTCGAAGATTCACCCGCGCTCGACGCTCAGATTCAAGGCGACCAACGCCGCGACTCCGAGGAGGGTTGATGGCCGACTCAAATCTCGATCCTGCTCCCGACTCGCGCGACTTCCCCGACACCCCGGAGGACAACGAACCCGATACCGTAGCGACACCCGAAGGTGACGGGGAGTGGCCTCCGGACGTTCCCCTGAAGCCCATCTCGGGTGGAATGCAGAAGCCTCCGTTCGTCGACACGAAGAAAAATCGTAGGTGACGTCTGGATCCTAGGCAAGCCGCTAGAACGCCGCGGACAGCTTCTTGGCCAGAGGCACGATTTGCTTGGCATCGCACGGGCAACTGATGTAAGTGATCCGCACCAGCGTGTCGCCCTTTCGCACCACCATCATCCCATCCCCTGCCACGAAGGCCTCGTCTCCGATCCCTGTGATCTTTGAGAATGCCGGACCAAGTGCACCCATTACCTTTGAATCCAGCTTCATCTGCGACTCCGCAGAGCCCTGGTCGAACGAGACAGACATCACCGTTGCCTCTATGGGCTCGTTCGAGTTGGCAGCTTCGGCGTTATTCTGTTGGGTGTTGAAGAGTCCCTCGGCAAGCTTTTCAAACTTCTCTTGCGTCGCCCTATCGGCACCGTGCCTTCCTGCCGTCGCCGAGAGATGCTTCGAGGTCATGCTTGCCGCAGTTCCATGGGCCCGGTAATCGCAGGAATTTGCGTCGCTCCTTGTCCCTATGATCGGCACGCCAATCGCCTTACTGACGTCGGCCCTGCTGAGAAACCGGCACGGGTCGCCGGTAAAGGTGTTCGCGGACTTTCCGGTGATGGAGGTCGACAGCCCCGCCCCGGCCGCCTTGTTTTCGATCTTCGTCACCATCTTGTGTCCAAGGTAAAAGACGCTGCCAATTACCCCCAGAGCACCGAGGGCCAACACCACAAGCACGATCAACACAATCCGCAGCGCCGATCCGCTCTTCGCCCTGGGTTGGGATGCGGGCACGTAGCTTTGCACCTGCGTCGCATAAGGCTCAGGTGACTTGTTCGCCGCCTCATGCGGGACATCCTGAAAGGGCGTGGCTGCCTGCGCCGGGGCCGCTACAGGCGAGCCGCATGCCGTGCAGAAAGCGCAAGACTGATCGATGGGCGATCCACATTTCCCACAAAATCTGGCCATGTCTGCAGTCTCCTCCAAGTCGACCAAGACGAATCGTCGGCGAACTGTGCCGGGGATCTACGCTTGGTGTCCCTGCGGTAACGATCGATCCAGGGGTGTCGGCATAGCCTCCTGATATCGCGAAAACAACACTGTACATTAAGTCCGTCTCACCCAGAGTCGCGGCCGCCTCCAAAACAGGCGATAATAAAGATTCGCAGCACCCGACCGCGACGAGCAGCTCCGCAGTCAGAAGGCCAACAACATGACGAAGTCCCCCTTCACCCCACTCCCACAAGATCACGACGAACCCAAAGGCGATCGCCTGCAGAAGATCCTTGCCCAGGCCGGCATCGCCAGCCGCCGCAAGGCCGAGGAGATCATCCTCGAAGGTCGTGTGCAGGTCAACGGCGTGGTCGTCAACACGCTCGGCACCCGGCACGATGCCACTCGCGACCACATCCGCGTCGACGGCAAGCTGCTCCACGGCCCTGAACAGCAGCGCTACTACATGCTCAACAAGCCGCGCGGCTACGTCACCACGCTCGACGACCCCGAGAAGCGCCCCACCGTCATGCAGTTGATGGCGAAGCAGAAGTCCGGTCCGCATGGCGACAACGTGCGCCTGTATCCTGTCGGTCGTCTCGACTACCTGAGCGAAGGTCTGCTCCTGATGACCAACGACGGCAACCTCGCCAACGCACTCTCCAAGGCCGCAGCTGGTGTAGAAAAGACCTACTTGGTCAAGATCAGTGGTGTTCCTCCGGCCTCTGGCCTCGAACAGATCCGCCGCGGCATCATGATCGATCGCGGTCGTCTCGACGAGGTTCGCAGTGGCCGTCGCGACCGCATCATCACCTCTCCGGCGAAGATCGAACTAGTCCGCGGCGGCGACAACCCTTGGTACGAGTTGACACTCACCGAAGGTCGCAACCGCCAGATCAGAAAAATGTTCGAAGAGATAGGCCACCACGTCGAAAAGATCCGCCGCATCGGTTACGGAGCCTTGCGCCTTGATGTCCCTCCGGGCGAGTTCCGTGAGCTCACACCAGGCGAGGTGATGGCGCTTGATCGAGCGGCGAAAGGAAAAAAGGTCGTACCAAAAAAGAAGACCCCAGAGTTCGCTCAACTCAAATCTCCAGCGAAGAAGAAACCCACAGGCGCGCGTCGAACCTTTGCTTCGAAATCCAATCCAGGCCGCCGCGCAACCTAGCCGAGGACGGCGGTTTACCAGCTGGGTTCGCGACCGAGAAAACGCTTTTTTTCTTCGTTTTCCGCCCGAATATTACAGCTAGTTTACGCTCCCACGAAAGTTCTATATACCCCATTGACACATCTCCCTCCGCGCGCCCAAAATACTCCCGCTATTAACCTTATGGCTGATGACAATCACAGCCGGAGAGCATCCAATAGAAGCAGTAAGGAGCAACAGAGTGGCAATCGAAAAAGCAACATTTGGGGCAGGATGTTTTTGGGGAGTTGAAACCCGGTTTGGTGAACTATCTGGTGTTATCGATACGGCCGTAGGATACGAAGGCGGCGATCTCGAACACCCAACCTATAAAGAAGTCTGTACGGACCGCACCGGCCATGCGGAGGTCGTCGAAGTCACCTTCGATCCGTCCCGTCTACCCTACGAATCGCTGCTGGACACTTTCTTCGCGCTGCACGATCCCACCCAGGTGAACCGCCAGGGGCCGGATTGGGGCTCGCAGTACCGCAGTGTCATCTTCACTCATAACGACGAGCAGTTTGCCCAGGCCCGCGCAAGGATCGCCGAGCTCAACGCCTCCGGCTCGTATCGCAAGCCCATTGCAACGCAGGTCGTTCGTTCGACGACCTTCTGGAAGGCAGAGGAGTATCACCAGAAATACCTTGAAAAACGCGGCATGGTGAGCTGCCACATCTGAAGCGGTACAGAGCGGCGACCACGATACCGTTGTCGCCGCTTTGGATTTTTCGATTACTCGGTGCGAAGTGCTGTGTTGGGGTCGACCGAGGAAGCACGGTGCGCAGGTAGGATCGCCGCAACGAGCGCGACAATCGCTATCAACAGGACAACTGCAATCAACGTGAGGGGATCGGCAGTCGAAACCCCGAAGAGCTGACTCCGCAGCAGTTTGCCGAGCATGATCGAGCAGGGCACTGCGACCGCGATGCCTAAACCCGCAAGTCGCAAGACATCAACCACAACCAGTCTCGACACACCAAGACGCGAAGACCCGAGCGCGATACGAATACCGATCTCGCGTGTGCGCTGCACCGTCGAGTAGGCGAGCACTCCATAAAGGCCGACGCCTGCAAGCATCGTCGCCAGCAGGCCGAACGAGATCGCCAGTAGTTCGATCATGCGCTCGTTCGAAAGCGTCGTCTCGATCTGGTCGTCCATCGTTCGCATCTCGTCGACAGAGAGCGCCGGATCGATCTGCTTCATCGCCTGCGGGACAGCAGAGAAGGTTTGTTCAGGCGCCATCGTCGTTCGCAGATAGAGATACAGTTGACTGACCGACTTCTGCTGCCGAAGCGGGGTGAAGAGAGTCGCTGGAGTCTCTTGCTTCAAGCTTGCGTGTTTCGAGTCGCGCGAAACGCCCACGATGTTCATGAACTCCAGGTTCTTTCCGGCGCCTATAGCGACGCGTTTGCCGATCGCTGCGGCGGGGTCGGTGAAGAAGTGTTTCGCAAAGGTCTGGTTCACGATCACGACCCGTGGGTGAGTGCTGTCGTCATCTTCGGTGAAGCTACGCCCGGCGAGCAGTGGTGCCTGCATCGCGTGGAAGAAGCCGGGATTGATGTCCGGCATCTCGATCTCGTAGTCGTCATCTGGGGGCGGATTGTAGCCTTCCACCGTTACATTGCCGGTGTGGTTGTTGCCGGCAAGCTCCGCGTCGTCGGTCGCGCCTACGGCCTGCACGCCGGGCAGTGCCGCCAGCGTGTCGAGAACGGTCTTGTGCAGCTGCGGGACCCTCTCAGGCGTATAGCCGGACAGCAGAGGATCGATGTGGAACGTGATCAGGTGCGACGTGTTGAAACCGGTGTCGACGTGGCGCAGGTTCTGCATGGTGCGGACAAAGAGGCCAGCGCCTACCAGCAGCAGGACGCTGAGTCCTACTTGCAGGGAAACAATCAGATAACGAAAACTCAGCGCACCGCCAGCCGCTGTTGACGTCTGTTGCTTCAGAGAATTCACGATGTCCGGGCGAATCAGCTGTAACGCCGGCGCCAGGCTGAAGAGCACACTGACCGCCAGGGCAATCGCAAAGTTGAACGCAAGCAGGCGCGCGTCAAGTGTGGTGGAGAACGCTGTGGTTCCGTCGGAGTCCAGGCGATGGACCAGAACACGGATGCATGCGGGTGCGATCAGCAGCCCGGCTGTACCGCCGGCAATGCCGATCAGCACTCCTTCCAGCAAAAGTTGTTGCACGACGCGACGCGCGTTTGCCCCGAGCGCATATCGCAGTGAGAATTCACGTACTCGCGCGGCCGAACGGACCAGCAGCAGGCTGGCCACATTCACGGTGGCGATCAGGAGAACGAGGAACGCCATCGCCATCACCGCAAGCAGCGGTTTTCGCAGCGAATTCCTGTCGTACGAGAGCCCCTTGGATCCAGGGAGTACCTCCAGCTCGCTTCGCGTCAGGAACTCGTCGACGAAGCGCGGCGACCGTGTCCCCAGCGCCTTCAACTCCTCCGCACGAAGCGAATGCCACAGCGGGGCAAGCTCCACCTTCGCGCGCTCCGGTGTCTCACCCGGCTTCAATCGTCCAACGATATTCAGCCAGCGAGCTTTGCGGTTTTGCAAACGAGTACCCTTGCCAGGCCGCACCTGCTCCAACATCGACATAGGAACGAAGACGTCCGGGACCTGCCCCCACACCGCACTCTGAAACGTCGGTGACGAGATGCCGATGATCTGGAACGGCTGACCATTGATCGACAGCGTCTGCCCGACCACGTTGTCTTTTAAGCCGAGGTGCGTCTTCCAGAAGTTGAAGCTGACGACTGCCACCGGATTGCCGCCGGGCGTCGTGTCATCGTTAGCCGTCAGTAGCCGTCCCTGTGCCGCAGTGACCCCAAGTACGTTGAAGTAATTTCCGCTGACAATCTCTGCCTTTGCGAAGTTCGAAGTGCCGTTCTGTGCAATCCCAACATCGGTTGGCGACGTCGCAATCAAACCATCGAACGAAGTCCCGCGATCGCGCAGGTCACGATACATCGGATAGGAGAAGGACCTCTCAGGTCCTGCGCCGTTGTCGCTGCTCGACCCCTCCCATACCGTGCTCGTAGAGCTCAGAACCACCAGCTCCTCCGGAGCGCGGACAGGCAGGGCACGAAGCAGCGCCTGGTCCAGCAACGAAAAGATTGCCGTGTTAGCGCCAACGCCCAGGGCGAGCGTGAGGACCGCGGTCACCATGAACCCGGGCGAGCGCCGGATCTGGCGAAGGGAGAAGCGAAGGTCCTGCATGAGTGACAGCATCTTTACTTTTCACCTCAGTAAGCTTGTCTCTTCATTTGCACTTGTTCTGCCAATCCAGTACAGGGCTAACTCCATGCAAATAGAGCATTGCAGAGTCTGAATCGCCGGCAGTGTTGTTCATCTGTGGATTGCTCTGTCCGTTTGCGGACGCTCGCAGCCGCTCATTGTTCAACCCGTTTACTAACGGGTTTCCTAGACCACGCGTTCAGGCGTGCCTTGCACTTCTATCGCACGTGGAACCTCGACTGTGTTATTCTTATTTTGTACTCCGGGTTAAAGGAGTGCGGGCATCGCAGGCAAGAACTCTTCATGGAATTCGGAGTTTGGCCAGAGACTGCGATTCGCCTCTTCCCACCGCAGACCTTCCCCATACGATCGGAAGCCGCGCTGGTTGCTCTGGCTGGAAGACACGTCATCGGACGAGTCTCGCCGTGCAGCAGCAGCGCTTCGATAACCGACAGCAATGCTGACTAAGTGAAATCCATGGTGCCATGTTGCACCCCTGCATCCCTATGCCGCTTGATAACCACACTCAGACAGGAAAAATTTTGAACTCTGCAACTTTGGAACAGAACGAACAACAATCACAGAACCACCAGCACTCCATACCTTCTACTCCTCCCCAGTCCAACCCCGGAACCGCCAATCCAACCGGCCTTGCCCTGGTTAGCGATGTCCGTTTCACCGACTTCAACATCTCGGACTTGCTCAAGAACCGCCTTGTCAGCGCCGGCTACACTACGCCGACTCCGGTCCAGGCGAAGGCGATCCCGCCCGCGCTGGAAGGCAGCGATATTCTGGCCACCGCCTCCACGGGCACTGGCAAGACCCTCAGCTTTCTCATCCCGATGATCCAGCGCATGGACGCTATGTCCGCGCCGAGCACCAAGGGCAAACGCGGCCCCATCCGCGCGCTTATCCTTCTGCCCACCCGCGAACTCGCCATGCAGGTCCTCGAGGTCTATTGGAAGCTCGTCCCCGGCTCGAAGAGCGACGCCGTGCTCGTCTGCGGCGGTCTTTCGGAGAACAATCAACTCGATCAGCTCGACCGTGGCCCACGCCTCGTCGTTGCCACACCGGGACGCTTGGAAGACTACCTCCGCCGGCGTGAGATCAACCTCAACTCGGTCGAGATGCTCGTCCTCGACGAAGTCGATCGCATGTTGGACATGGGCTTCCTTCCAGCCATCCGCCGCATCGTCGGCGCAGTGCCGAAGACTCGCCAGACCATGTGCTATTCGGCCACCCTCGACGCCAACATTCGCGAGATCGTCCGCGACTACGTCAACAAGCCCGTCCGGATTGAGATCGGCCAGACCTCGAAGCCGTCGGACCAGGTTGAACTTCGCGTCTACACCGTGATGCAGGACCAGAAGCTCGGCCTGCTCGACCAGATGCTGCGCCAGGAAGAGGGAACCTTCCTCGTCTTCTCGCGCACCAAGCATGGCGCCGATCGCATCTCGAAGAAACTCGAGCGGCTCGGCCACGACGCCGACGTCATCCACGGAGATCGCAGCCAGTCCCAGCGTACTGCAGCGCTCAAAGGCTTCCAGAACGGCAAGCACCGCGTTCTTGTCGCCACGGACGTAGCCGCCCGCGGTATCGACGTGCAGGACATCGCCCACGTCGTCAACTACGACCTTCCCAACGCCTCGGACGACTTCGTCCACCGCATCGGCCGCACCGGCCGTGCAGGAGCGAAGGGCGTCGCCACGACCTTTGTGATGCCGCAGGAGAGACACGATGCCCGCAAGCTCGAACGCGAATTGAAGATAAAGTTCGAGTGGCGTGAGGCCGATAAGAACCTCGAGAAAGAAGTTCGCAACCAGCCCCTCGACATAACGGCTCCGGGGATGGACATTCTGCAGCTTGAGACTCGTTCTTGGAAGGGTAACGACCCTGTCACGCCAATGTCGACGCCGAACGCTAACTACGGCGGCAACAAGAACGGCTTCCGTGGCCGCAACGGTGGCGGCGGCTTCTCCGGTGGACGCAACTCCGGCGGCCGTGGCCCAGCCAACGGACGTCCCGGCAACCGCCCAGGCAGCAGCCGCTCCGGCCCAGCCCGCCGCGGCCAATAACTGACTCGAAACCCGCTCCGCTCTGCCCGCCAACCAGCCGCAGAGCGGAGCCGCAGTGTTTCCACTAGAAACTGATAAGTCTCATCCCCAACTCACGGCAAAGGTCCATGTCTGAAAGCCTTCCCAATCTGAGCGAGTTCAACACAATCGTCGGCGACGATAAGAGTTTCGTCCTGCGAGTCGTTCAACCGGGCCTCGCCGGACTGATGGATGGCTCTGTCTCCACGCTCGCGCCAATCTTTGCCACAGCGTTCGCAACGCACAACTCCCGCACGGTCTTCTTGATCGGCGCGGCATCCGCTGTAGGCGCGGGCATCTCCATGGCCTTCTCCGAGGGGTTGTCGGACGACGGTCAACTCACCGGTCGAGGAAACCCCGTCTTCCGCGGAATCGTCACCGGACTTATGACGTTTATTGGAGGCTTCCTTCACACGCTTCCATTTCTTATCCCTAACGTCCACACTGCCCTAACCTGGGCTTACGCGGTCGTTGGAGTGGAGCTTGTGGTCATCGCCCTTATCCGCCATCGCTACTTCAAGACCAGCTTCGCACTGTCCTGTCTTCAGGTGATCGTTGGCGGGGGGTTAGTCTTCGCCGCAGGAGTCCTCATTGGCCAGTCATAGCCAAATACAGGGTCGAACACATTTGAACCGACGCGCCATTCACCGCGCCGCAACAGTAGCACTTATAAAATAGGAATAACCCCATGATCTCTGTCTCCAATGTCACCATGCGTTACGGCTCGAAGCTCCTCTTCGAGGATGTCTCCGTCACCTTTACCACCGGTCGACGGTACGGCCTTACCGGCCCCAACGGCGCGGGCAAGTCCACCTTCATGAAAGTCCTCACCGGCGAGATCGACGCCCAGAAGGGCACTGTCGTTCGCCCGAAAAAAGTTGGCGTCCTCAAGCAGGACCAGTACGAGTTCGACGCCTACCGTGTCATCGACACCGTCATCATGGGCAACAAGTCTCTCTGGGCCGCCCTTGAAGAGCGCGAGATCATCTACGCCAAGCCCGAGATGACCGATGAAGACGGCTCACGCCTCGGCGAACTCGAAGGCATCGTCGGCGACGAAGACGGCTACGAAGCCGAGTCCAATGCCGCCGTCCTCCTGCAAGGCCTCGACATCCCCGACGAACTCCACGAGCGCAAGATGTCCGAGCTGCAGGGCGGCCAAAAAGTCCGCGTACTCCTCGCGCAGGCCCTCTTCGGCAATCCCGAGGCGCTCCTCCTCGACGAGCCCACCAACTATCTCGACCTTGAGTCCATCCACTGGCTTGAGGACTTCCTCAATCGCTACAACGGCACCGTCATCACCATCTCGCACGACCGGCACTTCCTTAACAACGTCTGCACTCACACTGCCGACATCGACTACGAGACCATCATCACCTACACCGGCGGCTACGATGACATGGTCCTCCAGAAGACCAGCATTCGCACCCGCATCGAGAGCCAGAACGAGCAGCGCGAGAAGAAGATCGCCCAGTTGAACGACTTCATCGCCCGCTTCTCCGCCGGCACACGCAGTTCGCAGGTGAACTCGCGAAAGAAGGAAGTAGAGCGCCTCGCCACCAGCGAACTCGCTCGCTCCAACATCGCCCGTCCGTTCATTGCGTTCAAGATGGAGCGTCCATCCGGCAAACACGTCCTCGAGTTCGAGAACGTCAACAAGTCCTACACACAGAAGGATGGTAAGGTTGAGCACGTCATCAACAACTTCTCCGCCTCTGTTCAACGCGGAGACAAGGTCGTCCTCATCGGGCGAAACGGGCAAGGGAAGACCACGCTTCTGAAAGCTCTTCTTGCCAACGGGCCCGGCATCGAAGAGAAGGATGTCTCGATCGACTCCGGCACCGTCAAGTGGGGTCACGAGGTCTCCATCGGCTACTTCGCACAGGACCATACCGGCTCCATCACCAAAGGCACCACAGTCGCCGAATGGCTGCACACCTTCGACCCCGAAGCCACCAAGGAAGATATCCGAGGCATTCTTGGTCAGATGCTCTTCCGCGGCGAAGAAGGCCTCAAAAAAACCGATGCCCTCTCCGGAGGTGAAGCCGCACGTCTGCTCTTCTGCAAGATCATGCTGCAGAAGCCCAACGTTCTCGTCTTCGACGAACCCACGAACCACCTTGACCTCGAAAGCATCAACGCGCTCAATCAGGCGATCCAGAAGTACGAAGGCACGGTCTTCCTCGTCACTCACGACGAGGACCTGATTGAAGAAGCTGGCACACGCATCTGGCATTTTGAAGGTGGCCCCACCAACTTCCGCATCACGGACCACAAAGGCCCCTATGAGGAGTACCAGCAGCAACTTGCTCTCGCTGCAAGATAGCGACCTACTCGGTAGCTTTTGCGAATCAATGGTTCCGGCCTTCCCGCATGGCTTAGTCTTCGCTCAATCCTCAACTGAGTACCCATCGCCCGTCGTTTATTGAGGTCATCGAATGGTGGGATAATGGAGGAAGAGCAAACGCCCTATGCCAACCGTTGAACCCATCAAGAACCGTGGAAAAAATGTACTCGGCCAGCCCCTCGACATCTGCGGCTGCGAACCCATGACGGGCTTTTACCGGACCGGCTGCTGCGAGACTGGCCCCGACGACCACGGCGTCCACACCATCTGCTGCATCGTCGACGCTCCCTTCCTCGAAGCTTCGAAGAATCTCGGCAACGACCTCAGCACCCCCATGCCGCAGTTTGGCTTCGCCGGCCTTAAGCCCGGCGACCGCTGGTGTGTCTGTGCCGCCCGCTGGCTGCAGGTACAGCAGGCAGGGGCAGCCTGCTCCATCGTCCTCGAAGCCACCCACGAGAACACTCTCAAAATCGTGCCATTCGAACTCCTTATCCAATACGCCGTGATTCCCACCCAGCTTCATTGAAGCCTTCAGGCTTGGAAGCTCCCTTGAGCCCGGTTGTCGAGAAATTATCTTCGCGTCATTAAGAATCCGCTAAAAAAGACGATTAGTAGTGGGCTCGTCACAAAACTCCTTGACAGCCCCTGCCCCGAAGCCTGACTCTTAAGCTATTACAACAATTCAGGTTTAGATCGCTCTCGAACGCCTTCGGTAGATATGTCAAGCCGGATAAGTCGATAGGCATCCCGTTCACACACCGCTCTTGTCGTCGGTGTTTTTTAGGAGGCAGTACCCTATGAAACTTTTTCCTCGGTATCAGTCTCGTGTGCTTACGGCCGTGGTGGCCGTCCTCTTCCTCGTCTCCGCCTGCCGCATTGGTTTGGCCCAGACCTCGGGCGTCGGCAACATTAACGGTACTGTCACCGACTCCTCCGGCGCGGCAGTGCCCAACGCCACAGTCGTCGTACTCAACACCGACACCGGCGTCACCCGATCGATTACGACCAACGGCGACGGCTCCTACGCGGCCAGCTTCCTCCAGCCTGGCCACTACGAGGTCACCATTGGCGGTGGCGCTTTTGGCAAGGTGGACCGCAAGAATCTCTCGCTCACCGTTGGCCAGGTGCTCACCGTCGACGCGGCCCTTCCGCCTGCCTCCGTTGCCACCGAGGTCATCGTTACCAGTGAATCTCCGCTCATCGACGCCGACAAGACAGAGGTCTCCCAGACCATCGGTCAGCAGTTCATCAGCAACCTTCCGGTCAACGGCCGTAACTGGAGCAACTTCGTCCTCCTTACCAACAACGTCGTCCAGGACGGCGGCACCGGACTCGTCGCCTTCCGCGGCATCTCCGGCCTCTACAACCAGAACTACGTCGATGGAGCCAACAACAACCAGATGCTGTTCTCTGAGGCGCGCGGACGCTCCTCCGGAGCCCCTTACGTCTACTCGGCCGACTCCATCAAGGAGTTCCAGGCCGCGACCTCAAACTACTCCGTTGAGTTCGGCCAGGCCGTCGGTGGACAGGTCAACGCCATCACCAAATCCGGCACCAATGCCATCCACGGCGATCTCTTCTACTCCCTCCGCTACCCCACGCTGAACGCGCTCGATCCCCAGACCAAGTGGAATGCCAAGTTCAACACCGCCAACCCCCAGGCCGCGGCCTTCCTCCTCACCCAGCCCGTCCACCAGCAGCAGCAATTCGGCGGCTCCGTCGGCGGACCCATCATCAAGGACCGCCTCTTCTACTTCTTCACCTATGACGGCTTCCGCCGCGTAGGCAAGGCGCTCTATTACAACAACAACACCGTCACCCTGACGCCGACCGCCGACCCCAAGAGCACCGGCACCATCATCTCGCCCACGCAGTGTCCCACAACCATCACTGGCACACAATGCACCAACGCCATCAACTTTATCCTGAATAACGGCTTCGGCGCGCCCTCGCGATTTGCCAAGACGGATCTCTTCTTCCCCCGCCTCGACTGGCACATCAATGCGAAGAACGACGTCTTCGTCAATTACAACTTCAACAACTTCTCCTCGTCCTACGGATACAGCCCCGCGCCTACCTTCGCTGGCAGCTCCCCGTCGACCAACGCACCCACGACCTACCACGAGCGCTTCCTTATCGCCGGCTTAACCACACAGGTCTCGTCCAACTCCGTCAATCAGATCCACTTCCAGTACGGCCGAGATCTCGAAACCGCTGGAGCCAACGGTCCCGCACCTAGCGTAGGCATGGGCGTCTTCACATACGGCATGCCCAATGCCCTGCCCCGCGTCGCCGAGCCCGACGAGCACCGCATCCAGTTCACCGACGTCTTCAACCTCGTCCACGGACGCCACTCACTCAAGTTCGGCGGCGACGTCAATATCGTCCACGAGGTCATGATCAACCTCTTCCAGGGCGGTGGCATCTACAGCTACGCCGGTTCAACCTCCGCGCAGAACTTCCAGTCCTGGGCACAGGACGTCTTCGCCGGACAGGCCGGAGACACTGACCCCTATGCTGGCTACCACTACACCCAATTCGTCCAGACCATCGACCAGGTCAACACCGCACCCAACACCCAGGGCACCGACGACTTCTGGATGAAGATGTTCGACGGCTTCGCAGAAGACTCCTGGAAGGTCCGCTCGAACCTCACCGTCACCGTCGGTCTCCGCTACGACATCCAGCTCACGCCTCCTCCCATCAAGAACAACACCAATTTCGCTCCGCTTTCGACCTTCTACTCCTCGACCATCAAGAACGTCACCGACCGCGTCCAGCCCCGTATAGCCGCTAGCTGGCAGCCATACCCTGGCACTGTCGTTCGTGGTGGTTATGGCCTCTTCTCCGGCCTCAACCAGGGCTCGACTTACTACGCCATGCGCGTGGAAAACGGCGTCGTGCAGGTCAACTACAACTACACCGGCTGCGGTGCTGCCTCGGGCACATCAACCTCGGGCTGCACGACCGTGCCGTCCTCGAGCGCCCGCCTCTCCTTCCCATTCGTACCCTTCCTGCCTACCGGCCCCGCGCTCTCCGGCGCGCTCACGCCCGTCGGTGGCACCGTTCCCAAGGTCGGCGGCCCTCAGATCCTCGGCACGCAGAGCTTCCACGGCCTCGATCCCAACTTCGTCCCACCTCTGGCGCACGAGGCTGATCTCGGTGTCGAACAGGTTCTTCCCGGCAATATGACCCTCTCAGTCGGCTACGTCGGCACTCGCAGCCTTCGCCTGCCCGTCTTCCTCGACGCGAACCTCGTCGGACAGACGCCCCACGGCTCGCGCACCTATAACGTCCTTGATGCCAGCGGCAAGCTCGTCAAGCAACTCACCGTGCCGGTTTATTTGGCCGGTACTTGTAATGCCGCTGGAGTTTGTACTAGCCCCTCCGATCGCCGAGACCCGCGTCTCCAGTCCTACAACACTGGCTTCAGCGTAGCCAACACCTGGTACAACTCACTCGCGGTCTCCCTCCGTCGTCCTTTCCGTAACGGGCTGGAAGTCCTCGCCAACTACACGTGGTCCCACGCCAGCGATACCGATCAGGTCCAGGGTGCCTTCGGTACCTTCTACGGCGGCAACCCCGTCCTCGATCCCAACAACGTCCGCGCAGAGAACGGACTCTCCGACATCGACGTCCGCAATCGCTTCGTCTTCAGCTTCGTCTACACCCCGCAGCTATTTGAGAGCAACAAGTGGGGCAAGATCCTTGTCGATGGCTTCACCTTCGCCGGAACCGAGACCGCTTCGGCCGGGCAGCCTATCGTTGCTGGCATGAGCGGAACCGTCTTCAGCGGTGGAACCGGAAGCTTCGGTGCGGCCGGCAACATCTATGGCGGCGCCATGAGCTCCGGCTCCGGCCTTGGCACAACCGGACGTCCTCCGCAGATCGGCCGCAACAGCATCATCGGACCCGGCTTCAACAACTTCGACTTCCGCGTCTCGCGCAACGTCCCCATCCACGAAAACATCAAGCTACAGTTCACCGGCGAGGCCTTTAACCTTCTCAACCGCCGCATCATCACCGGCGTGAACTCCACCTACTCCACCTACACGGCTGCGGGAGCCACCGGCTCGTGCAGCACTGCTACCCAGGCTCCCGGCCCAGCCGGCTCACCGCTCCAGGGCTGCATCGGTCCCTTCACCGGAACCGGCGCAACGGCCTTCGCCGCCCCCTCGAGCACCAACAACACCCTCTACGGCCCGCGCCAGTTGCAGGTCTCCGCGAAGCTGTTCTTCTAACCCATCTCCAACCCAAACCGAAGCGGCTCCGGACAATCCCGGAGCCGCTTCGGTTTGGGTATCCCCAAAAAATAAATCTCAAGAAAGTGACATTTTTTCAACCTCCCAAAACACCAAGCAAAGAACCACAACTTCACCACAAAACCACCACAACTTCACCAGAAAAAACCATCAAAATTCGACCACGTTTCTCCAACCCCCCTTCAAAAAACACCGCAAAAAGCCCAAAATTTGACCATCCACCGCCCCAACAGATTTTTTCTGGAAGGAGCAGAAAAATGCTGCACCTGCACAATGACACTGCCGGTCATCACTATTCCTTTTTTGCGCAACACGCCGTCGCATACTAAACTTCAGAGAGGAAGAGTGGCCGAGTGGTTGATGGCTCCAGTCTTGAAAACTGGCGTACCTGAAAGGGTATCGGGGGTTCGAATCCCTCCTCTTCCGCCATTTAGTTTTCCACAGAAGTCCACGTAAGTCTTCGATTGTGCATGGAACTCCAGTAGCCACTGGAGTTCTTGTCTTTTGTGGTCCAGAGACGTACAGTCAAATCCAGCGTCAGCCGCGGGTACATCTGTGGGTATATGGCCGTCAGGATGTGGGTATATTGCTCCCAAGGGACAAAGACAATGCCTCTAAGTGATACCGAGATACGGAAATCGAAAGCGGGCCCGAAAGCTTACAAGCTAAGTGACGGCGGGGGCCTTTATGTTTGGATCACTCCAGCAGGTGGCAAGCTGTGGCGCTGGGCTTACAGACATGCGGGAAAACAGAAGACGATGACCTTTGGCAAGTACCCGGACGTGCCTTTGGCGATCGCGCGCGACCGGCATAGAGAAGCCAGGACAACGCTTGCGACCGGCGTTGACCCGATGGTCCTGCGAAGAACGGAAAAGAGAGCACAGCAAATCTCCAGTGCAAACTCATTCGAGAGCGTGACCGCCCGATGGCTCGAGCATTGGGCCGACGGAAAGAGTCCTCGCCATGTTGATTACGTCCGGCGTCGTATAACTGCTGACATTCTCCCCTGCCTGGGTGCTCGTCCCATCGCGGAAATCGAAGCTCCCGAGTTGGTGGCGATGACTAAGGCCATTGAGGAACGAGGCGCCCGGGACATAGCAAAGCGCGCCCTAGAAACCACAGGGCAGATCTTTCGGTATGCAATCGCGCACGGGTACGCCCGACGTAATCCCGCCGTAGAGATTCGTCCAAGCGACATCCTCAGACCCACCCGCAAAATCAACTACGCCCGAATCGACAGCAAAGAACTTTCCGATTTATTGAAGAGTATCGAGGTCTATCAGGGAAAACATATCACCAGGCTTGCAATGAAGCTGATGGCCTTGACTTTCGTTCGGACAAGCGAACTTATCGGTGCGAAGTGGGCTGAATTTGATCTAGAAGCAGGGCGCTGGGACATACCCGCTAGCAGGATGAAGATGTGCACACCTCATATCGTGCCTCTCGCAAACCAGGTCATTGAGCTATTGGAAATGCTGCGGATGTTATCAGGTAATAGCGAGTGGCTCTTCCCAGGAGATAGGAACTCAACGAAGCCGATCAGCAATAACACTATCCTCAAGGCGCTGGAGCGTATGGGCTACAAGGGGAAGATGACTGGACACGGGTTTCGCGGTTTGGCGTCCACCCTATTACACGAACGAGGATACGCCCACGAGCACATCGAGCTACAGCTCGCCCATTCTCCTCGCAATGCTGTGAGCGCTGCGTACAATCACGCTTTGTATTTACAGCCTCGTGCCAAGATGATGCAGGATTGGGCAGACTTCCTCGAACTTACACAACGCGGGGTCAAGGTCATACCGATTCGTGGCCGACTGGCCTGATCAGAATGCCTCAGCTACTAGCGCTCCGCTCCGCACGCACCTCATGACGGCGAAAGATGCTCACACTCACGTCGACCCCGTGAATGTTTAGTGTTGTCTCCGAAGCTCACAGACATTCGCGGCCTCTCGAAAATAGGTGCTGAAGCAGATATTGCTGTCGGAAAATCATGTCACTAGCTCAGCGGTGATGGCAGGGGACTCATAATCTCAGACTTGCAATTTGGTTGGATTTGGCTCGGCTTGTACTAGGCAGTATTTAGGGGCATTTTGAGCGTCTTCCCTATCCCCTGTGCAAGCCCATCTAATCCGGCACCCGCTACAGTATCCGCTACAGTCGAGATGGGCCTTGTGGGTTGACAGCACCCTAAACCGTAATCCCCGACGAATGTCAGAAACGAATGAATAAAAGGTCTCGTTCGTACACGGCTCACTGATGCGCTCCTGCGAACGCTACGGGTCCTTCCAAGACCCAAAGAGGGCTTCCGGCACCAGTCCAAACAAGGCGCAGGTCAGCCCTCGGAGAAACGACGGAAATCGCATACTGGGCTGGGACGGGCACTGTAGCCCTTTCCCATTAAGACCTACAGTTGTCCGATCCTTGCCCCCGTCAGTTAGGGATGGACGGGTTCGCCCCTCGACCTTCGGTGGATTTGGAAACGAGGAGCAGAGTTTCGCTACTAGATTCACAATCAACTGGTGGTCACGAACGACCTGAACACTTCCCGGCTCCAGCAAGTTGATCTGTGAGGTGGCGCAGCTTCCCGTTCTTATCAGCGGCCTTCAAAGCGCGAATCAATCTCCGGCGCCATGCTATGGCCTCTGTCGTCGGCATTTCAAAGCGGATGTGCCTATCGACATTTCGCCCGGAGGGATTTGCGGTGGGGCAACTCCTGTCCGAAGCGCGCCACTCGCTCTGGATATTGACCTACCTTCGAACTCTTCACTAGGGGCTCTCTCGTTTATTAGATCGATCTCCTTCGTTCCGTTGACCAGTCTTCTAAGCCACTTTCGTTCGCCATTCCCTCGTCCTTTTCCTCACCAATCCTGTCTTCGAGCTTGCCACCCTTATTGGTCGAAGGTTGAACGTCACCGTGGGAATCGGTGGCCTTCTCTGTCTCTGGTTGAAAGTCTGCGGTCATCGGGGAACCCCCATTGAGTGAGATGCTGCCCCAGAAATGGGGGCTTTCTGTCGGACATTCGCTCTCATCGAACACTCTCGTGCCATTCTCAGCTTGCAGTTAGTTCCCAGTGAGGTCAGGAGCCTCCGTGTCGATTGTTTGGAGCGTCCCGTCATCCCTTGGGCGAATGTCTTCAAAGTCTTCTGGACCTGGGGAGATTTCACCGGCAGGCATCTTTTGATTCTGCTTACTAGGATCAGATTCAGGTGGCGTCTTCGGTACTGTTCTAGTGGTAGCGTCCATGATGGCGTTTCTCCCCACTTTCGGTCTGACGGATAGGATGCCGCCGCTGCGAGCCGGGATTTCTTGGTCCAGTAGGGTAGTGTGCCATCTCCTGGCGGCCTCCGCTGGGAATGCACCGTGCTTCGACCGTGACCTGATAAGTGTCTGCGGATTTTAAGTCCCCTCCGGGACTTCTCCATTCCTCTGAATCCTAGTGTTTTCATGGATTCGCAAGAATCTGTACGTTTGATCTGTGAGGTTCGCTGACTGTCGATTAGGTCGATTGGTCACGTTGAACCAGAAAGGCCAAGTCATCCTTCGAGTTTAAATTTGGCGATCTCAGCTTGTTGGTCGAAGTATGTTTGCCACTCGACGGACGCCTTGGTCAGGCAGAAAAAATACGGAGTTTCAAGCCGGGGCGTGGCGGCTGAGTTTCTTATTGCATCTCAGAAATTGAGGAACATACATCTGACGCGTCCTCAGAGATACAAAACTTTTCGACCTCAAGATCGGTCTTGTTTCGATGCTAAACCTAGGTCTACAACTTACGTTATTGCTTACAGTTGGTTTGTTTTTTTCCGCCCTGTTCCCCATCCAACGCATCCATACGATGATCACCGGACGGCCTCTGAGAACGGTTTGGATCGGGCTTGGAAGTCTTATTGTGCTGTCAATCGTCGGCACTTTGGTCTTTCTCCGAATCAATGCAACCGAAGGTCCAGATCACAGAGAAGACTGGCTCGTCACTCTGATCTTGCTCGGCGCATCCGTTTTCAGTGTCGTCGTTTGTCATTTGTGCTACCTCACAACGCTTGACGCGTCACGGATAGACTCTCTCGAACATGCCGCTACGATTGACCCTGTCACCGACCTTTGTAACCGTCGCCAAATTATGGCGCTGCTGGAAAGGGAATGTGATCGCGCTCATCACGACCAGCAGTTCCTGTCGATTCTCATTCTCGATCTCGATAATTTCAAACGCCTTAACGACACCTACGGGCATCCCGCAGGCGACGTCATTCTCAAGAGCTTTGGGAGCCTTATTGCAGACTCTGTGCCCGATCCTAGGCTCGTAGGGCGTTTTGGCGGGGAGGAGTTTCTGGTCATCCTCCCCCGCACAGATTCCTCCGCGGCTCAGGTTGTAGCGCAACGGATCCGTTCTCTCGTCGAGATAACAACAGTAACTTGTGGCGATGTTGCAGTGATTTCTCCCACCGTCAGTATCGGGGTAGCTACTACGTTCGGCTGGGAGGAATGTGCGCACAGCCTTATAGCAATTGCAGATGAAGCTCTTTACAGGGCTAAGTCTGCTGGTCGCAACCGTGTTGTTCATGCTTTCGAGCGGACTGACAGGAACAGGATAATTCCCCTAACCGTGAAGCTTCCCGATCTCAGATAAGAGGTAACGTATCAAGCGAATCATTCATCTTTGTTTCGTTGATCCGACGGCGGCTTAGCGTGGCTTCCTGCAAGGTTTGGTTCCGGCAAGGGGTTATTAGCACCTACCCAGTCTGCAGGTATCCTTGTGAAGGATCAATAGATCTTTCGCGGTTCGGATCTTGGTGAATGCTTTTTGGGACGACCTTTCGGGTCAAGCACCGCGTACCGAAGGTTGTCTTCCGCACACGCTACATCGTGTTCGAGTTTATGTTTCACCTCACATGCGCACATGCCAGCAATGCTACTCTCAACTAGCCATACTGAAGTGTCTATGGGCGCGATCGCCTAGTTGCGCAACCGAGACTGCCGCAGCTGTTTGGATTGCGGCGTGATCCCCACCAAAACCTAGACGTTCTGGCTGTTGTCGCCGTTCGAGGAGGGAATGAGCCAATACTCGCAAATATGCGCTCTCTCGTCTTCTCTCAGATCGTTTTCGGTGTAACGCCTGGCGACCGTACGGAAACAGCGCATGCAGATCGAGTCGTAGGTGCCATGTTCATTCCGACGATACGAAAAACGGCCTTCACCGATATTCATAGTGCCCCTTTGAAGTGGGGAGGGCGTGGTCAGCATAGCACTGCCATATTTAAGCGGCCAATGATTATTTTCCGGGAAGGCGGCGTATGTCGGGGGCTGGTGTTTACCACGGTAGACAAGCAGCAATTGTTTACCGTCTTTTATCTGTCGCTTAGACAACAAAAGAGCCCCCGTCACGACTCTTATAGATAAGACGTGACGGGACTTTATATTTGTCCCAAAGGGGCCAGATGTCCTAAATCAAATCAAGGTAAATGAATGACTCTCCCGAAAACCTCCCCTGAACCCTTCAACGCGCAAAGGCAAGCCGAGATCGACCTCGCAGAGTACCACGCAGGATTCCAGGCAGCCATGCGCGGCGATTTCAACACTGCATCTCAAACCCTGGCATGGCATCGCGGTTGGGCTGATGCGCAGGAGTTGTATGTCACATCCCCCGTGCTACCAGCCTCCCAATTGCATCGGGTTTGAAAACAACAAAAGCCCCAATCACCAATCCTGACCAGAGGACTGATGATGGGGGCTTCGGTGTCCACACGCTGACAAACCAACCAAGGCAGATCGGCCTCGCTTGTTCGCACTTCTTGTTAAGACTCGTCTAGATAGTTGTGAGACGCACAATTTATAAAAATTCTCATGCGGTCGATTTTTCTATCTTCCGCTGCGTTCCCGCGATGTCCAGATTGATCTGCTTCTTTGCCTTCCTTCCGAATGCCAACAACAGAACGCGAAGTGCCCGTGCAATGCGGCCATCCTTCCCGATAAGCATTCCGACTCACCTTCGGCCACCGCGACACGAAAAAGTACACCTGAACTCTCAGGAATGACTGTCAATTTCAGATTATCTGGGCTGTCCACCAACATCTTCATCAATTTCTGAAACAGATCGGCAAGTTTTTGAACATCATCATCCATTATTTCGTAGATTAATATATGAAACCGAACCGTTTCTCCGGTTTTCTCGAGAAGACTTTACTACTTTGAGGCGCTTGGCTTAACGTCAATGATTAAGATGGCCAACTTGCGACGCGTTCAGTCTGCGAATCACAAATCACTGTCTTTCCTTGGAAACAGTCACTCGGATTACTCGCCTTTGAGCCTCTCTATGAGCTTAAGGGGATGAACGGGTTTCGCCATCAGTTCGAATTCAAATCCCTGCTTCTGGCCTTCGAGCAATATTTCCGAAATGCCTGCTTGACCAGAGAAAAGCAGGATTCTGGCGCACGGGAACATCTTCTGGATCGCGATCGCAAGCTCAACCCCATTCATTCGCGGCATGAGCACGTCAGAGAGCAGATAGTCGGGATGAAACCGAGCCACAGCCTCCAGAGCTTCCCAACCGTCATAGGCGGTCGCGACCTGAAAACCAGACATTTCGAGAATTTCGGCCAAAGTATCGGCGATGCGGCGTTCATCATCGACGACAAGGACTTTCGGAAGCTTTTGTTGAGGCTGCCTAGAGTCGGCTTCAGAAAGACGATGCTCAATCTGATTTCGGAAAATTTTGTCTGCTGCGTAAATGGAGCCTGATGGCATTTCGAACATAATTTCGGCCTGGTCCTGTGGTTTCAAACGTGTGCTGCGCCAAGATGGGAGACGGGAATCGTATAGGGAATGAAGATCGTGATTGAAGTTCCACTATTTCCTTGTTCGGTACTACTCGCGACAGAGATCTGGCCCCCGCGTTTTTCAACAAGCTGCTTGGCAACCCAAAGCCCGATTCCTGTTCCGACATCGCCCTTGGTAGTGAAAAACGGCTCGAAGATTCTTTCAAGATGTTCTTGCTTAATCCCCGTCCCATTGTCCCGGATTACAGTCTGAATCCCGTCCTCCGATGCGCCAATCAGCTGGCGGGTCGAAATTTTCAGTGACCCGCCTTGATGCATGGCATCGATGGCATTTGCGACGACATTGGAAAAGACCTGAAGCATCTCGCCTTTGCTAGCGACGAGTTTCTGGAGGTCATTGAATTGCAGGTCTACCGCTATACCTGTAGAAGTCAGCCTCGAGTTGTATACAGTGAGCACGTTCTCAATAACATCATGGAGATAAATCTCTCGAGGCGTGCCCGTATCTTTGTAATAGCCCAAGGTCTGGCGAGCGATATGCGAGACGCGTTCCAATTCCTCTTCCGCGGTCAGCAGATATTGATGTGCTTTTCCCGAAGACGCGCTATGTTGCCTTGCCAGAAAGACCAGGTTCATCACGGATTCAAGTGGATTGTTGATCTCGTGCGCGATCGTAGCAGCCATACGGCCTGTGGCGGCAAGCTTTTCCGACTGCATCAACATCCTTTCGATTCGTTTGCGATCCGAAATGTCTCGAGCAATTTTAGAAGCCCCTATAACTCGCCCGCTCTCGTCCTTGACTGGAGAGATCGTTACTGAAACGTCGAAGATTTCACCGCTCTTCTTTCTGCGCCGAGTCTCATAATGATCGACGCGTTCTCCGGCTCGGAGTTTGCGCAGAATCTCATCCTCTTCGTAATGCAGCTCTTCCGGAATGAGTAGCAGGATAGATTTGCCGACAATTTCGTCGGCGGTGTATTCGAACATTCGGCGAGCTCCCTCATTCCAGCTCTTGATGATGCTATTCAGGTTTTTGCTGATGATCGCGTCATCGGCCGAATCCACAATGGCAGCGAGCCTGAACCGGGTTTCATCAGCTTCTTTTTGCTCGGTCAAATCGCAGACGAGCTTTGAAGCTCCAGTCACCTGACCAGTCTTATCTGTTACCGGATAGACCGTGACCAGGACTGGTATGTCTCGTCCGTCCTTTCGGAGCCAATTGGCCTCATAAGGGTCGATCGCCTCTGCGGTCCTCAATTTCCTGAGAAGTTCATGCTCGGCATGATGTGAATCGGGGGGTATAAGCCGCAAGATGGATTGACCGATGATCTCGTTAGGTTCATATCCGAATACTTGAGTCGCTGCACGGTTCCAGCTTAGAATTTTACCCGTCAGATCCTTACTAAGCATTGGGTCATTTGAGCCGTTTACCAAGGCAGCAAAATGTGAACGAGAATCGAAAGAGGTTTCGCCGGACGGATCAGGCAGACAATTATTGAGTCCGATCTCCAAAACATTACTCCAATTGGGTTGCACTGATGAAAAGACCCAGCCATATGATGCATTTCTGCCACATGGAGTTTGGTCACCAGATTTTCAGGATTCGAGGTTGCAAGCTATTTCGTGCAAAATAACTAGCTCGCGGTTCGTCATCCCCTCGATTGATTCGCGGATCAGAAAGGTATAATGACCGGAGTGTTATCCGAGAAGACATTTTCAAACGCCCCCGATTCCAGTCGGGGTTTTCTATTGCTTTCAGCCGAGGCATTAGTCAATCCGCTCTTTCTGATTGAACGGGACCGCAACGATCCTGACAAAGTACCTGCTATATGTCCGAATGGCGGATGAAACGGTTGGACGCCAATATCCTATTACGCGGAGTTTTTGGGATTCGGGTGCGCTCTCTCCTCGAAGCCTATGAGAACTAGGTCTCCTTTTATGCACACGACATCTGCTTTGACGATGCGCGGAAGTACATCCCCAATCTCTCGGTGCGGCGCAATTTTGATCCGACCGCCGGTTTTCTGGTGCTTGATGCGCTCTCCAAGCGGGTTGGGTCGACATTAGCCTGACCAAAGAATCAAATCAGATCGTTAGAAATGCGCTCCGTTCAAAATGTTCTAAGAGGTCAGCAACATCCGTGTAAACTTCGATGCATCCCGCCGCCAGTAGCTCCTTCTTGTTCCACCCTCCGGTAGTAACTCCGACGGTCCAAATTCCAGCTTTGCCTGCGGCCTCCGCATCATAAGGGGTGTCGCCTAGCGCTAAAACCTGTTGATGAGACAAACCTAGTTTTTTCAGTGTCGCCTCGAAGATATCGGGATGCGGTTTTGAACGCTTTACATCATCGGCAGACCCACTCTTTTCGACAAGATCATCGATGTTGGCTATCTTTTTGTAGGCCTTCAACTCCTCCTCGTTTGCCGAGGAGGCTAGCGAAATCTTGATTCCGCTTTCCCTCATTCGAAGGAAGAGCTCGCGAACCTTGGGAAAGGGCTCGACCCGGTGAAGATAGTCCGTGCGAAAGACGAACTGACGATATTTCTTCAACGGCTCTTCGATTGCCATCCTTTTCCACCACGGCACGAAGACAGGTATCAACTCATCTCCACCTTTTCCTATTTGACGTTGGACCTCCTCAACCTCCAAGTCGATGCCCGCGACGGAAAAAGCATCTTGCCATGCCGCTGCGTGGAGCCAGTTGCTCTGAACAAGTGTTCCGTCAATGTCGGAGAGTACCGCTTCAATCATCTCGTTGCCTCAGAAATTTTGGATTGCTTCAACCAATTTGGTGGGATGAATCGGCTTCTCCATTAGGTTGAAGGAATGCCCCTAGGCCTAAGCCTCTTCGATAAATGCCGGGCGCGCCGATGTCGCCCGAGGAGAGGAGAAACTTTACAAATCGGGATTTCAGTTCCGAAGCTGAATAGCTAGCTCGATACCAGTCAAACCGGAAATGATGTAGTGCGGCCAGGGAACGGCTTTTGCTGCCTCCATCGCCTCATGCGAATCCGTCTAAGCGAAAGCGTCGAACAGGTTCATCTGCAACGCGATGGTGAGCATTTTTGCGATCTCGAGTTTGTCATCCCCCACGAAAAGGCGCAGCCGGGGACGGGAAGCGCCATTAAGAAATGCCTCCCTGTTTCGGGTGGGCATTTGGGTAATTTCGAAGAGAACGTTCAGAAGTTAAAGTTTCTTTTCGAGATCGTAAGCCATGTTTTTATGCGCGGCCACGGCGGTTTTCCCCTTGAGTACTGCAGCACGAAATTTAGCGTCCTTTGTGTCCTTAGCCTCTTTAGTGAATTCGCTCAGCGCTTTAGAGTGATCGGAGACCATATCCTTCATGTATGCCTTATCAAAATCGTTGCCCGAGAGCCCAGACAGCTTATCCAACTCTTTCTGATGATCGGCGTCTGGGCCGGTTGGCGGTGTTAAACCCCATGCGTCGACAAACGGCTTCATGCTCGCCGTCATCTGCGTATGCTCGGTAACCATCTTCTCAGCAAAAGCCTTCACAGCCGGATTCGTGGCCTTTTGCTCCGCCAATTTGCTCAATGCGATCTCGTTTTGATCGGATTGCGCAGCGACGGCCAGAAACTTCTTGTCGTCCTCACTCTGCGCGGTTGCTTTACTCGGCATCAAACTGGATGCGAAACTCAGCACAGCGCAACATACTATTTGAGTTGTTCTTGTCATGTGATCTCCCAAGGCGGAATGCCAATCGTTGTACATCATCGTGTGAGAAGCAATCTTGCCCTTCAACGTTGCATCGGCTTTCGCCCTCTCTTGTTATTAGCGGCTACTACCGACGTCTCATCAGAAGGACTATAACCAAGACAATTACGAGAAGTCCCAGCGAACCTGGCCAAATGAACCACCCTCCGCCACTCGAGTATCCAGCCACCAGACAACCTGAGAGGCCAAGAGTTGCGATGGATGCGGCGAACAGCGTGCCCAATCTCGTAAGTAGCGACATAGTATTGACACCTCTTTCTCGATTTCGCACATCTCACACTCCTCCACTCGGCCAAAAAAATCGCACTAGACTACGTTTTTGACTTCTGAAACCGGTGAGGCAACCGGGTTTGTCACGGTCTGTCTCGCTATTGCAACCAGTGATTCTCCACGCTTGTACATGAGAAAAGCCGCCACAAACCCAGAAATTACGGTCGCGTAGACGATTAGTTTGCTGAACGTACTGTGCGTTTCGACTCGTTTCTCTGAAACCATAATGTCCCCCACGATACTTCCTGACTTCTATGATGCAAGATCAAGTGGAAACACCGCTGAGATACTTCTGTTTCCAAGTGAGTGATTCGATTGCTACCCCCGCGTGCGTCCGCCCAGTATTTCGGTAGAAACCCGAATTTTGTGCTCTCTGCGATCTGTACCGAGCCGCCTTCCTCATCCGTAGATCACGTCTTCAATCACCGCTGATGCTTGAAAGCTGTTCTTCCTCCACGGAGCCCCTCGATGAGTGATGCAACTCCCCCTCTCCCCACTCATGAACTTGGTTCGTTGTCCGTCATTTGGATCGGGCTTCATCGGAAGCTAGAGATTTGGGAAAAGAAAGATCCTCTGATCCCGATAGGCGGTGACTTCAATGTCATCCAAGAAGATATCGATTGCCACAAGCTTTTGCGTAGAGACTTATTTGGTGTGTAAATTTGGGAAATAAGTGGCGTAAGAGATGACTCAGGTCGGCCACTCAGTTACTGCTACGAGAGGCACAAGGCTTTATTTGCCACTTCGAATGAGGCAATTGCGAGATGTTCCTTGAATGAAGTTAGATCGCAGCGAACCAGGCGCCGCGCGGCAGACCCCATCCACGCCACATAGCGCCCAACGACTTGCGCCACTCTACTTAACCAAGCTACCGACGTAATCGCCAGTTTAATCCGAATGAGCGACGAGAACTTCCGACTACTGACCCGCCTTCTGACTCAGATCGAACGGATCTTGAGGGTCAATCAGCTCGATAAGGTCTCAAAGGAGATTGTCGCGGCCGCACGAGACAACCTGATCATCGGACATGTCTGACTGAGCGCAAAGTTCCCGCTTACCCCACATAGCGCTCAAATAATTACTCCACATTACGATCCAAGCTACAACCTCTTAGGCACGACAAAGGCACTTCGAAAACACAGTTCATCTATCGACCGATGTAACGGTCGCAATCCGTATATCTAATTCAGGTAGTCGATATGCCATATTCGGCCAGAACTTCGGCAACCGTCTTGAAAAGGAGTTCCGGCCCTCCTACTTTGCTAATAAATCTGTCGGCATAGCCGGCATCCGCCGGGATTTCGTTGACTCCGGAAATAAGGATTACGGGCATTGTGGGCCGCATGGCCTTGACGAATTTTGTGAGTTCCGTCCCGGTCATGCCGGGCATCATTTGATCAGAAAGAACAAGATTAATGTCCACCCCATCAAGCACCCCCAGTGCTTCCGCTCCCGAGGCCGCTGCAACCACTCGATACCCTTGCTTTTGCAGTATCAGTTTTCGCAGGGTTCGGGGAATCTCCTCATCGTCCACGCAGAGAATCGTGATGTTATTGGCGTCCATTGGAGCCCCCTGCAACTTCTACTGCGTCCGGCGGGGCTACTTCGTGGACTTCCGCTCCTTGAACGTTTGTGTCAGGCAGCCTCACTTGAAAGCAGGTAATATTCCTCCCGGTAACCGACGTGCTGCGGAAGCGAATGGTCCCTCCGTATTTCTGAACAATGCCTTTGCTAATCCAGAGACCCAGTCCAGTACCCTTCGTTGATTTCGTTGTGAAAAAAGGCTCGAATAGATGTTTTCCCTGTTCCGGATCAATGCCGGTACCGGTGTCGCAAATGGAGATGCAGACCTCGGGACGCCGATGGCCATGCCGTGAACATTCGAAGACGTGCAGGCGAAGCGTGCCGCCGTCCGGCATGGCCTGGACTGCGTTCCCAATGAGATTTAGAAACACCTGCTTCAGTTCAACCGGAAAACCCCAGATAGTCCCTCTGCTGCGGTACAGCTTGTTCAGGGTTATATTGTCGAACTCCATGCGACGCGTTTGCAACTCCAGAATCTCGTCGAGAAGCGCAGAGAGTGAAACTTCAACGGGGTGTTTTGATTCCCGATAGAAGCCGAGCGTTTGCCGCGTAATGTGAGCGACACGAAGAAGTTCTTCCTCGCCCAGCTTGGCAAAATAACGAGCTTCTTCGTCGAGAGAAGGGTGGTCGCGAAGCAGGTAAAACGCGCTCGTAATCGCCTCAAGGGGATTGTTGATCTCGTGCGCGATGATGCCGGCTACCCGTCCCATCGCCGCCAACCTCTCGGTTTTGCGCAAGGCATCTTCGGCTTTCAGTTGAGCGGTAATGTCCCGGTTAATCTCAAGGATTGCGTTACCGCCGGCCTTGAGCGCCTTGCGGCACGCAACCGTTACTTCCTGGCCATCCCGGGTAAACTGGGTAAGGTTTCCGTTCCATTTCCCGGTCTGTGCGAGTGCGTTCTCGACCTCGGTAAATCCCTTTGGGAATCTTGTATGCAGCACCTGGTGGATCGATTTGCCCAGAATCTCCTCGCGTGGCCAGCCATAAAGTGCCTCTGCGCCCGAGTTCCAGAAGAGAAGAACTCCGTTCATGTCTCGCACAATGATCGCCTCTGTCGCCAGTTCGAGCAGATCCGCCCGCTCCCGGAGTAGATCTTCAAGACGCTTCCGATCGGTCACGTTGATGAACGCGCCAACCGCTCCCCGCGCATTGCCATCTTGATTCAACAGAGGGCTCGCGCTGGATTGCAGGTAGATGAGTTCTCCATTCGGCCGCTTAATCTCAAGCTCAAAAGTCGCAGACTGTTGCCCAGTTCTTGCACACTTGAGCAGTGGATGGTCAGCGCTTTCGAGGCGGCGGCCTTCGTTGTACATCGCAAAAGCATCCGTGCTGGCAGGATCGATGCGCGTGGCAATGTTCTCGCCCGGGCTTACACCCAGCAGATCGCTCAGCGCCATATTCGCTGTGACCACGGTACTCTCCGGATCCTGCGAGACCGCGACGCCAACGGGCAGCACCTGCATGATCGCCTCAAGCTCTGCTACGCGTTCCTGTAGTTGGCCATTGAGATTGCGAATCTGCTCCTCGGCCGCGATCTGGCCGCTTATATCTGTACCGGTGCCAAACCATCGCACCAAGTTCTCCTGAGAGTCGCGGATCGGTACAGCGCGAGCAAGAAACCAGCGAAACTCTCCTTCTTTGCTCAATAAAGGAAAGGTGTCTTCCCATGCCTCTTCGGCCCTCCGGGCGCTCTCCAGCCGTTCAATGACACGGTCCGCATAGTCTGGATGCTGGACATTCCGCCATCCCCACATCGGCATCTCTCCGGACGAGGTGCCGATGAAGTCGTACCAGCGCTGGTTGTACCAGAAGATGGAACCTTGGGCATCGGCCATCCAGGCGAGCTGCGGAATGGAATTCGCCAGGGTGCGGAATTGGAGTTCGCTCTCATGCAGCTGCTCGGTCCGCTCCTGGACCCGCTCTTCCAGTTCGCGATTGAGACGTTCGAGTTGGCGATTCTTGCGATGTAGTTCAGCAAAGACGCTCACCTTGGCGCGGAGCAACTCCGGAATGACGGGAACCGAGATGTAATCGACGGCGCCGCTCTTGTATCCCCTGATGCGGTCGAGATCGGTCAGGTGAACGGCGGAGATAAAGATAATCGCCGTCTTCTGAAACCTAGGATGCTGACGCATCATGTCGGCCAGTTCGAATCCATCGATCTCCGGCATGCTTACGTCCATTAGCACAACTGCGATGTCCTTATGCAAAAGCTGATCAAGCGCCTCCCGCGCAGATCGCGCTTGAATCAAGTTTTCATTTAATTCTTTGAGGATGACCTCGTAGCTCATCAGCTTGCCCGGCTGATCGTCCACCATGAGTATGTTTGCCTGGTCGCCATCGTTCATTGTTTTTATTTGTCCGTTTTAGAATTGCATACCAGAAGCCTACCTTGCTTAACGACCACAGAGCGGTTGCAAGTTATCGGTGAAGCCACATACGGCAGGCCGACAGGAGTTGCTCGGTGTTTACCGGCTTCGCTAGGTACTCCGAGGCGCCCGCTTCGAGGCACTTTTCGCGATCACCTTTCATCGCTTTCGCCGTCAAGGCAATGATGGGAAGCCGGCGGAAAAGGGGATTCTGCCGGATGACCTGCATCGTCTCGTATCCATCCATCTCCGGCATCATAATGTCCATCAGAACTATGGACAGATCGGTGGTCGATTCCACAGTCGCAATGGCTTCACGCCCCGTTCCAGCCGTCAGGACGCTCATGCCGCGACGCTCCAGCACACTGCTGAGAGCGAAGATGTTGCGCACGTCGTCATCGACAATCAAGACTTTTCTGCCAACCAAAGCTTCGTCAGAACGGTGCAGTCGATCAAGCATATTCCGCTTTTCCTCGGGCAGGTCAGAGATGACCCGGTGAAGGAAGAGCGCAGTTTCGTCGAGCAGGCGCTCCGGCGATTCCACATCCTTTACGATCACGCTGCGCGCCAACATGTGGAGCCGTGAGTCTTCCTCCGGGGATAGGTCCTTCCCGGTGAAGACAACGACGGGCAACTCGCTTCCGGCCTTGGTTTGGCCCAGTTGTTCCAGCAATTCAAAACCCGTCATATCGGGCAGGCGGAGGTCGAGAACTGCGCAGTCAAACTGCTCTTCGCTCACCGCCGCGAGAGCTTCGGACCCAGTGGAGACAACCGATATGTCGATGTCATCATGACCCAGCAAGGTCTCGATGCTGAGCTGTTGTGTGGGTTCATCCTCGACCACAAGAAGACGCTTGCGGCGAGGACGCGAGTACTCGCGTATCCGAGTGATCGCGGCACTCAAGCCTTCGCTGGTTGTCGGCTTGGTAACAAACGCGAAGGCTCCATGCGACAGGCCATGGTGCCAGTCCTCGTCCATCGTCAACATCTGCACCGGAATATGGCGCGTCGCGGGATCCTGCTTCAGGTGGTTCAAGACGGTCCAGCCGAGCATGTCGGGAAGTGAGACATCAAGTGACACGGCGGTGGGGTGAAACTCGCGCGCCAGCGCGAGGGCCTCGGCGCCTCGAAGCGCCATCAATACTTTGAAGCCCTTCTCTCGCGACAGGTCGCAAAGAACACGCGAATAGTGAACATCGTCTTCAACAATCAACAGCACGGCATCTCCCGGCTGGATGTTGTTGCGGTCATCCGCAAGCACCTCGACCGGCGAGTCGATGACAGTCATCACCGAGACAGGAAGCTCGAGGCGCGGCCCGTGGTGCGGAAGATTGTTGGTGCTGGCAGTTTGCGTAGCTGGACCGACATAGGTCTGCGGCAGATAAAGAGTGAAGGTGCTGCCCTTACCCGGTGTGCTCCTCAGTTGAATCTCCCCACCGAGAAGGCTGGCCAGTTCGCGGCTAATGGCGAGACCGAGGCCGGTGCCGCCGTACTTACGGCTGGTGCCGGCGTCCGCCTGTTGGAAGGCCTCGAAGATAATTCGTTGCTTGTCCCCGGGAATGCCGATACCGCTATCGGATACCTCGAAGGCTACCACAGAGGCCGCTCCGCTGAGGATGGGATGGCGCGCCGTCCATCCACTGGCGACCGCCGCCACGGAAAGGCGAACGCCCCCCTGTTCCGTGAACTTGAACGCGTTTGACAGGAGATTCTTCAGCACCTGCTGAAGGCGCTTGGAGTCCGTCACCAAGCTCCGCGAAAGGTGCGCATCGGTGTCCACCTCGAAGGCGAGCCTGCGATTCTCCGCCTCGTGCCGGAAGGGACGCGCCACCATTTCAATCAGGCTGCCGAAGAATACTTCCTCAGCTTCGACCGAGACGGTACCGGACTCGATCTTGGATAAGTCCAGAATATCGCTGATGAGGTTGAGAAGATCAGTTCCCGCGCCGTGAATGGTACGAGCAAACTCAACCTGTTTGGGAGTCAGATTGGCGTCGGGGTTGTCGGCAAGCTGTTGGCCCAGAACGAGAATACTGTTAAGTGGCGTACGCAGCTCGTGCGACATATTGGCCAGGAACTCCGACTTGTACTTCGAAGTCAGGGCAAGCTCTTTTGCCTTCTCTTCTAGGGCGCCGCGAGCTTGTTCGATCTCCTGGTTTTTGCGTTCTACCTCGGCATTTTGCTCGGCCAGCTGTTTCGCCTTCTGGGCAAGCTGCTCGTTGGTCTGTTGCAGTTCCTTCTGCTGCGTCTGCAACTCGACCGCCAGCTGCTGCGACTGCTTCAGCAGGCCTTCGGTCTGCATGGTGGCTTCAATGCTGTTTAGCACAATGCCGATGCTCGAAGTCAACTGCTCCAAGAAGGCGAGGTGCGAGGCAGTGAATGCGTTCAGACTGGCCAGCTCGATGACCGCCTTGACGCGATCTTCGAAGAGAATCGGCAAAACAATGACGTTTCGTGGAACCGCTTTGAACAACCCGGAACGAACCGGAATCGTGTCTTTCGGCAGATCCGAGATCAACATGCGGCGTTTCTCCAATGCGCACTGCCCTACTAGGCCTTCGCCCAACTTCACCGTCTCATGGTGGCCCTCAGTCGAGTCCGCGAAGGAAGATAGAAGGGTCATGCTGCCAGGCATCTCCGCCTCCATCTGGTACAGAACCCCTTGCTGCGCATTAACCAAGGGCGCAAGTTCCGAAAGCAGGAGACGTCCGACCGTCGTCAGTTCGCGCTGGCCCTGCAGCATGCCTGTGAACCGGGCGAGATTCGTCTTAAGCCAGTCCTGTTCCGTATTGCGATCGGTGGTCAGGCGCAGATTGTCAATCATCGTATTGATGTTGTCTTTCAACTCGGCCACTTCCCCGCTGGCATCCACCTGGATCGACCGGGTCAAGTCTCCCTTGGTGACGGCAGTGGCCACTTCGGCAATCGCACGCACCTGATTGGTCAGGTTGTCAGCTAGAAGATTCACGTTGCCCGTGAGATCCTTCCACGTTCCCGCTGCGCCGGGTACGTTCGCCTGGCCGCCAAGGCGCCCTTCCACGCCAACCTCGCGGGCGACCGTCGTCACCTGGTCGGCAAAGGTGGCCAGCGTGTTGGTCATATTATTGATGGTCTCTGCCAGAGCCGCCACCTCGCCCTTCGCATTCACCGTCAGCTTTTGGGTGAGTTCGCCGTTGGCCACAGCGGTCACCACTTTGACAATGCCTCGCACCTGTTCCGTGAGATTCACTGCCATCACGTTGACGTTGTCGGTAAGGTCCTTCCAGGTTCCGGCAACGTCGGGCACCTGCGCCTGTCCACCAAGCTTTCCTTCCGTGCCCACTTCTCGGGCCACGCGGGTTACCTCTGCGGCAAACGCGTTCAGTTGGTCCACCATCGTATTGATGGTGTTCTTTAACTCCAGGATCTCTCCCTTCACGTCGACGGTGATCTTGCGAGACAAGTCTCCTCGTGCCACAGCCGTCGTGACTTCGGCGATATTACGGACCTGTCCCGTCAGATTTCCCGCCATGGAGTTAACCGAGTCCGTAAGGTCCTTCCAGGTTCCGGCCACACCGGGGACGTTCGCCTGTCCTCCGAGTCTCCCTTCGGTACCTACCTCGCGAGCCACGCGGGTTACTTCACCGGCGAACGCGTTCAGCTGGTCTACCATTGTGTTGATGGTTTCTTTGAGCAGAAGAATTTCACCGCTCACGTTCACCGTTATCTTCTTCGAAAGATCGCCGCTGGCGATAGCGGTCGCAACTTCGGCGATATTGCGGACTTGCGCCGTCAGGTTGCCAGCCATAAAGTTGACGTTATCAGTAAGGTCCTTCCACGTTCCGGCGACACCAGGTACCTGAGCCTGGCCGCCCAGTTTGCCGTCGGTGCCAACCTCGCGTGCTACCCGGGTTACCTCTCCGGCAAAGGAGCGAAGCTGATCCACCATAGTATTTAGCGTATCCTTCAGTTCGAGGATCTCGCCACGCACATCGACTGTGATCTTGCGGGATAGGTCGCCTCGCGCGACGGCGGTTGCGACCTCGGCGATGTTGCGCACCTGCGCTGTCAGGTTGCCAGCCATGAAGTTGACCGAATCGGTAAGGTCTTTCCATGTTCCCGCGACGCCCGATACCTGCGCCTGCCCACCCAGCTTGCCTTCGGTTCCCACTTCGCGCGCGACGCGGGTTACTTCGCCCGCGAAGGCGTTCAGCTGATCCACCATCGTGTTGATGGTGTTCTTCAACTCAAGGATCTCGCCTTTCACGTCGACGGTAATCTTTCGCGAGAGATCGCCGCGCGCCACCGCCGTCGTGACCTCGGCGATATTGCGCACTTGCCCGGTAAGGTTCCCCGCCATGGAGTTGACCGAGTCCGTCAAATCCTTCCATGTGCCGGCGACCCCGGGTACGTTGGCCTGCCCGCCGAGCCGGCCTTCAGTTCCGACTTCGCGTGCCACGCGCGTGACTTCGCCGGCGAAGCGGTTCAGCTGATCGACCATCGTGTTCAGCGTCTCTTTCAGCTGGAGAATCTCGCCACGCACATCCACCGTGATCTTGCGGGAGAGGTCCCCATTTGCAATCGCCGTTGCCACCTCGGCGATGTTACGTACTTGGCCAGTAAGATTGCTGGCCATGAAGTTCACATTTTCGGTCAAATCCTTCCACGTTCCACCCACGCCTAGGACCTGCGCCTGTCCGCCCAGTTTGCCCTCCGTACCCACCTCGCGTGCCACTCGCGTGACCTCGCCGGCAAAGGCGTTCAGTTGATCCACCATCGTATTAATAGTGTCTTTTAGTTCAAGGATCTCCCCTTTAACGTCGACTGTGATTTTGCGCGACAGGTCGCCGCGGGCAACCGCCGTCGTAACCTCCGCGATGTTGCGTACCTGGGCTGTCAGATTTCCGGCCATCGCGTTCACCGAATCGGTGAGATCTTTCCACGTGCCGGCGACGCCTGGAACCACCGCCTGTCCACCGAGCTTTCCATCCGTACCTACCTCGCGAGCCACGCGGGTTACTTCGGAGGCGAAAGACCGCAGCTGGTCCACCATCGTGTTGATGGCCTCTTTCAATTGAAGAATCTCTCCGCGGACGTCAACCGTAATCTTGCGCGAAAGGTCGCCGCTCGCAACCGCCGTCGCCACCTCGGCGATATTGCGAACCTGGCCGGTCAGGTTGCTCGCCATCGAGTTAACCGAATCGGTAAGGTCCTTCCAGGTGCCCGCCACACCGGGCACCTGAGCCTGCCCTCCCAGCTTCCCATCCGTGCCCACCTCGCGGGCAACCCGGGTGACCTCGGCGGTGAAGATACCCAACTGCTGAATCATGGTATTGACGATGTTGGCGGAACGCAGGAACTCGCCTTCAAGTGGTCTTCCGCCGACGTCCAGCCGCACCGTCTGTGCCAGGTTTCCTTGTGCGACGGCCGCGATTGCGCGTGTGACTTCGGTGGTAGGCCGCAACAGATCCTCGACCAACGTGTTGACAGACGCCTCCATCTTGCCCCAGGATCCGCGAGATTGTTGAAAGCGCGTGCGCTCGCGCGTCTTGCCCTCTTTCCCTACGGCCTGCCCCACGCGGTTGAGCTCCGCGGCCATCTGCTCGTTCGCCGCAGCGATATCGTTGAACGTGTCGGCGATCTTCCCTTCCAGCCCGACCCACGCCACAGGAAGTCGAACGGAAAAGTCGCCGTCGCGCATGGTCTGCAAGCTGGCCAGAATCAGAGCAAGATTATCTGGATAAGAGGCTGATTGAACTCTCGACGTCGTGTTGCCGTCGCCATTCTCGGAAGACTTTTCCTTCTTGTTACCTTTAACTGTTACGGTGGCGGTCGTCGCCATAAATCAAGATCTCCTGTTCAAAATGCGAGTTAAATCGCACATTTACGGCACTCTTACAAGCACGACTACGCAGCGATGTTCGCAAGCATAGTGAATACTTTCTACGGAAGCAAGGAGTTTGTAATGCTCGGTTTCGCGATTGATTTCCCCTGACCGTTCCACTGCTAAGGCGTTTCCGCCCTAGTAGTCGCACTGGGATTCAAAACCTTGGATATGGGGCAGCCGGTGTCTGGGTTTCAAGCTGATGTTCCGATGGCGACAAATCGTTTAGCTGATACAACTATCGCCTATAGTTCTATATCTCATCACTCGCAAGCCATTTCCAATCCATGGGTGAAAAATGAGCGTTGGGACCTTAGAACAGCTCGGACAGAAGGAAGTAGCTGGTCTGCTTGATGAGACCATGACGGAGAGAAGAACGCCGACAAGACACTGACCGGCGCTCAGCCAGGAAGGCTAAAACGAGCGGTCGGTTTCCCTCCACAATTGCCATGACCAACGTCAACAATACGAGTCGTCTGGAAGTCGCAAAGATCGTGGCCGACAGCGGTCGCAAGCAAACCCAGGGTGATGCCTTCGGGAAGTTTGCTGCGGCCGCGTCTGGCTGGCTCGGCTCAAAATGGGCGTTCGTGGGCGCGATTGTCATCATCGCGGTCTGGGCATCGATAGGGCCGTTATTTCACTACTCTGACACCTGGCAACTCGTCATCAATACGGGAACGACAATCATTACGTTTGTGATGGTCTTCATTATTCAGAACACCCAAAATCGAGACGCGCGTGCAATCAATCTGAAGCTCGACGAGCTCATTCACGCAATTGACGCCGCCAAAAACCAGATGATGGATATCGAGAAGCTGAGCGACGAAGAACTCGATCAAATCCACGAAAGATATGCGCAAATCCGAGCCGAGTGTGATGACGAAGACGTATCGAAAGCCTAACTTACTCGTCGGTTAGGTTTTCCTGAATGATCTGCGCCACATTGTTCGATGGGCGTGGTTTTGCCATTTCCTTGATCTCTTCGTCGGTGCAAATAGCCCAAACCCCGATACGTTCAGCAATTTGTTGGTTCATTTTTACAACCGCGGACACTTCTCTTTCTGCAAGCAACAGAATTTGAAGCATAAGATGATCGCGTTCATAGGAGCGTCTGGCGAGGCCAGACTGCCTCATGAAGATGAAGCTCGTAAGTAAGATCGCCTCAAACGCCACCACCCGCCGGAATTCCGGTAGACGTCTCCCCGAATACCGAGGTTTGCGCCGTGGATGTGCGAATGCGAGCCATCAAAACCAATCACGTAGTTCGCGCGAAATCGTTCCAATACCTCTGAACCGTGTTCTTCGAATGAATCCGCCTCTACCGTGCCCGCCACCGCCTCTGCGCTCCTGCCTGCGAGGAGCAACTGCTCAATGACCCAGGTGTCTGGTACTACGCAGCCCGCGTCGGTATTTGCCAACCACAAACGGTTCAATGGTCCCCGATAACGCTGAATGGCAGTTTCAGCCGCCACAGCCCTGGCCTTACCAACGACACCGGATTCAATCGATATCGCCAAGCCACGGCCCCGCGTCATCTCCTTCGCGATCTGAAACGTCAGATCCGTCGAACGATCAACTGCCACGATCACGTCGGTCGTCACACAAGGAGGAAGCATTGAGAGCGATGCGAAGACAGATTCGAGGCAACGAGGAAGAAGTTTCTCTTCATTGCGAGCAAGAATTAAGGTTTCCTTCTTGGGCTTTAAAAGCTTTGGTAACGTACTCTCCGCCCAGGCTACGGCGATGGCGTTGGCCCGCCTCCATGGGGAAGACACAATACTGACAGAAGCGAGCACTCAAGGGGAGTCGCGTAGGCAATCCTGGTCACGGGACGGCAGGGTCGTCGTAAGGCTCGTCACGGTAGACGGAGGCGGCCACACTGTCCCACAGCCCGGTTTTCGCTATCCGCGAATCATGGGCAGGACTTCTCGGACGATCAACGTTCCAGTTGAGACGGTGCGATTCTTTGGCATCGGCCATTAGCGCATCGGCAGGGCACGGTCTTTTTCGGTGGACTCGATCATTCGCGGGGCCCGCTTGAGAGGTGTTGGCATTATTTGGACGCAGGTCATGATCTCGCTTACGACCTTCACATCGATTGACTGACGGCTATTCGAAGATCGTGCCCTTCGCGAATGAAAGATAGAACGGGTTCGCTGATATAGCCGAGTTTTTGATCACTGCGTCTGCCAGTGAATCGGCTGCCATTCGGGATCAGAACCACAAGAACATTAACGGCTTTCAGAGTCTGCCGATCCGACTACCTTGCACCTCCGAGCGATTTAAGGGTCAAAGCAAAATCTGCAGGAAACATAAATGATTGATTGCAGGATGTTTATCTGTATTTGGATTTTCTTTGGATTTTCTTTGCGAAACTCTTGATCAGCCCTAAGGACTCTTCAGCCTCCATTCACTACTGTGACCACATTGCTACTCGCCACACATGGTGCGGTAGCGGATTTGAAGAGGAGAAGCCAAGGCGCCTTCCTTGGTAGTCATCTCTGCTTTCCCGGCCCCTACTTTCGGCAACGCTTTCTTATCTTAGAGCGCGAGGCTCCAGTTCTCCTGTGTCAGGCATGTCAATGAATGGAGGATGCTAGTGAGAATCGCTTGCCGATCTGGAGATCGGATTGACGTCGCGCAAGACCGAAGCTGCTGCTCTTGAAGACGCATCTTTACAACCCACTTCCCGTCTTGAAGATATCTATCCACTGCATAACCATAAGGAGAAAAAGGACCATGAACAACTTCGCCGATTCGCAGCGCCCACCTACAGATAAGCAGACACTCAACCCCCGCACGGTGACGAGTGCCCAATCCCCGCTTGCCAGTCGAAGTTGGGCTCACCGTAAGTTTTCTTTGTTACAAGTGTTACAGGGAATACCAAGTTTCTTGATACAAGCGACCAGGGGTGGGCACTATCCCCCCAAACTAAGAGGCAACAAAACCGTGCCTAGCTACCTCGGTTTCACCGCGGTTGTGTTGTCGTGGTTTTCGGCAGGTTCTTTAACGGCAAGTACAATACCGTTATTCAGCACGGGCAGTCCGGACGGGAAGATCGCCACGCTTTCCCGACCGGCCGGAGCGGGATCCGAGACTGAGACCGCGGACGACTTTATTTTAGGCCAGTCGGCATTTGTTACAAATGCCACCTTCGTCGGCCTGCTGCCCACTGGAACGTCGCTTTCGAGCGTGACCGGAGTCAGTATTGAGCTGTATCACGTCTTTCCATTGGACTCTGTCGACCCGCCCGATGGCCGCGTGGTGACGCGGACCAATTCCCCGAGTGACAATGCGTTCAAGTCATTCGACTCAGAGTCGCTCAGCGTCTCGGCAAAGATCTTGAATCCGAGTTTCACGGCCGCCAACTCCGTGGTAAATGGTATACACGAAAAACCGAACCAATTCACCGGAGGTGAAGGTGCCGTCACCGGGGAGGAAGTAGAGTTCGACATCACCTTTCTGACGCCTTTTTTCGTGGATGCCACCGATCACGATTTCTTCCGTCCCGAGGTCGACCTCTCGGATGGAAACTTCCTTTGGCTTTCGGCGCCAAAACCCATTGGGGCCCCGGGAACCGCCTTCCAATTTCCGGGAGGGCCAACTACTGATCTGCAAAGTTGGATCCGCAATGAAGATTTGGCCCCGGACTGGAGCCGCATCGGCACCGATATCACTGGTCAGGGTCCGTTTAACGCAGCCTTTTCATTGTCGGGCAGTCCAGTCCCAGAACCCTCCAGCCTGCTCATGATGGGGTCCGGCTTGATGGGTCTGGCCGGTGTTATTCGCCGGAGGCTAATTCGCGCATAGGGAAATAACAACTGTGGTCCCTGTTGCGGAGCTTGGCGTTCGCCAGGCCTCCGCAGCAGGAAACCTCAAACTCGAGAGTCGCAGACGAGTTACCCGATACCTGAGAACCACCGGTGATGGTTCGGTCCGATGGAACTGCTCGGCAAAACTGATGGACTCGCCCTGCCCTGAGTTTTTGAACAATTGTTCCGTATACGTAATGATGCTGTTCGCGGAAGACACCGGCCTGCCGTTTGTCTGCTACACGACGGTTTCCAAGCGCAAGCTTAGCCAGCATTGGCCGCTATCACGCCTAGTCGCTGGATTCCTTGTATCCGGGCGGACTGCTACCGCCTGTTCTGTTACGCAGCCAACTTAAAATCACCGCTGCGATGAGGTGCGCTACCGAGCGCCAGGTGTCTCTGAGGGAGCGGTATGCAAGGCGCGATGTTCATCTGCGAAAACGATGAGATGCATGTCAACGCGCTCACCTTGGGAGATCGAACCCGATGTTCTGAGGGTATCGCTGGTTACCTCATAGTTCTTCTCTGGATCCGGTGCTGCACGTCTCTCTGGGTCGGGGTGGGATACAGACGGCGGTTCGCTACCGGCTGCAGGCTGGGAAGAGCATCCTCGTACTAATGAGAAGATTCATGTACGGACTGCTATCTCACCTATGAAGAGACAATCTGCTCCTACGACATGCTTGCCGTTCTACACGGTCAAGGATGAAGAAGGGGAGATGTATTTCTGCAGTTTCCGATGCCTGTGTCTATGGGCCATGATACTTGTGACTAAGCCGAATTTGCCCGAAGCTGCCCGGGTGCAAGCTTTCGTGATGACCTTGCCGGATGGTAAGAAGCGCTCTTTTGACACTCTGACTGAGCTCGCTCAATGGTCTGCCGCGAACGCGATCGGGAATGTTGAAAGCGAGTGGCTGACAAAAGGGCGGGAGCTTTAATAGCAACTTTCGGTGTAGTAAATCGCTCGCTGGGGAATTAAAATACCGAGGTAACCGGAGGTAATCATGATTCATCCTGGACTCGAGGCTCTGAAAACGTGGAAACCGATCGAATACGTGGCGGGATATCGGCGCGTCTGGCTGCGATCCCTTATCCCGCAGAATGCTCACCATTCCTGGGAATGCGGCTGGGAAGATGCCGATACTGAGGCACTCGAACTCGCCCGGCATGACAGTGTCCTCGCAGAGGGCAGGGAAGACGACTACACAAATACGTGTGGACTTCTCTTCGATGCAGGAGGTGACGCCAGATTAAATGGAATCTCATTTGATAAAGCTCGGACATAACCTTGGAAGGAAGGCTGGATCGCCGCGGACATCAATATAGGATTGGTGCGCAGTGAAGACTGACCGGTCAAAGAGCGCGGTACAGCGGGCGCTGCATTGCCGCTGCGGACGCGAGAAGGTCCTTGCGCTCGGTCTGTGTGCAAGTTGCTACACCATGAAGCGCCAGGACGATGAGTATTTCGGCGGGCTGCGAGAACAAGTTCTGGAGCGCGACGGGCACTGCTGCCGGGTTTGCGGGGCTTCCGGAAGGCGGAAGCGCTCGATCGTTGTCCATCACCGGATCCCCGGTAAGTCACTTCTACACCTGATGATTTCGCTTTGTCCCGGCTGTCATGCGAAAGTGGGACGAACAAAAGCTGTACTCTCGCAGATGCCTCCACTCTTGCTTCGGTTATGGCGGGAGCAGCATCCAAAAGGCCACGAGCAAACAACACTGGACTTCCGCGAACGACTTCCTATGTCTCAGCGTGAGCCACCCTTTGCCGAGCCGTCATTAATAGACACACGCTTACCTGCGACTGCCTGAAGTCTGTCTCTTCGATTTCATAGAAGCGTCGAGACGCGCGGCGAACGCAGGAAAGTTTGCTGTGGCTCCGCCCCATTTCAATTGCTGAACCGGAGCCAACAGAGGAATATCTGTTCGCAACGTGGCTAGATCGCGAAAGAGAAATACCAACTTCCGGCTCTGTAAGAGAGTCTCTGCGAGTGTTTTAGAACTCGCAAAATTGAGTCTCCACTCGCGCCGATCCGCCGGAATTTGTTCGAGATGGCCAAAACGCGCGAGAACCGCACTGGCTGACTTCGCCAACCCTCGTGGAGAACACGCTGGCCGTGCGCCGGCAGAGAACGAATCGACCCAGAATCCAGAGCAGCAGTGTAGGCCCCCGCCGCCCGGTTGCCCCGCCTTAGCGACGATGAGACCGTCGCGAAGATGGGGTACCCGAGCTTTGTCGTCGCTTTAGACTTAGGCCACCCGCCAGAGCGTTTCGAACGAAATAATGGGGGCGGTTCTGGGGGTTGCGTCAGGGAAAAGCCCCATCCTTTAATTGGATGAGGCTTTCACGAATGACTTCAGAGCTGGTTAGTAGCGATTTCTGCCACGGAAAGATCGCATTTATTCATCAAACCCGTGGTTTCGTTTTGGCTGCAGAACGGAGGACAGAACCGACCTTGCCACCTGCTGACCTAAACGCTTGCCGGCGAGATGGTCGAAGCGGAAATGCTGGCCGGCGTAGATTCGACTCAATCCTGCCTCCTCGCCGGCCTCTGAGAAGCTGGTGAAGTGCCGTGTCGTGCCCGCCAGGGACTCGGAAGTTACGTCGAAGGTGATCTGATCTCCGAGAGATAGCCGCAGTACCTCGGCCGCGGCAGCACTGATCGCACTGTGTGCGCCAGGGTAGGAAGGGTCTGGAGCTGTCTTGGTCGGAAGCGGAATCCACGTTGGATCCTGATCGGTCTCGGGATTGTTGTCGGTAGCCGCCATTTGAATAGCAGTGACTGGTCGCCAGAGGTCGTAGGCGTACTTGGTATCAAAAAAGGCGATGGTGGTGTCGGCGATCGTGATATTCAACAGGGCGAACAGGTGCGCGCTCTGCTCCAGATCGAGGTGATGCGTTAAAGCCGCGGTCTGTGCGATCTCGTTCCAGAAGTCCTGAATGTTGCCGTTCCAGAACTGTCCAATCTGGGTCTGATCCGCGGAACGAGTCGTGCTGGTGATGAGTCCGAGACCTTTGACTTCGTCAAAAGATCGGGTGTACTCCTCGCTGGTGAGTAAGGGAGGCGGACCGGGGCGAAATTCTTTGGCTCGTGCCAGGGCAAACGGAGTGACTTGTGGCCACTGGATGAAGTCTGCCGGCGCGAAGTTGGGGGGCGTCAGTTGATAGCTTCCCGGCTGGGATTTCGGCACGAAAGGAGGAGGGACTACGGCCGATCCGTCGTTGCTTCGCAATGCCAGGATTGCAGCCGCAACGTCCTGACCCTCTTCGATACCATCGGCTTTCTCGCGTCCATAGGGAATCTGTGCCAGGTCTTGCTGAAGCTGTGAATCAAGCGTCGTTGCAAAAGCGGGGTAGAGCGAGATCAGAACATCGTGGGCTGCCTGGTCGGCTGCTGCCTCAGCGGAAGACCTTCGCGAGACATGCGGGTGACGAACCGCAAAAGGCTCGAAGTCTCTGTCGATGTTGTTGATGGCGTCGAAGATGGCAGCATGCAGCATGGCGAAGCTGCGAGTTGAGTGTATCGTGGGCGACTGGGCGCCGGGGGTTCGCACGATTACCAGCAGCGTCCTGTTCCATTCGATGACCGGGTTCACCGACAATGGGGCAGAGGCCGGACGATCGTCATGATTTGTTACGGCTTCGCTGGCGAAGCCGGTGACGGAACTGCATAAACCAGCACCTAGAAATGCGAGCGTGAAGACTCTTTTCAGCATTGAATTTACCTCTCCAGTTGGATTCGCGTGAGAATGCCAGAGCGCTGCCGGACCACAGAGGCGTGGCAGGTCTGCTCTCCTGTCACGGATAACTGAGAATGGGAGACTTTATTCCAACTTTGGGGACATTTACAGTCTCTAGTGCTGGCCGAATTACCGATCATGGCAAGGTGCTGGTGCCACGGGAGCGGATCCCCCAGGCGGAGCGGCACCCGTGACTGCGCTACCTGCCCTGGTGAGATTGGGTTTGGGCGGGAGAAAAGTTTATTCCCCTCGAGGCGGAATAAATACGTCCTTTGCCAGTTGTCCTCTCAAGAGAAGGAACAGACCCGCAGATCTCAAGAGATTGCCTATGCGCACGAAGGGCTGACATGATCGAAGGGCGCGGGTGTAGTTCCTTCCTTACGCAACGCCGATAGGCCCCATCTCCACTGGACGTCGCCAAGATGGGTTGATCAAACCGGCAGGAAGGGCAGATTCATGACACACGAGGAACTCCAGACGAAACAGGAACATATGTGGCAGGCACTTTCCGGCGAGCAATCAATGACTCTCACGCTCGCAGTGGAGATGCTCTTGCGTTGTCATTTATCTCCCTGTCAGATCCTTACCAAAACAATGACAGCTCTGGAAGGCTCGCAACAAGATTCCTAAAGGATAGCTTGTCGGCAGAGCACGGACGCCTGCGGCGTGGCGTTTCCGTTGGCGCGCCGAGGTGGACAGTACGTCGTCACCTTCGATGGCGAACTGGTAATGGATGCCGGCGACAGTGTGGAAGATCTTGGTCAGTTATGGAGTAGATGACGAGTGCGCTAGTGGTATCTGGAAGGCTAGGCTGCGCTTCAGGACTGACGTTCGACCGCACCGCGATTGATAGGAGGATGATAGGAGGATCCTGGATGCTTAGAAAGCTCAGTTCGTTAGGGGGCGTCAGGATAAGCTGGGCACTAACTAACATATAATTTTGCCACTTATGCTACTGGCCCCCGGGATCCAACTCGGGCACTATGAAATCATCGCTCCGATAGGCGCGGGGGGTATGGGTGAGGTGTATCGCGCTCGCGATACTGTTCTGAAACGTGAGGTCGCCGTCAAGATCCTTCCGGACTCGTACTCATCCGATCCCGAGCGCCTGCGCAGATTTCGGCAGGAAGCTGAAGCGGCCGCATCCCTGAATCATCCGAACATTCTCACCGTGCATCAGGTGGGACGGCAGGACAGTACCTCTTACCTCGTAACCGAACTGCTGCAAGGAGAGACGTTGCGCGAGAAGCTGCGCCGCGGCCCATTGCCTGTACGCACCACAGTCGACTACGCCGTGCAGATCGCTCACGGGCTGGATACCGCCCACGAAAATTGCATCGTTCATCGCGATCTCAAGCCTGAAAATCTGTTCATCACAAAGGACGGGCGCGTCAAGATTCTCGATTTCGGCTTGGCCAAGCTCACCCAGCCCGAACTCGACCCTCTGGCGAGCACGCAGGCGGTCATAAACGATACGTCTCCGGGCGCGGTGATGGGCACGGTGGGCTATATGTCACCAGAGCAAGTTCGCGGTCAGGCTGCGGACCCTCGCTCCGACATCTTCGCCTTTGGAGCGGTGCTCTTCGAGATGCTCACGGGCAAATGCGCCTTTCAAGGAACCACCTACGCCGACACAGTGAGCGCGGTCCTGCACCACGATCCTCCGATCTCCGAACTGACCGCGAACCAGCCTCCCGGCCTGCAACGCATCATCAGCCGCTGCCTGCAGAAAAATCGCGAACAGCGCTTCCACTCCGCCGCAGACCTGGCGTTCGCCATCGAGGCTCTCTCCGACGCACCCAGCGCAATCCAACCCGCCGTTACGGTTCGCAACTCGTCTCCGCTGAGGTGGGTGAAGTGGGGAGTTGCGGCACTGGCGGCTGGACTGGCTGTCGTGCTGCTCGTCGCATCCCTGGTCTGGTATCGTCGCAATGAGCCCGGCTCGCCCGCAATGGTGCGGTTCCAGATCCCCGCTCCGGACAAGCTGAACTTCTACTTCCAGCTGTTGCCGGCGGTGTCGCCCGACGGCCAACGCATCGCCTTTGCCGCGTCGTCCACCCCCTTTAACTTCGACGCGAGGCTCTTCGTTCGTGCCTTGAATGCAGCGACTGCGACAGAGATCCCAACCTCAGGGTCTTCGGCCAGCTTTCCCTTCTGGTCGCCGGACTCGCAGCAGATCGCATTCACCTCCAATGGAACCCTCCAGAGAGTGGATCTATCGGGGGGACCGCCGGTCACGATCTGTAGCGACTGCAATGCCACATTTGGCGGGACGTGGAATCGCGACGGGGTGATCCTCATCACGAACAGAACAACGAGAACCCTGGTCCGCGTCTCCGTGGCCGGGGGCGAGGCGAAACCGCTTCACCCGCTGGCGACCGGCGAAGCTGCTCAAATGTGGCCCGAGTTTCTTCCCGACGGGAAACATTACCTGTATCTGTCCATCGGCAAGGCGCCCAATCAACAGGGCATCTACACCGCATCGCTGGATTCGAACGATCGCACGTTCCTCGTAGCCACCAACTCCAATGCTGCCTATCTCCAATCCGGCCAACTGCTGTTCACGCGCGGCGGTACGCTGATGGTGCAGCCGTTCGACATCGGGAGCCTGAAACTGTCGGGTGAACCGCATCCAGTCGCAGATCACATCGAGTCGGGGGCGACAAGGAGTACCCTCGCCATCGCTACCTTCGCGGCCTCTCCGAACGGCGTGATTTTGTGGCGTCACGATAATCGATCTTCCCCGTCCTCCCTGCAGTGGTTAGATCGCAGCGGCAAGGCGCTCGGCGTCGTCGGCGAGGCTGCGGACTACTCCAACCCTGCTCTCTCGCCGGATGAGAGCAAACTGGCCGTCAGCATCCGCGATCCGCAGACAAAAACACGGGACATCTGGATCTTCGATCTGGTGCGCGGCGGAAAGACTCGGCTGACTTTCGATCCCGCCGACGACCTCGATTGCATCTGGTCGCCGGACGGAAAACGGATCGGTTTCACCTCCGACCGCGCCGGACAAAGGAATCTCTATTCGAAGCTCGCCGACGGTTCCGGCCCCGATGAACTCTTGCTGGGAGGTAAGGAAGGGGGGCGAAACCTCCAGGACTGGTCACGGGACGGCAAGTATCTTATTTACTTCGATGATCTGACACCGCATTTCTATGTGCTGTCTCTCGACGGCGATCGGAAACCCGTGCCGTTCATCAACACACCGTTCGCCACCCGGCAAGGTCAATTCTCCCCCAATGACCGCTGGGTCGCCTATCGCTCGGCGGAATCCGGAAGGAACGAGGTCTTCGTTCAGGGGTTCAACCTGGATCCGTCGCAGCCGCGCGGCAAATGGCAGATCTCCTCGGAGGGAGGCGAGCTGCCCCGATGGCGCGGCGACGGCAAGGAGCTATTCTTCCACTTCACCGACAGTTTCTTTGCCGTGGATGTGAAGACCGACGGTCCGGCCTTTACAGTCGGGGTCCCGAAACGCCTGTTCGACATCCCCGGCGTCAGCGCCAGCGCTACTCACGGCGAATATGTCGTCACGAGAGACGGCCACCGGTTCCTGGTTGCAACGGCGTCAGGGAAGGCCGCCGCCCAGCCCATCGAGGTCGTGGTCAACTGGCGATAGCCGAGAGCGGCTATTTGCGATTGGATTTCTGCAAGAAGGCGACCTACCCCTGCCCTTCCTCACCAGCCCTTGCCGCTGCCACTCGCGCATCAGTCGGCTCACCGTAAAGATCGTCACATGCGCTTCGTTCGCCAACTCCTCATTTCTGATGTGCAGCTCCATACCATCCGCGACTCGGTGTCCCATCCCCTTCGCGAGTTGACTCAACACTTGTGCCAGCCGCTGCGGAGCCGAATCACAGAGCGCAGCGAGGTGCAAGGTGCGGTAGGCTACGACGTAGTCATACGCTATGTGCATCGCATTCTCCATCAGTCTCGGGAGGGTCGCCGCAAACGAACGACCGGATCGTAACCCGGTCCCACACCAGTGCGGAACTGCTCGTCACCGCCTCCATGCTCACGATATAGCTCGGTCGCTTCGACACAATAGCAGCGTTGCTCTATCTCCAAAACCGCTCGGTTTGTATTGCTTCATAAACTTGATCTTCTGCGGCACATCAACATCGTTTTAGTTTGTTGTACTGATGATCCGTGAGATACAGATGAATTCCTCCACGCCCTATTCCAATTCCCTGTTTCAGGGCTTGCCTGCAAGCGAGATCTTTCAGACCCCTGCCGCGTTCGGCGAGTTCGACGACCTTGTCCGATGTCGAGAATCTGAACTTGCGCGGAAGGGGCGTCTTCAGATCAGCCTCGAGAAACTGGCAGTACCAGTCAGTCGAGAACATGTAATACATGTAGATGTTTCTGAGAGAAGGTTGGCGGGCCTCAGTACATTTGGCGCATAGTCGTTCGCCCTGGTTGTTTGGGTTGGGCTCGAGCAGATTCCTGCACTGCCAGCAGATCTTGCCGGATATCCGTTGCCGCGCCTTCGTCGGCATCGATCGCAGGCTTGGGATCAGTGTTGTTGGGCACAATTCACTACCGGACTGTCCGGCCTCTCGGCCCGGACTTTTTGTCTATCAAACTATTACGGATTGACCTGAGCAACTGGGAGTTGTGGATCAATCTTTGTCACAAGGGACTATTTAGAACCTGCAATACATTGCAGCTAAAGACGAACGTTGTGAGCTGATCAAAGCCATAAATTTACTCTGTCCTTATTCACTTGACAGGAATCATCGAAAGGAACAGACTCCCTGCACGCTATGGGTTAGGAGTTTCTGCTTGTGTAACCAGCTTCAACCCAACTTACCGGATACGTGGCTCCCTGCCTATCGACAATGTTCAGCAAGGTCTGAACAATCTGAAACACCAAAAGGAAAAGCGACTATGAAGACCACCATCTATCGGCCCATCGCGGCGATGTTGTTGACAGCGGCCCTCGCCGTCTCGGCGGCGGCACAAAAGCAGGTACCCTTCAAGGGGTCCTTACAAGGACAAGAAATCGACACACCCCAAGGCGGCCCTCCCCCCATCACACTATCCGTTAATGGGAGTGCTACGGGAATTGCTACCCATGTTGGTCAATTCTCTTTCACCTATCAACTCACGGTGACCCTCGCAAACGGGACCGCAACAGGGTCTGCTAACTTGATCGCGGCCAATGGAGACAGTGTCTATACGACAATTATCGGATCGAGTGAAATGACGGCGACACCCGGTGTCTCTAGCATTACGGAAATTAACACCATTACGGGTGGTACGGGTCGATTCGCCCGAGCCCAAGGGAGTTTCACTGTCGAGCGCTTAGTAGACCTGGCAACGGGCCTCACCTCCGGTTCGTTCCACGGAACCATTACCTCCCCAGGTGCAGCGCACTGAGAACACTTGTTTCCAACGCAGAGCCGCGCACCGGTCCATGGTGTACGAGATGACCGTAGCCAATCGTGGCGTCGTTGGCCGGGCAGTTATAGAGATGAGACTTGATCAGGCTGAGTCCTATGTTGGATATCTGCATTTGTTGATGATCAGGTCGTCGGGGAGGAAATTGCCGCAGAGGCAGCATATCTTTCCCTTCATTCGCCTCCACGTCGTAGGTGACCGTTCGCCGCCCGTAGGCGAATAATAGGGAAAATGGTGTGGAAAGAATTTAGTAATGAAGTCTTCGAAAAACCGTTCGGAAAGTCCGGTTCATCGGTATCAACTCCAGCGAAAAACGATTGGCGAGAATTCTCTTGTTGCTGGCGGAGTTTGGCAAGCCGGGAGAACCGGAATCGTTGATTCCAGAGATCACGCAGGAAACTCTGGCGGAGATGATTGGGACCACCCGCTCACGCGTCAGCTTCTTCATGAATCGCTTTCGCAAACTCGGCTTTATTATTCAATACAACGGTCGCATCCGGGTTCATAAATCGCTGCTCAATGTGGTTCTGCATGACTGAATCCTCTTTGCCAAGTCTTGGGGGCGCTCCTCCCAGGACCGGCCGCAGGATGGATCAGAACCGGTTAAGTAACGGGCGAACGACGGGCCGCAGCGGGAACTCCGGGCACTGCTGGTGCCTTCTCTCTAGGCTGGCATGCGCTGGGCCGAAGACCAGAGTTCACACTTTTGCAGAATGAGCAGAGAGCTCTTTGGCGACCGGCACGGCTTGGTCTCTCCCGTCATTGCGAACCGACGCCGTCAATCGCGGCTTCTGCATCTCCTTATTAACGCTTGCAATCGTGGTTCTTGAGGTCCTAATCGGATTTTTTCTTTTCTTCATCATTCCAAATGTTGACACAGATTTTGGACCGAATCTGTTCCCAACGGCTCACAACTCCACAGCGGGAACTACCTGGGGACTTCGGGAGGTTGAAAGTTAACGCCTGCGTCATGATTGACCTCCTCGTTGTAGCGAGATCGAGTTGGTCCACTGGAATGCCGCGGTGGTGCTGGTCCCCGACATAGAGTGTGCTCCGGGTCGCCCCAATGTTCAGTGATTCGGAAACCCGCATTTGGGAACGATTGCGGGCGAGTAACGGGCAATCTGGAAACAATCTTTGCAAGATGCCGTCCTGCCCCGGATTGAATGCTTGGATTTTGGTTTTGCTCAGACGGATTTTTGTGCTTGAACGAGAGACGCTACGAGGTTGTCGGGGTCGGATGGGTTGACGTCGCTGACGGCTATGATGCACAGGTCGGGTGTGGCGGCGGTGTGGAGGGTGAAAGCCGGCGCGGATGGTGTAGGGACACTTCTATTTCTCCATGTCAGAAGCGCTCTTAAGGACCGAAAGTGGCAGCGGCATGGATTTATCCACAACCGGCGTTTTCCGCTGGTTTGACAGTCCCACCGCATAAGACTAGGGTCAGCCTTGAGGTAGCCTTTTCCTTCTCCTCGTCTCAGGTTCCCTGAGCTAAGTCAGCCTATCTGAAGCTTTCCTTCTTAGCCCTCCCCAACCTTAAGGAGGTTGCTATGTATGCACGCAATGTCTCGATTCATTTGAAGCCCAATATGCTTTCTGACTACACCCGGACATTTGAGAATGATGTCCTTCCGTTACTGCGGAAACAGAACGGTTTTAAGGACGAAATTGCATTCTCCGGTCCAGACGGAACGGATGTCACTGCAATCAGCCTGTGGGACAGCAAAGCCAATGCAGAGGCTTACAACAGCAATATCTACCCAGACGTGGTAAAGACCTTGGCAGGAGTAATGGATGGAACGCCCAAGGTGCAGAGCGGTGAAGTTGTCAATTCCACCATCCACTAAGCGACAGCGTAGCAATGTAATGGGCAAGGCCCTGTTTGCACGAGAGGGCGGACTTAACTCTGCCCTCCCGCCTTGTCCGCCCGCTCCGTATCCTGATTCGAAAGTCATCGCTCAACCAACTCCGTCCAAGCCCATGCCTGCAGAACCAATGCCAGAACTCGCAATCTTGCCGCCCGAATAAATATGTTTCTTCGCAAAGGGGCATGCCACATGAGACAAATATTCGCGATAGCCGTCGTGGCTTTCTCAGCGGCAGCCATCGCCTCAGGGCAAGAGCAGGGCGCGATCAGAGATCCAAAAAGCATCGCTGAGCAGGTCATCAGGAAACTGGACAACGAACGCATACAAGCACAGATCCACGCGGATGTGGCGGCGCTAGAACGGATCTACGCTGACGATTTCATCGGCGTAGGCCCAAGTGGGACAGTGCGAACTAAGCCGCAGGTGATTTCAGATTTCACGTCCGGTGATTTGAGATTTCAGTCCATAACCACCGATGAAGTTCGAGTGCGCGTTTATGGAAATGCGGCGGTCGAGATAGGCCTCTCAACAATGAATGGGCAAGATAAAGGCAACGCAGTTCCCCACGACACTCGCTTTACCAGAGTGTGGGTAAAGCAGCATGGGGGCTGGCGACTGGTCGCCAATCACTACTCGTCCATTGTGTCGCATCAATAGGGGCTGATTGTCGCTAATGGCCCGCTGAACGACTTGCAGGAATGGCGCGCCCTGAGAGAGGCGAATTCTTGACCTTCTAGCAAGGTAAACCGATTTTGAGGAGTTTCCAACTACGTAGCTGTCGAAAACAGGCCTTCTCACGTTTTGACCGAAGGCCATTGAGCGATATGGGAATTTGCTCTCACGGCTTCGATTCTCAACTGTTGACTTCAGGCCAAAGCACTCATTGAGCGATTTATCTCTTTGCCACGTGGCCGATAAACCGGCTTTCCGGCAAAGTGATTGCTGCCAATCGACTCATTACGGCCTTCTCGATGAACGCTAAATAGCCAAGTCACTCATCGAGACTGGATCGCTATCGGTAGTTGATCTTTCGCATTCGGCTAGGTTCCGTATACTTGGTGTCTCGAAAGGTAGCCGATGCAGGCAATCATCTATCGCCGCTACGGTCCACCCGATGTTCTCGAATACGGGAAATTAGACAGACCTATTCCTGCCCCAGGAGAGGTCCTGATTCAGGTTCGTGCCGCGTCGGTTAACCCATACGACTGGCATTTTCTGCGCGGGACACCGTCTTTCATCCGTCTGTTTACCGGACTGCGACGTCCAAAATCGCCGTACCTAGGAGCGGATGTGGCGGGTGTGACCGTAGCAGTTGGCCCAGGAGTCACGCGTTTCAAGCCTGGCGATGCGGTGTTCGACGTTTGCAAGGGAGCATTTGCTGAGTTCGCTTGCGGCAAGGAAACCGAGTTGGCTCCCAAGCCGGAGCGGCTGAGCTTTGAACAAGCGGCTTCGGCTCCGATCGCGGGCATCACGGCTCTGCAGGGGCTTCGGGACTGTGGCCGTGTGCAGCCCGGACAACGCGTGCTCATCGTTGGGGCAGCGGGTGGCGTCGGCACGTTTGCCGTGCAGATTGGTAAATGGCTCGGCGCACATCTCACTGGCGTCTGCGGCACGCGTAACGTGGCATTTGTGCAGTCGATCGGTGCGGATCGCGCCATCGATTACACCCTTCAGGATTTCACGCGCAGCGACGACCAGTACGACGTGATCTTCGATCTCGTTATCAACCATCCACTGAAAGCAATACGGCGTGTTCTGCGCCCGAAAGGAACATTTGTGGGATGCGGAGGAGGCGGACCGGACAAGCCGGCCAGTCAGCTTCTGTCCATGATGGTGGGGCGTCTCGTGACGTCGCCATTTACGAGCCAGAAACTTACCGGAGTGTTCGCCAAAGTCAATGCGGCCGACCTAAATGTTCTCGGCGATCTTTTGCAATTCGGAAAGATCGAACCAGCGCTCGATCGGAGTTACCCGCTAAGCGGTGTCGCGGAGGCTCTCCGCTATGTGGAATCCTGCCACGCGCGAGGCAAGGTCACAATCACGGTCGCGTAGAGTCACCTGTTCCTATTTGTCGGCCAGGAGGTCGCCAACGATCGCTTCGATGAGCGCATTGCGCTGATATCGCCAATCGAGAGCGGACAAAGGGGGATGACCTCAGCCCTGAGGACGGGTACGCAGCCGCACCACCTGCAGCAGCACAAATGCAAGCAGCGCAATCGCAACCCACGCAAACCAGTCGCCCAGCACCTGATACACCGTGCTGCTGTGCGCCGTCGGCACATCCACCAGTAGCGTCGCAAACGGAGCAGAGCTGCTGCTCACCTCGCCCACGATGCGGCCGCGGTCGTCGCTCACCGTCAGAAAGCCGTTCTTCGCCGCGCGCGCTATGCTGAAGCCGTCTTCCACACCGCGCATCACTGCGATGTGCCCGTGCCAACTGCCGTCCACCACGAAGTCCCACCCCGGAACGAGAATCAGACCCGTGCCGGCCTCGCCGTAAAGACGGGCGGGCGACGCGAAGTCCATATCCTTGCAGATCGCGACGCCCCACTTCTGGTGCGGTCGCGGCAGCAGTGTCAAGGTCGTTCCCGGCTTTAGGTTCGACTCGAACGGCGGCAGCATGTGCTGCTTATCGTAACGCAGCACATCTGAGCCCGGAGCATAAATCCGCGCCTCGTTGTACTTCACTGGAGCGTGCACATGCACAACGCCCGCGACGACCGTTGCTCCCGTCTGGGAAGCAACCGACTGCAGCACCGCGTCCGTCTCAGCGGTCTTGCCTTCCAGTGTCACGCCAAGTTTCTCCGGCATCACGATCGCCTGCGCCCCATTCGCTGCCAGCTTCTGAGCCTCACGTGCGTAGTCGCGGAACAGCCGTTTCGTATCGGCACCCGGATCGGTAACCCCCGCATTTGCCTTCTCGTCCGAGGTGATCAACCCCACACGTGCTGTCTCGGTCATCGGCATCGCCAGTCGCACCGCGCCAAACACCAGTACAGCCGCGACCACTCCAATCCCCGCACCCGCAACCTGCAGGGCGCGCTTCGGTGAGGTCTGCCTAAGATGGAGCCCAATCGCGATCGCAGCGGGAAACAGCAGCAGCACAAAGCTCATCCCCCACGGTCCCGTGATCGAAGCAAGCTGCAGGAACGGGAGGAAGCGCAGCTGCGAGTACGCCAGGCTTCCCGCAGACCCATGCGGCGTCGTCAAGTTGCGGACATACTCGCTCGTTACCCACACCGCGGGTAGCGCCACCAGTCCGCTCCGCACTGCGCCACGCAACACCAACACACGAAACAGAAGCACTCCCGCGGCAAAGACAACACTCGCAGCCAGGAAGATACCCACCCACACAGATACCGGCATCCCCAGCGTCTTCGTCAAGTAGCTCCACATGTTCAAATTGCCGAGCAGCATCGCAGCCACTGTCACCATCGCCGTGGCCCACCATTTGCTTCGCAACGCGAACACTAGCACCGGCAGCGGAGCAATCCACATGAGCGGCCACAACGGATTGAGACCGTTGCCGAAGTAAAACATCGCCCCTGTCGCGACGATTGCGAGAACTGCTTCCCCGACGCGGCGGTAATTAGCTGCGTATGCCATTCAGATACCTCCCCAACGATCGGTGACAAAAGGCACGAAAACTCTCTGGAGGCATCGCCACGCGGCCTCCCAGGTAAAGCATCACCAGGCCCTGCATCAGCGCACCCGTCTCGAAGACGATCTCCCACACATCGTCCTTGCGGAAGTTCCCAGTCTCCATCGCACGTGCAATCACATCGGCCGAGACATTCGCCGTAGGAGACCGCCGTGCACGGAAGTCCTCCGGATACTGCCGCGCACCCTCGCGCTTCGTAAGAAACATCAGCGTGAAGAGACGCGGCTTCTCAAACGCATGGTCGAGAAAGACATCAAGTATCTTCAGGAGCTGTTCCTCGATCCCGCCCGTCAGCCGCACACTCGCAAGCTTCTCCGACAGTTCCACAAACCCTACATCTGCCAGCGCATTCAACAGGCCATCACGGTTTGGATAGTGTCGATAAAGCGCCATCGGCGTAATGCCAACTGCAGACGCCACCCGCCGCATGGTCACGCTCTCCGCTCCTTCTTTATCGAGTAGCCTGCGGGCGGCTCTGGCAATCTTCTGGCTCGTAGTTGCTTTCATGTCTACACTGTATACCAATTAAAGTATACGGCGTACACACCGCTTCATGATTCGGTTACGGCGGCATCTATGGGCTTCCACAGGTGTACCTGTTCGGCAAGTAAGTCAAAGAGGCATTCGCGCACACGGATGCATCTAACCAGCAGCAGTATGGCTCTTTCGAGGTTTGGACGGAGGCGCGCGTGTATCACGCGATTGTCAAACGAACCGGCATTACTTCCGCATCGCCGACCACCCGGAAGGTCTCCAGACAAGTCAATAGAAGAGCGTCTACCGTTTCCTTTTCGGCATGCCTCACACCGGCGTAAGCACAGGCGAGTCTCTAACGGGAAAGTATCGTAACGAGAGTCGCTGCAGATGCGCTCTTCAGGAAGTGCCTTCTTCGCATGGAATGAACTCCGGTTAGGACTTAAGTAACGAAACCACAGACCCGCAATCCGGATTTCTTCCGCTGAACGGTGGAGCTACGCTGAGACCCCGAACCATACAGACGAACCTGGTTTGGGGTTAGTGCAAGAAGAGTGCTTCTGAGGCCGCACCAAGCCAGACGGTAATTGCCTTCGCTCCTGGATCGGGATAGCCGAGCACCCGATCCCCAAGATAACTAGACCGCCCCACACGAGGTTTCATTTGGGCCGTGGCTTCGACGCCGCGTTCGGCCGCTTCGACCGCAGCGACGACTGCTTCTCGCGACGTCTTTCCGCCTATATTCTTCTTCAATGTCTTCACGAACGGATCGAGCGCATCCAGCATTGTCCGATCGCCGAGTTTCGCACCACCCAACTCACTGATGGCTAGACAGCCCTGGTCGAGCGCTTCGGCCCATTGCGCGAGTTCGGTTGCTCCGGAACTCGCCAGTACGTTGCCGCAACGTAGGAAAAGCACCCCATAGAGCGGTCCTGATGATCCACCCAATTCGCGCCGGAGGGTATGACCGAGCGCTTTGAGCGTAGCCGGAACATCGTCCAAAGGATACGAACCTACCGCGCCTTGCACGGCCTTGGCCGCACGCTCCATGCTTGTGCCGAGGTCTCCGTCGCCCGTGACGCGATCCATCTCGGTTAGCTCACCTTCTGCGTCGATCAGGGCCCTGCAAGCGGCCTCGATGGCCAGCTTCGCCTTTCTGCCTGCCTCCGAATGCGCACCGTTGTCGGTCGGCGGACTCACCTTAGCGTTGTCCTTAGCCGCAATCTGCGCTTCTGGTCTTCCCGGGCGTTGTCTCAGCACATTAGGCCATGCAGGAGCCGTGGTAATTGCATCGAGCCAGCGCAACCGCTCGTCATTGACACCAAGAACGGAGATCGAGATCCCCGCCATATCCAGTGATGAGAGGAACGTTCCAGCGTATATTCTCTCCACGGTAAATCCCTTGCTTTCAAGAAACGGCATTGCATGGCGGGCTACAATCGCGAGCTCCATTTCCGTGGTTGCCCCAAGATTGTTCACCATCACCACTACGCGCTTCTTGTCGCCAAACCTTCCGTGCTTCAGAATTTCGGTCAGCAGCGTCTCTGTCAGCTCGTCCGCCGTCTGCAGATGCGTCCGCTTAACGCCTGGCTCTCCGTGGATACCTAGGCCTAGTTCCATCTCACGCTCGCCGAGGTCAAAGCTGGGTTTTCCGACTGCAGGTGAAGTTCCGGCAGAAAACGAAATGCCCATGGTCGCCAGGGACTCAACCGCCGCTCTGCCTGTTGCCGCTACGTCGGCCAGGCTCTTGCCCTCAGCCGCGGCTGCCCCCACCAGCTTGTGAATGAAAACTGTGCCGGCGAGACCGCGAGCACCCGTAACCTGTTCAGCTCCTTTCAGGGCAACGTCATCATCCACGATGACCATTTCGACCGAAATGCCTTCAGCACGCGCCATTTCTGCTGCCACACCGAAGTTCAGCCGGTCGCCGGTGTAGTTCTTGACCACCAGAAGCGCACCCGGCTCTCCTGCGACCGCCTTGATGGCGGCGAAGACGGAGTCGCTGCTTGGAGAGGTGAAGACTTCTCCGACCACAGCAGCGCTCAGCATTCCCGCACCAATGTAGCCTGCATGCGCCGGCTCATGACCGCTACCTCCGCCTGAGAGCACCGCGACCTGTTGGTCACGGTACTGTTCCGTATTTACGTGGACCATTACTTTGTGTCCCGACAAACGGACCGAGCCTGGGTGAAGCAAGACAAGCCCTCGCAGCATTTCTTCCACGACGTTATCCGGACGGTTAATGAACTTTTTCATGGAGCCAATGTACAGCGTTAGTGGCAGCCCTATTTTATGCACATAGCGCAACTGTCATAGGTGTCCTTCAGACCTCATAGATGATCCGCCCACTGTCCCGATCACCCGAGTCTTCTAAAGCTTTATCCCAAAGTTTTTTTCCAGGTTGTCGTGGACGCGACCGGCGTGCAGCCATTCCAGCGAGAGCAGTCGGTTGCAGGTGTTCATGTAGTCAAGGCCGAAGCAGTTGGCCAAGAGCTCCTGTCCCTTGGGACTTAGATGTGCCGCGAGTATTGCCGCCTTCATCTCATTGCGCCGTGGAGTAAATTCAAAAAGGTCACCGTAGGAAAGCCGCGATTCCTGGAAGGCCCCCGTCGGCAGGCCGCTGCAGTTGCGGTTCAAATGGATCATCGTGCTTTGCACGATCAGCGAATAACTGAGGTACTCATACGTGCTGGGCGGCTCAAAGGCTTTCCATTGACCGGCAGAGATTACCGAGACGCTGCCGGAGTTCATCCAGAATGAGCCCTGGTCAAAGTCGGACTCGGTAATTCCGATGAGGGGCTGCTCTTCAGCAATGAGCTTGGCATAGCAGAGCGAATCTGTGCCGCACTGGTCGATTTCGCTGCTGGTCCGCGAATCGCGATTGAAGGTGTCCGGATCGAGCGTAAAGTGCCAATCAGTCTGGGAACGATTCAGCTCATAGACAATATAAGCGAATGGATATTCGCTGAACGATTTGGGGCTATCGAGGAACTTGATCTTGATGTGGCTGACGCGATGGGGAGCAAGGCGCAGAAATACTCCTGCCCCGAAGACCACAATCACTCCCGCAACCACCATCTTCCTCGCCCCGGTGCGAACCCAACTGCCGAGCCGGGAACCAAGCTCAGTACGCACCCCTGTTTTCCAATTTGTGCCCAAGACAAGCGCCTGCAGCGCGAAGGTCAGGAAGACCACGCTAATCTGCTTGACGATGTAACTGTGTAAGAAAGTCCCTAGCTCAGGAGTAAAGTGATACCGCCATTCGATGTACTGGTAGGCAATGACACCGGAAACAACATATAGAGCGATCAGGGCCCGTCGGAAAAACGCATCTCGATGGTGTCCTGATCCTTGGCGAGGTTGAGCGACCCCTCAGTGTTGTTTTTAACACGAATTAGCAATACGTGGTACTTGTTGTTGACCGTGCCGAGATAAAAAATGATGGGGCTCGTATCGATCGTGAACTGGCACCTTCCATTTCCAGTTTGGGGTCGCGCCTCACCGTCATAGATAACGTTTTTGGCTTTTCCTCGGTCGGCCAATACCGAAGGCACGAGAGCGAACCTGAGCGTCAGCAATAGAACAACAGACCGCAGCAGAATTCTCTTGGTCATCATTCCTCCCATTAAGAGAAGACCCGAATACCACACGAATACTAGCAAAATCGAAAACTAAAAGCTCTTCCGCTTCGCGGATAAGGTGCCGTGATTCACGAAATTTAGGTCGTTTCATCCTTATATTTCTTCCCGATCCCGCTTCAGCGCTGCGCTCTTTGAGTAGGTTAGTCCGGCCTGGCGGCGTCCTCGCCTTCCAGGAGCTTAGCTGGATTCCTCAACTCCCTTGCCGCGCGGTTTCCCCCATGGTCCAAACTCCTTTCCTCGATCCACGAAACGTTCTTGCGCTCTGGCGTGAACCCTGAGATGGGACCCCACTCTCTACCGTATCTTTCAGGAAGTTGGTCTGCCCGCGCCGGCGATGTGATGGCCATTACTGGGGGCATAGTCGTCCGCGCATCTTTTTCGAAGAATTGATGATCCATTCTATATAGTGATATCCAAGATGCTTCGCGAAAGCATGGAGTCAACCACCTGATCCCACGGCGTAACGGCGTTTCTTTTTGCCAAGGTCCACCATGCCGTTTTCTGAAGACAACACGTTGCGATTGCAGGCGGAAAACATTCTGCTCAATAGCGATGAGCTAATCCGCCTGATACTCGATTCCGCTTCGGAAGCGATCTGTGGCTGCGACTCAGAAGGTATTTGCCTTTTCTCCAATCCTTCGGCGGCGCGCATTCTCGGATACGACCACCCCGCCGAATTACTCGGGAAAAACATGCATGCGCTGGAACACCATACCCGAAAAGACGGAACCCCATATCCAATTGAAGAATGTCCCATCTATATTGGTTTTCAAAAAAACGAGAACGTCCACAGGGACGACGAGGTTTATTGGAGAAAGGATGGCACGAGCTTTCCCGTGGAGTTTTGGTCCCATATTGTCATTCGGAAAGGTAAAACCCTCGGGGCCGTGATCACTTTTATCGATATCACGGAGCGGAAACAGGCGGAAGCGGCGCTGCGTAAAAGTGAAGAGCAGAACCGCAGCTTGCTTCGGATCAACAATGCCATCATCACGAATCTGACACAACAGGCCCTCCTGTGTTCCATTTCGGAGGCCTTGCATCCTGTCATCTCATTCGACCGATGCGCGATTACCCTCTACCAGCCGGAGAGAGATTCTTTCCGTTTCCTCGCCGTGGAGGGAGAGCTGCTCTCGGACTACTTTCGGACGGGGCAGGAGTTCAGCCGAAACGAGACCTGCGGCAGTTGGGTGTTCGACCATCAGCGACCTCTCGTGCGCCGCGATCTTGAAAAAGAGCAGCAGTATCCCAATGAGCGCCGCCTCGCCGCAGAGGGTATCCGGTCGATGTGTGTCGTACCCCTGGCTCTTCAAGGAAAGTGTATCGGACTGCTCAGCGTGGTGAGCCAGCAGTGGGATCTGTATTCGGATGAGGATGCCGGTTTTTTGCAGGAAGTGGCGAACCAGGTTGCACTGGCGGTTCAAAATATGCAGTCCTACCAGGAGATTGACAGCCTGAAGGCAGGGTTGGAAAAGGAGAACGTTTATCTCCGGGAGGAATTGCGCGCGGAGCATAACTTCGAAGAGATCGTGGGAAATAGTCCAGCACTGTTGAAGGTGCTCCACGGCGTGGAGCAGGTCGCTCCCACGGATTCGACGGTGCTCATTTACGGCGAAACGGGAACGGGGAAGGAACTCGTGGCGCGCGCGATCCACAGCCGAAGCTCCCGCAATGGCCGTGCCCTGGTGAGTGTGAACTGCAGCGCCATCTCGGCTGGTTTGGTAGAAAGCGAACTGTTTGGGCATATGAAAGGGGCCTTCACGGGGGCGCTCGAGCGGCGCATCGGCCGCTTCGAGCTTGCCAACGGCGGCACAATCTTCCTGGATGAAATCGGGGAGCTTTGCCTGGAGACGCAAGTGAAGCTGCTCCGCGTCCTGCAAGAACACGAGTTTGAGCCGGTAGGGAGCAGCCACCCTTTGCGTGTGGACGTGCGCGTGATTGCCGCCACAAACCGCAATCTCCGTGAAGCAGTCCAGGCGGGCAGATTCCGCTCAGATCTCTTCTACCGCCTCAACGTGTTTCCCATCGAGCTTCCTCCATTGCGAGAACGCCGCTCCGACATTCCCCAACTCGTGGCTTTCTGCCTATCCCAGTTCTCCAAGCGGTTAGGAAAGAAGATCGACGGCGTTTCACGGGAATCGATGGAAAATCTGGTGAATTATCCATGGCCCGGAAATATTCGCGAGTTGCAGAACGTAATTGAGCGCGCGATTATCGTATCGGCGGACCCGACCCTCCGGCTGGATCGCGATCTGATGCCGGTTGCCGCCGCTGCAAAAGGCATGGTGGCTCCTAAGGCGGATTCTCCAGAGGATCGGCATGCAGACCTCAAGTCTCCAATGCCACTCCTCACGTTGGACGAGGTAGAACGAAACCATATCTTCGCCGCGCTTCAACATACCGGTGGAGTGGTTGATGGTCCAAAGGGCGCGGCGAAGATCCTGAATCTTCATCCAAACACGCTTCGCCACCGGATGGATAAGCTCGGCATCAAGACCTCTCGCCACCGCCCGTCGTAGTTCCTCCTGCACCAACTCGCCCGCGATTACCGAATGTGGTGGATCCGTCTCGCAGTCCAGGACCCGGAGGAAATAGTTGCCTGCGCATCCTGGCAGCCGGAACCCGGCTAGATGACGGCAAGCTTTCCCAACCTATTGATTTTACTGAGATCTTGGCTCGGACGGTCTCAGTGGATCTTCGGAGGTCGCTTCAGGCTTGGTCTGATCTTCTGGATGGCATGTCGATTGCTTTATTGAGTCCAGAGGCAAGCAGGTAAACCGCAATGCTGAGGATCACGGTTGTCGAATCATCAAAGATCGCGGTAACTCTTCGGGCAGAGGGCCGGATAACGGGTCCCTGGGTCGAGGAGCTACGCACAGCATGCAATGTGCATACTTTCCCCGATGAGGTTCAGTTGTCCCTCGAACTGGCGGACATCTCATTCGCCGACGCGGCGGGGATCGCTCTCCTTAAGGAACTGCGGAACCGCGGCGTCGGTCTTATCGGCGCGACGCCGTTTTTGACCGAACAGCTCAAAGATGGGACTTCATCTCTCCAATTCTAGGGCCACAGAGGAGTGCATGCCGAAGCCGGAAGGGCCCTCACCCTCTGAACTTCGGTTCGTCACAGACGGTAGGGGGTTTCAATGCTGGAGCAAGCTGTGTGTAGGGAGCGGTTATTGCCGGCTGGATCTTCGCGGTCCGTTCAAAAAAATATTCCAATTCCGGAGCCGCAATCCGACGTAAGCAGGATGGTCGCTCTCATTTGCCACGATCTTCGCCTTCCTTTGACCGCCATCCTGGCGAATGCAGAATTTCTCACCAAGTCAGAGATCAGCGAAACAGAAAGGAGCGAACTTTACCAGGAAATCCGTTGGTCGATCGACCGGATGAATGAACTGGTCACTTCATTGTTGGAGTGCTCGAAGGGTTGCGACACTTTTCGGCCCTCCGCCCGAAGCATCCTTGAGACAGTCGAGCGTGCGATCCGGATGATAAGTGTGAGAAAGGAATTCCGCCACATCATGATCAAGCACCATCATGAAGGCTTGGCCGTAGGCTGGTTCGATTCCAACCGTCTCGAACGGGTGGTCGCCAACCTTGTCCTGAATGCTTGCGAGGCGGTTTCTCCGGACTCGGGACGGATCGTCATAACCACAACCGGAAATCAAGCCTGCTTGCAAATTGGCGTTTGGGATAACGGCCCTGGCGTGCCCCCTGCGATTCAGGACTCCGTCTTTCAACCCTTCGTGAGCTACGGAAAGGCCGAGGGCAGCGGCCTGGGCCTCGCGATAGCGAAGAAGATTGTTGAGGATCACGGCGGGGAGATCTACCTTGATGCGGGAAGTGAGACTGGAACTTTATTCAAGATCACGATTCCATTTTGCCATTCCGGAGGAAGCAATCCGGCTCAAGTCTGTAGGTCCGATCTTCTCCAAGCGCATGTCAAGAAACGTGGTGAGTAATGATTATTACCAAGTCGCTATCAAATATTGATGTTGAGTAACCATGTCTCAGGCGGAAAGGAGGACCCATTCATGACACGAGAGGAACTTCAGACAAGTCAGGACTACATGTGGCGAGCACTTTTCGGCGAGCACCGAACAACTCTCGCCCTCGCAGTTGAGATGCTTTTGCGTTGCCATTTATCTCCTGAACAGATCCTCACCAAAACAATGACGGCTCTGGAAGGCTCGCAGCAAGATTCCTAAGAGTTCGTTTTGGTGGCCATTAGATGTCCATCACAACCGTTGCATTCAGGTGGTATGTGAACGCGCTACGATGGGCGAAAACTCTGCGCCTTCGCCGAATAGACTGGCTTCAAGATGGCGAAATCGGCCTCCGGAGATACAAAAACCATGTAATTCAAATCCCCGTCTGGCCTAGCGATCGTCACCAGTCAACCCGTTCCACGAGCGCCGAACCACCTTCCACCACAGGAGACCGCCCCGCAGTTCCACTGCATTCGCGGCCTGTCCCCCGAGATTCAACGACGTGATCTGACCTACCTGCTGCAACCCTAAGCTGTTGGACTAGCGCCGTGGTAGCGCGCGCGAAAGAAGCCTCATCCGAAATCCGGAAGCAATTCTCAACTGTTGCTAACAGAGCTTAGCGCTCATCGAGCGAGTTTGGGCCACCACACGACTGACAGGTAATGAAAAACGAGGGTTCGCTTCCATCATCGCGCGGGGAAGCGACGAAGCCTGATTCCAGGTTTGGTTCTGTCCGAATTGACCGTTACCCCGCCAAACGAGTAACCGGCCACGTCCACTTTTCGGAGTGTGGCTATATCCGGATCTTTAGCTGCAAATAGCATCTGGAGCTATTGCTTCGTTGAGACAGCGGGCTGCATTTTCGACGGTGAATCACCGTTGAAGATGAGGTAAGCGATCTTCCACTCCCCGCCCGAACGTCTCAGGATGACGCTGTATTTGCCCGAGACATTCACGGTGCTGTCCCCGCCCAGTGACATAGTCTGTCTGTAGGTGCCGACATCGAATGCCGTGTCGCCCAGGACTGGCGACTCCAGGTGAGTGAACGTGAACGCAGTAACCGTGGCTGGACCCTTGAACCATTCGCGATAGTACTGCTCAATCGCGGCGCGTCCCCTCAACAGCGGGCAGTCAGTGGGCATCAGGACTGCGTCCTCGCCACACATGGCGGCGACTGCCGATGCGTCGCCTGCCAACACGGCCTTGAGATATTTGTCGGCCCCTTCCACAACCGATGGATCCACCTGTGTCAGGGCGGCAGCCTCCGTTGGTTCTCCTTGTAAACACAACGTAGCGGGGAACAAAGCACTCAACAAGAGCGTGATAACGATTCTGTACATCACAACCTCCTCGACAATTCGCCTGGACCGCCAACCAACTACTTGAGAGCGGGCCATCTGCGTGAAAGAATGCAGCAGAAGGCCGTGGCCAGACAATGACAGCACCTGCCAAAGCGTTGACTGGAGGCGCCAATCTTCGGGGTGGCGGAGCGGACACTACGTTGACTGATCCCGATCACACCGCCCGCGTCTTCCTTGATGCGCTCTGCCGCCTCGGTTACGACAGGCAGGCGCTCTTGACGGCAGCCGGTGTGGATTCGGACGATCCAGATGCCCGTGTACCCTGCCAGGCCATCGGCGGAATGTTTGGCTACGCAATGCGGACCCGGCCCTTGAAGAACCTCGGTATGAAGCTGGCCATGGAGACGCCGATTGGCGCATTTCCACTTCTCGACTATCTGATTGTCACCTGCGAAACTGTCGCCGACGGAGTCCATCAGCTCTCTCGCTATTTTCGTCTTAACGAGGCGCCCTATGCGCTGGAGATTCGGGACGACGAGGATCCCGTCCGAATCATCTATCATGGCACTCGCGATGCTCTCTCCTTTGAATTCGGGATATCTCTCGTTGTTCTCCACCTGCGCGAAGAGACAGAGAACCGGCTAAGCGCCGAGTACGTCAGCTTCACTCATCGCCCGCAGGATGTCTTAGAGATGCAGCAGGTTCTCGGCTGTCCGGTCCGTGGCGAAGAAGCAGAGAACGCCTTCGCCCTGTCATGCGAAACCTGGCAGCGTCCGATGCGGCGGCGCGATGCGGTTCTGCGCAGAGTGCTTGAACAACATGCTGAGGAGATCGTTGCCCGCTCACCGGCAGGCGACGATGCGACCATCGAAATTCGCCGCCTGATCATGTCGCACATCTCTCGGGGAGACACAGATATTCAGAATGTGGCGCGCGCTCTCGTCACCTCCGCACGATCGCTTCAGCGTCGACTATCCGCCGCTGGCACCAGCTATCATGAGCTCCTCGATTCCATGCGACGGGAGGCTGCCGCACGTTACTTGCAAGACCGCAGACTTTCCATCGGTGAGGTCGCGTATTTGCTGGGATATTCCGAACCCCCCGCCTTCCACCGCGCCTTCAAACGCTGGAACGGGATGACTCCGCAGGAATTTCGGCATCAACGAGTTGAAGGACGAGCCTTTGGTATCGCTAAATAATCGATGGCACTGATACCCACGGCCTTGGGTTTCATTATTTGTCATTGCACACGGATCCGCTGATCTTGAACAGGTGGTCGGCAAACAGGAAGTAGCGCTATCCGAAGAGGTGGAAAACATTGGGAGGACGAAGCTTCATAGCCTCATGCTCCCAAGCCGACGACTTACTCGTCGTCGGCTCCGTCCGATGGATCATCGGCTGCTTCGACTTTCGAGAGCCGCTTCATGCTGATGGCGTGGATCTCGGCGATGCGGTGTTTGAACGTGGTCCCCTCAATGTCATCTTCGACCTCGCGATACCGCAAGGTGCCTTTTCTCATGACTCTGGCATGAACCGGATCTGCCGTTCCGCTCGCTCTATCAGGGACTTCTGTATCCCCGACCACTTATCAGTCGCCTTGCCACCTGGCATTAGGTCATCGACTGTCACGCCCGTTGGCTCCAAAGTTTCCGCGTAGATGATCATTAGCTCTTTACGCCGTTGTGGATCCAACAGCCCACCAACCGCGCATTCATCATCTCAGGAGGCATCGAGTATCCCTTAGCCCGGACCAACGCCTGAACATGCTCCAGATCAGACCCCTCCTTCGCCACTTCATCACTCCTCCCGAAGCGCGCCCGCACATACATCTCCATCCCTGCAAACTTCGTCAGTTCCTCCGGCTTGTAGTTATGCTGCAGCTCCGGGCGGTTCGGAACAAACTGCTCAAACTGTATCCAGTACATCCTCCGCACCTGCTTCTTTGCGTCCGCCTCCACAAAGACGTGAATCTCGCAGTCGGCAACGGCGTACAGCACCCATCGATCCCCACCAAGATACTGCGCTTGATGTGGCAATTCGATCCGCATCGCAGGATCGCTGTGTGAGGTGATGGTGCTGCCCTTCACCACCCGCTCAGGCAGTAAATCCTGAGTGACACCCACCACACAACTCATCGCCAGTACTGCCATGACTCCAAGTCTTTTCATCCAGCCGTCCCTTCGGATACCACTCACAAGATCGCCTCGATACCGCCCGCTTACCCGAGAATCGCGTTCACTACCTTCGTCGCTATCTGCCCCAACATCATCAGCGGTAGTCCCCACAAATACACCGGATGAATACGTTTCATCGTCATCAGGTCGCGGACCACTCCGAGCAAAATCAAACAATCGACGCCGGTATAAAACCAGCGGCCCGGTACCCACGGAATTCGTGCGAACGCCGCACTGGTCAGCGCGCAGGTCGCCACGAACATCAACCGCCGATGAAACTCTGGCCTCGTCCTCCACCAGAACGCCAGCCCGAACGAAATCATGTCCTGCACCGAAACAGTGAAGAAGAGTGCAACAAAAGTCAGACCCTGTCGCACTTCCATTCGATCATCACCAACGCGGTCGCAATGCCAACAACAGGAATCGCAGATCCCAGCGCCAGCCCAAACCACCCCAGCATCTTATGCACTTTCACCTTTCGTATCCGCACCAGCGCCGACTGCACGGTGTAGAACATCACCCAGGCCGCGAACAACATTGCGTGGATATAAAGGATCGTCGGCCGAGGCGACGCAGCATGAATCAATTTCTCATCGAGCTTCGGCCCCGACGATAGTTTCGCTGAACTTCCATCGGAAAGCGTCGCGAAGATAATCTGACGGGGTTATCGGCAACTTCGTGACGAACTTACCGAATGTATGGTCCGCCGTGTGAATGCAAGGGAAAAGTTTCGAATGAAGGAAGGTCTACGTCAATGTATTCGGCCTTTTAGGTGGAGAGTTTCCTCCTGGCCTTGATGAGATACGCCGCGTACCTGTCCTTATAAAATGCCCGGCCTCGCATGCTCCCAGCAAGGGCGAGGCCGGCGCTCAAGTAATTTGCTGCTGAAGCGAGACGCCTGAGCACACGAAGTGCACCAGACACTCGTTGGAATGCGGCGGTTTAGACAAACTTCCGAATCTCGATGCCGAGCTGGTACTGCTCGGTATCGGCTTCGATATCCTGCCAGGTGACCGTGCGTCCGGTCTCCGCAGATTTACGAGCCATCATGCAAGTGCGCGCACTGTCCACGCCCGCGGCAATTTGGTTCTGAAACTTATTGCCGGTAATGCTCTCGATGAAGCTGCGATCCTTCATCTTGTCGGCATCTGCCAGATTGTCGCTAAAGGCACCGTCGGCGGCGAATTTTGCTCCGCTCTCTTGTTCGCTGCCAGTCCATGTCCATGGCTTTTGGCCCTGAATCCGCAGTGCACCCTTGTACGGCATTTCCGCGATGCCCTCGGTGCCGAAGAACGTCTCCTTAACATCGAAGTAGCCCGGTGCATTGAACTGCGTAGAACTGAAGACAAGCTCCACCTCTCCGGGATATTCAAACATGACTTCATAGTTATCGTTGATGTTGCCGAAGTTCTGGATCACCTTTCGGCTAGCGCGTGCTGTGGCTTTGAAAGGATGCGATTCCATCACCCAGTTGCACACGTCGATGACATGAATGTTCTGCTCCAACAAAATGTCGCCGGATAGGGTTTTATCCCAAAGCCAGTTGCGCAGGCGCTGTTCGTCATGCGGCATGGCACCACGATCCGGATATGTGGCTGGTGGCGCGTTGTAGTAGCCAGCAATCGATGCGATTTTACCGATCTGTCCAGCATGGATTCGCTGGACGATCTCCGCGAACGGCGGCGCCGAACGAATCTGGAAGCCCACCGAGGCGCTCACCTTACCGTCAATGCGCTCTGCGATCTGGAGAGCGCGCCGGGTTTGCGGGATGTCGACGCCCACCGGCTTCTCGCAGTACACATGCTTGCCGCCTGCGCTCAGAATATCCATGTGCTCAACGTGGAAGAACGGCGGTGTGGAGATCTGTACGGCATCGATGTGCGGATTGGCGGCCATTGCCTTGTACGCCTCCCAGCCATGAAATGTAAGTTTGGGATCAACGGCTGGAACACCCAACTTTGAGTTCAGCTGGTCGAAGTGCTGCTTGCCAATGGCAAGCTGGTCCGGAAAGATATCGCCCAAGGCCACAACGCGTGCCTGCGTGTTCGTCGCAAATGACGTGGCCACGGAGGTGCCCCGCTTACCGCAACCAAGCAGACCATATTGCACGGCCGAGTTCGCCGCATAGCTAAAGGCGACGCTCGGCTTCACGATCATCAGGCTGCATGCAGTGCTGGCACCCTGTAGGAACTTTCTGCGATTCATGGTCTTCTCCTTCGCTGTTTATGCCTGCTTGATCTTGTTTAAAATGTTTTCGAGATACAGCTTTTCTGCCCTTACGTCCTCAATCTGCTGAGGGCCGGATGTTTCGCGCTCAATGCTGACTGCGCCCTTATAGCCGAGGCTATGCAGCATGGAGAGTACCTTTACAAAGTCCACCTCGCCCTTGCCAATCAGTACCTCTTGCCCGAGTTTGTCCGGATCGGTTGGCCACTTGCCGTCCTTCGCATGCATCGCCTGCACATGCGACCCCAGCACCTTCAGTGCGTCCACAGGGTTCGCCTTGCCATACAAAATCAGATTTGCTGTATCGAGTCCAACGCCCAATGCCGTGTTGTTCACGTCCTTCAACATGCGCAGCATGGTAGTGGGTGTCTCCTGGCCTGTCTCCATCAGAAAGCTTTGTCCATTCGCCGCGCAGTGCTCTGTTATCTCGCGGATTGCAGCCACGGTTTCTTCGTACAGAGCATCCTTCGGGTCCTCTGGAATGAAGCCACAATGGGTCTGTACACGTCCGATGTCGAGCGCCTTCGCAAAGTCCGAGCATTGCTTCAGTGCGTCCAGTCGCGCCTTGCGGTAGGCTCGCGGCACCACACCAATCGTGGCCGGCCCCTCAACGAAATTCCACTTTAGCGGCTGTGGATAGACCACTTCAGCCGTAGTGGCAATTACTTGGTACTTGTCCAGCAGATCCTCGAACTGCCTGGTCAGCGCTGGCGTGAAGTGATTCAGGTAGCCGTCCAGGGAGAGGAAGCATGTCTTGAAGCCAAGCTCGTGCACTAACCGGATCTTCGCTTCAGGATCGGGTGACGGCTTGATGAGCAGGCCAAGCTCCATCGGTGCATGCTCAGGCTGTTTGTGAATCGCCTCTTCGGCCATCAGTGAAGACGGGACGATACCGTTTATAGCTCTGGCGGTTGCCCAGGCAGCAGCATGCTTCACAAAGGTACGGCGTTCCATTTCGGTGTCTCCTTTTCCAATTGTTCAACCCGTATCTATTTCGCGCGAACAAGAATGTACTCCATATCGCCATGAGGTAATTGAACGCTGCAATCGCGGGAGCGAAACCGGGTTTGAGACGGGTCTTCCGTGCGCCACCCTATACGGTTCTAAGGCCTGACGATCATCTTCCCAACACCGTCGCGATATTGGCTGGCTATTGCGAAGGCCTCATCGATGTGTTCGATCTCTCTGGTGTGTGTAAGGAGCGGTCGAAACCACTCGGCGTGCGCGTGGAGTAGTTCCAGTGCCTCTCGCGTCTCGTGGTTCGATCGGCGCACGTTGAAAATGGTGAGCTCCTTGCGCCTCATTGCTGACCCATCCATGGAGACCAAGGGTGTTGAATGAATACCTGTCAGCGCGACGCGACCGGCACTGCGGGCTAGTTGAATAGCTTGACTGGTGGTATGCTCTCCGGCCGCACAGTCAATTGCACAGTCCACACCGCGCTGCAATGTCCCGCTGAGGATTTCTTCAGCAGCTTCCCCGGGCTCGATGGCGGCGTCAGCGCCAATCCTCCGGGCAAAGTCGCGGCGGTGTGCCAGGGGTTCCACTGCCCAGATTCGTCCTGCCTGGGCGGCTCGCAATGCCGCAATAGTCAAAAGCCCGATTGGTCCCGCGCCGATGACCGCTACTGTTTCGCCCGGGCGGATCGACGCCAGGCGGAGAGAATGCATGGCAATCGCGAGAGGCTCGGCCAGAGCCGCTTCGTTGAACGACATCCCGGTAGGGATGGGAAGAAAGTTGGCGACCGGCAAGTTGACCAGTTCCCGAAAAAAGCCAGGGTGATGAGGGTTGCTCAAAAAGCGTATGTTCGCGCACACGTTGTGGTGCCCGCTCAGACAGGACTCGCAGTGATAGCAATAGAGTGCGGGCTCAAGCGCCCCGCGGTCGCCCGCAGCGAGTCCAGTGACACCTGCGCCTGTCTTCATGATCGTTCCTGCGGGCTCGTGCCCAAGCACCATCGGGTAGACATTGAGAGTGCTGCCGACTGCGCCCTCGGTGAAGGCATGCAGATCGGACCCGCACACGCCCACAGCCTCGATTCGGACCTGCACTTCGCCCGGTCCGGGATCTTCAATCGGCATGTCAGTAAGCCGGAATGTCAGGGGAGCGATGAGTTCCGCAGCTCGCATCGAATGCTCTTTCTCAGACACGATACCTCATTAGTGGGCGGGCACCAAAGGCGAGCCGACTGCTGCCCGAGGGGCATTCCGGTCTGTTATCGTCAACCTCTCTCCAATCTGCCACCGGCGGTCAGAACGGGTTCTGTCCGAGTAGCCGGTTATTCGTCCAGGTGGACTGGATTTGTAAACACTGGCCGACTTACTAGGACTAGTGATTTACGGCAAATTTCCCGCAGACTCTGCGCATCACTGCCCTACTAGTTTCACACTTCGAGAGAGACTGTCCTCGTTCAAACGAATGTTTCTGTTCCTTCGTTACTGCACTACCGAGAAGCTGTCGTGCAGTGTGGCTGTCGAACTGTTGCCGACCCATACGTCGAAGTCGGAAGATTCTGCAACCCATCCGTTCTTTGCGGCGCTCCAGTAGGTTCGCTCCGCGGGGCCGACCGTGAAGCTGACCTCGTGTTTTTGCCCAGGCTGCAGCGTGACACGACGGAATCCCTTCAACTCACGAACAGGTCTCGATGCCGAACCGAATCGCTGATGGAGATAAATCTGCACCACTTCGTCGGCTGCTCTTGCGCCAGTATTTGCAACCGTGACCGTTGCCGTGATCGATCCGTCAAGGGGAGCGGTTTTAGTGCTTAGGCGAAGATCGGAGATAGAGAAGGTCGAATAGCTCAACCCATAGCCAAAGGGGTAGAGAGGCGAGGTTGGAGCATCCCAATAGCGAGAGGTAAATTCGGGCGAATCATAAGGCTTATGCGACGTCGTATGCGCGTAATAGATTGGAATCTGACCAACAGCGCGGGGCCACGTGACCGGCAGCTTGCCGCCGGGCACCGCATCACCCACCAGAAGATCAGCAACTGCATTTCCAGTCTCTGTGCCACCGAAGTAGCAATCCATAATCGCCGGGATATGTTCTGAAGCCCACGAAAGATCGAGCGGCCGGGTGCTGAAGAGCAGCAACACGATAGGCTTACCGAGCGCTTGAATCTTCTCGAGAAGCTCCTGTTGCTTGCCGGGAAGGCTAAGCGACGAACGTGAGGAGTACTCGAAGTCCATGATGGTTAGCTCTCCAAGGGCCATGATCACCACGTCGGATTTCCCGGCTAGCTGGAGCGCGCTCTTCATCTGACGATCCGCCTCTTCGGGTGTCCAAGGCGTCTCTATCTTCGGACCAATAACCCCATCGAATGACGAGGGGAATGCCTTGGCTATTTGTACGCCCTCTGCATAGGACACTTGGGAGCCGGGAAGTTTTGCGCGGACACCTTCGAAGACAGGGACTGCATCTTCTGCTTTTGCGGTCAGGCTCCACGGCCCGTTCATGTCGTCTTTGCTGTTGCCCAGCGGTCCAATCACGGCAACTCGCTTTGTCGTCTTTGCCAGCGGCAGAAGACCGCCTTCGTTCCGAAGCAATACGACGGAACGCGCGGCCGCAGTTCTCGCTATCTCACGATGCTTCGCTAGCATCTCGGCGTGGGTTTGTTCGGTCGCATCCGCATAAGGGTTCTCAAAGAGCCCAAGACGATACTTCGCAACAAGTATGGGGCGGACGAGATCATCGAGCTGCGTGAGGGTCAGTTGCCCTTGATCGAGCAGAGATTTCATGTGCTCCAAATAGGTGGCGCTCCCCATATCCATATTCACGCCGGCCCTAGCACCACGTAGGGCCGCGTCCGTGCTATCGCGTGCGAAGCCTTGCGTGACCAGACTGCCGACGGCAAAGGCATCGCTCACCACGAATCCTTTAAACCCTAATTCTGTTCGCAGAACGTCCTGTAGCAGATGCACATTGCCGCTCGCCGGGACATCGTTCAGGTCCATGTATGCGCTCATGACGGTGTCCGCTCCCGCCTCCACTCCTGCCCGAAACGGAGGAAGGTAGACGTTCTGCATCCGCTCTTCCGCAATGTAAACAGCGTCGTAGTCCCTGCCGCCTTCCGCAGCTCCGTAACCTGCGAAATGCTTCAAGGTTGCCATGAAGGGCCGCGGATTCTCTGGCGTTCCTTGAAAACCTCGTACCTGGGCCCGTGCCATCGCCGCGCCAAGATAGGGGTCCTCACCCGCTCCTTCGGAGATCCGGCCCCATCGCGGGTCTCTTGCAATGTCCAACATCGGTGCAAAGCTCCAATGCAGCCCGGCATGGGCCGCTTCTTCCGCGGCGATCCCCTGCGCTTGTTCGGCCATTGCCGGATCCCAGGAGGCAGCCATAGCCAGAGGTACTGGGAATTCCGTATCAAAGCCGTGAATTACGTCGAAGCCAAAAAGGATTGGAATGTGCAAGCGCTGCTCGGTCATCGCGATCTTCTGTAGACGGTTAATCTCCTTTGGGTCCGTGAGGAACAGAAAGGAACCGACCTCGCCGTGACGCACTCGGTCTTCATAGGCCACTGGATCGATCTTCATACCGGGAATGGGAAGCTTCATGTAGAAGGGCTGGTTCAGTTGGCCAATCTTCTCCTCAGTCGTCATCTCCTTCAAAAGCGCGTTGGCACGGTCCGTGTCGTTGGGCAAAATGGGGGCTTGGGCTTCTGCTGTTCCGGAGAGAAGCAGGCCGATAACGCTAAAGCAGAGACAGACTCGCAACTTAGCCATAGAAATCTCGTGACGAGTATCATCGATCAACAACATGAAGGTGTCCAATCCTTCAGATTTCTCACCTGATTACGGCGGAGCACTGACGAGTACCGACACGCCCCAGTGTCCGATTTTCCTGCCCCGACCGGATTATGTGGTCCCGGTACCCTGGCAGACTTGTAGAGTGCTGTAAGCACGGTACTCAGGCTCGCTTGACGCCCCTTCCACATAGGTTGGTGACAACGGTTCGTGTGATGTCTAAAATCGCGCTGTCTCGTTAACTCAACCACGCAAGCACATGGGCTTGCAGGAGCTTGCCTATGCCCCGCCATCTCTGTCTGCTTATGCTGTGCCTCTTGCCGGTCGCCGTGGAGGCACAGAAAACTCAGCCGAGCACAACGCCCCGTTCCGTGGTGGTAGACCCTCGCGTCGAGATGTCGCTCCGCGATGGATGGCACTTCAAACTGGGACCAGAATCTACGACAGAGCTCCAGGCTGAACCGGATGCGACATGGACAACCGTTAGCGTGCCACACACCTGGAACCGTGTGGGCTACTACAAGGATGCACCCGCGTCCCACATCAACACCGCGCAGAACGTAGTAACCACGCAGGGCGTCGGCTGGTACAAGCTCGTCTTCACGCCTCCACCGAACGTGGCTGGTATGGAAAGCTTTCTGCAATTTGACGCCGCAAGCCGCATCGCAACCGTCTGGTTGAACGGAACCGCGCTTGGCACGCACCGGGGAGGCTTCTCGCGCTTTCGCCTGGACACCACGGCAGCACTTAAGCTGGGCCAGGAGAACACGCTTACGGTGAAGGTTGACAACACGAAACCCACGCTAGGAAGCTCGACTGCCGACGTATTGCCGCTTACGGGAGACTTCTTCGTGTACGGCGGTTTATATCGTCCAGTAAGCCTCGTCTTCACCAGGAAGACGCACCTTGATCTGATGGACTACGGCTCCTCCGGTGTCTATGCGAAGACGACGTCCGTCGCGTCTGCCGGAGCGCAGGTGCAGGTGCGCGCACGCGTACGCAACGACAGTGAGCAAAGCAGTACCGTTCTGCTTCGAACCCTGCTCGTTGATGCGAACGGCAAGGTCGCGGCACAACAAGAGCAGTCCGTCACCGTGGCCCCAGCGAGCGTCGTAGAGAGCACCGCCAACCTCGCTGTGCCGCATCCGCATCTCTGGCAAGGTGTGGAGGGGCCTTATCTGTACCGCCTGGTGGTTGAACTCTCAAACAAGTCCTCCCAACCCGTCGATCGAGTCTCGCTCCCCTTCGGCATCCGGCAGGTTCGCTTGGATCCAGATCAAGGACTGTTCCTCAACGGAAAACACGTCGCCGTCCACGGTGTCGGCTATCACCAGGATCGTGAAGGCAAAGGTTGGGCGTCGGAACCGGAGGACGTTGCCGCGGACGAGGCGATGATGCGTGAGATGGGGGTGACCGGCATACGCCTCACCCACTACCAGCACGGCCAGCCGATTCACGACCTCGCGGACCGCGACGGACTCGTGCTCTGGGACGAGATTCCCCTGGTAAGCCAGTGGACGTTGGGCGAGAGCCTGCAACCGACCGAAGCGCTTCGTGAGAACGCCCACCAGCAATTGCGTGAGCTCATCGCGCAGGACTTCAATCATCCCTCGGTCATCACTTGGTCCATCGGCAATGAGATCGATTTTGGAAACAGCATACCGGCCTTTGTGGGGAACAAAACAGGCGCCGTTCCTGATCCCCTGCCCTTACTCAAAGAGTTGAATCAGTTGGCGCACGAACTGGACCCAGGCAGGCCCACAACACTGGCGACTTGCTGTGAGGGAATACGCTACGCACCCGATACCGTGGTGCCGATCACGGCCTCGGTCACCGACCTCTCCGGTGCGAACCGCTACTTCGGCTGGTACTACGGCACGCCCTCCGACTTGGGCACTCATCTTGACGCCCTGCACCACACCCGGCCCGCACAGCCCATGGCGGTAACGGAATACGGTGCCGGCGGCGCTGTCTCGCTGCACTCTGACAATGCGCTCGGTGGCCCGGAGTCTCGCAACCGGCCCCAGGCGGAAGAATACGAGTCCTACATTCACGAACAGAACTGGTCCACGATGCGCAGCAAACCGTATCTATGGGGTACATTTCTCTGGAATTCCTTCGACTTCGGAAGCACTACTCGCAGCGAGGGCAATGCCCAGGACATTAATACCAAGGGCATCGTGACCTTTGACCATAAGTATAGGAAGGACCAGTACTTCTTTTACAAAGCAAACTGGACGGCGACGCCAACGGTACACATCAACTCCAGCCTTTATACCGAGCGAGCCTACCGGATAGCCGACGTGCGGGTGTACAGCAACGCCCCCAGGACCTCGCTGAAAGTAAATGGAAAGCTCACTGGAGTGCTTGCAGACTGCCCCGGTCGCATCTGTGTTTGGAATGGCGTCGTCCTGAGCCCCGGTGCGAACAACATCATCGCAATTGGCTCTTTCCCTAAGGGAGATGTAGAGGATAAGGTTCAGTGGCATCTTTCCGACGCCGCCGCAAAGAATACCTCTATCGATTGCGGCGCACTGGTTGCAGGAGCGAGCGGTGGAAGGCACTTCGGATCAGATACGTTCTTCGAGGGCGGAACGGCGGAGACTATCTCCGGCCCCGGGGCTTGGGGAAGAGCTCCAGCTCCGCCCTCAATTGCCGGAACCAGGAGTCCAGAAGTAGCGGCCTCCTACCGTGCCGGATCTTTCAGTTATCGTATCCCCGCGGCTGACGGTCCGCATAGCGTAGTCCTCACGTTTGTGGAGCCGTCTCTCCATCCCGGCGACCGCATTTTCGACGTTTTCGCGAACGGACAGAAGATTGAGGCCAATCTGGATGTGGCAGCCGCCGCGGGAGGTGCGCTGACCGCGTATCAAAAGCGTTTCGAAGTGACTGCCAGGGAAGGCATGGTGATTCTTGAGTTCAGACCGACCAAAGGAGACGCGATTGTTTCGGCGATAGAGGTGCAATAGCGTCGCAAGTGGGCCGAGCCTGTGCCACCTTGTGACGCTGATTTGCGTCGTTGATCTCGGCCAGTCTGAGTTAGTCTTTGCGGCTAGTGCAGTCCAATCTCTCGTATTCATCTAAATTCAATCCCGGTAAACACCGATTGGACAGGAAATATTTAGCACCCGCTCAGGCTTCGAATTCCGGACACCAGCCCACTTTGCAGGGCTGATCGACGGTAGGGAACGAGTTGCAAATGCATGCAGTACCATGGGAGCCCAGCGGGCGGTCCGGTCAAGCCTTGCTCTCTGCATATGTCGATGAATTTGTCGTTGCGGGGCCATCACGAATGAAGACACAAAGCAGTTGGATTTTGGGTATTCTGGCTGGTTGTGTGTTGACGCATGGCGGCACGATGCTGGGCGCCGCTGCGCCGCCAACCGTCACAATCGCGCAGGGCGAGGCCGCCGGCAAGTGGATCCAGGGTGGCACTCAGAAGGCTTTCCTTGGTCTTCCGTACGCCGCTCCTCCGGTTGGTCCACTGCGCTGGAAGGCTCCGCAGTCGGCCTCTGCCTGGCAGGGAGTACGAGACGCGACGAAGTTCCGCGCCCGCTGCGAACAGTGGCACATTTGGAACGATTATCTGTTTCTCGACTCCGGCCCGAGCGAGGATTGTCTTTACCTGAACGCCTATGCGCCCGCCTCCAGCGACCGGAAGAGCAAGCTGCCGGTGATGGTCTGGATTCATGGAGGTGGGTTTGCCGCCGGCGCAGGGTCGGAACCACGCTATACCAACTCGGCTCTTGTATCCAAGAAGGTTGTGCTTGTAACGATCAATTACAGGCTCAGCGTCTTCGGCTTTTTCGCGAATGAGGATCTCCTAAACGAGGGCCATGGGCATGCAGGCAACTACGGCCTGATGGATATGGCGGCGGCGCTCCGGTGGGTTCACGCGAACATCGCCGAATTCGGTGGTGATCCCACAAACGTGACGATCTTTGGTGAGAGCGCAGGATCATTTTCGGTCAGCGCACTGATGGCTGCTCCCGAGGCGCGCGGACTCTTCCAGAAAGCCATCGGGGAGAGCGGCGCGTTCTTCGGCAATGTGATCTCCATGTCGCTGGCGGCGGAGCGTGCGCGGCTCGATCAAGCCTGGAGCGATTCGCTGGGTGCAAAGAATCTGACCGAACTGCGGGCGATGCCTGCAGATAGGCTGATCGATGCAGCATCCAGGCAACCGGTCACGAGGTTCTCGCCTGTCGTGGACGGACAATTTCTGACGGAGACGGTTGCCGCAACCTATGTCGCAGGCCGGGAGGCTCATATTCCGGTAGTCATAGGCTGGAACCGCGACGAGCGGACCGGCGCTTTGTCAAAGGACATGACCTCGAAAAAATGGAAGACCTTTGCTGCCGAGCATTACGGAAGACAGGCGGAACAGTTCCTGGCAGCATTTCCTGGTAAGACCGAAGAAGAGGCAGCGCGTTCAGCAGACGACTACACTACCGCTACTTTCATTGCCTTGGGCGCGTGGAGGTGGGCAGAGGCTCAAGCAGCCACAGGCGAATCTCCCGTCTATCGCTTTCGCTTCGATCGGCCCGCACCACCGAGCGAGATGCATCCCGAAGGAAAACATGCCTTCCACTCCGACGAACTCGAATATGTCTTCGGGACTCTGGACGTTCGAGCTGGAGCTGTCTGGCGGCCTGAGGACTGGAAGCTGAGCGAGCAGATCGTAAGCTACTGGACAAACTTCGCCCGCACCGGTAATCCAAACGGAGAAGGGCTTCCGCACTGGCCACGCTACGACCAGAGCAAGGAGTTGATCCATCTTGACAGCCCAATCACCGGCGAGCCCGGATACCTCCCGCTCCCAATTTGAGTTTCTGCTCAACAGCGAGACGCAGTCTCAGTGACAGGTTGTTGCGTGGGCTTTGGTTTTCTTCGAACATGTTCCGCCTTCGGGCGAGGTGTTGAAGCCATTCGGGGATTCCCCTTCAGGTTCGATCCTCTACCAGCCCGATGGCCACATGTCGGACCAGGTGTCAGTCGGTAGGCGCACCAAGCTTGTCCATGACGATCCCCTTCAAGCCACCCCCGAAGAAGCAAACCAGGCTTGGCGGACGTACCTCGGTTACTGGGGATCTTTCAAAATCGCGGAGAAGCGGGTAGTGGTGCATCGGGTCGAGGGCAGTTCGTTCTCGAATTGGATCGGAACCGATCAGGTGCGGCATTTCCGCTTCGACGGGGCCAATCGGCTTATCCTCGAGGCTCAATCCTCTTCCGGGCATTCAACATTAATCTGGCAAAAAGATTCGATTGAAATCACAGACCGGTCGGGTTCCGCAATCAACGTAAATGCTTAGAAAGTCAGAACATCTGAGTTGGCGCATCATCGCCAAGTCACTCATTTAGCAGCGAGGGTGCCACTTGTCTGTATAGTCGCCTTGTCGGACAGATGACTTCGAGAGCTTACTGTCGGGTCATGGATAAACCGGAAGTTAGGCCGCTTGGCGATTTCAGGGCAAGGCACTCGTCGAGCTAGCCGGGTAAGCCACTCGAAAGAGTGGATGATGCTGGTGAATTTACGGAGTCTAGCCAATAGGTCGGCTTTATGAATACTTAAGCTCTGATGTTGGCCTTCAATTTACCCAGATAGACAATTGCGATTCCTGATAACTGAAATCAAATTCCCTGTTCCGTCTGGGCCTAATCCAGAAGAAGGCGCGGGAAATCACTTGGATCCAGGGGGATAGACGGGTAACGCAAGGGCATTTTCCCGCAAAATCCCCTGAAAATCCCTGTATTAATCCCTGATAGCAGGGAATCGGGCCGGGAGAGCGGTTTGCTCAGGACTGCATCCACCGCCACAGACTAATCTGATGTAGTCCAATGAAGACCACGAGACTGGCATCCTTCCATTGCGGTTGAAGAGCGCTGAACTGGAACTACTGCTGAAGGCGAGCACGAAGAAATGCCGACAACGAGCATGGGATGCATCGAGGGTCAAAGATTTCTGGAGCATCTTTCGATGACGCAAAGGTCCGTCACGGTAGGATGAGCCTGTAAATCTCCTCATAGGTCATTCCATGGGCTGAGGTGAGTCCACAGATTTGGGGGGAAGGCCCTCCTCGACCAGCCGGGCCAGTTCACGGTCCGAATGCAGAGGACCAATCCCTAGTTTGGTCTCAACGCGACGATAGAACATCCGATGGTTCTCACTTCGCGCCAATTGGCTTGGGTCATGGTTGTGCCTCTGGCAGTACGCCCAATTATAAGAGCCTTGGCCTGCGTTCGATTTGAGGAGCGGGAATTGGGTGAGCGGTGGATTAGTGCCGAAAACGCGCCAGCATCACCGCTTGGTCACTCCGGCCTCTGTGTGAGCATGGAACGCCACGTTCACTGGATGAACTGGCTTCTAAACGCTTTTTCTTCTCAAAGTAAGTTGCTCCGCGTCCCATCCACGCATTACAGCGATCTGGTTTCGGCACGCCCTGTCGGCTCCTATACAAGAGAAATAAGGACCCACGTGCTCATCCCATCCCGGTCCCGTAGGGCGCATAACAGTTGTGCTTTGCTTGTTTTGAATCCCCTTAAAGTGGGGTAGGGTCTATCAGATCGATTTGAAGCATATGGAACGAGTTCATTGCCAAGTGGTATACGTATCCCAGCAGAAAATTCAAATACACTAGGCTTCAAAAACGGATAGATTCCGTTTCTTCTGAGCCCAAGACAGTTTTTACCAGCAGATCAGGATAAGAATGAAAACGAGAATCGATTTTGTGCTTGGACTCGCGCTTGTGCTTACGGTCATCGGGGCCACTTTGACGATGGCGCAACAGTCTCCTGGGGGTGATGTCGTTCCTCCACACAGGCCTCAAGGCTCGTGCGACGTCTATGCGGCTGCCGGTGACCCATGTGTCGCGGCACATAGCACGACCCGTGCGTTATATACCACCTATAACGGTCCCCTCTACCAGGTTTTGCGCCAATCGGACGGCAAGACCATGGACATTGGCGTTGTCCAGGCTACTGCCACGCCAGTTCCGGATCCCGGCGGATACGCGGACGCAGGCGAACAGGATAAGTTCTGCGCCGGTACCTATTGCTGGATCAGCATCATCTACGACCAGTCTCCCAAACACAACGACTTGATTCAGGCTCCCCGTGGCGGATTCAGTGGCCCGGCATTGGGAGGTTTCAACACCCTTCCGATCGCGGACATGGCCCCGATCACGATCATGGGGCACAAGGTCTACGGTGTGTTCATCGAACCGGGCATGGGGCTTCGCCAAAACGATGTGAAAGGCACCGCGGTCGACGACCAGGCCGAGGGGCAATACTGGGTCGTCAACGGGAAGCATTTCAACGCCGGTTGCTGTTTCGACTACGGTAATGCCGAGATTGACAGTCGCGATGATGATAACGGCACCATGGAGACCCTCTACTTCGGTAACGCCACGCCGTGGTACAGCGGGGCCGGTGACGGGCCGTGGATTATGACCGATCAGGAAAATAACCTTGTCGGGTGCGTCAACGATGATGGGACCAAAGGCTGTCCCAATTTACCCAGCATCCCCTGGCGCTTTGTAACCGCAATCGGCAAAGGAGAACCACACCATTGGACATCCATGGGTGGTGACGCGCAAAAGGGCGCTCTGTCGGTCATGTTCGATGGGCACCGTGTCAATCCAACCTATGACCCGATGCGCAAGCAGGGGGCGATTCTCCTGGGCAACGGTGGTGACAATAGTATCGGTTCGCAAGGAACGTTCTATGAAGGAGCGATGACCGCTGCTGGTACGTTCCCCTCGGACGCTACCGACCAGCTCGTCCAGGCGAATGTTGTCGCAGCACGATACGATGTAGCTCCGCTTAGTTTGGCTCCGACTGCGACGACAGGAATGCATGGAGGCCCGCAGACGTTCACTCCGGGATCTTCGCGAGACTTCACCGTGACATTCACGAATACAACGGGGGCTCCTGCAGCCGACGTTTCGTTGACCATTGCCGTACCCAGCAAACAGTGGACCGCAGTCGTTTCGGGCGCTACCCAGACGTCGAAGACGTTCGCTCAAGAGGTCGCTCCGGGTGAGAGCGTAAGCGCGACTTTCAAAGTCACCTCCGCGCCAGTAGCCTTCAACGGCGATCTCGTCGGCCATGCATCGTGGACGAATCCGACCAGCGGCAGAAAGCAGGTTGATACGGCGGTTGAAAAGATCCGTAATGCCAGCCCGGTCAAGATCAACGAGTTTCGAGTCAACTCAAGCGCTCCCGTCAACGCGACAGATTCATTTATCGAGCTCTACAACGCAGGTTCTCAAAGCGTCGATCTTTCTAATTGGACATTGACCGAGCACCCAGCCCATCAGGCAACCTTCTCGACGGTAAAGATCCCGGTCGGAACGAAGCTTGCAGCTGGCGGCTTCTACCTGCTTGGCCTCTCCAACTCGGGGCTGGCTGTTCCTTCACACGCAGGTGACAGCACGATCCATGTCAGAAACACCGATGGAATGTCGGTCGGCGACACGATCAACGTCGGCACCGGCTCCAGTATGGAAGTGCGCAAGATCGCAAGCCTCGGGACGGCTGCCAGCAACCATACGACGTTGTGGCAATCGCTTCCCCAAGAACTGGTGATCACAGTTCCTGCCGGCTCGACCAATGTGCCGGTCGAGGATGCATCTGGCTTTGCTGTTGGTCAAAAGATCGCGCTTGGCTATGGCTCTACCTATCCGATTGTTGCGAATACTGTGGAGCAGTACGAGATCGCGACGGTGACCGCTATCGGCAAGCGAGGAACGCAAGCGTATCTGGCGATGGAGGCGCCTGCGGGAGCCACCAACATCCAGGTGACATCCCTCGCAAATGTCTCCACCGGTGACAAGATCAGGTTGGATATCGACAGCGTTGGTCATGGGATCGAAACCGTAACGGTGGAGCATGTCGGCACAGTAGCGAGTCAGACCAATCTCTCAGCTCCTGCGAGCGCCGGAGCAACCCGGATCAGCGTGCGCCGAGCGGAGGGTTTCGCCGCAGGCGACAAGATCACGGTCGGCACGCCTGCAAGCCAGCAGGTTGTCACCGTCACTGCGGTGGGCCCCCCAGGATCGGATGGTACCTCCATCGACTTCACACCCGCACTTGCCAAACCTCATGTGGCCAGTGAATGGGTAGTATCTCCGGGAACAGGCCTGGACCTCGCAGCACCCTTACGGTTCAACCATGCGGCCAACCTTCCGTTCAGCGATCGCGGAACAGGAATCAGCTTCCAGCCGGCGACTGCCTTTGCCCATTCGAGCAACGAGCCAGTTCAGGCGCTCGGGTCAGGCATAACGCTCGACAGACCACTGACCAACAACCACGCGATCCACGCGCCCTTACGTGATGCCGCAGTCAAGACCGCGGGATACCAGGGTATGCCAAAGCCCAACCAGTGGTTTGGCGGGCCGGAATTCACCACGAAGTCCCCGCAGTTCGGCCGTACCCTCAACATCGAAGAAGGCAGCATCGTGCTCCGTGACCCTTCGGGAGTGGTTGCCGACAGCCTTAACTATGGAGGCCTTGTCGATCCATGGGCCGCCGAAGGGGATCAAGCTGTCTCAGGAGCTCCGGTAAGCGGCTGCTACGCCCCGGCACCTGGCTCAGTGTTCAATCCCTGGTCGACAGTTGTGGCGCCTGTTGCCATCAATACGAGCGCAGGACGGTTCCCTGACGGCGTCGATACCGACAGCAACTGTACTGACTTTTCAACGCAGGCCGCTGCATCTTTGTCGGCTACGTCGGCCGCGGGTGCAACGAACATCAAGGTCGCCAGTACGGAAGGCTTCCGCCCTGGCCAGACAGTCCATATTGGTTCCGGTGCAAATACTGAAACCGCCGTCATTGCCGCGGTTGGAACTGCAGGCGCCACGACGGTACCCATTTCCACTGATGCTGGAGCAACTCTTCTCCCTGCCGTAAACGTGACTGGCTTTGGTAAGGGCCAAACAATCACGATCGACGAAGGAGCAAATTCTGAAACGGCTGTTGTTTCTTCGATTAGAGGCCGTGGCGCTGCCACCATCACAGTCGTGGCACCCCTCGCTCACGGTCACGCGGCTGGCGCGCAGATCTCGGGTAGCGGCATCAGCCTCACCACACCACTAACCCGGGCTCATACCGATGGAGCGCAGGTCTCCGACAGCGTTCCAACTCCCGGCGCGCCGAACCAATATAACCTTAGAAATCATTGAGCGGTAGGAACTGGGACCTTTAACGAACGGTTCGGTCCTATAGCCGGGACATTGGCCGATCAGAGATCGTCACATTTCATGCTTGGACAGCTTCGGATGAATGAGTGTCCATGGCGTTGGATCACGAATCGATTACTTCAGACCAACGCACCTCAATGAAATCAATTTGACTTATCGGTAGCGAGAAACGCGTCTTGTGTTTACCAATGTGAGTCGTTCCCGAAAAGTCGTGATTGCGGCAAGTTCGCTGGTAACCAGGTAGTCGCGACAGCCAGGAGGCAGAAAGCCCGAGCGCGATTAGTGGATGCGTTCATGGGTGAAGCGGTCGCCGGCCCGCCCAATACGGCAGTGCGGGCAGGAGTGCCTTCGGGGTAGTCGATACCCTCCTCGTGCGGGCAGCCGATGACGCGGTCGGTCAACGCTAGATCCTGATCAAACCGATAGTCCGCTCTCCTGAGCGCGCCCGGAGGAACTCGTGCTTTTCTGTTGAACTTGCGCGGCCGAAGGCCTGCTCAACTTGCATGGAGACACGTCATCCGAGCGAAATCGGTTTCGGTGACCCCACCGATGGTGCAGTCTCTCGCAATCAGGTTGTAACTACAACGGAAGGCCGACGCGCCGCACCAACCGAGAAAAGCGCGGGTCGGAGCGCAGTGGATCCATGCAGGGATCGATCTTGAGATAGGTCAGCCCCTTATCGCGCACATCATAAGATTTTTCCAGCCATGTGAACGCTGCATCCTTTTCACCGAGTCCCGCATAGACCAGCGCGATCTCGTATCTCCCGATACCATTTTTCTGAACGTGCTCTTGGAGCCTCGAAATCGTCGCGCGTGCTTCGCCTACTCGCTCCATCCGAGCGTAAACGTTCCCCATATGCCCTAAAGCGTGTGGTTGATCCCCTAGCTTCTGGAACTCGCCGACCGCTCTTCCATACATTCCTTTCTCCGCGTAGATGACACCTGACTCGAACGGAAACAGAAACTTAGGAGGATGAGGTTCCAGCAAATGTGCTCGTTGAAGCTGTGAAAGCGCCTCGTCATATTGATGAGCAAAGTAGTAGACGATTCCGGCAGTGTAAAACGAGCGGCTGGAAACAGGATCGAGCTGAAGAACCAACTGCACCTCCGCAATCGCCTCGGGCAGTCGGCCCACGCGCTCAAGGTAGAAGGCATATGTAGTGTGGACGGATGCCAGGTTTGGATTGAGTTCAAGCGCTCGCTTGAGCTCCTTCTCCGAAGTGGTCCAATCCCAGCTAAGATCCATCACGGCGTCCGCAAGCTCGGCATGGCCCTGAGGCAGAGATTCATCCAACTCAATCGCCCTGATCGCTTCGCTCTTCTGTCTCGGAAACGCCTCGGTATACGCCAGCCAACCGGCTTCACCCATCCAGCCGTACCCATCGGCCAATGCAGCATGCGCCCGTGCGTAGTTGGGATCTTTTTCAATGGCGTCTTCTAAAAAGCCGACGGCCTTCTTCGGATCTCCCTGGTTCAAAAGGTAAATGCCTTGCAGGTATAAATCGTGAGCCTCCCCGTTGACGGGGCGAGCACGTGCCAAGCGCGCTTGCTCCTGCGGTGTCACATTGATGCTGATCTCGTCCGCAATTGCTTGTGCCACCTCGCCCTGCAACGCCAGAACGCTGGTCAGGTCGCGTACATAGTTATGGGCCCAGATGTGATCATCGGTCCTGGCGTCGATCAACTGGGCGGTGATTCGCACCTGATTACGCTCGCGCACAACGGACCCCTCCACGATCGCATCCACTCCTAACTCGCGGGCGATCTCAGGCAAGGTCTTCTTCGTACCCTTATAAGTCATCGCCGAGGTCCTGGAGATGACGCGTAACGCAGAAACCTGGCCTAGGTCGGCAATCAATTCTTCCGTTATACCGTCAGCGAAGTAATCCTGACTCGGATCGCCCGAGAGGTTTTCAAGGGGCAGTATCGCGATGGAGTTAATCTTCGTCGCTCCATTTGAATCGGTAGAAAAGCCTTTGAAGCTCGCATAACCGATGATGGCGATGAGGCCTAATCCCAGCAAAACGCTGACTAATACGCGCGACCCGCGACGCGATCTTGCCTCGGAGAGGCTGAGTGCCCCGCTTATCTCCGCCTTGGGCCTCTCGCCGAACCTTGCCTGAGCGGTGGTTCCTTCCGCGAAAACCGGGATATCGGTTTCGGCGGATGTCTGAGCCGATGTCTCTTGAGACTCCCATTGAAACTTAGGCACATACGACCCGATTGGAAGTTCGATGCGGACTTCCGTCTTCTTTCCCGATTCCTGGTAGTACTGTGCCAGTTTTTTTCGGACTTCGCTGGCTTTGACCCGAACCACCGCGTCATTTGCGGTGTCGTAGCCGATCGGACGCCCGAACATCTCGGCTCCAATCATCCGCTCGCGCAGGGAATCGAATCGCCCTGCCAGCGCATGCTCAACGATTAATTGGAGAAAGTCCTGGGCACGCTTACTCCCCGCAAACGCACGACTCGCCATCACGTCTTTGAGATGATCGCGAACCAAACCGGCCGCTTCCGGACTAGGTTCATCCGGCTTCGAAACTGGATCGGTCGATGACATAAGCCTCTTAGCTTCTGTTGGAGTGACTTTATCACAGCAAACGTCCGTTTGTCGGATAACAAACGGTCCGCCGCGCCACGCTTAAATCTATGAAAAGACAAGCACCATCAATTGAGGCCCCAACATACTGTTCCGAACATTCCACGGGGACGAAACCGATGCTTTCATACTCGCAGACAACATCGGAGATGAGTCCTTGCAGACGAACAGCTGTGAAAACTGGATACGATCTCCGTGCCCTCCGTCTGGCTCTAGTGCCCGTTACCACCGCTTCCTTGCGCTCCAACCGATCTTCAATCGCCGGGGAAAGATCTTCGGCTACGAAGCATTGTCTCGTTCCGGATGGGATAACCGGTTCACTGGAGACTCCGATGCGGCTACGAAGATGATGATCCGCGACTGGATGGTTCATGGATTGGACGAACTCACAGGTGGCTGTCGAACCTTTCTCAACTGCACACGTGAAGCATTGGTAGGAGGCTTGTTGACACTGCTCCGGCCTTCGACCGTGCTTGAGCTGCTCGAAACGGTTGAGCCTGACAAAGAGGTCCTGGCTGCCTGCCGCCAAATGAAAGCATTGGGCTATCAGATTGCACTTGATGACTTTCGCCATTGCGAAAAGATGGAGGATCTGGTCGCTCTGGCGGACTATATCAAGGTCGATTTTCGGCTCTCGTGTAACGAGGAGCGCAGGGAGATTATCCGTCGCCTGAAGACGAGTACCGCGACGCTCGTGGCGGAAAAAATCGAAACAAACGAAGAATTTGAAATGGCTCTGACTGAAGGATTCCGGCTATTTCAAGGATATTACCTGGGCCGTCCTACGGTCTTTTCGAAGCACAAGGTCTTTCCACTACCAACGTGAACCATCTCCGTCGCCAGCACTAAGTTCGTTCATTCACATTCCATGTGAGAAAGCGACGGAGGCGGTGAGGTTGGAAGCTTCGAACTCAGCAACTGGTCGTACTACGAAGGAAAGAGGTGAACATGCTGGAGCCGATGCACATCTTTGACGAAAGAGCGACAACCAATATCTTGACTCAAGAGATGCACAGTCTGTACCTGTTCTCGTTCCTGCTAACTGCTGACAACGATATAGCTGGGCAATGTTATGTCTGCGGGTTGGGAGAATGTGTCGAAGGAATCAGCGTCTTCATGGATTGGGCACGTTCATGGGCGCGCCAGACCATTCTGAAGCATGCAATACGGATGATCATGCCTGCGCCAGAGCACATGGATAACTTGTCGTCGATCAGTCTCAAAGGAGCGGCGACATCAGGAAGGAACAACCTCTTCGCCGCGATTGTCGAACTCAGTGCCTTCGAGCGTTTTGTCTTCGTCATGTCAGTTCTCGAAAAGCAGTCCGACGAAGATTGCTCGGTGCTTCTGGGATGCTCGCGGCGGGATGTCATGATTGCCCGCGAGTTGGCGTTCCAACGTCTTGCAGACACTGAGGACGCCTACGATCAATACATGTGGGCAGCCCGATCGATTGCACCGGATGGATTATTAGCGTAGCGCGCAATCCCTCACCACGCTCGGAGAGTATTGACCCAAGAAGTAAAACCTTCCCTGAATGTTGACCTACCTTCCTCGCTGGAGCCAGGTCTCGCTTTTTAGGAGGGGGTACCCCTCCCCCCCTATTACCCGCGCGTAAGCCGTTTATATTCATTGATTTACGCAAGGGGGATTCCTGTAAAATATTCATAATAAAATGGTTGCGTCCAAAATATTGCATCGAAACGGGTTAGCGGCCTAAAAGACAAAAGCCCCGCCGGTGCGGGAGCTTTTGTGACCTATATATCAAGTATAGCGGTCTGGAGGGAACTAATACGCCAAATGTAACTTGTTTAGGGTCAATGAATTAGATCGTTTTTGGACTTGACATGCGATTTTTGGGCAGAAATTGGCAAAAGAAAAATGCAATCGGAAACAGTCGATAGACCAGTGTGTACATTCGGCTACAACAGCGGGACTCCATTGTGCTTCTGCGACGACATCTCCTTGTCAATTTATCGCTAAGTCGCTTTTTATCTTATAGATAACTTATGGCAAACGAAGTGCTTTCATTTGTGCGAGTTAGAGCCGCAGCAAACGAACGGGCCCCAGTATTTTCCTTCTTGCTCGCAATCGTCTCTGGATTCTCAAGAGTTTCGACCTGCTGGCCCAGCGATTTTCGTTGGGGTTGCTTCCTTCGACTCTGAGTAAGGGAGGCATATCGCTCATCGCAGGAGTCAGCATGAAATTCAAGGACAAAGAGAGCGGGCAAGTGCTGATCCTAACCGCTTTCTGCATGATCGGCTTTATAGGCTTCCTTGCTTTGGCCGTCGACGTAGGCGTTCTTTTCCACGCGAGGTGGCAATTGCAGATTGCTGCCGACGCTGCTGCCACTGCTGCCGCCGTTGAGTATCTCCACAACGGCAACAACCAAGCCTTGGCAATAGCAGCAGGGACCAGTGCTGCCACAGACAACAATGTGAGCGATGGAAACACAATGACGGCAACCGTGACCGTGAACACGAACGCTATTTCACCCGCGTCGCACAAGGGTTGTTCGGGAAGCACCTGTTTTTTCGAAGCTGTCGTCAGCAAACCGAATCCCACCATCTTCTACCGCACCTTCTTCTCCCTTTGGAAAGCGAGCGACGGCGGCGCTTTCACTGTGGGCGCCAGAGCGGTGGCTGGAAGTCCTGGCAACGCCACTGGCTGCATCTTTCTTACCGCCCCGACAGGTTCGGCCTTTCAAGCCAATGGCAACTACCAGATCAATGCGTCCGGTTGCGGCTTATATGTCAACTCGTCAAGTGCATCGGCAATGACGGGCAACGGTAACTCAGGGAGTGTGTCAGTTGCCTCCGTGTCAGCTGTGGGATCAACTTCTGGATATTCGGCGAATTTCCCTGCCGGCACTGTGTTATCCGGCGGAGTGATCCCGCAAACCATCCCTTTTAGTGACATCGCCGCTCCCACGCCGACCGGCTGTGTTGCTCCGAGCGGCGGAAAGCTCACAGGCACTGCCAATCCTGGTTGCTACAGTGGTAACGTCACCATTGGCACCGTGACGCTGAGCGCGGGGACTTATATCTTCACCGGAAACGTGACGGTCAATGGCGCTGTGACCGGGCACAATGTGGTCCTCGACATCAACACCGGTTCATTCACGGTGAAGCCGGGAAATTCTTCAATCGATCTCACGGCTCCCACTTCTGGAATTTTCAACGGCGTTTCTATCTACCAGCCTCTTTCGAACACCAACACAATCAATCTCCAAGCAGGAAGCGCCACCGGCGCATTCAATGGGTTCATTGTTGCCCCCGGTGCCCAGTTGTCGATGCAGGACCATGGTGGAAGTGTGACCATCGGTGGATTGATCGTAAACAACATCGACAACGGGCCGGCAGTTCTGAATTTGTCCGGTTACAACCCGAGTTCGTCCCCACTCAAGGTTGTGAGTCTGGTGGAGTAAAGGAGAAGAGATGCTCACCCTGAGACGTGAAGAGGGACAGGCTCTTGTGGAGACAGCACTCTCCATGGCGCTGTTTATCGTGATGATGCTGGGAGCGGTAGAGTTTGGGCTGATGGCTATCTCTGCTATCGAAGTCGGCAATGCAGCGAAAGCGGCGGCGCAATATGCCGCCCAAACTCACGTCACAGCGGCGGATTCGGCTGGCATGCTACAGGCAGCGAAAAACGAATACCACACTCCGGCTGCCTTAACCGCGACCAGTGGATACGCATGCACCTGCGCGGGTACAGGCACCACCGTAGTCTGCACGAACAACAGCGTCAGCTCCCCGGCTTGCCCCGGATCATACATGGAAGTGACCGTCACAATTCAGACGCAGGTGAGTTATACGCCGGGGATTCATATACCAGGGTTAGCTGGTCCCTTCGCGCTTAGGGGATCAGCAAAGCAGAAGGTGCTCCAATGAGACGGTTGAGAGATCAAGAAGGTGCGACTCTTGTGGAATTCGCGTTGTGTTCTGCCGTTCTCTTCATGTCTCTGTTCGGTATCTTTGGATTGTGCGGCGCGCTTTATTCCTACAACTTTGTCTCGGATGCCGCCCATGAAGCCACGCGGTATGCCCTCGTCCGTGGCTCCGCCTGCACTGGTTTTGCGGACTGCAACATAACCTCTGCACAGCTACAAACCTATGTGCGAAACCTTAACTATCCGGCCATCATTCCGAGCAATCTGACAGCTGTTGCAACGTGGTCGGGCGCCAACAGCCCGAGCAATGCACCCGGCAATATTGTAACCGTGACTGTCACCTACACCTATCCACTGAACATTCCCTTCTGGCCGCAGTCCGGGACCATCCTCCACCTCAGCAGCACATCGCAGATGACGATCTCCCAGTAGTTGATTGGTGCCCGCGTAGAACTAGTGCCCGGCAGCTCGGCGTCGTCTGCCGGAGAGGAGGTAGACGTTTGCGCGTGGCTCGAAGAGTGGATCGGCGGAGGCTTCGATGCCATCGACTCGAGGGATGGGGTCGAAGATGAGGCGTTGCTGCTCGGCGGGGTTGTCGGGGGCGATTGCGGTCAATGCGATTTCGCCGAGGGTGAGCTGAGGGCGATCTTCGGGCCAGCGGACTGTGGCGTCGTCCGTGGTGTCGCCGTCTTTGGCGAGTTGGATGACGATGCGAAATTTTACCGGGTCCCTGGCGACACGATCTTTGAGTTCGTCGAAGAGGAAGTCTGGGGACTTTGCCGCTGCGGCTGCGTCGTCGAGGTATTCGTTGCCCGCCACGGGGAGTATGCGATAGCGGCCGTATTGGCTGGCGCCGCCGGCGTTGATGAATTTGAAGGCAGAGACGGCGAAGAACGACTCCTTGGCGAAGCTCGTTGGGATGGGCTTGGGGGCTTGGACGAACGCGAGGGCTGCGGGATGGGCGCCGAGGAACTGTTCGATGGCGTTTGGGTGCGGTCCGGCTGGGTCGGTCGCGATGAGGGCGTTGAGAAATTCCAGGAATTCTTCTGCGGTGCGCGAGGGGAAGGTGTCGACGGAGTGGGCGACGATGTCGGTGTGGACATGCTCGTCGAGGTGGAAGCGGATGGCGCAGCCGCGAGGGCTTGCGTTCTGCTGATCGTTATCAGCAACGGTCGGAATTCCGGCGAAGTTGGAGAGGCGCACGGTGATGGGAGTGGAGGGGCGCTGGATATGCGGTGCGCGGGTCAGTGAGGTGGCTTCCTTCGAAGGTGTAAACGCGCCCGTGAGGAGGATGCCTTTTGCGTGTGCGGGCCGGAAGCCTGGATGAACTCCGCCGTCCGCTTTGTCGAATGCTGCGACGACGTCGCGGCTAAGGTTTAATAGCTTTTCGTCGGTAGTCAGGGGCATGGCTGGATCTCCGTAATTTGATTTTGATTCGAATGTACCTGTCAGATGCGCGTGTCTTCATTACGGGAGCAGAAAAAGCGCTATTGCCGGTTAGCCGAGGTTCTTATCGCCTCAAACGAAAAGGCCCTGCCGAAGCAGAGCCTTTTGGCGAAACAGAAGCCTGGTTAGACCGGGATCGAGGTGAGTTCGGCTGGGTCGACGTTGACGAAGCGGCCATGCTGTCCCTTGTTCTGGAAGCGGACGATGCCGTCTACCTTGGCGAAGAGGGTATCGTCTTTGCCGCGGCCTACGTTGGCGCCGGGCTTGAGCGGGGTGCCGCGCTGACGGACGATGATGCCTCCACCGAGGATCGTCTGACCGCCGAATACCTTGACTCCGAGCCGCTGGGCGTTTGAGTCGCGGCCGTTTTTGGAAGAACCTAAACCTTTTTTATGTGCCATTCGATTGCCTCTTTCGCGCGGCCCTCATGGGCTTGTGCGCTGATCGTGAATCTTAGAACTCAAAAACTAAAACTTTGCTGAGAAGCGCTTTTACTTTGCCGCTTCTTCCTTGAAGCTCTTGCCATTGACGAGGATCTCGTTGATCTTGACCTCGACGAAGTTCTGGCGGTGTCCCTGCATCTTCTTGTACTGCTTCTTACGCTTGAGCTTGAAGACGAGGATTTTGTCGCCGCGGCCTTCGCCGACGACCGAGGCGAGAACCTTGGCGCCCTTGAGGTCGGACTCGAACTTGCCTTCTTCGCCGCTGACGGCGAGGACGTCGGAGAACTCGAGCTGGCCGTTTTCGTGGGCGGTGGTTTCGATCTTTAACTTCTCGCCTGGGGAGACCAGGTACTGTTTGCCGCCGGTGCGGATGACTGCGTACATGACTAAAACCTCAAGTGGGGCGCGGTAGAGCGCTGACCGCTTCTTCCAATAGATTGTGCTGCATGGGGCGCATGGAGGTCGATCGGACAAACCTGTCGTTCCGGCAACCCTTGAGATGAAGTCACATGGGCTGCAGCGCCAAACTTAATGAGTGTATCGCGTTCCAGGGGGCGGGTCAACGGAGGTTTGAGTGTTCTGACGGGGGTTATGGATGGGTAAATGGGCTAGTTTGGGACGACTGGAGGCATTTTGCACGGATTTTGAGGCTTTGTAGAGGGGGTCGATTACTCTGGAGGGCATGAAGATTGCGATTGTTACCGGGGCGGCGCAGGGGATTGGACGGAGGACGGCTGAGGTTCTGGCGGAGGCGGGTTATGGGCTGCTGCTGATGGATATGCAGCCTTGTACGGGGACGATTGCGGGGGTGAAGGCGGCGGGAGTGGAGGTCGAGGAGGTTTTGGGGGACCTCTCGGACGAAGCGGTGGTGCGGCGGGGGGAGGAGGCGGTGCGTTCGCGGTGGGGGAGGGTGGACGTGCTGGTTAATAACGCGGGGATCAGCTTTATCGCTCCGGCGGAGACGGTGGAGGCGAAGAAGTTCATGCGGATGCTGGAGGTGAATCTGCTGGCGCCGTTTTTGCTGTCGAAGGGGTTTGGCGCGATGATGCTGGAGCAGAGGAGCGGGAGCATTGTGAATGTGGCGTCGATTGCCGGGCTGGTGGGGGTGTCGGACCGGTCGGCTTATAACGCTTCGAAGCATGGGCTGGTGGGGCTGACGAGGACGCTGGCGGCGGAGTGGGGCGGGCGCGGGGTGCGGGTGAATGCGGTGTGTCCGGGATGGGTGAAGACGGAGATGGATGTGGCCGACCAAGCGGCGGGCGGTGGTTATAACGATGCGGATATTGAAGGCGTGAATCCGATGGGGCGGTTTGCGAAGCCGGAGGATATTGCGCAGGCGATTCTGTTTCTGGCAGAGACGGAGCGGAGTGGGTTTGTGAATGGACATACGCTGGTGGTGGATGGCGGGTGGATCAGCGATGGGAGTTGGCAGAGTTTGAGGATGAAGAAGCGGTAGCGGGTCGCGACGCTCCGCTAAGATTTGCTTTCCAATTCGACAATAAGACAAACGGTTGTCTAGAATGATCGCGCACAGAGGCAGATGGTTCCTGTGCGGGCGAACTTGAGGCAATCCTGTTCGCGAGGAGATTCGATGAACTCGAAGGTCATAGGCTCGGTCTTATTTGTTGTTTCCGTGTTGTCTCCGCTGGCGGCTCATGGTCAGAAAGATGTCTCTCTTTGGTTGACGAATTCCGATCGGTCGGCACTGTTTCAACAGCAGACGACTCCGTTGCCGTTGGTAACGGGGCCAGCGACGAATCAGATCATCGACGTTGATGGTGCGAAGGCCTATCAGACGATGGACGGCTTCGGTTTTGCCCTGACTGGCGGCAGCGCGCAGTTGATCATGCGTATGGACTCGGCGAAACGAGCGGAATTGCTTCAGGAGTTGTTCGGCGTTGATGGCAACAACATTGGCGTGAGCTACGTGCGTCTCAGCGTGGGCGCCTCTGACATGAACGACCATGTCTTCTCGTACGACGATCTGCCTGAGGGCCAGACCGACACTGCCATGGCGAAGTTTAGTCTCGAGCCGGATAAGGCGGACGTGATCCCGGTGATGAAACAGATTCTTACAATCAATCCGCATATCAAAGTTCTGGCATCACCGTGGTCTGCTCCTCTGTGGATGAAGACGAGCGGGGTTGCCAGGGGTGGGGTGCTGAAGCCGGAGTATTTCGGGGCCTATGCGGATTATTTTGTTAAGTACATTCAGGGGATGAAGGCCGAGGGTATTACGATCGACACGCTTACGGTGCAGAACGAGCCGTTGAATGAGAAGAATACGCCCAGCATGTTGATGCTCGAATCGGAGCTGGATATTTTCATCAAGGACAATCTTGGACCCGCATTCAAAAAGGCGGGAATCCAGACAAAGATCGTTCTGTACGATCACAATCTTGACCATCCGCTGTATCCACTCTCGATCTTGAGAGATCGCGCCGCCAACAAATATATCGACGGCACGGGATTTCATTTGTACGGTGGCACGGTCGATGCCATGACTCAAGTGCACAACGAGTTTCCGAAGAAAAACCTGTACTTTACTGAGCAGTCGGTTAATGATCGCCGCAGCGGGGCAACGATGAACCTGAGCCGGCCAGTATCACGCATCATGATTGGAGTCAGCCGCAACTGGAGCAAGAATATTCTGTTGTGGAATCTCGCCGCCGATCCAAATGCAGGACCTCATACCAACGAGGGAGGGTGCACCGGTTGCTTTGGAGCTCTTACGATCGATGGCGACAAGGTGACTCGCAACATTGCGTACTACACCGTTGCTCATGCGTCGAAGTTTGTGCGGCCGGGATCGGTTCGGATCGAGTCGAACAGTCTTGATCCGCTGCCGAATGTTGCGTTCAAGGCGCCGGATGGGAAGAGAGTGTTGATTGTGGCGAATGTGAGCGACTCGCCGCAGAAATTTGATGTTCGCAGCGAGGGGAAGGTGTTCACTGCGTCTCTGAATGCCGGGGCAGTTGGGACGTATGTCTGGTAGGTAATGGTGAATTTATTGGAGGTTGTGGCGTATTTTGGGATTGCTCGTAACGGAGAGTTCGTTTCATGAACGAAGAGACATTCCGGTTGGGAAGCGATGTCTTTTTCGCTGAAGACGCTCCCGGTGGTCAACATAGCGCCTTCTTCGAAGACGATGGAGAAACCGGATATTTTTATGCTGTCGATCTAACCCGACCAGACAACGTGATTCTTGATGCCCGTTCAGATCTACAACGTCCAAAATGTTGCGGACCGAGATCGTCCATCCGTCTTGTCCATTGTGTGGTCAGAGGACGGGTTGAAGTGCGCACTTCTAATCAACAACTACGCGCACGCTGGGTTCGATTTTGCTGCGAGACGAGGTTACTGTCGCACAAACTTCCCCAACTTTCCGAACAAATCTGAAAGCGCCTGGTCAAGTGCGGATCATAGCTGGTCGGATGACGCTATTGCCTGGCTAACGGACAGAAAGTGAAGTTTGTAGGGTGTCGTTGCTGCAGAGAGTTTAGGGACGTCGACGGATGGGGTTTCGTTGAGGCTTGAAGTGCCAAGGATGCGCCGACTCCGCGGGCATGCAATCATATCTAGTCGCTTATGAATTCTTCGAATCTGCCGGCTGTTGCTTCGCCCTTACAGGCGCCATCGGATGCCAGCAAGCGTCTGCTGCCGTGGCTGGTTGCGGTCGCGTTTTTTATGGAGTCGCTGGATACGACCATTTTGAATACAGCCGTTCCGGCGGTTTCCGCGGCGCTTCAGGTTACTCCTCTCAGTATGAAGGCGGTGCTGGCCAGCTATACGTTGAGCCTTGCGGTCTTTATTCCGATCAGCGGATGGGTGGCGGACAGGTTTGGCACGCGCCGGGTCTTTGCTACTGCGATTGGATTGTTCACGCTTGGTTCGTTTCTTTGCGGTATTTCCACCAATATCGAGGTGTTAGTCGCGTGCCGCGTTGTTCAGGGCATGGGCGGGTCGATGATGGTGCCGGTGGGAAGAATGACGTTGGTGCGGACGTTTGCGAAGTCAGACTTGCTTCGCGCGATGAGCTTTGTTTCGATACCGGCGCTGGTCGCTCCGATGCTTGGGCCAATCGCCGGTGGTCTGATCGTGGGCTATCTACATTGGCGGTTCATCTTTTTTGTGAATATCCCGATCGGGCTGGCGGGATTGGTCCTGGTCTATCTGTATCTGCCGGATTATCGCGAAGAAGAGACGCATCCTCTGGATGTTGTCGGGCTCATTTTGTTTGGTGCGGGGATCGCTTTGCTGTCGTACGTGTTGGAGGTGTTCGGCGATCATAGTTTGAGTGTGCGCGAGATGACGGGGCTGCTGGTGGTGTCGGTTGCGTTGCTTGCCGGGTATTGGGTCCATGCAAAGACACTTGAGTTTCCGCTGCTGCAACTGAGCCTGTTCCGGATACGCACTTTCCGCGCGGCGGTTGGCGGCGGCTTGTTTACGCGGCTGGGAATTGGAGGTGTGCCTTTTCTTCTGCCCCTTCTCTACCAGGTCGGTCTGGGCTTTACGCCGATTCAGTCGGGTTTACTGCTAATGCCGCAGGCGCTGGCGGCCATCAGCGTGAATTGGGTAATACTTCGCCTTCTCGCGCGCTTCGGCTACCGTAAGGTGCTGGTCACCAATACGATCATCATCGGTATGCTGCTTCTTCTGTTTGCGACGATTGGAGTCCATACGCCGATCTGGGTGATTGTTGCGCTGGCGTTTTTGTATGGGGCTTACAGTTCGCTGCAGTACACGAGCATGAATACGCTGGTGTACGCGGATACGAAGGAGGAGGAGACCAGTGCGGCGAACTCCATCTTCAGCACGGTGCAACAGATGGCGATCAGCTTCGGTGTTGCGACGGCGGGGTTGGCGACGGCGTTTTTCATTCCGAACCATGCTCAGTCAAACCCGGCTCTGATGATCGATGGCCTACATAAGGCGCTTTTTTCGCTGGGAATATTGACGATGCTTTCGACGATTGTCTTTCGCAGTTTGAAGCGTAAAGACGGTATGGCCGTGAGTCGACAGAAGGCAGTGCATCTCGAGGGATGATCCCTAGTGGGGTTTGTAGGGGTCAGTGGGGTGGCTGGCACAGTTTGAGGATGAAGAAGCTAGGCGATGGCATTTTCCATATTCGTTTGCATTAAGCTGCAATCTCGGATTGCGCCGACAGACGGATAGGGTCTTCTCGAACCCGTATCTGGCTGCGCAATCCGTGACGATCTTGAGCGCAGTAGGTCTTACGCGCCGAGCGTTGTAGAGGGTCTGATCTTCCGCTTCAACGCAACGACCAAACCGCACAGGCCCGTGCCCAGCAGGACGAGGGAGCCGGGCTCCGGAGTTTCTGCTGGGACGGGGGTCACAGTTCCAGTGAGGCTTGTGCCCGAAAACGGTTCGCCAAAGGTATTGAGGACCTCTCCATTTAGCGAATCGCCGATTCCGTAGGTCAAACCAATCTTGTCAATCACTCCATTGCTCCACACATCTACGCTGTATCCGCCCTCGACGTTGAAGAGCAAGCCATAGATATCGAACAGGCCGCCACCGAAGGGGTACGGATCATGTGGGTCACCCGGTAGCGGAGGAGGACATACTGCGGGAGAATTTCCATCCGGATAGAAGAGGTTGTCATAGGAAAAGCCGAACCCATCCGCTTGGCTGCCCGGAGGGAGGAAGGTGCCGTCAGCGTTGATGGGAGAAGGAAGCGACGTTGCCTGCACGCCCGTGATGGCGCCAGAGAAATTTGCGATTGAATCCGAGAAAGTGCCGGTGATTCCGGTAATCTGAACGGCGCCCGGAACTCCAGGAACGGCTGCATTTGATGTGGTGAAAGTGCCGGAACCACTTAGGCCGCCACCGCTAAACGAGAACACATACGAATCGGCATGTGCGGCTGACGGTGCTGCCGCAAGTCCAATCGCCAAGGCGACACACGCGAAGACCTTCGCGCCAATTAACATACCTGTATGTGACGTTCCCGCCACTTCGGCAGCTTTCAGTTTGCAAGATGAATTCATATGTTTTTTCCTCATTTCGATAGAAACGGGGCCCGGGGGAAGATTGCCAGAGTAGCATGCTGCCCCGCTACCGTCCAGACCTATTGCACGGAGCAGAGATGGGCCGAGCTGAGGCAATCAGTGGAGTTTGTAGGGTTCAGCCGGAGTGGGGATGGGGTCGGGGAGTTTGGGTGGGTCGATGGTGGTGGCTCCAGCCAGGCCGGTCCCGGTTACGTTGGCGATGCTGAGAAACTGGCCTTTGAAGCCGGAGACTTCGACTTTCCTGATGACGGCGTTTTTGATGTTTGCGAGGTAAATACCTTTGGCGCAGGTGCCGGTGACGCTTTCGAGGGTGAAGCCTTCGAGGGGTTTTGCTGGGTGAATGCTGGTGCCGTCGACGAGGACGGGGACGTCGGTGACGTGAATGTTGGAGAAGCGGAAGTTCTTGATGGTGGGGATGCCTGCGTCGCCGGGGACGGGGTCTTCGCCCATGAGGCCGGAGTTGAGGATGTTGAAGCGAAGGAAGCCGCCGGTGGTGCCGGAGACTTCGAGGTTGGTGGCGGTGATGTCTTCGATGAAGGCACCGCGGCCGGGACGGGACTTGATATAGATGGCGAACGTCTTGGCGAGGGTGAATTTGCAGTCGCTGATGTGGATGTTGCGGATGCCGCCGGAGGTCTCGCTGCCGATGCCGATGCAGGCGAAGATGTTGTCGGCGAAGGTGCAGTTGGTGATGGTGACGTCTTCAGTGGTGATGTTGGGGTTGGAGCCGATCTGGCTGGCGGCTTCGGCGCCTCGGCCGGATTTGAGGGAGATGCAGTCGTCGCCGGTGGCGATGTCGCAGCGGTCGATGAGGACGTGCTGGCAGGAGTCGATGTCAATGCCGTCGCCGTTGCCGCCGGTGGAGCGGATAGTGAGGTTCTTGATGACGATGTTGCGGCAGAGTGTGGGATGGAGGGACCACATGAGGTGGTAGCTGGTGGAGAAGTCTTCGAAGCGGAGGTTGGTGCAGTTGATTGGCTCGATTAATGCCGGGTGGCGGAGTGGAGTTTCGGGACGGGGGCGGCCTCCGAGGGAGTCCGCGCCGATGATCTTGCCCGGGCCAACGATGCCGGTGTCGTGGGCGTCGTTGGCGTAGATGAGGGCAGTGTGGCCGGGAATCCAGCGGCCCTCCCAGCGGACCTGGGTGACGGGGTAGTCGTCCATGTTGGAGGTGCCGATGAGGACGGCGTCTGGTGCTAGTAGGAGGAGGGTGCGGGAGCGTAGCTGGAGGGCTCCGGTGAGGTAGTTGCCTGCGGGGATGAGGACTTCGCCGCCGCCGAGGACGGCGCAACGGTCGATAGTCTGCTGGATGGCGATGGTGTCTTTGGTGGCGCTGTCGCCGATTGCACCGTAGTCGCGGACGTTCAGGGTGAGGGTCGGTTTGGTGGGGGCAGCGGGTTGGGGCTTGGATTTGGGTTGGGGTTTTGGTTGTTTCGCCTGTGGTTCTGCGAAGGCGAGGGTGCTGAGGACGGGTGCGGCGGCGATTACCTTGAGGGACTGCTTAAGAAAGCTGCGGCGTGCGGAGAGGTCGGGAGTGGAGCTGTTCGACATGCGTTCCTGCTTTCGAGTGCGATATCAAGATATACGTTTGCGGTTGTGGAGAGACGCAACTCCGCGCAACGGAACTTACGAATTCTTTATGAGATTTGTACGAAAGCTTTATGGGCGCGATACGGCTCTTTTATTCGCTGAATGTTTTTCTGTGTAGGCTGGCCGGTGCTTGAACCGGACAGCAGACTGGACAAGCCATGAGTGAGAGATTGAACCGTTTTGGGGTCGGTGATGTACGTGTGTGTGGCGCAGGATGGATGGCGTCGCTGGTGGTGATTGTGGTTGTCCTGATGATGCAAGGCAGGGCGTCCGCGCAGTCGACGTTTGGCAGTGTGCGGGGCGTGGCGCAGGACAATACGGGGGCGATACTGCCGGATACGCAGGTGACACTTCACTCTTTGGATGAGAATACGGACCGGACAGTGAAGGCCGACGCGGACGGCAACTTTACGTTGGAAAACGTGAAGGCTGGACGGTACTCGGTGCGGGCACAGCATGACGGGTTTGCCGAGACGGACATGAATGGGGTTATGGTGGCGGCGCGGCAGGATCTGCGGTTGACGGTTTCGCTTTCGGTGGCGACGCAGAGCTCGACGGTCGAGGTGAATGCGGGTGCGGACCAGATCAATAGCGAGAATGCGGCGATTGGGGATTCGAAGGACAACATTGCGATGACGCAGTTGCCACTGAATAACCGCGCGACGACGACGAGTCCGCTGGGGGCGCTGGGGCTGTCGCCGAATGTGCAGCAGGACAGCCAGGGGAATATTGCGCTGGGCGGCGCGAGTTCGTCGATGGTGAATTTCTCGGTGGATGGAATTTCGACCGCGAATGTGAGACAGAATGGCGCTCTGCAGGACGCGTATCCGTCGCAGGAGGGAATTTCGGCGGTGAAGGTGACCGCGTTCAACAACAGCGCAGAGTTTTCGCAGGTGGGCGATGTGACGTTCACGACCAAGAACGGAACGAACAACCTGCATGGAAGCTTGTTTGAGTATCTGCAGAACCAGGCTCTGGATGCGAGTCCTTATGGGTTTTCGGGGAAGTCCCCGATGAAGTTCAATACGTTTGGAGGGTCGTTGAGCGGGCCGGTAAGCATTCCACATCTGTATAGCGGGTATAACCGGACCTTTTTCTTCGTGGACTATGAAGGGAACCGGCGGTCGACGGCGGTGGCACAACAGTTTCTGGTGCCGACGCAGGCGGAGCGGAATGGCGATTTGAGCGGGCTGGGATCGAATGTGGTTATTGCGCAGGGGAGCATTACTCCGACGGCGAAGGCGCTGCTGAACTACTATCCAATGCCGAATGTTGCGGGGCAGAGCAGCTTCAACTATGAGAATTTTCAATCGACGCCGGCGCGGACGGATGGCGCGGATGTTCGGGTGGATCAGACGATCGGTGCGAAGCAGTCGATGTATGCGCGGTTCAGCCGGAAGAATATAACGTCGGAGTTTGCGAATCCGTTGCTGCCGAACGATACGGACAGCATCCACAACAGGAGCCTGCTGGTGTCGCATACGTATACGATCACGTCGAAGCTGCTGAATGAGTTTCGGTTTGGGTTCACGGATGTGACGACGAGTGTCGGGTTTCCGATATCAGGGGCTTCGGCGTTGCAACAGTTGGATCTGCAAGGCGTGGACATCAGCCAGCATCCGACGACGAATGCGTTTCCGACGTTCAACTTCAGCTCGGGGACGGGCTTTACGGCGATTGGACGGGACAAGACGGGTGTGACGCAGTCGAAGACGATGCAGTTCAGCGATAACGTGACGTACACGCTGGGCAAGCACACGTTGAAGGCCGGGCTGGATGCGCGCCGGGTGCGGTACTTCGACACGGAGTTATTTCTGCCATCGGATGACTTTGGATCGTTTACGTTCCAGCCGACGTTTACCGGGAATGCGTTTGGAGATTTTCTGGAGGGGACGCCGACGACTGTCTTCTTTGCGGTGTCGAGCCCGGATGTGGGTGGGTCAGCGACGCAGTGGAGTTTGTTTGCGCAGGATGAGTTTCAGGTGAACAGCCGGTTGACGCTGAGCTATGGGCTGCGGTGGCAGGTGCTACCGGGGTTCCACGAGGATGGCGGGAACCTGGCGAACTTTGACCAGAGAAACAATTCGATTGTGGTGCCGGATGAGCTGGCGGGTTATCTGGCGAAGAACAACTTGAAGGCGTCGAATCTGGCGTTTCAGGAGTCGTTCAATGCCTGCAACCTGAACAACACTTCGCTGCCTTGCACGAAGTATGTGACGGCGAGCCAGGATGGGCTGCCGCAGAGTCTGCGCAACAGCTATAAGGGGAACTTTCAGCCTCGCGTGTCGGTGGCGTACCGGCCGTTCAACGATACGAAGACGGTGGTGCGTGCGGGGTTTGGAATTTATACGATGACGAACCTGGGACCGCTCTCGTTCAATAACAGCGGCAATCCTACGTCGAACCTGCATACGTATTCGAATAAGAACGTTACGGATGAGAGCGGGACGCATCCGCTGATTCAGTTTCCGCAGACTGCGCCAGCGACGGTTGGAGTGCAGTTCGGCGGAGGCGGACTCGACCAGGGAGTGGATCCGAACTATCGCGATCCGCAGGCGAACCAGTGGAGCGCGACAGTGGAGCGGGAGGTGAACGCTTCGACGTCGCTGCGCGTGAGTTATGTGGGGATGCATACGTATCGGCTGAGCGTGACGGAGGACCTGAACCAGATTGCGGCGAGTACGACTCCGTATGGGACGACTGCGGCGAGTCCGTATGTCGATCCGCGGGCCGCGTATCCAAATTGGACGACGCTGTACAGCACATTCAATGCAGGGAAGGCGAACTATAGCGCGATTGAGCTGGAGGCGACTCGAAGGATGTCGCACGGGCTCTATTTCGATGCGAACTACACGCTGGCGAAGAACCAGGCCGATAACCAGGGCGATGCGCCGAGCAGCTTTGCAGGTGAGGTGAACTACGGGCTGCCTATCGCTGATCGTTTCAACGTGTCGCGGGATTATGGGAACGTGCAGGGGACGCGGCGGAACCGGATGCTGCTTACCGGGGTGTATCAGTTGCCGTTTGGTGCGGGGCGTCAGTTTATGACCGGTCGCGGATGGAAGGACAAGGTGCTAGGTGGCTGGGATCTGACAAACGTCACGCTGCTCGAGACAGGGCCGTGGCAGACTCCGAGTATCAGTGCGGGCGGGTGCCAGGTGGCGTCGAATGTGGATGGATCGTGTCCGACGCTGGCAAACGGCCAGCCGCAGACGAATGACCAGTCCAATACGAATGTGGCGAACCGGGGTGCGATTCTGAGGCCGGATGCGGTGTCGACGCACTACTATGCGGGGCAGTCTCGGTCGCAGTACTTCAACCTGGCGGCGTTTTCCGCGACTCCAGTGGGCGGGGGACGATTTGGGAATGCGGGAGTCGGCATTCTGCAGGGACCGGGAACGGCGGCGGTCAGCCTGGGCGTGGCGAAGAACTTCGCGGTTACGGAGAGGGTGCATGCGAGGTTCGAGACGACGTTCACGAATGTGTTGAACCATACGAACTTTGCTCCGCCGGCGACGGTGGTGGATAGTCCGTCGACGTTTGGCGCGCTGACAGCACCGCAGACCGCTGAGAATGCCGGGAACCGTACAGGGCAGGTTGCGCTGCGAGTGGATTTCTAGCGGCGTCAGATTGGTAGTTCGTAACGCGATGGGCGGTGGGGCGATTGTCCCTGCCGCCTGCTTTTTGGTCGGTGAGGTGGCTGGGTGGGGAAGAGTTAGAGAGCGGCGGCGGTGTTGTGAAGGTCTTCGAGCCAGAGAGCGAGGTCCAATTTTCTGGTGGTGAGATCGCGGGTGGCGATGAGGCCGAGGATGGCGTCCTGGATCTCGGCGGGGAGTTCGGCGAATGGGTAGCCGGTGCGGGTGCGGGCGATGATGTCGAGCTCGTCGAGGCCTAGCTGGTAGTCGAAGGCGATAGGGGGTGGCTGGGCGAAGGGGCGGGCCTCGCCGGTGGTGGTGGCGAGTGCGGCGTCGAGCCGTGCGGCGAAGTGCTTTGCATTGCGGCGAAGGACGAGCGAGGCGATGGCCTGGAGGGTGGCGAACTGAGCGGAGCTGAGGTTCTGCGCGACGTAGACGGCGCCGTTGTCTATAAGTTGTTGGAGGCGAAGGCTCGGAGAGGGCTGGACGACACCAGGCGCCTGGGTGAAATTTTGTTGCTGGGCAACGATGGCCACGATACGACTCTCCTGTGTTTCTGGTGTTGCACGGCTTACGTTCGTGTATTTATTGGACGCTGGAAAGGGGAGGAAAAGTCTCTTTTTGGAACGCAAGGTTCTCCCCCAAAGGTGGTATGTCGATTTGAGCGACTTTGTGGGGTGTGTGGATAACAGGGACTTAATTCGATTTCGGTAAGAATAGGAGGGCAAAGGTTTTGAGAGGGAGTGCGAATGGCGACGGGACGTGAGGAATTGGTGCGAATCAAAGTGGTGAAACTGCATAGCAAGGCACAAGTGCCTCGGTATGCGCATACGGGGCCGTTTGGAGATCTGGCGGCGGATTTGTTTGCTGTTGCAGGTGTGACGCTGGATGTTGGAGCGACTCTGCCGGTGGCTACCGGGGTGGCGATGGAGTTTCCGTCGACGCATGGAGCGCTGGTAGAGGACAGGTCGGGGCTGGCAGTGCGCGGAGTGACTACGCTGGCGGGGGTGATCGATCCGGGGTATCGCGGGGAGATCAAAGTGGTGATGACGAATTTGAGTGCCGCGGTGGTGGAGATCAAGGCGGGGGACAGGATTGCGCAGCTGAGAGTTGTGCGGCGGATTGAGGCGGAGTTTGAGGAGGTGAGTGAGTTGGTGGAGGCTGCGCGGGGTGTGGCGGGGTTTGGGAGTACGGGGCGGTGAGGTCTGGGGTGCAGCTTGCGGCGTATTCTCGGTCTACGATTGGTCGGAGTTTGAGGAGGTGCTATGAGTGGAGTTGCTGACTGCGGAATGCAGTGGCCTGAGTTGCCGTGGAATGAGTGGGCGGATACGGCGAATACGCTGCATATGTGGACGCAGATTGTGGGGAAGACGCGGCTGGCGTTGACTCCGCTGCAGAACCATTGGTGGAACGTTCCGCTGTATGTGACGGCGCGGGGGCTGGGGACTTCGGCGATGGTGTGTGGGGATGATGTGCTGGATGTGGAGTTTGATTTTGTGGCGCACGTGCTGCATCTGCGGCTGGGGTCGGGCGCGGATAAGACGATGAAGTTGAAGCCGCAGACAGTGGCGGATTTTTATAAGGAATATTTGGAGTGCCTCGCGGCGCTTGGGGTGTCGGTGGAGATCTGGCCGATGCCGGTGGAGGTGGCGAACCCGATCCGGTTCGATCTGGATACGGAGCACAAGTCGTATGACCCGGAGTATGCGCATCGGTTCTGGCAGGTGCTGGTGCAGGCGGAGAAGGTTTTTCGGGCGTGGGGGACGGGGTTTCTGGGGAAGGTGAGTCCGGTGCATTTTTTCTGGGGGAGCTTTGATCTGGCGGTGACGCGGTTTTCGGGGCGTGCTGCTCCGCAGCGTCCTGGGACAGATTCGATTCAGCGGGAGGCCTATTCGCATGAGGTGATTAGTGCGGGGTTCTGGCCGGGGAATGGGGGGTATGGGGCGGCGTCGTTTTATTGTTATGCGGCTCCGGTGCCGGAGGGGTTGGCGGAGGCGAAGGTTCGGCCTGATGCGGCAGGATGGGATAAAGCGTTGGGTGAGTTCATCTTTAAGTACGACGCGGTGCTGAAGGAGGCGTCGCCGGAGAAGGCGTTGATGGAGTTTCTGGAGAGCGCGTATGCGGCCGCTGCGGATGCGGCGAAGTGGGATCGGGCCGCGCTGGAGCGGCGGTGAGGTTGGGACAGTCGCGGAGGGCCGCTGAGCGTGCGACAATCTTAATAGCGAGCTATGTCCAATACGCAAGTTCAGCCCCTAGTTCAGACCCCCTCTCCAGCTACGATTACCCCGGCGCTGCTCAAGCAGCACAGCATCACAGCGGACGAATATGCGCGGATTGAAGCTGCGCTGGGGCGGACGCCTTCCCTGACTGAGTTGGGGATTTTTTCGGTGATGTGGTCGGAGCATTGCTCCTATAAATCTTCGCGGGTGCATCTGAAGCGGCTGCCGACGCGCGGCGAACGGAAGAGCGGGCCGGGCAGCGTGGTGCAAGGGCCGGGAGAGAATGCCGGGATTATCGATGTGGGGGATGGATGGGCTTGTGCGTTCAAGATTGAGTCGCATAACCATCCGAGCTATATCGAGCCTTACCAGGGCGCGGCTACTGGCGTTGGCGGGATTCTGAGAGATATTTTTACGATGAATGCGCGGCCGTTGGCGGTGATGGATTCGCTGCGGTTTGGGCCGTTGGATGAGGCAGAGCCGGATGTTGCGCTGCGGCGTCGGAACCATCAGATTGCGACCGGTGTGGTGCATGGCGTGGCGGGGTATGGGAATTGTTTTGGGGTTCCGAACCTGGGTGGCGAGACGCGGTTTGAGTCTTGTTACTCGGGGAATCCACTGTTGAATGCGTTTGCGCTTGGTCTCGTCCGAAGGGATGAGATTTTTTATGCGAAGGCGACGGGTGTGGGGAACCCGGTGATCTATGTAGGCGCGAAGACCGGGCGCGACGGGATCCATGGGGCCACGATGGCTTCAGAGGAGTTTACGGAAGGCTCGGAGCAGAAGCGGCCGAATGTGCAGATGGGCGATCCGTTTATGGAGAAGCTATTGCTCGAGGCTTGTCTGGAGGCGATGGCTACCGGTGCGGTGCTTGGGATTCAGGATATGGGCGCGGCGGGTTTGACTTGCTCTACCTGCGAGATGGGTGCTCGTGGGGATCTTGGTCTGACTGTGGAGTTGGATTTGGTGCCGCAGCGTGAGACGGGGATGTCGAGCTACGAGATTATGCTATCGGAGTCGCAGGAGCGGATGCTGCTGGTCGCCGATAAGCCGCGGGCGCAGGAGGTTCTGGATGTGTTCGCGAAGTGGGGACTGGATGCTTCGATCGTTGGAACAGTGACTGAGAAGCCGAATATGGTGATTACTCAGCATGGGGTGCTGGTGGCGGATATTCCGAATAAGTCGCTGACGGATGATGCTCCTCTTTATCACCGGCCGGTTGGCGTGTGGAAGGCTCCGGTGCTGTTGGATCCTCCGGCGCATGTGTTGGAAGAGTTGAAGAAGCCTCGGGACTATGCGGCTGATCTGAAGAAGGTGCTGGCGAGCGCGAATATCTGCGATAAACGCTGGGTGTTTGAGCAGTATGACTCGATGGTGCAGACGAATACGGTGCAGGGGCCGGGTGGTGAGGCTGGCGTGATGCGGATCAAGGGGACGGGGAAGAGCTCGGGTGCGCCACGTCATCATGGCGTGCTGGGAACACTGGCCGATCTGGTGGCCTCCTCGACTCCCAAGGGCGAGGCGACTCTGGCGACTGATAATTTGGACGCTGCGAATCCGGTGGTTGCGCCAGATTCTTCGCATGAGTTTTCGGAGACCGTGAAGGGCGATCGCGGACTTGCGATGGCGCTGGCGGGGAATGGGCGGTGGACTTATCTCGATCCGAAGCTGGGTGCGATGCATGCTGTGGCTGAGGCCGCGCGGAAGGTGGCTTGTACCGGGGCTACTCCGGTGGCGGCTACGAATTGTTTGAACTTTGGGAATCCGGAGAAGCCGGAGATTATGGCTCAGCTTTCGCAGGCGATCGATGGGATTGCGGAGGCTTGTAATGCGTTGGGGACGCCGGTTACGGGTGGCAATGTTTCGCTTTATAACGAGACGAAGGGTGAGGGGATCTATCCGACTCCGGTGTTGGGGGTTGTGGGGATTATTGAGGATGTGACGAGGGCAGTGCCTGCGGCATTTCAGAAGGCGGGCGATGCGGTGTTATTTCTGTCGGCGTTTCAAGGCGGTGGACGTGAAGCGAAACGGGACTTTGGCGCGACGGATTATGCGAAGAGTGTGATGGGTGAGTTGTGGGGTGCTCCTCCGGTGCTGAATTTGCAGGAGGAGGCTGCGTTGCACAAGGCTCTTGCTGCGCTGGCAGAGAAGAGGCTGCTGACTTCGGCGACTGATCTTTCTGATGGCGGTTGCGCGGTGGCGTTTGCGAAGGCTTGCTTCCCAAAGGTGCTCGGCATGCGAGTGTCGATGCGGCTTGATTCCGATGATCCGTTTCTGATCAAGGAGCGTCTGTTCAGCGAGGTTGGCTCGTCTGTGATTGCAACTGCGGATCCTGCGAAGCTGGAGGAGATTCAAGCGGTGGCTCGTGATTATCCGGGTGTATGGGTGTTCAGGTTGGGCGATGTGACGAAGAGTCAGTACCAGATCGTGATTAATGAGAAGACGATCATCGATGAGCCGGTTGCGGCGTTGAAGGCTTCGTGGTCTGGAGCGCTGGAAGAACAATTGGCCGGTGAGGTGGTGACGGCATGAGTGATCTGGGGAATAGATCGGTGGCGGCATTGGAAAGAATGCGGGGGTCCCTCGACTCCGCGCCTTGCGCTCCGCTCGGGATGACAGATTGTGTGGCGGGTTTGGATGGAGGCGATGAAGACAGTACGCCGTTCGATAAGCTGCGCGAAGAGTGCGGGGTGATGGCAATTTATAACCACTCCGATGCGGCACGGCTGACGTACTGGGGGCTGTATGCGTTGCAGCACCGGGGGCAGGAGTCGGCGGGGATTGCGAGCGCGGATGGGCAGCAGGTGAACGACATCAAAGGGATGGGGCTGGTGTCGGAGATCTTTACCGATGAGGTGTTGGCGCGGCTGCCGGGATATATGGCGATTGGGCATACGCGTTATTCGACGACGGGAGATTCGGCGTTGCTGAATGCGCAGCCGATTTCTGTCGAGTCGACGAAGGGGCTGATTGCGATTGCCCATAACGGCAACCTGGTGAACCTGGGAACGGCGAAGGAACGGCTGGAGCGCGATGGGGCGCTGTTTCAGACGACGAGCGATTCGGAGATCATCATTCAGTTAATCGCGCATTCGAAGCAGTCGACGCTGGTGGACTGTATTGCCGAGTCGCTGGGCCAGGTGGAGGGTGCGTTTTCGATTGTGATGATGACGCGGAACCGGATCTTTGCGGCGCGCGATCCGCATGGGTTCAGGCCGCTGTCGATGGGACGGATTGCTGGAGTGGATGGGGCGCCGGATACGTTTGTCTTCGCGAGCGAGACGTGCGCGTTCGATCTGCTGCATGCGAAGTATGAGCGCGATGTGAAGCCGGGTGAGCTGGTGATGGTGTCGGAGGATGGCGTGACGAGCCGTTACTTCAACACGACGACGGAGCAGGCGAGCTGCGTGTTTGAGCATGTTTATTTTGCGCGGCCGGACTCGAAGATCTTTGGGCGATGGGTGCAGCAATCGCGGGAGGAGATGGGACGGCAGCTGGCGCGGGAGTCGGGTGTGGCGGCGGATTTGGTTGTGCCGGTGCCGGATTCGGGTGTGACGGCGGCGTTGGGGTATGCGGCGGAGTCGGGGATACCGTTCAACTTTGGGCTGATTCGTAATCACTATGTAGGGCGCACGTTTATTCAGCCGGAGCAGCGGGTGAGGGACTTTGGCGTGAGGATGAAGCTGAATCCGGTGCGGAGCCTGCTTGAGGGGAAGCGTGTGATTTTGATCGATGACTCGATCATTCGCGGTACGACGTCACGAAAGATTGTGCGGATGGTGCGGGCGGCAGGGGCGAAAGAGGTGCATCTGCGGATCTCGTGTCCGCCGACGATCTCTCCTTGTTTTTATGGCGTGGATACGCCGTCGAAGAAGGACTTGATTGCGGCGAACAAGTCTGTGGCAGAGATTTGCGCGTTTGTGGAGGCGGATTCGCTGGCGTACCTGTCGCTGGTTGGATTGACCCATGCCTGTACGAAGGGCGAGCCGGCCGATGGACTGTCGCCTGCGAGCTTCTGTACGGCTTGCTATACGGGGGACTATCCGACGCAGTGGGTGGATGTGTCGGAGATTCTGCCGGCGGTTGCAGCGGTCTAAGTCTGAAGCTCTACGGCGACGTAGGCCGGAAAACACTAAATTGCAATAGCGCGAGAACGTGGGTGCTTCGTGCTTCTTAATTTCACTTGGAGAGTTTTGATTATGAGCAATTCTTCGCGCGCTTCGGCGCTTTCAGCGGGGCACTTTGTGTAGTGCACTGTATCGTGACGCCGATTTTGATCTCCGTGTCTGCGGTCTTTGCGCACCTGGTTCCCGGTGAGGAGAAGACGCATCGAGCGCTGGCGGTGGGCGTCGCGGCACTGGGTGCTATTGCACTGGTCAAGGGATTTCGGACGCATGGACGCCGGCGAATTCTTGGGTTGATGGCGTTTGGGCTGGGCTTTATCTTTGCGGGCGCGTTCTTTGGCGATCATCTGCCGTCTCATGGGTATGAGGTGGCCGTGACGATGACGGGAAGTGCGCTGATGATCTGGGCGCACCGGATGAACCACACGTTCTGTACGGATTGCAGGCGGTGTGTTCCGGAGGATGCGAGCAGTTGTCGATAGTGTGTGTGCGGTGTTGCGAGTCTAATGGTCTTCGGTTTCGGTGGGGTGCTTGGCGGTGAAATCGGAGCAGCAGGGCTTTTCGGCGGGTTGGAACTCCATGAATTCGACGCGGGTGAGATCGGGATCCAAGAGGTTGAGCTGGACCTTGCCGTCGCGTCCCATCTGCGACTTTGTGCAATTGGGGCTTTCGCAGTGATTCTGGGCGAGCATCGCGATGACGTCGCTCATGTGGGTGGTGCCTAAGGAGAAATGGTCCATGACGCCGATGTGCTGGAGGGTGGGATTCGGCGGATTGTTGAGCATGTACTCGAGCCAGTCGGAGCCTTCAGGGACCTGGAGGCTGACCCAGTTGATGGTGTCGGGCTTGGGGCCGCCGTACCAGTAGGGGCGAAAGCCGAGGATGCCGCGCCAGAAGGCGTCTTCGTTGGCCCGGTCGGCGACCATGAAACCCGCATGGATGATACGGTGCGAGGTGGCGTTGGGCGAAGGCGATGGGACGCCGGGGGGGAGTACACCCTGCTGGACGAAGAGAACGAGGTTGCCTTCGGGGTCGTGGACGCCGAAGGTGCCGTCCTTAAGCGGCTGGACGATTTTAATAGAGTGGGCCTTGAGATATCGCTCGAGTGCGGCTGCGTCGCGGGTGGTGAAGGCTACGGCCTCCAGGCGCGAGGCAGCAGGTGGAGTGGGGAGCGGTTTGACCTCGAGCCACTGCGCGTCGTTTACGGAATAGATGGTTAGATCGCCGCTCTTGGTGCCGTGAAAGCCGAGGGTCTTGCCGTAGAAGTCTGCGGAGGCGGCTGCGTTGGAGGCGTAGACGCGGACGAAGGCGATGCCGGTGATGGCAGGGCGCTCCTGCGGCTGTCCGAAACAGATGACTGTAAGCAAGGGGAGGAAAAGGCTGAGTCTTCGCATAGGCTCACCACTTTAGTGGAAAGATTTATTGCCGGTCAAAGGAACGAAATGCTTCTGTTCGATCCGGGTGAGGTTAAGCCGGTGGCCGCTGCGCGTTCATGAAGAGATAATCCATTGGCCAGCCGGGGTCGATGCCGTGTTTGCGTACGAGGCTGGCGAGTTGAGCGTAGTGACGGATGCTGTGCAGAAGCGCGTGGAAGAGGACGGTCTTGCGGTCGGAGCGGAGCGGACCGAGGGAGCGGGTGACGAAGTCCATTGGCTCTGTCCAGTCGGTGTCTGAGTTCAGCAGGGGCCGAAAGATGGATATCGCCCGGTCGTGGGTGGCGTAGATTGCATCGACTGAGTCGAAGGGGATCGCGGCGTAGTCGGATGTGGGGAGGTTGGCGAGGCGTTCGGCGTAACGGAGTTCGACGGCGACGATGTGTTGCAGGAGTTCGGCGACGGTCTTTGTTCCTGCGATGTCGCAGGGGATGGCGAGGAGTTCGGGGTGTGCGGTGAGGAGTTTACGCCAGCGCGTGGCGGTCTGTTTGTTCCATGCGAGGACTTCTTCGGCGGAGAGGACGGGTTGGGTCATACGGGCTCCTGACGCAAGGCACGGTGGCCAATGTCGCGGCGATATTGCATGCCTTCAAAGGATAATTTTGTGAGTTCGGCGTAGGCCTTGTCGAGCGCGGCGCGGAGATCGGGGGCCGCTGCGGAGACGGCGAGGACGCGGCCGCCGGCGGTGACGATCTGGCCGTCTTCGATTGCGGTTCCAGAGTGGAAGACGACCACGTCTTCGGCCAATTTCTCTGAGAGGCCCTCGATGGGTTTGCCGGAGACGTACTTGCCGGGGTAGCCGCCGCTGGCGGCGATGACGCAGGCGCTGGCTCCGGGATGCATCTTTATTGTGAGCTGGTTGGCGGTGCCGTCGATAGAGGCGTTGAAGAGGTCGACGATGTCGGTTTCGAGACGGAGAAGGATGGCTTCGGTCTCGGGGTCGCCAAAGCGTGTGTTGAACTCGAGGACCATGGGGCCGCGAGGGGTCATCATGATGCCGCAGAAGAGAACGCCTTTGAATGGTTCTCCCTCCGACTTCATGCCGTCGACTGTTTTTTGCGCGATGTTGCGCAGGAGCCACTGGCGCATGGCGGGAGTGGCGATGCCGTCGGTGGAATAGGCACCCATGCCGCCGGTGTTGGGGCCGGTGTCGCCTTCGCCGACACGCTTGTGATCCTGGGCGGAGGCGATTTCGATGGCGTGGGTGCCGTCGCAAAGAGCGAAGAAGGAGAGCTCTGCGCCGGTGAGGAACTCTTCGAGGACGACCTCGGTCTCCTGAGTGCCGAGGAGCGTGCCGCTGAACATCTGCGCCGCAGCCTCTTCTGCTTCGAGGTGAGTATTGCAGATGACAACGCCTTTGCCCGCAGCGAGGCCTGAAGCTTTGACGACCACGGGGACGGTGAAGCGGCGGAGCTCTTCGTGGACCTCTTCGAGGGTGGTGCAGAGGGCGTGGGCAGCTGTGGGGATTTCATGACGCTGCATGAACTCTTTGGCGAAGGCCTTGCTGGTCTCGAGTTGAGCGGCTGCTTGCGTCGGGCCGAAGACGCGGAAGCCGCGTTTGGTGAGTTCGTCGACGAGGCCGACGGAGAGCGGAAGTTCCGGGCCGACGACGGTCAGCGCTGGCTGCTCGATGGCAACGATGTCGACCATCTCGTGGAGATTGCCGGGATCGACAGGGATGCAACGGGCGAGCTGGGCGATGCCTCCGTTGCCGGGCGCGCAGAGGACTTGAGTTACCTGTGTCGATTTGCGAAGTGCCCAGACGAGAGCGTGCTCGCGACCGCCACCACCAATTACCAAAACCTTCATTCGTTGAGGTGCTCCTGTTGCGTGCCGATCTGGGCGCGTAGTTCGAGGCTAGGCATGGTCGAAGATGAAGTCAAACAGCTCGTTTATTTGACTGCGACTGAGATGGCTTCGGCGAGGGAATGACTTAGGAGAGCAGATTTCGTAGAGGTTCCGATTCGCACCTGGTAGGCGCCCTTGAAGGGGAGCTGTTCGCTGAGAGTGAGACGTACTCCTGGGCGAATTCCCTGAGCGGCGAGGTAGCGTAGCATCTCAGGGTCTTTGTCGGAGACGCTGGAGACCTTGGCGGATTGGCCGGGACGTAGTTGCGATAGGGACCGCGGCTGCTGGTGTGGCAGGGAGCCGTCCATGGCTGGGATCGCGTGGCCGTGAGGGTCGAATTCGGGGTGGCCGAGCTTGGCGGCGATGCGTTCTTCGAAGCGCTCGGAGATGAAGTGTTCGAGGCGTTCGGCCTCCTGATGGACCTCGTCCCAGGGATAGTCGAGGACCTGGTGGAGGAAGGTCTCGATGAGGCGATGGTGGCGGACGATCTCAAGCGCACGCTTCTTTCCTGACCTGGAGAGCTTTACGCCGTGGTGCTTTTTGTAGATGACGAGAGGTGGCTCCTGCGCGGCGAGCTTTTGCAGCATGTTGGTGACGGAGGCTGGCGTGATGGAGAGGTGGATTGCGATTTCCGTGCTGGAGACCAGGTCTTCCGGTGGTCCGCCCAACTGAAAGATTGCCTTGAGGTAGTCGTCGATGGCCTCGCTGCCTGAGGCAGAGCCTTTTCTTTCGGTGGTATGGGAAGGCTTGCTGAGGTGATTTGCCATGGGCTACAAGTTGACTTAGATTAGCATTAAAGTAATATTTAGTCATGACTAATGTTTTGGTAGCAGAGGATAAACCCACGTTCCCTCCCAAGTTTCGAAGGAACGAGATGTGGACCTACTTTGGGCCGGCGTTTGTGGCCTCGGTTGCGTACATCGATCCGGGTAATTTTGCGACCAATATCGAGGGCGGAAGCAGATTCGGTTACCGGCTGCTGTGGGTGCTGTTGTGGTCGAACGCGATGGCGATTCTGATCCAGTACCTTTCGGCAAAGCTGGGGATCGTAACGGGGCTTACGCTGCCGCAGAACTGCAGAAAGCATTTTTCGCGGCCGATGACGCTGTTTTTGTGGGTGGCGGCGGAGGTTTCGGCGATTGCGACGGACCTGGCTGAATTTTTGGGTGCAGCGCTGGGGCTTTATCTGCTTTTTGGGCCTTGGATGCTGGCGCATGGATGGACGCGGACGGAGACACTGTTTGCAGCGGGGCTGCTGTCGGCGGTGGCGGTGTTCGTGATTCTGGCCCTGGATCTGGCGGGTTACCAGTGGCTGGAGCGATGCATCATGGCGTTTGTTGCAGTCATTGGGCTTTGCTATGGGTTCGAGATTTTTCTGGTGCATCCAGACTGGAAGCTGGCGGCTTTTCATGCACTGGTGCCGTCGCTCGATATGAAGAACCTACACGGGAGCTTGTATGTCGCGGTGGGGATGCTGGGAGCGACAGTGATGCCGCATGTGGTGTACCTGCACTCGGCGCTTGTGCAGCCGCGACGGGCGGAGCTGATAAAACAGCCGCTGGTCCCGGGAGGGTCGCGACGGCGGCGCTATCTGCGGTTCGAGTTGATCGACGTGTTCGTGGCGATGAATGGGGCGTGGCTGATCAATTCGGCGATGATTGTGATGGCTGCGGTGGCGTTCGGGCATCTGTCGAATCCGGTGACGACGATCGAGCAGGCTCATCAGACGCTTGGACCACTGCTGGGGCCGGCGGCGGCGACGGTGTTTGCGGTGGCGCTTTTTTGCTCGGGGCTGTCGTCGTCGACGGTGGGGGTGATGGCGGGGCAGGTGATCATCGAAGGGTTTCTGGACATCAAGTTTTCGATTTTTCTGCGACGGCTGATCACGATCATTCCTGCAATGGTGGTGATTGCGATTGGGCTTGACCCGCTGAAGATTCTTATTCTGTCGCAGGTGGTGCTGAGCTTTGCGCTGCCGTTCGCGCTTGTTCCGTTGCTGGTACTGACGAACCGGACGTCTGTGATGAAGAGTTTTGTCAGTGCCCGGCGGACTCGGATCGCGGGGTGGTGTGCGGTGGGGATCATTCTGACGCTGAATGTGGTGCTGCTGGAGCAGATGGCGTTTGGGTCGTAGATCCCGCGGTGCTTCAAGTGGGGTCAAACGAAACGCCCTCCATTCGTCGCGCGGTGCGCTCTGGATGGAGGGCGTTTCTGGGCAGCGAGTTGTTCGGCCCGCTAGTTGAGGACGGGAAGCTGGAGGGTGGTGCCGATGGGAACGTTGTTGGGGTCGGCGAGGTTGTTGGCTTTGGCGATCTGAGGGTACTTATTAGCGTTGCCATAGAAGAGCAGGCTGATGGCTGAAAGGGTGTCGCCGGATTTGATGGTTACGGGCTGGGTGTCGCCGCCGCTGGTGCCGATCTCATGCTTGAGGTCGGAGTAGGTGGGGTCGACTTTCTTGATGTGGTCCCAGACACGCTCGAGAACGACTTTTGACGGGACAGAGCCTTTGATGTGGAGCTGCTCGCCGGCGAGGTCGACGGCTTCGAGGGTTGCGCCGTAGGGGACGAAGCGCTGGAGGGATTCGATCACCGGTGCGTACTTCTGTTTCAATGCCTCAAGATTTGCCATGGCGCGTTTCTCCTTTGTCAGCTCAGGCTGACGTTGTTGTCGTGCTGGTTGTGATGGGCCCTTGGTGCCTGACTGGGCCATAGGTGCCGGCCCGCATTGCGGCACTTAAACGAATTTGCTGAGAAGTTGCTGCGCCATGCTGCCCATGGAGCTGTTCGGAGTTGCCTGCCCGTTGGGAGCAAAGTGCTGGATGACCATCGGGAGAACGGCGGCTAGCGCCATCTGGACGATCTGGGGTGAAACACCAGCTTTTTCGGCGGTTTTTTCGATGAGTCCGGTGCCGCCGAGGCCCTGTTGGACCTGTTCGGGAGTGGCGGTGGCTGCCTGACCGGAGCCCCAGGCACCGACGTGCTCGGCCATGCCGTTGTTTTTGAAGGCGTCAAGAACGCCCTGAATGCCTTCGGGGTGCTGGGTGAGCGCCTCGATGAAGCCTCCGGCCACCTTGGCCTGGTCGGTTCCAGCGGCCGCTCCGGTCTCTCCCGCGAGCGATTGAATGATGTCCATAATTCCCATGTGTTCACCTCGCACTCATGGTAGGCCCGTTTTTCCGGCAATGCCGCCGCAGGATGTAAATTTTTGCCGATTTCTATTGGCTGGATGATTTTTTGATCGGATCAACTTGATAGCGTGGAAGCAGGGTGCTGTCGCCGTTATCGTCGATTTTCATTTGCCGCTTCGGTTCGGTGATTTCCGACGCTGAAGCTGCCGCAATTATTTCTGAACTGGTGGGATGAGAATGCGGAGAATGTGGGTTGGAGATGCAGGGTCTGGCGTGATCGTGGCGGCCTGCGATGAGGGCAGCCAGAAGACCGACCCGGCGTCAGACCTGTACCTTTGTTGAGAGGTGCCTGTCGTCATATTGAGGGGCGTAAAGGCGACGATCAGTGAGGGTGCCGGAGATGGGTTCACCGGACATGGTGCCGAGCCCACGCAGATGATCCGCTGGATTTGAAGAGAAGGGTTTGTGAACTCGATCGAGTCCTGGCTTTGTAATGGGTCGTGTGGGGCCTTTCCACGAAATGGCTCCGGCAACACGAGAGTGACATGTTTCAGTTCAACGCGCAGAAAGTCTGAGCTGGTATCTCCCAGATTTTCGATACTGTGTCGTTCTGCCAGTCCGGCGGCGATGCGAAAGGATCCTTTGACCGTAGGCGGCCTTACTATCGAAACCGGCTTGTCATCCTCAACATGGTCGATGCGAACCTGACCCGAGTCGCTAAGGTAGACAAACACTGTCGAAAGACTCGAATGATCGTGGATGGGGATTTTTTCGTGTGCACCATAGTGCGCGCGGATGACCGCGACCGAACTGTTGTCGAGCACGAGGCTGTAGTTTTTTGGAAGGGTCGCAAGCGGGTCCTGGGCTCGAGCCGCGATGGACCACAGGGCGATGGAGAGGAACAGCGTGAGCAGCCGGTTGCTAAGGCCATATTTCCTCAACGGTTGGAGCCCCAGGTGACACAGGTTCCGGTTGGGTCCATCGTGTTGAGCGCCTGGCAAGATGCGACGCTGCCGGCCTTTGGGTTTTTGCCGCCGAAGGGGGTGAGTTGTGGGGGGCCAAGAGGGCCGAGGGTGAGTGCGTCCCATGAAGTGGGGATCAGCGTGCCGTTCTTGATGTTGAGGACGAGGGGTTGGGGGACGGGGTTGTGCCTGGCTGGGTCATAGGTAATCGTGACTGTGTTTTTCTGCTGCTTCCAGTTGGCGTGCCATGTCTGGGGGTCTTTGTCGTGCCACTTCTGCTGAAGGATGACGGAGCCGTCGGCGGCGAATTCGACGATGAGGACACGATGCACCTCTGCGGCAATGCCGCCGCTGCCGGCGTAAAAGCCCTTGAGCTTCTCCGCGTGGGCGGCGGGAGGGTGGATGGCGCCAAGCAGGATGAGCGCGGCAATTAAGAAGGGGTGGGTGCGCATGGGTGCAATCGTACACAAACGGGAGGCTCTCCGATAACTGAGATTTGTTAAGTGTGGGCTTGTGGGTCGCGTCGGGTGATCGGCCAAGAACTCGCAGGGTCGATTTTCATCGCAGGAAGAACGAGATAAACTCAGGCCATGAGTGATTTTGACAAGGTTGCGATTTCTACCAAAGAGGCCCCTGCTGCTATTGGGCCGTATTCCCAGGCGGTATGGGTTGGGGATCTGTTGTTTGCCTCCGGACAGGTTGCGCTTGACCCTGCGACTGGCCAGTTGGTGGCCGGGGGAATCGCCGAACAGACGGTGCGGGTGCTTCAGAACATCAAAGCTGTGCTGGCCGAGGCAGGGCTGCATCTACACAATGTGGTCAAGACCACGGTGTTCCTGAAGTCGATGAGCGATTTTGCGGCGATGAACGAGGTGTACGGGAAGCATCTGGCGCCGGAGGGCGTAGTGGCCCCCGCACGGTCGACGGTGGCGGTGGCCGGGCTGCCGAAGGACGCGTTGGTGGAGATTGAGGTAATCGCGAGGGACCCGCGCGGACGGTACGGTACAGCCTGAAGCATTATGGGCGATTTGGCATCTAATCTTCAGAACCTAATGAAAAGAGGTGGCTGGAGCGATGGCCGAGACAAAGGTTGACAAGGTGCACAAGACGGAGGCAGAGTGGCGTGAGCTGCTGACTCCGGAGCAGTTTCATGTAATGCGTGAAGGCGGAACGGAACGGGCGTTCACCGGGGCGCTAGTGAATAACCACGAGGACGGTATCTACCACTGCGGCGCTTGCAATGCGCCGTTGTTTACCTCGGATAAGAAGTTTGAATCGGGGAGCGGATGGCCGAGCTTCTGGAATCCCGTTTCGCCGGAAACGATCGAGGCGATTGAAGATAATTCCCTGGCGATGACGAGGGTCGAGGTACGATGTGCGACTTGCGGTGCGCATCTGGGCCATGTGTTCCCGGATGGTCCGACGCCTACGGGGCTGCGGTACTGCATTAATAGTGCTTCGCTGGGGTTTGAGAAGAAGTAATGAAGGCCTAAGAAATTCCAAATATCTTTAGACATGCAGGAAAAGCCCCAGCCGGCTGATACGGCTGGGGCAACCTATTTGTTAAGTTTTGTAAAGTTAGCCTTTGACGACTTTGCCGGTCTTGATGCAGCTGGTGCACACGCGGATGCGCTTGCTGCCGCCGTTGACCTGGGCTTTGACTGGCTGAAGGTTTACGTTCCAGCGACGCCGCGTGGTGTTGTGGGCGTGCGAGATGTTGTTGCCGAACTGCGGCCCTTTGCCGCAAAGATCACATTTTTGTGCCATGACTTGCTCCAATCCTGAGTCGCAGAAGGTTCCCGGGGATCAAGCCTGAGTGAAGTCTCAAACGATGCCGGGGAAGGGTTAGGTGCGAGGAGAGTCAAACTCCCAGACCTCTACCGAATGAACGGTAGTCTGCCGATTCCTAATCATACCATGTGGGGGTCCGGAGCCCAAATGCGGGTCACCCCGGGCGGTTATCGAAGAGAAGATAGCAAACCCAGAGAAATTTTAAGTTACTGTTTTAAGAGTCAACTTAAAACACCTACAGCTTTCTGTCAGTCACGGCTCGCGCCGTGAAGTTTGTAACTTTCATGTTACTGAGTTTTTGACAGCTTACAGCGAACCCGATGAGTCTTTAAGTACATGCCCATCCGTCGATAGAGTAACGGACCAGTTGCGCAAACCAAGTCCAAAAATTTCAGATGTGGCTAAGGGAGACGTATTGCCAGCCGATTCGAACGAACGCCCCTCCATCGGGCCGGACCACCAACTTCCGGCCCCTCCTCCAGCAACGCCCCGAAGCAAGATGATTCGGGTCATCGTATGGGTGGTCCTGCTGCTGATCTTTGCCGCGGGGTTTCTGCTGATTCTCCGGCGTCACGATGACACAACAACGAAGAGTGCAGGCGCTGGACGACGCGGCGGAGGTGCCGGCGGACCGGTCACGCTGACGACGGTCAAGGCGATGAAGGGCAACATCGGCGTTTATCTGGATGCTATCGGCACTGTGACGCCGGTTTATACGGCTTCGATCACCAGCCAAGTGACAGGGCCGGTGATGGCAGTGCACTTCACGGAAGGGCAGATTGTGCGCAAGGGGGATCCACTCGTCGATATCGATCCGAGACCCTTTCAGGCGACTCTGTTGCAGGCGCAGGGAGTGCTGGAGCGGGACCAGGCAATTCTGGCGCAGGCGACGATGGACCGCGACCGCTATCGCGATGCGTGGGCGCGGAACGCGATTCCGAAGCAGACGCTTGATGACCAGGAGAAGATCGTCCTACAGGATGCAGGTACGGTGAAGAACGATCAGGGGACGGTGGCGTTCGACCAGGTGCAGCTTGGCTACTGCCACATTACGGCGCCAATTTCAGGGAGGGTTGGACTGAGGCTGGTTGATCCGGGGAATGTGGTGCAGGCGTCCGGGGCGGTGACACTCGCAGTGATTACACAACTGCAGCCGATCACGGTCATCTTTACGATTCCTGAGGACAATCTGGGGCAGGTGGAGCCTAGGCTGCGACAGAGGGCGAAGCTTCCGGTGGAGGCCTACGACCGTGGAGCGCTGAAGAAGATTGCGAGCGGAACCCTGCTGACTCTGGACAACCAGATCGATACGACGACGGGGACCGTGAAGGCGCGGGCCGCGTTTGACAATAAGGACGCTTCGCTATTTCCGAACGAGTTTGTCAACGCACGGCTGCTGGTGAATACGTTGCAGGGCGCAACGATAATTCCTTCTTCCGCGATTCAGCATAACGGGCCCGCCTCGTTTGTTTATGTGATTGAGGACAATACGGCGCACCAGCGCAGCGTGAAGCCCGGCGTCACTGAAGGCAATAACACCGAGGTGACCGGTATCAATCCGGGGGACGTCGTCGCGAACAGCAGCTTCGACAAGCTGCAGGACAAGTCAAAGATCGTCGTCTCGAAGCAGCCCGTGCCGACGGGCAGCAGCAGAGCCGGGAGTAGCGCTCCTTGAGTCCTTCACGTCCGTTTATTCTGCGCCCGGTGGCGACATCTTTGCTGATGGCCGCCATCATGCTGGTCGGGATCGTAAGCTTCACGCAGTTGCCGGTTTCGGCGCTGCCTCAGGTTGACTATCCGACGATCCAGGTCTTGACCTTCTATCCGGGTGCGAGTCCTTCGGTGATGGCGACGACGGTAACGGCTCCCCTGGAGCGTCAGTTCGGCCAGTTGCAGGGGCTGAGCCAGATGACCTCGTCGAGCTCGGGCGGCACTTCGGTGGTCGTGCTGCAGTTCAATCTCAGCTTGAATATCGATGTCGCGGAAGAAGAGGTGCAGTCCGCGATCAATGCGTCGAGCAGCTTTCTCCCGGCAAACCTGCCAGCTCCACCGATCTACAGCAAGACAAACCCTGCCGATGCGCCGGTCCTGACGTTGGCGATTACGTCGAATTCCATGCCACTCTCGCAGGTTGAAGATCTCGTCGATACGCGGCTTGCGCCGAAGATTTCGCAGTTGAGCGGTGTGGGATTGGTGAGCATCAGCGGCGGTCAGAAGCCGGCGGTGCGCATCCAGGCGAACCCGACTGCGCTCTCGTCGTATGGCATTAATCTGGAAGACCTGCGGACGGCGGTGACGCAGAGCAGCGTGAATGCGGCGAAGGGCAACTTCGACGGCCCGCGGCAGGACTATCAGATCGACGCGAACGACCAACTCGTTACTAGCAAAGACTATCGGAGCGTCGTCGTCGCCTACCGCAACGGCGCGCCGGTGATGCTGACCGATGTGGCGAAGATAGTTGACGGCGTAGAGAATACGACGCAGGCAGCGTGGATGGGCAACGCCTCACAACCGGCAGCCAACGGGCAGCCGGCCAAAGGAGCGTTGCTTGAGCCAGCGGTCGTACTCAACGTGCAGCGGCAGCCTGGCGGCAACACGATCAGCGTCGTGAAGAGCATCAAGGCTCTGCTGCCACAGCTTACGGCGAACCTTCCGAAGGGGATCGAGGTCACGACACTTACGGACCTGACGACGCCGATTCAGGCGTCGGTCAGCGACGTCGAGTTTGAGTTGATGCTCACGGTCGGCCTGGTCGTAATGGTCATCTTTCTTTTTCTGCGAAATCTCTACGCGACGATTATTCCGAGCGTGGCGGTGCCGCTGTCGCTGGTCGGCACCTTCGCGGCGATGTACCTGCTCGGCTACAGCCTGGACAACCTGTCTCTGATGGCGCTGACGATCTCGACCGGCTTTGTTGTCGATGACGCGATCGTGATGGTGGAAAATATCTCGCGCTACCTCGAAGAGGGCGAGACCCCGATGCAGGCAGCGCTGAAGGGCGCCGAGCAGATCGGCTTCACGATTCTTTCGTTGACCGTCTCGCTGATTGCGGTGCTGATCCCGCTGCTGTTTATGGGAGACGTGGTTGGGCGCCTCTTCCGCGAATTTGCGGTCACACTGGCGGTCACGATCATTGTGTCGGCGGTCGTCTCCCTGACGCTGACGCCGATGATGGCGTCGCGCATCCTGAAGCACAATCCGCATGAGCAGCAGGGGCGCTTCTACAGGGCCTCCGAGCGTGTCTTCGAGGGGATGATTGCTTTTTATGGGCGCACGCTGAAGGTCGTGCTGGAGTATCAAACGTTGACGCTTCTGGTGGCGGTCGCGACTTTGCTCCTTACGATTTACCTGTACATCATCATTCCTAAGGGCTTCTTTCCTGTGCAGGATACGGGGGTGATCCAAGGCATTACTCAGGCGTCGCAGACGATTGGCTCGAAGGCGATGGCCGAGAGGCAGAAGGAACTCGCCAAGGTGATCCTGCAGGACCCTGCGGTGGAGAGCCTGTCCTCCTTTATCGGTGCGGACGGCACGAACGTAACGACGAACAGCGGACGAATGTCGATCAATCTGAAGCCGCTCGAGGAGCGCGACCTGAGTGCCGCGGACGTGGTCCGGAGACTGCAATCGAATCTGAAGGATGTGCAGGGCATTCAGATTTTCATGCAGCCGGTGCAGAACATCACGGTCGATGACCGAGTGAGCCGGACGCAGTACCAGTACACGCTGGAAGACCCCGACCAGAACGAGCTGAACGAATGGACCAACCGGTTTGTGGCCAGGTTGAAGGAGTTGCCTGAACTGGAAGACGTTGCGACGGATCAGCAGATGGGCGGGCTGGCGGTGTCGCTGGTGATCGATCGCGCGACTGCTTCGCGGCTGGGTGTGGCGCCGACGACGATCGACAACACGCTCTACGATGCGTTTGGTCAACGGCAGATCAACACGATGTACACGCAGCTGAATCAATATCACGTGATTCTGGAGGCTGAGCCGCAGTTTCAGCTCGATCCCGACAAGCTGAAGCATCTTTATATTGAGTCGAACTCGTCAGCAGGGCAGAGCGGTGCGCCAGCATCGTCCTCTTCGGGTAAAGGTTCGACGTCTGCTGGCTCAAACGCGCTGACGGGTTCGGCGTTGTTTACGCCGTCGGCGAATACGCTGACACCTCCGCCGAACGCACTCACATCGAGCACGGTTACCTCGAGTTCGAGCAGGGGGGCAAATTCGGCCGGGACGACGAGTTCGACGACCAGCAGTGCGGTGCCGTTCAGCGCCTTCTCGCACTTCGAGACCACGACGCAAGCGCTGTCGATCACGCATCAGGGCCAGTTTCCGGCGATTACGGTCTCGTTCAACCTTGCGCCGAACGCCGCTCTTGGCGGTGCGATTACGGAGATCACCAAAGTGCAGAAGGACATGCACATGCCGGCGAGCCTGCAGGCGGATTTCCAAGGAACGGCAGCATCGTTCCGGAATTCTCTGTCCAATATGCCGTTGCTGATCCTTGCGGCACTGGTGACGGTGTATATCGTGCTTGGTGTTCTCTACGAGAGCTTCATCCATCCGATCACGATTCTTTCTACTCTGCCTTCGGCGGGTGTGGGTGCGTTCCTTTCGCTGATCCTGTTTCATCAGGACCTGAGCGTTGTCGCAATCATTGGACTGGTTCTGCTGATTGGTATCGTTAAGAAGAACGGAATCATGATGGTGGACTTCGCTCTGGATGCGGAGCGGCATCAGGGGCTGGATGCGACGGAAGCGATCTATCAGGCTTGCCTGCTTCGTTTCCGGCCGATCATGATGACGACGATGGCCGCACTGCTGGGGGGGCTGCCACTCGCCTTCGGTACCGGTATCGGCTCCGAGTTGCGCAGGCCGCTTGGTATTTCGATGGTGGGCGGCTTGCTTCTGAGCCAGATACTGACGCTCTACACGACGCCAGTGATCTACATCTTCTTCGATAACCTCTCGACGCGTTTCTCAAAGAAAAAGTCGAAGGCGGGGCAACATGGAAACGCGCCTGAGGCTGCGGGGCTGTCATGAACCTCTCTGCGCCATTCATTAACCGGCCAGTGGCGACCACGCTGCTGACGGTGGCGATTGCCATCGCTGGCGCGATTGCTTTTACTGTACTTCCCGTCTCTCCGCTGCCGCAGGTGGACTTTCCGACGATCTCAGTGAATGCAGGTCTGCCGGGCGGCAGCGCAGAGATCATGGCGTCATCGGTCGCCACACCGCTGGAACGGCAGTTTGGCCATATTGCCGGTGTGACAGAGATGACCTCTTCGAGCAGTCTGGGCTCGACGTCGATCACGATCCAGTTTGATCTGAGCCGTAATATCGATGGCGCTGCGCGCGACGTTCAGGCGGCGATCAACGCGGCGCGCACTTATCTGCCCGCGAATCTGCCGTCTAATCCGACCTATCGCAAGGTAAACCCCGCAGATGCGCCGATCATGATTATCGGCCTCACTTCCGACAAGTATGGTCCGGACAAGCTGTACGACGAAGCTTCGACGATCATCCAGCAAAGGCTGTCCCAGATCCAGGGGGTAGGACAGGTCAATGCGGGTGGCGGCGCGCTACCATCGGTACGGGTTGAAGTGAATCCGACGAAGCTCTCCAGTCTTGGCCTCACGATGGCCAATCTTCAGGCTGCCCTGAGCATTCAGAATGCGAATCTGGCCAAGGGGCAGATCACGAACGGAGAGATCTCGGCGGACATCATTGCCAACGATCAGATGTCGCACGCGGAGGAGTACAAACCGATCATTGTGGGTTACAACAACGGCGCGGCTGTGCGGCTCTCCGATGTCGCTGATGTTGTTGATTCAACCCAGAACCTGCGAGCCGCAGGGTATCTGAACGGCAAACGCGCGGTAACCCTGATCGTCTTCCGTCAGCCGGGCGCGAACATTATCGACACAGTTGACCGGATCCGGGAGGCTCTGCCTTCTGTGGAAGCCTCCATTCCCGAGGGAATCGACACGACGATCGTTCTCGACCGCACCACGACGATCCGTGCATCGGTGAGCACTGTCGAAAAGACGCTGGAACTGTCGATCGTGCTCGTGATCGGCGTCGTTTTTGTGTTTCTTCGCAGCGGCCGGGCCACGCTGATTCCAGCGGTTGCGGTTCCGGTGTCTCTCATCGGGACGTTTGCGGTGATGTATCTCTGTGGCTATAGCCTCGACAATTTGTCGCTGATGGCGCTGACCATTTCGACCGGCTTTGTTGTGGACGACGCCATCGTCGTGATGGAGAATATCACTCGGCATATTGAAGACGGGATGGAACCGTTCCCAGCAGCGCTGAAGGGAGCGAAGGAGATTGGCTTTACGGTTTTTACGATCAGTATGTCGTTGATCGCGGTCTTCATTCCGCTACTCCTGATGGGCGGAATTGTTGGCCGGCTATTCCGGGAGTTTGCCGTCACACTCTCTACGGCCATTATGGTGTCGATGGTCATCTCTCTGACAACGACCCCGATGATGTGCGCATACATCTTGAAGAACCCCAAAGACGAGAAACATGGCCGGTTGTACATGGCTGTCGACAAGGGCTTTGAGTGGGTGTTATCGCTTTATCGGCGCAGTCTCCATTGGGTGTTGGAAAACCCGGTGTTGGTTCTTACTGTGCTGTTTCTCACGATTGCACTCAATGTGGCGATCGCCATCAAGATCCCGAAGGGCTTCTTTCCGCTGCAGGATACGGGCTCGCTGGGCGGGGCTGTGCGCGGACCTCAGGACGCCTCTTTCTTTTCGATGAATGAGGCGATCCAGCGAATCTTAAAGGATGTCACGAACGACCCAGCGGTCCAGAATGCGATCGCGTTTACCGGAGGCGGGGGTGGAGGCGGAGGTGGGGGTGCTTCCAATACCGGCAACATGTTTATATCGTTGAAGCCGCTGGATGAGCGAGGAATCAGCGCTTCGGACGTCATCAACCGTCTCCGTCCCAAGTTGAACAGGGAGACGGGGGCGTCGGCATTTCTGCAGGCACAGCAGGACCTTCGCATCGGCGGACGCGGCAGCAATGCGCTTTATCAGTACACAATCCAGGCCGATACTCTTGCCGATCTAAATACGTGGGGGCCAAAGCTACTTGCCGAGATGATGCATCTGCCCGGCTTTCAGGACGTCAGCTCCGACCAGCAGAATGGGGGGCTCGATGAGCTGCTGCACTATGATCGCGTGACCGCCGCAAAGCTCGGCCAGACGGCACAGTCGCTCGATGCAGCACTATACAGCGCCTTCGGTCAGTCGGAGGTCTCAATCATCTACACGCAGTTGAACCAGTACTACGTTGTACTTGAGGTCGCGCCGAAGTACTGGCAGACGCCGGAGGGGCTGAAGAACATTTATTTTCATCCGCCGGGAAGCAGCAGCACGACAGCGAGCGGGAATGTGCCTCTCGCCGCGATGGCGACAAATAGAACGAGCACCACGCCGCTTGCACTGAACCATACCGGACTGTTTCCATCGGTAACGGTCTCCTTCAACCTTGCGCCGGGCGTTTCGTTGAGCGATGCAACGCTCGAGATCGCGCAGATGCAGCAGCGTTTAGGGACTCCGTCCACGGTGCATGGCTTCTTCGCAGGCACATTGCTGGCGTATCAACAATCTCTGGGCACGGAGCCGCTTCTGGTCGTGACCGCCATTCTGGCCATTTTTATTGTTCTCGGCGTCTTATATGAAAGCCTGGTGCACCCGATTACCATTCTTTCCACGCTTCCTTCGGCGAGCGTGGGCGCGATGATGGCGCTGATGGTTTTCAAGGAAGACCTGAATGTTATCTCGATCATCGGCATTGTGCTGCTGATTGGCATCGTGAAGAAGAACGCCATTATGATGATCGACTTTGCTCTGCAGGCAGAACGGGAGGGGGGCATGAACACTGAGGATGCGATCTTCCAAGCCTGCATGCTTCGTTTTCGTCCGATCCTGATGACGACGATGGCGGCACTGTTTGGTGCTCTGCCACTGGCGTTTGGGAGCGGGACGGGCTCTGAGCTGCGACGGCCGCTTGGCATCACGATTGTTGGAGGCCTGATTGTAAGTCAGATGCTTACTCTCTATACCACTCCTGTCGTGTATCTCGCGCTTGACCGTATGCGCCTGCGTGCGATGGGACGACAACGCGACACGTTCAATCCTATCGATGGCTCTGCTGCTGCCGGTACGGAGTAAATTACGGATGTCTAAATCTATGACTAACCTTCGACTCAAATTCGCCGTATATCCCGCAATCACGACGCTCCTGCTTACAGGGTGCATGGTGGGGCCGAAGTACAATCCGCCGTCGCCTTCGGCCAGTGCCACGGCTCCGCCAATCGCGTACAAAGAGTCGCCGACGCAGTTTCAGGAAACGGACGGCTGGAAGGTTGCGCAACCGCAGGACGCGATGCTGCACGGCAAGTGGTGGGAGATCTATAACGATCCGGAGCTGAATGCCCTCGAAGACAAACTGAATATCGACAACCAGAACATCAAGCAGTTCTTCGAGAACTTCATGGAGGCGCGGACGCTGATCGCTCAGGCGCGGTCGCAGCTCTATCCAACGGTGGGGACGTCTCTGTCGTATCAGGCGGCGCGTTCGTCGTCTAATCTGACGAACGCTCCTTCGGCAAATACTGGCCGGGTAAGCTCGATAGGATCGCTACCGTTTCAAGTTTCGTGGGAGCCGGATCTGTGGGGCAAGGTTCGCAATACTATTCACGCGGAGCAGTACAACGCTCAGTTGAGCGCGGCAGACCTTGAGAATGAGAGGTTGTCGGAGCAGGCTAGTCTAGCGGCGTTCTTCTTTGAGATCCGAGGTCAGGACGCCTTGCAGAAGCTGCTGAACGATACGGTAGAGGCGGACAAAAAGGCGCTCGACTTGGCACGCGCTCGGTATGAAACGGGTATCGACGACAGGATTTCGGTTGCTGAGGCAGAGAGCACGCTGCAGCAGGTGCAATCGCAGGCAATTAATCTTGGCGTTGCCCGCGCGCAGTTTGAACATGCCATTGCGGTGTTGGTTGGGGCAAACCCCTCGCAGTTTTCGATTCCCGTGAAGCCATTGCTGACAAACGCGCCTGCGATTCCGTTGGGGATGCCGTCGGCCCTGTTGGAGCGCCGGCCCGATATCGCTGGAGCGGAGCGAAGGATGGCAGCAGCAAATGCACAGATCGGCATCGCATACGCTGCCTACTATCCGTCGCTGGACTTGAGCGCAAGTTACGGCTACCAGAGCTCGAACTTCAGTCACTTTTTTGACCTTCCGAGCCGTTTCTGGTCGGTTGGACCGACGCTGAGCGAGACGATTTATGATGGCGGGCTGCGTCGTGCGACGGTGAACCAGTTCATCACGACCTACAATGCCGACGTTGCAAGCTATCGGCAAACGGTCCTGACGGCATTTCAACAAGTCGAAGATGGCCTCTCTTCGGTGCGAATCCTGTCGCAGCAGGTTCTAAAGCAGCAACAGGCAGTGGCGTCGTCTGAGGAGGTTTTGAAACTGGAGTTGGCGCGGTATGAGACCGGGGTTGATCCATATCTGGATGTGGTGACAGCGCAGACGACGCTGCTGAATAACCAGCAGACACTGGCCAATCTGCATGTGCAGGAGATGACTGCTTCGGTGCAGCTGGTTGAGGCGTTGGGCGGGGGTTGGGACCGGTCGCAGCTGCCGACGCCGACGGAGGTCTCCAAGAAGCTGGACAAGGTGGACACCACAATACAAAAGTAGGAGCCTAGTCTAAAGGACCACCGGTTTACCTTTCTCGTTGCGACCGATACGTGCCATGGGCGTGAAGTGGTCGTGGGTGAACAAGACCAGCCACTTCTCCGGAATGGCCCGCTGGTAGAACCGCTTCCGTTGCGCGATGCACTCCAGGGGATCGAGGTCATATCCCATCACCCATGTGGGGTCCAGATGGTTACTCGTCGGAAGCAGGTCAGAGATATAGCAGGCGTGCTCCACCGCGCCGCCCAGGGCCCTTGACTCGATATGGACTGCCATCAACTGCGCCGTGTGACCGGGAAAGAGCTCCACGCTGATTCCATGACATATCTCGGGATTCGCCCTGATTCCCTGTGTATCGAGCAGCGTCATCTGCCCCGACTCAATCAGAGGATTGTAGTTTGGTGAAAGATAGCTGACGCGGTCACGGTCAAGCTGTCGATGGCCATGCTCTACTTCGCCGCGATGAGCGAAGTACCGGGCATTCGGGAATGTCGGCATCACCGAACCATCTGCGTGCAGTGTCGTGTTCCAGCCGCAGTGGTCGAAGTGCAGGTGGCTGTTGATGACAACGTCCACCTCCTCCGGCCGAATTCCGGCAGCCGTCAACGACTGCGGCAGAAGCTCCTGATTGCAGTGAATCTCACGCATCTTTGCCGACTGCTTGTTGCCGACACCCGTCTCGATCACGACGGTCTGCTTGCCTGTCCGCACTACAACGGTATTCAGCCCCAGCACAATGCGGTTTTGCTCGTCGGCTGGTGCGCGCTTCTCCCACAACGGCTTCGGTACGACGCCGAACATAGCGCCACCGTCAAGTTTGTAGGTTCCATCCGTACAAACCGTGAGTTCAAAGTCTCCGACTTGCGTTCGCGCGCGAACCAGTCCGGACGTCGGATCCAGCTCCTCACAGGCATGCAAACTTGAGCTCTTGCCAGGCTCCATAGTTGTCCTCACTCACGATCGTACTGTGAGCGAAGACACGACAGCCAGATCGTCTAGGCTTGGGTGGTTTGTGCCGTGGCCAACAGCTCTGCACTCGCCGCGTTGTGCTCTGCGCCTACGCCTGCCACCATCCCTGCGGTGGCTGCTGCGGTGACTAGGGCACCTGTGGTAGGTGCGCGCTTGCTCTGGAAACATTGCCTGCAGAGTACGGGCCGCCCCTGCGTCGGTTTGAACGGCACAGTGGTTTCGATCCCGCATGCCGAACATTCAGTTCGCGTTTCGGTGCGCGAAAGACCAGCCGCAGCCGGCCCCGTACCAGTTTTCAAGGCAGCGCCGGAGCGTTTGGACTTGCATGGTTTACAACGCTTCGGGTCGTTCTTGAACTGTTTGTCGAAGAAAAACAGTTGTTCCCCGGCGGTGAAGATGAACTCACCACCACAGTCCGCGCAGGTTAAGAGCCTATCCAGAAATTCCATGCCGCTTCTCCCGTGTTACGGAAAAAGGAAGAACACCCAAGGGCCTGATCGTGGCGGCGCCGCTGAGCGGTCTACCTTTTGCTTATGGTTCTTACTTCACTTCTCGGATTTATTGGGGCCCAGAATGCGACTGCATAGAAACGCTTTGATATTCCGGACAATGTGGGCCGATACAGAGGCTCACTCTGCCGTTGCCTGAGCCGATGGCGGGAGTCCATCGCTTTGGCGGGTCAAGCGGCCGTCCCTTCGAACTCTGCGAGAGAGGAGGAGACGGCCTGCCATGGTTGCGGAGCTGGAACTAATCCTGCTCCTTACGGACCTTCTTACGATTGCGCTTGCGAGCGAGCGCTTCTTTCACGCGTTTCTTCTCACCTGGTTTTAGATAAAAAGAGTGACGCTTGACTTCCTTGATGATGTCTTCCGTCTGCACCTTGCGCTTGAAGCGCCGCAGTGCGTTCTCAAGGGGTTCGCCTTCTTGTACTCGAACCTCTGCCAAGAAAAATACACCTCCAAACAGTCCCAATCGGGATAGTCTTCAGAATACGCCTTTTTTTATACACAAATTGCATAAAATCGTTGGGAATTTTGGGTGGTGATCCGGTGAAATCCACTGTCGCCTCAGTGAACTCTCGCTTCGGCGTAAAATAACCTTGATGATTCGTTCTTATCAGGGAATAACTCCAGTCATTCCAACAAGCTGCTACATCGATCCGTCCGCGCAAATCATTGGCGACGTCGTCCTGGGCGAGCAGGCGAGCGTATGGATGAACGCTGTCGTTCGAGGCGACGTGAACTCCATCCGCATCGGTGCGAAGAGCAATGTGCAGGATTGTGCAGTGTTGCACGGGATGCGGAATTTGTATCCCGTCATCGTGGGTGAGATGGTTACGATCGGCCATAACGCTACTGTGCACGGCTGCGTGCTGGAGGATGCTGTTCTTGTCGGCATTGGCGCGACCATCCTGAACAACGCGCGGATTGGGGAGGGATCGATCATTGCGGCCGGCGCAGTGATTCCGGAGCAGACGGTAATTCCGCCCAACTCGCTTGTCGCGGGCGTTCCCGGCAAGATACGGCGAACTCTGGGCGATGCAGACCGTGCACTAATCCTCAAATATGCCCAGAATTACCTGGACTACACGGCGATCTATCTCCGGGAAAGCTCCGGAGCGTAAATAACGGCTCCATTTTCGCTACACTTGAAACTAATGGCAATTTTGAAAGCAGTGCGCGGTACGAGGGACCTCCTCCCCCCTGAGACCGTACTTTGGAATCATGTTGAGGCGACTGCTCGTGCGGTCTTTGGGCGCTATGGGTTTGGTGAGATCCGTACGCCGATCTTCGAGGACACGTCGCTGTTCGCGCGGGGTGTGGGTGAAGAGACGGACATTGTCTCCAAGGAGATGTACACGTGGGAGGACCGTGCGCGTGCAGACAGTGACAGCGCGCAGAGCCTGACGTTGCGGCCGGAGAATACTGCGGGTGTTGTGCGGGCTTATATCGAGCACAAGCTGGCTGACACGGGAATGCTGCAGAAGCTGTTCTACATCGGGCCGCAGTTCCGGCGCGAGCGGCCGCAGCGCGGACGTTACAGGCAATTCTGGCAGATCGGGGCTGAGGTGCTTGGACCGGCGTGGTCGGGCGCAGACAGTGCGCTGCGCGACGCCGAGGTGCTGGAGATGTTGTCCACCTTCCTGACTGAGCTTGGTGTGAAGGGCTGGAAACTGGAGGTCAACTCGGTTGGCTCGTCGACGGATCGTCCGCGGTATGTCGCGGCGTTACGTGACGCTTTGGCTCCAGTGAGGGCGCGGATGACTGCGGATAATCAGCGGCGGGCGGAGACGAATCCGCTGCGTGTGCTGGACAGCAAGGCTCCGGAGGATCAGGAGATCATCGATGGGCTGCCGAAGATCGCGGACTTCCTGGATGATGCGAGCAGAGACCACTTCGCGCAGGTGCTTGCTGCGCTCGATGCGTGTGGTGTTGCTTATACGGTGAATCCGCGGCTTGTGCGCGGGCTTGATTACTACACGCGAACGACCTTCGAGTTCACTGTGCCTGACGGAAGTGGATTGGGAACTCAGAACGCTCTGCTTGGCGGAGGACGATATGACGGATTGTCCGAGATGCTGGGCGGACCGAAGGCTCCGGGAATCGGGTTTGCCATTGGAGAGGATCGTTTGATCCTGACCTTGCAGGCGCAGGCGAATGCCGCGACGGAGCCGAAGCTGGATGCGTTCGTCGCTCCGATGGGACTGGCGCAGAACGCTGCGGCGCTTGTGCTGGCGAAGGAGCTGCGAGCTGCGGGACTTGCGGTTGAGGTTGGAGATGGAAGTTTCCGGCTGAAGAAGTCCTTCGAAGCGGCGGACAAGCTGGCTCGGCGCATGGTGATTGTGGGGGAAGACGAGACTTCGTCGGGTATTCTGACAGTTAAAGACTTTAGTGCGGGCGAACAGACGAAGGTGCCTCGAGCGGAGCTGGCGGATTTTCTGCGGCGGTGAGTTTACCTCTTCGGTGAGCACAACGATTAAAAGGTGAATAGGACCATGTTGGATTTTTTAGGCAGTTTGCAGCGTACTCATACGTGTGGCCAGCTTCGCGCGGAACAGGATGGGCAGCCGGTGGTCCTGATGGGCTGGGTGAATCGCCGTCGCGACCATGGCAACCTGATCTTCCTCGACGTGCGCGACCGGACGGGCATTACGCAGGTTGTGCTCGATAAAGAGGTGTCGAACGAGGCGCACGCGAAGGCCGAGGCGGCGCGCTCGGAGTATGTTGTCGCGGTCAAGGGCAAGGTGCGGCGGCGTGGCGCGGGTCTCGATAACCCAAATATGCCTACGGGACAGATTGAGGTTGTCGCGAGCGAGTTGCTGTTGCTGAACGAGGCGAAGACGCCGCCGTTTTCTCCCGCGGAAGATGCGGTTGCGAATGAGGAGGTGCGGCTGAAGTATCGCTATCTCGACCTGCGGCGTCCGCAAATGCAGTCGAACTTCGCGCTGCGCAGCCGTGTGGCGATGGCGATTCGCAACTACCTTGTCGAGGAGGGTTTTCTTGAGATTGAAACTCCTTTCATGACGCGGTCCACCCCGGAAGGTGCTCGCGACTATCTGGTACCGAGCCGGGTGCATGCGGGCAGCTTCTACGCGCTGCCGCAGTCGCCGCAGATCTTCAAGCAGATCCTGATGATCTCGGGCTTCGATCGCTACTTCCAGATCGCGCGTTGCTTTCGGGACGAAGACCTGCGTGCGGATCGGCAGCCGGAGTTTACCCAGATCGATTTGGAGATGACCTTTCCGCAGCAGGAGTTGGTGTTTCGCGTGGTCGAAGGGTTTCTGACGGCGGCGTTCGCGACTGCCGGAATTCAATTGACCTCTCCTTTCATCCAGATGACCTATGACGAGGCGGTCCGGCGTTATGGCATCGACAAGCCGGATATGCGTCTGCCTGCATTGACCGATCTCACCGGCGAACTTACGCCCGAACTGCGCGAGCAGTTGAAGATCGAACAGAGGCTTCCCGTCATCGGGTTTGTGATCCCCAAAGCCGGCGGCCTTAGCGGCACGCAGCGTCGCGCCCTTACCGAGGAGATTCGTACCGGCTTCGGCGACTGCGGGCTCGACTCGCTCGACGTAGCGCGCCTCAAGACCAACGCGGCCTTTGCCACGCTTGCTAATGCCATCGAGTCCAGGCTCGCCGCCGAGCCCACGCTTGAAGGCGGAGTGACGCCTGAAGACCTCATCATCGTCGTCACACCCAAACTCGGAACTCCCGAGAAGTGGAACTACGATCCGCAGTGGATCTGGAAGCGCGTCGGTGCTCTGCGCCTCGAACTCGCGAAGAAGTTCGCCGACAAGCACAAGCTCTTCGATCAGACCGGCACCGCCAACGACTTCAAATTTCTCTGGGTCACCGACTTCCCCATGTACGAGTGGAACGAGGAGAGCAAGACCTGGGACGCGGCGCACCATCCTTTTACCTCGCCCCACGAAGACGACATTAAGGCTGGTCGGCTTACCAGCGATAAGGGCGCTGTGAGGGCGCTCGCATATGACATTGTGCTGAACGGGACGGAGCTTGGTTCGGGGTCGATTCGTATTCACCGGAAGGATGTGCAGGCCGAGATCTTCCGGTCGCTGGGGATGTCGGACGCTGAGGCGAAGGAGCGGTTTGGTTTCTTCCTCGATGCGCTGGAGTACGGCACGCCGCCACATGGAGGGATTGCGCTGGGGCTGGACAGGATTGTGATGATTCTGGCTGGTGCATCGAGCCTTCGCGAGGTGATTGCGTTTCCGAAGACGGCGAAGGCGATCGACCTGATGGTCGATGCGCCTACGCCGGTGAGCGACGCGCAGATGCGGGAGTTGCATCTGAAGATTGCATCGCGGAGCTAAGTTTTGCGGCCGCATCGAGAAGGCCCAAATCCGCGGTTAGTTCCAGAGGGCGATTGGTTGTTCTTCGGATGACGCTTCGTCTGCGTCATCATTCTGTGTCTTCGTCACCTTCGTCATCTTCATCGATTGCGTCCCAGGTCAGGTTCGCTTCGGGTTCTTGGTCAATGACTCCTAGCTCGGCGAGATCGAGCCCTTCGGGGGAGGGTTCGATGGCGCGGACGACGTCTGGGGCGAAGGGCTGGGTTTGGAGGCCTCGGGTGTTGTTGGAGGCTAGCTGGAGGCCGTAGAGGAGGGCGGTGGCGCGGCGGGTGTCGAGCTGTCCGGTGGCTATAGGGCGTTGATGACGACGGAGAGGGCGACCTGGACGGACTCGCGGTCCTCGAGGGCGGTGAGCTCGATGTGCTGGCCGGGGATGCGGTAGCTGCGGGTGGCTTCGGTGTGGCGGAAGGTGGTGTGGCGCTGGTGGAGGTGGTGGTGGAAGTAGCACCAGAATCCGTCGGTGAGGGACGGGGCCTTGCAGCGGGTTCCGTTGGTCTTGATGTGGCGGCAGAGTGTGTATTGCATGATCTTCTCCTTGGGGGTACCCCCCCGTTGCCTGCGTGTAAGTCAAATGGTTGCAATGATTTAGCCAAGGTCAATCCTGCTAAATGCGTGCAACCATTGAGGTTATGTCCAAATATGTGCCAGTAAAGGACTTAGCGGATTAAATACGAAAGCCCCAGCCGATGCCGGGGCTTTTTGTTGATCCTATATATCCAGTATAGCGGGTTGAGTCTAACTAATACGCCAACTCTATTTCCTTTTGTTTGTGGGAGTTAGGTGGTTTGAGGGCTTGACATGCAATTTTTGGGCGAAAAATGAAGAAATAATTTTTTGGCGCGCCGACGCCTCACGGTTTGTTTCAGCTCTCGATCTGGGCGCGCCGATATTTCTATCAACAGTTCCCAGCCAACCTTCCCGTACTTTCCGAAAACGTGACTTTGCGGGAGATTCGGATCAATTTTCCGGATCGCCGGTTTATCGTCCATGTGGCTTTCGTCGGTTCCGTATTGCCGACTATTCGCCCGGAACTACGGAACAACGAACGCCCGATTCTACTCCAGCGATTTCGGGTCAGACCTGTTTATCGGTGACTTGGTATTGAGCAGGAAATCCAGTTCGTGCGAGCAGGCAGGAACGCCGACTCTGCCATCGCGAATGATCTCTTTTGCGCTCAGTTTCTTACCATAGAGCTTTTCGTTTGCGCCACCGTCGGAGCGCAAAGTCGAGCCTTCCAGAGAAACACCCGCAAACAGGCCCTTGTTACGCGAATACGACAAGATTTCCGCGCTCATAACAATGTCAGTCGCACCTTCTGCGGTACGACCCTTGGGGCCAGCTGCCGCCGAGGCGTCTGCCCCGAGCTTGACCTTGCTGGACAGTAACGATTGCGCCCCTTTTTGATTCATTACCAGGAGCACAAAGTCGGTAGCTTGGCCACCGAGCTGGAAGCCGATGCTGACACCTTCAAGGGCGTAAAGCGCGGGAGCACCCCATCTACCCCTGTAATGTTCGCCGCTCCGGCACACCATCACGCCGCGGCCATAGCTGCCCCCGATCCCAAAGGCTCCTTTTTTCACCGAAGGGAGAATAATCAGGCACTCCGCCTTATCGAGCAGTTCGTGGGGAATGTCATCAGGAATATTCAGAATTTCTTTCAACACGGTTCCTGTTTCTCTGACACGATCTTGTTCGTGCTCATCATCGGCAGCAAAGGTTGCCGTCGCCGACATCAGAAAGATGACAAAACACATTGCGAACTTCTTCATGATCACCCTCGAGAGTATCGCCCGACGCCCGCATGACCGGTATCCCTCGAAAGGGCTATCAAGATCGCCAAGGCCCAGATGTGCCCGAATGGCGGCCTGCTTGCAAACTTGAGCTTTCAGTTCGCGAAAACATTGCCTCAGGCCACCACCGAATTGGTTAACTCCCGAATGATCGGCAAAACCGGAAGGAATCTAAATGGACGATAAGTCGGCATCTCGGACAAGTGACGTCCCGTAGTTCCCTGAAAACGGCGTTACCGGCAACTTCGAGGCGAACTTGCCGAAAACCAGACTTTGCAGGCAGTTCAAAACTTTGGCCTGTTACCCTCGCCATTGGCAAAGTACCGAAAGGCGAAAAAATGGACACGTATCCACTGACAGTCGGAGAAATAGTCTCTTGGTTTCGTTCAAAAGAGAACGCCCTAGCGACTCTTGGCATTATCCTGGCGGGTGTGCACGAGAGGAGCGGTACTGATAAGCCAGGGGCATTCGCCGACTTCGATGCAGCTTTGGGAATGGGCCGCATCATCGTATGGGTGTCCGGGGAAATTGACCTCGAAGGGCTTCGAATATCGGATGGGAACAATGTTCTCGTTCGTCACGAAAAAGTCTCGAGCCTTGATTCACCTTCTCTCCAGGATGCATTCAATGAATTCGTCAAAAGCATGAAACATCCCGATAATGACTCGGTGCCCATATGAACAAATCGTCTACTAATTCCCGCAAAACGGTGTTTTCGGCAACTACGACTCGCTAAAGAGCTAACTTGCCGATAACCCGACTTTACAGGCGCTTCGACAATCACTCCCCAATATCCGTCACCCGCCCGGAGATTCCACCCCTTCATCTTCTTCGCAAGAACCGAACACGGATTCGATTTGCGATCGAATGACCCGATAAAGCCCAAAACTCTTCAACGCGTGGCTGGTTTCTTTTAGCGAGTAGTCAGAGAGTCGTTGGCCGCGTTCGGAGACTGAAATCGTGACGCAGGGCGTATCCGTCTCGCGATCACGAGTTATGCCATTTGCAGGCTCGGTGTGATCCGACCACAACGCATCGCCGTGTAAGCATTCATTCGGAAAACGCTCGGGAAGCGTCATCGCTTCATCGAAGAGAGCCGATGCTGCGTCCCGATCCAATTGCCACGCCAACGTTTTGTTACGAGTGTGACGCCAGGATACCCCGGGCATCGGGATGCTGACATAAACCCCGCAACGGCCGTCCTCGTCCATTCCGAACTGCCATCGAGGTCGATTGCGGACGGCTTCTCCGGGCTGGAATACGTGGAGGAGCTTTCCTGGTGGAGAGTCCTCAGACTTCCTGACCCCGGCTGCCCGTACCTCCAACAATTCCACTTCGCAACGCAACAGGGCGTTAGGCGGTACTTTGCCGGGTACCCCGTCTGTCCCAAACGCCAGGTGCGGGCTGATGGTAATGTGCCTCACCCCGCCAACGCGCATTCCGATAATCCCTTTGCGGAGGCCAGCGATGCAATGACGACCTTTCAGGTCAATTCTGACCCTCGGTTCGGGATAAACGAAAACCTCTTCTCCCTGACGAAGAAACATTCGCAAATTGAGGACGACGGTTGTTCCGGCCAAGACCTCTTCTCCTGTACCGATGGAGACGTCGAGGATTTCTATTCCCTTTGCCATTGTTTCTGTTCAGAGTACACCGAAGGTCTTCGCGAAGTTCTTGACGTATGGTCGGCAAGCGGTAAGCATTCTGCGGCCACCCGGACCACGAAGCCGTACTGCACGAAAAACGGGGTTTT
>KB906761.1 GCA_000381605.1 Acidobacteriaceae bacterium KBS 89
CAACCTTCCGTTCTGATTGGGGGGTGCTCATAAACAAACGGACCTGCCTTTTCCGTATGGCACTTAACACAGACGACGTCCCCAGCGACGCTGCTTCGCAGTCCCGTCGCCTTGAAGGTACCGTGCGGATTGTGACAGTCGCTGCATTTGACCAGGCCTTCGTCGACCTTATGGTGGAAAGGCTGGGCAAATGCGGATTTCACGTCAGTGTGGCAGGTATAGCAGAGATTCGGCTGCGAGACCTTGAGAAGGCTGGCCTCGCTCCCGGATTTATGAACGCTATGGCAACCCAAGCAACTTACGTCTGCAGCTCCGTGTGCCGAGCGCTCGAAATTAGGATGAGCCGCGGCATGGCACTCCAGGCACTTCTTATCGACTACTTTTGGCGTCGCTTTGTTGAACTGGAAGAGTGTTTCTAGACTGCCGCCTCCTCCCTCTACATGCTCTCTGCCCGGCCCATGGCAACTCTCGCAGGTAACGCCCTTGCCGCCATGCATCAGCGCAAGGCGGGAGTGAGGATTCTCAGCGAACTTCTTGCCTATTTCACTGTGACACGTCTCGCAGGTTTCGGACCCGACAAAATCGGCGGGATTGGGAACACTTGTCTTCTTGACGTCGGCTTGTTGTTTATCTGGGGTCGCTTGTTGCTTATCTGGGGTCGCTTGCTGCTTATCGGTTGCTGCAGCATCCGCAGACACGGCTTTCCAGAAGCAGAACAACGATATGACGAGCGCCACACAAAAGAGCAATCGCCTCATGCGTCTCTCCGAAAAAGAGGCCTACAAAATTATTCGGAATACTTGCTCAGGGCCCACTTCGGTCGGACTTCCGGGAAAATATTGTCAGTGTTCAGATACGACGGACACACCAGCAAAATGCATTTCGACTAATGGGTTCATGTTAGGTGAAGCCACTTTCCTCTAGCGATATCCGAACGTCTTTGGGGCCAGCGCCTTAACCAACGCGAACGATGCGAGGAGCTTACAGCAGCGAATTGCAAATGTCGACTGTATGAGTCGAAAACAAATGTGAATTAATGACGAGGACAATTGTCGGACATGAATCATCCTCCTGTTTGTTCATTCTGACGCCAACGCAGCGTTGTGAAAACTAGTAAAACCACTAGGTGGCCGGTGGAGAATCCGCCACTTCCGGCCCACCTGTCATCGCGATACTTCTGCCTTCGTCAGTCAGCGCCGATCTGGGTTCGCTGAGGCTTCGTCGCGAGAATGAATTTACTCTCAAGCAGATATTGATATTGCAGGTTCCCTGCTTCTGTCTCTTATGAGACGGGCTTCATCAATCCAAGTAGCGACCAGGTATGGCGCGCGATCATGAGTTCCTCGTTCGTCGGAACAACCCACGCTGAAACCTTGCTTTGCGCTGTCGAAATTCGCGACTCACCGTTGGCATTCGCCTTGGTATCCAAATCCACGCCCAGCCATGAAGAAGCCTCGCAGATTCGACGGCGGACCTCTGACGAGTTCTCTCCAATACCTGCCGTGAATATAAGCGCATCGATGCCGCTCAGCACCGCCGCCAAAGCGCCGATCTCTTTCGCAGCACGATAAACGAAGTAATCCACCGCCAGACGCGCTTCGGGTTCGCGTCTCGAGAGCAGATCGCGCATGTCGTTGCTGATTCCAGATATCCCGAGCAAACCCGATTGCGAGTAAAGCATCTTTTCTACCTCTTTGGCGGTGAGCCCGAGGCTTTGAAAGAGGTATAAGACTACTCCTGGATCAAGCGCGCCCGGCCTCGTCCCCATACAGAGCCCGTCCAGCGCCGTGAAGCCCAAACTGCTGTCAACGCTCTTCCCATCTCTCAAAGCGCACAGGCTCGCGCCGCTTCCTAGATGCGCGATGATGACCTTGCCTTTGGCAACCTCGGGGGCTACCTCCGGCAAAATGGAAGCGATGTACTCGTAGGACAGTCCGTGGAAACCGTATCGCCGCAGGCCCGATTTACAAATGCTTCTTGGCAATGGGATGAGTTCCGCGACCTCGGAATGGCCAGAATGAAAGCCCGTATCAAAGCAGGCGACCTGCGGGACATCAGGCAGACGCTCTAAGACGGCGTCGATGGCTGCGAGATTGTATGGCTGGTGCAACGGGGCTAATGGGATAAGTTCGTGCAGGTCAGAAAGTATCTGCCGCGTCATTATCACCGGTTGGCTGTATCGTACTCCGCCGTGAACAATGCGATGACCAACACCCAGCACCCGTGCGCCGTGCCACTTTGACCGGAGCCAGGACGCGAGTGCGTCGATGGCAGCGTGGCCGTCAGTAACACCCGCATCCAGGTTGTTGTCTGCAAGGACCACACCTTGAGCATCCTTTACAGAGAGTCGTGGCGCGATCCCGATGCCCTCAATCTGGCCACGCGCGGCGATTCGCCAGTCTTTTTCGTTGGGTCGCTGGAAGACACAAAACTTCAGACTCGACGACCCGGCATTAAGCACAAGTGCGTGATCGTCCATGTGTAACTCCTATGGATTCTTTCGACGGGCATGTGCGGCCAGCATCGCTACAGCACAGCTGGCAATTCGCGCCCGCACGCTATCGGCCCGGCTGGTCAAGATGATCGGTACTCTCGCGCCAAGGACCAAACCCGCACTGTCGGCATTGGTTAGGAAGCTTAGTTGTTTCGCGAGGATATTTCCCGCTTCGAGATCGGGCGCCAGGAGGATGTCAGGATCACCAGCGACGTCGGACTGAATGCCTTTCGTTCTGGCGGCCTCCTTGCTGATCGCGTTATCGAACGCCAGGGGTCCCTCCAAAGTGGCGCCTGTAATCTGCTTTCGTTCGGCCATCTTGCAAAGGGCGGCTGCATCTATCGTTGATGGCATCTTTGAAGTTACGGTTTCGACCGCAGCCAGTATTGCAACCTTGGGTCTTTTCAGACCGAGCGAGATCGCGAGGTCTATGGCGTTCTGGCAGATGTCTGCCTTGTCTTCCAATGTGGGGGAGATATTGATCGCGCCGTCAGTGATGATCAGGATCTTATGGTATGTCGGAACATCCATCACGAAGACGTGACTGATCCGCCGGCCGGTCCGCAGTCCTCCTTCGCGGGAGACGACTGCCGCCATCAGTTCGTCGGTGTGCAGGCTGCCCTTCATCAGAAGTTCTGCCTGCCCAGTGCGAATCAATTCGACGGCCTTAGCCGCGGATGCGTTGCTGTGCGGAGTGTCCACGATTTGGTAGTCGGTGAGGTCGATTCCCGCGGATTTAGCCGTGGCCGCTATCTTGTCGCGCGGCCCGACCAGGATGGGAACGATGATTCCAAGCTTCGCTGCCTCGACCGCACCGGACAATGCAGACTCCTCACACGGATGCACTACCGCTGTTGGAATCGGCTTCATATTCTTGCAGGTCACCAACATCTGCTCGTATTTTCCAGTTCCGGTTTGGCGGGTCACCCTTGCAGCTCCTGCGCCCCTCGTAAAGACGACGCGCGAGCTGTGGGGCCGGTTTTCTTAGGAAAAACGATAGGACGATTGCGATAGCGATCCCGAACAACAGGGGTGTAAACGCTGGCAGGCATAGCTCAACACCTCATTAGCTTCAGCAGTTGCCGACTCACTTGTGGATATATGGCCAAGTGCAGCAAGGAACAAAGCTCACCTGCGAATAACGTACCGACCTTGTTTCAGCCCGGCCAAGTCCATTGATCTACCTCAGGCTTATCTATGCCGTGCTCGTAAGCGTAGTTCTGGCAGTCGATCTGCATATTGCGCAGTATTTCTTTAGCATGGGCGCCAGCCACTTGCAGTGCGGGCACCCGGTCAATAACGTCGATTGCCAGGCTAAAACGATCGATCTGGTTCTGGATCGCCAAATCGAGCGGCGTGTTGATGTTTCCTTTTTCCTTGTATCCGCGCACGTGCAGGTTCTTGTGATTGGTACGTCGGTAGGTCAAGCGGTGAATCAACCAGGGATAACCGTGAAAGTTGAAAATGATAGGTTTGTCTTTGGTGAACAAGCTGTCGAAGTCCCTGTCCGACAGGCCATGGGGGTGTTCCGTTGAGGGGACGAGTCTGTAGAGGTCCACGACGTTAACGAAGCGGATCTTGAGATCGGGAAAGTGCTCACGAAGCAGCATTACCGCGGCGAGCGCCTCCTTCGTTGGAATGTCACCCGCACAAGCCATCACCGCATCAGGTTCCGTGCCATCGTCGTTGCTCGCCTTCCGCCAGATGCTGATGCCCTTTGTGCAATGCGCAATAGCCTCGTCCATGGTCAGGTACTGCAGGTGCTTCTGTTTGTCGGACACAATAACATTGATATAGCCCGTGCTCTTAAGACAGTGATTGGCGACACTCAGCAGGGTATTTACGTCGGGAGGCAGGTAGATCCGACAAACATCCGGGCTCTTGTTGACCACCAAGTCGAGGAATCCCGGGTCCTGGTGGGTGAAGCCGTTGTGATCCTGGCGCCAGACAGTGGAGGTAATCAGCAAGTTGAGCGACGACACGGGTGCACGCCAGGTTAGCTCCGCAGAGCTTGCGAGCCACTTAGCATGCATGTTGAACATGGAGTCGATGACGTGGACAAAAGCCTCGTATGTAGAGAAGAAGCCGTGTCGGCCTGTCAAAAGGTAGCCTTCAAGCCAGCCTTCCAGGGTGTGCTCGGAGAGCATCTCCAGGACTCTGCCGTCTGGAGACAACTCGCCTCCGTCGGCATCTTCCGGCAGGTAGTCGGCTAGCCACAGTTTCTTGCTCACTTCGTAGATTGCATCGAGCTTGTTCGACGTGTTTTCGTCGGGCCCGAAGACCCGAAAGTTACTCGGATTTTGGCGCATGATGTCGCGCAGAAATCGACCGAGTGGACGCGTGTTCTCAGCCGCAATTTGCCCTGGCTTTTCCAGTTGGATCGCATAGTCCCGGAAGTCAGGCAGCCGCAGGGCTTTCCGCAGCAAACCCCCATTGGCATGAGGATTGGCGCTCATTCGGCGTGTACCTGTGGGGGCAAGTGTCCTCAGCTCTGGGATCAGCCGGCCGCTTTCATCGAATAATTCCTCCGGCCGGTAGCTGCGCAGCCAGTCTTCCAACAACTTCAAATGGGCGGGATTCTCCCGTACGCCGGCCAGGGGTACCTGGTGGGCGCGCCAGGAACCCTCAACTTTGTGGCCATCCACTTCTTTCGGGCCGGTCCACCCCTTCGGGGTGCGGAGCACGATCATGGGCCAACGCGCCCGGCTGGGTTTGCCGCTAGCTCGGGCCTCTTGCTGAATGCTGCGAATCTTTAATACGCAGTCCTCAAGAGTGCTCGCCATTTCCTGATGCATCAACTCCACATCATCGCCCTCCACGAAATGCGGTTCCCACCCGTAACCTGTGAATAGGCTCTCCAATTCCTCGTGGGGTACGCGCGCGAGGAGCGTAGGGTTATTGATCTTATAGCCGTTCAGATTGAGGATCGGCAGCACAGCGCCGTCGCGAATGGGATTCAGAAATTTGGAAGAGTGCCAGGAGGTGGCTAATGCCCCGGTCTCTGCTTCGCCATCACCCACCACGACCGCCACAAGAAGGTTGGGATTGTCAAAGGCAGCTCCGAAAGCATGGGAGATGCTGTAACCCAACTCGCCCCCTTCATGGATCGAGCCCGGGGTTTCGGGAGTGCAGTGGCTACCGATACCGCCTGGGAAAGAGAACTCCTTGAAGAACGCGCGCATTCCTTCTTTGTCTTCGCTCTTGGCTGGGTAAATCTCCGAATAGGTACTCTCCAAATAGACCGGCCCTAGGACGCCCGGAGCTCCGTGGCCAGGTCCAGCGAGGAAGATGGCGTCGAGATCGAATTTGTTGATAAGACGATTGAGGTGAACATAGGCAAAGCTCAGAGCAGTACTTGAACCCCAGTGACCCAGTAGTCGATTCTTAATGTGCTCCGGCTTCAGCGGTTCGCGAAGCAGAGGGTTGTCGCGGAGATAGATCATGCCCGCGGCGAGGTAATTGCAGGCTCGCCAATAGGCACCTATCTTGCGAAGTTCCTCGACAGATAGTGGGTGCGTGGTATTTGGGCTGACCCCGCCAATCTTTGGTGCATTCACATTCGTAAGTGTTGCTCCCATGACTCCTCCATATCGCATGCGCCCTTGTGCGCCTCGTTGCGCGTTGCTGGATCGCTCGCCTTGTCCGATCGCCGAGTTAACACGATGTCCCTGAGAAACGTGTAACCGACGAAGGTTAGAAAGCCAACTGGCCCGGCGTACTACGGCAAGCGACACGTGACGTCCGGGGCTTTCGATACGATCGTGGAAGTAAGGATGAAGGAGTTTTGGAAGAACAGCAACTGCCAGAAATACTAGGGCGCCAATGCAAACATAGACCTACTGTAAATTTCTTTTTTTAAACTCTTGAATTGGAACCGCAGAGCTTGCTTTTCATCGAATAAAGTTTCAGTATTGAGTCCCTGTGAGGGATACGGCAACGCCGAACCGTACGCAGCGATGGTGCGGTCTGCCCTCTATACGGACCGCGTCGTCCGCGTTGAGAATTGCAAATCCTACTTGCCAGGTTAAACATGCCGAAACTGCCAACTCTAGAGCCGACAGTACAGATCGAGGACGATCGCACAGCAATCAGCGTGGAAGCACTGAGAAGGGCCGTACTGGATAATCTTTTCTACATTGTGGGAGCGAGGCAGCAGGGGGCGAGTGATCAGGAGTTCTTTACAGCGGTTGCATATACAGTACGCGACCGCTTATTGGCGCGATGGCTGGCGACTTGGGATTGTTACAAAAAGCAGGACGTCCGTGTCGTGTGTTACCTATCAGCCGAGTTTTTGATGGGTCCGCATCTTGCAAATAATCTCCTCAACCTCCAGATCGAAGGGTCGATGCGCCAGGCAGTCTCTGCTTTGGGCCGCGATTTCGATCAGATTTTGCAGCAGGAGTCCGAACCGGGACTTGGCAATGGCGGCCTGGGTCGGCTGGCAGCCTGTTATCTCGATTCCATGGCAACCTTGGGAGTCCCTGCTATCGGATATGGAATGCGTTATGAGTTCGGCATTTTCCATCAACAGATCCGAAATGGCTGGCAGGTAGAGCTCACGGATTATTGGCTCCGATATGGGAATCCCTGGGAGATCCGGCGGCCGCATGAAGCGGTGGAAGTGGGCTTCGGTGGTTACACCGAAACCGGGACTGACTCAGCTGGGATTTACCGGGTGCGCTGGGTTCCGGCTTCAGTCGTCAAAGGCATTCCATACGACACTCCCATTTTGGGGTACCGCTCAGGGATCGCCAACGATCTGCGGTTATGGAAGTCCGAAGCTACCGATTCGTTTTATTTCGACCGCTTCAACAGCGGTGACTATCAGGGCGCGGTCGCAGGCAAAACATTTGCGGAAAATATTTCGAAAGTCCTGTATCCGAATGATGAAGAGATTCAGGGCAAAGAGCTTCGCCTTCAGCAACAGTACTTTTTCACTTCATGTGCCCTACAAGACATGATAAGGCTGCATCTGCGGGTCGGCAGGTCAATTGAGACTTTTCACGAAAAGTGGGCAATTCAGCTGAATGATACACATCCCTCCATTGGTGTCGCGGAGCTCATGCGGCTACTGCTTGACGAGCACGGACTGAATTGGGAGAACGCGTGGGAGATCACGTCTCATTCTTTCAGCTATACCAACCACACACTGCTTCCGGAAGCGCTCGAGCGTTGGACGCTGCCGCTATTCGCCGCGCTTCTTCCCCGGCACCTCGAAATTATCTGCGAGATCAATACGCGCTTCTTAAACGATGTACGTAAGCATTGTGACGGCGACGAAGGAAGGATCTCACGGATGTCACTCATCGACGAACAAGGTGAGAAATACGTGCGCATGGCGAATCTGGCATGTGTGGGGAGCCATCGGATCAATGGTGTCGCTGCACTACATACGGATTTGTTGGAGAAGGAGGTTCTGCGCGACTTCTATGAATTGTGGCCGCAAAAATTCATTAATGTGACGAACGGAGTGACGCCGCGGCGCTGGCTCGCGGTGAGTAATCCAGAACAGGCGGCTCTGATGACTCGACACATAGGAGACGCGTGGATCGGCAACCTGGAGGAACTAAAGCGGCTTGAAGCATTCGCCGAAGATGCTGCCTTTCGCGCCGATTGGCGCAAAGTTCAGCACAGTGTCAAGGTCCGGCTGTCGCAATACATATCAGAAGTAGTGGGAGTTTCAGTCGATCCCGCTTCCATGTTTGACGCTCAGGTCAAGCGAATCCATGAATACAAACGGCAGCATTTGAATGTGCTCCACATCCTTACTCTGTATTTCCGTTTGAAGCACAAACCCGACGTCGAAATAACGCCGCGAACGTTCTTGTTTGGTGGCAAGGCAGCGCCGGGATACATGATTGCCAAACTGATCATCAAGCTCATCAATTCAGTGGGCGAAATCATAAACAACGATCCGGACGTAAAGGATCGTTTGAAGGTAGTCTTCCTCCCCGACTACAGCGTTTCTCTTGGGCAGAAAGTCTATCCGGCTGCGGACCTTAGCGAGCAAATATCGACTGCGGGCAAAGAAGCTTCTGGAACTGGAAATATGAAGTTTGCCATGAACGGAGCGCTGACGATTGGGACCCTTGATGGAGCCAATATTGAGATCCGGGACGCTGTAGGCCATGAAAACTTTTTCTTGTTCGGCCTTACCGCAGATCAGGCTCGGTCGAGGCTGTCAGAGGGGTATCGTCCCCGATCGATCTATGAATCGAACCCGTTCCTTCGCGAAGCCATCGACAGCATTGCCTCAGGCCAATTCTCGGATGGTGATCGCGGCCTTTTTCGTCCACTGCTCGATCAGCTGCTCGAAAGCGATCCGTATCTCCTCTTTGCCGACTATCAGTCGTATGTCGATAGCCAGGATCGGGTGAGTGATACCTACCGCAACCAGGAGACGTGGTCTAAGATGGCAATTCTGAATGCCGCAAGGATGGGGGAGTTTTCCTCCGATCGGTCGATTCGCGAATACAGCCAAAGTATCTGGCGAGTGCAGCCCATCACAGGCTTGCCTTAAGGTACAGAGGGATGGGTGTACCGGAACATCCGTTACACATTGGACCGGGGACATCCGTTACGAGTCCCTTGCGGAGAGAACCGTGAATCCTATGACATTGCTTACAAGTGCTTGAAGGCTGTGGCTCGGCCGGCGACCGGTCGGGCTAACGTCGTTGGACGACGATGGAGCACAGCCAGTATCAATTTGCGATTCACTGCGGAAACGGTACAAGTGAAGCTTTCAGCGCGGAGTCCCGCACGATAGTTCCTCTCCAAAAGCTGCCTACTTATGAGGTGTCAGCACTCTGGGAAAGATGCCACTCCTTCGCAGCCTTGCTGAAGTTGAGGGAGTCCCGACAACCCGGAATCGATGGAGTTTTGAAGCTCTCGATCATGGCTGGACGCCCGTGTGGAAAGTGATCGTTGAGATGGCTAAACTGTATCGGGATCTCGCATTGGCATTGCCGATCGCTGCTTCCGTTTGTTGCAACCCTGGCTCAATTCCACCATGGAGCTGAGGCCAAGACCGTATCGGGTTTGGCCAGATCAAGCGCGGTGTTTGCCTGTTTCAACAACTCCGCTGTCACGGTTACCCGCTGCATTGCTGTATTTGCGTTGAGCCACGCTGTACGGACATCACGGACAACCAGGTCTCGCAACGTACGGGTCTGGTCGGGCTATGGGCGGTTGTTGGAATGCTCTTTCACGGAGGGAGAGATGAGCACAAGACTGTTGGAAGATGCTGCTATGATCGCGAAAACACACGAGCTCTCAATGGGCATAGGGACAATTCCTCGGGAGCACTATATGGGAGGTTGTCATGTCTGTATCCGTGATCGCGACCGTACCGGTCGGAACTTCCCCTTTCAAGATAGCTGTGAATTCCGCGACCAATAGAATCTACGTCGCCAATCAGATCAGCAACACGGTCTCCGTTATCGACGGAGCCACCAGAACGGTGATAGCAACTGTTCCCGTAGGAGGGAATCCGAACTGGGTGGTACTGAACCCGGCGACAAACCAAATCTATGTCACGAACCTGCAGACCTCCACCGTAACAGTAATCGATGGCGCAACCAGTAGCATCGTGACAACCGTCACCACCGAGAGTGGCCCGTTCGCCATCGCCGTCAATCCGACAACCAACCGAATCTATGTCGCGAATGTTGTTGGCAACGTGACGGTGATTGATGGGGCGACCAATTTCAGCACTACAGTGCCCGTTGGCCCTGGTCCAAAGGCAATTGTTGTTAATCCGGTGACCAATCGAATCTATGTTGCGAATTCTGGCGGCAACACTGTGACCGCGATTGACGGCGCAACCCATTTCACCGCGACGGTCACCGTCGGGAGTGCTCCCGTATCGTTGGCTGTCAATCGGGTGACCAACCGGATCTATGTGGCCAACCAACACAGCAACGACGTGACAGTGATCGATGGCGCCAGCAATAACACCAAGACGGTCAATGTCGGGAGCTTTCCAGTGGACGTGGCGATCAATTCGCTGACCAATAAGGTCTATGTGCCCAACAGAAACGGCACCTCGGGAGTTACCGTAATCGCCGGGGCCGATCTCTCCACTAAGTTCGCTCGCTTTGGCGGAATGCTGTTCGAGGTAGCCCTCGACGAGGTCACCAACCAAATCTACATCACCAACGGCGAAGGCGTGCTCGATTTTCTTGACGGGACCAGCCTCTTAAGCCTTGCAATCTCTGTTGGAAACCTACCCGTGGGGATTGCTGTTGATTCCAAAAGAAAGATGATCTATGTGGCGAACCACTCCGACAACACTGTTTCCGTGATCTTGGAAAGCTAGTCGCAGAATCTGAACAAGCATCGAAGATCAGACGCCCACTCTCTGCGCAAAGAAACCGGCAGCCGAAGCTGCCCGTGATCTCCGCGATGCGAACTGCCTGTAGCAGGGTTCACTGGAACGATCTCCCAAGTCCATTCGGAGGTGGATCGAGCCACTAGTCAATTGTGTTCCTATTCGGTGTCCCGCAGCCATGATGTTCTCCCTCGACTTGCTCAGAGAGGTTCCTTTGGAAGGTCAGAGAGCTGCCCGATTGTGCTGGCGCTCCGCACAATCCAATGCCGCAAGTAGTGAGCTCACCGCATGATCGAGACCTGCTCCAAATAGAATAGTAGATGCAATTGATCATGAGAATCTATGCCTAACCCCTCTCGAGCCCTCCTTCTCAGTTCTCTACTGAAAAGTGTCTCCCGCTCCTTTTACCTCACTCTCCGCGTGCTACCCCCTGGGATGCGCGATCCGGTTGGCCTTGCGTATCTGCTGGCACGCGCCGCGGACACGATCGCAGATACATCACTTATCCCGCCGGAGAAGCGAATGGAACTGCTCTTGTCACTTCGTAGGCAAGTGAACAGCTTCCTCGACGAAGAAGCGCTGACGCGAATAGCGGTGGAAGTGGCTAGTCAGCAGACGGACTCAGATGAAAAGGTTCTTCTCGAGTCGCTCGGATCCGCGCTAACCGTGCTGTCTCAATTGAGCGAGTCCGATCAGGAGGCGGTACGCGATATCGTCACGATCCTCACGAAAGGCATGGAGTTCGACCTGCGTACTTTTCCCGACGAATCCTCCGGGCAGATTGTCGCGCTTCAAGAATTCGCTGAGCTTGATCAATACACCTACATGGTTGCCGGATGTGTTGGGGAATTCTGGACGAAGATGACTTACGCGCACGTACCCGGGACGTTCACGGGCCGTCCAGAGGTGCTGTTGGGCCGTGGCATTCGGTTTGGGAAAGCGCTGCAGATGACAAATGTTCTGCGGGACTGCGGCAAGGATTTGCGCATCGGCCGCTGTTACCTCCCAGCCACGATGCTCGCTCAATTCGGCCTGACTCCGCAAGACCTCCTGCTGCCGGATACATCCCTGCCCGCACGACCGCTCTTGTTCGAACTCGTCACGAAGTCCCTCGATCACTTCCGTGAGGCGATTGAATACACGCTCGCTCTTCCGGCGTTCTCCATTCGACTGCGGTTAGCCTGTTTGTGGCCGGTTCTCATAGGGTTAGAAACGCTATTGCTCCTTGTGTGCAACGACGACTGGCTGGATCCGTCAAGGGTCTCAAAGATACGACGTAACGACGTATATCGAATCATAGCGTTTTCAGTGCCGCTCGTGGCATCAAACAGGCTACTTCGTATCTGGTTTGAGCGACTGATAGAGAGAGTCGAAACCCGGATGAGGGGTTGATTGAACCCAAGCCGAATTCACCGAATCGGAATCTGTGGTGAAGCGAGCATGAACATTCCACGCGTCGCCCCGCATGACCTTAGCCGATCGTGTGCGATTTTGTCATGATTCTGGCGCAGAGCTTAGGCTAGTTTCTTCTCGGGCATGTCTCAGGGCAAACTATGGAACGCTATATTGGCTGCAAACAGCGGTTGAAAATCCCCCACTGGAAGTTAGGCCTAACCACGCTGTCGAAATGAGTGCGTTACTCCGAACGTATCGCTTCCACCGCGTTCACTCTTGCCGCACGCGTCGCAGGCACAGCTGAAGCGATTACGGCCGCACCCAGAAGGACCACAGCGGAACCGACAAACGCAAGTGGGCCCGGCTGATGGATATCCGTTACGTATTTGGCTATTGCACGTGCCAAAGCAAATCCCACCACCACACCCGCGCCCACTCCGATGCCCGCCATCGCTACGCCCTCCACGAGAACAGTGGCGAGAATGTTGCGCGGCAGAGCCCCCAAGGCCATGCGGATTCCGAACTCGCGCATACGCCCGCTCACAGAGAAAGCAAGAACGCCCGCCACCCCTACCACGGAGATTAAGAGTGCCACGGCAGCGAATCCGCCAAACACAATCGCGTTGAGTCGGTCCGGCGTCAGCACCTCCGCGCGAACGTCTCCCAGCGTGCTGGCCCTTTCGACGGGCTGGTCTGCTGATAGTTCGCGAACGGTTTGTGAGATAGCCGGGACCAGCGTGTAAGCATCCTGGTGGGCGCGCACGAACAGGCGGCCGTTCCATCCTTGCTCTTGTTCGACCGGCTCATAGATCGTCATGGCCGGTGACGGGATGATATTTTCATCGTCGAAATCGGGCACCACGGCAATGATGCGCCTTGGCTCGGGGCTGATGCCGACAAACTTGATGACTCCGTCCGTCCACCACAATTTACGGTTGACCGGGTCCTGCCCCGGATAGAGCATCTTTGCAAGGCTCTGGCTGATGATGACCACGCGTTCGGAACCGTCCTTGTCGGCGTCGTTGAAGTCTCGACCTTCCTGAAGCGGCACACCGAACGTATCGAAGAATCCCGGCGATACCACTCGGAACTTGGCCCGAAAATCCTGACCGTCCGCACGTTTGGCGCCTTGTGCGGCAAATTGAAAGCTGATACTCAGGCCCCGATCGTCACGCCAGGGAGTGCCGAAACCCGAAGACACGTGCTCCACGCCCGGCAACGCGCTGACTCGGCGCTGCACCTCGCGATAGAACTGATCCACCTGTTGGGGTGTCTTCCCATACGACATCAGCGGAAGATTCACTGCCAAAACGTTGGCCGAATCGAACGGGGGCCGCGTCTGCTCCAGCACAAACAGAGTCTTCATCAGCACACACGCTCCGCCAAGCAGCAGGAATGAGGCTGCGATCTGCGTAACGGCAAAAATGCGGAGACGCCGGCTGCTCCCTCCGGCCACACGCGTTCCCCGGCCGGTAAGACCGCCTTGCGGCGCGTTCGCCGAGGGAAGCCGCGGAATGAATGCCAGGAAGACGGCCGCAATCAACGCCAGCCCAATCCCAAACCACACCATACTGAAATCGAGCGTGAGTTCGTTGGCGCGCACTGAGAAGCGGGAGGCATAACGACCCAGCACGGCCACCATAGGTATGGCGAGGGCCACTGCCGCCAGCGCCCCGCTCCCGCATAACAAGAGGCTTTCCGCCAACAGAGAACGGCGCAGCACTGCAGTAGTTGCGCCCAGCGCCGAGCGTATCGCCAACTCCGGTTCGCGGCGCACCGTTCGCGCCAACACCAGATTGGCAACGTTCGAGCTCGCAATCACGAAGAGCAGGGCCGCAGCCGCGAACAATATCCACAAGATCGTATTCGCGCGCGAATTGATCTGCTCGTGCATGCGCGTTACGTCGATCTTGAAATGGTCCTCCGGTTTATACACTTCCGGATGTGCCGCCACCATTGCGCCGTATAGGCTGCGCAGTTCCGCCCGCGCATTGTCGACACTCGCGCCGGGAGCCAGTCGCCCGAAGACCTCCGTCATGCGATGCTCGCGCCCCGTCACCATCGTGGCGGAAAGATGATGCGGGCTGGTGACGAGATTGGCGATGATCTCCGTTGCCACGGGATAAGGAACGGATGGTTCCAGAACACCAACCACAGTCGCGGAGCGCGCGCCGGTCGGCCCTTCCAGCCGCACCGTCTTTCCAATCACGCTGGGATCAGAATGCAGCGACGTCTTCCAGAAGTGATAGGTCAGCACGACTGCTCCCGCGGCACTCTGACCGTCATCGGCTGGACTCAGCAGGCGTCCAAGCACGGGGCGCAGGCCCATCACCTCGAAGTAATGTCCATCCACCACGCCCGCTGGAATTTCGCGTGGCGTGCCCAGACCCACGACCGTAAAATCTACCTCTGAAAATGTGCCCAGTTCCTTGATCGACTTCAGCCCGCTACCGAGATCCTGAATCTCGGGGACCGAAAACGCTGCGTTGTCTTGGCCGATGCCAGGGGCGCTCTGGCGCAGGTAAAGCAACCGGTCTTCGTCGCGATTCACCAGCGGACGCAGCAACACGGCGCGGACCACGCTGAAGATTGCGGCGTTGGCTCCGATACCCAATGCCAACGTTAGGGCGACTGTAATCCACAGCGCGGGGACTCGGGCCAAAGAACGCATTGCAATTCTCAAATCGCGAAGGAACAACATATCAGCTCTCCGTTCAGGCGGTTTTTCGATCCGTATACAAACCAAGTCTCCGGCACTGGTCTTCGTAGCGGTCTTCTGGCGCGCTGCTTGCCGCGCCTTCACTATGACGACGAACGGCCCGACCGAAATTCGACAAATCATCTTAAAAAACTGCCTCATCCGCCGTTTAGCTGCGGCGACCGAGAGGTTGAGCGGCCTCACAAAACTGGAGCCATTTCATATTTGACGACTATGTTGATATCAACTATTCTCCTTGGATGTCAAGCCTCGAGGCGCTTCCCTACGAAACAACGCTCCTTGTCCGGGACTGCTGCCTCTGCCTTCACATGCAGCGCGCGGCACGAGCACTGGCGCGGCGATTTGATGAGGCATTGCGTCCTTTCGAGCTAACAAACGGGCAGTTCTCTCTCTTAATGTCCCTGAATCGTCCGGAGCCGCCATCTATGGGACCGGTGGCGTCTCTGCTCGCGATGGATCGAACCACTTTGACCGCCGCCTTAAAGCCACTGGAGCGTCGCGGGTTGGTAGAGGTATTAAGAGACCAATCAGATCGGAGAACCCGCATCCTGAAACTTACAGACAGCGGACGCAACCTGCTTGCTCGTGCCCTTCCAAAGTGGAAGCGCACTCACGACGAAGTCGAGCAACTTATTCCCGGTCGAGATCCTGAAGTACTTCGCCGGAGCTTGCGGGCACTCTCCTGAAGGGAAACGACATTCGATCTGCTCTCTCTTTCATTAAGGTTTAGTGACAAGAAGAATACCTGGAAACGGGCCTTTGTCCCGTAAACGTGTTGCATGAAATCTCGCATGTTGCCAAATCGCCAACGCACTCTTTGAAGGCAGGCTAGTACCGATATGTCGGCCAGTGGTTACTATCGGCAACTTGCCTCGAACTTATTTGTCGATTAGTAGTGGGCGATTTAGCGTATTTAGCCCCCGGGCTACCTAATCATGCCTCAAGGCGATCACAGGATTCATCTTCGTGGCTTTGAATGCAGGCAGGTAGCCTGCCAGCGTGCCCACCAGCAGCATGGTTAGCGATGCGCCTGCAAGAGTCACAGGGTCGGCGGGAGAGAGGCCAAAGATCATATGTGCGATCAGGCGAGTCGCGGCAAGCATAAAGGGAATTCCTACGGCGATACCCGCCAGCGTAAGCACAACTGCATCGCGCAGAACCAGTTGCAGAATGCCTCTGCGCTGCGATCCCATCGCCATGCGAATTCCAATCTCGCGGGTTCGAAGTGTGACGGCGTATGACATCAGGCCGAAGAGGCCAAATTCGGCTACTGGCAGCGCGATAGAAGCGAAAAGTGTAGAGAGCGTCGCCGTCATCTGCTCGTAGACAAAGGAGCGCTCGTTTTTCTCTTCGAATGTAGTAATGCCGGTCGCGTACTCGTGGTTAAAGGACCGTATCTCATCGACAATAGCCTTGTTGATTCCGGCTGAGGCAGAACCACGCAACAGAATCGTTCCTCCACGGGCAAAGTCGCGGAGTTGAAGGGCTGAGGTATAGATGACAGGCGCATTGCCGTCTCGAATATCCAGAATCCGCGCGTTTTGAGCAACCCCTACAATCTCAAGATCCTGAAAATCCGGTTGAACGCCAAAACGAATATGTTTCCCGATGGGATCACTGGTGGGAAAGAGCTGCTTTGCGACGAGGCTATCGATGATCACCACCGTAGGATGTTTTTTGTCATCGAACCAGGTAAAGTCGCGGCCCGACATCAGGGGAATCGCAAGTGTCTTGAAGAAGCCGGGGGAAACGGTTGCGAGGGTTGCGGTGCTATTCCCCGCAGGGTTGGGATCGGTTACGGCAGAGATCGTCTCCTTCCAGCCGCTGTCGCCGTTTGGCACGGAGAGGTTTGAAAAAGCGGCAGACTTGATCGATGGCAGGTTTGCCATGGCTTCGAGAAGCTGCCTGCGATAGCTGCCCGCGTCGAGTTTTTCGTTATCCTGCGGCTGTGGCGTCAGATCCGCTTCCAGCAGGCTCGCTCTCTCAAAGCCGGGATCGAAGGTGCGCAGCCTCTTGAGTGTTCGCAGAAACAGCCCTGATGCCTGAAGCAGCATAAGCGAGATTGCGATCTGCGCGATGATGAGGGTCTTGCCGAGCGACCCCATTCCGTAACCAAGCGTGCGTTGATCCGCACACAAGATTGTGGCAGGACGTTGCCGCGAGAGCTTCCATGCCGGAACAAGGCCGATAAACAATCCGGTGAAAATGGCAGTGGCCGCTGCAAAGACGCACACCCGCCAATCCGGTCTCAGGTTCAGCAGAACAGGAACTGCGACACCTTTAGCCAAAAGCCGAACCAGGAGCTGGCTGCCCCAAAAGGCGAGGAGCAAGCCTGACAACGCGCCCATCGTCGGCAGGAAGAGGCTTTCAACCACGAGCTGCCGAATGGCCTGCCAGGGAGTCGCTCCCAGCGCGATGCGGGTGCTGATCTCGTGGCGGCGTGAGCTGGCGCGGGCCAGGGTGAGGCTTGCCAGGTTGACGCAGACGACAAGCAGGATGAGCGCGACGATCCCTGAGAGCAGATAGAGCGGCTTGAGAAATTTGGAACGGAGATCGATATTTTTGCTGCCGGCGGACGCCGGGTCGATGCGGAATCGCATGGCGAGAAATGATTGACGCCTCGACCCTATGCTCTGGGTGGGAACCGTGTCTTCAAGCAGTCTGGGCCAGAACGTCTGCAACTGGGTGCGCGCCTGCTCGATGCCCGTTCCCTCGTTCAGCCTACCCGTCACAAAGACCCACAGCAGCGACCGGCTTTCGAGGTCGTACAGCTGCGCTGCTCCGGCGGGAATGGTGATCTCCTGCGACGATCCGGCGATCATCCCCGTAAACCACTTCCGAGTGACGCCGATGATGGCGAACAGCTTGCCGTCGATGCGGATATTTTTGCCGACGACGGCCGGATCGCCACCGAAGCGCTCCTTCCATAGCTCGTAACCGATAACAGCAACCTGCGATATCTGGTTTCCCTGCGTATCTCCGGGAGAGATCAGGCGGCCCATCAGCGGGCTTACGCCAAGAACGGTGTAGTAGTTTCCGGTGACAGAGTGCACCGCCGATGCGGTAACGCTGCCGTTTGGTTCCACATTGAAGTTCGCACCGGCGCTCCATCCGCAGATGCCGGAGAAGGCAGCCTGCTCACGTTCCAGTTCGGCGAACATCGGGTAGGAGATCGGGATACTCGAGTTGTTCCTGTAGATGCCGGAGAACTGTGCGAGCTGTTCGGGATGCGCCAGCGGTAGAGGCCGGAACACAAGAGCGTTGAAGACGGTGAAGACCGAAATGGCCGCCCCAATACCAACGGCAAGAACAATGACCACGATAGAAGCGAAGCCGGGAGTCCGCGTGAATGCCCGAAATCCATAACGCGCATCCTGCCACAACGATCCCATAATTAGCCTCTCGGATACTGGTCAAATTCTAAAGGGATTCTCGACAAAGGCAGAGCCGATCATATGAGTAAAAAACCTGGATTCTCCGATGGCGACTTCAGCCCAAAACCGGCTTCTCGGCACCCATCAGCAGAAGGCATCATCAGGCCCAGGGCCTCAGGAATCGTTAACCTCATGATCCGCCAAATGGAGGGTAGCAACCATGAGGAAGACGTCTACTAGTAGAGCAGAAAGGAACCGAAATAAGATTAAGCTCCGCATTCCGGATCTGGAACAGTCGAAAGCCGCAGTCTTGCGGAGCCTCTGCTTCCTGGATTCAAGGCGTGGGTATCAGCATGTCATCGATGATAACTATGCCGATGTCGAACCACGAATCTTTCGTCGACGAGTCAATTTCGCACCACTTGCACTTCGGAAGACAATGCCGCCAGGGACGATGAGTGTAATCTCGGTTCCGGAGTTCGCGGAGCTAACCAGCGTGAGTGCAGCCCCGATCCGGGCAGCCCGTTCCCGCATCCCCTGTAATCCGAAGTGCCCCTCCTTGCCCTGTTCCGCTACCAGTTGGTCGATGCCCGCGCCATTGTCCCGTATTCGCATGATGAGGTCTCGGGAGTAGGCAAGTTCTACTTCAAGTTGGCTGGCCCCGGAGTGAATATCTGCGTTACGGATCGCTTCGTAGCCAATACGGTAGATCTCATCCCGAACGATTGGGTGCATCTCCCGCGGCGTACCCGTTACGGCAAGCGCAACCTTCATCCGGCCCTTTGCGAGGCAATCTTCCGTCGCCCTCTGCAAGCTCTCGGCCAGGTCGTTCCCTTGTGTGGTTGAGGTACGGAGAGAATTGAGTGCTGTTCTTAGTTCGCCCATGGACTGTCCAAGCCACTGGGATAACCGTTCCATGGCTTGCCGCATATGATCGGGGTTTGAGGTTTGGTCAAGCGCATCGTCGGCTACCATTTTGCTGCCCTGGATGGTTTGGAGGAGCGTGTCATGCAACTCACGTGCCAAGCGGGTGCGCTCGGCCAGGCGTTCATCAAAGCTGGCGCTCATTGCCTTGGCAATCTGTTGCATGCGCAAACGGTACAAGGCCCAGACGGCCAAAATGATCGCAAGAAGGCTCAGGAAACGGAACCAGTAGGTTTGGTACCACGCAGGCGCGATACTGAAATCCAGAGTTGCGCCAATGTTGTTCCAGACTCCGTCGTTGTTGGTCGCTACTACGCGAAATCGGTAGTTTCCTGGACCGATATCTTCGTAGAATGCTTGCCTGCGAGTTCCCGGATCTTCCCAATGTTCGTCTTTGCCCTCCAGTTTGTAACGGAAGCGCACTTTTCTCGGTACAGAGAAACTTAGAGCCGTGTAATCGATCTGGAGTTCGTGGGTCAATGCAGGAAGGCTTAGATGCTCATGAGGCTGATGGCTTTTTTGATCGGCAATGATCTCCTCGATATGGACCGGGGGAGGGAGGTTGTTGATGTGTGAATGGTCAGGATCAATCATCTGTGCTTGTCTACCGTTTATGAACCATAGCTGCCCGTCAGGCGCCTTAGACGCTGCAGGCTGTAGGATTGACGCCGACCCGGGATGCGCGCCGTCAAGAGCATCAACCGTCTTTATCGCCAGATGACTGTCAGGTCGCTCGTCCCATTTCTTCAACTCCGAAGCTTCGATCTTCAAAAATCCGCATCGGGCGGCCAACCATAGCGAGCCCGCATTATCTTTGATTGAGGAGAAGATAGAAACACATGGAAGACCATTGTTTGCGTCGATGACATTCAATCGACCGTCATTCCATCGAAACACGCCAGCGGCAGATGCCACCCAGAGAGAGTTATCGGAATCGACAAATGCACCCAGGACGTTGAATGTGCTTTCGGCATGGCCCAATGAGGTTTTCTGAAATTGTCCATCACGGAGGTGGGTTATCCCACTCCTGGACACTACCCAGATGCCGGCCTTTCGATCTGCGACAAGAAAGGCGAGGCGATAGAGATCCTTGTCCACGGGTATCGCTTCGCGAACCTTTTGGTCGGTGATGCGAAAGAGTTGATGCCCGCGCCCCGAAGTAAGTACCCAGATGTTGTGTTCCACATCCTCAGCGATGCCCAGAATTTCTCCATTGGCGCCCAGTGCACCGCCGTCTAGTGCCGTTATTTCGTGGAATTGGCCTTGTTGGTAGGTCATGAGCCTGGCATTTGCGTCCATGCCCAGCCACACCACACCTCTGTGATCTTCGAACGTGGGTCCGATGTCGTGCCCTGAAAGGGCATGATCAACGGAGAGGGCTGAAGTCGTGCCAACATGCAAAATGTCAACTGCACCAGCATTTCCAAGCCAGACCGAGCCATCGCGCAATGCGGAGACTGAGCTGATCTCTGCCGCGGATAATCCTTCGCGAACCGAATAGTTTACGACTCGGGTGTCTCTAAAAAAATCAACGCCACCGTCGGTTGATACCCATAGATTCCCCTCATGATCCTCGTAGATAAATCCTACCGAGTCACCTGAGAGGCCGTCGGCACTTCCATAATGATCTGCGACACCGTCATGAACGTGGTAAAGCCCATTGTTTTGGGTTCCAATCCAAAGTGATTTATTGCGATCCATAAATAACGTGTTGGATCTAACCGTAGCCCCGTTGAACCCAGGAACCACGTAGCTTGCCCACTTCCCTTCTGAGTAATGGCGGACGCCGAGTTCGGGCCCTACTCCATCCAGCGTCGCCCAAACTGACCCCGATTGCCCCGCCGCGACATCGACTGAATCGACTTTGGGCAGACGGCCTAATTTATCTCCGAAGTATGTGGTCGCGGCGGAGCCCGGTCTCCAACGGCAAAGCGCGCTCGATCCCATCCATAGATTCCCAAGGCTGTCTTCGGTGAGGCCCAGGCCGTATCTGACGGGAATGCCGTCGCCTCTTCCGTAGCAGTGGAGATTCGTTCCTTCAACTCGGCACAGAGGACCTTCGGGTTCCGGAACTCTATAGCGAGTCACCCAGATTGCTCCTGTGTGGTCCTGGAGAATTGCGCTGATTCCGGTGCGCCCCGGCTCATTCGTATAGGTCTGCAACTCAGCGTCTTTCCAACGGTAGAGCCCGCCCGTTGTTCCAATCCAAAGACTGCCGTCGGCTGTACCTAAGAGAGAGGTGTTACCTCCAAGGCGTTGACCGTTTGGAGGCGCCCAAGGAGAGAAGGTCACTCCGTCAAACCGGACCATTCCGGAGCGGGTAGCTATCCAAATATATCCATCTGCAGTTTGAGTTATTGCATTCGGCAAGTCGATCAGGCCATCTTGTACTCGCCATGCTGTGTGTCCGTACTGGGTGATTCGACGATGAGGATCGAGTGCGAAGACCGAGTTCACTGCAAAGAACAATAGGAAACAGAGCGGAAGAGATTGCGAAAGATTCACTTTCCCTGCTATGACAGCGAACCTTCCACGCTGCTTCTCGAGTGTGCTCATAACCCAACCCCAGCTATCTTTCGCCGAACAAACTGCATGGGACAGCGAAAGCTACAGGACTTTCAAACCCATCCGGGAGGTCAGATGAAGCAATGGGCTGTGCTCCGCACTTCAGTTTGAAGGTAACCCCATATGCGAGCTTCGCGGTACCCCAAAACCTCCAGTCATGATCCTGAAGTTTTCTACAGGTATCAAAGTTGTGGTCAGATTTGCAGAATGCCGCGCCTGAGCGCAATTGTGACAGCGTGCGTGCGATCGTTGGCCTGGAGTTTATCCACCAGGTTCTTGATGTGAAAGTTGACTGTAGTTTCCGCAATCGCGAGTTGATCGGCAATCTGTTTGTTGCGATAACCGTCGCGGATGAGCCGGAGTACTTCCAGCTCCCGGGTCGTAAGATCGTCTTCACCTAGATGTTCAGCGAGACGAGCTGCCACTTCCTGTGGAACGTGTCTTCGGCCTGCGTGGACCGATCGGATCACGTCCAATAGTTCATTCTTCGGCATGCTCTTGAAGACATAGGCAGCGGCCCCTGCCCGCAATGCTCGCTGAATCTCTCCATCGCATTCAGAAGTTGTCAACATGACGATTCGAGCTTGTGGAAACTCTCCCCGAATGGCTATCAGGGCGTCGGTACCATTAGTCCCTGGGAGCCGGAGATCCATTAAAGTTACGTCGGGTCGATGAAGGCGAAACTCCGTAATAGCTTCCGTTGCATTCACTGCCTGCCCAACAAGGACCATATCTTGCTGTGATACAAGGATCGTGCTTAATCCCTCGCGAAACACCGGATGGTCTTCAACGATAAGAATCCGAATAGATTTGGACGACACCATACCTGATGGGCTCCATTCCACTATTTTCGCGGACGTATAGATGCTCTGGTTGGCGTCCAAAAGGACAAACGCTTAGGCCGAAATTGTAACGCTAAGCTCAGCTTCCAGGCTAGCTCAAGGCCAGCGGGAGCTTAATGTTCACGTTGACTGGGGCAATTCCGTATTCTCACCCGGCGACTCCCATGCAGTGGGTCTATAGGCTTCGCGCCTCGCGGATCAGCCAATATGGACAACAAAATCCTGTTGAACTCCGCGCAGAAACCCGACTATGTCGCCCCAACAATAAGGCCATTTTTCTCTGTCATGGAACTCCCAGCATGTGGATGAGTTCGACATCGAAATGAATTCAAGTGGAGTTCTGACCTGCAGAAAAATCCAGCGTGAAATCTATCCTTTCTGGGGTGTCGCGACATTTGATTTCTAGGTACCTTTGGCCCAGTCGAGAAGAGAATTCAAAGTTTCAACCGCTAGTGGCACGCACTGTTCGTGATGCTCGATTGCGAACTCATCGTGGATCTTCCAACCTCAAAGACTTCTTGAAAGGGACACATCGCATGAATTCTTATCTTTCACCCGGTGATATCGGTGGCCTACCCGTTCTTCAGAGTACAGACGATGAAACGCTTGTTGCGGCAGCAAAGGTGGGAGACCACTCTGCCTTCTCCGAACTATGGAATCGCCATTCGAAAAGAGCGTTCAACACAATGTATCGCATTACCAGAAACCGTCAGGACGCGGAAGACGGACTCCAGGAAGCTTTCCTGAAGGCTTTTGTTCATTTGAAAAATTTTGACGGCAGGTCAACGTTCTCCACCTGGCTCACGCGAATCTCGATTAATTCGGCGCTCATGATTTTGCGCAAGAAACGTGCTCACCCGGAGGCCTCGATGGAATGGACCACGGATGGTGACACTTGGCGGCAATGGGAAATTGCAGATAGGGGAGCAAATGTTGAAGAGCACTACGCAAACAAGGAAGCAGAATTTCGCCTGACGCGAGCGATAGACCGTTTGCGACCTCCACTCCGCAAGGTCATTGAAATTCAGCGGTCACATTGCAACTCGGTGAAGGGAATAGCCGAGATCGCAGGAATTTCGGTTGCAGCCACAAAATCGCGCTTATTACGAGCTAGAACTGTACTTCGTCGTTCGCTACATCCTTCATCGTGATCGTATGCGGTTGAAGAACGATTTGAAAAGGAGAGTTATGCATGTCGATTTATCCATAAGAGAGATCTTGGAGAATCCATTGATGCAGGCGTAGACCATGGAGTAATGGAGTGGTGCATGCTTCTTGATAACTACTTGCCGCATTTTGACGTTCGAACCAGATATTCCACCCGCGTCTCCTGCGATGGTCTACGCAAGCCTGGACTGCGAACTTCGACCTTTGGGGACTAACACGGGCCCTTTACGCCTTACGTGTACTCCCGTCGTTTCCGCCACGACCGCGTGAGAGATGGAGCCGCCTAGGTGACGAGTTATGTCGACAACGCTTTACTCTCGACCAGATGTTCCAGGAAGGCTTCGCTCTACTTGATGAGGACTCCGTGGAAAACTGTGCCTAACCGGCGTAGGTGATTCCGTGCATCCATCCTTCGGGAATCGCGAAGGCGGCATGAACTTCGAAGTGGCCATACTGGCTGAGGTATCACGGAGTTGAGGACAGAGATTCTAGTATTGTGCGCGGGGGTCTCGACGACGCTTTCGCCCATACTGGTTGCTAAACCATTCAGTAACCTGATATGCCAGGAGATCTTGGCGGCGGTCCGAAGTTCAGCTAAGCCAGGTCGACGTCGGGGCGCTGAACTCGAACAATAGAATGTCTCCCGCACTGATAGCCTTCGTACTCTACCAAGCAGGTCCGCATGGGTGGTGCACATTGTCGGGCTGGCCAAGTCCTTCGGTTGTGATGATGCGGTTTTTACGCATGTTGCTCAAACTAAAATCATTGCGGAAAATAGCTACACCCAATAATCAGTTGCTCTCGGCCACCAAACCTAAAATCACCCCTATAAATTATTGAAAGGGAATGGAGCCGATGAGCGGAGTTGAACCGCTGACCTACTGATTACGAATCAGTTGCTCTACCAACTGAGCTACATCGGCCTATCGCTCTATTCTAGCGGCTTCGAGGCTATCCGCCAAATTACGAACCGGGACCAACTCTGGCGTCAGCCAACCGAAGCCGCCACCACCGGAGGGCAAACCGCCGCAACGTACCGACTGAACGCCTCGTCGCCGCGAGCACCCGCGAGCGCCTGCAGTTGCGCAACCTGCCCCGGCTCAAGTTTGTTGGACGCAACACAACCGAAGGCGTGTGCCTCAGCCGCGAACCGCTGCGGCGCCTCGGGAAGACTATCCCGGCCGCTCATACGGAATGACGCCGGCGTCCGAGGGCCGAACATCAGGGAACGCGCCAGCTCAGGCCACTTCTCCAAATCGGGCTCGACCTCAGCGGCGCTCGAAAAAAGCAACCCCATCGTGTCGTTGAAGACGAGCTGCGGGCCATCCCTGCGTTTCCGGTACTCCGCAACTCCAGCTTCGAGCTCTTCCTTCGTTGGCGCGGCCAACGCTCCGCTCATCGTGTACGCAATCCAGCGCGCCTGCAGCTCAAGCACGGGATAGTACGGTCCGACAAGCTCGTACATCCCCACAAAAGCCAGACCAGGCAGCTCAGGATGGAAGGTGAACTTGTGAAGGTCCAGATGCTGCGCGTCGGCGTCCAGCGTCCGGCGTATGCCCTCGCTTAAAAACGGAAGATGCAGATGGTAGCCCGTGCCGAAGAGGATAGCGTCAAAATCCTCGGAGCTTCCGTCGACAAAGCGCACCGTCTTGCCCTCCACGGAGTCAATCCACGGCTTGATCACGATTCGCCCTTCGGCCACCAGGGGAAGAAAGAACTGGCTCATCGTAATGCCGGCCTCGAACACGTCGTCCGCGGGCTTCGGCGCTCCGAACTGCTGTGGGTTGCCCGCCACCGCGAGCACGAATTGCTTGAAACCCGCACTCAGCGCAGTCATCGGAAACGACTCCTTGCTCAGCGCAGAAAAACGGGTGAAGGCCACATGGTCCAGCGGCACTCCGTTGACCAGCTTCGGCAGCACATACCGCTGTCTCCGATTGGTGAGGACCACGCGAGCAGCGCCGAGTGTGGCCAGGTCGCTGGCAATCTCCACCGAGCTGATCGCGCACCCGCCTACCAGCACTCTTAGGCTGCGGTACTCCTCAGGACGCTTGTACGAAAAGGTATGCCGCACCCCGCCTGACCCGGAGAAGGACCCGAGACCCGGCACGTCGGGAATCGTCGGCTTGTTATATCGACCGGTGGCGACCACGACTCGCTCGAATCGCTCCTCCCCCGCGTCGGTGCGCACAACCCAGCCATGATTCGCATCGCGGCGAACCTCACGCACCGGCGTCTTCAGCCGAACACGCCGCGCGAGGTCGAACATCGCTGCGTAACGCTGGAGATAATCCCCCATCGCCTCGTTCGTTGGGTAGGTCGGGGAAGCAGTGTCGTGCGGCAGATCGCTTAACGAAGTGTTGATCCGGCTTGTATTGGTGCGCATTCCTGGCCATACGCCGCTGTGGCCTGGATCAGCACTCCACTGCCCGCCGATGCGCTCACCCTGCTCGAAGATGACCGGCTCAAAGCCCTCTGACTGTAGATAGCGTGCGGCCACAAGTCCGCCCGGCCCGGCCCCGATGACGGCTACTATTTCCATCGACCCACTCCCATCTCCGGCCAGCATTGACCGGACTGATTTACGCAGATGATGTTTTCCCTTGGGCCCGTTGGGAACGGTTGCACGGCGACACGGAGAGTCTCTGCCGCCGGTAGTTCGAAACTCGCCTGCAGGACAAGGACGCGAGTCACCGTGGACGAGAACGTCTCAAGCTAACACGCCGTCCCCGAAGTGGGCCAGTCTACTGCATCGGCACAAACTTGCCGTCACAAGTAAACGCAGCCTCTTTGGTCGTCGCGCCGGACGCATTCGAAACAGGCGCGGCCTTCGCTGGAACCACCTTGATATCAGTCGCGCTGAAATCGAGATTCGTCCCTAGCGGTCCCAGCGTCACCGTCGCAAAGTGTCCATGCACCTGCGCCGGCGTAGTTCCCTCAATCTTCACACCGTCCAGCGTCACCTCGGTGCGATGGTCATCGTTCAACCCTGCAATCAGCACATCACCCGGAGTCGTGTCGATCACATTGCGTATTGTGATCGCCTTGTAGTCCGGTATCCTGTCGCCCGTATACTTCGGATCCTCAAAGCCTTCAGTCGTCTGGTTGGTGTAGTAAGGGCTGATTGCAATCGGGTTCTTCACGCCGCGCATACAGATGTTCTGGTAAGTCAGGTCATGCACCGGCCCGCCCCGTGTCACATTGCTCTTGATGCGGATACCGCTGGTCGTGTTGTCCTCCGTCAGTCCATCCACCAGCAGATAGCTGTCGCCGCTAAACGTCTCGCTTCCAATCGACATCCCGTGACCGCTGTAGAAGTGGTTGTCGAGCACACTCATGTGCGTCGTTCCCGTCTTGATCGCAATATTGTCGTCGCCGTTGTCGATCCAGCTATGCGCCACCGTGACGTTGGTCGATGAACCTGGATCGATGCCGTCGGTATTCCGCGCATCCGTCCCCTTCGTGGTTGGAGTCAGCAAGTGAACCCCCCAAGCCGTAAACCCGTTGGTTTGATTCACACTTACATGAAAGTTCGTCGAGTTGTGTAGCGTGATCCGGTACAACACCAGCCCATCCGCATGGCTCGCGACGATCATCCGCGTCGTAAAGTACCGCTCGTTCTTCGGCTCAGCCTTGCGGGCCATCTCCCACCAGCTATAGGCCTTGCCCATGATCTTCGCGTAGCCGCGCCCGTCGATGACTCCGTCACCCATGATCCCAACATCCTTCGCATCAACAATGCTGATAAACGGTCTGCAGCCGCCGCGGGGCCCTGGACGCTGTGGCGCGGGAAACACCGCCGGCGGCGCGCCCACCGCAATCGTGCCGCACAGTCCCGGCGTTGCGTCCGGGGTCTTTACCTCATAGAGCGCCGCGTCACGCGACCCAAACAATGTCACACCTTCGTCGATGAGCAGCGTCACCCCGGAGCGCATCTCCAGCGGGCCCGACAAAAAAGCATTGTTGCCGCTCGACGGCTTCAACTCCACCGCCATTCCCGGCTTGCACTTATCCAGCGCACTCTGGATACGCGTTGTATCAAGCTTGCTCTCATCCGACTCAGTAAGCTTGTCGCTTACCGAGCGAAGCTGCGCCGATAACTGTACGCATGACTGCGGAATCTTGGGTTCGGTCACCTGCCGCGTGTCCTGTGCTATCGCTGTCGCCGCCATGGTCAACAGCAGCAACGCGATCACACCACACGATTTATCTTCCCCGGTACGCATGCCGATCCACTTCCCCATCATCTGGTCCTACCTCCGCAAGCCGCTTTGCCAAACTAGCACATGCGAGTGACGCAGGTCACGGCATCACGGAATATGATTCGGTCCGGATCGTTTGCATCAAAATCGGCGTCATTGCTTCCGACGCCGGCCATATCACGATCGCAAGAAAGAAAAGCGCAATCACTTCCTGCAATGCAGTAGGCAAGGAGGAGGCATCAAGTGCCTCTTTCTTCTGAGCACCTCGTACCTCTTCTCATACTCCACGCATCGGCATCCATCGCACCTGACCTTCACCATTGAAGAAATCTTTCACAATCGCCGCCCACTTCAGGGTGACTCCAGCGACATACAATTACCCAAAAGTTGTATACAGAAAAGCGAAGAGGCCGCCCGGCAACAGGGTGGCCTCTTCTTTAGGGAGAATAGTTCCAACGGAGGCAAAGCCATCAGAACTTTCTGGCGAAATACTAAGTTTGGCAAAATACCGTGTCAAGGCCAAATCTCGTCCGCTGTAAGTCTTTGGTGAGGAGGTAGTTACAGGGGTTACTGAATCGTAAACATCCCCTCGAGTATTCGCCCTTCATTCGCTTTAACCGGTCCGACCATATATCAAAGGGCTATCGTATCAGCCGCTTAGCTACCCCGCTGCACCGCTGTCAGTGCACAAATAACCTCTCCCTACTGGTTTGCCCCTGGTCCGTTCCCCTGAATCGGGGCCGGACGACCGCTTAGGTCGATCCGCAGGAACTCCGGCTCCGTCGCCGCCGGTTTGCCTTGCATCACCCGAATCGCCGCCCTCGCTCCTCCGAAAAACAACGCCAGCACCACCGCAGCCAGCGCTCCGAGTCCACAAAAAACAAGGATGCTGGTCAACAGGCTCACCGTCTTGCGCACCTCGGAGTGAAACTCCGGAGGCACCGGCTTGTTCCACGTAACCTCATTGCGCAGGTGAATACTCTCCACCATCTCCTGAGCTTCCGCCGGCTTCCACGCACCCGTCGTCATCAACACCAGCGGACCCTCTCGCCGCAGCTTCACCGTACCCGCCGACGACACTTGCCGGTTCATCTCTGCCTCAATCTGCCGTCCGTGGTCTCCCGCGATCTGCGGTGTCGGATACATCAGCATCGTCAGCGTGCCTTTACCCTCGTACTTCGCCGTCACCACTTCTGCCGCCTTGTCGAACCCAATGATCTCCGGCGGCACCGTCGCACCCATCGCCTGATAACCCAGCGGCCCCACCGCATATCTAACCGTATCTCGCTGTAACCCCTTCGCCGGCAGATACGTCGGCAGCAGCGGAGGCATCCCCTTCGTTCCACCCACCTTCGGCAAACCGATCTGCACCGTCTTCAACAGCGCTGCGGCCGACTCCGGATAGAGCTTCAGGTTCGACACCACCACCGAAACACCGCTCAGCATCACATGCTCCGCGCCGTTCCTTCGCAGATAACTGTAAGCCGCATAAGCTCCAGTCGCATCGTCAAACTGATACACCGTCACTGTTCCACTGGGAACCGTTCCATGCGCCACAGCACTCGCGGCCGTCCCGCGCTCGAACCTCTTGATCCCATCTTCAATCAGAACAGGTCCATCGGGCCCAACCCACGACGGAACACCATTGCCAGCATCATGGTCCGGCCCCGTTCGTAACGCCTCCGGAAGCAACGGAGTCGGAGGCATCGCCAATACCGTCGCCCCTCCCTGCCCAAAGAGCGAAGCAGCTGGCGCACCCACCAGCACCAGACCCAACATCGCCCGCGGTATCGCCGAAACCCGAGAAGAAACTCCCATACGAAAGTCAGACTACACCAGCACGATAAAGTAAGCCTAGAGTCGACCCCGCTCAGTCGTTGGGTCGATCTCTTGATCACCAACAATTCAAAAAGGTTGGTGACTCCAAGCTGAAAATGCACACACGAAGCGAAATTTCCTGGAGCGATGACAAAGCTCAGATAATTCGCCATTTTGGCGTTTACACTTGCGTGACAAATCGCCATTGTCGGGTCTTACTTTCATTTGACTCGACGACCATAGCTCCCTGACAACTGATTTTTCTGCGGCGGCTACGCTTGCCGAGGATTCCAACGCAGTTCCTCCCCGCCTGCGATTGATCCAGGGCTCGAGTCTGCTATTCTCGGCGGCTCGAGCACCTTCCTGGGCCCGCGGGGCAATTCAAAAAGGAGCTCAACGATGAAATTTTTTTCTAGCCGGACTGCGGACGTAGCAGTTTTCCTGCTGTTATCGTCTGCCGTCTTCGCACAGCACTACACACAGGTTAATCTTGACGCAAACGTCTCCGGGGCTGCCGAGGCAGCCGATGCTCAACTGGTCAATGCATGGGGCCTCGCTCGTACCTCTGGCAGTATGTGGTGGGTCTCCGACGAGGCCACGGGATTCGCCACACTGTACGACGGCCCCGGAGCGAAACAGAAGCTTGTGGTCACGATTCCGAAGTCCGACCCCAACGACAAGACGTTTCCAACCGGGACGCCGACCGGGGTGATCCCCAATGCGAACACGACGGACTTTCCTGCTGCTCCTGGTAAGCCGGCGGCGTTTATCTTTGCGACGCTCGATGGATCGATTGCGGCATGGAACCCGAATGTCGGCCTCGCGCCTGGGGCTAGTGCTCCCTCCACCAATGCTGTGACTGTTGCGCGTGGCGCTGCCGGATCGGGCTACACGGCGCTCACGACGGCTTTCATTGATGGCAACCGTTATCTCTACGTCGCGAACTTCCTTAAGGGACGCATCGACGTCTATGACAATGCGTTCAAGGCGTATCAATTGAAGGACGATGATGACGATCGTCACGGCCACGACTACGACGATGACCGTCATGGCCGCGATGACAAACCGTTCACCGATGATCGGCTTCCACGTAACTTTGTGCCATTCAATGTGCAGGCGATCGGCAACGACCTTGTCGTTACGTATGCGTTGCATTTTGCGGGGAATCCATTTGAGACTCCGGGGCCTGGCCTGGGGTATGTGGATATTTACTCGTCGAAGGGCAAACTACTGCGGCGGCTTGAGCATGGCGACTGGCTGAATGCGCCGTGGGGAGTGACGCTTGCTCCGCTCGACTTCGGACGCTTTAGCCACAGGCTGCTGGTGTCGAACTTTGCGGCGGGGGGAACGACGCAGTCGGCGGGATTCATCTCTGCGTACGATCTCGACACAGGCAAGTTCGAGGGCTTGCTTGAAGACGAAACCGGAAAGCCGCTCTCGATCAATGGCATCTGGAGCATGAGCTTTGCCAATAGCGCGACGGCCAACAGCTACGATCCCGATGAGGCGCCGGCGGCGGAGCTCTACTTCACCGCTGGCCCCAACCAGGGCACCGGTGGGCTCTTCGGATACCTGATACCAGTAGCTACGGAGCTGGTGCAGGGCAACTCGCAGTAACGAAACACCCCTAAATTTGGGGAGAGCCGTGGGACGGGAGTCCACGGCTCTCTATTTTTTTGTGCAAATGAGTTGTTGAGAGTCTATTCGCCCATTGCGCCACGATACTTAAGTATCCGCTTGACAATAGGTCGAGGCTTACGATACATACTTAAGCATGTACTAAACTATTTCCCTTTGTAGGAAAGAAGGTTGATTATGACAACTGTTATGGAAAAGCTATCGGTTACTCATAGCTCGTTTGTTATCGAGCGCAGTTATCCCACCACGCCTGAACGCGTGTTCGCTGCTTTCGCCGATCCGGCAAAGAAACGCCGCTGGTTTGCTGAAGGTGAAGGATTCGGTGTCAGGGAGTTTGAGATGGATTTTCGCGTGGGCGGCAGCGAACATTCCCGTTTCCATATGAAAGACGGCACTCCGCTGGCGAACGATACGAGCTATCACGACATTGAGCCGAACCGGCGCATTGTGTTTGCCTACACGATGAGTGTCGGCGGGAGACGCATCTCGACATCTTTGTCGACCATTGAACTGTTGCCTACGGAGAAGGGTACGGACTTCGTTTACACAGAACAGGCGGCGTTCTTTGAAGGCTCCGACGGTCCGAAGATTCGTGAGGCGGGCTGGAGCGGGTTGTTTGAACAACTGGCAAAAGAGTTGGCGAGATAGATGAACCACTTCTTCAGAGAGGCCCGAAACCATGCCTAGACAGAAGGCCAACATCGACCGTGTCTTCCACGCGCTCGGCGACCCGACTCGCCGGGCGATCGTGGAGAGGTTGAGCGAGGCGCCAATCTCAGCGTCGCACCTGGCGACACCTTTGAAGATCACTGTCGCCGCGGTCGTGCAACACTTGCAGATATTGGAGAAGAGCGGGCTGGTGCGTACTACCAAGGTTGGGAGGGTACGCACCTGCAGGATTGAACCGAAGGGGTTTTCGGTTGCGGAGCAGTGGATCGGCGAACGACGGTCGATGTGGGAGAAGCGGTTCGATCGATTGGGCGATTTTCTTGCGGAGCCGGAGGAGTAGGTCTTGTTGCTGCTGATCGACTAGTCTTGAACGATTGGAGATCAAAGTTTCAGGACGGCGAAATCGTCTCGTGGATCTCGATAGTACAAAATAGATCACGCAGTACAAGGAGAATGATTGATGTATGACATGGCCAATTTGAAGAAGTTGAAGACCCTTGGCAAGGGCGCACCGGCGGCGATGGATGCTTTCCGGGCGTTCGATAAGGCGGCGATGGCTGATGGGGTTGTGCCTAAGAAATATAAGGAGTTGATTGCTCTCGCGGTCGCGTTGACGACGCAATGCCCCTATTGCCTGGAGATCCACCGCGGTAGCGCTGTTGCTGCAGGTGCCACGCCAGAAGAGATCGCGGAGACAGCGTTGGTGGCCGCCGCACTGCGTGCCGGAGGAGCGGTCACGCATGCATCGCACCTGGTCGTGGAGGGCGTCGAAACGCACGGGTGAGGAATCGCGATTAGCGATAGCAAGATAAGAGAGAGCCGGTTGGTCTGCCAGTTGGCGCGGACTAACCGGTTTTCTCGTTTTTGAACGGCATTTTCCGTTTGCGATCACGATCCGGCGATTGCACGGGACATCTCCAATTCGATCAGGTTTGAATCGTTTGGATACGGCTCGGTCCGTCCGGTAAAGGTAAAGCCTAGACGCTGATAGAAGGAGATCGCGGGTTCGTTGCTGCTCGTCACCATGAGTTGTAGCGTGCGGGCACTGCGCTGAGACGCCCACCCGTGAATCTCATTCACGAGGAGACGGCCAACTCCCTGATGACGATGTGTGGGTGCCGTCCACATGGAGATCAGCTGGGCTCGCGATGCGTCGTCGTGGTCAAGGTAAGAGCCCGCGATGCCAACTGCTATTCCCTCACCCATTGCGAGGAGGAGAATCGAAGTTTCACCGTTCGACCGGTTTGCCCGTTCAACCCAATCGGCATCGGTGAAGAGAGACTCCCGCGCGTAGGTCGATCCGAAGGCGCTTGGGGTGTCCTGAAGTGCGCGGAGGCGAGCGGCCTTGAAGATCGATGCGTTCTGCGGCGTGATGGGTTCGATGGCGATCATTGCTACGTTATCTGGTGGCGGCGAGTTGTTTGAGCTTGGTGCGCAGCTGCTCAAGATCCTGGTGTGAGAGGTAGCGGCCGTCGGCGATGACGCCAGCGATCTTGCGTGTGTTGGCGATGTCGTCCAGAGGGTTTGCTTCGAGTAGGACAAGGTCGGCGATTCTGCCGGGCTGGACGGTGCCGTAGTCGTTGCGCTTGTTGTAGAAGATGGCGGGATTGAGGGTGGCGGTTTGCAGGGCCTGGAGCGGGGTGAAGCCGGCCGCGACGAAGCGCTGCAGTTCGAGGTGGAGGCTGATGCCGGGTAGGACATCGACTCCTGCAGGGGTGTCGGTGCCGGCGAGGAACGGGACGCCGGCGGTATGCAGTTTGCGAACGATGTCGAGCTCGTGGGTGACGAATTTCTCGCGGACAGGGAGTGGATCGGTGTCGAGGGATTTCATGATTCCCTTTTGTGCGGCGGGCCAGTGTTTGTCGACCCAGGTGTGCGGGGCGTAGGCGAGGTCGGGGTCTTTGGTGTAATCGATGGAATCGACGAGCCACTGCCCGCGCTCCCAGTAGAGTGTGGGGCATTGCCAGACGTGATCCTTTGCGATGAGGTTGATGATGGCGGCTTCGCGGGTGGGGTCGTAGGTGTCCAGGAACATGCCTACGGTCTTTTTGCCGGTGAGGTATTTGGTCTCGTCGGGTGAACTGGCTTCGAAGATGCCGATGAGGTGCTCGAAGGTGCGCTGGTGGGCGGCAATGGCTTCGGAGGCGCGGATGGCGTCGGGGACGTGGCCTTCGAAGGGGATCCCAACTTTTTTAGATTCGTCGGCGATGGCGAAGTAGGCTTCGCGGGGGATGCCAGACTGGACCTTGATGAAGTCGACGCCGCGAGTCTTGAGCATGTCGACGGCTTTGCGGCCGTCTTCGGGTGTGGCGATTGCGATGGCGGCTTTGTAGTGGGACTTGGGGCCGTCGAGCATGGGGCCGGAGACGATCATGCGCGGGCCGAGGAGACGGTGCGCGGTGATCTCGTCGCGGGCGTGGAGGACGGGGTCAAGCGCGCTGCCCATGTCGCGGACGCCAGTGACTCCGTTGGCGAGGAAGAGGGGGAGGACGAGGTCTGCGCCGTCGGCTGCTGTTGAGTCGAAGTAGACGTGGGTATGCATGTCCCATAGGCCGGGGATGAGGTATTGGCCTTTGGCGTCGATGACTTGTCCGGCCTTTGGTTTGAGGGTGGCAGAGCGAGAGACGCTGGCGATGCGGTTGCCGTCGATGACGATGGTGGAGTCGGGCTGGGTTGCGCCGGTGACGGTGTCGATGACGGTTGCGTGGGTGATGGTGAGGGTTTGTGCGTTGGCGCAGGGGGACAGGGAGAGGACGATGAGAAACTTTCGGAGGGTTCGCACAGATTGATGGTATCGCGGGGGTTGATGTCTGCGATTTGCCTGCTGTGCACAGAGTTGAACGTGCGACGTTGCAACATTCCTGTTGATTTCCCGGGGAGGTTACGGCTCTTGAGACTTTCAGAGCGTCCAAGGTGTAGGGGTTAGGTTGATCGAGACGGTTATGGAGTCCGCGGCGATACAAGGGCCGCACTGGTGGAGGAGACGATGGTTTATGTGGACTGTTGCGGTGTTTCTGCTTGTGGCGATTGCGGGGGCCGTTGCGGTGGGGTGGGGGCTGCAGCAGGTTCAGCCGATGCTACGGCGAAAGGTGGTCGAGACGCTTTCGGTGCGGTTTCATAGTCCGGTGGAGTTGGATCGGCTTTCGTTGTCGATGAGCAGAGGCGTCATTGTGACTGGGGGTGGGTTGCGGATTCTTTATCTGGCGGGACCAACGAAGCCGGACGCCCGTCCAAATGCGCCGCCGATGCTGGTTGTGGATAGTTTTGAGTTTGGGACGGGATGGAGGGAGTTGCTGCGGCCGACGACGCGGGTGGTGTCGGTGAAGGTGCGCGGGTTGCATGTGAATATTCCGCCGAAAGAGGAGCGCGGGATAGCGATGCCGGACGATCCGAAGCGGAGAGGGCAGCCGGTTCTGGGGATTGCGGTAGACCGAATTGAGTGCACGGATGCGAAGGTGGTGATTGAGACGAGCAAGCCGGAGAAGAAGCCGCTGGAGTTCGCCATTCAGAGCCTGGTGTTGACGGACGTTGGGGCGAAGCAGCCGTTCAACTATGAGGCGCTGCTGGTGAATCCGAAGCCGGTTGGCGACGTGCGTTCGAAGGGGCGGTTTGGGCCGTGGCAGAATGACAATCCTCGGGACACGCCGCTGGATGGAAGCTATGAGTTCACGCATGCGGACCTGTCTTCGATTCATGGGATTGGAGGGACTCTGTCTTCGACTGGGACCTTTGGTGGAACGCTGGGGAAACTTGCTGTTGAAGGTGTGACGGACACGCCGGACTTCCGGCTGGATGTGAGCGACCATGCGATGCGGCTGCATGCGGAATTCAATGCAGTGGTGGATGGGACGACGGGCGATACGTGGTTGAGTGCGGTGAAGGCGCGGATTGGAAGGTCGGAGCTGACGGCTACTGGCACGGTGACCCGATCGACTACGGGGCCAGGACACGATACGGACCTGCATGTGGTGATGGGGAAGGGGCGGATCGAAGACATGCTGGGGCTTTCGATGAAGGGGAGCCCAACGCTGATGCGAGGCGCTCTGGCGACGAAGGTGCATGTGGAGATTCCGCCGGGGCCGGTGAGCGTGTCGCGGAAGATTCGGCTTGAAGGGACGTTCGCGATTACGGGAGCGATGCTGAATAACGCGAAGATGCAGGAGCAACTGGACGCCATGAGCATGCGGGCGCAGGGCAAGCCGAAGCTGGCGAATGCGCAGGACGCCGAGGTGGTGGCGTCGTCGATGAGTGGACGGTTTTCTCAGGCGGATGCTGTATTGCAGGTGAGTGAGCTGCAGTACCAGATGCCGGGCGCGCAGGTGCGGATGGAGGGGCACGTCGAGTTGGTGGGGAGTACGTTCGAGTTTCACGGGAAGGTGAGGACTGAGGCGACTGCGTCGCAGATGACGACAGGATGGAAAAGTATGCTGCTGACGCCGTTCGACAAGCTGCTGAAGAAGAACGGGGCAGGTGTGGAGTTGCCGATCAAGGTGACGGGGACGGGGTCTACGTATGACCTGCGGCTGGATTTTCCGCATGACACTCATGGGCACCGGGACTGACAAGTCCTCCGAAATGAGTGATGTACTTGGTATGGTGCTTCGTTTGGAGAGACAACGGAGAGACGCTCTGCTAGTGTCAATCTTGAGAGTTTTAAGCTGGTGAATTTACTCGGAGTTTGATGTCGGGACAGCCACAACTTTACTCAACACCTGAACCCGACGTGGAACGGGCGCCGTCGAGCGACAACGACGTGACGAAGCGGACCGCGCCGGTCTGGTTGCAGCGGCTGTCGCTGTTTGTGCTGGTCCTCTTCTGTGTGTACCTGGGCGTACTGGTGATGGTGCTGCCGTGGTGGACGCGTGTATGGGACCGCAATGAATTTATTCTGGCGCGTCCATGGCTGGCGGCGGTGCTGCATAACGGCGCAGTGCGAGGGATGATCTCGGGGCTGGGACTGCTGGATATCTGGATCGGTATTTCTGAGGCGGTACATTATCGCGACTACCGTGGATAAGGACAGATTGGATAAAGAGGCGATGGCGCGAGAGGAGCCTGATGAACTGGATACAGCTCCGCTGGCCTATGAGAATCCTGAGTTTTTGAACTCGCCTGACGGGCGGCTGTTGCGGATCATGGCGGAGTACCAGGAGCCGATGGCGCGGTTTCGGCGGGAACGGATTCAGGACACGGTCGTGTTCTTCGGGTCGGCGCGGTTCAGGGCGCTGGATGTGGCGAGCTCGGAGCTGGAGCTGCTGGCGAATACTGGTTCGGCAGAGCCGGCGCCGCACCATGAGCAGCCGGCCAGGCCAGGGGAGATAGAGAGCGGCGAGCCGAGCCGGCTGAAGCTGAAGCTGGCTGAGGCAGCGGTGGAGATGGCTCGGTACTATGAGGACGCACGACGGCTGGCGGGGATAGTGTCTACGTGGTCGCAGACGCTGCCGGGGCGGAGGCATCGGTTTGTGGTGACCTCGGGGGGTGGGCCGGGGATTATGGAGGCGGCGAATCGCGGGGCGTATGAGGTTGGTGCGAAGACGATCGGGTTAAACATACGGCTGCCGTTCGAGCAGCATCCGAACCCTTACATTACGCCGGAACTGAACTTTGATTTTCACTACTTCTTCATGCGGAAGTACTGGTTTGCGTACCTCGCAAAAGCGTTGGTGGTGTTTCCGGGCGGGTTTGGGACGCTGGATGAGATGTTCGAACTGCTGACGCTGGCGCAGACGAAGAAGCTGGCAAAGAAGATCACGGTGGTGATCTACGGGTCGGAGTATTGGAAGCATGTGATCAACCTGGAGTTGCTGGTCGAGAAGGGTGCGATCGCTCCGTCCGACCTGGAGCTGTTTGAATGGGCGGATACTCCAGAGGAGGCTTTTCGGATTTTGAAGGACGGGTTGACGGAGAATCACCTGGAGTCGGCGTACGAGCGAGAGCAGCAGCGGCTGGAGAGGGAGATGATTCCAGTGGAACCGGCGCCGAGCGCGCAGGAGATGCTGGGGCCGGATATTACGAAGACGCGATAGGATGTTGGACGATCGGCGAGAAGCGGATTTCTCCAACACCGCAACTCACGGTGAGACCGTGAGTTGCTTCGGTCGAAATGACATTTTTGGTGGGTCTGAGTGAGTTTAGAGCTTTACGCCATGTTCGCCGATGATGGTGAACACGGACAAGAGATTGGTAAGGCCAAGGAGTTCCCTGATTCGCTTGCCCACGTGGAGTAGCTGCATCTCGCATCCTGCGGCGCGCGCTGAGGTGTAAAGACCGACGAGGGTGCCGACGCCCATGCTGTCCATGCGGGTGACGCCGGAGAGGTCGAGCACGATTCGTTTGCTGCCCGGAATGATGGGACGAATTTTGGCATAGAAGGTGTCGGACAGCTCGGAGACCAACTGCCCGTGGCAATGGACGGTGATCACCTCGTTGGTACATTCGAGGTCAAGGGTGAGGCAGGGCGAAGCTGGTTGATCGGGCATGGGGCCTTCTCTGTTCGAAACGTCGTCAAAATGGCCGGGAGCAGTTCGAACGAGTTTCTCATACGGCGGCAGGGTTGGAGAGGAAATCCTGAGGAACCGGGGGACGATACAACTTTCGTGGAACCATTGCAGTAACTGAAGTTAGGGATATTGAAGCTCCATTCTTGGTGCAGTCATCCCCCAGTCACATAACAAATCCATACTGACGACGTTGGTAGGAGCCTGAATGGAGGTTGCGGATGAGCCAGTCAAGCATCTCATACCTATGGCGCGAACCTGAGGCAGCAAAAGGCTTTACGACAGGCGTCTCACTACATAGCCATACCAATCAATCGAAAGAGACGCTTGATTTTATTTCGGAGCTATCAAAGGATTGGAGCGTACTGCAGCCGGTAATGCGGTGGGCAGAGCGGCGCTGCCGACGAATGACAGGCATCAATCCAGACTATGCGCGGAGCTACTGGACGCCGCCGTTGACGCCGAGCCTTGCTTTTGACCTGGAACGACGGCAGATTGAAGAGAAGCTGCAGATTCAGGGGCTAGTATCGCTGACCGACCATGATGATATTCAGGCTCCGATGCTGCTGCGGACGGTGGCAGCTTCGCGACATATTCCGGTGTCGGTAGAGTGGACGGTGCCGTTTGGGGCGACAGCGTTTCATTTGGGTATTCATAATCTGCCGAGTGCGTCGGGGACGGCGTGGATGGATCGGTTGACGGCGTTCACTGCGATGCCGGTTGAGAGACGCGCGCCAAATCTACTGACAGAGATGCTGGCTGAGCTTGATGAGCTGCCGGGAGTGCTGATCATCTTCAACCATCCACTGTGGGACCTGTACCGAGTGGGCAAAGAAAAACACGACGTGCTGGTCAATGAATTTCTGGCGGTGCATGGCCAGTATGTCCACGCTCTGGAGTTGAATGGGTTGCGTGACTGGAAGGAGAACCGCGAGGCAGCGACGCTGGCAGGTAAATGGAACCAGCTTGTGATCAGCGGCGGCGACAGGCATGGGTTGGAGCCGAACGCGAATGTGAACCTGACGCGGGCGACGAGCTTTACAGAGTTTGTGCATGAGGTGCGGCGCGAGCGGCAGAGCCATGTGCTGTTTATGCCGCAGTATGCGGAGCCGTGGAAGCATAGGATTCTGCAGTCGACTCTGGCAGCGATAGGGGACTATCCGGACTTTCCGGAGGGGTCGCGGTTATGGGATGAGCGGGTGTATCACCCGGATACCGAAGGAACGATGCAGCCGTTGACGCAGTTGTGGACGAAGGGCAAGGCGCCGGCGTATTGTCAGGCGGCGCTGGGAGTGGTTCGCATGATGGGGGCCGGATTGGTTTCGAGTGGGTTGCGAATGGCGTGGAACGATAGCGGAGAGATGCGGGCGGCGCTGGCGAAGCTGGACGCTTAGGAACTTCGAGTTTGAATCGTTGGTTATTGTTTCGCGTGGGGTGAACGCGAGATAGTCTAGAGCGATGCGGGTGCCGCGTGTTGCTTACTTTCCGGATTCGTTTCATGAGGTGAATGGCGTCGCGCATACCAGCCGCAACTTTGTGGCGTATGCGGAGCGGCATGGATTGCCGTTTTTGTGCGTGCGGGCAGGGGCGCGGGTGCAGTCGTTTGAGCAGGTGGGTGAGTTGAGAACGCTGGAGTTGAAGCGTAGCCGAGGCTCAGTGCGGATGGAGAAAGATCTGGAGTTCGATACGCTTTTCTGGCGGCATGGGGAGACGATACGTCGAGAGCTGGAGCGGTTTCGGCCGGAGGTGATTCACATTACCGGACCGAGTGAGCTGGGGATGTTTGGGGCTTACTTTGCGTGGGAGATGGGAGTGCCGCTGGCGGCTTCGTGGCATACGAATGTACATGAATATGCCGCGCGGAGGATGGAATGGCTGACAGGTAAGATGTCCGAACTGGGCGGGGCGGCAATTGAAGACGGGGTCGAGGTCGGGGCGCTGTGGGCGACCTCACAGTTTTATAAATTGGCGAAGGTTTTGTTTGCGCCGAACGATGAGCTTTGCACGATGCTGGAGAAGTCGACGGGCATGCCGTGCTTTTTGATGCAGCGCGGAGTGGATACGGAGTGGTTTTCGCCAGCGCACCGAACGCGCGAGGCGAGCGACCGGGCTGTGGTGCTGGGATATGTGGGGCGGCTTTCGGTGGAGAAGAATGTTGGTCTGCTGGCGCGAGTGGAGCGCGAGTTGGAGGCGATGGGTGTGGGTGGGGTGCGTTTTCTGATTGTTGGGCATGGGAGCGAAGAGGATGCGCTGCGGCGGGACTTGAAGGAGGCGGAGTTTGCCGGGGTATTGCGCGGGGCAGCGCTGGCTCGGGCTTACGCGAATATGGATGTGCTGGTGTTTCCCTCGCACACGGACACGTTTGGGAATGTGGTGCTTGAGGCGCTTGCGAGTGGGGTACCAGCGGTGGTGACGCGGGACGGTGGGCCGAAGTTTATTGTGCGGGATGGGGAGACGGGATTTGTAACTGACGATGATCGTTTTGCGGATGCGGTTGCCGCGCTGGTGCAGGATCGGGCGCGGCTAGAGGATATGCGGCTGAGGGCAAGGGGGTATGCGCTCGGGTGCAGTTGGGACGCGGTGTTCGATCGGGTGTATGCGGGGTATCACACTGCGCTGCATCCAGTTCAAGACGGTGGCAGCTGAAGTTCCATGAAGACGTCGGCGCGATCGTAAGGAGAGGGGACGACACGACCCGATGGAACGGGCTGAAATCCGAGCGATCGGTAAAGGCTGATTGCAGGTGTCAAGGTGTGGTTGGTCTCGAGATAAAGACGGGTTGCTCCGGCTGCTCGAGCCTCTGCAATTGTTCTCTCGAGTAGCTGGCGACCGATGCCCGCGCCTTGAAGCGACTGCGTTACGGCCATTTTTCCTACTTCGAACTCGCCTGGGGATATGAAGAGCAAAGCACAGCAGCCGACGGCGTTGTCTTCATGGAAGGCGAGGAAGATCCTTCCACCGTGGTCAATGATGGTGGCTTGAGGATCTGCGAAGGATTGCTCGTCCTTCGATTCGACCGCAAAGTAACGGGTAATCCACTCTTCATTCAGACGACGGAAGGCAGCCTCATCGCCAGGCTGAAAGTCGCGAATGGTGACGGCTGTGTTGATCTTGTTCATAGATGGTCTCCACCAGGAACAGTGGCTTCGGCTGCATCTGCGGTGATTTGATGTTACTCAGGGCGCCGTTGGATTCAGCAATTACGAGGCCTCCGGGGGGCGGACGTTTTAGAAGCGCATCTCGCCGATGTAGGCGAGGTAGGGTGCGAGCGTCATGGACTCGAGGTGCATGGTACCCATGCCGTTGTCTGAGCGGAGGATGGTGCGAAGGAAGCTTCCGCGCAGGTGTAAGCGCATGGTGTCGGTCTTGATGGACAGCTTCACGGGTTGGTCGGACAGGTTGCAGAGGATAACCAGGATGGGTGTGGTGGGCGAGACGTTCTTGGGTTTGCGGATGATGATTAGGACGTTCTGGTCGTCGCGATTGATGGTGAGATATTCGCCGGAGTTGATGGTTGAATTGCTGTGATGGATGTCGATGAGCTTGCGATACCAGTTGAGGAGAGAGGCGGGGTCGGCCTCCTCTAATGCTGCATTGGGGATTGTGGTGGATGATTCGGGTGCAGGTGGAGCGGGTTTGCCCTTTGGTGGCGGAGGCGGGGCATCCCACGCGATGACTGGACTGGCGGGGGTCGATTCGGATGTTGGTTGGGTGGTGACACCTAGCTCCTGGCCGTAGTAGAGGAGCGGCTCAGCGCGCGTGGTGAAGAGAATGGTTGCGAGGAGTTTAGCGATGGCGAGATCGTGTTGGCCATTTGCGTAACGAGTCATGCTGCGTGGAAAGCTCGGACCATCGGTTGCGAGGAGCGGCAAGCTGCGTCCCGCGCGCGCGACGTCTTCAGTGGACTCGATTGCAGAGCGAATGGCGGCGGGGTTGAGCGGCTTGACTGTGCCGAGGCTGGTGTCGAGAAGAAGCTGCGTGTTCTGCGGGTTGTAAGTTCTCTGTTGCGGAGACGAAGGCAGGGTGGGATCGACATCGCCGATGAGAATGCGATCGCCAAGATAAGTGTTGGTGACCTTGCGAAGTTCGATAGCCTGAGCGTGAGCTTCCGGCGTGGCGCCGATGACGTGAAAGCCGGCGATGCCGCGGTTGAGCCAGAAACGGGCAACATTGGTGACGTCGGCGGCGGGAATCTTGGGATCGAGATCCAGCAGGATGCGGATGTTGTGACGGCTGGCCTCGTGGATGAGGTCGTCGAGGTCGTCGAGGGTACCGTAGGCGGGGTCGATCGATTGGGCGTGGGGAGCGTCAGGCTGGATGGTGGTGAGGAGGAGGGCGTCGACACCGAGAGACTGAACGTAGTCGAGGTGCAGGGCGACTCCGTGGATACCGCTACCCTCTGTGGGGCTGAAGTTGATGGGATTCACTTGATAGACGACGGGGTGCTTCCACCAAACGTCGGTGTTGATGCCGGATCCGACCCAGCCAGGGCGGGCGAGAGTTTGAGCAACAACCGGCGCGGTGATGGCGCAAGCGAGGCAGAGTGTGAGAAGTCGGCGAAGGGTTGGCATGGTCATTGCGCTTGTTATTGTGATGCTACGCGAGTTTTCTGACTCCCGGATGAGGTGTTTTTTACGCGGCGATGGACGCTGTCTCAACTGGGCGAGGCGCTGTTCGCCCCGGACTATACTGCGGTCATCGCGATGAAACGTCGATGGAGCGCGTCATGCCTGTAACTGCCGTGGACCAACCCTTGTATCAACTCGTCAGCGGAACCTCGCCGGCCACCATCGATGATGTGATCCGCACGATGGAGAGTATCGATCAACTTCTTCCGGACGGGGACGGGGTGAAATGGTTCAATCGCCTCTACATGATGGTGACCAAAGAGGTTGATTTACACCCGCCGACGGGTGGGTGGAAGGACGCGGAATGGCTGCTTCTGCTGGATGTTGTGTTTGCGGGGCTCTACTTTAAAGCGGTCGCTGGGTTTTTATCCGGAGCTTCGGGGGTGCCCAGCTCGTGGAATGCAATTTTGAGCGCTCGCTATGCGGCGGGTATCGATCGTATTCAGTTTGCACTGGCGGGGATGAACGCGCATATCAATCACGATCTTTCACTGGCTTTGCTGGCGACGGACCAACAGATGAACCTTGAGCCTGACATGGCGAGTCCGCAACATGTGGACTATGAGGCCGTGAATGGTCTATTGAGTACGGTTACGCCTTCCGCCTTGCAGATGCTAGCGGTGGGCGTTTTGGACGAGCTGGCGCAGGACACGGGGAAGATCGGAAGGATACTTGCATTCTGGAATATCTGCCGCGCGCGTGATCTGGCATGGGAGTTTGCAGACCATTTGCGAGGACTGCACGGTGCGACGCAGCAGGTTGCAATGGCCGCACAGGATCAACTAACAGGGGCCTTGGGGCGGGCAATTCTAGCTTGCGCTTGAAGAATGCAGGGATTGAATCTGACAAAATCAAACAGACACGCGCGGCTTCGCTGCACCCGCGACGATTTTGTTCCTGGGTCGCGTCTGGTAGGCTCTAAGAATTCAATAAAAACCAGGAGACTCCATGAATCGTATTGTCACTCTGTTGACGGGTGTTGCGCTGTTGACGGCTCAACCAGTTTTTGCGCAGATGGGCTCGCCGGATGCGAAACCGACTCCCGGAATGCCCGGGGTTGCCGGACCGCTCGCAGCAAAGTACAAGGCTGATGCGGATAAGATCCTGAAGGCAGCGGAGACGGATGAGGACGGTTATGCCGCGCTTACGTACCTGTGCGATCACGTGGGTAAGCGGTTGAGCGGAACGCCGCAGCTCAACACGGCGATTGAATGGGGCGCGGAGTTGATGCGCAAGGCGGGATTGCAGAATGTGACGGTGCAACCGGTAATGGTTCCGCGATGGGTGCGCGGAAGTGAGTCGGGTTCGATGACGACCTCGGGGCCGGGCGCGGTGAACAGGCCGTTGCATATGCTGGGGCTGGGGATGAGTGTGGCGACGCCCGCGGGTGGGATTACCGCTCCCGTGGTGTTTGTGCCGACCTTCGACGCGCTGGATGCGATGTCGCCAGATCAGGTGAAGGGAAAGATTGTGGTCTATAACCCGGGCTGGCATGGCTATGGGGTGAATACGCAGTACCGGACGTTTGGGGCTTCGCGTGCGGCGGCTAAGGGGGCGGTCGCGATGCTGGTGCGGTCGGCGACGGGACTGGCGATGCAGATTCCGCATACGGGGGCGCTACGGTACGACGAGAAGCAGCCAAAGATTCCGGCTGCAGCGATCTCCATCGAAGATGCGCTGATGATTGAGCGTCTGACGAAAGAAGGACCCTTGACTGTGCACCTGCAGATGGATGCGCACATGGAGGCCGATGTGCAAGCGGGCAACGTGATGGGTGAGATCGTGGGGAGTGAGCATCCCGAGCAGGTGGTCTCAATCGGAGGGCACATCGACTCGTGGGACGTAGGCCAGGGTGCCCAGGACGATGGATCGGGCATTATGGCGGCGTATGAGGCAGTGACGCTGATTCATAAGCTGGGGCTGAAGCCGAAGCGGACTATCCGGTTGGTGTTCTGGGTGAATGAAGAGAACGGCGGCGCCGGTGGACGGGCGTATCGCAAGATGATCGGGGACAAGATCGGGGATCAGGTTGCGGCGATTGAGATGGATGGGGGCGCGGAGAAGCCGTTGGGAATTGGGTATGGAAGTATCGGCGGACCGAGGCGGCCGCGTACTCCGGCTGGCGCTGCGGCTGCAGCTGCAGCTCCGCCGGCAGGACCACCTGATATGAATGCATTGCCGGCTGAGGTAAAGCAATCGATGGCTGAGTTACAGGACATCGTTTCGATGCTGGGGCCGATCGGGACGGATACCGTCTCGGCTGGCGGAGGCGGATCGGATATTGGGCCGATTGTGGCAGATGGAGTTCCAGCACTCAGCCCGCGGACGGTGGAGCAGCATTACTTCGACTGGCACCACACGGAGGCGGATACGCTGGATAAGGTCGACCCGGTGGAGTTCAGAAAGAATGCGGCGATGTTGTCTGTCGTGGCGTATGTGCTGGCGGATATGGATGGACGACTGGCGGGGAGGAAATCCGCAGCCACTGAGTAGTGGAAACGAGAGACGGCGGCCGTCGCGAAGGATGCGGCGGCCGCTTTCTTTTTGCGCCCTAGTGCGGTGGTGGGGCGGTGGATGGGGGAACAGGTTTGCCCGAGGCGGTAAAGGGCTCCATCAACTCGACGCGAGTGCCGTCGGGGTCAAAGAGATTGACCTGACGCTGGCCGTTGACGCCGGTGTGGGATTCGAGAGGCTTGGCGTAGGTCTTGTAGGCGGGGCGGGCTTCGAGAATGGCGATGGATTTTGCGAGGTCGGGCACGACGAGCGAGGTGTGTTCTGAGCCGCCGCGCTTATCAGGTGCGGCGAGTTCGCTATAGAGCATGAACTCGACGTAGTCCTGGCCGTCCGTGACGCGCATGTCGATCCAACTCAAGATCGTTCCCTTGGAGCTGCCGCGCCAGAACTCGCGGAAGCCAAGGATGTCGCCGTAGAAGGCTATGGATTTATCGCTTTTGCCGACGAGAAAGCCTAGATGGTAGACCGCGTCGGAGATCCGCGTCGCTGGGAGGAACTTGCCGGCGTTCTTCGCTTCCATTCCGTCGGATTGCGGCTCGACGAACTCGACGAGGTTGCCGTCGGGATCCTTGACCTCGAAGTTGAGATCGCCGGTCTTGCCTTTGCCGACTTTGGCCCCGACTGGAACACCTTTCGAAGCGAGGTAAGTGCGCATTTGTTCGGCGTTGGAGACAGTGAAGGCGATGTGACTGAGATGGCCGGAGCCGGCGGGGGGCTGCTGGTTGAAGAGTTCGATGTGCTGGTGATCGTTGATCTTGATGAAGGCGATGTGGACGGTGCCGTCTGGATTCCTGAGGTCGTAGGGCTCGTCGTAGCCGAGAAGGCCGTGCCAGAAGTCGAGAGCTTTCGGTAGGTCGGAGACAAAGTAGCCCGCGTGGGAGATGCCAAGAATCTTCGGTCGTGGAGTGGCGGTCTGCCCGAGGAGCGGGGATGCGAGGAGCACGCAGAGGAAGAGATTGAGGCAGGTCGCGATTTTTAGTTTGTGTGATTTTTTCATTTTTTGTCTTAGCCGATGTCGAAGCTTACGCCCTGGGCAAGCGGAAGGTCGGTCCCGTAGTTGATGGTGTTGGTGGCGCGACGCATGTACTGCTTCCACGCGTCGGAGCCGGATTCGCGACCGCCGCCGGTTTCTTTTTCTCCTCCGAAGGCTCCGCCGATCTCCGCTCCCGAGGTGCCGATGTTGACGTTGGCGATGCCGCAGTCGGAGCCGGTGGCGGAGAGGAACTGCTCGGCTTCGCGAAGGTTCATGGTGAAGATACTGGAGGAAAGTCCTTGGGGTACGTCATTGTGAAGGGCCAGGGCGTCGGGGAAGTTCTTGTATCTGAGGACATAGAGGATGGGAGCGAAGGTCTCACGCTTGACGACGTCGGTTTGGCTGGAGATTTCGATGAGGGCGGGACGGACGTAGAAGGCGTCGGGGTTTTCTTTAATGACGACTCGCTCGCCTCCGGTGACGGCTGCGCCTGAGGCTTTGGCATCGGTCAAGGCCTGCTGCATTGCCTTGAAGGAATGCTCATCGATTAGGGGGCCGACGAGGGTGTCGCGTTCGCGCGGGTCGCCGATGACGACGGAGGCGTAGACCTTTTTGAGGTTTGGGATGAGTTGATCGTAGATGCTGTCGTGCACGATGAGGCGGCGGAGGGTGGTGCAGCGCTGGCCGGCAGTGCCCATTGCGGAGAATGCGATGGCGCGTAGGGTGAGGTCGAGGTCGGCGGTGGGTGAGACGATTGCGGCATTATTGCCGCCTAGTTCGAGGATGGCGCGGGCGAAGCGGGCGGCGAGGCGGGGAGCTACAGCGCGGCCCATGGCCGTGGATCCTGTCGCTGAGACCAGGGGAACCAATGGGGAGTCGACAAGGTGCTGGCCGACTGTGGCATCGCCGATGAGAAGGGTTGCGAGGCCGTGGGGGACGCTGCCGAATTTGGCTTCGAATTTTTTTGCGGCGCGGTCGAAGATGGCTTGGGTGGCGAGGGCGGTGAGGGGCGTTTTTTCGGAGGGCTTCCAGACGACGGCGTCGCCACAGACGAGAGCAAGGGCAGCGTTCCAGCTCCACACCGCAACGGGGAAATTGAAGGCGGAGATGATGCCGACGATGCCGAGAGGGTGCCAGGTCTCCATCATGCGATGCCTGGAGCGCTCGGATGGAACGGTGAGGCCTGCGAGCTGGCGCGAGAGGCCCGCGGCAAAGGTGCAGATATCGATCATCTCCTGGACCTCGCCGAGGCCTTCGGAGAGTAGCTTTCCGGATTCGATGGTGACGAGACGGCCGAGGTTCGGGAGCTCGGCGCGAAGTTCTTCGCCGAGAAGACGAATGAGCTCGCCGCGTTTGGGGGCGGGGACGTTGCGCCACTCGAGAAAGGCAGCATGGGCCTGGGCGATAGCTTTGGTAGCGTCGGTGGCATTGACGGTGGGGACTTGCGCGATGACTTCCCCGGTTAGCGGCGTGCGGGCCGTTAGGTCGCCGTTGCTGAAGGCGGTAGGGGAGACGCCGAGGTTGGTGAGGAGGGAGTGGACTTCGTGCTGGATGGTCATGGTTGCCTGTTTAGCGTAGTCCGCCGTGGGTTCAGGTGGCAAACCGGTGGAGTTGGAGGGCGGTTGCGTTCGATTGCTCGCAAAGAGCGAATACCTCGCTCAGGATCACAATTCCTTTTAGCGACGCGGGTCGGGTTCAGGATTTGTGCGGTTGGGCAAGGACTTCTGCGAGGTGGCGAGGTTTCGCGTTTGTGTTTTGGGTGATTTGTTCGCAACAGCTGAAGCCGTCGCTGAGGACGATCGTGGTTGCAGATTTGTTGCGGACTGCCGGCAGTAGAACGCGTTCTCCTAATTTTTGCGAGAGGTCGAATTTGTCTTTTTCGAAGCCAAAGGGGCCGGCCATGCCGCAGCAGCCGGAATCGAGGAGTTCTACGTCGGCTCCGGTGAGGCGAAGAAGTGCGATCTCGTCGTGCATGCCCATGGTGGCGCGGTGATGGCAGTGGCCGTGGACGATGATCTTTTCGTCGATTTGCGGTGGTTGGTAGTGGGGAGCGTGTTTGACGAGGAACTCGCTGAGGAGAAATGTCTGGTCGCGGAGTTTGGCGGCGCGAGGATCGTCGGGGAGTAGATTGACGAGTTCATCGCGGAAGACGGAGGCGCAGGAGGGTTCGAGGACGACAATAGGTGTGCCGGCAAAGAGCTGCGGAGTGAGGGCGTCGAGAGTTTTGAGGAGATATTTTTTTGCGGTGTCGAGCATGCCGAAGTCGTAGAGGGGGCGGCCACAGCAAAGATGCCGCGTGGGCACGGTGACGCGGAACCCGGCGGTGGTGAGGACCTGGTGGGCGGCGCGCATCGTCGAGGGGTGGAAGTAGTTGTTGAAGGTGTCGGCCCAAAGGAAGACCTCGGGGGCGGTGCTGGGAAGCGCGGGACGGCGGTCGCGGCGACGGCGTGCGTCGCGTGCCAGGCGACGGTCCGGGGTGAAGGGTTTCGCAAAGCGCGGGAATGTGCGCCGGGGGTGGATGTGGAGGGCCTTCTTGATGAGCGTGCTGACGATGGGGGTGTTGTTGATGGCGTTGACGAGGTTCGGGGCGAAGGCGGCGAGGCGGGCGAGGAGATCGATTCGGCCAAAGGCGTAGTGTGCGAGCGGGCGGGATTCGCCGTCATAGTGATGGGCAAGGAATTCCGCCTTGTAGGTGGCCATGTCGACGGAGACTGGGCACTCACTCTTGCAGGCTTTGCACGAGAGACAGAGATCTAGGGACTCCTTAACCTCTTTGTTCTTCCATTGGTTGTTGAGGACTTCTCCCTGCATGAGTTCCCAAAGCATATGGGCTCGGCCGCGGGTGGAGTGGAGTTCTTCTCCAGTGGCCATGAAGCTGGGGCACATGGTTCCGGCGTCGGTCTTGCGGCAGGCGCCGACACCTACGCAGCGCAGGTTGGCGGCGGCGAAGGAGCCATTGTCTTCCGCGTAGGCGAAGTGCGTTTTGGGCAGCCAGGGTTTGTAGTCGGCGCCGAGACGGAGGTCCTCGTGGGGCTGGTGGGCGTCGATGAGCTTGCCGGGGTTCATGTGGTTGGAGGGATCGAAGATGCGCTTGAAGGAACGGAAGGCTTCCATCAACCCCTCGCCGAACATCTTCGGAAGGAGCGCGCCGCGGGCCTGGCCGTCGCCGTGTTCGCCTGAGAGCGAGCCGCCGTGGGCAAGAGCGATGTCGGCGGCGTGGTCCATAAACTGACGAAATTTGAGAATACCGGCGGGGGTTTCGAGGTCGAAGTTGAGGCGCATGTGGACGCAGCCCTGGCCGAAGTGGCCATACATGGCGCTCGAGTAGTTGTATTCCTTCATGAGAGCAGCGATGGCGCGAAGATAGCTCCCGAGTTGGGTTGGATCGACTGCGGCGTCTTCCCAGCCTTCCCATCCGGTACCGACGCCGGGAATGAAGGCGGTGGCGCCCAGGCCCGACTCGCGGATGTGCCAGATGCGCTTGGCCTCATCCGAGGTGTAGACGCGGGCGGTGGATTGCGCGGCCAGGGAGGTCAGGGAGGCGACAAAGGCGCGGGCTTTGGCGTTGGCCTCGGGTTGAGTGGAGGCACCGAACTCAACGATGAGGAAGCCGTCGCCGGGCGGGAGGAGCTTGAGGTCCTCTATGGACTTTTGCTTGCGGCGGAGTGCGTCGAGGAGGTATCCGTCAACGCCTTCGAGACCGATGGGCTTGTGTTCGAGGATGTGGGTGACATGGTCGGCTGCGAGAAAGATGTCGGGGAAGCCGACGCCGACGAGGGTGCGGCAGGGTGGACTTTCGACGAGTTGAAGCGTAGCGCCGAGGATGATGGCGCACGTACCTTCGCTACCAACGAGCGCTCGGGCTACGTTGAAGTTGTTTTCGGGCAGGAGCTCATCCAGATTAAAGCCGGAGACGCGGCGGGGAATGCGGGGGAATCTTGCGCGCACCTGGTCGGCGTATGTGTCGCGGATATGTTTGAGGGTGGCGTAGATCTCGCCGATGCGGCCACTTGCTCGGATGTTCGCGTCGAGCTCGGCTTCGGTGGTGGGGCCTACGGTGAGGCGGGTGCCGTCGTAGAGGAGGAGGTCGAGAGATTCGATATTGTCGACGGTCTTGCCGCCCATGAGTGCGTGGACCCCGCAGGAGTTGTTGCCGATCATCCCGCCGATGGTGCAGCGGCTGTGGGTTGCGGGGTCTGGAGCAAAGGTAAGTGCGAACTTCTCGGCGGCGTCGCGGACACGGTCGAGCACAATTCCGGGTTGGACGTGGACGGTTTTTGTTTTAGGGTCGATGGCTCCCATGCCGTTCATGTATTTGGAGAAGTCAAGGATGACGGCGACGTTGCAGCCCTGGCCAGCGAGCGAGGTGCCGGCTCCACGCGAGAGGATGGGAGCGTCGAAGGTGCGGCAGATGGATACCGTGGCGAGGACGTCGGCTTCATCACGGGGGATGACAACGCCGATGGGGATGTGGCGGTAGTTCGAGCCATCGGTGGCGTATAGGGCTTTCGTGGAGGCGTCAAAGCGGACTTCTCCGCGGATTTGCGCGCGGAGTTGCTGCTCGAGTTTTTCGGACTCAGGGAAGGTGTCGTGTGCGCGAGCGTGAGAGCTCGGCAGAAGTACGAACGGGGAGGTGGACATAGAGGTCACTATACGGCTGTGGCACCGACGACACGGATTTCAAGTACGAGCTGACTGCACGGGGCGGGCCGGCTTCGCACTAGAAGGATATCGCTTCGCTGAACGATCCGTGTTATCTGTGTCGATTCGTGCGGAGCTTTTTGGATTTATGGGTTGGCGGCCAGCCCGGAGGCGAAGGCGAGGAGCGGAGCGTCGTGCATGGGAGCGGCGAGAAGTTGAACGCCGGTGCCCAGGGCGCCCCCGATGAGTTCGCCGGGTAGTGTGACTGCCGGCAGTCCGGCGAGGCTCGCGGGCGTCGTGTAGCGCAGGATCGCCTTGCGGGATTCGGTGTGATCGCGACCGGTGAGAAGCTTGCTAACCGGGATGCTAGGCGCGATAAGGAAGTCGAATTGTCCAAAGAGGGCCGACGTTTGAAGGCGAAATTGTTCTAGGCGGTTGCGGACATTCGCAAGTTCGGCAGCAGTGATGGAGGCTCCCAAGGCGAGACGCTCGGCGATTGCGGGTTCGAAGTGCTGAAAGTGCCCAAGGTGGATTGCTGCGGCTTCGCCGGCGACGATGGGAGAGTAGATTTGAGGACCCTCGTTCCAAAACGTTGTATCGAAGGGTGAAAGTGTCGCTCCGTGTTGGGTGAGACGTTGCTTCCAGGCTTCGTACGCGTTACGGACTTGGGGTTCACAGTCGTGGAGAAACTCGTTGCCTGTGAAGCCGATGCGAACCTTGGTTGGATGAGGATTGAGTGCGATGTCGAAGATGGCATTTGCGAGGGCTGGGGCGTCGCGAAGATCCTGGAAGAGGATGCCGATGGTATCGAAGGTCTGCGCGAGATGATACCCGCCGGCCCAACGCTCTTCGCCTCGGCTAACGGCAAGAGAGGCGCGGTAGCCGGCGAGTCCGCAGAGTGTCGATGGCACTCGGACGGAGCCGCCGGTGTCGGTGCCGATTGCTACCAGGGCGGAGCCTTCCTGCACGCTTGCCGCGGCGCCGCTGGAGGATCCACCGGTTAGCAGGGCTGCGTCGCGGGGCTGGACGCAGTCGCCGTAGTCGGCGTTCTCGCCGGTAACACCGTAGGCGAGCTGGTGGAGGTGCGTCTTGCCGGTAAGGATGGCTCCGGCATCGAGGAGCCGCTGGGCGACCCAGGAGTTTTTTGCTGCGGGAGGATTGACTTCCGCGTAGAAGCGCGAGGCGCAACTGGTGACGCTGCCTGCTACATCAAAGCAGTCCTTGATGGAGATAGGAATGCCGTAGAGCGGGGGACGGTTTTGTGAATCTGGAAAGAGATTGGGAAGGTGTTCCGCACGACGAGGTGATTCGATTGAGTAGGAGAGGACGTAGGTGTTGTGTGAGGCGTTGCTGTTTGCGATCGCCGCAAAACGGGTTTCAATAGCAACCAAGGCGTCGGGGGAGGATGCGATTTCTCGGCGTAGAGACTGAATAGGAGTGAGATCGGCTGTCATGGCGGAGAAACCATTCTAATCGTTTCGTCGCCAGCTGCAGGAAGCCACTACTGCAGGAGAGCGAGAATGCCTGCAAGGGGAATGCGAACCCAGGAAGGACGGTTGTCGAGTTCATAAAGCAGCTCATAGAGGGACTTTTCAAGAAGATATGCGTTGAGCAAAAGCTGAGACTGTGTGGGTTGCGGAACGAGACCTGGATTTGTCTCGCTGATTGTGAGCTGGTAGGCGCGGAGGAATTCATTGGAGACGGAGTTTTGCCAGAGGGTGGCCCATGGCTCGAGGTTTCTCGCATCTTCGGGGCGGCGTTGGGCAAAGGCGTTGAGCGCGGCATAGGCGGCGTAGCTGAAGGAACGCAACATGCCGGCTGCATCTTTAAGAGGGGACTGTTTTGCGCGGCGTTCGCTTAGGCTTCGGGCGGGTTCGCCTTCGAAGTCGAGGATGACGTAGTCTCCGCGGGAACGAAGGAGCTGGCCCAGATGGTAGTCGCCGTGGATGCGAATGCGTTGGCCGGCGTCGTTGGGAGTAGCGGATGCGATGGCGCGAGCGCGGGCGAAGAGCTCGATGCGACGGCTGAGGACGAGAGCCGCGTTGTCGGCGGTGGTTTCGGCGAGTTGCGACATACCGCGTTTGAGAGCACCGAGTGTGAGTGAGAGCTGCGCGTCGATACGATCAGCGTCTGCGACGAGGTCCGCCGTGGTGAATGACTCGGGGAGGAAGGCGGAGTTCTGAGTTGGCGTGGCGAGCGCAAGATGCATCTCGGCGGTGCGGCGGCCGAGTAGAGCAGCAGCGTCGAGATCAAGGGCCGCATGTTCGCGAGCTAATGAAGGTGTTTCGCATTCTGCGATGAAGGCGGGAGAGGCACCCAGTTCCTGAGGCGCGGGGAGCGTGGCGACACTTTCGTAGAATCGGGAGAGTTCGTCGAGGGTCCACTGCCAGCCGTCTCCCTCGTTTTCGACGAGGCCCTGCAGCATGGCTACCGTGGTTGGTTCGCCATTTTTCGGCTTGAGTGTGATTTCACCAAGGTATGGAGCGATGCGGGGGAAGTGCGCGGTCTGGGTGAGGAAGCGCCCCACTTCGGCATCTGGGTTTTCACCCGGTTGAATACGGCGGAAGAGCTTCATGATGAGCCTGGCGTCGTAGAGGATCGACGTGTTGGATTGCTCTGCGGAGCCTATGCGCGCAGTGAGGAGGTCGGTTCCGCGAACCTCGGCGAAGGCGCTGCTGGTGCGGCCGAAAAGAACGCCGTTGCGGGTGGGAAGCTCCGCGTTGGCTTCGATGAGATTGAGGATGGCTTGACGCACATCTTCACGTGCGACGGCGTCGTGCAGGATTGAGGGGCCGGTTGAGGTTGTGACAGTGGCGACGATGCTCGCAGGGTCGGAGGCACGGATGGCCTCCGTAGCCTCGCCGGTGGTGATGGTGAGTGCGAGCTGGTAGACGCCGGTGCTGCCGTCATCAAAGGTGAGTTCGAGGAAGACAAGTACCGCGTTGAGGCCAGAAAGCTCTGCTGAGTCGACGACCGTTACGGTCCTGATGGATCGGGATTTTGCGCCGAACCAGCGCTGGTGAGGCAGGTACGTTGTTAGGAGTTGTTGGAGAAGTGACAATCCGGGCGCAGTAAGAAGGCCTTCGATGCCCTGGCTGAGGAGGTTGAGAATGGGTTCGGGAACTTGTGCCGGCTCGGGGGCTGTCGGTGCGGGTTGAAGTTCGAGCCAGAGGAACGAATAGGGCGCGAGTGTAAGCGGATATGGCTGCGCCGTAATGGCGGGGAAGGTCACATAACCCAACATCTCAACCGGAACCATGCCGGCGAATCTTGCGAGGTCCAGGGAGACGGGTTGCGAGAAGCGTGAGAGGTTCGCGACGCAGAGGACCGTTTCACTGTTGCCATCTTCTTCGTAGTGGCGAATATAAGCGAGTATCTTTCTGTTCTCTGGGTTGAGAAACTCCTGCGTGCCGCGGCCGAAGACATGGAACAGTTTTCGGAGCGCGATCATGTTGCGCGTCCAGTGAAGCAGCGAGGATTGATCGGACTGCTGGGCTTCGACGTTGATGGATTGATAGCCCCAGATTGGATCCATGATGACCGGGAAGTAGAGTTTGGCGGGAACCGCGGTGGAGAAACCGGCGTTGCGGTCGGAGTTCCACTGCATGGGGGTGCGGACGCCGTTGCGGTCGCCGAGGTAGATGTTGTCGCCCATGCCGATCTCGTCGCCGTAGTAGAGGATGGGCGTGCCGGGAAAGCTGAGCAAGAGGGAGTTAAGGAGTTCGATGCGGCGGCGATTGTTGTCAACGAGTGGCGCTAGACGGCGCCGGATACCGACGTTGATGCGCATGCGCGGATCGGCCGAGTAGGCGAGGTACATGTAATCACGCTCGTCGTTGGTGACCATCTCAAGGGTGAGTTCGTCGTGATTGCGCAGGAAGAGACCCCATTGACAGTTGTCCGGGATGGCAGGAGTCTGCGCCATAATGTCGGTAATGGGAAGGCGGTCCTCCTGGCGGAGCGCCATGTAGATACGCGGCATCAACGGGAAGTGGAAGGCCATGTGACATTCGTCGCCGTCGCCGAAGTAGGGTCGGACGTCCGCGGGCCACATGTTGGCTTCTGCGAGGACGAGGCGATTGTCGTATTCGGCGTCGATGACTGCGCGAATCTCTTTGATTTTGATGTGGGTCTCCGGCACATTTTTGCAACTGGTGCCGTCGCGCTCGACCAGATAGGGAATCGCGTCGAGACGAAGGGCATCGACGCCAAGATCGAGCCAGAAGCGCATGGCCGTGAGAACCTCTTCCATGACGCGTGGGTTGTCGAAGTTGAGATCGGGTTGATGGGAGAAGAAACGGTGCCAATAATACTGCTGCGCGACTTCGTCCCACGTCCAGTTGGACTTTTCGGTGTCGGTGAAGATGATGCGCACGCCTTCGAAGAGCTTGTCGGTATCGCTCCAGACGTACACTTCGCGCTCGGGAGACCCTTTAGGGGCGAGGCGAGAGGCTTTGAACCATGGGTGCTGGTCGCTGGTGTGATTGATGACGAGCTCGATCATGACCTGCATGCCGCGCTGATGAGCGGCGTCGAGGACCTGTTTGAAGTCGTTCAGGGTGCCGTAGCTGGGGTTGACGTCGACATAGTTGGCGATGTCGTAGCCGTCGTCGCGCAGGGGCGAGGGAAAGAATGGAAGTAACCAGAGGCAAGTGACGCCGAGGTCTTGCAGGTAGTCGAGTTTGGAGAGAATGCCGGGGAAGTCACCGATGCCATCGGCATTCGAGTCCATGAAGGCTCGGACGTGGATCTCGTAGATGATCGCGTCTTTGTACCAAAGTGGGTCGCTGGCACTGCCGACTTTCTTCACTCGCTATCCTCCGACCTGGCGATTTCTGTGGCTGGCCCGGTTGCGTTTGGATCGAGTGTAATCTCACCGCTTGAAGGACGGATCAATCGGAAGATGTGTGCGGGCATAACGTCCGGCCGCAGCGCAACGTAGTTGCTGCGATAGTGCCAGTGATAGTGGATGCCGGTGAGAAGGTCTTCGATTTCAAAGTTCTCGTTATGCGGGACTGCGAGTTGTTTCAAGTCCAGTTCGATCCAACCTGCTTGTTCCTGGGTCGGGTCGAGATTGACGGCTACGAGAATTCGGTTGCTCCCGCTGGATTTGCTGTAACAGATAATGTTTGGATTATCCACGGGATGGAAGTGGATGGAGCCGTCGCTTTGGAGCGCGGGGTTGTTGCGACGAATTTGATTGATCTGAGTGACTAAGGGAGCAAGGCTCTGGCTTGCGGAACGGTCCCAGTGGCGGACCTCGTATTTTTCACTGTCGAGGTACTCCTCACTTCCCTGCCTGATGGGAATATTTTCGCAAAGCTCGAAGGCCGGACCATATATACCGTAGTTGGCGCCAAGCGTCGCGGCGAGGATGAGGCGCTGCATAAAGGCTGGACGGCCGCCTTTCTGGAGGGTTGCGTGGAGGATATCGGGAGTGTTGGGCCAGAGATTTGGATGGAAGAAGTCAGAGACGGGCGGCTTGGATATCTCCTCAAAATATTCCTGCAGCTCGTCTTTGGTGTTGCGCCAGGTGAAGTAGGTGTACGACTGGGTGAACCCAGCTTTGGCAAGCGAGTACATAACGTGGGGACGTGTGAAGGCCTCAGCCAGAAAGATCACGTCGGGGTATTTCTTGTGAATCTCGGCGATACACCACCCCCAGAACGGCAGCGCTTTGGTGTGGGGGTTGTCGACCCGGAAGATGCGGACGTTGCGGCGAATCCAGTAGACGAAGACATCGCGCAGAGCCTCCCACAGCCCACGCCAGTCGGTGGATTCGAAGTTAAGGGGATAGATGTCCTGGTACTTTTTGGGCGGATTTTCCGCGTACTGAATCGAGCCGTCAGGGCGGATAACGAACCAATCAGGATGCTCGGTGACCCAGGGGTGATCGGGCGAGCATTGAAAGGCAATGTCGAGAGCGAGTTCCATGCCGTGGTGGTGCGTGGCTGCGACGAGGGCGTCGAATTGGCGAAGAGTGCCGAGTTGCGCGAGAATGGATTTGTGACCGCCCTCCTTTGACCCAATTGCCCAAGGGCTGCCCGGGTCATCTTCCGTGGAGGCGACGGAGTTATTGCGACCTTTGCGATACGCGTTGCCGATGGGGTGGATGGGGGGGAGATAAAGGACATCGAAGCCCATGGCGGAGATCAAGGGCAGGAGTTCCCTCACGTCGGCGAAGGTGCCATGCCGAGTTGGGTCGGGGGAGGCGGATCGCGGGAATAGTTCGTACCAGGTGGAGTAGCGGGCGCGCTCGCGGTCGACCCAGAGAGCAAGCTCCTGATGATATCGCGTAGCCAATGTTAGATCGGGGTACTGCGCGGCGAGGGTGATGATTTCTTCGCTAAACGGGAACTTGTATGTTACAGCGTTGCTTTCGGCCAAACGGTCAAGATTGGCCGCCGCATCTGCGAGGAGTTTGCTATCGGATCCCTTGGCGCGCTGCGCTGTCCGATTCAACAACAACGCTCCAGACCGTAGGGCAAGCGGAATATCCTGCAATTCGCTCGACAGGTGTGAAGTACTTGACGCGGTCTGGGCTCCGATCCGCTTGCGCAGATCGGCGCACCATGTGTCGAAGTGATCAACCCATGCCTCGATGGTGTAGAGCCAGTCACCGAGTTTGTCTACGGTAAACGACGCGGACCAGAGATCATTTGTGAGGGGCTCGAGCGGAACAGAGCGCCAGGCGTCCTCGCCGGAGTGACGATAGAGCATCCGCCCGGCGACATGGTCGTGACCATCGCCAAAAACGGCCGCACTTACGGTCACAATGTCGCCAAGTATTCGTTTTGCAGGGTAGCGGCCGCAGTCAACCTGCGGTTGAACTTCTTCGATAACGACTCGTCTCCGGCCTTCAACAGGTTTCATATCACCAGATCTTCAGATTTAGCTTTCAGTTTCCATCGTATGCCCGGCAGCTCACAGTTTCATATACAGCTGCTAAGACTAAAGAAGACAGCGTCTTTAGGAAGATGCATACTACGGCGCGGACGTTTGCTGTCGGAAGACGCGAGGTGCAAATGAACTGTGAATATTCGGAAGGGATTGAGAGAAGTGAAGTGGGGCCTGATCGTGCGAATGATAGCGGCGACGATAACGGCGCTTCCGCGAGCTGGTGAATCAGCTCGCTTTGGTGGCAGGGCTGAGGTGGCCCATTTTTTGGCCTACTCAACAGGACTTGAAGAAGCCAGCCCGACTTTGATTGACAAGACCTGTATAGAGTATTGTACTGGTTGACATCGCCTAACTAATTCCGAGTTCAGCACGGCCGACGCCACAGCGTCAGGGCTTTAGCCGAAAAACCTACATAGCAAGGTATTGCAGAGCAATTTTCCAATAAGCCGACACAGTTCGGCAAGTCGAGTTAACTTTTCAGGAGATCAGACAATGAGCAGATTGGGACTTCGTGTATCCGCCCTGTTGTGGGTGGCTTTGCTTACAGTGTTTTCGGTGGTGGCTAATGCTCAAGAGAGCACAGGCAGCATCAGTGGAACGATAACCGATTCGAGCGGCGCGAATGTAAAAGGCGCTGCAGTGATACTGACAAATACAGACCGCGGGCAGGATGTACGCACACTGACAACGAATTCAGCGGGTTTCTATACGGCAACGTCTCTGCCGTTGGGCACATACACCATAAAAATTACTGCAAGCGGATTCAAAGGTGACGAGGTCACCGGCCTTGTACTGCATGTCAACGACGCGCTGACCGTGAATCGAACACTGGCTGTGGGCAACGCCGGTGAAACTGTCACAGTGGTGGCAGATCAAGTTCAACTCAATCTCGAAAACGGAATGAGCCAGGGGCTGATCAACGGGACGCAGATTCGCGAACTGGCGTTGAATAATCGTAACTATGAACAGCTTCTGCTTCTACAGCCCGGGGTTTCGTATGGCGGCGCAAGCGACCAGCTCTATATTGGCACTTCGCTACCTTCAGGCACATCGGCACAGGTAGCGTTCTCGATCGACGGATCGCGTCCGACCTCGAACAACTGGACGATTGATGGTGCGGACAACGTAGATCGAGGCGCGAACCTTACACTGCTCTCCTACCCTTCGGTAGACGCGATTGCGGAGTTCAAGACGCTGCGCGGCACGTATCTTGCTGAGTTCGGCCGCAATGCCTCAGGCCAGATCAACGTCATCACTCGCTCAGGCACGAATGCGTTTCATGGTTCGGCATACGAATTCTTCCGCAACAACATTTTCAATGCAAACGCGTATTTCAACAAGATTTCGTCTGTCGTAACTCCGCGTCCTCTGCTACGGTACAACGACTTTGGCTACACGATCGGCGGCCCTGTATGGATCCCCCACGTGTACGACGGGAGGAACAAGACGTTCTTCTTCTTTTCGCAGGAGCTTCGACGAGTTGTCAACTACGCCACAGCGACAGCATTGATTCCAACAACGGCTGAATTGAACGGTGATTTTACCCAAGGCTTTGGAGCTACGAACATCCCCGGACCGGTTGCCGTTTGCAACTCATACACGCAGAGCCAGGCGACCGCAAGTTATACGTGTAACAGCTACGGCACCAAGGTGACCAACATTTCACCGACGGCAAAGGCTTACATCCAGGACATCTACAGCAAACTTCCACAGCCGAACGTTGCGGCCAACATTGCCGCGGGTCTCGATCCACACTCCTACATCTACAATCAGCGGAATATTTTCAACGACAACCAGCAGATCGTTCGCATCGACCAGACCTTTGCAAAGTTGAGCCTGTACTACCGTTACATTCACGACAGTCTGCCTTCGCAGGAGGCGGGAGGACTGTTCAATGGAAATGCGCTCCCTGGTGTTCCGACCACGAGCACGAGATCTCCTGGCACACAGCAACTTGGCCATGCGACCTATACCTTCTCGCCCTCGCTGCTTGCCGACGTGGGATACGCCTACAGTTACGGCGGTGTACTGAGCAGCCCGATTGGGCTAGGTGCACAGGTAAATTCGCCGGACATCAAACCGACACTACCGTTTTCGACGGCTGGCAGCGCGTCGTCGACAGCGCTGGGAATCATTCCGACTGTTTCGTTCGCCTCAGGTCTGACGTCGATCACAAATACAGGCGTATACGACGATACCGATCACAACCAGAATGTCTTTGGGTCGGTGACGAAGACACTTGGACGTCAGACCTTCAAAGCCGGGGTAACTTACAACCACTATACGAAGCACGAGAACGCGCTTGGAAACGGCAGCCCCTTCCCACAGGGTTCTTTTGGCTTCACTAATGCAGGCGCAGCGACACCTTCAGCGACGCAGGCTGCGGCCGCGGGTGGAGCGGTCCCGTCAGCCGCCGACGCTGCACTAGCTAACTTCCTGATGGGCAATGTCAACAATGGCTTTACGCAGGGTTCTGCTGCACTGACGGTGAACGTTGTTCAGAACTCGATCGAAGCGTATGTCCAGGACGACTGGAAGGCCACGCCACGTTTGACTCTGAATCTCGGCGTACGCTATAGCTACTTTGCACAGCCGACCGACAGCAATAATTTGCTGAGCAACTTCGATCCCGGAACATACAACCCGGCGAACTCGATGACTGTCTCTTCGACAGGCGTGCTTTGCCTGCCAAACGTAACGTTGTGTGCAAACGCAAACGGGTTGAATCGAGGTTCTGCCAATCCTACCGGCGACAAGCTCAATGGGGTCATTCTTGGGACGCCGGGTAGCTTTGGCCATGCGTCGCCGTATGGCGCCTCTGTGGCCTCTGCTCAGAAGGCCAACTTTGCACCGCGGCTCGGCTTTGCGTATGACGTCTTCGGCGATGGAAGGACGGCGCTGCGCGGCGGTTTCGGCATGGCTTATGACCAATCGCAGGTCCATCCCTACGAGAACAACGTCTTCAGCAACCAGCCATACGTGAACGTCCCTACAATTCCAATTACAACTCTTGATAACCCTGCGGGAGGCACGGCATCCGTTAGTACGGCGCTGCCAAGCGTTCAAGGTTTTTCAGTGAACTATCAGACGCCCTACACGATGCAGTACTCGCTTGATGTTCAGCAGGCGGTTACGTCGACATGGATGCTGGATGTGGGCTACTTCGGTTCGCAGAGCCGCCACCTTCAGGGGGTCGTCGACAGGAACACATTGCAGCCTGGTGCGTTCCTTTCGAAGGGGCTCTCGCAATACGCGGTTGCCGGTTGCACAAACGGTTTTGCCTCGACGTCATGCGAGCAGCAGTTAAATCAGATTAGGCCATTTCCGGGTTATCTCAATGTGAATATTACTTCGACGATCTTCACCGCGAACTACAACGGTTTACAGGTGAAGACGACGAAGAAGTTCAGCGGTCAGAGCTACATCGACGCAAACTACACCTGGAGCCGTGCGCTGACCAACGCGATCAACGACTACAGCACAGCGCCGCAGAACGTGTACAACATCAATGGCGACTATGGCCGCGCAGTGTATGACCGCACGAACATTCTCACCTTTGATGGCGTGTATGAGCTGCCTTGGTATAAAGACCAGAAGGGCGTTGTGGGTCATCTTGTTGGTGGTTGGGAGATCACCGGTCTCTACACGATTAACAGCGGCCTACCACTCACAGTAACGTTGGGTTCCGGGGGCGGCACTATCTGCTACGCCTGCACGACGACAGCTACGCAGACCAGCGTGCTTGGACTTCCGAACGGCGGAGTTGTGAACGACTCGGCGGGCCTGGGCATTATGAACAGCCCCGATCCGGCTTCACTGCGTCCAAACCAGGTGCTGGATCCAAACAACGGCTATGGCCAAAAGATTCACACGCGCCTCAATTGGTTCTATCGGCCGGCGTTCGTATCGCCGACGGCGGCCGCTGTGCAGGTTGGCAATGAGAAGCGAGGGGCTATCAACGGACCTGGCTATAACCGTCTCGACGTCGGTATCTTCCGAAACTTCAAGATCCATGAAGGTATCGTCTTCCAACTCCGCGGAGAGGCGTTCAATACTTTGAACCATACAAACTTCCAGGCGGTTGGCGTGTCCGGTACAACGCCTACCAGTTTTGGACAAGTAACAAGTGCGCGCGACAACCGCATCATGCAAGTGGCTGGAAAGATCACCTTCTAAGTCCTAAAAGGGTCCCAGCGGCGTCTGCCTTTTGACTGACGCCGCTTTTTTTGGTTTGACCGAGCCGAAATATGAGCCATTAGACAACAATTTCATCCGCTAGAATCCTTCCATGCGATTATTTCGTTCGCGATCATTATTCGGATTGTTGGTCGCCATCTTTTCGGCAGCCGGGGCGTGGGCACAAAGCACACGGCTGACCCTCCCAGCTCAGATCCATGCGATTGAAGCAGAGCATCATGGGGACGTTGCATTGTTTGCCGAGAACCTGAAGACACATGAGACCGTAGCTACCTCTCCGGACACGCCCGTGCAGACGGCTTCCGTGATTAAACTCGCGATCCTGTATGAGGCTCTCGAGCAAGTACGTAGCGGCAAAGCCCACTTCGACGACCGGGTCACCTTGACCCCCGCTGACCAAGTTCCCGGATCCGGCGTGCTGAGGTTGTTTGACGCACCGCTTTCGCTGACGCTGAAGGATGTGCTGACGATGATGGTCGTGATGAGTGACAATAGCGCGACGAACCTTGCGATCGATCATCTAGGGCTCGAGAACATCGACGACCGAATTGCGAAGCTGGGACTAAAGGACACCTATCTCTACAAGAAAATTTTTACTCCCGCACCAGTTGGGGCGGCGATGCCAACTGATCAGAAGCGGTTCGGCCTCGGCAAGACGACGGCCCGCGAGATGGCAACACTAATGACAAAATTTGTGCGCTGTGAACTCGCGGAACCTGCCAGTCCAACACAGTCGGAGGATGCTGCTCTGTGCGATGTGGCGCTGAAGATGCTGCGCCTACAGTTCTACCGGAGTGCAATACCGCGGTATCTGGATGGAATGCCGGGAGTGGCGAGCGACTCGATTGCGAACAAAACGGGATCGCTCGATGCAGTGCGGAACGATGTCGCAGCAATCTCGACAAAGAACGGGATCGTAATTATTTCAGCCTTCACGTTCAACAATAAAGACCACTCGTGGGGAGCGGAGCAAGAAGGCGAGCTGACCATTGCGAAACTCGCCAAGGCGATCATTCAAAGCTGGTCGCCGGATGGTCTGACGGCGTGGTCGAGTCAAGTAAGCAAGAATTTATCCGCGGGTAAATGACCGTTTTCAAGAACTTGTCCTGTCGCTTCCATCGAGGTGCGATACTTGCGGCTTGCATGAATAGCGGCCGGTCGAGTAAGGTATCGCTTGATTTTTTGTTGGCTTTGTAAACAGCTGCTCTTTGAGGTGTGCGAACAAACTCCATTGATGTCTAATGGAGTAATGTGTCTGTTGCGTGTTGTCATGAATCTCGCGTCCTCTGTTTGCTGCAATGCGTACCAAAGCGGTGGAGCACTCGCATGATCGAAACGTCGAAGTCTTTCACCCTTTCTGCAATCAAGGTGCTCGTGATCGATGACAACGAGGCCCATGCTCAAGGCCTTTCAGAGCTCTTGACACTGTCAGGGTTCGGTAGCATTTACGCCACTACAGGAAAGAAAGGTCTTGAACTGGCGGTAAGCCAGTCGGTGGACGCAGTCCTTCTTGACCTGAACATACCCGACATGAGTGGATACGAGGTTTGTCGAAGACTTCGCAACGATCCTGCGACCGCAAACATCGCGATAGTCTTTCATACTGCTGCGGATTCGGCGGGTGTTGACCATCAAGGAGACGCGTTTCTAACCTACCCGGTCGAGATGGGCCATATCTGCCATGTGATTAAGGGGTGTATTGCACGACGGAAGACCAGCAACAAGTCTCAATGAAAACGGTACGCTGCACCGATACCAATGATCCAAGGTGATAGACCATTGGGTGGGAAGCCTATCCATCTCTGATATTCAAAGTCAGCTCTTACGTTCATTCCAGGAATAACGCGATAGTCCAGTCCAGTGCCGATGGCTCCTATGTTGTAGGCGAGATTCGCCGTCGGGGTCGGTTTGTTGGTCACGGCATCCACCATGTTCGGGAAATTGAAGACTCCACGACCGTACATGAGCTTTGCGTATGGATGATAGCGGCCGTGATGCAGGACATATCGGGGGCCAATCTCGTAGGTCCGTTCGTAGACGTCATCCACCTTGTCCGGATCGTTGAGCTGATGAAATTCGCCCTCGATGCCAAGGTGGTATCTGAAATCGAAGGTTGTGTAGAAGCCATAACCCTTGAATTTCTGCGGACGGTAATCAGAGTCTCCGATGTTGAACATGGCGCCAATCTGCAAATCTCCATCGCTCGATGCAGTCGGTGTCGCTTGGCCGTGAAGCCTGGTGCAGGCAGTAAGGGTGACCAGGCAGATCAGTATCAGTGTCCTGAACGTAGCCAGGGGTGATCTGTTTGCGGTCGTTCTCAAGGTAAAGTGATTCATTATGCTCATCGTCTCTCTTCAAGTTGTTGCGATTTTTACTGTGGCGACTGGTCAATGTGGTAGTCGACGCTTACGGTGTGTTGAATACCGTTGCTTGTCGCGGTAACAGTGATCGGATAGTTGTGGTCGAAATAGCCGGCGCCGCAACCCGTCATGCTGCCGATCGCTCCCAGAGACATCAGAAGCAGGGCCGAGTAAGTGACGAGGCGTTTCAACTTGCTGCTTGAGCGACGTGAGTACCGCAAGCCCAGTAGCGGCAGCAGGAACAGACCGAAGGCAACAGGTGAGATCTTGCTAGACCAGTCCTTCGGCGACTCCGACGAAGCGAGCTTGCGTGTTGCAACTGTCAGGGTGATGTCCATAGGACCAGCAGTCTTGCCGATGCTCGCAGGAGAGAATGTGTACGTGGCCAATATCGGACCAGTCGGGCTTGCAGTAAGTTGCACAACGCCGGGATACGTTCCTCCGATTGGAGTAACGTGGAAGGTGAACTGCCGCGTGCTGCCGTATACACCCTCCACCGTCTTCTGGCTCGTGAGCACAATGCTGAAGTCCAGTGGCGTAATGACTACCGTGTTCGTACCGGTCGCTCCGGAAGCAGCGCTGGAAGAGAAGTTGACGTCGCCACTGTAGACAGAGGTAATTACGTGGGTCCCTACCGAAAGCCCCGTGGTGGAGAAGCTTGCGACTCCGTTCGACAGGGTTCCAGATCCGAGAGGCGTGCCGTTGTCGAAGAAGTTGACGGTCCCCGTTGGGGTGCCGCTCGTTGTCGAGGCGACGTTGGCGGTGCTCGTCACATTCAAGTCGAAGGCAATGGATGTCGTGCTCAGAGTTGTCGTTGTAACGGTTGGGGCCTTCGTGACGGACAGCGTTCCGTTATGAACCACCTGGGTATAGTCTGCGAGGTTAGTTCCGGTGACTGCGGGGATGATTGGGTATTGGCCCACGGTCGAGAGAGTCGTTGCAGAGTTGGAGAACGTTTCGGTAAAGGTATCGCCGTATTGCGCGCCAGTCACGCTACCCGTAAAGATTGGGTTTGCCGTACCGTAGAGCCGGGTGAAGTTATTGGCTGTGATTGTGAGAGTTGCTTGGGTAACGTTGATCGAGACAGTCTTTGTCGCAGTCGTGTAGTTGGCCAGATCAGTTGGCGTGAACGTTACTCCCAGTTGATGCGAGCCAACCATGAACTCCATACCTGCTGTCGGGGCGTAGACGAACGACCCCGGGACGGACGCGGTTGCGTTGAGTTGAGTGCTGCCAAGGGCTGTCCCATAAACGATATCTGCTGGGTTCGACCACGTGATGACTGGCGTCGCTTGGCTGACTTCCAACTGTACAGTCTTGATGGCCGAGGTGTAGTCGGCAGTATCGGTCGGAGTGAAGGCCACCGAGAGAGTATCAGTGCCGGCAACCGGGATAGAGGCTGCGGATGGGGTGTAGACCAAGACACCTGGGACCGACGCGGTTGCATTCAGCTGAGCGATGCCTAGTGCCGTTCCGTAGACTATGCCCGCTGGGTTCGACCACGTGATGATCGGAGTGGCCTGCGTGATGGTGAGGATGCCATTGAGGTAGGCAACAGAGTAGTTGGTCAGATTAGTTCCGCTGACGGCTGGGACGATCGGGTAGGTGCCTACTGTTGAGGTTGGGGTTGCGGTCGTGCTCTCGGTGAAGGTGAAGGTGTCGCCGTTGACTGCGCCAGCCGCAGATGCGGTGAACGCAGGGTTCGCCACTCCGTAAACTCGGCTCGCGTTGCCCGCCGTCACCGTCAGGTTTGCCTGGCCTACCGTCAGGGTGCCATTGACGTAGACCACCGTGTAGTTCGCCAGGTTCGCACCAGTCGCCACCGGGACGATCGCGTAGCTCCCGACTGGAGAGCTCGGGGTCGCCGTCGTGCTCTCGGTGAAGGTAAAGGTGTCGCCGTTGACCGCTCCAGCTTCCGAGGCGGTGAAGGTTGGGTTCGCCGCTCCGTAGGTACGGCTGGCGTTGCCGGCGGTGACCGTCAGATTTGCCTGGCCTATGGTGAGAATGCCGTTGACGTAGACCACTGCATAGTTCGCCAGGTTCGTCCCAGTCGCCACCGGGACGATCGCGTAGGTTCCGACAGGAGAGCTCGGGGTTGCGGTCGTGCTCTCGGTGAAGCTGAAGCTGTCTCCGTTGACCGCTCCAGTTGCCGATGCGGTGAAGGTTGGGTTCGCCGCTCCGTAAGTACGGCTGGCGTTGCCCGCGGTCACCGTCAGGTTTGCCTGGCCGACCGTCAGGGTGCCGTTGACATAGACAACTGTGTAGTTCGCCAGGTTCGCGCCAGTCGCTACCGGGACGATCGCATAGCTACCAACAGGGGAGTTCGGGGTCGCGGTCGTGCTCTCGGTAAGGGCGAAAGTGTCGCCGTTGACCGCGCCAGTTTCGGATGCAGTGAAGGTTGGGTTCGCCGCTCCATAGGTGCGGTTGGCGTTTGCTGCCGTTACGATCAGGGTTGCCTGGCCTACGGTCAGGGTTCCGTTGACATAGACCACGGTGTAGTTCGCCAGGTTCCCACCAGTCGCCACCGGGACGATCGCATAGGTACCGACAGGGGAGCTCGGGGTCGCGGTCGTGCTCTCGGTGAAGGTAAAGGTGTCGCCGTTGACCGCGCCAATTTCGGATGCGGTGAAGGTTGGGTTAGCCGCTCCGTAGGTACGGCTGGCGTTGCCTGCCGTTACCGTCAGGTTAGCCTGGCCGACGGTCAGGGTGCCGTTGACGTAGACCACCGTGTAGTTCGCCAGGTTCGCACCAGTCGCCACCGGAACGATCGCGTAGCTCCCAACAGGAGAAGAGATGGTCGCATTGGTGCTCTCGGTAAGGGCGAAGGTGTCGCCGTTGACCGCGCCAGTTTCGGATGCGGTGAAGGTTGGATTCGCCGCTCCATAGGTGCGACTCGCGCTACCTGCCGTTACCGTCAGGGTGGCCTGGCCTACGGTCAGGGTGCCGTTGGCGTAGACCACCGTGTAGTTCGCCAGATTCGCGCCAGTCGCCACCGGGACGATCGCGTAGCTCCCTACTGGCGAGCTGGTCGTCGCGGTCGTGCTCTCGGCAAGGGTAAAGCTGTCGCCGTTAACCGCGCCAGTTTGGGATGCGGTGAAGGTTGGGTTAGCCACACCGTAGGTGCGGCTCGCGTTACCTGCCGTCACCGTCAGGGTGGCCTGGCCTACGGTCAGGGTGCCGTTGACGTAGACCACCGTGTAGTTCGCCAGGTTCGCGCCAGTCGCCACAGGGACGATCGCGTAGCTCCCGACAGGAGAAGAGATGGTGGCGGTCGTGCTCTCGGTGAGGGTAAAGGTGTCGCCGTTGACCGCGCCAGTGTCGGATGCGGTGAAGGTTGGGTTCGCCGCTCCATAGGTGCGGCTGGCGTTGCCTGCCGTTACGGTCAGGGTGGCCTGGCCTACCGTCAGGGTGCCGTTGACATAGACCACTGTGTAGTTCGCCAGGTTCGTGCCGGTCGCCACAGGAACGATCGCATAGGT
>KB906762.1 GCA_000381605.1 Acidobacteriaceae bacterium KBS 89
AAAACCCCGTTTTTCGTGCAGTACGGCTTCGTGGTCCGGGTGGCCGCAGAATGCTTACCGCTTGCCGACCATACGTCAAGAACTTCGCGAAGACCTTCGGTGTACTCTGAACAGAAACAATGGCAAAGGGAATAGAAATCCTCGACGTCTCCATCGGTACAGGAGAAGAGGTCTTGGCCGGAACAACCGTCGTCCTCAATTTGCGAATGTTTCTTCGTCAGGGAGAAGAGGTTTTCGTTTATCCCGAACCGAGGGTCAGAATTGACCTGAAAGGTCGTCATTGCATCGCTGGCCTCCGCAAAGGGATTATCGGAATGCGCGTTGGCGGGGTGAGGCACATTACCATCAGCCCGCACCTGGCGTTTGGGACAGACGGGGTACCCGGCAAAGTACCGCCTAACGCCCTGTTGCGTTGCGAAGTGGAATTGTTGGAGGTACGGGCAGCCGGGGTCAGGAAGTCTGAGGACTCTCCACCAGGAAAGCTCCTCCACGTATTCCAGCCCGGAGAAGCCGTCCGCAATCGACCTCGATGGCAGTTCGGAATGGACGAGGACGGCCGTTGCGGGGTTTATGTCAGCATCCCGATGCCCGGGGTATCCTGGCGTCACACTCGTAACAAAACGTTGGCGTGGCAATTGGATCGGGACGCAGCATCGGCTCTCTTCGATGAAGCGATGACGCTTCCCGAGCGTTTTCCGAATGAATGCTTACACGGCGATGCGTTGTGGTCGGATCACACCGAGCCTGCAAATGGCATAACTCGTGATCGCGAGACGGATACGCCCTGCGTCACGATTTCAGTCTCCGAACGCGGCCAACGACTCTCTGACTACTCGCTAAAAGAAACCAGCCACGCGTTGAAGAGTTTTGGGCTTTATCGGGTCATTCGATCGCAAATCGAATCCGTGTTCGGTTCTTGCGAAGAAGATGAAGGGGTGGAATCTCCGGGCGGGTGACGGATATTGGGGAGTGATTGTCGAAGCGCCTGTAAAGTCGGGTTATCGGAAACTACGCCGTCTTTGGATTTAATCGAATCCAGAGGCTTTCCACAACATCTTCGCCTATTATTCGCCTGTGGGCGGCGAACGGGGATCGACGGCGCGGCAACGGATATCCGGCAAGATCTGCTGGCAGTGCAGGAATCTGCTCGATCCTGACCCGAACCACCAGGGCGAGCGACTATGCGCCAAATGTACTGAGGCTCGCCAACCACTCCGAGACGTCTACATGTATTTCATGTTCCGGAATGGCTGGTACTGTCAGTTCCTTGAGGCAGACCTAAAAACGGCTTTGCCTAGAAGATTCACCTTCGCCACACCCGAGAAGGTGGTGGAGTTGGCAGAGCGTGGTCGTGGATTGAAAGACCTCGCGACCAAGCAAGCTCTTGAGCATGGCATCGGGATGGGACGGGGAGGCATTCATCTCCACCTGACGCTTGAGCAGTACAACAAACTGAAACGAGGCTGACGTGTCACGAAAGGTCAAGTTTACGAAACAGTACAACCCCATCAAATTCGGAGATGGATCCGAACCTGGCACTGTCGAAGGCCACCGCAACGCGATGGCGAGGCTGCGGACCCGCAAATACAATCGACGCATGAAGGAACTTGCCGCTGAGGATGCAGCTAAAAGAGCGGGTCTGCTATCCAAAGTTAGATTCTTATCCTTCAAATTGCGGAGATATTGACGCGACGTTAACACAGGCAGCAACGTATATTTGTTGGTCACGGATGCCGCTCGATATTCCCAGTCCTACACCGCGAGGGCTATCGCGTTGCAACCTTCAACCGATTCGTCGGCAACGCAGTAGCAGGACACCGGAAACCTAAATCAATGGATCGTTGATGTCGCCAGCGCTATAGTGGTGCTTCCGACAAATATGTCACTACCGATTGGAGGTCAGTTGCCAGCGATACTTTTTGATATAGGCGGCACTTACATTCGGAGCGCTGTCTCTAAGAATTGTTGCAACGCGACTCAGTCTTCGCTTCTATACTACGAAAAAAAGGCAATTCGGAATTTTCTCGATGGCATACCGGACAATCTAGTGTGGCGTGAGCTGTTTCTGCATATTGAGCGATATGTGGCTAGCGTTTCAGACGAGGTCGGTCTAGCGGCTCCAATAGTCGTTTCCTTCGCAGGTCCAATCGACGCAGCGGAAACTATAGTCTCCGCGTCCAGTATTTTGGGGCGAGCAATCGAGTTCCCGGATGTGCGCGCAATACTCGCCGAAGAGACCCGACGTAGCGTTTTCTTGCTCAATGACATGTCCGCAGCAACGTGGTACATCAGCAGCGTCTCGAGCTTTTGTCGCTTTATGGTGATTACAGTGAGCAGCGGGATTGGTTGCAAGCTCTTTGATCGTCAATCATTTCATGGTGTGGCAGATCGAGAGACCTATGCGGGTGAAATCGGGCATATCGTCGTTGACCATGATCCGGGTGCCCTAATTTGTGATTGTGGCGGCACTGGTCACCTCCAGGCGATCGCTTCGGGGCGAGGGATTGAACGTATGGCATCTCGGCACGCAATGCGCGACCTAACGGGATTTGGGGCCTCCCTTTGCTCGGTCAAGTTCGGTGCGTCAGAGAAAAGAATAACCAATGAAGAGCACTTGGTTCCGGCCGCAGTCGAGGGAGATGCATGGGCCTTAAATGTGATTAGGGAATGCACAGTCTATCTAGCCCGGGTTCTTGCAACGATCACGATTGCGAGCGGCTTGGAGAAAATAATCGTTACTGGTGGTTTGGCTCAAAGCCTCGGGCAGGTTTACCTGGACATTTTGCTTGGAGCGATGCGCGACAACGATTTTGTATTGTTTCCCTTCAACTTAAATTTGCTCCAGATGTGCCCGCCCGGCGATGAAATATCTTTAGTAGGCGCGGCAATTTACGCCAACAGGCGATTAGGAGTTGAGTGACTGCTAAACATTAAATCTTGGCTCGCATGATGCAGGAGTATGAGAATTGGTGCCCATCCAGCAATGTGAGTAAATCACGAAAGCGATTGAGGTCAGATGAGAACGAAGAACGCCTCCCACTGGGATCGCTATCAAAAGCATCTTTGCGTCACGCCCGAGCTTGGGTTCTCACTCGACATCAGTCGAGTCAGCTTCCCCGCGAGATACTTTACGCAGATGCTACCGTCCATCTCGACAGCGTTTTCGTCTATGGCTGCTCTTGAGGGCGGAGCTATTGCAAATTTGGATGAACAGCGCATGGTGGGCCATTACTGGCTCCGTAGTTCGAAGATCGCGCCAACCTCGGAAATCACGTCAAGCATCGAGACTTCAATAATAGATATCATTCGCTTCGCGAATCAGATCAGGCAAGCCAAACTTCAGAGTGGACGAAAGCCATTCAAACGTCTTTTGCATATAGGCATTGGTGGATCTTCTCTTGGCGCCCAGTTTATCTCCGAGGCTTTGAGAGTTACATCAGACCCTATAGGCGTCGACTTCCTAGACAATGCTGATCCTGATTCGGTTTACGACATCGTCGACCGGCTGAAGGATGGATTGGATCAGACGCTTGTATCCGTGGTTTCAAAGTCCGGAGCGACGCCCACACCCAAGTACGTAGAGAAAGTTTTTAGAACTCTTTTTGAAAGGCAAGGGCTGAGCTTTTCGAACCATGCCATCGCGACGACGATAGCGGGTTCCGAACTGGATCGCACCGCGATCGAAGAGAATTGGTTAGCGCGGTTTCCTATTTGGGATTGGGTCGGAGGGCGAACTTCAGTAACGTCAGCAGTCGGTTTAGTTCCTGCGGCACTTCAAGGCATCGATATAACCGCATTTCTCGAAGGTGCGGCAGCTATGGATCGCGTTACTCTAGCTCGCGAGGTTTCAACGAATCCCGCCGCTCTTATGGCGCTGATGTGGTTTTGGCTTGGCAAAGGGCGAGGTAGCAAAAAGATGGTCGTTGTCCCTTACAGTGATCGGTTGCAGTCTATGACCAGGTATGTTCAGCAGCTTGTAATGGAATCGCTAGGGAAAAAAAATGATCGCTCAGGGGTCCTGGCTCGACAAGGATTCACCGTGTATGGAAACAAAGGTTCCACCGATCAACATGCATATTTTCAGCAACTGAAAGAGGGTCCGAACGACTTTTTCTTGATCGTAGTCAATGTACGGAATGGACTTTTCGAAGATAACGTTGAGATTGGTTCCGGCGTGACACTGGGAGACTATCTCTTCGCGTCTTCGGAGGCCACGCGTAACGCGCTGTATGACTTGGGTCGCGCTTCAATTACCATTACACTTCCTGACCTGAGTGCAAAAACTCTCGGCGGCCTGATTGCATTATTCGAAAGAACGGTCGGGCTTTATGCAGAGTTGATTGATGTCAATGCCTATAACCAACCAGGAGTGGACAAATTTGTTGCAGATTCCGTTGTACAGTTGCAAAGCAAGGTCACAGCCTATCTATTGCTCTCCGAATTACCGCAGACGGCCGAGCAAATTGCTATCGGAATAAACGAAATTGGAAACACTGAAACCATCTATAAAATCCTCGATCGTCTCAGTGCGATTCCAAATAGAAATATTTTTGCTGATAACGCTCAAGGAATTTCTCAACGCTGCTTTTGTAGCTTCAAAAGACCGCATACCCCTGCCAGTGATTAGGAGAACGATGGGACTATGAAGCTGAGGATTGATCGGCCCACCTATTCAACAGATTTAGCCTCGAATGAATTCGACGGTATCGTCTTCCCTCTGCTTGTTCGGAATCGGTTGTTGGACGTTGTGAATAGCCGGTTACCTCTGAAATCATTCGGTTACCTTCTATCGAAGGGTCACTCTAAAAGAATTGATGATTTCGTCCTATTCGAGGCGAACACTCGAAATAGCGAACCTTGGCGTGGGCAATTTGAGTCGTATGGCCAATATTTTAGGGACCACGATGATGCTGGTTTCGTATCAACTCCGGAAGAGTCCTGGAGAGTTCAAAAATTGATTGAGGCTAGTGGAATGGTCGAAATCGGTCTATTTCACAGCCATTTACGACATCCGGCCAATTTCTCTGAAATCGACTACGATATGCACACGGAGTGTCATGGCCATCTATGTCACATGATTATCTCGCTTCGTAATCCCGATTTGCCTCAGCTTCGTGTCTTCGATATCTCTAAGAGTTCTGTGCGTGAAGTTCATTTATCTCATATTGTCACCCAAAATGGGCCGCCAGAATCGGATATCAACCAATATCGTGATTGGTCGATCGACAAGGCCGTTGCAAACGCGAAGCAGTTTCTTACGCTTGATCGTTGTGGTCGGCCGACATGCAATGACAATCGTTCGATCTATTTCTCAATTCAAGGTTTGCTTGGAACCTCGGACGAAGAAGTTTGCCGTCACTTTTTGACTAACGGTTTTCTGGCAAACTGCACAGATCGTTATGAACTGTTTGTTGCTCAAGACATGGAGTGTTTGGAGGGTGGGACATTCGATATGGGAACAGATCCTTCTCGACTGCGGCACTTTGTAGGAGAGAGTCCTAAACACAAAGTCACATTGTTGCCGTTCAGCATCTCAAGGGTGGCGGTCACGAATGAACTCTTCGAAAAGTTCAGCACGTATGGTCGAAACATGACGTCTGTTGAGAGTGGCCAAGTTCCTGTCTCCAATATTAGCTGGTACGACGCAGCCGTCTTTGCGATGTGGATGGGTTGCCGTCTCCCTACTGAATCAGAATGGGAATTTGCATGCGGCGCAGGTTCGATAGGCGAATGGGCTTGCGCTGACGAAAGCGAGTTGACGAAGCTTGCGTGGTATAGCGAAAACTCGAAGGGCGAGATGCACCCGGTCGCGACCAAAGAACCAAACCAATTCGGTTGTTTTGATATGCATGGAAATATCTGGGAGTGGTGTCACGACAGTTATCATCAAGACTATTACGCAGCATCGGGTCCGCTGAATCCTATCAACCTCCTTGCTCCCTCGGTAGACAAAGTGTGTAGAGGAGGCAGTACTAATGCATTGGCTGAAATGTGCCGCACTAGATATCGCTTTCATGAACCGGCGGGGTTCTTCGCAAGAGATCTTGGTGTTCGGTTGGCTTTTGACCGGCATCAATAAGCCTCCGGAGAAAAATAGCTATAGCGAACTGAAAATGTTCTTTGCGAAAATACGGAGCTATTAGAGTGCTAACTCAACTTTCGCGCCGCTCGCATAGAAATCGATATCACGTCTTGATAATCGGATCCGGCAGGCCCGCGATGGACTTTGCAATGAAGGTCTCAGACCATCGAACCCACGTCATCGGCTTTATCGACGATCACTGGGAATTTGATGGCGCCCCGTCAACCTATAGGGCTATGCAGCTAGGGCGACTCAATGAGATAAGCGAAGTACTAAGAGACGCGGTCGTAGATGAGGTCGTTGTGTTGTCTCCAAAATTGGATCGGGCAGTGGTGAACGCCTGCCATGAACAAGGTGTAACAGTTACTCACTCATTTGGGTCAACGTCTTGGAGAAAGCCCGCAGCGCCACTGCTGTCCCTCATTGCACCTGGGTTCAAGAGGTTGATGGATATCGCCTTCTCCGGGATCGTAATCGTCGCGATACTTCCTTTGTTGGCTGTCATCGCGATAGCAGTGAAGTTGACCTCAAAAGGACCGGCGATCTTTTCTCAGGAACGGCTTGGCTTAGGCAAGCACCCCTTTATGGTACTCAAGTTTCGGACGATGGTGCCAAATGCAGAATCTTTAATGGCCAGTATTGAGCACCTGAACGAAGCGAAAGGTGCACATTTTAAACTGCGCAAAGACCCGCGAGTCACACCGATTGGCGCATTGCTTAGAAAGACAAGCCTTGATGAGTTACCGCAACTCTTCAACGTGTTGCGGGGAGATATGAGTCTGGTCGGGCCGAGACCAATTGTCATGCGTGACTATAGGGGAATTGCTCACCATCGTCACCGACGGCGATTCGCCGTAAAGCCCGGAATTACCTGTCTTTGGCAGGTTGGTGGCCGCAATTCAATAGACTTTGATAGTTGGATGGAGTTGGATCTTGATTATATTGACCGATGGTCGCTGCAATTGGATCTGCAGATCTTACTTAAGACAATACCTGTTGTGATCCGCGGTTCAGGGGCCATGTGACCTACCCGTCGCGAAATCAAATCAATCCTGACTAGTCGGCATCTTGTAGTAGTCCTTAAGTCAACACAAGCGTGTTTCTGGATAACCTATCGTCCCATTGGTGGCTATAAAATGACGAGCGATTCCGGCGACTGGGTATCCGTCAACATCGAAGTTGCGACCGACGAGCTCTGTAGCGTGTACGGTTGCGACCGTTGCCCTGGCTTCCTGAAGACGGAGGATGGGCAGATTGTCCTGTGCGACCACGAGTGCCACGCTACCGTTGACGCCTAGAGCGAGGAGAAGAAGAAATGGGAAGGCGTGATGGATTACTGCGTAAGACCCGTATCGTTATGTTGAAAGGCCAGCCGTCGTCTCGCGATCAACTACTTGCTGGCCCTTTTCGCGCCCGCCTCAATTAGTCCACGATCGCGTCCGCCTCGTTCTCGGCATCTTCTACAACCTTCTGGTCGGTCGCACTCAACCCGGATGGCTTCGTATGCCGGCGAACTTATTCTCTCCCTGCTTGTAGTCGTTCTGTTAGGCCCAATAAAGCGCTCAAACGAACGGCTCACGCAGGTGAACAGGTGCAGCAACTTTTCGGACCTTGAGGTTTATCATTTCCACAAAAACTGAGAAGCCCATCGCAAAGTAGATATAGCCCTTCGGTATATGCATGCCGAGCCCTTCGCCAACCAGCGACATGCCAATAAGCAGTAAAAACGAAAGTGCGAGGACCTTCACCGTCGGATGGCGACCAACGAAGGCGCTGATTGGCCCTGCAGAAAACATCATTACGCATACGGCCAGGATCACGGCTGTAACCATGATGCTGATCTCCTCTGCCATGCCGACGGCGGTAATGACGGAATCCAACGAAAAGACGATGTCCAACACCGCGATCTGAGTAATGACACCGGCAAATGACGGTCGCACTCGCGCCGTGCTGCGGCCTTTCTCGCCTTCCAAACGCTCATGAATTTCAGTCGTCGCCTTCGCCAGCAGGAACAGGCCACCGCCCATCAGGATAAGATCCCGTCCGGAGATTGAGCGCCCCAGGATAACAAAGAGCGGAGCCGTCAACCTGATGATCCAGACAATTGACAGCAAAAGCAGGATGCGCATTCCCATCGCGGCCAGCAGTCCAATCAGCCGAGCCCGGCCCTGCTCAGATCCCGGAAGCTTGCTCGACAGAATTGAAATAAAGATGACGTTGTCGACGCCGAGCACGATCTCAAGGAACGTCAACGTGATGAGTGCAACCAGACCGGAAGAAGTGAACAATGCATCCATCGTGACCGGTCTCCGCTGGCTGGACTGCACAAACCAAAGATTTCACCACAACGCATAGCCTGCAGTAGTTAGTTCGGGTGCGATGACACCAGCAACGGTATTGGAGACATGTCTTTCTCCACCGTCTCTGTACCGCGATGATTAGTTGCTTTCGCGCGATCCGATTCTGGAGCAGTCTACAAGCGCCCGTCCCGCACCGATAACTAGTAAAACTACAAGCCACATGGAAGATCGTTGGAGCCTCTGGATTGCGCCCAAGTAACGGGCAAACCGAAAGTAATCCGGTAGTGCCCGCAAAGTCGGGTTGTCGGCAAATTCGGCCCGATTGTTTCCGAAAACCCCGTTTCCAAGGAACTTCGATTGAACAGTCTACGACTACTTCGCGGAACTGGGCAGGCGAGTTCAACCTTCGACTGGTGCCAAGGCCTGTTACCGGAACTGATGTTTAACCTCGGAGTCAGACGACATCGAGTCGATACTGGATTCCAGCGCGGGACAGGGCCGGATCCGCTCAGCAAAGGGGGAAGGCTTTGCTCTTCTGGGTAAAAGCCAACTGATGCCCACCATCTGTTGTTCACGACTCCTCCACCATCTTATGGATGCGTCTGGCCAATCGGACGATTTGCGGCCAATCCTTGTGAACAAAGCTTTGGGCATGAGCCAGGCTGTTGCGCAGACTCTCGATCTGCTTGCCGGCACGACGCGCCGCACTTGCAGTTGGGATGCCGAGAGCCGCCAGCTCCGTCGGATCTGACATGAGGATCTCAATCTTGTCGGCCAACTGAAGACAATCGATTAATTGGCACTTTTCCTTACGGCGTTCACGTTCAGTGAATAACTGCCTGGCATTCTCGGTCCTTTGTTGCGACAAGAGCCCACTCCAACTTTCGCGCGGCCATTTTCGCCGGATACGTTCTGTGAACTCCAGTTCTGCAGCGGTAATGATTCCGAAAAGCCACATTCGTGCTGTGGGCTTGTGCAAATCGATCCGCGAAATCACGCCGACTACTGTCCCGAGCGCCGACACGAAGCACGAGTCATGCCGTGTCAGAACCTCGATCACTTCTACAAGTGGACCTTCGGATGTGACCACTTGACTTGACACAAATTCCCGCCGACTTGCCTCGCAACTTCCTTCGCGAAGCTTAGCAACCTCCACGAATCCGCACAAAATTCCTTGCTTGTGAAGGCCGGCAACTTCAATCCCCGCGACAGTCATCGCTTTGAGAACCTCATTCGCTGCGCTGCTGCAATCGAAGGAAATCAGCGGTTCGGCAATGTCCTGAGCATTGAGTGCGCGCTCGAGCACTCGCAGGGTGCCTACGGGGAATGCGGATGGGCGCAAAGGAGCCACTGCCGCCCCCGACTGCGCAGGGAGCGCATCTGCAGCAAACTTCCTCAAGTCGCGCTTCAGCCTCGCAAGAAGACTTATGTCCCCTCCGCCAAGAACATGAGCCAGCTCATTCGCTTCTGCGGCGTACCCACTGAACGATGTCGAATCGTTCTTGTAGAGGTCGCGGATCGTATCGATGAGATCTGCGAGTTTGACTATCTTTGCTGCGGCAGAGGCGTTGGCGAAGTGCTCCATCTCGAAGGCGATGCGGGTCGCGCGATTGCCACGTGTCGGGTGACTGACGAACGTGAGTTCCCCAACCAGTTCGGCGACCTTTGCGCCAAACATCCGCTCAACGTCGCCGATTGTGACGTCCGTATCTTCGACAATATCGTGCAGCCAAGCCGCTGCAATCGTCTCTTCATCATGGCTGACAGAAGAAACAATCTGCGCCACGGATTTGAGATGCATTTCGAAGCTCTGCAGCGCGGGATTGCGATGCGCTGTTATCCGCTGGTGACCGCCATTTGCGAATAGCTTGGCGGCTTTGACCAGGTCACTCACCGCGCCATTCTAACCCATCATCGATATCAGTGAGCGATTCGTCGGTATGCCGCGCGATCAGTTCGATTGCAGAAACCGTGGGCGCCGATCATGCGTGGGTATAAGATACGTCGGTTCTTGAGCTTCGACGAACTCTACTGAGGTAGCCACATTGATCTTGTAAGTAATTAAAAATAAAGACAGTCGGTTCACACGGTCACTATGACAACCGTGGGTTCGAATCCCTGAATGCGGCAGCTAACTTACTACCATCCTGCTCCAGCCCCAAACAGAGTGATTTTCATGACTTACTCCGGTCTGATGTGACCTGCTGTTTGCCGCTCACCTATCGATGACATCGTTTGGCATTGGCGTTGCTAGTCGATTCCCTCAGGAACTGTTGTTGCCCCCGCCCGTTCAAGCCCGTTCTTTATATAGGCAACGGCTTGTTCCGGGAAATCGGTAACGCTGAGTAAGTCGAGATCCTCCGGACTGATGGTCTGTTCGGAAACGAGCGTGTTGCGCACGAAGTTGCGCATTTCTCCCCAGAACTCGGAGCCCATGGCCACAATCGGGAAACGGTCCAATTTGTGACATTGCACCAGCGTGATGGTTTCGAACGCCTCGTCCAGTGTGCCGACGCCGCCCGGCATTACCACGAACGCGCGTGAGTATTTCACCAGCATGACTTTGCGCACGAAGAAGTGATCCATCTCAATGAAGCGGTCCAAATATGGATTGGCGTGTTGCTCTTTGGGCAAGATGATATTGCAGCCCAGGCTGAGACCTCCTGCTTCCCTGGCACCACGGTTCGCCGCTTCCATGATCCCCGGACCGCCGCCGGTCATAACGCCGTAACCGGCCAACGCGAGTTGGCTTCCTAGCTGGCGTGCCATTTCGTAGTAACGGTGCCCTGGCGCAAACCTGGCAGAGCCGAAAACGGTGACACAAGGCCGATCAATATTGCCGAAGAATTCGAAGCCACGAAGAAATTCGAGGAAAATGCGCACAGCGCTTTCCAGATCCCTTCCGCGGTCTCGGCTGCCGGATAAGAACCGTTGTTCGGTGTCTGACAAGTCCGTCAACAAGCCAGGCAGTGACCGCACGGAAACTTGCGAATCGTTCTTGTTGTCCATCGCTCAACAACCCTCCTTTGTTATGAAGCTGGCGCTCTTTTCTTACGGACTGAGTTGCGTCCTCTCGTGACGCCACAGCCAAGAACACGTCGTGTGCCGGCTGTCCGAGCAAATCGTACGCTCCCGTAAATCCGAAGTATAGTTAGGGAACTCCCTAGTTGTTGCAAGGCAAAGTACAAGTCCGAGTGGGTGCCAACTGGGGATTCCGACGCTGCTCACCAGAGAAAGTCAACGACTGGGAGATCAGTGGCCAGGTCGGTGGAAGGCCGGGCCGCAATAGTTTCTTTGCGCAGGACGACCGAAGTGATTTGGGCGGTCGACGTAGGGATAGCAGCGAGAAAGGAATCGTTCATCGGGAGTCCGGTGGGTTCGTCGGCGGCGATTTTGTTGTCAATCAGGACGGGGTCACGTTCGCGGGAGAAGTAGCCCTGTGGACGGGCGATAAGAAGTTGACTGCTATGCGCGGGCACAGAAAGAGTGGCCTGACCGGTACCCTTCGGCTCCGTTGGGACGGGCAAAAAACGCAGATTGAGCAGAGTCGTTGAGCGTGGGATCGGGGATTTATAGAGGCGGATATGACGGCCCTGAAATTCAAGGTCGAAGTCATACTCCTGTGTGAACGAGGCCTGGAACGGACCCCATCTTCCATCACTTCTAGTGACAACTTCGTAGGCTGGCGTGGTGGATTCGGTGGAGTTGACCGGGTAGATGCGAAGATGGACGCCCGAGAGTGGAAGATTGGTAAATGCGCCGTTCTCAAAACCGGTGATAAGACCAGAGAGAGTTGGAGAAGAGACCGGTGTAACCAGCGTGGTCGTGGGTGCCGCGCCGGTAATGAACTTGTACATCGCTGCGAAGGCGGGTGGGTAGAAGGCTAGTTCGCGGTGGTCGAGGTTGGGGAGGACGATATTTGTGGCTCCGGCGAGCGCGGGACCTTCGTAGGTAATGCCGGTAGCGGTTTGGTCCTTGCCGAAGGCGATGCCGTTCGGCTGAGCGTACTTGTCCAGCTTGTCACTGCGAAGCGTCATCATTTTGACGCCGGGGGGCACCTCGGAGCCATCGCCATAGGCATGATTGAGCGACTGGAGGTAGTGCCCCTTCCCATTGAACTCGCTGTCGAGATTAGCGTCGAGCGCAATAACTCCATGATTCGGCGTTCCGCATGTGATCGCGAAGGCGACGTTGTTGCTGCCTCCGTAGCGGAGGTAGTTACGAATAGTCATTCCGCCACGACTGCTTCCGATGAGGGCCACCTTCGAGCTGTGGGATTCGATGAGGACGCGGGTGACGAACGCGCTGAGCTCCGCGGTCGCGTCGGTAGTGGAAGAGCGATTTACCTCTTCGACGGTATCATTCGTGCGGGCGCTGGGATGTGAGAAGCGCACGGAGAAGAGCTTGTCGGTGGGGTAACCGTTGGACTCGAAGAGCCAGATGATACCGATCCACTTGGAAGCGTCGTCGCCGTTGCCGTGCACGAACACTATTGGTACCGACATGTTGGGCTGGACTTGGGCGGAAGAGGTCATCGCGGCTACACAAGCTAGGAAAATGGCGACGAGTGTGTACGCAATGCGGGTAACGCGAGAGGTCATTCGAACTGTACCTGCCATGCAGACTTTAGTTGACGCGGTGGTTAGACGCAAGGGGACATGAATCGCCAATGCACTCAGTGAGCTCTCGAGTGAACGAGAGCAGCTTCAATCGTCCGGTTCCGGTGGTTCACGGGCAAACCGGAAGTAATCCGGTAGTTCCCGTATAGTCGCATTTGCGGCAAGTTTGCTGGTAATCGGTTAGGCAGCCAGGATGCAGAAGGCCCCGAGCGCGATTAGTGGATGCGCTGATGGGTGAAGCGGTCGCGACCCGCCCAATACGGGCAGTGCGGGCAGGAGTGGCCTTCGGGGTATTCGATACCTTCCTCGTGCGGGCAGCCGATGACGCGGTCGGTCACGACCACGGAGCGAGCCTGATGCTGGCGAAGGAAGGCCTGGATCTGCTCGCCGACAACCGGATCGTGGCGTACATCGATGTCTTCGGAGAACCAGCGTTCGAGCACATCGGGCGGTTTGCGTTCGTCGGGGATGATGGAGACGGCAATTTTGGTGGCCAAGTCCGCAGTCGGGCCATAGAGTGCAACCGTCGCGATAGGGTGGCCCCGCAATCCGCGCCGAGCACTCTTCGCCAGCCAGGAAGCAGACCGTTTCTGATCTTCTTCATGTCCTGATGAAATACGTTGAGCTACGGGTGTCAGTCAAGGGGTAGGGCCGCTTCGCCGCTTTCTCGGTCACCCTTGACTGGCGAATCCTGAGGGGCGAACTTTCTCAAACCCCGTTTTTCGGAACTGAACCATTAGCACGATTGCCGATCATTTCCACTAAGACTTCCTGGTACTGATTGGGTGAGTGTCGGCGATCCATGCTCCAAGTACATCTTTATGCGGCTTTTAGCTTCAATAACCTATAGTTTATGCATTATCGTCAACAGTTCTTTTTGCGAACAGCTTCCCGAGAGAATTGATTCTGAATATGATGACTTCGACTTCCAATCGAGCTATCCGGCTCTAATCGATTCAAGGAGAATGGCTTTGCGAGTTGGCCTGATGACACGCGAGTACCCGCCCAATGTTTACGGGGGAGCCGGAGTTCACGTTGAATACCTAAGCCGCGAGTTGGCGAAGATGATCGATGTCGAGGTTCACTGCTGGGGCGATCAATTCCTTGACGAGGGAAATCTGCATGTCCGTGGCGCTCATCCGTGGTCTCAGATCACCCAGGACACTCAGGAGAAATACAAGACCGCGCTCGAGACACTGAGTCTCAATCTTGCGCAGATGAAGCCTCTGGCGACCATCGACATCGTGCACACGCACACTTGGTACGTGTCCATGGCCGGGTTTCTTGCAAAGAAACTATTCGACATTCCCTTCGTACTCACAACCCATAGCCTCGAACCGCTGCGCGCCTGGAAAGCCGAGCAGCTCGGCAGTGGCTATGCGATGAGTTCGTGGATGGAGCGAACCGCGATTCTTGATGCAGATGCAGTGATCGCCGTTTCCAAGGGAACGAAAGAAGACATTCTGCGCGCGTACCCCGAGATCCCGCCCGAACGAGTGCATGTCATCTATAACGGCATAGATCTCGATGAATATCAAAAGACATCGGAGACCACAGCGTTAACGAAGTACGGTGTAGATCCGGCCTTACCCTACGTTTTGTTTGTAGGTCGAATCACACGGCAAAAGGGCGTGACTCATCTCGTCGAAGCAATTCGCTATCTGCCTCCGGGTACCCAGGTCGTTTTATGCGCCGGAGCGCCGGATACCCCAGAGATAGCAGTGGAGATGCGGCAAAAAGTAGAGGAGGCCCGCGCACTCAATCCTAACGTGGTCTGGATTGAAAAGATGGTGACAAAACCCGAGGTGATCCAGCTTTACAGTAACGCCAGCGTCTTCTGCTGTCCGTCCATTTATGAGCCTTTCGGCATCATCAACCTGGAAGCGATGGCATGCCGCGCTCCAGTCGTCGCTAGTGCGACAGGCGGAATCGTTGAAGTCGTCGTCGATGGAGTAACCGGCCACCTCGTTCCGTTCGACCAAGATCAAACAACCACCCTTCCTTCAAATCCCGATAAATTCGCACATGATCTCGCAGAGAAAATCTTCGACCTCATGGCAGATCCCGAAAAGGCCCGACAATTCGGAGAAGCAGGGCGCAAGCGCGTCGAAGAGACGTTTGCCTGGTCCGCAGTTGCAGATCAGACGATTGAGCTTTACCACCGGCTTATCACAAGCCCTCATACATAACCTGCTCGCTGGAGCACGTCGCCAAGAAAGAATCACTCAGTGGATCGAAGTAGTGCTTCCCCGGCAGCACGAAGATGATCTGTTGCTAACCATGCTCTTCCAACGAGTCTTATCAGCGGTCTCCTCCACTACGTAGTCTTCGATCCGAAGTGAGGCGAGTGAAGGTCGGAAGGATCGCATCACCCCTCCTGACTGAGGGAGATTCGCAAGCTATCGCGCCCATTCTGGGATTGGTCCTCATAAACGCGCTTGTGTTTGCCATTCGAACTCTACCCTCACGAACAGCGCATTCGAAGTTGCCGAAAAGTCGGGTTTCGGCAACTTCGGGTCCTGTCGGCGTCATACTTGCCGATAACCCTGTCTGGTGGGAGGTTTACAGAGCTAATTCGTTGAAGGCTGTTCCACGTGGTGGGTTCAGAGTGATCGGACTCTAGGCCTTAACCCCGTATATCATCGGGGGTTGGTCGCGGCTTCGGTGAGCTCGACAATTGGACGAGCTTCGGGTTTAGCACGGGAGGCAGCAGGCAGAGATAGAATAAACTCGCCGAGCGGCTAGGAGGATAAGCGAATGATGCTTAAATGGGTGACGCTTCTGCTTCTCAGTGGGATGGCGCCGCCTGCCTCGCAAGGACCATTGTGCTGCCGACCGTAAGCGAGCTAACGGCAACGATGCGAGCGATGTATTTCAGCATTATTGAAACCTCCTAGCGATAAGTGGTTGACAATCATACCTCAGACAAAACCAGCCTAAAAAGCGTAAATCGCACTGAGAGTGACAACATTTCCATGAAAATTTCGCGGCAGTGTGGGCCCAACCGGTAATCCTTCACCATAGCCGTAAAAATTGTAGTCCGCCTTCAACTTCCACTTCGGTTTCAGATCAAAGACCAATTCCGCGTACGGAGTTTGAAAATATGACTGCAGCGATCCGTTAACTTGACGAACGTTCATAACTTCCGTACTTCCATTTACGGCACTTATGCTATACCCCGCCTTACCGTGGAGATGGCTTATCGGCGAGAAGACAAAGCCGAAAGTGCCGGACTGCGTTGGCGCGTTATAGTAGCCGCTGCTCTGTAGCGGAGTTCCTGCGTCGGCACAAACTGGCGGAGCTATTCCCGCTGTAGGAGGAGGTGGGGTAGAGGCGTAGCACAAGATCGTGCTAGAGAAAGCGCTGTTATAGGAGTAACTCAAGTCTGTTGACCACTTTTCACCAGGAGCGATTGAGGCTCCGAATGAGAAATTACGATTGTGCTCGAGATGATTCACCGTTTGCACGTTATTGCGAGCCTCGTAAATATTCACGGCCCCGGAAAAATTGAGCCACTGATGCGGCTGATAGGTAGCCCGCGCTACATAGTGCTGCAATTGACGAGGGCTGATACGCGTATATGCATTGTCGGCATACATGCCGTCAAAGTTGAAATTGATGCGCAACTGCGAAGTGGGACGGAGGGAGGTGCCAAACAGTCCCCAGTTTTCATGGATGGGAGTTATAACTCCCACTTGTGCAATAGTCCTGCTTCGATATCGATATCCCACGGATACTTGTGCGCGTGGAGTTACCTCCCATGCGAGGGAAGTTGTAGTCGCGTTCGTCTCCTGGTTCAGAAACTGAGAGTCCGTTGTAGTGACTGTTGTGGGATTCCCTGGAGGAACCAACATCGATGCGCCGGTAAAGTCTGTTTCGGCTAACGAATTCGCTCCGTGTATCCGGAAATACCAGAAGTCATAAACTTCGGTGGCAGATATCTTTGGCGTAAGCTGCCAGACGAAGCCTATATCACCGTTGACATTGATGCGCCGCGCACGTGCTGAACCGGTAACGACTGTTTGACGCACTGTGCCACGCGAAGTAAATCCGTTGAAGAATTCGTTGAAGTTATAGAGGTTGCTCGTGGTGCCGTTGTAAAGCACGCGGCCATTAAATTTGAAATTGGGGATTGC
>KB906763.1 GCA_000381605.1 Acidobacteriaceae bacterium KBS 89
GGGATCGACCTCGGGGACATCTGGAGCCATTACTGCACGCTCAACGAAGACGGCGAAGTTTTAGACCGAGGCCGTTTCCGAACCACCCCGTCCGGAGTAGACAAACGCTTTCGGGATCTGGAACGAGCCCGAGTTGCCATGGAGACTGGCACTCACTCGATCTGGGTCAGCGAACAGATTGAGGAACTTGGCCATGAGGTGATCGTGGCCAACGTGCGCGAACTGCGAGCGATCTCGCACAGTGACCGGAAAAGCGACAAAGTGGACGCCGAGAAGATCGCCCGCTATGCACGGCTTGATCCGGAGATCCTGCGGCCAATCGCGCATCGTACGGTGGCGCAGCAGGAGACACTGACTCTGATCCGCGCTCGCGGTGGGCAAGAAGCGAAAGCGCAGGACAAGCTGCCAACTCCACCACCTTTGAAGGTTGCCGACAATGCGGAGCCAATGGATACTGCCGAGCTTCATCAGCAGCGTTTTCTGCACGGTGTGGCGCAGGCAGTGATCCATCTCGAGGCCAACGGTGACCGCACCATGGACGCGATCGAGAACTCGCAGATCACGCTCACACTCGACACCCTGAAGGAAAGCAGCCGCCTTGCCGTGCTTTGCAACAATGGCGGTAAAGCCCTGAACGCCTTTGCCCAATCGCTGGCGGGAGAGCTGCAGCTGAACGGTAAAGTGAACGAAGCGGCTTGCATTGGCGCAGGCCGAGATGACGATCCGTTCGTAATGAAGTTCCGCCTTCATTATGAAAGCGGCCGGACCAGCTTGTTCTCTGAGCGGCCACCGGAGCTGCCCTTCATCGTGGAGAAGTCCGTGGAAGACGAACTGGAGGGCAATACTGCGATTCTCGATCGAGCGGAACCCTCTGGAGACCGGCCGCAAGATATGCCGTCCGAACCGTCGCCGCAGCCGGCGATCCTCAACCCACGGCGCTCGCAAGCGAGTCACACGATCGTGCAGCTCCCGCAAGGCTGGACACCTGTAAAGCTTCCCGATCCGAAACACGCTGACTCTGCCTTCGGCACCTTCGACTCCTCTGTGACCTTCTCCGACGGAACGTTGACGGTAGATCGCAAACTTGTGCTCAAGCGCGACAAAGTCGAGGTCGCCGAGCTACCCGCCTTCCAAAAATGGACAGAAACCGTCGAAGGAGGCGCTACTCTGGCGCTGCGTTCTACGCTGTACTACCCATACCGCGACGCAAGTGCGGGCACCGAGGAGCAGAAGAAAGCGGCAGACCTGATTGACGAAGCCTATCGCGACATCCAGGCGCACGAGTTCGCCAAAGCGGAAGTCGCGCTCAAGCAGGCGGAGGCGATCGATCCGGGCCATGAGATTCTGCATGAAAACAGAGGCGAGCTCGCCGAGGCGCGCGGCGATAACGTGACCGCGCTTGCCGAGTACCGCAAAGAGCTGGAGTTATTCCCAGATGCCTTATTCGAGATGGGCTCCATTGCCGAAGCGCAACGCAAGCTTGGCGATCCTGACGGCTCGATTGTCACGCTGCAGCGCTGGATGCTCGCCAATCCCAACTCCAACCTTGCGGCCACCCGTTTGATGGAGCAGTACCACAACATGGGTCGTGACGACCTTGCCGTCCGTGTGGGCGATGACGCCATGAATACCATGACTAAGGATGCCAAGCGCGGCATCGACTTTCTGCTGACGTACGGGCGTGAGCAGATGCTAACCGGGCAGTCGCGGAACGCAAAAAGCACGCTGGAAGCGCTCCTTGATCTCACGGTGGACGACCAAATCGTGAACGATGCCGCGTACGACCTTTCCGAACAGGGCCTTTCCTTGGACCGCGCCGAACAGTCCGTGCGCGAGGCGCTCACCGAGTTCGACTCCAGCAATCCCGCGAGCGCACTCTCGATTTCGTACGCGGACAGCTCCACCGAACGGACCAGTCTTCTGCTCGCCACGTGGGACACGCTAGGCTGGATCCTATACAGAAAAGGCGCCGTCCAGGAAGCCGAGGGCTACGTGCGCGCTGCCTGGCGCAGTAGGCAGGATATCGCGATCAGCCGGCACCTGGGCGAGATCCTCACGGCCGAAGAGAAGCCGGTGGACGCGATGGATGTGTACACGCTAGGTCTCGCGGTGATCGCGGGCGAGAACGCAGCGGGGCTGGCGAAGAACCCAGATGCGATTGCGGTCCGCGATGCGCTGGCGCAACTGAAGCACAAGGGGAACGCGCCCACGGTGACCGACCCAAAGGCCGCATTGCTTATCTTACGAACGTTGGACCTCGGCCCAGCAACCAAACCACACGGCGCTAAACCATACACCGTCACCCTGACCGCCTCCGAGTTGGTGAGTTACACGGCCGAGCGCGACGGAGCGGAAGAGCCCAACATGGTAACCGACGACAAGCTCCTCGCAGGATTCTTTCCACCGGGGTCCAAAGCAGCGTTGACCCGTAAGGGCACGATCCAGTGCAGCAAGACCTGTTCGCTGGTTTTCACACCCTAAGGCAAAAAGGGGGGCACATGGCGGGGCCTGCTCACGTCACGCTCAATGGCAATCCGGAAGCAAAGTGCGAACTGCCCGCAAAGTCGGGAGTGCGGCAAGTTCAACCATCGTAGTTGCCGAAAACCCCGTTTTGCGGGAATTACGACGCCAAGGTCCGACCGTCGGTAGGCAGGATTGTTTTCGGTTTGCCGACGATCCGGAAGCAGGTCGCGGTTGCCACTTTCTCAGTGGTGACTTGAGGTACTTGTCTGGTATTTCCGACTCACCAACAGTTAGTGGCTCGCTCGGGTGAGCGTTCCATTCGTCAGTTGCTTAATGGCCTCTTCCAGTGCTGAGTCCCGGCCCTCATGTAGGTCCGCTTCAGTGAAGAAGGGCACGCGGACATCGGGGGGAACTCCCGTGCCGTCAAACGATTTCCCATCACTCGTTAAATAAACTTCATTCGGCAAATGAAAACGCCACCCATTCGGGAGAGAGCGACTGAGTACATCCGAGAAAACTCCTTGGGTGTTGAGACCAATCAGGGTGACCCGTTGTTCTCGACCCAGGAGAGCCATTGCGAAAGTCTCACCAGCACTCACAGTGTCCGGGCCAACAAGCAAGACAACCTTTCCCTTGAATCCAGGTCGTGTACTCGGTACCACCCAACTGGCTTCTCGAGCCGTGAAATGAAGAGGGACATCAAGCTCTGTACTGTTGCGTGCGACCTTGAAATAGGCGAGATATCTCTTGTCCGTTAGCCGCGAAGCAATTTCGATGCCGAGGGGGTCGTCCCCGCCGTGATTCAGCCTCACGTCAATTACGAGGCCCTTCAGTTTCGTGCCGCCGAAAATTGTGTCGAGAGTCTCTTGCAGGCATCGAAGTTCATTTGCATAGCCGTCCCCGTCCACATAGTCATAGAAGGTGGTCACGCGTAGATAACCAATTGCGTTTCCGACTCTTCCAAACTGAACATGCCCCTTACAAAAGGTGCTCAATCCTCCGCGCACATACTTCGATTCAATGATGGAGCCGGCTTTCTTCCAATCACCTTCGTCGCGATGACCTGGATCGTTGCGCCAGCCGTCGAATTCTGCCTTAATATCTCCAGCTTCCAAGCCGGTATGTGAGTCCTGAAGTGGTTCAATCATTTTTCGAAAAATCTGAAACAACTCCACCGGCTTCGTGGCTGCCGTAATCTCCGGCCGGAACTTCTTGTCAACGGCACGCCAATCCACCTTGTGAAGCGCAAAAAAAGGATATTGTTCAGCAAAGGTTCCCCAAAAAACTGCGTAGTTCTCCTGAGGAGTATTAGGAGGCACGCTCTCGCAGCTATCCGGCCGCTTGGAGGTGTGGCGCAAAACTATGTCGGAGGTGGTGCCATCAGTATGCATGCGCAGGACGTTTTCGTCATTAGTGCGAATAATCCTGGTGGTCTCGCGCCCTGACGTAAAAGTGACCGAGTCTGGGCCTCCGTTAGCAAATCGCTTTGCACTCCGTGAGGGAACGCAACTGCTTGAAGTCAATTCGTACGTGCGTAGCTCTCTGTCATCCAATTCAACCAAAAGTCCATAGCCGTCAGAAAGCCACAACCCGCCCAGGGGCGTCTTCTCGACTGGCTTCCCCGATGCTCCTAGCCATAATAAAAACCAGATTGCCACAGCCGATAGAAGGGCCATAAAGGCTCCCAAGGAGAAAGTCATGCGCTGCTCTTAAAGAACACAACTGACTTGCAGATAATACTTCAATCTCAGGAAGCTCCCACCTTCGTTGGCCCGATGCTGGTCTAGCCTGAGTCAGGGCAAACCGGAAGTATTCCCGTAGTTCCCGCATAGTCGGGTTTTCGGCAAGTTCGGGTTGGAGGGCAGATCGTAGTTGCCGAAACCCCGTTTTTCACGAAGTGAATGTTTGGTTAGTGATGACCGCTATCTCAAGTCAAAGCCTCTAGCTTGGGCTAACAGTCTCAGCAGTTGAGGCAGCCACTCATGATGAAGGCGATGATCCCAAAATAGACTATCGCTCCTACAAGACATGTGACTGCCGTTCCAATCATGATTCGCTTGCGCACTACACTGCTTTCGAAAAGCTTACCGCCGAAGAAGGCGAGAAGGAGGAGGACCGCAGAGATAGCGACGGCGATGAACAAGAGCCTGACCATGCAGAGGATGTTCTCATGCCCAAGATACGGGGAATACGGTTCCTTCTGAAAAGTCGGGTTATCGGCAACTACGCCTCTGTTGTTTCCGAAAACCCCGTTTTCAAGGAATTAAAGGAACCACTTGAACCGAGAAGGCTACTATTCGGAAGCTTGTCGGTGAGTGAGTTGGCGATTTTGCATCAATCGCGTCGACGATCACAACCCGTTGGAACCAGGCGAGAGCAGGCCTACGACCTACGGGCGTCCAAACCGAAGTCCCGCTGCACCGCGTCGTACCAGGCATCGTCGCCTAAAGCATTCCAGTCTACCCACTGCTCGTCCGTCATCGACGCTCTCCAGCCAACGAACGGCGCTGCATTCGGACCGGGCATGTGACGCAATTGCCAGGTGTCGCTCTCAATGACGTGGCGAATCGCGGTGGCGGAGGCATCGGGAGATATCGGATTCGCCAGCGACGCGCGGAAAAGGCCGGAAAATCGGCCCACTTGAGGGTAGATCGATTTGGGTCCCTTGCTGATATCGCGGGCCATGCGGGTATCCTGAATACCCGGCTCTATGAGAGCAACTCTGATATTGAAAGGCTTCACTTCCCCGGCGAGCGCTTCAATGAACGCTTCCAGTGCGAACTTAGAAGCACAGTAGGCGCTCAAGGGAGAATTGGCAATTCTGCCTGAGATCGATGAGACGTTCACAATGCAGCCAGATTGGCGTCCCCGCATCTGAGGAAGTACGGCCTTGATGCAGCGTACCGCGCCGAAGCAGTTTGTGTTCATCACGGCGATCATGGATGACATCGGCAATTCCTCCACCGATCCATGCACCTCAATGCCGGCATTGTTCACCAGCACGTCGATTGGTTCTGCGATTGCCTGGAAGCATGAACTCACCGATTCGTCGGAATCGACATCCAACGGTAAAACTCTGATCGGTAATTTCTCGCTTGCGGCGGTCTGCTCAAGTTGCGGTGCCCCCTCCGGATGCCGCATCGTGGCAAGAACCTGGTGCCCCGCCCGGGCGAGCTCAAGCGCAGTTGCAAAACCGATTCCCGAGCTACAGCCGGTCACAAGAACAGTAGACATGACATAAACGTAGCACAAAGGGACGAAGTGTCCGCCGATCTGCTTGCCAGATGTGCTGAGTTGACGACAACAGGGGAAAGCGCTCATTAAGCGATTTATCTCTTTGCCAAGTGGCCGATAAACCGGCTATCCGGAAAATTGATCCGAACGTCCCGAAAAGTCGGGTTTTCGGCAAGTTCGAGTTGGAGGGCAGGTCGTAGTTGCCGAAAACACGGATGAAAAATTCACCTGTTCTCCGGGACAAATCGCCCGATGGGCTTCCTCATCAGGAAAACGAAACGCCGCGCGGAATCAGCCGGTTTTCATATGCCTGCCGTTCCAGATCCTCGCGGAAATCAGGATGCGCAAGTGCAATGATGCCCCTGGCGCGTTCCGCGACCGACCTTCCCTTCAAGTTGACCATCCCGAACTCGGTAACCAGATACATCACGTCCGAGCGCGGCGTTGTCACGATATTGCCGGGGGTAAGGCTAAACACAATCCGGCTGCGACGCTCACCTCGTTTCTCGTAGGTTGACGAGAGACAGATAAACGACTTACCTCCCTTAGATGCGTAGGCGCCGCGCACAAATTGCAGCTGGCCTCCGGTGCCGCTGATGTGGCGGTGCCCGTCGGATTCTGAAGCTACCTGTCCCTGCAAATCGACCTGCGTGGTGTTGTTGATGGACACTGCTTTCTCGTTTTGCATGATGATGTACGGCGAGTTCGTATAGTCCACCTGGTGGCAGTACCAGTCCGGGTTGCGGTTGGCTGTCGCGTAAAGGGACTGCGAGCCGAGCGCGAACGTATAAGTCACCTTGCCTGGATCCAGCGTCTTCCGCGATCCGGTCACCCGGCCAGAACGGTAAAGCAGGCCGAGGCCTTCGGTCATCATCTCCGTGTGGATGCCAAGATCCTTCACCCCGCTTTCGAGTAATAAGCAACATACGGCGTTCGGCATGCCGCCGATCCCGATCTGAAGACAGGAGCCATCCTCGATTTCGGCTGCGATGCGCAGAGCTACCGTGCGATCAATCTCGCCCGGGTCCGGGTTGGGCAACTCCGCGCACGGTTGATGATCTCCCTCAATGATGAAATCGATTTCGCTCACATGTACGCCGTTCTCTTTGCCGAATACGTATGGCATATCACGATTGATCTCGACGATCACTACCTTTGCACGTTCGACTACGGCACGTTGCCACATATTTGTCGGGCCAAAGTTGAAATATCCACCATCGTCCATGGGGCAAGTTTTAAAAATGGCGATGTCCACAGGATCGAGAAAGCGACGGTAATAATCAGGCACCTCTCCCAGGTTCAGCGGTACATAGTTGCAACGGCCTGCGTCATGTTTTCTGCGGTCGTAGGCTGAAAAATGCCAGCTGAAGATGTGGAAATGCTTGCCTTCCGGATCGTCTTCGATCACAGCGCGGGGGCGTAACGACAGGCAGGAGCGGATCTTGACATTCGCTAGTCCGTCCTTGCGTGCAGCTAGCGCCTGATCGAAAACATCGGGCTGGCAATGCGACACGCCATAGTCCAGCCACATGCCGGATTTGACCAGGCTGGCTGCGTGTTCCGACGAGATCGCTTCACCAGGCATCTGTGAACCCTCTGCCAGCGGGTATTCGTGTTTCGGAGAAGAGTTTATAACGAAGACCGCGGCGAATGCTTCTCAGTTCTCGTTATCAGGCGATGTGATAGGTTTGCGTCCTTTGGTCGCCGGGACCCGGGCCTAGCGCCTCTGGTTGATGCCCTAAACTGGGCTGGTGACCCCGCGAAGAACTGGAAACTGAGCAGCAGTGACGCAGCCATACCGAGTGGATCACGGGCTAACCGGAAACTATCCCGTTGTGCCTGAAAAGTCGGATTTTCGGCAAGTTCACTTCGTAACGGGTCGCAGTTTCCCAAAACCCCGTTTTTCGTGCAGTACGGCTTCGTGGTCCGGGTGGCCGCAGAATGCTTACCGCTTGCCGACCATACGTCAAGAACTTCGCGAAGACCTTCGGTGTACTCTGAACAGAAACAATGGCAAAGGGAATAGAAATCCTCGACGTCTCCATCGGTACAGGAGAAGAGGTCTTGGCCGGAACAACCGTCGTCCTCAATTTGCGAATGTTTCTTCGTCAGGGAGAAGAGGTTTTCGTTTATCCCGAACCGAGGGTCAGAATTGACCTGAAAGGTCGTCATTGCATCGCTGGCCTCCGCAAAGGGATTATCGGAATGCGCGTTGGCGGGGTGAGGCACATTACCATCAGCCCGCACCTGGCGTTTGGGACAGACGGGGTACCCGGCAAAGTACCGCCTAACGCCCTGTTGCGTTGCGAAGTGGAATTGTTGGAGGTACGGGCAGCCGGGGTCAGGAAGTCTGAGGACTCTCCACCAGGAAAGCTCCTCCACGTATTCCAGCCCGGAGAAGCCGTCCGCAATCGACCTCGATGGCAGTTCGGAATGGACGAGGACGGCCGTTGCGGGGTTTATGTCAGCATCCCGATGCCCGGGGTATCCTGGCGTCACACTCGTAACAAAACGTTGGCGTGGCAATTGGATCGGGACGCAGCATCGGCTCTCTTCGATGAAGCGATGACGCTTCCCGAGCGTTTTCCGAATGAATGCTTACACGGCGATGCGTTGTGGTCGGATCACACCGAGCCTGCAAATGGCATAACTCGTGATCGCGAGACGGATACGCCCTGCGTCACGATTTCAGTCTCCGAACGCGGCCAACGACTCTCTGACTACTCGCTAAAAGAAACCAGCCACGCGTTGAAGAGTTTTGGGCTTTATCGGGTCATTCGATCGCAAATCGAATCCGTGTTCGGTTCTTGCGAAGAAGATGAAGGGGTGGAATCTCCGGGCGGGTGACGGATATTGGGGAGTGATTGTCGAAGCGCCTGTAAAGTCGGGTTATCGG
>KB906764.1 GCA_000381605.1 Acidobacteriaceae bacterium KBS 89
CAAACAGTGCCGTATGACCGCCAAATCCATCAGCATCGACAGCAGCCTTCGCATCCACATCCATCCCGCGATCCAGCAGCCACCGCGCGATCTCCTCAGGCGAAGTGACATGAACGACTGGACCCCGAATGGAAAGAGGACTTCAAGAAACTCGGCAAGGCGATGAACATCTCCGTCGACGAGCTCGTCCTCGAAGAGGGCGTCAGCGCCTTCTAACCCGGTTCGAACAACCCTCGCTCGACATCCCTTTGCCCTCCGGCTCGCGAACGAAAGTTGTAGGCGAAAAGCTTACACCTCGTGGTAATCAACCCGTGATACATGCTAAGTTAGCTATAGAGCTGTCCCCCTAAACAACATCAGTTCCTGATCTAGTATGAAAGTTGGGGAATGAGAATCGGCTGTCCGGGCTGCGTATGTTATAGCTGCCGGGCAAGATAGAACATCCCATCGCGCCCAAATGCCTTCCGAATCAGGCGGCGTGCGATCATACGAAGCCCCACGAAACATTGCCTCTTTTTTCTCTCTACCTTGGACCCTGCATTTCTGGCACGATTTCCTTTTTTTTCTGCAGAATCCAAGAGGTAATTGTTTTTGACCCGTTTTTGGTGCTTTTCCCCGTTTTTAGGCCCCGTAGTATCGACTCCCACTCCCAACCCCACATTCAACTCTTCAAAACCAAATAGGCTGCGCCTCCGGCCTGTGACGAGAATTCCCTCGCTCCGCAGACAGTGCGCTGTACTTCTGTGTGCATTGGCTTGCTCCATGGCTTTCGCAACTTCCGCAATTGGCCAGATCTCTCTTATGGGCCCAGCGGCAAATCCCTCTATCACCGACAACGGAGACTCTCGCTCCGTTGAAGTCGGCCTAAAGTTCGGGTCCGAGACCAATGGCTTTATCACCGGCCTGAGGTTCTATAAAGCAGGTACAAACACCGGCACTCACGTAGGCCACATCTGGTCCTCTACCGGGACTCTCTTAGGCAGCGCGACCTTCACCAGTGAGTCCCGATCGGGCTGGCAGCAGGTCAACTTCTCCTCGCCCATCCCCATCACTGCCAACACCGTCTACGTTGCCTCTTACTTCGCGCCTGCCGGACACGTCTCGGAAGACCTGAATTACCTCGCAACGAAAGGCATCGACAACCCGCCCCTGCACGCATTGACCAATGGTATGCTCGGTCCCAACGGAGTGATCTCTGCCGGCGGTTTCCCCACCATAGCCTACCAATCGTCCTACTTCTGGATCGACGTCGTGTTCACAACATCGCAGCAGCCCGTGGCCCCTAAGTTGTCGCTAGGCACCACCGCGCTGAGTTTTGGATCCGTTGCTCTCAACACCCCGACAACTCAGTCAGTTGTTGTTACCTCCTCGGGATCGGCGACGCTCACAGTCAACTCAGCGTCGATCTCTGGTACGGGCTTCTCCATCGTGGGGGGTGCATTGCCCGCATCGTTGTACCCAGGTCAATCCCTGACATTGCAGGTCCAGTTCAAGCCGACCGTAAGCGGAACAGCTAACGGGCAGCTCACCATCAACAGCAACTCGACCACCGGCGGCACGTCAGTCGTGTCGTTGAGCGGTACAGGAGCAGCAGCAGTCAATCCTAAGTTGTCCCTGGGCACCACCGCTCTGAGTTTTGGATCCGTTGCTCTCAACACCCCGACAACGCAGTCGGTCGCGATCTCCTCTTCGGGAACGTCGCCACTCACAGTCAACTCGGCGTCGATCTCAGGTGCGGGCTTCTCTATCGTGGGCGGTGCATTGCCCGCAACGTTGAACCCGGGTCAATCCCTGACATTGCAGGTCCAGTTCAAGCCGACCGTAAGTGGAGCAGCTAGCGGACAGCTTAACATCAGCAGCAACTCGACCACCGGCGCCACGTCAGTCGTGTCGTTGAGCGGTACAGGCTCAGCAGCAGCAAATCCTAAGTTGTCCCTGGGCACCACCGCTCTGAGTTTTGGATCCGTTGCCCTCAACACCCCGACAACGCAGACGATCGCGCTTACCTCCTCAGGCACGTCGCCACTCACAGTCAACTCGGCGTCGATCTCAGGTGCGGGCTTCAGCATCATTGCGGGCACATTTCCAGCAACGTTGAACCCAGGTCAATCCCTGACATTGCAACTCCAGTTCAAGCCGACCGTAAGTGGAGCAGCTACCGGGCAGCTCACCATCAACAGCAACTCGACCACCGGCGGCACAGCAGTCGTCTCGCTGAGCGGCACTGGCGCGGCAGCAAACTCGCAGTTGACGCTAAGCACCACCACACTGAGCTTTGGCAACGTTACCGTAAACTCGCCGACAACGAAGTCGGTGACGCTTACCTCCACAGGCACGTCGTCACTCACAGTGAACTCAGCATCGATCGCGGGCGCAGGCTTCACCATCGTCGGAGGCAGCTTCCCGGCAACGTTGAACCCAAATCAGTCGATGTCGCTGCAGGTTCAGTTCAAGCCAACTGTAAGCGGATCGGCGACTGGGCAGCTCACCATCAGCAGCAACTCAACCAGTGGAGGAACAGCAGTCGTGTCGATGAGCGGTACGGGCACAGCGGTCGCTCATGAGGTCGATCTCTCCTGGACGGCACCCGGCAGCTCTCCCGTTCAAATCGCAGGCTACAACGTCTACCGGTCCGTCGGCGGGTCAACTCAAATGGTTAGTCCGTC
>KB906765.1 GCA_000381605.1 Acidobacteriaceae bacterium KBS 89
GCAAACCAATATCAGGCTTGCACGGTATGCCATACGCAGGTCCACGGTTCGAATACAAGCTCCGTATTCTTCCATTAGGGTGATCAAGCATGACGTTCGTCCTCTCACTCCCATCACTCCACTCAGGATGTTTCGCTGGTGCGTTATGGAACTGTATGAGACGCGTGGCTGCCGTCATTCTTATGGTTGTCCTCTCTGTTGTGGCAAAGGCGCAAGACACGCTACCCTCAGCTCCTCAACCGACATCACCCGCAGCACAGAAGGAGATCGTTGCGGCAATGGCGCAAGCTGCGCCATCCTCGACTCCCCAAGCGACCCCACCCCCGGCACAGGAGGAGAAGGATGCGGCAAAGGTGCAAGCTACGCCACCCTCGACTCCTCAAGCGACACCACCCCCGGCGCAGGAGGAGAAGCAAGAGGACAAGATGATTAAGGGCTACATCACGCATCAATCCATCGAACTTGGCGGTCATATCGTGGATCAGTCTGGAAGCGGCGCGATGTACGACACGCTGGTCAATCTCCAGTCTGGTCCACGATTACTCAATCAGTCTCTCACGATGCGCGCTACAACTACTTCCCACCCGATCTTCTTTGACGATCTCTCGACAAGCAGCTTCGGCTACGGGGGCGACCCGATCAACGTTACCTTGCTGAATGTCTCAAAGGGACGCATCTATGATTTTCATGGCAGCTATCGTCGTGATCGTCAATACTTTGACTACGACCTTCTGGCGAATCCTCTGATCCCTCCCAACTCGAACCCCTTTGTTCCTTTGCTTAACTCTCCGCACTCTTACAATACGGTGCGCCGGATCACCGATCTCAACCTGACGCTCGCTCCGCTGTCGCGCGTGAGCTTCCGTGCCGGATACAACCACAATATCAACCAGGGCCCGTCGTACAGTACGGTACACGAGGGCACAGATGCATTGCTGCTCCAGAATTGGCGTAACTCCACCGATGCGTATATCGCCGGGATAGATTGGAAGCCGGATAACAGAAGTACCCTGAGCTATGACCAGTTCATTACATACTACAAAGGCGATACGAACTGGCAGCTATCGGGGTTGAACTACTCGCTCTCGAATGGAACGCC
>KB906766.1 GCA_000381605.1 Acidobacteriaceae bacterium KBS 89
GCAAACCAATATCAGGCTTGCACGGTATGCCATACGCAGGTCCACGGTTCGAATACAAGCTCCGTATTCTTCCATTAGGGTGATCAAGCATGACGCTCGTCCTCTCACTCCCATCACTCCACTCAGGATGTTTCGCTGGTGCGTTATGGAACTGCATGAGACGCGTGGCTGCGGCCCTTCTTATGGTTGTCCTCTCTGTTGCGGCAAAGGCGCAAGACACGCTACCCTCAGCTCCTCAACCGACATCACCCGCAGCACAGGAGAAGGACGTTCCGGCAAAGGCGCAGGCTACACCATCCTCAACCCCTCAAGCGACCCCACCACCCCCGGCACAGGAGGAGAAGCAAGAGGACAAGATGATAAAGGGCTACATCACGCATCAATCCATCGAACTTGGCGGTCATATCGTGGATCAGTCTGGAAGCGGCGCAATGTACGACACGCTGGTCAATATCCAGTCCGGTCCACGATTACTCAATCAGTCGCTCACGATGCGCGCTACAGGTACTTCCCATCACCCGATCTTCTTTGACGATCTTTCGACGAGCAGCTTCGGTTATGGGGGTGACCCGATCAACGTTACCTTGCTGAATGTCTCAAAGGGCCGCATCTATGATTTTCATGGCAGCTATCGTCGTGACCGCCAATACTTTGACTACGACCTTCTGGCGAATCCTCTGATCCCTCCCGCCTCGAACCCTTTTGTTCCTTTGCTTAACTCTCCGCACTCCTACAATACGGTGCGCCGGATCACCGACCTCAACCTGACGCTGGCTCCGCTGTCACGCGTGAGCTTCCGTGCCGGATACAATCACAATATCAACCAGGGCCCCTCGTACAGTTCGGTCCACGAGGGCACAGATGCATTGCTGCTCCAGAATTGGCGTAACTCCACCGATGCCTATATCGCCGGGATAGATTGGAAGCCGGATAACAGGAGTACCCTGAGCTATGACCAGTTCATTACATACTACAAAGGCGATACGAACTGGCAGCTATCGGGGTTGAACTACTCGCTCTCGAATGGAACGCC